>NZ_VCEJ01000014.1:0-3183 GCF_005860805.1 Dyadobacter luticola | reverse complement strand
TCTGGTAACGAGTTCATTGACATATTGGTAAAGTAGAAGAGAGAAGAAAATAGAGTCGCGCAAGCGAATTAAGGGCGCATGGGGGATACCTAGGCTCTCAGAGGCGATGAAGGACGTGATAAGCTGCGAAAAGCTACGGGGAGCAGCACATATGCATTGATCCGTAGATATCCGAATGGGGCAACCCAGTGTAGTGAAGCTACATTACCCTACGGGGGGCAAACGCGGGGAACTGAAACATCTAAGTACCCGCAGGAGAAGAAAACAATAGTGATTCCGCAAGTAGTGGCGAGCGAACGCGGAACAGCCCAAACCAGCCTGGTTACGGCCAGACTGGGGTTGTAGGACTTACCAAGTGGGTAGATAGCGAACTGGAATGGTCTGGGAAGGCCAATCGTAGAGGGTGAGAATCCCGTACAGGCAGTGAATCTATCTGAGTAAGTATCCTGAGTAGGTGGGGACCGGTGAAATCCCCTCTGAATCCGGCGGCACCATCCGCCAAGGCTAAATACTCCTGAGAGACCGATAGTGAACGAGTACCGTGAGGGAAAGGTGAAAAGTACCGCGAGCAGCGGGGTGAAATAGAACTTGAAACCATGCGCTTACAAGCGGGCGGAGCGCAAGTGACGCCGTGCCTTTTGCATAATGAGCCTACGAGTTACGGTTACTGGCAAGGTTAATGTTCAAAGAACAGGAGCCGAAGCGAAAGCGAGTCTGAATAGGGCGATGAGTCAGTGGCTGTAGACGCGAAACTTTGTGATCTACCCTTGGTCAGGTTGAAGCGCTGGTAACACATCGTGGAGGACCGAACCGGTAAACGTTGAAAAGTTTTCGGATGAACTGAGGGTAGGGGTGAAAGGCCAATCAAACTGAGAAATAGCTCGTACTCCCCGAAATGTTTTTAGGAACAGCGTTGTGGTTGAGTCATGTTCAGGTAGAGCTACTGATAGGACTAGGGGGAGTCAAATCCTACCAAATTCTGACAAACTCCGAATGGGGCATGATATACACGGCAGTGAGGGCTGGGGTGCTAAGGTCCCAGTCCGAGAGGGGAACAACCCAGAGCATCAGCTAAGGTCCCAAAATATATGCTAAGTTGAACTAAGGGGGTCCGACTGCAGAGACAGCCAGGATGTTAGCTTGGAAGCAGCTATACATTTAAAGAGTGCGTAACAGCTCACTGGTCGAGCGGGGCGGGCATCGATAATAAACGGGCATCAAGCATATTACCGAAGCTATGCGATAGTAGTAATACAATCGGTAGGGGAGCATTCCCACAGGGGTGAAGGTGCAGCGTGAGCTGTGCTGGACTGGTGGGAAAAGCAAATGTAGGCATAAGTAACGATAATGCGGATGAGAAATCCGCACACCGAAAGACTAAGGATTCCTCCGCTATGCTAATCAACGGAGGGTTAGGCGGGGCCTAAGGGATAGCCGACAGGCGACCCCCGATGGACAGCAGGTTAATATTCCTGCCCCTGCATGCAGTGTGAAGAAGTGACGGAGTATTGTGGCAAGTACGTACTGACGGAATAGTGCGTTGAGCGGAGCCTACGGGCGATGCGAACTTGCGAAAAGGCTTCCAAGAAAAGCTTCTGAAACGCCAGCTGTATGCAGCCCGTACCGTAAACCGACACAGGTAGTCGAGAAGAATATTCTAAGGTGCTCGAGTGAATCACGGCTAAGGAACTCGGCAAATTAACCCTGTAACTTCGGGAGAAGGGGAGCCTCCTCGGTAACGAGAGGCCGCAGAGAAATGGCCCAGGCGACTGTTTAGCAAAAACACAGGGCTCTGCCAAATCGAAAGATGACGTATAGGGCCTGACACCTGCCCGGTGCTGGAAGGTTAAGAGGGGATGTCACCGCAAGGGAAGCATTGAATCGAAGCCCCAGTAAACGGCGGCCGTAACTATAACGGTCCTAAGGTAGCGAAATTCCTTGTCGGGTAAGTTCCGACCTGCACGAATGGTGTAACGATCTGGGCACTGTCTCGGCCGTGAGCTCGGTGAAATTGTAGTAGCGGTGAAGATGCCGCTTACCCGCCACGGGACGGAAAGACCCCGTGCACCTTTACTATAGCTTTGCATTGTTTTCGGGTCAGGGATGTGTAGGATAGGTGGGAGGCTGTGAACCGGTGTCGCCAGGCATCGGGGAGCCAACGTTGAAATACCACCCTTCGCTGGCCTGGGATCTAACTGCCCTAGTGGGCAGGACCGTGCATGGTGGGTAGTTTGACTGGGGTGGTCGCCTCCAAAAGTGTAACGGAGGCTTCCAAAGGTCTGCTCAACACGCTTGGTAACCGTGTGTGGAGTGCAATAGTACAAGCAGGCTTGACTGCAAGACCGACGGGTCGAGCAGGTGGGAAACCAGGGTATAGTGATCCGGTGGTTCTGTATGGAAGGGCCATCGCTCAAAGGATAAAAGGTACGCCGGGGATAACAGGCTGATCTCCCCCAAGAGCTCACATCGACGGGGAGGTTTGGCACCTCGATGTCGGCTCGTCACATCCTGGGGCTGGAGAAGGTCCCAAGGGTTCGGCTGTTCGCCGATTAAAGTGGCACGCGAGCTGGGTTCAGAACGTCGTGAGACAGTTCGGTCCCTATCTGTGGTGGGCGTAGGAAGATTGACGGGGGCTGACCTTAGTACGAGAGGACCGGGTTGGACCCACCGCTGGTGAACCGGTTGTTACGCCAGTAGCATGGCCGGGTAGCTATGTGGGGAATAGATAAGCGCTGAAAGCATCTAAGTGCGAAACTAGCCCGAAGATGAATCTTCCACATAAGGGTCGTTGTAGACTACGACGTTGATAGGCTGCAGGTATAAGTGTAGAAACACATTCAGCCGAGCAGTACTAATTACCCAAAAGCTTGCTCATTTTAAATCTCTATCTCTGATCTCTTCTACTTCCAATATGACATGAAATTCAATCTTGGATCTTTCAATGATTGATAACTCAAAGACCTTGTTGGTGACTATTGGAATGGACGGTGCGACGATTCGCTTCACCTGTTTCCATCCCAATATCACATAAACCCAACAAAGACCTTGTTGGTGACTATTGGCCTGGTGTTCACCTCTTCCCATCCCGAACAGAGAAGTTAAGCCCAGAACCGCCGATGATACTTGGGTCAAACCTGGTAAAGTAGGTAGTCGCCACAATTATTAACATCAAAAGCCCCGTAG
>NZ_VCEJ01000013.1 GCF_005860805.1 Dyadobacter luticola | reverse complement strand
AGAAGAATACAATCAACGAAGACCTCACGAAGGACTCAGCAATATGACACCTTTTGAATGGAAAGACCTGCTGATGAAAAAGGAAATACAACAACTAATAGCTGTCTGAGAAACGGGGTACATACAATTCCACCTTTGGACACTTCAAAAATGCCTAACACACGGCTGGCATTGTTCAATAACAGTATCTTGAATTCTTCGATAAATTCCAGTCTGTCAGGGTTCCAGCTTTGCATCAGCACTTTGTATGCATCTTTGGATGATTCTATTTTTGGACGCTGGCTGGCTTGTACTTTGGATTTGTAGATCAGCTCAATTTCTGCTACCTGATACAAGTTTGAAACATTCGCGAAGCTTTCCATAATTACCTTGATTGAAGTGATTGAATGAATTATGGCGCATCATTCAGGCACTGGTCAAGCAAGTAGTGGAAGCAACGGAATAAAGGAAGGCCCGACATGGAATGCGTGCGCAGGCCATGTATTTATGCCGGAATTTCCACTACGCCCGCAGCCCTGTGCCTACCTTTGGGGCATCATTGATACAAGAAACTCTGTCCCGCATGGAATGCCGGGCATTGAGGCAGTCTGCACAGAAATCTTAGCGAGACTAGTCGCATTTTCATTTTCTACATCGTTGATAATCATTGGGGTACAGTCATTTCGGAATGGGTACAAGAAAAACTTGTATTTGAAGTGCCTTGGTTTTGAGTGTTGTTTTGTCAGGTAATCAATGCAGCAGCAACCTAAAACAACATGAGTTATGGCAACGCATTTATCCCGGACAGGCTACTTTCTGGCAGTCGGTGCCGCAGTAGCGATTTACTATGTGATCATTGGCATCCGGTATTACCGGCAGGATATCAAAGCACTGCTCAATTCAAAGTCCCGGTTCTGGGACAGGCGGGAGAAGCCGCCGCCGGTGAGCAAACAAGAGGTTAATCAGCCGGAAGAAACAGCTGAACCTGTTGAAGTAAAAAAGCAGCCCTGGCAAAGTGAAACCTTGTTTGCCAAGGTCGAGGAGCTCAGCTCGCAGCTTAGGAATAGCATTCGGGAGGCATACCAAAAAGGCTACGAAAAGCGGGATCTGATTTTCCTGATCCAGATATTGATCAAAGATTTTTCTGCCGTCAAAGGCACGCCGTTCCGTGAGGCGATCAACAATGTGATCACTTCGGAATCTGCAAAATATGGCTTCATCAACCTCAGTGCTGTAGAGCTAGAGGAGTTATGGAAGGAGGTTTAATGATGAGAGGGCATGGGGGGCACGCAGTTGATGTATGCCGTCGGCGCGATGCTCGGGCTGGTGGGTGCAGCAAAGGTTTTCCAGAAATGGAATGCCGGGGACAATGATACGGGAAAGGTGGCCGCAGCCTGGTTTGGCAGCTGTATTTTCCTGGTGGTGGTCGCTACCGTGCTGCAATCTTTCTTCGGCCTGTAAGGGTAAGCGTTATGGCAAGCACAAGCGTTTACCAAATCAATAAGGGCCAAAAACAGAATTGTCATGCTTGCTTCCATCCCTTCTTTTTTTAGTGTAAAACTAGAAATCACATTTTGTTAAATCAAGATGTTCATTTGCTGTACATATTATTGTAAATCAAATAATTACACATCCAAAAGGGACGAAAAGGGACGAAAAATTCATCAGGATTCAGTCCCGAATTCGTCCCTTTGCTTTTGTTAGACTTTGAAAGATTTGGATGGCGAGCGTGAAAACAATAAGCCCGTAAATCGTTGATTTACGGGCTTATGCAATTTTTGAAACTTGTTGGAGTGGAGATGCGGGGAGTCGAACCTTTGCATCAGCTAATTCATTATCAATTACTTACAAAGCCACAAAACTTCTACGTCCCGAATATGTCCCTCATTGCTCAATAGCAACATTCTGAACAATCTTATTCAAAACAAAGATACGTAAGCTGTGCAGGAATCGCAACTAACCATATTGGCTACAAAATTTACATATTCCCTTTTGTTACATAGCGAACTCCACTCTAACATATAATAACTTGACCGAATATAAAAAGTCGACGCGCTTAATGTAGGGATTTGAAATTCAAAATAACCTTTGGACAAGGCTTGCTCCGCTCGCAAAGGTTATGGAGAAAAGAACGCTTATGGTTTGGCTTTTCACAATAAAAAACCAGGCATCTGGACTTGGTCAACGCCGTCTCAATAAGTCAGCACAATACAATAAATTGAAACATTGATTTTTGAGATAACTTTTTTAGAATGATTCGGCGAGTGTTCAGTCGCTGGCATTGAATGGATTATTTTCGGAGAAATTGGACGTCTTTTGAGACTAGTGCCAACACAATCTAGGAAGTCATCAGAGTGATAATAGGCGTAAAATGAAATTCATTGTCCTCTTCAAGATATCATTCTTACAAGGCATAGGTTTGCCATCATGAGTTAGGCCACCCCAAATATATTATAGGGATATAGATGTTGCTCCTAGTATTTCTTGTCTCCTTAGGGACACTTACAAGTCAAATAACGCTCATCTGGTTTTTAGACGCGGATATTTAATAAAGTACATCCGAAAAAATCAATAAGACTGCAACATAATGTAAGCCCTTTCAGTAACTTATGGTATTGTGTAACAGCGTTAACTACAATTTCGAATCGCCATGAAAATTTACATGATGTTACTGGGAGCATTAATAGCATTATTGACGGGATGCAAGAAGGAGGAGACAATACCTGAACCAATATACAATCCACTTTCGGGTGTATATGACGGCCAGGTCACGTACTTCGGCCTTTATGCTTCTGGCAATGTTGATCCTGATTATCCTGTGGAAACCCACCCGGTAAAATTTGAAATTGATGGTGCAAAATTTAACCGAGCGGAGTGTGGCTGCACCGGTTCGATTGTTGTCGATGAAAATCAGGCGACCGCACATTTTATCAGTAGCAGTAAAGCTTGCGAAGACGGAGGAAGTTCAAATGGTCAAAGTTGGTCCTTTACTAACGATATTATGGGTAAATTCGGCTTCACCATACATGGCGATACATTAGAACTCCTAGGCATCCCCGGCAGCACAAAAAATCCAGCAAACATGCAAAAGAGGATTATTGCAATTCGTCAAGAATTTTAGGGACGCAGGCACTTGTTACAAGAATAAAGCCATTACCCTCGAACATGAGACACCTGCAGATTTACTCGCCGTAGTCTTAAACCATCGTACCGATCGGAGGTTTCGCGAGACCTGCAAAGCGATAATAGAAAGGCAATTTAAATTATGATTGCTTAATGAGCGTAAGCACTCCGGCAATCACTCCGATCGTAATGTTTGCGATGGATTGATATATGCGGCCTTGATGGCCTGAAGGCTTACCGTCGCAAAAGCAATTGCCAGTGCAATTATAAATGTCGCGGGAAGTAGCCACCATTGGATGGCAATACGATACTCGTAAGTTTGAAGCCACTTATTCATCGCCCAGAGTGTGACAGGTGCGGCAAGAACACACGCAATCCCCACTAACCAGATAAATTCGCTGGATAGAAGCAGCCACAGGTTGGCAACTGTTGCTCCCAGAACTTTACGGATTGTAATTTCTTTTGTTCGGCGCTCTGCCATAAACATCGCTAAACCAAAAAGCCCTAGGCAGGAAATAAAGATGCTTAAAGAAGCAAAGATTCCGGCAAGTCTGGCCATCTGATTGGCCAAGCTAAACTTCTGTTCAAATTCCTGATCAGCAAAGTGATACTCAAACGGAATGGATGGATTGTATTTATCAGCAATTGGCTGTATAGCCGCCAAAGTTTTGGACAGGTTCTCGTGATCTTTCAGTCGGATCAGGATGGCATTAACATTCTTGCCGTTGAACAATATAACGCCTGGCTTGACAGTGCCGAACGGATTTTGCATTAACACATTTCTGGTCACCCCGATAATGGTCAGCACCTGATCGCCTAGCTTCATGGTTTTGCCGATCGGATCCTTATAGTTGATCAGCTTTAATGCAGCTTCGTTCAAAATTACTGCTGCACTGTCTGTACTGTAACGTCTATCGAAGGATCGACCGGCTATAAATTCGAGTCCGGCTGTTTTTTCGTAATCCCAGTCCGTCATCACCACATTAATGCTAACGTTACTGCCCAGATCCTTCCCTTCCCAGCTAAAATGCGTAAAATCATTATTGATCCAGGTCATGGAACTTGATGCTTTGGCCACGGATTCAATATGACCGGTTTTCAGCAGATCATATTTGAGCGCGTTATAATTTTTTACCAGGTCGCTACTTGCATCCAGCGTAATCAAATTGTCGGGATTATACCCTATGGAACGGCTTTTGGCAAAGTTAACCTGTTGATAGACCACTACCGCGGATATAATCAGCGCAATTGAAATAAAGAATTGGGAAACGACCAGCACCTTACGAAGGTTGACCGGGGCGTTGCCTTGCTGCAACTTCCCCCTCAATACTTTAACTGGAACAAAAGAAGATAGATAAGCCGCGGGGTAGCTACCCGCCAGCAGACCAGTTATCAAACAAACTCCCAAAACAGCGCCCCATAACGACAAGTCAGTAAAATCAAGCTCGATATTTTTAAAGCCTAGTTCTCCCAGATGAGGTAGCAGGAGCCACATGATCAACAAAGACAGCGTGAAAGCCAAAAATGCTGTCAGCAGAGATTCGGTTAAGAATTGTGCAACTAGCTGCCGTTTTAGCGATCCGACAGCTTTACGGATACCAACTTCCTTAGCTCTTTTCTCAAACCGTGCCGTGCTGAGATTCATAAAATTGATGCAGGCAATTAATAATACAAATGCACCGATGATGCCGAAAAGCCTCACATAAATAACCTGTCCGCCAGTATTGACCCAATCCTGGAAATCGTCGTACAAGTGCCACCGCTTTATCGGATAAAGCGATAACATTTGTGTTTTTACAAAAGGATCTTTATTCTCCAGCATCGGGCTGATCTTTTTAGAAAGGTCTTGGAATTCCACGCCTTCTCTCACTTGAAGCACCACGCCAATAAAACTGTTGTTCCAGCGGGTTTTAGACTCGCGGACGTCCGGTATCTTGGCTACATTGAATTCAAATGGGGCCAAAAATTCGAACTGCAAAGACGAATTTGCGGGCACATCCTGAATGACCGCAGTTACCTGAATATCAAATTTGTTATCGATCCGTATCAGCTTTCCAATCGGATCTGTATTTCCGAAGATGGCTTTTGAGAGCGATTTGGTTAATACAATACTATTAGGGTCGATCAGCGCAGTTTCCGGATTTCCTTTTAAAATCGGAAAGGTAAAGATCTTGAGGAAAGCAGGATCAACATAGTATCCCTGCTTTTTAAACTTGCGGTCACCTGCGACAAGGCTATGTACACTACCCCAATCGAGCCGCGAGACATGCTGGATTTCTGGAAAATTACGCTCGAGCTCATCATAGACCGGCATCATAACAGAACCAGAGGTATTTTTCTCATTATTCATCAGCGTGTGTTTCATCACCAATGCAATGCGGTCTGCATTCCGATTGAATGTATCAAAGCTGATTTCAAATCGTACCCACATTCCAATAAGCAGTGCGAAGGCCATGCCGAGTGAAAGTCCCAGAATGTTTATAAAAGAAAGCGACTTGTTTTTAAGTAGCTGCCGAATGGCCACTTTGAAGTAATTTTTAAACATTGATGAGCTGATTAGTGGATCGTAAGAATTGAAGCTTGGCTGCCTTTTTATATACGTTAGTCTGAAAAAACCAAATACCTCGAACCAATAACGAAGTCTGGCTTTACGCTCTCCAATTGATTTGAGCTGGAAGAAAAATTCTTCTTCTAAATCGCCCTGGATTACTTCCAAGAGGTGTGGAGCCACAAACCATTTAAGAAATCGCTTCGCAAGGCGCGGTGGGGTTTTCATGTAAAGTCGATGGTTATCCAGTGATTGAAAGTTTAGGAAAGTTTGCTAGCCGGCCCCAAAAGCTGGAGCGGACTTCCTGGATCTCATGCAGTGTGCGTTGCCCCAAGGCTGTTACTGTAAAAACCCTTTTTCTTTTTCCACCCCGCTCCGATGTAGGCTCACCGAAAGCAGATCTAAGCATGCCTTTCTCTTCCAAACGTTGCAAGGCAGAGTGGACTTGATTAAGCCTGACTTGCCTTCCGCTTTTCTCCGTAAGTTCATGTAATAAGGCAACCCCATATGCCTGTCCGTCGAGCACTGCGACAGCCAAAAGAACGAGTTCTTCAAACTCGCCGAGATAGTTCCTATTCATACGATCTATATTTTCCATATTTGCTGACTAAATAGTTTGCCAGCGAAATACACATGAATAAGTGTTTTATAATCAGATAATTATAGTAATACCAAAAGAAAGGCGGTGTTCACAACCGAACAGCTTATGTCCGATTTCAATACTTTTTTCTCAAAGATTTTTGAGGAAGACAGTTCGCGCTTATATCAAATAGACTCGATATTCTTATTAACCTTTATCGTCCGACTTCAGGAAGCAATAGTGTCGCACATAACCCTCCAAGCTAAGATTTTCATCCTCCCCTCAACGCAGGTAGAACAGTCGCATAGACGAGACCTTAAATGAAATTGAAGGGAGGCCTACCGAAAAGATAGCACATTGTATGGAATACAGAGTCTGATGATGATGGTACTGCTACCTTTGTAACCTTCTCATCCTAACAGAGTTTCCACTGGTGAGCGCTGGAAAAACTATTAAGTAAGTTATCATACGCCAAATATTTTACTTCTAATGTCATCTAACAAATCTCATGCTAATTGGATACGCACGCGTTTCGACACAAGATCAGAATTTGGCGATGCAATTAGACGCCCTTAAAGCAACGGGTTGCCAGAAAATTTTCCAAGAAAAAGTGTCGTCAGCAAAATTGAGACCACAACTTCAAAAAATGTTGGATATTGTTCGTGACGGCGACACCGTCGTGGTTTGGAAATTGGATCGTTTAGGTAGATCTCTAAAAGAGTTATTTACTTTGATTAACGATTTTCAAAACAACGGAATTGGGTTTCGAAGTCTCAATGATGCTATCGACACGACAACAGCCCAGGGCCGGTTAGTGTTCAATTTATTTGCCTCACTAGCCGAATTTGAACGTGACATGATTCGCGAACGAACCAAGGCGGGCTTGGCTGCGGCTCGGGCAAGAGGACGGGTCGGTGGACGTCCGAAGGGACTTTCACCAGAAGCCCAGGCAAAAGCAAAAGCTGTTAAGGCAATGTATAGCAGCCAGACGAATACAGTCAACGAAATTGGTAGACTATTTCATCTGAGCCGAGCAACAGTCTATCGCTATCTGGCTTGGCAAAAGCAAAACGGTACTTAGTTAAGAAGCTAACCCGGAGGTTTTTTTTAGACATTAGCTTGAAGTACCTAATTCACTTGTTTTAATATCCAACTAGACATTTCTGATAACGCCATGGGTGAAAAAGTTTGATCGATGATTGTATATTCATCCGGCGATCCTGTTTCGCATTCCTGAAAAAAGTGGTTGAGGTCGTCATATCTTAAAACAGCGATTCCCTTTCTTGTGAGAAAATCTGCGATGATTAAAAACGGTTTATGTCCTTGGTTTACTTCTTCATTCCTATCCTTAGGACCGCTACCTGAAATTAAAACTACTACTGGATAGTTTCGCTTTTGAGTTGGACGTGTAAAGGTGCCCGCCAAGCGAACTCCTGCTTTGGAATTATTAAATTCAATATCCTCGCTGAAATATGGGAAGGGTTGTTTAGGTTCCTGGGAATGACGCTCCGACCTAAAAGATTCCCGAGATTTACAATTAGATAGAAAAAATACAAGCGAAAGAGTAAAAGCGACCTTTGTCACTATTGAAAGCATCTTTTTCATAGTCGAACATTTGGTTGGTCAATTTACAAATTTTGACAGCAGCAGTGTCCAAGTCTCAAATAATCCTCCCTGTCGCGAGATGACGGTTTATATATCTTAATCAACCGTTAACCGATACTGCAATATGCTGTTATGATGGAATGTTTGCTGCGACTATTTATGTAGGGCAATCAGATGCATTGATCGGTTCTTCAAATATTTTGACGAACTCAAAAGTTCGGTGGACGTTATTTTATCTAACTTGTGTGAAATGATTCAACCGCAAGTTAACAATCCTTTTATTCTCGCATTGATCGCCCGTAACCTAACGGTCGAGATCCATCATCATTCGGCTTACCAGATTGTGCTGTCCAACGACACGCCTTTCGACTCAACCATCAATGGCGTAAAGCATGAAAGCATCCACGGTTTTCTGATCAGACCGCATATCTCACATTTTTGCGTCTCCGAAAAAGGCACACTGAATGTGCTAAACATTGAACCCTATTCATACATTGGGCTGGAACTGGCAGACAGGTTTCAAGCAGACGAAAGGTACGTTGTTTTTGAAACACCGGCAGTTTCAAAAGCTTTTTTTCAGACATCCACTGATACTCTGGATGTAGGAAATGTGTTGGAGGCTTTGCAGGCCAATGTTCCGTCCGCCGCATACGACGAGCGGGTGGCCAAAATAGCCGACTACATCAAGGAAAACTATTTTCGGGCTGATATCACCCCGCAGACATTTTCGGATATTGTGTTTCTTTCCCCATCTCGTCTGGCCTCACTTTTCAAACAACAGACCGGCAGCAGCCTGTCCAAATATTTGCTGTGGACGCGGCTGCGGCAGGCAATTTACCTTATCCTTTCTGATGAAAGCCGAACCTTGACCGATGTGGCCTACGACACCGGTTTTTACGATCTTCCCCAGTTCAACAAGTATATGTACGAGATGTTCGGCATGCCGCCGAAAGCATTGAAACACAACAGCGACCTGATCCGCATCTACTAAATCATCCTCATTTACCGGTTGCATCTGCTACAACAGTGATCTGATACAAGTTTACCAGCGGGCGTGCCCGCACCTTTGTGATATCATTTTGAACAAAACAAAACTATATCATGAAAGCAATTGAATATCAGAAATTTGGAAACGCCGATGCGTTACAAATGGTCGAACTGCCAAAGCCAGTTATTAAATCAGGCGACGTACTAATCAATGTTAAAGCATTCTCCATAAACCCCATGGACTGGAAGATCCGTAAAGGGGAAATGAAGTTGATGTCAGGTTCAAACTTCCCGAAGTACACCGGGGCCGATTTCGGCGGCGTAATTGAAGAAACTGGTAGCGCAGTTACAGGATTCAAAAAGGGCGACGAAGTCTTCGGGGTTGTCAAAAACATGATGAAGGAAGGCGCCTCGGCCGAGTACATCTCCGTTGCAGCTTCCCACATCTGGAAAAAGCCGTCGGACATCGGTTTCGCTCAGGCAGCTTCGCTTCCCGTGATAGGGACCGCCGCATTAACGGCCATTGAAAAAATGGGCCGCATTGATTCGGGCACAAACATTCTGGTAAATGGCGCTACCGGCGGTTTCGGGATGATTTTGCTGCAATTCCTCAAACAGAAAGGCGCTCGCGTGACGGCGGTTACCAATTCAAATGGTATTGCATTTGCGAAAACGTGGGGTGCCAATACGGTGATTGATTACCGCAAGGAAGAAGTGCTGTCCCGCGAGGAAACTTACGACATTGTAATTGATCTGTCTGGTAAAATGGGCTATGCGAATGCGAAGCAGATCATGAAGGCCCAATCCAAATTCCTCAACCCGACGCCTCGGCCGATAGATATCCCTCTCTCATTGATCAGGAACTTGTTTACCGGTAAAAAGCACGTGATCGTCCTCGCCAGTCCGTCCAAGAAGTATGCCGATGCCTTGCTGGACTCAGTCAAGCATGGGCTGGATGTTGAAATCCACAAAGTATTTCCTTTCCACAAATTCAAAGAAGCCTATCGCTATGCTGAGCAGGGCGGCTACACAGGTAAAATCGTAATCGAACAACAGTGATCTGATACAAGTTTTTGCCCTCGTATCCGGGGACATTTGTATCGAAGCAAAGAAATCAAAACAATCATCAAAATGAAAAAGAGCATCGTAATTCTTGGTCCCACCGGAACGGTAGGCAGCAAAATTGCCCAGATTTTAATCAATGAAGGCCATCATGTCACGCTGTTAGCAAGACATACCGAAAAGCTGGAAAAATATGCTGATCATGGCACTACAATCGTTGCGGCAGATGTCACCGACGCAAACCAGCTAACTCAGGCATTCACCGGTGCAGATAGCGCGTTCGTCATTTTGCCGGACAATGTGAAGGCGGAAAACACCCGGGCATACCAGCGGCAGGTCACCGGGACACTGATCGAAGCGATTCAGCGCTCGGGCATCCGGTATATCGTCAACATGAGCAGTCTGGGTTCGCATATGCATGAAGGTAACGGCATGATGGCAGGGACTGGCGAACAGGAAGTGAGGCTGAACCAGCTGGAAGGTGTGAATGTGCTGCACATCCGTTCAGCTTATTTCATGGAAAACTTTTTGCGTACGATTGGCCTTGTCAAACAAGCGGGGATCAATGGTACCGTGGCACCAGGCGACCATGCCATCCCGATGGTGGCGACCAGCGACGTGGCGGAAGTAGCAGCCAGTCATTTGGTCAACCTCGATTTCACCGGCAAGAGCGTCCATGCCGTGATGGGACCTCGTGATTACACTTATGCCGAACTGACGGGCATTGTTGGTAATGCCATTGGTAAACCAGACCTCGCCTATGTCCAGCTACCGGTTGAAAAGGTAAGAGAGGTATTCCTGGGCAATGGTTTCTCCACCGATTTCATCTCAAGCTTGATTGAAATGGGCACCGCAATCAGTACCGGCTATATGAATTATCAAAAGCGGGACGAATCGACTACGACGCAGACGACGGCAGAGGAGTTTGCACGCCAGGTGTATGCGCCCGCTTATCATCAATGAATTTTCAACCCTAGACAGGATTAAAAATGAAACTCTTAGAACCAACCAGGCTGGGGAATCTGGCTTTAAAAAATAAAATGGTTATGTCTGCGATGACGAGAAGTCGCGCGGATAACAACGGGATTGTCGGCGATATGACCGTCGAGTACTACACCCAACGCGCAAGTGCCGGCCTGATCATTACAGAAGCAATCCGCATCAGCGACCAAGCCACCGGTAGTCCATTTACGCCGGGTATTTACACGGATCAGCAAATCGAAGCCTGGAAAAAGGTGACACAGGCCGTACATGATCGGGGCGGGCTGATTGTTGCGCAGCTCTGGCACACCGGCCGGGCCGGACATTCCATTGACCGGGGCGGCAAGTTGCCCCTGGCTCCATCGCCACTAGCCATAAAAGGCATGCAGCATTTTACCTCCCAAGGCCTGAAAGACTACGAAACACCGCGAGAAATCACCCTCGACGAGATCCATCAGACTATCCAGGACTACGGTCAGGCAGCTCAAAATGCCATGAAAGCGGGATTCGACGGGGTGGAACTGCATGCTGCCAATGGCTATCTGCCCAACCAGTTCCTGGCCGAAAGCGCTAATCAACGGACTGAGGATTATGGCGGCGGCATTCCAAACAAAGCACGTTTTATCCTGGAAGTCATGCAGGAATTGATCGCCGCTGTGGGCAGCGACCGGGTGGGGATCAAGCTTTCACCTTTCCATCCGTACGGCAATATCGTGCTGGACCAGCCGGTGGAAACCTATCAATATCTGATTGACGAATTAAACAAACTGGATTTTGCTTATGTGGAACTCATGAAGCGCAATGCCTATTTTCCCTCTCCGGCACATTATCCTTCCGAGGACGAGATAACGCTTTTCGGCCACCGGATCAGGCAAACTGTCATCGCCAACTCAGGCTACGAAAAGGCTTCTGCGGAATCTGAACTTGAAATTGGTATTGTCAAGCTCATTTCCTTCGGAACATTGTTTCTCGCTAATCCGGACCTGCCAGCGCGGTTTGAATTAGATGCGGGATTAAACGAGCCGGATCGTACTACCATGTTCGGCGGTGGGGCGAAAGGCTATATCGACTATCGGTTTCTCAAAGACCTGGAAGTGTTCCATGCTGAGTAAACTTATGAATACTCAGTCTAACTCAAATTTGTATCTCCCCAAATAACGCTCCAACGTGAGAAAGCTTCCTCGCGCACCTGGCCGATTGCGACACAGATTCCGGACGTTTCGAGAAACTTAATGTTTGGGTATATCACCTCAAAAGACATCTTTTTGTTAAGTACTTCTACGAGAAAGAATGAAAAATAGGGTTTATTCAAAATTGCATGATTTTGCTTGTTCTGTTGATGATATTAGCATCCTATTGGATACGTATCCCACAATTTCCTGGATTGAGGGAGATTCGGCTCAGGTGGGCAAAGCTCCAACGATTAGAGTAGGTCGGACTTGGCAGCTAGTCGCCAATGTTGACGAAGATAGACCGCTTTCTGAGCATATAGATGTAATGATTAATTTTATTAGATTGAAGAGGGATTCACTTTCTAAGGTTCTAGAAAGCGCCTATGGAGAATTTACAATAGTTTGCATGTATAGATCCAAGGCAGATTTCAACTTTGGGGCATATTTTGATCAAAAGTCGCTTAATATTCTTTCAGGCATAGGGTTGAATTTGGATATAGATGTGTATTTTCTTCCAAAAAACTAGAGCCGAGGATAAATCTCACAAATCACTCCTCCCTGATACAGTCATCTGCGCTGGTTGCACGGATCGGACGTTATTTGCGACAGTTAGATTGTCATCCTAAGTCTTTTCCTTCTCCTAACGGTAATTCAGATTTTGTAGCCGGTTCGACCTGCCGGCCACAAAAGCATAATTCGCTAAATTAATCAGATTTGGGCCGAGCTGGACGACCGTTACCGAGTTATTGATTTTCACATTTGTCAGTTGACCGTTCGGATAACGGTAATGTCCCTGTGAGCCTGAGGGACAGCGCAAATGTTCATAGTCGTAAACTGTTGCGTTATTCGCTACGCAAACTTTTGACTGGGTTTATCAAGGCAGCTTTGATCGTCTGATAGCTCACCGTCAACAACGTGATGAGTAAGGATCCCCAGCCAACCGCTACGAAAATCCACCAGCTGATTTCGGTTCGGTAGGTATATTTCTTTAACCACCCATTCAATCCATACCAGGCTGTTGGCGTGGCAATGACAAAGGCGATAAACACCAGTAGAACAAAGTCTTTGGACAATAATCGCCATAGGGTAAACACCGATGCCCCCAGCACTTTACGCACGCCTATTTCTTTGGTGCGCCGTTCGGCCACAAAGGAAGCTAAGCCAAACAAGCCCAGGCAACTGATGAAGATGGCTAAACCGGCGAAGGCGGCAGCCAACTGGCCAATGCGCTCTTCGTCGGCAAACTTGGCCGCATACCGCTGATCAACAAAATCGTAATCAAAGGGTACCGAGGGGATCACTTTTTTAAAGATCGCTTCGATTTGAGGCAGCGCGTCGCTGGTTGCTACTGTCGGCTTCAGTTTGATATTAATCCAGTTAAGTGGCCCACGAAGAAAAAACACCGTCGGGTAAACCGGCTCAAAAGGTGAACCCATTACCATATCCTGGATAACACCGATAATCCGGTAAGGCGTACCATTTCGCCGGATCGTTTCTCCGACCGGATGTTTTAAACTCATAAATCGAACGGCGGCCTGGTTGACTACAAAAGCGGCTGAATCCGAAGCAAAATCTTTTGAGAAATCACGCCCGGCGACAAACTGCCAGCCGACGGTCTTGCCGTATTCAGGGGAAACAGTCAAGGTGCCAAAGTCCGACTGCTGGGACGGCGATTTACCCGGCCATTCAAACCCGGAATTATTAGACCATAGTTCCGTTGCCTGACTTGCTGACTGCGCGGTTTCATAGACAACACCGCTGTTGAGCAGTTCCTGGTGCAGTACTTCATATTTGGTGTAAAAGTCGTTGGCTGTCATTTGCACTTGCAACAACCCTTCACGAGAATATCCTACCGGACGGTTTTTAGCGTGCTGAACCTGCTGATAAACGATGAGGGTACCGATGATCAGCGTCACCGATACGGTAAACTGGACAACCACTAACACTTTACGCGGAAGTGCCGCCAGCCAACCCACCTGGAAAGTACCTTTCAAGACTTTGATGGGCTGGAAAGCCGATAAATACAAAGCTGGATAGCTACCCGCTAATAACCCGGTGACGAGCACGAAACCACCCACCAGCAACCAAAAGAACGGGTTCGTCCACAGAATGCTCATTTCCTTATCTGCCAGCTGATTAAACCAGTCAAGCCAAAGTGTTGTTAATGAGAGGGCAAACAACAAAGCCAACAGTACTACCAGGAAGGATTCGCTAAAAAATTGACCGATAAGCTGTCCCCTGATCGACCCCACCGCTTTACGGATGCCGACTTCTTTGGCTCGCTTTTCACTTCGCGCGGTGCTTAAATTCATAAAGTTGATGCAGGCTACCAATAACACAAACCCCGCAATGAGGCTAAAAAGCCAGACATATTGAATCAGCCCACCGGTATTGTTGCCCTGCTTATCAAAGCCAGAGTAGAGGTGCCACTTGCTCATCGGGTGCAGGAAGATCTGGAAATGCAAGGCCAGTAACTCTTTATTGTTTGCCAGATGCTTTAGTTTGATGTCCTTAATCTTGGCTGAAAGCTTGTCAACGTCGACATGAGGATGCAGTTCAGCCCACACCTGAATAAAATTGTTTCCCCAACCCTGCTCTTTGATCCAGTGGTTACCTGATACGTATAAATCCCAGGGAGCAAAAAACTGGACCTGATGAAATTCCGTATTAGCAGGCATATCGTCATAAACGCCCGTCACGGTCGCATCCATAGCATTGTTGATCTTCACCACTTTGCCCATCGGATCAGTTTCGCCAAACATCACTTTAGCAGCTGAGGCTGAGACCATGATTGAATTTGGTTCGGTTAAACCTGCTCTCGTGCCTTTCAACATATGCAGGCTCAGCATGTCGGGCGCTTCGGATTCGATGAACTGGCCGGTAAGCGAAAAGTGGTTGGTCCCTACCGTCAGCCCGTGATCCTGAATATGCCAGGCCTTCAAAACCCGCTTGAAATCGTTCGGGTATTGACCCTTTAATTCATCCCCTAATGGAAACGGAACATTACTACCTGTCCAGGTTTCTCCATTGACGGTGCCATGTTGAGCTACCTGAACAATGCGGTCATAGTTGTCATAATAGTGATCAAACGAAAGTTCATCCCAGACCCAAAGGCCAATGGTGATAGCTACGGCCATACCCACTGCCAGGCCTGAAATGTTGATGGCAGAATACCCCTTGTATTTGATGAGGTTGCGCCAGGCGATTTTGAGATAATTGCGGATCATATCAGTATTCATTAGTGGTGGCGAAGAGTGTTCAGGGTGAATGAAAGGGCGGGTTTTAGTGGGACGCTTCAAGAAGAAATCCCTAAGCCGATTGGCCAGCCCGGCCAATCGACGACGTATGTAATAGGGTCGAATGACCATCAGGGCTTCCAGGACATACCACCAACGAGCGCGCAAGGGGCCGTTTTGGTCAATCCGCTGGGCATACTGTTCCTGCAAATCCCCCTGCAATTCTTCAAGCAGCTCGGCGGGCGTTAACCAGCTTAATAGTCGACTGGCCCATCGGGGCGGTTCCTGGGCCGACGCTCGCTGCCCGGCCGAGCCCTGTGGATCGGGTGTCGGGTTGTGTGAAGGCTTGCCCATGGCTTACGAAAAGAAAGGGGTGGGTAAAGCTTCCCAAAATCCCAAGCGCAGCTGACGCATTTCGCGCAACACTTGCTGGCCAGCCGCCGTCAGCGTAAATAGTCGCTTGCGCCGTCCGCCCCGGACTTGGCTGGCTCCGCCTAACTCCGAGCCGACCAGGCCTTTCTCCTCCAAGCGATACAAGACCACATGTACCCCTGTGACGGAAGTAGTTCGTTGCGTACGTAGTTTAAGCTCGTCGGCAATCGAGACGCCATAAGCCCCCGCGGACTGTAGTTCCAGGACGGCAACAGCGAGTAGGACTAACTCCTCAAACTCGCCCAGGTAGGTTCGGCTCATACTAAACAGGTTAACATGTGTATTTCTTTATTACTTGTTTAGCAAATAAAATGCCGGTCGTATAACAATCTGATTTTTAGCTGTATAGACAAAAAAATTATACAAATGTGTCCGAAATCGTACAGAAGCTGTCCGATAATGCATAAGCATGGCTCCTTTTTATAACCTTCGGTTTGAGGATGAGAGCGCTCTCCCAAAAAGGGTCTTTAAAACACGCAAAACCTGTATAGGCAATGCTGTGAAAGCCTTTGATAAAGCCCTATCAAACGGAATAGTGAGACGATTGTTGAATAGCAACTGTTGTAATTCTCAAAAAATCGCTCGAACGTGAGACCGTATACTCTGTTCAGAAATGCTGAAAATTTCGGAGATTATTTGCGACGAATTATTTATCCCCCATGCAAATAGAAAACAAGACTCCTTTTGAATTGAACAAGAGCTCAAAATAGCTGTCCAGGTAAGTCCGGTCATTCTTGACTTCGTTGATACTTGCAAATGCAAAACCCATGTTCCTGGATTTGCCGCCATAGTGGGTGATGGGCAGCCCTCGAAAGTCCGAAGGCCTTACTGATCCAGAGATCAATTTATCCCCTATTTTGAAAATGCGCCCATTGACCTGACCAACCCAAATCCTACTATCAAGCACATCCCAAACACTTAACTTTCCTTTCAAGAAGTAAAGCTTGCTTTCCCCATACTGGTACAGCTTCATCATATCGTCATCGGTCTCTGAATAATAATCCGAGATTTCATCCGGCTTCCCCAGTAACCTTACACACTCATCGGAACTTGCGCCAATGAGTACCCCTTCAGAACTGCTATTAGGTTTGATCAACAAGATTTGTTTGATATTAATCTCCGGCATCTGAGCCTTCAAACTAGACGCACAAAGCAAAAACAGCAGTAGCAATTTGCACCTCATTAGCTGATATACAGGTTAAATTTCGGTAATAACGCAAAAGTTACTCTTCCCTATAAACCAAGAACTTGCCAAAAAATCCGGGTAGCCCTCTTGTTCTGTGTTTTGTTGTTTAACAAAAAACGGTTATGCGAGCCCGAAACTAGTGATTCTCACATAACGCTGGCTAAAAGAAGCAATGCAAAGTAGTCAAACATTTATCGACATCTCTCACTGGTGCATCCCAGTAAGTGAGACAGATTATAAAACGTGAATATCTTGAATAGAATAACGAAGTTCTGTCGCGGTATCGCAAATCGTACAACCTAACGTCAGATCACTTTCGGTATCGTCAAACCATAGGGGAATATCTATCCAAACTTGATTTTCGAAATTTGTCTCATAAATATCCAATTGCAGAAGCTCCGATTCTGGAGGCATCGTTAGATGCCCAGGATATGCCACTATCTCGTCCGAAATGGCCTCGACGTTCAATATCTTTGAGTAGTCTAAATCATACGCCAATTCAAAGTGCCCGAGTACAAGCAGCTCGAGCATTTTTTTTACCTCGGCTACTATATCTTCTTTCCTCATTGCCCTCTCTTCAAAGGTATTTATGTTTAAGCATTTTTAGCAAATCCAAAGCTCTGAAATATTATCGGCACCTACTCGTAACATGTTAAATTTTGAAGTTTAAAAGTGGACGGTTGCAATTTTGTTGTCTCCAGATAGCAGACGGCACTAGTAGGATCGTTGAACTTTAGGTATCTGGACATAATTTAAGTGTCAGGGTTCGCACCGTCTAATTTGTCCGTTGCGCTATAATCTCACAAAACGCTCGAAAACGAGACTGCCTCCCTCGCCTTTATAATCAGATCCACTGCATATTCGGACATTTGCTGAGACCGTAAAAGTGTAGCTCGATTTGCTATTCAACTTTTAAAATCTGTTTTATCTCTTTCAGCTTCTATTCCCCCCTCTATAAGTAGCAAAAACACCAAAACGTTCTTCCGGCTGTGATTTGGCGTGAAAATACTGATGGATTTGATCTAATTTGAATCTGACATTCTCGCGTAGGAAATTCAGGCATTCATAGTCACATGACGCTCACGTATTCCTAGTCCTCACCCCTCCCGAAATGACACTGCCAGATATTTCCCGGTTTGACTTGCCGGTTCGCCGGCAACAGTTGCTGCCGGACCGCAGACAACGATGTTACCGCCTTCATCTCCGGCACCCGGCCCGACGTCGATCACCCAGTCGCTATTTGCGACTACGTGCATATCGTGTTCGATGACAATAACCGTATTTCCCTGATCAACCAGCTTGTTGAGCTGAATAAGTAAATTGTCCACATCGGAAGGGTGCAGCCCGGTTGTGGGTTCATCCAAAA
>NZ_VCEJ01000011.1 GCF_005860805.1 Dyadobacter luticola | reverse complement strand
GGAGTCGGGGAGACCTGAAGCGGTAGGTTAAAGACACCGTTAGGGTAAAATCGGCGACTGGGGCTAAGTCGTAACAAGGTAGCCGTACCGGAAGGTGCGGCTGGAACACCTCCTTTCTGGAGACGAAGGATTCTGCTTTTGGTTTATTTCTATCATATATTAGGGCTTGTAGCTCAGGTGGTTAGAGCGCGACACTGATAATGTCGAGGTCCGTGGTTCGAGTCCACGCAGGCCCACGGATTAAACAAGTACAATCAGAAAAACGTTTTCTGATTTCATTTATTGAAAATTTTGGGGGATTAGCTCAGCTGGCTAGAGCACCTGCCTTGCACGCAGGGGGTCAACGGTTCGAATCCGTTATTCTCCACATTACTAGATACAGATCTGGTAACGAGTTCATTGACATATTGGTAAAGTAGAAGAGAGAAGAAAATAGAGTCGCGCAAGCGAATTAAGGGCGCATGGGGGATACCTAGGCTCTCAGAGGCGATGAAGGACGTGATAAGCTGCGAA
>NZ_VCEJ01000012.1 GCF_005860805.1 Dyadobacter luticola | reverse complement strand
ATAGGTAGGTTGCATACGCGTTACGCACCCGTACGACGGTGACATTGCTGCCCCCTCGCCTTGCATGTATTAAGCCTGCCGCTAGCGTTCATCCTGAGCCAGGATCAAACTCTCCATTGTAAATATTGATTTGCTACCTAAGTAGCTTTATTCCATTCAAACGAGTATTTCTTACTCTTTTGGTCTATCTCATCATGTCAAAGAACAGTGCCAATCGCGCTTTCTTTTCTTCTTTTCAGTCGCTTCGTTTGCGATTGGGATTGCAAAGGTAGAAAAAGATTTTTTACTTCCGAATTTCAGTCAGAAAAAAACTTCGAATAAGTGAAAGTTCTTTAAGTATTATAAAATTTCGTAAGTTTTATACAACTAATCCTCTGCTAGGAAGGGATATTTGTAGTCTTTTGGAGAAACCAATGTTTCCTTGATAGCCCTTGGAGAAACCCATCGAAGTAGATTCAATACCGAGCCCGCCTTATCATTTGTCCCTGAACTACGGGCCCCGCCAAATGGCTGCTGACCTACTACCGCGCCAGTCGGCTTGTCATTGATATAAAAATTACCTGCAGAATTCACCAAATGATCCGTTGCGTATTGAATTGCGTAACGATCATTTGCAAAGATGGCACCCGTCAAAGCATAAGGCGAAGTGGAATCTATTACCGGAATGATCTGCTCAAAATTATCCTCCTCATATATATATACAGTAAGCACCGGCCCGAATATCTCTTCACAAAGCGTTATATAATCCGGTTTGAAGGCTTGAATAATTGTTGGCTGGATAAAATACCCTTTTTCCTTATTATAAGTGCCTCCCGCGATTATTTCGGTATCAGCGCTATCTTTTGCGCCTTCTATATAAGAAGCAATTTTGTCAAAGGACTTTTCATCAATGACAGCATTAACAAAATTTGAAAAGTCCTCCACCGGACCCATCTTTATTTCTTCCAGGTCCGCCAACATCAAACTTTTTACTTCTTCCCAAAGGTTGGAAGGAATATACGCCCTCGACGCAGCAGAACATTTTTGCCCCTGATACTCGAATGCACCTCTGATAAGTCCGGTTGCAAGCGCCTTTGGATCAGCAGATTTGTGAGCTAGCACAAAATCCTTTCCTCCTGTTTCCCCCACAATTCTTGGAAAAGATTTATAGCTGGTAATGTTCTCTCCAATTGTCTTCCAAATCGTTTGAAATACCTTTGTACTCCCGGTAAAATGTATTCCTGCAAAATCTGCATGTTTAAAAACAACATCTCCGGCAATCGGCCCATCTACCAAAATCATATTAATAACTCCGTCTGGTAACCCGGCTTCTTTGAAAACCTTCATGATTACATTAGCGGCGTACACCTGGGTAAATGCTGGCTTCCATAAAACCACATTGCCCATCAGAGCGGGAGCAGCTGGCAAATTACCTGCAATCGCAGTAAAATTGAATGGGGTGATTGCAAAAACAAAACCTTCCAGCGGCCTGTACTCCATCCGGTTCCAGACGCCATCAGAAGAAATAGGCTGCTCTTCGTAAATGTCACGCATGAAATTGACATTGAGCCGCAGGAAATCAATGATCTCGCAAGCAGAGTCTATCTCAGCCTGATAAGCATTTTTCGATTGCCCCAGCATGGTAGCCGCATTCAATTCAGCCCGATATGGCCCTGCTATTAAATCCGCAGCTTTTAAAAAGATGGCAGCACGTTGCTCCCAATGCAGCGAGGTCCATTTTTGACGTGCATCCAGCGCTACATTAATAGCCTTTGTAACGTCGCTGGCGCTTCCTTCATGGAAATATCCCAACAAATGCTGGTGATCGTGTGGTGGCGTGACTTTTTGCTTATTCCGAGAGAAAACCTCTTCTCCCCCAATGTATTGCGGAATTTCTATGACTTTCGACCTGGCATCCGCCAAGGCCTTTTTTAACTCAATTCTTTCAGAACTTCCCGGAGCATAGCTCTTTACTGGTTCATTCTTCGCAGCCGGAACTTTGAAAATCCCTATCGACATACTTATATATAATTAGGTTTCTAGATATGCTTAACAAAAAATTTTGTCTTTCGATCACACCAACATTCACAGGTGCGCAATACATTATTTAACAAGCTCAAACATTTATAAAATGTTCAGGGATCTTGCGCCTACTATTTTGGTAAATTTGCGCTCCCAATCACGACCTGCAAAAAATGATCTTTCAAAGTACCAAGACGGCCTCACTCAAAGCGAACCTGGAAGATGCGATCTTCAACAGTTTGCCTGCAGACAATGGCCTTTATATGCCAGAATATATCCGGCAAATTTCACCTGATTTCCTCGAAAACATTGAAAATAAGACTTTCAAGGAGATCGCCGTAGAAGTTGCGGACACATTATTTGAAGGTGAAATTACGAGAAGTAAGATTGAAAACATCATTGAGCAGGCCTATGATTTCGAAGCGCCGGCGGTTGGAATAACTTCCGAAGACTATGTTTTAGAGCTATTTCACGGACCGTCGATGGCTTTTAAAGACTTTGGGGCCAGATTTATGGCAGCGCTAATGTCTTACTTTTTGCTGCGTTCAAGCCGAGAAATAAAAATATTAGTGGCCACTTCCGGAGATACAGGCGGAGCAGTTGCACAGGGTTTTTACAAGGTTCCGGGCATATCTGTTACCATTCTTTATCCAAGTGGGAAAGTAAGCGACATTCAGGAAAAACAGCTGACCACACTGGGCCACAATGTTACCGCGCTGGAAGTGGATGGAACATTTGACGATTGCCAGCGTCTGGTGAAAGAAGCATTTCTGGACCAGGAATTGAATGCTAAATTTAACCTCGCCTCCGCCAATTCCATCAACATTGCGAGACTCATACCTCAGTCCTTCTATTTTTTCTCGGCCTATGCGCAATTAAAGAAGCTGGGTAAGCCGATTGTCTTTTCTGTCCCAAGCGGAAACTTCGGTAACATCAGCGCCGGCTTGCTGGCTTATAAAATGGGCCTGCCCGTTGAGCAATTTGTTGCTTCGACTAATTTGAACAATGCAGTTCCTCGATACCTCGAAAGTGGAACCTACGATCCGCGCCCTTCCATCGAAACGGTTTCTAATGCTATGGACGTAGGTAGCCCAAGCAACTTCGTCCGCTTTACAAGATTTTTTGGTGATGATTGGAATTCGGTGACTGAAAAAATTTCCGGCTTCTTTTTTGATAATTTCCAAACTCAGGAAGCGATGCGGGAAATTTATAAAAATCACGGATATGTGATGTGTCCGCACACAGCGGTCGCTTACCTTGGGTTGAAAGCATACCGCGAAAAAAATACGTCGGATTTTACAGGTGTCTTTCTCTCGACCGCACATCCGGCCAAATTTAGTGAACTGGTGGAGCAAACTTTGGAAGAAAGCATAGAAATCCCCGAGCGGCTCAAATCTCTGCTTGAAATTGAAAAAGTATCCATAAAAATGAAACCCGATTTTTCGGCATTTAAAAACTTCTTGTTGAGTTAGTTATCTCAAAAAAGTATATGTTTTAACTCGCTTAGATTTGAAAATTTGAATTTCACCCGGATTTGTACCCGGAATACCAAAATGTAAAAGGCTTGAAAAGCATCTGCTCTCAAGCCTTTTTCTATTTCATCTCAACATTCTAGTTGATCACATCACCTCTCAAATTCCGGAACCGCTTTCGTGACTCGGCGACAAAAATGCTTCCCGGATATTTTTCCATGAGCTCCTGATATAATTTCATCGCCTGATCTTTGTCATTCAACTTTTCCTGATACAACTTCGCCATTTCAAAAAGCGCATTGTCTCCATAAATGTCATGACCAAATTTAGAGTACAACAATTTCAAATCTTCTAGCGCCTGCTGGTTACTATCCAGTTTGATATAAGTCCGTGCCCGCAGCCAGAGTATCTCGTCTGTGAGGCTGTGGTTCTGATATCTTTGGTAAAGACTTTTCAGCGAGTCGATCGCCTCAAATTTTTTGTTTTGAAAAAGCAAAAGCTCGACAGAAGAATATTGCCGCATCGCCGTCTCAAAAGTATCCAGACCTGTATTGTCCATAATCAGCAGAGAAAGTTCATTGGCATCATTGGCAATTTCCCTGGAAGTAGCATGTTTTAAAATATCCAGAACCGCCTTCGCCAGCAAAAACTCCCCTTTATAATAATGCAGCTTCGCATTCCGCAACTTGGCTTCGTATCCTAAAACATCATCCTTCTGGGATTTCTCAACCTGCGAATAAACCAATGTTGCCTCCCAGGGCTCGCCTTGCAGCAGGTAAATGTCACCCAGATCCAACTTACATTTATCTACAAAATTCTTCTCATGCTTGCCCGCCTCAATTGCCGTCTGAAGAATGTCGATCGCCTTTTTGAAATCATCCATATAGAATGCATTCAGGATGGCCATATTCCGCAAAGCTTCAATCGTCCTGGCATTCACCCCAAGCTCATCCACCAATTGCTGATACTGACCCAGCAGTTTCTGGACCTCGCTGCGTTTGATCGGATAGGTATTTTTCACCTGCTCTTCCCGCGCAAAGATCGCCATACGACGCGCTACCGGATACAGTTGTCCTTTGGGATATTCTTTTACCAAATGATCAAAAATCAGCCCCGCATTCGTGTAATCCAGGTTCTGTAAAGCGAGTTGTCCAAGATTATACAGTCTTGCACCATTGTGTTTAAAACGCTTGTCCAGCGCGCGCTCCTGGACAAATGCTTTATAAAAATCCTTGCGCTGGATCTGGTACCAGATCAGCAATTCATTATAAAAACCTTCATTTGGAAATTTCTGGATCTTGTCATACAGCACTTTTTCCAGCAAAGACTGCTCTTTTTCATCTTTGGTAAAATCCTGAAGCATGTTCTGGACAACTTCGGTATTCTGGTATCGCATGCCATAAGAGAGCAGCTCGTCGATCATCTTTTCCGGATCATTCAGATCGCGATAAACACTCGCCAGTTCAAGCTGAAAGATATCAGTCCGCTTCGTTGCAGCGCGGGCATCGAGCAGAATATTCTTGGCCCATTCCGGCTTATTGATCGCCCTGAATTCCTCTGCCATTTCGCGTTTAAGCTCCGTTCTTGCACCGGACGCTGCGATGGCCTGGTCGCTCTTTTTGCCGGCTTCCTGCACCTTTCCCTGCGCTTCCAGCAGCACACCCCAGTACAAGTAATACCAGGCCGCATTCGGCGCATCATTCTTAATCTGCTTTTTATAAAATGACTCGGCGTCACTCCACGCTTTGGTTTTTATAATGCAGCTTGTATAATTTTTGAGTGAGACTTTTTCAAACGAAGATTTCAGCAGCGCCGAATAGTAAGTAAGCGCTTTCGGGCAATCCCCATTCTTGTAATACTCCTCGGCCATTTCCTTCTCGCTCTGCGCGACCGCCGCGCCCCCGCCGGCCGAAACCAAAATATATATCAAAACCCACCTCAAAGACTTTTTCATAATAGATAAAAAAATTTTCCTTTAGTTATTATCATTCTCTAGGGCTGTGGATATGGGGATAATGTGGATATCCACTGTAGATTAACATACTTATCCACATTTTGTGTATAACTTATGTTGATTATTAACAATGCAGGGAGGGATTTGTCAACAGGTAAAGTGCTGTTTTACAAGTTAACATTTAAATTTTGGAATCCGATTGTTGAAAACCTTGTATCGATTTCTGGAAATGTTAATCCACAGATGCTAAAGTGAATCAACATACTGTTAACTCGGAGATAGCCTCGACTTATACACCAAAGACTTAAAATCCAAAATTTATCCACAGATAACTCGGCTTATCCACAGGGTAATCCACAAATTTGGTTCTGTTACCAACAAGAAAAGTGGGTTATACACATAGTTATCCACAGTATCTGGATAACAATTTGAGAAAATTACTTAGGAAGGGTAATGTTGATATCGTTCAATTCGAAATTTGCCTTGAGTAAGATCTTGTCAGGCATGTAAAAAATAGGTTCCGGCTGCAAATCTTTGTCCATTTCGCCCGTATCCCAGCGTTGGTTTCTGTTTCTATCGACAATAACGCGTAGATAGTACTTCCCCTGAGGTATGTGACGGAATGTATAGTTTGTCACATAAGACGTTTCGATGAGCTTGTATTGTTCGTCAACCAGCTGCACAATCAGCCGCGTGGAAGTATCCGCATTCGTTACGCGGCCTTTGATTAGACCATAATCTTCCTCTTTCAATACAGGGTGTTTCAAGAAAGTTTTGGGCAATGTATCGCCTTCTACGCTGATGATCGAACCTTTCGGAATGTCCCACTTGATACTGTCTTTCGCGAAGGATTTGGCCTGAATTGTGAGAATGTTATGGTTGGCATTCCAGCTCGATTTGAATGCGCTGAGCGGCTCGTGGGTAAGACTATCCGTGATTAATGTGATCTTTTGGTCATCGATTTTTGAAATAGGTTTACTCAAAATAAGCTTATAGGTGAACTCATGATCCAGCGGTTTATTGGGTTCTGGCTGGGTTGTAAATGTCATCGGATCGCGCTGGCGTTCTTTGCCACGCTGCGGTTGAAAAGCAATTTTCTGTTCAAAATCCGTGGCTTTTCCGAGTGAATCCGTAGCAGTAAGTTTCACCAAAGTCGAATCAGGATGCGGCTCCACATTGAAAAATTTCAGGTTTGTGCCGGCTTCCAGCAAGTACGGAAGCGTGTCTTTATTCATGAATGTGACCTGCACTTTTTCAATCGCTTTACTGAAAACAACCGAGTAATTATTCACTTTGGGCAATGTGCGCTGAATTTTGAGAGGCGTGTTATCTGATAAAAACATCTCAATGTTGTAGGCAACAGAATCGGTGCCAGCATTGATCGGCTTGCTTATAAAGCCCATACGCTCATCCTTTGCATTGTAGAGCATGTTACGGTTTTTATCATCGATCGCGATCATTTTATAACTTCTCATCTGAATATTTTCAATCGAAAATACGCCGCTGCTGTCCGTCCGGGAGAAGTAGTAAGGTTTTTGTTTGGTGATGTTTAATGTATCAGTGACATTATATAGTCCCACCAGTGCATCAAAAATGGGTTTGTTGGTCCGGACGTCTTTCAACGTTCCATATACCCTCCCCGAATCAAGCGAGCTGCCGGTACTGAATACCAGTTTGAGATTCTTCGCAGGATTTTTCTCTGCAAAATCCTTGATGGCGTCACCGAAATTCAAAGTAAATGTGGTACTATCCTTGAATGGATTTTTGAATGTCAATGCCACAGACATACCGTTTTGCTTGTAGGAGTAAGGGTTATCTGCCTCGGGCGTAATAATCAGCTTCTGATTAATGTTGTCGACCACCACATATTCATCAAAGAATAGCTCTACTTTTTTGCCTTTAAAATTGAGCGTTTTATTCAGCGGTGAACTCTCGACCAATGTTGGAGGAATCGAGTCTTTTTTACCGCCGGTAGGTGTGACTTGTTGGGCGCATCTTTCGAAGATTAGAAGACAAACAATCGCGAAAAAGATAATCCTGAGCATATAGAATGTATTTAAAAAAGCCCTCAATACGTCGGTATTGAGGGCGGTTGATCGACCGGGTTTCCGTTATTTTTTTCCTACAATGTAAATGAGGCTCGATGTGTTGATTTCCTTATGAGCTCCCCTCCTGCCCTGCCAGTTCGAGGCGAGACCTTTGGAGACACTATCAAACATATCAATTCTTTGTTGCTTGTATTTGGTGCTGAGCATGCTTACATAAAAGGAGTCAAACCACATCGGAAGTATGCGGTCGACTTGAAGATTATGATGTCTGAGCAGTTCTTTCATGGTATTTTTTGTAAAATGATAAAGATGCCGGGGTACGTCGTAAGCAGCCCAGAACCTTCCATATTTTGCTGCATCCAGGGATTCCGGATTAGGTACTGCAATCAGTATTTTTCCATTTTCTGTTAAATGGTTTGCCAGCCAATCGATGGTTTTATTCAGTTGGTGCACGTGTTCCAGAACATGCCAGAGGGTGATCACATTGAATTTCTGATCGCCGATTTCTTCCGCAAAAACACTTTCATAAATAGGAATTCCTGCCTTTTGTCCTGCAAGTTCTCTTGCGCTGGTATCTGGTTCCGTACCCGTCACCATCCATCCATCCTCTTTCGCAGCGCCTGCAAAATTCCCGGTTCCACAGCCCATGTCGAGCAACTTTCCCTTCTGGCTGGACAATTCGTTGATCAGTTTTACCTTCTGGTTGATCGTATAATTTCTTACCGATTTATAAACCTTACTGATCAAATCATTCTTCGCATCAGTATGTGAAATGTAATCCTGCGACTGATAATACGCGCCGATAGAAGCTTCGTCAGGCCGCGGATTCGTGAATAAAAAGTAGCAGGCATTACATTGCTGGATCGTAAATTCTTTGTGTGAAACCGTGTAATCTTCCACATTCAGATAATTACTGAAACTGGACTTATTGCAAACCGGACAATTTTCAAGTGTTTCTTGTGACATTATCTACCAATAAAAAGCATTAAAACGGAGATATCCGAAGGACTTACCCCGCTGATCCTCGATGCCTGGCCAATCGTGCCGGGCCGGGTTCTTTTCAATTTTTCCCGACCTTCATAAGACAATGAAGTGACAACATCATAGTTGAAATTATCGATGATAGTCAGGTTTTCAAGCTTGTTCATTTTGTCAACGAGCAACATTTCCTTTTCAATGTAGCTGTCGTATTTGATATTGATTTCAGCCTGCTGGACCGAATCCTGTGCGAAATTTTCGAGCAGTGACGCGACCTGTGAGCTGGCATCGATGAGTTGTACCAACGAGAGCTGTGGTCTTTTCAGGAGTTGAGAAATACTGGTTTTTTCTCGCAGAGTAGCCGTGCCGATCTCCTCCAAAGCAGAGTTAATTTCATCCGGAGAAATTTTCGTCGTCGCTAAAAGTTGGGTTATCTCCGCAACTTCTGATTTTTTTCTCAGCACATTCGCCAGCCGATCTTCGCTAGCAAGACCGATATGGTGACCTTTTTCCGTAAGCCGAATGTCAGCATTATCCTGGCGCAGCAAAGTTCGGTACTCGGCGCGCGAGGTGAACATACGGTAAGGTTCTTCGGTGCCTTTGTTGATCAAATCGTCGATCAGAACCCCAATGTACGCCTCGGATCTTTTTAAAATAAACGGATCGAGTTCGTGAACATTCCGATGTGCATTAATTCCGGCCATGAGTCCCTGGCAAGCCGCTTCTTCATAGCCGGTAGTACCATTGATCTGTCCGGCGAAAAACAGGTTGCTGATCAAATGTGTTTCGAGCGTTGATTTCAGCTGCGTCGGTGGGAAGTAATCGTACTCGATCGCATAGCCGGGGCGGAACATTTTTGCATTCTCAAATCCAGGAATTTTCCTTAATGCAGCGTACTGCACATCTTCGGGAAGCGAAGTGGAGAAACCATTGACATACACCTCGACGGTGTCCCACCCTTCGGGCTCCACGAAAATCTGGTGCCGATCTTTATCTGCAAAGCGATTGATTTTGTCTTCTACCGAAGGACAATATCTCGGTCCGAGACCTTTGATCCTGCCGGAAAACATGGGTGATTTTTCAAATCCCGTCCGGAGGAGTTCGTGAACTTCGTTGTTGGTATAGGTAATCCAGCAGCTTCTTTGCTTTGCGAGTGGCTTCGTATCGGAGTAGGAAAATTTGCCTGGCACCTCGTCCCCTGGTTGCTCTTCCATTTTCGAGTAGTCCAGTGAGCGGCCGTCAACTCGTGGTGGTGTGCCCGTTTTCATCCTGCCGGATTCAAAGCCCAGGAAAACCAGTTGTTCGGTAATTCCAGTCGCCGATTTCTCCCCAGTTCTCCCACCGCCAAAATTCTTCTCACCAATATGGATTAGCCCATTTAAAAAAGTACCATTGGTAAGGACTACCGCCTTGGATCTTATCTCGATGCCAAGACTGGTTGTCACGCCGCAAGCTTTTCCATCCTCAACGATGATTCCTTTTGCAGTATCCTGCCAGAAATCAACATTCGGATTGTTTTCTAAAATCGTCCGCCACTCCTGCGCAAAAAGTACGCGGTCGCTCTGGCAGCGCGGGCTCCACATGGCGGGACCTTTGGAGAGGTTCAGCATCCGGAACTGGATCATTGTCTTGTCACTGACAATTCCTGACTGTCCGCCGAGCGCATCAATTTCTCTTACAATCTGTCCTTTCGCGACACCGCCCATGGCAGGGTTGCAGGACATTTGGGCAATGGTGTGCATGTTCATTGTAATGAGCAAAACGCTCGATCCCATCGTGGCCGCTGCCGCCGCTGCTTCACAGCCGGCATGCCCCGCTCCCACTACAATGACATCATATTCTTGAAACATAATTCGGATTTATTAAAGCACTTTAATTAAAGTGTTCCACGTGGAATGTTAATCAGAACTGTGCAAGATACTCATCCTCTTTGCCCCTCATGGCCTGTTTAAGCGCATCAGTCGAGTCTTCGTATCCCGCGAGGTGGAGCAAACCGTGTATCAGCACACGGCGCATTTCTGAAGCAAAATCACTGTGGAACGTTTTCGCATTTTCCTCTACCCGATCGACGCTGATATAAATGTCGCCTTCCAGAACATTGTCTTCCTCACTATTGTCAAACGTAATAATGTCCGTAAAGTAGTTGTGATCAAGGTATTGTTTATTGATTTCCAGCAGGTAATCGTCCGAGCAGAAGATATAATTCAATGTTGAAATTTCGTAACCTTCTGACTTTGAGGCGTTTTTTATCCACTTTTTGGTTTTTAGCGGATTGGCTACTTTAAAATCAATGTCTTCCGAAAAGAAATTCAGCATTTGTTTACAAATTAATTTACAAACATACTAAGTATCTGAGAAAGATTATGTTTGTCCTAAAACGCACTAAGGTTAACAACTCTTAAAAATTGTTAACCTTAGGCTTGTCTCAACAAAATGATGGTGTAATCAGTTCTTCGCCTGGTATTTCCGGAAGTACGTGTCCACCTCGCGTTTGTAAAATGGAGAGAATGTTGGCGGTATCGTACGCAGTAACTCCGTCTGCTTTTCCTTCTCGCGAATGTATTTTTCAAATGCCGGAGGCGGCTGACGAGGAAGCTGCTTCGCGCTTTGTGCCTTGCGCTGTTCATCTTCGTCCTGCTCTTTCATCGCCTTTTCCGATTCAAGTAACCGCGTGGTAATTTCCTGATTACGTTTGATCAGCTCCGGCGTGATGCGTTTGTTTACGAGGTCTGTTTCCGTCTCGTCCATTTTCTCAGAAATTTCCTGCAATTCTTTTCCAAACTGTTTTCCAGCCTCTGTACCTTTTTGGGAATCCATCAGGTCCTGGATCATTTTCCGGATCGCCGCCTGCTCGGCTGCCATTCTCGCCAGTTGCTCCGAATTGTTCCCCTGCCCTTCCTTACCCTGGCCAAGCTGCTTCATTTGTCCGTTCAATTTCTCCTGCCGCTCACCCATGCCCGGCGACTCGCCTTTTTGCTTGCCCTTCTTGCCAGACTTTCCGCTTCCCGGCATCGCCATCGCCATCTGCTGCTGCATTTGGTTGAAGACATCGCTCAGCATTAAGGCCAGATTGTTCATCGAGGTCATCGCAAATTGCTGCTTCGAAGTTGCCAGATTAATCTGGCGGTCCTTGATGCTCTTCACACTTTCGTTCATGTACGATTTCATATCATTCAATTCACGGGTGATGAACGACTGGATTTGCACCACGCGGTTGGCCAAAGCATAAAGGCTATCTTCCACAATCTTCGCATCGTCCTTTAATTTCAGCTGCTGCTGGCCGAGTTTGATAAACCGCGGGTCCTGCAAGCTCACGCCACGGAAATCTTTCATCAATGTTTCCTGGTCGAATGATAATGTGATCAGGTTTTCCAGAATGTCCCTCAATGCATCGAGATTTTCCTGCATTTGCTCCATCTCCTGCGCCTCCATCGATTCCGCCGTGGCCTGCGACATTTTCTTCATCGATTTAGCGGCCTTTTTCTGCGATTCAGAGGCTTTTGAGTTCTGCTGCTTGTCAAGCTGCTGTTTACTCTGTTCCATCTGCTCAGAAGCGTTTTTTTGCTCCTCTTTCTGCGCATCCACCGGCTGTTCCAGTTCCTTGCTCATTTCCTCGATCTCCTCACTGTTTTCCTGCGCTTTTTTGAAATCGTCCTGGATCTTTTCCTGCTCTTTTTTCAGGTCTTCATTCTTGCCCTTCTTATCGTCGCCGTTTTTGTTTTTCTCGTTTTCCTGGGTTTTATCTGCCAGCTTATCTTCCTTCTCAGCCAGTTCGTCCAGTTTTTCGACCAGGTTCTCCATTTTTTGCTCCATCTGCATTTGCTTGAAGAGCTTCATGGTCCGTTCCAGTTCTTTTTCCAGGTTACCTTCCTTGTTCTTAAGCTTTTCCATCATGCTCGTCATGCGCTCACTTTGTTTTTGCTCAAGAAGCTTTTTCAATTCCTTGTAAAGCTTGTCGGTATCATTGTCCATCAAATCGTTCATCAGCTTTTGCAGCTGGTCGATCTTGCTTTGCAGCTCCGGACTTTGCTGGTTGAACTGCTTTGATTTTTCATTGGTATTCTGATGCTTTTCCTGCAAAGCCTGTAACTCCTTCATCAGCTCTTCCCTTTTCCGCAACACTTCCTCAATCTGTTTTTGCTCTTTGAAATCCAGCTCCTTATTGCTTTTCAGACGGTTATCAAGGTTATCCAAGTCTTTTCGAAGGTTCTGCGCCTTTTTCAGAGCCGACTGCATCTGGTTTTCCGTTTCCTGCTCCGATTTTTTCACCTCAGCTTCAAGCTGGTCTTTGGAAGGTACCGTAAACTGAATCGACCGCGACCGGGCACTTTTGGCACCATTTACGCCATCATTGTCCCAAACCTGCGCGTAATATTCAATCTTATCCCCCGGCGCCAGTTTCAAACTGTCGACATACCATTGGAAGAAAAAGCTCTGTGTATTAACGGTTTTGTTAAAAGGAATCGGAATGCTTTTGGGCTGGGAAGCTTCGTTCTGATCCGCACGTTTGACGGAATAAAACATTTTGAGCTGTGAAAAACCGTAGTCATCGCTGATCGAGCCGCCGAGAACTAGGTAATTATAAAGCGTCGTATCCTGGAAATTTTCGAGGTTCATCACCGGATATTTGTCTGGGATCACATTGATGAAATACCCGATCTTATCCGAATTCGTTGTCTCGTCATTTTTCAGGGTAACCTGGTATTGTGCCGATTTTCGGACTGTTTTTCTGACATCGAAATGCCCGCCATTTTCTTTTGCCTCAAATAATGCTGAATCATTTTCAAACTTGATAGCCAGCGATTTGGTAGAGTTGGTATTAAAATTCCACTCGACGGTGGTGCCCTCCGGTACCGATAAATTTCCAACATTGCTCAGCCCTTCCGACGGTTTGTTCAAATAAGCCGGGTAATGCAGGTTTACATCAAAAGAGAGCAGCGACGGCCGCTCATTGACATTGATTTTATATTCCTCCGAAGCATAACCCGCCGCGTCAAAAGAGAATGCGACGTCACGCTGCAAATTTTTGAATGTATAGGAAAAATTCCGGTTGCCTTCCGGCGTCAGTTTGAATCTTGAACCATTTTGTACCAAATAAACCGCTGTGGGCAGTGCTTCGCCTTTTAAGGTTAGTTTTAATGTAAAATCCTCATTTCTAAATGCTTTCAGGGATTTGTTTTCAAGAATAAATGAGAATGGTGCGTACGTATAATTTTTCTGAAAGTGAATGATCCGGTCAGAGCTGGATGAAAAGAATGATGGATTAAAAAGTAAGATCACAGCGATCGCGGCCAGGGGATAAATCGCATATTTAATGCGTTTCCGGTTTTCATTGAAACGGATCGCATCCGAAAATTTTACGATCAGTAACTGTCCGGATTTCTGGCGGATACTCGCATCGATCAAATCCGACTGGCTGCCAGTGAGGCTACGCAGCTGTAATGTGTTCACCAGCTTATCCCCTATCTCCGGAAAGTACTGCCCGATCTGCAAAGCGGCTTCTTCGTCAGAAATGGGCTTTTTCAAGCCAGATAAGTGAATAATTGGCTGGATAACCCACCGAAAAAATGAAAACACGACTATGGCCAGAAACCCGAAAAACAATGTTCCCCGGACACCGGAGCTAAACCTGCCGAAATATTCGATGGTATTAAAGAACAAAAAAACCGTGAGTAAGAGGCCCGCGGAAAAAATGGCGCCTTTGAGCAGCTGGTTTTGATAATATTTTTGACGGTATTCCTGAATGCGAAGCAACAAGCCTTTCATAGCAGGAGCAAAAGCGGCCATAGGTATTTTCGTTATATCGGTGAAGATTTGATAACGTATGCGGAAAGCAAAAATTACCAACCATCCGCACAAGCTTAGAACGAAGAAATATAAATATTTTTTTGTAAAAATGCATCCTCCGCATTGCAGCTGAGGTGAAGACTTGCTGATTATTTTGCGGTTTAAAAGAAAAGCGGACAACCCTGTAAGAGCTGCCCGCTTTAAATAAAATCTGTATTTCTAAGTGCCTGCGAGGATTTAAATCGCAATCGTCTCAGGATAATTCTTCACTTCTCTTACGAATGATTTTACATCCTGTTCCAGATCCGTGGTTTGCTGTAAAACACGGATAAAAGCGCTGCCGATGATCGCGCCGGCGGCGTGGCTGGAAGCCTGTTTGAATGTCTCGTGATCCTTGATACCGAAGCCGATCAATCGCTGATTCCGCAAATTCATCGCATCCAGCCGCGCAAAGTAAGACTCCATATTCGAATCCACGCCACTTTTAGAGCCCGTGACGCTCGCCGACGACACGGTATAGATGAATCCTTCGCTCACTTCGTCGATGAGCTTAATGCGCTGTTCTGACGTCTGCGGTGTGATCAGAAAGATATTCAGCAAACCGTGCGCGTCGAAAATCGATTTGTATTCATCGAGAAAAACGTCCATCGGCATATCCGGAAGTATCAGGCCATCCACTCCTACTTCGGCACATTTGGCGCAGAAATTCTCGATGCCAAATTGCAAAACAGGGTTGATATAGCCCATCAGCAGCACCGGCACCGAAATCGTCTCCCGCATATCTTTCAGCTGCTCAAACAGGATTTTGACCGACATACCATTTTCCAAAGCCCGGTCATTGCTTTGCTGGATCGTTTCACCGTCCGCAACCGGGTCAGAATAAGGCATTCCGATTTCGACGAGGTCTACCCCGCCGTCCTGTAAAGCTTGAAGAACGCGGGTGGTATCATTCAGTTCGGGAAAGCCGGCTGTGAAATACACATTCAGCAAACCGCCTTCCTGCTCGTTTTTCGCGTCCTGGAAAAGTTTTGTAATCCGGTTCATTCTTGGGTCCAGTAATCAACAACCAATACTTTATCGAGGTAAGGGCTCAGGACTTTTCCAAAAGCCTTGTGGTCAGGGTGTGGCAGGTATACGGCACGTGCTTCTTCGCTATCAAAAGTCACAAAAAAGCAATGTGTAAATCCTTGCGCCAATCCTTCGGGACTGTTGTTGGTACCCCACTCCAATGATTTGATTTCCTTGATTTTAGAAGGCAATGCACGAAATGCAGCTTCCACTTCTTTCACCTGTGCCGGCGTTGCAGAATCTTTAAACTTGAACAGAACGACGTGACGTAACATTTTCTTAGCGGCAGGTTTTTCAGGTGAAACAAAGGCCATCGATCCAAAAAGGAGCATTCCGGCCATCAAGAGTAGTTTGAAATTCATATATAGGTTTTGGTTTAAATTAAAAACTGGTAAAAAGCTAGGCGGAGCAGTTCAGACATTCGCCTTCATCGCTGAATTTCATGCGGTCAAATTCCCCGAGTTTTTCCTTCAGTTCGAGAATTTCATCTTCCAGGTCGCATCTTTCAAAAAGAGAAAGTTCGCCGGAATTCACTTTTCCTTCCAGCTCCTGTATTTTCAATCTGAGGTCGAAAACCTCCGGCAATGTCAGTGTAGCCATTTTTTTGAAATAAATATGAGGTGAATAATTAGTCGATGTATTTCATGAATGTGCCCATATCCTTGTCGCCGCGTCCGGATAGGTTTACCACAACCGTCTCGTTCTCCGAAGCGCCGAGGCGGCCTAAAACCGCCAGCGCGTGCGCAGATTCGAGTGCAGGAATGATGCCTTCATATCGGGTAAGCTCAAATGCCGCCTGCACCGCTTCTTCATCCGTGGCCGACATGAATGTTCCGCGGCCGCTGTCGTATAGATAAGCATGCTGAGGCCCGATTCCGGGATAGTCCAGCCCGGCCGAGATGGAGAAAGGCTCGGTTACCTGACCATCTTCTGTTTGCATCAAAATCGTTCTGCTGCCGTGCAGTACACCTGGTTTTCCCAAGGCAGTCGTAGCCGCAGAATGTCCGGAGTTAACCCCCATACCAGCAGCTTCGATCGCCACAAGCCTCACATTTTCTTCGGACAAAAAATGATAGAATGCGCCCGCTGCATTACTGCCACCGCCTACGCAAGCCAGCACATAATCAGGCGTCTCGGAGCCGGTATGCTGTTTGAGCTGCCAGCGGATTTCTTCGGAAATGATCGACTGGAAACGCGCCACCATATCAGGATAAGGGTGCGGGCCAACCACGGAACCGATAATGTAATGTGTATCCACCGGATTGTTGATCCAGTGCCGCATCGCTTCATTGGTGGCATCTTTCAAAGTACGCGAGCCGCAGGTAGCAGGCCTCACTTCCGCGCCTAGCATTTTCATCCGGGCCACATTCGGTGCCTGCCTTTCAATGTCGAGCTCGCCCATGTACACCACACATTCCAAATCCATCAGCGCACATACCGTAGCCGTAGCCACGCCGTGCTGACCAGCGCCGGTTTCAGCCACGATCCGCTTTTTTCCAAGGCGCTGCGCCATGAGGATCTGCCCGATCGTATTGTTCACCTTATGCGCGCCGGTGTGACAGAGATCTTCGCGTTTGAGGAAAATGTTGGTTTTATACTTCTCCGACAGCCGGTTAGCCCGGTAAAGCGGCGTAGGCCGGCCTACATAATCACGCAGCAGATCACTATATTCTTTTTGAAAAGACGGATCGGAAATGATTTGTAAATAGTTTTCCCGCAATTCTTCCACGTTCGGATACAACATTTCAGGAATAAATGCACCCCCGAAAGATCCGTAATAACCCTTGCTATCTACCTGAAACGACCTCTTTTCTACTATTGATTCCATAAAACTAGGCTTCTGCTTCTTCTTGTTTTTTTACACGTACCTGGCTGAATAATTCTTCCAGTTTGGCCACATCTTTCAAACCCGGCTCGATCTCAAATTTGCTGTTGACATCGATGCCATAAATCGGCAATGTTTTTGATAATGTGATAATTTCTTCAATGTTGTCTAAACCAATTCCGCCGCTTAAAAGAAACGGCTTTTCATTGTCGTATCGCTTCAAGAGTTGCCAGTCAAATGCTTTACCATTTCCTCCTGGATTTTCACCCGCCGTATCAAATAGAAAAAGGTCGCAGAATGATTTATAATTATTGAGCATGGCAAAATTGAACTGCTCATTAATAGAAAATGCTTTGATTACACTTACGCCTTTTTGACGAATGCTCCGGCAAATGTCGGGCATTTCATTTCCGTGCAGCTGGGCATATTGCAGATCGTATTTTTTTACTGTATTCAGAATGTGACCGGGGCTGGCATTTACAAAAACACCTACTTTTTTGATACCCTGGGGAATGCTCTTGATATATTCTTCATTTAACATATCGCCAACAAATCGAGGCGATTTTTCGTAGAATATAAACCCTATAAAATTGGGTTGTAATGCTACCACCTTTTCAATGTTTTCTTGCTGGCGCAAACCGCAAACTTTAATTTTCATAAAACCAGGGAATTTATATTGCGTTGTTGAGTTAAGTCATTTTGTAAATCGGCAAGTGCGGCCCCGGGATTTACAGTTTTCATAAATGTTTCTCCAATCAAAAATCCTCTATAACCATGCCGATATAAATTCAGGATCGTATCAGCATCTTTCAAGCCACTCTCAGAAATCTTGACAAAACTGTCAGGTATCTGCTCGCTCAGAGAAATGGAGGTTTCTATAGATGTTTCAAATGTTTTTAAATTCCGGTTGTTAACACCCACAATGTCAATGTAATCGCCAAGGCTTACATTTAATTCTTCTTCACTATGCACTTCAAGCAAAACTTCCAACCCAAGTTCGTGCGCCTTTTTTCCAAGTGCATTAATTTCCGCCGGTGCTAAGCAAGCAGCGATTAAAAGAATAATATCCGCCCCGATTGCTTTCGCTTCGAATAACTGATATTCATCCACAATAAAATCTTTCCGCAGCATAGGAATCGCCGGATTTGCCTGGCGTGCCTGTAAAAAATCTTTAAATGTTCCGCCAAAAAAATCCAGGTCAGTTAAAACCGACAATGCAGCTGCACCCGCATTTACATAATCTGAGGTAACCTGCGCCGGAGTTACCTGTGCATTAATAATTCCTTTTGACGGAGATTTGCGTTTGAATTCAGAAATGATTCTTGGAAAAGATGAGGTACGTAATGCTTCTGCAAGAGAAATGGTTTTGCGCTCAAAATAAATCCCTTTTTCCAGCTCGGAAACCGGTGTAATATTTTTTGATTCGCTAACTTCTTCCCGCTTACGGGCAATGATCTTTTCTAAAATATTCATCCTAAATATTATTTCTCAAAAGACAATCAGCCAAGCTGAATTAATCTTCAATTAATTTTTTAAAGCTTTTTAATGCGCTTTTACTTTCAATGGATTCTCTCGCAGCCGCCACCGAATCGGTTAATGATAACGTTGGATTGGCACAATATAATGCCATGGCAGCATTGGCAAGCACGGCTTCTTTCTGGGCTTCGGTTGCTTCATCATTCAAAACGTTCATGAAAATCCGGGCAGATTCTTCAACGGTTTTTCCGCCGGAAAGATCTTCCGCGCGCAATGTTTTCAACCCTAAATGTGAGGGAGTAAGGATTTGCTCGGAGTGAGCGGTGATGATCTTGAAAGCCCCTGTTAATGACACTTCATCGTAGCCGTCTAACGCATGAAGAACAAGAAATTGCTTGCTCGTTTGTTGGTAAAGATAGGCAAAAAGACGGGCTAATTCAAGACTAAAAACGCCTACAAGCTGTTTTTCGGGCGACACCGGATTGACCATCGGCCCAAGCATATTGAAAAAAGTTTTGATCCCCAATTCCCTTCTCACAGGCGCCACATTCTTCATTGCCGGGTGAAAAAGCGGAGCATGCAAAAAGCAAACGCCGGCCTGATCGATCTTGCGTTCCAGGTAATCCCTGTCATTGGTAAACTTCGCTCCCAGAAATTCGAGCACGGTTGATGAGCCGCAAAGCGATGACACGCCATGATTGCCGTGTTTTGCCACTTTTTGGCCGGTTCCAGCCACGACAAAGCAGGACAAGGTCGAAATGTTGAATGTATCTTTTCCGTCGCCTCCTGTGCCGCAAACATCGATCGGATCATATTCCGACAAATCCATGGCCAGGCAAAGTTCTAGCATGGCATCCCGGAACCCTTCAAGTTCTTCCACCGTAATGCTCCGCATGGCGTAAATGGTAAGAAATGCGGCAATTTCGGAGTTGGAATATTTTCCGGTACTAATGTTGATCAGGACGTCTTTGGCCTGCTCTTTACTCAGAACTTTATATTCAAAAAGGTGACTAAGAATGTGTTTCATCGCTAAATCAGTGGGTGGCTTTTATCGAACTGGTAGATTAAATGTTAAGCCAGTTCTGTAACATTTCTTTTCCATGTTCTGTCAACACAGATTCTGGGTGAAATTGCAAGCCTTTTACATCAAATTTTTTGTGTGATAATCCCATAACACGTCCGGCGCCGTCTAATGCCGTGATAGTGAGGTCTTCTGTGAAAGATTCGGGGATAACAGTCCAGGAATGATACCGGCCCACTTTGATTTCGGTAGGTAAGCCTTGGAAAATACGGTCGGAAGTATCGGTTACAAATGCCGTATCGCTGATCCCGTGCAGCACGTCAGTCATATTTTCCAATGTTGCGCCATACACCTCCCCGATTCCCTGGTGTCCCAGACAAATTCCCAGAATGCTCTTTTGCGCCCCGTATTCCTTCACCAGGCTATGCATTATGCCCGCTTCGGAAGGAATTCCAGGCCCGGGAGACAGAAGTATCTTGTCATATTTTGAAACATCTTCCAGCGCAATTCTATCATTGCGATAAATATCCACCTGATCATGCAGTTCCCTTAAAATATAAACCAGGTTATAAGTGAACGAATCGTAATTATCCAGAACAAGAATTTTCATTTCAAAAAAGTAATTACAAATTGATTAAACAGCTACGCGATAGTCCAATGCCAGTTCATCCCCGGCTTTTCCCCGGATCCCCCAATTATGGAGCGGAGTTTCTGTCAGCGTAATCTCAATGTCATTGGGTGTTATTTTTAAATGCGTTTCCATTCTTTCAAAAATGAGTTTGTAAAGCAATTTCTTCGCTTCAATGGACCGTCCTTCAAACAATGAAATTTCGATAATGGTATACTGCTGGCTTCGGCCTTCCGGATAAAAGAACTCTTCTGGTTCCAGATAAAAAAAGCGGTGCGCTCTTTTGTTTTCAGGATATTTAAAGGCATCAACAACGCAGCCGTGCAAAATGTCGCTGAATTCGCGGGAGATTGGCGAAAGCGCCGACCTTAACCCATATATTTTGACCTGTCCCATGGCGATTTCAAATTTCTTCGGCGACCTTAATCGCCTGTCTGAGAGCCGCTAACTTGCTGTTGATCTCCTGTAATTCGCTTTCTACATTGGATTTCGCAACTACGCCCATGCCGGCACGGAAAAATAACGTATTGTCTTTGCTAAGGAATGTCCGGATCGCGATTGCGTGGTTGAAATCACCATTGAAATCCATGAAACCGATGGCGCCGCCATAAATGCTGCGGTTACTGCTCTCCATCTGGTCAATTAGTTTCATAGCATTGTGCTTCGGAGCGCCGGATAATGTCCCCGCAGGGAAGGTATCTGCCACAAGCTGCAAGGGATTTACGTCCTTTTTCATCGTACCAACCACTTTGGATACGAGGTGGATGACGTGCGAGTAATATTGGACTTCTTTATAATTGGTCACTTTCACTTCGTCGCAGCTGCGGCTCAGATCATTGCGGGCAAGGTCTACCAACATGACGTGTTCAGCCGTTTCTTTCGGATCATTAAGTAGCTGCTGTGCTGCTTCTGCATCTGCGAGGTCGTCCCCGGTTCTTCTGAAAGTACCGGCAATCGGGTGTATTTCGGCGGTGCCATTTTTAATAAAAATCTGTTTTTCAGGAGAAGAACCGAATATTTTGTAGCCGCCGTAATCGAAATAAAATAGATACGGCGAAGGATTGATGGATCTCAGTGCACGATAAACATTGAATTCGTCCCCCTGAAATGTGCGGCTGAACCTGCGTGAAGGCACGATCTGAAATACATCGCCGCGCAGACAGTGATTAATGCCTTGCTGGATTACTTTTCGCATTTCGTCATCCGTAACATTGGAAGTTTCCTCGGAGACACTGCGGAAATCATATTTAGGAAAATTCCGGTTTTTAATCAGGATTTCTATTTGTTCAAAACCATCATCATCAGGTTGGTCGCCATATTGATGTTCAAAAATATACAGCTCGTTTTTGAAGTGATTGATGACTATTACATATCGGTATACCTGATAAAAAATCTGATCAATATCTGTTTCGGGACTGGCGGGTTGAACGGTAATATCTTCAAAATAAGTTACTGCATCATAAGTCATGTGACCAAACAAACCATTTGTAATAAACGGGAAGTTGCTTTTTTCGGAGATAAAGCTTTGCGCAAATCCGTAAAGCGATTGTACAGCATCTTTTGGCTTGGCGAGAGGATTTGTAATGTTAGTCCCATCCGGAAATACTTGGGTCACTTGTCCGCTATTTAGCTTAAAAGAAGCGACAGGATCACAACAGATATAGGTATACGAATTATCATTGCCGTGGTAATCAGAGCTTTCCAGCAGGATTGTATTTACAAACTTGTCCCTGAGTTTCAGATAAATAGAGACGGGAGTAAGCGTATCTGCCAACAGTTTCTTGTAACGCGTATTGATTTGGAAGGATTTCGTTTGGGAATTCATGTTTGTAAATAATGTAAAGTGCATAAAAAAACGGCTCGCTGTCAGATGAACAGCGAGCCGTTTGTAAGTATATCTGTTATACCCAAGCAATAGCCTACTCGTCCATCTTATTAAGACGTGCACGCCACCACCAGATAGTTTTGAATGATTTCATTGAATTGCTGTTGTCAGATACTCTGAGAACAAATATATGAAAAAACCGGTATGGAGAATATTGAAGCAAAAAAATATTCAAAAAAGTTGTGGAAGGATTGGTTGATATGCGAAGGGTTTGGCTTTTTAAAGACCAAATGATGGAGATAAATGAATGCTTATCCAACTTCCCTAAACGCAAAAAAGCCCCGTATTTCTACGGGGCTTTTGATGTTAATAATTGTGGCGACTACCTACTTTACCAGGTTTGACCCAAGTATCATCGGCGGTTCTGGGCTTAACTTCTCTGTTCGGGATG
>NZ_VCEJ01000010.1 GCF_005860805.1 Dyadobacter luticola | reverse complement strand
GATGCCCCCTTCCTGTTGCTTAAGGATCGAAACAATCTGCGTCTCGCTGAACTTGGTTTTTTTCATCAGTTTAAAATTAAGTGATATTCTCCAATTTCAAACTGTCTGTGGTTTAGGGATACTTACAGTTTAGGGATACTTACAGTTTAGGGATACTTACAATGGGGTATCTCCACTTGGTAATGATACATTTATCAACTCGACAATTTTTTCGCAAATAACCTTTTCAATATCTGCCAAATTGGCTTGCGAAAACCCTCGCACTACACCTTTACCCGCGACATGACTCAGAGCACGAATAAAACTTAATACTTGTTCAATGTTTTCTTGATCTAAACCATCTGAGTTTAGCTCGTGCAATAAATCACCGTATTTCAAAGGAAGATTGGCAGGTTCTTCGAAATGCTTATTAACTTTTTGAGATAGTTCCTTTATTGCTGGGATAAGTGGCCACGCACCGGCAGGCATTGCTACACCTAGCGGACAGCCAGCAGAGATAAAAAAGGACAATGATTTTTTTCCATTTGACAGAATCTGGCTCAGGAAATTTATCTGTTTAGAGGGGTCATGAAAAATTTGCATTGCAATTCAAAGAAAATGGAGTTTGCAACACAAGTAGCATAATGTCTTTATCTATCGAAAACGTTACATAAAATGATAATTATTTTATTATACGGTCAAGTAGGCCATAAGTAGTTCGTTTTTCGAGTTAAGGCAGGGGCTACTTCCCCCCAATCAACCGCTCCAACCTTTCCATCATCTCATCCTTCTCCTTCAACATCCGCTCATACAAAGCAATTTTCTCCTCATGAAGCTGCATTAACTTATCAATTGGATCTTTCTGAATAGTCCCATAATTCACAGAGCTTCCGACAGCCTGATCATTGAAAGTAGTAGTAATAATGTTGATTGCTTGGTCCTCGTTGAAATTGCGGATCGCCTCAGCCGGTATTTTCAAAATAGCCGCAACTTGCTCCAAAATGTCGGAATCTATCTTTTCTCTTTGTTCGAGAAGAGAGATTTTTTGCTGGTTCCAATCCTCGCCAAGCTCAAACGCCATTGCGTCTTGCTTGAGTCCGAGAAGCTCTCGAAAACGCTTCAAGTTACGGCCTTCGTGAATCTTCGGATTGGAGGTAGTATGTGCCATGTGGAAAAGGTGTTTGGTTAAAAAAGGCAATTTATATAAATCTGCCGGGAAGTGCCCGGATATCTTACAGGTTTGGTTATGTAAGTTACAAGAGGCTTGTGCAGGATTGTAGCGTAGGAATTTTTTTCACTAAATCGTGTTGGGTCAGTTTCGGACACTAGAAAGATCGTTGTTTTTAGTAATTTGAGAAGCTCAAATCCCCTCAAACTGAAATGCTTAAACGGTCTTTACTCAGTAGCCTATTAATCATCACATTTTTCGCAAGCCTATCGACTGTCATTGCCCGGGATAATGTCCTGAAACTGGACAAAACAATGCTGGGCAACGAGCAACGTATATCGCTGGCGTCTGCCAAAGAGTGGATTTATCGTGCTGGTAACAATCCGGATTGGGCAAGAACTGATTTCGTCGCATCCGGATGGGAGAAGAAAAACCCCAGTGAATTGTCTGTAAAAGACGCTGATAAGGAAGGACGTGTCGAGGGTTGGTTTCGGCTCAGGCTAGTTCTGGATTCAACTTTCCAAAGCATTCCCCTTGATTTTCGAAAAACCGGCTGGGCGGCGGTCGATTTGTATGTTGACGGAAAGCTGATCAAAACCTATGGAATCACAGGAAGTTTTGGGAAATCGTATAAGGAGTATTATCCTTATTTCTCGCCTACATTGCCAATAATTCTTGTGCCGGGACAAGAACATATGGTGGCGCTTCACTGGGTTGATTACGTTTCGCCTCTTTTTCCGGAAATATTGAAATCAACCCCTGATGCATTGGAGTCACTTACGTTATTTGGGCCGGATGCAGTGAAGGATTTGCTAAGTTCATTTCGGACGAAAACCATTTACCTGACCCTTTGGCTGATCATTTCGGCGATAATGACCTTATTGTTCTGGCTGATCCCCTTTCAGGGACCGCAGGAACGAAATGTTGTACGCTCCCTGGCTGTATGGGGAACCCTGACTTGTATTCATAATTTGTTCTTGTTCATCGAAGTTTTCCAGTTACCGTACTCTCTTTATTTTTCTACCTTCCTGGCGGCCTGGCTGCTTTTTTACGTTTCATTTCCATTTTCAGTAGTTGCCATAGCACATATTTTAGGGCGACCACTCTCGCTGGTTCTGCGCGTTGTCATTATTGCCGTCGCGACAATTGGAGGAATAGCAACCATTATCATTGGAGATAACCGTATCGGATCGGTTTCCACCGTACTCGGATCGCTGGTTGTCATGTATTTACTTGTCGCTGCCTGGAAAAACGTACGTGGTGCACAATGGCCGGTTGTTGTTGGAGCGATCATCAGTTTGGTATCTTACTTAACCTATGCCGCTATCATTTATGGGATAATTGATCTTCCAACCAAATTGGCTATGACCGGGGCGTTAATTGCTATTCCGCTTTCCTTCGTCGTTTACATTATCCTCCGTTTCAGGGAAATACTGATGGACGTGGAGAGTAAGGCGGCTGCCGTCGTCCGGATTACAGAGGAAAAGCAGGATTTGCTGGCTTCTCAAAACCAACAATTGGAAATGCAGGTCGAAGAACGTACCTCCGAGTTGAACAAATTTCTTAAAGAGCTCACTGCAACGCAGGCGCAGCTAGTGCAAAAGGAAAAGTTGGCAAGCCTCGGAGAGCTCACAGCAGGCATTGCCCATGAAATCCAGAATCCGCTGAATTTTGTGAATAATTTTTCAGAATTGTCGGAGGAGTTGGTTGTCGAGTTGGAGGGCGAGCTTAGTAAGGGTTATATTGCCGAAGCGAGCGCGATCGCGGTGGACATTCGGAGCAATGTTCAGAAAATCCGCCAGCACGGAGGCCGGGCAAGCAATATCGTTCGCGGGATGCTGGAACATTCCCGCAGCACTTCGGGCGACGTCCAGCCCACTGACCTCAACCAGCTTATCGAGGAATATCTTCGCCTGGCTTATCAGGCCCAGCTGACCAAACATCCGGGATTTCATTGTGAGCTGATTACTGATTTTGACCCTGAACTTGGTCAGATCGATGTGGTGCCCCAGGAAATAGGGCGGGTACTGCTTAACCTGTTCGGCAATGCATTTTATACCGTTTATTCAAAGGGTAAGCAGAACCCGGATTTCAAGCCCCTAGTTTGGATCAGTACAAAACTGGCTCATCCTGATTCTGTTGAAATTCGTGTGAGAGATAACGGAATGGGCATACCTGAGGCGATCAAATCCAAAATCATGCAGCCATTTTTCACAACCAAACCAACCGGTGAAGGGACTGGTCTGGGATTATCCCTCAGCTATGACATCATTACAAAAGCTCATGGGGGATCATTTAGTTTCGAAAGTAGCGAAGGTGAATGGAGCGAGTTCTATGTCAAGTTATTTTCCAAATGAAGATGAATTCTTAGCACATATTGGTGCAATTCCTTCAAAGTCAAACCAGGTTGTAAGACCGTTCACCGTTATTTTTTTAGGATAACTATGCAATGTAACCGAGCTAACTCTTTATGCCCAACTATTGGTTAAACGGTAATTCAATTTCCCGCAGCCCTGGAATATTCCAAGCTCCTGGTGATTTTCTTCGTGCCGTTTTGCTCTTCGTAATAAGTCTCTGTATAATGAGAATCGTCCACGATTTGCAAGACTCTTTGTTTCCTGATCTTAAAACCAGGCTGTAATTCGCTCTCCCATTCGTATGTGAAAACGGAACCACTAGGATCATAGCTACCCACTTGAATATCGATGTTACTCCCAATATGATTGTTAATTGAGCTGGAAATAAATGCCTTCTTTACGTTGTCATAACCTTCAACTTCCATTTCCTGGTAATTTTCGAGCTTCATTTGACCGTTAGCAATCGGTATCTGGAGTTTGCCACCTGTTACCTCAACCACATAGAACCGCCCTTCGTAAATCGGCTTCCTTGTAATTGTTCCTTTGACAAAAGGCAGATTTTTATCTTGGAACGCCCAATTCCCTGCAAGCTTACCGAGAATGGCATGGTTGGCACCTGGCCTGGAATAGTCAATTAACTGGTTCATGACTTCTTCCTTTTTGTTTTGCACGGTATCCTTGGCTGGCTTTGTTTGCGCGAAGCCATGAAAGGTAGCAGCCGAAAAAAAGGTCAGGATTGCTAGTGAAATGGATTTTGTCATCAGATCAATTATTAGATCGATAATTTACGCAGAATTTATCGTTTCAACTCGTGCTTCTTTCAAATGCATGGCAACGCGAAGATTACAAAACGAGTATAGAAACAAAACAAGACCCTTCGCATTATACCACATATCTGCATGAAGATGACAGAATATCAATCGTCCAAGGATCGGAAATACACTGAAACACTGATCAATTCCGCACCGAAGGAGGCGGCGGCTTTTTTGAATTTGAAGTATACTGCTGAACGGAGCGACGGCGTCATTCCCGTTAAATACAGGGAGCTGATGTCGGTGGCAGTGGCATTGACAACTCAATGTTCCTACTGCATCGAAGCCCACATGAAAAACGCGATCGAGGCAGGAGCTACAAAGGAAGAAATCGGGGAAACGGTATTTATCGCCGCGGCACTTAGAGCTGGTGGTGCTGTCTGCAATGGTCTTTTTGCAATGCGTATATTTGAGGAGGAAATTGCAAAAAAAGCTCTTTAACAATAATGTCAGAAATCGAACTGTTAATCAATCAAACAATTAATGCGTACGAATGGACGAACCGGCTTCTCGATGAAGTTCCGTCCGACAAATGGGAAGTCATTCCTAAAGTGGTAGACTCCAACATCAACTGGCAGGTTGGGCATTTGATCATTAGCCACTACTTCCATTCAATCATGGTCATCCGTGGCCATCAAATGGATGTACTCCAAAAGCTTCCCATCAAGGAATATAGCGAGATGTTTACAGTCGCCGGCCCGCATAGCTCTTTCGGAAAGGTAAGCCCGGACATACTGTTCAATGCTTTGAACGTAATGCAGCAAAAATCTATTGCCGTTTTATCCTCTCTAACAGTTGCCGAGCTCAACAATCCGTTGGAGCCCACACCCACGCCGCACCCCATTGCGAAGACGAAATTTGAGGCGATTGACTGGAATATCAAACATACCATGTATCACTGTGGGCAGATTGGAATGATTAGCCGGGTGGTGGAGAAGCGATATGATTTCGGTTTAAGGTTGGCCAAATGAATTTGATCAAGCGATTATTTTATCAAATGCTGGCCAGGCGGTTATATCTGTTGTTTGTCATTGTTTTATCATCTTCCATTTGTCGATCTCAGCATTTATATAGCCGATCGTTTGGGAGTCGAAGTAATCACCCAATGATTTTCTTGCACGGAGGGCCGGGTAGCAGCAGCGTATATTTCGAAGCAACTACCGCTCAGTTACTGGCCGATCGGGGATTTTTTGTGATCGGTTACGAATTCACTTGCCTACCGCACGCTGGTTTTCAAACACGCCTCCGCGAACGGATTCTTTTCATTGCCTGCGCCAAATGATCGCGCAAAAGCGATTTATAATTCCTATTCAACAGACCCGCTCATAACTGGCTATGTAAAAAACGAACATGCGGTCGCAACATTCTGGAAGCATGAACCCAGACATAATATTGATGTTACGCCACAGCTCAAATATTTGCGGGAGTTGCAAGTTCCCGTTTATGCACTCTATGGCAAGCAGGATGGTCTTTACTCAAATGAGCAGATTGGTGAACTGAGGCGCGTGATCGGAACTGATCGGGTTAAATATTTGGATCAGTGCTCACACACTTTATTTATTGATCAGCAGGCACTGTTTCTAACGGCGTTAAGTAAGTGGCTGAAATAATCAGCCAGGCACTATTATTCCAGAGTTTCAAAAAAAGCTTTCTGCGCTTTGAATGCTTCATCAAGAGATCGTTGAATGTATGCAATTCCTTGCTTGGCCTCAGGCGTCGCAGCACGTTCTGCAATCTCGGGCTTAGTGAAGTCCACTTCTTCGACCCGCTGGTTGATCCACCACAAATTGCCAAACGGGTCGAGTATGCGGCAGACTTTCTCGCCAAACCATAACAATGTGATATCGGTAACCGACTGTGCATCCAGTTCGAGACTACGGCGATAAGTCTTCTCGATATCTGTGACATACAGGTTCAGGAATGTCGGTGTAGCGGCCCAGCCTTCACGCGCGTCGAAAAGCATGACGTGAGCATCTCCGATCTTTACAACCACGTGGATGATTTGTCCCACATCATTCGTGATTCTGCTGTTGGGGATTTCCTGGGCGTCGAATGCATCTTTCAAAAACGCTATCAACTTTTCCGAAGATGGCGAGATGATCCATGGCGTGATAGCGGTGTAGCCTTCGGGCGTCATGTTTATTGAATTGCTGGTTTCCATGTGCTTTGTTTTAAAGTTTACACAAAATAAGCAGCGTCAGGTGACAGCCTTATGTCAGGGGTGATCAGAATTTTCTCCTATAATTTTCAAGAAATTCTTCCAGACTTATATTGTGTGGCTTGAAGGTCTCATTTATGATTTCAAATCCGATAATCCGATCAAATCGAAATAGCCTAAAATCCTGACGTAAACGGCACCAGGCTATTAAATACCAATTTTCTCCTAACCGGTTAATAACCGCAAATGGCTCCACAAACCGTAATGTCGTATCATCTTTTGCCGATGAGCGATAAGCAAGCCGAACGACATTAAAGTGGGTAAGCGCAATTTGTAATGACGACAACAGGTTGCTGCCGGAGCTCAATGGTGATGTTTCCTCAAAAGCAACCCGCTCAGAAAGGAGCGCCGCTTTATCCTTGGTTTTACTCCGCAGTACCGATTTTATTTTTGTGACAGCACTGACATAGTTTTGTGATAATGAGGAGTCTTTATTGAGTTGCACCAGCTTTTCCGCAGTGATCAATGCATTTGCCTCTTCTTCGGAAAACATGACAGGAGGAAGCCGGTAACCTTCCACAAGGGTATACCCTTTCCCCTCCTCGGTCACGACAGGCACCCCTGCACTTTCCAGCGTACGGATATCACGGTAAATCGTGCGTACGCTGACATTGAACTGCTCGGCCAGGTAAGTGGAAGTTATCGTTCGCTTCGATTGTAGCTGCGTCACAATGGCAACGAGCCGGGAAAGTCGGGAGGTATCGTTATCTGACAATGTTTGTTTTCAAGAACGTTACACAAAAGTGAGTATTTTTCGGCTCCGGACCGCCAGGTTCTGCGCTAAATGCTAACCGGTATATTTTACCCGATTTAGCCTTTCTGGAATGATTATCTACAGCTCCTAACCCATCTACCCCAATGAATACCCGCAGAACATTCCTGAAAAGCAGCATGGCGCTGGCCGCCGTAGCCACTCTTGACCTGCCTATCAAAAAAGACAAACAAAAACTATCTTTTTCGACATTGGGCTGTCCTAAATGGACACTTACCGAAATCGTGACGACCGCGGCCAAAGAGGGTTACGATGCCGTGGAGATTCGCGGGTTACAGGGGGAGCTTTATCTTCCCAAATGCGCTGAATTCAGCACGCCCGAGCAGATTGCTTCAACTCGGAAGCTTTTTGCCGACCATAAAATCGAGATATGCAACCTGGGCGCCTCTACGGCGCTGCACCACCTCGATGCCGAAAAACGCAAGAAAAACCTGGACGAAGGGCGGGCTTTTATAGACCTCGCGCAGCAGCTCGGCTGTCCTTATGTGCGGGTGTTCCCCAATGATCTTCCCAAAGATCAGGATCGCGAGCAAACGATCAATATGATTGCCGAGGGGCTGCTGGAGCTTGCCAATTATGCCAAAGGAAAGAATGTGACCGTCCTTCTGGAATCTCATGGGGAGGTCATCTGGAAAGACATGCTGCTGCGCATCATGAAACAGGCCGAGCACCCGAATGTGGGGTTGATCTGGGATATATTCAATATGTGGTCGGTCACCAAAGAACCGCCTGCAGAAGTGTATGCGGCCTTGAAAAAATACATCCGGCACGCGCACATCAAAGACGGCAGACTGGTCGATGGCAAGTTGGCTTACACTTTCATCGGAAAAGGCGAGGCACCGCTCACCGAGGCGATCAATGCACTCGAAGGAGGCGGATATAAGGGGTATTACAGCTTTGAATGGGAGAAAATGTGGCATCCGGAAATCCCGGAGCCTGAGCTTGCCTTCGCTGATTATCCCGGCGCCATCATACCTTACTTTAACGCTGGCCACCGCTAGATTTGACGAAATGCCTGATAAACCACTCATTACATTACCCGGCGGATCTCATCGGTCTCGCAAACACGATGCAGGGCGAATATGCCAATGTGGAGCTGGCACGTGTCAATGACCATGTGATCAGAATGAGCGTCATGACCGGCCACTATCACTGGCATTATCATCCGGATTCCGATGAAACCTTTATTGGCATTGAAGGTGTGCTGATTATCGAGCTGTCACCGCACAGGCCGTTTTCAATGGAAGATCAAACTCATCTGGTGATCCATTGTGGTATAAACCGTCCCGGTGAATTGCGGGGTCGAACTCCTTTATTATTGACAGATTTATTCTCTGGCAATGAGCACCTTTTGCGTACTTACAGTTCCATTCAGATGGCTTATCGTTATCATATAAATACCCTGACTCAGCTCCGAAACATCGATCCCTTCATGAAAATGGTCTTTTAGTTCAAATACTTTAACCCCGGATGCGGAATGCAATGTTACTTGTTTAACGAGTTCATTGTTGCTGATCCGGATCAGATGCGTCGCAGGGTTTGGATATACCATGAATGCAGAGGTTTTGTCAAAGACAATCCTGACAATTTTACTAAACGCGAAGGTTTCGTCGCGATCGATCATTTTGAGGCGATAAAAGTTCTGGCCGTTCACGATAGCCGCGTGTTGGAATTCGTAGTTTTCCCGAACGCTGCTTTCACCCTTTGCTAGTACAGTTCCGATCAAATTCCAGTTTTTCCCGTTTGTACTATGCTGAATTTCAAATCGATCGGCATTTGCTTCCTCTGCTGTGGCCCATTCGAGTGCTACGTGGCTCTCCTTTAAAGAGCCTTCGAAGGTCATCAATGTGACCGGAAGTGGGCCTGAAAACGGTATAAAGTAATCTTCCACTTCTCCATCAGTCGCCAGGCCGGTTACACCGCCGGTTGTCAGGAAATTCGTGGTAAGTCGAAACCTGGCGTAAGTGCCGGAAGTGCCAGTTGGGCCACTAAGTGTCGAAGACGGCCACACCAAAGTAGCTTCTGTGCCGGACGTGGGCAATGTTGTGCATACACCTTCCCCTGACTCGAAAGTACCGTTGTTGTTCCAGTCGATCCAGCCACATAAGTTAGCAGTCGATCCTGTTGTGTTGCGGGCCGAAACCTTCACCGTATAATTTGTAAATGTTTTGCTCCCGGTCGGGGAAATTGTTGGGAACGAGGAAACACCATCCTCATCGTTCTGGCCGGTCGTATTATCTCCTGCGGCTGCGGTACCTGGTACCCCATTTGCGTCAATGTCAATTGTACTTCCCAATGTCAGAGCGGGGTTTACCTGATGAACCGCCCCACTACTTGCTGATAATGTGCCGTAAGAATCGGGCGCATCACCGTAGTCGTATCCCGTATTAACAAACTCGATATGCACGGTCTGCCCTGCGAGTACACTGACGGACGCGCTGTTGGTTTGAAGATTTTTAACGACGGAACCACCCACTGCATTGATGCCGGTAAGTTTCCAGTTACCTGGGTTCTCGGTAATGTTGTAAGTCCCCGGCTCGACATTTACAATGATGCTATTTCCCCTGCCCGATTGCCCCACTTTGTGGCTATTCATCCAGCTGCCGTCTTCCCGGCGCTGAACGATTTGTCCGCGAGCACTGGTTGGCGCATCGTCACTTGCATTCAGCGTCAGGATGGGTGTATCACCGTCGGATCCTGCGGATAACCCTGCAAGATGAGTGCCCTCACCCGCCCCGCTGCTATTTAGGTCTTTCACGAAGGCGCCGTTTTCAAGATAGTAGCAATAGTCTCTATCGACTGCCCATACTCTCCCGTCGGCTGCGACCGTAACATCCCTGAATCCCTGGGCAGCAAATGTTTGAGTGACCGTCGCGGTGGTTCCGGCAATTTCTACACGGTATATTTGCCCCGCTTGTTCGCTCAGCACATAAATCGACCCATCCGGAGATACGTCAAGGCGAGTGCCGCAGATATTTGGGAAAGTGGTCAGCTCTGACGTACCTGTATACCGAGCGAGGATGTGGCATCCGAAATTTCTTAACAACACAAATAAGCCAATGGGCGTACCTGCTGAAACTCCGACATCCACCGCATCTATCCTGTCATTTAATGTTCTGAAATCACTACCCGTCCACTGGAATAAATGTCCGGCTTCATTGACTAGCACCGAATTGCCGATTCTGGTGACGTCTAATCTCACGCCCATGCCTGGGGCCTGCACCCATTCCGTAGTAGCCGGTCTCCTGTAATAAATGTTCCCATTGAGCCCTGATTCCGGAGCAGCAATTGCCCAGATCGTGTTATCCTCTCCCATACCCACATCCTGCATGGAAATAAATGATGGATCGTCGTTCAGGATGATGTTTTGGCTCACCGGGAGGTTATTCGTGAAAGAGAAATCGGCACCCGGAGAAATTTCCGATACTGCTTTCTTAGAAATAACGATCGTTCCCTGGGTTGCATTTACCCGTGCGTTGGTATTCGGTGTACCGCCGTGCGCTTGTTGCTGGGCATAGGAAGGAGAGATCATGCTGGTGAAAGTCAGAAGCAAAATCAGTCTTTTGCTAATCCATACCAGGTAGTTGAAGTATAAAGTTTTCATTTTGAGTAAATAAGGGTTGGCTGCTACACAAATTTACCGCGTCAAAAAATAGTGTGGTATAGCTAATAATTGCTATACGGATAGCAAGCAGGACAAAGTAGATAGTAAGAATCTCGCACTTACGACTCTGGCAAGTAATACTTGAACGCTATTCTCCGGCGGCACCAGTGCAATGCCAAATTTGTGTAACAACAGGACCGACCCGAACTCGGCGATCATTTCTTCTTCAGCGTATTCCTTCGTTCCAAACTTACCCAGCATATTACGGTTTAACCGGCTAGGGCGGCCGGTGGCGTGAGTGACTTCGTGGCCAAGAACATTGCTTCGATTTTTCAGGGCGAGGTTCTGGTCGTTCCTTTGGCATAAAACTAACAAGCTGGCTCTCGTTGAAAACAAAATACTGTTTCAGCCAGGCTGATTTCTTGATTTTACCTTCGTCGTCTTCCTTTTCGACAACATTATATTTAATGATGGGAGATGCCTTCTCGCCTGATTTGATCCGCTCACCCAGCTTATTCCACTGGATCATGGTGGCGTATTTGGGTGAGTGGTGCTTCTTAACCCATGCATCCAAGTTTAGCATAAAGAAATTACTGCCCTTGTATTCCTTACCGGTTTCAGCATTCACCAGTGTGTGAAAGCCGATAATCACCCGTCCACGGCTGCTGAGATACCTCCCTATGTAACATCAATCCGATCTCAGCGACTGTGAAGGATTTACACGCGCAGCATTGATGGCCTGGAAGCTAACCGTAGCAAAAGCAATGGCCAATGCGATGACGAACGTTGCGGGGAGTAGCCACCATTGGATTACAATGCGGTAATCGTAAGTTTCGAGCCATTTGTTCATCGCCCAAAGTGTGGCGGGTGCGGCAAGGAGACAGGATATTCCCACCAGCCAAATGAATTCGCCGGACAGGAGCAGCCATAAATTCGCAACTGTGGCGCCCAGTACTTTGCGGATCGTGATTTCTTTGGTACGTCGCTCGGCCATAAATATTGCCAAACCGAATAGCCCCAGGCAGGATATAAAAATGCTCAGAGAAGCGAATATTCCGGCAAGTCGGGACATTTGGTTCGCCGAAGAGAATTTTTGCTCAAACTCCTGGTCCGCAAAGTGATATTCAAACGGCACCGACGGATTGTATTTGTCAATAATTGGCTGTATTTCAGCCAACGCTTTCGACAGATTTTGCGGGTCTTTCAGCCGGATCAACAATGCATTTACATTGTTACCATTGAACAGTATCACGCCTGGCTTCACCATACCGAACGGATTTTGCATTAACACGTTTTTGGTCACGCCAATAATGGTCAGCACCTGGTCTCCCAGCTTCATGGTTTTGCCGACCGGATTTTTGTAATTGATCAGCTTTAATGCGGCTTCGTTCAGAATAACTGCTGTGCTGTCTGTACCGTAGCGCCTGTCGAACGGCCGGCCAGCGATGAATTCGAGCTTGGTTGCTTTTTCGTAGTCCCAGTCTGTCATCACCACATTCAAGCTCACATTGCTGCTGGGATCTTTTCCCTCCCAGCTAAAATGTGTAAAATCATTGTTGACCCAGGTCATAGAGCTTGAAGCTTTGGCTACGGCTTCAATGTGCCCGGTTTTGAGCAAATCGTATTTGAGTGCATTGTAATTTTTGACCAGATCGCTGCTCGCATCTAATGTGATGAGGTTGTCAGGATTATAGCCAATTGAGCGGCTTTTGGCAAATTGAACCTGTTGATAAACAACCACTGAGCCGATGATGAGCGCTATGGAAATGAAGAATTGTGAAACGACCAGCACTTTACGAAGACTGACCGCACCTGTTCCTTGCTGCAATGCTCCCTTCAAAACTTTTACCGGAATAAGGGACGAGAGGTAGGCCGCCGGATAGCTACCTGCCAGCAGCCCTGTCATCAGGCAAACGCCGAGCATGGCTCCCCAAAGTGACAGGTCACGCAAATCAAGGCTGATGTTTTTGAAACCCAATGCGCCCAAATGCGGCATGATAAGCCAAATAATAAAAAAGGAGAGCGTGAAAGCCAGAAAAGTCGTTAGCAGTGACTCGATAAGAAATTGCGCAACAAGCTGGCTTCTCTGGGATCCGACGGCTTTACGGATTCCGACTTCTTTGGCGCGCTTTTCAAATCTGGCCGTACTTAGGTTCATAAAATTGATGCAGGCAATGAGCAGAACAACTACACCGATGATCCCGAACAACCTTACATAAGTAATGTGACCACCAGTATTGACCCACTCCTGAAATTCGTCGTACAAATGCCACCGCTCCATTGGATACAGCGATAACATTTGCGTTTTGACAAACGGATCTTTGTTCATCGTCATCGGGCCGATCTTTCTCGAAAGTCTGTCAAGATTTGTGCCTTCTTTTACTTGCAGCACCACGCCAATGAAACTGTTGTTCCAGCGCGTTTTTGACTGGTGCACATCGGGTATATTGGCTACCTTGAATTCAAAAGGGGCCAAAAACTCGAACTTTAAGGAAGAATTGGCTGGCACGTCCTGAACGACTGCTGTCACCTGGATATCAAACTTGTTGTCGATGCGGATCACTTTGCCTAGCGGATCGATGTTCCCAAAAATAGCTTTTGAAAGTGATTGGGTGAGCACAATGGCATTGGGATCGTTTAAGGCAGTTTCCGGATTCCCTTTGATGACCTTGTAAGAAAAGATTTTTAGGAAGTCGGGATCCACATAATAGCCTTGTTTTTTAAATTTCCGATCGCCGCTGACCAGGCTATGAACACTGCCCCAATCAAGCCGGGAAATGTGCTCAATTTCTGGAATTTTGGCCCTAAGCTCATCGTAGACCGGCATCATGACGCTGGCGGAAGTGTTTTTCTCCTGATCCATCAGCGTGTTTTTCATTACCAGTGCAATCCGGTCTGCATGCTGGTTGAATGCATCAAAGCCGATTTCAAACCGTACCCACATGCCGATCAGCAGCGCGAATGCCATGCCGAACGAGAGGCCGAGGATGTTGATGCTTGTAAGCGATTTGTTTTTAAGCAGCTGTCGAATGGCAACTTTGAAGTAGTTGTTCAGCATAGGTTGGCTAAATAATGGAGTAGGAGAATATGGATTGGGCTGCCTTTTCATATACCTATGCTTAAAAAATCCGAGTACTTCGAGCCAGAACCATATACTGGCTTTACGGGGCCCGATCATTTTAAGGCGATAGGAAAATTCTTCTTCAAGATCACCTTCGATTACTTCCAGAAGGTGCGGTGCTACAAAATATCGCAAGAGTTGCCTGGCTAGGCGGGGCGGTGTTTCCATGTCAGTATCCTGTAAGCCTGTCCATCCAGCACAGCGACAGCCAAAAGAATGAGTTCTTCAAACTCGCCAAGATAATTTCTGTTCATCAGCTATATAATTTCCATATTTGCTGATAAAATAACTTGCCAGAAGAAATTGTGATTTTAAGTTATTGAAATGCAGTTGATTATCAATTAAGAAAGAGTGGTGAGTGTTCATAACCGAACGTTCTCTGTACGATTTTACGTCCCTTCTTTAAGCTCAACCAGATCCCATAGGTTACCATAAAGGTCAGCAAAGACCACATTTGACTCAATTGCCCTCCCCGAAAGTTGATAAGTGCAGCTAATTTTGAAAAAACTTGTAAAGGCAGACATTTCAATTCAGTCTCATGAAACTTCTTCTCACTTCGGCAGGGATCAGCAATAAAAGCATCTACAACGCGCTGGTTGATCTTTTAGGAAAACCCGTTGCCGAATCCAGTGCACTATTTGTACCTAGTGCGATTTACGGGGTCGCTGGTGGCAACGACATCATTCGCAAGGTCATTTGCGGTACCCTCGGCGATCCGTTTTGTGAGTTAGGTTGGAAATCGATCGGCCTGCTGGAACTTACAGCCCTGCCTAGTTTGAAGCGGGAATTTTGGGTAGATACCGTTTTGAAAACTGACGCATTACTCGTCGGTGGAGGCGATTGTCAGTATCTGACTTACTGGATGCAACAATCAGGGTTGGCAGATCTGCTGCCGACATTACTGGAAAGAATCGTATATGTCGGTTTGAGCGCAGGAAGTATGATCATGACAAGCTACGGGACCACTTTTGGTAGCAATTCCCTGCCCGCCGAAACAGATAAGTCGCTTCGACTGCTTGCTATCGCCATACATCCTCATCTGGATCATGAATGGTTTCCGGAAAATGCATTGGCAAAATTGGAAAAGCTGGCCGGCACACTGTCGGTACCCTCTTATTTAATTGATGACCAAAGTGCTGTCATGGTGACCAGTGAAGGTATATTAATGATTTCGGAAGGTAAATGGAAGGTTGTTCAGCCGAAATGAAGAATTAATCAGATACGCTGCCATTCAAATTGCTAACAGCTATGAATTAGCGCAGCAAGCCTAAAAAAGGATGGCCCCTCGATAGATGACTAACAGAGTAATGACTTTGATAAGTAATTCCTATCATCACGTAAGTAATCACGATTAGACTTTTTCTGCATTAACTTGTATTCTTGCTGTTTGCGCTTTTACAGATTCCCAACCCAACCAGCTCTTAACATACGATGAACACCATTGACAGAAGACTTTTCCTATCCCAACTTTCCCTCGCAGGCGCAGTGGCCGCGACAGCAGGATTTGGTTTTACAACAGCGCGCAAGGCTGACGAATTTATTGAAACTGAAATCAATACCGGAAAAATAAGGGGCGTCCGCAGTGATGGGGTCAATGTGTTTAAAGGCGTTCCTTATGGTGGTAAAATCTCGGGTGACCGCAGGTTTCGGCGACCGGCCCCTTTGCAGCCCTGGACGGGTGTGCGGGACGCGACGCAATTTGGTGCGCCGGCCATTCAGGCACCACGGCGAAATGAGCCTGCGCCTTCGGAGGATTGTTTGTTCTTAAATGTCTGGACACCAGCCAATGACAACAAAAAACGGCCGGTGATGTTTTACAGCCACGGCGGCGGTTTTGTAGGAGGGTCTGGCGCGTCACAGGCTCAGGATGGGTCCAATCTTGCCCGGAATTTCGATGTGGTTGTCGTACAGACCAATCACCGATTAGGCTTGCTGGGATTCCTTTATCTGGACGAAATCGCGGGGGCAGATTATGCAGGTTCGGGTAACATGGGTATGCTCGACATTGCAGACGGGTTAAAATGGGTAAATCAGAACATTGCCCAGTTTGGCGGTGATCCCAATAATGTCATGATTTTTGGTGAATCGGGTGGGGGGGCCAAAACATCCTGTTTGTACACCATGCCGGCAGCTGCGCCATACTTCAATAAAGCCTCCATCGAGAGCGGGCCTGGCGTGCGGATGACGACCAAAGAAACGGCGGCGGAGACCACGGCAATGCTTTTGAAAGAGCTTAACATTGCTCCCAAAGATTGGAAAAAGTTGCTCGACATTCCGGCTGCCGACTTGCTGGCGATGCAGGCCAAGCTGCCCTTTGTTCCGCCATTTATCGAAAAAAACAACAGTAGGGAGGCTAAGCAGCGCAATGCAGGCGGTTTCGGTCCGGTGGTAGACGGCGTTGTGCTGCCCCAGCATCCGTTTGATCCCGTGGCACCGGAGATCTCCAAAGACAAACCATTGCTCGTGGGCTGGAATGAGGATGAATATACATTCTTTGCCTGGGAGCGGAAGGATACCGAATCTTTCAAAATGGATTTTGAAGGACTTAAAAAGAAACTCGAACCCAGATATGGCGAGAATACCGACAAGCTGATCGAAGCTTACCGGAAAGCCAATCCCAATGCCTCGGCACCGGATGTTTTTGTCGCGATCTCGTCCATTTCCATGATGGGCCTCGGCTCCGTGACCATTGCGGAGCGGAAAGTAAAACAAGGTGGAGCTCCGGTATACCTCTACAATTTTGGTTATAAGTCCGAGAAAAAGATCCCGGGCACGGATTACGCCATGGGTACGCCCCACGCGATGGACATTTCATTCAAATTCAATAATGAAATTCCGCCGCGCGACGGCTCTGCGCCAAAGGAAAGTTTCTTCGGCGGAAATAACCCCGACCGTTTTGTGGCTTCGCACCATTTCGCAGAACTCTGGACCACATTTGCCAAAACCGGCAAACCAGCCGCCAAAGACGTTCCCGAATGGCCAGCCTACAACCTGAAAGACAGGCCCACAATGCGCATTGACACGAAATGCGAAGTCATCAACAACCGCTTCGCTCAGGAACTGGCCATGTGGAGATCACTCGGTAAAGTTTAGTAGTTGTTGGCTTTTTGTTTCAAAAACCGCATTCAAATGAGATTGAAAATATACATGTCCCTGCTGGCTTGCTGCCTGCTTACGGCGCGTTTGTACGCCCAGTCCGTAACAACATTAAGCAATGATCTTTTACAAAAACCATGGAAGGCGCAGTGGATCACCGGACCCGGCAGGCCCATCAACCGGTTTACGGCAGCCTCGGATCTGAGCCTGAAAGAGTACGGGATCTATAAATTCAGGAAAACAATCGAGTTGACTTCAAAACCTGCGAACTTTATTGTACATGTTTCAGGGGATAACCGCTACAAGCTTTTTGTGAACGGAAAGCACGTTTCACAAGGTCCGGCCCGGGGCGATCTGTATTTCTGGAATTTTGAAACCGTTGACATTGCACCATTTTTAAATGCGGGGAGCAACATTGTTTCGGCAGTTGTCTGGAATGAAGGCCGCTCCAAACCCGAATCACAGATCTCTTACTTAACCGGGTTCATCCTGCAGGGAAATACGGCCGCAGAAGAAATCCTGAACACCAATGAGAGCTGGAAAACCATCAAAGATGAAAGTTACCAACCACTTGCTGTGAAGGTGCCCGGCTATTATGTGGCAGGTCCGGCTGAGCTGGTAGATATGAACAGTCACGTGAGCGGCTGGGAAAAGGCAGATTATGATGACAGCAAATGGGTAAAAGCCCGGCAGATCGGGCCGGGCGTGACCAAGGACGCGGCGGTGAATTCTTCCGGCTGGATGCTGGTGCAATCGCAGATCCCGCAGATGGAAATGACGGTCCAGCGCCTTGCCACAACCCGAAAAGCCGAAGGAACGCAGGTTCCAGCGGGTTTTCCTGCAACTAAGACCAGCATAACGATACCCGCAAATACGAAGGCGACGATCCTGCTCGATCAGGGATTTCTGACCAATGCTTATCCCACCCTCGAATTTAGCGGCGGCAAGGAAGCGGGCATTTCAATGGGCTATTCGGAAGGGCTTTATATAGGCAAAAAAGAGGTACTAAAAAGCCCCCGGCTGCCGATGCTTCCCAAAGGCAACCGCAATGAAATTGATGAAAAGATATTCGTGGGCAGGACAGACAGCCTTCGTTCGAGCGGGGGCGCTGGTCAGCAATACACGCCGTTGAGCTGGCGGACGTATCGCTACATTCAGCTGGTGGTCGAAACCAGGGCCGATCCCCTGGTGGTCGATGACATTTACGGCACATTCACAGGTTATCCTTTCGAGCAAAAAGCAAAGCTTGCAAGTCAGAACCCTGAAATGGGTAAGATGATGGAAATCGGCTGGCGCACTGCTAGGCTTTGCGCATTTGAAACCTATATGGATTGTCCCTATTATGAGCAGCTGCAATACATCGGCGATGCCCGGATCCAGGCGCAGGTGTCCATGTACAATGCCGGCGACGACCGGATGGTCCGCAATGCGCTGACGTTAATGGATCATTCCCGCATTGCCGAGGGCATTACATTGAGCCGCTACCCGACCGATCTGCATCAGCAAATCCCGACATTTTCGTTGTGGTGGGTGGCGATGCTGCACGATTATTACATGTACCGGCCAGACAGTCTTTTTATCAAAGATAAACTTCCCGGCGCAAGGCAGGTTTTGTCTTTTTTCGAACGCTACCAGCAATCCGACGGCTCGCTGAAAAATGTCCCATACTGGGTTTTTACCGACTGGTCGCAGGGAAAAGGGTGGGATTTCGGAATGGCGCCTACCGGCAAAAATGGCGAATCGGCCGTGCTGGATATGCAGCTGCTGTGGACCTATCAGCTCGCAGCTGACCTGGAAGAAAACCTGGGTTTGAAAGAACTGGCCGCCCGTTACAGAAGCCGTGCCGCGCAACTGAAAAAGACCATTCAAGCCAAGTACTGGGATGCCGGCAAAGGACTTTTCGCCAACACGCCGGAGAAAGACAATTACTCTCAGCATGCCAATTCGCTGGCGATCCTGTCGGGCGTCGTCGCGTCGGATCAGGCAAAACCGCTGGCGACCAAAATGCTGGCCGACACCAGTCTGGCGCCTGCGTCGATTTACTTTAAATTTTACCTGCACCAGGCACTTACCAAAGCCGGACTGGGCAATGACTATATAAGCTGGCTTGGCAAATGGCGGGAGAATATGGAGCTTGGCCTTACCACCTGGGCAGAAACCTCGGATGTGAGCACATCCCGCTCGGATTGCCACGCGTGGGGATCGAGTCCTAACATTGAATTTTTCAGGACTGTTTTGGGGATTGACAGCGATGCAGCCGGTTTTGCAAAAGTAAAAATCACACCTCATCTGGGCTCAATTACACAAATCAGCGGCCAGATGCCGCATCCGAACGGAACCATTTCGGTGAACTATCAAGTGCAGCAAGGCGCCATGCAGGCAGAGATCAATCTTCCTGAAAAAACTTCGGGGAGCTTCGTTTGGAAAGGTAAATCAGTCGCGTTGAAGCCGGGGAAAAATTCGCTGAAAATGTAGCTCGGTTCAGTTTGGATTGTTTTGAAAAGAAAAATAATGGTAACGTTTGGATTATGAATATCAAACAGAGTGGTTTTGCCGTTAAAACCTAAGTCGTCAAGCATTTCTGTTTGATAATCATAACCTATAACTATGAAAGATCGTAACATTGCACCCGTTTCCGAATTTGGCGCGGAGCTCAGGAACCAGGGATTTAAGGTTTTTGAAATCAAGCCTGGTGAGAATGTCGTCAGGACTTATAACCGGAAAGACTTCTATAAAATCTGCCTGGTTACCGGTCACAGTCTTGTGCAGTACGCCGACCGCGGAATTGAAATTGATGCAAAGACCTTGTTTTTTGGCAACCCACATATTCCCTATTCCTGGGAAATCATTTCGGAGCAGTATACCGGATATACCTGTTTGTTTTCGGAAAGTTTTTTAAAGGTCAATGAGCGTTCGGAAAGCTTGCAGGAGAGCCCGTTATTCAAAATAGGAGGGACGCCCATTTTTACATTATCCGAAGAGCAGCGGGATTTCATCGCTTCGATATTTAAGAAAATGATCGCCGAAGACGCGACAGGTTATATGTTTAAGCACGATCTGATGCGTAACTACATCAACCTGCTGATTCACGAAGCATTGAAAATGCAGCCTGCGGAGAATTTCTTTAAGCATAAAAATGCGGCAGAGCGCACAGCATCCTTGTTTTTTGATCTTTTGGAAAGACAATTTCCTATTGAAAGCATCGATCAGCCCATGCAGTTTAAAACGGCGCAGGAATTTGCAAACCGGCTGTCGGTGCATGTTAACCATTTGAACCGGTCGGTGAAAGAGATCACCGGCAAGCCCACCAGCGCCCACATTGCGGAAAGGATCATTATGGAAGCCAAAGCGCTCTTAATCCACACCGACTGGACCATTGCTGAGATCGGCTATGCTCTTGGATTTGAGTATCCTGCGTACTTCAACAACTATTTCAAAAGGCTCACCGGCACCGTTCCGTCCTCGGTGCGCATGCAACCTGCGTGATTTCCATAATGATTGGTTTGATTATCATCATGACCTGATTGTAACACGGGGCTAACTTTGCAAAAAGAAGTCCAACGAGTTACAATCGGGTTATGAAAAATGGCAATGCCTCAGCGGCGGAGAATGCTGGCAGTACGAAACAGATACATTTCAAAGTCTATAAGTCAGCAGTAGGGTTGGATATTCAAACCGCCTATAAGCGCGGTAATTTTGCTAAAATTTATCTTATTGCCGGCAATGCAGATATTCGCGCTGATGGAAAAACGATCCGCACCAGCGATCCCATTCTGCTGTTCGAGCCGCTGGCGCCTTACTCCTTAAATGAGGTTACAGGCAGCGGTCAAAGTTTCTCCTGCCTGTTTTCCAAACACCTGCTCCGGTCCGAATTGTGTTCAGGCACTTATCGCAAACTGATGGCATCTGCTGCCGTTTCGGGGCCTGTATTCTTCCGCCTGGACGGTAAACAGAAGAATTTTATCGCCGATGTGTTTGAGCAGATCATGCTGGAACAGGATGCGTCCTATGTTTTCAGCCACGAGCTATTCTGCAATTATATGAACCTGATTCTCCACGAAGTTCTCAAAAAAACGACCGCGAACATACCAGGTTACCAGCCATTCCATCTCAATTAAAGCTGACATTATCTTAGTCCCGCGTGGGTCAGAATTGTTTGATATCCATAACCGATGGTTTGGTAATCATTATCACAAACGGTGGTCGGCGAAGTAATTTTGCAACATTCTGATCATCCGCATTATCATTATGAAAGAAGAAAGATCAATGACTACCCCACAAGAGCCGCGATGGATCGCGGTATATTCCATATCACTTGCCGTCGCCGGACTGATTACCTCGGAATTCTTGCCCGTCAGCATTCTTACCCCGATCGCCAGGGACCTTCATGTGACAGAAGGGATGGCCGGGCAGGCGATCTCAGTTACCGCATTAATTGCGATGTTTTCAAGTTTGTTTACTTCCATGCTGACCAAAAAGATTGACAGGCGATGGGTGCTGTTGTCATTTTCGGTGTTGCAAATCGTTTCGAATATTCTGGTATCGCAGGCATCGTCTTTTGCTGTGCTTATGGTGGGCAGGGTGCTGCTTGGTATTGCGGTTGGCGGTTTTTGGGCCATGTCGACAGCCACAACGATGCGGCTGGTCCCGCAGCATCTGATATCAAAAGCACTATCCATCGTTTTTGCGGCTGTTTCGATTGCAACCGTCCTGGCCGCTCCGCTGGGCAGTTTTTTGGATGGGACAATCGGCTGGCGTAATGTATTTCTACTGGTTTCCGGCATTGGTGTTATTGCGCTTGTCTGGCAGGCCCTCGTGCTCCCGCCCATGCCGCCGAGCAGCCCTTCGCAGTTGCGCACATTGGTTTCGGTATTCAAGAGGGATTATGTCAAAAGAGGAATGCTGGGTGTGACATTTTCATTCGCAGGTTATGCGATTTTCTTCACCTATCTGCGCCCTTTTTTGGAAAATATCACGCATGTGCCGGTGGCGATTCTGACGACCATTCTTCTTTTCTACGGTGTTGCCAACTTTTTTGGAGCCATTATCGCCCGGTTCTTCATTGACAAAAGCCTTTCATGGACGATGGTGGCCATGTCTTTTTTGATGTCCGTTGTCACGGCGCTGCTTATTTTCCTGGGAGGTAATGTGATCCTCGCCTCGCTGTTTATTGCCGTTTGGGGCTTTGCATTCGGAAGTGTGCAGGTAGGCTGGCCGACCTGGATTACCCTGGCAGTCCCTGATGAAGCTGAAAGCGCTGGCAGTGTGTTGGTTGCTACCACGCAGCTTGCCATTACACTGGGTGCGGGCCTGGGAGGGCTGGTGTTTGACCATGTAGGGATTGAAGGCACATTTGGACTGGGAAGTCTGGTCTGGCTTTGCGCAGCGTGGGCGATATGGCGTGCTATGAAAGGAAGAGTATGGAAGGCCGCTTCCGCAAGCGGGGGTATGGTGCATGTTTGATAATCATAACATATCGTTTGATATCCATTGGACTTGGTGGTCCGTATCCCGCTAATTTTGAATAAATGAAAGGCACACCATTGTGCCGAACCGATTTTTACAATTCAGAAATACGATGAAAGATAAAGTAGCATTTGTAACAGGAGCCGCGAAATGTTCAGCGTAGGTGATCTGTCGGAGGAAGACTCCAAAAAAGGAGCCCCGATCGATCACTTAGTTGTATCAGATTAAAAATATTTATCACAGATCACATGAAACAATCAAGAGTAATCCTGTATCCTTTGCTGGTTTTTATTCTGGCGATCATGGCATGTAATTCAGACGGTAGCATGGATCCAAATCCCGATAACAATGAGCTGGAAAATCCCGGAGCGGAAAATCCTGGCACAGATAGCACGGATGCGGACACTTCGGGCAACCGATTAAAAATCATCATCGGCACCAGAACATTCAATGCCACCTTGGTTTCGAGCCCAACAGTTAGGGCATTTAAGGCCAGGTTGCCGATGACGGTGAATATGACTGAGTTGAACGGCAATGAAAAGCTTTATAATTTCAGCAGCGCGTTGCCCACCAATGCCTCTAATCCGCGCAACATCGCAGCCGGTGACCTGATGCTTTACGGATCTGCCACGCTGGTGCTTTTTTACGAATCATTTCCAACATCATACAGCTATACCAGGCTTGGGAAAATAGACAATGCATCCGGCCTTGCTGCGGCTGTCGGTAGCGGATCTGTTTCTGTACGTTTTGAAATGGAATAATTATGCTGACCATTAAACAATGATCAGGCTCTTAAAAAAATACTCACTTAACTATCAACAGATGAAAAATACCAGAAATAACACAGCAAAAAAGCTGATATTAACTTTGGCGGCAGCTGCCCTCATCACTTTTCAGGGGTTTTCTCAGTCGAAAGTTGACGCAGACTCCAAACAGGCTATTTTCCCAAAAGGTAAGCAAGGGCCCGCTTCGAATTTTACTGGTAAAGCTTTCAACTATGGGTTGATAGAAAATGATCCGACTTACAACACGGTTGTTGGAAACGTGCTTTTTGAGCCCGGTGCCCGGTCCAACTGGCACAAGCACCCGGCGGGTCAGATCCTGATCATCACGGCAGGGGAGGGTTATCACCAGATCAAAGGAAAACCGATCGAGAAAATGCGAAAAGGCGATGTTGTAAAATGTCCGCCGAATGTAGAGCACTGGCACGGCGCAACGCCCGACATGGCATTGCATCAAATGTATATCATCCCCAACGCGGAGAAAGGGATTGTAGAATGGCTTCAACCCGTTACCGATAAGGAATACAATGCATTTAAATGAAATGCAAGCATTGAAAAATTTATCCTAAGCTAGATGAACGATTGCAAAGCAGACCTGAGGTTCAGGTCTGCTTTTTGAGCAACAATATGGCGAAGGTATTTGCTTTCGGGTTTAGGAAAGTTGAGCCTGCATAACTATCAGTGTATCAGCTGTTAAAACGCTTTTAATTTAGAATAAAAAAATCATGGAAATTACAAGAATAGGTTCTCAACCGTCCAGTGCTGGTCCAGAAGATTGGTTTACAGGAAAAGTTCGCATCGATGCATTATTTCAGCCAAACGAATTCAGGCTGGGCCACGCCGCAAGCGTCACTTTTGAGCCGGGAGCACGTACAGCCTGGCATACCCATCCACTCGGACAAACACTTATTGTGACATCAGGAGCGGGTTGGGTGCAAAGAGAAGGTGGTAAAGTGGAGCCGATTTTTCCTGGTGACGTCGTCTGGTTCGACGCGGGAGAAAAGCATTGGCACGGAGCAACGCCGACTACCGGGATGACGCATATTGCGATCCAGGAACAGTTGGATGGAAAGGTCGTGGAATGGATGGAGAAGGTCAAAGATTCGGATTATATGAAGCCATAGCCGCACATGGAGAAAGTCAAACTGAATATAAAGAAGGCTTTTTCATTCATTCTTTCAATCTGGGTAAGTGAATTAGATTGTCTTTTATTTCAGTGTAAAAGAGGTCATTTCCTGACCAAATTGCCCAGCGCCTGTACGAGAGGCGTAGACTGTTCGGTTCTAAAAATGAGCACATGCTGGATCACAATGTCTTTGAACGGTGACCCATCCGGGTTGACAATGGGCATTGAGATCAGGTTCGGATCGTGCTGTAAGTCCAGGGAAGCGGGGATAAAAGCGATCCCTTTGTTGGACCTCACCATGCTTTTTAGGAGATCAAAAGAGGGGACATAATGCGCAATGTTGCTTTCCCGGTGGAAACCTGCCTGCCGGCAAACTTCTTCCAACTGACTGTAAAAGAGGCCCGCTTCCGGACCGTGATCTATCCATTTTTCATCTTTCAGCTCCGCAAGCGTGATCGCGCTCCGATTGGCAAGGTGGTTGTTGCGGTTCAATAAAATCGTGTAATCGGCTTGCGTATATTGGTTCGCCGTCAGACCTTCTTTTACCAATGGAAGCACGCAAAGGCCCAGATCTATTTCACCATTGGATACACTGGTTTGCACCTGGATTGGATTAGGCAACTCTACAAGTTTGATTTCCACGGCCGGAAAATGAGCAGAAAACAGTTCCAGGATTCCCATGATCCTTTCGGGCAGGATCAGCTTGAAAACGCCCAATGTTACCGCTTGCTGCTTTGCCCCGGCTTGCCGGACATCGCGGACGGCTTTATCGGCCAGCGAAAGAATGCGTTTGGCGTCCGACAAAAATGCTTCACCGGCCGGTGTCAGCTCTACCTTATGCGATGTCGTGCGTTTAATCCTGACAAATAATTCAACGCCAAGCTCCGCTTCGAATGATTTTACCTGCTGACTTAGTGCGGGTTGCGAAATAAAAAGCTTACGAGCGGCATTGCCAAAATGTAACTGTTCGGCAACACCCACGAAATACTTCAGCTGACGTAATTCCATTTGGATATTTGAAATATATGCCTTACAAATATGCAGGTTAATTCATCAGGCAAACCATTCGCCGCGTGCCGTTTGTAGGTTCTATTTGATATTCATAGCGAATGGTTTGATTATCATTATTGGCTGGCGTTTTCCCGTCTCTACTTTTACCTTACGTAAACCCAATTCTATCATCCATCAAACTAAACGAACAACAAGCGCAATGAACCGATTAGATTTCTGAAAAAAGTATTTAACTCTCTCAGTTTTATGGCAGTACTTCCGATGCTGGAAGCGTGTAAAGAAGATCAATGTAAGGGCTTAACAAGACAAAGCATTAGCATGATTTTAGTACCAGTGCAATAACATTCACTGATCACATTCAGAGCTGTATTTATATTATCAAGATCACCATGGAGAACGAAAATAATGCCGGAGAGCCGGAAAGCACGGGTGCATCGCGGCGTGCATTCCTGAAACAATCGTCCGTGCTCGCTGCCTTTGCGCTCACGCCGCCCGCTGCGGTTCACGCCGTGGAGAAGGGGCTGGATGAAAAAGTGGCAGTTGCATTTGAACAGCAGCCGCTTCGTGTGGAGGTCAATGGTGTTGCGCAGCAATTGTCCGTAGAGCCGCGCGTGACGCTGCTGGACTTGCTTCGTGAACAGTTAAGTCTCACCGGTACCAAAAAAGGCTGCGATCACGGTCAGTGCGGGGCCTGCACGGTGCATGTCGATGGTCAGCGCGTTAATTCCTGTCTTACATTGGCACTTACCACGGAAGGCAGCAAAGTCACCACAATTGAAGGATTGGGTAGTGTCGACAAGCTCCATCCCATGCAGGAAGCGTTTATCAAACACGATGGATTTCAATGCGGCTATTGCACACCCGGACAAATTATGTCGGCTGTGGCCTGCATTAACGAAGGACATGCCAATTCGCCCGACGAAGTGCGGGAATATATGAGTGGGAATATCTGCCGCTGCGGAGCTTATGCGAACATTGTGGAAGCGATCATGGAAGTTAAATCGAAAGGAGGCCGGATATGAACCCATTTCAATTCACGCGTGCAAACACGCCCCAGGCGGCAGTATTGGCCGTTTCAAAAGAGAGCGGTGCTTATTTTCTGGCCGGTGGAACAAATCTGATTGATCTTGTCAAAAGGGAAGTGGTCATTCCTGAACGGCTCGTTGATATTAACCGTTTGCCCCTGGCGACGATTGAAGAAACTGCGTCGGGTATCCGCATTGGAGCGATGGCGAAAAACTCGGCGGTGGCCGATCACCCGCTGATTAAAAAACATTTACCATTGTTATCAATGGCCTTGAACGCCGGCGCTTCTGCCCAGCTTCGAAATATGGCGACGGTGGGGGGGAATATGATGCAGCGCACACGCTGTCCGTATTTTTATGATCATTCGATGCCTTGTAATAAACGCGGTCCGGTACAGTCGGGACCATCTAAGGGCCAGCCCAACGGGCCGGCGGGTTGTGGTGCGATCGGCGGTGTCAACCGGATGCATGCGATTTTCGGAACTTCCGAAAAATGCATAGCCGTACACCCCAGCGATATGTGCATTGCGCTGGCAGCATTAGACGCGACAGTCAATGTGACCGGGCCGAAAGGAAACCGCAGCATTCATTTTGCCGAATTCCATCGCCTGCCAGGTGATGCTCCTCAGAAGGATAACACGCTGCTCCCGGGGGAGTTAATCCTCTCTGTAGATATACCAAAGAATGAATTGGGCAAATACGCACATTATCTCAAAGTGCGTGACAGGACTTCCTATGCATTCGCGCTGGTGTCGGTGGGTGTGGCTGCCGATATGAAGGGGAAAACCATTCAGGATATCAGGCTGGCCATGGGCGGGGTGGCACATAAACCCTGGCGGTTAAAAGAGGCGGAGCGTTATCTGAAAGGGAAGGAAGCAACCCTGGAAAATTTCAAACAAGCCGCCACGCTCGCTATGCAGGGCGCGAAAGGTTATGGGGAAAATGATTTCAAACTAACCCTGGCCCCCAATTCCATCATCGAAGCACTTCAAATCGCTACGCAAACCGTCTGATCATGAAAAACGAAAAAAATCCACCGCTTGACCGGGTCGACGGGCGAATGAAAGTAACCGGCGGCGCCAAATACTTTGCTGACTTTGCTATTCCCAATATGACCTACTGTGTGATTGTCGGCAGCACGATTGCACGCGGAACCATCACCAGTGTAGATACCAAAAAAGCGCAGGGCGCTCCCGGCGTGCTGGGCGTATTTACCCACCAAAACATGCCGCCTATCCCTGGTTGGGATGGGCCGGCAAGCAAGCAGGCCGACGGCCCACCGCCCAAGCCTGATACCGAAGAAAAATACCGCATTCTCAGCAGTCCCAAAATTCTGTTCGACGGCCAGCCTATCGCCATGGTTGTTGCGGATACCTTCGAACGTGCGACTTACGCTGCGTCATTGGTAAAAGCCACTTACAGCAAGCAAACGACCCGGACGGATCTTGAAAAACATAAAAAAGACGAGATCACGCCCCGGGGAGGCGATTACGCGCGGGGCGATGCAAAAGCCTTCGAATCAGCTCCGGTACAGCTCGAATCTGAATATACAATCCCCATTGAAGTGCATAATCCTATGGAACTGCACGGGATTATTGCGCATTGGACGGGCGCGGACCAGCTGATGGTCTACGCTAAAACGCAGGGCGTCAATTCAACCCAGCAGGCTATGGCACAGGCATTTAAACTGGACCCCAAAAACATCCATGTACATACCGAATTTATGGGAGGCGGTTTCGGAATGGGATTACGCACCTGGCCGCAGGAAACCGCAACCGTGGCCATCGCCAAAAAAGTAGGTCGTCCGGTGAAGCTGGTGATGCACCGCAGCCAGATGTTCACCATGGTCGGCCACCGGCCTTATACGGCGCAGTCCATTCAAATGGGCGCTGACAAAAACGGTAAGCTCGTCTCCATTCATCACGCAGCCACGGCAGAAACAGCTAAATACGAAGACTTTACGGAGGCGACCGTCAATATGACGAAGTTTATGTACGACTGTCCGAATGTAAGTACACGCTACCGCCTCGTGCGCCTCGACCGCAGTGTGCCCATCTGGATGCGCGGCCCGGGAGAAGCGACCGGTGCATTTGCATTGGAATCGGCCATGGACGAAATGGCGCACAAGCTGAACATGGACCCGATTGAATTCAGGCTTAAAAACTATTCGGAAACCGATCCCGAACATAACCGGCCGTATTCAAGCAAACATTTAAAAGAAGCCTACGAGCGCGGCGCAGAGGCGATCGGCTGGAAGGACCGGAAAAACGAGCCCGGCAAAAGCAAGGAAGACAACTGGCTCGCAGGCTATGGCATGAGCACAGGCGTTTTCAATGCATTCAGATGGGAAGCGTCGGCCAGAGTGGTGCTCAATGCAGACGGATCGCTGGTGGTGCAAAGCGCGGTGACCGACATCGGTCCGGGCACAGGCACGGCCCTGACCATGATTGCGCACAATGTGCTGGACATTCCTTTCGAGCGCATCAAGGTCGAGTACGGCGACACGTCGCTACCCAAAGCGCCAAGTCAGGGTGGGTCTGCGATTGTATCCGCGGTAGGCTCTGCCGTTTTCGATACTTGTACAAAAATCAAAAATGACCTTTTTGAACTGGCGACAAAAGCAGGCGCGCCACTGGCAGGCAGTAAAGCCGCTGATCTTTCAATAGAAAATGGCAATGTTTTTATTTCAAATGACTCTTCAAAAAAGGTAGCGATAACGGAATTATTAAAAGCCAATAACCTGCCTTCCATCGCCCAAACTGCCGACTCGAAAGGGAGTGCGGAGCTTGAAAAATACTCGATGTACTCTTTCTCCGTGCATTTTGTGAAGGTGAAAGTGAATGCGCTCACAGGTGCTGTCCGGGTGACAAAAGCCGTCAGCGTAGCCGACTCAGGTCGCATTGTCAGCCCAAAAACAGCAGCCAGCCAAATGATCGGCGGCGTGACCGGCGGCATCGGAATGGCGCTGACGGAAGAAGCCATCATTGATCATCGCTACGGCAGGTTTGTCAACAACAATTTTGCCGATTACCACGTAGCAGTCCACGCCGACGTCCCCGCAATCGAAACCATCTTCATCGACAAACCCGACCCGATCATCAACCCGATGGGCGCAAAAGGCATGGGTGAAATCGCATTGATCGGCTTTTCGGCCGCGGTTGCGAATGCGGTTTTTAATGCGACGGGGAAACGGATCAGGCAGCTGCCGATCACGCCGGATAAGGTGATGCAGGAGGCTTAATCAGAGGTCTTGGACGAGTCGTCTGCCTTGGGGCTACTCGTCCAGGCGCTTATTGAGGCATACTAGGTGCTAATGCAAAGCTGGAATCCAGTTAGGGTTGCGTGATTCGATTCATATGCAGACTACTTATCGTCATAATGTCCTCTTGCGGCAATTACAACGACGGTAACAGTTTGTTCAATGATCTGATAAACCAGGCGATGCTTCTTATCAATGCGCCTCGACCATAATCCGGCAAGATTGTTTTTGAGCTGCTCGGGCTTGCCGATTCCGCTATACGGATTTTCACCAAGTTCTTCGAAAATGCGTTCAATACGTTTTAACAGTGACTTGCCGCCAGATTTATGTAGGTAGGAAAGGTCTTTTTTTGCTTTGTCAGTGACGGTTACAGAATATCTGCCCATATATTTTTAAGGTCGCGAATGGAAGTCACTCTTCCAGCCTTCACGTCCTGGATGCCTTCTTTAATGGCATTTAACATTTGCGGGTCAGAAAAAAAGACATCAGTTTCAGTACTTTCATCAATGGGCGTGAGTAAAACTGACTTTTTATTCTTTCCCCGGTGAATGATCACCCGTTCCTTCTCGGCCAGATCCAGATAATCCTTCTGCTTCCCCCGAAATTCCCTGGCAGTTATAATTCTCATGGGTGTACGAATTTGTGTACACGAAGATAGGTAGTTTTTGGAATTTTTTGGCAAAAATTGATGTGAAAGAGGCGAAACTTGCCTTGACCAATTGCGAAAGCTCGGTATGACTGAAAAAGGATTTAGCAGAGAAATTGAAGGTAACGCCCCAGACAGTGAGTTCCTGGGTTAAGGAGACTAGTAATTTTACGATTGAGACGATTGTTCGGATTGAGGAGGTTTTGGGGGTTGAGTTGATTGGGGTTAGGGTGGGGTGATTCCGATTACTTGCCTTATATATACACCCTTTATCGGATTTTGTTTAATGCATCAATTTCTTTTTTAATCGATTTCTTAAGCTCAGTGAGATCTTCAAAGTGTGTGAGATTTGTGGCTCTATCGTGCATGTCAATAAACTCGTCTTTCCTGAAATTTGCAAACTGAATAGTTTTTATAACACTTCCTTTATGGTCTAAAATATCATAAATCCATTTCTCAGTTTTTAGATACATGTCTGTTTCGATTGACACATCTATTTTTGGAGTTGACTTCGAGTCAAAAAATTTAAATTCATAGGTTACCTTCATATTTACCACATCATGAGTGTATCCAGTAAAACCTTGTGCTAAATTAAACCCTTTAACAAGTTTAAATTTATGATATACCTTTTGCTCCGGGAAGAGATTATGAATAATTCTTGTGTTCTTATAAAGTAACAGCCTGTAAGTATTTGTAATACTTTGCGCATCAATATAGATACCTATATAGAGATCAAAATAGTCGGGACGAATGTTTTTGTCTTTGTTTAGGTTTTCTGGACAATAGATCGCCTCTGCAATTATCAAATAGTAAAATATCGGTGGATGGTAAAAGCTAAACTTCGTACTTTCAGTCATGCTGCCACTTTCAGACCACGTAGCGCCTTTCCTAATTGGATTATGACGCTTGTAGATGTGTTGATACCCAGTATGCTCATCTCCATTAAATAGAATTAACTGCTTATCCAGGGAAATCCGCATTATGTCTGTTTTTTTGATGCCCGGATGGTGTAGATTCGGTATTTGATATTGAGGATCAGTAGCATCATATAATATGAAGCCGATTTCCTCAAACGTTAGCAATGAATCTTCTTCCATTTATTTTAACTGCTTGTCTCCTTTCATCTGTATTTCAAGAGCCCGCCTCTCCCGCTCAACCTCCGCAATTAACTCTTCCTCAGTCGGCAGATAAAGCATATACTTGGTAGCGAACAATTGCTTGCTATCATTCAAAATACTATACTTTACAACCGTTTCATCTTTTTCAGTACAAAGAATAATTCCGATTGTAGGATTGTCATCAGCCTGTTTTTTCAGATCATCAAACATGCGGATGTACATATCCATTTGCCCAGTATCCTGATGCGTCAACTTTCCCGTTTTCAAATCAAAAAGAATAAAACATTTAAGAAGGTAATTATAGAAAACCAGATCAATATAAAAATGACTAGTTTCTGTACTGATCCTGAATTGTCTTCCTACAAATGAAAATCCTTTTCCTAATTCGAGTAAAAATTGCTGCAAGTTTCCGATTAATGCTTTTTCAATGTCCTGCTCCAATACATTTACTGGCTCGGGAATATTTAGAAATTCGAAAACGTAAGGGTCTTTTATAAAATCCTTCGCGAAAATTTTATCGGAATCTTGCTTGTGAATTAAGATCTCTGACTTCGTTTGAGAAGAAATCAAGCGCTGATAATAATGGGAATTGATGTTGCGCTCCAACGTCCGTGTACTCCACATTTGATCGGCGCACTCTTTTAGATAATATTTTCTTGCTTCTGGATTTTCTATCCGCATTATCAGCCGGTTGTGGCTCCATGATAATTTGCTACACACTGCGTAGCAAATTGATTCATCAGGATAGGTAAGGTAAAACTGTCGGAAATTTCGAATATTGGCGTAGGAAAATCCCTTTCCCAATTCGGCTGTCAGCGCCACGGAAAGCGTTTTCAAGATCGCCTCGCCATACGCAGCTTTTTGTTCTCCATGCTGCTCTTCCTCGACGATGCGCCTGCCCATTTTCCAGTAGGCTATCACCATTTCACTATTTACCGCACTATAAGCTTTTTGACGAGCCAGCAGTAAAATTTCAACAACATCCTGAATCAATGATGCTGTCGGGACGTTGGTTGCACTCATCGCTGCAATAATTTCTCCAACCGCCCCATCATCTCATCCTTCTCCTTCAACATCCGCTCATACAAAGCAATCTTCTCATCATGAAGCTGAATCATTTTGTCGATTGGATGGATTGTTGAGTTGTTGAAAACCGAGGCTGGCTGAGCACAATTATCAAAAGTATTATTTGAAATAATGTTGATTGCCTGCTGCTCATCAAAGTTCCGAATCGCCTCAGCCGGGATTTTCAGAATCGCTGCAACTTGCTCCAAAATATCATTATCAATCTTTTCTCTTTGTTCAAGAAGTGAGACTTTCTGTTGGTTCCAGTCTTCGCCAAGCTCAAAGGCGAGGGCCTCTTGTTTTACCGACATCATCTCTCTGAATCTCTTCAAATTACGGCCTTCATGGATCTTTGGATTGGAGTTAGTATGTGTCATACAGTGGACGGTTTTTGTAAAAAAGGCAATTTATGTAAATCCGGCGGGAAGCGCAGGGATATTTTACAGCCCTTGCCTGTGTAAATTACCGGGTTCAACGGTCGGCGCAGGTCTATTCTTGCAAGGCGCGTGCTGTGATCCGCGTGTGCACAATCGACTCGTCAGTTGCAAAGAGTTCATCAAGCGCCTGATAATCTGCTTGCTAATGTCGGCTTATCGTAATCATCTTCCACTTCCGATAAGATTAATTCAAGGTGGTCATCGTTTTCGATCGATGCACCTTAGTTCAAATTTTGAAGTCCCCGGAATGCATTTGGCGTCTGACCTACGTGCTGTTTGAAAAGCCTTGAAAAATGCTGGGGATATTTAAATCCCATTTCAAATGCGATCTCGCTTACGGTTTTGGTATGGTCAAAAATCTTTTCTTTGGCCACATCGATCAGTTTGGCCTGAATATAGTCCTGCGCCGTTTGCCCGGTTTCTTTTCGGACCAGGTCGCCGAAATACTTTGTTGAAAGGTTAAGTTCGTTAGCGAAATAAGCTACCGAAGGTAACCCGATTGCACCGGGCTTGTCTGACAAAAAGTAGTTAGTCAAAAGTGCCTCAAATCGCTCAATAATCCCTTTATGCACCGTTTCGCGGGTGAGAAATTGCCGGTCGTAAAAGCGTTTGCAGTAGTCCAGAAACAGTTCGATATTGGAAACGATCAGCTTCCTGCTGTGGTGGTCGAGGGCATGTTCGAGCTCATACCTGATTTTTGCAAAACAGTCCATCACAATTTGCCTTTCCCGCTCGGAGATATGCAAAGATTCGTGGGTCTGGTAGCGAAAAAAGTTGTATTCGTGGATGTGCTGGTTCAAGGAGGTGCCGTGCAGCAGATCGGGATGAAAAACGAGCGCGTGGCCGTTCGGCCTGTATAGTTCGTTTTCAAGACCCACCACCTGACCCGGCGCAAAGAATACGAGTGTACCTTCCTGATAATCGTAATGCTGCTTGCCATAACGAAGGTCGCCACATGCTACTCCTTTCAGCATCACAAAGTACAGCCCCAAATACATGGTTTTGAGCTGGCGCGCCTCAGCTTTGGACAGGTCTACCACCGTCGCCAAAGGATGCAGCGTTTCGTGCTGGTTGAATGCATTGTATTCACTTACAGAGTCAAATCGGATCTGATTTTCCATCGTCTTTTTTGTTAACAGATACCAAATTACTGAATTCAAACGCGCTCGACTACATACTCATGATGAATCTGGAACATTGGTATAAATATCAGGAATATGTATACAAAGCGATCGCAAAAATGGCTTGAACTTTGTGGTACAATCATTGAAGTTCAAAGGCTAAAATGATGTGACGGTCTTCGAAGCGGCTGGTAATTAATTGATGATTTTGGTAGAATAAAAATATGGAAAAGCGAAAATTAGGAAATACTGGACTGGAAGTTTCTGCGGTTGGCCTGGGTTGCATGGGGCTGAGCTTTGGTTATGGGCCTGCAACTGAGAAGCAGGAAGCCATTAAGCTGATCCGCGCAGCTGCGGAGCGGGGCGTCACTTTCTTTGATACGGCCGAGGCATATGGACCATATGTGAATGAAGAATTGCTGGGCGAGGCTTTGCAGCCCTTTCGCAAAGCGGTAGTGATTGCGACCAAATTCGGCTTTGTCGGAGGGGTGCCAGCCAAGGGACTCGACAGCCGGCCCGAAAACATCCGTGCAGTGGCGGAAGCGTCTTTAAAACGTTTACGGACGGATGTCATAGACCTGTTTTACCAGCATCGGGTGGATCCCAATGTTCCGATTGAAGATGTTGCCGGAACCGTGAAGGATTTGATCAGCGAAGGAAAAGTGAAGCATTTCGGCCTTTCGGAAGCAGGCGTAGCGACCATTCGCCGCGCACATGCCGTCCAGCCGGTTGCTGCATTACAAAGTGAATATTCGCTTTGGTGGAAAGAGCCCGAGGCCGAAATACTGCCCGCATTGGAAGAACTTGGAATTGGCTTTGTGCCATTCAGCCCGCTGGGAAAAGGGTTTCTTACAGGCAAAATAAACGTCGACACCAAGTTCGATCAAAGCGATTTTCGTAACAAGGTCCCTCGTTTTGCAGAGGAAAACAGGAAGGTAAACCAAAACCTGGTGGATTTGCTGGGGCAGATTGCAATGCAAAAACAAGCCACTGCTGCACAAGTTGCACTGGCCTGGCTGCTGGCTCAGAAACCATGGATCGTCCCCATTCCGGGAACCACCAAAATCCACCGGCTCGAAGAAAATCTGGGTGCAGTCAATATTCAGTTGAGCGAAAGCGATTTGAGCGAAATCAATGCAGCAGTGTCTCAAATTAAAATCATGGGTGCGCGCTACCCGGCAGAAATGCAAAAACAAGTTGAGCGGTAACGCACCGCCATTTTTGTTGGAAACAGACGCAGAATAGCATTTTAATTCAGTAAAAAGTAAAATCAGATTATCAATTAGTATAGAAAATATCAGAGGAAAAGTAGTCTTAATTACCGGCGCGAGCAGTGGAATGGGTGAAGCAGCCGCAAAGTATCTGGCGGCGCTGGGGGCAACTGTTGTGCTGGGCGCTAGAAGAGCGGATAAAATTGAAAAGCTTTCAAAACAAATCAATGACATTGGCGGAAAATCCCTCGCCATTGCCGTGGATGTGACCAAAAGGGAGCAGGTGAAGCAGTTCGTCGATTCGGCAGTGGAGCATTTCGGACGGGTGGACGTCATCGTGAACAACGCAGGCATCATGCCGCTATCGCCGATCGACCGCCTGAATGTCGATGAGTGGGACACGATGATCGATGTGAACATCAAGGGTGTGCTGAATGGCATTGCCGCTGTCCTGCCTTATATGAAACAGCAGAAATCGGGCCAGATCATTAATACTTCTTCTGTGGCGGGACATAAAATATTCGGCGGTTCTGCGGTTTATTCCGCTACCAAGTTTGCCGTGCGCGCATTGAGCGAGGGGTTACGGATGGAAGTGAAGCCTTACAATATCCGCACCACAATCGTTTGTCCCGGCGCGGTGAAGACCGAATTGCTCGATCATATTACCGAGGTTGATATCCAGAAAGCCAACCAGGATTACGTGGGAACCGTAGGAATCAGTCCCGATAGTTTTGCGCGCGTGGTGGCCTTCGCGATCAGTCAGCCGGACGATGTAGATATCAATGAAGTGATCTTCCGGCCGACCGCGCAGGAACTATAACAACTCCTTCGAATAGTTTGATATTCATAAGCAATTGGTTGATATCCTACATTCTCCGCAGGAGGGATAGTTTATATTGGCAGGATTAAAATAGTGCAGAATAATCACGATTTTGTGACTACGACTTAGTTTACTTTTACACGGTATAGCTATTGTAAGTCAACAAGTTATACGCAAATGGGCGAAACTATGAAAGAAGAAAATTCAGCAGGCAACATCAGCCGGCGCGAAATGCTGGCGGGGACTGCCATTGCAGTCACTACGCTGGCTCTTACCAAGGTTACCGGAGTAGAGGCTGCGTCACCGCCGCAGGCTGTTGTGCCGGTTGTTTCGGCTGAGGTATCGTTTACTGTGAACGGAAAAATTCAGAAACTTGAAATCGATACCCGGACAACATTGCTGGATTCGCTCCGGGAACATTTGCATCTTACAGGCACCAAAAAGGGTTGTGATCATGGACAGTGTGGTGCCTGCACGGTGCTTGTCAATGGAAAGCGTATCAATTCATGCCTTTCGCTCGCATTGCAGCACGAGAATGATTCGATCACAACCATCGAGGGGCTGGGAACACCGGAAAAGCTCCACCCGATGCAGTCGGCATTTATCAAACACGACGGATACCAATGTGGCTATTGCACGCCAGGGCAAATCTGCTCGGCCGTGGCTGTTCTGGAAGAGATAAAGGCAGGCATCCCCAGCCATGCCAGTGGCGATCTGAATGCTGAGATGTTGTTTACCAATGCAGAATTCAGGGAACGGATGAGCGGGAATATCTGCCGGTGTGGCGCATACTCCAACATTGCCGAGGCAGCAGCGGAAGTTGCAGGAGCATAAGGCAGATAAAGACTGCCGCATTTTCACGAAAAGACATTTCATCCCATGAAATCATTCACATACCAGCGCGTGACTACGCCAGCCGAGGCGGCAGCAGCAATTGCCGATAAGCCCGGTGCTAAATTTCTGGCAGGGGGCACGAACCTGCTCGACCTAATGAAATTGCAGATTGAGACACCAGCCCACCTGATCGACATTGGCCGGATCGGTTTGGACAAAATTGAGCCAACAGCGAATGGCGGCCTGAGAATTGGCGCGCTGGTCAGCAATACGGACCTTGCAGCAGACCCAAAAATCCGAAAAGACTATGGCGTTTTATCCAGGGCTTTGCTTGCAGGCGCTTCCGGGCAGCTCCGTAATAAGGCAACAACGGCAGGCAATCTTTTGCAGCGCACGCGGTGCCCTTATTTTTATGATACCAACCAGCCATGCAACAAACGCGTGCCTGGCAGCGGGTGTGCAGCTATCGCCGGATTTAGCAAGCAACTGGCCGTCATTGGCAGCAGCGATGCCTGCATTGCGACCCATCCCAGCGATATGGCTGTGGGCATGATGGCCCTGGATGCAGTGGTTGAGACAATCAATCCTGCCGGCAAAACCCGTCAGATCCCCATTTCGCAATTATATCGTTTGCCGGGGAAAACGCCACATCTGGAAACCAATCTGGAAAAGAATGAGCTGATCACATCCGTGGTGTTGCCTGCGCCGGTCGGTGGAACGCATATCTATCATAAAGTTCGTGACCGCGCTTCTTACGCATTCGCGCTGGTGTCGGTTGCCGCCATTTTATTTAAAGATGGAAGCGGGAAAATAGCCATTGGAGGCGTTGCTCCAAGGCCGTGGCGCGTTCCGGGTGCAGAAAAGCTGATTCCATCGGGGGCAAAGGCGTTTGCTGCCAAACTGATGGAAGGCGCCAGGCCTACCCAGGACAATAAATATAAACTCGCTCTGGTAGAGCGTACAATTGAACTAGTCTTAAAAGAAGGGAAAAGCTGATATGAAATTCGACAAACCAGCGGGGCAAAACCCCATCGATCAATTGAAAGTCGTTGGCAAGCCCACCGACCGCATTGAAGGCCCTTTGAAAACAACCGGCACGGCCAAATATGCTTATGAATACAATGAGCAGGTTACCAATCCTGCCTATGGGTATATTCTGGGTGCGGCCATTGCGCGCGGAACCATTACCCGCATTGACCAAACTGCCGCCAAAGCTGCGCCCGGCGTGCTGGCGATCGTCACGGCTGCGAACGCCGGTCCGCTGCAAACAGGTAAGTTTTACGTCAGCCGTTTTCTGGCCGGACCGCAGGTTGACCATTACCATCAGGCGGTAGCAATTGTCGTGGCTGAAACTTTTGAACAGGCAAGGTCAGCAGCCGCGCTTTTGAAGGTTGAATACAAAAAACAAGCAGGCGATTATGATCTGGAAGCTTCAAAAGGTAGCGCCCAGCCTCCTAACCCAGGTCCATACACGCCTCCGGGTGAAACGCTTATAGGCGATTTTGAGGGTGCGTTTAAGGCGGCTGAGGTAAAAATAGATCAAACCTACTCGACGCCCGACCAGGCGCATGCGATGATGGAGCCTCACGCCACTATCGCCAAATGGGATGGTGATAAACTTACCTGCTGGTGCACCATCCAGCAGCTCAATTGGGGCATCCGCGACCTTGGGGTCATTTTGGGTATACCCAAAGAAAATGTGCGGCTTATCTCAGCTTACATTGGTGGTGGCTTTGGGGGGAAAGGGACAGTACTTTCGGATCTGGTAGCGGCAAGTCTGGCCGCGCGCGCTGCTGGCCGGCCGGTAAAGCTGACATTGCAGCGTCCTTTGATGTTCAACAACACCATCCACCGTCCGAAAACCATTCAGCGAATAAGAATAGGGGCAAAGCAGGACGGTACCATTACGGCAATCGGTCATGAAAGCTGGTCGGGGAACCTGCCGGGAGGCATGACCGAATCAACTATTGCATCCACGCGTCTCTTGTATGCGGGCGCTAACAGGCTCACCAGGCTCCGGTTGGCTGTTTTGCATCTTGTTGAGGGCAGCGCCATGCGGGCACCGGGAGAGGCATCGGGTATGATGGCGCTGGAAATCGCGATGGATGAAATGGCCGAAAAACTGCAAATGGACCCGGTCGACTTCCGGATCAAAAATGATACACAGGAAGACCCCGAGAAGCCGGGACGTAAGTTTTCGACCCGTAAACTGGTCGAGTGCCTGCGAGAGGGAGCTGATAAATTTGGCTGGGAGCGCCGAAATGCTAAACCGGGTATAATCAGGGAAGGCGATTGGCTCATTGGGATGGGCGTGGCAGCGGCTATGCGGGGTGCACCCATTACTAAATCCGCTGCACGTGTAAGACTGGACAGCAGCGGAAAGATCACTGTGGAAACCGACATGACCGACATCGGTACGGGAAGCTACACGATTATCGCGCAGACAGCCGCAGAAATGATGGGCGTCGGGATCGATCAGGTTCAGGTGAAGCTTGGGGATTCGTCCTTCCCCGAGTCATCAGGTTCAGGCGGGCAGTGGGGCGCGGCTTCTTCCACTTCCGGCGTATATGCGGCCTGCATGAAACTGAGGGAGGCAGTAGCTGGTAAGCTTGGTTTCGATGTGGAAAAAGCACAGTTTTCGGATGGTCGTATTACGGTTGGTGACCGCAGCGCTGCTTTGGCAGATGCGGCAAAAAATGGGGAGCTTGTTGCAGAGGATACGATGACTTACGGCGAACTCTCAAAAGAATATGCGCAGGATACCTTCGGGGCGCATTTTGTGGAAGTGGGCGTGAATGCATTTACATATGAGATCCGTGTAAGAAGAATGCTGGCAGTGTGCCACGCAGGCAGGATTTTGAATCCAAAGGCGGCGCGTAGCCAGGTAATCGGCGCGATGACCATGGGCGTAGGCGCAGCATTGATGGAGGAAATGGTCGTTGACAAAAAGGTTGGCTTTTTTGTAAATCATGACCTGGCGGGATACGAAGTTCCTGTTCATGCAGACATCCCGCACCAGGAAGTAATCCTTTTGGAAGATATAGACCCGACGATGTCACCGATGAAAGCCAAAGGCATTGGTGAGCTGGGCATTGTGGGCGTGGCGGCAGCCGTGGCGAATGCGGTTTATAATGCGACCGGCATCCGGGTCAGGGATTATCCTGTTACGCTGGATAAGCTTTTGAGGGCAGTCTGAGTTCGTGTAGGAGGCCGTCACCTGCGGCTCTCCTACTCATATACTTCATTTCGTCTTTGACTTGACATGGCCAAAGTATAAGACATTGGTAGCTTCTGAGCGGGCAGCGGCGATGTCTGGGATGCCATCTTCATTGAAATCAGCAATCGCAAAACCATATACGTCACCTTTTGAATCACCGAAGGAAATTGTTTTGAAATGGAGGCCTGTTCCATCATTATAAAACACTTTTGACTGCGCTTGTTTGTGGCCCACAAAGACATCCATTTTCCCATCGCGGTTCAAATCGGCTATCGCCAATGCATAAGGAGCAGAATGTGAATCCGCCAAGGAAATACCAGCAGAAAACTGGGTATTATTTTGTCCAAAATAAAGATTTACTCTCTTGAATTCGTCAATCGTTACAATGTCCGGCAGACTATCTCCATTAAAATCTGCAACTGCCGCGGCGCGAATGCTGGCGTCAGCAGGACCGAATGGTATTCGATGCGCATCTGAAAAATCCATATCCGGACTGCCGGGATATAAGTAACTCTGGCCGCCGTCACGATGCGGCACGACCAGATCAACAAATCCATCTTTATTAAAGTCGGCAGGCGTGATGGTTGTAGCCGGATACGACGCAAATGCGATAGGGCTGCTGTTAAATTTTCCTTTGCCCTGGTTGAGACAAATATAATTTGACGTTGGAGATTTGCCCCTGTTCGCCAAAATGAGATCCGGCAAGCCATCCTTGTTGATATCAGCAATAGATAAATTCCGTGTCGGCCACTCCGGGCGCCCGAATTCGGAGCCAATGGTAAAATTGCCTTTACCATCATTCAGGTAAATCAGTTTTCTGTCCGGGGTGTCATTGCTGATTGCGATATCCAAGAAGCCGTCTCCATTAAAATCAGCCAGGCCGCCCGTGTAGGAGCGGTCTGCTATTTCACCCAGGCTGTAAGATTTACGAATCCCACCCGCTCCATCACCCAAAAGAACCCTGTCAATAATAGGCCAGTGTCTACCCTTTACCAACAGAATGTCGAGATGACCATCACTATCCAGATCACCAAAACTTACATTCGCCGTTGTGTCTGATTTGGTTTCCAACAGTAAAGTCTGATCAAAGTCAGGAAAATCATTCCCTGTCTCTTGCTGCTTATTACCAGCTGTGGGAATATTCGCCTGGGCAAGCGCTTTTTGACCAAGGATACTGAATAACCAGAAAATGAGAAAGTGGAATTTCATAGAATCGAATGGGAGTGGACGTGCACTTAAAATTAGTCTTTTAGAACTGTCTAACAAATGTTCGCCGCCCCTGACATCCTTTACTCAAACCACTATTGAGAAAATCAGCAAAATAAAGTAGGTTTTTCATCTGACCACTTTTACCAGAAACTCTCATGAACAAACACTGTTTTACACTCCTTCTGGCAGCCTCCCTCACGCTGGGAGCCGCCTGGGCGCAGGTGGAAAAGCCGGCTATTAAGGACGACTTCAAGCCTTGCGAACTGAATCAGCCCGGCCAGGAATATCCGCAGGTGAATTCTCAGGGATATGTCCGTTTTCGCATCAAAGCACCGCAGGCAGATAGTGTAAGGGTAAGCCTGGGTTTGGGTGGGAGAGGAGGTACCAGACTCACCAAGGATGCGGAGGGTTTTTTCACCGGAACCACGGAGGGTCCTATGGACGAGGGCTTTCATTATTACCACCTGAATGTTGATGGAGGGACCTTTAATGATCCGGGTACACTCAACTATTACGGCTCGGTTCGCTGGGAAAGCGGGATTGAAATACCGGCGCATGACCAGGATTTTTATCAGTTGAAAAATGTGCCTCACGGCCATGTGCAACAGGTATTGTTCCCATCTAAAAGCACAAATACTTCCCGTCGTGCATTTGTTTATACCCCGCCCGGCTATGAAAAGGGTAACAAACGCTATCCGGTACTGTATCTACAACACGGTTGGGGAGAAGACGAAACGGCGTGGAGCAACCAGGGACACGCGAACCTGATTATGGACAACCTGATTGCCGACGGCAAAATCGAACCATTTATCATAGTGATGACCTACGGAATGACCAACGAAGTGAAATTCGGAAAGATCAAAGAATTTAAGATCGAACCTTTCCAGACCGTGCTGGTTGACGAGCTGATCCCCTATGTGGACGCTACTTTCAGGACATTAGCCAGCCGCGACAAACGCGCGATGGCGGGTTTGTCGATGGGAGGAATGGAAACCCGGAACATTACGGTCAACAAGCCAGATGTTTTCGGCTACTATGCATTGCTCAGCGGGGGCGTGTACTCGCCGGAAGATCTGAAAGACAAAACCAAACCCAAGCTTGTTTTCCTCAGCGCAGGCAGTAAAGAGAAACCCGACGGCGTGCGGAATGCGGCTGCCGCGCTTAAAACGGCTGGATATAATTCAGTTTCCTACATTTCCGAGGGTACAGCGCACGAGTTTCTGACCTGGCGCCGCAGCCTCTATCAGATGGCCCCGCTTTTATTTAAATAGCATTACTAACCCAAAAAATGCCGACTTATCCCAAAGCCTATTGAACCACCAGCCGGTGTACGCGCAGCGTGCCCCGTTCTTCCACGCTGAGCAAATAAATTCCACTGGTAAACAGGCTGCCGGTCCTGATGACCGTGCTCGCCGAGCTGCTGGCGGACCGGGTTAAGCTTATCTCGAGACCAGTGACTGAATACAGCCGTAACACCGCGCTGGACGGTTCGTCCAGATTCAGGGTAAATTGCCGGCCAACAACCGGGTTTGGGTAAACCCCATAATTACCCTCGATGATCACCGATTTGGCCGAATAAGTGTGGCTGCTGCCGTCTAGATCCACCTGTTTCAAGCGGTAATAGCTGGTGCCTTGATAGGGATTTGTATCAACAAACCGGTAAGCCTGAGAAACATTGCTGGTACCTCCCACATCGCTTACCTGCCCCACTGACTCGAAGTTTTTGAGGTCTTTGCTGCGCTCGATCAGGTACGCTTTATTGTTCCACTCCGAGGCTGTTTGCCATTTAAGCAGCACGGTGTGGTCTGGCTGAACCTGCGCTGTGAAGCTTACCAGAGATACGGGCAAAGCAGCGGCGTCGAACTCATAGGCACCCATATCGATGCGCCCTTCATCGAAACGGGTATGACCCGCGAGGTCGGAATTTCCATTAGTAGTGCTGGTGCTGTTGGGGTCACCTGCGTTAATAGCCTCGGAACCAGCCCGTAGCCTGGTGTCAGTAGCGCTTACAAACGGTAAAATGGTGGTAGTGAGGTTGCCTGTGCCAAGGCTGTAGCCTGTCACCGAAACCTCAAACAGACAGTAACTGGTCGTGATTGAAGCGTTGGGGCCGTAATAGAAGGTGTTGGCCCCGCCATTACCCCATACGACGCAGTTGGTCATTACTGGACGGCTACTGCCCTGATAACCAACGTTTCCCATTGCCCCGCCGAAGGTAGCCGAGTTAGCCTGAAATGAGCAGTTGATCAAGCTGGGACTACTCTTTCCCCTTACACTTCCATCGTTGTAAATGGCTCCACCGCGATTGGCAGCATTGCTCTGGAAGACACAGTTGATAAAGGTGGGATTACTATTGCCGTCAGTATAACCCCCGTTATATACGGCTCCTCCCGAATTGTCGGCCTTGTTGCTGAGGAACATACAGTTCCGAACCAGGGGGCTGCAGCTGTTGCTGGCACCATTACCGTTGTTGAGCATCCCTCCGCCCGAATCATCGGGTAAATTGCCATTGGCATTGCTGCCGGTGATGAGGAAACCATCGAGTACGGCCGAGTTGTTCAGGCCGGCGGGGTTGTTGAAAACGTGGTAACTGTTATCGGTATCGTCACCATCGGTGCCAATGTCACCACTTAAAATAGTCGATAGCGGATATTTAAGTACCCGTTGGTTCAGGGCGGTTTCAGTACCCTTAAAGCCTCCGTAAATATGCACCCCATTCTTCATCGAGAAGCTAATGCTGCGGTTGGTGGTGGTGGGTTTATATGTACCAGCCGCTACCCAGACCTGCTCCGCACCGATATAGTCGATCTGACTTTGCAGATCCCCGCTGGCATCGGTCCAGCTGTTACCGCTGCCCGATGCACCCGCCATGACGTAGCGTATAGGTGTAGACGATGCTACGTTCAGAACGTAGGCCGCACTCACCCCGGAGCAACTGCCATCGGTGGCACTAACGGTAACCGAAAAACTACCTACCTCCGTAGGCGCACCAGTCAGCGTGCCATTGTAAGCCAGAGCCAGTCCCGCGGGCAAGCTGCCGCTGGCCAGGGTGTAATTATAGAGGCTGCCCGGCCCGGCTGTTCCCCCCGAAGCAGTGAAAGACTGACTGAAAGCTATCCCTACCGTCGCCGTATTCACGCTTGGAACGGTGATGGCAAGGCCCTTTGTAGACTGATACTCATAGGCTCCCATATCAACCCGTCCGTCGAAGATGCGGGGATTGCCCGCCAGATCACTATCAACGCCCGCGATACCAGCAGCCGAGTTTAACCCCGCGTTAACAGCCGGGCTGCAACCGAAGAGCGTCGGATCGGTGGCGCTGGCAAAGGGTGAGTCGGTTACTTTAATATTACCCGTGCTGCCCGAATAACCCTGTACCGAGTTATCTAATACGGTATAAGTAGCTGAGACAGTTGTCGCCCGGTTCCAGAATGTTTTGGCCCCTCCATTGCCAAACAGTACACAGTTGATCAGCGTGGTATTCGACACATAACCATTGCCATAACCATTGCCAACGATCGCGCCCCCGTTGAAGCCTGCAGTATTGGCTTGAAATGTACAGTTGGTCAATAATAATTCGATTTCACCTTCCCAGACACTACTCGTATAAATAGCCCCGCCATAGGCAGCGGTATTGGCTTGAAACAAACAGTTGGTAAGCTTAGGCCTACCCATATTATCCCCACGAACATAACCGATTAGGTTGAAAATGGCCCCTCCACCGCTGTCTGCTGAATTAGTCTGAAACACGCAGTTACGAATAAGTGGACTGCTGTTGCCATTAAAATCCCCGTTATTGAAAATGGCTCCGCCCTGATTCGTTGCATGATTATTCTTAAACGAACAGTTCGTCAGCACAGGGCTGCTAACACCATCATCGCTCTGACCATTGTTATAAACAGCCCCGCCGGATGTGGCACGGTTGTCCTCGAAAGCGCAGTTCGATATTTCCGGGCTACTCGTTCTTCCTCTAAACCCGTACCCATCATTATATATGGCCCCACCAGCGTCAGCCGAATTGGCCTGAAAAAGGCAGTTAGTCAGTTTGGGCTGGATGTTGGAGCCAGATCCTCCAACATTACAGATAGCTCCGCCATTTCCGGAAGCGGTATTATTCCTGAAAACACAGTTGGTTAGTACAGGGCCGCTTACGTCCGAGCTGACGCCGTTGTAGATGGCCCCGCCGGAGGCAGCTGAATTATCCAGAAACAAGCAGTTGTTGATTGCGATAGATGGCTGCCCAAGATTACAAATTCCCCCGCCAATATTCTGTGGCTCCTGGGCTGTTCCTGGTTCGCTGGCATTGCCACCTGTAATAACAAAGCCGTCCAGTACTGTAATGCTGGTTGCTCCGAGGCGATTCAGGATGACGTGGAAGCTATTATCCTCCGGATCACTTGTATCGCCAATTTCACCGGAAAGAATGGTGATCGAAGGGGTGGTCTGGTTAATGGCCGGGCGCTCATTCAGAGAAGTTTCATTACCAACAAAGCCCCCATACATGTTCACCCCAGTTTTCATGGTAAAGCTGACAGCACGATCCGTGTTCGCATCTCCACCAGGTTTGTACGTACCCGCGGCCACCCATATTTCATCCCCGGAATGAGCAGCATTGATCACTGCCTGCAAATCGCCGCTGGCATTAGCCCAGTAACTGGCCCCTGAACCTATTCCATTTACCTTTACATAAAATATGGAAGCCAGCGCACCAGACGAAACGCTGGTCAGAAATAAAACAAGCAGGCAGCAAGCTGCGGCGCGCAAAGAGACATGAAACAGGAAATTCGTTCTTTTTGCAGGAAGTAAACGTTGAGTCATCTAGTATGGAAAGAGGAAGTTTTAAGATTTTGCAAAGGACTACTTTTCATTCTAGATAACCCAGACGTATATTCTTAGTCAGAAAATTATATTTTTCCAATATTGGTTTTGATAGTTTGTCTTTTTCACAGCCTTCTAAATGGCTGACGAAAATGTAAAAACAGTTTAGTCCATTTAATTTAAAAATCATGAACAGCAATTCACGAATAACTAGTAAGGGTTCAGAAACCAGCAAGGCGTTGGCGGATGTTAATTGATGGATTTCACACCTAAAAATGGCTTTCCATCCCACTTGTTTTTCTGACAATAAGATAGCGGCTAACATTGTATAAAAAAAAGCTATGCAAATCCGTAAAACTGAGCTTTTGATAGCAACCGCGCTTTACAGTTTCATTGTCTACATGAATGTGCTAAGCACTTACAAGCCGAACGCGATTTATATCAATTATCGCCTGCTCCCGCAATTTTCGGTGATAGCAATCGTCTTTGCTTCTTATTTTGCGATTAATCACTTTATCCTCCCCCGCTATTTGCCAAAACAAGAATGGCTCCGCATTGTCCTGGCGTCCTCATTGACAGTTTTGGCTATTACAGGCGTTTTTACACTTTCTCACCATTTTTTTTATTTTGATACCCGGCCGTCTTATCAGGAAAGTTTTCTAAACATTTTACCTTCGGTTGGATGGACAGTATCACTCCTCGCTACCTACGAGATATTGAAAAATCTGGTGATTTACTTGCAAGAGCAAAAAACACCCAGGCACCGTCTACTAGGACAAATTCTTGTAGCGGGCTCTGTTTGGGCAATGATTTCTCTGTTTTTTATCATCACTGATAACTATCATTTCGGAGCATTGTGGATTTCACTTATGCCGTTTGCTTATATCGTTTACCAGTTCAATCTGAAATGGCTGTTGCCAAAGATTAATAGGAATCAACTCAAAAAAAATATTTACACGCTCAACGGGCTGCTTACCATTGCACTTGTGTGGTTAGTATTTTTTATTGTATGGACGCTGATGCCACCTAGTGTGCTCGTTGGCACCTATTTAGGGCTGAGTATCCTGTTTTTATTGATCGCTCTACTTCTATCCTCGTTTTTTTACAAACAGAATCAGGATCGTGAGCAATTCTCAATACTGAAAAGGGAGCTTGGCAAATCGTCTGCCGACCTTTCCTCACTTCGCTCCCAGATTAATCCACACTTTTTGTTCAATATTTTGAATGCACTTTACGGAACCGCATTGGAAGAAAAGGGCGCGCGAACGAGTGAAGGCATACAAAAATTAGGCGATATGATGCGATTTATGCTTTTTGAAAATACCCTTGATTTTATTCCGCTGGAACGTGAAATTTCTAACCTCAGGGATTATATTCACCTTCAAAAGTTGCGGCTTGCCGGTTTACCGGAAATCAACATTGAGGTAACTTACCCGCAAGGCCAGATGCAGGAAAAGATTGCGCCGATGTTGCTCATTCCGTTTGTTGAAAATGCTTTCAAGTACGGAATCAGTCTGAAAAATCGCTCTTGGATCCACATTTCCGTGGCTTATACACACGGCGCGCTGAACTTCGACATTTATAACAGTACGCACCATCAAAACTTACACGATCCGGAGAAGAACAGCAGTGGAATTGGATTGGAAAATGTCCGTCGACGTTTAGAAATGATTTATCCTGACCAATATACGCTTAGTATAAGTCAATCGCCTATTGAGTATTTTGTACATATGACCCTCAAACTCGAAAGATGATCAAAGCAGTAGCATTAGACGATGAGCCTGTTTCCCTAAGCATCATTCAGTCCTTTGCAAAGGAGGTCCCGTTTTTGAGTTTGGAGAAAACATTTACGGAGACGTCTGACGCGGCGTGTTATTTCGCCGCTAATACCGCCGATTTATTATTTCTTGATATTCGGATGCCTGACATATCCGGAATAGATTTTTTCCAATCACTCGCAAATAAGCCGATGCTTATTTTTACGACGGCATTTATGGAACATGCTGTAAGAAGTTATGAGTTGGAAGCAATCGATTATTTACTGAAGCCTTTTTCAAGAGAGCGCTTTCAAAAGGCTTGCATGAAAGCAAGAGATTTTACTGAACTAAAAAACGATCCAACTTTAAAAAGTCTTCCTTTCATTTTTGTCAAATCAGGCTACGAGCAAATTAAGATACATTTGGAGGAAATTGTCTATATAGAAAGTTCTGGGAACTACGTACACTTTGTGTTGCAGGACAAGAAAATCTTGAGCAGACTTACCATGCAGGAGGTAATCAATTTACTATCTCCAAATTTTTTCATACGTACACATCGCTCATTTCTTATTGCAAAAGCGAAGATTACGCGCATTGAGAAAAACCGGGTTCACGCCGGGAAGCATGCAATCCCAGTCGGAAATATGTACGCCGAAAACCTTCATGCGCTATATAGATAGGCTACAATTTCTCTGACAAGGCATTTAATTAGATTTAAGAAACAACGCCTCTTATGATAGGCTGCCTTGGACAGATTAAATATTTGAAATAATATAATCGCTTTCTCCTCATCAAAATTCCGAATCACCGCAGCCTCCAAAAGGCCGATTATTACCTACTAACAACACCTCTATCATTCACTGCAAGACCTAACGTAGCCATTAACTCGCGGGCTGCTACTGAGCCGGCGCGGTTGGCGCCAATGGTGGATGCAGACGGGCCGTATCCGGGTAAGTGGATGCGCGGTTCTTTCGCGACCATGGTGGCTAGCCGGCCGGACATGATAATGCCACCGGTTTCTTCCCTTGGTAAAACGGATTCCAGATGTGCCAATGCGCCCCGGAACCCGGTGTTCCACAGAATTACATCGGCCTTTTCTTCCCGGCCGTCTTCCCATTTAACGCCGTCCCTGGTGATTTCGCTGAACATCGAAACGCGGTTAAGCACGCCCCTGCGTTTCATATCTTCTACTTCGGGCGAAAGTGGTAGACCGGTGATGGAAACCACAGAGGAAGGAATCAGCCCTTTTCTTACCCTTTCATCCACCATTGCCACGGCACGATGGCCTGCCACGTCGTCGAAAGGACCTTCCCGAAAAACAGGGGGACGACGGGTAACCCACGTTGTAGTCGTTATTTTTGAAATCTGATCGAGCAATTGTATGGCAGATATGCCACCGCCGACCACTACAACGTGCTTTCCCTTGAAATAATCAGCCGTTTTAAAATCTTTCGTATGCAGCTGCTCCCCGGCGAAAAGTTCAGCTCCCGGGTAAGACGGGATGTAGGGGTTTTCCCAGGTACCGGTGGCATTGATGATTCCCAACGCAGAAAAGAGTGTTTCCGACGAATTGATATAGAAGCGATCATTGTGAAGGTAAACTTTTTCCACCTTCAACGGGCGATAGACCCGGATCCCAAATTTTTGCTCATAAAGCTGAAAGTAATGTGGCACAGCAATGTTGGCCTGTACCGTCTCGCTGGCTTTTTCGAGCGTTTCCGCAAAAGACATTCCGGGCAGATCATGGATCCTGTTTACTGTACTCAAAGTAAGTGATGGCCAACGATCTTGCCATGCTCCACCCGCCGACGGCGCGGCATCAAGTACTATGAAATCTGGCCCTATCTCCAACCCCAGCTTCTTCAAATGATAAGCTGCGGATAGTCCGGCTTGTCCGGCACCAATGACCACGATTTTCGTCTTGTATCGGATTTTATCTGGCATTTGTAAATCTAACTAAGATCTCGCCAAATTTGAGAAGATAGATCTGGTAAAACAACTTGCATTTAAGGCAGGATAGATCATTAAGTCAGAGGCCACATTGCCAAAACCGTCAAGGCCAATTCGCGTCTTACTTCGCTCCTGCGTTTCAGGGCGTTACTTCCATCAGAAATTTGCTGCCAGATATTTCCCCGTCTGACTTGCTGGTTCACCCGCAACAGTTTCTGCCGGACCGCACACAACGATCTCACCGCCTTCATCTCCGGCACCCGGCCCGACGTCGATCACCCAGTCGCTGTTTGCGACTACGTGCATATCGTGTTCGATGACAATAACCGTATTTCCCTGATCAACCAGCTTGTTGAGCTGAATAAGTAAATTGTCCACATCGGAAGGGTGCAGCCCGGTTGTGGGTTCATCCAAAACATATAATGTGTTTCCATGCTGGGCTCGTTGTAGTTCTGTGGCGAGCTTTATCCGCTGCGCCTCACCTCCCGAAAGCTCGGTGGCCGGTTGCCCAAGACGCAGGTATCCCAGACCAACCTGACGAACAACATCCAGCGCCCGCTTAATCTGAGGTTCGGACTCAAAAAAGTCAAATGCCTCATCCACCGTCATGGCAAGTACCTGAGCAATGTTTTTATCATCGTAGGTAATTTCCAAGGTCTTCTCATTGTAACGACTTCCATGACATACCGGGCACGGCGTATAAACACTCGGAAGAAACAAAAGCTCAACCATCACAAAGCCTTCGCCCTCGCACTTCGGACAGCGTCCTTTCG
>NZ_VCEJ01000009.1 GCF_005860805.1 Dyadobacter luticola | reverse complement strand
CAAAACCTGAATTAACTAAACATGACTTAGATATGAAACCAACATTTCGAACTCTGTCGAGCGTTTTGGCAATAATTAGTATGTCCACACTGTCTTGTGATGATCGCGTAAAGCACATAGATGTTTGGGGTACTATTATTATGCGAGATCAATGTGAAATTGATGGACGTCCATCTTGGATTGTAGATTTAGATATGGAGCTAACATTTGCACCCAAAGGTGTTGTTCTTCCTGTGGTCAGTGACACTGTTAACGGAAAACAGTACAACAATTTGGTCAGGATATTTGTGGTCATTAATGCAGATGACACGACCTACATTTCAAAAGGCGATAAATTTAACTTTAAGCTTGAACGCGAACCTAGACCCTGCAATTCGAATAGATCCACCTTATCAAGTTATTCACCTTTATCTAATGAGTACGTCCATATGCCTAAGTGAAATAATATTTAAAACTCAAACTTATTCTTTTATGCGAGAAAATAAATTTACTAAATTTCTACTTGCACTTCTTCTAGGAATTTCTTCAATCAATGTGCAAGCTCAGATCGATGTTGTGTGCAGGTTTGCTGAGTATATGATTCCAACGCTGTCTAACTCGATCTGCCTTATTACGGTCACAACTGCGGAAGGTAATCCAAAACAATGTACAGGTGTTCTCGTTAACAATGAGGCGCAGGATAGAAGGGCATTCATTCTGACGGCAAGGCATTGTATTACTAACAAAAGTCTTGATATCAATCTTACACCGTCTGAAATAGCTTCGGTTGAGAACTCAATGGAAGTTAGATTTCGGTGGCGCAGGTTAACCTGTAACGCTACCACTGGAGGTGCCAGCATGGCGATTTATAATCAAGCCACTTTTCGGGCCGCTGACTTCTACTCAGATATGGCCCTCTTCGAATTAAACGCTGCTGCACTTCCGTTACCTCCCGATCTCAATTTTGCAGGTTGGAGTCGTGGAACTGAGACGTCCGGCACCATGAAGTTTATAGGTCACCCAGGTGGCCAATCCCAAAGATATGCAAATGGGCACAAAGCAGTACCTCAATCAACTGATCCATATAAACTTACGGTGACCTTTGACGAAGGGGCGTCATCAGCAGCCGATGGTGCATCAGGAGGACCATTATTTAGTGAGTATGGCCGAGTAATTGGCTTGCTATCTGGCAGCAATCCGGGTCAGGGAGAATTTGGAGAGATTTCTGCTATGTGGAATTCAAATAAGCCATCCAATAAGTCATTAAAAGCGTGGCTTTCGCCGAACCAGAATTTAACGTCTATAGGAACGCTGGTTCCCATGCAAATTGGACCGATTTCAAACGTATGTACTAATTTAAATAAGACAGCCACATTGCCCAATTTGGCTCCGGGGCAGTCTGTTACATGGTCGGCTAGTCCATCACTTACAATTGTGAGTAGCACGGGCAATAGCGTTACAGTTAAAGCTTCGTCATCGGCTGGTGGAGGAGTTGGTCAAATTAGCGCTACCTCTGGGCCGGCTAACTCAACTTTTACGACGACCAGAGATGTTTGGTGGGGTACGCCCGATATGGGATCCATAAAATATAATGGATCGTCAGCAAGCAATTATACGTTCGTCCAGCCAAATACAAACTATACAGTTGAGTATGATCAAAGTAAGTTGGTCCTTACCAATATGACAGGGAACATGAATTGGAACCCAATGCCTGGTTATGGGGGATCATACGGGGTTAATTTCTCTCAATATGATTTTAATCTACCACCAGGTCAATCTGTTCAATTTAACCCAGTATCTGCAACAAACTCTTGTGGTACAGCTAACAGGTCAATGGGATTTGAGGCGTTTTCCGGGTTTGCATTATACCCAAACCCAACTGTCAAAACCCTTTACATGAAATTTGACAATTCGAAGCATCTGGAAGGGTTACCTGAGGATATTAGCATATACGAGGAAGCCACAGGCAAAATTGTTAAACAAGTCCCCATTAAGGACGCATTTAATAAAAAATTGATTAAGGAGAATGTATTGGCCATTGATGTAAAAGATTTTCCCAGAGGTACGTACTATCTTCATGTACGTCCAAACAAGAATAACAAAAAGGATATAGATAAAATTAGGGTTGTTTTTAACTAAGGGAACATTATAGATCATAGGCCTGACGCGTTGTCAGGCCTATTTTTATCCAACCCAATTTGAATCTGATCATAACCCCCTACTAATTCCATGCTTTTTCTGTTGTTCCTGCCCGGTTTCCTGCTGCTGCGCCAACTCTTTCTTCTCCCTTTTGCTCGGCTCCAAAGCCTGGCCCTGCTCTTTGGCTTGCCTGGCCTGGTAGCCCCGCTCGGCCACAATCATATCGGCCCGTTCCATCGCTGTCCCGTTCAGCATCACCTTCCGGTATTGGAACGTCTCCGTTAGATCACGTTTATAGCTAAACGTTCGGTCAAAAGCCTTCTCGCAGCGCTCGGTAAACCCCAACCGGTCAAACTGCCCGAATTTCTGGCTGTGGCCGGCATTGCTCCCCCGGTGGTTGGTCATCGGGCTAATCAGTCGGCCATTGTCTGCCGTCTTGCGGCTCACGATCAGCTGCGCGTGCATGTGGCACCCTTCCTTGGCTTCTCCACGCTTCCGGAGGCCCTGTTTTACTTCCGGGTCTTCATGGGTGTAATACCGGTTGTATTCGATTTTGCCGTAATACTTGATATCCTTTTCAGATAGCCCTTTGTTGAAATTCCCTGCATACTCCTTCATCACTTCCCGCGCAAATGCTTTCAGCTTTTGCGGGTCGTTGCCAATATGGTCGAGCTCCTTTCCGGAAGGGCTGATATTGATCAGGTAAAATTTGGCTTCGATCTTTTTAAGCTTGGCCACATTTTGGTCGATCCCGGTTAATTAATTTCATTTAACAAATTCTGTCTGGCGGTGTTTAACGAAATTCTTACATCAGCAAAGGCGGCTTCCCCTCCCCTACTTAGTTCCAATCCTCATATGATTGAATGTTTATGACTGGCTTGGTTTTAACTATTAGTGTTAATATAAGTGCTAAAACAGTACTAAAATCAGCACTGGAAAAAGTGTTTAATATTGTGCTACTTTTAGCTCGACAAGAACCAGAGTACTAATTCCTAATTTTTAAGAACCTACTTTTGCCATCATGATACATTTTACTGACCGGCTAGTTCAATAAGTTTGCTCATTTATGAGTTGTGGGTCCCTATTGATGATTTTATCGACTGCTGCTACTTCTTCCCTCCTACTCTACATCGTTCCTTTACGTATCAAGATAGTTTTGTCAAGAAATGTACAAAGGATTTGCGATCAAATTATGCCCTAGACCACTACATGATTTAAGAGCATTGAGTAACAGCGTCATGTAGATTCCGCTTATTACAATCTGATAGTTTGAACAAAGCCTAATAGATTGAAAGTGTTTTTCAATAATAGTGTTAAAACAAGCACTGAAAATAACACTAGATATAGCATTTGTTTTTGTGTGAGATTCTGTATTAATTGCAGCATCATTTTTAACACAAGAACTAGTGGTAATATCATTCAACTCAATTAAGGGTGGGGTAGGCAAGAGTACCCTTGCTACGACGATGGCTGGATGGCTAGCAAGCCAAGGGAAGGATGTGTTGCTCGTTGATGGAGACGATCAGGAAACGTCTTCTGATTTTACCGCATGGCGGGAGCAGACACTTGGTAATACGGGATACACGCTTGTCAATATGACTGGTGCAAATCTCAGGAAACAAGTTGAAGCCATGAAGCCAAAATATGATCATATCATAATTGACACGGGTGGAAGAGACACTACTAGTCAAAGGGCAGCACTATCTGTGGCTGACGTATCAATGATACCGTTTGTACCGCGCAGTTTTGATCTATGGACAATTACTAAGGTAACGGATCTTATAGACGAAATTCAATCGATTCGGGCTGAGCCATTAATTGCTTATACGTTCCTGAGCCGTGCTGATATTCGTAGTGCTGATAACCGAGATGTTGCAGAAGCGCTCTCTCAGATTTCTCAGCTCACTTATTTGCCTTATCCGATCAGTAACCGTAAAGCTATTAGCAACGCCGCTGGATTGGGGCTTACACCGTTTGAGGGTGAAAGCATCGACACCAAAGCAACCAAAGAAATAGAGGACTTATTTAACCGTGTATTAAATGGCAACCACGTTACCGCCACCGCGTAAACCAAAAGTGACCGAAGCCGACATTGAGGCAGTCATTAATAAAGGAGGGAGTACTATTAAAGAAACTGCCCCTGCTGATCCGGAAAGGGCAAAGCACATCAATGTGCGCCTTACTGGCCAAATCATTAGTGAGATTGATAGTCGCCGATTGAAGCGTCCCCGTAGGCCTGGGTCGCCTAAGCCAGGGATCAGTATCCACGATTGGATTGTTGAGGCGGTTTTGGAAAAGCTAAATAGTGATAAATAGCACTAAAAACAGTGCTGGTTTTAGTGTCTTAAATAGTGCTGCAAGTAGTGCTTTAAACTTTGTATATGGAGGAAAAAGAAACCCAAGCTAACGTCAGCAGTGACATTAGTTCAAAAAACGACTTCTTTCTAAGTCGAATCGACAGAAGTGTTGCTGATAATCTTCATGACATAAGGAAGTCGTTTGGTGAGGATGCTGGAATAGTAAAGGATTTTATTGTATTTATTAGCAAAAACTTGAAGAAGGATCTTTTTGGGTACACTAAATTCACGCTGAAAGATTTTTGTAAAGAGTCTGGCCGAAATAGGCAGGACTTAGCCAGGAAACATCCGTACTTTATTGCCAATCCCAAGGCAGTTATTCCAGAGTACTTCGGGCATGAATTTGTTTCTGTCTTTGACTATGCGCTTTTTAACATGCTTCAAAAGAATATAATTTTTGCGAAGTCATACGCGGTCAATACAAAAAATGAGGTAATACAGCTTAAGAATTTTCCGATCCTTAAGGATATCAAGCTGAATCTGAACCGGCAATCAAACACCATAAAAATTTATGAGATCAGAATCTCTGATGAATGGCTAGATGGCTTTATTAGTCGATACTATACCATTGAAACAAATGGTTATCCCAAAATTGGTAAGGGTAGGGGAGGAGATGGCCGGAAAAGCTTATATCTAATCCTTCAGAGGACTAGGCATCAACTACTAAGCCAAAAAGAGACCACAGCTCGATTTTCAGTGGATTATCTAGCTGATTTGGCAGAGTTAGAGGTAGAGCAAAATAGATTCAGGAAAAAGTCATTAAAGAGAATACTAGATTTTTTTCAAGAAAAGGGAGACTTTCCTTTCTCCTACAGATTCGTAAAGGGTGACCCTTCTAAACCTTACCAAGAAGAGTACTGGGTTGAGCTAGATTTTTCAAGTTCAGTAAACATTTCATCCTTGACAGAACGGCGAGGAGATCATTTATTCTTCAATTCATTGATCATAGAACTAAGAAATATTTTCAATTCTAAGCATTCTAAAGTAGCAATAAAGGATGAAACGGATGTCTTTCAACGCTGGTTAACTAACGCTGACGCGGATACGGACATTAAAATAGACATACTGGTCTCAGTATATTATAAGGCTTATAATCAGCAACTTACCAAAGTACAGGCTAAACAGTATATTAGAGATGGCTTTCTTAGTAGGTAGTGCTGTCGAGTATTGCCTCGATTCAAGTGGATTCGTGTCAACCTTGTTCCAGAATTCAATGCAGCTTTCTGTCGAGTATTGCCTCATATCATCCTACAAGCTGTTTTAGTTTGACCCTTGTAACCCTCAAATTTTTTGCCCTGGGGGTTGAGAGCTAAAAAATCATTAGATATCGTTAGTGCTGTCGAGTATTGGCTCAAAAACTTGCGTGAAGTAGTTATGACATCATGATAAGTCACTTCGCTGTCGAGTATTGCCACAAATCTGTCGAGTGTTGTCACATCACTGTCGAATATCGCCACATTGCTGTCAAGTATCGTCTCTTTGCTGTCGAGTATTGCCCCATAAATAAGCATTGCTGTCGTTCTTCGCCTCCTTGCTGTCGGGCATTGCCACGTGTGTCTCTTTGCTGTCGAGCTTCGCCACGGTAAAAACAGCGTCTACAAGTACTAAACATTGATTGCTGTCGAACTTTGCCACCATATATATAGCTATTATTATAAAAACTTATAATAGGGGAAAAATAACAAATCGGTATTCGTTCCTCCGTCACTCATGACATATTTTATTTCCAACACACAAATTCGGCCTGCGTCGCTGCGCGCACGCTAAAAAGGTCTTTTGGGGTGTTGTACTTGCTACATTCTTAAAAGTTAACCTCATTATATGATGTAACTTTAAAACGGGCAGATATAATGAACTCTATTAACCGCTGAAAACTAATTTTTTAGTTATACTGATTTTGAATTGTGTGCGCCTTTTTGTCAGTTTGGCTAAGCAATATAACCCACTGTTCCACGTTAAGGTGATTATAAATATTCGTTTATACTTTCTGCAACTTTTCGCAGGTTGGCCCAGTAATTGATACATATCAATTACTCCTTCAATGTTCATTTACTGCGGCTTCAGGTCAATATTTTGTAACTGTCTGCCGGCATTGACTTTTTGATATTTTATAGTCTCCGGATTGCCCAATCAGTAGCCTAACAAAATCTTGTGCAGTACGATCTAAGGCGATTTAATATGGCAGTGTGCTTGATTCGTCCACAGCAAGAGGCACACACGAAGAAGCAGTCTTAAGTCATCTCTTTGTCGTCAGATGGAATATGGCCGGTTTTTTTTATCTACAAGAGAAACAACTCAAACCATTCTTCAAAATCGAATGTCGGAACCCTTAGTATTAGCTCTGGATTATTGGTTTTGATAAATAATTGATCCTTAATTATTTTCCATTCACGAAAAATAAGAATCATCCCCTTTGTATGGCCGGTAAAGCGGATCGGAATAACAGAAATATCTTCTAGTAACATATAAATCACAATTTGACTGTCTGGTGGAAAACCTGAAAGGTCTTTTTTGACTATTGATGCGCCAGTTGAGATTTCTTTCCCAATTTCTCGAATGAGTTGGTGGCACTTTTCATTGGCAGCTAAGATTGCTGCTAATCTTTTCGGAGAAAGCCTATTGGATTCGTTTGACTTAGCCATAGAGTTCTACTGCATAAACTGGTAAGTCTCATTTGTCAATTAGTTTGGCCAATGTGAAGCCCAGGCCAATACCGGTCACAAGGGCACTAAAAAGCCAGAATATGAACTGGGATATTGCCATTTTGACTTCATGCTTATTATTATCTGTTGGTGTTTTTACCAAACTATTTTCTAGCCGCTCTTCTATTTTGATATCCTGTCCGACATTGTTTGCTGTGTTATGGTTACCAAAAATGCTATTACTGATATTAGTTTCGGGTATTTTATGCCTGTCGCAGTATACTTGATAAGACTGGTATTGCTTTCCTTCCTTGCTAAAGCGAAGGAATATTTCCTTTCCAGAGCTATAAGTAGTTACAGTTGGTGTATCGGCAAAGCCTTCATTGATTGCTCTGTTAAAGATTTTCTTCATACGTTCCCTTTCGTAGCCTTCAAAAAATGGGACGATATCAATGCCGGCCGAGTTTCCGTCTTTCAGAATTCCATACAATTTTTCTAAATCATCCTGCATGCGCTATGGGCTTTTTGTTGAAATTGAAGTTTATTCCTCGCGGTTAATAAGTATAATGCCTTTTTTGTCCTCCGTGACTAGATAGTTTTCTTTTGGAATGAAAATTTCTCCATTGTCATTGCGTTCAAAGTACCTGGAAATGAAATTCCACTTTGTTTCAGCAAGCTCAATTTTCTCCTTATCAGCCATGGCATCTTTTATCATAAAGGCGCCCAGACAGCATAAAAGAAAAGCGGAAAAGATTAGGCTTACGGCGACGATGTTCTGACCAATGCCGGTAGACAGGTTCCCCCACCATATGGTCCAGGCTGAAGCGTTATGCCCATAGTGGTTGTTATAGGTAACCGGCCTGATCGTTTCATTCACCTTCGCAGCGGCCTGTTCAATTTTGTCAACGGATTTCTCGACAGCCAACATCAGTGGTACGATCTCGGGTTCGATTGCTGATTCTGATAAGTTAAAGCGGAGTGCCAGCCTGTGGCGCTCCGCAGCGACGTTTGTATGTTTTTCCATCAGCTAATAATTTCCTGTATTTCTTGCTGTTTTTTACGGTACATGATCCTGGACATCATACCCAGGGATGCCGGATCCGGATCAGGCTTGCTGATCAGGTTGATTATCTCGGTAACAGCCCCACCACTTCCCAAGTCGCCGAATTGTTTGCAATCTATCCCAAGTTCTTTAAGTTTTTCAACCGCCTTTTCAGCCGTTTCTTTACCGCCAAAAGTGCCCATATTGACCACCATTGTTATAGGGAATTGCCCGGCAATTCCAGCAGACACCGCGTTGTAATAATTTACGCAGGAAGCGAGGGCATCACGTCCTGCAACAATGACAAATAAACGCAGCATAGTATCCATATCTGCGAGTTCCCTGCGCAGTTCATCAGCGAGTGCGTCTTCTTGCAACAAGCGTAAGAATTCAGCCGATTCAGGTGCGCCGAAATCAATGTAGTAATTTTCAGATTTCCCTTTGGCCAGCTTTTCGAGCAGATCCATAATCACATCCCGTTCCATTTTCTTGTACTCATTGAGTATCGAGAAACTCCGGACACGATCTTTGCCGACTACCGCGCCCAAGCGCCCGATGGATGTGCCGGTAGACTCGTCCAGGTCAATAAAATTTGTTTTCTGTTCTTTCTGGTTTTGTGCTACAAACCATATAAACAGGGATTTGCCTACGCCACCTTTTGACTGTAATACCAGATTAATTTGCTTCATGCTAATAGTTATTGATTATTAATAAAGTACAATATTAGAAATCAGTAAAATCCATTCCCGGATCTTTTTTCCCTTTTGGTTCTTTTGTAGCGTTCTCAATGATTGTGCCCAAATCTTGTTCAGGCGGGGCAGGAGGGACGACTACTTGATTCAGTGGTCTGGTCACCGGCAAGCCTGGTGCAGCTACCAGTGGAGCGAGCTGGGCGGCCTGCTTACTTTTACGTCTTCTTTTCAGGTTATAGATGGCGTCCTCTGTGATTTCAATATCGAGCTCATCTTTGACCTGGCGGATCATGATTTGCGCGGGAATGTCAAAGAGATAATCGCCATAGTACCTGGCCAGCAGATCAAAGCGACCTTTCAGCTTCATTTCAAATGCCTGCAAGACATACTTCTTATCCATAGGACAACAAAAAGACACTTTTTAAACAACTATAAAACGAAAATAGAACAGAAATATATAATATTCAATAAATGACAGAGAAAAAAGTAAAAAAAGAGTTACTTGCCCTTATATTCGTTTGTTTCTTGTTTGTGTTAGAGTAAAGCAAGCCATGTGTTTGTATATACAAATTATTCGCTCCGCTCCAAATCTGCATCTCCAAACACACCGGTCGTGCCTCCCTTGACTTGCCGGGGCGCTGCCCCAAACCCCGTGTCACGGACACCTTTTATATTTTAGGCTATGGAAGACAATGAGAAGAACCCGCATTATGAAGCCCGCAAGGCCGGTTCAGCCAGGCGGGAAAACAAAGGTAAAATGATCCCTGTCCGGGTCACTGAGCAGGAGCACGCACAGATCAAGGCCAACGCGATCCTTGCCGGCCTGAGCGTGTCTGAATACCTGCGCCGGCTGAGCACAGGTCACCAGGTGCAAGTGCGGTTTGAGAAGGAAGAAAAGCGCAACCTGCAAGGTATTGGTACCAACCTTAACCAGCTGGCGGCGTATGCCAACAAAGGTTTTTTCTATGAGAAGCCTTTGCTTGAAGTTCTGGAACAACTAAAAAAAATACTAAAAGCATGATTGCCAAAACATCGATCGGATCGAGCTTTTCAGGCGCGATCCATTACGGGGCAGGCTATACAGTTGAAGGAAAAGAGATCATGGGCAAAGCGGATCTGTTGGTCACGCACAACGTGGTTTCGCGTGATCCGGAGGGCATTGCTGCTGAGATGCAGCAGGAGGCATCTTACAGCCGGTGCAAGACACCGGTGTGGCATTCATCCATCAGCTGGAAACCGGAAGAGAAACCTACCCGCGAGCAAATGATCGAGACGGCCAACCGGTATTGTCAAAAGATGGGGGCTGACCCGAAAGACCATCAAATTGTCGTTTACGAGCACCACGACAAGCCGCACCAGCATATTCATGTTTACATTAACCGCGTGCCGACGGATGGGAGCAAGGCGCTGGAAACTTCGCACAACTATGCACGCAATGTCCGGATCTGTAAAGAGATCACGCAGGAGCTTGGGTTCTCTAAATTAGAAAAACTTGAAGAAGGAAAGCTCCGCCATGTGGCTGTCAACCAGGAGGACGCACAAAAGGTCGTTAATATCGCAATAAAGGCTGCTTTGAAAGAAGAATCAGAAACCCCGGAAGACATGGAGAGGCGGCTAAAAGAAAAAGGGATTGATTGCAAGTACAAGATAGAAGAAGGGAGGCTCAAATATTCCAGTTACAGCTATCAGGGCGTGCCAATCAAAGGGCAGGATGTTGGCTTTACCGCCAAACAGTTACAGGCCAGGCTGGACAAGAATCTGGAAGTTAAAAAGGAGCAATCGCAGCAAGTCAAACCGGAGCCGGAACACAAGCAGAAACGCGGCCGTGGGATGGGCTTTTAAAAATGCGGTTTATATCTTGCCAAACTGTTAAAGCAGCTGTACAAAACAACTGTGAAAAGGCGCTGCACCTGATGCCAATGCAACCTATGTTAGAATTAATAGGAGTTAAAAACAATTGTATAATACTTGGTCTTCATATATCGAAACCTTACATTGGAGCAGTTATAATTTTAAACCCTAGCTTAATATATATGGCGCTTACTGATTTTTTTAGGATTAACCTCCCATATGGTATTCAGAAAAACAAAGAAGGTTATTGGTCTGCTTTTAATAGAGAATATAAGCCACTCGGTTATAATGAGTCTTCCTCTGTAGTTGATTTTGATCAACTTCCCGTTCACACAAAGTATAAGGGATTAACGTCGCTTCAAATAACAAAGCTGATCAAAAATCGTGAACATATTCATTTAGATGAAAGTGGCGATGTGTGGCGGTTTTTTCTTTATGAGGACAAGACTAATCCACAATCTAGTCCCGCGTACTGGGATGAATATTTTACCAAAATTAAGTCGCTGTCTAAGTTTGAGGTAGATGAGATTTCGGAAGATAGGAGAGTAATAAAACCAGTTATTTGGAATAATGTTATCGACGCTCTACCGAAGGACGATAGATTATTGCAAGTATTATCAAGTCAGCAAGATGGAGAATGGCGAGCATCAGCAACATACAATAGTATTGATGATGGAGAATACAAGCCTGGTTTTTATACCCTGGACAAAAATGGTAACGAAGTACTAGTTAACTTTAAAGTATGCTGGTGGGCATACGATGACTATTTACCATATTAATTAAGCCCCAGAAGGGGCTTAATTTCTTGAAACTTGAAAAAGTCGGGGCTTATTGAATAATAACTCTTCCAAGTCGTCCATTGAGAGGTGCAGAAGACTAGCCAACTCTTGTTTCGTATAGTTGAGATCGGTGAGATATAGCTCGACGATATCACTTAAAATTGTTGGCTTTTCAGGTTCAAAAAGTTCTGGCTCACCGAAACTGCGATAGCCATTTGCAGAGAAGCCTTTCATCATATAATAATATTGATCCTGGGTTATTGTGCCCAGATCTTTGGCCTTTCGAGCAATAGAGGCCATCGACGTTTTCCAATACCGTTTTAGATCAGTCAACGTACTAGAATTGAGTTTGTTCAAATAAGGCCTTATATCTTGACTGGGCATTAGTAGTTCGCTCGCAAATTCATGTGCTTCTTGTTCTTCATCCCGGCCATGGTCTTTTTTGCCCCAGTGCAAAACTAAATGTCCCAGCTCGTGGGCCAAAGTAAATCTCAATCGGTCTGAGGTCCTTCTGTTGTTAAGAAATATGACCGGATATTTAATGTCTGAGTAAGTACTAAAACCGTCTTTTTCACCAAGATCTAATAGCATCACTAAAATACCATTGTCTTCTAGCAGCTCAGTGAGGTTGTTAATCCGACCTTTAGGTATTTTCCATTTATCCCTTACAAATAAAGCGGCCATAGCTGGGTTTCCACCATCTACATCAATATCCCAGCTTGGCACATTAGGTTCAGGAAGTTCGACTGCCGTCTGTAACGTCGTAAAAATGCGTTCGACAATTGTCATTTTAGCCAAATACATTTTAGACGCCTTGTCTGATATGGACTGTTTAGACCGATAGTGACCTCTAACATAGAAGTATGGATCCTGAGTGAAAAAATCAATAGGGTAGTTTAGGGACTTACCGAACAATTCTATTAAGTACTCAGGAGCCGAAAGCTGGCCCAGTTCAATTTTTGAAATAGTACCCTGGGCAACCCCTGATTTTTCAGAAAGTTGCTTTTGAGTATACCCGCGTGATTCCCGGGCAAGGGTTAATGTTTTTTCATTGAATTTCATACTGAATCATTCGTTCCAGATTTCTTGATGTTGAGTGTTTGATAAATTTCTTCGTCCGTGAGTTTAAGCTTGACCTTCCTTTTACGTCCTTCGTTTCTTTCAAATACTGATAATTGCTCACTGCTATTTCGACGGTCTAGTTCATATGACCAGTGAAGGGTGTCTTCATTGTCAGGGCATAGCAAATAAATACCTCTTATGGAGGTCCAATTTTCATCAGGCAAATATCCTGCAAAGAGCAAAGTTGGACTAGCCGGAAATCCCTGTATTTCTCCTTGTCTCATATAATTAATATACTGGTTTGTCTTACGACAGCTGATTTTGCGGCTCTCATTGATTTTATTAAACCGAATGAATACGTCGTCTTTTACCTTCACGCCGAATATATTGTTCCATTTATCAACTTCGAAAATCTTGCTATTAGTAAACTTTTCAGCAACATGCGACTTTAAGTGATCGTGTATGATATTTGCCTTCGTTCGATTTTCATAGGACACAGGCCTACCAAATTGATTAGCTAAATCACACATTGATAAGTGTTCAGCGAAACTACTTTGAATGCAATCAGCCAAAACATCATACATCGGCGAAACAATTTCATGCGCTTCTGCATAGGTCAAGATTTTTCTCATTTTCGTATAAGTTCGTTTAAGCAAAGCTAACGATTTTACGAAAAAATAAAATAAATATTCCAAAAAATTCACAAAAAATATTCCAAAATAGTTACTATAAATATTCCGGATGACATGTTGATATGCATAAGTAGCACAATACGCCTTTTATATTTCAGAAAAACCGTGGTTAAAACGAACTTTGTCGTACTTTCTAATTTATGGACAGAAATGGTCAAGAGGGACAAATTGGTACACTTAATTAAATTGGCATGCCTTTAAGAGTACTTTCCTGTGTTTGATATCCTGCTCTGCTGTTACATAAGAAAATCGGCTTCTTGTAAATCTTTTTCTGACTCGCCTGCTTTCTCCCCAAGAGATTTGCCTGGATAGATTAGTTTTGATTGCTTTTTTATTGGTACAGGACAGAATAATAATATACCGGATTATAACTCGATAAAAAAGTTAAAAATGGCAAGACAACATAATGTTAAACCGGTGATCAGCTGCTCATTGTGATTCAACCAGTGAACTTTGAGTCTATTTATCCCGTGGTTTGCTAGCGCAACCATTACTAGCATACCTGCAATGGTAAGAATGTTATAAATAATAATGATAGTTGCCACTGACATCCAACCCATTGTACCGGCACTTAGAAAATAAGCGCTGATTTCAAAGCACGGTGATAAAAACATCACAGTGACCAGAGAAAACACCAGCTGCTTGTAGCTTTTACCTTTTACTATTTTCTCATCGATGTGGCGGTGCTCATCTCCCCTTAAATGCTGCATAATAAACCATATCCCTAACACCAAAAGAAGCAGCGGAACCACTCTCTGAGCAATTATATGCTGATTTTCTGCTAGCTGGAAACCAGCAAAGCTTGCTAGAAGACCAAAAATGGTAGTACTTAGTGTATGTGCAGCTCCGGCCAGCAGCGTAGTTCGCAAGATCTGCCCAAGTCCCCAGCCCTGGGCCTTTCCTATAGTGACAAAAGGGAGCCAGTGGCTAGGAATCAGTGCATGAATAACGCTTAGGGCAATACTGCCGAAAATAATCTGATTCATTTTTGAAGTCATTATATGCTTTTCAATCGAGCTTACATCTGTTATTGATGAAGGCGTAGCACTTAAAAACAGAGTGGCCACCCTTTCAGCGTAAATACCGCTAAACTGACCTAGCTGTTATAGCGATTTGGTGATTAATCTTTATTCATCTTCAACTTAATCCATCAGAACATCGTTCAAGCACTTTTATACCTTTAGGCAATGACACGTTTGACACCGTTTTATGCAATTGAACTTTATAAGCAAATATGGGGAGCTGGGCCGCAGGGTCAGTTACGATCGTCTTCGTTTTAATGGCCAGTAGATGTTTTCAGTTGAGAGCCATCTTTACAACAATGGTTTGCACCCCACAGATAACGCCGAAAACAATGAACAGGTAAGCGATAATGTCCAGTCAAATCATTCAAGTTTAAAATGATAAATCTAAGTAGCAACAGGAATTACCTGCATTCCATTGGTGTTATTTCCAATGCGCCATGAAGTAGTGTCTCAATCTGAAAAAAATGGCTGCCAACATCAATGCCGCGATCAAGTAATACAAGACCATCATGAAAGTCCTGGGCTTAGTTCGCTTGGAGGTTTTCAAAAATCCGCTGTATGGCGATCTTTTCGGTTTCATCCGGTTGACCTTATTGGGGATAACCTTTCTGCTCTTCATTGTTAGTCTGAAATTGCGGTGTTATCGGTAGCAATTAAATTTTAAATCACAAATATCACAGGAAAATTATTTCATTTTTGCCTACCTGTTGCACTTTCATTTAAATTATCTTTGCGGCATGATTCGCATTGCTTTAATCATATTGGCCATTTATACAACTGCACTTTCCTGCATTCCCTGCACGGACACAGTGTCGATGGAAGCATATGGCACAACCATAAATGTGATTAAAGCGGGTCAAACGCGTCAGCAAGCAGCTGACATAGATCTTTGTACGCCATTTTGTACCTGTGCCTGCTGTGCGAGTGTTTCAATGGCTCAGCCCGTTGCTATTTTGCCTGCAAAAGCGGCTTTTAGCTTTTTCAAGGCAATCACTTTCGCCTACCTTAGCCGTTCCCATAACGGTAATATATCATCTATCTGGCAGCCGCCACGCGCTTAGCCTACCTGTATTACTAGACTTGCTTCTGCGATGCGGCCATTATCCTGGCCGCCGTCATAAGCTCATTCATACACGTAAGCTAATATCTAATGTTAGATAAAATCATTCATTTTTCAATTCACAATAAGCTGATTATTGGAATACTTACCCTTGCCTTAATTATTTGGGGAGGGTATTCATTGACCCAGTTACCTATTGATGCGGTTCCTGATATTACAAACAACCAGGTACAAGTCATTACCGCCAGCCCATCGCTAGCAGCCCAGGAAGTGGAAAGGCTGGTTACTTTCCCAGTAGAGACAGCGATGGCTACCATCCCGGGCACCGAAGAAATCCGTTCTATTTCAAGGTTTGGCCTTTCAGTAGTAACTATCGTTTTCAAAGACGACATTGACGTATATTGGGCCCGTCAACAGGTTTCCGAGCGCCTGCAAACGGCGGTTGAACAAATACCACCCGGCGTGGGTTCGCCCGAACTGGGCCCGGTTTCAACAGGCCTGGGCGAAATTTACCAGTATGTACTGCACACAAAAAAGGGTTTTGAGAAAAAATACCCTCCTATGGAGCTTAGAAGCATCCAGGACTGGATCGTGCGCAGGCAGTTACTTGGCACTGAGGGAGTCGCCGATGTAAGCAGTTTTGGCGGGTTTTTGAAGCAATATGAAATTGCCATCGACCCATTTAAGCTAAGAAGTGCCCAGATTTCTATGTCTGAAATCTTTGCTGCTCTTGAACAGAATAACCAGAATACCGGAGGGGCGTACATTGACAAAAAACCCAATGCTTACTTTATCAGAAGTGAGGGGCTTATCGGAAGCCTAAAGGATATTGAAAAGATCCAGGTTAAAACCACATCCAACGGCCTTCCTGTTTTAGTCAGGGATATTGCGACTGTGCAATTTGGTAGTGCTGTGCGCTATGGGGCAATGACCCGCAACGATGAAGGTGAAGTAGTAGGTGGGCTTGTTTTGATGCTAAAAGGCGCAAACTCTTCCAAAGTGATAGGCAATGTAAAGGAAAGGGTAGAGCAGATCCGCAAATCGCTGCCGGAAGGTGTGGTCATCGAACCATTCCTTGACCGTACCAAATTGGTTAACAACGCCATTCATACCGTTTCAAAAAACCTGATAGAAGGTGCTTTGATCGTCATTTTTGTGCTTATCCTTCTTTTAGGAAACCTAAGGGCGGGGCTCGTTGTGGCATCGGTCATCCCGCTAGCAATGCTGTTTGCTGTCAGTATGATGAACCTTTTTGGTGTTTCCGGTAATTTGATGAGTTTGGGTGCGATTGACTTTGGGCTTATCGTTGACGGGGCGGTGATCATTGTGGAAGCAACGCTTCACCATATTGTAGGAAAGAAATACACCCACCGGCTTTCACAGAACGAAATGGACCGGGAAGTTTACGAGTCTGCCTCCAAGATCAGGAATTCAGCAGCATTCGGTGAAATTATTATTTTGATTGTTTACCTGCCAATCCTGGCACTGGTGGGCATAGAAGGTAAAATGTTCCGGCCTATGGCGCAGACCGTAAGTTTTGCGATCCTGGGCGCATTTATCCTGTCTCTGACTTATGTCCCGATGGTTTCGGCGCTGTTTCTGAGCAAAAAGAATGAGCATAAGGCAAACATTTCTGATAAGATCATTGCTTTTTTCCATAGGTTGTATGTGCCTGCGCTGGCTTTTGCCCTGCGTCAGAGGTTTATTATTGTAGCGAGTGCCTTTGGCCTTTTTGGGATCAGCCTTTGGATCTTTTTAAATATGGGCGGCGAGTTCATACCGCAACTTGACGAAGGTGATTTTGCCATTGAGATGCGGGTTCTGACCGGGAGCTCGCTTTCTGAAACCGTGGACGCTGCCCAGAAAGCCGCGGGCGTACTCAAGAAGAATTTTCCTGACGAGGTTGTGGAAGTAGTAGGAAAAATAGGATCCTCGGAAATTCCGACAGACCCTATGCCGGTAGAGGCGGCGGATGTGATGGTCATTTTAAAGGAGAGATCAGAATGGACAAAGGCCGCTGGCCGTGAAGAGCTGGCAGAAAAGATGCAAGAAACCCTTACCCAGACCATTCCAGGGGTAACATTTGGATTTCAGCAGCCCATCCAAATGCGTTTTAACGAGCTAATGACCGGGGTCAAGCAGGATGTTGCCATCAAGATTTTCGGAGAGGACCTGGATGTGCTGGCTGAGCAGGCGGCCAAACTTGGAAAACTGGTTGGTTCTGTCGAAGGGGCAGAAGATTTATATGTGGAAGCGGTAAGTGGGCTTCCACAGATCGTAGTCGGTTTTGACCGTGACCGCTTGTCCAAATTCGGTATTACCATCGAAGATGCCAACCGGACACTGAACACAGCCTTTGCCGGAAGCAGCGCAGGGTTGGTATATGAAGGAGAAAGAAGGTTTGACCTGGTAGTAAGGCTCAATAATGCGAGCCGCCGTACATTAGATGATGTCAGCGCCTTATTTATTACTTCCCCGACGGGTCAGCAGGTTCCTTTGGATCAGGTAGCCACCGTGGAAATGAAAAATGGCGCAAACCAGATCCAGCGTGAGGATGCTAAACGCAGGATCACGATCGCCTTTAATGTACGCGGCCGCGATGTGGAAAGTATTGTAAAGGAAATCCAGGCCAAAGTAGACAGCCAGTTAAAGCTTCCAACCGGCTACTATGCAACTTATGGTGGGCAATTCCAAAATTTGCAAGAAGCAAGCACGCGTTTGAGTATTGCGGTCCCAATTGCTCTGTTGCTGATTTTTGTGCTGCTGTTCTTTACATTTAACTCACTTAGACAAAGCCTGTTGATATTGACTGCCATCCCACTGTCAGCGATTGGCGGAATATTTGCGTTGTGGCTCAGGGACATGCCTTTCAGTATATCGGCGGGTATTGGCTTTATTGCCCTTTTTGGAGTAGCGGTACTCAACGGGATTGTGTTGATCGGTGAGTTTAATTTTTTAAGGAAGGAAGGGGAAACCGATCTTCGAAAGGTTATCTTCCAGGGCACTGAAACCAGGCTACGCCCGGTATTGATGACGGCCCTTGTTGCATCCCTTGGTTTTTTGCCTATGGCTCTTTCTTCCAGTTCTGGGGCCGAGGTACAACGTCCCCTTGCAACCGTGGTAATTGGAGGATTGGTTTCGGCGACCCTTTTGACACTGCTTGTGCTGCCGGTACTTTATCTGATTTTTGAAAAACGGTTTGGTAAAGCTGCCTTGATCAAGCCCGTCTCATTGATTCTTTTAGCGGCAGTTGCCAGTATATGCGCACCATCAGCCAAGGCACAGGATTCCACGGGTTCAGTTAGAAAGATTTCGTTGTCCACAGCTATTGAGGAAGCGTCCGCTAAAAACCTTGAAATAAAATCAGGTGTTTACCAGATTGATGTCCAAAGGGCATTGCTGGGAACGGCCAGGGACCTTGCCAAAACCGACGTTTCATGGATGGGTGGGCAGTATAACAGCAGAAAGTTTGATAATCAGTTTAATGTAAACCAGACACTTTCCCATCCAGGGGTGACTGCCAAACGACGGGCCTTATTGTCCGAGCAGGTAAATGGTATCCAGACCAGGCTGGAAGTAACAAAAAACGAACTTGTCCGTCAGGTTAAAAGTACCTATTACAGTTTGTTACTGATTGAAAAGCAGCGCGACCTTTTGTTGCAGGAAAGATTGCGCGCACAGCGCTTTGTGAAAGCCGCAGAGCTCCGCTTTAAAACCGGGGAGGCCAATCAGCTCGAGTCTTCGGTAGCGCAGAGCGAGCTTGGCGATATCGAGTCCCGCATCATACAGAATCAGGGGGATAAGCTAAACCTGCAAAAACAGTTACAGACACTGATTTTTAGTTCTGACGCCGTTGCACCCGATGTGGATACGCTGACAAGGCGAACCCTGGCAGGCCTGACACTGGACACTTCCGGGATCAACAGCAATCCATATCTAAAATTTTTACAGCAGCAGATTATTATTGATCAGCGTACAACCGCATTTCAACGCACAAGTCTTCTGCCGGATTTCAATATCGGTTATTCCAACCAGTCCTTGATTGGAACACAGACATTCAATGGCAATGATGTGTATTACGGGAGTGGAAAACGTTTTCATGCCTTTCAATTTGGGGTTTCCATACCGATTTTCAACGGAGCTTCCCGCGCACGCATCAAAGCTTCCGAGCTTAACGAAAAAGTGAGCCGGAACCAACTTGATCTGACCAGCTTACAGTTGACCAGTTCACTCCAGCAGGCCATACAGACTTATCAAAGCGCAAATCAAAGCCTTGACTTGTATGAGCGGAACACATTGGTTTTGGCTGACGTGATCCGCAATAATGCAACCAGGGCCTATGAAGGCGGGGATATCGGCTATGTGGAATTTGCCCAGTCACTTAACAGGGCGTTGAATATCAAATCTACGTATTTGAACCTTCTGGACTCCTATAACCAATCGGTGATTGAGATAGAGTTCCTGTTAAACAGACAATAAAATCAGTGCATTAATTAGATCGTAAATCATGGTTTATATAGAAAAGGTAATTAAAATGAAAAATATCATCGTTGTTTTATTTCTTCTGGCAGCTTTATCTTCCTGTGGCAAATCTGAGGGGGAAAAAGCTGAAACCGCTGAAAAAACGCCCACGGCAGAAGAAAAACCGGCAGAGACCAATACGGTAGCGCTTACAAAAGCACAATATGAAACGGCTGGGGTAGAAATCGGAACGACAACGACCCGGAACATCAGCGAAGTGGTGACTGCTAATGGTAAAATTGACATCCCACCTCAAAATCTGGTCAGCATTTCAGCGCCAATGGGTGGTTTTGTCAGAAAGACCGACCTGTTGCAGGGAACGAAGGTTAAAAAAGGCCAGATTCTGGCCACCATTGAAAATCCGGATTTTATCCAGATACAGCAGGACTACCTGGAAACCCAGAGCAGGCTTGAATATGCGCAGCTCGAATTCAATCGTCAAACTGAGTTGAGCAAGGAAAATATCAATGCCCAAAAAATCCTGCAACAGGCCGGTTCTGAGGTAAAAAGTCAAAAGGCGAGATTGGAAGGATTGACAGAAAGGCTTAAAACGGCTGGCATCAGTCTAAAAACCTTAAATAGCGGAACGATCGTTAACAGCGCTTCGATTTATTCCCCGATCAGCGGGTCAGTTACCGCAGTAAATGTCAATATAGGTAAATATGTCAACCCGACCGATGTCATGTTTGAGATCGTTGACACAGATCACTTGCACGTGGAGCTTTCTGTTTTTGAACAGGATATCCCAAAGATCAGGCTGGGCCAGTTGGTCCATTTTACGGTCAGCAATAATGCAGATAAAGAATATACAGCCAAAGTGTATCTGATCAATCAAAAAATCAACGAAGACCGCACCGTTAGGGTGCATTGCCATCTTAGTAAAGAGGAACCAGGGCTTCTCCCTGAAAACTTTGTAAAAGCAATTATTGAGACCGGGGCTAGCCCTGTAACTGCGCTTCCTGAACAGGCTATTGTCGACTTTGAAGGTAAATCTTACATATTTATCCAAAATGCTGCCGTAAAGGATTCGGCTGGAACTGAAATGGCGTTCGAAATGACAGAAGTCGTCAGGGGCGCGTCAGAAAACGGGTACTCGCAGGTTAAGTTTCAGGAGGGCTTTGATGGTAAATCGGCCAGGATTGTTTTGAAAGGGGCTTATGCCTTGCTGGCAAAACTTAAAAATGCAGAGGAAGAAGAATAGATTTTAGTTATGTATGCATTGATCAGAACGCTAATTCTTAAAAACATGGAGGAAGATAAAAATAACGAGAAGAATAAAGCGGCCGCCACAAAAGGCAGCACGCTGGATCCAAACCAGGCCCAGGATCATCAGGGTGATGCCCATGAAGGTCATGAACATGAAAGTCACAAGGAAGGGGAAAGTAAGGAGCATACGCATGAACACGGGGGTATTTTTGGAAAAAATACCGAGCTTATTTTCGCGTTGCTCTGCGGGGCTTGCCTGGGAATAGGGTTTGGTCTTTCCTATGTTGATTCCATCCCGGATTGGGTTAGTTTGGCATTTTATATTGTGGCCTACTTTTTCGGAGGGTTTTTCACCGCCAAAGAGGCGGTTGAAACGATTGCGAAAGGAGGTTTTGAGATTGATTTTTTAATGCTGGTAGCAGCCATTGGGGCCGCTATTCTGGGAGAGTGGGCGGAAGGGGCCCTTTTGCTATTCCTGTTTAGTTTAGGACATGCGCTGGAACACTTTGCGATGGGCAAGGCCAGAAAATCCATTGAGGCCCTGACAAGCCTGGCACCTGCGGTTGCACTGGTTTTAAGGGATGGAAAACAACAAGAGGTACGTATCGAAGAGTTGAAGCTTGGAGAAATAATCATCATCAAACCCAACAGCAAAATCCCCGCAGACGGGGTGGTCGTTAAAGGGGAGGGTAGTGTCAACCAGGCCCCGATTACCGGAGAAAGTGTTCCTGTAGATAAATCGCCTGTTGCCGATGCGGGCAAAGATTACAGCCAAGAGAAGAACATTGAAGCCCAGTTCCGGGTTTTTGCCGGAACTATTAATGGTGGGTCGGTTCTGGAAGTGAAGGTGATCAAGGAAGCCAAAGATTCGACCATTTCCCGTTTGGTGAAAATGGTCAATGAAGCAGAAAAGCAAAAATCGCCTACCCAGCTGTTTACAGACAAGTTCGAAAAGTATTTTGTACCTGCTGTTTTGGTACTTGTCACGTTGTTATGCTTTGCATTTCTTGTTATTGACGAGCCTTTTAGCAAAAGCTTTTACAGGGCCATGTCTGTGCTGGTAGCAGCAAGCCCGTGCGCGCTCGCCATATCTACACCCAGTGCTGTTCTGAGCGGAATTGCCCGTGCAGCCCGTGGGGGCGTACTGATTAAAGGAGGAGGGCCACTCGAAGACCTTGGAGAGCTTAATGCGATTGCCTTTGATAAAACGGGTACACTCACAGAGGGAAAACCCAAATTGACCAATGTAATCCCGCTTAACAATATCAGCGAGGAAGAACTTTTAAAAATTGCCATTGGGGTAGAGAAGCTTAGTGATCATCCACTGGCAGCAGCCATAGTGAAGGGGGCGGAAGAAAAAATAAAAGGGATCCAGGCAGATGAAGCCAGAAATGTTCAGGCTGTTACCGGCAAAGGAGTGAAAGCAGAAGTGGGTGGGAAGCAGGTCTGGATTGGAAACAAGGCCTTGTTTGAAAACGAAAAAGACGGTATCCCCAAGGATTTGGTCAGCCAGGTGGAAGAATTGGAAAAAGGGGGACATACTTCGATGCTTGTTAAAAGAGAGGCCGACTTTATCGGTATACTTTCCCTGATGGACGTCCCGCGCAAAGAGGCGCAGCATGTGCTGAAAGAGCTGAGCTCTTTGGGTATCAAAAAAATGATCATGCTTACCGGGGACAACCAACAGGTGGCAGAAGCGATCGCCAAACAGATCGGTATTACAGATGCCTGGGGGAATTTGATGCCTGAAAACAAAGTCGAAGCTGTTTCAAAGCTTGCAGAATCAGAGAAAAAGGTAGCAATGGTTGGTGATGGGGTCAATGATGCACCGGCGATGGCTAAAAGCACAGTGGGAATAGCCATGGGTGCTGCCGGGTCCGATGTGGCGCTGGAAACCGCCGATATTGCGCTGATGGGGGATAAGCTGGAAAGCCTGCCGTTTGCCATCGGCCTTAGTCGTAAAGCAAGGGGCATTATCAAACAAAACCTATGGATCAGTTTGGGCGTTGTAGCGGTCTTAATTCCGCTTACCATTTTGGGCATTGCCTCCATTGGGCCTGCCGTAATTGCCCATGAGGGATCGACTTTGATCGTTGTTTTTAATGCATTAAGGCTTTTAGCTTATAAAAATGACTAAGGACATTTTATCGGAATAATAGATCTGTAAAGAAAACAATTCGCTGATATGGTCTCTTCGAAAGAAATTGTTTTTACTTTAATTCCTGTACTGCTGTGGTATATCGGCGGAATGATCGCCTATTTCAAGCCGCCAGGTGCGGCATTGAAAAGCATTATCCTTCATTTTGCGGCCGGGGTTGTATTTTCCGTAGTTGCCGTAGAGCTCCTGCCGGATATGATCAAGATACACGATGCGAAATCAATCATTATTGGCTTTTCGTCCGGAGTGGCAGCCATGCTGCTCATCAAATATTTTACCGGGAAAATCCAGCCAGCTGTAAAAGTAGCAGAAGTAAACGGTTTGCCATGGGGTGTACTTATAGCCATGGGTATTGATCTGCTGATTGACGGGATACTGCTGGGCATTGGCTTTGCAGCAGGGGAGAAGGAAGGGGTGCTGCTTGCGGTTGCCCTTGCCTTAGAATGTTTATCGCTTGGAATTGCCACAGTAACATCTCTGTCGGGATCATCGCCCTCTAAAAAGGTCATTCATCTTACCCTTCTGGCTATGGCTTTGGTATTCATTTCAGGCTCAGCGCTGGGACTGCTATTACTGCACAATACCTCTGACAACGTGCTAGAGTTAATACTTTCTTTTGGGTCAGCGGCTTTGTTGTTTCTGGTCACCGAGGAGCTGCTCGTGGAAGCCCATGAAGAAAAGGAAACTGCTTTTTATACGGCCTCCTTCTTTACGGGTTTTCTCATTTTTATGATCCTGGGAATGATGCTTTGAGTTTATGCCACCTTTTTAACCCGCTGTACCTCAATGAAATTCATAAATCGTCTGGATGCACACCATAAATTGTACATAGCCCTTGCAGCTGGATTGATTGCATTTCTACTGGCTATTGGAGCGTTTTCAAAGCCCGTCCATATCATGGTTACCTGGCTTGCTTATTGTCTTACCAGTCTGTCGCTATCGTGGATAACCATTTTGTCATCTCATCCGGCTGAGGTCAAACATGAGGTCCATGCCCAGGATTCAAGCCGGACGCTGATTTTCTTATTTGCTGTTGCTGCGGCGTTTGTAAGTCTTTTTGCCATTTTAATTCTCTTACAAGGTACTGGCCAGCAGTCAAAATCGGATCTGACGGCTCACATTTTACTTTCACTGGCCAGTGTCATCAGCTCATGGTGGCTAGTTCATACCACATTTACTCTGAGGTACGCCCATTTGTATTACTGCAATATTGAACACGACCTAAAAGGTAAAAATCAAAAGCCAGAGGGACTTGAATTTCCGAATGAGAAAGAGCCCGACTACCTTGATTTCACCTATTTTTCATTTGTGATCGGAATGACCTTTCAGGTTTCAGATGTACAGATCACATCAAAAAGAATTCGAAGGCTGGCATTGATGCATGGTGTTCTGGCTTTTGCTTTTAACACGGTTATTGTTGCATTAAGTATCAATATCGTTGCCGGACTGATGCAAAAATAAGGTTCAACTGCTGCAACGATTTAGAAATTACGCTATCCCTACTAGCCATGAAGATCATATATTTCCTCTTTTATTTAACTATTTCAGCCGCTGTTCAGGCGCAGCAATCCTGGTTTAAAACCGATACGGTTACCAGAGTAAGGGTAAAAAACGTGCAGCTACTAAATCCCTGGGCAGGAGGCCTTAATGCTTCACAATTCACTAAAATGCATCTGGATGGGGATGGCATTGAAGATCTGGTGGTTTTTGACCGTACCAATAGCAAGGTGACCACATTTGTTGCTGCACCTAACCCGTCAGAGGCATCGGGTAAAGTTTTTTTACATGCACCGTCTTATGAACAACTATTTCCTGCCATCTACAACTGGATGGTACTGGCAGATTACGATCGGGACGGTCATAAAGATCTTTTTACCAGCTCACCCTTAGGTATCAGCGTTTATAGGCAGCTGAAAACAGAAGGCAGCTGGTCATGGCAACTGGTCAGGGAAGGTGTAAGCACCAAAGGTTTTTCTTCCAATCTTAATTTACAGGTATCCGGTGAGGATATCCCTGCAATCGTCGATATAGATGATGACGGGGATTTGGATGTGCTTACTTTTGACTATTCAGGAACCTTTATAGAGCTGCACCAGAATCTGAGCATGGAGCGGTTCGGCAGGCCCGATAGCTTGGGCACGCAGGCTGATCCTGTCTATTTCCGCAATGGTGATTGCTGGGGAAATTTTCATAAGGACGCCAATCTGGACTTTGTATTCGGGGCAGATTGTGGTGTGGTGGATTATTCAGGCGGACGTATTATGCATGCAGGAAATTCCATCCTTGCTAGTGACTTAAACGGGGATAGTACCAAAGACTTGTTAATCGGTCATGTAAGCAGTGATTATATTTCCTTTGTCAGCAACTCCAATGCAGGTCTTATTGCCAACTACACATCGTCCACTAATTCCTATCCTGCAAAGGATCCAGTTTCCATTTCCATGTTTCCGGCAGCCTATTTGGAAGATGTTGATTTCGACGGATTGAAAGACCTTATTGTTTCAACCAATGTTGGATCCTCAGACAACAATTCGACCGATTTTAAAGCTTCGAACTGGTATTATAAAAACACGGGTACCCAGCAAAAGCCAGAGTTCAGCCTTATGCAAAAGAACTTCTTGCAGGATCAAATGATTGATGTGGGTGAAAATGCGGCTCCATCTTTTTTTGATATAGATGGCGATGGAGACCTTGACCTGATCATAGGTACAGGAGGAAATCCAGCAAGCACTGGCTTCCGTGGGAGCCTGTGGCTGCTTAGGAACACCGGCACTGCCACAGAGCCGATCTATGAAATGGAGTCCGAAAACTATTTGGGGTTGTATGATGCTTTCGCCCTCTATAACATCAAGCCTAAATGGGCTGATTTCAATGGAGACGGGACCATAGACCTTGGGTTTTCATCCGTTTCGTCTGGCGGCTTAAAGCCTGAATTCAGGTATATACCCAACCGGGGAAGGACGGCAGCGGCCCTGCTAAACATACAAGATGCCATCTTGCTACCCATGCCAACTGATCTACGGATCGGTGATGTCCCTTTTTTCTATGACAGTGACGGGGATGGCGATCTGGACCTATTGATAGGAAAAACACAAGGCAATATCTATTACTATATCAATACCGCGTCAAGGGGTCGTTTTGAATTCAAACTACAAACCGAAGCTTTCGCAGGAGTCTCACTTAATTTTCAGGGACGTTTCGCGCAGGTATCAGTAGCGGACTTTGACCTGGACGGGCTAGCAGATCTGATGACTGCCGATCATACCGGGACAATCCGTATTTTTCATAGTGCGCGTTGGGGGCAGTGGACACAGAGAGAGAGCCTGCTGGTTGAAAATAATGGTACGGCAACGGCACCCGTTTATGGGAATTACCTTTTTGCCCATGCGGGCGATTATAATGGGGACCGAAAACCAGATATCGCAATAGGCACTAACGCCGGGGGGATAATATTGCTTAACAATATATTACCTGTTACCCCTCCATTGATAGGGGTGGGCGAGCATCAGGTAGTGGTTTATCCCAACCCGGCTAGCCAGTATATTAAGATTGTTTCATCTGAAAATTCACTATTAAAAATAGTGAATGTGAAGGGGAGCGTTATTGCAGAAAATATTGTCGTGATGGCAAATGTTGAAAAGGAAATATCTTCTTCATTTTGGCCATCCGGATTGTATTTATTGGAATTTGTCGGTAAAGCCAGCAGCGTGACAAAAAAAATAGTGGTTCAATAGCCAATATGCTGATAGCTGTTATAATGAGCTGATTGATTCCATTCGTATGAAGACTATATGGTTCACCGTTTTAATGGCTGTTTTACCATTGGTTCTCGCCGACAGATCACGCTCATTGGCCTGGGCATCTTAGACTTATTGTAGAAATTAAAAGGAACTATATCATGGAAAAAAGCCGGAACAACGAGCCTGAAAAGCAGGAGCCAATTGATACAGAATTAGCAAAAAAACAACAACACGAAGGCCATGACTATGCGGAAGGGGAAGATCATGATCAGGAAGATGATGATGACCACGACCATAGCGAAGGCGACGGGCACGATCATAGCGGTCAAGGGGGTAGCGAGAGCCTGATCAAAAGCCGGTGGGCATTATGGCTGAGCCTTGTGATCCTGCTTGGTTTTTTGCTGGTAAGCAAAGTGCTCGAAATCCAGGTGGCAAAGCCCGTCGAGATTGGGTTAATGGTGGCAGCCTATGTGCTGGCAGGCTACAAAACAATTCAAATTGCGTTCAGAAGGGTCAAGCGCGCAGATTTTTTCAACGAGTTCACCTTGATGACAACTGCCACGCTGGGGGCGTTCTATATTGGCGAGTTTGCCGAAGGCGTTGCTGTGATGATCTTTTACGAGCTGGGCGAGCTCTTTCAGGACCTGGCGGTTAACCGCTCAAAACGTTCTATTAAAGCCCTGCTGGACGTTCGTCCCGATAAGGTGACTGTCAAGAGAAGCGGGGGTAATAAGGTCATTAACCCCGCTGATGCTGTAATTGGCGATATCATTATGGTCAAACCAGGTGAGAAAGTCGCCCTGGACAGTGAATTGCTAACGGAATCGGCCAGTTTCAATACCGCTGCGTTGACGGGTGAGTCCAAGCCCGATACCAAAGAAAAGGGAAGCGCAGTGCTAGCCGGGATGATCAACCTGGACAGGCCGATTGAGCTAAAAGTGACGACTGCTTTTAAGGATTCGAAGCTTTCCAGGATACTGGAAATGGTGCAGGATGCTACGGCCAGAAAAGCACCGACACAGCTTTTTATCAGCAAGTTTGCCAAGATTTATACGCCTATTGTTTTCTTTTTGGCTCTGGCTATTACGGTGCTACCGTACTTTTTTGTTGATGACTATGTGTTCAATCAATGGCTTTACCGCGGGATGGTGTTTCTGGTTATTTCCTGCCCATGCGCGCTGACGATTTCTATTCCCCTGGGCTATTTTGGCGGCATCGGCCTGGCTTCCCGTAATGGGATTTTGTTTAAAGGCTCCAACTTCCTGGATGTAATGACCAAGGTGGATACCATTGTCATGGATAAGACGGGCACGCTTACCAAAGGGGTATTCAAAGTACAGCAGGTTGTTAGTGATATGGAAAAGGAAGAATTCCTAAGATTGACCGCATCCTTGGAGAATGTATCCACGCACCCGGTGGCAAGGGCGGTTATCGAGTACCAGCAAGGTAAAAAATTGGAAGATCCTACCGATGTAGAAGAGATAGCAGGGCATGGCTTGAAAGGCAAGGTTGCAGGTAGGGAGCTGCTAGCCGGTAATCTGAAACTGCTGGATAAATTTTCAATCTCTTACCCCGATGATATCAAGCAGATCCAAGAGACAATCGTCGTTGTAGCCGTTGACGGCAAATATTCTGGCTACATTACCATTGCCGATGAAATCAAGGAAGATGCCGCGCAGGCCATCAAGGATATGCATGCCCTGGGTATCAAGACGGTAATGCTTTCTGGCGACAAGAATGCTGTTGCCCAAAAAGTGGCCAAAGAACTGGGCATCGATGAAGCATATGGGGATTTGTTGCCGGAAGGGAAGGTTGAGAAAGTGCAGGCCTTCAAGGATGCGGGTAAACGTTTGGCCTTTGTCGGGGACGGAGTCAATGATGCCCCCGTTGTCGCCCTTGCCGATGCAGGCATTGCAATGGGCGGGCTGGGATCTGATGCGACTATTGAAACAGCGGATGTAGTTATCCAGAATGATCAGCCGTCCAGGATTGTTTCCGCCATCCGGGCTGGTAAGATCACACGCTCCATTGTCTGGCAAAACATTATCCTTGCCATGTCTGTAAAAGCAATTGTCCTTCTGTTAGGTGCAGGCGGGATCGCAACTTTGTGGGAAGCTGTTTTCGCCGATGTTGGCGTAGCGCTACTGGCTATCTTAAATGCTTTCCGAATTCAAAGAAAAAATATCTAACCTACTCTGATGCAATAGCAAACCTCCGGGCTACAACCGGAGGTTTTTTTATGCCAAATATTTGCTTTATAAAAATTTAAACTACCTTTATATAAATTTTAGGCTTATCTAAAACTTTGTTAAGAAGAATCTAAATGAATAGACGGTTACTTATTTTTGCTATCATTCTCGAAGCCATCTTGATCGTGTCGTGTGAGCGTATTACGCCACGGGTACCGGCTGACGACCAAATCCTGGATGGTCCTATCGATGGGCTTTCATCAGCGGAGAAGACCCGGTTTTTAGCAGGTGATGTGGCTTTCAATGATGAGATATTTACCAGGGAAACCGGTTTAGGTTCTGTCTTTGTAGCCACGAGCTGCGGAAGCTGCCATGCCGGTGATGGAAAAGGGACACTATTTACGACCCTGACCCGGTTCGGGCAAACGGATGAAACAGGCAATAAATTCCTGCACCTGGGAGGGCCACAGCTACAAAACAGGGCGATTCCTGGCTATACACCTGAGTCGATCCCGGCCGGTGCTACTTTTTCCAGATTTACGCCCCCTTCCAATACGGGGCTTGGGTTTATCGAGCTGGTTTCCGATGAAGATATTTTGGCGATGGCCGATCCATCTGACTTGGATAAAGACGGGATATCGGGCGTGCCCAATTATGGTGCCCTGCCTTCATTCATCAATGCCTTACCCAATGCAATCCCTAAAAATGGCAAATACATCCATCGTTTCGGAAAAAAAGCGGCCGCTTATAGCCTGCTTCACCAGACGGTGAATGCATACAGCCAGGACATTGGGATCAGCTCTGCTTTTGCACCCAAGGATGTCTACTCAGGCCAAGAGATAGATCCAGAGATTTCAAACCTGACGATTAACAATGTGGTCTTTTATTTACAAACCTTAAAAGCGCCTATCCAAAGGGACCAAAACGACACGCAGGTACAGCGGGGCAAGCAAACGTTTATAGACTTGGGTTGCCAGGGCTGTCACAAGCAAACCTTGAAAACAAGTCTTTCCCCAATAGCTGCCCTTTCCAATAAAACCTTTCATCCCTATACCGATTTGCTGCTCCATGATATGGGTAGCGGACTCGATGATGGTTACACCGAAGGGAGCGCGAAGACCTCTGAATGGAGAACGCCGCCCCTGTGGGGGCTTGGTCTGTCGCCCAACTCCCAAGGCGGCCAGTACTTTTTGATGCATGATGGCCGGGCAAGAAGTATTGAGCAGGCGATCCAGATGCACGGTGGGGAAGCCGGTGCGAGCCGGGACCGTTTCAAAAAGCTGGCTCAGGGTGAGCAGGCAGATCTTATCAAATTTTTAAAATCCTTGTAAAATGGACAGAAAACAATTCATTAAGGCGTGCGGCATTTCTTGCCTTGGATTCTCAACTGCAACGCTTTCGCTGACCGGCTGTGCCAGCGTCTATTCGGTTCAAGGCACAGTTTCGGACAAGACGATTTATTTTCCCAAGGATTCGTTTTTTCAAACAAAAAAATCAGGGGAGAAAATAGCGCGTCAGGTTGTGGTCGTCAATGTGGAAAACCTGAAATTCCCTGTGGCCGTCTATGATGATGGTAATGACAAATACACCGCAGTTTGGCTTAAATGCAGCCATCAGGGCAATGAAGTCAGCGTGCACGGTGACTCGCTTTCATGCTCTGCACACGGCAGTGAATACGACCGCAGTGGAAAAGTGACCAAGGGTCCTGCAAAAGAGGATTTACGAAAATTCAACGTCCGCAGTGATGAAAACTCGGTATACATTCTATTGGCATGAAGAAACAATTATTTTCCCTTTATCTGCTCTTTTTTTGCCAGGTCCTTTACGGGCAAACCGATACAAGTTTTTTCTTTACCCGTGTCAAGCAGGATTCCAGTAAGCTGAAACTGAATATGGATGCTGTTTACAACCGGCCGTTCTTGCAAATGGGAAAGTTGCCGGTTTCACTGGGCGGGTACCTGGAAGCCAATAGCAGCTATTTTAGCACCGATGGGATAAGTGATGGCCTTTCTTTTCAATTGCCACGGCTAACGATGTTTATGTCGGCAAGTATCCGGCAGCGCATCAAGTTCATGACTGAAATTGAATTTGAAGAAGGAGGCCGGGAAATCAATATCGAATTTGCTGCATTAGACCTGGAATTCAATCCGCTATTTAATTTGCGTGGCGGGGTGATCATGAACCCGATCGGCTCTTTCAACCAAAACCATGATGGCCCCAAATGGGAATTTGTCAGCCGGCCTGTTTCATCGACAACCATCATTCCCAGTACGTGGAGCAATGTGGGCTTTGGGGTGTTCGGCAAGTATTCCCGAAAGGACTGGGTTTGGGCCTATGAGGCTTATCTTTCCAACGGGTTCGATGACAATATTATTAATAATAATCAGAACCGGACCTGGTTTCCGGCCAGTAAGGCCAATGGGGACAGGTTCGAAGAAAGCTTTAATGGTGTCCCATTGAAGACCGTCAAAATGGCCGTTAAACATAGAAAGGTCGCCGAAATTGGGCTGTCGTGGATGGGGGGCGTCTATAACAAGTTTAAAGACGACGGGATTATCCTTGACAAGAAAAGGCAACTTAACTTTATTGCCCTGGATATCAATTCAACTATTCTGAAAGACACCTACCTGAACGGTGAATGGGTTTGGGCATATGTGGATGTTCCCGATACCTATATCCAGCAATTTGGCAACCGCCAGCAAGGCGGTTTTTTGGATATCGTCCAGCCCATAAAAAAAGGCAAAATGCTCGGCTGGTCTGAAAGTGTGCTCAATGTTGCGCTCCGCCTGGAATATGCCGATTACAATGTTGGGAATTTTCAGGAGCTTGGGCTCAGGATAGCGGATCATATGTATGCGTTGGTCCCGGCGATCAGCTTCAGGCCATCTGCGCAAACAGTCATCAGGGCAAATTACCGGTATGAACGGCATACAGATTTATTAAGAAATCCGGCCTCGCAAACTGCGGGTTTCCAGTTTGGTTTTTCGACGTATTTTTAGCTTTGCATCCAAGAAAAAATCAGCTGCAATTCCATCAGAAAAATGACGATGGTATAGAGCTGACTTTAAGGGTAAGTACTTGAATAGTTAAGTGAAGATATTGATTATAGCTAGTTTAGCAAATAATTTAATTATCAGCTTATAATTAGGTCCATTCAACTATCGATTTAGTGTCTGAACAGTAAAAAAACTACCATTGATAGACTTACTACGATAGTGAGCTAAATGGGTCAATGGGAGCATTGGCGCCTTTGCCAGCTTACCTGCTGTCAAAAAAAGCAGATAAGCCGGTCAAAGGACTTAAAATTTTAAGGTTTATAATTGACCTGCTTTAATGTCTGACAAAAATAGGAAATAGTTTTGTGCTATGGTTAATTTGAATTGCATGATCATATTATTATTATCTGGAATGCCTTCATCACTGTTTTGAATTATAAAAGGGAAGATCAGACAACCCAAACGGCCTTATACCCTAAATGATCATCTGGCCTGGGTTATAACTTGATCTGTAATTTTATGCAGATAGTTAGTGCTTTACATGACAAAAAAAGATGTAGGAGCCTCTTGGGTCGGTAAGTTTTTATCGCCTATTAGCTCTTTGATATTGATTTCAATGGTTGTGGCAATAGTTGTTACCGGCGTGTCGGTTGGTACATTTTCAAAAGGGTCCTGGAGTATAATAGCTGTACGCTCAATTGCTATAAATATGATGGGAATCAATGCAGTTACAAAAATCTCAACAAGATAATATTTGTCATCCAGGCCAAATGGTAATAGTGTTGCAAAAACATAGATTAAAAAATGGACTAGCAAACTATATGATTTCGGAAATATTGTATTTTTAATTCGCTCACATTTTCCCATGGCATCGCACAGGCGGCTTAAAGTCGAATCAAGTTGTACTTGTTTGTAATCCCCGATCTGTAGCTGTGAAAGTTCGATACTGTGCCGGTTTAGAATACCATTTGGGATATTAATTTCTACAATGTTCTGCTCAGTCAAGTATTGCTGCACCTTTTGGGAGAAAGGCAATCGGCGTAGCGACTCACCTAGCGCATAACACCAAATGATCTGGCGGTACGCAAATGATTCCACAGACTTTTTCCCATCCGGGTTATCTGTGACAAACTGCTTTACTTGTCTGATCAATGTTCTTGAATCATTTACAATTGCTCCCCAGACTATTCTGGCCTCCCACCATCTTTCATATGCCTGGGCTGTTCTGAATGCAAGCAGCAGCGATAGTGCTGTACCAATGATGGCTGAAACTCCCAAGGGTACAGATATTTGGGCAAGTACTCCGTATTGGTCAGCAGTTGCAACCAGTATAGCATAGAAAAGTATTACGGAAATATCAAAGCTAATTTGTTTAATAAAGGAGAAAACCGATATTTTTTTATTTAGAAGCATTTTTAGAACAATCGTCGTTTTTATGGTTTATACCTATGGTGCGGACGCTGCCAAGCCGTTTTTGTACCTGATTTAAAGGTTAACAAAAAAGTCTGTATACCGAGCTAGTTGAATACCGGAATGTATCTCACCGATAGCCAAACCCCGGTTGTCGTTAAATTGATTTTTCCGTAACCAACTTTTTTTACAGGGATTCTCGCATAAGGTTCTGCAATTAAGAAAAGTTTTTTGGAAAGCCTATATTGATAACCGACTGATACATTAGCATGGCTCAGCAAATACCATCCGGTCTTTACTTGATAATCATACCATTTAATATTTGTACTGTAAGGAGGGTAGTTGTATACATATTTTTCGTTAGCCATATAATAAGATGAAACGCCCGCTGTAACAAACCATCGTGAAAGTTTTTTTTGGGTAATGTCAAATCTCAGGTTAAAAGGGATTTCCAGCATTTTGCATGTTCCATCTACACTGGTAGGCAAGATTTTTTGCTTCCAATTGGAAGGCCAGGTATATTCACCAGCCTGGGCATTGTATATTTTTTTACTTCTTGCCAATCCTAGCTGAAAATACATTCGATTTGAGATAGAATACTCGGCCATCAAAAAAACGGCGAAGCCAGGCTTTGCAAGGTTTTTGATCTTCACCGCACTAAGATCCGGAGAGTAGCCAAAATAAAAAGCCAGCCTATTTACGAATTGGCTAGTTGGTGCCGGGCCAGCTTCCTGCTCGAATTCCTCGCTTTTTGGATGTTCTATTGATGGAAAATTTAATCTAACGTTGCTAATAGAGAGGTGGTTATCTATGATACTTATAGGTATTGAAGGTTTGGGCCTTTCTTGATTTTGTATAGTGAATACGGTATCATTTACGCTGATGCCCATCTTTGGTTGATCAGTTTTAGGCAAGTCTTGGTTGGCCGTATAAATAGTAACCGCTTCCACTTGCTGGACAATAGGCTTTTGGTTGTATGCCAGCTTGATTAGCGGTTTTGGTTGTAAATTATGCAATAATCTTTTTTTGGCAACACTGGGGATTGGTACTGTAAAATTTTCACCAGGGACGTTTGAGTCAATAACTTTGGATTCAGCGGCTAATATATCTGCCGCATCAATATCACTTCTTCTTACTGATCTGGATACTAACGTGTCTTTTGTTACCAACTTTGAGTTGCGACTTATGGCATTATTAGACTTCTGAAAACCCTTATTGGTTTTTGGATCTTTTTTATCTGCTTTGGATGACGCTAAGCTATTTGCAGAAACTTTGGCGGGCTTCGGAGGGTCACGTTTTTCATCGCTATACGAGTAATACAGTGCCCCTATAATAACCAGCACTGTAAAAATTCTAAGCAGCGGCCATTTAAAAATGCGATGGAGATCGGTTTTTCGGTTTGCATCATCCAAGCGCTTGCTTAAAGCGTTCCAGTTGTCTTGCTCAAAATTAGGATTTAGCTCGTTCATTGACTTCCTGAAGAGCTTATCCAATTCGTCATCTGGTAACTCTGTCATATTGTGTGGATATTTTCGAAAGGTCCTCAGAGTTTTTCTTGCTTGATCCAACCACTGTTCCGGAGCCTGTCATGATGCCGGTTTTTCAGCAAGCTCAGTGTGCAAACACCCATCAATCACTTATCAGTTAATATTGAATTTATCAAGCTCACCCGTATTTTGACCTGTACCTGTTATCGATTGATAAAGACTGTTCGACTTTGGGTTGTTTAAATCAGAGATAGATAGCTCTTAACCTTGCCTGATGTGTGGTTTCACACCAAAGGCATATGTCCATAGATTAGTTACAAACTGTTTGAACAACAGATTTTAAATCTTACGGCCTCTTTGGGCCCTGCGGGCAACCGCAGAGTCGGCAGATTAAACTCGCGCATACCATTCATTTTAGCTTTCTACGAGTATTTATGGTAAAGAGTTGCGTATAAAGTAATAAAATTACAGGCGAGATCCTTCGGGGATAAGCCTGTAAGTGTCAAGCACGAAAACGGTGAAGATTAAAAGGTTCACCTGAAATTTTAAGAATTTTATTGGATATAGTTGAAAAATGAGTTTTACTAACTGTTCAAAAATTATACGTTGTGGCTTGGTGATGTCTGTGATGCTTTTTATCCTGGTCTTACCAATCGTGAATGCCCAGGCCGAAAAGGTTCATGATGAAGGTGATAGCACAAAAAGGCCAAATTATGTTTTATTGCGTGCAATATTTGCAGGTCAATCGGCTGTCTATGCCGGCAGTATTTATGGACTTAGTAAATCATGGTATAAAGACCCGCTTACCAAATTTAGAATCCAGGATGATAGCCGTGACTGGCTGCAGATTGACAAAGTTGGTCACTTTTATACATCCTATCAGATTGCACGCCACACAGCTGCACTTTACCAAAAGGCTGGATTGAGTAAAAAGCAGATTTTGATTTATGGGGCAATATCCGGGGTGCTTTTTCAGACACCAATAGAAATCCTGGACGGATTTTCGCCCGAATACGGCTTTTCGCCCGGGGATATGGTTGCCAATGTTTTTGGCTCAGTTGTATATCTGGGCCAGATAGCGCTGTGGGATGAAATCCGTATTCAACCCAAATTCTCATTTCAATATACTTCACTGGCAGCCATGCGACCGGAACTTTTAGGTTCTACTTACTCCCAACGATGGCTTAAGGATTATAATGGTCAAACATACTGGCTTTCATTTAGCCCCCGATCTTTTGGAGCAAATACATCATGGCCTGCCTGGCTTTGTTTTTCAGTCGGTTATGGTATTAATAATATGGTATCTGCGCAAAAAAACCGTAGTCAGCAGCTGGGCTTTGATCCCTATCGGCAATACTATGTATCTATGGATATTGACCTGACCAAAATTAAAACACGCAGCAAAATTTTAAGGACACTTTGTTTTATGGCCAATTCGGTTAAAATTCCTTCCCCATCTCTTCAAATGGATAAAACCGGAGTCCGCTTAAAGCCTTTGTTCTTTTAATATGGAAATGCTTTTTTGCCATTTTGTGATCAGTTTTAGGGGCTGATTTTTTAGATTTCGAACCCTGTCTGTGTATTTCTTAAAATGCAGGGTATGCCCATCATGCATATATGGACTGTTAAGCCAAGGTTGCGAAGGTTGAATTTATATTGATCATCCTGTTTTCCGGCTATTGCTGCTCTTCCCAAATTATTAATCTTGACGAGAGTCAGGCCATACTGAGCTATCATCTGTGAAGAGTTCACCCTGATGGCAGGAGTTCTGTTTGCTCACTCACCCAATAGTTTTTATTGCGGGTTTCTCTCACTACCAAAGTTCCTTGGAGGCAGCTTCCACCGAATATTATTTTTAAACTTTTGAACAGTCATACCCGTGAAATTGCGTTTACTGCCAAATGTTATTTTGCTACCACTTCAAGCTAAGTTACGGCAATAGAGATTCTTTGTTTGGGCATAGTTTTTTAGCTACAGCCTTAAAACTTATATCTCATGGAACATAATCATCATAAAGAAGCAGCTTACCATTTTGGTGAGGCTGCCAAGCACCATCAAAAGGCTCAACAGCTGCATGAATCGGGGGAGCACGAGCAAGAAGCACATGAAGCTTATTTGGCTTTTGGTCACCATACTTTGGCAGACCACCATGCAAACGCTGCAGCCGAACATCATATTCAAAGTCATGAGCAAGGTCATAGTGATCCAATTTCATGATTTTTTAATTTCAGAAAAATGGGGGTGTGTCTTGTAGACACTCTCATTTTTTTTACCTCATTCTGTATTTCGATAAACTTGTTGCAAGTTTTTTGATCTGGTCAAAGATTGTAAACTGCACCTTGCATTGTTGGTAGCAGTTAACTAAGATTTTATGACAGCATTATGCTTTCGTTTTGTCATTTATTGGTATGAAAATAACGCCAGCCCAATAATTACAGCAACTGTGTACTCTGGTCAATTTAGCCAAATTACATAGTCGCTGTATTTACTATTTTCCAGTACTTTAAACTGACGTAGCCATTTTTTCACAAGCCTGGGCGCAGTTCCGGCAAGCTTCTGCACACTCACGGCAATGATCCATACCCATCTCTGCGTGTTTTTCACATTCATCGGCACACGCATTACAAGCGTCTGCACAAACCCGGCATAGATGCGCACTAAAACTGCTACCAAGGCTCATCACTTCAGCTGCACTTCGGCAGATAGCAGCGCACTCTAAATCAAGCTGGATGCACCTTGCCATATGTTCTACCTGCTCTTCTTTTAAACATTCAGTCGCGCAGTGGCTGCAAGCAATAGCGCATGCCACGCAGGCATCGATACATTCTTTAAATTGTTGATGTGCCATAAAATTTAAGGTTAGATTGGTGATTAGTTATTTCTGTTAGCCAATAGCCAGGTCTGGAAATCGGCTATTTCTTTGTTCTGCTCCTGGATGATCATAGAAGACATTTCTTTAAGATCTGCGTTCTTGCCCATCGATAAGTGCATCTGTGCCATCTCAGTGGCGCTTTTGTGATGTTCTATCATCAATGTGGCAAAGTCCTGATCTATGTTGCCGTTGATGATTTGCAGATCAGATTGTTTTCCCATCCGGTCCATTCCCTCCATCATTTTCATATGGAAGTCCATGTTCATGGTTGTAGGTGTAGCCTTGGTCAAAAACGAATCTAGCTGAGCTATTTCTTTTTGTTGTGCATCGATGATCGCTTGTGCTTTGGCTTTCATTTCGCTGTTGCTTCCAGATGCTAATTCCAGTTTGGCCATATCAATGGCACCCATATGATGCATTTTCATCATGGCAGCAAAATCAATATCAGGATCCTGGGTGGGCTTCATGGTTTGCATCTCATCCATCATGTCGTGCATAACGGTCATCATTTGATTATCGTCATGAGCCTGGATGGCAATTTTGTTGTCATCATCGTCATCGGAGCATGCAGTTGAAAAGGCCATCATGGCCGCAAGCCCTAGAATTTTGTACGCTGGTTTCATGGGTTTGTCATTTTAAATTAAGAGTTAATATAGTTTCCGATCAGCCCCATAACTTTAAAACAACTATGCCAACAGCGCCTGGATATTGATAATAGGGTTAGTCGATCTTCTCAATCACAAAACCCGCATCCTTCACAGCTGAGATGATTTGATCTCCGTTACCGTCACTATTTACAGTCAGGATTTTTTCCGGATTGTTGATATCCACTTCCCATTGATCGACCCCGGCGGTTTCATTTAAGCCTGGTGTGACTTTTGCTACACATCCACCACATTTGATATTAGTTTTAAATTTTAAAGATTCCATTGGTTGTTATTTGAATTATATAATCACACTACTAAACTTGCTTATAAATACTAAAGTTTTGCTGCTTTCAATCTCAAACTATTGCTTACAACAGAAACTGAACTAAGCGCCATTGCTGCTCCTGCAATCATTGGATCCAGTAAGAAGCCGTTGACAGGATACAACAGACCTGCTGCAAGAGGTATACCGATCAGGTTGTAGATAAAGGCCCAGAAAAGATTCTGTTTTATAGTTTTAACTGTTTTAGCTGAAAGCCGTAATGCTTTGGGCACCATGTTCAAATCAGATGTAATTAGTGTCATCTTTGCTACGTCCATAGCAATGTCTGATCCTTTGCCCATGGCAATGCTAACATCTGCCTGCGCCAGGGCATGACTGTCATTGATCCCGTCGCCAACCATGGCTACAATTTTTCCTTCTGCTTGCAGCTGTTTTACGAACTCTGCTTTTTGTGAAGGCATTACGTCTGCTCTGTAGTGTTTCAAACCTACCTGCTCTGCTACCGCAGCTGCCGTTTGTTTATTGTCACCAGTAAGCATATAAACCTGAATGCCGCGGTTTTGCAGCGTTTCAATGGCCTGACGTGAAGTAAGTTTGATTTTATCGGCAATGGCTATGATGGCTAGTACCTGCTTGGAGTCTGCAAAGAAAATTACCGTTTTGGCCTGGTGCTGCCATTGTTCTGCTTCAAGGGAAAGTTGATTGTTTATGCTGATTGTATTTAGCTCCATTAGTTTGCGATTGCCGATAAAATACCGGGTCCCCTGATAAAATGAGCTTACTCCCAAACCGGTTATACTTTCAAATTTCTCCAAACGCAGGGCTTCGAAACTATCTTCTTTGAGGCTAACAACTACCGCTTCTGCTAATGGATGCTCAGATTGAGCCTCCATAGCATGCAAGATTTGTTTGTATAACCTTTGATCACCGTTTATTACATTCCAAGAAATGTCTGTGACAATGGGCTTGCCCTCAGTAATTGTGCCTGTTTTATCCAGAATAACCGCATTTACCTTATGGCCTAGCTCAAGACTTTCGGCATCTTTAATTAGGATGTTATTTTCTGCGCCTTTTCCAATACCTACCATGATTGCGGTAGGTGTTGCAAGCCCAAGGGCGCACGGGCACGCAATTACCAGCACTGTCACAGAAGTAAGTAATGCATGTGTAAAAGCGTTTTCTGATCCAACCAGCATCCAGGTCAGAAAAGTCAGCGCAGCAACACCGATCACGACTGGCACGAATATACCGGCTATCTTGTCCACAAGCTTTTGAACCGGAGCTTTACTTCCCTGAGCGTCCTGGACCATCCTGATAATCTGGGCAAGGATTGTATCACCCCCTACTTTCTGGGCTTTAAATTGAAAGCTACCCTTCTGATTAATTGTCCCTGCAAATACTTGTTCTCCCTGGCTTTTTTCCACTGCCACGGGCTCCCCGCTGATCATGCTTTCATCCACAAATGAGCTTCCATCTGTCACAACTCCATCAACCGGGATTTTTTCGCCAGGCCTGACCAGCAGGATATCACCAACCTTTACTGCCGCGATTGATATTTCCTGCTCTACACCATTGACAATAGCCCTGACCGTTTTAGGTTGCAAGCCTATCAATTTCTTTATCGCAGACGAAGTATTGGACTTTGCCTTTTCTTCCAATAGTTTTCCAAGGGAAATAAATGCAATGACAACAGCTGCTGCTTCATAATATACGTGAGCATGCAAGCCCCTGTTATGCCAGAATTCAGGATAGATGGTGTTAAAGGCACTAAACACAAAAGCAATCCCAGTACTTAGCGCCACCAGGGTATCCATATTGGCTTTTCCATGCGTGGCCTGCTTGAAGGCATTCATAAAAAAGCTTCGTCCAAGATAAAATACCACTGGCGCTGAAAGGGCCATCATAATCCAGTTGCCGTAAGGCAGCGCGTCCATAAAGAACATCCCAATTACGACAATCGGAAAAGAAAGAAGGGCAGCCCAGAGCGTACGTCTTTTTAACTGCTTATAGTGACTGAGCTGAGCATCTTGCTGCTCTTGCTGTGGGTCTTGCGAATCAACAATCAGATCGTAACCAACAGAGCGGATTAGATTCTGTAAGTCAACAGGCTTAACGGTCTGGTCATATTCAGCCCAAGCTGTCTGATTGGCATAATTAACGCCAGCATCGTGGACTCCCTTGGCGGATTTAAGCATGCTTTCCACACTTACCGCGCAGGCCGCGCAGGTCATTCCAAGGACCGGAAAGGTTTTCTTTATATATTTATCCGAAGCTTTTTTAATGCTTGAATTATCTGAAATAAGTGCTTCCATTGTCTTGATTTATTTATACAAAACTAAGCTGAAGCACATAAGATTTTATTACACAATTAGCTATTAGGTGTGCATATTTTTGTGAATTCAACTTCATCAGAAGACGTTTAGTGCAGCCAACTTACTGAGAAAGTGGTGGCTGATCTTATCTTGACCGATTGCGTTTATTTCGACCGGCTGTATAAAAAGACTTTTGGTATTTTGTTCCTTCTTTCCAGCCGCTCATTTAAATCAAGCCAGTCCCTACACAGGTAAACAGGCCGGAAAGATTCCAGCCTGTTCTTAACAAACTCATCAAATTGTTGATTTGTCATAACCATAGCATTTAATTTACCCTAAGTAGCTTTGCATTAATGGCAACCACGATCGTGGATGCACTCATCAGGACTGCTCCCATCGCAGGGCTTAACATAAAAGAGGGATATAGCACACCGGCAGCCAACGGGATTGCTATGACGTTATAACCGATTGCCCAAGCCAGGTTTTGTACCATTTTTCTGTAAGTAGCCCTACCGAAGGTGATCATTTGTACTACATCCATAGGGTCGCTGTTTACCAGGATAATATCGGCGGTTTCAGCTGCCACATCGGTCCCCGAACCAACGGCAATGCCAACATCGGCCTGTGCGAGTGCGGGCGCATCATTTACACCATCACCAGTCATGGCAACAATCTCTCCCTTATCTTGAAATTCCTTAACCTTATCCTGCTTTTGATGGGGCAACACATTAGCCAGATACCCATCCATGTTCAGCTTTCTACTGACCGCTTCCGCTATTTTCTCATTATCACCGGTCAAAAGAAAGGTTTTAATATTCATCTTTTTTAGCTCAGCAACGGCCTGTGCTGCGCTTTCCCTGATACTATCCGCAAATGTGATCAGGCCTACCGGTTTACCGTCGATAAGAATAAAGTTTACTGTGTCGGTCGCCTGGTCTACCTGATCCGGAATAGCAGGCACAGGGTTGTTTTCCTGTTCAAAATAATTGGGGCCGGCAGCCACTACTTTTTTTCCGTTTACTGTACCTGTTACGCCAATACCCTGCATGTAGTTGAAATCGGTAGAAGCCCACAGCTCTAATCCTTTCTCTTTTAGCTTGCGCATGACCCCATGTGCAATATGGTGTTCGGAGTTTTGCTGAATTGCCGCCGCATATTGCAATATCTGATCGGATGAAAACTGATCTCCAATGGGTATGATCTGCTGAATTTCATGGGAGCCTTTGGTAAGTGTGCCGGTTTTATCAAAAATAATAGTTGTAAGCTTGCGGGCATTCTCAAAAGCGGTACGGTTCCGGATTAAAAGGCCATGCGTTGCTGAAAGCGTTGTTGAAATAGCAATAACCAATGGGATCGCAACCCCTAGTGCATGCGGGCAGGAAGTCACCATAACCGTAACCATTCGTTCCAAAGCAAATGCCAGATCCTGGCCGTTTGTATACCAGACAATAAAAGTGACCACCCCAACAGTAATGGAAACCAACGTTAACCATTTGGCAACCTTATCAGCCAGGTTCTGCGTATTGGATTTGGTACTTTGCGCCGTCTTGACCATGCTGATTACCTTTTGCAGGTAGGTGTCATCCCCTGCACCGGTAACATGGATTTTTAGGACTCCATCGCTATTAATCGCGCCTCCAATTGCTTTATCATCTTTCTTTTTCTGCACCGGAACGCTTTCCCCGGTCAGCATACTCTCATTCACATAGGAACTGCCTTCCAAAATCACACCATCGGCTGGTATCTTTTCTCCGGGTTTAACAAGCAATACATCACCACTGCGAAGGTCTTTTAAAGGGATGTCTGTTACCTGGTTGTCTTTTTCGAGATGCACCATTGAAGGCAGCAAAGCGACCAGCGATTCCAGGGCTTGCGAAGCAGCCATCTGGGATTTCATTTCCAGCCAATGACCAATCAGCATGATATCAATCAGGGTGGCAAGCTCCCAAAAGAAGTCCATCCCTTCCAGTCCGAAAACCACGGCCACACTGTACACATAAGCAGTTGTTATAGCTACTGCAACCAGGGTCATCATGCCCAAATTTTTACTTTTAAGCTCCCTGATAAGGCCTGTCAGAAACGGCCAACCTCCATAAAAGTAGATGACAGTGCTAAGTGCCAAAAGCACATACTGGTCACCGGGAAAGGTCCAGTCGATTCCGGCCATCTGCTGGATCATATGCGATAACAACAAAATAGGCACAGTGATGGCCATACAGATCCAGAAGCGTTTTAAAAAATCTTCTGTGTGATGCCCTGCATGTTTGTCATGGCCTGCATGCTCATCATTTTGCGGTGTAGGGGCATGCTGCTGATCAGCAGATTCCGGTATAGAATGCATGCTTTCCGCCGGCTTCTTCGGATGATGCTCGTGGTTATGGTGATTTTCCATCGGTTTAATTTTGTTTTAAAACTGGCATAAAAACGCACTTTGAGCCAACAGCAAACATCTTATGGTCAGCTCCTTAAAATCTTGGCATCGTAGTGTAGATTTTGAAAAAAACCATGACACAATGAAATATTACGTATTCCATTTGATTAGAACCTTAGTAGCAAGCCCCCACCCAGTTTGTACCTGGAATCATAGCCTCCGGATAGGGAAATGTATTTACCAAGCATATATTCCAGATCCAAATGGTATTCTCTATCTGTATTGATACGCCAGTTAAAAAAAAGTTTGGGCAGCAGCCATTCTTCCCCTTCAAGTGCAAACCTTACACGTCCTTTTGAATTTACACGCAGATCAGCATCGATGAAAAATGGCAGGGTATACCGGACTCCAATCACAGGCAAGTCAAAATCCTGCGCAAATGTTTGCTCCCCGTTGAATATATTGTAATACCGCTGTTTTACAGCACCAAAGCCAATATAAGGCCGCAGCCAGTCTCCAATGTACCGTTCATAACTGATATTGGCCTCATATTGCGACCCGTAGTTATAATTTCCTTCAAAGCGGATGGCATTGCTTTTATTAATAAAATTGGCACGGGCTTCGGCCATGTGTGATTTGGCGGCAATGCTTCCGTAAAAAAACCACATCTTGTCCTCTTTCAGTAACTTGTTGAGAGGGTATCTGGCCAGTGAAGTATCACGGGTACTTCCCTGATATTCTACGATACGCGCCATGCCACTCATCATGTGATAAAGTATGTGGCAGTGAAAAAACCAATCCTTCTCTTCAGTTGCATCGAACTCTATCGTAATGCTTGTCATTGGAGGAACATCCAGTGTATGTTTTAAAGGAGAAAAATCGCCGTTTTTATTAAGCACCCTGAAATAATGGCCATGCAAGTGCATAGGGTGGTTCATCATTGTGGTATTTTCGAGCTCAAACCTGACAACTTCGCCCTTTTTGATACCAATCTTATCTGCCTGGGAGAGTACCTTGTTATTTATAGACCACACATAACGGTACATACTGCCAGTCAGTTTTAAATGGACAGTCCTAACAGGCTTGGAGCTGTCAAAGGTTGTTTTCTGTTGGGCGCTCAATAAATCATAATTGAATATGGTCAGCGAGTCGGCTTTACCCATGTCCATGCCTTTCATGTTGCTGTGATCCATTTTGCTCATGTCCATGCCCTCCTGCCCTTTTTCTGGTTTTGCCGCAGGCTCCTTCTTCTGGGAAGGCTGCATGTTCATTTTGCTGTGGTCCATTTTGTTCATGTCCATGCCTTCATCCTTTTTTTCTGGTTTTGCCGCAGGCTCCTTCTTTTGGGAAGGCTCCATGTTCATTTTGCTATGGTCCATTTTGCTCATGTCCATACCTTCATGACCTTTCTCTGGTTTGGTAGCAGGTTCCTTCTTTTGGGAAGGCTCCATGTTCATTTTGCTGTGATCCATTTTATTCATGTCCATGCCATCACCCCCCTTTTCAGGTTTAGTAGCAGGCTCCTTCTTTTGGGAAGGTTCCATGTTCATTTTGCTATGGTCCATTTTGCTCATGTCCATGCCATCACCCCCCTTTTCAGGTTTAGTAGCAGGCTCCTTCTTTTGGGAAGGTTCCATGTTCATTTTGCTATGGTCCATTTTATTCATGTCCATGCCTTCATGCCCTTTTTCTGGTTTCCCAGTAGGTTCCTTCTTTTTTGAAGGCTCCATGTTCATCTTGCTGTGATCCGTTTCACCCATTGCTGAATGGTTCATTCTATTAGGAAAATTAACAGCCATGCTCATCATCATTTCATCCATATTCCAAACGTTTGGCCTGGGGATCGGTGCCGCAGACAGGGTGTCACCTTTCCCTAAATACAAGGAAGCAAATCCAGAGACATCTTGCGCAGTTGCCCTGAACTCCATCGTTTTATCTTTTGGTACAGTCAGCAGAAAATCGTAGGTCTCTGCAATCCCCATTAGCAGCCGGTCAACTTTAATCGGCTTTACGTCAATGCCGTCCGCGGAGATCAGTTCGAGTTTTCCTGCCCCGCCGTGCAGATAAAAATAGGTTGAAGCCGAGCCGTTAATGACACGTAACCGGACTTTATCACCCGGTTTTAAACCCGGAATACTTTCTTTGCGTTTTCCATTTGCCAGAAATGCGGCATAGTAAACATCAGACAGGTCCATGGGCGGCATACGCTTCCAGCCGTTTTTTAGCCTGTTGCCCAGTCCTTTATGCTGTATTAACTTATCAAGGCTTTGGGCATACCCTTTTTTAATTGAATACCACTCACTAGCCGGGTCATTCCTTTTTAAGGCATTCAGCACACGCCGGGGGTTTTCATCGGTCCAGTCCGACAACAAAAGCACAAACTCCCTCTCTACTTCATAAGTTTTCTTTCTAGGCTGGATTACGATTGAACCATACAAGCCACTTTGCTCCTGGAGCATGGTATGGGAATGGTACCAAAACGTTCCGCTTTGAATAAGGGGAAAGGTAAATGTGTACTGCCCGCCCGGCTCGACCGGGGCTGTTGTCAGATAAGGAACACCATCCTCCTTATTGGGCAGCAGCAGACCATGCCAATGGATCGATGTTTCATGGCGCATCAGATTATGAACATGGATTACGGCGGTGTCCCCTTCGGTGAAATTTAAGGTTGGTGCAGGGATTTGCCCATTCATAGCGAGCGCAGAAACCTTGCGTTTGCCGCTAATATTGGCAGTTGTGTCATTTACATATAAATGGTATTCGATCCTTCCCCCTTTTGAGCTTGCCAAAAAGGGTTTTTTAGCCAACGCTGGCTTGGATGATTCAGCACCACCATGCTGGTGTTGTGCGAAAACACCCACCAGGGGCATTATTGATAGTAGTATAGTGATTAGTTTCATCGGAAGTGTTGTTAGGTGCATTAAAATTGGTTCAGGGCAATGCCCTGAACCTGGTATGGTAGACTTTAAACATTCCGGTTAATTCACCGTCTCTTTTACTTCTCCGCAGGAAATCATCTTATCCCCCATATATGGATTTTTAATCTCTTTTTGAGCAGACAGCCAATATCCGCCTTTATCTTTATTAGCCATCGGGCAAAAATCCACATACAGTTCTCCACTGCTCAATCCGGATTTTTTAACCAGGGGAATAAATTCGTCACTCAGGGTGGAATACAAAACCCTTTGGGCTTCAATACCTTTAGCCTCTGTAATTTGGGAAGCTATTTTGGCCGTCGCACCCCCTTGTGAGACCTGACCCATACCCGCTTCGATGGCGCTGGAAGCAATTTTTGCTTCTGCTGCATCCGAATTGATTAGGGCCGTGGTCAGGTGTATGTAATGCTGGTAGACTGCATTAAGCTTATCATCTTTCAATATAACTTTACTTGTTTCTTTACCGCCCATATCCATGCCTTCATGATGCGCATGGGCCGTTGAATCCTGATGGGAACCGGTATTACTTTCTTCATTTTTACCGCCGCATGCGGAGAGTACAATTACTATGGCTACTGGCAATGCCCATTTGGTTACGTTTTTCATCTTAATAAAATTTATAGTTAATAAAATTGGTTACTCATGTTGATGTAGGGCCATTGGGTCAGATCCTTTTTTTAATACATATTCACTGTATAAAAGATAAGCACCTGTAACAACCACCTTTTCATTTTTGGCAATGCCTTCCTTGATTTCAACCAGGTCAGCATTCTGCATGCCGATTAAAACCATGCGTGCCTGGAAAGTGCCAGGCTTCGTTTCAATCCATACATGCGTTCCTTTTGCGTCACGGATCACCGCATCGACAGGCAAAGTCATTGCATTAATCATATCACTGGTTTGCAGGATTATATTAGCCTGCAATCCTGGCTGCCACCGGTTCGCTGGGTTTGGAATAGTGCCCCGGACCTGCATCAGCTGGCTGCCACTCTGAATGGCAGGTGTAATGAAATCGATCCTTATTTGCTGGGGTTTGTCTTCCCAGCCTGCAACCTGGACCTGGACCTTTTGCCCTGTACGGATGCCTGCCGCTTCTGCTGGATAGATATCGGCTTCGACCCATAAAGAAGAGTAGTCTTCAAGGCGCAGCACCGCGCTGCCCTCAGACACATACTGCCCTTCCGTTACTGATAACTCTGAGACAGTGCCATTCATTGGTGCCCTGTAGGTGATAAAAGGGTCTTGCTTCTGCATTGCCGCTAGGCCCTGGATATCTTCTTCACTTTGGTCATACAACCGGAGCTTCTGCCGGGCCGCTTTTTCAATAGCTATGAAGCGAGCATCAGCAGGAAACTGCTGCACTTGGGCATGTGCCAACAGATATTCCTGCTGAAGTGCAGAAAGTTGCTCGGAGTATATTTTGTAAAGCGGCTGTCCTTTCAATACAGCTACACCGGTTTCTTTGACATACAACACCTGGATACGGCCAGCTGCACGGCTGGATACAACAGCGGTTTGATCTGGGTTCACAGCAAGGCGGCCATTAAGTCTTTTGGAATTCGACAAAAGGCCGCTGCCAACTGTCATCGTCGTTATATTGGCCAATGCTATTTGGCTCTCACCCAATATGATAGCGGCATCCTTACTGCTTTTATCAAAAATGACCAGGTCCATGCCACATATGGGGCAGCTGCCTGGTTTGTCCTGGATTATTTGCGGATGCATAGGACAGGTATAAGTCTTCTGCCCAGCTGTGGCGGCTTGCTTTTTTTTATCATCTTGGCATGCCGTCAGAAACATCCCCGGAGCAAAAGAGGCGACAGTAGCAAGCCTCAAAAATTCTTTTCTTTTCATATCCTTAATTTTCAACGATACTGTTATCCTTAATAAAGCTCTCACTGTCGATCAGATAGGATACGTTTGACGCGACTTTCCAATCCTGGATATCAGAGAGGATCTGTACCATACCATCTATAACTGCGCCGGATTTAACGTGCATGGGTAGCAGCACTTTACCTTGTTGCTTGAATACAATAGCCTTGCTGCCGGTTTGCCAGACCGCTTTTTTGTCGAGCCATAACCCATTTTGAAAAACGATGGGAATACTTGCGGTCAGAAGTTGCCCGGGCGTCAGATTTTTGCCTCTGAGATAGACCCTGGCCAAGGTGAAACTCTCACCACTTCGAAGAACCGGCTGGATCAATCCAATCTTGCCACTGACCATATTTTCCTTCTCATTGCCCGCATAAAAGAGCAGCTTTTGTTGTGGCTTGATGCGGGAAGAAATAGCAGGCGATAGCGCAAATTCTGCAATCAGCCCTTGGGATGTATAAATCGTAAATAAGGACTGCCCGGCAGTAATATATTGCCCAGGGCGCAGCAGCACCGGTGAAGACACTGCTGATGGTGAAGTAGGGGTCGATGAAGCAGCTGTGCTGCCACCCATTTCATCCATTGCCGTACCACCATTGCCAGAAGGTGCAGCCATAGGTGCGCTAGCTTGTGTCAAACTGGCTGATTGTTCCAGGATATATCCATTGGCCGGGCTGTAAACGGGTACCCTATATAACACATTTCCTGACTTGATAATGTCTTCGATTTGCCTAAGGCTTATTCCCAGCAGCATCAGGCGCTGTTTGGCTTTTTGCAGTAAATCCGGGCTGCTTCCGTCACTACTGAGCATCAAAAGCTCTCTTTGGGCAGATGCCAGGTCCGGAGAATAGACCTCCATTACCAATTGCCCTTTTCGGACAGGCTGATAGTTATATTTAATCAGTAACCTTTCAATGCGGCCACCCACCCGTGATGATAGCGAAACCTGGCTGCGGCTATCATAAGTTACCACTCCTTGCGCCTGTACAGAAAAAATACGCATGCCACTTTCCGCATTAATCAAAGGGATACTGGCAATCACCTGCGCGTTTACTGGCTTTAACAAAGCATTGAAACTACTGTCAACAACCAACTCATTATTTGTTTCTTTTACCACCAGGTCCATGCCACAAATCGGGCACTTGCCTGGTTTTTCCTGGATTACCTGTGGGTGCATCGGGCAGGTATACAGCTCTGTATCCCCGTGGGCCACATGCCCACTTTTTTCGGATTTATTTTCACAGCCCATCAAAACCACACTGGCCAATAACAGTACCGTTAAAAGGCTACCGATATAGTTCTTTCTCATAGTCCACGATCATTTCGTACAATTTCAATTTCTCGTCAAGCACATTCATTTGCATCATTGTCAAGGCTTCCCAGGCGTCTATCACAACAGGCAGCTGCGCTTTATTTTCCTGATAATTGGCAAAGTAAGCGTCCATCGCCTTTTGAAGGGCCGGGATGATTTTTTCTTGCATCGTGCTGACCCTGGTCTGCATAGACTCGATCTCTGATTGCATGCCATAAAGCATTCCCTGGGTTTCTACCAGCATCGCCGAACGCTCCTTTTGCATTCCTTGGATGCTGAGCTGCATGCCTTTGATATCGGATTTGTACATTTTAGATGACCAGGGGGCAATAGGGATACTAAGCATTCCCATCACGCTGTAAGCATTAGGCATCATTGCGTCGAGCGGGTACATATGGTCAAAGCGGATTTTAAAATCCGGCTTTTTCTGTTGTTTCATGCTTTCAATATTCAGCTGCATTGATTTGATACTTTCATTCATTTTAAAGACGTCCATTCGCAGCTCAGCAAGTGAAGCGGTATCGTAGTGCATGGCTGCCCGAAAGGAGGGGATGTACGTGGTGTCAATCTCAAAGTATTGGTTGCCAGCTACATTCATGAGGCTATTAAGCCATCCTCTTGCCTTCCCAATAGTACCTTCCTGCATACGGATCATATTCTGGTTTTCCAGGATTTTCGATTCTGCCCGGTAAACCCCTCCGAGTTGTGACTGGTTATAGGGATACCTGACTTCTTCAATCTTCTTCATCATTACCATGATTTTCTCATTCTCTTCTAGTACACCTACACGCTGCCGGGCAATAAGCCAGTTGAAATAAAGCCGCTTTGCCTGGGCCTTATAAGCATTGAGGGTAATATCTCGGTTGGCCCTTTCGACATTGCCTTGGGAAGCGATATATCTTCTTTTTGCATTCAGCTTGGACAGGTTAGGTATATCCTGCTCAATCTGCAGCATCAGGTTTCCCTTATCACGCGATTCCATGATCATTTGATTGGGGTAGGGGGTCATAAAAGTCCCCAGCCCAATCATGGGAGGCATCCATGCCGTAGCTGCATCACCGCTATGTTTGTAACTGTCCGCTTTGAGTCCATAAGACTGAAGCATTAGGTTATTGTTATCAATGCGTTGTAAAATCGTATCTAGCCTAAGTACCGGTTGCTGCTGTGCCCAGGTAGTAAGCGGCAGCAGAAACACGATTAACCATTTCACATAATTAGTGTTGTGTATCATGGATTTGTAGTTTTCCGTATTTACGTAGCTCATACTCCTTTGTCATTAAAAATATCAGTGGTGTTACCAGTAAGATGTGCGTAGATGATGTAAGCACGCCTCCGATCATCGGCAGCACGATAGGCTGCATCACATCCGTTCCAACTCCATTCGCCCAAAGTACGGGCACCAATCCAAAAAGCGATACACACACGGTCATCAGCTTGGGGCGCAGACGTTTTACGGCCCCATGGATTACATACTCGCGCAGGTCCTCTTTAGTAATTGATTCACCAGAGTTTCCTTTTTTATTGACTAGCTGCTGCATGGCATCATTTAGATAGATGACCATAACGATACCGGTTTCTACGGCAATGCCAAACAGGGCAATGAAGCCCACCGCTACTGCCACAGAGAGGTTGACTCCCCAGAAATAAATCATATAAGCCCCACCAATCAAAGCAAAAGGGACTGTGATCAGGCTTAAAAATGCTTCCCGAAGGGAATGAAAAGCAAAATACAGCGAAAAGAAAATGATCAGCAGCACGATTGGCGCAATCCACAGAAGCGTCTGCTGCCCACGGATCAGGTTTTCATACTGCCCGCTCCATTCCAAATAATAACCCGGTGGAAGTACGCCATTTGTTTTACTGATCTTTTCTATGGCTTCCTGGACAGTCCCCCCAAGGTCCCGGTCGCGAACATTGAACAATACCGCGCCACGAAGCATCGCGTTCTCCGAAGCGATCATTGGAGGGCCGTTCTCGAAGACGACATCAGCTACGGCTGACAAGGGTACTTCCCCCATGGAGGCAGACATCAACGGAAGCCTTTTGATGGTTTCTACACTGTTACGGTAATTCTGGGCGAGCCTGACGCTGATAGAAAACCGCTTTCTACCTTCGATCGTGTTCCCGATCGGAGAGCCCCCTAACGCGAATTCAACAGCCTGGTTTACATCATCAACGCTGAGCCCGTAACGGCTAAGATCTTCCCTTCTTGGGTTGATAGCCAGGTATTTACCACCTGTTACTGGCTCTACGTAAAGATCACTGATACCTGCTGTGCCTTCCAGTGTTTTTTTGACCCTTTCAGATACATTAGCGATGGTGTCCAGATTCTGGCCATAGACTTTTATTCCTACATCTGTACGAATTCCAGTTGAAAGCATATTGATCCGGTTGACAATAGGCTGTGTCCAGCCGTTGATCACGCCCGGTATCTGAAGCTTGGCATCAAGCTCGGTAATAATATCTTTTTTTGTAATCCCGGCTCGCCACTCTGACTTTGGTTTCAGTTTGATGATCGTCTCAATCATGCTGATCGGGGAATTGTCAGTGGCAGTACTTGCCCTTCCCGCCTTACCTAATACCTTATCAACCTCAGGTACTGATTTAATGATTTTATCCTGAACCTGCAGGATTCTTTTGGCTTCCGAATTTGAGATATCTGGCAGCGTTATAGGCATAAAAAGGATACTTTGTTCATCCAGCGGCGGCATAAACTCCGATCCTAGACTGGCTAGCAGCGGTATAGTAATCAAAAGTGCCATGATGTTAATAGCCAGGGTGGTTTTACGCCATTTCAAAACACCCCTTATGACCGGCTCATAAACACGCTCAAGGATCCTGTTTACAGGGTTAGCATGATCGGGCCGGAACTTGCCTTTCATGATAAAAGATATTAATACCGGCGCCAGGGTAATAACCAGCAGAGCGTCCACGATCAAAATAAACGTTTTCGTATAAGCTAGGGGGTGGAATAGCTTACCTTCCTGCCCTGTCAGCATAAATACGGGAAGAAATGAGGTAATAATAATGACCGTTGCAAAAAACACCCCCCGGGATACCTGCTTACTTGATTTTTCAATAATTGCCAGGCGCTCCTGTTCAGAGATCCACTCAGGCCGTTTATCTTTTCTTTTCTTAAACCATTTCATAATGATGTTGTTTTCTGCTCCTGCTGCCACTGCTCATACCGCTGAGAAAGATGCTTATAGGCATTTTCGCTCATAATGATGCCGTTGTCGACGATTACGCCGATAGCCAGGGCAATTCCTGTTAAGGACATGATGTTGGATGAGATACCAAAGGCATTCAGTAAAATGAAACTGGCAGCAAGGGTAATGGGAATCTGGATGATGATGCTCAATGCACTGCGCCAGTGAAAAAGAAAAATAATTACCACCAGTGATACTACGATCATTTCCTCTATTAAGGTGTGCTTGATAGAATCAACCGATTCCTGGATCAGCTCTCCACGGTCATAAACAATATCAAATTTTACACCTTTCGGAAACCCTTTGGCAGCTTCGCTCATTTTTGCTTTCACTTTCTCAATGACAGCTGCTGCATTTTCACCGTAACGCATCACTACAATGCCGCCTACCCGTTCGCCTTCCCCATCCTGGTCAAAAATACCCAGCCGGGTTTCACCCGTCATCTGCACAGAAGCTATATCAGAAACCCTGATGGGTATACTGCCTTGGTTTTTGATTGGTATATTCTCAATTTCCTCGATGGATTGGAGGTACCCAGACGTCTTGATGATGTAGCCTATATCACTTAATTCAAATTTCCTTCCTCCGGATTCATTGTTGTTCAAGCGGACCGCGCTCATTACCTGTGGTATAGATAAGCGGTAGTAAAGGAGCTTATTAGGATCTACCGTGATTTGGTATTGTTTCTGGAAACCACCAAAGGAAGCAATTTCGCTTACCCCTTCCACATTTTGCAAAGCGAATTTGATATACCAGTCCTGCAAAGCCCTTTGTTCGCCTAAATCCATTTCAGGGGCATCCAGCGTGTACCAAAGGATATGTCCTACGCCTGTTCCATCAGGACCAAGCTGTGGGCTGACACCCGTTGGCAGCGATCTGGATACCGTACTCAGCCGCTCCAGAACGCGCTCACGTCCCCAATATACGTCTACATCATCATTGAAGATGACATAGATAAAACTCATCCCAAACATGGAAGTCCCGCGTACATATTTAATCTTGGGAAGCCCTTGAAGATTGGTAACCAATGGGTACGTAATTTGATCTTCAATTAATTGCGGCCCCCGCCCCATCCACTCGGTAAAAACAATTACCTGGTTTTCCGATAAATCAGGAATGGCGTCAATCGGGTTTTTCTTAACGGCAAACACGCCCCATATGAGCAGTGCTGCCGATAAGACCAGTACAATGAACCGGTTATGTAGCGACCATCCTATAATGCGATGTACCATACAATTTCTGTATTTTACCCTTAACAGGCCCTGATTTAATGATTATGTTGTTCGAGTAAATAGCCTTTTGCCCCAATACCGTGCTTATGGACCAGTTCCGCACCATGATGACCGGTATAGGCCACAAAGAATGCGGCTGCACTCATGACGATGGCCATAGAAACGTTAACCCACAGATTTCTTTTCAGGAAAAATATGTTGACAGACTGTACCAGCAGGGCTATCCCTGACAGCCACTGTGTGTAAGATGCATACTTCTCATGCTCTTCGAGTATAGCTTGAATAGCTGGTGCCAGCTGCGCGGTATGCGCATGAAACCAGGTCGATGATGCGTAAGCGCCGATAAAGCCAAGCAGTAAAAGTGCCCATGCCACTGTTGTGATCTCTTTTTTATAAAAAAAAAGGCCTACCCATTGTAGAAGTGCTGCAACAATCAAAAGAACGATTGGAAAGTGGACCACTAAGGGGTGCAGTGTCGGAAACTCGCCAAGGCCATGCTGATGATCACTATCCGGGCTCATAGCCGCTTGCATGGCTGTGCTATCATGCGCACCATGCTCGTGTTGCAGTGTAGGTGTAGCCGACTGGACCGAGTCGACCTTAGCCTTACCGTGCTTTTTTCCATTGTGGGCGAATAAAGATGCACCAGCCAGCAGCAACAAGCATGTCAGCAGAAGGGCTACTTTTGTAATTGACTTCATTAGAAATATCTGTTAAAATGAATGTATCTCAGATCCTACTTTTTGACCAGCTTCATATGGCATTTTGAGCAGGTTTCCCCTTCTTTTCCAGTGACCTCCGGGTGCATTGGGCAGGCATAGGCTGCTGCCGTCGAGACAGGCTTTTTCTTCATGTTGGCATCCAGGCCATTTTCAAAACAATGCAGCGAGCAAGCCATGCCTTTATAACTGGAATGTACATCCCCGATCTTCTTCCCTGATGCGTCGTAAATCTCACAGGTTTCACCTTTGTCTTTTACGGTAAGGTATATCTCACCATTTGCATTGTAATAGGTTTTCCCATCTTTACCCATCCGTCCCATTTTTTTATTGGTATGGGCATCAACCAAATTGCCTTCTCCATCCACGAATGCCACTTTATGACCCTGGTAGTCCTTTACAATCTTGTCTTTTGTAACTGAGCCGATGGTAGCCCCGCCTGCATCAGTGATCATACCGTCTCTGGCAATGCTCATCGGCTGCTTGTAATTGGATTGGGCAAGCAGCATAGCAGGGAAGGCAAAGATTGCTACAAAGAGCAGAGCGGATATTTTATTAAATGGTTTCATTGTTTTATTTAGTTATGGTTAAAATATATTTGATCATTGCTTCAATACGATTCCGTTCGGCTTTTTGCCCACAGCGATATCCTTGATCTTGGTATGGCTGAGCGTATTGATAACTGAAACACTTTGTGCCATTTGATTGGTTACGTAAGCCGTATTGCCATCCGCGGTAAAGCCAACAGCATGTGCGCCAGCCGCAGTATCAAAGACCCCGGCATGCATCCATTCTTTCATAGCGCCGTCCCATTTCCAGAAATGCACCTTTCCATTGTCCGGATCGGTGACCCATAATTCTTCTTTTTTAGCTAGATGTGCGGCACTGCCCGGCATAAAACCAAGCGCGATCGTCTGAATAACCTTATCTGTTGCAATATCAATGACACTGATGCTTTGGCCTTCTTCGTTGTCCACATACATTTTCCTGTCGTAACCTATCCATGCAGCGACCGGGTTGTCGCCAACTGAGATCGTTGCTGTTACGGCTTTGCTGGAAGGATTGATCACTGAGACATTATCATCGCCACTATTGGCTACGTAGACCTTGGAACCATCTGAAGAAAATGTCACTTCTGCGGGCTCCATACCCACAGGGATTGTATTTTTCAAGGAGTAGGTAGCTGCGTCGTAGACAAGCACTTTTCCTTCCATTTCCATTTGGGAAGTCCAGATCTCTTTGCCATCAGGAGAATATACTGCGTTGTGGTTCATGACGGGTACTTCCAGATCTTTCAAAACAGTACCCTTTACCGCATCCAAAACAAGCACCCTCCCTGTCATGCCTTCCATGCCTCCTGCATGGCCAGCGCTCAAATCCATTCCAGGAACTGCAACAGTCAGCCTATGCTCACCTAAACTTTGCAGGTGATAGATGTGATGTGGCCACATTGCCATTCCCATAGAACCGGTCATCAGATCCAAAGTCTCGGAAACTTTTTGATCCGATAGCCGGATCACAGAAACCGTGGCATCTTCTCCATTGACCACATAAGCAGCGGGATAATCGATATTCTCTTCCATGGGCATATCATCCATAACATGTTTACGACAGGCAGAAAATGAGGTGATAGCAAGCAGCAGCACTGCGCCATAGGTAATGCGTAGCATAGACTTTGTGTGTTAATAAATTGAAAGAAAGATTAATCAGTGCTGACAGGAGTGCAACACAAAGAGCCCGGCAAATAGATTTGCCTGGCACAGAAAGGACACGAAATTTTAAATCAGATAACTGCAGTGCAGAATATAAACCGGGACTGGTTTACTTCGGGGAGGGGCATTACTTTGATTGCTCGTCCCAAAAACATTCGGGTAAGATGCTGCCAGAAAATCATATGTTACCCCTTTATTTAACATTGCCACAGAAAGCAATGGGTTACTGAGCGTATTATCTGTCAGTTTGTAGGAATCGTCGGTCTTTACTTTTTTAAACTCGTCTTTGCAGCACCCGTTTTTTGTGGACTTGTTTTTATCCATCCCACAATTTTCACAGTGCCCCTGATCTGCTTTTGTAACCTCCAAATTGACCACTTCCCCCATGCAGTAATGCAGGTGTAAGGTAACACCGGTTGCAGTACCCAGGTATAGAAAGGTCAAGAAAAGTACAGTAAGCTTTTTCATGATGGACTCAAAGTGCAAAGCTTGAAAATATTTATCTTACTTCATTATACAATTGTGGGTCAGACTTACATAATTTTTGGATTGACAAGCATTAACCAATATCACCTGTAAGTTCTTACTAATTTAGGTAAAAATTAAGCAAATATCAACCATGAATATATTTTTAGCAAAGCTCGGACTTTTGATTGCCCTTCCCGTCTTTCTGATTTTTCAAACAGATCTGCCCGAACCTGGGCGGGCGGATGCTGAATATAATTTAGGTATGGGCAGTCAGCCAGAAATAGCTATTGATCAAAATGGAACGGTCCGGATTGTATATGGAGTCAAAAATGGGGATCAGCGGGACCTGTATTTTGTATCATCAAATGATGGGGGAAAATCCTTTTCCAAACCTACCCAGTTAGGCAGCTTTTCCAAAATGGGCCTTGGGATGGGCAGGGGACCGCAGATCACAACAACAAATGACTATACAGTTGTTACAGTTGGTGACCATCATGGTGATTTATTTGCAATGCGACTTTCCAATTCAGATAATCAATGGTCTGCCCCGGTGAAAATCAATGATGCGGATACAACCGCCAAGGAAGCTCTTTCTGGACTAGGTGCCGGTAAGGGCAACGATGTATATACTGTCTGGCTGGATACGCGGCTGGGCAACAATAATCTATATGGATCACTTTCCGAAGATGGCGGATTAACCTGGGAAAAAAATCAATTAATTTATCAGGGAGAGCAGAAAGGCATTTGTGACTGCTGTAAGCCATCCGTTTCTTTTGATCAAAACGGCAGTATGTACGTTATGTTCCGAAATAAGCTCGATGGGGCCCGAAACATGTACCTGATCAGCTCAAAGGACAATGGCAAGCATTTTGGTAAAGCCCAAAAACTTGGAACAGGGGACTTTATGATTGATGGCTGTCCTATGGATGGCGGCGACTTGGCAGCTGATGAGAATGGGAGAGTTACCACGGTCTGGAGGCGCCAACTGGAAGTCTATGTAGCCGAGCCTGAAAAGCCGGAAGTAAAACTGGGAGTTGGCCGTACCCCTGTAATTTTGCAAACTGGCAAAGGGCCTGCGATTGCCTGGCAACAGGATGGGGCTATTCAATTTCGCGCCACCGATGGGCAAAAAGCCGTTTCGATAGGTAAGGGTCAATATCCCAAACTTGCCATGATGGCTGATAAAAAGACCTCACTTTGTGTTTTTGAACGTGATGGCCAGATTTTGGTAAAGCCCATTGTATTATAAATTATGATTGTAGAGAATCAGTAGAGAATCATTGGCATACTTATTGAGCACTATTCCAATATAAATTTTAACCACCGAAAACAATGAAAAAATTACTTGCCTTAATGGTAGCAGTTCTTTTTTCCTTTAGTGTATATGCACAGGATAAAGAAAAGAAAATGGACAAGATGCATGCATCTATGAAAGATTGTGTAATGATGCACGATGGAAAAATGATGGTTATGAAAGGCGGTGAGATGACTGCAATGACTGAGGATATGACGTTGAAAAACGGAACAATGATTATGAAAGATGGCACCGTAATGATGAAGGATGGTACCAACAAGCCGCTAAAAGAAGGAGAAATGGTCGATATGGATGGGAAAATGGGTAAGATGGACATGGACATGAAAAAACACAAGCCAAAAAAATCAGGAACCAGGTAAATGCCTGTTCATTTCGATAAATGAATGCTCCGTTGAACACCTGATTATGGTTATACAGCGGAGCATTTTTGCGTATTGTCCGTATTTCATAGTTGTTAAAACCCGATAGGGTTAAAACAGTTGCCTATGATTTAGAAAAGGCCGTGGGCAAGGCTTTGTAGCAGTTCCAACATATAGGAAGGCAAAGAAATCTTAAAACCGTATTTAATCATTTGCTTAAATACTTAATTAGTCTGTATCTTAGCTGTCTAATTGATGTATATGAGAGATCAGCAAAGTTGTATCCGGGTTTTTGAAGATCAAGAAAAAATTCAGCAGTACACGGAAAAGATAAATGACTTTCAGCCATTTTTTGGGCGATTGGCCCAGGTGATGGATTTAGCAGGAAATGAAAATCGTTTAAAAATCATTTATCTTCTGAGAGAAGAGAACAATCTATGTGTCTGTGATCTATCCGACATTTTAAGTATGAGTATTCCTGCCGTTTCCCAGCACTTACGTAAGCTTAAAGATGCACAACTGATCCAAGCCAGAAAGGTTGGGCAAACCGTGTTTTATTCCCTTCGGGAAGAATCCTCAGATATTTTGCATTTGATTTTAGCACATCTCACCACTTTACAAAAGTCGTCAGAGCTAGCGGTTAGTCTAAGTTAAAAATTGAACTATGAAAACGACAGGATTGATCGGACTCTTCACCGCATTTGCTTCTTCTCTCTGTTGCACGGTTCCGCTGTTGGCGGTGACATTTGGTGCTTCTGGTTCAACCAGTGGGCTTGTCTGGCTTGAAACATTTCGTCCGTTTAGCATTGCCCTGACGATTGGGGCATTAGGTTGGGCCTGGTATAATCAATTAAGAAATAATAAAATGAAAGATTGTGCGTGCGAACCGAGCAAAACCTCCTTCTGGCAAACGAAGGGGTTCCTAGGCATGGTAACAGCAATAGCGCTGTTACTGCTTGCCTTTCCGTCCTATTCAAATCTGCTTTACCAAGAGAAGGGACAGGAAGTTTTACAACCTGCACAGGATGGGCCGAAAAAAGTGGTTTATGTAACCATAAAAGGGATGTCTTGTGAAAGCTGTGAACATCACGTCAAAAAGGAGGTTGCTAAATTGAAAGGCGTTTCACAGGTTGATGTCTCGTACTCAAAAGGGGCGGCCACCGTCAAATTTGACAGTAAGAAAACCTCAATTGCTGATATCAAAAAAGCGGTCGATGCGACCGGTTATAAAGCGACAAGCACAAAAACACTATAAAAATGGTTGACATACTTGAGTCTGTAATTACGTGCCCGAATTGTGGGCATCAAGAGACAGAAATCATGCCCACGGACGCATGTATGTATTTTTATGAGTGTACTTCTTGTAAGCTCGTCTTGAAGCCTCTAAGCGGCGACTGCTGTGTCTTTTGTTCTTATGGGACTGCAAAGTGCCCACCAGTTCAACAGCAAAGAAGCTGTTGCAATTAAGCCTCTATATGAACTACATTGATACACGTGACCCTATTGCCGTTGCAGTAGTCAACGCTATTCAAACAGGGGATATACCAAAACTTACACAATTACTGGCCGATAATCCTGGGTTATCAAAAGCGAGGCTTGGTGATAATGACCCTTGTGGCATGTCGCGTACGTTACTACACGTTGCCACAGACTGGCCTGGCCACTTCCCTAATGTAGCTCAGACAATCAAAACGCTTGTTGAAGCCGGAAGCGACGTGAATGCACAATTCACCGGTCCACATATTGAAACTCCCCTGCATTGGGCGGCCAGCAGCAATGACATCGAGGCGCTTGATGCTTTGATTGATGCCGGAGCCAATATAGAAGCCGAAGGCGCAGTCATTGCCGGGGGAACCCCGCTTACTCTGCAAGAGCTTTTGGACAATGGAAAGCTGCACACAGGCTTGTCGAGCTCGGCGCACGAACTAATTTAACGGATGCCGCTACCCTTGGCTTAATGGATCGATTAGAGGGTTATTTTACTGAAAATTCAAGACCCGAAAAGGAAGAGATCGACCGCGCTTTTTGGGGCTGTTGTCATGGTGGACAGAACACAGCAGCTGCTTTCTTACTTGAACAAGGAGCCAATGTAAACTGGATACCCGACTGGGAAAATCTATCACCCCTGGATGCTGCACAGCGGGAAGGAGCAGACGAACTGGTTGAGTGGCTACATAGGCAAGGGCAAAATCAGCGAGCGAGTTAGCATAGATTCCTGCCTGCCTTTCACAGATGACGCATGCAATTCTCGGCGAGCAAAGCAATATCCTTCAAGTCCCTGTTTCCAGGAAATTTAGCTCAAATCGCAGTCTTGCGGCATCCAGTCCTATTTAGGGTAATGAAATACTTATTACCTTTTTACTTTTGAAAAGACATACAGTGTTTCAGTTGCGATCTGTTTGCAACGCTCGTCGTATTTGGCGGTCTCCTGCGCGCTGCCATCAAAGGCTTTTGGGTCATCATAAGGAACGGCAACCCTGGCAGCTGCTCCTTTCACCACAGGGCACGCTTCATCAGCCTGGGAGCAAGTCATGATAGCGCAGAAATTACTTTGAGGGTTGCTGGCATCGTCATATTTCTTTGAAAATGCTTTCAAAGGTTCAGTTCCGGCGCCGTAGCTGACATGATAAACCGGGTTTTTGCCTTCTGATGTTTTCGTTACATCAAAACCGGCCCGCTTGCAAGCAGCAACCGCCCGCTCATTGAACGCGCTGGCCTCAGTACCACCAGAATATGTTTTCACATTAGGGATACCGTAATATGCAGCAGCAGTTGCGCCCCAAATTTGGCCGAAATGACTGCGGCGCGAATTGTGGGTACAGATGTAGGTAAGCTGCACAGGCTGGTCGGCTTTAACCTGCTTTTGGATAAAGCTGGCGATTTTATCGAGCTCTTCTCTTCGCTCGTCCGGAATTTTTGAAATATCGTCTTTAATCGTGTTGATGTAGGAAGACAGCTTGGGATTTAGTGCTTTTTTATTGTCGGGGTTGCTAGCTGGCATGATTGCGGCAGTGGTAAAAAAGGTTATTAGTAAAAGATGGAGCAGGCTCATATTTATAAGGTAAGTTGTAGTCAATCGTAAAGATACGATAGAATTTATCAGACAATTGCAATATTAATCGTAATATTGCAATTGTCTGAATGCTATCTATATTTGCAGCATGGGAGTAACTAAAACCGAAATATTCACAGAGCAGCAGAACCGTATCGCGGATCTGGCCAAGGCGTTTTCTCACCCGGCCAGGGTTGCGATCCTGCAACTGCTAATTTCCAGAAAAGCCTGCGTTTGTGGTGATTTGGTAGATGAGCTCGAACTTGCCCAGGCAACCGTTTCCCAGCATTTGAAGGAGCTTAAAAGGATTGGGATCATCCATGGCGAAATCAATCCACCAAGGGTATGCTATTGTATAAATCCGGTCGTGTGGGCCGAAGCACAGCAAACATTTGGTTCGTTGCTAGATACATTTGCCCTTAGTGAATCCTGCTGCAATTAGCAGGGTATTTTTTTGAAAATATCAATCGTAATAATACATTTAACCAATAGAAGCTATGAGCCAATCAAATCCATTAACCTGGGGTGATTTCAAAAATGCCCTTAAACAAAATCCTGATCTGCACCTGCAATTCCAATATGAGGAAGGCAAGTTTGTGGACAGCTCTTACCACATTACCGAGATCAAACAAGCACCGATTGTTTCAGTTGATTGCGGCGGGGTAATGAACAGCTGGACAGAAGTGATCGTGCAGCTATGGGAACCCTCAGAGAAAGAAGTAGACCGTTCAATGAAAGTTGACAAAGCGCTGAAAATTGTTGACCTGGTTGAAAAATACCTTCCCCTGAACCCAAGTGCAACCGTTAAAATTGAATTTGGCAATTCCAGGTTTGATACACGCCAGATGTACCCCGGAGAGTTTGCGTCCGATGGTGAAACATTCACTGTTAACCTAGTTACTGACTTTACCCAATGCAAGGCACTTACCCGAAACGAAAGCTGCGGCACGTCGCCCGCTGAAGCTTCATGCTGCGCGCCTGCCCCTGTTAAACAGGAATTGGAACTGGTCACTTCCGATGGTGACAGCTGCAAGCCTGGCTCAGGGTGCTGCTAATCAAAACAACCACCTATGAAACTACAAATTGATAAAGCAGGGCCTGCAGACAAAGAACTCGTAATCAGCCTGCTTAAAGAAGCAGACCTTCTTACTGATGACTTGCCTGCTGGTTTGGAACATTTTCTTTTAGCCAGACAGGAAGGGTCACTTGTTGGTGTCGCTGGAATGGAGCTGTATGGAGAAGTTGCACTATTACGCTCCATTGCAGTTCGTCCTAATCATCAGGGTAAGGGCATTGCCCGTAAATTGGTCGAGCAGCTTCTGACACGTGCTGACACGCAAAAAATTGAAGTGGTATATCTTATCACAACCACAGCTGACCATTATTTTGACCGTTATCATTTTGCGGGCGTAAACCGTGAGCAAGTTCCAGATCCAATTCAGCAAACCAGGCAGTTTAGCGGCCTTTGCCCAACATCCGCTATCGTTATGAAAAGAGATTTAAAGCATCCAACCGCATGAATAACCCACGTCTTTCTTTCTTAGACCGCTACCTGACCCTGTGGATCTTCTTAGCCATGCTGATCGGCGTTTCAATTGGCTATTTCTTGCCCGGCACACCTGATTTCATCAACCAGTTTAATTCAGGATCAGGTGTGAATGTTCCGTTGGCCATTGGCCTTGTGCTGATGATGTACCCGCCACTGGCCAAGGTGCGTTATGCAGAGCTGCCAAAGGTGTTTAACAACACCAAGATCCTGGGGCTTTCGCTGCTTCAAAACTGGATCATTGGCCCGCTGCTCATGTTTGGCCTGGCCGTTATCCTCCTTCCTGATAAGCCCGAGTACATGACCGGCCTGATCATGATCGGCATTGCCCGCTGCATTGCCATGGTCATTGTCTGGAATGACCTCGCCAATGGCGACCGCTTGTATGCAGCAGGACTAGTGGCTTTCAACAGCATTTTTCAGGTCTTGTTTTATTCGGTGTATGCCTATGTTTTCGTAACGGTATTACCGCCGCTTTTCACCTTGAAAGGATTTGAAGTGAATATTACCATCGGCGAAGTTGCTCAAAGTGTTTTCATTTATCTGGGCATTCCTTTTTTGGCAGGTATTATTTCCCGGATAGTACTAACAAAGGTGTTTAGCAAAGAATGGTATGAGACAAAATTCCTTCCGGCCATCAGCCCGATCACATTAATTGCCCTGCTCTTTACGATTGTGGTCATGTTTAGCTTGAAGGGCCAGCTGATTGTCAGTATCCCTTTTGATGTACTGCGCATTGCGCTGCCGCTTACGATCTATTTTGCGATTATGTTTTTCTCCGCTTTTTACCTGTCCAAACGTGCGGGGGCTGATTACGCCAAATCAACATCGCTGGCCTTCACTGCCGCAGGTAACAACTTCGAGCTAGGGATCGCGGTCGCTATCGCTGTATTCGGGATTGATTCAGGAGCTGCATTCGCTGCTGTGATCGGCCCACTAATCGAAGTGCCGGTATTGATCCTAATGGTCAATTTTGCTCTCAAACAACAGCACAAGTTTTCCAATTAACAACTTTTTAAATGAGAATTGCCCTTTTTTCAGACATTCACGCCAACCTTCCGGCTTTGGATGCGTTTTTCAAAGATGTTGAAACCAGAGACATTGATGCTATTTATTGCCTGGGTGATTTGGTTGGTTATAACATTTGGCCTAATGAAGTTATTGACGAAATCAGAAAGCGTGGTATTCCTACTATTGCCGGTAATTACGATTTTGGCATCGGAAGGAGCAGCGATGATTGTGGCTGCGCTTACAAAACAGACGAAGAAAAAGAAAACGGAAAAGTGTCGATTGCTTACACAAACGAAATTGTCAAAGACGAGCAGCGGGCTTATTTAAGAACCTTGCCGGCACACATCCGTCTGGAATTTCAACTTAATGAGAAACCGTTATCAGTTCTTCTGGTGCATGGCAGCCCGCGACGGATCAATGAATACTTGTTTGAGGACCGCGATGAAAAAAGCATGCTGCGGATTATGGAACAGGCCAGCGCAGATGTGATGCTTTTCGGGCATACCCACAAACCTTATCACAGGATCCTGGGCTCAGTCCAGCCAGACGGTACAGATCATTTCCGGCATGCAATCAATATTGGTTCTGTCGGTAAGCCAAAAGATGGTGACCCAAGAGGCGGCTATGTAATCCTGCATATTAATGCAGATGCACTGGCATCAAGTAAGGAAAGCATTACGGTAGAGTTTATACGTTTTAACTACGATGTTGAAACAGCAGCCAAGGCCGTAGAAGGCAGCATCCTTCCCAATGCCTATGCAGAATCATTACGTCTGGGGAAATGAAAATAGCACTACTCTCTGATATCCATGCCAATCTTCCTGCTTTTGAGTCGGTGTTAGAAGATCTGGAAAAACAACAACCTGATGCGGTTTACTGCCTGGGCGATCTTGTTGGCTATAATGTATGGCCTAACCAGGTAATTGGTTTGGTGCGCAAACATGGCATTGCGACCATTGCAGGAAACCACGATCTGAAAGTTTCTAAGATAATGCCTTCCGAGAGTGATTGCAGCAAAGAAGAAAGCAGTGAGTACGCCTACAAGCTGGTTGGCAGAAAGGAAAGGGACTACCTGTTAACACTTCCCAGGCATTTGCGAATAGAGTTTCAGCTTAATGATCAGCCATTGAACATGCTGCTTGTCCATGGAAGCCCAAGGAGCATCAATGAATATCTTTTCCAGGATCTGCCTGACCAGTACATGCAGGAACTTGTCAGGGAATATAAAGCGGATATCCTATGCTTTGGGCACTCGCATAAACCTTATCACCGCGTCATTAATTCTGGTAAGAACAGCAGTGAGCATTTTCATCACCTGATTAACACTGGTTCTGTCGGTAAACCCAAGGATGGCGATGCGCGTGCTTGTTATGTACTAGTCACGATTGATCAGACAGCCGGTAAAATAGATCAGGACGCTGTTCAGGTTGAATTTGTAAGAATCAAATATGATGTAGAAAAGGCAGCGCAGGCCGTAGAGCTGAGCCTTCTTCCTGATGCTTTTGCAGATAATCTCAGAAAAGCATATTAACCTTCAGCAAAAGTAAAGGCTAAATAAACCGGCTGGGAAAGAATGAGAAAGCATATTGCCGAAATGAAATTGCCCATGTATGCGTCTTTCAGCTTGAGCTTCGCTTTAATGGGTGATGCATTTCTATATTCTTTTCTGCCAATAAATGCTTCCAGCATCCACGTTCCAATCATTTGGATAGGAACCATCTTGTCAATCAACCGCTTTACACGGATTTTGCTTAACCCACTTATTTTGCGCGTTTTCAGTCTTGTGGGCTTTCGTATACCTATAATCGTTGCGGCAACGGTATCCGTATTGGCCACAGCTGGCTATGGTGCAGGTTTTGGCATAGCGATTTTAATACTGCTTAGGGTCTTGTGGGGCATATCGTATTCTGTCCTTCGCGTTGGGGCAATTACCTATGCTATGGATTATCCTAAGAAAGGCTTGGCACTGGGAATGAGCCAAAGCATCATCGAATCAGGCCCACTACTAGCATTGTTGGTTGGGCCGCTGCTTTTTGAAGTAATCAGCCCTGGCTGGATCTTTTTAGTGATTGCGCTCCTTTCGACACCAGGAGTTTACTTCGCATTCAAACTCAGAGAAAGGGACAGCCCTCCAGCTTGCCCATTAAACTTCAAAATATCATTGCCATCCGTCTTTAACCGGTTAGCATTCTTAGGGGCTTTTGCAGCGGAAGGTATGCTCGTGGTTTTAATTGGAGCTCTGTTAATGAATGCGCATCCCTATTGGTCGGCAGTTGAAATTACTGCCGCTGCTGCGGGATTTCTTATTTTCCGACGGATCTGCTCGCTTTTAATTTCACCTTTTGCGGGTTGGTCCGCTGACCGGTATGGGCTTGCTAACATCTACTCAGGTTCAATTCTCTTGATCTGCATGGGTTTGCTGCTGGCAACAAGCGGCTGGGTAATGCCGGGATTGATCCTTGTATTCACGTTTTATAATGTCAATGCATCACTAGCAGCTGGCGCGGCATCCGCCGGGCAAGACGATGTGACGCGCGCAGTATCAATCAATGCCACTTTCCGAGATGCGGGTTCCGCGTTTGGTGCATTAGCGGGCGGCTTTTTATTGACTAATAATCATTTGAGCCTGATCTTTACGGCTATCACTTTGTTAATTATATTTCTTACTTGGATGTATTACCGAAAGGCATTGGCACTCCGTATATAACGCTGCCTTACAGCTATTGTCGATATTGAATACCTTCTAGATTTAATGGTGGTCAAAGCATACTAATTCAGACATCAGGATGCCCAGCTTTTTCCGAAATCAAGTGACGACACAGATTCAGAAGGCTATCCATGTTAGATGGCTTTATATAATAGTCGAGGGCACCTAATTTTTTAGCAAAGTCAATCATGTCTGGATTCCCAGATGTCGAAAGCATAACTGTTGGTAAGGAAGCTAAGCGAGGAATGATTCGCAAATTCGATAAAGTTTCCAAGCCGTTCATTTTCGGCATGTTCATGTCCAGAATGATAAGACATCTATCTAATACTGTTTGCGACTGCAGAACCGTGAGAAGTTCCTGCCCATTCTCTGATTCCACAATTTCGATGCTTGGATCTATGGCTTTGATTGCCTCTTTCATTAGTAGGCGATCATCAGCATCGTCGTCGGCCAAAAACAAAGTTGTACATCTCCTCATATGCAAAGATAAATATTTTCATCAAATCACTATTTCTACCGAATTGGCTATGAACAAGGTAATTCAAGACTCATTATGTAACCGCCGGAAGTGGCCAAATTAATCGGTGGTTATTTCTGCTAATCTGGTTTTCATTCCCTTGTAGGTTATTTTTCGCTAATTCGGGCTTTTAAGATTACAGGTTAGCGGTTCGTGAAAACTAATTACAGAATATTATGACATAGCACGATAAACTGTAAAATGTTCGCGCGGAGATTAAAGTCTTAATTTGGTATGATTATTAATTTTGCAACTTCTGGTTCCTGAAAAGCATTAGATCTGATCAAATGATTTTCTATGGTTGTTTGGTCTTCGCCATAAACGTATGAACTGAATTCGAAGCTTCTCAAAAGCATGCGAATATAGGCAGTTGGATCATGTTGCCTGGTAAGTTTTCGCAGCGCGCCCATATAGTCTTCACGATATACAGTAGGAATAATTATCTTGGAAACCCCTTTTGAAGAAAGTTCAGCATTCATCATTACCCTGGCAATTCTGCCGTTTCCGTCAAGAAACGGATGAACTTCGCTAATCATAAACATCATGTAAGCTGCTTTGGCAAAAGGGTCTTCTAGTAGCGAATACCAATCAAACCCCTTTTTTAAAGTACCGGCCACCAACTGCCAGTCTACAAACTCCGTATTGCCAGCCCGATTATTTTTGTCCTTGAACTGTCCGGGCTTTTTAGATAGTCGTGCTCGTAGCAATGTGGCGTGCCTGCTTCGCAACAGTTGTAAAAGTTCATTGGGTGAACTGGGAGTTATCGCCATTTCGTGCCGATCTGAAACGATTTGATAAGTGCCCAATATATCGTGAGAGTCTTCATCGCGTTCAGGCAACGGTGTTTCAGTCTGGATAATCTGCTGAGCTTCATTAACAGCAAATTCTGTCCCTTCGATATAGTTTGAGAAATAGCTTTCAAAAAAGCCAAAGTTTCTATAAGCTTTTAATGAGAAGTTTTTGTCAGGATAAGCCGGGAATGTTCGGCCGCTCAAAGCTGCATACAATATTTCGAATAATGTAATTCTTGTAGGGTCAAAAGGATCTCCTAATGACCGTGCTATGGCGATGGGGGAATGAAGACTTTTAGAATCACCCGTTGTCAAAAGCGTCCCTACCAAATTGTTAAGTTTAATAAATTCTTTTTCCATCCCCAAGGCTGGGGCCAAGCTTCTAGCATTGTCTCGTATAACATTGACAGCATCTTCCCCCCTGGATCTAATAATCAGGTCAAGCCTTTCCTCAATTTCTGAGATTGAAAGAGTTTTTGAAAGATCCTCTCTAGTTCGGGTTTCCTGCATATTTTCTAAAAATGCCCGTGCTTCCTGCGAAGCGTATAAATTTTCAAAAAATACATTGTCATTTTCCTGCCGGGGAGGGCCTTGCTGAAAGTGGATTGTAAGACCAGGTAACCGATTCTTACGTGTATAGGTATACGTCACAAATATATGCTCACCATTAGCTGGAACAAATTCCAATGCGCTACGATGACTTAGGATTACACCTGGAAATTGGTTGGATAGTATTCTGAACCAATTTCTTTTTATAATAACTTCGGGCTGCTCTTCTAGGTTTGACGTATAAATGCGAGGAGCTATTTTACGGATAACTCCCTTTTTCTCCAAAGCGCTGATTTTGGCAGATTCTGTCTTGTTTGAAGACCCAAAAAGTACTTCCTGTAATCTTATCATCGGAATTCTTTCTATTAATTGCGCAATATAAAGCTCCTACTTGGAAATTTTTCTATTAAGCGAGATATTCAATAGAAATTTTTCTATTAGTGTACGGTGGACTTAAATGATTTTGGTTATGGTCCAGAACTTGCGTTGCCAAACCACTTTTTCCCTATCATTATTAATACTCTGCCGATTGCTACACTTTCTATATGTGGTGCAAGGTATTTCGCAATTAAAATAGCTGCTACAACAACTGCTAATATTACGAATACAGCAAAAAGAAGGAATATCCTGAAATCCTTCCGGTGAATACGGCTAGCTTTTAGGGAAGGGTTACGTAAATTGACTTCTATATTCTCAATTATTTCTGAGCTTACCAATCTCTCTGGTTCCATGACTTCTTAGTTTAAACTTCTGAGATGAAATTACTGCCGGCCTGTTTTAATCCGTAGGACAGGCAATGCGCACCCATTGACCGAACCAGCAAGCAAAGTAGTCGTAGGGTATGCTAAGTATTTTCGACAATGCGAACAACCACGATTCAAAGCTCAGAAGACACATTCAAAGACTTTTAGGAAAGTTGCACACCCCCGTGGGTAAATTCTTGAATTGTTTTGTCCACATACATACGTCCGTATACATGTGGACAAAATGCCAATAAATCACTACTTTTAACCGTATGAAAAGAGCCGTTGCCTATTTTCGAGTATCAACAGATCGCCAGGGAAAGAGTGGCTTGGGCCTGGAAGCGCAGCATGAAGCAGTGCACCTGTTCGCACAACATCAAGGCTACCAAGTCACAGCAGAATTTACTGAAATCGAGAGCGGGAAGAAGAATGAGCGGCCAGAGTTAATGGCTGCCTTATCGTTGTGCAAAAAAGAGAAAGCGATGCTGATCATTGCGAAGTTGGACCGACTGGGCCGGAATGTGGCTTTCATTGCCAACTTAATGGAGAGCAAGGTTGAGTTTCTGGCAGTCGATAACCCACATGCAAATCCCTTAATGATACATTTACTAGCAGCATTTGCTGAGCATGAGCGGAAGCAGATTAGTACTCGGACGAAAGAGGCATTGCAGGCTGCGAAGCGCCGCGGTGTGCAGTTGGGTAAACACGGCCGGGAAATCGAGAGCAAAAAGAATTCGAAAGCGGCTGATCAGTTTGCGGAAACGATGCAGCCGATCATTAACAAATTGAAGACAGAGGGTTTTATAACCGTTCGAGGAATCTCCGACGAGTTGAACCGGCGAGGTGTTGAGACGTTTCGAAACGATGGTGAGCAATGGCACCGAACCACAGTGCATCGCTTGCTTAAACGTCTTCATATTTGAAACATTAGCTGTATCACAAAGTCAGCCAACGGCGTGAACTACCAAATTCACTTCGAAACTGTAAACTTTTTTTAGGACGCTACATAAATATGAGACGTTGATTTGTGAGATGACAATTTGAGAAGTTTTCAATTTTTCAGAGTGCAAAATGCTCTTCACAAGATAAGTTTCCCCTACCCCATTATGGTTTAGATCTGTCGCTCCGATCGGACGTTTTAAGCGACTACATTATAAATCGAATTATTAGTTAATATGGACTCAATTGGAAAACTGGTATTTCAATGAGAGAATTCCCTGGAAATAGCCGATAAATGGATCTGATTGAGCAGATCCTGCGCCAGGTTGGTAATTACGGTCCCTTCTCCCCAGATAATTGTTCTCTCGAAGAACAAACGATTTTTGGACCCCCCAATCCAGTATAAGAAATCGGGTTAAGTTATGTTGAAATCCAATGGTGGCAGCAGGGAATAAGACTGTTCCTTTCCTTGAAACGGGCGTATAAGTGTCTGTAAACTCCGAATCTGAAAACTCTCGCTGTAAAGCTGTCTGCCGGTACTGTGACAACACAAAGAATGCACCTACGAAAAAATGGTTTCTTTTCTGTTTTCCCGAAATCGATGTGGGATAGAGTCTTGCCCCGGCTTTAAGAAAAGTCCCTGATGTTTGTCTCTGGCTAACCCCATCGTACACTTTATAATCTATCAACCCAATATGGCTAGTTTTGAAAGTACGGCCTAAATTCAGGTTCAATGAATATCCTGGATGATGTCTAAATTCCGAACTGATCTCGGCGGACTTGGCTATAATAGGTGGAATGTTAATGCCTACACTGGTTTTCCATTGAGCATGACATGTCGCGGATGTCAAAAAGAACACTGATAAGAATAGAAGCCTCATAGCGTAGAGTTGATTTTTTACAACTATGACACTAATAAGTTCAATTTCGTTGCTGTGCGCATAAAAAAGTCCCATCTCCTTGTACTATACCAAGAACTTCGTCAAAAGTCGAGAAGCCCTCTTGTTCTGTGTTCCGTCACTTAACATAAAAAGTGTTATACAAACACCAGGAGCCATTTCTGGGGTTAATGCTGTTTTTTCCCACTCCACAGTCAGTATAATAAGTTGCATTTTTCTCTGAAAATGTGCCTAATGGTCGTCAGTTTACAACATTTGGGAGCCCTTTCGTATCTAAAGGTTTCGACAGCTACTAAACCGATAAATAAATAGTCAAATATTTTAACAAATTATTTATATAAAATATTGACTGTTTGTAACCAATATTTTACATTTATATAATAATATTCCTACATAAACTATGGAAACCTCTCAACGTTATCTTAGTGGGTAATAGGGCCTCTTCAATCTTTGTTTGACTTAAGCTGAAATTCGCCTTCCTTCCATTAAGTGAGTTATGTCAGGTTCTAGTAAAATGAACATTGTCATTTATAATAATATGTTCAAAATCATTACGATCCTTGTATTACTTCTGTTTATGGATTCATTTGCAATAGCGCAGAATTTCCTTTTAGACAAAAATCAAAGCGGGTCTTTTTTAGCTGGACAAATAGCTAAAAGTGATAATAAATTTTCAAAAGCATTGTCTATTGGATACACTATTGACGGCAGAATCGATCTCTCATTGTCTGCGTCGCATGTGAATGGTCCCCACATTGGGACACATCTTATTGTCAATCCAATGGTTAGTTTTATAATTATTAAACAGAATCATATTCCACTCAGCCTGAGTGTTTATTCGGAATATCAAACGAAAAAATATACGCGTACAGACGCAATTAAAGACCAGACGTGGGCGGTTGGGAGTGGTTTATATCATAAGTGGCTTATCGGGAAGACCTTTTCTATCAATCCTGGTATCTATTTCCACCGAAGTTTTACAAATCGATCTCTTGATACATATAAAGAACATTTGAATTCAAATGGCTTTGGGTTACAAACTAGTTTTTTGATTAAGAATTTTCAAGTCACTCCTAAGGTTTCCCATTTTCGGGAGGAAACTGTCTTTTCGATTGAGATTGGTGTTATATTCTTTGGAGCTAAAAGTATTGAATCTCTTAACTAATATAAACTTAATATGTATGAAAAAAGCTCTTCTTTTTCTACTTGCACTTTCGTTTTCTGCTTCGATTCAAGCTGCCAGAGGTATTATTATTAATGGAGCAATCTATAACAGCGGAGAAACTGCCTACATTGGATGTGGTGAAAATCAAAATGTTCAAATTAATGCTTGGACATCCACAACAAATTCGCCTCTTACTATTCTTGCGGGTATTACATTACCATCGGGATGGACTTCAAGTTATTGCGGTAATAACTGCTCAAACCTGACAACTAATGCCTCATCAGGAGGTCTACTTAAATTTCAATACCTAAGCACATCAGGCGAACAGGAATGGGTTCAAGTGACGATCTCACGAACACCGTTGAATCATCTCATTAATGGCCCAGCTACTGTTTGCTCATCGACAGCAACCTATACCTTTTCCGGTTCTTTTTATACCGGTAGTCCTTCCTGGTCTAGCAGCAATACATCGGTTCTGACGATCAACTCATCTACTGGGGTAGCAACAGTCCATGGATCTGGTCCGGTCACAATTACAGCAACTGTTAATACAGCATGCGGCCCTTTTCCGACATCAAGAGCTGTACATGTTGGAAAGCCTACTATCACAGCACTGCAAGTGAGTACATTTATGTGTAACGGAGCTGCTCAAGAGCTTACTGCAACAATATCAGGTAGTCCGACTTTTCGACAATGGGCTGTGACTAGCGGAAATGCATCTAATGCATACCTTACCGACTACGGGAACGGAAGGTGTTATTTCAATTCTTATGTAAACGATTGTTATGGCTTACAGATACAAATGACAAATGCATGTGGCTCTTCACTTGATGGAGTAACAATTTGTGTCGATAACTGCGGTGCGCGGTACACCGTTTTTCCTAATCCAGCTAACGATTTTATTGATCTCAAGATCGAAAATTTTCGAAATTCCAAAGCTATGCCCAACCAAATTAATCTGTATAGCGAAGGATCGCAAGCTTCAATTAAAGCCCTCACCAACGAGCAAATAGCAAAAAATATTAATAATATAGGGGTGCTTCGTATTCCAGTCAATGGTGTACCGAAGGGAACCTATTACTTGCATATTCTATCAAGTGACCAGAACGGGAATAAAATTGAAAAAGTAAGGGTAGCAATTGACTAGTTATGGTAATTACTGTTAAACTAGATGCATTCTACTTGGCATCAATCGTACTTGAACTTTATCGAATATCTTTTATTTATAAATCGATTTGACTATGCGAACACGAAATGGGCCAAAAGATTCTGCTTAACTTTAAAAGTTCGACAACTTATCTAGTTCTAAAAATAATTTGTTGTCGGACATAGTTGTTGCAAAACCTGAATTAACTAAACATGACTTAGATATGAAACCAACATTTCGAACTCTGTCGAGCGTTTTGGCAATAATTAGTATGTCCACACTGTCTTGTGATGATCGCGTAAAGCACATAGATGTTTG
>NZ_VCEJ01000007.1 GCF_005860805.1 Dyadobacter luticola | reverse complement strand
AAACTGGTACCCTTGATGCGGATGCTAAGCTGGTGGGCCTTGCCATCCTTCAATGCCTGTGGAAGTGAAAAGTTGAACCCATAATTCCCCGTACCGAACCCTGCAGCCTTGCGGTCTTCTCGGTAGATATCGGCTACCGCTTCCGCATGCACAGTGCTGCCCTCTAACAACTCGACAGTCAGGGCTGTTTCAGGATAGCTCTTGTCCCAAACCCAACCTCGCACTGTGTTGCAATCCACCCCGTCAAAGCTGCCATTATATTGCGATGGCGTCAAACATGTCAAAGTCCTCGGGGAATCGGTCAGCAAAGTGCTCGTCCCTTTGATCCGGATACTCAATGTGTGTGTCTGGGCATCCTTCAACCGTGAAGGAAGCTCTATACTAAAACCATAATTACCTGTCCCTGTCCCGTTGTTCTTTAAATCTTCACGGTAAATATCTGCCGGTACACTCACAATTACAGTACTGCCCTCGAGAAGCTCGACTGTCAATGTCGTTGCAGGGTAATTTTTGTTCCAGGCCCAGCCCTTAACAATACCACAGTCCAGGGTCTCAAAACGGCCCGCGTACACATTGGGCGCCGCACAGGTAACCGTTAACGGAGAATTGGTCAGGACATAACC
>NZ_VCEJ01000006.1 GCF_005860805.1 Dyadobacter luticola | reverse complement strand
ATTTCCAAGGTCTTCTCATTGTAACGACTTCCATGACATACCGGGCACGGCGTATAAACACTCGGAAGAAACAAAAGCTCAACCATCACAAAGCCTTCGCCCTCGCACTTCGGACAGCGTCCTTTCGCGACATTAAAAGAAAAACGACCTGCATCGTACTTTCGACTCTTTGCGATTTTGGTATTTGCGAACAACTTGCGGATATGATCAAACAAGCCTGTGTAAGTTGCCAGGTTTGACCGCGGCGTGCGTCCGATGGGTTTCTGATCTACCGGAATTAATCTGCGAATATGACTTATGCCTTCCTGGATATATCCGGTTGTTGTCTTCGGGTTTTCTGCCTGAAGAAGCTGATCTTCCTGATCGTCTGTTCCTGGTATCTGCTGTCCTAATTTCTCCAAAACAAGCTCGACCAGCGCCTGACTGATCAGACTACTTTTCCCCGAGCCCGAAATGCCGGTGACGCTGGTCAACACGCCTATCGGAAAGTCGGCATCCACATGCTTTAAATTATTTCGGCTTACGTCCCTCAGCCGCAGCCACCCTTTTGCTTGCCTTTCGGACTTCTGGTTTTGATCAACATTAAACAGATACCGCCTGGTAACGGACTTGTCGATCTTTTCCA
>NZ_VCEJ01000008.1 GCF_005860805.1 Dyadobacter luticola | reverse complement strand
TCCCGATTGGGAGTGCAAAAGTGCACCATCAATTCTATAATAGCAAGCACCAGCCGCAAATATTTTTAAAGATTTTTTCGGAGTACAGCTCAACTTACTGATTTTCAAAAAAATACATTTTAAAAAATTTTACAAAAAAAAATGGCGCGTACTAAGTACACGCCATCCAAAATTCTAAAACTGACTTAGACTAACTCCCGCAAGCCTCGCAACCTTCGGGATTATCCAGCGAACACTGCATGTCCGCCAGGTTATCTTTTTTCACCATCGGCTTTGCATGAGATTCCGCGTACTGTACGTAATCGAGCGCCTTTTCGGATACGACCATGGTAGCCGGCTCCAATTGAACTTCCGCCTGCTTGCTGACAGTAAATTGCACCGGATCGGAGGCTGCGCGGGTACGCAGGTAGTACATGCCCGTTTTCAAGCCCTTTTTCCAGGCGTAGAAGTGCATGGACGTCAACTTACCGAAGTTTGCCTCTTCCATGAATATATTCAGTGACTGTGACTGGCAAATGTATGCACCGCGATCCGCCGACATATCCAGCAAGCTGCGCTGCTTGATCTCCCAAGCTGTTTTATACAAATCCTTAATATTCTGAGGAATGTTTGGAATTGGCTGAACCGAGCCGCTTGCCCGAACCAGGTTATTTTTCATCTCTTCATTCCAAAGTCCGAGGCGTACCAAGTCTTTTAACAAATACTTATTAACTACCACAAATTCACCCGAAAGAACCCGTCTTACATAGATATTAGAGGTAAATGGTTCAAAGCATTCATTATTACCCAGAATCTGGCTGGTAGATGCCGTCGGCATTGGAGCAAGTAAAAGAGAATTACGCACGCCAAACTTCACCACATCCTTTCTCAACTTATCCCAATCCCAGCGCCTGCTGCTTGGCGTCACGCCCCACATATCGAATTGGAACACTCCTTTTGAAATCGGACTGCCTGCCCAGCTCTCATAAGGACCAAGTTGCGTTGCCAATTCCATGGACGCTTCCATTGAGCCGAAATAAATCGTCTCGAAAATATCTTTATTCAGCTGACGCGCTTCGTCCGAGTCGAAAGGCATGCGCATCATGCAGAAAGCATCTGCCAATCCTTGTACTCCAATCCCGATCGGACGGTGTCTCTTATTACTTTTTTCAGCTTCGGGAACAGGATAGTAATTCAGGTCAATGATCTTGTTCAGGTTGCGGGTAATCACTTTCGTGATCTCATACAATTTCTGATGGTCGAAGCGCATCAAACCATTAGGCATTTGCTCCACGAACTTTGGCAAAGCGATAGATGCCAGGTTACAAACCGCTACTTCATCAGGCGCGGTATACTCGATAATTTCTGTACAAAGGTTCGACGACTTGATCGTACCCAGATTTTGCTGGTTGGATTTACTGTTCGCGTGATCTTTATACAACATATAAGGTGTACCAGTCTCAATCTGCGATTCCATAATTGCAAACCAAAGATCCTGCGCCTTAATCGTTTTACGCGCCCGGCCTTCCAGCTCATATTGTTCGTACAGTTTTTCGAAATCCGCGCTGTGCGTATCAGACAAGCCCGGACATTCGTGCGGACAGAATAAGGACCAGGTATCATTCGCCTCCACGCGCTTCATGAACAAATCCGGGATCCACAAGGCATAGAAAAGGTCACGTGCACGCTGCTCCTCTTTTCCGTGGTTTTTCTTCAAATCCAGAAAGTCAAAAATATCGGCGTGCCAAGGTTCCATATATATAGCAAAAGAACCTTTGCGCTTTCCACCTCCCTGATCCACATATCTTGCCGTATCATTGAACACGCGGAGCATCGGTACGATACCATTGGACTGACCATTGGTACCTTTAATATAAGAACCCGTCGCGCGGACGTCGTGAATGCTCAGACCAATCCCGCCGGCAGACTGAGAAATCAATGCGCAATTTTTGAGTGTGTCGTAAATACCATTAATGCTATCCTCTTTCATTGTCAAAAGAAAGCAGGAAGACATTTGTGGTTTTGGTGTTCCAGCATTGAATAATGTTGGTGTGGCGTGCGTAAACCACTTTTCCGAAAGCAAATGATATGTTTCAATCGCCGACTGAATATCCTCCTGGTGAATTCCCACCGCAACGCGCATCAACATATGCTGCGGGCGCTCTACAATTTTACCGTCAACTTTCAGTAAATATGATTTTTCGAGTGTTTTATAGCCGAAATAGTCATAAGCATAGTCCCGGTCATAAATGATCGTCGAGTCAAAAAGAGAAGCGTTTTGACGGATTACCTCATAAACTTCCTTTGAAATCAGCGATGCATTTTCACCGGTTTTGGAATCTATATAAGTATAAAGACGCTTCATTGTCGCCGAAAACGACTTCAATGTGTTTTTATGAAGGTTTGAAATAGCTACCCGAGCAGCAAGAATCGCATAATCGGGGTGTTTGGTTGTCATGGACGCCGCGGTTTCGGCAGCGAGGTTGTCCAGCTCAGCAGTGGTAACACCGTCGTAAATACCGGATACTACTTTTTTGGCCACTTCTATCGGCTGGATGTAGTTGGTGTCCAGGCCATAGCTGAGTTTTTCGATGCGGGCTGTCACTTTGTCGAACTTTACAGACTCGCGGCGGCCGTCACGCTTTATTACGTACATTGACATAACGATATGTTGTTTATTAGGAAGTTGGTGATGTTAATAACAAAGAATTGTACTCGGAGGTGATTCGGAAAATCTCTTGAAGTAACATTAAATTATCGGGAATCGCAACCGGTTTTGAGGGTTAAAAAAGGCTCTAAAGGGATAACACAAATTAAGGAATTGTTAAGGTTCTAAGGGTTAGTCATTTACAAAATCATCGATCTAAATATTTTCTTCAAAAAATTTTACGGAAAAATAAATTCAAAAATTTGTAAACTTTTTTCTGGCTAGCTACAAAGGGAAACCATTAGTAGTAAAATATTTGAATTGAAAATCAGACACTTAGGACAAATAAAATTTGAGATCAAAAATAAAATTTGTAAACTTTTTTTCTTGGCCCTCAAAAATTTCTGTTAGATAATTTTAAACATTGAATAAAAAACTATTCCTATGATTGACAAAAATGAACATTCCGGCAGGAGAAATTTTATCAAAAGCTCCTCCGGGATTTTAGCTGGATTGGCAGCGAGCAGCGTTGCGCCTGATTTATTCGGTTCTGACCACAACAAACCCCAGTATTCTATCCCACTAGGCGTGTATGCGGGGTATAATAAAGCGCATTTTTTGAAGGAATCGGGATGTACTTATATAGAGGAGTCGGTTTCAGGCTTTTTGCTGCCAGCCGACGGTGACCAGCAGTATGAGAAAAACCTTCAGCAACTCAAATCGGAAAATTTCCCGATCAAATCTTACGTGATCCTCCTGCCGGGAAGTCTCAAAACATTAGGCCCGGACGCCAATCACGAAGCAATACTTCAGCGAACCGAACTGGTGCTAAAAAGGGCAAAAGAATGTGGCTCGCAATATATCGTGTTCGGCAGCGGCGCCTCCCGCGTGATTCCCGAAGGATTCGACCGGGCGGTCGCAAAATCACAGCACATTGACCTCACCAGAAAAATGGCACCGCTGGCGGAAAAGTATGGGGTGACGATCGCCGTGGAGCCTTTGAACCGGGGTGAAACCAATTTTATTAACAGTCTGTCCGAGGGTGTCGAGATCGTCGATGCCGTGAAAAGTCCACGGGTGAAGCTGCTTTGTGACATTTATCATATGCTGAAAGAAGACGAGCCTGCGACGGAAATCGTGAAATACGGTAAGCACATTGTGCACTGCCACATTGCCGAAAAAGAAAGCCGCACACCTCCCGGCGTAAAAGGAGATGATTTTCGCGCTTACCTCGGCGCGCTGAAAAAAATCAATTATAAAGGTGGGCTTTCTATCGAATGTTTCGTGTATAATGATTTTGATAAAGAGGCAAAAAAAGGGATTGAGGTTCTCAAACAGCAGCTTAGCGAAGTATAGCTTTGGTCTGTATCAGGTTAATATTAAAAAAGATACAGCTCCACTTCTTGGTTTACAGAAGAAGAATTTTTACTTTTGCAATCCTTTTTGAGAATAGCATCGAACATATAATAGCATATACCAATGAAAAAAGATATTCATCCCAACTACAGAGAAGTCGTTTTCTGGGATCTATCAAGCGATTTCAAATTCATAACACGTTCTACCATAGAAACCAGCGAGAACATTACCTGGGAAGACGGTAAGTCTTATCCGGTTTACAAAGTCGAGGTTTCTTCACAGTCACATCCTTTTTACACTGGTAAAAATGTGCTTGTGGATACTGCCGGACGTGTTGATAAATTCAGAAAACGTTACGGAACGAAAGAAGTTTAATCGCTTTTTGAAATTAGAAAGAAGCAGTCTCCGCGCAAATGTGCAGGAGACTGCTTCTTTTTTTGCCCCATCCAATAAAATGACCGACCTTTGACCACACATACTTGAACCATTATGCCTGCCGTCATTCTCTTTGATGATCCGATATTTCGTCCGCAACTTTTACCATTGACATACACCCGGCCCGTCGCCGAACTTCGCTGCGGCATACAGACGATCTCCGAAAAGTGGTCCTCAGTCCTGGATTCACCGGTTTCTTACCTGACTGAAACATACCTTAGCACCAAGTTTCCTGTCAATTATTCTTCTGATAATCTTTTAATTAACGGAAGCTTGTGCCCGGATCAGGACATTTTAAAATCAATTACCGATCTGGAAAAAGAATCAGCGCTCTTTTCGGCAGATGGCGTGTTGCTGGCGCTGCGCACTGGTAAATCTTGGAAAACCGAGGACGGCATTAAAGGATTTAAACCGGTACATTATCCTGGTATTCCAACATTGATCCGTGAAGTCTGGCACATTTTTTCTTTTAACGCGGCGCAAATTAAAGCTGACTTTGAGAGACTGACTTTGAACAAAAAATCCGCGTCTATAACCGACCCTTTTACACATTGTTACAATAAGGAAAATATCTTTATCGAGGAAGGTGTTGTTATTAAAGCGTCTATTTTAAATGCTGAAAATGGGCCAATCTACATTAGCCGCGATGCTTTGATACAGGAAGGCTCGATGGTACAGGGACCATTTTTTATTGGCGAAGGTTCCGTCCTGGCGCAAGGTGCGAAGATCAGGCCCAATACCACGATCGGACCATTTTGTAAAGTCGGCGGGGAAGTGAGCAACATTGTGATTTTGGGTTACAGCAACAAAGGTCACGACGGATATCTTGGAAATTCGGTGCTAGGAGAATGGTGCAATCTCGGGGCGAATACCAATAATTCGAACCTGAAAAATGACCTTAGCCCCGTAAAATTGCACAGCTATGCCACCAACAAACTGAAAAATACCGGCCTGCAAAACTGCGGCCTGATCATGGGCGATTATTCCAAAGCCGGAATTTCGACGATGTTCAACACCGGGACGGTTGTTGGCGTAAGTGTGAATGTGTTTGGCGCGGGATTTCAGGATAAACACATTCCCTCGTTTTCATGGGGCGGGGCGGCGGAAGGAATTTCGGAATACCGTTTTCAAAAAGCATTGCACGTGGCAGCAGATACGGTGGTCCGCCGTAATGTTGATTTTGGCGAAACAGACGAGAAAATTCTCCATCATATATTTGAACAAACGCAAATGCAGCGATCGATTTAAAATCGGACAAAGCAAAAAACTAGACCCACATCGTGCTTTTCAAAGATATTCCGGGACAGGACCATATCAAATCGACGCTCCGGCGGTCGGTGCAGAATAGTCACCTGGCGCATGCATTACTTTTTGATTATCCTGCGGGCGGGGGCGGATTGTCGCTGGCGCTGGCATTTGCAACATATATCAACTGCGAAAACAGGCAAGAGGACGATGCTTGCGGTGTGTGCGCTTCCTGCTCAAAAATGAGCAAGCTGATCCACCCGGATATGCATTTTATTTTCCCGATAGCCACTTCAAAAAAGCTCGACGGGAAAACCAGCGAAGCCTTTCTGCCACTCTGGCGGTCATTTTTACTTGAAAATCCATACCGCGTTTTACCCGAGTGGCTCGACCATATCAGCGCTGAAAACAAGCAGGGCAACATTTCCGTGGAAGAAGCGCGGGGTATTTTGAAAAAACTGTCGGTTAAGGCTTATGAAGGCGAATACAAGATTTTGCTGATCTGGAAGCCTGACATTATGAATGCCGCGTCTTCCAATGCAATTTTGAAAATCCTGGAAGAACCACCGGAAAAAACGCTTTTTCTCCTGGTCAGCGATCAGTCCGACAAATTAATTACAACCATTATTTCCAGGACGCAGCGCGTCACGATCCCTGCATTTTCGGATAAGGATGTGCGGCATTTTCTGAACGAACACAACGTAGCTGTTGCTGCCGCCAGCCAGATTGCCTTTTTGTGTGACGGAAATCTTTCCGAAGCATTACAACTCGTTCACGAAACCGAAGACGACCGCTCGGCCTGGTTTGCTGCCTGGATGCGATCTTGTTACAGGTATGACCTCGCACATTTGGTAAAGCTCGCGGACAATTATGATGTCATGAGCAAGGAAAAGCAAAAAGGTACGCTGGAATATGCGCTGCGACTTTTTAGGGATATGTTACTGTGGGTCCACGGCGCCGGGGAATTGTTGCGGGTTCCGGATGAAGAGCTTACTTTCGTGCAGAATTTTTCCAAAGCAGTAACTTCTGGATCGCTCGAAAAAATGGTGGATGAGGTCAACACAGCCTGTTATCACATTGAGCGTAACGTCAGGGCAAAAATGGTTTTCCTCGATCTCTCCCTCACATTTGCCCACTTTTTCCAACGCAGATGAAAAACGCCCTGCAAGTGATCGGAGCGACCGATATTGTGGATTTGCCCGAGCTGGGCTGGTACAATGTGCCCGTCCGCATCGACTCGGGCGCTACCAGTTCTGCCATACATTGCGCGAAGGTGAAATTGGTCAAAGATGGCGAGCAGACTAGCCTCCATTTTTTTCTGGACACAAAAAAAGGAGCCCCGCAGCAATCCTACATTGTGACTGATTTTAAAGAAACAGTCGTCCGAAATTCTTCCGGCAAAGAAGAAAAACGGTACGTGATCAAAACCAGGATCACATTATTTGGCAAAAAGATCATGACTGAATTTTCACTGGCCAACCGACGCAAAATGCAATACCCGATCCTGCTGGGACGAAAGTTGCTCAAAAACAGGTTTTTAGTAGATGTTTCACAAAAAAACCTGTCTTCGGCTCGCCGTCATACCACATTGGTTCGCTCCAAAAACAGCCATGCGTAAATCCATACCTCGACATTAACTTGATCAACATTCTATGAAAATAGCCGTATTATCAACCAATCCCGACCTTTATTCAACGAGGCGGCTGGTGGAGGCGATCATATCACGAGGACACGAGCCGACGGTCATTGACCACGTCAAATGTTCCGTCATGATCGAAGGCGGGAAACCGTCGATTATTTACAAAGGCAAATCCATTCCTGAACTCGACGCCGCAATCCCAAGAATCGGCACGTCGGTCAGTTCCTTTGGCTGCGCAGTCGTACGTCAGCTTGAACTGATGAAGGTTTTTACAACTGTCAAGTCACAGGCAATTTTGCGATCGCGGGATAAGTTGAGAAGTATGCAAGTACTCGCCAAATCAGGCGTAGATGTTCCGAAAACGGTTTTTGCCAAAAACCCGGCGCAGGTCAACGAGCTCATACATTTGGTGGGCGGCCCGCCGGTGGTGATCAAATTGCTCGAAGGCACGCAGGGCGTGGGCGTCGTACTTGCAGAAACCATCAAAGCGGCCAAGTCGACGATTGAAGCATTTTACGGTCTGCGCGCGAATTTTTTGATCCAGGAATACATTGCAGAGTCAAAAGGCGCTGACATTCGCGCTTTTGTGATCGGCAATAAAGTGATCGCCGCCATGAAAAGGCAGGGAGCCGAAAGTGATTTCAGGTCAAATCTGCACCGGGGAGGCGCCGGACAAATTATTGAACTAAGCCCAGAAGAAGAACATACCGCCATCGCAGCGGCAAAAGCCCTCGGCGTCAAAATTGCCGGCGTAGATATGCTGCAATCCGATCGCGGCCCGCTGGTCATGGAAGTTAATTCCTCCCCCGGCCTGCGAGGCATCGAGGAAATCAGCGGCATCGACATCGCCTCGCTGATTGTGAGTTACATTGAAGATAAAATTGTGACGGACGAAGGGGATACGGTTGGGGTTTAATCTATTTCAATTAAATGTAACCATCTTGGTAACATTTTCTTATTTTTGTATGCGGATCATTGCTGCTAAAACTTTAAAAACTTATTGGGAAGCCTATCCTCCGGCGAAACAATCATTGTTGTCCTGGTATGAAGAGGCTGAAAATGCAGAATGGAGTTCACCCAACCAATTGAAAGCGCAATACGGAAATGCCTCTGTTGTTAATAATAAAAGGGTCGTTTTCAACATCCACGGCAACACATACCGGCTGGTTGTTGACATAGAATTTCGCCTTAAAATTGTTTTCATCGTGTGGTTTGGCTCTCATAAAGAATACGATAAGATTGATGTCCTGAAAATTCAACATGCAAATTCCAATCAAAAATGACGTCCAGTACGATAAATCATTAGAACGAATTTATCAGCTGATGCAAACCGATATTTTGCCGGATTCTGCCGAATCGGATGAATTGGAAGTTCTCTCGATTTTGGTGAAAAATTATGAGAACATTCATTTCCCGGTTCCTAAACCTAATCCTTTGGAAGCGATAAAATTCCGGCTAGAACAATTGGGGATGACTGAAAAGGAGTTGTCCGAAATACTAGGATATAGGTCCCGCAAATCAGAAATTTTGTCTGGCAAGAGAAAATTAAGCCTTGCCATGATACGAAAGCTCAACGAAAAGTTACACATTCCAGCAGAAGTACTGATCCAGGCATATTGATCGGCTTGTCTGACTGTACTACCAAGAAATTCATTTATGCATATCAAAATAGGAACCCGCGGGAGTAAACTGGCGCTTTGGCAGGCGTATTATGTGGAGGCGCTTTTGCAAGAAGGCGGGGTGGAAACCGAGATAGTTACCATTGAAACCAAAGGAGATAAGATCCTGGACAGGTCTTTGTCCAAAATCGGAAGTAAGGGTGTCTTTACCGAAGAATTAGAAGATCAGCTGCGTGACGGGAGTATTGACATTGCCGTGCACAGCGCCAAGGATCTGCAATCACAACTGGACGAAGATTTTGAATTAATTGCTTTCACAGAGCGCGAAAAAGCCAATGATGTGCTGGTCAGCCACGATACCAGTTTGTCACTAAAAAGCGGCGAATCCTTTACCGTCGGCACTTCCTCGACGCGTCGCATTGCGATTTTAAAACATTTTTATCCCCATATCAAAACTGTCGATATGCGGGGAAACCTGCAAACGCGGCTTCGAAAACTGGAAGAAGGACAATGTGACGCTTTGCTTTTGGCGTATGCCGGCGTACACCGCATGGAATACGACGACAAAATCGCCGAACATTTATTACTAGACGAATTCACCCCCGCCGTCGGTCAGGGAAGCGTCGCAATTGAATGTGCGCTAACATTGCCTGAAGACAAAAAAGAAACCTTAAAAAGCCTTCTAAATCACGACCATACCGCAACCTGCCTCCTCGCCGAGCGCGCATTTTTGAAACGCTTACAAGGCGGCTGCAGCATTCCGGTTTTCGCGATGGCAACATTACATGAAGATACCATCAACATTACAGGCGGCATCGTCAGCCTGGACGGCAGCGAGCTGATTAGAAGGACTGAGAGTGGATCGTCTGCTTTTCCTGAAGAATTGGGGACGGCGCTGGCAGATGAATTGCTGGCGGCTGGGGCAGAAAGAATACTGGCAGAGATCAAGCAACATTTATAATTTCATCAAGAGCGCAAAATCAAAAAGGCCCGAATCGATTTGATTCGGGCCTTTTATTTTAACATTTATCAAAATCACTATTTCTTTGGCAGCGAATCCGCTGGTGTTGCTGGTTTTGCCGGAAGACCAGTAGAATCTTGTTTTACTGGTAATGTTGGTAGCGTTGGTCTTGCAGTACTGTCCGGTTTTGTTGAGTCAGCTGGCATTACCAAAGGTTTAACCAATGTTGAGTCGCGTTTCATTGTTGAGTCCGGCGTCATGGTAGAGGCGGGACGCATGGTTGAATCCGGACGCGTCATGTTGCCTGGACGCATGGTTGAATCACGGCGCATGTTGGGGTTTCTCATGGTAGAATCGCCACGCATACCATTGCGCATCGGCATTCCGCCTTGTCCAGCTGGTCTTGCCGTACTGTCGGCTCCTACTGGTCTCATGCCTTGTGGCCTTCCGCCGCCATTTGCGCCGCCGCCATTTGTACCACCACCACCACCTTGTTGACGGATTGTTGGCACAGTAACCGCCGGCGTAGCGGCGCCACCACCGCCGCCACCTGCATCCATACCGCCGCCGCTGTCACCTTTCTGATCATCATTGTTTACAGATTTTTTGCGGCGTGTTTTCTGCTCAACGAAGGTCATTTTACCTAAGCGATAAGAGAAATTCACCCGGAAACCTCTGTTATACAAGTGGTTGGTATTGTTCTGCGTGAAAGTATAAGATTCCAGCACCGTTTTCTGTTTGAATGCAGGTGCGAAGAAGTTTTCCATACCCAATCCAATGCTCCCTCTCTTGTTTTTGAAGTCTTTCTTCACCCCAAAATCATACATTCTGAAACCGGTCTGGTAGCCTTGCAGCTGCACATCGCGCCCTCTCAGGAAGCCGCCTCCCTGGAAACCCCAGCCGTTTTTGATGGTAAGTCCTGTCCGGATACGACCGCTGACGACCACCCCACTGTTGCTGTAATGCAATGTTGGATCAGCATTGTTGTTGGAAAGTGATACATAATAGGCATCCAAACCACCGCCAAGTTGCCATCTTTTGAACAATGTAATGTTACCGAAGAGGTTGGCGCCGTAATTGTTTTTCTGACCAATGTTACCAAAAGTGGTGGAGATTACGCCGTTCGAGTTTACTGTTCTGATGCTCTCGATAGAACCGTTTGTGAATCTTGCGAAAGTCGAAACATTGATGTAAACCGTACCTTTGAAGAAGCTCGTACCCAATTCAATCTGGTCGGTTAATTCAGGTTTTAGGTTCGGGTTACCGAAAGAAATGTTCTGCGGGTTAGAAGCATTTACGTTCGGGTTCAGATATTGGATACCCGGGCGCTGTAATCTTCTGTTATAGCCCAGTTTAATGGTCTGACCTTTACCGAAAGTCTGAGAAATATTGATACTTGGAACCAGGTTACCATAAGAAGGAATGGCCAGGTCGACTTTGTTTCCCTCACGCGAACCCTGGTTAGCATTGATCGTCGTGTACTCGTAGCGCGAACCGACTTTGATTGTAAACTTGCTTTTGGTGCTATAAGTATAAGATAGATAACCGGCCGCTACATTCTGGTCATAGTTCAGATTGTTAGTAGAGTCCAGCGCGCTGGCTTTGTAGTAAAAATAATCGCTAACTACCTGACGCATAATCGCTTTACCACCCATTTCCAACAACTGGTTGTCTTTGATAGGTGTTTGGTAATCCAGCTGGATCGTGCTTTCCTGGTTGTGGCTTTTGTTATCGTTCGATTGGTTGTTCAAAAACTCCCGCACGTCCATGCTGCTCATGGAAAAGTTGTCTGCTACATAGTTGTTAGTCCGGTTGTTACGGCTAAACTGGGTCGAAATGCTCAGTTCCTGCTGTGGCTTACTCATGGTTTTGAGATAATCCACATTCACGTCCCAGGTTCCCGACAAATCTTTGGTATCCACATCCCTGAAAGTGGAAAGCGTGGAACCCGCACGGCTGTTGATGGTAGTCAACCCCTGCGAAGTGAGCTGGTTACGTAAGCCATACCGAACATTGGCAGAAAGCGAAGATTTCGAATCTATTTCATAATCCCAGCCCAGGTTGTAGGAGCCAAACGCATTTTTATTATGTGAATCAGAAGATTGTCTTACCGAAAAATCCTCCGTTTTTCCAATCTGCGCATTTTCAGATTTGCCAGGCATGTTATAGCCAAACCTTCCAAAGCCACCCAGGCTGAAACCCATTTTTCCGACCCGGTAATTTCCTCTTAATCCTAAATTGGAACCGCGGTTACCGATACCAGAATCAATGTTCAAAGTTCCGCCCTGAATTGTACTTTTCTTGGTTACAATGTTGATGATACCGGCAGAACCTTCCGCATCATATTTAGCCGACGGCGAAGTGATTACCTCCACCGATTTGATCATATCTGCAGGAATCTGCCGCAAAGCATCCGCCACGCTGGTCGCGATAATCGTCGAAGGTTTATTGTTGATCAAAACCCGCACATTGGAACTACCTCTTAAAGAAACATTTCCGTCCAGATCCACTGTCAGCATCGGCACTTTTTTCATTACGTCCGAAGCATCGCCGCCTTTGCTTGTAATGTCTTTTTCAGCATTATAAACCAGCCTGTCCACTTTTTCTTCCACAAGCTGGGCCATGCCCACTACCTCCACTTCTTTCAGCTGAACCACATCCGGCGCCAGGGCTACCGAGCCCAGATCCAGCTCCGTTTTGCGGTCTATCTTAATGTCATTGATTGTTTTAGTCTTATAACCGATAAAAGAAATCAGGATCTTAAAGCTGCCGGACGCCACTTTCGTCATCGTGAACTCCCCCTTTTCGTCGGTAGTAGTACCATCGATCGGGTTATTTGTTTTGATATCTACCAATGCAAGCGCGGCAAATTCCACCGGTTTCTTACTCACGGAATCAATTAGGATACCCTTGATCTTTCCATTTCCTTTTGGTGTGTCTTCCGCAGTACCGGGAATCACCGTCGGACGCTGCCTGTCACCGCCACGATCACCGCCGCCAAAACCTCCGCGGCCGCCGCCTCCTCCACCGCCGGGGAACTGTGCAAAAGCGGTTATTGTGCTCACTGACAGAAACGCCAGAATTGTCAAATGTAAACTAAGCTTCATGGTTTGGGTTGTATTAATGTATTACTGGAATATCAAAATAACATCCTTAAAAATTGTAATAAAAACAGAATAGATGAAAAGGGAAGAAGTACCGATCAAAGGCAGCTTTCACACGACAAATCCGCGATTTACTCTGCTCAAAGGCCTGTCTTAAATGCATTTACAAAACCTGTGCCCCTGTAAAACCCGCAGGATAGCAATACGCATCTTTGCATTTTTCATTAATAGATTACCTTCCTGAAACGGTCGGTATTTAGTCGGCTTTGATCGACTCTTGTAGGTGTTTTAACAATTTCCATGTAAGATTGCAGTTAGTATATTGCCTTGGTTCGCACGATCAAACTAACTTATTCCTAAATGGATACGCGCGCTGCTCGAAAGATCCCACCGTTGTTTTTGCATCTTTTAGGATGGAGTTTTCTCGCTCTTTTCCTGATGTGGCAACCATTAAGCTGGCAAATCGTATTTCCTGTGTCTTTTTGGGTGAAGCAAGTCGTTTTGCTTTCTTTGCTCGTCCTCGTCTTTTACCTAAATTATTATATCTGGTTTCCAAGATATCTTGCCAAAAACCGGTATTACCAATTTATTATCCTTAATGTGATCTGCGGCCTGGCGCTGGCATTTACTGTGGAACAGGTCAAAATCCAGATCAACCACAGCGAACAAATGGACCGTGCATTTAAACTGGCGCGGGAGACAAATGGGGAAAAAAAGCGGCACGACAAGCTGGACAACTTCGCACTGCTCACTGCATTGATGATCATTGGGTTAAGTACCAGTGTTGCAGCAGTTCGTGGCGCGCAGATGGACAAGCAGTACCGCCAGAATCTGGAAAGGGAAAAGATCAACTCCGAGCTGTCGTTTCTGAAAGCCCAGATCAATCCGCACTTCTTTTTTAATACTCTTAATAATATATATGCTCTGACGGTCATCGACGTGGAGGCAGCGCGGGAAGCTTTGCACAAGCTTTCGCGGATGATGCGGTATGTGTTGTATGAAACCCAGCATGGTACCGTGCTGCTAAGCCAGGAAATTGCTTTTGCCCAAGATTACATACAGTTGATGCAGCTCCGGCTGACCGATAAAGTGACGGTCCACCTCGATCCGCCGAGCCCGCTGCACGATGTTTCTATTGCCCCAATGCTATTCCTACCCTTTATTGAAAATGCATTTAAACACGGTGTAAGTGCCGTGCAACCCAGCCGCATCGACATTCAGATCCGTCAGAACGGTCAGAAAATTCATGTGGAGGTGAAAAACACTTTGTTTAGTGACAAAAGAGCTGTTCTGGACGAAAGCAATGGTATAGGCCTGGCCAATACCCAGCGCCGCCTAGACCTGCTTTATCCCGGCAAGTATCAGCTGGAAGTCAACGAAAACAAGGCTGAAAAAGAATTTGAAGTACACCTGGAACTGGAAACTGCATGAGTGCCCTCGAATGTATCGCAGTAGACGATGAGCCGCTTGCTTTGGGCCTGGTCTGCGCTTTCATTGAAAAAACACCTTTTTTGAATCTTGCCGGCAAGTTTTCAAGTGCCGTAGAAGCTTTGCAGGCGATTAATTCAAAACACATTGATGTTATCTTCCTGGACATTCAGATGCCAGATCTGACAGGAATTGAATTGGCAAGAATACTCGAAAAAGCAGGTACACGCGCTCCGAGGATCATTTTTACAACCGCATTCAATCAATACGCACTAGACGGCTTTCGGGTCGACGCCATAGACTATCTCCTAAAACCCTTTAATTACGAAGAGTTCCTCCGTGCTGCATCCAAGGCGCAGGCTTATGCAGAATTACTGCAAAAAGCTTCGTCGGCGGGATCGTCAGAAAACAAAGATGAATATCTGTTCCTGAAAGTTGAATATCAACTGGTTAGGATCGCTTATGATGATATTTTGTACACGGAGGGACTTAAAGATTACGTCAAAGTTCACCTCAAATCGGATCCCAAGCCGGTTCTTTCCCTCACCAGTTTAAAAGCTTTGGAAGAAAAACTACCCCCTTCCAAATTCATGCGCGTGCACCGCTCCTTTATCGTCAATCTGGATAAAATCAGCGCCGTAACCCGCAACACCATCCAAATCGCCGCCACGACCATTCCAGTCAGCGACCAGTATAAGGAAAGCTTCAACCAATATTTGAGCAAGTGGATGTAACCGTAAGTATTTTTTACTTACATTAACGACTGATTCTCAACCCATCAGCCTGTTATCCATGAAAAATTCTTTACTATTCGCGCTGGCATTCGTGCTGGCGTTTATTGGTTGCAAGAAAAAAGACGAAAACCCGTCACCACAAGACGAAGAAATCATCGTCACCGCGCTTACAGACAAAAATTTTATCCAGAACATTGAAATCCCTGGCGCGGAAAAGATCACATTTGATTCAGCATCAAATGAATATCAGGTCACATTGCCTGCTGGTTTTACTTCCGATCGGCTTCGCATCAATTTCAAATTTTATCCCGGCGCATTCCTCACTACCGAACATAGTGCCGAGTCGCCCAAGGTGGTCGATTTTACTTTCCGAAGCAGGCCGCCGCTTTATTTTATTGTCAGTACTGCCGCCCAAAAGCAGGAAGCATACAGGATATACGTCAAGCATAATGGTCCGCTGAAAGGTACGTTCATCAATCAGGGCGATTTGCAAATTGAACCCGACGGCATAATGAGCCTGCCAGTTGAAATTACGTCCGGTATGGGAACGATACCTGCTATCCCGGATGAAATGCTCGAACTGACTGGTATCTTAAAAAACGAAAAAACAGGCGAGGAAAATCGCGGTTCTTTATATAATGGGGCTTTATATTTTGGCAATACGGCGTCCTTTGTCAATTCGGATGACATTAGCGTCAGCTTGAAATACGGCGATAAAATTTTGACGCTTGCCGAAAAAACCAGGATCACTCAAAAGAAAGTGGCAGTCTATCAAATGGGAAATTATCCGCTTTTCCGGGCCACGGGCGTGGGTGAAGAAGTGATCATTTCCGGCATTGGCTTTTCATCAAAAAACAGGTACACGCTCAAAATTGAGAATGCATTTACGGATAAACCCTATGAAACGAATGCTAAGTTTGAAGAGACTGGTCGACTATCAGGAATAATCCCAGCTGGCGTCGTGAGCGGCAACTACTCCGTCAGTGTTTATGAAAATGATGTTCTTGTAAATGGCGTTATCCTGACCATTTCAAAAAACGAAAATGAAAAATCAGTTGGTCAGATCTGGACCGGCGCAAATGATTATCCCACGGCCGACCGGTCACTTTTTGTTGCCAAGAAAATCAGCTTATCAAGAGGTAAGCCCTTCTTTGTGAACCCTTTCCCGGCGATTACCAGAATGTATGGTGGCGGTGATCCTAACAAAGTTTTACCCGATCTGCAATTGAAAAATGGTGCACAAATTGTCACGATCAAGGCGGCCGTAAAACATGATCCCTCGTACGGTGACGGCAGTATTACGGTTTATTACGGCGAGTATCTTTTACCCGCTTCTATCGCCCCGGGCTTTTACGAAGTGCGCCACGTTTACGCCGACAAATCTGTTTCTCTTCCTTTTTGGAGTAAAATCGAAATCAAATAAAAAATGCGTACTTGCCTTGCTTTCAAGGAAGTACGCATTCATTTTTATTCTAAATTTTTATTTCAATTCTTCCGCGAGAAAATGTCCGGTGAAGCTTCCTTTTACTTTTGAAACTTTCTCCGGCGTACCTTCTGCAATGATCTTCCCGCCTTTCGCGCCGCCCTCGGGACCGACGTCGATAATGTGATCGGCTACTTTGATTACGTCCAGGTTATGCTCGATGATCAGGACCGTATTTCCTTTTTCTACGAGTTTGTTCAAGACCCTCAACAAATGTCTGATATCCTGGAAATGCAGCCCGGTGGTCGGCTCGTCGAGAATGTATAACGTTTTGCCGGTATCTCGCTTGGATAATTCTTCTGACAGTTTCACCCGCTGCGCCTCGCCGCCCGACAATGTTGTAGCATGCTGGCCGAGGGTAATGTAGCCAAGACCTACATCATTCAATGTCTGTACTTTACGCAAAAGTCTTGGCTGGTTTTCAAAAAATTCCAGGGCAGTTTCCACAGTCATATCCAGGATATCTGCGATGGACTTTCCTTTAAAACGCACTTCCAATGTTTCCCTGTTGAAACGTTTTCCTTTGCAGGTTTCGCAGTTGATATGCACGTCCGGCAGAAAATCCATTTCGATTTTTTTCATCCCCGCGCCTTCGCAATCTTCGCAGCGCCCACCTTTTACATTGAATGAAAAACGTCCCGGCTTGTAGCCGCGGATTTTGGCTTCCGGTAACTCAGCGAACAGTGTGCGGATATCTGTAAATAAATTGGTGTAAGTCGCCGGGTTCGAACGCGGTGTACGTCCGATTGGCGTTTGGTCTACCTCGATCACCTTATCAATGTGCTCCAAACCTTCGATGGATTTGTAAGGCAGCGGCTCGCGGCGGGATTTGTAAAAATAATGATTGAGCAGCGGAAACAATGTTTCGTGGATCAAAGAAGACTTGCCGCTTCCGCTCACGCCGGTCACACAAATCATCGTCCCCAGAGGGAACGACATATTCACATTTTTCAAATTGTGGCCTGTGCATCCTTTCAAGGTGATCACATTACCATTTCCCTTTCTACGCTTTTTAGGCACTTCAATGGTTTCTCTACCCGCCAGATAATCTGCTGTGAGCGAGCCATTTTTCAAAAATGCTTCCGGCTCTCCGGCTCCCACCACATTCCCACCGTGGCGGCCCGCTCCCGGCCCAATGTCGAGAATGTAGTCCGAAGCCAGCATCATATCCTTATCATGCTCCACCACCAAAACCGTGTTTCCAAGATCCCGCAGGCTTTTCAAAGAATTGATCAGCCGCACATTATCCCGCTGGTGCAGCCCGATGCTCGGTTCATCCATAATATAAAGCACGCCCGTCAGCTGTGTCCCGATCTGCGTCGCAAGCCGGATCCGCTGCGCCTCTCCGCCGGATAATGTTCTTAGAGCCCGGTTCAATGTCAGGTAATCCAGACCCACGTCGAGCAGAAAACCTACTCTTTTTCTTATTTCTTTTAAAACCTCGTGGCCGATTACCTTCTGACGGTCTTCAAGCCTGTCTTCCAGGTTTACCAACCAATCCGCCAAAACCCGAATGTCACTATCGGACAATTCAGCAATATCTTTTCCATCAATTTTAAAATGCAGGGATTCTTTTTTCAACCTTTTTCCCTGACATTCCGGACAAACCTGAACCACCATGAAATCTTTCAGCCAATCCTGGATTTTCTCATTTCCGGATTCCTGCTGCCTTTTCAGGAAGTTGATGATCCCGTCAAATTTGGTTTCCCACTCCGTTCCAGGATATTTTTTGGAAGGTACCGGCACGGCATCTTCACTTCCAAAAAGCACCAGCTTGATCGCTTCTTCCGGGAATTTTTCCAGCGGTGTCTGCAATGTTACCTTGAATTTTTTGAGCAAAACTTCCAGCTGCTTGAAAATCCACGCCTCACGGTATTCACCCATCGGCGCGATCCCACCCTTGCTGATGCTCAACGATTTATCCGGCATGATCGAATCTTCCGTAATCTCCTCGATCATCCCCAAACCTTGACAGGTAGGGCACCAGCCATACGGTGAGTTAAAGGAAAACGCATTCGGCGCCGGATCGTCGTAACTGATCCCAGACTCAGGATCCATCAAATTTTGCGAGAAATAGTACGTTTCTCCTTTCGCATCCAGCACCATTAATGCACCTTTTCCCTGCTTGATAGCCGTCGCTACCGATTGGCTGAGCCGGTATCTCGACTGCGGATCTTCCTCTTCTTTCTTCGGAATTACCCGGTCAATCACGATTTCAATGTCATGCACTTTGTACCGGTCGAGCTGCATTTTGGCGGTAATGTCCTGTACCTCACCATCTACCCGCACCTTCGTATATCCAAGACGCGTTATCTGCACAAACAACTCGCGGTAGTGACCTTTCCGGCCTTTTACCACCGGCGCGAGCAGAATAATTTTCTGTCCCAGAAACTGCGTCAGCATCTGGTTCACGATCTGGTCCTGCGATTGCTTGATCATCCGCCTGCCCGTCACATACGAATATGCGTCACCCGCGCGGGCGTAAAGAAGCCGCAGGAAGTCATAAATTTCAGTAACGGTACCGACCGTAGAGCGCGGGTTCCGCGAAGTCGTTTTCTGCTCAATGCTGATTACAGGCGATAATCCACTGATTTTATCTACATCCGGCCGCTCCATTTCTCCGATAAAACCTCGCGCATAGGAGGAAAAACTCTCCATATACCGGCGCTGTCCTTCCGCATAAATCGTATCAAAAGCCAGGGAAGATTTGCCGCTTCCGCTAATCCCCGTCACCACCACCAGCTTGTTCCTGGGAATGCTGACGTCAATGTTTTTCAGGTTATGCTCTCGTGCACCTTCTACCTCAATCAAGTCTTCTCCAACCAATGCTAAATCATGTTGATGTTCCAAAATCCTGTCGTTTTTATCTTGCTGCTGAAAGTGCATATCTATGTTTAACCACAAAAGTAAAAGTTGAGTTGCATAAATTTTGCGCGATTTAACCACAAAATTATCTTAACATTTTATTGTAATAAAAAGGGAAAGGGTCGAAGCGCAATCGTTCCCGAACTAGGACAATAACCTGAAAACTTCATTTGTAACCATAAGTATAGTTATAATATTTATTTCCAAAATACTTTTCCAAGCATAGTAATATCAGACCAATTTGTATTTTTGATATTATATTGATAATTACTAATACATTCTTAACTCTCTAACTCCAATTTTATGAAACAAAATTTACGAGTCTTTTTGACTTCCGTAACAGTTTTGGTGTGGGCAGTGCTAAGCTCGGCTACTACCTATGCGCAAGACAAACAGGTTACCGGAAAGGTCATTTCATCAGTTGATGGCGCGGGTATTCCGGGCGTCAATGTGCAGGTGAAAGGTACGAACACAGGTACCGTGACCGACGCCGAGGGCCGTTATTCCATCGAGGCAAAAGGCGCTGACGCCGCCCTCGTATTCTCTTCAATCGGCTACATGAAACAAGAAGTTGTGATCGGTGCCAAATCCGTGATCGACATTACCCTCTCCGATGATGTAAAAAGCTTGACAGAAGTGGTGGTGACAGGTTATGCTTCGCAGCGTAAGCAGGACATTACCGGTGCTGTAACTGTGATCAGCCCCAAAGAACTTACTTCAGTACCTTCCGCCAGCGTCACCCAAATGCTTCAGGGCCGTGCTGCCGGGGTAACTGTCGGAAATGATAACTCGCCGGGTGGTGGTACCATGGTACGTATCCGCGGTTTTGGTTCTATCAACAACAACAGCCCGCTATTTGTAATCGACGGTGTTCCGACGCAAGGAACATTGAACCAGATCAACCCAAACGACATTGAGTCGATGCAGGTTTTGAAAGATGCGTCGGCTGCTTCAATATATGGTGCACGGGCGGCGAACGGGGTTGTGATCATTACAACGAAAAAAGGAAAACCAGGCGAGCCAAGCATTTCTTTCGATTTTTACACAGGAACACAAAGACCTGGCAAAATGCTTAACCTACTGAATACAAAAGAATTGGGCGAGTATTTGTACCAATCTGACTTGGGTGCAGGTAAAACTCCATCGGTAACTTCTCCTTCTGTTCAGTATAAATTTGGTCCAAATGGTGAGCAAACCATCGCTGATTACATTTACCCGAACGTTTACGGAGAGCTGCCTTCCAACTACACTTACACCAACGACATTGCTGATCCAAACCTGGGTAAAACCGCATTCAACATTACCAAAGCAAACAAGGAAGGAACTGACTGGCAGGATGTTATTTTCGATCCAGCTCCGATTTCCAACTATCAGATCGGGGCGTCAGGCGGTTCAAAATCGGCTAAGTATGCGATTTCTGCCAACCACTTCAAGCAAGATGGTATCCTGAGATTTACCAAATACAGAAGGTACTCAGTTCGTGCCAACACAGAATTTACAAAAGGCAAAGTAACTGTGGGAGAGAACATTACATTCTCTTATGACGAAAGACAAGGTATCACAAACAACGATGAAAGTAACCCGATTATGTTTGCGATCCGCGTTCACCCGATCATCCCCGTGTTTGACATTACAGGCGGCCCGAAAGCACTGGGTGGAACGAATACTTCTGATTTCAATGGTTTTGCCGGAAGCCGCGGAAGTAACCTGGGTAATGCACCCAACCCGCTGGCCCGCTTGTATCGTGAAAAAGACAACATCACAAAAGGTACCCACGTGTTTGGAAATATGTTCGCACAAATCGACATTCTTCCAGGACTTGTTGGCCGCACCAGCTTTGGTTTGGAATACAACCAGTCCAACCGCTCCGAATATTTCCACCGCGACATTGAGGCTGCGGAAGCAAGAAATGCGAACAGCTTAAACGTGATCAACAACCTGGACCGCTCGATCACCTGGTTCAACACATTGAACTACTCGAAAATCATCGGCTCGCATAACCTGAATGTGCTGGTTGGTACCGAGGCTGTGAAGACTTATTCTTTTGGTTTTCAGGCGAGCAGAAGCGGTTTTGCATTCGATGATATCGACTACCGTTACCTGGATGCAGGTTCTGCCGCAGGTTTGGCGAATGCTGGTGGTGGTGCCACCCGAAGCGCATTGTTTTCTCAATTCGGTAAAATCAACTACGGCTTTAAAGACCTTTTCCTGGCTGACTTTACATTACGCCGCGACGGTTCGTCCCGCTTCTCGGAAGCCAACCGCTACGGTATCTTCCCAGCGTTCTCAGTTGGTTTGCGTATGACAGAGCTGGAATTTATGAAGCCAGCCAAGAAATTCGTGGACGATCTGAAACTTCGCTTCGGCTGGGGTAAAACTGGTAACCAGCTCATCCCTAACGTTTATAATGCTTATACGCTGTACGCAGCAGACCCGCAAAACAATGGTTACGATATCAACGGTACCGGAACTTCTATTGTCGGCGGGTTTGACCTCGTACAGTTTGGTAACACAAACGGTAAATGGGAAACCAATACTTCGACCAACATTGGTTTGGACGCGGTGTTGCTGAACAACAAATTGGAATTGGTAGTGGACGTTTACAACCGCAAAACCACCGACATGTTGACGCAGATCGCGATCCCGAGAACAGCTGGTACCGGTACCATTCCTTATACCAACATTGGTGAAGTGACTAACAAAGGTTTTGACATTGGTTTGAATTTCCGGGATAAAAAAGGTGACTTCTATTATACTGCCGGCGTGAACTTCGGTCACTATAAAAACAACGTGGTAAGGCTGAACAATGATCCGAACTCAACCATTTTCGGATTCACGACACGTCTTCCGGCCATGTCTGCCACCAAAGCAGGTTACCCGATCGCGAGCTACTATGGTTATTTTGTGGATGGTGTGATCAAAGACCAGGCGGAAGCGGATGCTGCGCCGAAATTCGGATCGTATACACGTGAGGGTGTTTTCAAATTCCGGGATGTAAATGGCGACGGTGTGATTACTGCTGCTGACCGTACGATTATTGGAAATCCGCACCCAAAATTTAACTACGGTGTAAACCTGAATATTGGTTACAAAGCCTTTGACCTGACATTGTTCGGACAAGGTGTTTACGGAAACCAAATCTTCAACTATACCCGCTACTGGACAGATTTCAACGTTTTTCAGGGTAACAGGTCAAAAGATATGCTTTACAACTCGTGGAAAAAATCCGGAGACAATGCGAAGTTGCCAAGACTTAACTCAGGTGACGCTACCAGCCAGCAGGTTTCTTCTTACTTCCTTGAAGACGGTTCGTATTTCAGATTTAAAAACATTCAGCTGACTTACACGCTGCCCACTTCCTTGTTGAAGAAAATCAAGATCAATTCTGCACAGGTTTATGTACAAGGCCAAAACCTTTTCACATTCACCAAATACACCGGTCTTGACCCGGATATTAACCTGAGAAGATCCGGTACCGACAACCAGGACATTCACATGGGTGTGGATGAGGGCGCTTACCCTGTTTCCAAATCATACCTGGTAGGCTTACGCTTTGGTTTCTAATCCTTTGACATTCACGAAATTCATATCATTCAAATGAAGAAAATAACATTAATAATCGTTTTGATCGGTCTGAGCTTCTCCTGCTCCGACAGCTTTTTCGATCTGAAACCGCAGGGCCGCGCATCTCTGGAACAATTGAGCAACAAAAACGGGGTAAATGCCTTGCTGATTGGCGCTTACTCGCTGGTGGATGGTGTGGGTTCCGGTAATACAGGTCGTCAGTCGACGGTATCCAATTATGTTTTCGGTGGAATCGCCAGCGATGATGCGGTGAAAGGTACCGATGCGGGTGACCAGCCTGAGCAATCATTTATCGAGCAGTACAACTGGCTGTCAGACAATACATATTTCCTTGGAAAATGGTGGCACCAATATGACGGTGTTGCGCGCTGCAACGAAGTGATCCAGATCGTAAATGGTGAGCTAGTAAAGGATATGACCGATGCGGAAAAAACGCAGGTAATCGCGGAGGCTCGTTATTTGAGAGGTTTTTATCACTTCGAAGCTAAAAAAATGTGGAACAAGATTCCTTACATTGACGAAACCGTATATGTTCGCTCCGATCCGAATTCAACCAAAGTTCCAAATACAGAGGATATCTGGCCAAAAATTGAAGCAGACTTTAAATTCGCTGCGGATAACCTGCCTGCTACTCAAGCTCAGAAAGGCCGTGCTACAAAATGGGCTGCGGAATCTTTCCTTGCGAAATGCTACTTGTTTGAGAAAAAATGGGCACAGGCAAAAACTTTGCTCGATGATGTTTTGACAAATTCAGGCAAAAAGCTGGTTGCCAACTACCATGACAACTACCGTACAACCGGAAACAACAATTCAGAGTCGATTTTTGAAGTACAGTTCTCTGTCAATGACGGTACAAATGGTAACAATGGTAACGCTGGGGATAACCTCAACTGGCCTTACTCGGCGAATGCGCCCGGCCGTGGCTGCTGCGGTTTTTACCAGCCTTCCCACAACCTCGTGAATGCATTCAAAACCGAAAACGGTCTGCCGATGATCGGTACTGCTGCGGACGGATCTTTGGATACTTATAATAAAGTGGATCTGCCAAATGATGAGGGAATCGTTGCCTCGGCTACATTTACATTGGACAAAACAATTCCGGTAGACCCTCGCCTTGACTGGACAGTAGGACGCCGCGGCGTCAACTTCCTCGACTGGGGACCGATGCCAGGTTCTTCCTGGATCCGTGACCAGAATTACGCCGGTCCGTTTACCGGTAAGAAATGGATGTACTACCTGGCCGAAGAAAACAGCACTACCCACTCTACCAGCAAAAGAAACGTGAACAACAACTTCCGTATGATCAAGTTGTCGCACGTGATACTGTGGCTGGCCGAATGCGAAGTAGAGCTTGGTAACCTGGCAGTTGCAGAAGGTTATGTAAACCAGATCCGCAACCGCGCTAAAACCGGTTCGGTGCAAGATGCATCGGTTACATACAAAGTGGAGCCATATCCAGCCGGAACGTTTGCGTCCAAAGGAGCTGATTTTGCCAGAAATGCGGTACGCATGGAGCAAAGACTGGAATTCGCGATGGAAGGCCACCGTTTCTTCGACCTGGTTCGCTGGGGGATTGCCGAAAAGGTGCTGAACAAATACATCGCCGAAGAAGCGGTACAGGGCAAAGAGCCATCGGGACGTACATTTGTGAAGAGAGGTTACATGACTGGAAAGACATTCACTCAGAAAAACCTGTACTATCCACTCCCACAAGACGAAATTCTGAACAGCCAGTTGAACGGTCAGCCAACATTGACTCAAAACCCCGGATATTAATTTTTCTAAATTGTTTTTTTAACCTGCTAAATTGCTTTTTAACCTAAATGAAGAAACCGACCGTAAAAGGTCGGTTTTTTTTATTTCTTAACTTTGGTCTGTCAGTTAACCTTCAAACCAACTAAAATGAAAATCACGAACGAAAGCGAATACGAAAAAGCATCAGAACGAGCAGATGAAATTTTCGGAGCGAAAAAGGGTACGCCAGAAGAGAAGGAGCTACAAGAGCTTTTGAAGGCAATTAAGGAATATGATGATGATTTTGTACGGATGTTGAAGGACAATGATTGAGGTTATTGCAAGCTAACAGTAGCTCCTGTTACTTTATCAATTCGTGTCATAAACAGCTCTATCCGTGACGCCCGTACTTCGAGGATCATATTACAATTCAGATCAAAATTCTGCTCTAACACTTCCAGGTCCAAGTCCTTCACGATTTTCATCACATCATTCATTTGAAGGTAAGGAAAGCTGATTTCATATGTGCTGGATAAATGCCGAGTCACAATTTCTGCTGCATTCAAAGCTTCTTCCGTCGCGGTTTTATAAGCATTGATCAATCCCGGCACGCCTAGTAATGTTCCTCCGAAATACCGCACGACAACAACCAGCAGATTGGTAACATTTCGTGAATATAATGTGTTAAGGATCGGTCGCCCTGCGGTTCCGGATGGCTCTCCGTCGTCGCTCATGCGGTAGCTCATCCGGTCGGTTCCCACGCGGTAGGCATAGCAATGGTGCACAGCTTTTGGATGAAGCTCGCGCAACTCAACGAGGCGTTTTTTTACTTCCGAATCATTTCGGATTGGAGATGCGAATGCCAGGAACTTGCTGCCTTTGTCTTTGAAAAAACCTTCGGATGGTTTTGCTATGGTTTGAAAACTGTCGTCAAATAACACGGGCGCGGCGTTTTTTGTGTTGGTAAATCGCCAGCGTATAAATCAGAGCAGCGGCGGCAAAACCTGCCATGGAGAAAAATACGGTTTGCAGGTTTTCCGCACGATTTACGAACAATGCCGCTGAAAGAAATGCGCCTAAACCGATACTCGCTTCCAGGCAAATGTACATGGTAGCAATTGCCCTCCCACGATTATGATCTCCGCTTAAATCAACTGTCCAAGCCGACAATACCGGCGATAGAATCCCCATTGCCATTCCAAAAAAGGCTGCGCCGGTCAGGAAAATAAATACTGAATGAGCAAGTCCGGTGATAACCATCGCGACGATTAAGATAGCACAACCGACTATCGTAACCGGCATTCGGCCGTGCCTGTCCGAGATTTTTCCGGCGAACAGACGAACCAAAATTGAGAAAAGCGTGAATACCATAAAGTAATAACCCCGGTTTTGCAGACCAAGATACTCGCTGAAATCAGGTGTCAATGTCGAAACTGCACCGAAGCCAAAGTAGCAAAGAAAAGTGATCAGTGCAGGACTGAAAACATCTGGCTCAAAGACATCCCGCCAGGTGATTTGGAAGGCTTTTAACGAAAGTGGCTGCTTTTCTGCAAGCGTCTCTTTCATGTTTAAAAGGATCACAATAGAAAGTAGCGCGAAAATCGAAGACGTGTAAAATAGTGCATTCAGGGAAAAAGAGAGGCTGATCATGCTACCCACCGCCGGCCCGAAAGCCGATCCTAAACCCATGCACATCCCATGAATTCCCATCGCCTCTCCCCTGCGTTCGGCGGGAACAATGTCGGCGACGTAGGCAGCCGTACCGGTAGGTTTGAAACCGGTGGAAAATCCGTGCACCAATCTGAGTAACAGAAATGGCATGACCGTCGTGAAAACAGGGTATAGCATTCCGCAGACAAAACAAACCAGCGAACCAAATGCCATTACGGGCACTCTGCCGATTCGGTCGGTAAGCCGACCGCTGAAAGGTCTTGACAATCCGGCTGTTAATGTAAAAAGTCCGATGATTGCGCCTTTGTAATCGGCGCCGCCCATTTTGGAAAGATATCCCGGCAGCTCAGGAATCAGCATGTTAAAGCTGGAAGAAAAAAGGAACGAACTGAGGCCGAGCAACCAGAATTGCGTAGTAAAAATGCTCGGAGAAGCGGTATTTTGCATCACGCAAAAATACGATTAACTTCCCAGAAACCTGATAAAATTGGGTGACCGGCTTTTTGCGCTCCTTCTTTTTTCCCAACTTTAAAACATGGTACGTATCTTTTACAAAGAAGGCAGGCTGATTAAGCGTGAGAATGATATTCGCGAATTGGGCAAGGTGCAGGGCCTGGTTTGGGTCGATTTGCAGTCGCCGACGGCGGAGGAGGAAGAGTGGGTGGAGAACAAATGTGCGATCAGTTTTCAAACACCGCAGGAAATTGTCGAAATCGAAAGTAGCTCACGGTTTTTTGAACAAAACGAAACAATCAACGCCAACTCCAACTTTTTGAAAATAGACCGCGATGGGTATGAAACGTACCCGGTTTCATTTATTCTGCATCAGAATGTGCTTTTCACGTACCGGCGCGGCGATTCCAAAACCTTTGCCGATACCGTCAAAAAGATGAAGGTAAGCCCAGAGACCATTCAGGGCGGGGTAGATTTTATGCTGCTTCTGCTTGAAACCCGGATCGAGGCGGATGCGGATTCTTTGGAAGGTATATCCCGCGACATTTCAGCGATCAGTAAAGATCTGACACACGAGCAAAAAGCCCGGCAGGAAGTACTGATCCGCATTTCCGGCTTGCAGGAAATTACGATGATGCTCCGCGAAACCAGCATTGACAAACAGCGAGTACTCTCCGGAATTTTACGAAGTCAGTATTTCCCGGAAGACAGAAAAGAGCATTTACGGATCATTTTGAAGGATATCAGCTCCCTGCTCGAATATACCACCTTCAATTTCGAGCGGCTCGAATACCTTCAAAACACTTTCATGGGTTTGATCAACCTCGAACAAAGCCAGGTTATCAAAATATTCACCGTAGTAACCATCATTTTCATGCCCCCGACCTTGATAGCAGGTATTTTCGGCATGAACTATGCGCACATTCCATCAACCAACGAACCCTGGGGATTCTGGATTTCACTGCTTTTGATGGTATTATCGTCACTGGTGGTCCTCTGGTTTTTTAGGAGGAAAAGATGGATTTGAAGGGAATGTTATTCCTTCACAGGTACTGCATAAAAGTTGAAATGCCTCCACTTGGTCATGTCCTTTGGATTTTCAATTTTCACGATTTCAGCATTATCCAAAAAGTCCGAAAAATAGTAAAGTTCATATCCCAAATCTGACACCGTCCTAAACAATTCGGCCCGTTCTTTCAATGTAGTTTTGGGGAAACATTCGGCCACGAGCGCCGGATGATATTTTGAAATCAAATCTGAAATTGAAATAATCACCTCCATATCAGCACCTTCCACATCTACTTTGATGAAAGATAATTTTGGAAGTAATGTTGCGTGATTTCTTTTGAGGTAATCTTGCAGACGAATCCCCTGGATTTTGTTGGCCAGTTTAAATGAGCCGTGATCTTCCACAACTTCGTTTGAAATCCCGCCATTTCCAAAAGATGCTTCCGATGAGGCGTAGCTGAACTCACCATCCTCTTTGGTGATCGCGTAAGGCAGCGGAATAATGTTGGTTTTATCTTTATTCAGAGAAACATTGATCTCTAAAATCTTGTAAACGTGAGGATTAGGATCAAAACCTAATGTAGTACCTTCTTTACCGGCCGCCAGCGCCATCGGGACTGTGGTGTCCCCAATGTTGGTACCTATATCAATGCAAAAACTGCCCTTTGTAATAAATTTTTTGAAAAAATTTACTTCTTCCTGGGTAATAACTTTCGGTTTAATTAAAGGATTTTCCCAGTTTGCGAAAGAAATTTTGCCTTCATCGGCCAATTCAAATGTATCAATAACATGCGGATATTCCTGAAAATGACGACGTGCCTTTCTGCGGGCTGACCTTCTCTTAAAATATTCAAACATGAGGTTAAGATTGAGATTTGAAATTGAGTTGAGGTAACAAATATAAGGTTCTAATTTCAAATGTATTTGTAATTCCGGAACTCAAACAACCTCCGTCCGGTCTTTTTCTCGAACCAATACAGCAGCGCATCTTTCAGCTTGAATTTCTTTTTAGTAATGTCCAGGTCGACTTTCCAGTTCTGCCGCGCGATCCGGTTTTGCATTACTTTTGGATGTGTTTCTTCGAATTTCTTAATCGAATCAAACTCACTGTAATCAAACACATCCTCCGTTTTCAGAATCTTTTCCCACTTCTCATCATCATTCCAGAACCTACTCACATTCTTCATTTTTGTCTTCATCTGCGCCGGACTTTTCACCCAGCCATAATGATAAACTGCCGCGCCAGAATGCTTGACATTCAGTTTCGTATATCCTTTTCGAAAACCCTGCGCGTCCCGGAAAGCTGAAATTTCATACTTGCCGGCTTTATTTTCATTCCGGATAATACGGATTTCCCGGCGGTACCATTTCCGGCTGTCGCCGATGTAGTCATAGGTCCCATAAAAATGCACGTAGTCAAAAAGTAAACCTTCAACTTCTACATTATCAACATGTTGATTGCAAGATTCCAAAATTGCCGCGTGGTATTTTTCGTGCACCACTTCATCGCCCTGAATGTAAAATGCCCAGTCGGTATCCGCTGAAATCTGGCGCAAAGCTTTGTCCGTTTCTACTGCCAAAACTTTCCCGCCAGCCCGCAGCGACATATCCCACTCCGACTCTACAATCCTGATTTTCGGCGAGTTAATGCTTTTAATGAGGTCCAATGTTGCGTCGTCACTATACCCCACACTCACAAGCATTTCGTCCACAACCGGCAGGATCGAAGTGATCGCCTCGACGATCGGGTAGTCGTTCAAAACAGCATTTCTGATGATCGTAAATCCTGAAATCTTCAAGTTTAAGTGGAATTTATTTAATGAAATTCTTAAAAAAAATGGCGTCAGTAAGACATTGTGGCCCGTAAAGTTACGCGATTCCTGAGAAGAATTTTTCTAAACAGCCGCCGCAAATTGACTTCCGCGCCTTGGGTTTTCGGCTCAAAGTGGGTAGATTTGTTTTCCCTCAAAACTGGCTTTTCCAGTCAAAAAAGCTCAAACGTTATACATTACTGATCCCCGTAAATATTCAAAACTAACTATGTCACAAGAACTTACCAGGCAGGAACCCCTGTTGATCGAAGACCCTTTGCGTTTTGTATTGTTTCCAATCAAACATTCCGATATCTGGGAAATGTACAAACGTCACGAGGCGTCTTTCTGGACAGCGGAAGAAATAGATTTGTCCCAGGATATGAAGGATTGGGAGAACCTGTCTGACGGAGAGCGGCATTTCGTATCTCACGTACTTGCCTTTTTCGCAGCATCAGACGGAATCGTGAATGAAAACCTGGCAGTGAATTTTCTTAGCGAAGTGCAATATGCCGAGGCCAAATGTTTCTACGGCTTCCAGATCGCGATGGAAAACATACATTCCGAGACTTACTCGCTTTTAATTGATACTTACATTAAAGATCCCGTCGAAAAAGACCGATTATTAAGAGCGATTGAAACGGTTCCTTGTGTTGGTAAAAAGGCCGAGTGGGCTTTAAAATGGATCAACAGTCCGGTTTTCGCGGAGAGGATCATTGCATTTGCAGCGGTCGAAGGAATTTTCTTCTCAGGCTCTTTCTGCTCTATTTTCTGGTTGAAAAAACGTGGCTTAATGCCAGGTCTTTCCTTCTCTAACGAATTGATTTCCAGAGATGAAGGTTTACATTGCGAATTTGCTTGCCTGCTTTATACCCAACATATCGTCAACCAGCTTGACCCTGCAAGGGTGATCGAAATCATGCTCGATGCAGTTGAAATTGAGAAAGAATTTATTACCGAAGCGCTGCCGGTATCACTAATCGGGATGAATGCAGACTTGATGAAGCAGTACATCGAGTACATCGCAGATTTCTGGCTGGAAAGATTGGGCTGTGAAAAGCAATTCGGCTCCGCTAACCCGTTCGATTTCATGGAGTTGATCTCACTTCCAGGAAAAACCAACTTCTTCGAAAAACGCGTAGGAGAATATCAGAAAGCAGGCGTCATGAGTGGCGTAAAGGATAAAGATTCAGGCGGCCACAAAATTTCGTTTGATTCGGATTTTTAGAACTGTCATGCTGAGCGCACCGGGCCGCCGGGCGGTCGAAGCACGTCACAAACTTTCTAACTCCTTCCAAACCAACTCACTCTCATACCCTTTCCCCAGCGCAAATCGCGCAAGTTTTTGTTTCAATTTAAAAGGATCTGTTTCCGTTTTCGAAAGCAGGTCCTTCTTTTTTTGCAGTAATATCCTCAGGTTTTCGACATAAGCCTGGTCCCCGATTTCATTCATGCCCTGCTGAATGCTGTACGTGCTGATGCCCCGCCGCTGTAACTCCTGCTTTATTTTCATCCGTCCCCAATTCTTGATCCGGAATTTGCCGCCGGCATACGTTTTTGCAAACCTTTCCTCACTCAGATAATTCATCGAAATCAGTTCCGCAATCAGCTCGTCGGCCTCTTCGCCCCACACATTCCACTTCCGGAGCCGCTGCCGGACTTCCTCCTGCGTCCGCTCCTGGTAAGCACAATAAGACGCCGCTTTTTGCAGGATTAGGCGATCCATGAGTTGAAATTTTATATTAAATATTATTAACCAAATGCAAGAATAAAGAAAATATCACGGACGAATAACTATTTTTGAAATTATTAGCTACCCCAATCCTGACTCAAAACCTGCCCCCTGATGCGCTTCCAAAGACGGTCTTTTTTGAAACTTTTACCCGCTTTACCCGGAATCAATTTGCTCTCGAATGTTGAAAAATCGCCGAAAGCAAGGATTTCCATGCGCTTCATCGTCGCCTCTGACGGACATTATGGGCAGCCTGACACGGATTTCAAAACCATGCATTTGGATCTGATCGGCTGGGTCAACCGCGAGAAATTACAAAAAGGCGTCGATTTCCTTTTCTTCAACGGAGACCTCATCCACGATGATCCAACATTACTTTACGATTTCAAAAAAACGATCGCAAACCTCAGCGTACCGTTTTACGTCAGCCGCGGAAATCATGATAAAGTAGGTCTGGATGTGTGGCAAAGTACTTGGGGTTATCCCACAAACCACAGTTTTGCAAAAGGTGAATATGCTTTCGTGATCGGCGATACTTCCAATGAAAAAGGCGAGTACGTCTGCCCGAATGCCGCCTGGCTAAAAGCCGAACTCGCCAAATACGCTGACAAAAAAGGCATTTTCGTATTCCTGCACATTACCCCGGCCAAGTGGACGGTCAACGGAATCGAATGCAAAGAAGTGATCGACCTCTTCGAAAACACGCCCAACGTAAAAGCTATCTTCAACGGCCACGACCACGACCAGGACAGCACCAAACTCTACGGCAAAAAACCCTACTTCTTCGACGGCCACTTCGGTGGAAATTGGGGTACGGCTTACAAAGGTTACCGGATTGTGGAGATTTATGAGGACCATACGTGGCAATCGTATCAGTATAATCCCACGGCCGCGCCGGTTTTGAATACTTTTTCGGGGAAGTCATAAGCCTTCCTGCTACCGGAAAAGGGCCAGATAATCATTAAAGATAAAAAGCCTGTTACGCTGCCCACCAGAAATCTCACGGAGGATTTCAAGTTTTTCGAAGTCGGCCAACATTTTGTAATTCGTTGCTTTTGACTTGCCGGTGAGGGCCTCGATTCTACCTGCATCAATTACCGGCTGCTCATACAAGTAATTCACAATCTTCCTGGCTTCTGCTGCTCGGCTTCCAAAAGTCTGGATTTTGGCATCCAGTGTTTTTTGCAGCTGTAAAATGCCGTCGAAAGTTTTGATCCCTATTTTCGAAATTTCAATAACACCCACCAGGAAAAATTTCAGCCACTGATTGATGTCATTATGCGTCCTGGCCCGCATCAGATTGTCGTAGTACAATGTCCTATTTCTTTCAAAATAGTCAGATAAATACAAGATTGGCTGCTTCAATATCCCTTTATCCACCAGATAAAGCGTAATCATCAACCGACCGACGCGACCATTACCGTCCAAAAATGGGTGAATTGTTTCAAACTGATAGTGGATCAGCGCCACTTTCAGCAGGTCGGGCAGCTGATTCAGTTCATCATGGGCAAACTTTTCAATGTCCGACATCAGGTCCGCAATCGAAGTGTGGACAGGCGGCACGAATACCGCATCATTGATCGATGCGCCGCCAATCCAGTTCTGGCTTGTCCGATATTCCCCGGGCTGCTTATGCATTCCTCTGACGCCTTGCAGCAAAATTTTATGCGTCTGCCGAATTAGTCTCGATGAAAATGGAAGCGTATGTAGCTGTTTTATAGCATCATTCATAGCACTAATGTAATTCTGCACCTCCTCCCAATCATCCCGTTTTTCGGCAGCAATATCCTCTTTCCCAAGAAACGCCTCTTCCATATTTGTCCGCGTGCCCTCAATCTTCGATGACTGCGTCGCCTCCTTAGCAATGTGCATCCGAACATATAAATCAATGTTCACGTATTCTGAATACATATCGAGCTTCCCAAGATACCGATCCGCCTGGCTTAAAAGGCTAAGTACCTGCATATCATCGACCTGCCAATCGCGATTGATAGGCTCAGGCTGGAAACTTTTATAATATCCCTGACTGAAATGCTTACCCGCTTTGAAATTCTTCATCTTATCAGCTGAGACTTATTTATATGTTAGTTTAGATTTTGATAGCAAAACTAAACTAAGCGAAATCTTAATTCAAGTTTTGGACAAACATTAAATTAGAATTTCGCCAGCCAAGAGCCGAAACTTATCTACCACCTCACCCTCGTCTGCCCCAACTTCGTGATCAATGTCACAACCCGCAGATTATTAGCAATATGAACCCGAATTTCGGGCGTGACATTATCCACATCGTCCGAAAAAAGAAAGTCCTCAATCAATGTATTCAAAGAATTCACGATTTCCGCACTGCTATCTCGTTTGAAAAACTCACAGACAACATCGTGCTGCTCTCTTAATAATCTAGCTTCTTCATCTGACAAAGGATTTTGGTTGTTTGTAGCATTTGAATCAATGATCATTTTGATAGTGGTTATAGTTTAAAATATTTGTAGGAAAATCTTACAAAGCCGGTGCAAAAAAATTTACTTTTTATATGTTACTGAAACATTCACGTCAAAACCATATCGCTCCAAAATAGAAATCATCTTTTTTTGAGATATACCCTGCTTGAATGTAAAACTGCGCCAGGCACTTACTAACTCACCTTTCTTTTCTTCTGGTGGCAAATTTTTGTATACATGTTCTAAAAACCAGGCAAATGCCTCTTCGATAGAACTAAATGATTTTGACATTCAAAGATAATAGTTTTGTAAGAAAATCCTACAAACAGTCGTGGATTTTTCAAATTTAAAGAAAGGAGTTATGAAACCCATACAAAAAAAGGAGGCTCCTTTCGGAGCCCAAATAATTAACAACGATACTTCCTATAAACAGTGTGTTCCTCTGGAACACATTAAAATATTACATAACCCGAATCAAATGATTCTTCTTCCCCTTGGAAATCAACAAAAACCGGTTTTGCAGAAGCGAAAAATCACTCAAAGACTGCTCGGCTGAATTAACCTTTACCTTATTGACGCTCACAGCGTTTTGCTGAATTGCACGTCTCGCTTCGCCTTTTGATGCGTAGACTTCGGAGCGGGTTACGGTTGATATCAGGTCGGTAATGTTGGCGCATTCAGCCCATTCCTGGGATGTGATTTCGGTTTGAGGTACGCCGGCGAAAATGGCGTCAAACTCTTCTTCTTCAATGCCTTGCAATGTTTCCAGCGTTGCTTTTCCGAATAAAACTTCCGATGCCTTCAAAACAGTCTGATATGCTTTTTCTGAATGTATGCGGATCGTCAGCTCAGCGGCCAGCGCTTTTTGCATGATCCGCAAATGTGGCTCAGCGGCGTGGCTGGTTTCCAGGGCTTCGATTTCCTCGCGACCTTTCAGAGAAAATACACGCAGGTAGCGCGGCAGATCTTCATCAGCCTGGTTGAGCCAGAACTGGTAGAATTCGTAAGGAGAAGTTTTGGTACCGTCCAGCCAAATGTTCCCGCCTTCACTTTTACCAAATTTGGAACCGTCGGATTTTGTTAAAAGTGGCGTAGTTAACGCGTAAGCTTTAAAATAACCTTCTTCGTCGCCTTCCTTACGGCGGATGATTTCGGTTCCGGTCGTAATGTTGCCCCACTGATCGGAGCCGCCCATTTGCAGCCGGATATTTTTGTTTTTATATAAATGATAAAAATCGTAACCCTGCAAAAGCTGGTACGAAAATTCTGTAAATGAAATCCCGGTTTCGAGACGTTTTTTTACAGAATCCTTGGACATCATATAATTGACGCTCAGAAACTTACCTGCTTCCCGAAGAAATTGCAGAAAGCCGATATCTTTAAACCAATCATAATTATTGACCATCTCGGCAGAGTTCTCGCCGCAGTCAAAATCAAGGAATTGTTGGAGCTGCTTTCGGATACCTTCCTGGTTGATCTGCAAAGTTTCTTCATCCAGAAATGATCGCTCGGAAGCCTTAAATGACGGGTCGCCGATCATTCCCGTCGCGCCGCCCACCAATGCAAAAGGCTTATGGCCAGCACGTTGGAAATGCACCAGCAACATAATCGTGGCGAGGTTACCGATGTGGAGCGAAGAAGCAGTCGGGTCGAAACCGATATAACCGGCGGTCATTTCCTTGTTCAGCTGTTCCTGCGTCCCAGGCATCACGTCGTGCAACATGCCTCGCCACTTCAATTCCTCTATAAAATCAATGGTCATTTTATAAACTTTTACTTACATCTAATCGAACCGCAAAGGTAGAAGTTATCGCTTTTAAAAGTTGTTTTGACGCCCATGTTTTGGAAAATGCAGTCGGCATAATATCGGTAAACTGTCTATTTTAGTAGGATTAAAAGATTTTTATGAAACATATCATTAAGACATCCTCATGGGGGCTTGCTCTCATTTCACTCTATTTTCTGCTGACTTGCACGTTTGCAGAAGCGCAGACGACGTACTGCAACCCGATGGACATTGATTATAAATACAATTTTGAGCAGCTCAATGAAAACATCAGCTACCGCTCCGGGGCTGATCCTGTGATCATTAACCATAAAAACGAATACTTCCTTTTTGTGACAATTTCCGGCGGCTACTGGCATTCGAAAGACATGCTGCATTGGAAATACCTGACGGCCAACCGCTGGCCTTTCGAAGATATGTGCGCCCCGGCGGCGGTTTCGGTGCGGGATACGCTTTTTCTTTTTCAATCTACATTTGAGTCACGACCAATTTTATATTCCGTCGCACCAGAAAAAGGTATTTGGGAATTTTACAACCGCTGGACGCCGCGGTTACCGAAAGATATCGGCCCCTGGGATCCAGCCCTTTTTCACGACGCCGACACCGATAAATGGTATATGTACTGGGGCTCGTCGAATGTGTATCCGATTTTCGGCTCGGAACTGGATTACTCTAAAAGACTGGCATTCAAGGGACAGTATCAGGCGATGTTTTGGTTAAATCAATATGAGCACGGCTGGGAGCGTTTCGGTCCAAATCATTCCGATCCCTTCAAACCTTTCACGGAAGGCGCGTGGATGACGAAGCACAAAGGCAAATATTACCTGCAATACGGCGCGCCGGGGACGGAATATAACGTTTACGCAAACGGTACCTACGTCGGGAATTCGCCGCTGGGGCCATTTACTTACGCGCCTTACAATCCGGTTTCCTACAAGCCGGGCGGATTTGCAACCGGCGCTGGTCATGGGAATACATTTCAGGATAATTATGGAAACTACTGGAATACCGGTACCACCTGGATTGGTCTGAACTGGGGCATGGAGCGGCGAATTGTAATGCATCCAGCTGGTTTTGATAAGGACGGACAAATGTTTGCGAATACCCGCTTCGGAGATTTTCCGCATAAAATGCCGTCAAAAACCTGGTCAGGAAAGGGTGATGAATTGTTTACCGGTTGGATGTTATTGTCTTACAAAAAACCAGTAACTGCCTCATCAACATTGGATTCCAATGCAGCCGCAAAAATTACAGACGAAAATCCGAGAACATTTTGGGCAGCAAAACAGAATAAACCCGGCGAAACATTGACCATCGATTTGCAAACCGAGCAAGACATTAAAGCCATCCAAATCAACTACACCGATTACAAATCCAACATTTTTGACAACAAGCCTGAGAAGGTTTACACGCAATTTAAAATCCTGACGTCGAAGGACGGCCAAAATTGGGAACTCGCCAGCGACCTCTCGACCGAACCAAAAAGAGACCGCCCCTGCGCCTACATTGAACTCGCGAAGCCAGTGCGCGCGAGATACGTCCGCTACGAACACATATATGCTGCTTCACCAATTTTGGCCATCAGCGAATACCGGATTTTCGGAAATGGTACGGGCACCGCTCCGCAAACACCAAAAACTTTCACCGCAGCCCGGCAAAAGGACGCCCGCAATGCAGATTTAAAATGGGAAAAAGTACCAGGCGCAACCGGCTATAATGTGCTCTGGGGAATCGCGCAGGACAAATTATATCAGACATACCAGTTTTGGAACGACGAGCCGGACACCTTCGAGCTCAGGGCGTTGAATGTAGGAGTGCCTTACTTTTTTGCGATTGAAGCTTTTAATGAAAATGGGGTTTCGAAAATGAGTGAGGTCGTTTCGGTGAAGTAAGATTCAGATCTGATCTTCGTCTGGGATGAAGACAATGTTATCGTAAATCTCCGAAACTTCTATTTCGAAATCCAGTTTTTCCAGGTGAATAGTGTCTTCAGCATTATCAAATGTTTGATAAGACCAAATGTCGGGTTGATTTGTGCGGGAATACAGTTCGACGTAAAATTCATTTTGCGAAACAAGCATGTAATAGATCAGGGAATCTATTTTCTTGTACTGCCGTAATTTAAATCCACGATCGTAACTCGCCGATGATTTTGATAAGACTTCTACAAGAACCGACGGCTGTTTTACAATGTATCTGCCAGAAATATCATCTGGCGCGCAGGTTACAATGACATCAGGATAAGGATAATACAGATTCTCAATCGCTTCTACCTTCACATTTTCCGCAAAAACACGGCAGCCGAAAGGTTTGAAAAAATCTTTTAAGATAGTCCGGACATTGTCGACGATTTCATTATGATTCATCGTCGTGCCTGCCATAGCGAAGATTTCCCCGTCATAGTATTCATGACGGATATCGCTTTTTTCCTCCATTTCGAGGTATTCGGGTACGGTATATTTCGGTCCTGCCATTTGCGCTTGTCCCATGTGTGTAGAGTGTTAATGTGAAAGCAGCAAATTAAAGGATTGTTCTGAAACAAACACAATTGGCCTGGTCTCAGGAGTTCAACCAGAGCAAAGAACTGTCCCCGTAGCTCAGAAAGCGATAGTTTTTATCAAAAGCTTCGGTGTAAATCTTTTTCCAGTCGGGACCGACGAACGCTGCTACTAGCAAAATTAATGTGGAGCCAGGCTGATGATAATTAGTAATCAAGCCTTTGCAGAGCTGGAATTTGTATCTGGGAAAAATGAAGATCTCCGTTTCACCAGTCAAATGTTCCAATCCCTGAGAATCCATGAATGCTGCGATCGCTTGCAGGGATTCTCGCCCAGTAGGAAGTGTAGTTTCCAGCAAGGAATAGGGATATAATTTTTCAATCCAAAAATCAGTCGTTTCCTGCCTGATCAGCTTTACACCAAACCAGTAAAGACTTTCCAAAGAACGCATCGAGGTAGTCCCGACCGAAACAATTTTGTCCGACGAAAGAAGCTGATTAATCAAGTTTCTTGAAAAAACAATCTGCTCCGCGTGCATTTTGTGCTCCGTCACTGAGTTGACTTTGATTGGCAAAAATGTTCCAGCGCCAACATGCAGGGTCAAAAAAGCACGCTTAATGCCTTTTTTATCTAGTTTTTCAAAAACCCGATCCGTGAAATGCAAACCTGCTGTCGGGGCTGCCACGGCACCGTCGTGGTGGGCGTAAACTGTTTGGTAAGTTTGTTTGTCCTGCTCCTCGGTGTCACGATTCAGATATGGGGGAAGTGGAATTTCTCCGAGAGCTTTGACGATTTCAAGAAAATTATGCTCGCCGGACCAATTTAGCTGAACCAAGTTTCGGTCATAATCAGCGTAACTTGCTGTCAATCTCACAGTTTCACCGTTAATCTGCACCTCGGAAGACAAAATATCCTTCTGCTTCCAGCGCTTCTTATTCCCGATCATACATTCCCAAACACATTCATGCTTGACCAGCATGGCATCATTAATAATGCGTGTCGGCAGCTCAGGATGGAGCAACAAAATCTCAATTAATGCGCCGGTATCCTTCGTAAAATACGCCCGTGCCGGGATGACTTTGGTATCATTAAAAACGAGCAGCGCATCGGAAGGCAAATGTGCAGGCAGGTCGTAAAAATGTTTGTGGGAGATCGTGCCGCTTTTATAAATCAGCAGCTTCGAAGTATCGCGTTCAGGTAGCGGATAATGTGCGATCCACTCGTCCGGCAAGTCGTAAACGTAATCTTCTAGATTGATTAATGCTGCTTTTTCCAGCCAGTTATTAGCCGCTTTTTCCTCCCCTGCCATAATCCAATTACAATTTGTCCTCCGGAACTGGTGTCCACAGCAATCTTAGAGGAAGCAAAAAGACGAAAATGATCAATGCCAAACCGGCGTAATAAACCCAGGAAAAGTCGAACACATCCATTTTATAGTTGGTACTATTAATGGTCGCCAAAGCAAGAAGACTAAATCCGATGATGGTGTTGATAACCGCCACGAGGCAGAAAAGCCAGTTTTCCAGATGTTCATTTAACTCCTCGCGATGTTGCGCCCAGATTTTCTTGTTAAAGATTGGCAGGTGATTGGCGTCTACTTTGGAGATATGTCTCGCAAATGCGGTGATAATCACATTATTCAGCAGGAAAAGTCCCATCACAATGTAAAAAATGTGTTGCTTATCCACATACCTTTCTGCCAGGCCATTACTGGAAAAATCAACCGCAACCATTTCAGGGAAAAGAGAGTAAGTCCAAAGCAAGGCACCGACGACGAACAGTATCGACATCCAGCGCCAAACTTTGATTGCAAATGTGGTAATTTTCATGAATTTGTAACCTTCAAAGGTTTTTTTGCCATAGTAATCAGGCCGCAAAATTAGGTTGGGGAGTTTCTAAAACCTAATTGGGAATTGCTAACTTTGGAGACTTACTCTCCTTTTCATAACACACACTTATTGGATAATGATTGAATTTGAGTGGGATCAGAATAACATTAAGCACGTCTGTGACGACTATCCCGAAAGAGGGAATACGGTATTTGGGGTAGAAAGCGTTTTCTATGATCCTGATTTTTTAGTTACAAGTAAAAGGCTAATTAGAGGCGAATTAAGATATTATGCTGTTGGAGTCAATAGCCTGGAAATGGTTAAGGCAGTCGTTTATACGATTTCTGGCACCAAAGTGAGGCCAATAAGCTGTTGGCCAGCTAATAAACAAACTAAAAGATACTATTATGAAAACCGTAAAAACTAATAAGATAGCAGTAATCAAAAATGGTCATACCAGAAAGGAGATGGCAGAGATAGAAAGAGAAATGGTAAACAGCAAAGGCCCATTCTACACGCTCCAAGAAACCATCGAAATGTCCCGCAATGAAAATCTACACAAAGACAGGCGATAAGGGAATGACGTCCCTCATCGGAGGAACGCGCCTGAGCAAAGCGCATGTAAGAATTGAAGCATACGGCACTGTCGATGAGTTGAATAGCTACATTGGGCTGCTCCGCGATCAGCCGGTAAATGAAACCCGCAGGGACCAGCTCAAAGAAATCCAGGACCGGCTATTTACCATCGGCTCGCATCTGGCGTCCGAGCCGGAGCAAACCAAAAGAATATTGCCTGATCTCGAAGAAAGCGACATTTCATTGCTTGAAACGGAGATGGACCTGATCGAAGCCAAGATTCCTCCCCTCAGAGCGTTTGTCCTCCCGGGCGGACATCAATCCGTTTCTTTCGGGCATGTGGCGCGGACAGTTTGCCGCCGCGCCGAGCGGGCTGTGATCCATTTGCAGCAGAATGAAGAGGTCGAAAACATTGTCGTACGCTATCTCAACCGGCTTTCCGATTACCTTTTTATGCTTTGTAGAGCAATGACTTACGAGCTGAATGTGGAGGAAGTCACCTGGAAACCGCGGGTATCTCCGAAAAAATAATTGTTATACTAAATATCAATTATTTCCAGATTTAATTTTTTAAATTGCGGGACTGGAGAAATCCAAAGAATACCCTTTTTGAGAGCTTTTGAAAAATTAAATTCCGGGCATTATGACAGCCGACACCTTGCAAATTGAAGTTCAGCAAACCACCCAATCACGTTTGCAGGAGGTTGATTTTAACAACCTCGTTTTTGGACGGAACATCTCCGACCACATGTTCATCGCCGAATATCGGGAAGGCCAGTGGCACGATCCTCGGATCGTCCCTTATGGTGACCTATCGCTAAGCCCTGCAACTGCCGCATTGCATTACGGACAAGCGATTTTTGAAGGGATGAAAGCCTACAAAAATGATGAAGGCGAAGTGCTGCTTTTCCGCGCGATTGACAACTGGAAACGACTGAACAAATCGGCAGAACGTCTTTGCATGCCCACCATTCCGGAAGAAATTTTCATGAATGGTTTGACCGAATTGCTGCGCCTCGATGCAGGCTGGGTACCTTCTCAGCCTGGCTGCTCGCTGTACATTCGACCTTATATGTTCGCGACTGACCCATATATTGGTGTAAAACCATCTGATTCATACTACTTTATCATTTTCACAAGCCCGGTAGGTACTTATTATGCGAAACCGCCGCGCGTGAAAGTAGAGCAACATTTCATCCGCGCGGCAGAAGGCGGCGTGGGTGCTACCAAATGTGCAGGAAACTATGCAGGCTCACTTTATCCGGCAAAACTGGCCCAGCAAGAAGGTTACGACCAGCTGATCTGGACCGATGCCCGCGAACATGCTTACATTGAAGAATCAGGCACGATGAACATTATGTTTATCCTCGACGGAAAACTCGTAACTCCCTATGTTTCAGAAACCACGCTGGATGGAATTACACGAAAAAGTATTGTGGCTATAGCGCAGCATTGGGGTATCCCGGTGGAAGAGCGCCGCGTAAGTGTAAAGGAAATTATTGATGGTTTAAAAGACGGATCTTTGGAAGCGGCTTTTGGTGCAGGTACTGCGGTGGTGATTTCTCCGTTTGCGACGATTGCTTACGAAGGCGTGGATTATCCGCTTCCCGAAATCAAGGAAGACTCATTTGTAAACAAAGTAAAAACGTATCTGACCGACCTGCGCACCGGCAAAGAGGAGGATGTTTTTGGCTGGATGCTGAAAGTGTAGTTGTTCTTAGAAACATTAAAAAAGCTCAAACTGGAAATCGGTTTGAGCTTTTTTGCATTTAAACAAAGGTTCGGGTGCCGGAATAATTGCCCCTGAATTCCTTCGGCGTACAGCCATTTTTATTCCTGAAAATGCGGTTGAAATAAGAGAGGTTGTTAAATCCGCATTTATAAGCTATCTCCGAAATCGTATCCGTCGTATTGATCAGGTACCGCGAAGCGTGGCCCAGCCGGATTTCGTTCAGACTTTCGATAAAAGTTTTTCCTGTCCGTTTTTTAATAAACCGGCTGAAAGAAACTTCCGACATCCCCGCCAGTTTAGCAACACTCGTCAAATTGATTTCCTTATCATAATGATCCCGCATGTGCGCAAAAACGCGTTCGATCCGCCGGCTGTTGAAGTTGACACTTTCCTCCGTAAACGTACTGTTCGACAGGGTCCGCATGTTCCGCGAAACCGACAGATCGTGCAGAATGGACATTAGTTCAAGAATCGAATCGAAGCCGCTTTTTTGGGACAAGGCCTGGAACCGGGGCATCAGCCGCTCGATGGTATCCCTGGAAAACGAAATCCCTTTTGCCGATTTTTCCAAAAGTGACCGAACAAAAAACAGCTGGTTGCGTTTCAGGAACTTGTCGTCAAAAAGATCTTTATGAAATTGTACTGTAATCTCCTGGACCTCAGGCATTCCCTGCTCCCACTTATAGCAATGTGTCAGCCAGCCGTGAGGGAGATTGTTTCCGACCAGCACCAGCTCGGCGTCGTCGATCACTTCGGTGTGGTCGCCAATGATGCGTTTTACACCTTTTCCGGAGAGAATCAGATTGAGTTCGTACTCGTCGTGGGTATGCAGCGGGAAGTCGAAGATGGTCTTACTTCTTGTAAAAACAGTAAAACAATCATATTGTGTCAGAGGGGTAATCTCACGGTAGATTTCATTCATAAGTTGTTAGGTTAAATTGTATGGTATCGACAAATAATGTCAAGAATGTATCACTACTATTTGTCAAATTTAATAATAATAAATACCTGTATAATCCAAGTTATTCTAATTTTTCATTTTTTATAGTGATTTAAAATACAAAATATCATAGTAATCCTCATAGCGATTGATGTATATCTTTTTGAGCCTGATAAAAATGTATTATACTGCCGGACGTAACCGCCGAAGCATCGCAGTCCTTCTCTTATGAAGTTGAAATTGATTGATTTTCTGGTCATCATCGGGTACCTGATTTTCGTACTGATCATCGGGTTTATCTTGAAAAAGCAGGCTGGCCGAAGCAAAAACGACTACCTGCTGGGAGGCAAATCCATTCCCTTCTGGATGCTCGGGATTTCCAATGCATCGGGGATGTTCGACATTTCCGGCACGGCCTGGATGGTGTCGATCATGTTTGTTTACGGTGTCAAAAGCATCTGGCTGCCGTGGCTCTGGCCGGTCTTCAACCAGGTTTTTTTGATGGTGTACCTCTCCATCTGGCTCCGAAAATCAAACGCTTCGACCGGCGCGGAGTGGATGCTCACTCGTTTTGGCAGTCAAAAAGACGGCGGGTTGGCGCACGGCATTGTTACCACCTTTGCGCTGATCAGCTGCCTGAGTTTCATGACTTACGCCTTCGTCGGGCTCGGCAAGTTTATTGAGATATTCCTGCCCTGGTCGATCATTCAACCTTACATTCCGCTGAATTTCTCTCCCGAGAATGTCCCGCATTTTTACGGCATCGTGTTTACCGTTTTCACAGTCATTTACTCACTTCTGGGTGGAATGAAAAGCATCGTCTGGGCCGATTTTGTGCACTATATCATCATGGTCATCATTTCTGTGGCGATTGCCGGGATAGCGATTCAGGCATTGCTGGGTCACGAAAGTCTACCCGTACCGGCTGGCTGGAAAGATTTGTTTTTTGGCAAAGAACTTGGCCTTGACTGGGATAACTACATTTCAGTTGTTAATCAAAAAATTCAGAGTGACCAGTTTTCTCCTTTTGGCTATTTCTTTGCTTTGATGGCTGCAAAAGGGATTTTGGCGAGCCTTGCCGGGCCGGTACCCAGTTACGATATGCAAAAAATCCTTTCCGCCAAAACTCCGCGGGAAGCTGCGCTGATGAGCATGGTCGTCAACATTGTATTGCTGCCGACACGGTATTTACTCATCGCCGGGGTCACGGTTCTTGGCTTGCTGCATTTTAAAGACATCAATATTTCGACGCCTTCGGGACTCGATTTTGAAAAAATTCTTCCGGCCGTGGTGAACCTGTACATTCCGCCCGGCCTGCTGGGACTTGTCGTGGTTGGGTTGATGGGCGCATTTATGAGCAGTTTTGCAGGAACATTCAACGCGGCGCAGGCTTACCTGCTCAATGACGTTTATCTCAAATCAATCAGTCCAAAGGCAAGCGAGAAGGACATAAAAAAAGTTACTTACGTGCTGGGCGTGGCCATCGTCATCATCAGCACATTGACGGGTTTGCTCGTTAAAGACGTCAACAGTACCTTGTTATGGATCGTTTCTGCATTATACGGCGGTTACATTGCCTCAAATGTCCTGAAATTTCACTGGTGGCGGTTTAACAGCTATGGCTTTTTTGCCGGAATGCTGACCGGCATCCTCTGCGCAATGATTTGTCCGGCATTATTCCCCGATACGCTGCCATTATTTTATTTCCCGGTAATCCTGCTGGTATCTGCCGTGGGCGCTATCGTAGGTTCGCTGCTCACACCGCCAACGGATTTGAAGGTTTTAAAATCGTTTTACAAAAACATTGAACCCTGGGGCTTCTGGCAGCCGGTTGTGAAAATGATCCGGGAAGAAAATCCTGATTTCCTACCCAAAAATGAGTTCTTCAAAGACAGTATCAATGTTGTTTTTGGGATCATTGCGCAAACCGCGCTCACGGCAATTCCGGTCTATGCTGTACTTCTGATGCCCTCGCAAACACTTGCGGCAATCGCCATTTTTTCAATTTGCGCGATGGCTCTTTGGAAAGGCTGGTATTTAAAATTACCAGTTAACAAATAAACGTATAGCTAGTATCGGTAAAAATCGGATATGTTAAAATACTGCAAGTATTTTAAAACAGCTTCTTGAAAGACATTCGGATAAGAATGTCTCCACGGGTCTCAAAAACGGCTTTTATAAAAATCAAACAGTAGCACCAGATTAATATGCCGTTAAAAAAGTGTTATTATTTGCTAAATGAGTACTATGTAATATAGGATGGACACGTGGTATATTTGATCTAATTTTTATCATTATTTCCCTGTATCATTATTAACCTATCCAGAAGTAAAAACAACTGTATGAAAAAAAATCTACTGATTAACATGTTGATACTGCTTTCTGTGCTCGCCCTCCCGGGTTTTGCGCAGGATATGACAGTATCCGGAAAAGTGACTGACGCAACCGGGGGTGAAATCGCCGGTGTAAACGTAGTCGTAAAAGGTACTACCCGGGGTACCTCGTCCAATGACAAAGGAGAATATAGTATCACTGTTGAGAAAGGTAAAACGTTAACATTCAGCTATATCGGTTACATCACCAAAGACGTGGTGGCCAATGCTACCATTCTTAATGTATCTCTGGCCGCCGAAGCCACCGCATTGAATGAGGTAGTCGTAACTGCCCTCGGTATCAGCCGCGATAAACGTGCGCTGGCATATTCTATCACGGAAGTGAGCGGAAGTAATCTTACCGCCGCCCGCGAAGCCAACCTCGGTAATGCATTGGCCGGACGTGTAGCGGGTGTGAACGTGAGCAAAGTAGCTTCCGGACCAGCCGGTTCTTCGCGCGTAATTATCCGTGGTAACAAATCATTGCAGGGAAACAACCAGCCATTATATGTAATTGATGGTATCCCGATGGACAACAACAACTTCGGACAGGCAGGTCTTTGGGGAGGATCTGATGAAGGAGACGGTTTGTCGAGTATCAACCCGGACGACATTGAGTCGATCACCGTACTGAAAGGTGCAAATGCGGCGGCTCTTTACGGATCACGCGCATCCAATGGTGTTATCAACGTCACTACAAAACGCGGCTCCAAAAGAAAAGGTGTCGGCGTAGAATTTGGATCAAATTATGTTTTTGAAAAACTGAATGATCTTTCCGACCTGCAACATTCTTATGGCGCGGGTGGTCTTGCAAATGGCGTGGCTTCGAAACCTGTTAACCAAAACCAGGCATACGAATGGGGAGACGATTCCTGGGGACCAAAATATGACAACAGCCAGGTTATCGGATTTGATGGAAAAATGCATCCATATTCATATTCAGGGGATAATTTTTCAAGATTCCTGAAAACCGGGCACGCATTTACCAATAGTCTTGCATTCTCAGGAGGAAATGAAAATCAGGCTTTCCGTGCGTCGGTAACCAACCTGAAAAGTACTACCATCATTCCAAATTCAGGATTTGACAGGATCAACTTATCATTATCTACAAATGGTAAGTTTGGCAAAAGACTTTCTTTCGACGCCAAAGTGCTTTATTCAGAAGAAAAAGCGAAAAACCGTCCAAACCTTTCCGACTCACCAGGAAATGCGATCCAGGCCATCTGGCGTATCCCGGGAGATTACAATGTGCTTGATTATAAGGGTGATCCTAACAAGCTGGGTGCTATTCCAGCAGGAACGGATGCTGCAAGCTTAGGTATCTGGGGTAAAGTTGTAGGTGAAGAATACCAGCAGGCGAATAACAACTGGGGCCAAAATCCATACTGGACGGCTTATCAGTTTATCAAAACAGATAAAAAGAACCGGATCATCACATCAGGTCAATTGAAATACCAAATCACAGACTGGCTGTTTATCCAGGGACGTGTAGGTATGGACAAATACGAGCGCCGCGCAGAATCATTAACTCCCGAAGGAACTGGCTATCAGCGTGGTGGAGCCCGGAACATGGGTACCTGGAATGTGTCTGAGATCAATGCTGAATATACGATTGGTTTCAACAAGGAATTCGGAAAACTGGGAATTACAGCTTTCGGAGGCGGAAACCGCATGAGAAGGACATACGACTATAACAACATTTATGGTAATGGTTTCAATGTCCAGTTCTTCCCTGCTTTGAACAACGTGAAAGGGAAATCGTGGGATTACGATTACAGCGAAAGCGGTATCAACTCACTTCTGGGATCGGCAGAAGTTTCATGGGATGGTTATTTGTTCCTGACTGCCACCGCGCGTAATGACTGGTTCTCAGTACTTAACCCGGCGACAAACAGCATTCTATATCCTTCTATTGGAGGTAGCTTTGTATTCTCAGACGCATTCAAATCGCTCCCTACCTGGTTGTCTTATGGTAAAGTGCGGGCGTCGTGGGCGCAAGTGGGTAATGCAACCATCGGACCATACCAGACCAACCTGACTTATTCGCTGAACGGAAACCCGCATTTGGGCTATCCGATGGCATCTTTCTCCCAGGCGATGGGCAACGGTGGTAACATTCCTAACCCGAACCTGAAACCGCTGACAGTGAGTGAAACTGAATTGGGTATCGACTTCCGCCTATTCAACAACAAACTGGGCGTTGATTTCACTTACTATGATCAGCAAACTACCGACGATATCCTGAACGCGACTATTTCAAGAGCATCAGGTTTTGGTAGTACTTCGGTGAACCTTGGTAAACTTCAAAACCGCGGTATCGAGCTTCTTTTGACATTTACCCCGCTCAAAACCAACAACCTGAACTGGGATATGACTTTGAACCTTGCTAAAAACAACAACAAGGTAAAATCATTGATCGAAGGAACTACCGAGCTGGTGATGGACGAACCTCGTACGAGAAATGCTTACATCAAAAATATCGTAGGACAACCTTTCGGTATGATCACAGGTCGCGTGCAGAAAATGTCGCCAGATGGCCAGCCGGTATTCTACAGCGACGGACGTCCGGTAGGAACCTCAGGCTATGAAGTGATTGGTAATGGTATCGCAAAACTGACCGGTGGTTTAACCAACTCATTCAATTACAAAGGAATAGACCTTTCATTCCTGGTGGATTTCAAAGTGGGTGGCGACATTCTTTCTGGCACTAACATGAGACTTGACCAGTGGGGATTGAGCAAAAACTCATTGCAGGGAAGAGAAGGCGAGGCTCCTCTGACAGTAACCGGTGTTACGCAGGAAGGCACAGAATATAAGCCGTTTACCAAAACTTTGACTCCTCAGGAAGCATATAACTACTGGGGTTCAGTAGGTGGTGAAACGGACGCGGTGACGACCAAATATCTGTACGATGCTTCTTTCGTAAAATTGAGGCAGCTGACATTGGGCTACTCAGTTCCAAAAAGATTCCTTGAAAAAACACCTCTGCAAGCACTTTCGCTCTCTTTCGTAGGTCGTAACCTGGCTATTCTTTTCAAGAACACGCCGAACATTGATCCTGAGTCCAACTATTCTAACGGAAACTCACAAGGCTTTGACTACTTCGGTTTCCCATCGACGCGCAGCTACGGTTTCAATTTGAGAGCAACATTCTAATTCTGAACAAAAAATGAAAAACATCAAAAAATATATAAAGTACGGTTTGGTAGCGGTTCTGGCATCTGGATGTGACACCAACCAATTGCATGAACTGAACATTAACCCGCAGGCTCTCAACCAGGTAGATCTCAACCTGATCTTCACCACGACGGAGCTGGCCATCGCATCCAACGGTTCTACCGGCGATAACCGCTACATCGACTGGCGGACAAACATTGGCTGGTGCGCCTACGCGATCCAGCAGCTGGCGAGCTCTGGTGGCGGTATTTCTCCGGGTGATAAGTATCAAAGCAATGCTGAAACGAACGCGGCGCCTTTTGAATTTACTTATAATGACCAGTTGAAAAACATTGCTGAGATCCTGAAACAATCGGGACCAGGTGGTTTTGCGGAAGGTAAATATGTCAACATGCGCCAGGCAGCGCGTATTATCCGTGCTTTCAGCTTTGCAAGATTGACCGATTTTTACGGAAACATTCCTTACAGCGAAGCTAATCAGGGTACAAGCGGTATCTTCTTTCCAAAATATGATACGCAGGAAGCGGTTTATACCGACCTGCTGAAAGAACTGGACGAAGCCTGCTCGACTCTGAATGCAAGCAACCCGGACGAAAATTTCGGCGCGCACGATTTCATTTACAATGGTGATATCGCGAAATGGAAGAAATGGGGATATTCTCTGATGCTGCGTCTCGCGATGCGTATCTCGAATGTAGACGCTACCAAAGCAGCCACTTATGTGACCAAGGCAGCAGCAGGCGGTGTTTTCACAAGCAATGCAGATAATGTTTGGATTAAAATGGCAGACGGACCGAGCGAGTGGGTTAACCAGAATGGTATTTCCCGTGCATTCGATCCAGGTGACGGCGGCCAGCCTTCCTACCTGAGCGCTACTTTGGTTGACTATTTGAAAGGTACCAACAAAGCAGTTGTAACAGACGACGATCCTCGCCTGATGATCATCAGCGGCGGCATCGGTGAGTGGACAGCCTCTGCTTACAAACCGATTACAGTGGATCCCCTGAAACAGAAAGGTATGCCAAATGGATTTGACCAGGCAATGCTCGACAAACTGGAAGGCAAGACTGTGGACGTAGCCAAAACTTATTCCCGCATCAATGTGAAAATGTTGCAGGATTCTGATCCTTATCAGATCATGAATTACGGGGAAGTTGAACTTCTGATGGCCGAAGCAATTGAAAGAAAAATCGGAACAGGCATGACTGGAACTGCCAAATCTCACTATGAGGCAGGCGTAAAAGCTTCCATGCAAATGTATACGCCTTACGATGCTTCCCTCACCGTATCCGATGCAGCCGTAGCCGCCTACCTGAAAACCTATCCTTACGGAGTGACGAAACCTGCATTAGAAATGATCGGCGAGCAGCTTTGGGTTAATAAATTCTTTAACTGGTGGGAAGCCTGGTCCGATTGGAGAAGAACAGGTTACCCTAAACTGACACCAACTAACTATCCTGGTAACCTTACAAATGGTACAATCCCGGTAAGATTGAGATACCCGACTAACGAGGTGGCGGGTAATCCCAACTACCAGACGGGCGCGACGCTTCCGGACGATTTCACTACCAAAGTTTGGTGGGACAAATAGTATAAATTAGTAGATATAATTCAGAAGATGCCCTGAAGATTTTTGGGGCATCTTTTTGTTTTTTATCCTATTTTTGAGCTCACCCGATTCTTTATTATTCCAACATGATACAGTCATTTACGGCGGATGCCGACAAGGATGTTGTTTTTGCGAAGGTCCAGCAGTTCATAGATGAGCAGGGATTTACGGTAGTAAGTAAGGATCATTCCCGGCCCTGGGGTGGTTTTTTTGTTTTGGAAGAAAGCGAAGCACCAAGATTTATTTCAACGTTCTTCCCCCACAAATCCCTCGAAGATTTTGCAGGTTACGAAAAACTGAGCCCCAAAATATTGGTTGTAGCACCCAACAAGCGCCTTTCATGGCAGTACCACCACCGCCGCGCCGAAATCTGGAAAGTAATCGGCGGCAATGCAGGTATCGTAATCAGCGACACTGATGACGAAACCGAATTACAACAATTACCGATCGGCACCGTCATCGAGCTGAAACAAGGTGAGCGTCACCGTCTTGTAGGCGTCGACGAGTGGGGTTTCGTAGCCGAAATCTGGCAACATACTGACCCAAGCAATCCATCTGATGAAGATGATATTGTTCGCGTGCAGGATGATTTTGGACGGTAAATCAATATTTTTTATTCCTAAAAAGACCTTTTATGAAATTCGGTAAAGTCGAGAACCCTGATGATGTTGATTTCAAATTGCCGCCCGATGCTGCTGTCAACAAGGACATCTTGGGTGCGGCGGGGAATGCTGGCCAGCCGGGTATTTTTATCGGATGTGCCAAATGGAATAAAACGGACTTGAAAAGCTTTTATCCAAAAGGGACTAAAGACGAGCTCGCTTATTACGCGACGCAGTTCAACAGCATTGAACTGAATGCGACTTTTTATAATAACTTTCCGATTGAAACCATCGAAACCTGGTACAACAAAACGGCACCGGGTTTTAAGTTTTTTCCAAAAATCCATCAGGGAATTAGTCACTGGAAAAGGCTGAAAGACGCGAAAGAACCGCTCGACCAATACCTTGACGGCATTGCGCATTTACAGGAAAAACTGGGCATGATATTCCTTCAAATGCCGGATAATTTTGGCCCGAAAAACTGGGATGCATTGAAAAGCTTCCTGGAAGAGTGGCCTTCCGGTTTCCCGCTCGCGCTGGAATTGCGCCACACCGGCTGGTACGACGGCTCTTTTAAAACCGAAGACCTATACGAGGTGATGGAAGCCAAAAACATTACGCACATTGTTACCGACTCGGCCGGACGCAGGGATTTGCTACACATGCGCCTGACCACGCCGACGGCATTTATTCGCTACAATGGTGCCAATGTAGATTCGGATTATACCCGGCTCGACGACTGGTTTGAGCGCCTGAAACTTTGGGTGGAAGAAGGTATTCAGAACATTTATTTTTTTGTTCACCAAAACCATGAAGAAGCGTCACCGCTGCTCTCTGGTTATCTGATCAAGAAATTTAATGAGGAATTGGGTACGAACATTCACGTGCCAATTAATCCAACACCGCCGGAACCGAGGACGGCAGAGCCTAAAACAAAGACCGCAGCACCGAAGACCAAAAAGTAATTTATCTCAACTCCAATTGGGTGCCCTGCTGAGGAAAAATTAGATCCAAGCCAAGTGAATTCGCCGCTTTTAATTCGTTTGTAATCGTTTGCTCATTTTTGCTGGAAGGCTTGATATGGGAGACGATTACATTCAGATTTTTAACATTTTCCTTTCCCGCGAAACCGGCCAGTTTTTGCAGTTCTTTCATCAGCCAGTTGGGTGTTAAATGTCCATATAATTGTCTGTCAGGCTGGATATTAGGATAAGATACTTCCAGGAAAATTCCCTTTAATTTCTTATTTAAAACCAAAGGAGCTACTGTTTTCCAGACGATCTCCATTTTATTACTTTTCTCGATTTCATCCGGTCCGGTATCACCAAAATAGAGTAAATAATTTTCCCCGTTTTTAATCAGAAAAGCAGCACTTTCGTAGGGATTGGAATGACTTAATTTAAATCCTTGCACCGACATTTCAGTCTGATCGATCGGGATATTCTGATTTTCCGAGAGTAATTTATACGTATATTTTTTCAGCGCCGGAGCTTGTCCTTCATTGCCCATATTCGGCCAGCTTTGCCAGTTGAAATAATGGTTTTTAATGGTTTCAATGCATTGTTCAAATCCATACACATTTTTCGCAGTATCCTCGGGAGAATTGATAATCATCCCCGACAAATGATCGAGATGGGGATGTGAAATGAAATAGGCTTTGATATACTTTCTCAAAACAACATTCGCCGCCACCGGAAAAACCTTCTGATCCACAGCCTTTTGAATTCCATTTGTGATTGTCCCGGCATCCAGACAGATATAGTTATCAGATCCGACCGGCGCGACCATATAAGCCGAAAGGTTACCATCTTCCCCACCACCTTTCACCCCCAGCGGCACAATTTTAAAACCGTCCTGACCGAAACAAGGCATATTTTGAAACGCGACAAAAAGGAATAACAAGAGGATTCGCATGATTTTGATAGAGATTTGGGAAGTCTGTTTTGAGTTTTAAAGATAGACAATTACGGTTTTGAAGCGGCTAACATCGAACTTATGAAAGCAATTACGCTGGTATTTCCGCATCAGCTATTTGAAAAAAATCCCGCGATACATGCGGGCCGCGACATTGTGCTGGTGGAGGAAACATTATTTTTCAATCAATTTCATTTTCATAAACATAAGCTGGCCTATCATCGGGCGACGATGCAGACTTACCGGCAGTTTTTGGAAAGTAAAGCGCACAAAACCGGCTATATCGAGGCGCACAAAAATCATTCGGATATCCGGAAATTGATTCCCTATCTGCAAAACAAAGGGGTTACCGAAATACATTACGTTGACGTGACCGACGACTGGCTGCAAAAGCGGCTGGAAAATGCCTGTAAAAAAGCCAACATTGAATTGATCCGCTACGAAACGCCGATGTTTTTGAATTCGTCGGAAGATCTGGAAGCATATTTTGGCAACAAGAAGAAATATTTTCAGGCCGATTTTTATTCTTATCAAAGGAAGAAACTTAAAATACTGGTCGATGAAAGCAGTGACCCGACCGGTGGAAAATGGAGCTTTGATACAGAAAACCGACTAAAATTTCCCAAAAAACAGACGCCGCCAGACATTGATTTTCCAGAGAAAAATGAAATCTGGAAAGAAGCCTGCGAGTACATTGAAAAACATTACCCCAAAAATTACGGTGACATTCCGGCTGAAATTCAGTTTCCCACAGACTTCGAGCATAGCAAATTCTGGCTGCGCCAGTTTCTCAAAAAGCGGTTTCAGGATTTTGGAAAATATGAGGATGCGATCGTGACAGACCAGCATTTCCTGCACCACAGTGTGATGACGCCAATGCTGAATACGGGCTTACTGACGCCAAAATATGTAATTAGTGAAACATTACAATTCGCTGAATCAGAGAATATTCCGATTAATTCACTGGAAGGTTTTGTCCGGCAGATTATTGGATGGCGGGAGTATATGCATGGGGTTTATGAATTCAAAGGCAGTAAGCAGCGCACTCGAAATTATTGGGAATTCAAACGGAAACTTCCTGAATCATTTTGGACAGGTGAAACCGGTATTGAACCGGTAGACATTGTGATCAAAAAAGTGTTGGCAACGGGCTATTGTCATCACATAGAGCGCCTCATGGTGATGGGTAATTTCATGTTGCTCTGTGAATTCGACCCGGACGATGTGTACCGCTGGTTTATGGAATTGTTCATTGATGCTTACGATTGGGTGATGGTCCCAAATGTGTACGGCATGAGCCAGTTTGCCGACGGAGGCCTGCTATCCACCAAACCGTACATCAGCAGCAGTAATTATCTCCTGAAAATGAGCGACTTCCCAAAAGGTGACTGGCAGGAAATCTGGGACGGGCTTTTCTGGCGGTTTATGGACAAGCACCGAAATTTTTTTACCAAAAATCCGAGACTTGGAATGCTGATCCGAACATTCGACAATTTACCGGAAGAAAAAAGAAAAGCACATCTGGAACATGCAAATGGCTTTTTAAGTAAACTGGATCACGCGAAATAAACCTGAATTTCGATAACCTGCCTATATTACAACTTTAATTGAACCACCATGATTACGACCATCCGCACCGACAGCAATAACCCCGATTTTAAGCAACTTACCGATGAACTGGATCAGGAACTTTGCAGGCTTTATAACACGAAACTGGAAGATTATGAAGAATATAACCGCATTACCAACCTGGAAACGGTGGTTTTGGCTTATGCGGACGACAAATTGGCGGGTTGTGGTTGTTTCAGGAAATACGATGATTTTACGGTGGAACTGAAACGTATGTATGTGGTCCCGGAATTCAGGCAAAAAGGTGTGGCGCAAATGATGGTGAAGACGCTCGAAGACTGGGCTTTGGAACTTGGAAATGAGGCGGTAATCCTGGAAACCGGCTACCGGCAACCCGAAGCGATTGCCATGTACCGCAAACTAGGCTATACGGAGATTGAAAATTACAATGGGGACACGACCATCCACAGTGTTTCCCTGCGAAAAGCACTTATATAACTTAAAATCAGGCAAATGAAATTTCTTGGACTCCGAACCACCATCTACAAAGTTCCCGACCTCGACGTCGCCAAAGCGTGGTACACCAAAGCGTTCGAAACCGCGCCCTATTTTGACGAACCCTTTTACGTAGGCTTCAACATTGCCGGCTACGAACTCGGCCTGCAACCCGAAGAAGGCGAATCTGCCGCCAAAACCGACAGCGTCATCACTTACTGGGGCACCGAACAAATCGACGCAGAATACCAAAAACTCATCGACCTCGGCGCATCAGAACATGAAGCCCCGAACAATGTTGGCGGCGAAATAGTGGTCGCGTCGGTCTTAGATCCCTGGGGCAATGTGATTGGGCTGATTTATAATCCGGAGTTTGACTTGGGGTAAATCAGATATGGTCCAGGATAAAATCAGCAGGAACATTCAGCTCGGTATGCACGGCTTTGATAAAAGGAATATCAGGCCGCTGTTTTCCATTTAGTATCAGGGAAAGCTTTGCATTGCTGACGCCGAGTTTTTTTGCCAATTCCTGCTGGTTGAGCTTGAATTCGTACATCCTGCGCTCGATCATGCCCTGGAAAGTCTGCGGCGCCTCAATGTAGTAATGCTCCATTTCGTAAGCTTGCGCGGCAACAGCCATAACACGAATTTTTTCCAACTCTCCCGCGGATAAATCTGCCTCGCCTTTACGCATCAGCTCGTCTATCACAATCATTGCAGCTTCATATTCTGACTCAGTCTTATATTTTAACTCTTCCATATTACAGTCTTTCTAGCTTTACTTTATCGTACTCCGCATGAGTTCCTATAAATTTTATGTAAACTGTGCGCACCGGAAATATTCGCACTATCAGTCGCAAGTGATTTCCTTTTATATTAAAAACATACAGATCGTCTCCCACGGCATCAATTGAATTGAAAACTTGCTTTACATCGTGAAAATGCGACCAGTTGCCTTTTTTAGCCAGGTCATACCAGGAGTTAAGTGCTTCGAGGGATTCCTGACGTCTATTTGCATATTCCCTAATCATTCGGTAACTAATAGTGACCATATAATATATTTATAGTGTGCAATAAGCAAATATACCTCTTTTTAGAAAATAAAAAATATTTTTAGAATTCCTAAATAAAATGACCGACACCTCTACCCCTCCCTTTTACCAAAAACTCTCCCAATCCCTTCTCGCGATCGGCCTCATTATGCTGGCGATATATCTGGGGCAGGATATTATTGTGCCGCTGGCGATGGCGGGGCTGATTGCGGTTTTGCTCAGGCCGGTCGAGAGCTGGCTGGAAAGGATTGGCGTCCCGAAAATTGTAGCGATCAGTTTGGCCGTTTTGCTGGCGGTCGTGATTGTTTCGGCGGTGACAGTGGTGCTTTCGATGCAGCTGGCGGATTTCTCAGACGAGTGGCCGAGGCTGAAACGAAACCTGAACGAAGTGTACCGGGATGTTCGGCGCTGGATCAGGCGGGAATACAGTGTAAGTTACTGGCAGCAAGAGAAATACCTGAAAAATGCGCAGACAAAAACGCTGGAAAATTTCCAGGGAGCCGAGACATTGGGTGTTGTTACAGGGCCGCTCGGAACATTAATTCTCATTCCAATTTACGCCTTTCTCTTACTCTACTACCGCGCTATGCTGCTGCATTTTATGGTGGTATTATTTGCCGAAAAACACAAAGAAAAAGTCCTCGAAGGCTTGGGTCAGATTAAGGCGATCATTCAAAGTTATATGGTCGGGCTGTTGCTGGAAACTGCGGCCGTAGCGGTCATGAACTCCGTCGGTTTGCTGATCCTGAATGTACAGTACGCGATTTTGCTGTCAATTATGGCGGCTATTCTGAACCTCGTGCCGTACATTGGCGGGCTGGTAGCCACGGCGCTGGCGGTGATGGTGACATTCATTAGCCACCCCGAAGTCGATACCATTCTTGGCGTCGTCGGCGTGTTTATTTTCGTTCAGTTCATTGATAACAATTTCCTGGTGCCCGTGGTTGTCGGGTCAAAAGTGAAGATCAATGCTTTGGTTTCAATTCTCGGCGTGCTCATCGGCGGAGCCTTGGCCGGTTTGTCGGGAATGTTCTTGTCGATTCCCGCCATCGCCATGATGAAAGTGGTTTTCGACCGGGTTGATGGGTTGCAGCCCTGGGGAGTTTTATTGGGTGATCAAACGCCCGAGCAGGCAGATAATACTTTATTCAGACTTGTCAAACGAAAGAAAAAGAAAGTGGAAGAATGACAAAGCCGCTGCCGGAGATTCCCGACAGCGGCTTTGTCATGTTATCAGCTTGATCTTTAAACCACAAATTGCTTCGTATCAATCGTCGCTTTAAGATCGTGCAGCAGGCTGAACAATCCGAAAAATGTCCGGTTGATATAAATAAAATGCTTCGAACCGCGGTTTACATTCATTTTCCTCAGCTCCTTATCATTCGCGTATTTTTCGCCCAAAGCTGCTAGTTTTCCAAAAAACCGTTCGTCTGAAAAATCAAAAGTTTCAGACTGGAAAGGCTGGGTCAAAAGCGAAAGGATCTCTTTAAAAAGATTAGAAAAGAAAATCGTTTCAGCCTTCGTATCCTTCTCCGTTAAAATTTCCAGCTCAAATAATTTGTCATGGAAAACGGCCGGGTTATTCAGATTCTCTGGCTCAGCAAGCTCAAAATAAGGATTATAAAACGCTTCTGGAATTTCTTTGATACACCCAAAATCAATCGCGATCAGGTTATCCTGTTCATCAACCAGAAAATTACCGGGATGCGGATCGGCGTGGACTTTACGCAGCTGGTGCACCTGGAACATATAAAAATCCCAAAGCGCCTGCCCGATTTTGTTCGCAGTGTGCTGATCGGGGTTGGATTTGCAGAATTCAGACAAATGTTTGCCCGTCATCCAGTCCATCGTAATCACCCGCTCGCTGGAATATTCCGGATAATATTTCGGAAAACGCAAATTCGGAATGTGCGCGCAAGCGTCAGCAATCTCGCTGCTTTGGGCGATTTCAAGGTTATAATTCGTCTCCTCGGTCAGCTTCGTTTCAACTTCCTTGAAATATTTATCCGAATCCTTTGCCTGAATGTTAAACATTTTCATCGCAATCGGCTTCACCAGCGCAAGGTCCGACGAAATGCTTTCCGCCACGCCAGGATACTGGATTTTCACCGCCAATTCTTTGCCGTCGATCGTCGCTTTATGCACCTGACCAATGCTCGCCGCATTGATCGCATTCGCGTCGAATGTATCGAAAAGGTCAAGCGGCGATTTACCAAAATATTTCCTGAAAGTCTTCACTACCAGCGGCGCCGAAAGTGGCGGTACTGAAAATTGCGAAAGCGAAAACTTCTCCACGTACTGCTGCGGCAGGAAATTTTTCTCCATACTCAGCATTTGCGCCAGTTTCAACGCGCTGCCTTTCAGGTTTTTAAGCCCGTCGTAAATGTCCTCCGCATTGTTGGTATTCAAATTGTCGCGGGCCGACTCCGGGTTGGTGATTTTCTCACCGTAATATTTCAGGTAATTCCCCCCAATCTTCACCCCAGTCGAAATCAACTTCGTCGCACGCTGAATTTTTGAAGTAGGTATGCTGTCAATTGTCTCCATGCCTTACCTCAACTTTTCTTTAATGAGAAATTTTCCAAAATCGATCACGCTTTCAAGCGGCGTCGTATCGATCAGATCAAATGTAGCGCGGATCGATTTTTCGATAAACAAATCCGTTTTTTCAAAGCCGATCGACTCGTCGTCCAGCCAGAATTTCAACGTGACCATAAACTGGATCCACGCGCCTTCTTCCAATGCATCCTGCTGCGCCTTGCGGATCCTTTCGCTTTTTACTTTGAGATAACCATCGCTGATCTCCCCAATAAAGTTCTTGAAATGTGTCCGGAATTCTTTCAATTTCAGCAGACCATTCAATCTATTTTTACTTTCTTTCAATGCAAAAACAACATAGCTTCTGTTCGCTGTAAGTATCTCAAAATAAGTATAGTAGTAAGTCAGCAGCTTGTCTCGAAAGCCCAGTGCACTGACGTCCGCGCTTTGGTCGATGAGATTGACGGCCAGCTTGTGAAAGGATACAAAAACAGTTTTTTCAATTGCATCAATAGAAGAAAAATGCTTGTAAAAATCCTTCTCCGCGATGCCATTTACCTTACAGAATAAATAAACCGATTCCGGCTTTTTGTTATTCTCCAGACAGTAATGCATGAACAGTTCAGTGATTTTGTCACTCGTAAGTTCCTGCGCCCCCGCCGGAAGCTCTCTCAATTTTGTTGCCATAATGATGACTAGTTGGAAGTGTACTGTTTGAGAACGATTCTGAGGTGTGAATGGTGCCTGCGAGGCTACCCTTTCGCCGGAAAAATGTTCAGGTTCAGAAAGTCATTCCTGAATTTCCCTGTCGGATCAAGTTCTTTGGCCAGGCTGCGGAATTCAGGCAATTTGGCGTAACGTTTTTCCAGAATTGCCGGAGAAACTTTGAACAGCTTGCCCCAGTGCGGCCTGGCGTTGAAGGCGGAAAGTTCTTTCTCGATAATCGGCAGAAGTTTGCTCACCGCCGCCCAATCCTGTTTCCAGGTAAAATGTATCGCCACAGAATCCTGTTTGTAGCAAGGACTTAGCCAGAAATTATCGGCGGCAATCGTCCGGATTTCGGAAGTTAACAAATGTGGGGTAATCTGGCTGCCGAGTTTGGAAACCGCCAGGATCGCATCTACCGCGTTGGTGCGCGGAACAAAATATTCAGTTTGCAGTTCTTTCCCGCTGCTCGGCGTGAAACCCATTTTGAAATGCGGCATACGCTCATACCACGGACCGGGTACACCCATCTGAGGGGTACAGTTTTCAGCAGAAAGTTCAGGGATCGGATGCAGGTTCTTGTTTGCCAGCCTTGCACCGAAAAATTCGTTATCAGGCAATCTTTTCAAAGGCTTTTCACTGTTTGTCTTAAATTTCAACCATACTTCCGTAATGTCATTAGTTGACCAGTTTGTAAATAAACTCACACTATATCCACTGGCTTCAATTTTATCAAAATTATCTTTTAACTCATTTAGCGGCAGGTTTTCATATACATATTGCCCCATCATAAAAGTTGGCTCCACATTCAAAGTCACCTTCGTCACCACACCCAATGCACCGAGATGCACCACCGCCGCATTGAATTTTTCTCCGTCTTTCTTTTTATCAAATTTCAAAACTTCACCCTTCGCAGTCACCAGCTCAAACGCCGCAACCGCAGTCGCCAGATTCCCGTTTTTTTCCCCTGAGCCATGCGTAGCAGTAGCACAAGCGCCAGCCACGGAAATGTGCGGCAGCGAAGCCAAATTATGCAGCGCGAAACCTTTTTTATGCAGATAGGGACTTAGCTGACCATATTTTAACCCGGAGTTAACCGTCACCGTTTTATTTTTTTCGTCTAAAACAATCGATTCCTCGGCGGAGACCAGCGAGATAAATTGATCTTTGGAATCCGCAATGTTGTTGAAGCAATGCTTGGTACCCAGCACTTTCAGCTTAGGATATTTTTTGACGATCTGCTGAACTTCGGCCAGCGTTTTTGCCGCGTCGAGTTTTTGGGTACTGTATTCCAGGTTACCCGCCCAGTTTTTGAGCTTGTCGACCGCGGAATTTCCCGTGACTGAGCCGTCCGCTGCCCAGCCGGTTAAAGGTGAAAATAAAGGAGCTGTCATTAAAGCCGATGAAAGTTTGATAAAGGTGCGCTTTTTCATTTTCGATATGATTTTGCCACAAATTAATTGAATAATTCAGGATCACAACGCGCCGGAGACATTGCCGTCAGACAATCTTTTCCAGCACATTTTTGAGTATCAGCATCGACTCCTGCAACTCGCTTTCGTCCATATTTCCAAAACCCAGCCGCATCGCGCTCAGCTGACCGGTCTGGAATAAAAGCGTCTGCGGCAAATGTAGCCCCTGTTTCAGACAAGCTTTGCTGACGCGCATCAGGTTAATGTCCTTCCGCCACTCGGTCCAGATTGCAAGTCCGCCGGGTGGCGCTTTAAATGTCAGATAATCAGCAAAATGTGTTTGCAAGATATCCGTCATCAGATCTCTTCGCTGGTGGTAAACCTTCTGTGCTTTTTTAATGTGCCGCTGAATTTCGCCTTCGTCAAGCAGCTCCCCCAGCGCCTGCTCCATCATTAAGTCACCCTGCCGGTCAATAATGCGCCGGATTTTTCCCAACTCCGGAATTAGATTTTCCGGCCCGACCATGTACCCCGACCGCAGCCCCGGCGCCATCGCTTTGCAAAATGACCCGACGTAAACCACCATCCCGGCACTATCGGCACTCGCGAGCGGCAAAACCGGACTACTGTTGTAGTGAAAATCGTAATCATGGTCGTCTTCCAGAATAATAAACCCGTATTGCACCGACAAATTCAGCAGCTCCATGCGGCGTTCCGGACTGAGCGTTACGGTTGTAGGATAATGATGGTGCGGGGTAATGTACAGCATCCGGATCCTGGTCGTCGCGCACAATTTACGCACTGCGTCCACCGAAATCCCCTGATCGTCAACCGGTAACGAAATAATCTTCGCACCTGCCTGCTGAAAAATCATGTTCGCCACATAATAGCTCAGATTACCGACCACCACATTATCACCCTTCCGGATCAGCAGCGTCGAAGCCAGGTAAATGCCCATTTGAATGCCTCGCGTCGTGATCACGTTTGTTGAGTTAATGTGCAAGCCACGCGTATTATTCAGGTAGTCCGCCAGTTTTTCGCGAAAAAAGGCATTGCCCTCTACGTGTGAATAATTGAGATATTTCCGGTTGTTTTTCCGCCTTAGCACGCTTGAATAGGCTTTTGCCAATTTATCCATCGGCGCAAGACGGACGTCGGGCAGGCCGTCAGTAAATTCCAGCTCCACATTGGAAACCGAAACCGGCTTATCCAGCAGCATACTTTGATCGAAGGAAAAACCGGCTTGCTTGGGATAACTTACCAAATCATTCGCATTGAAAGACAGTCGCTTGGATTCATCAACCGGCGATTTCTTAGTTACAAATGTCCCTTTGTTGGGCAGCATTTCTATCCATCCCTGGGCATCGAGTTCATTGTAAGCCGCCACCACCGTTTTGCGGTGTACATACAGCATTTCGGCCAATGTGCGCGTTCCAGGCAGTTTAGCGCCGGTTACAAGCACGCCACGTTGGATCGCATTGATCATTTGTCGCGCGATTTGTAAGTAAACCGGCGTACCGGAAATCCGGTCGAGCAGGACTACACTTTTAAAAGGAATTTCAACCGGACTACTCATTATCTTAAAACCGGGGTATCTGGACAGTCCGGCAAGATACTAAGTTTGCAAAATGAAAAAATCATTACTAACGCTTCTTTTAATTACCTGTTACTCCTTCGCTCTCGCCCAGGAAGTTTCGCTTGACCCGGTGACTGTAACTTCTTCGATTGTCGAAAAAAGGGCATCACAAACCGGACGAAATATTGCTGTCATTAAAGGAGAATATTTTCAAAACCTGCCTGTACACAGCATCGACGATCTTTTGCGGTATGTTCCGGGCGTGGAAATCCAGGCGCGTGGCCCGATGGGTTCACAAAGTGACATTGTGTTGCGCGGCGGTACCTTCCAGCAGGTTCTGGTGATTTTGGATGGAATTCGGCTTAATGATCCAAATACGGGGCATTTCAACAGCTATATCCCGATCGCGCCCTCTGAAATTGATCGCATTGAAGTTTTGAAGGGAGCTTCTTCCGCATTATATGGTTCGGATGCGGTAGGCGGTGTTATTCATGTTATTTCCAAGACATTTGCTACCAAATTATCAGGTTCGGATGAAGAAAATAATGTGGCTAAGACCAATATTAATGCGATGGTTTCGGCTGGTGCGTATGGTTTGAAGAATGTCAATGCAGGGGGTTTTTACCAAAAAAATAAACTGGCGGTTTCGGCTGGTGTGCTTTCCAACAATGCTAGCGGCGTGCAGCAGCGCGGTATCAAAGGTTATTTTCACAACAATACCGCCTCATTATCATTGAATTACCAGCTTTCGCCGACGTGGAATATCGCATTAAGGAGCGCCTACGATCACCGTGATTTTGCTGCGCAGAATTTTTATACCGTTTTGAAATCCGATACCGCCAGCGAGAAGGTCAAAACTTCCTGGAACCAGCTCAGGATTGGTTATAAAAAGAATAACACCTCGTTTTCGCTCGACGGCGGCTACAAGTTTGCCGATGACCGCTATGCATTTAATCCGCACGCGATTGCCAACAGTAGTAAATCCAGACTCTGGCAGGGGCTGGCGGTTCTGCAACAGGCATTTACTCAAAAAACCAGCCTGATCGCCGGGATCAATTTTCAAAACCGAAACATTTCTTCCAATGATCGTGGCGATCATTCGCTCAGTCAGCTCGCGCCTTTTGTTTCGGTGGTTCAAGTTTTTGAAGAAAATTTTACGGTAACTCCTTCTGTAAGATTGGATTGGCGGCAAAGTATCGGCACGGAACTTGTCCCGCAAATCAATTTATCCTATAAAAAAGACCAGTGGCAAATCCGGGGAAGTGCAGGAAAAACAATCCGCGATGCTGATTTCACCGAGCGATTTAACAACTATCAAAAAGCACTGGTCACCGGTGGAAACGTGGGTAACCCCAACTTAAAAGCGGAACGCTCATTCAGCTACGAAGCCGGCGCCGATTGGTTTTTAACCCAAAACAATACGACGCAGCTCAAACTTTCAGGTACCTTCTTTCAAAGATTGCAAAACGATCTGATCGACTATGTGACCACTCCATACGCGCAAATGCCGCGAAAAGACAACCTCTCCCCGACCGGCACATTTGGCTTGGCTTTGAACATTGCGGAAGTAAATACCACGGGCTTTGAGTTTGACATTCAATCGGTTAACACAATTTCGACCAGTCAAAAACTCATTTTTAACGCCGGCCTAACCTGGCTCGATAGCAAGAATAATAGCGGGGTTACTTCATTCTACATTTCCTCGCACGCCAAGTTTCTGGGCAATTTCTCAGCGATATACCAGGTTTCCGGGTTTTCACTTAGTCTGAATGGTTTGTACAAAAAACGCGCAGCCCGGGAAGCCACGGCCATCGAAGCCAGCATTACAAAAGATTATTTCCTGCTGAATGCCAAAGCGGAATATGCATTTCTGGCGCGCACGTTGGCCATTTTTGTCCAGGCCGACAATGCATTTGACACGAATTACAGCGATTTGCTCGGCTCCAAAATGCCGGGAAGGTGGCTTCTGGGCGGGATCAGGTTTAATTTGACGAGGTAGCAGGCATCTTTATTTTGAAGGAACCCGTATATTCAGAAAGCGACCTTTTTTAGTATGTTTTCAAATTTCCGGACTTCCGTTTTTGCATTGCTGATCGGCCTTACCTTTCCTGGCAATCAGGCTACTGCACAAAATGTATCGTCAGATTCCTCGAAAATGAATGTTTATTTTATCAGCGGCCTGGGCGCCGATAAGCGTGTTTTTGCCAAGCTCAAACTCGACGACCATTTTTCGGTGCATCACATCGAGTGGATCAAACCGGAGAAAAAAGAGACAATCAAACATTACGCCGGCCGCCTGATCGCACAAATGGATACGACGAAACCGTTTCAACTCGTCGGCTTATCCTTTGGCGGGGTGGTCGCTTCCGAAATGTCAGATATTATTCATCCTGAGCAAATTATCCTCATTTCCAGCACGCCCACCGGCATTCCGGTTTCCAAAGGTTATCAGGGGTTGATCAAATTTTTGCTACTCTCACCTTTTGCAGCGCCGATTCTAAAATCCACCAATAAAATTGTTTACCGATATTTCGGAGCAAATACCCCAGAGCTCAAATCGTTGCTAAAAGACATTCTGCACGATACCGATAGCAAGTTTTTGAAATGGGCATTAAAAAGAATGAGCAGCTGGGACCGCAAAACAAAACCCGAAAACATCTACCACATTCACGGTACCAATGATCAGCTGATCCCGATCAAGCTCGTCAACCCCGATATAAAAATCGAAGGTGCCGGGCATTTGATGGTGTATGCACAGGCAGATCAGATTTCGGAGATTTTAAATCGGCAGTTGAAGAGATAATGCTGCTAGCAAGTCAGCACAATCTTCCCAATATGCCCACTGCTCTCCATCAATGCATGCGCCTGCGCCGCTTCTTCTAGTGGAAAAGTTTTGAAAATAACCGGTTTGAAACTTCCGCTTTCAATTACTGGCCAGACTTTTTCGCGGATTTCAGCTGCCAAAGCCGACTTGAATTCCACTTCCCGGTTCCTCAATGTACTCCCCGTGATCGTCAACCGATTTCGCATGATCAGGCTGAAATCGGCGTCGGCGGCTTTGGCGCCTTTCATGGTGTTGATGAAAACCAGGCGGCCGTCTTTCCGTAGTAGTCGGAGGTTTTTGGGGATGTATTCGCCACCGATCATATCCAGGATCACGTCTATGCCAGTTTTTTTAAGAATTTCCTCAAAATCATCGGTTTGGTAATTGATCGCCAGATCAGCGCCTAACTTTTGGCAGGCAGCACATTTTTCTTCGCTTCCGGCAGTGGTGAAAACCTTTGCACCGAATGCTTTTGCCAGTTGTATGGCCGTGATCCCGATGCCGCTGCTGCCTCCGTGGACGAGAAAATGTTCGCCGGATTGGAGGTTACCTTTTTGAAATACATTGTGCCAGACGGTAAAAACCGTTTCGGGCAGGGAAGCGGCTTCCGCGAAAGTGAAATTTTGGGGTATGGAAAGACAATGTCCCGCCTTCGCGATCGCATATTCGGCATAACCGCCACCGGTCAGCAGCGCACAAACTTCGTCGCCGGGCTTCCAGGCGGTAACATTCTCACCAGTTTCTTCTACAATACCTGCTACTTCCAGACCCGGAATGTCGGGAGAAGCACCGTGAGGCGGCGGGTATTTTCCCTGCCGCTGCAAGACATCGGGACGATTTATTCCTGCGGCTTGTACCTTAATAAGTACTTCATCCGGTGCGGGTTTCGGAATTTCACGGTTTTGAATTTGCAAAACACCAGGCTCTCCCGGCGCAGTGATTACGACGGCTTTCATCATATCAGGATTGTCAAAATCAGTAAATCTCCTTCCCGAAAGGCGTGAAGGACAGGCTCATCAGCTTGAAATGCTGTTTTGCAAAAGGGAGCCCGATGATGGTGATAGCAAGAATTATTCCAAAAATCAGGTGGGTGAGCGCGACCCAGACGCCTCCGGCGAAAATCCAGATAATGTTGAAAATGGTTGAGAGACAGCCGGTGTTTCCAGGAACATCACGCACATTTCTTCCAAAAGGCGATAACGTCAGGAAGCCGATTTTGAAACATTGCATCCCGAAAGGAATGCCGATAATGGTCAGGCACAGCAGGAAGCCGACAATCATATATTCCAGAAAAACGGCGAATCCACCGAAAATGAGCCAGATAATGTTACCGAGCAGGTTCATAGTGAAGTATTAATGTTGTTGAAACCAGTTTTCAATTTTTAAGGCTGCAAAAAATTCCTCCTCCTGAATTTCCTGAACTTGCCCCGGCGCCAGATTTCCTAATGTCAGGTTTTCAATGCTGGCCCGCACCAATCTTTTGCACCGATGCCCCGCCACACGCACCATTTTACGGATCTGGTGAAATTTGCCCTCGGTCAAAGTAATACTTAGCCAGGTATTCGGCACATTTTCCCAGGTTTCGTTTTGATGTTTTGATAAAATTTCAGGTCTTGAAATCACCTCCACCTCGCAAGGCGAGGTCACATATTCGACGCCGCCTTTGACCAAAATCGGAATCCCGGTCCGCAGCCGCTGCAATGTTTCTTTGCTCACAATGTGCCCCACATTCACCCAATAAGTCCTTTTATGTGGGACTTCGCCTTGAAAAAGCAAATTTGTAACCCGCTTATTGGTCGTCAGAATCAGCAAGCCTTCCGATTGGTTGTCGAGCCGGCCGATGGCGTGGGTACCTTCCGGGAAATCAAAATCAAGGTCCCCCAGCAGCCGCACATCATCTGAACTGACAAACTGCGAAACCATATTCGCGGGTTTATTAAGGACAAAATAGCGATGCGGCGTGGGTGTCATGCCCAAAGTTAGCGAAATCTAGTGCGCCTTCTCATAATGCTTACCCAGCATATCCTCGCCAAAATCGCTCGTCAAATCCCGCACAACCGAGTGAATGTGGTTGCCGCCGTTTTGGGTATTGTCAAATTCGATGAGGAAAGTCGGGCCGTGGATGCGGTAATAATGTCCGTGGCCCTGACCGATTTCCGGCTGCTGATCACCCATCCAGGCAAAATGTATCTGGTCAAGCCCTGCTTTTTCGAGTTCCGACCACTGCTGGTTTTTCAATGTAACGTGGTAGCGGCGGAGGTATTCCATGATCAGGTTTTTGAAAAGCGTTTTTTGCGCAGCCGTCAACTCGCCCATCGGGATACCTTCCATTTTTTCCAGTGACGCTTTTCTGGAATTGGAAGTAAAAATCTCGTTCGGCGCTTTCGTTCCCATACTTGCCTTTTCCATTTGCGACGCATTCAGGCTGTGCAAAAGATCAAATGCCAGTTCTTGCTCGGCTTTCAAAATCCTTTTTCCTTTTTGCGGCACGTCGATCAGCACGGTACCCGGGTTACTTCCGAAAAAACTGGGCGTATAAGTCACCTCACCATTGACCGACGAGAAATGCAGCGACAAATGATGCCCCTCCACCCGCCAGCCCCAGGGCTCCGTGCCCGGCGTGCCAAAAACGAGGAATGCATAATTTTCAGGATCGCGGTAAGTATCGTTGGCCGGGCGGGTTTCCACCACTCTAAGCACATTTTCAAGATCGATGATTTGCTCGGCTTTGCTGTAACCTTCCTGGCTCAGTACCAGATGCACCATCGCCATCGCGGCTTTGCGCTGGTCGGCATTCATTTGCTTGAATGTCAAACCTTTCCGCTCGCGGGGCGTAAAATTCCAGTCGAAGCGGGCGGGATCGGTGTAGGCGAGCATGGCGGTTTTTTTCTGCTCTTCTGATAATGTTTTGAGAAAAGCATTCACCACGCCGGTCATTTCCTTAGCTAGCTTTTCATCTTTTTTTACCAATAAAAAATCCTTTGTTTCAGAAGCGTATAATGCTGAGGTACAGCTTACCAGCACTGCGAGGCAGGCGGTCAGGAAAAACTTTTTCATATCAGGATCATTTAGGAATTGCGTAACGAAATCGTCAAAAAAGGAAAGTATTTAAATGTGAGAAACTACCAGTTCGAGCCTAAACAGGTAATTCGATTAGTTTTGCGACTTGAAAACTGTCAACCGATGAATTGGGAAAAATTACTATCCGCGAAGCGCTGGGGAAGCGAAGACAAATACAATGCAGATCCGGCCGAGGCGCGGTCCGAATTCCAGCGCGATTACGACCGGCTGATCTTTTCGTCCCCTTTCAGAAGGTTACAAAACAAGACGCAGGTTTTTCCGCTTCCGGGAAGTGTTTTTGTACATAACCGCCTTACGCACAGTTTGGAAGTAGCGAGTGTAGGCAAATCTTTGGGTCGGATTTTTTATAATAAACTCAGGCAGGATGATCTGAATGTTGACGAAAAACTCCCTCTAATCAGCGAGATCGGGAACATTGTTTCTGCTGCCTGCCTCGCGCATGACCTGGGTAACCCGGCTTTCGGACATTCGGGTGAGGCTGCGATTTCGCATTATTTTACGGATGATGCCGGTTTGAAATACAAAAAAGAAGTCACCGAGGCGCAGTGGGCCGATCTGATCAATTTTGAGGGAAATGCCAATGCTTTCCGCATTCTCACGCATCCTTACGCCGGCAAGGGTTATGGCAGTTTTGCATTGACCTACTCCACTTTGGCGGCCATCGCGAAGTATCCCTGTGAGTCGCTGGCGGGGCATGATAAGTCGAAGATTTTCACTAAGAAATACGGCTTTTTTCAATCAGAACAAAAAGGTTTTCAGCGAATTGCGAACGAGCTGGAACTGGCGCAGGTGAGCGACTCTCCGCTGGTTTTCAAGCGCCACCCGCTGGTGTACCTTGTGGAAGCCGCGGATGATATTTGTTACAACATTATCGATCTGGAAGATGCGCACCGGCTGAAAATCCTGTCTTATCACGACGTGGAGCGACTTTTACTCCAACTGTGCAACGATCCGCGGATGCCCGCCCGCCTCGCCGACATTGACGACGATGACGCGAAAATCAGCTTGCTGCGCGCCAAATCCATCAATACCCTCATCGGCGCCTGCTCGGAATTATTTTATCAGAAACAGAAAACCATCTTGGACGGCGATTTTAACAAAAGTCTGATCGACGGCATTCCCGAACCTTTCTGCTCCGCGATGAAGGAAATCGCCGACATTTCCAGACGTCGGATTTACAATTATTCGTCGGTCGTGCAGATTGAAGTGGCGGGCTATAAGGTCATGGGCGGGCTTTTGGAAGAATTTGTACCAGCCTATCTCAACAACAATTCACATTACACCCGCAAGCTGGTCGATCTGATCCCCAAGCAGTTCATCACGTCCAGCACCGATCCTTACCAAAGGATACAAACCGTCCTCGATTTTGTCTCGGGTATGACCGATTTGTATGCGGTAGAATTGTTCAGGAAAATAAAGGGAATCTCCTTTCCCTCAATTTCATAGCTGACAATTTTATAGCTTAGTAGTTACTACTTTGAAGCAAGTGTAAAAGTAATTCGCGTATCGAAAGTTTTACGTAAATTGTTGATCCAATTATAAAAGCCGCAAGCAGCTACTATATGCAGATTGAACAGTTCGTTTACACAGATACCTCCTCGCCTGTCTCGTTCACTTTTTCCCCTCAGCTCCTTTTTATTTTCGGAAACCGCGAGCTTTTAGAAAAAAATAATCTTGTCGGACAGCTGGCTGAAAAATATCCCGAAGCGATTTTTTCGGGATGCTCCACAGCGGGAGAAATCGCCAATGTTTCCGTGAAGGACCACACGATCATCATTACCGGAATTCTCTTTGAAAATACCGTCGTTGAAAGTGCGAAAATTGCGCTGGACGAAATCAGCTTCAATAGTGCAGAGGCTGGAAAACAGCTGGTTGCAAAACTTTCAAAAGAAGACTTGCGGCACATTTTCGTTGTTTCGGATGGTCTCAAAGTGAATGGTACCGACCTTGTAAAAGGCATGACGGAAGCATTAGGCCCGGACGTAACATTGACCGGCGGACTGGCTGGCGACGGCTCGCAATTTTCCAGGACCGTGATCATTGAGCCAGACGGAAAAGTGGCGACGGAAAGTGTGGCGGCGATTGGGTTTTATGGACATAACCTGTCGATTGGCTTTGGTTCGCGCGGCGGCTGGGATAGTTTCGGATTAGATAGAAAAGTGACCCGCTCGAAAGAGAACATTCTCTTTGAAATTGACGAGGAACCTGCATTGGATCTTTATAAATCATTTCTGCGTGATAAAGCCAAAGATCTGCCTGCGTCGGGGCTGCTTTTTCCGCTGAGTATGCGGGATAATGAAGACCGCGCGCCGGTGGTACGGACGATTCTAGGAATTAATGAAGAAGAAAAAAGCCTGACTTTCGCTGGTGACATTCCGCAGGGATCATTTGTCAGGTTGATGAAAGCCAATAACGACCGCCTGATCACCGGGGCGGAAGAAGCGGCGCACGCGGCTTCGGAAGGTTTGAAAAACAGTCCCGAGTTTGCGCTCCTGGTAAGCTGCGTGGGGCGGAAGCTCGTACTGAAACAAATGGTGGAAGAAGAGGTGGAATGTGTGTCGGAAGTACTGGACGAGCCAGTGATCGCCGGATTTTATTCTTACGGAGAACTGGCCCCTTTCAACCGGAACTCACTCTGCGAGCTCCATAATCAGACAATGACAATTACCACATTCAGAGAGAATTAGAATGCCGACCCTCGATATTACAGAAACTAATTACCACAGGCTTTTAAAGAGGCAGATCAGAAAATCATTACCACCCGAATTGGCGGAACATCCGGGCATGCAGGATTTTTTGCTTTCGGTAAACCAGGCTTATACGGAATTTCAGGACGACATGGGCCGGGTAGAGCTGATTTTGGAACAAAGTTCGGGCGAACTTTTCAAAGCAAACCGAGAGCTGAGCCGTATTGCCAAAGAAAAAACCGAAGAGGCAGCATTAACCAGCAAGCGCCTCGAAGAAGTGGTGCGCAGCATTACCGAGGTACTCGTGCAGCTCGATGGGCAGGGCAACATTGTGTACCTCAACAAAGCCTGGGAGAACATTACGGGTTATACAGTTGCCGAAAGCCTCAACCGGAACTGGGTGGAATTTTTCCCGGATTCGGCGGAGGAAATCAATGACATACTGGATACCGAGGAGCAAAATATCGACACGACCGTGAAGCTGCTGACGGCCCAGAAAAAGGAAGTCTGGATCGGTGTATCACTCAGCCATCAATATGTAGGCGAAAAACTGATCGGGTACATCGGCACATTCTCGGATGTGACGGAGCGGATCAATGCGGAAAAGAAGCTGAAATCTTACATGCGTGATCTCGAAAGGATCAATGCGGAGCTGGACCAGTTTGCCTATGTGGTGAGCCACGATTTGAAAGCGCCGCTGCGGGCGATCAATAATTTGTCGGAGTGGATCGAGGAGGATATCAGCCACTTGCTGGAAGGCGACACCAAAGATCAGTTCAGGCTGCTGCGCGGGCGCGTACACCGGATGGAAAGTCTGATTAATGGTATCTTATCCTATTCCAGGGCAGGCAGGATCAAGACGGTGCGGGAAAGATTTATGCTCAAAACCCTTGTCGACGACCTCCACGACACATTCAGCAGTAAAAAACCGGTCCGTTTTCTGATTGAAGGAAACCAGGATTTGGTGCTGGAAACGGAGAGAATCACATTGACCCAGATCTTGCAAAACCTGATTTCAAACGGTATCAAGTACAACGACAAGCCGGAAGTGGACATTACCATCGGCTGGACGGAGGACGATACCCGCTTCGAGTTTTTCGTGGGAGACAATGGGCCGGGGATCAGTCCGGAATTTCACGAACGTATTTTCGTTATTTTTCAGACCTTGCAGGCCAGGGATGAAGTGGAAAGTACGGGTGTGGGGCTGGCGATCGTTAAGAAGATACTCGACGAAAAAGGCGGCGTCATTCGCATCGAATCCAAAATGACAGAAGGCACACGGTTTTATTTCACCTGGCCTAAAAACGACCGGAAAGAAACGGAGACCTCACTCAAAAACAACCCGTTCCAATAAATAATAGCATATCTAAAATGTCTTACTCTACTCCCGTTCCAATGACCATCTTATTACTTGAAGACGACGAAGTGGACGTCATGAATGTGAAACGCGCATTCAAGAAAAACAACATTTCGAACCCGCTCATCGTCGCTTCAAACGGTATTGAGGGACTGGCAATACTCCGGTCGCGGACGGATCTTCCGAAACCGCGGATCGTATTACTCGACCTGAACATGCCGAAAATGGGGGGAATCGAGTTCCTGAAAGAAATCCGTCAGGATCCGGAACTCAGCTCTCTCTCGGTTTTTGTAATGACAACGTCCAACGAGGACAGCGACAAGATAGAGGCATTTAACCTGAATGTGGCCGGCTATATCCTGAAACCGCTCTCGATGGACAGATTTATCGCAGCAGTATCCACTCTTAACAGCTACTGGACACTCTGCGAATTTCCGGAGTAGTTTAACGATATAACCTATTAAAAATGACACCATTAACCATTCTCCTTGTAGAAGACGATGATATCGATGCGATGAACCTGATACGGGCCATCAAAAAGTCACAGGTAGAAATCGGCGATATCCAGGTCTGCAAATATGCTGAGGATGCAATACTGAAACTGGAATCCTGGACGCCGGGATGTGTTTTTCTTGATTATCAGCTACCCAAAACCAATGGTCTTGAACTGCTGAAAAAAGTCAAGAGAATGTCGCCGAAGCTGCCTGTGATCGTGCTTACTTCCCAGGGTGACGAGCGGCTGGCGGTAGAAATGATGAAAGCCGGCGCGACAGATTATTTTCCAAAATCGGAGGTCAATGCGGAAAAGCTGTCTAAATCCTTTCACACCATCAGCCAGATGCAGGAGATGGAGAAAGGCCGGGAGCAGGCGCGCACCGAGCTGGCTGAAAAAGAGGAGTTTATCAATAAAATCGCACTCCTGTCGCCCAACATTATCTATGTGATCGACATTGAAAAATGGACAAATATTTTCCATAATAAACAGATCTGGAAAATACTGGGCTACTCGGAAGAAGACATTCAAACGGATACTACGAATGGTCTGACCCAGATCATCAACAACCAGGACCAGCTCACTTTCCGCCGGCATTACCACCACATGCGGAATTTTGTTAAAGATGAGGATGTGGTAGAAAAAGAGTTTCGCCTGAAACACAAAGACGGTTCGGAGGTGTGGATCATTACGCGGGAAGTGCCTTTTAAAAGAGGTGAGGAAGGGCTGGTGCAGGAAGTGCTGGGTACGGCTATCGACATTACCTCACGCAAACTGGCTGAAAAAGAGCTGATCCAGGCCAAAAAAGACGCCGAAGCGGCGACCCGCATCAAGTCGGACTTTCTTTCTACGATGAGCCACGAGATCCGGACACCGATGAATGGGATCATTGGTTTTACGGACCTGCTGCTGACCAGCGATTTTGATGCGGAGGACCGGGAATATTTGAAAATGATCAAGTATTCGGCGGATAACCTGATGGTGATTTTGAATGATGTCCTGGACTTCTCAAAAATCGAAGCCGGAAAATTCGGGCTTGAAAATTTTGAGTTTGACCTCAAAGAAAAGCTGGATTACTTACTTAAAACCTTTGAGATCAGGGCTAAGGAAAAATCGATCAACCTGGAATTCCAGTTCGACGACAATGTGCCGCACATGCTCATGGGCGACGCCTACCGCCTGAACCAGATCCTGGTCAACCTCGTCGGCAATGCGATTAAATTTACCGAGGATGGTTTTGTAAGAATAGCGGTACACCTGCACGAGGATTACGGTTCCAATGTTGATATCCGGATCGAAGTGACAGATTCGGGGATCGGTATTTCGGAAGACAAGCTGAATGTGATTTTTGAAAGTTTTTCACAAGCCCACACCAACGACGCGAAGCATCATTTCGGCGGTACCGGCCTTGGTTTGAGCATTACCCGCACCATCACCGAGCTCATGAAGGGCTCGATATCGGCCAAAAGCAAGCTTGGCGAAGGGGCAACATTCACGGTAATCCTTAACTTTGGTAAAGGCGGAAATTCAAACGGACAAGAAAACGTGAAAGCACCTGTAAATCTCTCATTGAAAGGCTACAACATTCTGGCAGCCGAAGATATCCTCGCAAACCAGGTGCTGCTGCGGCAGCTTCTGAAAAGGTGGGGAGCCGATTTTGTCATCTGTCCCAACGGTGCCGATGCACTCGACCGTCTGGCACAAGGCGACGACTACGACCTGATCCTGATGGACATTCAGATGCCGGTCATGGATGGTATCACGGCTATGAAGAAAATCCAGAGCGATTTTCCGCGCTACGCCAAGGTTCCTGTCATTGCCTTCACAGCCGATACCTTCGCCCAAAAAACGCCGGAAATCGCCAGCTGCAACTTCACCGATTTCATCACGAAGCCTTTTAAAGCTGAGGTGCTGATCGAAACAATCAGCAAGCATTTATTTGCCAAGGAGGACATTTATTGATCTTTCAGGAAGTCGGCCCCGTATGTATCATATTGAAAAATTGATACATGAAAGCTGAGACGAGAATCACATTACTCATTCTGACCATTATTTCGGCGGCATTCCTGCTGACCATTTCCGGCTGTTCCTTCAAGAGGATCAGCCGCCACAAAGACATTACTTATCAGCCCGCCGAAAAAGGCATTTCGGAACAAAAGCTGAATATTTTCGCGCCGAAAAAGCACGTCACACCGCACGACGTGATCATTTTCGTTCACGGCGGCAACTGGAATTCAGGCAAGAAATCGCAGTACAACATAATTGGAAATCACTGGGCGAAAAAGGGAGTTGTGTATGTGACAATCGATTATCCGCTCAGTCCGGCCGCCAAATACGATGAAATGGCCCGCTCCACTGCGAATGCCGTCAAATGGGTAAAGGATAACATTGCGCAGTACGGCGGAAATCCAGAGCGGATTTTCCTTTCAGGACATTCGGCCGGCGGACATCTGGCCGCATTGGTTTCTATCGACAACCAATATTTCCAGGACCTGAAAATCGAAAATCCCCTCGCCGGAACAATCCTGATCGACGCCGCCGGCCTGGATATGTACGGCTACCTGACCGATGAAAAATTCCAGCCGGGAAATACCTATCTGAATACTTTCACGAACAATCCCGATACCTGGAAAAAAGCGACGCCGCTTTACCATTTGCACAAATCGATGCCGCCAATGATCATCTACCGCGGTGGAAAATCCTACCCCTCGATCATATCCAGCAACGAAAAATTCAAAAAAGCCCTCGCAGATTTCGCCCCCGAAACCCCCTATCACATTCAGGAAAAGAAGAAGCACGTACCGATGATCACGCAATTTTTTAATCCATTTAACCAGCGTTACGGGGAGATTTTGAGCTGGATGCGTCAGGTTGGCAGGTGATCCCACGGATGAAGGTTTTTAAGCACTCTGCGTTTTAGGCATGTTAAGCTACTTTTTAACGCCCAACTTTGCGCCGTGGACCAGATCGATAATCTCGAAATGTTGTGTTGCGGCGATGGAATCCAGCATTTTGTGCTGGTGGTTGAAGAAGAAATATTTCGTTTCAGTCGGATTGAAGGCGACTGAAAGTCGGGCGTAGCGCTGGTAGGTGCTATGCAGGCCGGATTCCGTATTGATGTCTTCGGTTACGTAAATTTTGGATCTTTCGGGGACGTGCTTTTTGAGGGCTTGCGCAATTTCGTAAGTGCGGTCGAAATCCGGATGCAGAAGTTTGAAGATCATTCCGGCCAGCAAAATCACAGATAATCCTGTAAAAACGACTTTTATGCGGCTTGTGAAATTGCCCGCGAACGTCAGCAGCATTTCCACGCACCAGGCTGCAAAGAAGAATCCAACAAAAGGCAGCGCGGGCATCAGGTAATAATCGGCTTGTTTGACGCTGACCATCATAGGCAAAATGCCAGAAAGTGCAGTGAGCAAAACGAGCATTCTGACCTGCATTGCATGATTGGAAACAGGTGCAGATCGTTTTGAATAAAATCTGAAAAAGTAGAAGCCCGCCACGAACAGCAAGTGGGGTATAATGTTGACAAATAGTATTTTAAGTAAATAAAAATGTGCCGTCCAATCTTTCGCAACCCGCTCTCGTTTTTGCATGATGGCCAGCATTACCTGGCCCTGAAAGTAATTTTTAAGGAAAAACAAGGCTGGTTCGTACATTAAAAGCAGGGTAAGTAACAGTCCGAAAGAAGCCAATGTCGTCAGCAATCCCTTGACACCAATCCCATAAAATCTTTTGCCAAAAACGACCATATAAATAACTGGGAAAGCCAGCGGGAACAACCCGACGGGGCCTTTGGTCAAAATGGCGAGGAGGACCATGGTGCCTGCCAGTATCCAGTAAAGAGGTTTGAATTTCGTTTCGGAAATGGCTTTTAACTGGAAATAAAAAGAAAGCATGCAAAACACTGCCATCGTGGTATCCAGGAGGTTTCCGGGGACGCTCCACCAAACAACCCGCAGGCTGTACCACATTAAAATCGGAAGCCACGCCTGCTGTTTGATTTCCAGGTTATTTTTAAATAACTCCCTCCAAATGAGGGCAATAACACCCACGCTGGCAAGCAGAATGATCAGGTTATAGAGGTTTTCAACAAGCGTAGTGTCACCCAAAACTTTGAAAAGCTGCGCCTGCAAACCGAACATTAAAGGCGGGTGTTCGCAGAAAAAAGCGCAGCGGTCATTGAAATTCATCCAGAAAGAATCGGCAAAATACGGCTCCCAGAAAGAGCCCAAACCCATCGCCATGTTCCTGGAAATAGCGGCGTAGGCAAGTCCGTCGACGAACAGGACGTGGTCGAGGGATCTGGGGATGAACGTCAGGCAAATGAAGCAAACTGTTAGTAACCAACCAAACGTACCCAACACAGTTGAGTAGCCTCTAATTCGTGGATTTTTCAACGGGAACGCAGTTTTTGCGGCAAATATCGTAAGTAACCGCAGGCGATAAAAGCCAGTAAATAAATACTGGCTTGTTAACACACGCTAAAATGTGTTATGGCCAGACTGCTGAATATCTGATCGCCGCGTGCTCGTGCACAATTTCTTTGGAGTAGCCGGATTTTTTCGTTAAAATCACATTCGAAAACAGCCAAGCGGCTTGTTATCCTAAACTCTTGATAAAATGCTTTTCCTAAAAAAACGACGCGCCGTGGGCGTGGCCCTGTTCGGCTGCCTGCTGGTTTTCCTTTCCGCCTCTCTTTCTTTTTCCCAAAATATCGACCTGCTGCTCAAAGGCGGTCACGTGATCGATCCTAAAAATAACCTTGACGCTGACCTGGACGTAGCAATTACCGCCGGGAAAATTATGCAGGTGGCGAAGGACATTCCGGCTTCTTCGGCAAAAAAAGTGGTGGATGTCAAAGGGTTATATGTAGCGCCCGGCTTCATTGATATGCACGTGCACGTTTTTTACGGCGTCACACCCGAATCCTACATTGCCAACGCCGCGACCAGCGTCGTGCCCGATGCTTTTTCGTTCCGGACAGGAGTTACTACCATGGTGGACGCAGGTTCATCGGGTTGGCGGAATTTCAAAACCTTTAAGGCTCAGACGATTGACAAATCGCAGACGCGCGTTCTGGCATTTCTCAACATTGTCGGCACAGGTATGGCGAGTCGGTTTGAGGAGCAGGACCTGACGGATATGAACCCGGCGATGGTTGCGAATATGATCAAAAGACTTTATCCGAATGTGATCGTCGGTATTAAATCAGCGCATTTCTGGGGCGATTATTCGCAGGTGCAGAAGGCTGTGGAAGCTGGAAAACTGGCCGACGCGCCTGTTATGGTGGATTTTGGCGAACATAAACCGCCGCTCTCGATTGAAAAACTGTTCAAGGAATACCTGCGTCCCGGCGATATTTTCACGCATACTTACGCCCACGGCCCTACCGAGCGCGAAACGGTGGTGGATGAAAATGGCAAGGTGAAACCTTTTGTGGTGGAAATGCAGCAAAAAGGCTTGGTTTTTGACGTAGGTCATGGCGGCGGCGCATTCGCGTGGCGGCAGGCGATACCTTCCATGCAGCAGGGTTTTAAGGCGAATGTGATCAGCACCGACCTCCATACCGACAGCATGAATGGTGGAATGAAAGGTCTGGATAACTTGATTTCCAAATTTTTGAACATGGGAATGACGCTGCCCGACGCCATTTTGCGGGTGACCTGGAACCCGGCACAAGTCATCAAACGTACCGATTTGGGCAGCTTAACAGTTGGTTCAGAGGCGGATGTGACGGTTTTCAATGTGCGGAAAGGCGATTTTGGTTTTATCGATACCCGCCGGTTGAAAATGAAAGGGGACAAAAAACTGGAAGCTGAACTGACCTTGCGCGCCGGAAAAATCATGTGGGATTTGAATGGTATCGCCTCCGCAGACTGGCAAAGTGAGTTGAATTCTAAATAAGGTTTAAGGATGGGGCGATTTCAAATTTTGCTTTTTACAGTGCTACTGCACCTGTTTTCTACAGGGCCCGCATTTGCGCAAAAATCCGATCTGCTGATCAGAAACGGCCACGTCATTGACCCTGCAAATCAAATAGATAAGGTTCAGGATATCTTGATTGATAAAGGTAAAATCGTGAAAGTCGGCCACCCACTCTCCGATTCTGCCTCAAAAATCATCGACGTGAAAGGCCTCTACATTACCCCCGGATTTATTGATACCCACACCCACGTTTTCGTCGGACCCGAGGCCGGACTTTTTGCGAATGGTGTAAATAGTGTTTCGCCTGATGATTTTACTTTTAAATCCGGCGTCACGACGGTGGTGGATGCGGGTACTTCCGGCTGGCGCAGTTTTCCGCTATTTAAAAAACAGGTAATCGACCAGTCAAAAACGCGGATCCTGGCTTTTCTGAACATTTCTGGCGAGGGAATGACGGGTGCAGACCGGGAGCAAAACCTGGATGACATGAATGTGGATTCGACTGCCGCTTTGATTTTAAAATATCCTGAGAACATTGTCGGCGTGAAAATCGGGCACTTTAACGGCAAGGATTGGACGCCTTTTGACCGGGCGGTTTCGGCGGCTTCCAAAACCAAAAAACCGTTGTTCGTCGAATGTCATTTACCAGAATATCCGCTGGAATATCAGCTCGCAAAAATGCGTCCCGGGGATATGATCACGCATTCCTTTGAAAATATCAAAGAGAGAACTCCAATAGTAGGGCCGGACGGGAAAGTGAAGCTTTTTGTACTGGAAGCCAAAAAACGCGGTATCCTTTTCGATCTTGGGCACGGTGGCGCGGGTTTTTGGTTCGACCAGGCGATGCCGGCGGTGAAACAAGGTTTTTATCCCAATTCTTTCGGTACTGATCTCCATCGGTTTAGCATGAATTCGGGCATGAAAGATATGGCGAATGTCATGTCCAAATTCATGGCGCTGGGACTTTCGCTGGAACAGGTGGTGCAGATCGCTACATCAAACCCTGCGAAGGCGATTGGGCATGAAGAGCTAGGAAATTTAAAAGCGGGAAATGTGGCCGATCTGGCCATTTTCCGGGTGCGGGATGGGGAGTTTGGATTTACGGATTCTGCCGGGAACAGTATTACCGGTTCTAAAAAGCTGGAAGTGGAAATGACGGTCCGCGACGGGAAAATTGTGTGGGATTTGAATGGTTTGGGCGCAAAAAAGCAGAAACAATAGTTTTATGAATTTTTATAAAAAGACAAAGAATGTAGTCAAAACAGCAGGCGTTTTTGGCCTACTAACCATTTTGATCATTGCCGCAAGAACCCCGGAAGACAAACTCCCGGCCGGCGACCCGGATAATGGCGGACTGGCTATCCCCGACGGTTTTCAGGCATTGGTGGTGGCGGACAGCACGGGCCAGGCGCGGCACATTACGGTGCGGGATAACGGTGACATCTACATTAAGCTGCGGTATTTTGGCAAAGGCCAGGGCGGCGGGACGGTAGCCATGCGGGACACGACGGGCGACGGCAAAGCAGATATCATTCAAAACTTTGGTACTTACAAGGATCAGAGCAGTTTGGCAAATGGCATTATCATTCACAATGGTTACCTCTATTACAGTTCCTCGCTGGTGGTTTACCGCAGCAAGCTGATTCCGGGACAACTTTTACCCGAAGAAAAATACGAAACCATCCTCACCGACGACCACGAGCACGGCACGCATTGGCACATTACCAAGCCGATGGCTTTTGATAATCAGGGAAATATGTACGTGCCTTTCGGCGCGCCTTCGGATGCTTGCCAGGATATGGTGAATTCGCCGGGCGGAAAGCCGGGAAGTCCAGGGATTACGCCTTGCCCTGATCTGGAGAAACATGGGGGTATCTGGAAATTCAACGCGGATAAGCTGGACCAAACACAAAAAGACGGTACCCTGTTTGCGACCGGCCTACGCAGCATTCTTGGCTTGCGGTGGAATACCAATGATCAGAATTTATATGCCGTCGTGCACGGGCGTGACAATTTGCACCGGCTTTTTCCAGAACAATTTTCGTCCTGGCAAAGCGCGGTTCTGCCAGCGGAGGAATTTGTGAAAGTAACGCAGGGCACCAATCTCGGTTGGCCGTACTATTATTTTGACCAGATGAAAGGCAAAAAAATGCTGAACCCGGAGTACGGCGGCGATGGTAAAAAAGAAGGCGAAGGCACGAAATACCAGAATCCAATTATCGGTTTTCCAGGTCACTGGGCACCGAATGACCTCTTTTTTTATACCGGCGACCAGTTTCCGGCACGTTACAAAAACGGTGCATTCATCGCATTTCACGGTTCTACCAACCGCGCGCCCTATCCGCAGGCGGGTTATTTTGTGTGTTTTGTACCTTGGGTAAATGGTAAATTTTCTGAAAAATGGGAGGTATTCGCCGACGGTTTTGCAGGGATGGACCCGCTGATCAATGTCAGTGACGCCAAAGCGCGGCCGATGGGACTGGCGCAGGGACCTGACGGTTCATTATATATTACCGATTCGCGGAAGGGGAAAGTCTGGCGGGTAATGTTCAAAGGCAACAAGAAAAACTTTGGCACAACCCAGCTGGCCGCCATGGAAAAACATAAGCTCAACTCCAACATTCGCACACCCGACGAGATCAATGATAACCTTGACAAAGAAACAAAAGTGGCCGGGCAGCGCATTTACAATACGTATTGCACGCCTTGTCACCAGCGAAACGGCCTCGGGGATGGAAGCCGCTTTCCGCCGCTTGTCAATTCCGAGTGGGTTACCGAGGATAAAAGAAGGCTGATCCAGGTGGTTGCAAACGGACTGCAAGGCGAGATTAAGGTTTTGGGAAAACCGTATAACGACCTGATGCCCAAACACGATTTTATCCCGCCCGGCGAAATGGCTCAGCTCCTGACATTCGTGCGCCAGCAGTTTGGCAATATGCCCGACCGGATTTCGGAAGACGATATAAAGCGGGTTTTGAAAAAATAATCAGAGCACTTTTTCAACAATGATAATCCCCTCGTTCAGACGGGAAATGATGCGCTGGTGGTCTTTAAAATTCAAAACCTGCCCGTCGTTTCTTACACGGTCAATTTCTGATAGGTCGAGATCCTGGACCAGCCAGCCAGCTTGCTGCGGTTCCATGGCGGCAATAATGCCTTCTTCGGGCATACCGTGATCAGGTGTGCCGTAAAACGCGGCGTAACCGTAATTGAGATCGACGGCGGGTGACCATTCGGCATCGCCGACCGTTTGCGAAACAACGGTATACGCCTGATTTTCAAGCGCCCGGGCACGTGCGCCAATGTGTACACGCGTGCAGCCGCGAATGGTTTCAGTGCAGCTGGGGACGAGGATCAATGTGGCGCCGGCCTCGCATAAAAGCTGCGAGCCGATACCGAATTCCACATCATAGCAGATCTGGATCCCGAATTTTCCCCAGTACGTTTCGAAAATAGTCAACGCTTTCCGGCCGCTCTGGATGCCCCATTCTTCGTTTTCAAACCGGGTCATGAAGAATTTATCCTGGTAACCCATCAGCCCATTTGGAGAAAAAACATAGGCCCTGTTCAGCTTTTCGCCGTTTTCGACAATCGGAATGGTGGGCGCCACGATCACTACCTCATATTTTTTTGCAAAAATCTCGAAGACCATGCAAAATTCCGATTTGATCGAATCCAGTGAAAAAATCTGGTTTTGAAGATCGCCCCGGATTTCTTCCGAAAAGATGCTGACAAGTTCCATAGAACCGTATTCCGGGAAGAGCAGCAGTTTTGCCCCCTTTTCTACGGCATCGGCCACCCAGCGCTCGGTATGTTGTTTCCAGGCAGAAAAGCCGACGTGTTCGGTAATCGGGTACTGTGCTGACGCAATGGTTAAAATCATTGTGGGTTAATGCTCGAAAGTGGGTTTATTCTCGTAATTTTTTAATCCAGAAAATCATCTTTTTGGCGGTAGATACTTTGTCGCCGACATCGGGCCAGGACATATAAGTCTGTAATTCCGGTTCTTCATGATAACCCCTCTTTGTCCAAAAGGCATTGTTTGACCGATAATCCGCAGGTTTTAGCGGATGATTCTCCCCCCGATCAACAGAACAGAAACAAGAGGTCTCAAAATTCCCGAAAGTGCGGGCATGTGCCTCGCGTTCATCAAAAAAACGGTGTCCCAGCCCTAAACCACGGTATTCCCGCAGCAAAATGCTTTCTCCAAAGTAAAAAACGGTACTGATATCATACCCAGCGTCTTCGAAAGGCCGGCGGACCTCCGCAGATTCGTCCGCCAGCGGCAGACAGGTAGTTGCGCCCACCATCCTGTCGCCATCATATACCGAAAACAGCAGCGATTTTGAAGATGCCGTGTAAACCGTCAGGTATTCCTTTTCATACGCAACCGAGCCTTCGTATAAATAGGGATAATCACGAAAAACGGCGATACGCAGCCCAGCCAGATCATTTACAACCGCACCTATCTCCTCCCCGCGCGCCCACAAAAATCGGAGTTCAGCCATTATTTTGTCTTTGAAACCAGGTCGATCCATAGCGGGAGGTTATAGTAAGTGGTCACGCGGCTGATCCGCCCCTCTTTCACTTCCAGAAATGCCCCGGCCGGGAGTACATAAGGTTGTCCGTGCGCTTCCGGCATACCTGGTTCGCCTTTTTTATAAACACCATTTACAACAAACTCCGCAGCTACCCGCTTGCCCGAAGGTTCGGAAAAAAGCACCATATCGGTCAGATGTTCCTCGTAGGATTCATCCATTTTTTGTAAAAACTCCGTGAATTTGTCGGCGCCGATACGTACATCTCCCTGGTTGGCCTCGTGGCGCACTTCCGGGTCGAGCAGCGTGAGCATTCCCTTCCAGTTTCTTTGGTTAAAGCATTGATAATAAAGTCGTACAGTTTCTAATGCTGTCATGACGGTGAATTTTAGGTTAAAAATTTATTGCAGGGGTATATACAGCCACTTTCCATCCACAATGCGCCGTGCAAAATAGACTTTACGGTGGTAACTGAATTTTTCTCCTTCATAATGTTCAGCCAGAATGATGTCGGGCTGGAAATTGGATTTTTCCAAAATTTTAGACGGGTTTCTGACCGCCACGTGCCCGAATGTTCGTCCGGGCTTTTGGAGTAAATACTGATACGCATAATCGTAGCTATGTTCTTCAAAATCAAACCCGATTTTTTGCGGATGCAGCGCATTTACTTCTGCTCTTACTTTCTCTGCATCCCGCCAGTATTCACCCCAAAAAGCTTCCAGTGGACTGATCATCAGCGCACTTCGTTGTTTCAGGTTTACATTCCCTTCAATGTTAATATGCAGGTTTAATGCGGAGTTGATCGGTGGAAAAACTTCTTCAAAAAACCATTTGGTAGAAAGCAAAGGATGACTGGCACTGAGCAGCGCAAAAGGCAATGCTGCCAGCCACAAAATCAGTATCAGTACTTTGGAAAAAAGAGTAGAAAAAAGTGCGCCATAGACCACGCCGATCACCGGCGAATACAACAGAAAAAACGGAATGTGCAGCCGGGAGCCGTAGGTTTGATAGGCGATAAAAAAACAGAATGTCAGAAAAGCGAGCAGTGTGAGTGCCAGGTAGATTTTGATAGCACGCGATATACGGGCGACAAAAAGCAGAGGTATACTGAAAATCACCAGCCAGGCAGAGAGGAAGTTATGTGCGAAATCCTCGTTGAAATTCAACCGGTTCATCTTGAACGCCATCCCGGTGCCCGGATCATTCAGCGGCGCGCCGATCAGGTGATGGAAATGGTCAAGCTGTGTTTCGAGGAAATGGTTGTAGCGATCTCCCGGCGAAATAAAGCCCAAATGCAGGAAAACGTGTTTCGAAACGGACGACAGATAGCTGCCACCGCCTGAAAAATGCGTCTTGTTCCCCTGGCTCATCCGCCCGATCGGCGTCCCGAACACCTGATAAGTTCGGTACCAAAACGGTCCGTTGAGTAAAATCATCACAAAAACAGCCGCCACCGCAGCCCCACCCAAAGGTTTCCACAGGCCTTTTGAAACCATGAAAATGAGCAGAAAAAGCCCGAAAGGAAGTACGAAAAATGCGAAGGTACCTTTGGTCATCATCCCTAGACCTACGGTGGGAACCAGCAAAAAGAGTGAAACCGGATCCTGTTTTTTTATATAATCAAAAACAAAAAAAGCTGTGGCGAGGATAAAAAAGCTCACCACAATGTCATTCTGCGTGGTCATGGATTCCAAAATCGCGATTGGTAAAGTACCTGCAAAGAGGAGGGCGATGCGTAATGCGGACCTGGAATTGGAAAAAAGCTGCACAAGCATGGAAACAAACCCAAGAATACCGACCAGGCAAAGCCACTGCAAAAGCTGAAAAAATCGCCAGCTGCCGGCGAGCAAAAAAGTATGCAAATGCACATATTCCGAAAACGGGCTGAAAGAAATTGACCGCTCGATGTGCGTGGCATAATGTGCAACATTCTTATTCTGCACCCAGTAACCTAGCCGGCTAAGGTGATAACTCAGTGAATCAAGGTTGTTCGGCGTAGTCATGACGGCGACCGTCAATGTAATGCAGGAAAGTATTAGAAGCAGGATCGTCGTGAACGCGCCCAGCTCTTTGAAGAAAGTTTTTGACGAAATTAACCAGTATGAAACGATTTTGCGGAAGTTGCTGCCGACACGTTTTGTAATTCGAAAATAGGTTGCTGCTAATGCCAGGTCCAGTAAAAACCAGCTTCCCTGGACAGCCCAGTCGGTGATCAGATCCAGCGCGCCGAGCAGTTCTGTACTTGCGGCGATAAAGAAAAAGTTAGCGATCGCCGCCGTCAACAGCGAGCGGCGGAAGGTTTGCCGGGTGCCTTTAAAGATTGTTAAGTAGCAAATGGCGGTGCTCAGCCACATTGCTATCGGAATCAAAAAAATCATGAAGGGTAACTGTTGGCTAATTTTTATATGTCCAAAACTAACCAATTCGGACGAAACGCGAGGCTTTAATTCACCGGAAGGCGACAATCATATACTTAAAATTGCCTCAGCGTATGTAGCAGATCTTCGATGGAATTCACCGTTTGTGTTTTGTCAAAACCCTCAATTTCCCACGACAGCACCGCATTCTCACTCATCGCCCTTATTTTCAAATGGCTGTTTGCTATGATCGCTAATGTAAAACCCGCCCTTTTCAAAGCCCTTTTTGTCCAGGAAACCAGCAGCTCGTCGCCTTCCAGGTATACGGTCAGCGGTCCCGATTGTTTGTTCACATGAAACGTCCCCGACATTTTGTCAAAGGAAAAACCAGCCTTCAAAAATGCCGATTCGAAAGAACCATTGAGCACCAGATCTTCTGGCACACCGGCGGAAACTTCACCGTCATGTTTCAAAAGCCATAGATAATCCGCGGTTTGGAGGGCCAGATCGAGTTCGTGCGTGCTCAGTAAAATCGCCTTTCCGGTTGTTCTCGCCAAGTCATGCAGCAAGTTCATCATTTCGATGCGGTTGGGCAGGTCGAGGTGGGCGGTGGGTTCATCGAGCAGGATCAGGTCCGTATCCTGGGCCAGGGCGCGGGCTACCATTACTTTTTGCCTCTCGCCGTCACTAAGCTGATGTGCACGTTTTTCCAGCAAGTCTTCCACGTGGGTCAGCGACACCGCCTCATCGATTTTTTCACGGTCCTGGACATTTAAAATGCCCAGCCAGCCGGTGTAGGGAGTTCTTCCCAAGGTGATAATTTCCCTTGCGGTCAGGTTTCCGACTTCGATTCTTTCAGTTAAAACAAGACTTAGTTTTCTGGCTAATTCTTCGGGTGGAAGTTCAGCCAGCAATTTCTGTCCAATCTTAATGTTACCATCCAATGCAGGCTGCAAACCGGCCAAAGTGCGCATTAACGTAGATTTCCCGGAACCGTTTGAACCCAGCAGACAAACGAGGTTCCCCGGGTGCAATGCAAGATTTAAGTTACTGGAAATAACTTTGGTGAGTCCTTTTGAACGATAACCGATGGTTAGCTGCTCGGTAGCGAGATATGGCTGGACTCCGGTCATGAAAAGGACGAGCGAATGTTGTTGCGGCTGATAATCACCCAGATGACAATCGGCGCGCCGAGCAGGGAAGTCACCACATTGATGGGTACGACGGTTTGCGCGCCGGGAAGCTGGGCAATGATATCGCACGCCAGCATTAATACGGCGCCTGTGAGACACGTAGCCGGGACGAGTATGCGGTGGTTGGCGGTGCCGAGCAGCGAGCGGGTAATGTGCGGGATGGCGATGCCGACAAAACCGATCGGGCCGCAAAATGCGGTGATACTGCCGGTGAGGATGCTGGTGCTGGCCATGATAATCAGTCGCGCTTTGCCGACGGATAACCCCATGCTCCGGGCGTAATTTTCGCCCAAAAGCATTGCATTCAGCGACTTGGAAGCAGCAAAAGCCAATGTTAATCCAAACAAAACAACGCCGGACAAAACGTACAAATGATAATTGGTGACGCCACTCAGCGAGCCGAATGTCCACATGATGTACTCCTGCAACTGCTCGGGCGCACTGAAATATTGCCAGATACTGATCACGGAAAGTGTGATGGTCCCGATCATGACACCTACGATCAGCAGAATAACATTGTCCCTGATCCGCCCGGCGATGGCCAGAATCAAAACCATCACGAGCGCCGACCCGAGCGACGACATTCCGACGATCAGCCAGCTTCCCGAAATTCCTAACTGGCTGATTGCGTACATACTGGCGCTGCTTCCGCCTGCCAGCATCACCGCCGCTACGCCGAGTCCTGCGCCTGCCGTGATACCCAGCTCCGAAGGCCCGGCCAACGGGTTACGGAATAATGTCTGCATGAGCAAACCGCTGACGGACAGTCCGCAACCTGCGAGAATAGCAGTGAATGCCTTGGGTAACCTGATTTTTTCAATGATAAAAAGCCAGGCGGTATTTTCTGATTTTTGAAAAAACAGAATGTTGAAAACTTCGCGGATAGGGATCCGGACCGAGCCCAGCATAATGTCCAGCACAAAGAAAAAGACGGCGAAAATGGCGAGACCAACCAGAATGCGGCTTTTGCTATTTTCCTGTTCGGCCATTATTGGAGCTTTTTGTAATATACCAGCTGATGCTCAGGCAGTATTTCGGGATGGAATATTTTGATCAGATCGGCCAGGACAATATGCGGATTAACAGTCCCCGACTCGAAAAAATCGTTGGAGCCCTGCTCGTTCACTTTGTTATTGTAGCTGAAAATGTTGCCCGATTTGAATGCTTTAAAATCGGAATATCGGGAATCCTGCGCCAAAATGCTTTGGCGGGTGTCATTTTTATCAAAACCCACATTGACCCAGCTGTCGGCCTCCAAGGCAAAAGGGTACACCGCCTCGAAGTTCATCGGCAGGCTTCCGGCGGCTTTGTTGTTTTTCCAATGATAATCCGCGCCGGCATCGGCGAAGAATTTGGCCATATAACTATCGCCGCTGGGCAAAAACCAGGCGTCCTTGGTATTCAATCCCGAAAGTACGGTAGGCTTTTTCGCACTCGCCGCCGCCAGTTTGGCAAGCCGGTCGTACTCCCGCTCGATTTCCCCAAACTTTTCATTTACCAGTTTCTCCTGATTGAGCAGCGCCGCCACCAGTTTCACCCACTCAGCCCGCGCGAGTGGTGTTTTTTCAATCCACTCGGAGTTAACAAGTACGGGAATGTTTGCCTGTTTGAGTGTCTGATAGTGATCCGTTTTGCTACCCGGACTACCCACGGTCATCACCACGCCGGGATTCATTTCAACCAGTTTTTCCTCATTCAATCCCTGGTCGCGCCCCACTTCCGAAATCTTACCGACTTTGATGCGCGCAATGACTTTCGGCGAATACACATATTGCAGATTCCCGAGCCCGGTCAGCACATTCTCCGCCCCCAGCATTTCAAAAAGCCCGATATGCATGGAAGACATCGCTACTGCACTTTTGAGAGGAATATTAATAATCTGCGCATTTTCGTAACCTGCCGGCCGCGGCGCGCCCTTTTCAAGCAGGATATATTTCAATGTATCCGTCCCGGAAGATACAATGCTGGCAATTTTGTAGTCTTTAAAATATTGAATAGAAAAACCCTGAGCGTGTTTGATTTCAACTTTGTCTTGATAGTTGCTGTCGCTGGCTTGTGATTTTTCGGTGGTGTGTGCTGCTTTTTCTCGGTTGCAGGAGAAGGTGAGGGTGAGTAAAAGAGGAAGTAGTAGGTGTCTGGTAAGCATTGAATAGAATTTGACTGGAAATTTAAATGTACGTCAACATCTGTCTGACATTAGCCAATCCAGCTTGTATGATTTCTACCGACCTCGTGCCGTGGTAATAACCGCTGATGTGCAGTTCACCGTAAACTGCATGCAGAAGAACGAGAAGTTTTTTGTTATACTTTCTGACTCTGTTCGTGTAATCCTCGATGCTTGTCGGTTTTTCAAACTTAATTCCTTCTCTCTGTTTGAGATATTCGTCCAATATCAGCAATGCAGCGGAGTAAGCTGTCCCCGATGCCATTTTTACATACTTGACATCGTAATAAAGGCCGTCCTCTTTTTTTGCTTTTTCCGACAAAATCTGTCTGGCATTGTCCAGATACCTTGCTGCTTCTTCGGCTGGCGGCAATGCTGGCTCGTGTTTCTTCTTTGTCATGACGTGTGATTAAATTAGCTTTTCCTGTTTAGACGCAGGAACGCAACATTAGTAACTCAAAAATAGCACTTATTTTTTCAAGGCGCTTTGTGGCGGGATTTGGCGGATGGCACAATTTTAATGTTTGACAGGGTTATGCCAGCACAACCGCTACTCCAATTTACGGGCAAAAGTATATACTGCACCGTTGCCGACGCACACATTGATCCCTGGATTCCGGTGGACAAGGCGATCATCACGCATGCCCACAGCGACCACGCGCGCTGGGGCAGTAAACATTACCTGGCGCACAAGGATAGCGAGCCGATTTTAAGGCTGCGGTTAGGCCCGGATATTTCCCTGCAAACGGTAGAGTATGGCGAGAAATTTGTCATCAACGGCGTAACTTTTTCTTTGCATCCGGCTGGCCATATCATTGGTTCTGCGCAGGTTAGGGTGGAATACAAAGGTGAAGTGTGGGTAGCCAGCGGCGATTATAAATTGGAAGATGATCACGTTGCAGTACCTTTTGAGCCGGTCAAATGCAATGTTTTTATCACGGAATCAACATTCGGATTGCCGATTTATAAGTGGCAGCCGCAGCAGGAAATATTTTCTGAAATCGATAACTGGTGGGCGCAGAATAAATCGGAAGGGAAAGCGAGCGTGCTCATGGGTTACTCCCTCGGCAAAATGCAGCGGATTTTGAAAAACATACAATTACAGGACGACATTATCTACGCCCACGGCGCCATTTTTACCTTAAATGAAAGACTCCGGGCAGCAGGATTTGACCTGCCGGAACTCACATTGGTTACCCGTGAAACCGACCGGAAATTGTTCAAAGGATCATTGATTCTGGCACCACCCTCAGTCGATAGCAGCACCTGGATCCGGAAATTCAATCCTTATTCACTGGGCTATTGCTCAGGCTGGATGGCTTTGCGCGGCGCAAAAAACCGTCGTGCCGTCGATCAGGGATTTGTACTGAGCGATCATGTAGACTGGCCGGATCTGAACCGGGCCGTGAAAGAATCGGAGGCTGAAAAAGTGTATGTCACGCACGGATACACCAGCATTTTTTCCCGCTGGCTGAATGAAAATGGAATAGAGGCCGGCGAGGTGCATACCATGTACGGCAATGAGGATGAAAGTGAGGAGGAGGAAGCCGTGCAGGATATTTCGGCTGGTCAGGAATCTTACGAAGAGCACAAGGAATCGCTGGATGAAGATACAGTTTCACATTCAACTGACCGGGCGCTATGAAACAATTCGCGGAGCTTTTTATGAACCTCGACCGCACCAACAAAACCAATGCAAAGGTGGAGTTGATGAAGCAATACTTTTTGTCGGCGAGCGACGAGGACAAACTTTGGGCGCTTACGCTTTTCACTGGTCGGCGGCCTTCATTTAAGGTCAATCGTACGCAGGTGAAAGAGTGGGCAGCGCAGGAGGCGGACATTCCGATGTGGCTTTTTCAGGAAAGCTACCACAGCGTCGGCGACCTGGGCGAAACCATTTCACTAATTTTGCCAAGGAGCGGAACATTCGATTCCGACAAAACATTGACGGACTGGTTCTACTATCTCGGACTTTTGCCAGGTATGACCGACGAGGAAAAGCGCGACCACATTCTGCAAGCCTGGATGCAATTGTCGCAGCATGAGACATTTGTTTTCAACAAGCTTTTGATGGGCAGTTTCCGGATCGGCGTCTCACAAACATTGGTAGTGCGGGCCTTAGCCGAAGCAACCGAGACTGATCCGAACGTGATCGCCCACCGCGTCATGGGCCAGTGGGACCCGAAGGATACGACATTTGAACAACTGATCCTCGACAAAGGCGAAAATGACAACGCGTCCCGCCCCTACCCGTTTTTCCTGGCGTACCCGATTGAAGGCGACGTTTCGGATCTGGGCGACCCCGCCGATTGGTTCGCGGAGTGGAAATGGGACGGCATCCGCTCGCAGATCATTTATAGAAATAACGAGCTTTTTATCTGGACGCGGGGCGAAGAATTGTCAACTGAAAAATTTCCTGAGCTGCATTTCCTGGCCGATGTTTTGCCAAATGGTACGGTACTCGATGGGGAAATTGTGAGTTATATGGATGACAAACCGATGCCTTTTAATGTGCTGCAAACACGCATCGGACGGAAAAATCTGTCTAAAAAAGTGTTGCAGGAAGCGCCGGTAGCATTTTTGGCCTATGATATTTTGGAGACAAATGGCGTGGATCTCCGGGGACTTACGCAGGAACAGCGCCGCGCCGAGCTGGAACTGGTCCACCAGAATGTGCCTGAACAATATACATTCAACCTTTCGCCGCTCATTGATTTTCAGAAATGGGAGGTGCTGCACGAGCTGCATGGACTTTCGCGCCAGAACATTGCGGAGGGTTTCATGATCAAGCGAAAAAGCGCGACTTACCAGGTCGGTCGTAAAAAGGGCGATTGGTGGAAATGGAAAATCAACCCGCTAAGCATAGATGCCGTGCTGATATATGCACAAAAAGGCTCGGGTCGCCGGGCCGAGCTTTTTACAGATTATACATTTGCGGTGTGGGGCGAAGATGGAAAGCTAGTACCTTTTGCAAAGGCTTACTCCGGCTTGACGGACGTTGAAATCGGTCAGGTGGATTATTTTATCAAAAGAAATGTAGTTGAAAAATTCGGCCCGGTAAGAACTGTAAAACCTGAGCTGGTTTTTGAAATTGGTTTTGAAGGCATCAACGAATCCTCGCGGCACAAATCGGGCATCGCCGTACGTTTTCCGCGGATTTTAAGGTGGAGAAAAGATAAAAAAGCCGAGGAAGCAGATACGCTGGATGCTTTGAAAGGCATTCTGGAAGTGTATAAATAAGGTAGTTTTTAGATTTTTTTGGCGTCGAAACGTTTGTCGAGGGATAACTTTAACCTTTTTAAAACCGGCTTTTCAAACCATTTGTGCAGCGCAATGCTGACCAGGCAAACGATGATCATCGACAAAATAAGTTCTGCCAGCTCGAAGCCAAATCCTTCCAACTTAAACCTCACAAAAACCAGGCGTATCATGGCATAAATCACAAACGGATGTACCAGATACATGGCGTAACTGGCGTCGCCGAGTAACACCATTGTAGCGTGAATCTTGTTTTTGGGGTTGATATAGGGCTCCATCGCCAAAAATCCGGCAGCTAGAAAGACTGAAGGCACACCAAAAATCAGGAATCGATAGGGTTTGGGATCGTAGTAATGATCCATCAAAACAAGGGTTAAGAAGGAAATCAATCCCAAAAAGATCAGCACACTGCGCAACATTCCTCCTGGGTTTCTGAGCCACTTGGTCCAAGCATAATAAAGCAGACTTCCCGCCACGAATTCAAGAATAATGCTGTTTCCCCAAAATAAAATGAGGCTGTTAGTGAGTGGAAGCAGCATGACCAGGATTGAAAAAAGTGTCAATGTGACCAAACAAGCCAGCATACCTTTTTTCCGGCCAAAAACTGCGAGGCAAATGGCAATGCTCACGTAGAAGAACATTTCGTAATTGAGCGTCCAGCCGAGTGAGAGTATCGGGCCGCTGCCTTTGATGCGGTAGGGGATGAAAAGCAGGGATTTGATAATTGCCCCGGGCGTCACGATGACATTTCGGAACCAGCTGGGTTTCAGAAGGAAAAGCGCGATGACGAAAGCCGTCATACTATAATAAAGCGGCATAATGCGGACAATGCGGCGATACAAAAACGCATCGGCATTTTTGTTCACGATATACGCCATGATAAACCCGCTGATCACAAAAAAGATGTCCACCCCAAAACCACCGACCGCCGGCTCCACAAACTCAAAATGAGCAAAAACAACAAGTAAGGCAGCGATAGCGCGAAGGATTTGGATACTGTTCAGCATAGTGATGTGGGTGAAATTTTTAAGTGTGCTACGGGTTATTGCTGTTTTGGACAAAAGTAGGTATTTTGATTACCCAAAACTCCTTCAAGGAACAGTAATTGTATACTTGTTTCTTAATTCAAATCAAAAATAAATAATCTCAACCCCCCTTGGCCAAATCCCGCGGACATATTATTGCTGAACAGTGGTTTAAGGCCAAGAAGTGGAAGTGGGCGGATTTTCAGCAGGAGGCCGCGGGGGCTTATCTGGCGGGGAAAAGCGGGTTGGTGAATGCGCCGACCGGGAGCGGGAAAACTTATTCGCTCTGGGTGCCGATCCTCATCCGGCATATTAATGAGAAGGCCAATAAGGAAATTAAAGCCAAAAGGGGCTTGCAGGTGCTTTGGATTACGCCGCTTAGGGCATTGTCCAAAGATTTATTCCGCAACATGGAAACCGCTGCTTTGGAAATGAACCTGACCTGGCGGGTCGGTATCAGGACCGGGGATACCAATACCAAAGACAAGAATGATCAGAAGAAGCAAATGCCTGACGCGCTGATCATTACGCCCGAAAGTCTGCATATTTTATTTGCTCAAAAAAACGCTTCTGAAACATTCAAACACCTGCATACCGTCGTCGTCGATGAATGGCATGAGTTGATGGGCAGCAAGCGCGGCACGCAGACAGAACTGGCGCTAGCCCGGCTGAGAAGTATGCGACCGGAGCTGCAAACCTGGGGGATTTCGGCAACCATCGGTAACCTTGATGAAGCCAAACACGTGCTGCTCGGCATGAAATTTCCGACGGCTAATTCGGTGATCATCAAGGCAAATTCCGATAAAAAAATCATTGTCGAAAGCATTATCCCGCCCCGGGTCGAAACATTGCCGTGGTCGGGGTATATGGGTACGCGGCTGGTGGATCAGGTGGTGGAAATTGTGAACCAGAGCAAGACGACCTTGCTTTTTACCAATACCCGCTCCGGAACGGAAATCTGGTACCGGACCATCATTGACAAATACCCCGAATTCGCCGGGATCATGGCATTGCACCACGCCTCCCTCGACCGGGAAATCCGTGATTGGGTGGAGGAGGCTCTGCACGACGAACGTTTGAAGCTGGTAATCTGCACCGCGAGTCTCGATTTGGGCGTGGATTTTCGTCCTGTCGATACGGTGATTCAAGTAGGCAGTCCTAAAAGTATTGCACGATTTATCCAGCGCGCGGGGCGGAGCGGGCACCGGCCTGGGGTGGATAGCAAGGTTTATTTTTGTCCCACCAATGCTTTGGAGTTGATCGAGGCGGTATCGCTGCGTGAAGGTGTCGCCAAAAATATTCTGGAAGACCGGCCGCCGGTGGCGCATGCATTCGACGTACTCGCGCAGTGGATGATGACGCTGGCTGTGGGTGAAGGTTTTGACGAAGCGCAGCTGTTTGAGGAGGTTTGTGATGCTTATGGTTATCAATATCTGAACCGGCAGGAATGGGAGTGGCTTTTGGGATACATTACCACCGGAAGTTCGTCACTGCTGGTTTATGATGAGTATAAAAAAGTGGAGCGGGTGGATGGGCGTTATGTTGTCACGAGCCGGCGGGTAGCATTGCGGCACCGGCTGAGTATGGGTACAATTGTTTCTGAGACAGGGATTAAGGTCAAATTACAGTCGGGGAAATATCTTGGTACGGTAGAAGAATCCTTTGTAACCTGGATGAAGGCGGGGGATGTTTTTACCTTCGCGGGGATGACCGTCGAGTTTGTGAGAATGCATGAAATGACGCTTTCTGTGAAAAAAGCGGAGGGTAAAAAAGGCTTTCTGGTACGCTGGGCCGGCGGGCGGATGCCGCTCTCTTCGCAGCTTTCGGCATTTATTCGCGAGCGTCTGGCCGATGCGCTGGAAAATCCGTTTAAAGAAAAAGAACTGGCCAAAATGCACCCGCTCCTGCAATTGCAGCAGGACAGGTCCATCATTCCAAAAACCGATGAACTGCTAATCGAACAATGCGAGACGCGCGAGGGGCATCACATTTTTATTTTTCCTTTTGAAGGCCGGCTGGTGCATGAAGGTATGTCGATCATTCTGGCTTACCGGATTAGCAAGTTGTCACCGATCACTTTTTCGGTGGCGATGAATGATTATGGTTTCGAGCTGCTCAGCGACCAATATGTTGATTTTGAAAAAATTATGAATGAAGTCGACCTGTTTTCCACAAAACATCTGGTGGACGACATTTACCAAAGTGTGAATGCGACGGAAATGGCGAAGCGGAAATTCAGGGAAATTGCGGCGATTTCAGGGTTAATGTTCCAGGGGTATCCAGGCAAGAATGTGAAGACCCGACATTTGCAGGCGTCGAGCTCGCTGCTTTTTAATGTGATGAGTAAATATGAAGACAATAACAATCTCCTTGTAAATCAGGCATATCAGGAAGTTTTGACTTATCAGTTGGAGGAAGTGCGGATGCGGATGGCGCTGGACAGGATCGCAAATCAGAAAATTATTGTTAGGCATACCATTAAGCCGACGCCTTTCTCGTTCCCTATTATGGTGGACCGGTTGCGCGAGCAGCTTACTTCTGAAAAGCTCGACGACCGTGTCCAGAAAATGATCAAACAGTATAGTAATGCAGATTGAAATTAAAGGAAACCACTTCATCTTACTCACACAAAGGGCCATTTTTTGGGAAGAAAAGCAGACATTATTGATCGGGGACCTGCATTTAGGCAAGATTACCCATTTCCGGAAAGAGGGCATTGCAGTTCCGCCCAATGCCATCGACAACAACTTCAAAAGACTTAATGAGCTGGTACAGAGCACCGGCGCTACTCGCATCATTTTTCTCGGCGACCTTTTTCACAGCGAGTACAATTCAGAGTGGGAATTGTTCCGGAACTGGCGTACCGAGCATCATTATATTGAAATGCTGATCGCCATCGGGAATCACGACATTCTGCCGGTAAGCCTCTTTCTGGAATGTAACCTGGAAGTGCATTTGAATGATTTCGAGGAAGATAACTTCATTTTCACCCACCATCCAAAAGTCGATGAAGCCGAAGGAAAATTCATTTTCGCAGGGCACGTGCACCCGGTTTTTACCACCTATGGCCGTGGGCGGCAGAGTGTGAAGCTTCCTTGTTTTGTCATCGACAACCACCAGGCGATTTTGCCTAGTTTCGGGGTTTTTACGGGTGGATATCAGATGGATATTGCGAAGAACCGGAAGATTTACATTACCACGGAAACGAAGGTTTTTTCGGTTTGTTGAAAAGGAAAACTTTACCCTTTCACACTTTTGCTTTTTCCGAAATTTCCTTGATAATGTTGTCCAACTCGCGTGCCGAATTGAGAATGCCTTTTAACATTTCCTCCCTTTCGGACTCCGAATTTTCAAAATTCTTCATCAAATCCACAAAAGCCATCAGCCTCGCCACCGGCGCGCGCACCACGTGCGACTGCAACCAGGAAATTTCCCGGAGCTTTTTGTTCTGATTTTCAATTTCCGCAATGTACTGGAAACGCTCCGTCACATCCGTCGCCAGGACGACTTTTGCCGGTTTATCTTTATATAAAATCGGGGTGCTCTGAATGTCGACGATGATGATTTCGCCCCTTTTCGTGCGGTGCCTGAATGTGTGATGATAGGACGTATAACCGCCGTTTCGCGCCATATTGATGGCTTCTTTTAATACAGGAATATCCGCTTCCAAACGAATGTCCCGGATCGTCATGCTCAGAAACTCTTCTCTTGAAAATCCGTAATGTCTTATTGCCGAATCATTTACATCGAGAAAACAAAGTGTTTCCTTATCAAAAACCCACATGGGCTGCGGACTCAGATGGAAAAGATTGCTGTAACGCTGCTCCGACTCTTCGAGCTCGATCGAATTTCTTTTCTGCTGATCAATATCCTGGAAACTACCGTAAATTCGCTGACAAGCACCATTAACCATTTCGGCCTCTCCGATCACCCGCACCCATTTTTCCTTGCCTTTGAAAGTGATCAGCCGCAATTCTTCGTCCATGGAAATACCCGATCCCATGCAGTCGATAAACCTTTGCAGAAGTGTGTCCCGGTCGATCCCCGCTTTGAAAAACGACGTAGCGCTGTCAAAATCCGGATTAAAACCGTCCTCCGCTTCGTGAATTGACCGCGTGATTTTCGACCAGTACACCGTCCGGTTTGCCACATCCACCTCCCACCCGCCGATAAGGGCCAGCTTATTGGTTTTTTCGAGTAAATGTTCCAGGTGTTTCTTTTCCGAAATATCCTTGGCCACGCAAAACATAAAACCTTCTTCCGAAGACCTCGTGGCTGTCCAGGCAAACCACTTGATCTTGCCCGACTTGGTCAGATAGCGGTTTTCAAAATACATGGTCTGCATTCCGTCTTGAAAACCCTGCATCCGGATCACGCTTTCGGCCAGGTCGTCGGGATGGATCAGGGCATCGATCGGTTTGGACAAAAGCTCCTGATCGGAATATTCCATCAGGCGGCACATTGCCGGGTTAATTTTTTTCAGATACCTGTCAAAACCGACAATACAAATGATATCCGGCGCAGAATTGAAGATCTGGTTCAGTTCTTCTTCCAGCTGCTTCCGCTTTACCTCCGCGCCAATGTGCGAGCCGAGGCTTTTCAGCACGGACGAAAATATATTTTCGGGCTTTTGTTCAGTGCTCAATCCAAGCACCAAAACGCCGATAATCTGGTGGTTATGAAATAAAGGTACCCCGTATGCCGATTTGAGCCCGCCGTGTACCGCCAAAGGTTTCCTGATAAAATCGGGATGCTCGTCCAGGCAGCTCCAATGCTGAAAGTTCTGTCTTTCCCAGGTCAGACCGGGCAGGCCTTCGCCTTTCTCAAAATGCATTTTTTGCTCATCCCGGCCCGGCAGGGAAATTTCCGAAGATGGCCTGCATTGCGCTTTCAGACTGATCACCTTCTGATCCGAACCGATGAGCCAGGCTTCGGCCAGCTGGAAATCAGCAAATGTGATCAGTAATGTCAGCACCTCGTTCAGCATGGCAGTCAAATCACCACCCTTGTTGAAAATCAGGCTGATATTGGAAAGGATTGTTTTTTCCAGTTCCTCATTTTTTCGGTCCGTAATATCGATATACGAGCCGAGCATTTTTTGCGCCCTGTGCTCCTCGTCGAAAATGATGAAAGCCCTGGACAAAAGCGTCCCGTAAGTCCCGTCCTGGCGCAGGTACCTGATCTCATTTTGCCAGTACGATTCGCCGGTATCGCGGATATCTTCTATGCTTTTTGTGAAAGTTTCCCGGTCGTCGGGATGGATCTTTTCGAGCCACTTTTCCTGGGTAGGGATAGGCTGCGAGGGGTCAAATCCAAACATGGTGTAGTGACTTTCACTCCACCACATTTCACCGGTGAAAAAATTCCACTCAAATAATGCGTCGTTAATGGTCTTGGTAATCAGCGTAAAGCGCTCATTCAGAGACCGGATACGCTCGTCGGTCACACGTTTGGCCGTAATGTCGGAGGCTGTGGCGACGTACTGATAAGGTTTCCCGGATTCGTCGAGGAAAGGAATGATGGTGGTATCGATCCAGTAAAAGCTGCCGTCTTTGGCGCGGTTCCTGATCTCGCCTTTCCAAATGTTGCCGCCGGCAATCGTGAGCCACAAGTTTCGGACAAATGCCGGGGCGTGCCAGGAATAATTGACAATCCCCTGATCGCTGCCGATCAGCTCATCACGGGAATATTGGGATATGATGCAGAAATTTTTGTTGACGTGCGTGATTTTGCCGGTCCCGTCTGTGATAAAAACTACCGCAGATTCGTCTAGCGCATATTTATAAGCAGATAACTCCTGAACGGTTCGTTTGAGTAAACTGTCGGAGTCATCACCTAATACGGTCTGGTGTAAAAACATGCCCTGAGATCCCCGGCCGATATTTTTCACTTCCTCTTCATCTCTTTCTCCGTCACCTTCCTTTGTGTATTCCGAAGGCCGAAAAGAGTAATTCTTTCCAATCATTGTTCAGGGTAAATCTACATCTGCCTGGTCTCACTTTACGTAAAACTAAGCATGTTAGAGCACTCCGGCAAGATTTTGTAGATCTAATTCGTACATCTAGTTTATCTATGCATTGCTAACTATCTTTTCATATTTCGATAATTCACATCTAATCGGCTCAGAAAAGTCACCAGACGTAGATTATTCACAATGTTTGTCCGAATTTCTGTGGTTACATTCTGGACATCGCTGCTGAACAAAACGGTTTCTGTCATAGCATTCAAAGAACTGATCATCTCCGTAGCAGAATCTTGCTGGAAAAACTCGCGGATCAGCGTTTCTTGCTGGATCAGGGCCTGTTTCTGCTGGGCTGTTAATGCTGCGATCTGGTTTTCCACAATAGTTTGCTGATTTTTCATGATTGGTATGTTTATAGTTTTTAAATTTTGTGGTTTGGATTTTCCAAACAAATTGAGGCAAAAAAATTTAGTCCGGAGTGAATGTTACTAAAATCTTGACGTCAACTTTACCAAATTCAGAAAGAATATCGCGCATCCTTTTTTCTGAAATACCAAGTCCGTAAGTGTAATCTCTCCATGCAGTTTTCAATCGTCCTTTCTTTCTGTCTGGTGACAGCGACGGATAAATATTCGTCAAGAACCATTTGAATGCGTCCTCAACCGAACCAAAAGTTTGCATGTTCAAATATGAGATAATAGTTTGGAAAACCCAAACAAATTTTAAAAAATGATCTTCATTTTAACTTACGGTAAACATTACAACAAACACCCTTTTACAAGCATGTTAAATGCCGACGACCTTCCTTTTTCTGCCGAAGACTCGATTATGATCGAGATATATTCGCATGAGTTTTGGCGGGCTTTTCGCATTAAATTTTTGATAAGTCACTCGGTGGATCCCGACGGCGAGTTGGTGAGCGACATTACGATTACGCAAAAAGACCTGGTGAATGGAAAAGCGTTTTCAGAGGCTGAGTTGCTTGAAATCGGGAAGAATTTGTTTGCAGAAGTAGTTTCCAAAGGATTTGTAGTCAGCTTCCACCCTATTGTGTATGTTGGAATGAAAAAAGTGTTACCCAAATTTCTCCTCCTCGATGATCCCTACAACAGCTTGTCCGGGCGCATTTTTATTTTCCGGACGCATTTCCCAAAGTTCATCTACGAGCTCGGCCGGGAAAACGAAAACAGCCACATCATAGCCGTGGAAGACACAAAATACCTGATATCTGTTCACGAAGATCTGGACGAACAGCAATCTGTCGAACCTTCTCAGCTGAAAGAGGCGGTGACGTGGTACCATTTTTCGAAAGGCTGAACCAACTGTAAAACAGGCAATACCCAGACCTATAAACGTTGTAGAAACATTTCATAGGCCTGGAAACGATTTTTCTGGCTATTTTTAGGCTCCAATCGTCCTTTATACAAAGCTCCTGCCAGTGATTATTGTTAATCGCGGATTCTGCTTTTTGGCTTTGCTTATCATTGCTGTCCTGCCGGGTTGTAAAAGCCGCACCGATTCTGCCCATACGCAGAAAGTGAGAATCGAGAAAAAAGATAAAAAATTTACGCTGTACCGAAATGGCAAACCGTTTGAAATCCGGGGCGCCAGCGGTTATTCGCATTTTAAAACCTTAAAAAACTGCGGCGGAAATACAGTCCGCATCTGGGATACAACCGGGCTTCAAACGATACTGGACAGTGCGGTTGCTAATGACATTGCGGTAGTGGTAGGTTTGCCCGTCCGCCACAGCGAAGACCTGGCGTTTTATAATGATCCCGAAAAAGTCAAAAAACAATACCTGGCATTCAGCCGGTTGATAAATCGGCACAAACACAATCCGGCGATCCTGATGTGGTGCGTCGGGAACGAACTGACATTCCCGGTTAAATTCTCTTACCAGCCTTTTTACCAGGCATTCAACAACTTAACGGATATGATCCATCGTGACGACCCGAATCATCCCGTCACTACCACCATCCTCAATTTCAATCAAAAATACATTGCGAACATGATGCTGCGGTGCGATATCGACCTGATTTCCTTCAACATTTTCGGCAAGCTGCCACAGCTCCGTCAAGACCTCGAAGATTTCTCTTGGTTCTGGGACGGGCCTTATATGTTGCTGGAATGGGGCATTAATGGTCCCTGGCCGGGTACGGAGCAAACGGCCTGGTCGGCTTACCTGGAAGATACCAGCTGGAAAAAGGCGGAGATTTACCGGGAGCGCTATCAAAGGGATATGCCGCTGAAAGATCCGCGTTTTCTGGGTGCATCGGTGTTTTTCTGGGGAAACAAACAAGAGACGACAGACACCTGGTTTAGCCTTTTTGACGAAAACGGCGCGGCTTCCGAGGTAGTTGGAACGATGGAATATCTCTGGAAAGGCAAAATGCCCGCAACACATTATCCGGACATCAGTTTTATGCTGCTCGACGAAAAAGGCGGCAGCGATAACATTATGCTCGACCCCAGGGAGGTAGTCAGTGCGCGGATCGTTATGCCCGAAAGCAGCGGTGATTTTGACAAAATCCAGTGGAAAGTTTGCAAGGAAGACTGGTACAAACAAAACAACGAGAACAGTACCAGGCGGCTGCCGGCCCTGCCGAATGTGGTCGTAAGTGAGGAAGGTTTACAGGCTACCGTTACCGCTCCCGCGGAAGAAGGACCTTACCGGTTGTTCGCCACAGTTTATGCAGATAATGGCACGTATGCCACCTGCAACACGCCTTTTTACGTGGTCGGGAAATGAAGGAAGTGATCACTGTAAAATCGCCGACGCGACTGGAACTTCTCACGCTGCGCCTGATGATCTTGCTGGGGCTGGCGGCTATGTGGTTTTTCCTGAAAACCATGTTTTCGCCGGAGATACGTGGCAGCGGGCCGCTTTATGGTCTTTTAATGATCACATTCGTTTTCACTTGTCTGAAAATCCTGCACGAGTGGCTGCATTACTTTTACATTACCGTGCCGGTAACACCTCCGGCAACGAGGACTTACACCGTTGACATTTTCACGACATTCGTTGCCGGCGAGCCTTACGGCATGATCGAGGAAACGCTCACGGCGCTGCAAGCGGTAACTTATCCGCACCAGACCTACCTGTGCGACGAGGCAAATGATCCGCGCCTCAAAGCGTTTTGCGAAAAACTGGGCGTGCACCACGTTACGAGGACGGTTAAAAAGGATGCAAAAGCCGGAAATATCAACAATGCATTGGCTCAATCCAGTGGCGAACTTTGCGTGGTGCTAGACCCGGACCACGTCCCTTTTCCCGAATTCCTGAACCCGATTGTCTCACATTTCGACAACCCCGAGATCGGTTTTGTGCAGATCGTGCAGGCTTATAAAAACCACCGCGAAAGCCTGATTGCGAAAGGTGCGGCCCAGCAGACTTACCAGTTTTACGGGCCAATGATGATGACCATGAACAAATATGGGACGGTGCAGGCGATCGGCGCGAACTGTACATTCAGGCGGAGTGCGCTGGAATCCATCGGCGGACATGCGGCCGGGCTGGCGGAAGATATGCACACTTCCATGCAGCTGCATGCCAAAGGCTGGAAATCGGTATATGTCCCTTCGGTACTTGCCAGGGGTTTGGTCCCGTCCACGCTTTCGGCTTACTACCAGCAGCAGCTGAAATGGTCGCGCGGCGTTTTCGATCTGCTGGTGATCGCTTATCCAAAGCTTTTTTCCCAGTTTACCTGGAAACAAAAACTCCACTACGCCGCTATTCCGCTGCATTATGCCTCGGGACTGATTTTCCTGGCCAACTTCCTGATCCCGCTCATTGCGCTTTTTTTTAATAAAAGTCCGGTTTATATCGGTCTGGAAAACTTTGGGTTAACCGTCTTTCCCCTCCTTGTCGCAATTATCCTGATCAGGCATTTTGTGCAGTGGTGGGTGATGGAAGACGATGAGCGCGGCTTCCACATGGTCGGCGGCTTGCTCACGATCGGGACCTGGTGGGTATTTCTTACGGGATTGATCTACACCATTTTAAGAAAAAAAGTACCGTATGTGCCTACGCCGAAGGAAGGCCACGAGGACGGAAACTGGCTGCTCAATGTGCCCAACATTATTATCCTGCTGGTTTCACTTGCAGCGATCGTTTATGGCTTGTCCAACGACTGGAACCCGTACAATCTGGCGATGGCTGGTTTTGCCTGGATGAATTGCCTGATCATGATTTTTGTGATCGGCGCGAGCCGGGAGCAGCATTTCAGGCGGTGGAGAAGCGGCTATGCCTGGCTGAACAAGCTGAGTTTTATTCTGGGAAAAGCCAAAGGCAGCTTCTGGCTCCTGAGACGGCGCATTTATAACGGGATCCGGAATGCTGCGCTGGTTATTACTACGATTTTTGTGGCAGCGCTGGTCTATTTCAAAACAGGCGGGCTGGAAGATTTTCAATCAAAACCAGCGCGCACGATTAAAAGAAATTCGCAGATTGGTAAATTCTCTCCAACCGGTCATGTTCGTTCCAAGAATGCTGACTCAACATTTGCTGAAACATTTGCACAAAATACTAAACCACAGCGGGTTGCATTTGCCGGCACACAGGGTGTCAACTATTCCAAGGGGCAGGATTGGTCGAAGAAACTGCATGTTTTTACCAAAAAAGAATTGGAAAATGACTTCGCGGAAATGCGGAGAATACATTTCAATGCGATCAAAAGGTACGGGCCGAACATGTACGACCGGAATGTGCTCCGGGAGGCTCGCCAGCAGGGTTTTCAGGTACATTACGGTTTTTGGATTCCCGAAAATATTGATTTTAAAAAAGACAAAAAGCAGCTCGACGAGCTTCAAGACGAAATTTCACAGACCGTCCGGGAGCTGAAAGACCATGCTGAAATTGTTTCCTGGAACATTGGAAACGATGTTTTGCAAAAAATGGAAGGGTTGTACAATCCCGCGGATTTGCAGCAGCAGGAGCAGGCGGCTTTGATCTGGTTGCAGCAAATTGTAATAGAAATCAAGAAAATTGATCGCCGCAGACCAGTCACGATGGATGTGGAAGTCTCGGACGAATTGAATTTCGTTACAGGGAAAATCCTTCATGCTATCCCGGAAATTGATGCTTTTGGATTGATCATTGATGATAAAATGCCTTTAAAAAAGCAGCTGGACGCATTGCCTGCACCCTACTTTATCAGCTATGTTTCTCCAAAAAACCAGCGGTACTTACCCGGCAAAAAAGCGGCTTTTGTTTCCAATTGGCAGGATGAAGAGTGGGCGGATAAAGTGCGTTTTGATGGGATGAAGGATTTTACGGGCAGATATAAGGCGGATACGCTGGCGGCTCCGGTCAAAATTCTGAAACCTGCTGCCGGAACATTTCCAGGTGTGGTGCTGGCCTATCACGTGATTGTCAGGGAAAACAAAAAATGGACGCTACCAAAACCCGGCGCGGGAAACCTGCATTATGAATGGAAACTGGTGAAGACCGACGATCTGGATAACCCGACTGCGGTCAGCGACGTAGGCGCGGGGCCGCGGTTAATGTTGCAGATCCCGCCAAATCCGTCTGAATATCGGTTGTATCTGTACGTGGTGGAAGGCAATGTTGTAAAATCGATCGTCAGCTCAACGCTTAACACACCTTTGCAAGTCACTGCAAAATAGCGCATTAAACATTTATGGAGCGGAGAGTTTCTGGATGAATGTTTCAAATGTGCTTCGCTGAATGCTCCAATCAGGGGCTGGAATGTCGCCCCAGGCTTCGGGGTTATCGGCCAGGTTAAAATAGCTGATCCCGGCAATTTCCTTATGTTTTTTGATCAACTCTGCCGCATCTTCGATCCACTTTTGCTTGTAATCTTCCGGGCCTTTTACCCCAAATTCTGTCACAAAAATGGGTTTTCCTGAAAAACCAACCCGGTGAAACTTCCGTTCATAAATGGTACTGAACGATTCCTGCATTTTGGGGTCGGTAATGTTTTTGTCGGGCAAGCCGTAAATGGCAATGCTCACGAAATCCACAACATCTTCGCCCGGCCACCATTCCATCGAGCCGCGGTCGCCCGCCGGTCCCCAGACGCGCTTGATTTTCTCGTCGCGCCCACCCAGTTCCATAAAGTACCGGAATGCCTTGATGTATAAAACCGGATCCTGGATCTGCCAGGCGTAGCGGTGGATCGGGATTTCCATTTCGTGTGCAAAACGCAGATAAACCACACTTCCCGACGCTTTTAGTATCCCGTAAAGCTTTTTAAACTCCTCATCATAAACCCCGTTGATCGTGTTTCGGAGCACATTGGTATCCTTCCTCACCTTTTGGTCGCGCCAGGGTTCGAAGCTGATGATAGGCACGTGCTTCCTTTTAAGGATCGCGCTTAATTCCTTTTGAAAACTGCCGGTTTGAATGTGCGCCAGATCAATGAAGATATGTTCAGCATTTACCGAAGCCGAGCCGGTCAGCAACAATTTCGGATCATAAACACCGACTATCGGGGTGTTCGCTCTTGCCGGATTTTTGTTTATATTTTTAAAAACTGCCGTCGAATAAATGATGGACGCCTCTCTTCTGACCTGCGCAAGCCCTTCTTCAATGGCTGCCTTCGCGGAATCTGTTTTCAACGCTTCTTTACCCAGGATGATCACCGGCTTTGGCATAAACCTGACCCGATGGATTTTTCTTTTGACCTCGGTCTGCAAATCGGGATAAGGCGGGTAAGCTTCCAGCCACTTTTCCAGGTCGCTTTTAAGGGTAATGCTGATCAGGTCCGTAAATTCATCGCCGGGATAATATTCTTCGGTGCCAGGGTAACCCGCTGGCGACCAGACTAGTTGGACATTTGGCGCAGCCACTTTACATAACTTGGCAAAATGTCGGAAGGCATCCGCATAAGCCTGCGACGACTGGTACTGCCAGGGATAGGTTTTCACCGGCACTTCCATTTCAGGATTTAACCTGACAAAAACAGCCGAAGTATGTTTTTTGAATGTTTCAAAAAGCTGCGCAAAAGCTTTGTCATAAGACCCTCCAACAACTGCCGGCAACAAACTCCCGTCCGATGGTCCTGTGAGTTTCACGGTGACGATGACAGTTTTCTTTGAAGACAGCTGCTGCCCGAGTTCGCTGAAAAAACCAGCGGTAGCCGCCTTGTCTAGCAGTATCGAAATGTGTTCTGTGGAAGTGTCAGGGAGGTTTTTTGAATTGGAAAAACGATTATACACCGCCAATACCGGCTCATGAAATGGAATTTCGACCGAACTGCCACCAAATCCCGAAAAGCCAACTTTTTTCCTGATTAAAAAAAATGCCGCTCCCGCGACGAGCAGGATACCTATTACAATAATCGCTCTGCGCCGCATGGGATTTTCAGGATAGTTTAGCCAAATTTGAGCCCCGGAGGGCGGATCTTTATATGTGCGTCCCGGTTGCCGGATTAAGTATTGAATTGACGTTTTCTACCGAGAGTTCAAACTGATTGGCAGACCAAAAGGCTTTCTGTGTCGTTTCAGTCAAAACAAATACCTTATGAAGTATAAATTGCTCTTTTCATTTTTGCTTTTTAGCCAGGTCCTGCTGGCGCAAAGTGTAGCCCCGGATACGTTTGCTTTGCAACTTAAAGAAGCCCGTCAACCGCAGCTGATCGACGTGAGGACACCGGGTGAATTTGCCGACGGCCACTTGCCGGACGCGGTGAATATTGATGCTCAAAGTGCGTCGTTTGATCAGTCGCTAGCTAAACTGGACAAGGATAAGCCCGTTTTTGTGTATTGCTTATCGGGCGGACGCAGCAAAATGGCTGCCGAAAAACTGCATAAAATGGGTTTTAATGATGTCCATGAGATGAAAGGCGGTTACCTGAAATGGTCTGCCCGCATGATGCCTGTGGCTGGTGTGAAAAAGTCGACCGCAAAGCCCGAGTGGAATGCTGCCCGTTTCGACAGCCTGATCAGGTCCCAAAAACTGGTAATGGTGGATGTGTATGCAAGTTGGTGTGCCCCCTGCAAAAAAATGGCGCCGATCATTGATCAGGTTTCTCAGCAAATCGCGGGAAAAGCGACGATTGTAAAACTGAATGCCGATACCGAAAAACCGCTCATGAAGGCTTACCAGATTGAAGAACTACCCACAATCCTGATCTTCCGCAATGGTAAACTGACCGACAGGAAGCTTGGCTTTCAGGACGAAGCTGCGCTGAAAGCTTTGCTTAATTAATCCTAAGATCCTGCTTTTAAGAATGTCTTATTAGTGCGGCAGCCGATCCCGGAAATAACCGTAAACCCACGTGCCGGCAATTGCGCTGAGCAGCGGCACAATCACAACGGTTGCGCCAAATCCGATCTGTGCAAACAAGGGCCCCGGACAAGCGCCCGTCAGTGCCCAGCCTAACCCGAATAACAACCCGCCATAAATCTGCCCTTTGTTAAACTGCTTTTTGGTGAAAGTGATCTGCTCGCCGTGCACAGTTTTAATGTTGAACTTTTTGATCAGCCACACAGACAGCATACCAACAGCGACGGCGCTCCCGATCACCCCATACATGTGAAACGATTCCAGCCGGAACATTTCCTGTATCCTAAACCAGCTGATAACTTCTGATTTGACGAAGACAATCCCAAAAAGAATGCCGACGATCAGATATTTAATGTTGCCGTACCAGGGCGTATTTTCTTCACTCTCATTGATACAAATGGCGTCCGTGGCGCGGATGGCGTGTTCGCTCGTTTCTTTTGCAATGTGCTGCATATCAAATTCTTTTTAATGCTATAAATTCAAAATCGCGGGCAAAATCCAGTTGGCCATCACAAACCCTCCGATCATAAAGCAGATCGTGGCGACCAGCGATGGCCATTGCAATGTGGACAGTCCCATAATAGCGTGACCGCTCGTGCAGCCACCCGCATAACGCGTCCCGAAACCCACCAGAAATCCGCCGCCGACCAGCATGATCAACCCCGGAAGGGTCAACAAGCTTTTCCAGCTCACAATATCGACGGGCACCAGGGACGAAAAGTCGGTGATGCCGTAGCGGGCCAGCTCTTTTGTCAGGTTTGCTGTAACCTGGACTGGATTTGGGTTTGCCAGGAAGTTGGCGGCAATCACCCCTCCGAAGAAAATGCCCAGTACGAACAACAGATTCCAAGTTTCTTTTTTCCAATTGTATTCAAAAAAGGGAATCTTGGCGGGAAAACAAGCGGCGCACACATGACGCAGCGATGACGAAATCCCGAACGATTTATTTCCTAATATCAGCAGGGCCGGCAAGGTGAGCCCGATCAGGGGACCCGCAATGTACCAGGGCCACGGCTGTTTGATTAATTCCAGCATGAATGTGCTTTTATGTTTAAAATCTCCTTTGAATGTAGAAACAATGCTTGAGAAACTTTGATTCGAAAAATGGGAAAGCCGGCTTACAAAATAGTGCTTGGACAAACATAATGGCTGATCTGAAAAAGACCCGATTCCTTGATCGCCTTGAATCCGCCGGTTACATTCACCACACGATCATATCCTCTTGATTTCAAAATGGAGTTGAAAATCATGGACCGGTAACCGGAAGCGCAATGCACGAGATAGATCTTGTTTTTATTGATTTGAGAAAAATGTTCATTCAAATCTTCCAGCGGAATGTTCTCCGATCCGATGAAATGCTCTGAGAAATGTTCGCCCGGTTTTCTTACATCCAGCACGGTCAATGTGGGATCGTCATGTAGTCGCTGCGCCATTTCGCTCGCGGTAACAGATTCGATCTGATCTATTTCTTTGCCTGCCCTTTGCCAGGCTTCAAAACCGCCATTCAGATAACCGATCGTATGATCATAGCCGACGCGGGCGAGCCGGGTGATGACTTCTTCTTCCCGTCCTGCGTCCGAAATAATAAGGATATTTTGTTTGATGTCGGGCATCATTGCGCCTACCCACGGCGCAAAGCTTCCGTCAATGCCAATGTTGATTGCATTTGGAATAAAGCCTTCTGCAAAAACCGACGCTTCACGCGTGTCGAGCAGGATGGCGTCGGTTTCATTGGCGGCCGCTTCGAACGCATCCGGATCGAGTGCGCGATTTCCGCGCTGCATAACCGTGTCAATGCGATCGTATCCCTGCATGTTCATCATCACATTTTCGGGGAAATAGGCCGGGGGAGGCGCGAGTCCTTTGGTAACTTCTTTTACAAATTCATCTTCCGTCATATCCAGGCGCAGCGCGTAGTTTGTGCGCTTTTGATTGCCTAATGTGTCGATCGTTTCCTTGCTCATATTTTTACCGCAGGCACTGCCGGCTCCGTGCGCGGGATATACCACAATGTCGTCCGCCAGCGGCCTGATTTTTGTTCTTAATGACTTAAATAAATGACTGGCGAGCTTTTCCTGCGTGAGATCAGCTGCTGTTTTTTGCGCCAGGTCCGGGCGGCCTACATCTCCGATAAACAAGGTGTCTCCGGTGAAAATGGCCATGTCTTTACCCGTTGCATCACGTAGCAGATAGCAAGTGCTTTCCATCGTGTGGCCGGGCGTATGCAGGACCTTAATGGTGACATCACCAACTTGCAGCAACTCACCATCGGTTGCGATATGCGCTTCAAATTCTGGCCGGGCCGTTGGTCCAAATACAATTTGTGCGCCTGTTTTCTCTGCCAGATCCAGATGACCGGAGACAAAATCCGCATGAAAATGCGTTTCCAGCACATATTTAATGTTCGCCCCGCTTTTTTCCGCGCGACTGATGTAAGGCTCCACTTCTCTGAGCGGGTCAATCACCACCGCTTCGCCATTGCTTTCAATATAATAAGCGCCCTGTGCAAGACACCCGGTATAGATCTGTTCGATTTTCATAATCCGATTTTTTGATTTGTTATTGATGCAAATTTCAGAAGTCCGGCTTCCCGGGTCAGTGACATTTGTTACCTGCCTGAAATTTTTTGTTTAAAAGCATTTTAGCCCGCCAGCAATGGCCAGACCAGCTCTTTTGTAATAATAAATAAACCCATAACCAGCACAAACCACCCAAATCCTTTCTTCAACTGACTCGATGCCAAACGTTTGCTAAGCCAGGTGCCGACGATGATCCCACTCAGGGCAATAGTTGTTACTTTGAAAAGAAATGGCCAATCCATCTCGAAATGCCCGAGGTCGCCCAGGAAACCGATAAGCGAATTAAGCGCGATGATGAGCAGGGAAGTTCCGACTGCTTCGCGCATGGGCATTCCCATAATCAGGACCAATGTCGGGATCAACAGAAAACCGCCTCCCGCCCCAAGCAGTCCGGTCGTTAGCCCGATCCCGATGCTGCTCAGCACCAGCCGGATCACATTGCTCTTTAAATTGCAGTTCAGGCAACCCGGCTTTTTCTCGGTTTCCCTGATCATGCCCATGGACGCCGCCACCATTAATAGCGCAAAAAGGATCATGGTCAGCAATGCCTCCGTCATGGTAAATGTGCCGATCTGAAAAAGGTTATCCGGCACAATCGGCATCAGAAATTTTCTCGTCAGGTAAACCGTCGTGATGGAAATCGTTCCGAATAACGCCGCTGTTCTTAGGTTGATCTGTCCATTACGATAATAGGTGAATGCGCCCATCAGACTGGTTGAGCCGACGATGAAGAGGGAGTAAGATGTGGAGACCAGCGGGCTTATCCCAAACAGATATACCAGCACCGGAACCGTCAGGATCGAACCGCCGCCGCCAATAAGCCCCAGCGAAATGCCGATGAAGATAGAGGCCAGGTAAGCAAATGTTTCCATGTGAATGTGTTTTATCAGGCACAAAATTCGAAACCTGAAACTGGCCAGTCAGTGATAATTGTCACATTGCAGGAAATGAATTGCGGCTAACTTTGGAATACAAACAAGGAGTATATATGAACGCAGATACAGCACATTACCTGGACACCGTTTTCCCGGATTTTGAACCGGAACTTAAAGTAAGGCTTGCAGCAGAATCGTCATTGAAGCAAATTCCAGCGGGCGAAGTGATCATGCGAACGGGTCAGTATTTTAAGTATACATTGTTGATAGCCAGCGGAAAAGTGAAGCTATATCGCGAAGGTGATGATGGGGAAGAAGCTTACATTTACACATTGCAGGCCGGGAATGCCTGTGCGCTTTCCATGATCTGTAACACCCGTCAGCAAACGAGCGAGATCACGGCAGTGACCCTGGAAGACACCGTCGCGATCATGGTGCCTATTCAGCTGATGGACAATCTGATGCAGCAATACAAAAGCTGGTATTACTTCGTGATCGACAATTACCGGTCCCGGTTTGAAGAGCTGTTAACCGTTTTGGACAGTGTTGTTTTCAAAGGAATGGACGAGCGGCTGGAATTTTACCTAAAAAATCAGGTGAAAAACCGTGGTACAAAGGAGCTTTCAATGACCCATTCTGAAATAGCGAATGATCTCAACACGTCCCGCGAGGTGGTTTCCCGGTTGCTGAAAAAGATGGAGCAAAATAAAAAGATACAGCTTTTCCGAAGCCACATTATCTGGCTCTGAATCTGACGTGTTGATAAACAAAAAAACACTTAGCGATTTCTCACTAAGTGTTTTCGAAGCGGCGGACCGCGTTTGAAGGCTCCCGAAGTTGGGCTCGAACCAACGACCCTCTGATTAACAGTCAGATGCTCTAACCGGCTGAGCTATTCAGGAATCTTAATCCGGTTTGTTTACTCGAATTGTGGGTGCAAATGTAAGTAAAGTGGATATACAGCGCAACATTATGCCTTAAAAAAATGTCAGCTCTGCACCTTTTGCAAGATTAACTCCTTGACTTTCTTAGCATCTCCTTTTGTAAAATTGTTGATAATAATTTCAGGACGCATGCGTGGAATGATCCTCACTGTGGAAAAGAACATTCCACTATCCACTTCTACACCGGAAATATCGGAGTAAAAAACAAAGTTGTCGGTACTCTTGAAAAGCTTGCTGACTTTGAAGGTTACGCCTTTTTCTCCGAAAGTGACTTCATCAGGAAAAAATGGATTCATCAATCCACTGGCGCTAAAACGCTCGTTCATAAGAATAGGTTATTTTAAAATGTTCACAATGGTACGTATACGACCTTTTTTGTCTCAAAGAATTCTTCGTCAAAATAGTCGGAAAGCTCGTAAATACGCGACTTTTGGTTCAACTCGGATAGTTCTTCGGACAGGTCGCCTCCTTTCAGATATAAAATCCCGTTCCTGAGATCGTGAAAAGAGTTACGGCTGATATTTTTTTTCACCCAGCCAACGAAGGGCGCCATACGCGTCACCGCCCGGCTCACCACAAACTCGTAGCTGTCTTCCAATTTTTCGGCCCTGATCTGCTCCGCCCTCACATTATCCAGTTTAAGCGCTACCGCGATTTCCTGCACGACCCGGATTTTTTTTCCGATACTATCCACCAAATGAAACTGCGCCTCCGGGAACATGATCGCCAGCGGGATCCCCGGAAAACCTCCCCCGGTACCCACGTCGAGTATATTTGTACCGGCTTTGAACGTCTGCACCTTGGCAATACCCAGAGAATGCAGGATATGTCTCTCATATAATGTATCAATGTCCTGGCGGGAAATCACATTGACGCGCGCATTCCAAAACTGGTACAGTTCGCCCATCTCCCCAAATTTAGCGAGCTGATTTTCTGTCAGATCCAGAAAATATCTTTTAATTAATTCCATGTTTTGCGGGGCCTTCTCCTGGTCATTGTCCTAACCCCGAAAATGAGGTAGTACAAGAACAACGCGAAGTCCATAAATAAAAAGGTAAACCACTCCACAGTTTTGTCGAGCTTGACATTAATGATCACCAGTAAAAACCACTGAATGATCCACCGAACACCGATTAAAATACCCAGATATTGTAAAAATAGAATGTCTCGCATTATTAGCCCATAAAAAAGAGCTACAATTCCGGCAGCCCAGATTGCCACGTGCGTTCCGGAAAGCATTCCCAGCAAGATCTTGTTCCGCATTTTGTAATACCGGCTCACCGAAATGTGCCGCTGCTTTTGCCTGAACCAATCTTTCCAGGTCAGTTTGGGCTCGGAGTACACGAAGGAATCTTCTTCTATTGAAATGGTGGTGTTGGAGCTTGTGGAGACTTCGTTCAGAAAAATATCATCGTCTCCCCCGAAAACGTGTTTATGCGTGTAAAATCCTTTGTTGGCAAAAAACACCGAGCGCTTATATAATATGTTGCGACCTACACCCATATAGGTCATTCCGGCGAGCGCGAAAGAAAGATATTGGACGGCTGTATAAAATGTCTCGCAGCGTATAAACCAGTTGAGTATGCCGGCCTTCTTTATATAAGGTGAAAATCCGAGCACAATATCCTTATCCTCGGCCACCCGCGAAGTCATGGCGGTGATCCAGTGATTGGAGGAAGGCCTGCAATCGGCGTCGGTCATCAAAGCGATCGGATATTTGGCCTGCTTCATACCGACGGTCAATGCATATTTTTTGGGTGTTACATGGTCAAACTGATCGTTGATGCGGATATATCTTATATGTCTCCACTGCTGAATGTTGCCTCTGATAAAATCTTCACTGCCATCGTCGGAGCGGTCGTCGAGCAGGATCACTTCAAACTCCGGGTACTCCTGGGCGTCGAGTAGTGGGAGCAGTTCCGTCAGGTTATCCCGCTCGTTCCAGGCACAAACGAGCACTGTTACGCCGGGCATGGTGTTGCCATAATTTGCGCCTTTTCCGTAAAATGCCAGTCGTGTAAAAAAGAAGAGATAATAGAATAGCTGAACAGCTACAAACGCTCCCAGCGCATATAATAGATAATCGGCCACAATAGAAGAGAGAAGTAAAATTTTATCATATTCTTACAAATATACAGTCATTGGCAGCAATGTTCGAGACCTTCAACCTATTTTTGCGGCTTAGAAATCAAAACATTTAATGAAGTTTACACTACAAGCTGAGGACCCCGGGTCGAAGGCGAGAGCGGGGTTTATTGAAACGGATCACGGGGTAATTCAGACGCCGATATTCATGCCTGTGGGTACGGCCGGGACGGTAAAAGCAGTTCACCAGCGCGAGTTAAAAGAAGATATTAAAGCGCAGATCATTCTTGGAAATACCTATCATTTATATCTCCGGCCTGGGCTCGACATTATGGAAAGAGCCGGAGGGTTACATGCCTTTAACGGCTGGGACAGGCCAATACTGACCGACAGTGGCGGATACCAGGTGTATTCCCTGGCAGGGACGGGCCGAAAGATCAACGAGGAAGGTGTGGTATTTAAGTCACACATTGACGGTGGGGTTCACACCTTCACCCCAGAAAATGTGATGGACATTCAACGGACGATCGGGGCTGACATTATCATGGCTTTTGACGAGTGCACCCCCTACCCCTGCGATTTCACCTACGCCCGGAAATCCATGGAAATGACGCACCGCTGGCTGACACGCTGCTGCGCAAGATTTGATAGTACGCAACCCCGCTACGGACATAGTCAGACACTTTTCCCGATTGTGCAGGGCAGTGTTTATAAAGATCTTAGGGTTCAATCTGCGGAATTTATTGCGTCCTGCGAAAGAGAGGGAAATGCGATCGGCGGCCTGTCGGTGGGAGAACCCGCGGAAATCATGTATGAACTTACCGAAGTGGTTTGCGATATCCTGCCAAAAGACAAACCCCGCTACCTGATGGGTGTGGGTACGCCTTCCAATATCCTCGAATGCATTGCGCTGGGCGTAGATATGTTCGACTGTGTAATGCCAACCCGCAATGCGCGTAATGGCATGATTTTTACTACTGAGGGTATCGTGAACATTCGCAACGAAAAGTGGAAGGATGACTTCTCACCAATCGATGCTGGCCTGGGCGGGTATGTTAGTACTTTTTACAGTAAGGCATATCTGAGACATTTGGTAAAATCCAATGAAATGCTGGGTGCGCAGATTGCAAGTGTTCATAACCTCACTTTTTACCTTTGGCTGGTGAATACGGCGAGAGAGAAAATAATAGAGGGAAATTTCCTTTCCTGGAAGCGGGAAGTGGAAAAAAAATTAAATCAACGGCTTTGAAAGTTCAGAAAAGGGCGTTTCTTCGAATAAATTTTAAATTTATTATCAGGAAACTTTTCCATTTCGATCATGTTCGGTTGATTAAATGATATTGTTAACCTATTTTTGTCGCACTAGGCATTTGGTTAATGCACGATTGGCCATGAATTAAATATATAACTTTACTCATAATTGACTATAGATCAATTCCTAGTTAATCTTAATAACGCTAACTTGAATAGTATGAAAAAAGTATCCCAGTTGATTTGTTCGTTTGCCTTGGGGGCAATGATGGCGCTGCCTTCATTGGCGCAACCACTAGAGCAACCGAATTCTCCGGATTACAATCCCAAAGCAACCTATGATGGCCCTTACAAATTGAACACCTGGTCAATTTCAGCACACATCGGCCCATCCATGTTTTTTGGCGATTTGAGAGAATATGATTTTTGGCCTGTTACCAAAACAAATTCCGACAGCCACAAAGAATCCGGAACAATCCAGGGCGGTTTAACTTTAAACAAACAGCTTTCATACTGGTTCGGATCACGTCTTGACCTTTCTATTGGTAACCTGAGAGGTATGAAACGCCGGATGTACAACCGTTATTTTGAAGGCAACTATTTTGATGCATCTGTTGCGGGAACTGTTAACCTGAAAGGGCTTTTAATGGGACCTAATAAAATGAAACGCTGGAAAATCGATGCGTATGTGGGTGTAGGTCAGGTTTTCTACAACTCAACTGCTTACGATCTGACGGGTGGCGTGAATCTTCGTGAAACCGGCAGCAAAAATGACTGGATCATTCCTACCGGCTTGAACATTAACTACGAAGTAACTAAAAGAATTGATATCGGTCTTGACTTCCGTTACAACCATACCAACTCTGACTACCTGGATGCAACTTACGGTGGTGACTATGACAGAACGCCAAACAGCTTCATCATCGGTGATCAAAAAACTTCTCACAAAGGAAATTCAGAACTGGACGGCTACGGCTACGGATCTATCCAGGTAACTTACAAACTGGGTAAAAATCCTTTGAAAGTTCAGAAAGTGGATGGCAAATGGGATTACAAGCCAGACGAAGGCGGATATTACCACCTACGTTACACAGATCCAAAAGTGCTGATCAAGCCACCAAAAATTCTTACGCTTGAAGAGATGGACTCAGTGGCAAAAGCCAACCGTCCAAAAGATATCGACCCACGTTTGTTGCTTGATACAGATGGTGACGGTGTTTCTGACTTCTTCGATAAAGAGCCTAATTCACCAGCTGGTAGCATTGTTGACGGTGGTGGTCGCGTACTTGACTTTGACGCTTACGTTAAAAATGCACTTAAAAATGGTGCGGCTTGCAGCGAGATCTTCGCAAACGTAATGTTCGAAACAGATAAAAACACCATTACTCCTGAGGCTCAGGAAATGCTGAAAAACGTAGCTAAGTTGATGAACCTGAACGGTTGCCGCCTGCAATTGGCTGGACACACTGACCGTCGTGCTTCTGACCGCTACAATGTAGCACTTTCGAAACGCCGCGTGGATGCAGTGAAAAACTACCTGATCAACGAAGCGGGTTTGACTGATCCTAGCAAAGTGATTGTTGACTACTTCGGTTCATTCAAACCAATCGCTGATAGCGCAAAACGTGAAGGTTTACAGAAAAACCGCCGTGTAGAACTGAAACTGCTTCCATAATTTTTGGAAATGATATCCGAAGAAAGGCTCCCCAACAGGAGCCTTTCTTTTTGCCACTTCATGCTATAAACTAAAATTCGAGTTATGTAACACATTATACCTATCACTTTAATTCAAACACTTAATGAAACAATACGACTATCTGATAGTAGGCGCAGGTTTGTGGGGTTCAGTTTTTGCACACGAGGCAACAAAAAGAGGGAAGAAATGTTTGGTAGTAGACCGCAGGCAGCACACCGGCGGTAACATTTACTGCGAAAATGTGGAGGGAATCAATGTTCACAAATATGGTGCGCACATCTTCCATACCAATGATAAGGACATTTGGGATTATGTGAATTCATTTGTTGAGTTCAACCGGTACACCAATTCTCCCGTAGCGAACTTTAACGGTGAGCTGTATAATTTGCCATTTAATATGAACACTTTCTACCAGCTGTGGAAAGTGAAAACTCCGGAAGAGGCGAAGGCAAAAATTCAGCAGCAAGTAGAAGAAGCAGGTATCACCGATCCGAAAAACCTGGAAGAACAAGCGATTTCATTGGTTGGGACAGATATTTACGAAAAGCTGATCAAAGCTTACACAGAAAAACAGTGGGGACGCAAAGCCACTGAACTTCCCGCATTTATCATCAAGCGCCTGCCTGTAAGGTTTACATTTGACAATAATTATTTTAACGACAAATATCAGGGCATCCCTATCGGTGGCTACAACAAGCTGACCGAGGGGCTTCTGGCGGGTGTTGAAGTGAGGCTGGGAATCGATTTTATGCAGGATAGAGCGTCCCTTTCCGCTCTTGCTGAAACCGTTGTGTTTACTGGTCCGATCGACGAGTATTTTAATTTCCAATTCGGGCAGCTGGAGTACCGGGGCTTACGGTTTGAAAATCAGCTTCTTGACCAGGAAAACTATCAGGGAAATGCGGTAGTCAACTATACGGATGGTGAAACGCCATTTACGCGTATCATTGAGCACAAGCATTTTGAGTTTGGCACACAGCCCAAAACGGTGATCACGCACGAATTCCCGGAGGAGTGGGTGAAGGGTGCTGAGCCTTATTATCCTGTGAATGATGACAAAAACACGGCGGTTTTTAACCAATATAAAGCGCTCTCTGCACAGGAAGAAAATGTAATTTTTGGAGGACGGCTGGCCGAGTACCGGTACTATGATATGCACCAGGTTGTCGCGTCAGCATTGAAAAAAGTAAAGGTGCATTTCGACTAATTCCTTTGCCGAATAGCATTCAAAAACCCTGTTCATTCTACGGAAATGGACAGGGTTTTTTATTTGAAAAAAATATTTGCAAAAAGTGCGTTACCTAATTTACAAGTGCGCGTCTAAATCATACCACCCTCTTTTTGAAAACAATGAGCGGAAAAGATCTAGCAGCACTTACCAACTTTAAAAGTAGAAATTCCAGCCAGCAGCAGTTTTACCTGCTCCCTGAAATCCGTGCACATTGGTACTGGTTTGTAGTCTCCTTTATTCTCTGCACGACCATTTCGCTACTCTATCTGCGTTACGCCACGCCTCGCTACACAGTCACAGGCTCACTTTTGATTCGTGACGAATCGCGTGGCGGTGATCTGGGTGATGGTACTGTGCTGGAAGAGCTGGGTGTATCTTCCTTTAAAAACAGCATTGATAATGAGGTAGAAATCCTGAAAAGCCGCAGCCTCATGGAGGGTGTGGTGGATGACCTACAATTGCAGGTACGGTATTTCGCAACTGGCCGGGTGAAAGCTGCGGAGTTGTATGATAAGTCTCCTTTCCATCTCAGATTTTTGAAGGCGCCCACTTCCTCAGATCCTGCTACATATAATCTTACGCTTACTGATCAATGTTGTTACCAGCTATCTATGCAGGATCAGCATTTCAGAGGGCGGTTTGGAGAAACAATTAAGCTGCCTCATGGCTTAGCAATCCTGACAAAAACACGTTTCAAGCCAGCAAAAGACGATACTTATTCCATCCTTATTTCATCTCGCGAAGAGACATTTCGAAAATATGCTGAGGCGCTTTCAGTTTCTGTGACCAACAAGCTGGCCAGCCTTGTTGATCTTTCTATTCACGACAATTTACCGGCAAAAGGTGAGGCGATTCTACGAACTCTTCTGGCCAATTACCTCAGGTTGAGCATTCTGGATAAAAACAGAATTGCAGACAGTACCATCGCTTTTCTTGACAAAAATCTTCTGGAAGTCACAGCGGAACTTGCTGGTATTGAAAAAGGTATCGCCCTTTTTCGAAAGAATCACAAGGTGGTTAACCTTACGGAGACCGGACGGTTACTTCTGCAAAGTGCAGATCGTTATGCGCAGGAAGAAAATGGGCAGCTAGTCAGATTTAAAGTGTTGACGGAGCTTCAAAACAATCTGCTAAAAGATGAACGGTTTATTGTCCCTTCCTCACTATTTCAGCAGGCGCCGGGCTTCGCTGAGATTGCTGCAAAATTCAATGAAGTACAGCTTCTGCGACGAAAGGCACTTTTAACTATTTCTGAGCCGCATCCGCGCATCGCAGAATTTGAAAGTCAGATCGAAATGCTGCGGCAAAGCTTATTGGAAGGAATTGGTGATCAAATGTTTGAGTTGCAAATCAGCATTGCGGCTTTGCGAAGATACAATGACAGCATTCAGATTGAAATTGCAAAAATCCCCATCCTGGAAAAAACCCAGCTGGATTTTACGCGGCAGCAGCAACTCAAACAGGACTTATATCTTTTTCTGCTAAAAAAGAAGGTCGAAACCGCTATCTCAAAATCCTCAGCTATCGCGGCCGGACGGATTATTGATCCACCAAAAGCCAACCCAAAACCGACTAATCCAAGCCACCAGCTTGTGCTGCTGATGTCCGGATTGATTTCCATAGGTATCCCGCTGGGCCTTTTGCATTTGAAGAACATTCTGGATGATCGGATAACCGGTAAAACAGAGATTGAAGAAAATTGCCGTGCTCCGATATTCGCTGAGATCAGCTACGAGAAAATGCCTTTAGGGAAGCGGCTTGACCTGAATGCGCGCGGTATGTTGGCCGAACAGTTCCGGGCGCTGCGGACGAACATTCAATTTTTGAATGCAAATAAAGATTGCCAGACCATTTTGATCACGTCGAGTTCGGGAGGTGAAGGAAAATCATTTCTGGCCATCAACCTGAGTCACTCGCTGGCGCTGGCAGGAAAAAAAGTAATTCTTGCAGAGCTGGACTTGCGCAAACCAACGATCGGCAACATCCTGAGATTGAGGAAGGTTGGATTCCGTGAGCTGCTGACATCCGCGGCTAACCTGGATGCAGTTATCCAGCCCTCTCCCGGCGAACTTTTCTTCGACGTGATTACTTCGGGCTTACCTCCACCCAACCCAGTTGAAATGCTGGCATTACCCAAGTTGGAGGAAATCGTTTCCACGCTGAGAGGCAGATACGACTACATTATTTTCGACACGCCGCCGATTGGGCTTGTGACGGACGCACGACTACTGAGCCGGTTTTCGGATCTGTCACTGTATGTTGTTCGCCAGCATTTCACATTCAAGAGCCATTTAAATGACATTAACCGAATTTTTGAAGATGACCAGTTTCCGGCACTACGCATCATTCTCAATGGCGTCAAACCCAATGCACGCTATCAATATGACTACGGCTATGGAATCGAAAACCGAAGCTTTTTTGACAAACTATTAAATAAACTAAAATTTTAACCAGCACAATGACAAGCATTTATATCATGGGGGAAGTGGGGCAGGCGCATGAAGGAAACATCGCCCTCGCACACGCATACATTGACGCCCTCGCCGAATGTGGGGTCGACGCGGTCAAGTTCCAGATACATATTGCCGAAGCGGAAAGCAGCATTCACGAGCCATTTCGGGTTCCTCTTCGATACTGTGATGAAACCCGCATGGAATACTGGCGGCGCATGGAGTTTACTGAAAAACAGTGGGTTGCATTGAAGGACCATTGCGAGTCGCGCGGGCTGGACTTTGTTGCAAGTCCGTTTTCGATCGAGGCTGTGGAATTGCTGGAAAGGATCGGGGTTACGACATTCAAGATTGGATCGGGAGAAGTTAATAATCCGCTCATGCTGGAAAGAATAGCGGAGTCTGGTAGAGACATCATTCTTTCGTCGGGAATGAGTTCGCTGACTGAACTGGACAATGCAGTAGAATTTCTCAAAAATCGAAACTGCCGGATTTCGCTGTTGCAATGTACTTCGGCGTATCCCACCGCGCCGCGTCAGTGGGGTATCAATATGATAGTCGAGCTAGATAACCGATATCAGATACCTATCGGCTTTTCTGATCATTCAGGGGATATTTTCGCCTGCCTTGCCGCTGCAAGTTCGGGCGCCCGGCTGCTCGAATTTCACATTGTTTTCGATAAAAGAATGCCTGGACCGGATGCCACTTCTTCACTGACAATCGCACAAGCCACTGAAATGATTAGAGGCGTGCGGCAAATCGAAATGGCTTTAAGTAATCCGGTTGATAAGTCGGATTGTTCGGGATTCGAAAACCTGAAAGTCATTTTCGGCAAGTCACTGGCTGTTAATAAATCGCTTAAAAAGGGACACAAGCTAACATTTGAAGATCTGGAAGCCAAGAAGCCAGCGGGTTTTGGCATTTCTCCCAAATATTTTGGGACGGTTCTATGCCAAGCACTTACCCGCGACATTCAGAAGTGTGATTTTTTAACCGAAGCCCATTTATAATATGAGGAAAATTTGCGTAGTCATCACTGCAAGAGCCAGTTTTGGGCGTGTAAAAACAGTTTTGTTGGCGATTAAAAATCGACAGGATTGTGATTTACAACTGATAATATGCGGCAGCGCACTTTTTGACAAATTCGGATCTCCTGTAAACTGGATAGAAGATGACGGTTTTGAGATCACGGCAAAAGTCAACACCCTGCTCGAACCCGGCCAGGTTACAGCAGCCGCGAAAACAACCGGCTTAGGAATTATTGAACTTTCAACAATTTTCGAAAACCTGCGGCCGGACATCGTCGTGACCATTGCCGACCGCTACGAAACGATGGCAACCGCGATCGCCGCCAGCTACATGAACATTCCGCTCGCGCACATTCAGGGTGGCGAAGTGACTGGAAACATTGACGAGAAAGTACGGCATGCAGTCACTAAATTGGCCGATCTACATTTTGTAGCTACCACTGCTGCCAGGCAGCGCGTTTTGAAATTGGGTGAATCTCCGGACAAGATTCATCTTACCGGCTGCCCTTCGATTGACATTGCAATGGGAATCTCTAAGCGTAACTCCTTGACTTTTGAGCCTTACAAATTATATGGCGGTGTGGGCGAGGAGCCCGATCTGGCTCAACGTTACCTGGTCGTTTTACAGCATCCTGTTACTACGGAGCTGGGCAATGCCCAATCGGACATTACGTGTACGCTGGAAGCGATTAAAACGGTCAACTTACCTACACTTTGGTTCTGGCCAAATGCTGATCCGGGGACTTGCGGTATTTCTAAGGGTATCCGAACATTTCGGGAAGCAAATGACGGCTTGCCGATCCACTTTTTCCGGAGCATGCGGACGGAGCATTTTCTTGAACTGATCAAAAATTCAGCTTGCCTGATTGGGAATTCGAGCACCGGAATCCGTGAAGCTGCCTACCTGGGCGTGCCGGTGGTGAATATTGGAAACAGACAAAATGGAAGGGAAAGAGGCCAAAATGTAGTAGATGTAACGCCCAATACGGATCTGATCGAACAGGCGATACGGCATCAACTTAACCACGGCCCCTACCCTCCCGACTTTCTTTACGGAAAAGGCGACGCCGGGCGACAGATAGCGCAAATACTGGCAGAAGCAACATTAACATTTGACAAGCAAATCACATTCTGATGAATGCTAAACCTCAATTTCTCGGACTTATCCCGGCACGGGCCGGCTCGAAAGGCATTCCTGGAAAAAATATGAAGCTTTTGGGCGGTAAACCTTTAATTGCCTATACCCTGGAATCTGCACAATGTTCGAAGTTGCTGGATAAGATCATTGTTTCAAGTGACTGCGAAAAGACGGTGGATTTTGCAAGACAATATGCAGGAATTGAAGTCCCATTCTTGCGGCCAGCCGAGTTTTCCGGCGATCAGTCTCCGACGACTGAGGTAGTAAAACATGCTTTGGAACATTACGCAAAAGCTGGCGTCACATTCGATTATGTAGTTCTCTTACAGCCGACTACGCCATTTCGAGGCTCTGATTTGATTGATAGGTGCATCACACATTTACTCAAAACCAAATCCGACAGCCTGGTCACCATCCAGAAAATTCCGGATCGGTATAATCCGCATTGGGCGCTTGAACAGCAAGCCGACTGCTGTCTTCAATTTTTTTCGCATCAAAAAATAATCACCCGCCGCCAGGACTTACCGGCTACATTTTACCGGGATGGAAAAATCTACATCACCCACAAGTCGCTGATTGAAAAGGGCGAAATGCTGGGCGGTAAAATCGCAGGCTTTATAACTGAAAATGAACCCAATATTAACATTGACACACCCTATGACTGGCAGTTGGCAGAAAGAGAAGTCAGGAGAATCTGTAAAAAAGAAAGTGCTGCTGCTGATCACCAATAGCTTTGCAGCCACCAATATGATTCATAGCGGATTGCTCAAACAGCTTTCGGATCGATATCAAATCGACATTCTTTCGACCATGATCGGTGAAAAAGAAATGGCGGAAATTAACCGGCGCTATGATATGGAAGTTGGTCTTTTAAATGTGCACCTGCCGCCCGAAAATAAGACTTTAAGATTTCTCAGAAGAGTTGAAAAATTGATTTTCTCTGTCCATTTCAACATTGAAACCTATCAGATCAAGGTGTTGGAAATGCAAGCGGTTTTTCGCTTCGCAGCCTGGCTGGTCAGATTGTCGCCCGCAGTGACGGTATTTGCACTTCGCTTTTTGCGAAAACTGATCATTAACATTTCTACGCATCACTTAAACGCCGCCGATTTTTCAGCGTATCATTTTGACGGAGTCATTTCCACATCGCCGCTGGACATTCGGGAAAATAGCACGGTCAATGTGCTCGCAAAGAGGAAAATAAGGTCTCTTGCAATGATTATCAGCTGGGATAATTTGACCTCAAAAGGCATTATGAATGCTAAACACAATTATGTGCTGACCTGGAATACCGTGATGGCCAGCGAATTTGAGCGGCTTTACACGATTTTTAAAGGTGACGAAAAATTGTGCGTGACGGGTATTGCAAGATTTGATACTTATTTTCAAAATAGCTCAGCGGAAAGTAGTGCAGCATTTCGGAAAAGGCTTTCAATACCTCCCGCCAACAAAATCATTTTTTTCGCTACCAGCGCCTGGAAGCATTTTCATTATCAGTCCGATATCGCCGCTGATCTTATATCATACATTCAGCTGCATCCCGGAATTGATCTGATCGTCCGATGTCATCCAGCAGATCGTCCCAAGGATTATCAAGCATTTGAAAACTTGAATAATGTACACATTCAGTATTGTGACGCTACTGATTCTGAGCTGGATAACAAATTTTACCGCTGGCTCCCCGATCCGGATTTTTTGAATTCACTGAAAACGACCCTTCAAAATTGTGACGTCTGCATCCAGGTCGCCTCTACCATCCGCCTCGATGCCGCGGCTTGCAATAAGCCTGTCATCAGCATTGCCTATGACGGCCGCCAGCAACTCCCCTACCCGATTTCCGTGCGGCGGCTTTACGATTATTCACATCAGATTCCTTTAAATAAGCTCGGTATTGATAAGATGGCGCATAGTAGGCGAGAACTTTTCCGTCACCTCGATCAGACATTGAATGATCCCCAGCCAAACGATTATGTAAGGCAGGTGTTGCCTTTCATTCATTTTAATGAAGCGAAGTCAGTCGATACCATTTTAGATTGTGTGCAGGAATGGTTGAGATAATGTTTGAAACGGGTCGGAAAGCATTGATTTCCTTGGTGATTGTATTGATCGTCAGCCAAATTTTTCCTGACTTACTAATATTCGGCGAAAGCACATTTCAAACGATTATCGTCTTGACCTGCTATTTATATGTTGCGCTCGCGCTTTTCGGACCTTCAAGGCATCGGTTATTTCACGTCCTCAGCATCCCGGTTTTCTCGCAATTCCTGCATCTGTTTCAGAAATATGCCTTTACTGCTGGCGCAAATTCGGGTTGGCGGCTGCTACCATTTATCATGCTGCTGATGTACTTTTTTAACTTCTTTCTCAAAGTCAATGTGCATTTGTCCAGAAATGAAAAGCTTTTTCTCTTGACCTGGATCACTACACAACTCGGCTTTCTGACGATTTCCCCCAACCTCGCAAACACTGTTTTCGGTGGACTACTTTTCTACCTCGCAATATTGCCACTCTTCTTTTTATATCTCCACACATTGAGCGAAGCCACTGATTTTCAGTCAAAAATGGAAATGTATTTGTGCCTGCTTTACTTCATTCTCGGTTTCGGCACATTCGGACTAATTTTCGCCGGGGCTGCGTATAAAGGTTCCGACAACCTGCTGGTAACCCGCAATATCTCCGATACCAATGTTACGATGGCTTATTTTATTCTGCTCTGGCCGTTTGCATTGCTATTTTTTCAGCGAAACCGGCTGCCTACTTACATCCTGATCACGCTGCTCGGCATTTTCGTCGGAATCGTTATTTTCTCATTTTCCCGAGGCGCTGTTTTTATCGTCGCACCCTATCTTTTTATCACAACCGGGATCATTTTTCAACGCAGGCAAATTGTCTGGCTGGCAGGCGCTTTATTAGTTATTTCCTTCTTTTTCAAAAACATCACCCATGCATTTGAGGATCAAGGACTTGGTTACTCCTGGGGTTTGCGATTTGGCGGCGCGGCGGCGCCTTTGGCTGCCGTGCAAAAGCTACAAGCCAGCAGTGGACGCGCAGAAATACATGCGATCGCCTACGATCTATTCCTGAAAAGCCCGCTTTTCGGTCACGGGACAGGAAGTTTTGAGATGCTCGGGCCGGGTTACCGGGAGGCACATTCACTGCTTTTCACTTTGCTGGCCGAGCAGGGACTTATCGGAACATTATACTTCTACATTCTTCTCGCGATACTCGCATTAACATTAATTCACGCGACGCGATTGGACAAAAGATACTGGCTACTAACTATTTCACTACTCTTTTATCTCATTTTCAACCACACCGTCGGGAGCGTTTTCGTGATTATTCCTGGCAAAAGCATCACCATTAATTGCATCGCTCCCATCCTGCTGCTTTGTCTTTTCTTTTATTCAAGAAGCGCCGCCAATATTCCCGACCAAAATGGCTAAGATTCTGATTTTAGGAAAGACACCTCCACCCATCGGGGGAATCACGAATCATGTGAAAAGGCTAGTCGAAAATCTCCCGAAATCCGGTTTCCACGATTTCACTTTCTGTGATTTAGGAAAAGTTAACGCGCAGATTAATCTTGCAAATATTTTAAAACACAAAAACATTCACCTGCACATATCGCGTCCCGGACTGCAATGTTTATTTGCGATTTTTTGTAAAATGTCCCGGAAACGTCTGATCATCACCTACCACGGAAATTGGGGGCGATACGATTGGTTGGGAAATTTATTGGTAAACCTCTCAGCCTGGCTTGCGTACATTCCGGTTGTGCAAAATGAGGCTAGTTTGAAAAAGGCGCTTTGCTGGAACCGGCGCGCTGTCAATATTTCAACTCACCTGCCGTCCCCACCTTTGAAAAAGCCGGATATGCTTCTGGCTAAAATTTTAAAAGAATTTAGAAAAAAATATAATCTCGTGCTCTGCTCCAATGCCTGGAACCTCACTTTTGAAAAAAATGGAAAAGAAACATACGGCATCTCCGATCTGATCAATCGCATAAAAAACGAAGCCGACATTGGCCTGATCATTTCAGATCCGTCTCGTAATTATCAGAAATTCATCATTGAAAAGTCAGGCAGCATTCCCGAAAATGTCATTTTCATCACCGAGCCGTATGATTTCAGGCACATTCTTACATTCTCAGATGCCTTCATCCGTAATACCACTACCGACGGTGTATCACTATCCATCCACGAAGCCTGGGAGCTGAATGTGCCGGTACTCGCATCGGAGGCGGTACCGCGACCAACATTCTGCGAAGTGTTTAAGGACATCCAAGAAATTGATTTTGAGATGTCTATCAATCGGGCAAAGAAATTGCTGAAAAGCGGAAATCCAGAGAAAGCGGGGAAAGATGTGATGGAAAATTTAGTGGATCTGTATACGTCAATGCTATCGGACGAGAGAAGAATGTAGTTGGTTAGAAAAAAACAAAGGCATAGAAAAATTTCCATGCCCTGTTTCACACTATACACACACTATATTTTTAATATCTATATATCTCGTCGGATAGTTTCTTAACTCAGTTTCAATACCGCAAAATAACAAACTAAAGTAATTAGAAAAAAACTTTCATTTGGGATTTTCTAAATTCTAATAAGAAAATAATGGACAATTCTCCAAAACTTCTTCATTGATCTTAGCTAGGGCATCAAATTTACGGAAATATTATTTAAATATTGTTCAAACTACCACACCTGATTAATTTCGTACAAACAATACTCACCTAATTTTTTTTCATGGAAGCGTTTTTTACGGTTGATGCTCTGATAAGTATGCTTACGCTGACCTTGCTCGAAGTTGTTCTTGGGATAGATAATATCATTTTTATCACGATTGTAGCTGGCAAACTTCCGGCTGATCAGCGGAAAAAGGCACAAAATAATGGTTTGCTTATTGCCCTGGTACTGCGCGTAGCCTTACTTTTTGCGATTTCATGGGTGATCGGTCTAAAAGAGGATTTGCTTACGATTTTCGGCCATGGTTTCAGCGGCCGCGACCTGATCCTGCTCTGCGGCGGACTTTTCCTGCTTTATAGTACCACCAAAGAAATACACCACAAGCTCGAAGGCGAGACCGAGGAGGCACCCACTCCCGGCGCGGCCAGCAAAGGCTCATTGACTTTCGGAAGCGCCCTGATCCAGATCGCTTTGCTCAACATTATCTTTTCTTTTGACTCTGTGCTTACCGCCGTCGGGCTGGTGAAAGAAATCCCGATTATGATTGCTGCGGTGGTAGCTTCTACATTTATTATGATCGCTTTTGCCGCTAAAATCGGCGATTTTGTAAATAGTCACCCGTCGATTAAAATTTTAGCGCTCTCTTTTTTGTTGATGATCGGTACCCTGCTGGTCGCCGAAGCATTTCACTACGAGATTCCGAAAGGTTATGCTTACTTCGCGATGGCGTTCTCTTTTGTGGTCGAGCTGCTGAACATGCGTCTTGACAAAAATGCGAAAGAAGGCCCCGTGAAACTGCGCGACCGCGTTAAATAACTGATTTATGCGCATTAATCCCGAAACCGTTGACCGTATCAAGCACGCTGCAGATATCGTGGAAGTGGTTGGGGATTTTGTATCTCTCAAAAAAAAGGGCGCAAACTATTCTGCCTGCTGCCCTTTTCACAATGAGAAAACCCCATCATTCAATGTAAATCCGTCGCGGCAGATTTATAAATGTTTTGGCTGTGGCGCGGCCGGCGATTCTATCAAATTTGTGATGGATATTGACGGCATCGGGTACGGCGAGGCATTGCGCTATCTTGCTAATAAATACAACATTGAGATCCAGGAGGAGGAGCTGACGGACGATGAAACGCTCCGGCAAAATGAGCGTGAAAGCCTCTACATTATCCTCAACTACGCCAAGAATTTTTATCAGAAACAGCTGAATGACAGCGAGGAAGGTCAGGCAATCGGGCTGAGCTATTTTCGGGAAAGAGGTTTTTCAGGGGATATCCGCAAGAAATTTGAACTCGGATATAGCCTCGATACCTGGGATGCATTCTCCAAAGAAGCGCTTGAAAAAGGTTATTCTGCTGAAATTTTAGAAAAAGCCGGGTTACTGATCCGTCGGGAGGAAAGCCGTCCGGGCGACAGGAATTCTCCTGGCTACGACCGTTTCAGGGGGCGCGTGATATTTCCGATCCACCATGTTTCGGGGAAAGTGATTGCATTTGGCGCGCGGATCCTTAAATCGAATGCCGGTCAAAAGGCCAATCAGCCTAAATATCTGAACTCGCCCGAGACGGATGTTTATCACAAAAGTGAAGTCCTCTACGGAATTTATCAGGCCAAAAACGCGATCCGCCAGCTGGAACATTGTTATCTGGTAGAAGGCTACACGGATGTAATTTCCCTGCATCAGGCTGGAATTGAGAATGTTGTAGCGTCATCCGGCACTTCGCTGACTGTTGAGCAGATTCGTCTGATCGGTCGGTTCACACCCAATGTGACTATTTTATATGATGGGGACATTGCCGGGATTAAAGCTGCGTTGCGCGGGCTGGACCTGGTTTTGGAGGAAGGTTTGAATGTAAACATTGTCCTTTTTCCAGATGGTGATGACCCCGATAGCTTTGTCAGAAAAGTGGGTGCGGAGGCATTCAAGGCATATTTAAAGAAAGCTTCCAAAGATTTTATTTCTTTCAAAACTGAAATCCTGCTGCAAGATGCGGGCAATGATCCTTTCAAAAAGGCGGCGCTGATCGGCGAAATTGTGCAGAGCATTGTGAAAATACCGGACGTGATCAAGCGGCAGGTATTTTTTCAGCGGACGTCGGAAATGATGAAGGTCGACGAGCAAATGCTGATCACGGAAGGCAACAAATTGCTCCGGAAACTGCATGCTCAGAAACCACAGGAAAGAAAAAGTCGACCTGATAATGCGGCGCCGGGCGGTCCAAATGACCTCGATTTTCTGTCAGGAATGGAATTTCGGGACGATTCGGAAATCCCTGCCGATTTGTTTTTCCCGGAAGAAGATGTCCCCGAGGCGCCGCAGCGGACCAAACTGCATTACCAGGAAGAAGCATTCGTGAAATTGCTGGTGGTGCATGGTACAAAAGAACTGGAACCGACAATTACGGTTTGCCAGTATGTGCTGAGCCAGATTGAGGGAATTGATTTCAAAGATCCGGTTTTCCATCATTTGCTGACACTTTTCCGTGAAAATTACAGCCGGAACCACGTCTTGCCGACCGATTATTTCGTGCAACATCATGAGGCTGAGATCCGTAGTATTGCCATCGAGTGGCTTACTGCCAAACATGCATTGAGTGAACTTTGGGCGGAGAAATTCGAGATATATGTGCCTTTTGAGACGGACGTTTTAGACAAAACAGCCTTTAACAACATTCTGAGGCTGAAAAAAGCATTTGTTGAGGAAAGAATGAAGGTATGTCTGCAGCATGCCGTCCAGGCCTCTTCGGAAGAGGAACAACTCGCTATTATGGCGGAATTTATGCATTTCAAGCACATTAGTATGGCTGCGGCAAAGGAATTGGGGAGTGTGATCGGTTAAAAATTGATCGTTATGAAAAAAAGTCTGCAACTACTTCTCTTGTTTTCCGCGGTGCTTTTAATGGACTGCGGTTCTTCTTACAAAGTGCTGAAACCGAAAAAAGAGGCTGATTTCAGGCTTTCTAACTACGCCACTTTCGGGTTTTACGACATCGATGCCTCCGGCGATACAATTCCCGCAAATTTTCAGCGGAATGTTGACATCATTAAAACGGCCATATCTGAGAATTTGCAATCGAGAGGTCTCGATGAGGCGCGGGATGCCAATTTAAAAATCAACATTGCATTGAATGTAAAAGAGCAGGTTCAGACCAGGCAAACGGATTTTCGGAGTGAAGGTTTGCCGAGGTATATGGGCCAGCGGCGGTATTCCTGGAAAAGTGAAGAAGTGGTGGTTGGGAAATACCGCGAGGGCACATTGATGATCGATCTTGTGGACGCGGCGAGTAATAAAATGGTATGGCAGGGAGGCGGCAGCGGGATTATTCCGGAGAAGAGCAAAAACTTCAAGGAAGACATTGACAATCTTGTCAGGGAACTTATTGCCGGCGTACCTAAGTAATAAATACATTCACAACACGCAAAAAAGGGCCGATTCGTTTAGAACCGGCCCTTTTTGTATTCTTAATCTAATTCTTATGCGTTGTTGTTGACAACATTGCGAACTCTGTCGTTCACATTATCAGCAACATTTGTCGCCTTGTCTTTCACCGTATTTACGTTTTTCAAAAAACCTTCTTTCAGTTTATCAGCCAGTGCAGATAATTCTTCGAGGCTTTTTTCGTAGGTATCTTTCGCAGATCCGCTCAGGTCAGTTGCCTTGTGCTTGATCAATTTGCGCGTGTCTTTTCCGTTTTTAGGAGCAACCAAAAGCCCGATAGCAATACCAGATAACAAAGCACCTATCGCGCCGATCAAAAATTTTTCATTCTTGTTCATATGAATTTCCTATTTTGTGATTATTAATGACTTAGAACTTTACCAGATAAAAATACTGTGCCAAATTACCTTTTACTGCCCAAATGCAAGTTTGCAGGGCCTTTTCACTATCTCTTACTAATTATTACACTTACTACTTCATTACCTGGCAAAGCCCAGTGGAAACTTTATAACATTACGCCAGCCGTGAATATGCGGGCGGTACACACCCTCACCCCAAGTACTTGCTGGATTGGCGGCTCAGGAGGTACAATTCTGAAAACAACAAACGGCGGAAAGCGCTGGTCAACATTCAAAGTGCCGGGAGCCGATTCTCTGGATTTTCGGGATATTCATGCCTTTAATAGAGAGGTTGCCGTGGCGATGAGCGCGGGTACTGCAGAGACGGATAAAGCTAAAATTTACCGGACCGAAGACGGCGGAAAAAGCTGGAACCTTGTGTACCAAACTACACAAAATGGGGTTTTTCTGGATGGAATCGACTTTTGGGATAAAAATAAGGGTATCTGCCTGGGTGACCCTATCGACGGACATCTGTATATATTGACTACTGAGGATGGTGGAAAAAGCTGGCAGGAATTACCGCTGGAAAAACGTCCAGTGGCCGAACCCGGAGAAGCTTCTTTTGCTGCAAGCGGCACCTCGATCCTGGCCACCGGCAAAGGCAATGTTTATATTGGAACCGGCGGCAGCAAATTCGCGCGGGTTTTCAGATCGGAGGATTATGGGCGTTCCTGGGAGGTATCGGCTACGCCTCTGGCGGCAGGCCCAACCAGCGGCATTTTTGGATTAAGGTTTTGGACAAAAAAACATGGAATGGCTGTGGGTGGCGATTATAAACGTACAACCGACTCAACCCAAAATGTGTTAATGACAACCGACGGTGGCATTACCTGGAAGCTGACCGCCATGACAAAACCGACCGGATTGAAGGAATGCGTGGCGCTTTATCACAAAACCGATGCGATCTGGACTGGCGAAACGGAGTTACGCGCAGACGATTATGCGCTGATTGCGACCGGGCCGTCGGGCAGCAGTTATAGTATTGATAAAGGAAAATCGTGGCGGCAGCTCGGTATAGAAGGTTTTCACGCCGTAAGCTTTGCAGCTAATGTTGGCTACGCAGTTGGTGCGAAAGGTTTAGTTGGAAAAATTGAAAAAGTATCGATGAAAAAGAAAAGGCGGCGACTTCAACTAATTGAAGAATAGCACGTTAAATCCTGTCGATCAGCTCATTCACCTTCCGGACTTCCCGCCCTGATAAATGATCCGCGATGGCCGCAGCATGCTCCCGGCCATTTTCGATAAATACCTTTTCGGTAAAAACACCCGCCATCACCGTACCGCACAAGTACAGTCCGGGCACATTGGTTTCAAAAGTTTCAGAATTGAATGTTGGCACTTTGGTCACCGGATTCAGCACCACGCCGCAGCGCGTCAGCAAATGTTCGTCGGGCAAGTAACCGACGAGTAAAAAGACAAAATCTGCTGGTAACCATTCAGTTTCACCCGTTTCCAGGTTTCTGATCAACATTCTTCCCGGCTCGATGGCTTCGGTAACCGAGTTAAATCGCGTGTGGATCTTTCCTTCTTTTACCCGGTTTTTCACATCGGGTACGAGCCAGTATTTCACTTTGGTACGGAAATCAGCCTCTTTGTGCACGATGGTAACGTGTGCATCGTGACGATACAATTCCAGCGCCGCCTCTACCGAAGAGTTGGAGCCGCCCACCAAAACCACATTGGTGTAGGAATATTTGAAAGGTTCATCATAGTAATGTGAAACGTGCGGCAGGTCCTCACCCGGCACATTCAGCAATCTTGGCACATCAAAATAGCCGGTCGCCAGCACCACATTTTTGGACTGAAATACCTGACCATCATTGGCGTACGTCAGAAAAGTACCGTCCGGCTGCTTCTCGGCGCGGTCAACATCTATGAACAATTTGAAATTCAAATGATAATATCCGGCTACTTTCCGGTAGTACTGCAGTGCCTCGTTACGGTTGGCTTTTACATCTGAAATCGCGAAAGGAATGCCGCCGATTTCAATGTTTTCGGCGGTTGAAAAGAATTTCATCCGTCTCGGATACCGGCGAATCGATTCTGTCAGGTTTCCTTTTTCCAGGATCAGATAATCGAGGCCGCTTTTGGCCAGCTCTACGCCCATAGCCAGTCCGCAAGGGCCTCCTCCAATCACGATAACGTCGTAAATATGCATGCTTTTTTTAAGGCTAAAACCCTCTGCCGAGCGCAGAAAGCGCAATTCTATTCTCTTTTAACCCCCTAATTTAGATATTGGTTTCTGAACTTTGTAAATTAGCTAGCTGTTGAAAATGTTCAATCCGACCGCCCGAAGATTTGATAGATACTGTCCAAGATTTTGCTGAAAAATTAAATGCATGGGGAAAATCAAAAACCCCTTTTGTGTTTCTTGTGGATTATCGGATTCAAAATCCGGTGGCCTGGAAACTGGCGGAAGTTGATTCCCAGGAATTGCAGTTTCACTTTCAAGGATTTAGTAATCAGGACATTTCGTCAAAAGAAGAGCCGGTTTCTGATTTTTATTTTTATAAAAACCCTGTTTCATTTGAAGTATATCGGGACAAATTTGAGCATGTCCTGAAAAATCTGAAAGCCGGTAATTCTTTTCTGACCAACCTTTCAATTGAAACTCCGATTAATACAAATTTGAGTTTGCAGGAAATTTATCGCAATAGCGATGCGCGTTTTCGGGTTTGGTATCGGGATGAATTTGTCTGCTTTTCGCCGGAAATCTTTGTCAGGGTTAAAGGAAACCAAATTTCCAGTTTCCCGATGAAGGGTACCATCGACGCTTCCCTGCCGAATGCTGAAAAAACCATCTTGTCGGACCACAAGGAAGCCGCCGAACACGCCACGATTGTGGATTTGATTCGTAATGATCTGAGTATGGTTGCGGAAAAAGTTTGGGTAGAAAAGTACCGGTATATCGACCAGATCGAAACCCATGATAAGGCGCTTTTGCAGGTGAGCTCGGAAGTAGCTGGAATTTTGCCGGATGATTTTGACGGAAAGTTCGGCGATCTGTTGTTGAAATTATTGCCTGCCGGATCTGTCACAGGGGCACCCAAGCCGAGTACATTGAAAATCATCGAGGAAGCAGAAGGTTATGAGAGAGGTTTTTACACCGGCGTGATGGGTTATTTTGATGGTGAAAACTTTGAAAGCGCCGTGATGATCCGTTTTATAGAAAACAAAAATGGCAGCCTGGTATTTAAAAGCGGTGGCGGCATTACGGCGCTGAGCGACGCAAAAAGTGAGTATCAGGAGATTATCGATAAAGTTTACCTTCCTTTCAGCCATGTCCCACACATTGTGTATTGAAACGATCTGTGTCGAAAACCGGCAGCTCAAAAACCTGTCTTACCACGAAGCCCGGCTGAACAAAACCCGCCAAGAGCTTTGGGGATATACCGATCGTTGGGACTTATCAGAAATGCTGATCCTCCCGGATTGTGTTGACAATGAAATACATAAATGCCGCGTCGCGTACGGAAAAGAGATCGACAACATTAAGTGGGAGCCATACAACTTCCGGACAATCCGTAAAATCCAGATCGTCCACGACGACACCATCGACTACAACTACAAATATAACAACCGCGACGAGCTGAATACATTATTCGCTCAGCGAGGCGACGCCGACGATATCCTGATCATTAAAAATGGTATGGTAACAGATTCGTTTTACTGCAATGTTGCGTTTTCTGACGGCTCAAAATGGTTTACGCCAAAAACTTACCTGCTTCCCGGCACGCAGAGGGCTTTTTTACTGGATGCCGGGGTGATTGAAGAGGCCGAAATTTCGGAGGGGGATATTGGGAAGTATCAGGAGATTAGGTTGTTTAATGCGATGGTTGGCTGGGAGAGGGCGGCAACGCTGAGTATAGATGCGATCGAACTTAATTAGTTGACATGTTAGCATTCAAAGTAGTAAATTTGATTACTATGGATATTCAATCTGAAAAAATAGAGCTTGCAAAAAGGCTCCTCGATACGGAAAATGAAAGCATTATAAATGCCGTAAAATCTGTTTTGGATTCTTTTGATAATACGAATGAGTGGGCAGATTTGCCTGAAAAAGTAATTAAGGACATTGAAGAATCTTTGAGCCAAATCGAAGCAGGGAAAGAAATATCACATTTGAAAGCCAGAGAAACTTATAAAAAATGGCTTTAAAGATTATCTGGTCACCACGCGCACTCGAAAATTTCCATCAGGTAATTGCTTATCTAGAAGTTAATTGGACAGAGCAAGTTGTGAGAGATTTTGTTCAGAGAACTGAAAAGGTGCTTCAACTCATTGCAGACCACCCGGATATGTTCAGGCAAGTTTCAAGAAGCAATCCGGTCCGGGAGGCGGTTATTACAAAACACAATTTTCTTATCTACAAAGTCTATAAAGAAAAAATTGCGTTGCTAGCGGTTTTTGACACGCGACAGCATCCTAAAAAGAAAGGATTCTACTGATTTCCTTTTGCATCGAAAGCTCAGGCAAGTGTATGAAGGTCAAAAATCATAACTTGCTTCATTGTTCAGACTGACTTCTAAAATAAATGACCTCCATTTTCGAGGAAGAAACTACTTTATTTGCTGACTTGATTTTGCCGGTTCCGGTGCCTTCGTTGTTTACGTATCGGGTGCCGCGGGAGATGAGCGGGCTGGTAAAAGTCGGTGCGCGGGTGATTGTTCAGTTTGGGCAGAAAAGGGTTATTACGGCGGTGATTGCCCGGATACATTCCACTCCGCCCGTCAAATATCAGGCAAAATATATCCTCGAACTGCTTGACGAGCAGCCGATCGTAACCCAGTACCAGCTTGAACTCTTTAATTGGGTGTCAGAATATTATCTCTGCAACATTGGAGAGGTTTTGAATGTGGCGCTGCCTGCAGGGCTTAAAATTACCAGCCAATCACGTATCCAGGTAAACCCGGAATTTGAGTATGAAGACCTCCTGACCGATCAGGAAAGGATTGTGGTCGATGAAATCAGGAAGCAGCAGACGCTTTCTTATGAGGAGGTAGAGCGGTTGCTGCAAAAATCCAACATTACCGCGATCATAAAGTCGCTGGTTGGCAAACGTGCCGTTATTTTGTATGAGGAAGTGAAGGAGCGTTACAAGCCAAAAGTTTTGAAAAAGGTCAGACTTGCAGCGGCTTACACGTCCAATGCGGCGCTTTCTGCCCTGGCAACTTCGCTCGAAAAAAATCAGAAACAGCAGGAGATTTTGCTCAAATACCTGAGCTATATTCCGGTTTATAATCATGCTGAGCTGAATCAAAAAGGGCTGGATAAATCATTCTTTTCGCAGGATGATTCGATTTCGGACGCCTCTTTAAATACATTAATTAAAAAGGGTATTTTCGAGCAGTTTGAGATTTTCGTGTCGCGATTTGATGATCTTCCTTCTGGAAACATGGCCAACATTTCCTTGTCCGATTCTCAAAAAGAAGCATCGCAACAGATTGAGGAGCTGCTTGCGGAGAAAGAGGTGGTTTTGCTGCACGGTATTACAGGAAGCGGCAAGACTGAGGTTTATATCGATCTAATTAAAAAAGTGCTGGAAGGTGGCTCGCAGGTACTTTTTCTGCTGCCCGAGATTGCGCTGACTACCCAGATTGTCGTCAGATTAAGGAAAGTTTTTGGCGATACGATGGGAATCTATCATTCGAAATTCTCTGATAATGAGCGGGTAGAAGTTTGGAAAGGTATTCTGGATGGAAAATTCCAATTTGTGGTAGGTGTGCGGTCGGCGATTTTTTTGCCTTTTGATAATCTGGGGCTTATTATCGTCGACGAAGAGCATGAGACTTCCTACAAGCAGCACGATCCGGCGCCCCGATACAATGCGCGTGATGTGGCAGTGATTATGTCCTACATGCACAAAGGAAAAACGCTGCTCGGATCGGCGACGCCTTCCTTGGAAAGCTATTTTCACGCAAAAAGTGGAAGATATGGTTTGGTTGAAATGAAAGAACGGTATGGCAATGCTGTTTTACCTGATTTTCAACTGATTGATACAAAAAAAGAGAAGAAACAGCGCCAGATGAAAAATGAATTTTCATCTGTTTTGATCCAGCATTTGGAACATAACCTTACCCACAAAGAACAAACGATCCTTTTTCAGAATCGCCGTGGGTACTCGCCTTATTTGCAGTGCGAGGAATGTTCCTGGATTTCAGAATGTCCCAACTGCGACGTGAGCCTGACTTACCATATGAAGGTGAAGGAGTTACGATGTCATTATTGCGGACATAAGGAAGAAGTACCGCGCACGTGCCCAAACTGCGGGTCTACCAAAGTAAAAACGATGGGTTATGGTACTGAAAAAATCGAGGATGAGCTGCATTTAATGTTTCCGGAAGCGCGGGTGCAGCGTATGGACCTGGATACTACGCGGGCTAAGAATGCCTATCAACAAATTATCCAGGAATTTGAAGAAGGCGGGATCGACATTCTGGTGGGGACGCAAATGGTGAGTAAAGGTCTTGATTTTGATAATGTTAGCATGGTAGGGATTTTTGACGCGGACCGGATTATCCATTTTCCGGAGTTCCGGGCGTCGGAACGTGCATTTCAAATGCTGACGCAGGTGAGTGGACGGGCTGGCCGACGGGCGGACAAGCGCGGAAAAGTTTTGATTCAAACCGCCAATCCATCACAGAAATTGCTCGAAAGGATCGTCACCAACGATTATGAAGGAATGTATGAGTCGGAGATTGCGGAGCGTGAAAAGTTTAGCTATCCGCCTTTTACAAGACTAATTAAGCTGACTGTCAAACACATAGACGAGCAAACCTCGCAGAGAGCTGCTAAAATATTGGCAGAAAAGTTGACTGCAAACCTCGGGGCGAGCCGGGTTTTGGGTCCTCAGCCACCGCTTGTTGAAAGAGTAAGAAATCAGTTTTTGTTCGATATTCTCATCAAACTTGAACGAGAAAAGATTAATTTTAAGGCGGCAAAGTCATTTATTCAGGAAAAGGTCATTGACACTTTAACCGATAAGACTTTAAAGAGCATCCAGGTTGTCATCGATGTGGATTGTTTATAAAAATCATTTTTTACCGCATATTCATCTATGTCTTCCAAAAAAACCAGAATTGTTGCAACCGTAGGCCCCGCCTCAGAGACAAAAGAAACATTATACGCATTAGCTAAGGCCGGAGTCAACGTTTTCAGACTTAACTTTTCACACGGTACGCACGCGGATCACCTTCAGAGACTTAACACGATTCGTGAAATCAACGAAGAATATGGACTGAACCTGGCGATTTTGCAGGATTTACAGGGTCCAAAAATCAGGATTGGTCTGGTTGAAAATAAAGACGGCGTCCTGATCGAGTCTGGCAATAAATTGATTTTATCTAACACAGAGGTACTTGGCACATCAGAAAAAGTAAGCACGCCTTATGACGGTATGTACAACGATGTAAAAATCGGCGACCGGATTTTGATGGATGATGGTAAACTGGAAGTACTGGTAACCGGACTTGATGGTACGGATGTGGTGACCGAAGTGATTTACGGAGGTTATCTGAAATCCAAAAAAGGCGTTAACCTGCCCAATACGAAGGTTTCTATGCCCTCGGTAACTGCGAAGGATTATGAAGATCTGGATTTTGGTCTTGAACATAATGTGGAGTGGGTTGCACTATCATTTGTCCGTACCGCTGCGGAGGTGCTGAAAGTGAAGGAATATATTGCTACAAAAGGTAACACTGCTCGCCTGATCGCTAAGATCGAAAAACCTGAGGCGATCGCGAATATCGACGAGATCATTGAAGCGACGGATGCCATCATGGTTGCCCGCGGCGATTTGGGCGTGGAACTTCCTGCCGAAGAGGTGCCGATGATCCAGAAAATGATCGTAGATAAATGTAACAAGGCAGGTAAGCCTGTGATTGTGGCGACGCAAATGCTGGAAAGCATGATCGAAAGTCCGCGTGCTACCCGTGCCGAGTTAAATGATGTTGCGAATTCGGTTTTGGATGGTGCAGATGCTGTAATGCTGAGCGCTGAGACTGCTTCGGGAAGGTATCCGATCCTGGCAGTTGAAAGTATGACCCGCACGATTGAGAAAGTGGAATCATCTACAAACAGCATTTACTTTAAGCACCATGCATTTGTAAATGAAAATCCAGGTCAATACAAATTCAATGACAATGTGGTGATGAGCGCATGCCGTCTGGCGCGCGATACCCACGCGGCGGCGATTATCGGGATCACGAGATCAGGCTATACTTCTTTCCGTCTTTCACACCACCGCCCGAAAGCTAACTTGCTGATTTTTACGTCTAACAAAGTGTTAATGAATCAATTAGCATTGTACTGGGGAACAAAGGTTTTCTATTACGACCGCGATCAGGGCGTTTCTACGGATGATTTGATCGAAGACATTAAACTGTTCCTGGTTGAAAAAGGCGAGTTGACAAAAGGCGATGTGTTTATCAACACTTTGAGCATGCCGGTTTCGAGACAGCGCAAGACTAATACAGTTAAATTGAGTGTTGTAGAATAACAACATTAAGTTATAAGGTTAGAGCAGCAGGGATATCCTTGCTGCTTTTTTGTTTTAAATACCTTTCATTCACTCATTCCGACCGGTGGAAAATTAATCAGCGCGCACAGCCGAAAATGCTTATTTTTGGTAATAAGCAAAATGACGCATCCTATGATCGCTTCACCAAATCCGGGAAATGCTTTCTCAAAAGCCTCTCTCAAAAAAATACCCGACGTTCTGATTCATGAAATAATTGACGGTAAGCCTTATTATCGCAAGGGTTACCGTGACGTTTTAACCGGAACTAAAACTGTTGAGGATATTTTGGGAACCAGCTCATTACAGGCATTTATCATCACCTATCTTATTATCACAATTGCGAGACAGTTGGATGAAGAGCAGTACACCATTTTGACGAATGAAGCGGGGCTGCATCTCGACAAGAAGAATAATCTGGCCGGCGATATTCTGATTTTTGAAAATACGCTGCTTCCGATAGGATTGATCAATAAAAAATACACGTCGGTTAACCCGAAAATTTGCATCGAGGTGGACACCAATATTGAAATTGGCGAATACTCCGAAAGCAGCTATATTACCCTGAAAACCAGGAAGCTTCTGGACTTTGGAGCGGAGAAGGTTATCTGGTTTCTAACTGAACCAAAGAAAGTCATGATTGCGACGTCCGATACCGATTGGCAGATCAAAGATTGGGATAAGGATGTGGAGATTTTGGATGGAATTCACTGTAATGTTGGTAAATATCTGAGAGAGAAAGGCTCGGAATTTGCCTGACTTTCAATCTATTATGGTCATTTAAAAGCAGCGGCTCACATCGCTGCTTTTTATTTTTCGTCAATAACTAATAAAATAGTTTTGAAACTAATATAATAGTATTAACTTTGATCTAACCGGTTTTTAATAGTACTAAAAGAAGTAACATGAATATGGAAATTCGCACGCTTACCCGCGCAGAGGAAGAAATTATGAGAATTCTCTGGCAACTCAAGAAGGCATTTGTGAAGGACATTCTGGCCGAAATGCCCGAACCGAAACCTGCCTATAACACCGTTTCTACCATCATCCGAATTCTCGAAAAGAAGGAAGTTGTGGGGTATACCGCATATGGAAAAACGCACGAATATTTTCCGCTGATCAGCGAGGAGGAATACAAGCGCCATGAAATGAAGCAGCTGATGGTCAACTACTTCGATAATTCTCTGCCCAACCTTGTATCCTTTTTCGTCAAAGACAATGATCTCAAAACCAAAGATCTGGATGAGATTATGAAACTTATCAACGAACAAAAAAGCGACCAATAAATCTGTTAGCCATGGACACGATCATCTATTTTGCCAAGGTCAATCTCTACTGGGTTATGCTGTATGCCTGCTACTGGCTGATGCTTCGTAACCACACCTTCTTTCGGTGGAACCGCTATTATTTGCTTGGTTCTCTGTGCATTGCCTTCACATTACCATTTGTGATATACCCTGCCACAGCGCCCGTTTTGCCGGTGACTTACGAGATCACGGCAAGTACATTCACACTCGCGCCGGCAGAAGCAGTTGATAAACCCTGGCTGACTTGGGTGCAGGCACTTTGGATTGTTTATGGCATTGGTTTTACAATCACGGCGGGGCAGTTTATCAAGCATTTTATTCAGCTTAAAAATTTTCTCCGGGCAGGCGAGCTGATTGAGCTGGAAGATTGTAAAGTCGTCCTGATAGATTCTAACCAGATAGGTTCATTTTCTTTTCTCAAGTGGATTGTGATTAACAGAAATGACTACGAAAATCATTTTGACGCGATCCTGAGGCACGAAATGGTGCACACCCAGCAGTGGCACAGCCTCGACATTCTTTTCACGGAAATCATGAAAGTGGTTTTCTGGTTCAACCCGGTCCTTCGACTCTACAAAAACGCTTTCCAGGAAATCCACGAATTTCTGGCCGACGAGCAGGCGCCTAATCGCGAAAGTTACGCCCGCTTCCTGGTGGCTTATGCCTTGAATGCGCCCGTGGCGTCACTGACCAATCATTTTTTCAAACCATCTCAAATTAAAAGCCGAATCAAGATGATCTATAAAAACAGAACTTCGAAATGGATGCTCAGCACATACGTGGTTGCAGCAATGCTAATTGGAACCGCTGCAATACTGGTGGCAGGTTGTGAAAATTCGGATACGAAAGACATTGTGGATACCAAACCGCTCAGCAAAGAGGCGTTGGCCAACAAGCCGATTTTCACTGTGGTAGAGGAACAGCCCGAGTTTCCGGGTGGTCAAAGCGCGATGTTCGAGTTTTTGGCAAAGAACATTAAGTACCCCGCAAAAGCCGCGAGAGCGAATGTTTCCGGCCGCGTGTTTCTTTCGTTTATCGTAACTGAAACCGGTGAGACAGGCGATATTAAGGTTTTGAAAGGCATCGGGTTCGACTGCGACGAAGAGGCGATCAGGGTATTGAGCAAATTCCCGAAATGGACACCTGGCAAGCAAAATGGGCATCCTGTGAATGTGAGATACAATCTTCCGATCAACTTTCAGCTTGACGACAGCGATGATTCTGCGATGAAAACGGGCGTTAAGATCAATTCGGAAAAACCGAAGCCGCTGTATGTAATCGACGGAAAAGTGACTCCCGAGGAAGATGCTTCAAAAATCGCTTCGGCCAACATTAAAAGTGTTAATGTGCTCAGAGATGAATCGGCGGTAAAACTTTACGGTCAGGACGGCAAAAACGGTGTGCTGGAAATCAGTACCCGTGACATCAACAAACATTTAGCAAAATCTGGATCCATTACCATTTCAGATAACAATCCATCTCCGGAGCAAGAAGCGCCGAAATTGGCGGAGGTAAAGCCCGGTCTTGCTCCAAACGCGCAGGTAATGCTTCGCGGTAATATGCTTTCGTCTTCTGAGCCGCTCGTGATTATTGACGGGGAAAAACAGGAGGAGCGCGGAAAAGCTGGCTTTGAAAAGCTGAATCCGGATGATATTAAAGCAGTTACTGTGTTGAAAAATCAAAATGCGATTTCGGCTTACGGAGAGGAAGGTCGCAGCGGGGTAGTGCTCATCACCACAAAAAAATAGTCATGGAAACCCTCCTTTATCTGGCGAAGATCAACTTGTTTCTCGTGATCTTTTACGGCTGCTACTGGCTGCTCTTTCGCAACCACACATTCTTTGCCTGGAACCGTTTCTATTTACTGGCTTCCCTGGCCGCTTCCTTACTCCTTCCGCTCATTAAATTTTCCGAAACCTACCAGGTGAATATGTCTGACGCACCTGCTGATTTTGCGGCAGTGCCAACCCAAACACCTATACAACACATTCAAGACCAAACATTTGACTGGATTACATTCTTTGCGCTGATCTATGGCATAGGGATAACAATTATGCTTGGAAGGCTGATTTTATCTTTTTACAAAATATTTGAAACAATCAAAAACGGAGAGCGGCTGCCGCTCGAAGACCATACATTGGTACTGCTTGGCAAACAGACAAAAACTGCCAACACCGGCTCCTTTTCATTTTTTAAATGGCTGGTAGTGAGCAAGACAGACTATGAAGACAACCCTGACGTGATCCTGCGGCATGAGCATGTGCATATCCGCCAGCTTCACAGTCTCGACGTTATTTTCGTTGAGTTTTTAAAGGTTTTTCTCTGGTTTAATCCGGTGATCTGGTTTTACAAACGCGCAATACAAGAAATCCACGAATTCCTCGCGGACCAGCAAATCCCTGATCGCGACAGGTATGCTAACTTTCTGGTTTCGTATGCTTTAAATGTCCCGCAGCGGATTCTTACCAATCATTTTTACAACTCATCCCTACTGAAAAGCAGAATTCAGATGATTTATAAAAATCGCACATCTAACTGGCTTTTAGGCAAGTATGTGCTGGTTCTCCCGATCACTTGTTTGATGATTTTCATGACTGCGGCGCGAGAAAGGATTCCTGTTCAGATGCCAGTTTTAAATAATGTGATACTACCAAAAAAGCTGGCATCTCAGGATGAGGTGATGAATGTCAAAGGGGTGGTGACAAATATGAACCGCGAGCCGATCACCGATGCAATTGTGATCCTGGAAGGCTCTACCAGAGGGTTTGCTACGAACAAAAAAGGGGAATTTGAATTGAAAGAAGTACCAGTAAATGGAAGGCTGGTGGTCAGTCACGTTCAGTATAGTACTTCTGCTGTTCAGATACAGAAAAACGTGACTTTTTACAAAGTTAGCCTTGCAAAAAGTATTGAAATTGTGACTGCATCAAGCACAATTAAAGAAAAATCTTCCGAAAAATTTGAAAATTATAAGGCCGGACAACTGCCTGAATCCGTAAAAAATCCTTTCACAGTAGTTGAGCAGCAGCCGCAATTTCCTGGCGGAAGTGAGGCACTGGCGGCTTATCTGGATCAAAATCTGAAATATCCGGAGCTGGCGGCGACGGCCAATGTGGGGGGTATTACGATTCTGAAATTTACAGTAAGTGAAAAAGGTGAAATTGGCGATGTGGTAATCATGAAAGGAGTCGGTTTTGGCATTGACTACGAATCCATCAGACTGGTAAAGAACATGCCGAAGTGGGAGCCTGGTGTTCAAAATGGCAAACCTCTGGCAATGAGCCAGATGATCGAAATAAAATTTGATTTGGAGAAGGGAAAATTGAAAACGAGACAAGGATTGTTTCTGGAAGTTGAAAAACCATCGTTGCTGCCGACAATGACGGATCTAGGTATGTACTTTAATAAATTCATTGACTTTTCAGGTAGTAATCGAGATCAGTCATCTGCTACAAAATCGGATAGCACCAAGCAAGCAACCTATTCGGCGAACTACCGATATGTCAACTATGGCGTAACCATGCCTGCCTACTCATATAAATTTCAGAAAAAAAGCGGAATGGCCTTGAGACAAGGTAGACCTGCTGTCAAACCAGATTAAAATTGAGCATGCCATTTGGATAATGTTCCTTATTTTAGCAAGTAACCAACATTATCCGCTATCTAAAATGCCAATCCTAAAAGCCGCCATCATTGGCGGCGGCCACATTGCCGATGACAACCACATTCCGGCACTCAAAGCCCTCCCCGACCAGGTTGAAGTAATCGCGATATGCAGCCGCGATAAGCAGAAAGCCAGAACATTGGCCGACAAACACGGTGTTCCTTTTGCTTATGACAATCCACTTGAAATGTACGAAAGCGAAAGCAAGCCGGATATTATTGTCAACTGCACAGCAAACAATCTGCATTATCCCTTTACCATTCAGGCACTGCAACATGATTGTCATGTTTTTTGTGAAAAACCGCCCGCTATGAATGCTGCGGAGGCGGCAGACATGGCTGAGCTGGCAAAAAACAAGGAAAAAGTACTGGCTTATAATTTTCAGCTGAGACAAACCGAAGAATACAGCTTGCTGAAAAAATGCCTGGAAAATGGAGAGCTGGGCAAAGTTTATCATATCAAAGCCAATTTCCTTCGACGGAGAGGTATTCCGGGCTGGGGCAATTTTACCAATAAAACCATCCAGGGCGGCGGCGCGCTGATTGATTTGGGCGTGCATGTGCTTGACCTGGCGCTCGGTATGCTGGATTATCAAATGCCCGACCGCATTGTGGCAAACACGTATGATCTGATTGGAAAAGCAGGTGGCAAAGGTTTGATGGGCGACTGGAATCCTGAAACATTTGAAGTTGAAGACGGCTGCTTCGCACATTTATCATTCCCTAACAACAGCAGCATTTCACTTTCCGCGTCTTTTGCTTTGAATACCAAATTGCAGAAGAATGTAAATCTGGAAGTTTTCGGGAGTAAGGCAGGTGCGTTATTGAACCCTTTTACACTTTATACCGAATTCGCGGGCGAGCTGACTGACATGGAATTTCCACATTTGGAACAAACAGACATTCAATTAAAAAATACCACCGCATTTCTGGACACCTGCGCCGGGAAACCGAGCAACATTTGCAATGCCGAGCAAGGTGCGGTTTTGCAGGCGATTGTCGAAAAGATTTATCAAAGCGCCCAGCGATAGCATTTAACAAAAAACTCGGCCCTGAAAATTGCGTTTTCAGGGCCGAGTTTTTTGGGCTTATCCGGATTATTTGGCAGTAGCCATCACCATTTTAATATCATTTTTGGCACCAAGTTCCAGAACATCCACGAGGTCCTGAACAGCCAGGTTTTTATCCACTCTCAGCACAATCGTTTTTTCCTCCACATTGGCAAAGATACTTTGCAGCTCAGCTTCCAGTCGATCAAATGGAATCGGCTCTTTGTCAATAAAATAGCCTTTATTTTCATCCACTGATAATGTGATTTGTTTCTTGTACATCTGCTGCGTGGCCGATGCCTTAGGTAACATCAGCTTGATCACGTTCGGATTGGACATCGTGGAAATGATCAAAAAGAACAGCAGCAGGAAAAACATAATATCGTTCAGAGAATGCGTAAACACCTCCGGGGCAAACCTGCTCTTGCGACGTATTTTCATATTTCTATTTTTTACTTAGCAGCTACCGGCTTTTGTAACACATCCAGAAAATCCGATGCGGCCATTTGCAGCCTGAGTGCAAACCCGTCAATTTTCATGTTCAGCAAGTGATAACCCGCGTAGGCGATCAGACCAATGATCAGACCGGAGCCGGAAGTGATCATTTTTTCGTACATACCACCTGCGATGGTACTGATATTGAAGTCATTAGAAATAGAAATGTCGTAGAAAATACGGATGATACCCGAAATCGTACCAACAAACCCGAGCATCGGCGCAATACCTGCAATAACACCGAGGTAAGGCAAATTACCCTCCATACGCTGGATTTCGATCTGGCTGGCGTTTTCAATCGTTGTTTCAATGTCTTTGATCGGATATCCGATGCGACCGATCGCGCGTTCGAGAATCCGTCCGGCAGCATTACGCTGGTTGCGGCAAAGTGATTCAGCTGATTTCAGGTTACCTTGCTGAATAAAATCTTTCACATTGTCTACTACCTGCGGATCAATCTTTCCATTCGCATTAATGCCTAAAAACCGCTCGATAATCAAAAAAAGCGTTGCCAGAAATAAAAGTCCGAGCGGCAACATGACCCAGCCCCCTTTTGCCAGAAGATCTATAACAGAAAGCCCCTGGTCAGCGACGGGCGCTGCCACAGTAGAGTCGGTAAGTGCTTGCAGAAGCATCATATACGAGATAAAAAAGTGAATGGTTAAGCTAGTGAAATTGAGGTAAATCGGGTATCAGGCAACTTTGAACTTAAACGGAGCATATACCCTCATATTGTTTAAAGGGCAAATATAGGAAAATTACTGTTCTTCAGGCTGCGGCGCGACGCCTTCAAATACTTCCTCCGTTCTGTCATAAAGGTCGGACATATTGCATGTTGTTTTAACAAAAATAACAAATACCGGCAGTATCGACCGTTTCAAATGACCAAAGTCATGATTAAACATTAATTAAAATCAAGGAAATGTGCATTGTGCGCCTTTTCTTTGTGAATATTTCAAAGACGTTCAATTCAGAATTTATATGCAAGGCGAAGAAAAAAGTGCGCAGCCCTGGTTGGGAAAAATGCAGGAAAAGTGGGGTTTGGAAACAACCAGGCAGGTTTTGCTGGTACTGGCGGTATTTAGTTTGTCAGGTTCTTCGGTAGTTTGGCTGCGCAAAGGATTGTTCCATCTCCTGGGTTACGACGATGCTACCCCAATGTGGTTGAAAACCATCACCTACATTCTCTTCATCTTCCCGACTTACCAGACATTACTGCTGCTTTACGGATTTTTGCTGGGCCAGTTTTCATTTTTTTGGGAAAAAGAAAAGAAAATGTTCCGCTGGATCAAGGCCAAGTTCACCGGCAAGAATTAGTTTTTCATTTAAGTTAGCTCCACTGATTTTCAAGGAGTGCAGGATTCACGTTCCTGTACTCCTTATTTTATTTATACCTTTGTGAATTATTTGAATTCAGGATTAGAATCATAGATATTATTCCATGTTTGAGAACTTACAGGACAAGCTTAATAACGCCTTCCGCACACTAAAAGGCAAGGACAGGATCTCCGATATCAATGTTGCCGCAACTACCAAGGAAGTCCGTAAAGCATTGGTCGACGCCGATGTTAACTTCAAGGTAGCCAAAGAAATAACAGACCGTATCCGCGAAAAAGCACTCGACAGAAAGATTTTGATCTCGGTAGAGCCGGGACAAATGTTTGTCAAAATCGTGCAGGAAGAGCTGACCGAACTCATGGGCGGCCAGGCCGAAGGGATCAACATTAAAGGCGACCCGGCGGTAATCCTGATCGCAGGTTTGCAAGGTTCCGGTAAAACCACATTCTCCGGAAAACTCGCCACTTTACTCAAAAAACAAGGCAGACAAGTATTGCTCACTGCTTGCGATGTGTACCGTCCTGCAGCGGTAGACCAGCTGAAAGTGCTCGGCGAGCAAGTAGGCGTAGAAGTCTACTCGGAGCCTGAAAACACCAATCCGGTCAACATTGCACAAAATGCAGTGGCACATGCCCGGAAAACCGGCAAGAAAATCGTGATCGTCGATACCGCCGGTCGTTTGGCAGTCGATGAGGTGATGATGCAAGAGGTTCAAGACATTAAGTCTGCGGTGAAACCTTCCGAAATCCTTTTCGTGGTCGATTCGATGACGGGGCAGGATGCGGTGAATACAGCAAAGACATTTAACGAAAGACTTGATTTTGACGGCGTTGTCTTAACCAAACTGGACGGTGACGCAAGAGGTGGAGCGGCACTTTCGATCCGCCAGATCGTCGACAAGCCCATTAAATATATCAGTACCGGCGAAAAAATGGAAGCCCTCGATTCCTTCTACCCTGATCGTATGGCGAGCAGGATTTTGGGTATGGGTGACGTGATTTCGTTGGTCGAAAGAGCGCAGCAGGCTTTCGACGAAGACGAAGCCAAACGCATCAATGCCAAAATGCGTCAAAATAAATTTGATTTTGACGACTTTTTGGGCCAGTTGCAGCAGATCAAAAAGATGGGTAATGTGAAGGACCTGATCGGTATGATCCCAGGTATGGGAAGCGCCATGAAAGACCTGGATATCAGCAATGAATCATTCAAACCCATAGAGGCGATCATTCAATCGATGACCAAAAAGGAGCGCGAAAATCCGGATATCATCGACGGCAGCCGCAAAAAACGCATCGCCAATGGCAGCGGAACTTCGATTTTGCAGGTCAATAATCTGATCAAACAATTTGATGAAATGCGCCGGATGATGAAAAAAATGAATACCATGCAGGCAGCAGGCAAACTCGGCAAGGCAGTACGTCGCTAAAAATGAAAAAACTTCTGCTGGTCGCGGCACTTCTTTTTATTTGCAGTTTCGAAACATTGAAAGCCCAGGCTTCCGTGGGATATTATCCGTGGAGCAGCCTGCTTTCAATCAGTACAAATCCCCGGAAGGCAGTATGGCTGGATGCACGTTTTCAGACCAATTCCTTATTCAGCAGCCTCAGCGTGGACATTTTGCCGATGGTGAATCTTAAAAGAGGCGAAGTGGTGCAGTGGTACCTGGGCGGTGGCGTGAGGCTAAATCCGCTTTACCGTATCGCCGACGCAGATGCTGACCTGATTACGATAGATGGATATTCGCTGAATTTTGGTGCAAGAATAGCGCCTCTACCCAAAAACAGGAACATTCAGCTGGTTTTAGAATTGAACCCGTACGTGAAAGACAAATTTGACAGCGGGGTTTTAAAGAGCCACTTTGGGCTGGTTTATGTTTTTGGTAAAAAGAAAAAAGACGAGCCTGCACCCGAACAAGTGACTAATCCCTGACATTGATAATAATTTCTTAGTCTTGCAATGCCCTCAAATACGGTTGAAAAACCTTTTATTTGAGGGCATTTTTGTTTGCTACTCATTCTGCTTAATATGAAAAAAAATTTCCTCGCCCTCATTTTTCTCGCTGTTTCTCTTATTTCAAGCAATGTTCTTTTTGCTCAAACAAAAGTTAAAAAGACGCTTTTTGTCATCGTAGACGGTATTTCCAGCGATAGCAAGGAAAAAATCGCAACACCCAATCTCGACGCGATCGCGAAAATCGGAGGATACACCCGGGCGTATGTAGGTGGTGGAAAAGATACTTATTCTCAAACTCCGACTATTTCAGCAGTAGGCTACAATAGTTTGCTGACAGGTACCTGGGTCAATAAGCATAATGTTTGGGACAACGACATTAAAGATCCAAATTACAATTACTGGACACTGTTCCGTTTTTTTGAAAGCCAGTATCCGCAAAAGAAAACGGCCATTTTTTCAACTTGGCTGGATAACCGTACAAAGCTTGTCGGAGAAGGGCTGCCCCAAACTGAAAAACTGCGTCTGGATTATTCCTTCGATGGTTTTGAGCTGGATACAGCACATTTCCCACACGATAAAACGGCGCAGTATATTCACAACATTGATGAAAAAGTCGTGAATGAAGCGGCTGCCTACATTCAGGAACAGGCGCCGGATATGTCGTGGCTTTACCTGGAATATACCGACGATATGGGCCATCGGTATGGTGACAGCGAGCAATTTCACAAAGCGATTCAAATGATGGACGATCAGATGGGCCGTATCTGGAAAGCAATTTCTTATCGTGAAAAAACCTTCAATGAAGATTGGCTGATGGTATTAACTACCGACCACGGCCGCAGCCCAAAAGACGGAAAAGGCCACGGCGGACAATCGGACCGCGAGCGCGGTACGTGGATTGTGACGAATGCGAAGAATTTGAATGCTTCTTTTAAAAACACGCCTGGCATTGTGGACATTATGCCAACCGTAGCACGGCATATGAACATGAACATTCCAAAAGGGCAGGCTTTTGAAATTGACGGCGTACCTTTCACTGGCAAAGTTTCCGCTACCAAATTGAATGCCGTGAAAACCGGAAACAAAATTGCATTAACTTGGCAATCAGTAGATAAAGAAGGAAAAGCAAAAATCTGGCTCAGCATTAAAAATAATTTCAAAACCGGTAGCCAGGACCTTTATTATCTGATGGATGAGGTGGAGGTAGCAAACGAAAAAGCCGAAATAGATATCAGTAAATATCCTTCCGGCTTTTATAAAATCGTTTTAGAAGCGAAATACAACAACGCCAATTACTGGGTTGTTGAAAAATAACGAATGTTAGTTTCCGCCCCTTCCCGCTTTGTAGGAATCGTATTCCTCCAATAATTTGATCAGGTCATCGTCGCCTGCAAAATCCAGTTGCTGCTCGCGAATTACGTAGTTCAGCTTATTTTTTTCGTCGGTGAGCAGCTTCATGAAACTGTTTTTATTATTGAGCTGCACCTGGTTCATTTTATCATCTTTCAAAATATAAAGCCTCGCCGACGGATCCATTTCGCGGGTAGCTGACGCTTTTTCCATCGTGATCGGCTTCACATATTTTTTCAAAAGCTTCATATTTCCATCATACAGCAACCGGTAAAAGCTCTTATTGGAATAATCGCCCGCAGCTGGATAGCCATTTTTAAAGTTATAAAGATCGGTTCCGGTAGGCAAGGTAAATTCTGTTACCCCCGTAGAAACACGGTACATGCCCGAATCAGCCATATATTCCACTTCGTCTTTTGCCAGGTCGTAGCGCATCTTCACGCCGTCGTGCACTTTGTCATCACTCGTCCGGACGCTGCCCACATACCACTCTTTAAAAAGGTAAGTATCCGCACCGGCAGTTTCTTTGTATGGTGTTCCGGCCAGGCCGGTTGAGTCTTGGGAAATCGCTGCCTGCGCAACAAGCAGCGGCAACAGGAAGAAAAATCTTCGTAGATATTTCATGTTTTAAGTTGGTTAATTTGATAAGTTCGAACTCCGGAGGCCGGAGAATTTAGAATCCCTGTCTTCTTTAAGTACTTTTGCCAAAAAAATTGTACCCGTTCCATTGGATATCAGCGAACAGCTAAGTCATATACGCCAAAGCCTGGCCGGAATACTTCCCGAAATTTTTCTGGCGATCCTTTTCTGCCTTTTTCTGCTGGCAGAATTGCTTTTTCTTAAACAACCCGACAAAAAAAAGGTAGCGTCCTGGCTTCAAAACATTGCGCTGGCTGGCAGCATTGTCACATTGATCCTCATTTTCGGTCAGTGGAATGAAGAACCAGCCTTCCGTTTTCAACCCTTATTATTTCTCGACAGGCAGGCCGTTTTTTTTAAGCTGCTCATCACATTATCCTGGATTTTCACGCTCATCCACGTCCGCGTCCTCAAATACGATTTCCCACCGGAGTATAATGCATTGCTGATTGCGGCGGTTCTGGGGATGAATTTGCTGAGTATGTCAACCCATTTATTGTCGATATACTTGTCTTTGGAGCTCATTTCGATCAGTTCCTACTTGCTCGTAGCATTGTCGCCGTACAAAAAAGCGGCGGAAGGTGGCATCAAATACCTGCTATTCGGCTCGGCCAGCTCGGCGGTGATGCTTTACGGCATTTCCTTCGTCTATGGCCTCACCGGCACGCTCGACATTACTAATGAAATGATGACCGTCGGCCTGTCCAACAACCCCGATTTTGTGGTAACGGTCACCATTGTACTGATGCTCGCCGGACTGCTTTTCAAGCTCTCGCTGGTTCCGTTTCACGTCTGGACCCCAGATGTTTATGAAGCTGCGCCGACGCCGCTTGTCTCCTTTCTTTCCGTAGCTCCCAAAGCTGCTGTGATCCTGGTTTTAATGCGTTTCGCAGGCATTTTACCAGCCCAATACTTCCCGGTTTTGGGAGGCATTGCACTGATCAGCATGACCATCGGCAATGTAGCCGCATTGTGGCAAACCAACGCCCGCAGGTTACTTGCTTACTCATCTATCGCCCAGGCAGGTTACCTGCTGGTCGGCGTGGCTGCATACAGTCGTTTCGGCTTTGAATCCGCCGTTTTCTATACCGCAGTATATCTCGTCGTAAACCTAGCCGCATTTTTCCTGATCGATCTTTTGAGCCCGCGTACAGAAACCAATCTTTCTGATTATGAAGGTTTGGGCAAACATTCCATCTGGATTTCAGGCATTCTTACCATCATCATGATCGCGCTGGCGGGCTTACCTCCCACGGCCGGTTTCACATCCAAACTCCTGATTTTCTCCGCATTATGGGAGAGCTACCACCAGCAGGAATTCCCCTGGATGCTATGGCTGTTGATCGGCGGAATTTTGAATGCAGCAATTTCGCTGGCCTATTATTTACGACTCCCTTATTTGTTATTTTTCAAAAACCCGAGTTCAGCTGCATCTAACTCAAATGGAAGTTTGACGGGCAAAGTCATCGCGGGATTTCTGGTAGCGACTGTGCTGCTGCTTTTTTTCCGGCCAGACTGGCTAAGTAAGTGGATTTCCGCATTTTGACATTTCAAACAACTCCATATATTTGCCTCTGCTACTACTCAGCGTGGAAGGAAGGAATTTTCTCAACCCAACCATTCACACGCCATGCAAATTTTTACCCTACCAGAAATCAGTGCCTCTGAAACGCAGGAAGACTGCTTTTCACAGCTAAAACCACGCGAGTGGAAAGTACTTCTCCTGCTCGTCGACGACTTTTCAAACCAGGATATCATGCTGGCTTTGAACCTACAAAGGCGTGAGATTCTCACCCTAAAAAGCTCAATCTCCTTCAAACTAAACCTGAAAGACCCTAAAAAGCTTTTGCAATTTTGCCGCAGTAACCGCGACTTTATATTAAGCCGATATAATATTGGCAGGATGTAGGAAGATAAATTGTCCAGTGTATTTCTAGACAACCAGTTTTCGGCCTAAACTCACAAAACCGCTCGCACCTTATAACCCTGCTGCCTTAAAAGCGCAATAACCCCCTTCTCCCCCCCCAAATGCGCAGCGCCCACGGCAAAAAACGTCGGCTTGCCGGCCATGATTTTCTGGATACGGGGGATCCATTTTTTGTTGCGGGCGAAGAGCATGATTTCTTCGTTTCCTTCCATGCCGAAGTCGCTTTTCATGGTCATGCTGTACAGGTCGTTGATTTTTTGCGACTTGTATAGATCGATCAACTGTTTGAATTCTTGCCTGGCGGACGGCATGCTATCGATCATGGACATGACCGTTTTCAGCTGGTCTTTGTATGGGATCGAGTCGAAAATCGCCATTTGTTCGTCCAATGTTTCAATGCCAATTACTTCGGATTTTTGTTTGGCTGCGAGGTCGACCAGCGACATTTCGTAGGATTGCGGCTGGCAGGAAAGGATTGCATTGAAAAGTGGCCCCATCAGAATAAAGGGTTTTGCTTTCTCGAACATTTGCAGACCCATACCCACCGAATCTTTGTAAAACTGATTCAGCTTCGCATATTCCTGCTCGGAGAGCAATGTTTTCAGCGAGTTTCCCTCCCGCATATTCATGCTTTTCATCATCGCCATCATCATCCCCGGGTCGTCCATGTCCATTTCCATAGCGACTTGCTGCGTTTTGGCCAGGGAGGCTTTGAGTGAATCGCTGAGCGAAAAATCGGCGGGGCATATTAAATGTATGGTGCCAAAAAGGTAAGATGGCCTGGCTATGCCAGGCGCTTTGATTTCCCAAAGCAGCGAATTTTCTGTCGGTACCTGCGCCAGGCCGGCAGTTGCAGACATTACACATACTAATATGCCCCACAAGATCTTCCTCATAATCAATGATTTATTGCTTGTGACTATCTACGACGATTCTTTCATCACGATTTGCCAGTTCCCAAGCAGTATAGAAAACCAGTTTCACAATCGAAGACTGCTTGTCAAACATGATTTTTTCAACATCATCGCCTGGCTTGTGGTAATCTTCGTGAACACCTGTAAAATAAAAAATCACAGGTATACCCAACTTCGCAAAATTGTAGTGATCCGAACGATAGTAGAAGCGGTTTGGATCTTTGGGATCATTAAAAGTGTAATCTAGTTTGTAGTTTACATACTTTTTATTTGCCTCCTCGCTGATCTCATGCAGCTTGGACGAAAGCTTGTCAGAACCAATCAGATACACATATTTCGGATCGCTTTTATGCGCCTCGTCAACCCGACCGATCATGTCAATGTTTAGATCGGCAATCGTTTTATTAACCGGATATAATGGATTTTCAGAATAGTATTCGGAACCAAAAAGCCCTTTTTCTTCGCCCGTCACATTCAAAAACAAAATGCTCCTGCGCGGGCCTTTGCCATCCGCTTTTGCCTTGCTGAATGCCTCCGCAATTTCAAGCAGCGAAACAGACCCCGAACCGTCATCATCCGCACCATTGTTGATCTCACCATTTGGAGAAACGCCAATGTGGTCCAAATGCGCGCTGATGACCAGCACCTCATCTTTTTTGTCGCTGCCTTCCATAAACGCAGCAACATTCTCGGTATCAATCGTTTCACTCACCCTTTCAGCCTTGATCGAAACCTGGCCGGTCATTTTTTTAGAAGCAGCTTTTCCAGCTTTGTCAATGTCAGACTTTGCTTTGGTTAGCTTTTGAACCGATGTATTCAACATTTCTGCGGCCATTTCCGGAGAAATAACAAATGCTGCAATTCCTTCCGGATTTTCCTGAACCGGTTTAAGCGTAGGCGCATTCAGGCGACGGGTCATCACAGCATGCTGCCTGATTTCCTTGTCACGGTCTTCTCCTGTTTTGTCTGTAATAATGAAAATATACTTCGCACCTTTTTCGTGGGCCAGTTTTGCTTTGGCTTGCCAGCCGATCGAAGTCCCCCATTTGGTATGTTCGCCGGAGCCGCTCAGCCAATATTTGCCGTTTCCGTCGCTTGGCTCGCCGTCGAAGATCACTACTGATTTATCTTTCAAATCCAGATCTGCGTAGTCATTATAATTCTTTTCCTCAATGCCATAACCAGCCGTAACCACGGGAACATTGATTTCTTGCGGTATCGCCAGCTGGCCATTGATATAAAAATCTTTATTGAATTCGTATTTCTTGGCACCGGTCTTCACATACACCTCTCCCCAGCTGCGCTTGTACAAGTTATATTTTTGCAAAAAGCTTTTGGTACCATCCGTGCCGGTAGCGCCGGGCTGCAAGCCATATTCTTTGTAATACTTGGCAACATATTCGGCAGCTATTTTCTGCCCTGGCGAGCCCGTATCGCGACCTTTTAGACTATCGGAAGCAATAAAAACCAGGTGTTTTTTCAAATCCTCCGGCGTAATGCTGCCTGCATATTTTGTGGCGTCGTCCTGCGCAAATGCGGTTGTAGCAAGCAGCAGCAACCCGCCAATCAAGTTTTTGTTCATCGTGAATTATTCGTGGTATGTCAGTTTGCACAAAGAACGGAAAACCAGCATGCGATTGCAAAATTCTCATCCTTAATAGTTAATGTGACAATGATGTCGGCGAAAGGTTTGTATTTTTGTAAAGACACTTAATACACATACTTATATGCCGGAAATCAGCCGCTTCTTCGGAATCGTAATCAGAATGTTTTTTGATGACCATAACCCGCCACATTTTCATGCGGAATTTCAGGAAAATCGGGCCACGATCTTAATCCAAAGTGCTGAGCTTTTAGATGGCTATCTTCCTGTGAAACAATTGAAACTGGTTCAAGCATGGGCGATTTTACATGAAGAACAACTACTTGAAAATTTTGAGAACCTGGGTAAGGATGTGAAGTCCTGGAATAAAATCGAGCCGCTCAACTAGCATGCTGCACTACATTAAAAAAATCATTTCGATAGAAGATTACGCCATTTCATGCGTGTTTAACACAGGCGAAATTCGGGTGGTGAATCTGAAAGGAATTATTGAAAAGTATAGCAAAATTAATGACGGACTAATCAGTCGCTTGTCCGATCCCGGCTATTTCAAGTCAGTTAAACTTGATTCTTACGGAACATTGACCTGGGATAATGGTGTTGATTTTGACCCGGACAATCTGTACAACATGTCCGAATAAAAATTGAAACATTCCACCATAAACCTTCACTTTTTGCACTTCTCTTAGCCCAATGCCTGTTTTTCAGCTATTAACAATAATTTAATTGTAAATAACTGTTATTCAGGGAAAAACTCGTACATTTGCACCTTATTTGACGAAACTTCAGTCAAACAAACACAGCGGCGCTTGTTAACCAACCTGTTACAAGCTAACCAGCCCGTCAAAAAATTCATCTAAAAAGAACAATGCAAGCCATTCGCAACATCGCAATCATTGCACACGTTGACCACGGTAAAACCACTTTGGTTGACAAAATTATCCACGCGTCAAAGCTGTTTCGTGACAATCAAGAGTTCGACGACCTGATCCTCGACAACAACGATCTGGAACGTGAGCGTGGAATTACAATTGTTTCCAAGAACGTATCGGTGCGTTACAAAGACGTCAAAATCAATGTAATTGATACACCAGGTCACGCAGACTTTGGTGGTGAAGTGGAACGCGTACTTAAAATGGCGGATGGCGTATTGTTGCTGGTCGATGCATTCGAAGGTCCAATGCCGCAAACCCGTTTTGTACTTGGAAAAGCCATCGACTTAGGTTTGAAACCAATCGTGGTGGTGAATAAAGTTGATAAAGAAAACTGCCGCCCGGAAGAAGTTCAGGAAAACGTTTTTGATTTGATGTTTAACCTCGGCGCTACCGAAGATCAGCTTGACTTCGTGACCGTTTATGGTTCATCAAAACAAGGCTGGATGGGCCCGGATTGGCAGCATCCAACTGATAACATTACTTACCTGCTGGACACGATCATCGAATCGATCCCTGCGCCGGTGATCGAAGAAGGTACTTTGCAAATGCAGATCACTTCCCTGGATTACAATGCTTTCGTAGGTCGTATCGCGATCGGACGTGTGAAAAGAGGTACAATCAAAGAAGGATCGACATTGTCGCTTTGCAAGGCGGACGGCGTGATCAAAAAAGTGAAAGTAAAAGAACTTCAAACTTTTGAAGGACTTGGACGCGTGAAAGTTTCAGAAGTTTCTGCCGGAGATATTTGCGCAGTAACCGGTATCGAGGATTTCGAAATTGGTGACACCATCGCTGATCTTGAAAACCCTGAGCCAATCGCACGTATTGCGGTGGATGAGCCGACGATGAACATGTTGTTCACGATCAATAACTCGCCGTTTTTTGGTAAAGAAGGCAAGTTTGTAACATCACGTCACTTGCGTGACCGTTTGATGAAAGAAACGGAGAAAAACCTCGCATTGCGCGTTGAGCCAACTGATACAGAAGATAAATTCCTTGTTTTCGGACGTGGTATTCTTCACTTGTCGGTATTGATCGAGACCATGCGCCGTGAAGGCTATGAGCTGCAACTAGGTCAGCCTCAGGTACTTTTCAAAGAAGACGAAAATGGTGAGCGTCTGGAACCGATCGAAACATTGGTCGTAGACGTACCAGAAGCGACTGCTGGTAAGGTGATTGAATTGGCAACACAGCGTAAAGGTGAGTTGCTGATTATGGAGCCAAAAGGCGATTTGCAACATTTGGAATTCCTGATCCCTTCAAGAGGTTTGATCGGGCTTCGTTCCAATGTATTGACTTCGACGCAAGGTGAGGCAGTGATGACGCACCGTTTCAAAGAATTTGGAACATTCCGTGGACCGATCCCTGGACGTATCAGCGGTTCGATTATCTCCAAAAATACAGGACCTGCGACAGGTTATACCATTGACAAATTGCAGGATCGCGGCCGTTTCTTCGTGGAGCCGGGTGATGAAATTTACGGTGGACAGGTTATCGGAGAGCACAACCGCCCGAACGATATCGTGGTAAACCTTCAGGAAGCGAAAAAACTGACCAACATGCGTGCTTCGGGTACGGATGACGGTTTGCGGATCGCTCCGAAAATCAATTTTTCTCTGGAAGAATCGATGGAATACATTCAAAAAGATGAGTATCTGGAAGTTACGCCTCAAAGCATGCGTATGCGGAAGATCTATCTGGAAGAAAACGATCGTAAGAGATTCGGTGCTAAAATGGAAATGGCTTAGTCCGACTTCCAAAATATATAAAGAAAAAGGAGCGCGAATCGTGCTCCTTTTTTCATATTACCAATACCAAATTTAAAGTCGCTCCTTCTCCTCATCCGAAGCATTATTATTATGACGCCGCTTCCGCGCGAATGTTTCTTTTCCAAAACGATAGGTAAATGCGGCACCGATGCGCTGGGTGTCTGTGCGGTTGGTTTGGAAATATTCGGAATTGATCAGGCCGATCGAACGGTTGTGATAAATCCAGGAGTGAAAACCATCTTCCGCCGATAAACGAATGCTGCCTCTACCGTCCCAAATCTTTTTCTGGATCGATGCATTGAGGCGGAACATGCCGCTGGTAATGGTTTGTCCAGTAAAATCGCGACTGGCATAATAACCGCCTAATTCCGCTGAAACTGTTTTACCTAATGTGAAATAGTTATTCAATTCCAGCCGCGCAATGTTGCTGTTGAAATCCAGGTCAGCATTTAAAACTTTCCCTTTCAATCCTACCCTCGACAAGCGTAATGTTGTATTGGTATACCACCATTTATTTAAGGAAGCGGATATAGAAGTATTCAGCAACACCATATAGCCGCCGGCAATGTTATCCGGTTTATTCAGGAAAATGGTATCTAATGTTTGGGTCGTGGGAAAAATAGAATTTGAGAACTTGTTATAGCTCAAACCCATATTCAGCCACTGTTTACGCTGGTATTTTAGTTCCAGGCGACTTTGATATTGCGGATTCAAATTTGAATTCCCGGAGCTATATGTATACTGGTCGCGCTGAAAAACAAATGGATTTAGTAATTGATAGTTAGGCCGGCTGATTCTTCTCACCGCCATCAACCCGAATGTATTATTTCCTTTTTGATCCGGTTTAAAGCTAATATATCCACTTGGAAAAAGTCCAGTATAATGTTTCGTAAAGATAGAACCCACCACTTCCGCATTCCCCAGCTGATTTCCTTCAATGTTCGTATTCTCGACTCTTAACCCCAGTTGCAATCCGATTTTCTTCCAGGATTTCTGGCTATTTAAATAAGCCGCATTAATGTTTTCATGGTATTTGAAGTGATTGGACTGCGTATTATTAATCGTCTCGGAGTCATTTTCCCGGTCAAAATAATTGAAGGTGTAGTCCGTATGAATAATGCTGGATTTAAAACCGGCTTCGATCTTCGCCTTGTTTTTTAAAGGATGCGCATAATCGGCTTTGGCGGTGTAAATGTCAATGTCGGACGGAATACGATAAACAAATTCATCTCGGCTAAGCAGACTTCCCTGTGGATCAATTGCCAGGTTTTCAAGGAATTGCGTACCATTGTTGACATAGTGCAGATAATTCACATCCGCCGCCAGCTCACGACCTGCCGTATTAAACTTGTGCAGGACATTCAAATTAAAGCCTGTATTGTCTCGGGTATCTCCACCTTTTGTTCCGCCAGTGCCCACTACCGCCAATTGATGCGATGCATTGTAATTCCGGCTTTCGTAACCCAATTCTCCGTCTCTTTTTGACTTATTCAAATTCAAAACCAAACCCAAAGTTGTCTTTGGAGACACAGCATAATCAACCCCCATATTCGCATTGAAACCCCTGTTTTTATAAACCTGATCATTCGTCAGATCCACAGTAGAATTCAGCTCAGTATTTGAATTATAGAACCTTCGGTCGAAAACATCTTTGCTATAATTTTTCTCAAAACCATAACCCAGGTTCGCGAATACATTCAGCTTTTTATAATTGTAATTCAAATTCAATGCATCATTATTTCTGGCATATCTACCCTGACTTAACCCTGCCGAAACACTTCCTGTGAAACCACCTACGCGGTTCTTTTTCAAACGAATATCAATCACCGCATTTCCCGCCGCATCATATTTTGCAGAAGGATTATCGATCAATTCAATTTTATCCAGAAGCCCGCCTGGAAGTGATTTCAAATAAGCTGACAAATCCGCGCCCGACATATAAGTACTTTTTCCATCAATCAACACCAGCACACCGCTGCGACCATTTAAACTGATTTCACCATTTGCATTCACAGAAACACCCGGTGTCTTTTCTAAAACCTCCATTGTATTACTTGTCGCGCTGCTGATCATTGATTCCACATTCACAATGGTGCGGTCAATTTCCTGCTCGATCAGCGGCTTTTTTGTTTTGATCGTGACCTCTTTTAATTCAATGCTTTTTGCCGGAAGTAAAATAATGACTGGCAATTGAATTTGCTGATGCGCGCTATCTAATGTCAGTGGCACACTCACATATTTCTTTTGGCCCAATGCAGAAATGTCCAGCAGATACGTCCCATTTTCCAATCCGCTGATCAAAAATTTACCTGAAACATCAGTGATTTCACCTTTTACAAATGTAGAATCCTGCGCTTTTAGCAGCTTGACGGTCGTGCCGGGCAAGGCTTCGTTTCCGCTATCTTTTACAGTTCCCGAAATCGCATGCACGCTTTGCCCGCTGGCCGGAATCGCGTAAAGAAATAACATGAATAATGCACTTAAATTTTTCATGGCTTCATTGAATAAAGGTTTTCCTTTTTTGATGAAGCAAATATTCGCTTTGCGGAGAAGCAGAGGAAATAATAGTGTTGTAACTTCCAAATTCACTGACGGAATGCGATTTAGGCATGACCAAATTTTTCGAAATGTTAAATCCGCATTTGGTCAGGGAATCCGGCATTTCCGTCCTTAACATGGATGAAATACTGTCGGCTGGCTCATCTTTGTGAGCTTATTTAATTAGCGCACGATATGGATATCTGGGAAAAAACGGGGTTTAGTGTCAGGGACAAATACATTTTTCTTTCCGCCGTCGCTGCGGGGCCGATTTGGGTCGCGATGGATTTTTTTGTCAATACCATGCACATACCCGGCGACGAGGCTATCGCTACGGCATTGACAGTCTTCATTTTAGCCGGGATTTTCACTGGCCGGTATCTTGCAGAACTGCTGCTGATCCGGTTTAAAGATTTGCAGCGATTGACCTTCCTGATCACAGCGATTTTTATCGTGGCCGGCATTGTCCTTTTTTCGCAACTCGCCTTCCCGTTTGAAGGTTCTGCGGCGGTGCATTTGCTGCTTTCCTGGGTACCTTTTACGATCACGCTGATGTCGCTGGGCATGCTTATCAAGGTCGTGAGAGCGATCGGGCGTAATGAACTGATGGAGGCGCGGAGCCAGGCGGCGCATAACAAAAGTGAGCTGCATTTGCTGCAATCGCAGTTGAGCCCGCATTTTTTATTTAATACGTTAAATAATTTGTACGGCCTTTCCATCACCCAGCACGAAAAAATTCCGCCGCTGCTACTGAAACTTTCCGACCTGCTGCGGTACTCGGTATATGACGCCAGCGAAACTTTTGTCCCGCTCAAAGAAGAGCAGACCTACATTGATAATTACATTGAATTTGAAAAAATCAGGATCGGGGATCGGCTTGTTTTGACAAATGACATTGAAAAAGTCGTGGACCCGGCGGTAAAAATTGCGCCGATGCTGCTGATCATTTTTATTGAAAATGCATTTAAACATTCAAAAAACACGGCGGACGAAAACATTCACATTGAAATTTCGCTGAAAACGTGGCAGAATCTGATTCTTTTCTCCATCAAAAATTCGCGCAGTATCGCGGCTAAAAAGGAGACGATTTTGGATAAAAACAGTGGCTTCGGCCTGGTGAATGTTAAAAAGCGGCTGGAATTACTTTATCCAGGGAGCCACGAACTGAAAATCGAGGAAACCGATACATCCTACCTGGTGATTCTCAGGCTTAATGCAAAATAGATGAACAAAATCAACTGCCTCATCGTCGACGACGAGCCCATCGCCCGTGACATTATCAAAACCTACTGCGCGCATTTGCCCTATCTGAATGTTCTGGCCTCACTGGGAAATGCCCTGGAAGCCAAAACTTTTCTGTTTCAGCAAAAGGTCGATATTCTTTTTCTTGACATTAACATGCCTGTGATTGACGGGGTTACCTTTTTGAAAACATTAAAAAATCCGCCGCAAATCATTTTCACTACCGCCTACAAAGAATACGCCATCGACGCCTTCGAGCTGGCTGCCTGCGATTACCTGCTCAAACCATTTTCCCTCGAACGTTTTATCGTCGCTGTGGACAAGGCGATGGAAAGAATTAAACCTATAACTTCTTCACAGACAGAGCAAGTTGAAGTTCCTACTGAAAATTTCGTCTTTATTAAAGCCGACGGAAAAATCTTTAAAATCCGCTTCGACGAGCTGCTTTATGCCGAAGCCAGCGGGAATTATACCAAAGTCGTGACGGCCCAGCAGACCTTACTTCCCGCGATGACATTTTCCAGCTTCGAGGAGCTGCTGCCCAAATCTACATTTCTCCGCATCCATCGCTCTTTCCTGATCAATAAGTCAAAAATCGACCACATTGAAGGTAATCGTCTTTTTATTGGCAAAACCGAAATCCCGATCGGCAGCAATTATCGTGAAGGTTTTTTGAAAGAATTGGGCTTAGGCTCCTGAAACCGGACGATCCGAATATTTCCTGCAAAAAATTTACTGCATACCCCTCTTTTTTTGATTCTTGAATTGACGTAAATTCTTACAGGAAATTTGGGTTAAAATCTTCACACGGTACATTCTTCCAGCCTTTGCGCAAAGCAGGAAAGATTCTGCTTCTGTCGTTTTATTATACTATTTCAAGAAATTTTAGTTTTTTGTTTTTATAAAAACAAATGCTGTAAGTTTGTGGTAATGAAGAATTACAATTCTTTAATACACTTATTATCAACACATTAATCAAGTAAAAATGTCGTATATAGAACCGGCTCCGATTAAGGATAAAGAAAACCCTTTGGAGTCTATGATGCAGCGATTTGACAAGGCCGTAGAGCTTTTGGGAATTTCGGAAGAAATGTATCATATATTGAAAGTACCGCGTAAACAAGTGATTGTAGGTCTGCCAGTTACGATGGATTCCGGCGAGATCCGGACATTTGAAGGTTACCGCGTAATCCACTCCACCATCCTTGGCCCCAGCAAAGGCGGCATCCGCTTTGATCCCGATGTAAATCTTGACGAAGTACGTGCGCTTGCTGCGTGGATGACCTGGAAATGTGCAGTGGTCGACATTCCTTACGGCGGCGCAAAAGGTGGCGTAGCTTGTAACCCGCGCGAAATGTCGGCAGGAGAAATCGAACGTCTGATGCGGGCTTATACTACTGCGCTACTCGATGTTTTTGGTCCGGATCAGGACATTCCAGCGCCGGATATGGGCACCGGCCCGCGTGAAATGGCGTGGCTGATGGATGAATATTCCAAATCAAAAGGCATGACAATCCCAGCCGTAGTAACCGGCAAACCCCTGGTGCTCGGCGGCTCATTGGGACGCACCGAAGCGACCGGCCGAGGTGTGATGGTATCCGCACTTGCAGGGATGGAAAAGCTGAGAATCAACCCATACCGCGCTACCGCAGCCGTACAGGGTTTTGGTAACGTAGGCTCACACGCCGCACTGCTCCTCCGCGAGCGAGGTGTTGCAATTCACGCATTGAGCGACATTTCCGGCGCATATTATAATAGTAAAGGCATCGACGTAGCCGCCGCGGTAGCTTACCGTGACGCCAACAAAGGCTCCCTTGAAGGTTTCTCAGGCGCCGAGCAAATACCAGGCGATGACTTGCTGACATTACCTGTAGACGTGCTTGTACCTGCCGCCAAAGAAGATGTGATCACCCGCAAAAATGTAGCCGGTATCCAGGCAAAAATGATCGTAGAAGGCGCAAATGGCCCCACATCATTCAAAGCCGACGATATCATCAATGAAAAAGGAATCATGGTAGTACCGGACATTCTTGCCAACGCAGGTGGCGTGACGGTCTCCTATTTCGAGTGGGTACAAAACCGCATCGGCTACAAATGGACGCTGGAACGCATCAACCGCCGCACCGACCGCATCATGAAAGATTCGTTCGACAAAGTCTACGAAACTTCTTTAAAACACAAGGTCTCCCTCCGCATCGCAGCATATATCGTGGCAATCGATAAGGTTTCGAGTACCTATAAGTATCGAGGAGGGTTTTAAAAAGGTCAATTGTTGTCATTGATGGTCATTGGCAGTCATTTATTGTTTAGCAAACTCAAAAAACAACAAATGACAATTAATGACTATCAATGACTACAAATGACAATCCTTATATTACCCAAACATTAACAAACCCGCCCATTCGCCCTACTTCGAGCCGAAAATGTTAACTTTATACCAATAATGTTAATGTTATGTCTCTGAGTCCCCGGTTTATAGCCTTTATACTGGCGTTTTTAATATCCCTGATCACCACCACGTTTCTGGCATTTGTTGACGGCGTTTCCAAGGGGATGCTTTTTGTGGTTTCTATCGCTTCCTTTATTTCTTCGTTTTTCCTGGTGCTTTATACCATTGACATTCTTGTTTTCAGGGAGGTCAATAAAATGTACCGCACGATCCACAAGCTTAAAATGCGTGATTTCAACATGACGCCGCGCAAAAAGCTCATCCAGGAATCGAATCCGATGAAGACCATCAATGATGAGATTTTTGTATATGTGACAAAAAAACAGAAGGAAATCGATGAGCTGAAAAAGCTGGAATTGTTTCGGAGAGAGTTTCTGGCCGATGTTTCCCATGAATTCAAAACCCCGATTTTCGCTGCGCAGGGTTTCATTCACACGCTGCTCGACGGTGCGATGGAGGACGATAACGTCCGCGAGCGTTTCCTGAAAAAAGCAGCCAAGAACCTTGATAGCCTCGACGTCCTCGTGAAAGACCTTTTGGTACTTTCTCAAATGGAAACCGGCGACATCAAGATGAACCTTAACCCGACGGACCTTCGGCTGATGACAACCAACATTTTCAGCCGGCTCGAAAACATTGCGCAGGACCGCGGCGTCACATTAAAAGTGAAACCCGACGACCTGCACGAAGTTTGGGTCAAAGCCGACGCCGACCGCATAGAGCAGGTAATGCTGAACCTGATCGAAAATGCGATTAAATACGGAAATGAAGGCGGCAAAGTGATTGTACATTTCACGGAAGGTAAAAAATACATTGAAATTGCTGTCCGCGACAACGGTCCCGGCATTCCACATGAACATTTGAACCGGATCTTCGAGCGCTTTTATCGTGTGGACAAAAGCCGGAGCAAGGAAATTGGCGGTACCGGCCTTGGATTGGCGATTGTAAAGCACATTCTCAATGCGCATAACACCAAAATCGCTGTCATGTCCAAGCCCGACAAAGGGACAACTTTCTCTTTTAAGCTGGAAAAAGCGTATACCAGCGCGGCAAATGACTTTAATGAGGCAGAGGCGATCCCTCATGTAAATTCTTAATCATTTTTAACTCCATAAACCAACACCAATGTTTGTACATAACGTATTTTTTTGGCTCAAAGAAAAAGACAATGAAGAAGCCAAAAGCGCATTACTGGCCGGCATCAAATCGCTCGAAGGCATCGAATCCATTGAATCTGTGTACATTGGCACGCCCGCTTCTACCCGCAGACCGGTAATTGATGCGACTTATGATTTCGCCGAAATCCTGGTTTTTGCAGACGAAGCTGCACACGATGTTTATCAGGTGCACCCGCTGCACAAGAAGTTCGTGGACGACTGCGCGCATCTTTGGGAGAGGGTGTTGATCTATGATGTGGAAGCTTAAAATCAAGTCCTAATATTTGTTAACAGTTATCCACATACCCGTTGTGGATAACCTGTTAACAAACTTCTATTTCCTGCATTTCCAGCGATTTAACAAACATTTACGTCTTTTCAACCATGTGGATAACTCCCTGAAAGACGTCCATCGCCTGCTCACCAAACCCGATTAGGGCACTTAAATCGGCTGCATATCGTTTTCATAATATCACAAAACGAACTAAAAGCCGTGAAAACAAATAGATTTCTGCTGTCGGTTATCGTTACGATGATTGCAGCCATCAGCATTTCTTCCTGTACTTACAGGGCAGCCTACAACCCAGGTTATGATTATGGTTACCGGCCACATTATGGGTACGGATACCGTCCTGTACCACCGCCAAGAGTTGTAGTTGTGACGCCTCCTCCCCGCAGAGTGGTTCATGCACAACGTTACCGGTCAAGCCGTTATGATAACAGGCATTACAGGCAACAGTACAATCACGGAAACCACTACGGACACGATTCACGCAGGGGTTACAGAAGATAATAAAAGCGCTTTTTTATAATTGAAAGGTGGCAAGCCGGGATTTAACCGCAGCTTGTCACCTTTTCTTTTATTTTTGCTTTTATGGACATTCTGGAAAAACTCACCTCAAATGCAGCGCTTTATCCTGAAAAATCGGCATTTCGGTACATCGGAAAAGAAGGTGATATCACGGAACAATGCACTTATGCACAACTTTTTCAGGAAGTGCGGGCGGCGGGCGGCCAGCTGCAAAAACAATATCCGCCGGATTCCAGAATTGTCATATTGCTACCGGCAGAAGCCGCATTCATCCGCTTTTTTCTGGGCGCACTCCAAGCCGGGATTATCGCCGTCCCCTGCCCGATCAGCTTTTCAGAGCCAGGTATCAACCGCATCTTAAAGATTATCCAAAACTGCGGGGCCGCGGGCATCATCACCAATCGGAAAACTTATAAAATGCTTTTCCAGCGCCAGAATGAGGCTTCTCTGGCATTACAGCATTTGGAAATCGACTGGTTTTTCACAGAAGGTTTTGACCCCAAAACGCCGCCAGCGCAACTGCAAAGCACATTCACTGACCAAAACAAGCCAGCCTACCTGCAATATACTTCGGGCTCGACAAGTCATCCGAAAGGTGTGATGATCAGCCACGCCAATCTCGCTGCCAACCTGAATGCCATTAATAATTGCTTCGGCCGGACGGCGGCGGATACTTCCGTCACCTGGCTGCCGCATTACCACGATATGGGGCTGGTCGACGGGCTTTTGTCTCCGATTTTTACCGGCGGTACGGGGATTGTCATTTCGCCGCTTTTATTTATTACAAAACCCTTTTTACTGCTGCAAACCATCAGCCGCTACCAGGCCGGGTTCTGCGGCGGGCCGGGCTTTGGGCTGGATCATTGCCTGGCGCGCATTGCACCGGAATTGCTGGAAACCGTCGATCTCAGCACATTACGGGTTTTATATGTTGGTGCGGAACCTGTCCGGATCTCGACTTTGGAAAAATTTGCGGAAACTATGCGGGTAACCGGTTTTAGAAAAGAAAGCCTGGTAGCTGCCTACGGCCTGGCGGAAGCAACATTGGCCGTGAGCCTGCATTTGCACGGCACGCCCTTGACCTATAAAAAAATAGCTGAGACAAACCCGAAAGAAGTCGTAGCCTGCGGGCCACCCGTCGAATTTACAGAAGTGCAAATTGTTGATCCTCAACAAAAAACAACATTGCAAGAAGGACAAACCGGTGAGATCTGGGTGAAAAATGCAGGGGTAGCGTTGGGCTACTGGCAGAATGAAGAAGCGACAAATGCTACTTTCAGGGCATTTAGCAGCGCAGGTGAAGGCCCGTTTTTGCGGACCGGTGACCTGGGTTTTATGGACGCAGGAAAACTTTTTATTACCGGCCGCACCAAAGAACTGATCATTATCCGCGGCGTAAATTATTATCCGCACGATATTGAGGAGGTAGTCGGTGACGCGCATGAAGCGATCCAGCCAAATGCGACGGCGGCTTTTTCGGTTGAAACAGAAGAGGGTGAGGCTTTAATGTTGGTCAGTGAACTGAAACGCGTGGCGCAGGAGGAAAATCTGGACGCGGTCAAAACCAAAGTTGCGCACAGTATCGGGCTGGCATTCGGGCTTGTGGCGCATCAAATCGTGCTGATACCGCCGGGCAAGCTGCCCAAAACTTCCAGTGGGAAGATCCAGCGGCTCAAAGCAAAGGAAATGTTTGCCGGTAACTAACTTTTCGTAGCCCCAAAGCGGCAATAAGCCGCCCATGCCCTTTTTTTAAACCGGGTTTGAACTTACTTTCACCAAGACGATCTCACCTACTCAACTCCTGAATGCCTAAAACTTTTGAAGAAATTTCCGACTGGATCATTTTGAATATTTCCAGACACGCCGAACTGGATCCATCTGAAATCGCCCCCGACGCCGATATTGCGCAATTTCGCCTGGATTCGCTGCTGCTTGTCAACATTACCACCGAGCTCGAAGAGTGGGTCGGGATGGAGCTGAGCCCTTCCATTTTTTGGGAAATGGGCACCATTGCTGCTACAAGTCAGTGGATTACCGAAAACCAGGAAGTATAAAAAGCCCGCTTTTTGCTTCGATATGCAAACTTCTCCTATGTCCGCAGCCTCCATCTGGTCTTCACAAACCGACATTAACCAGAACTATTCTGAGCTGCTCGGAAATGTGCGCAAGTCCGATCCGCTGCATTTCAATATGTTCGGCGACCTCGTGGCCATGGATTATAAGAGTGTGAAAACGATACTTTCGGATTCAGAGAATTTCCAAAATTTCGATTTTACGGAGCGCTTCAAAGTCGTTTCGGCGATTGCGAACAACGATCCGGGCCTGCTGCAATTCGGCGAAAGCCTGAGTCACTGGCTGCTTTTTATGAATGGTGCAAAACATGCGGAGCACCGGAAATTCGTCAATCAAAAGTTTTATCAGGCAGATTACGAGACAATTACCGTCCGCGCCATCGACGAAATCATCGCCTCGCTGAAAGATCGCGAAGAAGCCGACCTCGTGGAAGTAGCGCGTCAGTTCAGTTTTCTGATCATCAGCCAGATTATCAACCTGCAAAAATCGGATTTCGATTTTATTCAGAAATTCTCCTACGTCATTACATTAATTTTCGAGAAAACGCTTTCTGTCAAGGCTTTACTGGAATGCGCCGACATGTCGCGGCAGTTTCACAGCTACCTTTCCGAAACATTCACCCGCCACGAAAGCGAGGTCACTAATAGTCTTTTGCTGGAAATGCGGGAGGTGATGGGCCATCCCCGGGCATCGGAACTGATTGGTACCTGGGAATTTCTGGTCAATGCTGCGACGGAAACTACTACTTTGCTGCTGACCAGGAGCATCGCTACCTTGATTGAAAACCGGGAAAAGCACGTTAACTGGCTGGCGCACAATGAATGTGCCATCGCCGTGGAAGAACTGATCCGCTATGTCAGCCCCGTGAACTGGATACCGCGGCAGATTAAAAATGACATGGAATTTGAGGGGTTATCTTTGAAAAAAGGCAAAACGGTGCTGCTGGGCCTGGCTTCCGCGAACAGAGATTCGTCCGTTTTTCAAAATGCGGATGAATTTATCCCGACCCGTAAACCCAATCCGCACATTGGTTTCGGATTTGGCATTCACCATTGCCTGGGCGCCCGCTTGTCGCGATTCGAGCTGCAAAAGTTTTTGCCGCGCTTCATGGCTGCGTTCCCCAACATTCATTTGCATCCTTCCAAAACTGCCGAGTGGGATACAAAAGTTTTTTTCCGTGGCTACAAACGTTTGCCAGTGCTTTTGAAATAGCATCATGGTAAAATTCACGGACTTCGCCTATTTTCTTTTACTAGCCCTCACTGTTCCAGCCTATTACAAAGTTCCGGACGCGAAAAAGTGGATTTTCCTGCTGATCATCAGCACGCTTTTTAACCTCAGTTGGAGCGGAAAATATCTCATCGTTTGGCTGGTACTTGTGGCGATCTGCTTTGTATCGGGCAAGGCTTTGGGGAACCAGGCTTACCCCAAAAAGCAGCGAAAGATGCTGCTCACATTGTCCATCATCATTTGCCTGCTGCCGCTGCTGTTTTTCAAATATCTGGTACCGATCAACAATTCCATGTCGCTGGTGGCGCTCAACTGGATCGCGCCGATCGGCATTTCCTACTACACATTTCTGATCATCGGTTATCTCTACGATGTGCACCGACGGTACATTAAGCCTGAAAATCACCTGGGTTATCTCATGATCTACCTCGGTTTTTTTCCAACATTACTGGCCGGTCCGCTCGAAAGGACGCGCCAGCTCGTACCGCAGCTCCGTAATCCAAGACCTTATCAGGAAGACAACATTAAAGCCGGCATATACTTCATTATCTGGGGTTTATTCAAAAAGCTGGTGCTCGCAGCACGCTTCGCCGACATTACCGGCCCGGTTTTCGACAGTCCTGAATCTTACACCAGTATTTCCGTCACCCTCGCAATATTGCTTTTTTCCATCCAGCTTTACTGCGATTTTTCGGGCTACTGCGACATTGCGATGGGCTCCGCGCGGCTGCTCGGCATTCGGCTCAGCCGCAATTTTTCCAACCGATATTACTTCGTCCCCTCCCGCACCGAATCCTGGAATTCCTGGAACATGACGGTAACCTCCTGGTTCCGGGATTATATTTTTTTCAACATTAGCAAAGGGGTCACCAGCCAAAAACGACTGGAATTCAATCGTTTGGTAACCTTCGTGATCACCGGTTTATGGCATGGGCCGAGCTGGTCATTTGTGATCTGGGGCTCGCTGCAGTGGGCTTACATCAATTTCGAAATGCGGACAAAGCAATTCTGGCAAAAATTTTACACCGGGATCGGACTTTCGATGGGTTCGCAGGTACATTATGTGTTTCGCGTCGTCGTGCGGCTGCTCACCGGCACATTGATCATGGGCTGGTTTCGGGCGGCGGAGTTGAAAAGCGGCATCAGGCTGTACAGCAGCATGTTCGGCATTAAATCGGGAGCTGGGACATTGCTCACATCCAGCTTTGTGCTGACGATCGCTTTGTTTCTGGTGATGGATTTTTTCAATTACAAAATGGGCGAGAAAGAAGATATTGCTTCTTACCTGCTCAAAAGCAGCACATTAAGACGAACATTATCCATTATACTTCTGATACAGCTGGTCCTTATTTTCGGGCGACCGTCGGTAGCGAACTTTTATTATATCCAGTTTTAAACCTGAAATTTAACGGTGCCGATGATCATAAAAATGGCAAAATGGCTGGTACTGATCCTGCTTTTCAAGCTGGCAGTGGTAATGATCGTTTCGCAGTTTTATATGGATCCCCGCCGAGATATTGACGCAAGAGAAAAACTTTGCAAATCCTACAAACCGAATGTCGTTTTTATCGGCACCAGCCGCACACTTTTTAGCATTAACCCTGCCATTTTTGATTCTTTAAATCAGCAAAAAACGCGCAGCTACAACTTCGGAATGTTCAGCCTTTCGCCGCAAAGCGCATTCCAGGTAGCCGAAGATTTACTTTCCGAAAGTCCGGATGTAAATACCATTTACATTGAATTAAGTGCCCTGAATTACAGCACCGTAGCATTAAAACCGCAGCAGGTAATCCCGGATGCGATTTTCCGGGCGAATGTCATGGCCGGTTGCTCCAACTTAGATTGGAATGAAAAAACCGCCAGTTTCCTGGAAGGACTTAACACGACCTTGTTTCAAATGTTCTCCATCGCCCCGCAGATTACCTCAGCAAAAAAAGCACTGAAACCTGAAAATGATCCGATTGAAGGTAATCCAGGGCTGCGGGAAAACGGTTACCAGCCAGTTGCATCCGCGCTTTCACAGACGAATGCCCGGATACTAGACAATTTTGAGGCGACGCAACAAATGATGGCCGGGCATCCGCAGGCAATCCCGAATACTTATTATATTTCCAGGATCAATGCGTTGATAGCCACCGCAAAATTGCGCGGAGGAAAGGTGATTTTCTTTTATCCCAATAACCTGACAAAAGTGGAATACCAGGTTCTATCGCAGGTTGCGCCATTTTTGTCAAATCAAAACCTGATCCGCTTGCCGGAAAATCCGTTGCTGAACGAATTTTTCAAGCCTGAAAATCTGTTCGATGCGCATCATTTAAACCAAAAGGGGGCCGCTATTTTTACAAAATTTTTACAGAAAGAAGCATGCTCGCGATAGCTATCCTCCTGTATTTCGTGGCGAATTTAGGCATCGGGCTCTGGGCTTCCCGGCGGATTTCCAGCACCGAAGACTTCCTGCTGGCGGGGCGTAACCTGCCGCTCGTGCTCGCCGCCTCCGCTACATTCGCCACCTGGTTCGGCTCCGAAACCATTATGGGTGCGCCGATCGAATTTGTGCAGCACGGACTGATGGGCGTCATTGAGGATCCTTTCGGCGCGTCACTCTGTCTGCTGCTGATCGGGCTATTCTTTGCGCGGCGGTTTTATCAGATGAACATTATCACTTTCTGCGACTTTTTCCGCATCCGGTACGGCCGACGTTCCGAGCTGCTTTCTGCGGTGCTGATCATCCCGTCTTATTTCAGCTGGATCGCGGCGCAGCTGCTGGCGATGGGTTTCGTGCTGCAAGTAATTATGGGCTGGTCGCTCATCAGCTGTATTGTAGGTAGTTCCATCGTCGTGATCATTTATACCATCTGGGGCGGCATGTGGTCGGTGTCAATTACGGATTTTTTACAAACCATCATGATTATTGTCGGACTGATCATTGTTTCGGTCGTGCTCTATAAAAAGGTAGGTGGTTTTCAGCCGCTACTCGACGCGGCGCCTGCTGGTTTTTTCCGCTTTCATCCCGATTTTACCTTAAAAGGCTCTGTGGAATATTTCGCCGCCTGGATCACGATCGGGCTCGGCTCTATCCCGCAGCAGGATGTTTTTCAGCGGGTTATGTCGGCGAAGTCTGCCAATGTTGCGGTAAAATCCACATTACTATCCTCGGTAATGTATTTCACCGTAGCATTGCTGCCGCTTTTTATCGGTCTATGCGGCTACCACCTTTATCCCGATGCCGGGAAAAGCGGGCAGCTAATCATTCCGAATATGATTTTGAAACACATGAGCCTGCCGCTGCAAATTATCTTTTTCGGCGCGCTGGTTTCGGCTATACTCAGTACCACCAGCAGCGCAATCATGGCGCCGGCCGCGGTTTTAGGAGAAAATATTTTCAAATTTTTCAACCCAACACTGACAGATCAGCAGCTGCTGCGCATCATTCGCATTGGTATCGTGGTGATTACCGCAATCTGTATCGTGCTGGCAATCACTGGTGAAAGTATTTTTGATCTTGTCTCGGAGTCGTCCGCTTTCAGCCTGGTATCACTCTTTGTACCGCTGGCGTCGGGCATTTACTGGAAAGCCACGAATGAGGTCGGAAGTATCCTCTCCATGATCCTGGGGTTGGTCACCTGGGTGTTTTGTTCGTACATCAACACTGAATATCCGCCGCTGATCTACGGCCTGCTGGCCAGTTTGGGGGGAATGTTTTTGGGGATAATCTGGGCCAGACTATCCCCTAGAGAATCTTAAATGATAAATTTCGCCACGCCACCATCGACTTTCAGGGCCGAACCGTTGGTACCGGACGAAAGCGGGCTGGCCACGTAGGTAACCAGGTTCGCGATTTCTTCCACGTGAGCAAAACGTTGCAGCAGCGAAGTAGGACGAGCGTTTTTAAAGAAATCCTTCTCCGCTTCTTCCGCCGTCACATTGTTTGCAGCACCCAATTGCTTTACAAAATCAGCCACACCTTCCGACTTTGTCGGGCCGGGCATTACGGTGTTCACCGTCACATTGGTACCTTTTGTTAATTCCGCCAAACCGCGGCTTACAGCCAGCTGAGCGGTTTTTGTAGTACCATAATGAATCATTTCCTCGGGAATGTTTACGCCCGATTCACTGGAAATAAAAATGATACGTCCCCAGTTTTTGGCGATCATTTTTGGAAAAAGGTGCCGGGAAAGCCGGACGCCGCTCAGTACATTCACTTCGAAAAACCTGAACCAGTCGGCGTCGGTAATATCTACAAATGATTTGGGTTCAAAAATCCCGGCATTATTGACCAGAATATCCACTTCCGGCAGTTTTTGGAGCAGCGCATCCACTTCCTCCACTTTTGAAAAATCGGCAGCGAGCCCCGAAACATTCCCTTCCGGATAGGCATTTTTCAGCTTATCTACCGCTTCCGCCAGCTTGCCTTCTGAGCGGCCGTTTATAATGACTTGTGCACCTTCTTTTAGCAGACCTTGTGCAATTGCAAAACCGATTCCCTGTGTTGAGCCACTGATGAAGGCGGTTTTGCCTTTTAGTTGTAAATCCATAATTTTTTATTGTTATTCAAAGAATTAAATGTACCTGATAAATGATTGCAAATGACGCATTTAATGATCAGAAACCGACATTCCGATAACACTTCCCCCGACAAAATCATCCTATGAAAAACATTTATCTCCTGCTCTTTTTGCTGTTGGCGTCCAAAGTTTTAGGTCAAAGTCCAAGGGTTCTGATCGTCACAGCGCATCCGGATGATGAAACAATGTTTCCAGTGACTGTTTTTAAAATCACGCATGAATTGAAAGGCTCCGCCGACCTGGCGCTGATCACCGACGCGTCGGGCGGTTACAATGGTTTGGTAGCGTCGAGTTATTACGGGATGAATATGACCGACTCGGTGATCGGCCGGAAACATTTGCCGCTGATCCGGAAAAAGGAAATCATGGCATCAGGCGAAATTTTGGGCATCGGTAATTTCTTCTTTCTCGACCAGCTCGACGATTATTACAACCGAAATGAAAAGCCCTATCTCGAAGGAAAAAATTGGGATATCAAATATGTAGAACGGCGCCTCGACCAGATTTTAGCCAAAGGAAATTACGATTTCATTTTTTGCCTGATACCCAGCGATGGCCAGCATGCGCACCATAAAACTGCTTCAATCAGCGCGATACGGGCAGCGCAGCGTTTTAAAGGTGCACAAAAACCGATCGTCCTCGGCGGGCAGTCACGCAATAAGGATTCAAAAATTGACTTCACAGGCTTGCCGGGCTACCCGGAAACCAATGTTGCCGCAAATGCCCCGGCGCTGGATTTCGACCGGTCTTATAGTTTTGGAGAAGACAATAAACACAGCTATATGATTGTGGCTGATTGGGTGAAGGCTGCGCATAAATCGCAGAGCGGGGATATGAACCAGGCTATGCACCGCGGTGAGTTGGAAACATTTCTCTATTTTTCAATCAACGGGGAAGCAGGGGTTGCGAAGGCGAAAGATTTGTTTGAAAAGGTCAATAACTCCGGATTTTCAAAGAAAAAGTAATCCAAACCACTTAATCTGCTTTCATCGCCATAAAAAGTGAGCTGCCAAATGGTGTGCTGCTCAGCAAGGTGGATTCGAGCTTGACGATGCCTTTGAGCACATTATTAATGGTATCTCCCGGATATTTCACGTCGGAATCCAGCTCTGCCACATTCACCTGGTTCTTTCTGATCTGGAATTTCTGCCACTGACGCACCGCCAAAATCGGAAGCGAGAGCGCAAAAGGCCAGTAGGTATTGTAAGCGATTTTTAACCCAGCTACGTGGCTGTAATTTTTGAAATCCTTTAATTCAAACCGCCGCTGGCTGCCTACTGCTAAATCGTGCGTCCCGGAAAATGCTTCGAATGCGTGAATGTTAATGATGAGTAAACCACTCTTATTCAGCCTGTTTTTGAATGCAGTTAGTGCGCGGATGATTTCTTCGTCGGTCAGAAAATAAAGCGCATCGTTGCAGCATATAACATCAAATGTTTCGCCCGGCTGAAATGCGTCCACATTTCTCAGATCGCCGAAAGTGACCGGCAAGCCGCGCTCATTTGAGAATTCGATGGCATATCGGGAGTAATCGAAACCGGCTACATTCGTATAACCCTGCTCTTTCAGAAAGGATAGCAGGCCGCCCGTGCCGCAAGCCGCGTCGAGTATACGGAGATTTGATTTTTCGCTTTTAAAATGCTTTTCAATCTGTTTCAAAACCTTCCCGTGCAGCACCTGATACCACCAGAGCTTGCGCTCCACTTCGTACATGCGCTGATATTCAAGCCGGTTGTCGATCATTTTGTGCTTCGCTGTTATACTTGATCACATATTGCGGCTGGCCACTTTGGGCCATGAAACTTTTGCCGATGTATTCGCCCAGCACGCTCAGCAGGGTACATTGAATGCCACCGATAAAAATAATGGTGGCCGTCATTACCTGCCAGCCTTTCGGGTCCGGGCCGATGCTCCACTGAATCGTCAGGTAAAAAAGCAGGCAAAATCCCAGCCCAAACAAGCCGAGGCCGATCGGCATAAAAAGCCTGATCGGCAGCGACGAATAACAAAAAAGGATGTTCAGAAAAAGGGAAATGAGCTTTTGAAAAGTATAGTTGGAGCTGCCTTCCTCGCGCTTTGAATGTGTAACTTGTATGGTACCGATGTTGCGCGTGATCCGGAAAATCAGCCCGTCGATATAAGGATAAGGCCCCTGGTATTTGATAATTTCCTGCACCACTTCCTGGCGGATGAGCTTGAAGCTCGACAGGTACAGATCCTTGGGTTTGTTGAGCGAATAAGTGGTAAGCCAGTTGACAAACCGGCTGCCCATGTTGCGGCTCACGGAATGTTGTTTCTTAGCATAATAGGTATAAACCACGTCATAATCACCCTTTTCGGCCACTTCCACCAGCTTCACAATTTCTTCCGGCGGGTTCTGGAAATCGTCGTCGATCATTACGCAATAATCGCCGTAAGCCCAGTTGAGGCCGCACATGACAGCATTGAATTCACCGTAATTTCTTCTTAATGCTAAAAACCGGACATTGGAATGCTGCTGCGCCAATTGTCTGCAAACCCGCTCCGACCCGTCGCGGCTCCCATCATTGACGAGCACGATTTCAAAAGCCACGTCAGCCAGCGTGCGCTGCAATCTTTCGACGAGGGCGCCGATGGTTTTTTCACTGTTATAAACCGGAATTACGACGGACAGCTTCATGCCTGATCATCAAATTGATTAACCGTTTGGATAATATACGCAACCTCCTCGTCAGTCAGGACAGGATTTAAAGGAAGGCTGACCACCTGCTCGTGGATCTGCTCAGTGAGGGGCAGGCTTAGATGACTAAATTCCTGGTAAGCCCGTTGTAAATGGATGGGCAAAGGATAATGAATGTTGGTTTGAACCCCTTTTGAGTCCAGAAATCTCACAAATTCGGAGCGCCGCGGGTGACGTACCACGAACAAATGCCAGGCATCCTGCTCCACCTGATCATTGGGCGGAAGGATCAGGTTTTTTACATCAATTTCTTCGAGATAACGTTTCGCAATCTCTCTCCGGCGTACATTCTCGGCATCCAGATAAGGCAATTTTACACTCAGAATCGCCGCCTGCATTTCGTCGAGACGACTATTTACTCCCTGATAATCATTCCGGTAGCGCACTACCGAACCGTAATTCCGCAGATACTTTATTTTTTCTGCCAGCTCTGCATCATTCGTAGTCACCGCACCTGCATCACCGAGCGCGCCCAGGTTTTTGGTAGGATAAAAACTGAATGCCGTCGCGTGCGCAATGTTACCTGATTTTTTTCCCTGATAAAAAGCACCGTGCGCCTGAGCAGCATCCGTAATCACTTTAAGCTGATGACGCTCAGCGATTTCCAGGATCGGCGACATTTGGCAGCTTCTGCCGTACAAGTCTACGGTAATGATCGCTTTGGTGGTGGAAGTAATGTGCTGCTCAATGTTCTTCGGATCGATCAGCATCGTCCGCGGATCGGGCTCGACGAAAATGGGTTTCAGGTGGAGGTAACTTACCGGCAGCACAGAAGCAATATAGGTATTCGCCGGAACGATGATTTCACTGCCAGCCGGAAAGTCCAGTGCTTTGAGGATCAATGTGATCGCATCCAGACCATTCGCGACGCCGATGCAATGTTCCGACCCACAATAGTCCGCGAAGGCAGTTTCAAAATTCTTTAATTCATTCCCAAGAATGTACCAGCCCGACTGGATGACGCGCAAAGAAGCGTCCTTAATGGCCTCAATATAAGGCGCATTAACCTGATTTAAATCCAGAAAAGGAATCATTGAGATATCGTCTGGTTCACCAGGTACGGCTCGTCGATGTAGTCCGCTTTGTCGTAATATTCGTTGGACAGTACGAGCAGAATGGCATCTTCGGAGAAAGAATCCATGATATGCCAGTCTTTCGGTTCGAGAATGAGGCAGGAAACGGGGTTGTCGAGGATAAACGTTTCTTCGGTCTGGCCGTCATTATTATAAACCCGGCAGCTACCGTGAATGCAGATCAGGGCATTCCACGCTTTATGGTGACGGTGCCCGCCGCGCTGGGTTTCGCCTGCGCCGTAAATGTAAAAAACGCGTTTAATCGTACCCGGGATAATCTTTTCAAAAACAGTCAGGTTTCCTGAGTCCGTGTTGAATGTGTCCAATTCAATTAAGTGGGGCATGTGTAATGTCAAATGTTAGGGAGAATATCGTTTTTGCCGTCCGGGCCGAGCAGTTACAATCTTTTCAAACCGGCAATTTCCCCTGAAAATACTAAAATACCATTGACATAAAAAATAGCATTATCCTCCGGCAGACATTAATTATTGTGAAGACAATATCTTATTATATTTATATTATTAAAACAGAAAATTTTCCTGTGAACTGGTAATGATTTAGTTACGAAGTACCTCTTTTTTGACCTAGACAAAGAAATTCCAGTGCAAATGCCGGTCGATATACATCAGTATCTTCATCGGCAGGGGTTCCAGCCACAGTATTTTGTTATATCCCATATAAAATACCTGCGGGTGTCCGACGCAGATAATCATGGTGAAGAAGAGTAGGATTTTGATGGTTGGATAGGATTCTGATTTAATCAAAATATACATGGCGGCCAGGATAAACGGGAAGCCGTAAGCCAGCGCCCGGTCGATATCGTGGACGTAAATGCCCGTCGCGACGAGTACGGAAAAACCGACAAACAGCGCCAGCAAAAGCCAGTACCTGCGCGAAACCCAAAGTACCACTGTCGCCGCCGCCAAAATCAACCAGATACCTTCAAAAGCCCCCCAGATACTGCTGCCCAAACCGTTCCGGTGCGCATTGGCAAAAAGCACCGGTGTCCCGATCGTGGAATAGCTGTGGTGCGGAAAATATCGGCTTTGCACATATTCCCGGATCGCGAAATAAACCACCCAGGCGATCCAGACAAACAAACTTTCGCCCGTAAATGCCGATTTCAAAAGTGCTGAAAAGCTGAAATCATTCTTTTCATAGGCCTTGGTAACCATCCACCAAAGCACCAGATATCCCCCCGCCACCACTGCCCGCTCGTCGGTGAAAAAGGCGATTTGCAGGGAAAGGAAAATAATGATCCCGTTTCGGTTGAGCAGCGCCATTAACAGGAAAAAATAGGCAATACCGTCGCCATAACCATGAATGTCAGCGAACGACCAGACGCATACGAATGTGTTCGCAAGCGACAGCAGGAAGAGCGCCGTGACAATCTTATCGCCGGAGATGGAGAAGATGTAGTCCCCGATTTTTTTCAGAAATAAAACAGCTAGTATCCCCTGTATTATCACGATCAGCAGCACATTATGGTGCGTGAGGAAGGATAATGCGGGCAGCGTCCAGCGAAAAATCATGTTTTCGCGCCGCACGTCGTGTTCCATACCCGAGGGGTGAAAAAGGTCCTGCGCCTGGTTCTGGATAAAAAGCCACGCATCGAGCTTCACACCATTGTCGCGCAAATGATCAGCCAGGAGTGCGTAGGGGGGAAAAGCCAGAAAGAGGGAAATAGCAATCGCGACGAGCGTGAGCTTCCAGAGCCAGTTTTTGGGCGCCAGCTGCGATGCAAGCCAGGAAAGAAATGTGTGGTAGAAGTTTTCTAAAATCATAAAATCCAAAAAAGTTACTTCCAGCTGGCCATGATCCGGCTGCCTTCCTCGCCCTCGCTGACCCGCAGATAGGTTTGGATTTCCTGCTGTAATTCCTCCACGTGGCTGATAATGCCGACAATCCGGTTTTCTTTTCGCAAGGATTTCAATGTTTCAAAAACCGTTTGCAGCGCATTTTTGTCCAAAGATCCGAAACCTTCATCAAGGAAAAAAAAGTTATGTCTCGACTCATTTCTAATGTGAATGTGATCGGCCAGCGCCAGTGCCAGCGACAATGCCGCCTGAAATTTCTGCCCGCCCGACAAGGTTTTCAGCAGCCGCATGTGGCCGCCGTTTAATAAATCGCGCACCCAGAAGCTATTTCCATCGCCGAGTTCCAGGTGCAGCTGCTGGTGTGTCATCTGGTGAAAACGGTGATTTGCAGCCTGTATCAGGTTTTGCAAATAAATGCTCGATGCATAATCCACGAAACCGCTAGACCGGAAAAGCTTGGCCAGATCATCTAAATGTTCTTTCCTGAGCTGCAATCGGGCTTTTTCTTTTAGTAAGGTTACTTTTTTTGCCAAATCCTCCGCCAGCTTTTTCAGTAACCTTTCCAGGCCACCTTCTTCTTTTTGCAGACTTTGCAGGGCAGTCGTCAGTTGTAGTTTCAATGCTGATATTTCTTCGTGCCGCACTGCATCGTACTGTGCCTCAGCATTTTCGCTGGTTAAATTTTGCAGATCGCGGGCGGTCGTCTCGATTGCAAATTTGAATTCCTCGATTATTTTCCGCTCCTGCCCTACCTGAATGTTCTTCTGCAAAATCCCGGCAACTTCCGCTTCCGACGCAAAGCTAAATTCCGCAAGGCGAAGATTCATGTTGCCCTGCAATGTAACCAGATCATTCTGGTTGGCGTCCAATGCAGCCTGCAAAGTTTGCTGACTTCCTGAGAGCACATTTTTCTCTTTTTCCAGCGTATCAGTCTGTTTTTCTGTTTGTTCAAAAAGATTGGTGATATCTTGATAAGATTTTTTCAAAGCTGTAATCTGCTCCGAAATGGCGGCAGTTTCCTTATTTTCAAAATCAAGAACACTGACTTTTTGCAACTGTTCTGAAAGTGTCGCCGCGGTGTTTTCCAGTTTCAAAATGTCATCCCGCAATGTTTGCAGCGGCTTTTCGAACTTCTCCGTTTTATCTAGCAGCTCTGCTTCAATTTTCGCCGAGAGCATTTTCAATCCCGCCTCACCTTCTTTGATAGCAGCCTGCGCCTGACTGGTTTCCGTAAAATACTGCTCGAAAGCCTCACGATTATTTTTGTCAAATTTCTGCCAGACAAATTCGGTTTCATGCTGCTTGATCCGCGCCCCGGCATCCTGATATCGCTGCTTGATCGCTCCCTTTTGCTTTTCCAGGTTTTCGAGCTGTGTAAAAATCCGCTCAATCGGCGTCTGTAAAAGCCGGATCGACTTTTCCTGCTGTTCCAGTTTTCCCAATTCCTTTTCACAAACCGTCAGCTCATCCGAAATCGCACCATCGGCATGCAAAACCGCCGGGTGATGCTTCGCGCCGCAAAGCGGACAAGGAACGCCTTCTTCCAGATCACCAGCATATTGATGCAATGCCAGTCGGGTATTAATGTTAAGTATCTGTTTATTAAGTGTTTTCTGGCGACTATCGTTGTCTGACAAAAATTGCTGCACAGCCTGCTGAAAAGGTTCAAGCGTCGGATTTTCAAGTTTTAGCCCAAAATCCAGGTTCAGCTTCGCCGTCTTTTTCAGCAAATCTTCCTGCTGTTTCACAATCTCAGCCTGCAAGGATTCCGCTTCCAGCTTCACATTCTGCCTGGTTTCAGCAAGGTTATCCAATGTGGTAAACCAGGATTTCACCAGCCCAAGCTCCTGAATGTCAGAGACTTTAGTTTTCAGCAAATCCACTGCCGCTTCCTTTTCCAGTTTTTGCTGCCTTAATGTTGCGATGGATTGTTCTTTCTCCACCAGCCGCATTTCACCCCGGGTCAGTGATTCTTTTTTCTTTTCAACTGAAATTTTATGTGCTAAAATCTGCACGACCTTGCCCAGCTCGTCGGCTGTGTCCAGCAACGCTTCCCGCTGGTCGTATTGCGGTTTCAATTGCAGTAATGTTTCCTTTTGTTTTTCCAGCAATACATTCAACTCGCTGATCCGCTGCAAGTTCGCTGCCTGCACCTGCTGGTCACGTACCACAGCAGTTTCCAGGTTTTTCTTTTGGTCTAATAAAGATTTGAAATGTACCGAGCAGGTTTCAAAAGCCTTCAACTCCTGCTCCCGTAATGTCATCGCCGCGCGCTGACTTTCCAATGTTTCCAGCTGGGTTTTCAGCAGCGAAATCTTTGCATGCGCCTGCTTCATTTTGAGGAAATGCGCCTCCAAAGTCGTCTGAACCTGCAAATCTTCGGAAGTCTGCTTGATCTGCAACTTCACAGCCTCCCGCGTTTTTTCCTCAGCCTCAATCATTTCCTGGGTTACCTCAACCAGCCCCATCAGCTGCCCGTCCACATTGGACATCGCCAGGTCATTCTGCTTTGAAAGCGAACCTACATTCCGGCTCAGATCGTACTTTTCCAGCTGAAAAAGTTCTTTCATCATCCGCGTACGGTCGGCATCGCGGAGCTCGATAAATTCCTGAAAACGTCCCTGGGGAATGATGATCGTGCGCCGGAAATTGTCGTAGCTCAACCCGATAATGCTTTCGGCATTTTCATTTTCCGGCAGCGGCACCCACTGCTCATCCTGCCAGATATAGGCTTTGCGGTCAAAAGTTTTTACTTCCTTGAAATTCTTCAAATTGCGTTTTCCCCGCACCGTGAACCGGTACCGCTCGCCTTTTTTGCCTGCAATACATTCAAAATCAATCAGTAACTCATCCGACCGCAGGTTCATCATATTGTAAGTCCGGTCGTCGCCTTTGTTATTCAGGCGCTCGGTGTCTCCATACAATGCAAATGTGATCGCTTCCAGGATAGAAGATTTCCCGCTGCCCACCGCGCCAAAAATCCCGAAAAGTGAAGCATCCGTTAGAGGATCAAAATCGATTTCCTGCTCGGTCTGGTAAGAATATAAACCTTTTATTTTGAGGTGTTTGGGAATCATTTTTGGCTGTTAGCTAAAAGCTGCCGAGCAAATCGTCGAGGTATTCGCGGTCGTTGCTTAGTCTGGGTACTTTGTTCTGGCCGCCGAGCTTGTTGCGTTTTCCCATCCAGGAATAGAAGGTACCTTCCGGCACAAAATGAACCAGGGGCGGCAGGAGGGCCATTTCTTTATATCTTTTGGCATCATAATCTGAATTTACTTCCCGCAAGGCTTCGTCGAGTGCCTGCTCAAATGCACTGAAATCTTCGGGTTGTTTGGTAAATTCAATGATCCACTCATGCCGGCCGCGGGAGCCGTCGCCCATATACACCGGCCCTGCCGTGTAGTTGGTTACCAAAGCATTGGTTTTCTGCGCCGCCACTTTCACTGCGTAATCCGCATTTTCGACGATCACTTCTTCACCAAAAGCATTGATAAAGTGCTTGGTACGCCCGCTGACTTTAACCCGGAAAGGATACACCGACGTAAATTTCACCGTATCCCCGATCAGGTAACGCCACAAGCCAGCATTGGTCGAAATCACCATCGCGTAATTTTTCCCAACTTCCACTTCGCTCAGCAATAGTGCTTTTGGATGTTGTTTGCCGATTTCTTCAACTGGTATAAATTCATAAAAAATGCCGTAATCCAGCATTAGCAGCATTTCCCCAACCCTTTTTACATCATCCTGGATCGCGAAAAAACCTTCTGACGCACTGTAAGTTTCCAGATACAAAACTTGGTCAGAAGGGAAATATTTGGTCATGAAAAGGTCTCGGTAAGGCTCGAAAGAAACCGCGCCGTGCACGAAAACTTCAAAATCCGGCCACACTTCCAGCATATTTTTCTTGCCGGTCCTTTCCAAAATCTGATCGAGCAGCACAATCGTCCAGGTAGGCACGCCCAAAATGCTCGTCACATTTTCCTGCGAGCAGATGGACGCCATTTTATCCAGCTTGTTTTCCCAGTGATCCATCAATGCCACTTCCAGCGGCGGCGTGCGCATAAATTCGGCCCAGGAAGGCAGATTTTGCATAATCACCGCCGAGACATCGCCGACCTGCGTATAATCATCAAAAGGATTGGCATGCAAAGTCCCGCCGATCGACAGGCCTTTTCCGTCAAAAACACGGGTATCCGGGCGGTTATGAATCAGAAGCGTCATCATATCCTTGCCGCCCTCGTAGTGACATTCTTCCAAAGCCTCCGGCGAAACCGGCAAAAATTTGCTGCGGGCATTGGTGGTACCCGACGATTTGGAAAACCACTCGATCGGCGAAGGCCACAAAACATTCGGCTCACCTTTCATAACCCGCTCTAAATAAGGATAAAGCTCCTCGTAAGTAGAGACTGGCACCTGTTCCTGAAACTCTTTGATCGTCTTGATCTGACCATAATTATAGCGGCTGCCCCAGGCAGTATATCGGGCAGTTTCGATCAGTTCTGAAAATATGCGCTGCTGGGTTTCGACGGGATATTTCATAAACTGTTCTATCCTTTCAAAGCGCCGCTTTAAAAACCAGACAGTCATATCGTTAACCAGCTTCATAAACGAATTATCAGTTAAAAGTGCCAGATGTAAGCCTGTAAAAATAGCAATAAAAAATGGTGAGGCGAACAGTTAACAACTGCTTCCACACCATTGAAATGGTTTTTTTGAATCAAAAATTATTTGAAAAACATATTACTGCCGCCCGCTTTTCTCACAATCGTAGAAGTGATTTCCTGGGCATCTTCTTCTTTCAAAACTGCGGCCTCTCTGGCTTGCCGGGCTATGCGCGTGCCGGTAATCTGAAATAACGCCTCACCGAGCAGCGGATCTTTTGGGTTACCATAGGGATAAAGCATAGTCCCCTCCGAAGCCGGGTAATCGGGCACAAAACCGGTGCTATAATCAGATTTATGGTTTTTATTTAAAGATTTTGAAACGATCGGCTGCATGCCCCACTTAATGCCCTGGTCTTTACCCGTTAATGTTACCGAGCCTACATTTTTCCCAACCGTTTTCGAGCCCACCAGTTTCACCTCCATATAAGGCTTCAAACCATTGATCATCAGTTCACTGGCAGAGGCAGTGCGGGAAGAAACCAAAAAATAGACCTGGCTCAGGTTACTACCGATGTTCTGACTTTTGGAAAGAAATTTATCGTAAAAATAGCTCTCGCCGTATTTCTTCTTGCTGGTTTCGGTAACCTGCGCATTGTATTCTTTGTAATAAAAAACATCATTCGCGGTACCCTTCGTGATCAGGCTTGAAAAGTTGGTTGCCGAGCTGACGTAACCGCCGGGATTGTAACGCAAGTCGATGATTAGTGCATTGACATTGCTGCTTTTGAATGTTGCGAAAATGTTGTCCAGCTTTTTGTCGTACTGTCCGTTTTCAGTCTGATAAGGCTGCGGAATGAACTGATGGTAAACGATATAGCCGATTTTATTCGCGCCGTAAGTAAATGTGGTGTCGAAGAAAACAGGATCTTCCTGCAAAACAACCGGCGCAACTTCTCTGGTACTACCTTCCACGAGGCCGCCCACATTGTCGATTTTAGCGAGCGTGTAAGTCTTGGAATCTTGTGTATTAAGTAGTTGACTATAATTGGCGCCTGTCAGTTTTTGACCATTTACACTGCTGAAAACATCGCCGCGCACAAAACCTGCTTTTGCCGCCGGCGAATCCGGGATCACGTAAAGCACAATTCCGATCACATTGGTGGTGTTGGAAGGATAATAAACCAGCTTGTACTCCATGCCCGGCGTCTTGGACTCGCCGCCCAGGGACGCCTGCAACTCGTCGGCACTCTCCTGAATCCAGGAAAACCGGTCACCATCAGGGCGCGTCGTGGCGTCATATTTATAAAGCAGCGATTCGAAAAATTTGGCAGGGTCCTGTGTCAGATCCGGTTTGGCAGGAATGTGGTCGGTCCAATAATACCAGTATTTCATGTTGGCATAAATCCAGTCATTGGTCTGAGACTCCGTGGCCGGATCGACGCTTTTATCGCGGCAGGAGCTTAAAACCGCCAGCATGAACATCACCGAGAGTAAAAATTTCAGTTTCATAGTGCTTTGTTGGTTTCGAGAAATACGGCTTCAATGATGTCGCAGGCTTCGTGCATTTGCTTTTCGTCGATGACGAGCGGCGGCGCGAAACGGATTTTGTTACCATGCGTCGGCTTACAGAGCAGGCCTTTTTCCATCATTTTATAACAAAGGTCCATCGCGGTGCTGCTATCCTCCGAGTCGTTGATGACAATCGCATTCAAAAGTCCTTTTCCTCTAACGATTTCAATCAGTGAACATTGCTTCTGCAAATCCGTCATTCTGCGCCTGAAAAGTGCGCCCATCGCCTCGGCATTTTCGGCCAGCTTTTCATTCTCCACGACTTGCATCGCGGCAATTGTGACAGCGCAAGCCAACGGATTTCCGCCATAAGTGGAACCGTGTTCTCCCGGAGCGATCGTAAGCATGATTTCATCACTGGCCAATGCGGCCGAAACCGGCATGGTGCCTCCTGACAGTGCCTTTCCTAAAACCAGAATGTCGGGTTTTACATCTTCCCAATCGCAAGCCAAACGCTTCCCGGTTCTCCCGATGCCGGTTTGCACTTCGTCCGCGATAAAAAGTACATTGTATTTTGTACACAAATCGCGCACACCTTTGAGATAACCTGCTTGCGGAACCACTACACCCGCCTCACCCTGAATGGGTTCCACCATAAAACCGGCAACATTCGGCTCGCTTTTAAAAACGTTTTCCAGCTCATCCAGATCGTCATAGCGAACAATAAGGTAGCCGGGCAAAAATGGGCCGTAATCATCGGTACTCGATGGATCGGTTGAAGCAGAAACCGCAGCCAATGTTCTCCCCCAGAAATTCCCCGAGGCAAAAACCATCTTCGCCTGATTTGGCTCGATACCTTTCACTTTATACGCCCATTTCCGGGTCAGTTTCAATGCAGTTTCCCCGCCTTCGACACCGGAATTCATCATTAAAACCTTATCAAACCCAAAATATTCACAGAGATATTTCTCACATTCCCCCAGCCGGTCATTATAAAAAGCCCGGGAAGTCAACGTCAGTTTCTGCGCCTGCACAATCATCGCATTCACAATATGCGGATGACAATGTCCCTGACTCACAGCGCTATAAGCTGAAAGAAAATCAAAATACCGCTTCCCCTCCACATCCCACACAAACACCCCCTCGCCTCTTTCCAGCACCACCGGCATCGGCTTATAGTTATGCGCCCCGTATTTGTATTCCAGGTCTATTACTTGCTGGGAGACACTCAGTGTGTTGGTAAATTCGGTCATCGTTTCCATTTAAGCTCTTCTTTTTCAGTTATGTAAAAATAGAGAAAAGCGACGAGGGAAAGCGGGTGCATTACTTGCCTTTTAAAATCTTATATTTGTAAAAGGTCAAAAAAGCAAGATCATGAAACTGCACTATATATCGGACGGGCGAAATATCAGCAATCGAAAGTTGACTCCGGTTCACGAATGGAATGCATTAAAACCGAATTACGAGAAAGTAGAAGGTCGAAATACTTTCGAAATTCCTCAATGGCAGAAAGACATTGTTTTGAAAAGACTGAAAGATTATGAAAATGGTATTGAAGAATACCTTGAATTTGAGCACGCTATAAAAGAGATTGAAAAAGATCTTTAATGTACAAAATACATATTCCGCGCTCTGCCAGGCGGGATATACGGGAAGCTGCATTATGGTATAATGAACAGAAACCTGGCCTGGGTAAGCGATTTGCACACACTGTTTTAAGAAAAATCGAATTGATAAGTGAGCAGCCTCACTTGTACGAAGTTCGATATGATGAGATCCGCATGGCTCTCACTCCCATTTTTCCTTTCACTATCCATTTTAAAGTTTACGAGAAAAGAAGAGTGATAGCGATTCTTGGAGTATTTCACACAAGTCGAAATCCTGAGAATTGGTCAAAGCGACAATAATTCAGTTGCAATAACAACCTTTCCAACGTAGCTTTGCAGCATAATCTCAAGGGGTGCCCTACCAAACGGGCTGAGATCATACCCATAAACCTGATCCGGGTAATGCCGGCGTAGGGAGAGAAAGCCAGGAGTTTTCAGGCTGTCCAAAATTTAATTTTTTATTCAACCAAGATAGGTGGCCCCTGCCTGTTGTAACATTTTATCGCAATGCGAACCGTTACTACCTATCTGCTTTTGCTGCTCGTCAGCGCGCTTTTTTCACCATTAATCGCCCAAAAAACCATTTCTGGCCGGGTTACCGACGCCGAAGACGGCAAACCTTTGCCCGGCGCGACCGTCAAAGCCGGCGACATCCGGGGCACCAGCACCGACCAGGACGGGAAATTTACATTAAGGAACATTTCCGACAACATTACCTCGCTCGACATTTCCTATATCGGTTACCAGACTACAAAATCGGGCATCAGCGAAAGCGGCGAAACGGATATCAAGCTGACCAAGAGCACATTCCAGGCCGACGAAGTGATCATCAATGCCACCCGCGTCAATGATAAAACGGGGATGGCTTACACTAATGTGACTGCCGCGGCTATCGACAAACAAAACCTCGGTCAGGATTTGCCGGTGCTGCTGAATTTCACGCCTTCGCTCGTGAGTACCAGCGACGCGGGCGGTGGCGTGGGTTACACGGGAATCCGTATCCGCGGCTCTGATGCGACGCGTATCAATGTGACGGTCAACGGAATACCTTACAATGATGCTGAAAGTCAGGGTGTGTTTTGGGTGAATATGCCGGATTTCGCTTCCTCCGTGAGCAGCATCCAGGTACAGCGGGGTGTGGGGACTTCCACAAATGGCTCGGGCGCTTTTGGCGCGTCGGTCAACATTAACACCAATGCTTTCCGGCAAGAGGCTTACGCTGAGCTGAATAACTCTTACGGTTCTTTCAATACATTCAAAAATACCATCAAACTCGGCTCGGGTTTGATCAAGGATAAATTCACTTTTGATGCACGTTTGTCGCGGGTATCTTCGGATGGTTATGTGGACCGGGCTTCTTCAGAGCTGCATTCTTACTATTTGTCCGGAGGATATTTTGGTAAAAAAAGCTTTGTGCGGTTGAATGTATTTTCCGGGAAAGAGGTCACGTACCAGTCGTGGAACGGTGTACCGGAGGCTAAATTACGCGGCGATCGCGAGGGGATTCTGGCTTACATTGACCGGAATGGTTTGGGTGAAAAAGATGTGGAAAATCTGCTCAACTCAAACGACCGGACTTACAATTCTTACACCTACAAAAATGAAGTTGACAACTACCGTCAGGATCATTATCAGCTGGTTACCTCGCATAATTTGAATGATAAGTGGACATTGAACCTGAACGGTTTCCTGGTGCGCGGCTTAGGTTATTATGAGCAAAACCGGCCCGGTGACAGTTATTCGAACTATAATCTGCCCAATGTGATCATGGGAAAAGATACGGTCACGCAGACGGATTTCATCCGTCGCCGCTGGCTGGATAATTACTTTTATGGCTCCACTTTTTCACTGGATTTCAACAGTTTTAAAAAGCTGACGATGAGTTTTGGCGGCGGCTGGAATAAATACGATGGCGATCATTATGGCCGGATTATCTGGGCGCGGAATGCCGGGAACATTGAAAACGACCACCAATATTATTACAGCAAGGGTATTAAAAAGGATTTCAACATTTACGGAAAGCTGTACTACCAATTTACCGACAAACTGAATGCTTTCGCCGATCTGCAGTACCGGAATGTAAGTCACAACATTTCTGGTGAGGATAATGATCTTGTGCCGCTCGCTTTTGACGAATCCTACAATTTTATCAACCCCAAAGCAGGGTTAACCTATCAGCTTTCGGACAGAAGTTCCGCGTACGCATCATATAGTGTAGGGAATCGTGAGCCAAACCGGGACGATTTCACGTCTTCGGCGCCGGGTCTTTTTCCAAAAAGTGAAAGAATGCAGAATGTAGAAGCTGGTTTCCGGGCACAGACTGGCCGCCTGGCTTTCTCGGCAAACTATTATTTGATGAGCTATAAAAACCAGCTAGTACTTACGGGGCAGATCAATGATGTGGGTAACTCGGTGCGGGTAAATGTTCCGAAAAGCTACCGAATGGGTATTGAGCTGGAAGGTGCGGCGGTTTTCAGTAAATTCCTGAAATGGAATGTGAATGCTACATTCAGCCAGAATAAAATTGACAACTTCACCGAGTTCATCGTCGATTATGACAATGGTGGATATCAAACTGTCAACCACGGAAAGTCTGACATTTCGTTTTCACCTAACATTATCGCGGGCAGCCAACTAACTTATTCTGTTCATAAAAACGTGGAACTGGCGCTGCTGACCAAATATGTAGGCAAGCAATATCTCGACAATACTTCCACGGAAACCCGCCGGCTCGACGCCTATTTTACGAATGACGTCCGGCTTTCCTGGACCATCAAACCGACCTGGGCAAAAGAAATTGTCTTTAATTTATTGGTCAACAACATATTCGACCAAAAATACGAATCCAACGGCTACACCTACGGATACATTGCCGGCGGCGCTTTGACACAGGAGAATTTCTACTTCCCGCAGGCAGGGACAAACTTTCTGGTCGGGGTGAATTTTAGGTTTTGATATTGGCGTTTCTCCCTACCTTTGCCGCATGAACTTGAAAAATGATCTTTTGCTTCGTGCGGCAAGGGGAGAGGAAACCGAGCGTACGCCGGTTTGGATGATGCGCCAGGCTGGCCGGATTTTGCCGGAATACCGGGCCGTGAGAGAAAAGGCGGGGAGCTTTATTGCGCTTGCGACTACTCCTGAAATGGCTGCCGAAGTTACTTTGCAGCCCGTTGATTTACTGGGCGTGGATGCAGCGATTATCTTCTCCGATATTCTCGTAATTCCCGAAGCGATGGGGCTGCCCTATGAAATGATCGAGCAGCGCGGGCCGGTTTTCCCGAGCACCGTACATACGATTCAAGACCTTGAAAGACTGCATATTGCCGAGCCGGAAACGGATTTGAAATATGTAGTCGATGCAATCAGGCTTACCAAAGAAGGTCTCGCAGGCCGGGTGCCGCTGATCGGTTTTGCAGGAGCGCCTTTCACGATTTTCTGTTATATGACAGAGGGCAAGGGTTCCAAAACATTCTCTGTCGCCAAAAGACATTTATACGCCGACCCGGAATTCTCGCATTTATTACTTCAAAAAATCACCGATAGCACGATTGCTTACCTCAAATCGCAGATTATAGCAGGTGCAGATTTAGTCCAGATTTTCGATTCGTGGGCAGGCATTTTGTCTCCCGAGCAATACCAAACATTCTCATTACCATACATTAAGCAAATCTGCGACGCGATTTCGGAAGTGCCGGTGACGGTTTTTGCCAAAGGTGCTTTCTTTGCAAGAAAAGAAATCGGGGAACTGAGCTGCTCCGTGGTGGGGCTGGACTGGAATATGGACATTGCGGAATCCCGTGCATTGATCCCGAATAAAACGTTGCAGGGAAATCTGGACCCCTGCGTGCTGTATGCTTCTTACGACCAGATTCGCACGGAAGTCAAAAATATGCTGAACCAGTTTGGCACCCAGCGCTACATTGCCAACCTCGGCCACGGCGTTTATCCCGATACCGATCCCGACAAAGTCCGCTGCTTCATCGAGGCAGTGAAAGAATTTTCTGCGTAGCCCATACATTCATGTTATCAACTAAAACAAAATGCGTTTTCCTGGACCGCGACGGCGTATTGAATGTGGATCGTCCGGATTATTTGTACAATCTGGAACATTTGATCATTCCGGAAGGTGTAGTGGAAGCGCTGACATTGCTGAAACAGGCTGGCTATTTATTGATCGTGATCACAAATCAGGCCGGTATCGCCAAAGGATTGTACACTGCTAATGAAGTTTATGCGGTACACAATGAGCTTCAGAAAGCGTCAGGTAATGCACTTGACGACGTTTATTTTTCACCTTATCATCCAGCCTATTCGGGCTCATCACTTTCCAGAAAACCAGGTTCATTGATGCTGGAAAAAGCAATTTCAAAATATAACATTGACCCTGAACAATCCTGGATGGTAGGTGACCGTGACGGAGATATGAAGGCTGGAAAAAATGCGGGAGTGAGAACAATTCACATTGTTCCCGAAACGGAAATATCTGAAGGGGATTACCGGGCTGTCAACTTATTCGAAGCAGCCGGGATTATTTTGAATGCCGGAAATTAAGCTTTTACTACGGCAGGCTGGATTGCTTTCTGAACGGAACCGTATGCAGGGCAGGCATGTTTGGTGCAGGAAGCTGCCGCCAATGTTCCGCAAATCGCAAAGAGAAATATCAGCTTTTTCATTTTTCTGTTCGTATAAGATTTTGTCACCGCAAAAATATAAAAAATAAATTCTTTGAATGAGTGTTTCAGTACAACTAATAACGAACTCATTCAAAGAACTTTATAAGAGGCGTCAAATTTTTGTTTCAGCCAATTCTTCCTCAGTTTCCAGCGGCTCGCTTTCTTTCGGAATATTATTGACGGGCGAGACAAAAGGCTCATCTTTGAAACCCAGAATCCGCAACATGGAATCGCTCACCTGCTCCTCAGCGAAAACGCGGGTGGTAATCCGGCCTTCTTCGTCCCTGTCCACCAAAACGTGCTTCGGCGCAGGAATGAGACAATGTTGAATTCCACCGTATCCGCCGAGTGACTCCTGGTAAGCGCCGGTATGGAAAAATCCGATGTATTGCTTCTCTGTATCTTCCTCAAAAATAGGCATATACAAATCCGCACTGTGCATTTCACTGTTATAAAAATCCTGTGAATCACAAGTAAGTCCGCCGAGGTTCACTTTCTGGTACGGGCTGTCCCAGTTGTTGATCGGCAGCATGATGTATTTCTGGTTCATACCCCAGGAATCGGGAAGTTGCGTGATGAATGATCCGTTGATCATATACCATAACTCCTTGTCATTCTGCAACTTCTTGTCGATGATCTCGTAAATCACCGCGCCGCTTTCGCCGACGGTATAGCTACCGAATTCGGTGAAAATATGCGGGACCGGCACATTGTTTTTGTTGCAGATCCACTGAATGTTCTCAATGATCTCGTCGATCATTTGCTGATAATCATAGTTAGCCTGCAGGGAAGTCTGGATCGGAAGCCCGCCACCAATGTCGATCGAATCGAGATCGGGACAGATTTTCTTCATTTCACAGTATTTGAACATAAACCGGGTAAGCTCACTCCAATAATACGCACTGTCCTTAATCCCGGTATTGATAAAGAAATGCAGCATTTTGAGCTTGAAACGCGGATTAGACTCGATCTTCTCCTTGTAAAGCTGTTGCACATCATTATAGCGGATTCCCAAACGCGACGTATAAAAAGCAAAATTCGGCTCTTCGTCCGTGGCGATGCGCATTCCGAAATTCACAACGTCGGCGGTAGCCTGCTGCTCGTATGACTCGATTTCTTTCAGGTTATCCAGGATCGGGATCACATTGAAACCTTCGTTGATCAGCTCGCTGAGGTACTGGGTATAGCGCGGCAATTTATAGCCGTTTGCCAGGATATAGGTGTTTTTGGTCACCTTGCCGCGGCGGTACAACTCCCGTAAAATGGGAATATCGAAAGCCGATGAAGTTTCGATATGTATGTTATGCTTCAAAGCCTCTTCCAGCACAAAACTGAAATGTGAGGATTTGGTACAATAGCAATAGGTATAGGTCCCTTTGTAGTTATGCCTTTTGAAAGCATTCCGGAAAAACATATTCGCATTATAAATATGCTCCCCGATCTTGGGCAGATAATTTAATTTCAGAGGCGTACCATGTTCCTTGATGATGTCCATCAACGGTACATTGTTGAACAGCAATTCATTGTTTTCAACATTGAATTCCATCGTAGGGAACTCGAAAGTCTGCTGAATCAGGTCAATGTAGCTACTTTTCATTGATTTGGGAGTCTCGATGGCAATTAGCGAATTATGAGTTATAAATGACTGAAAAGACCCGAAATTTGGGCACAATATGCGTCATTTCCAAACGTGGTTTATTACTAAATCATTCCCTTTTCCCATCGATTTATCTGCGTTTTTAACAAGTTCATACTTCAAATTTTCCGCTTGATTACCTTTTGGTTGATCCTGCCTGTCTGAGCTGACTACTTTTAGGCACAGCAAAACTTAGAATCACCTTAGAAAACTTTAAAACTTTTCAGAGTTTCCTTAGTTTTTATCATTCGAATAATTCAAATTTGCTGCGTGAAAGATCGAATTATAAAAGCAGCATGCGAACTGTTTTGGCGCTACGGGATCAAGAGCGTCACCATGGATGATATTGCCAAGGAACTGGGTATCTCGAAAAGGACCATTTACCAGCATTATGCTGATAAAGAGGCGATACTGGCCCTGGTGATCGAGGAGCAAATCAATTCTCAGAAGTGTGAAATGGAGAAGCTGGACGAGCAGGCAGCCAATCCGATCGAGCAGATGATGTACGCGTCGCAACAAATGCGGGATACGCTTTCTGACATGAGCCCGACGCTTTTATATGACCTTAAAAAGTACTACCCGGCTGCCTGGGAGCTGTTTCAAACCTATAAACATGAATTTATCCTCAAAAGCATCCGCGATAACCTGGTACAAGGCATTGAGCTGGGATTGTACCGCCCTGATATTGATATAGAAGTGCTTTGCGTACTGCGTGTAGAGCAGGTCGTGATGGCATTTGACCCGACACTTTTTCCTTCGAAGAAATTTGAAATGATGCATGTGCAGATGCAGTTTCTGCTCCATTTTCTAAGAGGGGTTTTGTCGGAAAAAGGATTTGAATACTACAACACCATAAAAGATAAAACTGAATTTGAAATCAATACCCATGAAAAATAACCAAACCATTCGCGGCAGCTTGTTTCTGCTTGCGATGCTACTCAGCTTCGCTCCGTTGATGGCGCAGAACGGCGGCTTCACCTTGAAGCAGGCCGTAGACTATGCGATCAAGCACAATTTGAACATTAAAAATGCCCAGCTGGACGCGATTTCGGCGGAAGCCAGAATTGGAGAAATCAGGGCGGCGGGATTGCCGCAACTCACCGGGGCTGTTTCGATCACCAATAACGTGATTATCCCAAGATTTTTTCTTCCAGCTAAAACGTTTGACCCATCTGCCCCTGACGATGCGCCGCCTGCTGCGGTTAAATTCGGGATTCCCTGGCAAGGTTCGGCATCTGCGAATTTGAACCAGCTCATTTTTAACGGTTCTTATTTTATTGGTCTGAAAGCAGCGGCAACTTACCGGGAACTAGCGCAAAAGTCGACTACATCATCCAAAGTTTCCGTGGCCGAGGCAGTCACAAAAGCTTATTACTCAGCACAAGTAGCCGAAGAACGGGCCAAGTTGCTAGACCTGAACATCTCCCGCGTAGATTCGCTGATGCGAGAAACCAAAGCAATGAATGCCAGCGGCTTTGTGGAGTTGCTGGACGTGAACCGGATTGAAGTTCAGATCAATAACCTGCAAACGGAACGCCAGAAGGTGCAAAACCTCATCGAACTGAGTTACGCGCTGCTGAAATTCCAGATGGCGATGGCTGCTGATGAGCCGATTAAACTAACGGATGATATCAATGCAGTGAATATAGATTCACTAAAATCGGCCTTAACTGGCGGCGAACTGAACTACGAAAACCGCATTGAATTTTCTTTGCTGAATACGCAGGAAAAACTGGCTGGCCTCGATCTGCGCAATGTGCGGAGTGGCTATCTGCCAAGCTTGTCGGCTTCCGTCGGATATGGATATAATGCAGGTTATGACCGGTTTTCGCAACTTTTTACCAAGAGTTGGTACAACAACATGGTGATCGCTTTAAACCTTAACATTCCGATTTTCGACGGTTTTACCAAAAGATACCAGATCGAGCAGAAGAAAATTGCGATTGATAAGGTCAAAAACAACCAGACTTTGCTGAAACAATCGATCGATCTGGAAAGTAATCAGGCTTCTATCAACATTAAAAACGCCTTTGCGACGCTGGAAACGCAGAAACGGAATTTTGACCTGGCGCAGGAAGTGGTGCGGGTTTCCAAGATCAAATACAAGGAAGGCGTAGGTTCCAACATTGAGGTGATCAATGCAGAATCATCCTTCAAAGAAGCGCAAACCAACTACTTCACAGCACTTTATGATCTGATGATCGCCAAAGTGGACCTGAGCAGGGCAAGAGGCGAGCTTTACACCGAAACCGGAAACTGACATTAACACAAACAAAATTTGAAACAGCTACTTACTAAGATCATGAAAAAAAATATTTTGCTCATAGCGGTCCTGGCCATTTTACTTGCTTCCTGCAGTGGTGAGAAAAAAGAAGGCGTAGCAGGAAAAAAAGAAGAACTGGCGAAACTGAAAGCGGAGCAGGCCGAAAACGATAAGAAGATCAAAGCGCTTGAAATCGAAATTGCGAAACTTGATCCGAAAAAAGCCGGTGAATCCAAAGTGAAACCGGTGTCGATCGATACGCTGAATGCCGAAACATTCCGTCACTATGTTGATTTACAGGGAACTGTGGATGCGAAAAACAATGTGATGGTGACGCCGAAATCAGGCGGCGTGGTCACTGCCATGAATGTAAAAGAAGGCGATCAGGTGAAAGCCGGCAGTATTATCGGTAAGATCGACAACAGCATTTTAATGGAGTCCATAGAAGAACTGAAAACGCAGCTGAACCTCGCAAACACGCTTTACGAAAAGCAGAAAAGCCTTTGGGACCAGAAAATCGGTACCGAAATCCAGTTTATCCAGGCTAAAAATAACAAGGAATCCCTGGAAAGACGTCTGAGCACATTGAATACACAGTTGGCACAAACCAACATTGTGGCCCCGATGGCCGGTGTGGTGGATATGGTGAATGTGAAAGTAGGGGAAATGGCTTCTCCGGGAGTAGGCGTGGTGCGGATCGTGAACCTGAGTAACTTGAAAGTGATGGCGAAAGTATCTGATACCTATGCCGCCAGCGTGAAAAAAGGTGACGAGGTGATCGTGAAGTTTCCTGATTTGAAAAAGGAATTCAAAGCGCGCGTTTCTTTCGTCAGCACTACCGTAGACCCGCTTTCAAGAACATTCACGATCGAGGCTAACCTGCCTTCCGACCGCGACATTAAGCCAAATATGATGGCTAATGTGCAGATCAACGACGCGACCAGCAAAAACGCCCTGACCATCGACCAAAACTTTGTTCAAAGCACTGAAAAAGGCAATGTGGTGTATGTGGCTGTCACAGAAGGAAACAAGAAAGTAGCCAAAGCGAAAGAAGTAAAAACTGGTTTGAGCTACAACGGAAAAATCGAAATCCTTTCAGGACTTACTGCCGGAGATCATTTGATCACATTGGGTTACCAGGAAGTTTCAGACGGCCAGCCGATCAGTTACTAGTATTCAAGAGTGATGATCTGCTAAAGGTCATTTATTGTCAGGAATTGTCATTTATCGTGCAATTCACTCATTCAGTCATTCACTCATTCAACATTAGCTTTTATGAAATTTGAAGAATATAAAACCTTAGGCTTCACCAACTGGTGCGTAGAGAACCGGACGACGATCTACATCTTTACGTTCATCATCACGTTGGCCGGGTTCATGGTTTACAATAACCTGCCCAAGGAGCAATTTCCGGATATTAAAATCCCGCAGATTTACATTAATACGGTGTATTTCGGGACAGCGCCGGCCGATATTGAAAACACGATCAATAAACCCATCGAAAAGCAGCTGAAATCGCTGAGCGGGGTTAAAAAGATTAAATCCAATGCATTGCAGGACGTTTCTGTGATTTTGGTAGAATTTACGCCTGACGTGGCTGTGGAGGTAGCATTGCAGCGGGTGCGGGACGCGGTGGATAAAGCCAAGACAGACTTACCTACCAACCTCGACTCCGGCCCTACTGCTCAGGATGTTAACTTCTCGGAATTCCCGATCATGAACGTCAACATTGCCGGTAACTACTCGCTGAAACAGCTGAAACAGTATGCCGAAGATTTGCAGGACGGCATTGAAGCATTGCCGGAAATCACCCGCGTCGACATTCTCGGCGCCTTGAACCGCGAGATCCAGATCAATGTGAACCTGGACCGCATGAAGTCGACGGGCTTATCCTTTTTTGATGTTCAAACTGCTTTGGCGAGTGAAAACATCAACGTATCTGGTGGAGAGTTGAATGTGGAGGGCGTGCGCCGGACGTTGCGTGTAAAAGGTGAGTATACCAATGTGGCTGATATGGCGAACATTCGTATCCGTACTTCTACCGGCGCAACAGTGCGCCTGGGAGACGTAGCAGACGTTCGGGATGACTTTGAAGAACAACAAGATTTTGCCCGTCTTGCCAACAAATCGGTAATCACATTGAATGTCATCAAACGTTCGGGCGAAAACCTCGTAGACGCGGCCGATAAGATTGAAAATGTCATCGCCGAATACAAAGAAAACCGCTTCCCGACGGGATTGGACGTGAAAATCACCGCCGACCAATCGATCCAGACTCGCGCCGACCTGCACGATTTGATTAACACGGTTGTACTCGGTTTTATCTTCGTGGTAATGGTGCTCATGTTCTTCATGGGTGTCCGCGATGCGATTTTCGTAGGGTTATCCGTGCCACTTTCGGCGCTGGTAGCATTTGTGATGATGCCGATCATCGGGCCGATGGTGGGGACAGAATTTACCTTGAATACCATCGTACTTTTCGCCTTCCTGCTCGGTATCGGTCTGGTGGTGGATGACGCGATCGTGGTAATCGAAAATACGCACCGCCTTTTCAACATGCACAAGGATTGGACGATCCAGCAGGCTGTGAAAGCGGCGGCGGGCGAGGTATTCCTTCCTGTACTTTCAGGTACATTGACGACGATTGCACCATTTTTCCCGCTGCTTTTCTGGTCGGGTATAGTCGGGGAATTTATGAAGTTCATGCCGCTCACGCTCATCATTACCTTAGGGGCTTCGCTTTTTGTGGCTTATGTGATGAACCCCGTTTTTGCGGTGTCCTTCATGGGTCGCCACGATGACGAAAAAGAAGCGCACGATACCAGCTTCAAAGGTATCCGCAGGCCATTAATTATCCTGGCGGTGGCGGCCGTGATCGGTTATTTCATCGACCGCGGTATCGGCAACTTCGTGGTATTCATCCTCGTACTCTGGATTTTCAATCATTATATTCTGACACCAAGAATCCTGGTTCCATTCCAGGACCGTTTACTTCCTGCATTGAAAAACAACTACCGTAAACTGATCGATTGGCTTTTGAGAGGTTGGAGACCGGTAGTTGCGATTGTGTCAATGCTCGTCTTGCTCGTTGCGACATTCATCATTACAGGTATCGCTTCGCCAAAAGTGTTGTTCTTCCCAAGCGGCGACCCGGATTATGTGTATGTCTATACCAAAATGCCGATCGGTACCGATGCGCAGGTGACGGATTCTGTGACCAGGATCATTGAAAAGCGGGTTTTTGATGTTTTGGAAAAAGAGAAAGCCATGGATATGGTAAACTCGGTGATTGCCAACGTAGGTAAAAACGCCGGTGACCCATATAACCCCGACCGCGCAGCGACGCCACATAAATCCAAGGTAACCGTTGCATTTGTATATGGTACCGAGCGCGGCGGAAGATCGTCGGAGTTGATTTTGCGTAAAATACGGGATGCCGTGAAAGGTATCCCCGGCGCTGAAATCTCGGTAGAGCGCGAAGCCGTAGGTCCTCCGACCGGTAAGCCGATTTCCATCGAGATTTCCGGTGATGATTTTGCAATTCTTCAAAAACTGGAAAAAGATGTTTTGCAAAAAGTGCAGAACTCGGGAATCGAAGGGATCGATCAGCTCCGCTCGGATCTGGTGACCAACAAACCTGAAATCGTCATCGACATTGACCGTGAAAAAGCGCAGCGCGAAGGGATCAGCTCGCAGCAGGTAGCATTGGCAGTTCGGACGGCTTTGTTTGGTCTGGAAGTTTCCAAATTTCGGGACGACAAAGACGAGTACCCGATCATGGTGCGGCTTAACAAAAACGACCGCGAGTCGATTGAAAAAATATTGAGTTTGAATGTGGTATACCGCGATATGGTGATGGGCGGAGCATTGCGCCAGGTACCGATCACGTCTGTGGCCAACATTCATTATTCAACTACATTCAGCCAGATCAACCGCCAGGATCAGTCGCGGATCGTAACATTGGGCTCTGACGTTTTACCTGGTTATAATGCCAACGAAATCGTAGGACAGATCGAAGCGTTGATCGCGGACATGGAAGTTCCAAACGGTTATGTCATAAAAATGGGCGGTGAGCAGGAAGAGCAAAACGAGTCGATGTCGTTCCTTGGAACTGCATTTGGTGCCGCAATTTTGCTGATCTACCTGATTTTGGCGACGCAGTTTAACTCGGTAATCAAACCATTTATCATCTTCTTCACGATCATTCTTTCGCTGATCGGGGTATTGCTCGGTTTTGTGATTTTCCACAAAGATTTCTCGATCATTATGTCGGGTGTGGGTATCATCGCTTTGGCCGGTATTGTGGTGAAAAACGGTATCCTGCTCATAGAGTTCATCGAAGAACTCCGCGGCCGGGGTTACCCGATGCGTGAGGCGATCATCGAAGGTGGCGCGATTCGTCTGACGCCGGTACTTTTGACCGCATCCGCCGCGGTACTTGGACTTGTTCCGCTTGCATTGGGTATCACCGTTGATTTCGTCGGCCTCTTCCGCGATCTTGCACCACATTTAATAGTAGGAGGACCAAGCTCTATTTTCTGGAATATCCTGGCCTGGACAATCATTTTCGGTCTCACGTTCTCAACCATTCTGACATTGATTATGGTACCATGTATGTATTATGTCAACGAAAGAGTCCGCGAAAAATGGTTCCGGAAAAAAGACGAGCCGGCAGAAGTGGTGAATCCGAACTGGCAGAAGGAAAGCATTTAGTAGCCATGATTTAGGCGTATCGGGATTTTTCTGATACGCCTAAAATTTTTTGCCTCAACTGCAAAAGATCATTACATTTGCAACCCCAAAGAATTCGGGATGTAGCGCAGCCCGGTAGCGCACTAGCATGGGGTGCTAGGGGTCGCAAGTTCGAATCTTGTCATCCCGACAAAGCCTGGTCGAAAGACCGGGCTTTTTTGGTTTATGAGTTATAGATTTCGTTTCTATAACTCATTTTTTGCCAGATTAGGAGTTATAGAAATTATTTCGCCTCAACCTTAATCATAACCCCAGCCTGAATCGACGTGCGACGATTGTATGCGTCAATACCACTAAAATTCTCCGCCAATTCTCACTTACCTGTCACAAACGTCTCAAACTTCAAACTCCTCCCTTTTTCCACACTAAATCCCGCATCGCCACCAGCCTTCACCGCTGCCACGCCAGCTGCGTAAGGCAAGGCATCATTGAATTCAAATCCGTAGCAGCCAGCGGAAGTTTCGGATTTTGCGGAGATGACGTATTTCTTTCCTTTGGATACTTTAATGTTGGGTTTGATAAAAGTTCTCTTCGCGGCCCAGCCCAGAGAATCCGCAGCTACATTTGCCGAAAATAAGGGCGAACCTTCGGGAAGTCCGGATTTGTCGGCGGCGTAAACTGCTATTTCTAATCCAGCATCAGGGACACCGTTTCGAAATGTGGTGAATGTGAGCGAGGATAATGTGCCGGATTTTTTGGCGGTGAAAGATTGGGTGCGCTGCGTGCCTTTGGCGATGTCACATTGGGTGGTGAAACCTTCGTTTCCAGCCGTGTTATCAAGGTCTTTTGATTTGGCCTCTGCCTCGGATTTTCCTTTACGGATACGGATGTTTTCGGATGGATTGCAGGGAATCGGCAGGATGGCGCCGGTGGAATCAAATTTTAGCGGTGCCCAGAAATAGTTGGCGAGGGCCTCATTTCTGGCCGCATTGTTCCAGAGATCGCTGCCATAAATGTATACCGTTTCGGAGTTAAATTGAATGGTCGACACAAACGATGGCTGCCCGCCACAGGATTTGTCGCTGATTTTGATTCCCTCGGACCATGGTCCGAGCGGCGATTTGGCGGTGCGGTAAGAAGTGCCTGTACCCGAGCAATAACCGCAATTCGGGTCAGAATAAAGCAGGTAGTAAATGCCGTTTCGCTTCATCATACCCGGCGCTTCGGTTTTCCCGGGCGTGATTGCTTTCACGTGGCGGCCGGTTCCTGAAAGATAATCCGGCGTCAGCTCTTCTACGACGATTGTACCTTTTGTCCGCCAGTCGGTGTAAGCCACGTAAGCCGTACCATCATCGTCCACGAAGGTATCGTGATCCCCATTATTCAGTCCCGCCACTTCGGCATCATTGTTAACCGCCAGTTTTGGATTCTCGACTTCTTTAAAAGGCCCGGTCGGCTCGTTGCTGGTAAACACCCTGAAACCTACGCGGTTATCATACACATTCACCCACAAAACATACTGATTTGTCTTTTTATTAAAAATCACATGCGGCCTGAAACAGCCGTAGGTATTTCCGTTACACCGGCTCTGCCAAACCGGATTTTTAGCATCAAACAAATAACCCCTGTCCGTCCAATGCACCAGGTCCGGTGACGAATAAGTTTTAAATCCACAAAAAGGTGCCGTCTTATTTTGCCAGGCAAACCCGCAATCGTAGCTGGTACCATACAAATAGTAAGTACCATTGAAATACGCGATTTCGCCGTCGTGTGCATCCACGGCATCTCCCGCCACGTCAAACCGCGTCACCTGCTTACCGGCCTCATTAAAGTTAACAATATTGACAACGTCCTGGGCTAGCGTGGCGGCAGTTGGCAGGATCAAGATAATCACTAAAAGAAGGTATTTTTTCAAAGCATTCATCTGCAGGTATTTTTTCTCTTTATCAAAAAATATCACTGCAAATCTAATACGCTACCCTACCTGCTTTACCTATCGGATTTGGCTTGTCTCTTACACATTTTGCTTATGAAAATATTTAATCCTTCTTCCAATTGATTTCCTTGAAAACAATCGACTTGTAACCATTCAATTCATACAAAATACCGATGGTGTCTGAGCTGGTGAGCACGATGTCCGAGTAGGCTGTGTAGTCCTTTTCACCGTTTCCCGACTTATCGATCAAGATCTTCTTCGTCCAGGTCTTGCCGTCGTCGTAGCTGATCTTCACCGTCAGGTTGTCCCTGGATTTAGTATCGGCCGCATTGGAAAAAGCGAGTAAGTAATGTCCTGAGGGCATTTTCCCGATGGTGATAATGCTGCCTTCCGATACCGGATCGGGCAGATTTTCGTCGAAGTAGGTGGTATCCCATTTCATACCGGCGTCGGCGCTGATGGCTACGATGCGGGCCTTTTTATCGCCTTTCTGGTTCCGGGCATTGAACATGAGCCGTCCGCCGGAAATCTCGGTGGCGGTAGATTCGTTGGAGCCGGGGATGGGAATGCTTTCGCTGAGCTTGAATGTCTTGCCATGGTCGTCGGTGTAAAATCCGTGCGCCTGGTAATCGGTATAATCGTCCTTCGGCTCGCCGACGGAATGATTGCCGGGAACGAAAATCCGGCCTTTGTATTTGCCAGAAGCAATTTGCGTGGCGTGGCCCGGACTATTTGCATAACTCCTCCAATCTTCCGGAAAGTTATATGCAGCATTTACTTTGGGTTGCTTCGGCCGGTGTACCTGCGCTGTAATGTTCACAGGCTCCGACCAGGTTACGCCAGCGTCGGTCGAAGTTTTGTACCAGACCTCACGCAAACCGTTTCCTTTCCGTACCTCGGCTTCGTGATTGTTGCCGGTATTGTAAAATAAAAAGAGCCGCCCATTTGGAAAAGCCGGGTCACCCAGGTCAAACACAGGCGCCGGATTACCGGCTTGCAAATTGTTATAAGCCGCTACTGTGCTGATGGCCGACCAGGTTTTACCCGAGTCTTTGCTTCTCTTCATCACAATGTCGATATCTCCAAAATCGCGGCCACCATCAACGCGGCCCTCGGCGAATGCGAGCAGATCACCATTTGGCGCTTTGACAAATGCAGGGATCCGGAAAGATTTGAAACCGTCGCTGCCGGAAATAAATACAGGTACCTGCGCCATCAGGGAGGCGCCGGCGCAAAAAATCAGCAGCATTAAAAATAGTGAGACGGTGCGCTGGGACATATTTATTGGAATAAATGAAAACTAACCGGGTAAAAATACACAATAAAAAAGGACGGCTGGAAGGCCGTCCGTACACAAATTCAAGCTCTATTCGCATTTATAATCCTTTTTTTGAGATAACCCACATCCGGTTATCGGGCCAAAAATCCGTTTTGATACCATTTCGACGGACAATTTTTTGGTTCACTACCTCGTAACCCATCAGCCGCCCGCCCTGGCTTTCCACATCGGCTTTTGCATGGTCGTGCAGCTGGATCCAGATTTCAGGCAGGATCATATCTTCGGAAACAAAGTTGAGCCGACGCCATTTTGGGTCGCTGGAATTGGCAACATACTGCAGAAGCAGATAATGTTTAAAGCTTTCACTGCTGAGAGAAAGGATGGTAGTCTTCTGGTTCTTCATTATGACAAGTAGATTTAGATAATCATAGAAAAATTAAAATAAATTAAGCCCAGAGTTATATACGTTTGCCAGCTAAAAATAGATGCGCAGCGGCGATTTTTTATTGAAATAGTTCTACAAGCATCGCTCATGCGTTTCGTATTCGTTACCGATTCTTCAAAATATTTTATTTTAATGGCATAGGATTTGAGAATTTGCGGTACATGAAAATCTCAATTTCCGATGGTCACGTTAAATTTTGTGAAAGACGACTGGGTGAAGGAGAAGAACGGTTCCAGGCTCATGCAAGTAGATGAGTATCAAATCATCGAAAGCGTTTCCTATGCTAACGGCAATTTATCGCTTCCTACAATGAGGCGCGTGTACAGCGGCAAGGTATGGTGCACCTGGATTAATGAAAACAAAGCAGTAGTAACGCAGCCATTTTGGGAGTACGAACTCGAACCTGCGGTTCCCGAATCTGTGTCTGTGCAGCATTAACCTGCCTCCGTTATTCTATCAGTCTTAAGCTGAAACTCAACCAATAAAAAAGGCCCGGATCATCTCCGGGCCTTTTTTATGTTGCTTATTCTTAACTGTTAAGGTTTTCTGGTGCTATCTGCCAGCGTTTTCACAGCATTTGCATCGTCCGATTCCGTGGTTCCTCTTTTATTTTTCCGGCGATTGGCGCGGTCACTTTTTTTATCAGTAGAAGGCATCATCCTGTCCTGGATCACAGCAGAGTTCTTTTGTGCTTTTATTAATGTATCTTCCGATGGTACCTGTGCTGGTCTGACAGGCGTTTGAGGCGCATTGAACTCCGGCTTTTTGTCTCCCTCAGTGGTCGTTTCAGGCGTCGTAGTCGGTGTTTGCTGGGCTGGAACCGGCGTTGTCTGAGCGTGGGCTGCCGCAGCTACGCCGAGGCAAACCAGCATAATAAGTATTCGTAACGTTTTCATTTTGAGCTAAATTAAGTTGATGACAGCCTGGATATACAGGTAGTTCTTCAACTAATAAAACTATTCCAGCATGATACGTCTTAAAACAAACTACCTATCCACAGAGTGCGTAGTGTATTACCCAAACTGAAAAGGGAAAAATGCTTAGCAGAAATGAATAATTAAAAAAATTTAATATAGAAATATTTCTAGGCGTCAACTGTAAACGCGGCGCATTCTGATCCGCTCTCCGGGCGTCAAAACTAACGGTACCTTCTCCACTTTGACAGCGCTGCTATCGAGGCCAAACCATTTATCTTCCGAAGTAGTGATGCTTTTTATGCCAAAATAAATCTTCATAATCAGCTCTTCCATGAATGGCAGGTTGTTCTCAATCGAGAGATAACGTTCCAGGACGATGAACCGGAAATCGCCTGTAATGTTCTGGCGGTTGAGCGATTCGTACCGGCTTGTAATGTCCACCTCGTTGTTGAGCACCATATCTTCCACCACTTTCCTGAAAAACAGGTTGATGCGCTGCTCGACCCGGAAGCCCAGCCGGAATGTCACTTTCACCACGTCGTCCTCTGCCAGCACATTCACGTGGTAATCCATTGTATACGGCTCATCGGTGGTGTCGACGTGGACAAACCAGTAGATATCGGCACGTTTGGGGCGTTTATAAAAAATGGAATAAATGATCTTGGTCTCAATTTCCGACTCGTGGGAAGCATTTGACATGAAGATCAAATGCGTAGAATACTTGGGAATGCTGATATCATTACTCAGCTCTTTGAGCGGATTAATGTATTTTTCAAGACTCTCAAATTCCGTTAGCCGCAGCTTAATGTAAAATGCTTTAAGCCAAACCGTTATCACAAACCCAATGATCGTCGCAAGCAGCAGGGATACCCAGCCGCCATGCGTGAATTTGAGCAGGTTGGCTGCCAGAAAGGAGCATTCTATCGCGAGATAAATCAACAGAAAAACCGCGACAATGCCTCTGTTAACATTATTTGCATAAAGATATACCGACATTAACAACGTCGTCATGATCATCGTCAGCGTGATAGCAAGGCCATAAGCGGCTTCCATATGCGACGATTCTTTAAAATGCAAAACAATACCAATACAACCGGCCCACAGCAGCCAGTTAACGCTCGGCACATAGAGCTGGCCTTTTTTGTCACTCGGATAAATCAGACGCACTTTCGGCCAGAAATTCAGACGGATGGCTTCGGAAATCAATGTAAATGAGCCGCTGATCAAAGCCTGACTGGCAATGATGGTGGCCATGGTTGCAATCGCGATGCCGGGCAGGAGAAACCAGTCTGGCATGATCGCGTAAAATGGTTTTTGGCCTTTCAGATAACCTCCTGAATGTACAATCAGCCACGCGCCCTGTCCAAAGTAATTGAGGATCAGGCAAGTTTTTACAAAAATCCAGCTGATACGAATGTTGCCACGGCCGCAATGTCCCAAGTCACTATACAATGCTTCGGCGCCCGTGGTACAGAGAAATACTGCACCCAGCATCCAGAAACCGCCCGGATGATGCGCGAGCAGTTGATAGCCATAGTAGGGGCTGATGGATTTTAGGATCTCGGGATGCCCTATCACCTGTGAAAGGCCAAGCAGCGCCAACATCAAAAACCAGATCATCATTACCGGCCCGAATGCACGGCCGACGATGGTAGTACCGAAAATCTGGATGATAAAAAGTAATGTAAGAATGCCGATCACGATCGGTATCGTCTGAATTTGCGGGTAAAGGATCCGCAAACCTTCGATGGCGGACGACACCGAAATGGGTGGGGTAATGATCCCATCGGCTAATAAGGTACTTGCGCCGATAATCGCCGGAACTGTGAGCCAGGTGGCCCTTTTTCGCACGAGCGCGTACAATGCTAGAATTCCTCCTTCCCCTTTGTTATCAGCCCGCAGGATGAGGATCACGTATTTGACGGTCGTCTGTAAGGTTAATGTCCAGAAAATACAGGAAACCGCACCATAAACAACTTCGTCGGAAATTTCGCCGGTACCAATGATGGCTTGCATTACATACAGCGGGGAGGTGCCGATATCCCCAAAAATAATTCCCAAAGCAACCAGCAAACCTGCCGCGGAAGCCTTGTCGTGATGTTGATGCGAACCCATTTTCAGTAATTAAGAGCGAAATTTAATGTATATCCGGGTCTCAGAAGGTATAAAACTCATAATTGATTTTCCACCTGATCTCCTGCCCGGGTTGCGCCGAAAGCCTTACATAAGGTTCGGGGCAGGAAGTGGTGGGACAAGCCCAGTAAACGATTTTTTCCAGCGGACGATCGCTTGTGATCCGCACGCCAGCTTTTGTTTTCGTATTTTCAATGCGAATGTCATAGTCTTTTGAGGTTGTTCCAAACCCTTGCAGGCCGCTGCTGAAAACCTGATCGCCTTTAACAACTTCTCGGGTGTAGCTCAGCGTTTTATCTTTTGCATTAATAATGTCGCCAAAACCTTTTCCCTCACCTTTTACATCAAAAGGAAAAACAATCCGGATGTTTTCATTCGACGGCTCTTTGTCGATCATGAAAAAATTGTGGTTGTAAGTGCTGGTTTCGATCGCCTTAGTGCCTGTATTTTTCAAGCTATGTTCCAAAACCAGTTCCGGTTTTCCCTTTACCAGCTTCAATGTTTTTTTATAAACATATCCGTAACCCAAATCGTCCGTCAGTTCATGGGTATATTCTACCTGGTCTTTGCCAGGTTTGACAGTCCACTTACCATTGTTTTTAAGCGGGTAAACGGTCGCGAAAGAGTATTTTTTGTCATCGGTTTTTCCCAAAACACCGACGCCGATTTTTACAAACTTATCCCCCACTTTGGCTTCGTCAAATCCCAGCGGCGTAAATTCCTCTACAGGTCCCATGATAGCGTCGTGCAGCATGGGATCATACGGCGCCTGGTTCCACTGTCCAAAGTAAGTATGTCCTTTGTATTCGAGGCTGGGCACAACACCCGACCAGTCGAAGCGTGTTCCACGATAATAGGCTTTTTCAGCATCCGGCAGGTACAATTTTGCCTTAATAATGCCATTTCCGATTTCAGTTTCAGGAAATTCCGCAGCTTTAAATGCAGCAATCCCGATAAGAATGCTGGCAAAAAGTAACAGGGATATTTTTTTCATTACCATTAGGTTTAAGATTAAAATAGCGGACTGCAACAATCAGGCCGCGTTTCAAATAAAAACAGTAAGATAAAAATGCGGTATCACATTTTCACCTTACTGTCGGTCTCTTCATTTAAAATAAATATTAAGATATTCCTTTGAAAGCGTCGTCATTGATAAACGGCTGATTACGCAGACGTTGTTTGGTGGCTTTGTAAAATGCATTTGCCAGGGCTGCTCCGGCGGGAGGCAGCGCTGGTTCGCCCAAACCCGTTGGGGAAATGCCGTTATCAATAAAATGTACTTCCACTTGCGGAATTTCATTCATGCGGATCAGCCGGAAACCGTTGAAATTACTTTGCTCCGGCGCACCTTCCTTGAACGTGAGCGCCCCGTACATCGCGTGCCCGATACCATCCACAACCCCGCCGCGCACCTGCTGCAAAGAGCCGCTTTTGTTGATTACAATGCCGCAATCCACCGCTGCAATCACATTTTTAAGTACCGGTTTGCCTTTTTCCATCACCATTTCACCCACTTGGGCCACATACGACCGGTGTGAAAAATAGACGCTGAATCCTTGGTGAACGCCTTTTTTCTTGCCCCAGTTACTTTTCTCAGCGGCCGTTTTAATGACAGCAATCATCCGGTCCACGTCATACTTTACTTCGCCTGCGGGCGATTTTTTTGCTTTTTCCAAAAGCGCCAGCCTGAATTCGACCGGATCTTTACCAGCTGCTTCCGCCACTTCATCCAGGAATGATTGCTCAGCGTAGGCTAAAAAGTTGGTGATCGGTGCTCGCCAGGGGCCGGTTGTAATCGGCGATTTGTGCTCCACAGAGTCGATCAGCAGGTTATCCACAGAGCCCGATGGAAAATTATCTTCCCGCGTCGGGTTACCGGAATTCATGCCGACACCTCTCAGCTTGTAGCCGATCAATTCTCCTTTTTGGTCTAATGCAGCTTCAAACCGGTATCTCACTGCCGGGCGATAGGTGCCTCCGGTCATGTCGTCTTCCCGCGTCCAGATCAATTTCACTGGCGCTTTCACCAGCTTCGAAACATTAGCAGCTTCAATTACATAATCTGCTGCCAGCCTACGACCAAAACCTCCGCCTTGTCTGGTGATTTCAACTGTAATTTTTTCGGGCGCTATGCCAGTGAGTTTGGCTACTTCCGTGCGGGCGCGGTCGGGAGTCTGGGTCGGGCCTACCAGTTCCACGCCATCTTCGCGCACATGGGCGAAGAAATTCATCGGTTCCAGCGGGCTGTGCGGCAAAAATGGACATTGATATTCCGCCTTGATCACCTTCGCCGCATTTTTGAATGCGGCTTCTACATCTCCATTTTTCCGCCGGACTGTCGCCTGGCCGCTATCCATCAGCTGGGAAAAAATGCGGTTATGATCGTCAGAACTTTCGAGATCTGCCGCTTTTTCGTACTCTATTTTTAATGCGTCCTTGGCCTTTTTTACTTGCCAGGTAGATTTTCCTACCACGGCCACATTGTTATCAAATGTTACTACATCCACAATGCCGGGCATTGCTTTGGCCGCCGCGCTATCGACGGATTTTAGTTTTAGGCCAAATGCTTTGGGTCGCTGGATCATGCCAAAAAGCATTCCCTCGCGATAGAAATCCAGACCGAAAAGTGGCTTTCCGGTAGCAATGTTGTGGTTATCCACATTCCGCACTGCCTGACCAATCAGCTTGAAGCTTTTCTCGTCTTTTAGTTTTATTTCGGTCGGAGCGGTGAGCTTTGAAGCCGCTTCCGCCAGCTCGCCGTACGAAGTGGATTTGCCCGAAGCTTTGTGTAGCACCTTATTATTCTCGGTCGAACATTCGCTGGCCGGCACTTTCCATTTTGCAGCCGCAGCTTCGATCAGAAGATGACGAGCCGTAGCACCAGCTTTACGCAGCCTTTCCCAGGAATGCGGTACTGCGCCGCTGCCGCCGGTAACCTGCCTTTCAAATATGGTGGTATCCAGGTTACCCTGTACTGTTTTTACCTTTTTCCAATCGGCATCCAGTTCCTCTGCTACCACCATCGGAAACGCGGTTTTAATACCTTGCCCGATCTCGGGATTGGGAGAAACAATGGTGATCGTATTGTCCGTCCCGATTGACAGGTACGCATTAAAATGTATGGCTCCTGCTGCAATTTCTTTAGCGCTTACCACAACCGGCAATGCATTCGAATTGGTCCAGTTGAAGCCCAAAAACAGTCCGCCACCTGCCGCTGCCGCAATTTTCATGAAATCACGCCTCGATGTTTGATCTAATGTTGCCATGATTAATTGGTTTTAGAGGCTGCTGATTTTACGGCTTCGTGTATGCGGTGGTAAGTCCCGCAGCGGCAAATATTTCCGCTCATCGTCGAAACAATTTCTTCATCGGTTGGCTTCGGTTTTTCTTTCAGGAAAGCGGCCGCGGTCATAATCTGGCCAGCCTGGCAGTACCCGCATTGCGGCACGTCGATTTCGTCCCAGGCTTTCTGCACCGGGTGATCGCCTTTTTCAGACAATCCTTCAATGGTTGTAACTTTTGATTTTCCAACAGATGAAACCGGAAGAACACAGGATCTCACTGCTTTCCCATCCAAATGAACTGTGCAGGCCCCGCACTGCGCGATGCCGCAGCCATATTTCGTACCTACCAACCCGAGATTGTCGCGCAGCACCCACAGAAGCGGGGTATCTCCCTCGACGTCTGCATTGTATGCGCGGTTGTTTACAGAAAGTTTGAAAATTGCCATGGTGAATAATTGAGTTTTTCGTTGCAGTAGCTGTAACGGAAGTTACAAAAAATTGCGGAACGTGCTGGTACTAAGCCTCTCCGCCTGGTCCGCCGAAGCTGATCGGGAAATTAAAATTCGGTTCGTTGTCCTGTGAGCTCTGGATGGGACCGTACTGGTCTTCGTATTTGTTAATGTTATCTTTCAAAGCCGCGATCAGGCGTTTGGCGTGCTCGGGGGTAACAATGATGCGTGCCTTCACTTTCGCGCGGGGAACCCCGGGCATCAGTCGTATAAAATCAAGGATAAATTCGCTATTCGAGTGGGCGATCATGGCCAGGTTGGAATAAACCCCTTCCGCCATTTCTTCTGATAGTTCTACATTAATCTGTTGTTCGTTTTCTTTTTCCTCTTTCATGAGTTGGTTGTTGGAGACTAAAAGGAGCTCGTAAGTGACATTTTTGGCTTGGTAAATTACTAAAAATAAACAGCACCAAAAAGCAAAGAGCCGGCCTGCGTTTGCAGAACCGGCTCTTTTATAGAGAGATCGAATACTATACCAACTCTTTTTTCTTGCGAGACTGTTTGTCGCGCGATTCGGTCAGTGCATCGAATTCTTCTTTTGAACCTACGATCAGATTTTCGTATTGACGCATTCCTGTACCGGCCGGGATCAAGTGACCAACGATCACGTTTTCCTTCAAACCTTTTAGCTCATCGCGTTTTCCACGAACAGCTGCTTCACTCAATACTTTGGTTGTTTCCTGGAACGAAGCCGCAGAAACAAAACTTTCAGTACCCAAAGAAGCTTGTGTGATACCCATCAATGTTGGTTTTGCCACCGCCGCCTGCGCGTCACGGGCTACTACCAGTTTCAGGTCACGGCGTTTCAAGCTTGAATTTTCATCACGCAGACGACGTACAGAAACGATCATACCTGGTTTCAATGTCTCAGAGCTACCAGCATCTTCAACCACTTTCAAATCCAGGATCTTATCGTTTTCTTCACGGAACACAACACGGTCAACCGGCTGCATTTCGAGGAAGTTGGTGTCACCTGCATCCAGGATCTCCACTTTCTGCATCATCTGGCGTACGATACATTCAATGTGCTTATCATTGATCTTCACACCTTGCAGACGGTATACCTCCTGAATTTCATTCACCAGATATTCCTGCACTGCGGTTGGTCCTTTGATAGACAAGATATCCGCCGGCGTGATCGCTCCATCTGAAAGCGGATCACCCGCTCTTACGAAGTCACCATCCTGAACCAGAATGTGTTTCGAAAGCGCTACCATGTAACGACGCTGTGTACCGTCTCTTGATTCGATATGAATCTCGCGGTTACCACGTTTCACGCCACCGTATGATACAACACCATCAATTTCAGATACTGTTGCAGGGTTCGATGGGTTACGTGCCTCGAACAATTCCGTTACACGTGGAAGACCTCCGGTGATATCGCGGGTTTTACCAACCACACGAGGAATTTTCGCCAAAGGTTGACCAGCTTTAATCGCTACGCCATTTTTCACAACCAAACGTGCGCCTACCGGAAGGTTATAACCTTTTTCAGTCTGATCTTTCAACAAGGTTGACTTACCTTTTACCACGATAGCCGGGTTTTTGGTTTTGTCACGTGTTTCAATGATCACTGATTCTTGGAAGCCGGTTTGTTCGTCAAATTCTTCACGGTAAGTGATACCTTCTTCAATTGCATCGAAACTTACAGCTCCGGTGAATTCCGAAAGAATTACTGCGTGATATGGATCCCAGGTACACAATTCCTGTCCTTTGAAGACTTTGTCGCCATCTTTTACCAGAAGGTTAGCTCCGTAGGGTACGTTGTTCGAGATCAGCAGCTGTTTCGTTTCAGGATGAACGATTTTCACCTCACCTGAACGGCCCATAACTACTGTAATGTCATCTCCTTCTGAGTTAACAGATTGTACCAGACGCAGATCTTCAAATTCAATGATACCATCAAATTTCGCTTTAATGTTTGCTTCAACAGAAATGTTGGAAGCAGTACCACCCACGTGGAATGTACGAAGTGTCAGCTGCGTACCAGGTTCACCGATTGACTGCGAGGCAATTACACCCACAGCTTCACCAATGTTCACCATGTGCGCAGAAGCCAGCGAACGTCCGTAGCATTTCGCGCAAACACCATTACGGGTTTCGCAAGTCAGTACCGAACGGATTTCAACTGTTTCAATGCTGGTTTCGTCAATGTAAGCGGCGATTTCCTCTGTAATTTCCTGACCTGAGGTAAGGATCAATTCATTAGAAAGCGGATCGAATACATCGTGAACGCTCACACGTCCCAGGATACGCTCAGAAAGTGGCTCAACGATATCTTCGTTGTCTTTCAATGCTGAGATAGCAATACCGCGAAGTGATCCGCAGTCTTCCTCAACAACTACCACATCCTGCGCCACGTCATGTAAACGACGGGTCAGGTAACCAGCATCCGCAGTTTTCAAAGCGGTATCGGCCAAACCTTTACGCGCACCGTGGGTTGAGATAAAGTATTCGAGAACGTCGAGACCTTCTTTAAAGTTAGAAAGAATCGGGTTTTCGATGATTTCACCCGCACCACCCGCAATGTTCTTCTGTGGTTTTGCCATCAAACCCCTCATACCACCCAGCTGACGGATCTGCTCGCGCGAACCACGTGCACCTGAGTGCATCATCATATAAATAGAGTTGAATCCGCCTTTGTCTGTTTCCAGCTGCTTCATCAATGTCTCTGTAATGCGTGAGTTAACACGTGTCCAGATGTCAATTACCTGGTTGTAACGTTCGTTTTCGGTGATCAAACCCATCAGGTAGTTATTCCAGACGTTTTCCACATCTATCTTAGCCTGCTCGATCAGTTTTTCTTTTTCACCCGGAACCATTACATCGTCCAATCCCATCGACAAACCGCCTTTGAAGGCCATTTGGAAACCAAGTTCTTTGATTTCATCCAGGAATTGAGCGGTACGTGCCACACCAGCTTGTTTGAATACCAAACCGATGATTTGCTGCAATTTTTTCTTCGTCAGCAACTCATTGATGTATCCAACTTCTTCAGGAACAGCCTGGTTGAAAAGGATACGTCCGGCTACGGTTTCAGTCAATTTGGTTTCAAATGTTCCGTCATCGTTACGAACTCTCAGACGGCATTTGATATTTGCGTGTTTCGAAAGCTTGCCTTCGTTGATCGCAATCACCACTTCATCCGGACCGTAGAAGATCTTGCCTTCTCCGATGATCGGATATTCAGGCGTACTTACACGTCCTTTTGTTACATAATACAGACCCAAAACCATGTCTTGTGAAGGTACCGTGATCGGCGCTCCGTTGGCAGGGTTCAGAATGTTATGTGACGAAAGCATTAGCATAGATGCTTCCAAAACAGCTTCCTGACCCAGTGGTACGTGTACCGCCATCTGGTCACCGTCAAAGTCAGCGTTGAATGCTGTACACACAAGTGGGTGCAACTGGATCGCTTTTCCTTCGATCAGCTTAGGCTGGAAAGCCTGGATACCCAGACGGTGCAATGTTGGAGCACGGTTGAGCAACACTGGGTGCCCTTTCAACACGTTTTCCAAAATATCCCAGATCACAGGATCTTTACGATCTACGATCTTCTTCGCTGATTTTACGGTTTTAACAATGCCGCGCTCGATCAACTTGCGGATAATGAACGGCTTGAAAAGCTCAGCCGCCATATCCTTTGGCAAACCGCACTCGTGCAATTTCAATTCAGGACCTACGACGATTACCGAACGACCTGAATAATCGACACGCTTACCAAGCAAGTTTTGACGGAAACGTCCTTGCTTACCTTTCAGCATGTCAGAAAGTGATTTCAATGCACGGTTACCTTCTGAACGTACCGCATTCACTTTACGGCTGTTATCGAAAAGCGAATCTACCGCTTCCTGCAACATCCTTTTTTCGTTACGCAAGATTACCTCAGGCGCTTTGATCTCGATCAAACGTTTCAAACGGTTGTTTCGGATGATCACGCGACGATACAAGTCATTCAAATCGGAAGTCGCAAAACGACCACCGTCCAGAGGTACAAGCGGACGCAATTCTGGTGGAATTACCGGTACCATTTTGATCACCATCCACTCAGGGCGGTTTTCGATACGGGTATTTGCATCGCGGAAAGCTTCCACAACTTTCAGACGCTTCAAAGCTTCCGCTTTACGTTGCTGAGAAGTATCGGTTGCAGCCTGGTGACGAAGTTCATAAGAAAGTTCGTCCAATTTGATCCGGTTCAACAGCATTTCAAGTGCATCGGCACCCATTTTCGCAATGAACTTCTGAGGATCTGTATCAGGCAACAACTGGTTTTCGCGAGGCAATTTGTCGATGATATCCAGGTACTCGTCTTCGGTAAGGAAGTCAAGATATCCAACACCGTCTTCCTCTTTGATACCAGGCTGAACTACGGCATACCGCTCGTAGTAAATGATCTGATCCAGTTTTTTGGTAGACAATCCGAGCAGGTAACCGATTTTATTCGGCAAGCTGCGGAAGTACCAGATGTGTGCCACAGGAACAACGAGTTCAATGTGTCCCATGCGCTCGCGACGTACCTTTTTCTCAGTCACCTCCACACCGCAACGGTCGCAGATAATGCCTTTGTAACGGATACGTTTGTATTTTCCACAATGACATTCCCAGTCCTTCACAGGCCCGAAAATACGTTCGCAGAACAAACCACCCATTTCCGGCTTGTACGTCCGGTAGTTGATGGTTTCAGGCTGGGTTACTTCACCGAATGAACTCTCAAGAATTGATTCAGGTGACGCCAGACTGATTGTCATTCTGGAAAAATCACTATTTAGTTTTTTGTTCTTTTTGAAAGACATAATTAAAAAGTCGTTTGTCTAAAAGTCGAAATTCGATTGATTTTCTGATGGCGCGCTTTCGCGCGCCAACGACTATAAATTAGTCCAGCGTAATCTCCAAAGCCAATCCACGAAGCTCGTGAACAAGTACGTTGAAGGACTCCGGAATATTTGGTTTCGGCAGGTTTTCACCTTTCACGATCGCTTCGTATGCTTTGGCACGGCCTACCACGTCATCAGATTTCACCGTCAGGATTTCTTGCAGAATGTGCGATGCACCGAATGCTTCCAGCGCCCACACTTCCATTTCTCCAAAACGCTGACCTCCGAATTGTGCTTTACCCCCCAAAGGTTGCTGCGTGATAAGCGAGTACGGTCCGATCGAACGGGCGTGCATCTTATCATCTACCAAGTGACCTAGCTTCATCATGTACATCAAACCAACAGTTACCGGCTGGTCAAATTGCTCTCCGCTCAAACCATTGTACAGATAAGTACGTCCCCAAGCCGGTAAACCAGCTTCTTTCAACTCAGCTGCTACTTCCGCTTCTGTTGCACCGTCAAAAATTGGCGTCGCATACCGGCGGCCCAATTTCAGACCAGCCCATGCCAGAATGGTTTCGTAGATCTGACCAATGTTCATACGTGAAGGTACCCCAAGTGGGTTCAGCACGATATCAACTGGTGTTCCGTCTTCCAGGAATGGCATATCTTCATCACGTACAATACGGGCAACAACCCCTTTGTTACCGTGGCGACCCGCCATTTTATCACCTACTTTCAGCTTGCGTTTCTTAGCGATATATACTTTCGCCAGTTTCACGATACCCGCAGGAAGCTCATCACCAACTTCAAGCGCAAAACGATCGCGTTTGAAACGTCCCATGATTTCGCTACGTGCATTCAGGTAGTTTTTCAAAACCAATGATACCTGACGGTTTGTCTCAGCATCCTCAGTCCAGGAATCCGTCAGAACGTCACCGATCAAGTTAACCTCTTCGGGAACAGCATATTGGCTTTCGTCACGATACGGGTTGTTAGCTGGGAACAAGTTCTCCGAGATATTTCTCACATTGAACTTCATTCCTTTGCTGATCAGCTCATCACCGAATTTGTGCTTAACACCCTGCGTGGTTTTTCCGTCGGTCAATTGAACCAGCTTGTCAATGATCCGGCCGCGCAATGCAGTCAGGTCCCGGCTGTATTTTTTCATCAACAGACGAAGTTCGTCTTTGTGTTTTGCACGCTCTTCTTTGGTTGGGCGGGAGAAAAGTTTTGTGTCAATAACAACACCTTTCATCGATGGCGGCGCTTTTTTCGAAGCATCCTTCACATCACCTGCTTTATCACCGAAGATCGCACGCAGCAGTTTTTCTTCCGGAGTTGGATCAGATTCACCTTTTGGAGTGATTTTACCAATCAAAATATCTCCTTCTTTCACCTCGGTACCGACTTGTACGATACCGTTTTCGTCGAGGTTTTTAACTGTTTCTTCACTTACGTTTGGAATCTCAGCCGTCAACTCTTCTTCTCCGCGTTTTGTATCACGTACTTCCAGTTCAAATTCCTCAATATGGATCGAAGTGAAAATATCGTCACGAACTACTTTCTCAGAAATTACAATCGCATCCTCAAAGTTGTATCCCTGCCAAGGCATGAATGCAACCAGCAGGTTACGTCCAAGTGCAAGTTCACCACCCTCGGTACCATATCCCTGGCAAAGTGCCTCGCCTTTCTTCACTTTTTGGCCTTTCAAAACCATTGGTTGAAGATTAAGGCAAGTATCCTGGTTAGTCCGACGGAATTTTACAAGATCATAAGAAACGCTGTCGTCAATAAAGCTAACCAGACGATCTTCATCTGTTCTGTCATATTTCACAACAATTTTCTTCGCATCAACAAATTCAATCACACCATCACCTTCGGCGACTACCAATGCACGTGAGTCCATAGCAACACGTTTTTCAAGACCAGTACCTACGATTGGCGCTTGTGGACGCAAGAGAGGCACACCTTGACGCTGCATGTTAGATCCCATCAGGGCACGGTTTGCATCATCGTGTTCAAGGAACGGAATCAATGATGCCGCTACCGATACAATCTGGTTGGCAGCCACGTCCATATAAGATGCCTGCGACGGATCAACCATCGGGAAGTCACCTTCGAAACGCGTCTTGATTTTCTCTACCGTAAAGTTTCCTTCTTTATCAACAGAAGCATTTGCCTGTGCGATGTATTTGGAATCTTCTTCCTCGGCAGTCATATATATAAGTTCATCTGTCAGCTTACCTGCGCTATCAATGACGCGGTAAGGAGTTTCGATGAAACCCATTCCATTCACTTTTGCAAAAACGCAAAGCGACGAAATCAAACCAATGTTCGGACCTTCCGGCGTTTCAATGGTACAAAGACGACCGTAGTGCGTGTAGTGAACGTCACGTACCTCGAAACCAGCTCTTTCACGGGAAAGACCGCCTGGCCCAAGTGCAGACATTCTACGCTTGTGCGTAATCTCAGCCAATGGATTGGTTTGATCCATGAACTGTGACAACTGGTTTGTACCAAAAAATGAGTTGATAACAGAAGACAATGTACGCGCGTTGATCAGATCAACAGGCTTGAAATCCTCGTTATCACGCACATTCATACGCTCCTTAATGGTACGTGCCATACGTGCAAGACCTACGCCGAATTGTGCATAAAGCTGCTCGCCAACCGTACGTACACGACGGTTTGACAAGTGATCGATATCATCGACAACCGCTTTCGCATTGATCAAACCGATCAAATATTTCACGATGGAAACAATGTCACCGGTAGTCAAAACGCGAACATCAAGGCTGGTATCAGATCCCAGTTTTTTGTTAATCCGGTAACGGCCAACATCTCCCAGATCGTAACGTTTGTCACTGAAGAACAAGCTCTGGATTACATCACGGGCTGTCTGCTCATCAGGAGCCTCTGCGTTACGAAGTTGGCGATAAATTTGCTCAACTGCCTCTTTATCAGAATTTGAGCTATCTTTTTGAAGCGTATTATAGATAATGTTATAATCCGCAACATTCATATCTTCTTTGTGAAGAATTACTGATTTCTGACCAGATTCAGTAATTACATCAATATCGTCGGCAGAAATTGTAGAGTCGCGTTCCAACAACACTTCGTTGCGTTGAATAGAAACCACCTCGCCAGTATCCTCATCCACAAAATCCTCCGTCCAGGTACGAAGAACCCTCGCAGCCAAACGACGACCTACTGCTTTTTTTAAGTTTCCAGGCGTTGCGCTGATCTCTTCCGACAATCCGAACAAATCAAGAATGTCTTTATCAGATCCAAAACCGATCGCCCTTAAAAGCGTAGTAACAGGGAATTTTTTCTTCCGGTCGATGTAAGCATACATCACGTTATTCACATCCGTCGAGAATTCAATCCATGAACCCTTGAACGGAATGATACGTGCAGAATACAATTTCGACCCGTTGGTGTGCTTGCTCATTGAGAAGAACACACCAGGTGAGCGGTGCAATTGAGAAACAATTACGCGCTCTGCACCATTGATTACAAATGAACCTCTCTCGGTCATGTAAGGAATGTTTCCTAAGAAAACCTCCTGCTCAATAGTTTCAAACTCTTCATGGTCAGCGTCGTTACAGATCAACCGTAACTTGGCTTTCAGCGGAACTGCGTAAGTTAATCCGCGGTCAATAGACTCATCAACAGAATATTTTGGCGGTTCAAGAAGATAATCAATGAACTCCAAAACGAAATTGTCGCGTGAGTCGGCAATCGGAAAGTTTTCGGCGAAAACTTTGTACAATCCTTCTCCGGAACGATCTTCGACCGACGTATCCAAACTGAAGAAATCCCGGAACGATTGTACCTGGATTCCTAGCAGATCCGGATAATCGATAATCTGATTAATCCTTGAGAAATTTTTTCTAGGTGTTGCTTTAATTGTAGCCAAGGCTATGTTTGATTTGGGTTAGCAGAAAAACCAGTACGTCAGTGATGGGTACGAAACGTATGGCATTAATTAATTTTAAACCTAATCTAATGCCTCGTAGAGAATGAATAATCGCCCCTTTTCTATCTTTTCTACGAGTAAAGAAGTGTTTCGGGCAAAATTATCCGGGAAGAAGATGGGCAAACTGACTAACGTTTGTCAGCGCCTTAATTTAAACGTTAAAACTTGCGTTTTCGTTTGGTTTTTATGCAAAACAGGAAAAGACCCGGCAAATGCCAGGCCTATTTCCAAACAATTATAGATTGTTGCTATTGAGCAAATTACTTCACTTCAACTTCTGCACCAGCTTCTTCAAGTTGTTTTTTCAAAGCTTCAGCTTCGTCTTTCGCAACTCCTTCTTTAACAGGTTTTGGAGCTCCGTCAACTAGTTCTTTTGCTTCTTTCAGGCCAAGACCAGTAAGGTCTTTAACCAATTTCACAACTGCCAATTTGCTTGGACCAGCCGCTTTCAAGATTACATCGAAAGATGTTTTCTCTTCAACAACAGGAGCATCAGCACCACCGCCAGCAGCAGGACCTGCTACCATTACTGCACCAGCAGCTGCAGGCTCAATACCGTACTCGTCTTTAAGAATTGTAGCCAATTCGTTCACTTCTTTAACCGTCAGGTTAACAAGCTGTTCTGCGAAAGCTTTCAAATCTGCCATTTTTATTTAGATTTTTTGATTATACAATAAGATGATTTTTGAGAGCTCTTTTTGTGATTAATCCGGTGAGCCACACCCGGCTATTACTAGTCTTCTTTTTCAGATAAAGTTTTGAGGATACCAGCCAATTTGTGTCCGCCGCTTGAAAGTGCGCCGATAACATTTTTGGCAGGTGATTGCAGCAAGCCGATTACCTCTCCAATCAATTCTTGTTTTGATTTCAAAGAGATCAGGACATCAAGCTGGCTTTCGCCTACAAAAACTGCGGTATCAACAGAAGCTCCTTTAAATTTAAGCTTGTCACTACCACCTTTCTTTTTGAAATCCTTAATCAGCTGTGCAGGAACTTTACCTGACTCCGGGTGAAACATAACACCGGAAAAACCTTTCAAAACTTCTCCGAAAGATGTATAATCCGTATCTAATGTTCCTAGTGCTTTTTTAATCAAAGTATTCTTTACCACACGGTATTCAATGCCTTTTTCAAAACATTGCCTTCTCAGTTCATTTACTTCCTTTACCGACATGCCATTCGCACTGGTAATGTAGAAGTAAGGCGTGCTAGAGAATTTTTGACTTAATTCGTCAATAATAACTGCTTTCTCTTCCCGTGTCATATTATAATCCTGGAATCGTGCTTTTGTCAATAATAACACCCGGGCTCATCGTACTTGACAAGTGAATGCTTTTTACGTAAGTACCTTTTGCCGAAGACGGTTTAAGGCGCACCAGCGTGTTAATAACTTCCTGAGCATTTTGTGCAAGCTGATCGTTTCCAAAAGAAACTTTACCTACACTTGTGTGAATGATACCGGTTTTGTCAACTTTAAAGTCGATTTTACCTGCTTTCACTTCTTTCACAGCTTTACCAACTTCAGGGGTTACTGTTCCGGACTTAGGGTTTGGCATCAGCCCGCGAGGACCCAGCACTTTACCCAAACGTCCCACTTTGGCCATTACACTTGGCATCGTGATAATCACGTCAACATCAGTCCAGCCTTGTTCTATCTTTTGGATATACTCGTCAAGACCAACGTAATCCGCTCCTGCTTCTTTCGCTTCGGCCTCTTTGTCAGGCGTACACAATACAAGCACGCGAACTTCTTTTCCTGTTCCATGCGGCAATGTTACCACGCCACGCACCATTTGGTCAGCTTTACGAGGATCTACGCCCAAACGAACGTCGATATCTACGGAAGCATCAAATTTGGTATAGGAAATCGTCTTTAGAACATCCGCAGCCTGTTCCAGGGTATAAGCCTGGGTTGCGTCATATTTTAAAAGAGCTTCTTTTTGCTTTTTGGTCAATTTTCCCATGTTCTTTGTTTCTTTGGCGTATTGTTAATTTACGCTCAGTTGTTTTCTTCCCACGGGGCTTTGCCAGCTACGGTAATACCCATACTACGAGCCGTTCCCGCTATCATTTTCATAGCAGAATCAATTGTAAAGCAGTTAAGATCTGGCATTTTGGTTTCAGCGATCGTACGAACCTGATCCCATGAAACTGAACCTACCTTTAAACGGTTTGGCTGAGCCGAACCTACCTTTACTTTTGATGCTTCCAGAAGCAGAATCGCGGCCGGGGGAGTCTTGATGACAAAGTCAAAAGACTTATCCTTGTAATACGTAATAACTACCGGCAACACCACACCCATTTTATCCTGGGTACGGCCATTGAATTGCTTGCAAAACTCCATGATGTTCAAACCCTTTGATCCAAGAGCAGGACCAATTGGAGGTGAAGGGTTGGCTTGGCCACCTTTTACCTGTAGTTTGACGTATCCACCTATTTCTTTTGCCATTGTTTTGGAATTTGTTGGGTCATTGATCGATCACGGTTCTAGTGCAAGTGGAAGCTTACCTTGCCCGTTTTCTATCAACTATCCTTTTCTACTTGTGCGTAACTGAGTTCCACGGGTGTATTACGCCCGAATATTTTTACAACTACATTGAGTTTTTTCTTCTCATCAAAAACCTCTTCCACGAGACCGATAAATCCGCTGAACGGACCATCCACCACTTTCACTGTTTCTCCTTTGATAAAGGACATGCTTGGTGCTTCTTCGTGCTGCTCAGCTTCATCAACTTTTCCGAGGATACGGTTGATTTCCGACTGGCGTAGAGGAACGGGGACTTTTGAATTACCTTCTGCATTCCCTAAAAATCCAATAACACCGGGAATGCTGGTTATAATGTGCAGGACTTCACCCTTTGACAGGTCAGCCGAAATGATTATATATCCTGGAAAAAAATTCTTCTCCCTAACACGCTTCTTGCCATTACGCATCTCATAGATTTTCTCCGAAGGGATTAAAATTTGAGGAACGAATTCGTTAAGTTTCTGACGTGTTATTTCATTTTCAATGTAAGACTTGATTTTTTTCTCTTGTCCGGACACTGCTCTTAATACAAACCAATTTAGACTACTCATACCTTCTTTGGGGTTAAAATAGTCTTAGAAAGACTGATAAAACAATTTCAGTGCGTTTTCAAAAACGAAATCCATCACACCTACTACAAAGGCAAAAATGAGGGACCCTACAAGCACCAACGTTGTATTAGCCTGCAATTCGTTGAATGGCGGCCAGGTTACATGCTGGGTCATTTCCTCCCAGGAAGCTTTCAAAAAAGACGTAAATTTTTCCATTTTCCCTTTTCTATTTGCACGGGTGGAGAGATTCGAACTCCCATCAACGGTTTTGGAGACCGCTATTCTACCCTTGAACTACACCCGTTTATCGCACAACCACCTATTTCGGGCTGCAAAGATACAACTTTATGATAAAAAACAAGTGCACCCCGTTAAGAAATGCACTTGTAATTATCTTTTGACTACTTAGTCAAGAATCTCAGTTACCTGACCAGCACCTACGGTACGTCCACCTTCACGAATCGCGAAACGAAGACCTTTTTCCATAGCGATCTTATTGATCAGCTTCACTTCAATTGTGATGTTATCACCTGGCATAACCATCTCAACACCAGCAGGAAGAGAAATTTCTCCTGTTACGTCAGTTGTACGGAAGTAGAACTGAGGGCGGTATTTGTTAAAGAATGGTGTGTGGCGACCACCTTCTTCTTTCGAAAGAACGTAAACTTCACCTTTGAAGCTAGCGTGAGGTTTTACTGAACCTGGCTTGCAAATTACCATTCCACGACGAATATCTTCTTTGTTGATACCACGAAGAAGCAGACCAACGTTGTCACCAGCTTCACCACGGTCAAGGATTTTACGGAACATCTCAACACCAGTTACGGTAGATTTAAGACCTTCTGCACCCATACCCAGGATATCAACAGGATCACCAGAGTTGATCACACCACGCTCGATACGACCAGTTGCAACAGTACCACGACCAGTGATCGAGAATACGTCTTCAACCGGCATCAAGAATGGAAGATCTGTCATACGTGGAGGAATTGGAATGTAGCTGTCAACAGCATCCATCAATTCTTCGATTGTTTTAACCCATTTCGGGTCGCCATTCAAACCACCCAAAGCAGAACCCTGGATAACTGGAATGTTGTCTCCATCGTATTCGTAGAAGCTCAAAAGCTCACGAATTTCCATTTCAACAAGTTCAAGAAGTTCTGGATCATCAACCATATCCACTTTGTTCATGAACACAACAAGCTGAGGAACACCTACCTGACGAGCAAGAAGGATGTGCTCACGAGTTTGAGGCATCGGACCATCAGTAGCAGCAACTACGATGATAGCACCATCCATCTGGGCAGCACCAGTTACCATGTTCTTAACGTAGTCAGCGTGACCTGGGCAGTCAACGTGCGCATAGTGACGGTTGGCTGTCTGGTATTCTACGTGAGAAGTGTTAATTGTGATACCACGCTCTTTCTCTTCCGGTGCATTATCGATAGATGAGAAATCGCGTTTTTGTGCGAAACCTTTTTCAGCAAGTACAGTTGTGATTGCTGCTGTAAGGGTAGTTTTACCGTGGTCAACGTGCCCGATAGTACCAATATTTACGTGGGGTTTCGAGCGGTCAAACGTCTCTTTTGCCATGACTTAAGTACGCTTAAAATTAAAAAGTTATTACGAATTATTTACACTAAAATATTGATTCTGTTGGCTTTACGTCAAGCACTCCAAAAATCAAATAACCAAATACAGAATCAAAACCTTTGAGCCGCAAACGACTCCGAGCCTTTAAGGGGATTTGAACCGCGCGGCGGACCGCGGCACCGGCCGCCCGGCCCTGATCTCTTCCTTACCAAGGAAGTACTCTAATCACTTTGAGCCTTTAAGGGGATTTGAACCCCTGACCTCTTCCTTACCAAGGAAGTGCTCTACCCCTGAGCTATAAAGGCAAAAATTTCAAAAATCAATGTGACCTTTCAGCCAAACTTTATATTAGCCAAAAAGCGACTAGCGAAAATGGTTCATTAGAATGTTTTCGCTAGTCGCTTCGATGGTGTATTCAATGAGCGGAAGACGAGGTTCGAACTCGCGACCTATAGCTTGGAAGGCTATCGCTCTACCAGCTGAGCTACTTCCGCATCTGTTTTGCCATATTCCTGACTGGTATTTCAGGAATAAAATCAGGCATAAACTGTGGGGGCGGATGGATTCGAACCACCGTAGGCGTACACCAGCAGATTTACAGTCTGCCCCATTTGGCCACTCTGGTACACCCCCTTACAACATTTCAACACTACCGTGAAAACCGTTCGTTTCACTTTTGGAGTCGCAAAATTATACCCTTTTCTTAAATTCTCAAATTGTTTCAAGAAAAAAATAAATAAAAAACGAGGCTGAAATGAAATACCTTCATTTCAGCCTCCATGAAGCATTTTTCGCATTTAAAACAACCTCACGCCAAAGCTCAACATTCGCACAGATGGTCCTCGGTTTTCTTCGTACAACTTATTGATATCATAGCTTACGAACAGATCCGGGAAATTTCGTATACCGATTTCAGCTGATAAACCATACCTGAATTGTTCCAGAAAAAAGTTCTTTCTCACGTGATCTACATCCTTGCTGCCTTCCCTCCGAAGCTTTGTATAGCTACCGAGCCGGTAGCCACCATAGACCCCCGCGCTCAGATAAGAAATAAACGAATGTGAGAAACTGACGGTAGGCATAAAAGATAGGTTCACATAGGGTACCACCAGCTTTGTTTTCTTCATCTGGATTTCCTTTGTTGAATCGCCCATTACAGCTGGGAATGTCACACGTTGGTCGTTCTTATCAATCGTATTATTACCATCAAACATCAGATTGTACCAGGAGAAATCCGCTCCGAAATCAAAATGCAGGCGTGCATTTTTACCTCTGGCAACGGTGGTACTCGCAACATAACCCAGGCTGATAAAGCGCGACCCGAAGGGTTTCAGATCATAATCCACCTTATCATACTCCACATTCGCCAGATTTTCTCCATAAGTATTTAATCCAGCCGCAATGTTGAATCCCTTCCGCGGACTGCTGCCGCCATGCGACCGGTAAAAACGCTTGCCGATCCTTCTATAAGTCGAGTCCGAAGTTCCATCTTTTACCTCAACACCCTTCGCATCAATACTCACCTGTGTATCTCCATCTTTCACATGAACCCCTCGGAGCCCGATCCGCACATAATCCTTGTCATCTCTTTCGTCCTTTTGCCTGAGATAAGCGCTTCCGTTTACTTCTTCTTTTAAATAGGTGGTATCTCCACTCGCGCTGTCCAGACGTACTTTCAAATCCTGCAAAAGTGCATTCAAATCGTACTTCATAATTTTTTCCAGCTCCTTGCGATTTTCACCATAGATGACCAGCCGGGTCTTGTCCCCGAATGTCACAATGATGGAATCCTTCTGGCTGGACGCATCACCCGATGTTAGGGTATTTCTTTCCTCTGCCTTCACAGAAAAGCATGCTAATAATGTAAGCAGCAGCGTGATATATAATTTCGATTTCATAGCTAACAGATTATAATTTTGTTCTCTCCCTGGAATTTTGATTTTTGTCCGACGACTTTTCTTCTTTCGTCCGTAGGCGGTCGTCAACCCTCGCGACAAGATTTTTTGGATTGAAACCCACTTCGTCCCAATCCACTTTTTCGCCAGCTCTCGCATTTTTCAGTTGACGAAATACTCTCGAAAATCGAGAAGTTTTGGGTTTTTCGGATTGATCCTCCGGCTCCTCTACCGCAACCACAATCTTGATTGATTGTTCCGCCTTCTGCATTTTACCTTCTGGCAGATCGCTTTCATTTGCAGCAGGTTTGGTCAACGCAACCTCCACCGGCTCCGGTGATTTAATCGGGGTAATAGAATTTAATGTTGAAGGCGCTTTCTCTTCTGAAATGTTTGAAGGTTGAATGTCAGCCAATTCTTGTTTCTGCTGAGCTATCACAGCCGGCGAAACACTTTTCTCAGCCTTAACCTTTGGATTATCCACTTTTACCGACACATCAGTCTTCGCCAATTCAGCACCAGCAGGTTCAGCTTTTGCTTCTTCTAAATGTGTGTCAGGATCCTGACTAGTTTCTTTTCCTTTCTCAGCCATCTTCTGTTTCACAACAGCCATCGCTTTCTGATCTCCAATCTGCTTGTCAATGTTCGTTTGATTGTTTTCCCAAACAACATAACCCGCAAGCAGCGCAATGGTCACGCTGGCAGCCGCGTACCAGATCCACGCCACTGGCCTGCGACGCGATTTGGTATTTTCTTGGATTTTGAGCCAAGCACCGGCAGAGGGCTTTTTCTCTAAATCCGCCAACTTACGTTTGAAAAGATCATCAACAGGATGCTTTTTCATATTCTACTTTTTTTTTAAAATCATTCTCCCAATCACAAACCATTTTTTGCAGCAATGCACGTGCACGGTGCAGCTGCGACTTCGAGGTACTCTCAGTAACACCCAACATTTCCGCAATCTCCATGTGGGAATAACCCTCGATCGCATACAAGTTGAAAACCGTCCGGTAACCGGTTGGCAATGTTTCAATAAGGCTTAGCAACTCTTCGGTTTCCAGATTCTGGTCGGCGTGAACGTAGTCGGGAATGTTGTTGACTTCCTCTGAAATCGCATCTTCCAAAACCCTCTTCTGCTTTCTCAGATACCCTAGCGCCTCATTGACCATAATCCTGCGAATCCAGCCTTCAAAACTTCCTTCGCCGCTGAACTGGCTTATCTTATCGAAAACTTTCAGAAACCCTTCAACCATTACATCCTCAGCGGCCATATCATCACATATATAGCGGAAGCATAAAGCCAGCATGCGAGCGCTGTATTTATCGTAAACCTGCCGCTGTGCCTTCGGATCTGCCTTCCTCAGCGCATTGACAAGTTGTTTTTCCTGGCTAAATAATGTTAAAATTCGACCCATTAAATTCGTGGTTTCGACAGCAAGATGCTCAAAGTTTATAATGAGGTTGCACCAGTCTCAAACTTTTTTGAGATAATGTCATTTTGCGATCCTAGCAGCCAATTTTATTTCCTATTCTATAAGTTATTGACGTAGTTCCCGTAGTTTTGAAACCATTAACTTGCTCTTCTTAATAGAATTTATGCTCGATTCTTCTGCTCCGATTGGCATTTTTGACAGTGGTATTGGCGGTATGACCGTCGCAAAAGCGGTGACCCGGCTGCTGCCCCAGGAAAACACCATTTATTTTGGCGATACTGCCCACCTGCCTTACGGTGATAAATCGACGGCTGCAATCCAGGCTTATTCTATCAAAATCTGCAATATGCTAATCCAGCAAAATTGCAAGCTGATACTGATCGCTTGTAACTCGGCCTCGGCTGCGGCTTATGAATTGGTGCGGGAATATGTGGGGAGCAAGGCAAAAGTTTTGAATGTGATCGATCCGGTGGTCGATTACATTAAGGAACATTATGAAGGAAAAAGCATCGGGCTGATCGGCACGAAGCAGACGGTCACTTCTAATGTTTATAAAAAGAAAGTGGACGCGCTGGACAAAAATATTTACCTGAAATCGCTGGCCACGCCGCTGCTGGCGCCGATGATAGAGGAAGGATTTTTTGACAATAACATTAGTGAAAGCATTATCACCAACTACCTGTCCGACCCAACATTAACTTCCATCGAAGCATTAATCCTCGGCTGTACACATTATCCTTTGATCAAAAAACAGATCGGGCAGTTTTACAAGGAGCAGGTAGAAATTCTGGACACCTCTGAAATCGTCGCGCGCTCGTTAAAAGCCTGGCTGGAACAACATTATCTGGTGAACGCGAAAGGCGAAGGCAGGCGACAGTTCTACGTTTCGGATTACACGTTGTCTTTTGAGCAATCGACTAACATATTTTTTGGGGAGCAAATCCAGCTGGAACATTATCCGCTTTGGGAATGATTATTCATAAACCAGCTTTACCGGTCCCAGCAAGCCCGACGGCATCGGCTCCCATTTTGCTGCATCAAATTTTTTATAGGTAATGTCGACAATGTTAATCTCGTAAAATTTCTTCCAATCGGGCATTTGTGTGTCGCGCAGCCGCATATAATTCGCAGAAAGATTGGTTACCTCAATTTCAAGGACATTATCTTTCATTTTCAAAAGTTTCGGATCAATCCGGGTTCGAAACGGAATGCTCCATAATGTTCCTAATTCTTTTCCGTTAAGGGTAACTTTCGCTGATTCCCTCACATCGCCTAAGTCCAGTTCAACCTGCTGATTTTTCAAAACAGCTTCTGGTATGTCGAACGTGATTTTATAGTTTGCTTTGCCTGAAAAGAATTCTGCTGAGTCGGGTAATGTTGTCCAGGATCTCAAATCCGTAAACTTAGCTGCCGCAGGCAGGCGAGGTTTTCCTTCTGTAAATTTTAAATTCCAGTCACCGGAAATCTGAAATTCTTCCTTCTTACCAGATACCGGCTTACGGGCCGCTTTTTCAGTTCCTGCCAATAAAAAACAAGACTGCCCCGGCGCCAGCGAAAGAAAAAACTCCTCGCCCACATTTCCTTTTCGATAAGCCAACAGCGACTTACCCAAGATCGGATCATTTTTGAAAAAATTACTCCCAGCACTTACCGTGACCCAACCTTCCTGAAACGCATTGCCAAGGTTGGTGACGAAATACAACTTACTTCCATCTGTCGCTTTCTTTCGGATAAAATTTAAATGATTAGCGGAGAGCGATTTCTCCCGGGATATACTGTTATTTTTCAAATCAGCTTCCAGATCCGTTGAAACCTTCACCGTTTTCACCTTCGCCAACATTTGAAGCTCATTTTCAAAAATCGTTTGCCGCTTTAAGTGATCTGCATATCCGGTCACTTTTGACGGCAGTTTCGAATCGAAGACAATCTTCACCCCTGCGCTGGCGAGTCGCTTTAATTCAGCCAATGTTTCGGTCGGCAGGTAAGTAGCAGCCGGAATCAGTAATGTTTTATAAATGGCTTTACCTGAATGCAAATTTCCATCCTTGTCGGAAGTGAGGTTTTTCAACTGCATATCTGATACATAGTCAAATGCATAGCCCTCATTCCAAAGCTTTTTAGATAATTTCCCAAAGGGCAAATCCAGCAGCCAGCGGTCTACATGGTGCACTTCAAGCAAATGTACATTCCCGGCCGATTTCGCTTTTGTAGCCCACAAATCATGAATTGGAAAATATACAAGCAGATCATTATCTGAAGTACTATTCTGTAAGATGCTCTGGCATTGTTCAACATAAGCATTCATTAAGGAAAACTCCCCGGCGAAATGCGAATGCTTTCCAAAATTGGTAGACGCATAAAACAGCCAGCCCGGATAAGCTTCCTTGTCTGGCGAGTACGTGGTACCGTGATAAAAAATGTGGTTGATACCCGCCACAAAAAGCTCATCGATTTGCGGCTTCAACTGTGATAGTGACACTTTGAAATGATTCGCAAGCCAGGTACCGGTTTCAGAACTTACCAAAGGTTTACCCATCAGGTTTGCCGCGGAAGACGCAAATTTCATCGCGAGCGGATTAGGCGTACCAAACTGATCGATAGAATAATCGGGATCAACGCGCAGTCCGGGGATGGGGAGGCGGCTCGTACCAAAAGATTCTGTTTCCGGGATGTCGGACGCCGCATATAGGTCGAGCAAATTTCCAGGTGAACCGTGCGCCTGGTATCTGGTTAAAAATCCATGTTCGCGGCTCCATTTTGTCCAGGGCACTGCATATCGCTCATAAAGCAGCTCCGCCAATGTTTGGTGGTAATCTATTTTGACCAGCTCGGCATCCGGATTACCTGAGGAATCCGTCAACAAGGTTAATGTTGAGCTTAAATCGTATCCCCGTCTTTCTTTGAATTGTTTTGTAAAATCGTCCGTCCAATTTGCCCCGTAAGCCTCGTACGAATCCATATACATGGATCTTGGCTTACTTGATATTCCTTTAAAAGCCGAATCAAAGCGGGTGAGATATTTGTCCATCGCATTGGATTGAAACGGATCTAAAACGAATCCTTCCCCGCCGGGAGCGGCCCTTTTTACTTTTTGTTTGGTCGGCGTAATGAAAAGATTTCCATCTGTCACCACCATATTTCTAGCTGCGTTTGAGGTATCCACATTAGGCCCGCCGAAAGGCCAGCCGGTACCTGTCGTCATGTCCACACCGATTCCGAGCCGGGCGCCTTCCTGCACGGTATATTGCATCATTTCCAGCCACTGGGGTGAGAGAAAGGAAATGTTCTTCGACTCGTAACCCTTCACGCCATAAATCGGAATGATATGTGCGCCGCCAAGACCGGATTTTTTGAAGAATTGTAGCTGCGCTGAAATGTCTTCTTTCGTCACTGCGCTGCCCATCCACCACCAATATGTCCAGGGTTTTGCGGTGGAAATATTCTGTGCTGGAAGTAACACACATTTAAAAAATAGCAGGAGAAAGAGCGTGACGCGCATCGGATAAAGTTTTTGAATAAAGGCGGGAGATCCGTTTTCTACGCATAAAAAAAGCGAAACCGTTTCCAGTTTCGCCCTCTACATTATTTAAAGTATTGTCTTAGCTTTGAAATGCCTGCTTCACACGCGACGTCACGAATTGACGCTCCTGCTGATCTCTCTTACTGTTCCGGTACCACAAGTAGCCGATTACACCTACCAGCAAATACGGCATCACAAACAAGAACATGATCCCGGTATTCAAGCCGACACCCACATTGTTTCTGCCATTTCCCATCGAACTTTCAACCGTACCCCGGCACATCGCACATTGCGCCCATGAATCTGCACCTGACAAAACCAGAGAAACAACTAGACCGAATACTAATGCAAATTTTTTCATACGTAATAAGGACTGATCATCAGATAAACGATAACTCCACTGATACTGACATATAACCAGATCGGAAATGCCCATTTTACAGCTTTCCGATGCTGTACAATTTGATTGGTATAACCAAAATAAACCGCCCGCAACACAAACCAAACAACCCCGATCGACAACAGAATGTGCGAAATAAGCAGGAAATAATAGATCGGTCTGAGAAATCCCTGCCCTCCGTAAGGCGTGGACTCATTTGAAATATGGTAAAGAATGTAGCAAATTAGAAAAACAGCACCCAGCAAGAAAGCAGCCGTCATCGTTTTTCTGTGAGCAGAAAGATTGTTGTTTTTAACAAAATAAAATCCCGCCATCAGCAAAATAGCAGTAAGCGAATTAATCACGCCGATTACATGTGGCAAAACTTTTGTCCACGCTCCTAAATCGATTTTTTGCCTAATCCCTAGCAAAACGGCCACGGCAAGCGGAATTGCCACAGCCAGAATGTTGATGATCCGCTCGTACTTAGGTTTTTTCTCTATTGATAATGTTGCCATAGCTATTTAGTCGCTTTTCCTTCGTAATCAAGGATCTTAATTTCCGCTATCAAACGGTCGGTATCCTTCACATCCTTACCATTGTAATATCCTCTCACAAATCCTTGCCTGTCAATCAACATGAGCTGCCACTTTTTATCCAATTCGTTGCTCGTTTCGACGGACATTGGGCTCATTTTAAGACAATTATCGATCGCATTCTCCGAACTCCTTATTAAGCTCCACTTACCCCCACCCATTCCGTCGGGCAACTCAGCGACCTTTTTTAATGTATCAGTCAGCGTTAAAATTTGCAATTCAGGAATTTCGTGGGTTAGACTATTGATCCTTTGCAGCTGCGTCACAAATGTCTGACAATCCGCATCACATTCTCCGGATAAGCTACTTATCAATGTTAGTTTGTTCCTCAAATCTATTTGTCCTAATGACGGACAAACCATATTCACTTTCCGAAATAATGTATCACCATTTTCAATCACCACTTTCCCTTGTGCGTCCAATTCCGGATTAAAGTAAGGAAGGTCGTAATGGTTTTTCGCAAAGAATTTTAGGAAAACAAAAATCAAAGCCGGAATTACTAATGTGACGATCAGCAATCCGGCTTTGGAAAATTTTTTCATGTATTATTTAATCAAATATCGCTTCAAAAATCGCGTGTCCTTCGAGGAGCAATGCCAAAATCAACCAGGCTACAAATACGATCGGAACAAGGATACTCCAAATCAGCGACTTGGTTTCATGCTTTAAGTGCATAAATTCTCCTACAATATAGAATGCTTTCACAATGGTCATCACGATGAAAACCGAAACTTTCAATGTACCGTGAGGAACAGTAAAAGCGATCACGAATTCCAATGTAGTTAAAACAAGCAGAATCCAGAAGGTTTTCCAAATCGCCTTACGTTGTTCGGCGCCTGCGTTAGGGTCCTGGTTGTGAATCTGATGTACTTCTGACATTTGACTTAGGAATTATAATGTTTTGAGAATTTAAACCAGGTAAAAGAAGGTAAATACGAATACCCAAACAAGATCTACAAAGTGCCAGTACAAACCGACTTTTTCGACCATTTCGTAGCTTCCTCTTTTATCGTAAAAACCTGTCGCAGAACGGAAGAAGATCAGAATGTTCAGGATAACACCACTAAATACGTGGGTTCCGTGGAAACCTGTGATAAAGAAGAAGAAGTCAGCAAATGCAGGAGGACCGTACTGGTTCTCTGTCAGGTTCGCCCCGAAAATCGTTTTTTCAACCCATGAACCATCAACCAGAACTTTCATCACACTGCCCGACTCTGTTCCGTGAATAAAGTGGGTCCATTCCCAAGCCTGGCAACCCAGGAAGGTAAATCCTCCAAGAATTGTCCAAAGCATGTATTTTTCAACATTGGCCCTGTCCATCCGGTGTCCCGCTTCTACGGCCAATACCATGGTTACGCTACTTGCAATCAGGATGAATGTCATGATACCCACAAACACAAGCGGGAGCGAGATACCATGCAGGAAAGGAACTGACTCATACACCTTTTCAGGGATCGGCCAGTAAACATTTGAAAATGTAAAATCTGCTGCTTTACCCGCAAAAGAGGGAAAGCTGAAACGGGCTGTGCCGTATGCCACCAGCAAGGCGGAGAAAGTGAAGGTATCTGAGATGAGGAAAAACCACATCATCAGTTTTCCGTAACTCGCTTTCATAGGCTCAATACCCCCCAACCACATTTTGGGTTCTATCGCGCCAGGTGTTGTTACATTTGCAGCCATTGAAAAAACATTAATTAAAAGTCAATAAAAAAACAAAAAGGTATAACCAAAGTATATCAAGGAAATGCCAGTAAGTCACGCAGATCTGAATTCGTCTCAGGTTTTTCGCATGGACCCGCAATTTAAACGCAGCTGCCCAGGAGTAAAGCAAAACGATCAGTCCACTGATAATGTGAAAACCGTGCAAGCCGGTAAACACATAAAAAAACGAACCAGATGGGTTTCCAACGAAATAAACATTCATGTCAACCAGCTGCTTCCACCCTTCAAACTGCATCCAAAGGAATGCCAGACCCAGTACAAAAGTAATAGAAATTGCAATTTTCAATTGGTTAAACAGATCTTTTTTTGCCGCAAAATACGCCCACTGCATGGCCGCACTACTGATTACCAGCACCGCTGTGCTGTACCAGAAAATACGCGGCATTTCAAATTCCAACCAGTTGCCCTCTGCCCTGCGAACCAAGTAAGCACTCGACTGGGAAGCAAACAACATAATAATGCTAACCAAAAATAGCCAAAGAATAAACTTTGACGGATCCATCGCCAATGTGGCTTTGGGTTCTTCTATATTTAATTTATACTGCTGAACATTTTCCATTTCTCAACGAATTTCATTTTCACAATTTATCCAACAAAAAAGCGATCTGCACAATCGGCAAATATATAAATGAGCCGAACATCAGCTGCCGCGCCGTTTTATCTGTACAGGTGCGCATGAGGTGCAATGTTTGGGCCAAAAACAAAACGCCGAAAACGGTAGCGATGAATGCTGAGTTGATACCCGTCATACCTAATTTATACGGCAACCATCCAATCGGCAGCAAAAACAATGTATAGATCATGATCCGGAAAGTCGTATCAAGATCCTTCAAACCATTTGCCGGCAACAATTTAAATCCAGCTCTTTTGTAATCTTCATCCAAAACCCATGCAATCGCCCAGAAATGTGGGAACTGCCAGAAGAACTGAATTGCAAAGAGAATCCCAGGTTCCAAACCAAAATGATTTGTAGCCGCAACCCACCCGATCATCGGAGGAAATGCACCTGGAAATGCGCCAACGAATACTGCGATGGGGCCAACTCTTTTTAATGGTGTATAAACAAATCCGTAAAGAACCAATGAAAGCAAAGAAACAAGCCCTGTGCTAAGATTGAATCTGGTAATGAAAATCGTAAGTGACATTATTCCCAGAAACGCCGCCCATATCGCTGCCTGCTCCACCGTGATTCTTCCGCTGGGTAACGGTCGGGAAGCGGTTCTTTTCATCAATTTATCATAATCCTTTTCCAGGATTTGATTAATGATGTTTGCTGCGCCGGTTATTCCAATGGATGCGATGATAAAGAATACCAAATCGCTCGTCTGTACATTATTTGAACCCAGACAGTATCCCATGGCTCCTGAAAAAGCAATTAAAGACGCTAATCTGAATTTTAGCAATTCAAACAAAATGCCTAGTTTCTCTCTGATCCCCGCCGCTGCTAAATCCTTCTGTGCTGATATCATTCTTAATTAATTTCTATTCTAAACCGCCGGCTGTACAATAGCCGGATATTTGAGATATTTATTTCCGTTGACAATCAGCCAAACTAAAAACTGCAAACCGATCATCAGGATCGCAAATGTTAAATGCAGTGGCTGGGCGAAAGGCGGTACTCCAAGATAGGCCATCAATATGCCGGTACAAAGTTCTGCGATTAATACGGCAAAACATGCCAGTGAAATCTTTCCAGCCACCGTCGCCCCAACTTCAGACTTGGCAATACTCCGGTTCCAGTATACATTGAAACCAAAAATGATCAGTGAAAATGACCTGTGGACGTAAAACTTGATTCCGAGTTCGTCAATCCAATTATTTCTGGCCTCGTAACCTAATCTCTTGATCACCTCGTCCATCACCTCTCTGACCTGCGTTCCGAGCAGTATCTGAAACAGAGACAGGCTCATTACGATCAATCCTATGTTACTCAGAAATCTTCTCTTTTCTTCTGAGACTTTAATCACTTTTCTTGATAATGCTGATCTTGCGAAAAGATAAAGCAACATCATCACGATTACGATGGCCAAAAGCATGTGCAATGTTACCACAACGGGCGCCAGCTCAAACGAAACTACTTTTGCACCCAACCAACCCTGAAATCCTACGAGTAAGAAAGCGGCCAGGCTGTAAAAAAAGATTTTCTTGTTTTGCGACTTCAAAAATGGAATGGAAGCCAGCAGAGTGAAGAAAATCATGATCCCGGTAAATGCCCCAAGAAGACGATTAACGTATTCGGTCCACGTTTTTATGGGATTGAATATTACCTCTCCCTTTAACTTCGCCCCGTAAAGTTCCTTATAATTTGCTGGTAACTGTGATGCCTCAGTCGGAGGTATCCACCTTCCAAAACATTTCGGCCAGTCGGGGCATCCCATTCCTGCTCCGGTGCTCCTTACTACCCCACCCGCAATAATCAGAAAATAGAGCGTAATGACAGTATTTAAAGCCAACCGTCGAAACCGGCGGTTGGCTTTGGAATCAGTGGGCGGTATTGAACTGATCATTGAAGTTTTGAGACTCAATCACTTTTTCCGTCGCGATCAACTCGTTCTCGTGAGGGAAGTTAGACTCAAGCGTTTGAGAATATGGAATATTTTGCGGGATAAAATCCTCTTTTGCACCTGGCTTGCTGTAATCGTAAGACCAGCGATAAACCGCGGGAATTTCCCCAACCCAGTTTCCGTGACCAGGATTAATTGGCGCTGTCCATTCCAAGGTGTTAGATCTCCATGGATTTTGCGGCGCTTTTTTACCTTTGAAAATGCTGTAAAAGAAATTCCAAAGGAAGATGAACTGTGCCAGGAATGAAAGTATCGCAGCGATTGATATGAACATGTTCATGTCCATGAACTTATGCGTGAAATCGTAGCTCGTAAACTGGTAGTAACGGCGTGGGAAACCAGCAATACCCACGTAGTGCATCGGGATAAATACCAGGTAGATACCGACAAACGTAAACCAGAAGTGTATCTGCCCCAATGTGGTGTTCATCATTCTACCGAACATTTTAGGGAACCAGTGGTAAACCCCGGCAAAAAGTCCGAATGCTGACGCCGCACCCATTACAAGGTGAAAGTGAGCAACAACAAAGTAAGTATCGTGTAACTGAATGTCCAGCGCACTGTTACCCAAAATGATACCTGTTAGCCCACCAGAAACGAAGAGTGATACAAGACCGATCGAGAACAACATACCCGGCGTGAAAACAATGTTTCCTTTCCAGAGTGTCGTGATGTAGTTAAATCCTTTTACTGCCGAAGGTACTGCAATGATCAATGTTAGGAACATGAATACCGATCCTAGGAAAGGATTCATACCTGTCACAAACATATGGTGAGCCCATACGATGAAGGCAAGGAATGCGATACCTAGCATGGAAGCAATCATCGCACGGTAACCAAAAATAGGCTTGCGTGAGTTTGTTGCGATTACTTCTGACGTAATACCAAGTCCTGGCAAAAGAACGATGTAAACTTCCGGGTGTCCAAGGAACCAGAAAAGGTGTTGAAACAAAATCGGGCTACCTCCCACATTCGGCAATGCTTCACCATTGATATAAATATCAGACAGATAAAAACTTGTACCGAAATGACGGTCAAAAATCAGAAGAAGAACTGACGAGAAAAGTACCGGGAAAGAGATCAAACCGAGAACGGCAGTGATCAAAAATGACCAGATCGTCAATGGAAGTTTGTCGAAAGACATTCCACGTGTTCTCAGGTTAATAACGGTTGTAATGTAGTTGATACCTCCCAACAACTGAGACACAATAAACAATGCCATACTTGCCAGCCAGAGCGTCATACCCATTCCCGATCCAGGATGAGCTTGCGGTAGTGCACTAAGAGGCGGATAAATTACCCAACCACCAGCCGCGGGTCCGTTTTGCAAGAAAAGAGAAGCAAACATGATGACGCTGGCAAGAAAGAAGAACCAGTAAGACAACATATTCATGAAACCCGATGCCATATCACGCGCACCGATTTGCAATGGAATCAAGAAATTACTAAATGTTCCACTCAAACCCGCGGTCAATACAAAGAACACCATGATAGTTCCGTGCATGGTAACTAGCGCGAGGTAGAAGTTAGGATCCAGTTTTCCAGAATCGCTAATCCAACCGCCTAGTATCGGTTTTAACCAGGACAGGTTAGAATCAGGCAAACCCAACTGGATGCGGAAGATTACGGACATGGAAATCCCTATAACCGCCCACATGATACCTGTAATCAGATACTGCTTAGCAATTACTTTGTGATCTTCACAAAATATATATTTCTGCCAAAAGTTTTGTGCTTCGTGGTGGTGCTCATGTTCCGCTTCGTGGTGTTGAGCTGTATCCAATCCTTCAATAGCTGACATATACTTTTACTGTATTTAAAATTATTAATTAGCGTAGACTAACACTTGCTCCTGCACTACCTGTTGCCTTCGATGAACTGTCAGCAGGCGTCGCAGCCTCTGCAGGTACATACTTCATAGCTTTGGCTTTCAAATTTTCAGGTACTCTTGCCAGATATTCCGGATAGGTCTGCAAGAAAGTAGCCTGCTCAGCGCACCATTTTTTATAGGACGCTTCGTCTTCCACGATCAACCTCATTTTCATTGAAAAGTGACCTTGCCCACAAACTTCTGTACAAGCAATTTCATAGTCAAATTTAGGATTGTTAAGCTCTGAGCGCATGTCAGATGTTGTCTTGTCCGGCACAAACCAGAATTTAGTCGGCATACCTGGAACCGCATCCATTTTAACCCTCATGTGAGGAATAAAAACGCTGTGCAAAACATCACGTGCACGGATCTTTAACAGAACCGGGCGACCAACCGGAATGTGCATTTCACTTGGGTTGGTAAAATCGTCAAATGAATTTTCATCCGACAAATCGATACCTACCTCATTTTGCGCGTCAATCAATTTATAGTTATAGTTACCCAATTTGTTATCATGAACACCTGAATAACGAACAATCCAGTTAAACTGCTTTCCAGTAATCTCGATTACTTCTGCATCCCGTGGCGCCTCTGATGTAATATCCGACCATGCTTTCCATCCTGTAAATACAAGTAAGGCCATGACAATTGCAGGAATGATCGTCCAGATCAATTCCAGCTTGTGATTTTCAGGATAAAAAGAAGCTCTGTGATCTTTCTTGTGCTGATATTTCCAGGCAAAGAAGAAAATAAGAAAGTTTACCAGGATAAATGGAATGGTAAGAATTCCCATTGAAAACCAAAACAGGTCATCGGTTCTTCTTCCATGAATTGAAGATGCCTCTGGTAGAAAGAATTCACGTGCGTGAAGGTATGACCATGTAATCGCTACTGCGCCTATCAGCAACACCACGATAAACATCGCACCATTAACCTTGTTGCCACTTGTGTAGCTGTGATCCGAATCAGACTTATTGATATCTTTAAGTACGTTCTGTAATCTGGAAACCACGATACCTGTGAGAACCACGAAAACAAGAGCAACTATTGCGATTAAAATATACATGATAATAGACTGGTTTTCCAATTAGGCAATATCGTGATGCAATGACTCCTCCAACATAGGGTGATTTCTCGGGATCAGATTCGCTTTTTCCAGTTGCGATGCAACTGAATAAGTAAATGCGCAAAGAAAGATCACAAAGAAACCCCACTCCAACGGTCCAAGTTCAGCAGCAGCACCTACCGATCCCGGCATAATGTTGGTGTAGAAATCCATGTAGTGACCGATAATAACACTCCAGCAAGCCACTTTCAAAATTGAATGTGTGAATTTGGCATCGCGGGTCATTAACACAAGAAACGGAAAGAAGAAATTCAGGAACAAGGTGATAAAGAATGGCGCTTTAAAAAATCCGCCATGCCCTCTGAATCTTTCAAGGAAATAAATAGTCTCTTCCGGAAGGTTAGCATAGTAAATCAGCAAGAACTGAGCAAACCATACATAAGTCCAGAAAATACTGAAAGCAAAAACAAACTTACCCAAATCACGCAAGTGGCTAGAATTCACCGCCCTTAAATAACCTCTCTCTCGTAACATGACAACCGTCAATGTGATCACGGCTAAACCAGCCACGTGCCAGCTAGCTAGCGTATACCATCCGAACATAGTACTGAACCAATGCGTATCAATTGACATGACAAAATCCCATGCAGATGTAGATGAAGTAACCCCAAACACAACCAAAAACGCAGTACCAAAACGGATCGACTTCTCATAAAACTCTGTGCCACCAATTTCATCTTCTTGCAAAGACAAATTGCGGATCACTCTCCATAAGCCATACCAAACAGCGAAGTAAATGACAAGTCTGGCTACAAAGAAAGGTGTATTCAAATAGCCTCTTTTTCCAGCGATAATTTTGTCATACTCAGCACTGCCTACTTCGTAAAGGCCCTCATGTGTCCAGTGAAATAAATCGTGACCGCCCAGGAAGAATGTAATCAATAATATTGCGCCGGTAAACGGAAGAAATGCTGGCATTGCTTCAGGAATCCTTTTGAAAACTGCCGACCATCCAGCCTGAGCCAGATAGTTGTAAGAAATAAAGAACATTCCAACCACCGAGATACCCGTAAAATAGACACCATTCACCCAAAGGTTCGCCCAGATTCTTGCCACCCAGCTCTTAGCGTGATGACCTTCCGCCGCAGCCGCAGCTTCGTGTCCGCTGGCAGCATGTTCCGGAGTTGCGTGTGCCAATGCACTTGCGGCATGTTCTGCTCCATGCGATGCAGCTTCATGACCACCTCCATTTGCTGCCAGGTAAGCTCCGAGAACTACCAGAGCTAGTCCAATACCACCGCCAATGAGTAAATTTCTTTTAGCCCCCGATGTAAATTCAAACCGTTCTTCAATAGAAGGAATCGAATGTGCTGATGCCATTATTAAATTTTATTTCTCTGTTATCAAAAATGTATTTAAGCGCCTTTCTGCAATTTCTGCACGTAACGCACGATCTTCCACCGCTCCTCAGGATTAATTTGCGAACCGTGAGGCCACATACGGGCTTTTCCGTACGTGATGACGTGAAAAATATGACCTTCATTCAGGTTCTTGTAAGCATCACTGGCATAATTCGGAACACCCTTATACATCGCGCCAACCTTACCGTCACCTGCACCAGTTGCGCCATGGCAATGCTCGCAATATCTGTCGTATAAAACTTTTCCCTCAGCTGTTACTTGTTCATTTACAGGAAGCGGGTTTTTAAGCACTCTTTCCGAAACAGAAATACTATCAGCCGGTATGTTATACACCATCAAATCAACTTGTGCGGAATCTGACTCGCCGAATGAAGTCTTGTAATTTCTTCTTGCAACTGTACCTGCAACCGGCAATCTCATCGTCAAACCCATCGGGTTAATCGGATTCGCCTTTTCCTGCTTGTACGGTTCGTAACCTACCGGCAGATACATGTTGGGAGCATACTCTTTTCCAGGATTACTTGGGTCCTTTTTACAACTACTGACAGTAGTAAGGATGATAGCAGCAACGATCAGATATCTATTTAAACTTTTAAATTTCATTGTCTAAACTCCATTAAAATTGTTTAACGTTGACCTCCTCCGCACCGCTGTCTCTCAATGCTCTCGTGATATCCTCTTCGGTCATCGAGTTTCTTCCCAGATCAATCGCCATCACAAACTTGTTGTCAGTCGAGCGAACGTCAAATCTAGGATGAAAATGCGTACCGGGTCCGAGTCCATTTGAAATAAAGAAGGTAGTCGCCATCCCGAATGCAGTAAAAAGTACTGTCAACTCAAAAGTGATAGGAATGTAGTTCGGAATGGAGATTGGGTCTTTACCACCAATAATCATTGGCCAGTCAATCCCCATCGTCCAGATCATCAATGTTAAAGCGCAGCAGCAACCTGTTACACCAAACATAAATGCGGCAATACCGATTCTTGTTCTGGGATGACCTAGTGCTTCGTCCATTCCGTGGATTGGGAATGGTGAATACACCTCTTTGATCTTCACTCCTGCCTTTCTTAGCCTTGGTACCGCGTGAAGGACAGTATCGTCATCGTCATAAACTCCGACTAAATATTTACCAGATAATTCTGCCATACTACTACTAAATTAATATCTGTAAGTCCGCTTTTGGTTATTCTTTATCCTTGTCGTACGCTGGTTGCGCCGTACCACGCTGTCTTACTTTCGCAACACCAGCAATTTTCGCAGGCATTTGCGCAGAGGTCGACCTGAGTACTGCTTTTACCTCCGCCATATTTACAACAGGCAGATATTTCGAGAACAGAAGGAACAATGTGAAGAATAACCCAAAGGAGAAAATGTAATCACCAATGTCAAAACGTGTAGGAGAGAACATCGCCCAGCTGGATGGAATGTAGTCACGGTGAAGAGAAGTCACGATAATTACAAAGCGCTCAAACCACATACCAATGTTTACAACCACTGAAATGAAGAAGGTGAAGGTGATGCTGCGACGCAATTTTCTTGACCAGAAAAGCTGCGGAGAAATTACGTTACAAGTCATCATCGCCCAGTATGCCCACCAGTAAGGTCCTGTCATACGGTTGAAGAATGCATAATATTCGTACTCAACACCACCGTACCACGCAATAAAGAACTCAGTGATATAAGCCACACCCACAACAGAACCAGTCAGGGTAATTACTTTATTCATCGTTTCAATGTGTTCCAGCGTAATGTAGTCTTCCAGTTTGTAAACCACACGTGTGATCAGCATCAGATTCTGCACCATCGCGAATCCGGAGAAAATCGCACCCGCAACGAAGTATGGAGGGAAGATAGTAGTGTGCCATCCCGGAATGACCGAGGTAGCAAAGTCCATACTTACAATGGTGTGTACCGAAAGTACAAGCGGTGTAGAAAGACCGGCAAGGATTAAGCTGATGTATTCGTATCTAGCCCAGGTCTTAGCTGAACCATCCCAGCCCATTGCAAATGTTCCATACATGAAGCGGGAAATGTTGCTGGTAGCACGGTCACGAATTGTTGCAAGGTCAGGGATCAAACCAATGTACCAGAATACAAGGGATACCGAGAAATATGTACTGATCGCAAAAACGTCCCAAACAAGCGGGGAATTGAAGTTTACCCAAAGAGAACCAAAAACGTTTGGCAAAGGCAATGCCCAATATGCCATCCAGGGACGGCCCATGTGCATCAGGATGAAAGATGCAGCGCAGAGTACCGCAAAAATGGTCATCGCCTCAGCAGCACGGTTAATAGATGTTCTCCATTTTTGGCGGAACAGCAACAAGATCGCCGAGATCAATGTACCAGCGTGACCGATACCCACCCACCAAACGAAGTTGGTAATGTCCCAGGCCCAGCCCACTGTTTTATTCAACCCCCAAACTCCGAGGCCTTCCCACCAGGTCCATGCAAGGCAGACTGATCCATAAGCCAACACCAAAAGGGAGATACCGAAAGCGATTTTCCACTCCTTGGTTGGAGCACCTTCCACATGGCGGCAAATATCTTCCGTTACGTCTGCGTACGTTTTCCCACCCTGAATCAGCGGTTCTCTTACAGGTGAAGTAACATGCATATTACTATTAATTTATAATGATTTAATCTTCAAAACTCTCGTTACTAGCAACTTATGCGTGCTCTTTTTCAACTTCTTTGGCGGCAGCTGCATCCTTATTACGAACCTTGGTAAGGTAAGAAATCTGCGGACGAACATTGATTTCTTCCAGCATGTGGAACGCGCGTCCTTCTCTTTCTACTTCAAGCAATTTCGAAATTCTGCTTTCAGGATCATTCATGTCGCCAAAAGTAATAGCGTCTGTTGGGCAAGAAGATGCACAAGCTACATTTACTTCTCCGTCGACAATCCGTCTTCTTTCCTTTTTCGCAGTCAGTTTGGCATCCTGAATTCTATGCACGCACATCGAGCATTTTTCGATAACCCCTCTTGAACGTACCGTTACATCCGGGTTAATGACCATTTTTCCAAGGTCATTATTGAATGCGTAGTCAAAATTGTCGTTATCAAAATATTTGAACCAGTTGAAGCGACGTACTTTATAAGGACAGTTATTTGCACAATATCTTGTACCAACACAGCGGTTATAAGTCATTTGGTTCAAACCTTCCGAACTGTGGGTAGTCGCCAATACTGGGCATACCGTTTCGCAAGGAGCATTATTACAATGCTGGCAAAGCATTGGCTGGAATGTAATTTCCGGATTTTCCGAAGCAATTTCCAAACCACGTAAATCTTCTACATCTGCATCACTGCTGTAATAGCGGTCGATACGCAGCCAGTGCATTTCGCGGGAATTGATAATTTCCTGACGACCTACAACAGGAATATTGTTTTCATTCTGGCAGCTGATCACACATGAGCCACAGCCGAAGCACGTGTTCAGGTCAATCACCATACCCCATGAGTGGTTTTTGTATTTGTGACCGTTCCAAAGAGACAGGTCAGTTGCTTCTACTTCACCTTCGGAAGTCTGGATTTTCGGAATGAAACGTCCCGCCAAAGGATCCTTCTGGAAGTGAGCCAGTACAGTTTCCTGCAAAACTGACTTACGGTTCATCACCGTATTATGTGTCTGGGTCTGAGCGATCTCCCGGGTAGCACCTGTCTTGGACAATGTTACTTCACCTGGCGTAAAGTTCAGGAAGCCGTCAGTAAATGACGCGAACGGGAACATGTTCTTACCAACACCATTTGCAGACTTACCTGCTTTCTCGCGGCCAAAACCTATCGCAACTGCAACGGTTCCTTGTGCAAGACCTGGCTGAACAATCACAGGTAACTCAACAGATTTTCCTTTCAGATCAATCTTGACAACATCGCCCTGCGCCAAACCAAGTTCGGTGGCCGTTTTCTGCGATACACCCGCGTGGTTATCCCAGCAAGCTTTTGTAATCGGATCAGGGTTTTCCTGCAACCATGGATTGTTGGCAGCAAAACCAGTACCTAATCCTACATTCTCAAAAATCGCCAGTTCAAGACCGGATGAAGAAGCTTTATATTTTTTAGCAATACCAGCAGCGGCAGCAGGAAGATTACCGGCGAATGTTGCACCGCCACCCGTCGCGGAAGTTGCAGCTACGTCAAATACGCCATCATGCAGCGATTTAACCCAGAACTTTTCAAAATCACCTCCGGCACTCTGAGGATAGATATTTTTTCTCCAATATGCTTTTACGTATTCATGATAATCCGCCGATGCACCTGCCCACTTTAAAAGTGTGGCCTGCGCCTGACGTGTACTGAATATCAAGCTGATTGCTGGCTGGATTAAGCTATAAGATCCCGCAACTGGCTCCGCATCACCCCATGATTCGAGGTAATGCGGCGCTGGAAGAATGTATTTCAAAAGGGAAGAAGTTTCATCGGGGCGATCGTTGAAAGATACGCTTAATGAAACCTGTGGCAATGCAGCAGCGAGTTCGGCACCGCGTGGGTGATCATAAACCGGATTTGCACCCCACAAAATCAATGCAGAAACTTTGCCACCTTTGATCTCGTCGATCAACTGGTTGGTAGCGATATCATTACCCTGGCGATAGTTAGCCGGTTTATCCAGATTGATTGTTGAACCGTAACTTCCAAGCAAGCTGTTCAGCGCATTCACAACAACTTGTACCGAAGGATCATTGATACCCGATACAACAAGCGCCTGTCCTTTCGCAGCAACTAGTTCCGCTGCAGCTTTGTCCAAATTCGGAACATTCAATGATGCAGTTGCAACAGATGCCCCGCCAAGTTTCGCTGCCACTTTGTTATAAAGTGCTGCCGCAACTAAGCCAATTTGTGAAGGTTTTACAGCAGTGCGGTAGTCAGCATTTGCACCAGTCAGAGACAATGTAGATTCAAACTGGTAAAGACGGGACATTTCTTTTTTGCCGTCTTTCTCGCTGCTCACCCGGCGCGTTTCTGCAAATTGTTTCGAGAAAGTGTCAGGAGCAAGCCATGTTCCCAGGAAATCACCGTCAATACCGACAACAACTTTCGCTTTGCTGAAATCGTAAGAAGGGATAACTGCTTTGCCAAATGATAACTCATTGGCTTTTACGATCGCATAAGAAGAATTAGCATCGTAAACCACGTGCGAAGTGGTAGGATATTTTGCTGTAAAGTCAGCAATTACCGCCTTGGTCGACGGGCTTAATATTGTGGAAGTTAGGATACGAATTGCTCCGCCTCTTGATGCAATCTGACCCAGCTGGTCGCCGATTTCTTTATCAACAACTTCCCAGCTAACTTTTGTATCATTTCCTTTCTTAGGCCCTTTCAATTTCTCATTGTCATACAAGCCGAGCAACGAAGCATGTGCCCGGGAGCTCACACCATAAGAAATTTTTGAAAGGGAATTACTTTCTATTTTAATAGGTCGGCCTTCACGGGTTTTTACCAGAATACTTGCGTAATCTCCGCCTTCTGCATAAGTAGATGCGTACCAGTTGGCAATCGTAGGAAACTCACCTTCGGGTTTATTCACATAAGGTATCGCCTTTTTTACCGGCGTTTCACAAGCTGCAAGAGAAACCGCAGCCATCCCGAATCCAAGCACTTTCAAAAAATCACGGCGATGCGTACCAACGCCGTCCACCAAACTTTCGTATTGGTTTTCAGTTGGTGCGACTCCAAACTCAGAACTTGCTTCTTTTACAAACTTCTCATCATTCCGCAGCTCTTCAAGTCCCCGCCAGTATCTTTTATTGGTATTTTCCATAAAACTATTCAATACAAATGAGTTGTATCAGGTATTTTTTTGATTAATAGTGGCATTTAGAACATTCCAACCCACCTATATCAGCAACTTTCAATGCTTCCTTGCTTTCGCCAGCGTGCAATTGTACCAACTTATCGTAGTACTTATTGTCTTTGGTATTAACCTCCGTTTTGCGGTGACAGTCAATACACCATCCCATAGTTAAGGATGAACGTTGCTGGATCACCTCCATCTTTTCAACCTCACCGTGGCAGTTCTGGCATTCCAGCCCGCCTACATTCACGTGTTGGGCGTGGTTAAAGTAAGCCAGATCAGGAAGGTTGTGAACCCGCACCCATTCAATCGGCTGATTGTTCTCAATAGAAGTATAGATTTTCTGAATTTCAGGAGATTCCTTCTTGATGACGCCGTGGCAGTTCATACAAATGTTCGCAGAAGGAATGTGTGCCGACTTACCGCGGTTAACACCGGTGTGGCAATAGTTACAGTCGATTTTGTATTCGCCTGCATGCAATTTGTGTGAAAACGAAATCGGTTGCTTTGGAGCATAACCTTGCTGAACACCAACACTATAAGCACCATCCAATGTTGCTTTTAAAACCAGCAGAACGAATATCCACATCGTAGCAGATCTGATCGCCGGGTCGGCTGAAATTCTTTTTAAAGAATTGCCAAGGCTTGTCATGAAATCTGGTTTCGCAGCATCCGTCGTTTCTCCGCTTACTGCTTTGCTTAGCAATGTCACGATCACTACCAAAACACCCAGAACAAGCAGCATAACAACTACAAGCGCTACAAGAACAATCATGAAAAGATCTGATGGACCTTCTCCTTTTGAATCACCACTTGCAGCGGCACCACCTCCACCCGCTGGTGCGGCAGCAGCAGGAGCCGCAGTAGAAGCTTTGTCGATATAAGCAAAAATGCCTTTGATATCATCGTCAGACAAGTTTGGGAAACTTGTCATTTGAGCCTTTGAATACTCGTTGTAGATTTTTACTGCGTAAGGATCTCCCGAAGCAATCACTGCTTGTGAGTTACGTACCCATTTGGTAAGCCAGGCGAAGTCGTGGCGGCTGCTGGCACCTTTAAGACCAGGACCAACTACACGTTCGTCGGTTGGGGAGTGACATTGCGCACAGTTGTTTTTGAAGAGTGCTTCTCCCTTGGCTGCGTCACCACCGCCAGCCGGAGCAGCAGCAGCGCCACCTGCGGCGGCCGTGCTATCTTGTGCAGAAACTAAATTTGGCAGGCTTAATAATACAGCTACGAGAATAGCTATAAAGATTTTTGAGCAACTTAAGTAGGAACAAAATTTAGCGTCCGTACGGAATGATATATTCATAATCAACTATTCATTATTCTTCAGCAGACAAAACTAGTTCACGATTTTTTATCCACAAAAGTATTTAGGGGATATTTTGTACCACCATCTTATTTATAATTTGTCTAATTTATAGGTTAAAATGCGATTAAAGTCACGAGCAATATTATGTTGATTTTCAAACATTTAACAAAAAAAATACCATTTTCTGAACCCTAAACCGGAATTCATCAAATGGTATTTTTTAACTAATTTTTTGTGCCTGAAATCCTTCGGATGTATGGCAATATTGGGGAGGTTCCGAGCGGATTCGAACCGCTGTACGAGGTTTTGCAGACCTCTGCCTAGCCACTCGGCCACGGAACCAAAATGAATAGCTGCCTGCCGTCGGGCCGACAGCTATTCCGGGTGCAAAAGTACCAAAAATTGGCTACGATGCACTTACTTTATCTTACTTTTTACCTTTTTTTTCACTCTCTTCCATCTGTTCTTTCAAAGCAGACAGAACGCTCAGGTCACCAAATGTTGATTTCTCAACATCTTTTGGCGCTGGCTCAGAAGCTGCACTCTTGGTATTGGAAGGTTTGGATTTCTCCTCTTTCTTCTCTTCTGCCGCAGGCGCGCTCTTCGCTACTTTTGAGTGAGTCAGAACGATTTTCTTCTCGTCTTTCAGGAATTCAAGTACAGTGAAGTCAAGGCTTTCACCTACTTCCGCCAATGTACCGTCTTCTTTCGCCAGGTTTTTGATAGCCGCTACACCTTCAATTCCGTAAGGAAGCTCCAATGTTGCAAACTTATCACCTTTCGCTACGATTGTACATTTATGTACCGATCCAACTTCAAAGATCGATTCGAATGTATCCCAAGGATTTTCTTCGAGTTGTTTGTGACCAAGAGCCAGACGACGGTTGTCAGCGTCCAGTTCAAGAACAACAACTTCCAGCTCGTCATTTACTTTTACGAAATCAGAAGGATGCTTGATTTTCTTAGTCCATGAAAGGTCAGAAACGTGAACCAAACCGTCGATACCTTCTTCCAGTTCAATGAACAAACCGAAGTTGGTCAGATTGCGAACCACGCCTTTGTGACGTGTACCGATCGCATATTTTTCTTTCAGAGAACCCTGAGTCCAAGGATCTTCTGTCAATTGCTTGATACCAAGAGACATTTTGCGCTCCTGACGGTCCAGAGTCAATACAACCGCGCTGATCTCGTCGTTTACATTCATAAACTCCTGAGGATTGCGCAGGTGCTGAGACCATGACATTTCAGAAACGTGGATCAAACCTTCAACACCTGGTTTGATTTCAAGGAAAGCGCCGTAATCAGCAACATTCACAATGCGGCCGGTTACTTTTGAGCCAACCTGAATTTCTTCTGCCAGAGAATCCCATGGATGTGACTGCAGTTGTTTCAAACCAAGAGAAATACGTTTTTTCTCCTCGTCGAAATCCAGAACCACCACATTGAGTTTCTGATCCAGTGAAAGCAGGTCTGATGGGTGGTTGATACGTCCCCATGAAATATCTGTGATGTGCAAAAGACCATCCACGCCACCCAAATCGATGAATACACCGAAGTTGGTCATGTTTTTGATCACACCTTCCAGTACCTGACCTTTTTCAAGGTTGTTCAGGATTTGCTGACGTTGTGCTTCAAGATCTTTCTCGATCAGTATTTTGTGAGAAACGACTACGTTATCATTTGCGTAATTGATTTTCACAACCTTCACTTCCATACGTTTTCCAACGAAAATATCGAAGTCGCGGATTGGTTTCACATCAATTTGTGAACCTGGCAAGAACGCCTCGATACCAAATATATCAACGATCAAACCACCTTTGGTTCTTCTCTTCACATTTGCATCGATCACAACATCCTCATCGAATGATTTCTGAATGTTATCCCATGCAGTAATAACTTTTGCTTTCTTGCGTGAAAGAACAAGCTGACCTTGCGCATCTTCCTGGTTTTCCACGTAAACTTCCACTTCGTCGCCAATTTTCATTCCTGGCAGATCGCGGAATTCATTAGATGAAACGATACCATCGGATTTGAAACCGATATTCAGGATCACTTCACGGTCTGTAATACCTACTACAACACCTTTAACTACTTCTTTCTCAGATACAGGAGAAATGGTAGTCTCATACATTTGCTCCAAACGATCACGGTCCGCCGAAGAATATCCGGTTCCAAAACCTTTGTCAGCTGCTTTATCCCAATCGAAATCAGGAAGTGGTTGATTTTCTTTTTCCTTAGACATAAATAGGAATTATCGCTCTTAAAGGTACATCAGCTCCCGAGCTAAATAGCTGAAAATTAGTTAAACAAGTATTTTTTGAGAAATCAGAGCGCAAAAGTACGTGTTTTGAAGATTATTTCCGCTAGGACAGGAAAATTTTATTCCAAATGAGAGGGGAAGGAAATTCCTTTGCAAGAATGAATTTCTTGCAGGAAGTGGCAGAAAGCCGTAGAATGTTAGTATGCTCGTTCTTTGGCACCAAGGTATGGAAGCCACTCGTCGTCAGCCAAACCCGAAAAATCTCTGATAAACATTAAGAACGATGGCCGGAAAGGTCTCTGTCTCAGCGGCATATCAATCTCTTCCGGTGTGTGATCTCCTTTTCTTGAATTACATCTTTTACATGCAGTCGCCAGATTGTCCCACGTCGTCTTTCCACCTCGCGATTTTGGAATAACATGGTCCAGGGTCAGGTTATCATGTGTTCCGCAATACTGGCAGCGGTTGCCGTCCCGCTTGAAAAGATTTTGCCGGGTCATAACCACTCCCTTATATGGAATGTGAATGTAGCGGTTGAGGCGAATGACCACCGGCATGGGATACTGATCGTTGACCGTGCGCAGATAATGCTGCGGCGATTCGGCCAACATTTCAGCCTTGTTCATATAGACTAACAAAAATGCTTTCGGAACTGTGCAAACACTTAACGCGCTGTAATCTTGATTAAGAACCAGTACTTTACCCATGAGCCCTTGAGGTAGTTAGTTCCGACAATATAGCAATTTTTTACCATAACCGTCAATAGTTGGCCCGGTCAGTTTCGCGCTTAATGTCCTTTTCCTTAATCGATTCCCGCTTATCGTAGAGCTTCTTACCTTTGGCCAGGGCAATGTGCAATTTAGCCAGTCCACGGTCGCTGGTGAAGAGGCGTACCGGGATGATCGTGAGCCCCTGATCTTTCAATCCCTCTATCAGTTTACGCCGCTCTCTTTTCGTGATCAGCAGTTTCCGGTCACGCATCGGCTCGTGATTGTAATGTGTTCCCTCTGTATAGGGCGAAATGTGCAGGCTGCGGATGTAAAGCTCGTCATCCATAAAAAGACAATAAGCGTCCTGAAAATTGACTTTTCCCTGTCTTATCGATTTAATCTCGGTTCCCATCAGGGCCATTCCGGCAGTAAACTCTTCCAGGAAAAAATATTCGAAGGAAGCACGCCTGTTCTTTATATCTACTTTTTTAACTATTTTTTCAGACATATCAATGTAAAAAGGGCTCAAAATTAACCTTTTGTTAAAACTATACCAACATGAGCAGGAGGGTATGCGCACCTAGGATTCGACCAAAAGAGGGCTGGAAAATAAGCGGGATTACGGATACGCTGAGAAAAGAGGGATGCAGGTAGCGTCAGAATTTTACCATTTGCTTCCAGGTACCTTTCATACGATTGTACTTAATGGTGCTGGGCAGGGCTTTCCACCAATATTTATTCATTTCAACTGCAAATGAGGGCTGCATATAGCAATTGATCGCGCATCCTTCACAAGCCGGAAGCCGGCCTTCCAAGGCTACCAACTTTTGTACCTCATCTGAATGATATAAGTCAAACAACTGGCCATCAATCGGAAAATCCTTCAAACCCAAATGATAGCAGGGCAAAACGAGCTTATTTTCCGGAGAAATAACAATTGTCGTACTCGCTGCTTTACATACCGGATCATCGACGCGGTTGCCACCATCCAGTCTCAGCTGTACAAATGCTTCATTCAGATACACATTTTTCTGCTTCGCCCACCACAACAATTCATTCAAAGCCTCTTTCGAAAGATTTGAGCCAACATTGTTGTACTCAAAAACTGGATTTAAAATCAAGACCAGATTATTTGGCAGACATACTTCCTCCCACAACTGCCTGATGTGATGAATGTTATTTTCAAAAACTGTAAAAATAATGTCGGGACGCTCTCCAAATGACCTGGCGATTTCGATCGATTCCATCACCTTATCAAAACATTTCACCCCACGCGACTTATCATGCTCTTCCTGATCAGGAGAATCCAGTGAAAAATGCAGCATATCGATCAGGCCGCGCAGTTTCTCCGCCTGCTTGGGATAAAGTAAACCGTTACTAGTGACGGTCGTAATCATGCCGTGCGCCTTCGCTTCACGCAAAAGTACGTCCAACTGCCGGTGCAGCAGCGGCTCGCCGCCGGTGAAATCAATCACCTTAACTCCCAGCTTTTTGAGGTCTCTTAAATTTTCGCGAAGATTTTCAACGGTAATGTATGGCGAGGGCTTTTCCCAGATATCACAGAAACTGCATGAAGCATTGCAACGATAAGTTACATAGTAATTACACAGGACCGGATGGGAAACCAGGCGCATATCAGCGAAGCATGGTGAGCAGACTTGTTAATTTATCTTTCAGGTCTTTTCTGTCAACAATAAAATCGAGGAAGCCATGTTCCAAAACGAATTCCGCACTCTGAAAACCTTTTGGCAAATCCTTTCCAATTGTTTCACGGATTACCCGCGGGCCTGCAAATCCGATCAACGCTTCGGGCTCCGAAATGTTGAAATCGCCCAACATCGCGAAAGAAGCCGTAACACCACCCGTGGTTGGGTCCGTCAGTAATGATATGTACGGAAGTTTAGCCTCTGACAGCTGCGCCAGGCGGGCAGAAGTTTTCGCCATCTGCATTAATGAAAATCCCGCTTCCATCATTCGCGCACCACCCGATTTGGAAATCATCAGGAAAGGAATTTTATGCTCGATGGCGTAAGTAATTGCGCGCGCGATTTTTTCACCGACAACCGAACCCATCGAACCGCCGATGAAATTGAAATCCATACAAGCAATCACCAGGTCCAGCTCATTCATTTTTCCATGACCTGTCCGTACCGCATCTTTCAATCCGGTTTTGGCCATCGTTGATTTAATACGGTCGGGATATGCCTTTGTATCAACAAAATGAAGAGGATCTCCGGAAGTCAGATTTTCGTCCAGCTCTATAAATTCATTATCATCAAAAAGCAGGTCAAAATAAACATCTGAACCCACTTTTTCATGGTAGTTGCAGTGTGGGCAAGTGAATGCATTCTGCTTATGTTCCCTGGTAGGACTAATTTTCTTGCAATTTGGACACTGATACCATAAACCGTCAGGCGCTTCGCGCTTCATTTCCGTCGGCGTATTGATACCTTTCTCTTTCCGAATAAACCAGGACATATTTTTATGTGGGTTAATATCTTGATAAAGACTTGAACGTTAAGTAATTATCTCGTTTCCATGATGAATAAGAGCATCAAATATAACAATAAATGTTCGGTATCATGAAAACCAGCGCATGCCGGATACATTGTGCCACCGCTTTTATCCCGACCAGCTCCTGCCATTTGAACAATTTTGACGATAAATTGTTACTAAAACAATTCAATTTCAACCCGGCCGGACGCCAGGTACAAGTTATCCTCACAAATTAATGACCAAAGACACTTCTCCGATCGTGATTATAGTTGGTACAAACCGTCCCAATTCCATGTCGCGACGAATAGCCGAATATTACCAGGAAATCCTCACCCAGCACCAGGCATCCAGCATTATTCTCGATCTTGTGAATCTGCCGCACGATTTTACGGTTTCCGCATTGTATGAAAATACCGGCAAAAACGAAGAATTTAACAACCTGAAATCGCTGCTCGAACAGACTGATAAGTTTGTATTTATCGTCCCGGAATATAATGGTTCTTATCCCGGCGTGCTGAAAGCATTTATTGATGGCCTGCCTTACCCGAATAGCTTCGCGAATAAAAAAGCAGCTTTGGTGGGACTTTCTTCCAACATGCAGGGTGCTGCCATCGCTTTAAGCCATTTAAATGATGTATTCAGTTACCTGGGTATGAATACATTAGCATTGCGGGTGAAACTGGGACAGATACGCTCACATTACCGCGAAAACGTGATTTCGAATACTTTATATAAAGAATTACTGGAAATCCAGGCTGGGCAGATCATTCACTTTTAGTGATTGCCTCAAAACGAAAAAAGGGAGCATCTGCTCCCTTTTTTCGTTTTTATCTCAACCAATGTTGTTCCATTTCCGTGGCGGGCATTGTCGGCTTTTTCCAAAGCTCTACCCGGCTGCGTCGGTAAGCCGGCCCTTCCAGATCAGCCATTTTTACCTGCTTATCCCTGAAAGCATTTACCATAATCCCAATCCGCTCCGATTCCTCATCCGCCCAGTCCCTGTTATCTTCCGACTCCGTCAATGTGTTGTTCAGCTTCTCAAATCCACTAGTAACAACAGGTTCATCTTCCAGAACAATGTCTGCATGGCCAGTTGGCGTAGCTTCTTCCAGTTCCGACGTCATTTCCAGTTCTCTCAAAACTTCCGGCTCAGGGATTGTCTGCATGAAGTTGCCTGTAACGTAGGGATCTTCTGCTTTTACTTCAAAAGAGCGGTTTAGTTTCGTTCCCGGGATGGGCGACTCCACGCTATCAAAACCTGCCGCAACAATGGTTACCCGCAGTTTGTCGCTCAAAGATTCATCGGTGATCGTTCCCAGCTTGAACATTCGGGCTTCGCCTCCCACTTGTGAAAGTACGTAACTCCAAATCTCGCGCTGCTCTTTCATCGTCGCCTCTTTCTTCTTGCTTGTGGCAAGGGTTACCAGGATACGTTTTGCACCTCTGATATCGCGGTCATTCAGCAGCGGTGAGTCCAGTGCTTCCTTGATAGCAGTCTGCGCCCGATCAGAACCCGTCGACTCAGAAGTACCCATCACTGATTGACCGGCACCTTTCAATACTTTTTCTACGTCTTTGAAATCCGTGTTAATGTTACCGCTGGTGGTAATGATTTCAGAAATACTTTTTACTGCATTCAGCAAAATGCCATCCGCCTGGGCAAAAGCCTGCGTGATGGTCATATCTTCAAAAAGTTCTTCCAGCTTATCATTCAAGACCACTAGAACCGTATCGCAATATTTTTTCAGCTGCTCAATACCTTCCAGCGCCTGCTCTTTTTTATCAAGTCCTTCCCAGGTATAAGGGGCCGTCACTACGGCTACGGTCAGTTTCCCCATTTCCCGTGCAAGCTGCGCGATTACCGGCGCTGCTCCGGTTCCGGTACCACCACCCATACCAGCGGTGATAAAAACCATTTGCGTTGAACCGCCCAGCAAACCCTTAATCTCTTCAATCGTTTCCAGTGCAGCTTCCTTACCTTTCACAGCATCCGTACCTGCTCCCAACCCCTGGGTTAAGGTAGCGCCAAGTTGGATTTTCACCGGCACCGGACTTTTAGCAAGAGACTGTCTGTCGGTGTTACAAACAGCAAATTCTACGTCTGTAATCTTATTTTCAAACATATAATTGACAGCATTACTGCCGCCACCGCCCACGCCAATGACTTTAATGATCGCAGGCTCACCTTCCCTGCCGCCATGTGGCTGGTCCTTTACTATCTCATTTACAATGTAATCCTGGTCTAAAGATTGCAACAAGCTTGTGTTCATAATTCCCGGGGTTGAGTTTGTGTAACTTCTGCTGTGAGCTTTTAATAGTCTCCCAAACTGTCGTCTTTCTTACCAATGATACTGTTAAAACTATCCCAAAATGTAGGCGTCTTTTTGATGGGCTGCTCCTTCGGTTCTTTCGGTTTTTCGCGCTGGATTACAGTGGTAGTAGCCGCTGCCGTAGCAGGTTTACAAACCGATTTCACCCGAGAGTCGATGGACCGGAAACCCGCGATTGCGAGACCGATTGCCGTGCTGTAAGAAGAATTGCTCACTGCTTCTGCCTTCGCTGTTCTTTCCAGATTCTCTGGATATCCTACGCGCACCGACATGTCAGTCACTTTTTCGAACAAAGCTTCAATGTCTTCAATGTTGGCAGAGCCGCCTGTCAGGACCATTCCGCCGATTAATTTATCCAGATAACCCGATTCAATAATTTCGGCATACACCATCGCCGCGATCTCTTTCAATCTCGCTTCAATGATCAATGCAACGTTTTTCTTCAAAACAGGCTTAGGTGCTCTTCCCGTCAGAAAGTTCACCAGAATTTCAATGTTGAGTGGAACCTCGGAAGACAATGCTGAGCCGAATGTTCTTTTCAGCTGCTCCGCATTTTCATATTGAATCCCGCAGCCAATCGCAAGATCGCTGGTAATGTGCCGCCCGCCGATCGGAAATGTGGCAATGTGACGGATGATCCGGTCGTGGTAAATCACCAGATCCGTTGTATGGTCGCCGATATCGACCAGGGCGATACCCGCTTTTCTTTCATTATCTGTCAAAACCGCCAGGCCAGTAGCAAGCGGGCCGAAAACCATTTTATCACAACGCAAATTCTGGTCTGCGTCGGCAAGGCTTTTTTTGGTGCGGAGAATCGATTGATTATCTGCTGAAACGATTAAGAAATTACCGCCCAGCTTAATGCCCGTACGTCCAACCGGTTCACGGACGCCCATTGAATTATCTACTACAAATTCCATCGGAAGCACGTGCAGCACCTCGAAATTCGGCTCAATCCAGGCTCTGTACATATCGTCAACAAGCTGATCGACATCTCTTTGAGTAACTTCTTCACCGGAAGAAGCGGACTGCCTGATCACGCCGTCGCTCTGGGAACTTACCTTCACATGCGAGCCGCTGAAACTAACATTCACGACGCCAATATCCAGATCGGAGCGTGTTGAGGTTTCCTGCAAAGCTTCCCGGATCGCGCCGCCAACCTGTTTGATATTTTCAACAGATCCATTCACAACCGCCCCGGAAGGCATCGGAATTTCACTGAACCCCAATATCTCAATGTTGTTCTGGCGAGATCCCGAAGAGGTCCCCTGCGCTGCAACCACCGCAATCTTGGTACTACCTATATCTACTCCAACTACAATTTTATCGTGTGCCATGCTGATGGTGAATTATTATTCACAAACTATTTGATCCTGAAACTTAACGCTAATCCGCTTAAACCTACTCCAATCCTGACTTAACACCTTATCGTAAAACACACGCAGCTTCTTGAACTTAGACTGGTAATCTTCTGCCGTGCCAAACTCAATGCGCTGGTCTCCTAAAACAGTTAGCAAATGTATTTCGCCTTCTTTGTCTGCGTCCACTTGTGCTACCTGCGCCTTCCAGAAAGGATCGGTATTCAGAAATTGAAGCAATTCCCTCGTAGACAATCCTTCGGTAGTCTGCATCTTTTTCGAATCATTAAAAAATGACCCGGAAACCAATAACGTTCTTGCTGAATAACTTTCTGATAGAGGAAAAAAAACGCCCTCGTCATTAATATAGTGTCCCGCTGTACTTTGCGTTTCCCCATTTCTCGAAGTCCCTATCCAGCGCGCAAGTGGTCTCTCCTGTTCTACTTCTACAACTATATTACCTCTGAGGTCACGATAAACCTGGCATTTTTTGATGAGCTTGTTTCTCCTGATCCTGTTTTCGAGATCATTCAAAGCAACGTCTTTGAGCCTGTTCCCAAGCAGCGGATCTCCCCCATTTTCTGTCAGCAGCATGCGGACGTCCATCTGGTTTAGAAAACGTGCGCCCGAGTCACCTTCAATGGTTATGACAAGATCGTTACAGCGTTGCGTCCCAAGCCTGCTTTCGGCCATTCCTATTCCGGCTATCGGCAGGATCAGCCATAAACTTCGTTTCAACAAAAGCCATGAATAACCAAATTTACGTAACATCTTAGTAATATTAAAAATGCTTTTACTAATTATTAGCAAATGAATTCCTGAGCAAATCGCGCATCGGCAACACCAAAGTATCAATGTCGCCTGCCCCGATTGTCACCACAATATCCGTGTCCAGCTCCCTTAAAATGTTCAGTACATTCTCTTTAGAGACCAGCTGCTTGTCTGCAATTGTTACCTTTTCCAAAAGCATTTCCGAGTTCACACCTTCGATCGGGAGCTCTCTGGCCGGGTAAATTTCCAGCAAAAAAAGCCGGTCTGCCAGTGAAAGGCTCTCTGCAAAACCGTCTGCAAAATCTCGGGTACGACTGAAAAGGTGCGGCTGGAAGATCGTCGTCACGTGCCTTCCCGGGTAAAGTCCTTTCACAGAAGTCAGAAAAGCCTCAATCTCGGCCGGGTGGTGTGCGTAATCGTCGATGTACACATTTCCCTCTTCCTCCACCTGGTATTCAAAACGCCTTTTTACACCCCGGTAACTTTCCAGCGCTTCCTTAATATTTTCTGGTGAAATGCCAATGTACAATGCCACTGCGCTCGCCGCGATCGAATTTTCAATGTTGTGATAACCCGGGATCTTCATCGCAATGTTCGAAATCACACCGTCCGGATACACCAGATCAAACACAAAACGCGCATTTTTAATGTGAATGTTGGCAGAATGATAGTCGCCGCTTTTTAACGAATAGGTATACACTTTTGCCTTGGTACTATTCGCAATTTCAAGTCCATCTTTCATAAACAATGCACCCTCATCGTCTATCTGGCCCACATATTCACGAAAAGATTGCAACACTGCCTCGTGCTCGCCGTAGATATCCAAATGATCGGCATCCGTGGAAGTGACGATAGCTATTTCAGGAAAAAGTGTCAGAAATGAGCGGTCAAATTCATCTGCCTCAACCACGCAGAAAACCTCTTCCAGCTTTTCTGACGGCTCGTTTAAGAGCAGATTGGTGCCATAATTTTGCGTAATCCCACCCAGGAAAGCGGTGCTGTTTACATTCGCATGTTTCAGAATGTGCGCTACCAGAGACGAAGTAGTAGTCTTTCCATGCGTCCCGGCGACACCTATCGTCCTCAAATTTCTTGTCAGCAAACCCAGTACCTGCGAGCGTTTCAGGATCAGGAAATTCTGGTCCCGGAAATAATTCATCTGCTTATGCTGCACCGGAACTGCCGGCGTATAAATGATCAGCGTCTGCTGTGGATCCTCAATAAATGCTGCGGGAATACTTTCGATGGAATCTTCCAGGGTTACCTCAATGTCCTCTTCCGTCAACTTTTGCACGAGCGGCGTCATTGTCTTGTCATAACCCGCTACCTGAAAACCATTTGCCTTAAACCAGCGCGCCAAAGCGCTCATGCCGATACCGCCGATTCCTACGAAATAAATGTATTTCCAATCCGTCATGGAAGATGACATACGCTGAGATTTTACTTGATTAATTTCAAAACTTCATCTGCGATATCACTCGCGGCCGTCGGTTTTGCCAGTTTCCTGATATTAAATTTCAAATTTTCCTGTTCCGCCAGATCGCCCAGCAATTCGAGTGCTTTTGTTACCAAATCCTGCCCCGCTGCCGAATCTTTGATCATCCACGCCGCATCCTGTTTTACCAGTGTCTGCGCATTTTTTGTCTGATGATCTTCCGAAGCCGCTGGGTAAGGCACCAATATCGAAGGCTTGGCTGCCAGGCAAAGCTCCGAAACCGACAGCGCGCCAGCCCTGGAAACCACCACGTCGGCAATCGCATACGCCAGGTCCATCGTGTAAATAAATTCAAACGCTTTTACCTGCTTCGTACCGAGTTTTGCAATGCTGGCTTGCGCCGTGGCAATGTAGCTTTTCCCGGTTTGCCAGAGTACCTGATAACCAGCCGCAATCAGTTTCTCCAGACCCGCATCAATACTTTCATTAATCGACCGTGCCCCCAGACTTCCCCCCATCACGAACAATGTTTTTCGTTCGGGATCAAGCCCGAACTCCACGATCGCTTCTTTGCTTTTAGCCGAAACATCCACAATGTCGCTCCTTACCGGGTTGCCGAGCAGTGCCAGTTTTTCAGCGGGAAAAAATGCTTCCATGCCGGGATATGCTACACATATTTTGCCTGCTTTTTTCGCCAGCAACTTATTGGTAATCCCTGCGTAGGAATTTTGTTCCTGGATCAATGTCGGAATTCCAGCCAGAGAAGCCATCATTAACAAAGGCCCGCTGGCAAAACCGCCCACACCTACCGCAATGTCGGGCGCAAAATCTTTCACAACTTTTTTTGCCTTCAAAAGACTGTTTGCGAGTTTAAAAGGAAACGCCAGATTATCCAGCGAAAGCTCTCTTTTTATCCCTACAATCGGCAAACCCACGATGTTATATCCGGCACGCGGCACTTTCTCCATTTCCATTTTACCCAAAGCACCTACAAACAACACTTCCAGATCAGGCTCTTTCTGTTGCAGCGCATTGGCAATGGCGATGGCAGGATAAATGTGCCCGCCGGTACCTCCGCCACTGATAATTACTCTTTTTGCCATTTCAAATGCGTTTCTCTTCAGCAATTTCGCCGCGGCTTACACTCAGGATCATGCCCATGGCAATGCCCGTAAAGATCAGCGAAGTTCCTCCCTGACTAAAAAATGGCAATGTCTGCCCCGTCACCGGCACCAGCCCTACCGTCACCGCCATCGCCGAAAATGCCTGGCTGACCACCACAAAGGTAAGTCCGGCAGACAGCAGCCCGCCGAAAGGTCGCTTGGTAGCTTCGATGGCTTTTAATCCCCTGTAAAGCAGGATCAGGTAAAAAACAATCAGTATGGTACCGCCCAATGTTCCGTATTCTTCCACGGCCACGGCAAAAATAAAATCTTTCTGAGGCTCCGGCAAAAACCTTCTTTGCCGGCTTTTCGCCACACCTTCACCATACAATCCGCCCCGCGCCATTGCCATGTAGGATTGTTGTGACTGGTACACCACCACGTCTTTATCAAAAAAAGCGGAGATACGGTTCTGAGCAGTTCCGGCCCTTTGTGTAGAGTTGAGCAAAATGGCGATCGTAGCAAAAAATACGAGGCCCAATGCTGTAAAAAGCAGATAATGTATCGGCACTTTTCCGACGAACATCAGCAGAAAACAAATACCCGCCAGCATGACCGCGGTAGAAACATTACTTGTAAAAATAAGCCCGCAAACCACGCCGACCAGCGAAAGCGGCTCCATAAAAAGCTCCCGGGTATTCCAGCCGCCTTTGATGTGCCGTGCCAAAATGAGGGATAAATGCGCGATCAAAGCCACTTTGGCCCACTCCGAAGGCTGAAAACGCTGCCCGATCACCGGTATCTCGATCCACCTCGCCGCATCATTCACCGACGTACCGAAAAACATGGTAAAAATCAGCAGCACGATCGAGCTCCAAACCGCCAGCCGCGTCACATACACGAATTTGATATAAGGGATTCGGTGCACGAAAAACATGACAACCAGCGAAACCGCACAAAGCATCACGTGTTTGTACAGATAGTATTCCGTGTTCCCGTCCATCTGGCTGTACGCGTCCTTCACACTGGCGCTGTACACCACCACAATGCTCCAGAGCAGCATGATTATGCAAATCCCCCAGATCCAGGGATCACCTTTAAGACTTTTGGCAAACCATGCCTGGGTGTCCTTCGACTTTTGCAAGAAATCGGTGTTGATATCCACGGGCAATATTGATAATTAAGGATTAACTAGATTTCTGACAGCCGCCTTGAATTTTTCGCCGCGATCTTCGTAGTTTTTAAACAAATCGAAACTCGCGCAGGCTGGCGACAGCAACACAATGTCGCCCACTAAGCCCCACTCTTTTCCCTTATTAACTGCATCCTGGACATCCTGGGTAATGTATATCTGCGGAACAATGCTTGAAAAATAGCTTTGCAGCTTGTCCGCATCTTTACTTAAAACAACCAACCCCTTCACTTTATTTCGTACGAGCTCTTCAATCTGACTGTAATCATTGCCTTTATCGACGCCGCCTGCAATCAAAATCACCGGTTTGTCGAAACTTCCCAGCGCGTAAAACACCGAATCAACATTGGTAGCTTTGGAATCGTTAATATAAGTGACACCCCCAATTACTTCTACTTCTTCCAGGCGGTGAGGCGCGTTTGTAAAGGATTTTAAACCTGCTACGATTTTATCATTCTCAATGTCCAGCAACTTCGCAACCGAAATCGCCGCCAGCGCATTGATGGCATTATGCGGCCCCTTGATAGGTAGCTCATCAAATGGTATTTCAAAAAAACGGTCCTGAATGTCTGCGGTTAGCACACCGTTTGAGAGGTATGCGCCCTGCTGCAATGTGATTTCCAACGAAATGCCCGACAAACTTACCGCCGGTTTTCTTTTGGCTAATTCCATTTGAATTACTTCACTTTCTTCAAAATAGATCAGATGATCCTCCGAAGTCTGGTTACGGATAATGTTGAATTTTGAATCAATATAATTCTGGAAATCATACCCGTAACGATCGAGGTGATCGGGGGTAATGTTTAGGATAACTGAAATGTTGGGATGGAAACTGACAATGTTGTCGAGCTGGAAACTACTGATTTCCAATACATAATAATCGAACCGATTCTCAGCAACCTGCAAGGCAAAGCTGTCGCCGATATTTCCGGCCAGACCAACATTCAAGCCAGCGGTTTTAAGAATGTGGTAAGTTAGCAGCGTCGTGGTCGTTTTTCCGTTGCTACCTGTGATGGCGATTAATTTGGCCTGAGTATACCGCGAGGCAAATTCTATTTCCGAGATCACTTCCACGCCTTTTTCGCGCAGCTTCACAATCAGCGGAACAGTATCCGGGATACCCGGACTTTTTACAACCAGATCGGCGTCCAGGATGGAATCTTCGGTATGCTGGCCCTGCTCGTAAGGGATGTTTTCCGCGACCAGGACATCAATATATTTCTGATGAATTTGACCTTTGTCAGATAGAAAAACAGAAAAACCTTTGGATTGAGCAAGAATAGCAGCCCCAGCACCACTTTCCCCGCCGCCCAGGATAACGACCTTTTTTTGCACAAATTCTGAGTTAAACGTGGAACAACCTACGCAGACTACGAAGGTAAATCTTTTGAAGAAAATTTTGCGGACTTCGGATTTAATTAAACGTAATAAAAACGGAGGCATTTTGAAGATGCCTCCGCTGCAAAATTAGTCTTCAATCTTACTTTTTATTTCTTAAGCGATTCCGAAATTCTCAATCTGTTAGCCAGCTTGACGATCATGAAAATCACCCAGGCAATGATGATAAACTGGATCAGTACCTGGATAAAATTACCATATTTCACAGCCACTTCCGGCGTTTTTCCGACTGCTTCTTTGAGGACAATTTTGAGCTGCGTAAAGTCCACGCCACCGATCAGCAGACCGAGGATTGGGTTAATAATGTCTTCCACGAGAGAAGTTGTGATCTTTCCAAATGCGGCACCAATGACAACACCGACTGCCAGGTCGAGCACATTACCCTGGGCGATAAAGGTTTTAAATTCCTGTAGCATAACAAGTTGAGGTTAGTTGAACGAACGTTAAAGAGAATATAAAAACCCGATGCTCAGGCCCTGAGCGAATTGTATCTCATTGCTCTGGTCCTGATCATACACCACGATCGCGCCCAGATTCACATTTACATATTTGTTGATTTTCGCAGTCAACTGGGCATCCAGACGGTTGTCAATGTTCAGCGGATGTTTAAAGCTGGAATACATCAGGTATCTGAATTTCAGGTTAACATTCTTGGCGATATCCTTGTCAAAATTGGCCACTACCTGTATCAATGCTGCCTCCGTCCGCACCTTCTTACCGATCGGCACGCCGTAATTTTTTTGGTCGGGTGTGTTAACATACAAATCCGTATCGATCACAATCGTCTGACGGAGCGCACCAGGCGCCAGATCTACAAAGAAGTAAGGTGCCGGCCGATACTCAATACCGATTGCTTCGGTAAGATATGCAGGCGACAAAAATCCGGAAACTTTGTCCTTGATCACCGCAGTATCGGCATTGGAAGAATATTTAAATCCGGGACTGAACTGCGACAGGAAGTTAACATTGGCAAAAAGGCTCCACTTTGCGGTCAGCTCACGGTTGTATTTGGTATCAAAAAATATCCGGTCAACATTCTTTCTGCTTTGCTGCCCCTTATTTCTGACAACGCCATATTGTGATTGAAAATCGTTTCGCCAGGAATTTTTGCCTCTCCTTTTTTCATTTAATGCATTGAAAAACAAGCCTAACGCAACAGAATTTACCCCGCCGCCCGTCCAGTTGGAGCTGAATGATCCCTGGTTCAGGTTCGCACCGAACTCGATCTTTTTCCAGGTGGTATCGTTGGCGGTTTTGAGCCGGCCGGCATTGAGGGAATTGGACAGATCAACATTTTGGGAAAATGCGTAGCTACCTGGCAGAAGAATAAAAGCGCAGAGTAATGTAGAGATTCTAAGTAGTAAGTCTCTCATTTTCAACAGTTTTAGTGTATCGGATCATGACGTCTTCAGGCTAAAATATGAATCTGATGAAAGAGAGAGGACTTAAAGTAAAGCATTTTTTTAAACACTTCGAAGGATCACCCGAAGAGAATCATGTGAAGATATTGCTTCCTGAGCTTTTCCCGCGACCGCATCAGCCGCATTTTCACGGCCGATTCTGTGGTATCAAAAATATCTGCAATGTCGCGTATTGTCTTATTTTCCAGATATTTAAGATAAATAATCGCCTTTTCTTCCAGGCTGAGTTGCGTGATAGCTATCTTGAATTTTCCGGTATCGATTTCGTCCGTCCCGAAAATATTGTGTAGATCCGATTCGTCCACCAGGTCGGCACCTGCTTCGTTAACGAGCACGACGCGCCTTTTACTAATCCGGACAAGGTCCCGGCAATGGTTGTGGGTGATGGTGAAAAGCCACGTTGAGAATTTGGCGCCTTTCTTGAATGTGTTCATTTTGAACATCAGTTTCAGAAAAACATCCTGGGTAATGTCTTCGGCTTTGGAAGAATCCCCGGTCAGAGTCCGGCACTTTTTGTACACTTTATAAGCGTAGCGCTCGTAAAGTTTTTCGAAATGCCTGTTGTCACCTGTTTCTATAAAAAGTCTTACTAATTCTTCGTCAGATGCAGTGTGCGACACTATAAAAGTGTGGGCTGTTTGGTCAGTCATTCTTCGCTGGAATATCACTGATAGTGTGGTAAAAAAAGAAAAGGGTGAATTAATTTCTTGTAAATATTAAAAAACAACGCCTGGTATACAAATAGATACCAGGCGTTGTCGATATTAATTTATTACGGAATTTACTATCCTCCGATTGCTATACGCTTAAAGGACTTCACTGTTAAGCCTTTGGCCGTTTTTTCCAAAAGCTGACGGATGGTCAAAGAAGAATCTTTTACAAACTCCTGGTTCAACAAGGTGTTGTCTTTGTAGAATTTTTGAAGCTTACCCTGCGCAATTTTTTCTAACATTGCTTCTGGCTTGCCTTCTGCTCTCGCCTGCTCTTTACCCACTTCAATTTCACGCTCAACAGTCGCTGAATCTACACCGTCTTTATCCAGAGCGATCGGCTTCATTGCAGCGATCTGCATCGCCACATCTTTACCCAACTCGTTTACATCGGTTCCGTTTACGCCATCAAATGCTACCAGAACGCCCAGTTTACCATTTGAGTGAATGTAAGGAACAACCTGGTCAGCCGTTACATTTTCGTAAGAAGTGATTTCCAGTTTCTCTCCCAATTTACCTACCAAATCAACGATGTGCTCGCTCACCGGACGACCGTCTTCGAGCGTAGCAGCCAGCAAAGCATCCTTGTCAGCGATATCATCGGCAACAGCTTTGTCGAGAATGCTCTGAGCAAGGTTTTTAAAATCTTCTACATTGGAAACCGGCTCAGTTTCGCAAGCCAGTGCTACCAGTTTACCATTTGTTCCGTCAGCGCTGATTTTCACCAGTACTGTTCCTTCCGAAACTGCGTTATCAGCGCGTTTCGCAGCTACTTTCTGTCCTTGTTTGCGAAGAATATCAACAGCTTGTTCGAAGTCGCCGTCAGCCTCCTGAAGCGCTTTTTTACAATCCATCATGCCCGCGCCAGTCATTTGGCGGAGTTTGTTTACATCTTGTGCGGTAATTGCCATGATTTTATTTAAATGAAATGAATGGTCCTTAAAAAATGATAGCCCATAGCAAAACGGCTATGGGCTATTTTTATCTAATCAGATACAACACGTGGATTTGGAAACCCCAGCCATATCGCCCTAGTTTTTATTCTTCATCACTTTCAGCTACTACCTCAGGAGCTACTTCTGCACGTGGTGCAGCTGCTTCCTCATTGCCTTTGTCAACCTGACGTTTGGCTTCTTCTTCCTCAACCATGCGCTGATCGTCTTTATCTTGTTTGCGTTCCATCAAACCTTCTTCGATCGCTTTTCCGATCGCCAAAGTGATCAATGAAATGGCTTTGTACGCATCATCATTGCTTGGGATTGGGAAGTCAACAAGTTCTGGGTTTGAGTTGGTATCGCAGATCGCAAAGATGGGGATGTTCAATCTTTTTGCTTCTGCAACCGCAATGTGCTCGCGTTTTACATCAACGATGAAAAGTGCGGCTGGAAGGCGAGTAAGGTCCGCTACACCACCTAGTACTCTTTCCAGTTTGTCCTTTTCACGTGTAAGCATCAGGCGTTCTCTTTTCGCAATATTGCTAACCGTGGTTTCGTCTTTCAGCATCTTCTCAAGAGTCTGCATTTTTTTCAAAGACTTGCGAATTGTGCCAAAGTTTGTGAGCATACCACCCAACCAGCGATCGGTCACGTAAGGCATTTTAAGGCGTTTTGCCTCTTCTGTTACGATTTCCTGCGCTTGTTTTTTAGTAGCAACAAACATGATCTTACGTCCCGAACGAACGATTTGCTTCAACGCAGCCTCAGCGTCGTTGATGCAGCTCAATGTTTTGTTCAGGTCAATGATGTGGATCCCGTTTTTCTCCATGAAAATGTATGGAGCCATGCGTGGATCCCACTTGCGGGTAAGGTGGCCAAAGTGCACACCTGCATCCAATAGTTCTTTATATTCTAATTGTGCCATTACAGATTAATGTTAGAATGTTTTTGAAATTACGCAGCACAGCACATCGGGCACGATAAGTACTGTCTGGACGAAATATTAACGTTTCGAGAACTGGAATCTTCTTCTCGCTTTTGCACGTCCGTATTTCTTACGTTCAACCATACGTGGGTCACGGGTAAGAAATCCTTCTTTTTTCAATGCAGGACGGAATTCACCATTGTATTCGCACAGTGCGCGGGAAACTGCCATACGGATTGCTTCCGCCTGACCTGAGATCCCACCGCCTCTTACGTTTACTTTGATATCATATCCATTACCACCGCTGATCGTAGCGAAAGGCTGCTGAAGAACGATCTGGTGTACTTCAAACGGAAAGTATTCTTTGTAATCGCGGCCGTTAACTTTGATATCTCCTTTCCCTGGCGTCATATAAATACGGGCCACGGCTGTTTTTCTTCTGCCAATTGTGTTGATCACTTCCATGAATTACAGCTGGATTTGTTTAGGTTGCTGAGCGCTGTGAGGATGTTCTGCATCAGCGTAAACAAACAGGTTAGTGAATAAACGACGTCCCAAACGGTTCTTTGGAAGCATGCCTTTTACGGCTTTCTCGATCACACGCTCAGGGTGTTTTTCGAGCAACTCGCGAGGAGTCTGAAAACGTTGACCTCCTGGGTAACCTGTGTGACGGACATACACTTTGTCGGTCATTTTCTTACCGGTCAACTTGATCTTATCGGCGTTGATAACAATTACGTTATCGCCACAATCCACATGAGGAGTGTAACTTGCTTTATGTTTGCCTCTGATAATTTTCGCAATTTCACTGGCCAAACGACCAAGAACTGCATCTTTAGCATCCACAACAATCCACTCCTTGTTTACTGTGTTTTTGTTCGCCGAGATGGTTTTGTAGCTTAACGTATCCACGATTAACAAAAAATTTAATTGATTTTCAATAAATTACACTGTAACAAGACAGTCCCATCGCAAAATGGGAGTGCAAATATAGAGTTTAACAATTTGAATAACAAGTATGTCTGAGAAATTTCGCCACTAGGGTATCTCTACGCATATTTGTAACTCTGCAAAGTTCTCTGAAAAAAGTATCCGATCAGTCAGACAGAGAAAAGGATAACGCTGCATACGGCAAGCTATATCTGTCAAAAACACGACGCTCTCTATCATCGAGGAGAACCTTGCGTTCTTTGACATTATTCGTCTTGTAAGCAATCTGGCCCAGAACATATCCCAGTTTTAAACCCATCTTTTTCGACAGATAAATCCGTGCATATATTTCTGACTGACCATTATAATTTTTTAAAAACAAGGGAAGAAAATCGAAATTCACAGGCGAAGTGGAAAGCCAGGTATTATAAAATAGTTCACCAATACCAGGAGTGGAAGTAGTCTTTTCGTAGAATCCGCTGCGTTTTGAACCGAGCGCCAGACCGCCTATATCTGTGTTGATACCTATATCAACCCTCGGAAAACAGAAATTAAAACCAGCCACGAAGCTTGCACCATTGACAGAAGTTTTGCGAAATAAAAGATTGTTACTTTCATCTTTGCTTGACAGCGTCGCGCCTTCTCCATAATATGCCCAGGCCCGTAATCCCAACCCAAGTCTGAGCCAGCTAAGCTTCCCGATGCCCACCTCTTCGTGGTAAAGTAAAGATGGTGCCCAGGCGGAATTTTTGAAGCCTGTGCCCACGTCAATTCCAGCATTAACATTTGATTGATTTTGGCCGAAAGCCGGATGAATAGCTGCCAGGAAAACACAGCCAAGAAGGACTTTTTTCATTCGAAATTTTATTGGATCAGTGTGTTAAAAATTAAGACCGATGCTATAAGCGGTGATAAATATATGCTTGCCGAGGAGAAGAACTGTGATATTCTTACATTGTAAAACTTGACAATCCCCATTCAAATCGCCTAAACCCATGAAGCATTTATTCTCCGGTAAAATATTTTTTTTACGGTCAGCCTTACTATTAAGCATTTTTCTCTTAAACCACCATGTTAATTCCCAGTCCTACGACATGCTGGCCTTCAAGCCGCTCTTCAACGGTAAGAACCTCGATGGCTGGGTGGATGTGAATACTTCGAAGGAAACGTGGAAGGTTAAAAATGGCACATTGATATGCTCAGGCAAGCCGATTGGCGTGATGCGGAGTGACCGGCAGTATGAGAATTTTATTCTTGAAGTGGAGTGGAAACACATGGAAGCTGGCGGGAATTCGGGCGTTTTTATTTGGAGCGAAGGGACGCCGCAACCGGATGATCCGCTCACTAAAGCGATTGAAGTGCAAATGCTGGAACTACAATATGCGCCCATCCATAATGCCACCGAAGACTATGTTCACGGTGAACTTTTCCCGACGATGGGTATGACCGCCACGCCCGACAATCCACGCGGGATCCGGAGCAAGTCGCTGGAAAAGAGATGCAAAGGAAAAGGCGAGTGGAACAAATATGTGGTTGTCTGCGTCGATGGCGTCGTCAAATTATCTGTCAACGGTAAGTTTGTAAATGGCTTGCGCGACTCTCAGCGGAAGAAAGGATATATCTGCCTGGAAGCCGAAGGGGCCGAAATTCACTTCCGCAACATCCGCATTCTGGAACTGCCGGGTGGCATCACTTCGGCTGAACAAACCGCGCCGGTTGTGAATTGATTTGTGAAGCCGGTTTCCGGCTGATATCTTACGGATAAATATTCAGTTGCATGAAAATCTCCTTTATCGGTGCCGGCAATGTTGCGTGGCATCTTGCCCAGGCTTTTGAAGACGCCGGACATTGGATCTGCGAGGTATACAGCCGCGATACGCAAAAAGCGCGTCAGCTCGCCGCTGTATTATATGATACCAACATCCAGCCCGACCTGAATTTTTCGGAAAGCGAAGCCGAAGTGATCGTCATCGCAGTCAGCGACGATGCGATTGAAGAGGTTTTACAGCGGATTGTGCTGCCGGAAGGCGTGATTCTGGTCCATACTTCGGGTACCCGGTCGCTGGCCGAATTTCAGAAGCTGGTCGAGATTTACAGCGACGTATATGTACATACCGGTGTTTTTTATCCTTTGCAAACATTCTCGAAGGACATTGAAATGGATTACCAGGATTTGCCTTTTTGTATTGAATCAAAAAATGAACTCATTGAAAATAAGCTCATTCTGATTGCCCAAAGCATCAGTAACAATGTCACGCGCATGGATTCCGATGAACGATTTATCCTGCACGTCGCCGCCGTTTTTGCCAGCAACTTCACCAATTACATGCTCACGGTTTCCCAAAATCTCCTGGAACGCGAGCAAATTAACTTCGAGCTGCTAAAACCGCTGATCCAAACCACCATTCACAAAGCATTATCTACAAACGACCCAGCCTTCGGACAAACCGGCCCTGCCCGGCGCGGCGACTGGAAAACCACAGCCCGGCACCTCGAATATCTTCAGGAAACCAATGAAGACTGGACAGAAATTTACCGGCTTCTGACTGACAAGATCCGCAACTTCTACATTTCAAAATAGTAGAATGCGCGACGTCTGGAAAAAGTTAGGCTATATTTGCAGGAGTCACTACTTTTCATTTTCATGGATTCTTCGTTAACGGAGCGATTTCAGCGCATAACCACTTTGATTTTTGATGTCGACGGTGTTTTGACCGACGGAAGCGTGATTGCGCTGGAATCCGGTGAGCAACCCAGGGTTTTTAATGTCAGGGACGGATATGCTTTGAACCGTGCGGTCAGGCTGGGTTACAGGGTCGCTATTATTTCGGCGCAAGGCCAGGTAGGGGTTCGTAAACGCCTTGAATACCTGGGAATTAAAGAAATTTTCCTGGGCACATCGCCGGATGGAAAATTGCCCGTTTTCAAAAGATACCTGAGCGAAAATAACCTTAGCGAAGACGAAATTGTGTTCATGGGCGACGACCTGCCCGATTATGAAGTGATGCGTACCAATGTGCTGGCGGCTTGTCCGGCCGACGCTTCCGAAGAAATTCTTGCCTTATCCGATTACATATCTCCAAAAACCGGCGGCCACGGCGCCGTGCGCGATCTCATTGAACAGGTGATGAAGGTTCAGGGAAAATGGATGTCCTGGTTCGATTAACTGAGAAAAATCCCGGCGTGGAATCATTGGAAAAAAAGCGTTATTTCCCCAATCTCAATGGCATTCGCTGCATTGCGGCGCTTTTGGTGGTTTTTCACCATCTGGAACAAGCCAAACATGCGCTGGGAATCGCCAATGTTTACGATTCGCCTATCATTCAGCATGCCGGAAGACTGGGGGTTGGGCTATTTTTCGTGCTCAGCGGGTTTTTGATCACCTATTTATTATTGGAAGAAAAAGGGCGATTCGGGGACGTAGATGCCAAAAAGTTTTATCTGCGCCGCGTTTTCAGGATCTGGCCAATTTACTTTCTCATCATTTTTCTCTCCTTTTTTGTCTTCTCCCACATTGACCTGCTTTACTATCCCGGAGCGCAGGAAAAACTGGAAATCCACGCGGGCGAGCGACTGACATTACTGCTACTTGTCCTTCCAAATTTTGCATTCGTCCTTTACGACCTGCCGTACTGGTGTGCCCAAACGTGGTCTATTGGCGTAGAAGAACAATTTTATTACCTCTGGCCCTGGCTGATCAAATATCCCAAAAGAAGTATCCCCATCATCCTCGCCTTCCTGGCGATCACCGCCGGCGTGCTTTACCTCGGTTTGTATTTTGTTGATCCCTCCGAAGAAATGAAGGATGCCATCATCACCACATTCCTCGGCCAATTCAGGATACAGACGATGGCGCTCGGCGGCTTTTGCGCGTGGCTGGTTTACAAAGACAAAAAGCGTGTGCTCGACATTATTTTCAGGAAAGATTTGCAGATCATGGCTTACCTGCTGCTCGCTGCATTGTTTTTTTCAGGCATACATTTCAATGGTTTTCTGGAAGTGTACGCGCTGTTTTTTGCGTTCTTCGTCCTGAATGTTTCCTGTAATAAAAACAGCATTATCAGCTTGCAAAACCCGGTGATGGATCATTTGGGAAAGATTTCCTATGGACTTTACATTTACCACGTCGTGGTGATCGTGCTGATTATCAACCTGCTTGCCGCCTATGCGCCTAAGTGGGAAGGGCCTGTTTATCAAACCGTTCTGTACATTCTGACATTCATCGGCTCTGTGCTGGTGGCTTCTCTTTCTTATTCTTATCTGGAAAAACCTTTGCTCGCTTTCAAAGACCGAAAGTTCGGCAGGTAATGTTCTGACTAGTCCGTGGAAGTCTGGTCAGGCAGCTCAGACATCGTGTAGAATTTCAATTTTTGTCGGCTCGCTTCTCTCAATATTTTTTCAAGAAAAGGTACATTAAAACCGTACTGACCGTTTTTTGGCGCGGCGTAAAGTGGCTGGTGACCGAAGATCATCAAGGCTGTATTCGTATCCTTCGCTTTTTGAATCGCCTCAGCCATTTCCACCTCCGTCACTTCCGAGTCCGTATCGATGAATAATGCGTCTACCGATTTCTTTTGGTCAAATCGATAATATACCCAGTTCATAAACCGGGGCGCGAGGGCATAAATCTGGATTCCAAAAAGCTTTCTTCTTGAAACGCCTACATCGCGGAGAATTTTAAAACCATTTGCAAAAAGAACCGAATCCACCTGATCATTGTGATTTCCACCAGGATGCGCATAAGATTTCGGGAAAAAACCGGCAGCCGCCATAAATCCCAAGCCCGGTTTCAATTCGCGCTCCACATATCCCGCCGGCCCGACTGCCGCGATCAGTTCTGTCGACTTTCCGTGGGTGGTACTATGAAAACCAATTTCATGTCCGTCACTTTCCAGCTCTTTTAGCTGCGTAACTTCTTCTTTGGTAAGACTATCAGGGCAGGTGATGAAGAAAGTAACCTTAGCATTATATTTTTTAAAAAGCGGCCTCAATGCATGCCAGTCGCTGATAAAATGATCGTCAAAAGAAATAGCGATACCGGCTTGTTCATGACTTTTTGCATCCGGCATACAGCCCGCCAGGAACATTCCGGCTAAAAAAAGAACCGTTAATGTAGCAAGCCACGCAAACCTCGATGATCTATATTTCAATACTTCGGGAGTCAAATGTTATTTTCGCTAAAATTAATCACACAAATGAAAATTCTCCACACGGCCGACTGGCACATTGGCAAAAAGCTCGATCTCTTTTCACGTCTTGACGAGCAGCGGCTGGTTTTGGACGAGATATGCGAAATCGCTGAGCGAGAGGCTGTTGATGCGGTAGTGATTGCCGGAGATCTTTTCGATAATTTCAATCCGTCCTCCGAAGCTACCGAACTTTTATACAGCACATTACACCGGCTTTCAGCAAATGGCAGCCGCGCCGTCATCGCCATCGCCGGCAACCACGATTCGCCCGAGCGCATCCAGGTACCCGATGCGCTGGCGAAGGTTTGCGGCATTCTGTTCGTCGGGTTTCCCAATACCGAAGTAAAACCATTTTGTACGCAGGGAAAAGTGGATATTGTCCGCACCGCAAAAGGTTTTATCGAAATCATGCTTCCGAACTGCGACTTTCCCCTCCGCATTCTGCACACACCTTATGCCAACGAGCAGCGTCTCAAAACATTTCTGGGCGTGGAAGATTCGGAGGAAGCTTTGCGCCTGAATTTGCAGCAACATTGGCAGGATCTGGCCGACACTTACCTGGACAACAAAGGTTTTAACCTGCTCGCAACACATTTATACGTGATGCAAAAAGAAGGCCCGATGCCCGAAGAACCTGACGACGAGCGACCGATCCTTCACATTGGCGGCGCCCAGGCCATTTACACCGAAAATTTCCCAAAACAGGTACATTACATTGCGCTCGGACATTTGCACCGGTTTCAGGTAGTAGACAAAGAACCGGCACCGGCAATCTATTCCAGCAGCCCGCTGGCTTATAGTTTTTCCGAAGCCAATCAAAGGAAATTCGTCGTCCTGATCGAAGCCTCCGCCGGGAAACTGATTGGTTACCAGCCCATCGAATTATTCAAAGGCAAAAAACTCAGAAGAAAAAGCTTCCACAAAATCGACGAAGCGATCGAGTGGCTGCAAGAACACGCCGACGATCTGATCGAGCTCACCATCATTTCCGACAACTACCTCGAAGCCGCTGACAAAAAGCGTCTCATGGAAGCACATTCAGGCATCATCCAGATCATCCCGCAAGTAAAAAAAGCTGAAGTCGCCGAAACCGGTTCAGAAATAGACTTGTCTTTAAGCATGGAAAAACTCTTTCAGGAATACTTCAAATCAAAGAACAAGGGACAGGAACCTTCGGAAGGGTTATTGGAAGTTTTTCGGGAGGTATTGGGGACTGAGGGGGAATGATAACATTGATTTTTCTAAAATGAAAAAGCCAGGCAAATGCGATTTGCCTGGCTTTTTTGATATCCGGAAATGTTAGCTAGCCCGGCGCAGCTTCGCCTCAATTGTCTGCTGCGTATGCGGTACAATTCTCAAACGTTCTTTCGGAATCAACTTTCCTGTGTCGATACAGATCCCGTAAGTGCCGTTTTTAATGCGTACTAGGGCATTTTCAAGCTGGATGGAATATTTTTGCAGACGTGCTGCCAGCTGGCTGAGATTTTCACGCTCGCTGGCGTCGGCGCCGTCTTCCACTAATTTGGCTGAACCAGCCGTAATGTCGGTACCACTGTCGTTTTTCTTGCTAAGCCCTCCTTTAATATAATTAAGCTCGCTCATTGTTGCGTCCAACTTCCCACGGATCAGCTCCTCAAATTCCCTCAATTCTTCCTCCGAATATCTTGTGCGTTCTTCTTGCATAATCTCTTACGTTGATTTTGTTATTATCAAGGAGTGTTTAGGATTACAAAAGTACTAGTATTCTTATAACCTAACAAAGCCACATCCTGTTCCAGGAAATGGCTTTGTGTACTCAAATTGAAACCTTATTTGTAAAGGACGGCTTTCACTGCTTCCGTAACTCTTTTTACGCTCGGCAAGATCTCCTCGATCAATGTTGGTGCGTAAGGAAGCGGCACATCGCGGTTGGTAACCCGCATCACCGGTGCATCCAGGTAATCAAATGCATGACGCTGAATGTGATAAGTAACCTCAGAAGAAATTGAAGCCAGCGGCCAGGCTTCTTCCACGATCACGCAGCGGTTTGTTTTCTTAACTGATTCAATGACAGCAGGGTAATCGATCGGGCGAACAGTTCTCAAATCCACGACTTCCACATCAATACCTTCTTTTTCAAGCTGCAATACGGCTGGCATCACTACCCGTGGGATCATTTTACCAAAAGAAACAATGGTAACATCTTTTCCCGGACGCTTAATGTCGGCTTTACCCAGCGGAATCAGATATTCTTCTTCCGGGATCTGCATTTTATCACCATACATCACCTCGGATTCCATGAAGATCACCGGGTTGTTATCACGGATAGATGATTTTAGAAGTCCTTTTGCATCGTAGGGATTGCAAGGAACAACTACTTTCAAACCAGGCGTGTTGGCGTACCAGTTTTCGAAGTTTTGTGAATGTTGCGCGCCCAGCTGACCTGCATTACCGGTTGGTCCCCGGAACACGATCGGGCAGCCGTACTGGCCTGCCGACATGGAAAGAATTTTCGCCGCGCTGTTGATGATCTGGTCGATGGCCACCAGGGAGAAGTTGAATGTCATGAATTCGACGATCGGGCGAAGTCCGTTTCCGGCTGCTCCCACCGCGATACCGGCAAACCCAAGCTCGGCGATCGGCGTATCAATGATACGCTCTGGCCCGAATTCGTCCAGCATTCCCTGACTTGCTTTGTAGGCGCCGTTGTATTCAGCAACTTCTTCGCCCATCAAAAATATACTTTTGTCAAGGCGCATCTCTTCCGACATAGCGTCGCGAATGGCATCTCTAAATGCTAATTCTTTCATTCGTAATTTTTATAATTATTTAATCCTTAGAAGAAACCATCGCAAAACCCGGTATAATGTTTGGATTTGACTACTGTGGTTACATCAAAAGAGGTTTTGGATACTTATTTCGAAATGTCTGGTAAAATTAGAGAAACAAGCCCAATTGTCAAACGGGAATTACATCTACTTCCACTTTAAGCGTGTGTTTTCCGTAGCTGAATATAATCCCTTTCAGCGGCGGCACATCGGTATAATCGCGGCCCCAGGCGGTGGTGATATGTCTTTCGCCGGGCACCACATTATTGGTAGGGTCAAAATCGCACCAGCCGTAGTCGGGAATGAAAACCGAAATCCAGGCGTGAGACGCGTCGGAGCCCTGCAATTTCTGCTTGCCCGGCGGTGGCAATGTTTCCAGGTAGCCGCTTACATACCGCGCCGCAAAGCCAAAACTTCGGATACAGGCAATCGCCAAATGAGAAAAATCCTGACAAACTCCTTTTCTGGCGTGCAGAACCTCTTTTATAGGTGTGTTAACCGTCGTGAAATCAGGTACAAAATCAAATTCCGTATAGATTTTCCGGCAAAGCGCCTGGACACATTCATACAAAGGCCGGCTTTCCTGAAAACAATCGCTGGCATAACCCACAATTTCCCGGTCCCATTTTACCGAGGGACTCGGCAGCATAAATTCTATCAGCGAAATTTTTAGTGAACGGTCATTTTGCACCCGATGCCGCACCGTCGCGCAGCTAATTTCCGACGGCATAAAAAGCGACCCCGTACTTTCCTGAAACCGCTCGACAATACCTTTTGTCAGCACCGTCAATGTTTTATGCGGCGAGTGCAGGGAAAAATAATGTACCGTATTTCCGTAAAAATCCGTCCGGCTGACGAGCTCGGAAGGTTTGGGCGTGACTTCAATGCTAAAATCCTTGCAAGACTGGTTATTCAATGTCCGCGGCGTAAGGCACAGCAGGCTATGATAATTGTTCACGGCCTGGGCATACTTATATTCCGTTTTATGGATCAGCTTATATTTCATCGGTATCGTAGTCCGCAGGGTCAAAAAACGAGTGGTGCATTAATGTGTGGCTGAAATACATATTGTTCAACGTAGTAGAAACCGAGCTGATCAGCCTCGCTACCTCAGAAAGCAAGTCGAATAACTCTTCCCGCTCCGAATTCCGGTTGCTTTTACTCAAATCGGCAATATCCGCCAGCTTGATCAACGTGGAAGCTTTCAACACAAATTTCTCCGCCTCATTTAATCTTTCTCCGCGTGTGGTTGTGGGTAAATGACCGAGGTTTTTCTTCAATTCATCCAGCATATAAGCCAGCGAATAAGGCAGCTTTTTTTCAAGGAGCACCATATCCAGCATCGCCTCTACACTTAAATGTGATTTATAAATCTGCCGGTAATTCACCAGCAAATGATGGTTGATCAATGTGGCTTCGATCAACTCATTTTCCACCGCAGGCGCATTTTTCACACCAAAATTAGATTGTATCACACTGATCCGCGACAGGATACGCTCGATCAGCTTCCCGGTTTCGAGCAGCAGAAAACTATTGTCCCGCGGCATACTTTCCGCGATCACGCCCAGGAAAGTGAACATATTGTTAAAAAGCCCGTCGAGTGTTTTTTGAATGTTGGTACTATTCATGCTCGAAGCATTGCGGATGCTGTGAAACCCTTTATCGATCAGGTCCACGATCCGCCAGATTTCCAGGTCCCATTGGTTGCGCACCGCCCCTACCGCGTTCAGAAACGAGCCAATGTTACTTGCCACCGACCCAGCCCGCGAAATATTGGAAATCATATCGATCACCTCTTTGTAAGGATCCTGAAATTTGTCCTCTGTTTCGTCTAAAAAGCCGGGGTAAGTAGAAGAAAGATGTGTCAGCGCCTGTAAAAGCACTTTAATGTGTTCCTGCTTGGCCGAGCCGCCGAAGTTGCGGTCGAGGTTGAGCACATTGATAGTAATGTTCATAAATTTGATCACCGCCATCGTCCGCTCGCAATACCGGCCCACCCAGAACAAATTCTCGGCACTCCGGCTCGGCAGCGAAACGTGCTTGTTCACCGATGCCGGCGTGATCAATGTTACCTTTTCCTGCGTATCCACGGTTTTATCGGAAACAATCCAGGTATCTTTTGAAAAACCGCCATATTGATTGGAGATTACAAACCGGTCTTTCACCGCTGAGCTGCGCGTAAGTCCGCCCTGCATCACGTGGTAACCATTTCCATCGGCCACCATAAATGCCCGCAGCACCGCGTAGCGCGGCTCAATGTTACCGTCGATCAATGAAGGCGTTGTAGAAAGGCTTACCTCCTGCTGGGCGATAAATTCGTGCGGGGCCGCCTCGATCATTCTTTTCAAATCCTCCTTTTCAATGCTGGTGAGCAGCCGGCCATAAATCGACCGGAATCTTGTTTTCCGGTTGGCTTTTTTAATGATCAGCTCATCGATGTTTTCCAGCACATAGCTCAGCTCTTTCGCGTGGCCGCACCACCAGGTCGCCACGGAAGGCATGATCAGTTTTTCCTTCAAAAAATATTGGCAGATATTCTCCATAAATGCCAGGAATGCATGGTTTTCCAGCACACTGGTACCCGGCGCATTCAGCACCTGCACATGTCCCATCCTGATCGCCTGCAGCAAACCCGGCACGCCCAGTTGAGAATCCTCCCGAAGTTCCAGCGGATCGCACCAGTCATCATCGATCCGACGAACTATAACATCCACTTTTTGCAGACCATCGATGGATTTGAGCCACACGCAGCCATTTCTCACCAAAAGATCATCCCCCTGGGCCAATGTATAGCCGAGGTAGGAAGCCAGATAGGCGTGTTCAAAATACGCTTCATTGTTCGGCCCCGGCGTGAGGTATACAATGTTGGGAGCATCTTTGCTTTTATCGGAAAGCCGGAGAACGGTATTTTGTAAACTATTAAAATAAGGCGAAAGCTTGCTGACGTACATTCCCTGCGCCAGCTCGGGCAGCAGCTTGCTCATCACCACGCGGTTTTCGAGCGTATAACCTGAGCCCGACGGCGCCTGCGTGCGGTTATCCACGATCCACATTTGCCCGTCCGGACCGCGCGCCATATCGGCGGCGAATAAGATCAGCTGCTGATTTGCAGGGAGTTTTACATCCGTGCACGGCCGGAAAAAACCGGTGTTGTCAAAAACCAGCTCGGCGGGAATAATGCCGTCTTTGACCAGATTGCGTGGACCATACAGATCCTTCAACATTAAATCCAGCAAAACGGCCCGCTGCTCCAAGCCTTTTGCAATCGCATTCCATTCTTTTTGTTCGATTAAAAAAGGAATCGGATCAAGCTGCCAGGGACGGTTCATGCCGTCGGGCGTGCCGTAAACATTGTAGGTAACACCGTTTTCGCGGAGCTTGCTGACAATTTCCTGGTTCCTGCTGTTGAGCTCGCCGATACCCAATTTTTCAATCGTTCCGAAAAGTGCTTTCCAATGAGGTTTGATTACTCCGTTCAGATCCAGGACTTCGTCGTAAGAACTCAATCCACTGGTATATGATTCTAAAAGGTTCACAGAAGCCTCGGTAAGCATGTTTTCTTCAAAAAGGGGGTTTATCAGGAAATCTATTTTGATTTCCAGTATTTACGTAAATCCAGCGTATTCGGATACTCCGGATTGATTAATTCTATCGGCGTGTCGGCCCGCATTTCTTTTTTGGTTTCGGCTACAAACCGGGAAACACCGCCGGTAGATTCTTCCTTGATCTGCACTTCCTGCCGGGAAGATGGCGTGTGGCCAAATCCTTGGAAAAGGCTGATTTTCCGAGATTCTGCTTCAAAACTGTTGACAGGATACGTATCAAAACTACGTCCGCCGGGATGCGAAACAAAATAGGTACAGCCACCCAAGATACGGTTATTCCAGGTATCGACAATGTCGAAAACCAGCGGCGCATCAGCCCCGATCGTCGGGTGTAATGCTGACGGCGGATTCCACGCTTTGTAGCGGATTCCTGAAACATATTCGCCTTTAATGCCCGAACTTCTCAGCGGCACGCGGCAGCTGTTACATACCAGAATGTGCCGGCCTTCCACGAAGCCGCTCACTTTTACCTGCAATCTTTCCAGCGAAGAATCCACAAAACGTGCTGTTCCTGAGTTAGATAACTCTTCACCCAAGACATGCCACGGCTCAATACCCAGGCGCAGGTCCAGCTGGATGTTATCTACGGTGATCCCGCCATAATGCGGAAAACGGAATTCGAAGAACGGATCAAACCATGAAATGTCGAAATGGTAACCCGCTTCTTTCAAATCATTTACCACATCCACCATATCCAGGTACGCAAAATGCGGCAGCAGGAAACGGTCGTGCAGCTCGGTACCCCAGCGGATCAGCTTATGTTTATAAGGGTTTTTCCAAAACTTAGAGATCAAAGCCCGGATGAGCAATGTTTGCACCAAATTCATGTGCTTATGCGGCGGCATGTCAAATGCGCGAAATTCGAGGATACCCAGTCGTCCCGTCGAAGAATCCGGCGAATACAGCTTGTCCATACAAAATTCCGACCGGTGCGTATTTCCCGTAATATCTACCAGCAAATTCCTGAAAATGCGGTCCACCATCCAGAAAGGCACTTCTTCACCTTCCGGAATCTGGTCAAATGCAATTTCCACTTCATAAAGCCTTTCATCCCGACCTTCATCGATCCGCGGCGCCTGGCTGGTAGGCCCGATAAATGGTCCCGCAAAAAGGTAGCTCAGCGCCGGGTGATGCTGCCAATAAGTCAAAAGGCTTCTAAGCAAGTCAGGCCGCCGAAGTATCGGACTGTCAGCCGGTTTCGCACCACCGATCGTGACGTGGTTACCCCCGCCAGTTCCCGTATGCCGCCCGTCGACCATAAATTTATCTGTGCCGAGGCGCGAGAAAAATGCTTCTTCGTAAAGCGCACTAATGTTATCAACAAGCTCCTGCCAGTTTTTCGCAGGGTGAATGTTTACTTCAATCACACCGGGATCCGGCGTAACTATCAATTTCTGAACGCGGTAATCCGAAGGCGCCGGGTAACCTTCAATGCGGACCGGCATTTGCAATTTTTCAGCTGTCGCCTCGATGGACGCCATCAAGTCCAGGTAATGTTCCAGATAATCTGTGGGCGGAAGGAAAATGTAAATGATCCCGTCCCGCTCCTCAATACAGATCGCCGTTTTAATGATCGGCACATCAAAAAGCAATGTTGCGTCCTTCTCTATTTTCTCACCTTCCTCGTCCGGCAGCACATTCAAAGGCAACTGATAGGCAGGCGCCACAGAGCCGTATCGCGACTGCACGATAGGCTTATAATCCGCCAGCGGAGGCAAATCTTCAAATGGGCTGCGCTCGATGGGCTGCTCGCGTCTTTCTTTCGCTACTTCCGGGAGCGCGGTCAGCGGCAGCCGGTAACCGATTGCCGAGTTTCCCGGGATCAGGAAACAATTGTTGCGGCGAAACTGCCAGGCACTGCTCGCCCAATGTTCACCTTCCGTATTCCATTTAATCGGCAAAATAAATCCCGCAGGATTGTTAAGCCCTTTTTCCAGCAGCTTTGCCAATGTTCTCCGCTCAACCGAATCTTTCAGGTTAACTTTCAATGGATCAACATTTACCGGAATTTTCCCCTCTTCCATCGCCCAGTAAATCGGGTCCTCGTAAGCCGGGGTAATGTTGTTGGTATCAATGCCGAGGTATTTCGAAAGCTCCGTGGTAAAAAGCTCCGCCTCGCGAAAAGTATATTTGGTCTGACCTTCTTTGGTCACCAGATCATCATTGCGCCACATCGGCACGCCGTCATTTCTCCAATATAAGGCATATTGCCAGCGCGGAAATTGTTCGCCAGGATACCATTTTCCCTGACCAAAATGCAGCAGCCCGCCGTGCGCAAAACGCTTTTTCAGTCTCAGCGAAAGGTCATACGCCAGCTGACGTTTCAGAGGTCCGTCCGCCGCAGTATTCCACTCCGGCGATTCGTAGTCGTCAATAGAAATAAAGGTCGGCTCGCCGCCCATCGTCAGGCGCACATCGTTTTCCTGCAAATCCCTTTCAACTACATTGCCCACTTCCATCACCGCCGCCCACTGCTCCTCAGTATAAGGTTTGGTGACGCGCGGATCTTCGTGGATGCGGTACACTTTGTTGTCGAATTCAAATGTTACCTCGCATACGTCGGTAGCACCGGTAACAGGCGCCGCGCTCGCATAGTCGGGCGTACAGCAAAGCGGAATGTGGCCCTCACTGGCAAAAAGGCCGGAAGTTGCGTCCAGACCAATCCAGCCCGCACCAGGAACGTAAGCCTCCGCCCAGGCATGCAAATCAGTAAAATCTTCCTCGGGGCCAGACGGACCATCGAGCGATTTAATGTCGGAAGTAAGCTGCACCAGGTACCCGGAAACAAACCGCGCCGCAATACCCAAATGCCGCAAAACCTGGACAAACATCCAGGCAGAATCACGGCAGGAGCCGCTTTGCATATTCAATGTATCCTCGCAGGTCTGCACGCCGGCCTCCATGCGAATGTTATATCCGATCGACCTGAAAATCCGCTGGTTGAGATGCACCAAAAAATCGACGATCTTAATGCCGTCGGCTGGCCGGTTGTCGGCAATCCACTGCATCAGTTTCGGGCCCGACTCTCTTGGTTCGAGATATGGCCCGAGTTCTTTCTTTAAGCCAGATTCGTAGTTGAAAGGAAATTTTTCGGCATAATCTTCAACAAAAAAATCAAATGGGTTGATCACCTGTAACTTGGCGATCACCTCTACATCGATGCTCAGTTCCGTTGTTTTTTCAGGAAAAACAACCCGCGCCTGATAGTTACCGAAAGGGTCTTGCTGCCAGTTGATAAAGTGATTTTCAGGGGAAATTTTAAACGAGTATCCTTCTATGGCTGTCCGGGAATGTGGCGCAGGTCTGAGTCGAAAAATATGCGGTGATAGTGAAACACTCCGGTCAAATTTGTATTTTGTTTTGTGCGAAATAGCAACTTTTATAGCCATAATAGGAGTATTACATTAAACTTGATTAGTTAGGCTGGAAGAGAATTACCCGATCCTAAAAAAATGGATATTAGTTGTTTTTCAAAATATACATCCACATTAAATAATTTAAACAAAATTTTATTCTACACTCATTGATTTTTACCTATTCAATAAAATAGTTGGATAACAGGTACCCTGAAAGGCTAACGTGCCCTATCTGATATTCATTCCAATCTCAAAAGAGTAAATAACCGCCGCAGCCGGATTATTCTTTAAAAGTTACGTAATTCGCCTGTATCCTTACCATATCCATTAAATCTGAATGAAAATTGCAATTATCGGCTGCGGCAATATGGGCATGGCCTTCGCCCGCGCTTTCCTGAAATTTGATCTGGTCAAAAAAGAAGATTTTCTGCTGGTTGAAAAAAGTCTCGACCGCATGGAAAGTCTGACCAGCTTTCAACCGGGTGTGATTACCGGCGTCATCGGCCCACAGATTGGCGAGTACGATCTGATCATTTTGTCGGTAAAACCGCAGGATTTTTTGTCTGTTTCGGAAGCATTAAAAGCAGTAGTAAAGCCCAACCAGGTGGTATTATCCATCATGGCGGGGATCACGATCCAGATTATTCAAAATGCATTAGACCATAAAGCGGTGATCCGCGCGATGCCCAATACACCGGCGATGCTCGGCATGGGTATTACCGCATACTCTGCGTCGCCAGAGGTGGATATCAACCAGTTAAGAAAAATCGAAAACCTGATCAATGCTACCGGGCGCTCCGTATTTCTGGAAAACGAGGATCAGCTGAATGCAGTGACTGCATTGAGCGGCAGCGGACCGGCTTATTTCTTTTATGTGGTAAAAGCGATGATCGAGGCAGGCAAACAAATGGGTTTTGAAGAATCCGTCGCGGCCCTTCTGGTGAAGCAAACCATGCTGGGGTCGTATCATTTGATCAATACTGCGGATAAATCGCTGGATGATCTGATCAAAGCCGTCGCCTCAAAAGGCGGCACTACCGAGGCAGCATTGCGGCAATTCGAAGCAGGACAGCTGGATCAGACATTGAAAGACGGGATCATCGCCGCGCAGGTAAGATCGACAGAGCTATCAAAAGGCTAACAAACCAAAAGTCACTGCGCACCACTATAAACATTTAACTATCAACACTATGACTTCTTCTGACAAACTCGCCACGCTCGACATTGTCCTCGACGGACTCATGCGCCGCTACAAAGAACGCGTACCCGACGTCGGTATCATTTTAAATGCCATGGTCCGCGACGGGATCGTTGCCAGCACGAACGACATTGAAAACGATCACATTGCATTCCGCACCATGGGCGTGCAGCAGCTGGGCGTAAAGTCTTTCGAAAAAATATTCGTGCATTACGGCTACGAAAAACGGGATCATTATTTTTTCGAAAGTAAAAAACTGGATGCCTGGTGGTACAGTCCGCCGCGCGAAACTGATCCCCGGATTTTCGTGAGCGAGCTGCGCGTCGGGGATCTTTCCGAGGAAAGTCAGCGCATCATCAAAAGTTACACCGACGAAGTAACCAGCGACCCGGTGGATGCGCTCGACCTGGATAATGGGCTTGAAGTGGACGCATTTCTGCACCGCCCGCTCTGGCGCACACCTTCCGCCACAGATTACCAGGCACTCTTGAAGGAAAGCGAATATGCGGCCTGGGTAATTTACAACCGGTATTACCTCAATCACTTCACGATCAGCGTACACAATTTGCCACCCGGCTACGACACCGTCGCGACATTCAATGAATTTCTGGAAAAAAATGGCATTAAGCTGAATACCTCCGGAGGAAAAATTAAGGTAAGCCCCGATGGCGGCTTGCTGCAAAGTGCAACCGTTGCTGAAATGCTCAATGCTGAATTTGCAAATGGAGAACATTTAACCATCTCGGGCTCCTACGTCGAATTTGCCGAAAGAAGAATCCTCCCTGAATTTCAGAACTTACCGCAAGCTGAAATCAAAAGAAAACACCGCAGGGACGGTTTTGAGGCTGGTAATGCGGATAAGATTTTTGAGAGTACGTACACGACGCAGACTTTGAAGTAGCTCAGGAAATGAATTCCGCTTGGTCAAACAAGACGTCCGGATCAAAATCCAGCGGTGCATCGATCATTGCTCCACTATAATCCTTCATTTTGGTAATGTTATCCCAATAAATGGTCTTCCCATCTGTTTTGGCATTTATGAAAGTGTCGGGTTGTAGTATCTTATAAAACAGACTTTCCTCTTTTTCGAAATATTCACTCAACAGACTACCAAAATCTATCTGCCTAACATGGTCGTCGCTCCATAAAGCTTTGACCGTGAAAGGACTAACGGATAATATTTTTTTAATTCTGGGATTCATTATTGAAGTGGTCTTATTTTCCTCAGCTGCCCATTATCACTTTGAGCTTCAACATAATTCTGATATAAATCTTCACGATATAACTCGACCCAGGCCTGGATCAAACGTATCTGTTTTCTTGGCAAGTCCCCTACGATCACATTCCCGGTTTCAATTGAAAATTGAGCTTCTTGATCACCATAATAAGCATGAAAGTGTGGAGGTAAATGGTCTTTGAAATACATGTAAATCGTAATTCCAAAGAAGCGCGATATTTCCGGCATTGACTTTTGATTTAGTGTGTGAATAAAAAATTGATTATTAAATATCCGAAACTCTCACTCATTAACCAAAAAATGCACCACCCGCAGCGCAGTACCAACACTCTTTTCATTCTTATTTTGATCAATCGCCAAATGCAACTTATGCTTGCCTGAACTCAATTCATCGGCCAACATTAAGTACCAGGGCAAATGCAGCTGGTTGCTCCACTGCGTGAAGAGGTCTAATGTTTGCGGTTTTTTGCCGTCGATAGTGTAAGTGATTTTTCCGGCGTCGGGGCCGGAGATGAGGGCGATACCGATGCCGCGGCCTTTGAAATCCAGATCAAAAGATGCATCTGCCTGCTCTCCGACTAGCATGGGCACATTCACGAAACCTTCGCGGGTGGAAACTTTGTCAGCTGGCTTCCAATCACTTACCAATGTGAAATTTTTCAGATTCTTGGCTTCTGTCAGTGCGTGGTAGCTTGCTTTTGCGTAGGAAAATTCATCGATCGGGGTGGGCAGCTGGATGGCATTTTCTGGCTTGGATTCCATTTTCAATAATTCTTTGATCGTCTGAAAATACACTTCCTGTCCGTATGGCGACGGGTGGAGATCTTTAAAATCATATTTCCAGTTGAATTCCCCGGCGGTAATCCTGTCGTACACTTCTTTGGCCAGGTTAATGTAAGCTGCCCCGTAATATTTGGCCACTCTTTGATGTACCGCAACTTCGGTGGGCTCTTTTCTCTTTTCATAATCTGTATTCTTGTGCGGCTCGGCAAAAGCCATCATTACTACATTGGCATTCGGGTTTTTGGCATACATCTGGCGCAGAATACCTTCCAGGCCGCGGATCTGCGCTTTTTCGCTAAATCCATTTCCTCGGTCATTTACGGCTGCCTCAACAAAAAGCAAATCGGGCGTACCTTTTGCCAGAACATCGCGGCTAAAACGAAATGCGTGTGGCGTGCTTCCCAGCGACGGGATACCAGCGGCAATGAATGTAAATTCAGTATCCGGAAAATGTTCCTGCAAATACTGCGAGGTTTTGTTTCGCCAACCAGGATTGTGCGTGATCGAGCCGCCAAGAAATGCCACGGTACCTTTTTTCTCTTTCGTGAATTTTTCAAAAGCATTTCCCAAACCTTTATTTACCTCAATGTAGGGCTGGCGGGATAGTGGTTTCAAAACCGGCACGCTGTTGGATACGATAAAATCAGCCAAAATCTCGGGATGCTCGATCGGGAAATGATGGCCTTCCAATGTTTGCTCGCCGCGCGTCATCGGGTATACACTCACCGGGCCACCCAGCGCCTGATAGTTTTTGAGGAGAATGTCGCTGTTTTCGTCGGGCGGGACCAATTTATCCTGCAAACCCAAAACATGCACCACCGGAACTTTGAAAGACGCCAGCCCTGCCAGATCGTTGATCGGTATATCTTTGAAATTTGCCGCCTGCTCCTCCGTCTGGTTAAACAATTTCAGCCACGAAGCCCAATCCTCTTTGGAACCCTTGCCTTTTCCCTTTCCACCCGGCCAGCTTTTCGGATCGCATACCGGCGCCTCGGCGTAAATGCAACTTACTTTATCGGGATTTCTTTTAGCCCAGCCGTACACATACAATCCACCGCGGCTCACGCCTTCCAGCGCCACCCTGGGCGCAAATTGTTTTTGTTTGACCAGATAATCATAAAAATCGTCCCACACCTGCATGGCTTTGGGATGCGCGAACAGATCATTGGTATTGACATAAGCCACATAAAAACCTCTGGAAAGCAGGATACTGTCCATCTCGGTGTGCCAGGTGGGGAAATGTGCCCGCCAAATCCACGGATTCCCAGCGATAGCCTTCTTTGGTTTTACATACCAGGCATCACGACCTTCGAACTTGAAATCTACTTTGTCAAAACCCTTCCAGGAAGTCGTTTTTTCTTCGATCTGAGCGAAGGAGGCGAGGTTTATAAAGCAAAAAGTCAGGAGAAGAATTCCCTTTAAAAATCTGTTTTTCATAGTTTTTAAAGGAGTTTGAGCGCCTAATTTACCGGTACGAAAACTCTAATGGTACGATATTTGAACTATACACCCTAAACAATCTAATACGAACTCATGGATAAGATCGAGAAATTCAAGACGATGGAGAAGATTCTCCGTGAAATAGAAGATTTGAAAAACAGCGAAACTGCGGTGATCAAAAAGATCGGCCAGATTGAAACTGAGAATATGAATGTGAATGTACAGGGCCTCGATAAATCCCTGAATGAGATATATGATGGGGTTTACCAGAATCTGCAGCACGTTGAAGATCTGCAAACTTCTTTCACAGAAACCGTCGCAGATTTTAAATCGAAAAATAACATTACCGATGAAATGTTATTGGAGCTGAGAGAAGCCTGACATTGAAATTGAAAAAAGGGAGCGTTTGAAGCGCTCCCTTTTTTTGTTTTAATTCCCCGAGTCATCAGATGCACCCAGCGCCAGTGCGCCCCAATCCATATCTTCTCTTCCTTTTGCCAGGGCCGATACAAACCGGTTTCTGACAATGTCAGCAAATGGCATCGGTACATTCACCCGCTCGGCGGTTTCCAAAGTCAGCTTAATATCTTTCAAGCCCAGCGGTAACCTGAATGCGACAGGTTCATATTTGTTTGCGGCTACCAGCTTTCCATAATTTTGAAAAATCGGCGCGGCGAAAATCGTCTGCGTCAGCATTTCGTAAATGCTCTGGCGCGAAATGCCATTTTTTTCTGCCATCGTAAATGCTTCTGCCATCATTTCGAGGCTCGCCGCAATCATGAAATTTCCTGCGAGCTTCACCACATTCGCTGCGCCGGGATCTTCTCCGAAATCGAAAATACCTTTGACGAATGTTTGCAAGATAGGCTTCACGGCTTCTCTGGCGTCGGATTTACCTGATATAGCAATGTTGCCCACCTTCGCTTTGACGGCATCCGGACGTGCAAAAATCGGTGCGCCGACATACGTTGACCCATACCAATCATGAATTTTGCTGAGCTGCCTGGCAGTTTCCGGCGAAATGGTACTCATCGAAATGTGTATCCCGCCTTTTCCCAGTTTTTCAATCAATTCCATGGAGAAAACATCCTCCAAAACTGCGTCGTCAGCCAAAACCGAAATGACCAAACCGCCCTCGGTGATAGCGTCCATCGGATCTTCCACCACTTTTGCGCCCAGTTTGGCCAGCGGCTCGGCTTTCGATGCAGTCCGGTTCCAGACGGTTAACTCATATCCTGCCTCTATCAAACTTTCCGCTATCGGCGTGCCCAGATTTCCAAGGCCCAGAAATGCGATTTTATCGAACATAATTGAATGTTTTATTGGTTTTTAAACTTGTAAAATGCCCACATTGAAAGGCTTTTCGATCGGTGCCTGGTCGGCGGCTTCAATGCCTGTTGAAATGATGCGCCGGGTTTCGACGGGGTCGATGATACCGTCTACCCAAAGTCGCGCTGCGGCATAATAGGGGGATAATTCCTGGTTATACCGGTCGGTTATTTGTTTCAAAAGTTCATTTTCTGCCTCCTCAGTCAATGTTTCTCCTTTTGCCTTCAATGTGGCGGTTTGTACCTGTAACAATGTTTTGGCTGCGGTAGCTCCGCTCATCACCGCCATTTGTGCCGTGGGCCACGAAAATATCAGGCGTGGATCATATGCTTTTCCGCACATGGCGTAGTTGCCCGCGCCGTAAGAATTTCCAATAATGAATGTGAACTTGGGCACCACGGAATTTGCCACCGCATTCACCATTTTGGCACCGTCTTTGGTGATACCACTCTGCTCCGCGCGGCTGCCGACCATGAAGCCGGTGACGTCATGAAAAAAGAGCAGCGGGATTTTCTTCTGATTACAATTCATGATAAAACGGGCTGCTTTATCCGCAGACTCGCCATAAATCACGCCGCCCATCTGCATTTCACCTTTTCCGGATTTCACCATTTTCCGTTGGTTTGCCACGATTCCTACCGCCCAGCCATCGACGCGAGCGTAGGCGCAGATCAATGTTTTTCCGTAATCGGGTTTGTATTCATCGAGCTCCGAATCATCCACGATGCATTCCAGGATCGGCAGCACGTCGTATGGTTTGAGGCGGTCGGTGGGGAGGAGGTTGTAAATTTCTTCCGCGTTTCTCCTCGGCGTAATCGCGATTTTACGGTCGAAACCGGCGGACTGCGGTTTTCCTATTTTATCAATGTGCCTTTTGATGGCATCGAGGCAGGTTTTGTCGTCTGGGAATTTGTTGTCGGTTACGCCGGAGATTTCGCAATGCATCGTAGCGCCGCCGAGCGAATCAGCATCCACTTCTTCGCCTATCGACGATTTTACCAGAAATGGCCCTGCCAAAAATAACGAGCCGGTGCCTTCCACGATGAATGCTTCATCGGACATAATCGGGAGATAGGCCCCGCCAGCCACACAGCTGCCCATGATCGCGGCGATCTGCACAATGCCCATCGCCGACATCTTAGCATTGTTCCGGAAAATCCGCCCGAAATGTTCTTTATCCGCAAAAACCTCCGCCTGCATCGGCAGATATACCCCGGCGCTGTCGACCAGATAAATCACAGGCAGCCGGTTTTCCATCGCGATTTCCTGCGCCCGCAAATTCTTTTTGGCAGCGATCGGAAACCACGCGCCGGCTTTCACGGTGGCATCATTGGCCACGATCATACATTGTTTTCCCGACACATAACCTATCCCGGCCACTACGCCGCCAGCCGGGCAGCCGCCTTCTTCCTGGTACATTCCGTCCCCGACGAAAGCCCCGATTTCCAGGAAATATGAATCCGTATCAATTAGATAGTCAATCCTCTCGCGGGCTGTGAGCTTGCCCTTTTTATGCTGCGCCTCAATCTTTTTCAGGCCGCCGCCCAGTTTCACTTCTTCGTATTTTGTCCTGAGTTTTTGAAGTAATTCGGGAAGTGATTCCTGGCTGGTCATGGTGCGGCGATGAAGTTGTATGATAGGCGAAAATAAAAAGTCGTTCACCGGTAAGCAAACGACTTTGATTATAATTTGAGGTATGACAACCTGTAAATGCTACTTGATTTTCGTAGTGGTATCCAGCGGCGATTCGGCTGGTCCTTTGTCTTTTTTACCAAAAACAGAAATGTTAATGTAGCGTTTCGGATGTTCGCGCAGGTTCGTCAGGAGCTTGTTCAGGCTGACGATCGTCCTGTCAATGTTGTTATATAATGTTTCATCCTTCACGATTTTCCCGGCGGTACCTTTGCCGGATTCCACACTCGCCAGAAGCGTGTGCAACTCATTGATCGTCCGGTTCACTCCCTGCAATGTTTCGCCCAACCTTAATGCGCTCAGCGAATCGGCCAATGATCCGGTTTTGGAAAGAAGCGGTTTCAGCTCTTTTTCAGTTTCAACCAGTGAGGTAGATAGTTTATTCAAATTGGAAGTTAATGCGAGCAGGTTACTTCTGTTTTCATTTAATAATCCTTGCAGGCTGCTACCAGTCTGGTTATAGTTTTTCAAAACCTGATTCAGAATCAAACCGGTTTCCTGAAAACCTGCTACTACCTGATCGAGATTTTTGATAAGTGAATCGGCGTGGGTCACGAGCGGTAATGCTTGTTCCTGCAAAACTGCGGAGATGCCAGATTCTTTTTTGGCTAAAAGTGTATCCCCATCCTGCAAAGCTGCACCGGTACCTACTGCGAGATTAATAACTTTCCCGCCCAGAAGACCCCCGTCGGCCAAAATCGCTGCTGTACCTTTTGGCAGTACCACCCCTTTTTGCACGTCGATCGTTACCAGTAAATGATTGTTACGGCTCTGCAATAATTTGATTTCCTGCACGCGGCCCACATTCAAACCATTGAGCAGGACGGGATTAGAAGCTGTCAGACCATCAATGTTGTCGTAAACAATGTAATACTTATAGGTGCGGGAAAAAACGTCGGAGCCTTTGAGGATATGAAAGCCGAAATAGAGCATAACCATGGCGAAGATGGCCATGATCCCGACTTTTGCTTCTCTTGATAATTTCATGGACTAAATTTATTAGAATTCACTCATTTAGCGGTCCATATCTTTTTTATAGGCCATAAATGCCTGATGAATGGATTCCGCAATTTCCTCCTGCCCGTCTTCTGAGCGAAGGTAATCTTCTTCGTCGGGTGTGGATAAAAAACCGGTTTCTATCAGGATCGCGGGCATTGCACACCGCCATAACACCAGAAACCCAGCTTGTTTCACGCCTCTGCTATCCCGGTCCGAAACAGACTTAAACTTTTTTTCGATTAGGTCTGCCAGACGAAGACTGCTTGAAATAAATGCACTCTGGTAATTGGCCAGCATGATATGTGCCAGCGGGGAATTAGGATCAAACCCCTTGTACTTTTGCTTGTAATTGGTTTCCTGCAAGATTACCGAGTTTTCACGTTTCGCCACTTCCAGGTTGCCTTGTGTTTTGTGTAAACCCATTACATAACTTTCAGTTCCCCGAACCGACCGTGAGCTGGGCGTTGCATTGCAATGTATGGAAATAAAAAGGTCGGCATTGTTGCGGTTGGCAAAAGCCGAGCGCTCACCCAATTCAATAAAAACGTCGGTGGAGCGGGTAAAAAGTACTTTAACTTCTGGCGTCTCTTCCTTGATTTTGCGGCCCAGTTCGAGCGCTACGGCCAGCGCAACATCCTTTTCTTTGGTGCGGCTTCCCCGTGTTCCAGGGTCTTTTCCACCGTGGCCGGCGTCGATCACAACGGTATTTACTTTACTTGGGGATTTGTGGGCGTCCGGTTCTTGTCGGATTATAAAAGAGACACTTGCGAGCAAAAAACTTGCAACAATTACCAGTTTAAGAACTTTTAACATTATTTTTTAATTGGGGCGTAACTCGTAAGAGGTTTCTCTGCTAATTTTGAAATTAATATGCAAAAATACTCTATTTGTTAGAACTGAAAAGAAAGGCGATTATTATATCGTCTGTAGTAGCGGTGTTTCTCCTGCTCAGCACATTAGGCTGTATAAGGCAGGGAACAAGGGGGTCCGGGAAAAATAAGAGTAAGCAGAAAGTTTCCATTTCTGACAAGCAATCAGCGGATTCTCTTCTTAAAGCAAATCAAAAAACCGGCGCAGATACATCAGGTACCGGTAAGGCTGGTACGTCCAATGCTGCCCTCGCAAAGGGAGATACTTCTTTAATTAACAACGGTTTAACGTCCGATTCCACGGCCACGGATACCTTATCTAATCCCGACGATCTTCAAAATACCGTCCAGTATACCGCCGAAGATTCGACGATCATGGACGCGGTCCTCAAACAGGTGCACTTATATGGTAACGCGGAAGTGACGTATGGTACCATTAATCTCCAAGCTAATTACATCCGCCTCAACTGGGTGACCAATGAAGTTTACGCGATAGGTACATTCGATTCCACTTCTAAAAAGATGGTGGGAGAACCCATTTTCAAGGATGGCCCGGAGACTTACAATACGAAGGAAATCAGGTACAACTTCAAGTCGCAAAAAGCGCTGATCCAGGGCATTGTGACGCAGGAAGGCGACGGGAATATCCGGGGCGAAAAGGTGAAAAAAGATGCCGAGGGTAACTTTTACATCAGGCATTCTATTTACACGACCTGTAACCTGACTCACCCGCATTATTTTATCAATGCGCCGAAGATCAAGATGGTCAATAAAAAACAGGTTATTTCCGGACCATTCAACCTGGTAATCAGCGACGTACCACTACCGATTGCATTACCCTTCGGGTTTTTTCCTTTTCCCAAGAAAAAAGAAAGCGGTACCAGCGGGATTATCATTCCAACTTATGGCGAGGAACCCAACGGACGTGGATTTTATCTACGTGATGGCGGCTATTACTTTGCGATTAGTGAATATGTGAATGCGATTGTGACAGGGCAGATTTATTCAACTGGAAGCTGGGGTGTGGGCCTTCAATCTACTTATATCAAGCGCTATCAGTACAGTGGTAACTTTGCTTTTCGTTTCAACAAAAATAAATCGAGTGATGAAATCGATAGATTGCTGGGGAGAGGTGTAACCAATGATTTCAGCGTGTTATGGTCTCACGCTCCAAAACCGCGGGGAAACTCTCAGTTTTCTGCGAATGTGAATGTCAGCAGCAATAGTTACAACCAGTTTCAGGAATTCAACACGCAGAAGTACATTTCCAATGTTGCAAGCTCATCGGTTCAATACAATCGGACATTCGGGCAATATATGCGTGCGGCTGCAAGTTTACGGGTGAACCAAAACTTTGGTCAGGCTGATCCAAATGATGGAAACAAACGAAAAGGCGGTAAGACAAACGTATCCTCCGATTTCAGTTTCGGCGTCAACCAAATCGCACCTTTTGCATTGAAAGGCGGCACCGGCCGGTGGTATGAAAGCTTTCGTCTAGGTTTGGATTTTAGTGGAAACTACACCCTGACGAACTCCCTGACATCCATCGATACTTCTGCCGCACGACTTGGTTTTACGATCGCTAACGACATTGATACTTCTCGCCTCAATACAACCAAGGTAATACCATTCAACATTGGTAACCTGCCTCAAATGTTGAAGGATGCGCAATTTACCGGTCGGTACAGTCTGCCGATCTCGCTTCCCAACTTTAAGGTTTTACGGTTTATCAACATTACCCCGAGCATTTCGCTACAAGGTGAAGTTTTTACCAAACAATATAACTATCGGGTAGGCGAAGATAACCGGGTGACGATCGATACATTGAAGCAGGCCGGGACGGAATATTCCTACAACTTCGGGGCGGGAATGAATACACGCTTTTATGGGACATTCTTCATACGCGGCAAGCGGCTGGAAGCTATCCGGCATACTGTAATCCCTTCTTTGTCATTCACTTATACACCAGATTTCACGGGTGACGCTTTTGGTTTTTATCAAAAAATAAATGTCCGCAGCACGAGTGGCGAGATCAAGGAGTATAACCTTTCGCGTTTCCGGGGAATTGGCAGCGGGGTGGGTAATGGTCTGGCTTCCAGCGTAGTTTCTTTCAGCTTGAACAATTCTTTTGAAATGAAGCTGAAAACGAAAAGTGACACCGCCGCCACGCAGTTTGAAAAGGTATCGCTGCTGGATAACCTGAGTTTGGGCGGAAGTTATAACCTGCTGGCGGATTCGCTGAATTTATCCAACATTACCATCAATGCGAATGCAAGGATTGGCAGGAATCTGAACCTGAACTTCAACATGAACCTGGATCCGTATGCTTACGAGGCCAATCCGAGGATTTTGACCAACCAGGTGGGTACTAAGGTGAACAAATATGCGATCACGCAGGGCCAGGGATTGGCAAACTTGCAAAGCATGGGCTTTACATTGGGTACCAGTTTCAACCCGAAAAGCACGGATAAGAATAAAACGCAGCCCAATACGGCCAACAATGCCGCGGCTACGGAGGATTTACAGGCTGCGAAAGACTTTGTTCAGCAAAACCCGGATCTATATGTGGATTTCAATGTACCCTGGAATTTATCGCTGAACTATAACTTCGGTTTAACGAAGCCAGGACTTTCCAAGGCGCAATTGATCCAGGCGGTGCAGGCTACGGGCGACCTGAGCTTGTCCAAGAATTTCAAGATCAGTATCAATACCGGTTTTGACTTTACGGCATTCTCTCCGACCATTACCTCGCTTACCTTATACCGCGACCTGCATTGCTGGGATATGAGTTTCAGCTGGACACCTTTTGCGGGAGCGGCCTCACGGGTAAGTAATTACAACTTCACATTGAAAGTTAAATCCGCGATTTTGCAGGATTTAAAAGTGACCCGCCGCCGCTCATTCTACGACCGGGCCGCATATTAACCTACCCCTGAAAACAAAAAAGGCCAACCTTTGCAGGCCGGCCTTAATGAATGTCTTCGGAAAAAATTACTTGGACGATGTCTTTGCAGCAGCAGCCTTAGGCACCACTTCACCATTCAGATATAAAGTAATTGATCCACCTTCTGTGTTACTGAAAACCGTAACAGGCTTATTGAAAGGACCAGAAGCAGCTGCATTAAAAGTAGCTTTTACAGATCCCGTTTTTCCTGGCAATACAGGGTCTTTCGACCAAACCGGTGTAGTACATCCGCAAGAAACGGTAACATTGGAAAGGACGATCGGGTCGGTACCTGTGTTAACGAAGGTAAACTCATGCGTTACAGGAGTTCCCTGAGGTACTTTACCAAATTTGTGTGTTTCTTCTTTGAATTTCAAAACACCTTTTTGAGCAAAACTAACGGTAGAAAGACCTACCAAAAGAACCAGCGCTGAAAAAAACACTTTCATAATCGTGACTATATATTTAGTGGTGAAACAATTTTTAGCAAACAAGATTAATGCATTAATGAGAAAAATAATAATTGTTAACCAATATTAACAGAAGCTTGTAAAAGTTATACGGACAACCGGAGCGTTTATTATTTTGCGGCCTGATTTTGGTGTCCATCCAAAAAAATGTAATTTAACTACGGATTCAATCCCGTTCCTTTTTGCTTATGCTTGAAAATGACAGTTTAACCGGTTCCAGTGTTCTCAGTAAAGAAAATATTATCCAGGACTATCGTTTAGCGTGCGAAAGTCGTCAGGTAAGCTTGCTGGGGAGAAAGGATACCATGGGCGGTCGATCCAAATTTGGCATCTTCGGGGACGGTAAGGAAGTGGCGCAAATTGCACTTGCAAGGGCTTTTAAGCAGGGAGATTTCCGCTCGGGCTACTACCGCGACCAGACAATCGAAGCAGCTTTGGGCAATTTGACCTGGCAGGAATTTTTCGCGCAAATGTACGCGCACGCGGATCTCGAACATGAGCCCAGTACCGGCGGCAGGTCTATGAACGGCCATTTTTCTACCCGCTGGCTCGATGAAGACGGCAAGTGGCTTGACCAGACTAAATTGTACAATTCCGTTTGTGATATCTCTTCCACAGCGGGCCAGATTCCCCGGGCAGTAGGCCTTGCCTACGCCTCAAAATTATTCCGGGAAAATAAAGAACTACACGGTTTTACGAACTTTACCCGTCAGGGAAAAGAAATAGTTTTCGCCACGATCGGTGATGCATCCACTTCCCAGGGCATGTTTTGGGAAGCGATGAATGCTTCGGGTGTTTTGCAGATCCCGCTGCTCACTTCGGTTTGGGACGATGGATACGGCATTTCCGTCCCGATCGAGTACCAAACGACGAAAGGCAGTATTTCAAAAGCACTGGCCGGTTTGCAGCGCAATGAAGATGAACCCGGGATGGAAATTATTACGGTACATGGCTGGGATTATCCAACATTGATCGAAACCTATCAGAAAGCTGCCGCCCTCTGCCGGGAAGAGCAAGTGCCTGTGCTGATTCATGTTACGGAACTTACCCAGCCGCAGGGACACTCCACTTCGGGCTCTCACGAGCGGTACAAATCGAAGCAGCGACTGGGCTGGGAAATTGAGCACGATTGCAACATTCGATTCCGTGACTGGATTCTCAAAAATGGCTATGCGACCGACGAAGAACTTGAACAAATAGAAACAGAGGCGAAGGAAACAGCTTATCAGGCAAGAAACCAGGCTTGGCAGGCTTACCGGAAAGAGCTTGACAGAGAGTATCTTGAAACCATTCAGCTGCTGCAGGAAACAGGTAAAGCCAGTAAATTTGCCAGCGATCTCAGCAATGTTGTCCTGGAACTTTCAAAGACTTACCTGCCTACCCGACGCGATTTTATAGGAAGTATCCGGAAAGCGCTCCGGAACGTCGGCAAAGAAGAAAATCCGGTTAAAGACTCCCTCAAAGAATATCTCCGCAGCCATCTGCAAGAAAATGCGGCCCGCTTCAATACCCATCTTTACAGCGAAACGCCTGAATCTCCCCTGCTTGTAGAGCCCATTGCGGCGACTTATTCAGACCAAAGTGCGGTTGTGGACGGTCGGGAAGTGATCCGCTCGTTTTTTTATTCTCAGTTTGAAAAAAATCCGGCGATAGTGGCGCTGGGAGAAGATATCGGGATGATCGGTGATGTAAATCAGGGGTTTGCCGGTTTGCAGGAGCGTTTCGGAGAGTTAAGGATTACAGACACCGGCATCCGCGAAGCGACTATTATCGGTCAGGGAATCGGCCTGGCCATGCGTGGCTTACGTCCGATTGTGGAAATTCAGTATTTCGATTACGTTTATTACGCCTTGGCAACACTGACGGACGACCTTGCTTCCCTGCGCTATCGCACGGCTGGTGGCCAAAAAGCCCCGCTGATTGTCAGGACAAGAGGTCACCGGCTGGAAGGTATCTGGCATTCGGGCTCACCGATGGGTACCATCCTCAGCAGCTTGCGCGGGATGCACGTAGCTGTTCCAAGAAACTTTACCCAGGCGGCGGGCATTTATAACACCTTACTAAAAGGCGACGACCCTGCGCTGGTGGTGGAGCCGCTCAATTCCTACCGTCAGAAAGAAACATTGCCTGATAATATCGGCGAAATGTGTGTCCCGCTCGGCATTCCTGAAATTATCCGCGAAGGAAAAGACATTACGATTGTTACTTATGGTTCAATGTGTCGTATTGTAATGGAGGCCGCTTCTCAATTACAGCATGTCGGCATTGATGCTGAGGTAATTGACGTGCAGACACTTTTGCCGTTTGACATTAACAGTAGCATTGTAGAGTCTATCAAAAAAACCAGCCGGGTAATCTTCGCAGATGAAGATTTACCGGGGAGTGCATCGGGTTATATGATGCAGCAAGTGGTTGAGAAACAGAATGCTTACCGCTGGCTGGATGCCGCGCCGGTAACCATTTCTGCCAAGGATCACCGCCCGCCTTACGGGTCTGACGGGGATTATTTTTCGAAACCCAATATGGACGATATTTTTGAAACTGTATATCAAATCATGCGAGAAGCAGCGCCCGAACAGTATCCGGAGCTATTCTAACGCGGTTTGATTTCATGTATCGAAAATTTGGAAAAAGGACATTCGACATTTTTTTGGCGGTGACGGGATTGATCATCCTGTTCCCGCTTTTTATTTTTCTGACTGTTTTGCTGTGGTTTCATTTTTCAGGAAGACCGTTTTTTCTTCAAGCAAGGCCAGGGAAAAATGAAAAGGTTTTCCGCCTGATCAAATTTCGGTCGATGCGAGAAGCTTCGCCTCGAAAACTGCACATTACATTCATCGGACATCTCCTTCGAAAATCGTCCCTCGACGAATTGCCACAACTCTGGAATGTGCTGCGTGGGGATATGAGCCTTGTAGGGCCGCGACCTTTACTGACGGAATATCTGACACTATATAATACTGAGCAGCGAAAGAGACATTCGGTAAGTCCGGGCATTACCGGGCTGGCGCAAGTGAATGGTCGGAATGCAATCAGCTGGGAAGATAAATTCGCTTTTGATTTATGGTATGTCCAAAATCAATCCTTCAAACTGGATTTTGAAATTCTGCTTCTGACTGTCAAAAGGGTATTTCAATGTCGAGGAATTGTATCGCCTGGCGAAGTAGGTTTCGAAAAATTTAAAGGCTCAGGATTATGATCGTATACGGAGCTGGCGGTCATGCGAAAGTAATTTGTGACGTCATCAATGCGGATGGAGGTTCGATAACTGCCGTTTTTGATGACGATGTTGGGATAAATCAGTTTCTAGATTATCCTGTTTACCCTTATTCGCCAAACCTATTTCCGGAAGAACCGATCGTCCTTGCAATAGGTGACAATGCTACTCGGGGCAACATTGCCCGGCGTATTTGTCATCGCTTTGTAAATGTGATACATCCCTCGGCTCTGATCACAAACAATATCAACATCGGAGCGGGTAATTTTGTGATGCACCGGGTGGTAATTCAAGCTGGATCCCGGATCGGCAATCATTGCATTATCAATACGGGCGCGATCGTAGAGCACGATGCGGTGATTGGTGATTTTGTTCATATCGCTCCGGGCGCTATTGTTTGTGGATCGGTCACGGTCGGCGATTTTACATTGGTTGGTGCCGGTGCTACTCTCGTCCCCAATATTGTTATTGGTAAAAATTGCGTCATAGGCGCAGGGAGTGTCATTATCCGCGACATTCCCGACAATGTTACTGTCTGCGGAAATCCCGGCAGAGTTATTAAACATTAAACTCACATACTATGACTCCGAGAATCTGGCTCTCGCCTCCGCACATGAACGGGCATGAAATGAAATACATCCAGGAAGCTTTTGATACGAACTGGATTGCGCCTATCGGGCCGAATATTGACGCCTTTGAAAATAATTTAAGGGAATATACCGGTGCGAAAAATGTTGTCGCGCTCGCCTCTGGGACAGCTGCATTGCATTTAGCATTGTGCGTTCTGGGGATTCAAAGCGGTGATCTTGTTCTCTGTCAGTCGCTCACTTTCGCTGCCTCCGCCAATCCGATCACTTATCTCAATGCTATTCCCGTATTTATCGATAGCGAGCCTGACACCTGGAATGTTTGCCCGGACGCCCTGGAAAATGCAATCAAACATTACCAGCGCATCGGTAAAAAACCAAAAGCCGTTATTTGCGTGCATTTATATGGCATGCCTTGCAAGATTCTTGATATCAAATCGATTTGTGAAAAGTATGGATTGGTCTTGATCGAGGACGCAGCCGAGGCGCTGGGATCGGAATATGAAGGGCAAAAACTCGGTACATTCGGTGATTTGGGGATATTCTCTTTTAATGGAAACAAGATCATAACCACATCGGGAGGCGGCGCACTGGTTTCTTCAAACCAAAAATACATTGAAAAAGCCCGCTACCTGGCAACCCAGGCGCGTGAACCTGTCCCGCATTTCGAACATAAAGAAATTGGTTATAACTACCGTATGAGCAACATTTCCGCCGGAATCGGGCGGGGACAAATGGAAGTGCTACCCGAGCGCGTCTTGCAGAGAAGGCGCAACTTTGCCGTTTATAAAAGACATTTAGGTGGGGTTGAAAATATTCGCTTCCAGGAAGAACCACCGGCTGCGTTTTCTAACCGCTGGCTGACTGCGCTTTTGCTATCTGAAACTTCTGAAAGTGTAACTCCGGAAAAAATAAGGTTAGCATTAGAGGCAAGAAACATCGAGTCCAGGCCGCTATGGAAGCCTATGCATTTGCAACCGGTTTTTACAAAATGTGAATACTGGGGAGGTGAGGTAGCTGAGAATTTATTTCGAAGAGGATTATGCCTGCCATCAGGTTCCGATTTGTCGGAAAGTTCGATTTTTGAGATTTGCGAGGTGATATCCCTGACATTATAAAGCAAAAATGGCAGCCGACGAATATCGGCTGCCATTTTAAAAACTTCATGAAATCAGTTTACCTCAATTTCAAATTGCAAAGGTGTGTAGGGAGGAATCGAACCGGAGCCGGTTGACTTGTATCCCAGAGAAGAAGGGAAAATAATGATCGCCTTCTCCGTTTTCCTCATTTTCTGAACTGCCGCATCGAAACCCGGGATCACCTGATTTGCCCCGGTAGTCAGGCTAAAAGTACCTTCATCGAACTTTTTGTCATCCAAAAACTTACCCACATACTTCACCGTCACCGACTTGCCGCTTCCGATCGCTTCTCCTGTAACCGTATTAGTCCTGACAATCACCAACCCATCAGAAGTTTTGTCCGAAACAACAAATTTTTTCCGGGCGACAAAATCATCGATTTGCTGCAATTCGTTGCGTTTTTTCACAAACTCAACTTCCAATCTGATCGGAGAATATGCCGGAACATTCACTCGCTCAACATTCCCGAACGCCAGATAATAGGGTAGCAAGAAAGACGCTTTTTCGCCGGTACGCATCAGAAATATCGCACGCTCCAAGCCTGCAAAGCCAGTTGAATAACCCAAAGCTGGAAAGGTGAAAGCTGAATCACCAGGCGTAGACAAAACTTTGGCACCATTTAAAAGATAACCAGTGAACTTCACTGTTGCGCCATCACCCGTTTTTACGCGCTCTCCCGCAGGATTAGGTTTCCGGATAAAGTAATAAAGGCCCGAACTATCGACCACGGCTGTCGAACCCAGGCTATCCGTTTTCAAATAAGCTGCGATAGCTGCTTCATTTTCTGCAATTTTTTGCTCGTCCTGCCCCCCGTCTGAGTTCATACATCCGGACATGGCCAATGTCATGACGGCGAGAAAACTAAATACTAAACTTACACGCTTCATTTTGCTGACTTTCATTCTTAAAATTTATTAATTTATCGATAGACTCGTTACCTCCGACATTGGTTGCAATCATGCAGCAGGCACAAGTCCCATTTTTACATTCTGCTCAAAATATTTACAAAAACCGGTCAGAGGACATTGCGAACATTTCGGGCTCCGCGCAATACAAATGTAGCGACCGTGGAGTATAAGCCAATGATGTGCCTTGTGTACCAGGCTTTTAGGAATGTATTTTACCAGTTCTTTTTCCACCGCAAGCGGCGTAGTTGCCGTAGTCGGCACCAATCCCAAACGATGCGAAACCCTGAAAACATGCGTATCAACCGCCATCGCGGGCTGATTAAAAATCACCGATGCAATCACATTAGCCGTTTTTCGACCCACGCCCGGTAATTTCTGCAAATCGTCGATGGAAGCTGGAACCTCAGAATCAAACTGTTCCACCAGCATCCGGGCCATACCAACCAAATGTTTACTCTTGTTATTGGGGTAAGAAATGGATCGAATGTAAGTGAAAACTTCTTCGGCATTGGAAGCAGCCAGCGATACGGGGTCGGGAAAACGCTCGAAAAGCGGTGGCGTAACAATGTTTACCCGCTTGTCGGTACATTGCGCCGAAAGAATCACCGAAACCAGTAACTGATAGGGATTATCGTAATGCAGCTCTGTTTCTGGCTCCGGAAAGTTGTGTGTGAAATAATCAAGGAAAAGCCTGAAACGTTCTTGTTTCTTCATAAATAGTCAATACCAAAAAATAGAAAATCCAGCCACTCATGGAATGGCTGGCACAAAAAAACCTGCTGCTAAATCCTAATACAAGAGAGCGGCAGGCCTTTTAGAAGAAAATTGCTGTGAATATTTGATCACTTCCGAAATCGCCCCATCCGAAGGAGTGCGGGTAATTTTGTTCATCTGACTCTGAATTTCAAGCGAATCCAGATAGAAGTTCATCAAATTGTCGTCGAGCGCGAGTGCTTCAACAATCAGTTCATTTTCATTCTCTGTTGTCTCGGCGTATAAATACCTTACAACATCATCGTAAGTAAAAGTTTTTGTCATACTGTGGGGCACGTTGGTTAAATTGTTTACGCAGATTTATCAACGCGTAACGCATTCTTCCCAATGCCGTATTAATACTCACACCCGTAGCATCCGCAATTTCCTGAAAGCTCATGTCCTCATAGTGGCGCATGATCAGTACCTGCTTCTGCACGTCGGGTAACCGCTGGATCATCTCCCGCAGTTGCTCATGTGTCTCCTGACGAATCTGGATTGACTCAACGGAATCTTCCGAAAAATCCAGCGTATTAAATACACTGCTTCCATCTTCGAACACTACATTGGGGTAGCGTTTATCGCGTCTGAAATAATCAATGGCGAGGTTGTGTGCAATTCGTATAATCCAGGGCAGAAACTTGCCCTCATCATTGTATCTACCACCTTTTATCGTATCAACTGCCTTAATAAATGTATCCTGCAATAAATCTTCGGCTACATATTGGTCCTTGACAATCAGATAAATAGTGGTGTAAATTCTTGATTTATGGCGCTGAACCAGCTTTTCAAAGGCCTTCTCATTACCACGGACATACAACGTTACCAACTCACTGTCGCTAACTTGGACTTTCTCCATTTTCCTATTCGATTTAGTTAACGTAGAGCAGTTCGTCGATATTGTTTCTCCTTTCTGTATGGTGAAAAAAATGAAGTATTATCTGTATTTCGAATTATATAAATCAAAGAAATAGATTTGGGAAATAATTTGCAAATCTTTGGGATTGTTTTTTTTGTAAAATATTTATTATTAACAGATGTTAACAACTCTAAACTCTTCTACAAAATCCGTCAGCCCAAATCGCACCACTTGTCCTTTTTAAAACAAATAATAGAACTTATCAAATAAATATACGATAAAATGACCCGTTTTGGATCATTTCGGATCTTGAACCTTTATTATATTATCCGCAAGATTTTTATTTGACTTTTTTTATAATTATTGAACATTTTCAAGATATGAAATACAAACATATTTTCTTTGACCTCGACCATACACTATGGGACTTCGAGCGAAATTCATCCGAATCGCTGGAAGAAATTTTTCATAAACTGACATTGAGCCAGTATGGAATTACGTCCATGGAGCATTTCATCACGTCTTTCCTGAAAATAAACATGGCGCTTTGGAATGACTTCGATCAGGGGAAATTGCACCATACCTATATACGCGAGAACCGGTTTAAATTGGTTTTCGAGGAGCTGGGCGTCGAATGTCCGCCAAATCACACCGAAATCGGTGAATTATACCTACTTGCCCTGCCCGATAAAAAGCATTTGCTCGAAGGTGCACTGGATCTGTTGAACTACGTGACCGCCGCGGGCTACCGGCTGCACATTATTACCAATGGTTTTAATGAGATCCAGGCAAAGAAAATTGCCAGCTCTCAGATCGGCCACTTTTTTGAGCACGTAGTCACCTTTGAAACTGCAAATGCTAAAAAACCTGATCCCGCAATCTTCGAATTTGCGCTGGATGCAACAAAAGCGCTCAAACATGAAAGCATCATGGTCGGCGATAACTGGGTGGCCGACATTATGGGCGCAAAAAAAGTCGGGTTGGATACGGTGTACCTCAACCCGGCCGGCCTGAAATTCGATGAGTCGCCAACTTATGACATTCGGCGGCTGGAAGAATTGATGTATATCCTATAATCAGTAAGTAAAAAGCACCGGATTCAGCGCACTGTCAGCGGGGCCGCCGATCGGATTCGACAAAAGCCAGGTTTCCCAATCAGCCTGCTGATATTCGTTGCGTGGTGGCACAATCTGTTGATCCTGATCCATATAAATCATTGTCATCACTTTTCGCGGCTGTCCGGAAGCATTCGCCCCCGCTCGGTGAAAAAGCCAGCCAGCGTGGTAGCTCACTTCACCGAGATCAAACGGACCTTCATTTACTTCAAACTGTTTGAGCTGCTCCGTCATCAACGCCTCGCTTTCATCACTGATTTCCAGATCACGGCCAATTTCTACATGATGGCTTTTCTCAGCAAATGCCAGCGGGCCCATTTCCATTTCGGTTTTTTGAAGAGGAATCCAGACAGTCACTGTTTTTGGAGAAGATAGCGGCCAGTAAAACTGGTCTGCATGCCAGGGAGTTATACCGCCGGATGATTCTTTGTACAAGGCCTGATCATGGTAGAGCCGCACGCCTTTCACCTGTAAAAGATCCGTCGCGATTTTTGCCAGCCTTTTTGAAAAAACAAAATCTTTCACCTCATCACTTTCCCGCCAAAGGTTCATCACCTGCAAAAATGCGCGCTCGTAAGTCGTCCGCTCCTCCATCGGTTTGGTGAGCTTGTTTAGCTTGAAAACCAGGTCTGTAATCAGTGAACTGTAATGTTCTAGCAGCTGCGGACTCAAAACATCCTTCAACTTCACATACCCGTAAGTTTCGAAATGTTCGACAACGCCCTGGGGAAGTGAATAAGGCGCAGCAAGCTCAGTTTGAAGAGAATCAGTGTAAGAATCGGTCATCGCTGGAAGTATTTGACTAACCTGAAAAGAGCCAAAGTTGTCAAAACTACCCTGCTAACCTACTTCGTGAAAGGTAATTTTGTTTTCGCGCAAAAACCGTTTGATCACATCGACGTGGACACATTGGCCCACATTCAAAAACGGATAATTGGAAACCCGACGGCGGTATCCGTCAGAAACGACTTCTTTGTTGATTTGATCAAACCCAAGGTGCAAATGTCTGGTGGAAGTCTGCATGCCGTAAATCAAACCATTCGGATCGAAAAGCGGGCCGCCACTTTGTCCGCGAAGTCCCGGCGTGCTCATTTCAATACCGGTTACTTCATTCGCTTCGCCAATGTGCCGGGTAATAATACCGTCGATCGGGAAGCTCGGCGTTTTGATTTTGCCTTCCTTCAACCATTCAATGTCGCCGGTGGCTTTGTTGTATTGATAGTTGGTAAATTCAGGGAAAGGGTAACCCAACCGGCATAAGTACCTGCCTTGTTTTACCAGGCGACTATCTTTTAAAAATTCGGCTCTACCTTGATACTGAATGGATTCAAAATCTCGGAACTGGATAATCGCCAGGTCCTGCGTGGGATGCAGGTGAATGTTGAGCGCCTTATAGGATTGTACGCAGTGAATAAAATTGTAAAGTACCCGGATCGGGTTTTCTTCAGTAATCTTATATCTGGATTCTAAAAGCTGGCGCTGCGTATCGAAGCCTGGATCCTTCTCAAACTTTCTGAGTTCAGCCCTGAATTTCAGATAGTTCTCGTAAATAGATTTGGCATAAAGGATCTGCCGGGCGACATGCTTGCAAGTGATTGCAAATCCATCTTCGTTGACAAAAAATAACGTAGCTGTGCCCGGCACAATGTCGCTGCCGCCGTAATATCTGAAAATGAAGTGGATAGGCCGGGTAAACTGTTCTACTTTTTCAATAGCTTCGACAAACATAGGGATCTGTTAGTCGGTTTATTGATGCGTGAAGGGCACTAACGCTTCTGTCTGGTCCCAGCTGAGCACCATATTGACGCCACCAGGTATTTCCTCAAAAGAAACATTGAAAAGCTCCCGCACAGTCGGACGGATACGTATCGGGACTTCTACCCTGAGAATATCCTTGCCATCATTGTATTCCGTACCCCACTGGCCGGTTTCGGAGTTCAGGATAATTTTCCAGCTGCTCTGGCCAGGGCTCGAATACAAAGAATAAGTACCCGCTTTTACCGGTTTTCCGGCGATGAGAACATCATTTCCAAATTCGATCAATGTGGCTTCATTGGCACCAGTACGCCAAACTTTTCCGTAAGGGACGAGCGCCTTGTCCTGCTCGCGTCCGAAGATCAGCCGGCCCTTTTTGCTCGGTTTACTATAAATAACCTTGATTTTTACGCCATTTGCCTGTGTTTCGGCAATTGCTTCGGGACTGAATGATTTCGTGTATTTCCGGACTCCGAAGAAACCGATCAAGGCTACTACAATTACTCCTAGGAGGATAAGGAGAATTTTTTTCATAGAATCAGGGGCAAACGATTTTGTAAAAAGTATAGCTGACAGAAAGTCTCAGATAATAATAATTGTCTTTCAGGGAAGGATCACCCTGCATTTTGTCTGTCGTAATGGGTTGACCGCCAAGGTTGTCCAGGTAATCGGTAAATGTTTTTCTGATACCGTATTCCAGGCCAATGTTCCAGGGTCTCTTAATCTGATATTTGATACCAACCCCGTAAGGCAGCACCAGGCCGCTGGTTTTGTAAGAACTCGTCTGAACTTGCGGATTAAACTTGTTGAACCCAATTCCCCCAAAAAGGTATGGGCTCCAATTTACGGCAAACCTGCGTTCCTGAAAATTGAGAAAATTATATTCCGCCACTGCGCTGCCTTCAAAAATGGATGTTTTGAATTCCATATTGCGCGCCTGCTGAAAAGGATCTTTGCTGTAACGGTCTTTCGCGCCAATCAAGCCACCTGCGACCTCAGCACGAAGTGAAAGTGCTTGACTTGGATTATATCTGAAAAAAAGACTTCCACCCGGTTTGAAAAACCGTGCTCTTACGGAAGGAGAAATGTCACCTTTATAATTAAAGCCGCCGACTCCCGCACCTATCTCTATTTTTTGTGCGAGAACATGAACATTCCCCAGCACAAAAAAACAAATACCTGCGACCAGAAAAGGAAGCAAGTATTTGTAACTCATCTTTTTAAAAAGGTATTTCAATGCTAACCGGATTACTTAAGTGGTGGACATTTGATTTGTGAAGGCAGCATGTAATTGATATGGATCATGCCAAACATATAATTGTCCTTGTATTTTGGGCTGTAACCTCTCGGTGTACCCGGTGCGCCGTAACCCGTAGTGGGCAAGGTTGCCAGAGGATCATTGGAATCTAAGTTGTAATTCGAAATCAGGAACTTCCTGATGGATTCCGTTCTGTCAGCACCTTTTCGGGTTGCAAATTGATTAGCAGAGCGGTTTTGAACCGCAAGCGCCGTAGGATTATCAGCAAACAAAGCGGGGTCTGCGTAATTTCCAGCCACATCGTCCAGATAATCTGTAAATGTTTTTCTAAAACCAAGTTCCGCCGAGACATCCAGCTTGGAATTGATTTTATACCGGACACCGATACCCAGTGGAATTGCAAATTGGACCAGTGAATAAGGTTTGCGATAGCCTTCATTGCCCTGACCCTCAGTACCCAGCGGCTGTAACTTCACCCAGTCGCCATTTAGAGAGTCTAATGCTTTTGGATTGTGGGCGGTTAGAGCAATACCTGCAAAAAGATAGGCGCCGAACTGCGGACGTCTGTCATAGCTTCTATTATCTGGTATTAATTTAAAAATCCCCTGAACCGAAAACTCCTTCAAATCATTACGGAAATGCTGATTTCGGGCATAAAAGACGCTGTTTTCATACTTCGAGCTGCGGTTCATAATGTAATCGTCACCAGCAATACGACCATAAATAAAACTCGCCCTGGCAGCCAGACGTGGTGTAAAGTGGCGTGTGTAATTACCTCCTACACTCCAACGCATCATGTAAAAAGTAGATGCGAGCGGCCTCCGGTAAGGAGCAAAATCACCAAAATAACTGGAAGTACCGATACCAAAACCTGCTGTTGAATAAGGAACGAATATCCCGCGGCTTTGCGCCTGAACGCGCTCATTTGATAGTAATAGCCCAAAAGTCAAGATCAAAGTCAGCGCTCCGGATACTTTTCTCATTTCGAAATCTCTAAGCATGTGGGTCGATTTTTTTGCAAAAATAGGATAGTTGTTGGTTTTCTACAGGCTGCAACACCATTTCAACGTATTTCGCCAAAATTTATTTGTAGGCCTCTTCTTTTTTCCGGCAGGGATACAAATCTTCCTTATCATTGTGTACGCAAAAAAGATTTTAGCAATGATTTCGAGCCGCAATCTCCGCTTTTCGTACTCACCTCAGAAAAAATTCAGCTTTCCCGACATTCAATGCGGCAATAAGGAAACATTACTGATACTCGGTCAATCTGGCCGTGGGAAAACCACTTTGCTGCATTTGCTGGCGCTTCTTCTGAAACCCGAATCTGGTGAAGTACGGATTGCAGATAAGTCCAGTAACGCACTTTCTCAGGAAGAATTGACGAGTCTCAGGGCCCGAAACATTGGGATCATTTACCAGCGTCCACATTTTGTAAGTGCATTATCTGTGCTGGATAACCTGCTGCTTCCCAACTTTTTGGTTAATCAAAAACAGGATAAAGTAAAAGCAGTGCAACTGGCGGAGCAGCTGGGTTTTACCGAGCATTTATCTAAAAAAACACACCAGCTAAGTCAGGGAGAGCAGCAGCGCGTGAGCATTGCCCGGTCGCTGATGAACAACCCAAATGTGATCCTGGCCGACGAACCTACCTCGAACCTCGATGACGTAAACTGCCAGAAAGTAATTCAGCTCCTTAAAGCCCAGTCGGCGTCTATCGGCGCAAGTCTTGTGGTAGTTACGCACGACCAGCGACTGAAAGACGAGTTTTCAAATCAGGTGATTTTGTAAATAATACATTGGGAATGAATTTGTTAAAGATCAGTCTCGCGAATCTCAAGGAAAAAAAGCTCAACAGTTTTCTGAGCGCGCTGCTGCTTACTCTGGGAATCGGCATGATATCCCTGCTCCTCTTGCTGAATAAGCAGCTGGACGAACAATTTAGGAAAAATATCAAGGGAATTGATATGGTCGTCGGTGCCAAGGGAAGCCCACTGCAACTAATCCTTTCCAGTATTTACCAAATCGATGCGCCGACGGGCAATGTGCCTCTGGCGGAAGTGAATGCTTTGCGCAGAAATCCGTTTGTAAAAACTGTGATCCCGCTTTCTATGGGTGATAATTTTCAGGGTTTCAGGATTGTGGGCACAACCCCAAAGTATATCGAACATTTCGGCGCGAAGCTTGCGCAGGGCCAGGTTTACAATGCTTCCTTGGAAGTGACGATCGGTAATAAAGTTGCCAGAATGACCAATTTGAAAGTTGGTGACCAGTTTTCAAGCGCACACGGTCTCGACCAGGCAGGAGAAAAGCATGGGGAGAAAAAATACAAGGTTACCGGCATTTTCTCGCCAAACGGTAGTGTGGTTGACCAGCTGATACTGACCCGATTGTCAAGTGTTTGGGACATCCATGAACATGCGGAAGAACATTCAAAAGGATCGTCTGAAAAGTCGCACGAAGAACATCACAAGCCACTTCCGGGACAAGCCGAGCCAGAGCCGGACGAGGAGAACAAGCAGGTGACCAGCGCATTAGTGCAATTTCGAAACCCGATGGGTTTGCTGACAATCCCACGGCAGATCAATGATAACACATCCATGCAGGCTGCCTTGCCCAGCATTGAAATCAGCCGCCTGTTTTCTCTGTTGGGAGTCGGGATTGAAACATTGAGAGCTTTGGCGATGATCATTATCGGCATTGCAGGCGTGAGCGTTTTTGTTTCCCTCTATAACTCTTTGAAAGAAAGAAAATACGAAATGGCTTTAATGTTATCTATGGGGGCTACCCGCACGCGACTTTTTTTAATGTTATTAATTGAAGGATTGCTGCTGGCAGTGGTCGGTTATTTTGCAGGGATTTTGCTGAGCAGGGTTGGATTATCGTTGTTTTCCAGCGCGGCGGAGCAGGATTTTCATTATTCTCTCAAAGGATTTGGTCTTTTGAAAGAAGAAGTTTTCCTGTTTTTCGGCGCATTATTCATCGGCGCGGTGGCCGCGGCGCTTCCTTCCCTGGGCATTTACAGGCTGAATATTTCGAGAACTTTGGCCGAGGAATGATAATGTCTGTAATTTTGTTAATCCGGTTCAACATTTGAAACCCGAAAATTCCGCCCAAATGAAATCTTTAAAAGTTGCCTTATTTTTTCTCTTAATCACTTCACTATCAGCTTTCCGGCCTACCGTGGAGCCGGTGAAACTTACCTGGGAAACTTTGCGCGATGTGACTTTTAAAAAGAAGTGGTACCCGGAAGAATCAATTTATATGTTGCATCCAACATTCGGACCAAATGTGCAGAAGCTTAAAAACCAGCAGGTTTCCATCACCGGATACATTCTGCCGGTCGATCTGGATGCAAACTTGTATGTGCTTTCCGCATTTCCTTTCAGCGCCTGCTTTTTTTGCGGCGGCGCTGGTCCGGAGTCGGTAATGACATTGAATTTTAAGAAAAAAGACGGACGGAAATTTAAAACAGACGAGCGCCTGACATTTACAGGAACATTGAAATTAAACGCGGACGACATTTACCAGATGAACTACATTCTGGACAGCGCGGAGATCACCAATTAAATCCCGACAAGCCGCCAGATCCCTGAAATAAAGAACAATACCAGTCCCACCGGCGTGAGTACTTTCCAGCCAAGATACATCAGCTGATCCACACGGAGACGCGGCAATGTCCATCTCGCCCACATCTGGATCAGGATTCCCAGCATGGCTTTACTCAAAATCCAGAAAATTCCTGTGAGGTAGCCGAACCAGGTACCTGGCTCGCCGCTGGTCCAGTCGGCCAGTTTTATCGGTCCAATGTTTGGGAAAGGCGTGTTCCAGCTTCCAAGAAAAAGGATCGCGCCGAGCAGAGATACGAGCAGCATCATGCCGTATTCGGAAAGCATAAAAAGCGCCCACCGCATCCCTGAATATTCGGTATGAAAACCGGCTACCAGCTCAGATTCGCCCTCTGGAAGGTCAAAAGGAGCGCGGTTACATTCAGCCAGAGAGGCAATAAAAAAGATTATGTAGGCCAGCAGCAGAAATGGGTTTCGGATAATGTTCCAGGAGAGAAATCCACCCACCGCATTTACCTCAATTCCTAACTGCCTCATTCCGAATAAATAAGTTGTTTCGTTGGCATAAATCCCCTGCTGGTAGCTGATCAGTTGAAGATCCAATGTTTGAGTTAACATCACCACGCAAAGAATCGAAAGTCCCAGCGGGATTTCATAGGAAATGATTTGTGCGACGGCCCGCATCGCGCCAAAAAGCGCAAATTTATTGTTAGACCCCCACCCCGCCATCAGCAAGCCTACTACATCAATGGAAACAATCGTCAGCAGAAAAAAAACGCCGACCGCCGCGCCGGAGCCAGCCAGATCGGGTGCGAGGGGAACTACTGCAAAACCGGTAAATACGGAAAGAAATATCACGAAAGGTGCGACGAGAAAAAGGCTTCTGTCGGCAGCTTTGGGTACAATGTCCTCCTTTTGAAGCAGTTTAAGCAAATCTGCAAAGAGTTGAAGCAACCCCCATTTACCCACTTCCATCGGCCCCATCCTGTCCTGAATAAATGCCGACACTTTGCGTTCGAGATACACGCCGATGACTACAAATCCGGGAACGAAAAGCAGGAAAAATATGAGTGTAAACGGTATCAAACGTGAATCGCGGTCATGTGAATGTTGCAAAACTAACCAAAAAACTTACTCCTCTTCGTCCGGCTGGCCTTTATAACCTGATTCCTGTAAAATGCGCGCAGGATTTCCGATTTCCATCAGTTGCGGCAATGTGGTATCCGGGTTCCGCGCCATGTAACTGCTGACAATGCGCCAGCCCACCCAGCGGGCAATCGCGCCAGGGACTTTGGCACCGATCTCGGTCGTAAAAGGGCGCTCTTCAATGTATTTCCGCTTGACCAGGTCACTTTTTTCGTACAGCAATTTGCTGGAAATAAAGTAACTCCAAATGTCCAGCTGACTATTATAGGTACGTCTGAGATTTTCTTCCGAGTACCCAATGATCAGGCTGTCGGGCGTGTCCGGCATGACCTGTTTTACAAACTCATAACCCTTCCCGTATCCTACCATATCTGCCAGTAAACTCTGATCGCCTGCGTCAACATTATTGAACCTGTTTGACTCAAAAAATACAATTGAAGGCACAATGTATTCTTTCCGGTATCTTCTGAGCTGGTAATCAAAAACATTGGGACGATACCTTGCAGCCGGTCCACCAAAATAATCGAGGCCAATAACAATTACAGAATCAGATATGTACAGATCGTTTCCTGTAAAGCCTGTCACCATAAACTGAATTTTCGGGACCTGGATGCCAGGATAGTAATGTTTGATTTGCTTAAATGCTGCGGCGAGCGGCTTGATGATTTCAGTATTTCTATCCCCGATAAGAGAATCCAGTTGCTGCCTGAATGTCTGTAAATCAGGATTTTGAGAAATGTTAAAGAGATGCGCTGCCAGTTTGGTAGAGTCGACGCCGGAATCGACGAAGTAAAATTTTGAGACAGCCGGGTGTCTATCCAGCAAATTTTGCACTTCGGCAACCGACTTGCAGGCAAACAATTCCTGGTCGAGATTTTCGGACACCAAATTTATTTCCGCCGAATTAGTATCTGCTTCCTTTTTGCTGTTTGTTTTGCAGGAGAAAAAGAAAAGTATTGAAGCAGAAAAAAGGATAAAGTTTCTCAAATAATACATTCGACCAAAGGTAAGTGACATGACAGACAGCGGTTCAAAAGTAGAAAAAAAACGAATAAGCATCCTGGGATGTGGCTGGCTTGGATTTTCATTAGCTCAACGCCTGCGCCGCCAGCCTAGTACGCAGGAAATCAGAGGCAGTACGACTTCCATGGAGAAAGTATTCAAATTTGCTAACAACGGAATTGAGGCCCATCTATTTGATTTGAACCCCGGCTTTCCAGACCAAAATGAGGACAATGAAAATTTTTTTAAAGTGGACACGCTCGTCATTTCCTTGCCTCCACGACTGACAAAAAACGAGCCGGGATTTTATCCAAAACAAATTGAGGCGGTAGTCGAAAAAATACAAGCATCTGAAATAACGGACATTTTGTTCATCAGCTCGACCAGCGTTTATCCCGACCTGAACCGTGTAATGTCGGAAACTGATGTCACTAAACCCGAACATTCCGCTTCTCCTGAAATGGTCCTGGCCGAAAATCTGGTTCAGGCATTAAGTCCTGAAAGAAATGTGACGATCGCCAGGCTGGCAGGTTTGCTGGGCTACAACCGGATTCCGGGCAAGTATGTGCAGGGCCAGAAAAATATGCTAACTGGTGAAATCCCAGTCAATTACATCCACCGCGACGATGCTGCGACTATTCTGGCAATAATGATTGAGAAAGGTTTAAAAAACGAAACGTATAACATTGTTGCGCCGCACCACCCGACACGGGCGGAAATTTATCAGAAATCTTGCGACCAGTTTGGCTGGGAAGCACCCACTTATGCACAAAATGCTGAGAAGCCCGCTTTTAAAGTGATTTCAGGGGAAAAACTTGATAAAGATTTCTCCTATTCTTTACTTTATCCTGATCCGCTCAACTTCTTTTATTCGATCAAAGACACACTTTAAAAGTGAACTGAGAAAACAAAAAAATCCGCAGGTAGCCCCGCGGATTTTTGCATTATTTTAACCAAAATGAATATTACTGAGCTCCTAGCAACTCTGTCAGCTTGCTTTCCAGATCCGGGCCGCGCAGGTTTTTCGCGATGATCTTGCCATCCTTATCCAGCAGAAATGTGGCTGGAATCGCATTCACGCCATACGTTTGCGCAACACCGGAGTTCCATTTTTTCAATTCAGAACCATGCTGCCATTTCAGGTTATCCCGGCTGATGGCCGTTTTCCAGGCCTTTTCATTATCGTCGAGCGAGACGCCGTAAATGTCAAAACCTTTGTCTTTGAACTTATCATACATCCGCACCACATTCGGATTTTCCATCCGGCAGGGTCCGCACCAAGATGCCCAGAAATCGATCAGCACAAATTTTCCGCGCAGGGACGACAAGGCTACTGGCTTTCCCTCAGGGCTGGTCAATGTAAAATCGGGCGCCATTTCACCTACTGCCAAACCGGCAATGCGTTTAATTTGACCAATATAACTCTTTGCTAATGTGGGAATTGGATCCACTTTTCCAAAATTATCCGCCAGCTTTTTCAATGTTTCCAGATCATTCTCCGGACGCAGGAAATTGTTAGCTGTAAAAAGTGCCACCAGCGAAGTACCCATTTCAGGGATTAACCCTTTAATGACATTGATCCGCTCCTGATCCGCGGCTGCAAAAGCCTGCTGGATTTCCGCAATTTTTTTAGCATCCTTTTTCTCCTCGGCTGCGGCGTAGTCCTCATTCCACTTGGTCACTTTTGCTGCGAAGTTTTGCATCAAATGATCCACTTTCGCGTAGTATTCCATGTTTTTCGAGCCGGTCACTTCCGCTTTTCCGCCGTTTCCTTTGCTATCCTTACTCGTGCCGTCGGCCAGTACATTGAAATTTTCACCGCCTTCTACCAGGAGCACCACTTTTTGACGATCAGCAATATTTAATGTAAAAAAACTGCCGCGGTCTTTTTCAGTGGATTTAAGCGCAAAACTTCCGTCTGCTGCGAGTTGCGCAGAATCCAGTTTAATGGCTGGCCCGCCGACAACCGACTGAGATAGAATCACTTTCTCGCCTTTTGATCCGTTTTTTACTTTGCCCGAAACTGTAAAATTCTTCGGGGCTAGCTGCGCCAGAGACGAGAAGCCTGCAAAAACGGTCACTGCCAGAAAGATACTCTCTTTGATAAAACCCTTCATAATGCTTGATAAAATGTGTGACTAGATCAGTTTCTTGGCCAAAAGCTGGTTGACAAGTTTGGGATCAGCCGTGTTATTCGATTTCTTCATCACTTCTCCCACAAACAAGCCGATCAGCCCCTTTTTACCTTTTTTATAAGCGAAAACTTTATCCGGCATCACGCTAATTACCTCATCTACCAACGATTCCAGCTCGTTTGTATTGCTGTTTTGCAACCAGTTATTTGCCTCCGCAATGTCTTTGGGAGAACGTGCAGGCTCGGTCAACATCACCGGGAAAATCTTTTGCGTAGCCACAGAATGGCTCACAACGCCCGATTCGCCCAGCTCGATCAATGCTGCCAGGTTTGCTGCGCCGATCGGGAAACGTTCAATGTTGCCTTCGTGCTCATTTAAAAAAGACTTAACCGGCCCCATCAGCCAGTTCGAAGCTGATTTGTAGGCATTTGTATTGGCGCAAACTGCTTCAAAATAGATAGCCAGTTCTCTTGTATCAGTTAAAACCACGGCGTCGTAAGCCGGGATGCCATATTGGCTCACGAATTTTTCACGCAGCTCATGCGGCAATGCTGGCATGCTTTGCTGGATTTCCGAAAGCCATTCTTCCGAAATCACCACCGGACCCAGGTCGGGATCAGGAAAATAGCGATAATCATTCATGGTTTCTTTCACCCGCATGCCGTAAGTCTGGCCGCTTTCGACGTCGAACATTCTCGTTTCCTGCAACACTTGCTCCCCATTTTCCAGCAATGCTATCTGACGTCTTTCCTCAAAGCTGATCGCCCGCATCATGTTGCGGATCGAGTTCATGTTCTTGATTTCCACCTTGGTACCATATGCCGGCGCGCCATTTTTACGCACAGAAACATTCACATCGCAGCGCAGCGAGCCTTCTTCCATATTTCCATCGCTGATTTGCAGGTATCGCACCAATCTCCGGATTTCCGTCACAAATGCCCCGGTTTCCTCCGCCGATCTCAGATCAGGCTCGGATACCATTTCCACCAGCGGCGTGCCCGCACGGTTATAATCCAGCAATGTTTCAGTATAGCTTCCGTCATGCACCGATTTCCCCGCGTCTTCTTCTAAATGAATGTGGTGAAAGCGGATTGTCTTCTCAACTAACTGGTTATGTGCACCTTTTATCGAAATCGTCACACCGCCATTTTCACAGATCGGCTTTTTATCCTGTGAAATCTGGTAACCTTTTGGCAGATCGGGATAAAAATAATTTTTACGGTCAAAAATGGTTTTTTTGCTGATCGAGCAGCCGCAGGCTAGGCCCAGGCGGACCGCGTACTCGATGGCTTTTTTATTGACTTTGGGTAATGTTCCCGGTAAGGCGAGTGTGAGCGGGCCAATGTTGGTATTCGGTTCCGCGCCAAAAAGATTGTAATCCCTGGCAAATAGCTTCGACTCGGTTTGCAGCTGGCAATGTACTTCCAGGCCAATAACCGTTTCATAACCAGCCAAAATTTCATCGCTGATGTCAGAAGGTCGGAGGGCGTTTTGAATCATAATATTGTGTTAATGCTTTCGCAAAGATACAAATACGGGCCGTCCAAGTTGTGGACGGCCCGTATTTTATGCGGTATGGAATGTTGACTTATAAACCGTTGATCCAGTTGGCAATCACAACGATATCCGCTTTCGGAACGTGCGCCAGTGGTGCCATCGGAGGGTAACCAGGCCAATGTTCCGGTTTTGGGCTGTGTACCAATTCTACGATTTGATCCGGCGTATATTTCTTCTTGGCCACTTCCGAGTAAGCCGGCCCGATCACTTTATCATAAGCCTGGTGACATGCAAAACATGCGTGCTTGTTCAGCAATGCCAAAACATCAGCAGGAACAGGCTTGCGTTTTGGTGCGGCAGCCGGAGCTGCGGCAGCCGGGGCTGCGGTGGCAGTTTCAGCACCGGCAGCTTTGGTAGTATCAGCAGATTTTCCGCGCGATGAATCGGCAGGTGATGCTGCGGGTGCGGCAGCAGGTGCAGCTGCTGGCAGCTCAGGTTGATTTTTTCTGTCGTTTTGAAGCTTTACAAGCGCCGATTCTTCCCTGGCCTTACTTTCCGATCCGTAGAAAGTATTGTACTTGTCGCGATCCTCCTTGGACGAACAGCCGATGCAGAAAGCAACCGCGAGGGCGATAAATGCCCGGGAAGTACTGAGTTTAAGTGTCATTGTTTTCAATTTTTAAGAATTCCGCCAGATTAAGGTTGAGATTAAATCATCACACGAAGAAACTAAGTTTGACTTAGATTTCCTTCATATACCCAGCATAAATTACGGGCCTTTGGCCAATGTTGAAAAGATACTCTTTTGCTATACAACACATTAACAGACGCGATCAGGAGGGAAACTTTACAAATTTTAGGTTTTATTTAAATGATAATATTGTGATTTACATTTCATGTTGTTACTTTTGCACTCCTATTTGTAAAACGAATAAAAGAAATGGCTAAGAAAGGCAATAGAGTACAGGTCATACTGGAGTGCACAGAACAAAAACAAAGCGGTGTTCCAGGTATGTCACGTTATGTGACGACAAAAAATCGGAAAAATACGCCAGGCCGTATGGAGTTGAAAAAATTCAATTCTTTCCTGAGACGTTATACCGTTCACAAAGAAATTAAATAAGTTTTTTTAAACTTTAATATATACCGACATGGCAAAGAAAGTAGTTGCTACCCTGAAAAAAGAAGGCGGCAAAGCATTTGCGAAAGTAATTAAAGCCGTAAAATCTCCTAAAACCGGAGCTTATACCTTCAAAGAAGAGATCGTACCCCTTGACGGTGTTCAAGGCGCTTTGAAAAACTAGTCTTCGACTGCGCTCAGACTGACAATGTTGGTCCGTAGCACAATTAAAAATGATATTATTATACTAAGCGAAGGCGAAGCGTGATATTGAAAATGAAAAGTCCCTTTTTGGGACTTTTTTGTTTTATTTTTGAGCCTCTAACATTAGCACTATGGGTTTATTTGATTTTTTTTCAAAGGAAAAAAAGGAAACATTAGATAAAGGTCTCGAAAAAACCAAAGACAGCTTCTTCGGCAAACTTTCCCGGGCGATCGTCGGCAAAACGACTATCGATGAAGAGGTGCTCGATGAGCTGGAAGATATTCTCGTCAGCTCCGATGTGGGTGTCGAGACTACCGTGAAGGTAATCCGTCGGATTGAAGAACGCGTAGCCCGTGATAAATATGCCACCACTGCGGAGCTCGACAACATTCTTCGGGACGAAATCGCCGCATTACTTACTGAAAATAAATCCGTTGACATTAAGGATAGTTTCGAAACCGAACATTTACCCAAACCCTACGTAATTATGGTGGTGGGCGTAAATGGTGTTGGAAAAACGACGACGATTGGTAAACTGGCGCATCAGTTCAATCAGCGGGGCCATAAGGTGGTGCTGGGTGCTGCAGATACCTTCCGCGCAGCGGCTGTGGACCAGCTGAAATTATGGGGAAAACGCGTGAATGTTCCGGTGATCGACCACGGCATGAACACCGATCCTTCGGCAGTGGCTTATGATGCTTTGAAAAAAGGCATAGAAATCGGCGCGGACGTGATCATTATTGATACCGCCGGCCGCTTGCATACCAAGGTCAACCTCATGAATGAGTTATCGAAGATCAAGCGCGTGATGCAAAAGATCATCCCCGATTCGCCGCATGAGGTTTTGCTCGTTTTAGACGGAAGCACAGGACAAAATGCTGTAATCCAGGCCAGAGAATTCACCAAAGTAACCGATATCACGGCTCTCGCCATCACCAAACTCGACGGCACCGCCAAAGGAGGCGTCGTAATCGGCATTTCCGACGAATTTAAAATCCCCGTCAAATACATCGGCGTAGGCGAAAAAATGGACGACTTGCAGGTTTTCGACCGTGGCGAGTTTGTGGATTCTCTGTTTAAAAAGATTGGCTAACAATTAGATTTTCCCGAACTTTGCGGCCCGTTTAGCGGTTCACAGTCAATTGATTCGCTGATACAGGAATTGCATTATTTTTCATTTAACACATATAGCTGAAAGCCAGTCGCTCGCAGCTACTCTCCAATGAAAACCAAAGGAATAATCAAGAATAAAGTCAATATAGTTACCCTGGGTTGTTCCAAGAACCTGGTGGATTCGGAGGTACTTTACACACAGCTCAAAGGAAACGGATTTGCGGTAGCGCATGAATCCAAGAAAGATGATTCGCAGATTGTTGTGATCAATACCTGCGGATTTATCGATAATGCAAAAGAGGAATCGATCAATACCATCCTGCGATACGCCGATGCAAAGGCGGCCGGAATCGTGGACAAAGTGTATGTTACTGGCTGTTTGTCACATCGTTACAAGGACGAACTCTCGGTAGAAATCCCAACTGTTGACGCCTGGTTTGGAACAAACGAACTTCCTCGGCTGCTCAAAACACTCAAAGCAGATTATAAGCACGAACTCGTAGGTGAGCGCCTGCTCACAACTCCCGCACATTACGCATACCTGAAAATTGCCGAAGGCTGTGACCGTCCGTGCAGTTTTTGCGCTATCCCGATCATGCGCGGCGGCCACGTTTCCAGACCGATCGACGAGCTTGTGAAAGAGGCAAAATCGCTCGCCAAACGAGGTACTAAAGAGCTGATACTCATCGCGCAGGACCTGACTTATTATGGTCTTGATATTTATAAAAAAAGAAACCTTTCCGACCTGCTCGCCCAACTTTCCGATGTGGAAGGTATTGAGTGGATCAGGCTGCAATATGCTTATCCGGCCGGATTTCCGATGGATGTGCTGGACGTAATGAACGAGCGGAGCAACATTGCCAAGTACCTGGATATGCCCCTGCAATCAGGCTCGACGGAAATGCTGAAATCGATGAGGCGGGGAATTACCCGCGAAAAAACGGAGTCGCTCATCTGGTCGATCCGTGAGAAAGTGCCTGGAATTACATTAAGAACCACATTGATCGTAGGGCACCCGGGCGAGACTGAATCGTTATTTGATGAAACTTATGAGTTTGTTGAAAAGATGCGGTTCGACAGATTGGGCGCATTTCAGTACTCGCATGAGGATAACACACATTCTTACACCATGCCCGATGACATTCCGGCAGAAATCAAGCAGGAGCGCGCCGATGCTATCATGGAATTGCAGCAAGGCATTTCGTACGAATTGAACCAGCAGAAAATCGGCAATACTTACAAAGTGCTTTTTGACCGGAAAGAAGGCGGACATTTTATCGGCCGTACGGAATTTGATTCACCCGAAGTTGATAATGAGGTACTTGTACCGGCAAGTCAGTATGTGAGGCTTGGAGATTTTGCGCAAGTGAAAATTACAGCCGCGGAGGAATTTGATTTGTATGGCGAAGTGATTACCTGATTCCCTTTTTCTGCTAGCGCGGCCTTCTTAAATTTGACCAATAAAAACATTCAAGCATAGATTAACACATGTTACAACGAATCCAATCCATTTTTTTAGCCATCACAATCGTCGGTATGGGGCTTTTTATTGCCTTCCCGATCTGGAATAAAGTTGCGCTGGCGGGCGTACAGCATGCAGAATTGACTGCATTAAAACTGACGCATCAGGTAAGCGAAACCCAGTCAAATATTCAGCCGGTTTATTATCTGATCATTCTGGCGGTGCTGGTGGCGGGCGTGGCGGCTTATACGATCTTTCAATTTCGCAACCGTGTGTTGCAATCTGCGCTGTGTGCGGTGAATTCTATATTGATGACCGTTATCATGGGTTTGGTCATTTATTTCACTTTTTATAAAACCGCGAAATTGTTTGATCCTGAACTTCCAGGCAAATATGATATCGGTTTTTACGGTCTGGTGGGTGCAATGCTGGCCAATGTTTTTGCCAACCGTTTCATCAGGAAAGACGAGCGCGAAGTGCAGCAATCGAAGCGTTTCCGGTAGCCTGCGCTAGACCAAACCTTCTCGCAGTAAATCGTGCAAATGCACGAAACCCAGGACTTTTCCTTCCTCCACGACCACAAGCTGGGTAATACTTTTTGCCTGCATGATTTCCAGCGCCTTCACGGCATATTCGTCCGGCGAGACGGAAATGGGGGATTTTGTCATGATATCTGCTGCCGTTAATGTCAGGATCCTGGTCCCCTGATGTTCTTTTAGCATGCGGCGCAAATCTCCGTCGGTAATGATGCCAATCATTTGATCGTCAGCCATTTTTACGGCGGTTGCCCCTAATCTTTTGGAAGTCATTTCCAGGATCACTTCCTGTAATGTTGCGCTTGCCGGCACCATCGGAAGTTCGTTGTGCGGGTAAATGTCGCAGACTTTCAGATAAAGCCTTTTACCCAGCGAACCGCCAGGGTGAAATTTGGCAAAATCATCATGGGTAAACCCTCTGGCTTCCAGTAAACAAATCGCCAGCGCATCGCCGAGCGCCATCGTGACGGAAGTGCTTGTCGTAGGTGCGAGATTAAGCGGGTCGGCTTCTTTCGAAACCTGTGCATGCAGCACAAACTGACTATTTCTAGCAAGGTAAGAGTCTCTGTTACTGACCATTGCGATCATGGTAACATTGATCCTTTTGAGCAGCGGTACCAGCATTTTAATTTCCGCAGTATCCCCGCTTTTGGAAATTACTAACACGATATCATTGTCTTGGATCATACCCAGATCGCCATGTATCGCATCGGCGGCGTGCATGAAAAGTGCGGGTGTTCCGGTAGAGTTGAGGGTGGCTACGATTTTCTGTCCGACGATCGCACTTTTACCCACTCCGGAAATCACAACACGCCCTCCGGAGTTCAAAATAGCATATACGCAGTTTTCAAATTCATCATCTATCAGTTCAATAATTTTATGCAAAGCTTCTGCCTCCTGCCGTATTACTTCTTTTGCTATTGACTGAATATTTTTTATTAATTTCAAATCTGAAACACAGTTTAAGGGGATAGAATCGTCAAAATTCATTTCAAAAAAAGCAAAGATAAAGAAGTTTGGGGATAACCATTTTGTTAACAGAGTATGGTAAAGCAGGTTGATCAAGTTGTCTTAGACACCTTAAAAGAGAAACTAAAAGAAATATTTGGATACAGTCAATTTCGCGGGGAACAGGAAGTCATTATTCAAAACATTCTCCTTGGTAAAAATACATTTGTAATTATGCCCACCGGGGCAGGTAAGTCACTGTGTTATCAATTGCCTGCACTCGTCAGCGACGGACTGACCATTGTTATCTCTCCCCTGATTGCCTTAATGAAAAACCAGGTCGACCAGCTGACCGCCTTTGGAATTAACGCCCAGTTTCTTAACTCAACATTGACCAAAGCCGAGATGACCCGCGTTAAAACCGATGCGCTCGACGGCACCCTGAAACTGCTTTACATTGCCCCCGAATCCCTGACGAAGGAAGATAACCTCGATTTTCTCAAAAGAGTAAGAATATCATTTGTAGCGATAGACGAAGCCCACTGTATTTCTGAGTGGGGCCACGATTTCAGGCCGGAATACCGCCGGATTTATGGTATTATCGAGAATATCGGCCAGCTTCCGATCATTGCGCTCACTGCCACGGCTACCCCGAAAGTGCAGCAGGATATCCGCAAAAATCTGCAAATGGAGGAGGCAGAAACATTTAAATCGTCTTTTAACCGGAAAAATCTTTACTACGAAATACGTCCCAAGAAGGATGTAAAAAAGCAGCTGATCCGGTATATCCGCAATAACAAAGGAAAATCGGGCATTGTGTATTGCCTCAGCCGCAAGACGGTGGAAGAGGTGGCGGAGCTGCTGAATGTCAACGACGTTCGTGCATTACCGTACCACGCCGGACTGGATAGTAACACCCGCATGGCCAACCAGGATGCATTCCTGAATGAGGAATGTGACGTGATTGTGGCGACCATCGCATTCGGAATGGGCATCGACAAGCCGGATGTGCGTTTTGTGATACATTACGATGTTCCCAAGTCGCTGGAAGGATATTATCAGGAAACTGGCCGCGCCGGTCGGGATGGCCTCGAAGGTAACTGCCTGATGTTTTACAGCTACGAGGACATTCAGAAGCTGGAAAAATTTAACAAGGATAAAACCGTCACGGAGCGGGATAATGCGCGCCATTTATTGAATGAAATGGTGGCGTATTCGACATTGGGCGTGTGCCGGAGACGTCAGCTGCTGAGTTACTTTGGTGAATATCTTGAAAAAGATTGCGGCTTCTGCGACAACTGCATTAAGCCCACTGAAAAATCAAAAGTGCAGGAAGATGTGATCCTGGTACTGAGAGCAGTAGCGCAAACCGACGAGCGATTTGACGCTGACCACATTGCCGATCTGCTGACGGCTACTGAAAATCAATACGTTAAAAGCTACGAGCACGACCAACTCGATGTGTACGGTAAAGGCCTCGAGCTGAATGAATCCCGTGATTACTGGGTTTCGACGATACGCCAGCTTGTGATATTGAATTATCTTGAAAAGGACATTGAAAATTATGGCGTGATCCGGCTTGGAGAAAAAGGCGCGCGCTATCTAAATGATCCTTACCAGGTTACATTGCACAAAGACCATAACTTTGAAGAGGAGGAAGTAAAACCGGAGGACGACGATAAGGATGCCGCAGCAGGCGGCGGCAGTGCCCATGCTTATGACGAGGCGCTGCTCGGGATGCTGAAAGCCTTGCGGAAGAAGGTAGCGAAAGAAAAGAATCTGCCTCCTTACGTTATTTTCCAGGATCCTTCCCTGGAAGAAATGGCCACAACTTACCCTACCACCCAGCAGGAAATGGCGCAGATCAATGGCGTCGGGATGGGGAAGGTGCAAAAATTTGGACGCCAGTTTATCGATACCATCACACGGTATGTGGAGGAAAATGAGATTGAAACGGCCAAGGATGTGGTGATCAAATCCACGGTTAATAAGTCCAAAATCAAGATCTTTATCATCCAGCAGGTAGACCGCAAAGTGAGCCTGGATGAAATTGCGGAGGTGAAGGCGCTGGACCTGGCGGATGTGATCGAGGAGGTGGAGCATATATGTTACTCGGGTACCAAACTCAACCTGGATTATTACATTAACCAGGTGATCGACCGCGAGCGGCAGCAGGACATTTACGATTATTTCATGTCTGCCGAAACCGATAACATTGCCGTAGCTTTGGACGAATTTGCAAATGATGAGATCAGCGAAGAAGAGCTGCGGCTGATGCGCATCAAGTTTTTATCCGAACTTGCAAACTAATAAACCCTAAGAGACCTACTTGTCCGCCTGCAAAGCGGATTTTTTTAACCTATTTATGAATATACTAATATTGGGATCAGGCGGAAGAGAGCATGCCTTTGCCTGGAAACTTGCCCAAAGCCCTCTTTGCGATCAGTTGTTTGTAGCGCCCGGAAATGCGGGTACTGCTGCTATCGCGACCAACCTCTCTATTTCTTATAATGATTTTGATTCTGTTGCCAACGCCATCACCCAGAACAACATTGAGCTGGTGATCGTAGGACCGGAAGAGCCGCTGGTAAATGGTGTCGTGGATTTTATTGAATCAAGAAGTGATCTTGCAAAGGTAAAAGTGATCGGGCCAAATAAAGCAGGTGCCCAGCTGGAAGGAAGCAAGGATTTCTCCAAGCAGTTTATGCAGAAATATGGCATTCCAACTGCTTCTTCGCGCACATTTACGCCCGAAACATTGGCGATCGGCCTGGAATACCTGGAAGCACATACGCTTCCGATCGTACTGAAAGCCGACGGACTTGCTGCCGGAAAAGGGGTGATCATCGCCGAAAAACATGCGGAGGCCGAAACAGCATTCAGGGAAATGCTGATTGATGGAAAATTTGGCACTGCCGGGCATAAAGTAGTTGTAGAGCAGTTTTTGAAGGGTGTTGAACTGTCTGTTTTTGTATTGACGGATGGCGAACATTATAAAATTTTACCCGAAGCAAAAGATTACAAACGCATCGGTGAAAATGATACCGGCCTGAACACCGGCGGTATGGGCGCAGTATCGCCTGTGGTTTTTGCTGATGCCAATTTTCTAAGGAAAGTTGATGAAAAAGTGGTCAAGCCGACACTTGCCGGATTAAAAAATGAAGGCATTAAGTACGTAGGTTTTATTTTTATCGGCCTTATGAACATAAAAGGCGAACCTTACGTGATCGAATACAATGTGCGTATGGGTGATCCGGAGACGGAAGTGGTCATTCCGCGCATTCAGTCGGACTTTGCGATGCTGATGGCTTCTACGGCAAAAGGTACGCTGCACGATTTTGAAATGCAGGTATCTCCGCAGGTGGCGGTCACTACGGTGGTGGTTTCTGGCGGTTATCCGGGGGATTATGAAAAAGGAAAGGTAATTTCGGGCAGTGATAAAACAGAGGATGTGCACGTATTTCATGCTGGCACTACTTTTAATGGAAATACCGAGGTAGTGACGAACGGAGGACGGGTGATGGTACTTACCGGCCTGGCCAATTCCCTTGAAAATGCTGTCCATAAATCGCAGCGTGCTGCGCAGGTTGTTCAGTTTGAGGGTAAATATTTTCGTCACGATATCGGTGTGGATTTAATTCGTTATAACGATTGATGAAGGGACGATAATTATGGGATGTGGATCATGTACATCCGGCGGCTGCGGAACCAACGGTTCAGCCGTATCAGGATGTGGAAGTAGTGGAAGTTGCGGGACTGGCGGATGCAACAAAATGAATGTATTCGACTGGCTGAGTCACATGGATGTGCCTGCCGGTCAGCGTTTTGATGTTGTTGAAGTGAAGTTTAAAGGAGGAAGAAAGGAATATTTCCGCAACATTAATCAACTGGAATTTGTCACAGGCGACTATGTGGTTTGTGAAATGGCCTCTGGCCAGCATATAGGAACGGTTTCTTTGCAAGGCGAGCTCGTCAGGCTGCAAATGAAGCGCAAAAATGTGGTGATCAGCGATGATATGCACGTGGTGTACCGGGTAGCTTCCGAAAAGGACCTCGACAAACACACGCAGGCCATCGCCCGAGAAATGCCCACATTGTACCGGACGCGAGAAATTATCCGCGAAATGAAGCTGAATATGAAGCTGTCTGATGTGGAATTTCAATCGGATAACACTAAAACAACATTCTATTATTCTTCCGAAGAAAGGGTCGATTTCCGCGAGCTGATCAAATCGCTAGCTTCGGAATTCAAAGTCAGGATCGAAATGCGGCAGATCAGTCTGCGCCAGGAAGCGAGCCGGCTCGGTGGTTTGGGATCTTGCGGCAGGGAATTGTGCTGCTCTACCTGGTTAACTGATTTCAAGAATATTTCAACTTCTGCGGCACGGTATCAAAACCTTTCCCTAAATCCTGCCAAACTCTCGGGACAATGCGGCAGGCTGAAATGCTGCCTCAATTACGAGCTGGAAACATACATTGATGCCCTGCGCGACATTCCGACAGTGGAAGCGCCTTTGAGGACAAAAAAGGGAGTCGCTACCTTGCAGAAGACCGATATCTTCAAGAAAATCATGTGGTTTGGCTTTGATAAAGATACCAACTGGTACCCTGTGGCAATCCAGAAAGTATTGGAGATCATTGAGTTGAACAAACAAGGTGTTATTCCGGAATCGCTGGAAATCCTGACGCCGGAACCTGAGAAAAGTCTGGATCGAGTGCCTGGAAAATTGAATAGTGATCTGGAAAATCTCGATAAAAAGTATAGCGACGAGCAGAAGAAAAAGAAGAAAAAGAAGAATAAATCGGGCAAGAACAAGAATAATCCAAGCGGTCAGAATAGCCCGGATAACCAGGAGAATGTGGGAGCCGCTGAGATTCAGGGCACGCCCAATAACCAAGGTAATCCGAATCAAGGTAACCCGAATCCAGGCAAGCCGAATAACCAGGGAAATCCGAATCAGGGTAACCCGAATAAACAGGGCAATCCGAATAATCAGGGAAGTCAGAAAAACCAAGGTAATCCTAAAAACCAGAACAATCCGGGGAACCAGAACAATTCGGGAAGTCAGGGAAACCACAGGAATCAAAACAATCAGCGGAAACAGAATAAGCAGGAACCGGCGGCAGCGCCGACACCTACGCCAAAAAGCTAAGAGGTTTGAGATACATTTCACATTGCCGGGAAGTCAGGTTTTTATAAACTTGACTTCTTTTTTTACGATCTTGTTTTATGAAAAAATCCATTGAAAAGCTTTACGAAATCGCCCAGGCCAAATCCCGGAGGATCATCGGCTTAATGTCGGGCACCTCGCTGGACGGGCTGGACGTTGCGCTTTGCCGGATCGAAGGCAGCGGCACAGATACGGTTTTAAAATTGGAAAAATTTGCTACCGTACCTTATCAGGATGATTTTCGGGATGAGATCAGGAAAATTTTCGCAAAACGCGAGATCGACTTTCAGCAGCTCTGTCTGCTTAATCCATACATTGGAACCACGCACGGAAAGATGATACTGGATTGTCTAGGAGAATGGGACATCCCCACAAATGATATCGACCTGATCGCGAGCCATGGCCAAACCGTTTTTCACGCTCCAAAAAAGCAACACAAGCTTTCAGGTTTTCCAAACGCAACATTGCAAATCGGCGACGGCGATCATACTGCAGTAAAAACCAACATCATCACACTCAGCGATTTCCGGCAAAAACACATTGCCGCAGGCGGAGAAGGTGCCCCGCTGGCAGTTTATGGTGATTATTTCCTTTTTTCAAAAAAAGGGGAAAACCGCATTCTATTAAACATGGGAGGCATCGCCAACTTCACTTACCTGCCTGCAACATTAGATTCCAACACAGTTTTCACAACCGATACCGGCCCCGGAAATACGTTACTGGACGCCTATACCCGCCGCTTTTTCCACAAACCTTTCGACGAAAACGGTGAAATTGCCGCAAGCGGAAAAGTCAATGTGATATTACTGGAAGAATTAAAATCCCTGCCCTTTTTCAAACTCCCCTTCCCGAAAACCACGGGCCCGGAAGTCTTCAATTTCGAATACGTAGAAGCCGCCATCCAAAAATCAAAACTAACATCCCTCACCCGCCAGGACATCATAGCCACCTTAACCCGCCTCAGCGCCGACACCATTTCCGAAGCCATCGCCAGCGTCACCTCTCCCGATGAAAAGTACACGATCTACGCCAGCGGCGGCGGTGCACATAACATTGCCCTCATGAACGCAATCCGCGAAAACCTACCATCGGAAGTAAAACTGATCGATGAGTTGGGCGTTTCAGGCGATGCGAAAGAGGCAGTTCTCTTCGCTGTTTTGGCTAACGAGGCAGTTGCCGGCACACAGTCGCATTTTGGTCAAAAGGACGGCGTGCCGGATGTGAGTATGGGGAAGGTTTCGTTTCCTGAGTAACCTATCTATTTTGCTCAGACCTCCCACTGCGCTCCTCATACTTCCGCTGAATTTCCTCAAATGCTTTTTGTCGTTTAGGAGCCCAGTAAACGGTTTCCAGATATCTGTGTAGGAGCAGCCCAATCATTAGCATATACAACAATAGCGGAAGCTGCTTTTTTTTCTTGAAAAAACTTTCAACCCTTTCCTCTTTCGAAAGAAAGTTAATTTTCAAAAACAGAAACGTCCAGAAAATACCGAGGACTATGTAGATCCCGCCATGATTAAACATCATTCTGGGATAATAAGCCCCAAGCAAAATGTACACCAAGGCAGTTAATATCAGCGCCCAGTTGATAACTTTAATGTTGAAGATTGTTTTATTCATCTCCGGATTCGGTTGAAATCGCATTATTTCCGCCAGCGCATCCGTCCATACTGATTTCAGATTTGTTACTTCGCAAACTTAGCTTCAAACTACCTCAGCAGGCAACCGTCAAAAGTCAGTAAACGATCCGCGATTTGGCGGGCGCTTTGGATTATTCTTTGATGCGTATGCAAGATCGCCCGTTGTGTAAAACCATCTTGTTATCTCGGTATTACTTGAATGTAGCTTCTCAGCACGCCGATTTGTATCGCAGGAACGTGTTGAGGATTTAACAAAAGTAGCGTTACTTTTTACTTTTCTTGCCACATATAGGAGGCTATCCATTTTCTTTACACTAAAGATAAAGGATAAGATGTACGACATTACCATCATCGGCGGCGGCATTGTGGGCCTCGCCACGGCGCTCCGCATTAAGGAACAGAAACCTTCGCTTAAATTGCTGCTCCTCGAAAAGGAAAACGAGGTGGCGAAGCACCAAACCGGCCATAATAGCGGCGTGATACATTCGGGGCTTTACTACAAACCGGGCAGCCTCAAAGCCACCAACTGCATCCGAGGATACCAGATGCTAATTGATTTTTGTGATCGGGAAAATGTGCACTATGATCTGTGCGGGAAGATCGTTGTGGCAACCACCGAGGAGCAGCGACCGTTATTGCGCAATCTTTTTGAACGGGGAAACCAGAATGGTTTGATCAAAAACCGGATGATTTCGCAGGGGGAAATCAAGGAAATTGAGCCCTATGTAAATGGTTTGGAGGGGATTTGGGTGCCTTATACCGGCATTATTGATTATAAAGTCGTTTGTGAAAAATATGCGGAATGTTTGCGCAGGCTGGATGGCGAGATTCAGTTTGGCCAAAAAGTAACGGACATTAAAAACCGCAACACACATTCCGAAGTAGTCACAGCGACGGGCAAAGTTTTTGAAACAAAACTGGTTGTAAATTGCGCCGGTCTTTATTCCGACAAAGTTGCTCAACTAACTCAACCCGAGAATATCAAAGTTCGCATCATTCCTTTCCGCGGTGAATATTACAAAATCCGGCCGGAGAAACATTTCTTTGTCAAAAACCTGATTTACCCTGTTCCTGATCCTAACTTCCCTTTCCTCGGCGTGCATTTTACACGTATGATTGAAGGCGGGATTGAGGCTGGCCCAAATGCTGTCTTTGCCTTCCGGCGCGAGGGTTACAACAAGCTGGATATTAATTTTCCTGAGTTATTCGAATCGCTGGCCTGGCCAGGCTTCCGCAAAGTGGCGGCCAAATATTGGAAAACGGGCATGGGCGAATACTACCGCTCTTTTTCCAAAGCCGCATTCACCAAAGCCCTGCAAGGCCTGATCCCGCAAATAGAAAGCGAAGACCTCATCCCTGGCGGCTCCGGCGTACGCGCGCAGGCCTGCGACTACGACGGCGGTTTGCTGGATGATTTCTCGATCATTGAGAATAAAATGGCAATTAATGTCTGCAATGCGCCTTCGCCGGCGGCTACTTCTTCGCTGTCGATCGGGCAGACGGTTTCGGAAAGGGTTTTGGCTAGGGTTTGACAGCCGCACCATCCTTTGCCGCGGGTCAAAGTCTGTTTGCCCGCAACCTTTGCCTCAGTCCTAGGTCTGAAACTCACTTTCTTTAACCCCGGGCTTAAGCCCGGGGTTAAAGAAAGAGGCTGAATTTTATTAATAAATTTTTCTTTCTAATTTTATTCGCGCTGATAAGCTCCCTGAAAAGACTTGTCGCTCATTACTACGTTCAAAAAGAGAAAAATCGAAACCAAAAAACCATGAACAAAACGGCAAAAGCACCTGTGGCAGAAGCTGCTAATGGTGAAAAGAAGGGAGACCGATTGACCCGCTTTATTGAAAAAGTAAGAGCGGATCAAGAAACTATTAATCTGTTTTACGACGGAAAAATAACCAGGGATGAATTACACGCACGAGGAGTCAGGTTCATTTAGGGCCTATGATTACACCGTCGAATATAGAGGCGGCGACAAGGAATACCTTTTTCAGACTGAATCTGGCGCTCATTATTCCTGCTATTTTGCTAATGCTTCGGCCTATTTCGAAGACTATCCGCTAGTGAAAGATGACATTGTAACCTTTGGATTAAAGCGAACCAGCCAATCCAAAGGTTTTTTTGTGGACAAGTATGACGCAAGAATCAAAGCAACTGTCTTCCAGATACTTTGCCATGTCATCGAAATGTATCCTGAAAGATCGATGCTAGTGATGTATGACACATCGGATGGCAGGCAACGAAACAGGAAAATCACATTTGCCCGATGGTACAATGAATGCTCCCGGTTATTGAAAAAGAAAGTTACCAGAATCAGCATTAGCGGATCAAGTATTTGGAGTGGAGAAAAATTTGATATGATGCTGCTTGTCCCGAATACCTGCTCGAAACTTGAACAAATTAAGCTTAGTGCATTTGAGATCAGGGATGAACTGATCTCAAAAGGCTATCCGCCCACGCTTGAATGTCGTATTGAATGCAAATAAACTATGGTAAACTCATGAGCAAAATGGCAAAAGCACCTGTGGCAGAAGCTGCTGATGGTGAAAAGAAGGGTGATAGATTGACACGCTTTATTGAAAAAGTAAGAGCAGATCAAGAATCTATTAATCTGTTCTACGACGGAAAAATAACCAGGGATGAATTGCATGCGAGAGGAGTCAGGTTCGTCAAGGCCCTTTAATTTTAGATAGTAAAATGTAACCTTTGGATTTCAGGCCATCGAGCCTGAGATCAAGGTTACATTTTTTACTTTATACTGAACTACACATCACTAAAACTATCATGAAGACATTCGCTACTATCCAAGAGGCGTTCGAATTTTGGGTCAAGAACATCTATCCTTCTTTGGCGCCAGATATGAAAAAAGGCAGAGCTGTGCAGGCAATGCAGGATTACCTATACGAAAGAGGAATTTCAGAAAAACGAATGCGTCGAATACTACTTGAATTTGGTCATTTCGAGATTGAAACTATCGTCAGATTAAAGCCTTAAGCACGCAGTTCTATGCAGCGATTTCCATCAATTATAGATGCATTTGACTGGTGGATCAAAAATGAATATCCAAGTCTATCCCCTGATTTGAAGAAAGGAAAGTTAACAGATGCTTGGCGGGACTACATACATAAGAAAAGCATTTCGGAATCCAGAATGAAGAAGATTTTGGTTGAATATGGGCATTTTGACATTCACATTATCATCACCCGAAAGCCTTGAAGATTCTTATTTTCTTGTTTAAAAAAGTCGAGAATTTCGACTTTTTGCGTATTTTTGAAAGATGAAGAAGTTCGCCTCGCTGTCCGAAGCTTTTGATTGGTGGTGTAAGAGTGTATACCCAAGTTTACCGCCAGATGTCAAGAAAGGCAAGTATACAAGTGCCTGGAAAGATTTCACCTACAAGCAAGGAATATCTGATAAAAGAATGACAGAAGTGCTATCAAAATTTGGTGATGTAAACGTGCAAACCGTCGTAACATTCAAACCAAAATAAAATTTTTTACCCAAATTGGTCGAATTTTCCGACTAATTATTTCAAGAAAAAACCCGGATGCTATCGTCTCCAAACTTCAACACCCGGGCCAGTTCAATTATCTTTTCACAATCAAACTTTCGTAAATGTATGAACACATTCGAGAATTCAGCAAACAAATCCACTAACAATTCACACTCAGATTTGACACAAACCGAACTAGCAATGTTGGGCGATGTCAGGAAATTCTTTCAAACCGATAGCTGCGCCGAGATTATTGGCTCCATGAACTCGCTGCTCGAAGCTTTGCTTTTTTGCAAAGATCTGGAAAATGTTACCCCTGAGATGCGTGTTGATATTGCTAATCAGCTGCGGACGGTAACATTGCTTTCGAAATTGAATGAGCGTAATGTCAGAAATATTCCGCAAGCCTAGTGGTCCAAGAGTTTATACTCCTTTAAAATAAAAACAGGTCATTCCAGAGCGGGATGACCTGTTTTTATTTAATATATAATCCTAAGCCTTCTTAGTCTGGGTCAAACCGAATGTTACCAGATGCACTACTGCAAAAATCATGGAAAAATAGAAAATTCCGGTGTCTTCGCCATCGGTTGTTGCGTGGTGCGCGTAGGCGATGATGGCCAATGCAAGTGCCAGTACAAGACCCACAAGCCCAACTGTCTTACTTCCATTCACAATTGAAGCGGGCAGTCTATCGGACAAGAAGCTGTTTTTGATACCATAATACAGATACACATCGAACCCGATAATCATCCAGACAAACAAGCGAATCCAGGTATCGAGCGGCAGAAATGCCATCATGAAAAAACAAACGAAAATACCGAGGATCGGTACCAGCGGAACCAGCGGGGTTTTGAATGCGCGGGGAACATCCGGCCTCTGTTTTCGCATGACCATTACGCCGATACACACCAGGATAAACGCAAACAATGTTCCGATACTCGTCATTTCACCGACCACGCGGGCTGGTACAAATGCTGCGAAAAGGCTCACGAAAATCAGGAACATGGTGTTGCTCTTCACCGGCGTCTGATACTTTGGATGAACGCTCGAGAATACACGTGGCAGCAAGCCGTCTTTACTCATACTGAAGAACACGCGGCTCTGGCCGAGTAACATCACGAGAATTACAGAAGAATAACCCGCCAGGATCGCGACGATGATCGCGCGGTTCAACCAGGGATAATCTGGGTGGATAACTCCGGCTGCATCCGTGGTACCCATCGCTTCGATCGCCACCGCTACCGGTGCAATTCCGTCTTGTCCTTTGAATGAAGTGTAAGGAGTCACGCCCGTCATCACGTGCGCGAAAAGAATGTAAAGCACAGTACAAATCACCAGTGAACCCAGGATACCGATCGGCATGTCTTTCTTGGGATTTTTAGCTTCCTGCGCCGCGGTACTTACTGCATCAAAACCGATGTAGGCAAAGAATACGATAGCCGCCGCTCGGACTATACCGCTGAAACCATATTCACCAAACGTGCCCGTATTTTCAGGAATGTAGGGTACATAATTGCTTTCATTGATGTACTTCCAGCCCAAAACGATAAAAATAACTACCACAATCACTTTCAAACCCACGATTACCGCATTCACAGTAGCACTTTCTTCGGTACCTTTCATCAGAAGCAAGCTCATCAGGATCACTATGAAGATCGCTGGCAGGTTGATCATTCCGCCGTCAAATGGTCCGACTGTCAATGCTGCCGGGAGGTGGACGTCGAAGCCTTCACAAAACTTGACTAAATATCGGCTCCAACTGATACTTACCGTGGCAGCTCCTACCGCGTATTCCAATACAAGGTCCCAGCCGATAATCCAGGCGATGAACTCGCCCATCGTGGCGTAGGAATAAGTATAGGCACTTCCCGCAACCGGGATCATGGAAGCAAACTCAGCGTAGCACAATCCCGCAAAGGCACAGCCCAGGGCAGCTACGATAAATGAAATGGTAATAGCAGGGCCCGCCTGATTTGCAGCCGCCCCACCTGTTATGGAAAATAATCCGGCCCCGATGATCGCCCCAATTCCCAGCGCGACCAGAGAGCCCGGCCCCAGGGTGCGTTTTAACTGGTTACCCTCACCAGAGGACTCTTGCATTAATTTATCAAGAGGTTTTTTAATCCATAATTGACTTGCCATAAATACTGAGTTGGTGTTATAAGGATTTTGAAAGACCTATAAAACTAAGAGAAAAATTCGCCAAATGCGTATAGGGACAAAATAAAAAAAGGGAGAGCACGAATCTCACCCTTTTTTCTTCTTCCTATTATGCTTTTACTTTTTTGCCCGCCACAGGTGCCGCAGGATCAACTACGGCCAGCGCCGGCTCTTTCTTTTTCTCGCGCTGCAACAGGTCTACCACGATCGGAGCTGCCACAAACAGAGACGAATAGGTACCCACGATTACCCCAAGCAACATACAGAATGTAAACCCGCGGATTACCGCACCACCAAAGATCATCAACACGATCAATACCAGGATTACCGAAATACCGGTTACCGCGGTACGGCTCAATGTACTGTTCAATGCGTTGTTGATAACCACGGAAAGACTTTGACCACGTGATTTATCATCAGCCAGGTAATCACGGATACGGTCATAAATTACAACGGTATCGTTCATCGAGTAACCGATCATGGTCAGAATCGCGCCGATAAATGCCTGGTCAATGTCGAGTGACCATGGCAGCCAGCCGTTGAAAAGTGAGAAAATTGCTAGGATAATCACCACGTCATGCGCCAGGGACATCACTGCACCGTAGCTGAACGCAACTCTTTTAAACCGGATCAGGATATAGATAAAGTTGGCCGCAAGTGCCAGAAGAACCGCGTAAACCGCTGACCACAAGGTGTCTTTTGCCATCGTCGGGCCTACTTTGTTCGAGCTTACAACGGTAGCTTTGTTATTAGGAATTTTGCCAGCCGCTTCCAAAACTTTCGCTTGCGCTTTTTGATCCGCATCCGGCGTAGTTTCGTCGATCAGATAGGCAGTAGTCACTTTTACCTGATCTTGTCCGCCGAAAGTTTTCACCTCCGTAGCCGATCCCAATGTCTGGTCCATGTTGGTACGAAGCTGATCTGCATCCACATTCTCAGCGAAACGGATCACATAAGAGCGTCCGCCTTTGAAATCGATACCCAAACCAAAACCTTTGAAAATAAACGAGCCGATACCTATCGCGATGATCACACCGGAAATCAGGTAAAAACGGCGACGCTGGGATACAAAGTCAAAATGATTGTCCTTAAACCAGTTTTTGGTTAAACCGGTGTAAAAGTTGAACACTTTACCATTTTTGATCTGGTTTTCAAGCAGCAATCTTGTAATGAAAATCGCGCTGAAAAGTGAGGTTAGAAGACCCAGTACCAATGTTGTAGCAAAACCAAGTACCAACCCTGTACCGAATGTATAAAGGATAATACCTGTCAATAATGTTGTTACGTTTGAGTCGATGATGGCAGACAATGAATTCTTGAAACCATCGCGGATCGCCTGAGCGAAAGGCTTTCCTGACTCAATCTCCACCTTGATACTTTCGTAAATCAACACGTTCGCATCCACGGCCATACCGATCGAAAGTACGATACCCGCAATACCCGAAAGCGTCAGTACGGCACCAAGCGACGCCATGACTCCTAAAAGAAAGAACAAGTTGATCAACAATGCGATATCAGCAATCCAGCCGGCTTTGTTATAATAAGCCACCATGAAAACAAGTACGATCAAAAGACCGATCGCCGAAGACCAGAGCCCGTCGCTGATCGCCTCAGAACCCAATGTTGAACCTACCACGGCTTCCTCAACAATGTGCGTTGGCGCTGGTAACTTACCCGCTTTCAAAACGTTAGACATATCTTTCGTTTCTTCCACCGTAAAACTTCCGGTAATGCTTGAATTTCCGTTTGGAATTTCGCCCTGTACAGTCGGCGCAGTGTAAACCAGGTTATCAATAATGATCGCTACCGGGCGGCCTACGCTGCGGGCAGTGAGCGAGCGCCATTTGCGGGCACCTTCACCGTTCATACGCATCGTCACTTCCGGACGGCCGCGGTCGTCGTAATCGTGTGTAGCATCTACAATCACGTCACCTTCCATCGCAGCCTCACCATTTTGTTTTTTGATAAAATAAAGAGGCAAAATCAGCTGATTACCACCTGCTTCGGTTCCTTTGCGATCCCACATGAAAACCAAGTCAGCAGGGAACATAGAACGTACCTCGGGGCGGCGCAGGATTTCACCAGCGCGGGCTGTATCTTTCAAATAAACACCCAAACCTTGCGGCATTGGGACGAAAAGACTTGTCAAAGCCGCAGTTTGCGCAGCTACTTTCGAAGAATCAGATTGAGTAGAATCTGCGTCGGCTTTTTGAGCAAGCTGCTCAGCCAAACCACCTGTTGTCGATTTTTTAGAAGTATCGGTTTTAGCAACTGTTGCTGCTGTCCCAGGTTTTTTAGTCGCTTTTTCGATCTCAGCTTGTTGGGTCAGATATTTACCTAAACCTTCCAGACCGGCACCCAATTCGTTGGTCAGATAGACTTCTGCAAATTCCAGTTTCGCGGCACCAGACAAAAGACGACGTACACGCTCAGGGTTATCTACACCTGGAAGCTCCACCAAAATGCGGTTTTGACCCGGCAGACGCTGAATGTTAGGGTTCGTCACCCCAAATTTATCGATACGTGCCTGTGTAATCTGGAATGCCCGGTCGATAGAACCGTTGACTTCCGTATTCAGCATTTTGATCACATCCGCATCCGAAGAGCTGCTGCTGATCTTGCCACGGTTGGCGCTGGTAGCGAAAAGTGCCGCCAGGCTCGAATTCGGCGCAGCTTCTTTATACGCCGATGCAAAACGGTTGATAAAACCACTGTTGCTGGCCGATTTGTCTTCACCTGCTTTTTTCAATGCAGTTTGAAATGCTGCGCTGCGTGAATTTCCGCCAGCCATACCTTTCAAAATGTCGGCAGGCGCTACTTCAAGTACCACGTGCATACCACCTTGCAAGTCAAGGCCCAGGTTCAACTCACGCTCGGTTACCTCCTGCAAAGTATGCCCCAGATACACATCCTCGCGCCACAGGGAGTCGATATAATGCTGTTTTTTAGAAACATTTACTTCACCCTTGGAATCTGTGGCATAAGCAGTTGCCTTACTTTTAAAGCTGCGCGAAACGAAGGTGAAAGAAAGATAATAGACGCTAATAAGGGCGATCACGATCGTCAACCCTATTATTCCATTCTTGTTGGTCATTTTTTAAATTGTAAAAATTGAAACTGATAATGCTGAAAAAACGGTTTTCCCACGCCAGAGAGCGCGGCAGGTAGTTGCAAAAAAAGAGGGATAAATGCTCGTGAAAAAGCTTTGGAAACCCTGAAACCGGGTGGTCAGGGGGCGTTGGTGACTATAAATCTTCCGAAGATGCGGTGAAAATACGATACCAGAAATACGGATTCTTCGAAGGCAACCCGGATAACCGACTCGCTGACAACAAATTGCCAAACGGGCTGAGGCGCAAAATAAAAGTAATGCGAGAAATCAAATGAAATGGCTGGCGTGATGACTGCGTCCAGCGAGAGGGTACTTACTTTGGCCTGATCTGCATCTGAGGACTGAGGAGCCCCTTTTTTGGTCAGATCTTTGGCAATTTCTTTTGATTTGGAAGTGTAGGATTGGATCGAACCGGAATGATCAGACCAGGAACGCGCCCCTGCTACCATCAAAAGCATGATGGCGAGCATTAAGCTAATTGCCTGATTGATAACCTTGATACGCTTCACTTACAAATCATTTTCCAAAATGAACCGCAAATTTGATTTTAAAAAATCAGAATCGCAAACTATTTTTTTGAACAAAACGATGTAAAAATTCAAACATTATATGGTACCTGTCAAATTAAACGATGCAAAACGGTGGTTCTATAAAAGTGCATAACCCAGCCGTGGCGCAATTAGATTTTCATCCCCTAGCCGGAAGATAGAAGCATTCGGATCAAGCTTCAAGGCAATGTTGTAATCACATTCCACCGGAATAAACCAGGCCGCAAGCCAATTGACAAGTGTATCAAAACCAGCATCCTGCAAACATTTCTCCAAACTTTCCTGGTCCGGCAGCTCGATTTCCACATTCAAATCAGCCTGGTAAGTGTCCATTTCGCCGCCAAACATCGTATCCATTCCCAGCCGCGAGCCCGCGAGTGAAGACTCCGATTCCAGCAGATATTTTTTACCAAACTCACTTTTAACATTGACCGGCAAATTCAGCACCGCCGACATCACCTCACCGGCCATTTCCATATCACCCCGGTTTTCTGAAACAAAAGGCAGCACCGGCAGCAGCTTCACGACGGTTTCCTTTGAAATACCCGCAGGTACCTGCCAGAAACTTTGGAGCTCTTCCAGCAAATAAGATTCAGGATCGAGCTCAAAAGCGCGCTGCTCCAACTGCGTCAATGTGACCCGGTTCAGAAAAAATTCCTGTTCAAGCGGGAGAAAGAACATGCGGGATTTCTGCTCTTTTTCACGCTGCAAGCGTATTTCATCAACCTTTTTCTTCAATGTATTGATCGAAGTCGATGACGGTAAATGAAAAAGCTGCTCGGGCAGATAATCATAAATCCCGCTCCGGTTGGACTCAATCACCTGTCCCTTGAAATGCCCGATTTCCTGCTCCTTCACCGCCTCCACATCCAGATGGCTCCGCCGCTTAAATGCCCCTAGCGAGCGAAAAAGAATGTCACCCGCAGCCACGCCGTCTTCCAGCCACGAGCTGGCGATAAATTCGGCCCTGAGATCGGAAATTTGCTCTGCTATCATGTTTTTTTAATTGGCGGTAACAACCTGCACCGGATACATACCTGACGATAATTTCTGGATTTTCAATTGAAGCAACCGACACGAACTCGCCCATTCCTCCTGATTTTCAACTCTTAATGAAGGAGTTAATGTGATTTGCAGGCAGCGCACAAAACCTTGTCCGGGCATATTTCCCTGCGAAAATGCTGGCTTCACCTGCACATTTCGCAGCCGGTCGCCCAGCTCGGCGAGGCAGAATGTGCGGATATCTTCCTGGGTAACAAGCCGGTTCCGGGTAATGATGTTCTTGCGCAGTTCCTGCACATATTCGGTTTCGTCGGGCTTAGGTTTGCCGCCCGTCGAGCGGGTGAGCAGGATCATATCTGAGTTGCTGATGCCTGTCGCGGCGTAGGATTGGAGCTTTGTTCCAGCGGGCAAGCCGTTTGCAGATTCGGACAATGTGGTCCAGTAAGAAACAAAAAGTACGTCCGGATTTTTTTCACCTTTAATCACGAGAAATGGCTGCGCCGTGGTTTCACTGGCCTTTTTTACCCCCAACTTCTGCTCGATCCGCGCCATATTCTGTCCGATTTCCCGCAAAGAAGAAGCCAGAAAATCCTCCCCGATCGCACTGAATGCCGTGACTTCATCCCGCAACAATTCCATCAGCTGATACAAAACTGCCTTCGCATTCCGCTGGTCAAACCGCCCGATCCCCTGCTGCCTTAATGTGTAAGTTCTGTCCACATTCCCGGCCTCATTTTCCTGGTCAGATCCGGAAGCATAGTACACCTGGTTTTTCTGATTAATCACCGAGTTGACTCCCAGAAAAGCATCCGAAGAAGGCAGCGCAATCCCGTTCAAGCCCGATTGCAGGCGGTAAGTCAGCTTGTGCAGCTGCTTGTTCAGCACCGGAAAAGCATTAATCGCCACAGAAATATTTTCAAAACCCGCCGCGGGAAACGAATCAGGAAATTTGACTTTAAGCCAAACCAAAGGCTTTTTTAATGTTTGTAACGTGCGGTTGTCGAATGTTCTTTCAAATTCAACCGGATAAGCTTCGGTTTTGATTTTTCCTTTTTCCCAAAAATCAGTACTCGTAATACGGACAAAGCTTTCGTCATAAACCAGCACCTCGTCGGCTGCCTCTTCATCCTGCATCCCAATGCTGATCGGCAATGTTTGCTGATTTACCTCCCAAACCGTCAGCGGCATAAATTCACGGAAAGCATACATCCCCGGATCATTGACCCAATCAAAATAAAACCGGAAACCCTGCCAGGAAGTAATGCTGGCTTCCATATCCAGGGCAATCCACAAATACTGGTCGCCAGGCTGCATCCGCCCAGACGCCACCAATGTTTTCGCTCCTTTTTCCATGCTATACAGAGCTCGCGGCGTGGCAAAATGAACGATCGAAGCATTCACCACCGGATAATTTCCCGCCGGCGAAAAAAACGTCTCCGCAGCCTCCCCCTTCCGCACATTAGCCCGCTTACAAACCAGCTGATTCTCAGGATTAATCCAAGTCAAAGACTCCACCGACCGCGCCTGCGCAATCGCACTCGCCGGCTTCGGACTATTCTGAACCTGCGGCGAAAGTATCTCCGCCAACCGCGTCATCAACCGCAGCTCAGTCCCCTGGATTTCCTGGCCGACTTTTTCAAATTCAACGGAGCAGGCATCGATGAGTAGCTTTACCAGCGGATCGAAATGGTCTAATTGGGATTCGTCGTATCCCCAGAGCTCCGCGGAGCGGCGGAGCAGGCGACGGGAGATGGTTTCTTTTGAATAAATAGATTGATTCATATAAGACATATTTGTTATGTCATGCTGAGCGGAGTCGAAGCACGCTACTGGCTAGGCAGGATGCTTTCTTGCACTGTGCTCACCGGTAAAGTGCTTCGACTCCGCTCAGCATGACAACCATGATAGCAATGTGACAACTATTAACCATTTCGAACAACTCCGAACACCCCCGAACCATTTCGAACTACGTAAACAACACCTGACCATACCTGACAACCTCTGACCACACCTAACCCCTTCCTATTCAATCGACAACGGTGAAATAAAAATCCTCTCAAAAAACACAAAAGCCTCATTTGTACGCTTAATCATCGCTTTAACCTCAATACCAATGCGCTTCCGCACATAGTTATTCGTCTTCGTCAGCACTTCAAATTCCTCCACTTCCACGCGGATTTTGGTGTTCGTCAATCTCGGCTCGTAGCGGGCGATCGCTTCTTCGAGGGATTCGCGGATGAGGTCTTTCCATTTGATTTGGGAAAGTACTGCGAAGTCCTGTTCCCAGAGCGCGCAGCCGTAGCCGCTGTCGAAGCGGTTTTCGTCGAAATGCGTGACCATTAAAAGATACAAATGCTGGTGAATCGCCTCTTTATCAGAACATTTGGGGTGTGGCTGACCTGCTACCAGCCTGTCAAGCGCGAGGGGCAGTGCGTAGTTTTGGTCTTCCATGTTGGCGATTAATAAAATGTGGTTGCATTAATGAAAGTGTATCTTATTTTTGTCTGTATTAAAAACGGCCCCTTAACTCAATGAAATTACCTTTCGTTAAAACCGTCACCCAACGTTACCAGCTACTCTACGCCATATTTGTGATTGCGGTGCTCGTACTGATTGGCTCTCTCGGTTTTTGGATTTCCGACTACCGCGACGCGTATCCGATGGCGATGGTAAGTTACCTGATCCTGGGCATCCTGCACGTTTATCTCATATCTCAATGGTTTCCGACGCTCTTTGAAAATGCCTCTTTCAAAGCCATCGGTTTTACCCTGCTGATCAGCCTGCTCACAGCATTGCTGCTTGTTTTTCTGTACCACAAGCTCATTCAGGAACTTATGAAAGGCATCGGAATGTCTTCGGCGCTGGTCGGGTTTCTGTTTCCGGTTTTTGTAGCAAAAGTCTATCAAAGTTTCCTCGCGATCCCGCTTAAAGAATATAAAAAATGGTACTACCCAGTCGGTCAGCCTTTGCCTGATATGGATCTGCTCGATTTGTCCCGTGTGCTGGTAATCCAGTTTGAATTTACCAAACAATTCAACGAAACTGCATTCACCAACTTCCGGGCAAAAGCGCCCAATGCTATGTTATTCGGCGAGTTGTTTTTTATTTTTTTAAATGATTACAATGACCGCAACCCCGCCAGTCCTATTCAATATTTAAATCCCGATGGCGCACCTTTCGGCTGGTTATTCTACAAAAAAGCCCCCTGGTACAAGCGCCGCAAATACATGGATCCGGACCTCACATTCCAGGCTAACAATGTGGTCGATAACGAAACCATCGTCGCGATTCGCGGTTAAGGACTGGGTACCATCGGTTTGGGCCAGTCGATCATATTCGTCACTTCTACCGAATTTTTCAGGAAGTAATCTATCGGGTTAAAAACACCATAATCCTTCCGCACATAGGTTTGACAATAATGATAATCCTCGCAAATCAGATCATGTACCCGCCTCGCGTGTTCTTTTTGATTTTGGAAAAATCCGCGGTTGTTTGCCATATTAGCTGGCATCGCGGTACCATCCAAATGATGCTTTCTTAATGTTGATTTCCCCTTGGCCGACATATAAATGTTGACGTATAAAATCGAGGCAAATTCCTCAAAATTGGTGTATTGGAAATCTCCGATTGTCAGACCAAAAGTATTTGATTTCTTATTTTTCAGGAATCTGTAAGCATGCACCAGCTCGTGCAATAAAAATTCGTCGGCGGTAAACCCCGCACCATTACAATTTACCTTCCCAAAAACGCTCGGCGTGTAAATGATCTCAACCTGATTTTTCGATTTCCAGGTAGGCAGCGCCGCAGTAGCATTGCAGACTTTACTAAAATTAGGCGTGATTACGATTTCCCCGCTCAGCTCGCGGATCAACATAATCAATCCGTAACCCGTCATGCTGCCTTTCACAATTTCATCCAGCGCGGCCTGCGTGCCGGTTTCGTAAGCATTCAAATCAAAATTTCCCCAGCCCACCGGCCCGGTACCGGTACCGATAATAATGTTCGATGCGTAGTGACACGTTGTTGCCATACTTTCAGTAGGTTATTATTTTAAACAAACACCAGTTTTTCGCGGTAGCTGATATCATTCGGGCAGTGGTAGCTAGTTTCAGCATTGTCCCACATTACGGGCATGATAAATTGATTCGGCAGCCCACCATTCCAGGCAAAATTGAACTCCTTCGCCCAGGCGTTGCTCGGGTCGGTGGCACTTTGAAATGATTCGTTATCAACCTTGGTATGTCCGTCGATATCCCGTACATCAATAATCATTGCGCTACTGAATGTACCTCCCGCAGGTTGTTTGAAAAATCGGCGGCGCGTATTTGCAGTCGTAGGTCTTCCGGTGCCGAGGCCCGCCATGGTTTGTCTTCGGGTGGGTAAATGCGGCTGGATTCTCAGGAAAAACATTCGGCATTTCGGCGCCGAAATCATTTGTGCGCCCAGCGCTGCTTTGTATTCCAGCAACATAGGCTGATTACCACCAATGTTGCAGCCGCGGATAAAGATGATCGGCTTTTTCTCCTGAACTGCTATGAATTTCTCGGCCAGCCGTATCGCCACATTTGGCTGGATCCCCATCATGGAAGCCAGATTGATCACAGTTGTATCGCTCACAGGCAAATGCTTATTTTGAGCTAAAAGCGGGACAGAACTTTTCGCCAGCTGCGCCAGGTTACTGATGATCAATCCCGTAGCATTAAAACTGGTATTCTGCGCAAAAGGAATAATCAGCCCGTTTGTCGTCGATCCGTGCGAAACGATCAGATGCATCACCTCTGTCCGGCTGGCTATGTTATCCAGCAGCTGTTCGAGGTTTGTGAAATTGATGATCTGCCCGGTCGTGATCCGGCCTGGACCTGCTACGTCAAAACTGCATCGCTGGTAATATTCCGCCGCGAGCTGCATTCCCGGCCCCACATGCACCACTGCATCTGCCATAAATTATTTTGAAATTAGAGGGTTGTGAATCGCTCATTCGAAATGATAAATGTCATTCAGCACGCTCGCAAATGATTTGACCTCCCAAAAGAAAATGCCTCTTTTGGCAGCGCTTGCACCATACTCGCCGCTCCATATATCATAAAATTCCTTCTCATGGACATACTGCTTGCCGTCCCAGAGAGAGATATGCCGGTGTCCCAATGCAATAATTCCCACCCGTGAACCTAACTGGGACACAAAACCAGCACGATTTGCCGCACGGTAATTTTGTGAAACCGGATAGGTTTTGTCCAGATACACGATCATATCCACAACGCTGTAAATGTAGTTATCGCCGCTCGCGTCTTTCATGCTGCGCACGCGTCCACCAAAAACCAGCGGCGAATAAGGTAAATCATCAGGTATCCAAAGACCCGATTTATTCATCGCGTAGCTTAATTCAATCGTACAGGTTTCCTGATCATTACCAATGTAAGATTGTATCCCGCCTCCCATATTCATCGATTCGACCGTGTGATAGGGGTGGTTATTGAGCAATGTCTGAAAATCACAAAAAATCATAATTTCTATGCGTTAAAAACGGCCGTCAGCCGAAAGCCGACGGCCGAAGCCCTTTTACCACCGGTTCACATGCGGTGTACCGAACAACTTGATCTCTCTCGAAGACAATGTCAGGCTCGTCGTCATCGGCATGGAGCCGGTTTCGATGAAACTTTCGCTGTACTGGACGCAGTATACATCCGTCAGTTCCAGCTCTTTCTGGGTTTGCTCCTCGTCTACATTTTTGAATGTGATCTTGGCCGAAGCTTTCTTTCCGTCCGGGTCCACCATCCATTCCCACAGGCTCTGGCTGTCGGATGCGCTCGACGAATCGACCTGGATAAATACAGTACCGCCGTACACTTTGGAAGAAACACGGCCTTTATCGTCTATGGATTGTGACAAAGAATAGTTGCAGGAAATCACGGCAATTCCGTCGCCCGAGGGACCACCGTCCCAGGTAAAGTACGCGTCAAAACTTGAAGCTGGCATAGTTGTAAGTGTTTAAAAAGTGAAAAGAATAGTTATGGATATATTTAGTTAAGCATGATTACTGCACCTTTGATCGTGGTCGGGCCGCTGGCTTTCAGCTCGGCCATAGCGTCACCTTCCACACTGAGTTGCGCGCCTTTCAATTTTGCGCTGGCCGTACCTTCGGCATTCAGTTCGGTACCAGCCTTAATGTCGGTGGATGTTCCGCTTTCTATTTTAATGCCCTGATCGGCTTTCATGGAAATGCTGCCAGCCTGGACTTCGAAACTGGAATCGGCCTTCATCGTAATGTTGTTGGACGCTTCAACACTGACGTCCTTCGCTTTCAAATGGATCAGCCCGTTTTCGACCTGCATTTCGATAAACCCGTCGTCTTTGAAGCTCAATTTCAGGTTTGTATCTGTCTTGTTCCGGTTGCTGATCTGAATTTGTGCGTCGCCGTCTTTATCAATAAAAACCATCATATTCCCGGAGCGAGTTGCGACGACTTTGATGTCATTATTGTCGTTGGTATAGTTAATTTCTTCTTTGGGTTTGGGATAAAGGCTGGTCATCACGAAAGGATTTTCTGCCAGATTCCCTTCATATCCCACCATCACCATCGACCCGATTTCCGGCACGAAGTTCGCGCCACGGCCCTCCGAATTATGGAATGTTCCCACCCGCATCCAGATCGACTCCTGGTCCTGCTGACGCTGCTGACTCCAGAAAAATTTCACCCTTATCCGCCCCAGACTATCGCTATCATCATTCGCGATCACTTCCGCCTGTTCGGTTTCGCCCAGCGGATTTCTTACATGCGGATTATTGGGCGGATGCTGAGCCGATTCAGGCACCGCATTGAATGTGTTCTGATAACTCCCAGCCGTATTGATCTCATGCCGGACATGCACGACACGGTATTTGCCAAAATTCTCCTCATACTGCTCCCCACGCTCATTTAACCGCTGTCCTTTCACCGTCAAAACCGTCCCGATACTGATCGTCGGCGTCTCTCCGCTTCCCCGAAAATCCACCATGGAAGTTACCCGGGCCGATTTTTCCATTTTAGTCAATTCGTCCACCTCGCTCTGTCCGCTGATAATTTCCGGTGCAGGCAGCAATGCTGTTTGGGCAAAAAGGCTGTCCGATTGTTCCAAGGCAAACTCGCTCAGCGAAGTCAGCCCGTCCACATTCTGGGAGCTGGATTGACCGGTATAAGCTTCGGGTACTGTATAATTATAGCCTTCAAAACTGAACTGGGAAGGATGCAGCTTCAATGCTACGTCAAAATTTTGCAGCCCGTCCACCAGAAAATCCACCTCCGAACTATCATTACCGTGGCCCAGCACCAGCTCCTTACCATTATAATAAAACCACTCGCAGCAGCGGTCGGCGACGCGGCTCAGGAACCGGAAGTTGCTTTCATTATATTGAGTAAAAGGCACTGCACGACTGCCATTTTCGGGGTTCAGCTGCTTTCTGAGCAGATTTTGCGGGTAAGGCTGTAAAACGGTGTTGAAAATATCCTGCACGGTTCCCCTCAAAAACGAGCGTCTTTGAACCGAATCTTCGAGGACAATGGTTGGGCTGTACCCTTTCAGCACAAATGCACTGCTCATATCGCTCAGGCTCCGCAGGCGGATTTCGGTCACGATACCCTGGAATGTGAAATCAAAAGAATCGGAACCCAGCCGCGGACTAAATGAAAAAGTAATTTTCTTCCCCATCACCGCCCGGTGTGACTTATTGAAAAAATGCTCGCCCGCGTCTTCCAGTTGGTCAAAAGGCACCAGCAGCTCAAACCAGTGATGGTCAAACAAATCCTGCTCGATCACCAGGCCCAGGTGCCGCTTGATCTCCGTCCCGCCTTCGATTTCAATGGAAGTGTTTACCTGTCGTGCCATTCAACTTTTGATTTCAACCTGCCCGATCTTGACCTTCGTCGGCAACAGTACCAGCTCATAAACCAGGTCTGCCACGCTGTTTCTCAGAAAATAATCCTTGCCCCGGTGCTCCGGCTTGTACGCTTTTGTATCCGGCACGTGCGCCATGGTGTAATTCCTCATTGTTGTCGCATGCGCCAGAAATGATTCCCGGAACCCCACGCAATAGGCATCTTCAAACTCCATTTTGCGCAAGACCTGCGAGTCGCCGTCGTATTTGAACTCGATCTGCCCGCTCAGCTGCCGGTCATTTTTAAATGCCCAGTCGTACAGCAATGCAAAGTCGTCGTCCTCTTTCGGCGCAATAATCATCCGGATCAGCCGCGCCTTGGGCGCATCCGTCGGACTCCCGCGCTCGTCGGCATTGCGGTTGCAACCGTACGAAACTTTTTTGACAACAAACTCCTTCCCGTCCAGCGTAAAATGTGCTTCTACGCCAATCGTAGCATCCTGGTCGGCCATGGTTTAAAAATTTTCCAGTTTGGCTTCGTCCACCTCCACACTCGAAGCCGTGATCGTCAGGCAGGTGATAAAATTCTGCAACCTGTGCGTCAGCGCCTTGTCCAGATCGTCAGTACCGTCGTCAAACATTTCCACAAACTCAGTACACACAGCGTCTTTGAAACTGAGCGTTTTAAAAGGCCCATTCTCCCCGAACTGCTCCACCGTCAAATCATATTTCTGCGACGGCTTGTTGGCCCATTCAATCAGAAAATCGTCCAGCACCATTTCAAGCTCCACATACAAATGCGCCCACTGCATCGGCGAAGTAATCGACATCGCATCATCCACCGTCTGATGCAGCTCAAACCGCATAAACATGACCGTGAATTCGTGGTCGCCGTCGACTTTTAGGGTTGCTTGGAAGGGCATTATTGTTGCGCATATTCCGCTGCCCAGGCCGCTGCATCCAGGTCATCCCCCTTCTGCCCGGTGAGTGCGATCATGAAATTTTTGGCAGGAAAATAAGGTACCATGTGAATGTCGAGGTATACCTTGTCTTTTTGATTTTTATCCTGCTCAAAACGCATCACACTGAATTTTTCAATCAGTTTGCCCGGCCCGGTTACGCTGTCCAGAAACTTGATGATCTGCTTTTTGAGATCGTTTTTGGTGTTGTAATCGAAGTTTTCAAAGGCGCGGCGGTTCAGGAAGTCGATCAGCACTTTGGTAATGTAGTCGAAGACGCGCACCACCGAGTAAGTCTGTAAACCCACATTATCGCCATTGAACAAGGTTTTGGCCGAGAATGCCATCACTTTGCTATACTCATTGACCATCGGGATCAACCCCATTTTTTCCAGATCAGCGATCTCCGATTTTTTCAGCGGGAAACGCACACCATCCACCTCGCTCAATGTTCCGTGCTTTTTACCAGCCGCCACCTGCGACATTAGTGTTTTGTAAAGATTACCCGCCAATGCTGTCGAAGGTGGGATAAAAAGGTCATCTTCCTCACCCAGATCTGCATGTTTCGCCCTGCCTACCAGCCAGTTGCAGGTCATCATCACATTGGACAAATGTGCCGCGCCGCCGGTGAGGTTAGCAGATTCGAAAAGCTCCATCACATCTTCTGGTGCATCCAGGTGCATAAAATCTGTCACCAGCATTACCTTGTTCTGGTGCGCCATTTTAGCCCACTTATCCACCACTTTTCCCGACCCCAGGTAACCCGGCACATTCAGGATCGAATAGTTTTCACGCAAATCGAGACGGTCGAATTTGGCAGCCAGTTCCTCACCTACCGCGTCGATAAATGTCGTCACGTCCAGGTCCTGCAACTGTTCCGGATCGGCATTCAGGAATGTCACATTTTTGACTTTATCCTGGTCGGTATTCTTGAAAAACATCGCCACCGAGCGGTACGACTGTTCCAGCGGCCGCAATGTTTCCACCGCCTTACCGAGGTTTTCTTTCAGTAATTCAAAAGCCGTATCCGCCTGTTTCTGTCCGACTTCAATCATTTCAGGCACCGACTCCGCACTACTCAGCAGCTCCGACCAGAGTTCGAGCCGCTTTTTCAGCTGCTGACGTTCTTTCTTTTTATCAGCTTCCGTAAGAAATATTTTCTTACGCGCTTTTTTCTCCGGGTTAATGTTGGCAGCACCTTCAATGATGGTTTCCACCAGATCGTATCCGCCGTATTTCGCCAGTTGCGGCAGCCCAGCTTCCAGCGGAACCGCTACACGTTCTTTCAAAGCGCCCCCAGACGCAGCTTCATTTATTTTTGATTCGTTTGCCATGTCGATTTCAGATGAATGTTGTTAATGAGTTGCGACCAATTACTATTTATCCGCTTCCTCCAATTCGTTGATCAATGTTTGAAAAACACCCAGCAGCGCCGCCTTCGCCTCCGGTTTTTCCAGGGCGGCTTTCAGGATTTTGTTCACTTTTAAATGTCTGACAACCTGCTGGTAAGCTTCGTTTCTGGCGTCGAGGTCCTGCAAAAATGCGCTCTGCGCGATGATGCCTTTTTTACCAAAGTCACCCAGATTTTTGAACCGAAAATTCTCATTGATGAAGCTGCCGTCCTGCGTGATAAATTCTACTTCGGCTTCGGGCTGGTAATGTGCAAAAACCTCTTCCGTGGTTTTCAAATCGTACACCATTTCGGGCCGGGGCGAGGGATCGCCGGTAAGCTGCGTGGCAAAAAGGGTCCTGTTTTGGGGAATGTCCGCAATACCCTCGCTCGACTGGTCGATCTTGCGCTCATTTCCACCTATTCCGTAGTTGAACATAATGTTGTATGGTTAATGGTTAAGTTTATAAATGGGTGAAGGTTAATGTTTTAAAAGGCTAGTTGTTAACGGGTTAAATACTTTTCAACCTATCAGAACCGTCGGGCAGCCTGCTACTATGGTACCGCCATGTGCCGTGGTATCTCCCATGCGGGCGGCCGGTTTTCCGCCGATCAATACTGTCGTCGAACCCATCGCAATCACATCCGGCGGACCGACGCACACGCACATATCACCGACACAGGCGGCTGGCATTCCCCCAATCAGCACCGTCGGGCCTCCGGGCGGAAGCACCGGCCCGCCTACATGCGGGATCGGCGGCACACCGGGTGTCACCATCGGGCACACATGCATATCTCCTACTCTTGCTGCTGGCTGTGACATTGGTTTGTGGGTTTAAGCTTACTTCCCTCTCGCTGTCTTGAAATCGAAAATCGAGCTCAGCGACACACCTACCCCGACTGCTGCTACGCCGATTGAAATAAAAACACCCGGCTTTGCATAGCTCGTAAAACCTTCTGCGTCAGCGATTTTATTTTTGTAATCCTTATAATCCTTGTTGAGCATACTGTAAGTCACCGCTCCAAATGCAATCGCCGCTACACCCGCACCCAGCTTGATCGCGCCCCATTTTCTGGCTTGCTGGATCTGCGCCTGGTTGACCTGTGAAACTTGTTTTGAGATCTGCTCAGTCTGCCGCGTAGCTTCCGGCGATGCTACCGGTTTTTTGTCGGTTGGCTGGGCTACCAGCGGTTCTTTTTTCTTTTGTAAAGAATCAAAAGCTGCTGATGCTTTGGGAGTTACCGGTGCAGCTTTGGCATTTTCTGTGGAGTTGAATGCGAGGCTTGTCAGGAAAACAATCCAGTCGTTCCCGGACTTATCAGCCCGCAGCTCGGCCACTCTTGAAACCGGTGGGTAAGGCGTGTTGTCGCGATTGCTTTTTCCCTTAAACTGCTGGGTATAAAACACTTTCACATACGGATACTTGTCCATTTTCACATCGCCTACCACAATGTTGGAAAACTCGATCGTGTTTGTCTCGGTTTTGGTATAAAACAGGTCGAAATTGCTCAGGTACTTCTCGATCGGTGTGTCCAACCCAGGTGCCGTCGCCTTCACTTTCGGATCGGTATCGTCTTCTACGATCACGCCATCGTTGATGAAAATCTGGTCATTACTAGGCATATAGCTATTCATCATGAGGTAGCGGCGCTCGTAGTTGCTCAGGTCCTCATTCGCGATCGCATTCAAAAGGTCGTTCAAGCCCTTCACTCTTTCCCGCGCCAAAACCCGGATCTCATCGGCGTCTTTCCGGCTCAATGTTTGCGCAAATCCCTGGCAAACAGAGAGCAGCCCCGCTACGATCAGCAGCTTCCATTTCAGGTTTGTAGAATTTTTCATTGCATGGATCATGATTTCAATTTCTTGTTTCCTGTAAATCAACTATTTGTACCTCCACCCGCCGGTTCTTGCGCCTGTTTTCCTCGGTATCGTTGGGCACCACCGGATGCTTGCTGCCCTCGCCCGACGCGACAATCATGTTTTCTGGTACGCCCTTATTTACCAGGTACCGCGTAATCACCCGCACCCGGTATTCCGATAATGTGACATTCAAATTGGGGTTGCCCACATTGTCTGTATGTCCGGTGATCCGCAGCCCTTTCCCTTTATTTTCAGTGACATAGCTGGCCAAAGAATCCAGGTAAGTCCTCGATTGTACAGGCAGCTTGTAATCACTTCTTGGAAAATAAAGCGTTCTGTCGCTGGCTATGATCCCGGTTTTTGGTTTTGTCGCCGGTGCTCCTGCCGCCGAGGCTCCACCAGTGCCCGATGTTCTTACGGCCGGTGCTGTGGCTGGCGCAGAAGCTTCAGAGGATTCGCTGACTGCTTTTGCCGCCGCCGCAGGTTCCCGCTCAGGAATTCGTATTGATTTTAATGTTAAACCCTCTTTCAATGATGCCACGGCCGTACTGAAATCGCTCTGGTTTGCGCCACTCACGCCCAGCCGGTACGATTTTCCAGGCGAAACTTCGGCGTAATAATGTCCGTCATTGATCCGGTTCCAGGGAATTACCGACTTGCTTTCTTCCATCAGCTGCGCCTGCATGCCCGTCCGCGCATTGATAATGTTGACGGATAAAATCGTGTGCACCCTGTTGAGTTTTATAATGTAGGTACGCGGCTCCTCGTCGGTTTTATCCAGGATCAGATTACCATTATATGCCTGGTAACCAGCTGCTTTTACCTCCATCGCTACAATGTCTTTCTCTGTAAAAACAATCTCCGCCGAAGGTTTCGACACCATCACATTGAAGCAGTCTTTCTTTTGTTTTTGCGTAAAATACAGACAGATTTCTGCCGGCAGCGACTGGTTTGTCAGCGCATCCTTTACCTCAAACCTTCTGATAATCGACGTCTGCGCCTTCGTGGTATCCTTCAATTCAAAATGCGTCTGCTCGGATTGCGCATAAGGTTCGTCGCTGGTTTGCCTGCCCAGCGGCATCAGCGAAAAATGCACGAAATACGTCCCTTCCAGCTTGGAATCAGCATTCAGCGGAATCTGCATCGACTGGTGTTTGGGCGCTTCAATGTTGATCATCGAAACATTGCAGGGCATTTCCACATTGAAGGTTCCAAGCGAATCGGTTTTGCCCAGCCGAACTTTTCCCTGGTCTGTTTTGGCCGAAATCGTTGCTACCAGCGGTGAAGCTCCGGAGATTTCCGTCACTTTTCCGGCCAGGAAGCCACATTGTGCGTAGAGCGAAGTCCAGCCCAATGTCAACAAAACAACCCATAAAAACCGATTGTATCTCATTGTCCTTCCGTGGTTTCGACGCCAATATTTCCAAGCAAAACCTGCCAGTTTACGGTATCCTTCCCGTCGACCGTTTTCTGATACGATTCCAGTTTCACACGAATGTTTTTCTTCGTGATATCGCCGTAGGCCACTTTCCCGTTGGCCGCAAATCCTTCAAAAACCTGCTGCGCCGCAATCGTACCGTAATAATTTCCGTCCGCTTCCTGTTTCAGCTCGCTCACATATTTCACCTCATTCCAGGTAATGTTGATTTTGGAGTAAGGCAGCAATTTCAGCCGGTTCAGGTACTCTTTCACCGGATACTTTTTCACACCCTTGGCCGAGCTTACAGCCACCGTCGCCTGCGGCTCAAAGAGACTAAGTGCCTGTGCGACAGCTTTGTTCTTTTCCTCCGACTTTAAACTTTTATCCCCTATAATGCGCAGGTAAGAAGTAAACTCATCCACCCGCCGGATGCCCTTTGCGCTGTACTCCTTGTATTCCTGGTCCGACAAAAATGGTTTGGCCGGTTCTTTCGGCGGAGCAGGTTTTTCCTGTTTTACTGCTACCGGCTCTTGCTGCGGCTTTGGTTTCTCCTGCTCTTTTCTAACAATCTCACGCTCTTTTTTCTCAATATCCTTGTGAGCCAAAGCCAGCAGCGGCGCCACATCCACCACATCGCGCAGGATTTCATGCCGGCCATCGCGGTAAATGACCGCGGCTACTTCCTCCTTGTTGATCGACGCCGGGTTATTATCCGTGGTCAGATAGTTGATGACTTCATCGCTTTCATAGGAAATCGAACCGGCGATGACCGTCAGCGGGACACTTTTTACAATGATATCCTGCGTCACATTCCGCGGCGGCGATTTGTAAAATGCCTCGATCTGCGTTTGTGCTTTATTGGTATTTTCATTCAGCTCCGAAATCACCATAAACTGCCCGCTGGCCGCGAAAACCACCAAAAAACGCTTGCGGTTGTAAATCCGCGGGATACCGTCGGAGGCTACCCATTCGAGCTTGTTATCCATCGCCCGGCTCAGTTTCGCCTGCACCGGATTACCATTATCCAGCCAGATCCGGTCCTGCGCCATCGTGCAGAATGTGATCAAAACCAGTAAGCATGTATAGATGTATCTGATCATTTTTAATTATTTTTCATGATAGCCCCGACGGTGGCATCAATTTGCAGCGCCGTGCCTCAAACAGGAATCTTTTTCATTTATATCAGGGTTTACCCCTAAGTTTTTTAACGATACAGTTTATACGTTTTACTAATCGTTGTTGTAAGTTGTGATCGACACTTCCATATTTCCCGAGTACACATCGGTATCTGTCCGGTCTGTACCTTTTGAATTGATCCGCATTTTTCCATAGTGCCCCACATTCGTCACGTAGGCCACCACTGTTCCGTTGAAGAGCTTGTTGTTTTTGGTAGTGTAACTGCCATCGATGAAATCTGTTGAATAATTCAACGGCAGCAGATCAGAATATTTGAGCGCCTTGTAATCGGTACCGGTTGGCATTACAAAAAACTTGGCGGCGTTTTTAGGATAAATACCCGCAGGCTGGCCGTAAGGATACCAGTACAAATCTTCCATCCCGTTCCGCGACTGCAAATCGCCGGTTTCGAGATCGTAGGTATTTGAATAATTCATTACAAATGTGGTGTCTTTCAAAACCGCAGGCTGCCCGGCTGTAAATGAAGCGGCTGTGCGGCTGTAAGCTACACCCGCATTGGTGGTAGCAAAAGCTCTTACATAGTAAGTTGTCCCCGCCGAGAGCTTGTCGATAGGCGCCGCCAATGCGCCTGTATTCGGCGCGCCGGCATTTTGCACCTTCGTGTCACCGACGGTCGGCATTTGGTTTGTGGCAGAATAGCAAATGCCGTAATTAGTAATGGTTGCATTACTATTAGCAGTTGATATTGAATAGTTTATGACCGCTGAGGTTTGCTGAATATTTGAAACATTTACAATCGCGAGTATTGGCAGTACAAAATTACCGGTTGTAAAAGTGGCCGTCGGACCGTAGATAATGCCGCCGCCTTCATTTTTGGCATAAACCCGGATGTAGTATTTCTCCTGGGATGAAAGGCGCGTGATCTGGTCTTCCCAGTTAGTAGGCGATGCGGCAATGGTCTGTCCGCCTTGCTCTACATATCCGTTTTCTATGGTCGGGTCGTCGAGTATGCCGTAAACAAAGCCGTAGTCCTGGATTTTGCCGCTCTTTTTCTCCTGTCGGCTGTTTTTTGCGTCTGGGTCGGAAACCGACGCACTTACCTTCACAGAAGTATTGGTAACCGCCAGAATCGTCACTTCCGAAACCTGCGGTGTGAGCGGGTCCACCGGCGCAAACAAATTACAGGCATCCAGCATGAATGCAAGGCACGCGATCAGGTAAATGGTAAACCTTTTCATTTGATGTATTTTTTTTCAAATCACTAACAATGCGAAGAAACTAGTGTGTGGCAGCAGCAGTCGGCTGCCAGTCATCGTCCCAATATTCTATCAGCTGCGGACTATCTACCCTGGCGGTAAACTTCACCCGGTCTTCGGGTAAATGTCTGCGCTCCGGAATGATGTGATGCCGGTCCACCAGACTATTGAGCCAGGGGCGGCCATGCCTTGTAGTGAGCCTTCCACCTAAACCCATCTGGTTTTCACGCTGTTCCAGGGTAATTCCGTAGTTATTATCGCTATTACCTACGCCGTTCACGTGGTTCAGTCCCAGCGTATGTCCAAACTCGTGGTTGATCGTTGTTTGCAGAAAATCAATGCTGTGTCTGGCATTTCCTACGCGTGTCAGGCGCCCGCCACCCCATTGCGGTTCCAGGTCCAGATGGGTAAAAAGCCCTGTGCGGTTATACATTTCCACATAAGACCTGAAATTGTTCTCCCGCGGGTGAATGATCCTGAAAGTCTGGTGCGCCTGCGCGGAAGTTTCCACCAGCTCGATCGACAAGCCACATTGAATGATTGCGGAAGTAAGGTTGGCGCCCATTCTCGGACGGTACCAGGCGCGGTCGGGGTCAAGCACAAATTTATCACTCCAATGCCGCTGCACCACATTTACAAAGTTCGTTTTGTAGGATTCCCATTCCTGATTCGTCCACGCATCCAGGTGAAAAGTCCCGTAAGTATCGTGCAGACGGCCGTTTCCGGTGGCATAAGTGTCCGACATAAAAAACCGGGTCGTCGGCTCCACCCGCACCAGCCTTACCCTGAATTGCAGGATCAGCCCGAATGTGTTATCATCAATTGGCAAAAGCGCAGAATCCCAGCGCTTTGCGCTTCTGAAAAAATGGAGTTGCATAACATTGACTTTTAAGATTTCCGAAGGTCAGGAAACAGCCGCTTCCTGCTTTTCTGTTTGTGTATCCCAAACGACTTCATCGTTTTCGCCCAGACTTAGCCGAATCACCGATCCTTTTTCGACCTCGCCTGAAATGATCATCCGGCTGATCGGTCGCCGCAGCATGTTCCGGATCACACCTTTCAGTGGCCGCACGCCATATCTCGGCGTGAAGCCCTGCATCGCAATATGCTTTCTGGCTTCCGGGGTCAGTTCCAGGATAATACCTTGTTTTTCAAGTAAATCAGTCAAACCGCGCAGGTGAATGCTGAATATCTTCACCACATTATCCTCCGAAATCGGCGCGAAAGGAACAATTTCGGTCAGCCTCGCCAGGAATTCCGGGCGGAAATGTTTCGCCATGATTTCCATGAGGTCATTGGACTTCGGCACGACGCCTTTATTGAAATCGGCCACAATGTGTTCCTGCCCAATGTTCGAGGTAAAAAGGATTACTGCATTTGAAAAATCACCCTCCTTACCGAGCCTGTCATGCAGCTTTCCTTCATCGAGTATTTGTAAAAAAAGGTCAAAAACAGAGGGATGCGCTTTTTCTATTTCATCAAACAAAACCACGGAATACGGTTTTTGACGGATTTTATTGACCAATAAACCTCCTTCTTCATAACCCACATATCCCGGAGGCGCGCCGTAAAGCAATGCTGCTGAATGTTCTTCCTTGAATTCCGACATATCAAACCGGATCAAAAAAGATTCATCATTAAAAAGAAAATCAGCCAGCGCCTTCGCGATTTCTGTTTTCCCAGTACCCGTCGGGCCTAGCAGAAAGAATGATCCGATTGGCTGTCCAGCCTTGATCAACCCCGATCTTGATTCCAGGATTGCCTCGCTCAATGCTTTCACCGCCTGATCCTGTCCCACCACCCGTTTTTTCAAAACTTCGTCAATTCCCAGCAGTTTGTCCCGCTCCGAACTTTGCAGCTTACCCAGCGGAATGCCGGTTTTATGGGAAATCACGGCAGCTATCTCGCTTTTCCCGACGCTGCCAGAGCGCTGCGTAGCCAGTTCCTGCAAAGCAGCAAGTTTGGTGGTCAAATGTTCGTGGATACCTTCGGCCGTTTCCAGTTCTTCCTCCGTGGCTTCATCCAGTTTTCCAACCAGCAGCGGACTCAGGCGATTGGGCAGCTGGCGGGCGAACCATTTTAGCTCGTGAACCCTTTCTGCCTCATCCACAGCGAGTAAGGCATCCAGGTCGGATTGTAATGTTACCAGTTCGGCTTCCGAAACTTCATCCATCAACCGCATGGCGGCCATCGTCCGGTCGAGCAAATCCAATGCTACATCCGGCAGCCGGCGTTCTTTCACATATCTTTTCGACAATTTCACTGCCTCCGCCGCAGTGCCCGCCGCCACTTTCAGGCCGTGGTGCGCTTCGTAAACCGGCAGGATATGTTCGATCATCCGCGTCGCAGTCGCCTCGTCGGGTTCATCTACATTCAATATTTCAAACCGGCGGGAAAATGCTTCGTCTTTTTCAATGTATTTGCGATATTCCTCGGGCGTCGTGGCGCCGATGACGGTAATTTCCCCACGTGCCAGTTCCGGTTTTAATAATTGCGAAACGCCGGTACCGATCGAACCTTTTGGGTCGAGCAGCATGTGTATCTCGTCGATGAATAAAATGACTTTATCAAAAGCTTTTATTTCATTCAAAATTCCTTTCAGTCTTTCTTCAACCTCTCCTTTGTAGGATGCCCCTGCCACCAATGCACCCAGATCAATTTCCAGCAATCGTGCATTTTGAAGCAGCTGAGGCACTTTTTTCTCTACAATCAATTTGGAAAAACCCTCCACCAGTGCAGACTTACCCACACCCGGCTCACCGATCAAAATCACATTCGGCTTGCTTCTTCTTCCCAATATCTCCGCCATTTGGCGAATCTCCCGGTCGCGACCGATGACAGAGTCCGTTTTTCCCTCAGCTGCACGCTGGGTTTTGTCGGTGGTGAATTTTTCAAGATTTGTAGTTGCGGTTTTAGGGTTACCTGCGCTTTTCGGGGCAGCATGGTCCTCGGCAACATGGTTTTCAGACTGCTTATTTCCTGTTTGGCTGCTCAGCGCCAGTACTTCTTTTTGTGTGATAGGTAAAGATTTCAGCTGCTCCGCCGAAAATCCTACCCCCGGCTTCAAAACAGCCGCAAGTCCGCAGAGCGGGTCGGTATCCGAATTCAGTTGTAGCGAAATCAGCTCCGCCAGTTCCAGACACGCTTTTGCAGCTTCATCGGCCTGCGGATTTTCAGGTACCTTCACCGATTTCGGGCTTTCTTCCAGTCTTACTTCCGCCCAATCGCGCAGGTAGGAGGCGTCTTTCCCAGCCATCACGAGCTCGGAAGCGAGGCCTACATCATTGTGCAGCAAGCCCATCAGCAGATGCGGCGGGCCAAAACGTTCCTGCCGGTATTCGCGCGCCAATGATTGCGCGACGGTGATCGCGTACCTGAGTCCTTCGGTTTGCATTTGAATAAAATGAAAGAAAGTTGGTGTGCCGCTACGGCTGATTTTTCTGTAAACTGATAAGCCTTTCTGTTGCTTTTGCCTTCATCTCCTTGTTGGCCGTGGAGAGTTGAAGTCCGTCGTAGATCTGTTTCGCCTGGTCGTAATATACCCTCCTGTCGTTTTTCCGGAGGTTCCCTTGGGTCATTAATTGATAATAACCCTCTGCTTCCGAGTATTTTAACCACTCCCGGTAAGTTACCGCCGTGCCGTTTTTCGCTGACAAACATTCGTCTAGCTGCTTTTGAATGGCCGTAATGTCGCCACTCGCCCCACCGCCACCACCCGATTTCCCGGATTTATAGCTGTCCAGTTCTTTTTCGGCTTTGGCAAGTTTGGCCTGCAATTCTTTATCGGCCCCGCCGCCACCGCCTCCACCGCCTGCCGCTGCGGCACCAGCCAGCAGCTGTCTTTCCATACTCTTGATTTCCAGGTCTTTCATATTGATCTGATTCCGCAGATCATTCACCATTTGCACGTCGATCCCTTTACTATCCAATGTTCGGCGCAATTCTGAAATCGTTTGCCGGTAGGTGACCAATGCCTCTGTCAGCTTTGCTATCCCAGTCGAAAGCCGCTTGTTTTGTTCATGCGCAGCAGATGTAGACAATGCATTAAAATGGCTCATAATGCTGTTGATCCGGCTTTCTATGTCCACCAGCTGCGTCCGTGCCGTGGCTTTTGACATTTCGTCGGTAGCGCTGCTATATGCGCCGTCGAGCTGGATTACCTTTTTTGAAATGTTGCTCAATGTATCCGCATCGGTCAGCATCGGGGTTTGCTCATCGACAATTTCCTTATACCGCTTCGTCTCCGACTCACCCACCGAGCCCGGCACGCGCAGCAGCAGGTACACCCCCAGGATCGGGAATGTCAGCGACAGCAGGTACATCCCGACGAATTTGCCGATAGCAGTTTTGCGCTGATTTTTGTTGGTTGGCTCCATGTTTTCCTAGTGCTACTTCCGTCGGCTGAAGCCAACGGTCAACAAATTATTTTATCATTTTCCGTCGGTTTCAACCGACGGGAGGCGGGGCGGCATCAGGGATTCCGTATCCCCAGACGCGTTGCTATTTACAGCGGACTCCACCGTGATTTCGGCTTTTCCGGCTGCACCGGCGGCTCGTGTACCGGGCTTTCGATGATGAACACCTGCTGACCTTTTCGTTTTCCTATAAATTCCAACTGACTCAATTTCAGGAACAATGCGCTCCACATGCTGTAAAACGTATCGATGGTTTTCAGGCAGGGCAGGATATCATTGTGGTTATATGTTACCTGAATGACCGCCATGATCTGCTTTTCCAGACTGCCCGGTGAGTCATCGGCCCACTCGCCCAGGTAACCCAGCAGCTCCTCTTTTTCCCGGTCCGTCAAACATTCCAGCGACGTGCGGATACTTTGTACGGCCTGCACCATGCTCACGACCATTTGTACCGGCGGCTCAAAAGGTACTGTCCGCTGATACGATACATTCACCATAGAGAACACATTCACCAGCCTTTCGACCATCAGCTGTACACTGTCGGACAAGGTACTTTTCTGGCTTTTTGTCTTAATTTTTTGAATGATACGGAAGGAGTATGTTTCAATGTCATTAAGATATCCTCCAAACCGGTTGTACCACTCTCTCAGGCCTTTATGGCTTTTTACCGCTTTCGAGGCGGGGATAAAATCGCGTGCAACTTTGAGCTCTGCATTGCTGTAATCCAGCTTTCCGATAATTAAAGCCGGTCCGCCCCACTGCCCGGTATCGATCATTTCGGCAGGCACCAGGTTAATGCGGTAAGCAGGCAATGTGTTGGGATGCCTCACCGGAATCTCACTTTCCAGCGGGTTACCTACTTGTTTTCTTTCAAACAAACTGACACTCAGTACCAAATAAAGCGTAATATTCTTTCCAGGGGGTAAATGATACTGCTCGATCACCTGATTGAGCGAGGTATCCAGTTTCAGTTCATCCGAAGCAACCACGTCGAAATGGCTTCCATCCGGCGCCACTGCCTGACACTGATCAATGCGTATCCTGATCTGCTGGCTTGCATCGCCCAAAATCTGCATTTCAATCGACTCGTCACCGTCAGCAGGAATCAGCAAACCATAACTGAGCGGAGTTTGAGAGGCAGCTTGTCCACGTCTTAACTGGTCGGAGTGATAATGATCCGTGTCAACAAAATGTTGTTTCGAGATCTTCATCCCATCGACCCAATTCACTGCCAGGTGGCGGACATCTGCCATACTACATGCTAAATTTCGTGAGTGCTACATTTTCATCGCTGCCTTTACCAGGCCAATCACCGAACGTACACCGAACTTTCTGAACAGGCTCCTGCGATAAGCCTCTACCGTCGAAACGCTTACTTTCAGTTTCTCTGCGATCTCCTTGGAACTTAGCTCGTCCATAATGAGGTCCAGAATTTCTTTCTCGCGCTGGGTCAGTTCCATTGTTAAAAATTCGCTGACAAAATTGCCTGATGGCCGCTGCTGATTCAATCGACGGAAACCCTGATTTTTTTAAAGAAAAACCCTGATTTTACTTTTCCGTTTTAAGGGTTCTTCTAATGGTTTCCCATGAAGCGTTCAGGCAAATCAAACTACGCCCATGCGGACGGCGATCTTCGTAAGTCCAACCGAATTTTTGACGCCGAGCTTGTGAAAAAGATTTCTGCGATGCGTCTCAACCGTTTTATCGCTGATGCAAAGTTCGTTTGCAATGCGGTTTGTAGAGTATTCACTGGCTACGAGCCGGAGGATTTCTACTTCTCTTTTACTCAAAAAATCGCGTGTGGTAGGAGCCGGTTCCTGCATAAAGTTGTCAAGAGAAGATTCCGCCAGCTTCATCATGATTTCCTGACCGTAATAAACCTTGCCTTCGGAGACCGCTCGGATAGCACGCTCCCACTCGTCGAGCTCGGCTTCAAATACGATATAACCGCTCACGCCGGAGCGGACCACTTCCCGCACAGACTCGGCCGAAGGTGTGGGTGCAAGTAATAAAAACTTTAACCGGGGATATAACTTTCTGATTTTCAATATCTGATCGGCAGTGCGCTCGGCGTGGTGCGCGAAAACAACTACAATGTCAACTTCTTTTAAGTAAGGCAGCTGTGTAATTTGTTCAAGGTTATTGCACTTACCTACCAGTTCTATGTGGGATCTTCTTCTGAGCCATTCCGCTACCGCTTCGCATTCAAGCGGGTGGGGATGAACGAGGCACGCGTGAGTAATTGACTGCTCCATCAGGTTCGGGGTTGAGTGTGGATTTAGGAGTTCAAAGATAGCCCTTGCACATACCCGGCGTCAATACGTGAAAGTACAGGAAAGGCCAAGTAAGATTACTTGATTTAGTTAAAAGCCTGATAATTAAGCAAATTATCCTCATTCCTGAAAACATTTCGCTCAGGGAATTCAACTATAAGGTAAACACTTAGGGGCTAACACTGACTAAGGTGTGTATACGTTTTAACAATTTGGTAACATTGGTTACAAAAGTCATTTGTTGTCAAGTATAGTCAAGTCTAGTCAGGTATTGTTCTACTCCAAAACAAAACCTGACAACACCTGACAACAAATGACCCAATGACCACTATTACTTCACCCTCCCATACTTCTTCATCATTTCCATTACCTTATCCTTCGGCAGCTCTTCTACCTTGTGTCCCTGGGTGCCTTCGGTGGTTTTGGCCATGAAGAGGGAGTTGATGATGGCTTCTTCGGTGGCCTCGATGGTGGCCAGGAAGAGCGGGGAGACGAAATTGTTGTGGAGAAAATTGGAGGCAAATGTGGGTTCCGGCGCTTCGTGCATGACACGGTTGACCGTAGAAAATGCGATAACATAATCGCCGCTGCTGTTGGAAGCAATGCCGCCGGTTTGGGCCAGACCCATCACAGCTCTTTTGGCAAGACGTTTCAGGTTACGAGCGTCGAGGGGCGCATTGGTGGCCACGACGATCATGCAGGAACCATCAGAAGATTTATCCAGTGACTCTTTGAAGGCATAGCTGCCCAGTTCCTCACCGACCGGGACGCCATTTACTTTTAAAACACCCCCAAAATTGGTTTGCACCAGCACACCAACGGTATAACCGCCCAGCTTTTCAGGCAGCTTTCTGGAAGAAGTCCCAATTCCCCCTTTCCAGCCGAAACAAACCGTACCTGTGCCAGCGCCCACATTTCCTTCGGCGACCATGCCATTTTCGGCTTGCGCCAGCGCATTCAAAACGTGCTCTTTCCGCACATGTCTGCCGCGAATGTCATTCAAAAACCCATCATTGGTTTCGCCCACGACGGGATTGACGGAACGCACATTCTCATTTCCTTTTTGCGCGAGCGTCCAGTCGATGATCGCGTCGGCAGCGGTGGGGACATTTAATGTATTGGTCAAAACAATCGGCGACTCCATCGTGCCCAGCTCCTCCACCTGCGAGTAGCCTGCCAGCTTTCCAAAACCGTTTCCAATGTACATCGCCGCCAAAACCTTTTGCTGAAAAAGATTGCCATCGTGCGGCAGGATCGCAGTGACACCTGTACGCACATCTGCGCCTTCAATAAGTGTTACCTGCCCCACTTTCACACCCGCCACATCCGTAATCGCATTCATCTCGCCGGTAGGCAGCACGCCGATCTTGATACCCATTTCCCGCGGACGTTTCTGGGCATGTACAAATAAGGGCAGACAGGCGAGGAGGAGCATTATCTTTTTCATGGCTTTTTCTTCTTGGTTTTCAAATTGAAATATAACAAAAAATCCACTGGCAAATCAGGGTTTACCAGTGGATCAGTTACGTCAGAAATCGGGATTAATTGTCGTCAGGGCGCGCTTTTTCCGGATCAATGATAGTCGTCATCCGACTTACAGCCGATGCCCCGAAGAATCCGAGCGCGGCTTTGCCATTTGGATTGGTATTGACAACATTGGATTTAACATTGGAAATCGGCGTCGCAAACAACCCGCCATTTTGCGCCTGCTCCTGGATCTGGCTCAAATAATCGAATGTTTCATGGGTAATGCTGTGCAGCTCCACGCCTACATTCGCCCCGGCCGAGTACAAACTATCCGTCGTGATTGATTGCCGGATTGGCAGGATAAAAATCAACCCGTCCGACGGTGCGCCTGCGCTGAATGCAGCATCGTATGCGATGGAAATGTTCGTCGCTTTGTCCACCACAGGCTTACCATTAATCACCGGTTTGATCCAGTAAGTATCTCCTGCACCGACAAAATCGCGGGCATAAAATTCGGCGATGTAGCCTTGCCGGGGGCCTTTATCTGGTTCAAAAGGCAATTTTTCATTGGTATAAACCACTGAATCCACTTTTGGCACACGCTTCAATTCGGTGGTTGCGGTATAAATGTCGGCTTCGCTGGTAATTTTCAGCGCGTAGGTGCGGCCTACTTTTCCCATCGTGTCGGCATTGGTTTTGCCCCAGGTATAGTTGCCATTTCCGGCAAGATCTTCAAACTGGTACACTTTCCCCAGGTTATCGGTCACGGTTACAGTGGCTCCCAGCACCGGTTTCGGCGTGGTATTGTCAAAATAGGCCGAAGACCAGCTGAGCTTAATCGTCTGCGTGCCGGGCTGGTCGGTAATCCAGCCTTCGACTACCAGCTGCGTGGGGCCGGTGGCGGTATCCAGGTCGATTACATCTTCGCAACTCACAAGTGCGAAGCCGGTCAATGCAATGATAGGGTAGATGAATTTTTTGAAATTTTTGATCATGGCTAATAGCTAAAATTTGAAGTTATAGGTGACTGCGGGGATGAAATTTCCAATCACCGCATAACGAACTGCCTCTGTTTTAAGCGGTGTATCCTCATTGGCGCGGGTATACACCGAGAACGGATTGCGCCGGTTGTATACATTATATACCGAAAATACCCACTCGCTTTCCCCTACTTTGAAAAGCTTTCTCTTCGTTTTTAATGTCGCAGCAAGGTCGAGGCGGTGATAGGCCGGGATGCGGTTGTTATTTCTTGCGCCGTCATAATTGTTGCCGATCGGCCAGCCACCCCACTCGTAGCGGTTGGTCGGGAATGTAGCTGGCGTACCCGAGGTAATTGTGAAGTTCGCCGACAGCGAAAGTCGTTTTGTCAAATCATAAATCGCGACAGAAGTGAAAATGTGCGGCTTATCGAACCTGGCCGGATACCATTTACTGTTATTGATCGTCTCCACCATCCGTTCTGTTCTGGACAAAGTGTAACTCACCCAGCCGGTCAGTTTTCCTTTGTTTTTCTTTAAATAAAACTCTGCGCCGTAAGCCCGGCCTTTACCGAAAAGCAGATCTCCTGCGACGTACTGGTTCAGCAGCAGATCTGAGCCTGGCACGTAATCGATCTGGTTATAAAGCTTTTTGTAATAAACTTCCACCGACGCCTCGTAAGTATTATCCTTGAAATTTTGAAACCAGCCCAGCGCAACCTGATCCGCCTTTTCGGGCTGAATGTTTTGAGAGCTCAATGTCCAGACATCCAGCGGCGAGCTCGCTGCGGTATTCGATAATAAGTGCAGATATTGCGCCGTGCGGTTATAACTTGCTTTAATAGAAGCGGTTGAGCTGATACCCACATTAATCGAAGCGCGCGGCTCCCAGTTTCCGTAGCTTTTGATCACATCGCCCTTTTTATATTCTGTACCTGGAAAAACCGGATCTTTCCGCTGGCCTTTTACGGTTTCTTGATACTGATATTCCGTCCCCGGGCCCAAGCTTCTGAAATAGGAGTAGCGGATACCATATTGCAGGGAAATGCGGTCGGTGAGTTTTTGCTCATTTCCAATGTATAGGGCCGACTCGTCTGCATATCTCGGTTCGAGGCTGATATCGGTGTTTTCACCCTCCGAAACAGCGATGGCTTTTCCAGGGCGGGTATCATAATAAATGTATTGTCCGCCAAATGTCAGCTGGTTTTTGGGGGTAATGTAAAACGTAAAATCGGGCTTAATGCTCTTGCTGATGATCTTGGATTTCCAGTCGAACTTATCCTTTGCGTCGGGTTTGTTTTGATTTTGGCCCAAGGAATAATCGTAGTTACTGTAATAACCCGTCAGGTTCATAAAAAGCTTGTTGGAAAAAATGTGGTTCCAGCGCGCCGTAGCCGTCGCATTCCCCCAGCCGAAACCAAAATCGCCGCCGCCGAAAACATCTTTACCAAAATATCCCGAGGCGTAGAATGTATCCTTGTTGCCCAGCTGATAGTTCACTTTGGCCGTCAGGTCATAGAAATAGAATTTCGAATCTTTCAGGTCGGAGTTTAAAAATGGCTTGGCAAGAATGTCAATGTATGACCGCCGGCCCGCCACGATAAATGATCCTTTTCCTTTCGCAAAAGGCTGCTCGTAAGTTAATCTTGAAAAAATCGACCCGATACCTCCATTGATCTCCCGTTTTTTAGAGTTACCCTCCTTCATCCGCACATCGAGGATCGACGAAATCCGTCCGCCATATTGCGCCGGGATACCACCTTTGATCAGCTTCACATCTTTCACCGCATCGGGATTGAACACCGAGAAAAACCCGAAAAGGTGGGAAGAATTGTAAACCGGCGCCTCGTCGAGCAGCACCAGGTTTTGTGAAATATCGCCACCCCGTACATTAAAACCCGAAGCACCTTCACCCACGGTAGTTACCCCGGGCAAAAGCTGGATACTGCGGATCAAATCCACCTCGCCGAGCAGCGCGGGCATTTTCCGGATCGTTTTCATCTCCACTTTATTGACCGACATTTCGATCCCGCGCACATTCTCGTCTTCTTTCTGGGTCGAAATCGTCACTTCCTGCAACTCATTACTTTCGTCCGCCAGTTCGAGGCTCACCGTCTTGTCGGCATCCAAAACGACATTCTTGGTCGTTTTTTGGTAACCTATATAGCTGAAAACAAGCGTGTAATTTCCGTCGGGCAGCGTGAGCGAGTAAAATCCATACGGATTGGTCACCACGCCGGTCTCGGCTTCGCGGACATATACCGATACGCCGATAAGTCCTTCACCATTGGTAGCATCTTTCACAAACCCGCTGACGGTGTGTCGGCTCTGCGCCAGGGAAGTCAGGCTCAGGAAGAGGAACATACAGAACGCTGAGTACTTTAATAGTTTTATTTTCATGGGCTTTACTTTTGATTACTTGAAATGTGCTGGTTTTGTGGACGGATATTCGCTGCTTTTACTCAGTTAGCTGGAACAAAATTGAATTTTTTCCATTTTAGCAGTGACAACTTAGTTGACGCTTCCCCTCAAAAAATTTCCATTAAATATTTCCTCACTGATTTAACGGCGGACAAAGCACGTGTTAATGAGCCGGATATAACAGAAAAAAATGATGAACTGGTTAAAAAAGGGAATAAGTGGCCTTCGCTTTAAAATCAATCACCGACCAGCCCAATGGTATTTTTTTAGGATATTTTTGAAACTTCACTTTCGTCCTCACAGGCAGCGAGCATTTCGGAGGAATTTTTTTTCAGGAAGGGATTGATAAAATTGGGAGCGATTTCGGCAAGTGGGATTAATGTAAAACGCCGCTCGGAAATGCGGGGATGCGGTAATGTGAGCCGGGCGCTATCAAGAATAAGATCATTAAAATAAAGTAAATCAATGTCGATCACGCGGGCGCCCCAGCGTTCGTAGCGGACACGTCCGAGCTCGTGCTCGATGTCGAGAATGTTCCTTAAGACTTCTTCCGGCGCCAGTTCTGTTTCAATTTCAATTACCTGATTCAGGAATGCAGGCTGGTCGGTGATACCCCAGGGAGCAGTTTCGTAGACTGACGATTCTTTAACAAGCGGGCCTACCTTTTCCTCGATCATTTGTCTCGCCGATGTCAAAACCGCAAAACGATCGCCGAGATTAGAACCCAGAAGCAGGAAAACATTTTCGTGAAGTGGCATGCTGCGGAAGTTGATCAGTGATATCCACGAAAAAAAGGACTCCCCGATGTAGAGAAGTCCTTTCCGATTTATTCGTAAAACTTTTTAGAACGTAAGTGTTCCTTTGTCGTATGCTTTTTGGATGGTTGCCTCAACACCATTTTTATTGATGGTACGAAGCGCAGAAGTTGCCACTTTCAAAGTTACCCACTCTCCTGTTGAAGGAAGGAAGAAACGTTTCTTCTGCAAATTCGGGAAGAATTTACGTTTTGTTTTATTGTTAGCGTGTGAAACGTTATTTCCGACGCGTGTTCTTTTACCTGATATTTGACAAACCTTAGCCATAAACTTGCAATTTTTCCAAATGAGGGTGCAAATATGCTGAATTAATTTTTTTAGAGCAAACAACGACGGAATAAATTTTCAAAAAAGCTTGATTACCACCGCATCCTGAACCCTACGCCGTGCACATTATCAATCTTGATTTCCGGATCGCCGGACAAATATTTGCGCAATCTGGATATAAAAACATCAAGGCTGCGACCCATAAAATAATCGTCGTCACCCCAGATCGCCTTCAATAATTCGTCGCGGCGGATCACCTGGTCGGGACGCTCGGCTAGGTATTTCAATACCTCCGCTTCCCGGAATGTCAGGTTTTGAGAATTACCATTTAAAGCCAATGTAAGCTTCTGAAAATCAAATATATACTTGCCAACTTTGCTGGCGTCGGCCTTTGTGGCAGCTGGCTGGTCCGACTTACTTCTTCTCAGAAAAACATCAATCCTGAGCTTCAATTCTTCAATGCTGAAAGGTTTGGTCACATAATCATCCGCGCCCAGCCGCAAGCCTTTGATCTTGTCTTCCTGTAATGACCTGGCTGTCAGGAATAAAATTGGTACCTGACTGTCGGAACTGCGGATTTTTTCGGCCAAGGTGAACCCGTCCATTTTCGGAAGCATAATGTCGAGCACGCAGATATCGAAATGTTCTTTTCCAAAAAAATCCAGCGCCTCAGCCCCGTCGCTGGCGTGAACTACCTCGTAGTCATATTGTTCCAGGTTATCTTTTGTGGCAAAAGCGAGATTGGGATCGTCTTCCACATATAAAATTCTTTTTTTCATGCCGCTTGTTTCTGGGGTATCGAAATTTTGAATGTACTTCCTTTTCCGAGCGTGCTTTGGAGGTCGAGCCGCCAATGATGCGCCCGCACGATTTGCTTGACATAGCTCAGCCCGATCCCGAAACCTTTCACATTATGCACATCGCCATATGGAATGCGGAAAAACTGGTTGAAAATCTTTTTCTGATATTCCGGCGCAATGCCGATGCCCTGGTCCTGCACTTCGATAAACAAGCATTTGCCTTTATTATAAAGTGTAATCGACACGTCGGGCGTATCGTCGGAATACTTTAACGCATTGTCTATCAGGTTGGTAATCATGCACCTGAAATGGAAAGGATCGGCTTCTATCAGATGATTGCCCGCACTATTCCGGAAGTTGATTTTTCCTTCAAAAGGCGAGAGGATCGATCGGATCATTTCGTCTGCATCCACATTTTCCTTTTGTAAATGCAGCGCATTTCGCTCAGCCTTCGCCATCGAAAGCACCATTTCAACCTGTCCCTGCAACCTCGAAATTTCATCCTGCACGATCTGAACATACCGTTTATGACGCTGCGGTTGCGCGGTAATTTGCTCCGTATTCAGTACGTCAGCCGCAATCCGGATCGTCGAAATCGGCGTTTGCAGCTCGTGGGTCATGTTATTGACAAAATCGCGCTGCACTTCCGAAAGTTGCTTTTGCCTTAAAATCACAAAAAGCGCATAGGCAAAAAAGGAAACCGCCACCAATACGAGGATCGATGACCAGATAGCACCATTAATGCTGCCCGCGAAATACGTTTCCTGCTCCGGAAAACGCACACCGAAATAGTACGGATACTTATCGGTTTTGACCCAATTAGACGTTTTCGTCGGGATTTTTTCACTGTTTTTGGTACTCAGCGACATCCCGTACCGCATCCGGTTGGTGGTACAGTCATAGATACCGATTTCAAAATCAGTGATCAGGTTATGTTTCTGAAAACTGTCTTTGATAAACATTTCAAGCAGTTCCGGCTGCGTGGTCGCATTGGTATTTACCAGAAAATACTCTGGAGAAAGCTGGTCTACCGGGTTGGTAGTTTGCATTACGCCATTTACCGCCGCCAATTTGGCCGCCACATCCTGCAATGCGACGTGGGCATTCTGATTAAACTGCCTGTGTCGGAGATCCAGCGCCTGTTTTACCCAAAAAATCTGCGTAATCACCACGCCGATAATGAGCAGCGCGGAGAAAACAGTCAGCGATTGAATGGTACGTCTTGACATTTAAACTTTTAACAATTCATGAATAATACCGTACCAAGCCTTCCAGCGGTGATTTTAAAATATTTCCAGCCGTCAAACCCTGATTTTTCAGCACGGTGCGCAACGTATCCTGATAATGATAAGCGATCGAGCCGGTGAAATGCACGGGGTACTTTTCCGCGTCCTGATGCTTTAACACATATTTTTTGATAAAAAGCCCAAATGCATCGCTGACTAGGTTTTGAATGTGCTCATGCTGTCTGTTTTCAGCTATAAATCTGGAAAATCCAGCAAAGTAGCGGTTTGGATACGGTTGTTTATAAGCATGATCCAAAACGGTCAGCCGGTTGATTTCCGGATAAGCCGCCGCGAATTTTTCATGCAGATCGGTGGGCAGGTCATTTTGCAAATACTGCACGACCAGCGTTTTTCCTAAATATGATCCGCTGCCTTCATCGCCCAGCCAAAACCCAAGCGAGCCGATGGACTTCACGATTTTTTCACCATCATAAAATGCATTATTAGCACCGGTCCCTAAAATGCAGGCCAGACCAGCCTCACGCCCGCACAAACCTTTCGCCGCACCCAGCATATCCGAGGCTATTTCCACGAACCCGGCAGATTTAACACAATGCAGCAAAGCATCATAAACCGGCCTGCTCGATTTTTCATCCGCGCAACCCGCTCCAAAAAAGTGAATTCCACTGATATCCCCCTGAATGTAAGGTACTACTTGTTCCTGCAAAACAGGAATAATTTCCTCCGCCGTCTGATAAAAAGGATTGATACCCGCCGAAGAAAACTGGTGCATTTCAGCGTTTGGCGTGAGTAATACCCAGTCGGTTTTGGTAGATCCGCTGTCGGCGATTAATGTCGATTTGAATGTCATGATGCGCTATCTGCCTTCGGGTTTCAAAAGTTTTCCGATCACATTGAACCGCTCAAAAACCTTGTCCGTATGCGGGGCGTCGCCCAGCTCTTTGGTCAGGTCCTGGCCAGCCCAATGTTCGTAATGGTGGCCGTTGCGCCATAAGCGTGAGGCGCTTACGTCGTAAATGATGCCTTTATAGGCACACCAGATCTCCTCCCGGTCCTGCCCGTTCCGAAGTGCCAGCTGTGCCCTTGTGTATTCTTTCATCCGATGCTTTTTGCGGGCAATTTAGCGATAAGGCCTTTTACGGCTGAAATTAAAAACGATGTTGGGCGAATATTTTGATAATAAGACTAAAAAGTAAGAACTTGGCGTTCTGTAAGAAATTCATGGAAAAAGAAATATGAAAAAAAGTTACTCTCTGATTTGGTGTACATTATTGGCACTCACACTATTTGTAGCAGGCTGTAAAACGAAAGTAAAGCCGGTTTCCGAACGTATCGCCAAAGCCTGGACGGCAGAATCAGTGAAGCATGGCAGCACGGTGGTTTATACAAGAGGCGGATCCAGCAACACAACACCTGCTTATTCCAATTTCAGGTTAACATTGACCAATACTTCCGGTACCAAAACTGTTTCTTTGACAGAATTTGACGGAAATACTTTTACAGGAACGTGGGACTTGAACGGTGATACCAAATTGGTACTGAGCGGCTTAACCCCGCAGCCAACCGGATCAGGAGGAACAATTGAATACACGATCACTTCCCTGGAAGACGCCAAAGTGGTATTGACACGTCTGACTGCCAGCCCAAAAACAGGCGGTACGATCAACGAATACACATTGACAAATCCATAGATTTTTATCTTTTTTATATCAAGAGCGAAGCCATTTCTTGCGGGAAGTGGCTTCGCTTTTTTTGGCTAATTTTGCACCATGGAAACAAGAACTGAAATAAGCAGCCTGGGAGAATTCGGGCTGATACAAAGAATAAATAAAGCAACAAAAACAACACTACCTGATACGATAACCGGGATCGGCGACGATGCCGCGGTGATCGATACCGGCGAAGAATACGGCCTGCTTACTTCCGATATGCTGCTGGAAGGCGTACACTTCGACCTAACCTTTTTCCCGCTCAAACATTTGGGTTACAAAGCCATCGCCGTGAATGTGTCAGACATTGCCGCGATGAACGGTATCCCAAAGCAAGTAACTGTGAATGTGGCATTAAGCAACCGGTTTTCCGTCGAGGCAGTGGACGAATTGTATGAAGGTATCCGCATTGCCTGCAAAGATTTTAATGTGGACCTGGTCGGCGGCGATACTTCCTCGTCACGCTCGGGACTGATGATTTCGGTAAGTGTTTTTGGAAAAGTAAAAAAAGAGAAAGTAACCTACCGCAGCACCGCAAAACCGAATGATCTGCTCTGCGTAACCGGCGATCTGGGCGGCGCTTATCTTGGTTTGCAGCTCCTGGAAAGGGAAAAACAGGTATTTCTGGCCAATCCGCAAATGCAGCCCGAGCTCGAAGGCAAGGATTATGTGGTGCAGCGCCAGCTGCGTCCCGAGGCCAGAATGGATGTGATTTATGAACTAGCGGAAGCAGGTGTCATCCCGACTTCCATGATAGACGTTTCCGACGGACTTGCCTCGGATTTGCTGCATATATGTGCCCAGTCAGGCGTTGGTGCGGTCGTTTTTGAAGAAAGATTGCCGATTGACGAGCAGACTTTTCTGGCGGCTTCGGAGCTGAACATCGGGCCAGTGACCGCTGCGCTGAATGGTGGGGAGGATTACGAATTGCTCTTTACGGTTTCCCAGGCGTCCTACGAGCTCATCAAGAACAATCCGAAAATTACTTTCATCGGCTATATGACGGATAAGCGGGATGAAATTGTGCTGCATACCAAGGCCGATAGCCGCGTACCGATCACGGCGCAGGGTTGGAGCTGACATTTTCCAGATCGATTTTCAGAGAGGCATGACCCGGCGGTCGTGCCTTTTTTGTTGGCCGCGCAACCTTGCGAAAACTTCGGTCGTATTCTGGTCAGTTCAATTCATCTCTAACAATAATTTTAAAAATCCCATGAAAGTTTTCTCAATTTCCCGTATGCTGGTGGCGATGGGATTCCTGATGTCGGTCAGTATTGCCTGCTCCGATGACGATGATAACACCACTCCTGATCCCGTTGTTGTGCCCAATGATGTCCAGCTCAAAGATGCCGGGACGCTGGGCAAAGTCCTGACTGACAAAGACGGAAAAACATTGTATTTCTTTACCAAAGACGTGGGCGGGGTTTCGGCATGTACAGGCGGCTGCCTCACTACCTGGCCGATCTTTTCTGCTCCCGCTACCGCGAAAATTGATGCAGGTTTGAATGCGGCGGATTTCAAAACGATCACCCGCGCAGACGGCGCTACCCAGACTACTTACAAAGGCTGGCCGCTGTACTACTACAAAGATGACGCTGTGGCAGGGGATACCAAAGGTGAGGGCGTAGGCACGCGGTGGTATGTGGCCAAAACCAAATATACCGTCATGCTGGAAAATTCGCAGCTGGTAGGTTTGGACGGAAAATCGTACAAAGCGGACCTGACAGAAGGTACCGGCGAAACGCAATTCCTGGTAGATAGCCTGGGCAGAACATTGTATGCTTTCGCGAGGGATTCGTCAGGAATTAACAATTTCACAACCAATGATGCGACACACGATGCAAGCTGGCCGATTTATTCTGCGGAAATTTCTGACCTTCCCTCAGCATTAAACAAGGCGGATTTCGGCAGCATTACGGTTTTTGGTAAAAAACAATTGACTTACAAAGGCTGGCCGCTGTACTATTTTGGACCAGACGCGATGACTCCGGGCATGACAAAAGGAGTGAGCGTTCCAAAACCGGGCGTATGGCCGATCGTCAACAAAGATTCACCACTTGCGCCTAAATAAGCCGACTTGTTACAATTGAGTTTAAAAGTGGTGATGCGTGGGGCGTCATCACTTTTTTATTTGCCCCAGTCGGCCACCAGTTCTTCAAATAATTTTTGCAAAAACAATGTACGTTTTCCAGCTAATCCATCTTGTACTGGCAAATCGCCGATCTGCACGACGGGCATCACCCACTTGGTCGTGCTGGTGGTAAAAATTTCGTCGGCAGTGACTACCTCCTTGTAAGTCACCGGCCTTACTTCGATCTCGAAATGCGGCTGCGCCAGTTCCAGCACAACGCGCCGGGTAATGCCATTCAAAATGTTGCGGTCGGAGGTAATCAGCTTATCTCCCTGGAAAATGAAAATGTTGCTCCGCGTAAGCTCACTGACTTCGCCGTCTTTGTGAAAAAGCAGGTCGGCGGCTTGCTGGCGCTTCATTTCGTCGGCCATCAAAACCATGTGGACGTAGTTGGTCGTCTTGATTTCGGGCAGATCGCGGACATATTCATAAGGAATCACCTTGATGCCTTTTAATCTTCCGGCCGGGTTATCTTGCGGCAAGGCTTCCGTCCGGATCAAAAAATTAGGCTCCACAACATTAACACTATCCGGCGCATAGCCGCCCGTCAGCACGAACCGGAATGCCACTTCCTGCTCGCCACTCATCGCAAAAAGATCCGCCAGAATTTTCTCCGTCTCCTGTTGTGAAACCGACAAAGGCAATTTCAGTAACCGTGCCGAGTTCTCAAACCGCTTCCAATAATCATCCCATCGAAAAGGCAACCCATTATAAGTCCTGAAATAATCGAACAAACCATAGCCCCGCAGTAATCCGAGGTCGTTGGTTTTAAAGATACTTTGGTCGATGGGGAGGATTTCTCCGTTGAAATATTGGTGGAAAGGCATTGCGGTGTGTTTTTAAGCTAAAATTTGATTGCGCTCAAAGTTATTGAAGATATCAGTTAATTTTAGGCCTCTTTCAAAAGTCCCTTTGCTATTAGCCAGGAATGAATAAACCAGAACATTTGCTTCAAATCCTTCAAAATGAGTTTGAAAATCATTCTTATGGCGAGGAACCTGCTGAGTTGTATGAGCCTATCCGGTACATTATGTCGCTGGGTGGCAAGCGTTTCCGGCCGCTGCTGACATTGCTGGCTGCCTCCATTTACTCCTATGATTTGTCGCTTGCGCTGAAACCGGCGATGTCGGTGGAGGTTTTTCACAATTTTACATTGATGCACGACGACATTATGGACCGTGCGCCACTGAGACGCGGCAAGCCGACCGTGCATGAAAAGTGGAATGCGAATACCGCGATTTTATCCGGCGACGTCATGCTGATCCGCGCTTATGATCTGCTGCTGGACATTCCGAAAGACCAGTTTCGGCAAATTTTGCATCGATTTAATCAGACTGCGGCGGAGGTCTGCGAAGGCCAGCAACTGGACATGAATTTTGAAACCCGCAGCAATGTTACCGAAGAAGAGTATATTGGCATGATCCGCCTGAAAACCTCGGTTTTGCTGGGATATGCGCTGGAATTAGGTGGGATTTTGGGTGGAGCAGATGAAGAATCCGTTCGACTACTATATGCTGCGGGAGAAAATATGGGTCTGGGCTTTCAGCTAAAAGACGATTTGCTGGATGTTTTTGGTGATCCTTCCAAATTTGGAAAACAGGTAGGCGGCGACATTATTGCCAATAAAAAAACCTTCCTGCTGATCGAGGCGCTTACTAAGGCAGAGGGAACATTGAAAACAGAACTGGAAAAGTGGATCGCGCTGGAAACTTTTGACAATGATGAGAAAGTGGAGGCTGTCAAAAAAATTTATGAAACACTTGGTATCAAGGAGTTTACGGAACAAAAGATCAACGAATATTTTGCGCGCGGACTGGCTAGTCTGCATGCTTTGAAAGTGGAGAACAGCCGTAAAGAAGCATTGCTCACATTCGTGCAGCAGCTTGTGGAGCGGGAGAAATAAGAACTTTAAATCGCTAAAAATTTATGTCAATTACCCTCATACTGGTCATTATCACCTCGGGAATCAGTTATTACGCATTCAATAACTACGGGTTCATGGATAAAATGATTTTTAACCCGTACCGTGTTGCCAAGAAAAACGAGTACTACCGCTTTGTCACCTCAGGCTTTGTCCATGCCGATTTCGGGCACCTGATCTTTAATATGCTGAGCTTGTGGTTTGTAGGTGAAGGGATTGAGCGGCTTTTTGGAATGTTGTTCGGCGCCAGCGGGACTTTTTATTATCTGGTGCTATATATTCTGGGAATCGCCGTGGCTGATTTACCAACATTCTTCAAACATAAAAATAACTCCAAATACAACTCGCTAGGCGCTTCCGGAGGCGTTTCTTCGGTACTTTTCGCTGCGATCCTGTACGCTCCGCTGATGAGTATCTGCCTTTATTTCTTCATCTGTATGCCTGGGTTCATCTTTGGCCTACTCTACCTTGCCTACTCATTTTGGGAAGGCCGGCGCGGAATGACCTACGTGAACCACAGCGCTCACATGTATGGGGCGATTTTCGGATTGGTATTTATGGCGCTGGTTTATCCATCATCCGTGCCGCAGTTTTTCGAACAGATTTTAACCTGGCGGCTATTTTAATTCCGCGAGCACAGTCACACTCCCGACTGTCTTATCCTGCAAATTAACTTTGATTTCGGCATCGAGCGGAACGAAAATATCTACGCGTGAGCCGAATTTGATAAAGCCCATTTCGGTGCTTTGCTCCACTTTATCGCCTTCCTTAATGTACCAGCGAATGCGGCGGGCAGCGGCTCCGGCAATTTGACGAAACAAAATATCAATACCTTCCACAGTACGAATTACCACCGTAGTACGCTCATTATCAGTACTTGATTTTGGATGCCAGGCTACCAGATAGAGTCCTGCATGATATTTAAAATACTGAATAACCCCACTTACCGGGTTCCAGTTGACGTGCACATTCAGCGGCGACATGAAAATGCTGATCTGCCTGCGAGGCCCTTTAAAATATTCATTTTCAACCACCTCTTCGATTACAACCACTCTCCCATCGCAGGGTGCGACGATCTGCCGGTCGCTCTTATGCACATTCCTGGCAGGAACCCTGAAAAATTGCGCGAAAAGAAAAAAGATGATAATGCTGCCAATCAGGACCAATCTGGGAATCCAGTGACCATCGGGAAGCAGATAATGTATGCCTAAATTTATAAGTATCAGAATAATAGCAGTAACTACCAAAATCGTAAATCCTTCTTTATGCAGTTTCATGGGCTTTGGGGTACTTTGGAATTAGATGTCGGGTCATTTTTTGTCATTGTAGTCATTTATTGTCAGGTGTGGTCAGGTATTGTTTTGAATTTAAAAAAACAACACCTGACCACACTTGACTATTCCTAACAACAAATGACTATCAATGACCACAAATGACCATTAAAAAAATCACTTTTCGTACGTTACTCAATCACAACACATTCCCCATTCTTCACTTCCTGCTCCACTTTTTTGAATTTCACGTCGCGTAGGATGCGGCCGTCGCGGTATTGGACGGAGACTTTTTGGTTGCGGTCAGCGATTTTGATTTGGCGAACCGGCTGAGCCTTCGTGGTCGATTCAGGACGTGCGTAGTCGCCGGGCATGTCTGGTTCCAGATCGAAATCTTCTTCACGGTTGGTATGCAGCTCTGGCGCTGGTGCAGGTTTACGTACTGTCTGGCGGACTGCCGTAGCCGGAACCGCTTCTTCCTGAGGGATATCCGCTTTCATCAAGAAAGAGATCATATCAAAATTCACCTTGCTCAGGAACCGTTTAAAAAGCTCAACAGATTCGAATTTATAGATCAATAAAGGATCTTTCTGCTCGAAAACCGCATTCTGCACGGACTGTTTCAAATCGTCCATTTCGCGCAAATGTTCCTTCCACTCCTGGTCGATCAGTGATAGCACGATCGCTTTTTCCATTTCGTGGGTGATTTCCTTGCCTTCGTTGTCGAGTACCTTTTGAAGGTTTACAACCACGCCAGCCTGACGGATACCATCGCTAAACGGTACCATAATTTCAGAAATCGTCGCGCCACGCTCCGAGTGGATCGAACGAAGTACTGGCAATGCTTTCTGAGCGATCGCATTATTTTTTTCCTGGTACTGCTTCTCGGCAGCTTCGTACAATTTCTGCGAGCGGTCAGAAGGTTTCAACGAACCATACTCCGATTCACTAAAAGGCAGCTCCATGCCCAATGTGGTGATCGCAGCCAGTTCCAGCTCGGCATAGGTGCCTGCGGTGTTCACCAGCTCGTCGCTCACATCATATAATGTGTTGGCAATATCAACTGCCAAACGTTCCCCGAACAGTGCATTACGGCGGCGGGTGTAAATCGCATCCCGCTGGTAGTTCATCACGTCGTCATATTCCAGAAGACGTTTACGCATGCCAAAGTTGTTTTCCTCCACTTTTTTCTGAGCGCGTTCAATCGATTTTGTGATCATGCTGCTCTGGATCACCTCGCCTTCTTCCAGCCCCATCCGGTCCATCACCTTCGCCATCCGGTCAGAACCGAACAGACGCATGAGGTTATCTTCCAGAGAAACAAAAAATTGCGATGAACCCGGGTCACCCTGACGTCCGGAACGACCGCGCAACTGTCTGTCGACGCGGCGGCTTTCGTGACGCTCGGTACCGATGATTGCCAAACCACCCGCTTTTTTGGATTCAGGCGTCAGCTTAATGTCGGTACCACGACCAGCCATGTTGGTAGCGATGGTCACAGTACCCGGCTTACCGGCTTCGGCCACCACCTCCGCCTCGCGCTGGTGCTGCTTGGCATTCAAAACCTGGTGTTGAATCTTGCGAAGCGTCAGCATCCGGCTAATAATCTCGGAGTTTTCAACCGAAGTCGTACCCACAAGTACCGGCCTTCCGGCTTCCACCAGCTCGACGATTTCGTCGGTTACTGCATTGTATTTCTCACGAACTGAGCGATATACCTTATCTTCCTGGTCTTTACGGACGGCGGTAACATTGGTTGGGATCGACACAACATCAAGTTTGTAGATTTCCCAGAATTCACCTGCTTCCGTTTCGGCCGTACCGGTCATACCGGCCAGCTTGTGGTACATCCGGAAGTAATTTTGCAGGGTAATGGTCGCGTAAGTTTGCGTGGCGTCTTCCACGCGTACGTTTTCCTTGGCTTCGATCGCCTGGTGCAACCCGTCGGAGTAACGGCGACCGTCCATGATACGGCCGGTTTGCTCGTCCACGATCTTTACCTTTCCGTCCATGATCACGTATTCCACGTCTTTTTCAAAAAGCGTAAATGCTTTCAAAAGCTGGTTTACCGTGTGGATACGGGCTGTTTTTACAGAATAATCACGGATCAGCGCTTCTTTTTTAATGACGCGGTCGTGCTCATTCAATGTAGTATCCTTTTCAATTGCGTCCAGATCGACGGCGATATCAGGCAGGATAAAGAAATTGGTTTCTTCCGATTCCCCGGTCAGGAAATCGATCCCTTTTTCGGTTAATTCAATGCTATTGTGACGCTCGTCGATGGTGAAGTAAAGCGGCGCGTCGGCAACCGGCATCAGCTTCTGGTTTTCAGCAAGATAGATCGATTCCGATTCCTGCATTAAAGCCTTGATACCCGATTCGCTGAGGTATTTGATCAAAGGCTTATACTTCGGCATACCGCGGTGTGCGCGGAACAATGCCAATCCACCTTCTTTTTTATCCCCGGAAGTAATTTTCTTTTTGGCATCATTCAGAAAATCCATCGCCAGTTTTTTCTGGGCTTCCACGATTTTCGAAACGCGGGGTTTTAATTCCAGATATTCCTGCTCATCGCCGCGTGGAACCGGCCCGCTGATGATCAAAGGCGTACGTGCATCATCGATCAAAACGGAGTCAACCTCATCGACCATCGCGAAATGGTGCTTGCGCTGAACCAGCTCCTCAGTAGTCCGTGACATATTGTCACGCAGGTAATCAAAACCAAATTCATTATTGGTACCATACGTCAGATCCGCTTTGTAAGCATTTCTTCTGGCGATGGTGTTGGGCTGGTGGCGGTCGATACAATCGACGCTCATGCCGTGGAATTCAAAAAGAGGCGCATTCCACTCGGCATCCCGTTTGGCGAGGTAATCGTTGACGGTTACAATGTGTACGCCGCGGCCTGCGAGTGCATTAAGGAAGGCAGGCAGGGTTGCCACAAGCGTTTTACCTTCACCCGTTGCCATTTCGGAAATTTTACCCTGGTGCAAAACAACACCGCCTATCAGCTGCACATCGTAATGCAGCATGCTCCATTTGATCGGCTGGCCAATTACGTCCCAGGTTGTATTCCAAATGGCTTTATCGCCGCTGATAGAAATGTGCGATTTTTTTGTAGCGATTTCCCGGTCAAAATAGCTGGCGGTTACTTCGATCTGATCATTATCCTTGAATCGGCGGGCGGTATCTTTTACGATCGCGAATGCTTTTGGAAGAATTTCCAGCAGAACTTTTTCAAGCTCCTTGTTCCGGTCCAGTTCCAGTACATCTATTCTTTTAAAGATCGCTTCTTTATTATCAACATTGGGTTCATCGGCGGCTTGCTGTCTCAGACCTGCAATCTGGTCGTCGATGGATTGAAGTCTGCTGACGATCAGTTGTTTTAAATCTTCGCTTTGGGCGCGAAGTTCGTCGTGTGATAGGGAGGCCAGCAATGCGTATTCGGCATTTACTTTATCAACATACGGGACGAGTTCTTTTAAATCCCGCTCTGATTTTGTGCCAAACAGCTTTGAAAATAATTTAAACATGATTTTAATGTATGTTTTTAACCGATCAATTTCTTTAAAAAATATTACGCCTGCCGCCCTCTAAATGTCAGATTGTCAGCAAAGCCGTAATTTTCAGTAGCCAAAGGTAATTCATTGCGAATAGTATTGCGCAACATCTTTCAGAATCCTAATGCGCTTCTAATTGCGGATTCTCCTTACTTCTATTTTCCAAAAGCAAAATTAACCCGTTCTACCGGCATTCAACCGCTTATAAAGAAAAGTTGCCACTACTATGCAATGCCTAGTACCTTTGATTCATCAAAAGAGAAACAAAAACAGATATAGCCATGAACCACAATAGATTATTCAGAAACACAAGCAACAAAATGATTGGTGGCGTTGCCTCAGGACTTGCAGATCACTTTCAGATCGACGTTTCGATCATCCGCGTTTTACTCGTGATGGCCATTTTTATCCCAATCCCTTTCCACGTAGGTTTGTTGTATATCATCTTATGGATTGTGATGCCCGACATCGCCAAACGCCCTAAAACATGGGAAGAAAGTAAAATTCCTTCATAAAAAATTCATTATTCCATCAGCAAATTGGTAGTTACAAACCGCCGGAAAACAAATTCCGGCGGTTTGTTGTTTTAGGCATATTCGCTACTTTTACCAATAGTATGTTTGCATACTATCAGCGCTTATCCAATCATTTTCATCTGACTAAATTCATCAAAAATGAATGCTTATATCGTTGCTGGATACCGTACTGCTGTCGGAAAAGCGACCAGGGGCGGGTTTCGTTTTACACGTCCCGACGACCTCGGCGCGGCGGTTATCAAACATTTGCTGGAAAAATTACCAACACTCGATCCTGCGCGTGTCGATGATGTGATCGTCGGAAATGCGGTGCCGGAAGCTGAGCAGGGAATGCAAATGGGCCGGTATGTAGCTTTGCTGGCGCTGCCTAAAAATGTTTCCGGGATAACCATTAACCGATATTGCGGCTCCGGTGTAGAAGCGATCGCGATGGCTTCGGCGAAAATACATGCCGGGATGGCCGACTGCATCATTGCCGGCGGGACAGAATCTATGTCGCTGGTGCCTACCATGGGCTGGAAAACAGCATTGAACTACGAAATCGCGCATACCAATCCGGACTACTACCTCAGCATGGGACTTACCGCCGAACAGGTAGCGAAGGATTTTAATATATCAAGAGAAAAGCAGGACGAGTTTTCCTATCAATCTCATCAAAAAGCTTTGCGGGCGCAAAAAGAAGGCTGGTTTGCAGATGGCATTGTTCCCGTAACTGTAAAGGAAACCTATTTTGACGCTGCGTCCGGCAAGAAAAAAACCAAGGAAACGGTGATTTCGCAGGATGAAGGCCCGCGGGCGGATACCAGCGTAGAAGCATTGAACAAACTAAAACCGGTTTTCGCGGCGGGCGGCAGCGTCACAGCCGGAAATTCTTCCCAAACTTCCGACGGCGCTGCGTTTGTGGTTGTCATGTCGGAAAGGCTTGTGAATGAGCTGAATCTGAAACCGACCGCGCAAATGTTATCTTACGCGACGGCAGGTGTTGATCCGAGAATTATGGGGATCGGGCCGGTAGCGGCTATTCCGCTGGCATTGAAACAGGCAGGTTTAAAACTAGAAGATATTGAGCAAATTGAGCTGAATGAGGCTTTTGCAGCCCAGTCGCTGGCGGTGATCCAGGAGCTGGGCATTGATCCGGAAATCGTGAACCCAAATGGCGGTGCCATCGCTTTGGGACATGCATTAGGCTCTACCGGCGCCCGACTTTCGGTACAGCTCATCAATGAAATGCAGCGCAGAAATCAGAAATATGGCATGGTCACAGCCTGCGTGGGCGGCGGCCAGGGTGTTGCAGGCATCTTCGAAAGGCTTAATTAAGGCCGTAAGGTAATAAAATCACTTATTTCTTTGTCTCGCCGGAAGAGTTGCCCTTCTTCCGGCGAGATTTTTTATTTTTGCCCATTCAACGTGCACGCGCCTTTTCATGGATGTATCCATCATCATTATCAATTACAGGTCCCCGCAGCTTATTATCAATTGTTTAGGTTCCGTTTACCAATTTACGTCCGGGGTAACTTTCGAAGTGATAATTGTTGACAATGATCCTAAAAACGGCGGCGGCGCGACCGTCCGGGAAGCTTATCCCGAGGTTCGCTGGGTAGATATGGACTGGAATGCCGGCTTTGGCATTGCCAATAATGCCGGGATGGCGATCGCAAAAGGCAAGTACTTTCTCCTTTTAAATGCGGATACATTAGTAACTGACAATGTGATCGGACGCTGCTTCGACCGCCTCAACCAGCGCCAGGACATTATCGCCTGCGGCGCGCTCCAATATTATGCCGACGGCTCCCCGATGCCTTTTTACCAGAGTTTTAACGATTTCCGTAGAACGTTTTTCATTTTACCTCCCGGCCCGACTGTCGAAAACGTTGTGAAACGCTTTTATCCCGAACCCAAATATTCCGACCCTGATCAGTATGATTGGTTAGTGGGGGCTTTTATTTTTGTCAGGCGCGAGGGTTACGAGAAAACAGGCGGGTTCAGCAGCGACTTTTTTATGTATGGAGAAGACGTGGAATGGTCGGGGCGGCTGGGGAAACTGGGCAAGCTTTGTATATTCAAAGACTGCACATTCATCCATCTTGAAAATGACAATCCTTTCCGGCGCACCAATATTTCATGGATCAACCGGTTCAGCACGCAGATGCAGGTTTCTAATTTTTTGTGGGTCAGAAAACAGTACGGCGCTTTTCAATACCTCCTGCTGATCGCACATTATCTTTTCATGATACCCATCGTTTTTGGCTGGCGGATTTCTTTTAACATTAAAAATGGCGATAAACCGTTATCTCAGCTGCGCACGCAGAAAATTTATCTGAGAAAAACCGGTGTGCTGCTGAAATATTTCTGGGACACATTATTTCTTAAAAAAGGCCTCTACAAGATCAAACCACACGAAAACATCGATTTGCTAACTGCCTCTTCATGAATCACAACAAGAAGAAAATCCTCTTTTTCACACCCTATGCTACCCGAACAGGATCAGAAATGATGCTGCTGTACATTTTACAGAAAATCGATCGCTCGCGTTTCGACATTGGTATTGTCAGTTTTGCAAATGGTGAGCTGCTGGCCGATTTCCCCGACGACATTCCGGTTTTCATTGCCCCGCGGAAATTCACGATTTTACAAAAAATATCTTTTCATATCGGGGTAAACCCCACATTGAAATACCTGCGCAAGCTCGCGCGGGAATTCAAAGCCGATTTTTGGTACGTCAACACCACCATGATCCCTGAAACGATCGTCGTGGCAAAGGAATTTTCGATCCCCGTGATCACGCATTTTCATGAAATGCCTTTAACCTACGCCTACCTTAGCGGCCCTGATTTTAAAAGCATTGTCGATTATTCACATTTATTGATTGGTTGTTCCAAAGCCACTACCGACGCGATTTCTGACGCGGGTGGTAAGAATGTAGGCCTTTTATATTCCTTTATCAATCCGGCGCCGGTCAAAACACATAATGCACGAACGCTGGAATTGAAGCAAAAACTGGGCATTCCGGAGAAAGCATTTGTGTGGGTTTTGTCCGGCATGATGTCGGAAAGAAAAGGTTTTGATATGCTGCCCGACATTGCGGAAGAGCTGAATGACCCGAATGTGCACCTGATCTGGGTCGGCGCGAAAATCGACGACGGGATGGTTTATTATACTGAACAGCGCTGCATGAACTCCCGCTCAGCGACCAAAATTCACCTGGCGGGCAAACAAAAAGAGGATTATTATAATTATCTTAACACGGGAAACGGGTTTTTGCTCACCTCACGCCAGGACCCATTTCCGCTGGTGATGATTGAAGCCGCGTTGCTGGGAAAACCCATTGTTTCGTTTCCGTCTGGCGGAGTTTCCGAATTTGTAAAAGAAGGAATGGGTGTGGTTACCGACGATCTGAGCGTGAAACAAATGGTACGGGCCATGCGGTCGGTTATGAGCGGTGAGATTGCGACGGACAGCGCGAAAAGTATTGAGATTGCAAGTCAATTCAACGTGGAAAATGGTTATAATGAGTGGATTAAATTAATTGACAAAAACAGTTAGCATGCATAATTCTACAAATGTTTTAAATTCTTTAACCAGGATTTTACTTCTTGCCGGTTGCTGGATTTGCTCTTTTTTACCCCTTTCGGCGCAGCCTGAACAGAAAACAACAGAAGTAGATTCGCAGCGCTATCTCGCGCTGATGCTCCTCAACCTGACTGATCCGGACAACATTGGCCCCGAACCTGACCTCATAAGAACTGCCGCCAATTATGGCATGAATGCCGTTTACATTACCATTCCCTGGGATAAGGTTTATTTCAATTCACCTTCCGAAACCCCTCAGTGGGCGAAGTACGATCAACAGATCAAAATTGCGACGGACCTCGGCATGAAAGTGGCGCTACGGATTCACTTGGGCCGTCATACTTCGCGGATCAAAGGCTTCTGGGAAGTTTCCGACAGCCAGTTCAGCCACTCCAACCTGCCCCTCATCAGCGGATACCTCGATACTTTTTTTGGTTTTGACAATCAGCCGATTGTAGATAAAGGAGCGGCTTTTGTGAAGGAAACCATCGAACATTATAAGTATTTGTCCACTGCCAAAAAGCTGCTCTACGTCTCAGTTACCAATACTTCCACCCAGGAGGGCGAATATCCCAGCGGGCTGATCGTAAATGGCAGGGAAACGGCGGCTGTTTATGATTATTCCAAATCGATGACGACAGGCTTCCGGGCATTTTTGAAAAGTCATTATACCAAAATCCAGCGCCTGAATTATCTCTGGGGCACAACATTCAAGACTTTTGAAGAAGCAGGGCCGCCTGCAACTGGCTGGGAACCAACCGAATCTTTCCGCCAGCGATATGGTAAGGACTGGTACATTTACCGGCATCAGGTCTTCAAAAAATACATGGAGCAAATGATCTCCGCCGTGAAATCCGTCGATCCGTCGATCAAGTTTGTGGCGGATTACGGGTCTATTTTCGATGGTGCCTCGGTTGTGAGAGGTACGCAGGGATACAAAGATCTGAATGCAAAAGCAGATGGAATTAAAGTAAATGATGATTTCTCAACAGATCATCGGTGGTCGGTGGACCTGATCAAAAGTGATGCGCCGGCGTCATTTATCACTGCCAATGAGCTTTTTGTCAACTCCTATATTGACAACAATGCACATGCGAAACACATTAATGATTGTTTTTCTAACGGTGCCAATGTGATAGCTGCGGTTGTGTCGACGATTGATCAGATGACACGGGCGGAAATATTTCTAAGGCCTGCGGCATCAACTTGGCTCAATTCGCCAATACCGACAATTACTTACTCAGATACAATCAGTTACCGGCTTTCTGCGGCCGTTGAAAAAAAGGGGGCGCTGGCCGTTATTTACGATGAATGGGCCAAGCGTGCGTACGCAAATCCTGCAAGCCCGAAGCCCGTAGCCGTGCGTTTGCAGGAAGATTTACTTTCTCCCGATTACTGGAAAGATGCCTCCAATTATTCTCCCTACGTTTTCCGGCCGGTACCGATGCAGATCATTGCGGTCAACAGGGATTTCACCTACAAACTACCGATCGATACATTCTCCGACGTCGACGGTACAATCGTAAAATTGGAAGTGGGCTCGCTGCCATCATGGTTGCAGTGGGATGGAGTGAATTTGCGGGGAAGGCCCAATGCGCTGGGCGATTACCGCATTACGGTGAGAGGCATTGACGATGAGGGCGGCTCGGCAGAAGCATTTTTCACGGTCCGGGTGGATACGCGGGAGAATGCCAACAAACCGCCGACCGTCGATAGTAATTTTTCCAACCAGATGGTGGCGATCAACAAGCCTTTCAGCATTGCTATCCCCACCGGCGCATTCAAAGACAGCGATGGCTCGATCACCAAAATCGAAGCTACCGAGCTCCCTGCCTGGATCAAATTCACAAACGGAACTCTGACTGGCACACCGACGCAGTTGGGCGAATACCGCATTATCCTGAAAGCCTACGACGACCTGAACGCATTCGTAGAAACTTATTTCACGATCCGCGTCGTGGAGCCGCAATTCCTGAATGCGCCGCCTTTTGCGAGCAGTAATTTGCCGGTGAAATATGCGCAGATTAATATGCCTTTCAACTACATTCTGCCTAATAATATTTTTGGAGATACCGATGGGTACATTTCGTCGATTTCTGTTGTAAACAGGCCTTCCTGGCTTGATTTTTCTCTTAATGTCTTCTCAGGCACGCCTACCGAAGAGGGGGAATACCGATTGATTATCAGGGCTTATGATAATGGCGGGGCTTACGTTGAAATTCCCTTTATCATTCTTGCGCAAATTCCCGAGCTGCGTTTTGAACTTGTAAAAGGCGGCAGCAAAGTGGATCAAAGCGTGATCCGGAAACTGGACGGTGACGATATTCTGGCCTACGATTCACTGCCCTCGCTGCTAAACATTTATGCCTACGGAAACTTTGAATATGATAATGTTACCTTCGATTTGAATGGTCCATACCGTAAAAGGTCGACAACGAAAGCATTCCCTTATGCGCTTTACGAAAATGAAAGCGGCTTCGCGCCCTATGTCGGTAATTACACCTTGACGGTCACTGCCTCAAAAGAAGATTCTGCGATTGTGACCAATTCTATCCAGTTCAGCATTTCTTACAAAGGTTCTGTCAACATTACCAAGGATATGCAGGACTGGGCATTTTATCCTAATCCGGTCGAAGAGATTTTGAATGTCAAACTCCCTGAATCCCAGCCCGCTGATAGTTTATCCTATGAAATTTTCACGGCATCGGGCAAGCGGATACCACTTGCTACCAGCTACGTCGTGGCGTCGGACAATCTGGCGAACATTGATCTGACGGGCCTTGGGTTACCTTCTGGCATTTACTTTGTCCGTGTCGAAAGCAATGGTGAGTTTTTGAAACAATTCAAGATTTTCAAGAAGTAAGACGCCAACCCAGCTACATTTTAAGTATGGCATGCGTGCATCATACACGCCGATAATTTATATTTGTCTGGCGTTAGTATGCACGCATACCTTTTACAAACCGTTCCATAAAATCCGAGTGACATGGCCGTTGCAGAAGCAAATAAGAAGACGATCAAGGGTGGAGAATTCCTTATTAAGGAAACAGCCGCATCTCAAATATTTATCCCTGAGGAGTTTAATGAAGAGCAGCGCATGATCGCGGATACCTGCCGTGATTTTCTGAGCAAGGAAATCTGGCCGAGACTCGACGAAATCGACCACGCAAAAAGCCCGGACCTGATCGCCGGTTTGATGGACAAAGCGGGTGAGTTGGGCTTGCTGGGCACCGCGGTACCGGAGGAATACGGCGGTTTTGGAATGAATTTCAATACTTCCATGCTCGTGGCCGAGGCTACTGGCGCGGGTAATTCTTTCTCGGTAGCATTATCGGCGCATACCGGCATTGGCACATTGCCTATTCTTTATTATGGTAATGAAAATCAAAAATCGAAATACCTGCCTAAGCTCGCTACCGGCGAGTGGAAAGCTGCTTACTGCCTTACCGAGCCAGATTCCGGCTCCGACGCAAACTCCGGAAAAACCAAAGCCAAACTGACCGAAGACGGTAAACATTATGTCATCAACGGTCAGAAAATGTGGATCACAAATGGTGGTTTTGCCGATGTACTTATTGTTTTTGCCAAAGTGGAAGAAAACGGGCAGGCTGATAAAAACTTGTCTGCTTTCATTATTGAGAAGACTTTTGGCGGCATTACGATGAACGAGCCTGAGCACAAAATGGGCATCAAAGGCTCGGATACGCGCCAGTTGTTTTTCAATGATTGCTTGGTACCGGTTGAAAATATGCTTTCGGAGCGCGGAAACGGGTTTAAGATCGCAGTCAACATTCTCAACATTGGTCGGATCAAACTGGCCGCAGCAGCTTTGGGCGGCGCGAAAAGAGTGGCGAAGCAGGCAATTAATTACGCAAACGAACGCAAGCAGTTCGGAACCGCGATCGCCAATTTCGGTGCGATCAAGCATAAGCTGGCCGAAATGGCGGTGAATATGTTTGTTACGGAATCGGCGGCTTATCGGGTTGGACAAAATATCGATGACTTGATCGAGTCATTTCAGGCAAAAGGAATGTCGGATGCGGAATCCAAGCTGAAAGCTTTGGAAGAGCTGGCGATTGAATGTGCGATTATGAAAGTGCACGGTTCTGAAACACTGGATTTTGTGGTCGATGAAGGTGTGCAGATTTACGGCGGCATGGGCTACTCCGCCGATGCGCCGATGGACCGCGCCTACCGCGACAGCCGTATCAACCGGATTTTTGAAGGTACCAATGAAATCAACCGGCTGCTGGTAGTGGATATGCTTTTGAAAAGAGCATTAAAGGGTCAGTTGGACCTGATGGGGCCGGCTACTGCGGTCGGAAAAGAAATCCTGAGCATTCCGGATTTCAATATGGAGGAAGACGATGCACTTTTTGCGGCTGAGAAAAAGGTGATCAAAAACCTGAAAAAAGCCGCCTTGATGGTGGCCGGGGCGGCGGTACAAAGATTCATGATGAAGCTTTCCGAAGAGCAGGAGATTATCATGAACATTGCTGATATGGTCATTGAAATTTACGCCGCCGAATCCGTTTTACTGAGGGTTGAAAAACGCATTGAACTCCTTGGTACAGAGGCGAATGCATTACAGACAGACATCGCACAAATATACCTGAACCGCGCCGTAGAAAAGGTAGGGCAGGCTGGTCGCTCGGCGATTACGAGCTTTGCTGAAAGCGATGAACTGAGAGCCATGTTGATGGGGCTGAAAAGATTTACGAAGATCGATCCGGTCAATCTCAAAGATGCCCGGCGGAGGATTGCGGAGGAGCTCATTTCAAAAAATGACTATACTTTTTAGCCTTTTTTATTCTAGCTCAAATTGCGCAATTTTGGGAAACCAAACTTCCGCGTTTCCACGTTAGGAAAGGGTTGATTGAATAAATTTGAAACATTGCGTTGGATTCTCTATTAGCTTCTGAAAAACCACCTTTCATGACTTTGCATTCTGTGGATCTGCGTGAAACCGGCCAGTTTCCTGCGTTATTATTGGATTATCTGGATCAAAAACCCGCGCTGGAAGAATTTTACAGCACTTTCCCGACCATTGAAAACGCGAAGGAAGCGATTATAAAAAAAAGTGGTTTTGATCCGGAAAAACGGAAGACGCTTGTCGATGTGCTGACAAAACAGTACTACGGCCTACCTTACCAACCTGATTTTTCGGTTCTTTTAGAAGAAAATACATTTACCGTAACTACCGGCCACCAGCTCAACATTTTCACTGGCCCGCTGTACATCATCTACAAGATTGTCACAATCATCAATCTTGCCAAAGCATTAAAAAAAGCTTATCCTGAATATAATTTCGTCCCGATTTACTGGATGGCTACGGAAGACCATGATTTCGATGAAATCGCGTCATTTCATCTTTTTGGTCAAACCCATAAATGGACGGGGGAACATTCAGGCGCAGTAGGCCGGCTGAACCCGAAAGAGCTGGAAAGGATTTTGAAGCGCTTGCCAGACAAGCCGCTGATTTTTGCAAAAGCTTATCTGGAAAATGATACATTGGCAGATGCGGTGCGATGTTACATGCACGAATTATTCGGGCAGCATGGCCTGATTAGTATCGACGCCGATCATGCGGATCTAAAACGCCACTTTTTACCTGTCATCAAACAGGAATTGACCGAATCGGTTTCAGAAAAACTGGTTACCAAAACATCTTCGAAACTGCATTCTCAGGGTTACCATACGCCTCTCAACGCCCGGGAAATCAATCTTTTTTATCTTGAAGGAACATTGCGGGAACGCATTGTCAGGGACGGGGAGACTTATAAAGTCCTCAATTCAGAAATCACTTTTTCAGAATCTGAAATCCTCGACTTGGCAGATGCTCACCCGGAATATTTCAGCCCGAATGTGGTTCTGAGGCCACTATACGAAGAAATGATTTTGCCAAATCTTGCGTATATAGGCGGACCGTCAGAGGTGCCTTACTGGATGCAGCTGAAAGGTGTTTTTGATCATTTCGAAGTGCCTTTCCCGATGCTGATGCCACGGAATTTTGCGCTGTATCTTACTGCAAATCAATGTCGTAAAGCGCAAAAACTAAAAATAGATTTCAAAGATTTGTTCCTGGATGAAGTAGCATTGCGGCGGATTTTTATTGACAGAAATTCGGAGCATAACCTGAGCCTGGAAGAGCAGAAAAATGCCTTTAACCAGGTATTTGACCAGATACTTTCCAAAGCGGTCGACATTGACCAGACGATGTACGGCGCTGTAAAAGCGGAACATACCCGCCTTTTAAATTCCCTTAAAAGTCTGGAAAAACGCCTCACAAGAGCAGAAGAGCGCAATCACGAGTCGGAAATTGATCAGCTGCTGGGGCTTAAAAACAAACTGTTCCCGAACGGAGTCGCCCAGGAACGGTATGATAATCTGCTGAGTTTTTACATCAATGATCCGGATTTTATCCAAAAGCTGATCGAAGCTTTTGATCCGCTGGATTTCAGGTATAATGTGCTTCTGGAAAGCTGAGACAGCGTTTTAGTCTTTCAGCTTCACGTCGCCATATTTCGAATTTACCGTGATTTTGGTTCCGGAACCTGAGCCGATTTTACCTTGGTACTGCTTCATTTTGTAGGATTTGGCATCCTTATCCGGCTGCATCGAGAAATTTACATTACTTGTCGGATAGGTAAAATTTCCATAGCTCACGGTAACATTAAACTGCGTAGCCTCGGCTGGCAGGATAACTGATGAATATGACGCCTGAATGTCCACATTCTGCGCAGAATTTGTCAACTCATTGATTTTGAAGTTCCCCGAATAGTTCAGCTTGATTTTTCCCGAGCCGCGCATCGTCCCGATTTTCGCGCCGGAATAGTCGATATCAGCATCCAGGTTATTTACATCCCCGATGTTCAGGTCACCGAATTTGTTATTGATCAGCACGTCTTTGGCCATATCCAGCGTCAGATTGGAATATTTGCATTCCAGCTTTCCACCGTCCATTTTCCCGATTTTGGCACTTCCGTAACTTACGTCGATCGTATTGCTGACATTGTCCAGCAAAGTCGCCACGAAGTTTCCATATTTGGCATCAACTGTCAGCGGCGCGTGAAATTCGGCAATGTCTGTATTTCCAAATTTATTCCTGACTATCAGCGCATTCTGCTTCGGCATATATACCGTGTAGTCGATCTGGATGAAATTTTTGTCTCCTTTTTTATTATTCCAGCCGTTATTTCCAAAGCGGCTCCGGTCAATGTTCGTGATCAGGTTGATCTGGTCTTTCATCCGTTTTTCATCGATGGTCACCGCACCGAGGTAGTCAGACGCACGATCATCGGAAGCAGCATTCGCGGTCACAACGATCTCAACCTTGATTTCATTCTTATTCCAAAGGTTGATCGATACTTTCCCAAACTGGTTATCGACGGTGAGCACATCGCTGCTTCTCACATCAAAAACCTTTACAATGTTCCGGCGCTTTTCAATCAGTCCGTTTTGGTCAGGGTCATTATTTATAGCGGATACCACCTGTGGCAGGATCACCGCCAGACTAAATAACAGGTGAATTGTTGTTTTCCTTATCGTTGTCATTTTTTACTTTGTTAATGCGTTGCAAAATCTCTAACTGTTGGTTGAGCAAGTCAACCTGCCATTGTAGGTTCTGGACCATGGCTTCCAGCAATGCTTCCTGATTAGGAGCATCCGACAAGTTGGAGCGCAAGTTGCGGTAACTCACTTCCAGACTTTCCAAATCAGCAGCGAAATCTTTATACAATTCCGGGTTGTTCCGGGCCAGTTTAATGATCTCTTCTCTTTTTTGGTCAATTGCAACATTATACTGGTTGAATTCACGGGCATAAGTGGGGACTTTCAATGCCACGCGCGGGTCACGGGTAATGCCGTATTCCTGATTGAGATAAGCCAGAAACCCGATTCCGAGTGCCAGAAAAACACCGGCAGCAATGCGCCAGTCAAAATAAGGGCTATTTAGTCGCCTAATTTTTTTTTTCGATTTTTCAGGAACTACCGGGATTTCTTGATGCAGTTGGCTCTCAATTTGGCTCCATAAAGAATCTTGCGGCAAGAAAGCATCAAACCCATCCCTGTTATCCCTCACAAACCTCTCCAGTCGATCCTTTTTATCAGAAGAATTTTTCATAGATTCATTAACTTATCAAGTGTAAATAATTCTTTCAAATCTGTAAAAGTTTAAGTAAAACATTCAAAATCAATTATTTAATCCTAACATTATCGTACCAGCATTTCTGCCAGTTTCCGCTTCGCCCGCATATACTGCGTCCTCGACGTAGTTTCGCTGATCCCCAGCACCTCTCCTATTTCTTCATGATCATACCCTTCAAAAAGGTATAGACTTAAAACTACACGGTAACCGTCTGGTAGTTTTTGCACTGTGTTCCTGACCCGCTCCACTTCGAGGGTGGTATCACTTTCATCCAGCCCGAAAGAATCTTCATTCCGGTCGCTGCGTTCCAGTGTTTCTTCAAACTCCTCAATCTCAACAAACTTCACCTTTCTGCTCCGCATGTGGTTGATCGCTTTGTTCACCACGATCTGTTTCAGCCAGGCACCAAACGTCGATTGCTGCCGGAACTGATGCAGGTTCGTGAAAGCATCCACAAAAGCCTCCTGCAAAGCATCTTCCGCCTCACCCATATGGTTCAAAATCCGCATGCAAATGTTGAACATGGCTTTTGAGTAATGTTTGTACAACTCGTACTGGGCTTTACGCTCACCGAGTTTACAACGCTCCACCAGTTCGACGTGCCGGTCGGGATAAATTTGTGTTTTCAAGCAGAAGGTTTAGATTTTGAACGTTCTGTGGTAAAGACAGCGGTTGAATATACATGTTGCACCATGTATGAATATTTTTCCAAAAAAATTGTCTCGCGAACAAAGCATTACAGCCGGTTGTTCTTAAAAAAGCCCGCTGATTCTTTGAATATTGGGTTTAAAATATCCTATTTTGTTAATTGCAATCTACCGATTTAGTAAATGAAAACGTTCAACATTCCTGATTTTTACCGGAGCCGCATCATTACGCCGATCAAGGAATTCCGTCGTAAAAACGATAACCTGAAACGTGATTTTGCACCAACATTGTTGGATTTCGGGCCGGTGCAATTTCTGATCGCGCGGCATTTTGGATTTTGTTACGGGGTCGAAAATGCGATTGATATTGCCTACAAAGCGATTGCTGAAAACCCGGATAAACGAATTTTTCTCCTCAGTGAAATGATCCATAATCCCGACGTAAACCGGGATCTGGTAGACCGCGGCGTGCGGTTTATTATGGATACAAAAGGCGGCCAGCTCATCAGCTGGGAGGAATTGACGACAAATGATATTGTCATCGTCCCGGCATTTGGCACTACGATAGAAAACCAGAAAAAACTGACCGAGCTGGGCATCGACTCACTGGTTTACGATACGACCTGCCCTTTCGTGGAAAAAGTCTGGAACCGCGCGGCGCAGATCGGAGAGAAAGACTATACCATTGTAGTCCACGGGAAACCCAACCACGAAGAAACCCGCGCAACATTTTCGCACAGCAAGGAAAATGCGCCGACGGTGGTAGTCGAAAATATAAAGCAGGCCGAGCAGCTTGCGAGGTATATCATGGGCCTCGAACCTGCGGAGAAGTTTTTCCAGGATTTTGCAGGACAATATTCCGTTGGGTTTAACCCTGAAAAAGATTTGCAGCGCATAGGCGTAGTAAATCAAACTACCATGCTTGCGTCTGACACCCAGGGCATTGCTGACTTTTTAAAGAATGTAATGACCCGGCATTATCAGCTTCGGCCGGAGCAAGTGGAGCAACATTTTGCCAATACCCGGGACACACTATGTTACGCGACGAATGATAACCAGGACGCAACCTACGCTCTGCTGACGCATAAGGCTGATCTTGTGATTGTTGCGGGCGGATATAACAGTTCCAATACCTCACATTTAGTGGAGCTTTGCGAAGAAAAAATGCCGACATATTTTATTGAATCGGTGAACAAAATACTGGATAAAGATTTGATCAGACATTACGATCTGCATTTAAAAGAAGAGCTGGTTACCGAACATTACCTGCCCGAAAAATCGCCCGTCCGCATTATGCTCACCTGCGGCGCATCCTGCCCGGATGCCGTGGTGGAAGCGATTTTAGTGCGTCTTGTTTCTTTCTTTGAAGGCGCACGCTCGATCGAAGAGGTGATGCTGGCATTTTGATTCTGAAATACCGATAACATGCTGTAATGTGCCTTTCAATCATTTGAAATTATTATTTCCAGCGATTTGATTAAGAAGAAGTAAATTAGACGGATGGTTTTTTATCCAAAAAATCATCCGTTTTTTTATAACTCTTCTTATGAAAAAGATCTCGTCCACACTCATTTTTTGCCTCCTTTTTACTTACTGGTTTTTAAATAGCTGCTCCTCTCTCAACGAAATCCGCGTCGCCGGAACCAATTTCAGTGAAGAAATCAGCCAGTCGCAAAACCTGATTTTTACCTTCAATAAAGACCTTGTTTCCAGCAGCGACTTAAACAACTGGGACTCTACGCAGTATGTCAGTTTTGAGCCTGCGGTCAAAGGTAAATTCAAGTGGACCGCCCCGAATGAGCTCATTTTTTCACCGGTCTCCGGCTTCAATGCTGCCACCTCTTACAAAGCCGAGTTGACATCCCTGTTGACCGAAAAAGTTGAAAAAGACAAGAAATATGCAGTTTCCAAAGATCCGGTAATTTTCCACACCCCTTATTTGCAACTCACTGATACTGAAAACTGGTGGACACTTTCACAGGAAACCGGTAAGCAGGAAGCGCGGATGCGGCTTATTTTCAACTATCCGGTGGCGCCGCAGAATGTGGCCGAAAAACTGAAACTTACATTATCCGATAAATCGCTCGATTACAGGCTACTACCTGCTACGGACGAACATTCTATCACAATCGCAGTCTCAAATACCGGCAAAGCCGATAACAATCCGATTCCTGTCAACATTGCCGTCGATAAAGGCGTCAAAGTCCTGAACACATCCTACGCAAGTCAGGAAGCACTTTCCCGCGCTACCAGCCTGCCTTCTCCGCTGCATTTGGAGGTAGTTGACATTGAAACCGGTTTTGAAAATAATTCAGGCTACGCACGGATCATTACGACACAACAACTTAATAAGGAGAGCATTGCAACAGGTTTCACAATCAATCCCGAAGTACAGGTTCAAACCGAGCCGACTGAAAATGGGTTTATCATTCGCGGAGAATTTAATGAGACCGACACTTATGCCCTTTTAATTAATCAGAAACTAAAAGGCATTCTGGGGCCATATCTGGAAGAAGAAACCTCCCGCGATTTGTTTTTTGGTAAAATGCCTGCTGCGATTTCATTTACGAATAAAAAGGCCATTTACATGTCTACAAAAGGCGCTAAAAACATCGGCGTTCAGATTGTGAATGTCCCGAAAGTGCAGGTCCGCATCTCTAAAATTTATGCAAACAACATTCTTGGCTTCCTCAGAAATAACCGTTGGAGCGACTACGCCTACGTCGGGGAAGATTGGAAACCGACCGGCGCCTACCAATATAGTGACGACGCCGAAAGTTATTTCAGCGACGTGCTGGTCGATAAAACAATGGAAACCAGTGATTTGCCAAAAAGCAAAGGCATTTCGGCATTGAACGTAGCTTTACCCGACGACAATCAGCGTCGCGGGATTTACCTGGTTTCTGTCAATTCAAAAGATGAAGCTTACCTCGGCGCTACCAAGCTGGTTTCGATTTCAGACATTGGGCTGATTGTCAAACAGGGAAAAGACGATCTTTGGATTTTTGCCAATTCCATCAAAACCAATGAGCCGCTGGCGGACCTGGAACTGACCTTGATCAGTTCTAATAATCAGTCCGTCCACACATTGAAAACCGATAAAGATGGCGTCGGGTATGTGGAGAAATTAAGTGAAAAAGCGCCCGGATTTAAAATCGCGATGGTAACTGCGGGCAGCGAGGCGGATTTTAACTACCTCGTCCTTGATGATTCCAAAATTGAAACTTCGCGTTTTGAAATCGAAGGTTTGCGAGATAATGCTTCTGGCTTCCAGGCATTTATTTATGGTCAGCGCGACATTTACCGGCCGGGAGAAACCATGCATTTTAATACGGTTTTGCGGACACAAAACTGGCAATCGGCCAAGGAGATACCGCTCAAATTGCGGCTTGTGACGCCAAATGGCCGGGAATACCGCACCTGGCGAAAAACGACTAATGCACAAGGCGCAGTCGAAACCGACATTACAATGGATGCGGCGGTCCTCACCGGGACTTATGTGCTGGAAGTTTATAATGCCAATGATCTTTTGCTTGCCTCTCAGGCAGTTAGCGTGGAAGAATTCATGCCAGACCGCATCAAGGTCGACCTGAGCGGCGCGGCTACCGAGTATGTTTCCGGCAACAATATTTCTCTGACTGCCACAGCATTAAACCTCTTCGGGCCACCCGCGACCAACCGCACTTACGAAATGGAAATGCAGCTGAAACGCAAAGAGTTTTACGCCAAAGCATTTTCAGATTATACTTTTGATATCCCCGCTGAAACAACTTTCGAGCGCGACAGTCGCCAGGGCGTTACCAATGAGCAGGGGCAAGCCACCGAAAAATTCCCGCTGGCCGCTGATTTAAAAGACATTGGCGTGCTGGAAGGCAAGATATATGTCACGGTTTTCGATGAAAATGGCCGCCCGGTCAATCGTCTCCAACGTTTCGACGTCTTCACCCAGCCGGTATTTTATGGTATCCGCCTGCCGGATTCGTATGTTGGCGTAAATGCACCGGTGCCGATTGACGTGATAGGTGTGACGGGTAAAGGAATTTTGAAAAGCGGCTCCGCAGCTAATGTTGAGGTGGTGCGCATTGAATATCAAACGGTTGTAGAAAAGAAATACGATCGACTGCAGTATACTTCCCGCAGGAAAGAAAAAGTGGTTTATTCCAATGTCCTGAATTTGTCAACCGGAAAGGGTGCATTCAAATATGTTCCGACAGTTTCCGGCGAATACGAAGTGCGTGTCCGCAGACCTGGCGCTACGCATTACTCGCTTGCCCATTTTTACGCGTACGGATACGGCTACACGCAATATTCTTCTTTTGAAGTGAGCAACGAGGGGACAGTTTTGATGGAAACCGACAAAGACAAATACAAGATCGGCGACGCGGCAAAAATCTTATTTAAAACACCGTTCGACGGCAGGCTGCTGGTGACGGTCGAGCGTAATCATGTTTTGGAGCAACACATTCTGACCACCGAGAAGAAGGCTGCCGAGTTCAAACTGGACATTAAAGACGAACATTTACCAAATGTTTTCATCACCGCAACATTGATCCGGACTTTGGAGGCCTCCGATATTCCGCTGACGGTCGCGCATGGGTTTACGCCGATTTTGGTTGAAGATCCTGATCGAAAATTGCCTGTCACGATTACCGCAGTGGAAAAATCAAGATCCAAAACCAGGCAGCAGATCAGAATCAAAACCAGCCCAAATGCACAGGTAACCCTCGCCGTCGTAGATGAAGGCATTTTGCAAATCAAGAACACCAAGACGCCGGATATTCACGGACATTTTTACCAAAAACGTGCACTGGAAGTTACCAGCCATGATTTGTACGCACAGTTATTTCCTGAATTAAAAATCAGCGGATCTTCGAGTTTTGGTGGTGACGGATATGATTTGGAACGCAGGATTAACCCGCTGAGTAATGGTCGTACCGAGCTTGTTTCGTTTTGGAGCGGCCTACTTACGGCGAATGGAAGCGGTGAGGCAACATTCGACGTTAACATTCCACAGTTCAGCGGCGACCTGCGCATTATGGCGGTGGCTTACAAAGACAATGCATTTGGCTCGGGTACCAAAAATATCAAAGTGGCCGATCCGGTCGTGATCAGCGCTGGTTTACCGAGGTTTTTGAGTCCGGGCGACGAGCTCATTTTGCCGGTTAACATTAGCAATACCGAAAATAAACCTGCGGACGCGATGGTTTCACTGGAACTGACCGGGCCGCTTTCGGCAGGAAGCATTGCTGCTAAGCAGAAAGTGACCATCGCAGCGGGCAAAGAATCTCGCGCGATATTTTCAGTTAAAGCCTTGCAGGCGATTGGCTTAGGAAAAATTACGGTTAAAGTAAATGCCTTCGGGGAAACATTTGTCAACCAAACTGAGCTTACTATCCGCCCTGCTTCCCCACTGCTGAAAACCAGCAACTCGGGAATGATCGCAGGTGAAAAACAGGGATTGATCGATCTTACTTCATCATTCATTCCAGCGACCAGCCGCAGTCAGGTTGTTTTGAGTCGCTCGCCGCTGGTGCAGGGTGGCGGGAAAGCGCTTTCAACATTGCTGGGTTATCCTTATGGCTGTCTTGAACAAACCATTTCAAAAGCATTCCCGCAGATCTATTTTTCCGATCTCGTTAAAGCGATGGCAGCGCCGGTTTATACGGTGAAAACCGGTGAAAGTGATTTCAATCCGATGACCAACGTGCAGCAGGCGATCCGAAAAGTGGAGTCGCAACAGCTTTTTAATGGTGGGATGACGATGTGGCCGGGAAGTACGGAAGAAAGCTGGTGGGCTACTGCGTATGCCGTTCATTTCCTGGAAGAAGCGCGCAGGGCAGGTTTTGAAGTGAATACAAAAACACTTAGCAAAGCCATCGATTACCTGACTGCGCAAACTGGCACGACTGCCAACAGAGAAGTAGTGCTCGCCAGCACAAATTCGGGCCTGGGCTATGAAGGTCAGCCGTCTTCGGGAACGCAAGTTCGCAAAACAGTCGCGCGGCGAGAGGCTATTTATTCCTTATATGTACTCGCATTGACTGGCCGGCCCAACCGCGCGTCCATGAATTATTACAAACAAAATCCTGATCTGCTGACTTCGGATTCACGCTATATGCTGGCGGCCGCATTCCAGTTTACAGGCGATGCGAGGTCTTTTGTGGCACTGCTGCCGAAATCTTACACCATTGAAAACGTCAGGACTTATTATGACAACAGTTATTCATCGCCTCTGCGCAATGTAGCATTGGTACTGAACACTTTGATCGACGCTGATCCGGACAACATTCAGATCCCGACATTATCGCGGCAACTTTCCAAAGCCATCGCTTCCAGTTCTTATCTCAATACCCAGGAAGCCACGTTTGCAGTACTTGGCCTGGGAAAACTGGCAAAAAAAGTGTCCGGCTCGACGGTAACTGCCACGGTTTCAGCAAACGGCAAGAATGTTTCTCAGTTTGATGGCAAGGAAGTGAAGCTCTCGAAAGGGATTGTCAATCAGAAATTATTGGTCAAAACAAAAGGCAAAGGTGACCTATATTGGTTCTCGCAGTCGGAAGGAATGTCGGCGACGGGCAGCTATGTAGAAGAGGATCAGGGTGTTTCGATACGCAGGCAGTTTTTGACTAAAAATGGTACGCCTGTCGAAAAATTCCATCAGAATGATCTTATCGTAGTTAAACTCACTTTGGCGAGTACCAATGGTTTACCTATCGAGGACATTGTCGTGACCGATTTGCTGCCTTCCGGTTTTGAAATAGAAAACCCGAGAATTACCGAACCACGCGACATGCCGTGGATCAAAGACGCCGCAGTTCCTGACTATTACGACATTCGCGACGACCGCATTCATTTCTTTACCACTGCGAACAGTCACCCACGGTCGTTTTATTACCAGGTCAGGATTGTTTCAAAAGGCACATTTACTGTCGGCCCGGCAGCGGCTGATGCGATGTATCAGGGAGAATACAGAAGTTACTCGGGTGGCGGCAAAGTGACCGTCGAGTAGTTTTTAGAAATTGAAAGACCGCAAAATAATTCCGCCCACGATGGCCCCTGCAATGGGGGCCACGACGGGTATCCAACCATAACCCCAGTCGGAGCCGCCTTTATTGGGGATTGGTAAAATGGCATGGGCAATGCGGGGGCCAAGATCGCGGACCGGATTGATGGCATAACCCGTAGTTCCGCCTAGGGACAATCCAATGCTCCAAACCAGCATTCCCACCAGATAAGGCGCCACACCGGAAGGAATTCCGCCTTTGTCAGGATCGGAAGTACCGGCATAACCGATCGCCACTACGCCCACAATCAATAAAATCGTTGCAATAAATTCACTCATAAAGTTAGCCCCGGTACTTCTCACAGCAGGATCAGTGGAAAAGCAGGCCAACTTTGAACCTGCATCTTCGGTTTCTTTCCAGTGCGGTAAATATTGCAGCCAAACCAGCACAGCACCCAGAAATGCACCGATCAGCTGCGCCGGGACGTAAGTGGCAATCTGACTAAAATCACGACGCAGAAATGCAAAGCCCACAGTTACAGCGGGATTCAAATGTGCCGCAGCGCTGCCAAATGCATTCGCTACGAAAATTCCGATCATCACCGCAAATCCCCAACCCGCCGTAATCACAATCCAGCCCCCCTGCGAACCTTTCGTTTTTTTGAGTACAACATTGGCGACGACACCGTTACCAAGTAAAATAAGGACCATAGTTCCGACTAGTTCTCCAAGAAAAGGGGAGGGCTGCATAAGATGAAAAATTGGGTTGATGCGGCGAATATGCGAATAGTTTCATAAATTCTGTCACAAATGCCAAAAAGAATATTTCGTCTTCTCTTTGCCGATTTAAGACGCTGAATTCTACTAACTTTGCCTGATAATCAATTTTGAGTATTGAAAATCATGTCATTAAATCAACTCACGGCCATCTCTCCCGTTGATGGTCGTTATTACAAACAAGTATCAGAGCTTTCGGCTTATTTTTCGGAGTACGCCCTGATTTATTACAGAGTATACGTTGAAATAGAATACTTTATAGCACTTTGCGAGCTTCCCGTCCCTCAGCTGGCCGAATTTGACAAGAAAAAATATCCATCCCTGCGCAAGATTTATGAGGATTTCAGCGAGCAGGATGCATTGCATATCAAGGACATCGAAAAGGTTACCAACCACGATGTAAAGGCGGTTGAATATTTTATCAAAGAGCAGTTTGAGAAACTTGGCATCGAATCCTGTCAGGAATTTATCCACTTCGGGCTTACTTCTCAGGACATTAACAACACAGCCATCCCGCTTTCCCTTAAAGATGCGCTGGAACGTCAGATCAAGCCACTTTTCCGTCAGGTACTTTTTGTTTTGAAAAGAATGTCGATTGAGTGGCGCAATGTGCCGATGCTGGCATTTACGCATGGTCAGCCTGCGTCGCCTACCCGTGTTGGAAAAGAGTTTCTGGTTTTTGTGGAACGGCTTGAACGTCAGCTGGAAATGCTGGATAAAATTCCGCATTCAGCCAAATTTGGTGGTGCGACCGGTAACTTTAATGCACACCACGCCGCGTATCCGAAACAAGACTGGATGGCTTTTGCGAATCATTTTGTGGAAGGTTTAGGTCTGAAAAGAAGCCGCCACACGACCCAGATTGAACATTACGACAATCTTGCCGCGACTTTCGATTGTCTGAAACGTCTGAACACGATCCTGACAGATTTAAACCGGGATATGTGGACTTACATTTCGATGGGTTATTTCAAACAAAAAATCAAAGCGGGCGAAGTGGGTTCTTCGGCTATGCCGCATAAAGTGAATCCGATCGATTTTGAAAATTCGGAAGGTAACCTGGGGCTTGCGACTGCATTGTTTGAACATTTTGCGGCAAAGTTACCTGTATCCCGTCTGCAACGTGATTTGACGGATTCGACGGTTTTGAGAAACATTGGCGTCCCGCTGGCGCATTTGGCTATCGCCTTGAATTCCGTGCTGAAAGGTTTGGGAAAAGTGGAATTAAATGGGGAGGTACTGAAAGCAGAACTGGAAGAAAACTGGGCCGTGGTATCCGAGGCAATCCAGACTATTTTGCGCCGCGAAAGCTATCCGAAGCCTTACGAAGCATTAAAAGAATTGACCCGCACCAACGAAAAAATCACCCACGACTCGATTTCGCGTTTTATCGAAACTTTGGATGTGTCCGAAAAAATACGTGAAGAACTCCGCGCACTCACTCCTTTCACCTATCTGGGAATTGTTGAGGACGGACATTGATCACCAAGCAGAATAAATAAAAAATGGACTTGCCAGAAACCTGACAAGTCCATTTTTTATTTAAGAGGAAATCAACCGCATTTCGACGAACCGCAATCCTTGCAGGTCAGGCAGCCTTCCTGGTATAGCAGATTGGTAGAGCCGCAGTTTTGGCATTTTTGTTTCACCGCTTCGGTACCGTCCGGAATGTAGCGTTTCAAAGCGCGGGCTACCCCGTTTTTCCAGGTGTTGATCGATTCGTCCAGTTGCAGCGAGCTGATCAGGTCTACCACTTTTTCAATCGGCATTCCGTGACGTAATGTGCTGGAAATCAGCTTCGCGTAGTTCCAATATTCCGGGTTGAATTTGTACGAAAGCCCCTCAATAGTGGTTTTGTACCCCCTGGTATTTTTGTACTGGAAATCGTAACGCGAGCTGCCGTCACTTTCGCGGTTCTTGATGATCAACCCTTCATTAACCCATCTCGGGATCAAAATTCCATCTTCGTCATCCGCAAAACCGGTAAAGATTTCATAGGGCCTGCCGTCGATCGTCCCGATGAAAGCAATCCACTTATCTTTTTTATTCTGAAAACGAACCACATCCGCTTCCAAAGTCTGCGGCCGCTCGGTCGGGAATGGCGTGTGACCGTTTGAATCTTTTTCTTCTTTTTTCTCCGAATTTGCAATCAAAACACCTGAGCGTGAACCGTCGCGGTAAACTGTTACCCCTTTGCAACCCGCTTTCCAGGCTTCCAGGTAACATTCGCCTACCAATTCTTCGGTCACATCATTCGGCATATTGATGGTCACGCTGATCGAGTGGTCTACCCATTTTTGGATCGCGCCCTGCATTTTCACCTTTTTCAGATAATCCACATCATTGGAAGTAGCCTTGTAGTAGGGCGACTTTTTGACCAGATCATCCAGCTCTTTCTGCGAGTAATTTTTTGTCAGATCATGACCATTTACCTCCATCCACTCCTTGAAACGATGGTGGAAAACCACATATTCCTCCCACGAATCGCCCACTTCATCCACGAAATCTACCCGGGCATCTTTATCATTCGGGTTCACTTTTCTTCTTCTTTTATAAACAGGAAGAAAAACCGGCTCGATACCGGAAGTGGTTTGCGACATTAAGCTGGTGGTACCCGTCGGCGCAATCGTCAGCAGCGCAATGTTTCTTCTGCCGTATTCCAGCATTTCGTAATAAAGCTGCGCATCGGCTTCTTTCAGCCTGATAATGAAAGGGTTATTCTTCTCTCTCTCCGAATCAAAAATCGTAAAAGCGCCTCTTTCTTTTGCCGTATGCACCGAGCCGCGATAGGCTTCAAGCGCTACATTTTTATGGATTTCTTCTGCAAAAGCATTGCCTTCGTCGCTGCCGTAACGCAGGCCCAAAGCCGCCAGCATATCGCCCTCGGCCGTGATACCGATACCGGTTCTCCTGCCTTCCCGGGCTTTCACCTGAATGTTCAGCCAGAGATTACGTTCTACCAGCTTTATTTCATCGAGCTCAGGGTCCGCGTCGATTTTTTCGAGAATTGCATTGATTTTTTCAAGTTCCAGGTCGATGATATCGTCCATCATGCGCTGCGCTGCGGCAACGTGTTTTTTGAACAATGTCCAGTTAAATGCTGCTTTCGAAGTAAATGCATGATCCACATACGAAAATAAATTGATCGCCAGCAGCCTGCACGAATCGTAGGGACACAAGGGTATTTCGCCGCAGGGGTTGGTCGAAACCGTCTGGTAACCCAGGTCGGCGTAGCAATCGGGTACAGACTCGCGGATAATAGTATCCCAGAACAAAATCCCGGGCTCGGCCGACTGCCAGGCATTATGCACGATTTTCTTCCACAACGCAGTGGCGTCAATATCTTTAATGTGGGTCGGCGTGGCGCTTTTGATCGGATATTGCTGGCGATAGGTACTGCCGGCTTCCACGGCCTTCATAAAATCGTCGTCGATCCTTACCGAAACATTGGCACCGGTCACCTTGCCCTGCTCCATTTTCGCATCGATAAAATCCTCCGAATCAGGATGTTTAATCGCTACTGAAAGCATCAATGCGCCCCGGCGACCATCCTGCGCCACTTCGCGTGTGGAATTGGAAAACCGCTCCATAAAGGGAACGATGCCCGTCGAAGTCAGTGCCGAATTTTTTACCGGCGATCCTTTCGGGCGGATATGCGACAAATCGTGGCCGACTCCACCGCGACGTTTCATCAGCTGCACCTGCTCCTGGTCGATCTTCATGATGCCGCCGTACGAGTCAGACTCACCATTATTGCCGATCACGAAACAGTTGGACAAAGACGCGATCTGATAAGGGTTGCCGATGCCGGTCATCGGGCTGCCCTGAGGAATGATATATTTGAAATCCTTCACGAGATCAAAAATCTCGTTTTCACTCATCGGGTTTGGATAATGCTGCTCGATCCGCGCGATTTCCTTCGCGATCCTTTTGTGCATATCATCCGGAGTGGCCTCATAAATAGCACCGTACGAATCCTTCAAAGCATACTTGGTAACCCAAACTCTGGCGGCAAGATCATCACCCCTGAAATATTCCAGCGAGGCCTGGTATGCCTCATCATGGGTGTAGGTTTTCTGGGATTGTGTAGCGGTTACTTTTTCCATAGGTGAGTACAGATTTGAAGATTTTTTGAGTAGAGACAACCTTCAAATGTAAACAATTTAATGTTTAGTTAATGTAGAATATATTAAATGTTTACAAATATTTTATGTTAAATTACTGTAAATAAGATGGTTACAAATATCAGGATCTACAAAAGTTTACAAATTTTAGAAAACAGGAAATTTCTTCATGAAAATTTAAAACACAAAAAAAACCGGCCTGAATGAAGACCGGTCTTTTCTTAATTACTATGGCGAAATTGATTTAATGTCTTATCACAAAAGCGGATAGCCTAGTTTTTTAAAGCCTCACCACCGATTTTTCCAGCAGTGCAGGCCACTCGGGCAGCTCAGGAATGCCCGGTTTACGCTTTCCAAAAAACTGGTTGAACATGACTCCGTCCTTGTCAATCAGCTCAATGCCGGTCACTACACCATCTTCGGTCGGCTTGCGCACGATCCAGGCTTCGTCGATCGCGTCTTCACGCAAATGCAGGTTGAATTCCGGGTCCATAATGTTGAGCCAGGGTCCCATCACAAAAATCTTATTGATCGGCCCGGTATGGATTTGGATGCAGTTCGGATTTGAAACAAAAACCATAATCGGCAATCCCGACTCGGAAACTGCGTCAAAAACCGGCTTCATGCTCGACGGCGTGATCTGGTACGCAAATCCTTCCGGCGCATACCGCAAAGCCTGCTTGCGCGAGAGCTTGTATTTGCGCAGCAACGTAAAAAAGTCGTGGGTATCCTTCAATGCCAGCCACTCCGCGCGAAACGCAGCTACGTCAATGTCGGCATCCGCTTCTGGCTGCGGGGATTTGACGGGCTTTTCGGAAACAAGCAAGGTAACATCCTGGTCAGCAGCCTTGTACTTCTCAACCAAGGCGTCGTAGGCTTCTTTATTGCTTTTTTCGGTCAGGTAAATTTTGTGGGTAGCCTCCCCGAAACTATTAAAAAATTGCAGGCTGTGGCGGTCATTTTCGGAAACCGCGAAGCCGAATTTCCAGTCGCCCAGAAATAGGCGCAAGTCGATATCTTCCCCCAAAACCAGCCCCACGTGATTATTGAATGATATTTTTTCGTAAACACCCTTTCTTTCGTGCACTACATGATCATTCCGCGTGAGCGCCATCACATGCCCGAGAGAACCTACTTCTTTAATCAGCTCCCTGAAATCCCCGTCCAGCAAAACCGCCGACTCGCCGATGCCGGCAGCGACGAGTGCCGCCTCGCTGGTACCAAGTTCTTTGGCGGCATCGCGTATCCGTGTTTTTGGGTTCTCAGCTTTAAATTCAGCCCATTTTGCCTTTAAATCAGTTCGGTCCGGTGATAGGGTAGTTTTCATTTTACGTATGTTTTGTTCAAAAATTATATTTTAAGAAATCGTCTCTCTGACCGGCATCGCATGCGGCACGATGATAGGAAAAGCCGCGCTGTCATGCCGGATTATCTGAACCGAAAGTCCAAATGCAGCTTTGATAAAACGTTCTGTCAACACCTCTTCGGGAGAGCCGATCGCGTAACATTGACCGTCTTTCAACATTAAAACCTTATCTGCATACTGTAATGCCTGATTGAGGTCATGCACCACTGCGACCACCGAAAATCCGCGGGTTGTCAGTTCCCTGGCCAGCTGGAATGTTTGAAACTGGTGCAGCAAATCCATCCCAGTCGTCGGCTCATCGAGCAGGAGAAGCCCGTTTTCAACCTCCCAGATCTGCGCCAGCGCCCTGGCTACCTGCACCCGCTGCTGCTCGCCGCCCGATAATGTCGGGTACATCCGATTTTTCAGGTCTGCGATCCCGACCTTTTTCAGGCAGATATCCACAATCGCCAAATCCCGGTGCGCCGGCTCCGACTCGTAAAACGGGTACCGGCCCATGAGCACAATTTCCTGCACCGTAAATGAAAGGCTGATCACATTTTGCTGCGCCAGCACCGCCCTTTTTCGCGCCAGGTCTTTGAGCCTGTATTTTTTCAGGTCCTGATCAAAAAACGCGATGGAGCCGGACGAAGGCGCATTTTCCGCAGAAAGCATTTTGATCAGGGTAGACTTACCTGCACCATTTGCGCCGACAATCGCCCAGAATTCACCAGGCTGCACCGAAAAACTGACATTATCCAACAATGTGCGGTTCCTTACCCGGTAGCCCACTTTATGCGCCTCCATCATAGCCTTTTCCGTTTTTGTTCCCATAAAATGTAAATGAAAAACGGCGTCCCCAGCAGCGAGGTAAGTATCCCGATCGGCAGCTCCGACGGCGCGACGATGGTCCGTGAAATGGTATCGGCCAATGTCAGTACAATCGCACCCGAAAGCGCCGAGCCGATGATCAGTGTTTTATGGTTGGGCCCAAAAGTGGTGCGGATAATGTGCGGCACAATCAGCCCCACAAATCCGATTGTCCCCGCCACAGCTACCGATGCGCCCACGCCCATCGTGGCGAGAATGATCACTTTTTGTTTAAGTGACTTTAAATTAACACCCAAACTTGCCGCCTGACTTTCGCCGAGCACCAGCAAATTGAGCGCTTTTGAAAGGTAGGGCATAAACAAAACTGAAATGGCGACAAAGGGCGCCACGGCCAGCACCGACGTCCAGGTAGCGCCGCCCAGGCTTCCCAGATTCCAGAATGTAATGCTCCGGAGCTGCTGATCGTCAGCCAGATAAGTCATCAGGCCGGTGATCGCGCCCACAAAAGCGTTGATTGCAATACCGCATAAAAGCAATGTGGTAACCCCGCCGTCGCCGGCGATTTTTGATAATTGATAAACCAGAAGTGTTGTGAGAGCAGCGCCGACAAAAGCGACAAACGAAATGCTGTAAACCCCGGCGAGCTCATTCAGCATACTGAAATATTTGACATTCAGCATTAACACAAAAATGGCGAACAATGAAGCACCGGAAGTGACGCCGATCAACGTCGCATCGGCGATGGGGTTACGGAACAATCCCTGCAAAGAAGCGCCGGCAATGCCCAGCGCAGCACCGATAAGTACCGCCAGACAAACGCGTGGGAGGCGTATCACCCAAAAAACGATGGATTTTTGCTCTTCCACATTGGTTTTTTGAATGATACCCAGCTGGCTTGCAACAATTTCCCACAACTCTTTCAGGCTAATAGACAATGCTCCTATACAAACCGAAAATGCAATGCAACCCAAAAGCAAAATGCCTAATATCCACACCATTCTTCCGAGCGAAGAAGGCAGGGCGAGCCTTTCCTGACTGGTCGGCTGCATTGCGGGCACTTTGCGGATCGTTTCGGAGATCATTTTAATTCACTTTTTGAGAAAGCTCCAAAGCGGCTTTACCCAGCCGGGGACCGAATCCCGTCAAAAGCTGGCCGTCCATCGCGACGATTTTCTTATTTTTTCCGGCTGTCGTATTTGCTACGCCAGGCAGTTTCAGCAGCCCCTCCGCGCCTTCCAGACTTTCCAGTCCGCTCGAAAACAGCACCAGTATGTCCGGATTTGCCGTAATCAGCGACTCGGCGGTGAGTGGTTTAAAATCCGTGAATCCCTGCACCGCATTTTTATGGCCTGCGAGCAGGAACATTTTATCCACCGAAGTCCCGGTGCCCGACACCATCAGGGTACCCGTGCCTCTTGCATAAATGAAAAGCAGCTTCTTGGGCGACTTCGGCGCGCCTACCTTTTTGAGATCGGCTTCCAGGCTTTTCACCATTTTTTCGGCCTGCGGCCTTGCATTGAAATAGGCCCCTACATCCCGTATCAGCCTGATCGCGCCCTCTTTGGAATATTCGTGCTTAAACTCGACGAGCTTTTTGCCAGAACTATTCAGCTGCTTCACTAGGGCCGGTGCCAGCATACTTTGGTCAGTATAAATGATGACGTCAGGATTTAATGCCAGAATCCCCTCGGCTGCAATGCTGCGGTTGTGGCCGATTTTCGGGATTTTATCGAGAGACGCAGGATAGGTACTGGTAATGTCGACGCCGACAATTTGTTTTTCGAGACCGAGCCCCACTAAGATTTCGCTGAGTGTACCATTTGCCGAAACGATGCGCGGCTGCTGAGCAAAGGTTTGAGCTGCAAAAAGGCAAAATAGCAGGGCAAATAAATGTTTAAAAGAGGAGGGCATGTAATGTTTGTTTTTATAAAAATCCGTCGACCAGAGAATGTTAACTGTGAATTTCCTTCGCTGGCAAATATATGTTATTAATTTAGACCAAGTATAAATAGTTAACAAAAAATTGGTTTGCACGCTAGAAAAACCTGCTGCACACTTTTAATATCGTAAATTGATCATTACCTCTTTCCCTCAAACAAACCCTGGCTGGAAAGTACCGGGCCTGATTTCTGACATTATATCTTGTTGAAATTGAAAAAGTTATTTACGAACCTCACTTTCTGGGTACTTACCTCCATCACCTGCGGCGCCCTGCTCGGCCACTACTATCCCGAAAAGGCGGTGGAAATGGATTTTTTGGGAAAAGGGTTTATCCAGGTTGTCAAGATTTTCATCAACCCGATCATTTTCCTGACCATCACCCTCGGTATCATCGGGATGGGGGATTTGAAAAAAGTCGGCAAAGTTGGGGCTAAGGCACTGATTTACTTCGAAGTAGTGACGACACTGGCACTGGTAGTCGGTGTAATCGTCGCCAACATTATCCGTCCTGGCGACGGCGTAGTGACCGGAAACCTGAAAAAAGGCGACATCTCGGCTTATGCCAGCAAAGGCCAGGATTTCAGCTGGTTGCAATTTTTCTTGGATAATGTTACGCTGCAAGTCTTGCTGGCCTCGCTTGTGATCGGGACTGTTTTGAGCAAGTATTCCGGGAAAGACAAAATCATTCACTGGCTGAATTTCGCTTCAAAATATGTTTTCAAGGCGCTGCATCTGGTGATGATTTTCGCGCCCGTCGGCGCATTTGGCGGGATGGCATACACCATCGGAAAATACGGAATCGACACCCTGCTACCCCTCGCCAAGCTGATGGGGACGGTTTACGCCACGATGGCAATCTTTATTTTCGGGGTGCTGGGGTTGGTTCTCAGGACTTATAAAGTCAATTTATGGAGTTACCTGAAATACATCCGCGAGGAACTGCTCATCGTGCTCGGGACTTCGTCTTCGGAAGCCGGTTTGCCCTCTTTAATGGTAAAACTGGAAAGAATGGGCTGCTCCAAACCGGTGGTCGGGCTGGTGGTACCGGCGGGTTATTCCTTCAATCTCGATGGCACGACGATTTACCTTTCCATGGCGACAATTTTTCTGGCGCAAGTTTTCAATGTGCATTTAAATTTAGGTCAAATTCTTTCGCTGATTGGCATTCTGATGGTTACTTCCAAAGGCGCGGCCGGAGTTACCGGAAGCGGTTTTGTGGTTTTAGCCTCCACATTAACAGCGATTAAAGTGATTCCAGTAGAAGGTCTGGCCCTGCTGCTGGGCGTCGACCGCTTCATGTCCGAAGCCCGCGCGATCACCAATTTCATCGGAAATGGAGTCGCCACGATCTGGCTGGCTAATAATGAAAAGGAATTCGACCGCGACAAAATGCACTATGCTTTTGCTAATGTGAAGGAAACCGAAAACGTCATCACCGACAACCTCACCGACGCCACCCAACCCCAAAGCACCCAGCCCTAGGATTGGTATTTTCTGAAACTTTTGGATAGTTTTAAATTTTTCAAATCAGAATGTTTTTTATGGATTACCGAAATTTCATCACCTCTGATCATCGGGTAATGCTCGGCAAGCCGGTCATCAAGGGTACCCGGCTTACGGTCGAGTTGATTCTGCGCAAACTGGGTGAAGGAGCATCTGTTGAAGATATATTGACGATGTATCCAAACCTTGAAAGAGATGCAATCCAGGCTGCATTACAATATGCGGCCGAACTGCTTGCAAACGAAGAAACGCTGGAGTCGGCTGCATGATCCTCGCCGATGAAAATATTGACCACAGTTTAATCAGTTACATTAGGAATGCAGGATTTGACGTGCATTCCATTTCTGAGTTGAACCGAGGACTGACTGACGAATCTATCATCGAATTGTCCCGAAATCCTCCAAAAATCATTTTAACCGAAGACAAAGATTTTGGCGAGTGGGTTTTTGCTCACAACATTTCTGGCATCAGCGTATTATTTATTAGGTATCATTTCAAAGATACCAACGCCATTTCTCAAATATTGGTCAGGTTGCTGAGCGAAAGAATGGATTCACTTTTTGGACATTTTACGACCGTAACTATTCAGAAAATCAGATCGAGACCATTCTAACAAACATTGAAAGTTCTTTATTTAAGTAAAATTTAAAATCAAAATGACAGACCAAAATACAGTTGATATACCGACAAGAAAAAGCAGGCCTTTTATTGGGGAAGAGTTTGAGTTGAAGCGGTGGGAGGATGTTGAGCCGTTTTTTGAAAATCTGAAAACCAGGGAGATCAATTCGGAAGAGGATTTAAGGCAATGGTTATCAGACCGGAGCGAGATCGAATCTTATCTTTCAGAGAATTTTGCCTGGCGGTACATTCGCCAGACTTGCGATACGGCGAACCAGGGATTGATCAATGCTTTGCAGTTTTTCATCACGGAAATCCAGCCTAAACTTGCTGAATATGGTAATGCGCTGGACAAGAAAGTGGTTGAAAATCCATTTCTGGACAAATTGACGGAACCCGGCTACGCAATCACGCTACGCGGGATGAAAAAGGCGATCGAGATTTTCCGCGAGGAGAACATTCCGCTGATCACGGAAATGCAGACCGAGGAACGCCGCTACGGGGCCATCGCCGGTGCTATGACCGTGACGCTCGATGGCGAGGAAATGACTTTGCAAAAAGCTTCGGACCGCCTGCAATCCACAGACAGAACAATCCGTGAAGAAGCCTGGCGCGCAATTGCTGGTCGCCGCTATGAAGACCACGAAACGCTTGACGAGCTTCTGAACAAGCTGGTTACCCTGAGAGATCAGGTGGGCAAAAACGCCGGTTTTGACAATTACCGTGACTATATGTTCGCAGCGATGGGCCGGTTTGACTATACCAAGCAGGATTGCTTCAATTTTCATGATTCAGTGAAAAAAGCAGTAGTACCGCTGCTGAATGATATGGCGACCGCGCGGAAAGAAGCATTGCATGTGGACGAGTTACGTCCCTGGGATGCGAAAGTGGACCCGAAAGGTTTGCCGCCGCTGAAACCTTTCCAAACCGGCGAGGAACTGCTGGACAAAACAATCCGCTGCTTTTCGAGATTGGACCCTTTCCTCGGCGACTGTTTGCGTATCATGAAAACCATGAAGCATCTGGACCTGGAATCGCGGAAAGGCAAAGCACCGGGCGGGTACAATTATCCGTTGGACGAAATCGGTGTTCCGTTTATTTTCATGAATGCAACTTCCAACCTGCGCGACCTGGTAACATTGCTGCACGAAGGCGGCCACGCGGTACATTCGCTGGTGACGCGGGACCTGACATTGAATTCTTTCAAACATACCCCTGCCGAAGTCGCGGAGCTCGCTTCCATGTCGATGGAGCTGATCACGATGGATTTCTGGGACGAGTTTTTCGAAAATGAAACCGACCTGAAACGCGCCAAGATCCAGCATCTGGAATCGATCATTGAAACATTACCCTGGGTAGCGACGATCGATAAGTTCCAGCATTGGATGTACGAAAATCCGGACCATACGCCGGAGCAGCGCACCGAAGCCTGGACGGGTATATATGAGGCATTTGCAGATTCGATCACGGACTGGTCGGAGCTGGAAAAATTCAAGCAATACATTTGGCAACGTCAGCTGCACATTTATGAGGTACCTTTTTATTATATAGAATATGGTATCGCACAGCTCGGCGCCATCGGCGTTTGGAAAAATTACCGCGAAAATCCGGCGCAGGGCCTCCAAGGTTACCTGGATGCATTGAAGCTGGGCTACACGGCCACGATCGGCGAAATTTATCAGGCTGCGAATATCTCTTTCGATTTTTCGGAGCAGAATATCACGGAGTTGATGCAATTTGTGCGGAACGAGCTGGCCGAGCTAAAAAAATGACATTTCGCGTAGCCTCGATTTGGTGGTTATGAAATTGGCGGTTATTTTTGCGCACAATCCTATGAACGATCCAAGAAATGAAATTCAATAAAATAATAGCATTTGTTGCCGGTGTTGCGCTACTTTCTTCCTGCAATTACCAAAAGTACAATACCATTGAGCAGAAGGATGTGAACAAAGGAAACCAGTATGTGTACGGTGTCAGCCCGGATTCTTTGCCGCGCCAGATGTCCTACAAATACGATCCGAAACCTGAGCTGGATACAAGGGTGAATGATATCCGGGCCAAATTGTACGGCGGCTCAGGCAGCGCGGTAGTGAAGCAATAAGAATTTTATTTTAAAATATTTTCAAGATATCCTCATCGCGGTGGGGATATCTTTTTTTGTGTCCCTCTTTTTATACCCGATTGAACATTTTCAATATAGTTGCCCCAGCATGATCCCCCTGGCACGAATCCATTGGATAACCCCGTTGTGACAATTGAACATTTTTAATTTACTTTACATTTCCAAGACAGGGTAATACCGCATTTCAAGAAACAATACACGCAATTTAAAGTACACAAAAACATGAATATAGCATTGGTAACCGGCTCGGCCGGACTGATAGGAAGTGAATCGGTTGCTTTTCTGGCTGACAAATTTGATCTGGTCATTGGTGTTGATAACAATCTAAGAGAATACTTTTTCGGTGCGGACGGAAACACGGAATGGAACCGTAACAGGATCCAGGAAGCGTTCGGAAACTACAAACATTACTCGGCTGACATCCGCGAAGCGAGCCAGCTGGAACCGATTTTCAAAGAATACGGCAGCGACATAAAAATGATCGTCCACGCCGCAGCACAACCCAGCCACGACTGGGCTGCCCGCGAGCCTTTCACCGATTTTGGTGTGAACGCGGTAGGCACTTTGAATATGCTTGAAATGACACGCCTGCATGCACCAGAGGCTGTTTTTATATTTACTTCAACCAACAAAGTGTACGGGGATAACCCGAACTACTTGCCGCTGGTGGAGCTGGAAACAAGATGGGAAATCGACGAAAGCCATCCTTATTTCACGAATGGTATCGACGAGCATCACAGCATTGATCATACAAAACATTCCATCTTCGGTGCTTCAAAAGTAGCTGCCGACATTATGGTGCAGGAATATGGCCGCTATTTTGGTATGAAAACTGCCGTTTTCCGCGGAGGCTGCCTTACTGGTCCAAACCACTCAGGCGCGCAGCTGCACGGGTTTTTGGCTTACCTGATGAAATGTGCGATTACCGGCAATCACTACACGATTTTCGGTTATAAAGGAAAGCAGGTACGTGACAACATTCATAGCCATGACCTGGTGAATATGTTTTGGCATTTTTACCAAAATCCACGTCCGGGCGAAGTTTACAATGCGGGCGGCGGGCGTTTTGCCAACTGTTCAATGCTCGAAGCGATTGCGCTTTGCGAGCAGATTACCGGCAACAAACTTTCTTATTCTTACTCGGATACCAACCGCATCGGCGACCACATCTGGTACGTGAGCGACCTTTCGAAATTCAAGTCACATTACCCAGGTTGGAATTGGGAATACGGGTTGGTAGAAACCCTTACTCAGATCCACGACGGAATTTCTTCCCGACTTGGACTAAAAACGGTTTAAATCATATTAAGATCCCCGAAAATCCATAACTTCGGGGATCTTATTCTATCTCCCCATGTCGGATAACTTCGTAATAATAATTCCACAATTCAATGACTGGGAGGCATTGAACCTGCTGATTAAAAAGATCAATTCTGATCTTGACACCCACATTAAGACCAATACTACCCTGCTGATCGTCGACGATTGTTCTTCGAAAAGCAGGACACAGCCTTTCGCAGCATTTGATGGTAAGGAAATCAAATTACTGAGATTGTACCGGAATCTGGGTCACCAAAAGGCGATCGCGATCGGACTTTCCTGGGTTGCAGAGCACCTGCCGGTGGACAAGGTAATTGTGATGGATGCAGACGGAGAAGACGCACCGATCGACATCAACAAGCTGGCAGCGAAATCGTTACAGGAACCTGACAAGATCATTTTCGCCGAGCGGAAGAAACGCACCGAGAGCCTGCTGTTCCGTTCTTTTTATAAAATTTACAAATTCGTTTTCCAGGCTTTGACCGGCAAGCTGATCACCTTCGGGAATTTCAGTTTGGTACCGCAGAGCCGGCTTCAAAACCTGGTCCGTGTTTCTGAAATCTGGAACAACTACCCAGGTGGCATCATTAAATCCCGCATACCTTACGATTCTGTACCGACAAACCGCGCCACGCGACTGGCTGGCGAAAGCAAAATGAATTTCGTTTCGTTGGTTTTGCACGGATTGAGCGCTATTTCTGTGATGGTGGACACAACTGCGGTCCGGATCCTGATATTTTCCATGATGATGTCAGGCGTCGCCATCGCATTCATATTCATCATCTTATTCCTGAAACTGATCGGAAATGCTACTCCCGGCTGGGCGTCAACATTGGGCAGCACGCTGGTGATCCTGATGTTACAATCGTTTCTGATTTCGCTTTTTCTGGTTTTCATGGTGCTGCAATATCGCTCGCAGCAGCATTTCATTCCTGCCGTCCACTACCGCGATTTTGTGGAAAAAGTAGAGACTTTCAGCTGAGCCTATGGTCACATTCGATCATTCTCCGACGGTATATTGGCTTTTTGGATATATACTGGCGGGTTTAGTCGTTTTGTCGGGCAGCTACAAACGTGTCAGCACGCCTGTTTTTTTGATACTCTGCCTATTCCTGCTTGCTTTCATGCGGCTTCCGGTCATCGCATTCAACCGGGAATTGAACCCCGACGAAAGCCAGATGCTCAGCCACGCGATCACGCTTTTTCAGGACCCGGTATACTGGCGCTCCGTCGACGGGACCACGATAGGCCCGCTCGACAATTATCTTTTAGTAATTCCAAAATTTTTTGGGCTTCAAATCAATTATTCTACCGGAAGATTGATGGGCCTGGCCTGCGCGATCGGCTCTTTATTTTTTCTTTTCTTAGCATTAAAAAACTGGTTTACCACCAACATTGCGCGGCGGGTTATCATCATTCCCTTACTTTTCCTAGCATTTACGCAGGAAGTTGACTTTGTACATTATTCCAGCGAGCAGCTGCCGGTTTTGCTTTTGTCGCTGGGAATCTGGCTGTTATCCAGGTTTAGTCTGCCACTAAAAGATGTCCGGTCCAACGCTTTTGTGACCGGGCTCGTCGCGGGTGCTATCCCTTTCGCAAAATTACAAGCCGTGCCGCAGGCCGCGGTGATTGCGCTGGTGGCTGGTTGGTATTGTTTCCTTCAATTTCGTTATACCAAAAATTACAAGTCGCTACTGACATTGATGCTCGGTGGATTAACATTCCCGCTGGCAGTCTTTATCTGGACGCTGATTTACCACGTTTTCCAGGATTTGATCGATTTTTACATTCTCGGAAATGTCATCTACGCAGGAGGCACCGGACTTGCAGGAATTCCTCAGAAATTCGCGGGGATATTCGCATTATCTCCTGATTTTAAGGTTTTTACAACCTCAATACTTGCCCCGGCGATTTTAGGTTTGATCCTTATTTTTCAAACTTTCAAGAAAAGAGAAAACATGCAGGTACCGGTTTTTATCGGCTTGCTGCTGCTTTCCAGCATTTACGCAGTCACCAAATCCGGCAACGATTTTGTGCATTATCTCAATTTTTGCATTGCCCCTTTCACATTATTAGCAGCCTATGGGTTGACCAAAATTGTAAAATGGTCGATCGTTTTTCCTGCGATTCTATTGGTTTGGTTTTCAGGAAATGATGCGTATTCATTCGTCAAAGAAAGAAAGCTGAACAACTTTTACTCAGTCAACGTGACTACATTGGGTGAAAGTCCGGTGGTGACGGAAGTGAACAAATTGAGCAAAAAGGGTGACTATATGGTGGTCTGGGGCTGGCAATGTATCTATTATGTGGAAGCACAGCTGGCGCAAGGTACTGCCGAAAACCATTCAGAAAGATCGATTTTTGAACATCCGCTGCGGGACACTTACCGGAAAAGATATCTGTCAGATATTCAGCGTACTAAGCCAGCATTTGTCCTGGATGCTGTGGGTAAAAACAGCTTTTGGGTACAAAACAAAACAACCCAGGGAATAGAGAGTTTCCCTGAGTTGTTTCAATACATTAACGCTAATTATAAGTTGGTTGGCGATTTCGACGATACCCTGCTGTACGTCCGGAAAGACCGGCTTTAATTCAGCAGAACGTCCGTCTGCGCCGCATTTTCTGCCTGCAGCAGATCACTCAATGTCGTCTTGTCCAAAACTGCGAGGTTTGCATCCCGCCATTTTTCCAAAACTGACCGCAGGCTGCACGTTTCTTCATCTTTGCAATCATCGCAGCGTCCGTAGAAAAACATGGAAACACAAAGCGCCGGGGCGATAGGTCCATCGATAATCCGCAAAACTTTGGAAAAATTCACCTCACCAGGCGGCACCCGTAACAAATAGCCGCCTCCCTTGCCCTTCTGACTTTGCAAAACACCATTGTTCCGAAGATCCAGCAAAATTGCTTCCAGAAATTTCTTTGGAATCTTCTCTTTTTCAGCAATATAGGAAATCAGCACCGGGCCTTTTCCATATTGTTCCGCCAAAACTTTCAGCGCCTTCAAGGCATATTTTGCTTTTTTCGAAATCATTGATCAAGTATCCTTATAAATTGGATCAGTATGCGTTTAATTGAATTTTTTCACGGTTATATTTCAAATGATTGGTTCTAAATATCGAACTTTTAAAGGAAAAATATAACATTTTCAGAACATAAAATGCGCCTGCAATAATTCCCAGAGAGATTTTCCAAGACATTACCACACTTACCTAGTTTCTGGGCGGCTTGCCCCCATTCAGCAACCCCTGCATTCTTTCCATTGTCTTTTTCTCCCCGCACAGCGACAAAAACGCTTCTCTTTCCAGATCCAGCAGATACTGCTCGGTCACATTCTGGGCATAACTCAGGTCGCCGCCGTTGATGACGTACGCCAGCTTATTGGCGATTTTGGCGTCATGGTCGGAAATGTAATTGGCCATCCGCATTTGCGCAATGCCCGCCATGAACAAAGCGATGCCGGTTTTTCCCTGCACCTTAATATCGGTCCGATGCTTGGGCTGGGTATAACCATTTTCAGCCAGCTCGATCGCCGCTTGTTTTGCCTCGGCAATCAGCCGCGACCTGTTCAAAACGATCTGGTCTTTTTTCTGTAAATAATTCATTTCCAATGCTTCCTGCGCCGATGTTGAAACTTTGGCCTGGGCAATGTTCATGAAAGCATTTTGCAAAATGTTGAGCTCAGGATCACCATTTTGGTACATATCGGAGCACCGCAGCGCCATTTCCTTGGTCCCGCCACCGGCCGGGATCAGGCCCACGCCAAACTCGACGAGGCCAATGTACGTTTCTGCGTGGGCTACCACTTTATCCGCGTGCAATGTCAGCTCGCAACCGCCGCCCAGGGCAAGCGAATGTGGCGCCACCACCACCGGCACCGCCGAATATCTCGCGCGCATCATCGTCTGCTGGAACTCAGCGATCACCATATTGATCTCATCAAATTCCTGCTCGATGGCATACATAAATAGCATGGCCAGGTTGGCCCCGGCCGAAAATGCTTCGCTGGACTCATTCCCAATCACAATTCCGCGGAAATCCTTTTCAGCCGTGCTGATACCTTTCTGGATCCCGGCGATCACGTCGGAACCCATCGTATTCATTTTGGATTTGAATTCCAGGTTCAGAATGCCATCACCGAGATCGTATAAATTCGCGCCCGCATTTTTCCAGACAATGTTGTCGGAAAGGTTGCTCAATAAAATGAAGCTATCCTGGCCTGGAATCTTTTTATAGGATTTGGAAGGAATATCATAGTACAACCGCCTGTTTTTCTCAACTTTATAAAATGCTTCATTCCCCGCCGCTATCATTTCATACACCCAATCGGCCGGTTTCAGGTTTAGACTCTCCATGATCCCGACCATATTTTTCACACCAATCGCGTCCCAGGTTTCGAACAGTCCGTACTGCCAGCCAAAACCAGCCGAAATCGCCTGATCGATCCGGAAAACTTCGTCGGCGATCTCGGGAATGCGCAAACTGGCGTAGCGGAATACGTCTGCGAATGTTCTTCTGTAAAACTCTCCCGCCTTATCCTCACCTGCCACCAGCACCGGAAAGCGTTTCAAAACATCATTGATCGCCTTGGTACCTTCCAGCGTTTCAAATTTTACCTTTCCGGAAGGTTTGTATTCCAATGTATCGAAGTCCAGCGCGAGGATGACGGACTTACCCTTCTCGTCTTTTATTTTTTTATAAAAACCCTGACCTGTTTTATCACCGAGCCATTTATTCTCAAACAGTTTTTGTAAAATCGACGGCAGAATAAATGCCTCGCGCGACTCGTCGCTACCCTCGCCGGAAGCATATAAATTGTTGGCTACGTGGACGGTCGTATCCAAACCCACCACGTCGGAAAGGCGATGTGTTCCGGATTTCGGACGTCCTGCCACAGGTCCGGTCAGTTTATCCACTTCATCCACCGAAAGTTTCATTTCCTCAGCCACGCGGATCGTCTGCACCAGCGCGTAAATACCGATCCGGTTCGCGATAAAACCGGGCGTATCCTTACATAAAACCGTCGTCTTGCCCAGGAAAAGATCGCCGTAATGCATCAGAAAATCGATGACGCTTTGATCCGTATCCTGCGTAGGAATAATTTCGAGCAGGCGGAGGTACCTCGGCGGGTTGAAAAAATGGGTACCGCAAAAGTTCTTCTTAAAGTCTTCACTGCGGCCTTCCGCCATCAAATGTATCGGTATACCGGACGTATTGGAGGTGATTAATGTGCCTGGCTTGCGCAGCGCGTCCACTTTTTCGTACAGACTTTTCTTAATGTCCAGCCGCTCTACCACGACTTCGATCACCCAATCGTAATTTTTAATGTCGGCCAGGTTATCGTCAAAATTGCCCAGCTTGATCCGCGACGCAAAGTTGGCACTATACAAGGAAGCCGGCGTGGCCTTTAATGTTTGCTGAAATGATTCGTTTACAATTCGGTTGCGAAACGCCGGGTGCTCGGTGGTGATACCTTTCGCTTTTTCGGCTTCAGAAAGTTCTTTCGGGACAATGTCCAGCAGCAATACTTCCACCCCAATGTTGGCAAAATGACAAGCAATCCTCGACCCCATAATCCCCGAGCCCAGGACCGCAACTTTACGAATTGAACGATTCATTTTAAAAAGGTTTGGTTTTCAGAACTGCCTTCTACTTTTATTATCAGGCATTTATATCGCTTAAAGCTCCGGCTCGTCCAGCTCGCCGGCTTTCAGTTTCTGGTTTTCGTCTTCCACCAGCCGGTTAATGTCTTTGATCACTTCAAAAAAAGTAACCAGCTTGTCCAGCGGAATTTTATCGCGGATCATTGTATTGAAAGAAATTACGCCTTCACGGGCAATCTCACGCTTTTCTTTTCCAAGATCCGTCAGCATGATCCGCACGAAACGTTTGTCGGTTTCGCTTACTTCCCTGGTAATTAACCCCTTCTCTTCCAGGTTTTTAAGCATGCGCACCAGGCTTCGCGGCTCCATGCCAAGCAGCGGCGCGATCTTGGTTGCCGGGGTGCCGTTTTCTATGTCAATGTTGAGCAAAACATATCCCACAGCCATCGTAGTATCGTGGCGGGCGGCATAGGCATTGTACATCCTGGATATCGAATGCCATGCCCATTTTATCTGAAAATCAATGGTTTTTTCCTTCCGCATCGTCTCAAAAATCGCTATAAACCGGGATATGCCCTTCTTACAAATGTAAGAAATCAAGCCAGCATTATGCAAGCATACTATTTTTGAAAAAAATAAAAACGCATTGACCGGATGTCAGCCAATGCGTCTTGGAAATGCGTTATTTTTCAGCGATCAGCTTGTCCATCAAGCTGTTGAAGTCTGTTACAAATTCATCGTAGTACTTGCCGGTTCCGGGGCCGGAGAAGCCGGTGTGAATCTCGCGCACTTTTCCTTTGCGGTCGATGAAAATGGTGGTGGGGTATGACATGACTTTGTTCAGCATCGGTAATGCTTTGGCCGTCGCCTCGTCGGTGTTGGTACCGGCCAGCAGGATCGGGTATTGAATGTCGAAGCGGCTGATCATTCTTTTCAGTTTCGGATTAGACACTTTCGGGTCATCGGAACGCTCGAATGACAGACCGATCATTTCTACGCCGCGGTCTTTGTTGCTCTTGTACCAGGGCGCCATAAAGTTGGTTTCGTCCATACAATTCGGGCACCACGAGCCCATAATCTGGATAATGACCGCCTTACCCTGAAATTTCGGATCTTTCAGTGACCACATTTTTCCGTCGGAATCAGGGAATGTAAAATCCACCGTTTCAAACCCTGGTTTTAGGAATGTGAGCTTCGCTGCGTCGGGCAATGCTGCATTCGGGTCCAGTTTCGCTTCCCACGTTTTGTACGCCTTCACACCCGACCACAATGCACCTTTCAGCACATTATTATCCTGGATCGCAGCTTTGAATAATTTCGCATTGGAACCGTCGAATGTGGAGAGGAAAAGACTGTCACCATTGACACTGCCGGTCAGAAACCGGTAGTCGCCAGTGGTGGTGAGAAAAGAGCCGGAAACGTCGGTACCGGTTTGCGTCAGATTTCCGACGGCCTGGGTAGAGTCGCCTTTATCATCCATGAAGTACGTCATCCATTTACCCGTCACATTCTTGCCGGTTTTGGCGACGCCTTCTTTGAAAAACCTGTAATTCTCGCCTGCTTTGGCTTCAAAAGGCAGCGAGCCCGCCACCACACCATTCGCAAGCCTGTAGTAAGTACCTTTCAGTGATTCGGCATCTGCTTTCGCAACAATTTTAGCATCAAACAATTGCATCGGGATCACCAGCGAATCGTTGGCAAAATAGGCCGTATCCATGCGGAGTTTTTCCTTTCCGTTTAATGCAAAAACGGAGTAGGTTTTACCGTCAGGGTTCTTAGAAATGTCGAGTAAAAGTGGAAGTTCCTGGTTGTCGCGGGTCAATGTGGCGCGCCAGGTACCTTCTTTCAAATTGGCTTCGCTGCCCGATTTGCAGCCTATTTGGATTAAACAAAACAGGCACGCCGCAGCGGAAATAATCAATCTCATAAACAGGAGTTTAACATGGGTACGTTAATGTAGCGATAAAATTAAATCCTTTATCGCCGGTAATTCCTACGCATTAAAATTGCTAAGTTTGTAACTGCCTCCCGGCGAGAATAAGTTCCTGCTACAATGCTTTTAACAAATGGTTCCACAAAGTACTTACCATGAGCCTGTCATGTTGCAGGAGTGCCTTGAAGGTCTGCAAATTAACCCCGAAGGCACCTATGTGGATGTAACTTTCGGCGGCGGCGGACATTCCCGGGCCATTCTTGAAAAGCTTACTACCGGCCGCCTGCTCGTGTTCGACCAGGATCCCGACGCCGCCGCAAATGCCGAAGAATTCAAAGACGATAAAAGATTTACCTTCATCGCCGCCAATTTTCGCCACCTCCGGCGTTACCTCAAATTATATAAGGCGGATCAGGTAGATGGTATCCTCGGCGATCTGGGCGTTTCGTCCCATCAGATCAACACGCCTGAAAGAGGCTTTTCGACCCGCTTTGATGCCGACCTGGATATGAGAATGAACCCGGCGAATGAAAAAACAGCCCGCGAAGTGCTCAATACCAGATCGACCGGCGAATTGCAGCGTATTCTGGGCATGTATGGCGAGGTGACGAATGCGAAAACCGCGGCGGAAGCGATTTTTTCGGCCCGGCATAATTCGCAAATCGATACCGTGAATGATCTGAAAGACATTCTGATCAAATACGCCCCGAAACACCGGGAAAATAAATATTTCGCGCAGGTTTTCCAGGCGCTGAGAATTGAGGTTAATGATGAATTGAGTGTGCTGGAAGAATTCCTGACCCAGGTGCCGCAGGTATTGGTACCCGGCGGCCGGCTGGTCGTAATGTCTTATCATTCATTGGAAGACAGGTTGGTTAAAAACTTTATCCAGAAAGGAAAATTTTACGGCGAAGTTGAAAAAGACTTTTACGGCAACGAAATCAAACCACTAAAAAGCATCACCCGAAAACCCATCGAAGCCACGGCGGAAGAAGTTGCCGTCAACCCGAGGGCGAGGAGTGCGAAACTTAGGGTGGCGGAAAAAATATAGAAACTCAACATCCTGAAAAACATGGCGGAAAACAAGAGAAAACCGAAGCCCATCCCTCCCAAACCGCCGAAGAAGAAGCGGGAGTATCATTTGTTTAATTGGCTGAATAAGTTTTTGCCACTGGACAGGGTTTTCGGGGACAATTTGCCGGGGCATGAGGAGCGTTTGCCGGTGAAATATTTCTATTATTTTGGATGGATTGTGCTGCTGCTGGTGGCTTATGAGCGGATCGGGTTTCAGTCGGAGCAGTATGTGCGCAATAGCATTAAGCTGAAAAAGGAAGTGGACGATCTGCGGGCGGAATACACCTCGATTCACTCGGAATATATGAAGAGCAGGAAGCAGTCGGTGGTGATTGAAAAAGTGAAAACCGAGGGGCTGCAGGAAAACCTGATCCCACCAAGAAAGATCCATATCAAGGCCGAAGAAGAAGACTGAGAACCATGAAAAACGAAATCGAGAGCGGGCAGAACAACAAGAAAGCCCTGATCGCCCGCGCGCGGATTGTTGGATGGTCACTTTTTCTGCTGGCTATCCTAGTCTTCGCCAAGCTGATCCGCGTACAATATTATGATACATTCAAAGGCAAAACCTGGGCGGAATATTCAGTCAAAAATGATCTGAAAATCGATACCATTCCGGCGATGCGGGGCAACATTTATTCCAATGATAACAGCCTCCTCGCGACGTCGCTTCCCTACTACTACATTGGTCTGGACACCAAAACTTCTGATTCAGCCTACTTTTACAGCCACGTCGACGAGCTGGCTTCCTTGCTCGCCAAAAGCTTTCACGAAAATGACGCGGCGGGTTTTAAAAGAAAAATCATCAGCTACCGTGTAAGCAGAACTAAGAGATATCTGCGGTTGAAAAGCAAGGTAATCAGTCATTTAGATAGGGAAAAAATTAAAAAGTGGCCGTTTTTTACAAAAGCAAGAAAAGGCGGCGGCGGGAAGTTCGAGACGATCTACAAACGCTATAAACCTTTCAGCCCGATGGCCGACCGGACAATCGGCGGAATCGATGCGAAATCCGGAAGAGGATACATTGGACTGGAAGCGAGTTTTGATAAAAAGCTGGAAGGTAAGTCGGGTATCGGCTGGGTGGAAATGGTGGAAGGCGGTATCAAGATCCCGGTCGGCGATGCATTGAATGTGCAGCCGGAAGCGGGCCGCGACATTTACACGACACTGGATATGAATTACCAGGATATGGCCGAGATCGCGCTGCGCCGGAAGCTGGTAGAAATGGACGCGGATTTTGGCTCGGTGGTGATTATGGAAGTCAAAACTGGCGAAATCAGGGCGATGGCAAACCTTACAAAAAGAGGCGACCATTTGGTGGAAGACTTTAACTACGCGCTGGCTGGCAGCAATGACCCGGGCTCGACATTCAAGCTGGCGACCATGATGGCGATTCTGGAAGAAACCCGCATGGACCCGGACCAGGTCAAGGTAAATACTGGAAATGGGGCGATGCGCTTCAAAAATCACATTATCCGCGACGCGCACCGGGGCGGTTTTGGCATTATTACAGCCTCAGAAGTTTTGGAAAAATCGTCTAACATTGGCATTGTTCAACTGATGCTGCGCCATTTTGCCAATAAGCCGGACCAATATCTGAAATACCTGAAACAATTTCACCTGACCCAGCCCACGGGTATCCACATGAAAGGTGAAAAACCGCCACTGATCCGCGACCGGACGTCCAAACATTGGAGCGGTTACTCGATGTACTTCATGGCGCACGGCTACGAAATGCAAATGACGCCTTTACAGACACTTGCATTATATAATGCTGTCGCCAATGATGGTTACTGGGTGCGCCCGATGATTGTGAAGGAAGTCCGGAATGCAGAAGGAGTGGAAGATAAAATCCCGCCCTATGTTGCGGATAAGCCGATTTGCTCGCCGGAAACAGTTCGGAAAGTGAAGAAAATGCTGGAAGGGGTTGTGAACAGTGGTTTGGCCAAACACATTAAAAGTAACCTCTACCAGATCGCCGGAAAAACGGGTACGGCGCGGAAGCTGATCAATGGTGTGTATACCGAGGGTAAAAACTACACCTCTTTTGCTGGTTACTTTCCGGCCGACAAGCCAAAATACAGCTGCATTGTGATCATTGATAACCCTAAAAGCAAAGGCGCCGACTACACCAGGTACGCGGGAAGCGTGGCCGCGCCGGTTTTCAAAGAAGTAGCCGACCGGATTTATGCCTACGATGTGAGTATTCAAAAACCGGTTCAGGATACGATTCCCGAAGCAGTCGGAGACGTAAAGTGGGCTGGAAAAACGTCTGATTTGCAGATTATCAGCAAAGAACTGAAACTGACGCCGGTACCTGAGCAAACGGAATATGCAGCGGCTTCGCTCTTTAAAAAAGGAAAAACCAACTGGCAGTCCCGGAATATGAGCTTGCGGGAAGTACCCAACTTGCAGGGCATGGCTATGCGCGATGCCTTGTATATTCTTGAAAATAAAGGATTTACGGTTTCTTTCAAAGGCTCGGGAAAAGTGGTGGAACAATCGTTACCGCCAGGAGTCAATGAAGGCAGCGAGAAAAACATCCTTCTAACATTACAGTAAATTCCGTTGATGGAAAGCAATCAAGACAAAATCCTGAGCAGTTTGTTGGACGAAGTACGAGGTGCGCGAATCACCGGGCCGTCGAATATTACTGTTAAAAATATCATCCTGGATTCCAGGAAAGTCCTTCCCGGAAGTTTGTTCGTTGCCCTGAGAGGGACGCAAACCGATGGGCACCAGTTTATTGAAACTGCTACCGGTCTGGGTGCCAGCGCCATTCTTTGCGAAGAACTTCCCGCAAATATTTATGAAAGTACTACTTACATACAAGTTGCCGACTCAGCGGAAGCGATGGGTTACATTGCGGCTGCGTTTTATGGCCAGCCTTCCAAAAGCTTAACATTGGTGGGCGTCACCGGCACGAATGGAAAAACTTCGGTTGCTACATTCCTTTTCCAGCTTTTCAGGGCGCTGGGATACCGGTGCGGTTTACTCTCTACGGTTCAGAACCAGATTGAGGATGAGGTAATTGTATCGACGCACACCACGCCCGATTCGATTGCATTGAACCAGCTTCTGGCGCAAATGCTGGCGAAGAATTGCACGCACGTTTTCATGGAGGTCAGCTCACATTCCGTGGTGCAGCACCGGATTACCGGCTTACAGTTTGCAGGAGGCATTTTTACCAACATTACCCACGATCACCTCGATTTTCATAAAACATTTGATAACTACATTAAAGCTAAAAAAGGCTTTTTTGACGCACTGCCGAAGACGGCTTTTGCATTGGTGAATATTGATGACCGCAGAGGCGCGGTGATGGTACAGAATACGCAGGCGCGCGTGGAAACCTACTCGCTGCAAACGCTGGCAACATTCAAAGGAAAAGTGATTTCGGATACGCTGGCCGGAATGCACATGGAGATCAACCAGCAGGAAGTATGGTTCCGGGTCATCGGACGTTTTAATGCTTATAACCTGCTTTCGGTGTATGGCGCGGCTTTGCTTCTGGGTGAAAAAGCGGATTCCGTTTTGACGGAGCTTTCGAATTTGAAAAGCCCTCCTGGGCGGTTTGAACAGTTTCATTCTTCTGATCACATTGTGGGTATCGTCGATTACGCACACACGCCGGATGCTTTGGAAAATGTGCTGGAAACCATTACACATTTAAGGAGCGGCAATGAAAAGGTGATCACGCTGGTAGGCTGCGGCGGAAACCGGGATGCCGAAAAACGCCCGAAAATGGCTGCAATCGCCTGCAAATACAGTAATGAAGTGATTTTAACTTCTGATAATCCGCGTTTTGAAGATCCGATGGACATTTTGGAACAAATGAAAAAAGGTGTTCCGCCACTGGATTATAAAAAAACAAAAGTGGTGCCTGATCGCCGGGAAGCGATTTTTAAAGCGGGCCTGGAAGCAAATCCAGGCGACATTATCCTGATCGCGGGAAAAGGCCATGAAAATTACCAGGATATCAAAGGTGTCAAAACGCACTTTGATGATAAGGAGGTTTTGAGTGAGGTTTTTGAAAAACGGCGTTCAAATTAAAAGCGGCGGGCCTTTTGCGTAATGTCCGAAATAAAGCAATTTTGCAGCACTCACCCCAATAAGCGAATACATGCTCTATTACCTTTTTGAATATCTGGATAAGCATTTCAACATCCCCGGCGCAGGGGTTTTTCAATATATATCTTTCAGAGCGCTGGGTTCCACGGTGTTATCGCTGTTTATCGCTGCTACCTGGGGAAAAACCATTATTAATTTTCTGAGAAAAAAGCAGATGGGCGAATCCATCCGCGACCTGGGGCTGGCAGGACAAATGGAAAAAGCCGGAACGCCTACTATGGGCGGTTTTATCATTCTGGCATCCCTGCTCATTCCGGTTTTACTCTTTGCCAAACTAACTAATGTTTACATTGTCCTGCTCATCATTACTGCGGTTTGGACCGGAATGATCGGGTTTTTGGATGATTATCTTAAAAAATTCAAGAATAATAAAGACGGGCTGCACGGCCGGTTTAAGATTGTCGGGCAGGTAGGTTTGGGGCTGATCGTCGGGATTACGCTTTCTTTTAATGATAATGTAAGGATCCGGATCTACGACAAACCACTGCTGAGTTCCAATCTCGGCGAAATCCAGCGCTACCGCGATATGATCCACCCGACGGTGACGACGATTCCTTTTTTTAAGAACAACGAATTTGATTACAAATCGCTGCTCTTCGGCCTGCCTGAGCAGTATACCTGGATTATTTACACCATCATCGCGATTTTTATCATTACCGCTATTTCTAATGGTGCCAACATTACCGATGGTATCGACGGACTGGCGGCGGGTGTTTCGGGGATTATTGCATTGACTTTGGGTGTGCTGGCATACCTGTCGGGTAACACCAAATTCTCTCAGTACCTGAACATCATGTATATCCCCAACTCGGGTGAGCTGGTGATTTTTTGCGCGGCGTTTATCGGGGCCTGCGTCGGGTTTTTATGGTACAATGCTTATCCTGCCCAGGTTTTTATGGGCGATACGGGAAGTTTAATGCTGGGTGGCGTGATCGCGGTAACTGCGCTGGCGATACGGAAAGAGTGGCTGATCCCGATCATGTGCGGGATATTTATCGCTGAAAATGCCTCGGTAATTCTGCAAGTCAGCTATTTTAAATACACGAAAAATAAATACGGCGAAGGCCGAAGGATTTTCCTGATGTCCCCGCTGCACCATCATTACCAGAAAAAAGGCATCCACGAATCGAAGATTGTGACGCGTTTTTGGATTGTTGGGATTATTCTTGCCATTCTGACGCTGGCAACTTTGAAGTTGCGGTAGGTTTTGGCAGTTGGCTGTTAGCTTTTAGCTAACAGCCAACCAAATAATTTATCTCCCAACCGCCTCGCTATATCTCCTCGGATCATATCCCTTCGCAAAAAGCGGATACTGGTCAAAAATCCTTCTTACGACGCTGCGGTAGTGGTTATTAGAATTTTCTACGCCTTTGAAAATACCTGACGCGTAGCCTCTCCAAACGACCTGGTCACTTTCCGCGTCGATCAGGGAGACGATCAATGTTCCTTTGTCCAGCGCGTATTTGATTGGTTCGTAGCGGAAACCGTCATTTTCGGTATCTACCCAGTTTTTGATGACCGGCTGCATATAACCCTGGTAACGCAGGTTATCGTAGAAGATACCGTAGTTGACGAGTAATGTAGGTTTTTCGGCGGTGAGTTTGTAGCCTCTCACCTGCATCTGGCGACGGATCGCTTCGTAAATTTCTGTGCAAAGATTGTTGGTATCCCGCTCACATTCCAGAAAAGTATAGGAAGAGTAATCTTTAAAGTTGGTTTCGTAGCTGTAATCATGCTCCACAAACACTTTCCGACCACCCGAGCAGCCCGCAATTATAATTACCAGTAACAACGCGGAATAAAGTAAAATAGACCTCAGCATAAGCATTAATTTGTCAGGTTGTGAATAAAATATATTTCAGAATGTATCAATACATTGTTGACAACCAGTAGCTTATCCCAAGATCTGTAAAAAATTATCCCAAATAATAAGCTATTGATTTACGCATTTCCGAAGCAGTTACTACAATATCATAAGCACATTGCCCTGCTCCTTCCAGCAATGAAAACCGCACTTCTTTTCCTTTGTTTTTCTTGTCCTGACGCGTCAGGGCGATGATTCTCTCTACATCCTCCGGCGCAATCTCTACCTTACCATACGTGGCAAACAGAAATTCTTCAATATCGGTCATCGTTTGCTGGTCGATCATTTTTCTTTCCAGAGACAGAAAGCTTTCCATGATCATCCCGATTGCGATGGCTTCTCCGTGGTACAGACGCTGATTTGTGGGTTTTTCCAAAAAACAGGTTTCCACCGCATGCCCTAATGTGTGTCCGAAATTCAAAATCTTCCTCAACCCTTTTTCCCTGGGATCTTCCTCTACTACCCGCTGCTTGATCTTCACCGAATGTCCGATCAGGTCCTCCCAATTCTGCTCCTCAAAATCTTTATGACTGATTTCCTCCCACTTATCCTTATCCGCGATCAGGCAATGTTTGATCACTTCCGCAAAACCAGATCGCAATTCACGCTCCGGCAAAGACTTCAGAAACGCCGGATCTATTAGTACACTATTTGGAATATTGAAAACACCTAAATGGTTTTTAAAACCCTGAAAGTCAATTCCCAACTTACCTCCGACGCTGGCATCGACCTGCGAAAGCAAAGTCGTCGGCACTTGTATAAAATCTATTCCACGTTTATAAACCGCCGCACAAAATCCACCCATATCCCCAATCACGCCGCCACCCAGATTAATCACCAGCGCATGCCGGTCGAGTTCCTCTTTTGTAAGCGCTTCCCAGATTTTTTCGCACGTTGCCAGGGTTTTGTTTGCCTCCCCCGCAGTAACGGTAACGATCGTATGTTTGGGTAAAACTGCCTTTAAAGCTGGATAACAATGTTTTTTGGTATTGTTATCGGCTATTACAACTACTTTTGAATATTGAAAAGAACTTAAAAATCCCTTTAAGCTTTCGCTTATCGGCGCAATAACTACTGATTGGTTCATTCGAAAACTTCAATTGAGACAAGCTCATCACACATACGATGAGAGCACCCAAATGGATGCGTTGATTCCCTTCTTTCTGAAATAATATTCTGGAAATCTATTTTAAAGATAGGAATTATTATGTTTATCAAATAAACTATTGGCGTTTGTATCCCAAGAAATTTTCCCCGATCTACAATTTCAGTTCAACTTCCCCACCCGGCGACTGGTTTGCATTTTATTTCGTAAAATTGCCGATCCGAACAACCCTGTCATTTATTTCATTTTAAAATACAACTCAACGAATGAGTACTCCGCTGATCTCAGGAATCCAACAAGTAGGAATTGGTTGTCAAAATGTGCCCGAAACATGGAAATGGTATCGTCAGGTGCTGGGTTTTGATGTTCCGGTTTTTGATGAAAAAGCGGAGGCGCCGCTGATGATCCCTTATACCGGTGGAAAAGTACAACAAAGACATGCCGTGCTGGCGATCAATATGGCTGGTGGCGGCGGTCTGGAAGTATGGTCATTCACGAGCAGAAAATCTCAGCCTTCCAATTTCAAAATCGAGCCCGGAGATCTGGGTATTAATGCAATACGGTTTAAAGCGCCGGATGTTAAAAAGGCGCACGAGTGGCTCAAAAGCCAATCCAAGGAGGCAGTCGGCCCGCTAGTAACATTACCGGAAGGTGAAGGTTTCTGGGGTACCGATCCCTACGGAAATACATTTCAGATCACGAGCGACAATACCTGGTTTCAGAAAACCGGAAAGCCTGTCGGCGGCGTGGCAGGGGTGGTAGTCGGCGTTTCGGACATTGACCAGTCTGTGATTTTTTACGAAAACCTGTTGCAGCCGCTGGAAGTGGTTTATGATTTAACAGGAACATTTGACGACATTCCCGCTTCCATTCCAGGACAGCGTTTCCGCAGAATGCTGCTTCGCAAAAGTTTCAGCCCGCATGGCGCATTCAGTAAGTTGCTGGGCGACATTCAGATCGAGCTCATCCAGGCCATCGACCGGACGCCTAAGAAGATATTTGAAAACCGTTTCTGGGGAGATTGTGGCTATATCCATTTATGCTTTGACACATTGGATATGAACACATTAAAAACCAAACTCCAATCCCAGGGCTATCCTTTCACGATCGACAGCGAGAGTTCCTTCGGCATGGAATCCGCGGCAGGCCGCTTCGCTTATCTGGAAGATCCGGACGGAACATTGATCGAGCTCGTGGAAACCCACAAAGTCCCGATTTTGAAAAAAGTAGGCTGGTTTATGGATTTACAAAAAAGAAAAACCCAAAAGCCGCTGCCAGACTGGATGTTGAAAACGATGGGATTTGGTCGGGTGAAAGACTAATACTTACTTCCTACCCAGGCCAGCAGCGGCAACGTTATAAATAAGCCTAATCCTGCGGCCCAGCCGGCAAAAATTCCCAGGATCAGAGAGAGCAGCCCTACAATTATCGGATACACATACACCAGCAATCCAAACAGAACCGAATCGTAAAAAACGGTCCTGGCCGTGAGCTTTGCGGCCTTTTTAGTGAAAAATGAATAGATCGGCTGGTGAATGATACGTCCGACGGCGCCGATTGCCCGAAGCAGTACATTACCATTACCCCGGGCAGGTTCCCCGCCAAAAAAAGCATTTAGCCTGTGTATCTGTTCCGTCCTCGGTAAGTCTCCGGGGATGGTCAGGATTTCATGATTCATTTTTGCGGTCAAAATTTCATTGAACTCGCGCAGCCATTTTTCATAATCCCCCGGGCTGGTAGCGATATCCGACTGACTGATCGGATCTCCAAATTGAAGGGAAACCCGCTTGCCGAAGCCGCGGAAATGCTCATAGTTTACACCGGTCGGGATTACCTTCATCGTGGGCAGCGCGTCGTCACCAAACCAGATTTTATGGGCCATCCGGGCGGTACCCTTACCCAGCGGTCGCAAGTTCCATTCATTGACACAAATCCCCTCCGAAAATACCAGTACTGGAGCGCCCTTTTTCAGTGCCTGGTGACTTTCATCGGTGGTAACGTCATGATTCTTAACATATTGCCTTCCCTCCGATCCTCTGAAAACCGGGATCAGGTTAATCTGTCGAAGCCAGAATGCTATTTTAGGTTTTTTGAAAACATCCCCTCTGGTAAGTGTGTACATGGGCTTTTGCAAAACCGAGCCAATCACCAGTGCATCGAAAAACGAACCCGAGTGATTGGAAGCAAAAAGCAGCGGCAACTCCTGGGGCAGCTTCTTCTCTCCTTTAATAAAAAGTTTTCTTAAATAAATCGGCAGGCCGAGGCGGATCAGGAAGCGGGAGAAAAGATAGAACAAAGTCGGAAAGTGTAAGTTTTTACAAAATTATGGGAATATTTTTTTATGCTACCTTTGAAGCCGTAAAACTCTCCGGAGCCCGGCATCAACCTGCTGAAAACCTAACGATTTGATGTAATGCGTTTAAAAGATTATCCCGAAATTATCCGCCATGCCTGGGCTGGCTTCGATAGTTCGATCGGTGTGAAGTTGGTAGTGGACATTAGCGCCAAAGTTTCGACCAACCACGTTTTCAGGGTTACCCTCGATAATGATGATATTGTGATTGCCAAGCTCTCCTACTTTGGCAAATATGAGCATTTCAAAGAAGATCACCGGATCATTCAGGCGCTTGCCAATAATTTGCTGTATCCTTTTGAGAATGTATTGGCGAGGTCGCTTGTCAAGAATAATCAGGTTTACACCTACCGTTACCAGGAAGATTTTGTGGATACCTGGGTCGTGTTTTACAATCCGATCAGGGCTATGAACCGGCTTCCACGGAGGCTGAATGAGGACCAGATCCGGAAATTGGGCGCTGAGGCCGCCAAGTTTCACCTGGCTTGTTTCCGGGCAAGCAAGTCGATCCCGAAATCTTCCAAAAACCTGCGTACCGACATCCAGCATTTGCTCGAAATCCTGGAAACGGATACCGGCAAATACGAACACCGCGGGTATATCAGCACATTGAAAAGGCAGTGCGATATTTTTATGAAGAACATTCAGCGCCTGAATGTCAGCAGTTTTGATAAAATGCCGGTATTTGTAGACTGGAATATTGGCAACTTTTCGGTCACTGATGATCTGAAGATTTTTTCAAGATGGGACTATGACTGGTTCCGGGTTTCGTCCAGGATCATGGATTTTTACTTTTTCAGCCGGGTGGTTTCCAATGTTGGCGACCGTACGGTTTTCAGCTACCTGATGGGCCCGCTGATGGAAGACCGGTTTATGATTTTTTTACAGGAATACCATAAAATTTATCCGCTTACCGAGCGCGAAGTCCTTTTTATGAAGGAAGCCTACCGGTTTTTTATCCTTAACTATGTCATTAAATACGGCAAATATTTCTTTCACCGTTCGTACTGCACCAAATTGCAGAAAGAAGCTTATGAGTTATATTTTCCATCGATCGACGGTTTTGATGCCGAAAAAATCCTGAGGGTTTTGAAACTCTAATAAATACCCACACTACTCATTTTTCACTCCTAAGACACCAGCTCACCACCATGATCCTCGACAATTTTAAGTCTGTTATCTCCAAATATGATGTGATTTTCTTCGACGCTTTCGGCGTTTTAAAAACATATAATGGCCTGATTCCGGGCATTGAAAATACATTTGCGTATCTCAGGGAGCACAACAAAGACTTTTACGTGGTGACCAATGATGCTTCCCGCGGCCCTGAGGAACTCGCTCAGAGCTATGTGAAGCTGGGTATCAATGACGTAACGCCCGACCGGATCATTTCTTCCGGGATGCTGGCTCGGGAATATCTGGATTTGAAAGTAAGAAAAGGGATTGTGGCGTACGTGGGTACCGATAAGTCGGCACATTATATTGAAACTGCTGAGCTGAAAACCATGTCGATCCGCCAGTTAGACCTGGACCATGTGGGTGACATTAATGCATTAGTTTTCCTTGACGACGAGGGTTTTGACTGGAATACTGACCTTACCAAAACCCTGAATTTACTTCGGAAACGTAACATTCCGGTGATCGTCGCGAATACGGACAAAACTTATCCTGCCTCAAAAAGCCGCCTTTCGATCGCAGTAGGGGCTCTTGCCAAAATGATTGAAGATACCATCGGCAGGCAGTTTATCCGCTTCGGAAAGCCCGATCCGCAAATGTTTATTTTTGCATATCAACACATTAAAAACTACCCTGACGTCAGCAAAAGAGATATTCTGATGGTCGGCGATACTTTGCATACCGACATCCTGGGCGGCAACAAATTTGGTCTGGACACGGCGCTGGTACTTACCGGTAACACCCAGGCAGAAGACGCCGAAGTGCGGATTAGGGCGACCGGAATTATACCGACTTACATTTGCGTTTCGGCGGTGGTTGAGTAGGAGCGTTTTCAACCTATTATTTCTCCGAAAGCGTAACATAAAACTCCGACGCACGCTGGGATTCCTGGTTTGCTTCCTCGGTTTTGCCTAGTTTATCCAGAATGACGGCGCGGCGCTGGTGACATTTGGCTGCTACGTAAGAATCTGGAAATGAGCGGGCTGAGCGGGTGTAGAGGTCGTAAGCTTGCCTGAGCGACGCGGTATCTTTTTTGGCAAACACTGTATTGGCTTCTTCAAAATCCTGTCGCCAGCGTTTAGCGATTGGCGTCATACGTTCGGCTTCCTGGAAAACTTTGAATGCAGGTATGGCAGGGACCTTTGAGTTTTTAGGAAGGATTTTCGCGATGGGTTTTTGGAAGAAATGTTCAATGGTCTCTGCATAAGCCACGGCTTCTTTCCGGTTATGCGCCTCCGTTTTCAGCTTTTGTTCCTCCTTCGCATTTGTAAAAAATGAAGCCTCGGCCAACACAGCCGGAATGCCATAAGTATTGCGCAAAACCGACGCACCTGCCTCAGGAAAAATCGTAAAATCGGACACTACCGAAAGTTCTGCCTGCTTGTGATGAAGGTTTTCGCGCAAATGTCCGCCAAGCGATAATCCAAACGCTACGCTGGCGATGTTTTCCGATTCATTTCCGTGAAAATAAATGATCGGAAAATTGACGGAAGAATCCGCAGTAGCATTATGATGGATCGAGATAAAAAGATCTGCTTTATTTTCGATTGCAAGTTTGGATCGGTCCAGTAAGGAAACTTCGTTGTCCTCGGTCCTAGTCATGATCACTTTCGCGCCCCTGGCTTCCAGCATTTTTTGCAACATTAACCCGACCCGGAGGTTGATCCACTCTTCCCGCTCACCCGACGGCCCCACGCGATAATGATCCGTGGCCGCTGTACCGCCGTGACCAGGATCGATGCAAATAATTTTCCCGGTGAGCGCGGTGACAGGCTGGCCAGAAACGCCCACATTAACTAGCAGAAAGAGAAACACATATATTTTATTCATACGGATTTGGCGATTAGAACTTAAAGTAAGCAGCAATGTCAGCATAGTCAAGTCCCGGAAATAGGATGACTCGATTCTGCAATTTCCTGCTATTTTTGCCAAAAATCTTCCTATTTATCATTCAAATTACACACACATGTTGGCTAAAACTTATGGCAGTGCTGTATTTGGCGTAGATGCGCAAATCATTACCATTGAGGTAAATGTCGGTCAGGGGATCGGCTTTTTTATGGTCGGGCTGGCCGATAGTGCGGTGAAGGAAAGTCAGCAGCGGGTCGAAGCTTCCCTCAAATATTTTGGCTACAAAATGCCCCGGCAAAAGCTGGTCGTCAATCTGGCACCCGCGGATATCAAAAAGGAAGGTTCATCTTACGACCTGCCGATCGCGCTCTGCACGCTCGTAACTTCCGAGCAAATCACCTGCGAGCTCAACACCGAAGACTACATTATCCTCGGTGAACTTTCCCTCGACGGTATTTTAAGACCGATTAAAGGTGTCTTGCCAATCGCGATCGAAGCCCGTAAGCGCGGGTTCAAAGGTTTTGTACTTCCAGCCGAAAATGCGCACGAAGCGGCAATCGTCAACAACATTGACATTATCCCCGTAGAAAATCTCACCGATGCAATCGCCTTTTTTGAAGGCAAGCTGAAAATCGATCCGCTTGTGGTGGACACGAGGGATTTGTTTTTTACCTCACAAAATGAGTACGAAGCGGATTTCGAACACGTGCAAGGTCAGGAAAATATTAAACGTGCTTTGGAAATCACCGCTGCCGGCGGGCATAACGCGATCATGATCGGTCCACCGGGGGCTGGAAAAACGATGCTGGCCAGACGGATTCCCAGCATTCTGCCTCCGTTGTCTCTGCCGGAAGCCCTGGAAACGACCAAAATTCATTCGGTTGCCGGGAGGCTGGGAAAACAGGCAACATTGGTTTCTACAAGACCATTTCGCGCGCCGCATCATTCGATCAGCGATGTGGCGCTTGTTGGCGGAGGCAGTTATCCGCAGCCGGGAGAGATATCGCTGGCCCATAATGGTGTGCTTTTCCTTGATGAGCTGCCGGAATTTAAGCGGAGTGTGCTGGAAGTAATGCGGCAGCCGCTGGAAGAAAGAAAAGTGTCGATTTCGCGGGCAAAAATGTCGGTGGAATATCCGGCCAATTTCATGCTAATCGCGAGCATGAACCCCTGTCCCTGTGGCTATTATAACCATCCCGAGCGAGAATGTGTCTGCGCGCCGGGTGTTGTGCAAAAATACCTGAACAAGATCAGCGGCCCGCTCCTGGACCGGATCGACCTTCACGTAGAAGTTACCCCGGTATCTTTCGATCAGATTTCCTCCACCCGCAAATCCGAGAGCAGCGAACAGATCCGTGAGCGCGTGATCAAAGCCCGCCAGCGCCAGATCGCGCGCTTCAAAGACAGAAAAGAAATTTATTCCAATGCCATGATGACGCCTGAAATGGTCAAGGAAATCTGCGTGATTGAAGAAGTCGGAAAAGCACTTCTACGCAAAGCCATGGAGCGACTCGGCTTATCTGCCAGAGCTTACGACCGCATTTTGAAAGTATCACGCACCATCGCCGATCTGGCAGATAGTGACAATATCAAAGTCGAACACCTCGCCGAGGCGATTCAATATCGCAGTCTGGATCGGGATAACTGGGCAGGCTAGCCAGCCTTTTTGTATTATTTTTTAACCTTAAGTTTTTTAAATTTGGAAACACAACTTGTAAAAAAAGAGATGAGCAGGCGTATTCTTTCCACCATTCTTGACGAACCGGATGCATATTTATTGATGCAGGAAGTCCAGGCTGTGCTGGATAAGGAGCGCGAGCGTAGAATACAATTCTACAATGATATTACGGAGCAGGAGAAGGTTGAGTTTATTAATGGTGAAATCATCGTGCACTCTCCGGTGAAGAAAAAGCACAACAAGGTCTCGCTACTCCTAGCACAACTGCTGAACATTTACGTGACCAAGCACGATTTAGGTTTTGTAGGTATCGAAAAAATCATGATCACGCTTTCGAGAAATGATTACGAGCCGGATATCTGCTTTTTTGGAAAGGAGAAGGCGGAGCAGTTATCCGATAATCAAACATTATTTCCCGCTCCGGACCTGGTGATTGAAGTTTTATCAGATTCTACCGCGAAGCGCGACCGTGGCGTGAAATTTCAGGATTATCAGTCGCATGGAATTCCGGAATACTGGATTATTGATGCTGAAAATCAAACTATTGAGCAGTATTATCTTGAAGGAGAAGAGTATCAACTCGTTTTCAAGTCATCCAGAGGCGACATTAAAAGCTTCGTCGTCGAAGGCTTCGAAATCCCTGTCGCGGCAATTTTTAATGAAAATGAAAATCTAAAAGCCCTTCAAGGCTTCTAGATTCCCCTACTCAAAGTTCCTCTATACTTACTCCCCCCAATTCCTGAAAAAGCGTCTGCCAGTAATGTGTTACGTGCGGATTGTTTTCTTTGGTTGAAGCAGTCGGTTCGAAAGGTGAAACAATTGTTACCTGTGGAGAGCCAATTGCGTATTGTTCCAGTTTTTTTGAATCCGTTTTTGCATCTGATTCTGCCTCAGAATCGTCCTTTGGCGGTTTTACGTGGAAATCCCTTCTGTCTGCGCCTTTTACACTTTCGACCATATCACTGAAATAATACACTTTCACATCCGAACCACTTTCGCCGGCTTTGGCAATCACAGGTAAACTTGCCCAGATGTCGGTGGATTGATTGGACGATCCCGTATTCTGTTGGTTCAGTTTTGCCAATAATTGACGTAGATATATCCCCTTTTCTTTTTGAAGTGACAATTGAAATGCAGTCTCAATGCCTTCCCGGTCGGTTGCATTGGCGGCGGACATATCATCTCTTTCACTCCGGACTGTCAGCGACAATGCTCTTGCTTTGGAGGTGTTTTCGTGGATAAAATATACTTCCAGCTTGTCGCCCTTGTTTTTCATATTTTTCTCAATGATGTCGGTCAGCGCCTGGCGGTATTTTTCGTTCACGTAGTTCTTATCGACGTGCACGCTTTGGGTTTTATCTAAAAAAATAAGCGAATAAACCGGCGCGTCAGGGGCTGCCTGCGTCGCCTCTTTTTCTTTTCCGCATGAAAAGAGGAATAATGCGGTCATCGAAGCAAACAAAAACTTGGCTGGGGAGTGATACTTTTTGAAAAAGGGGTTACTTGATTGAGGCTTCATAGGTCTATTTTATTTTGGCTAAAACTAGCTGGTTCACAGATAGCACACAACGCCAAACGGGCGCTCCGGACAAATATTTTAACAAAAAAAGAAAACCCTTCAAAACGTGTGCCTTGAAGGGTTTTAATATTTGATATGTAGCTCAGCAATGTTACGCTTTATGCTGGTTCTGGATCAGCTCGACGAGATCTTCGGAAATACCTGTTGATGAATATCCGCCGTCGTGATACAAATTTTGCATGGTCACAAAACGCGTCAGATCGGAGAATAATGTGATGGCGTAGTTGGCGCAATCATCGGCAGTAGCATTGCCCAGCGGGCTCATTTTCTCTGCAAATTCATAAAATGCATCAAACCCTTCAATTCCAGAACCGGCTTTGGTTTTGGTAGGAGACTGCGAAATGGTATTTACACGCACATTTTTGGCTTTTCCGTAGCGATAACCGTAACTGCGAGCAATGCTTTCGAGCAAAGCTTTGGCCTCGGCCATGTCGCTGTAAAAAGAGTAGGTGCGCTGGGCCGCAATGTAGGATAATGCCACAACCGATCCCCACTCACTCAATGCATCCTGTTTTTCGGCTACCTGCAAAAATTTATGCAGCGAAATTGCAGAAATGTCGATGCCTTTTTGGAACCAGTCGTAGTTCAGGTCACCGTATTCTTTGCCTTTTCTTACATTCAAAGACATTCCGATGGAATGCAGCACGAAATCGATTTTTCCGCCCAGGATTTCAACGGATTTGCTAAAAAGATTTTCGATATCCTCAACAGAAGTGGCATCAGCGGGAATGATCTGGGCGTCGCATTGTTTGGCGAGATCATTAATTGCACCCATCCGCATCGCGATCGGCGCATTGGTCAATGTAAAAATGGCACCTTCTTCTTTCGCTTTCAGTGCAACTTTCCAGGCAATGGAATTTTCGTCCAATGCACCTGAAATGATTCCTCTCTTTCCTTTTAATAAACCGTAAGCCATGTTCCTGTTCTATTGTTAATTAATTAGGATATATCCTTTTAGGGCGGCAAAGTAAAACAATTTTAGCCGCTAAAACCAGATTCTTATTGCTTCCAATATTGTTTTCAAGGCTGCATTACCGCTGCTTCGACCGGCTTCATGTGCAGCTTTTCCTGGAAGAATGCGTCCGTTGCCTCATATACGCTTTTCACATCTTTGGACCGCAGCCGTGAAGCGATCACGTGGTCGCCAGCTTCCGGAAATGCTTTCTCCACTTTCATATCAGCCGGCGTGCCGAGCTCTTTAAACATTTTCCTGATCGCCTCCACAGAGACCACCGGGTCCTGCTCTTTTTCATTTTTATAATAATAACCCACAAAAACCGGCATTTTGATTTGCTGGAATGTCGCTGGTTTTACGATTGCATCCATCATTTGCTGCAATGTCAGCAAACCATTGGTATGATAACCCTGCAACCAGTAATTCGCCTTTTCCGCATCATCATCTTTTCCCATATTATGCTCACCCATCACATTATGCAGGATTTGCTTTCCCCAGGGGTGGGTTATGAGTTTCAATGAAGGGTTTGCCACAGCAAAGCAAGGTGAATACAGGATTAAACCTTTGATCTCGGGATGGTTTGCAGCCAGATAAGATGAAAGTAACCCGCCCGCAGAAGTGCCGATCAGGATCACGCTATCTCCTAAAACTTTCCCGATCGCCAGTGCGCGTTTTGCGCCAGCGAGGAAATTGGCGGGGGTCAGATCGTCAAATGCATTGGTATCGGCGATACCGGCGTCGTGCAAACGTGCCAGGTATAAGTTAGCGCCGTATCTTTTTGCAAGGTCCACATTCACCGGGTCACCTTCGGCCCAGCTTGCGCCGAAACCATGAATGTAAACAACACTATACGTAGTCTTTTCTTTTTTGCCTGAATCTGCCCAAATGATACGCGCCTCATTGTCAGGCTTCAACTTGGGAGTCGCGAGCTCAGTCTTGCGTATCTCGTCGTCCAGTTTGGCAAGGTCGGTAGTTATTGTGGGTAAAACCGGCGTCAGGCGCGCTTCGGGAACTTTGGGGCCAACAAAATAGACGATTGTAAGAAGGACGATCAATCCCACCGTCCAGAGAAGGAATTTTAACATTTTTTATGAGCTAAGAAGGTTTCCAACACTCGAAAGATCGTTAGTTTTAGGCACTTAATCATCAATTAAAAAAGTAATCCGCCGATTTCTGAGAGAAGTAAAAACAGCCGTTTCCTTACTCCCCGATCGCGATTTACTATCTTGCAACCTAACTAATGCCACTGCCCATGCCTAATCTTTTACTGGTCGAGGACGACGCGAATTTGGGTTCTCTTTTACAGGAATATCTGATAGACAAGGGTTTCCCGACGGACTTGGCGACCGACGGGCAAAAAGGATGGCAGAGTTTTGTCGATAAAGAATACGACCTGTGCATTTTCGATGTGATGATGCCAAAAAAAGACGGGTTTTCGCTGGCAAAAGAAGTGCGGATGACCGGGCGCGACGTACCCATCATTTTCCTTACTGCGAAATCGATGAAGGAAGATACGATGCAGGGTTTCAGGGTAGGCGCGGACGATTATGTGACCAAACCTTTTGACCGGGAAGAGCTTTTACTTCGCATTGAAGCGATCCTTCGTCGCTATAAAAAACAGCCTGACGCTGCCGAGGAGGCGAAAGTTTATCAGATCGGGCAGTATGTTTTTGATTACAGCCACCAGCAGCTCACGGCAAACGAAAAATCGGCCAGGCTGACCAGCAAGGAATCAGAGCTTTTAAAATTGTTTTGCCAAAATCTCAACCAGCCTATCAGCCGCAGTTTCGCCCTCAAAACCATCTGGGGCGACGATTCTTACTTCAATGCGCGCAGCATGGATGTGTACATTACCAAATTGCGTAAATATCTGCGCGAAGATCCTTCTATTCAGATTATGAACCTGCACGGCGAAGGTTTCAAGTTGCTGGTTGGCTAAAAACCGGAACTTCCGTTTTCTATGGTTGGTTTTCTTTCAAGACGCTTTTAATGTCGCAATCAAAAACACCGACAGTGTAATGCTGATCGCCTAAAACCTATCATGATCCAATTATCCCGTCGTCCCCGACGCAATAGAAAATCAGCCGGAATCAGGGAGCTGGTGCAGGAAACTACGCTACAAGTTTCCGATTTTATCTTTCCAATGTTCGTTCAGGAAGGTTTCAATCAAAAGGTTGAGGTCAAATCGATGCCAGGTATCTACCGGTTTTCGCTGGATAATCTTTTGGAAGAACTGAAAGAAGTGACGGATCTTGGCATACGCGCCATCGATCTTTTTCCAAATTATCCCGAAGGGAAAAAGGACCGTCTTGCCAGCGAAAGTTATCATGAGAATACATTCTATCTCAAAGCGATCACGGCGATCAAAGAGAAATTTCCGGAGCTGGTGATCATGACCGACGTCGCGATGGACCCGTATAGTTCTGACGGTCACGACGGTTTGGTTGAAAATGGCAAAATCGTGAATGATGCGACGCTGGAAATTCTGGGTAATATGTCGCTGGCACAAGCCAAAGCCGGCGCCGACATTCTCGGGCCGAGCGATATGATGGACGGGCGGGTTGGTTACATTCGTAAACATCTTGATTCACATGGTTTTACGGACGTGAGCATTATGTCTTACTCCGCCAAATACGCCAGCGCATTCTACGGACCCTTCCGCGATGCGCTGGAATCGGCTCCGAAATTCGGCGACAAAAAGACCTACCAGATGAACCCGGCCAACAAGCGCGAAGCATTGCTGGAAGCGCAGCTGGATTTCGAAGAAGGCGCTGATATGCTGATGGTGAAGCCCGCACTTTCCTACCTCGACATCATTCGCCTGCTCGACGAAAACTTCGACATCCCGATCGCAGCCTACAACGTCTCCGGCGAATACGCCATGATCAAAGCCGCCGCCCAAAACGGCTGGCTCGACGGCGATAGGGCCATGATGGAAGTGCTGATGAGTATCCGGCGTGCTGGGGCGAAGTGTATTTTGACGTATTTCGCGAAGGAAGCGGCGGTGATATTGAATGGGTAATACATTCTATTAAAAGTGGCATTTCTTATAAACGAAGCTGAGAACGTTTATAAGAAATGCCACTTTTTTATAAATGACATTCATAACGTTTATAAAAAAGTGCTGTTTTTTATAAACGTTATGACCTGTTTTTCGCTTCGGCGAATAATCTGAACAAATGCTGGTTCACATAAAAATTAGATTTTCCCAGCTGAACCTTCTCCACTAACCCTGCTTGACTCAATTTTTCCAGATAAGTCCTTGCAGTTTGATAATGTATCCCAAGATCATTTTCGAGGAATTCGATTTTGGTATAAGGATGCTTAAAAAGTGTTTCCAGTAAATCTTTGCTATACATTTTCGGGAAACGGGTTCGTATTTCCTGTTTGAAATTATCCATCAGATTTCTGATGCTATCGATAAGCAAAATTGAATCGCTCGCTGTTTCTTTCACCCCGACGAGCATAAACAAAATCCACTCTTCCCAGTTATCTTTTGTTCTCACTTCCTGTAAAAGGCGATAATAGTCCGGCTTGTGCTGAATAATGTAGCGGCTCAGATACAAAATAGGGATGTCGAGCAAACCCATCATCGTGAGATAAAGGATGTTGATGATCCGGCCAGTCCTGCCGTTTCCGTCGTAAAAAGGATGAATGCTCTCAAACTGATAGTGAATGATCGCCATTTTAACTAATGGATCCAGGTCTTCGGGTGTGTGTTCATTCATGTATTTTTCAAGATTGGACATCAGCCGGACAATTTCGTCATGTTTCTGCGGCGGCGTAAAGACAACCTGACCCGATGCTTCATTCTTCAAAACAGTGCCTGGCACCCGCCGAAAGCCTGCCTTATTTGCTTCCAACTCTTCCTGAATTTGAATAATGTAATTAGACGACAGAAACCCGCTTTCTTTCACAAGGGCAAAACCCTTTCGAAGTGCACGCGCGTAATTGATAACCTCCTTGGTCTCCCAACTCAGAACATGCTCGCTTAGTAATTCAGCTTTGAAAATTTCGTCGTGCGTCGTAATGATATTTTCGACAGCCGAACTATCCTTCGCTTCTTGCAAAACAAGGGTATTAATCAGGATCGACTCGTTTGGAATTGTACGGACAGTCCCTTTCAGCTCGGCAAGATGTTTATGCGCCTCCGTCACCTTCCGAAGCACTTTCCTGGTCTCCACATCCACGGACAAAGGCAGTAGGGACAGCTCAAAAGGTTGTTCCATTAATTTATTTAACTTTATATTTAACAACTCGCGAAATTTTCAGGCGGAAGACGGATCCAAACTACATTATTAAATACCTGAGAATTATTACAAGATCAAGTTTTTTAAAACAATTTCAATAAACCGACCTCAGCTTGCAAATGAAAAAAATATCCTTTTTAGCACTTTTTTTAAGCTTATACATTCATCCCTCCTTCTCCCAAAAGAAAACCCCAAATCTCCCCGAATTCCAAGCTAAAAAATCCGAGGTGGAGGCGCATATGCGGTTTTTGGCGGGGGATGAGTTGCTGGGGCGGCGGACTGGGGAGCAGGGGAACCTGGTGGCGGCGCGGTACATTGCGGAGCAGTTCCGGAGGCTGGGGCTGGGTACGGTGCCTGGCGGGACCGGGCCAAATACCAATTCCTATTTTCAGAATGTTCCTTTTGAGAAAATGGGAGCGGCGGGGCCGGGCGAGATTACGGCAGATGCGGAGATTATGAAAAGCGGACAGGATTGGATCTTGATGAGCGGCGGGCCAACCAGCCTGAAAGCACCTGTCGTTTATGCCAGTTTTGGGCTTGAAAATGCGGCGAAAGGTTGGGACGATTATAAAGGTCTTGATGTAAAAGGTAAAATTGTGCTGGTAGAAAGTGGTACGACTGAGACGCAAACACCGGCTGAAATCATTGCTACTTCGAATGAAAAACGCAAAATCGCTGCGGAAAAAGGAGCTGTTGCGGTGATCGAGCTTTTTAATGCGCCGATTCCCTGGAACATTGTGCTCCGGAATTTTGATAAGGAAAAAATGTCGCTTGCGGATGTGGATAAGGGCGCTGCGCCGGCTATCCCGCACGCTTGGGTAAATGGTAAGGAGGCGAAGTTCGCGCGTGCATTGCGTGGCGCGAAGGAAGTGGATTTCAAGACGCCTGGGCGAAAATCGCAGCTAATTAATAGCTACAATGTGGTTGGATGGATTCCTGGCAGTGACCCGGCTTTGAAAGATGAATACATTTTGTTGACTGCTCATTATGACCACATTGGCGTCGGTAAACAGGGCGGCCAGCCTTTCGCGCCAGAAGACAGCATTTTTAATGGTGCGCGCGATAATGCAATCGGTGTGGTAGCATTGCTGACAGCGGCTGAGGCTTTGAGTAAAAATCCGCCGAAACGTTCGGTACTGATTATCGCACTGACCGGCGAGGAAATGGGGTTACTGGGCAGCAAATATTACGCGGCGCATCCGCTGCTGCCTCTGAACAAATGTATTTTTAATATGAACTCGGATGGTGCGGGTTACACGGATACAAGTGTGGTTGCCGTGACGGGATTGAACAGAACCGGTGCAAGTGCTGAAATAGAAACAGCCTGCAAAGCATTTGGCTTGACTGTTTTCGCTGATCCTGCACCTGAGCAAGGTTTATTCGACCGGTCGGACAATGTCAATTTTGCCAAAGAAGGAATTCCGGCACCGCAATTCACGCCGGGTTTTAAGGAGTTCAGTGCTGATTTGATGAAGAACTATCACCAGGCTACCGACAATCCGGAGACGATTGATTTTGATTATCTGCTAAAATTCAGCCAGGCTTACAGCTACGCATCGAGATTGATCGCAGATCGGAAAACTGCACCGCAATGGTCGGCTGGGGATAAATATGAGCCCGCTGCTAAGAAGTTATACGGCAAATAAAGATTCAACAAAAAACGCAGCCTTCGAGCTGCGTTTTTTGTTAAAAATGCAACATTACCTCCCGCCCGGAGGGCAATTCTTTTTAAGATAATCCGTGAAAAGCGTCCTCAAATGCTTCGAGGTACCTGCTCCTTCATTAATACTGTGCGATCGGTTTGGATAAGGCATAAACTGGAATACCTTATTTGCTTTAATCAATTCATTGACAAGCATTTCAGCATTCTGATAATGCACATTATCGTCACCTGTGCCGTGAATGTACAGCAGATTTCCACGCAGGTTTTTGGCATAAGTGATCGGTGAACCTTTGGTAAAATCTTCCGGATTTTCTTGTGGAAGGCCCATGTAGCGCTCCTGGTAAATGTTGTCATAAGTCAGCTGGTTCCCCACTGCCGCCACCGCGATACCTGTTTTGAAATGCTCGGGATGCTGGAACATTAAATTCAATGTAGACGAACCGCCGCCGCTCCATCCATGCACAGCCACTCTCGAAGTATCGATAAAAGAATATTTCTTGAAAATCTCAGTCGCCGCGCCGTCCATATCCTTAATGTTGATGGTACCAATGTTCTTATAGATGGATTTTCTCCAGGCTGCACCTTTTGGCGATGGCGTACCGCGGTTATCCATAGAAGCATAAATGTACCCGTCGTCGGCCATGCTGCCTTCGTAAAGCCGGTTGCGGCCGGTTCCGTACGTATCTTTTACGGTCGTATTAGCAGGCTCGCCGTAAACCGTGAACACGATCGGGTATTTTTTAGAAGCATCAAAATTGGTCGGTTTCACAATCCAAGCGTCGATTTCTACACCCTCAGCTGTTTTTACCTTGAAAAATTCAATGTTCAGTTTTCCAGCATTGATCTTGTCGGCAGACTTGGCGATGGAATTATTCGGATCGATCGAAACGTGTTTTGGAAACGAAACCCACTCCATCATAGGCATCGTCTTGGCATTTGAAAACTCGTGCATTCCAAATTTTCCCTCGGGAGAAATCTGATAATTATGCGTTCCCGACTGATCGGCAGGCGTCACGCGCACGGCTTTGCCTTTTCCGTCAAGGGTAATTTTGTAAAGATATTTTTGGGTAGCATTGTCCGGCGACGCCATGAAATAGTACATATTGTTTTTCTCATCAATGCGCACCGGGCTGATCATATCGTAATTCCCGACTGTAACCAATGTTTCTTTTTTACCGTCGCGGCTCACGCGGTAGGTGTGCCGCCAGCCATCTTTTTCACTCACCCACAAAAATTCTTTTCCACCATTCACCCAATCCCAACCCACAGGCTCGTCTTCCCAGCGACTTTTGATATCAATCCAGGCAGCATCTTTTTCGGTATAAAATGGCTTGGCGCTGCCGTCAGCCGTATTGATATACATTAATGTGCTTTCGTTTTGCTTGCGGTTCAGCTGCTGGATTACCAGCTCATTAGGCATCCCCGACCATTCCATTCTTGGCACGTAGGTATTCTGCGGATCTCCCGGAATGTTCATCCATTTCGTCTGCGCACTGGCAATGTCCACCACACCAATTTTATAGGGCGAAGGCGTCTGGCCTACTTTGGGATACTCAACAGGAACATTGTAGGAATAGATGGAATCCGTGGTATTGATCATTAAAAAGTTACGGATCTTCCGCGCGTCGAGCTGCCAGTAAGCGATGGATTTGCTGTCGTCGCTCCACCGGAAACCGTCGCGGCAGTCAAATTCTTCTTCATAAGCCCAATCGAATGTTCCGTTGATCACGCGGTCGGTGCCATCATTGGTCAACTGCTTGATTTCGCCGCTTTGCAAGTCTTCCACATACACATTGTGCTTGCTCACGTACGCCGCTTTTTTGCCGTCGGGTGAGAATTTGGCAAACATTAAGGAAGATTCAGGAAGGCCTTTTCCAAGTTGTTTAAGGGATTTTCCGGTCAAATCATACAGCCAGTAATCGCCACGCGTCGGATAACGCCAGACTTTTTTTGCATTGGTATATACCAAAACTTTATCGCCTGCCTTGCTGAATGTGTAGCTTTTGATAGTCAAAGCGCTACCGCCCGACGGTGTAAGCTGTGACTTTGAAACCAATATTTTGGGCTGATTAGAAGGCAAAGCAACTTCAATAATCTCATTTTCTTCCACATCCCGAAAGCCGCTGCCATCGGAGAGCCACTGAAATGTCGGGGGAATTTGTGCAAAAAGCGGACTGGAAAGTATTGTAAAAAGCAAAAGGTTAATGAAGTGCTTCATTTGGGTCAAAATAAATTAGTAGGACAACTGTTTACGCAATTTTAACAATTTAATCATTCTTTTCCTCAATCGGCTCTCCGCCCTTTGGTTTCAATTTCCGCTGCTTTTTCAGTGCCTCGCTCAGCAAATATTCGATCTGACCGTTCAAACTGCGAAAATCCTGCTGTGCCCAGGCTTCGAGTTCCTTGAGCATATCAGGATTGACACGTAAAACAAATGCTTTTTTTTCAGCCATATCAGGGATACAATGTGCCGGCGTTCAAAATGGGTGTCGCAGCTTTTTCACCGCACAAAACTACCAGTAAGTTACTGACCATTGCCGCTTTACGCTCTTCGTCCAGGTTCACAATTCCTTTTTCGGAGAGCATTGCAAGCGCCATTTCCACCATTCCCACGGCACCATTTACAATCTGCCGACGGGCTGCTACAACTGCCGAAGCTTGTTGCCTTTGTAACATTGCCCCGGCAATTTCAGGCGCATAAGCAAGGTGGCTGATCCGGGCTTCGAGTACGTCGATTCCGGCGCGGGAAAGACGCTCGGTCAGCTCAGCTTCGAGCATTTCGTTGATTTTCCCGCTGCCGTCGCGCAATGTTACTTCCTGAATGTTCAGGGCCTCATCTTCCATCGTATCGTAGGCATAAATCCCCGCCAGATGCCGCACCGCTGCCTCTGATTGTATCTCCACATACTTTACATAATCATCCACTTCAAAGCTCGATTTGGCAGTATCTCCCACGCGCCACACAACCACCGCCGCAATTTCGATGGGATTACCGAGCTTATCATTTACTTTCAGTTTTTGTCCGTTGAGGTTCCGGGCGCGCAGACTGATTTTTTTCCGGCGAAAAAACGGGTTTACCCAACGCAAACCACTTTGCTTCATGGTACCCATATAATCACCGAAGAATGTGGTCACCACGGCTTCATTCGGGTTGATGACCGTCAGACCGATCAAAATAATAAACCCGGCAAGCGACATCAGAATGCCCTCAATCGGATTACCGGTGCTGGCAACATACAAAATACCTCCGAAGAGCATTAGCAGGCCGATTGCAAAGAGCAAATAGCCTGACATCGAGCGTAATTCTTTCTCATTCATAGCTTGAATTTGATAGTAAAGTGATATCACAATATTATCAAATCAAAATCAATTCACCTTTATAATTCGGATAAAAAAATCCCAAAGCCGCTGACTGGCTTTGGGATAGGATAAATGGTAGGAAGACTTATTCCAGCTGAAAATTAATCGGGACGTAATATTTGACATTTACTTTTTTACCCCGCAGGACGCCCGGCTCCCACATGCCATCCATTTTCTTTACCACGCGAATCGCTTCCTCTTCCAGCCCAAAGCCCAGCCGGTTCTCGATTTTATAGTTAGAAAGACTACCATCTTCCCGAACAACAAATGAAAGCTTCACCCTCCCGGTGACGCCGCGCCGCGCAGCTTCGATCGGAAAGCGGATATTTGTGCCGAGAAATTTATAAAATTCTGTCATGCCGCCTTTGAACATTGGATTGATTTTCGCTTGCTCATATTCTACTTTTTCTTCCTGATGGTAAGCAATACCTTTATCTAGCACACCCAGCTCGTATTGTTCTTCATAATGTAATGTGCTGTCTGCCAGTTTACCAATCCACTTACCGTTTTTTGCGCCCGAAATGACGCGCCCTTCTTCAAAAAGCCACTTCCCATCATAATTTCGCTCCGCCGACCGCCAGTAGCCATCGCCATCTTTCACCACCTGTTCCCCCGCTCTGTTCCATGCATTGATATAAATTCTTTGCTCTACTTGCGGCGGTTTTGGTACCGTGGTTTCGGTCGCGGTGGCGATCTGGCCGGTGTCATACCAGTTTATTTCACTCGTCACACTATCCGAAAAAATACGCAATGTGCGCAACATGCCGCGGAGGTCGTAACTTTTTTGCAATGTTGCTTTGGTGAGCAATCCATACTCCGTGTAAGAAAGCAGCTTTCCGTCGGTCTGAAAAACGTATTCCGAAGTATGGCTGGCCATATTCATGTCACGCGCCGATATCTGGTAAGCTTTTACAGAATCCGCAGGCGCATCAGGGTAATCGAGTCGCTGCCAAATATCCAGGTTTTTGAATGCTGCGATGCCCACCTGTTTCCATTTTCCGCCTCTACTTTGGTCATACACAACATGATGGCGGATATAACCATTGTCATCGACAGGTTGTGTGACCCGGTATTCGGCATTTTTTAAATCGGTCGTGACCCTGTATTTATTATCGAAATAATCGACCATTGCGGCTTGCGTGCTATCGTAACTTGTGCGGGCCGCCGCCTTGAATGTGATGGGAAAGGAAACATATTGTCTTACTTTTTCGCCTTTGAGTGTAGCCGGTTTCCATGCCCTGTACAGGCTTAAAACTCGTACAGCTTCCCGGTTACACAAGGTATCGATGCCTCTGACGACCTCAATGTTGGTCATGCTGCCGTCGGTTTCCACAATGCCTTTGAGATAAACCCTTCCATTCAGACCTTTTATCGAACTTTTGAAAGGTATCTGCAAGTTGGCGGAGATAAATTGATTGAGATAAGGGACGCCGGATGCAGGTTCGGCCACTTTTTCGACGTCGTGCGCCTGGTAAACTGCCTGTCCTGCGGCCGTAAGGTGGACCAGAAGTAAAAGGGTAATGATGATTTTCATGGGTGAGTAGGTTTTTGTCAAATATAGGTTACTTACCCGTTTTTCTTTGTTATCTAATAATTACTGTTTGAAAAATCTTAAACATTATATGTAGTACTAGTTTTAGCTCAAACTTAACTTACTGATAAACTGACAGTAACATCCAGGTAACATAAAATGAGAAAATTTGTATCATGGGAGATACAACTCACTTTCGTACCATTATTATTTCTGATCTGCACTTGGGAGCCGGAGGTTCCAAGGCGGAAGAAGTAACTAGTTTTCTGAAAAGCTATACTTGTAAAAAGCTTATCTTGAACGGTGACATCATTGACGCCTGGCAGTTGAAAAAGTATGGCGTCTGGAAACGGAAGCATACCATGTTTTTCAAGCGGGTGCTCAAAATGATCGAGGATAATAAAACGAAGGTCATTTATATCCGCGGAAACCACGACGATTTTCTGGACCAGATCATTCCGCTGCGGCTGGGAAAACATTTCCAGATCCGTAAAGATTACATCCTGAATTCCGGCGAAAAGCGCTTCTACGTGACGCACGGCGATGTTTTTGATTCTATCACTACCCATCTGAAGTGGCTTGCATACCTGGGTGATATGGGGTATACCTTCCTTTTGTGGGTTAATAAATTTTATAACAGATACCGCGAGTGGCGGGGCTTATCCTATTATTCACTTTCCCAGCGCGTAAAGCAGTCGGTGAAAATGGCGGTCAATTATATGACTGATTTTGAAGAAAAACTGACCGAGCTGGCCAAGTCGCGCGATTGTGATGGCGTGATCTGCGGACACATCCATCATCCCGCAATCCGGGACATTGATGGGATAAAATATATGAATTCCGGCGACTGGGTGGAGACATTGAGTGCGCTGGTGGAGGATTTCGATGGAAATTGGAGCCTTTTATATTACGATCAGCAGGCGATTGCACAAAAGCCGGCGAAACCTGCCAAGATCAAGGATAATGTGGAAAATTTGCGGGTTGTAGAGAAGCAGGTCGCATTCACCGGTCTGCCGACCAATCGTAATCAACGTTACCTGTAAGCTATGCGGATCCTTTTTATGGTTCAGGGAGAAGGTCGCGGGCATTTGACCCAGGCGATTTCTTTGGGCCAGATTTTGCGTTCGGCTGGCCATGAAATTGCGGCGGCAATGGTCGGAAGTTCTCCTGGGCGCAACATTCCAAAGTTTTTTGATGAACAAATTATGGCGCCGGTATTTAATGTCGAAGCGCCAAATATCATTTATAATGCCCAGGGCGGCGGTATGAATGTCCGGAAGACGATTTACACACACGTCACCAGCATTCCGAAATACCTCAAAAATCTCCGCAAGATCCACGAGTCGGTGCAAAAAATCCAGCCGGACCTGATCATTAGTTTTTACGAAACTTACGGTGGACTATATAATGTACTGTACCGATCGAAAATTCCGATGGTCTGCATTGCGCATCAATATCTTTTACTGCATCCGAGGTTTGTTTTTCCTGAAAACAGCAGGTTTAACCAGTTTTTGATTAATCTGAATTCTAATTCTACGTCCTGGCTGGCTGCGAAAAAACTTGCACTTTCTTTTCGCGAAATTCCTTCAACAAACAACATTCAGGTTGTTCCACCACTTCTGAGGCAGGAGGTGACACAACTTACCCCGGAAAATGGCGACTTTTTCCTGGTGTACATGACGCATCACAGTCTGAGCCAGCAAATTATCTCGTGGCACCAGCAGCATCCTGAGGTAAGGCTGAATTGTTTTTGGGATAACCCTGATGTCAGTGATGAGTTCATTGTTGACGAAACATTGACATTCCACCGGATCAACAGCGAAAAATACCTGCACATGTTGGCCAACTGCCGAGCACTGGTCACGACTGCCGGTTTTGAATCGGTCTGCGAGGCAATGTACCTCGGAAAACCCGTGATGATGGTACCTGTCCCCAATCACTTCGAGCAGGAATGTAATGCGATCGATGGCGTAATTTCTGGCGCGGGAGTAATGTCAAAGACATTTGATCTTTCCGTTTTGCTGGAATATTTACCAAAGCATATTGATCATTCCCAAAAATTCCGCTCGTGGTATCAGCAGGGCCAAAAATTGTTTCTGCATCAAATAGAAGCCTTATCTGCTGCCAGGAAAGGCTACGCTGATTTTGACAAAAAAGCGGTTATCCTGCTCAAAAACTAATTCCCATCCTGGGCCGCACTCGGTTGCAAAACCAATCTTCCAAATATTTCATTTAAAAACAAAATCGTCCGAAAGCAAAGCCTCCGGACGATAACGCACCCCGAAAATGCCGGTTTCCCGACATTTTTTATCTTAAATGTTTTTAATGGCTAACAGATCCTCCTATTTACTATCCGGGTTTTTAATTCGACCCATAAATAGAATTGTATTGGAAGTATTTTCTGTAATAATTAACCCAAATGGTCTGTCACAAATATATCTGTTTTCATCCGGACTGACCGACGTTACATCGATACCAATGCTGGTGACGGCTGCTGCTTCCGTTCCTTGTTCATCTATCCCGAGATAAGCGTCTTGTTTTACAAAATCTACTACCAAATGTTCATTCTTATTAATCTTACCTAATTGCGCGGAGCTCGAAAAGATTTTATTGATACCCATCTTTTCCAATGTAGCATTTAATTTTGCTGAATAATCCAGCTTAAATCTCGGTAGACCTACCTTAACATTCCGATCACGCATTTCAGCCGATACTTCTCTCCATTTTGATGCGGTCATTTCAGCTAGAACGCCATCAATTGTATTTTGTCCATAAGGAATAAGTAAAGTCATACTAAACTGACCACTTGAATAGGGAAGTTTAACGGCACTGAAAGTATTATTGAAGGTAGCAGGAAATGTTGATTTAACATTCATCATTTTAACTGATTTTGTTCCACCACCTTCCAAATTAAAAGGCATTTCAACCGTCTGCTTTGAATCAAATTGTGATTTCCAATCCCCTTTAAAATAAAGTGCATTTAATAAAAACATTACTTTATTTTCATCAATTTCGTCGAGTACCTTTTTAATTTTTCCATTGGTTTTATCACTTGCCCACTGGTTAATTTTATCTTTTGCCGCATTATCAAAAATCAAACCAGTAATATCTGAATTGAAAGAATCTCTCAAAATATTTTGAAAATTATTTTCAACCTGAAATCCGCTCCGGTACCACATGGAGTTTGCCAGCCCCAAACTTACCCGCGAATCGGCCACCGGCAAATCGTTAACCAATGTTTTATATGCATTGTTTAAGTCAGCAACCGATACGCCTTGCATTTCGAGCGTTTTCAGGATTTCATCGGCAGTTTCACGCTCTGAGCCGTTTAGAAGCATTCCTAGCGCAATGTGCAGACTTAGCGGCGACACAAATAGATTGTCTTGCGCCGGTTGCGTTTGCTGTAAGTTATGAAGGAAATTGAACGCGAAAGATGTTGTTCCATCCGCAATGTTGGCCGGAATAGTAACAGGATTTACGATTAAATCCGGGCTCGGATTCTTATCATCTGTGCAACCCAGCAATAATGTAAATGCCAGGATCGGGACCAGTTTGAATCGTTTTAAAACTTTCATGGCTAATAGATTTAAGAACGTTAAATCCTAGATTCAAAAGGCCCATTATTGGTTGGAACGTTTAGCTTTCTTTTAAAAAGAATACCGAACTCCCCACGCTACTCCGTACAAATAAGGATGCACATCCAGGCTTTGATTTGACCTGAAACCCGATGAAACCGCTTTTTGATACGATCCTGTGAGGCTCGCTTTCCACTTGGAACTGAGTCGATAATTAAATCGTAAACCGGTAGTAGCCGCCCAGTTCACCGTCCGGTAAATTTCATCATTCGCAGTGGTGGTAATAATATCTCCCGAAGCCGATTCCAGATCATTCGTCAAAAAGAAATTCGCCATCATACCACCTAATAATGAGTAGCTCAATTTCTTTTCAGGATAAATTGTAAAGCCGGCCTGAACAGGGAGTTGCAGATACTGATAATTGTTACTGGATTTTTTAGATACATCTACATATATCGCGCCGCTATTAAAACTCTGAGATTTATCTGTTAAAGCCGGATAAGCGTTTGGCGCAATTCCTACCAGCGCATTTTCCAAAACATTGGCCGAGGTACTATTATTGGCACTCAATAAATATCCGCCTCCCTGATAATTCGAATTTCCCTTTAAATAACTTACACCCATTTCTAGGGACCAGTGTTTCGACAATTTCATTCCCGCCTGTGTTTGCAGCGCATAAGAAGCCCCCGCCTCGCTTGTTCCAGATACCGATTTTTTATTGGACAGCGCCTGATAACTAAAATTGGTCGGCGCTGATTTGACTTTTAAATCGGGATTAAATGACGCTGGCATTAAACTGATCCCTGCCCAATATTCTTTATTCGCCGACAGTTTTACCAGTTCCTCCGCTTTTATTTCCGGGCGGAAAAATACATATCGTTTTTGCAGATGCACATCCAGGTCGTTGTAGGGTAAGGATGACATTAATTCAGCCGAAATGTTCTGTTTCGATTCATTCACCGATGAAGAATTCGCAGATAAAACATTTGCTTCCGGAATGCGGGCAGCTGCTTCAACCGGATTTTCTGTTGAATTTTTAGCAATGAAACTTTGCGCATCTGAAGATATATGCTCAGCATGCTTTTCTTTGGAAGCATAGGAATTTCCTCTCGATACCTTTCTGCTTTTTCCGGCAATCGAAGGCTTATTTTCAATCGCACCCGACGAACTTACAGAAGCATTATCTACTTTATTTGCTGACTTAACCTCGTCTTTCGTAATATCATTTGCGCCAACCTCCCCTTTTTCGTCAGCCTCAGCAGTTTTAGAATCAGCAGCTGAATTTTCTGCATTTCCAGCATTTCCAGATTTACTGACTGCAACCTGATTATTTGTACCAGACACATCATTTTTAGCTGAATACCAGATTCCGGCACCCACGAACAGCAATGCGGCAACAGACGCCGCAGCTAACCAAATTCTTTGCGAATTCAACCACAATGGCAGTAAGCCTCTCTTATTATCCTTTTCCAAATGCGCCTCAATATTCTCCCACACAGAAGGTGGAGGAGCTTCCGACGCATCCATCAAGGCCTTTCGCCATTGATTTTCAAAACTATCTTTTTCGGACGGGTCCATCTTCAAATCTTTTTTCCTTGTTTAATTTTTGTTGAAGGAGGCTTCTGGCGCGTGAATACTGCGACTTTGAAGTACCTTCTGAAATCCCCAGCTTCTCCGCGATCTCATTATGCTGGTAGCCTTCTATGGCGTATAAGTTGAAAATCGTCCGGCAACCCGTCGGCAGCTCCTGAATGAGTTCGAGCAACTGCTGCAACTGGAAATTGCCCAGCGTAAATTCCTTGTCTGCCAGTCCATTATGGTGTACATCAATGTCATCCAGTTCTTTCAGGTACTTCTGCTGCCGCAAATGGTTTAATGCGGTGTTCACCACCACCGACCGCAGCCAGTATTCAATTGGACTGTCGGCCCTGAACGAATCGATATTTTCATAAATCTTAATGAACGCATCCTGCAAAACATCCTCAGCGTCTGCACGGTTTTTGGTGTAACGCAGGCAAATAGCAAAGAGCTTTCCCCCAAAAACATCATAAAGCTGTTTCTGGGCGACCCGGTTGCGCTGCTTGCAGCCTCTCACCAATTCCTGTTCGTTAAAGGTCATCCGAAGTTTAGGGGTGCTTCGTTCGGTTTTATAGTTAAATACAGCACCTCTACCCAAAGATAGCCGATTACTGGTTCGTTAAGCCCGGTCTGAAAATCAGAATCATGCAGACCGTAAAAGGTACGACACACCATTTTTGTTATTGGTTGGAAAATAATGAAAGGTTTTCCTTATTATTCGCGGCTCACTGTGAGGAACTATTAGCAGGTTCTTATCCTTTTATTAGTAACTCTAATTCTATCATCATGAGCCAATACATGGTTGAAATTCAACTTCCTGCGGTTATGTCGGAGGATTTTACAGCAAAAATACCTGCTCAGCGAAAAAAGATCAATGAATTGATGGAGCAGGGAAAGCTGATGTCTTATGCGCTGTCCGATGACTATTCCAGGTTGTGGTGTGTTGTGCGAGCGGAAAGTGAATTCGAGGTAATGTCGCTGGTGTCGGAATTTCCTCTGATTGATTATATGGACCCAAAAATTTCAAAACTCATGTTCAATAATGTGGTCGCACTGAGGCTGCCGATGTTTTCTTTGAATTGATTACTGCATTAAAAAAACAAACCCCGGTTGAATCATTTTCAGCCGGGGTTTATTTTTTAAATGTTCTTATAATTTTCTTTCAATCAATTTGATCAGTTTTTCTAATTCGCGGGCATCCGTTTCATTAAAATCATCCAGCTGGTCACTGTCTACATCGAGTACCATCGCCACCGACCCGTTCCTATAAAATACCGGCACCACAATTTCCGATTTCGATGCTGAGTTACAGGCAATATGCCCCGGAAATGCTTCTACGTCAGGAACAAGAATGGTTTCTTTCCTGGTGTAACTGGCACCGCAAACACCCTTATTAAACGCTATCCGCGTGCAGGCGATCGGCCCCTGAAACGGCCCCAAAACCAGCTGTCCTTCTTTCGCGACATAAAATCCAACCCAGAAAAACCCGAAAGCTTCTTTCAATGCTGCCGCCATATTGGCCAGGTTCGCGATCAGATCACTTTCGGGTTCAATTAAAGCCTGTATTTGTGGATATAGCTCCTGGTAAATTCGGGAGCGGTCGGTGCTGGTTGAGATAATCAGTTCTTCTGCCATCGTTTGATTTTTATTTGAGAAATTAACAGAAATCTGTGCGTATTCGTTGCCGCGAGGTCTAAAACAAACATATCGCTGCCAACTATACATGATAACACTTTATATTTGAAGCCTTTCAAAAATATCCTGCATTAAATGGCGCAACGAAATATCCTCCTGATGGACGGTCCCGATCATAAAGGTTTGATCTATCAGGTAACCCGAATTCTTTTTGAACACAATCAGAACATTATCCGAAATGATGAATATGTAAGTCCGTCGGGATATTTCTTTATGCGGACGGAATTTGAAGGAGATACGGACGTGAATGAAGTTTTGAAAGTGCTTCAAACCGAGCTGCCAGCGGGTCTTAACCTCAGGATTAATCCAAAAAAGAAAAAGGACATTGTGCTTTTTGTGACCAAGGAGCATCACTGCCTGGGTGAGCTGCTGATCCGGTATGCTTTCGATGAGCTGGATGCCGATATTTTAGCGGTCGTAAGTAACTACAATACATTACAGCCGCTTGTCGGAAAGTTTGGAATTCCGTTTCATTTTATTTCTCATGAAAACAAAACGCGGGAAGAGCACGAGGCATTGATCCTGAAAACCCTGGACATTTACCAGCCCGAATACCTGGTGCTGGCAAAATATATGCGCATTATTACGCCGGAATTTGTAAGACATTTCCCGAACAAGATCATTAACATTCACCATTCATTTTTGCCCGCATTCATCGGGGCAAATCCTTACCGGCAGGCTTACGACAGAGGAGTAAAAATCATTGGTGCCACCGCGCATTTCGTCAATAATGATCTGGACGAAGGGCCGATCATTGCACAGGATGTGAAATCGGTAGACCACCGGCAAACTGCCGCAGACATGGCAACATTGGGAAAGGATACGGAAAAGGCTGTTTTATCGAAGGCTTTGAAGCTCGTTTTTAACGACCGCGTCTTCATTCACAACAACCGGACCATCATTTTTTAGGCAAGAAAAAAGCCCTTAGTCAGAATCACCGAGGGCTTTTTGCAATCTGATGGATGTTATTGAATATGTAATGTTACAAAAAATTCTTTAAAACATCAAATTCAGATTCAAGGGGTTAGCATTTTCTAAGGATATTCTAATTAAGCTGGAATAGCCGTTTTTGCCAGATCAACCAGGTCTGCATCATTCACTTCTTTTTTCAAATCGGCGATTTCAAGGAACCTGGTATAGAGCTCGTCGAGCGTTGGTTTATCAAAGCTGAATCCCAACAATTCGAAGCGATGTTTCAAGGCATGACGTCCGCTTCTGGCCGTCAGAACAATATCTGATTTATCGACACCCACGTCCTGCGGGTTCATAATCTCGTAATTCAAAGTATTTTTCAGGAAACCATCCTGGTGAATTCCAGATGAATGTGCGAAAGCATTTCTTCCCACAATCGCTTTGTTTGCCTGAACCGGCATGCGCATCATTTTAGAAACCAGCTGGCTGGTCGGGTAGATATGCTGGGTATTGATCCCGGTTTCCAGTCCCAATTCTTTATGCACATTCAAAGCCATCACCACTTCTTCCAGCGAAGTATTTCCGGCCCGCTCGCCAATTCCGTTGATCGTAACTTCTACCTGACGAGCACCCTGGTTTACACCAGCAATCGTATTTGCGGTCGCTAATCCCAAGTCATTATGGCAGTGAATAGAAATGGTGGCCTTATGAATGTTGGAAACGTGCTCAAAAATATACTTGATTTTCGCCCCATACTCGTCTGGCAGACAGTAGCCGGTCGTATCCGGAATGTTCACCACTGTCGCTCCCGCACCGATCACAGCTTCAACCAGTTGTGATAAAAATACAAGGTCTGCACGGCCTGCATCTTCGCAGTAAAATTCCACATCCTCTACCTTCGACTTTGCGTATTTGGTGGCAGATATCGCCCTTTCAATGATTTTCTCCCGGGTTGTATTGAATTTGTGCTGAATATGAATGTCAGAAGAACCGATTCCGGTATGTATCCTGCCGCGCTGCGCATACTCCAAAGCATTTGCAGCCGCATCGATATCTCCCTGAACCGCACGTGACAAGGCGCAAATTACCGGTTCCCGCACTGCTTTCGATATTTCCACGACAGAACGAAAATCGCCTGGACTGGATACCGGAAAACCGGCTTCGATAATGTCTACCCCAAGTATTTCGAGTTGCCTGGCTACAACAATCTTTTCTTCCGTGGTTAATTGGCTGCCTGGTACCTGCTCGCCGTCTCGTAAAGTTGTGTCGAAGATCTGGACTCGATTACTCATTGATGGGAATTAAAAATTTAATGGGACACTAATTTAATAATTTTCAGACAATATAAAACCCTTTCCTGGTCGAGGAAAGGGTTCCGAAAGAATCAAAACAGCACCTTTCCCGCTCTTACGGAATAGTTAGAATGAGAAGATTTATGTTTTTTTCTAGTGCGTTCATAAAATACGGCGAAAATTCGCTGACCACGAGTTTCTTCTGCAAAGAAAGTACAACTTTTGGTTTTAACAAATATTATTTGGCAAATCTTGCCAGGAAATCAAATTCTTTTTAAAAGCTCAATTCCAGCAGCTTGCGTGTTTAAAATCATTTCTGCTGGTGTTGTGGCATCTGCAATATCCCTGGTCCGGAAGCCATCTTTCAGCAATTTATCAACCGCTGAAATAATCGTTTCCGATTCTTCCTTCAAACCAAATGAAATATCGAGTAGCAGCGCAGCAGACAAAACAGACGCCAGTGGATTGGCGATACCTTTTCCGGTAATGTCATGCGCAGAACCGTGGATCGGCTCATAAACACCGGTGCTATCTCCCACCGAAGCGGACGCCAACATCCCCATCGAACCAGCGATCTGGCTCGCCTCGTCAGTAAGGATATCTCCGAACAAATTCGCAGTGACCACTACGTCAAAGCGTTTCGGATCCTTGATGAGCATCATGGCGGCTGAATCTACAAACTGGTGCTCAACCGTGATATCAGGATACTCAGGAGCCAAAGCCTGGATTACTTCTCTCCACAAACGGCTGGTTTCCAAAACATTAGCCTTATCAACCGAGCAAAGTTTTTTGTTCCGTGTTCTTGCAGCTTCAAAAGCTTTGCGCCCGATACGCTCCACTTCATAGCGGCTATATTCTGCAATGTCGTAAGCCGTATTGTTATCGTTTTTCCGACCTTTTTCTCCAAAATAAATATCACCCGTCAACTCGCGGAAGAAAAGAATATCAGAACCTTTCAGGATCTCAGGTTTAATAGAGGATGCGCCCAGCAATTCGTCGAACAACTTGATCGGACGAAGGTTAGCATACAAACCCAGCTCTTTCCGCATTTTCAAAAGACCTTGTTCAGGTCGAACTTTCGCGGTAGGATCATTATCATATTTCGGGTGACCGACAGCTCCAAAAAGGATCGCGTCAGACGCACGCATTTTTTCAAGTGTCTCATCAGGCAGCGGGTTGCCAGTGGCTTCAATCGCGACGTGGCCCATCAAAGCTTCGTCATAAATGAATTCGTGACCGAACTTTTCAGCAATTTTTACCAATACATTCTTTCCAACTTCCGTTACTTCTTGCCCGATTCCGTCGCCAGGAACGATTAGGATATTTTTCTTCATTAAAAGATTTGATTGGATACTTGATAAATAATTAATTCAATTAAAGTGTCTTAAAAGGTTTTCACCATCGGAATTTCCGGTGTGAGTTTCGCATCGTTCGGGATACCAATCAGGTTGAGCATTTTTTGTGTGGCCATGATCGCAGAAACAGTCTGGTCAGAATCCAAACCTCTGGTTTTTACTTCTTTACCGGAAATTTCCCAAGTAATAATGGTCTCGCAAAGCGCGTCCGTTTTACCTCCCGGCGGAATGCGGACCGCATAATCTGTCAACATCGGCAGGTTGATACCTTTCAAATAGTAAATCCTTTTCAGCGCATTCATAAACGCGTCATACTGACCATCGCCCTGCGCACTTTCTTCAAAAACTTCATCCAGAAACTTGATCTGCAGTGTTGCCGACGGTTTCAGATTTTTTGAATGTGTCAGAACGTAATTTACAATCACTACTTTTTCCTCGATGGCGCTGCTCGCGAGCACGTCGGAAATAATGTAGGGAAGATCGTCCGGCGTCACGGATTCCTTGCGGTCGCCGAGCTCGATAATCCTTTGCGTCACCTTTTTGAGATCAGCATTACTTAATGTGATGCCAAGATCGCGCAGGTTGTTTTCAATGTTGGCTTTGCCAGAAGTTTTGCCCAATGCGTAAAGCCGCTGACGGCCAAACCTTTCGGGCATTAACTTGCTGAAATACAGATTGTTCTTCTTGTCACCGTCTGCGTGAATTCCAGCAGTTTGTGTAAAGACACTTTCACCTACAATCGGCTTGTTGGAAGGAATCCTGATCCCCGAAAACGTCTCCACCAGCTTGCTGACCGTGTAAAGCGATTTTTCGTTTACCGACGTCTTGAATTCCGGCATCATATCATTCAAAACCGCGATTGTACTAGCCAGAGGCGCATTTCCGGTCCTTTCACCCATCCCGTTTACAGTCAGGTGAAGCCCGCGGGCACCTGCGCGCAGAGCCTCCATGACATTCGCAATGCTCAGATCATAATCGTTATGCGCATGGAATTCGAAATGCTGATTGGGGTACCGATCGACGATTGCTTTTACAAAAGAATACGATTCGGAAGGTGTCAAAATGCCCAGCGTATCGGGCAGCAAAATGCGCTTAACCGGCTGTGTTACAAGGAAATCCAGCGACGCAAAAACGTAATCCGGCGAATTCCGCATTCCGTTGCTCCAATCTTCCAGATATACGTTGCAATCAATACCTTTTGAATCTGCCAGCTCGATCACATTCCGGATATCCTCAAAATGTTCCTGCGGGGATTTTTTCAGCTGATATTTTAAATGGTTTAGCGAACCTTTGGTCAAAAGATTCATGACCCGGGCGCCACTTTCGAACAGCCAGTTGATAGACGCATCGCCATCGACGAAGGTAAGTACCTCGACTTTATCTAAAAAACCGTGCTGCTTCGCCCAATCTGTAATTTTCTTAACTGCCTGAAATTCACCTTCCGACACGCGTGCAGAAGCCACTTCAATGCGGTCTACCTTGACCTCCTGAAGCAGAATTTGTGCAATCGTCAATTTTTCCAAAGCAGAAAAAGACACTCCGCTGGTCTGTTCGCCATCGCGGAGTGTCGTATCCATTATTTCAATATATCGGCTGTTCATAAGTGCTGCCGTCGCCGTCAATAAATCCTTTCTGTTTCAAACTCACTGATTTCTTGTTTCATCGCTTGCAGATAGTCGATATCATCGAAACCGTTCATCAGATTGTGTTTTTTGTAGCCATTGATATCGAAAGATTCGCTTTCGCCGGTCGCTACAATTTGAATGCTTTGCTCAGGAAGGTTTACTTCCAGCTCCGCATTCGGGTCAGCTTCAATCGCCTGGAAAATTTTATCCAGAAATTCAGGACTTACCTGAACTGGTAAAATACCGATGTTCAACGAGTTACCTTTAAAAATATCCGCAAAGAAACTGGAAACCACGCACCGGAAACCGTAATCGTAGATCGCCCAGGCAGCGTGCTCACGGCTTGATCCACTTCCGAAATTATGTCCGCCTACCAGGATTTTTCCAGAGTAGATCGGATTATTCAAAACGAAATCCTGCTTCGGTGTATCATCGCCATTGTACCGCCAGTCGCGGAAAAGGTTATCGCCAAAACCTTCCCTTTTTGTTGCTTTTAAAAAGCGCGCAGGGATAATTTGGTCAGTATCAACATTTTCGATCGGCAAAGGTACCGCCGAGCTTTTCAGTATGGTGAATTTATCGTATGCCATTTTGGGGGTCGGTTTAAGCTTCTTGTAACAATTCTCTTGGATCCGTAACTACGCCGGTCACCGCCGCAGCAGCCGCCACGAGCGGACTTGCCAGCAATGTCCGGGCGCCAGGTCCCTGGCGACCTTCAAAATTGCGGTTTGAAGTACTTACCGCATATTTTCCAGCCGGAATTTTATCATCATTCATCGCCAGACAAGCCGAACATCCCGGCTGACGCAGCTCAAAACCAGCTTCGGTAAGAATGTCAAGAATCCCCTCTTCCTTAATCTGCGCCTCAACAATGTGAGAACCCGGAACTACCCACGCAGTAACATTATCGGCCTTTTTGCGACCTTTCACAATAGATGCAAATGCGCGGAAATCTTCAATCCGGCCATTTGTGCAGCTACCAATAAAAACGTAATCTATTTTCTTGCCCAGCATGGATTCATTTTCATGAAAGCCCATGTAGTTCAGCGACTTGTCGTAAGTAGCTTTACCGCCTTCAACCTGATCCGAAGTTGGGATTGATTTTGAAATTCCCTGACCCATTCCCGGATTAGTACCATAAGTGATCATCGGCTCAATGTCCGCAGCATCGAAATGATATTCTTTATCAAAAACAGCGCCTTCGTCTGTTTTCAATGTCTTCCAGTAAGCCAGCGCCTTATCCCACTTCTCACCTTTTGGCGCCTGCTCGCGACCATTGATATAAGCAAAAGTTGTTTCATCAGGAGCGATCATACCACCGCGCGCACCCATTTCAATACTCATGTTGCAGACCGTCATCCGGCCCTCCATGCTCATATTTTCAAAAACATCGCCGGCATATTCTACAAAATAGCCAGTTGCTCCCGCGGTCGTCAGCTTCGAAATGATGTACAATGTAACATCCTTCGGTGTTACGCCGAGTCCGAGTTTTCCGTTTACATTCACCCGCATTTTCTTGGGTTTCGGCTGCATGATACATTGCGAAGAAAGTACCATTTCAACCTCGGAAGTACCTATACCAAAGGCAATTGCACCAAATGCACCATGTGTGGAAGTATGCGAATCACCGCAAACAATCGTCATGCCTGGAAGCGTAATCCCATTTTCAGGACCTACCACGTGCACAATCCCGTTTCTGGCGTGACCTAGTCCCCAGTGAGAAATACCATATTTCAAGGAATTGGTTTCCAATGCTTTAAGCTGATTTGCAGAAAGCGGATCGGCTACCGGAAGGTGCTGGTTAATGGTTGGCGTGTTATGGTCGGCAGTAGCGAATGTACGTTCAGGGTACATTACACCGATATTTCTGCTTTCCAGACCCAGGAATGCAACCGGGCTGGTCACCTCATGGATAAAATGACGGTCGATGAAAAATACATCCGGACCATCAGCAATTTTGCGGACAACGTGTGCGTCCCACACCTTGTCGAAAAGGGTACTTGCCTGATTACTCATTTGTTACAAATTAAAATTTCGCCACTTCGTCTTTCTCGAAAGGAAAGAACTGATATTACAAAGTACCACAAATTCAATCGAATCCGGATAACGGGAAAGGTTCAAAAAATAGTGTTTTTGGTTTGGATGGATGATTTGAGCGGAAATCTTTATCCAACCAACAAGATTATGATAGTAGTGGCTCCTGACGGTTGTCCCAGAAATAGAGAATGTTTACTTCGCTCCCGGATACTTCATAAAAGAAGGAGCAGTTTTTATTGATAAAACCCTTTCTGACTGTGGACCGCTCCTCAATCGCCTTGAAAATCAAGGGAGTTCTTTTAAGTGTCCTAAGTATGCGGATTCTTTAATTTCAAATTTCCGGGCTGCCACGATACCGAATTTGGCATTGATTTGGTCAAAAATGGCATCGAATGTATCAACTGCTGTGTGTGCAAGAATTACCTTATAAGTCATCAAATCGATCTTCTACGTTTTTCGAATTCTTCAAGCGCGATTGATTTACCAGACTTAATGTCTTCCTGACCATTTTGAATTCCCTTTAATACATGAGGCGGAAGCGATTCTTCTGTGTCAAATGGAATTTTTAAAGCTTCCAAAAAAGCTACTACCGCCTTTTGCTGTGACTTGTTCGGATAAACATGCAATGTTTCCATGATCAGAATTTTTAGCTCCTACAAATATAATAATTCCAGGCAGCCCACCTGTCAAAGCTACCCATGCTTCTTCGGCGTGGCCCCGTACCTTTCCTTATAAGTTTTTATAAAATGAGAAACGCTCTCATATCCGATCTCTGTACTAATTTCCGAAACATTCTTGGTACTGTTCCTCAGCAAAAAATCAGCGTATTCCAGTCTTTTATTCTTAAGCCAAAACGCGGGCGACGTATTGAATTCGTCCTGAAAATCTCTTTTAAATGCTGATAAACTTCGTCCCGACAAACGTGCCAGCTCATTCAATGTCAGCGGTTTGAGGTAGTAGCTGTTCATTAAAAACGGGAGATCCACCTTTTCTCCTTTATATAAGCTGTAAAGGATTGCGCGAAGTTGCTTTGAACCATCCAGTTCAAGCAAATGCAACAATAATTCCTGGAATTTCAGCCTCAGAAAGTGATTTTTAAGCTCAGTCCGCGATTTAAAATAGGGAAAAACCGATTGAATGAATTTCTCAAAGTTATCGTCCGACTTCAAGAGTAAAATCGGCTTTTCAAAAACGGTTTCTGACTTCTCAGGATTAAACAACTCAGGGTGCAGCCCAACAAATTCTTTAAGCAATTTCTCGTCAAAAAAGAAAACCAGGCTTTTATACGATTCATGAATGGATTCAGACATCAGATAAAAACCCCGCTGCACAAAAAGAATATCTCCTTTCTCTACATGCACTTCCTGCGTCGGGCTGGTAAATTTTTTCTCTCCTTCCAAAACCACAATCACCGCATGTTCCTCGAAAAAAACATCATATTTCGACGGATAAACTTCATTGCGATAGGCAACGAAAGTCATATCCTGAATTTTCAGGGATTCAAATTCGGAGGAGCTGATATCGGAGGGGACGCGTAGCATTGAGTCATGAAAAATTAGCTTCTTCGTTATCAATAATTTCGTCTATCCATTCTTTCGCTTGGGGAACGAGATTTTGAATGACTTGCCACAGAATCTGATAATCTACCTGAAAATATTGATGAATTAGGACATCCCTGAGCCCTGTCATTCCTCGCCAGTCGACTTCCTTATACTTGTAGCGTAATTCATCAGGGACCTTCTTGGCAGCTTCGCCAATAATTTCAAGACTCCTTTGATAAGCACGGTTAATCAAATCGTCATGCAAAAACTCTTCGAAAGTTATATTTTGGGAGTGCGTCGAGAGAAAATGAAGCTCTTTCTGGATATGTTTAAGAAACTCAATCTGCGAAGGAGACATATTCCAAGTCTTTTTTCGCTTCACTCTGCACGAATGAGGCCATTCCTTCCCAAGTCAACAAATCCACTTTTTTTTGAAATAATTCTTCCAATAAATCTGCCAGGTTCAACAAGTTGCGATAAGTTTTCATACCATCTTTGAACTCAACGACAATGTCGATATCGCTCGTTTCTTTTTGTTCACCGCGAGCAAACGAGCCAAAGAGACCCAAACGTTCCGCTCCTAGCTGTTGAATAGCAATCTTTTTTGTCCGAATCAATTCGTGCACTTGTCGTTTATCTTGAACCATAGTATGTATATGAGATTGAATTACAAGATAACAAATATCAAAATTAAACCATAAACTGAAACAAATCCGGCTGATCATTCAGATACTCATAAACGATCTTATTCGCATCCATCCGCTCGATTAAAGGCGCAAAATCCTCCCGGCTTTTCAGCTCAATTCCTACCAGCGCCGGGCCTTGTTCCTTGTTGGTTTTCTTCACGTATTCGAACCGCGCAATGTCGTCATTTGGGCCGAGTACATTCAAAAACTCACGAAATGCGCCGGAGCGTTGGGGGAAACGGATCACGAAATAATGTTTCAAACCCTCATAAAGCAGCGAGCGCTCTTTGATTTCTTCGGTGCGTGTAATGTCATTATTGCCGCCGCTGATCAATGCGACGACATTCTTACCCTTGATTTCGTCTTTGATCATATCCAGCGCAGCCACCGTCAATGCACCCGCCGGCTCTGCAACAATCGCTTCTTCATTATAAAGCTGCAAAATCGTAGAGCAAACTTTTCCCTCGGGCACCAGCAAAATAGCATTCAAACTCTTGCTGCAAACTTCAAAGGTCAGGTCACCTGCGCGGCGAACAGCGGCTCCGTCTACAAATTTGTCAATGTTATCCAATGTCACGACGTGACCTTCGGCGATGGATCGCTGCATCGTCGGCGAACCTTCCGGCTCGACGCCAATCAGCTGGGTTTTTGGAGATAGTTGCTTGAAAACCGTAGAAATGCCCGAAGCCAAACCGCCACCGCCGATCGCCATCAGCAGATAATCGATCTTAAAATCGACATCCTTAAAAATTTCCAGACCCACCGTTCCCTGTCCTTCAATCACTTGCAAATCGTCAAATGGATGCACAAAAACGGCATTGGTGACGGTTTGGTATTCCTTCGACGCGTAGTAAGCATCGTCGTAAGTATCTCCTACTAAATGCACCTCGATCCATTCTTTACCGAAAAGCCTCACCTGCTTGATCTTCTGCGCCGGCGTAGTCGTCGGCATGAAAATCGCGCCTTTTACTTCCATTTTCTGACAGGCATAAGCTACGCCCTGCGCATGGTTTCCGGCACTTGCACATACGATTCCACCAGCCAGCGCCTCGGCCGACATACTCGCCATTTTGTTATATGCACCACGAATTTTGTAGGAACGCACCGTCTGCAGGTCCTCGCGTTTCAGGTAAATGTTGGCCTGGTACTGCTCCGACAAATGTGCATTATATAAAACCGGCGTGTGATTAATCACGCCGCGAAGCCTCTCGGCCGCCAGAAAAATATTATCGAGAGTCGGGAGTGAATGTGCCGTTTCCATCGCATTTTAAATAAAAGAGCTTTGCAAAATAGCAAAGCTCCCATTTTTTTCCCGTTGGCTTAAGCCAACGGCAATTTCATTATCTATATTAGTTGCGTTCCGGGCGTAGACCGCGAACGGTTGAGCCAGCTTGCCACATTTCCGATTCGCGGAGTTCAGCCAATTCTTCTTCCAGTTTCACGCGGTAGTCAGGCTGTGAGTTGCGGGTAATGGAGATTTTAGCTTGCTCGCCTGATTTTACAGAGTTGTAAAGTTGTTCAAAAACCGGCTTTGTAGCGTCGCGGAAAGGTTTCCACCAATCTAATGCACCGCGCTGCGCAGTTGTAGAACAGTTGGCATACATCCAGTCCATACCGTTTTCAGCAACCAAAGGCATCAATGATTGCGTCAATTCTTCCACTGTTTCGTTGAATGCTTCTGATGGCGTATGTCCGTTTGAACGAAGTACTTCATACTGAGCAGCAAAGATTCCCTGGATTGCGCCCATCAATGTGCCACGCTCGCCGGTTAAGTCAGAAGTTACTTCACGGTAAAAATCCGTTTCGAACAAATAACCTGAACCAACGCCAATACCCATCGCGATACATTTTTCACGCGCTTTACCAGTTGCATCCTGGAACACTGCGAAAGAAGAGTTCAAGCCTTTTCCTTCTACAAACATGCGGCGAAGTGAAGTACCGGATCCTTTTGGAGCTACCAGGTACACATCCACATCAGCAGGAGGAATGATGCCGGTTTGATCCTTATATGTTACACCGAAACCGTGCGAGAAATACAGCGATTTTCCGGCAGTAAGGTGCTTTTTAACAGTCGGCCACAGTTCAATCTGAGCAGCGTCAGAAAGCAGGTAGCAAATGATCGTTCCTTTTGACAGGGCTTCTTCAATGTCGAAAAGCGTTTCGCCAGGCACCCAGCCGTCAGAAACAGCTTTGTCCCAGGACTTACCACCCTGGCGCTGACCTACGATCACATTGAAACCGTTGTCGCGCATGTTCAAGCTTTGGCCTGGGCCTTGTACGCCATAACCAATCACGGCAATGGTTTCAGTAGAAAGTACTTCACGCGCTTTTTCAAGAGGAAATTCTTCACGGGTTACTACTTCTTCTTCGACCCCGCCGAAATTTAATTGTGCCATTGATTATTGATTAAATTGATTTATTACGATTAAAGAATATGTGTTAAAGCTCTTCTTCTATTGATAATACTCCCACTCAGCCTCAGGCAGATAATCCACCAAAGTCTGCGGCGACTTACTTACTGCCACACGTCCCGACCGTACAAATTCCAGGATTTCATGCGGTTTGATATAATCAAAAAATTCAAAAATTTCCTCCTCGGTACCCGTTTTTTGAATAATCACATAGCTCAGGTGCCAATAAACAACCCACGCTTTGTATACTTTATTAATGGTTTCGATGTCAAGCGGTTTCGCACCGTATGGCGTCGAAACTTTAAACAATGCAATTTCATTATAAGCGATATCATTGTTCAGATATCCGAAAACGGCCAACACTTCAATCACCTTACGGATCTGGCGGACAAGCTTTTCAACTGCCTCGCGGGAATCGTGACGGATGACGATGGTGAACCTCGAAATGCCTTTGCGCTCGGTTTCGGAAACCGTCAGACTGTCAATGTTGATCCGGCGGCGCGTGAGGATGGTGGTAATCTTGTTAAGAATACCAATCGTATTTTCGGTAAAAACACAAATGGTGTATGTTGTCATAATTGCGCTGATTTCCTGTTATTCAAGTCTGATATCTGCTACACAAGCCCCGGTAGGAACCATCGGGAACACATTTTCCTCTTTTTCAACAATCACTTCAAGAAGGTAAGGCTTGTCCGAAGCCAGCATTTTATCCAGAGAAGCGTTCAAATCTTCCCTCGCCGAGCAGGTATGCCCGTCAATCCCGAAACCTTTTCCGATGGTGATAAAATCCGGGTTTTGAAGCTCCACAAAAGAGTATCGTTTCTGGTGGAAAAGCTGCTGCCACTGGCGCACCATTCCAAGGAAGTTGTTATTTAAAATAATGATCTTCACCGGCAAACCACTCTGCGCAATCGTGCCCAATTCCTGGATCGTCATCTGAAAGCATCCGTCGCCGATGAATGCAACTACCTCACGGTCAGGCGCGCCTACTTTGGCCCCAAATGCGGCAGGTAATGCAAAACCCATCGTTCCAAGACCGCCGGAAGTAATGAAGGAATTTGGTTTTTTAAACTGATAATAGCGCGCCGTCATCATTTGATGCTGGCCTACGTCTGCTAAAACAACCGCTTCACCATTTGTTTTATTGGAAAGCGTCCGGATTACCTCAGCCATTTTGATCTTATCCGTAGTCGGCGCGAGTTCTGGCTGCGTGATTTTCTCGTCTTCAATCGCATCAAACTTCTTAAACTCGGCGATCCAGCCTTTGTGATCACTTTCTTTCACGAGCGGAAGCAGCATTTCAAGCGCCAGTTTCGCATCGCCTACTACCGGTGCATCCGCTTTTACGATTTTATCTATTTCTGCCGGGTCAATTTCAATGTGGACAACCTTCGCCTGTTTCGCATAGCGACTTACATCGCCCGTCACGCGGTCATCAAACCGCATTCCGACCGCAATGATCAGGTCACATTGGTTGGTCAGCACATTGGTACCGTAGTTTCCGTGCATACCCAGCCAGCCCACATAATTCGGGTGGTCTACTGAAACCGATGAAAGCCCAAGTAATGTTGACGCCGCAGGAATGTCTGTTTTTTCAATGAATTGGATCAATTCATTTTCAGCCTTAGAAATCTGCACACCGTGGCCTACAAATAGGAAAGGCTTTTTCGCTTCGTTAATTAGCTTCGCAGCTGCCTCTACCTGCTCCACTTTCGGCGCAAGACGCGGACGGTAGCTGATCAGGTTTTCACATTTTTTGTAGGAAAACGATTTCGACATCAGCTCCTGCTGCGCATTCTTGGTAATGTCGATCAAAACGGGGCCCGGACGTCCCGATTTAGCTATATAAAATGCTTTGGCAATGATCTCAGGCACTTCGTCAGCGCGGGTGATCTGGTAATTCCATTTTGTAATCGGAATAGTGATACCGATCACATCTGTTTCCTGAAATGCGTCAGTACCAAGCAGATGCGCGCCCACCTGGCCCACAATGCAAACCATAGGAGTAGAGTCAATGATCGCATCGGCAATGCCAGTCACCAGGTTTGTAGCACCGGGTCCGGAAGTTACAAGACATACCCCAGGCCGACCTGTAATACGTGCAAAACCTTCCGCCGCATGTGCTGCACCTTGCTCGTGACGTACCAGAATGTGGTTAATTTCCTCCTGATAATCATAAATCGCATCGTACACCGGCATGATGGCGCCTCCGGGATATCCGAATATCGTCTCCACGCCCTCCGCAATCAGCGACCTGATCACCGCATGTGAACCATTCACCAGCTCCGGTTTCGCCACAACCGCAGGCTCCGCGATCTGCACTGCATCTGTCTGATTTTCATTGAATTCCATGACTCCTCTGTTTTAGTCCTTTGAATTTCTAATTCAATATTGGTATTCTTTTTTAAGCCTCGTCCGTCACGCAGCCTTCGCTGGCCGATTTTACGGTCCTGATATATCTTCCCAACATTCCTTTTGTAAAGCGTGGCGCTGGTTGTACCCAGGCTGCTTTACGGGTTGCCATTTCTTCGTCGGAAATGTGGAGGGTTAGCTGGCGGGTGTTGGCGTCGATGGAGATGCGGTCGCCGTCTTTTACAAGTGCGATCGGGCCGCCGTCGAATGCTTCCGGGGTAATGTGGCCCACTACGAAACCGTGAGTACCGCCTGAAAAACGTCCGTCGGTGATCAACGCAATTTTATCTCCCAAACCTGCACCCATCACAGCCGAAGTCGGTTTCAGCATTTCCGACATGCCCGGTCCGCCTTTTGGACCTGCATTACGGATTACCACCACGTGGCCTGGTTTGATCTCGTGTTTCGCCAGCATATCGATGATCTCCGATTCATGCTCACAAACTTTCGCCTCGCCGTCAAAGGTAAGCCCTTCCTTTCCAGTGATTTTCGCTACCGAGCCGGTTGGCGCCAGATTACCGTACAACACCTGAATGTGTCCGGTTACCTTGATCGGTGTTTCGATCGGGAACACAATTTTTTGTGTTTCAAAATTCAAATCAGGCGCTTCTGCCAGGTTTTCAGCTACTGTTTTACCGGTGACTGTGATGCAGTCGCCGTGGATGTAGCCTTTTTCGAAAAGATATTTCGTTACCGCTGGAACACCGCCGATTTCCAGCATGTCTTCCATAAAATATTTTCCGCTTGGTTTCAGATCCGCAATAAAAGGTACGCGGTCGGAAATCGCCTGAATGTCGTCCAAAGTCAGCGGAATATCAGCCGCACGTGCAATTGCAAGGTAATGCAGGGCTGCGTTGGTCGAGCCGCCGAGCGCCATCACCAGGGTTAATGCGTTTTCGAGCGACTTTTTGGTGATGATATCCTTCGGCGTAATGTTCAGTTCGAGCAGACGCTTCATTGCCGCACCGATCTTTTTACATTCTTCCTGCTTACCCTCGTGCGTCGCCGGGTAAGAGCTGCTGAAAGGCAGGCTCAATCCCATTGCCTCGATCGAGGAAGCCATTGTATTGGCCGTATACATCCCGCCACAAGCGCCCTGACCAGGGATCGAGTTCTGGATGATACCTTTATAGTCTTCGTCAGAAATATTATTCGCAAACTTCTTTCCCAGTGCTTCAAATGCCGAAACGATATCCAGTTTCTGACCTTTATAATGTCCAGAGCGGATTGTTCCTCCGTACACCATAATTGCAGGACGATCGAGACGGGCCATCGCCATAATGGCGCCGGGCATGTTTTTGTCACAACCTACCACGGCAATCACGCCATCGTACCACTGCGCCGCGACTACGGTTTCAATAGAATCGGCGATAATGTCACGGCTTGGCAGCGAGTAGCGCATACCATCATTACCATTGGTCATACCATCGGAAACCCCAATCGTATTGAAAATCAAACCCACCATTTCGTTGGCCTGCACACCTTGTTTCACATACACCGACAAACCATTAAGGTGCATATTGCATGGATTACCTTCATAACCGGTGCTGGCGATGCCGATTTGTGGTTTTATAAAATCTTCTTCTTTCAACCCAATGCCGTAAAGCATCGCCTGCGCTGCGGGGTTGGTAACTTCCTGGGTAAGGGTTTTCGAAAACTTATTTAATTCTGCCATGGTGAATGTAGCGTAACTAACAGGTCCAGCGAAATTTCGCTAATTTTTAATCTCTCTTGCAAATAAGAGAGCTATCTTTTTATTTTCCAAACATTCACGGCGTTTTTTGTGATAATTCTACGATTAATACCAAATTTGATCTAGGCAAACTACAATAAAAGGAAAAGGATTATTTTTGATTTGCACAAAACACCATTCAAATGCTAACAACCGAGTCGTCCTCACATTATAATGACCTTGAAAAAATGAGTGTCTCCGACATTCTGACTTCCATCAATCAGGAAGATCAGACTGTGCCGCAGGCGGTTAAGAAGTCAATCCCACAAATTGAAGAGTTGGTAAAGCAGATCGTGCCGCGCATGCAAAAAGGCGGCAGGCTGTTTTATATCGGCGCCGGGACCAGCGGCCGACTGGGCGTGGTAGATGCGTCGGAATGTCCGCCAACTTTTGGGGTACCTTTTGATCTGGTGGTCGGGATTATAGCAGGAGGAGACGGGGCGATCAGGAAAGCGGTGGAAAATGCGGAGGACGACGCACAGCAAGCGTGGATAGATTTGCAACCGTACCAGCCCAACGAAAACGATACGCTCGTCGGTATCGCAGCTTCGGGCCGGACACCCTATGTGATCGGTGGTTTGAATGAAGCGCAAAAAGCAGGTTTACTCACTGGCTGCGTAGTTTGTAATGATGGCTCGCCGGTTGCCAAAGCAGCAGAATTTCCGGTAGAAGTCGTGGTTGGCCCAGAGTTTCTGACTGGCAGCACCCGCATGAAAGCCGGGACTGCACAAAAACTGGTTTTAAATATGATCACCACTTCGGTAATGATCCGGCTGGGAAAAGTGAAGGGTAATAAAATGGTGGATATGCAGCTGACAAACGAAAAGCTGGTTGACCGGGCTTTGAGAATGATTATCGACGAGCTGAATGTGTCGCCCGAAGAGGCTCAATCGCTTTTGGACAAACATGGAAATGTGCGTGCAGCCATCACTGCGGCGCGTAAATAAGATTTTTTATATCAAAAAAAGACCCGGCGCACATTTCGAGCACCGGGTCTTTTTCGTTTTTTTTAAATGATCAGTAATCCGAATATTCGGCCGGATAAAGAAACAAAGTGACATTCTTCGAAACATTGTTTTGATACTCTGGCATTGTTTTCACTTTGCCCCACTCTGCATCGTCGGTGAAAGATTTCCAATGTGCATCACGTGAAGCTTTGTCCGAGAATGTGGTCATATACATCAGGTTCGGCATGGTTGCGCCCGAAATCACTTCGCCGTAAAATACCGCATTGAAACCCAGCCGATCGAAAATACCGATCTCATTTCCTGCATTGAACTGTTTCACTTTATTAACATGGATTTTCTCCGTGTGGCCCTCGTAGCTTCTCAGCTCATAAATCCGCTCACTTTTTGGCGTGGAGTAAGTCGGTTTTTTCATGACCGGTGCATTTTCGAAAGCACGTAAAACCGTCGATTGGATCCGCGCGTAGGGGGGATTCTTGTATTCCGCATCAATATAATCCTTGCCCGCAGACTGGTAAGCCGCATCTTTTTCCAGTGATTTTGGGATAGAAAGCAGCTGGTCCAGGGATTTCAAAGGAATCAAAACATAAACGAGCTTTCCGGCCGCGGTGTCGGACGCTACCGGCTTGAAAACCCCGATATCTTTGATCCCCGCCCGGTGCATGGCCGGAATGTAAGCGTCTTTCAGGTAATTATCGACCCGCGTTTCCTGGTCTTTGCTAGTCAAATGATACAGCTTGATCTGGTAGAACTGTTTTTTCGGAGCAGCGGCGAATGAATGCAATGTGACCAGACAAATCGCAAGTGCGAGGATCCAGTTTCTTCTAAAATTGAATGTCATAGAAATGGTTAAAAAAAATAAGCGAATTGTACTGGTAAAGACCAAATACAACCCGCTCTACCCCTATCCGGGGAGTATCAAAATTTTTGGAAGAATCAGAATTTGGGGCAGGATAGCTGTTTTTTGCTGCTTTTCGAGCGCTTCGGTTTTGGATCCAAAGGTGGGAAAATGTAGGAGAGCGAAATCTCGTGCGCGCCCCCGCTGCCTGCGCCTAATGTTGAAATAGTCAAATCGTAACTGTAACCGATCGAAAATTTATCCTGTCTGAAACCTGCTAGGAAAATCAGCGATTCGTGGTTATTAATGTTCTGAGCATATTTTTTAAAAGGAATTCCACGATACCAGGCACCCAGCACCAGCGGCTCGATCGTCACATACATTCCCGCGTCGAACTGGTCATACTTACCTTGTTTTTTGTACATAATTGCAGGAGAAATCGTCTTTTCCTTGTCAATTTCATCTCCCAAAAAAGTATATCCTGCAAAAGGAATGCGTAAACCCGCTTGCAAACTGGCCTTAAGGGGTAACCTTGCGTCGGTCAGTGACGAAAACGCCTGATTCGGCCGGTTCAAATGGTGCGCCGAAACCCCAGCCCAATACCAATCCGAATATAACATGGCCCCTGCACCAAAATCGGCATAAAAAACATTTGGCCCGCCTTTCGCGAAAGGATCCTGCGTAGGTTGTCCCGTCAAGCCGCCATTATCATATTGGTCCCCGAATGTCAAGCCAAAATAATCCAGTGTCCGCGAGGCAAAACCGCCCTGAATTCCCAGTCGCAGGGAAGTCATATCATTGATTTGCAGCTGATAAGAATATTGCAGTGCCACATCGGTGGATTTTAAATTTCCCAAACCCTGACTATCCATGGTCACCAACACCCCCACGCCGCTATTGAAATTGGAAAAAAAAGCATCAGCCCCAAAAGAAGTAGTTACAAAGTTGGCCGAAAGCGACGGCCACTGGTTGCGGTAGTTGATGGTGGCTCTTGGTGCAAGCGCCCCGCCAGCCAGTGCCGGGTTCAGGTATAGCGGATTGGCGTAAAATTGGGAGAACTGCGGGTCCTGGCTCCAACCTTTCAGGCAAAGTAGTGTCAGAAAAAAAAGGCAAAGTATACGCTTGCTCATATATTCAACATATCGCCGCTACCAAATTCGCGGTTGGTTAAGGGCCGTGAAAAAATGCCCGATTTTATTTAACAAAATATCTTCAAATTGCGTATTAATATTCAAATTAGAGAGGTTTTTACGACAATCGCCCACAAAATTTTAACATTTTAATTTCGTTAGTATTGTCGGGTAATCTGAATATCAAAAGCGGTGGATAGGGGTGTTTGAACAAGTAACGAAACATGGGTCGATTTTATAATAAGTACCAACAAAATTTTTGTTGTTTTTTCTTTCTTATACTGCTCTCCACAGTGTATGCGAAAGCGCAGACTCCGTTTCTGGTTCAGAACCAATGTATGCAAAATCCAGACTGCGCGGATTCCACTTCTTTCAGGGATACGCTTAGTACTGCTACTGCGTGGCGCTGGAATTTTGGAGAGGGTGGAGCGACGGATACGAGGCGAAATGCGCAACATTCTTATATGGCTCCCGGCAGCTATACTGTTACATTGGTGCGGACGGTTAGCGGTGGTGCAACGCAAACGGTCTCCAAAGTTATCCAGGTAGGCGAGCTTCCACCGCAATTTCAACAGTGGAAAACTGATACAACCATCTGCCCAGGCGATACATTAATCCTTGATCCTTACCCAAACGGTGCCCCTGAGGGTGCAAGATTCGTTTGGTACCCAAAAGGTGATACTACGCAAACATTGAATGTTGACAGTTCCGGATGTTATTCCGTGGAAGTGATTATGCCCAATGGTTGTAAAATCCAGGACCGGATCAATGTGAAGATATGTATGGAGCCGGCCAATCAGGAAGGCGCCAAGTGGTATTTTGGTGGAAATGCTGGTCTCGATTTTTCCAATAATCCGCCCACGCCGATCACAGACGGGAAACTGAATACGCCGGAAGGTACCTCGGCGATTGCGAATTCGAAGGGTCAGCTGCTCTTTTACTCCGACGGTATTACGGTCTGGAATAAAAACGGGGACGTCATGCCGTGTTTCAACGGGAAATGCGACCCGCTGAAAGGTAGCCCGAATTCCACCCAATCCGTCCTCATCGTCCCGCAACCGACCTGTAAGGGCTGCGAATACCTCTTTAATGTATTTACGACCTCCGATATTAATGGTGAAAAACTGTTAACCGTAAGTGTGGTAGACATGCGCCGCAACAACGGACTCGGCGCAATCATCGAACAAAACACCACATTACAGCAGCCTACCACCGAACGTATAGTCTCTGCACGTAATGACCGTGACAGCACTTACTGGGTCATTTCCCACGATTATGGCACCAATAAATTCCGGATTTTTCATGCTACTACCGGGGGTTTGGTAGAAACCAGCTCGCCAGCATTAGGCATGGCTCACGACAGCCTGAACAAGGCCGAAGGTTACATGAAATTTTCCTCTGCCGACAGCGCAACGGGTTTGCGGAGACTGGCGGTAATCATTCCGGGGCCGCCAAGAAATTATGTTGAGCTTTTCAATTTTGACGATTCCACGGGTGTCCTCACCTATGATAAAAAAATAGATCTCGGCCCGGCGCCGCCCACTGCGTACGGGATCGAATTTTCGCCCACCGGGGAAAAAATGTATATATCCTTCCAGGGGGAAAATGGCACGAGTTCCTATTTAAAACAATACGATTTAACATTACCAGACAGTCTGTTGGAGGAGACTGCGATCACCATTGACAGCTCCGCGACGCAAAAATTTGGCGCCTTACAATTTGGCTCCGACGGGCGAATTTATATGGCGATAGAGGGAAGTGAGTATCTGGCTGTCATCGGCGAGCCGGAGGGAAATTCGCTCACCGGGGTTGAATATGAGCGGGATGGCGTGAATCTGGGTGGTAAAAAGAGCCAGCTCGGTTTACCGAATATGGTGCAGGATTTCACACAGGAATCTTCCGGCCCTGGTTTTGAGGCGGACGGTTTTTGTACCAATGCGCCTACTACATTCCAGGCCAGCCCGATTTGCGATCCGATCGAAGATACTTATCAGTGGGATTTTTTGGGTGACGGAAGCTTCACCGCGCCTTCGAAACAACAAAAGGCTACCTATACTTACACGCAGCCAGGTACTTACATGGTACGTTTGCGGGCTACCAATAAATGTAAGGACACGACGATTATTCAGCCGGTGACGATTTATGAGACGCCTCCGCAGATCAGCCTCGGCCCGGACAAAGATACCTGCGGCAATTTTGTGCCGCTGGATATGAAAGTGCAGGCCGAAGTGTACGCCTGGATTCACCGCGGCAGAGTAGTTGGTCGCGCGAAAACTTATAATGCGATCGAAACCGGCCGGTACATTGCCGTCGCGTTCAATGGTCCGCAAGGCGAATGTTTCTCGGCCGATACCATCGAAATCACGCTCCGAAGACCGCCTGCATTTACGATCGGGCCAGATACGACATTATGCCGCGACAGCTCGATTGTTTTGACTGTTCAAAGTGAAAGGTGGATCGAGTTTAATTGGAGTACCGGCGAAAAAACCCGGGATGTGACCATCGGGCAGCCGGGAACGTACTTTGTCATTGTTAGAGATAGAAATGATTGTTTTAATTCTGATACGATCCAGGTTGGCGAGCTGCCTTCGCCGATCCTGAATCTCGCGCCTGAAAATGTGATCTGTATTCCTGACGGACAATCTGTTATCCTCGATGCAAATGGGGTCGGGCAGCTATCCTACCTCTGGCCGGCGTCCGGCGATACCACGCGAACAATTACCGTCAACCAGGAAGGGAAGTATGTGGTGCGTGCGACCAACCGGGAAGGTTGTGTTACGGAAAAGGCTACGGATGTGATCGATAAATGTGAGCCGCGCTTCTTTATTCCCGATGCATTTACGCCAGATGGGGAAGGTCATAATGAGATATTACAGATTTTCGGGGCTTATTATACCAATTTCCAGATCAGGATATACAACCGCTGGGGAGAGGTAATTTATGCAACTGATAACCTGGAAGACCGCTGGGACGGAACTTACAAAGGCCAGAAGGTACAGCCCGGCGCCTATCCTTATGTGCTGTCGTACGAGGCGCTTTATTACCCCGAGCGTGCCCCGATTACCAAGCGCGGGTCGGTGATGGTGATTCGATAATCCTTCTTTTTGCAGATTAAAACAGCTATTTTTGATTAAGTAAATGTTTTAATCTGCACTTCATTATGCGCCAGGATTACCTGTCCGGAGATAAAGAAAATCTTTCCAATACCGAAAAAGAAATTGAGCGGGCGCTGCGTCCGCTTAGTTTCGACGACTTTACCGGGCAGGACAAAATTCTCGAAAACCTGAAAGTTTTTGTACAAGCCGCCCGCCAGCGGGGCGATGCGCTCGACCACGTTTTGCTTCACGGACCTCCGGGATTGGGCAAAACAACATTATCCAATATTGTAGCAAATGAGCTGGGTTCAGGAATCAAAATTACCTCTGGCCCGGTACTAGACAAGCCGAGCGACCTGGCAGGTTTGCTGACCAACTTGCAGGAAAAAGACGTCCTGTTCATCGACGAAATCCACCGCCTGAATCCGATCGTGGAAGAGTACTTATACTCGGCGATGGAAGATTATAAAATTGACATCATGCTCGACAGCGGCCCAAACGCCCGCAGCATTCAGATCGGTCTCAATCCCTTTACATTAATCGGCGCTACAACCCGTGCGGGTATGCTCACCTCGCCACTGCGCGCCAGGTTCGGTATCAATGCCCGGCTGGAATATTACGATGCGCAACTGCTTTCGTCTATCCTGAAACGTTCCGCGGCAATCCTCGGCACGCCGCTGGAAGAAGATGCCGCTTTTGAGATCGCCCGTCGAAGCCGTGGTACGCCCCGGATCGCCAATAATCTGCTGCGCCGCACACGTGACTTTGCCCAGGTAAAAGGAAACGGACGCATTACAGTTGCAATTGCAGAAATGGCGCTGAAAGCATTGGACGTTGATCAAAATGGTCTTGATGAAATGGATAACCGTATTTTGACAACCATTATCCACAAATTCAAAGGCGGGCCGGTCGGTCTTTCGACGATTGCGACGGCTTGCGGCGAGGAAGCGGAGACGATTGAGGAAGTGTATGAGCCATTTCTAATCCAGGAGGGATATATGAAACGTACATCCAGAGGCCGCGAAGTGACTGAAAAAGCTTTCAAACACCTGGGAATTTTAAAAAATTACCGGTCGGGAGAATTGTTCTAATGTGTTGTGTTTGTGAACTTTTCGCAATCACGTGTAAATTAGAAATAGAAGTAGTATTTTTGCGGTAAATTACTGACCGCCTCTATGATTGAAGTACTTGTTTCCGAAAAGTTAGTTGTGCGAGTGCCTTGTGCTGTGATTGAACATAACGGAAAGGTACTTGCCGGCCAGCGCAGTCCAGCGCTTTCGTTTCCTCTAAAATGGGAATTTCCAGGGGGAAAAGCCGAGAAAAATGAATCCGACGAAGATGCCCTTAGTCGCGAAATCATGGAAGAACTGAATGTGGAAGTGGAGATCATTCACGAGCTTCCGGTTACTTCCAAAGATCAGGGCTGGCGTGAAATTATCCTTGTGCCGTTTGTCTGCCGCTTGAAATCTTACGAGATCACATTAACAGAACATGAGCAAATTCTGTGGCTCGAAGCTCCGGACCTGCCCTCACTGGACTGGACCGAAGCTGATTTAAATGTGATCGACAATTATTTTCAGTACCTAGCGGCTAAAAAGTAGCCTTTCCCCTTTCTTTTCTTCGTTGAAATTTCCGTTCTCGAAAACCAGATGACCTGAAACAAAGGTATGTGTAACCCGTGAGCCGAAATTCGTGCCCTCAAAAGGCGACCAGCCGCATTTGGCATAAATATTAGCCGGCTCCACCAGCGTATCAGCATTGGTATCCACCAGGATCAAGTCCGCGGCGTAACCTTCCCGGATATAACCCCGGTCTTTGATCTGAAAACAATCCGCCACCGCGTGGCTCATTTTCTCCACCACCCGCTCGATCGAAATTTTTCCCGCTTTGCTCAGTTCCAGCATGACATTCAATGTATGCTGAACCAAAGGTAACCCCGACGGCGCCTGCCAGTAGTGCTGGTTTTTCTCTTCCATGGTATGCGGTGCATGGTCGGTAGCGATGACGTCGATGCGATTATCCAGCACTGCCTGCAAAATTGCTTCCTTGTGGTGAGGCTGTTTGATAGCCGGGTTGCATTTGATTTTGTTGCCCAATGTATGGTAGTCTTCCGCGTCGAACCATAAATGATGCACGCAAGCCTCGGAGGTTACCAATTTTTTAGAACCGTCAGCAAGCAAAATCTGTCCGTTCTGGCGGATGCCCGGCTCGAACAAAACCACTTCGTCGCCTGTCGAAATGTGCAGGATATGTAGCCTGGTTTTATGTTTATGCGCCAGCGAGCTGGCGAATGTGGAGGAAATCAGGCAGGCATCTTCGTTGCGGATCAGCGCGTGAATGTTGTAGGGCACATCATTGCCGTACTTTTCTTTAAAATATTCCATGCGCGAACGTACCGTCGGCTCGTCCTCGCAATGTGTGGCGATGATGCAGGGTGCATTCGCAAATATTTTTTCCAAAACTTCCGGCGCATCCACCAGCATATTTCCGGTAGACGATCCCATAAATATCTTGATCCCGCAAACTTCCGCCGGATTGGTCTTCATCACCTCCTCATAATTATCGTTAGAGGCACCCATAAAAAATGAGTAATTGGCAAGGGATGTATTAGCGGCGATTTGGTATTTATCAGCCAGTAATTCCTGCGTCAATGTGTTGGGAACGGTGTTCGGCATCTCCATAAATGAGGTCACGCCGCCCGCTACCGCCGCCCTGGATTCTGTGTAAATGTTCGCTTTGTGCGTCAGTCCCGGCTCGCGGAAATGCACCTGGTCATCGATCACGCCCGGCATCAGGTACTTACCCTCCGCGTCGATTACCCTATCTGCCGGAGTGCTCTGCAAATCTTTTCCGATTTTTTTAATGTGACCATTTTCAATTAATACGTCTAAATCTTGAATGGTATTCTCATTTACAACAAGTGCATTAATGATCAGTGTCGTCATGTCCGGATAAGATTTTTGAACCACAAAGTTATTCAGCCACTCCGAAAATCAGTCACCTTAAACATTCAAAAAATGAACCTGCGAACATTCTTCCAAGATTTTACCGACCTCATATTCCCCCGCTGCTGCGAAGGCTGTGAAAAATCTTTGATCGGAAATGAAGAGACGATCTGCACGATTTGCCGCATTTCACTGCCCAGGATTGACAGGAATGGCTTGAACCAGGATGCGCTGCGCTACAAATTTGTCAATGTGCCCGAAATTGTCTTTTCACATGCATTTTTACTTTTTACTAAAAAAAGCAAAGTACAGAGGCTGCTCCATGCATTTAAATACAAAGGCAAAAAGGAAGTCGGGATCTTACTTGGAATCATGTTCGGGCAGGAAATGCTGGCTTCCGGTGAGCTGCCAGCCGCCGATCTGATCATCAGCGTCCCACTGCACGAGAAAAAGAAAAAATCGCGCGGCTATAACCAGAGCGACCTCTTGGCCGAAGGTTTTTCAAGTGTAACTGGGATCCCCTGGTCGGGAGATATCTTGCAGCGGGTCAAATACACCGAAACTCAGACCGGCAAAAGCAAAACCGAGCGGCGCGAGAATGTGAAAGGGGTTTTTGAAATAACAGGAAAAATCGACCAGAAAAGTATCATCATCATGGATGACGTACTCACCACCGGGGCCACGCTGGAAGAATGTGTGCAGACTTTAATCCAGGCTGGTTGCAATCAGTTTTTCATTCTCACAATCGCTTTGGCCGAGCATTAAAACAAAAAAAGCCGCTACGTGAAGTAGCGGCTCTAACAAATTCAGTTTCTATTATTCTTTGTGACTTCCAGTAGCGATCATTGCGCAACGGAAACCAACCATGGCAGTTGCCGAATCTTGCGCCATGTAGCGACGTGTACCTGGTGACAACCAGTAAGCTACATCAGCCCATGAACCACCTTTGAAAACCCTCAACTCATCATTCACCAGCGAGTTGCTATTTTTAGAGTCATAATTTTTAGCCTCATCCTGGTAACCGTTACGACGGAAAGAGTTCAAATCGTTTACGTCGGAGTTGGAAAGCGGACGATAAACGTCATATACCCACTCACTTACGTTACCAGCCATATCATACAAACCATTGTCATTGGCAGGATACGAGCGAATTTCCTGGGTAATGATCGCGCCATCGTTTGATTTACCTGCGATACCCGCATAGTCACCAGGACCGCGTTTGAAGTTGGCAAGCATTGTTCCTTGCTTACGTCCGCGAGGTTGACGCATGGTTGAACCATCCCATGGATAAATTCTTGAATTCGCCTGGTTTTCGTCAGAATATTGTGTTCCGATCATCGCCATCGCTGCATATTCAAATTCAGCTTCTGTTGGCAGACGGTACGGAGGCATTACATAGCCACTTTCGATTCTCAGCTGAGGTGCTGGTCCGGCAGCTTCCGCCACTGCTGCATCGGCAGCCGCAGCTTCTTTTTTCTTCTTGCCAAATGAAAATCCTTTTTTCTTCTTAGGACCCGAAGCAGCAGCACCGGCCGTGTTATTAGCCTGGCTTACGGCAGCTGTACGCCACTCGCAGTAATCATTTGCCTGAACCCATGACACACCTACTACCGGATAAAGACGGAAGCCCGGGTGGCGCAGGTACATCGTTACGTACGAATCGTTGAATGATAATTCGTTGTACCAAACATTGGTATCAGGAAGTGCCTTAGCGTAGAATTCTTCAGATGAATCTCTTTGAACTGCGTTTAGATATTCAAGATAATGGACGTTTGCCACTTCGGTCTGGTCCATATAAAAAGACTGGATACTGACCGTTCTTTTGGGATTATCCCTTCTGCTCATCACTTCCTCTTCCAGTGAGCCCATCGTAAAACGTCCTCCCTCTATATATACAAGGTCAGGACCTGCTGGCAAAGCTTTGTACTGCTTTACCTCGAAGCCATCTTTTCCATTGTAAGCCAAACCTGTTTTTGAACTGGTTTTTCCTGGCTTCAAGCTGGTAGGCCTCTTGTTCTTACTACATGAAGTAGCCGCTAATAACACAATCAACATCAACGCGATCGACCGGGTACCCATCTTTTGCATGCAAATCATTGCTTTAAAGTGACTTATTTGTTTGGTATTTATAGTATGCGAAACCGCAAATGTATGAAATCAATCGAAATATTTTAGGTCATCGCGACTGGTCCATTCGACCCCGTCATCTCCATCAGCATATTTCGCGCGTCGTCGATACTTTTCACATCTTCACAGATCAGGATCAATTTACCTTTTTGATCCTTTAATGCCATCTGTTTCGGGTGTTTTTTAATGTAATCTATCACCTGTCCGAACTTGGCCGACTGAAAGAATTCGTCATTCTGCGAAGTAACGAAGTAGCCTTTCATCGTATTGCTCTTCAAAGTTAGTTTTTCAAAGTGCAAAATCTCTGCTTCCCAGCGCAAACGGACGGTTTTTAGCAAATCAAGTACCTCCGACGGGATAGGCCCGAAACGGTCCTGGATCTCTACCTCGAATTTCCTGAGCTCCTCTTCCTTCTCGATATTGTCGAGGCGGGTATATAACGACAACCTTTCCGAAATATTTTTAACATACGTATCCGGAATTAATGTCGCAAAATCGGTCTCGATCTGCGTATCAGCCACCAGCTTCTGCGGAAGTCCCAAAGCGGTGGAAAACAGGTCTTTAAATTCATTGTTTTTCAATTCCTGCACCGCCTCGTCGAGCATTTTGTGGTAGAGCTCGTAGCCCAGATCATTCACAAAGCCGCTCTGCTCGGCACCAAGCAAATTCCCTGCGCCGCGAATGTCCAGATCGCGCATCGCTACTTTAAAACCGTCACCCAGCTCGGAAAACTCTTCCAGGGTCTGTAAACGTTTCCGCGAATCGCTGGCCAGTGTTGCCGACGAAGGTGTCAGTAAATAACAGAATGCCTTCCGGTTCGATCGCCCTACCCGGCCACGCATCTGGTGCAAGTCCGACAAACCGAACATGTGCGCCGAGTTGATAATGATCGTATTTGCATTCGCAATGTCGATACCGGACTCAATAATGTTGGTTGAAACCAGCACGTCATATTCGCCTTCGATAAAAGCTACCATCACTTTTTCCAGCTTGTCACCATCCATCTGCCCGTGCGCGACGCCAATTCTTACATCCGGTACCAGCCTCAATATAATGTTGGCGATCGACTCAATATCATTTACCCTATTATGCACAAAGAAAACCTGGCCTCCGCGGCGCACTTCGTAACTCACCGCATCGCGGATAAATTCTTCGCTGAATGTATGTACCTCCGTCGTAACCGGCTGACGATTAGGCGGTGGCGTAGCGATCACCGAAAGATCTCGCGCGCCCAGAAGCGAGAAGTGCAATGTTCTCGGGATCGGCGTGGCGGTCAACGTCAGTACGTCCACATTCACCCGCATTTCTTTCAACCGGTCTTTGGCTTTTACACCAAATTTTTGCTCTTCATCAATCACAAGCAGACCTAAATCCTTGAATTTTACATCTTTATTTAAAATTCGGTGCGTACCGATCAAAATGTCGATTTTCCCTTCCTCCACTTCCTTCAATGTTTCCTTGATCTGCTTGGGCGATTTGAAGCGGTTGATATAACCCACCGTCACCGGGAAATCCGACAATCGTTCGCTGAATGTCTTATAGTGCTGCATCGCGAGAATTGTGGTTGGTACCAAAACGGCTACCTGCTTACTATCACAAGCAGCTTTGAATGCTGCACGGATCGCGATTTCAGTTTTACCAAAACCCACATCCCCGCAAACCAGCCGGTCCATCGGGCTGCTTTTTTCCATATCCTCTTTTACACTCGACGTCGCGGTGGCCTGGTCGGGTGTATCTTCGTACAAAAAGGACGATTCCAGCTCGGCCTGCATATAATTATCCGGCGAGAATGGAAATCCGTGCGCCTGCCGGCGTTTGGCATACAGCTCTATCAGCTCGTGCGCAATGTCTTTCAGCTGCTTCTTAACCCGCGATTTTTTCGCTTCCCACTCGCCCGAGCCCAGCTTGCTCATCGCAGGCGGCGTACCTTCCTTGCCGGTATATTTAGCAATTTTGTGCAGGTTGTGCACACTCACATACAGCAAATCGTTGTCCCGGTAAATCAGCCTGATCGCCTCCTGCGGCGTCCCGTTCACATCTTCCTTGCGCTCCATACCGGCAAACCGGCCGATCCCATAATCGACGTGCGTGACGAAATCGCCTGGTTGTAAGGATTTTAGCTCTTTCAGCGTAATCGCCTTCGACTTGGAGAATTTCTCTTTCAGCCGGTATTTATAAAAACGGGCGAAAATCTGGTGATCGGTGTAGCAGGCGACTTTCACATTGTCATCCACAAAACCTTCCCGAAGCGAAGTATGCAGCGGCTGGAATTTTACAAAAGGATCCAGGTCCTCGAAGATCTTTTCCAGCCGGTCGAGTTGCTTGGGCTGCTCGGCAGAGATGATGTTGATATATCCTTTCGACTGATTTTCAGACAGATCCTCAATCAGTCTTTTAAAATCTTTATTAAAAGAAGGCTGCGGCTTGGCAGAATACGGCAGCTTCGATTCTGTTTTGAAATAATTCTTTTTACCAAATTCAACGGTTTTAAACAGCTTAATGTGGCTCAAAAATCCACGTCGCGTTTCAAAGAGATCCTGCGGGCTGGATACGATCTGCACCCCGCCGCCGGTCACTTCATGCAGGGCCTTTTCAGCTTTTTCAAAACAGTTCTCAATCACTTCCAAAGTCAGCTCCACATCTTTAAACCAGATCGTAGTATCCGACGGCAAAAAGCTCAAAAATGACTCCCGGGTTTCCTGGGACAACTTTTGCTGAATGTCAGGGACAATGTTGATCTGCTTGGAAGATTCAAGAGATAGCTGCGAATCCGGATCAAAAGAGCGGATACTTTCCACTTCGTCACCAAATAATTCAATGCGGAAAGGATGTTCGTTGGCAAAAGAAAAGACGTCGATAATCCCCCCGCGCACCGAAAATTGACCCGCTTCAAAAACGAAATCCGTGATCTCAAAACCGTAGTTTGAAAGAAATTCTGTCAGAAAAGCCTGGTCCAGTTTCTCCCCGACTTTCACCGAAAAAGTATTCGCTTTAAGTGACTTTTTATTGATTACTTTTTCAAACAAAGCCTCCGGATAAGTCACCACCTGCAAAGGCGTGGAGCGGCCCACATTGAGTTTGTTCAGGATTTCGCCGCGCATCAGCACATTGGCATTATCCACTTCCTCGTAGTGGTAGGGCCTTTTATAAGAAGTTGGGTAAAACAAAACCTCCGTTTTTCCGACCAGATTTTGAAAGTCATTCTGAAAATAAGCCGCCTCTTCACGATCGCTCAAAACGTAGAGTGCGGGACTTTTTTTCTTTTGCTGGATTGAAGCGGTCACCACAGCGTCCAGGCTTCCCACCAAACCTTTGATGTGAATGTGCGCAGCTTCCGGACCTTTTGAAGAAATCTGCGTATTCAGCAGATTGAGGTAAGTATCACCTCCGTATAGTGTTAATAAGTCTTTAACTTCCAATATTTCAATGTAATACGCGGCGACGGTGATCTCCGCAAGTGAATGTAAACGCAAAAAGCCGCTTCGGGTAATTTCCCGACCGGCAAAATTGATAACAACAGTTGTGCCACATTTGTTTAACTGCTGCCTCTGGGCGCAAAAATAAGCCGAAATCCGCTATCTCGTCCTATTTTTACATTTATCAAATCATGAAAGATGATCGATTGGCTTAATAAAATTATCCCGCTTGCAGGTTTTTCCACAACCCCGCTCGAAATCCTCGGCTTTCTGACCGGCGCGATCTGCGTGTACCTCAATACCCGGCAGAATGTCCTCGGCTGGTTTTTCGGGATTATCAATGCGGTTTTGTACGCCGCGGTTTTCTGGCAGGTGAAGTTGTATGCCGATATGAGCTTGCAGGGTTACTACTTTGTGACCAGCATTTACGGCTGGTGGATGTGGAAATTTGGCGGTAAAAGCCACGACGGTATCGAAGTAACATTCACGCCAAAACGCCTATACCCGGTTTTCGCCGGAATTTTTATCGTAGTAACATTGCTCTGGGGCTACCTCCTCGGCCGTTTCACCAACGCCAGCTTCACCTACGCCGACTCCGCACTGACCATCGCCAGCCTCATCGGCCAGTGGATGATGACCAGAAAATACCTGGAAAACTGGATCCTCTGGATCATCGCCGACGCCGCTTATGTGATTATGTATTTCTCAAAATCGCTGCATCTCACAGCCATACTTTATGGAGTATTCCTGATTCTGGCGATGATGGGATATGTGCAGTGGCGACGGGATTTGTTGGTCAGGTATGGTCAGAAGTAGTCAGGTGTTGTGTTTGGTCATTTGTTGTCATTAGGTCATTTATTGTTTTCATGTCAAACGTAAACCAAACAATACCTGACAATAAATGACTACAAATGACAATTAATGACTATTCTAACTCCCCGAAAGGAATCTCCTGATCTTCCAGCAAGCTTCTGATTCGCGTGGAATCCTGGAAAATGATCTGTAAATCTTTCTTGGAAACACCTTCTTCACCTTCGTCGAGCCACTTCCAATCTTCCGCGGTAGCGTCCAGAATGTCAATCACTGAGAGGATTTTATCTGCTGATTTTTCTTTGGAAAGCCAGTCAGCAGATTGATCTATGAAAATGATCACTTTCGATTCTTCGATCCACGAAAGATCATTCAGGATTTCATCGAGTGATTCGAGGTTTTTGACAGGCTCGTCGTCCAGCTGCATGGCTGCACTGATTTCGGTATAAAAATCTTTGAGCGACGCTGTTTTGCTGCCGTCGATTTTGGCAATAAATGCGTTTTTGAAGGATTTGCGTACATCCGATTCGCTTTGCGCGATCAGAAAGTGCGTGTTTTTCATAATAAGCGTTGCGGTTTGTTCAGACCGCAAGATATGGAAATTTAGAGGTTCGAAGCTACCGGAAATCGCCTCCTTATTTGATATAACGCTTTCTTAACATTTGCATCATGTGCACATTGATCGCCCACTGATCGGCCAGCGGCTGGTGGGTGAAGGGTACGGTCGGCAGGTAATTGGGTGGCCCGAATTCGGTGAGGATTGTCAATGTTTCACCGCTTTTTACTTTGTGCTCCACCACGGCGTCCCACCAGGCCAGGTGCGCTTTCACGGTTTCTTCCCACTCCGGCGCGCGCGGATCATTCACCTGCGGACCTTCTTCATGCCCGATCCGTGAATGTATGTGGCCCACCCTCGATAATGCCAGTTTGACGGTTTCCTGCTGGTTTTGCAGCAAACTTTCATGCACATTACACCAGTGCGAAATGTCGAGCGTCAATCTCAGCGCAGGATTTTTTTCAATAAAATTCCGGGTAATGTGCGCAGCGAAGAGCATTCTGCCGCGGTGTGTTTCATGGTAAATCGGTATCCCGGTTTTAGCCGAAACTTCGGAGGTATGATCTATAAAAGCCCTGTTTTGTTCGTAGGTAAAATAATCGCGGCCGCTGTGACAGTTGACATACAAAGGTTTTTGCTGGTACTCGCTCGTCGCCGCATTGATCTGCTTTTTGAATGCATCCAAATGTGTCGCATAATCATTTTCGCCCGAGCCGCACAGAAAACCGATTTCCAGCCCGTACTTTTTTAATGCTGCAAAAACTTCATTTTGCTTCTCCTTGGAACCCTGCCACCACATTTCGATACCATCATAACCTTCTTTTTTTATTGCTGCGCAAAAAGCATCGGTGTTCCCGGCGAAGCCCCAGTTCGTCCCTAATACTTTCAGGGAAAGCTTGTTATCAAACTGAAATGGCGCTTTGTTCACATCCGCAATCGCTTCAAAACCTGTCAACATACCCGCCGTAGCGAGCGCTTTATTCATAAAATTCCGGCGGTCCATTTTAAGAAAGTTATCCCTGAATGTGGTTAAAGCTTTTTGGTTACCCCTTTCGTCGCGGTGGTATCGCCTGCTTTCAAAAATTCTGCAACTGCCGCCTCATTAAAGCCGGATACAATCTGCAATGCAGGATTTTGCCTGCCTACCTGCGCCACCGCGCTATCCGTCACCGCCGACCGCCACACGTACACCGACCGCAACCCTTTCATCGTAGCCAGATCTTTCAAGCCGGCATCTCCCACTTTGGTATCCACCACATTAATGTATTCGAGAAATTTTAAGCCTTTTAATGCAGCGACGCCTTTGTCCGTGACAACAGTATGCTCTAAATGGAGCTTATTGAGATTTGGAAACGTCCCGATCTGCTCCAATGCAGCATCCGTAATTTTCGTATCCCCTAATTTCAGCCAGGCGATCTGCTGTGACACGGATTTCAGCAAGTCCATTTGTTTATCATCAAAATTGGGCGCATTTACCGCGCTCACTTCCAGCAAGTTTTGGTCTTGTGACAATGTATTTACGATCAATCCTGCCTTCTTCAACGCCGCAATCGCCTGGTCGCTGGCTGGTTTCACCTTCATTCCAGCGATAGCCGATTCTTGCTTTACCGCTCCCTTTTTAAGTCCAGGGGCAGCACCTTCACCCAGCGATGCCAGCGCCGGAGTTACCGCTTCATTTGCCTTCAAATCCGCCACTTTCTTATCCGCCGGAGCACCCTGATCGATCCACCAGGAAATCAATGTGATCTGATCAGTAGTCAGCTGCGGCTTGCCTTTGGGCGGCATGTGGTCATCGTCGCTTTCGTCAAGCAGGCAGCGTTTGATCATATCACTTTCCGCGCCTTTTCCGGGAATCAATGCCGGGCCGCCTTCGCCGCCTTTTAATAAAAATGCCAGCTGATCGACACGCAAATCACCTTTTTGTTTGCTCTGATTGTGACATTGCGCACACCGTGCCTGCAAAATCGGCTGCACAATATCATTGTAAACCACCGCATTCTGCACATCGGCAATCGGCTTGATCTCTTCGGCTTTTTCTTCCAGCGGCGGCATTCCGGCCATGCCGCGGAAAGGCTCGGGGGTATATTGGGTCAGATATCCCTGCCCGTGCGTCAGCGAGCCACCGTCGTGCCCGGCAGTCAATGTTAAAATCGTCGCGAGTAAAAACGCTGGGAGATATATGACTGAGGCAAAAGGTATCCTTCCTCCAAACCCGTCGCTTTTGATCAGCCAGGCAATCCACGCAAAAACCGCCACGCCGATCCCCTGCCACATGTGGTTGTCAAGCAACTTCGCATCATACCCGCCGCCCAGCGACAGCAGATAACCGCAAATACAAGCGACGGTCGCGCCGATCGCCGATATCAATAAAATAAAGCGGATGCTGCTTTCAGAAACATTGATTTTCCCGGTCCGCCTGCCGATTTCAAGCAGCGCGCCGATCAGTAAAAAACCAATTGGAAAATGTACCAGCGCGGGGTGAAACCTGCCAATAAAAATCGCCCAGGAAGAAGCCTGAAGAAGCGTATAGAACATTCCGGTAAAAGGGGTTTAGTATTAAAAACCAGGTTGTTATAACCTGAAAACCTCGGGACAACTTACAGCCTTCGGCGAATTATCGTCATTCACTTCCATGATGTCGGCCATATAATCCCACCATTTTTTCATAATCGGTAAGTCGGGCAATGTGGAAGTCATTTCGGTTTCTCTTAATCTCTGAAATCCAAAAAGCGCCAGACTTTCAGGGTCTAAAAAAATATAATATTCAAGGATACCCGCCTCTTTGAGCAGGGCCGAAAGTTCGGGCCAGATCTCGTCGTGACGTTTTTGATACTCCGCTTCAAAACCTGGTTTCAGTTGCAGCCGGAATGCTTTTACAAGGTTATTTTCCATTCAAATGTTAAAATGCTACGCGACAATTTCTTTGACAACCTTGCCCTCGGTATCCGTGAGCCGGAAGTTTCTTCCCTGGAAAGGATAGGTAAATTTTTCGTGGTTAAAACCCATTAAATGCAAAATAGTAGCCTGTAAATCATGGACATGCACCCGGTTTTTGGTACCATAATATCCCAGCTCGTCGGTTTCTCCATGCGAAAATCCCTGCTTCACACCACCACCTGCCATCCACATCGTGAATGCATCCAAATGGTGGTCGCGGCCCATAAATGGCATCACCAGACCATTCCGGTTTTCCTGCATTGGCGTCCGGCCAAATTCTGCACCCCAGATAATCAGCGTTTCTTCCAGCAACCCACGCATTTTCAAATCTTTGATCAATGCTGCAATCGGCTGGTCCGATTCGCGGCACTTCTGGCGCAGACCGCCTTCTACATTATGGTCTTTTGAAGTCCCGTGCCCATCCCAGCCCCAGTCGAAAAGTTGCACAAAGCGCACGTCATTTTCAACGAGTTTTCGCGCCAGCAGACAGTTCATTGCAAATGTTCCCTCACCCGGTTCCACGCCATACATATCCAGGATAAACTGCGGCTCCTTCGAAACATCCATCACCTCAGGCACTGACATCTGCATCCGGAAAGCCATTTCATATTGACTAATCCGCGTCAGAATTTCAGGATCCTGCACTTCCTCGTAAGTCTGCCGGTTGATCTCATTGATTGCCTCGATGGTCTGCTTCCGCATATCCCGGTTCATCCCGCTCGGATCGCTCACATAGAGCACCGGGTCACCACCTGTCCGACATTGAACGCCCTGATATACAGAAGGTAAGAACCCGCTGCCATAAACACTTTTCCCGGCATCGGGCTGCTGCCCACCGGAAGCCAGCACAATAAAGCCCGGCAAATTTTGATTTTCAGACCCCAGTCCATACACCGACCACGCTCCAAGACTCGGGCGCCCCAGCCGCGCACTACCGGTATGCATCAGCAACTGCGCAGGCGCGTGGTTGAACTGGTCGGTATGCATGGCCTTCAAAAAGGTAATTTCATCCGCAACGGTTTGCAGGTAAGGCACATAATCCGACATCCACGCGCCCGACTGACCGTACTGCGCAAATTTCCCCTGCGGCCCCAGCATTTTCGGAACACCCTGGATAAACGCAAATTTTTTGCCTTCCAAAAACTCCGCAGGACAATCCTTGCCGTGGTATTTTACCAGCTCCGGCTTATAATCGAAAAGCTCCAACTGCGACGGCGCGCCAGCCATGTGAATGTAAATCACCCGTTTAGCTTTCGGTAAAAACTGCGGGATACGCGCATTCGCCACGTCGGGAGCCCCAACTGTCTCCGCAGACGAAGTGCTGCAACTTCCCAAAAGCGAGCCCAGCCCCAGTGCCCCCAGCCCAAAACCGGTTGTTTGCAAAAAATGCCGCCGCGTCTGCCGCTGCAAGTCTGCATGTTGTAGTTCTTTTAGTAGCTTTTCCATGTTATTATTCCTTCGTCACCACATTATCCAGATTCAACATCACGTTGGCCGAAACCGTCAATGCAGCCAATTCCGGTGATCTTTCTTTTCCGTAAGCCAGAATACTATCCGCGTCGACCGGCTTCTTTTTATATACATTCAATGCTTCCTTATACACTTTCACCAGCACATTCAAATTTTTCTTTTCAATCGGCTGGAATGTCAGCATACGGTAGCCTTCCGTCAGTTGCTGCTCGGGTGTTTTACCTCTTTTTTGCATTCTGGTTGCCAGTTTTTCCGCCGCTTCGAGGTACACCGGATCATTCAATGTAACTAATGCCTGCAAAGGTGTATTGGTTAAAATCCTTCTCGATTGGCAGAATTCCCGGCTCGGCGCGTCAAATGTGACCATCGACGGGTACGGCGCTGTGCGTTTCCAGTAAGTATAAACACCTCTGCGATAACGGTCTTCGCCTTCACTTAATGTCCATTTTTCACCGCTGTAAGGTGACTGCCAGATTTTATCGGGTTGCGGCGGCATGACGCCCGGGCCGTACATTTTATGAGAAATCAATCCGCTGCATGCCAGCGCCTGGTCGCGTACCTGCTCGGCGCTGAGACGAACCCGCGGGCCGCGCGAGATCCAGATGTTGTAGGGGTCTTTGTCGAGTTTGTGCTCATCGGTTTTGGAAGATTGCCGGTAAGTGGCCGACATCGTGATGGTTTTCAAAAGCTTTTTGACGCTCCAATGATCTTCTTCCATAAAATTAACGGCGAGCCAGTCGAGCAATTCCGGGTGCGTCGGCTCGGCGCCCTGGGAACCAAAATCTTCCACCGTCTCGACGATACCTTTTCCAAAAAGCTGCTCCCAGAAACGGTTTACGATCACCCGGCCCGTCAATGCGTTATCTCGACTCACGATCCATTTTGCCAGTGCCAGTCTGTCTTTCTGCTGCCCGGCCGGTATGGAGGCCAGCAACTTGGGCACATCCGCAGTTACCTCAGCCCCTTTTACCATCCAGTTACCCCGCACAAAAACATTCGTTTTTCTCGCAAAATCACCTTTACCTTCCCACACCACCGGCATACCTTCTGCCGGTCGCGTCAACACCGTAGCATAATCCGCCACAATGTTCTGGTAATCGGGTTTATCTGCGCCGGGTAAGGCTTTCTGGAAAGACATCCAGGTAACGCGCACCCATTCCTCGGGTGCTTTCGGACTGTTTAATGATAGGTAAATGTCATGTTTGCCAACCGTTTTTTCAATCGGCGCAATAATCACAGAATCTCTCGCCGGGATTTTAATCTGAGAAATTACCGGGCCGTCCAATTTGTCCAAATGCAATGTCATCACCGCATTTTCCGCCTTCGTCGACACATTCATCACCACATTATCGGCACCCGTCAAATTCACCTGCGAGATCCGCGCATTGCCTTTGTTTTTGACCCCATAATAGGAAATCAGCAGCACTGTAGACTGGTCACCTTTTACAAAATTGTGCGCATTGATCTTAGGCTCCATCACCTTCATAAATTGGGTAACTTCTGCCAGCTGAGCAGGATTGGTTTGTTTAATCCAACTTTTCACTCTTTCTACACGTGTCGAATCTTCACCTTTATAAAAGCGCAGCTTCGGCCATTCATCCCACACATCCTCGTCCCGGGCATTGTTAAAAAACGCCATGTATTTGTAATAATCTTCATGCGGGATCGGATCGTACGGGTGACTATGGCATTGCACGCAACCGAATGTGGTACCCTGCCACACTTCCCACGTTGTGTTCACCCGATCAATCAAAGCAGCATTACGAAACTCTTCGTCATCGGTCCCGCCTTCATTATTTGTCATCGTATTCCGGTGAAAACCAGTGGCTATCATGTTTTCTTCTTTTGGAAAAATATCATTTCCCCTCGGAAGCAAATCGCCGGCAAGCTGCTCAATGGTAAACTTGTCAAAAGGTTTATCCTCATTAAAAGACTTCACCACATAATCCCGGTAGCGCCACATGGTGCGGCCGCCGTCACTTTCGTAGCCCTTTGTATCTGCATATCTCGCCAGGTCCATCCACATGGAAGTCCAGCGCTCACCATAAGCGGGAGATTTCAGTAGCCGGTCAACTACTTTTTCGTAAGCATTTTCGGATTTGTCATTTTTAAAATCCGCCACTTCTTTTTCAGTTGGCGGCAGGCCTGTGAGGTCGAGACTTACTCGGCGGATCAATGTAGCGCGATCGGCTTCGGGGGAAACTTTGAGGTCTTTATCTTTTAGTTTGGCTAAAATAAAATGGTCGATTTCATTTTTCGCCCACTTTTTATCGCCGGTATTCAGCAGACCAAAGAGATTTCCAAGATTATTGAGAGAAGGTACCTCCGGCTTTTCGACGCGTTTGTAAGACCAATGCTTTTCCCATTTCGCGCCTTCATTGATCCATTTGCGAAGAATGTCCACCTCGTCATCATTGAGCGGCGTGCTGTTCTTCGGCATCTTTTCTTCCGGATCGTGGCTTGTAATGCGGCGCATCATTTCGCTGGCATCCGCGTCGCCGCGGACCACGGGTATCTTGCCCGATTTGCCGGGTTCGAGCATTTCATGTTCGAAGAGGAAGCTCACATCGCCGGCTTTTTTCACGCCGCCGTGGCAGCCCATGCAATGTTTATTGAGGATCGGCTTGACCTGCGTATTGTAATCTATACCGGAACTTTCACTGCCCTTCCACCACGACCAAAGCCCGTAAGTAAGGCCCAGAATGCCGGTTAGTATGACGATTCTTTTAAGCATGAAATGATACAATATCTTCTGTAAATGATGTTTTTGCTTCCCTTATTTGCCGAATAATAAGAAGTTCGAACGAGTCATTTACTGGGGTTTAAGGATATTTAGGAGTTTCAATTTACTTAAAATTCAACAAATATGCGGTAACATCGGCCAAATCCTGCTCGTTGAGGTTCAGCGCAGTAGGCTCTGGCATGAGCGACAAAGGCATTTTTTCGCGACTTTTAATTTGCGCCGCTTTAATCGAATGCTGCTGCCCGGCGACGTCCTTGATCACCACATTCGCACCGTCGCTCATCAAAAATCCAAAAAAGGTCTCCCCGCTCTTGGTCACGATGGTGTAACTCTCATAGCCAAACACCATCGAAGCCGACGGATTCACAATCGCGTCCAGCAAAGCCGATTTGTCAAATTTTTTGTGAATCAAAGTCAGATCGGGCCCGATTTCAGCACCTTTTTCACCGTGTTTATGACAGGCCGCACAGGTATTACTGAAAATCTCCTTCCCATGCACCGGCTTCGCCGACATTCTTGCAATAAAATCTGTCTTTAAAACCTTCCCGTTTCTTGGGAAAAACTGGCTCGCCACCACACGCACATTCTGATCTGGATGCTTGAAAATGGCCTCGCTGACCGATTTGGCGATGGTATCCGGCAGCTGTCCCTGCACGCGCATGTCAACGAGAATGTTGCCACCATCCGCATCCACCGACATTTTCTTCGCAGATTCAATCCGCACATTCATCGGCTGATTTTTATCGCCAATGACTTTCTTCAAATCCAGCATTTTCCGGTAGTTCGGCGTCATCGCCACGGCAGTCGCCTCCTCCCAATTCGCCAGATCAGCCCAATCATTCGTTTTACGGAAATTGAGCCAGTAAGAAGCCTGCGCCGAAACGTCGGATAATGTTGATTTCGACAACGTTATCATCGCATCCACCGCCTTTTTATCATTAATAAAGCCGAGAGCTGTAATCGCTTTTTTACGCTGCGGAGCCGCTACTTTCGCAGAAGCAGCGCGCGTTTTCAAATCTGCGATCGCTTCCACCGGATGCAGCCGCCAGATCAAATTCGCTTTGCTGGTCGTCCAGTTTTCAGGAGTCGCCGGAAATTTGTTTTGAATGTAAGCGTACACTTCTTTTTTCTTCCCAAAAGCCGCCGTCCCGATCGCTTCCAGCATCCACGGATCAGCACCATCATAACGGTTAACCAGCTCTTTTATAGCAGGTAAAGCCTGCGCGGAAGACAAATCCCGCAACGCAATGCCCACTTCCCGCCGCACCGCCGGATCAGTATCTTTTGACATTTGAAGTAAAAAAGGATCACTCGCGCCGATCGTTTTCAATGCACGAAATGCAGTTAACCTGTGCGCAGCATTCACAGAAGTCAGCAATGTTTCGGTTTCCTTTTTCCCTTTTTCACCCAACTGCGCCAGAAGCCAGATCGCCCTCGCCTGGTGGAATGGATTTTCGGCCGTCAGCAGGCTTTTCACATCCAGGATAACTGTTTCCCCTTTGGTTTTCAATCCTTCAAATGCCAAAGCTCGCACATTGATCGCCGGGTTTTTTAATGCTTCAATCAACCCTGCTGTGCTGGAAAAGTCGATTTTCGGGTTGGTCAGCTTCTTGCCTTTCGGCGTAATGCGATAAATCCGACCGTAGCCTTTTTTATCTTTCATCGCATGGCCGCCAACTACCGGATCGTACCAGTCGGCAATGTAAATCGCGCCGTCCGGCCCAACTGCCACGTCCGACGGGCGGAACCATTTGCGGTGATCACCGTCAGTTTCGTACCATTCATATCTTTCGTTGGCCTGCGGAAATGAGCTGATCAGGTTTTTGCGGTCCAGAGTAAATCCAGCGCCTTTTTTTACAGGCTGATAAGCAAAAATGACATTGCGACCCGCCTCGCAGCTCAGCAATGTGCCCCGGTAATTTTTCCCGAGCGCGTCGCCTTCATAATACACGATGCCCGTGGGTGAACCCGCGCCGGTATTGTCGCCCGCAGGCATCACGCCCGGATCGTCCTGGTGCCAATGTGTTGTGAAAATATCCTGTCCCGGCCGACGGTCTGCCTGCCAGTACCTGGTACCATCCGCCGAGAAATATCCCGCATTTCCGCCTTCCTGCAAAAACGAAACCCTGCACGTGATCACCTGATCATCATTATCATTCTGCCACATATTACCGTAACTGTCGAGGCAAACTTCGTAGCTGTTCCTGAAATTATGCCCCAGCACTTTCAGCCCGGTCCCATCCTGATTGATTCGCAGCGCCAGCCCGCCGACCCATACCTTTCCATCATCCGATTTCTGGTTTCCCTGATTCGATTTACTGTACGGCGTACCTCCGACATACAAGCTGCCACTCCGCAAAGTCCAGCCGCTTTTGTCGGTAACTTTGTGAGGACCAGCATTTCCCGTATTGAAATACCATTTCCCGTCCGGCCCGACGATCGTAGAATGCAGCGAGTGATCATGGTCGAAACCACCGAAACCGGTCAGGAGAACTTCGCGGCTGTCGGGTTTGTCATCGCCATCTTTATCGGTGTAAATGAGCAGATTGGGCGCACAGGAGACAATGATTTTATTTCCAACCACCGCGATGCCCAGCGGAGAAGTTAGCAAAGTATCTTCTACAAAAACTTTGGATGATTCCGCTTTCCCATCGCCGTCTTTATCTTCCAAAATCATCACCCGGTCGCCTTTTTGTTTGTGGCTGAGGCGCTCGGCGGGTTTTGTGTTAAAGTCACGATAATTCACCGCCTCCGTGATCCAAACGCGTCCCTTCGCGTCGATATCCATGTTTGTCGGGTTGTAAAACATCGGCGCCTCGGCCCAGAGCGTCGCTTCCAGATCGTCGGGCATATATAGTTTCGACGAATCCTCGGCAACATTCAAAATGCTTTCGGACTGCCTGGGAGCCGATGGCTTCTTGTCAATATTTTGGGCTGAAAAAAGCAGTAGCGTAATGCTCCCGACCAGGAAGAACATTGCTTTTGGCTGACTTAATGTTTTGGTAATCATATCATTTGTAAGAAAAGAGGCCTTCAAGGTACTTCCGGTTTTGCTGGTAACATTCAACTATGTCGGCGCCCTGTGGCGTGGCACCTTCGATCTGCATCCAGCCATGGTAACCGATATCGTTCACCATCTTCGCAATCTTCGGCCAGTCCATCGTCCCTTCGCCCAGCTTGAAACCATTTTCCTTGATATGCAGCTCGCAAATGAGGTTTTTACCCAACATTGGCACTTCTTTGAAAACATCATTTCCAGCATCGGCCGCATTGCGAAAATCGTAGTAAACTTTCACGGCCTTTGAGCCGACCGCATTAATGATGTCCAAATTTTCCTGTGCCGTCAGATAGGATTCTATGCCAAGGATAATGCCTTGCTTTTCCGCGTGGGAAGCTGCTTTTTTCAATCTCGATATCACCGCTCTTTTACCCGCATCATCATTCCGTAAATCACCTTCCGAAAAAAATGCAAGCAATATTACCTTCACATTCAATGCTTTGGCGGCATCGATGGCATTCCAGACCCACTCTTCGGTTTTAGGTTCTGATTTATAAGGTACGCGGTTTAACTCGCCGATTGCTAGACTGGAAACTTCGATGCCGGTTCTTGCGGAAGCATCCTGGATGGATTTCAATGTTGCAGGATTGGACAAGCCAACCTGGTCTTTACTGGTATTGTAACTGACCTGAATGCCTTGTAAACCAATGGTTTTGGCGCGGTCGAATGCTTCGGGATTTAATGTTCTTCCCACCGACCAGTCGCAGGCGCCGAGTTGGAGCCTGGGTGCGGCACGTAGCCCGACCTGAATGCCGGAGGCGGCAGCGGCCCAGGCAAGCGCGCTGCTTTTGATCATCTTTCGACGATCAAGTTTGAAGGTACTTTTCATGATGCAGGATTTAGGAAGAATACCTTCTAAATGGCTGAATGCTTGGATTCTACTTATGCCCCGCAGCGGCCGGCCTACTTGCTGAATGCGTCTTCAATGTGTCGGATATCGATTTTTCCATCCTTAAAAATCAGGATTGAAACAATGTCAAACCGCACGTCCCAGAACCAGTCGTTGTCGAAAATATAATTCTCCGCCGACCGCATAATGCCTCTTGCCTTGATCACATTCACAAATTCCTCGGGCATTCCAAAAGAAACATTCGAGCGCGTCTTGACCTCCACAAAAATCAGCATCTTGTCTTTCTTCACAATCAGATCAATCTCCGCAAAACCTTTCTTGAAATTCTTCTCAATCACCTCATACCCTTTTTCCTCCAAAAACCCCGCCGCCTTAGCCTCCCCCCAATGCCCCAAATCGTTGTGTGCTGCCATTTTGATTTTACTGTCCTAAATTGCTGTGACGAACATTTACACCTTTGAAAAGTGTTGTATTATAAATGCTCCTACTTTTCACTACGACAGTTTTTAGAAAAAGTAACAGGAAGATTTTAATTATTTGAAAAGACATTGAAGTACATAAATGAACACCCTCATTAATAAGCAAGTGCAATTCCGGGATCTGGGGCTGGTGGATTATCAGGAGGCCTGGGATTTTCAGGAGAAGATTTTTGCGGAGACGCTTGCTGTTAAAACGAATAACCGGACATTGGCTCCTGAGGCTCAGGTTGCTACGCCGAATTACCTTTTCTTTTGCCAGCATCCGCACGTTTATACATTAGGTAAAAGTGGCAAGGCGGATCATTTGCTTTTGTCGGAGGATGATTTATCCCAAAAACAGGCGAAATATTACCGCATCAACCGCGGCGGTGATATTACGTATCACGGTCCGGGGCAGCTTGTGGGCTACCCGATTTTGGATCTGGATAATTTCTTCACGGACATACATATATACATGCGCACGCTGGAAGAAGCGGTCATTCTTACATTGGAGGAGTATGGAATTTCGGCGGGAAGAATTAAAGGATTAACCGGAGTCTGGCTCGATTTTGAGGCGCAAATTAATCCGAGAAAGATTTGTGCATTGGGTGTAAAAGCGAGCCGCTGGGTCACCATGCACGGTTTTGCGCTGAATGTTAACACCGATCTTTCGTATTTTGGAAACATCATTCCTTGCGGGATCGACGACAAAGATGTAACTTCTATGGCCCGGGAATTGGGCCGGGAGGTGGATGAAAATGAAGTATCACTTAAACTTAAAAACCACCTGGCGGAATTGTTCGGGATGGAAATGCAGACAGTAAATTCATGAAAAAGGACATTATTTTTCACCCTGTGAAGGGCATACAGGTTGCGATTGTAAAGAGTACCAATGAGTTGAACCAGGACGAGTGGAATGTCATCGTGATCAACCGGAATGACGAGCCGGTTACCAATGTATTTGTCACTTCAAAAGGTTACAGCAACACCGAATCGGGCACAAATTCAGACCAGCGGACTTCTACGCTCAGACATTTTTTTCCGGAGATCGGGCCGGGCAAACATGCAGTGGTTGAGCCGATTATGCCCGACGTTTTTCACCTCAATAACGAATTCTGGGTGAGCTATTTCATCGGAAAACAGATCTACGATAAAAAGTTTATCTTCGTGCCAGACAGCATCATCGAGGCGCATTTGATTGACATCGAGCCGGGGATTAAGGGTGTGCTGCATGAATAGGAAATAGTCATTGTTGTCATTGATGGTCATTTGTTGTTTTTTAAACACCTTAAACGATACCTGACAACAAATGACAACACCTGACTATAAATGACAATCAATGACCACACTTAAATTTAACTAACTATAACCCACGCTATACATGACAGAAGAATTCCGAAAAAGGGCGAAGAATTTTCTTTTGCTTGACATTGAGACCGTTTGTGGTTTTGCGTCTTATGACCACCTTCCTGAAAGGATGCAGAAGCTTTGGGACAAAAAGGCTTTGACGATTAAAAAAGGCGATGAGTCGGTCAGTAATGCCGATTGTTTTTATGACCGCGGCGCTATTTATGCGGAGTTTGGCAAGATTGTTTGCATTGCTTTTGGCGCTTATTACTGGAATGACAAGGACGAACTTTCGCTGAAAGTGAGCAGTTTGCAGGGCGACGACGAGGCGCAGCTGCTTTTGAAATTCAAAGCCTTAATAGAAAAATATCCCGCCGATCAGCTGGTACTTTGCGCCCATAATGGTAAGGAATTTGACTTCCCTTTCCTCTGCCGCCGGATGCTGATCCACTGCATTGAAATCCCGAAAGCATTACAAATTACCGGCAAAAAACCCTGGGAACTTCTCCACCAGGACACGATGGACCTCTGGAAATTTGGCGATTATAAGAGTTACACGTCGCTGGATTTGCTGGCCGCGGTGCTGAATGTGCCGGGAAGTAAAAATGAAATGAGCGGCGACCAGGTGACGAAGGTTTATTACGAAGAAAATGATCTGGCCAAAATTTCGCGATATTGCAGGGAAGACGTCGTGGTTTTGGCACAGTTATACCTTCGGTTACAATGCTTTAAGCAAGTCTCCGCAGAGAATATTACAAGGGTTGAAAGCTAGCATTTATTGCGGCTGCCCGAAGATTTTTTAGAATAAATGAAAGACAAGAAAATAAAAAAGAACTCAACACAAGAAAATGGATCTGAGCGGTCTCCGCATCACATTGTTTCTTATATCGACAATCTGAAAGCTGACATTGCGGCTTTTTTTGATTTAAATGCTGAACATTCCTTCCGCACTTTTGATGTGCACGATCATTTTGGCGTGCAGGACAAAAAGGTGCGTCAACTTTTTAATGAAATCCTGCACGAGCTGGAAGAAGCTGGTCGGCTGGTTTATAATAACGGTTCCTACACGGCGGCTCAGAATAAGCCTGTCAACAAAGGTCTTTCCGGCCGCATTGACCGCGTGAATAAATCATTCGGTTTTGCGGTAATCGATGGCATGGACCAGGACATTTATATTGAAGCTGAGCTACTTAATGGTGCCTGGGACGGTGATATCGTCAATGTACAGCCTTTGACCAAGAACCATCGTGGGTCGCGGAACGGGCGAAATGATGCCGGTAAAAACCGGATGGAAGGGCGCGTCACTGAAATCGTGGAACGTACGAATAAAGAGATCGTCGGGATCATTGAAATCAACCCGCGCTATGCGGTTGTTCAGCCGGATAATAAAAAGTTGTTTGACCCTATTTTCCTGGAAATTGACGAAACTGGTGACGCCGAAGATGGTGATAAGGTAATCGTGACCGTAACCGAGTGGCCAACCAGACGAAGCCAGGCGGAGGGGAAAATCATCAGTGTACTGGGCAAAGCCGGGAACAATGATGTGGAAATGCATGCGATTTTGGCCGAATTTGGCCTACCGTACCAGTTTCCCGAAACCGTGGAAGCAGAGGCAAAAAAGATTCCTGATAAAATTTCCAAAAAGGATCTTGTAGGACGGAAAGACCTGCGGGACGTGCTGACATTCACGATTGATCCGGTCGATGCGAAGGATTTTGACGATGCATTGTCGGTGAGGTATCTGGAAGATGGGATTGTGGAAGTGGGCGTGCACATTGCGGACGTTTCACATTATATTTTGCCTGGTACGGAGCTGGAAAAAGAGGCTTATCGGCGGGCTACGTCGGTTTATCTGGTTGACAGGACGGTACCCATGTTACCCGAAAAGTTATCTAACAATCTTTGTTCACTGCGTCCAAATGAAGATCGGCTGGCATTCTCCGCGATTTTTGAGATCAGTGTTTTGGGAAAGGTGATTAAACAATGGTTTGGAAGAACGGTGATACATTCCGACCGGCGGTTTAGCTATGAGGAGGCGCAGGCTGTGCTGGATTCCGGCGAAGGAGATTATCCGGCCGAGCTGACGACACTGAATACATTGGCCAAAATTTTTCGGAAAGAGCGGTTTAAAAACGGCGCGATCAATTTTGAGACGCCGGAAGTGCGTTTCAAGCTGGATGAAAATGGTAAGCCGCTGGGCATTTATCAAAAAGAGCGGCATGATTCCAACAAGCTGATCGAGGAGTTTATGCTGCTGGCCAACAAGCGGGTTGCCGAGTACGTATATGCTATTTCGAAAGGTGAGGTGAAAAATACGATGGTATATCGCGTCCACGAAGCCCCCGACCCGGATCGACTGAAAACATTTGCTACATTCGTCGCCAAGCTAGGCCTCAAACTGGAACTGGAAGAGGAAAACAAGATTGCGAAATCCATGAACGCGATGCTTTCAAAAGTGGAAGGCAAGCCGGAGCAGAACCTGATCGAATCTTTGGCAGTGCGCACGATGGCAAAAGCGAGGTATAGCACCGAGGATTTGGGACATTTTGGTCTGGCATTTAAGAGATACTCGCACTTTACTTCACCAATCCGCAGATATCCGGATGTAATGGCGCACCGGCTTTTGCAACATTACCTCGACGGTGGGGCTTCGGTAGATAAGGAAGGCTACGAAGTCGCATGCAAGCATTCATCTGAAAGAGAGCGACTTGCCGCAGAAGCCGAAAGGGCATCCATCAAATACAAACAAGTCGAATTCATGAGCGGCATGGATAAAGAGCTGGTTTTCGATGGTATCATCACCGGCGTCACCGAGTTCGGGATTTTTGTTGAGATCACCGCAACTGCATCGGAGGGTTTGATCCGAATGACGGATTTGGGCGACGATTACTATGAACTGGAAAAAGAGAATTACCGGATCATCGGCCAGCGGACGAAAAAAATCTATGCTTTTGGCGACGCTGTGAAAGTGAAAGTGAAGGATACTAACCTGGCCCGCCGGAGTATGGATCTGTATCTGGATGGCACCACACCAGGGTATAGCCGCAGTGGCGGTGGTAATTTCCGTGATGGAGGTTCGAGAGGTGGTAGTTCGCGTCAGGATAGTTCCCGTGAGAGCAGCCGGAAACCACGTGAAAGAAAGTCGGGTGGTCGTAGCCGGAAACCGACTTCGGCGGGTTCTTCTCCGAAGCCTAAGAAGCGGGGACGGTAAAAATTCTTGTTACTTATTTCCAATTGAGCGTCTAAGTAAGATTAACTTAAATTAAGCTTGGGTTGCTGGTCAATTTCGGGCGGGGTCGGTTAGAATATCGGCGATTGGTGCTTTAATTGAATGCTACGAATACACGAATTTCACACGAATCGCATTCGTGGACATTCGTGTATTCGTAGCATCAAAAAATCAAAGCATCTATATGTCCATCAATCGCAATACTCTACTATTCTTTCTCCTTATCTCAATCTCATCATTCGCCCAAAAACCATCCAGCAAACAAGAGTGGCAATCCCTCTTCAACGGCAAAGACCTCACTGGTTGGGATATTAAAATTGCGGGGCATAAGGTGAATGATAATTACAAAAACACCTTCATTGTCGAGGATAAGATGATCCGCGTGAATTACAAGGAGTACGATAAGTTCACGACGGAATATGGGCATATGTATTACAATAAGCCGTATTCACATTATAAAATCCGTCTCCAATATCGCTTTACAGGCAACCAGGTGCCGGGCGGGGCTTCTTGGAATGTGCGAAATAGTGGCATCATGCTACATTCGCAGTCGGCCGCGAGTCTGGGTATTGACCAGGATTTTCCGATATCATTGGAAATGCAGTATCTGGGCGGCCTGAATGCTGGTGAAAGACATACCGGAAACCTTTGCACACCGGGTACCATTGTGGACGTGGACGGGAAGTTGGCGGAGGCACATTGCATCGATTCCAAATCCAAAACTTATAATGGCGACCAGTGGGTCACTGCTGAGGCGATCGTGCTCGGTGACTCGATTGTGTACCATTTGATCGAAGGAGACACTGTGCTGGTTTTTACAAACCCCAGAATCGGTGGCGGTTATGTCGGAAAAAACCATACTTTTAAAGACGGCAAAGTAGGCAACGAAGAAGAGTGGATCAAAAAAGACAACACGCCGCTGGGCAGCGGGTACATTGCATTGCAAGCCGAAAGTCACCCGATCGATTTCAGGAATATTGAGCTGCTCAATTTGAAAGGCTGCATGAATCCGAAGGCTACGAATTACAAATCATACTATGTTGAGCCGGACGAAAAGAGTTGTAAGTTCAAAAAGTAATCTCACCTAATTAATATATCTATACACCTTATGAGCCTTTTAAGACGCGTCATTCGCAAAGCGGAAACTATTAAAGATCAGTATTTTCCACTCAAAGAATTTGACAAATCCACCCTTCCATGGATCGATCAGGAGAATCCCGACATTGCCGGTTTCCTGAAAAACCACCCGCCACGCTACGATGTGCCTTACGACATGGCTGACAAGCTAAGAAACTGGCAGCAAAATGGTTACGTCGTTCTGGAAAACATTATTCCCGAGGCGATGATCGATAAATTCTGGGGAGATTTCAGGGAATTGGTCAGTCATCCTGAAAAATACGATCTGTCAGTCCGCATCGATCTGGAAGAATTTAAGCCGAACCAGGAACGCAATATCAAGGAGTTCCCAAAAGATGCTTTACAGGGTAAGTATGTGAAGATCAACGATTTTCACAACTCATCGGTAGCAGGCAAAAAGCTGATGACGCATCCTTACATTGTATCTTTCCTGGAAGCGATTTTCAATGAGAAAGTGGTGGTAATGCAAAGTCTGGTTTTTATGTATGGCAGCCAGCAGCCTTCGCACCAGGATTTTCCCTGGGTTACCGCCAAGATTCCCAGCCATTTAGCTGCTGCGTGGATCGCTTTGGAAGACATTAAAATCGATTCCGGCCCGCTGTATTATTATATAGGCTCACACAAAATGCCGAAGTTCAATTTTGGCTCAGGAATCCTTTTCAAACCAGATTCTACCAAAACTCCGCTGGAATTCGCGGATTACCTGGACAAAACCAGTGCAGACTTGAAATTGCCAAAAGAAACATTGCTTATCAAGAAAGGCGATGTACTGATCTGGCATGCGGCCCTGGCCCACGGTGGTTCGATGATCACCAATCTTGACCAGACCAGGAAATCCTTTGTATGTCATTATTCTACCGAAAAAGCCCTGCCATTCCACCGCAACTTCCCGACCCAGGTGCCGGTAAAGCAGGACTATAATGGTGTCTACATTTACAATAACCCGAATTTACCCCAGTCCGAAGACGTGTTGAAATAACTATGTGCGACCCGGTTGAGGGTTTTTTATATTTTTGCAAAAAAATGGACGTTTATGCTGAGATACAGATTCGTCCATTTTTTGTTTTATCCACCCGGAAAGTCAAGGTTAATGAAAAATACAATGCTTCGGTTTGTTCTGCTGATTGGTGTCCTGGCCGGAGTGAATTGGTTGGCGTCAACATTCTTTTTCAGGCTGGATTTGACGGAGGATAAACGTTACAGCATTACCGAGGCCACGAAACAACTTCTCAGCAACTTTGACAAAGACATTATCGTCAATGTATATCTATCCGGCGACTTTCCTGCCGGCTTCGAGCGACTTGAAAGTGCCACAAGAGAAACGCTAGACGAGTTCAAAACCTACGCAAACGGTCACCTGATCGTCAATTATTCCGATCCTACCCAGGCTTCCAGCGAGGAGCAGCGGCAAAAGCAGTATCTCAATCTGATCGATCGCGGACTTACACCTACCAATGTTTTTGCAAATGAGGATGGTAAGCGCACCGAAAAGATTATTTTTCCTGGGGTGATTGTGCAGCACGATACATTGTCGGTGCCTGTGCAGTTATTGAAAGGAAATAAGGCTAGCACGCCGGAAGAGCAGCTCAATCAATCCTATGAGGGCGTGGAATTTGAAATCGCGTCGGCGATCCGGGTTCTTGATGGTCAGGCGCGGAAGAAAGTGGGGCTGGTAGTAAGTCATACCAAAATTTCGCCTGCGCGGCTGAGTGATCTGATTGCTACAATCCAGCAGAATTATGATGTTTTTCTGGATATGAATAATCCGGAATCTTATGATGGGCTGGACGCACTGTTGGTTTTAAAGCCGGATAGCGCGTTTTCGGAAGATGAGAAATATAAGCTTGATCAATATGTAGTGGGCGGAGGGAAGGCGCTTTTTTTTGTGGACGGGGCGAAAGTGGACAGCGTAAGTCTGGATGGAAGTTATGCGCAACCGCTTGATTTGCATCTAAATGATCTGTTTTTCAAGTGGGGCGTGCGGGTGAATACAAACGTTGTGAAAGACTACCTTAACTGTGCGCAAATCCTTCTGAATGTAGGCAATATGGGTGATAATCCTGAAATCAAGCCTGTGCCCTGGCGGTTTTTTCCGCTGCTGAATAATTTTGGTACGCATCCGGTGACACGTAATCTTAATGCAGTCTATACCAGATTTTTAAGCTCGATAGATACGGTGGGCGGCGCGACTCAAATTCAAAAAATACCGCTGCTCATGACGTCGGGTTACACGCAGCTACTGAATGCGCCTGCGCTGGTGGGGTACAATGAAGCCCGCAAAGACCCGGATCCTGCAAGCTATCGGTCGGGAGTGAAATTGGGTGCTGTGTTGCTGGAAGGCACATTCAATTCTCTTTTTCAAAACCGCATTCTTCCTGCCGATCCGCGGTCTGCGAAATTCAAAGCCAGTGGAAATGCCGGAAAAGTGATCGTTTGCTCCGACGGAGATATTATCGTCAATGATTATGATTATAAGAGGAATGCGCCACTGCCTCTCGGCTACGACCGGGTTACGCGGCAAACGTTTGGAAACAAGGATTTCGTCATGAATGCGCTGGATTTCATGACCGACGCCAATGGTTTGATCAATGCGCGCGCTAAACAAGTTGAGATACGGGCACTGGATAAAATCCAGATTCAGGAAAATCGCAAGTTCTGGCAGGCGATCAATTTACTGCTTCCGGTTGCGCTCATCGCACTTTTCGGTGCACTGCGCTACTATCTCCGGATCAGAAAATTCGGCTGATCAGAGGCGGCTTCATCGGCAATTTTTCATACTTTTGTTCTCTACAAAACAATTTGGGCACCGTCCCAGGCTAAATCTTTCATCTAAACACTTACGTCACGAATTATGAAGTTTGTCGTTTCGTCATCAGTTCTACTTAAACAGCTTTCCGCTATAAACGGTGTCGTTTCAACGAACCCAATTGTTCCCATATTAGAGAATTTCCTTCTTACACTGGAAGGTAACGCTCTGACTGTCACCGCTTCCGATCTTCAAACTGTGATGATCACGGAGATCGAAGTGGAGTCTTCTGAAAAAGGTGCAATCGCGATTCCAGCCAAATTATTACTGGATACATTGCGTGGACTTCCCGAGCAGCCAATCACTTTGCAGGTAAACAGCGAGACTTTCGGAACCGAGATCATCTCAGATAATGGTCGCTATAAATTGTCTGGTGAAAACCCGATTGATTTTCCAAAAACGCCGGCAGTTAACCGCGGACAATCTGTTGATTTTTCATCCTCTGCATTAGGCGCGGCAATTGCCAACACCTTATTTGCAACAAGTACCGACGATCTTCGCCCTGCGATGACGGGGGTTTTCGTTCAGATGGGTACTGAAAACGCCACATTTGTAGCCACTGACGGACATAGATTAGTTCGCTACCGCCGCACGGATATCAAGTCTGACGTAGATACGTCCATGATCATCCAGCGGAAAGCATTGAATTTGCTGAAATCCTGTCTTCCATCTGATGACGTTCCGGTAAAAGCGGAATTCACTTCTTCCAATGCATTTTTCAGTTTTGGAAACATTAAAATGATCTGCCGCCTGATCGACGAGCGTTTCCCGGATTATGAAAATGCGATCCCGACGAACAATCAAAATACATTGACGATCAGCAGATTGGAAATTCTCAGCTCGCTGCGTCGTATTTCTATTTATTCAAACAGAACAACACATCAGGTACGTTTGAAAATGTCTCTGAATGATCTGGTGATCTCTGCGGAAGATTTGGATTACTCAAATGAAGCAAATGAAAAGCTGATGTGCGAGTACAATGGTGATGATATGGAGATTGGCTTTAACGCAAAATTCCTGATCGAAGTTTTAGGAAATCTTTCCAGCAAAACCATCACATTTGAATTATCTGCTCCAAACCGTGCAGGATTAATCATTCCAGTTGATCAGGCCGAGAATGAAGATATCCTCATGTTAGTAATGCCAGTAATGTTGAACACTTACGTTTAACAGAACATTAATAGAATTCTTAAATGAAAAAATCCGGGAGCTACTTTCCGGATTTTTTCATTTAAGAATATTCACAATCAGTCATTTAACAAATTTTAAGAGTTTAATACGAAAAAAATCGTAGATAGGTCTTGCTTCTACGATTTTTTTCGTAGACATTTGATACGAAGATTATCGTATGCAAATATTTGAGCTATGTACATTAAACCTACCGACTCCGAACTGGAAATTCTAAATTACTTATGGCAAGCTGGGCCCAGCACTGTCAGAGCGGTTCACGACTTCCTCGCAGCTACAAAAGACGTCGGCTACACGACGACTTTGAAGCTGATGCAAATCATGCACGACAAAGGTTTGCTCTACCGCACCGAAAACGGCCGCTCGCACATTTACGTCGCGCTGCTGGGTAAAGAAGAGACGCAGCAAAATTTGCTAGGCAAAATGGTTGATACTGTTTTTCAAGGATCGGCGGCTCAAATGGTGATGCAGGCTTTGGGCAACCACACAACATCCAAGGAAGAACTGGATGAAATTCGGCAGTTATTGAACAACCTTGAAAATAATCTATAGCCATGAAACTCATTTCTAACCTTCTTTCCGATTCCACCATTACTGCTTTCGGCTGGACTTTGGTCCACTCACTCTGGCAGACGACTGTTTTGTGTCTGCTTGCGGCGGCAGTCTTTTATCTCTTGAGAAAAAGCGCCTCGAACATCCGATATGCCACGGGTATCGGATTCCTTAGTTTACAAGCCCTCACTTCCGCGGCCACATTTATTTACTATCAATTTAAAGCAACCCCAGCTGTGGGTAATGCAGGCAAATCGCTGAAAAATGTATCTCTGCAAGCTGTGACGCCGATTTTGAATGTTGTCAAAAATCCGCTTCCAATGACACTTAAAATTCAATTCTGGCTTTCGGCACATTTGCATGAGCTGGTAGTTTGCTGGCTGATCGGCGCCGGGTTTCTTCTATTGAGATTTTTGGGCGGCTGGATTTTTACGGAAAGACTTCGTCTCAATGCTAAAATCGTCATGGACCGGGAGTGGCGCGCTAGGTTTGGAGTAATCATCGCCAAAATGAACATTTCCAAATCCATCGAGTTTAAAGAATCTGCTAAAATCCTGACTCCTATGGTGATAGGTGCATTCAGCCCGGTGGTTTTAATCCCGATTGGTTTACTTTCCGGTTTTTCTACTGCGCAGGTTGAAGCAATTTTGGCGCACGAGCTGGCCCACATTCGGCGTAATGATTACCTGGTGAATATGTTGCAATCATTTATGGAAGTGGTTTTCTTTTTCCACCCCGCTATCTGGTGGCTCTCGGACCGCGTCCGTGCCGAGCGTGAACATTGCTGCGACGACATTGCGCTGACTGTCTGCGGAGATAAAATGTCGCTGGCGCATGCACTGGTAAAAGTAGCCGAGTGGCAAACTGCGCCGAGAATGGCGATGGCTTTCGCTTCGAAAAAACCCCTTCTACTTCGCCGCGTGCAAAGAGTACTCGGACTTTCCCCGAAATCGGCCAGAACATTCGGTAATCTGCCGATGATGATGCTTGCTCTGAGCCTGGTAATCGGTGTTTCGGTTTACGCTGTGGCTCAAAAGGTTGATAAAACAAAAAGCAAAAAACCGGTTCATAAGACAGTCAAAATCAAACATGACGATCCGGATAAGCTGCTGGAAATTGACATGGAGGTACCTGAGCTGGCAGAAGTAGCACCGGACATTGAAGCTATGGAAGTGCCTGAAATCGATTTTGAAGCATTGGCTGACATTCAATTTGCGGGCAACTTCATGAACGATTCTATTCAGAAAAAAATGGCGGAGGCGCAGAAGCGTATGGCTGCATTGCAAGTTGAAATGGAGCCGCTGAACCATCGGATGGAGGAAATTAATCTTGAAATGGAAAAGCAACGCTTTGAAGTAGAGCGGTTTCAGCGTGAACTGGAAAAGATTGAATTTAAAAAAGAAAGTGCTTTGGAAATGCGTGAGGACCTGATGGAAAAGCGCTCAACATTGTTGGAGCAGTCGAGATCGGGACAGAACAAAAAGAATGAAACGGACCTGGATAACCAGCTGGCAGAATTTGAGCAGCAGATCAAAGTGCAGGAGCAAACCATTTCACAGTTAAATAGTCAGATTTCGGCAACCAGAAAGGAGGCACTCAAAGCAGAAGAGCCGATCCGAAAAATGGACGGTGAAATTCAGGAAATCAATGAGAAAATTGAAGAGATTAATGGGAAGATCGGCGTAGAAACGCTGAGTTTTGAGCGGGCGGAACATCCCAGAACTGCGCGTCTTGCCCGGGTAATGAATAAAAATGTCAATGTCAACCGGGTACCGCCTCCCCCACCACCGGCACGGGTAAAAGCTGCTAACCCTGCCAAGCCGGCGAAAGCACCGAAACCTCCGCTGCCGCCAGCCAAAAAATAGCTTTATAAATAAAATGAGCGATGGAATCCATCGCTCATTTTGCTCTTATAACCTCGCTAAGACTTTATTCCACTTCGATAATCACATCGTCGGTCATCGGATGCGTAACGCAGGTCAGGATAAAACCTTCGTCGATCTCGGCTTGCGAAAGTGCATCTTCCTCATCCATCTGGACCTTTCCGGAAGTACACCTGCCAAGACAAGCGGTGCACATACCAGCCTGACAAGAATATGGCAGGTCAATGTCATGATTTAATGCTGCTTCCAGCACCGTTTCGTGCGGTTTTACGGCAAGCTTATATTCTGTTCCTTCATAAAATAATGTGATTTCCCTGGCTTTCAAGGCATTTTCCTCTTCTACCACCACTTCGCCCGGCTGGGCAGCGACGGCAGTCAGAAAGCTTTCTTTACGGATTTTATTATCTGGGACAGCGAGAATCGCCAAAGCTCTGTGCGCTTCTTCCATCATATCTTCCGGGCCGCACATGTAAAATTCAGCCTCAGCAGTTTTTAATGTTGGAAGTTTTTCAATGATTTTTAAAATGTGGGATTTGTTCAAACGGCCGGTCTCTTCCTCCCACGCTTCCGCAGGCTGGCTTAATGTATGTACTACCTTGAAACGCTCGCCATATTTTGCCTGCAACATTTCAATTTTATTCTTGAAAATAATGCTCTCTTCGTTCCGGCTGCCATAAATCAGAAATACCTCACTTTCACCTTCGACCATTAAAATGGATTTTAAAATCGAAAACAAAGGTGTGATCCCACTTCCGGCTCCGATAAAAACCACCTGCCGCACCTGGTCATCCGACTGTTTTGGAAAAAATGAACCCATGGGCTCCATCACTTCCAGCACATCGCCTTCCTTAATTGTATCAAGCAATAAATTGGATGCAAAGCCTCCCGGGACCCTTTTGATTGTGATCGCGAGGGAAACATCGGTGTAAGGCGAACTCGACATGGAGTAAGATCTCCGTACTTTTTTGTCTTCCTGCGGCAATAATAATGTCAGAAACTGGCCCGGCCGGTACGGAACCACTTCATTAATTGGGTGCCAGAAATGTATGGTGGAAGCCTCTTCGGTTTCCCTTTCAATTTCCTTAATTTTTAAAAAATAATATTTGCTCATTGGAAGCTAAGTAATACAAAAGCCTCACAGGTAACACCCGTGAGGCTTTTTAGAGTTCAATTAGGCTTTATTTCAAAGTGGCGACGGCACTTTTGATGCGTCCCACCGCTTCAACCAAAGCCTCGTCGGCAGCGGCAGTGGAGATACGGATACAATTTGGCGCTCCAAAACCTGAACCTGCTACGGTCGAAACGAATGATTTATTTAGCAACCAGTTTGAAAAATCGTCGGAGTTATTGATCGTAGTGGTGTCGTCCGATTTTCCGAAATAGTAGCTCACATCCGGGAATGCGTAGAATGCTCCCTGCGGCACATTTACTTTGAAACCTGGAATGTCTTTCAGCAAGCCCACTACCAGGTCGCGGCGACGTTGATACGCTTTCGTCATTTCGATCGAAGGCTCCATCGGACCGTTGAATGCGGCTACGGCAGCTTTTTGGGCGATTGAATTGGTGCCGGAAGTTACCTGTCCCTGCAATTTCTCTACACCCTCAGCGATCCATTTTGCAGCGGCGATAAAGCCAATCCGCCAGCCGGTCATCGCGTAACCTTTTGCCACACCGTTTACAGTAATCACGCGGTCTTTCAGCTCAGGGATAGATCCAATGCTGAAATGTCCTTCGTCCGTGAAGTTGATATATTCATAAATTTCATCTGCCAGTACATATACATCCTCATGTTTTTCCAGCACGGCAGCGATTTCTCTCAGTTCTTTTTCAGAATAAACAGCGCCGGTCGGATTGTTTGGAGAAGCATACATCACGATTCTAGTACGCGGCGTGATCGCAGCTTCCAGCTGCTCGGCAGTTACTTTGAAGTCATTTTCAAAAGCACCATCCAGGATGACTGACTTACCTTCCGCCAGCTTCACCATTTCCGAATAACTTACCCAGTAAGGTGCAAAAATGACCACCTCGTCGCCCGGGTTGATTAAAACCTGGATTACATTGGCAAGTGAATGTTTGGCGCCAGTTGAAACCACGATATTTTCCGGTTTCCAATCTATATTATTGTCACGTTTCAGTTTGTCAGCAATAGCCTTTCGCAGATCAGGATATCCGGCAACTGGTGAGTAACCATGAAAGCCGTCGTCGATGGCTTTTTTTGCAGCCTCGCAAATGTGTGCGGGCGTCTTAAAGTCTGGCTCTCCCACGCTCAGACTGATCACTTTATGGCCTTGTGCGGCCAGTTCACGCGCCATTTTTGTCATCGCCAGCGTCGAAGATTCTTCGAGGGCGTTGATACGGTCGGCCAACCGTGTGGTTTGCTCTGCTACTGCGGACATTGCAACGTTAAAAATTAAGTGAAAGAAGGTACTTCAATCTGTATCAACAAATTGCCCGCAAAGGTACGGGATTTTAGCTCTTGGAAAGGATTATAATCCGAATTTTGTTACATTTGATTATACACTTTTATCATGAATGCACTAAGGCTTATTGAAAGACCGAAGGATAGGGAACTCAAAATCTCTTTGCCAGAATCATTTAATGATGATCTGGTGGAAGTGATCGTGATTCCGCTAGCAAATTCAAAAGTCCAAAAGCCGCATTCACGTCTCAAAATAGCTCAACATTACCTCAGTCAATCAAAAAATTCATCTTTTGATTCCGGTAATTTTGACGCCTATGACCAATGAAAAGCACAAGGTTTTTATTGACAGCTCCATCCTTGTAGAGTTCAGGAAGCATTCCAGAACAGAATTGCTTTTACACCTCCTCGATAATCCTAACCTGGATCTGGTGATCAATTCAGTGGTTCTAAGTGAATACACATTTCACCTTCTGGCTATTGAAGGCAAGAAAGCACCGCGAACAATTAAAGAAAATCAGCAAATTCCTGAGATTTTGACTACCGATAGACCGCAGTCATTTCTTTCCATTTTTACAGTTCTCGAAAATGGAAATGAAGTTATTCCAGTATACCTGAGAATGATGGAATCTTATAATCTGTTGCCAAACGATGCACTGATCCTGGCCACTTGTAAGTTGCACAACATCAAAATGCTGGCGTCACATGATGCTACTGACTTTGAAACCGCATGCTCCGCTGAAAATCTAATCTTGATTCAGACTCCGGAAGATTTTATTTCAAATCATTAATTGGTTGTCAAACAAAAAAAGCCGCCAACCCAAGGTTAGCGGCTTCGCTTATTCTGCCTGACAAATTATGCCAGTGCAGCTTTCAAATTTTCGTCGATTGCTTCCAGGAATTCTTCGGTATACAGGAAATGTTCGCCGTGTTTCACGTCGTTTCCGTAGATACCGATAGCCAAATCCTTGGTCATTTTGCCGCTTTCTACGGTTTCAATACATACTTTTTCCAAAGCATTTGAGAAATCGATCAGGGGCTGGTTGCCGTCGAGTTTACCACGGAATGCCAGACCACGTGTCCAGGCAAAGATCGAAGCGATTGGGTTGGTGGAAGTTGGCTTACCTTTTTGGTGCTCACGATAGTGACGGGTTACCGTTCCGTGCGCTGCCTCAGCTTCCATGGTTTTGCCGTCAGGTGTAACCAGAACAGAAGTCATCAAACCCAGCGAACCGAAACCTTGTGCAACTGTATCTGACTGAACGTCACCATCATAGTTTTTACAAGCCCAAACAAAGTTACCTTCCCATTTCAATGCAGAAGCTACCATATCATCGATCAGACGGTGCTCATAATGCACTTTTCCTGCGTATTCGGTATCGTAAATCTCCTGGAAAATATCCTTGAAACGTCCGTCGTATTTTTTCAGGATCGTATTTTTTGTTGACAAATACAAAGGCCATCCTTTATCCAAAGCCACATTGAAACAAGCGCGGGCAAAACCACGGATTGACTCGTCAATGTTGTACATAGCCATCGCCACACCGGCACCTTTATATTGATATACCTCGTGCTCAATCACTTGTCCGTCCTCACCTTCAAATTTAATGGTCAACTTTCCTTTACCAGGTACCACAAAATCCGTTGCGCGGTACTGATCGCCGAATGCGTGACGGCCTACAATGATAGGGGCAGTCCAGTTTGTAACCAGGCGAGGTACATTCTGCATTACGATTGGCTCACGGAAAACGGTACCATCCAGGATGTTACGGATTGTTCCGTTTGGCGATTTCCACATTTGTTTCAGATTGAATTCTTTAACGCGGTCTTCGTCAGGCGTGATGGTAGCACATTTGATACCAACCCCGTATTCCCTGATAGCATTCGCCGCATCAATGGTCACCTGGTCATTTGTCTCATCACGGTATTCCACACCCAAATCGTAATATTTAATATCTACGTCCAGGTACGGCAGGATCAGTTTTTCCTTGATAAACTTCCAGATGATCCGGGTCATTTCATCGCCATCCAGTTCTACAACGGGATTGTCAACTTTAATTTTGCTCATATTTCTAATTCTATACAGTAGTTAAAGATTTTGAAATCAGACCGTGAAAGTACAAACAATCGGCTAAAAGCTGAAAAATAGGTGTAATAAGTTGGGTTTAATGTTGAAGACCTCTTGCATTGCGTTTATTTTCTGATATTGCCCTTTCAACGATAAAATGAAATGATAACAAAAGCCCCTTTAAGGCAGCAGTTTTTGGAGAAACGGCTGACAATGAACGCACAAGACATCCAGGTCGCGAATGAGGAGATTTTTAATGTAGTAAAAAGTATTTTACGTAAAACAGAACCGAATGTCATTCACTTTTACCTTCCCCATCCTGCTAAAAATGAAGTAGATACCTGGAAAATGATTCACTGGGTCTGGGAAAATTTGCCCGATACCGATGTTGTCGCGCCGTATATTGTGCCGGGGACAAAAGACTTGCAACATTTCAGAATAACCCCTCAAACCAAACTGTACCCAAATGCCTGGCAGATCCCTGAGCCAGATCCGGAAACGTCTGAAAGAGTGCACATTGAGGATATCGAAATCGTGTTTATCCCGCTGCTGGCTTTCGATAAAAAAGGATTTCGGGTAGGTTATGGCGGCGGTTATTATGATCGTTTTCTGGAACAATGTCCTTCCGATGTGCTTAAAGTCGGTCTTTCTTTTTTCGAGCCTGTTGATGAAATTGATGACCTAAGAGAATTTGATGTTGCCTTAAATATGTGTATTACACCGGAATATATTTATCGATTCTAAATTTCCTTGTAAATTTGCGGCACTTTTGCCATCTCGGCACGGTGTTAATTTTTTATTCATTTTTAATCCTAATGCAAGAATGAAAATCGCAGTAGTAGGCGCTACCGGTTTGGTGGGCGGCGAAATCCTCAAAGTGCTCGAAGAGCGTAATTTCCCGGTGACGGAATTATTGGCCGTCGCATCAGAAAGATCTGTTGGTAAGGAAGTTACATTCAAGGGTAAACAGATAAAGGTGATCGGCTTTGAGGAAGCGATTGCAGCCAAGCCTGAAATTGCTATTTTTTCAGCAGGCGGCGGTACTTCTCTTGCACTTGCACCGAAGTTTGCAGAAGCTGGAATTACGGTGATTGATAACTCCTCGGCTTGGAGAATGGATCCTACGAAAAAACTCGTAGTACCTGAAATCAATGCTGTTGAATTAACGAAAGAGGATAAAATCATCGCAAACCCAAATTGCTCTACTATTCAAATGGTGGTGGTTTTGAACCCTTTACACCAAAAATATAAGATCAAACGTGTGGTGGTTTCCACTTATCAGTCGGTGACTGGTACCGGTAAAGCTGCGGTTGACCAACTTTTCGCTGAGCGCGCTGGTGACCATAGTAAAGGGAAAGTTTATCCGCACCAGATTGACCTGAATGTGTTGCCGCATATCGATGTTTTCCTTGATAACGGTTACACGAAGGAAGAGATGAAGATGACGAACGAAACCAAGAAAATTTTGGGTGATGACAGTATTGCAGTAACTGCTACAACTGTTCGTATCCCAACGATTGGTGGTCACTCAGAGGCGGTTAACATTGAATTCGAAAATGAATTCGATTTGGACGAAGTTCGTCAGATCCTGAGTGAGTCGGAAGGTGTGGTTTTGCAGGATGATCCTAAAAATGCGCTTTACCCGATGCCTTTGACCGCGCATGGAAAAGACGAAACATTTGTAGGACGCATCCGCCGCGATGAGTCGCAGCCTAAAACATTGAACCTGTGGATTGTAGCAGATAATTTGAGAAAAGGTGCTGCAACCAATGCTATCCAGATTGCCGAGTTTTTAGCGAAGCATGATTTGGTTGGTGTCGCTGAGGGCGTAAGAGTTTTTTAAAATAAAGCGTATTGAGAGAGCTGCTGAAAAGCAGCTCTTTTTTTGTCTCCTACCGGTCTACCTCGCCCATCACCACGTCGATCGACCCGATAATAGCCACTAAATCAGCGAGCAAGGACCCTTTCGACATTTCACCTATCACGGAAAGATTGTTAAAAGAACAGGCGCGGGCTTTGCATCTTACGGGAATGTCGGAGCGGCCGTCGGTACGGAAATAGAAGCCTAGTTCTCCTTTTGGGCTTTCGCCCCGGACATAAAAGTCCATGGCTTTCGGGCGGATTTTTTTGGGCACAATTGCCTGAGGGTCAAAGTCACGGGTTCTTTTGTAGTTACTTGTCAGCTGGACAAGGCTCTGCTCGATCAACTTCACAGATTCCCAGCATTCTACCACGCGCACCCAGGTCCGGTCCCAGCAATCACCCACCGTACCCATTTTACCCTCACCCACAGGAACCTCAAAATCCAGCTCGGGATAGGCGGAATACCCGTCAACTTTTCTCAAATCATACATTAACCCCGAACCGCGCAACATTGGCCCTGTGCAGCCATAGTTGATCGCCACCGGCAGTGGAAGTACACCAACATTGGCCGTACGCTGGATGAAGATCTTATTGTCAACCACCAGCTGTTGCAACTCTACCAGCTTCGGTTTCAGATAATTAATAAATTCCAAGCACCGTTCTTCGAATCCAACCGGCAGGTCATAAAACAATCCGCCGATCCAGATGTAGTTATAGAGCATTCTCGCGCCGCAAGTCCATTCCAGCAAGCGCAGGATTTGCTCCCGATCACGCATCATCCATAAAAATGGCGTGTAGGCGCCGATATCCATCGCATAAGTGCCCAGCGCCACAAAGTGAGAGGCCAGCCGGTTGAGCTCAGCGACCACTACCCGGATATATTCGATTCTTTTTGGAATGTCATTTTCAATACCCAGCATCCTTTCAACCCCCATCACATACGCATGCTCCGAATTCATCGCCGCGACGTAATCCATACGATCTACATAAGGAATGATCTGATTGAAAGGAAGCGACTCGGCGTGCTTTTCGAAACATCTGTGCAGGTATCCTAAGTGCGGGACGACATCCACCACTACTTCCCCGTCTGTAACAACCTCCAATCGCAGAACTCCGTGAGTAGAAGGATGTTGCGGGCCCATATTGAGCACCATTTCCTCAGTACGAAGATTTTCGGAGTTATATTTGGTAGGTACCGAAGTGGTTAAATATTCCGGTTTATATTGGTATTGTATGGAATTGCTCATCCTAAAATCTGACTAACTTCTGATCAAAGACTTCCAGGCGCAAAGGCCCGATTGGCCTGCCTTCATTATGCAGCCTATCGACGGCCGTCACGTAGTAAACATATCTTTTGCCGGCTTCCGCACTCGAATCGATAAATTTTTCGCCTTCATAACACATTCCCAGAATCCTGCGGGGATCGTGCGCAGTGGCTTTTTCATCAGCCGAAAACCGGTAAATAATGTAGTACCAGGCATTATCCCCGTCCGCAGCGGCGTCAGGCTGTACCCAGCTTAGTTCCAAACCTTTTGACAACAATGTCGCTTTCAGACTTTTAGGTGCCAGCGGAGGAATGTGGTCTTTCCAGGGCATTGTCGGAATCAGGGCCGGATACCGGAACAAGTCTCTGCGAAGCGAATCAACAAATCCCAAACTGTTTCCTTTCAAAGAGCGTGAGCTGAAAAATATCGCCCCGTCTGTCTCATTTTGCCGGAAATACCGGATTTGGTTGGGTATCTCCGTTGGGTTGGACCAATGTGTGTCCCTGTCTTTATAGCCTACCCGGTAGGCGCCCATTCCTATATATAAATGCCGGTCAAAAGCATTTTCTGTCCACCAATCGACCAAGTTTTTATAAGGTACCCTTGAAAACCCGGAGGAAAAATACACTTGCGGCGCAATGTAATCGACCCAGCCTTCTCTCACCCACTTCCGGCTGTCCGCGAAAAGGTCGTCATAAGAAGCAAGCGCGCCGTACGTTTTTGATCCCTCGGCATCACGGTCTTTATTTCGCCAGACACCAAAAGGACTGATGCCGAATTTAAGCCTCGGTTTTACTGCCGCCAGACCATCATGGATTTGTTTTACCAAAAGATCCACATTATGCCGGCGCCAGTCTGCTTTATTGGTAAACCCGTCGGGGTATTTTTTAAATGTTGCATCGTCCTGGATTACCTGGCCCGGAGATGCGTAAGGATAGAAATAATCGTCAAAGTGAATGCCGTCTACGTCGTAGTTGCGGGCAACATTAACCGTCATATCTGTAATAAACTGCCGGACTTCGGGCAAACCAAAATCAAAAAGCTTGTAGCCGTCGTAGCTGAGGATCCATTCGGGATGGGTGCGACTTATATTTTCGGAAGATACGCTGGTAGAAGATTTGTGAACAAGCCGGTTGAGGTTGAGCCAGGCGTGGAATTCGAGGCCGCGCTTGTGCGCTTCGACAATCATAAAGTCGAGCGGGTCCCACATCGGCTCGGGGCGGCGGCCTTGCTTACCGGTAAGCCACTCCGACCACGGTTCCGGGCTTTTGGCATAAAATGCATCGCCTGCCGCGCGAACTTGCACGAACACGGCATTCATCCCGACTCTTTTATGGAAATCGAGCAGATTTGAAAACTCTTCCTGCTGTTCTTCTGGTATGAGATTTTTGCTGCTAGGCCAGTCGATATTATCAACAGTTGCGATCCAAACAGCCCTAAACTCTCTTTTTGGGGGTAGTATTACTTCGGTTTCGGCAGTTTGAGCAATGCAACTTTCCAGTAAAAACGTAACGATAATAAAGGAAAGCGCAACTATTTTAAATTTTTTCACTATCTAACCAATGCAAAATGTTAATCCAATCAAAGTAACGTAATTTGAAACAAAGTTAGCCGAGAACCGACTTAAATTCATGTAAACGAGGTCTGATCCCGCGGTACTTACGATCTGCCGACATTCTGGACAAATCTTGACTTTATTATATTTTGAGCCAGAAAAGCAGTTTTCTATCATCCCGGATCGGGCCGGAGCAGATGAAAGACTATTGTTATTGTGAATTATTTTTCTGCATATTTATTGTGTAATTACAAGGATTTTTGTGATTTATCAGAAATAAACAATCTTAATAAATCCCGCCAGTAACGCTTAAACATACATCCCATTTTGGAACCTTTTGTTAAAACCACTAAGAAAAACGTCCTGTTTGAAATTGCATGGGAGGTTTGTAATCAAGTTGGAGGAATATACACTGTCATCAGAACCAAGGTTCCTGCCATGGTTGAAAAGTGGGATGAAAACTACTTTTTATTAGGCCCCTATTTCGAGAAAAAAGCGTCGTCTGAGTTTGAATTGATCACGGATCTTGAAGATTCTCCCGCCGGCAGGATCGTGAAGAGAATGCGGGATATGGGCTACAATGTTTACTATGGCTACTGGCTCGTAACCGGCAAGCCCCGCGTTATTCTCTTTGACCTCGCCAGCATCGCCCATCAGCAGGATACGATCAAATTTAACCTTTGGGAAAAGAGCAGAATCCCGACTATTAATGTAGAGCCACTTGTAAATCAGACACTTTGCTTTGGAGAAATGGTGCGGATATTCCTGAAAGAATATGCCGAGGAGAATGCCAAACGAGAAGATATCTCCGCCCAATTCCACGAGTGGATGGCGAGCAGCGGTCTTCCCGAGCTCAAAAGGGACAATGTAAAAGTCGCGATGACATTTACCACCCACGCGACTATGCTGGGCCGGTATCTTGCACAGAATGTCTCAGGATTTTATAATAAGCTCCCATTTTTCGACTGGGAGCAGGAAGCCAAAAATTACGGTATCCTGGCGCAATGTTCGGTAGAAAGGCAGGCCGCGCTGAGCGCCCACGTTTTGACGACGGTAAGTGATGTCACTGCCCGGGAATGTGAAGTTTTCCTCGGCCGCATGCCCGACCTGGTGACACCAAACGGATTGAATGTGGTTCGTTTTCAGGCAGTTCACGAATTCCAAAACCTGCATTTAAAACATAAGGAACGTATTCACGAATTTGTGCTGGGCCACTTCTTTCCCAGCTATTCTTTTGATCTTGACAAAACACTTTACTTCTTCACTTCGGGGCGCTACGAGTACAGTAATAAAGGCTACGACCTTACATTAGAGGCACTTGCGCGGCTGAACTGGAAAATGGTGCAGGCCAATATGGATATGACGGTGGTCATGTTTATCGTCACGAAACAACCTTATTATTCTGTAAATCCGGATGTGCTGCAGTCCAGGGCAGTTTTGAATGAGTTGCAGGAAACTTGCCGCGCGATTGAAAAGGAAGTGGGGGAAAAGCTGTTTTTGGCAGCGGCTTCGGGCACCGATCATAAAATGCCGGACCTGAACAATTTTGTGGATGAATACTGGCGGCTCAGATTGCGCCGTACTATCCAGAGCTGGAAAACGGACAAAACGCCCGCATTTGTAACCCACGATTTGAAGGAAGAAGACGGTATTACCGATTTTTGCAAGCGCGCCAACCTCATCAATAATGAGCGTGACCGCGTAAAAATCGTTTACCACCCCGATTTTATTTCCTCAACAAACCCTCTTTTTGGGTTGGATTACGGGCAATTTGTACGAGGATGCCACCTGGGCGTTTTCCCAAGTTACTACGAACCCTGGGGCTACACGCCGCTGGAATGCGTCGTGCGTGGCGTACCGACTGTCACCAGCGATTTATCAGGTTTCGGAGATTACATTATGCAAATCATGCGTGATTACGAAAACCGCGGCATTTACGTCATCAACCGAAAATCCCAAACATTCTCCCAAGCCGCCGACCAGCTTGCCGATATCCTTTTCAAATTCGTCCGCATGCAGCGCCGCGACCGCATCATGCAGCGCAACCGCGTCGAAAACATTTCAGACGTCTTCGACTGGACCAATTTGCGGTCATATTATGATACTGCACATGATCTCGCCGCGAAGCGGCGGAAGCCATAAGGGTATTTTATCCCGAATTAATCCCGTTATTTTAAAATCAAATTTTAAAATAACGGGATTAATTTTTTTGCCCGTGAGAAGAAACAAATGCTCTAACTGGATTGTAAATTCATTCTGCATATGACAATGATATCCCTAAATAAAGAATTTAAAAACTTTGGTGACGAAATTCGGCATAAGTTTCCCGGTTCATCGGTAAAGACAGACACCTTTCCTTCAGGAGCGCTATCTATGGATATTCGGTTAGAGAATTATCATTTAGTTATTGACTATACAAAGTCTACAGGCTTTGGAGTGGATGAGTTAAAAAATTCCGTCGATGATGCGTTTAGTCCTAGCTATAAATATTGTTATACTACATTTAACGAAGCAGCGAAAAAAATTTTCGAAATGCTAAATGGTCATTATCCCAAATAACATTACCAATCAGAATAACAACAATGAACTACATCGAACTAAACATAACAGTAGAACCCGATTTTTCAGAAATTATCATGGCAGAGTTGGGGGAGCTGGGGTATGAGTCTTTTGTGGAGACGGATGAAGGGTTGCTGGCGTACATTCAAGAGGAGGATTTTGATCAGGAAAAACTCGATGAACTGACAGCCAAATACCTGGAATTAACGACAATAGCACTTACCTGGAAATCGTTAGAAAGAAGAAATTGGAACGAGGAGTGGGAAAAAAGCTACGAGCCGATCGAAGTCGGCAATCAAATCCGGGTGAGAGCAACTTTTCATGCACCCGACCCTTCTTTTACTTATGATCTGTTGATTCAACCCAAAATGTCGTTTGGCACGGGGCACCACGAAACTACGTGGCTAGTCATGAACGAGCAACTAAGCCTGCCGCACGTAGGTATATCTGTGATGGATGTGGGTTGCGGGACTGGTATCCTGGCGATTCTGGCCGCCAAATTGGGCGCAACAAGTCTGGAAGGTTTTGACATTGACGAGTGGGCGGTCGAAAATACAGTCGAGAATTTTGAAATGAATGAGCTGACGGCGGAAACGGAAGTTTTTCAGGGGACAATTGACAAAGTGGGTCAGGATAAAATTTTCGGAGGGGTGCTGGCCAACATTAACCGGAACATTCTTTTGGCCGAGATACCCAAATACGTGCAGCATCTGAAACCCGGCGGCTGGCTGGTAACCAGCGGATTTTACGAAACCGACCAGGCTGATATTGAGGCCTGTGCATCACAAAATGGCTTGAAGAAATTGAGATCAAACACGCGAAATCAGTGGGCTTGCGTTGTATTTGAGAAATAGAACAATATGAAAATAATCCGCTTTACGATACTCCTTTTTTGCCTTACCGTCGCTGGAAAGCACATTTCAGCGCAAAACATCAAACTTGCCGACGAGCCGACGCAATTTATGTCGCAGTTTAAAAAGGTGATGGATGGTAGCCGCAATGCCCAATATATGCGGACCGCGGCGCAGCTGGACAGCGTCTGGATGACCGGTTTCAATACTGCGCAGCAGATGAAATTTACGGCAATCGTTAAAACGCAGGTGGCGAAAGGCCAGAAAGCCGGACCGGTATTATACCTCATCAGCCGCAATGCGCATTTTTACGCCAAAAACTCCCCTGAAAATCTGGATGGTTTTCTAAGTCTGGCTGCAAGTTCGGGCGAGAAATATGATGGGAAAATTTTGCAAAAAGTTTTTGAAACCATCCGCACATTGAATGAAACCAAAAAGCTTTACGCGGCTAATTACAACTCACTTTATCTGCTCGGCGGAAGTTATAAATACCGTTTTGATACCACCAACATTGAGCGCGTAAATGCTGATCCGGTAGTTGCGGCGGCGAATGATGGATGGGATACGCCGGTAGATTCCAATTATGTGATCGCTCCAAAATCGAATCCGCTGCCGGTTATTGCCGGCGCTTTGCTGGATTTGCAGAATGCTACTTTCGCAATGGTGACGGCCAGCGACTCCGTGGTTTTTGGTCCGGCAAACGGAAGTGTTGCGCTGCAAAGCGGGATTTTTGTTGGTAAAAATGGAAAATTCAACTGGCAGGCGGCCGGAGATTCTTCTATCTCGGCTGACCTGGACAATTATTCATTTAATATTTCCCAACCCAAAATCGTTGCCGAGAATGTCACGCTTCACGACGATCAACAACTGGCCGCGCCCATCAAAGGAAGATTGGAATACCGCGGAGCCAAGCGTGCAAAAGGTCAGCAAGCGTCTTATCCAAGGTTTGTTTCAAATGGCATCGATGCGCGGTTGAAAGAATCCAGGAAGAACATTGACTACAAAGGCGGCTTTGCATTGATCGGGACGCAAATGTATAGTTCGTCGCTCAGTGACCAGCCTTCGACAATTAAGGTGAAGTATAAAGATAAGCTGGCATTCAAGGCATTAAGTAAGAAATTCGTCCTGAAAGATTCTGTTATCTCGGCCGATTTCGCATCCTATTCCATGCCGCTCGGCAGCGACTCTCTGTACCATCCGGGAGTAACATTCAAGTATAATGACGACGAAGGTTTGGTGAAATTGGGCCGCGTGGAGAAAACCGATTATGCGCCTCTCCCCTACCAGGATTCTTACCACAAAATGAACATTTGGTCGCAGGCGATGCGGTGGCGGTTTCCAAATGAAAAAGTAGAGTTTCTCCGGATTGATGGCAAGCAGGTAGTACCTGTAAGGCTGGAATCCCAGGATTTTTTCAAAAAAGAACGCTTCCGGGACATTGCAAAAGAATATGGTACGCAGCCTCTGAATATGGCGGCCAGTTACGCCCAGGCGACCAAAAAGACCGCATTTCTGGCCGAGGAACTGGCTAAACATTTCAAGCAGAATCCGACGATCATCCGCAATGCATTGCAGCGGCTGACTTTGGAAAATTATTTCATTTATAATAAAACAACAGACGAATTTGCCCTGAGCAAAAAAGGCGCACTTTTTGTGCTGGCGAATATTGATAAAGCGGATTACGACAACTTCCAGGTAGTATCGCAATACACAGCGAATGAGGAAGTTGCAAATGCAACCATTTATTTGCCAGATACATTACTGACCGTTTTGGGCGTGTCGAGTTTCGTTGTGAGCGATTCCCTGAAAATCCATGCGACTCCTTCGGACAAGAAATTGGTGATCGGCAAAAACCGAAACTTCACATTGAATGGTCAAATGGTGGCTTCCAACTACCAGTTCCGCGGCCAGAACATCAAGTTTGACTATAACCAGTTCTTCGTCAATGTTGCCCCGTCCGATTCAATCACATTTACGCCGCGGGAAAAATTTGCAAAAGGACAAAAAGGCGAAGTGGGCGGCCACGTGAAATATGACAAGGGCGGTACGTTTTATCTGAGCGATCCAAAAAACAAATCAGGTAATCAGAAAGGCATCAAGAAATCACCGCGACTGGTGGTGGAAAGTGGTATGACTGTGTTTTTCGATCAGGACGAGCGTGGCGATGTGAAGTATCCCCGCGAAGTTTTCTTCCACATTCCAAAACTTGATATGGACGGTCTCGACAAGCGGGATGTGATTTTTGAAGGAAATTTTACTTCAAATGGCATCATTCCGCCAATCCAGACTACATTAAAAAGTATGTCGGATAACTCACTCGGTTTTGACTACAAGCCGCCGGTGACCGACATGAAAATTTACAACGGAAAGGCGCTCGCGAAGTTTACGGACACATTGACGATGGATAACTCCGGCCTGCATTCAAAAGCTGTCCTGAAATATTTGTCTGCCACGATGACCGCGAAAAATGTCCTACTGGCCTCCGACTCGCTCATGGCGTCGGGTGAACTGGCCAGCATTAAGGAAGCGACGATCGGCAAGGGTTATTTCCCAGCGGTGGCGCTGAAAGATTATGCCTTGAAATGGTACCCCAATACCGATAGTATGCTGATCAACACGACGGGGAAATCTTTCACTTTTCATAATGGTACCACCAACCTGGAAGGAAGCTTGCTCCTCCGGTCGAGCGGGCTTTACGGAAATGGTAAGCTGAAACGTGCGGATTCTGAGCTTTCTTCAGCGGAGATCAAGTTTAATAAGGATGGTTTTCTGGCAAATAAATCTTCGTTTGCAATTAATAGTAGCGACGTGAAGTCTACTAAAAAGCTGCTGACAGGTAACAATGTTAACATTGATTTCAATTTTAAAACCGGTATCGCCAACTTTTTGACGGATGAAACTGGCTTTGGAAATGATTCGTCGGGCATGCAGATTCCTACGGCTTCTTACCAGACATTGATCGGTAGCGCCAAGTGGGATATGACCAAAAAGACGATTTTGATGAAGGGAATCGGTGAAACTTCCACCTATACTTCCATGGATCCCGACCAGGAAGGACTTACTTTCAGCGGCGCGGAAGCTCTGTATGATATTGAAAAAGTGTCACTTAACATTAAAGGTGTTCCTTTTATCCAAACTGCGGACGTAAAGATCATTCCCGACAAAGGTGTGATCAGTGTGGATGCGAAAGGTAAAATTTCGCCGCTCAAAAAAGCGCGCATTGAAATTGATACTTTGAATGTTTCGCACAGAATGCGTGATGCCGACATTCGCATCGACTCCCGCAACCATTTCGAAGGCTCCGCGACTTACCAGTACATTACCGCCAGGAAAGATACCTTCAACATTAAGATGCAGAATTTTGAGTTGCGGGAATTGGGATCGGCCGAGCCTACCAAAAAATCGCGTAACAACCAGAACAACAGTGCACCGATCAAGTACTATACCACGGCGCGAGCGGATGTAAAAGAAACGGAAAACCTGATCCTTTCGCCGCGCATTCAATTTAAAGGCGGTATTAACCTCATCGCCTACGAACCTTCATTACAGCTGGACGGATTTGTAAAACCGGTGATCAAATTTCGGAAAGATTTCCAAAGCTCGTGGATTGTTTACAAAGAATCGCCGGGAGAGACGATTGCGATTCCGATCAACAAAGACCTTAAAAATGAGCATGAAATCCCGCTTTCCGTGGGTTTGCATTATAATGAAGCGCGCGGGATGTATATGAGCTTTTTGTCTCCCAAAGAATCGGACGGGGACGAGGATCTTTACCTGGCGCAGGGTGCATTGAATTACGACGAAGATGCTAAAGCATTCAAAGTTACGCCACCGCCGGGCGCCGATGGACTGGTTGACGAGGCAAATGCTTTGCGTTTTGATGACAAAACCGGGTTAGCAAGTTTCTCGGGGCCGTTTAAACTGATTGGTTCAAACTGGCTGCAAAGTGTGGGAAGTGCTGAGGTAAAGGTTGATAGTTCCAAATTCAAGTTCAATACGATGCTGCTGATGAAACTGCCTGCGCTCGAACCGATTGCGCAGCCGCTGGCAGCGAAGATTGTGGAGACGAACCTGGCGGAGCAGAATAGTACTGCTGCAGAGGACGACTTCGAGCAATCGATGCAGAAACTTTCGGCGCTGATCGGCTCCAAAGCGACGGATGCCTATGCAAAACTGACTGCGGCAGGTTACAAACCACTATTTGATGCGTCGCCTATTCTGGATGTTCCGATGGTACTGTCGAACGTTGATCTGCGCTGGTCGGCGACGCACGCTGCTTACTTTTCGCAGGGACCAATTGGCGTGGCGCATTTTGGCAGGAACAATGTAAACGCGCAAATGGAGGGCTTACTGGAAATCCGCAGAGGCGTGGAAGGCGATGAATTTAGTCTCTTTTTGCAGGCTTCCCCGGATATCTGGTATTATTTTGATCTCAAACAAGGCGAGCTGGGCGTGGTTTCTTCGCAAATTGATTTCAATGATCAAATCACCGCTAAATCCAAAAACGTAAAGTCGAAAGATATGTCGCTGGTTTCGATCGGGCAGGAAGAAAAAGATATGTTTGTAAGCCGTTTCGACGATTTTTATCAGCCAGCAGTCAAGAAAGCGAAACTTGTGAAAACGACTGCCAAGAAGAAGTCGGTAAGTGCGCCGGCAGAAGAAAAAAAGAAAAAAGCCGAGCCAACCGAAGGTTTCTAATACATTCTACAAGATTCGCAATACTTTATGCTACAATTTGAAAAATTGCTTCTAGAATCGTAGTTTTGCAGCTCCTAAGCTTGTAAAATCCCTTAACTATCGTATTTTTGAAAATAACTTATTGGAATTTAAAATAATCATTGAATAGTACAAAATGGGTATTGTCTTAGTAATAGTTTCAATTGTTGCAGCGTATTTGTTGGGATCAATCCCAAGTTCAGTTTGGTACGGAATAGGTTATTTTGGGATTGATGTTCGTAAGCAGGGAAGCGGCAATGCCGGTGCTACCAACACTTTCAGGGTACTGGGAAAAAGGGCCGGAACAATTGTAATGCTCATAGATGTACTCAAAGGCTGGACGGCTACCTGCCTCGCATCCATGCTTTTTTACATGAGCGAAATTGGAGAAACCGAATTGCTTGTTTATAAGATACTCTTCGGCATCGTGGCAATTATCGGTCACATTTTCCCTGTTTTTGTGAATTTCAAAGGTGGAAAAGGCATCGCGACATTATTGGGTATGGTACTCGCGATTCATCCTGAGCTCGCACTGGTTTGCATCACCATTTTTATACTGACATTGATCGCCTCGCAATATGTTTCCCTGAGCTCGATCCTGGCAACATTGGCATTTCCGGTACTTTCCTGGCTGGGCGTTTTCGGGCATCCCGAGCCGCTGCTGATTGTTTTTGGGTTTACGATGTTCATTCTCGTGGTACTTACCCACAAGAAGAACATTATCCGCCTCATGAATGGAAACGAAAACCGCGTGAATGTTTTTGCGAGATCCAAATCGTCGCATAGGCATTGATCATTGAAAAAAGATTTTTACAAACCCCTGAGGCCAGACCTTAGGGGTTATTTTTTTATCTTGGCTTTTCCAATTTGAACAAATGACATTAAAATATGCAATCATACATTGAAGAAAACCGCGACCGATTTTTAAATGAACTCCTTGATTTACTGCGCATCCCGTCCGTCAGCGCCGATTCAAAATTTAAGGGTGATATGCTCAAAGCAGCGGAATTTGTAAAAGAAAGCATTCAAAAAGCAGGTGCCGACCGGGCGGAAATTTATGAGACAGCCGGTCATCCGGTGGTTTATGGTGAAAAAATCATCGATCCTGCACTACCGACAGTCCTGATTTACGGCCACTATGATGTGCAGCCTGCCGATCCTTATGAATTATGGAATTCGCCGCCATTTGAACCGGTGATCAAAAATGAGCGGATCTACGCTAGGGGAGCTTGTGATGATAAAGGTCAATTTTATATGCACATCAAAGCATTGGAAACCATGCTGGCGACTGATTCTTTGACGTGCAATGTTAAAATTATGATTGAAGGAGAAGAGGAAATCGGTTCTTCCAACCTCGGAACATTTGTAAATGCCAACAAGGAAATGCTGAAATGCGACACGATCCTCATTTCCGACACCAGCATTATCGCCAATGATGTGCCATCAATCGAAACCGGGTTGCGTGGATTAACGTACGTAGAAGTGGAAGTTGTAGGGGCCAATCGTGACTTACACTCAGGCGTTTACGGCGGTGGCGTGGCGAACCCGATCAACGTGCTTTGCGAAATGATCGCTTCTTTGAAAGATGAAAACGGCCACATTACAATCCCGGGATTTTATAATGATGTTGAAGATCTTACTCCGGAACAACGTGATGCTTTAAATGCAGCACCTTTTGATTTGGACGAGTACAAAAAGGATCTTGGAATCGATGACGTACTGGGTGAAAAAGATTACACGACCATTGAAAGAACTTCGGTACGCCCGACCCTGGACGTGAACGGAATCTGGGGAGGTTATATCGGGGAAGGTGCAAAAACGGTTTTACCTTCAAAAGCGAATGCTAAAATTTCGATGCGACTGGTTCCCCATCAGACGGACGATGCTATTTTAGAACTGTTTACCAAACATTTCGAATCGATTGCCCCGGCGTCGGTAAAAGTGAAAGTAACCCCGCACCACGGCGGTCTGCCCTATGTTACCCCGACGGATTCTTTGGAATATAAAGCGGCGGAACTGGCGATGGAAGAATCATTCGGCAAAAAACCGATCCCTACCCGCGGCGGCGGAAGTATCCCGATCGTGGCATTGTTCGAGCAGGAGCTGGGCTGCAAAAGTATTCTGATGGGCTTCGGGCTTGACATTGACGCCCTGCATTCGCCCAATGAAAGCTACGGGCTTTTCAATTACTATAAGGGAATTGAGACGATTCCGCTGTTTTTCAAACATTATGCGGAGTTGAAGAAATAATAAAATGAAAATAGCGGGCCGTTTATGGCCCGCTATTTTTCTATTTGTTGACCATCATTTTCTTGGTACCGTTACTTTTCCCGTCGGTTACCAAATCATAAATGAAGACGCCGCTTGCATTAAAAGTTTGCGCAGAGATCGATAATGTTCCCTCGCCACGCTTGTCAATAGGATATGAACCCACCTTGACGCCATCTCTTGAATAAATATCAATGACCGCGTTTTTCACCGATGCGGGGATGAAATATGGAATAGAAGTATTCTGTGAAAATCCGTTTGGCGCGTTCTGGCCAATTGCAGCATTGCCAATTGGCTCGGTATCAAATTTTGCTTGTGGATTTGAATTTAAAGGTTTTAGTGCGGAGACAGCACGTTCCAGTTGTTCCAGGCGTGAGGTAATTTCCTGAATTTTTGCCTCTTTTTCTTCAATCACCTTTTGTTGTTCTTTTACAGAATTGATCAGGATATAAGTGACCGCATTCGCGTCATAATCCAGATATTCTATCTTATTTCCCAGCGAATCCTGATATGTAAACGAGCCGATCGTGTATGGCGCAATTTTCTGCATTTCCTGCGCAATGATCCCTACAAATTTATTGGTCGTAGCGGCGCCTCCCTTTCCATTATACGTAAACCAAACTGGTCTGATTTTCGAAAGTGTCTCTAAACCTTCTGTAAAATTTGAAACATCCTTTTTAAGTCTTTCGTCAGAGGCCACTTTCCAGCTTGGGGAGCCCCATTTTGCTGCCATTTCAGTGCTCATCTGGAATTGATAATCCGGAGCAGAGACGCCTATGCCAACATTTGCGCCAACCTTACCTAAGACGATACAATTGGCCTTGCCCACATAGGCTTCAGCGCCGATTGCAACCGAGCGTTGAAGAAACGGGGAGCCTCCGGCTTTGTAGCCTATGTAGGTATTATAACTTCCCTCTGAATTATCTGAACCAGACTCTTTACCCAGAAAAACATTATAGCTTCCAGAGGAAGTAGATTTACCAGCGCTAGCACCAAAGAATGAGTTTGAACTTCCTCCAATATTATAGTTCCCGGTGGCCGAACCGAAAAAAGCATTAAAGCTTCCAGTTGAATTGTTAGAGCCGCAGTCGTTGCCGAAGTAAGAATTGTCGTGGCTGTTCACGTTAGAGGCTCCTGCATAATTACCTACAAAAGTGTTGTTTTGGGACACGTTCGCGTTGAGCGTGCCTCCCGCAACGTTTCCTATAACAACATTATAGTTACCGCTCATGTGATTTCCAGATCGTCTTCCCATGATTACATTGAAATCGCCGCTACCAATTTGGCTGGATTGATCACCAAGGATTACATTAGACTGGCCTTTGAACTTTTCTCCACTTTGTGAACCAATAAATACATTCGAGTTACCATCATTATCCGTTCCGGAAAGCGAACCAATGTACACGTTGGCACTCCCAAAATTCCCCTTCCATCCACTTTGAAATCCAAGATAAGTGTTGCTGCTTCCAGAGTAATTAAATTGTCCCGCGCTTTTACCAACAAACGTGTTACCGGAGGCATTGTTAAAATTTCCGGCGAAGTCACCGACAAATACCCGACTATCGCCAACCTTACCGGCAGAGGTACCGATATTGACCTGTGCATTTGCTTGGTCCATTAAGAATCCAAGCAACGCCAAAGATGCTGCTGTTCTGTAATACTTATTCATATTAGTTATTGGTTATTGAGGTTGCGAAGCCTCGTTTAGCAAAACCAAATATGTGTATTACGCTTAATTGGGAAGGAATAAAATGAACTTACGGCAGACGTAAATGAGGCAACGGAAATTGTCAAATCAACTTAAAAGATACTTCTATTGCCGCATTTACCTAGTATTTCCAGGTACATTGAAAATACTTCTAAGCACTCGCAGGAGTTACTGAACATGATACAGGCGACTTACCTTTTCCTGCGCTGCTCGCGCTTGATTTTTTTCAAATTGGCAATTGCCCCTTTTGCCTCCTTGTCCTGGCTGGTCTTTTTGTCCGCCTTATCATCCGCCATTTTGTAGTAGCGGAGCGCCTCGTCGTAGTCTTTATTTTGCTCAGCGATCCGGCCCAGGCCGATCAACGAAGAGATATAGTAACCTGCATTTGTCGACTTGGTTTGCACGGAATAATCAATCGCCTTTTTATAATAAGTGCTGGCTAGGTCGTAGTTGCGGTGGTAATTCATGTTATAGTATGCCAAAACGTAAGCCGCATTTCTACCGCTAACTCCCTCATAGCCTGGCATTCCCTGGCTGATCTTGTCAATGATGTTCTGCGCCGCTTTTTCAGCTTCGCCCATTTTGCCTGTCACAAATGCTGTGCGGCAAAAGTATCGCTCGAAATAAGGGTTGTTTGGATAGGTCTGCCACATGTACTTGGCCATTTCGTAGGCCTTGCTGTACTCATTTTCCATGCTGTAAATCTGCAATAGAAAGTAGCGCGCCTCTACCCGCGTGTAGAATGCATTATTGCCCACTTTTTCGAGCTGCTGCTCGCCAAGTTTTCTGTTACCTTTTGGAAAAAGTGAAAGGATGGGCTTCAAAATCGGATATTCTTTCGGGACCCACTCGGCGTAATAATTATAGAGACCGTCGCCAAAAAGCAGCTCGGGCGTGAGGTCGCCATTTCCTTTGCACTGCTCAAAATATTTCAGCGATTTTTTTCCTGCAAATGCCGCTTTGGTCCAGCTTTCGCGCTCAGCGTACAATCTTCCTTTGAATGCGTAAGCCGCAGCCAGGAAAAATGCGGGCTCCACTTTATTTTTTTCTTTGTCGTAAAGATCTTCGGCGAGATTAATGGTCGAATCCATCTGTGCCAGAAAAGCATCGTCGTGCGATTCGTTTTCAGTATTTGGCACAATTTTCCACCACTCCGCGAGGCCCATCAAAAAATGAGGCATCGGGTGTTTAGGGTACCGATATTTAAGCCACCTGAACTCCGCATCCGCCTCCGCGAATTTAAAGTTATAAAGCATATTGATCGCCTCCGTCGACTCGATCTGAACGCTCGGATTTTTGAGGATCATGTCGTAATTCTTGTCCAGATCGGCCGAAGAATACAACTGCGCAGAAGCGACTTGACAATTTATGACGGTTAAAATGCAGAGTGTGATGGTGTTAATTAACTTTTTCATAGCTCGGGTAAATCTGTCCTTTAAACGTGTGATTTTTATTTTACGTTTGTCACCGGCCCGGTTTTTGAAAAAAGCATTAATATTGACCGCATTACAATGACACCACAAAAATGATTAACATTCTCGACAAAACATTTGTCCCCTTTATTTCTAAAGAAGACATTGAAAACCGGATAACTGCGCTGGCTGCACGCATCAGCAAAGATTATGAGCAGAGCTGCCCGGTTTTTCTGGTGGTTTTAAATGGCGCTTTTTTGTTTGCCAGCGAGCTTGTGAAAAGAATTCCGCTTACCTGCGAGATCACATTTATCCGCCTCTCCTCCTACTCGCAAACCGAATCTACAGGTACGGTTACCGAGATCATCGGGATTGATAAAACATTGGAAAACCGGGATGTGATCATTATAGAGGACATTGTCGATACCGGATTGACGATGAGCCAGTTATTAAAAGAAATTGGAAAAATGTCGCCCAAGACGGTCGAGATTGCGACATTGCTGCATAAGCCGGAAGCATTGAAAACGCCGGTCGATATGCGTTACAAAGGTTTTGAGATTGCTAATAAATTCGTTGTCGGGTATGGTCTTGACTATGAAGGCATCGGACGCAATCTTGATTCAATTTACGTGCTCGGGTAACTTCCCGCACTTTCTCACTCAATAACTAAACCTCTTATCATGCATATCCAGTTTTTTGGCGCAGCCAGGACCGTTACCGGCAGCAAACATTTGATTACCACCGAAAAAGGCACCAAAATCCTCCTCGACTGCGGATTGTTTCAGGGAATCCAAACCGATGAATTCAACGAAACATTTGGTTTTAAACCTGCTGAAATCGACTTCCTGATCCTATCGCACGCCCACATTGATCATACCGGTTTGGTGCCAAGGCTTGTCAAGCAGGGTTTTAAAGGACCGATTTATTGTACTTCCGCCACGGCAGATCTTTGTCGGGTGATGCTCATGGACAGCGCACACATTCAGGAAATTGATTTGGAAAGAATAAACCGAAGGAGGCAAAAGCAGAACAGACCGCTCGTGGAAGAGCTCTATAATTCCGAAGATGCCGCGCACGCGCTGACGCTTTTTGAACCGGTAAAATATGGACAAACTTTTTATTTGGGAGAAGAAAAAGAAGTGGCGGTAGTACTCACAGATGCCGCACATTTGCTGGGAAGCGCGGCGGTACATCTAACCATTCCCGACAAAGGAACATTCAAACAAGTAACATTCACCGGCGATATCGGGCGACCAGAAGATCGGATCCTGAAAAAACCTGATACTTTCCCGCAGGCCGACATTATCATCAGCGAATCCACTTACGGCGATCGGTTGCACGAAAAAGAGGGTGATATGCACGCGCACCTACTGCAAATTGTACAGGAAACCTGTGTTGAAAATCAAGGCAAGCTCATCATTCCGGCATTTGCGATTGACCGGACGCAAGAGCTGATTTACGCGCTCGATCAGCTTTACAGCTCCGGAAAGCTGCCGCATATTCCGGTTTACATCGACAGTCCGCTCGCCATCCGCGCCACGGCGATCATGAAGGAACACGACGAATGTTTTAATCCTGAGATACTGAGCTACATTGAAAAAGACGGGGACGCATTTGCATTTCCGTACCTGCATTATATTTCAAAAGTGGAGGAATCGATCGCGCTGAATGATAAAAAAGAGCCCTGCATTATCATTTCCGCATCGGGGATGGCCGAGGCCGGGCGGATCAAGCATCACATTAAAAACAACATCGGCAATACGTCAGCCACGATTTTGCTCGTAGGTTATGCTTCCGGAAATACGCTGGCTGGTGCATTGAAGCGGGGCGACAAGCACGTGAATATTTTTGGGGAACAATTTGAAGTGCGCTGCCAAGTCAGGTCGATGGAATCATTTTCAGGTCACGGCGACTACAATGAAATGCTGGATTTTCTGTCGTGCCAGACGCCGGAGCGCGTGAAAAAAGTTTTCCTGGTCCACGGAGAATACGAAACCCAGGTATCTTTTAAGCTGAAACTGGAAAAAGCTGGCTTTGCAAATGTGTATATCCCAGCGCTTTACGAAAATATTGAAATTTAAAGTTTTTAATGCTTTCCAGGCTTTGAAAACCTGAAAAGTCTTTCCTATTTTTGCCAACCAAATTTCAAATGCCGAAGTGGTGAAATTGGTAGACACGCACGTTTCAGAGGCGTGTGGGGGTTGCCCTGTGCGGGTTCGAGTCCCGCCTTCGGCACAAAACGCTGTTCCTGCAAAGGGGCAGCGTTTTTTGGTTTTACGGGACAAAATTAGGCCGATTTCTTCTCCCTGATACGCCGGACAATTCTCACCGCCGTCATGATCAAAATCGCGAAAGCAATCAGCCCCAGCACGCCCCAGATCCAGTCGACTGTATTTTTCAGCACTACTAAAAAAACGATCGAGAACAAGAAAATCGTCGCTATTTCATTGAAAAGCCGCAACTGGAAAGATGAGAAGCGAAATTTTTCCCTACGGATTTCCAGGAGAATAATCCGCATAAATGAATGATAGGCGATCAGTCCGACTACAAAAAGCAGTTTTAATTGCATCCAGCCTTGATCGAGCCATGCGGGGTTCAGGTAGATCATCACCGTCCCGCACAACAGGGCCAGCCAGCTTGCGGGTGTCATGATCGCATTCCAGAGCAATTTTTCCATTTTGGTAAACTGCGCAAAAAGGATTTCCCGCTCTGGATTCGGCTTGTCTTTGGCCTCGGTGTGGTACACAAAAAGCCGGGGCATGTAGAACAGTCCGGCAAACCAGCTGACGACGAAAATGATATGAAGTGCTTTGAAATGAAGGTAAGTCATGGTAGATCTTTTCGGCCGCAAATTTCGTAAATAAGCATGAATACGCCTGACAAAACTTTCTTTCTCAGCTATTCGTTAAACCTTGGAAGATAATTGATCGAGACTACAATGAGAACCACCATCCCCATTTTCACATTCCTTTTTTTGTGCTGCCTGGTTATCGTTTCGTGCGCACAGTCGGATAAAAAACATAAGAAAAATATGGACAACGAATCAGCAACGACCGCGCTGGATGAGAATAAAGTTGATACCGCCGGAACGCAGGTTGCCACATTTGCAACCGGATGTTTTTGGTGTACCGAGGCCGTCATGGAATCTTTGGACGGCGTTAAAAAAGTTGTTTCCGGCTATTCCGGGGGCACGGTTGCCAATCCTAGTTACAAGGATGTTTGCACCGGCACGACAGGACACGCTGAATGCGTGGAAGTTACCTATGATCCAAAAGTGATCAGCTATGCCGATTTGCTCGAAGCATTTTTCAGAAGCCATGACCCAACTTCGCTAAATCGTCAGGGAAATGACGTTGGTACCCAATATCGTTCGGCGATTTTTTACCGCAATGACGAGCAGAAAGCGCTGGCCGAACAGGCGAAGGCAGAACTGGACAAATCGGGCGCCTATGAAAAACCGATCGTGACGGAAATTAGTAAAGCGCAGAAATTTTATGTTGCGGAGGACTATCACCAAAATTACTTCGCAAACAACCCGGACCAGGGATACTGTGCATTTGTGATTGCCCCAAAACTCGACAAATTTAAAAAAGTGTTCAAGGACAAATTGCGGAAACACATCTGATATAGGACAAAAAAGTGCGCAGAACCGGATATAAACCGGAAGCACCCGTATAATAAGTATAAATGGCACAAGTTTTGAAGCATTAAAAGAAATGGCTTTAATTTGTGCCATTATTATTTTAACACAATAACTTAATCTATTACAATGAAAAAGATTCTATTTACACTTTTGGTCGTATCCGTTTTGAGCGTGATTTCTGACAAGGCTTTTGCCCAATTTGAAAAAGGAGATAAATTACTGAATGCAGGTATCAACTTAGGCGGTACTTATGGCGGCGGCGGTATCGGTCTGGGCGCTTCATTTGAAGGCGGTGTGCATGATTTCATCAGCGTCGGTGGCCAGTTTGACTTTATGCACTGGGGCTACGGCGGCGGAATTTACAACTACGGATGGAGCTACAACTTCATCAACATTGCAGCCAGAGGTTCATACCACTATGGAAAACACTTCCTTAAAATAGATAATCTTGATCTTTACGCAGGCCCTGCACTAGGCTACCGTATCGCAAGCTCTTCTTATGACGGTGTTGGATACGATGCATATGGAAGCGGCGTATTCTTTGGCGCATTTGCAGGCGCAAGATATTACTTCAAACCTAATTTGGGCGTTTTTGCAGAAGTTGGTTACAATGCAGCAGCTTTGAAAGCGGGTATCGCATTTAAATTCTGATATTCACAACACACTAAAAAGGCCTGGGAGCGATTCCAGGCCTTTTTTTATGCTCTCTACTTCTTAAAATTTCATTTTCAACGTCAGATATCCCGCGCCATTGATCGGGTTAAAACCCGGCCCGAGCTGGAATGTAATCGGCTCATTTCTTTGCAGAAGTTCTCTTCTTATTCTGCTCGCCTTTGAGCCATTTCTGCCGCCTTTCACAAAGCCCACGGTGCCGAAGGTAACTGCTCCCGCAAAACCTCCCAACATCATCCACGCACCCCTGAGAGCCCGCTGCTGGTCCTGGTAAGTCGCAAAATTTCCATTTGCGTCCGTCTCTACTCCTACTACAATGCCTGTGCCGATGGCGGCCACCAAAATTCCGGCCGAAGTACCCGCGATCCCCATGATCATTCCGGATTTTGATTTGGCCTTATAGTATTTGTAAGTTGCCCGTAAATGATCAGGTGTTGAAGATCTTATTTCATCCAGGAATTTGTTGCCGGTTTTCGGACGTACTGTGGTAACGTTGTTATAAGGATTGTTTTCCGGTTTCGGGGTTTTTTGAGTTTGAGATGGAGCATAGTAACTCGGCACTTCCAGCACCGCTTCAAATGTTTCTACCTCCCCGTTTCCATATTGAATAGAGACTACCTCGTCTTTGCGGACATTAAAAACCGGCCCTTCCGGATCGCTTAACTTTTTGTATTTGATCGCATTATCGGTCACTTCCTGGATGAGTACTTCCAGTTTGGTTTCATCCCGCAGGATGATAATGTCGGCTTTCCTGGGATTTTGCGCCCATGCGGTTTGGGCAAGCAAAATTCCGATTAACATGGCTAGGAGCTGATTTTTCAGCTTTGGTAAACTTACTTTCATTAGTGTAGTAATTTTGAATGTACACTAATGAAGCAATAAATTTCACCTTATCAAAATGACATGCTCAATGTGAGATGGGCCGATTTATTAAGCGGATCAAACCTCGGCATAAACCGAAATGTAGTCAGCGGCTGGTTCCGCCTTTCCAGTTCAGCTTTCACTTTTTCAGCTTTTGCCCGGTGTATTTTGTAGTTTTTAAAACCAATCCCTCCTAAAACAATCCCGACAACCGGGCCGGCAATCGCCAGCGAGTTACCGATAGTTTTATTATCCGGACTATCGCCGGTAGAAGAAATGATAAGGCCGGATACCAGCGAGACCACCGCAACCGAAGTAAAAACGATCGCACCGGTTTTGCCGTCGATAGACTTGTCTTTGTGGTACTGATACTTATCGCGCAACTGGTCGGAGTTCGCCATGACAACACTTTTTTCAAAAGCATTGGTGGGCAAATTATTCAAATCGGCATATTGTCCTACGCTGTCGGGCGGAGTTTTACCTGCTGGAATAGAATCCCTGACATTGATGTTTTTGCCGTTTTTCAATAAAACCCTGGCAACCTGATCGAGGTAAATGTAAGTTTTGGCGCTATCCGCGGTCCCCAGGTCACGGTAATTGATTTTTTCATAGGTCATCTGCGTGATCAGCGCCTGAATCCGGGAGCTATCCCTTTTTACAATCACATCATTTTTGCGCCCCGATTGCGCATTTGCCTTGTAAAAAACGGAAAGGCAAAGCAGTCCCGCGAGCAGCAAAGTGGAATTTTTCCCTGTCTGTAATTGCATAGTTATAGCATAGTTAGGATGAATGACGGATTTAAACCTACTCAAACTCTCCTTCACCGCGCTAAAAAATTATGCTATTACATGCCGAATTTGTTCAATTGCTTCACAAGTACCTCAAAATCTTTCGGGTACGGCGCTTCGATCCGCACCGGATCTCCGTTCATCAGCGCAAATGAAAGTGAATGTGCATGGAGTGCAACCCTTTGAATAAGAGGCTGTTCCTCTGTTTCTTTCTTTAAATTGAATTTCCGTTTAAGGCTGGAAAGAAATATCGGTTCGCCACCATATTGCGGATCATTGACGATCGGCGCTTTGAGACAAGAAAGGTGGATACGGATCTGGTGCATCCGGCCGGTTATGGGTATACATTCCACCAAAGTGTATCCTCTGTACACTTGCAGCGTATTGAAAATCGTCTCCGCAACCTTGCCCTCCGCCTTGTCTATTTTAACTGCAGTACCATTTTTTAAAGGTAAAATCGGAAGGTATACCGAAATGCTGTCGAGGTTATGGATCCCGTTGGACACCGCGTGGTATCTTTTCGTGACTTCGCGGTGTTCAAATTGCATAGCCAGGTGCCGGTACGCGGCCGGATTTTTTGCAAATGCAAGAGCGCCAGATGTTTCCTTGTCCAGCCTGTGTGCCGCCTGCAGGTCAGCATTATACTCCTTCGCCAGCCGCAGCACGCTTCCGCCCCTGTCGGCAGTTCTTTCGTCCAGCGTCGCCAGGTGCGGCGGTTTATTGACTAATAAAAAATCCTCATCTTCAAATAATATGAGGTCTTTGAAATTGATTTTCATACCTGTTCAAATAAAAATAATCCGAATGATTTGCCATTTTTCAGCAACTCATCCGGACCAACCCAGCTATCTCTCAGCCCGAGCTCACAAAGGTAACATTAACTATTTGTTTTTAAACCAACGCACTAACCTTCGTAGGGTTGGGATTAATGGTGTCCGATTCGACCAGGCCGTCGCGGAGGCGGACTATGCGGTGGGCATAATGTGCGATGTCTTCTTCGTGGGTTACCATCACGATCGTGTTTCCTTTGCTGTAAAGCTGGTCGAAAAGGTCCATGATTTCGTAGGAAGTTTTGGTATCCAGGTTACCCGTCGGCTCATCGGCGAGCAGGATGCTGGGATCATTTACCAGCGCCCTGGCGATCGCGACGCGCTGCCGCTGCCCACCTGAAAGTTCGTTTGGCTTATGCCCTGCCCTATTTTCAAGTCCCACATTTCTTAGTGATAACATGGCTTTCTCCGTCCTGTCCGACTTACTCAAACCCGCGTAAATCAGCGGCAGGGCTACATTATCCAGCGACGACATTCTTGGCAGAAGGTTGAAAGTTTGAAAAACAAAACCGATTTCCTTGTTCCGGATCTCGGCCAGCTCGCTTTCGGTCATGTCACTTACATCCTTATTATTTAAGATGTATCTTCCGGTAGTAGGCGTGTCCAGACAGCCGATAATGTTCATCAAAGTCGATTTTCCCGAACCCGACGGCCCCATAAATGCGACATACTCCCCTCTGTTCACCGAAATGGTCACGGATTTCAAAGCTTGTATGACCTCGCTGCCCATGACATACTTTTTTGCAATGTCACTTGTTTCGATAATTTTCATTTAAAGGAATTTTCGGGTGGAGAATAAATATTTATCAGTGCGTCGCGGCGGCTACTTTTCTGAAATGGAAGTGTATAAATAAGGATGCAAGAATCACCGCTGCCGGGATTTCGTTATTTTCGATTTCACCTTCTGTTTGCCAAAAACCTTTCACCTTGAATTCGGCAATGTCGTTTTCATTTCTGACAGCCCAGTTTCTGCGCGGCCAGGATTTGTATTTCCACTGATATTCCTGGTTTTCGTAGCCGATGGTCGCCAAACCATTAAAGAAGCGAAGCTTAATTTCGCCTAAAATCCTTTGTCCGTCAATGTCAGTCATTTCGACCCGCCGTTGCCAGAATCCTCTTACCTTGAATCTCAAAAGATGACCATCCAGCTCGCCATAACCTGAGCTTTTCCAAATGTTCATTTTCAGCAGGCCGGCGACAACCTTACCTCTAAAAATCCTGATTTCTGAATGCGTAAAGTTAGACTTCCATACGAGTGCCATTGATTTTGAGCATTTAGGTGCAAACTAAAATATCAAATCACTGAAATTCTGCTCTTTGTTTTTCGATAAGTGCCCGCATAGGCTGATAGCGGCTGATAAATTGCTGATAGTCGGCTGGTGATGCATATTGCTTTACTTTTGCTTCACCCTCGTCGCCCTGACCCACCAAACCCTGATCCAGGCTTAGATAAGCATATTCCGCCCAGATTTCCGGCGAAAATTCATTCAGCCTCAGCGCATTCAGCACAATCTGGTAAGCCTTGGCAGTTTGCTTTTTGTTTCTGTAAAATTCAGAGGCAGCATAAACTACGTCCGACTTAAAAGGATTTGCCAAAACAGCATTATTGAAATTTTTGTCCGAAGGCGTCTTAGCTGCAATTTGAAGCAAGGAATCGGCAGGCGATTTAGGTTTTATTCCTGAAAACAATGTTGTCTTTAATTGCTCAATCGGCGCATTAGGCTCCTTTTCACGCACTTTTTCCAGCAATATAACTGCCACTTCTTTTTTGTCGGACAAAGCATTTGCGACGGCCATTCCGATCGTACCTTCAATGCCTTCGACCAGCGACAAGGGTTCCAGGGCTTTATCATACAAACCTAACTGCAACAGCCAATGTCCCAGCACTTTATTGTATAAATCACTCTTTTGATCATCCTCCGCGGCCCAGGCTGACATTGTTTCCAAAGCCTTTAATTTACTACCACTATAAAACTCCGGATAGAGCGCCGCAAATGTCAAATCTTGTGAAAGTATCGGATTTTTGACGGCGAGTTTGGGTAAAAAGGTTGCTGGCGATTCATCAAATTGGGCCTGATTTGTGGCGTAGTTTAAAAGGTAAGACAATGCTGAAACACTCAGCATAGAATCTGCCGGAATAGCCTTTGAGTCGAATGTTTCCTTTGTAAATTTTTGCGTCAGGTTTTGGACAGCGAGCCAATTTGCCTTCCAGGAAAGATAATCACGCTTTTTACTGACGGAAGCCAGCGAATCCAGTAAAGTCTGATTGGTACTTTTTGCAAGGATTGCCAGCAGATTCGTCGCAGGAATTTCTGGCAGCACCGAGTTTCGTTCTGCTTTATCCAGATAATAATAGGCCGAGTCTGCAACATTCGTTTTGGAATACAGCATGCCTAGATTATTCAGCAACTCGCCATTTTCAGGAAATTTTTGAAGTCCTTCCTGTAAACTGTACACCGCGTCGAAAAACAGATTTTCCTGCGTCAGAATACCACCCAAACCTACATAGGCTTGCGGTGACGGATTTTTCAAAAGCGCCCGCCGGAAATAATAAGCCGCTGCATTTCGGTCGCCTTGTTTCAGCGCTAGGGAGGCGAGGGCGTAATTGGATTTATGATTTTGAAATTCCTGCTGCAAAGCGAGCTTGTAATATTGCTCCGCCAAAGTAAATTCCTCCGTCACCGTATGCAAGTCACCCAAGCCATTAAAATATCCGGCAATTGCCTGATTGACTGGAAGTAATCTTTGAACTGAAAATAGAATGACCACGCCTGCAAAACCAAAAAGCCGGGTTTGTGTCAATCCGAATCGCATCGGTTTGTACAACACTTTATATACCGCCAGTTTTTGCTGAAAAAGCGGAAAAAAATTGACCAGAATATAGAAAAAGAATAAGACGCTCATCGCGAGCTGGCCCTGAACAACGACATCTTCCAATGTTTCTAAAACCGGATCATTGGCAGTGGCGGCAATAAATCCAGTAAATGCAGCAGCGACCAGGAACATTCCCAGATAAAGCCAAAAGCCGGTGCTGCGAAAAGGAATGATCGTTCCGGTAGAATCGGCCCGCCTGCGAAAACCCCAAAGGCCTAAAACTCCCGAAGCCAATGCCAGAAATACCGGGCTGATTAATGTTAAATTCCAGTCGATCTGGCGGGTGTTTTTTAAATAAATTAAAAGGAGTAGAAGAAGATACAATACGCTGATAACAATAAAGTTAACCAGCCCCGATTTGCCTTTGCTAAATGATCCGCTGCTGCTCAGCCAAACCAGCCCCGCCATAATTTCGGTGGCGCTGATCAGCAAAAAAATAACTGTAAGAAATAACCAAAGTGGAAAAGAATAAGCCGCAGCAGCCAAAGCCGGAACCGCTGATTTCGACCCGAATGCAATCAAAAGTGCGATCAATATAGAAACTGCGGCGATGCCTCCTACCCTCGCAGCAATTCCCAGATCCGCGCGAAATGCGTGAAAATAATAAGTGACTGCGCTGTAAAGGATGACTACCAACAAAAACAAAAAGCGGCCTTCACCGAAAACACCCAGCGTCTCCATCCTTGAAAACGCGAGAAAAAGTATAAAACCGATCATTCCGGCTAGATACCAGAAACGCGGCATCGTTGTTAAAGCCGTCAAAATCAACGTTAATCCCGCCAGCGCAAAAACCCAAAACAGGTTTACGGCGACAAAATCAAGCTCCATCACGGAGGCCATAAAGCTCTCCGTCACCAGATGCGAAGGAATCGAAACCCCGTACTGCCAGTTACCCAAACGCAAAACATCCACCGCCGTCGAAATGTCCGACATTTCGCTGACGACATTCCAGTTGATCACATTCTGCAAAGGATCCCGCACATAAAAAGCAAAAAACAGGATCGAGAAAAACAGCAATATCAAGGCACCAACGGTCATCCTGCGTTCAGAGGGAGACCAAACCTTCCAGAAAAAAAATTCCTTCATAATAATGTTAGATACATATCAACGACCGGTGATTTCCACCAGGTCAGCTATTTCGAGAAGTTCGAGGCTCTGTTTCAGATTGGCGGTCAAAATTTCCATCAACCGGCCTTTTGAGGTATTTCCGCAAGTTAACCAGATCACTTTCGGAGGACTGCCGTGCCGGTTTAAGAGCGTGACAAAGTCGTCATCTTTGGTTATCACAATCGCATTTTTTTCTCTTGCATGAAAGAAAATCTCGCGGTCCTCAGCATTAGAAAGATTGAGAAAAGCGGCTGAATAGCAAATTATTTGAAAATTGGAAAAAATCCAGGGAGCAAGAGCCGGTGGAAGCTGGGCGTCGAGAATAATCATTAAGCCGCCTGCAAAACTGGGTGATTCAGCTTTATAACTGCATAGAGGAGGCAAGCGGTGATATCTTCCATTTCCAGATCGGGCAGTTCTTCGCTAACAATCTGTTCTGCGGTTAATCCGTTGGCCAGCAGTTCCAGCACGTCCGTTACCCGCACCCGCATATTTCGGATACAGGGCTTGCCTCCGCATTGATTGGGATTAAAAGTGATACGTTCCAAAAGCGGATTATTCATAATTCCCGATGTATTGTGCAAATTCAAATTTAACCTTTTTTACAAATTGCAAAAAACATACCGCTTTTCTAAAAAATATCCAATATTTCAGCCTGCTAACTATTGGTACTAACCAAATTATCCCATACTTTTGCGGTCTGAAAATAACCTCACCTGAGATAATCCAAATTATATAATGGCAAACGCGACAAACATAGGAAAAATTACGCAGGTAATTGGACCAGTTGTAGACGTATCGTTTGAGGACAGCACCAACATTCCCGCTATCCTTGATGCGTTAGAAGTCATCAAACCAAACGGTCAGAAAGTTGTCCTGGAAACCCAGCAGCATTTGGGCGAGGACCGTGTTCGTACGATCGCGATGGACAGTACCGAAGGTATGCAGCGCGGCATGGACGTAAGGCCACTGGGCTCACCCATCAGAATGCCGATTGGCGAAGGAATTAAAGGCCGTCTATTCAATGTGATCGGTGAAGCGATCGACGGATTGACCCCGCTTGATTCTACCAACGGTATTTCTATTCACCGCTCAGCTCCTAAATTTGAAGAACTTGCTACGGCTACCGAAGTACTTTTCACAGGTATAAAGGTGATCGATTTGCTGGCGCCTTATGTAAAGGGAGGTAAAATTGGATTATTCGGTGGTGCCGGTGTTGGTAAAACCGTATTGATCCAGGAATTGATCAACAACATTGCAAAAGCTTATGCCGGTCTTTCGGTATTCGCAGGTGTTGGAGAGCGTACCCGTGAGGGAAATGACTTAATGCGTGAAATGATCGAAGCCGGTATCATTAAATACGGCGAAGAGTTCAAGCACAGCATGGAAGAAGGCGGTTGGGACATTTCAAAAGTGGATTATAACACTTTGAAAGACTCACAGGCAACCTTCGTTTTTGGACAAATGAACGAACCTCCTGGCGCACGTGCACGTGTGGCACTTTCAGGATTGACAATGGCTGAGTATTTCCGTGACGGAGATGGCGAAGGACAAGGTCGTGATATTCTTTTCTTTATTGACAATATCTTCCGCTTTACACAAGCGGGATCTGAGGTATCGGCCCTTTTGGGACGTATGCCATCTGCGGTAGGTTACCAGCCTACCCTGGCAACAGAAATGGGCCAGATGCAGGAGCGTATCACCTCTACAAAACGTGGTTCAATCACATCTGTACAAGCGGTTTACGTACCTGCGGATGACTTGACTGACCCGGCTCCGGCGACTACATTCGCCCACTTGGACGCTACTACCGTACTAAGCCGTAAAGTTTCTGAAAAAGGTATCTACCCTGCTGTGGATCCACTCGATTCAGCTTCACGTATTTTGAATGCTGAAACTTTGGGTGCAGAACATTACGACTGCGCGCAGCGTGTGAAAAACATTCTTCAGCGTTACAAAGAATTGCAGGATATCATTGCGATTTTGGGTATGGAAGAACTTTCTGACGAAGACAAGCTGGTTGTATCCCGCGCCCGTCGTGTAGAACGTTTCCTTTCTCAGCCATTCTTTGTTGCCGAGCAGTTTACAGGTCTAAAAGGAACATTGGTGGATATCAATGATACCATCAAAGGCTTTAACCTGATCATGGACGGTGCTTACGATCACCTTCCTGAAATGGCTTTCAACCTCGTTGGAACCATCGAAGATGCGCAGGCAAAAGGAGAAAAAATGCTGGCAGAAGCAACTCGCTAATTGCTATATATCAAGCCGTTAGTTTGTAAAGAAGCAGCTAACAGCTCATTGCTAAAAGCTAACAGCTAAAAAAATGCATTTAGAAATTATTACCCCAGATAAAAAAGTGTTTGCTGGTGAGGCAAATGCGGTAACATTGCCGGGTACAGAGGGACAATTTCAGGTTCTTAACCGCCACGCACCGCTGGTAAGTACATTGAAAAAAGGCGACGTAGTCGTGGATACAGGCGCTGCAAAGCAAACTTACCTGATCGACGGTGGGGTTGTTGAAGTACTTCACAACCAGGTGCTGGTTTTGGCAGAAGCAGTTCTGTAAAACTCCCGGAAACTCATATTAAAAGCAGAAGCTGGAAACGGCTTCTGCTTCTTTGTTTTTAGGTCAAATTCAAATTGGTCTGTAAAGGTCAAATCTATAAGGCAGGGATTAATCCTCACAAACTGCTACACCTCCAAAACCAAAATCACCGCATCATTAGAAAGCGCTTCGAACTCGATTTCATTTGCGTTGCGGATAGATAACCCGTCGCGTTTTTCTAATAATCTGTTCTGGAACTCGAAGGCACCTTCGACGATGAAAGCGAAAATACGGCGATTTGGAGCGTCTGGAATAAAAACACCCTCTTCCCTGCCGTCATATTTGCCAATGTAAACACTCGCCTCACGCTCTCGGCCGCTATGAGCAGGTAGAAGGAAATTTTTGTTCGAAAGATCAAATTTGGTAAGCCTATGTAGCTGATCGGTTTCATTACATTCAATCCTGATTTGCAGGTAGTTGATCGCTTCCTCCGCGTACGGATTGGAAATGTTGTAATGTTCCCCTGGCAACGCGCAAAAACTCAGCACCTCGCCCGAATCTACGAATTGTAACGCTGCTGAATCGCCCAGTGCAACCTCAATACCTCCTACCAGCGGGAGTAAAATGATCCTGCAAGTTTCTGCCACCGAAAAGATGTGACTTTGTCCCGGAAGCAATGTTTCGTCATTGAATGTCAGCAACTTTCCAAACGGCTCCCGGCCCTCAGCTTCGTATTCCTCAAAATTAAATGTCCGGAAGCTGCGGAAGCCGTCTGTTTGAAAACAGCCCCGCTGGCTTTCCAGGAAAATTTGCGCGTCGATTTCGGTCAGCATAAGTTTTGGCTTTTTACTAGGCACTTACCACAATCGCGTGCGTCAGCTCATACCCGGCTGACGTGCTGCCAGTTACCGTTGCCAGCTCCAATGCATAGCCGTCGCTGAACACATTGTCCCGCGCATTGGTGGTATCGGCTTGGCCGTGACTTGCGTAGACGCCCTGGGCATACACCACTTTGCTGATATCCTCGGGAAATGCAATCTGCGTCACGAGCAGCGATTTGCCGCTGGCATTGTAAATATGCACGTGAATGTGCGTGGCGCGGCCCGAGTACCAGCCGGGGTAAATGCTTGAAAATGTGACGAGTCCGTTTGCATCCGTAGTTTGCCGGCCTCTCAGAAAGTGCGCGGAAGTGTAATTCGTCGATTGCATCCCTGAGCCGCCGTACTCCGAATAATTGCCGGCCGCGTCGCAATGCCAGATATCCACCAGCGCCCCGGCCAGACCGGCACAACTGTTGTTTTTGTTTTGAATCGTAATTTTTACAGTCAGTTTTGTTCCTTGCCGGTCGGAGGTAATGTCTGTAATTACATAACTTGAAGGCGAGTGGGTCGGGAACGGACCTTCGGTTTCCGACGGGGTTGAGGTGCAGGTTCCGGTGGTTGTTCCGGTCGTAGAGCCCGAGGTGCTGCCGGTTGTTGTGTCCGTGGTTTCTGGGTCTACGGTATCGCTTGAACAGCTGATCATCGGGACGATCGCCGCGAGACCCAATGCAGAAAATCCTCTTCTTAAAAATTCTTTACGTTCCATATTTGCAACAGTTCATGATTGTAAATACCAAATCGCATTTACATCCCGGTTTGTTGCGGAAAGCGGCGAGTGTGTCGGTCAATCCGGCGAATGTCCCGGTGAATTACCGGTTTTTCCACTTTTCAATAAAGCCCAGGTAGCTGTCACTTACAGGCAGTTCTTTTTGGGTGGCAAGCCTTACTTTTTTGTTTTGGATAGAAATCACCAGCGCATCGGGCACAATGTAGCTGCGGTGTATCCGGCTGAACTGGTTTTGAGGTAAAGTCTCCAAAATCCCTTTCAAAGACATTAAGGTCATAACCGGATGCCTCGTCGCAGAATGTCCCTGATTTTTCAAATGGATTTTAATGTAATCCTCCATCCCCTCAATGTACTCAATGTCGTCCAGCAGGATCTTCACCATTTTATACTCCGACCTCACGACGATCGAATCTTTACCGGAGCCCTGCTGCGACTTTTTAAACTGAAATTTCTCCTCCGCTTTTTGTACCGCTTTCTCAAAACGCTCAAACGCAATCGGTTTCAGCAGATAATCGATCGCTTCGAGCTCAAAACCTTCGTGTGCAAAATTTTTATAGGCTGTCGTAAAAATGACCATCGGCTTTTCGTCCAGCTGCGAAACCAGGTCCAGGCCGGAGAGATCGGGCATATTAATGTCGATAAAAAGCAGATCGACAACTTTGCTGTTTAAAAAACCGACGGCTTCGATTGCGTCGTCAAAGGTTTTGATCAGATCCAATGTTGGAAACGAGGCGATGTAGGTTTCCAAGATTTTTAATGCAAGCGGCTCGTCGTCAACGGCTATACATTTCATACTTTGGTAAGTTTTAAGTTTACCGTAAAAAATCCGTCCGCCTCCCGAATGTCCAGTTCATACTGATCGGGATACAAAAAATCCAGCCTCTTGCGGGTATTCGCGATCCCGATTCCGGTACGCTGTAAATCTGTCTTTTTCTCAAAAACTTGATTTTGACAAAAAAATGAAATGTCCTTCTCAGAAGATTTGATCCGAATGTTAATTTCCGACTCATTCCGGTTGCTGACGCCATATTTAAATGCATTTTCCACGAACGTCATCAAAATCAGCGGTGCAATTTTAACATGCATCGTCAGTTCACCCGCTTCAAAAATCACCCGCGTTTTATTACTCAACCGCAATTTTTGCAGGTCAATGTAGTCTTCCAGCGAGCGCACTTCTTCATCCAGCGGTACGTAATTTCCGCTCGCCTCATCGGTAATGTACCGCATCATTCTCGACAATTTCAGAATACTCGGCGCCGTATGTTCACTGCCGGTAACCGCCAGCGAGTAGATGTTATTCAAAGTATTAAAAAGAAAATGCGGGTTGATCTGTGCTTTAAAAAACGACAATTCGGCCTGCGCCTTGTCCGCCTCCGACAAAATCACCCGCTTCTCGGAAAGCCTCCACTGCTGTGAAAAACTCAGCGCCATCGCAACCACCCACACTACCACAAAAAGGATCAGGCTCACAAAATCCACACGGGGTGCCGGCCTCCGAAATGCGCTGGGCTGCTCAGGTCGTGGCGGAGGATTTTGTTCAAATCGCGGTTCCAAGCCCGGCGGTCGGCCAGGTTCGGGCCGATACTGCATGCTGCTGCGGCTGAATTTCTGGAAAATCAGATTTTCAAAAGGCTGGGACACATAAGTCAGTACAAAACCTCCGACGAAAAGGGCTGTGTATAAAAGGTATTTCTTTTTCAGAAAAATCTGCGGGATCAGCACGTGCAGATTGAAATAGAAAATGAAGGCGTAGATCAGGAAAAACAGCCAGAAAAAGATGGAGGTAAGTACCATCAGCAGCTGCGAATCCTCTGGCTCGCGCGACATGATGGTGAGCGGAAGGCTAAGGAATAAAATCCAGCCAACTACATGTATAATCCAAATATTCTTTGTCCAAAACATGCCCAGCCGTAACAATATTTTACGAGAAATATCCGCTAGCTAATATAGGGGTTACAAAAAGAAAAACTTTTCCTATTTTCGGAAAGTACATTTCCCACTCCTGAATGGAACAACCCACCGCGAAAAAAAATGAACTGCTGAAAATTCTGGGTGTCGGCTTCGGTATTGCGGTCACAGTTGGCGGTACCATCGGTACCGGGATTTTGCGAAAACCAGGACCTATCGCCGCGCAGCTCGGCGAACCCTGGCTGATCATGACATTGTGGGTTGCAGTGAGCTTGTACGCATTTCTGGGCACATTATGTACAATCGAGTTGGGTACTTCGGTGCCAAAAGCAGGCGCCTGGTATGTTTACGCGCAGCGGGCTTTTGGTAATTACGCGGGATTTGTAGTCGGTATCAACAGCTGGCTTGGTACCTGCTCGGCGCTAGGTTTCGGGGTGTATACCATGAGCGAATATCTGGCATTGCTGATCCCGCCGCTGGCTGGTCATGAAGCTTACGTTGCGGCTGCTATCCTCATCATTCTCACCGGAATACATTGGATTGGGCTGGCCCTGGCGAGTAGCTTTCAGAACATTATGAGTGTCTTAAAAGGCATCGGGCTTTTCCTATTCGTCGCGATCTGCTACATCTACGGAAGTGAAGTGACGCCCGAGCAAACTGCCCTCACTACCAGCAAGATCATCGAAACCGGAAGCTGGATCGCCCCCGTGGTTTTTTCACTTCAAGCCATTTTTTATACTTATGATGGCTGGCATACCGCCGCCTACTTTTCCGAAGAAGACCGCGATCCTTCCAAAAATCTCCCGAAATCTATGATAGGCGGCGTGCTGCTAATCATTGCCATTTACTTACTATGCAACTTGGCGATCCTGCATGTGCTGCCGATGACCGAACTGGCCCAATCCAAACTTGCCGCCGCCGACGCAATCCGGCTGATTTTCGGGGAAGGTTCGGGTAAGATCGTGACACTTTTTCTCATGATTTCTATCCTCGGAATTGTCAATGCGCAAATGTTATTCAACCCCCGGGTTTTGTACTCCATGAGTCGCGACGGGCTGTTTATCAATGCCGGTACCCGCGTCAACCATGGTGGTACGCCGGCGGTGGCGATGCTGATAACTGCTTGTGTAGCAGTGACATTGATCCTGATCGGCAAAGATGCCTGCGAGAAACTTTCCGACATTGCCACCTTCTTTTTCGTCCTGGGTTATGCTTCGGGATTTGCCTCGCTGCTGGCCTTACGAAAAAAAGAGCCTGATCTGCCACGTCCGTGGAAAGTACCTGCGTATCCGCTTTTGCCCATATTAATGTTGATTTTATCCATCGCGTTTCTGATCGGCGCCATCATTCAGGATTTGCCCAGCAGCCAGTTTGCCCTGCTGTTTATGGTAATTAGTTACCCGGTTTTTTTGGTGGTAAGGCGGGTAAATCGGTAACCGGGATTCTTTATGTAAGAAAATTGCATATCGCTACAAACATTCAAACGGAACTCAGAAATGCGGGTTAGCACATTATTCAAAAGATCGGGTTTTGCACTGATTTCTGCGCTGCTGGTATCATTTCAGTGGCTTGATGTCGATTTTACCGAATACATTTCCACCAAGCTGCAAACCTACCGGCACGTTTTCCCGGCCGAAAAAGCTTACCTGCACCTCGACAAGCCGTATTATGTCACCGGTGATACCCTGTGGTTCAAAGCCTATCTCGTGGAAGGTGCGTTACATACGGCCGACAGCGCGAGCAACTTGTTATATGTGGACCTGATCGATCAGCGGACGGGCAAAAGTTTTGGTACAAAAAACGTCCAGCTCCTGGGCGGCATCGGCCACGGTGATATTGTATTGGCCGATTCTATCCCAAATGGTGCCTACACCGTCCGCGCTTATACCAACTGGATGACCAATTTTTCGGAGGAATTCTTTTTCCACAAACCCATTTATGTTTTTGGCCAAAATGAAAAATCGCCGGTGGCAGGTTCACCCAAGATCGACTTCCAATTTTTCCCCGAAGGCGGCGAGCTCATTTCCGGTGTTAGTACCCGCATTGCTTTTAAAGCGGTGAATGCCAGCGGTTTGGGCGAGGATGTAAATGGTTTTGTGCTGAATCAGAAAAAAGATACCGTCGCTTCTTTTCGGAGTGAATTTCTGGGCATGGGGCGGTTTCAGTTTCAGGCGGAGGAAGGCCAGGTTTATTCTGCTTTTATGCGGAGTGAAAATGGCGCGCTTACACCGCTGACATTCCCGGAAGTGAAGCAAAGCGGGTACACCATGATCGTGGATAACTTATCAAATCCACTGAAAATGAGGGTGATTGCTTATGCCAAAATTCCGGGCAAGACCGAAATTCCGGTCAATGTGGTGGGACATTCCAGGGGCATTGTCGCTTTTGTAGCCAAAGGAAAAATCTCCAATCGCGGACTTATGATGAATTTGCCCACGACCGAGCTGCCCGATGGGATCACACATCTGACATTGTTTAATGAAGAAAATAAACCGGTGTGCGAGCGGCTGGTTTTCATCGACCACGGCCGCAGCCTGAACGTGAACATAGCGCCTTCCAAAACAAACTATAAGCCCCGCGAAAAATCGGACATTGAGATTACGGTGACGGACTCGGCAGGCAAGCCGGTTCAAACGCATCTTTCAGTAGCGGTTACTGACGGGAATCAGATTTTGCAGCAACCCGCAGATCAGAACATTACCTCCTACTTACTTCTTTCCTCAGACCTGAAAGGCAACATTGAACAGCCTGCCCATTATTTTGACAAAGAAAAAACGGAGCGGAAAATACACATGGATTACCTGATGATGACGCAGGGCTGGACGCGGTTTCGCTGGGAAGATGTGCTGAAAGATTCGCTGCCTGAGCCCAAACGGTTTGTAGAACAAGGTATAACCCTCGCCGGTGAAGTGCGGCGAAATAATAAAAAGCCGACGGAAAAAATCACGCTCTCGGCTTTTGTAAGCAATGACAGCCTCAGCACATTCCTGACTACGGAAAGCGATGAAAACGGCCGCTTTGCGATTTATAACCTCGTTTTCGCGGATTCTCTGCAGCTTCGTTTGCAAGGCATGAATAAAAAGGGCAACCAGAACCTTTCTTTTATACTGACTCCATTTAAAGCGCCCACCATTTCGCTGGTGAAAATCCCCTATTATCCGGTGACGGTGGAAGCACAAAAGCTGGATGAATATCTGAGGCGCGCGGCTCAGGATCAGGAGTTTACACGAAAGATCCGTGAGAGCAGGGAACGGTTATTGAAGGAAGTCACCATCAAAGCGAAGAAACAGGAAGAGCGTGATTCCAGGAAAATTTACGGGCATGCGGACGCGACATTAAAAGTGACGCCGCAAATGGCCTCGTCGGCGATGACGGTGCTGGATATGCTGGCCGGACGCGTGGCCGGGGTGATGGTGACGGGTTCGGGTATGAATGCGACCGTCTCGATCCGCGGAAACCGGGGTGAACCTTTGTTTGTGGTGGATGGGATGACCGGGGATAAAAATCTGGCGACGGCCATCAATGTGTTCGACATTGAATCCATCGATGTGCTCAAAGGTCCGGCGGCGGCGATTTTCGGGAGCCGCGGCGGAAACGGGGTGATTTCAATTTTGACTAAAAGGGGAAACCAGAATTACGATTATTCGCAGGACATTGTGCCTGGTGTACTGGTAACCAAAATTGCCGGATTTAATGTGCCCCGGGAGTTTTACTCGCCTGTTTATCAATCACCTGCGCAACAAGGCGAAATCCCGGACTACCGCTCAACTATTTTTTGGTCACCGATGTTAACAACAGATAAAAACGGAAAAGCCCGGCTTAGCTATTACAATACCGACGCCGCGACAGAGGTGGAAATCAGGGCGGAAGTTTTAAGCCCCGCGGGCCTTCCGGGCTTTGGGAAAAAGCAGTACCGGGTTGATTGAAAATTATTGTAAGAATCCTTTAATTTCCACGTTAGTATTCTTATTTACGTATGCGTTTGGGCAAGTCGCACAGACAAAAAATGGTAACTTTGGTATTTACACAGATATAGCCGGTCAAGTCTCAGTATCTGATGGCAAAAGATTAAAACATGAAGACCGAATATTTAAAACTAACCCTTCTGACTTGTCTGGCCGCGATGCTCTTAGCATTTCCCGCCAGTGCGCAGCGTCGCAGCAAAGAGCGGGAGAAGCAGCCTGCCAAAAGTGAGGCGACGACTTTCCGCCTGGAAGAGGAAACGCTGGTGGCGGAAGGGATGAAGTTTATGATGAAGGACGAGTTTGAGCGAGCGCTGCCTGTTTTCCAGAAACTGGTAGAGGCCAGCCCGCAGGATGCCGCCAGCCACTATCTCGTCGCCACAGCACTGATCAAGCTCGAAAAATTTGACGATGCGATTGCTGCTTCCAAAAAGGCTTATGATCTCGCCAAAGACAATACATTCTACGCCCAGCAACTCGCTGAACTTTACGCAAAACGCAGAAAATACCCCGAAGCAGCACAGATTTACCAGGTTTTGGTGACCAAAAATCCGGAGAACATTCAGTACGCAGTTGAGCTGGCTGCGGTGTATGTCTTTAATGATCAATTTGATAAAGCAATAGAATCTTACGACAGGCTGGAAAAAGCGATGGGCGTGACCGAAGAGGTGACCCACCAGAAGCAGCAGCTGTATTTGAGGCAAAACAACCTGGACAAAGCATTAGCCGAGGCCAAAAAACTGATTGCCGCCGAGCCTACGGAGGTAAGTTACCGCGTGGAAATGGCTGAGCTGCTGATCGCCAATGATCGCGTGGTGGAAGCGGTGGCTCCGCTGGAAGAAGCATTGAAAATCAATCCGGACGAGGCGCAAGCGCATGTTCTGCTGGCTGATATTTACCGTAGAAATGGTGATGTGCAAAAATGTAACCAGGAATTAAAGCTGGTTTTTGCCAATCCAAATCTGGACGCGGATCCTAAGATCAGGGTTTTGACAGGTTATCTGAGCATGCTGAAAACGGATGCCGAATTTAGCGAGGCGGTGGTTCTGGCTAAGCAGCTTTCGGAGACGCATCCCAATGAAATGCAGGCACTTACTATTTACGCTGACCTGCTGGTAAAACAAAATAAGAAAGCAGAAGCGCTGGATTTGTATGTAAAAGCCGCAAAAATCGATGGCTCCGATTTCCGGATGTGGGGCGCTATCCTGCAACTCGACGGAGACCTGAACCGCATTGATAGCATGCTGGTACATTCGGAAAAAGCCTTGGAGCTATTTCCGAATCAAGGTATTTTCTGGTATTCAAATGGAACGGCACAGCTGGCGAAAAAGAATTATAAACAGGCAATTTCCTCTTTTGAAGAAAGCCTGAAACTGGTTGGCGATAAGCCCGACCTGATCCCGATGATCAATGCGCAGCTGGGCGATGCGTATAACTTCCTGGGAGACAATGAAAAATCGGACAGCGCGTACGAGCTCGCCCTCAAAGCGAATCCCGATAATGATTATGTGCTGAACAATTACAGTTACTTTTTGTCCATGCGGAAAGAGAAGCTGGATTTAGCATTGAAAATGTCGGAAAAGCTGGTGAAGCAGCATCAAAACAACTCCACCTACCTGGACACGTACGCCTGGGTGCTCTACATTCGCAAGGATTACAAGAGGGCCAAGGAATATCTCGAAAAAGCGATGCTGGACAGTAATGCCGTGAGTGGCACGATTGTTGAGCATTACGGGGATGTGCTTTTCAAGCTGGGAGAACGGGATAATGCGGTTGCTCAATGGAAAAAGGCCAAAAGGATGGGTGAAACCACCGAACTTCTTGACAAAAAAATAGCTACGGGTGCACTACATGAGCAATAGATTGACGATCGGAATGTTGGCCATTTGTTTCATTTGGTTGACAGCCTGTCATAAACAACGTTCTTCAAAAAGTCTTTCAAAAAATCCATCCATCGATTCTACCATTGCCGTCGTGGCCGAAAGTTCCACCGCATTGGACTCTACCAAACCGGCCGCAGACGAGGAAGCAGTGGCGCCGGTTAAGATCAAAGAGCTGGATTTCAAGTATCTGGTTGCCAAATCGAAGGTTTCTTTTAAAAGTAAAAACCAGGATTTCGACAATACCAATGTCAATATCCGCATGAAACAGGACAGTACGATCTGGATTTCCGTGACGGGTGTGGGCCTGGAAGTGGCCCGGGGCATCATTACGCGGGATTCCATCATTTTTATGGACAAAATTCACCGCGATTATTTTGTCTTTAACTACGCCCAACTAAGCAAACAATACAATTTCGACCTCAACTTCGAATTATTGCAGGCCGTTATCATTGGTAACCTGCCTTTCGAGCAGCAACCCGACAGCCGATTTGTGAAACAAAAGGATTTTTATATTCTTAAACAGGTGAAAGACAGGCTGGAAGTAGACAATTACATCTCGGAAAGTACCCTGAAACTGTCCCGCCTGCAAGCTACCGAAGTACCTACCCAAAATACCTTTACGCTCGATTACGAGGATTTCAAAGACGTCAGCAGCTTCCTATTTCCATTTACCAGCATGATTCATTTGAATGTGAAATCGGCGAAAGACCAGCAGGTGAATGAAACCAATATGCGGATCAAACACAACAAAGTGGAGCTGGTGAATGAGAATCCCGGATTTCCGTTTAAAGTACCATCGGGCTACAAGCGTAAAAGGTAAAATACAGAAAGTCTGATTAACTTTGCCCGCCGTGAGTTGTATTTTGGCCGCAAGAACCAATTAATATGCCCTTTCTTACCCCTGGTTACCGCCGTTTATTTTTAGTTTTTACATTCATTCTGCTGGGGTGCGTCGGTGCATTCGCCCAAAAATCCCGCGAGCAGCTCGAACGTGAAAAGAGCGAAAACCAGAGCAAAATCAGGGAAATACAAAACATTTTAAAGCAAACTTCCTCGCAGAAAAATGTCAATTTGGGTCAATTAAAAGCACTAAACCAGCAAATTAACACCTACAAAAAGCAAATCGACCTGCTCACCGACGATCTGGCTTTGTTGGATAAGGAATTGAGGGTGCTGGAAAAAAAGCGGATGGCGCTTGACAGCAGTCTGAATAAGCTTAAAAAAGAATACGGCCGCATGATTTACGAGGCATCCAAACGAAATACCTATTTCAATCAGCTCGTTTTTCTTTTCTCTTCCGGAACATTCAATCAATTTGTTTTAAGATATAAGTATCTCAAACAGTATACCGATGCCCGTGAGGACCAGGTAAAGGAAATAGAAGTGCTGCAAAATCAGATTGCAGCTGAACGCCAGCGCATTACCAGTAAGAAAAGTCAGCAAAAAACAGTTTTGGATACCCGGGTAACCGAAAACACCAAACTGGAAGGTTTGAAAACCAAGCAAAATGAAGTGATTCAGGAGCTTTCACAAAAAGAAGTGGAGCTCCGGAAGCAAATTGCTGAGAACAAGCGCGCTACCGATTTGCTGGAAGCCAACATTCGCCGGATTGCGGAGCGCGAAAGACGTGAGCGTCTGGAACGTGAGCGCAAGGAACGTGAAGAGCGCGAAGCCCGCAGAAAAGCAGAACGCGAAAGACTTGCCCGCGAAAATGCGGAGAGAGAGAAAAAAGGCGAGGCGAAAGTGGTGGAAGCGCCGAAAGAAGAAGAGGAGCCGGTCATTTCCAGCGGGATGAGTGAGGAAGAAACCACATTGGCGTCTTCATTTACAGCTTCCCAATCAAGATTACCCTGGCCGGTAAATGGTTTTGTTTCAGGACACTTTGGTCAAAGACCGCACGCAGTTTTGAAAGGTGTGATGGTAGACAACCTGGGCGTCGACATTCAGACTACTGCCGGGTCGCCGGTTCGTTCTGTATATGATGGCGTAGTGCTCGATGTGACCGAAATGCCGGGCATGGGCAATGTCGTCGCGATCCAGCACGGTAACTATATGACCATTTACGCAAAAATGAATGGCGTCACCGTACGTGCCGGCCAGAAGGTTAAAGCCCGCGAAAACATAGGCCGCGTGGCCACCGACAGCGACGGTACCTCCGAACTCCAATTCCAAATCTGGAAAAACACCTCCCGGCTGAATCCGGAGAATTGGCTGATGCATCGATAACTCAACCACCCAACCCCATGTCCATCCACACCCCTGATATTAAACGCGTTACTACCCATATCATTCAGGAAATGAAGAATCGTGGGGAGAAGATTTCTTGTCTCACTGCTTATGATTATTCTATGGCGGGCATTGTTGACGCTGCCGGCGTGGAGCTTATCCTGGTTGGCGACTCGGCTTCTAATGTGATGGCAGGGCATGAAACCACGCTTCCGATCACGATTGACCAGATGATTTATCACGCTACTTCGGTGGTGCGGGCTGTAAAAAGGGCACTTGTAGTGGTGGATCTGCCTTTTGGTTCTTACCAGGGAAATTCCCGTGAGGCACTTAATTCGGCGATCCGGATTATGAAAGAATCCGGCGCACATGCCGTGAAGCTGGAAGGCGGGCTGGAAATCAAGGATTCAATTACGCGGATTTTGAGCGCGGGCGTGCCGGTGATGGGACATTTGGGACTTACGCCGCAATCGATTTATAAATTTGGTACTTATACTGTCCGCGCCAAGCAGGAAGCAGAGGCGCAGAAGTTGCTGGACGACGCCAAAATGCTGGAAGAAGTGGGTTGTTTTTCCATGGTTTTGGAAAAAATACCTGCGGCTTTGACGAAAAAAGTGTCCGAAAGTGTGGCAATCCCGACGATCGGGATTGGCGCCGGACAATATGCAGACGGGCAGATATTGGTACTGCACGATCTGCTGGGCATTAATAAGGCATTCAAACCGAGGTTTTTACGTCATTATGCCGACCTGAATGGTATCATGACAGATGCCATTTCCAATTATATCAAAGATGTGAAAGGCAAGTCGTTCCCAAATGAGCAGGAGTCGTATTGACCTTTTTAAAAGTAAAGAACTAATCAAATGGCAAAGAAATCACTTCATGTGATCTATGAAGACAACCACCTGATTATCGTCAATAAAGAGCCGGGTGTGCTGGTTCAGGGCGATATTACGGGAGATAAATGTCTGCTGGACATCACGAAAGAATATATTAAGGAAACTTACGACAAGCCTGGAGCCGTGTTTCTAGGCACTGTGCATCGGCTTGACCGTCCTGTGAGTGGGCTGGTTGTTTTTGCGCGGACCTCCAAGGCATTGGAACGGATGAATGAAATTTTCCGCAGACGTGATGTACAAAAGACCTACTGGGCGGTGGTGAAAAACAGGCCGGCGGAGAAAAAAGGTAAGCTGGTACATTGGCTCCTGAAAGATGAAAAGCGGAATGTGACCACAGCTTATGACTATGAAAAAGAGGGTGCACAGCGCGCAGAGCTAAGTTACCGCTGGCTGGGAGAGATCAACAAACATCATTTGCTGGAAGTAATGCCGGTCACCGGCCGCCCGCACCAGATTCGCGTGCAGCTGGCTTCTATGAATTGTCCGATCCGCGGCGATGTCAAATATGGTTATCCAAAAGGGAATCCTGATGGTAACATTAATCTGCACGCCCGTCGACTTTATTTTGAGCATCCTGTCAAGAAAGAGCCGCTGATCTGTAAAGCTGGCGTCCCGAACGATCCTTTCTGGGAAGAATTTTTATCTTTGGATGCGGACATTATCAAGCCCGAAAACCTCGGTTTCCTGCACGAATAGCATGTATGATCCAGAAACTGAAAGAGCGCTGGAATGTTAAAAATGCCTGGGATGTGGTAATCATCCTGGCCGTTTTTGCCTGTACCGGTTTTTCAGTTTTATATGTCAAACGCCTTCTTTTTGAGCTGATTGGCCTCACGAATAATTCGCCCGCCTGGCTGCGGTGGACTGTCAACATTGTTATTATCCTTCCGCTATATCAGGGTATTCTGCTCGCATGGGGCTGGATTTGGGGAAAATTTTCGTTTTTCTGGGAGTTTGAAAAACGAATGTTCAGCAGGATCGGCGGGCTTTTTGAAAGAAAAAGAACCTGACTTTAATCCCTACTTTCCAGCGACCGAACCATCAATCAGCGCCTTGTACACTTTTCTGGCGCTATCATAAGCTGCTTCCGCAGCTTTCTTTTCTTCCGGCCGGATGTTCGGCTCCTTCATTTTCCAACATTGTTCCAAAGTTGCCAGGCACCATTCTGCGCTCTTTTTTTCATTCACCGGCTTATTATCAATTTTTACAAAAACCGGATTGGAATGTGAGCTAGGAAAAACACGCATTGCTGCCCAGCCCGATTTTTTAAACTGATAATTGAATTTGACATCCGTAACCTCACCATTTGCGGTAACTTCCGTCGTATCCACGGCTTCTCCGTTGACGATCAGCTCAACCCGCACTTTCCTCGACTTGGCGATCCGCGCACGCTCAATGTCCCAATAAGGCATAAAAACAATCGAAGTTTTGGCAATTTTCTCGCCGGTAGTATCCTGCTGAGCAGGCAGATAAGCAGCGACTTTTGCGGTTACTGATGCACTTTGGCCGTTTTTCAAAGACAATTCACTCTCTCCTACGCCCGCTTCCTGACCATTGACCGTAAAATCCATGATATGCGATTTTCCATCGGACACATAGCTCCGGCCTTTTTTGATCGCCTGCACATAATTGTCATACGTCATCGCGCCTTCCGGCTTGAAGTAGCTCCTCGCCTGCCCTACCCGCGCGTCAGTAATGCACGGGAAGTCTGTTTCGCCGCTGAGCCTCGGCCTGAAACCGCAGTTCAATGTGTGGTAATACATATTCAGCTCCCAGGGCGCGGGTGTATCTCCCGCGCTGAAAAAATCAACCAGATTTTGAGTCACCGTCACAATGTATTCGTTGGCGCCGATTCCATCCATTTTCGGGACAATGTAGTTGGGCAGCTTATCCACCTGCGTTTGCGGCTCTAAGCCCCAGCCCGAGTGCGCATAACCGACAATGCCATCCTGCGACTTTGCCCATGCAAGTATTGGCGCCGTCCAGCTCGGCCACTGCTCAATTTCGGTCGTACCGGGATAATCATCCTCCTTGATCCTCAGCAAAACAATGTGCCCGGCGTGGGACGAAGGAAATCCGGAAACTTCCACATCATTGCGCATCACATTTTTTTGGGTGGAAAGCGGAAGGTCTTTTCCGGTAAAAAAAGTTTTCTGATGGTACCAGCTCGGTCCCCAGGCCAGGTTAGCAGCCATATTCAAATCTTCGCCCAGCGCCTGACGGTACATATCTTTCGGGTCGACGCCCTCGGTCGGGCTATCATAGTGACTGCAACCTGCCGCATGAATGTGGTGATCGGCGCTGAACCAGCCCAGTTTTGTCAACTGGATCCAGCGTTTCAGTTCAAATGTTACATCGAAACTTTGGGCACCAGCAGGAACATTGATTTCTTTTTCCTGTGGAATGTATTCCGGGCCGCGGGTGAATGTGATTTTGTATTTTCCGGAAGGAAGCTGCACGTGCTCGCCGTCTCTTCTGTAAATCTGCGGCTGGAAGAAAAAGTCGGGATACTCGTCGCTGGCGGCCAGTCGGCGGGACGGGAGCGGGTAGATTTTCTTGAATCTTCCTGCGGCTTGCTCGTGACCATCGGTGATGACAAATGAAGCCATCGCAGGTGAGCCATCTTGATCTTTTATGTGAAAATTAACAGTTACCGCTGGTTTTGCTTCAAATAAAATGTGGGTAGCATTCCGAAAACCAATGTCCTGCGAGCCCTTTCCAATGTTATAAGCTATCTCCGCCTCGCGCTGGCCGGCATCTTTGGAATAAATCTGCACGATCGCATATTCTAGTTTCAGGCCGGACAAATTTGGCAGCATCGGTTTGTTGGTATACATTCTGATATCCAGAAACCGGTTCGCGATCTGCCCCGCGGTCACCTCATTTTCCTTTTTTACTTTGGGATCAAAAGACGGAGAATGATATGGCTTGCCGGAATTGGCACTTTCAGCTTCCAGCTTGGCGGTAATTCCAGCATCATTATTGACCCGCACCAGAAAACTTGTCCACCCACCCTGGATTAATGTGGGTTTCGCCGCGCCGCGCTCCACTTTCACGCGGCCCTCGGGATTAATATCGATTACATTCAAACAATAAGGATCCAGAATGTCCTGGATCCCGGCGACCGTTTCTTTCGACAAAGGCTTGTCACTCAGCTGCTTTAATTTTTTGGAATCACCCGGCGACAACGCATTACCAGAAAATGCCAGCGCCTCCTGTAAACGCAATGCTTGCGCAAGTAAAGGCTGTGGTTCGATACCGGTGGTTTTTGCAGCAATATGGTTTTGATGCTCATGCTGGGCAAGCAGCCCGAGCGGCAAAAGAAGCCAGATGAAAAGCAGGGTAGACTTTTTCCTCATATTAATCCTTGTCTTTTTTTCTGTTCAATTTCCAGGCAGTAAAACCCAGATATACCATACTTCCCCGCGCACCACCTTTTTTCATCAAACCGTTTACACTGCTGAATCCCAGAAATACCGGCCCGAAATGTCCCATAGCACCGATTGAAGGGCGGTTATTTCCCTGAATAAATGTGATCGGGAATGCAAAATCCGAATCCTCATCTTCAAACCGTGGCGTGATCGTGAAAGTATTCGGCATGTATACATCCAAAGGCTCGGCAGCCCGGCTTTTATACCGTTGTGTTTTGGATAAATTCAGAAAAAAACCTTTAACCAGTTGAATATCTGCCTCATAATGCACGGCCTGCGCCAGCTGCACCTTCTTGCTAAATGTGGTATCCATATCGGAAGGTAACAAACTGATAAAACCCTGCGGACCGCGGTCGCTGATGGTTTCCAGCTCTTTTTGGCCGATGACCGAGGTAGCCTGCGTGCCCCTGACCAATCTTGAATCCGATGTCTGGTACTTAATGTTACCCACATCCGTGAGCGACGCCGCGAGCCGGATCAGATATTCCGGACTTTCGTCATATACTTCTTTATCCTTACCCCAATATTTACCCAGCTCATAAGAAAAACCCAGGTCATACGCCCAGCCAGCACCGGTTTTATCCGAACTGAAAAGATTTCCCAGACCATTTTTACGTGTCGGGGCGCTGTAACCTACTTCGTACGAAAGATCATTGACAGTCAACTGACTGGATTCCGATCCGGCCGAAACCGGGCTCAAACTATAACTGCCCGCCGAGCCGGTGAGATACCCGATCCGCGCACCGAAAACACGCTTCACGGTAGCCCCGATCCTTAATTTATGCGCGTCGAAGTCCAGCAGCTGCGCACCATAAGTCAAACTGACATCCGAATAACTTTGCTGAACCATATTGAAATTTCCCCACGACTGGTTGCTCACCACCGGCGTACCGCCCGTATCGAGCCGATAGAAATACAGATTCTGGATCATTTCGGGCACATTCGACGCTTTGGCATAACCTCTCGTGCGAAATGCCAGCGCCAGTCCCTGGTATTTACCCAGCGAAATCATTGCCGACGGCCAGCGGATTTCGCTCGCCAAATAAATTGGGTCCTTGTAAGTCAGAGAACCCATCGTGCGTGACCGGCCGTACAATTCTTTTGTGGAACGTGGCGCCAATAAGGGGTATAAAAGGGAATTTTCACCGATAAACCGGAAGTATCGGTAATTAATGCTCCCGCCGATCGTACCGATGTTGATCTGCCACTTGTGCTTGGGCCCGCCGATGACCGAGGGATTGTAGGGAGCGCGGTAAAGCCCGCCGTAGTTACTGAATTCCAGCCCTGCAATCTCCTGACTGTGAGCTAATGTTGAAATAAAAAGGAAGAATAGTGCGAAGTTGAGCGCTGTTTTTTTCAATGTTGAGTTTTGTTAATCGGGGTGAGTTTGCCGGACGAATCGTAAAGAATAATTTCTTCGTCGATCAAATCCTGCAATGTTTTCAAAAAAATCTGTTCCGGGACATGCTCAAAAATCTTTCTCAATGCCCGCGGTGGTATAGCCTGCTCTTTGTTTAAATGTTGAACGATTTCCTCCGCAAGAACCTGGTCATTTTGCGCGTCGACTTTCTTGTTTCTCAGACAGTTATCACACACTCCACAGGGTTTTGCGTCAAATTCATTGAAATATTCGAGCAAAAGCAAAGTCCTGCAAATGTGCGTATGCGACGCATACCTGACGACTGCCTGCGCTTTTTTCAGGTCGCGGTCCTTCTTTTTTTCTATTTCAAAAATATTCAGCGGCAAAAGCGCCGCATCGAACCTGGGTGTCAGAAATGTTAGCTGCGGTTTGTCCCTTCTGGGCTCGTAAACAATGATTTCCCGCTCTGCCAGAAATTTCAGCTTTTGAATAATCTCCTGCTCGGGCGCATAAAAGACCTGTGCGATTTCGGTTTCAGAAACCCGGACATACTCGGTAAAAAGTTCGCCGCCATACATCCGCAAAACCAATTTGATAAACGAATCCATTTCCTGGTAGCGTATCTGGAAATCGTATAATTGGCGGTTATCGACCAGAAAATGTATCCGCGAAGGCTCATTGAAATTCTCGCTCAGCTGCACAAAACCTTCCTCTTCCAGCAGCTTCAAGGCATAATGTGTTTCATTTACCGCCAGCCCGAAAATTCCGGTAAATGCCTGAATGTCAAAATCAAAACTGCTCATCTCACCCGCGCCGACCGCAATTTTATAATAGTTGGCCAGCGACTGATATACCCGCCGCAACGTCTCCACCGGCGGATATTTCCGCTCCACACTATTGACCAGTTCTTCAAGATCAATGTTATTGAAAATCGCCACTGCATAAGCCTTTTTCTCATCCCGCCCTGCCCGGCCCGCTTCCTGGTAATAAGCTTCCAGGTTATCTGGCAGGTCAAAATGGATCACGGCACGGACGTCCGGTTTGTCGATACCCATACCAAATGCATTCGTCGCCACCACTACCCGCACCTGGTTTTTGATCCAGGCCGATTGCCGGTCGGAGCGCTCTTTAAAAGGCAGGCCGGCGTGGTAACTTTGGGCTGAAATACCTTGTCTGGAGAGCCAGTCGGCTAGGTCCTTTGTTTTTTTTCGGGTACGGACGTAAATGATGGCGGTACCCGGGACGTTTTTCAAAACCTGCAAAAGTTTCGCGTCCTTGCTGTCTTCGTGAAATGCGGAGTAGGATAAATTAGGCCGTGCAAAAGATTGTTTGAAAACCCGCACATGCTTCATTTCCAGCTTATCCAGAATGTCAGCGCGTACTTCTTCGGTGGCAGTGGCGGTCAGTGCCATCACGGGAACGCGCGGCAATAATTTTCTGAAATCGGCGATTAAAAGATACGAAGGCCGGAAATCGTAACCCCAGGCGGAGATACAATGCGCCTCGTCGATGGCGAGCAGGCAAACCTGCATTTGCTTCACCCGGGCAATCATAATGTCGGTCCGGAGCCTCTCCGGCGACACGTATAAAAACTTGGTGTTACCGTGAATACAGTTGTCCAGCGCAATATCAATTTCGGTTTTACTCATGCCGGAATGTATCGCGGTGGCCGAAATTCCGCGTCTTTTGAGCTGCTCCACCTGGTCTTTCATGAGCGCTATGAGCGGGGTAACCACTATGCAGACGCCCTCCGACGCCATCACCGGCACCTGAAAACACACCGATTTCCCTCCGCCGGTGGGCAGTAAAACCAGCGCATCATGACCATTAAGAACAGTTTTGATCGCGTCCTCCTGGAAAGGCCGGAATGTGTCGTAGCCCCAATATTGCCGAAGGACCGAATGCAGATCGACCACGAGAATTATTTTTTGCAGTGTGTTTTAAAACCTTTGCAAATTAATGTGATTTCGCTGCGTTTTAGCTTCATAAAATATTACTTACTTTGATTTTTGGTCAATCTTAAACAGCTTCCATGCGCACGCTACTTGCTCTGCTGATCACCATTTCTTTGTCAGGTTGCTCAGTTTCACACTATTTAAAAAAAGAAATCAAAAATTCCGCAGTCCTCAGCCAGGAGCATACCGGCGTAGCATTATCCAGCCTCGGCGACAAAAAAACGCTGGCTTCTTACCAGGACAGCAAGTATTTCGTCCCTGCTTCCAACACCAAATTGTTCAGTTTTTACGCCGGACTTTCTGCCCTCGGCGATTCGATTCCCGGCCTGGAATACCTCGAATGGGGCGAATTACTGATTCTCCGTGGCACCGGCGACCCCTCGCTGCTGCATCCTGACTTACCTCGCAGTAAAGTGCTGGATTTCCTGAAAAGCAGGAAGGAGCCCATGTTTTTTACACCTTATAACTTTGAAAACAAGCGCTTTGGACCAGGCTGGGCGTGGGATGATTTCAATGACTATTACCAGCCGGAGGTCACGCCGCTGCCGGTTTATGGCAACATTGTCCAGTTTAATGGTCTGGGTTCCAACGAGTTCAATGTAAGTCCGAAATTCTGGAAAAAATCACTTTTACTGGATACGGCCTCTTCTGGTGTAACCCGGGAGGAATTGCAGAATGTGTTTCATCATTCAAAACTGGGCGTGCCGCAGGGACTGACGCAGGAAGTACCAGTGCGCATGACGAACCAGCTCGCCCTGGATTTGCTGAGCGACACCTTGAAAAAAGAGATCAAGCTGATCAACATTCCGCTGGACATTGATGTGCAAACCGTGTATAGTATTCCGTCCGACTCGCTCTATACAAAGATGATGCACGCCAGCGACAATATGCTGGCTGAACAATTAATGTTGCTTTATGCCTCTGCGAACAAACTTCCGCTGAATACTGAAAAAGCCATTTCTCACATGATCGAGCATCATTTGAGCGACTTACCGGATAAGCCGGTTTGGAAAGACGGGTCGGGACTGAGCCGGTATAACTTGTTCACGCCCAGAACAATGGTTGCACTTTTGCAAAAAATATACGTGAAGGTACCGCGTGAAAGGTTGTTTAAAATCCTGCCGGCTGGTGGCCAAAATGGTACTTTGAAAAATGTGTTTAAAGGAGAAACGCCCTTTATTTTTGCAAAAACCGGAAGCCTCAGCAACATTTATAACCTAAGCGGATTTTTGATTACCAAAAAAGGTAAGACGCTGGTGTTCAGTTTTATGAATAATAATTTTGTGAAGCCGACTTCCGAAGTGAGAAAAGAAGTGGAGCGCATTCTGACTGACATTCACAACAAATACTGACCCGCTATTTTTCCTCCCAGGTTTTGCCGGTACAATAAATTCTATTCATTCCATCCCGACGTACAAGGAGGTAAATGTTGTAAGTACCCGGCTCTACATTGGCTTCGTGGAAACTGCCAAATGCGCCTTTTGAAAAATACATCCCCCTGCGTAATGTTGTTTTTAAAGGCACCGCAGGCTGATTTTGGGCAGAAACATAGGTATGGTTCGCTGATTTCAATAAAATATACGCGCCGTCGGAATAGTCTCTTTTTGCTTTAAAAAAGTCGTTTTCGAAATTAATGGTAATGTACGGACCTACTTTTGAGATCAGGGTTGGCGCGTAAATGCTGTCACAAGGAATTGTTTCAGACATCATTTGAGGGTTCCAGCCTTCCGCCACGGGGTCGGCAGATTTGTAGTACGACCTGATCTTTTCATAGTATTTCTGGTCCATCGAAAACATCCTCACGCCCAGCCAGTCTGCGTTATAACGTGCATTGAACTCCTGAGCAATCGCGGAGCGGCGGTTGTTGACGGCATCCGCAAAGTTGGTTTGCAGGATCACGAAGTTTAGTAAAATCGCAACCAGTAATATTACTGGCGATACTTTTCTGATAACACTTTCACTGCTCACCGAGAGAAACCCGAAATAAAGCGCCAGGCACCAGAGCGTGGAATACATCCGGTAGCGCCCTTTGAACATGCCTTCGAAAGTATCGGTCGGGATCCTTTTATAGGTTAAAATCAAGGCGGTGATCGCGACAAAAATGGCAATAGCAGCTGCGAAAAGAGCATTTTGGTTGGTATACCTCGCTTTTAACCAAACCGAATTCCAGACGGGCAGATACTGTTTCCGGAATAAAACCAGTAGACCAAAAATCATCAGCATACCTGCGGCAGATGCGAGATATAGCCTGAATGTTGGCGTGTTATAAGCAGTCAATGTGGCGATGGAACCTACAAATCCGAAGAAACCGAAAAAGCCTTCTTTGACTTGTTGAGGGTTTTTAAAATCGAGGTTTTGGGTGATGGGCGTAAAGTCGATGAAGTATATCAGGGCGACGATGACGGTCGTAACCAATGTGATCACAAACTGTTTCCGGTAACCGGCGAGCAGGTAAGTCAAACCGACAACCGGCAAAACCATCAAACCATTTCCATAAGTAAATGTGGCTAAAACCGCGAAAAGAAGCGAATAAATGGGTTTTTGCGGATGATAGACCGCAAAATAAAGTGCGGTCAAAGCAAAGAGCAGCACGCCGAAATTGCAAAGCGAGCTGACTGCCCAGAAGATATTTTCAAAAGACTGAATGTTGAACCAAAGCCACATGACCGGCACAAAATACCAGCGTGAAATCTTCAATTTGCGAAAAGCTTTGTAAAAAACCACCGCACACAAAGCCCAGCAAATGTTGGCAATGATCATGGGCCAGACCAGATTTACCTGACCGAAAATCGTATGTAATGTAAGGATGACCGAGCGGGAAAACACGAGGCGGTGCTCGGGAAAAAGTGTGGTGAGCAGCTGCCAGCGACGGAGCAATGTAGCATTGTCGAACTCCGGTATGATCCCCAAAATCATAATGTCGTCGAAGGCGACATAGTTGACATTCAGCGCGATAGCATTAAAAACCCAGATGTAGATCAAGACCGGGATAATGCAAAAAATAAATACAAGCCAGCGATTATTTCTGACAGACCGGAGGAGAGGTAAATGCATAGAAAAATGAATGTGCCCCGTTAATTTTCGGTTTCTTCTTCCTCCACGGAGGCACGGGGATCTTTGGTGTAATCGTACAGCAGCTTGCCTTTATCGTCCCACTCCCTCAACACAAAAGGCTCGAAATCTTCATCCCAGCCGGTTTTTGGGTACTGTACTTCTTTTTTACGCTGGCGGCGAAATTGATAATAATCTACCCAGCGTCCTACTTTTTTGCCTTCGTCGTATTTACCATTGGTCATCAGCTGACCTTCTTTGTAAAACGACAGATACTCCCCTTCCACCTCACCGAATATTACCGGCACCACTTCTTTCACCTGCGTATGTGCTGAATCGTAGTAGGTTATACGCGATTCCGCGGGAAAACCTTTGTCCCAAACCGTTTTATCGATCAGGTTATATTTGGCGTCATATTTCACCCAGCGGCCATCCTTCACACCCATATAATAATAGCCTTCCTCAATCAGATTTTCACCGCTGTATTTTTTATAAGAACCGTGCAGCGGCAGTGCATGCTGTGTTTCCTTGACCAGCGCCGAGCTCAGCTTTTTACCCTTTTTATCATACCAGCGTGTCTCGGTAGCCCGCACATACTGGCTCATCGGTTTGTATTCTTTCAAAACGTGAAATGATTCAACCGTCGCCCGGTCGCCACTGCCGTATTTCACCGACATGGCCACCATCGGAATGTCCTTATATTGCACTTTTGCAAGTCGGGTCCTTTCCTTTTTGGCTTTACGGTCTTTTTTCTGGCTTTTGTATTCTTTCACCCTCAAACCCAGGTCGGGAATGGTTTCACCGAATAGTGTGGACAGGCTGGTAGATTTATTATTCGAGCCTGGTAATGAGGCGCCTACCACCGGATCGAGACCTGAAACAAACGATTTCAAGTCTTTGGAGCGGTTGATGGTATCTTTCTTGACGATCTCTTTGGGAAGCCAGGCAGGCGGAGCCGTGTCCTTTTGGACCGACTGTGCAGAAGTTGCGGCTGCCAGGCACAGGGAGAAAAAGCCCGAGACGAGAATAACTCTTTGCATTCGAATTGGATTTTTCTTCAGAGCAAGATTGTTACTTTTGTAACGAATTGGTTTTTTCTATATTGATTATCAAAGCACAAAATTAAACAAACCCAGTGGAAAAAAGTTCTAAAATTTATATCGCCGGGCATCGCGGGATGGTGGGCTCTGCTATTCACCGCAAATTGGTGCAAGAAGGATTTACTAATCTTATATTAAAAACCTCCTCCGAACTCGATCTGAGAAACCAGGCTGCTGTCAGGGCATTTTTCGAAGCTGAAAAGCCCGAATATATTTTTCTTGCAGCCGCAAAAGTGGGCGGAATCATGGCCAACAACATTTATCGCGCCGAATTCCTGAATGATAACCTGCTGATACAGAACAATGTAATTGATAGCGCATACAGAAACGGTGCCACTAAGCTCATGTTCCTGGGTTCGAGCTGCATCTATCCAAAACTGGCACCGCAACCTTTGCAGGAAGATGCGTTGCTGACCGGACTTCTGGAACCGACCAACGAACCTTACGCGATCGCTAAAATTGCGGGTATCAAAATGTGTGAGGCCTACCGCTCGCAATATGGCAGCAACTTCATCTCGGTGATGCCGACCAACCTGTACGGCCCCAATGATAATTATGATCTGAATAACTCTCACGTACTGCCTGCCATGATCCGCAAGTTTCACGAGGCCAAGGAAGAAAATAAGCCTTTTGTTGAATTATGGGGTACAGGTTCTCCCCTACGCGAGTTTTTGCACGCCGATGATCTGGCCGCCGCCTGCTACTATTTAATGTTGAATTATGACGAACCAGGCTTCCTCAATGTCGGTGTCGGCTCGGATGTTTCCATCAAATCTTTGGCGGAAATGATCAAGAATGTGGTGGGATATGAAGGCGAAATTCACTGGAATTCTGACAAACCAGATGGTACTCCTAGGAAACTAATGGATGTAAGCAAGCTGCATGCATTGGGCTGGAAACACAGCATTGATTTGGAGGAAGGAATCACAATGACTTACCAGGATTTTTTGTCGAAAATCGAAACTTACGCGGTTTAAACGAGTTGTTATTAATGCGTTATAACTAGCGCTGACCTAATATTTAGTTACTAAATTCATTTTTAACCTACTATAATTCTATTTTTTGACAAATTTCCAGTATAAAATTATACGATTCTTCGGGAAACTAATTAGTTTTGCAGCGTCCTAAAATGGGCTTAGTATAAACCTTAGTCATAGAGAAATGTCGGCCATTATTAAGTTAGACCAGATAGACCGTAAAGTACTGGAAATCCTTCAAACGAATGCGAAAATAACGAATGCACAACTTTCCAAAGAAATAGGCCTGTCTCCTGCGCCAACATTGGAGCGTGTTAAAAAACTGGAACAGTCGGGGATCATTAAAAGCTATCACGCTCAGTTAGAGCCAGAAAAAGTTGGTTTGGGCGTAAGTACTTTCGTTCAGATTTCACTGGTAGGTCACAGAAAAGCAGTTACTGAATCTTTTGTTGAAAAGATCCATGCAATACCAGAAGTGATTGAATGCCACCATATTACTGGTACCGGTGATTTTCTTTTAAGGGTTATTTCAAAAGATATCAGTACTTACCAGAAGTTGATGCTGGAAAAAATCAATGAAATTGAAGAAGTTGCAAGTACGCAGACGATGGTGATCCTGTCCACATTTAAAGAAAGCAAAGTACTGCCGATACCATGATCCGAAAATATTAATCCAAATAAAAAACCGTCTGAATCACTTCGGACGGTTTTTTATTTGGATTTACTTTTAAAACTATTGGTGCTGCTCGCGTAAAAGATCATTCACCGTTTTCACCGGATTGAATGTGATTAGCGGCACTTCTACAAATAAGGTATTCCAATCAGCCATCGCACCATTCCACAAACCTGGCAATTCCTGCGCTTTCAGATCTTTTCCGTCTTTTGATTTTGCGGTGATAAAACCGGTCAAAGGATCGCGGAATTTTTTCAGATCATACAATTCACCTTTGCTATTTTTCACGCCGCACACCAGATCTACGGGATTAAAGTGGGTTGATTCTTTGAAAATGGTGTTTTGGGCTTCGTTGTCTACGTCCACCTGCGCCGATTCGACGATCTGCAAAGAAGAAGATTTATCCGCATTCTCTGCCCAGAAAGGTCCTCCACCTGGTTCGCCCTGGTTTTTTACCATCCCGCAGGCACGGATCGGACGGTCGAGTTTTTCAATAAAATAAGCTTTCTTTTCATCATCTGACCAGGATTCGAATTCAGCAGGAGGAATTACGCATAATTCATTTTTGAAGAATGTGTCCAGTTCTGCCAGCAATGCTGCATCAGCGCCTGATTCCAGTTTTTCCAAATAATCGAAAACCTGTTTTTGGTATTTCAAAACAATCCCCGCCAGAGCCTTTTTATACGTAATGGTATCGTCCTTAATCCTGTCAGGGACAACATTATCGATGTTTTTAATAAAAATAATATCGGCATCAAGCTGGCCCAGGTTTTCCAGCAGCGCACCGTGACCCGCCGGGCGGAAAAGTAAGCTCCCGTCTTTTTCCCGGAAAGGCGTATTATCCGGATTTACCGCGATCGTATCCGTCGAATTTTTTTGCTCCGAAAAAGAAACAATGTACCGCACGCCATATTCAGACTGATAACTCGGTAAAACTTCCACGACCAATTTTTCAAATTTATCACGGTGATCGGGCGAAACTGTAAAATGGATTTGAACATTGCTGCCAGCATTGGCATACTTCGCTCCTTCTACCAAATGTTCTTCCAGCGGCGTCCGCGAGCGGTCCTCGTAGTTGTGGAATTTCAACAAACCTTTTGGTAATTCGCCGTAACCCAGACCTTTACCTGTCAGAAAATACGAAACAATCGTTTCTTCATCGGCCGTTTCAATGTCATTTCCGTCTGCTGCAAGCGATGTTTTCAGGTCATCATAAAACGCAAAGTCGCGCAGCCTCGCAAAAAATTCTTCTACGGATTTGTCTTTTTTTCCGGCATCCAGAAACCCAAAAAGAGACTTGAACATGCGGGTAGCGGCACCGGAAGCGGGGACAAATTTCAATAATGCAATTTCACCTTCGGACGCTTTTTTATCAAAATCACTGATCAGCTGCGTAATTTCTTCGTCGGTCAGCCTGATAATTCCATCGCCAACCGTAGCCGCTTTGGAAAGCTGCAAAAACGGAAAACCATTTTCAAAATAGCCAACTTGTTCTTTTACAGTGTCAATGTCACTTCCCCGGTCATTTATTTGTAGAATATCGGTATCTAAAAACATAATTTTTACTTGTGTTATTTGTTGAAGTTTCAGGGCAATAATAACTAGAAAGCGGCTGAACAACTTACTATAACTATTCCCGTAGATTTATTTAAGAATTCTCAGTTTGGCAAAACTGAGCAGCAATGTTTTCTCTCCCACGAGGTTAAATTTGACGGTTGCTTTCCGGTCCGTACCATTCACATCCATTTTGACCACTTCTCCAAAACCGAATTTCAAATGTTCCACTTTGTCACCTTCGGCCAGGTCGAAAGTATCGCTCGGGACGAAATCAGTAGACGGCGTATGTGCCGACTGCGGACTGACTGCGCGGGCCGGTTCCGAAGGTTTTCTCTGGATCAGGTTTCTCGCAAATGAGGTAACTGGCGGCGTTGTGTCGCGTTCGAGGGCATTCTGCACCATTTTCGAAACATTCAGAAAGCGGTTGTCTACTTCCAGCAAAAACCGGCTCGGCTCACACATTTTGATCCGGCCCCACTGATAGCGGCTCTCGGCGTAGGAAAATGACAGCTTTTTCTCGGCGCGGGTAATCGCCACATAAAATAACCTTCTTTCTTCTTCCAGATCCTGCCTGTTTTCGAGCATCATCTGGCTTGGGAAAAGGTCTTCTTCCAGCCCTACAATAAATACATTCCTGAATTCCAGACCTTTGGCGGAGTGAATGGTCATCATAGTCACCCGGTCGTGATCATTATTATCGTCCGGCTCATCGGCATTGGTCAGCAGCGAAACCGATTGCAGAAAGGCGCTTAATGTTTTGTCCTCATTGGCCTCACTGTCAACAAATTCCTTGATACCATTTAATAATTCCTGCACGTTCTCATACCGCGACAAACCTTCGACGGTTTTATCTTCATACAATTCCCGCAAAATCCCGGAGGTTTTGGCAATATGCGCCGAAATCTTGTAGGCATCCTTTCCTTCTTCGACCTGGATTTTGAAGCTTTTAATTAATGTAGCAAACTGCTCGATCGGGGCGATCGTCCGGCCGCTCGCGTATTGCCCAATGTTGGCCACCACTTCCCAGATCGGAAGATTATTTTCAGAAGCCGCCACCGCAATTTTCGCGACGGTCGTATCGCCGATCCCTCTTTTCGGCAGGTTAATGATCCTTTTGAAAGCTTCTTCATCCCGCTGATTCACCGTAAACCGCAGATATGCAAGCAGATCCTTGATTTCTTTCCGCTGGTAAAATGACTGGCCGCCAATGATCCGGTACTTGATTCCCAGCTTCCGCAGCGCTTCTTCAAAAGACCTGGACTGCGCATTGGTCCGGTAGAGGATCGCGAAGTTTTCATTTCGCAGCGCCTTCTGCATTTTTTCTTCAAAAATCGCCGTCGCTACCAGCCTTCCTTCCTCATTATCAGAGCCCGCCTTGATGACATCGATCAGCGCGCCTTCTTCATTCTGGGTAAAAGTCGTCTTTTCAAGCTGGGCTTTATTCCTGGCAATGACCGAGTTAGCAGCATTGACAATGTTGCTCGTCGACCGGTAGTTTTGTTCCAGCTTGATGGTTTTTACATCGGGAAAATCTTTTTCAAAATTCAGAATGTTCTCAATGTTCGCACCGCGGAAAGCGTAGATACTTTGGGCATCATCCCCCACCACGACAATGTTCCTGTGAACCGCAGAAAGTTTGCGGGTAATCAGGTACTGCGAAACGTTGGTATCCTGAAACTCATCGACCATCACATGCTTGAACTTGTGCTGATATTTATATAGTACGTCGGGAAAATCGCGGAAGAGAATGTTGGTATTGAAAAGCAGGTCGTCGAAATCCATCGCATTCGCCTGAAAGCACCGGGTTGCGTATGTTTTATACAACCTTCCGATCTCTTTCATTTTCGCAGCGTCGTCATCTGCCTGGATGACAGGGTTGTTAATGTAGTCATCCGCAGAGATCAGCCTGTTTTTAGCGCCTGAAATCCGGTTAAAAACAACATTGGCCTTGTAAGTTTTATCGTCCAGATTAAACTCCTTTATAATGCTGCGAAGCAATGATTTGGAATCGTCGGTATCGTAGATGGAAAAATCGCTGGTGTAACCGAGGTATCGGGCTTCTATCCGCAATATTTTAGCAAAAACCGAGTGGAATGTGCCCATCCAGATATTTCTGGCTTCGGTTCCTACCGCGGCTTCAATCCGATGGCGCATTTCTCCGGAAGCTTTATTGGTAAAAGTCAGCGAAAGTATCCGAAAAGGGTCTACTCCATTCTCTATCAGATGCGCAATGCGGTAAGTTAGCACCCGGGTCTTCCCCGAACCCGCGCCCGCAATGATCATTAGAGGCCCCTCGCCATGCAAAACCGCGGCTCTTTGCGGTTCATTTAATGTCGACAGGTAATCCTTATGGTTTGAAATGGTATGTTCTTCCAATGTACTTATTCTTATAGCGCAAAAGCCAAAGTTAGGAAAAAGCAGTCAATGACTTTCCCCGTGACGCAGGCAGTATGCTGGTTGTTGATCTTATCTAACTACGATTGAAAGGAATTAAATCGCGGAAGCAGGGTTATTATGTATAATTCGCAATTTTGGGATTCTTATATAAAGGTAAAGTTACAAGAATGAATATAGATGAAGACCAGCCGCTGGACATGCAGTGGGAGCAACTGCTGACAAACCTGGAAATGCTGGTGGGTAAAAAGCCGGCAGACTTGAATGGAGTACTGTTTTTAATCGGCGTGCAAGAGCTGGGGCAGGGCGCCAAAAGGTTTACAAAAGAGCAAAAACAGGATCTGATGCATATTGGTATTTGCCGGGTGCTAAGTCTTTCCGGCTACTATGCTTTTGAGTACGCGGACAAGGATGGCTGGCCACATTTTAAATTGAACCGCGCACTGCCACCAGGAGACGTTTTGAAGCAGGAAGCGCTTTTAAAGATGCATGTGATGGAGTATTTCAAAAATTCTTGAAAATATTTACGCAGTGGTAATTTCTGGTTATCAATAGGTTAGTGTTTACTCCGAAAAAATCTTTAAAAATATTTGCGGCTGGTGCTTGCTATTATAGAATTGATGGTGCACTTTTGCACTCCCAATCGGGC
>NZ_VCEJ01000005.1 GCF_005860805.1 Dyadobacter luticola | reverse complement strand
ACATGCTTTAAATTATTTCGGCTTACGTCCCTCAGCCGCAGCCACCCTTTTGCTTGCCTTTCGGACTTCTGGTTTTGATCAACATTAAACAGATACCGCCTGGTAACGGACTTGTCGATCTTTTCCAGCCCCGGCAATGGACCACTGTAAAGTATCTCTCCTCCCTTTTCGCCTGCGCCTGGCCCTACATCCACAACCCAGTCGGCATGGCGGATGATTTCGACTTCATGCTCGACTACAAAAAGCGAATTTCCGGCTGCTTTCAACCGGTCCAGTGCCCGGAGCAATGACTGCGTGTCGGCTGGATGAAGACCTGCCGATGGTTCATCGAGTACATACACCACACCAAAAAGATTTGAATGTATCTGAGTCCCAAGCCGCAGGCGCTGCAATTCTCCCGGTGAAAGGGTGGGGGTACTTCTTTCAAGGGTCAGATACCCAAGCCCTAGGTCGATGAGTACATCCAGTCGGGACAAAAGATCCTGACCTATCCGTTGAAGCACTAATACCTTTTCGGGATTTGCTTGGTTTTGGTTATCACTTTTTGATTTCAGGGATGAAGATATAATGTCACGTAAACTCTTGATATTGAGTTGATAAAATTCCGCAATATCCATGCCCGCAAATTTGACAGACAAAGGCTCAGGACGGAGGCGCTTGCCATGGCAGACGGGACATTGCGCGCTCAGCATAAATTTCGATACGCGCTTTTTCATCGCCTGGCTCTGTGAATTCGCAAATGTTTGCATCACATATCGTCTGACGCCAGTAAATGTACCCATGTAGCTGGGCTCCATTTTTCGCGCCAGGGCTTGCTGAACCTGTGCCATGGTAAGTCCGGAATAAACCGGCACAACCGGCTGCTCCTCCGTAAACAGGATCCAGTCCCTGTCTTTTTTCGGCAGATCGCGCCAGGGTATATCCACATTGTAACCAAGCGTCATCAATATTTCCCGGAGGTTCTGCCCCTGCCAGGCGGTAGGCCAGGCTGCGATGGCTTTTTCCCTGATCGAAAGCGAATCGTCCGGCACCATTGAATGCTCGGTCACTTCATACACAACCCCTAACCCGTGGCATTCCGGGCATGCGCCTTCCGGGGTGTTGGGTGAAAACGATTCTGCATATACGATCGACTGACCGGCAGGATAATCTCCCGCCCGCGAGTACAGCATCCTGATCAGATTTGAAATTGTTGTGACGCTGCCCACAGAGGAACGTGTACTTGTGCCGCCCCGCTGTTGCTGCAAAGCGATCGCCGGAGGAAGGCCGTCGATACTATCGATCTGCGGAATGGACATTTGATTAAACAGCCGTCTCGCATATGGGGAAACCGATTCCAGATAACGACGCTGCGCCTCGGCATACAATGTCCCGAAAGCAAGCGATGATTTACCCGACCCCGAGACACCTGTAAATACGACCAATGCATCTCTGGGAATGACCAGATCCACATTTTTCAGGTTGTGTTCTTTGGCCCCCCGTACTTTGACGAAATCGGAAACAGGAGGCGATGCTAATTTTTCTGACATGAGATTCGGAATATAAAATCACTGTAAAAAATAGTCCCGAAGCTCTAACAGTTTTGAGCTCGTGTTAAGCAAATCTTGCAGCTTTTTCAAGCCAGCGCCGAAGAATCATAAAGCTATCAAAGATTATTCCGTAAAATGTCGTCAGGGACAAAAATAACATTCAAAACAAGTATTAAACCACTAACATCAACAGATAAAATAGTACCAACCCTGGCGATACGTCTCTGCTTGAACTGTGTATATCTTCCTATAGCTTATAATAAATAGGATACAAATTCTCATCAATACTTCCCTTGGTACACTTAGTAGTACAAAACTTAAAATTTTCGTTGGGGATATATGGAAGTTGGTTATTCTCCAATAGTTAATTTGGTTTACACTGGCGCAGATTCAACCAATAAACAAATGACGATAAGCGTTTTACAACAAGAGAAGGATTGTCAAAGCAATTTACGAAACTCAAGGCTCTTTGGTTGGGTAAAGACCTGGCTGCAGCAAATGAGTTAGCGAACTTCGAGCAGGCCTAATCTATAATGGCTTTCAACGAACAACCGCTTGAACCCTTGCCTGGAATCATAAAACACTCTCACTTAGGACAGAGGTAGAAGCACGTACTGAATACTTTTGCTTCTGCACCAATAACAGCAGTATAATCCCAAAGATTAACGCTTGACTTAAAACCATCTCATCACAAGGATGCAGTAACTTCATTTCATTTAAACTAATCAAACAGGTATGGTAAAATTAGCAATTCTGGCAAGGCTCGAAGCCAAGCCAGGTAAAGAACAAGACGTCGCGAATTTTCTCAAAGGTGCCTTGCCTTTGGCAATGAAGGAAGCAGGGACCATCAACTGGTTTGCCCTGCAAATAGGTCCTTCCACATTCGGCATTTTCGATACATTCGAAACTCAGGAAGGCAGGGAGGCGCATTTGGGAGGCGAGATCGCCAAAGCATTGATGACACATGCGCCGGACCTGCTTGCAATTGATCCAGTCCTTGAAATGGTCGACTTATTGGCAGTCAAGTAAAACATTGAGATACTACCCTCATAATAATTGTGTCTAGGCTCACAAAAAGCCTAGGAATTATCTTAACCAAATGATGGATACATGCGATAATCTTCAAGCATAAAAAAAGCTAATCACCTTTTTATGCTTGTGCGGTTTCCAGTAAGGCTTTGCCCTGCCTGGCCAAATCCGCCGTAGTTTCGGACCTTTCTGAATAAGGTGATGACAAAATTAGTAGCTGTAACACTGCTTTCTGTGTCTATCATTTCTTAAAAAGCGCCGAAGCTTGCTCACAGTCAATTCCGGAACTTTCATTGCTGTAAAATGACCACTCCGTTACATTTGTTGAATTGGCTAATGTTGGCATCCCCTCAGCCCAACTGAAGGGATATTGGGCATCGGTTCGAAAAAAGCGCAGCACCTGTCGGAACTTTTACTCTACTCTGAGATGCCAATCCAGTTGTAAAGGCGCCTTTTGACTCTTCAAAATATCGTTGAATAGAAGCATTGATTGTTTGCCTGACCCAGTAAATCATCACATAAGTAAGCAGTCGGTGTTTCATGAAGCCGTTTTCGATGTGACCTTTTGCATCATTCCATCCGTAAACTTTTCAATGATCCAAGCAGCCAATCCGACAGGGAAATCATTTAAGCCATAGGCTAAAGTCTGTGGCATCGTTGACTGAATCATACTTAAGCACCTTCTTTTGCATCCATCCCTGTACGAACTTCCATATTCCTGCTCTGCCGGAGACGCCTTATTCCAATCTTCGCTGCCATTTGGGTAGCCCACATCGGAAAGGCGAATCGTTTTTACCGAGTCGGGATATTAATTGGCGAGGCGCTTAGTAAAGCCAGAGCCTACGTCTCCGCCGGCAGCATAGTACGTTTCTTGCCGCCACACATCTTTCATGAGCTTATTCCAAAGCACGCACTCTGATCCGTGTTCATCGGCATCTTATCCGAGAACCTGAAACCGGGTAGTGATGGAACAATTACATCGAGCATCTTCGGGGGGCCTGCCAAAACGCTCAGGATCTGTGAGCATCGGAATGACCTCAATGAGACGGTAGCTGCAATCTGGCCAACATGAGTCAGATCAAGAGCTTCCTTGCCCACTTTCCCTTTATATGAAGATGAATTTGGCATTGGATTATCACAAATTCACTGTCTCTTGAACCCCTTATTTGGTATTTAGGTGGATAACACAATGCCATTTACCACTTAATAAACGGCGAACTGACATTGGTAACAACCCGCTTTTTCAGGTAATTTGCTGTTGTAGAGTGGATATGGTGGTCAATCTGGACTGAAATAACCTGGGCAGTATAAAGTGAAATGAGGTGCTCAGCTTCTCCGTATTTTCCAAGCTCCCTCATTAAGGTTTCTCTTTCTTTTGTATTCTAAAATGGTGATATTGCTTTCCCTGATGGATACCCATCAGTCTGGTAACCTGTTTCACCAATGATTTGGTCGGCGCTGCTGTCCACAATATCGACTCCTGAGGCTCAGGTCGATTAGCTGTAAATATTTCTGCTTCTATTAAATAGCTGAAATACAGCGGCAGTAATCCTATTTTAAATAAATAATTTGTAAGCATGTCCACTTTCAAAAATCTGTTAATCCTTACTACGCTCCTCTTTGGGAGGCTGGTTCACGCACAATCCAATTTTACAAGTAAATCCATCGGCGTCGGCGTCGTGGTTGCAGACATGCAACGCTCATTGGATTTCTATATAAAGGGGATCGGCATGATCAAAACCGGAAATTTCACGATCAATGCAGAATTCGGTAAAAGAGGCGGTTTAACAGGTGGTGAAGCGGTCGATGTAAACATTCTCAAACTGGAAAACAGCCCAGAAGGCACCGATTGGAAACTGATGAGTTTTGGAAATAAAGTAGATCATCCAAAACCAAAATTCATTCAGGACGATACAGGTCTGCAGTATATCACCATTCAGGTCAAATCCTTAAAACCGATCATTGACAGGCTAAAGGAACAAAACGTGACTTTTCTGGGCAACACGCCTACGCCTCTGACAAAAGATTCACACTTCGTGCTGGTCCAAGATCCGGATGGAACATTTGTGGAGCTGATCGGGCCCATGTAATCCTGAAGTTTTCTTTCGAACTTAACAGACGGTCAATCTCCGGCTTGGAGTGTTTGTTGATAAGTTTAACCGGCAACGGTTAGAATCTCTCTAATATCAGCTCGCAGACAGCCTTGCCTAGAATTGTACATCGATTAGGCCGGACACCGTTATTTCAAGTATGAAGAGGCATGGCGAAAAAAGTTGAGATATGGAAGAAAATAAATATGACTTTAATGATGTGTTTTTCCAACAGGCTTCAAGATTGGCTAAAATTGGAAGTTGGGAACTTGATGTAGTAAATGACAAAATTTACTGGTCAACTATGGTTCACGAACTGCACGAAACAAATCCAAAAACGTTCATTCCTAATTTAGAAACAGCCCTTAGTTTTTACCGAAATGATTATCAATCAATTGTAAGTGAGATCATATTAAAAAGTATTGAGACGGGCGCCGCGTTTGACTTTGAAGCTGTAATAGTTACCAAAAAAAAGAAAGAACGATGGATTCGGGCTATTGGAAATATTGAAATGATTCACGGGAAATGCCGACGAATATATGGCAGTTTTCAGGATATTCATAGTTCCAAGTTGCTAGCGCTTCAGATGCGCGAGATATTGGAAAGTATATCCGACGCTTTTTATGCAGTGGATAAAAATTGGAAATTTACTTATTTTAATAAAGAAGCTGAGAACCTGCTCTTAAAAAAGGCTGATGATGTTTTGGGCAAAAATATTTGGGAGCTATTCCCAGAAAGTACAGATACCATCATTCGGAAAATTTATCAAAAAGTTGCCCGTTCAAAAAAGAAAGAATCCTTCGAATACTGTTATCCGGGGGATGGAAAATGGTATGAAATAAATGCTTATCCATCGCAGGGTGGCATATCAGCATACTTTAAGAATATAGATGAACGAAAGCAGGTCGCAGAACAACTCGACAAAGCCTATCAGGAAAAAATTAAGGCAATGATATATCAATTTACACTATAATGTTAGATTTACTACCTGAGCAGCTTTAAGAATCACCACTAATTACTATGTAAGATGTATATTCAGGACTCCCAAGGCGAAATGATTGAGCTTAACGGTCTACCCGATGAATGTCCTTTTTGCCATAACAAGATTACGCCTATATCACTGTCAAATCGTAGGCATTTTAGAAAGATTTGGGTTTTTATGCAGTGTCCGTCTGAAAATTGCCATGAAACGTTTATAGCTTATTATGAATATGTTACAGCAAGCGAGTGTTGGCTTTTTACGAGGAAAACCTCAATTGGCAATGTAATTACGAAAAAATTTAATGAGCAGATTAACGGTATATCTCCTTCATTTTCAACTATTTACAATGAGGCTTATTTTGCAGAGCAGCACGATTTGCTAGAAATTTGCGGTGTAGGGTACCGAAAAGCTCTTGAATTCTTGATAAAGGACTATGCTAAAATTAATCATCCGGGAAAAGAGCTAATTATTGAGGGGAAGCTGTTGGCTCAATGTATTGGTGAGTTTGTGGCAGATGAGAAGATCAAGGCAGTAGCAAAGCGAGCCGTATGGCTTGGCAATGATGAAACGCACTATGTCAAGAAATGGCAAGGCAAAAATTTAGAAGATTTGAAAAAGCTTATCGATTTGACTGTCCATTGGATTGAAATGGAAGAATTAACCAAAAGCTTTCAACTTGACATGCCAGATTGATATGCCTTGAAACACTCAATCTTAGCAAAGCCCTCCTGATAGTTCGGGTAGGGCTTTTTGTTAATGAAGTGAATTAAGACAGTCCAGCGCAACGATTACAGAGTGGCTTATCACCAGTACCAGACCGAAGATTTTCTCTTTCAATGTTGTTACCCTCTGTACACCTATCGTTGTTGTGATGCACATACTGCTTAGTGGAATGAAAAGGTGCTACTTTAGCCATGACACGAGAAAGTTTAAGTGAGCCAGAAAAGTGCAAACTTTTGTTCTTATATCACAACTGACTATTAAGCGGTAACGCATGAAAAAAGACCACTGCTAACAACGGTGGTCTTTACTTTTCGGATTTGTCCATATTTATAGAAAACGAATATTGTATATGGATACTTCGAATACTAAAAATGATAGAAAATTGTACTATGAGAACCTTATAGCTCAGATTAAGGAGAACCTTCCATCTTCGATTGAAGAACGGCAACACTTTTTGGATTCATTAAAAACCCTTATTAGTGAGGACGAATCTAAAATATCATTTGAAGATAAAATCGATATACTTCACATATTGTCTATGTATTGTGGAACATATTGGATTACTCTTTTGCCTTGTCACGAAGCTTTTGAACCTTAAGGTCTTGCTCTTTGTAAAAATCCAAAAGTTGTTTTAAAGGATATGTTCTGGTAGCCTTTGATTTGAATTTTCTAAGAACTGCTGTATCGACACTACTTTTAGATGTTCCGATGAATTTATAATGATCATATCCAAATCCATTCCCTCGTTGTAAGCTTATATTTCGGTCGAAATAATTTTCGGCTTCTTTCTCCAAATCAGTTGGTTCTCTTTCCTCCATTAGGTTACCTAGATTGAAATTGGTCAATGAATTTCCTCAAAAATTCTATTTCTTCTTTCTGCTGCTGAATAATCTGCTCATATAGCTTGCGTTCTTGTTCGGATAGGCCATTGTTCACCACATATCCATTCCCGGTCTGATTATGCATGACATTGAAGATCATCTTTTCATTGAAGTTGATGATGTCTTCTACGCTGACTTTCAGCACTTCAGCGATCTTTTCCAGTTTCTGATAGGAAAGATCAGATTCGTTCCTTTCGAGCTTGCCATACCCGGCCTGAGTCATTTCCAGCTTTTGAGCCATGTAGTCCTGAGTGTAATTTTTAAGCTCACGAATCTTTTTGATTTTTTCCCCTATCTCCATTAAATCATTTTTTTTGCCCTAAGTTCTAAATAAATCCGGATAGTTCTAAAATGAAACTTTGATGAGGGTTAAGATTTCTAGCTTTACGGCATCATAAACGCCCTTTATGCAAGTATGAACCGGATATTTTACCTCTTAGCAACCCTTTCCTTTGGTTTACAATTCTCATGTTCCAGTAATTCAAAAACTGCTGGTAATGATTCGATGTTTTCTAGCGTACCTGATACAGTTAGACCAACTTCAAAATCATATGATTACTTTGATGCTGATGGAGTATTCGTTGAAGGTGGGGCGGCAGACTACTTGATCAAAAAGCCTTACAACGATGCAGGTTTTGTATTTGTTAGTGAAGACGTGAGGTGGCATATCAAGGTATCTGAGAAATACCAAGAGCAAATGCATAAGTATCCGTCCCTGGAATCATTTAAGGCTGATGCAAACAACGCTAGAAATTTGTACTTAGCTGTCGATAGCTGTGAAGCGAGTAGAACAAATATTATAAAGCTATGTGACTGTTCACGACTAATTATCAAATAGATGAACATGACTTACACAGCTTTACAAGTCCTTCTGCGGTGGTTTGACCTTCATTAAAGCAATTAATTTTCCGTCAAACTCTGCTCTCAGCATTACTTCTGGTTCAGATTTTTCCTTGCCTATCACTTTTACCTTTCTCTTCTTTACCGTCTCTTTATCAGCTACTTTCATGAAATAAGCTCTTTATAGGTCAAACGACCTGTCATATTACCCAAAGCTACATTAAATCGTTGGGATGTGGTATATTTTCGGGTGTTATATCTGTAAGCAAACTCGTCAACGTATGACTGGAGATGTCCAACACTCACCCAATGGTATATGCCGTCAATACCTCGTTTTAAGTGGCTCCAGAAATTTTCTACCCCGTTCGTATGAGCCATACCGTTTACAAATTGCTTTGTTCCGTGGTTTACCCTTTCGTGGTTGAACTTCTGATTTAGCTTATCATACGCTTTCCATTCATCAGTCATGACAACTGCATTACATTTTACACTGGATTCTATTACCGGCTCAATAGTTGCCTGTTTTGTATCTGGGACTACCTGAGTGATTATGAAACCGCCTCTCTGTAACATACCTAAGACAGGCTTTTTGGTCTTAGTACTTCGACCTTGCGTTCCCTCAACCTTTTTCCATTCGTGTTTATTCTTTTCCTGACCGCCAATATAGGTCTCATCGACCTCAACCGTATCTTCTAATGCTTGCTTAAAATCTGGATGGTCGAAAGCATATCTCAATCGATGCAATAAGAACCAAGCGGTCTTTTGAGTAACGTCTATGTCCTTTGCAAGTTGATGGGACGAAATACCCTTTTTATGGCTAGAAAAGATATATAAAGCCATAAACCACTTGATCAAAGGGATTTTGGTATCTTCAAAAATAGTCCCAACTTTAACGTTGAAGTATTTCCCGGTATTCTTGCATTTATACCGATTGCCAGAACAATTATAAACCTTTGAATTTTCGTCAAACGGAGATACCACTGTTCCGTTCCAACGAAGCCTTTCAAGATGGTTTATACAATCCTGTTCCGTAGGAAAGGCTTTCACCAAATCAAGTATACTTTTGAATTCACCTATCATAATATCAATGAGTTAACTGATATAAAGATAAGAAGAAATTTACACTAAACCTAATCTTCTGAGAAGTATTTTACACTTAATTTTCCTAAATATGAGCCCTTTTTTTGAGACAACAACTGGTAAATTAATAAGATACATCACGTTTATACCAATACACATATTTGCTATGGTCATAATTTTCATGATAAATGCATATCTGTTCAATCTAGCCGGTAACTGGTTTGGTGGATTGATCATTCCCGGAATTACTGGAGCTTCATTTGGATCTGTTATCAGTTCAGAGGTATATCCCGGAAAAAATAAGAAACGACTTATAGCATTCTATTTAGGCTTTTTTATTGTCATGAATCTCATTAGCTTCTATTTGTTCATGAAGTCCGATGAACCAATTTCAAAACAGTTTGAAACGGTAACCGCTACTATCGGCATTTTTGGCGGGTATTTACTTGCTTACAAATTTGTTGGAAGTGTAAATTGATATATCATTGCCAAAATTAATATACTGGAAAGCATTGGAGATGCTTTCTTCACGGTAAACAAAGATTGGGTACTAACCTATTTAAATAAGGAAACCGAAAAGGTTTTACACAGGAAAAGGGACACTCTCATTGGTAAAAACCTTTGGGACGAATATCCTGACGCAATAGAGACTGACTTTTATCGCCAGTATCACAAAGCCGCAAAAACTCAGGAAAATTTGACTTTTGAAGAGTTTTATTCAGCATTGAAGGTATGGCTCGAAGTGACGGTTTACCCTTCAAATGCCGGACTTTCCGTCTATTTTAAGGACATTACACGGAGAAAGGAGTCGGATCTACGCTTGCTTCACTCCAATGAACGCTTTGAAAAAGTCGCCGAGGCAACCCATGATGCGATATGGGATTGGAATATTTTAGAGGATACACTTTATTGGGGAGCTGGTTTCGGTAATCTGTTTGGATACCAGGTTGAAAAGATCACGCCAACATTAAAGTCCTGGACAAATCACATCCATCCTGAGGATCGGAAACAGGTGTTACAAAGTATTTATGGAGCCATTGAGAATCCTAACCAATCCAACTGGATCTCCGAGTACCGTTATCAAAAAAATGACAGCACTATTGCCAATGTAATTGATAGGGGCATTATAATCAGAGATGAAAAAGGAAATCCTATTCGTATGTTAGGAGCTATGAATGATATCTCAGAGCGAAAAAAATTTGAGATAAGCAGACTGGAATATATTCGACAAATTGAAACACAGAATGAAAAACTAAAAAGTATTGCCTGGACTCAGTCACATATTGTACGGGCGCCCCTGGCGAGAATGCTCGCAATTATGAATGCTATTGATGATAACAATAGAGATCTGGATGACACTTTAATGTGGTTAAAACATTTAAGAGATTCCGCTAACGAGTTGGATGAAATTATAAAGGACGTAGTTGAAAACGCGCAACATTTAACTTGAAAAAATGAATATAACTGTTGTTATTGTCGATGACGACCCAATTGTTAGATTGGTCATCCAAAGAATGATACATAACATTGATAGTTCAGTTAGTTGCCGTCAATGCGATAATGGAGAGGTAGGTTTATCGGTGATAGAAAAACTACAAAATGTAGCCGATAATGTTATTGTACTTTTGGACATCAATATGCCCGTTTTAAATGGATGGGAATTTTTAGACAGATTGCAACAAATAAATATTGTTGCAAGTGATAAATTCCAACTATATATGATCACATCCTCCACAGATACAAGCGACAAGATTAAAGCTCGGTCTTATCCGGTGATTAAGAAGCTCTATCCTAAACCGCTTTCAAACCAAGATTTAAAGGAAATTCTATTTTAAAGGAAAGGCTCTAGATGTTGATACCGTTAACCCGATTGGGGAATACGGTATCATTGACCATGTACAGCTGGATGTTTGTTACTTCTGAATTCTATGTATTAATTCCGGAAAACGGATTATGGCAGTGATCCAAACAAAAGTTTCGATAACTGCCGGGAATAAAATGCCCTGCTGGTGTTGTAAATGAGTAGCGATCGCGCCGCCTAGATAGGACGACAAAAGTAGTGTTCCCAATACCCCTGTTCTGGGATTTAGAAACAGTGCTACCGATAATATTTCTACTATGCCCAGCAATGAATAGGTTCCGGTCGAGAGACCGAAAGATGCACCCATTTGTAGCGCATGGCTACTTCCTATTATTTTATCGACCGCAGACGCGCTAAGCATCAATCCAATGATTCCGCTCAAAATCCAAGCCAGAATATTTCTTGTCTTCGTTGTCATTTTCCTGACTGTCAAAACCGGTTCACAATGCCATCCCACCATCAATAAAAAATTCCCCTCCTGTAACAAATGAGGATACACTATCATCTGAAAGGTAGGCGACCATTTTAGCTACATCCTCGGGTACACCCATTTTCCTGAGTGGTACCTGGCCGATGATCTGCGTTTTCATTCCATTTAATGTCGCTTCGTCCATACCGAACTTGCCCTGCATCTCCGTCTCAGTCGGTCCGGGATTTACGGTATTCACCCGGATCTTTCTTGGAGCCAGTTCTTTTGCTGCGATTTTCGCCAAATGACCAACTGCAGATTTACTTGCAGAATAAACAGAACTGTTCTCCATCGCCAACGCAGTATTGCCTGAGGTTAAGAAGATCACAGAAGCGCCGTCAATCAGAATAGGCAAAAATTTTTGAAGCGTAAAAAAGCTGCCTTTGAAGTTCACATCGACCATCGTATCAAATTGATCTTCTGAAGTGAATTGAATTGGCGCAAAAAAGGCTACACCCGCATTTATAAACAAAACATCTACTTTACCGAAGGCATCGCTTATTTCTGCCACCAGCCTGTCAATATGCTGCATATTGGCCTGATCGGTAAGCTTGCCGACTACACCAAGTTCCTTCGAAGCCTTGTCCAAAGCAGCTTCCCTTTTTCCTGTAATAATCACGGTTGCCCCCTGTGCCTTGAATTCTTTGGCAGTGGCATATCCAATCCCGCTATTTCCACCGGTGATAACCACCACTTTACTTTTAAACCTTTCCATTTTTTAAGTTTGATTACGACACAAAGGTTGCTGTTAATACGGTATATTTGTAACCAATTACAGAAAGGTAAGTAGTTACAAATAGAATAGTATGAAGGATGAAATGTCAGATGTGGCTTGTGAAAATGTGCATTCAGCCATTCAGGATACTTTGTATGTAGTCAATGGAAAGTGGAAATTGTTAATCCTGTCTATATTGGTCAATGACGGCACCAAGCGGTTCGGCGAGCTGGCCAGAGCATCAGGAATTTCTCCCAGAATACTATCCAAGGAATTGCAAGAACTTGAAATGAATCAATTGGTCACCAGGAAAGTTTGCAATACAAAACCTGTTACAGTTGAATACTCTTCGACACCATATTCAGAAACACTTAAGGAGGTGATAGATGCAATGATTCGTTGGGGCCAAAATCACAAAAAGAAAATTGTCAGTAGCTGACAAGTGAGTCGGAAGAGCTACTGCTGACCTAGGAATTCAATTTGCTTAGTCTCAGAAAACGCTCCTTTGTGGGACACTCTCCCTGATCATGGCTGCCTGAATCAGTCGCAACGATCAAAACTTATGACACCTTTCCTCCGATAAACAATGATATCACAAAGACAACATGCAAACCTTTGTCAGAAAGTCAGGATGTGAATGAGGATTAGGGCTTAACCTCTGATACAAGTTTTCATAAGTAGCATCTTTAAGCAACCAGGACAGAGTTTTATCCGGCAACAGACCGAGTTTCCTAACAATTTAATAAAGTTATTATAGATCAACATATAGCTGTAACTTACAGGGTACTTTTCAACAATTTCCTATGGATAAATCTAGTGCTTTGATACCGAATCGCAGTAATTTATTCGAACGTTCTGAGATTTTAAAGGCTCGGTTCCAGATTGCTTTTGAAAAACATAAAGTACTTACTGAACAACTGCAAACGTTAATTTTTCGAGCGGACACACTTGCGAGGACTTTCCGGAAACTAAGACGGGAGATGTAGCTCAAGATCACTTTATACATTCACTATACTATTTAAAAAATGACGACGGCCAAGTCACAACCTTCATAGAATTAGCAATTTAATGGCCGAATCAGGCTAAATTGTAGTGTTAGTAGTTATAGAGGCCGTACTTTGGAGAACATCCTTGCAGACCCAAAAAGCATCTATATCGTTGATGATGATGAAGATGACATCTTCCTCATACGACAAGCCATATCCGAATTAAAACTCGATGTAGCGGTTTTCCAGGCTTCGAACGGAAGGGACCTACTCGATATTTTAGATAAGAACAAGCAAAATGCTTTAATCCTGATCGATATGAATATGCCGATTATGAACGGGATCGAAACGCTCAATGCTATCTATGCTGATCCCGATTTTCAACACTTCCGTTCCATTCTCGTCTCTACAAGCGATGCAGAAAAATTAAGGGAGCTTGCTTTGCGTTCAGGAGCGTCAGAATTCCTCTCCAAGCCGGTGTATTACCAGGGATATATTAAGATGGTTGCTGAAATCTTTTTCAAATACTTCTAAACGCAAGCCTCTACAGTCTCTTAAAGAGACTGCTTGTCCGACCATTTTACGAGACCGTCTCAAAATTATTTGGAGCAGCGCACTGTTTCCAATAATCGACGATCAGCCTGATTGTCTTTACATCTTCCATTTTTGACGGTTTTATAAAAAAACCTTGCGCAGAAGTGCTATAAGCATCGATAACAGCCTTTTGATTAATTGCGGTCGTAAAATAGATATAAGGAATGCATTTAAGGCTGAGCGCTGCATCAGTGTGCAATTTTCGCCTTAATTCAAGTCCGTCTAACTTGGGAAGATTGATGTCTGAGAGAATCAGAAAAGGAAGGTCTGTGGTTTTATGTAGATATTCCAATGCTGATAGACCGTCAGGGAAGTATAGCCGACTATTAACGTAACCGAGTTCATTGAAGACTTCTCCTATATAAATTGATCATCATCATCGTCTTCAATGATGATAATAGTGCCATTTTGTTCATAATTTCAATTTTTCTCATTCTGGAAAAGAATTAGGCCAAGAATTGGCTTGAAAGTCATTTGTAGGTATTTGGTGACAAAAGATTTTCTAACACTGATTATACCAGAAAATAAATGGTCATTGTTCGTAAAGGATGGCATGGAATTTTGCAGGAGCGCGTTCCAACAATTTACTCAGCATTGAGACGCTTCATATCCCGAGAAATCTTAATATACTTCTGGTAGATGACAATCTTGATCTGGTATTGATCACTGAGAGATTGTTGGAGCGGCATGGCTTCACAGTCGTCACGCGTCATAACGGTAAAGACTGTGTTGAAGCGGCAGAACAGCTTAGGCCAGATGTTATACTCACGGATGTAAACATGCCAGTGATGGATGGGATTACAGCGTGCAACTTGATTAGGCAGCACTCGTGGGGCCAACAAATCGCAATTATTGCCTTACCGGTAACTTTCAATTCTCCATCGCAAACCGGCTACAAAAATCTTGTTTTGATGCGCTCTTGCAAAAGCCCGCAAAATTTCAAGAAATTATTGAAACGGTTTGGCAGACGGTCAGCATAAAGGGCAATAGTGATCTCATATAACCATCCTTCGTGAGACACTCCCCTCATCATGGCTGCCTGAATCGGTCGCAACAATCAGACCTTTTATTATACCTGTCCTCCAAAACCATACCTTTCGCCATCGTGGTGGATAATCAGCTAAAATTTCTTTATAAAGAATTGCTTCCAACTTTATCTTTCTCCGAAATCGTCTTGTGAACAATATTGAGATTCTATCCCTGTAATGCAATGTTCTATTCTTGTCGAAATGTTCGAAAACACGGTTTCCCTAGTGAGTCATATCGCATGAAAGTTTACCTTCCTAACGTCCTATATCTTTAAAGGCTCATGTCCGAAATTTCTTTCTTTAAGTAATTCGCAACTTCGGTCCTACCGCCTATCAATGACCTCAAGTTCCAGGCACCAATCGTTATTTCCGCATTTGTCGTAGGTATCCATAAACTTCAAACCACAACAATGAGAACCAACGCATTTAATTTCGAAAAAAACCCAGCTCGTCGGTTGGGAGGATGGGCTATGGCTCTATCAATTTGCAGCTCGCTCGTCTCCTGCGGCGGAAGCGGCAAACCCTCAAATGCCGATTCCACTGGCCTACAAAAAGACACAATGGCAGCCGTGAGCAGTATAAAGCCTGATAGTGCTGCACCGAGTTGGGCGCCGGATATCAAAGATGAAATGCTGGCGGTCATCGAAAAACTGGCCAGCTACAAAGATACCCCAATACCCAAACTGACGGCCCAGCAAGCCAGGAAAAACCACACCCCCACCGACGCAGTAATGGATTTGGTTAAGGAAAACAGCATTCCTATGCCTGCGCCAATGGTGGATACTTCCGGACAGGAAATCGCTGTCAAAGGAGGTAAGGTGCACCTTCGGATTTATACGCCTAAGATGGGGGCCGCACCATTTCCTGTTATAGTCTATTATCACGGAGGCGGCTTTGTGATCGCTGACCTGGATGTTTACGATGCATCGGCCAGAGGTCTTTCCGAGCAAACTGGCGCCATTGTCGTTTCGGTGGCATACCGCCTGGCGCCCGAGCATAAGTTCCCGGCCGCCCATGATGATGCTTTTGCTGCTTACCAATGGACCGTACAGAATGCTGCATCTATTAAGGGCGATCCGAAAAAAATTGCTGTGGCCGGTGAAAGTGCTGGTGGTAACCTGGCGGCCAACGTCAGTATCATGGCCCGCGATAAGGGAGTCCAGTTGCCTGTGCACCAGCTTCTGGTTTACCCGGTAGCCGGATCAGACATGAACACTGAGTCCTATAAGAAGAATGCTGCTGCCAAGCCCCTTGACAAACCAATGATGGGCTGGTTTGTAAAAAATTATCTTAGCAATATGGCCCAGGCCGAAGATCCCAGGATCAATTTGGTCGGCGCTAATTTGAAAGGACTTCCAGCTACAACCATTATCACAGCCGAGATTGACCCTTTGATGAGTGATGGCAAACTGCTGGCAGAAAAATTGAAAGCAGCAGACGTGAAGGTTGATTCCAAAAACTATGATGGGGTTACCCATGAATTTTTTGGGATGGCAATCGTTGTCCCGCAGGCGAAAGACGCACAGGCTTATGCATCAAGTGCATTGAAAACGGCATTTAAGAAATAGACATTGTTCTTATAGGACTTAAACAAAATACCTGCTGGATAACGGTAGGTATTTTTGTTTGTACCAGTTGGTCATACCTTGGTATACTTTTAACAGTTTAGCGCTGACACTCTTTAGGAGAATGTTGTTGTCCTTAATCCGCTATAAATGATTATAAACGAAGATTCTACAAATCAAGGTCACATATCAGAAGAACAGTTATTTTCACAAATATCAGCTGCCGCGTTTGCTTCCGATCAGAAAGGGCAATTTCCACATTTTGAGTTTGATTTATTAAGGGCTTCCGGACTTTTAACAACCACTCTTCCCGGGCAAAATTTGTCTTTGGATTTACCTAACACGCCAGGACTTTTACAGCTTTTGAAACGGGTAGGAAGAGCTAGTTTGCCTGTTGGGCGTATTTATGAAGGACATATTAATGCATTGCTGCTGATATCATTATACGCAAACGCCCATCAGGCTCAGCGCTGGTATGAAGACGCGCACACTCATTTGTTTGGTGTCTGGAATACGCAGGATCTGGATGGTTTGGAAATTCAAGATCTGGGTTGTAAGCGTTACCGTTTAAGCGGATCTAAAACATTTTGTTCAGGGGCGAGCTGGATCGGTAGGCCATTAGTCACAGGTAAGCTGATTTCATCTGACAAGTCCGGGTGGCAAATGTGCATTATCCCAACAGAAAAATTAGAACCCATTCTAGCGGATAGCAGTTTTTGGAACCCGCTCGGCATGCAGGCATCAGTAAGTTTCAGGATGAATTTTACAGGAATCGAAATTGATGAAGAGGATTTATTGGGATCACCGGACGATTATTATAGACAGCCCCATTTTGGCGCCGGTGCCTTGCGCTTTGCCGCCGTACAACTGGGTGGCGCAGAAGCGATCCTTGAAGAAACTCATCGCTTTCTGAATGACGCCAAGCGAACCGAAGACCCATTCCAACAATTCAGAGTAGCAGAAATAAGCTGTCTGACCGAGACCGGAAATCTTTGGATCAATCAGGCAGCTAAGCATTATGACCAATGGTTGCATATGCCTGGCGAAACGGAAAAATTACTAGCTTATGCAAATATGGTGCGGACAAAGATTGAGGACATTTGTTTGCGCTCAATGCAGCTGGCGGAGAGGTCGGTTGGATCAAGAGGTCTTATGCGACCGGGTGTTTTGGAGCGCATGCACCGTGACCTGACCACTTACTTACGCCAGCCGGCTACTGATGCCGTGCAAGCGTCTGTTGGGAAATATGTGCTTAACCAGATAAATACGAATGGACTATGGATTTAATTAGCCAAGATGACTTCATAAGGCACAGCCGACTACTTGGTCCGGACCAACTCGGTATGCTAGGTAGGACTCTGATTGTTGCACCCCATCAGGATGACGAATCGCTTGGTTGTGGTGGGACGATTTATTTATTGACCCAGTTAAAAATCCCGATCCATGTAGTCTTCATCAGTGACGGAAGCATGTCTCACCCTAATTCAAAGAAATTTCCATCCGACATGTTAGTTGCGCTCAGAGAAGAGGAGGCAGTAAAGGCATTGAGCATTTTAGGTGTAGAGCAAAAGGACATTACTTTTTTGAGGCTAAAAGACAGTTTGCTACCCTGCACTGAAACTCCTGGTTTTGACACGGCAGTCGTTGCATTTAGCAAGGTACTTTCTGATTTTAATACTGAATCGATCATTTGCCCCTGGCAGCGCGATCCGCACAAGGATCACCGTGCAACCTGGCAGATTGTGGATGAGGCGGTAAAAAAATGTACGCTTTCCATCCGTCAGTTTGAATATTTTGTCTGGCTGTGGGAAAGGGCGAGCCCAGGCGATCTGCCTGCTGCCAACGAGGGAGTAATCTGGAAAGTCAATATTGAAATGGCAAAGGATCAAAAGAAAAAAGCAGTGCAGGCGCATGTATCGCAAACAACATTACTGATAGATGATGACCCTGAGGGGTTTATATTATCTGCGGAAGTACTGGCCCACTTTAATACAGATTACGAAATATTATTGGAAAGAAAATAACACAATGGCTGACCAAAAAGACTCATTACCCGAAGATTATTTTAACAACGTATATCAAAACAGCAATGATCCCTGGAATTTTGAATCCAGTGAATATGAGCTTGGCAAATACAAGGAAACAGTTAAATACCTCAGCAGGGATTTTTTTAAAAATGCATTCGAAATTGGCTGTTCGATTGGTGTGCTGACACATATGTTTGCTGACAGATGCGGTGCTCTGTTATCCGTGGATGCAGCCGAAGCGCCGCTTGTAAAAGCACGGAGTAGGCTGAGAGGGTTCGAGCATGTGCGAATCGAAAAGATGTCCGTACCGCAGCAATTTCCTGAGGAGCAATTTGATCTTATCCTGATGTCCGAAGTAGGCTATTATTTGTCCATGCCTGACCTGCTGAAATTGCAGCAGGAGATGCTTAACCATCTTGAAAAGGGCGGACAGTTACTTTTAGTGCACTGGACGCCCGAAGTTCATGATTATCCCTTAACCGGTGATCAGGTCCATGAGGCATTTTTGGCGATTAGTGGTGAGGGGGGGCCGCTCAAACTCTTACATAGCTCACGGGCTGAAAATTATCGTTTAGATTCCTTTGAGAAGAGATAAAATCTGCGTTTTTTATAAATTTTCTTAATTGTAAAATGGCCTGTTTAATGGGCTGAAATGTTACGGTGCGGTGCAGACTTTTTGCTGTTGTCTCTGAGAATGCATGCCAAAACTGACCGAAATGTTTCGCTTCGACAATTTTGGCTTTTATCAATTCGCAATCCATATCGAACATGATTGCGAATTGTTCTAAATCGTGCGCATCTATTTTTTGATTTTGTTGATACGAAGACCAGGATTTTCGCAAAAAATTCCTGACCCGAAACATATCGAGCAGAACCTGCACATCCTCGACCATTTGTGTTTGATATATTTTTTCCTCATTCTGCCACCGCCTGAGCTGCTCAGAAAATCCAACAGCAACGCGCCCGTCTTTGCGCGAAGATGTATAAACTTTTACACTAAAAGAGTTCCGGATTTTGGCATCATGATCAACAAGCGCTTTGTGGAATGCAACATCTTCGAGAAATGGAACGACCGGTAATCTTCCTGCCTGTTGATACATGTCTGCCGTGACAGCCATGTTTGCACCGAAATACTGGTGATGACATGGATACGGATTATGGATTTGTGGATCAAGGATGCATTCAGCCTGTGCCAGCAAGCAACGGTATGTTACATCTCTCAGGTGGTAAGCTCTGCCATTCCCGCTCTCCCGCCTGGTTAGTATCCTCCCTCCTACCGCATCATTTCCCTTGTCTATCTCAGCTATTATTTGAGAAATCCACTGGCTGTCTACAAGCGTATCGCCATCTGTTGAAGCGATTATTCTTTTTTGGGAGAATGATCTCGTAAGCCTCTTGTATGCCTCGTCCATCAATAAACGTCTGACCGTCCCGATGTGCGCCTGGCTCTCGTCCAGATGTATGTTTGCTACCGAAAGGTTGAAGTCTGGGAAATCGGCCACATATTGACGGGCAATTTGACAGGAATCGTCTGAACTGTTATTGACCAATACAAGCACTTCGTAAATATCCGGTGGCAATGGCATGCAGTTGAGGCCTACTTGCAGTCTGAGCGCATCAAGAGTTTGATATAGATGATTTGCCTCATTGCGGACAGGAACAATCACGCAAACTTCATAAGCATTGGCTGCGCAATCTTTCCTTCCGGAATAAAAACTCAGCGTTACATTTTCAACTTTTGAACTTTGAACTTTTGTTACCAATGTCTCAGATTTCGATAGGCTTTGCCCTACTATTATATAATTATACCTATCAGTTTTTGGCCTTAAATTTCCCCATTAGAAAGATCTTTCCATTCAAGAAATTTGGTAATTAATGCTTCAACATATAATGCCCTGGATACAAGTGTGTGCAAATGCTCCTTATTTTGAAACTACGGATCATGAAAACTGGACTCCGATCGGGCAAAACGATGCGATCACTTGGCCGGACTTTGCACCCCTTTTTCGCAGAAAAGACATGTCCAGGGTGTCGAATCATATGGCATTTCTGGCAGCGCACGGGGTTACCTGCATTCGGATCATGATGGAGTATTGTCAAACAGATAACCGTTATTTCGAAAACCCTGTGGGCCGGTTCCAGACCAACATGATCCAGTTTTGGGACGACCTGTTTTTGCTTTGTGAACAATACAATATCCGCTTGCTTATTACGCCCTTTGATACTTTCTGGATGAAAAAAAGATGGCGGCATCATCCCTATAATCAGTTGAATGGCGGTCCGTGCAAAACAAAACCGCAATGGCTTACGGATAAGGGGATGATCTCTGCGATCAAAGAGCGGTTCACGTTTTTTATTACCCGCTGGGGCGGAAGCGGTGCATTGTTTGCATGGGATTTATGGAACGAAATCGATCCTATCCATTCAAGAAAAGATCTTCGGCAATTAGACAACTTTATTGTTCAGATCAGCGAACATATAAGAGGACTGGAAATGCAATTGTATCAGATGACGCACTTGCAAACTGTTTCTGTTTTTGCGCCATTGCTTAAAAAACATGATTTGTACAATCTGATATTTAGAAATGCACTCCTCGATTTTGCATCGATTCATGTATATGAAAAGCATTCAATTGATTATCCAAAGAACCTGATCGCTCCGGCACTTACAACTAGTCATTTAATAAAAGATGTCCTTGGAAGCAGTGCCCCAAGGCAGGCCTTGCCTAGATAGCGAGCATGGCCCGATCAGTTATTTCAGGAAACACAAAAATGGTTTGAAAGAACCAATGGATGATCTTTATTTCTTGCATATGCAATGGGCCCATCTGGCGTCGGGCGGTGCAGGTGGCGGCATGCGCTGGCCCTATCGGCATCCTCACACGCTTACCCATGGCATGAGAAAAGCACAGCGAAATATGGTGGGATTTCTCAGACTAATTGATTGGCGAAATTTCCAGAGAGAGAATTTAAATGATAAAATTATTATAGAGGGAATAACTGCCCACGTTTTTGCGTGTGGGGACGACGACCAGGCTGTGATCTGGCTACTAAAAACAAATATTTCGAAGCATAGCAAACAGAGTAAATTAGGTTCTGAAAGTTCCATCATCATTCCGGGACTGCGTCCCGGTAATTATAAAGTGGCATTTTGGGATATTGAACGGGGTTTCATGAATGAAAAGCTAATTATGTCAGACGCTAACCTATTGATTAACTTGGAGCTATGCACCACCAACATGGCAATTGCAATTCGAAAAGCATGATAATTTCAAGATTATCTAATCAAGTGCCAATTCCGGTTTGTAATGTTGCCAGGCGATCATTCAAGGAACTGTATGGAATCCTTGACCTTCATTTTCCCCGGTAAATAAACAGAACGAACATTTCCCTGATGCAACAAAAATAGATTCAAGGAAAATAGTAATATCAGATAAATATATGGGAGAAAGATCGTTGTTCGCTGCTTGATTTGTTCAACCAAACTAAAAAGCCAAATAATGGCACGCATCTTAATTATTAACCACTTACTAAGATTTCTTATTGTCTGCATGTCACTTTACGGTGAATACACTTATGCGGAAAATACTACTTTGGATGCAGGTCTTCGCTTTCAAAAAAACCTCGATTTTTATAATGGAAAATGGGGTTACGGTGCAGTTTGCAAGTCCGGGACTTTTAAAAAATCACCTGCAGGTAGGTGCCAATTACCCGAGTACACGGCTTGGTTCAGCTATTTGGGGAAATGCGATCAAACAAGACCATATTTTTCTGAATGGGACCTATGTTTTTCGTCCAAAAAAAATTGTCAGACCCACGGTGACGGTGAATGCTGGGTGGTTCCGGGCAAATTATGAATCGGCGATTTTTGATGATCTTCCTCAATCTTCTTCGACCGTTGCCCTATAGGTAGGAATTTCTGTAAAAACGAATTCTCCTATCAAGTTAGGCGCAGCTTTGGGATACAACATTATTACCGGCGATAGTGGCAACGGATCAGGCACATTGTACCCGGCTTACGGGCAGATCAGCATTACCTGCAACATTTTAAAAAACCGTGTAAAATGAAGATATCAATACTTCTATTTTGTTTCCTGGTTTTAGCAGGTTGCAAAAAAGACCCCGAATTTACGGATGGTATGCTGGGCGGGGAGACGATCTTTGATCCGCCGGTTTACGATCCAGCCAAATACCTTGTTTCCTTTGCCAAGCCAAATCCCACACCTTTGGAGGCAACGGCTCCGGTTGTCATCGCCGTGCATGGTTACAGCGCATCGACATTCGAATGGGATGAATTTCGGAATGACGCGTCAGGTCAGCTGTACATTTCACAAGTCTTAATGGGTGGTCATGGTATTGGCTACCAAGATTTCAAAAAATCCACATGGCAGGATTGGAAGCAGCCGGTGCTTGATGAGTACGAACGACTGGAAGAAGCGGGCTATAAAAATATCATTCTGGCAGGGTCTTCGGCAGGATCAGCCATCATCCTCAATATGCTGGCTAGCGGTTTTTTCGACGAACACATCAAACTCAGAAACGTCTTTTCTGATCGATACCATCGTCGTTCCTGCTGATAAGTCTCTGAGCCTCGTGGGCATTGCTGGACCAATTATCGGGTATACCGAAGTCGACAATACAGCCGAAGAAGACAAGCACTGGTATCACTACCGGCCATACGAAACGCTAAAAGAACTTCGTGAACTAACCAGTCTTGTCAAACACGATCTTCAAAAAGGTTTTCAGCTGCCGGCTGGAACCCAGTTGAAAGTGTATCAATCTAAAAAAGACACCACAGCAGATCCGGTCAGTGCAGTGGTCATTTACAAGGGCCTGAAAACGGCCGATGGAAACGTGGTTGATGTAGAAATGGTTGATTCGGAGCTGCATGTGTTCACCAGGCTTGATCTTCGGGAAAATGTTACGCAAAAAGACCGCGATAACCAGTGCACGGTCTTTGATGATATGCTTGATAAATTGAGATAGCAAGCTTTCCCGGCTCATCCAAATTTGATGATGCAAATTTCAGCTTTAATTCGTCATGGTGTTTTGTTCAAGAGGTGCAATGCACTTTGTTTAAAAGGCGGCTAGGTTATTCAGGCTCTGTGAGATATTCACCATTACCCAGCTGAATCGCCCGCTCCTGTGAACGTCGATTTTTTACCTCACCTGTATGAATCTAGCTTATTCGAAGATTATCAACCGCTTGTACCCATTCACTCTCTCCGCAGCGCTCACATTTTTGCCTATGGGAAAGTTCTTGAACGTTTGCGCAGGTTGTGCATGCGTAATACCCTGACGCTAAAATATTTTTTGATTTGCTATGGTAAGGTTTTGGCAGGATTGGAAGTCCCTTCCTTACCTGGTCATCCGGATAAAAATAGATACTAAGCATTCCGCTAGTTTCTAGAATACCTGTTTTTACCTGTCCGATATGCTCCACGCCTTGGCTCCTTAGCTCAGAGAAAAATTCGTCTTTTGCAAAGTTGTTGTCCCGTTCTTCTTCAAGGGTGAACATTCCATCCTCGATAATATAAAATGGGTCACCTTCCAATATCATTTCAAACTTTTCACTTCTCGCCGCAAATGAAGTCAATAATCTGTAAATGAGTATAATGACCGCAAAAACTATAATCGAAGGCAAAATGGCCGACTCTTTCATCAACATGGGGTCCCCAGCAGCTGTCCCCAACGAGATGATAATCGCAACCTCGAAAAATGTAAGCTCTCGGACGCCCTTTTTTCCAGAAAGTCTCAAAAACAGCAAAACCATCAGGAACATGATGGCTGTCTTGATTGCTATGGTAAATGCCCCTGGCCAGTCCAGGTCACTGATAAAAATCTCTTTGATATCCATTTCTCGCTGTTAATAGTCCCACATGAAACTTGGGTGCCGTTGGACAATCTCTCAAATATCCTGCCAGTGAAAGGCGACAGTTTGAGTCGATAGAACGTTGATTGCTCATAAGCATTACTACGTTGCCAATAATCGAGGCAAAATCCTGTCGTTTTAACAGATGGAACTTCGAATGCTCTGTTTTAACGCTGGGCCGACCATCCCACCTTCGACAATTTTGGCAGGACATGGTGCCGATGTAAAAGAGTTTGCAGCTATTAATATAGCCGTACTAACACGGGCTATTTGCATGACGACCAGCGGGGCGCTTTTTATTATCTACAGTAACATCTTAAGTGGAATTAGAAAGCAAAACACTAATGGTAATTGGCCCTTAGGACCATGGCGGCGGTCAGGTTTTTGCGGCCCACCATCGGGCGCTAAAAACTGGATTCGGTAGCTACCACCAGTGTCAATAAAACAGTCTTTCAGTGGTTTGACCACATACAAAAGGCAGCCCCCTGCCTCTGGCCTTTAAGATAAAGTAAACTTCCAGGAAGCAAAAAAGCGACCGGCGATAAATCGGCGCTTTTCTTAAATGCACATTGTCTCATTCAATAACCCATCAGAGGGTTTGACTTTTAAGTACCTTCTCAATTTCAGCTTTGGAAGCACCACCTTTTTTCTCCCAAACCACCTGATTATTCCGGTATAACTTTAAAGTAGGAAGACCGATCACACCTAATTCTTTTACCAGACTTTTATTTTCATATGCCTCAATTTTAATCACTTTCACATTTGAAGCCTGCTCCGTTTTAATGGAATCGATCGTCGGGTCCAGCTTTTTGCAGCCCGGGCAATAACGCGATCCAAAATCGACCAGTACCAGCTTGTCACTTTTCAGCGAAGCCGTGTATTCATCCAGTGAAAGTCCTTTTCCGGTTGTGGAAATCACAGGTCTGCCCAGCCCGATCCACTTGCTTAATCCGCCCGGAATCTCCGTCACATCTTTAAATCCTGACTCCCGAAGCTGCTGCGCCAGCACACCGCTGCGTCCATTTCCGATCGAATAAATGAAGGTTGGTTTGTCCTTACTCAGCTTTGCGCTGTGTTTTACAAAATCATTCTGATTGGCAATACTAAAACTCACCGCACCTTCCAAATGATTCTGCGCATACTCTTCGGGCAACCGCGCATCCAATATTTGGGCATTCTTCCCCGCCTCTTTCAACTTCGCTTCAAACGCTTCAAATGTCAGCAAATCCCGTTTTTTAGCCTGTTGAGCAAAAACGCCATTTGCGACAAACACCAAAAGCAATAACACGATTAATGGTTTCAGATTTTTCATAGTACGGTACGGCTATGTTAGTTATTTATGTTTAGTCATTGGGTCAATAGGTCATTGGGTCATTAGGGGACTATTTCTTTTTTTGGCCTTACATATTTGCCATTCTCATCCAGCGGGCGAGGATCGGCGAATTCCGGGTTGGTGTACCCTACTGCCTGCTCCTGTTTTGCCAGCTCGTGCTGCAATTGCGTTTTTAGCTTCTCGCCTTCTTTGGTACTGTATAGATTTTTGGATTCGCTGGGGTCGCTGCTCAGATCATACAATTCCGACCAGCCTTCTTCGCCCGGATACAGGATCAGCTTGCTTTTTTCGGTGCGGATCGCTTTGATGGTCGGAGTAGCAAAATTGCGTTCGTAGAAATATTCATAGAGAAACGAAGTCCGCCAATCTTTGGCTTTATCCTCCACCAGCGGCACCCAGCTTTTGCCCTGGAACGATTTCGGGGCAGCTACACCGGCAAGGTCCAATAATGACGGCGCCGCATCCAGGTTCAGCACGAGCTTGTCGATTTTTTTCCCTTTTGGAAAACGCGCAGGATACCGTACCAGAAGCGGAATGCGGATCGATTCTTCATAGGCTGCACGTTTGTCGCCCAGCCCATGTTCGCCGAAGAAAAAGCCGTTGTCACTGGAAAAAATGATTACCGTATTCTTGTCCAGTTTCAACGAATCGAGTGTTTTTAAAACCCGGCCGACATTCTCGTCGACACCTTTTAATGCGCCAAAATAGTTTCTAATTTTCTGGTCATTTTTCTCTGTCCACGTATTTCCGGTTACCGGAACTGCATTTGCATTGTTGTTGTTATTTGGCCGGGCTACGTCAATCTGACCTTTGTATGGAAAGGTTGCGCTCTCATTCACCGGCTCGGTAAGCTTCACTGTCGCATACGTGTCCTGGTGGCGCACCGGCGGCTGGAAAGGTCCGTGCCCCGACTTAAATGCGAGGGTTACCAAAAATGTCTTGTCTTTATTTTCCCGGATATAATTGATTGCATTCGTCGTGGAAACATCATCCACCCATCCCTGGCTTGACTCCGCTTTTCCATTGATTTCAATCGGGCAGTCAAAATATTTACCCTGGCCGACGAAGCTTGCGGAATAATCAAAGCCGGGCCGTTTACCCGTTTCATTGCCCATGTGCCATTTACCGAAAAATGCGGTTTTATATCCTGCTTTTTTCAATTCAGTCGCGTAGGTAACTGTCGTATCCGACAAGCCCGTATGATTATTGGAAATACCATTCAGGTGATTGTACCGGCTATTCAAAAGCGTGGAGCGGCTCGGCGAGCACAGTGAATTAATCACAAATGCATTGCGAAACCGAACGCCTTCGTCGGCCAACCGATCCAGATTCGGAGTCGAAAACCACGGAAAACGGGCCCGCTCGCCCTGCTCTTTCTGTACCACGCTCAATGCGTCGAAACGCTGGTCGTCGGTGTAAATGAAGATGATGTTGGGCTTCGCCGGAGCTTGTGCGCGGGCGGGCAATGTGAGGCCAAAGAGCGCGATGGAAAGAATGGGTTTCAGCATAATATTTTGTATTTATGGTGCGATGGGCAATGGCAAATAATCGCGGTTGAGGATCATCCATTCCTGCAACCGGCTTTTCAATTCGTGTTCGATTTCCTTCACTTCCGGCTTCCCGGTGAGGTTATTGGTTTCGAACGGATCTTTTTCTTCATCGTAGATCTCGAACATTTTGCGACGGTCGGCAAAAAGCAGTTTTTCGTATGGCTCAGCCAATGCGCCTTCCGCGTGTTTTTGTTTCAATTCCAGCCAAAAAGGCTGCGCTGCGAAATCGACGGGATGGTACGGTATCTGCCAGATCGCATTGTAGATCAGCTTGTATTTTTTGTTAAAAATCGTCCGCCCGAGATCGAAGTCGGCACTATTGTTTGGCAATCCCTGACCATGAGCCCCACGGACTGCGAAGATGTGGTCGTGCCCTGCAAATTGTGGATCGGTGAAAGCCGGAGCGAGACTTATGCCTGTGATTTCTTCTGGAACCGTCAGGCCTGCAACGGAAAGAAAAGTCGGCGCAATGTCAATCCCCGACACCAATGCATCGCTGGTTTGTCCGGCTTTAATGAGTCCCGGATGGCGGATGATCAGCGGCACGTGGATGCCCAGATCGTAGAGTGTACCTTTACCACGTAACAATGCGCCGCCATTGTCACCGATAAATACGACCAGTGTATTCTGGTCAAGTCCGCGTTTTTTGAGGTCTTCCAAAACTTTTCCTACATCGCTGTCCAGCCGCTGGATTTCACCGAGATAGGCTGCAAAATCTTCGCGCATCAATTTGGTATCTGGCCAATGTTCAGTAGGAACCGAAATCTTCTGCGGATCAGGTTCAAAGTTTTTTGCATTAAAAACCCGGTGCGGATCGCTATAACCTACCTGTACAAAGAATGGCTTGCCTTTTGGTGCCTGGTCTAAAAACTCGGTGTATTGCTGAAAAATCGTATCCCGGTTCCCCGACACTTTCAGATAATCAACCCTGTTTTTAAAAGTTTCGAGCGCATATTTTTCCAAAACCGTTACCGTTTCAGGCACACGTCGGTTTCCATCAAGATGGAAATTGCGTCCTAAAATCCCGGTGTGATAGCCACCTTTCCGTAGCAACTCGGGATAGGAAGTTACTGACGCGTCGAGGGGCGCAGAAAAGCGCGTCATCTGAATGTCCAGCGTATTTCTGCCCGTCATGATCGCCGCCCGCGACAAAACGCATTGCGGCGCAGTGGTATACGCCCGTTTGAAACGAATGCCTTCGGCCGCAAGCTTGTCGATGTTCGGCGTTTTGATTTCGGGATACCCATAGCTGCCCAGAAACGGCGCACTATGATCATCGGAGACGATCAGGACGATGTTTGGCTGCTGCGGTTTTTTCTTTTGCGCCTGCATTTCGGGCAGGGAAGCCAATAGAAAAGCAAGGATTAAAATTACTCGTATCATTTTCTTAGGAATTTGGATTGGATGCAAAATGATAATGGCGTTACTCACCAGCCCGGATTTTTTTTCATTAAAAAATTCTTTAAGTGAGTAGTAAATTTGTAACGTGGCACCTTATACGCCGAATCTTAAAAAGTAGGCGGACGTCTGTTCGGCCTGGCTGCAGGCGCACCGATCTCCGAGGTGCCGGCCCGATTTGTGGGCTTGATTTTGTCATAATCCACCACGCCAGTCCGTTCAGCCCATTTGGCATAATCTGCTGAAAGTTCGTTGACGATGTCAGTCTTGCTGCCAGCGATGTCCGTCGTTTCCCCCCGATCGGTTTCCAGGTCATAAAGCTCCCATTTGTAAGCCGGATACGTCGACACGATCTTCCATTTCCCTTTCCGTACCGCCCGGTTGCCCGCCCGTTCCCAGAAAATCGGTTCGCCCCGCTCCACTTCTTCCACTTTACCCGTTAGCACCGGCACCAGACTTTTTCCCGGTAATGCATTGGTTTTGACACCATTACTTGTTGCCGGATAATTAGCTTTTGCGAAATCGTAGAAAGTTGGCGCAAGGTCAATGAGGTGGCCGGTACCTTTTACAATCGTTCCGGCTTTGATCTGTTTGGGATACCAGGCGATAAACGGCGCGCTGATCCCACCCTCATGCATATTGTTTTTGTAGCTCGAATGCGGCGTGTTCGAAACATAGGCCCAGGGCTGATCCTGGTATACATACGACCCTGCCGTTCCTGCGGGTCCGGTGTTACGTTGCGGCCTGCGCGGCGATGCTCCGGCGTATCCGCCTTGTGCGCCATTATCCGAAAGAAAGACGATTACAGTGTTATCGTCTTTCTTCAACGCTTTTAATTTCTCCCGCAGCTTGCCGATGTTCTGATCCACGCGATCGACCATCGCCGCGTAGATTTCCATTTTACGTTCCCAAAGTAATTTTTCGTCATAAGGCACATTATCCCAGGGAGTTACTTCGGGATCACGCTCTGCCAAAGCCTGTTTTGGATTCGCAATGCCAATCGCCTTTTGTTTCTGAATGCGTTCTTGCCTCAGCGAGTCCCAGCCAATGCTGTACCGGCCTTTGTACTTGGCAATATCGGCCTCGTGAGCCTGCAACGGCCAGTGCGGTGCGTTGAAAGCCAGGTATAAGAAGAATGGTTTTGGCGTTTTGCTTTGTTCTTCGATAAACGAAATCGCGTGGTCGGTGATTTCGTCGGTCAGGTATTTGTCGGCTGGGAGGTTAATGCGTTTGTTGTCCTCAACAAGCTCAACCTTAGGGCCTTTCCCATATTTACCAAGATCAAAATAATTGCTGGCACCATTGATAAACCCGTAGAAATGATCAAAGCCACGCTGGTTTGGCCAGGCCAGACTGTCGTTCCCAACATGCCATTTTCCACTAAGCAATGTGGTATATCCGGCGCCTTTTAATACCTCGCCGAATGTGAGAGATTCTTTATTCAAATAGCCCTGATATGCCGGCAAACCCAGATTTACATTAAAATAACCGACTCCGGCTTTGTGCGGATACTGACCGGTAATGAGCGACGCCCGGGTCGGGGCGCAGATGGAATTATTGTAGAATTCACGAAAACGAATGCCCTCGCTGGCAAGCTGATCAATATTCGGGGTTATGATTTCGGAACCAAATGCACCGATGTCGGAATAACCGAGGTCGTCGACCATGATGAGGATGATGTTCGGACGTTGCTCGGGAGCCGGTTTTTTCTGGGCAAATGCCTCAGACAAGCCTAAAAAAGCAATGGTAAAGAATGTAGAAATTCTCATTTTTTGGGAAATAGAATAAAAGAAGGTATTAGCAGAATGGTGAGAAACAATCTCTGGGGATCAGCGCGAGATCAACAACAGCAGCGAAGCATTGCCGGTAAAGTGCAAGTCAATTCCACCGACATCTTCGCAATAGTTATCCGTTCTGAATGTGAATTCATAAGGTGATAAATTAATACGCTGAAAAAAATGCTTCTGTCGGTGGTTAACAGAATATCCTATAAATTTGATAGACAAAGTAAGGTTATAATACTTGAAGAAAAAAGAAATTTGTTTGAAAATTCAATTCAAAGGCACAATCTGAGTTAAATCCTATGCGTGACCCATTTTTCAATAAAACACTTTTGGTCAATGCTGGTTTTACTATTAGTTGCGACGGCAATCCGGGTGCAGGCACAAACTAAACAGGATACCATTCCGGCAGTCTTGGTTTACAAGAAGATTGATACATTGAGTTTGAAAATACATGTGTTCAAACCAGCGGGTTTCGATGCTGCGAAGAAATACCCGGCGATCATATTTTTCTTCGGCGGCGGCTGGATCAACGGGAATATCCGGCAATTTCAAAAACAGGCATTGTACCTGGCATCGCGCGGAATGGTCACGATCCTGACAGATTACCGCGTAAAATCGCGTCACCAAACAACCCCTTTCGAAGCCGTGGCCGACGGAAAATCTGCAGTCCGCTACGTTCGCGCCCACGCTGGCGAACTTAATATCGATTCCAATCGCATTGCCGCAGCTGGCGGCTCAGCCGGCGGACACGTCGCTGCCGCCACCGACCTGACCAAACTCGACGAACCTTCCGAAGATGCGAAAATCAGCTCGCGCCCAAATGCATTAATCTTATTCAATCCGGTATTCAACAATGGTCCGGGCGAATACGGCCACGACCGCATAGGCGACCGTTATTCCGATATATCACCGTATCACAACATCACAAAAGGCGCGGCACCGACACTCGTGATGCTGGGCACAAGCGACAAACTCGTCTCCGTAAAAACAGCCGAAGCCTACAAAACCAAAATGACCGAATCCGGCAACCGCTGCGACCTGATCCTCTACCCCAACGAACCCCACGGCTTCTTTAACCGCGGCGAATCATTCACCAAGACATTGCGGGAAACGGATGTTTTTTTGAAGTCGCTAGGCTATGTGGCTGGGGAGCCGACGCTTTGAAATTGGATTGAATATTTCGTCTGAATTACTCCCCTGCCGAAACTTCTAAATAATAAGGCATCGCCACCCCATCTTTCCCGTCAAACCAGCTTTCAATTTGATAATCCCCTTTTTTCAGAAAAATCTTATTAAATGTATGAGTCGAAGTTTCGTCTTTTAAGACATCACTTCGCTGCAATGCCCCGACCCGTAAAAGCTGCCGTGTACCTTTTAAAACCGGTTTGTTATGAATGCTTTTGAAATGGTAGTAACCTTCTTTTGCTACGGTAACTAACCAATAGCCTGCTACCATGTCTGACATCCAGGCATTTACGCCGTTACCGAGCAGATCCTGGCGGGTTAGAATTGAGATTGGCTCGTGCGCCGGGTCGAGAATGATGCGGCGAGGGTACAAATGTGGACTGGCGGAAATGTCGGCGTAAACACTGTCGAGACATTTTCTGAGCTGCCTGGCAATTTGTGGCTGGCTGCAAATCAGGTTATTTTTTTCAAACGGATCTTTTTCCAGATCGAAAAGTCCGAAAGATTGCAGGTTCGCATGTTCCGCGTCTGCGGCGACTAACTTGTAATTTCCACTGTAAAACGCCGCATTGCGGTATGGTTCCGGCCAGCCGCGGTTCCAGGCATTGTAAAATGTGCGCGATGAAGCCGACGCATTGCCCTGTTTGCCCTGAATGTGTTTTAAAGCCGATTTTCCGTCGAGCTTTAACTCTTTCGGAAGTAGAATGCGCGTCGCTTCCAGCAAAGTTGGCAGCAAGTCGATATGCGCGGTAAAGTTGGCGTTTTCTTTGTTTTGAGGAAACAAACCGGCACCCGAAATCAGCAAGGGTACCCGGGTGCCACCTTCGTAAACCGTTGCTTTTAACCCTCGAAAACCGGTATTGAATCGCAATTGCTGGTTTCCATTGTCGGTCATGAAAATGACGATCGTGTTTTCTTCCAGTTTTTGTGCTTTCAATTCCTGCAAAATGCGGCCGATATTGTCGTCGATGTTGGAAATCATTCCATATACTTTACGGGCGTCGGCTTTGTCTTTGTCTGTCATTTTTGCCCAGGGACTTCCCTCCTGTTTATCCAGCGCTGAATCAAATTTCAGGTCTTTGTACATTTCCTCATATTTCGCCGGCAACTGCAATGGCGTGTGGGGCGCATTGTACGACACATACAGGAAAAACGGATCCGTCTTTTGCGATTTCAGAAATGTCAGAGCCTGATCGGTGAAAACGTCAGAACAATAGCCTTTTCGGCTCACTTTTTTATCATTTTCTGCCAATGTAGGATCAAAATAACTACTATCCGGGCGGATGAAATTTTCGTAAAAGTCACCCGGCTGCCCGATGCCGCCACCGCCATGAACGAGGCTATATTTAAATCCCTGATCTGACGGGCGAAACGGATAGTTATCGCCTAAATGCCACTTTCCTACGATTCCGGTTGCATAGCCATTTTTGCCCAAAATTTCCGCCAATGTCACTTCTTCCGTCGCCATGATCGCGCCGCCATTGTAGGTATCATGCACGCCGGTTCGCTGGTGATACCTGCCCGTGAGGAGGCTTGCGCGGGTAGGTGCGCATACCGGCGATACGTGAAAGTTTGTCAGTCTCACAGATTTTGCTGCAAGCTCATCGATGTGCGGTGTTTTTACGTGCGGATTACCCGTGAAACCAAAGTCGCCATAGCCATGATCGTCGGTAATAATCAGCAAGATATTAGGCCGGCGGGCAGTTTGTGCATTTGCCGAAAAGCAGGCTAGTGAACTCAGTAGCAGGGATTGTAAGAAAAAAGTTTTCAAGATAAAGTGGCAGGAATTCGGTTTTTGATCATGCAATATCAAAAATATATTTACTCTATCAATTTGATATGGTAATAAAAAATTTCTTACTTGCACCCAACAACCGCCAGTCAACAATCGTATCCAATTTACCATGAGCCTGAATTACATGGCGCTGGCGGTACCGGTATTTCTTTTTTTCATCGGGCTGGAATATTTAGCCTCCAAAATCACCGGTAGGCAGGTTTTTAAGTTTACCAGCTCAATTACCAACATGAATGTCGGTGTGGCAGAGCGGCTGGCCGACCTGTTTACCACGGCTTCCTTCTATTTTTTCTACGATTATCTGCACCAGCATTACGCCATTTTTGATATCAAACCCGGCATCATTATGTGGATCGGGCTCATTCTTGCGACCGATCTGATCTGGTACTGGTATCACCGGTTTGGCCATGAAATCAATATTTTCTGGGGTTTCCATGTGGTGCACCACACGAGCGAGGAGTTCAATTACACGGCGGGGACGCGCATTACGGTATTTCAGGCGGTTGTGCGTACGGCTTGCTGGTCAGTGTTACCAATCATTGGTTTTCCCGCGCCGATGATCACGACCATGCTTATTATTCATGGGCTTTATCCGTTTTTCACGCATACCCAACTGATCGGAAAGCTCGGGATACTCGAGTATTTTCTGGTTACGCCATCGCATCACCGGGTGCACCATGCCAGTAACGAGGTTTACCTTGATAAGAATTTTGGTGATATGTTCATTATCTGGGACAAGCTTTTCGGCACGTTTGCAAAGGAAGAAGAAACGCCCAAATACGGATTGACGAAGCAACTTGAAAGTCACAGTTTTTTATGGCAGCATTTTCATTACCTCGTAGAACTGGGTTATGCGGTGAAACAGACGCCCGGCTTTTTTGCCAAAATAAAGGTCATTTTCGGGAAGCCGGCTGACTTTGATCCGGCCTTCCGGGAGCTGGCTGAGAAGCGATTTTTGTCGAAACATAAGGTAAAAACGAGATCACAGAAATTCCGGGTTTATGTGGTAGCGCAGTTTTCGGCAATGGTCACGATATTGTTTTTTCTACTACTTTTCGAACATTATCTCACACATTATGTGCAGGTTACAACTGCACTCATCATCCTCGTCACGCTGATCAACTGCGGGGCGATCCTGGAACAACGACGCTGGGTTTTTTACCTTGAATTTGTCCGCGGCTTGCTGATCATTTTCACGACTTACTATTTTTTCCCGCATCCTACCACCATCGTTTTACTGGGCTGCCTCACCTTCCTAAGCCTGGCCTGGTTCACGAGTTTGCAGCGGCATTATTTGCTAAAACTTTACGGAAACACCTTTATATAATATCCTCCACGCTGTTTGAACAAATTATTTGCCAAAATAATGATCCGATTATGCAGTCTGATACTCATCGTTCTAACACTTTTTACCAGCATTTGCGCGCCTCAAAAACGAATAAGACCTACGCACTTTTCATCATGGCCGATGACTTTACGGCCGGCAATAGGATGTTATGGCGATAAACTTAATTACTCTCCAAATATTGATCAGCTTGCTAAAACGGGGACTTTGTTCGAGCGGGCGTATTGTCAGCAGGCGGTTTGCGTGCCTTCTAAGACTTCAATTCTGACTGGTTTGCGGCCTGATAGTTCGAAGATCTGGGCGATCAAAAGCATTTCAGGGGGCTCACACCGCCAAAAACTGTGGTGAATGCACCCAAAACCAGCAAAATCCCGGCGACAGTTTTCTTCATAACATTTGATTTGAAATCATTTTCTTGAATTACTCCGACCATCGGTCCTGATCTTTTCCAGCAATGCAGCCAGCTCTTTCATCAACCCTGGCTGCTTTTCAGCGAGGTTATTCTGTTCTCCCAAATCCGCTTTAAGGTTATACAACTGCGGATTGGGGTCGCGACCATTTTCGTTTCCATTCTTCTGCGTTTTAGGCCCTGCCGAGGGTTCAATGTACTTCCAGCCGTCGCGCACAATTGCGATCCCACCGCCCTGCTCGACGAGCACCTGGCGACCGGTTTGAGATTTTCCAGTCAATGTGGCAAACAAACTTTCACTGTCTGGCGCTTCTTCTGGTCGCAATTTTTGTTTGAAAAACCCGGCAAATGACGCCAGCAAATCAATTTGACAAATGAGCGCATCACTAGTCGTACCTGGCCTGATAACACCCGGCCAGCGGACGATGAATGGAACGCGTGTACCTCCCTCGAATGCGCTCCCTTTCCCGCCCCGCAGTGGGCCGCGCGGGTTATGCCCGTTTAATAATGCAACTGCGCCGTCGTCATAACCGTCGTCGAGTACCGGGCCGTTGTCGCTGCTGAAAATGACAATGGTGTTTTTTTCCAAACCGAATTCTTTGAGTTTGTCGAGTACTTTACCAACAGTCCAGTCGAGTTGCAAAATGGCATCTCCGCGCAGGCCCAGCCCGCTTTTTCCTTTAAATTCCGTGCTCGGCATGCGCGGCACGTGGATATCGTTGAGCGAGAAATAAAGGAAAAATGGTTTTTGCCGGTTGGTTTCAATAAAGGCCAGCGCCTTGTCGGTAAATGCATGCCCGATTTCCTCATCAGCCCAGCGTGCCTGCCTGCCGCCTGTCATGAAACCGATCCGGCCAATTCCATTTACGATCGTATTGTCGTGCCCGTGATCGGGCGATGCTTTCAACTTTAACAGCTCAGGATTCTCTTTTCCGGTCGGTTCGTTTCCGATTTTCTGTTGGTAATTCACCTCAATCGGGTCCGCCGGATCAAGCCCGACAACCAGCTGATTTTCGAGGAAAACAGTCGGAACACGATCACCTGTTGCAGGAAAAATAAAGGAATAATCAAACCCTACGGCGTCGGGGCCTTTTTTTATAGGTTTGTTCCAATCTATCTTTTCACCTTGCTCGCCGAAGCCTAAATGCCATTTCCCAACCACACCGGTAGTATAACCAGCATTTTGGAAAACTTTGGGTAACGTCGCTTTATCAGTTGGAATAATCAGGTTAGCGTCACCCGGCAGTACGCCCGTCCCCTTTTTGCGCCAGGGATATTCGCCCGTGAGCAGGCCATAGCGCGAAGGCGTGCAGGTCCCCGATGTCGTGTGCGCATTGGTGAACCGCAAACCTTCCTTCGCGAGCCGGTCTGTGTTAGGTGTCTTGATTTTGGTCGCTCCGTACACACCCAAGTCACCATAGCCAAGATCGTCGGCATAAATGTAAATCACATTGGGTGTTGACTGGCGGTCAGTCGCCGCACGTGATGAAGTATTTTGTGCAAAAGCTTTTCCGGCAAACACAGAAAACATTGCTAGCAATGCAAAGAAGCTATTATACTGTAATTTCATGGGTTGCTTATTCGAATATCAATCGTTCCAATATTTCTCCTGCGTGTATTTTGGCTGGTTTTTATCCATCGTCCGTTTGAATTTTTCGGGCTCATACTGCATGGGCAAAATCGTTTTTGCCGTGTAAGCAACCGTGTCGCCGGTCTCTTTCTGCCATTGGGCGAGCAGCTTTTTCAGGTTTTCTTCCCTTTGTTTGAATTGCGGTTTTCCGGCCAGGTTTTCCAATTCCAGCGGATCATTTTTTAGGTTAAATAGCTGCGTATAATCGCGGTCAGGGTAGCGGATCAGCTTCCATTCTTTATCCCGCACGGCACGGACCAGATTGCGGTAGGCCGTAAAACTGCTTTCGCGCACACCCGCCGATTTCCCCGAAATCACACCGGCCAGACTTTGACCGTCGACTGCTTCCGGTTTGGGCAAACCTGCGATCTGGGATAAGGTTGGAAAAATGTCAAGTAGATAAACCAGCGCTTCGGACGAGCGCTTTTTTGGAATGCCCGGACCTGTGATAACGAAGGGTACCTTCATACTATGCTCGTACAGGCTTTGCTTGCCGAGCAATCCGTGACTGCCAACTGCAAGACCATTATCGGCAGCGAAGACAATGATTGTGTTTTCGTACAAACCTTTTTCTTTCAAAGACTGAATCAGATCGCCAATCCTTGCGTCCAGATGCGAAATCAACCCGTAATAATCGGATAAAGTCGCCTTGATAACGTCCGGAGTGCGCGGCCAGGGTGCCAAGTTTTCGTCCCTCACCTGGGCTTCGCCAAAATCAAATGGATGCACCGGCTTGTAATTCCCAGGCAACGGAATTTCCTTTTCGGGGTACTTGCCAATATAATCTTCACGCGGCGATCGTGGATCGTGCGGGGCGGTGTAGGCGACGTAGCAAAAGAATGGCTTTGCTTTATCGCCTTTCGCATATTCATCCAGATAAGAAAGCGCTGATTCTGTAAAAATGTCGGTGGAGAAACCTTTGGTAACCGGCTCGCCCAGCTTATGGTTTGCGTCCAGATCGCGCACGGGAACTTTGAAATGGTCGCTCATGCCGCCGAGCATTACTGTTTTTCCTTTTTGAAATGATGCTTCAAAAGTGCCCGCGCCATTGTGCCACTTGCCGGTGCCGAATGTTTCATAGCCATTTTCGGCAAAATGCTGCGGCATGGTATGCACGCCTTCGAGCTCGTCGTACACATGAAAAAGACTTTTCCCGCTCATCAGCATGGCCCGGCTGGGCGCGCAGATCGCGCCGTGGTGGCCGCCCATGACGTAGCAGTTTTTGAAATAAATACCCGACGCAGCAAGCTGGTCGATGTTGGGCGTTTGAATAATCTTGTTTCCAGCATAACCCAACGCATCGGCGCGGAGGTCATCGGCAAAAATGAAGAGTATATTTGGTTTGGCGGGCACTTGCGTTTCCTGCGTTTCTGAAATATGGTAGGCTGAAAAAACCATACAGCAATACCTGCAACAGCGCAATGCCGATTAATATTTGATTCTTAAAAATTTTCATCATTCTGCTAAACATGATATTTTTTCAAAACCTCAGCATTAAATGCGTGTCCCAGACCGGGCGCATCGGGCACATGGATGTATCCCTGATCAAAGTGCTCTACTGGCGACAGCAACTCTGCACGCCAGGGAACCTCTCCAAATGCATATTCCAGAATGGAGAAATTAGGGATCGAGGCGCAGACCTGCACACTGGCGGCTGTGGAAACCGGGCCGCTGGGATTGTGCGGCGCAATGGAAATATTCTCTGTGCTTTCGGCCAGGGCGGCTATAAAACGCAACTCCTGGATGCCGCCGCAGTGTTTTACGTCGGGCATGATGATATCGAACGCGCGGTTGGCAATGAGTTTATCAAAGCCCTTACGGCCAAAAATCGCCTCACCACCCGCCGACTTCTGCGAAATCGCATCAGTGATCGCCTTAGTATCTTCCGGAAATTGCTCCGGATCGACAGCCTCTTCATACCAATATAAATTCACTCCTTCTAATCGCTTCGCAGTCTTGATCGCCAGCTCGCGGTCGAGGTGGCTGTGCAGGTCGATTAGCAGGTCAATGTCTTTTCCGATCGTTGTGCGCACGGCTTCCACGGTCTCGATTGCATAGTGAATATCCGATGCAATCTGCGTTGGATTGGAGGCTTTCAGCGCTTTCATATCATCGAAAGGCGCGAGTTTAACAGCCTTGAAACCAGTCTTTAATGCGTTTTCCGCATTACGCTGAAAATCGGGGATCAACCTTCTTCCATGGGCGTCGCGTGCATTGGTGGCGCGGTTGATGTTGGCATACACTTTGAGCTTGTCGTGCAACTTTCCACCGAGCAAATCATACACAGGCACACCCAGCGCCTTGCCTTTCAAATCCCACAAAGCATGCTCAATCGCGCTGAATGCAGTGATCGAAAGCTTTCCTTTTTCGGCGGCCTGCTTCAATCCACGCTGGCGAAACTGCTCGATATTGAAAGGCGATTCGCCTTTTACCAATTCGAAAATGCGACTGAGATCCGAATGCAGCTGCGCAGGACCCTCTTTGACCGCAAAACCATGGGAAGCTTCGCCCAGTCCGGTCAGACCCTTGTTGGTTTTCAATTCCACAAAATGCCAGTTACCACGCGCATTGACCTTTACTTCGTGGATTTGTAAATCAGTGACGACCAACTTATTGTCGACTTCAAAAGATGGTTTCAATAGTAAAGCCGCAGGAAGGAAGGAAGTCTGAGTAACAAAATTTCTTCTATTCATTATAAATAAAAATAAAAGCTAACAGCTAAAAACTCGCAGCTCAATGATCTCCATATCGCTTTTCACCGGCAGCTACTGCCAGGGTCAACTTATTCTGTTTCGGCGGTAACGGACAGGTAGCGTAAGGAGAAAATGCACAGGGCGGATTTATAGCCTTGTTAAAATCCAGCCAGGCCGAGCCGTCAGCTTCCACTTTCGAATACAGGAACCTGCCTGCGCCGTAAGTCTGCGTTTTATTGGTCTGATCTGCAAAAATGATAAACAGGTTTTCAGGCTTACCCACCGCGTCCAGCTCATATTGTTGGCCGTCGACCGTAAATACCAGTTTACCAGGCGAAACCTGATTTTCTGTCCGGCCGGTGATATCGGTAATGGGAACGGTTTTGCCTGAGGTAGGTTCAAATTTTGCTTTCACACGCCACTTTTCCTGGACAGGAAAGCGCTCGATCCCTACAAATTCCTTCAAATACTGACTTTCCAGGTCACGCAGGCGAATTGCATATTTATCGCCCCGCTTGATCACAAACCAGCGTAGCGAGCCGTGTTTGAGTGTCACTGGCTTTTCGCCGGAAAATATTTCAAGCTCGCTCACCGGCTGGTCCCCATTGAAAATTCCTGCATCAGGCTTTGCTTTCACGGTTACCTTGCCTTTATCAAGCACAAATTCGCCCAAAAAAGGCTTGCTCCTGCCTTCCGGGAAAACCAGGTCGTTCTTCTGATCTCCACCAAAAGTATTGACTCCTTCTTCCAGCCAGAACAATCCGGCCAGGTTTAGCCAGCCCGATTCCTGTTTCAGGCTCTCGATCCGCTTTTCATGCCACTCACGAATTTCGGTTTCATAGGCCGTATCAGTACCTGTGAATGCGGTGAGGCAGGTCGCTACCGCAACAGCAGCTGTCAAAAATTCACGTCGTTCCATATTTTTCAGATTATCTTTTTTTAAAATAACTTTCTCATCGGGAAGCACCCCAATCATCTCTGGCTCTGCTGCGCGGGTTGAAAATCAATAGTTACCTGGTGAATCTTGCCGGTAAATGCAAACGGAACTTTATATGAATCCGCCACGGCCGTCAAATCGTCGAAACCCAAATTCACACCTTCATGCAGATACACATTGCCCGTCGTTTTTTCCAGCTTCGACTCCCCTATCTTGCTATTGTTCGCAAAAAGCGTGATCTGCCCAGTGCCCTGTTCATTGTAATGCACATCAGCACGCAGTTGCACGCGGCCGCCAGGCAGCGTCGCATTTTCGGAAGCGACCACATATTTAGTCCCGTCGCCGACGCCGTATACAAAATTCAATTTCCGATTTTGGACAAAGAAGCTCAGTCCACCCTCAAAACCGCCGCGCGACAGCAACACACCCTCCGTTTCCACGCCCGGCAAATCCACGTCGGCGACAATGCTGAATGATCTTTTATTGGCAAAAGGCCCTGCCACGTCAACAATCGTCGATTGCCCAGGATGCAGCACGATCCGGTTCAGGTCTTTGAATGCAGTCTGCAAAGTGTAGCCCTGTGTGCCGTCTTTTAATGGAAACACATTGTATTTATTTGCCTCACTATCAAACAGCGCGCGGAGCTCTCTGAGCTTGGCAGGCTGCTGTTCGGCAAGGTCGGTGATCTCGTTGAAGTCTGCTTTCAGGTTATATAACTGCCATTTATCCTGATCAAAAGGCTGGCCTTTTACGTGTAATGCTCCTGCTTTCCAGCCATCTTTATAAATCGCCCGCGAGCCGTGGATTTCATAGTATTGCTGGGTATGGCGGTCTTTGGCAGCTGCGTCGTTTAGGCTGTACGCCAGGCTGGTACCTTCAATCGGGTCTTGTTTGTAGCCATTTACGATTTCAGGGGCTTTGGCACCGATTAGTTCAAGCGTTGTTGGTAAAATGTCGATCACGTGGCCATACTGGTTACGGATCCCGCCTTTTTCTTTGATGCCTTTCGGATAAAAAACAATCAGCGGATTATGCGTGCCGCCTTCCGCATTCGCATCCTGTTTCCATTGGCGAAAAGGCACATTCGTCGCAGCGGCCCAGCCCAGCGGATAGTTTACCTTCGAAAATTCGGAGCCAATCAGATCAATATTCTCCATATTCTTCTTCAATCGCTCTTCTTCCGAAATGGCCGTCCCGTAGTTATTCACAGTTCCGACAAATGTCCCCTCCTTGCTCGCGCCATTATCTCCCACCGAAACAAAAACCACCGTATTTTCCAGTTGTCCGGACTCTTTCAAATGCCTGATCACGCGGCCGAGCTCATGGTCTGTATATTCCATAAAACCTGCGTAGGTTTCCATAAACCGCGCATATAGTTTCTTTTCATCCGCAGAAAGTGAAGCCCATTCTTTCACACCCGGATTGCGCGGCGGAAGTTTGGCGTCTTTCGGAATCACACCCAGCTTAATCTGGTTGGCAATCACTTTCTCACGATATTCATCCCAGCCGCCGTCAAATTTGCCTTTGTATTTATCCGACCACTCCCTGGCAACTTGGTGCGGTGCGTGTCCGGCCCCGGTGGCGATGTAGAGGAAAAACGGTTTGTCGCTATCGCCGGCCTTTTGCCCCGATACATATTCAATCGCCCGGTCGGCAATGCGTTCGTTAAAATGCTTGCTGGTCCCATCATCTTTTTGACGGTGAATGCCTTCCCATAGCTCCGGATGCCACTGGTCGATGCTGCCCCGCGATGGAAACCCGTAAAACTGTTCGAACCCGCGACCCGTCGGCCAGCGGTTGAATGGTCCGGCTGGGGTCAGGTCAGCCAGGGGAGTAATGTGCCATTTACCCAAGGCAAAAGTATTATAGCCGTTTTCTTTCAGGATTTCCGCGGCAGTCGCTTTCTCAAATGGCATTTGGGAATCGTAACCCGGCGTGCCGATCGCAGTTTCAGGAAACAATCCCATGTGCGCCGAATGCGAGTTCCGGCCCGTCAGCAGCGCGGCGCGGGTCGGGGCGCAGATGGCGGTGGTGTGAAAGTTGGTGTAGCGCAAACCATTATTGGCCAGGCTATCGAGTGTAGGTGTATTGATCAACCCGCCGAATGTGCTGATCGCGCCGTAGCCCACATCATCTAGTAAAATCCAAACCACATTTGGCGCGCCCGCAGGTGCCTTTTTCCTCTCTGCCCAGGATTGACTTGTTTCTGCTAATGTCTTGCCGATCTTGCCTTTGTAAGGCTGAATGGGCGTGTGTTGTGCAGATGCAGGCGCGGCGAGCAGTGCAGAAAACAATAGTCCTGCAAAAGATTTTCGGTGAAAGTTAGATTTCATATGAGATTGATTTATAATGAAAACCGGTCGATTTTCCCATTGAATGTATTCTTGTAATAGCCGTTTCCCGGCCAGAGCGGTTTCACCAGGCCTTTTTCCCATTCCGCCAGGCCATTTCGCAACTCAGCTACTTTCTGAGGGTTGGCGGCAGCAAGGTTTCTCTGCTCGATCTTGTCTGTTTTTAAATCAAAAAGCTCGGTAACGCCGTCGGTCAGGTTGACGACCAGCTTCCAGTCGCCTTTCCGGATCGCCTTATTACCGCCCGAGCGCCAGTAAAGTGCCGGGTGCGGCGCTATGGTTGACGGATTTCTGAGATAGTAAATCAGATCTACTCCATCGTATTTCGTCTTTTCCGGCAGTTCGGCATCGGCCGCAGCAGCCGCAGTTGCGAAAATATCCAGCGAGCTTATCGGCGTACTCACCACGGTCTGCGGTTTTATCTTTCCTTTCCATTTAATCAAAAATGGAACATTGATACCGCCTTCAAACAAGGACATTTTGCCACCCCGCAGCGGCGCATTGTCGGTGGCGTGGGTGTAAGTTGCGCCACCGTTGTCGCTCAGGAAGAAAATAAGCGTATTCTCTTCCAGATTCAACTGTTTGATCTTCTCATTAATTTGGCCCACCGCATTATCCAGACCGGTGATCAGCGAATAGTAAACTGCCTTGTTAATGTCGGTTACGCCCTTCGCTTTGTACGCGTCCATATCTTTTTGCGATGCCTGAAAAGGCGTGTGTGGCGCATTGAAGGGTACATACAGGAAAAAAGGCTCCTCTTTGTGCTGCTCGATAAACTGCACTGCCTCTTTAGCGAGCGCATCAGTATAAAATTCTTTCACCTCGATCACTTGATCATTCCGCCTTTTCAGCGCCGGGCCTGCATTCCCCTGCTGCCAGATATGAGAATCCATCACGCCCGCATGGTGCACATTGACGGTACTGTTGGTATCCGCAAAAAGTGAAAAGGCCTCATAAAACCCGTAGTGATAGTCAAAGCCGCGTTTCAGGGGCAGGAACTGCGGACTGAAACCCTGGTGCCATTTACCGATGATGCCGGTTTTGTAATGGTTTTTCCGAAGCAGGTCGGCGATTGTGATTTCTTCCAAAGGCAACCCCTGCTGTGAAATGGCCTCGGCGTCGGGCACTTCGTTCTGGTTGATGAATTCCAGTTCTTGTAAATCCATTGTGCGCGGGACTATCCACTGTAAAAAACGCGTGTTGAGATAGCGGTTGACCGGCTGCAACTCATACCCGAAACGCTGCTGATAGCGCCCGGTGAGCAGCCCGGCGCGCGATGGCGAGCAGATTGGCGCAGTAACATAAGCTTCGTTGAACAATGCGCCTTCCTGGGCCAATGCTATAATATTAGGCGCCTGCACGATCGGGTTACCGTAGATTGGCAGATCCGTCTTACCAAGATCATCGGCTACCAGCACAATAATATTGGGCTTTTTATCAGAAGTCTGCGGCACGGTTTCGGCCAGGAAAGCATTTTTGGCGGCAATTTTCTCGCGGTTCTCGGTAATCCGGAAACGGTCGCTGCTCAGCGGCCAGAATGCCCAGGCAGCAAAGCCAGCTAATATTACTACCAGTAAAATAGCCAATCGGCGAAAACGTCTTTTTCGTAACATATCGGGGAAGGTTTATTTGATTAAATCGCAGTCCACTACGCCCACTTGTTTGGCCCACTCGAGGTATTGCTTTTCGAGGGCTTTCACTTTGTCGGGATATCTTGCGGCGAGGTTGTTGGTTTCGGTGCGGTCGGATTTTAAATCGTATAATGCCCAGGGTTGGTGGCTCTCGGCGACGAGTTTCCAGTTACCGCTGCGCAAGGCCCGGCTTCCTTCGTGTTCCCAGAAAAGGGTCCGGTCTGTTGTCTGGGAATTTGATGTTAATGTGGGTTTCAGGCTTTTCCCAGGCAGGGGCATGAGCTTTTTAGCATTCAATTCCTTCGGATAAGTCAGGCCCGCCCAGTCCAGGCAAGTCGGCAGCAAATCGATCAGATGTCCTACTTGACTATTCAAACTTCCAGCCTGAATTTGCCCTGGAAACCATGCGATAAATGGCGACGCAATGCCGCCTTCATGGGTATTTTTTTTGAATAAACTAAAAGGCGTATTGCTGGCATTGCCCCACTCTGGATAGTAGCTGTCGATAGACGCCACCGAGCCGGGCGCGCCGTTTTTCTGCGTCACATAATCCCAGTCCTTCACGGTATCGCCACTCCCTCCATTATCCGAAACGAAAATGACAAGCGTGTTTTTATCTTGCTGAATGTCTTTGAGTTTGGTTAGAATGCTGCCGATTCCTTGATCCATTCTGTCGATCATCGCGGCGTAAATCGCCATGCGGGTATCCCAATGCTCGCGCTCTGTCGCAGAAAGATTCTCCCAGTCTTTCGCGCCTTCGAATCTTGCCGACAATGCCCAATTTTTGTCAATGATACCTAGCTGCTTCTGACGGGCAAAACGCTCTTTCCGCAATGCATCCCAACCTTTGAGATACTTACCTTTGTACTTTGCAATGTCTTCCGGCAATGCCTGGATCGGCCAGTGCGGGGCAGTGTAAGTCACATATAGAAAAAAAGGATTTTCACTGTTTTTGATTTCATCCAGCGATTTTACAGCAAAATCGGTAATCGCTTGCGTCAGGTAGCGCGCGGTATCCTGCCGCTCTATTTTTTCACCGTCTAATAAAAAAGTAACCTTGCGGCCATCATTATAAATTGGCTCCGAATTGAAATAGCTGCTACCGTTATTGAGCATCGTAAAAGATTTATCAAACCCACGATTATGCGCCAGAGCCGATGGCACCAATCCGACGTGCCACTTGCCCGAGACGATTGTAGTGTAATTTTTGGCCTTCAAAAGCTGCGCGATCGTGGCGCTGTTTTTGCTCAAAAAACCTTGGTAAGCCGGCGAACCTTTGTCCTGCACCATATCACCAATGCCCGCCTGGTGCGGGTACAGGCCGGTGAGTAGCGCAGCCCGCGACGGGCAGCAGCGACCGCTATTGTAAAAAGAAGTCAGCCGGAGCCCCTCCCCTGCCAACCGGTCCAAATTGGGCGTTTTGATCTCAGAACCGAAGCAACCCAGGTCGGAAAAACCCAGGTCGTCGGCGAGAATGATGATGATATTTGGAGCACGTTTTTCAGACTGTGCACGTGCTGGCGTGAGGATAGCCAGCAATAATAGAATTTGTAAAAAACTGAACCTTAAATCTTTATACATAATCATTTTAGCTTGCCGACAACTGACGTACACTCTGCGCAGTGACGCGCAGACCTTTGAGATACTTAATTCTTTTGCCAATGTCTGCGCTAATGCGCCGTCCCGTCACTTCGATCTTCACTTCCCGGTTCACGGCCAGCTTTAAGGTTTGTATGTATTTCATGCTGTTGATTTCTTTTATTATTTGGTAAAAAATGGCTGCTATTTCCTGGCGGCTGCGGTGGAAGCCGGGTCTGCCGGAAAGCCCTGTTCTTTGAGTTTTTCAAACCCGCCAATGTTGTAGTACTCCTTGAAGCCCAGCGTCTTCAACGTGTCGGTCGATTTGCCGCTCCGGTTCCCGCTACGACAATAGAGATACACCGGCTTTTTCTTATTCAGCTTCGCCAGCCTGGCGCTGAACCTGGGCGCGTTATAATCAATGTTGGTGGCATGTTGCAGGTGCCCTGTGCTGAATTCATCCGGTGTACGCACGTCTACCAGGTACGCCTTGCCCGCTTTAATTTTGGCCAGAGCCTGTGCATCCGGCGCGACAATCGCCTGCTTCGATTCCTGCTGTGCACTGACAGTCAGCGCAGTAAAGACAAATAGTAAAATGAGTGAATGTACTTTCTTCATGTGTTCTGATGCCTTTCGGCGGTTAATTGGATGTCTCGGTTAGTACTGTTTCAATAAGGCGTTTGATCGCATTCGCCATTTCTTCGAGCAGCTCCGGGGATGTGGTGGAGGCATTGTCGTATTGGGTGTGAAATAATGGAAATGAAGCAGCTTGTGGCTTGGCGAACACCGGCGTTGCAAAGCACAAAGCGAGCAAGCCGGTCATGCCTATACGCCCCGTACAGGTGTAAACTTGAATCATGAGAAAATCAGCACAAAGTGTATTCGAAAAGCGGTTGCTTCTCGGGTGGTGGTGGTTGTGGAGCAAATATAAATAAACTGTTATATAATCCATAGAGTTTATAGATTATATTACCACTTAACAATGCGATCAAGGGCTGATAGAAATGAGCGGCTGCGTTGCTTATAGGCGCGATTGATTTCCGATATAGTTTTTATCTTTGAACTCGAACGCTCGGCAATTTACCAATCGATACCCACACTACATGAAAACCTCCCTCTCTCATCTCCCCGAGGAAAAGCAGCAAGAGCTTAAAAACATTACCGAAATTATTCTGTCGAAGGTTAAAGCAGAAATGATCATTCTTTTCGGCAGCCACGCGCGAGGCGATTGGGTGGAGGATATTCAGGAAACTTATGAATATGTGAGCGACTTTGATATTTTGGTTATTACCAAAGACAGAAGGGCTGCGAAAGGACAAAAGAAATGGCAAGATCTGGATAAGGAACTAGCTGCCAATCAGGATCTCACGAAAACCAACATTATCCAACATAGTGTTTGGTTTGTGAATGATAAGATCGAAGGGAATTATTACTTCTTTGTTGATATTTTCAAGGAAGGAATTGTGCTTTATGATTCCGGAAAATTTAGCTTATCCGAGCCCAAAGATTTAAGCCCGGAGGAAAAACAGAAAAAAGCGAACGATGCATTTACGCATTGGTTTAGTACTGCAAATGAATTTTTAGACATCGAAAAAGATTTAGAGAAAGAACATTTTAAGAAAGCGGCTTTTTTATTACATCAGGCGACCGAGAAGTATTATGCCACCACTCTTCTCGTTTTTACAGATTACAAACCCAGAACACACGACATTGAGGAACTAGGCAAACAAGTTGAAAAGCTCCATCCTGATTTTTCAACTGTTTTTCCAAAAAATACAGCAGAAGAAGCGCGGTTGTTCAAGCTTCTCAAAAAAGCATACATCGACGCGCGGTATGAAATGAATTACAAAATTGAAAAGGCAGAACTGGAATATCTGTTCGAACGTGTAAAGCTTCTGAAAGAATTGACAGAACTCATTTGCAAAGAAAGAATCGCTCAGTTTACAGCAGAGTGACTTATACCACATCCTCCTTCTGCACAATCCTCAGCTGGTGCGTGTTGAAAACCTGTGAGTTGGGCTCAACGCTTTTTGTTAAAAAGACACTACCGCCGATAATGCTGTTTTTGCCAATCACCGTGTCGCCGCCCAAAATCGTGGTGCGGGCGTAAATGATCACATTGTCTTCGACGGTCGGGTGGCGCTTGGTTTGTGCCAGACTTTTCGCAACCTGCAACGCTCCCAAAGTAACCCCCTGGTAAATGCTTACGTTTTTCCCGATCACCGTAGTCGCGCCGATCACGATGCCCGTACCATGATCGATCATAAACGGGACGCCGATTTCCGCACTTGGGTGAATATCGACACCCGTTTTGCCGTGCGCATATTCACAGAGGATTCTCGGTAAAACCGGGATTCCAAGTTTTACCAATCGATTGGCAAGTCTGTAAACAGCAATGGCGTAGAAACCTGGGTAAGAAACGATTACCTCATTAATGCTGTGTGAAGCTGGATCGTATTCATTGATTTTTGCCGCATCCAGCCGCAGGCTTTGATAGATTTCTTCCAGGGCACTGTAAAAACTGTAAACCACCTCGTCAATATCGATCCCTGACGGTTCGAGATAACTCAGCAGGATATTTTCCAGGTCAATCTGATTTTTCTTCAAAATTCCCTCATATGCGCTGCTTTTGGGCAAATGGTTGCTTGGAAAGAGGAACTGTAATAGCCCGTCAAGCCACGCGATCGCATCTACTGACGAAGGCGTGGCTTCCCATTCGGCATTATGGGTTTCCTTTAAAAGGCTGATCAGAGAACGGGTATTCAGGTTTTTCATCGTTTCGGCTATAACTATTGCGGTGCGCTGCACCTTTTCTGACAGGCTATATCGATTAATATTTTGCTTTTCTCAACCGATACAACGTCTCAACCAAAACATCAATCTCCGAAGTGGTATTGTAGAAAGCCAGCGATGGCCGCACGGTTGTTTCCACGCCAAAACGCCGCAAAATCGGCTGGGCGCAGTGGTGGCCGGATCGGACTGCGATGCCTTCCTTGTTGAGCGCATCGCCTACTTCTTCGGTTTTATAGCCTTCAAAAACAAAGGACAAAACTGATGCCTTGTCGTCAGCCGTGCCGATCTGGCGCAGGCCGGGAATGTTTTTCAACAAGCCAGTTGCGTATTGCACTAGATAATGTTCGTACTGATAAATGGCGTCAATGCCGATTTTGTTGACGTAATCAATCGCCGCGCCTAGCCCGACTGCGTCTGCAATGTTGCCCGTTCCAGCTTCGAAACGGTTGGGCGATTTGTGAAAACGGGTGTGTTCAAAAGTCACGTCTTCGATCATATTGCCCCCGCCCTGCCATGGTTGGGTATCGTTCAGTAGTTCTTCTTTTCCATACAAAACACCAATGCCCGTCGGACCAAAAACCTTATGCCCCGAAAATACAAACCAATCCGCGTTCAAAGCCTGCACATCGGTGCGCAAATGGGAAACCGACTGCGCACCATCGACCAGCACTCTGGCCCCGGCGGCATGCGCCATTTCCACAATCTGTTTGGCCGGCGTAACCGTTCCCAATGCATTGGAAACCTGCGTAAACGATACCAGCCTCGTCCTGGCATTGAGCAGCTTTGCATATTCATGCAGCAAAATCTGCCCGCTGTCGTCTACCGGGATCACGCGGATTTTCAGGTTTTTTCGCCAGGCGAGCTGCTGCCAGGGGACAATGTTGGCGTGATGTTCGAGATTGCTGAGGATGATTTCGTCGCCTGCATGCAGGTTTTCATCACCCCAGGTTTTGGCAACCAGGTTAATGGCCTCCGTCGCGCCGCGTACGAAGATTACCTCATTCACGGAGCGTGCATTCAGGAACGCGCGTGTCTTCTCCCGGGCACTTTCGTAGGCATCGGTTGCGCGGGCGGCCAGCTCGTGGGCGGCGCGGTGAATATTGGAATTTTCGTGCTGGTAAAAATAGGCCACGCGATCAATCACCGACTGCGGTTTCTGCGTCGTGGCCGCATTATCAAACCAGATCAGCGGTTTGCCATTGACTTTTTCCTGCAAAATCGGGAAGTCTTTCCGGACCTGATTTACATCGAAAAAAGACTTCGATTTACCGCCCAAATGTGGGAACGAGGCACCATTCAGCTGCGAACTTTTGACGGGATTATAGCCAAACGGATCATTCCCCTGAAAACCCGCGCCCTGCAAAAAGTAGTAGCCCGCACCTTCCAGCCCGCCCGTTGAAGGCAGTTGGGGTGTACTTTTAAAAGTCGTCAATGTCGACCACAGCTTGTCCACACTAGGTTCGTAAGCAGTGTCGCGCGACTGCGGAAATGCCTTGGCATAACTGGGTCCGTGACGCTCCACTGACGGCGAAACGCCGCTGCCAGCTTCCGATTGCGGGACATGCCCGAGCCCCGTTTCAAAACCATGCAAATGCGAGCTCTCGATACCGGTCTTGCTCAGGTCAAGATGGTTCTCGCCCGTTGACGGTCGACTGATGCCCGGCGCGGCAGATGTAATGCCCGACTGTGACCTGGTGCCATAAACACCATTCGGCACCGAGGCCTGGGCTGCAGCCGGACTCACCTGACTGTCCTTTTGGACGCCCGAAGGCGACGCACCCAGACCCGAAACCCGGCTGCTCCCGCCCGTAAAATGCGGATCTGGGAAACTGGTCGGCGGGTTAGCCGCATCGAAGCTTTGACCGAAACCTGTGTCTTGACTTTTATTAAAAAGTGACGGCAGACGCTCATGGACGAGGTTCAGCGACTTTTGCAGCCGCGGATGATCGTCCAGATCGGGTGAAAAATTGGCTGCGGGAACTTCGTTGGGCAACAATTTAAAAAGTTCGTTCGCCAGATTTTCAATCTCATGCACATCCGGCAAACCGGAAATTCCATCGCCGGGCTGAGGTACATTAATATTTGTACTCATGGTAATTATTGATATCTACATCTTCCAGGACCGCAATCGCATCTTCAACCAGCACCGCGAGCGAGCAATAAAGCGATACCAGATATGAAGCAATGGCTTTATCATTAATTCCCATAAATCGCACTGAAAGTCCCGGCGACTGCTCACCTGGCAAGCCCGGCTGATACAATCCCACCACGCCCTGACGGCTCTCCCCTGTCCGGATCAAAAGGATCTTCGTTTTGCCATTTTCGATAGGCACTTTGTCGGATGGGAACAGCGGGATACCTCTCCACGTAATAAATTGCGAGCCGAAAAACGAAGCCGTCGGTGGTGGCACACCTTTGCGCGTACACTCACGACCAAACGCGGCGATGGCCTTGGGATGTAATAAAAAGAAACCAGGTTCCTTCCAGACTTTTGTGATCAGTTCGTCCAGATCGTCCGGCGTAGGCGGGCCGAGCCGGGTAGAAATGCGCTGCGAATCGGCGATGCTGCTCAATAATCCGTACTCTCCATTATTGATCAACTCACTTTCCTGGCGCTCCTTGATGCTCTCAATGGTCAGGCGGAGCTGCTCGCTGATCTGGTTGTAAGGTTTGCTGTACAAATCCGAAACGCGCGTATGCACATCCAGCACCGTATTCACGGCCGTGAGGTTGTATTCGCGCGGATTTTCAACATAATCAATAAAAGTATGCGGCAGCTCCCGCTCATCACGGCCCGAACAATCCACTTCCGCCACACTCCCATCTTTTACCTTGTTAAGCCTGTACACACCCGATTCGACGGGTATCCATTGCAGTAAATGCGTAAGCCATCGCGGCGTGATCGCTACCATCTGCGGAACGGTGCGTGTCGCAATGGCCAGCTGCCGGGCGGCTACATCACCCAGCGCGGTTTGTTGTGTGTTCTGTTTTGCCATTTTTATGTTTATAAAAATAAGTACGTTACCGCATCTCATGCGATGCGGTTTTTAACACGCAACTTAGTTCAATTACGTTTGCCGTTATTTGAAAATCGGGTAGCGTACCACCGGGCTTTCTATTTGCCCGTACCTAATTTTTTTGAAACAGAACATTTTACTAAACCGGCGACAATTCACATAAAATTCTTCTGCGAAGATCAGATAGAAGAACGAACCAACCAATCTATCTTTGGTCACTACCACTATATAAATGGTAGGATTTATAGAATTTGCAATTTGCTTTCATACCAACTAAAAAAAATATAATATACTAATCCGATAGAGTTTATATTTTTACAAAAAACATGTTTTGACGCCCAGTTGAATTATCCGTTATGTCAGTTCAGGATGCTTTGAAAATTTACCGTAATGAGAACCTCGCCATCGAGGCTTTCAAAAAATATCGGTTACAGAAGGGAATTACGTGCAAAAAATGTGGTCACACAGATCATTACTGGCTTGCATCGAAACACCAATTTCAATGTAAAATGTGCCGGTTCCGTACAACCTTGCAAAGCGGCACACTACTGGAAGGAAGCAAACTGCCAATATGGTATTTTTTTACCGCTTTGCACCTGTTGAAAGATCAGACCAACCTTTCGATTTCCGAATTTCAGCGCCATACCGAGCACAAATACAGCGAACCGCTATACGATTTTCTCCGGAGAATCCGCGTGCATTTATCCCTATCAGAGCGGAATGCTCTCCTGATCACTTTCCTGGAAATAGCAAGCATGGCTGGACACAAACGAGTTGATGTTCACGACAATTTTTAATTTAATTCTCTATTGGGACGTCCAGAGGATACGTTCAGGGCGTCATTGAACTCCTGCTAATCCACTAGGATCTTCGCTCAAAATCTTCGCCCTGCGCGTCAAGATAATGGGTAAAAGTTCTCGAATTTCGGCCTTCTTATATGATCGGCTTGGTCTCGCGGATCTTATGTTCTGCACTTTGACGATCTTCACAGCATACCAACATTGCAAACACGTTCGATGAAATGGATTACTCGGGAACGCCCGAAAATAGACCATGTTTTTCGGATCAAAGCCATTTCAACTGCATTTTTAACCAACACACAAGACAAAATCCGTCGGCATTTAGGAAATCTTTGACCAAAAAGTAATCTCCGTACAAACGAGTTATTTCTGTTCTATTTTCTAAATAATGGGTTTGATAGTATTGCAACGTCAACCACATTATTATAGAATGGAAAAGCAAACACTTATCTCGAGAAGAGCATGGCTCGGAGCAACATCGATGGCGGCGACAGCTGGACTAACCGGCTTGTACGTTACATCGGCTAATGGAGCCCCCATGAAAACACCTCCGTTATCTGCGGAGGAGATCGCTGCTATTGAGAGTGCGATCGGCAAAAAAGGCACTTACAATGAAGCCCAGGCGGTGCATACGATCGCCCTTCCAAGAAACGACCTTAAAATCGCAATCAAATCCGAAAGCGTTCCGATTTCCTTCGGATTTGGCGGCTGGGTTTCGATCAAAAAAACCGTTGACGGGAAGGCAGCGGTACTAATGAGCGACACTGTGCTGCTCCAAGAGGAAGTTAATCCGCTGATTTCGGCCGCACAGGCGGCTGGTCTGGAAGTCGGGGCAATTCATAACCACTTTTTTTATGAGGAGCCGCGCATATTTTATATGCATTTCCATGGCATGGGAACTCCTGCCGAACTTGCCAGAAAGTTTGCACTAGCTATCAAGGATGCCAAAATTGCACCAGCTAACCAGCCGGCTCCATCAGCCCCAGCGTCCCAAACAGCCAAAGACATCTTTGACATAGCCGCACTGGACGCAATCGTTAAAAATACCGGCGTCGTGAACGGACCAACTTACAAGTACACAGTGGGCCGGCAGGATCTGACTATTATGTCGATGGGCGCTGAAATGACAGCTGCGATTGGTTTGAATTCGTGGGCCAGTTTCGCAGGCACAAAGACAAACGCTCATATTGCTGGCGATATCGCTATGCTTGGACACGAAGTCAATTCGGTTATCAAAGTTTTGCGTGAGCATAAGCTCGAAGTAGTAGCGGTGCATAATCATATGCTCGACGAAGAGCCGCGAATGATATTTCTTCATTACTATGGAAAAGGTGCTGCGGAAGAGCTTGCTAACGGCTTTCGTGCTGCTTTGGATGTCCTCGGAAAAAACCCCGATAGATCACATTCCAACCACTGACGATAAAATGGATGCGGCACAGTATAGCTTAACTGATTTAACTAAGTATTTTCTCCGTCTTGGCACACTGGGTTTTGGTGGACCGGTAGCATTGATCGGCTACATGCACCGGGATCTGGTGGAAGATCGTAAGTGGATTTCCGAGGACGAGTACCGCGAGGGTTTGGCGCTGGCGCAGCTGGCCCCCGGCCCCCTGGCTGCGCAGCTAGGCATTTATCTTGGATACGTCCATTACGGGATTTTGGGAGCGACCCTTACCGGCCTTGCTTTCGTGCTTCCATCTTTTGTGATGGTGGTACTGCTGGGAATGGCGTATAAGCTGTACGGTGGACTGGCCTGGATGCAGTCTGTATTTTATGGCGTCGGCTCAGCGGTAATTGGTATCATTACCCTAAGCTGCTACAAGCTCACTATCAAATCGGTGAGCAAATTGGAATTCGCGGCGATCAAAAGTCGGTGGCTGCTGTGGCTATTTTTTATTGTAATGGCAGTGATCACTGCAATAACCCAGCGGGAAGAAGTTTGGCTTTTTATTATTCTTGGGCTGGTTTACATGATCATTAAAGCGCCGCCAAAATGGATTAAAAAGCCGTCTACCTCTTTATCTATTGTGTTATTGATCACAACAGGTTTCTGGGAGTTTGATGGTGACAAGCTTTGGAAGCTCGCGGTATTCTTTACCGAGGCTGGTGCATTTGTTTTTGGCAGCGGCCTGGCCATTATTCCCTTTTTACAAGCCGGAGTCGTCGGTGAAATGGGCTGGCTTAACGAGCAGCAGTTTTTGGATTCAGTCGCAGTAGCAATGATCACGCCCGGCCCCGTGGTCATCACTGTCGGATTCATTGGCTTTCTTGTTTCCGGTTTCGCAGGTGCGATTGTGGCGGCGCTGGGAGTGTTCCTGCCTTGCTTTGTATTTACTGTATTGCCCGCTCCATATTTCAAGAAAATATCAAAAAATGAAAGCATTAAGGCTTTTGTTGATGGCATTACCGCAGCCGTGGTGGGCGCATTGGTAGGATCGGTCGTTGTTATTGCTACGCGCTCGATTGTTGACATCACATCCGCTCTTATTGCTTTGGCATCGATTCTTGGTTTAATTTATATCAAGAAGCTGCAAGAGCCTCACATCATCCTGGCAGCGGCCATAGTGGGCTATTGCCTGAAAACCTATTTATAAAAGTTTATCTCAATGATTAGAAAATATTTACTAGAACTCATTCTACTTTTTTCGATCCCCGCGGCTGCTCAAAAGCAGGTTAACAAACATAGTGGCGTCTGGTTTGGGTATTTCAATCAGACCAGGCTGACCGACAAATTGGGCGTATGGCTCGACCTGCACGCAAGGCGCACCGACTTTCTTGACAGGTGGGCGACTCAAATTATCCGTCCAGGTATTACCTATTATGCCAATGATCACCTTCGTTTTACGGTAGGTTATGCGTACGCAAGAAGTTTCCCCGCAGCAGGTCTTCAAACCGTACGTCCTGAAAACCGATTATGGCAACAGGTTCTTTGGACAAGCAGACAAAAACGATTGCAAACGCAACAATGGATAAGAGTTGAAGAACGGTTTAACCGAAAAATTGCCAACGACCGGCTTCAAGAGGGATATAACTTTAATTTCCGTTTCCGCTACCTTCTAAATCTGATGGTGCCGTTAAATCGCGACTTTATTGAGCCTAACACGCTTTTCTTTGCCTTCAATGATGAAGTTCATATCAATGCCGGCAAAGAAATTACTTACAATGTTTTCGATCAGAACCGGTTGTTCTTCGGGCTCGGCTACCAATTTACCACGGGTCTCAATATTCAGGTTGGCTACATGAACCAGTTTCAACAGTTACCCGCAGGCAACCGTTTCAACAGCAATAATGTATTACGAATTTTTGCTTTTCATAACCTGGACTGTCGCCCAAAAACCAAGTAAATCCAATCAGCACGTAGAGGGTATACTTGCAGCATCGAAATCGTCCGATACTCTTGAAACGGATAGATACAAACGTCTCACAGAAGTTGTGCTAAACCCTATTATTAAGAAGGCGAAAGTATTTAAAGCAGTGATGGATTCTTTAAAGAATGCACGACAGACCTACCTGATTTAAGGCTGTGAACTGTCTGCCTCTAATCAAATTCGAATTACAACAACCAAAATCTTAAACCACATGATGGGCGCAGAAGTAAAACTGAATATTACGCCGTTCCTGGTTGTGTCCAATGCTTTGAGCGCGGCGACATTTTATGAAGTGGCATTTGGCGGAGTAGTATTAGAAAATTACACCAATAATGGCAGAACAAATGCGCGAATCGGAATTGGCAATGCAGACTTTTGGATTGGGGATGAAGAACCGGAATTCAATAATCTTAGTCCCACATCAATTGGAGGCTCCCCGGTCCGCATGGTTTTGACTACTTCTGAACCTGACAGAATATTTGACCAGGCCCTGCAGGCCGGAGCTACCCAAATATGTCCGGTCACCGTGGAAGAAGACTGGAAGATCGGAAAGCTTAAAGATCCGTTTGGTCACATTTGGGAAATTGGATGTCCGTTACCGGATGAGAATTGAGAAGTTACTATCGTGGGTTACGCCGCTAATAAAAGTTTGAATTCGCGGCTAACATTCTTTCCAGACACTTCGGTCGAGTTTGTAAACCGCGCAGAAATCTTCATCAAACGTTCGATTTTCGACAAAAGTAAAGCCAAACCTTTCATAAAATTTCCTCGCTCTGACATTTGAGGCAAGCGGATCAATAATGATTGCGGTCACTTCTGGCGATGAAAAACAACGGTCGATCGCCAACCGCATCATCGCGGTGCCATAGCCTTTACCAAGGTCATCTGCTTCACCGATCCAAATATCGATCGCACGGAGGTTCGCTGGCACTTCGCCCCAGTAGTGGCTGTCTTCCAGCAGGGGATCAATGATTTGAACAAAGCCAATCGGGCGACCATCCAGTTCGGCAATGAGTTGCTCGCGCCATTCGGGCGACCGCAACAATTCTGTTTCCCATCCCCAATCATCGTTCGGGTCTGACGCAACTGTGTGGGGCTGTTCATCCCAATACTGCAGAAGTGCCAGATCTTTAATTGTAGCTGCTCGGAAATCTATCATTTCGGTTTCAATTTTACCACTATTATCTCGCGGATAGCATTTACTAAGATACTTCCTTCTGGCAAAGTATTTGAAATGAAGTGTGTATGAAAATAATATTCGGAATAATGGTTGCCACACTGATCGCAGCTGAGTCTCCGCGACAGGTCCTGCTTTTCTATACAAACAGCGGTTTAACAAAGCAGAAATCGCAAATGGCGATCTTTGATGCACATCAAAAAGACATGATTGAGCGTGATATTAACGTGCAACGTTTTCCTTTTTCCGGGAAGAATTTGTCTGCTTGGAAAAAGTGGGACATTGATAGCACCGCTTCTTTCACTTTTATATTAGTTGGCCGCGATGGTAGTGAAAAGTTGAGATCCAGCGAGGTGGTTAGTGCTGAAAAGTTGTTTGGCCTGATTGACGCTATGCCGATGCGAAAAAATGAGATCAAGCGCAGCCGAGGTAATAATCCAAAGTAGCAACAAATGGGTCAGCGTCAATCAAAGGAAACGCCATCTTATTTAAATTTTGACGACGGCGCCTATCCCTGGAAGTCGGACATTGACTACAAAAAACATCCGGAGTTGTACTGCGTGGGTAAAGGCGAGCAGGGCGTCTTGATTTGTGAGCCTTATAAATCGGAGATCGGGCAGTTTTGGCAATCCAAAGTGGCGGAAGGCAGAACCTTGGCCCATAACTCAGACTGACGAGTTCAACCTCTTCTTATCCACTTGATTTGAGAATTTCCCCAGCAAAATCTTCAACTTAGGATCAATGAACGTCTTGCAGAAAGGCTTGTAAGGATTTTTGGAATAATAGTCCAGATACTTTTCATTATTCAGTTTAAACTTTCCAAACGGGATTACCTCGGTAATAATCCTCTGATCAAAGTCGGCCTGCAACTCCTTAATCGCCTGGTTTGCGCAGCAAAACTGTTTGTCGTCGAATGTATAAATTGCTGATCGATACTTGAATCGCATGGAATGGTCGGACGTACAGCTGTGCGTATGAAGATGAATTTCGATCAATGTTTGCAACGAAATTTCGGCCGCATCAAATTCAAACACGACAGCCTCAGAATACCGCGTTGGATTGTCATCAGCCGCGATCCACCCCTGGCTGACATGGAGCACGCCTTTCAATGATTGAAATATGGCCTCGGTGCACCAGTGGCAGCTCCCGCCCAATCCGATTTTGTTTGTCGATGACATTCGTTGTGCTTTCTGAGGCGCGGATTTTGTACCTCTTTACTAAACTTAACCTATTCCAAAAAAACTCCAAATGCAAGCAACTCCATTGACGAAAATCGATATTAACGAACTTACCCAGTCAATAACAGATAAATACGCAAATTTTACCGTAGCTGAGTTAAATGACCATGTTGTCAGGGTGAGTGTAATGACAGAACCTTACCACTGGCATTATCATCCCAATTCGGACGAGACGTTTATGACCGTGGAAGGTGTCTTATTGATTGATCTTGAAACGGAAACCATCGAATTACTTCCTGGTCAACTTTTTACAATTCCTAAAAACACCGCCCACCGGACCCGGCCGAAGGGAGAGCGTTCTGTGAATATAACAATTGAACATTCTCAGTTAGAAACGGTCATTACGGATAGCGAACTTGACTAAATAGTGGTTCTAGAATACTTCGATTAGCCTCACCCCACCTGGCTGTCGATTCAATGACAGGGATCAGGCTTTCGCCTAACTGGGTCAGTTTGTATTCGACCTTCAACAGTTTTTGATCAAAGCTGGTTTTAGATAATATACCATGCTCCACCAACTGTGTCAACTGCGTATCCAGCAATCTGCGCGATGCTTTTGGGATTTTACGACGTAGCTCGCCCGGGCGGTTTATGCCGCAATGGATACGCCATATGAGTTTGATCTTCCATTTCCCGCTCAATACTTCCATGAAAAGATGAAGTCCGCATTCTGTTTCGACTGGTAATTTTCGCTCGTACATCCTGCAAAGATAAAATTTTTTGGTACGGCTGAATTTAGCCATACTTGACTCAGAATTGGCCAGGGTTGTCCTTTGTATTGATGAAACAGAAATTATTCGGAACACAAACAGGATTGCCCGCCAGCGAGTTGATCATGGGCGGCTCACAACTGGGCCAGCGCCGCGGAAATGGGACTTCTGCGGAAGAAGCCATACAAATTTTGTCGGCTTATGCCGATGCAGGTGGCAACTTCATTGATTTGTCGGACCGCTATCAATTTGGCGAAGCGGAGGAAATCGTCGGCCAGTTTACCACGAGCAATCGCCACAATTTTATTTTTTGCACCAAGTACACGGCGGGCGGGGAGCCCAATCCTTCGGTCGTTAATTTGGGGAACCATCGCAAAGCCATGCGGCAGGCCGTCGAGGGAAGTTTGAAAAGGCTGAAAACGGATTATATCGACATCTATATCCCCCACTACGACGACGGCATTACACCACTAGACGAAATCGCCCGCGGCTTGGAAGATCTTGTTGATGCTGGTAAAGTTTTGTACACAGGCCTCGCAAACTTCCCGGCCTGGAAAGCAGCTTCGATTGCCACGTCCATTCCGTTGCACGCTATTCAATTTGAATATAACCTTGTCCAAAGGGCTGCGGAGCGTGAACTGAAACCCATGGCAACGCATTTCGGACTGGGCATGATGTGCTATTCTCCCCTAGCCGGAGGATTACTTACTGCAAAATACAGGCATGGCTCGTCTGGCCGGCTGACAAAATCTGATAGTAACTATCAGGAAGACCCGCAAACAAAATCAATCATCGATGAACTGGAACTGATAGCCGAAGAACTTGATGTAACGCCCGGTCAGGTAGCAACGGCCTGGATAATGACCAAAGGTGTTTTCCCAATCATCGGGGCAAGTACCCTATCGCATCTTGAAACAAGTCTGAAAGTTTCAGATATTAAGCTGGATACCGAACAAGTGACCCGGCTCGATAATGTCAGCGCCGTCCCGATGGGGTATCCTCATGAACTACTTTCGACCGTGCAGAGACAGTATCAAGCATCATAATCCGTCGATTTCGTAAGCGCTTCCCATTCCTTGTAAGAGGAAGACAGCAGGTCCAACTTGGCGAATGCGCGGGCATAAGCGTCGCTACCCAAAAGTAAATACAAAGGTGGCTGTGCCATTTCGGTCACTTTAATCATGCCCTTTGCAGCTTTTGCCGGATCGCCCATCTGCGTGCCACTTTTGGCCGCAAACTTTTCCTGCAGAGACTGTACTTCCGAATAAGCATCTATTTTGCGTTGCGACAATACCAGCGAATCCGGATTGTTGAAGTTGGTGCGAAAAGCGCCGGGAGCCACCAGCGTCAATTTGATACCCAGGTGACGGACATCGTCAGCCAGCACTTCGGTCAGGCCGATCACAGCGTGCTTAGCAGCGCCGTAAATGGACCAGCCTTGCGCTCGGGGCAATACCAGCAGTCGAAGAAATGTTGATAATATGACCTGATCCCTGCCTGCGCATCACAGGCAAAACGTGACGGATGACATGGATCGTACCAAATACATTAATGTCAAAACTATCGCGGACTTCCTTGTCCGTCAGCTCTTCCATGCTCCCGCCGATGCCATAACCGGCATTGTTGACCACCACGTCGATCCGGCCGAAATGTTGATCCGTCTGCCCAATGGCTGTCGCGACGCTTTCGTCGCTATCCAGTTCCACTCGTAATCGTAAAAATGCATCTCCCTGAAAGCCGACTGCCTCAGCAAGGCTGGCCGTGTTGCGGGAAGTAGCCGCTACCCGGTGGCCTGCCTGCAATAACTGCTTCACTAATGTCAATCCCAGGCCCTTTGAAGCGCCTGTGACAAACCATGTTTTTCTGTTTTCCATATCCGGTATTTTGATATGGCAAAAGTAGGATGGCCATCCAGTCCGGGCATTACCGCGATCAAACGGATGCTATCGAAATTCAAACATCCCGCACGGCTGTCCCGATCTGCCCGCACGTTTGTCTTGTATCCCCTACCCTTGTCAATGAAGCAGACATTAGCTTTGTGAATCACAGATACTAAAAACCAATGAACAAGAAAAACCTGGCCATTAATACAGAGGTAACCCAGTTTCTGGATGAACTTGCTCATCCGCTCAGGAGCGAAATTGATGCGCTGCGCTCGATCATATTATCAGCGGACACCCGGCTTAACGAAAACATCAAATGGAATGGACCCAACTATTCGATTGGCGGCGGGGACAGGATCACGATGAAAATCTTGCCTCCGACAAAAATTCAACTCATCTTTCACCGGGGGGCAAAGGTCAAAGAACAACCAAATGCCAGGTTAATCGAAGATGAAAATCACCTTCTGCTTTGGAAGGAAAATGATCGGGCTATCGCAACCTTTAACACGCTCGAATCGATTGAGACTAGTAAGGATGCCTTAATCAAGATTATTCATGATTGGATTTTGAAGAGTGTTTCCTGAACCTCACTGTAATACGTGGGGCTTGTTTCCAACACGATCGCCCAGTTTCATACATTGCGATCCCTACGCGGGCCGCCCGTAAGATATTCAGGCACTTCCCGGGAGATTTATATAAATTGCCTTTTTTAACCAAACACCCTTTCCACATGGCACATACTACCTCCAATCCGAAGATCCACGAAGGCCGTAACTTAAAGAGGTTCAGGGAGTTATTTAGCCTCAAACAGGAAGCGCTTGCGTTTGAGCTTGGCGAAGACTGGAACCAGCAAAAAGTCTCACTTCTCGAACAGAGGGAAAAGATTGATAATGATATTTTGGAGCAAGTTGCGGCTATTTTGAGAATTCCGGCTGATGCAATTCGGAATTTCGATGAACAGCAGGCTATCAACATTATATCAAATAACACTTTCGACAATTGTGCTCAACCCGCCTCGGTTTTCAATAATTCCACAATCCATCCAATTGATAAAATGATTCAGCTCCATGAGGAGAAGATTGCTTTGTATGAGCGGATGTTGAAGGAGAAGGATGAGATGATGGAGCGGTTGGAGCGGTTGATTGGGGGGAATAAATAGTTGAAAAACAAAGCTCCGGGGGAGCTCCCTGTTTATAGAAATATCATCGAACATAAATTTTTTCGGCCCCAGCGGGGCCTCCTGTAAATCCGCCGTTAACTAGGAGACCCCTCTGGGGCCTTTGCTGTAAATTAAAACCCATTTTCTATAAACAGGAAGCCGCTCTGCGGCTGATAATGCGATATATTATACGTTGATTATAAAAGTTAACATTAGATAGAAGCAATAATATGGCTTTATTTGATCCAACTCATCCGGGCGAACTTATCCGAGAAACGCCTGACGGGATTTATGAGGAAACTGGACAAAAACTTAATGTTGAGCAGGTTGCTGCAGTATTGGAGACAACTCGCAAAACGCTGTCTGCGATTATCAATGGAAAATCTGCGATGTCACCTGAAATGGCAATCCGTTTAGGTGCTGCATTCCCTAACACAGATGCCGAGTTTTGGTTATCCGTACAGAAAAATTATGATCTTGCACAGGCCAGGAAGCGTGTGGATGCTTCTAAAATCCGGGCAATTTGGGAGCCGAGGGCTTTGCAGCCTGCCTGAACATCGCAAATTATGATACCTCAGAGATTAGCGAGATTGTCGAATTTTGATTATTTAAATGCAGGATGTTAAAGGATACGGATGAGATTATGAGACAGTTGGAGCGGTTGATTGGGTGAGCTGGTAGAAAAGTTTACTATTGATTGCCTCCGGCCCTAAAAGGATCCAATCGCAACTTAATTGTGGAAAAAACGCAGATTGTCATTGTAATCCAGGCAATTGATTCATTTTCCTTTTCATTAAAACTATCTCTCTGTTTCCGACTACTTTTAAAATAATAATGAGACAAATTCCCTCTAATACATATTATTGCTTTGATAATACCAAGATTGTCGTATTTCCAACCCTTTTCTTGTAGGAAATTCACCATCCAGGATTTGTGAGTATTTTTCTCCGTATCATTATCGAGGTATAGAACTGTTTCTGATATAGCGTGCATTAGAGTTGGTGCGTTTTCAAAGGCGTTTTCGACCTTGTGGTTTTTTGATTGTCCATTTCCAAATAAGCCTTCAAGCATTAGGTAAAAATTTAAAAATGCTTCGCTATACCCGAAATTATGAAAATGATTAGATCCTATTCGGAAAAATGACAGTGGAGATACGAGGTGCATAACTCTATCCCGATGAACTACTGTTTCCTGCAACCAAGTTAATGTAATTTCTGACTTAGGTAAATTGTACTGAAAGGATCGCTTATAGGTTGGCATTGTTATTTTGACTTTCTCATCCTCTGTCTCAGGAACCCAGGTTATTCTTGGGGTCTGCCAGTAAATTTTTCGTAAACCAAAGTCCAGAGCAGCAAAAGATTCTATGTGCTGCATCAACATTTCCTCTTCTGAAAAATTTTGCATTGGAATGTACATTTCTGGATTCCTGTCTTTCTTAAATATAATTTGAGGCAATAAATGGTCATAGTCTTTGATTTCCCTTTCAATAGAAACTTTTTCTAAACTATTTTCATCGTTTGGAACAAAGCGTATTACTCGCGGATATAATTTCATTTCAAGGGTTTTCTTTAGTGGAACTAGTCCCTCGGCTTCCGCCTCAAATATTATTTTCATACTTCTCTATTTAAGCTTCAAATGAAAAAGATAAGTAAAAAAGCGTCTTTCCTACTCACTGGCCTCGTTCACTAAAATGATGTTTAAATATGAGGTTCATAACTCTGTTTGTTGCTTTTCGTACTAAGATAAAGTCTCCCTATCTTCGTGTACACAAATTCGTAAAGACATGAGAATCATAACAGCTAGGGAATTTCGGGGAAAGTAGAAGGATTATCTGGATCTTGCCGAGAAGGAACGGGTGATCATTCACCGGGGAAAGAATAAGAAGTCAGTTTTACTCACGCCAATTGATGAAAGTACTGAAACTGATGTCTTTTTTTTGGCCTGCAAGTATTAAATGCAATTTAAGAAGGCATTAAGTACGTGAAGGCTGGAAGAGTGACTTCCATTCGCGACCTTAAAAATATATGGGGAGATATTCTGTAAACTCACAATGATCATCCCACCCTAACCCCAATCAACTCCACCCCCAACACCTCCTCAATCCGCACAATCGTCTCAATGGTAAAATTGCTATTTCCTTTCACCCAGGAATTCACAGTCTGAGGTGTTACCTGCAACTTCTCCGCCAAATCCTTTTGGCTCATTCCAAGTTTGCGCAACTGAGCCAGGATATTAATCGCAATAATCCTTGACTTTTCAAGCGCTTTCGGATTTTCGGCTTTGCGGGCTGCGCGCTCTTTCCATTTGCTGGATTCAGCGGCTGCGACTGACTCCAATTTTTGTAATATATCTTCTCTCGTTTGCATATTCATTTAAAATCAATGTATCCCCAATCTTCTACGGTTTCGGTATTTAGTTTTTTCAAAAATCTCACGAGCACATTCAGCTTTTCGAGTTCTTCTTTCAAATGCTCGCGCTCATTCATTGTCTTAGTTAATTTGATTGCGCTACCGAGATTATAAAAAGGTCGAGATTTAGTCTGACAGCATAAACCCTGAGCCATGATTTTGCGCCCATTCCATAAGCTTTACTCTTTTCATTTACGATTTTGATTCTTTCAGTTTTGTCCAGTGCTTTAAAAATATCTCCGAGCCTTTTTCCAAATCCTGCCCTTGTGCTACGCTCAATAACTGTTTTTCAAATGCATCCGCTTCTGACAATGTAATCGAAACAGCTTGGCTTACTGAGCAATAGCCGTAAAAATCTTTGACAAGATCCTGCTCATGCTCGGTGAAAAATGCATCCAAATATTCCGAATTTTCCCACCGATTGAATGTGCGGTCAAATTCGTTTTCATTATTTCCTTCAAATCGGGCCGCCCAAAGCGTCTCGGGCACAATGCGTGTAAGCTCAACAATCTTCATGGATACAACCGCACTTTTGCGGCTTGATAATGTGTGTAGATATGAAAAACTACTAGATTTCAAAGGTAGCAAAACTTCAACAAATCAGATTATAACCTTATTTTTCATGGCACTGGTCAAGCAAGTAGTGGACATCATCGATACAAGAAAGGCTGATTGTCATTGCATTGTCCTTTACCATTCATACATTGATATGTACTTGACGTTTGTTTTTTAATGAAAACTTTCAATCAGAAACTTAGCTATGTCTTCCTCCTCGCTGTTCCCGTCATCGTAACCGTGATGGCTTTTGTTTTGGGGCACCAATCCCATTGGGTTTACCTGCCGGGCTGGTTCCTGAACATGCTGCTCATGTTCCTGGCTGTGAAGACGCTGGGAGATGCAAAAAGTGAGACTGTTCGCGGCATCGCATGGCCCCTAATCATGTCCTGGGCGCCTGTTTCTGTTTTTGCCGGAATGGGCCCGCCGCCTGAAACTGCCGAGGGATGGGCAGCGCTAGCATGGGAGCAGCAATTGCGATACTGCATTCTAATCGTGAGCGGTACGTTCACCGCGATTGGTTTTTTTAGAATGTATGATATGCTTAAGAGCGGCCCGGGTGTGCGTTTCGCAAAGGTCGGCAAGATGATGTTTGTAATAGCGCTTCCACTTTTCATCGCAAACATGATCTACTGGGGATTTTTTCTGACGAATGTATTTGTGAAATATTCTCAACCCGGGGCGCCTGCCGAGCCCGACTGGCTTCAAACACTATCCACCGCCTTCACTGTTGTAAGAATGGCAGAAGTAACACTGATCTACTTAGGCACAGCTATGTTCGCTTATGCGCTAAGCAGATCTGGCCATCTCAGTCGGCTTGCCAGCTCTATCTACATTTTCTTCTGTTGCCTGGGCGCACTATTAAACCTGCTGCCCGCCAACCTCCCCGCGCCGCTTGTCATTGCCAACTATGTGTCCTATATCCCGGCTATCACCCTGCTAATGCCGTATGTGATTGGGGTGAATTTGCTAAGGAAAACAAAAAAGTCTGCAAATCAATGATTTGCAGACTTTTACGTGGAGATGGAGGGATTCGAACCCTCGTCCAGAACAGGGAAACCCTGCGCCTTCTACATGCTTATCCTCGATTAGGTTGTCGGGCCAGACAAGGTTCGCGGCGGACCCGCGTCTAAGCCTTAGATACTAGGGTCTCGTTGGTTTTACGCATCAATATACCAACCAGCGCTGCGGTTCGACACCTCGGGACCCACCCGGCAGCACGTGGGGTGGAGAGATGATGGCATTTGGTTAATCCTCCGGATTAAGCAGCCATGGCGTAGTTATATTCGCCAGTTATTGTTTGAGAACATTATTTACGGGAGGTATCCTCAACTCCCGACATGCTTACACACAGACTTCCAACCCGCTGTCAATTCCAGTCACCCCCGGGTTTTTGATCGTAATGTTAGTTACAATTTCGTGGAAAGAAAAGTTTCGTTGGGGGGAAATGAATTTTGAATGACTGAATGACTGAATGATTGAATGATTGAATGACTGAATGACTGAATGATAGAATGAGTGAATGAGTGAATGAGTGAATGAGTGAATGAAAAATATACTTATTCAATCATTCAATCATTCAATCATTCAATCATTCAAAATTAAAACTCCACCCGATAACTCAACACTGGTATCAACCCCAGCTGATTCTGTGTCACAATGCTTCTTTTTACCGAATCGTAATATCGGTACGCCTGGTTTTTGATGCCCGCTACGTTTTGGAGATCGAGGGCGAGGGTGGTGCTGTATTTTGCTTTGCTTTTTTTGCGGTAGATGCGCAGGTCGGGGCGGAAGTAGTCTTTTAGTTTGACGGTGTAGCTGCTTTGTGCTTCATATATCGTGTATCCCAATTTTTGCGAATATTCGGCGTCGATGGGTTTTTCGCGGAAACCTCCAATCCATAAAGCCTTCACATTCACGCCCCACATGGTTTGGTTGAAAGTTTTGAATTCCTTGCCGCTGGTCAGACTGAATGTATGTTTGCCATCAAACCGACTGGCGTGGCGCTGACCCAGATAGTCCACATAAGTAGCGTCATACAGCGAGCCGGAAACCAGCATGTAAAAATTGTTGGTCAAAAACTTTTGATAACTCACTTCTACCCCATAATTCCTTGCCGTGCCCTGGTTTTTCAGAAACTCGCCGACGGGCTCTTCAATGATGTTTACCGCCGAATAATTGTCCCGCAAACCTGCTCCTACCGGCACATCAAACAAATGCTGCCAGTACGCTTCGATTTTCAAACTGTTACTCTTGTTGAAAAATTTTTGAAATCCTACAACCACCTGACTCGATCGGGTGGGTGTCAGGCCTGAGTTGCTGTAAGGCTCAATGTCGTAAAGCCGGGTAGTATATAAGCTGCTGTTTTGCAATTGACTATGAAGACCGTATGACGCACTGATTTGTGTGGTCGGATTAAGTTGCCATTTAACAGAAGCACGCGGCTCAGGCAAAATATTCGTTTTCGCTGCCGGTGCCTGCAACTTACTGATCATGGCATGAAGACCCGCCTCCGCGATCACATTCGGCGCGATTTGGTATGTCCAGGCAACAAATGGCTGTACCACCCAGCTTTTTAAAGGATCACGCGCAGAATACGAAGGCGTTTCATATTTATTATAGGTCAAAAACGTACCGATTTTCAATTTGTGCCGCACATTAAAGCGATAGTTCAATGTGGTGTTAAAAGAGATTTTACCATTGATCAAATCGCTGTTACTGAGCAACTCTGACCTGTCAAATGTGGTTTTATCCACCAGGTAGGCAACCCTTGAAGCGTTTAATACAGAGCCTGCCACCACCGTCCTGATCGATGCTTTGCTGCTGAGCGGCTGCTCGTAAGTAAAGCCGCTGGCCATCATTTTGTTTTTATATAAAATATTCTGACGGTCCTTTTCAACCTCCCACGTAAGCGTATCTTTCTCAGGCTCAAAGGTGTTGCTGCTGACTCCCCCCATCCCGAAAACAGTGAACTTCCCTCCTTTCGCGGTTGGAAAATTGAGATTGAAAGAAAGATCCTGAAACCGGATATCCTCCCCGCCAAACTTCACGCCCAAAACACCCAGCAGTCCAGTGAAAGAGTAGCGATAATTGATGAGATATGATGCTTTTGATTTTTTGGAAAACGGCCCTTCCACCGCCAGATCGAGGCCGAGCAAGCTGGCCTGTGCGGTGTATTCGGTCTTTTCATCATTGCCTTTACGCAAATTCATATCCAGCACCGCGCCGGTCACATTGCCGTATTGTGCCGGGAACGGACCGGCCAGAAAATTGGAAGTAGCGAGCAACTGCGTGCTGAGAATGTTCACGCCGCCGCCGGTGGAAGTAGGCTGGTCGCTGAATGTTCCTGCATTGGATAAATGGTTTGGATTGACGATTTCCACACCTTCGAGCCGCCACTGCAAAGTGTTTGGCGAGTTTCCGCGCACGACGAGACTATTCGCCTGATCATTCGCCGCAGCCACGCCCGGAAAGGAAGTGGCAACACGTGCCGGGTCCATGTAAGTAGCTGCATACCTGTAAGTTTGCTCGATGGTGATCGGCTGCACGCTGTTTACCGCCACGGATTGAGCGCCCGAAACCGTTGCTTCCTGCAAGTCGGTGCCTGAAGGTGCGAGGCGAACCTGGTTGATACTTTCCTTGCCCGATTCGAGCAGGATTTCGGGGATATGCACCGTTTTGAAGCCGACGTAGGAAATCGTGAGCTGGTAGCGCCCCGGTTCCAGGCTTACAAACCGGAATGTGCCGTCAGGGCCGGTAATATTCCCTTCGTTCCCGGGCGTGATCCGCACTGTCGCACCGACGAGCGGAGAGCCGGTATCCGCATCCCGGACGGTACCACGGATGGTGGAGGAAAGGTTTTGGGCAAAACTGGAAGTAAAGAGTAGCAGCAGAAACGGTAATATTCTCAGCATTTCAAACAAGTCAGGTATAGGCTGCAAAAATAGTCGCCAGGCGGATACTAACTGTCCTGCAATGTTGATTTCCCTCGCCACAAGCACCTAATTATATTTTTTTAACAAAAAGTTGATTTATAAAATTATTGATCTACATTTGTAGAGTATAAATTACAAATGTAGATCAAATGAGCCTGAGCAAAGCGGAAGAACAAATTATGGAGCAGGTCTGGAAGCATGAGAAGGTGTTTCTGAAAGATCTGATCGACTCGCTGCCCGACCCAAAACCTGCGTCGACGACGGTGATTACCTTGCTGAAAAGAATGCAGGACAAAGGATTTATCGCCTATAACCTTTTTGGGAATTCGCGGCAGTACTACCCCCTCGTGCCCAAGACGGAATATTTCTCCAATCATGTAAACGGGTTGATCAAAAATTTCTTCAACAATTCCGCGGCGCAGTTCGGCTCCTTTTTTGCGAAAGACGCAAATCTCTCGACGGAGGAACTGGAACAGCTCAGGGAAATCATCAATGAAGAACTAAACCGCAAGAAAAATGACTAGCTATCTCATCAAATCCATCCTCTGTTCGGGCATCCTGATCGTGGTTTACCACCTTTTTCTGGAACGCGAGAAAATGCTGTGGTTTAACCGGTTCTATCTTTTGTCGGCGCTCGTTTTTTCGCTGGTCGTCCCGCTGATATCTTTTGAAATAAAACCTGAAAATGTACTTAAACCCGTCATTACCGCCGTGCCACAGATCATGGAGGAAATGCAAAAAACCGGGGTTATAAATTCGATGATAGCCACGGCAGAAAGTAACTCCCCGCCGGATACAATGCAGCTTTTGCTTTTCGTATTTGACGGTATTTGCCTGCTCCTGCTGATCCGGTTTTTGGTCAATGTAAGTTCCGTGCTGCGGCTGAAATCGCGGTGCAGAAATGTGAAAATAGCTAGCGCGAAATTGATCCTGGTACCCGAAAACATTGTCACCTATACATTCCTAAACAACATTTTTATTCCTGAAAAAACATTTGAAAACGCGCAGGTAAGAGACGAGATACTCGCGCATGAACTTGCCCACGCCCGACAAATGCATTCGCTGGATGTCATTTTCATCGAACTCATCCACGTGTTTCTCTGGGTCAATCCATTTTTATTCTGGTATAAAAAAGCGATCCGGCTCAACCACGAATTTCTTGCCGATGAGGCGGTTTTGAAAGAATATACCAATGTAAAAAGCTATCAGTTACTTCTGCTCGACACGGTTTTGCAGGGGAGGCAAATGGCGCTTACCAGCAGTTTCAATTATTCTATCACCAAAAAACGATTAGCCATGATGACGAAAATCAAAAACCTGAACAGACAGTATATCAAACAAGGCGCTATTGCCGTGCTGGCGTTTGTGCTGACATTGACATTCTCCGAGAAAATCTACGCGCAGATCGAATTCAAGAGTAAAGAAGTGGCGGCGACATTCCCGGAGATCAGCATCGTCAGGTTTGAAGCGGTAGCGGATAAACCAGCAAAAAAGCCCGATCAGAAAGGAAAATCCGGCCCCGGCATTTCCAAAGCTGAAATCGACGAGTTTTACAAGACCATCGAGCGGAATACGACTTATGTGAAAAATAAAAAAGGCCGCACAGACCCGATGGTGAGAATGGAGCCGAAAATGGAAGACCGGATGTATGAACTGTTCTCGCAAATGGATACCGACCAGCTGCAAATGGCGGCAGACTCCGGGATTATGGTTTTTCAAATGCCGATCCCGGTGAAAAAAGCACCTACGCCGGAAATGTTCGAAAACTGGAAGAAGCCTGAGATTTTCGGGATCTGGATCAACGAGAAACACGTACCGAACTCGGAACTAAATAAATATAAGTATAGCGACATCGCGGAATACAGCCTCAGCAAATTATACGGCGGCGCCTTAAAAGGCCGGATTTACAAATACCAGCTCGACATTCTGACTAATGAGGAATTTGACCGGACCTACGATCGCCGCGCGAATGATCGGGTTATCATCACACGGGTTGGCTGGGTTGGCGAAAACCGGCCGAAATCATTTGCTGGCAGAAGAATTTGAGTTGAACATTGAAAGTAAGTCATAGAAATTTAACGTAAAAAAGCGGAGCGGGGCCTTCGCTTTTTTGCTTTTGTAGTAGTTTTGCCCGCATTACAGCGCAAATATGACAGCCGAACAAATAGAAGATTTTTTCAAAAATTTACAGGATAACATTTGTCAGGCTATTGAAGCAGAGGATGGTAGCGGCAAATTTGTGGAAGATCCCTGGGAGCATCACTCGGGCGGCGGCGGCAGGACGCGGCTGATCCAGAATGGTAATGTGATCGAGAAAGGTGGCGTAAATTTTTCGCGGGTGACCGGGGAAGTGCACCCGCGGCTACGGGCGCAGATGAATTTGTCGGAAGGCGCAGATTACCGTTTTACGGCGATGGGGGTTTCGATCGTCATGCACCCGCAAAACCCGAATGTGCCGATCATCCACATGAATGTCCGCTATTTTGAGTTGAGCGACGGCACTTGCTGGTTTGGCGGCGGGATTGACTTGACGCCGCATTATGTGGTGGAGGAGGACGCCCGAAATTTTCACCAGACATTAAAAAGCGCCTGCGACGAGCATCACGCGGCTTTTTACCCGAAATTCAAGGAGTGGGCAGACGAGTATTTTTACATTCCGCATAGAAATGAAACACGTGGTGTGGGCGGGATTTTCTTCGATTATTTGAAACCAGATATGCCTGGAAATGGGCAAAATTTATCCAAAGAGCAGCTTTTTGAATTCGTCAAAGAGGTAGGTGAAAGCTTCGCGCCGATTTACACGAAACTGATGCATTTGCATAAGGATGAGCCTTTTACCGAAACCCAAAAACAATGGCAGTACCTCCGCCGGGGACGATATGTAGAGTTTAACCTGGTGTGGGACCGGGGTACGAAATTCGGGCTGGAAACCAACGGGCGTACCGAATCCATTTTGATGAGCTTGCCGCCCCAGGCTAATTGGGTTTACAATTTTATCCCGGAAGATGGCTCAAAAGAGGCGGAGACGCTGTTTTTTTTGAGAAAAGGCGTTGAGTGGGTTTAAAAATGGGGTAACTCCCAGTTTTTGTCAAAACGATAATGCAGCTCCCCTTTTTCCACTGTCAGCGGCGACTCGAAATTGTTGGTATATAGCTGCCCGGTGCCCAGACCTTGCGGCAGCGGGTTATTTTTCGAAGCGGTATATTGGGCGATCGCATTCAGGCCAATGTTGGATTCGAGGGCGGAGGTAATCCACCAGTCGATTTTCAGGCGATTGGCGATTTCGATCCACTCGTCGGTGTGCCGGAAGCCGCCTAACAAGGTGGGCTTTAGAATGATAAAAGGCGGGGCGAGTTTTTTGAGCAAAGCGAATTTTTCGCGGTAATCGAAATGTCCGATTAGTTCTTCGTCCAGCGCCACCGGGATCGGCGAAGTAGCGCAGATCTCCGACATTAATTCCGGCTGGCCGGCTTTAATTGGCTGCTCGATCGAATGCAGGTCGAATTTCGCCAGTTCTTCTAGCTTGTAGTTGACATTATCCTGCGTAAATGCACCATTTGCATCGACCCGCAAAGTAATTTCGGTTTTGTCGAACCTTTCTCGGATTTTGGAAAGAATGTGACATTCATTTTCAAAATCGATCGCGCCGACTTTCATTTTCAACGTTGTAAAACCCAGCGCCAGTTTATCCGAAACCTGTTCCAGCATGTTTTCATAAGAACCCATCCAGATCAATCCGTTCATCAGGATCCCGCGCTCGCCCTGCGAAAAGTCGTTTTTAAACAAAATCCGCTCGCCGCCATTTATCACATCCAGCAAGGCCATCTCAATCCCAAACCTGATCGAAGGCAAATGTTGCGGGACGAGCTGATCGAGAATGATGCCGAGGTTGAAAGGAAAAACTTCCAGATCGAGCTCATTGAACAAGTTGCAAACCGACGCCAGCTGCGCTTCAAAATCAGGAATATCATCGACACTGAGGCCAGGAAGCGGGCCGCATTCTCCGTAACCAGTAACGTCAGGATGCTCGCTATCAGTTACTTGAAGAATCCAGGATGTTTTTTGTGTAAGAACGCCACGCGATGTGCCAGCTTCTTTACGAAAGTGCAGCGTGTACGGCTGATACACAATTTTTAGGGGCATAACGAGGTGGCGTCAGTATTTTGGGGGGCACAATATTAGGCAAAAAATACGTAATTATGTACCCGGTATGCACGAACATCGCTTGATAAAAATACTCTTACTGCCGCTGTCCTGGCTTTACGGATCGATCACGGGCATCCGCAATTTTCTGTATGACCAGCGTATTTTTTCTTCCAGAAAAGTCCCGCAATTTGTCATTTCCGTCGGGAACCTCACCGTAGGCGGCACCGGAAAAACACCTGTCATTGAATACCTCGCTAACTTGCTGCTGCCTGTTTCGTCCGTCGCAATTTTGAGCAGAGGATATGGTCGAAAAACCGCAGGGTATGTGCTCGCAAATGACGCTTCCACTGCCGAAATGATCGGCGACGAGCCTTTGCAGTTTTATAGTAAATTCAGAAACAAAGCATTAGTCGCTGTTTGTGAAAAGCGCGTGACCGGTGCTTTGAACATTTACCAGTCAAATACCGGAATCAAAACACTCTTACTGGACGATGCTTACCAGCACCGGGCGATTGCCAGGAACGTTAATTTGCTGCTCAATGATTACAACCGGCCTTTTTACCAGGACATACCATTGCCCGCGGGCAGGCTCCGTGAATGGCGTTCAGGTGCGAAGCGGGCGGATGCGGTGATTGTTACCAAATGTCCTGAAAACCTTTCCGACAATGATCAGCAACAGATTAGGGCCAACATTGAAGAATATACCAAACCGGGCACGCCGGTTTTTTTCTGCTTTACGGATTACGCCGCGCCGGTAGGTTTTGACAACCGGCCTATCCAGTTAAAGAATGTTAAAATGGTGGCCGGAATCGCAAATCCGGGGCCATTCGCTGCATATCTTCGCAGCCACTTCAACGTTGTAGACGAGGTAGTTTTTCCGGACCACCATAATTACACCGGCGCCGACCTGGAAGAACTGATTAAGTACTTAAAAAGCGATACTTTTGCGGTAACAACCGAAAAGGATATGGTCAAATTGAAACCACTGGCGGAGCAGGCAGGATGTGCGGACAGGTTCGCCTATATCCCAGTGACCATCAACTTTGAAACTCAGACGGAGGCCTTTACAAAATGGCTGACCGGACAAATGACTGAGCCGTTTAATCCGGCAGAACGATAGTTTCCTCTATGAGATTTGTTTTCTATACCACACTGTGGGTGATATGTGTGCTTTTTCTGACGAACCAAACGGCTTTTGCCCAGGTAAGGATGCCTGGGGGCATGCAGATGCCGCGCGGCGGCGGTTCAGGCAGTGGCGGTAATCAGCAGGGCGGCGGGGCGATTCTCGACGATAGCACCAAAAGTATTTACGGCCCCACTACCACCCGGCATTTCTTCGAAGCCGACATTCTCAACAACCGCGATTCTGCGCGATATAATGTAGATACCAGCCTGACCAACTTTCACCGGTGGACGCCCATGGACCGCTCTTGGGGAAAACTGGTCGATCTAGGAAACACGGTTACTGCTACCCGCAGCCTGTTTTTTCAGCCGCGCGAAGACATCGGGGCGCAGCTCGGGATGCGTGCCTACGACGAATATGCGATCAAAGCGAACGAAGTGAAATACATGGATACCCGCTCGCAGCATACGGAGCTGGATTTCATTTCGGGGGGGCGGAAAACTTCGGTGGGCCGATTTGCTTACACGCAGAATGTGCATTCCCGCTTCAATTTCGGGCTCCGGGCGCAGCGGCTGACCTCCAACAAGCAGTACGGTTTTGTCAATAATTTAAATTCCGGCGCTTTTCTCGGGCAAAACTGGACGCTGCTGGCGCACGTCAGCTTTTTTTCCAAAAACAAAAAATATGCGCTCCTCACCCATTTCCGGCACATGAACCAGAAAGTGCGCGAGCAGGGCGGCGTGATACCCAATGATGTGAATGGTACGATCGAGGAATTTTCTTACGACGGTGCCGCCAAAATCAGCGACGACGCCAATTCCTGGGAGCGGCGCAACACGCTCCACATTTACCAGCAGTACCGGCTCGTCAACGGTTTTCAGGTTTTCCAGCAGGCTGATTATTCTACGACGATCGATCGCTACACCGATCTTGACATTACCCGCGGCCTGGAACGTGGCGCTTATCCCCGTTATCGGTTTGACTCGGTAAAAACGCGTCAGGACATTTATTACAAGCTTTTTGATAACAAAATCGGGATCAAAGGTTTCTATTCGGGCTTCAATTACCGGGTTTATCTGCGTCAAAGATTTTATGGTATGCGCGGCACAAGCCAGCTGGGAAATTCCGAAGGTGAAGCCTACACGACTTACCGCACGGGTTTGAAATTCGACAACATTGCGGGCGCCTGGCTGGGATATTATCTCAAAGATTCTGTGAACTACCTCACCGCGGAGGCGGATCTGAACCTGGCGGCGAATGTAGAATACCGCTTGAAAGGCGAGCTGAATACCAAATGGGGAAAGGCGGGTTTCCAAAGCATTCAAACCGCTCCTGACCTGCTTGCGCAACGTTACCTGAGTAATCATTTCTGGTGGAAAAACAATTTCGACCCAACCAAAGTACAGACCATTTACGCGTCGCTGCCGCTGAAAACCAAGCGAATCGATTTCGTCCCTGAGATTCAGATCCACCAGGTCAACGATTACATTTACTATGATACCGCCGCCATTCCGCGACAGCTTAATGGTGGTTTTCGTTTGCTGAGGATCGGCTTTACTTCCGAAATCAGACTCAATAAGTGGAACTTCGCGGCGATGGGTTACCTCACTGCGAATGATGGTAATGATGTGCTGCGGGTACCGACCTTGTTTGGCAGCGGGCAGGCTTCCTATGATTTCGTGTATGCCAAAGTTCTGTTTATTCAGATCGGTTTGGCGGCGCGCTACCGCTCTGGGTATCTGGCGGATGCTTATATGCCTGTTACCCAGCAATTTCATTTACAAAATGACACCCGTCTTCCCCAGAATATGGTCGTGGATGCATTTGCCAATGTGCGTTTGAAAAGGGTGAGATTCTTTTTCAAAATGTCTTACCTGAACCAGGGCGGCTCGCTGGGGCTTTTCCCGAAAGGTTATTACGTCACGCCCGGCTACCTGGGGCTGGCCCGCGCTTTTTCATTCGGGATCAACTGGCCCATGTTTGACTAAACCGTTCTTATGCAATCATTTCTGAATCTTGTCGCCAGGCACATTCTGGGCAACCACGCGTCGCTGGAACGGATTCAGATCATTGTTCCTACCCGCCGCGCAGCGTTTTTCCTGATGCAGGAACTAGCGAAGGAAACCACCCGCCCGATGATGAGCCCGCTGGTGATGGCGGTGGACGATTTTGTGGAAAGCCTCTGTACGCTCGAAATCGAAGACCCGGTACATCTCCTTTTTGACCTCTACGAAACCTTCCGCGAGATCGACCCGAACATTCAGTTTGACCGGTTTATGGGCTGGGCGTCGGTTTTGCTGAGTGATCTGGATAAAATCGACCAGTACCTTGTCAAGACCGATTATTTATTCGATTATTTGTCTGAGGCGCAGGCGATCAGCCGCTGGCAGGAAACATTGCCGGAAGGCCGCACGTTGCCGGGCGAAAACGGGCAGCGGCAATATTTCTCTCTTTTTGAAAACATTAAAAGGGTTTATAACACTTTTAGAAGCAGGCTGCAAGAAAAAGGTAATGCCTATCGCGGGATGGCGTACCGTGAGCTGGCAGAGAATGTAGAACATTTACTTGCGCGGCGGGGAGACTACGAATTTACTTATTTCGCTGGTTTTAATGCATTTACAGAGTCGGAGCGGGTGATTGTGACGGCTTTGATCAAAGTAAAAAAAGCGGAGGTATTGTGGGACAGCGACCGGTACTATATGTCGGAAAACGCGGCAGTGGAAGCTGGTATCAGTCTCAGAAATTACCAAAAGAGCCAGCAGTTCGGCAAGTGGAACTGGACTACCGATCATTTACTGACTTCCGCGAAGAATATTACGATTTACGGCGTGCCCAATGCTACACTGCAAACCAAGGTCGCCGGGCAGCTTTACCAGCTGATGAAAAGCGCCGAAGATGCCGAAAATCCGGTACAGACCGCCATTGTACTCGCGGATGAAAACCTGCTCCTTCCGATGCTGTACTCGCTGGACAATCAGGTGAAGGATTTGAATGTGACGATGGGGCTTTCGATGCGTAACTCACTGTTGTACACTTTGGTTGACGGCATCTTTGAATTGCAGCAGAATGTGGTGGAGTTTAAAAACAAGAGCGGCAAAACCATCCGCATCCCGAAATTCAGCCATAAATCCATCGACAAAATCCTGAACCACCCTTTCATCCGGCATTACGAATATGTGGCGCTGCCCACCATGCTCGACGGCCAGACGATCATCCAGCGAACATTATGGGCAATCACGAAGGATAACCAGGTTTTTCTGAGTTCCGAAGAATTGATGCGGCTGGGAGACAGCCACCCGCTTTTTCAGATCCTTTTTACACATTGGCAAAAAAACAATTCCCGCCAGGTTATCCAGACTTTTTACCGGCTGATCGAGCTGCTGCGGGAGGTTTATAAGGATTACAAAAATGCCCTTGAAACAGAATACCTATACCTGTTTTATACCCTTTTAAAACAATTCGAGCAGACGATCGATGAACGCGAGGAGCTGATCACGCACCGGACATTGCGCTCGTTTATGTTTGAGCTGATCAGGCAGACCAAAATCCCTTTCAGCGGCGAGCCGGTGAGTAACCTGCAAATCATGGGAATGCTGGAAACCAGGGCATTGGACTTCGAGCGGATCATTATTCTTTCCTTAAATGAAGGAATGTTGCCTACTGCGAAAAGGCAAAACTCGCTGATCCCTTTTGACGCTGCGCAGGCTGTGGGACTGCCTACGCACCAGCACCAGGAGGCGGTCATGTCGTATCATTTTTACCGGTTGTTGCAGCGCGCCAGGGAAGTGCACATTCTGTACACGAGTACCAATGATGCGCCGGGCGGAGGCGAGAAAAGCCGGTTCATCCGCCAGCTGGAATTTGAACTTTCCTTGTATAATCCGCAGATCAACATTCAGAATAAGACGGTGGTTTTCGAGGGGCGTCAGACGGAGGAACTGGAAGAAATTGTCCGGAAAGACGAGGCGATGATCAGTGTGATCCGGGGTTACCTGGCCAACAAAGGTATCTATCCCACGCATTTGAACGAGTTTATCCGCTGCTCGATGCAGTTTTATCTCAAACACATTGTGGGGGTGAAAGAGAAAGAAGAAGTGGAAGAAGAACTCGGGATGGACAAGATTGGGACGTGGCTGCATGCCTCGCTGGAAAGACTGGATATTGAATTTTTCCTGCAAAATATCGATCCCACGCAGGAGCAGATTGTGTTCATTTTACGTGCTGAATTTGACCGGCTTTTCAAAGGGTATGTAACAGACCTGGGCCTCAACCGGATCTACTACCAAATCGGCGAGCAGCAGATATTGGTTTTCCTGAAACATCAGATGGCGCAGCAGCCGAGACGTAAAATCCTGGCCGCCGAGCAGCCGCTCAATACCCACATTAATCTGGTTCTCCAAGGCGCGCATACGCCTGTGAAACTCGGTGGAAAAATTGACCGGATCGAGCAAGGCGAAGATCAGACGCTTTTTGTGATGGATTATAAAACCGGCAGCGTAGAACTTACCGGCAAACAAAAACTGGCCGACCCTACCCTGCGCGACGAAATCCTCCGCGTCGATGCCGACCGGAAAATGGGCTATGTCCGCCAGCTTTGGATGTATGAATACCTGATGTACCGGAAAATGCTGGACGAGCAGGGCCTTAAAATTGGCAGCCAGACATTTAATTTTGGAGATTATGCCGTAAAATCGGGTTTTTACTCTTTCCGCGACCCGAAGAATCTGATCGCCAATCCGCTGGAACTGACGGAGGGACTTGCGCCTTCGGAATTCATCAAAAAATCAGAGGAAATATTGACTGACATCCTCAATGTCATGCTTGACCCGGATATCCCTTTCCGCAAAACCGACGACCTGAATACCTGCACGTACTGTGATTTCAAAGGCATTTGCGGCCGGTAGCAAATAAAAAAAGGCGGCTGAATGTTCAGCCGCCTCACGATATTTCCGAAAAACTTATTTCTTCTTAAATTCCAGATACTCCTCGGTGGAGCTTCCTGTGCTGCTATCCGTCAGTTTTACAGTAATGTTGATCTGCGGCTTTCCATCAGAGTTGACCACTTTGGTACCGATCCCCTGTACTTTTTGCTGCAGTGGCAAGCCGTTACTTTGTTTTACAGAAACCGTTTCATTGATTTCCATAATATCCTTGCTGCTTGTTTTTACATCAACCAGGTCATATTCCTGAGTCAATGTCACTTTGGTACCAGCTACGGTCACTTCGGTATTTTTGATATACACGATCGCGAGCTTATTCTTTTCTGAAACCGTCGCCTCCCAGGATTGCTTGAACACCGTATTTGGCACTACCGTTGTGGTTTCATAATTGCCGGCAAATTCGGGGGCATAATCTTGTTCTGGCTCGACGGTCTTATCATCATCCTTGCAAGAACCCATCAAAACAACCAGACAACAAAAGATCAGTTTTTTCATATTTCAATTTAATAATAAAAATGTTAGGCAATAGAATTTAAGAAACGTTGAAATTTTTACTATAACGGCAATTTGCCCGAATGCGCGTATTTACTGTAATGAAAATTCGACAATGTGCCGTTTCTACTTGTGTTTAGGCTATTTCAAAAAGGCAGCTTCCCCAGGTCCACATTCCCGCCGGTGATAATAATCCCGATTTTCTGACCTTGAAACTGCTCCTTGTTTTTTAAAATCGCCGCCAGCGAAACGGCTCCTGAAGGTTCCACCACGAGCTTCATTCTTTCCCATAAATATCTCATCGCTGCGATAATCTCTTCATCGGAAACGGTCAGGATATCAGTCACATACGTTTTGATAATCGGAAAAGTCTTATCGCCCAGGTAAGTCAGCAGGCCATCGGCAATGGTGTTCACGTAGGGCGCTTTCTCTATTTTGTCGCTTCTAAACGACAACACCGCATCCGCCGCACCTTCCGGCTCGCCGGCATACACTTTGGTACCGGGTGAAAAATAGTGTGCCGACAATGCTGTCCCGCTCAGCAAGCCACCGCCTCCCACCGGAGCAATGATCGCGTCCAGTGGTTCGGCCACGTCTTCAATCAGTTCCTTGGCGGCCGTCGCCTGGCCGGTTATTACCTCATAATTATTGAATGGATGAATGAATGTTGCGCCGGTTTCCCGAATGATTTCCTGCACTGTCCTTTCGCGTTCCTCAGGCGTATTTTTGCAAAAAGTAATCTCCGCGCCATAACCTTTCACCGCATTGATTTTCACCAGCGGCGAGTTCTCCGGCATCACAATGTACGCTTTGGCCCCCACCATCGCCGCCGCGAAAGCCACCGCCTGCGCATGATTACCCGAAGAATGTGTCGTGATTCCGTTTTTCAGCTGCTCCTCCGAAAGTGAAAGTATCGCATTCAATCCGCCGCGGGCTTTGAATGCGCCGATCTTTTGCAAGTTCTCACATTTAAAAAAAAGCTTCGCGCTGCAGAGGTTATCCAGAAATTGGGAGGTCATCACCGGCGTGCGGTGAATGTAGGGCATCACCAATTTGTGGGCCGCTTCGATGGATTCTTTGGTCGGTATTCCTGCTGACATTGGCGGATATTTTGAGATGGTGCAAATATAATGTGTATCCTCTCCGGCGCAAAAAAACGGGTGCCCCGATTAGGAACACCCGTTTTTCACTTGATGTATCTAAACCTTATTTACCTGCGTTAGGCGTGTAAAGGTTGAAGAACTGATCCAATTTCGGCGTAATGATGATCTCGGTACGACGGTTCAGGCTGCGGTTAGGTGCCGAATCGTTTGCCACTTTGGGTAGATATTCGCCACGGCCACCAGCAATCATACGAACCGGCTCAACACCATATTTCTTTTGAAGGGTACGCGCAACAGATGTCGCACGCAATACGCTCAGGTCCCAGTTATCCGTAATTTTATCTGTCGCGATAGGTACATTATCCGTGTGACCTTCGATCAAAATTTCAATTTCTTTGTAATCATTCAGGATCTTAGCCACTTTGCTCAATACAGTTTCAGCAGCAGAGTTGATCATAGAACTACCTGATTTGAAGAGCATTTTGTCAGACAGGGATACATATACCACGCCTTTTTTCACTTCAATCTGAACATCTTCATCACTAACGTCAGCCAGCGAACGTTTCAGGTTGAGAACCAGCGCCATATTCAAAGAATCCTTTTTCTGGATACTGGAATTCAGGTCGCGGATCTGCGTACCCTGGGCGTCCATCATAGCCAATGATTTTTTAATGCTTTCAGAACCTTCCTTGCTGATCACCGAAAGGTCAGACATTCTGTCCAGCAGGTTGTTGTTGTTCTTTTTCAGAAACTCGATCTGATCTTCCAGCTCTTTCATTTTGCTGTTTTTGCTGGTCAGCTCGTCATTTTTTGCTTTCAGATCATTATTTAAACTAGCAGTTCTGCTATCACAATCGTTCAAATCGGCTCTTGCTTTATCCAACTGGATCTGGATTTCGTTCGCCTGTTTCTGAGCAGTCAGCAATTTCTTCTTGCTTGCGCAGGAACCCAACACAAAAAGCATTGCAACGGCTAAAATGGTATTTTTCATAATTACAAAAGGGTTATTTAAAATAGTTAAACACTGTTAAGTTAATAATGGAACAATTACATGAGTAGTAAAAATATCTTGCCAACTGACTAAAAATAGTCCAAAAGGCTGTTCAAGTCGCAAAGGTACAAAAAAAGGGAAACTGTCGATGACAATTTCCCTTTTTGCGGATAATAGAAGGATTCGCTTCTGCTTACCTTTAATTCTAATACGGCAGCGCCCAGAATGGGTTTCGGTGGGCTTTGATACTGTCCCGGATATGCGCCGTCACCAAAGTTGCATATTGCTTGTTATCGATTTTTTTACCTTTAACTTTTTTGGGAAGCTCCAATTCGGCGGCAGCTACCGGCCTCATTTTCACCTCCTGCGCAGTCACCGTGATCTCCCCATCATTCACTTCCAGTTCGAGGATCATCCCCGGCAAGCCTGAGTACAATTCCGGACCGGCAGACAGCGCAATGTCATTGGCAAACCAGGCCGTGATCTTCTGGCCTTTGATCGTGTCCTCGGTCACCGCCATCATGCACATATGCCCCGCCACTTCCTTGATTTTGTTCATCACCTTCCAGTTGGGCGCTTTCAGCGAATCTTCTACAATGTGTACCTTTCCGAGCATTTCCATAATGTCGGTTTTTGTTTCCTTTTCCAGGTTCCGGTAAATTTTATACTCCTCCCGGTTCCAGGAATATCCGCCTTCGTTCTCTTCCTTCTTTTTATAAGTGTAAAAAGTTTGCTTTTCGTTGAAGAGCAAGACCATTTTTTCCTTGTACTCATCATCATTGCCCCAGGTCTGCTTGATGCGGTCCTTTTCCTCGTTGCTCAGGTAGGTCAGCCGGGAATAAATTTTAGCCCAGTGAAAAACCCGCTCGTATGTCACCTCCCCTTCCAGCTGCTGCGCCATCGACGGCAGGCTGGCTATGCAGATCAATATGAATATCTTGATAATTCTCATTTGAATGTGATTTATAATTGATTAAAAACCGCCTGGACGTTTTACTGAGGCCGACATTCCCCGCATATTGTAAGTAAACGTCAGCATGAAATATCGCGCTAATGTGGCTACGCGCCGCTCGGTATAAAAGTTTTGGCTGACAAATTGAGAAACCCCCAGGTTTTTCTTGAATACATCGTAAGCCGTCACGCGGATTTCTCCTTTTTTGTTTTTCAGGATCAGCTTATAAAGCGACAGGTTCAAAATCGGCTGCTTCTGGTTAAAGCCAAACTGGTCGTTTTTATAACCGCGGTAATTCAGGCGTGCATTGAAAAACACCTCTTTCGGGCCTTTAATGTTCATATCCGCCGAATAGTTGGTGTTTATGATCTTCTGGTTTTGGCTCGTATTGATAGAGTATTTCGTATCGCTAATGTTCCAGTTGGCTGATGCGTAGAGGGTAAATACATCGCTAGGCGTAAAGTCGAGCCGCGGCCCGAAGTTGTAGCCTTTGGTATCCGTTTCGTTTTTGACCTCATTCACATAGGCAATGCTGTTGCTGAAATTCAGGCCCACATTACCGCCGACTGTCAGCTTCGTTTTCACAATCGGAAACCCGAAACCTATATAGGTACCATAACTGTTACTGCCCGAAACATTCATCGGCTTGGTGGTAGTAATCAGCGTTTCCGTGTTGATCGACCGGTTGTAAACGATCTGATTTACGTTGTAATTGTAATAAATATTACCGTAAATGCTTGTAAATGAAGCCGGATTGAACATTTGATAACCTGCATAGAAATTGTGCGTAGAGGCAGGCAGTAAATCCGGATTTCCTTCGGTAATGTAAAGCGGGTTACTGTTGTCCACAATCGGCTGCAAGTCGGTAATCGATGGCTCGCGCACCGACAGGCCATATTCTGCATACAGATAGCGGTTGTTTTTCAGGCTGTAATTCAAACTAACATTAGGCACCAGGCTGAAAAACGTGCGGTTGATATTCGTGAATTTACTATTGGTCGGATCTGTTGCAAACTTTCCTTTCAGGTCAAACTGCATTCCCGCCACCCCGACTGACAGGTTCAAACCGTTGGCTGAGTAGCGGACACTTGTCCCCAGACGGTTGTAGGTGAAATCATTGGAATAGTAGCGTGTCAGAAAAGTGTTTACTTTCTGCACATTATCTTCGAGGTCGAACACATCGCGGTCCACCTTGTCCTTGCGAAGACTGTAATTATAGAAAGTTTCCCAGGTGAATTTTTTCGCAATCGGTTCCACAAATGACAAGCTGCCCTTGAAGTTGCCGCGCGTACTTTCGGTTTGGTTGAGCTGGTTGATCACGCTGTTCCGGGCCGAATCCTGCGAAAACACGTTGATGGAATTCAAATGTTTGTCCTCGTCCGCATTGTTAATGTTGTAGCTCACACTCGCCGCGAAGTTCCGTCCCTTCTTTTTGCCTGATTTGTGCCGGTACATCAGCAGATTAGCCATTGCAAAGGAATTGTAATCGCTCACATTGTTCACCGTCGACTGGTTGGTAGGCTGGCTTTCATCCCGGAACGAGGCCTGCTGACTTTCATACTTGGTATCGCCCAGATTGATCCTTGTGTTACTGATAAGCACAATGCTGTTCAGCGAATCGATTTCCTTCTCAAAACGCAGTGCTGGGCGGTGGTTGCCGGTGAAGCCATGGGTATTATTGTTGTCGCGCGTCTGGTAAGATTCGTTGGAAAGGAAATTTTGCGTGCTCGACTTGACATCCAGCCGGGAGTCGGTCTGGCTGTAAAAATAGCTGGTGCTGAGTTTCGTTTTTTTCGTATCGTAGTTGTAATTGGCGCCGCCAGCCCAGTTTTTGGTAAACCCTTCTGCGCCCCCGCCGCCCCAGTTCGGCTGGATCGTAAGTTCATCGCCGCCATAGTACCGGCCGCTGTTAAACCCAAAATCGCCGTCGTCCCAGTTGAAAGACTGGCTGCCTTTGAAATCCTGATAATCATTTCTGGCAATCCCCGACTGGTTGGTATTGTTTCCAAAACCGAGTAACGCAAACTGCTGCTTGTCATTAAAACGGTTGTAGCTCACCTTTCCTTCCAGCCGCGAGTCGGTACCTACCCCTGCGACTGCTTTTCCAAAACCACCTTTTTTATGGCTGTCTTTCAATTCCAGGTTCAAGGTTTTTTCACGCTTGCCGTCGTCGATACCGGTGGCCTTGGCCTGCTCGGTTTTACCATTAAAAACCTGCACTTTATTGATTGCTTCGGCAGGAAGATTTTTGGTGGCCATTTTCGGATCGTCGCCAAAAAACCGCTTACCGTCGACGGTTACACGTTTGATCTCTTCGCCTTGCGCCCGAATGTTGCCGTCGCCATCCACCTGCACACCTGGCAGCTTGCGCAGCAAATCCTCCACGGTTGATCCTGGCGGTACTTTAAATGCTTTTGCATCAAACTCCACCGTATCGCCACGAATGCTCAGGGGCGCCCGCGCCGTTTTGATGACCACCTCATACAACTCCTTTTGAAGCACTTTCATCTGGATTTTCCCTAAATCCACCACGTCCTGGTCTTTCGAAGTCACGATTTCCTGGTAGGGAATAAATCCCACGTAAGAAATTTTGAAAATGTAGGTGCCTCTTTTCAAACTTTTTAGTTCAAATGCGCCGTCCTTCCCGGCCCTGCCAAAGTTTACGAGGGACGAATCTTTGGGCAACAGCAACATGACGGTCGCCTCGGGCAGAATCGTTCCGGACGAGTCGCCCACGATACCTTTTAACGTAAATCTCCCGCTGGTCTGCGCCTTGGCAGCCAAAACAGAAAGACATAAAAAGAACAGAAGTAAGATTTTTTTCAAGGCTAACAGAAGATTTAGGTGAGAGGTTTGTAACTGTTGAAATACTCTTTGCAATTATATCAAAACCAAAACAACTTTACAACTAAAATTTTAGTTAAAAGGCAGTTTTAGACGCTTGCCAGAAAAATTTAACTTTAATTAAGAGGACAACTGCAAAGATGAAAGTTTATTATATATAAGTTACTTTTAGTAGCATAAAATTTTTATTATTTATTTTGCGGTAAAATAATAGTTTAGTGAAGCCAAAAAGGCCCGAATAAAATTGCATTGATGAAGACAATTGGATTGATATCAGACACACACGGATATTTGGACGAGCGGACATTTAACCATTTCGCAAATTGTGACGAAGTGTGGCACGCGGGTGACTTGGGCTCCATTAAAATTGTTGAGCAGCTCGAAAGTTTTAAACCAACTCGGATCGTTTTCGGGAATATTGATAATGCCGAAATCCGGGCGCGAACGCAGGAAAATCTGCACTTCGAAATTGAAGGATTTCAGGTATGGATGACGCACATTGGTGGTGCGCCGCCGCGGTATAATCCGCAAGTAATGCCGGGCCTGCGTGCCGGTGCACCCGATTTATTTATCTGCGGACATTCTCATATCCTGAGGGTTATCCGCGATCCGGCACTGAATAATATGCTCTATATTAACCCCGGCGCGGCTGGCCGGGAAGGATTTCACAAATTCCGCACATTGCTGCGGTTCAATCTCCACGAAGGCATTATCAGCCAGATGGAAGTGATCGAGCTCGGTAAAAGAGGGGCGATCAGCTAAGATCAGAATGTGACTTTTACTTTTTTGACTTCTTTCCCGCGCAGCAGCACTGCCTCCACTTCCTGCCCTTTTTCGTGCTTGCTCAGAATGTCCATATAATCGTAAATCGTGCCGATTTCGGCGCCGCCCAGTTTGGTGATAATATCACCCACCAGGATACCAGCCTTATCTGCCGGCCGCGCTTTCGACACGCCGTCAATCCTCAATCCTTTTCCTGAATAGCTGTAATCGGGCATCACACCCAGGGTTACCTTGAAATTACTGGTCGTGGTGCCATCATGCGGGTTGCTGGTCGTGGCAATAAATTCGGGGTCGGATTTTTCTTTGTCCAGGTTTTGCAAAAGTCCCGCAATCACATTCAAAATCCGCGCTTCGCCATCCACATTGATCTTGTCGGCATCGTCGGAAATTTTATGATAATCGCTGTGGGTACCTGTAAAAAACTGCACGACCGGAATGTTCTTTAAATAAAACGAAGTATGGTCCGAAGCGCCGGTACCGGACGAATCGACGGTATATTTCAGGTTTTGCGACTTCGCCAGCGCGGGTATCAGCTTCCCCCAAGCCGGGCTTGTCCCCCACCCCGACACGATAATCCCCTTGTTATCATCCAGCCTGCCGATCATATCCATGTTGACCATCGCGGCAATGTTGGTCAGCGGTAATGTTGGTTTTTCGGTAAAATGTTTGGAGCCGATCAAACCCAGCTCTTCGCCTGAGAATGTGATAAAGAGGTAGTTATGCTTTTCCTTTACGTCATTTTCCACAAAATATTTCGCCAGTTCCAGTACGCCGGTGGTACCCGAAGCATTGTCGTCAGCACCGTTGTGGATTTTACCCTTACTATCCGGAGAAAGCGAGCTACCCTGAAAACCGCGGCCCAAATGGTCATAATGTGCGCCCACCACGATCGTCTTCGCCGCGCCATTATCCAGAAAACCAATCACATTCCTGCCTGTCAGCTCATGCGCCTTGCCCTCGATGGCGATGGACGTTTCAAAAGGCTGAAAATAGCTGCCGCCTGTGCCATAGGGCTTTAAACCCAGCTTCTGGAAAATATCGGCAATGTAGTTGGCCGCCCTGATCTCACCGAGACTTGCGGTACCGCGCCCCTCCAATTCATCAGAAGCCAGAAATTCAATGTGCTGGCGAATTAGCGGCGGCTGGAAATTCTGAGAAAAGGCAGACACAGAAGTTGCTACCAGGGTAGCGGCTAAAAATATTTTTTTCATGATTTGAAATTTGGAGGGATACTACAATTTTTCCTGGATCTCAACCAGAAATTTTCGGACGCGAAGTAGCCGCTGGATCAGCAGCTGCGCTTCTTCCTTCCGTCGGAGCTGCTCGCGCGTACCTTTGAGTGTACGCCCCTGTTTATCACGCTGGTGCATGATTTTCTTGACAATTTCAATGTCTCTTTCGGTATATCTTCTGCGGTTGCGCGCGTCCCGCTTCGGGCTTAGCTGCGGAAATTTCTTTTCCCAAAAACGCAGCGCGGATGGCTCACAGCCAACCAGTTCGGCAACTTCGTTGGTGTCGTAATAAAGTTTCGTTTTGGATTCCATATTATTCAGAAGCGTTCTTACAAAGATAGTCAGCACTTCCGTTAAAGTCCGTCCTCCGCCGAATTTTTGATTCCTTGCACCAAAACGGGCAGAATCGACATTCCGGTGGTTCAGGTGGTAAGACAAAAAATAACCCCGGACTCATTTTTTCGATGTCCGGGGCGGATACTTTTTTAGCTGATTCTTCGTGATTCCAGGTCGTCGATCAGCAGATTAAAAAACACAAAAACGGTGATACCAGTGATGACGCCTATTGCAATGATTTTTTTCATGATCCTTTGGATTGAAAGTGATTGCCCGAACGAAAACGGGTTTAATCCAAAATCACAAAAACGATACCAGCGGAGACGCAGCAACTTTACAAGTACTGAATCAGCACTTCTGGTACGATTTTATTAAAACCGGATGAACACACCAATATTTAATGTTATGGATGTCATCATTTTCTTAAAAGCCATTAGCAACCTGCTCTTCGCAGCGATACTGTTCCTGGCGGTCGCAATTACCTCGGCATTTTCAATTGTACTTTACCTGGTAAAAGGTGTTGCTCCCACAATTGGGCAGCGTACATTGATGCTTTTCAGACGGAGGTAACAACTTCTAAGACAGCAGGTTCTGTCTCAACAAAAATTCAAGCTGACCATTCACGTCCATCAGCTTTTCGATCAGCTCCCGGTTTTCCTCGCGGAGATGAAAAATCTCGTAAGCATTTTTAATAATGATCCGCAGCTGCGCCTCGTCCCATGGCTTGTTGAGGTAGTAGTAGATATGACCTTTGTTGACGGCGTCAATTACCGCAGTAATGTCGGTATAGCCGGTTAGCAGAATACGCACAGGGTCTGTGTATTCCTTCAAAACTTCAATCAGAAAATCAACGCCCGTCATTTCGGGCATTCTTTGATCTGTTATAATTACGTGCACCACATTGTGCTTCAGGAGTTCCAGTCCTTCCCGCCCGGAGGTGGCGATCAAAATGTTAAAATCTCTCCGGAAAGCGGCCTTGAATGAGTTAAGATTGTTGATTTCGTCATCCACATACAGCACGCTAATTTTCCCTTTACTTTCCATTTTCTAAAAAAATCTTATACCAGGAGGCGGTATCCAAGTTATGATATTATCCGAACTAATTGATAATATTATAATAATAATTCTATATTCACACCAACAACGAGTAACCTTTTTACAAATTGACAGAGGCTCAATCGCAACTGTCTGCTAATAAGTAAAATTTCCCCGGAATCGTCCAAATATTTTGTCCGCCAATTAACCAGTGGTTAGTTTTACAAAAATAAATTCAGCAATTTGTGTAATTATTCAGTGAAGTATCATCTGTGAATATACGACATTCAAAATATGCAATCGCCGGTCGGAGGTAAATTTATTCATTGATCCGGGGCGCAGGTTGAAAAGGCCTTATATTCCACTAAGAACCGGACCCACAATAATTTGAAAATGTATCAGGAGGCAAGCATTAGCAACAGTTACAAACCAGTTTTTATCCAAAAAGATCAGTACACGAACAAGCAAAACTTCGATTCATTTATTGAGAAATACCGGGATAAAATTGTCCTCGATCTGTTCGCTTCGCAGAAAAAAGAGCTGATCCGGATACGGAACCCTAAGAAACGTCTGAAAAACGACGAGATTGAAAATCGCTATCAACAATGGCTCGGCGACCGCTCTCCGGAGACCGAGGGCACCTGGATTTACTACCCCTGGTCGGGCCGGCTGATCCACATGATAGACGAAGAGGAGTTCATCGAGCTCCGGACCAGTCGCAATCAGTACAAGATCACGCCCACAGAACAAAAAACTTTACAACAAAGAAAAATAGGCATTATCGGCCTTTCGGTCGGCCATGCCGTAGCGGTCAGTCTGGCGACAGAAAGGACCTGCGGAAAGCTCAAACTGGCCGATTTCGATACCATTGAGCTCAGCAACCTGAACCGGATTAAAACCGGCATACATAATATTGGCGTCAATAAATGCATTGTCACTGCCCGGGAGATTGCCGAGATCGATCCTTTCATTGACATTGAATGCTATACCGACGGCATTACAAAGGAAAACATGTCCCAGTTCCTCCTTGAAGGCGGAAAGCTTGACATTCTGATTGACGAGTGTGATGAAATTGGGATCAAAATCGGCTGCCGGATTATGGCGGCGAGCTATCAGATACCGGTGGTGATGGAAACAAGCGACAGGGGCATGCTGGATGTGGAGCGGTTCGATATCGAGCACGAAAGACCGATTTTGCACGGGCTGCTGAAAGGCATCCCCGTAGAACAGTTTGAGGGGCTGAACGACCAACAGAAATTGTCGATGGTGATGAAAATCATTGATACCAAAAATGTTTCCCGGCGGGGAAAAGTATCGCTGGTGGAAATTGGGCAGACCATCAGTACCTGGCCGCAACTGGCGAGCGCGGTGACATTGGGTGGCGGCGTGGTCACGGATGTTTGCCGCAGGATGCTGCTGGGACAGTTTACAGGGTCGGGCCGGTATTATGTTGATCTTGAAACCATTGTAGGAAATAATGCTCCCCCGGCGGCTTCCAATGTACCCGAAAATCCCTACCTGCCTTTTGATTTTGAAGAAGCAAAACAAATCGCTGCCACGCTTCCTTCCAATCACGACTTCCACATTGACCCGGCAACATTACAGGATATTATCACTGCCGCCAACCTCGCCCCTTCCACCGGAAATGACCAACCCTGGAAGTGGCTTTATCAGAATAATACATTATATCTTTTTCACGACCGGTTCCGCTCCTACTCTTTCGGCGACTTTGACCAGATCGCCTCAAATCTTTCTTTCGGGGCGGCGTATGAAAACCTCGTGCTGAAAAGCCGCGAGGCAGGATTCTCGGTCAAAGCCGATTTCTTTCCGCTGGGCACCGATTCTATCCTCATTGCCAGCATTGCATTTTTCCCCCATGAATCAGGGATTGATACCGAAGAAGTACACGATCCGGGACTGGTAGCCCACATTGCAGAGCGCTGCACAAACCGCGAACCCTCACAGGCTGTACATATTCCTGCAGAGGAAATCGAAAGTCTGAGAATAGCGGCCGAAAGTGTCGAGGGTGCACAGTTTTATTTTTTTGAAAAAGAAAAAATGCTGGACATTGCCGAGATCATCGGGGAATGTGACCGCGTAAGGCTGCTGAACCCCATCGGCCACCACGACTTTGTATATCGGGAAATGAAATGGACGCCGGCTCAGGCGGAGCAGGATAAAGACGGGATCGACGTCCGCACGCTCGGCATGGACGGCTCGCAGATGGCGGCGCTATCTATCATTAAGGACGAAGAAATAATCAATGCACTGAGAAGTATTGACGGGGCCAGCGCGCTGGTGGAAGTTTCCCGGAAATCCATGGAAGCGGCATCTGGCATTGGAATGATCACCATGCCGAAATATTCTTACCTCGATTTTTTCAGGGGCGGTATGTCCATGGAACGTCTCTGGCTGAAAGCGGAAGCACTCGGGTACGCTGTTCATCCGCAAATCTCCCCGTTTTACCTTTTTCCAAGAATTACCCACGGCCATAATGCTGGCCTGGACGATACCGAAGTAACCAGGCTGGAAGCATTGCGGAAAAGATTTCTCGGGATTGTTCCTTTTGAAGATGATATGGCAGAAGTGTTCCTTTTTAAAATCGCCCGCGCGCCGAAGCCTGAAATTAAGAGCTACCGGTTGCCGCTGGAAGAAACACTTTGTATAGTAAACCCCAAAATATAAATGGTAGCTCGTATTAAAGGATACCGCGCGTCGGATGACATTGAGACTAGTCTGAGATATGCCGAAGGTCACCGGAAAGTGTTGGAAGCTTATGGGATCAAACAAGTTACCTCGACAAAACACAACTGGCTTGAAGACCCTAACACATACGTGCTGATCGTAGAGTCGGAGGATGGCAGTAAAATTTACGGAGGTACCCGCGTGCAAGTGCGCTCCCCGAACCTGAAAATGCCGATGGAAGACGCCATCGCCAAGATCGACAAGAAGATTTACAGTTACGTGGATGCGATCGGCGATTATAATGTGGCAGAATTTTGCGGACTCTTTAATTCAAAGGAAGTAGCCGGATACGGCATCGGAAGCCTGTACTTATGTCGGATCGCGATGGCTGTGTCGGGCTTGGTTGGGATCAAATACCTGATGGCACTCTGCTCCCCGATCACACTTTTGATGAGTGAGCGCATTGGTTTTGAGATTCTCCGCGACCTGGGCAACAACGGAACATTTTATTATCCAAAAGAAGGATTGATAGCTACTTCACTTATTGCCAGGGATTTGGTAAACCTGCCTGTCGCAACAGATGAAGAAAGGGCCAAAATATTCAGCCTGAGAGAGAATCCAAGTCAAACGGTGATTGAAAACGGGCGAAGGGGGGAGTTAACAATCATTTATGATATTGCCAGATGGTTATAAAATTCTACAGACTACTTTTTCTGCTTTTAACTTGCCTGATTTCGGGAATAACTGCCGAGGCGAGCGAAGTTGTTTTTCGGGGTGGCGACATTTCGATCGGGCAGTATGTGGAAATCCTGGAAGATTCGGCCAAAACGATGACTTATCAGCAAGTCAAAGCTTCACGCAGCTTTGTCCCCAACCATGAGCCAACACCCAATTTCGGTCTGAGCAATTCAGCATTCTGGATCAAATTTACCCTCAAAAATGAATTCCGCGATCCGATAATCTTCCTGGAACTCGCCAATGCACGCATCGATTCCTGCACCATTTACAGTGACGAAAACGGAAAGGTCTGGCAAAAATCCGTTTTTCTGACACAACCCTTTTCCGTCCGCGAAGTACAGCACCAGAACACGGTTTTCAAGCTGGAAATCGAGCCTGGCCAATCCAGAACTTTTTACCTGAAAATCCTGGGCAGCGAGCAAATGGTGCTGCCGCTGATCGTCCGCAGCGAAATGGCGTTTTTCCAGTTCGCTACCACCAACGAAGTCATCGCCGGGATCCAGATGGGCATTCTGACGGTGATGATGCTTTACAATTTCTTTCTGTACTTCTCGATCCGGGAAAAAAGTTATCTCTACTACGTTCTCTACATTTTATTTATCGGGCTGACCCAGACCACCATCATGGGTTACACATTTAAATACCTCTGGCCCGACGTGCCGGGATTCAATGTTTACGCGATCCGGATTTTCCCCTGCTTCGCAGGCAGCTTTGCCGTACTTTTTATGCAGAATTTCCTGCACAGCAAGGTCAATTCGCCAGCGATTCATAAAATTCTAAACCTGATTTTCATTTCATACGGATTTGCCATCCTTTTTACGGTACTGGGTATGCTCCGTCTCAGCTACCGCATCATCGACGTGACGGGCGTTTCGGCTTCCCTGCTTGTTCTGGTGGTCGCGATACAGCTTTCTTTGCAAGATTACCGCCCGGCCAAATTCTATCTCGTCGCCTGGACAATGTTCCTGATCGGGATCGTACTTTACACACTCCGCAACCTTAACATTCTGCCTTACAACACATTCACGAATTACACCCAGCAGGTAGGCGCCACCATCGAAGTGATCCTGCTGTCATTTGCACTGGCCGATAAGATTAATATTTTAAAGAAAGAAAAAGAAGTTTCCCAGGCGCAGGCACTGCGTGTATCGCTGGAAAACGAGAAAATGATCCTGGAACAAAATGCCTTCCTGGAAAAAAGTGTCAACGAAAGAACTGCCGAGCTCCAATTTGCCAATACCGAGCTCAATCAGGCAATGATACAGCTGAAAGATGCCCAAACCCAGCTGCTCGACTCGGAGAAAATGGCCTCGCTGGGTCAGCTGACGGCCGGTATCGCGCACGAAATCAATAACCCGATCAACTTTGTAAGCTCCAACATCAGGCCGCTGAGACGGGATATCGACGATGTGCTGGAAATCCTGGACAGCTATGGTGAGATCCAGGAAGTGACTTCGGTGGAAACGGTCCAGAAAAAAATCAGCGAGGTAGAAGCTTTAAAAGAAGAGCTCGACCTGGACTACATTAAAACCGAGCTCGATACTTTATTAAAAGGGATCGAAGACGGCGCCCAGCGTACTGTGGAGATTGTGAAGGGTCTCAAAATCTTCTCCCGCGTGGATGAAACCGACCTGAACCTGGTCAATATCAATGAGGGTATCGAGTCAACATTGATCATCCTCAACTACCAGATGGGGAATGCGATCAGGCTGGTGAAAGACCTTGGGAACATTCCGAGCATTGAATGTTACGCCGGAAAGCTCAATCAGGTATTCATGAACATTCTTACAAATGCAATTTATGCACTGTTAAAAGAAAAATTTGAAACAAAAGAACCTACGATTTGGGTGAAGACCTGGTTGAAAGATCCGGAGCATATCGCCATTTCCATGCGCGACAACGGTCCTGGGATGCCTCCGGAGGTCCGGGCTAAGATTTTCGAACCGTTTTTTACCACCAAGCAGGTTGGGGATGGTACCGGGCTGGGTCTTTCAATTGTCTTCAAAATTATCGAAGTTCACAGCGGAAATATTCAGGTAAATACGGAAGTTGGGCAGGGTACAGAATTTTTAATTACGCTGCCGGTCAAGAAAAAAGTACGCCCTATCCCTAATTTCAATGAGTGATAAAGCAATAACCATTCTATATATCGACGACGAGGAGCATAACCTACATTCGTTTAAGGCCTCTTTTCGGAAACAGTACGATATTACGATCACCTCTTCTGTCGTGGAAGCGGAGCTCATCATGGAAACGAAGGATTTCTGCATCATTCTGGCAGACCAGCGAATGCCTATCATGACAGGCGTGCAGTTTTTTGAAAAAATCAGGACCAAGCATCCCAAACCAATCCGTATACTCATTACAGGGCACACCGACATCGGCGCCGCCATCGATGCGATCAACAAAGGTGAAGTTTTCAGGTTCATTGACAAACCCTGGGATTACAAGTACGTCGAGACTGCCATCGCACATGCTTACGAGATTTACAAAACCCGCGAAGACCTGAAAATGCGGAACATTGAGCTGCAAAAGGCCAATGAAGAACTGGACAAATTTGTTTACAGCGCATCCCACGATTTGCGGGCGCCCTTGATGTCGGTGCTGGGCATTGTAAACCTGGCCTTGCTGGAAGAGGATGTAAAATCGCAGAATGAATACCTGGAACTGATCCGGCAGTCGGTGAAGAAGCTGGATACATTCATCATCAACATTATTGATTATTATAAAAATGCGCGGGGCGTACCGGTAGTGACGGAGATCAGTTTTGAAGAATTGGTCACCGAAGTTCAGGCTACGATCCAGTACCTACCGGAGTATGGTAACCTTAAAATGACGACGGATATCGACCAGGCAGGTGTTTTTCACTCCGACGTGATGAAGCTGCGCATTATCTTCAATAACCTGATCAATAATGCGATCAAATTCCAGGATAAATCCAAACCCGAACCGTTTGTGCACCTTACTGTGAAGTCTACACCTTCACACGCACGCATCACCATTGCCGATAACGGGTCGGGTATCAAGGAATCCGATCTGGATAAAATATTCAAGATGTTTTATCGTGCAGGCGCCACCAACAGCGGCTCTGGTATTGGCTTGTACATTGTTCATGAAGCTATCTCGAAGCTGGGCGGCGAAATCAGCGTCACTTCGAAGATTGGACAGGGAAGCACTTTCGAAATCAACATCCCTTCCATAGCTAAATAACGTCATGAAGCCTCTCCTCAACTTCTACCTGATTGACGATAGCACATTTGATCTTTTCATTTACGAAAAGCTCTTGATAAAGAGTGGTATTACAGAAAACGTAAAAACATTCAACTCCGCCAGAGAAGCCTTGAAGCACATTCTCAGCGCCGGTACCGACCTGCCTGAAGTCATTATTTTACTCGACCTGCAGATGCCGGATATGAATGGTTTTGATTTTATTGAAGAGTACGATCACCTGCCCGAATATCTGAGAGACAAGATCCGGATCTTCATGCTCTCCTCCACGATCGACACCCGCGACATTGAAAAGGCCAAGGCCAGCCCCCACATTATCGACCTCCTTCCCAAGCCTCTGGAAGTCAACTTTCTGCGTAAAAAGCTTTCTATTTAACTTCACTTCCCGGCGCATTTCAGGCGTCAGAGTCCCACTCCCACAGTTTGCCCTATTTTGTAACACTTGGATTAGTCCAAATCCGGTAACGTACCTCAGGGTATAGATATTTCCCCTATTTTGTATTAAATAAGCGTTTTTAAATATAATTTTTTTAATATATAAAAAACTAAACGGTGTTTGGGTACAGGTTTGTTTTGGTTTCGCGTACTAATCATTGTAAACCTTAACAATTAAAATTTAATGAAAACTGATAGCAAGACCCTGTCCGAGATTTTAAAATTGCACGCAGAGTACGTGAGAGAAGTGGAGTTCAGTGGAATTAAACCTTTATCTATGGAGATTTACAAAACTAACTCACACAACTTTGTTCGCTGGATCAAAGATGAATTCAATCCGGGAAGCAAGCTGCGCAAAGAAGTGCTGGGATAGCTAAAAGACATTTAATGCTCAACGTTTGACAAAATACAAAACTGCCGGAGTTAACCTTCCGGCAGTTTTTTTATAGCTCGTTCTTTGTTAAGTTTGGGTATCGCAGCGGAAGTTATCCGCGCCATTTCCAATTTGTTATGATCTTCACCCTTTTTAATCTTTTGAAAGGCCGGTTCTCGAAAGAATCCATCAACGAGGCCAAGTCCAACGAAAAAAAGATGTCCCGCCAGGAAGCACTGCAGCAAATGCGCAACATTGCCAGCAAAAGAGTTGACAAGAAAAGCTGATCAGCAGCCCTGCCCGTAATAGGCATCCTTACCGTGTTTGCGGTAATAATGTTTGTCACAAAGAGACTGCTTGATGGCGGTAGCGTTCGGATTGATCTGCAATGTCAGGAAAGCCATTTTCGCGATTTCCTCCAATACAATTGAATTATAAACTGCCTTCGCCGGATCTACTCCCCAGGTAAAAGGCCCGTGGCAGGCCACCAGCACCATTTCAATTTCCTCATAACTCAGTCCCTGCTTTGAAAAGAGGTCCAGTATCTGATTACCGGTTTCGTGCTCGTAGTCGCGCTGGATCATTTCGTCGCTCATCACTTCGGTCACCGGAATTGAAGGTATCAAATGATCGGCGTGGGTAGTACCCAGGTTCGGGATCGGCTTGATTGCCTGCGCCCAGGCCACCGCGTAGGTGGAATGCGTGTGGCAAACCCCTCCTACCGATGGAAAATTCCGGTAAAGTAAGGTATGCGTTTTGGTATCTGAAGACGGTCGCATATTGCCTTCTACCAGCACATTATCCAGATCCACAATTACAATGTCCTCGATTTTCAGCCGGTGATACGGTACGCCGCTGGGCTTGATGGCGATCACACCCTCGGCCCGGTCAACGCCGCTGACATTCCCGAATGTGACAATCGCCAGCTCTTCTTTCGGGATCTCCATATTGGCCTCGTAGACCTGTTCTTTCAGATATTGGTATTTCGACATAGTCTACTTGTAGGCGGCTTCACTCCACCGCAGTTCGTTTTTCAGTTGACGCAATGTTGTGTTTTTATCAATCACCACCAGCTCGACGCCCGCCATTTCCGCAAAACTTTCAATATGATGGGTTTTCAAATTCTGGCTGTAAGCGGTATGGTGCGCGCCTCCGGCATAGATCCAGGCCGCGCAGCCGGTTTGCATATCCGGAGCCGGTTTCCATAATGCTCTGGCTACCGGTAACTTAGGTAACTGTTCCGTCACTTCCACCGCCTCTACTTCATTGACCAGGATCCTGAAACGGTTTCCCAGATCAATCAAAGAAACATTAATGGCCGGACCTGCGGGCGCGTCAAAAACCAGACGTACCGGATCCTCTTTGCCGCCGATGCCCAGCGGGTGAATTTCACAGGAAGGCTTGTTTTTGGCAATGCTCGGGCAGATTTCCAGCATGTGCGAGCCAAGCACCAATTTATTGAAAGGATCGAAATGGTAGGTATAGTCTTCCATAAAGGAATTTCCGCCTTCCAGCCCCAACGCCATCACTTTCAATGCACGGACGATCGCCGAAGTTTTCCAGTCGCCCTCGCCGGCATAGCCGTAACCCGCCGCCATCATCCGCTGGGAGCCGATGCCGGGCAGTTGCTTCATGCCGTACAAGTCTTCGAATGTATTGGTATATCCTTTAAAATTGCCTGCTTCCAAAAAGTACTTCATACCCAACTCAATACGCGCCGCGTCTCTAAGCGACTGATGCCGCTCCGCTCCTTTTCTGAGTGCATCAGCGAGTGTATAAACCGAATCATATTCCTCGACCAGCTTGTCCACATCTTCATCCAAAACTTCATTGATCACCTCTACCAGATCACCGACTGCGTGGGTATTTACAGAAAAACCAAATGTCATTTCAGCGGAAACCTTGTCCCCGTCTGTCACAGCCACTTGCCGCATATTATCACCAAAACGCACGAATTTCGCGCCCTGCATGTCGTGCCGCGCGGCGGCTACTCTTGCCCACTGTCCGATATCTTCCAAAATTTCGTCCTGCTGCCAGTGACCTACAATCACCTTTCGGTTCAACCGCATCCGCGTCATCATAAACCCAAACTCCCGGTCGCCGTGCGCGGACTGGTTCAGGTTCATGAAATCCATGTCAATGTCGGCCCAGGGAATATCGCGATTGTATTGGGTATGTAAATGCAGCAGTGGTTTTTGCAAAATCTGCAAGCCCCTGATCCACATTTTGGCAGGCGAAAAAGTATGCATCCAGGCTATGATACCGATGCAATTTTGGGTACTGTTGGCTTCCTGGATAATGTGGTAAATCTCGTCGGGCGTTTTTACCACCGGCTTGAAAATCACTCTGACGGGGATTTTCGGTGCGTGGTTCAGGTGCCGTGCGATGATTTCGGAATGTTCATCAACTTGCCGGAGGGTTTCCTCCCCGTATAAATGCTGACTGCCTGTGACAAACCAAATTTCAAACTGTTTTAAATCTAACATTAGCTGCGGAGATGCTATTGTGGTGGTAAATGTGATTAAACCGGATCGGCAAATACCAGATCGGGATTTTGTAAAAACCGGTTTTCGATAAACGTACCGGCTTGCAGGTATTTCTGATAAAGTGTCTGGTAAATGGCAGCCTGCTCTTCACGGGGATAATACGTAGTGTCAAACCCGGAACTCATGGCCTCCTGCGCGTCCTGCAACGTTTCATGGATACCCGACGCAACCGCCGCAAACATACCCGCACCCAGCGCGCAAGCTTGTTCTGAGGAGGCAACTTTAATCGGCATATTGAGGACATCAGCCAGGGTTTGCATCACAAACGAAGACTTTTTAGCCACGCCGCCGATCGCAATCACCTGGTTGATCGGCACGCCTTCGCTCCTGAACCTTTCTACAATACTCTTCGAGCCAAATGAAGTCGCTTCGACCAGCGCCTTGAAAATCCGTGCATTATCGCTTGCGAGGTTCAGTCCCAGTAAGGCACCTTTTAAGGTATGTTTCGCGTCTGGTGTCCGGCGACCATTCAGCCAGTCTATCGCAATAATATCTTTTTCTGTAACAGGCAATTTGGCTGCTTCTTCTGCGAGATATGGAATCAGTTTGCGCGACATTTCGTCCGCAGCTTCCTTGCCCAGCAATGCACTCACAGGCGCGATGATCAGTTTTGCGAACCAGGCATAAATATCGCCAAATGCAGATTGCCCGGCTTCCATCCCCAGCATGCCAGGAATGATCGAACCGTCGACTTGTCCGCAAATTCCTTTAATTAATAAATGGCCGACTTCATCATTCGGCGCGACGAGCATATCGCAAGTCGAGGTACCGATTACTTTACAAAGCGAATATGGTTCGATCAACGCACCCACGGCACCCATGTGCGCGTCAAATGCACCCACGCCTATTACGACATCGGCTGGTATCCCCAGTTTCTCGGCCCATTTTGCCGAAATGATACCCATCGGTTTTTCGGAAGTTTCGGTTTTGCTGAAAAGCTGGTCGCGCAGACCATTCAACAGCGGATCGAGGGCATTGAAAAAATCATTGGCAGGCAGGCCGTCGAAATCCTGGTGCCACAATGCTTTGTGGCCCGCCGCACAGCGGGATCGTTTTAATGTCAGAGGATCGGTATTTCCGGTCAGCTCCGCAGAAATCCAGTCGCAATGTTCCACCCAGGAAAACGCTTTTTCACGGATTTGCGCGTCTGTGCGGAGCGTGTGAAGGATTTTAGCCCAAAACCATTCGGAGGAATAGATACCACCCACATATTTGGTGTAATCGATAGACCAGCTATGTGCCAACTGGTTGATTTCCTCGGCTTCGGCGTTTGCGGTATGGTCCTTCCAAAGAATGAACATTCCATTCGGATTCTCGGCAAATTCTTCCTGCAGCGCCAGCGGCGTGCCATTTTTATCCACCGCTACCGGTGTGGAACCCGTGGTATCTACTGAAATCCCGCGAACATGCTGGCGAACTTCTGCTGGCGCCTGGTCTAATGCGCTTGTCACCGCAGCTTCCAGACTTTCCAGATAGTCCAGCGGATGCTGACGAAACATCGAAACCGCTGCATTGCAATACTTACCTTGCTTCCATCGCGGATATTCTTGTACAGCAGTACCTACCTGCTCGCCCGTCTGCGCATTGACCACCAGTGCCCGCACAGAATCAGTCCCAAAATCAATTCCAATTACGTAATTCTCTGTCATGTGAAGGTCCAGGATAAAGCCCGCGGCTTTTATTTCATTTATCAATTAACAAATATAAATAAATTTGCTTCTAGTGTAGGATTGACACAATCTTTAATTAATGTTGAATGATTGAATGAGTGAATGAGTGAATAGAAAAATAGGATACTCAGTCATTCAATCATTCACTCATTCGAAACTCACTCATTCACTCATTACTCCTCATCGAGTCCGGCATGAAATTCCAAAACGAGTGGAATTTGGCTTTGTATTTGTCTTCGTCGAGGCGGTATAGGGTGGCTTTCTTGGTGGCGCTGTTGGTATTTTTGTGGCCGGTGTCGATGAGCAGCCCGGTGGAAAGCAGTTTCCGGCTGAAATTCCGGCGGTCGATTGGGATGCTGTAAATGGCTTCGTAGAGTTTTTGCAACTGCGGGATCGTGAAACGCTCGGGTAATAACTCGAAGCCGATCGGGTGCAGAGCGGCTTTATACCTTAAATGTTCACAGGCGCGGACGACCATTTGTTCGTGGTCAAAAATCAGCTGCGGCCTGGCTTCGAGTGTGATCCAGGAAGCATTATGGCTCCGCACCGCCTCCGAATCGTGGTCATCAATTTTGATCAAAGCAAAAAATACCACCGATACCGTCCGCTCTGCCGGGTCGCGGCTGGCCTTCCCGAAAGTTTCCAGCTGCTCAACATAGATGTTTTTCAGGCCGGTCAGATTATACAAGATGCGGGCGGCGCCGTCGGAAAGATCTTCGTCTTTATTCACGAAGCCACCCATCAGGGACCATTTCCCTTTTTCGGGTTCGAAGTTTCTTTTAACCAGCAGCAGCTTGATATCCTTCCCGTCAAATCCGAAGATAATGCAGTCTATCGCCACGAGAATTCGCGTGGCCTGGGGATAATTCGTCATTCAGGTCAAGTTATGGAGGTACACGCCGGTTACGTTCCCGGCATATGTTAATTTTTTATTAAGAAAGTAAAAAAAAGAAAGAGATTACTTAATCTGGTCAAATACCGGGCGATTAATTTAATTGCGAATTTTGGGAGCCTTCTCAATGCAGGCAAATCAGTTTTTTACTGGCCAACTTCATTATGAACTACATATATACTGAATGTTCCGATGAAAATCTCCTGGCACTGATCGGCGGGCAACAGGACGAGCAGGCTTTTGAGGCGCTTTACAACCGCTACTTCAAGGTACTTTTCAATTTCGCTTACAGCAAAGTCAATGACCGTTTTCCGGCCCAGGAAATTGTTCAGGAGGTGTTTGTAAGTCTCTGGCAGCAGCGTGACGGCCAGCAGATCGAATGTTGCAGGTCTTTCCTTTTCACCATTATCAAAAGAAAGATCATTTCCTTTTACCGCAAAGAATACACCCGCCAGCATCATTACGACCAGTGGGGAACCGAACAGCATGTTGTTTCCGACCCGGCCGACCAGGTAACATTGACTGCCGATCTGCAAAGCCGCTACGAGCAGGGACTCGACCTGCTGTCCCCGAAATGCCAGGAAGTTTTTGTGATGAGCCGCCAGGGTTTTTCCAATAAGCAAATCGGCGTGGAACTTGCTATTTCCGAAAAAACCGTCGAGCAGCACATTACCAAGGCGCTGCGCATTCTCCGCGCGCATTTGAAGGAACATTTGATCTCCGCAGTCCTTCTTTTTCCATTTTTATAAAAATTTTCTTTCGGGCTAAGGGTTACCCTTCCGGCGCGCGACTTCTGATTTGTCATCCCCCACAGATCCATGAAGCCTAAACCCATATCGCCGGTTCTTTTAGAAAAATATTTGTCAGGTCAATGCACCGACCAGGAAAAAGAGCTGGTTGAAAACTGGTATGCGTCGATCGAGGGTGAGACTGACTATCTGGACACATTGCCGGAAGACGAGCAGACTTCTATCCAAAATGAAACATTCGGGCAGATCCGGGGCGCATTAAATTTTGAACCGGAAAAAACAGGCCGGACTATTCCTTGGCGGATGCTTGTCGGGATTGCTGCCTCCTTGTTGCTGATTGTCGGTATCTATTTCAGTTATTCCAACAATTCTACCCCACCGACAATAGCGGAAAAGCTGAAAGCGATGGACGAATCGAGCCTCGCCAGCTTTGAAAATAAAGAATCCAGGATCATCATATTCCAGCTTCCGGATAGCAGTTCGGTGGCCCTGCGTCCGGGCGCGGTGATTACTTATCCGAAAGCATTTGAGGCGGATCAGCGGCTGGTGACTTTTTCGGGTGAAGGTTTTTTCAATGTTAAAAAAGATAAAACGCGGCCCTTTTTTATCCAGAGCGGTGAAATGGTGATCCGGGTTTTGGGTACGAGCTTCAATGTAAAAGCGCCGGTTGCCGAGAAACTTTTTCAGGTGGATGTGGTGACCGGCAGAGTGCAGGTGACAGCGCCTAACAAAGAGCGCAAGTCGCAGCAGGTGGTACTAAAACCGCAGGAACAGGCACTTTTTGAGCTGGATTCGCGGAAACTGATCTCGAAAACAAATGCGCCGCAGATGCGGAAAGCGATTTATGAACCGGTCACGATCGTGTTTGAAGAAACCCCGCTCGACCAGGTGACGAAGCAGCTTGAAAAGAAATTCAATGTAAAAATCAATCTCTCGGAGCCGCGCATGTCCACCTGTTCGGTCACCGCCAACTTCGAATCCCAACCTTTAGCCAGCATCCTTGAAATGCTTTGTACCACCCTGGACGCCAGCTACATTTTGAATGATAATACCATCACCGTAAACGGACTACCATGCGAATAAACCACTAAAAACAAATGATTAACCCGTCTATGCCCCCATGAAAAAACCGGGAGTGTACCACCACCCCCGGTTCAGAATGCCATCCTAAGAACGTCGTACCACCGACCAAAAAGGATGTTTTATCCAACAGTGCCTAACCATCAGACAATCAAAATTATGCAAAAATCAGTACGTAACAAGCCGGTAAACTGGCAGAAGATTATGCGCATTGGACTGCTTCAATGGATTATCGCCGCCGCACTTGCGGGCGCCAGCTATGCGAAGGAAACTTCTGCCCAATCTGTTTTGAGCAAAGACATGTCGCTCAACCTGCGGAATGTGACGCTTAAAGAAGCGCTGAATGAAATTCAGGCGAAGGTGAATACCCGTTTCGTGTACAGCAGCCGCGTGTCGGTGCGGGAGAATGTGAGCATTGAAGTTAAAAATCAAAAATTATCGCAGGTGCTGGATCAGCTCCTGGCGCCGCGGGGGATCAAATACCGGGTGATCAACAACCAGATCGTGCTCGCAAAAAGCAAGGTCGCCAAGGAAGAAACGATCATTCCCGAGCTGGAAGAAAAGTTGCAGAATTACCTTTTTCCGGTGGATATCAATGTAAAAGGCACGGTTACTTCATCCGACGGCCAGGGCACGCTACCGGGTGTCAGCGTGGTTTTGAAAGGAACATCGCAGGGTACCACCACCGATGCCAACGGTAAATATTCACTGGTGGTGCCCAACGGGGAAGCGGTGCTGGTTTTCAGTTTTGTGGGTTATACCTCGCAGGAAGTGATCGTAGGCAGCCGTACCAACATTGACCTGACCTTAGCGGCCGACAACAAGGCATTATCGGAAGTAGTTGTGGTGGGTTATGGTACTCAAAAAAGGGTAAACCTGACCGGCGCGGTAAGCCAGGTGCAGGCCAAAGATCTGGAAAACAGGCCTTTGAACAACATGTCGCAGATCTTGCAAGGCATGATCCCCAACCTGAACATTACATTCAGCACCGGCCAGCCCGGAAAAGGCGGTAACCTCAATGTCCGTGGGGAAACTTCCGTAAATGGCGGCGGCCCGCTGGTGCTGATCGACGGTATCCCCGGCGACATTAACCGGATCAACCCGAATGACGTGGAGTCGGTTTCGGTTTTGAAAGATGCGGCAGCTTCGGCGATATATGGTGCGCGTGGCGCATTCGGGGTGATTTTGGTGACTACCAAAACCGCGAAGAATGGCAAGACGACGGTTTCTTACAGCAACAATTTCGGCTGGGGAAAACCGACGGTGAGCACCGATTTCATGACCAATGGTTATGAGTATGTCAAGATCAACGACGAGGCATTTACCCGCGCGACCGGAAACAGCTATACCCGCTACTCGGAGGAAGATTACAAGGAAATAGAGGCGCGGAGATATGATAAAACGGAAAATCCAGCACGTCCATGGACGGTTGTTAAAAATGTAAATGGCAAAGACATTTACAATTACTACGGAAATTACGACTGGTGGAATACGGTTTTCAACATGAGCCAGCCGTCGAAGCAACATAATGTGAGCCTTTCGGGTGGTACCGATAAGGTTAACTATTTTCTTTCCGGCTCTGTCTTCGAAAAAGACGGGATCATGAAGCTCAATACCGATAAGTTCACGTCCTACACATTGCGCAGCAAGATCAACGCACAGCTGACGCCCTGGCTGAAAGTGAGCAACAATACCCAGTATTTCGATTCGAAATACAAATATCCGGGTCTGGAAGGTGGCGCGAATGCCAACTTTGTTGCGATCACGGTGCACGCTTTACCGATCTACGCTCCGCGCAATCCCGACGGCACGCCGACTTATAATACATTGAAAAACAACTACTCAATCGGTGACGGTTTGTTTGCCAATTTATTAAAAGGCGTCGCGGGTGGCGAGCAAAAAGTGCACGAGCTGACGACGATCAACACGGTGACGATGGATTTTACCAAAAACTGGAACCTGACCGCCAACCACTCCTACTCTTTCTACATTACCGACGACTGGTACCGCTCGGCCGTGGCGACTTATTCAGTACAGCCGGGTATCCTGACGACCGTACCGAACTACAATACCGACCAGCTGAAAAAGACTTTCTGGTTTGATCCTCAGAATGTTGTGAATGTGTTCTCGTCATTTAATCACACATTCGGCAAACATTATTTCAGTGCGACCGCCGGTATCAACTACGAAACCAGGAAACACCAGGTGTTGGCCGGCTCGCGTAAAAACCTGCTTTCGGAGAGCATTAACGACTTGAACCTGGGCACCGGTGAGCAGCTTTCCGGCGGCGGATCTTATCAATACGAGCTTTTCGGCGCATTTTTCCGCGCGAATTATGACTATATGGGCAAGTACCTGCTGGAAGTAAATGGTCGCTACGACGGTACTTCCCGCTTTGGTGAAAGCAAACGTTACGGTTTCTTCCCCTCAGTTTCGGCGGGTTGGCGGATTAGCGAAGAGGCATTTTTTGAACCGATCCGTAATTCATTTAATAACCTGAAAATCCGTGCGTCTTACGGAACATTGGGTAACCAGCTACCGCCGAATTTTAACAATAACCCAAGCTCGGCGAGCTTCTACCCGTACATTCCGATGATGCCGACGGCGCAGTCGAGCTGGATTACGAATGGACAGAAGTTGCAATATGTAAGCAGCCCTAACCCGATATCGGCGGGTCTAACCTGGGAATCGGCGACGACTTCTAACATTGGTCTGGACGCGACTTTGCTGAAAAATCGTTTGAACATCTCATTTGACGGATACATCCGGAATACTACGGATATGTTGATCCCGGGCCAGGTTTTGCCCTCGGTTTACGGCGCGACTGTTCCGACGCAGAACGCAGGTGATTTGCAGACCAAAGGTTTTGAGCTGTCGATCGGCTGGGCGGATAACTTCAAGGTAGCCGACAAGCCTTTCAATTACAATGTGTCCTTCATTGTTTCCGATTCCAAATCCAAAATCACGAAATACGATAACCCGAACAAGGTTTTGTCCGCGCCATACGTAGGCCAGACGATCGGGGAAATGTGGGGTTACTCGATTGAGGGAATGTTTAAAACCAACGAGGAAGCGCAGGCTTACAAAGTGGACCAGACGATCGTGAACAAGCAGCGCCTGAGCGCGCCGGGCGATTGGAGTAAATTGCAGGCGGGTGATCTGAAATTCATCGATACCAATAATGATGGCAAGATCGACCAGGGCGCCAACACGGTGGCGGATCATGGCGATATGAAAATCATTGGTAACAACCGCGCGAGATACCGCTATGGAATTAATCTGGGCGCTTCGTGGAATGGTTTCGATTTCTCGGCGCTGGCGCAGGGAATCCTCCGCAGGAACTGGTATCCGGGCAATAATGCCGACAAATTCTGGGGGCCGTACTCGCGGCCGTATTATTCTTTTATTCCTGAAAAATTCGGCGACGATATCTGGACGCCTGAAAATCAGAATGCTTACTTCCCGGTGCTGAGAGGTTATACGGCATTAAATGGCGGCGGGGACCTGAACTCGCCGAATGACCGGTACATTCAGAATGTGGGTTACCTGCGTCTGAAAAATGTCGTGATCGGGTATACGGTTCCTGAAAAAATCAGCAAGCTGGTACGCATTCCCCGGGCAAGAATTTATGTCAGCGGCGAGAACTTGCTCACCTACACGCCTTTGCGCTCCAAATACATCGACCCCGAGCAATTCGACGGCGACGCCACCAACGGACGGACTTATCCTTTGTCTAAAACCATTTCAGCAGGACTTAACATCACTTTCTAAAAGCGATATAAAGCATTCATCCCATGAAGAAATTACTGAGTATCATTGCCTTGTCGCTTGGGCTGGTAGCCTGCGACCTGGACCAGCTCCCGACGGACGCGATTTCGCCGGAGACGTTTTTCAATTCCGAAAATGACCTTTTGTTGTATACCAATTCATTTTACAATGCACTACCCTCGGCGGAAGATGTGTATAATGAAGACGTGGATAATGTAGTAAAAAACAGCTTGCGCGACGAGTTGCAGGGCACCCGCGTGGTACCGACGAGCGGCGGCGGATGGAGCTGGGGTAACTTGCGGAACATTAATTATTTTTTGGCAAATTCAGATAAATGTCCTGATAAAAAGGCAGTTGCGAAGTACAATGGTCTGGCCCGCTTCTTCCGCGCCTACTTTTATTTTGGTATGGTCAAAAGGTTCGGCGACGTGCCCTGGTACTCGACGACGATCGAGCTGGAAGACCAGGAATTGCTGACCAAAGCCCGCGATCCACGCACTCTGGTGATGGATTCCGTGATGGCCGACATTGATTACGCGATCGCCAACCTGGATGCGAGCCGCCAGGTTACTACCGTTACAAAATGGACTGCGCTGGCTTTAAAATCCCGCATTGGGTTGTATGAAGGCACATTCAGGAAATATCATACGGAATTCAATCTGCCCGAATCGGACAAATTTTTGGATGCGTGTATCTCCGCTTCGGAAGATCTGATGAAAAACAGCGGCTACACCATTTACAAAGCCACACCGGCGACGGCCTACATGAAACTGTTTTCGGCGGACAATGCAATCCCCGACGAAGTGATCCTGGCGCGTGATTTCAGCGATGAATTGCAGGTTTATCATAACCTGAATTATTACACGATGACGGCTTCTTACGGGAAACCGGGTTTGGAAAAGAAACTGGTAAACAGCTACTTAATGGCCGATGGGACCCGTTTCACCGACAAAAAGGGTTACGAAACATTGCAGTTTTACGACGAAGTTCAGAACCGTGACCCGCGTCTTTCGCAGACGATCCGCACCCCAGGCTATACCAGAATTGGCGAAAACGCGCCGCTGGTTCCGGAATTTGGCGCGACGGTGACGGGTTACCAGCTGATCAAATTTGTGTCTGCTCCAAAATGGGATACATTCAGCAAGGACATTACGGATATGCCGATCTTCCGGTTAGGTGAAGTGCTGGTCAACTATGCCGAAGCAAAAGCGGAAAAAGGCACATTGACGCAAGCCGATCTGGACATTTCGACAAAACTGACCCGTGATCGTGTAGGCATGCCGAACATTAATATGGCCGACGCAAATGCAAAACCGGATCCCTACCAGGCGGCGCAGTACACGCATATTTCGGGTAAAAATGTGGGTGTAATCCTTGAAATCCGTCGCGAGCGGCGCGTGGAACTGGTGATGGAAAATTTCCTTCGCTGGGATGACATCATCCGCTGGAAAGAGGGCCAGCTTTTGACCAAGACGTTTAAAGGCATGTATTTTCCTGGCCCGGGCGAATATGATCTGGACAAAAACGGCAAGGTGGATCTCGTGATTTATGAAGGCACCAAACCTACCGTGACCGGCGCGCAGCTTCTGAAACTCGGCAGCGAAATCCTGCTCGAAAACGGCAGTAAAGGCGGCAACATTGTTGTTAACGGACACATTACCAAGAAGTTCGACGAAAACAAGGATTATCTTTATCCAATCCCAAAACAAGAACGACTACTCAATACCAACCTGACTCAAAATCCAAACTGGGAATAATCCAGCGCAAACCTAAACCCTTAATTTTTTCTTATGCTTTCTGACAGGAGGTCTTTTTTGGAGAAAATGTCCCGGATCGGGGCGCTGAGTTTGATGCCCGCTACTGCCGCGCAAGCCGCTGAGAATGTGGCTCCCAGGGCGGAAGAAGCCAATCATTTCGTGGTCGGGCCGTATCTGCAAAACATGCAGCCCGATGAGGTGACGATTATGTGGATCACGAGTAAAAATTGTTTCAGCTGGGTCGAATATGGTCCGGGCACTTACACCAGCGAGCGTGCGGTTGGCTATGTCAATGGTCTGATCGAAGCCAATAACCGGATCAACAAGATCACATTGACGAACCTGAAACCGGGTACGGAGCATAAGTATAAGATCGTGTCGACGGAAATCACGGGTTATAAAGGTTCGAAAGTGGAATTTGGCGAGACGATTTCCAGTGCATTGTTAGGTTTCAAAACACCTGCTCAAAATGAAGATGAATTTAAAACTGTCATTTTCAACGACATTCACGACCGCCCGCAGATCATTCCGCAACTGCTGTACCGCCACGGCTACACCGGCAATGTCCGCGATTACGATTTCGTGATTTTCAATGGTGATTGTTTCGACTGGGTGACGGAAGAATCGCAGATGATTGACCATTTGATCAAGCCCTGCATTGACATTTTCGCGACGGAACTACCCTTTATTCTGACCCAGGGAAACCATGAATGCCGTGGCAGCTTTTCCCGCCATATTCCTTCGTACTATGCTTATCCGGATGACAAATTTTACTATGCCTTCACAAGAGGTCCGGTGCGATTTGTGGTTTTGGATTCGGGTGAAGATAAAGCCGACGAGGCAGTGGATTACGGCGGGCTGATTGCATTTGACCAATACCGGGAAAAGCAGGCGAAATGGCTGGCGAAGGAAGTGGAAACACCGGAGTTCAAGAATGCGGATTTCCGGATCGTGATCATCCACATTTCACCTTATCATTCAGGCGATTGGCATGGAACATTACATTGCCGCAAAGTTTTTGGACCGATTTTAAACAAGGCGAAAATCGACTTGCAAATTTCCGGTCACACCCATCGCTACATGACCCACGAGCCGGATGCCGACCATAACTACCCGATCGTGATCGGCGGCGGGCCGCTGGAAGGAAAGCGCACATTGACCAAGCTGCACGCAACCCGCAAGCAGCTAGATCTTAAAATGATCCGCGACGATGGCGAGGTGGTGGGTAAGTTTTTGATCCAGAAAAAGAAATAGAAAGTCCCTCCGGGGTCTTTTATATATTTCGACAGTTTTTTAATTAAGCTCAAAACCAATGAAAAAAATTACCTTCTGGCTGCTGTGCCTCGTCGCAGTCTCCAACATTTCGATTGCCCAGAAAAATACGATCAATGTTGCGACCTATAACCTGCGCTACAACACGAAAAACGACGGTATCAACGCCTGGCCAAACCGCAAGGAGAATGTAAAAGCCTTGATCCAGTTCCATGAATTCGACATTTTCGGCGTGCAGGAAGCATTGATCGACCAGATAAAAGATGTAGCCGAGCTGACGGAATTCGCCTACATCGGTAAAGGCCGCGATGATGGAAAAGAAGGAGGTGAACATTCGGCTATTTTTTACAAAAAAGACCGGTTTAAACTGCTCAAATCAGGTGATTTCTGGCTGAGCGAAACGCCCGACAAACCGGGTAAAGGCTGGGACGCGACCTGCTGCAACCGAATCAGTTCGTGGGGAGAGTTTCAGGACCTGGCTACCAGAAAGAAGTTCTTCTTTTTCAACGTACACTTTGATCATCAGGGTGTTGAAGCGCGCAGACAGTCGGGACATTTGATGGTAAAAAAGATCAAGGAAATTGCAGGAGACGCTACAACTATTCTCACTGGCGATTTCAATTCGACACCCGACACAGAACAGATCAAAACCATCAGCGGCGTTTTGAATGATAGCCATAACGTTACCAAACAAAAACCTTATGGCCCGGAAGGAACATTCAACAGCTTCAAATTCGACGCGCCGATGCAGAATCGGATCGATTATATTTTTGTGAGCAAGAACATTGATGTGCTGAAATATGGCGTGCTGACGGATGCGAAAGAGCAGAGATATCCGTCGGATCACCAGCCGGTGGTGGCGAAGGTGGAGATGAAGTAGGACACTTTTTGTTATATTCGACGACGAAAAATCCGAGCCGGTTCGTTAGCGATTTATGACAAAAGTCTTCTTGCCTTTCCTGCTGGTCCTGATTTTCGCAAGCAGCGTATTTTCCCAAAAAGTTACCATAAGCATTGCAGCCCCGAGATCACTCAATGATCGGAGGGCTATTTTATTGACCCGTGAAAAAGGTTTTGCGGCCGTCGTGCATTCGATCCAGCTCGGTTTTGATACCACGCATTTACAAATGGATAAAAACCTCCTGCCCGATTTGTACCAGTTTCAAATATCGCAGATGAAAGGCTCACTGACATTTTTCTTCGAGTCTGGGACGCAGATCAGGCTGGATACAGCCAACCTGTCCAGTTCGCTGGTAACACATTCAAAAAGCAACGTCGAGTGGCGCATGTTCCAGGACAACATTCAGCTGCCATCGGAAAAGCGCTCAAATAGTTACTTGCTCGCAGAAGGGCGGGCGCGCAAGAAAAACCAAATCGACAGCGCTGCATATTGGCTAAATCTGCAAAATATTGAAAATCAGGATTTAATAGAAAAAACAAGCGCATTCATCGCGGCTAACCCACGGTCTTATGTGAGTTTGTATCTGCTTAAAAACAACTGGTTTGCTTTGAAAAATCTGGGGTTATTTGAAAAGTTGGACCCGATGCTGGCGCATCATCGGAATTATAGGTTTTTGAAGGAGCGGAGCAAGGGGTTGGCTAGGAATTAGGCGAGCGTTATTTTTTGATATCTTTAATTTCTATACAAGAATTTATATTTGATAATCAAGTAATTGAGACTCTTAGGGGGGTCGAATTCGCCCCCCCTTTTACTTCAAAATCCAAACCTTTGCCATGAAAATCTCCGCCAACATTCATAGTGCCTACAACCAGCACGAAGTTCAAGTTGAAACAAATGGAGCGAGCAAGTCGGTAACCATAGCGCCCAAAGCTACCGGGTATGGGTCTTCTGTAAATGGGGGTGAAATGCTGTTGCTGGCGCTCGCGACTTGTTTTTGTAATGACATTTACCGGGAAGCGGCGAAACGTAATATGGCGGTGACAGGCGTGGAAGTTGAGTGTACGGCGGATTTTGGGGCGGATGGGGAGCCGGGAAAGAACTTTCAATACAAGGCGAAAATTACCTCCGATGCACCGGAAGCCGACATTGCAGCCCTGCTCCGGCATACCGATCAGATCGCTGAAATTCATACAACATTACGGCAGGGAGCCACGGTAACTTTGGTGTGACATTGGTTAAAAAAGGCTTTTTCGAGCTGCGGTAGAGTTAAATAGAGTGAAAAATAAGTCAGATTTTTACATCAACTCGTAGTCCGGCTATTCTCTGTTTAAAAGTATTTCCCTACCTTGCCGACGCTTAACGTTATGACATATCCTCTATCCTTCGTGATTGCCGCAATGCTCCTTGTGGCAAGGCTGCCCGCGCTAGCGCAGTCTGAATCTGAAAAGCTGGATCTCCCCGGCGATAATCTCAATCTTTACGCAGTAATGAAGCTTTTCCAGGAATCAAAAACGCTGGAAGGTTTGGAAAAAGCTTTGAATTCTGGCGGTTGCGAGATCAATAACCTCGACCTCGACGGCGACAAGCGTGTAGATTATATTCGGGTAGCGGACAATTTCAATAACAACATTCACACGATCACGCTGGATGTCCCGCTGAATGATTATGAGGAGCAGGATGTCGCGGTTTTCTTTGTTGAAAAAAGAACTAACGGGCAGATTCTCATCCAGTTGATGGGTGACGAAGATCTATATGGAAGGGATTATTTTCTCGAACCCACCGACCAAACCTTTCGCGAAACGCCGCACGCCGGGTATGGCCCCGAGAAAGTAGCTGCTGCCGCGAAATTTACTGGCCCGAATGAAGTCGCCTCCTGGCCGATCATTAAATATATTTTTGCGCCTGGCTACGTAACCTGGTCTTCTCCAATGCGTTGGGGAAATTACCCAGCTTACTGGAAACCCCAACCGCCGCAGTACTGGCATTTCTATTACGCCTATCATTATCATTGGCGCTCCTATTACAACAAACATTACCGGCGTTGGGCACATTTCCGGAATCCTGCTTGGTTTTCACAGTTTTATGGTGGCAATTTTCGCTCCCGGTCGGTGACGGTCAAGACCAGGGTGGCGCGGGGAGATTATAAGTCTTCTTATTCCAAACCTGCCTCTGCCGCCGAGGGATCGGCGCTTTTTGCTAAGAAATTCCCCACTTTACCTGCCTCCCACGAAAGCCCGCCATCCTTTGACAGCAGCGGAAAACCTCGTGCACCAAAAGCAGCACCTGCCGCGGCGACAGAGAGCAGGCCTGAGAAAAAGTCGGCTGCACCGACAAAGTCGTCAGCCAAAAAGAAAAGATCGACGGCTTCAAAAAGCTCGAAATCAAAGTCAAAACGCAAATCTACACCGACGAAAAAGTCGGCGCGCGGCGAAGGGAAGTCTTAGAAATAAGCTTCAAATCTGAATTTAACTACCTCTTAAACTCAGAGGTCGGCAATGTATTTTTGGCCGCCGAGGTAGCGCATTTGTCTCACAATCTGGCCGGTACGTTTGTTGACGTAGCCCGACGGATTTTTGATTGAGAAACGGATCGGGTTGGGAAGTACGGCTGCGATGCGCGCCGCTTCGTACCGGGAAAGTTTTTTCGCTGATTTGTTATAATACCGCAAAGACGCAGCCTCCACGCCAAAAGTCATATCCCCCATTTCGGCCACATTGAGGTACACTTCCAAAATCCGCTCTTTGTCCCAGATCACTTCGATCAAAATGGTAAAGTAAGCTTCCAGACCTTTCCGGATAAAACTCCTGCCGTGCCATAAAAAAACATTTTTGGCCACCTGCTGGGAAATGGTACTGGCGCCACGGGCACGTTTGCGCTTTTCAGTTACTGCATTATAGATCTGGTCAAAATCAAAACCCCAGTGCTTTGGGAAATTCTGGTCTTCGGAAGCTACGACGGCTAGGGCCACTTCTTTCGAGATATTTTCATAGGGCTCCCAGTCGTGAAAAATCTCGGTATCGTCGTCATTTCTAAATGCTTCAATTTTTCTGGAAATCATATAAGGCGTAACCCAAACTGGTAAAAACCTCAGAATGACCACCCAAACAATTGAAACAACCAAAAAAACGATGAGGACACGGAGCGCAATAAATTGCAGACGGCGGAGCATAAAAATTTTTTACTACAAAAAAGAGAAACCAAACCAGATAACCAGCGTACAAAGAACAGAAACTAATCAGGTTTAGACAAAGAAATCGAAGACCATATTTATCAATTTTCAACCCCCTTGTTTCTGTTTTCTATGAATGAAGATATCCTGAGTTTTATCTGGCGGTACCAGTATTTTGAAACCGCAAACCTGCAAACCGATGAAAATCTGCACATTTCGGTCATCCGCACGGGTTATAAGAATGTGAATTCCGGGCCGGATTTTTCGCAGGCTTCGGTGATTATTGACGAAGTACATTGGCACGGCAGCGTAGAAATCCATGTCAAATCGTCGGACTGGTTTGTGCATACGCATGAGAAAGACCGGGCGTACGAAAATGTGATCCTGCATGTGGTTTGGGAAAATGATAAACCGGTGGTCCGGAACGACGGCACATTGATACCCACATTAACATTGAAGGGTTTGGTAAAAATGGCAGTTTTGGAAAAGTATGCAGCTTTGCAGGACGTCAAGACAGGCATTCCCTGCGCCGGTAGCTTTGCTGAAATTGCTGAGATTCACAAATACGCCATGCTCGACCGCGTGCTGCTGGAAAGATTGGAGCGCAAAGCCGGCGAAGTACTGCATTTGCTGGAAATCAATCAAAATGACTGGGAGAAAACGACTTACCAGTGGCTTGGCCGGCATTATGGTTTTAAATTGAATGACCATGCTTTCGCAAGACTAACCCGCATCACGCCCTGGAAAATCATTCAGAAACACCGCGACCGGCTGGTTCAGGTGGAAGCATTGCTTTTTGGCATGGCAGGCATGATACCCGACGATTCAGATGAAAACTATGTGCGGCAGTTGCGGAAAGAATTTCAGTTTTTGAGCGCCAAATTTAGGTTAAGCGAAGAAACCATGCAGCCGCATGAGTGGAAATTTGCGAAACTCAGGCCGGCTGGTTTCCCGACTGTCCGCCTCGCCCAGCTTGCCAGGTTACTGAGCAAAACCGGCAATCTGTTTTTAATGCTGACTACCGCAGAACCCATCGCCGATTTGCAGGAAATCTTTCACGCACCGCAGTCCGAATATTGGACGGAACATTATGTTTTTGGTAAAAAATCAAAAAACAAAGTGCCGGCGATGGGCAAGGATGCCTCTGCCCTGCTCGTGATCAATGTGGTTGCGCCGCTGCTCGTGGCCTTTTCAAAACAAAAACAGCAGCCGGAAATGCTGGACAAGGCGATTTACTGGCTTTCGCAAGTGCCTGCCGAAAACAACCATATCCTGCGCGAGTGGGCGAATTTAGGCATGCGCGTCAAAACAGCCGCGGATTCGCAGGCTTTGATTGAATGGTATAATAACTTTTGTGTCCCGCGAAAGTGCCTGGAATGTACAGTAGGGGGAATTCTGGTGCGCTCGACTTAGCCTTTGACGAGGTTCACGCCTGTCAAAAGAAATACGGTGCCTACCAGAAAAGGCACGATCGATTCCCATTTAGAAACCGTTAGGCCAAGTACGGGTTTGTCGGAAAGGAATGCTACGCAAGCGAAAAGAAGGACTACGATGCCTAAAATGGTCAGGAGAGCGCCAAAGAAACGTTTAAACTGGGTATTGTTTTCCATGCTGAAATGGGAGGTCAAATGTTGGCTGCAAAAATAGAAATAAGTGGATGCGGTTTAAAAATTATATGCCAGTTTGCTGCGCTTTCAGCCCGAGTTTTTCGCCTTCCCTGAGCATGTAGGCAAATGCTGGCTCATATTCATTGGGTATGATGCCTTCCAGAATCGCCTCGCGGACGGTTTCTTTAATGATACCGACTTCTTTGGCAGGCTTCAATCCGAAGGCTTCCATGATCATCTCACCCGTAATTACCGGCTGGAAATTACGCAGCTTGTCGCGCTCTTCCAGGTCTTTCAATTTTTGCTCGACGAGATCGAAATTTTGCAGGTAGCGTTTTACTTTTTCGGGATTTTTGGAGGTAATGTCGGCGCGGCAGAGTTTCATTAAAGCTTCAATGTCCTCGCCAGCTTCCACGAGCAGCCTGCGCATCGCGGAGTCCGTAATCTGGTCCTTGGACAAAACTATTGGTCGTAAATGCAGCCTGACGAGTTTTTTCACAAACCGCATTTTTTCATTCAGAGGCAGTTTCATCCGCCTGAAAATGACCGGCACCATGCGCGCGCCTACTTCCTCGTGGTTATGAAAAGACCAACCTATTTTTTTGTCAAATTTCTTGGTAGCAGGTTTGGCAATGTCGTGCAAAATCGCAGCCCAGCGCAGCCAGAGGTCGTTGGTATGTTGGGAAACATTATCGAGGACCTGTAAGGTGTGATAAAAATTATCCTTGTGACCTTTGCCTTCAATGTTTTCAACGCCTTGCAGTTCAATCATTTCCGGGAAAATGATCGCGAGTAAACCGGCATGGAAAAGTAATTTGAAACCGTAAGAAGGGGTCGGGGAAAGAATGATTTTATTCAGCTCGTCAGAAATCCGTTCAGCGGAAACGATGGAAACGCGGTCTTTCATTTTGATGATCGCATCGAAAGTATCCGGCTCAATGTCAAAATTCAGCTGACTCGCAAACCGGATCGCACGCATCATTCTCAGTGGATCGTCTGAGAAGGTAATTTCAGGTTCCAGCGGGGTGCGGATGATCTTTTTGCGCAGGTCTTTCATCCCGTCAAAGGGATCGATCAGCTCGCCGAACATCTTATTATCCAGACTGATACCCATCGCATTAATGGTAAAATCGCGTCTGTTCTGGTCGTCGGCCAATGTACCATCTTCTACGGCCGGCTTACGGGAGTCACTTCTGTAAGATTCTTTTCTCGCGCCGACAAATTCAATTTCCAGGTCGCCTTGACGGATTTGGGCAGTACCAAAAGTCTTAAAAACACTCACAAAAACATCCGGCCCCAGCCTGCTGGCAACCAATTCTGCCAGTTCGATACCGCTGCCTATGGAAACAACATCAATATCCTTACTATTCCTTTTGAGTATCAGGTCCCTGACAAAACCTCCGATCACATACGCCTCCACACCAAGCTCCTTCGCCGCTCCCGCCACGATCTCCAAAACCGGATACCCCGCTAATTGCTCTTTAAAATTCATGAGGCAAAGGTATGGAATTCTTGTTCCAGGAAATCAGGACGCATATTTTACCTGCTTAATTGGTAATCTCCGATCAAACTATTTACTGATAAGTGAAGCCGCGAGGACAAATTTCTGATCATTTCAACTGTCAACTTTCGCTTCTTACTCAATATTTCCGAAACCCTACTTTTTCCGCCAATCTCATCAATAAGATCAGCCTGCCGGAGATTCAACTCTTCCATTCTGATCTTTATCGCCTCAATTGGGTCCGGCGCTTCGATAGGATAATGCTCATTTTCATAAGCGTCAATAATCAATGCCAGCACATCTGCTTCATCGCTCTCCGGAGTTCCTTCCTCAGCATCAAAAAGCAATTCCATTCGCTTTAATGCTGTCCTGTAATCTTGTTCTGTTTTTATTAATCTCATAGCTTAAATTAAATTAGCGTCAATACGATCATATTCCTGATGTGTACCAATAAACCTGATAAAAACCCATTGCTTCGAGAAATTGAATTTAGCTACAAGTCTGAATGCGTTACCTTTAACATTAAATACGATCCTGCCGTCTTTCAAAATACTCGCGTTCGCGTAGGTTTGTTTAACATCAGCTGGCGATCTCCACTCCGAATTTATTACGGTATCATACCAGATTTTTAAATACTGCTCGGTTTCCGGATACCTGTTCCAAAAATCGCGCAACGCGCTTTTAACAAAGATTCTCTTCATTGAGAAAAGTTTTATGGTGACAAAAATAGTAAAGTTCCCAAATATAGAACTACTATTTAGACGTCAACATTTTCATTTGGTAACGCGAAAATCTGAAATATTTTTTTTACTCACTCAATAAGCTATTGATCCTCAGCTATTCACCATAAAAAATGCCGTCCTCGGAAACCGATCAAACAATTCATCCTTCAACTCTCTGCTAATCGGCAACTGCCCGACGGCTTCGGACATGCATTGGAGCCAGGCAATGGCGTCGTCCTCGGTGATGGTATGGGGCATGTGGCGGGCGCGCATCATGGGGTGGCCGTAGACTTCGGAGTAGAGCTGCGGGCCGCCTAGGAATTGGGTCAGGAAGAGTCTTTGCTTTTCCTTGATGAGGTCTTTGTCGGTTTTGAAGAGTCTGGAAATCAGCTCGTGATTGAAAACCAGGTCGTAAAAAGTATTTGTCAATTGCCGCAGCGCCTCGTCACCGCCGATGCGCTCGTATAATGTTTCATTTTCCATTTCAATCAAATTTTTCGCAGAGAGCCTATACGCATAACCAGTAGAGCACAGTAGTCTTGACGGTTTCGCGCTTTTAAAAATATTAACCTACCCATTTCGAAACTCCGATTCAGATGAAACAGTTTCTTGCCCTGCTTTTCCTCCTGATTTCAACCTGCAACCTGCACGCGCAGAATAAATTACCTGAACTGAAAGTCAAAAAAGGCGACCGATACATTTCAGACCAAAATGGCAAACCGTTTTTCTGGCTGGGCGATACGGCTTGGGAGCTGCTGCACCGGCTGAGCTTTGAGGAAGCGAAAATGTACCTGAAAAACCGGGCAGATAAAGGATTCAATGTAGTGCTGGCCGTGATTGGCGCTGATTTTGAAGGATCGAATGTTCCTAACAAATACGGCGACATTGTTTTTGAAAACAATGATCCGACCAAACCTGTCGAAAAGTATTTCAAACATGTCGACCGGGTTGTGGAAGAGGCTAATAAGCTGGGTATTTACATGGGCCTGCTGCCAACCTGGGGTGATAAATTCAGTAAAAAGTGGGATTACGGGCCGGAAATCCTGACACCGGAAAACGCGAAAGTGTACGGAGACTTTTTGGCAAAAAGATATAAGAGCAAAGGCGTGATCTGGGTATTGGGCGGGGACCGCGACCCTGAAAACGAGAAACATACCGCGATTATTAATGCGATGGCGACGAGTATCCGGAAAGTGGCAGGCGGCTCGCAACTGATTACTTACCACCCGACCGGTGCGAGTTATTCTTCCAAACATTTTCATAATTCAGATTGGCTTGATCTGAACCTGGTACAGTCTGGTCACAATTTCCGGAACTTGAAAAATTACACGATGATCCGCAAGGATTACGCGAAGACGCCGCCGAAACCAACCATTGACGCGGAGCCCCGATACGAAGATCACGCCATCAACTGGAAGCCCGAAAATGGTTATTTCAATGATTTCGATGTGCGGCAGGCGGCGTGGTGGTCATTTTTATCCGGTGCGGCCGGGCATACTTACGGTTGTCACCCGGTTTGGCAAATGTTTAATAATGCGCTGCACAAGCCGATGTCGTTCGCGAAAACCAACTGGCAGCAAGCGATTGACCTACCCGGCGCTTTCGATATGGGGTACGTGAGAAAACTGGCGGATTCTCATCCCTGGGAAACGTTGGTACCCAACCAGGAAATCATTAAAAATGAAAATCCTGAAAACGGCGGATATCAGATCGGTGCGCTTTCAGCAGCAAAAGATTTCGCATTTATTTACTCCCCGCTCGGACTGCCGCTCAGCATTAACCTGACCAAATTCAGCGCTAAGACATTGCTGGTGTACTGGTTCAACCCGCGCGACGGGTCTAGCCTGAAAATCGGGGAATACGGAAATAATAAAACGGAAGAATTCAAACCTTACGCTGCCGGGCCGGATACCGACTGGGTTCTGGTGATCGACGATGCGACCAAACCTTGGGCAGGATACAATTTGAAAAAGCAATAAAAATCAGTTTTCAAAACGCAAATGTTTGACAGAAGCACCTGAGCGGGCCAGTTCTGTCAGAGCTTCGATGCCGATATCCAGGTGTTTTTTGACAAAATTGGTCGTCACTTTTTTATCACTTTCCTCTGTTTTCACACCTTCCGGCACCAGCGGATTGTCGGATACCAGCAGCAGCGCGCCATGGGGGATGGAGTTGGCAAAACCAACAATAAAAATCGTAGCGGTTTCCATATCGATCGCCATCGCACGGATTTCACGGAGGTATTCTTTGAACTCGTTATCATGCTCCCAGATGCGGCGGTTGGTGGTGTAAACCGTGCCGGTCCAGTAATCCATTTTATGTTTGGCAATGCTGGCCGAAACCGTGCTTTGAAGGCGGAATGAAGGTAATGCAGGAATCTCAGGCGGCATGTAATCGTCACCGGTACCTTCGCCGCGGATCGCTGCAATCGGCAGAATCAGGTCACCTACCTGCGTTTTTTTGAGGCCGCCGCATTTACCTAAAAACAAGACGGCTTTGGGGCTGATCGCTGATAAAAGGTCCATGACCGTGGCCGCCATCGGGCTGCCCATACCGAAGTTGATGATGGTAATGTCCTTGGCAGTAGCAGTTTGCATCGCCCGGTCCTTTCCTTTGACCGGCACATCGAATTTTTCCGCAAACATGGTCACATAATTGCCAAAATTGGTCAGTAAAATATAGCTCCCAAATTCCTCCACAGGCGTCCCGGTATAGCGCGGAAGCCAGTTTTCGACGATTTGTTCCTTGGTAGTCATGCGATGCGTATCTTCGTTTATGGAATCATTAAACCTCCCAGAGTTCGCTTATAAAGTTAAGCAGGTAAATGGGAAACCGTATATTTTCGACATCATCCGCAGAAAATTCGTGTCGCTGACGCCCGAAGAATGGGTGCGCCAGCATTTTATACATTTACTGATCACACATTATGGCTATCCAAAATCCTTGTTCGCCGTCGAAACCGGCATGGTTTACAACACCCTAGCGAAACGGACCGACATTATGATCCTCTCTTCCAGTTCGCTGCCATTTTTGCTGGTGGAATGTAAGGCTCCCTTCATTTCCGTAAACGACGCCACTTTCGCGCAGATCAGCCGGTATAATTTTACGCTCCAACCGCAATTTCTGGCGGTTACAAATGGCATGAGCCACTATTGTTTCCAGGCGGTAAATGGCCAGGTCAGGTTTATGGACGATTTTCCCAAATACCGCGAAAACAATCTCTAACCGACATTTTAGGGCAAAAAAATAAAGCCTGCCACATCCGGACAGGCTTTAATGCACTCTAAGTCATTCAGAATAAACATCTGAACCGGGCCAAACTGCCCGGCCAGAGGTTATCTTTATTTACTAGCAACCAGTTTCACGTCAATCGTGAAATCGTCATTGATCATTTTGTCACCAAGATTTTCGAAGAACGATTTCGAGTTGTATTTGATGTCATATTTCGAGCGGTCAACTACCAAAGTACCAGTCGCTTCCGCACCAGCAGGAGTTGTTTTTACGGTCACCGGGAATGTAACCGGTTTTGTTATGCCTTTGATCGTCAAATCACCGGTTACATCGTACACACCAGCAGATTTCGGCGTAGCTTTTGTTACCACGAAAGTTGCAGTAGGGTGTTTTTCAACAGAGAAAAAGTCGTCCGATTTCAAGTGGCCGATCAGTTTGCCGTTGTATTCTTTGTCAGTCAAATCGGTGTTGGTAATGCTGGTCAGGTCGGCAACGAATTTACCGCCAGTCAGTTTCGAGCCATCCATAATGATATTTCCTTCTTTCAGCGCGATTTTGCCGGTATGCTCGCCAGTCACTTTTTTACCTACCCAGGTAAGCTCACTTTTCGCAGGGTTCACTTTCAGCGTAGTTACTTTTTTGTCAGCCGAAACATTGGAAGAAACAAAAAGCGCCACAGCCAGAGATGCCACAAAAAGTTTAACAGATTTCATTGTAGTTTTCATTTTAAATTGAATTGATTGATTTACTGATTATTGTGATTGGTTTAATTCTTGAAAATTGGTGAAACTTGGATTACTGATCCGATTCCCTCAGCTTATCCAGCAGCCCACTGATCGTATCCGCTTCCTCCGGTGTAATAATGTTGAAACGCTCCTCCCAGGCATTCACAAAAGGATCGATTTCAGTAAGTAATTGCAGCCCCTCTTCCGTGATCACGACGTCCACCGCGCGGCGGTCATTCGGACAAGACGTCCTTTTCGCCAGGTTTTTTGCCAACAGCTTGTCTACCAGCCTCGAAGTGTTGGAATTTCTGTCCAGCATTCTCTCCGTGATATCGCTCACCTTGATCGGGTTCATCTGCTGACCACGCAAAATCCGCAGCACATTGTATTGCTGTGAGGTAATGTCGTAGTGCTTGAAAATTTCAAGCTGCTTGTATTCTAGCCAGTTGGACGTATAAACCAGATTTAACGCCAGCCGCTGATAAGCACTTCGAAATTTATTTTGCTTGATATCAGTTTCAATAGACATAGCTGATAGTTTTAAATGTAAATAATGTTACTACATTTAATGTCATAACATCTATTAATCTTCCGATAGTTCCGGCAATAAGATTTTATTTAAAAAAAACAGAAATGCCCCAACTTACCAGACCTCTCACCCTCGCCTCCAACTCCCCACGAAGAAAGCAGCTGCTCACTGACGCAGGATTTGAATTCAATGTCGAGGTGCTCCCAACCGACGAAACTTTTCCCGCTGATCTTTCTACCAAAGAAGTAGCAGGTTACATATCCAGGGAAAAAGCCGAAATGTTCCGTGGCGCACGTCCTGGAAATCTGATTTTAACGGCTGATACCGTGGTGGTTGCAAATGAAAAAATCCTGAATAAGCCTGCCGGACCGGAAGAAGCATTTGAAATGCTGAAAATGCTGTCAGGGACAAGTCATGAAGTGATCACAGCAGTGAGCTTGCTGGACGGTGATTCGCTGCTGACGATCTCGGACCAGGCAAAAGTTTACTTCCGGGAGTTAGAGGATTCAGAAATAACCTGGTATATTGAGAAGTACAAACCCTTCGACAAAGCGGGTTCCTATGGGATCCAGGAGTGGATCGGGATGGTGGGTATTGAGAAAATCGAGGGGTCGTTTTACACCATCATGGGGCTGCCCGTCCAGGTTGTTTATCAAATGTTAAAGCCTTATTTCAGGCAGGAATAGCTCGTAATGATTGCCGACAAGTCCAGATTCATCCCGCGCATTTGCTATGAAATTTTCGTCCGCTCGTTTTGTGATTCAAACGGGGACGGGATCGGCGATTTGCAGGGGATTATTTCAAAACTGGATTACCTGGCCGAGCTGGGTATCGAAGCGATCTGGCTAACCCCGATACATCCGTCGCCAAGCTATCACAAATACGACGTTACTGATTATTATTCCATTGAACCTGAGTACGGTACGCTGGAAGATTTTAAAACATTGCTGGCCGCGGCGCACGAGCGGAACATTCAGATCTACCTCGATCTGATCATTAACCACACCAGCACATTGCACCCCTGGTTTGCCGAAGCGCGCAAAAGTCACGATAATGTTTTCCGGAATTTTTACTGGTGGATGACGCCGCCGCAGATCGAAGCGTTGGGCATTTCCAAGCGCGAAACCTCGGACGATTCGCAGGTAGTATATCCCTGGCACGACAACCCGGAAGACCAGGAAAAATATTACGGGTTGTTTTTCAAAGGCATGCCTGACCTGAACTACCACTCAGAGGCGCTGCGTGCAGAATTGGAGAAGATCATCCGTTTCTGGCTGGTTGAAATCGGTGTGGACGGTTTCCGGCTGGATGCGGCGCGGCACATTTATCCCGATTGGGAGAAAGAGGAGAGTATCGGTTTCTGGGATTATTTTTCAAAACTCGTTAATAATGTCAAACCGGACGCATTTACGGTGGCCGAGGTTTGGGCTGAAACCGAGGAAGTAGCCCCTTATTTTCGCTATCTAAATGCGACTTTTCATTTTGACCTCAGCTTTGCCTTGCAGCGCATTGTAGTGCAGGAGCACGACGAAGAGATTGTAGAAAAGTTACGGGAGAGTTATAGTCTTTTTGAAAAATATAATCCGCTTTTCATCGACGCCATCATGCTCACCAACCACGACCAAGACCGGATCGGTAGCGTCGTGAGCAATCATAAAGCGAAGATCAAGCTGGCAGCCAGCATTTTACTGACATTGCCCGGCCAGCCTTACTTATATTATGGGGAAGAAATCGGGATGCTGGGCACGAAGCCGGATCCTTACATCCGCGAGCCTTTTTTGTGGTCGGAAAATGAAAGTGAGGTTTCTGAAAATACGCATTGGATCCACGCACAATTTTCTACAAACCAGACGATTACGCCGCTCTTCGAGCAAAAAAGTGACCCTAATTCCATCTACCATCATTATCGCGCACTGATTTCTTTGAGGAAAACGGAGCCTGCATTAAGCCAGATTTTCGCGCCGAATTTGCATCGGGTATGTTTGCATGATGATCAGCTGCTGGCCTACTTCCGGCCGCACGTTGATAAGTCGCTGGTGATTATTCATAATCTGAGTGGGGATATTAAAAATGTGTATCTGCCTGAGGACAAGGCTGATTTTAAAAATATTCTTTACTCTACGGATTCTTCACATTCTGGCGCATTCTCGCACGCTGAGCTAGCCCCTTATTGTAGTTTGATTCTTTCTGTCCAGTAGTTGAGCTACTCTCACTCCTTTTTGTTATTGCCACGAATACACGAATAATTCGTGCTCGATTCGTGTATTCGTGTATTCGTGGCAACAAAAACAAACCGAGAAAAAATGAAATCCACTCTACTTTTCCTCTCCCTAACATTATTCGCCGTCCAGTTCGCAGCTGCGCAAAAAGTCTATCCAACATTAGGAAAAGTAATCTACGAAGATCCTGCATTTGAAAAATTGCTTCCGAAAACTTCCCAGGTAGAAGTCTTGGCCTCAGGCTTTGACTGGTCGGAAGGGCCGGTTTGGAATAAGGATGGCGGGTATCTGCTATTTTCAGATGTGCCGAAAAACAAGGTTTATAAATGGGAAGAAAAAAGCGGTTTATCCGTATTTCTCGAACCATCGGGTTATACCGGCCTCGGCATGTATAGTGATGAAGAAGGCAGCAACGGATTGATCATCGACAGCAAAGGCCGCCTCGTTTCCTGCGAACATGGCGATCGGCGGATTTCGGCCATGCCATTAAAAGGCGGTGGAAAAATCACACTAGCCGACAAATTTGAAGGCAAACGTTTCAACAGCCCGAATGATGTGACCGAACATTCAAATGGCAGCTACTACTTCACCGACCCACCCTACGGTTTGAGCAAAAAACATGAAGATAACAGCCGTGAAATCCAACAATTTGGCGTGTACCGCATCGCCAAAGACGGCAAGGTAACCATGGAAATCACCGACCTGACCCGGCCCAACGGACTCGCATTTTCGCCCGACGGCAAAACATTATACATCGCCCAATCCGATCCTGAAAAAGCAGTGCTCATGTCCTACCCTGTCGATGCAAATGGGAAAATCGGCACCGGAAAATTGCTCTACGACGCTACTCCGATGGTAAAAGCCGAAAAAGCAGGCCTGCCTGACGGCTTGAAAATTGACAAAGATGGTAACATCTGGACTTCCGGCCCAGGCGGATTATTGGTCTTGACGCCCGCAGGAAAACTGCTCGGCCGCATCGAAATGGGCGAGCTGACCTCCAACTGCGCCTGGGGAGACGATGGCAGTACCTTATACCTGACCGTCGACAGCTACATTTGCCGTATCAAAACCGGTACAAAAGGTGCCGGCTGGTAATTATTTTTCCGAAACCCTCCTGACCGACCGCAATGTGTTTTCCACCTCCGGCTTCACCACGAGCCAGTTGGTTTTTCCGTTTTTGTAAATATTGGTGTAGGCTTTATAAAGCACCAGCCGGTCGTCGGTAATCCGGTCTAGCTGGCTTGCAATAGACTCTTTTTCAGAAGAATTTGCGTTTTTATAATCGTCCGTCAGCGCATTCCAGCGGTTTTCGAGAATGTCCAATTCATACAAAACCAACTCCCCCATTTTGTCCATTTCCTCGTATTGCGTCACGAGTTTCTGGTTGTAGTCTGCTTTGGGATAGTTGCTTTTTACATCCTCCTCCATCATTTTATCATAGTCGCGGCGGTAGGCATCTTTGCCGGTTGTGGTAGGCGAAGTCCGGGAGCGGTCGCGGTCGTCATTGCCGTAGCGGTCGCTGGACGAAGTGGTGCCGTGGCGCTGATCGTACCGGCGCTGTAAGGTTTCGGAGCAGGAAAACTGAATGAGCGCCAGAAAAATCAAGCAGTAAGATATAATGTTCGTTTTCAAAATGTTATAGGTTAAAAGTTATGCCTTATCCCGATGCTGAGATTGGGATTGAAATAAAAGAATTTCGGAATCAGTTCGAGGTAGCCGCCACCTTCCACAAAAAACGAGGCCGGGCGCTCGGCGAAGAAAAATTCCAAACCCGCCGTAGCCGATGGCCCCGTGGAAATGTTGGTCGTATGCACCGATTTCACATCCCGGTCGGGGTAATAACGTCTCGAATTCACCTGCACGCCCGGCCCGATGTAGGCCGTCATCCGGTCATTAAAGAAGGTCACATACCACAAATAAGTTGCGTTGAACATCACGCCGACGCCTCCCAGATCATCATTGCTCACTTTGTAATTATCCTTGCTTTTAAAGAGGCCAATATAAGACCCGACGCTGATATCCAGCGCATTGCGGTCGCCATACTTCCTGATACTGACGGCAATAGGCTCGCCTACTTCAAAACCCACAGCCCATTTTTCGGGCTGACCAAATGCGGAGAAAACAGAGATTAATAAGGTGGCTAATAAAAATGCTTTTTTCATAGGAACGTAATTGCGGTTACAACTGACTTTTCTTTCGACCGATGAACGGTAACCGCTATACAGTCAACAAAAACAATGCCACCTCGGCTACCCCGCCAGGGCAGCGATCCATTCGCTCAAATTACGGATACCGCTTTTGTTTCGAGACCATTTTCTTTCTAATATTGGGCCTCAATTGCAATTCACGCCGTTCTTTAACCAACTTTTCACGCACGTGGCCGAATCAAAAAACAGTAAAATTTTTAATGCCAAAGATCTCATTGCTTATTTCATTGTTGCAGGCACCGGCGCAGTTATTCAGTTAGTTTCCAGCAGTTTAATCCAGGATTGGTTCGGCATTTCGTGGAGTGCTTCTATTTTTCCTTCTTACCTCGTCGGTTTCGTCGTAGGTTTTACACTTACCAAATTATTCGCTTTTGACGCCCGTCGCACCAACCAGACGCGCCGCGAAATGGTGAAATTTTTGATGGTTGCCGTGGTGTCTTATCTGGTCACCCAGCTCTTTACAGTAGGTTCTTACTGGCTGGCAGTCGATTTTTTCGGCATGGACATTTATAAGGCAAAGCTGCCTTTTGGAAAAAAGGAAGTGAACATTACTGAAATGGGCTCATACATCTGTGGGATGGGTTTCAGCTTTGTCAGCAACTACATTTTGCATAAAACATTTACTTTCAAAAGCACCGGTTTTTACGACCGCTTGAAAGTGCTGATCAAAGAATCTTAAAGTTTCTCCAAAATAATTGCCGACGCACCGCCACCACCATTACAAATCGCGGCGAGTCCATACCTGCCATTGTTTTTTTCCAAAACAGAAAGTAATGTCGTGATAATGCGTGCGCCCGACGCCCCCAGCGGATGTCCCAGCGAAACTGCCCCGCCGAAAACATTTACTTTATTAATATCCAAGTTCAATTCTTTGATGTAAGCCAGGGCAACAACTGCAAATGCCTCGTTTACTTCAAAATAGTCGATATTAGAAATCGATAGGCCGGCTTTTTTCAAAACTTTTTGCGTGGCAATGATCGGTGTGGTGGTAAACCAGGCTGGCTCCTGCTCGGCGTCTGCATAAGCTACAATGCGCGCTACGGGTTTTAATCCGGAAATGTTGACGACCGATTTTCCTGCGAGTACCAAAGCCGCCGCGCCATCATTGATCGTGGAAGCATTGGCAGCAGTGACTGTTCCGTCTTTGGAAAAAACCGGTTTTAATGTGGGTATCTTTTCGAATTTTACCTTTTTAAACTCTTCGTCTTCTTTTACAAAAACAGATTCCCCGCCTTTGGGCGACGGCACTTCTACCGGCACAATTTCATTGGAGAAAAACCCATTTTCAGTCGCCTCCGCACTTCTTTTATAGGATGAAATCGCAAATGCATCCTGCTCCTCGCGTGAAATGTTGTACTTCGAAGCTGTGCGATCTCCGCACAAGCCCATCGCGCTTTGATCGTAAACGTCTGTCAATCCGTCTTTTACAAGCCCATCGATAATTTCTCCATGACCGTATCCGTAACCATTTCTTGCTTTGGGAAGATAATAAGGGATCTGCGACATATTCTCCATCCCGCCAGCCACTACAATGTCCGCATCGCCGAGTTGGATGGATTGCGCCGCGAAAACCGTCGCTTTCATACCCGAGGCGCATACTTTGTTGACCGTCGTGCAGATAACCTCCGGAGGCAGACCAGCAAAGATCGCCGCTTGTCGCGCCGGTGCCTGACCTAAGTTAGCCGACACCACATTACCCATGAAAACTTCCTGGACTTGTTCAGGCGAAACACCCGATTTGGACAATGCGCCTTGAATCGCCGTGGCGCCCAGCTTGCCTGCCGGCACCGATGAGAGACTTCCGCCAAAACTACCGATCGGCGTGCGGGCCGCAGCTAAAATAAAAACCTCGTCCTTCATAAACTGGCTTGTGGATGGATACAAGCCAAAAATAGAAACTATCCGTTCAAATCCGAAGCGCTTTCCGGCAAATGGTTGTACTCATCCTGCCAGGCATACAAACCGAAAATGACCAGTCCGGCGCAGATCGGGATGAAAATCAGGATGATGATCGACCACTGCAGCGTGGTATTGGTGCGGGCTATGCCTTCTGCCGCAGCCGCGATTTTTTCACTGGCCTGCATGAACAAAAAGATAATAATCACCGGCCCCAGCAGCATCCACAAAATCCCAAGATATTTTTTTAAAGCGCTCATTTTAAATGTTTTAAAAGAAATAAATGATCAATTCTTCGCACTCAAAACCATCAATCCATCACATTATTATCGACCTTGTTATCAATGTAAATCGCCCCGATGATAAAGGACAATGTCGCAATCCCAATCGGATACCAAAGACCGGACAGCGGCGTAGAGCCGGCAAAAGAAGCGACCAAAGTGGCGATAAATGGCACCAGCCCGCCAAATACACCATTTCCAATATGGTAAGGCAGCGACATCGAAGTGTACCGGATTTGCGTCGGGAAAAGCTCTACCAGAAATGCCGCGATCGGCCCATATACCATCGTAACTAACAAAACCTGGAAGAAAACCAGCACGATCACCATAATGTAAGACTGGCCCGTCAATGTCACATCTTTAATAACAGTTTGCACTTCGGGAATAGGTTCCAGCACATCTTCCGGCGTGATCACGATTGTCGATTCCTTGAATGTCATACCATTGTTTAATGTTTTGCTGACCGTCGTAGTGACCAGCGAATCCAGCTTATCTTTTACCAAACCGCGCTCTACGACCGGCTCTGAGGTAGTTTGCAGCATGGTTTTCTGCATTTCCTTCACATTCGTTGCGTCAAGAAAATACTGGTAAATCGGCCGGTAACATACCACGCCGAGCAGCATACCCGTCAGCATAATCCACTTGCGACCCACTCTATCACTCCAAGATCCGAAAACGACAAAAAATGGCGTCGCAAACAGAATTGCCCAGAGCAGAATGTAGCGAGATTCGTTAAAATCCAGCTTGCAGGTATTTTCCAGAAAAGACTGCGCGTAAAACTGGCCGGTGTACCAAATCACCCCCTGCCCCATCGTCGCGCCAAACAAAGCCAGCAGCACCATTTTGAAATTAGCCCGCTTTTGAAAACTCTCTTTCAGAGGGTTAGCAGAAATTTTGCCCTCCGATTTCAGCTTTGTAAAAACCGGCGACTCGTGCATTTTCATCCGGATATAAATCGACACCCCCACCAGCAGGATCGATACCAGAAAAGGAATCCGCCAGCCCCAGTCGGCAAATGCTTTCGCACCTAACAAATTCTTTGTCAACACAATAACGCCCAGCGAGAGAAACAAACCCAATGTTGCGGTAGTCTGGATCCAGCTCGTAAAAAAGCCTCTTCTGCCCACCGGCGCATGCTCGGCCACATAAGTCGCGGCACCGCCATACTCGCCGCCCAGTGCCAGGCCCTGAACAAGTCTCAGTATCAGAACCAAGATCGGTGCGGCGTAACCAATGCTGGAATAAGAAGGTATCAGCCCGATCAGGAATGTCGAGCCGCCCATCAAAACCAATGTGAGCAGGAATGTATATTTTCTCCCTATCAAATCACCCAGCCGACCAAAAACCAGCGCACCGAAAGGCCGCACGATGAAGCCCGCTGCGAAGATCGCGAGGGTGTTGATCAGCGCCGAAGCGCCGGCATCGCTGGGAAATAATTGCTGCCCGATGATGACGGCCAGGCTGCCGAAAATGTAGAAATCATACCATTCAATCAGTGTACCAAGGGAAGAAGCGGCGATTACCTGTGTAATGTTTTGAGTAACATTCTTTTCGGCAGAATTCATTGGGCTAGGAAAAATGAGAACAAAATAATTTAGCTGAATAAGTCAGAAGAACCATTTCATTACTCATTTACCAAAAATAAAGCCCCCCGGATTGTGCTCCGGGAGGCTTTTCAAATTTTAAAACAATGTTTCAGAAATCGTCGTCGTCATCGTCAACCGAATTCAAAATATCATCCGGATCTTCGATAACGATTTTGCTGTCGTCGATCTCGTCGTCAAATTCATCGTCCGTTTCCTTGTCCTCTTCGTCGGTTACATCCACATCCTCATCGTCTTCATCCTCGTCGCCAAGCAAGTCGGGATCTTGCGCAACTGCGCGCGTTTTCTGCGTACTTTCCGGCACGTCCGGGAAAACTGGTGGTTCTATGATCGGCTTGCTGGTATCCGCAATAGCCGGCTCTCCTCTTTCGCGTATCATGATATTAAAAGTTAAAAGGTTGTATTAAATGTAAGCACGGTTTTATAAATAATCATTCCAAAACCAGGACTCTCCTGCTAAGATTTTCCGGCTGTGTTTTTACTTGCAAATAATCATTTGGTAATATGTAAAAACCTAATGAAATTGCCACGCTTCGAAGACGGCAGCTGCTGCTCAAATTGCATTGCAAAGTACCTCATTTTCCTAAAACCTGAAATTATCTTAATTCTAACTTTTCATTAATGTTAAAAAAATTTGCGCTCTCCTGCCTCATCGTGGCAGGTACCCTGCTTTTTCACAGCACTTTCGCTGCTCCCGCCGACTCTGTGCTGACGATAAAAAAAACTACCGATTTTAAAGTAAATGGAGAAGGAACCGCCTCCAACTGGGCCGCGGCACAGTGGCTCGACCTGACCGTCCAGAAAGGTCCCGGACAACCCGGTCCTGGGAAACAATTTCCGACCAAGGTAAAAATCATGTATTCCGAAAAGGGGCTGTATTTCCTCTTCGATTGTACGGACCAAAAGTTGACTTCGACCATCCTGGAAGATTATGGCATGTTGTTCAAGGAAGATGTCGTGGAGGTTTTTCTCTGGCCGGACAATTCTTTCCCGATCTATTTTGAATACGAAGTTTCGCCCCTGAACTACGAGCTGCCGATCCTGGTACCGAACATGAAAGGCGGCGCACAAGGCTGGAAACCATGGGTTTACAACGAGCGGAACAAAGTGCAGCATGAAACGAGCGCTCAGGGTGGCCAAAAGAAAAGTATGGCTTCCGTGGAAGGTTGGAAAGCCGAGTTTTTCATTCCCTATGCATTATTAAAGCCGATTGTTCCGGCTATCCCAAAATCCGGCACGAAGTGGAAAGGCAACTTTTACCGCATTGATTACGACGCCGAAACCGCCTATTATTCCTGGCAAAAAACAGGCGGCAGCTTCCATGAATACCAGAAGTTCGGCACATTACTTTTTGAATAAATTCTTTTACCCAAATTTTCTAAACCGATGAGATTAACCATTTTAACATTCTTCTGCCTCATTTCTGCCGTCATGACATTCGCGCAAAAATCGTCCAAAGAAATTCTGTATGTCGGCACCTATACCCAGAAAGGCGAAGGTATCTATGTCTACGAGCTCGACCGTAAAGACTTTTCTATCAAAGAGTTGCAGGTACTGACCAGCAAAACCAGCCCCTCTTTTCTGGAATTTCATCCCAACAAAAAATACCTCTACGCAGCCAACGAAGGCAATAATACGGTTTCCTCTTTTTCAATCGACCAGTCGACCGGGAAGATGACGAGCGTCAATGCGAAATCTTCACTTGGGAAAGGCCCGTGCCACGTGGCAGTGGATCCGAAAGGCCGGTTTTTATATGTTTCCAACTATGGCAGCGGCCAGCTTGGGGTGTATTTGTTAAATGCGGATGGTACGATCGGCGCGGCGGCAGACAGCATTCAGGATAAAGGCGCGGCAGGCCAAAAGCCTCACATGCATTCGGTTATCCCTTCTGCGGATGGTAAATTTATCTATGCCTCCGATTTGGGTATCGACAAAATCCTTATTTATGCTGTGGATCAAAAAACCGGAAAACTGACGCCGGGTTCAGTACCTTATGCAGAAGTAAAAGCCGGCGACGGTCCGCGACATTTCGCGATCCACCCGAACGGAAACTTTGGCTACTCGGCTTGTGAGCTGGGTTCGGTGGTGAATTCTTTTAAGATTGTGAAAAACTCCGGCGCGCTGGTGCCGATGGAGCGCGTGACGATGTTACCGGGTGATTTTACCGGAAAAAGCTACGCCGCCGACATCCACTTTTCACCCGACGGCAAATTCCTCTACGCCTCCAACCGCGGTCACGAAAGTTTGGCAATCTACGCGGTTGACGCACAAACCGGTAAACTGACCGTAGCCGGACATGCCGATACGCATGGCAAGCATCCCCGGAATTTTCTGATCGACCAAAAAGGTGATTTTTCCATCGTGACCAACCGGGATAATGACAATGTGGTGTTTTTCACGCGCGATGCCAAAACCGGTCAATTGACTTATACCGGGAAAGAAATTTCCGTACCTACTCCGGTTTGCGTAAAGCAGCTCTTTTTGAACTGACGCGTCCGACATACCCTATTTTAGTTTAAACTGCCAGAACCGCTGAAAACTCGCTCGCAAGAATATTTTCAGCGGTTCTTCATTTATTTTTGTAAACTTTCTTAATTTTAAAAATTATTCAACGATTCTTTGTTCGAATTCAAAATCTGCCAAATAAAATATTACTATTTTTATCCGGCAGCTAAATAACCCACTTCCATGAACCACGCCCAGGACGACTTGTTGCTCGTGTCACTCATCAAGCAGGGAGACAGCCGTGGCCTGGATAGCCTCTTCCGGAAATACTATAATTCCCTCTGCCGCTTCGCCACTTACCTCAGCAACCGCAGCGACCTCGCCGAAGAAATCGTCGCCGATGTTTTTTTCAGGATCTGGGAAAAAAGGGATACGCTCACCGTCGAAAAGAACGTCCGCTCCTACCTTTTCACGGCGACGCGCCACACCTGCATCAATTACATGAAGCAGGAAAAACGCATCATGGAAGATCTCAGCGAGGATTTAATCGAAGTCAATGCGGGCCCGGAAGACGAGCTGATGTACCGCGAGCTTGAATCGCGGGTTTCTGATATGGTGGACCACCTGCCACTCAAAAGAAAAGCCATTTTTCAGCTCAACCGTTTCGAAGGTTTCTCCTACAATGAAATTGCTGAAATTCTCTCTCTCTCCGCCAAAACCGTTGAAAATCAGATGGGTAAGGCCATCAAACAATTGAAGCTCCTGCAAAAAACCTATCGGTTGTAAAAAATTTCCTCCCCGGATGGGGGTTACTTCTTTTTTTCCTTGTCCTGACATTGAAAGCACCTAATTCAATGTCAGATCAAACGCCATGGCCCCTGATCGCCAAGTACTTGGCAGGCGAATGTAGCCCGGAAGAAAAACTGGCTATGGAATGGTGGCTGGACGATTACAGTAACAGCCAGCTGTTTGAGCAGATCAAAGAAGCATGGCAGCAGGAAAAACAGCCCGACGACTTATCGGAATTTGATGCGGAACGTGGGCTGCGAAGACTGCACGCATTGATTTCAAGCCAGTCGGATATTTCTTTGGAAAGTGAAGAAAGCAGGAAGAAAGTTTTCAGGCTGCCAAAAATCAATTCCTGGCTGGCAGCGGCGAGTGTGCTCATTCTGATCGGGTTAGGTTATTTATTTGTTAATAAAAACACCACCAGAAACCCGGTCGCCAGCGTAAAACTGGCCCGGCAGGTCAGCGGGAATGCAGGAATTATCAACTTCCAGTTGCCCGACGGCTCCAAAGTTTGGTTGAACAAAAACAGCAAAATCGATTTTCCGGAAGCCTTTGTTGCGGATAAAAGAGTAATTTATCTGGAAGGAGAAGCATTTTTTGAAGTGGTCCATAATCCCGAAAAACCTTTTATCGTGCGCAGCGAAAAGGTATCGACGCAGGTACTGGGCACCTCATTCAATGTGAAAGCTTATAAAGGTGAAGAAATCGCCTCGGTATCGGTAGCGACAGGAAAAGTGGAGGTAAGCAAAGAGATTGAAAGCGGCTCGCCGATCCGGATCACGCAGCTTACCCCGCAGCAGGAACTGGTCATCAACACCAAAAAAGACGAGACGTATATAGACATCGTTAGCCTGGCTGACATTGGTGCATGGCGAAATGAGCCGCTGGTTTTCAGAAACAATACTTATGCAGAGGTAATCAGCAAGTTAGAAGAACATTACGCCATTAAAATAAATGTAAAAGATAAAAACCTGGCCAACTGCCGGGTGATGGCCAGCTTCAACGAAGACGCCACTTTGAACGATGTTTTGAAATTGCTGAGTTTGTCAAATGCTTTCCAGTATACCATTGACGGTAAGAATGTTACCATCAAAGGCGGAGAGTGCCGGTAGTGATTATTCCTAAACCCTATATTTTGCATTGCTGTATTCCTAATCTCTTAACCATTTCTAAAACCTGAACCTATGATGAGAGCATTACCGGAACGGTCGTCACATTGTTTTAACCGGCATTGGGAGCGGCTTGTTCTGGTAGTGTTCCTGTTTTTTCAAGCGGGTTTTTGCATGGCCTGGCCAGGTTCGGGGTGCAGTATCGAGGAGGTCAGGATTACGATTTATCTCAAAGACGTATCCCTGCAAAAAGCATTTATCGCGATCGAGAAAAAGAGCGATTTCAGGTTTATTACCAGCATTGAACGCATTAATACCAAGAAAAAAGTGTCTGTCTCCCTGCAAAATACATCGGTAAAGGATGTGCTGGAAAATATTCTGGCAGGCACCGGACTGGGCTATACACAGATCAACAACAACATTATTATTAACAACAAAACCGCGGTAGTGAGACAGGCGGCGGCGAGTGTTATGCCTGCCCAGGTAACTACCGAAACTGCTCCGCTGGAAGTGAAAGGATCCGTGAAAGACGCCAAAGGCAGCGGGGTCCCGGGCACGAACATTTCAATAAAAGGCACTTCCCAGGGCACCACCACGGATCTGGAAGGTCGGTTTGCCCTTAATGTGCCGGACGAAAATGCAGTGCTGATTTTTTCTTCTATCGGCTATATCACGCAGGAAGTTACCGTCAACGGCCGGTCGGCGATCGACCTGATGCTGCTGGACGATGTGAAGCAGCTCAGTGAAGTAGTCGTGACGGCGCTCGGTATTGAAAAAGATGCGAAGAGTGTCACTTACGCCCAGCAAAATGTGGGCGGCGAGGAGCTGATCCGCGTGAAAGACCCGAATATGATCAACTCGCTAGCAGGAAAAGCGGCGGGCGTGGTGATCACAAAAGGTACCGGCGGGCCGGGATCGTCTTCCCGGATTTTGCTGCGCGGGAATAAATCCATCACCGGCAACAACCAGCCGCTGTACGTCATCGACGGCATCCCGATGAACAATGCAAACGGCACGCAGGGCAATTCTTTGTTCGATACGCGCGACGCCGGGGACGCTATTTCCAACCTCAATCCCGAGGACATTGAAAACCTGAGCATTCTAAAAGGCGCCTCAGCCGCAGCATTATACGGTAGCCAGGCCGCAAACGGCGTGATTTTGATCACCACTAAAAAAGGCCGCAAGGGTTTCGCCTCGGTCAATTTTTCTTCCAATGCCAGTTTCGAAAACCCGATCGCGCTGCCGCATGTCCAGACCAAGTATGGGCAAGGTTATGGCGGTGTTTCCAATACGGCGGTGAATGATAGCTGGGGACCGGCGATCACGAATGGCAGCGACAAACATTTGAAATCGTTTTTTGATACGGGGCGGACATTTGTCAACAGCATTTCGGTCACGAACGGGAATGATATCGGGCAGTTTTATTTGTCTTATGCCAATACCAAAGCAAATGGAATCGTGCCGCAGAACGATTATAAAAGGCATAACATTAACCTGCGGGGCACCACGACGCTTTTTAAAAACAAACTTTCGCTGGACGCTTCGGTGAATTATGTGGAGCAGAAAGTGTACAACCGGCCGATGGCGGGGTTTTATTTCAGCCCGATTTTTAGCTTATACCTCTTCCCGACGGGTGATGATTTTTCTAAATATAGCGGCAGCAACTTCGAAAAATGGGACCCCTCGCGGCTGATGAACGTGCAGAACTGGCCTTACATTAAAAACGAAGCCAGCTCGAACCAAAACCCGTACTGGCTCGCCAACCGCAACCAGACCGACCAGTTCCGAAACCGCACGATCTACGCTTTTTCGGCCAAATGGAAACTGACGGATTGGCTTAGTTTGCAGGGCCGCGCCACGTATGATAAAGTGCAGGACAGTTACGAGCTCCGGCAGTATGCATCCTCCGACCCGACGCTGGTCGGCATCAACGGCGGCTACCGAAAGAACCTGACCAACACCGACCAACTTTATTCCGACATCCTTCTAAGTGGTACCAAAACCCTCGGGAAGGATTTTTTCGCTTCGGCCACATTGGGTTTCAGCAATACGCAGAATACTTTTTATGACCTGAATGTGGGTAACAGCGGCGCCACGAATACCTTGTCTTTTCCCAACTTTTTCTCGGCTTATGCCCTGCAAAGCCTGAATGGTCAGGGATTTTTTAATGCAACCGAAAGCCTGCAAAAACGTTTATCACAAGCATTATTTGCCACGGCGACAGTGGGTTATAAAGAAACTTATTTCCTCGATTTGACTGCCCGGAAGGAATGGTCTTCGACGGTGAACCAGTCGTTTTTTTATCCGTCCGTGGGGTTATCCTATGTTTTGACGGAACATTTGAATCCCAATGAAATCCTTTCTTTTGCCAAACTGAGAGGTTCGTACGCCGAGGTAGGCAATGCGCTGCCTTTTGGCGTTTCCAACTGGTCGCCGCCTTATGCGCTTTCGAATGATGAAAATGTGATCGGGCGCGGCACATTGCCGTTTTTTAGCGGCAGTGATACCACGAGTTTGAAGCCGGAAAGGACGCGCTCCTGGGAATTTGGGACCGAGCTGCGGTTTTTCAAGGATAAATTGAATGTGAACCTGACCTACTACAATGCTACGACCTTCGACCAGGTCTTCCAGATCCAGGCCCCGGCAGGCGCAGGCGCGGCGAATTTCTGGATAAACGGCGGCACGATCCGGAACAAGGGTTTTGAAGGTACAATAAGTTATAAAGCTGATTTTGGTGGAGTTACCTGGACGCCCGGGGTGAATTTTTCAAGAAATGTCAATCAGATCCGTGAACTGAGCAGCTTGTTGAAATCCGACTGGTTTGTGCTGCAGGCCGGCGGCAGTACTAGAATGTTACAGTTGTTTCTGACGCGTCCCGGTATTGCCAATCTCGGGGGCAGGGCTTATGGCTCCTACGGGGATTTGTTTGGAAAAACTTATCAGCGCGACGAAAACGGGCATATTAAGTATAATGAAACCACCGGCCTGCCACTGCTTTCTTCGGGTACGGACCAATATCTGGGTAATGCAAATCCCAAGTTTCTGATGGGTTTCAATAACCAGTTCAAATATAAAAACGCGACATTATCCTTTTTAGTCGACGGCCGGTTTGGTGGAAAAATCGCTTCGATGACCGAGCAGTGGCTGGATTTCAAAGGTTTATCTAAAAGATCAGGGGACGCTCGGGATGCGGGCGGGGTTACGGTGAATGGAAAAACAATCCCGGCAGAGACTTACTACAACTACATTTCAGGAAAAGGCGACGTGGCCGCGGCGGCTGAGGAATATATGTTCAGTGCTACGAATGTGCGGATGCGCGAGCTGGCGCTTAGCTACTCTTTGCCAAAATTCTCAAAAGCCATAAAAGACATCACGGTTTCGTTTATCAGCCGCAACCTGTTTTTCTTTTACAAAGACGCCCCTTTCGACCCGGAAGTAAGCATTACCACCGCCAATGGTATGCAGGGCATCGAAGGTTTCAGCATTCCGGCGACGCGGTCTTATGGTTTCACAGTTAGAGCAACATTCTGATGAGCGAGCCAAAGAACATATCTCCGCGGAATTCCAAATCTGGACTAAACAAGTTTAATTGGCTCGTAATCTGCGGCTTGCTCTGGATTTCTTCCGCCTGCACAGATTATATGCAGACATTGAACCAGGACGGAAAGCTGATCACGGACGAAGACCTGGTGCAGGACGCCAACGAAGGCGGGATTCTATTACCATTAATGATGAACCGCATTGTGGCCACTACGACGGCGGTACAAACGCAGCAGAATTTACAGGCAGAATCGTACGCCGGTTACCTGGAAACTCCGACGCCATTTTTGAATAATGAAAACACCACGACCTATTTTATGGTGGACGGCTGGAACAATGCGGCCTGGAATACTTCCACCCAGAATATCATGGACCAGTGGCTGCAAATGTGGAAAAAGGGTTATGAAACCAAATATCCCGACCTGTACGCGATTTCGCTGATCATTAAAGTCGCGGGTGCGCATCGGTTAGTAGATACATTCGGCCCATATCCTTATACCCAATATGGTACTGCCGCGCAGGTTACATTTGATTCTGAGGAAGAGGCTTATGATGCTTTTTTTGCTGATCTGGATAAAGCGGTAGGTTATTTGAAAGCGGCGGAAAAAGCTAATCCGAATGCAGACAAAACGCGTTTTGCCAAGTGGGACAAATCCTCGCTGAGCGGGGAATATACCAACTGGATCAAACTGGCGAATACCTTAAAACTGCGGCTGGCGATCCGGATTTCAAAAGTAAAACCGGATTTGGCGAAAACAGAGGCCGAAAAAGCAGTTGACCCAGCCAGTGGCGGGTTGCTTTCTGACATCGGATTTTCAGTCACGCCTACTACCACCAATCCTTATTATACCATGGCGAATGCCTGGTCGGATACACGGCTTTCGGCTTCGATCGAGACATTTTTGAAAGGTTTCGCGGACCCGCGCCTGCCGGTGTACGCACTGGCAGCGACTGACAAAGATGCTGCCGGACAGGTGAAAGGCATCCGCGCTGGCTCTGAGCGGCCGGATAAAGCGAGATACCAGTATTATTCCTTGCCGAATGTTTCGACTACGACGGCGGTGAAGCAGATTGATGTGGCGGAAAGTTATTTTCTCAAAGCGGAAGGTGCTTTAAGAGGGTGGAATATGGGAGGTACTGCCAAAGATTTTTACGAAGCGGGCGTCCGGGCATCATTTAAGGCGAATAATGTAAGCGGCGCGGATGAATATCTGGAGGGAAACACGACGCAAATCCCTTATACCGATCCAAAAAATACGGCTAATAACCTGCCGGCGATGACGCAGATCACGGCAAAATGGTACGAGGCGGAAGCTTTTGAAACGAAACTGGAAAAGATCATTACCCAAAAATGGATTGCATTGTACCCCGAAGGAACCGAGGCGTGGTCGGAGTTCAGGCGGACAGGGTATCCGAAATTGTACCCGGTTGCGATCAGCAAAAACCCGGACCTTCCGGCGGGTACTTTTATCCGGCGGCTGACGTATCCCTCAGCCGTCACCAATTCCAGCGGAGAGGCTGTGCGAGCAGCGGTAGCGGCCTATTTGGGAGGAAAAGATAGCGCCGCTACCCCCATCTGGTGGGATGTGGATTGAGCAAAATAAAACAGATTTCAAATCGATAAATAACCAAAGTATATTTTTTGTTTTTGGCAGTTTTGAAAAAATAATCTTACGAAAAGAGTATCAGAACATATTTCCTGCATCCTTATTTTTGTAATGAACAACAATATTTCAACCCATTTTAAGCCCTTTGACCATTATGATAAACCGTAGAGATTTAATCAAACATTTGTCTGCTTTTCCTCTTTTAGGCGGATTTTTAGGCCAGAATTCCCTTACCCCGACGGCGATGGTAGCCAAAGGCGCGGCGCGTAACATTGCCAAAGAACTGGGCATCCGCACATTCATCAATGCAGCGGGTACTTACACGATGATGACCGGCTCGCTGATGCAGGACGAAGTGGTGGAGACGATCCAGGGCGCGGCGAAAGATTTTATGATGCTGGACGAAGTGCAGACGAAAGTGGGCGAGAAAATCGCGGCGATCTGCCACGCGGAAGCGGCTGTGGTGACGGCGGGCTGTTTCTCAGCTCTAACATTGGGACTGGCTGGCGTACTGACCGGCATGGACACGAAAAAAGTGGAAGCGTTGCCGCATCTGGAAGGTACCGGGATGAAGTCGGAAGTGATCATCCAGAAAGGGCATAACATTGGCTACTCGCATGCATTGACTAACGCAGGCTGCAAGATTATCCAGGTGGAAACTGCCGAGGAATTGCAAAAAGCGATCAACGAAAAAACGGCAATGCTTTGGTTTTTGAACATTCAGTCGGATAAAGGTCAGGTGGGGCACAAAGAGTTTCTCGAGATCGCGAAGAAGAATGGTATCCCGACGATGATCGACATGGCTGCGGACGTGCCGCCAGTTGAAAACCTCTGGAAGTTCAATGATATGGGCTTTGACCTGGTGTGTGTATCAGGTGGAAAAGCGATGCGCGGGCCACAGAGCGCGGGTATTCTGATGGGTAAAAAACATCTGATCGAAGCGGCAAGACTGAGCATGCCGCCACGCGGATCGACCATCGGACGCGGGATGAAAGTGAATAAGGAGGAAATCCTGGGTATGTATGTGGCGCTGGATAATTTTGTAAAAATGGACCACAAGAAGGAGTGGAAAACCTGGGAAGACCGCATTACAATGATCAGCAATGCTGCTAAAAGCGTAGCTGGCGTGAAAACGGAAGTAACTGTGCCTGAACTGGGTAACCATACCCCGACATTGAAAGTATCCTGGGACCCGGCGAAAGTAAGCCTCCCTGTGAAGCTTCTACAGGAAAACCTGCGCAAGGGAGATCCTTCTATCGAGATCATGCCTGCTGAGAACAACTCGCTGACGATTACGGCCTGGATGCTAAAAAGCGGTGAGGAAAAAATCGTGGCGAGCCGCTTGAAAGAGGAGCTTTCAAAGGCAGTTGTTTAATTTAGTGCATTGACCTAAACCCATTTTATTTTGAAAATGAAATATAAATACCTGCTGCTGATGATGCTGGTGAGTCTGCAAACTTTCGCGCAGACTTACAGCATCCTGATCAAAGGCGGCACCGTCATCGATCCGAAGAACAACATCAACGCGGTGATGGATGTCGGGATTTTTGAAGGGAAAATTAAAAAAGTAGCTAAGGATATTGACCCGAAAGAAGCCCGCCAAGTGGTGAATGCCAAAGGAATGTATGTGACACCGGGGTTGATCGACATTCACGGCCACGTGTTTTTTGGTACGGAAGTCAATCATTATCTGAGCAATAGCTTCACCGCTTTGCCGCCGGATGGTTTTACATTTCGGGTAGGCGTGACGACGATTGTGGATGCAGGCGGCGCGGGCTGGACGAATTTTGATGATTTTAAAAACAATGTCATTTTTCACTCCAAAACGCGGGTGTTATCCTTCATGAACATTGTCGGAAAAGGCATGAGCGGCGGGCAGATCGAGCAGGACACCAGTGACATGGATCCCGGACTGGCAGCGGCAGTGGCTTTGAAAAACAAAAATGATGTGGTGGGTTTCAAAGTGGCGCACTTCATGGGGCACGACTGGACGCCGGTGGACAATGCGGTAAAAGCGGGCAAGCTGGCGAATATGCCGGTGATGGTCGATTTTGGAGGAAGCACGCCTCCCCTGCCGCTGGAAGATTTATTCATGAAACATTTACGTCCCGGCGACATTTTCACGCATGCTTATACTTTGCTGGAAAACAATGTGCGCGAGACAATCGTGGACGAAGCGACGGGAAAAGTGAAACCGTTTACGCTGGAAGCACGCAAAAAAGGGATCATTTTCGACGTAGGTTACGGCGGCGCAAGCTTCAATTATTCGCAGGCGATACCGGCATTAAAAGCAGGATTTTATCCCAATACCATCAGTACCGACCTGCATACCGGCAGCATGAATGGTTCGATGAAAGATATGCTGAGCATTATGTCCAAGTTTTATAACATGGGGATGGATATGCCGTCAATCATCAAAGCGAGTACCTGGGAACCGGCAAAAGTGATTCACCGCGAGCAGCTCGGCCATATTTCGGAAAATGCGATTGCGGACGTGGCGGTGTTTTCTATGCGGAAGGGCAACTTTGGCTTTTATGACAAAACCGGATATAAGGTGGAAGGCAAGGAAAAGCTGGAATGTGAGCTGACCATCATGGGCGGGAGGATTGTCTATGACTTGAATGGAATTACAACGCCGATTTATTTGAAGTAACTAATGCCCCCTAAACCCATGAACAAAAAAACATTAAAATGGTCCGTGGCGCTTTTGACCCTCTTTGCGCTGGGATTTACGCGATTCGATCAGGATGACAAACCTTTTAATACCAAAAACGGCGGGTTATTCCTGCCCGAGGGCTTTGAGGCTACGGTGGTGGTGGACAGCTTGCCGGGGCGGGCGCGGCATATTGCGGTGAATGATAATGGGGATATTTACGTAAAAGCGCGGTTTGCCGGGAAAGATGAATCGGTGATTGCGCTGCGGGATACCAATGGTGACGGGCGCGCGGACATTATCAAACGTTTTGGCGGGCAGGCACGCGAGCGGGCTTATGGTACTGCGATGCGTATTTACAAGGGTTACCTGTATTTCAGCTCGGAGCTTGTGGTATACCGGTATAAACTGACGCCTGGCGAGCTGGTCCCGACGAGCCAGGAGGAAGTGATTTTGACCGACGACCACCCGCACGGCATGCACGAGCACATTGCCAAGCCAGTAACATTCGACGACAAAGGTTTTATATATGTGCCTTTCGGGGCAAATTCCAACTGCTGCCAGGTGGATAACCGCACGCCGGGCTCGCCGGGGATGAACCCCTGCCCGATCCTGGAAGACCACGGGGGTATCTGGAAGTTTGATGCCAATAAAACAGGCCAGCACCAGAAAGACGGTGTGAAATTTGCTACTGGTTTGCGCAGCATTGTGGGCATGGACTGGAATTTTGCGGATAACAATTTATATGCCTTGCAGCACGGCCGCGACGATCTGTTGCGTCTCTGGCCGCAGCTTTATAATGGCTGGGAAAGTGCCATGCTGCCTTCGGAAGAATTTTTACGGATCAAAGAAGGTACGCACGCCGGGTGGCCGTATTGTTATTACGATCAAATGCAAGGTAAAAAACTCTTGAACCCGGAGTATGGTGGCGATGGTAAAATCGTGGGCGATTGTGGCCAGTATGAAAAACCTTTGATCGGTTTTCCTGGGCACTGGGCGCCTAATGATCTGCTTTTTTACCAGGGCAACCAGTTTCCCGAACATTATAAAAACGGTTCATTCATCGCATTCCACGGATCGACCAACCGCGCGCCTTACCCGCAGTCGAGCTACTTTATTGGGTTTGTACCTTTTAAAGGCGGACAACCCTCAGGGCCTTACGAGATTTTTGCCGATGGTTTTGCCGGCGTAGATCCGATCGTGAATGTGAGCGACGCGGTTTACCGGCCGATGGGCATCGCGATGGGACCGGATGGTTCGATTTACATTGCGGAGACAGAAAAAGGAAAAATCTGGAAAGTGACTTATAAGGGTAATAAAAAGAAATTTGGCAAAGCAGCACTCGCTTCGCAGGAAAAAAGAAAATCGCTGACGCACATTCGCACGCCTGATTTTGTAAAAGATAACCTGGATAAAGACGAGCCGGTGGCGGGTGGAAAAGTGTATGGCGTGTATTGCAGCGCCTGCCACCAGCGCAATGGTATGGGCGACTCGCAACGATTCCCACCCCTGGGTGGCTCCGAGTGGGTTACTGGCGATAAGACCCGACTGATCAATGTTTTGTTGAAAGGTCTGGAAGGTCCGATCGATGTAAAGGGACAATCGTACAATAATGTGATGCCCCAGCACAGTTTTTTAAAGGATGAAGAAATCTCCGAGGTACTGACGCACATCCGGAGCAGCTACGGTAACAATGCCGGTCCGGTAAGTGTCCTGGAAGTGTCCAAGGCGCGGGCTGCTCTCGATAGTTTGAAATAAAGCTTTTCTCCCTCCAACCCTGTTTAAGTGGATATTACTCTCCGGCAATTGAGTATTCCTTTAAAAGGTTGGAGGGAGAATGGCAACTCCCATACATTCACCATTTCTGAAACATTCAATGCGCAGCAATTCAGTTCTAGCCGCGATTACATTCATTATTTCCGGTGCGGGCCTTGCAGGGTTTTCATCTAAAAGTACAAACCATTTTACCACACAAGACCCCTGGAAAGCACCTGCCTGGGCCGATACGCTCAAAAGTCCTTTTCATGAAGAACCCCTCACGCTGGCGCAGGGCGAGGAGCTTTTTACACTATACTGCGCCGCCTGCCATGGTGAAGGCGGCTACGGCGATGGTGCCGCGGGCGGAGCGCTGGGCCAGAAACCTGCCAATTTTCATGATACATTGGTCAAATCACAAAGTGATGGCTCGGTGTTCTGGAAAATAACCACCGGCCGGGGAAACATGCCCGCGTTTAAGGATGTGTTTACCGATGAGCAGCGCTGGCAGCTCGTGGCATACGTTCGCAAGCTGGGCAAAACCGAGTAAATCCTGAACCTGTTTTATAAAAATGCAACATTTTAAAAGCTTACTAAAAACCGGATGTTCCGTGCTGCTGCTCGGGATTTCCATGCATGTCACGGCCCAGAGACAGGAAGTTGTGACGAAAACGCCTGTCGCGCTGCGCGATGACATTGTGATCGAGGAGTACATGAAAGTAGAGCCTGAGGCGGTGCGGATCATCCGGAATCCGGCCACTGGCGATATGTATTACACCACTTTTTTTGGTGATGTGATCAAAATCGAAATGGTGGACGGAAAGCCAACGAGCAAAAAAATCCTCTCTGTGGAAGACCACGGCATCCCGCGCTTGCAGGGGGCGATATTTCATGGTAACACGCTTTTTCTGGCGGGTAATGTGAGTGTGAATAACAACAAAGGCAACAAAGGCCGGATGGTGCGGTATGAATTGAAAAACGGGACCGATAAGCCGGAGATGACAGTAGTATTTAATACCGAGGAATACGGCGCGAACAAAACCACCTTCGACCACGGCTGGAATGCGCTGGAAATCAGTCCTGATGGAAAATATATTTTTGTCAACACCGGCGCAAGGACCGATCACGGCGAAGTGCAGGACAATGGCGGCGAGTATCCCAATGCACGCGATAATGCATTGACTTCTAATATTTTCCGGTTTCCGATCAATTCAAAAGATTTGCTGTTAACGACCGATACCGCCAAGCTGAAAGCCGACGGTTATCTCTATGCCGAAGGTATCCGAAATGCGTATGATATGGCTTTTGACGGTAAAGGAAATTTGTTTGCCGTTTCCAATTCCGGCGATTATGACCATCCTGAGGATATGTTCTGGGTGCGGCAAGGCCATCATTACGGTTTCCCCTGGGTGATGGGCGGCATCGATAACCCGCAGCAATATCCCGACTTTCAGGCCGATCCCGAGAAGGATCCTTTCCTCAGCAAATTTGCTTTCGCGATGCTAATGAAATATTTTCACAATGATCCGGATTTCCCAAAACGGCCCGCAGGCGTTACATTCACGCCCTCGGTGCAGAATATGGGACCTGATGCAAACGAGTATCGCGACAAAGCAACAGGCCAAGTTTTCGACGGAGATTCAACTGGCGTGGCAGTGGGAACATTCAATGCACATGCTTCGCCGCTGGGACTTTTCTTCGATACCAATAATGAATTGGGCAAAGATCTGACCGGCGATGGTTTTGTGATCCGGTACGCCGGCGGCCCGAGAAATGGCGTGGCAAACCCGAGCAGATTGCGGAGAGAAGGCAGGGATATGCTGCACCTGGAAATGACGTACGACAAGGCGTCGGACAATTATAAAATGAAAACCACGCGAATGATCGACAACTTTACGTCGCCGACAGACGCATTACTGGTGGGAAATACCTTGTACGTAATCGAGTACGGCGGCAAGCAGGGCGGGAACAAAGCAGGCGGAAGTATCTGGAAAATCACCCTTCCGGCCAACGAAAAAATGGCGAAGAAGAGCAAAAAAAGAAAATCATAGTGACTATTTAATATCCATCTTAATTAAACCAATATGAAATCCGAAAGAAGATCGATTATCAAAAAACTGTTCGCCTCCGTGGCAGGTATCGCCGGTATCGGTGCAGCTTCCAAAGTCGCAGCCGCTCCTGCTGAGGTAGTTGCCGCACCCGCATCACACGAAAGTGGCAGCGTGGAAATGATTCAGGATATCCCGTTGTTTGCTGGACATACCATTTTTAATAATATGGTTTTTATCGCCGGAAAGGGCGCGCACGTTCCGGGAGACGTGAAATCGCATACCAAAATTGTGTTGGATTCGATTGAAGAAGAATTGAAAAAAGCAGGTTCTTCGATGGATAAAGTATTGAAAGTGAATGTTTATCTTGACAAAATCGAAGACTGGGCGACGATGAACGAAGTGTACAAAGGTCGTTTTGGTAAAAAACCACCGGTACGTACGACGGTTGCCGTAAAAGGCATTCCGGGCGACTCGCTGATCGAAATTGACTGCATCGCTTATATCTAGTATCAAATATCTGTTATTCAAAGCCTTGCCGGTTTCATCACAGGCAAGGCTTTGTTTTTGTCACCTTTCCGATGATTATTTTGCAGTAACTGATTATTCCGGCAGATAATTTTAAATAAAAAAATTAAGTCATTCTTATATTTTAAAATTCAGCGATAAACCCTTACTTTGTTGTCTTACCGTACCAAATTTGAACAAAAGACAACGTATCGCTGAGGAGAACATCGTCCTGCTGGACCTGTGGCATCAGTCGCAGGCAGGGGACAGTCTGGCATTTTGCCAGCTCGCCGACAAGCAATACCGCACGCTTTTCAACTACGCTTCGCAGTTTACTTCGGATCGGGAATTTGTCAAAGATTCTATTCAGGAGCTACTGATCCACATTTGGGAAAAGCGCGAGAGCATTAACATTCAATTTGTTACCATTTATTTCCTCCGCGCGCTGCGTAACCAGCTGATGCAGGAATTTCGCCGGAACAATGCGTCCCAGGCTTTGCTGGACATTGACGATGTAGACCAAATCTCGGACTACCAGACAATCGAAACGGAAATCGAAAGACGGGAAGTTTTTACAGAAAATCAGGTAAAAGTAAGATCGGCGCTGGAAGAACTCCCCCGCCGCCAGAAAGAAGCCATCTTCCTGAAATATTTTGAAGGCATGGACAACGAACAAATCGCAGATCTGATGCAGGTCAACCGGCAGTCGGTGGCGAATTTGTTGTTTAAGGGGATTACGTCTTTGAAGACGCAGATGCATTGGATTAGCATGATTGTCATGACTTTTTTCAATTTCGTCTAAAATTGGTTATACTCAATTTTTCCTCAAGAGTATTAATCATTTGTCTGCTTTCGTCCAAAACAAATAAATTCATCTTCCAAAAGCCATATTCGTGCTTCTTCATAAGAACAACTTTCAAAAACCTTTCTATTTTCTTGCGAAGGATCTGTAATTTCAAATAAATTATTGACAGGCTGCAGAAGCAGGATATAGGGCTTAGTGTGGCTTTCATCAACCCATATTTCGTACCAATTATCCTGTTGTTTTTGATTTAAAATTAAATCGTATCTGCTGGTAAACACCAGGCAAAACTCTAATGTCCGAGTAGAAATCGTAGGGTGGATAGGTGTATTGTCTTCCGAGAGATTTTTCATTAGCTCGGACTTCAAAAAGTTTTGCAAAAATAAATCGAGCGCGTCAAGTGAATTCATCATCACTTCTTCAACTGTCGTTCCCTGAGTTACCACCTCAGCAATTTCCGGAAATGTACCAATTAAAGACTCGTCACCCTGCGATATTTGTAATGTGAAATACATGTTTTAATAATTTTGTTTCTAACTAAAAAATACCTTAAATCACCGTTTCACGAAAGTCCGGCTTTGCTCGGTGCCGTTTTCCAGGCTGACTTTTAACATATAGATGCCAGCTGGCAAATTCTGCACATTCACTTGCTGGTCCTCTCCTTTCGCTTCCAGAACTAAATGCTTCATGAAATGTGTCGTATAAAGTGAAAAGCGGCTCGTGTTTTAGGAATCTCGCACCCTGAACTAATACCATGATACTATCCACCGGCTGCCCATTTTCATCCGTAATCGTCCCGTAAACCGTTGTCGTGCGTTCCAGTTGAAGGGAGCAACTGTGCAGCAGTAATGCCATGATGATGACCAGGGCCAGTTTCCAGGTTTTCAGGAAAACCATTTCAATTTCAAGTAGATGCAGCTGGTGGCTGAATAGGACCAGTGTGACGAGTCTTCTGATGGAGGTGAACATTTACTTCTTTACGGTTTTAGTAATTCTTGATAGCCTGGGAAATTTTACGTCCCCAAACCAACGGAATAGTTTGGTTCAGGAAGAATCCGTTGAACCATCGGCAGTTATGGGTTAACCATCGGCGAAGGTGGCGCGGGGCTGGAAAAAAATTTCGAAAAAATATTTTCGGAAAAAGAGTATTGCCGCAATCAATGTGCATCCTTATAAAAATTAGCCTTCTTTTATTTGCCAGATATGCCGAATTACCGCAATTTTCTTCCGGAGGAGCTCGCTGCTGATACTTCTTTCAGGAAATGGATCTTATTTAATGATCCGGTGCAGGAAGCATTATGGCTCGAATGGCTAGAATTGAATCCGGATAAAACCGATGTAGTCAACAAAGCGAAGGATTTTCTGGCGGTGACCGAGGAGGGTTTCGACCAGATTTCGGATGAGGAAGTGGCCAATGAAATTTACCGGCTTTCGCATGCCATCGGTGAGAAAAAAGCGCAGAAATCGTCGATCTGGATGTGGTTTAAACCAAATTGGTACCACATGGCGGCTTCGGTTTTGCTGCTGATCTTTGCGGGTTGGTGGTTTAACAAGCAAACTACTTCGCAGCAGCAGTCGGACCAGTATAAGGCGATTTTGAGCCAGATCAATGAGCCGCTGGTGGAAGAAAAAAACACGTCGGACAAGGCAAAACTGATCATTCTGGAAGATGGCAGCTCGGTTTTATTACAGCCTGCAAGCCGCATTACCTATCCTAAAAAATTTGAAAGCGGCAAACGCGAGGTGTTTTTAAATGGTGAGGCATTCTTCGAAGTGGCCAAAAATCCTGACAAACCCTTCTATGTATACGCAAGGACTTTGGCGACGAAAGTTTTGGGTACCAGCTTTAAAGTAAGTGCCTTTGACGAGGAGCGCGAGGTGAAGGTGGTGGTGAAAACCGGAAAGGTTTCGGTGTTCCCGATGACCAAAGAAGCGCTGGAAACGCAGCATGCCGACGACAAGCTGGCGGGCATGGTGCTCACGCCAAACCAGCAGATTACCTACGTGGCCGGCGAGCTCCGGCTCACCCGCAGCTTGGTACCCGATCCAAAATTGCTCGAACTGCCCATCCAGCGTCAGTCTTTCGACTTTAAGGGCACGCCGATCACAGAAGTTTTTGAGACGCTTGAAAAGTCCTATGGCGTAAAGATCATTTTTGATGCCGAGGTAATGCAGAATTGCTACCTGACGGCGTCACTGTCTGACGAACCGCTTTTTGAAAAAATAAACCTGATCTGCCGCACGATTGGTGCTGAGTACGAGCAGATGGATGCCAGCATCATTGTGAGCAGCAAAGGTTGCTTTTGAAACGAAATCCTTTCTCCAAAACATAAATAATGTTCCGCTGACGCCTATGATGATATACGATTACTGAATACCTGAAGTGAAAAAGTCGATGATGCTGCAACATCACCGACCCGATTAATCTCCCCCAAGTTTGTTTCGCAACGTGGCGCACTGGGCGCCAAGGGATTTCTTTATGCCAGATTTAAAACCGACAAAATCAAAATTATGTCAAAACCAGTACAATTTCACCATGCTTTACAGAAAATCATGCGCATTACGCTGTATCAAGCCCTGCTCTCCCTCGCCCTCGGCACCATCGTGTATGCCAAAGACGTGCGCGGACAAAGAGTTTTAGAACAAAAAGTGACATTGCGGATTTCCAATGCTGATATCGACAAGGCTTTGGAGAAAATTGAAAGTGCTGCGAAAGTAAAATTCATGTACAACCCGCAGATTTTCAGTAATCAGAAATCAACCTACAAATTCCAGGAAGAGGCGCTCTCGGAGGTTTTGAATAAAATCCTGACTCCTTATAAAGTGACTTACGAAGTGGTGCAGGACCGCATTATCCTCCGCCGCGAGCAGGCACCTGTGCAGGAAGATGCCCCGGCCAGCAAAGTAGCCCCGAAACGTAATGTTACCGGAAAAGTAACTGACGAAACCGGCGCAGGTTTGCCTGGCGTGAGTGTACTTGCAAAAGGTACCCAGCGTGGGACTTCCACTGATACGGATGGAAAATATACACTGGACATCCCGGATGCGGAAGTAGCTACTACCGTATTGGTTTTCAGCTTTGTAGGCTATACTTCTCAGGAAATTACAGTAGGAAATCAAACCGATCTAAGCGTGCAGCTGGCACCGGAAGCGAAAGCTTTGAATGAGGTAGTTGTAACGGCTTTGGGTATTTCCAAAGAGAAAAAAGCACTAGCCTATGCCGTGACGGAAGTAAAAGGGAGCGAGTTTACACAAGCGCGCGAAAACAACGTGGCGAATGCATTGACGGGTAAAATCGCCGGTGTGAATGCGACCGGTATGTCTACCGGACCTGGCGGATCGAGCCGTATCATTATCCGGGGAAATGGATCTTTGGGTGGTAACAACCAGCCTTTGTATGTAATTAATGGTATGCCGATGGATAATAGCGTACCGGGTGGCGGCAATGCTTCGGACGGTAACGGTAACAACACCGACCGCGGTGACGGTATCGGTGGTATCAACCCGGATGACATTGAATCGATCTCTGTTTTGAAAGGCGGCCCGGCTGCGGCGCTTTATGGTGCACGTGCCTCAAACGGTGTGATTTTGATCACGACCAAAAAAGGACGCGCGCAAAAGGGTATTGGTGTGGAGTACAATGGTAACTTCTCGGTCGATAACCTTTCTATCATTCCCGACTGGCAATATGAATTCGGACAAGGTGTGGATGGGGTGAAACCAACTACCCAGACGGAAGCGAAAAGCTCAGGACGTTTGTCTTACGGAGCCAGAATGGACGGCTCGCAGGTGATCCAGTTTGATGGTCAGATGCGTCCCTATTCTCCTCAGAAAGACAATCTGAAAAACTTTTACCGGACTGGTACCAACTACGTCAACTCACTTTCATTTACCGGCGGTACCGAGGTGATCAATTTTCGTTTTGGTTTGAACAATACGAGCTCAAATAGCATTGTGCCTAATTCTTCCTTCAACAGAAGGATCGCCAACCTGAACCTAAATGCGCAGCTGGGTAAAAAGCTGAGCATTGAAACGGTGGTCCAATACAACATTGAAAACGGCCACAACCGTCCGAAAGTAGGTTATGCAGATTACAACCCACACTGGGCTACTTACCTGATCGCCAATACAGTAGATATCAGAAGCCTCTCGCCGGGATACGATGCAACCACCGGAAAAGAAGTAGAATGGAACCCGGTACCCGCTGCGCCGAACCCTTATTTTGTAATTAATAAATTCAAAAACGAGGACCGTAAAAACCGCTTCCTGGGCCAGGCTAACATTAAATACGACATTCTGGAAAACTTCTTTGTCAAAGGAAGCGTGAGCCAGGATTACTACAACTTCAACTATGAATTTATCGTACCGACCAGCAATGCGTATCAGCCGCTGGGCACCTACGAAGCCAAGAAGGTAACTTCTTCGGAAACCAACGGAATGCTCACATTGAACTACTCGAAAGATTTCTCGGATAACTTCAACCTTTCAGCACTGGCAGGTGGTAACATGCAGCGCAGCGTTTACGACCAGACTGCATTCAACGGAGCGGAATTTACGATTCCGGGTTTTTACAGCTTTACCAACCTCGCTACCTCGGCGGTTGTACCTACTTATAATAAGAGCGGCATCAACTCGCTGTTCGGTTCGCTGGATTTGGGTTACAAGGGATTTGCTTACCTGACTGTTTCTGGTCGCCAGGATTGGTTTTCGGTGTTGAACAGCAAGAGCAACAGCATTTTCTATCCTGCTGTGGGTGGTTCTTTCATTCTTTCCGAAGCATTCAGACTGCCTTCTTCTGTAAGTTTTGCAAAAGTCCGCGCTTCCTGGGCGCAGGTGGGTGGTGCCAACGTAGTGCCTTACCAAATCTACCAAAGCTATGCGATGGCCGTGGGTGGTCACAATGGTCGCCCGGTGCAGCAGCTTTCGTCATCAATCATGCCTAACACGGATTTGAAACCGCTTACTTCTACCACTTACGAAGGAGGTATCGAAGCGAAATTCATGCAAAGCCGCCTGGGTATTGACCTGACTTTGTACAACCGGAAGACAACCAATGATATCGTACAAAGCAACATTGCGGTTTCATCGGGTTACACAGCTGCCTTGCTGAACGTGGGTGAGCTGAGCAACAAGGGTGTTGAACTTTTGCTGACTGGCGTGGCGATCAAGGAAAACAATTTTACCTGGGATATCAGCTACAACATGGCTTACAACAAAAGCAAGATCATCAAGCTGGCGGATAACCTGCCTTCTTTGAGCGTGGGAACCGGTGTAGGTGGTGGTTTGATCAACAACGTGGTAGGCGGTACTTATGGTGAGGTTTGGGGTTATAACAAACTGAAAGATGCCAGCGGAAACACTGTTTTCAATACTTCCAGCGGCTATGCAGTGCGCGGTAACCTCGAAAAACTGGGTAATGGTACACCTCCATGGACGATGGGTATCACCAACAATTTTAAATACAAAAACTTCTCGCTGAACATTCTCGTGGATGGTAAGTTCGGAAGCGTGGTGTATTCCAACATGTACCAGTACGCGTATCGTTTTGGTTTGCCAAAAGAAACATTGCCTGGTCGTGAAACCGGCGTAACTGTGACGGGTGTGACGCCTGAGGGTGCTCCTTTTACCAAAACCTGGGCACAGAAAGATGTTGATACCTACTATGACAATGACAAAAACTACACAGGCATTTTCACATTCAACAACGATTTCGTGAAGCTGCGCCAGGTGATCCTGAGCTATAACCTGCCTGTCAACAAAATGTCGATCCTGGGTACCAAGCTGCAATCGGCATCGCTTTCGCTGGTGGGACGTAACCTGCTTTTGCTTTACAAAGACAAGAGAAACAACTATTTCGATCCTGAGTCGAGCTACACCAACGGTAACGCACAAGGTCTGGAAGCGTTCGGTGTGCCCCGTACCCGGAACATTGGTGTGAACCTGTCAGTGAAATTCTAATCATTAACTATCCAGTGAAGATGAAAAAATACTTAAAGCTATTATGCCTGGCCCCGATGGCCTTCTTCATAGCCTCCTGCGACAATGGCTTCGAGGAAATGAATGTGAACCCGAATGCTTCCGTGGAAGTTGTGCCTGGTTTTCTTTTCACCAGGGCCCAGCTGGCCACCGTGAGCAACAATTACACCGGCGCAGCTTACCTGACCATCGGTGGTTCGATGCAGCATTTTGCCACTTATAAAGAGGTACCTGCGGCGGGTGATAAATATTTCAATTACAGCTATTCCAATGCAAGCTGGAACCTGTACGGAGGCACCGATCCTGCTACCCAGGGCGCGGCAATCGATATGGAGCAGATCATTGAAGCGGTAAGTACCAATCCGGCTGACGTGAACAAGCTGTCGGCGGCACGTATCTGGAAAGCTTATATGTATCACCGCCTGACAGACCTTTACGGTGACATTCCTTACTCAGAAGCAGGCAAGGCTTACAGTGAAAAGAACTTTACGCCAAAATACGATACCCAGCAGTCGATCTACGCGGATATGCTGAAAGAGATCGACGAGTCGATTGCAGCTTTTGATGCGACCAAGGCCACATTCGGTAACTCGGACCTGATGTACGGCGGTGATGTGACGAAATGGAAAAAATTCGGTTACTCGCTGATGATGCGTTTGGGTATGCGTTTGACGGAGGTGGATCCTGCTTCGGCTGAAACCTGGGTGAAGAAAGCGATCGCTGGCGGCGTAATCCTGAATGATTCTGACATAGCAACCATCGCTTACGTGGACGGATCGATCACAGCCAGCCGTAACTTCATTGCTGCGGGCTTGATGGGAACGGACTATGTGAACCCGGGCGGCGACAATGTGGAAGGCGGTAAGTTTGCCAAAACATTGATCGACTATCTGAAAACAACCAAAGATCCACGTCTGAATGTGATTTCGATTGTGTGGATACCTTCTGCGGACGGCAAATCTTTCACCGCTGACACGACGACGGCTTTGCAAAAAGGGATGCAGAATGCAGCATTCAACAGTTTGCCGGCCGATTTCAATACGTATTCGGAGCCAAATCCTGCTACGATCCTGAAATACAGCGCACCGCTGCTGGTTTTCACGACGGCTGAAACGCATCTTTTATTGGCAGAAGCCAACCTGAGAGGCTGGTATACTGCCACGACGGCGGAAGCGGAATACAATACCGCGGTAACCTCAGCGATGAAACAGTGGGCTTTGTTCGGTAGTGCAGGATCGATTTCCGACGCGAAAATCGCAGCTTATCTGAAAGCGAACCCATTCAAAACGGCGGGTACATTGGCTGACAAAATGGAGCAGATCGGTACCCAAAAATGGGTAAGTCTTATTTTTGAAGACGAATATGAGATCTTCTCCAACTGGCGTCGCACAGGCTATCCACAACTGACCCCGACGAACTATCCGGGCAACCTGACAGGCGGAAAAATCCCGACGCGTTTTGTGATCCCAGACTCGGAAGAGCAGTATAATCGTGACAATTTTTACGAGGCCCGGACCCGCCAGGGCGGCACCAACACGCTTTCGAGCATGGTTTGGTGGGATAAGTAATTTTTAAAATCTCAGTTCAGGTACGGATTGCGGCGTCAAACCTGCAATCCGTATCTTATTTTTGGGCCTGAAAAAAAATCCTGCACCGGGTGAGGAATTAACCCTCTTTTTTTGTCTTAACACTATAAAACCCCGAATTTTTCATATCCACCCATATCCTGACCGCTAATCATTTTTGTTTTTATGAAAATAAAATTCCTGAATGCCCTCATTATTTCCGCAACGCTTCTGACCGGATTTCACTCGGCCAGTGCGCAAACCATCTCCAAAGAAGAACTAACTTTTCTGACCTCCGAGTGGAAAGGCGAAAGATTTCCGGACGGCCGCCCCAAAATTCCGGACGACCTGGTGCGCCGCGCCAAGGAAATCAACATTGAAGAGGCGTGGGTAGTGATGAAAAACGAAGGTTATAATTCTCAGTTTGAAGGAAACTGGAAAATGGTACACAGCGATGTGGTGATCGCCGGCCGCGCGCTCACCGCGCAGTTTATGCCTTCCCGCCCCGACATTGAAAAGAACATTAAAGACCGCGGCGCCAGAAATGGCCGCATCGGAAATACCAACTCCTGGCCGATCGATATGCTCACAAAAGGCGACGTGTACGTGGCCGATGGTTTTGGGAAAATCGCCGAAGGAACATTGATCGGTGATAATCTCGCGAATTCTATTTATGCCAAATCAGGAAATGGTGTGGTTTTCGACGCCTCTGTGCGTGACCTGGAAGGTTTGTCTAAAATCGAGGGTTTCAATGCATTCGTCCGCGACTTTGATCCTTCTTATCTGAAAGATGAAGTAGTAACCGGTTTAAATGTTCCGATACGTATCGGACGTGCCGTGGTGCTGCCGGGTGATTTGGTTTTGGCTAAAAAAGAGGGCGTCATTTTCGTGCCGGCACATTTGGTAGAGAAAGTGGTAGTGACGGCCGAGTTCATTGCATTGCGTGACAAATTCGGGATTCAAATGCTGAAAGAAGGCAAATACACACCGGGCCAGATCGATAGCCAGTGGTCGGATACATTGAAAAGCGACTTCCTGAAATGGCTCGATAAAAATCCGAACGAGATCCCGATGAAGCGTGCGGACCTGGATGAATATATGAAAAAACGTACCTGGTAATCTTGTAAATCAATTGATTATGAACATTTACAAGATACTTTCCGGCGTGGCAGCATTGTGCCTGCTCGCTGCACTTTTCTTTGCATTGAGTGGAAATTTGCCGGCGGCGGGGCCGTTTTTTATCGGCTTCTTTTTAGCGCTGGCGGTGAGTTTCAGAGGTTATGATAAACTGAAAGGTTTTACCTACACCACCGTCATTTTTGCGGCAGTGACCACCGCATTGTACTATCCTCAATATTTCCTGACCGTCGGCGAATTCAAATTGTCGACATTGATCACGCCGCTGATCCAGATCATCATGTTTGGTATGGGCACGTCCATGAGTTTCGGGGATTTTGTGGGGGTTGTAAAAATGCCCAAAGGTGTGCTGATCGGCGTTTTCAGCCACTTTATCATCATGCCGAGCATTGGGTTTACACTGGCTAACCTGAGTGGGTTTCCACCTGAAATAGCCGCCGGAATTATCCTGATCGGCTGCTCGCCCAATGGTATGGCGTCGAATGTAATTTCTTATTTGGCCAAAGCAAACCTGGCACTTTCGATTACGATCACCGCCATTTCGACCATGCTTGCGCCGCTGGTAACTCCGATATTAATGAGCTTCCTGGCTGGTGCATTTGTGAAAATCGACACGCTGCACATGATGTGGGACATTGTCAAAATGGTAATTATTCCAATCGGCGCGGGGCTCGTTTTCAATAAGTTATTCAGCGGAAAAGTGAAGTGGCTCGACGCTGCGATGCCGCTGATTTCAATGGGCGGGATTGCATTCATTATTGTTATCATCACCGCCGCCGGCCGCGACAGCCTGCTGACGATCGGCCCAACATTGCTGCTGCTGGTTTTGATCCACAATTTATCGGGGTATACCCTCGGCTACTGGTCGGGACGGTTATTCAAAATGAGCGAGCGCGATTGCCGCACGATCGCTATCGAAGTAGGGATGCAAAATGGCGGCCTGGCTTCGGGTATCGCCAAAGAAATGGGAAAAATGGCTACTGTGGGCCTGGCCCCCGCCATCTTCGGCCCGCTGATGAACATTACCGGATCAATCCTCGCCTCGTGGTGGCAAAGCAAGCCGACGGGCGATGAGGAAACTTATGTGGAAACCGGGCGGGCGCATTAGGCCCGCCTCAATCTTCTTCCAGAAGCAACTGCATGAAAACCAGATCAAGCCACTGGTCGAATTTGAAGCCTACTTCTTTGAGGTAGCCTTTTTCAACAAAGCCGTATTTTTTGTGAAACTCGATGCTGCCACGGTTGGCGGCATCGATTCCACCAATCATGGTGTGGATGCCTGATTCCTTGGCACGCTGGATCAAACTTCCCAGCAGCTTCCCGCCCACGCCCATCCCGCGCGATTTTTCGTCGAGATAAATGGAATGTTCGACGCTGAATTTATAACCGATTTTGGGGCGGAAAATGTTGTACGACCCATAACCGATCACAACGCCTTCCAACTCTGCAACGATCACAGGCATACCATCGTTGAACATTTGGGTCAGCCAGGCTTGCTGCTGCTCCAATGTTCGGGGTTCGTAATCGTAAATGGCGGTGGTATTCAGAATGGCATGATTGATAATGTCGAGCAGAGAAGGCAGATCCTTGGGAGCGGCGCTTCTGATAATAAGATCCATCAAAGTAATGCAGGCGTTGTCAGGTTAATAAACAGGGTTAAAGTTACCCGATAATTTAATAGATTCGTCAGGATAACCAAAATCACCATGCTGGAAAAGCAGGAGCGAAAACGATATAGCAGGCAAATTCTTCTTCCGGAAATGGGTTTGTCGGGTCAGGAAAAGTTGAAGGCCGCCAAGGTGCTGGTAGTCGGCGCGGGTGGCCTGGGATGTCCGGTTTTGCAATATCTTGCGGCGGCCGGCGTGGGCGCGATTGGGATCGTAGACGATGACCTCGTTGATATCACCAATCTGCACCGGCAAATTCTTTATACTTCCGGAGATATTGGTCAGAATAAGGCACTTACCGCCGCGGAAAAACTTTCAGCATTAAATCCTTTCGTAAAAATCACTCCCTACCCCGTCAGGTTATCAGAAGAAAATGCAGAAACAATCCTGAAAAATTACGACCTGATCATCGACGGCTCCGATAATTTTATCACCCGCTACCTCGTCAATGATTTTTGTATAAAGCTCGGCAAGCCTTTTGTTTTCGGCTCAATTTTGAGGTTCGAAGGCCAGGTATCCGTATTTAACTTTCAAAACGGCCCGACTTACCGCTGCCTTTTCCCGGATTTCAGCGAAGAAGATAACTGCGCCGAAGCCGGTGTAATCGGAATTCTACCCGGCATGATCGGAACCTACATGGCCAACGAGGCAATTAAAGTCATCACCGGCATCGGCGAGCCACTTTCGGGAAAATTATTAGTGATCAATGCACTGACTAATACAACTTCGATTTTTCAGTTTTCAAGATCTGTAAATGCAGGAGCAGCTGCGAATTTTCAAGTGCAAGAGCCAGAACCAACTCCAAAACCATCGGTATCCGAAATTTCCTGGGAAGCATTTGAATCCCTCCAACAAGCCCACCCCGAAAAAGTCGAGCTCATCGACGTCCGCGAGCCGCACGAATTTGAAGCTGATGGTTTTGGTGGTGTTAACATCCCACTTTCAGAGATTCCGGATCATTTGCATTCTTTCGCTGCTGGTAAGACGGTTATTTTTTATTGCAATACTGGAAAACGAAGTTTGCGAGCTGCGACATTATTGGTGGAAAGCGGTTTTGAGGGGCAAAGTTTTTGGGGGCAGAATTGGTAGGAATCGATTTTGTTGGTCAAATTTTAATAATCTATTAATTACGTAGATTAAATAGTTTTCGTAGTTTTGTCACCTTCGTGATTTAAAACCGGAAACAATGCTTGCTAAGGTCCTTTCCCTCAAATTGCCCGCGTCGCCATTTTGGTATGCTATTCCTGCTGCAATCGTTTTGCTGCTGGGGATATTTATTTTAAATGGTACTATTGCAATTCATAGTGAGGATGTTACCAGCTTTTTGACAGGCGATTTTTTCCTGTATCTTTTGGTAGGCTTAGGCGCTCAGCTCGTTGACGGTGCTTTGGGGATGGCTTATGGCGTCACGTCGAATTCTTTTTTGCTGTCGCTAGGTGTGACTCCGGCCGTCAGCAGTGCGAGTGTCCATTTTGCCGAAATGTTTACCACTGGCGCCTCTGCAATCTCACATTTCCGGTTTAAAAATATCAATAAAAAACTCTTCAAAAGCCTGCTGATACCCGGCGTAATTGGCGCGATTGTCGGTGCATACCTGCTCTCTGACGTGATCGACGGGAATTTCATAAAACCTTTTATCGCATTTTACATGCTGATCCTCGGCGTGATCATCATCCGCAAGGCGCTTCATAAAAACATTACGAAAAACAAGACGAAAAATATCAGCGTGCTGGCCACTGCGGGCGGATTTCTGGATTCGATCGGTGGCGGTGGCTGGGGGCCAATTGTAACTTCTACGCTACTCGGTCAGGGCCGCGACCCGAGGTATACCATCGGCTCGGTGAATGCTGCCGAATTTGCCGTGGCGTTTTCGAGCGGGATTACTTTCATGCTTTTTAATGGTATCAGCAACTGGCAGGTGGTTTTAGGACTGATTGTCGGCGGTGTGATTGCGGCTCCTTTTGGCGCGATGCTAGTTGGGAAGATCAAACGCAAGCCTTTAATGCTGATCGTCGGTGTGCTGGTGATCGGGCTGAGCATTCGCACCATTCTTCTTAGTATCTGATTTTTATCTTATAGCTTCAATACGCCAAATCGAATCTGAATTGTCCACGTGATTTTCCGACTCTTTAAGGCATTTCAACAGACTTAATCCTTAGTTTTGCAGGAAACAAGTCAACCAATGCTCTCAGACTTCGGGTACATTCTGCTTTTCGTTATTGCCGGCCTGGTATTACTTGGCGTGGTGTTAACGGTTGCAAAATTCCTGCGTCCCGACAACCCGAATGAAGAGAAACTCACCACTTACGAGTCCGGTGAAGATCCGCTGGGGAATGCCAACATTCAGTTTAATGTACGCTTTTACGTTGTAGCACTGGTATTTGTGCTGTTTGAGGTGGAGCTGCTGTTTTTGTTTCCCTGGGCGATTGTCTTTGGGAATGAAGAACTAATCGAACAAACCAATGGTCAGTGGGGCTGGTTTGCGATGGCAGAGATGACCGTTTTTATCGGGATCCTTATTTTTGGCCTGGCCTACGCCTGGGCAAAAGGTTACCTTGACTGGGTAATCCCAAAACCACAAATACCGGAAATCAAATCTCCGGTACCTGCCGATTTATATAAAAAAGTGAACGAGCGCTATCAGAAAAAGTAGCGCGAGGGATCAATGCATCCCTCCCCATTTTTTCATTCCCGCTTTTGGAAAAAATACCAGCCCGATCTGCACATAAACCTGGTTTACTTTCAGGTTGCCCAAATCGCTGACAGTCACATTTTCTCCCTTCCATTTTCTTTTTCCCAGCAAAGGCTGGTGGTAGGTAGCTTTGGCGCTCAGGTAAACTTTTTCATTGAATTTTGGCATAAAATTCATTTTGTAATCCACCCCGATACCTCCGTGCAGGTTGACATTCCCGGTATATAACCGCACCGCCTGAAACGCCGACGGATTGCTCACTACCTGCGCCATCGTGGCCGTTCCATTGCTTTTAATGTTGAGCCGGTACAGCATCAAATCGACACCGATGGGAATTGTAACATTCCACCGGTCGCTGTTGACCAGCTTTGGCCCGCCGTCGGTACCGATGCCTATACCATTGAGATAGGCTTTTTTCTCGTCCTTATCCGTGGTATAGTTGGTACTGTTCATCAGGATCAGTCTTCCTTCCGAAAACCATTTTTCCGATTCCGTGCGACGGGCCAGCACGAGCGAGCCCATAAAAGAAGTAAAAGGTTTGATCTGCAATCTCGAAAGTTGCTCCCGGATCACTTTGTTGTTGGGCAGCAACCCAAATTCTGCGTAGAGCCCCATGCCGCTTTTAAAAATCCTGACCGTGCTATCGGCTTGTGCCTGGGCAAATCCAAATGTCAATAAAAGGAATGCGAGGCTGAGAAGTAGCTTATTTTTCATAAAGTAACTGTTAATGAAATTGGTTTGTAATGGTGTGCTGAAACGCTTTCTTGCCAATTATGGTTATTTTTGCAGCAATAGGCGCAGCTATTGCAGGCAATATCTGTACCAATGTTTTCTTCCCGAAAAAATCCATGAGTGAACGAGCAAAGACCGGTGATGGTGGTATTATCCTGACCAACGCGGAAGACCTGATGAACTGGGCGAGGTTATCCTCTTTATGGCCGATGGGCTTCGGTCTGGCATGCTGCGCTATTGAGATGATGGCTACTTACGCTTCCAATTATGACCTGGAACGTTTCGGCATTATGCCACGGCCTTCCCCGCGGCAGTCGGATGTGATGATTGTGGCCGGTACGGTAACATTTAAAATGGCCGACCGGATCAGGAGACTTTACGAACAAATGCCGGAACCAAGATATGTGATCTCGATGGGCAGCTGCTCTAACTGCGGCGGACCTTACTGGGAACACGGTTATCACGTGGTAAAAGGCGTGGACCGGATTATTCCCGTAGATGTATATGTTCCGGGATGCCCGCCACGACCAGAAGCTTTGATCGGTGGGTTTATGAAATTGCAGGAAAAGATCAGGAATAAGAACATTCCGGCACCTGCACTTTTTCTTGAGATGGAAGCCGGGCAGACAAGCGTTAAACAGACAGTAGATGTGGAAAAAGAAGCGGATCAGACTGTAACAGTATAATCTTCAAGAATTTATGAATTTTCAGGAGATCACAGAGCTGGTCGTTCCCCAATTTCCCGATCTGGCGATTGAAACAGATACGAAAAATCCGCAGCCTGCGCTGGTGGTCCCGGTGCAGCAAGTTGCTGTGATTTGCCAGTTCTTATATGAAGATGAAAGGCTTTATTTTGACCACCTCGCCTGCATCACTTCCATTGACAACGGCCCGGCAGCTGCGACGATGGAGCTGATCTACAACCTGACTTCCATCCCCTACCAGGTTGACCTGACATTAAAAACTATTTTCCCAAGAAATCCGGAGGGTGCTCCCCTGCCTGTCGCTCCTACGGTATCACACATCTGGCGCACAGCCGACTGGCACGAGCGTGAGGCATTTGACCTCATGGGCATCCATTTTGAAGGCCACCCCGACCTCCGCCGCATTTTACTGCCCGAGGACTGGGACGGACATCCTTTGCGCAGAGATTTCGTTGTCCAGGACCGGTATCACGGCATTTATGTTCGTTATGAGGATGGTAACTCTGCCCCGCTCAGCACCGACGCCGACAGGATTTAAGCATTTGATTTGGTAAAATTGCACCTGCACGGAAATAAGCAGGACAAATTTGGTAGCGTGAAAAAGGCTCGTTATTTTTCGTTATCATTTTTTAATAGCCAGGTGCATGCGCTTCATCATTTTGACCATCCTTTTATCGGGAATACTTGCTACTTCATACGCTGAGACCGACTCTTTGATCATTAAAGGCCGGATCCAAAATCTTAGCGGAAGGCTTTACAGACAAGCTTCCTTTATAAATTTCTCACGCAACAACATTCTCCAACCGCAATCGGAGCTGAGTAAACAGGCGCCGCTCGAACCGGATGGCAGTTTTCGCCTATCCTTGCCGATGCTTTTTTCGCAGGAAGAAATTTACCTCGATTACGGCGGCAGGGCATTTGCGACTTTTCTTGGATCACCTGGCACTGTGGAAATCACGTTTAATGGTGACTCTATCGGCAAGGCCAAGAAGCTTTTCTTTTTTGCCGGGGTCAATGCAGATGCCAATAACCAGTATCCATTATATGTAGATGCGGAAAATAAAATCGCCGAATCGAACAAAGCCGTTGCTTCTTCCCTGATATCTAACTCCAAAGACCTGCTCGGCCCTAATTTTTTTAAAAGTTTCTGGCAAAGAGGCACGCCTGAGGCGAAGTCGCTGGTGAAATCACGGGAACAATTGCGGCTCTCGGCCTTGCAGAACATTTCCCAAAACGCCATGCTATCGCCGGTTTTATTTCAATGGGTGAAATCCATCACGGATGAGGAAGGCTTGCAGCTGATGTATGAGCATGCCATGGGTACGGATTATGTTGTTCCAAAAGATTTGCTGGATAGTCTGGAAAAACTAAAAAACCCGCCGCTCACCGGCCAGCGCGTGATCTGGGCCAACCGCTTCGGTAACTATGCCGACATCATTGTTGGTAACCGTAAGATATCTAATCCCGCCCGGGTTAATTCCCTGCCAGTAAGGCTTATGTCGACATTAATCCGAAATAATGCCGTCAATCTTACGCCCGACGAGCGCCAGCATCTTGATAACATTACTGCCAATGGCCTGACCGAAAAAGGGGAGCTGGATTTCATGAATAAGCTTTTTGCAAAAAATGAAATGGTGCTCAACCTGCTCTTCAATTTTGAGCGGGAAAACCGGATCTATGGCGAAGTATTCGACAGCACGGCTACCGAATTTTTGAAAGTGCGGTACCTGGCAAAAAACATGTACAAGTTTACTTACCCGCAGCAGTTGGTCCTCAATAAATACATTCAATCCCGGACTGGCCTGCCGCAATTCCGGCAATCACTGGACGAAATTGTGGCGCTGGAAGTTCGTGACAGCGCGGATATCCGGAAGATCATTAATTTCAAAGACGTCCGCACCGATCCCGCGGAAGCATTGCCGGGTTACTGGCTGGCAGCATCGAACGACCGTGGCACTTCGTGGTTTAACCGTGTTTTGGATACATACAAAGGGAAAACGGTGTACCTCGCCAAATGGAACATTGAAGATCCGAAAAGTCGGGAAGAGCTGGATTTTATTCCCGCCTTGCAGGCCAGCCTGCCCGAAGACGTGGTTTTTCTGTACGTGCACCTGGCCGATGAAGAAAATAATACTTCCGAGCAGCTGCTCCGGCAGTACATTGTGCGGCACAAGCTGAAAGGAACCCACTTATTTTTGAACAATGACCAGGTGATGGACATGCTTTTCAGGCTTAATCCGCTGGATACCGGTACTTTTGCGCTGATCAGGCCCAATGGAAAATTTGCCATGAAAAATGCTTCGCCGCCGAGTGCGCGCGAAAAAACAGTCCAGGCGATCCTGCAAGCCGGAAACTAGGCTATATCTGATACTACTCCGTTTACGTTAAGTTTCTTGGTTTGGAATTTGGATGGCCCGATGTGTAAATATTTACTGTTGCTGATGTTGGTTTCCGGTTTTGCTTCGGCTCAAAATCCCGACAGTAAGATCGCATACAGGCGCGACAGTATCCGGTACACCAACCTGAAAGCCCGGATGTCGAAAACCAAATTCTCCCGGGCAGTTTACCGCCTGTTTTTCAGGGATGTGTATAACCAGGGAAAAGTTTCGGAGGTGAAGGCGATTGAGACCAATCCTTTTACGCCCTACGAGGGCATGGTGATCCGCAAGATCTACATCCGCCAGCTCGACATTCTCGGTGAATCGGTATACGATACCACCCGGACCGGCAACCGGCTCCAACGATTTCTTAGTAAAAACCTCCATACCAACACGCGGGAGGGCATTATCCGAAAATCTTTCCTGCTTTTTTCCGAAGGCGACGACATCGAGGCGCGGGTGCTGAAAGATAATGAGCGGCTCTTGCGATCCAACAAAACCATCACCGATGCGAGGATTATTGTAATTCCCCGCAAAGACGTGACCTGGATGGCCGACGTGGTCGTACTCGTGCAGGACGCCTGGTCGATTGTGGTGGGTGGAAGTTTCAGCTCTTTCAACAAGCTGAGCGCCAAGGTGGAAGATATCAATGTTCGTGGTACCACCCATTCTCAGCTGACGGCAGTGCGCTGGGATGCCAAAGATTCGATCCGGAAATTTCAGTTCAGGACCATTTATACGGTGCCTTATATTGGTAAAACCTTCATCACCGGGCAGGCCAGCTTTATTTTTGAAAGAGACATTAAAGATCAATCTGTCCGATTTTACCGGCGGTTTTTAACCAATGAAACCAAATACGCCGGTGCCGTGGATGTTGGGCATACAACCCTGCTGCAAAACAAGCGAAAGATTGACAGTACCGACGTTCAGATACCGCTGTATCCTGCTGAATTTCAATATTATGATGTATGGCTGGGGCGATCATTTAAGTATCCTTTCCCAAACAGCCGACTCGCCCAAAACTCCCGGATCGTCGTCGCGGCGCGACATAACAGGTACCGTTTCCTCGACCGGCCCGCAGTTTCACCGGATATGAATAAGATTTACTGGAACCGCTCCGCGACATTGATCAGTCTTGGCTTTTCAAACCGTAATTACAAGCGCGACGTATTGATCTATGGCTTTGGACGGACGGAGGACGTTCCGGTGGGTAGCTTGTTCGCTTTGACGCTCGGGCAGGAAAATACGGAGTTTGGGCAGCGCGGCTACGGCGGGATCCAGTATGCGGTCGGGAAATATCTCTCTCATAATCTGGGGTATATGTACGGTGTCGCCAATGTGGGATCGTATTCCAAAAACGGGCGCGCGCAGCAGGGTGTGATCAGCAGTCAGCTCAACTACATCAGCAACCTGATCCCTTTCAATTACAGTTTCTTCCGCCAATTCCTCACGATCCGCTACACCCACGGTATCCGGCGTGATTCAGTGGATTATCTCAACATTAGTAATGATCAGGGTATTCGCGGCATTAATAATGACCAGCTGATTGGCACAAAAAGAATTACCGTAGGCACCGAAACCGTCTTTTTCTCTGACAAAAGCTTGCTCGGGTTCCGGATCGCCTATTTTGTTTTTGCAGATATCGGGCTGGTCAATGCGGTAAACTCGATCTGGTCGGGGCCTTTGTACCAGGGATATGGGCTGGGATTGCGGCTTCGAAACGAGAATTTAACATTCAACACCCTGCAACTCAGGATTGGTTATTATCCCAATCTTCCCAACAACTCCTCTCCTTTCCGCTTCGGGGCAAATGGTAATGTTCCGCTGCGCCTGCGTGACTTTGATACCTCGGCCCCGTCGATCGTGCCGCTGCAATAATCGCCGCTTTTTATTTTATATCAATCTGGCAATCAGATCAATGATGTAGTAATTCTAAATTTTTGATGTTATTTCAATCCTCCCGCCCTTCTTTTTCGAAGATGTGGATTAACTTTGTGGAATTTTTGGACGTACCCCTGCTCAAAAACGAGAGGCAACCCAAAAGTTGTTAATAGTTTTTCCTTCATATATCCACAAATACCATTTACTGTGCCCAAAAATACGAATATCAAATCCATTCTAATTATCGGTTCAGGTCCTATCGTTATCGGTCAGGCGTGCGAGTTTGACTATGCGGGTTCTCAGGCAGCACGTTCGCTGCGCGAGGAAGGGATCGAGGTGGTGCTCATTAACTCCAATCCGGCAACCATCATGACGGATCCCATCAGTGCGGATCACGTGTACCTGCTGCCGCTGGAAAAGAAATACATCGTTGAAATCCTGGAAAAGCACAAAGCGCTGGGCAGGCCTATCGACGCGGTACTTCCGACCATGGGCGGACAAACTGCGCTAAACCTGGCAATCGACTGCGATAAAGCCGGGATTTGGAAAAAATATGAAGTTGATATCATTGGTGTTGACATTAAAGCCATCGAAACCACGGAGGACAGGGAGAAATTCCGTCTGAAAATGCTGGAACTGGGCGTGAATGTCTGCGAAGGCCGCACTGCACGCTCGTTTTTGGAAGGTAAAGAAATTGCCCAGGAAATCGGCTTTCCGCTGGTGATCCGTCCTTCATTTACGTTGGGTGGTACCGGTGGCGGATTTGTGGAAAAGGAAGAGGATTTTGATAAAGCACTAAATAATGGTCTGCACGCATCGCCGGTACATGAAGTACTGGTAGAACAAAGCGTGATGGGCTGGAAAGAATACGAGCTGGAACTGCTCCGCGACGGAAACGGTAACTTCATCATTATCTGTTCCATCGAGAATTTCGACCCGATGGGCGTGCATACCGGCGACAGCATCACTGTGGCCCCGGCCATGACATTACCTGATACTTTGTACCAGCAAATGCGCGACCTGGCCATCAAAATGATGGACGGGATCGGCAAGTTTGCGGGTGGATGTAATGTACAGTTTTCAGTGAACCCGGCTGACGATAAAATCATTGCGATTGAAATTAACCCGCGGGTTTCTCGCTCTTCGGCCCTGGCTTCAAAAGCAACCGGCTATCCGATCGCGAAAATTGCTGCGAAAATGGCAATTGGCTACAATCTTGATGAGCTGATTAACCCGATCACCGGCAGTACTTCTGCATTCTTCGAGCCTTCTATCGACTACGTGATCGTGAAGGTACCGCGCTGGAATTTTGATAAATTCAAAGGCGCCGATCGCTCGCTGGGCTTGCAGATGAAATCGGTTGGTGAAGCGATGGGGATCGGCCGTAACTTCCAGGAAGCATTGCAAAAAGCTTGTCAATCGCTGGAAATTCGCAGAAACGGATTGGGAGCAGACGGACGCGAGCTGCGCGACCAGGAGGCGATCAAACATAGTTTGAAACACCCTAGCTGGGACAGACTTTTCCACATTTACGACGCCTTCAAAATCGGCTTGTCTTTCAAAACCATTCAGAACCTGACCAAAATCGACTCGTGGTTCCTGCGCCAGATTGAGGAAATGATCGAAATGGAGCATGAAATCGAGAAATTTGATCTCGAAGACCTGCCGCGCGAGTTGTTGCTGACTGCCAAACAAAAAGGCTACGCCGACCGTCAGATCGCACATTTGCTGAATACCAAAGAAAGCAAGGTTTACGACAAGCGTATCAGCCTGGGAATCAACCGGGTTTACAAATGTGTAGATACCTGTGCTGCTGAATTTGAAGCAAAAACGCCTTATTACTACTCGACATTTAATTCCTCACAGGAATTTCCGGATAACGAATCGATTGTAAGCGACCGCAAAAAAGTGGTGGTGCTGGGTTCCGGGCCAAACCGGATCGGACAGGGAATCGAGTTCGACTACTCTTGCGTACATGGTGTACTCGCAGCCAAAGAAGCTGGCTACGAGACCATTATGATTAACTGCAACCCTGAAACGGTTTCGACGGATCCGGATATTTCGGATAAGCTATACTTCGAGCCTGTTTTCTGGGAGCACGTTTTCGACATTATCCAGCACGAAAAACCGGAAGGTGTAATCGTGCAGCTGGGCGGGCAAACTGCCTTGAAAATGGCTGAAAAACTGGACAAATATGGTATCAAAATTATCGGTACCAGCTATCATTCACTTGACTGGGCTGAGGACCGCGGCCGCTTCTCTTCACTTCTGGAAGAACTCGGAATTCCTTTCCCGAAATTCGGTACCGTCCGCACTTCTGATGCTGCCGTAGAACTTTCGCGCAAGCTGGGCTTCCCGCTGCTGGTTCGTCCAAGCTACGTTTTGGGTGGACAGAGCATGAAAATTGTGATCAACGAAAAGGAAATGGAGCAGCACGTGGTGAAAATCCTGCACGACATTCCCGATAACAACATTCTCCTCGACCACTTCCTCGAAGGCGCGCTCGAAGCCGAAGCCGATGCAATCTGCGACGGCGAAGACGCTTACATTATTGGTGTGATGGAGCACATTGAGCCAGCAGGTATCCACTCCGGCGACTCACACGCAGCATTGCCGCCTTTCGACCTGACAGAAGATGAAATTCGCCAGATTGAAGAACATACCCGCAAAATTGCCCTGGCAATGAATGTTCGCGGTTTGATCAATGTGCAGTTTGCGGTAAAAAATGGCGTGGTATATGTGATCGAGGCAAACCCGAGAGCTTCACGTACCGTACCATTTATCTGCAAAGCCTACCAGGAACCTTATGTTAATTATGCGACGAAGCTGATGCTGGGTGACAAAAAGGTGAAAGATTTTGATTTCAAGCCGGTGAAAAAAGGCTGGGCGATCAAGATCCCGGTTTTCTCTTTCAGCAAATTCCCGAATGTGAACAAAGAACTGGGACCTGAAATGAAATCGACGGGTGAAGCAATTTACTTCATCGACGATTTACAGGACGATTTCTTCCAGCGGATTTACGGCGAAAGAAACATGTACATGAGCAGATAATCAGCAGGTCAATAAAGAAAAAGCAGCCGGCACCCAAAAGGTGCCGGCTGCTCTGTTTATAATCAAAAAAACTAAATCTTTTTATTTCACTTCCTCATAATCCACATACTCCCCACCGCGGAACTGCGATGACTGGTTGGCGCCAGGCGGAACATTGTCAACACGGACACCACCTCTCATGTTTTGTTTATCCTGCTGCTTCTGCGTTTTATACTGCCGCTCCTGCTGTTTTATCAGCTGCCGTCCCACAAGCAGATGGAAAATAAATCTCCTGAAAAGCGGAACAAACGCGATCAGAATAAAAAATATGAGGATTATGTTGAATAGCAGTTTCATTTTTCAAATGTTTTTACTCTCTCAATAACGTAAACCTTGGAAAAATAACACACGAATATAACTTAAATCTCAATCGCCCGGCTGCTTTCCACCACTCTTTCATAGTAGGCTTCGTAGTGAGGCAATATTTTCGCTACGTCAAATTCCTTGGCGCGGGCCAGCGCATTGGCCTTGAAAGTTGGCAGATGATCGTCATCCAAAACGTATGCCGCGTGTTTCACCATATCATCTACATCACCCACATTACTCATAAAGCCGGTCACGCCCTGCACGTTCAGCTCGGGTAGGCCGCCTGCGTTGGAGGTAATGATAGGAACCTCGCAAGCCAGTGCTTCCAGGGCTGCCAGACCAAAACTTTCTGATTCGGACGGCATTAAAAACAGATCGGCAACAGACAACACCTCCTCGATCGCATCCAGCTTGCCTAAAAAGCGTACGTCGGAAAGCATATCCAGCTCCCGGCACAAGCGCTCGATACGCGCGCGATCGGGGCCGTCGCCTACCAGCAGCAATTTGCTTGGTAGCAGTTTTCGGAGCTTTTCAAAGATCATCACCACATCGTCGATCCGCTTCACCTTCCTGAAATTGGAAGTGTGCACGACCAGTTTCTCGTTATTTGGACAGATCGCCAGCTTGAAGTGGTCTTTTTTCTGACGGCTGAAACGGTCCAGATCAATAAAGTTGGGGATCACTTCAATGTCTTTTGTCACATTAAAATGACTGTAAGTATCTTTTTTCAGTGAATCTGAAACAGCCGTCACACCGTCGGACTGATTAATGCTGAATGTTACCACCGGTTCATAAGAAGCATCTTTTCCAACCAGGGTAATGTCGGTACCATGCAAAGTGGTGATCACCGGAATGTGAATTCCCTGCTGTGCCAGTATTTGTTTGGCCAGGTAAGCCGAAGAAGCGTGCGGAATGGCATAATGTACATGCAAAAGATCCAGTCCGTACTGGGTAACCACATGCACCATCTCGCTGGAAAGTGCCGATTCGTAAGGCGGATATTGAAATAATGGATAAGCGGGGATATTTACTTCGTGGTAGTAAAGATTTTCATTAAAAAAATCGAGACGCTGAGGTTGTGAATATGTTATAAAATGAACCTGGTGACCGGCTTTTGCCAAAGCTTTTCCCAGTTCAGTTGCTACTACGCCGCTTCCTCCGAATGTGGGATAGCATACGATACCAATTTTCATACAGTTAGTAAAATAGTTGAAGACCCGGTGGTTGGACCTGCCTAAATAACAGATCTTGAAAACCTAACAACAAATGCCTCTTTTTTATCCCACAAATGGATAAAGATGTCCGCAATTCTCGTTAATGCTATAAAATGAATAATTTTAGTGCCTAAACCTTCTATTTTCCAGCGTTAACCTGCATGAATGTGTCTGCCAGGCAAAAAGTCAGCTTATGGGATTTCATTACGGGCAGCGTACGCCTCGTCAGGATGACCAATCTGATCATTGTCGTTCTTACTCAATATCTTACACGCATTTTACTGATCGGCCCCAGGCATGAGTGGCGCGCCATCCTCGGCGACGTGAATATGTTCGTCCTTTCCCTTTCTACTGTCTTTATTGCCGCAGCAGGGTACATTATCAATGATTATTTTGATGTAAAAATCGATATCGTAAACAAGCCTGAGCGGGTGGTAGTGGGGCGGTATCTCAAAAGGCGGTGGGCTATGGGTGCGCACCAGGTTTTGAATGTGCTCGGCGCGGTGCTTGGTTTATTTGTAAGTCCTTATATCTTCCTGGTCAATGTATTTTCCATCACGCTGCTCTGGTTTTACTCCGAGCGATTCAAGCGCAAACCTTTCATCGGCAACTTCATTGTTTCCCTGCTGACCGGACTTACCCTGCTCATTTTAACATTACCCTACCCCGCCAACCGGCGTCTGGTGTTCATTTACGCGGTTTTTTCCTTTTTTATCTCGCTGGTAAGGGAAATTGTAAAGGATATGGAAGACATTAAAGGTGACGAAGCTCACGGCTGCCGGACTTTACCGATCATCTGGGGAATCCGCAAGGCCAAAAATTTCGTTTACGGCGTGCTTTTCCTTTTTGTAATCACCTTGTTTATGATGGCTCATGCGCTTGACAATCAGATTCTTGTAGTACTTTTCGTCTTACTCCTCATTCCGCTTTTTTTACTCGCCTACCAACTTTACCGTGCCGATACGCGCCGGGATTTCAAGGCGAGCAGTAACCTTTGCAAGATTATCATGCTGCTGGGTTTGATGACCATGTTATGGGCCTAAATCCCCTTAATCAATTTAAATGTTAGGCGGTATCAAAACCGAAGGGAAAAAGTATCTTTACAGCTGCCAAAAACCAAATCAATCAACACTTATTATCTTATGAAAACACTTCTTAAATGGGCTGTGCTGTGCCTCTCATTACTGAGCCTGCCCACACTGGCGCAGGATTGTGCCGGATTTAATATGAAAGAAGGCTCCGGTTTTGAAATGAATAATTTTAATGCAAAAGGAAAGCCGACCGGCAAGCTGAATTACAAGATTTCGAAAGTCGCCAGGGAAGGCGGCAACATGATCCTCACGGTGGATATGGAAATGTTCGATGAAAAAGACAAGTCGATCTTGAAAAACAATTATACGCTGACCTGCAATGGCAATGTACTTACCATGGACGCCCGCTCGCTGATCAGCGAGGAGCAGCTGAGGTCTTTTAAGGATATGGAAATGAAATATACTTACGAGAACATTGAATATCCGATGAAGTATTCGGTCGGCGAAACCCTGAAAGATGCTTCCGTGAAAGGAAACGGTCAGTCGGGACCAATGCCGATTGCCTTTAATTTGCAAATCAAAAACCGCAAAGTGGAAAGCCAGGAAAAGCTGACGGTACCCGCCGGGACTTTTGACGCCTATAAGATCAACTCCGATATGAATATGGAAATGAAGATGGGCTTTCCGATAAAAATGGATATGCAGAGCATTTCGTACCGCACCCCAGGCGTAATCTGGGACCTTAAAACCGAAACTTACAGAAAAGGAAAGCTGATGGGTTACAGCGAGTTGAACAAGATTTATTAAAATTGGTCTACCCGATTCTCCTAGTACCCCCACATTCTCATCGATAGAATTTAATTATTTAAAATGAAACGTATTGCCATTTTCGCCTCTGGATCAGGGTCGAATGCTGAAAAAATTTGTGAATATTTTGCTGACCGGAAGGATGTAGATGTATCGCTGATATTTACCAATAACCCGATGGCCGGCGTAATCCGGCGCGCATTGAGATTGCAGGTACCTGTGGTTTTCTTTGATAAAAAGACTTTGTACGAAACCGGAAAAATCCCGCAAATCCTGCAAAATGAGGGCATTGACCTGATCGTGCTGGCTGGATTTATGCTGCTGGTACCGCCGATCCTGGTCAGGACTTTTCCTGATAAAATGGTCAACATTCACCCGGCGCTTTTACCCAAATATGGTGGAAAAGGCATGTACGGCCACCACGTCCACGAAGCGGTAATCAATGCGAGGGAAACCCAGTCGGGGATTACGATCCATTATGTGAACGAACATTACGACGAGGGAAATGTCATTTTCCAGGCTACCTGCGACATTGCGCCGACCGATACCGCGGAAGATCTGGAACAAAAAATCCACCTTCTGGAACACGAACATTATCCCCGCGTCATCGACGAGATTTTATCCAGACAATAACCCGGAATGCTGTACTTTCTGCTGGCTGTCATTTTCACTGTTGCGCTCTACCTGATCATGCGGGCTTATCCGCGTTATCAGGTAGATTCGTTTCACGCCGTTGTGTTCAACTATTACTCCTGCGTTTTGACCGGCTTGCTCCTCACCCCGAACCTGGCGGTTTTCAAAGAAGTGAACTGGTTTTCTACCGGTACTATCCTCACGATCGCTTTGGGCGGGATGTTTGTCACCGCATTTATGCTCATCGGGCAGACCGCGCAAAAAGTGAGTATCACCGCCACTTCGCTGGCCGGGAATATGTCGCTGGTGATCCCCGTCTTGTTTGGTCTTTTTGTATTTCAAAATAATAATAAGGTTTTCACGCCGCTGAACTATGCCGGTCTGGTCGTAGCGTTGGCCGCGCTCGCGCTGGGTGCGATCCAAAAATCCGCCAAACCTTCCGGCGAAAGTAAGGCAACAGCTTCGCCGGCTTCCGGCCTCTGGGTTTATCCGGTCCTGACATTCCTGGCAGCGGGGACCAACAATACCTTGATCAATTATATATCCGTCAAATATTACGCGCCCGGTCAGACCACGGTTTTCATGATCATTGCCTGCGCCGGCGCGGTGATTATTGGCACCAATTCTTTGATTTTCCGAATCATAACTCGAAATCAAACATTGAAACTTCGCAGTGTCATCGGCGGGTTAATTCTGGGGGTACCTAATTTTCTCTCGCTTTACTTTCTACTGCTGGCGCTTAAATCCTTTGGAAACAGTGCGGCTTACGTGTTTCCGATCTACAACATTCTCACCATGCTGGCGTCCTCCGTCGCGGCCTGGCTCATTTACAAAGAACGACTCAATATTTACAACCAGTTGGGGCTGATCCTGGCAGTATTGGCTATCTTACTGATCTCCTACCAGGAACTTGGCTTCTTTACAAACAATGCTTAACCCGAATGCCCGAACCTTCCGATAAGATCCGTCCGCAAATTGGCCCGTTTGATTTGGGCATGATCGTCATAAGTCTGGTAATCGGAATCGGTATCTTCCGCACGCCCGCCATCGTAGCGAAGCAGGCCGGAAGCCCGGAAATTTTCTTTTCAGCCTGGATTGCAGGCGGGATTGTAAGTTTGATCGGTGCATTTGTTTTTGCAGAAATCGGCAGCCGCCACCATTTTCCCGGCGGGTTTTACAAACTAATTTCCACCGCATTCCACCCGCTTTATTCCTTTATGATCAACTGGGTGATCGTGCTCACTTACGGCGCCGGCATGGCCGGGGTGGCGTTGATCGGCTCGGAATACATTAACCCGCTCATGCCGGATTTCGCCCACGGGCCGGCCGGCATCAGAGGTACCGCGATTATCACGCTGCTCTTTTTCTATACAGTTAATATGCTGGGTATCAAGTCCGGAGCGCGGACACAGAACATTCTGAGCAGCCTGAAAATATTGATGATGCTGGCACTTTGCATCGGGATTTTCTATTCCGGCTCGCCCGCTGGTCAGGCAAGTGATCTCAATGTGACACGTCAGGGAGGCTGGCTGAGTGCATTCGGTGCCAGTCTGATCGCCGTTTTCTACACATTCGGCGGCTACCAGCAAACATTGAATTTTGGTGCAGACATTAAAGATCCGGTAAGAAATACGCCCCGCGGGATTTTTCTGGGCATTTTCCTGATACTAGGACTTTACCTTGCATTGAACTACACCTATTATAATGTGCTCGGCTTCGAAGCATTAACCAAATCGAACCTCATCGCTGCCGACGTGGCGCGGGCTTTGTTTGGGCCGTGGGGTGAAATGTTCTTTTCCGTCGCCATTTTTCTTTCGGTTTTAGGGTTTATCAATGCCAACATGCTGTCGCTGCCGCGGGTGTACTATGCGCTGGCCGATGACAACATTCTCCCGCCGATTTTCAAGAAAGTCAATACTAAAACCCAGGTACAGGAATTCACGCTGACATTCCTGATCGTCACCACATTGTTGTCACTTTGGGTTCTCGACACTTTTGAGCAGATCGTGAATTATGTAATGTCGGTGGATGGGATCGCGCTGGCAAGTGCGGCAGCTACGCTTTTTGTTTTCCGGAAGCAGGCGGGTTCAGACGAGAATTACAAAGGCTTCAAAATCGGCGGTTATCCACTTATCCCCGCACTTTTTGTGCTTTTCCTTCTTGTGGTTGCCGGTAATGTTATCTTTACCGACCCTCATTCTGCCCTGGTCGGTTGGAGCTTGTTCCTCGGCGGCGCACCGCTGTACTACATTTTACAAAAGTTCAGAAAGTGAAGTTTTAAGGAAAACGTATACACTTTCTGGGTACTAAATTCTACGATTTACCACCTTTTCGAAATATATAAATATACGAATAGAAGGGTAAAGTGCTGGTAAACATCATAAACCCCGAAATCTAGCTCTCCCGGCCATACTGGCATACGGTTTGTTGAAGGCGGATAACGTTCACCAAATTATACTTCATGAAAAATTGTATTATTTTACTACTTGCGGTTACATTGTTTGTGTCGCAGGCAGAAGCACAGGAAAATGTTTCCATAGGACCGAAAGTGGGTGTTTCCATTGCAAACTTCCGCGGAGATGTTAACAATACGGATTGGAAAGCGGGCTTAACCGTCGGAGGTTTTTACAATTACAGCTCTGAGTCGGGTTTCGGTTTTAGCGGCGAGTTGTTATTTACGCAGTTGGGCGCTCAGGTTAACAACAAGTCTAATAATGTAAATCTTAATTACATTCAGGCTCCTTTGCTCGCAACATTCTTTTTCGGAAAATATGGCCAGTCAGTACGGCCGAAAATTTTTCTGGGACCTAATCTGAACTTCCTGGTAGGTGCCCGCGACAAAGACGGCAACAACATTAATGGTAATTCTAATAATCGGATTTACAGCCCTTTCGACCTGGGTTTGACATTCGGAGCAGGGATAAACTTCCGCCTGCATGACAAAGTCTGGCTGAATTTCGATGCAAGATATGGTCTGGGATTGCTGGACGTGACGCGTGTTGACAACTCCAACATTAAAAACAATAACTGGGGTATCAATGCCGGTGTCAGCTTTCCGCTTGGTACATACAATAAGAACACGGGGCGACTCCGTACGAGATAACACACTATTTATTTGAAAAAGAAGGGCATCCAAACGGAATGCCCTTCTTCACTTTAGTGTTCATGGTCATAAACATTTGCGCGTGTTACCGAAAGACTTTTCCAGGATCATCACCTGGGGCCTGATCGGCTCCTTTTTGGTTTATTTCACAGGCTGGCTCGTTGCCCTCCGCGATGAACATGCCGCCCGATATGCTACCATGGCGCTCGATATGGCCCGGTCGGGCAATTTCTTTCAGTTTGATGACCCCTTGTTATTTTTTCAAAAAGCCAATCTTCCGCTCTGGTTATCAGCCATTTCGATCCAGATTTTCGGTCCCAATCACCTGGCTTACCGCCTGCCCGGACTGCTTCCCGCAATTCTTTCGCTTTACGCGGTGTACCGGTTTTCCAAACTTTACTATAATACTGAAACCAGTCTGCTCGCAGTTTTAATTCTTGCTACTGCGGAATCTTCATTTATGCTGAACCACGACCTGTCGGTGGAAACCTATCAGGCAGCATTTTATATGTTCATGATCTGGCAGCAGGCGGAATATTTACATCATAAAAAATGGCAAAATCTGCTTCTCTGCATCATGGGAGGCATTTTACTGATTTTCAGCCGGGGCACATTGCCCGGCCCGCAAAGCCAGTTTGCACCATTGGAACCGCTGATCCAGACATTATGGACATTTGCACCCTGGACAATCTTTCTCTTCGCGGGATTATGGAGCAGGATCAGGGAGGTGCTTGTTTCCGGAAAAATGGACCGCAAACCGGAGCAAATGAGCCTGTTTGGGTTTCTGGTCCCTTTTATTTTGCTTTCGCTAAGCCCTTATCATTCCGACCATGATGTGTTTGTAGCTTTTCCACTGGCTGCTGTGGTCGCGTCGGAATTTATATTTACTAGAATATATCAAGCGCAGCGAAATGGTAACAAAATGCTCTCAAACATTCAGATCGCCTTTTTATATCTCATGCTGGCCGTACTTTTCTGCCTGGTCTGGTTTCCTTTTCCTGACAATAATTATTATGGCATGCTACATTATATGGCACTTTTTGGAATTGTTTCCTGGCTGATATTTTTCTCCGGACCAAAATTCCGACTGCTGCTGGCCAGTGTGATTGTCGCCATCGGTGCTAACCTGATACTGAATATTTTCTTCTATTCTAATCTGGCCGATTACCAGGCTGGCTCAAAACTCGGAGCTTTGGCACGAACCGATGGCGTGAAAGCAGGCCGGCTATTCAGTTACCACGCGCCGGAAACCACATTGCTGCATTTTTATTCGGGCACGAAGGTTCAGACTAACAGTGATTTTGAAAATTTAGCGGCCCTGAAAAATTGCTGGATTTACACGAATCAAGCCTACCTGGAACAATTCAGGGCCGTCCGCCCCGATTTGAAAATCATTGGCCGAAGTGCGGAATACGATCATTCCAAGCCGCTGATCCGGTTTTTGAATCCTGAAACCAGGGAAAAAGCCGTTTCCAAAATGGTGTTGATCCGTTTATAGCATCCCTGCGTATTTACCTGAAACGCGAACGACAGATGAAGGAAATTGGAATGTATGTCATGGCGCTGACTTACCTTACAGCCGGCATTATGCATTTTGTCAGGCCGGGCGTATTCGTGAAGATTGTGCCGCATAACTTACCCTCTCCGCTCCTTCTTGTCTATCTGAGCGGCATTTGCGAAATGATTTTTTCTCTGATGCTGGTTATTCCGCAAACCCGTCACCTCGGTGCCTGGCTGATCATTTTGCTACTCATCGCAGTTTTTCCGGCGAACATTCAAATGGCGATGGATTTTTACCATCAGAAAAATCCCTATCTCTGGGTTAGCATTTTACGGCTGCCGCTGCAATTCGTTTTGATCGGCTGGGCGTGGTTATATACACGCTGAGGCGGCTACTGTGAAAGAATAGAGGTACCTTTGCGGATTATTTTGAATCCCAGGTTATGACTTTCGAAGAATTAAATCTTACAAAACCGCTGCTGAGGGCACTTTCAGAGGCCGGATATACTACGCCAACCACTATCCAGGAAAAAGTTTTTTCGGTCATGATGTCCGGAAAAGATGTTTGCGGCATTGCCCAGACCGGCACCGGAAAAACATTTGCATACCTGCTCCCGACCCTGCGCCAGCTTGAATATTCCAAAGATAAATTGCCTCAACTGTTAATTCTGGTACCTACCCGCGAGCTGGTCACGCAGGTAGTAGAAGAGGTGCGGAAACTGGCATTATATATGTCGGTAAATGTCGTGGGCGCTTATGGCGGCGGCAACATTAAGGTGCAGATGGCCGAGTTGAAAGAAGGCGCGGATGTAGTGGTAGCCACGCCGGGAAGGTTATTCGACCTTGCAAGTAATGGTTCGCTAAAAACGAAGAACATTAAAAAGCTGGTGATCGACGAAGTAGACGAAATGCTGAACCTGGGATTTCGGACGCAGTTAAAGAACATTCTGGATTTATTACCCCAGAAACGTCAGAACCTGCTTTTCTCCGCTACACTGACTAGCGAGGTTGAGACATTGATGCAGACTTACTTCAATAATCCGGTACGCATTGAGGCCGCGCCTGCTGGCTCTCCGCTGGAAAACATTGAGCAGAAAGCTTACTATATCCCCAATTTTTATACAAAAGTTAACCTGCTTGACTTGCTGCTGGAACAAAATCCGGATATGACCAAGGTGCTGATTTTTGTTGCAACCAAGAAACTGGCGGACCTGCTCTATGGACAAATGGAGCTTGGTTTTTTGAATAAAATCGGCGTGATACATTCGAATAAAGAACAAAATCACCGCTTCAATACGATCAGGCAATTTCATGACGGGACATTCCGGGTGCTGATCGCGACCGACATTATTGCGCGCGGGCTGGATGTGGCGGAGGTATCCCACGTTTTTAATTTTGACATTCCTGAAACACCGGAAAACTACATTCACCGCATCGGCAGGACGGGCCGGGCTGATAAAAAGGGAATCGCGATTTCATTTATCACGGAAAAAGAAAAAGAATTTCAGACGCAGATCGAAGAATTGATGGACTACCAGATTCCTATAATTCCGCTGCCGGAAGATCTGAAAATCTCGGAAATCCTCATTCCGGACGAGGAACCGAAGATTTTTATGAAAACAATTGATGTGAAACTGCCTAAGCGAGAAGCGGGCGGCGGCGCATTTCATGAGAAAATTGCGAAGAACAAAAAAGTAAATGTGCGGCGGGATATTGCGAAAGAAAAAATGGCAAAATATGGTCGTCCGATCAAGCGCTCGGGTAAGAAGTAGGGGGAGTTTTAGTCAAAAGCGCCTCCTAATCTGACATTAAAAATGAATTAAATTAGCCGGAATTTACATTAAAAATATATTAAAGAGATCGATCTAACCTTGTGGTTTGAACGTATGTGAGTCGGTTAATACATCTCACAAATTCAATTTGACAGGTTATGAAAATTTCTAAAACATTGGGGTTCAGCCTTTCATGCTGCCTCACACTTGCGCTGGCGGCTTCCATCCAGTCGTGCAGCGAACAAAGCCAGACGGAGGAGCAGCTCTCGCCAGCAAACGGACACTCCGCGCTTCGCACCGATGCCGACCAGACATTCTACGCATTAAGGGACAACAACACGATCTATGAATTAAATGTACAAAACCCTGGCAGCCCTGTCCGGACATTGACAATCCAGGGACTTGATGCCGGAGAAAAATTACTGGGTATCGACTTCCGCCCTGCCACCGGCCAGCTTTACGCAGTCGGTAACAAAAACCACCTTTATACTATCAATCTGCGGTCGGATATTAACCCCGGCATGGCGACAATCATCAGCGCAGTTCCTTTTAATCCAGGCATTTCCGGTCCGGAGGTGGTTGGATTTGATTTTAATCCGACTGTGGATAAGATCAGGCTTGTAAGTAATACCACCCAAAATTACCGCCTGAACCCGGAGACCGGCGCGATCGTTTCCATCGACGGTTATCTGAAAGGTTACAGCAATGTTATGATCGGCGCGGCGGCGTATACCAACAACTTTTCCGGCGCTACTACTACCCAGCTTTTTGACATTGATCCGGGTACAGACAAATTATATCTTCAAATGCCTCCAAATGATGGCGTTTTGCAGGAAGTTGGCCCGCTGGGCATGAATATCAGCGAAGTTGGCGGTTTTGATATCGCAGCAGGTTCCGGCATGGCGATCGCTTCTGTGCTGGAAGGTGGCGTGTGGCATTTGGTGGAAGTGAACCTGACCAATGGTGGTTTGACTAAAATAGGCACATTGCCTGCCGGCAAGATCATCGGCATCGCAATTCAGACTAATCCGGTAGCTTATGCGGTAGATGCCAGCAACAAGCTGATCATTTTCAATCCAATGAATGTAAGCGGCTCACGTGTGGAAAAAGCAATTACCGGACTTCCCGGCGGTGTAATGATCGAAGGTATCGACATTCGCCCGGTTGACGGACGGTTATATGCATTTGGTTCTGATACAAAACTTTACACCGTCGATCTGGGCAGCGGCGCGGCAAGATTCCAGGCGGAATTACGGAATATGGACGATCCGACATTTAAAGTATCTGGTACGAGCTTCGGCGTCGATTTCAACCCGGTGGCAGACAGACTGCGCATCGTGACCAACACCGGCCAGAACCTGCGCATTAATACAAGTAATGGTGTGACGATCGTTGATGGCGCGCTGAACCTGATTCCGGGACCGGGATCGCCGCATATCAACGGTGCTGCGTACACCAATAGTTTTGCCGGAACGAATGCTACGGTACTGTACGACATTGACAGTGAATCGAATACCTTGTTCAAACAAAATCCGCCAAATAATGGTGGATTAGAGAAGATAGGCGCGCTGGGCGTAGACATTGACGCGGCCAACGGTTTTGATATCGGTAATAAAACAGGTACTGCCTACGCTCTGCTCACGGTGGGCGGCTCGACGGGACTTTATTCTATCAATCTTTCGACGGGAGCTGCTTCCAAAATGTCAGATTTTGCAGGCAATGTGAAAGGTTTTGCATTGGGCTCAGGGCTATAATATTCAGGTAACCTCTCCCCGGGCGGCGCGTCATTGATGCGCCGCTTTTTTTGTTTTTCAGCAGGTTTTTTAAAGAATTTTCAGGCATAAAAAAAATAATTTTAAATACCCTGTACTTGAATAAGACAATGTTTCTGCGAGAAAAAATTTCCTTTTACTGGTTTAGTACAAAATAAAAGATTGCTGCGCCTGATGCCTGCAAAATTATTTCTCTCAACTGAAATCCAAGAATGATCTGCCGTCGTAAGTCTTCGTGAATGCACTTCTTCATAAGGTTCATTTGCACACAATCTAAAACAAATCATTATGAAAAAAACCTTAACGCAAATCTCTGATTCCTCAGACAGCTTAATGCTTTCGAAAGTGAACAGACGCTATTTTTTGAGATCGGCAGGAGTAGCTGCGACAACAGGTGCCTTTCTCCTCGGTGCTTGTACTGAACAAGATCTGATGTCTGATGATACTGTGGACCTTGGTTCAGGAGACATTGGAATTTTGAACTACGCTTACGCTCTGGAACAACTGGAAGCGGCCTTCTACACACAGGTGATGATGACACCTTATCTGAACATGACAGATATGGAAAAATGGATCCTGACTGACATTCGTGACCACGAAATCGTTCACAGAGAGTTTTTCAAAAAAGCACTTGGTGACAAAGCGATTAAAGGTCTTATGCCTAACTTCTCGCAGATCGATTTCCAAAGCCGCACAAGCGTATTGGGAGCAGCGAAATTGTTTGAAGATACAGGTGTTGCTGCCTACAACGGCGCAGGAAAGCTGATTAAAGATGTCAACTATCTTTTGGTTGCAGGTAAAATCGTTTCGGTTGAAGCACGTCACGCATCAGCAATCGCTGACTTGATCAACCCAAATGCATTGGAATTCGCAAATGGTCAGATTAACGAAATGGGCCTTGAACATGCCTATTCTCCATCTGTTATCCTCGGTGGAGTAGCGCCATTTATTATGGACAAAGTGAGTGGTAAAAATCTGCCAATGTAATTCTAAAAAAACACAGACATGGATATTTTTAAAATATTTGATAGCATTCAACAAGTTGACGGTGACGCAGCAGGACGCCTTGCTCACACTACCCGTCGTATGTTTATGAACCGCGTAAGCAGCAAAGTGGCAGCCGCAGCAGTTCCGACCGTTTTCGCATCGATTGTGAACAAAGCTTATGCAGCGACCCCTTCGGTAACTGACATTTTGAACTTCGCATTAACACTTGAATATCTAGAAGAAACATTTTACTTCCAGGCTAATAAGATCCCTGGTTTGATCCCGGGAGAATATTCGCTCGTTTTTCAACAAATTGAAAAACACGAAACACAGCACGTTTATTTCCTGCAATCGGCACTGGGTGCAGCAGCGATCAAACGTCCTACTTTTGACTTCACTTACGGTGGTGCTTTCGCTGATATCTGGCACAACTTCAAAACTTTCATCGCAGTTTCGGCAGCTTTGGAAGACACAGGGGTACGTGCTTACAAAGGCCAGGCAGGTAACCTGATCGGTGCTCCTCAGATCCTTGAATATGCATTGCAGGTTCACTCTGTTGAGGCACGTCACGCTTCATTGGTAAGAAGAATTATCGGTCACATGAACAATGATCCTATGATGAAAGGCTGGATCACACAAGCCAAAGGTTTCCCTGAGGCTGTATACTGGGGTGCAACACCTGAGTCGAATGTAGTTCACGCGACTATCGACGCTACCAAGCTTCCAGAAGTGATGGGCAAAATTTCTCAAGACGCAGTAACAGAAGCTTTCGATGAGCCATTAACAATGGAAGAGGTACTGAAAATCGCAGGACCTTTCATCGCGAAGTCGATGTAGAAGATACAATTAATTATTGTGGAGGGTAAGGTAATACATAGAGAGGGTGGTCAATTCCGCCCTCTCTTTTTTGTTTTATATAAAATAAAAAACCCGCCGAATGTGATTTCAGCGGGCTCGTCCATGGTGAATTTACTCTGTATTAATGATCTGCTTTTTCTTTTTCCAGGTTGAAAAGATCGTTCAGTACGTCGATCAATGTTTCTGCTTCTCCTCTTTTACAAGCTGCTTTTAATTGAAGTACAGGCAGTTTCAAAATCTTCTGCATCATACTGGTGGTGATCTTCTCTACTTTTTCCAGCTCCGAATCCGTCAGGCCTTTTGTAAAGCGAGTGAGTTCTTCTTTACGGATCTGCTCTAATGCGCCTTTCAGTTTTTGAATCGTCGGAGAAACGATCATTTCCCTTGACCAGTCATTGAATTCAACCACGGCTTCGTCGATGATCTCACGTACCCGAGGTACTGCGTCGAGGCGCTGCTGCAATGCTGCATCCGCTTTGGAACGGATAGAATCGATGGTGTATAGCATAACCCCCGGAATTTCCTCCACTTCGGGAGATACACTGCGGGGTACAGAAAGATCAATGAAATATTTGAAAGACATTCCGCGGAGACGCACCATCATTTCTTTTGTAAAAAATGGCTCGTCCCTTCTCATGGAAGAAACAATAATGTCGGCGCGGGAAATTTCAGATTCAATGTCGTAAAAATCAGCTACGCGGAAACCGAGCTCCTGGCCCAGATCTTCGGCGCGGCTGCTGGTACGGTTTACCAATGTTACCTCAATCCCCGGTTTTTCGGCCAGATTCCGGCATACATCGGCCCCGATTTCGCCCAAACCTACTACCAATACTTTTGGGTTCGGCATCAGCCCTTCCAGCAAATCGACCGCGGCATATGAAACCGATGCGGCGCCATCGCGAAAGAATGTTTCCTGGGCAACTCTTTTATTGGCAAAAAATATGGTGTGGAGTAATCTGTGTAAAAAAGGTCCCGCAAGATTCAGATCGGCCGACCATTGATAGGCATGTTTGATCTGATTGGGGATCTGCATGTCCCCTACTACCTGCGATTGCAGCCCGGTAGCAACCTGGAACAAATGTTGTACTGCTGCTTCACCATCCGTGAATCTTTCAAAAAATGCCTGAAAAGCATCAATGTCCGAAACACCCTTTTCGATAAGCAAAAGCTTGATAATGTCTTCGTTAAGGTCGGTAGCGGCGGAGTAATATATTTCTGTACGGTTGCAGGTAGAAACCGCGAGGACGTCGGAAATGTCAAAGAAATCTTTAAGACGAAGCATAATGCCCTTCGCTTCCGCCTCATTCAATGCAAGCTGTTCCCTGATAGCAAGAGGAGCATTCCGATGTGATAAACTTACTGATTTGAACTGATTATACATCACTTGGTCTGATTCGATTCGCAAAAATACGGCACAAAATTCCAATTGAAAAGTGAAAGAAGAACCGCTTGATTATTTAGAAGTCGTATAAATAGTTTAGTCACAATAAATACGATAATTCGGCCTCAAAGGTTGCTAAAACTACTAAGCACAAATATTTTACGTTATTTGTAGAGGATAACATTAACCCGGCTCGTTGGGTGCCCGGACAACTGAATGATAAGCGAAACTTCCAAGAAAAAACCAAAATTTCGTCTGCATCCGACCGCTATCTTAAATAGCCAGCGGCTCCGTAGTTCCCTGATGGATACCTACGATCAGAAGAGCGTGTACAAGTACATTATCGGCGTTATCTTGCTGGGATTGAGCATCGGATCTTTGTTTTATACCGATAAACTGGTGGAAGAACTGGAACAGCGCGAGGAGCGTGAAGTACAGCTTTACGCCGAAGGTTTGCGCTATGTTGTAAATAGTCCTTTCGATGAAAACTTTAATGTGGTGTACCAGGTGATCCAGGATGCAGTGAATTTTTACCAGATACCGGCGATCTACGTGGACGAAAACAACCAGGCAAATCCCAACCTGAACATTAAATTCCCGAAAAAGGTCAAGCCGCAGGAACGTGAGCGGATTATTGCCGAGAAGCTGGCGGAAATGAAGCTGGAACACCCGCCGATCACGGTGGATATCGGAAAAGGACGCACAGGATACATTTATTATAGTAACTCATTTTTGCTGACGCAGCTCCGGTACTATCCGTTTTTACAACTTTCGGTGATGTTGCTGATCGGGTATCTGGCTTATCTGGCATTCAGCTCGGCGCGGAAAGCGGAGCAAAACAGGGTTTGGGTGGGCCTGGCCAAAGAAACTGCGCACCAGCTCGGCACGCCGCTGTCGTCTCTGATGGCGTGGGTGGAATATTTCCGCAGCGATCCGGCGATTGATCCTTCCATCGCAGAAGAAATTGAAAAGGATGTGATCCGGCTGGAAATGATCACGACGCGCTTCTCGAACATTGGGTCGGTACCCACATTAAGACAGGAACCGGTGGCCGAAATTGTTTCCGATTTTATTCATTATCTCGAAAAACGCGTTTCGTCCAAAGTGAAATTCGGGGTACATAATGAGTTGGCGGTGGAGCAGACGGCTTTGATCAATAAAAACCTGTTTGAATGGGTGATCGAAAACATTTGCAAAAATGCGGTGGATGCGATGGGTGGGATTGGGGAGATCAATGTAACCTTGCAGGCGCCGCCCAATACCAAGGAAATTTGGATTGACATTTCGGACACCGGAAAAGGTATGACGAAGGCAAATATGAATAAAATCTTCAATCCGGGATTCAGCACGAAGAAACGCGGCTGGGGATTGGGGTTAACACTTGCGAAAAGAATTATCGAGAACTACCATTCGGGAAAACTTTTTGTAAAAAGCTCGGAGGTAGGAAAAGGCACCACGTTCCGGATCTCGCTGGGCGCGAACATTATTGAATAAAATCCGAAACGTGGCTGAATGTTAGCGGTATCCTGGTACCAGGATACTGTCGGTCTCGATCTGGTTGCTGACGTGCAACGCCCTGTCACGGATCCGGACTTTGAACTTCACGGTAATAGGCACTGTACTGTTACCATATAAAAAGCTGGTGTTCAGATCGAGTTTCCCTTTGATAGGTCCCGGTTTTCCATCCGGTTTCAAAATCGGCATCCATTTATATTGGTCTTCTGCCAGAATTGACTCTGTCCACTTGCCGTCCGCGCCTTTTCTGGCGGTAACCAGCTCGTAATTTCCCCAGGTGCCGTAAGGTCTGATAAAAGAGGAATCCGAACGTTCGTCTGCACTGGCACCCAAATCGCCGTCACCATCTTCAAAATCAACCGTAATCACCACATTCTCACGAACATTCTTGCCGGTTGAATCATTTACTTCTGTAAATTGGTCAATACCATTATAGTAAATCTTGGGAGTATCATCGAAATCGGGAATGTCCACGCAACTTGCCAAAGCCACACCACACATCAGGAACAGGGAAACTTTCAGCTTCATATTACTTCAATTTTTAACTTTGCACTTATTTATACGAAAGTAACAGTATTGGCACTTCAAAACAACAGCCCGGAAACCGCAATCAGGGATAGTCTCAGAGACCGGATTATCACATTCAAACCGGAAAATTTCGACGATCTCGCACTGGATGTTTTCAGGTACCAGGCTGCTTTTAACCCGGTTTACAGTCAGTTTATTGGTGCCCTGAATGTTGATCCAAATAAAATAACCCGACTGACCGACATTCCCTTTCTTCCGATACAATTCTTCAAAACCCACACTATCCGCACCGGCAACGTGGCGGTAACTGCTGATACGATCTTCGAAAGCAGCGGTACTACCGGACTCAACACCAGCCGCCATCATTTGTACGATCCCGAACTTTATAAATTGGTTTCGGAAAGAATTTTTCAGCTGAACTACGGCGATTTAAACCGCTTTCATATCCTGGCTCTGCTACCGTCTTACCTTGAACGAAACAACTCTTCACTGGTGTATATGGTGCAACATTTTATTGCCCGGAGCGGCTCGGAGCACAGCGGATTTTATCTAAATAACCCGCAGGAGCTGCTCGAAAAGCTGAAATTTCTTTCCCAAAATCCTGACGGAAAATCCGTTTTGCTGCTTGGCGTAACATTCGCCTTGCTGGATCTGGCTGACAGCGGTGAAAATATGTCGTTCCTCCAAAATCTGGACAAGCTGATCGTCATGGATACCGGTGGCATGAAGGGGCGGCGCAGGGAAATGCTGCGGGAAGAAGTGCATGACATTCTCACGCAGGAGCTGCATGTGCCGGTGATACATTCGGAATATGGCATGACCGAGCTGATTTCCCAGGGTTACTCGCATGGAAATGGCTTATTTGAACCAGGTAACACCTTGCGGATTTTGATCCGGGATGTCAACGATCCGCTGACGATTTCGGACCATAACCCCGACAAAACGAAGACCGGCGGCATCAATGTGATCGACCTGGCCAATCTGGACAGTTGTGCTTTTATTGAAACCCAGGACCTGGGACGCTTTGGTGACGCGCCGGGCACATTTTACGTCATGGGAAGATTTGATAATTCTGATATCCGCGGCTGCAATTTAATGGTTTTGTAGGTCGTTGGAAGTCAAGCTTATTTTGTCGGCTTTCATAATATAGAATTATTCTAACAAGTCGCGAGGCGGAATATTTTATAAATTAGCCTGCCTTTTCAAAATTGCATTAATCGAATGTATTATTACACTTTGGATTGTTAACCTCTTACTTATATTATAACAAATGAAAAGACGTGATGCCCTTGGTCGTGTGGCGCTTTTAATGGGTGGCACACTCTCGGCCCCTACGCTGCTGGCTTTTCTGGAAGGTTGCAAGTCAACCACTGAAACTTCGTCCGCGATTACGTTCCCTTTTTCTCCTGAAAGAAAAGCGCTGGTTTCAGAGATTGCGGAAATTATTATTCCAAAAACCGACACACCCGGCGCCAAGGAGGCAAAGGTTGGGGAGTTTATCGAGCTGATGATCAAAGATTGCTACACCGGCAAGGATCAGGAAAGCTTTGAAAAAGGGTTGAAAGAGCTTGAAAAAAAGGATTTCATGAAAGCAGATGCCGCCAAGCAAACGGCTATGCTCAAAGAATCCGAAGCAGAATCGACCAAAGAGCTGACCAAAGAAACCGAGGAAAAAAAGAAATACACCGAAGCCGGCAAAGAATATACCGATGCACCGGTACCGTTTTTCCGCCTCTTCAAAGAACTCACATTGCTGGGATATTTTACATCGGAGCAGGGTGCAACATTGGCGCTGGATTACGTGCCGGTGCCGGGCCGCTACGACGGCTGCATTGATTTGAAACCGGATCAGAAAGCCTGGGCAATGTAAAAAGTTATGGCCTCTGGCCGCATTTTAAAAAATCTGACGATCATTCATCATGAATTTAAATATAAAAGCAGCAAAACAAGCCACATTCGACGCGATCGTGGTGGGTTCAGGAATCAGTGGCGGCTGGGCAGCGAAAGAGCTGACAGAAAAGGGATTAAAAGTGGTCATGCTGGAACGCGGCCGCGACATTAAACACATTACCGATTATAAAACAGCGACGCTGGCTCCCTGGGAATTTGAGCACCGCGGCCGGATTACCACCATTGCCAAGGAGCAATATTGGGCTGGTATCCGCACAGGATATACGCCGAATGAAGAGTGGCGGTACCTTTTCGAAAACGATAAAGAAAATCCGTACGAAGAAACAAGGAAGTTTGACTGGGTGCGCGCATACCATGTTGGCGGACGCTCTTTGTTGTGGGGACGCCAAAGCTACCGCCTCAACCCGGTTGATTTTGAAGCAAATGCAAAAGAAGGCATCGGCGTTGACTGGCCGATCCGCTACTCCGATATCGCTCCCTGGTATGATTACGTAGAGCGGTTTGCAGGTATCTCTGGCGCAAAAGATGGCCTGGACGTACTGCCGGACGGCAATTACCTTCCGCCGATGCAGATGAACTGCGTTGAAAAGGATATTAAGACGAAAGTGGAAAGTAAATTCGCAGGCCGCCACATCATTATGGGCCGCGCCGCGCATTTGACCCAGCCGCAGGCATTCCATACTGAGTTGGGACGTGCAGCCTGCCAGTTCCGTAACATGTGTATGAGAGGCTGCCCGTACGGTGCATATTTCAGCACGCAGGCAGCCACATTACCGGCTGCGCAAAGAACCGGAAACCTGACATTGGTGCCGGATTCGATCGTTTCGGAAGTGATTTATGATGATAAGGCTGGCAAAGTGACCGGCGTGCGGGTGATCAATCAGAACACGCTGGAAACCAAAGAATACTACGCGAAGATCATTTTTATGAATGCGTCTGCGATTGCGTCTGCGTCGATTATGATGAACTCCAAATCCAAACGTTTCCCGAACGGACTTGGTAATGACAGCGACCAGCTGGGCCGCAACATTATGGACCACCATTTGGCGGTAGGCGCAAGAGGTGACGTGGAAGGATATACTGACAAATATTACTTTGGCCGTCGTGCAAACGGTATTTACATTCCACGCTACCGTAACTGGGGCAATGATAAGCGCGACTATGTTCGTGGCTTCGGATACCAGGGTGGCGCGAGCCGCGAGAGCTGGGGACGTGGTGTATCGACCGAAGGTTTCGGTGCCGATTTCAAGAAAAGCCTCTCAGAACCAGGCGGCTGGAATATGAACATTCAGGGCTTTGGAGAAATGATCGCGGATGAGAAAAACCGGTTTACCCTGCACCCGACGAAAAAAGACAAGTGGGGCCTGCCAGTGATTGTTTTCGATGCAGCCTACGGCGAAAATGAAAGAAAAATGCGCATCGATATGATGAATGATGCAGCCGAAATGCTGGAAGCCGCTGGCGTAAAAAATGTAGAACCTTACATCGACGACTCGAAGCACCCGGGCATCGGAATCCATGAAATGGGTACGGCAAGGATGGGTAACGATCCAAAAACTTCGGTTTTGAACAAACACAACCAGGTTTGGGGCGCTACGAATGTATACATGACCGACGGCGCATTCATGACTTCCGCTTCCTGCGTCAACCCGTCATTAACCTACATGGCCATGACAGCCCGTGCTGCGGATCATGCGGTGAAGGAGTTGAAGAGGATGAATGTTTAAATGACCACGAATAACATAGTCAATTTTCTGTTCCTACAAAGAAACCTCGCTGGGTAAATCCAGTGAGGTTTTTTCTTTATTAACCACTCCCACTCTTTAAATTATTAAAGTTGAAAGATCTTGCTCCTACCCCTCCTATTCAGCGTGTTTCTTCTGTTGATGCCTACCGTGGATTTGTGATGTTCCTGATGATGGCCGAAGTTTTGCGGTTTGGAAATGTCGCGGAAGCATTTCCAGAAAGCGCTTTCTGGGCATTTATGGAATTTCAGCAAAGTCACGTGCCATGGGTAGGATGCTCGCTGCATGATTTGATCCAGCCTTCTTTTTCATTTCTGGTAGGAGTTGCCCTGCCCTATTCGCTGGCGAGCCGCGCAAGCAAGCAGCAAACTACGCCCGAAATGTGGTTCCATACCATCCGCCGCTCGCTGATACTGATTTTGCTGGGGATTTTTCTGAGATCCATGCATGCTTCTCAAACCAACTTTACATTTGAAGATACCCTGACGCAAATTGGTTTGGGATACCCTTTCCTATTTGCATTAGCATTTGCCAGTGAAAAAATCCGTTGGAGTGCGCTGGCTGTGATATTGGTAGCCTATGCAGTTGTTTTCGCAATTTACCCACTTCCCGGGCCATTTTTTGACTGGACTGAAACCGGCACTACCGCCGACTGGGAGCATAACCTTTCCGGCTTTGCGGCACATTGGAATAAGAATACAAACGCCGCCTGGGCATTCGACCGCTGGTTTATGAACCTTTTCCCACGCGAAAAAGCATTTCATTTTAACGGAGGCGGATATAGTACATTGAGCTTTATCCCAACATTAGGTACCATGATCCTGGGCCTGATTGCTGGCAGCTGGCTCAAATCTGCACCTTCCAGTTCCTGGCTGATCCGCCGGTTTGCAATCACGGCCGCCATCCTGTTTGTAGTCGCAATTTTGCTCAATATCACCGGTATCAACCCGATTGTCAAAAGAATCTGGACACCTGCCTGGACGCTTTTCAGTGGTGGCTGGTGCTTCGTTTTGCTGGCAGCTTTCTATTTTATTGTTGATGTAAAAAACAAAAGGTCCTGGTTTGTGCCGCTGATCGTGATCGGTACCAACTCCATAGCTGCCTACATTTTCGCGCATACGATTGACAGTTTTATTGACCAGTCTTTCCGGATCAACATCAGTCAAAACTATGACCTGATCTTTGGCGAAGGATTCAAAACATTGGTGAGCGGGGCCGTGATATTGCTGATCGAGTGGTGGATTCTCTATTGGATGTACAAGAAAAAGCTGTTTATCAGGATCTGATACACTTATATTTGCTTTCAAACATTGACATTATGCTGAACCTGCAAGCGATACACCATATCGCCATTATCTGCTCCGACTACGAAAAGTCGAAACATTTTTATATAGAAATTCTGGGATTTACAATTAATCAGGAAGTATACCGGTCTGAAAGACAGTCTTATAAGCTAGACTTAGCATTGAACGGGCACTACTGCATTGAGTTGTTTTCTTTTCCAAACCCACCTGCGCGGCCGTCGCGACCGGAGGCTTGCGGCATGCGTCACCTGGCGTTTCAGGTGAGTGATATCGAGGCTGCTATAAGAGTCCTGGGAGAAAAAAACGTCAACCCGGAGCCAGTCCGGGTTGACGAATTTACAGGAAAGAAATTTACATTTTTCGCAGATCCAGATGACCTGCCTATTGAGCTTTACGAAGTCTGAAATCAGGCAGCTACTACGTAAACCATCTTTTTTCTGTCGCCTACTTCCAGATTTTTGCGGTTGCTCACTTCCATTTTACAAAGTGCATCGTAGAATTCCGAAATACGGATCAAATGCTCATCGAGCATACGTTTGATCTCATATTCGCGATCCATGTAAGTGCACAATGCTTTGTAGAGCTGTAAGGTAGCGGCTTCCAATTTTTTAAGACAGCTGGCGATATCTTCTTTTTCAGTCAGATTTTCCAGCATTTGCAAAGATGCCATGCTTGAAATCTGGTTATCGGCCAGTTCTTTATCTTCTAAAAAACATTTGAAGTAATCATATATCCACCGGATCTCTTTCTGAAACAAGACCGCGCTTACGTGGCCCTGGCTCAAAATCCTGCGAAATGAACCCATACTATCCTTTTTCAAGGCTTCCAGATAAAGGAGTTCCCTATTTTTCTGTTCATTCCATAATGCTCTGATCATCGGAATGAAATCATTTTCCATTACTCTTTCCATATACCTGAATTTTATAGCGTTGCCGGTTTCTCAAAAAAATCATACCTGTTGAGGTTGTCAGACATTGTTTTCGACCAATGCAAAAACTTATTCATCGTTAAGTACCATAAAGTGACAAATAAACATTCCGGGTAAAATCAGCTACATAATTCCCGCTATGGTGAGTGTGGCAAATTTGCCATACCTGCCGGGCTGCATTTGGGGAATCAGCAGGTCGCAAATCACATACCGTGCTTTAATTTTTGTCCTGAACTGAAAGCGTCTAACTTTGCCAGCTTTACAATATTTGAGGGTGATCCGGGTTAAATAAATCGTGCCCGCGTTGTCAATACGAATTCAAAAAATATGTTTAAAGCTTCTCTTCGTTACTATTTCATCGCTTTTTTAATAGTTAGCTCCTGTAAAACCGCCACGCCGCCCAAGCAGGTGGTTGCAGAAACCCCGCCCCTGCTCGAAATCGGGAATGAGCAGTTTTCTATCTCGGATTTTCAGGACGCTTATAACAGGAATAAATTCGCTACCGATTCTACCAAAGAGCTCTCTCCACAGGAATACCTGCCGCTCTATACGGATTTAAAAATCAAGGTTTTACAAGCAAAAAATGAAGGAAAAGACACCACGGTGGATTACCGGGAAGAGATCAATTCTTATCGTGATCAGCTCGCGAAAAATCAGCTTGTAGATAAAGCTTTGGTCGAAAAGCTTACCAACGAAGCTTACAACCGCTTAAAACAGGAAGTAAAAGCTTCGCACATTTTGATCGGTGTCTCGGAGGATGCTTCCCCGGCCGACACATTGGAAGCGTACCGCGCGGCGATTGCTTTGAGAGGAAGGCTGGAAGAAGGCTCCGATTTCGGCGACATGGCTGCCCGGTTTTCCAGAGATCCCGCTGCAAAAAAGACGAAAGGTGACCTGGGGTATTTTACAGCATTTCAGACATTATATCCCATCGAAACTGCGGCTTACGCACTGCCTGTGGGGAAAATTTCGCAGCCGGTGAGGACCCGCGCAGGGTACCATTTAATCAAGGTAACCGACCGCCGGACCAATCGCGGAATGGTACAAATTGCGCATATCATGGTGCAGATTGATTCTGCTGCGTCTCCTGCTCAAAAAGAAGCCGCCAAAGCGCGTATTGACGAGGCTTACAATCATTTGCAAAATGGCGAGGACTGGGCCGAGGTGACGGAAAGTTATTCTGACGATAAACAGTCCCGGAAAAACAAGGGTGTACTACCGATGTTTGGTATAGGTCAAATGGTGCCTGAAATCGAGGAAGCGGCTTTTAGCCAGCGGGTCAATACCTTTTCCAAACCGATTCTGACGATTTACGGCTGGCATATCATCAAGGTGCTCGAAAAACGGAGCATTGAAACATTGGCCGTGATGGCGCCTTCACTCCGCAAAAAGGTTGTGACTGACTCCCGCGCCAAGCTGATCGAGCAGGCCAATTTTAAAAGATTAAGAGAAAAATATGTAGTCCAGGAATTTGAAGAACCCTGGAAAACCGCAGCTGCACTTGCAGACAGCACATTAAGGACCGGCAAGTGGGATTATATGCGGGCAGTTTCGGCCGACTGGTCGAATATGACCTTGTTCCGGATCGAGCAAAAACCTTTTGATGCTTTGTCTTTTCTGGATTATGTCAAACGACGTCAGCAGCCTAAACCGAAAGATGCTTCTCCGGCGATTATTTTCAGGAAATATTATCAGGAATATCTGGCGGAAAGTCTTTCTGATTATGAGAAAGAACATTTGGAAGAAGCGAACCCGGAATTCAAAAGTCAGATGGACGAGATCCGTGACGGTGTTTTGCTGGCCCAGCTCATGGAAGAACAGGTTTGGCAGCGCTCACTTTCTGATTCTACCGGTCAGATGGCATTTTACCAAAAAAATAAGCAGCGCTACAATTACCCGGAACGTGCATTTGCAACGATAGTTACCGCAAAAGACACGCAGACTGTGAATGCAATTAGGAAGACGCTTGCAGTGAGTCCGTATAAACTGGAAAGGAAATCGCAGGAAATACTTTTCGCCGCAAATGCTACCAACATTGATGCAGGTCAGCAGGAAGCATTAAACGATCTGAACATTATCATGCGTAAAAACCCGGAGTACGTGGTGGAAATCGCTGGTTATCGGTCGGCTGATGAGACTGAGATTACTTCTGCAAACAGGATCCGTAATGTTGTCAAATACCTCACGGCACAAAACATCCCGATCCTGCGTATTATAGAAAAGGACTATGGCTCTTTTCGGCAAACCACTGATCCTGAGCGTAATCGGCGCGTGGGTTTCCAGTTTTTTACGCAATCCAAAAAAGATGTGGAAAAAGCGTTTGCTGAAAACAATGCATCAGTGTCTATTCAGGAAGGTTATTTTATGAAAGATAATGCTGCATTTACCAAGTTGCAGTGGAAAGTAGGCGACCAGACAATTACAGATAACGGGCTGATTATCTCGGCAAATGTCGTCCGGATCGAGCAACCGAGGGGAAAAACATTTGCAGAAGCGCGGGGCGGCGTGATCAATGATTATCAAAAGGAATTGGAAAAGCAGCTGGTTGCACGTTTGCAACAAAAATTCCCGGTGAAAGTCAATGCACAAGAATTAGAAAAGATTAAGCGTTAGCTGTATTTTAGCGTTTTATATATCAAATCGTTTCTTGTAAAATAAGAAACAAGATTTCCGGAGGTTCAATTGGAACAAAACAATTCTATGAAAATAAATAAAATGATCGCAGTTCAGTGCCTGATCGCATGTTCGATGCTTTTCAGTCTGGCTGTGAAGGGGCAGGGACAGCAGGGAGTGAGCCTGGATAAGATTATCGCGAGGGTTGATAATCACTACATTCTGAATTCGGAGCTGGAAGATATGTACAACCAGTACAAGGCCGAGGGCCGGACCGCTCCCGAAAGATGTCAGCTGCTGGAATCGCTGATTATCAACAAAATGCTGCTCGCCAAAGCGGAAATCGACTCCGTGACCGTGGAGGATAAGCAAGTAGATGGTGAGCTGGATGCGAAAATGGGTTATATGATCCAGCGTTTCGGTTCTGAAAAGAACATTGTGGAAGCTTACGGAAAGAGCATTGATAACCTGAAAAGCGAGCTCCGCCAGCAGGTGAAAGAGCAAAAGATCGTTGAAAAAATGCAGCAAACGATCTCCGGAAATGTGAAGATCACGCCGAGCGAAGTCCGGAAGTTTTTTAGTTCTATTCCAAAAGACAGCTTGCCTTACATTCCTTCCGAGGTGGAAATTGGCCACATTGTAAAGAAAGGGACTGTTACCCGCGAGCAAAAAGACAAGCTGAGACAACAACTGCTTGACTTAAAACAACGCGCAGAAAAAGGCGAAGACTTTGCGACACTGGCGCAGATTTATTCCGAGGATTTGGGTTCAGCGAAAAATGGCGGTGACCTGAATTTTGCTAAAAGAGGCGCGATGGTACCGGAATTTGAAGGTGCGGCGCTGGCTTTGAAACCAGGTGAAATGTCGGATGTGATCGAATCGCAATTTGGTTTTCACTTAATTAAATTGATCGAAACGCGTGGTGCAGAGTACCATGCAAGGCACATTCTGCTGCGTCCGGATTATAATAAAGGTACCGATATGACGCAGGCTATCCGCTCGCTGGACAGCCTTCGCCAACTAATCAAAATTGATACATTGAAGTTTGCGAAAGCGGCTTTGGACAATTCAGAAGACAAAGAAACGGCCGAATCCGGCGGTTTGATCCAGGACAGGAGCAACGGTTTGGCGCGTTTGACATTGGATGCTTCGATGGATCCAGCCTTGTATTTCGCGATCGACACGATGAAAGTGGGCGATCTGAGCATGCCGGTTTCGTATCGGATGGAAGATGGTAGCAGCGCGATGCGTATTATCTGGTACAAAAGCAAATCGGAGCCGCATACTGCAAACCTCCGCGACGATTATGAAAAGCTGGCGCAGATCGTTTTAAGCAATAAAAGGAATAATGCCCTGGAAGAATGGTTTAAGAAAGCGCAGGGCGACGTTTTCATCAGCATTGAACCTGAGTATAAAAATTGTAAGGTTCTGGGGCTCGCCACCGGGGATGAGATGTAGCGACTGAAACCGCCGCATCTGCCCCAAACACATTAAAAATCCTAAACTGACCTATTTGTGAAGTATTCATCGGACGTAGAGGCTGCCGAAGCTATGAAAGTAGCTTATGAGAAAATCCGCAGTGAAATTGGTAATGTGATCGTCGGGCAGGACGAGGTTGTGAAAGGACTTTTGACCGCGATTTTTTGTCAGGGACATTGTTTATTGGTGGGTGTGCCTGGTTTGGCAAAAACACTTTTGATCCAGACCATCGCTTCTTCGCTGGACCTGAATTTCAACCGGATACAATTCACACCCGATTTGATGCCTTCCGACATTCTAGGTTCGGAAACCCTGGATCAGAACCGCAATTTCAAATTTATTAAAGGCCCGGTTTTCGCCAACATTATCCTCGCCGATGAGATCAACCGGACGCCGCCTAAAACGCAATCCGCATTACTGGAAGCGATGCAGGAATATTCGGTGACTATCGCCGGTGCCAAACATTCGCTTGACCGTCCCTTTTTTGTACTTGCTACGCAAAACCCGATCGAGCAGGAAGGTACCTATCCCCTACCCGAGGCGCAGCTGGACCGGTTTATGTTTATGATCCAGCTCGACTACCCGTCTTACGCAGAGGAAGTTAGCATTGTAAAAAATACCACGACCGACAAGCGTCACCAGGTAGAGAAAGTGATCTCGGCAGAAGAAATCATGGATTTCCAGCATTTGGTAAGAAAGGTGCCGGTGACCGATCATGTGATAGAATATGCCGTGAAACTAGTACATAAAACGCGTCCGTCAACCGGCCTTTCGGTGAAAGAAACCAACGATTATCTGGAATGGGGTGCCGGGCCGCGTGCTTCACAAGCTTTGATCCTGGCCGCGAAATGTAATGCATTACTATCCGGAAAATATTCGCCTGATATTGAAGATGTTAAAGCCGTAGCATTGCCGGTTTTGCGTCACCGCATTATCCGCAATTTCAAGGCAGAAGCAGAAGGTATATCAGTGGCCGAAATTATCGGGCGACTGGTTTAAGCCACATTCAGGCAGTAAATTTTCAGATCTTAGCATTTATAAGTTTGTACCCCACGGTACAAACTTTTGTTTTTTCAGTACTATATCCACATTCCTATTCATTTATGTCAATTCAAGGTAAAAACTATATCGGCTACGCGATGTCGGCCGAAGGCGATCGGATATTCCAATCCTATGTTCCGGCGCAGGACAATTTTCTTCCCGAGCAATTTTATTCCGCGACGATTGAAGAAACAAACCGTGCGATGGAGCTGGCGGACAAAGCATTTGAACAATACGCAGCTGTCCCGGCAGATAAACGTGCGAAATTTTTGATAGCGATTACGGAGGAAATCATGGCGCTCGGCGACGAACTTTTGGAAAGGGCAAATCTGGAAACAGGCCTGCCGCTAGCCAGGCTGCAGGGCGAGCGCGCGAGGACGATTAACCAGCTTACCCAATTTGCGGAAATGCTTTGGGAAGGTTCCTGGGTAGAAGCGACGATCGACACGGCGATTCCTGATCGTGCACCGATGCCTAAACCGGACATCCGCAAAATGTTGGTACCGATCGGGCCTGTGATTGTTTTTGGTTCAAGTAACTTTCCTTTTGCCTACTCCGTGGCGGGGGTGGATACCGGGCCGGCGCTTGCGGCTGGGAATCCGGTGATTGTGAAGGCTCACGCAGCACATCCCGGCACCAGTGACCTCACTGCGCAGGCCGTAGTGAAAGCTGCACAGCGGACCGGGATGCCAGAGGGAACATTTTCCATGCTATATGATGATGGCTTTGACGTTGGCGCGGCACTGGTTAAGCATCCGGCAAGTAAGGCGGTAGGATTTACCGGCTCTTACAAGGGCGGGATGGCGCTTTATAAACTGGCGCAGGAGCGTGAAGAGCCTATTTCTGTTTTCGCAGAAATGGGAAGCGTAAACCCGATCGTGATCTTACCTGACTATTTGAAGAACAATGCTGCTGCATTTGGCAAAACATTGGCTGGGTCTGTCAGCCTGGGCGCTGGACAGTTTTGCACCAATCCCGGATTAGTATTTGTAACAGAAACTGAGGGTTTGGATGATTTTGAAAATTCGTATAAAACTGAAATTGAAAGCACTGCCTCCGCGACTATGCTTACAGCCGGTATTTGCAAAAATTACAATAGGTTGAAAGGCGAGGTTTTTGAGCAGGAAAATGTGACCGCGCTGGCCGTCGCTGACAAGGTATCTCCCGCAGAAAACCAGGCGCAGGCTACCATCGCGAGGGTTTCAGCGAAAAGCTTTATTGCCCATCCAAAACTGCACGAGGAAGTTTTCGGCCCGTTTTCTCTTTTGATTGTTTGTGAAAATACAGACGAGTTACTGAATGCGGTTTCGCATTTGAAAGGACAACTTACGGCAACATTGATGGCGGAAGAGAAAGAGGTAGAAGGCTACCCTGAAATTGTGAAGAAACTTTCGAAAATCTCGGGCAGGTTTATTTTAAATGGTGTACCTACGGGCGTAGAAGTTTGTCCGTCCATGCATCATGGAGGCCCTTTTCCGGCAACTGCCGATGCCCGGTTTACCTCCGTCGGACGACATTCGATCCTGCGTTTTGTGCGTCCGCAATCTTACCAGGGCTGGCCTAATGCACTTTTGCCGGTTGAGTTAAAAGACTCGAACCCGCTGGGTATTTATCGGTTGATCAACAATACATTAACGCGGAACCAGGTCTAGCGGATAACCTACTTCCACCAGGAATAAACCTTCGGCCGGGGCTTGTGCTCCGGCTTTTTTTCTATCACCCGCCAGGATAATTTCTTCAAAATCCTGAACCGAAATTTTCCCGCGCCCTACTTCCAGCATCGTACCCACCAGCGCCCGCACCATGCCGCGCAAAAAGCGATTGGCCTGAATGTGAAAAATGATTTTCTCGCCCCGATCTTCCCAGCGCGCCTCCGTGATCGTGCAGTGGAAATTGTTCACATTGGTGTGGATCTTACTAAAACTTTCGAAATCAATGTGTTTCAGTAAAAGTGCCGCGGCTTCATTCATGCGGGGAATGTTGATTTCTCCTTTTAACAAATAGGAAAGGTCTATCAGAAATGGATTCTTACGTCGGGTTATGCGGTACTCGTATTTCCGGTAAGTCGCTGCAAATCTTGAATTTACATCATCCGGCACAGGAAAAATCTGATGAACCGCAATGTCTCTCGGGACGATCCCATTGAGCTTGTACAGTACCACTTCCGGATTTTCAATGTTGTCAAAATCAAAATGCGCGAACTGTTGCTCGGCATGGACGCCGGTATCGGTGCGGCTGCTTCCTGTCAGTTCAATGTTCATTCGCAACACTTTCGCTAATGCTTCTTCCAATACCTGCTGAACCCCCAGGGCATTGTTTTGTTTTTGCCAGCCATTGTAGGCAGTTCCCCGGTAAGAGAATTCCAGAAAATAACGCATGCCGCAAAAATAAGGCAAAGCATGCAGATTTACGATTTACAGAATTTGATTGCTGATTTTGTGGCGAAGAAGGTTAACTTTGAAATTGTAAAATTTCATTTTAGTATGATTACGGAAGATAAAAAGGAAGAGAAAAGCCTGAATTTTATTGAGGAGATTGTGGAAGGAGATTTGCAATCAGGAAAATATACTCAGATCATTACCCGCTTTCCGCCTGAGCCAAACGGTTATCTGCACATCGGTCATGCGTCCAGCATTTGCCTGAATTTTGGTTTGACCAATAAATTTCAGGGCTATACCAACCTGCGTTTTGACGATACAAATCCTGTAACTGAGGATACTGAATATGTCGAAAGCATTAAGAATGACATACGTTGGATGGGTTTTGAGTGGCAAAACGAACTTTACGCTTCCGACTATTTTGATACACTTTATGAGTTCGCGATAACCCTAATTTCGAAGGGTCTGGCGTATGTTGACGACTCGACTTCTGAGGAGATCGCGGCACAGAAAGGTACGCCTACCGAGCCTGGAAAAGACAACATTTACCGCAGCCGGTCGGTGGAAGAGAATCTTGCACTTTTTGAAGAGATGAAAAGCGGCAAGTTTCCTGACGGCAGCCGGACATTGCGCGCAAAAATAGATATGGCGCACATCAATATGCTGATGCGTGACCCAATTTTATACCGAATCAAACACGCCCATCACCACCGCACCGGAAACAAATGGTGCATTTACCCGATGTACGATTTCGCGCACGGACAAAGCGACGCGATTGAGCATGTGACGCATTCGATCTGTACCCTGGAATTTGCCCCGCACCGCGAGCTTTACGACTGGCTGATCGAAAAATTGGGAATTTATCCGTCGCATCAATACGAATTCGCCCGCCGAAATCTGAATTATACGGTAACCAGCAAAAGAAAACTGCTGCGGTTGGTGCAGGAAGGCTATGTTAGTGGCTGGAACGATCCCCGGATGCCGACAATCTCCGGTCTGCGCCGCAGGGGCTATACGCCCGAAAGTATCCGTGATTTTTGCGACCGCATCGGTGTGGCGAAACGCGAAAATATGATCGATGTAGGATTGCTGGAATTTTGCGTGCGGGAAGATCTGAACAAGAAAGCGCTGCGCAGAATGGTCGTGCTGGATCCGCTTAAACTGGTTATCACCAACTTCCCCGAAGGTGTCACCGAAATGTGCCACAGCGAAAACAACCCCGAAGACATTGCCGCCGGGATGCGTGAAATTCCTTTTTCAAGGGAGATTTTGATTGAAAAGGAGGATTTCATGGAGGTACCAACCAAGAAATATTTCCGTCTGGCGCCTGGCAAAATGGTGCGGTTGAAAGGCGCTTACATTATTCAATGTGATGATTTTGTAAAAGACGAAAACGGAGAGATCACCGAGGTGCGCTGCACTTACATTGAAAACAGTAAAAGCGGTCAGGATACAACCGGCATCAATGTAAAGGGAACATTGCACTGGGTTTCTGCCGCGCACGCCGCCGAAGTAGAAGTCAGACTTTACGACCGCCTTTTTTCCGTCGAAAATGTGGCTTCCGAAGAAGGTGATTTCAAAGATTACATCAATCCTGAATCGCTGCATATTATTACGGGCTACGCCGAACCCGCATTGCTGGAAGCTCAGGAAGGAGAGTCATTTCAGTTTTTAAGAAAGGGCTATTTTGCCAAAGATCCAGACAGTACTGAGAACAAACTGGTCTTTAACAGGACAGTAACTTTGCGTGATAACTGGGCGAAGGCGGCGGAGAAGTAACGAATACTTTTTAAACACACACTAAAGAATGATTGCGTCTATACGGCACAAAGGTTTATTGTCATATTATGAGGATGGAAAGCCTGCTGGTTTGCCTACTGCCTATTTGAAGAAGATAAACCGGATTCTGGATCAGCTGGATGCGATTTCAAGTGTAGACGATATCCGGCAGCTTGGTTCGGGCATTCATAAGCTTACGGGAGATTTGAATGAATTTTGGTCGATTAAAGTTTCACCAAACTTCCGAATCATTTTTAGGTTTGCCGATGGTGAAATTCATGACGTGGACTATTTGGATTATCATTAATTACTATGAAAAACAGAACATTAGCACCAGTTCACCCGGGAGAAATCCTTAAAGAAGAATACATTGTGGAACGTGGGCTAACAATCACTGAGGTTGCGAAAGGATTAGGTGTAAGTCGTAATGTGTTGTCTAACATTGTAAATGAACATATTGGCATAACTCCTGAGTTGGCAGTGAAGCTTTCGGAGGCATTTGGCAATAGTGCACAATTTTGGATCAATCTTCAAAACAACTATAATATGTGGCATGCTGAGAAAAATGTCGACCGCTCTACGATACAGCATTTTTGGAATGATAGGGATCGACAATCAGCTTGATTAAGTGTTTTAATTAGATCGTTTACAAATAACTTGCATGCAAACCTGACGGCAACTATCTTTGTGTAACAATTTCCACGATTCAACTAGTTGCTGTCAGTGAATACCCCGAATGAATTATTCAGTACCGCGAAAGGATACAGTCTGCAATGTGATGTGACTTCCAAAGTTATTCTCCATTTTGGCGATCTTACAGCTTCCTTCAAAATCCGGGATTTCCTCAATTTTCGCCGGGCGGTTAATCAAATTGACATTCAAAGCAAACTTTTCGATCTCTCGGACGAGTCTGATTACGAGTTTGTTGAGGCGCCGCAACTCAATCTTTCCCACAAACTTACGCTTTGCGAAACCATCCAGTTCCGTGAGCTGGTAAACGGGACTTTCTTCGCGATTGAATTAAATTCCCTTCTTCACGAATTGCTTTACACAGAGCAAGAATTAGTCTAAATAGCTCATTTAGATCATCTTAGACCAATTCCAAATTTCCTTTCAAATTTGGATTGCTGAACTTTCGCATGATATTTGCAATTGCTAACTCAAATAATCGCAAGTATCATGAAAGACTTACTGAGACAAAGAACTTCCCTCAAAGAGGAGATAGAAATACTCCTGAACAACCAGGTTAAAATGGAAGCTGAGGCTTCTTCCAAATATATGGCGATGGCATCTTGGTGTGATCGCAACGGATTCCGTAATTCTGCCAAGTACTTCATGAAGCAGTCGGATGAAGAGCGAGAGCACATGGTAAAAATCTTCAATTACCTGATGTACGTGGGTGGCACTGCCATTTCTCCCGAAATCGGAGCGGTGAGACAGGAATATGCCACATTTAGAAGTGTATTCGAAGCAGCCTTGCAAGGTGAGATCGCAGTAACACAATCGATCAACCGCATTGTAACCCAGGCACGCAAGGAAGAGGACTATGCAACCGAAAATTTCTTGCAATGGTTTGTAAAAGAGCAAACAGAAGAAGAAGACAACGCCCGCCACGCACTTGAACTATTTGATATGATCGGTGAAGATGGTACTGGGTTGTATATGATAGATAAGGCGATCTTGAAAATCGGATCTGATAATTAAGAAACTAGAATATTGAATTTTAGGCCGCTCCTGCATAGGGGCGGCCTTTTTTGTGTCTTGATAGTTTAAGTAGAAAAATATAGAATGCGTGAAAATGCTCAACTACCCAAACATTTCCATTAGCTAAAAACGTTAAAGTACTTCTCCGATGCGTATAATAAGTTTTACAAATTAACAATACAGTTATATTGAATGTGACTCTTAGATGAATTACATTCAACCTTTGCTAAGTGAAAAACGTTTATAAAGATCAAATCATGACGAAAGCTCTATTTACACTCATTCAGGTTGTTTTACTCAACGCTGCTACCCTGACCATTGCCGATGCCGGAACGTGTACGTTCACGAATCTACGTCTGACAACACAATCAGAGGTCAATTCTTTCAGCTCTTCCTGCACTGCGGTTCAAGGTAATGTAACTGTTATTGGAACAGGCATTACGGACCTAAGCCCACTAGGGAACATTATTACTTTTGACGGTAATTTCACTATCCAAAATAGTCCAAGCCTTCCCAGTTTGAAAGGTCTGGAAAAACTGACCAGTGTAAAAAATTTATTGATAATCAATAATAGCTTATTAACAGACCTTTCGGGTTTGGAGGGGCTTACCAATATTTCGACTACTCTGAGCATCGGGTCCAACAACAGTCTTATTAGTCTTAAAGGACTTGATAATTTAACATCTGCCAGAAGCATATCAATATCCGATAATATTTTATTGCCAGATCTCACCGGTTTAGGAAAGCTGGACCACGTGTCCGACCTTCTTTCCATCACATTAAATGATGCGCTTACCAGCTTAAATGGATTGACCAGCTTAACCAGCGTCGCCCGAATAAATATCGGAGAGAACGACCTTTTACCAGATCTTTCTGGGCTTGGGGCGCTACAATCGGTGTCGTGGCAAATAAATGTCAGTTATAATAAGAGTCTGGTCAGTTTTAACGGCTTAGACAATCTGACAAGCCTGAGCGAGCTTTATATTGGTAGTAACGATTTGATAACAGACTTATCCGGCCTGGAAATTCTAAGGAATGTAAATTGGCTTGTAGTCGGTGAAAGCCCCGCCTTGACGAGTTTAAACGGATTGAATAATCTGCAGTCTGTAACCAACCTGATCATAAGGAGTAACCCTTTGCTGACGAATCTATCCGGATTGGAAGGGGCAACAAGCATAGGCTCATTGCTAATCACACAAAATCCCATATTGAATAGTCTGGACGGTCTTGGCGGCACTGAAAGCGGTGGTCGAAAGGGTGCAAATGAGAGAGTTGCTGCATTGACAATCCAGTCGTTGACGATAACCAGCAACCCTCAATTAACTACCTGCGCGATCGCTCCTGTCTGTGCTTATGTAAGTAACAATACAGCGACTGTCAGCGGCAATGGATCAGGATGTCAAAGCCAAGCTGCGATAGAAACAGCATGTAGTTCACTTCCGGTTACGCTTACCCAATTTACGGCCTCTGCTGAAAATCATACTGCGCTACTGAAATGGGGAACATCGCAAGAAAGCAATAGCTTTTCATTTGAAATAGAGCACAGTACCGACGCAAAAACCTGGAAAAAGGTGGGTGACCAAGCAGCTAAAAACGAAAGCAACTCGCTTGTAAATTATCAATGGATACACGCAACACCGAACAATGACTTAAATTATTACAGGCTTAAAATGATCGATTTGGATGGAAGTTTTGCGTACAGCAAAGTTGAGCATGTAATGTTTAAAGGCCTAGATCCGGCTGCTGCCCTTATTTACCCGAATCCTGTTTCGGACATATTATCTGTAGAAAATAAAGATGATGTGGTTTTGCTTAAAATTATTGACTTACAGGGAAAGATGATTTATGAAACCACTAACCTACGCAAGGAGGATCTTTCAGTCAAAAAATTTGTAAAAGGATTATATCTTATGCAGCTCACCCGGAAAAGCGGTGTAGTACAAACCCAACGGTTTGCCGTGAATTAACCTGAGAAAATCAATATCTTTTTTGCCACTTTGTGCCTGATGGAACACGTTTTTACTTATCATTGAAGTAAACCGATCTGTCAATGCTTGATAATGAAATCGCGGCGAATGATTTATCAGGAAACAATAGTGTATGAATTACCTCGACGAGTTTAAGAAATTTATATCAAGTCACTACCTTTCAACGGGGGTTCGCTTGACCCTCGGGGCGATTGTACCCAGTTTGATTTTCCAGCATTATGGGGTTTTGAGTGAGATGATCGCGTTTCCGCTGGGTACGTTGCTCATTGGTGGTACTGACAATCCCGGGCCTTATCACCGCCGCCGCAATTCGCTGCTTATTGCTATTGCTACTTGTTTTGTCGTGGCCTGCATTACCGGTTTTCTGCGACATATACACTTTATCGTATTTATTGAGATCATCGTTTTCGGGATGTTTTTCTCGCTTGTCGGGGTTTATGGCAATCGCGTTAACAGCATTGGGTTGATTTGTCTGCTGGTTTTTGTCTTCAATATCGACGACCATCTGAGCGGAAATATGGTTCTGCGGACGGCTGCGATTTTTTCGGCGGGAGGCATCTGGTATTTTGTCCTTTTTATGGTTTTGCAAAAACTGCTTCCCTACAAGCTGATACAGCAATTGCTGGGAGAAAATTTTGTGCAACTCGGCAAGCTGCTTTCCATCAAAGCGGACTATTATTTCGCCAATCCGGACTATGATGAGCTCTTCAACCGCATGATCCACCAGCAGGTGATACTTCGCGAAAACCACGAAAATCTGCGGGAGATACTATTTAAAACCCGCGAATTTGTTACAGAATCGACGAATAAGAGCCGCATTCTGATGTTGATGTTTCTGGATAGCATCGACCTTTTTGAAAGGATCCTTAACTCCCAGCAAAACTACGCCAACCTGCACCGGGCTTTTGACCACACCAAAGTGCTGCGGCTTTTTGGTACTTATATTACCTGGCTGGCCGCCGAAATCCAGCAGATCGGACTGGCGATTCAGAGTGGCTTTTCTTCCCATCCCCGACATGACCTGGATGAGGCTTTCAATAAATGTCAGAGTGCCTTCGAGCGGATGCGGGAGTATAAAATGAACCATGATAATATGGAGGATTTTATCATGCTTCGTCAGATTCTTAATAGTTTACAGGACGTAACCGAGCGGGTGAAAAAGCTGCATCGCGCCACGACCTACGATGCGGAAGTGAGCGAAGGCTTTACATTGAATGTGGAGGCCGAAAATTTCGTCCCGAAACAGGAGTATCACCCGAGGATTCTACTAGATAACATTTCGTTGAAATCCAGCCACTTCCGTCATGCTGTGCGTGTTACTTTGGGCCTTCTGGTGGGTTACATTGCTTCGTTATTTTTCGAACTTGGACATGGTTACTGGATCTTACTAACCATCGCCGTGATTTTGAAACCCGCATTCAGCATTACCAAGCAGCGCAATGTTCACCGGATCGGCGGAACATTCCTGGGCGTGATTACCGGTTTTTTATTCCTATACCTGATCCACGACAATACGGTACTTTTCATCCTGATGATGGTCACGATGATACTGGCTTACAGCTTCTTAAAAACCAATTACTTTATCGCTTCCACCAGCATTACCCTGTACGTGATCCTTTCTTTCAATTTTCTGAACCCGCAGCACGTTACGGCGGTTTTACAGGACAGGATTGTCGATACCGTCATCGGTTCCGCGATTGCATATGTGATTTCTTCATTTGTGCTGCCAGTTTGGGAACATTCGCAGATTAACCAGTACATGAAAGAAGCATTGAATGCAAATCGCAGATATTTTGACATTGTTGCCGCCAAGTTTACTGGTAAACAACTCAATATCAACGATCTGAAAATGTTGCGAAAAGATGCGATCATTGCGATGGCCAACCTTTCTGATAATTTCCAGAAGATGCTGTCCGAGCCGAAACGCCAGCAGATGAATATGGAAGAGTACCACCAGTTTGTTGCGACGAGCCACATGCTGACGTCCTATATCGCCTCGCTGTCGACTTATGCGCAAACATTGGAATATTCTGAATTTTCGGTCGAGTTTGAGATAATGATCCGGCAGATTGACAGGCAGTTACAGGCGGCGACTGACATTATTGAAGGTAAAGTCGGAAACAGTATGGAAATTTCCAGAGAATCGCTGCCGCAAAATCAGAAACTCGTAGAGCTCCTGGCGAAGCGAAAAAAGGAGATCAAGGAATTGGGGATCGAAAAGGCAGACCAGTCGCCGGCGCGGAAAATGTTATCGGATCTTAAAACCATTAATGGCCTTTTTGAATTGATCAGCACCATCACAATCGACGAAATAAAAATTTTACAAAAAATAAAAGCAGTCAGCATTCAACATTAAATGACCTCATTATCAGGCACCGAAAGAAAAAATATAGCGCCCGGACTGTCGGTATCCATCGTTCTTAAAAAAGACCAGCGCAGCGGCACATTAACCCACGGCATTGTAAAAGATATCCTCACCAAGGCCCCTGTACATACCCACGGCATCAAAGTCCGGCTGGAAAACGGCGAGATCGGCCGGGTTAAAGTCATCAATACTTCATTATAAATTCAATTTGCATTATGTCCTCTCAGCTTTTCACTCCCCTTCAATTACATAACATTACATTAAAAAACCGCATCGTCGTATCCCCCATGTGCCAGTACTCGGCTGTGGACGGCTTTGCCAATGATTGGCACCTGGTCCATCTGGGGAGCCGGGCCGTAGGGGGCGCGGGTTTGATCATCGCCGAAGCGACGGCAGTATCCCCGGAAGGCCGCATTTCCCCGGAAGATTTGGGCATCTGGAAAGACGAGCACATTGAAAAACTGAAACAGATCACCGATTTTATTTCTGCACAAGGAACCGTAGCAGGCATACAACTAGCACACGCCGGTAGAAAAGCCAGCACATTTCCCGCCTGGAAAGGCCGGGGTCAAGTTCCTCTAGATCAGGGTGGCTGGAAAACTGTGAGCGCGTCTTCGGTGCCGTTTCATGAAAAAGAAGATGCGCCGCTCGAATTGGATCAGGATGGAGTCGACAAAGTAATTTCAGATTTTGCTGAAGCTGCCACACGTGCATTGGCCGCTGGTTTTCAGGTAATTGAAATCCACGCCGCGCATGGTTACCTGATACATCAGTTTCTGTCGCCGCTCAGTAACAAACGTACCGATTCCTACGGTGGGAGCTTTGAAAACCGCATCCGGATTTTCGTCCAAATTATTGAAGCAATCAAAAAAGTTTGGCCGGAGGAATTACCAATTTTTGTCCGGATCTCCGCAACTGACTGGGCTGACGGCGGCTGGAATGCAGATGAAGCGACCAGGTTGGCTCAAATCCTGACGGACCTTAAGGTATCTCTAATCGATGTTTCGTCCGGTGGGTTAGCTGCCCATCAGAAAATCCCGGTTGGCCCCTCTTACCAGGTGCCTTTTTCTGCGCGGATAAAAAAGGAGACCAACGCACTTACCGGCGCGGTGGGCCTGATTACGGAAGCGAAGCAGGCAGAAGATATCCTGCAAAATGGCGAGGCTGACCTGATCGTCATGGCGCGTGAATTGTTGCGCGACCCGTATTTTCCGCTGCATGCAGCACATCAGCTCGGTGACGACATTACCTGGCCGGTTCAATACGACCGCGCAAAACCAGCGCATTAAAGTCACTATGCTGAATCCCCGCCTCTGTCTGGTTATTGGAATTTTCAGTATCAGTATTTTCCCGGTTTTGGTCAAATGGGCGCCTGTTTCCGGCATTACCTCCGCTTTTTACCGGATGTTTTTTGGCTTTCTGCTGATCCTGCCCTATGTTTTGATCACCAGAAAATTTACCTGGCCGGAGAAATCTTTGTGGCTGCCGATTAGTCTTTGCGGGCTCATTTTTGCTACGGACATCGCCGTCTGGAATTTGTCGATACATTATTCCAATGCTACCCAGGCCACATTGCTGACCAACTTATCGCCGGTTTGGGTCGGCATCGGCACTTTTCTTTTTTTGCCTGACAAACCTGCTGCCCGGTTCTGGCTGGGAACATTGGTCGCCCTGGCTGGGATGGTGATTTTGATAGGCTGGGAAGCATTTTCGGAAATGCAGCTGGATAAAGGATTCGGACTCGCAATTTTGTCGGGAATGCTTTACGCCACCTACATGCTGATCAGCAAAACGGTCCTGAACCGAATTGATATTGTGAGTTTCATGACGATCAATATGGCCGTCGCCAGCATTTATCTCTTTGCAATTTGCCTGTTTTTCGATCAACCCGTAGCGGGATTTGATCTTTCTATCTGGTTTGTCTTTTTGGTACAGGGACTTATATGTCAGCTACTTGGCTGGCTGACAATTAATTATGCTGTTAAACAAATGGATGCGAAACGCGTTTCGCTGAGCTTGCTCAGTCAGGCGATTGTGACGGGGTTATTTGCCTGGGCATTTATCCATGAGCAGGTTACCCTGCAAATGATCGTCGGCGGACTGATCATTCTCATTGGAATTGCCATCACATTCAGGAAACCCGCTAGTCGACAGGCAGATAGATGATAAATGTAGCGCCGATCCCTGGCTTGCCCACAGCGTCGATCAGCCCTTTGTGGTTGTCCACAATTTTTTTACAAATCGCCAGACCAATCCCTGTTCCTTCAAATGCGCTGCGACTGTGAAGCCGCTGAAAAACCTGGAAAATCCGGTCTTTGAACTGCGGTTCGAAGCCGATACCATTATCCGTAAACGAAATAAATTCGTACGTTTTATTGTGATCAGCCTCCGGTAGCAAAACCAGCTGCCCATCCACACGCCCCGACCGAATGTTGATCACCGGCGCGATACCCGGCTTTGTGAATTTAAGCGCATTGGCAATCAAATTCATAAAAAGCTGCTCAAACTGGTAGACGATCACACTTTTGACTGGCAATGTTTCGCTGACTATCACCGCACTTTTTTGCAGAATCAACTCATTCAGTTGCTCCTTCACATTTTTGAGTACTACATTCAGATCTGTTTCTTCAAAAAGCTTTTCCACCGCATTGGCCCGTGAAAATGCCAGCAGATCAATGATCAGCTGCTGCATCCGGGTGGACGAAGCCTGCATCCGGTTGAAATAATCCTTCCCGCGATCAGATAAATTGGCGCTTTCGGTTTCCAGTATACGAGTCGCGAAAGTTTGGATTTTGCGCAGTGGCTCCTGCAAATCGTGGCTCGCTACGTACGCAAATTGCGCCAGTTCCATATTGGTGCGGATCAGCTCATTGTTGGCAATCGTCAGCTCATTGGTCCTCACCTGAACTTTGGCCTCCAACTGGTCGATGAACATCTTGCTGTCGTGAATGTCGGTACTCGTGCCCACCCACATCTGAATCGCAGCATCCGCATTTTTTTGAGGGATTGCCCTGCTCAAATGCCACCGGTATTCTCCGTCAAAACGCCGGAGACGGTGCTCTACCAGAAAATCCACCCCATTTTCGACAGAATGGTGCCAAAGCCTCCGGTGTTCCGGCCGGTCGTCGGGATGTATGATTTGCAGCCAGCCTTCGCCATGAATTTTCTCCGAGGAAAGCCCCGAATAATCGTAAACCGATTGATTGAAATAATTAAGATGACCTTCCGTATCGCCTGTCCAGACAAACTGCGGCATAGAATCCGCCAGCGTCCTGAACTTCCCTTCGCTGGTTTTCAATGCCAGCTCCGCCTGCTTCCGGTCGGTAATGTCCATCATCGTGCCCAGCATCCGGTGCGGCACGTGGTCATCATTATATAACACTTTCCCCTGCGTCCTCACCCAATGCACCGATTTGTCGGGGTGAATGATCCGGGCGTCGTAGTAGTAGGTACCGTTTTCGAGGGCAAACTTAAATGCAGGCTCCACAATGTCCCGGCGGTCGTCGGGATGCACCCGGTCACGCAGTTCAAAATGCGTGAAGACTGTACTTTCGGGATAACCAAAAATAGACGCCAGCCTTCCCGAATGTATCAGATCAAATGTTTGGAGGTTCAAATCCCAGGTTGCCAGCTTGGTACCGTCCGTCGCGAGTGAGAGCCTGTCGGCCGCCTCGGCAATCTGCTGCCGGAAACGCACTTTTTCAGTTACATCATTGACAGACACCATAATACCCGACACGCTTCCATCCACTTCGAACATCGGCGCATACTGATAATCCAGGTAGAACTTTTTGATCCCGTCAGGCCCATCGACATACGCCAGGGCCTCATTTTCACGGTAGATTTTACCTTTTTGGTAGACGTCTTTCAGGATTTTCACAAACTTCTGGTCGCTCAGCTCCGGAAAAACATCCAGCAGCTTCCGTCCGACCACCTCGTGCAACTCCCTGCGCCACAAGTCTTTCAGCATTGTTTCGTTGGCAATGCTGATAATAAAATCTTCTCCTTTGAAAATGGCCTTGGCAAATTGCGACTGGGTCACCAGGTTACGAAACTGGTTTTCACTTCGCACAAGTCCCTGCTTGGAAAGTACCTGCTCGGTCACCTCCGTAGCGACGACGATGATACCCGTTACCTCGCCGGTTTCTTCATGCAGGGGTTGATATACAAAATTAAAATAACATTGCTGGGGCTGCCCAAAGCGGCGAAGCGTTACCTCAAACTCATTTCCATGATAGGGTATGCCAGTTTTGAGAACATTATTCAGGATAGGTTCGACATATTCCCTGACCTCAGGCAGCACGTCGAAAAGTAACCTTCCGACCAACTCTTCTTCGGTCCGGTCGACAACATTCAGGTACGAATCGTTGGCCATTTCAACAGTGAAATCGTCACCCCGAAGGATGGCGATTCCTACCGGAGCCTGCTTCATGACATTTCTGAACCTGCTTTCTTTGTCGTCAGCCGGGTAGTGCCCCGAACCTTCTTTCGGAGCGGGCTGGTCGAACTCGGGTATTTTGTTCACTTATCTGATTTGAAAATGGTATCTGCCTTTTGCAAATTTAATTAAGTGAACAAATCCGGGATTAATATTGATAATAAAAGTTTTCGGCGGCTGGTTTCCAGGAATGCTTGGCCCAATCGGTATCCAGCACCTGCTTGATGGCCTGCTTCAATTTAGGAAAAGAGCCCGGTTTGCGGATAAAGAAATTGGCGCCGTGCGCATGCACTTTTTTCACCATTTCTTCCTGGCTGGTTGTAGAAAAAATCACTACCGGAATACTTTCCCAGGCCTTGGTATTTCTGATTTGTTCCAGACATTCAAAACCATTTTTACGTGGCATATTCAGGTCCAGAAAAATGACATCCGGCGGCGGTGGGACGGTAGTTTCCATAAGGTTCATCAGCTCGACGCCATCATTTGCCGTCAACAGTTCAGTAGAATTACTGACTTCCCTCAGTGCGTCCTCGAACAACATGCAGTCATCTGCATCATCATCCGCTAGAAATATCGATTTATTTGGTTTTTGACTCATGATCCAAAATTAAGAAAGATGTAGACAACTCGAACGTGATCAAGACATTCCCTAAGCCCTAAATTCGGTTTAATGAGCTAACAATCTCAAAATCATACATGAAGATATATAAATATAACCGTTAAATAAAATTTCAAACCTTATAAATCACCTTCCAATCCTTCCTTCGGCTTCTTCTTGGCCTGGTGCAAGCGGTAGTTCAATGTGAGGTTGATCTGTCTCAAACGCCCCTGAGACCGATTATTTGCGTAAAAATTGTCACCGACGGTGATTGAGCGAAACTTCCGCGAGTTGAAAACGTCCACGACGGTCAATGTTAAGGTTCCGTTACCTTTCAGGATATCGCGGGTGGCGGCCAGATCCAGCGTTGCCAAAGCCTTCCTTCTTCCCTGGGGCGTCTGCTGCGGCGCCTCGTAATTTCCACGAAACTGTACATCGGTCGATTTCCAAAGCGTGAACCGCGACATTGCCCGTACAAACCAGCTGTACGTATCGCTCTGAAACTGCTCGTCCAGCCCGGTACCATCCGTAATCGCGCGGAAAAAGTTGAAGCTGCCATCCATTTTCCACCATGAAAACGGCACAAATGAGCTGGTGAATTCTATGCCATAAGCATCTTCCGTCCCCAGATTTTCCGGACGTGTGTATGAGCTTCCATCCTCTTGCACCCGGCGGATGCTCGTGATTTTTCCGTTGGTGTGCCGGTAGTAAATCGAGGACGTCAGCGATCCTTTCGCCATGTATTTTATGTGACCGAATTCAAATGCATTCGTGAATTCCGGGTTCAGGTCGGGGTTGCCGCTCCAATAATTCCGGTTGTCACTGTAAGTCGCGAAGGGGCTCAGATCGTTGTACTGGGGCCTGCGCACGCGGCGGCTGTAACTCAGCTGAAATGCATTTTGTTTCGCAAAATCATAAGTCACGTGCGCGCTCGGAAACAGGTTGGCATACTTACGCGCATTCACTTCATTGGTTTGTTTCAATGTGGTAGTCACGCCCGTCCACTCCGTGCGCAAGCCGCCCTGATAGGAAAATTTGCCCGTTTTGTTTCCTACAATTCCATAAACCGCATTGATATTTTCCTCGTATAAAAAATCGTTGGTCAGCCCTGGCAAAGTGATCCAGCCGCCGTCGCTGTTTTGCTGCGTTACGGTATAATCGTTGGTCATATCCCGCGAGCTGCTCCGCGCACCCGCCTCAAATTTTCCGTCTTTGCCAAAAGGATGCACATAATCCACCTGAAAAAGCAGTTGTTTCTCCGTCTCATAATTCACCGCCCGCTGCAAAAGCGGCACTCCAATCTCGGTACCGTCCGGTTTGTATACATTTTCGTGATAATACTGGTCCGAATCCTCCCAGTTATCCAGGTACCGCACATCAGCCGTAAATTCCTGACCTTTCTTTTTAAATGTTTTCTTATAAGTTAATGCATACTCTGAGTTGGGCTCGGTTTCGGTTTCATCCTGCGTACGGTATGTGTAGCTGGTCATGTTGCTCACGCTCGACAGGTAATCACGGTAATTCAATGTGGAGAAGCGCTTTCCTTTGCTGGTCCGCCAGGTGTAGGAAGCTGTCAGAATGTTTTGTGTGTTAAAATAATAATCCAGACCGCCCCGCGCGCTGTTGGCCATCCCTTTCAGATTACTCCGCATATCCCGCTCCATGATGAAAGTAGAATCATTGCGGTACAGCTCCTGGTACAGATAATTTTTTCCTGGCGTATTCCGGTAAGACATGGTGTAGTTGACGAAGAAATTCAGGTTTTTGCGCCGGTAGTTCACATTCGCCGCCGCGCCATAGTTGGTCGGGTGGCCCGTAATAATGTCGAATGATCCGTTAATCCCCTCTTTTCTTTCCTTTTTCAAAACAATGTTGATCACCCCGCCCATGCCCTCCGCCTCATACCGAGCCGAAGGATTAGTAATGATTTCCACCCGCTCGATCATGCTGCCCTGCAACTGCGCCAACCCGCTCGCGCCTTTAATACTGACCAAACCCGAAGGCTTACCGTCGATCAGTATACGCACATTACCGCTGCCTCTCAGGCTCACATTTCCTTCCACGTCCACTGCTACCGAGGGTACATTAGTGAGGATATCCACGGCAGTTCCGCCGGCATTCGCGAGGTCTTTTCCAACATTAAAAATCTTTTTATCCAGCGACAATTCCATCGTACTTTTCTCCGCCTGCACGGTTACTTCATCCAATGTTCTGGCAGATGCAGCTACTTTGATTGACCCAAGATTCAGCGGGGAATTCGTGGCAGAAAGTTTGATTCCGGACGTAAAATGCGGTTTATAACCAATAAATTCAGATAATGCATAGTAAGATCCCGCTACGATTTCGACGATAAAACCGCCGGTTTCATCCGTGATCGCGCCGGCCACGAAGGAGCTGTCTGTTGTTTTAAAAAGCCGGATACTCGCATAAGCCAGCGGAGCATTACTAGCCCCATCCACGATCTTGCCCGTCACTTTCAGCTTGCCCGTATTTTGCGCCAGCGTCATGTTGGGAAATGTGATTCCTGCCATCAGCATTAAACCAAAAATTGCCAGACTTCGCCTTACCGACCAGGAAAGTCTCCCTGTCGTCCTTTTCAAACTGCTTTTAATTATCATTATTCCTTGTAAAGTTTTCCCGATGTTCGTTAAGCGTTGTTACCCATAGAAACCCGCGCATTCTTCGGTTTTACTCTACCTTAATGATATATTAAAATCAGGATTCTCTCCCTGTGCCCGATTTGCCTAACTTTGCAAACTTTTTGAGCACATCCATGAAAAACGAAGCATCACAAACTTTAAAATTAGCCTTCCCGATCATCATCGGCGAGCTGGCGCAAATGGCACTTCACCTCATCGACAGCGCGATGGTTGGCGCGATCAGCTACAAGCAACTGGCGGCTGCGGCCCTGGTAATCAACGCAATGAACATTCCTTTCGTGATCGGGATCGGCATGACAATCTCGGTTTCACAGATGGTTTCCCTGGCAAATGGCCGCCGCGATGCCCAGCAGGTTTCACATTATTTGTTCAATGGTTTCCTCCTCTGCACACTCACGGCACTAGCGATTTCACTCACATTGGTCTTTGGAAAAGATGTTTTACACCACCTCGGCCAGGATCCCGAAGTAGTAGAATTGGCAATTCCTTTCATGAAGTTGATGGGACTCTCAATCATCCCGATGCTGCTTTTCATGACCTTAAAACAGTTTGCAGACGGGTTGGAACAAACCAAAACCGCCATGATTTTTTCCCTCGGCGGGATGCCCCTTAACATTCTCCTCAACTGGCTGCTGATTTATGGTAACTGGGGGTTTCCGAGACTGGAATTACAGGGCGCAGGCTGGGCCACACTGATCACCCGGAGTTTGATGTTCCTGGCGCTGGCTTATGTGATTTTGAGACACAAAACTTTTGATAAATACATTGCCGTGCGCGGTAATCAATGGTACTATAAAGCGCAAACCTGGCGGGAGCTGCTGCACATTGGTGTGCCCAGCAGTTTGCAAATCGGTATGGAAGCTGGCGCATTTGCGGTTTCCGGGATCATTATCGGCACACTGGGTGCTGTTTCGCAGGCTTCGCACCAAATCGCGCTGAGCTGCGCTTCGTTTACATTCATGGTTTCCATGGGTTTGGCGCAGGCTGGCTCGATCCGCGTCAGCAATGCTTTGGGTAGAAATGACTGGCCGAAAATTATCCTGATCGGTAAAAGCACAATCATTACCGCGCTGATTTACGGCACATTCTGCGCATTATCCTTTGTGGTTTTCCGAAATCAGCTGCCGTTTGCATTTAACAATAATATGGAAGTTGTCGAGCTGGCTTCGCTCCTGCTCCTTTTCGCCGCATTGTTCCAGATTTCCGACAGTACCCAGGCCATCGGAGCAGGCTTACTGCGCGGCATCAAAGATGTCAAAACACCGACGATCCTGATCGGCGTGGCTTACTGGGTGATCGGGATTCCTTTCGGATATGTGCTGGCATTTCGTTTCGGAATGGGCGCGTCGGGTATGTGGCTGGGGCTGATCCTTGGATTGACGATGGCTTCGGCTTTTCTGATCACAAGATTTTTGAAGATGGGTAAGAGAAATACCGTGGTAACCTCGTCCTTTTAAAGGAACCAAAAAGCCGGAAAAGAAGTAATTTCTTTGACAGGTTTCCTGCCTATTATTCACCTAGTCAAATATCCACAATGGACTTCGATGCTGCATTAAAGAACATTTTCCCCGAACAAAAAGACATTCCGGCAGAATTCAGCCTGCCCAGCCTGATCCACCAGCGCGAGTACCTCAGCAATGGTGAAATGAAACCCTGGAATGGCCAGGTACATGAGGTATATTCGCCGATTTCTATCAAGACGGAAACCGGTTTGGAGCGCGTACTGATCGGAAGTTACCCGATCTGCACCGCCGCCGAAGCTTCCGAATCGCTGGACGCTGCCGTAGCTGCGTATAATAATGGCCGTGGCGAGTGGCCGACCATGGGCGTAGCGGAAAGAATTCATTGCGTAGAGCAGTTTACCGGTAAGATGATCGAGCAAAAAGACATTATCGTGAAGCTCATCATGTGGGAAATCGGCAAGTCATTTGCCGACTCGGTGAAAGAGTTCGACCGTACCGTTGAATACATTTATGCGACGATTGATTCGCTCAAAAACCTCGACCGCGATTCATCCGGCTTCGACATTGTGGACGGCATCGCCGCACAGGTACGCCGCTCGCCTTTGGGTGTGGTACTCTGCATGGGACCATTTAATTACCCTTTGAATGAGACCTTTACCACATTGATCCCAGCGCTGATCATGGGTAACACAATTCTATTCAAGCCGCCAAAATTCGGTACACTTTTACATTACCCTTTACAGGAAGCATTCCGGGATAGTTTTCCAAAAGGCGTGGTGAATGTGATTTACGGACGCGGAAATGCGATTGTACCTGGCTTGATGCAATCCGGAAAAATCAATGTGCTGACGTTGATCGGTTCAAGCAAAGTTGCCAACGAACTGAAAAAGTCCCACCCGAAAGTGAATAGGCTGAGAGCTGTACTGGGACTAGATGCCAAAAATGCTGCCATCATTACGCCAAATGCGGACATCGATCTGGCTGTAAAAGAGATTATTACCGGCTCGCTTTCATTTAATGGTCAGCGCTGTACCGCATTAAAAATCGTCTGGGCGCACCGCAGTATTGCCGATGAGTTTTTGCAAAAATTCAGCGCAGCGGTCGGTCAGTTGAAGTTTGGTATGCCCTGGGAAAAAGGCGTCTCACTCACCCCACTGCCCGAAACCAACAAGATCGAATACCTTAACGATTGTATCACCGACGCCATCGAAAACGGCGCGCATGTGGTTAATGAAAATGGTGGAAAATCAGAAGGTTCGTTCTTTTATCCGGCAGTTGTATACCCTGTAAATGATAAAATGAAGTTGTATCACGAAGAACAATTCGGCCCAATCGTACCGGTTGTACCTTTCGACGACCTCGAAGAAACCATCGAATTCCTGATCGAATCTACTCACGGACAACAAGTTAGTATTTTCAGCACCGATGCCGACGAAGTGGCATCATTGATCGATCCGCTGGTTAATCAGGTGAGCCGCGTGAACATTAACACCCAATGTCAGCGAGGCCCAGATGTTTTCCCATTTACCGGCCGCAAAGACAGCGCCGAAGGTACACTATCCGTCCCCGATGCCATCCGCGCCTTCTCAATCCGCTCCCTAGTCGCCTTCAAAATGAACGAAGCCAACAAGCAGCTGATCAACGAAATCGTACACGATGACAACTCGAATTTTTTAAGCACGAAGTTTATTTTTTAGAAGATTTTATTGGATTGTGACAGAGCCCTTTCCGGATTTTCGGATAGGGCTTTTTGTTTGGCGGGTGAGTCGCGGTTTGGAAGTTGGCAAGAAAATTAAAATATTGCTTTACTAATTATTACACACACTGATTAACGAATGAATAGGCCTACTTACGAATTTGAACAACAAGCCAACCCGAATGTTTATACTTTCACTAGCGTTGGAGTAAATGGAGAAATAAAGAAAGCTGTAATTATATCAAGGATAGAGTCCATATCTGATGATCCAAACGCCCAATTCTATAACCTGGCATTCGGCGATTTGGCGGATGCAACTGATTATTCGACATGCAATGATGACGTCAGATCTAATAATGGTGATATGCCAAAGATTCTTGCTACTGTTGTCAAGGTTACCATGGAATTTCTTACAAAGAATCGAACTGCCACGCTGATGTTTAGCGGTTTAATCGATGAAAAGTCCCGCTTACTAGGTCGAAATCAACGTAATATTCTATATCATCGTGCTATCGATTCAAATTGGTTTGAGTTGTCTTTATTATTGGAAGTATACGGCATCAACGGAATGGATGTTGAAGAATATCGACCAGGTGTCCAATATGAGACTGTTTTGCTCCGACGTAAATAAAAGTTAAATTCGTAAAAACGACACATTATGCCTAAGACAAAAGAAAAGCGGTCACAGGATGCATCAAAGAAAAACTTGGATGACAAAACATCACCTTTGATACTTACAAAGGAGCAAATCGATAGCATTTTAGAATCTCCTTTTATCAAAGAAAAAAACAGACAGGCGGAGGAAGCCCTGAGACGAGTCAAAAATTGGCCGGCTAATTGGTAGCCTGCCCAAACCGCTCCACCAGCACTTTCGCCGCCCTGATATCATAATCAAACATCTCCGCCTTCTGCGCGGCAATACTTTTCGCCAGCTCGATAGCTGGCGCGGCGTCCTTTCCAGTCAGGTCCAGAATGTTTAGCGCCTGCAATCTGGCGTAGGGATTTTCACTTTTCAGTACTTCGGTTAATGTTGCAATTGAAGCCGATTTGTTGGCGCCGGTAATATATAGTGCCTCTGCTGCCGCGACGCGTACTGCTGGTTCCGGGTCACTTAAAGCTTTTTCCAATGCCACTTTTGCGGATTTTTCTTTGAGGATCGTCATCCCAGTCGCAGCCCAGTACCGCACAACCGGATCTGGGTCGCTTAATCTTTTAATTAGCTCTTTTGCATGCGCCGGGTTTCTCGACGAGGCCATATCTGCGGTAGCCATCACCTTTTCCAAATCATACTTTCCGCTTCTTGCATAATCATACAAAGGCGTTGTTTTTGCAATGTCGTACAGCATGGCCTCCGGGATGAACCCGACATCCTTGTAGCTCCGCAAGTAATCCACATTTGCTTTCCGCAGTCTCAGCAGCTCTTTCTTATACTTCGGATCGGCCGCCAGGTTGTGAATGTTGTGCGGATCGGCGTCCACGTCGAATAATTCTTCCGCGGGTTTCGGCTCCCAAAATCTGGATTGGTCCGCATTCAGCTTACCGGCTTTGTACAAGTCTTCCCACGATTTTACTGATGGCGCGCGCCACAGATATTCCAGGTATTGCCCGTAAATTTTATTTGGCAGGTAATTCCGGATGTACCGAAATTTCTTGTCCCGCACTGACCGCGACATATCGATTCGCTCGTCCATCCTGCCGCGAAAACCGTAGGCATAGGCCGGTTCCGATTCTTGTTGTTTACCTAAAAACGCCCCGCCCTGCATGTAATCAGGCACTTTGAGATCAACCAGGCTGAGAACAGTTGGTGCGAAGTCCAGAAATGTAACCAGCCTATCCGAAACGGATCCCTGCTTTTCCTTGGCTAAATGTGCATATTTTGGTGGAAGGTGAATGATCAGCGGCACGTGCAGCCCCGACTCATACATAAACCGCTTGCTCCGGGCCAAAACGCCACCATTATCGGCATAATAAAACACAATCGTATTTTCTGCCAAACCCTCATCCTGCATTTCTTTCAGCAGCCGCGCAAACTGTCGGTCCATTTCTTCCACCTTATCATAGTACTGCGCCCAATCATGTTTGAGCTCGGGCGTGGCAGGGTGGTAAGGCGGCAGCGGGACTTTTTCCGGATCGTGGTGCAGCAATGAGACGGGCTCGTGCAGCGAACTTTCGTGGGAAACATTCAGATTGAAAACAGCAAAAAACGGCTGGCCGGGTTTCCGGTTCTTGTAAGTTGCCTTATCGCTCGATTCATCCCAGGCGTCTTTTTGATCGGTGGTATTGTAATCCTTTTTGGCACTATTGGTGGTGTAATAGCCGGCTTCCCGCAAGTATTTCGGAAAGAATTTTACAAAATCCGGCACCGGGTACACACTCCGCATGTGCTCCGTACCCAGCGACGGCGGATACATTCCGGTAATCAATGTGTTGCGTGAAGGTGCACAAACCGGCGCAGTCGAAAAGGCGTTTTTATAGCGGATACTTTCTTTCGCAAACTTGTCCAGATTGGGGGTTGTGGCAAACGTATCTCCATAACTACCTAGTAATGTGGTATTATCCTCACTGACAATCCATAAAATGTTCGGACGGTCCTGCGACTTGACCTGATAAAAACCCAACATCGCTGCCAACAGCCACATCCATTTTTTAACATTCACTTTACTTATCAAAGAAGTATTGACCCGCATGTACCAGTTTGGTTTGTCTACTAATTCTGTCAAGTTAATAGGTGATTCTTAAAAATGCAATTCTTACTTGAAAGAGGAAAAGATAGTTTGTACATTGACTTAACTGCCCGAAGACCCAAACGATCACAACCGTTTAATAAAAATTTGAGAAAAACATTTCCCTGATCTGATTAAGGAAATACAGGGCACGGCTTTTGTCTTTAGTGTGAGATTCGAACTAATACTACCCTATCATCATGGCAACCAAATTCAAACCCGAGGCACTGGAAATGGTGATTGCAGGCGTTGGCTCGGGGATTTGGGATTGGAATTTTGAAACCGGCGAACAAGTTTGGTCGGACCGGATCTTTGAAATGCTGGGATATGCGCCCGATGAATTTCCCGCAACTTTTGAAAATTTCATGGACGCACTCGTTCATCCTGATGATAAAGCGCTGATTGCCATAGCCGTGCGCGACCGCCTCGAAAACAACATTCCTTACAACATTCAAATCAGGTTAAAAACGAAGGACGAAGGATACCGCGAATTTACCAGCCGGGGCAATGTCCGGTTTGAAAATGGCAAGCCGAAAAGAATGGTCGGTTTCCTGGATCAGGTGGTGGGCAAAGAGCTCGCGATCGGGCCCGGGCAGGCTTTGCAGGACAGAGCGGAGAAGCAACTTTTGGAAGAAAAACTCAGCGTGATTTTCCAATATTCCACCGACGCACACCTACTTTTTGATGAAACCGGCATTATCGACTGTAACCAGGCGGCGGTGAATATGCTGAGATGCAGGAACAAAAGCGAGCTGCTATCCATCCACCCCGCACATTTCTCCCCGGAGTACCAGCCCGACGGTCGAAAGTCTTCTGAAAAATCTGCGGAGATGGACAGGATCGCGTACGAAACCGGGTACAACCGTTTTGAATGGGTACATAGAAAAATGGACGGCGAGGAATTTCCGGTCGAAGTGACATTGAATCCCGTCGTCATTGATAAGAAAAAAGTTTTGCTGGTGGTTTGGCATGATATCTCGCACCGCAAGCGTGCGGAGGAGGCTGTCAGACGAAGCGAGGCGATGCTCTCGGAATCGCAGCAACTGACACATAGCGGAAGCTGGGAGGCCGATCTGGTTACCGGAAAAAATTACTGGTCCGACGAAACATTCAGGATATTTGGACTTGAACCTGATAGCGTTGGCCCGGAGACGGAGCTTTTCTCGTCGATGATCCATCCGGACGACATCGGACGTTACCGCTCGTCGATCAAAGAAGCGATCAACAATTTGTCGCCTGCGAGTTTCGACCTGCGCATTGTTCTGCCCGACGGCATGATCAAGTACATTCATGCGATCGGAAAACCATTTCAGGATAAAACCGGTGCGGTGACCAAGCTCTACGGCGCGATCATGGACATTAATGATCAGAAAAGAACGGAGCAGGAACTGATCAAGGCCAAGGAAGAGGCGGAAATGGCTGCCGTGGCGAAATCACAATTCCTTTCCACGATGAGCCACGAAATCCGGACGCCGATGAATGCGGTAATCGGTTTCACACATTTGCTTTTGCAGCAGGATCCGAAGCCGGAGCAGATGGAATATCTGAATATCCTGAAATTTTCGGCCGAGAATCTGCTTGTTTTGATCAACGACATTCTGGATTTCAGCAAGATAGAGGCTGGTAAAATTCAGTTTGAAGAGGTAGACTTTAATTTGCTTTCATTGCTGGAAAATATCCGCTCCGGCATTTTGAACAAGGCCAATGAAAAAGGGATCCTGCTCAAACTTTCAGTCAAAAATGATGTGAATGTGACAGTGGTCGGCGATCCGGTTCGGCTGGGCCAGATATTGACAAACCTAGTTAGCAATGCGGTTAAGTTTACCGAACAAGGAAAAGTAACCATCGCCGCAGAAGTTTCACACCGCGGCGAGGACGACGTGACCATTGATTTCAGAGTGGAGGATACGGGTATAGGTATCCCGAAAGATAAAATCGAGCACATTTTCGATATGTTCACCCAGGCTACTTCCGACACTACCCGAAAATACGGCGGCTCAGGATTGGGACTTACCATCACGAAAAAGCTGCTTGAATTACAACAAAGCCAGATACACGTTGACAGCGAGCCGGGCCAGGGATCGGTTTTCTATTTTAGCCTAACCCTGAAACTGAGCGAAAAACACCTGGCCGAGCAGGCAAATGGCGTGATTGTTAATACTTTCAGTTTAGAAGGTTTGCGGCTGCTGATCGTGGAGGACAATGTAATCAATGTGCTGCTGATGAAGAATTTTATGAAACAGTGGGAGGTTGATTACGACGTGGCCGAAAATGGTTTGATAGCCGTTGAAAAAGTGCAGGCCAGCGACTACGACCTGGTTTTGATGGATTTGCAAATGCCTGAAATGGACGGATATGAGGCGACCGCAAAAATCAGAGAGCTGCCCGACCCGAAATTTGCAAAGCTACCCATCATTGCACTCACCGCCTCTGCCATGATGGACATCAAGCATCTGGCATTTACGGTCGGGATGAATGATTATATCAGCAAACCTTTCAGTCCTGCCGAGCTTTACTCCAAAATTGCCTCGTACCACCGGAACAAATAAGGTTCTAATTCTGCCTGCTGGCAGCCGGGCAAATTTTCCACAGTAGTGTTGTATCATTCGCCAATCCATAAAAACATGCACTGGCACAGGCACAGAACAATTGGCTCCAACCCTTTGATTGTGCTTGTAGAACGTATAGGGACCCGCCTCTCCGAATCGTACCAATCTATTTTTAACTGGATTTCGGCCTAAAACCCTGCTGACAGGCTGCTACGCCGTTTCTGCCTATTTGCATTGCAGTATGATGGACTTAACGCGCCAAACAAAAATTAATTTTTCAAACCTAACCTATTGAAGATGAACAAAAAGCAAAAAACAATTGGCTGGTTTTGGTAAGCATATGTAAACGCGGTTACATTTTGACAGTCGACGGTTTTGAAGATTTTTTGAAAGCATTCCATCCGTTATAAGAACGATTCCATAAAATTTTGTACTCTCCTGATAGCGATTGCTACTGGTAAACAAAATGAGCTGCTTTTTGTAAATGCTAAATCACGTTTTTGTTTATAAATATTGAACAATCGCGCATTAACATCCTTTCTTTAAAATTTTTAAAATTGAAAAATTTCTATAATTCGACTTAGCACTAGCTACGTTTTCCAACGGTTTTGGCGGCTAAATTCGCCCTACAATGCTTAAAAGAGGGCGAAACTTTATTTTGTAGAATAAATTAAATAACCTCTCCAATATTGGTAAAACATAAAAAATCGGCATGCTTGTTGCTTTTCCTCGCCAAACCCGTGGTAAAAAGATTTTCTAACCATTAAATGCAAAGGCCAACACTTAAAGCAGATGAAAACTAACTATTTCTTTCCCGAATTCGATTATTGTATTGTTCAACTTAAAAGGTTTATACATGCCTACAAAGTCTTCACCATTCTGTTAACAGACGGACGTATTGTGCATCACCAGCCCCAGAATGTCTCCGACTTTCATAAGTGGCTGGTGCAGCATGGAATTGAAGACCTGAGAGCCCCGGCTATGAACTAGGTTCTCAGCCGACAGAAATGTCTGATATGGATCCCTGCAATGTGAAACACATATTAATAGTTGAAGATCACGCAATTGTAAGACTTGCAAGCCGGTCGGTGCTGGAAGAACTGGTGACGACGGTGAACATTTATGAAGCCGCTGATTTCAAGGAAGCCATATATGTTGCCTCGGAGCATGAACTCGATTTGGTTCTCCTGGACATTGATATTCCTGGCGGCGAAGGCACGCAAATGATCGGAAAAATCCGGAATCTCCAACCCAAGGTGCCTATACTCATGTTTTCCGGAATCGACGAAACCTTGTACCCGCTGCATTATCTCAAAGCCGGAGCAAATGGTTTTGTCTCCAAAAATGCTTCGATCGAGGACCTCAAACGTGCCATTCTTTCGGTCCTGGCTGGCGGCCGCTACCTCAGCCAGCGGGTGCAGCACCAGCTTTTCAAAAGCACTTTTGACGATGGCAGCAAGCCGACAAACCCGCTGGAAAGCCTCTCACAGCGCGAACTGGAAGTGATGGACCTCCTTCTCGAAGGCCGGTGGACCAAAGAAATCGCAACCGCGCTGAACATTACCGGTAGTTCTGTGAGCACCTACAAATTCCGGATTTTCGAAAAGCTGGAAGTGACCACCATCATTGAGCTTTACCAGAAGGTCGAATTCCTGAAAAGCCTCAGCGGAAGCTAGTTGGCCTGTTTCAATCTGACTTATTCCTCCTACATTAGATCATTCAAATGTTATTTCAACTTTTTGGTGATCATGGACAAAATTTTCAGCCTCGACTGGTCAAGTTTACTCGTACCTCAGGTTTCACTCCTCGAAATCTTCATTCGCGGCACACTCACATACTGGTCAATTTTTATATTACTTCGATTCTTTCGCCGCGGTACCGGGCAATTTAGCGTGAGCGACATTCTACTGATCATCCTCATCGGCGACGCTGCGCAAAATGCGATGGCCGGTAATTATCAGACAATTACAGAAGGTGTGGTGCTGCTGGCAACGCTGGTACTCTGGGACGTCGCGATTGACTACGCAGGATTTAAATCAAAGCGTTTCGCACTTTTTTCCCAGGCCGAGCCGAAGCTGCTGATCAAGGACGGTGAATTTCAGCACATGAATATGAGAAAGGAGTTTATCACAGAAGACGACCTGCATGGTTACCTGCGAGAAAAAGGTATTGAGAATATAAAAAAAGTACACGCCTGCTACCTGGAAGGCAGCGGGAATTTGAGTGTTCTTGAAAAAAAATAGAGGTTTAATTTCAAGTGGTTACATCGTTTTGGCACAACATTTACTGGGGAAAACCACATTCTCTGAGTTTATAATGTTTACTCCGCCACGTTAAAAAACCAGCATCATGCTACAAACAGTCATCGGAATCTTTGAAAATAGCGACGTTGCGCAGATCGCCAAAGAAGCGCTCATCGAAAACGGTTTCAATAACCAACGCATTGAAATCAATGATCACCTAGATACGACCGACGAACTTGTCACGGACGGTCAAATGACGGATACATCTAAAAGCCCGCAAAACGAGTCGGAAGCTGAGGAACACGTTGCGATGGTGACGGTACACACCGAATTTACAGGCGAAAATTTACTGGCGACCGGTATTTTAGGAGACTTTGGCGCAGTAGATGTCAACGAATTTACTGAACCGCAGGCAGATAGTTAGGCGGTTTCAAAACCAGAATCCCACCTGGAATGCAATCCGGGGCTTTTCTTCTTTCTTTTCTTTTGGGATAAATGCGCCTACTGCGAAGGTCAAAATGTCGACCGGCGCGAGCCAGATACCGCCTCCGTAACTGTAATGCCAGTTTTCGGAAGGATCGTGGTTAAGCCAGACGCGTCCGTAATCGAAGCTTCCGAAGAGGCCGTAGGTTAATGGTAAGGTAGGATTGTAGCTGCTACCGATCCGCGCGCGCAAATCCGTGGCGTGCCAGAGGGTATTTTTCCCGTAAAATCTTTCGGTACGATAACCGCGCAGACCTTGCTTTCCGCCGATGGTCGGCATTTGGAAAAATTCATAGGCATGGCCGAAGTTAAGCCCCGTGCCGATTTGCGACGCTATGACGAAGTTTTCAGCCTGATCTAAACTTTTGTAGAAAGAAAATTGCGCCCGCAAACCGGCAAAATTCCTGTCATTTTTCAGGTTCGACGTCCAGTTAGCCTGCGTATGAAAGCGTATGCCCGAATGCGGCGCGAAAATGTTGTCGACACTGTTGAAGTCAAACAGGAATTTCGCGCCGCCAAAGTATTTGGTGTCGAAAATATCATTCGGCAACCCATTTTCTATACTCGTAATGTATCGCCCGGCGGTTGCCTGAATGTCGGAAGCTTCGAAAAACGGCCCCAATGCAATAAAAGCGCTGTTTCCCGCAAACCGCTTTTTAAGCGCCGGATAAACGTGTAAAACGCTCTGCCTCACCCGGTAAAAATTCGCATCTTTCACGATCCGCTCGGAGGTATTACCGATTCCGGCAAAGTTAAAGGCATAGGTCGGGCCGCGGTAATAGGTATCCAGGTAAAAATCGAAATTTCGAAAGGTGTTGATAAAATCGCCGGTGTAATTTAGCCTGAAACCTTTGGTATGAAATGCATAGCTGCCGCCAAAGCTCTGCACAGATTTGTAAGGTTCTTTTTTAAAACCATATTTGGTCATGCTCACATTAGCACCGATAAAAAATCCGTCGTCCGGGTTCGCGCCCAGTATCGGGAAGGGCATCGTAATGTTGTAGTTACTTTCTGCGCCGCGCCGGTCGTAAACATTATAGCGGTACAGATCCGTGGTGTTGATCTTGGTATCTCTGCCGGGGTTGATCGTATTTTTTCCTAAATCATCATAGATAAATGTCCGTTTCCCGCCGGAAGCTACGCGTGCACTGTCTGTGAAAACATCCTTCCCAAGCCCGCCGATCAGCCGCAACTTGATGCCTTTGTCCACATCACCCTTGACAATAAACTCGTCGCCGTCGCCATTTCCGTAAATGTTGATGTACTTCGTCACATGACCATCAAAAACGCGCTTGTAGTTCTGGTGTTTGATCCGGCCGTCTTTTCCGGTTTCGTAAACCGTCACGCTGGTTCGGTTACCATCAAGCCTTTCAATTTCAAACCGTTCTTCCTCCTCCGTCCCGATCACATTCACCGACTGACTGAGGAATTCGTAATGTGCCCGCGCTATTTTCATCAGGTTATCCCGCCGCGATTTGATGCCGGCGATCAATGCCGGCGCAGCCATTTCCCGCGCCTTATCCGGCCAGCCGTTGAATGATTTGACAATAATATCATCCGTCAGGTTTTGCTGGATCATTTTCACCTGCGCCTCCCACTGCTCCCAACTCAGGGCATTCAGGAAAGTGCGGTCATAAAGTCGTGCGCTCCATGTCGTCCACTTAATGCTTTGAATTTCAGGATTAAAGGATTGCAGCTGGCGTAAAAATGGCAGGGTAAGTCTGGCAATGCCGGTTACCAGGCCGTCATATTTTGAAAAAGCCTGGTCACGGTCGCGGGGGATCGGGCGGTAGAGAATGCTCCCGTCTTTTTGCTTTACCGAGCTCCACGCCCACTGGTCGTCATGGCGGTCCCAGTCGCCGATCAGAAAATCGAACAGTCGCGTGCGCAGCGCCCAGTCTTCGTCAATGCGGTGCTTACTGCTTTCGAGCATATCTTCCACCAGCTCGGGCGTACTGACGATTTTATCAGGGTTTCCAAAGAAATCAGCCTGCTTCCATTTTTTTCCATCGGGCCGCTCTTCCAGGAGGTTCATCGTCCCGCCAAAAAGGGCATTATAAGTGGCAAGTCCCGGCTGGGCAGGCACGTAATAGAGTTTCGGATTGGTATGGTACACTTTCACCGCATCAGCCAGCGTCGGCATGGAAAGCGGGGCGAAAGGATTGGTAGAAAGAAAGTTATCCTCCACCAGGTATTTAGCGGCCACCATTTGATTAAACGGAAATGGCAAAAACCGGCTCACATCCTTGGTCAGGCCGCGCAGTGCATATTCCCTGCCATCATTTCCGCGGAGGCGCAGCGAGTTGGTCTGGTTACCCCCACCCTGCTTCACCGGCACCACGCCGCCGCGGTAAGTCGCCATGTCGAGCACCGGGAAAGGATATTTTTGAAGATAGAGCGGCCGGTGATGTTCACCAAACAAAAATTTATGCAGCCCGCCGATTGGCTTCACCACATTACTCGTCACAAACCGGCTGGCTGAGTCGGCGTGGGCGTTGTATTCTGTAAAAGAAGTTGAATCGGGGATTTCAGGAAGCTGCTGGTCTTTGATTTTCTTTTGAAAACTGAGGGTCGCATTCTTCCCGTCGGGACTTACCTGCCAGTATTGCACCCAGGTTTCGCCGCCTTCGTAGAAACTTAATGTTGAAAAACCGAGTGTGGAAGAGGCATAAAGCGACCCTTTTCCTAAACCGACCGGACTGTTTTTGGAGCCGCTGCCGCTCACAATGTATTCCTGTCCATCATTCTCGATAAATTCCAGGGCATGCTCATGCCCGCTGGCGAAAATGAATTTACCGTTCTTTTTCGCGCCGGCGAGCAATCCGGCTTTCAGGTCTTTATAATGTTTATTGGCCACATCCTGCCGCGAGCCAAGCGTCCCGCGGAACAAGGCGCTCAGGCTTCCGATCACCGGCAGCGGAATGTATAATTTCGGGTTGATTTCTGTCAGAGGAAACAAATGCTGCTTCCAGGTAAACCGCCCGCCGTGCGGCCCGTAAGTATAAGGCGGGTGGTGCATGGCAATCACCACATTTTTGTTGCGGTACTTCCTGACGACATTCTCAAAGACGAACTTGAACTGGTCACGGTTTTTGATCTCGCAGCCATCATTGATCCGCGCATCCCGGTCCCAATCTGTCAGCCACCATTGCGAATCTACCACGATCACCACCACATTATCATTCAGCTCCAACACTTCGGGGCCGGAGCAGCCGTCGGGCGGGAGAAAATAGTTTTCCCAGTCATCTTTATCCTGTTTGCCGCGGCGCTCGTTGAGATACTTATTAATGTATTTTTCCTGCCTCTTCAAACCTTTCACACCCCAGCCGCGCCAGTCGTGGTTACCCGGCACAAAAACCGGACGGCCTTTGAACTCGTCCAGCGTTTCGAGCTGGGAATTAATGCGGTACTCGGCTACGCCCCTGTCCGTCGAGTCTTCCGATGGCGGCATGCCATATTCGTAAATGTTGTCTCCGAGGAATATCGCCGAACTGTTTTTCGATTCGGTCGCGAGTTTCGTTTTAAGGTATTCGAGTACCGGGGCGCGGTGTTCGGGAGAATCATTTCCGGCATCGCCGATGAGGTACATGGTATGTTTGATTTCCAGCTTCGGGTCGGGAGCAGCGGCATTCCACTGGACACCATCTTTGGAATACTGCGTTTTGTAGCTGGCGCAGGCAGACATCCCGATGATCAGCAGCCCAATAAACAGGAATCGTAAACGTGCAAGCATATTTTCTTAATGTTAGCCCAAAATCAACGGCGTAACCTTTTAAATTTCAGAATGTTTCCGGCGAAAAGGTCGTCGCCCTCGCTGGAAATGTACAGGCTTCCCTCCTTGTCGAATGCGATTCCTTCGGGCTGGATAAACAGGTTTCCGTTGAGCGTAAATGCACTTTTTACCTTCCAGTTTTTGTCCGTGACAATCAGCAGCTTGTTGACCGCCGAAATCATATACCACTCACCGGTCAAAGGATTTTTGGCAATTCCCGACGGACGAAAACCGCGTGAAACTTTTCCGGTAATCGCTTTGATCTCATCCACATCAATCGCAAATGTGCTGACAGCTTTGGTCGTATCGGAGGGATTGAGCACATAGCCGGTTACACTTTTTTTGGAATCGTCGGAGGGGCAATTTTTACAGAGCACATATAAATCGCCGGTGGCTTCCTCGCCGTACATGCCTTCATACTCACCTTTCGGGAGCCATTTTTTAAGCTCGATGACATTCTCGGCTTCCTCAAAAACCGCCTCAGAAAGCGGGAATGTAAAGATCACCCCGTTGCTTTTGAGGACATATACTTTGTCCCGCACAATGCAGAGGTCTTCATAATCGCCTTTTTTTGAAAACTTGGTATGATACTGCTTGATCACATGCCAGGCCAGGCGGAACAATTTTCCGTCCTCATCTTCGATGGCATACACGGTATCATTTTTTCCCTGGTTAAAAGTAATGCCCGAAATCTCGAACAGACTTTCGGGCATGTTGAATTTCTCAGGCTTTTCCAGGTCATACTCCTGGTTTACAGTGTCTTTCTTCTCCGTGGCATTGCAGCCCGTGAGCAGAAAAATAGCCAGAAAGATGTTGAGTAAAATTTTAATTTTCACGTAGAGAGTGCTCAATGTTCAAAAATCAATGAGGCAAAAACGAATGCGAGAACGGATGCTACGATGCCAAACATGAACACATTATAGGCGATCCGGAGCAGCCGGTATTTCCTTCCCAAAACCACCCCTTGCGAATACACGTCTTTGGTCAAGCTGCCATAAAGAAACTCCCGGTCGTTCATCATGCGCTGCATTCCGTTGAAATAATCGGTATACGACATTCTGTAAAAATTGCCGAAGAAAAGCAGGTTAACATTCTTGGTATCAATGTCTTCCTGGGTAAATGTGCCGTGTGGGATCGTAGGCCGGGTCGAGAGGATAGAGAAAACCATCGTGATCATGCAAATCGTCAGCAGCATTGTTGTCGGCACGATCAAATAAGTATTGTCTTCGAGGCGGCGGATCAGTACGCTAAGTAAAACCGAAATGATGATCGACGTGGTCGTGATCATGATATGTGCCTTGTTATCAGCCATATCGCTCAGTCTCTGGTGGTTATTGGAACTGATCCTGAACATGGTTTCAATCCCTTTGTCCGGACGGTCACCTTTCGACTTTTTCCCCTCGGTAATTTCGGGCAGAAAATTCTCTTCTTGTTCGCCTGCATGTTGCTCCTCTTCCTTCTCCGCAACCGCTTCCTGATCCTTTTCTTTCAGCTTGTCGAGGTTCTTCTTTTTCTGCTTATCCAGCAGCTCCCGGCAATAATCGGTCTGGTAAGTATGGGCTTCCAGCAGCTTAATGGTGCTTTTCCGCCATTCCGACTTATCTATCTTATGACCAGCCCGCTGCTCTGCTTCTTTCCGCACCAGCTTGTTCCAGTCGCCAAACTCCGCCGTACCCAAATGAAAAAGGTCGGCGTCACAGACGATTTGCTGCAAAAGACTCTGGGGGTTCTGCGGCCAGACGGTCGCTTTGATACAACCCATCACTTCTGCCACCACACTCTCGTCGATTTCTTCTTCGCGCAGAAATTCCGCTGCCATTTCGGCGCCGCGTACTTCGTGGCCTGTGGCTTCGCCCGTGCAGTAACCAATGTCATGAAACCACGCCGAGGTGACCACGATAAAAGTATCGCGGTCATCCAGCTGGTAATGATTGGCTATTTTTACGGCGCTTGCCACCACCGACTCGGTATGTACCAGGTTGTGGTAACTCAGCTGGGACAATGCTTTTGTCCCAAAGAAATGTTGAACGTGATGTTTAACCTTATCAAGCCGGTGGTGATAATTCATAGAGCGAAACGTTTATTGAATGTCTGTCGGCAAGGCGGCTAGTCCCAGTCCGCATGAAGGTTCACTCCGATGCGCAAGGCTTTCAAGCCGGTTACTCCCTGCAATTCTTCCAGGTCCAGAAATTCCAGATCATTCAATAAAGTATTTTTTTCCTGTAAATACCGGATGTAACCCACATATTCTTCGGCAGATTTATTATTAAAGTAAACCAGTGCAATTTTGCCAGGTTGGGTAAGCCGCTCACCGGTACCTTTTACATGCACTTTGTCAATGCGCTTCTTGATTACCTGGTACCGAATGTTGTACGCACCCTCCACATCAAACCGGCGCTCGTCGTCACGGAAACTAATGTCAATGCTGGTTGAATGTATGAAAATCAGCTGCGTGGTTTCCAGCGGCTTCTCCATTTGCGGCAGCAGCGAATTTGTGATCCGGGCGATAGCCGCCATGGAAGTCAGTTGCCACAACCTGATATTTTTCAGGTATAGCTCACTAAATTTCTTCTCCGGCTCAATAGATTGCCCGATGTAAATGTCGTACTCGATCCCGTCGGTGCGGAATTTCTCGAAATACGTCGGGTAAGATTGCTGGATTTCCGTACGGAAAAGATCCAGGTACAAGTTCACCGACGTATTGATCTTTTGCATCGAAGTTTCCAGCGCCTTCCGGTTAGTATTGGCCTCGCCATTTTCTTCGTCGACTATTTCAAAATACTTGTCAATTTTCTTCCTCAGCAACTCTTCACCTTCATTTACCTCACTTCCCGAACGCCGCAGGCTATCCTCTTTAAAATGCATCAAAAACGGATGCGCCTCATGTTCCAGAAAATCACGGACCTTCATTTCATCATTGTCGGTGCTTTCGTCGTCGATCTCTTCCAGCCATTTTTTGCATTTGAAGATCATCTCGTCCGCCAGACCGAATCCGAGGTTTTGTTTCAGGATCGTAAAGGTTTCTATCAATAAGTTGAATTGCAGGGTTAAGTCTTGTCTTAAAGCAATGTTTCTTTCCAATGTCGAATTCCGGATGTCGACTGCGCCGTAAAGCGGGTATACATTCTTGAAATGAATGTTCTCGATCACAGCACTTTGTGGATGCAAGGCTTTGTCCCGCATATAATGCCAGGCCGTTTCCCGGAATTTCCACTGTACCGCAGGCTGCAAAGAAGTAAACTTCTCACGGATCACATTATCGACGCCTGCATTAAACTCATCGATATAATTTTTGAAGATCTGCGCCAGCAAAGGTATCGCCACGTCCAGCTTGGTAAGCGCCAGCTCGGTCACCGCATTGGCTTCTTTGGAAAATACTTCCAGTAAGCCTACTACCTTTTTATCATAAAAAATCGGCACGAGGGCGTAGGAGCGCACACCTTCCTGATAAAGAATTTTTGCAAATTCCTTCTTCGGCGACTCTTCCGGTTTGATTTCCCGGATTACCATCTGTTTGGGCGCCTGCAAATATTCGTCGGCCATTTTCAGGTACATCTGCTCTGCCATGCCGTTCGCGGTGGCCGCATTCATCAGCTTGCTGTACAGCATGGTACCTTTGTTGAAAATCAGCTTATTATTCACCCGAAGGATCGCCATCGTACCAAATTCAAACTTGGGACTTCCCATCAGCATGCTCAGCGAATGTGTCACGTGGTTGAAATAAGTACCTGCATCGTAAGAAGCCCGATCGAGGATGGTGTTTTTGATATTTTCCACCGCATGCTCGCCAGTAACATCCGCCAGCGTGATCACCGAGAAACCTTCGAATTTGAACAAAGTCAGCGGCAGCTGTCTCATGATATCCTCTATATCGAAAGACTCCCTGATCTCGTCCAGGTCCAGCTGTGGCAGCGCATCTTTGGGAATTACGTCGCAGAAACGCGTATCAATGTTGAGCTTGTAAAATTTCGGCAGACCGGTTTTTTCGTCGTGCAGCGTGATCACCATTTCGTGCTTGTGCATCGGCGGCAAATGATAGATCCTTTCAAGAATGAAAGAATACAGCATCTGCATTTTCTTCTTCTTGCTCTCAACATCGTCCATCGCGATGTCGCAGCGGATTTCGCCCGTCCTGGAATCCATCAGCAGATCATAAAATCCGGAGGTACCATAAAAAACGACGGGGTTCACAGGTGAGCTCATTGCCCAGCACACATCGCGTTCGTCCACGATGGGCGGCATCAGCATGCCGTAAATAAGGCTGAGTTCTTCTTTGTATTTGCCAATGTTCCGGAGGGGAATGTTGGCGCTGAAATCCGGGTCCGCTTTCAACCTGGCCAGGACCATTTCGAAAAATGCTCTCTTGACCGTTTGTTCTTCGTCTGTCTTTTTTTCAAGAAAATCTATGAAAGTCCTGAAAGAGATGGAAGTGTCTATTTGCTTTGGACCGAGGGGTTGATAATCTTTTGTTACGTCAATAGTAATCGGTTCCATTTTTTGTAGAGTGAGTTGTGTACTGTTTAAACAGGTTCCACTTTTTCTTCCTTCACGGCGGGTTTAATGATCATCCGCAGCGATTGGTCTTTGGTAAAGTACGCGACCATCCAGTTGTACAGGGTTTTCATCCGGTTTCTGTGGTTAATTAATGAAACCAGGTGAATGAAAAGCCACGCCAGCCAGGCTATCACGCCTTTGAAATGCAGCTTGGGCGCCGGCAGGTCCACCACCGCTTTGGCCCGTCCGATGATCGCCATCGAACCTTTGTCGTGGTAGGCAAATGCTTTCAGCGGCTGCTGCTCGGCGATACGCCCGAAATTGGCTGCCAGGTTTTTACCCTGCTGAATAGCTACCTGCGCCACCTGCGGGTGTCCGTTCGGCCAGTTTTTATCTGTCTGCTGCAGGCAGGCATCGCCAATCGCGTATACATTGTAAGATCCTGAGACTTTATTATGCTCGTCAACCAGCAATCTTCTTCCACGGCCGTACCATTCAGGTGGCACGCCCTCGAAAACTTTGCCGGTGACGCCGGCTGCCCATATCAGCGTTTTCGCATCGATGGTATCACCTTCGGTGAAATACACTTTATCGTCAACAAAATCGGAGACGTGGGTATTCAGTTTTATTTTCACGCCGAGCTTGCGCAGCGCCTCGTAAGTATCTTCCTGCGATTTTTTGCTCATGGGCGAAAGCAGGGCGTCGCCGCCGTCCACGAGGTAAATTTCACTGCCTTTGCCGGCCAGCTCAGGATATTCCTTGCGCAGGATACCATTCCGCATTTCTGCAAATATCCCCGATATCTCTACGCCAGTCGGCCCGCCGCCGGCTACCACCACCGTCAGCAGTTTTTTAATTTCCTCCGGATCGTCGATAATCGATGCTTTTTCCATTTGCGAAAGCAGCTTGTTCCGCATCCCGATCGCATCTTCCAGCGTTTTCATCGGCGTAGCATTGCGCTTCACATTCTCCATGCCGAAGAAGTTGGTTTCGGCGCCGGTCGCGAAAACCAGGAAATCATATTCCAGCTCACCATTGGAAAGAACGATCTTGTTTTCAGCAGGAACCACCTTCAAAAGTTCTCCCAGGCGGAAATGCACTTTTCCTCTCCCCAAAAACAGTTTCCGGAAAGGGTAGCTGATGCTGGAAGGTTCCAGGAACGCAGTCGCCACCTGATAGATCAGCGGCGGGAAAAAATTATAGTTGTTCTTGTCTACAAGCGTAACTTCAAATTGCTTGCGTTTCGCAAGGTCCAGAGCGAGATTGACACCTGCAAACCCTCCTCCAATGATTACAATGTTCATGATTTCCTGTTATGTATGTCGGGTCGCTGAGTATGGTAATACGGTATTTACATTCAGGAAGTCCCCGATGGTTGCTTCTGGCGTCTTATACAATTACGTGCCAGGGTTGCTGCTAACCGGTTACTGAAAAAATAATCTTTAAGAAAAAGGAATTAAAGGGATCAGGCTACGCTATCGGTCATTTTGCCGGATTTTTTCAAATACCTGACGTAACCATAAACGGCACCCAATAAGACAACAATAATACTGAACAAAATGATCCTTGAATTGCTATCAGGAATGAGTTGGGGATATTTAAATATCAACAATGCGAAAATCCCGATCAACCAGACAAGCAGTGTGTTATACTCTTTCAGAATCCAGCGCTTATAATTAAAGTGCATTCCGTTCAATGTTTCCGAAAAACCGCTGAAATTGATCAGCCACCGGTTTACCCTGCTGCAATATGCGTCAAACTGTGCACCGAACTTGTTCCTCAGAAAATTCTCTTCGGCCAAAACGATCGCCTGATAAATAAACAGGAACAAAGGCATTACGATACCTACGTAAATGAGCGAATTGGCGAGTATTCCCACACCGAGCAGCATCAATATGTTACCCACATACAGCGGGTTACGGCAATGTCTGAAAATCCCTTCCGTCACCAGCTTCTCGGCGTACACTTTTTTGTCCCTTCCCCCCCGGATAATGTAAGCCAGCCCGATGGTGATGCCCCTGGTGATCTCACCGGCAAAAGTCACCAGCAAACCGAGGATGATCGGATATAAATAATACTTCTCACCAAACTGCTCCGGTGCAAAAAGCGGCGGCGAGGGTACAAAAAGAAGCAGATAAAGAAAAATAAACAGATTGTTCCTGTACTTGAAAAAGAAATTACCGATTGAAATCATGATTTTTTGAAAGCTATCATTCCCGAAAAATTATACCACTTGAAAAACACTTCACAGTCTGTGAAACCCGCTTCTTTGAGCAGCAGGGTGTTTTCCGATAATTTGTAAGGAATCAAAACATTCTCCAAAGCCTCACGTTTCTGCGAAATTTCAAGTTCGCTGTAATGGTTACGACGTTTATAATCGTAATAATACTTTATGAAATCGCGGTTAAACTGAGAATTTTCTGTTAAAACTTTTTCCGCCAGCAAAAGCACGCCGCCGGGGTTCAGACCTTTGTAAATATTGCGCAGTAATCTTTCGCGGTAAAGCGGGCGGACAAACTGCAATGTCAGGCAAAGAATGACGACGGAAGCATTTTTGATCGGTAACTCCTCCTGCTGCAAGTCGGCGACCGTCAGCTCGTAGGGACGGACAAAACCGGCTTCCTTCAATTTCAGGTCACATTTATCCAGCATTTCGGGCGATTCGTCAATACCGACAAACCGGACATCCGAGGGGATCAGCTTATCGATTTCAATGAGGGTTGTGCCCGTGGAGCAGCCCAGATCATAAACCGAAGATCCTTCCTTGGCGTGATCGGCGGCAATTTCGCCCAGCATCCGCTGGATTTCACCATAAAAAGGCACCGATCTGCTAACCATGTCGTCAAAGACTTTCACTACTGTTGTCCCAAACTTGAAGTCGGAGGCCTTCGTAATTTCATCTTTAAAGACCTGGTCTTTAATGTTGTTTCCCGTATTATCCATTATTTAAGAGTTAAGATGAGCCAGTATTTGCAGGACGTTTTTCATTTGAACCGAAAATCCTGTCCCAAATATCCGAACTTACGCCGTAACCTTTGCTAGCATCTGAATAATGATGTTGCATATGATGTTTTTTTAATCTCTTCCAGAAAGCGGATTTAAAATGGGCATGATGCAGCGCATAGTGGCTCATGTCGTAAAACAGGTAGCCTGTCATAAACCCCGAGAAGAAAGCCGCGACCTGGTATTCGCCCATAAAAAGCGTAAAAAGAAAGTAAAAAGCAGCCGAAAGCGGGATACTTACCGACGGCGGCATTACCAGCCTTTTGGCATCATTGGGATAGTCGTGGTGCACGCCGTGGAAGATAAAATGGATACGCTCCATGAACTTTCCGCGCGGGTTGAAATGAAAAACAAAACGGTGCATGAAGTACTCGGTGAATGTCCAAATAAAAAGACCGCCGAGCACGGTCAGGACGAATTCGTACCAGGACAAAACGCCCAGGGCTTTCCAGGAAAAATAAAAAATCACTGGTACGAAAATGAAGAGCGGTACACTATAATGTACTTTGGAAAGTGATTCAAGGACACGGTTGTTGAACATCCTCGAAGATTCCGTGGAGTTGGAGACATATTTTTTAGGCATGTCAGGATGGTTTTATTCTCTGTACTACGGTTTTTCCGGTTGCGGTGTCAGTCCCTTTTAATTCAATGTAGAGCACATTGGGGGACCAGAAAGTACCTCCATCGATGCGGATGAAGACCCTTGTGAGGACACATTCCTTCTTATCGATGTTGGCGTAAACGTGGTATTCGTTCTTGCTGTCGCGGCGGAGATAAAGCGGCAGCTTGGAGTAGGCTACTGAACGGAGCTCGTAAGCAGCATTGCCGGTGGGTTTGAAATTGATCCCGTAGGCAAATTTGCGCTGTAAATAATTGAGGTCCCTTCTTTCGCCACCGTCAGTATAGCGGATCCAGAAAGTGTGAACGGGGTCTTTTTCTTTCAGGCGACCCTGATCGTCCACATTGAGCTGATAACAAATCGTATTCGCATTCGGGTCGCGCTGGATGTAAAACAGCAGCCCGGGGATATTCTTGGGAACCGGGAAATCGTCGGGATCAGCCGCAGCATTCACCGGTTTTTTCTCCGCAGAATAGCTTCCTGAATACGAAACAAGCGTCAGGCAAAGCGCCATCAGCATGCTAAGCACGTATTTCATAACTATTTAAAATCTATCAATAAATTGCCTGGGCAATTATTTCTCTATCACATTCACCAAACTGTAATACTTCATTCACCATTTCCTGGTTCCCCGAAAATGGTCCCGAAGACTGGATCTTCAATGTTGCCATCGCAGCACCGAACTCTCCTGCCTCCTGCACGTCCGCGCCGCTCACTTTTTTGCTCAGGTAACCGGCCATGTAAGTATCGCCGCAGCCTGTCGCATCCACCACCGAAGCCGGTTTATAAGCTGGTATCTGGAAAAAATGATTGTCTTTATAAACCAGCGAGCCTTTGCTGCCTAGCGTAATAATCACTTCCTTCACACCCATATCCGCCAGGTACTGCGCGCCTTCGCGGACATCGCTGGTACCTGTCACGGTTTCCATTTCAAATTCATTGGCTTTCAGGATCGATACGTAGGGCAATGCTTCTTTTTTATCGGCCCAGTCGGTGTAATACACTTTCTGGTTTTCCACGTAGCGGAGGTAACCCTGGATATCCAGTGAAACCATTCCTTTGGAAGCCAGTGATTTCAGCAAATCCACCGAAATGTCATCGGAAAGCAACGGGCCGAGGTGGAAAATTTTGGCCTCGATGGACGGCATTTGTTCTACCGTGAAAGGGGCCGCCTTGTGCAGCACATTCTGCTCCCGGTAATCCTGGTTGGCACTGTAAATGTTCTCGAAATAAACGGTATAGGGACTGTTTTGGGAGAAAACCTCAATTTGTTCTTCACGCAGACCGGCAACAATGTGGCTTTCCTCTTCCGCCAGGGCGGTCACCAGCATATAGTTGAGGTCGAACTGCCGGAGCGCCTTCGAAAAATAGAAAGACGTACCGCCAGGCATGTATTTGGTCGAATGCGGCGTCACTACCTTATCCAGTGTAATGTGGCCGATGGTACATATATCGTACATGTTTTTAAAAATTTAATTTTATCACGGCACTTCACATGTCCTGATAAAAGTTGACAACTAGCCCAGACCGGCTATGACTTCGTTGATCCGGGTAAAATCTGTAATCTCAACATCCGCTTCCCATTCTCTCTGTTTTTGCGCAGTGCCTTCTTCCCAGCCAGATACATTCAGCCAAACTGCCTTGCAACCAAGTTGTTTGGCGGGACTAATGTCTTTGGAATAAGAATCACCCACTACGGCACATTCTGCGGGCAGGTAACCAAGCAGATTAATCCCGAGCTGGTAAATTTGCGGATCGGGCTTCCGGACGCCGACCACAGCAGATTCGACCACAGCCTGGAAATAGTCCAGTATGCCAAAATCCCGCAGTACGTTTTGAATGTTTCCATAAAAATTGGAAACCATCACAATCGGGTATTGTTGCGCCAGATTCGCCAAGGCGGGCGTGGCATTTTTCACGGTAGTGTGCGCGAAATGGTTGCAATCACGGGCAATCGCTTCAATCGCCGCATCATTTACTTCAAAGCCCTGCTCTTTCAAAAAGTGAAACTGCTGCCCTACTTTCAGAAAAAGCACATCGTAAAATACATGCTGCGGCTGAATAATCGGATTCAAAGCCAAAGCTCTTTCACCGAATGTGTACGCTTTTGCAAAACTCTCTCTATCAATACTCACCTGATGACGCTGGTAGCTGTCCCACAGCACATTAGCCCAATGCAGGCCGTTTGTGTCAATGGTGCCACCGTAGTCGAGGAGGATTCCTTTTATCATTATTCTTTTTTATTCACTAACAACTAAAACCTCTTTTTCTCTTGTTTTGCTCTTCTTATTAATCAGCGCAAGCCCGATCATGATCCAGACGATCTCTCGGATGCGCATCACGACCCCGATAAAAATGCCTGGTGCGGAGGATAAGCCGATACTTTTTAATGCCAGTACCAAACCGCCTTCCCGCGTTCCCAGCTGCATCGGGAAGAAGAAAATCAAATTTGCAAAGAGCGATGAGCCCGAACTGACGATCAGCGACTGCGCCAATGTCATTTCCATGCCGATGGCGTGCGCCGTGAAATAAATTTCAAGACAGCCGATCACCCGCGCGAAAAACTCGAAGAATAGTGCGTAGTAAAAAACACCCTGCCGCTCGGCGTACAAAATCCGGATCTGCTCATCGACTTCGTACAATGTTTCGGCATTCTTTAAAGCAAACTCGCGCGCTTTGTTTTTTATAAAAGGCACTTTTTCCAGCAGCCTGAATGTGCTGACGGTGAAGCCTTTTTTATAAACATTAATAAACCAGTAACCCAGCACCAGCCCTACGATCAGCATGATCCCGCAGCCCACCAGCATGGTATCACTCAGCGGCACCACCGCCACGATCAGTACGATCGACGCCAGCCAGAAAAGCACGTGCGAAAACATGTGCATCAAGCTATATAACAACACCGAAGAAGTGGCTTTCTGAATTCCCAGCGCGGGTTTCAGCTCCAAAATCCGGTAAGGTTCGCCACCCAATGCTACAAAAGGCGTAATGTAATTGATGGCATATCCCGAGATCGTCAGCCGCAAAACTGCCCAGAAAGACAAATTCGTCTCCGGCAACTGCGGCTCGCGGATGATCGCGCGGAAGGCAAAAGCATTCAAAACATAAATCAGCAGCCAGCTTCCAATCACCGGCACAAACCAGATTCCCGTACGCTGAATGTCTTCCCAGATCTCGTCCACACCCGTCTCGTAGACCATATAGCCCAGCGTGACAATGCCGATCACCATGAAAAGTGCCTTATACGCTTTGGAATTCATTCGCTTCCTTTTTCAGGATTTTCTCGTAAAAATATTTGCTCACTTTCTCCTGGTTCACGATCATGTAAATCAGTATCGGGTTGAGTACGAACATATCGAAGAAGAAATAAATCCACGATTGATCTAAAAACAACCATAAAAACAGAAAAAGCACGCGGGTATTGAACTGCACAATGTTGGTATACTTCATCAAAGGCTTGTTGTGCGCCCTAAAATCTGCCACCAGATCAGCCGGTAAACCCAGCTTGTAATGTTGCCGTACAGCGCCCAGCAATTTTTGCAGGTTGGGCGAGAAGCTCTCCTGTAACTTGGTATAATTGAGATAAGTACGCGCTACAAACTTCATCCCGAAATTCTTCGACCAGCTCAGCTCGTCATATTCTCTCTGTAAATCGCGGCTGTTGTCGAGCTCGCTTCCGGAGGTTCCTTTAATAAAAAACAAATGCACATTCCGGTAATAATCTGCCATCGCCGACTGCACTACGTGGGAAGCGCCCGCCAGCACACCGGGAACCCAGATCAATGCGCTCCAACCTTCATTCATGCTGCGGAGGCAAATCGCAATGTGGATCGAGATAAACCAGAAATCTCCCGCCGCACCGTCGAGAATACGTCCCAGACGGCTCTTATCATTTGTCATCCGCGCCAGCTGGCCGTCGGCACTATCCAGTGAATTGGCAAAAACCAGCGACAACATGCCGATCACGTTCACCCACAAATCCTGGGAATAAAACAGGATACCGGCCGCCACACCGAAGAAAATGCTGATGATGGTCACCGGATTAGGCCTCAACCCCACTTTCGCACAAAAAAGCGCGATCTGGTAACCAATCGGGCGGTAAAACCAGATATCGATCTGCTCCTCGGTATCATTGGATTTTAGAGAATTCTCAAATGCTGACGTCGTATTATCCATGAACTGGTACGCTGAATTTTTGATAAATCGTTTGTGCAATGTGCACCGAAGCCTCATCCCGGCAAGGCGCAAAGCTCGGCCAGTCGTTCAGATCAATGATGCGGAAACTGCCGTCTTTGCTCACAATCGCGTCGCCGCCGTAAATATCTATGCCTACCACACGCGCCGCTTTGGTTGCAACTTCGTGCAGATTATGGGCATCGAATTCATAATAAGCCGAGCTTCCGTTGATCTGTTCGTAGTCTGCGTACTTGTGGTGGTTGTTATCATAAGGATAAAACCAGAAGAAAAAGTCGGTACCGCGGACGCCGTAAAATTTCACCAGGTCACCCACTAAATGCTGTGAGATCACCGCGTCGGGAATGTCGCGCAGGGCGTATTCACGTAAAATTTCCTTCGCCTCCTGTTTCGACCTTGCGAAGGAAACATCTTCTTTATGGATCGCGTGAAAATCGCCTCTTTTGATCCAGTAACCTTTGCCGGTGATTTTGTTAAATACCTCGTCACCCTGGTAGCTTGTCGGTACAATGTAGCTGTCGGCCACCGGAACATCGTTTTGGTTCAATGCATTTGTCAGGTTGGTGCGGAAGCAGTTTTCGATGCCAAAAGCAGAGTTAACCACCTGTTTTCCTGCACTTTCCAGTTCCTGCAATTTCGCTACAACCTGTTTTTGGCGCGCCATCGTAAAAATCTGCTGCTGCGGTACCGATTCCATCGCGAGAAAATCGTCCTCGCAGCAAATCGTCACTTTGCAGCCCAGTTTTTCAAGCTCCCGGGCGGTCAGTTGAAAAATAGCATCATCATTCCCAATGTGATTGGGTGAAAATTTCTTGTTACGGTGTACGCCGAGTATTTCTAGTTCATCCATTTACTCCCCGGCCGGCGGCTCTTCCGGCCTTTATATGATTGGTGTCAGTTTGTTCTCCTTTGTTTTCTACGCCACTTCTTCCGGCCTCAAAAACAGTTCTGCGGTGCGGATATCACTCACATGGTCCACATCCACGATTTTTGAAAAAGGATAAGCCCGCAGCTTCACCCCATTTTCGATCAGTTGTCTTTGAAAATTACGCATCCGGCTCAGTCCGCTTTTTACCGCCAGGTCCACATTGTCGATTGCCTTTTTGCGAAAACAATAAATGCCGCCGGAGATAAATTCGGTCTGCGTCGTGTTTTTATCGGTAAATGCTGTGATAACATTTTCCTCATTTACAGTCACATACAGTGGACTTTCATCATCCACAAAAGTGGTCACCGCCATCAACCCATCGATTTCAACATGGCTTTCAAATGCTGAAATGTATCCGCCGAACTCCTCTTCCTTGAAAACCGTATCCGTCGTCGTAATGCAAACCGCGTCGAGTTCAGGATCTGTGCCCAACAATTCGTACACACTGTGCAGCGAGCTGGGGGTTGATTTTTTCAAAACAGAAAGCGGTAATGTCAAACTCAGCTCCGCCAAATGTGCTTCCAGTGCAGGCGATTCTTCATTAATGATCACCAGGATTTTCTCCGCATCATTCCGCATGAAAATCCCGATCAGCCGGTCGATCAGCATTTCACCATGCAGGCTTACCATTGGCTTTGGAAGTTTGAAACCCTCCTTCGCCAACCGTGAACCTTCTCCCGCAGCTATGATCGCGTAATTCATATTTTATTTAACTCTTTAAAAATCAAGCTTAAACCTCGCCCGCACACCCCACTCCGAAACGTTCGGATTGTTTAGATAAGAAAACCGTTTTACCAGATCCACGCGGAGCAGCTTGAAAATGTTGGCTATACCTACGCTGCCCTCAATGTAAGGCTCGCGAGACAGCGTGTAACTGATCGGCTTGCCATTTTCATCCACAGGAAACCGGAACAAGGAATTGTTGTAAGCCGGATTGTTTTCATTCCGCAAACCGCCCATTAAACCTTTGAAACTGAATACTTCACGCAATTTCAATTTTTTCAAAAGCGGGATTTTGTTGAACAAAAACCCATTCATATAATACTGCACATCCACACTCGCATAATGATCACTGACGAATTCCAGGAAGTTCATCAGGTTATAAGAGTTGAGCTGGTAGGCATAAGTCTGGTTGGCGCGGTGTACGGTCAGCAGCGGGAAAAGGATTTTGCTGCCAAATGTATAGCCGCCCTCCGCAGTCACGTCCGCATAACCAAACTGCGAGAGGTATACCCTTTTGTTAATGTTCGCGGCAAGGTTATGGTATCTGTTTTGACCTTCAAAAACTCCCTTCAAACCTGCATTATAGCGTAGTGTGAAAATCGGATATTTGTTGATAATCGGCGTCCGGTAAAGTTTTCCCTGGTAAAACTGCTCATTCGGAGCATAGCGCAATTCGAAGTTTGCCTCGGTATTGCTCAGAGATCCCGCATTTTTCAGCTGGCCGTCCTCTTCCAAGGTTTCGTAGCGCAGGATACCCGCAGCAGTTTGCCGCCACTGGGTAAACCCGATTTTGTAGGAAAGGTGGTTTTCGAACTCCCGCACATATTCCAGCTTGTAAATATCATTGTAGAGCCAGCGATTATTATCCCCTCTTTTGAATGACAAAAGGAAGTTATCTTCCTGCACAAATTGCAGCTCCTGACCCGGAATTTTGGTATCTCGCTGGTAACTCGCGCGGATGTAGTTCAGCGGGAAATGATAGACCGATTTGTTGTTGAACGAATAGGTACCGCTCAGGAAATATTTCCACTTCTGGTCCTTGAAACCATAAGCTGCATAAGTCTCAAAATAAACCCGCTTGCTCAGCTCCGTAGTAGTCCTACCTCCGAAACGTAACCTGAAACCTTCGATCGGGTTGAAGCTGTAAAAGGTATTGAAAGGCCCTACTTCCACTTTTCCGAAAGATTTGTAACCTGCCAGGAATACCGTGGCAATGTCCATCGTGCGGCGGAAAGACGGGATCGTTTGCAGGGTATCAATGTTTCTGTAAATATCCAGCTCGGTCCTCTCCAAGGGAATGTGACGTGCGCTGTTCCAGAAAGATTCGCCTGTTTTGACTTCGGGATTGTAAGCAACTTCTACGGCCGGGCCACGGTACACACTGTCGGGCTGGCTTTCATTAATTTTGTAATCTTTAAAATCCACAACCCTCTTTCCGTACAAACCACCGCCTTTTTCACCCAGCGCAAATTCCATCGCCAGGGTAGTTCTGCTTGGATGGTAGCGGCCGTCATCCCCTTTTTCAAATTCGAGACTTGCTTCCAAATCCCGCATGAAATTGAGGTTAATGTCTTTGTTTACAGTCAAATACGCATTCTGCACCCCATAGTTTCCGTCCAGCGTCACATACAGCTTGCCTTCGAAAAGCATATCTGTCTTATTTCTAGGCACGAAACCTAGTTCTACCAGCCACGGCGTGCTTGTTTTGATGGTATCGCGGATAAAGAATTTGTAGAACGTCGGAGCCGAGTTGGCAATCGGGCTCAGCAGCAGGTTGGTCGCTACCGAAACATCATTATTATAAAGATTGATGTCTTCATAAAGCCGGTTGAAATATTTACTCAAACCATCATTATCCACAAATTTCGAGTCAAACTCCGCGCGACGACCGGCCAACACCTTTTGCTTTTTGGTATATGGATTTTTCCGGAAATAAACCTGTGAGAGCTTTTCTTCAATGTAAGCAGGCAGCATGTTTTTGCCGCCCATCGCAGTAGAATCCTGCTGTTTGAACAAAAACTGGTAGTTCTTGAAAATGCGGCGGTCCTTGAAATTGTCCGACAGGTTGCTTAGCGCCATGGATATTTTCTCGTACTGCTCGTACTGGACATATTCATTGGCTGCCATTTTGTTCTGGTCCTTGTGCGCAATTACTTCGCGGATCAGCTGCACGGCCGGATTATCCTTATTGCGGTACCTGCCTTTTCCTTTCACCGTCACCTCTTTCAGCATCGAAGCATCCACCGCCATTTTAATGTCGATGACCTGGTCTATACCCTGTGTAATCGGCTTTTCGACGGTGACGTATCCTACATAGGAGAATTTGATAGAAGTATAATTCTCTTTTAATGTCATCGCATATTTTCCGTCGATATCCGACACAGTACCCATCGTGGTACCGGGAATGATGATGGACACGTAAGGCAATGTTTCACCCGACCTTGCGTCGGTAATCTTTCCTCTGATGGTAGTCGTAACCTCCTGCGATATAGCTGCTGCCGAGATCATCTGTAACAGAATGAAGGTCAGTAGTATGCGTGGCCATATCGTTTTATATATTGTTTTCATTGGGTGAGTTCAAATCTGCTTTCATAGCCACTTATTCGTCTTATACCACATTAAAGTTTCCGTAAGACCTTGCCGCAGATCATATTGCGGCTGATAATGCAGATTGTTCCGTGCGGCATCGATACTGCAGATCCAGTTTGGCGCTGTCAGTTCTTTTAATTTTTCCCTGTTCAAAACCGGTGTACGAGATGAAAATGCGTAGAGCAGATCCATAAAACCGGCCATGATTTTTACCAGGAACAAGGGAAGGTGTGTCCTGATGATATGCTTGCCGCTAATCTCCCTGAAACGGTCCGCGAGGGCATAGCGGTCGTAGGAGTGGCCGTCGGAAATGTTGTAAATGGTGGTTTCGAGCTTGTTTTCACTCAGGGCCGACATGGTCGCTGCCACGAGGTCTTTTACATAAACAAAACTCAGCCGCTGAGGTCTTTTGCCGATGTAGGCATCCAGCCCTTTGCTCAATGTCCGGAATAAAACAAACAGATCTTTCTCCCCGGGTCCGTACACAGCGGTAGGGCGGATGATACTCAACGGCAGGCCATTTACTTGTTCCAGGTATTGTTCGGCGAGCAGCTTGCTTCTGCCATAATCCGTTACCGGCACAGGCGAAGTTCTTTCTGTAATAGGCTGCTCTTCCGAATATGCCAACGGACCGATGGCGGCAAGACTGCTCAGGAAAACAAAGCGTCGCAGTGGGATATCCGACGACATTGCTGCCTGAGCCAAATTCAATGTATATCCGGCATTAACCAGATTGTAAGCTTCGGCACTCTTTGCCTTTGTAACCCCCGCTGCGTGAATGATGGAAGTATATTGTCCCTCTTCCAGCAAGGTTTTCAAAGAAAGTTTTGAACTAAAATCAGCATTGACAAACACCAGCGCGTCCGGTTTTCCCGATTGCTCTTGGGCTACCTGCAACTCCTTGAGAGAAGTCAGGTCACTGGTAGGGCGCACCATCGCATGTACTTCCATGCCCGCTTCGAGCGCCGCTTCCGCCAGGTGATAGCCTATAAATCCGCTCGCACCGGTGATCAATACTTTTTCTTTCATATCGGTTTTTCGTACAGGCGGTACCGCTTGTACAGTCGTCCGTTAATCTGCTCGATGGCGTGGTTCATCAGGTAGTTTCCTTCGAGCATCCAGGAACATTCGCCCCCGGTGACCTTGGTACCTCCTGTGTTTTTCAAAATTCGCCCATACAAGCACGCTTCAATTCCCATTTTCCGGTAACCCTCTACCACACCCAATGTCAGCACGCGGATCCTGGTGATATTGCTTTTGCCAAACAGCAGCTTGAAAATCCCTGTCGGCAACAATCTTCCCCTTTTTATTTTTATCAAAATCTGGTTGATATCCGGGATACCGAGTATAAATCCGACCAGCTTGTTATCTTTTTCGGCCACCAGACAGAACCTTGGATCAAGGACCATTTTCAAATCTTTGGCCAGATAATCAAACTCCTTTTCGGTCATCGGAACAAAACCCAGGTTCTTGTCCCAAGCCGAATTGTACACTTCCCTGATCTTTACCACCTCATTCTTGAAATCTTTCAGGTTCACCTGACGGATCACGATACCGTTCTTTTTGAGCCTGCCTTCCAGCGCGTCAATCATCCGGATCGACCGGTCACTGGCGGTGTCCATATTAATTTCGTACGCCAGCAAATCTGTCTTCTTTTCCAGACCCGCATTTTCCAGCAAGGCCGGGTAGTACGGCGCGTTGTAAGCCATCATCGCCATAGGCGGGCGGTCAAAGCCCTCTATCAATGTGCCGCAAGTTTCGTTTGTCGAAAGATTGACGGGTCCTACGATCGTTTTGGCACCTTTTTGTTTCAGCCATTTTTCGCTTTCTTTCAAAAGCAAGTCCACGGTTTCCTGATCATCGATCGTATCAAAAAACCCAAAAAAACCATCCTGCTGCCCTGTAAATGCAATATGATTGGTATTATAAATCGCCGCTACCCTTCCGGTAATCTTGTCACCCTCGTAGGCCAGGAAAAGCTGGATCTGCGAATGTTCGTGGAAAGGATGCTTTCCCGGCGTTAGCATATCCTTTTGGGCTATGAAGAGTTCGGGCACATAATTCGGATCGTGCTGATACAAATCATGCGGGAAATCGATAAACGATTTGAGTTCTTTAGGAGAGTTTACGTGGACTATTCGCTTCATAGCTGTTGTCTTTCTCTGATCGCTTCCGGACAAACCTCGCGGTACACGCGGGCCATTTTGTCAACTGCTTCTTCTATCTGACTGAATGTGTGTGTAGCCATTAAAGAAAAGCGTATCAAAGACTGCTCGGGACGAACACCCGGAGAAACCACCGGATTCACAAAAATCCCGTCGTCCTGCAAACGTTTCGTCATGATGAAAGTCTTCTCATTGTCGCGGATATAAAGCGGCAGAATCGGACTTTCGGTGCGGCCCAAATCAAAACCGTTGACCAGCAAAAGCTCTTTGGCATATCTTGTATTTGCCCAGAGACGCTCCATGTGATATGGCTCAGACTCAATGATATCCAGTGCCGCTAATGTACTTCCGACGGATGCCGGTGTCATACTTGCGCTGAACATCAGCGAGCGTGCGCGGTGTTTCATATAATCGATCACATCGGCGTCGCCAGCGATAAATCCGCCCAGGGAAGCCAGCGACTTGCTAAATGTTCCCATGATCAGGTCCGTCGAGTCGGTTAACCCAAAATAGGAAGCAGTTCCTGCACCTTTTTCACCGATCACGCCAAGACTATGCGCATCGTCCACCAAAACAGTAGCATCATATTCTGCTGCGATTGCATTCAGTTCGGGCAAATTCACGATATCCCCTTCCATGCTGAAAATACCGTCGGTAGCGATCAGCTTGTCCGCATCGGCCGGCAACATGCTCAGCTTTTTGCGAAGGTCGTTCATATCATTGTGCGCGTACTTGATCACTTTGGAAAATGAAAGACGGCTGCCATCGATGATCGAAGCGTGGTCGCTTTCGTCGAGGATCAGGTAATCGTTACGGCCTGTCAGACAAGACAATGCACCCAAGTTAGCCTGGTATCCTGTGCTGTAAAGGATCGCATCCTGCTTGCCGACAAACTTGGCGAGCCGTGCTTCCAGCTCTTCGTGAATGTCCAGCGTTCCGTTCAGAAAACGGGAGCCGGCGCATCCTGTGCCGTATTTTTGGACCGCCCTTTGGGAAGCCTCGATAATGTAAGGATGAGAAGTGAGTCCCAGATAGGAATTGGATCCGAACATCAGGACCGGCTTCCCGTTAATAATGACCTCGGTATCCTGTCCGGATTCGATTGGTCTGAAGAATGGATAGACTCCTTTCGCTCTTGCCTCATCGGGGTCTCTGAACTCCGCGACGCGTTTTTTTAATTTTTTACCCATAATTAATTAATGTCAGAATCAACAGCTTCTTTATTGGGGTGCCGGGTGGCATCAGGCTGCGGCCTGATCAGAAGATATCAGGCTTATTAATTGGTATTGAAGTAGTTATTTTTCATGTTAAATACTTTTAGGATCGTGAGTGTAAATGAAACCGCATTCAAGTTCCACTAGTTCAAAAAATCGTGCAATCGTTTTGTATTTTACCGTTAAAAAGCCATTAAAATCTCAGCTTCTTTTTTCGGCCTGCAACTGTAAAAAATCACTTTGCCTTTTGTAATCATATTGTGTTCGAACTTCCTGCCCTGAAATGTGACCATCGCCCAAAACGGCCACCTGCAAAACGTAATTCAAAACAAATTGAATGACAAGCGATTGTAAAGTAAATTCTGCGAGGTCTGATCTATATAGAGGCAGTTACTTGCAGTTCAAAATAGTATGCCACCTGCTTAAATTCTGGCCTTCTTTACGCAATCAACATTCAGCCTGATTTTGTATTAAACATTGATGAATATCGACCGGCAGACATTGTATTCCAATTTCATTTTTTACTGACGGTTGTCATCCGTGATGAATGACGGTCGGCTCAAATAAATGTTTATTTTAAATGTTTGATTAACACTTTTTGAAAAAAAATCAGTCCGCAAGGATCAGGTAATTACAAATCATCGCCTTCACATGCTCTTTATGACTTTCCGCGAATTCCTGAAAATCCGTATCCGACATATTGAACACCTGTTGATGAATACCTTTTCCAAGGAAAAGAAATTCAATACAGCTGGTCATTAAGGGTAAGATACTTTCTATCCGGATAGGACGCAACGTACCTTTTTTGATCCCGGCTTCGAGCTGCTGGCTAAACAATGTTGACTTAAATTGTTGGTAGAGAGGTATTTTCAACAAAAGCCTCTCCGGCACTTTGTGTATTTCGTTCATGATGAAAATCACCAGGTCCGGCTCCTGTTTCATCATCTGATAATTATTTTCGATTACCTCAGAAATCTTGGTTTTAATATCCACCGGCTTATTCAGGATATCGATTACGCTCTGGAAATAAAGGCCCATCAAATCTTTAAAAATCTCGATGAACAACTTTTCCTTACTTCTGAAATAATAATTCGTCAGGGCAATGTTCATGTCGGCTTCGTTCGCAATGTCGCGTGACGTGGTGCCATCATACCCCTTTTTAAGAAAAACCCGCTTGGCCGCCTCTCTGATCTTGTCTTCGCTTTTTTCTGAAACGCACTTCACTTCTCTGACTGTTAGGTTAAGTACTTGAACGACAACGGCAGGTTCGATTTATTACCCAAAGATTATCATTCTTACAGAGACGAACAAACGTTTTAAATGATTAGTTTAAACGAATGTTTAAAATGTTCGTTTGATTGAATTTTATAAAAAAATTATCCTATTCAATGTATTGTGCCTAGCAATCAGGGGTTATTCGAGCATGTTCCACTCGGCGATTTTCTCGCCTTGCTTCTCCACCAGCCAGACCCTACTTTTAGGGAACGAATGAAGATAGATTTTACTCTTTTTTATTCCAGCCACACTGAAAGCAGTGGCCAGCGCGTCGGCTACGGTGCCGTCGGGGGAGATGACAGTGGTGCGGACGTGAAAGAGCAGGCCGATGCCGGTTTTTGGATCAACAATGTGGGAATAGCGGACACCTTTGTACTCCATGAAGCGGTAAGTCGGGCCGGAGGTAGCGAGGCCAACATTATGCAACTTCATGGTTTTCAACGAATCGCTGCCATTTGATACCGTTATATTCCAGCCTTCCTCGCCCGGCGGCGGGTTAAGGAGCACGATTTTTCCGCCAGCGTCCATCATGGCAGAAGTGATGCCCATTTTTTTCAATTCTTTGAGCGATTCTTCGGCAGCATAACCTTTGCCGAGACCGCCGATATCCAGCCGCATTCCCTTTTGAGTAAGTAAGATTGACTGCGTCGATTTATCCATTTTCAGCTTGGTGTAGCCGGTTTTACTTTTCGCTTCGCGGATTTCAGTTTCAGTAGGAAAAATGCCTTTGCGGGTTGCATGCCGCCACATTTGCACAAGCGGACCCATGGTTGCGTCAAAAGCACCATCGGTTTTAGCACTGATATCCTGAGAAACCGCCAGAATATCGAAGAGATCTTTGCTCACTTTGATCCACTTTCCACTACCCGACTGCGCCGAAGCCCGGTTGATTTCACTACCGTCGCGATAATCGCTCATGATCTCATTGAGCTCAGCCACCCGGTCAAAAGCTTTTTTTGCGGCTAGATCGGCGATGGAATCACTGGAAGTATAAAAAATCAGTTTGAACGGCGAGCCCATCATGCCCTTCTCATATACATAGCGTTTGTCCTGTGCAGTAACGTAGTTTACAAAGCCACTGATAAACAATAGGAAAGCAATTTTGACTGGGGCAGGCACTTGAATCATGAAGGTATTTTATTGAATCCGGGGCGAAAATTACGCCATTTCAACGAATTGACCTTGGTTAAAAGGATACGGATAAAAAGTTGACCGCCTGAAAATAAAAAAAGGTGCTAACCTCCCGGCTGGCACCCTTTATCCTCCCTGCGTTCTTTCACATTAGCTATAATGTTCAAAAGAAGTATTCTGATCAGTTGGTTCAAGATGCAATGTCATCGCATCCTTGATCAATCCCACACCTATAAAAGGAAGTGAAATGATTGTCGAAATTATCATCGCAACGAAAAGGATCATTGCAAAGAAAAACTTCCCGCAGTAGTACACCATTTTTGGTAGGAAGCTCATATGTGAATTATTTAGGTTATAATTTTCATTGGCAAAGTTAAATAAATAATCATGCCACCAAAATAAATAGTACAATTTAATTATTTATTTGTCTGATTTATAGATAAATAACTACACGGTTGTCAGATTTTGTCGTAGGCATTCTATTATCTTGACATAAATGTTGCATTTCTTAGCATGAAATGGTTGTAGCGGATACAAAACCTGTCGTCCAACCAGTGCAAATGTTGCTTATATTGCATCTGCACCGCATTTAGCCCTTATCATGAAAAGAAGAAATTTTATCCAGCTAGCTTCTGCTACGAGCCTCTCTTACGTCGCATTTTCAAATTTTTCCTGCAAGCCCGGCGCGGGCAACAAGGCTGCCAGCGAAGGATCGGACTTACTGGAAATATCGGTTGCCGAGATACAGAAAAGAATGAAAAGCGGCTCGCTGACCTCCAAACAACTGACACAATTTTACCTCGACCAAATTGAGACGTTGGATAAAAACGGCCCGCAGCTGCACGCGATCATCGAAACTAACCCCGACGCCATCAGCATTGCCGAAACGCTCGATCAGGAAAGAAAAAACGGTAAGGTGCACGGCCCGATGCACGGCATCCCAATCATCATTAAAGACAACATTGACACCGCCGACAAGATGCAAACTACGGCCGGCTCAATTGCGCTGGCGGGCAACATTGCTTCCAAAGATGCATTTGTTGTGCAAAAAATGCGGGACGCAGGTGCAGTTATCATTGGAAAAGCTAATCTGAGCGAGTGGGCCAACTTTCGCTCGACGAGATCATCCAGCGGGTGGAGCAGCCGTGGCGGACAAACGAAAAATCCGTATGTGCTTGATCGTTCCCCCTGCGGATCGAGTTCCGGCTCGGCGGTAGCGGTGGCGGCCAACTTATGTGCCGTCGCGGTGGGTACGGAAACAAATGGTTCGATTGCCTGCCCGGCTTCTATGAATGGTGTCGTAGGCATTAAGCCGACGGTGGGCCTCGTGAGCCGGTCGGGGATTATACCGATTTCAAAAACCCAGGATACGGCAGGACCTTTTGGCAGGACGGTTGCAGATGCAGCGGCATTGCTAGGGATTATGACGGGCACCGATCCTGCTGATCCTGCGAGACATACCAGCAAAGAACCGACCCCAACAGATTTCACAAAATTCCTGGATACTAATGCTTTAAAAGGAAAGCGCATCGGTATTGACCCGAAATTTCTCAAAGACCACGAGGGCATCGACGCGCTACTCAAAAAGGCGCTCGACCAGCTGCGCAGCCAGGGCGCGACCATCGTGGAAGTAGATTATATGAAAACCCAGCAAACCGACGGTGCGGAATCAGCATTATTGGAGTTCGAGTTTAAAGATGGCGTCAACCAATATTTGTCCAAATCCAATGCAAAGATCAAGTCGCTGGAAGGTCTGATTGCATTCAATTCCAGCAATGAGGCGAAGGCGATGCCGGATTTCAAGCAGGAGTTATTTGAAACTTCCCAGGCCAGAAAAGACCTGGAAAGTGCTGATTATAAAGCGGCTTTGGGAAAAATAACCCATGTAGAAGAGCTACTCAATACGCTTTTTGAAAAAGAAAAACTGGACGCACTTTGCGGCCCGGCTACCGGCGCACCCTGGTGCATTGACCCGATAAATGGCGATTTCTGGACAGGCTACGGCGCTTACGGCCCCGCTGCCGTGTCGGGTTTTCCGTCAATCACACTACCCATGGGAAACCTGAGCGAGCTGCCCGTCGGGATTTCATTTTTGGGAAAAGCATACAGCGAACCGGCGCTGATCGGCATAGCTTACGCCTACGAGCAAGTTTCGAAAAACCGGGTAGCACCGAAATTCCTTAAAACGATCGAGCGAAAAGAAGAATAACGAAGTAGTTACCTCGATAAATAAAGCTCATAAAACGAACCCTGCTCGCCGAGAAACTGGTTGGCTTCTTGTTCGGAATAAATGGATTTGCCCATTTGATAAAAGTCTTCAAACTTATTATAAGGATAGGGGACAAAATCCACAATGTCCGGAAAAAGCAATTCCGTAATCAGGTTTTGCTGCATAGCCCTGGTAATGTGTGAGATAGGCACGACTGAACCCATGAAAAGAAAAATCAGGATCGGATAGGCCATTTTCATCTTATACCAATCGGGCCGCTCCTTCGCCCAGGCCGAAAAACGGTGCAGGATAAATAGGGATAACAAGGTCAGGATCGGTGTACTGCCACGTAAAAACCAATCATTCCACTTACCCATCCGCACCAGAGAGATCAAAATCAGCAGCGTAAAAAGGATATATATAATGTTGCGATAGCGGCTTTTGTGCAAGTCCAAAATCAGGACAAGACCTACCAAAACGATCAGATCCACTACCACGCCAAAGAAATAGTGAAATGCGATTTCATTCAGCGGATCGAACTGCCAGATAAAACCCATAATAACGGAACTTTTGCCCGCCAGAAAATAAAAAAACGTCGGGATAAAAATCAGCGCGGGCACCAGTACATTCATCATGGCTTGGGCAGAAAGTAAGGCCTTGGGATTTTTCACATACCGCATCAGCACCAGGATGGAGAAGATAAATACGAACACGATCGATGGAAAAATCCCCCAGATGAAAATCGCGATCACGGCCAGGAAGCTGCGCTCCGGTCGCTGCATGTAGGCAAAGTCGTAAAACAAAATGCAGGACACGATAATGATGGGAATTAGCTGGTTAGGCGCCCACTGGGTCTGGTACATGACCGGCCATATCTCGGTAAAAAATGGTGGGACGTGATAATTCAGATCAATCGCTTGCAGCAGCAGCACCTTGCATAAATGTCCGATCCCACCCAGAGAAAGAAACAGGACGAAGGAAATATAGGATTTGTTGGTAAAAATAAAAACCCAGCAGACGCCCAGAAACAGGCCGATCGAAGCCCAGAGGTACAATGCTATCCCCGACAATTCCCCCAAGATTTTGGAAATAAGCGCCGGAACGAGAAAAAATCCGAAATAGTGGCAGGCGTAGCGGCTGTTTTCTTTGAACTGCACCGGCCACGAATGATTGTAAAGCGTGTAATATTTGGAATTGTGCGCCCAGTAGTCAAATGCCTGGAAACAAAAGCCGCCGATGCCCGAGAAAGCTACCAGCAAAAGTGAGATGACTGCGAATTTGAGCAGGTCTTTCGCTTTGAGTACCGGTTGCAGGTTCTTGCCACGCTCATAGCCCTGCACATACATGAAAATCAGCCCAATAACTAGACAAACAGATACGGGGACCCTGAACCATGCGATTGAAAAAATAACATTGGGCAGTAGCAGATACCCCAGACTGAGGTTGCGCAGTAAAGTCGTTTTCATGACAAAAAATTAAGTGGTGGGTAGTGTTTAATACATGAACTTAAATAATATCCAGCGATCAGGTAAAGTATTCTTATCCTACGGCATTCTTTCTATCCTAGTAAGTAACCGCAATTTCATGGACAGAAGAGAGTTTGTTTCCGCCAGTGCCCTTGCCCTTTGCAGCATTCCAGCCGTTTCATTTTCAGCTATTTTACCTAAGTTTTATGTCGACCCGATGCCCGATTGGTTGGTTGCACTCGTCGCACAAAATGATCTGGGAATCGCTTCGCTCAGATCGTATCAGGTTAAAAACCAGGGTGATCAGGCGCTGGGCGGATTGAAAGATGGTTACGACATTCTGAACCCGCATAGTACTGCAGCATTGATCCAGTGGGGCGCCTGCGGGCTTTTTTCTCCGACATCTAAATTTTACAAATCGACTGATTTGCTGGCAGATATGGATTTGGCGGCAAAGTACCTCGTCAAAACCCAGCATGCTGACGGTACAATAGACCTGCTATCAACCAATTTTCACTCGACGCCTGATACCGGTTTCTTGGTAAAAAGGCTTGCGATGGCTTATACATTGATTGAAAAATCAGGTACACCAGGCGCGGACAAGATGCTGCTAAACCTGAAAACATTCCTCCTGCGCGCCGGAGATGCATTGAGCGTTGGGGGAATCCATACGCCCAATCACCGCTGGGTGGTTTCTGCGGCACTGACCAAATTGAACGAGCTTTGGCCAAACCCGAAATATGTGGCCCGCATTGAGCAGTGGCTCGGCGAGCACATTGATATGGATAAGGATGGACAGTTCAATGAAAAAAGCACATTCATCTATTCGTCGCTGACAGACCGGCTGCTGATCACCATTTCAAAGGGAGTGAAAAAACCGGAACTGTTGGATTACGTCCGGAAAAACCTGGATATGACCATGTTCTATGTGCATCCGAATGGTGAAGTGGTGACCGATGCGTCGGGCAGGCAGGATAAAGCGGTGATCGGAACGCTTGAAAATTACTATTATCCCTACCGCTATCTCGCCATCAAAGATCAGAATGGGGAGTACGCGGCCATGTGCAAGCTCATTGAAAAAACGGCTGGCCTGAAAACGGGCGGATTCCTGGATTATCTTCTGACAGACAATACATTATGGCAAAACCTGCCGGGTGAGAAGCCGCTGCTATTAAATTATGTGAAAACATTTCCTAATTCGGGACTGGTGCGGATCAGGCGGAATAATTGGGACAGCACATTGATCGCTAACAATCCGGTTTGGTTTACATTCATGAAAGGCTCGGCGGTTTTGCAGGGCGTGCGGTTTGCGTCTTCGTTTTTTGGGAAAGGTCAGTTTCAGTTTGAAAAGTTAAATCAAAATGGTAATGTCTGGGAGCTGATCCAAAAGCTGGATGGGCCTTACTATCAACCAATTGCCAAAGATAAAATTTCAGCCGACGGTGACTGGGAGAAAATGCCGCGTACCGATCGTCCGCAAAGTGAAGTGCAGCATCTGGAAACCAAAGTTATGATAAAAGAGACGTCCGATGGGATGGAAATTGAGATCACGACAAATGGCACCGAGCGTGTCCCGGCGGCGCTGGAACTGATTTTTCGACCCGGCGGCGAGTTAAAAGGCGTCACTAAAATTGAGAACACCAAAGATTCGTGGCTTTTGAAAGAAGGTACCGGCAGCTACAATTTTGGAGGCGGTACCATTTCCTTCGGGCCGGGACTTGGGCTGCATAAGAATGTTGCATTGAGAGGCGCCCTGCCCGCGATGGAAGCTCCAACAGTTTTTCTGACGGGTTTCACACCATTTAAACATACGATCCGGTTCAGCTAGGTGTTCTTGGGCAACATTCAGAACCGGATTTCAGCATGAGCAAAAACCTGAGGGTCAGCGCACAAAAGTGATTTTATTTCGTTAAATTTGATCACCTCCCCTACCCTAAGCTCCCTGAATTCCTAATCCTGTTCTGTATGCTGAAAAAGACGCTCATCTTCTTTCTGTTCCTGATTTCGGGTGCCTGCATGGGAAATCAGATCCTGATCCCAATGGATCAGGCGCAAACCAATCATTTGAAAGCATACGGCCTCGCTTATTTTTTATTAAAAGGCGACATTGAAGTGGAGTGGCTGCTCAATTACCGGGGTGGAAGTTTCAAAGTGCAGTATAGCAAGTCCATCGAAAATGAATGTAAAGTTCGGGCGATATCTTATGAAGTTTTATCCGAAGCTTCCAGTGCGCAGATCGTGGCCCAGATTAGTGATCCGAATGTGAACATGGATGTGGTAAAGCTTTTTAAGGCGGCTAAAATTGCGGTTTATTCTCCTATCAAGATCAGCCCGGCAGAATTTGAAAATACCGATGCTGTTTTGTTGGTTTTGAAATATGCCGAAATTCCTTTTGAGGTCATTTACGATGAAGAAATCCTCAAGGGTGATCTTCCGAAGTATGACTGGCTGCATTTGCATCATGAAGATTTTACCGGTCAGTTTGGCAAAAACCTGCGCAGGACAACGCAGCAGGACATTAAGGCGCAGGAAGCGATCGCAAATCGTTTTGGTTATGCCAAAGTTTCTAAAATGAAATTGGCTGTTGCGAAGGCGATTAAAGAATTTTGCGCGGGCGGCGGCTTCCTCTTCGCGATGTGCTCCGGCGCTGAAACATTTGACATTGCACTCGCCGCAGAAGGTACAGACATTGTGGATAATCTCGACGGCGACGGCATCGACCCGGATGCGCAGTCGAAGCTGGACTTTGAGAAAACATTTGCTTTCCAGAATTTCAAGCTGGTGCTGGATGAATACGAAGGAATGAATTTCTCGGACATTAACTCTGCCGCGGGCAGATACCGCGGATGGGGCGAAAATGACGCTTATTTTTCCGTGTTCGATTTTTCTGCAAAATGGGACGTAATACCGGCGATGCTGGTACAAAACCACGAACATTTAATCCGCGAATTTTTCGGGCAAACCACCGCGTTTTCCAAATATACCGTCAAGCCAAATGTGCTCGTGATGGGCACCAGCAGCGCCTCCGACCGTTACATTTACGGCGAAATGGGCCGCGGCCAGTGGACATTCTACGGCGGCCACGACCCGGAAGGTCGCGGCGGCGGCGGTCGAAGAATGCCGACCGATCTGAATTTGTACCCCAACTCGCCCGGGTACCGGTTGATTTTAAATAATGTGTTGTTTCCCTCGGCGCGAAAGAAAAAGCGGAAGACTTGATGTAGCTGAAATTTCTGTCTTTTCTTGATTTTAGGTAGCTTTACCTGAAACGAATATGCTATGCAGGGTATCATCACAAACATCAATCAACTCGATTTAAGCGGCACTTATACTTACGCGGACTATTTGCTCTGGCAATTCGAGGAGCGCCTGGAACTGATTAAAGGTAAGATTTTCAAAATGTCCCCGGCGTCTTCGCGGAGGCACCAGACTATTTTGGGACATCTGCATTTGGAGGTTGGTACTTTCTTCAAAGGACATTATTGCAATGTTTTTTTAGCGCCATTTGATGTTCGTTTACCCAAGAAAAATCAGGACGTTTCGGACGGGAAAATCTATACTGTCGTTCAGCCTGACTTGTGCATTATCTGCGATGAATCGAAACTGGATGACAGGGGTTGCCTCGGTGCGCCTGACCTGATCATTGAAATATTATCTCCCGGAAATTCCCGCAAGGAAATGGATAATAAGTTTACGCTTTATGAAGAATGCGGTGTGCGGGAGTATTGGCTGGTAGAGCCTGCCGAGGATGCCGTTTTCGTGTATGTTTTGAATGAGGAAGGAAGATATGTAGGCATGAGGCCTGCGATCCACAAATTGCGGTCGAATATTTTTCCGGAGATGGAAATTAATTTGGAAACTATTTTCAAATAGGCGACTTGCTCTAATCCAGCACAATCTCCATTTCAATGTCGGCCAGCTATTCGGGTTTGTTGTCAACAATCGAGATTGCAGTATCCATTCATTTAAAAGTTTATCATTTTAAATATCCAACAATCAATCGTCCGGCCCGCTCAGAAGCCCCCGGCCCGCCGACCAATTCTTTCAACGCCTGATAATCAGCCAATTGTTTTTCATACTTCGCACCACCAGGCAAAATGCTTCCCAGTTCTTCGACCAGCAATGTTTCATTCAGCTCATCCTGAATCAATTCCCTTACAACTTCCCGTTCCATAATCAGATTTACCAAGGAAATAAATGGGATCCGGATCAGCCGCTTTGCGACGGCGTAGGAAAAACCGCTCGTTTTATAGCAAACTACCTCTGGCACGCCGAATAAAGCAGTTTCCAATGTTGCCGTGCCGGAAGTAACCAATGCGGCTTGTGCGATTTTCAGCAGATCATAGGTCTTTTCGTAAACAATCACAGCATTGTGCGAGGCAATGTATTTCTGGTACAAACTTGCTGGAAGGTTACTCACGCCAGCGATGACAAATTGATAATCAGGAAAATGTGGTTGGACGGTCAGCATTAAATCCAGCATGCCGATGATTTCCTGCTGGCGGCTGCCCGGAAGCAGCGCAATGATGGGCTTGTCGGCACGAAGGTTGTTTTTGGCGTGAAAATCAGTATCGGGCTGGAAATTTGCGATGGCATCCATCAGCGGATTGCCCACATAATCAACCTTATAGTCGAATTTTTTGTAGAAATCCACTTCAAAGGAGAAGATCACAAACATGTGATCGACGTTCTTTTTGATCTTCCAGGCGCGCTTCTGGTTCCATGCCCAGACTTTCGGGGAAATGTAATAAAAGACTTTCAGGCCTTTGGATTTGGCAAATGCCGCAATGCGCAAATTGAAGCCCGGATAGTCAATCAAAACCAATGCATCGGGCTGATATTCAAGGATATCGGCTTTACATTTTTTCAGAAATCCGGAAATCTTGTGCAGATTCAGCATTACTTCCAGGAAACCCATGAAAGCGGTATCCTTGTAATGCGTGACAAGTTCCATGCCTTCCGTTTGCATCATTTCACCACCCCAGCCACGAAAAGTTGCATTAGGGTCATTTTCCCTGATGCCTTTGATCAAGTTGGAGCCGTGAAGGTCTCCCGAACGCTCGCCGGCAACCAGGTAGTATTTCATGTAGCCTTTTTGTTGCTATTCTCCGTAATACTCTACGAAGTTTTTGGGAGTTTCTATGAGCTTAATGTAGTGAAGACGGGCATCATCAGCAGCTTCATTTACCGCTGGCGCGAGGATTTTCCAGATTTCCATCACAAAAATTTCGCACGAAGCCATTTTATCTTTCATAAAATCCACATCGAGATTGAGGTTTTTATGATCGACTTTATCAATAATTTTTTCTTTAATGATATCTCCTAAAACCTTTAAATCGATGACAAAACCGGTATCCGGGTTCGGTTTGCCTTTCACCGTAACAATCAGCTCAAAGTTATGCCCATGCCAGTTGTTATTGGCGCAAGGGCCAAAAACCTCCTGGTTTTTCTCATCAGACCACGCCGGATTAAAAAGCCGGTGGGCCGCATTAAAATGCTCTTTCCTTGTTACGTAAATCATAAAACTTTTTCACTCGTATTAAATCGGGTACAAAATTACAGCTTGTATCCGTAGTTTTGCCTTTTAACAAGGGTATACCGGAAAAAATCCCATTAACCAGACTTTATCTCCAATGATTATTGTAACAGGTGCCGCCGGTTTCATCGGTAGCGGATTAATCAGCCGTCTCAATGCAGATGGTTTCAAAAATATAATTGCCGTCGATGATTTCTCTAAAATCGAAAAGGCGGAAAACCTTGAAGGTAAGACAATTAAGGAAAAAGTTGAACGCAGCGAACTATTTGACTGGATCGATGCAAACAGCCGCGACATTGAGTTCATATTTCACATTGGCGCCCGCACAGATACTACTGAATTTGATAAAGAAATCTTCGATGAATTGAATGTCAACTATTCCAAATCGATCTGGCAGAAATGTGTGGCGTACCAGGTTCCGTTGGTATATGCCTCTTCCGCAGCGACTTACGGGCTGGGTGAAAATGGGTATGATGACGATGAAACTACCTTATCCCAACTGAAACCGCTGAATCCTTACGGTGATTCTAAAAATGAGTTTGATATCTGGGCTTTGGAGCAGGAAGAAAAACCGTTTTTCTGGGTAGGATTGAAGTTTTTCAATGTTTACGGCCCCAACGAATACCACAAAGGACGAATGGCATCCGTCATTTTCCACGCCTACAACCAGATCAAGGCGACGGAGAAAATGAAGCTTTTCCGCTCTCACAACCCGGAATACAAAGATGGTGAGCAGATGCGCGATTTTATTTACGTCAAAGATCTGATCGACGTCTGTATTTTCTTCATGCACCACCGGAAAAATTCGGGTATCTATAATCTGGGAACCGGCGAAGCGAGAACATTTAAAGACCTCGTGATCAGTACATTCAATGCGATGGACAAGACGCCGGACATATCTTACATTGATACGCCGGCAGATATCCGCGATAAATACCAGTATTTCACCGAGGCCAATATGAGCAAAATTCGTTCGATCGGTTACGACAAACCTTTTACTTCGCTGGAAGCGGGTGTGAAGGATTATGTACAGAACTATTTGGCTTCCCATAGTTATCTTTAACCGGGCAGTTCTCGCCAAAATTCCCTATTTTTGATCCCCCGATTAAACTCAATCCCGTTTCTCTGTGTTACCATATTACCAAACACAGTGTGATCATTTAAGACTATGAGCAAAGAAGAAGAATTGTTGGAGGAAATCACCAGTTCGGAATACAAATATGGCTTTGTAACTGATATTGAGGCAGATGAGGCCCCTGCGGGGCTCAGTGACGATATTGTCAGGTTTATTTCTGCAAAAAAAAATGAGCCGGAATGGATGCTGGAATGGCGCCTGAAAGCTTATCATTTGTGGCTGAGCATGGCTGAGCCTAAATGGCCAAATGTACACTATCCTAAAATCGATTTTCAGGCTATCAAATATTACTCGGCGCCTAAGAAAAAGAAAGCTGTCGAGAGCATTGATGACATTGATCCTGAGTTGCGTAACACATTTGAGAGGCTTGGAATTTCACTGAATGAACAGAAAAGGATTTCGGGTATTGCGGTAGATGCCGTGATGGATTCGGAGTCGGTTTTTACGACGTTCAAGGGCGCGCTGAAAGAGAAAGGCATCATTTTCTGCTCTATCAGCGAGGCGATCCGTGAGCATCCTGACCTTGTTAAAAAATACCTTGGATCGGTTGTTCCGCCAAAAGATAACTATTACGCTGCGCTGAATTCGGCCGTATTTTCAGATGGTTCGTTTGTATACATTCCAAAAGGCGTCCGCTGCCCGATGGAGCTTTCGACCTATTTCCGGATCAATGCTGCCGGTACAGGTCAGTTTGAGCGCACATTGATTGTGGGCGATGCCGACAGTCAGGTAAGTTACCTCGAAGGTTGTACTGCGCCGATGCGTGATGAGAACCAGTTGCACGCTGCGGTAGTGGAAATTTTCGCCCATGACAATGCAAATGTGAAATATTCGACTGTACAAAACTGGTATCCTGGCGATAAAGACGGAAAAGGCGGTATCTACAATTTCGTGACAAAACGCGGATTGTGTGATGGGCCGGGCTCTAAAATATCCTGGACCCAGGTTGAAACTGGTTCCGCAATTACCTGGAAATATCCGTCTGTGATCTTGAAAGGCGATAATTCGATCGGTGAGTTTTATTCCGTTGCAGTAACAAACAACATGCAGCAGGCTGATACGGGTACCAAAATGATCCACATCGGGAAAAATACCAAAAGCCGCATCGTTTCAAAAGGTATCTCGGCAGGCAAAAGCCAGAATTCGTACCGCGGTTTAGTACAGGTTTTCAAGAGAGCCGAAAAAGCGCGTAACTTCTCGCAATGCGACTCTTTGTTGCTGGGCGATAAGTGCGGTGCGCATACATTTCCATACATTGAAGTAAGCAACCCATCCGCTACGGTGGAGCACGAAGCGACAACTTCTAAAATTGGAGAAGATATCCTTTTTTACTGCAACCAGCGCGGAATTCCTACTGAACAAGCTGTGGCGCTGATCGTAAATGGTTATGCAAAAGAGGTTCTAAATCAGCTCCCGATGGAGTTTGCGGTAGAGGCGCAGAAACTATTGGAAATCAGTTTGGAAGGCAGCGTAGGTTAAGTCGTACAAGCCCCATTTTACGGTTTTATATCAGAAAAGCCTTTGACTAGTCAAAGGCTTTTTGTATTTTATTGATCCATCAACTTATACCCTTCATGACTCATGTTCCACAACTTATTGTTGACCTATCTCTCATCCTGACGATGGCGGGGGTGATCACCCTCATATTTAAAAAATTAAAACAGCCGATCGTACTCGGCTATATTTTGGCCGGACTGCTCGTGGGCCCCAATTTTCACCTATTCCCTACCATAACCGACATTAAAACCATCGAGATCTGGGCGGAGATCGGTGTCATCTTTTTGCTTTTTAACCTGGGACTTGAATTCAGTTTTAAAAAACTCGTCAAAGTAGGTAATACTGCCGCTATCACGGGCCTCTTCGAAGTTTCTATGATGCTGGCGACTGGCTTCATCACCGGCCAGCTTCTCGGATGGAGCAAAACTGACAGTCTTTTCCTGGGAGGTATCATTGCCATATCCTCCACCACGATCATTTTCCGTGCATTCGATGAACTGGGCATGAAAACGCAGCAGTTTACCAGGGTTGTACTGGGCATTCTGGTGATAGAAGATCTTGCCGCCGTTTTGTTAATGGTCTTATTGTCAACATTATCGATCAGTCAGCAATTTGCAGGGATCGAAATGCTGCAATCCATTTGTAAACTATTCTTTTTCCTGACAATCTGGTTTCTGGGCGGCATATTCGTGTTTCCCACGCTTTTGCGCCGCTACCGCCAGTTGATGAATGATGAAAGTGTGTTGATCACTTCCGTTGCACTTTGTTTTGGAATGGTGTTTCTGGTGACGCAGGCCGGCTTTTCCGCGGCGCTCGGTGCATTTATTATGGGATCAATCCTGGCTGAAACTACGCATGCCGAGAAAATCGAACATTTACTAAAACCCTTGAAAGATCTTTTTGGAGCGGTATTCTTCATTTCGGTGGGCATGCTGATCAATCCTACATTATTGATCCAATATGCAGTACCAACTGCCATCCTGGTGCTGGTTGTTGTTTTTGGAAAAACCTTTTTTGTAACGTTAGGTGCAGTCATTTCCGGTCAGCCTTTGAAAAAATCACTGCAATCAGGCATGAGCTTGTCACAGATCGGTGAGTTTTCCTTTATCATCGCTAACCTGGGTTTGGCCCTAAAAGTGACGAGCAATTTTCTCTATCCAATCGCCGTCGGTGTGTCCGTGATTACCACATTTACAACACCTTACATGATGAAGGCATCGGAGCCTTTGTACGAGTGGCTGGAAAAAGTGCTGCCCGAAAAATGGCGTCTATACCTGAACCGTTACAGCACAAGTACCGAAACCATCGGCCAGACAACACATTGGAACAGTATCTTAAAATCTTACGCGCAGACCATCATACTCAACTCGGTGGTCGTGATCGGCATCGTTCTGGCAGCTTCCCGCCAGCTGGCAGACGAGCTTCATGCCTTTATCCCTGAGACATTTATCACGAATTCTGTACTTTTTGTAATCACTTTTTTACTGGTGTCCCCGTTTTTGTGGGCGCTGGTTTTTAAAAGGTCCAATCGGAAAGCGTACTCGGCCATTTGGCTGAGTCGGAAATACAGCCGTGGCCCTTTGCTGCTCCTCGAACTTTCAAGGGTACTCATTGCCATTATTCTGATGGGATTTTTACTGAATTCCTTTTTTGCTACGCCCACTGCCCTGAGCGTCGCAGGCGGCATTATGGTGTTGGGTTTTGCCATATTTTACCAGAGACTACAACAATTTTATAGCAAGATTGAAGACCGTTTTTTACAAAATCTCAATGCCAGACAACTGGAAGGCAGCGGCAAATCGAAGCGGATCTTACTGCCTTGGGACGCACACTTCGCGTTTCTGGAAGTAAGCGCGGATTCCAATTTGATTGGCAAAACCTTGCAGGAACTGAAAATCAGGGAACATTTTGGGATCAACGTTGTGCTCATCGAAAGGGGAAGCAGCACCATCCACCTGCCCCGCCCTACCGAAGTCCTCTATCCCTGCGACCGCATCGAAGTGATCGGTACCGACGATCAGTTAGATGACTTCCGGGTTCATGTCGAGGTAAGTACCAACGGGGACATTTACATGGCCCATGAAGACAGCATCGTATTAGAAAGGATAGAAGTCAGAAATGAATACAACATTCGCGGCAAGTCGATCAGAAACAGTGGGATACGAGAAAAAACTCAGGGTATGATCGTCGGTTTGGAAAGAAATGGCGAACGCATTCTCAATCCTGATTCATCCATGATCATTGAAAACCTGGACGTGCTCTGGATCGCCGGAGACCGAGACCTGATCAAGGAATTTATCAAACACAAAACCGCCGACAGCAGCGAGGAAGTTGCCACGGAAATCGGTTAGAGCAAGCCTTGGAGGCCGCCGGTATGTACGGCTACAATCGTAGTTCCTTTTGGAAAATAGTCTTTCCTGATCTGGTCGAAAAGGCCGAAGAACATTTTGCCGGTGTAGACCTGTTCAAGCTGGATATCAAAATCGCTGTTGAAGCGGTTCATAAAATCGAGCAGCTCGCTGTTGTATTTGGCATAACCGCCGAAATGATATTCTGTAAAAAGTTTCAGCTTACCCCGATGCTCGAAGCTGCTGAGCAGTTCATTGATATCCGCTTCAAGAAATTCACCGCCTTTCAATGCTGAAAACGCAAGCACATTTTCGCCCGCCGAAAGTATGCCGGCCGTAGTACCGCCCGTACCCGCCGAAACTGCGTAATAGTCGGGCTGGTTGCCAAGCTGCTCGCCTACTTCGGTCACCATTTCGGTTACACCTTTTAGTCCGTGGCTGGACGTGCCACCTTCATTGATCAAAAATGGGTAGTTAAATTTTTTAACGATTTCGTGCAGATAAGACAATGTATTTCGCTTGCGGTACTCTTCCCTGGAAACAAAATGCAGTTTCATGCCCTGCTCTTTACAGAATTTCAGGGTATCAGTCTGATTTAACTCATTATCTTCGCCACGCACGATCCCGATCGTTTCAAAACCCATTGCTTTTCCGGCAGCGGAAGTGGCGTAAAGGTGGTTTGAATAAGGCCCGCCGAATGTCAATATCGCTTTTTGTTTCGTTTCTTCTGCTTCGATCAGGTTGTATTTTAGCTTTCTCCACTTGTTTCCCGACACGATAGGATGGATCAGGTCGTCTCTTTTGATGAGTAGTTTAACCTCGGCACGGTCCAGGATTTCATGCGAAAGTTCCTGAAGGGGCGTTGGCAGTGAGGGGTTAAGTAAATCCATCAATTTATTATTTTTGTTGAGTATATCCCGATTTGAAATGTCCGAAGACCATATTGAAATTACCTCCGAAGAAGATGATTTATTTGAACATTACCGAATAGTTGCGGATAAAGGTCAGGGACCTATCAGACTGGACAAATATCTCAACCTGCACGTCGCAAACGCCTCCCGGACAAAAATACAAAACGGAATTGAAGCTGAGGCAGTAAAAGTTAACGGCCAGGCATCAAAGGCCAGCTACAAGGTAAAACCCAATGACATTATAACGCTGTCGTTACCTCAGCCACCACGAGATACCGAAATAATTCCTGAAAATCTAACCCTCGACATTATTTACGAAGACGATGTGCTGCTGATGGTCAACAAGCCGGTAGGCATGGTGGTACACCCCGCTTACGGCAACTGGACCGGGACATTGATCAACGGTTTGGTCTATCATTTTCAGCAACTACCTACCGGAAGAAACGGTGAAGGCCGGCCCGGACTTGTGCACCGCATTGATAAAGATACTTCGGGCTTACTGGTGATTGCAAAGACCGAGTTTGCCATGACTTACCTGGCAAAACAATTTTCCGATCACACCATCGAGCGAACTTATTATGCCCTGATCTGGGGCGAACCAAAGCTGGAAAAAGGTATCATTACCGGCAACATTGGCAGAAGTGCGCGAGACCGGCGCGTGATGGATATCTTTGAAGACGGCAGCCAGGGAAAACATGCAGTGACGCACTATGAAGTTATTAAATCGTGGCGATATGTATCGCTCGTAAAATGTAACTTGGAAACTGGCCGTACGCATCAGATACGCGCCCACATGCAGCACATCGGGCACCCCATCTTTAATGATAATGTGTATGGCGGGGATAAAATCCTGCGGAGCGTGTCCAGCAACCAATACAAAATCATGGTCGAGCAATGTTTCAACTTGCTGCCCGGACAGGCGCTGCATGCGAAATCACTGGGGTTTAATCACCCGAAAACCAAAGAATGGATACAATTTGAGACCGAACTGCCGGAGAATTTCCAGGCAATTTTAGAAAAATGGGAAAACTACATGAACTCTCGGCAGTAAGTAGTATATTTTAATTCCTGTTGCGTTTTTAACGATAAAAATAAGATATGACAGTTTCCACCAGGCAAGGTACAGTAGCGGATATTCCGGCGATTTTTGAGTTGGTTAAAGAGCTTGCGGTTTACGAAAGAGCATTGAACCAGGTCAGCAATAATGTTGAAAAAATGACCCGCGATTACAATGAGAAATTGTATGATTTCTTTGTCGCAGAGTCCGATTCAAAGATCATTGGTTTGTCGCTGTACTACTTTCGGTATTCTACCTGGAAAGGAAAAAGATTGTATATGGAAGACATTATCGTGACCGAATCGATGCGGGGAAATGGTATCGGAAAGATCCTTTTCGACGCAACCGTAGCGGCGGCGAAGCAAACCGGCTGTACCGGCATGCTATGGCAGGTACTCGATTGGAATACGTCAGCGGTAGGTTTTTACCGGAAATACGGCACCAATTTCGACAATGAGTGGATTAACTGCAGTCTGGATTTTTAGGATTGCAGCAAGTCGGGCCGCCGCTCCCTGGTTCTCTTCAAAGATTGTTCATAGCGCCACTCTTCAATCTTTGCTTCATGGCCGGACATTAAAATTTCCGGCACCTTGCTACCCTCGTAATCGGCTGGCCGGGTATATACTGGGGGCGCTAGCAGGTTATCCTGAAATGAATCCGTCAGCGCGGAAGTTTCATCATTCAACACACCTGGAAGGAGGCGGATAATCGCGTCGGATAGCACGGCCGCGGCCAGTTCGCCGCCAGAAAGCACATAGTCCCCAATGCTTATTTCTTTGGTTATAAAAAGATCCCGCACGCGCTGGTCCACGCCTTTGTAATGTCCGCAAAGCATGATCAGATTCCCTTTCAATGAAAGCTGGTTGACCATTCGCTGCTGCATCAGTTCACCATCAGGCGTGAGGTAAATGACTTCATCGTAGTTCCGCTCACTTTGAAGCGTGCGGATACATTTAGCTATCGGCTCAATTTGCAACACCATTCCGGCTCCGCCGCCAAATGCGTAATCATCAATCGTGCGGTGTTTGTTGGTAGAATAGTCGCGGATGTCATGGATTTTCACCTCCACGAAACCACCCTGCTGGGCACGCTTTAAAATGGAATGTGCGAAGAAGCTGTCCAGCAAGTTCGGGACGCAGGTAAGAATGTCAATCCGCATCGTCTGGTGCATTTTCCGGGTCCGTCTCGCTGCTCAGATACACTTCCAACAAACCCTCTGGTAGATTTACCATCAGTTTCTTATTTTCCTTATCTGCTTTTAAAACAATGTCCACCGCGGTAGGAATCAGCACTTCCGCACCTTCATATTCCATCGCGATCAAATCCTGACCATTTAAAGAATACACTTCCTGCACAATGCCCAACTCTCCTTTTACCTCGTCAACAACTGTAAAACCTTTGATATCATGATAGTAAAACTCATGCTCATCCAGCTCTGCCAGTTCTTCCAGCGGCAGATACAAAGAGTTTCCTACCAGCGGCTGCGCTTTTGCAATCGTGTCCACATCTTCAAAGCGCACAATCGCATTATTCTGTTTCTGCAGGTTAATGTCCTCCACAAAGTAAGGCACCAGTTCTCCCTTCACTTCCACAAAAATCGATTCCAGATCTTCATAATCATCCGGATAATCCACGTCGAGATAAATAACCACATTACCGGCCGTACCGTGCGTCCTGACAATGTAACCCAACAAAAAGCAATTATCTTGTGTCACCTTGGTAAGATATAAGTTTGTTATAAAACAGTATGAGTCTGTACGGAAAACCGACAGACCCATAAATTTCTGTTAAACGCTTAAATTATTCAGCAGATTCTTCTGCTGGTGCGTCGGCTGCTGCATCCGTTTCAGCTGCATCGATAACTTCTTCCGAAACTTCCGGTTCTGCAACTTCCTCCGCAGGAGGCGTATTTTTCTTCGCGATTGCGTCTGCACGATCCTGGTTCACTTTACGTTCAGCATCCAGTTTCGCTTGTTTCTCAGCATCTTTTTTCTGAGACAAGTTGTCCGCAGCGTTTGCTTTACGTCCTTCTTTCGAACCTTTCCAGTCTTCAAAACGTGCATCAGCTACTTCCTGCGTGATTGCGCCTTTGTTGACACCAACCTGCAAGTGTTTTTTCAACATTACACCTTCGTGTTGCAAGATAGAACGTGCTGTATCTGTTGGCTGCGCTCCTTTCAAAAGCCAGTCAACAGCTTTGTCTGATTCCAAAACGATGGAAGCAGGATTTGAACCTGGATTATAGATACCCAGTTTTTCGATGAAGCGACCATCACGTGGTGCTCTGGCATCAGCGACTACGATATCGTAAATCGCTTTCTTTTTGCGTCCGCGACGCGCTAATCTAATTTTAACTGCCATTGTAGAATTGTTGGTGGGAACTCGTCCCTTGATTAAACAGGGTGCAAATGTACTAAATTCCTCTTTGACACCCATCATTCGGACATAAAAAAAGGGAGGTAATTGCTTACCTCCCTTTTGATATATTTTACTAATCGTCTGTTATCTGCGGAAACCGGCTGGATAGGTAGAGCGGATCGTGTTATTTGGAAGAATCTTGATCTCAACGCGACGGTTAGATTGCAGACCTTCAACTGTTGTATTTTCTGCAATCGGACGATATTCACCATAGTATTCAGCGATGATACGGCTAGGATCTGTCAGACCTGCACGAACCAGGAATCTTTTTGCTGCATCAACCCGGCGGCGGGACAGCGCTACGTTATATGCGTCGGAAGCGCGGGCATCCGTGTGACCTACCAGAACAATGCGGCAGTTGGTACGCATGTTCAGCAGTTCAACCACTTTCGCCAATGTTTCTTTCGATGCGTTGCGGATGATCGCTTTATCTGTATCGAATTCAATGTTACTGAATAAGGCTTCGCATTCGTCTTTTGGAAGGTTATTTTTGATTGCGTCTCTGATGATTTTATCAAGGTCAAGAGCAACACCACCACCTGATACAATGCTACCGATTGGTGTGTTAGGTTCTTTGTCGAACAAATCTGCCACACCGTCACCGTCTGAATCTGTGTAAAGACGTGGATCAACTGGCTTAGGCATGTTTGCTTTTGCAATAGAATCCGCATCGTTCATCGTTGGGTTGTAAGGCACAGGAATCAAAGATTGTGGATTTGCCCAACGCAAGTGGTAACGTCCTTTCGAAGCATCGTATTTACCATCTTTCGACATTACTGCATTTTTACCCAGCTTGTAAGTCAACGCGATGGAAGCCATTCCCCAGCCATCGTTTTTAGACTCGCCTCTTGCGAATGTCCAGATGCCTTGTTGTGTACGGTAGTCGCTCAAATCGCCAACCGTCGCATCCATTTTCTCGGTATTTACGTAGTTGTAAGTAAAATCTACACCTAAGTCAAAACGTGGAGTCAATTCGTAGTGGATTGCAAGACCAGTCGGTACTACCCATTCACGGGTGTATGTAGAACCATTGCGTTCCCATTTACCAGCTGTTTTAGAACTTCCGTCCGTGTTGGTCGAAACTTCCCAGGTTGTACCGAAGTAAGGACTGTTTGCGTTAGTATTGATCGCTTTCAAATCTGTGTGGTAGTAAATGATACCCGCACCCAAATGCGCATCTACTTTCCATCTTCTCAATTTTTTATAACCAAAAAGAAGACGGTTCACATTCAATGTACCGTCGATGGTAGCCTGTACGAAAGAGGGGCTGTTGAATGTAACATTGTAAGTTTCGCCGGTCAGCGTGCTGAACTGGTTTTTCTTAGATCCCTGAAGTTGGCCGTTAAAACCGGTAAGTTGGATACCAAAAATAGGCGACAGCTGTTTGTTGATAGAAAGTCCCCAGCCACCTGTAAGCTTTTCGTCATCACCAAGTTTAAAGTCGTACTCTTTAATATCACCGAAGAATTTTGTTATCCCTCCGTAACCTGTGATAGACCAGGTGTTCATTTTGTTAGGTCCGTCATACGTTCTGTTTTGCGCGAACGTATTAAAACTTAGCAGGGAGAAAAAAATCAAAGCAACGTAAAGGTTCTTTTTCTTCATGGGAAACACGCGTTATGTGATTCAATATTGCACTTATTGGTTAATTCTAATATCAGAAAGAAGGAGTAAGCCTGTAAGCCGGGTTCTGTTTTCTCACCAGATGGCGAGAACTCCTACCATTTATCCAGGATTCCGGTCACCCGAAACCTCTAACGATCTACCCGTGTTAATGCTCGTGAGAACGGGGGACGAGTAGCCCCACAAATTAACACCTATTTGATCTTTCAGCCCGTAAGGTTTACCGTGCCCCTCAGGTTGCCCGGAGAGCGGTGGTCTCTTACTCCACCATTTCACCCTTACCTTGGTATATAAAAAACATGCCAAGGCGGTATCATTTCTGTGGCACTGGCTGTCAACAAATCGTCACCAATTTATTGCCTTCCCGTTAGGAAGTACGGTACTCTGTGCTGCCCGGACTTTCCTCCCCGGTAAAACCGCGGCGGTAGGACAGCTTAATCCTTTCCTCTGTGCACAAAGCTAAGAAATACTTTCTTTCCAACAGCAGTCAATATACTATAAAAACCAAAAAATTATAGTAACTGCACTGATTATTATGCAAATTTTATTTCAGATTCCCTTCAATCCGTCGACCCTTAAATTTACCTTTCCATTCGCAAATACAACAGAATAGAGGTGTTTTGGAGTGAGGTAAACTTTGTCAGGGACAATGTCCGAGAGGGTTCCTTTGAGCGTGACGCCCTCGGTAATTTTATAATTTGCCAGTGCTTTCTGGATTGTCTTTTTTGCCTCGGTAATTTGCTCCCCAACCGGAAATACCATGCGCTTTTCCATCATCCTGCTGAACTGTCCTTGCAAAAGCCAGCCCGCTGTTTTTACAATCGTGTTCCGGGTATCGAGGTCATAGTCAAGCCCTTTCAACGACAGCTGCTGCGTCACCGGATCATAATACGGGACACCTTTCAGATAGATATCCCCGGTAATGTTACCCTTCAACCCGGCCTTGATCACCAGCTTGTCATTTTGTCCGTACATTTCCACCGACGACACCTCCACATTATACTTGCCACCCAGAAAAGAAAATTTCTCTCCCGCAAACTTGGCGGTAGCAAGCCGCGCCGCATCTTCGTAAGAAACCAGGCTGATCAACCCGATTTTAAACTCCTCAAAAACCTTGTCCACGATCTGTAAATCAGGTAACTTCTGGACACCTGTTACCGCCGGTTTTGTCGCGGAGGTAATGGTTTGCGTATAGCCTTTGATGCCGATCACCGAGCGCAGTACATTATTCTTTGCAAGCAGCGGCGTCATCACTACGCCCGTCGGCACGATGCTAAGCCAGGTATCATACTCCGGCGCAAGCATAACTGGCTGACGCGCAATGTTCCAGGCCAGCTCCGCATTCTTTTTTAATTCCAGGTTACCGGCCACTTCCTGGTCGATCGCTTCGAGGATTTTGTCAAAATTTTTGTTCAAAAGCCGGCTCGCCATGCTCTTGATCGGAATGCTGATCCCGGCCACTTTTACACTCGGCTCCGTAATCCAGTCATAGCCGTCCACGTATGTTTCCGACTTGATCTGCCAGTTTTTAGCAATGCCGATTTTTGAAATCAGCCTTATCCGGATCGAAAACTCCGTATCCTTATAACCCGACATCGAGATGCCCAGCGGTGCAATTTTGTAACCCGCGCTCACCCAGATTTTCAGCGGTACCTCAAATAAAAATGACGAATCGATGGCCACAACCTTGATCGGGCTGATTTTCCAGACCTTCGCTTTCAGGTTATCATTGTTATCGTCCTCATAACTGTTATCCTCGTAAATCAACCCTTTGATCTTCGCATTAATCTGATTCTCAATCTCAGAGACCGGAATTTCGACGGGAACATTGAGCACAGAAAGATGCCTTTCATTCTGAATTTCTTTGTCCGAATATTGATATTCTTCCATAGGTGCTTTTGGAGAGCTACTTTTTGAGCGGCACTGCCACTGCGTGAGAAGTAATGCTAGCAAAATAAAGCCCAGCAAACACCGGGCAAGGGGATTATTTGATTTTGACGAGGGTAGCACCGTATCCGAATTTTTCCTTTAAAGCGTCCTTAAAATATTGTACATGCTGGTTTTTCCCCAGCCGCCGGTGCAGCTCATTTTTGAGTGCCCCGCTACCAGCCCCGTGGATAAACGTAATCTCCTCCATCCCATTCGCAATCGCCAGTTCAAGGTTACTTTCAAAAGCGTCGAGCTGCGCTTTCAAAATGTTGTCTTTGGAGATATTTCCCGGGGTGTCTTTCAACTTTTCAATGTGCAGATCCACGACTTGCTCAGGCTTTGCAATTTTCGCTGGCTCTGGCGTCGCACCTCCCAGCATGCTGGTTTTTAATGTATTAGATAGATTTTCAATATGTCGCAAATCGTCAGTTTTCAGATTTTCCTCATCCAGCTGGTACACAAAAGCGTCCCGGTCGAGGATTGGCGCCTTCTTTTTGTTTTTGTAAAAAGACTGCGCCCTGCATTTGATCCTTCTCGAAAGCGCCTGCGGCAAATTGTGATTTCCCTCCCTGTAATACAGCGCTTTAAACTCAAATGTCGGCCAGCTTTCAAAATCTTTCATCAGGATTTCCGTCAGCTTTTGCGACGACCTGGGAAGCAACATTCCGGCACCTAAACCGGTACTTACCTGCTCATTCAAAGCCGCCGCGGTGAAAGGCAATGTCCAGTCCGAATTATTGATCACGTGAACTGTGAGCGCCCGGTCATTTACCGATACGAATGCGAGATAAATTCCTTTTTCAGCAAACGGTAAGTTTCTAGGAACAATGATATCCCGCTGAGCACCAATCTTTTTAGCATCCGGCTCTTTCACCATCCGCTGCGTTTCCACCGGCGAAATGGTCACAATCTCATTTTTCATGACAGGGATCCGGAACCCGTCCTCGATCTCAATTTCCACCACATTATTAGGCAGAAATGCATAAATGATCCCCTCTTCGCGTCCGTGTACCAGCCTTACCTTATCTCCGATATTCATATTTTGTGTCAAAAACTTTTAAAAATAAAATGGCTTGAAGTCGATCCCCTTCCGGCTAAGAACCAGGGCAGGCGCCGGTATTTTCAGGGAATTGGCCAGAAACCCAATAGTACGAACAAATTTACTGCGTGATTTGATCTTCGTCAGGTCGATATCCAAGGATAAATAAAACTGCCGGTAGGGCCGGTACCCCATTTCAATGCTCTTGTCCCGCTCCGCCGAAACCATATCCTGGATACCATATCCTACTGAAAAACAGAGCCAGGCGGGCCAGTTACTTCCTCTAAAAAATGATTTCGGACTGGCTGAAAACCAGTAAGTCTGACCATTATAATCTTTCAGCCAGCTTTCATAGCGATTACTGCCAAGCAGTTCCGGGCGTACTTTCGAGAGCGGCGTATAATGAAACGACCATTTCGGCTGGATCCTGATCTCGTCCCAAAGCGCGATCTGCCCCAGAAATATTACCGAGCCGGCAATGTTACCAATCATGTCCCCCGGCGAAAAACCGTAATCCGGTGAAAAGCCGTCCAGTATCTCAATTGGGGTTTGAAAAATCACACCCGAAATTGCCCCGTAAACCAGCATTTGTCGCTTCGAAATCCCGGTTTGTTTGTAAAGTGCGGCGGTGTGACGGGCAATCTGGTACGATGTGTAAACGTGCCCCATTTTGTCCATTTGCAGCCACTCACGAGAATCATCCTGGATTTTGAAGTGCGTGAGCTTGTTCTTGTACCATGATTTACTCAACCCGTAAATCGTCCCCAAATACAACCCCGACTGCGCCGCGAAAATCCCGCGAAGCATAGCATAGTTAGGATGGACCTGGGTTTTGACAGAATCCTGTCTGATAGAATCGGCAGGTGCGGAAACTTCCTGCGAAACAGATTGATGATTTAAAAAAAGAAGAAAAAAAATAGTTAGCAGCCCGAAAAAAGCCGGCTGCCTGGCCTTACTAATATCCGCCATGGTACTTTCTTAAACCCCACTCGGCTCCAAGCAAAAGGACCAGCAGGAAGAATAACCATTTCATATAAATCAGTTCTACCATTTCTTCACTGCTGTCCAGCCGGTCGGCGGGGCGGTCACTTTTAAGTTTTGCCAAAAACTGGCTCAATGTCGACGGCGCCAGGAATTCTCCCCCGGAGCGGCCCGCCAGTTCTCTCAACATGCCAAAATCGGCCGTCGTATTATTCGCTTCCAGATCCATATTCCGTATCACAAACTGGCCCGTCACCCGCTCCTGGCCGCCACGCAATGTGGCCGACGCCGCGTAGCGATACACGCCCTCGGCAAGTCCGCTCACATTAAACCGCGGCGATTCCTTGGAATGGGTGTAAGTAAACTGCCTCGATTTTCCTTTTTCATCAATCAAATTCAATGTTACCTCCTGGCCGAAAATCGGCTCGTAAATGTCATTGTAAATTTCAGTCTGAAAAGCCACCTGCTCGCCGGCTTCGAACTCATTTCTGACAGGATAAACACGGAATTTCCGCTTGTCTTCCCGGACCGAAAGTACCTGTATCAGCTTTTGAAAAAGGTTATCAACCACTTCCTGCTTACTGGTTTGCGCAAATTCTTCCTGCCGCCACTGCCAGATCCCCTCTCCTGCCAGCACTGCTACTTTCTGCTCATTATTGGTATTCAAAACCAGCAGCGGCTTGTTGGTATTCAATGTTCCAACTTTCTGGTACAAAATCGTCTCCGTGCCCGACGACAAATTATATTCTCCAAAAGGCACCGAAAGTGGCGGAAGCCGCTCCAATAATTTCAAACTTTCGGGATCAAAATTCAGCTGCTGAAATGCGGGGTTAAATCGCGCAGTCACCTTATCTATCTGATTATTAGAAGTGTTGATGAGCAAAGACTTGTTCAGCGAACTCGCCAGCGGCACCGCCGATTGGTTTCCAAGAATAAAAAACAAAGGAATTTTCGAATCCAGAAACTTGCGGACCTGCGCATTTCCTAAACCCAGCACATTCGGTATCTGATGCAAAATCACCAGATCGTAAGGTTTCGTGCTGGCCGGCGGATTGTTTGCGATGGATAAAATGTTGATATCCAGCTCGTAATTATCATTTGCCTCCACAATGCTGCGGATACTTTTAATGTCAGGGTGCGGCGCGAGCGCCATCAGCAAGATCTTTTGTCGACCGTCGATAATGTCAATATAAACATCCTTGCGGTTGTTGCGGCTGGAAGTTTCGCCCGAAACATTGCCCAGTTCCAATGTATAATGTTGTACGCCTTTTTGGGTAGAAGTTGCTTTAAAATCAAATGCTTTGAAGAAATCCGGCCGGTCAATTTGAACCGTCTGGGTCTGGATGATCTTTCCGTTTTGTTTGAGGGAAATGGTCGTCGACTTTCCTGTCAATCCGTTTGCCACGATTTCTGCCCGGATCGGGAATTCATTTTCCAGGTATGCAATGCGGTTACTGACAATGTCTTTGATCCGAATGTCAAGGTCCGGCACCGAATCTCCCACCGCCAAGGTGTTGACTTTGAAGGGAAAGCGATTATATGTCGGAGAAATACCTTGGTTGACAATACCATCAGAAAGCAGAATCACATCCGTCAGGTTCCTGCCTTCGAAGCTGCTTTTGATCCTTTGAAGCATGCCCGACAGGTCTGTTTTATTCTGATTAAAAGCAATCGAATCCGGCTGCTTCGCGCCACCGTCCAGCGTTTCGACACTCACTTCAAAACCCGATTCATTCAGCTGCGCAGTTGCGTCCGAAATTTGTTTAAGAACTTGCTTGCCATAATTCCCTACCGATTCAGAGTTATCAATCGCAAAGACAATTTTGGCCTTGTCCACCGAAGTTTCGGTTTTACGCACCAGCGGACTTAGCAGCAAAAAACAGATCAGCGCGACGGTTATTCCGCGAAATGCAGCCAGCAGATAGTTTAATTTTTTATTCCAGGAAGGCTCCGGCTGATAAAGTAGGAATGCGTAAATGGCCCCTGCGAGAACGCAGAATATGAGAAACCAGTAAGGAGTTTGAAATATTAGTTCGGACCGCATGTGGTTAGTAATAGCTAGCTGGCAGCGTTACAATATACAAGGAAACTGCCAGCTATTCTATAAACGAACAAAGTCACTAGGTTAACATGCCGCCGTCAACTTGTAATACTTGTCCGGTAATGTATCGGGATAGATCGGACGCCAGAAAAACGCAGGCATCAGCCACTTCTTCGGGCTGCCCGCCACGTTTCATAGGGATCGATTGCTTCCATTCTTCCACCGCTTTCGACTCCACAGCACCCGTCATCTCGGTTTCGATAAAGCCCGGCGCCACGGCATTCGAGCGGATATTTCTTGAACCCAGTTCCAGCGCGATGGATTTTGTAAAACCAATAATACCGGCTTTGGAAGCAGCATAGTTGGATTGTCCCGCATTTCCACTGATCCCCACCACCGAGGTAATGTTGATGATCGATCCGCTTTTGGCGCGGATCATGGTTTTGGTAGCCGCTTTTGTCAGATTGAAAACCGATTTCAGGTTGATATTGATAACAGTATCCCATTGTTCCTCGCTCATGCGCATCAGCAGGCCGTCGCGGGTGACGCCGGCATTGTTGATAAGAATGTCCAGCTTTCCAAAGTCAGCCACCACGTCGGTTACCAGCTGATCGGCCGCCTGAAAATCAGAAGCATCTGAGCGATAGCCTTTTGCCTTGATACCGAATGCTTCCAGTTCTTTTGTAAGCGCTTCGCCTTTTTCAACACTGGACAGGTACGTAAATGCTACGTTGGCACCCTCCTCGGCAAGCCTGAGCGCGATAGCCCGGCCGATTCCGCGGGAAGCTCCCGTAACAAGCGCTACCTTGTTTTCTACTATTTTCATAAATGAGGTTTAATCTGTCAAAATGAATTACCAGGGCCAAAAATAGAATATTGCCAAGAGACCGTCAAAAAATGCGTCTTTTAAAACCTTCTCTCTGGCGCGACTGTTTTGGGGAGACAGTTGTTTCACTAAACCAAAAACTGAATGTCAGAATCAATCAAAACCGCTCTGATTACCGGCGGCTCAAAAGGAATAGGTTACGGGATCGCCGAAGTATTGATCCAGGAAGGCATTTATGTTGCCATCACCAGCCGCTCCCAGTCCAGCGCCGACGAGGCTGCGGCATCACTCAACAAAATCCGGGAAGGTTATGCGCTCGGCATTGAATCGGACGTAAGAAATTTGCAGTCTCAGGAAAAAGCCGTGCAAACCGTGCTCGACAAATGGGGCCGCCTCGATTATTTTATCGCCAATGCTGGCGTCGGTCACTTCGCCCCCATCCAGGAATTATCCGCAGAACTTTGGCAGGAAACCATCGACATTAACCTGACCGGCGTATTTTTCAGCGCAAAAGCTTCGATTCCGGCCCTGACAGAATCAAAAGGTTATTTCATCAACATTGCCAGCCTCGCCGGTACCAACTTTTTTGTCAACGGAACTGCCTATAATGCCAGCAAATTCGGTCTGGTCGGTTTTTCACAGGCGATGATGCTGGACGTCCGCAATGCCGGGATCAAGGTCACGACCATTATGCCTGGCTCCGTCGCCACGGAATTCGCAGATCACAAACCTTCGGATAAGGATGCCTGGAAAATTCAGCCGGAAGATATCGGGCAAATTGTTTCTGACTTAATCAAATTGCCAGCCCGGACATTGCCGAGTAAAATTGAAGTAAGGCCCTCAATGCCGCCGAAATAGCATTGATTTTACAATAAAGATTGATAAAAGCCAGGCCGGAATGTTCGTCTGGCTTTTATACTTTATACCATTTTGGAAAAATAAAATAGGAGTAAATAAGTGCAGCGCCAGCGAGTAGCAGTAACGGAATTTTGTATAAAATCAAAAGGGTAAGTCCTACAAATCCGAAAAGGAAAACATTCATAGAATCCTCCTGTAAGCCATTTTTTTTGTAAAAAAATAAATGAGATAATACGAGGAGCGCGAATCCCAGAAGATAAAGCTGGATGATCTCCGAGAATGTCAGTGACACATTGCGCATCGCCGCCAATGTTTCGGGCAAGATCAAAATCGCGTGCAGAGCCACTATTTTACCAAATCTTCTTGCATTTGAAACCGGCATCGAGCGTCCCCACAACCAGATATCGCTTTCCCATTTAAAAAATTCATAGGAAATGCCCAAATTCAGCAGGTAAGCCAGCGAAAGTCCGACCGCGGGCAGCCGGATATCGTAAGTATCGGTGTTGTAATAAAGCATTGTTCCGACCGAAACCAGCACGGCGCCCACTTTTCCAGCCAGTAAGGTGATCCCACGTTCGCGCAAAAGCCACTCGAATGTCCAGTAAAGCCAGGAAGTCGGCCGCGGGAAAGGCCATTTTGCAATCGCGCTGCTGGTTTTAGCAACATACAAAGCCGGATTCCGGATACGCCACTCGGCGATGAATGCAATGCAAAATGTGAGAATGGTATAGAAAGGAAAAATCGGCCAGAGCCGGTCGGTTACTTTCTCTTGTATTGAAATAGAAAAGAGGTAGACACCATAATAAAGTATTGGCTGTAAGAAGCTTAGTCCCAACAAAAAGAAACGCACGAATCTGCGTGCTGGCGACCAAATTCTCGCATAGTAGATGAATGTGTATTCCGGCAGTTTCCAGGTTTGGGCTAAATATTGGGAACAGAATAAAGTATATACTGCCCAGATCGCAAAGAGATAAAACATTCCGAAAGAACCTGTCAGGAAAAAAACTGCAAAAGCGTGATGCTCCCGCCCGCTCAAAAACCCGAAGAGAATTCCTAGCAAAACCAGGAACATGCCTGCCCGCTGTCTGAAAAATGCAGAAACCGTCGAGATCAGGACCGTTTTCATGCCGCGGTTATTTCTTGTAATATCTTGTTTTTAAGCGCAAAAGTTTTGCTGACCGTCAAGCCGCCTTGCTGAAAAAGCTGGTGAGAAGAAAGCAGAAATGTGACGCCAACCGCGTGATAAGATCTAATCAGCTCAAACAAAGCTTTCTGCGCTTCGAAATCAATGGTAATCAGCGGCTCGTCGAGAATAATGACCGTCGGCGCGCCGAGAAAAGCCACCGCCAGAGAAACCTTTTTAACCATCCCGCTGGAACAACTGCCGAATGTATTTTTAAGATAATTTATCCCGAGCGCTTCGATGAGTTTTTCGACTTGTCCTTCCGGCGCTTTTTTAGCTTCGGCAACAAAACTTATAAGATCAGAAGGAGTTAAAAATGAGGGATATAATGGTTCAGCTTCACCTAAATTCAGCCGCAGCCGGTAATCGACAGGCTGCTTTTTCAGATCATATTGATCATTTAAAATAACATTGCCCTGATAAGGCAGCATGCCCGATAATGTTCGGAAAAGTGTGGACTTACCTGCGCCGTTTTCGCCCTGGATCCAGTAAATGCCGTGCCCGATTTGAAATGAAGGAATTGCCAGGATTTCCTGGTCGCCATATTTCTGGTGGAGGTCCCTGATTTCCAAAACCATTTGCAGCGGAGGTATTGATTGAAGCGGGTTATTTCGCGGGCTGGTAGCCGAACTCCTCTTTTAAGACTTTCAGAGCCACTTCCTCCTCGTATTTGTATAAATCCTTATTAAAAAGTGCCTCGTGACCCGCATTTTTCAAACTCACCCAGCTGTGCGTCACATAAGGATCATAATCAAAATTAGCGAAAGTATGTCCTTCATTATTAAGTTGGTGAAACCACGCCACACCCACATCGATCACATTGATAATCCCAAAAGGCGTCGCTTTTCCGTACGGAACCGTATCCGGTTTTGCTTTTTCAAGGTTCACCAGGGCAACATATTCATTCAGCCTGCACTCGGGCAGCGGCCAGGGCCGGTCTTTTTCAATGTATTCCGCATAAAATTTACTTCTCGGCGGACCCGGATATTGCTCATTCAGGCGCATGATCTCTTCATAGCTCGGCCGGTAATTTAGGTAGCGGTCGCCATCGCACAACCCAGCCGAATGTGCCGGACAATTCCAGCACTGCCCGATCTTCCCGATACCCGTGTGGTCACCGATATTTTTAAGATACTCACCTACCAGATCCCCGGAAAAATACAAGTCGTTATGGATGATGAGCAGGAATTTTTTATCCGTTTTCTCCCAAGCATACTGATACCTGATCGCTCTCCGGTACAGTCCAAACTTTTGCAAAAACTGGTTAACCTGCTTGTACCAAAACCAGAAAAGCGGCCGGTAGTAAATAATCTTACCTTGACCCAGCATTTTAAAAATAAACTTAAAATCAACAGGCTCAGGCTGTTTGCGTTCTTCGACGAAATAAATTTTATCGATCCACTGACCTGAGTGTTTCAACAAAGTTAAAAGTGTGATGGCGGTCTGGTAGGGTTTGCCGTAAGCATTAATCGCTACATCGACACTGGCTGGTTGCGGTTGCATCAACAAAGTGTGTTTCATTATTTTAAACCAGTTACAAAAAAAATATAAATTTTTCAGAGTGAAGCCACTCCGCAATGTTACTTGACAAAATTTTGTATTTTGATTGACGTTCGAATGATTCCATCCTATATTTGAAAAAATTTCGTATTCCCTTCGGTATTTTTAAAATATTTACAAATCTATTATTCTGGCACTCACCCCAAATCCAGCATTATGAAATCCAACCGCCGGTCTTTTCTGCGTTTTTCTGCCCTTGCGTTGCCCTTAACCCGTATTAATCAGGTCTTTGCAAAAAGCAAGGCTGTGAACAAGCCGCTGGTCGTTTCAACCTGGAATAGCGGGCAAATTTCAAACGCAGCCGCCTGGCCAGTGCTGGAAAAAGGCGGAAAAGCGCTCGATGCCGTCGAACAAGCAGCGATTGCCATTGAAAATGACATTAACTGCTGCGTTGGCCTCGGCGGTAACCCCGACCGCGACGGCCACGTAACATTGGACGCCTGTTTGATGGATGACAAGTTTAACTGCGGTTCCGTTGCCTTTGTGGAAAAAGTAAAGCACCCGATTTCACTTGCGAGGAAATTGATGGAGACGACGCCGCACGTTTTTCTGGCGGGAGAAGGCGCACAACAGTTTGCGATAGCGAGCGGATTTAAACTGGAATCCGGCAAACTTTCGCCTGATGCGGAAAAGGCTTATAAAGAGTGGCTTAAAAAGGCCGATTACAAGCCGGTGATCAACATTGAGCGCCAGCAAGCCCATCCAAAAGGCCACGGACCATTTGCACCCGAGCGTTTTGAAGACGGTTCATTCAACCATGATACGATGGGTACGATCGCTCTGGACGCGTCGGGAAATTTGTCCGGAATGTGTACCACAAGCGGCATGGGCTTCAAAATGCGCGGCCGCATCGGCGACTCTCCGATCATTGGTTCGGGCCTATATGTTGATAATGAGGTGGGTGCAGCAACCGGCTCCGGCCAGGGCGAAGAAGTGATACGCATTTGTGGCACACATACCATCGTAGAATTGATGCGGAATGGTGCGACCCCTGCCGAAGCTTGCAAAAAAGCGATCGAGCGCATCATCAAAATCAATCCCGAGAAAGCCAAAACATTCCAGGTCGGTTTTATTGCGATCAATAAACAAGGCGAAATCGGTGCGTATTCGATCCAGAAAGGCTTTAACTATACGGTTACCGAGCAAGGCGGAAAAGGAAAAGTGATCAATTCGGAAAGCTACTTCTCATAAAATATCAGTCTGTATACATTCAATATTTTTTCAAATGAAATTAAAATCTGCGGCGATCCTGCTTTCGGGGTTGCTTTTGGGAAACCTGTCGCTGGCCCAGCAACATTCGGAGCAAAACCACTCAAAATATGTAGCCCCTACCGACCCGCTGGTGCAGCAAAAGCTGGCTAAATGGCAGGATGTCAAGTTTGGCCTACTGATGCATTGGGGAACGTATAGCCAGTGGGGGATCGTAGAATCATGGTCGCTTTGCCCGGAAGACGAAGGCTGGTGTGAGCGGAAAGGACCGCATTCGCATGATTGGTATGAGTACAAAAAAGCTTATGAGGACATTCCGAAAACATTCAACCCTGTAAAATTCAATCCTGAAAGATGGGCCACTGCCGCGAAGAATGCAGGGATGAAATATGTGGTTTTTATAACCAAGCACCACGACGGCTTTGCGATGTTTGATTCAAAGTACACTGATTATAAGATTACAAACACGCCATTTAAGTCTAACCCAAAAGCAAATGTAACCAAAGAAGTGCTGGCCGCATTTCGTAACCAGGGCTTCATGACGGGTACCTATTTTTCCAAACCTGACTGGAATAATGAATTTTATTGGTGGAAATATTTCCCGCCTAAGGATCGCAATGTTTCTTATGATCCTAAAAAGCGTCCGGAACTTTGGAATAAGTTCAAAGACTTCACTTACAACCAGATAGAAGAGTTAATGTCGGATTATGGCAGCGTGGACATTCTCTGGCTGGACGGCGGCTGGGTGCGTCCGTTCAGTACCATCGACCCAAATATCAGCTGGCAGAAATCCATCCCGTACGACCAGGATATTGACATGGCAAAAATCGCCAAAATGGCCCGCTCGCACCAGCCAGGCCTGCTTGTCGTAGACCGGACTGTGACTGGCGAATTTGAAAATTACGTTACGCCCGAGCAATCCATCCCAGATCATTATATGTCAATCCCCTGGGAATCGTGCATGACGATGGGCGATTCCTGGTCTTACATTCCAAAAGAAAATTTCAAATCGACGCAGAAGCTGGTGCATACCTTGGTCGACATTGTTGCCAAAGGCGGAAACCTGCTGCTGAATGTCGCCCCCGGCCCCGATGGCGAGTGGCACGAAGAAGCCTACCAGCGCCTGGAGGAAATGGGTAAATGGATGAATGTCAACAGTGTAGGGATCTACGAAACCAAGCCACTAGCACCATACCGTCAGGGTAAATGGGCTTACACCAAAAAAGGAAATACGACCTACGCCTTTTACCTGGCCGACGCTGGCGAGAAGCTGCCTGCAACTTTGAAACCCGAAGGTTTAACATTGGCTCCGAAAGCTAAAATCACATTTGCGGGCAACAAAAAGGCATTGAAAGTGAAAGATGGAGCAATTGAAATCCCGGCAAAATCTGCGGGTGAGATAGGCTTGCAGCCGGCTTATTTGTTTGTGATTGATTAGGGAAATGATTTGTACACATTGCCGCGAGCTAAAACTCGAAGCAATGTAACATCGGGGTGAATGTATTCAATGCCGATACGCCAGTCACCCACCCGAATCCTATGATACTGACCCTCCTGACCCGCCATTTTCTTGTAGTCTACGCCGGAAACTTCGAGATTTTCAGCTTCCTTTAATTTAAGAATAACTTCAAATACCCGCTTCTGAATGTCTTTGGGAGCTTTTTTGAGGTCTTTTTCAAATCTCTTGACATATTCAACTACCATCCCATTTTCTTTATGAGATCGTCTATCGGATACCGCGGCTCGTTGCTCTCGGCACGCGTGAGTTCCAGTAAAAACATATCTTCAAGCCGCTCGCTTTCGATAATGTCCAGTATCTTCTTCATCTCATCAGGCGTCCAGTTTCCGCGTTGTTTTTTAACACTAAATGTTGGAGCCGGCATTCCGATCTGCTCTGCCAAATAGGTATTCTTAAACCCTGATTTGTTAATCAAAAGGCTCATATTTTTCCTTAATTCCATATAGTCATCAATAATATTGAACATAGCATGAATGATTTGGAACGTTGAAGAGTATTCAAATTTATAAATAAAAATTAAGGTTTTTGTTAGGAATACTGGCTTTCAAACGGGTAAAGAAATTATCCCGTCAACATACTCGACAAAAATCGACGAAGTGTTTTCAAAAAAACCGATCTTCACTTTTCAATACTACTTGACACTTACTACCTAATTTTCATAAAGAAATGATCAGACCTGTAGCCGCTCTTCTTTTACTTACTGCACTGAATTCCTTCGCGCAAACTCCACCGAAACCATATGGCGCATTACCCGCTCCACGGCAGGTAGCCTGGCACGAAACGGAAGTTTACGGCATCATGCACTTTACGCCGACGACATTCGAAAATAAGGAGTGGGGTTTTGGCGACGCCGATCCGAAGACATTCAATCCCAGTGATTTCAATGCGGAGCAGATTATTTTGGCTGCGAAGGCAGGTGGCTTAAAAGGTATCGTGTTGGTCGCTAAACATCATGATGGATTTGCGCTCTGGCCCACAAAAACCACGGATTATAACATTTCCAAAAGCCCTTTCCGCGGTGGAAAAGGTGATTTGGTAAAAGAAGTCGCAGACGCTGCAAGAAAACACGGACTGAAATTCGGGGTTTACTGCTCTCCCTGGGACCGGAATAATGCCAAATACGGTACACCGGAATATCTGCAAATTTACCGCGAGCAGCTGAAAGAACTTTATACCAACTATGGCGAGCTTTTCATGTCGTGGCATGACGGCGCGAATGGTGGCGATGGCTACTACGGCGGCGCGAAAGAAAAACGCTCGATTGACAACACCACTTATTACCAGTGGGATTCGACCTGGACGAACCTGACCCGCAAACTGCAACCTTCGGCCAACATTTTCAGTGACATCGGCTGGGACGTGCGGTGGGCTGGGAATGAAGACGGCAGTGTAAACGAAACTTCCTGGGCCACATTGACCCCAAAACCATCCGAAGGCAAAAACGTCGCCGTGCCAGGACAAGCGAATGCTACCGAAAATCCAGGCGGCACAAGAAACGGAAAGTTCTGGATACCAGCAGAATGTGATGTCCCGCTGCGCAAAGGTTGGTTTTATCACCCGACAGAAAAACCTAAAACACCTGAAAAATTATTTGATCTCTATCTCAAAAGTGTAGGCCGCGGTGCCGCATTGGATCTGGGTCTTGCACCGGACACGCGCGGGCAGCTGCACGACGATGATGTTGCCGCACTAAAATCCTTCGGCGACCACTTAAAACAAACATTTGCAACCAACCTGGCTGCACGGGCCTCATCCAAAGCCGTGAATGTACGCGGTTACAACTCCATTTACAGCGCCAAAAACTTGCTCGACAGCAAACCGGAAACCTACTGGGCCACCGACGACGATTTCAAAACCCCGGAAGTGATCATCGACCTCGGCCAACCAGCGGTTTTCGACATGATCAGCATTCAGGAATACATTAAGCTGGGTCAGCGCATCGAAGAATTCGCTGTGGATGCCTGGCAGGGCGACCAGTGGAAAGAAATTTGTAAAGGCACCAGCATCGGCGCCAAAAGACTCGTCAAGCTCGAAATCCCGGTCACTTCTTCGAAGTTGAGACTAAGAATCACCAAATCGCCTGTGAGCGTGGCGATTAGTGAATTTGGGGTTTACAAGGATTCGGAGTAATTATTGGTGGCTCAACCCCTCCAACCTCCCATACATTTCCAGCATCGCCGCCTGATCGATCAATGATTTGACCGGTTTGCTTCCCAGCAGGCCGGTCGCGTCTTTTTCTTCCTTCCAGATCCGCTCGGCGTCGTCTTTGAACATTTGGAAATCGCCGGCGGTTTTGTCCACTTTATACAGTTCTTCGAAACCGCGCAGCAGGACTACATTGAACCAGTAGTTATCGGGCAGGCGGTTTTTCTTGTAAAAATAGGCTTTTGAGCCTGCTGCCAGCGCTTTTGCCTCGTCGAGGTATTTGCCTTCGCCGGTGAGTGAATAGAGTAAAACACTGGCTTGCAGCATCGTGCCCGTATTATAAGTATACCGCGCGGAGTCTATTTTCAGGTCCGGAATTTTGATTGCGTCGTAATAAACACCCTCCGGCGCGCGCAGGGTTTCCTTCGTCCAGTCGTACAATTTTACGGCAGTGGTGAGGTACTCTTTGATTTGGGTAATCTTGTAAAGCTGCAACGCAACCAGGATTCCTGGACCATTTGAGCAGGTATTTTTCGTATTTTTTTCATCCTCCCGCCAGTATAGTCCCCCACCCGATTTGTCATCATAACCCGTCATTTGAAAACGGTAAATTTCATCCGCGATCTTCATGTAAGCCGCATCCTTCGTACGGTTGTACGCATCCAGACAGGCAATCGCAATCCACTGATTATCGTCATAAAAACGGGCGTCTTTTTGCTCTTTGGTCACGTAAGCCTGGTAACCCGGCGCGGGTGCTTCTGTGTTGTAATATTGCCCTATTGCTTCCAAAACCGGTTTCATATATTGTTTGCCCGGCAAAACCGTCTCCACTTCGTCGGCTGCCTGGACTAATGCACAGAGCGGCCAGAGGTAGGAATGCGGCTTTTCATTTTTACCGGTTGTCTCGAAAAATAATCCGGTGGAAGGTTCGTAAAAATGCTTCTGGATATTCCACATAATCTGCCCCATCCTGGCTTTGTAATCGGGTTCCGACTGGGCGCGGGCTATTTGATGAAGCGATAAAACAAATAAAAAAATGAGGACTCTGCGGACCATGGCGTGGATAAGGTTAAGAAAAGTGGCGGGTGAGAAAATTTACTGGTACATACATACCTGCCATTTTGTAAAATAAAATAATAAAATTTTGTTATTTCAATATAATGCAAAATAGTATTTCAAATAGTCGGCTGGTTGCTTATTTTTGGAATACATCCTAAATCTTTACTCCCAGATTGGACAGGCCAGCCACACTTCATGACGACAATATTTTATGGAACCTGTTCCGCGATGGGGACGAACACGCATATACCGAACTCGCCCGGCGATACTACCGTACTTTGCTGACTTACGGGCACCGGTTTACCCCTAACCAGCAGGTCGTCGAAGATACGTTGCAGGATTTACTGATCCATCTCTGGCTGCACCGGGAGTCTATCAATGATACCCCGCACGTCCGGTTCTACCTGCTCAAAGCGTTTCGTCACCGCATGTTAAAAACGATCAGGCCGCTCGCCGACGTGGTCGAGTTTACGGATGAATTTGACGAGCATTATGCCGAATTTTCCAAAGAAGACTTGCTGATCCAGCACGAAAACAGCGAGGCGCTTACTATGCAGGTCCGCAATGTGATGGAGCAACTACCTGTGCGCCAGCAAGAAGTCATTTACCTCCGTTTTTTTCAAAATCTTCGTACCGAAGAAATCGCCAGTCTGCTTTCTATCAACCCGCAGTCGGTGAGCAACATTACCCAGCGGGCGCTCTCGAATCTGCGTAAATTCTGGCCTTCCACTTCTTCCATTTCTATTTGTTTTTGCTGGTTTTCCCAAATTTTCGCCTGAAACAAAAAATATTTTCAAAATAATATTATCCAGGTGAGTATCCCGACAGATTTCAGGGATAATGTAAACAGTTGACCCTGGCAAGCATGAATTCCCGGTTTTCCCAAACATTAGAACATTTACTTCAAGACCCCGCTTTCATCAGCTGGACCAAGGGAGAGAAACCGCAGGACGATTTACTGTGGGAACATTGGGCGGCCGAAGCGCCTGACCGTCAGGAAATTCTTGAAAAAGCGAAAGAGTTTGTTCATGCCGTAGAGTGGGAAAACCGGCTGGTTTCCGACAAGCACATTGAGCGGAAAATTGCGCAGGCGCTGAAAACCGCGAAACAAATTGAGATCATCAACCGAAAAAACGCTGTAAGCCGGTTCCCGATGTCGGTGTGGAGCATGGCGGCATCGCTCTTGATCGCTTTGGGGATCGGGTTTACGGTTTTACGGATTTATAAAAATCACACAGTCAGCACTCAGAACCAGCCAGTTGCAGCGGATACCAAAAGCATTTTCAAAACTGTGACGAATGAAAGTGCCGCCGTCAAATACGTGCGGTTACCTGACGGCAGCTCGATTGTTTTGCAGAAAAACAGTACGGTCCAATTTCCCGAACATTTTGAAAAAGATAAAAGGGAAGTTTACCTGCTCGGTGACGCATTTTTTGAAGTAGTGAAAAATCCTGATCAGCCATTTTTTGTCTATGCAAATGAGCTTGTTGCGAAAGTGCACGGGACCAGTTTCAGCATTCAGGCGGAGGAAAAAGGTGAACAGGTAGTCGTGGCAGTCAAGACAGGGAAGGTTTCTGTTTTTGCAAAAGACGATTCGAAAGCAAAAGATTACGAAACCGACAAAACATTAAGTGCCATGTTACTGACTTGCAATGAGCAGGTAACATTTGAAAGAAGCGGATCAAAGCTTGTACGATCGACGGCAAAAAGTCCGGTTCTGCTGCATATCCCGATTGAAAAACAGGTTTTTACCTATTCCGAAACGCCTGTCAGCGAGGTATTTGCGTCTCTTGCGAAAGCTTATGGCGTTGACATTCATTACGATAAAGCGGCGATGGCACATTGCAGCATTACGGCAACATTGGGCGATGAGCCGCTTGAAAATAAACTGAAATGGATTTGTGCGATCCTAGAAGCGGAGTATGATACCGACCAGGAAAAAATCAGCATTAAAGGAAATCCCTGCCAATAATTTTACTCACCTAAAACAGACATTATTTGGTTAAAAACAAAAAAGGTGAACGATGCGTCAACATCATTCACCCTATCTAAAATCCCCCTTTCTATGCTGGCGCTAAGAGCATCCCCGACAGGAAGTCGAACAGGGATGACGGGAATTATTTTGCCGATTTTTTATCACCTACAAAACAAACAAAAGTATGAAAAAAACCTTTTACCGGCAGAGATTACTGCTCAAAATCATGAGAATAAGCCTCTTACAAATGGTGCTGGTTGCGGGGTTATCGCAGCTCGCTTTTGCCTTCGAGGGATTCGGGCAGGAGGTGCTGAGCCGCAAGCTGACCATCAACATTAAGGAACAAAAAATCGGCGCAGCCCTGAATCAGATCGGCAAACTTTCGGGCGTAAATTTCATGTACAGCCCGGAGCTGATCCGCTCGGAACGCAAGGTGACTTTCAGTGCCAAAGAAGAAAAACTGGAAGCGATCCTCGACAATTTTCTCACGCCTTTGCAGGTAACCTACGAAGTTTCGGGCAAGCAAATCTTGCTGAAACGCGCCGCGTCGAAATCCGGACAAACATTGCAGGAAGGCGCAGGTACCTCCATCAAAACCATCCAAACAATTGATTTTTCCATCAAAGGAAAGGTAGTAGATGCTTCTGGCGCGACCATTCCTGGCGCCACAGTGGTTTTGAAAGGCAGCTCCTCCGTCGGTACCACGACTGACGCGGACGGTGCATTTTCGCTGACGGTACCTGACGGCAGCACGACATTGGTAGTATCGTCTATCGGCTTTCTGACGCTGGAAGTGGACATTGCGAACAAATCGCAGGTGGATATAACCTTGCAATCGGACGTAAAATCGCTGAGCGAGGTGGTAGTGACAGGTTATTCTTCTCAATCCAAAAGAGACATTACCGGCGCGGTTTCGACCGTGGACGCTACCGAACTGACCAAAGTGGCTGCACCCAATGTTGCGCAGCAGTTGCAGGGACGCGTGGCGGGGGTGACGGTTACTTCCAACAACAGTCCGGGCGGCGAGGCGACGGTACGTATCCGCGGTTTTGGTACGATCAACAACAATGATCCTTTGTATGTGATCGACGGCGTGCCGACCAAGGGTGGTTTGAACAGCATTAACCCGAACAACATTGAGTCGATGCAGGTTTTGAAAGATGCTTCTTCGGCTTCGATTTATGGTTCGAGAGCTGCAAACGGGGTGATTATTATCACTACGAAAAAAGGAAAAGCAGGTGCCGCAAGGTTTACATTCAACTCCCGCGCAGGTTTGCAAACTGGTAAAGTGGACCTGGACCTGATCAAAGATCCGCAGCAATTCGGCGACCTGCTTTGGACGCAGCGCAAGAATGCGGGCGTTTTAACCAATGGTAACCCCTCGCATCAGCAGTACGGAAACGGCCCGACGGCAGTGGTACCGGACTACATTCTGGCAGGTTCGAGCTACGGACTTTTTGAGGGCGACCCTAAGACTGATCCGGCGCTCTACAACTACAACCGCGCAGGTTTTTATCAAATCGTAAAAGCCAATAAGGAAGGAACCGACTGGCACAAGGAAATCCTGCGACCGGCTGCCATCCAGGAATACAATGTGGGTGCTACCGGCGGGACCGAAACAGGCCGCTACGCGATTGCACTCAACTATTTCAAGCAGGATGGGGTACTGATCCACACTTCGTTTAACCGATATTCTTTGCGCTCGAATACCGAGTTTTCTTTCAAAAAACGCATTCGTCTGGGCGAAAACCTGGAAGTGAGCTATACAGAAAACAAAGGGTACTATAACAACAATGGTACCGCCAGCTCGGCCAATAACCAGGATGGAAACCCAATCGGAAATGGTTACCGGATCCCCTCCATCATTCCGGTTTACGACATTATGGGCAACTTTGCGGCTACCCGCGCGGCTGGCCTCGGCCCCGCTACCAACCCGGTCGCGCAGCTTTGGCGGACACGCAAAAACCAGACGAATAACTTCCGCGCATTCGGTAATGCTTATCTGGAAGTGGATATTCTCAAAGATCTGACGGCGAAATCCAGCATTGGTATCGATTTAACTGCTGCCAATCGTGTGGGTTACACCTTGCTGGATTTGGAAGAGGCTGAAATTGAAGCGGCGAATGCCTTGACTAATGCGAATGCCTACGACATTAACTGGACGTGGTCGAATACATTGAATTACAACAAAACCTTCGGCAACATTCACAAACTGGGCGTGCTGCTGGGAACTGAAGCGATTAAAGGAACCGGCCGTGATTTCTCGGCGACACGGACCACATTCTTTTCGGAAGATCCTCAGTATATGTTCCTTAGCTCGGGAACTGCGGGTATTGCCAATGCTGGCGGTGGCTACGAGTGGGCGCTTTTCTCCCTCTTTGGAAAGGTTAACTATGCTTTGAAAGACCGCTACCTGCTCGAAGCAACCGTACGCCGCGATGGTTCTTCTCGTTTTGGTCAAAACAACCGCTACGGAACATTCCCGGCATTCAGTGCAGGTTGGAGGCTTTCGGAAGAAGCATTTCTGAAACCGGTAAACTGGATCGACGACTTGAAAATCCGTGCTGGCTGGGGACAAACTGGTAACCAGGAAATTGGTAACTACAACGGTTTCAGTACTTACCGCTCAAATCTGGGACTTTCTTCCTATGCGATCGGCGGTGGGAACAATGCAGTTGAGCCAGGTTTTGACACCGAAGCATTTGGTAACCCGGATGCGAAGTGGGAAACAACCACCCAAACCAACCTTGGTTTGGACGCGACTTTCCTGAAAGGGATGTTCGGGCTGAATCTGGATTTGTACAATCGTACTACCTCCGACATGTTGTACCAGGTAGCATTGCCTGCAACCCAGGGAGTTGCCACGATTCCTTTCGTGAATGTGGGTGAAATGAACAACAAGGGAATTGACCTCGCGATCGACTTCAATAATAAAGCTTTGAACGGCGACCTGACTTACTCGGTAGGGGTTAATTTTTCGACCTATAAAAATGAAGTGAAGAAGCTGAACAACAGTGCGACTGCTGTGCTCCTCGGCCCTGCAATCCGCAGCTATACCTGGACGCGCTCGGTGGCCGGAATGCCTTTGTATTCATTTTATGGTTTGCAGATCGATGGTATTTATCAAAACCAGGGCGAAGTGGACAATGGTCCGAAATATCCCGGTTACGCGGCAGTTGGAAAATACAAATACCATGATACCGACGGCAACGGCACCATTACCGACAATGATCGCGTCTTCCTCGGCAACCCGCACCCGGATTTTACTTATGGTATCAACCTGAATGTGGGCTACAAAAACTTCGACCTCTCGGCATTTTTCCAGGGTGTGAAAGGCAACCAGATCATCAACATGGTGAAACGCTGGGTGGATTTCAACAACCAGGCAGGTAACCGCAGCCTCCGGATGCTGAACGATTCGTGGACGCCCGAAAATCCGGATGCGGTACTCCCTATCCTGGACGCAAACGACAGCCGCAGCCAGCAGCCTTCCAGCTATTTCATCGAAGACGGCTCGTATTTCCGCATGAAAAACCTGACGCTGGGCTACACATTACCGACCGGTGTTTTGTCAAAAATCGGTTTTGAAAGTGCTCGCGTGTATTTGCAGGCACAAAATCTTTTCACGATCACCAAATACAGTGGGATTGATCCTGAGGTGACATCGGTGGGTTCTGCGCCGGGAAGCACGGTGCTGGGTGTGGATCAGGGGAACTATCCTAACTCCAAAATGTACCAGATCGGTATCAACTTCGGATTTTAAACCAGGCTATCTTATCATCTGACAATCATTCATTTATATATGAAAAAGACATTATTAACAGCAATAATCTGCGCGGCGATGATGGCTTCGTGCAGCGAAAGCTTTCTGGAAACGACACCGCTCGGGGTAGGAAACGAGCAGTCGCTTTCCAACAAAACAGGGGTGAATGCCGTCCTGATCGGCGCGTACAGCCTGCTCGACGGCGTAGGTTCCGGACCGGTGAATACCTCTTCCGTAAGTAACTGGATCTACGGCTCCATCGCTTCCGACGACGCCTACAAAGGCAGCGACGTAGGTGACCAGGCGCAGATCACGACCATCGAACGCTACATTCCACAGGCAGATATCGGGGCTTATAATGATAAATGGGTGGCGGTGTATGACGGTGTTTCACGCTCCAATAATGCGATCAAACTTACCGGTTTGGCCACGGACATGACTGCTGCCGAAAAAGCACAATCGCTGGGAGAAGCGCGGTTTCTGCGCGCCTGGTACCATTTCGAAGCCAAAAAGCTTTGGAACATGGTGCCTTACGTGGACGAAAATGTAACCGACTACATTAACCTGCCGAATGATCAGGATATCTGGCCGCTGATCGAGGCGGATTTCCAGTTCGCGATCGACAATGTATCTGCTACCAAGGCGCAGGTAGGTCGCGTGAGCAAGTGGACTGCGAAGGCGGCGCTGGCGAAAGTGCACATGTACCAGCGGGATTACACGGCTGCCAAGCCGCTGCTGGAAGACATTGTCACAAATGGACCATTTTCCCTGGTTGCCAATTTTCACGAAAATTTCCGGATCGCGACGGAGAACAATGCTGAGTCGATTTTTGAGGTACAAATGTCTGTGGGTGACGGCGGTGCCGGCCAAAACGGAAGCTGGGGCGATAACTACAACTTCCCCTACGGCTCTGCACCTGGCGGCTGCTGCGGGTTTTATCAACCGTCTCAAAATCTGGTCAATGCATTCAAAACGGATGCGGCAGGACTTCCTATGCTGGATACATTCAATGATGTGGATGTGACCAACGACGAAGGACTTTCTTCGACCGATCCCTTCACGCCATACGCCGGCACATTGGACCCGCGCCTCGACTGGACGGTCGGCAGAAGAGGGTTACCTTTCCTGAACTGGGGCACGCACCCAGGCAAAAACTGGATTCGCGACCAGAGCTTTGGCGGGCCTTATACTTTCAAAAAATTCTTCGCTTACAATGGTGAAAATGCAGGTGCGGAGTCGCCGCGTGCCAATGCGAATAACTATCGCGCGATCCGTTTTGCGGACATTTTGCTGATGCGCGCCGAAGTAGCGGTAGAAGAAAATGATCTGGCAACTGCCTTGAAAATCGTGAATCAGGTTCGTACCCGCGCCGCTAATGTGGTGGTGACGGATGCTGCCGGAAGGCCTGCCGCTAATTATTTGGTGAAGCCCTACCCTGCTTTTGCTTCGCAGGATTATGCCAGAAAAGCAGTGCGCTTCGAGCGCCGCCTGGAACTGGCGATGGAAGGTCACAGGCATTTTGACCTGGTGCGCTGGGGAAATGCGGATGTTGTTTTGAACGCCTATCTCGCGAAAGAAAGCAAGAAGCGGACTTATCTGTCGGGTGCAACATTCGTGAAAGGCAAGAGCGAATACTTCCCAATCCCTCAGGCTCAGATAGATATTATGGGTTCCAGTGTTTTGAAACAAAATCCCTGATCAGATTTGGACAAAGCAGGTTGTTTTTACTAAACTTGCTTTGTCCAAATTTTTCAAATTATATTGCAAAAAACTATTGCTAAAAAACTGCTCAATGCAACTACTCACTTCGGAAAACAACCTTGAAAACAACTCCCGCAGAAACTGGTTGAAAACGTCCGCGCTGGCGGGTGCGGCCATGTTGGCGGGTAAGTCGGCCGAGGCGGAGCCGGTGAGAAAAGCCCCGGCAAGGAGGATCCCGCTGGCGGTTTCAACCTACTCTTACTGGCATTTTGGCAAAGAGAAATTTCCTATTGAAAAGGTGATCGAGGATGCGGCGCGGATGGGTTTTGACGGCGTAGAAATTCTGCACCGCCAGATGGAAAACGAAACGATACCTTACATGAACAAGCTTAAAAGGCTGGCGTTCGATAATGGTTTATCACTCCCGCTGCTTTCCATCCATCAGAGCTTTGTGCAGCCGAAGGAAGAAGATCGTAAAAAAGACATTGAACATACCATCAAATGCATTAACCTGGCAACGCAAATGGGCATTCCCGCAATCCGGATGAATACCGGCAGCTGGCGCACCGTGAAGCGCGACGCCAATTATTACAAAGACGGAAAAGAGCCGCCGATTGAAGGCTATACCGACAAAGATGCAATCAAATGGTGTATTGATTCGATGGGCGAATGTCTGGTTGCGGCAGAAAAAGCGGGTATCGTGCTGGCGATTGAAAACCACTGGGGACTGTCGTCTAACATTGATTATTTGCTTGAAATTTATAAGCCGCTGGCTTCTTCGCCGGCGATGGGAATGAATGTGGATACGGGCAATTTTGTGGGAGATCCCTATCCGCAATTTGAACGCCTGGCGCCATACGCAACCATCGTGCAAGCCAAGACGTACTACGGCGGAGGCCACTATTACGACCTCAATCTGGATTACAAACGCATTGCAGAAATCCTGCGCAAGGCCAATTTTAAGGGTTATATATCGCTCGAAATGGAAGGAAAAGAGGACGCCGCCACGGCCGTTCCTAAAAGTTTAAAGTTATTCAGGGAGGTTTTCAGCTGATACCCCCGGCAAGGCAATCATAATTATATTCTGTTAGTTAATAAAGTGCGTTTCCGCTGGATTCGCACTTTTTTCTTTTGATGCAACGAATGCACCGCAGCGGCGGCCGCGAATTAACCACAAATATTATTCGTGTATTCGTGGCATTAAACCCTATCAAAATGATATTTACACTTGATAATAGTAATGAGATCCTTCTCAACTTTGTAGATAAGTCGATGTTCATCCGAAATCCTGCGTGACCAGTAACCAGATAAATTTGCCCGGAGCATTTCGGGTTTTCCTTTTCCTTCAAAAGGTGTCCTCAAACATTCCTTGATAAGTTCGTTTATCTTTTTTACAACATTTTTATCTTCTACCTGCCACTCTAAATATTGATTCCAGGCCAGGGTTTGCCAAGCTAGTGTCAAACTTCAATCAGGTCATGGTAAACAATATTTCTTCCTTCTTCAATATCGCGAATTGCTTCCATTAATTTTTTCCCGTTGATACCTCGCATTAAATACTCTGTGGTATCCTCTGGAATATCAAGCTTTCTCTGAGACTTGATGGTTCTCAACAGGTGTAGGATCGCTCGTTTTTCTCTTCCTGACGGCACTGCTTGTCGTAACATAAGATGATAGGTTTAATAATAAGTATGTGTCATGAATTGAGGAACCAGAACAAATATAACCAAATTTCAAAAAACTTTTTTTCGCGCCGAGGAGCCCCGGACGATCAGTTCTGTTTTCAAAATTTTCTTCTCCGGCAGTTCGGCATCGTCTGAATCGATCAGCTGCAAAATCCAGTCGGCGGTGGTGCGGCCCATTTCTAAGGTGGGCTGGCGCACGGTGGTGAGGCCTGGACCGATGTAGACCGATTCGGGGTTGTCGCTGAAACCTACTACGCCCAATTCGTCGGGAATACTGATCCCTTTTTCCTTTGCCATCAGCATGATTTCAATCGCCGAGGAATCATTAACTGCAAAAATGGCATCGGGGCGGTCGGCCAGATCGAGCAGGTATTGACCATAAATCCGTGCTTTTTGCTGGGTTAACATACCCTGGATAATCATATGGCTTTCAATAGTCTTGCCGTACTTTTCCATCGCAGCCTTGTATCCCCGCAACCTTTCCTGGCTAACCAGCAAATTCAGTGGGCCGCCGAGGTGCGCAATACGCTCATAACCATTGAGGATCAAATGTTCCACTGCCTGAAATGATGCCTCAAAATCATTCACAACCACTTTCGGCACATCTACCTGTTTGCAAACGCGGTTGAAAAGAATCAGCGGAATTCCCCGCTTCGCAAACACATTCAAATGCTCGAAATTGTTGGTTTCCTGCGTCAGCGAAATGATCAGGCCGTCGATGCGGTTAGCTAACATGGCTTTTGCATTTGATACTTCTACCTGATAGGATTCATTGCTCTGCATGATCGTCAGGTTGTACCCAGCCTGGGTCAGGATTTCATGTGCGCCGATGATCACATTCGGGAAAAACGGGTTTTGAAATTCCGGGGCGATGAGGCCGATGGTATTTGTGCGGCTTTTTACAAGGTTGTAAGCCAGCTGGTTAGGCTGGTAATCCAGCTGCGTTACCTTTTCCAAAACCGCCTGCCGGGTTTCCGGACTGATATCCGCATGGTCGTGCAAGGCGCGGGAGACTGTTGAATTGGAGACACCCAGTGAGCGGGCAATGTCAATGATCGTCGTTTGGTGACGCTTTCTCTTTTGGAGGGACAGGATCGAAGGGTCCTTTTCAGAATGTGTAAAATAGTAATTGCAGGATTTGCAAAGGTACCGCTGCCTGCCGCGCACATAGCCCGCTTTCATAATGCTGTCTACCTGCTCACACTTCACACATTTGATCATAGCTATTGTACTATTCTAATTCATTCAAAATTCAGACCGCTTCGATAAAGTTAAGTCCCTACCTGCCAACTCACTGGCAGTCCTCATCTCAATCATCCTCACAAATTTAAGAAAATACCATATTAAAAATATATAAAACCATATATCGGCAACGTATCCGCAAACGTTCCCGATAGTTTTTGATCTAATTCCTGATTTTTTTGTGGTATTAGCGCAGTACCAGCGATCTTACCTACCTATATATTTACTCAAAACAGCCACCAACGATTTGCAATTTTGAGTCGAGTATTCGGTGCTTCGGTTACAAAAGACAGCTGCTTGAAGTAATCTATTTTGCACTATTCCTATTTTATCATTTTCCGGATCAACCCTAAATTTTAGCTCAATGAAGAAAAAAATACCTTATCTGTTTATGCTCCTGATCTTTTGTCTGGGCATAACGCCATCATTGCTGGCACAGTCAGGCAAAGTCACCGGCAAAGTAGCCGACGAAAAAGGCGAGGCCATTCCCGGCGCGAGCGTCACCGTAAAAGGCACGCAGCAAGGAACACTGACCACGGCGGAAGGTACCTACGCCCTGGAAGCCGCGGGTAATGCTACTTTGGTGATCTCATTTGTCGGTTATCTCAAAGAAGAAGTTGAAATCAACAACCGTACGAACATCAACATTACCCTGAAACCTGATACCAAAGCTTTGGAGGAAGTGGTGGTAGTGGGTTACGGAACGCAGCGGAAGGTGGAAACCACAGGTTCCATCGCCTCTGTGAAAGCTGCTGACCTCGTGCAAACGCCGGTCGCGAACATTGCCCAGGGCTTGCAGGCGCGGGTTTCGGGTGTGCAGATCAACCAGAATTCGGGTGCGCCGGGCGGTAATATCAGCGTCCGGATCAGGGGTACCAACTCGATCAATGGTTCATCCGAGCCGCTTTACGTGATCGATGGGATACAGGTTTCAAATGGTGGCGGCATCACGGATGTAAGCCCGCTTTCGACCATCAACCCGAATGACATTGAGTCGGTAGAAGTTTTGAAAGATGCTTCTGCCTCAGCGATTTACGGGGCGCGTGCCGCAAACGGTGTAATTTTGATTACCACAAAAAGAGGTAAAAATGGCGCGACACGAGTCACTTTCGACAGTTATTATGGCACGCAGAAAGTAAACAAAACCCTCGACGTACTCAATGCGGCCCAATTTGCGCAGCTTGAAAATGAGGTATTTAAAAATAACTACTACCCCGATCCTGCCTCACTGGGCGAGGGTATCAACTGGCAGAGCTACATTTTCCGCAAGGCGCCAATCCAGAACCACCAGCTTTCGATTAATGGCGGTACCGAAAAAACGCAGCTGGCACTGTCGCTCAATTATTTTGACCAGGAAGGAACATTCATCGGCTCCGGTTTCAAGCGTTATTCTTACCGCCTGAACCTCGACCACCGGATCAGCAAAAAGATTAAAATCGGGACGAGTATCCTGGGAAGTTATTCGGTGAACGATGGTATTCAGACCGGTGGCGAGAACATTGGCGACGGCGGCGCGGTGCTATCCTCGGTACTCGGCGCGGCAATCGGCGCACCTCCGACATTGAAACCCTACCGGGAAGACGGATCGATATTTCCTTTCGGTGAGCAGGCTGGCGGTCAGTACCGCGAGGTGGTGAACCCGTTGAATTTTGCTGCGGCTTTGAACAAAAGGGATATTAAAAGAACATTGGCCAATTTGTACGGCGAAGTGAATCTGTTCGAGGGACTTACCTATCGTGCTTCCTTCAACATTGACCAGCGCGGCGAATTGTACGACGGCTACTCACCCCGCTCGATCGTCAACAAAAGCGATTTGAATGATAATTCAGGTTCCGGCTCCAAGGCCAATGCCAATTACCTGGCGCTGCTGCACGAAAGTATACTGACTTACAGCACCAATCTTGGCAAAAACCATACATTCAAAGCGACTGCCGTATTTGGTACCCAGCTGGAAAATTCGAATTCCAACACCATGAACGCCAGCGGTTTCCCTAATGACGCCACGAAGAACGAAGCGATGCAGCTGGCCCTGACGCGTACCGTGAGCAGCGGCCGCAGCAGTCAGCGTCTGGATTCATATCTGGCGCGCGTCAATTATGGTTTTAAGGACAAATTTTTCCTTGACCTAACGGCCCGCGTGGATGGTTCGAGCAAGTTTGGGGCCAATCATAAATACGGTCTTTTTCCCGCAGTATCAGCGGCTTATCGTCTGATCGAAGAGCCATTTTTGAAAAGTGTGACCTGGCTTTCGGACTTCAAACTGCGTGGCAGCTTCGGTATCACCGGAAATGCGGGCGGTATCAGCCCCTACCAGTCACTTTCTACGGCGGCGGCTACGGGCAGCGATTATATGATCAACCATACCTATACCACCGGTATCAACCCGACCGGCATCGCCAACCCGGATTTGCGCTGGGAGCGTTCGGTGCAGACCAACTTCGGGGTGGATATCAGCGTGTTGAACAACCGTGTGAGTTTTATCGCCGATGTTTATCAGAAGAAAACGAATGATTTGCTGTATGTAAAAACGTTGCCGCTCAGCTCAGGTTACGGCACATTGACTGGCAACTTTGCCGCGTTGCAGAACAAAGGTCTGGAACTGGCCGTGAATGCCAGGATCTTAAATGGTGCATTCAAATGGGATGTTTCGGCAAACACGACCATCAACCGGAACAAGGTCATTGACCTCGACGGCGGTGTAACCAACGAACGTTTTATAACCACTTACACCGTGCTGAAAGTGGGCCAGCCGCTGGGCATGTTTAAAACCTATGTTTTTGACGGCATTAACCAGACTGGCGAAACCATTTTGCCCGGCTACGACGGACGTGTTGGCGGACATAAAGTGAAAGACGTAACTGGCGACGGACAGATCACCGCAGCCGATCAGGTCATTGTGGGTAACCCTAATCCGAAATTCATTTACGGGTTTTCTACTAATATGGCTTACAAAGGATTCGACCTGGGCCTGTTCATCTCGGGCTCGCAAGGCAATGACATTTACAATGCAAGCCGCCTCTCGTTTGAGAACCCGCTGGGTCAGCGCAACTTGCTGGCGGGTGTCGTAAACCGCTGGTCGCCAACGAATCCGAATAACCAGTATGTAAGTCCGGCACAAGGCGGCAGGCTTCCGATTTCCAATTATGTGGTGGAAGACGGTTCTTATCTGCGATGCAAAAACCTGACGTTGGGATATACTTTCCCCAAGTTTAAAGGTGTGCAGGCAATCCGAATTTATGCCAGTGCAAACAATCTTTTCACCATCACGAATTACAGTGGATTTGACCCGGAAGTAAATACTTATGCTGGCTCAAACACCGTCATCGGGGTTGACAACTTTGTTTACCCACAATCCCGCTCATTCCTGGGAGGTCTTCAGATCACATTCTAAACCCGACATTATAATCTGAATATGAAACATTTAGCAAAAATATCCGCCAGTTTGGGTATCCTGGGAGTTTCCCTGCTGCTGCCCTCCTGCAACCTGGACGAGACGATTTACTCGTCGATTTATACCGAAGAATTTTACAAAACCGCTGCTGACGCCGAAAAAGGACTGGTAGCTGTTTACGGCGCATTTGGCGGACTCGGCGGCGCGCCCGCATTGACATTGATCGCGGATTTCAGCGACGACCAGACTTATCCCCGCGGGGTGGTGGGGCGTAACACATTGACCATGTTCACTTACGACGTCAATTATACCACCCAGAAAAGTAACAGCCGCGTGAATGAGTCGCCGCAGCAGATCTGGCAGTCGTGTTATGGCGGGATTGAAAAGGCAAACTGGGTAATCGCCAAAGTGCCCGATGCCACGATGGACGAAGTACGTAAGAAGCAGATTTTGGGCGAGGCGTATTTTCTGCGTGCTTTTTATTATTGGTTTTTAACTAAAAATTTCGGCGATGTTCCGGTAAAAATCACTCCGAGCTACACCGAGGAAGAAGCTTCTACCGCGAAAAATCCGAAAGCGGATGTTTACAAGCAGATTTACGCCGACCTCGATCAGGCGACTACGGCAGGACTGCCTTCCTTCCCGACGGTGATGAAAGGCCGGGTTTCCAATGAGGCGGCGCTGGCGCTTTATGCCAAAGCCGCTTTATATAATGAGGATTGGGCGAAGGCGCTGGAAAAAGCCAAAGCCGTGATCGCGAGCGGCAAACATGCTTTGCTGCCAAATGTCTGGGACTTGTACCGCTATGACAATGAAGACAATGCGCGTCTGGAAAACATTTTTGCGTACGAGGCTGATCCGGTGTCCCCTGGTCTCGGTCACCAGCTGGTCGGTCTTTGTGGTCCCGCGGGAAGCGCCGGTCCGGCTTATGCAAAAACTTCCTACGGGTCGATGTTTGCATATCAGTCATTCTTTAATTCTTTCGATCCAAAAGATGCACGCCGGGGCCTGCTCGACACCAATTACATTGATAAAACAGGCAAAGTAGTGCCGCAACGCAGCATTACACCAATCACGACGGAAGGTGTTTTGATCAAAAAATACCAGGACCCGATTTCGACAATCGGTTTGATCCCTAACATTCCGATCCTGCGCATGGCAGATGTATACCTCATCGCTGCCGAAGCGGAGGGACGCCTGAACGGGCCCACCGCGGATGCTTATGCTTTTGTAAATGCAATCAGAAAACGCGCAGGGCTGGCCGATCTCAAAACCGGATTGACCAAAGATGCTTTTATCGAGGCTGTTTTGCAGGAACGCGCCTGGGAATTCTTCGCAGAAGGCGACCGCTGGTATGACCTCACCCGCACGAACAAATTCCTGACGGTTATACCGAAAGCAGTGAACAGCGTATACCCGGTAAGGAATGTGAGCGCCAAAAACCGCTACTTCCCAATTCCGCAAGACGAAATCAACGCGAATCTCAAACTGGAACAAAACCCGGATTGGAAGTAATGCGAATGTTCCTTACCACGGTTTTCATGCTCCTCATCGGCTCTCCCTCGCGGGGGGCCGATAAGGTGCGTGAATTCCAGATCGTGGAAAATGACACATTGACCTACACATTAAAACTCGCGCTGGATGACTCGGGCAAGCCGCAATACTTTTTCCGGAACATTTTCACACCAGTCTGCTACACAGGCGAATGCAAGCCGGTGCATGTCAATTTTTACTGGGATTTGCTGGGAAATTATGTGCGGTATGATCTGCCAAAAGGAAAGATTTTAACCAAAATAGACCACGACGAATTCAAGCCGGAGGACTACGAAAAGTTGCAGGACATTCTGGCGCAGCCCAACTCGATTTTCGCTGACCTGCAAATGGAAGACTTGATTGTAAAAGGCACCGAAAATCTTTCCGATTCGGTGGATGCGAAATCAGGCGCCACATTGAAAACCATTAAAAACCAGGTGATCGACGGGGCGGTTTACACGTGTTTCACGTTGTGGAAAATCGCTTACGGGAAGGCCGTACCTGAGATGAAAAAGATCATTGAAAGCTACAACAGTCCAGCGCTGTTGCACAGCTTCCTTAGTAGTGGAAATTACAATTATCAATACTGGGCGATGGAAAAAGTGATGGATACCAAAGGGAATGTGCAGCGGGACTATGAAGCCGACATTGAAAAAGTAATTGGCGGAAAGAACATTTTCATCGCCAAAAACACCTTGCAGAGGCTTAGCAGCGACTTTTTATCAACATCAAAAAGACAGGCCTGGATGTGGGAAGTTTACCAAAAATCATCCTACGCACTACAAATTGCGATTTTAAAAAAGGCGCAAAGCATTCAAGTCACGGACTCATTGAAAGGCAACCTGAAGGCCAGTCTTGAAAAATCAAACGAAGAACAGGCATCACTTATCAAACAAATATTGACCAAGAACTAATGAAAAATATTTCTGAAAATTACCCAAAATTTCTTTCCCAAGCCTCCGGGCTAAAGCCCGAGTCAAAGGAGTTGAAAGTTCGGTTCTATTACCGTTGGCTTAAGCCAACGGTAAACGACGAGGTCGCCGGAGTAAACGGTCCAGCGGCAGTCGGCAGCCGCGCCAAGCCAATTTTAATTGCTATACTTTCGCTCCTTGCGCTTTGCGCCGGGGCCCAGAACCACGTCTTCGTCGAAACAGAATCCTTCACAGAAAAAGGTGGCTGGGTGATTGACCAGCAATCGTTTGTTGTGATGGGCTCGTCGTACATCATGGCACATGGCATGGGGCGGCCGGTGAAGGATGCGGCTACGACTGTGAAATTTCCCAAAACCGGCAAATACAAAATGTGGGTGCGGACGAAAGATTGGGCGCCGTTTCCGAAAGGTCCGGGAAAATTTGAGATCAGCATTGATGGACAGAAGGTTAACCAGGTTTTTGGGTCGAGCGGATCGGATGTGTGGAAGTGGTATGATGGCGGCGAGGTGAACATTAGAGGTACGCAGGCCAAACTTTCGATGAAGGATTTAACCGGTTTCAATGGTCGGTGTGATGCGATTTTGTTTACGGATGATTTGAAATTTACCCCGCCGAATGAGCTGGAAGCATTGGGTGCATTTCGTAGAAAATTGCTGAACCTGACCGAAAAACCAGTCGATGCCGGAAGATTTGATATGGTCGTAGTCGGTGGCGGCGTGGCAGGTACCTGCGCGGCGATTTCGGCTGCCAGACAAGGATTAAAAGTAGCGTTGATCCAGGACAGACCGGTTTTGGGTGGCAATAATAGCTCCGAAATCCGGGTGCATCTGATGGGCGATACTGACAAAAATTACTATCCAAAACTCGGCCGCATCGTGCGCGAAATGGATAATGGCGACCCCGGAAACGGAAATGCCGATGCCAAAGAATATGGCGACGCACGCAAAATCGCGGTCGTGAAAGCTGAACCGAACATTTCACTATTCCTGAACACCTTCGTTAATAAAGTTGAAAAAGAGAGTGATATCATCACTGCAGTAGTTGGTCGCGACATTGCGACCAACCAGGAAACCCGCTTTTCGGGCTCCTTCTTTTCGGATTGCACTGGCGACGGGACGCTTGGTTACCTCGCTGGCGCGGAGTTCAGAATGGGCCGCGAAAGCAAGGCTGAAACCGGCGAGTCGCTGGCGGCAGAAAAAGCCGATGATTTCACCTTGGGTACCTCTAATTTATGGGCTTCGCTTGACCGCGACACGGTTTCATCTTTCCCCGAAACGCCCTGGGCGATGCAATTTTCGGATGAATACCACATTGACGAAGCGAAGGCTGACTGGCAGTGGGAAACCGGTTTTGGTAATTTCAACACCATCACCGAAGCCGAGAAAATCCGCGACCATAACCTGCGGGCGATCTACGGAAATTGGTCGTACCTGAAAAAGAACAAACCGGCCAAATACGCCAAGAAAGAGCTGGCCTGGGTGGCCTACATCGGCGGAAAGCGTGAATCGCGCCGCATCATCGGCGACCACATTCTCAACCAGATGGATATTCAGGAAGGCAAGCTTTATCCCGACGGCTCGGTAACTGCCACGTGGACGATCGACCTGCATTTTCCCGATCCTAAAAACAGCAAATACTTTGAAGGCCAGGAGTTTTTCGCCGGCACGAAGCACATTAAAGTCGCGCCTTATACCATTCCCTACCGCTGTCTTTATTCCAAAAACATTCAAAATCTGTTTATGGCAGGTCGTAATATCAGTACGACGCACGTGGCTTTCGGGAGTACACGGGTAATGCGTACCTGCGGCATGATGGGCGAAGTCGTAGGATTTGCAGCGGCGCTGGCTAACAAATACAAAACCTCGCCGAGAGGGGTTTATACGGATCATCTACCTGAATTGACTGCTATTTTGAAAGGGGAAACGCTCGCTCCGCAACCGGAATGAAATATCTCGCTTTGATTTCTTTTTTTGTTTTACTGGTTGCTGGCTCACCAATCTCGGGTCAGTCCAATCTTGGTAAGCCCGATCAGAGTGGTCCCTTTCCGTCAACTAAAGTAGACGGGAAATTACCGAGTGCGGCGTGGCGAGGATACGAGCCCGGTCGTTTCCCGTCTGCTTTAGCGGACGGAAAGGCGACCACTTCACTTCAATCACCGCTCACTTTCATTACCGGATCCGCGCAGGGAACTACTTACAACGCCAAATATTATGATGAAAAAGGCAGGAATTTTAAAACAGAAATCGATTCAATTTTGGCTGATTTTGACAAGAGCTTATCACTTTACCGTAATGATTCGGAGTTGGTAAAATTCAACAGAAATAGCTCCCTGACATTCCAATCGCCCTATTTTTATCCGGTTTTAAAAAAATCACAGGAAGTATATCAGGCTACAAACGGGGCTTTTGATCCTACGATTATGCCGCTGGCGGAGGCTTATGGTTTTGGTGCGAAACGGATTTCTGACCCGCAGAATGTGAATGTTGATTCGCTACTAAACCTGGTTGGTTTTCAGCACATTCAGTTTGATTCTTTGTCGGTTCAAAAATTGAAAAACAATGTCAGACTGGATTTCAATGGGATTGCGCAAGGGTATTCGGTGGATGTGATCGGGGCGTTTTTGCAGAAACAACACATAGACCGCTTTATGGTCGAAATCGGCGGCGAAGTTTTGAGTCGGGGCATGAAAGAAGAAGGCAAATCCTGGATCGCCAGCATTGAAGATCCGCTGCATCGCGGGGCCATGTTTGCCACGGCGCGGCTCGAAAACCGGGCGATGACGACTGCCGGAAATTACCACAATCATTTCATCAGAAACGGTCAGGTTTTCAATCATTTAATCAATCCCAAGACCGGCTCGATGGAGCAAACTTCGCTACTGAGCGTGACGGTTTTTGCCAAAGATGCCATCACTGCCGACGGCTATGATACGGCATTTTTTGTGATGGGCTTGGAGGCAACAAAGGCTTTTATTAAAAAAAGAAACGACCTCGACGTGTATTTGATTTACACCAATGAAAAAGGCGGCACCGAGACTTTTGCCAGCGACGGAATCAGGGATTTTATCAGAGAAACGAACAGACAATGAAAGTATATTTTGCAGTTTTATTGGGTTTTTTCGCAGCATTTAATGTTTTTGGTCAGAAAAAATACGCCGCTAGCCTGGCTAATGAACACATTGCAGTTCATTTTAGTGAGGACAAAGGCAATTTCAGCATTGCAAAGATTTTGGTTAAAAAAGATAGGAAATGGGTCGAGGGACTGACTCCCTCAGGCGAGTATACTTTGCTTTTTTCCGAAACAAAACCCTCTACCGAACCCAAAGAAACGTTTGAAAAAATCACCGGAGGAAAGTTTCCCGAGGACAACTATCATTATCAGGAACAACAGTGGAAGGAGAGCACAACCGACGTTTCGCTGAACAAGGCTGGGACTGCTTTTCATTTTTTACCAAATGATTTAAAAATCAATAATAAGCAACTGACATTCAGCAAAGAGACAGAAGTTGCGACGTTCAAAGCGGAATGGAAACTCGACCCGAAATTCCCGGACGACATTCAGGTAACCCTGCACATTATCCCCAAAAAGAAAGGTTACTTTTCGCTGGCTACCCCTACCCTGGCGTCGGTTCCTGTCAATCAAATGTCCTGGACTTCGGTGCCGGGCTATTTTCAGGGGAATTATATGCAGCAAAATTTTGCGCTGGCTTATGCTTACGGTCACGGGATTCCCGACCGGCCTGTGGTGTACCGCGAGCGCTGCGCGACAACATTAAGTCCGCTTATTTCTACGAAAAGCGGCGTTACACTTTCCGTAATCCCCGAGCCCGGACTCGCCCGCGACCCCTGGGCGAAAGACAAAAACACGCAAATTGACTGGCACCTGGGCCTCTCTCACATGAACCGCAAGGCGCAGCTTTCGCCGACCTTATACTACCCGGTTTTGGGCGAATATCAATCCGAAATGAATGTGGGCACCGAGCTCAGTTACTCATTTCGATACAGCCTCATCGCAGGCGACTGGTTCCAGGCGATTAAACATGCGGCCAATGATATTTACACATTTCACGAAACATTAAGTCTGCGACAGAGCAAACAATCGCTGACCGACCGCATTGAAAAAATGCATCATTACCTCACCGATCCGAAAACTTCGCTTTGGAACATTGAGGAATATGAGGGCAAGCAAATCGGTGCGCAATCGTATCTCGGCGGGGTGGTTGGCTCGAATAAGGATGCGATGAAAAATGCCGATTATGGCGCGATGTGGATGCTGGCGAATGCTACGAATGATCCGGAACTGAAAGAAAAAGTGCTGCCGCCCGCATTAAATTTCAAGCTGGTGCAGCAGGAAACGAATCAAGGATTTTTTGAGGGGGCGATTGAGGGGCAGTATTACCTGGCGAAGAGCAAAAAGTTTGTCGAAGAATGGGGCGAGGTTGTGGAGCCTATCGCACTGACTTACTATATCACGCTGGATATCGGCAATATGCTGCTTTTCGAGCCGGAGAATACGGAATTGAAAGAGAGATTGAGACTTGGCGCTGATAAATTGCTGAAATGGCAGAATGCGGACGGTAGCTGGGCGGTGGCTTACGACCGCAAAACGGAGCAGGAATTATTTAAGGATATCAAAGATTTGCGGCCCACATTTTATGGGATGATCGTCGCTTACCGAATTTTAAAGGATGAAAAATACCTGAAAGCCGCGAAAAAAGGGGCGGAATGGTTTATCAAAAATGCCGTCGAAACAGGCGCCTTTTTAGGGGTTTGCGGTGACGCGAGATATGCGCCGGATTTTGCTACCGGGCAGTCAGCGCAAGCTTTGCTGGATTTATTTGATTTGACCAAAAACAAAAAATACCAGGACGCGGCGGTGATCTGCGCCAAAATTTACACTGCCTCTGTGTACACGCATCCCATCGCCAGCCACAAACCTAAAAATGTAAACGGCACAGCCCACGAAGATTGGGAGATCAGTCAAAGTGGCCTCAGCTTCGAGCATGGTGGCATTTTCGGCTCGGCCACACGTCAGGGACCGATCCAGCTTGCGAGTCATGCAGGATTATTTATCCGAATGTATCAACTGACCGGAGAGCAAATTTTTGCCGATATGGCGCGCTCGGCGGCGATCGGCCGGGATGCTTTTGTGGACAGCAAAACGAGCGTGGCTTCCTACTACTGGAACGCGATGAACCGCGGCGCCGGCCCCTACCCGCACCACGCCTGGTGGCAGATTGGCTGGATTACGGATTATCTGTTGTCGGAGGCAGCATTACGCTCGGGTGGGAAAATTGGGTTTCCGAGAGGCTTCGTCACGCCCAAAGTCGGGCCGCATCAGACTTACGGTTTCGCACCGGGCAATGTTTATGGGGATCAGGCGAAGTTGGTGATCCTGGAAGGGTTTGCGGTGCCGGATAAGGCGGCGGTAGATGTGGTTACTGCCAAGTCGGTTTCTAAGAATAGTGTTTATGTGGTGCTGATGAATAGTGGCGCGGCGGCTGTTGATTTTAGTTTGAAACTAGATGAGAGTAAGATGGGGGATGCGAAGAAGATAGTGGCTTTGAAGTGGCTGGAAAATATGCAGAATGCTAACATTGAGCGGATTAGCATTCCTGCATTTGGCATTAGGGCATTGGAAGTTAGTTTTTGATTTGGTCATGCTGAGCGGAGTCGAAGCACGCTACTGGCTCGGCACATCGCCCTTTTCATTGTGCCAAGGAGCAGCGTGCTTCGACTCCGCTCAGCATGACGACATTAAAAGGGAATGCGATAGACGACGGAACAAAAACCTAGAATGACTACATCAAAAAAGCATTAAAAAACAACAAATGAATAATACGATTGATACCATAGTAATCCTCGTCTTTTCCGCCTTCGTCCTCGGCATCGGCCTTCTTTTTGCTCGGACGGGAAGGAATTTAAAATCTTTTTTTGCCGGAGGAGAGGCGGTCCCCTGGTTTATCGGGGGGCTGTCGCTTTTTATGAGTTTTTTCTCCGCGGGGACTTTTGTGGCCTGGGGATCAATCGCTTATAAACATGGCTGGGTGGCAATCACCATTCAGTGGACGATGTGCATTGGCGCGCTGGTGACGGCACTTTATCTGGCGCCGCGCTGGAAAAGAACGGGTGCGCTCACGGCGGCGGAATTCATTCGCGAGCGGCTCGGGCTGAATGTTCAGAAGACTTACATTTTCATTTTTACATTGGTTTCGGTTTTTATCAAAGGCTCGGTGCTCTACCCGGTCGCGAAGCTGGTCAGTGCTTCGCTGGATTTGCCTCTGGTGCCTTGTACGATTGGTTTGGGGCTTTTTATGATTGCTTACACGGCGGTCGGCGGGTTGTGGGCAGTGATGGTGACGGACATTCTGCAATTTGTGGTTTTGTCGGCGGCGGTGTTCATTTTGCTGCCGCTATCATTTGATAAAGTCGGTGGTTTTGAAGGGTTTAGCAAAGCGGTGCCGGATGATTTTTTCAATCTTTTAAATGGCGAATATACCATCGGTTTTGTCGCTGCTTTCGTCATTTATCATATATGTTACATTGGCGGAAACTGGACGATGGTGCAGCGATACACCAGTGTTGACAGTGAAAAATCTGCCAAGAAAGTGGCATTTCTCTTCGCCGGACTATACCTGATCAGCCCGGTGATCTGGATGTTCCCGCCGATGATTTACAAGGCGATTAACCCTGCATTAACTGGTCTGGATACCGAAAACGCCTACCTCATGATCTGCAAACTGGTGCTGCCACCGGGCTTGCTCGGCTTAATGCTGACGGGAATGTACTTCTCCACTTCGGCGAGCGCGAATACGGCTTTGAATGTTGTTTCGGCAGTTTTTACCAATGATATCTATAAAGGGATGGTTAACCCCAAAGCCTCAGACAAGCAGTTGATCCGCGTGGCGCGGGGTTCTTCCTGGTTTTTTGGATTGGGAATGATCGGGATTGCATTGCTCGTACCGGCTGCGGGAGGGATTGTTGAGGTCGTTTTAAGTATTTCAGCCATTTCCGGCGGGCCGCTGCTGGCACCTCCGCTCTGGGCTTTGTTTTCTAAAAGATTAAATAGTAAAGTGACATTGTGGGTGACGGGTATCGGGCTGACTGTTAATCTGTTTTTCAAAATACTGGCTCCCCTCCTGCTGGATTTCAAACTGTCCCGCGGCATGGAAACCATCGTCGGCGTCGGGCTTCCGCTGCTGCTTTTACTTGCCTATGAGCTTTGGGCTAGATCCAAAGATATTGTCGCTGCTGAGTACCTGACTTATCTCGATACAAAAGAGCAAAAGCGGATCGACGCGCTGGAAATTAATGAAGAAGAGGCTGTTGAGATTAAACGGCAAAACCGCTTTGGCTTACAGGTCATAGCTGGTGCGCTGCTTTTCACGGCGGTGATGCTATATATATTGAGTGCAATGACTACGTCTGGCGCTGGAATTACGGCGGGAGTCGCTACGGTCGTGCTGCTGGCTTCGCTAATTCCGTTTTCAGCTGCGCGGAAAGTCCAGATCAACCCTACCATTTTAGAAAACCATCAGATTTAAAACCCTGTCATGCAAACCCACTTGAAACATTTGCTTCTGTTAGCCTTCATTTTTTTTGTTTTTAAAACCCACGCCCAATACCACATCAAAGACCCGGGTGCGATTTCACTTAACGGCGACTGGTGGTTTGTGCTTGATCCGGCCGAGCAGGGGATTGCGAATCAATGGTATATTCAGGATGCGGCGAAGACTTCGCGGCAGGATAAGGTGACGGTGCCGCATTGTTTTTCGGCGGACAAGCGATACGAATTTTTTACGGGTACTGCCTGGTACCGCAAGCCTTTTTCCTGGAAGCCTACGACCGGGAAGCGCGTGATCCTGCATTTTGATGCGGCTTATTATAAGACTTATGTATGGTTGAACGGGCAGAAAGTTGGGGAGCATGAAGGGGGGTATACGCCTTTCAGCTTTGATGTGACGGCGCAGTTGAAAGACGGGGCGAATGAGCTGGTGGTGGCGGTCAACAATGATACCTGGAAAACGACGACGATCCCGGCTGTGAAAGATAATGGCGATCCGGATAACTCGTTTGTGGGCTGGGTGAACTATGGCGGGCTGATTAGGCCAGTTTATCTGACGGTCGAGCCGGAGGTTTATGCTGAGAATGTTAAGATTGAGAGCGTGCCGGATCTGGCAAAAGGCAATGCGAATGTTACTGCCAAAATCAGGGTAAAAAACACTTCTGCAAATGCTGTCACGCCGAAAGTTGCGTTTTCAATTTCGCAGGATAAAAAGCCTTTAACATTAAAATGGAAAGTAAAATCGGGCAACATTCCTGCCGGGCAAATTGCCTTGCTGGAAGCCGAAGCAACATTGACCTCAGCGCAGGTAAAGTTGTGGGACCTTGACCAGCCGAATTTATATGAGTTGAAAGCGACTGTCGGCTCAGATACTGTTTCGGCGCGTTTCGGAATAAGAAAAATAGAAATCCGGGATGCGCAGATTTTGTTGAATGGAAAACCTTTGAAAGTGGGTGGCGGCAACCGGGTGCTGGATTATCCGGGGCTAGGTTCGCTGGAACCGGATTGGCTGGTTGAGAAGGATTTTCGCCTCATGAAAGAGGCCGGGATGGAATTTCAGCGGCTGACACATTACACACCAGGCGAATATTTTTACGATCTGGCCGACCAATATGGCATGCTCATCATTACCGAGGCTGGTAACTGGCAGCTTACGCAAAAGCAGATGGACAATGATTCCATGCGCACCAAATTCAAATCGCAGTTCCGGGAAATGGCCGAGCGTGATTGGAACCACCCGAGTGTGATCGCGTATTCTGTTGGGAATGAGTACCCTTCCGAGCAGCCAGCAGGGCAGCGCTGGACCAAGGATATGATCGCATTTGCGCGGGAAGTTGACCCTACCCGCCTTTATACATTTGCCAGTATGCGGCTTAATGCGCTGCCTGCCAAAGCCGAGGATGAAGCGAGCCAATATGTTGACTTTGTGTCAACTAACACTTACGGCGGCCATGCTAAATCGCTGGACCACATTCACAAATTATATCCCGACAAACCGGTTTTTATCAGCGAGTGGGGCACGCGTTCCGACGGTTCGCGCGGGGAAGCTTACCAGGCGCAGCATATCCGGGAAGTGATGGCCGAGGTCCGCAAAAGGCCTTTTGTGGCGGGTACTTCTTGGTGGACTTACAATGATTACCGCAGCAAATTGTTTGGTACCAATATCAATGGTTTCCGCCCCTGGGGCATCGTCGGGCCGGACAGGTCGCCGCGGGTCGCTTACAAGGTGCACCAGGAAGAATTATCTCCGCTGACCATTGAAAAAGTGAAGTACGAACCGGGCGCGCAAGGCATGAATACATTGATTATCAAAGTCACAGCCCGGCCTGATTTTCCCACACGAAAACTTAGCAACTATTACATCAAAGCGGCCGGAACCCAGGTTACGATCCCCGAGCTCAACCCCGGCGAGAGTAGAGAGGCAAGCATTCCGATCCGCGGGTTCGCTGGAAAAACACAGATATCTATTTATAAACCAACAGGCTTTTTGACGATGGAAGCCGAATTTGCACTGGAATAATAAGCACACTAGCCTGAAAACCAGGAAGATAAAAAACCTGACAATATGATACGAGAAGAAGCATCAGCAAAAAGAACACCAAAAACCATCGCGTCAGCAGCCGACCTTGTGATTGTGGGGGGAGGATTGACGGGCGCCTGCGCGGCGATTACGGCAGCGAGGGCGGGTATGCAAGTGACATTGATCCAGGACAGGCCGGTGCTGGGCGGAAATTGTTCGAGCGAGGTGCGGCTCTGGATTTTGGGCGCGACCTCCCACATGGGCAACAACAACCGCTGGGCACGCGAAGGTGGCGTGATCGACGAGATTATGCTCGAAAATATTTACCGGAACCCTGATGGTAACCCGCTGATTTTTGATACGGTTTTGCTGGAAAAAGTGGTCGAGGAAAAGAACATTACGCTGCTTTTGAACACGGCGGTGTATGATCTGGATAAAAATACGGAGACGGAATCCATCACGGCGGTACATGCATTTTGCAGTCAGAATAGTACCAAATACTCCGTTTCTGCGCCACTATTTTGTGATGCTTCCGGGGATGGCATTGTCGGTTTTCTGGCGGGTGCGGCTTTCAGGATGGGTGCGGAATCGGCGGATGAGTTTGGTGAAAAATTTGCGCCGGACAAGGCTTATGGTGAGCTGCTGGGACATTCTATGTATTTCTATTCCAAGGATATAGGTCGGCCTGTGAAATTTGTTCCGCCTTCTTATGCTTTGCAGGACATTAAGGAAATCCCGCGCTATAAAACATTTAACCCGAAGGACTTTGGCTGCCGGCTTTGGTGGCTGGAATATGGCGGGCGGCTGGATACGGTGCATGATACCGAGAAAATCAAGTGGGAATTATGGAAGGTCGTTTATGGCGCTTGGAATTACATTAAAAATTCAGGTGAATTTCCGGATTCTGAGAATTTAACATTGGAATGGGTAGGTACGATACCTGGCAAGCGGGAAAGCCGGCGTTTTGAGGGAGATTACCTTTTGAAGCAACAAGATATCGTCGAGCAAAAACCATTTGAAGACACCGTGGGTTTCGGTGGGTGGAGCCTGGATCTGCATCCCGCCGATGGCGTTTACAGCGATCAATCAGGTTGTAATCAGTGGCATAGCAAGGGGGTTTACAGCATTCCCTACCGCTGTTATTACAGCCGGAACATCAACAATCTTTTTATTGCCGGAAGAATTATTAGTGCTACCCACGTGGCATTTGCTTCAACAAGAGTGATGGCCACGAGCGCGGTGGGCGGCCAGGCGGTGGCGATGGCAGCTGCGATTGCGAAAAAATATAACTGCTCGCCACGGGGAGTTGGGCAGCAACACTTGAAAGAATTACAATTGGAACTCTGGCGTGCAGGGCAATATTTGCCGCAGACCCACATTTCTGATTCTAAAAATTTAGTTGAGAAAGCAGTTTCAATTGATGCCACTTCCAAATTGAAATTGAGAGAACTATCTGGCTCGGAACATTGGTCGGTAATCTCACATTCCGTGGCGCAAATGCTGCCGGTCAAAGGCAAAGTGCCTGCGATGACAGTTTTGGTGGAGGTTTTGGAAGATACCGAGCTGCACGTTGAGCTGCGGAAAAGCAGCAGACATTTCAACCATACGCCGGACGTAACATTTGAAAGCAAATCTTATCAACTGGCAAAAGGCAGGCACGAAATTCAGTTAGACTGGTCCGAAAGTTTCGCGGAAGAAGCTTATGCTTTTGTTTGTTTTATGAAAAATGAAAATATCAAAATTCAATATAGCGACACGCGCGTAACTGGTTTATTGACAGTATTTAATGCGACAAACCCGGCTGTTTCCAATTACGGAAAACAGGAACCGACGGAAGACCTAGGCGTAGATACCTTCGAATTCTGGTGCCCGCAGCGCAGGCCAGAGGGACGGAACATTGCATTTAAACTGAGCGAGCCAATCTCTCTTTTTGAACCTGAAAACATTCGAAATGGCTTTCACAGACCGGTTTCCTCGCCCAATGCCTGGGTCGCTGATCCGCAGGATAAAAACCCGCAGCTGAACATTAAGTGGAACGAGCCGGTGACGATCTCGAAGCTGGAACTGGTTTTTGATACCGATTCTGACCACCCGATGGAAAATGTCATTTATGTACATCCGGAAACCGTGATGCCCTTTTGCGCAAGTGAAATCGGGGTTTATAACTGTAATGATGAACTCGTAGGAAGCATTTCGGATAACCATCAGACTAGGCGGACGATCGTTTTCGATAAACCAGTTACCACACAACATTTGAAGATCAGGGTCAAAAACACGCATGCAAATGTTCCGGCGGCCCTTTTTGAAGTGCGGTGTTATTGAGGTTAACTTCCTTTTTTATTCTTTGAAAACTAACAATTTGATCTTAAATTTGCTGCCCTGAATTACTCTATAATTTTAGTATACTACATAGACTTTGAAGGAAGCGGCGGACTTTTTACCCTCATCTGAAACCAATTCTGCTAACTGGGAATCGCTGGACGTGGCGTACATTGCAAGCGGTGATCCTGAGGAAGATCGTCGTTTGGCAGCATTGGCGCGGGAAAAAGGTAAAGTAGTATATCTCAGGGACCTGCCCGAGGAATCGGATGTGGTTTTTAAGAATATTGCGCCAGCATCTGAACGTAGTGCTGCTGAACATTCGGTTTCCAGAAATAATACAAAAACGCCTCTTACCTGGGAAACGGTCCAGCAAAAGCTCTGGGCAGCCACCACCCGCAAAAGAACCCGCACCGAAGTAGCCGTGAATATTTTCTCCGCGATCGCCTTGATGGTTGTCGGGCACCTGATTTTCGCATTCTTCACTTACGATCGCCTGACGCTGCTCTGGAAAGATCTCGAACTGAACGAAAACTTCTTTTATTATGTGCTCGGCGGGTTTGTCGCGCAAATGATCGACGGGGCGCTGGGGATGGCTTACGGGGTTACGGCATCAACATTTCTACTGACATTGGGCGTTCCTCCTTCTGCGGTGAGTGCCAGTGTGCATACTTCGGAGATTTTTACGAGCGGGGTTTCAGGGTATATGCACCTGAAATTCGGGAATGTAAACAGCAAGCTTTTTAAGAAGATTTTGTTCCCCGGCGTGCTCGGCGCGATTGCCGGCGCTTACCTGCTCTCGTCCTTCGAGCAATATATTTACATCATTAAGCCCATGGTGGCGGTTTACACGCTGATCCTGGGAATTCTTATCATTCAGAAAGCGTTGAAGAAACGAGTCGAAAAACGGCCGATCAGGCAGATTGGCTGGCTTGCATTGGCCGGCGGAACGCTGGATTCGATTGGCGGCGGCGGCTGGGGACCGATTGTAACGTCTACATTGATCGCCCGCGGACGTCACCCGAAATACACGATCGGTTCGGTTAACCTGGCCGAATTTTTCGTCTCACTGGCAAGCTCGGTTACCTTCATCAGCATCATTGGATTTTCACACTGGCAGGTCGTATTAGGATTGATTTTGGGAGGCATGGTCTCCGCTCCTATCGCCGCCAATTTGTCAAGAAGGCTACCGATCAAAACCATGATGATCATGGTCGGCACCATCGTTATCATTGTGAGCTTGCGGATTATTTATATGATGCTGAGCAGTTTATAGCGATTCACTTTTCGCTTCATGGAACGGGAAGAGCAATATTCGATTTTGAGTTTAATAAAAAATAAAAGGCTTACAGCCAGCAGCTAAGAGCCAAGCTAGAAATGAAAAAACAAACCAGGGCGATTCGTACGCAGACACCGAAAACCAAGTATCGCGAGCATTCAACGCCGCTTTTTCTGACCAGCAGCTTCACTTTTGAAAGTGCCGAGCAGGGAAAAGCGCTTTTTGAAGAAACCGAGGAGGGCAACATTTACAGCCGTTTTTCCAACCCTTCCGTACAGGAATTTGTGGATAAGGTTTGTTACCTCGAAGATTGTGAGGACGGGGTTGCGACGGCGACTGGAATGGCGGCGGTGTTTGCAAGTATGGCTGCCTTGTTGAAATCCGGCGACCACATTATCGCGAGCCGCGCTTTGTTCGGCTCTGCGCATCAGGTGATTACGCAGATTTTGAGCAAGTGGGGTATCACTTATACATATCTCGACGCGGACGCCAGTGAAGCGGATTGGGAAGCGGCAGTACAGCCTAATTCTAAAATGGTTTATCTCGAAACACCTTCTAATCCAGGTTTGGACCTGGTGGATCTGGCGATGGTAGGCCGGCTTTGCAAGAAGCATAACCTGATTTTTAATGTCGATAACTGCTTTGCCTCTCCGGCTTTGCAAAATCCGGCTGAGTTCGGGGCTGACCTGGTTTTACATTCGGCTACCAAATTCATGGACGGACAAGGTCGCGTGCTCGGTGGTATTGTTGTTGGTAAAAAAGAGTATATCAAAGAGTTACGCTTTTTCTGCCGTCAGACTGGCCCGTCTATGTCGCCTTTTAATGCCTGGGTTTTGAGCAAGAGTCTTGAAACATTGGGATTAAGAATGGAGAAACATTGCGCGAATGCCTTGAAACTGGCCGAAACGCTGGAAAAACATCCGGACGTGAAGCAGGTAAAATATCCCTTCCTTACGTCACACCCGCAGCACGAGTTGGCCAAACAGCAAATGACAGCCGGTGGTGCAATTGTGACGATTGAGCTGGAAGGCGGTTTTGAAAGAGTGGCTGCATTTATGGATGCGCTGGAAATTGCTTCTTTATCCTCCAATTTAGGAGATACTAGAACAATCGTAACAAATCCAAATACAACAACCCACGCCAAACTAAAACCGGAAGAAAAGAAAGCATTGGGCATTACGCCCGGTTTGATCCGCATTTCAGTTGGTCTGGAAGACATTGACGATTTGATCGAAGACTTCACCCACGCGGTGGAGGTGTCGGTGAAAAGTGATATATTAGAGTAAGCATTGCGCAGGCAAAATCACCATGAACGAATCCATTATTTCCTCTTTAAATGCCGCTATCGAAGGCAAAAGCGAAGCTGAGTCGCTGGCTGTGCTGGCGGACCTGTTTCCGGGAGAAGTCGTTTTTTCAACCAGTCTTGGCTATGAAGACCAGGTGATCAGCGATCTGATCCTGAAAAACAATCTGAACATTTCGATTTTTACACTGGATACTGGGCGGCTTTTTGCGGAGACTTATATGACGCTGCAAAAGACCAATAACCGGTATGATACGAAGATCAAAGTTTATTACCCGCAAACCGCTGCCGCAGAGCAGCTGGTGAGCACCAAAGGTCCGCTGAGCTTTTACGAATCGGTGGAAAACCGTAAGGAATGCTGCTTTATCCGTAAAGTGGAGCCATTGAATCGCGCTTTGAAAGGTGCGAAGATATGGGTGACCGGTATCCGCGCCGAGCAGTCGGGCAACCGTCACGATATGCCGCAGCTGGAATGGGACGAGGCGCACCAGTTGGTGAAGTTTCATCCGATTTTGAAATGGAGATTTGAAGAAGTAAAACAATATGTGAAGTCGCAGGGAATTCCTTATAACCCCCTGCATGACAGGGGCTTTGTGAGCATTGGCTGCGCACCTTGTACCCGCGCGATCCAGGAAGGCGAGGATTTCCGCGCCGGTCGCTGGTGGTGGGAAGATGAATCTAAAAAAGAATGTGGCTTACACGCCAAGTAAGCACCCCAATATTTGCAAGAAAAACAATCCAATATGTCAATTTCAGTGAAAGAGGCCTCAGGCATAACCACCGATCGCAGCACGCCGGATTATCTGGACCAGCTCGAAGCGGAGGCCATTTACATTATGCGTGAAGTGGCTGGTCAGTTTGAGAGACCTGCGCTTTTGTTTTCGGGTGGGAAAGATTCCATCACCCTCGTGCATCTGGCTCAAAAGGCATTTGCACCTGGAAAAATCCCTTTTCCGCTAGTTCACGTAGATACTGGCCACAACTTTATTGAGGCGATCGAGTACCGCGACGAGCTGGCCGAAAAAATCGGTGCGAAGCTGGTGGTGCGATATGTGGAGGATACCATCAAAGCAAAAGGACTGAAAGAGCAAACCGGCAAGAATGCAAGCCGTAACTGGTTGCAAACCTTCACTTTGCTGGATACAATTGAAGAATTTGAGTTTGACGCCTGTATCGGCGGTGCCCGCAGGGACGAGGAAAAAGCACGTGCGAAAGAACGTATTTTCTCTTTCCGCGACGAGTTTGGTCAGTGGGACCCGAAACGTCAGCGTCCGGAACTGTGGAACCTGTTTAATGGTCGCATTCAAAAAGGTGAGAATGTTCGCGTTTTCCCGATTTCTAACTGGACTGAGCTGGATGTTTGGGCTTACCTGAAAAGAGAAGGTATTGCATTGCCTTCGATCTATTTTGCGCATGAAAGGGAGCTGATTTTGAGAGATGGAAAATTGCTGAATAATACGCCTGTGATCGCGCCGGATCCTGAGGATCAAATCGTTAGACGCCAGGTGCGTTTCCGTACCGTGGGTGATATGACCTGTACCGCTGCCGTAGAATCCCATGCAGCAACGCTCGACGAGGTAATCGCTGAAATCGCTATTTCAAGAATCAGCGAAAGAGGTGAAACCCGCATCGACGACCAGCAGACGGAAGCAGCGATGGAAGACAGGAAAAAAGGCGGTTATTTTTGATTGGGCGCTGGCCCTTCGACTGCGCTCAGGGTGACAAAAGCACATTCACTCATTCACTCATTCGCTCATTCAATAATTTAAAGTTGTTAAGGTGGATTTACTAAGATTTATAACAGCAGGCTCCGTAGATGACGGGAAAAGTACCCTGATCGGACGTTTGCTTTACGATACAAAAAATATCCTGGCCGATCAGATGGAAGCCATCGAGCGCGCCAGTAAAACCCGTAATGCGGGCGAAATTGACCTCGCATTATTGACCGACGGTCTTCGCTCGGAACGTGAGCAGGGCATTACGATTGATGTGGCTTACAAATATTTCCAGACGCCGAACCGCAAGTTTATCAGCATTGACGCTCCGGGCCACATTCAGTATACCCGGAATATGGTTACCGGCGCTTCAAACGCCGATCTGGCGATCATCCTGGTGGATGCACGTCATGGCGTGGTGGAACAAACCCGCAGACATTCGCTGATCGCTTCCATGCTGGGTATCCCGCATGTAATTATGGCGATCAATAAAATGGACCTGGTAGGAAATTCGGAAGACCGGTTTTTGGAAATAGCGAAAAACTACACGGAACTAGCTGAAAAACTGAACATTAAAGACCTGACCATCATCCCGGTAAGTGCTTTAAACGGAGATAACATTGTAGACAAATCGGAGAGTATGAGCTGGTACACCGGCGAAACATTGCTTTCGGTTTTAGAAACTGTTAATGTTTTAAAAGATCAAAATCAGGAAGACGGCCGCTTTGCAGTGCAATATGTGATCCGTCCTCAAACTGAGGAGCTGCATGACTATCGTGGCTACGCGGGTCGCGTCCAGAGCGGGACTTTCAAAAAAGGGGATCTGGTCAAAATTTTGCCATCGGAGCAGGAATCAAAGATCGCCAAAATCGAATTTGGCGGAAACGAAATAGAGGAAGCCTCTGTTCTTCAATCGGTAACGATATTGCTTGAAGACGATATCGATATCAGCCGGGGCGACAGCATTGTTTCGCTGAACAACTCCCCGATCGTAAGCCAGGATATCGAAGCTTTGGTGTGCTGGATGGACGATAGAAAGACTTTGAAACCCGGCAGCAAATATGTACTGCAGCATGGAACTGCCAGGTCACGCTGCTCGGTCCGTGACATTGAATACCAGATCGACATTAATTCTTACGAGAAGCTGGACGAGGTAGAGAGCCTGAAATTGAACGATGTTGCCCGGATTATTTTAAGAACGGCAAACCCGATTGCATACGATCCTTATCAGAAAAACCGTGCAAATGGCGCGGCAATCCTGATCGATGAGACCTCTAACGTCACAGTTGGGGCCTGCATGATTGAATAACCCTTCGACTGCGCTCAGGGTGACAAAGAGGGCGACAGATAGACTATTAGAATATAGAATACCATTATACCATGAGCGAGATAATCATTTCTGACAAAGTATCCGCTGTTGCGAAGCGTGATATCATTGATTTAAATAAAAAAATCAGTGCATTTAACTCGGGCGAAACACCGGAGGAAGCATTCCGCAAGTTTCGTCTGACACGCGGCGTGTACGGCCAGCGCCAGCCGGGTGTGCAAATGATCCGTATCAAGTTACCGTATGGACGCGTCACTGCCGACCAGCTTGTCCGCATTGCCGATACTTCGGACAAATTTGCGACCGGAAACCTGCACGCAACTACGCGCCAGGATATCCAGCTGCACTTTGTAAAACTGTCTGATTCTCCTCAGCTCTGGGCTGACCTGGAAGATGCCGGTATTACCTTGAAAGAGGCTTGCGGAAATACTATTCGTAACGTAACTGCTTCATCGGTAGCGGGTATAGACCCGGACGAACCTTTTGATGTAACTCCTCTTACACATTCCATCTTCCAATATTTCCTTCGTAACCCGATCAATCAGGATATGGGAAGGAAATTCAAAATCGCGGTTTCTTCTTCTGAAAAAGATTCGGCTCTGGCATTCATCCACGACGTGGGTTTGATCGCTAAAATGGGCGTGAATGAAGCTGGTGAAACTGTAAAAGGATATAAGGTGCTGATCGGTGGCGGCTTGGGCGCGCAGCCTTTTTCTGCTCAAACTGCTTTTGAATTCCTTGAAGAGAAAGATGTAATTCCCTTTATAGAAGCTTTGCTCCGCGTTTTTGACCGCTACGGAGAGCGCGTACGCCGTCATAAGGCGCGTATGAAATTTCTTTTGAATGACCTGGGTCTGGAAGAAATGCTGGCGCGGGTGGAAGAGCAGCGGGTTGCGGTGAAAAACAAAGTCTTCACGATTCCTGAGGATTTGTTTGGAACGAAAGAAGTTGAATCTATCAACTACGCTCCACGCCCTTCTATAAGTGAAGCGGAGATTTTGAAAATAGCGGCCGAAAGCATTGAAGCTGAAAAGCTGGATACTTTCACCAAATGGCTGCGTACCAATACATTTGAACAAAAACAAAAAGGCTGGCACGCGGTACAGCTTCGGGTTTTGCTGGGCGATATGCATTCGACCATTGCCCGCAGCCTGGCGGACATCGTGCGTAAATATGCGGCTGATGACATTCGCGTGACAGTCAACCAAGGTTATATCCTGCGTTTTGTAAAAGGCGAAGACCTGGTGGCGATCTATCACGAACTGGCTAAACTCGGCCTGGTTGCTCCTGGCTTTGACAGCACGATGGACATTACCACGTGCCCGGGAACAGATACCTGTAACCTGGCGATTTCCAGCAGCTACGGAATTACCCGCGTGCTGGAAGATGTAATGCGTGACGAGTATCCTGAAATGATTTATAATCAGGATATTAAAATAAAAATCAGCGGCTGCATGAATGGTTGCGGACAGCACAATGCCTGCAACATTGGTTTCCACGGCAGCTCGATCAAAAACGGCAAGATGGTATTGCCTGCATTGCAGGTATTGCTGGGCGGCGGATTTTCCGGTGACGGTATCGGCTTAATCGGCGATAAGGTGATCAAAGTGCCTACCAAACGCGGCCCTGAAACATTGCGCGTGCTTTTCGATGACTATGCAAACAATGCTTACGAAGGCGAATATTACAACCAGTATTATCTGCGTCAGACGAAAAATTACTTCTTCCAGCTGCTGAAACCGCTGGCCGATCTGTCGACATTGACCGACGACGATTACCGCGACTGGGACCACGATGAGCTTTTCAAAACTGAAATCGGGGTGGGAGAATGTGCGAGTGTGCTGGTGGATTTGGTTGCAACTACGATTACAGAAGGACAGGAAAAGCTGAATCTTGCCAAAGAAAACTACGAGTCGGGCATTTGGGCGGATGCGATTTATCACGCTTACAATGTGCTCATTACCGGTGCGAAGGGTTTGCTGATGACGAAAGACGTCAACACGAACACGCAGTACGGCATTGTAAATGATTTCGAAACGCATTTCGGCCAGGATTTCAAATACGAAACCCCTGCGGAATTTGCCTTACCTGAAAAAGCGGAGACACCATTTAAGTCACTGGCATTCAGTATCAATAAATTTGAACCAACCCAAGAATTTGCAACGTACTTTATCGGTACCGCCGGCAAATTCCTCGACTTTGTTCGTAACACCAGAGAAGCCCAGTTGATGGAAACCGGCGAGCCGGTTTTGCAGGAGCTTTCTTTCGGAAAAGACAGTTAGTTTTCAGCTGTCAGCGCTTAACTTTTAACCTTCTGGTTCATGAAAAAGGTAAGCGCTGACAGCTGAGGGCTAAAAGCTAAATATCATGAAACTTACATTAATAGGTGCCGGCCCGGGCGATCCCGACCTGATTACCCTCAAAGGAATCAAGGCCTTGCAAAAAGCACGGGTTGTACTATACGATTCCCTCGCGCACCCCTCCCTGCTGGATTACTGCCCGGCAGATTGCGAAAAAATCCTGGTTGGAAAACGATTCGGTAAGACAAGCTGCGGACAGGACGAAATCAATGACCTGATCGTAGAAAAGGCATATCAGTACGGTGAAGTAGTCCGGCTGAAAGGTGGCGACTCATTTATTTTTGGCCGCGGCTATGAAGAAATCCTGTTTGCTGCCGAGCACGGTATTGAGTCTGAGGTAATTCCTGGTATTTCGAGTAGCTATGCGGTCCCGGCTCTTGCTGGTATCCCGCTCACTTCCAGGGGTGTAAGTGAAAGTTTTTGGGTGATTACCGGCACAACGAAAGAACATTCCCTATCCAAAGACCTTTACCTGGCAGCTCAGTCTACGGCGACCGTCGTGATTTTGATGGGCCTGCATAAACTGGAAGAAATTGTTGCCATGTACTCGGGCCTCAACAAGCTCGACGAGCCTATTTCGATCATTCAAAACGGCAGCCTGGAAGAGCAGAAGCTCGTTACCGGCAAAATCAGCAACATTGTACCGCTTTCAAAAGTGAGTGAAATGGCCTCTCCGGCTATTATCGTCATCGGAAAAGTAGCCGCGCTGCCTGATCTCACGCACAGAAAAATCCTCGAAATGATGCAAAGGGAGAAAACGACAAGCGGCCTGGCAGATTAAAGCAGGGTCAGGAGCCAGTTGAGATCGATAATCCTGGCATTACCTTTGAATTCCAGAAAGTAAATGATGCAGGCGAGGATTGCGTAGCTGATAAAAAGCCACTTTTTCTTCATTTCAAACTGCTCGTGGTGGTGAACATAATCATACACCATAGAAGCACTGAACCCAAAAATCATCAGCACGAAAGACAGCAAACCGCAATCCTGGCGATAGTGGTGATACGCTTTCAAGGCAGGCGCTCCGAGCACCAGATACATCAGCCACATGCCAAATCCGACCCGGTACAGATACATACTCAGGCGGCGATCGTTTTTGATATCAAATATTCCTTCCAGCACAGGCGTATGGTTTAAGAGAGTGAATCTAACAAATATGAGCATAAATGCCAATATTTCAGGGCCATATAATAAGTAGGTAATATCTGCGTAATATTGTACCGGCACACTGACACCAATCATTTTGCGAAAAGCACTGTTCCTTCTTATTAATCAGGTTTCGTTACTTTCCTGGAAAAATGCCTTCCGCCTCTCGGATTTTCTCTGCTGGGCACTCTTCTATGTCGGTGGCTACCGGAAGAAAGTGATCCGGGAAAATCTCAAAAATAGCTTCCCCGAAAAGACCGACGAAGAGCTCAACTGCATCGCCAAAAGTTTCTATCTGCATTTCACGGATCTGATTATTGAGACGATTAAATTCCGCACGGCAAGCCCCGAATGTGTGCGTGAGCGGCTGCAGGGGGATATTAGTATCATGGACGAGCTTTACAGCAGCAAGACCAACATTATTTACCTGATGGGCCACCGCGGCAACTGGGAGCTGGCGAATCTTTTTTCGTCGCTCTGCTTTACCCATGAATGTATAGTTGTGTACCGGCCGCTTCAAAACGAAGCGTCGGACCGGTGGTTTCTGGACTTACGGACCCGCTTTGGCGCCGTGCTGGTGCCGATGGACAACATTTTTAAAGAACTACAAAAACCACGCGACAAACCTTACGTGGTCGTTCTGGCCAATGATCAGTCGCCCAATCCGAAAACAGCATTCTGGACAAACTTTCTGCACCAGGACACCGGTGTTTTCAGAGGCGTTGAAACCATCGCACGGCGGTATAATCTGACTGTTCTCTATGCGGATTTTTGTAAAATAGCCCATAAAAGAGGCTACTATCACGTGGATATTTTCCCGATTACCGACAGGCCAAAAGAAGTGAGGAACAACGAAATCCTGGAAAAGCAGATCCGGATCCTGGAAAAAAACATCATAGACCAGCCGCACAACTGGCTTTGGAGCCACCGCCGCTGGAAACACAAGCGGCCCACCTGCCTCAAACCGGAACAGACACTCTCCTGAAAGTGCCTCCGGATGCAGCAGATCAACTAAAAGTGACATTTGCCGGAACTATTTCTTTTCCATAATTGCTAATTAAAGGCAAAGAAATGGACGCAATGAAGACTTTTTTCACCCGCCTTTTACTGTTTTTTCTAACAGCGATATCCAGGCTTTCGTGGAAAATTCTTTATAAAATCTCTGACATTTTCCGCTTTCTAATATTTGACGTCGGGCATTATCGCCGGAAAGTGATCCTCGAAAACCTGCACAACAGCTTTCCTTATTATAGCGACGAAACCATCCAATCGATCGCGCAAAAGTACTACCAGAATTTCACCGACATTATTTTTGAAACGATCAAGCTGAGGTCGATTTCAAAAAAGGATTTGCTCAACCGTTTCGACCTGGAAATGGATTTGCTTGACCATTATTATCAGCAGCAAAAAAGCTTGGTGGTGGTTTCAGGGCATCTTGGAAATTGGGAAATGCTCAACTTGTTTGCTTCTGCCAAATTATCCTACCAAATTGTGGTCGTTTACCACGAGCTGGCGAATGATATTTTCGAGGATTGGTTCAGGAAAGTGCGTACGAAGTTTGGCACCGAAATGATCCCGATGAAAGATGCGATGGCCAAGGCCCTGGAACCCAGGGACAAACCTTTTCTTTTCGTGCTGATCAATGACCAGTCGCCGGTTCCGGAAAAGGCTTACTGGACCAGCTTCCTGAACCAGGATACCGGCGTTTTCAGGGGTGTGGAGCTGATCGCAAGAAGGCTGAATGCACCGGTCCTTTACATGGGGATCCTGCGAAATGAAATGCAGCGTGGGTTTTACAAGGCTTATTTTAAGCTGATTACGGAAAATCCAAAAAGGGAACCTGCCAACCAGATCCTGCAAAGCCAGATTGAATACCTGGAAGAAGATATTATTAAACAACCCGATAACTGGCTGTGGAGCCACAGGCGCTGGAAACATCTGCGCCCGCAAAACCTTTTACCTTACCAGCGACGCGAGGAACTAAAAAGTGAATAAACCGGTCAAATTCCTGATACTTCGGTTCTCCTCCATCGGGGACATTGTGCTCACAACACCGGTGGTCAGATGCCTCAAAAACCAGTTTCCTGACGCTGAAATCCATTATTTTACCAAAGCCAATAATGCGTTTTTACTGAAAGACAATCCTTACATCGATAAGGTGTGGCTTTTGGAAAAGGGCGACAAGAACATTATTCCCGCTTTAAAGGCCGAGAAGTTTGACTACGTCATCGATCTGCACCGAAACATCCGGACGCTGAAAATCAAGTTTCAGCTGGGTGCGCCGTCATTTAGTTTTCCCAAATTGAATGCGCAAAAATGGCTGCTGACGCAATTCAAGATTAACTATATGCCTGATCTGCACATTGTGGACCGGTATATGTCGACGCTGAAAACCTTGGATGTGGTGAATGATGAAAAAGGGCTGGATTATTTCATTCCTTATAAAGACAATGTGGAAAGCGACTGGCTGCCGGAAACACATCGAAAGGCATTTGTGGGGTATGCGATCGGTGGGCAGCATGGCACCAAGAAATTGCCGGTACCCCGCATGATCGAACTGTGCCGCAAGATTGATTACCCCATCATTTTACTCGGCGGCCCGGAAGATGCGGAAGCCGGAGAGGCGATACGGGCGGCAGTGGGCGATACATTCATCTATAACAGCTGCGGGAAATATAATTTTAACCAATCGGCCAGCCTGATTCAGAAATCGAAAATTGTATTCACGCACGACACCGGGCTGATGCACGTGGCGGCGGCATTTAAGAAAAAAGTGTATTCGATCTGGGGAAACACGGTTCCTGAATTTGGCATGTATCCTTATAAAACGTCTTTTGAAATACTTGAAAGAAAAGGACTTGACTGTCGGCCCTGCTCGAAGATCGGGTATCCCTCCTGCCCCAAAAAACATTTTAAATGTATGAACGAGATCCCTTTTGACTTCCCTATCAAAGAACTGCCGGGGGCAAAATAGTGTTACCATTTTTGATTTTTCAACATTCACAAGACCATTCATGACCAAAAAAGTAAATATAGGCCTGGTGCAAATGAGCTGCACAGACGATGTGGAGGCCAACTTTCAAAAAGCCGTGACCCAGATCCGGGAAGCAGCCGCAAAAGGTGCCAACATTGTCTGCCTACAGGAGCTTTTCAAATCCCTGTATTTCTGCGATGTGGAAGACCACGCGAATTTCAATCTCGCAGAGGCGATCCCTGGTCCTTCAACTGACTCTTTGGGCGTATTGGCCAAGGAACTGGGCGTCGTGATCATTGCTTCACTTTTTGAAAAACGCGCACACGGGCTTTACCATAATACCACCGCAGTACTCGACGCCGACGGCACTTATCTGGGCAAATACCGGAAAATGCACATTCCCGATGATCCGGGATATTATGAGAAATTTTATTTCACGCCGGGCGACGCTTCGCCGGGCGATGCTCCGGTTAGCCAGGAAGACAAAGATGGTTACCGGGTTTTCCAAACCAAATTTGCGAAGATCGGGGTGTTGATCTGCTGGGACCAGTGGTACCCGGAAGCGGCCCGCATCACCAGCTTAATGGGCGCGGAAATTCTTTTCTACCCTACCGCCATCGGCTGGGATACCAATGAAACAGACCCCGAAACGAATGAAGAACAATATGGTGCCTGGCAGACAATCCAGCGCGGACATGCGGTGGCGAATGGCGTGTATGTGGTTTCTGTAAACCGCGTCGGCCGGGAAGCTGACCAGCAATTCTGGGGCGGATCATTTGTATCTAACCCGCATGGCAGGCTCTTGTACCTGGCGCCGCATGAAGAAGAAGTGACGCACGTGCAGGAATTGGATTTGCAAAAACTGGATCATTATCGCACTACCTGGCCTTTTTTGAGAGACCGCCGGGTTGATTCATACAAGCCAATCCTGAAACGCTACATCGACTAGCCGATTTGGAGGAAATATAATTATTCTGCGTTATCAAAAAAGAGGACTGTCTACAAGCAGCCCTCTTTTTTGTATTTACCCGCCTCACTTCTCCAAATCAGCATTTTAACCTCCAAGTAACCTCCTGACCACAAATTTCCAGTTCATATTCGTATGTAAATACCTATTTAATAGTCATTTACAAATAAAAATCTGCCTATTTAATCTACCACCCAGCTAGGAAATTGAAAAACGAAGATTAGTAAAACTTTTTAACGATTTATTCCAATAATATTTTACATTAAGAGATATAGACCAATTTTTATTGCAAAAAACTTCAAGAATTAAATTTATTCTCTTGCATTATTTCACATTGTCAGTATATTTGAGAGGTCGTTAAACGAATGACCATACTTCTAAACCGAGGATATATTCGAGCCGCACATGAATATATCTGACAGTGCCGAGAGGAATTCTACAAGAATCCGCAGGAAAATTTCGAATCCTGCCGGTGTATACCGACTCGACACAATATAATTTTTTTAATACTGGTTTCTCAATTCCGTGGACAAGCAAAACTTGTTGACGTCGGGCATTTGGTTGCCTCTCTCAACATTCAACTCTTGTTTGTCCTCGATTAAAGAGGGTATTGCTTTCCGGAAAAGCAGTTTTGCAAGCTTATGGCTGTGTTGTTCTGTCCACGCGAAAGTGTGTGCGGCGCACGGCAGTGTGGACACCACACAGCCATAACTTTTTCACTCTCTTCTTCTTTGTTTACCGCTTACTATCTACTCACCTAACTTCAATTTAACCCTATTTCTCCATGCGTAAAGTTCTACTCTTATTAGTATGGGTGTGCCTTTACTCTCCGCTTGCGCTGGCCCAGGTCAGGCAGTTGAGCGGAAAGATCACGGCGGCCGAAGATGGTCTCGGACTTGCGGGCGCATCTGTCATTTACAAAGGCACCAATGTGGGTACCAACGCAGATGCAGACGGAAAATTCAGTTTTTCGGTGCCGGGCGACGGAATTCTCGTGGTTTCCTATGTGGGTTTTCTGATCAAAGAATTACCCATCGGCAACCAAACAAATTTTGACATTAAGCTGGAAGCCGATACACGGCAACTTTCCGAAGTGGTGGTAACCGCATTTGGTATCCAGCGGGAGAAAAAAGCACTGGGGTATACGGTACAGGAAGTGAAGGGAAGCGCCCTCACAGAATCGCGCTCGACGAATGTGGCGAATGCATTGTCCGGTAAAATTGCTGGGGTGAGGATACAGTCCAACGGTGGCCCGGGCAGCGGCTCTACCATTCAGATCCGTGGCTCTTCGTCGGTTTCGGGAAATAACCAGCCGCTGATCGTCATCGACGGTGTGCCGATGGAGCAAACCGCGAATAAGACTTACGGAGGCGGGATCTCAGAGGTTAACCCCGACAACATTAAAGAAATGTCGGTGCTGAAAGGGCCTAATGCAGCTGCATTATACGGTTCACGCGCCGCAAACGGAGTTATTTTGATCACAACAAAAAATGGACAGGGCACCAAAGGACTCGGGGTGGATATCAATTCAAATATCACTTTCGAGCGTCCGTGGATCAAGCCTAATTTCCAGAATACGTATGGCGGTGGAAACGGTTACCGCACCTGGTACAACGACGGATGGAGCGGCAGCATTACCGATCCTGCCGAAATTGCCCAGTACCGGGCCGTGTATGACGCAAGATATCCGCTGGCTGGTACAGAGGGAACCGACGAAAGCTGGGGAGCGCCCATGGATGGACGCATGGTGAGACAGTGGTGGACTGGTGACGATGTTGCACCACTGACTCCCCAGCCTAACAACTGGGACGAATACTGGCAAACCGGCCGCACCATCACCAACAGCGTAGCATTAAATGGTGGGAATGACAAAGGCTTTTTCCGCCTCGGACTAAGCCGCGTAGATCAGAAAGGGATTATGTATTACAATGATTTTCACCGCAATAACTTCCGTATCAACTCGGGATATAACCTGACGAAGAATCTCAGCGTAACATTATCCGGCGAGTACATTAAGTCGGGCTCGGACAACCGGAGCTATACCGGCGGGCAGGAATTTATCTGGTCGCACCGGCATGTTTCGTGGGACCAGCTGCGTGATTATGAAAGCTATACGGCGGTGCATAACCAGCGCGCAGGCGACACGGAGCCACCAAACTGGCAGCATACCTTCTTCACCAACCCGTATTTTTCTCAAAAAAACCTGCCTTCCGGGAATGAGAAAGACCGTCTGCTCGGCAACATTGCATTGACCTACAAAATTCTCCCATCGCTGACCTTGCTGGTACGCTCAGGAACCGATTTTTGGAGTGATACGCGGATTAATGTTTCCAACTTCCTGCGTGTCCGCAATGGTGTACGCACCCCGGGCCGCTACTCGGAAGAGGTACTGCGCAGCCAGGAAACCAACTCGGATTTCATGCTGACATTCAATAAGAACATTACACCTGATTTTGGTTTGAATGTGCAGTTTGGCGGAATCCAGCGGAAAAATTATTCGAAAAGAAACTACTTCTATGTAGGCGAGCTGGTGGTGGACGGACTGTATAACGCAGGAAACTCGGTACCAAGCGCCAATACCATCGAGAGTAACATTACCAAATCCGAAACGCAGAGCTTGTTCGGAACGGCCAATTTCTCGTGGAAAGATGCCTTGTTCCTGGACCTGACGGCGCGGAATGACTGGTCGAGCACATTGCCGGCAAATGCCCGCTCTTACTTCTACCCTTCGGCTTCGCTGAGTGCGGTGGTTACAGAACTGCTTGACATTAAAGGAAGTATATTCTCTTTTGGCAAAATCCGCGCAAGTTATGCGCAGGTTGGAAATGATGCTACGCCTTATCAATTACAGCAAACATTCCTGGCGAGTGGATCGTGGAATGGTGCGGTACCGAAGTTTTCCGAGAACATTCAAATCGCAAACAGCGGGCTGAAACCGGAGATTACGACTGGTCTTGAACTGGGTGCTGACCTGCGGTTCTTCAAAGGAAAAATCGGGGTGGACGTAACATACTACGACCAGACTACGAAAGACCAGATACTCGGGGTTGAAATCTCCAAAGCCAGCGGCTACAATACCCGGATTTTGAATGCTGGAAAAATCACCAACAAGGGGGTTGAGGTAACACTTTCGGGCACGCCGGTGAAACTGCCGGGCGGATTTAGCTGGGATGTTTCGGTCAATTATGCCCGCAACCGCAACAAAGTAGTAGAGCTGGCAGAAGGCCTGACTACCTATACACTTGCTACTCAGAGAGGTATGTCTTCGGAAGCACGCGTCGGCCAATCTTACGGAACATTCTACGGCGTAGGTTTCCAGAAGTCTCCGGACGGACAAGTTGTTTACGGCGCGAATGGTTTGCCGGTAACCGTGGCCGGCCAGAAGCTGGGTAATGTGCAGCCCGATTGGATCGGTGGTGTACTCAACACATTGAACTACAAAGGCATATCCCTGAGCTTCCTGGTAGATGCCCGCATCGGCGGTGACATTTACGACGAAGGTACCGGTACTGCCCGCTGGACTGGCCAGTACGCCGAAACTGCATTAGGCCGCGAAGAAGGCGTGATCGGAAAAGGGGTGCGCGAAGTGACTGGTGCAGACGGAAGCAAATCGTATGTTCCAAACGACATTATCGTGACGGCTAACCAGTTATACGGTTACAGCAACCCGCGTAACTACCATGAATCGGCGATTTTCGATGCAAGTTATGTGAAGCTGCGCGAGGTTTCGCTGGGTTACAGCTTTTCTCCGGGCATTTTGAAAAAGGTTAAAATCCAGTCGGCTAAACTTTCGGTAGTAGGACGCAATGTTTGGATGATCTTCAAAAACACGCCGCACATCGATCCTGAAATTGATGCCAAAGGCGGAAACGGACAAGGTTTTGGTTACGGCGAGCTGCCTAGCTCACGCAGTGTAGGTATGAACCTGTCGCTTTCATTCTGATCCAGTCAATCCAGTTACGGACTTTAAAGATTTTTGAAATGAAAAAAATATTGACCCATAAAACGATCTGGATGACGGCCCTCGCGGGAATACTTACTGCGAGCAGCTGCACCAAAGATTTCGACGACATGAACACGAGTCCGAACAGCCCTACGGCGATCGGGCCGCAATACCTCCTCCCAACCGGCATCGAGGCTTCGATAGACCGCTACTGGGGCCACAGGACGCGTTTTGAAAGAATCAACATTGACGCTGCGGAACTCTATGTGCAGCATTTAACCCGCAACATTTACAGCAACGAAGGCGACGATTACACGGTTTCCCCGGCGCTTTTGTCCAACAACTGGAAAGGGTTTTTCAATGATGGCCTGCTCAATTTCCAGCGGATCATCATGCAAACCAATGCAGAATCCGCCACGCCGAATGCGAATTATGAAGGTGTTGCGCTGGTCATGCGTACCTGGGTTTTTTCGCTGCTGACGGACATGTACGGCGCGATCCCTTACACGGAAGCCATCATGGGAACTGCCGAAGCGCCGATTTACACGCCGAAATATGACGCGATGGATGTGGTTTATGCCGGCATGTTGAATGACCTGAAAATGGCGAACGAAAAACTGACGGTCGGCGGACCGGCGGTGGCTGGGGATATCCTGTATGCCGGTGATATTTTGAAGTGGAAGAAATTTGCGAACTCACTGCGGCTACGTCTGGCAAACCGCCAGGCTGCCAAAAAACCGGCCGAGTCAAAAGCGATTATGGCTGAGATTTTGGCCGATGCAGCGAAGTTTCCAATTTTTACCAGCAATGCGGATAATGCTTCTTTGAAGTGCACGACGGTACTTCCGAGCAATAATGAGTGGAACCAAATTTTGCTCCAAGACGGACGTACCGACTGGAACATCAGCAGCACATTGGCTGACAAAATGAATGCGCTGGGCGACACCCGGATCACGGTTTATGCCAATCCAAACAAAGACGGCAAATACCAGGGCCACCCAAACGGACTGCCCGACGCGATCGCGACGAGCTACCTGGCTACCAGCTCAACCATCGGAAGCGCATTTACCAAAGCTGAGGCGCCGGAAGTAATCATGACATTCTCCGAACTGAATTTCATCCTGGCCGAAGCAGCCTTGGACGGAGAAATTACAGGCAGCGCCAAAACCTATTTTGAAACCGGGATCAATGCATCCTTTGCTCAGTACGGCCTCACGCCACCAGCTGATTTCCTGACCAAGGTGGGCGCGGTATCCCGTGAAAAAGTGCTTGAACAAAAGTGGGTTGCTTTGTTTGGACAAGGCATCGAGGCCTGGACAGAGTGGCGCCGCACCGGCTTCCCGGTTTTCCCTGCGCCTGATCCCCGCGCCGTGCTTAACAATGGTGGAATTTTACCGACGCGCTTCAACTACCCGGCTTCCGAGTACTCGCTGAATGCGGCTTCAGTAAATGCAGGCAAAGCATTGAACGGTGCCAATGATGACATGAAAACGAAATTGTGGTGGGCAGAGAAATAGCTTTTTGTTCAAAAACATTTAAGAAACTGAGATGATGAAAAATATCAAAACACTTTTTCCGATGGCCTGCCTGCTGCTGGCGGTAACATTGGGCATCACTTCCTGCAAAGAAGAAGATCCGTTCCTCGACCGCGACGTGGCGCCGGTGCTGGTGGATATTGTAGGTGCACCTTTCGGTGCGCCGATCGCGAGCGAGCCGACGGTTGCTTACTCGGCCACAGCTGCCAAGCTGACATTGTCGGCAAGACTCCTGGAACTCGACAAGACCAACATTCTTGATCATACCAAAGGCATTGATTCGATACCGGTACCGAATGTGGCTATCAAGATTACCCTACGCGCCGGCGGCACGCTGGGCGAAGTAACTTCCGATGCAAAAGGTTTGGTCACGATCGATAAAACCTGGGCGGAGCTGGGCATCGCCGCACCGAAAGCCGGGTCGATCACAAAGATTTCCTGGACAGGATCTTACAAAGGAATTGCCTTCACGAGATTCTCACAAGTACAAGCTAACTAGTTGAAAAACAAGCTGACCGTGCATACAGGTTGGCTTGTTTATTTGTAAATTGTCAATCACTTCTACTTACTATTTCAATCGTCACATCTTATTAAACTTCTGCAAAATGAATCAAAAAATGGACCGTCGCAACTTGCTAAAATCCGGTTTAATGGCAATCGGAGGAATGACTTTGGCCCCGCACCTGAGCATGGGCGCATTCGCGAACACACCGTTATCGCTTGATCCTGAGAACCGCATTTACCGCAGTCCGATGGTGAGAGAGCATTTTTTGCCGGCTGATTTCAAGGCACCAAAAATTCTGGCAAAACTGAATGCAAACGAAAATCCTTACGGCCCGCCGATGACGGCACAGAAAGCCGTGGCGGATTCTGTGAAAAACGGAAACCGTTATGCCTGGAAAGAAATGTCGGACCTGATAGATAAAATTGCCAAAAAAGAAGGCGTGACCCCTGACCACATTTTTATGGGACCGGGCTCTTCGGATCTTTTGGAAAAAGTGGCGCTGGTAACATTCATGAAAGGCCAGGGAAACATTGTTTCTGCCGACCCATGCTATATGTCGCTGGTGCAGGTGGCCAAATCCGTAGGCGCAACCTGGAAGCCGGTACCTTGTACAGCCGACTGGTCACACGACCTGAAAGCGATGGAAGCCGCTATCGATAAGGATACCAAGCTGGTGTACGTTTGTAACCCAAACAACCCGACCGGTTCGATCACCAAAGGTCAGGACCTGCTCGATTTCTGCTCACGTGTTTCCGAAAAAGTGCCTGTATTTGTAGATGAGGCATACATTGAACTTGCAGTAGGCGCTGATACGCAGAGCATGGTCTCGCTTTTGCAAGAAAAGAAAAACGTGATCGTGGCCCGCACATTCTCCAAAATCATGGGTATGGCCGGTATCCGCGTAGGTTACATGGTCGCACTGCCATCGTACCTCGAAAGCATCAATAAAATCACCCGCGGCGGTATGGGTATCTCTTATACTTCGATTTTTGCCGCATCTGCTGCCATGGACGACAAAGATTTCCAGGGCGATACCCGCAAGAAAAACCACGAAGCGAAACTGTATTTGTACGAAAACCTCGATAAAATGGGCTACAAGTACATTCCTTCATACACCAATTTCGTGATCTTCCCGGTGGCTATGCCGGCCAAAGAGCTACTTACCAAGCTGGCCGCCAAGGGTGTATCCATCCGTACCTTCGACATTCAAAACAAACCCTGGTGCCGCGTAAGCCTCGGGACGATGGACGAGATGAAAACGTTCGTCGGGGCGCTCGGGTCGTTGACGGCGTAACATTCCGGATGCCAAAAGTCATTAGTAGTCATTAGGTCATTGATAGTCAGTGTGGTCATTTTTGCCAGTTTTTGTTTGAATTAATTTTTAAACAATACATGACAATGAATGACTACAAATGACAATCAATGACCATAAATCGCCACTTCCGCCATGAGCGACGCACTTCAAAAAACCATAACACTCCTATTACTAATTGCTTTGGGGTTATTACTCAAAAGCAAATTCAAGAATAAAGACCAGACGAACGGGATTAAGGAAATTATTTTGTCGGTGGCGCTGCCGTCTACGATTTTTATTTCCCTGATGAAAATCGACATCGACTCGTCGATGATCATTATTCCGCTGGTGACGCTGGTTTTCAACTTTTTAATGTTCTTTTCGGCGCCCCTGGCTTTTGCTTTGTTTGGTATAGAAAAAAACAGCCCGACCGGACGTACCTTAATGATGCTGATCCCGTCGCTTGCTCCCGGCCTCTCCTGCTTTCCTTTTATTGCTGAGTTTTTGGGAGAAAAAAGCCTGGCGATTGCCGCGCTGGCGGATGTCGGAAACAAGTTTTTCGTGCTGATTTCGCTGTACATCCTGGCGATGAATATGTTTTTGAAAAACAGCGATGATAAGGAAACCAAAATGGGCGGTAAGCTGAAAAGCCTCTTTGCCAGCATGTTCCAGGAGCCTATTAATGTGCTGATCTTCCTGGCAATCATATTGTTGAGTCTTGGGATTAATTACAAATCACTTCCTTCCGTCGTAACCGACCTTTTCGACAAAACCAGCGCCATGATGACGCCGCTTGTGCTTTTGTTTATCGGTCTGGCCGTGCAACTCAAGGAAGGCAAGAAGCGTATTGTTGCTAGTATATTGTTCTTCCGGGCGGGCATTACCATGCTCATCAGCGCGGGCATGATTTACGTGCTGAACATTCAGGAGCATGCGATGGTACTGCTGGCGATTGTGATCCCGCTGAGTGCGGCGAGTTTCTGGCCGCTGGCGCACATTTCAGCTTTTAATTTAAAAGAAGATGCAAAAGGTTTGAGCAAAGAAAAGAGAACATTCGACCTGGAACTGGCGGTTTTGTTGCTGGCATTTTCCCTGCCGTTTTCCACGATCCTGATCCTGGCGATCCTTTCCTCAGGCGCATTTTTTGCACATACCTCCACATTGGTGACGGCCGGCCTGATCCTGATTTGCCTTGGCGCATTGCCAAACGCTTTGAGTAAAGTGTTTGTAAAAATGTCAAAAGCCTGATTTTCACTTAAAAAAGCATTTATGTATAAGATCGTCATCGCCACTTTTTTCTCCTTTATCAGCGTCGGCAGCTTTGCCCAAAATGACGATAAATCCGACAGCAACCTGCGCTCGGAAGTGACATTCAAAGTTTCGGAGAAGAAGAAGCGGTACACGTATTTCCCTGCAAATGCGCCGGTTACCATGGCCGACGGCACTACAAAATCCATCGCGGAGGTGAAAATTGGCGAGCATGTGCGGACTTGTAAAGACGGAAAAAGTACGGTCACGCAGGTGAAACAAATTGATGTTTACAACCAGCCGGCTTCCACATTAACCGCGCTATACCTTCGCCCGGCAGATGCCAAAAACGACCGCGAGAGTCAGCACGCCCCGGCGCTGCTTCTTGAAGCGACGCCCCATCATTTGGTACAGACCAAAAGAGGAAAAAAGCGGATGGATAAGCTGTCAAAAAGGGATATTCTTTATCATTATGAACCAGCTACCGGGCTGGTTTCCACCTGGAAAGTGGGCGCCGTGCAGGCCAATGCACGGAAAGTAAGTAAGGCCTATAACCTCGCAACGGTAGACGGCACTTACCTCGTTGACAATGTGATGGTGGCAAACAACTAGATTTTTTGCGACCTTTGCACCGCAAAAAATCAACAGACCGACCGTGGCCGATCACAATATCTCAGCAACTTCCAAAGATTTAGGTTTTACATTTCCAGCCGAGTGGCACCCTCACCGCGCCACCTGGCTAACTTTTCCGCACAATGATGCTTCCTGGCAGGGCGACAAGCTGGCGAAAATGCGTCCGCAATATTTTGAGTTTATCAAACAAATCAGCCAGGGCGAAAATGTTTGTTTTGTGACAAATGATGAGGCGCTGAAAAACTTCATTACGGAAGAGTTGTCAAAGATCAATGTTGATCTTTCTAAAATTGAATTCTTAATAAAACCCACCAACGACGCCTGGTGCCGCGACCACGGACCTTCTTTTGTGATCAATCCGGAAACCGGCCAGAAAATGATCGTGGACTGGGGGCATAATGCCTGGGGCGGCAAATATCCGCCTTACAATGACGACAACCGGACGCCCCGGGCCGTCGCCAGCTATCTTAACATTCCGATCATCAATCCGGGTATTATCATGGAGGGCGGCGCGGTGGAATTTAACGGTGCCGGCAGCCTGCTCACCAGTAAATCCTGCCTGCTGAACCTCAACCGCAACCCGCATTTAAACCAGGGCCAGATCGAAAAGACACTTTGTGATTTTTACGGCGTGGAACAAATCCTGTGGGTAGAAGGCGGCATCGTCGGCGACGATACCGACGGGCATATCGACGATACTACACGATTTGTTAGTGAAGATACGGTGGTGGCTTGCGTAGAAAGTGACGTGAATGACGAAAATCACGAGATCCTGCAAACCAACCTGCAAATGTTGAAAGAAATGCGGCTGGTAAATGGCAAGCAGCTCAACATTATCGAGCTACCGATGCCCAAAGCCGTCATCATCGACGATTTTCGCACGCCGGGTTCTTATGCTAATTTCTTGATCTGCAATGCTGGTGTGATCGTGCCAGTGTTTAATAATCCGAATGATCAGGTAGCGATTGATATTTTGGGTCAGGCATTCCCGGGGCGAAAGATTATTCCTTTGCTGGCTACTGAGATTATCTGGGGGCAGGGAAGCTTTCACTGCCTAAGTCAGCAGGAGCCGCTGGTTTAGTTGTGATGCTTGATTAACGTTGCGATACTTGATTAACATTGTCATGCTTAACTAACATGTCATGCTGAGCGGAGTCGAAGCACGCTACTGGTTAAGCAAAACGCCTTTTGCACTCTACCTAGCCAGTGACGTGCTTCGACTCCGCTCAGCATGACAACGTTAATGCACTCTGCCTAGCCAGTAGAGTGCTTCGACCGCCCGGTGGCCCGGTCCGCTCAGCATGACAAGTCTAAGGCAACTTGCCTGACAGTAAAGTGGTTTTAACGCTGTTTACTACTCTACTCGCCCAGCGCCGCCCAATCCCCCGTCTCGTGCAAAAACACATTGTAATCCACGAAACCCCGGATACCGTCGGCCCAGCCTTTTTCGCTGTGCTGCCAAAAGAGGACGTGGGCGTCGGAGGCGAGGTCTTTGAGGTCGGTGCGGGAGTAGCCGGCTAGCCAGAGCGGGTATTCGTCGAAATTTCCGGCGATGTATTTTTTATAAAAGTGCTCATTCACATAAATGATCGGCCGCACGCCGTAATGCGCCTCGATCTGTTCGAGCCAGTTGCGCACGCCTTTGATAATAATATCGTCCGGCTTGCCGGCGTGTGATTCCAGATCGAGTACCGGCGGCAGGTCGCCCGGCTCCATGCGCACCTGACCGATGAAATTCTGCACCTGACGGTCGGACATTACGCGCGGATTATAGAAATGATAAGCACCCCGCTTCATCCCTACCCTTTTCGCTTCCTGCCAGTTTCTTTTGAACTGTTTGTCGAGGTGCGTGGCGCCCTCGGTGGCTTTAATGTAGACAAAATCGATCCCTACCTTCTCTGAGCGCGTATTTTTGAGCTTGTCCCAGTTGATCTTTGCATTGTGATGGGAAACATCGATCCCGTGAATCGGATATTTAAGCGGCAGCCTGATCCCGAACTTGCTGACAAATTCCCACTGATTTTCATCCTTACTATCCCGCCACCAGATAATTCCGCATATAACCAGGAAAACGGCTGCAATAATCGCCCAGCCTTTCGGTGGCAATGGTTTTAAATACTTGGTTTTACCCGCTGAAACAGCTTTTTTTTTCTTTGCCATACCGCGCAAAAATACGAAAGATCAGCTATCGCGGCATCTTACCATTCATTTAACAAACTTACCACTCATGTACTATGCAATACATAGTACCTAGTATCACCGTATGTTTGTCATGTCCAAAGGGGATAAAAGAATTACCAAAAACAAAAGAATTACTCAAAACTTTAAAATATCTATTAGCCATGAAAACTTCATTCAGAACCTTCGCATTAGCAGCCGCTTTCACAACTGTATTCGCTTTCAATTCTTTCGCAGATGAAAAAGAAACCAAAAAAGCAGGATTTGCAACCGGTGTATTCGCTTCTCAAAGCGGCAAGATCCACATCAATGTTGACAAATATGTTCATGAAAACACTTTGATCACCGTGAGCGACGCAGCAGGCAAATTGATGTACCGCGAAGTGGTTGCCAAAGACGTCGAAAAATTCAGAACATCATTAAATGTGAATGACTTACCTGCCGGAACTTACCGTATCAACATCTCTTCAAAAAGCGGAAGCGAAACCAAATCTTTCGAATTGACCGAGAAAAAAGCAGAACGTGAGATCAGCGTAAAATAACATTAGCCAAAGCCATGAAACTATCTTAATTCAAAATCCAATCAACCTTTCAACTTCCGTTAGCCATGAAAACTTCATTCAAAACCTTCGCATTAGTAGTAGCCTTCTTTGCAGCATTCACTTTCAACGCTTTCGCAGACGAAAAAGATGGTAAAAAAGCCACCGGCTTCGGTACCGGGATCTTCGCTTCCAAAAGTGGTAAACTGCACATTAATGTTGATAAATACGCGGATGACAATACCGTGGTGTTGGTTTCTGACAAAAGCGGCAAGTTGATGTTCCACGAAGTGCTTGGTAAAAACGTAACCAAATACAGAAAAACTTTGGATGTAGCTGACCTTCCAGCCGGAACTTACCAGATCGAGATCACATCCAAAATCAGAAAAGAAGTAAAAAGCTTTGAGCTGACCGACGTAAAAGCAGAAAGAAGCCTGAGTGTCAAATAATTGCCTTACCATCCATAGCCATGAAAAGAAAAGACCCGCGCAAATGTTGCGCGGGTCTTTTCTTTATTTCAAACATTTTCTAGGTCACCACATTCACTATACGCTTTGGTACCACCACCACTTTTTTGAGCGGCTTGCCTTCCATCCACTTCTGAACGGTTTCGTTGGCCAGCACCTCCACCTCGATTTCAGCAGCAGGCGTATCGGTAGGGAAAGGGATCGAGATCCGCACCTTTCCGTTGATCTGGACCGGATATTCAAACATCGCGTCCAGCAGGAATGTCGGGTTCCATTTCGGGAAAGCCGCTTTTGAAACCGTCCCTTTTTCGTTACCCAAAGCAGCCCACAATTCTTCCGAAACGTGCGGCGCGTAAGAAGCGAGCAAGATCACCAGGTCCTGCAATATTTCCTTACTCTGACATTTGGCCGCACTTAACTCATTGACGCAGACCATAAATGCACTGACCGCGGTATTGAAAGAGAAATTTTCAATGTCCTCTTCGATTTTCTTGATCGTCTTGTGCAGGGTTTTCAGTTCCTCCGGTTTCGGGGCGACATCTTTCACCATCCACTGCCCAGCATCATTGTAAAACAGCCGCCACATTTTCCGGATAAAACGATAGGTGCCGTCAATACCATTCGTATTCCAGGGTTTTGCCTGATCCAGCGGCCCCAGAAACATTTCGTACAACCGCAAAGTATCCGCTCCGTAACGCTCCACAATGTCGTCGGGGTTGACCACATTGAATTTGGATTTAGACATTTTCTCCACCTCCACGCCGCAAACATATTTTCCGTCTTCCAGGATAAATGTTGCATTTTCACCAGCGATATCAGGGCGTGATGCTTTGAATTTCTCTACATCCAGCACATCATTTTCAACAATGTTGACATCGACGTGCAATGCTGATACTTCATATCCCTCTTTCAAACCAGCACTTACAAACACTGGCTTGCTAAAATCCTCACTTTTGACCCGGTACACAAAACTGCTGCGTCCCTGGATCATTCCCTGGTTGATCAATTTCTTGAAAGGTTCTTCCTCAGGCACGTAGCCGCGGTCTTTCATGAATTTGTTCCAAAACCGGCTGTACAATAAGTGGCCGGTTGCGTGTTCAGTACCGCCAATGTACAAATCCACATTCCGCCAGTAGTCGATCGCATCTTTGGACGCAAACTCCTCGGCATTTTTGGGATCCATGTAGCGATACCAGTACCAGCTGCTACCCGCCCAACCTGGCATCGTGCTCAATTCATAACCATTTCCTGAACCGTGTCCCCAGCCCTGCGCGCGGCCCAGCGGTGGCTCGCCCGATTCAGTTGGCAAGTATTTGTCAACTTCCGGCAGATTTAAGGGTAATTCATTCAAATCCAGCAAGTAAGGCAGCGCCTCTCCGGTACTATCATTTTTATAATAAACCGGTACAGGCTCACCCCAGTACCGCTGGCGACTGAAAACCGCGTCACGCAGACGGTAATTGATCTTGCCTTTTCCGATGCCCTTTTCTTCCAGAAAACCGATCAAAACCTTATTGGCTTCATGGAATGTCAAACCATTGATCATTCCTGAATTAATGTACTTACCCTCTTTCGTCGCGTCGGCCTGGGTTTCAAAATCTTTCTGCGCATCCAGGATCGGGATGATCGGCAGATCGAAATGTTTGGCAAAATTCCAGTCACGCTGATCGCCGGAAGGTACCGCCATCACTGCACCGGTACCGTAGCCCGCCAAAACGTAATCCGCAATGTAAACCGGGATTTTCGCGCCATCAAAAGGATTGATCGCATAAGCACCGGTAAATGCCCCGGACACGGTTTTCACATCGGACATTCGATCCCGCTCTGACTTTTTCTGGGTCATCGCAATGTACGAGTCGATATCGCCACGCTGCTCCGAAGTAGTTATGACATCTACCAGCTCGTGCTCCGGCGCCAAAACCATGAATGTTACACCATAAATCGTATCGACGCGGGTTGTGAAAACCTCAATATTTTCCTGATGTCCTTCTATTTTAAATTTCACCAGCGCCCCTACTGACCTTCCGATCCAGTTCCGCTGCTGCTCTTTCAGTGAATCCGTCCAGTCTACCGTATCCAGTCCGTCCAGTAATCTTTGCGAGTAAGCCGTGATCCGCATCATCCACTGACGCATCAGTTTTTGGATCACCGGAAATCCGCCGCGCTCGGAGACGCCATCTTTCACTTCATCATTGGACAAAACCGAACCTAAGCCCGGGCACCAGTTCACGGTAGCGTCGGCAACATAGGTCAGACGGTATTTTAATGTTAGTTTATATTGCTCCTCTTCGGTCCACGCATTCCACTCTTCGGCAGTAAATGAAGGGGTATCTTCGTCGTGAGGCGCATTCACACCCGCATTCCCATTTTGACGAAATTTTTCAGTCAATGTTTCAATACGCTCGGCCTTGTCGGTATCGTTGTTGTACCAGCTGTTAAAAAGCTCGCCGAAGATCCACTGCGTCCATTTATAATAAGCCGGGTCCGAAGTACGCACTTCGCGTTTCCAGTCATAGCTCAAACCCAGGTTTTTCAGCTGCTCGGTGTAGCGGGCAATGTTCTGCTCGGTGGTAACCGCCGGGTGCTGGCCGGTCTGGATCGCGTACTGCTCGGCAGGCAAGCCAAAGCTGTCGAAGCCCATCGGGTGCAGCACATTGAAACCTTTGAGCCTTTTATATCTTGAATAAATATCAGAAGCGATGTAGCCCAGCGGATGTCCTACGTGCAAACCTGCTCCCGATGGGTACGGAAACATATCCAATACGTAAAACTTCGGAAGCTCCGACTGGTTGGTGACGTGGAATGTGCCCTGCTCCTCCCAGAAATCCTGCCATTTCTTTTCTATTTCGCGGTGACTGTAATCGCTCATATTGTCTTATTATTTAAATATTCCCCGTGTGGTGTAGCGGAAAATCGCAAAAATAGCCTTTTTGTACTTATCCCGGACATCCCGCTTCACAATTCACTTTGCTTCCGGGCTTGAAAATCACCTTTGTAGAAATGCGTACCCATTTTTCGGCCGTTATCAGGTCCGTTCGAGTCGGCACAGGTTTTTAAATATTTTTAGTAATTCATCAATACAATTAAACATCGATTACTATGAAAAACATTATGATTGCGCTGTGTGCGATGATGATCGTGAGCTATTCGGCATCAGCTCAATACGATCCTAGTTTCCGTTTCGGTATCAAGGCAGGGGCAAATTTGTCCAATATCAATGGCAGCAATGATTTATCCCTGAATTCATCCAACGCATTTAATTTCAAAGACAACGATAATCGCTCGCTGGGCTTTGTAGGAGGTGTATTTTTCCGTTTTGGTAAAACATTTTATGTACAGCCTGAATTCTTGTTATCTCAAAAAGGCGGCAAATTCAATGTATACGAAGATGGTGTACAAAACTCTGATGGTAAGGTAGATGTACGTTTTTCTAACCTGGACGTACCGGTACTTTTCGGTATCCGCGTCGCACGTTTTTTCAGGATCAATGTAGGCCCGATGGCATCTTTGAGAATGACCAGCAATGGTAAAATCAACGATTCTTTCGATGCAATCACCGGTTCAAATTCAAATGCAGAATTCAAAAACCGTCTTGCTTATGGTTACCAGGCGGGTGTAGGGTTTGATTTCGGACGTTTGATGCTGGATGTGCGTTACGAAGGTAACTTCACGGACATTGCGAATGTGAAATTCAATAACGCTACTACGGCTTCGCAGTTTGGTAAAAAAGGAAATCTGTTTCAGGCAACACTGGGTTTTTCAATCCTGTAAAAGTTAACCTGAGAAATAAAAAACGGGACTTGTCAACGACGGGTTCCGTTTTTTGTTTTTCAGGATTCATGAGTGGATTCGATCCCGTGCCTACTTTTGTGTATCTTTAATCAAACTGCCTGCGAGCAAATCCAGCGACATTCAGGCGCTATAACCCGGCAAAGTGGCAATAAATACAGATAATGTAAGGTTGGTTTTCGGATTGAAACTAAAACAACTCCGGCTGGATAAAGGCATGTCGCTCAGCGAGCTTTCCCAAAAATCGGGGTTGTCTATTTCCTACATCAATGAAATTGAAAAGGGAAAAAAATATCCGAAATCCGACAAGATACTTGCCCTGGCCCAAGCTATTGAAGTAGATTACGACACGCTGGTTTCCCTGAAACTAAGCAAAAGGCTGGAACCGATCTCAGAGCTGCTAAGCTCGAATGTGCTCACCGAACTTCCGCTCGAACTTTTCGGTATCGACCCTGCCAATCTCCTCGAAATCCTGTCCGACGCGCCGATGAAGATCAGCGCATTTGTGGGAACATTGATTGAAATCGCGCGGAATTATAATATGTCGATCGAGAAATTTTATTTCTCGGCATTGCGCACCTACCAGGAAATGCACGACAATTATTTTGAGGACATTGAGCTGGAAGCCGAGCGATTTCTGGACGAAAATGGCGTCCCTGCGGAAAAGCTGCTGGACGAACATTACCTCGCCGAGGTGCTGACAAACCGGTATAACTACACAATCGAGCCGATCAACGAGCGCATTAATCCCGAATTTTCAAGCGTACGTTCGCTGACGATCACGAATGCGATCGGGAATAAATTGCTGATCAATGCGCATCTTTCTTCGGTGCAGCGGGCATTTATTTATGGGAGGGAAATCGGCTATATTTATTTGAACCTTAAAAACCGGCTCAATACTACGGCGCTGGTGGAGGCGGAGTCTTTTGAACAGTTGCTGAACAATTTCAAGGCTTCTTACTTTTCAAGTGCCATCATTATCAAGCGAAATCTGCTGGTAGCAGCGGTCTCCGATTTTTTTGCACAAAAAACCTGGCAACCCGAAAGGCTGATCCAGCTTATCCATGACTTCAATACCACACCGGAATCGTTCTGCTACCGGTTGAGCAATATTCTCCCCCGATATTTTGGCATTAACCAGATTTTCTTTTCGAGGTTCAACAACTTCGTCGGGCAAAATTTGTTCGATATGACGAAGGAAATGCATATTTCGAGGAAACATTATCCGCATACTGTCCGCGACGAACATTACTGCCGGCGCTGGGTAGCATTGACGGTGTTAAATGATCTGGCCGAAATTATCCAGAATAAAGAGCAGCCGCGCATTCTCTGCAAAGCCCAAAAATCGACTTATATCGATACAAATGACCAATATCTGGTGATCAGTTTTGCGCAGCCGTTGTCGCCGACGCCGAATTTGAATGTGAGTGTTTCGATGGGAATATACCTCGACGAGCAAACCAAAGAAAAGCTGGCGTTTCTGGACGATCCGCATCTGCACGCGCGGGACGTAAACCAAACCTGCGAGCGCTGCTCACTTTTTGACTGCCGGGAGCGGATTGCGGCGCCGATTATTTTACAGAAAAAGCATAAAAATGAGGAATTGAGAAAGGCTTTGCGGAGAATAAGCCATTAAATAGGGGTATCGGCTTGCTGGAATGTCTTTTTATCTAAAAAGGGTTACATTGTCTGATTAAAAAAATCTTAGAAATAGTTAGCATAAAATTTAACAATTCCGCTCTCAACTATCTTTGCCTCATATTCTGACAACCACTATGCCAGGCACCTATGATTTCGAGGATCTCGTTTTAAAACTGTCGACACCGTTTTACGTCATTCTCATTGGTCTTGAAATATTTCTTACCTACACGCACCACCATTCCGAATCTTCGACGCGCCGCACCTATTCTTTCCGCGACAGTCTGAATAATGCCATGCTGATGCTGCTCAACGGTGGTATCGATCTGCTTTTCCGCGCTGTGTACGTCGCTGCGCTGATCTGGTTTTACAACCAGGCCCCGGTTGCGCCGATCGCCAATCCGTATATTTACTGGTTCGTGCTTTTTTTGCTGGAAGACCTGGCATTTTACACGCTGCATTATGTGGACCATCATTGCCGGCTTTTCTGGGCAGTGCACGTGACGCATCATTCTTCTGAGCATTTCAATTTGACTACCGGTTTCCGGTCCTCCGTTTTTCAGCCGCTTTACCGGTTTGTTTACTTCATCCCTCTGGCCCTCGCCGGCTTCGACCCTGCGGATATCATTGTAATGTATTCTATCACACAGATTTACGGCATCATTGTCCACACCGAACATATCAACAAGCTGGGCTGGCTCGAATACATTTTTGTGACACCATCGCACCACCGCGTACACCACGCCAGCAACGTGCAGTATCTCGATAAAAACATGGGTATGTGCCTGATTATCTGGGACCGTATTTTCGGCACTTTCCAGGAAGAACTTCCCTCGGTACCCCCGGTTTACGGCCTCACAAAACCGATTGACAATAGTAACATTGTCCACACCGTCTTCCACGAATGGCAGGAAATCGGCAAGGATTTTCGGCAGCCGGTTGATCTAGAAACGAAAGTGAAGTATTTGTTAAAGGCACCGGGCTGGTCGCCGGACGGATCAAGGAAGACGAGTAAGGATTTGCAAAGGGAGGTAGAGGGTTAAGCATACATCAGCTTCCCCTTCGCCCGCGGGATATCCCTTCCTAATTCCTTTGCAGTTTCAATCCATTGATCAATGACAATTTGCGCATTGGCTAGGGCTTCGCTTTGTGTCAGACCGTCAGCCATACACCCGGAAAGCTCCGGTACTTCGACTACAAATCTGGCGTCTTCCTCACTCCAATAAATGATTAGTTCGTATTTGCTATTCATAATTCACAAGCTTGTATTTCAGAACAATTGAGCGTACCTGTTTAACCTGATAGGGCTTTGCTTTGTTGCCATCCGGCTGAATATTTACAATTTCCAAAACATTTTCCATATAAAAAATTCGATGACTGCCGCCTGTCGTCTTTTCCGTAAAGCCCAGTTTCAGTAAGATTAAACGAAGGTCCTCAAAGCTAAAATTGTTATCAGCCGATCCCGACAGTAGTTTTAAAATTAATTTATCAAACTTCCCCATTTTTTCTTTATCAAATCAGACCCCAAAGACCTTCTGCAAATAAACCAAATCAATTTTATGCGCTGCCACCGCATTCATGGTATTGGGCGAAGCTTTTTCGAGACATTGTTCCAAAACCAGATGTGGCTTCACGCTGATATCCTTAAGGTTTTTGGCTAGCCTAACGTAATCAATGTCGCCTTCGCTGAATGTTTCCTGCCAGATTCCGCCTTTTGACTGACGGATATGCAGCTCGACGATTCTTTTGCCGTAAAGTTTTATAATGTCGAAAAGGGCGATTTGGGAATTTCCGGAACCGCGGTATACCCAATGTACGTCCAGGCAAAGCGAGACATTTTTGGGATCGGTGGCGAGGAGCATGTGGTGAAATTCGCGGGCGGCGGCGCGGAGTTCTACATCGTGGGTGTGGTAAGCCAGCGTCATGCCTTTTGACTTTAATGCACTGCCCAGCTTATCCATATTTTGGGCCTGCTCCGAAAGCTCGGCGTCGGATTTATTCAGGTCGCTGCCCCATTTGATCGGGTTGGGATTGGTAACGATGATTTTCGTAGCGGCTGGTTTCAATGCATCCGCAATCGCCAGCACAGATTCGATGGATTTATCAGCCTCGTCAGATTTATGCAGCGAAGTATTCACATACACCGAAGGCATTAATAAATTATATTTTTTAAGATAAGGCAGCAGCTTCGTTACTTCTCCGGCATTGTTGAATGCTGGTTCATAAGCCTTTAAGCCCGTCGAAGCATACTCCGAAAGCGATACATCCGGGTTAGCACCCCAGTCCCGACCCTCCCGCGCAAAAAACGTAATCCAGGAATATTGGTTGCAGGAAACCGGCATCGCGGCGGCCTTACTCTGCGTCCACGCCGGCTCGGCCAGTAGTGCGGCCCCGGCCGAAACGGCGATGGTGTTGAGAAACTGGCGGCGGTTTGTGGACATGACGGGGTCAGATTTAGGTGAATGTTCATCGGATTAAAGATCAAAATACCGGAATATTACCCGGCTTCAATCGCGATGCGTGGTTACCTTTGTGACATTAAAGGATAAATCCCTTTCTCCATGCACCAGACAGTCCAGCTCACATTAGCGCCCGAGATCGCGCTCGATGACGACAATTTTCGTCAGCATATCATCAAAAAATTACGTCTCCGTGACGGAGATATTCCTGTAATTCGTAAAACCCGCCAATCCATCGACGCACGGAGCAGGCAGGTGAAAGTCAATGTTCAGGCAGAAGTTTATGTCAACGAACTGCCGCCTTCACTGATCGGATCCAAAATTACCTACCCGGATGTAAGCAAAAAACCTGGTGCGATCATTATCGGCTGCGGCCCGGCAGGAATGTTCGCGGCACTGAGGCTGATTGAGTTAGGTATAAAGCCCGTGATTTTTGAGCGAGGAAAAGACGTCCGCGCCCGCCGCCGCGACCTGGCTGCGATCAATAAAGAGCATTTAGTGAATCCTGAGTCAAATTATTGCTTTGGCGAAGGCGGCGCGGGTACTTACTCGGATGGAAAATTATATACGCGCTCCAACAAGCGCGGTGACATTCGCCGTGTACTGGAAATTTTCGTGAGCCACGGCGCAAGCGAGCAAATACTCATCGACACGCACCCGCACATTGGTACCAACAAATTGCCGGTAGTGGTTTCTGAAATGCGGGAAAGCATTCTCAAAGCTGGCGGAGAAATTCATTTCGATAGCAAAGTAACCGACCTCATCATTGCCGACGGACAGATAAAAGGCGTAGTTACAAACAATGCGCAGGAACATTTGGGCATCGGCGTCATACTCGCAACCGGACATTCGGCGCGAGATATTTATGAATTGCTACACGCCAAAAACATTCTGATTGAAAGCAAATCCTTTGCGATGGGCGTCCGGATTGAGCATCCGCAAAATACGATTGATAAAATTCAGTATCACTGTGAAACCGATCGCGGCGCCTACTTACCGGCGGCTTCGTATTCTTTGGTGACCCAAACCCGTTACGAGGGTGTCCAGCGGGGCGTTTTTTCATTTTGTATGTGTCCCGGCGGGTTTATTGTTCCGGCTGCTACGGCTTCGGGAGAGGTGGTCGTAAATGGGATGTCGCCATCGCGGCGGGATTCGGCTTATGCTAATTCTGGGATGGTTGTTTCCATTGAAAATGAGGATTTAGAGCCTTACAAAGATTTTGGTCCGATGGCAGGTTTGCAGTTCCAGAAAGAAATGGAGCAAGCCGCCTGCCGCCTCGCCGGATCGACCCAAACTGCACCCGCGCAGCTTGCAACCGATTTTGTAAAAAACAAAATGTCGCGTGAACTGCGCGATACATCCTACCAGCCCGGCCTGCAATCGGTAGACTTGTACGAGGTGCTGCCTCCCAACATTGCATTTCCCTTAAAAGAAGCATTACTCGATTTTGGCAAAAAAATGCGCGGCTACCTCTCCCCCGACGCCCAGCTGATCGGCGTCGAAAGCCGCACCTCCTCCCCGATCCGCATCCCCCGCGAACGCGAAACTTGCGAACATCCCAAAATCAAAGGCCTTTTCCCCTGCGGCGAAGGCGCCGGGTACGCAGGAGGCATCATGTCAGCGGCCATGGATGGCGAAAGGTGCGCGGAGCAGTTGGTTAGGCTACATGCATTTGCTTTGAAACAATAAGTTCTATTAAAATCGGGCAATTGTTATATTTGTAAAATTCCCTTTGGGATTTGCACCATAAATTCACACACTATGCCTGAAATATTCCGAATGTTTGGAATGAAGTTTTTCTTTTACAGCCTTGAACACCCGCCTGTTCACATTCATGTACGAAATGCGGATGGTACCGCGAAATTTGAAATAAATCCGGTTCGTTTAATTGAAAGTCATGGCATGAAAACAAAAGATCTGGTTCTGGCTGAGGCGCTTGTTGAAGAGAATAAAGAATTGATCAGTACGAAGTGGATTGAGTTCCATGGAAAATGATGGGCGATTTTTTCAAATGTTATTATGAAAATCAGAGATGTTTGGTTCGATGAGGCCAATATTTACATTGTGACCGATACAGGCCATACAATAGGAAACCCTCTGGAATGGTTTAAGCGGTTGCAAACAGCTACACCGGATCAGCGGAAAGAGTATGAAATCGGGCCCAATGGCGAAAGTGTGCATTGGGAAGCAATCGACGAAGACCTTAGCCTTGAAAGCTTCTTTGACTTTAAAAGAGAATTACATTACGCGAAGATTTAATAAATGTGCAACTCAAAAGACCCAGTTTGATCTTCAAATTACTCAATGGCCACACTAGAATCTTTCTCCTCTTTTACTGAACAACTTACTAAAAAACTCAAATATCCGCTTCCCGGTGAGACGGCACACCGGATTATGCAGGCTTCTTCCAAGCTTCGCCTGACGTTTAAACCCAATGCGCGTACCCGAAAAAGTGCCGTGCTGGTTTTATTTTATCCCCATAAAAACGAAATCTATTTTCCGCTGATTTTGCGGCCGGCCTATGATGGCGTACATTCCGGGCAGGTGGCGTTTCCGGGTGGCCGGTATGAGCTGACGGATGAAAATCTGGTACGCACCGCACTCCGTGAGGCGCAGGAGGAAATTGGTCTCCGCCTGAATGATGTTAAAATCCTCGGTATCCTCACCGAGCTGTATATACCTGCCAGCAACTTTCATGTTTTGCCCGTGATCGCAGCCATGCCTTACCGGCCTGATTATTATCCCGACCCGCGAGAAGTGGAGGACATTTTCGAGATCAAACTCGAAGAAATTTCAGATGTAAACATTATCGGTTCCAGTGACATTCAAGTGCGTGGCGAACAGGTACATGCGCCGCACTATATGGTACAGGGGTACAAAATCTGGGGCGCGACGGCCATGATGATCAGCGAACTCCTGACCGTTCTGAACGCGCCGGTAGCCGATTCGGAAAACTGAATTTTATCGCTTTAATTGCTATATTAGCAGTTAATTCAAACGCATCTTTCGATCATTTTCGCCCTGCTCCGTTGCTTACGACGGACCAGTTCTTCCGCGAAAGCCCGTGAGACAGACGCCTTATTTTTACTGAATACTTAAACCCTGGTTCCTCCTGCATTTATGGACGAAAACGGAGCTGCGCCTGAAGCAGAAGATAGCGGATTGCATGAAAAATTGCCCATTTCGGGCTTATACGAAAACTGGTTTCTTGATTATGCTTCTTATGTAATTCTGGAACGTGCTGTTCCCGCTATTGAAGACGGTTTCAAGCCGGTGCAGCGGCGTATCATGCACGCGCTCAACGAGATGGACGACGGGCGCTTCAACAAAGTAGCTAATGTCGTGGGGTCGTCCATGCAATATCACCCGCACGGGGATGCTTCGATTTACGACGCGATCGTCAACATTGGACAGAAAGAATTGCTTTTTGATACCCAGGGCAACTGGGGGGATATCCGTACCGGCGACAGTGCGGCGGCTGCGCGTTATATCGAGGTAAGATTATCCCGGTTTTCCAGGGAAATTGCTTTTAATGATGATACCACCGAGTGGCAGCTTTCGTACGATGGCCGCAAGCGTGAGCCGGTAACATTGCCGGTGAAGTTCCCGCTGCTGCTGTCATTGGGCGTAGAAGGTATTGCGGTGGGCTTGTCTACCAAGATTTTACCGCACAACTTTTGCGAGCTGATCGAAAGCTCCATCAACATTCTTCAAGGGAAACCCGTCACGTTATATCCCGATTTTCTCACTGGCGGACATGTCGATGTTTCCAATTATAGCGATGGACAGCGCGGAGGCAAGGTGCGGGTGCGGGCCAAGATCGAGGAAGAAGACAAAAAGATGCTGGTTATCAGGGATATTCCTTTTGGAACTACCACCACATCTTTGATGGAATCCATCGTGAAGGCCAATGATGTGGGCAAGATTAAGGTGAAAAAAGTGGTAGATAATACGGCTGCCGAGGTGGAAATCCAGGTTCATCTGGCGCCGGGGGTTTCTCCCGACATTACGATGGACGCCCTCTATGCATTTACCGAATGTGAGGTTTCCATTTCTCCAAACGCCTGCATCATTATCGCCGATAAGCCTCACTTTGTGGGGGTTACGGAGATTTTGAAATACAATACCCAGCAGACGGTGCATTTACTGAACCGCGAACTGGAAATCAAGAGGCTTGCGCTACTTGAAAAGATTCTTTACGGTTCTCTTGAAAAAATATTCATTGAAAACCGCATTTACCGTGACATTGAGGAATGTGAAACTTTCGAGGCGGTGATCAGGACTATTGATAAAGGACTTGAACCGTATAAGGCGCAGTTTTACAGGGAAATAAATGATGATGACATTGTTGCGCTGACCGAGATCCGGATCAAGCGTATCTCCAAATATGATGGTTTCAAGGCCGACGAGTTGATGCGGAAGTGGCAGGAAGATCTGGCCGAAACCGATGACAATCTGGCCAACATTACCCGATTCGCGATTGATTATTACAAAGATCTTTTAAAAAAATACGGCAAAGGAAGAGAGAGAAGGACTGAAATCCGTGCATTTAACCAGATTGCAGCGAACGTGGTGGCGGCGAACAATCAGAAACTGTACGTTAACCGCGCCGAAGGATTTGTGGGTTATGGTTTGAAAAAAGACGAGTATGTGATGGACTGCTCGGACATTGATGATGTGATTGTTTTTAAAAGTGATGGTAAATGTCTGGTTACCAAGGTTCAGGAAAAGGTTTTTGTTGGAAAGGATATTATTCACGTTTCTGTTTTTCTAAAAAATGATGAGCGTAAGGTGTACAACCTGGTTTACTTGGATGGAAAAACGGGGGTATCCTACATCAAAAGGTGCCAGATCACGGCGGTGACGCGGGACAGGGAATATGACCTCACCCAGGGCACGCCAAAGTCTAAAATAACATATTTTACGGCAAATGATAATGGTGAGGCTGAGATCATTACGGTAAACCTGACGGCTCAAAGCAAAGCAAAAGTCAAACAATTTGATTTCAATTTTGCGGAGCTATTAATAAAAAACCGCAGCGCGATGGGCAACATTCTGACGAAATATCCTGTCAGAAAAATTACACTAAAACAGGCGGGACGCTCAACATTGGGTGGCGTGGATATGTGGTTCGACCCGACGATCGGGCGGCTAAACCGGGACGAGCGGGGCGAATACCTCGGCAATTTTGGCCCGAGCGACAGCATTCTGGTGATTTACAAAGACGGCAGCTATGAGCTGACGAATTTCGATTTAACCAACCATTATGTGCCGAATGAGGTGCTGCTGGTCAAGAAATTCGAGCCTACCTTACCGATCACGGCGGTATATTTCGACGGCGCGCAGAAACAGCATTTTATCAAGCGTTTCAACATTGAGACTTCTTCGCTGGATAAGAAATTCGTATTTATCAGCGACGCTAAAAATAGTAAGCTGGTGTTGGCCAGCACTGACAAGCGCCCCAGACTGGAAATTATTTTCCCGAAAACAGCCCAAAAAGAGCAAACCACAGTAGAGTATATTATCGATGAAATGATCGAAATCCGCGGCTGGCGGGCGATGGGCAGCAAGTTACCGAACGATAAATTCAAAGATATGCACTGGCTGCCGCCACTGCCTGATAACGTGGAAGTTGCCGGCGCAGAAGTTCAGACTGAATCAGTTGTGGACGAGGCAGATACGGACGAGGCTGACATAGAAAACTCGGCAGAGCCGACGCCGGAAACGGAAGTTCCTGAAACAGAAGAGGCTACTGAAACCGATGAACCTGCGCAAACCGACGGAGAAGACGAGGAACAGAAAAATGTTTCAAAATCGAAAAAAGACGGCAAAAAAGGACCTGATTCGAAAAGTCAGCTCGGTCTTTTTGAATGATGGATTGTCAATTAGAAGGCAAGAACCGGTACAGTGGTGAAAAAATTGATCAAAATCATATTGGCCTTACTCTTTGTCTGCATGGTTTTTATCCTGCTTTGCAACCTCTGGGTGGTTTACTGTACGCGCCAATACAACTATTTTTCCATCGGAAGCCTCCCTTCCAATGATGTCGCGCTGGTGCTCGGAACCAGCAGAAATTCAGAAAAAGGTAAGGAAAACCTTTTTTTTAAGTATCGGATGGAAGCTACGGCCCGACTTTTCAAGGAAGGTAAGATCAAATACATTATATTGAGTGGGAACAATGATTCGCAGTATTACAATGAGCCGCTGGACATGCAGCGCGCATTGCTGAACCTGGGGATTCCCGAGAATGTGATGACGCTCGATTACGCGGGTTTCAGGACTTTTGATTCGATTATCCGGTGTAAGGAGGTATTCAACCAGGATAATTTTACGATTATTTCACAGAATTTTCATAACGCAAGAGCATTATATATTGCTCATAATGAGGGAATAGAGGCGATTTCGTTTGCCGCGCAGGATGTTCCCGATGGCTATTCTATCCGGACTTTGATCCGGGAATACCTGGCCCGCCCCAAGGCGGTCCTCGACGTGCATATCCTGCGGCCGGCGGCGGATGTTACTTCCAATAGGGAGATCAGAAAAAATGAGAAAAAGAAATGAGGAAAAATTTATCTGGAAATTGCCGCTCAAAAAATCCGGGGAATCCCTGATAAGACTTTACATATTATTATTTGCATTCATTTGGTCTGTTACGGCCTCTGCACAAACCACTTACATCATTAAAGGGCGCGTTACCGACGCCAGCACCGGCGACCCGATCCCCTTCGCCAACATAGGTATCCCGGCCACCACATTCGGTACCACCACCAACTTCGACGGTTTTTATCAGCTCAGTTTTTCCCCGCCCGCCGATTCTATCCAGGTTACTTACGTCGGTTATGACGGCCGAAGCAAGAAAATTGCACCCGACCAGGCTGAGCAAAACATTGACATTCAGCTTACTCCGGGTACCACTCAGCTCCGGGAAGTGAAAATATTTGCCGGGGAAAATCCAGCCTGGGCTATTCTCCGGAAAATCGTCGCGCGGAAGGATTTGAACAATCCGGAAAACCTGAATGCCTACGAATACGAAAGTTATAACAAGATCCAGATCGACATTGACAACCTTTCGGAGAAGGTCAGAAACCGGAAAGCGATCAAAAAAATGACGCACGTGGTCGATAAATACGATGCGGTGAAAGGTGAGGACGGCGAGACGATCATCCCGATTTTTATTTCTGAATCTGTCTCAAATGTGTATTTCAGGCAGGATCCGAAGAAGAAAAAGGAGGTAATCAACAAAACAAAAATCTCAGGCGTGGGGCTGACCGATGGCAGTTTGGTTTCGCAGGTGATCGGTTCTTCTTTTCAGCAATACAATTTTTATAACAACTGGCTGAACATTCTTTCCAAAGATTTCGCCTCCCCTATCTCTGCGAGCTGGAAGCTTTACTACGATTTCTTCCTGGCCGACAGTGCTTTTAATGGTGTCAATTACGACTATCACATTGATTTTGAGCCAAGACAAAAACAGGATCTGGCCTTCACCGGATCATTCTGGGTGGACGGGACAACTTTTGCGCTGACACAAATCGATGTGAGCGTGGACCGGAAAGCAAACCTGAATTTTATAGAAAAACTAAAAATCCAGCAGTCTTACGAGTTATTTGAAGATGATAAAACCTGGGTACCGCTGAAAACCAGGGTGTTGATCGACGTGGATGAGCCTACGCCACAGACGGCCGGGATGTTGCTCAAATTTTACTCGTCCAACTCGAAATTCAAGCTCAACGCACCTTACGACAACAAGTTTTACGATGCGGCCATCGAGCTTAAAGAGGATTATAAAGATTCCGACTCCACATTCTGGATTAAAAGCCGGCCCGAATCTCTGAGCCCGACCGAGAAACTGACATTTGAACTAATCGATTCTCTGAAAGTCCTGCCCGTGGTGAAGACTTATACGGAAATCCTGAATGTGTTTGTGAACGGTTATAAAAAGATCGATAAGTGGAACATTGACATCGGGCCCTATTTGTATTTGTATGCCAATAATAAGGTCGAGGGAAACCGTTTCCGGCTGGGCTTCAGAACCGATCCGGGTTTTAGCCGGAAATGGATTTTCAGCGGATACGGCGCCTACGGTACCCGCGACCGTGCTTTTAAATACGGCGCCGGCATGGACTACATTATCGACCGGAAACCCTGGACGATTGCGGGCGTTTCGTATTCCAAAGACCTGGAAAGGTTGGGCGTCACGGCGGAGACCATCGGACCGAGCACAATTTTCGGCGCATTTTCCCGGTTTGGCGCATTCCGCAGGCCATATTGGCAGGAAGACATTTCGGCCTATATCAAGCGCGAAGTGGTAAAAGGTTTTACCGGCAGCGTCCAGATCCGTCACCGCACGTTCCGGCCGCTTTTTCCTTTTTCTTACCGCACCATTCCCGAAGCTGGCAACGAGTCGCCGACGAAAAGTGCCTTTGACATTACAGAGATCAACCTGGAAACGCGGCTCGCGAATAAGGAAACATTTTTACAAAATGACAATGAGCGGATCAGTATGGGAAATGGCAATTCGCCTATTTTCACACTGCGTTATACATTGGGTATCAGGAATCTATTCGGCGGGGATTTTAATTATAACAAATTTTCCTTCAACATCCGGCACAGCTTCCGGGCCGGGGTGATCGGCCGCACTTACTACAATCTGACGCTGGGTTACATTCCGTCCACATTACCTTATCCGCTGCTTTACACGCCGCTGGGCAACGAGTCGCTGTTTTATGTGGACAATGCTTATAACTTGATGCGGTACTTCGAATTCATCAGCGATAGGTACATTGCGCTGCGGATGGAGCACAATTTTGAGGGTTTACTGCTCAACCGGATTCCGGCGATTAAGAAATTAAAATTGAGAATGCTGGCTACTGGGCGTGTTTTTTACGGAAGTACCAGCGACGCCAATGTTTCGCTGACGACCACAACGGACGAATCGGGAAATGAAATCCAGACATTCAGCAAACTGAAAGACCGGCCGTACGTGGAGCTGGGTTATGGGATCGACAACATTTTCAAGTCGGGCCGCATTGACTTTATTCACCGGCTTACCTATCTCAAAAACCCGAATGTTACGCCATTTGCGGTGAAGATTTCCTTCTGGTTTAATTTGTAAAATCCGTCAGATCACCCGAAGATCTTTTGCAGCGTAGGTAAGGTGCACTTGCTGACCAATTTCCAGATCGTGGCGGCTACGGTAAAAAGAAATCCGGCCGCTGGCATTCACGCAGCGGATTTCCCAGTGATTTCCATGAAAACGGATCGCCTCGACTTTTCCTTGCCACTTACTTTTTTCTGGGTGCCGGGTAGGTTTTATTTTTTCTGGCCTGATAAAACAGCTTTTCTTCTCCTGCCCTACTTCGATCCAGTTAATATCGCCCGTCAGTTCTGCCACATAACTATCAACTGGCTGATTGTAAATTTCCTGCGGCGTACCCACCTGAATAATTTTTCCATTTCTTAAAACCGCTATCCGGTCGGACCAAGCCAGTGCATCGGCCGATTCGTGGGTGACAAAGATGCAGCTCATTTTTTGCTGCTTGCGAAGTGCTTCTATCGCATCGCCTAGTACGCGGCGGTTGTGGTTGTCGAGGTGGGCGAAAGGTTCGTCGAGTAGTAACACGTCCGGCTGCTCAGCCAATGCTTTTGCGATGGCGGTGCGCTGTTTCTCACCGCCCGAGAGCAGTTTAGCTTTTTGTTTTTTAACATAATGCAGACCGGCCGTTTCCAGCAGTTCAGCTACTTTTTCAAGGCGGTAATCCGCGTCGTAAAACCGCAGCGAGTAGGCAATGTTCTCCTCCACCGTCTGATTTGGAAAAAGCTCATACTCCTGATGTATCAGCCTGATCGCATCGTGGCCCGGCATCAGCTCGCCGCTGACAGGTTTCAATTTTTGCTCTTTAAAAAAAACATCACCTTGATCCGCATCCAGGAAACGTCCCAGAATGCGAAGCAGGGTGCTTTTCCCCGACCCGCTCTCGCCCAGAATACCCAGCCACTCCCCCTCACGAAGCTGTAAATCAACGTCGTGAAGAACGGTATTGGCTCCAAAAGATTTGGATAAGGTACTGACGCGCAGTGTCGTTTTGGGAGATGCCATCAGGATGCCCAGGTAACCTTGTTTTCGATTGGCGTACGTTTGCTGGCAGGCAGCTCTGCGCCATCGTGGTAACCCATGAAAAAGAGCCCAAGACATTTTTGCGCTTCTGGCAAATCCAGAAATGCGCCCAATTCTTTCAATACGCCCGGGCTGCTCCAATACGAGCCGATGCCGTAGGCAGAAGCTGTAAGCCATATATTTTGCACTGCGCAAGCTGTCGCCGCGACTTCCTCCCACTCAGGCAGTTTTTCAGGATGCAGCTCAACATTGATAATGATAACGCAGTTTGATTTCATCACTTTTTCCCCAGCGGCGTCGTAACGGGCCTGGGAAAATGCTTCGGGCGCGGTTTGCGAGCGGTATCTTTCAGAGAAGAAACTGGCCAGTCTTTTCAGGCTTTCACCTTTGAAAACCATGAACCGCCAGGGTTCGGTCATTTTGTGTGTGGGTGCGTAATTGGCGTTTTCCAGGATCTGGCGGATCACCTCGTCCGGGATATCTTTTTGAATGTAGTTCTGCGGGAAAATGCTGCGTCTGTCGCGGATAATACTGTTTATTGCTTCAATCGATTGTTCCATTATTGATCTGTGAATTTGTAAAAAGGCAAAGCTAGCAATCATAACCGAAAATTACCGGCTTCCTGCACGGGTTTGCCGCTAAACCATTATTTTAAGCCCGGCGTTTTCAAAATCAACTAAATTCAGCCGAAATTCTACCATCCCAACCTGACATCTATGCTTGTTACTACAACACCCAACATTGAAGGTAAAAAGATCATCAAGTACATTGGATTGGTCAACGGCGAGGCGATCATCGGCGCAAACATTATCAAAGATTTCCTTTCAACTGTCCGGGATGTGGTAGGAGGCCGCTCGGGCGCTTACGAGCAGGCGCTTCGGGAAGCAAAGGCAATTGCGATCCGCGAAATGATGGATCAGGCCCAGCGGCTGGGCGCCAATGCCGTAATTGGTGTTGATATTGACCTGGAAACCATCGGCAGCAGCAGCTCCATGCTGATGGTCAGTGCAAACGGTACCGCCGTCTGCTACGAATAACACTTACCAAAAGGCACAAAAAAATGGCCTACCGCATTACAGTAGGCCATTCCACGTAAACCCTCCTCTATCAGTGTTCGTCAAAAATGTTATTGGGTTTCTGACAGGGCGTCAGTCCCAAAGCAACAATTTGCTTGACTGAATACTAATAACTAAAATTCTGTGCCAAATTATCAAAGAATGTTCAAGACAACAATTTATATCAAAGTTTTTTCACATTTTTGTAGCAAAATTACTACGTTTCGGCGTATTTCGATGAGAAAGAAGCGGAGCCTAACTACATGAATCATCAATTCTTATCGATTTGGTGTTACGAAAGTCAGCAAATCCGGGAATTCGTTCCCCAATTACCCCCACACATACGGCTTTAAACAGCCTCCCGCGTCATTTCAATGTGTGCTATGTCGTCTTCCGGATACACTTCACTGGATTGAAGAAAACCAAAGGACTCATAAAATCTTTTCAGATAAAGCTGCGCCCCGATCCGGATAGTGCTTTTTCCGTACAGCACTTCCAGTTTTTCAATAGATACATGCAGAAGCTCAATGCCTAGCCCCTGTCCTCTTCCTTTTGTAGAAACGACAATCCTGCCGATAGACGGAAATTCATAGGAAATACCTGGCGGGACAATGCGCGCGTAAGCCAGCAGCTCGCCGTTTTTGTACCCCGACAAATGGTGGCATTTCTGGTCTTTATTATCCGCATCCAGAAAACAGCACCTTTGTTCCAGCACAAAAACCTCCGAGCGCAGGCGCAGCTGCTGATATAATTCTTTGGTAGAAAGTTCTTCAAACGTCTGGAAACGCCATTCTAGTAGCTGTGCCATTTTATAGATGTTACTGGAAAATTAATTTTTGCCTGATTTTGATCGTCTTTTATAAATTTGCGGCACGGTTTGGAAACCGCAAAGCATTAAAACAAAAATCTTAACAACTAACATATAAGTATGGGCAGGGCTTATGAATATAGGAAGGCCAGGATGTTTAAGCGCTGGGATAAAATGGCCAAGACATTTACCAGGATCGGAAAGGACATTGTACTGGCTGTAAAAAGCGGAACGGCTGATCCGAACACCAACTCCCGGCTCCGGGTACTTCTTCAGACAGCCAGGGCTGCGAACATGCCCAAGGATACCATCGAAAGGGCGATCAAAAGGGCTACTTCAAAAGATCAGGAAGATTATAAGGAAATGGTGTACGAAGGCTACGGCCCACACGGCGTGGCTATTTTGGTTGAAAGTACCACCGATAACCCGACCCGCACGGTGGCCAATGTCAGAAGTTATTTCAACAAGCTGGGCGGAAGTCTGGGCACGATGGGTATGCTGGATTTCATTTTTGAAAGGAAATGTATTTTCAAAGTAAAAAATAACGGCAAAGACCTGGAAGAGCTGGAATTTGAACTGATCGACGTAGGCGGCGAAGAAGTTTTTCTCGACGAAGAAGCCAACCTGATCAACATTTACGGCGACTTTGCAGCTTTTGGAAACCTGCAACATTACTTTGAGGAAAACGGATTTGAAATCGTGGAAGCTGATTTTGAGCGCATCCCGAATGATACCAAGACATTAAGTGAAGAGGAAGCCGCGGAAGTTGAAAAGCTGATCGAGAAAATTGAGGACGACGACGATGTACAGCGTGTGTTCCATAATATGGGCTAGAAGATAAAGACGATCTCGTGCTGTTTTTTCATGAAATCGAATTTACTTCCTGCTTCTTTTCCTAACAAAGATGCTCCCACCGGAGATGAAGATGAGACCGCCAAAAGGGTCTCATTTTCTATTTTAAGTGTCCCCAGACTGACTGCGATGAAAAACCAGCCGGCTGTGGTATACAACAAAGAACCCACCGCCACCCGCGACAATGTTTCATTGACATTGATCCTTTCCAGCACTAGCCGCTCCTGCCGGGTTTGCTCAAACTGCCGCGCATGCATATTTCTATCCAGCTGGCCCATCGACCGCGAAGTTTCATACTTATCGCCCATCGAGCTTTTCCCCTGTTCATTGGCCGATTCCTGCGCAGCTTCCATCGCGTCCCAGGAATTGCGCATACGTTCGTCCAAAATGGCTTTAAGCTGACCGATAACAATGTTCTTATCCATAAAAAAAGGGTTACCGAAAGCAACCCTACTAACAAAGTGTAGCGGTAAAATTACGCGCAGATTGGCATTAAACTAAATCTTCGTGATTTTCTTTCTGATCAACTGACCATTACTCAGCCGGACCCGAATCAGATATTCGCCTTCTTTCAGAGAAGAAATCTCAATCTGACTGGCTTTTGATTTCTGCAGAACTTGCTGGCCGCTGAGGTCAAGCAATGTAATTTCTTCGACAGTCGAGCCGTCATCTGTTGTTATTTCCAAATGGTGCTCAGCCGGGTTAGGGTAAACGAAATCATTTGAATTGGTATCACTTCGCAAGGCAATGATCCGCGACGTGGTGGTTTTCCCGTCATAATCGACTTGTTTGAGCCTGTAATAGGTAATCCCTAGGTTTGGAGCTTCATCCATGTAGATATAGTCGACGTTTTCATTACTATCGCCCCTACCTTTCGAAGTCCCAATTGCATCAAAATGAATGGCGTCTGTGCTTTTTTCAATTTCAAAATAGTCATTATTTTCTTCCACGGAAGTTACCCATCGCAACTCCGTCTTTTTATTCTCTATACTTTTCCCATAAAAGCTCACCAGCGTAACCGGCAAAGGCGGGCTGGGCAGAGGGGGCGGTGTGGCCATCAGTGATTTCGCATTTTGCGTAAAGTTTGTTGCCGGATCCAGAATGGCATCGCGCCACAATTCAGCGGCTTTCTGCTGGCCCTGCTCATTGAAATGCAATCCGTCATACCTTCCCGAATTATCGATCAGGTTAAGATTTCCTCCGCGAAAAACATCCGGGACCGTAGCAATCAGCGACTCCTGACCGCTTGTAATCGACTGGTTGATACCATTATTATAGCAATCAAGTGCAATCATCCAGGCGAGCTGCTGATAGTTAGACTCCTGCCTGGTTTTCTCAATCACTTTCAAATTCCGGAATTTAAAACCGTCGCCATCCGTATCCTGGTCATTTACGCCGTGCAGCGAAAGGATCGATCTTAAACCGGTTTGCGGAACATACTTCGATAATGTATTTCTAATGTTCACATAAGGCATTCTAATACTATAATTTATGAATCCGTGATCGAAAGGACGCCCACTTTTTCAACCGTGACCGACGACCCTACCTGCTGGCCGTTTTTCAAGCCCCTCACTTCCAGATCGTAGCGCCCGCCGGAGGCCGAAAGTGAGCCGGAAAACACATTGCCGCTCACTGCCCCGACAATATCCGTCCAGCTGACTGCTACGCCCGGCTCACCCGCCCGGGTTTTCAAGCGCGCCTGGATTTTGCCGATGTTGGATAAATAAGTACCAGTGATGAAAAGCGTAGCATTTCCTGAGGTGTTTCGTTGGTAAACCATCCTGGTGGGCGGAAATTTTATTTCGATCTGGCCAAACAGGGATATTGAAATGAGCATTAAAAATATACAGGTAAAAAACTTGATGTGCATAGCAATCCCTTTAACATTAAATGAATCAATGAGACAAAATCCTGAAAATGAGTTGAGTAGAAAGCAGTCCTGGATAAATTGCCGGTGGCTATGGCGGAAGGACTTGGGCAAAAATAGCAATTGCCGCTGCTAGCAATTCCAGTATTTTCCCATAATGGCCGCAAAAAGGGGGTTGATTTATCCTTCGGTCGTCTGGGGGAAATTAACGGTAGGCTTTGCGGCAAAAACTGGAATTTCTCTGATCCGGTCAGATAAAATCCATCATAGGTTTCCCTTTTGGGGTCTCCTTGTTATCTTTGCCAAACTTTACAGCATATCGGTAATGACAAAACTTTCGGTCCGGCACTTACTTGGAATTAAAAACCTGAACGAGAATGACATTCAAACCATATTAGATACTGCGACCCAATTCAAGGAGGTGATCAACCGCCCGATCAAAAAAGTACCTTCCCTCCGCGACATTACGATTGCCAACGTTTTTTTCGAAAATTCCACCCGTACAAGACTTTCTTTTGAACTTGCCGAAAAACGGCTTTCTGCTGATGTAGTCAACTTTTCCGCATCCGGAAGCTCTGTAAAAAAGGGTGAGACGCTGCTCGATACAGTGAATAACATTCTCGCAATGAAGGTCGACATGATCGTCATGCGCCACAGCAGCCCGGGAGCGCCGCATTATCTTTCCTCACGTATCCCTGCCAATGTTGTGAATGCCGGCGACGGTACCCACGAGCACCCGACACAAGCATTGCTCGACGCATTTTCCATGCGTGAAAAACTGGGCGATCTGGCTGGTAAAAAAATTGCGATCATTGGCGATATCACGCATTCACGCGTAGCATTGTCCAATATTTTTTGTTTGCAAAAACTCGGTGCGGAAGTAATGGTTTGCGGGCCGTCAACCTTGATCCCGAAACATTTGGGTGACCTTGGAGTCAAGATCAGTCATAATGTTAAAGAAGCTTTACAGTGGTGCGAGGTGGCCAATGTGCTCCGCATTCAGCTTGAAAGACAGCAGATTAAATATTTCCCCTCCCTCCGCGAATATTCACTTTACTACGGCATCAACAAGGCCATGCTCGATGAACTGGGTAAAGAAATCGTTTTGATGCACCCCGGCCCGATCAACAGAGGTGTCGAGCTATCTTCCGACGCTGCGGATTCCAATCATTCCATTATTTTGAACCAGGTCGAAAACGGTGTTGCCGTGCGTATGGCCGTGTTATATCTGCTGGCCCAGCAGTAGTTGAATTCGCCGCGGCTCTTCTTTTAATAAATCATTTCAACTATGGCTTACACCGAAGGTATGCTTCGTGAAGATGCATTAAAAGACAAAACCATCATTATTACCGGCGGCGGCACCGGATTGGGCAAATCCATGGCGACCTATTTTCTTAAAATCGGTGCGAATGTGGTGATTTGCAGCCGGCGACTGGAAGTACTGGAAAAAACCGCGGTAGAGCTGGAAGCAGAAACCGGCGGGTCGGTGCTGGCGGTGCAATGTGATGTGAGGAAAACCGATCAGGTTGAAAATGTCATTCAAAAAGCGATTGAGAAATTTGGTCGCGTCGATGGTTTGGTTAACAACTCAGCGGGGAATTTTATCAGTCCTACCGAAAAGTTGTCCTATAAAGCCGTGGATGTCGTCGTCGACATTGTCCTTCGCGGCACCTACTATTTCACGCTCGCTTTGGGCAAATACTGGATCGAAAATAACATTAAAGGTACCGTACTCAACATTTCCACCACCTACGCCTGGACGGGCTCGGGCTGGGTGGTACCCTCGGCGATGGCGAAAGCGGGTGTGCTGGCCATGACCAAATCGCTGGCATTTGAGTGGGCAAAATATGGTATCCGCCTCAACGCAATCGCCCCCGGACCTTTCCCGACCAAAGGTGCCTGGGATAGGCTTTTTCCGAAAGAATTGGCGGAAAAATTTTCTTTCAAAAACCGTATACCGCTGCACCGTGTAGGTAATCACCAGGAATTGGCTAACCTGGCCGCTTATTTAATGTCGGACTTTTCGGCCTACATGACGGGCGAAGTAATTACCCTGGACGGCGGAGAGGTATTGGCTGCGGGGCAGTTCAATTTTTTGAAAGAAGTGTCTGACGATCAGTGGGATGCGATCGAAGAGCAGATCAAAAATGCGAACCGTGACAGTAAGAAGTCAGAATAAAAAATTTCTTAATGTTTTATTGGGTAATTTTGAAGGTTACTTCGTTACTTGAGAAATGAAGAAAACACATTTATGAGATCTGGTTCAAGCTTTTACCTCTATATTCTTGCTGTTTTACTGATCCAAGGCTGCTCGTCTTCCAAACAGTCTATGAAGCAGATTCCCGAAGCCCAGGTACGGCCTTCGGCGCTGCAGCAAGCGCCTCCTACAATTAGTGAGGAGCCTTCGCTGGTGGCGATTCAAAGCAAATACCTTTTAAAAGATACAACGCAGACGAAAGTTTATCTTTACGTAGATGCGTTTAAAGGCAAAAACCCGATTTCAATCACGGATTTTATCAAGACCTACAATGTCAACTACGTTATCTACTCCGACTATGGCACGCGCGAGCGGCTGGGGTACGGTAATGTGAAGCTGGACTCTTCAAATGTTGGGAAAGCGGGCGATAAAATTGTAGTTGCCTACGACATTAAAAGTCCGAACCGGGATTACGGTGTGCTCCTGAGCGAAATCAGCCAGGTAGGGACATTGAAAAAAGTCCTCAACGACTTGACGATCCATTTCAAGAAAATGACGGTGAGCCAGACTTATGGCGTACATACAGCTGCAAGTCCTCAGCCCCTGCAGCGTCACTATATCAATGCAGATGAGGCGTTTACATTGAAAAAAGCCTCGGAAGGAAGCGATCAGCTGCATGTATTTTACTACAATCATGAATTTGAGCCGGCCGGTTCGCCGATGAATGTTGCGCCAAAATCTACCGGAAGCAGGGCTTTGGAAGCTGACAGCACTTTTACCATCAATACGTCCGAAACACTTCACTTCTCGAAGGAAGGTTTATATAACATTTTTGCAGATACTACGCAATCCGAAGGTCTTGGTATTCTGGTTGTTAACGAGCGCTTTCCAAAAGTGACGCGCCCGCAGTTGCTGCTTGGCCCGCTGCTTTATATGAGCACCAATAACGAGATCAACGAAATCAAAAAGGCGGAGGATTATAAAAAAGCCCTTGATAAATACTGGCTGACATTGATGAATGGAAATGCTCCGCTGGCGCAGCAGTCGATCCGCTCATTTTATAGCCGCGTGGAAGAAGCCAATCAGTTGTTTACTACCTATAAAGAAGGTTGGAAAACGGATAAAGGCATGATATACATTGTTCTGGGGCCGCCGGATAAAGTTCAGCGGAGCAAAGACCGTGAAGTCTGGACTTACGATCAGCGCGGAAATGCCCAGAATGTCAATTTTACATTCAATAGAAAAAACAATCAATTTGTGGATGATCATTATGAACTGGTTCGCTATGCCGAATACCAGCCAATCTGGTATCCAGTAGTAGAAGCATGGAGAAACGGAAGTATACGATAAGAAAACCGGCCCCGAGGCCGACCCAGGCCGATATGGTTTTTGGTACACAGTCAGTACTGGAAACCCTTCGTTCGGGCAAGGAAATAGAACGATTATTTATCCAGCGCGAGCTTGGCTTCGCCGAAGTAGAAAAGCTCGCCAAAGAATTGGGCATCCCCTATCAGCGGGTACCGATTGAAAAATTGAACCGCGTCACCCGCAAAAATCACCAGGGGGTAATCGCATTTGTCTCGCCCATCCAATACATGCCGCTGCACAATGTGCTTACGCAGGTTTTTGAAGAAGGCAAAACGCCCCTACTGCTGCTTTTGGACAGAGTTACCGACGTCCGCAACTTCGGCGCCATCGCGAGGACGGCAGAATGTGCTGGTGTGCAGGCACTGATCGTGCCAACAAAAGGTGGTGCACAGATCAATGCTGACGCGATGAAAACTTCGTCAGGCGCGCTCAACTTCCTGCCAGTCTGCCGCGAGCCGAATCTTTACGAAACATTACTATACCTTCGAAACAGCGGCCTGCAAATCGTAGCCTGTACCGAAAAAACCGATAAGTCCCTCTACGACATTGACTTCACCATCCCGACAGTCATCATCATGGGATCAGAAGAAGACGGTATTTCCAAAGAATTCATCCAGCTAGCCGACAGCGGCGCACGTATTCCCCTAAACGGACAAGTTGATTCGCTGAATGTTTCGGTGGCGAGTTCGATTGTGCTGTATGAGGCGGTACGGCAGCGGGTGTAGGCTCTGCGCCAAAAATTTTTATTTTAATAAAGTTTTATTATTTTTGATAAACACCTGAACCGGCATTGGATTGCATCTCCTCTAAGCACGTCAGGTGTTTTTTTGTTCCAGGGTCTCCCAGCGTATCGACTCGGTAATTGAATAGAGATAGTTTTGATTCTGGACTGTCAATTGAACATTAAAATAGGCGGTCTTCCCGCCTATTCTTGTTTCAAAGAAATGATATCCTACTACGTGCTGTCTATTGTGATTTTGTTGTGACGTGAAGCCGACATAAGTTGCATTTAACAATGCTTCTTCTAATCCATCTATCAATAGCAAGATTTTTTCACGATAAGGATCAAAGGGCTGATTAATACATTCCTTAACCCCAGCCATATTGAATCTGATTTCAGCGCCTAACTCTTCCCGATAAATGCCAACATTAGGCAACACCAAATCCTGTTTTACTCTTTCCCTCGCCAAGCGGCGTAAGAGACTTAACTCCATCTGTCATGTTTGGTTTGTTGATGAACATATACAGAGGAAATTGAGTAAGTAGTATTAGTAGGTAAGTTAGAAAATATCGGCGGGAATTATTGTAAAGCTCCTTCCTGCCGGAAACTCTTCAAAATCCAGCCTCCCCCAACCACATCATCGCCTTCATAAAAGACAGCAGCCTGGCCTGGCGCGATGCCGTTTACGCCGTCGTGGAAGCGGGCTACGATTTGATCAGGGCCGGTTTGTTCTATGGTTGCAGGCGTGCCGTCGTGTTTGTAGCGAACTTTGGTGACGGTTTCGAGTGGTTTTTCCAGGGATGCGTATTTCTGGAAATTTAGTTTTCCAACATTCATTCCGTCGCGGAAAAGATCGGGCATATCTCCCAAAACTACTTCATTGGAATCTTTTCTGATTTCAGTCACGAAAACCGGGCGGCCCAGGGCAATGCCGAGACCTTTACGTTGTCCAACTGTGTAGAAAGGATAGCCTTCATGTTTTCCGACCACAGTACCATCGGCATAAACAAAATTGCCGCCGGCAACTTCCGCTTCCAGACCAGGAATACGTCTTTTCAAAAAGCCACGGTAATCATTATCCGGCACGAAGCATATTTCATAACTTTCAGCTTTGTTGACCAGATCTATAAAACCCCTCTCCCGCGCCATCTCGCGGATTTCTGATTTGTGCAAATAACCCAAAGGTAACTTAGTACGCGAGAGACTTTCCTGCGAAACGCCCCATAAAACGTAGCTTTGATCTTTCCAGGCGTCAATACCTTTTGAAACATAGTGCCGACCGTCGTTAAACTGCATATTGGCATAATGTCCGGTGGCGATAAACTCACAATCGAGGCGATCGGCGCGGCGGAGAAGTGCGTCCCATTTAATGTGGGTGTTGCACAAAACGCACGGATTTGGCGTGCGCCCTTCGAGGTATTCTCCGGTAAAATGATCGATCACATAATCGCCAAATTCGGCGCGGATGTCGAGAATATAATGTGGAAAGCCGAGTTCGACGGCAATGTTACGTGCGTCGTTGATGGAGTCGAGGGAGCAGCAGCCGGTTTCCTTTTTTGTGCCACCGCTGCTGGCGTAGTCCCAGGTTTTCATGGTCATTCCGATGACCTCGTAACCTTGTTCATGTAACATGACAGCTGCGAGAGAGCTATCGATGCCGCCACTCATGGCGACCAAAATCCTTCCGTGTTTGCTCATTTTGGTAATCCGACAAAGGTTGAATGCCTTCCGATTGATTGAAGTTGAAATTTTGGAACAGTGCCGAAGCGCCGTTTCGTTCCGCAAAGGTAAAGATTCTCACGCAATCACCTGCCGGATCACATTCTTAATATTCAACTCAATAATCTCCGTCATCGATTCACACTTATAATAATGTGAATCGCGGAAATGTTTGGCCAGGCCCTCGCGGAGCTGGTGGATGTTTTCGACGGTGGAGATTTTGTCCTGCAGGCATACTTCGTGGAGCTCGCGGAGGCGGTGGCGCTCGGCGCGGGCCTGGTACATGATCGAGGATTGTTCTTCCTGTTGATATTGCAAGACTGTTTTGTCAGTTAAGAACTCCATCGCCAGTTCTACGTACGGACGGTTTTCTTTGAAATATTGGGGCATATATACTTTTAAATTACCCTCATAAAACTGCTGGTCGAAGTCGATGGCGCGCAGGCGGAATTGAACATCGTCGAAATCCGGGGTGATCTGCATCACGAAATTGTAAGAACGCATATCGCCCAGCAGCGTGATCGTGCAGCGTTCGTTGAATTTTACGAATTCTTTGGCAATGCGGATCGGGTTGTAATCGGTTTCCCGGAGGCGGGTTTTGGCAAATACATCACCAGGTATCCCCGCAATGTGTTCTTCGATTAATGAATCTCCGTCGACCAGATAATTGACTTGATTGGGTGAAAATATTTCTTCCAGTTCCAGTCCATAAATCCTTGATGAGTCCGCTTTTTTGACATAGAAATAATCGTAAATGTCATTCAAGCGGTTTACGATCTTGATCCTGAACGGATTAGAATTGCCAAATTTGCAATAATCAATACGGTCAATGTACTTATGCTCCACGATACGCAGGTTACCCGACGCTTTTAACATCGCGTACGCTTTTTTCAGACCCGTATGCAGCCGCTCCATTTCATGCGGCGGATACAGCGGACTTTCCCACAAAGTATCCTTCCCATTTTTGTCACTTACGGGAAAAGACTCATAAAAATTGAGCAAATCGTGGTAGCCCACCGGAAGTCGCGCGTCGCGCTGGTAAAACCGCAGGTATTTTCTGAGCTCGGGACTGACCGGATAAATCGGTTTCTTCTTTAAAATTGTAACATCACCCTGTTCCATAAAAGGAAGTTACGCATATTTGGCTATAACTTCCCCGGAATTCCATCATGAAACCATACGGCATTGTAGTTTGTGGCGGCGAAAGCACCCGCATGGGCAAGGATAAAAGTTTGCTCACTTACCACGGCATGCCGCAATACGCGTACGTGGCGCAAATGCTGAAACATTTGTCTGAAAGCGTGGCGATTTCCTGCAATATTTCCCAGTTTCAGTGCGAGGATATTGGTTACCAAAAACTGTATGATTTGTCAGAATACAGTGCTCACGGACCTGTTTCGGCAGTTTTAACAGCATTCAAACATTTCCCTGAGAATGATCTGTTGCTGGTCGGCTGCGATTACCCTCTGCTTGCGGCAAAAGATTTAAGAGATTTTTTGAGCGCTATCGAAAAAGATTCACTTGCCGCCGCCTTTTATAATCAGCATGGAAAATATGAGCCGGTCCTCGCCTGGTATTCCCGCCATGTCCGGCCCGCATTGGAGACATTCTGTCAAAGCGGAGAACATTCACTGCAGTATTTTTTGAATAAGATAAATGCGCAGAAATATTTGCCTGAATCTGAAAATTGCATGACCAGCGTAGATACACCGGAGGAATTTGAAAAGATATGCAGGTTACTATCTCAAAAGCATTAAAAAATGAACGCAAATCCGGTTACCCAACATTTTATCAAGCGCGTGAACGCCACGAATTCCGTAGGTATCGACGACCAACTGGCTGTGGAAGAGCCGCTTGAAATCAGGATTGCATATTACATTGACGGGGGGAAAACGGAAAAGGCCATTTCTGTCACGATGCGTACGCCGGGAAATGATGAAGAACTGGCGGTCGGTTTTTTGTTTACGGAAGGGATAATTCAGCATGCCGCACAGATCGAAAAAGTGACGCTGCCGGTTTTCAGGGAAAATACGGTAGTAGTAACATTAGACTCTTCTTTTGAACCAAAGTTGGGTTCGCTTGAAAGGAATTTTTACACTACTTCCAGCTGTGGGGTCTGTGGAAAAGCGAGTGTGGATGCGATTAAAACGGCTTCGAATTATCTTCATTTTGATAAACCGATCAGCATTGACCGGCATATTTTATTTAAACTGGAAAAACAGATTGCGCAGCGTCAGGACATTTTCGAAACGACCGGCGGGCTCCATGCATCTTCGATTTTTGATCAAAATGGCGATTTTTTGCTGCTGCGCGAGGATGTAGGCCGCCATAATGCATTGGACAAACTGATCGGTGCGACATTGACAGCGGGTTTGGTACCGCTATCCCAACATATATTGCTGCTGAGCGGCCGCGCCAGTTTTGAGCTCATACAAAAAGCATCCATGGCTGGCATTCAAATAGTAGCTGCTATTGGGGCGCCGTCGAGCCTGGCGGTGCAGCTGGCCGAAGAAAGCGGGATCACGCTGATCGGCTTTTTAAAAAAGGACAAATTCAACGTTTACAGCGGTTTTGACCGCATTCAGGAGATATGAAAATAAGGATTTCGGGAAATTCGGTGAGGTTTAGATTGAAAAAGCCCGAGGTAGAAAAGTTGCGGGACGAAGGCATAGTGACGGAAAAAACCTTGTTTCCACAGGGCAGGTTTTCCTATGAAATTAAAAGTGACTCAAATACAGAAAATTTATCTGCCTCTTTTGAAAATTGCCTCATAACCTTATCGGTACCAGCCACATTCATCGCCGACTGGCCGGAAAATAATGTGACAGGCATTGATCATCATATTCAGCTCGACGGCGATCAGAAATTGTATCTATTATTGGAAAAAGACTTCAAATGTCTGGATAATGTGCTTGAAGATCAGTCGGATAACTACGAAAACCCGAAACAAACCTGCTAACCATGGAAGAGCAACCTCAAATTGTACCGGGCTCGGAAAACCCTGAAAAACTTACAGGACTAAAAAAAGGAAACATTAAAAAAGTAGCGGCCGGGGTTCCTGCGGTTGTTTCCAGTTTCGAAAAAACCATCGAAGAGGCCGGCCTCACAAGAGGCATGAAAGCGCTTTTTAACCTCAATAAAAAAGGTGGATTTGACTGTCCTAGCTGTGCCTGGCCCGATCCGGACGACGAGCGCTCCGGCATTGCGGAATATTGTGAAAACGGCGCACGGGCTGTGGCCGAGGAAGCTACGCTGAAAAAGCTGACGCCCGAATTTTTCTCGCAAAACTCCGTGCAAGATTTGGGAAAACTGTCGGATTATGAAATCGGAAGCAAGGGCCGCATCGCGCAACCCATGTTCCTGCCGGCGGGCGGCACACATTATCAGCCAATTAAGTGGAATGCGGCTTTCGCTAAGATCGGTTTGGCGCTCAATGCACTTCCCTCCCCCGATGAAGCGATATTTTATACCTCGGGACGCACGAGCAATGAGGCGGCGTTCCTTTACCAGCTTTTCGTCCGCGAATTTGGCACTAATAACCTGCCCGATTGCAGCAATATGTGCCACGAAAGCAGCGGCGTAGCATTGACGGAATCGGTGGGGATCGGGAAAGGATCGGTAACCTTGGACGATTTTTACAAAGCCGAGGTGATCATGATCCTGGGTCAAAATCCGGGTACCAACCATCCGCGGATGATGACTGCGCTGCAAAAAGCGAAGGCAAATGGCGCGACAATCATTTCTATTAATCCCCTGCCTGAAACCGGTTTGATGGGTTTCAACAATCCGCAGAAGGTTTCCGGCGTCCTCGGCATCAATTCTGCACTGACTGATATTTTTCTTCAGGTGAAAATCAATGGGGATATGGCCCTGCTCAAAGCCATCGAAATCCTGCTTTTAAAAGAGGAACTGAAAAATCCGGGTGCCGTTTTTGACCATGATTTTATTCGTGAAAAAACGGAGGGATATGATGCATTGATCGAGCATATCAAAACTTTTGACGCGGAAGAACTGGCGCAGATCAGCGGCGTGCCTTTTACCAAAATTCAGGAAACGGTGCGGGTCTTGGCAACTAAAAACAAGATCATCACCTGCTGGGCGATGGGCCTGACGCAGCATAAAAATGCGGTAGATACCATCAAGGAAATCGTCAATCTGCTGCTTTTGAAGGGCAGTATCGGCAAGCCTGGCGCGGGTACCTGCCCGGTTCGCGGGCATAGTAATGTGCAGGGCGACCGTACGATGGGCATTTTTGAAAAACCTTCGGACAAATTCCTCGATGACATTGAACGGAATTTCCATTTTGCGCCGCCTAGGAAACACGGATTTGATGTGGTCGAATCTATCAAAGCAATGCACCAGGGCAAAGCGAAAGTGTTTTTTGCGATGGGCGGCAATTTTCTTTCCGCTACGCCAGATACCCAGTTTACGGCAGAAGCATTGACCAAATGTAAGTTAACCGTCCACGTTTCTACAAAACTAAACCGCAGTCACCTGGTACACGGCCAGGAAGCGATCATTCTTCCATGCCTCGGCAGGAGCGATGTGGACATGACCAACCGCGAAGACCAATTTATTTCCTGCGAAAATTCGATGGGCGTAGTGCAGATGTCCCGCGGCGTTTTACCGCCTATTTCCGAACATTTGCTGAGCGAGCCCGAAATTATTTGCAGGCTGGCAAAGGCAACATTGGGCAAACGCAGCCAGATTGACTGGGACAGATACCTGAATTACGACGTGATCCGCGCCGATATTGAGCGCACCATTCCCGGTTTCGAATCTTACAATCAGCGGGTTAGAGAGCCTGGCGGGTTCTATTTACCCAATGGTTCGCGGGAAGGGACTTTTGATACAACTACTAAAAAGGCGCAGTTCAATGTTGCGGAATTGTATAAGCCGGAAATATCAGGCGACGAACTAGTAATGATGACGATCCGCAGCCACGACCAGTTTAATACTACCATTTATGGCCTCAATGATCGCTACCGCGGGATTTACAATGAGCGGCGGGTAATTTTGATGAATGAAAAAGACATTGCAAAACGAAACCTGAAAAATGGCGATCTGGTGGATCTGACCAATCATTTTGATGGGACGGAGCGGGTAGCCCGCGGCTTTGTCATTGTCGAATACCCGATCCCGGAAGGCAGCTCGGCTACCTATTTTCCGGAAACCAATGTGCTGGTGCCGATTAACAGCGTCGCGGAAAAGAGCAATACGCCAACTTCCAAATTTGTGGTCATCCAGGTCCGGCCCCACCAATAATTGCTACTTTTGTTCACTTACTACTTAAACCAGTGAAACAAATTTGCGATGAACATTGCTACGCTCAGAAATTGCAGTCTGGGGTACCTTCTGGCGCCGAATATCGTCTTTGCTTTGGCCTGGTTCCGACCGCATATCAGCATCCCAGTCGTCCTGTGCTTCGCCTGTCTTTTTTACATTCAGTTCAAAAAAGGGCCTGAGGCTGAGGAACATCGGATTAATGTAGCAACCCTCGGGTGGTTACTCGCCGCTGCCGCATTCTGGACATTTTGTACGGGCATGGGTGGTTTGAGCTACCAGATCGCCGATTATTTCGCGCACAATGCCAAATTTCATGATTTGTACAGAAACCCCTGGCCGACTTATTTTGCTGATAAACAGCGATATGCCTGTTATTATTTCGGGTTTTTCCTGATCCCCGCAGGTATTTCAAAATTGGTTGGCCATATTTCCATTCCTGCCCTGCTATTTTGGGCGGTGCTCGGTTACTGGCTTGTACTTCAATGGCTTTTTATTTTATTAAAGAAACATAAGCGTCTGATCTTCTTCTTTTTAATGCTTGGTGGCGTGGGACATTTGGTGAAAGTGACATTTTATCAGATTGCGACAAGTTACTCCTACCACATTGCCACATTCTACCTCGAAATCTGGTCGCTTTTTGACCAGTCTTTGTGGGTTACCAGCCAGGTGATCCCAATTTTGCTGGTGTCCTCGATTTTGGTTTCCGATAGCTTTATCAAAAACCGGGTGCAGGATAGCTTCTTCCCGATTACGCTTTGTTTCATGTGGGCCATTTTTCCTTCGATCGTTTTCGTGCTGCTGTTTTCCATGATTTTTATCAACAAATGTTTTGGAAACTGGAAGGACCTTTTTTCCCTCAAAACCTGCATTCCACTGATTGTGGCCGGGTTAGCTTTTTTACCCATATTCATTTTCCTGCGCTCTTCCGACAGCTTGCCTGTCAACGGATTTATCTGGCAATTTGAGCCGGTGGGTGAGATTTTCGCCGAATACTTTTTTGGCGTGATTGTTGATTTAATCCTGATTTTTATCATTATCAAAAACCTGAAAAACGTCGATAACCTCATTCCGCGGTGGTTTACCTGGTGTGTGATGGGGTTATTCCTGCTGATATCCCTGTACCGGATCGGACATTGGAACGACTGGTTTGTAAGGGGTTACAATCCGCTGCTGGCTATTTTGCTTTTTACAATCGTGCGCTCGCTGCATACCTTATATCAAACCGGCCGCTGGAAAAAGAACCTTTATTATAATGTTGTGGTCGGAATTTTTGCGTTGAGTATGTTGATTCCCGTCGGGCATATTTTCCGGGCTTTGAAAACGAATGTGCTGGTATCCAATGCTTTTCCGGACAAATTCCCCTTTGAGCCGATGCGCATTGATAAATATCCGAACACCTACCAGGCATTGTTCCAAGAAGCGAGCAACCCGAAAGAGGCCGATCAGTATCTGGGCAAAAAAGATTCCTTTTATGCCAGATATCTCGCCCGCGAAAGCAGGTAATGTTAGTAAAAAAGTGCGCTGCCACGTTGTTAACCCTGGGTTAACTTTACTCTCGCAGGGATGTAATATTTTCGCGGCACATTAATCTCAATACATTTCCGAATTCAAGTACATGAAAACACATTCAATTATCATTGCGGTCACGTTCATTTTTCTTGCAGTATCCTCGTCCATGGCCCAAAAACACAATAAAGTAATCGCGCACCGTGGCGCGTGGAAAAATACCGGCGCGACTGAAAATTCAATCGGAGCCCTCGAACATGCGATCAAGCTGGGCTGTTACGGCAGTGAGTTTGACGTGCATATGTCGGCCGATTCAGTATTATATGTTCATCACGATCACGCAATCAAAGGTACCCACATTGAAAAAACAAATTCTGCGGAGCTTTCGCAGATCAAACTGGAAAATGGCGAGGCGCTGCCAACATTGGAAGCTTACCTGAAAGCAGGTGCGAAACAGAAAAAAACCCGTCTGATCCTGGAAATCAAAACTTCGTCGATGGGTAAAGAAAGGTCGATGGCGCTGACTACCAAGTGCGTAGAAATGGTAAAAAAGCTACAAGTGACCAAGATCACCGATTACATTGCTTTTGATTTTGATGTTTGTCTGAAAGTAAAAGAGCTGGATCCGAAAGCGCACGTAGAATATTTGAATGGCGACAAGACGCCTGATGAAATCGCCGCTGCAGGTCTGGATGGCATTGACTATCATTTCAGTATTTTCAAAAGAAAGGAAGAATACATTCAGCAGATGCGTGATAAAAAATTGACCACCAACACCTGGACCGTCAATGATGAAGATACATTGAAATGGTTTTTAGAAAAAAATGTGGATTATATCACGACCAACGAGCCGGAATTGCTGCTAAGCCTTTCCAAGTGAATGCACTAAAATTCAACACAAAAAATGTCAGCTCGGTTGGGCTGACATTTTTTGTTTAGCTGATCTTCGCTTTTTGTAACTGGCCGTTGGTTTCCTGCCAGGCCTGTATCACTTTATTGAGTTGTTTATATTCGATCAAAAATCCGTCGTGGCCGTACAGCGAATCGATTTCCTGAAAAACCGCGTCGGGAATGTGGCGGGCCAGGAATTGTTGCTCGGAAAGTGGAAATAGTAAGTCGGATTTGATGCCAAGCACCAATGTTTTTGCTTTGACCAAACCCAAAGCATGCACAATCCCGCCCCGGTTACGGCCTACATTATGCGAGTCCATGATTTTGGATAAAACCCAATAAGAGTACGCATTGAAACGCTTCACGAACTTATCTCCCTGGTATTGCTGGTAAGAAGATGCACGGAAATCGTCAATCTGATCCGGATTATCCCTGGCCTGGGTAAAATTGTAGGTATCGTAATTCCGGTAAGAAAGCAAGGCGATAGAACGCGCCGCCCGCATCCCCATTTGTCCGGCTTCGGCGTGATCGTCTTTAAATGTTGGGTCCGCCTCGATCGCCATTCTCTGAGATTCATTGAATGCAATTCCCCAGGGAGAATGCAGCGCGTTGGACGCGATCAAAACCAGTTCTTCAAATGCATCAGGAACCTCCACGGCCCATTCCAGCGCCTGCTGGCCGCCCAGCGAGCCGCCAATGCAGATCTTGATTTTCCTGATTGCCAGTTCCTGCCGCAGCAGATCCATCGCCCCCACTACATCACGGACGGTAACCACCGGGAATTCGCGAAAATAGGGTTTTTGTGTCTTTGGATTAACAGATAAAGGACCGGTAGAACCATACGCAGAGCCCAGCACATTGACACAAACAATGAAATGCTTGGCCGGATCGAAATATTTGCCTTCGCCTACAAGCCCGTCCCACCACTCGGCCGCATTGGAATTGCCGGTGAGCGCGTGACACACCCAGACAATGTTGCTTTCGTCTGCATTTCTTTCTCCGTAAGTGGTGTACGATAGCTCAAAACCAGGCAGTTCGCCCCCCATTTCCAGGGAATAGGCGTATGGATACTTGAATGTTTTCTGTTCGGGTTGCATAAGTGCCCTTGCACAATGTTAGATGGTGCGAGATTAAAGCCATTCGGCTTACGGAAATTTCTAACAGTAAGTACTCGCGAATTGATTTTATATCTCCTAAAAATTTTAGGTGGGAATTAGCACCTTTCTCCAATTGGTAGCAGGTTGCCAGAGGTTCATTGAGCCCATTCTCTCGCCTCTTCTTTATAAATCAATCGCATTCGGTGAAGCAATTGACTTGATGGTGCAATATTAAGGGCGGACGCCGGAAAATGCAAATTATCGGTTAAATTCTGTTTTGGAGTGGCATGAGCTGGCCTATCTTTGCTATATTGTTGCTATGCTAATGTTCAGCACCCTTTAATATCAGGTTAATTTGTACGGATTTGTTGCCCCTTCTTATACCTACGGTCAGGCGCATGCTTCGCCGGAAGAATTGTTTGGATCGCTTTTCAAAGATGTCCAGAATAGCCATATTTTTAAGGATTCCAAAACATTTGCCGACGCTATCCCGCTCGAAGACCCGCTCCTGATCATTGAATGTTACCACCGCGAAAAGGACGAGCCGGGTTTTGACATTTCTGCTTTCGTTGAAAAATATTTCAGGCAGCCTACGCACATTGTTTCTCATTTTCAGACGGATATGAGCATGTCACCTGCCGAGCACATTAAGAGGTTATGGAATGTGCTCACCCGCCAGCCGGAGAGCCAGGAACGCGGCGGCTCGCTGATCCCGCTGCCTTTTCCTTATGTGGTACCGGGTGGCCGGTTTCGGGAAATTTATTATTGGGACAGCTATTTTACAATGCTCGGCCTGAAAGAATCCGGACGGGTGGATTTGATCGAAAACATGGTCAGCAACTTTGCTTACCTGATCGATAAATTTGGTTTCATACCTACTGCCAACCGCACATATTACCTCAGCCGCTCGCAGCCACCATTTTTTTCTTTAATGGTGCGGATTTACAGTGAAATGGAGGGGAAGAAAGTTTTGAAAAAATATTTGCCCCAGCTGCAAAAAGAATACGATTACTGGATGGACGCCGGTTCCAGCGAGCCGGAGCCCTTTACTGCTTACCGGAGAATTGTTTACTTACCCGATGGCGCAGTTTTGAACCGCTACTGGGACGATAAGGCAGTTCCGCGGCCTGAATCATACCGCGAAGATGTGGAGCTGGCGACAGCTGCATTCGAAAAATTCGGTACCACACCTGACTTGGTTTACAGACACATACGCGCCGCAGCCGAATCGGGCTGGGATTTCAGCAGCCGCTGGTTTTCCGATGAAACGGATTTTACCTCCATCCACACGACCGACATTATCCCCATCGACCTGAACTGTCTGATGTACCATTTGGAGCAGACATTGGCGGAAGGTTACCTGCTGAGTGATTCGCTGCACATGCACCGGATTTACGATGAAAAAGCCAGAAGCCGGGCCGCCGCGATTGAGACTTATTTTTGGGACGCATCGCGGCATTTTTACATGGATTATGATTTTAAAAAACAGGATTTCACGAAAGCGATTACTTTGGCAGGCACGTTTCCGCTGTTTTTTAAACTGGCTTCCAAGTCCAACTCACATTATGTAAGGGCATATATCCGGCTGAATTTCCTGAAATCGGGCGGGCTGCTGACCACTACCATTAAAACTGGCCAGCAGTGGGACGCGCCAAATGGCTGGGCGCCTTTGCAGTGGATCGCTTATAAGGGTTTGAGAAATTATAACTTCCACCGGACCGCCAATGAACTCTGTGCCGAGTGGCTTGGGCTGATTGAAAAGGAATTCAGACATTCGGGCAAAATGCTTGAAAAATATAACGTTTCGGATACAAACCTGACGGCAGGCGGCGGAGAATATGAGATCCAGGAGGGTTTTGGATGGACAAACGGCATCTATCTGAGAATGAAAAATAAGAGAAAATAGTTACAATTATTTTTATCTCATTCTAATAAATAATATTAAAAATTTACCGACGCAGCTCCCCGAATGGGGAATATTTTTAATACCTTGTAATTACTTAAACGACTAAATCCTTTTCATGAAACTAGCGATATACCAGATTGACGCTTTCACCGATAAACTTTTTGGCGGAAACCCTGCGGCAATTATCCCCCTCGAAACATGGTTACCCGATGATATCATGATCAGCATTGCAGCAGAAAATAATCTTGCTGAAACTGCTTTTTACATACCCAATGAATCCGGTTTTGACATTCGCTGGTTTACCCCTTCGGTGGAGGTTGATCTTTGCGGCCATGCGACGCTCGCGGCAGCTTATGTGATTTTTAATATTCAGAATTACGAAGGAAAAACCATCATTTTTCAATCGAAAAGCGGTGAGCTCCGGGTTGATTGCAAGGAGGACTGGCTGACACTGAATTTCCCCGCCGACAATTACCATGTTGCCGTACCGCCGCCAGCATTGGTTGAAAGCCTCAATACCACCACCTTACTGGAAGTCTACAAAGGAAAAACCGATTATATGGTTGTGGTAGAATCCGAAGAAGTGGTCAGAAACCTTGAATTAGACATTATTATTCTTTCCACCATTCCCGCACGCGGCATTATCGTGACCGCTGCCGGCGATGAAGTGGATTTTGTTTCACGCTTTTTCGCTCCACAATCGGGTATCGACGAAGATCCTGTGACTGGCTCGGCGCATACCACATTGATTCCTTACTGGGCTGAGCGGCTTTCAAAAGAGCAGCTTTCGGCATGTCAGCTGTCAAAAAGAGGCGGATTTTTGAAATGTGAACTAAACGGCGACCGCGTTTTCATCGGAGGCCAGGCGAAACTTTACCTCAAAGGCGAAATCCTGATCGACGACTAAGCGCGGCCGGCTAAGCCTGCCCGGCTAGACCTGATCAACTTTCTTGGCAGCCAATTTATTTCTTTGACCTGCATACAAGCCTCCCACTACGAGGCAGGTACCAGCTATGGTGTAAATCGTAATCGGCTCGGACATGAGCCACCAGGCAAAGAAGAAGCCGAAAAGCGGGCAAAGAAAGAGCCACAAAGAGGCTTTGACGGTATCGATTTTGAGTAAATAGAACCAGCAGATCAATCCTACGATTGACACCGCCAGGCTGAGCCAAAGTACTGAACCCCAAAACATGCCGTCCCAGACGGTGGTTGAAAAATCACTTAAAGTTAATGTAGCGGGTATCAGAAAAATTCCGCCCAGAAAAACCTGCCAGCCATTAATAAGCAGATTCGGCAATTCCCATTTTACCGTAGCATAATAAACGCTGGCGGCCGAGACGGCTACCATGCTAGTCAACAGAAGTGACAATCCTCCCAATGTGGTGTAGCTATCGGCCAGGAGCGGATAAGTTGCCAATCCTACCCCCAACATTCCCAAAACAATCCCTGCCCACTCCTCGGATTTAGGTCGGCGGTGCAGCCACCACGATGACAAAAGCACGATAATGAGCGGATTGGTCGAGACTGCCAGGCTTCCGATTCCGGCGGCGGTGTATTTCATGGCACACACGTAGAGCCCGAGGTACAGCGTTGTATTCAGAAATCCGAACAGGGCGAGCTTCTTAAATTCTGATTTTGTCGGCAAACGGTAAGATGCATCTTTGCCAAAAAGATAGGAAAATGAGAGCAGCAAAATCCCGGCAATAAAGAAGCGGACATTCGCAAGTATCAGAGGAGCAGCCGATTGAACACCAAACTTGGTCGCGACGGAAGCCGACGACCACAAAATTGAAAACAGAATACCAATGCCAATATTTTTCACACGCAGCAACAATTATGTTTCAAAAATACGGCATGCACCTGGGCTTACCCCGCCAGTTTTCATATTTTTGAAAATGGTTAATAAAAAAATTGTGAGATGGCCGCTGATCATTGTGCTCCTTTTGCTGGCCAATTATTCATTTTCACAAAATCAGTGGACCTACGATTTTAATAATGGCCTGAACCCGATCGAGAGCGGCGGGATTGCTTTGCGGCCACTGGGTCAGCCCGGACAGTATGTTAAGGAAAAAATTCCCGGCGCCGATTATCTCACCCGGACGATCTATCAGTTTGAAAATGGCAGCGGGCTGCAGTTCAACAATGAAGAGGCCAAAGGTTTTCTAAACAAATCCTTTACCGTTGAAATTTATTTCAAAATGACCGAACTCGACAGCTGGAAAAGGGTATTGGATTTCAAGAACCGAAAAAGCGATTACGGCAGCTACATCTACGACGGCAAGCTGAATTTCTATGACTACGCGATCAGTGAAAAAGCGCCGGTGCGGGCCAATCAATATGTACATTATGTGTATTCCCGCGATTTTGAGACGAAAATGATCAAGATGTATATCAACGGTCAGTCCAAAGTGGAGTTTAAAGATCCGGGAACAGAAGGTATGCTCGACGCTGACCAGGTGCTGAATTTATTTCAGGACGACTTGATCGCAGGCCACGAATCGAGCGGCGGATCTATCGTTTTAATAAGATTATACGACCGGGTGATGACGCCGGTTTTTGTCAGAAGAAGTTACCAGACAATAGCGAAGCCGCCGAAAGAAACTGCGCAGGAAGAGGAAGAAGAGCCCGTCAAAGAATCGCCCGCGCCTGAAAAAACCGGCAGGAACAAAAATCTGGCGCTGGTAACCGGGCGCGTTTACGATGGGGAAAATCTTAAACCGGTGGATAATGCAGAAGTTTTAGTCCGTAAGTCCGCGAACGATTCCCTGGTGGCACAAACAAAAACGGTGCAGGGCGTTTACACGGTTGAGTTAACCCCGCATGAATCTTACAAAATTTCCGCGCAGGCCGATGGTTTCCAGTCGAAAAGTGTGAATGTGCGTACCAACAACCGTTTTGAGGAAGTTAAATCGCTGATCAGCTTATCGCCGGAAACCTACTCCGCACCGCTTTCGACCATTTATTTTCAGCAAGGTACCGACGTGCTGGAAGATGGCGCAAGCACCCCGCTGGATTCAATCGTCAGCTATTTTCAAAAACGCCCGGAGCTAAAAATCCTGCTCAAAGGACATACTGACAATACGGGCAGCTTCGAAAAAAACCTGGAACTTTCCAACAAAAGGGTAGAGACTGTAAAAAGTTATCTGACGGGCAAAGGGATTTCGGGTGCAAGGATTGATGGAAGCGGCTTTGGTTCTGCTCAGCCGAGCAAGATGAACCAGTCGGAGGTACTTAAAAAATCGAATCGGAGGGTGGAAGTTTGGGCCGAGCCTATAAAAAGATAAAGCCATCTCATGGAGATGGCTTTATACTGACTATTCCTAAACCCTTAACCTTTTCTTTTCTTTAATATTTTGCTAGCACAAGTGCTGAATGTCTCTTTAACTACTTAAAGGAGGAAGATGTTCAATCATACTCCTATTTTTCTGATCTCCGCCTATCCCCTTGAAACAGAGTGAAAATGCGAATTTCTATTATAAAGCAAATATAAAACTATTTCTATTCGCCTTCATGGTTTAGTTCAATTTTTATTTCGCTTAACCATGATGCAAATATCACTATTAATTTTGAAACTACAAATTGAGGCAAATTTTCGAAACGGAATATTCTTTGGAAGAAAATCGTATTTTAAGTCCCAAAATGCCTACAAAATGCTATTTTTGAGACGATAAGTTATTATATATTCCTTAAAAATCAGCTAAATCCAAATTTTATGCTATCTTGAAATATTTATATTTTCTTTAAATAGTACAATCATTGGTTATAATTATTCATTGTCTGCTGTATTCCCAAAGTACAAAACGAAAGTACCATATCCCCTGCCCTGTCTAAAAATACCGGTAGTTCAGACATTTCTTCATTGGAAAATGCTTTCAAAACGTAATCTACTTGCCGCCCCCGCGGAAAATTATTGCCAATTCCGAAGCGCAATCTCGGATAGTCGGAAGTAGCCAGCAGCTCCTCAATATTTTTCAGACCATTATGCCCGCCGTGACTCCCTTTGGGCTTGATCCGCAATGTTCCGTACGGCAATTGCAGCTCATCCACGATCGTGAGCGTGTTTTCGGTCGACACTTTATACTGGTCCATGTAGTATCTGATCGCCTTGCCGCTCAGGTTCATGTAGGTGGTGGGTTTGATAAAATAGATCTGCCGCCCCTTGTGTTTCCACTCGGCCACATAAGCCAGTTTTTCAAAACTAAATTTAAAATCATGCTCCGCAGCCAGCCGGTCGAGCACCATAAAGCCTACATTATGTCTTGTAAAGGCATATTCCGGACCTATATTTCCGAGCCCGGCAATCAAATATTTCATTTGGTAAAAGTTTTTGATTTCGTGTTTGAGCACTTAATTTAGGCTAAAATTCAGGGAAATTTCATGGTAGCCCAAAAACGTTTAATACTTAGCAGCCCACTTTTGGAGATAATGATCAGCCGGCTGTGTCAGCAACTGATTGAGAACCACCAGGATTTTTCGAATACTGTGGTGATGGGCCTGCAGCCGAGAGGGATCTTTTTTGCCGAGCGCATTGTGGCGGAATTGCGCGAACGTACCGGCAAGGACATTTCACTTGGCTACCTGGATGCTACCTTCTACCGGGACGATTTCCGTCGCCGCGAATCCCCGCTTGTACCGAACAAAACCAGCGTTCCTTTCATCATTGAAGGAAAAAAAGTGATCTTAATCGATGACGTATTATCCACCGGCAGGATGGTTCGCGCCGCATTGGATGCGATGACGGCATTTGGCCGCCCGAAAGCCGTGGAATTAATGGTGCTGATCGACCGCCGCTACAACCGCGAGCTGCCCATCGACCCGGATTACGCCGGAATGAAAGTAAGTACGGTGGCGAGCCAGCGGGTACAGGTGGAGTGGAAAGAGCAAGGTTTCGAAACTGACCACATTTGGCTGGTGGATTAGCGCAACTTATCTCGGACGGGAAGCTTCTTCTTTATTAACCGCCTTGCCGATGTCTTCTGTCTTGTAAGTCAGCTTGTTGACATAAAAAACTTCTCGCCCCTGCCCTACCGGCGAACTGCCGATGCGCTGCATGCCGTATGCCAGGAAATACTGACCATACCAGGGCGACAAATAACCGTCTTCATTATTGAGCACCTTTTCTTTATCAGATTTAGGCGCGATCTTGAATTTTTCAGTCTCCACCACTACTTTATCACGGCTGATCACTTCCGTGTGAATGTCACCCTCCTGCGGATAAGCCAGCACAAAATAATCATCTACCGGCGTTACCTGCACCATTTCCTGCAAATCGAAACTTGTTAAATCTTTGATGGTGATGGTGTTATCCCAGATAAACTTTCCGTTTCGGTCGAAAGCACAAACGATCGCGTGGGTATAGCGGTAACCTTCGAGCGCGCGCGACATGTAGGGGCGTGAAAGTCCGCCGGAAATAACGGGATTGGCAGCGCGCTGATTGGGGTAATAAACCTCCGCCACCAGCACAATTTCATTTTCCATCTGGATCAGCTCATGCACCAGCAGCCGGTACCTGAACCTGTTTTCTTTCCCGAGGCTTTTCCTTTTCCCGATTTTTTCCAGCATCCGCTCCCGGCGCTTGGGTTTCATGTAATTAAAGAAATTCTGTAACTCGGAAAACTCAATAAACTGCGGATCCGTGGGCGTATCGTCCTCAATTCGAGTCACATATAACCCCTGCGAATATTGCGTGCAACCGACCGAATAGTTACCAATCAGGTAAGAATCATCCGCATTCAGGGGGACGATCTGGCCGGATATCATGCTATACCGTGGATCGCTCAATGTGGTTTTTTTCAGGAACTTGCCGTCGTAATTATAGGTCTTGATCTCAAACACGCAGTTTTTCTTCCGGTAAGCGTAGGTTATCACATTAATATACCCATCTATTTCATTGATATCTACATTATTAAGCTCTGTATTTTTCTCAAAAAGACCTGGCAGCACGCGGGTAGTATGGTCGAAAAAAGAATGTACGATCACTACCGGCCTCGACCTGTAATATCCGGAAACCAGTGCTTTGCTTCCAATGACTTTGAATTGCTGGACATCGACCCCCGAAAGCAGGTTACCTTTGAAAGTATCGATGGTGCCGTCCTGGTAATTAAGTTGGAGAAATAAAAACTTATCAGTATCAGGCTCCGCGAATAACCAATATCCGATGGATTCACCTTTGTAGGCCATTACCGGAATGTACCGGGTATCCAGCTTGTAAAAATTTCGCCAGACGGCTTTCAGGGTCGTATCATATTTGACGAATTGCCACTGCTCGCCCCGCCCGCTGAAAAATTCATTACCCCGCACTACCGATAAAATCCCCTGCTCTCCCAGGCTAAATACTTCAAACTGCTCGCTGGCCGACGAGTTGGTCGGGATTTCCAGGCGATCCGATTGCTGCAACTGCGCCAGGGCGCTCAGCAGCGGTGCGGATACCAGTAAAGCAGTGAAATAAAGCCGTAACCGATTTATAAAAAGGCTATTCATAACTTCTTCCTCAGGGGTGTAACTCTCTTGAATAATTACCCTAATTTTGCATCAAAAAAGGGCAACATTACTATTAATATTAGAAATAATTTCACTTAAATAAAAACTTCGGGAAACGAATTTCCATTTTCGGAAAACCGCTTCTTGCTTACCTTATCTTTCATGACGATTGAAGACATTTTAAAATCCGATATTCAAAAGGCCATCACCACGCACTTTGATATCAGCCTGGACGACATCCTTTTACAGCCTACCAAAAAAGAATTTGAAGGATTTTACACATTCGTAACTTTTTCTTTGACCAAAGCGACCCGCAAATCCCCAGCCGAAATCGGGCAGACGATCGGGAGTTATCTAGTCGAAAATTCACCGGTGGTCGGCGGGTTCAATGTGGTTCAGGGATTTTTAAATATCAGTCTGAAAGACAGCACCTGGCTCGAACTCTTCAACGACATCTTCTCCGACCAGGCTTTCGGCACATTTGCGGCAAACGGACAGTCGGTCATGGTGGAATTTTCTTCACCCAATACCAATAAACCGCTGCATCTCGGGCATTTGCGAAACAACTTTCTGGGTGATTCTTTGTCCAGGATTTTAAAAGCGAGCGGTTTTGATGTAGTAAAAACCTGCCTCGTAAACGACCGCGGGATCCACATTTGCAAATCAATGTTAGCTTATCGTGAGCTCGGAAATGGCGAAACGCCGGAAACCAGCGGCATGAAGGGCGACCATCTGGCGGGCAAGTATTACGTTATTTTTGACATAGAATATAAAAAACAAATCGCCGCGCTGATCGAGCAGGGAATGTCTGAGGAGGAAGCTGCGAAAAAAGCGCCGTGGATCCTGGAAGCACAGACATTATTGCAGCTTTGGGAAAAAGGCGACGAAGGAACCGTGGCTTTGTGGCAAAAAATGAATGGCTGGGTTTACGCCGGTTTTAGCGAAACGTATCAGAAAATCGGTGTCAGTTTTGACAAAACTTACTACGAATCCAACACGTATCTTTTAGGCAAAGACATTATTGAAGAAGGACTCAATAGTGGTGTCTTTTTTAAGAAACCAGATAATTCGGTTTGGATCAATTTGAGTGAGGAAGGCCTGGATGAAAAACTGGTACTGAGAGGTGATGGAACTTCGGTTTACATTACACAGGATTTGGGTACCACCGAGTTAAAAAATGACGATTTTCATAATGACCGCTATCTCTGGGTAGTTGGTAATGAGCAGGATTATCATTTCAAGGTACTTTTTGCGATCCTAAAACGCCTCGGCCGCACGTACGCCGATGGCTGCTACCACATTAGCTACGGCATGGTGGATCTGCCTTCGGGAAAAATGAAATCGCGCGAGGGTACAGTGGTGGACGCGGACGACCTGGTCGCTCAAATGGTGCAGACTGCGACAGACCGGACGCGGGACTTGGGAAAAATCGATGATTTTGACGGAGACGAAGCCAAATTGCTGTACAACCAATTGGCGATGGGCGCATTAAAATACTATCTCTTGAAGGTTGATCCTAAAAAAAGAATGTTGTTTAACCCAGAGGAGTCGATTGATTTCCAGGGTCATACCGGACCATTTATTCAGTATACTTACGCAAGGATCCGCTCGATCGCCAGAAAAGCAGAACAAGCCGGTATCCTCGCAACCATTCCGGCACCCGAATACGTATTAAAAGGTGCAGAGCGGGAGTTGATTTTTACGTTATCTCAGTATCCTTCGAAGGTCGCTGATGCTGCCCGTGAGTTTGCGCCGTCGCTGATTTCGCAGTATGCATTCGAGTTGGCGAAGGTTTATAACCAGTTTTATGCCGAGGTTTCCATTTTCTCTGATCCTGACCAGGATGCGGTCCGTTTGCGGGTAGCATTATCGGCCGCAGTTGCTGAAACAATTCGCAAGGCTTTGGGGTTATTGGGCATAGAGGTTCCGGAGCGGATGTAGAGAAATATTTCTTTAAAACCTGAAAAGCTTGTATTCAAACCGTTTATTATAAATTCGTTCTAACCAATAACCAAGACTTCTATGAGCTTTTTAAAAACAATTTTAGTTATGGCTACAACAATTGTCAGCAGTTTCATGGCTGACACGAGTGAAATGGCATCCCGCCCCGAAAATGCACCGGCTGCGAAACAGTCTTTGTATGATTTTAAAGTAAAATCGCTGGTAGGCGGCAAGACGGTCGACCTGAGCAAGTACAAAGGCAAAAAGGTAGTGATCCTGAATGTGGCTTCGAAATGCGGCTTCACCAAACAGTATGCCGACTGGGAAAAATTCTATAAAGACCACGGTGACAAAGTAGTGGTTTTGGGTTTCCCTGCTAACAATTTCAAGGAGCAAGAGCCAGGCAGCAACGAAGAGATCGCGCAGTTCTGCTCTGCCACTTATGGCGTGACTTTTCCGATGTTCGAAAAAGTTTCTGTTTTGGGCGAAGATCAGGCTCCGATTTACAAATGGCTGTCTACCAAAGATTTGAATGGCTGGAATGACAAAGTTCCAACCTGGAATTTCTGCAAATATGTAATCAACGAAAAAGGCGAACTGACTAATTTCTTCGCTTCAAAAGTATTACCAACCGACGCTGAATTTACGCAAGCAGTTGGTATTTAAGTAACATTACAGCAGCCGGAAGTTTCGCTTTCGGCTGCTTTTCCTCCTTTGTTTTTTAACAATTAATCTGACACACTTTTTATGAAAGACATTACAGAAGCGAAAAGATACCTCTCCAACGCAAAGGAAATTTTACGTGAAAAAGCCGTAAAAGAAAATGGCTTTTACCAGGACCGCAAGTATGTAAAAATGGCCGGGCATACAGCTTATGCTGGTGTGTTGGTCGCATTAGATGCAGTTTTGGGCGACAAGAAAAAGGGCCGCAAAAGCGTAGATTGGTACAAAGAAGAATTATCGCAAAGAGACAAGAAAATTCTATACACATTCCTCGCGGCTTACGACGTGCTGCATCTTTCGATGAGCTATGACGGAAACCTGAGTGCTAACATTTCCAAAGAAGGTCTGCACCTTGCCGAACAAATCATTAACTGGGCTGAGCAAAGAGCAGCAGCCTGACATTTATCACATTACGATTTTCAATGAATCCCTGGATTGAAGCTGCGCGTCCCAGAACACTGCCCCTCTCTCTTTCATGTATTTTAATGGGCTGTTTTCTGGCCGCGGGTCAGGGAGCATTCAGCTGGCCGGTCGCATTGCTCAGTGTACTGACTACCATCATTTTACAAGTACTTTCCAATTTCGCCAATGACTACGGCGATGCAGTGAATGGCAAGGATACCGAATTACGCCAAGGCCCGAAACGGGCGGTACATTCGGGTGAAATATCATCCTCAGCCATGTTGAAGGCGATTATTGTTTTCTCAATCCTCGCGTTAATTTCAGGAATATCATTACTTATTGTCGCCCTGCGCGATGCACCCGCCAATGCTTTCTGGGTGTTCCTGGGGATTGGTGTTGCTTGTATAATTGCAGCGCTCACCTATACCGCAGGCAAACGTCCATACGGCTACGTCGGATTGGGAGATTTATCTGTGTTGATCTTTTTCGGCTGGGTCGGCGTGCTGGGAAGTAATTATTTACATACCCATATTTGGGACTGGGGACTTTTGTTACCTGCTTCAAGCTGCGGACTTTTTGCGGTTGGCGTACTCAACATCAACAATATCAGGGACATAGAATCTGACAAAGCCACCGGCAAGAATTCAATTCCCGTCAGACTGGGCCGTGAAAAAGCGATCCGGTACCACTGGATGATCCTGATCACCGGGATGTTATGCGTGTTGATCTATACGATCCTGCATTTTTCACATTATACCAGCCTGCTGTTTTTATTGAGCTTTCCACTTTTCATTAAAAACGGCCTGGCTATCACAAGACTCACAAATGCCAGTGAATTAGATCCTTATCTCAAACAAATGGCTTTATCAACGCTTTTGTTTGTGATTCTTTTCGGCATCGGGATCGTTTTGTAAATCTTACTTTACATACGGCTTAATCTGAGCGCCCAGCAAACTATACCCTTTGGCATTCGGGTGCAGACCGTCAGAAAAGAGCGACTCGTCGATTTTCCCGTCTTTTTGAAGAAACACTTGTCCGGGATCGATATATCCAACATTCTTCTCCCCGCAAATCAGCGCCAGCCGCTCATTTAATTTGGCAACCCGCGGTTCTTGCTGCCTGCGTGGGTAAATACCCATCATATTAATCCTGGCATTTGGTTGCCGAAACTTCAATGCGTCGATCAGCATTTTCCAGCCTTCCACAACTTCATCATCCGAGCTAAGCCCCAGGTTGTTGGTGCCAATGTTGATGAAAATATTTTTGGCTGAGAAACCGTCTAACTCACCGTGATAGACACGCCAGAGCACATTCTCAATCCGATCCCAGCCAAAGCCCAGGTTTCGCGCATTCTTTCCGAAAGTCGTTTCCCACGAATCCGCGCCGGCTGCCCTGCTTGCCTTCGGGTTACCTCCCCAATAATGCGTAATTGAATTTCCAATAACAATGGTCTGCGGCGCCGATTTGGCATTTAAATCCAATATTTCCTTGTGGCGCGCCTCCCAATCGTAACCGTGCAGCTCCCGAAGCTGGGTAATGGGTCTTGTAGTTGCTAATGTTCCCTGGTTTTCGTGCAGAATGTCGCGCAAATGTTTCTCGTAACCCTCCGCATAATCCATCATGCCAATGTCATTGGGGTGCGTCCCATCCACCGTTCCCTCGATATCCAGACCGAAATCTTCGCGCGGGATCAGATATAAATTGTTTATTCCCTCCGCTTTCAACTGCCTGAATGCCAGCCCCAATGTTTCATTCGCCTCTTCATAAAAATGCTTTCGCTGCGGGTTCACGCCATCATCGGTATACCCCGCGTGCGACGCAAGTACAATCGGCGTTTCAGGATGCTTGCCTCGCAATGTTTTTACGGTAGCCAAAATCCGGTCTTTGATTATGTCACTGGTCAGACCCAGTTTCGATTCCGGCTGAATGATCAGGTTTGGCAAACAATCCAGCACAAAAACCTTCGCATCGATTTCGGAAACAATATCTACGACTTCCTTTTCTAACCTGCCATTTCCCGAAAAACCCAGGTTAATGAGCGGCCGGTCCATTTTCCTGCTTAATATCGCCGTCCAAGCCATGCCCGGACGAGATGCGCACCCACCCTGAGCAATGGAAGTGCCATAAATCACAATCGGCTTGTCTGGCCGCACAGGCAGCGGCGTAAACTCCGTACGGTCCGGCGTCCCAATTTCCAGCCATTTTACACTATTATAAAGCGGCAAAAACAACCGGTACTCGCGCCCATGGGTGTGGTATTTGTCATTCGGTTCAAGACCTTTAAAATCATAAGTAATGGTATCTCCAAAAGCATATTTCCCTGCACACCAGCGTGTTTCACCGTCACTTGCTATTGAATACAAATCCACACCGCTCACGCCCGTCGTCGGCATGTGAGGCAGCGCATGCTTGCCGCCGACGGTATACCTGATCTTGATTTGAGAAGAATTAGCCCGGAAACGGATCATCAAACCCGCAGATTGGTTTGACAATTTCCAAACTTCATCCCGTACCTGCTTCTCCGCACGCGCCGGCAGCCGATCGTAAGGGTTTTTAACTTCCTTCGTCCAAGCTTGTCCTTCAATAACCGGGAATGTGGCCGACTGCGGGTTCCACCATTTCAGGTTTTCATTTTGTGCAAAAGCAGGCAGGGAAAGGCAGGCAATAATGCCGAGGGATAGGAAAAATCTGGATTTCATAGACATAAAAAGTGGACGCTCTGTATGTCTACAAAGCGTCCACCCGGATGTTTCTTATCTACTAAAACCGATTATTTGACGAGCACGCCGTCCGCGACAAAGGTGAGTTCCTGTTTCGGCTCCGTGATTTTTGCAATTTCTTCCTTGCTTTGGCCGGCATCTTTCGCATAATGCTGCAAATGTTCCACCGGGATCATCTTTTTCTGCGCTTCCCCTTCAAAAACCACTGTTTTCCCGGCGATGTCTTTTGGTACAAAAAACGCGTAATCCTTGAAAACCACCCGCATTGTTTCACCATTATCCAGTTTCACGGTCATCCAGCAGCCCTTCACCTGGCACACATCTTCAACCGTCGCGCTCACTTTTGCCTGCATTTCCGATTTTTCGCCCATTTTGGCAGGCAGCGCATTCGCTTCTATCGCCTTTTTATCATTGATTTCTTTTCCGAAATGATTCGCATCCTGGGCTCTTGCCGTGAAAGCAGCCACGATGATGAGCACGAGTAAAGTCAGCTTTTTCATAGATGTTAATGTGTTTATAGTTAAAATAAAAATGTGATTTCAAAGATAACGCTTGTGTTGCTCATGTAAAATTCCCCGCCTAGTGCAACACCTCTACCCACCCTCTGCAGTGGTTACCCTGCGGAGTATCAACCACATAGAAGTAAGTACCATTTTCAATGTTCTTACCCCAGTCATTTTTATAATCCGCATTTTTAAAAATCGATTTTCCCCACCTGTTAAAAACTTCCAGCGACGAAGGGGAAACCGGCACAACGAAAAAGTCATTTTTCCCGTCATCATTCGGCGTGATTACATTGGTTAATGTAAATGGCGGCGAGGCGACTACTTTTTTAGAAACCGATAACGCGCAACCCGCAGCATTATAGGCAGTTAATGTTACCGTATACTCTCCCGGTTTGTCATAAACATACTCATTAATCTCCGGCTCAGTGATTTTTCCGCCGACGCCCAGATTCCACTCATAACGCTGCGCATTCGTCGTTTGATTAGACATAGAATAGCTAAATGGTTCATTACAAGCCCCGCCCGAAGTTTTTATATCAAATTTTGGCTCGTAAGAATTATCTACTTTCACGGTAATTTCCCGCAGCGGCCGGCAACCATCGGCATAAATTCCTTCAATGGTATAAGTCGTGGTCTGCGTCGGCCTGACGGTTACGGATTTGGCGATCGTCTCCTGCAAACCATTCGTCGCCAGCCATTTATATTGCGTAGCATTGCCTGAAACAGACAACGTTACTGACGCTCCCTGGCACACTTCCGTATCCGGCATATCCACAAAATCCGTTTTTTTCTGCACAGCGATTTTCACTTTTTGAGTCACCTTGCAGCCACTTGCATTCGCGATTTCGACCGAATATTCCATCGTTTCTTTCACAATCGCAGTCGGATTGGAAATGTTAGTGTTGCTCAAACCCGCCGCGGGAGACCATTTATATTGCGTCCCGCCAGAAGCGAGCAGACTTATGGTTGAATTTTCACAAACCGTCGTGTCCGGAGTAACCTTCGTGGTCAGCGTTTCAACGACAATTTTCTTTTCTACCACGTCAATGCGCTTGCAGCTGAGGCGGTTATAGGCTTTTAATGTGACGGTATATTCTCCGGGTTTGCTAAATGTGTAGGTCGCCTGATCTTCCTCGCGGGAAATCGTGGCGCCACTCACTTCCCAGATATAATCAATTCCACCTTCGCTGGTATTTACAAATGATAAGGAAAGTGGCGCGCAGCCGCTGAAAACGTCTTTTTTAGTGCCGGAATACACATCGAAATTTGCCTTTAACCGATCAATATCGATCTTGAAAGCCGCATTATTACAATTATCGCTGTTATTGGTTTTCGACCAGGCCTGCGGGGTCGTGGGAAAATAGCTGCCTCCGCAGGCGCAGGTGGCGTGGTAAATTGTGCCATTTTTATCAAACCGGCTCGTGCCTCCGTCCACGTGATCGCCCTGTGCTCCACCGTTCCTACTGTCGCTGCCGAAGTAGGTGGCGTACAAAAGCGACTTCGCGCCTTGTTCCAGAATCGCAATGTAAAAGTTATTACCATTCGTGGTTGGCTTCATGGCATCCTCCGTCACTTTCATCCCTAATGTGCTGCTTGCCTGGTTGTTATCTGTGCCGCTATTGACATTTCCTCCCCAGCCTGCCATGTAAATGTTGCCACATTCGCTGACCAAAAATGCCGTGGGAGAAATGTCGGGTGTACCACGACCCGAGCCGATGACTGTTGAGAAAATGCTTTTGGATAATGTTGGGTCGAGCGCGTGGATGAACTGCCCGCTTTTGGCATTCTGGTAAACGCCCTGGCTGACCGGGTAAGTGCCCGTCGTGAGGCCGTAAACATACACATTGCCGCCAGGATCGGTGTCTACCAGATATCCGGTATCCTGTTTATCGGTTCCTAAATATGTGACAGCCACCAATTTATCCGCCGAAAATTTAGCCAGGAAAGCATCTTCGGTACCTTTCAAATGTTGCTGATAGGATGCAGTAGTAGTTGGCAAAAGGAGCCCGCTGGTGGTGACGCCTACCACATAAATGTCACCATTCGACATTGATTTTAAAGAATAGGCCGCCTCCTCTTTTTCACCGCCAAAATAGGTACTCCAAAGCAAGTTATTCAGCCCGGCATCCAGCTTGCTGATAATCCCGTCCTGGTTTCCGCCGATCCTTTCCTGCACATAGTTTTTAACCGGAAAGTTGCCAGAGTTCGTCGAGGATACAATGAGTACATTATCAGACTGGTCGACCACAATCTCACCTCTTAAGGCATCGCCGTAATTTCGGATCGTGAAAGCCCGGGTGTTGCTTACGCCATCATTTCCATCGCCGCCGAGGTAAGTCGAACCGGTCAGCTGCTTGCCGTCGGAACTGAGTTTTGAAATAAAAATATCACCACCATTTGCCAGGTCAAGACCGGAGATGGGCACAGTCCGGGTACCACCGCCAAATGCTGGCTGAAATGCATTTGATCTGGTCGGAAAATTCTTAGAGGAAGTTGTCCCCAGAATCAGCAACTCCTTTTTCGAGTTAACAATAAGACTTGCAGGAATATCCGTATTGTTCCCGCCCAGGAATGTAGCGTAAAGCAGCTTGCTTCCATCGGGCGTGAATTTCATGATGGAAACATCCACCAAGCCCTCAAATTTTGTCTGGAACGCGCCGACCGTCGCCGGAAAATTGGTACCGAAAATCGTCCCTCCCGAGTACAGGTTACCCTCGGAATCATACGTCGCCGTGTGCCCCCAATTATCGGCGAAAGCGCCTGAGTATGTGGAGAAAATCAACTCGGGATCGATGGTCAAGACTGCGTTTTTGTTGTAACCTTTTGGCAAAGTAAACCGGGCGACATTGTCGGCTTGCAGCTCAAAAGGCGACGCAATTTCCACCACGCGGCCATTTACATTCTGAAAAGAATATGGCTCAGCTTCCTTGAATGAGTTAATCGAAGTTTTAATGACCAGCTGTCCGGTTTCATTCAGCGAAACTTTTTCCGCCCCTGAATATTTCAAACTGATCTGTGACGGATCTGCCTGTGGCTTGACGATGAATTCATATTTTAACTGAGCCTGGTGGAGATAAATGCGGAGGTCGATGCCCTGATACAGGTTTTCATATAAAACTTCCTCAAAACCGTTCGCTCCATCGCCCCAATTGGCCTCTTTTCCACCTAAAAAATAATTGAAATAAGTCTCAATCGGCTTTTTCGGCGTGTGTTTTACAGCAGAAACGGCATTTTGAAACTGCACCTCAACCCCATGCGCCGCAATGCTGACTGCCTCCGTATTTTCTTTTGCTGCCGATGAAGTCGACGCGTGATTGGCGTGCTGAGCCGAGACCTTTTTGGCATCATACATGACATATACCAGCGACTTGCTTTTTAAAAACAAAAACCCTCCCGGAATTTCTGCGCGATAAAGCACATCCTTGTCCCACTGACCCTTGTTTTCAATAAAATACATCCCGCCAGCCAGGGATTGGGAAGCGGTAAGAAGCAAAAAAATGAAGTAAATGGAATGTAAAGTTCTCCGCATTGGCCAGCCCCCTGTTTTTTATTTGAACGCAGAAACCGATATGATATTTTCACAAAACTCGTATTCCTGTTTCACATTCGAACCCAGCAAAACAAGCTGATTTTGAGTGTATTTTGCCACATTATCCAGGTACCATCCGATGCCTTGCGCATCCAGATTGGTAGTGGGCTCATCCAGAAAAATAACGGGCACATCGGACATAAATGCCAGGCCCAGCTTCACCCGCTGCTTCATCCCCGACGAAAAATGGCGGACTGTTTTGTGTTTGGCGTGCGCCAGCTGGATAAAATCCTCGAAATCCGAAAAAGACATCCGGCTTTTGAAAGGCTTGAACCGCGTGTGGAATTCGGTGAGCTCCCGCAAGGTAAACTCCTCTATCAGTTCAAGATAAGGAGCGGCGATGACCAGATGTTTGTACCAATGATCCTCCTCGATTTTCTTGTCGCCGGTTTGATAGGTGATTTTGCCCTCGGAAACCGGCGTAATACCCGTCAGCAGTTGCAGCAAGGTCGATTTCCCGCTGCCATTTGGCCCGACGAATGTATAACTTTCGCCAGCATTCAGCTCAAAACTGGCGTTACGGACAATCCACTCCCGCACAAATTTCTTCCCGATATTTTCAGCTGAGATTCGCACTTGGTAATTTTTAAAATCAAATTTCGGACTGTATTAATCCTTGCTACCCTTTTTTTCCTTCTCCTCAATGGTCAGTTTCACAAGTTCAATACGGGTATCCTGCACCGAAACCACCTGAAAAGAATAAGGAGGAATGCTGACAGTTTCATTCACATCGGGCAAGTCTCCATAGTACTGAATCAGCATGCCGGCAAGCGTATCGTAATCACCCTCAGGCAGTTCCCAGCCATATTTTTCATTCAGATAGTCTAGCTCATGGCGGGCGCTCAGCATATAACTGTCGTCGTCGAGCTGCCTTTCCGTCCAGTCTTCCGTCGAATCGTATTCGTCCTGGATCTCCCCAAATATCTGCTCTACCACATCTTCGACACTCACCAGCCCGGAAGTGCCGCCGAATTCATCTACTACCAGCGCAATGCTCCTTCTTTCTTCCAGAAACCGCAACATTAAATCCCTGGCGTGCATGGCTTCTGGTACGATCAGGATCGGCGTGATAATGTTGCTGATTTCTTTGGGTTTTTTAAAAAGGGATAATGCGTGACAGTAACCCAACACCTCGTCCGCAGATTCGCGCTGCACAATGATCTTGGAATGTCCGCTGGTCAGAAAAGCGGTTCGTAAATCTTCAATGGTCGCATTCACATTCACAGATGAAATTTCCGTCCGCGGGATCATACAATCTCTGATACGTAAATCTTTGAAATCAAGCGCATTGATAAACATTTTTTCTTCAATGCTATGGTCATCGAAATCTGGATCGTCGGCGGAGCTGATATCGTCGCGGAGGGAAGCGGTCAGGATATTTTCTTTTACAAACGGCTCGATTACCCAGTATAGCGGCGTCATGATCCACTCGCCAAATCGTACCGGAAAAGCCTTTAAATCAAGCAAATGCGGAAAACTTCTTCCCAATTTCACCCAGCCTCCGTAAGAAATCATCCAAATTGCTACGACACCGAGAAAGAGTCCGACAACAACCAATGTTTCTTCAAAACCGGAAGTAAGCGAAAGCACCGGGTAAATGGTCACGACGGCCATAAAACAGCCGAGCGCCACCGCGAGTAACCGCATCATTCTGAGCACTCTGCGCCAGTAAAGTGTCTGCGTCACGACTTCCGTTTTTTCGTGGCGGAGCGAGTAGCGGTCGATCGAAAAATCCATGAGCACAGACCTGACCGCCCCGAAATACCCGGCGAGCATGAAAAACACTATCGTCAGACCGAAAGCCATATTATTTCTTTGGTTTTTTAGTTGCTATCTGCCGGGTCGGAGCCACTTCTTTCTGCTGTTTCGCGCCCGCTGACATCGATGCTTTGAGTCTTACAAATTGGAAAATCAGGAGGCAAACAATGCTGACCAGCAGGAGCCAGTAACTTTCAAGTAAACCCGCCCGGCGAAATTCGAGTGCCCATACTGCGAAAAATCCCAGTGTGAGCGCCAGCAGTATCGTCCTCATAAGTTTGGAATTCATTAATGAAGTATTGTAATAAAAATCAGCAGATTCGGGTCCGCTTTTTCAATGATTTTCAAAGATACGCAGATTGCGCCAAAACGGTCATAATACAATAAATCTTCGTTGAAACACATAATAACCCTTACTTATCTCCTTCATTTTCTCCAAAATACCTAACTTGCGGCCTTTGCCCTGCAATTCATTTTCAATGTCGGAATTGCCTAATTATTTCTTGAAAAAATCTTCTTAATTACTATGAGCGAAACCACAAAACGCTTTGCCCCCGGAGTTGTTACCGGTGATGGTGTTAGCGAAATTTTCCGCCATGCCAACGAAAACAACTACGCCCTTCCGGCAGTTAACGTGGTGGGAACCAATTCAGTAAATGCGGTATTGGAAACTGCGAAAGCAGTAAACAGCCCGGTGATCATCCAGTTTTCAAACGGCGGTGCTATATTTTACGCAGGAAAAAGCCTATCGAATACCAACCAGCAGGCTGCGATAGCCGGTGGTATCTCGGGTGCGATGCACGTGCACCAGATGGCGGCACTTTATGGTGTTCCTGTCATTTTGCATACCGATCACTGCGCCAAAAAATTGCTTCCCTGGATCGACGGTCTTTTGGAAGCTGGCGAAAGATATTTCGATCAGCATGGCATTCCACTTTACAGCTCCCACATGCTGGATTTGTCGGAGGAGCCGATTGAGGAGAACATTGAAATTTCTTCCAAGTATTTCGAGCGTATGGCCAAGATTGGTATGACGCTGGAAATTGAGCTGGGTGTAACCGGCGGTGAAGAAGATGGCGTGGATAACAGCGATGTAGATAGTTCAAAACTGTATACCCAGCCGGAAGAAGTAGCTTATGCTTACGAAGAACTGCTGAAAATCTCTCCAAATTTTACGATCGCAGCTGCTTTCGGTAATGTTCATGGGGTGTATAAGCCAGGTAATGTGAAATTGGAGCCGAAAATCCTTCGTAATTCACAAAACTACATCCAGGAAAAATTCGGAACCGGCGAATTGCCCGTAAACTTCGTATTCCACGGAGGATCAGGCTCTTCCCGCGAAGAAATCCGCGAAGCGATCGAGTACGGCGCGATCAAAATGAACATTGATACGGATATGCAATGGTCGACCTGGGAAGGTATCCTGAAATACTACAAAGAAAAAGAAGGCTATCTGCAAGCCCAGCTAGGCAACCCGGAAGGCCCTGATGCACCAAACAAAAAATACTACGATCCCCGCGTCTGGCTCCGCAAAGGCGAGGAAACGATGATTCAAAGACTGAAACTTGCGTTTGAGGATTTGAACTGCATCAACCAGCTGGGGTAATTGTTTGATTGGATATTTTTAGAATGAGAGAAGCAACCTGAGAGGGTTGCTTTTTTTGTTTGGCTCAAACCGTCACTTCTCCCATCATCCGCTCCCGATGTTTCATCCCCCACGCCCTCAAAACCTCGATCACCACCTTTAAAGAATGCCCGTAGTCGGTTAGGGAGTATTCCACTACGACCGGAATGGAGTCATACACCTTGCGTTTCACGAGTTCGTTGCATTCCAGGTCGCGGAGTTCTTTGGAGAGCATTTTGTCGGTGATGCCGGGGACTTCGCGGGCTATTTGGGAAAAACGTTTGTTGCCGAACATTAAGGAGACGATGATCGGCAGCTTCCACTTACCATTTAAAACTTCCAAAGCATCGCGGACCGGCAGGATGCTTTTTGTGCATTCGCCCAGCGTGTGGCCATTCATCGTTTTTTCGGTGTCCTTCATGATTCTCTGAACTTGTTTAGCTACCCTTTTGTATAGTACTAACAAATGTATAGCATATTTATTTAAGTTTGCATAAGAATTTAATAAAGTGATATTGAAACTACATTACCACAAAAATTTTAAAGTATAAAATCATGAAAGTAGAGATATGGAGTGATGTGATGTGCCCTTTTTGCTATATCGGGAAAAGGCGGTTTGAAACAGCATTGGCACAATTTCGTAATAAAGACCAGGTCCAGGTAGAGTGGAAAAGTTTCCAGCTGAACCCGCAGATGAAGACGGAACCGGGCAAAACCATCAACGAATACCTGGCGGAAGTAAAAGGCTGGACGGTGGATTATGCCCAGCAAATGAATGATCATGTGACCAGTATGGCCGCAGACGCTGGTTTGGAATACAATATGGACCAGGCGGTTGTTGCCAACTCATTTGATGCGCACCGTTTTGTACAGTTTGCCAAAACAAAAGGCCTGGGCGACGCGGCGGAAGAACAACTTTTCAAAGCGTATTTCACGGATGGTAAAAATACGGCCGACATTGAAACATTGGTTTCCCTGGGAGCAGAAATCGGTCTGGACGCAGAGGAGTTGAGAGCGGTACTGGACGGCACGAAATACAGTGATGAGGTCCGCAAAGACATTCATGAGGCGCAGCAGGTGGGCGCGCGAGGTGTTCCGTTTTTTGTTTTGGACAGAAAATATGCGGTTTCGGGTGCGCAACATTCTGAGACATTTTTGAATGCTTTGGAACAATCTTTCGGCGAGTGGGAAAAAGCCAATCCCAAACCGTTAGTTGCTTTTGCTGAGGGTGCTGCGTGCACTACCGACGGGGAATGTGACTAACAAAAGCGCTGGTACGGTTATATAAGTAGTGAATTGGGTATTTTCGCCCGATTTCTACTTATAGCTTTTAAACCGTACGCTGATGCGCATTGCAGTGCTCCTGCTCATTTTATTGTCATTTAAAACGGCTTCCGAGGCAGGAGGCATCAAAGGGCGCATCACCACAAAAACGGGTGATGCGCTTCCCTATGCGGGTATTGCAGTGAGCGGCACCAGTAATGGTACCATGGCCAATGCCGACGGCGACTACCTTTTCAGCCTCGCACCGGGCACTTATGAGATCGTTTTTCAATACCTGGGTTTCAAAAGTGAAACCAAATCGGTTACGGTTGCAGATGGTTTTGTTGAGGTCAATGTTACGCTTGAGGAACAGGCGCTGAGCCTGCAGGAAGCCACGATTGGTACCGGAAAAGAAGATCCTGCGTATACCATCATGCGCCGGGCGATCGCCAAAGCGCGTTTTCATCAGTTGCAAATACGAGGTTATACGGCAAAAGTTTATTCAAGAAGTACTGCGCTGCCAACCAAAATCCCTTATCTGCTGGAAAGAAGGTTGAAGAAAGAAGGTATCCAGGAGGGGAAGGCTGTTCTAAATGAAAGTGTGGCCGAAATCAAATACCGCCGCCCCGGACATTATTCTCAGCGCATCGTTTCTACGCGTAACAGTCTGGATAACAGCATCCCCTCTCCCAATGATTACATTCTGGCGAGTTTATACAGCCCCGAAATTGCGGGTACCATTTCGCCGCTTTCCCCCAAGTCATTTGCCTACTACCGCTTTGAATATGAAGGATATTTCCTGGACCAGGGGCGAACTGTAAATAAAATAAAGGTCATTCCGAAGGCTTACGGGGAAGGTGTTTTCAAAGGAAGTCTTTTCATTCTGGAAGATTACTGGTCGATTCACAGTTACGATTTACAAACTACAACGCAGGGATTGAACATTTCTGCCAAGCAGATTTTTAGTCCTGTACAGAATGTGTGGGTACCTGTCAACCAACAATTTAGATTAACCGGAAGCTATCTCGGATTTGCGGGAGAATTCAAGTATTTGGTATCTCTTAGTTATGAAAAACTGGATGTTGATCCGGGTTTGAAAGAAGATATCGTCATTAAAGATCATAAAAAAGAAGAAGTGGCCGATGCCGGGAAGCGAAAAAAGGATCTTGAAAATCTGATCAAAAACCAGAAGGAATTTTCAACCAAAAACTTCCGGAAACTGACGAAACAGTACGAAAAGGATCAGAAAAAAGAGAATAAGAATTACGAGACTAGCGACCGGCTGGTGCGGGAAGATTCGATCATCATTGATCCGATGGCGAATAAACGGGATACGGCTTACTGGGATGCGCTCCGCCCGATCCCACTTACCAAATCGGAAGTATCGGGTTATGTTTTGCAGGACAGCATTCAGGTTGTCAAAGATTCTTCCAGGACGAAATCACGGCCTGACTCGCTGTATTTCAAGGCGAGACATTTGGCAACCGGGAATACCTACACACTCGGAAACCGCCGCACATTTTATTTCAAAAGCCCTCTACTTTCGATCAGTTACAATACTGTTGAAGGTAATGCAATCAATTTTCTGACGGAGTGGCAAAAGCGGTGGGGTAAGTCCAGTTATTGGAGCATTAAGCCGCTGGTGCGCTATTCTTTTGGCCGGAAAAGGGTTTACGGGCAACTGGAAACGATAGTCGGAAACAATAAATGGAACCTGGCGCTTTCCGGGGGCGAAATGGCCAGCCAGATCAACAACAATAACCCGATACAGCCGCTGGCAAACAGCATGGGCGCCCGGTTTTTCGACCGGAATTTTATGAAAGTCTACCAGAAACAATTCGGGCGGGCAGATTTTACATTACGGAACATTGCGGATATCCTCACCCTTAATGCGGCTGTAGAATTTGAACACCGGAAAGAATTGTTCAACCAGTCGAGCGCGCGGCCCATTTTCTTCTGGAATGATTACAGCTATACGCCCAACCGGCCAATTAATAAAGAACTTGAAAATACCGGCTTCCCGATTCATAACGCAACTATTCTGGATTTGACAGCCACATTGCGTCCGTGGCGGAGGTACCTGATCCGGAATGGTGAAAAACGGTATCTGAGAAGTCGCGGGCCGGCATTTAGTGCCAATTACAAGCGCGGCGTCGGTGTTTTGGGCGATGTAGATTATTCCATATTGCAGGCGACGATTCGGCAAAATATGGATTTAGGACCCAGGAGCGGGCTGGAATATCTGGTAAATGGGGGTAGCTTTTTGAGCAAAAAACACATGTATTTCCCTGATTACCGGCACTTTATGGGAAATGAGTTTTTCTTTCAGTACACCTACCCGCCCGATCAGTTCCGGATGTTGCCTTACTACCGGTATAGTACCAATGCCTGGTTTTTCCAGACGCACGTCACCTGGTCTTCGCAAAATTTCCTGCTGACGCGGGTGCAGGCTTTGCGGGTAACCGGACTCTCGGAAACATTACAGCTGCATTACCTCAGGGTGCCGACGATCCACAACTATTCGGAGCTGGTATACGGCATTGATAACATTTACCGGGTGCTGCGCCTGGAAGCGGTGGCCCAGTTTCACGGCAGTCATTTTGTGAAAATGGGATGGCGTTTCGGAACGTCCATCCCATTTGGAAGATAATTATTTGCTTGGCTCGGCCTTGAATCGCGGCAGTTCTTTTGTCTGCGTCGGATACACATTGTTATCCTCATTCATATCCGCCATTCTTTCACTCGGATCGATGACAATGTAGCGGATCTCGGCAAGGCTGCGCTTGATCGTGAACGAATACTCGGGGAATGTCCAGCCCCAGTCCGGAAGCAATGTGGTTTTGGTATAAAGTCTTTCCGTTTTTTCGCCCCGCATGATTTCCAGCGGTATGTAAAAATTCTCCTGCGTCCCGTCAGTGTACGCTACTACCACATCCAGCGGCATCGGCATTTGACCAATTCTTCCCAGTACTACATCCGTTTTCTCCGCATTGGGCAAAACTTCCTTAATGCTGTAATCGATCGTTTTGGTCGTGCCCACAAAGTCCTCAAAGTACCAGTCCAGTTCCAGCCCTGATTCTTTTTCCATGATGCGCTTCAAATCCGTCGGGTTAGGGTGTTTAAATTCCCACTCATTGAAATATCGCTTGATGGCTTTTTCAAATTTATCTTTCCCGATAATGTAATTCAGCTGATTCAGGAAAACCGAACCTTTGGAATAACTGGCCAGGGAATAAGCGCGATTGGTATTATAATGATCCGCATGCGTCGTGAGCGGCTCTTCCAGACCTGATTTCACGAGAGAGCGATAACTGTTAGTGCTTTTCAATTGCGGATCGGGCAGACTTGGGAACATTTGCGACATCACGATGTTTTCGGCATAAGTCGCGAAACCTTCATCCATCCAGGGATATTTGGATTCATTGGTCCCCAACAAATGCTGGAACCAGCTGTGGCATGCTTCGTGTACCATCACGCCCACCAATCCCGACCAGTTTTGGCGACCATTAATTAATGTTGCCATGGCGTACTCCATACCGCCGTCGCCACCCTGGATTACAGAATATTGTTTGTAAGGATAGCGGCCAAATCGCTGGTTCATAATGTTAAAGCAGCGCACTGCGTAAGGCTCCATTTGTTTCCAGGCAGCGGCCAGGCTATCGCCTTTGTAAAAGAAATGCAGGTCCAGCTTATCATCCACACGCACAATGTCGTGTTTATAATCCCGGTCGGCGGCCCACACGAAATCGTGCACTTCGGGCGCGATAAAATGCCAGGTCAGCGTTTCACCAGGCTTATGCGTCACAACATTTGACGTGTAACCGTGCCCGATTTTTTCGGGGTTTTGCAGGTAACCCGTAGCAGCAACTACATACGCGGCATCTAATGTTATCTTCACATCAAAATCACCCCACACGCCATAGAATTCCCTGGCAATGTATGGGTTGGAATGCCAGCCTTCGTAGTCATACTCGCACAACTTCGGGTACCACTGCGCCACTGAATATTCAATACCTTCTTTATTATTTCGCCCAGTCCGCCGAATTTGTAACGGAATCTGCGCCTCGAATTCCATTTCAAATGTATGCTGCGATTTGGGCAGGATTTGTTCATTCAAAGTCACTTCCAGTATGGTGCCAACCACTTCATATTTAACCGGCTTACCATTGTGTTTCAGGGAAACGATTTTTTCATAACCGATTTCGGCTGGCGACAATTTTGAAATCCGGTCTTTCACGCGTGCATCCGGGTCACTGATGGAGCGCGACCGGGCGTCCATCTGGCTGCCGGGCTGGAATGCGTTGAGATATAAATGGTAAAAAACTTTTTGCAGCGTGTCGGGGGAATTGTTGCTGTAAACCAGCTTTTGTGTGCCTTTATATTGATGTTTTACGGCATCAAAATCAACATTCATCTGGTATTTCACACGCTGCTGCCAGCGATCACTTTGCGCAGCCACATTCAAAACCACTGTGATACACAGTAGCATACATAACTTCAATTTCATTCTCAGGATAAATTAGCAGGTTAGTTTACAAAATAACGGATTTGTGGGGGAATACAGATATTCGGCCGGAGGTTTGGAAATCTTTACGCTGATATTGGGAAGCAAACTCTACAAAATACCACTATTTCTTTTTAAAAATACACGATTACAGCCCAGTTTCGCATTTTTGGACATATAATACTTCTGGCACATAATTGGTAAAAGTGGTATCAGAATTAGTTATTAAGAAACTTAAACACTTTGTCAATCATGCTTAGATGGACCGTAATATTTCTGATCATCGCTATCATTGCTGGTATCCTTGGATTCGGCGGAATAGCTGCCGGAGCGGCTGGAATTGCTAAAATTCTTTTCTTCGTATTCCTTGTACTTTTTGTACTCAGCTTGCTAAGCCGTGGCGTCGGGCGATCCTGACAACGCGAAGATATTTAAATGAAAAAAGCGAACATCGGTTCGCTTTTTTCATTTATTGGCATTCTGTTATTCCCACTCAATGGTAGCCGGCGGCTTTGAAGAAATGTCGTAAACGACGCGGTTCACGCCTTTTACCCGGTTGATAATGTCATTAGAAACTTCTGCCAGGAATTCGTAAGGCAAATGTGCCCAGTCGGCAGTCATACCATCAATGGAAGTTACTGCGCGAAGCGCGACCACACTTTCGTAAGTCCTTTCATCTCCCATCACACCTACACTTTGAACTGGCAGCAACATGGCTCCTGCCTGCCACACGTCTTTATATAAATTCCATTTTCTCAAACCTCCGATAAAAATCGCATCCACATCTTGTAAAATCGCCACTTTTTCAGGGGTAATGTCGCCCAGGATCCGAATTGCAAGACCTGGTCCCGGGAAAGGATGACGTCCGAGAATTTTTTCATCAATTCCCAATGTGCGTCCTACTGCTCTTACTTCGTCTTTGAACAAGGTATTCAGCGGTTCCACGATTTTCAATTTCATGAAATCCGGCAAGCCGCCCACATTGTGATGTGATTTGATCGTCGCCGAAGGTCCTTTAACAGAAACTGATTCAATGACATCGGGATAAATCGTGCCCTGGCCCAGCCATTTCACTTCTTCGATCAGATGTGCCTCCTGATCAAAAATATCGATAAAGGATTTTCCGATCGCCTTGCGTTTTGACTCCGGGTCGGTCAGTCCTGATAATGCCTGATAAAAATGCTCTTTCGAATCTACACCTTTAATATTCAGACCCATGTTCTGATAAGAATGCAGCACTTCTTCAAATTCATCTTTCCGCAGCAGACCATTATCTACAAAAATGCAATACAAATTGGCGCCGATCGCCTGGTGGACCAATGTTGCCGCCACGGTAGAATCTACCCCGCCGGAAAGCGCCATCACCACTTTATCATTGCCCAACCTTTTGCGCAAACTGGCTACTGTCTGTTCAACAAATGATTCGGAAGTCCAGTCCTGCTTGCAGCCGCAAATCTTGGCTACAAAGTTATACATCAGCTTTTTACCCTCTGTGGTATGTGTCACTTCCGGGTGGAACTGGATACCGTAAGTCAGCTCATTTTCGATTTTGAAAGCAGCCACCTTCACAGATTCCGTGGAAGCAATCACGTGGAAATCTTCGGGAGCGCGAACAATGGTATCGCCGTGAGACATCCAGACCTGGGAAGATTCGGACAAACCTGCGAGCAGCGAAGAATCGGTATCATCGATTACCAGCTTGGCACGGCCATATTCCCGGTGCTGTGAAGGTTTTACATCGCCACCCAGTTCCTGAGCAAGCATTTGGGCGCCATAACAAACGCCAAGTACCGGCACGATCTTGCGAAACTGGTCCAGGTCGATCCTTGGAGATTCGGGGTCCCGCACCGAGCAGGGACTTCCTGAGAGAATTACGCCTTTGATATTCGGAGTGAGGGCGGGGAAATTATTGTATGGGTGGATTTCACAATAGACATTAAGCTCACGGACACGTCGCGCTATTAATTGTGTATACTGTGAGCCAAAATCCAGAATCAGAATTTGTTCAGTCATATATATGCTATCTAAATCGCAAAGGTAGGGAGATTGCCCGAAACCAGCGAAAAATTACCATTCAAACTTTTTTTGACCGCTTAAGCAACATTCCTTATTCCCTTTGTATCTATAAACCGGTACTCAGACACACACCGTCCGTTTAAATAACAGAAAAACCACTTATGTAATCTAAGGTTCTATGTTATACCAAGTACTTACTTTTGCTTCGTACTCAGGTTCACAAACGGTACAACGAACATAATCTATTAGCCATGAAATTCTTGATCAACCTAACTGTAGCATTGCTACTGAGCGGCACTTTTGCGTTCGCACAAACTGCTCAACCCCCAGCCGGAAAAGGAAAAGTTGCGGGTGCTATCCTTGATGAAAAGGCCCAACCGTTTCCATTTGTCAATGTTTTACTCCTTCAAGCCAAAGATTCTGTCTTGGTAAAAGGCCTTGCGGCCGACGAAAGCGGCAAGTTTTTATTCGACCAGGTGGCTGCCGGAAAGTACCTCACATTGGTTTCGATGGTGGGCTACCAAAAAAGTTACAGCGCTGTTTTTTCTGTGGATGAAAACACGGTCACACTCCCTACAACTTCCCTAAAAACAGACATTCAGTCGCTCAGCGAAGTGACTGTGGTCGCTAAAAAACCATTCATCGAGCAGCAGATCGACCGCACGGTGGTGAATGTGGAAAACAGCATTGTCTCTGCCGGAGCGACCGCCCTCGAAGTGCTCGAAAGAGCGCCGGGCGTAACGGTCGATCAGCAAAATGAACAATTGAAACTGCGTGGCAAAGAAGGGGTTATCGTCCAGATTGATGGTAAACAAACATTCCTTTCTCAGCAAGAACTAATCACGCTGCTCCGCAATACACCCAGCGATAACATTGAAAAAATTGAGCTGATCACCAATCCTTCTGCCAAATACGACGCGGCCGGTAACTCGGGCATCATCAACATTAAGATGAAACGCAACAAAAATTACGGAACCAACGGTAATGTGAACATTGGCGCCGCCTGGGCTAAATATGGCCGCGGAAGTGCCACCGCAACGGTCAATCACCGCGCAGGAAAAATCAGCACATTCATCAGCGGAGGCGCTTTTTTGAATAAAGGATTTAACAATAATGACATTTACAGAAAAATCCCTTTTGAAGATAAAGTGACCGTTTTTGACCAGAGAACGGAGCGCATCAACAAATCGGAATATTATAATGTGCGCGCCGGACTTGACTATTTTGTGACTGACAAAACAACGATCGGAGTGCTGGTTTCAGGTTTTTATAACAGTTTCAGCAATCCTTTCGGACAAACCAATACCCGCATTCTCGACGGAAACCTGGTTTTGCAAAGAACCTTCCGCACCAATGTTTTCAACGGAGGTACCATGAATAACGGGAGCGCGAATGTCAATTTCAAGCACCAGTTTGACGACAAAGGCAAGGAGCTGACTTTTGATGTAGACTACGTGAATTATGGCGGCAAGAAAAACAGCACGCTCGACACCCGCTACTATCTGCCAAACGGTCAGCAAGATGGAAATCCGGAAGCCGTCCGCAACAATATGCCGTCGGACATTAACATTGGTGTTGCGAAACTTGATTATGCGCAGCCGCTTTGGAAGGGAAAATTTGAAACCGGTCTGAAATCAAGCTACGTAGCTTCCGATAACAACATGGTTTTTGAAACCAAAGCCGATGACTGGCAACTGGACCCGACCCGCTCCAATCGTTTCAAATACACTGAAAACGTAAATGCGGCTTACCTGAATTACAGCGGCAACATTTCGAAAAAAGTGAAATACCAGGTCGGACTACGCGGCGAGCACACACATTCAATTGGTAATTCTGTAACATTGAACCAGAAACGCGACCGGAACTATGTGAACCTTTTTCCGAGCGTATTTTTGTCTAACCAGCTGGATACCAACAACGTACTGAACATTTCATACAGCCGTCGCATCGACCGTCCGAATTATCAGTCGCTGAATCCATTTGAGTTTTATCTGGATCCTTACACATTCCAAAGAGGTAACCCGAACCTGAAACCGCAGTATACCAACTCGTTCCAATTAGTCCACGTTTACAAAAACTTCCTGAACACGACACTTGCCTACAGCCGCATCAAGGATATGATCGCCGACGAGCTGCCACAGCAGATCGCTTCTGAAAACAAGACATTTGTGACATCGGATAACCTTGATAACCAGGACAATGTGAGCCTGACGCTATCCTTCCCCATAAAAATCGCGAAGTGGTGGAACGTACAAACCAACTTTACCGGAGTATATAATCATTATAACTCGATCTATCTCGACGAAAAACTGGAAATCAAGCAGGCTTCGTGGAATATGTACGCCAGCAACCAGTTTACCATCAGCAAAACGTGGTCAGCCGAAATCTCGGGCTGGTATAATAGCAGGGCGTTTTACGGATTGTACGCCGCCAAGCCGATGGGGATGTTGAATGCAGGTTTGCAGAAAAACATTTTGAACAAAAAAGGCACGATCCGTCTCAATGTCAACGACATTTTCTGGACCAACAAATTCCGTGGAAAGGCGATTTACAAAGACATTGATTTTTCCGTCAAATCGCAGTGGCCGAGCCGCCAGTTCCGGTTGACATTTACTTACAATTTTGGTAACCAAAATGTAAAAGGCGCCCGCCAGCGCAACACCGGCTCTGATGATCTTCAGAAACGGGCAAACGGCGGAAGTTAGAAAGGAATTCCGGCCTTCTCAGGCCAGTGTTCATAAATTAGTTAGGTTTGTTATATAGAAAATGCATCCCACGATTTGCGGGATGCATTTCTTATTGATACCTAACTAAAAAAATTACACTTCCAGCGCAGCAACACCCGGTAGCACTTTTCCCTCCATGTATTCCAGCAACGCGCCGCCACCTGTCGAAACGTAGCTTACGCGATCGCCAAAACCTGCGTTGTTGATCGCAGAGGCAGAGTCACCGCCGCCGATCAGAGAAAATGCATCATTTTCTTCGGTCACCGCTACCACCGACTCTGCGATGGCATTGGTACCTTTTGCAAAATTCGGGAATTCGAAAACGCCCATTGGACCGTTCCAAAGAACTGTTTTAGAATTTTTAATGATCTCGGCAAAGATCTTCACCGTTTCAGGACCAATGTCCAGCCCCTGCCAGTCGTCAGGAATTTCGCCAGCTGCAACTACTTTGCGCTCGGCATCATTGCTGAATTTATCTGCGATTAAAGTATCTACCGGCAAAACCAGGTTCACGCCTTTATCTTTTGCTTTTTGTACCAATTCCAGCGTAAGATCCTGCTTGTCAGCTTCGAGCAAAGATTGTCCGATGCTGCCGCCCTGTGCTTTGGAGAATGTATATGACATACCGCCGCCGATGATCAGGTTATCCACCTTATCGATCAGACGTTCGATGATCAATATTTTATCGGAAATTTTAGCGCCTCCCATGATTGCCGTAAATGGTCTTTCAGAATGTTCCAAAAGTCTTTCAGCATTATCAAGCTCAGCCTGCATCACATATCCGCAAACTTTATCTTTGAAAAACTTGCCGATTACCGCCGTAGAAGCGTGTGCTCGGTGTGCAGTACCAAATGCGTCCATCACCCAAACGTCACCGAGTTTCGAAAGTTTTTCAGCGAAATCTTCGTTGCCTTTTTCTTCTTCCTTATAAAAACGCAGGTTTTCGAGCAACAAAACTTCGCCCGGATTCAACGCGCCAGCCATCTCTGTGGCACTTTCACCAATGCAATCGTCAGCGAATTTTACCGTTTTACCAAGGATCAGCGAAAGCGGATTAACAAGGTGTTTGAGAGAATACTTTTCGGTAGGGCCGTCCTTCGGGCGTCCCAGGTGTGACATTAAAATAACGGAACCTCCGTCGTTAAGAATCTTGCTGATTGTGGGAATTGTCGCACGGATCCGGGTGTCGTCCGTGATCTCGAATTTGTCGTTAAGCGGGACATTGAAATCCACGCGGACCAAGGCTTTTTTGCCTGAGAAATCATAAGAATCTAATGTAGTCATGGGCAGGTAAAATTGTTTTCCATAGGAAACAAATGTAAACCAAATTCTTTATTATATACTACGATTTTGAGAAAAGGCGGCATCCGTAATAGGTATAGTACAATTTAATCTTTCAATTTTTCTGAAAAATCAATACTTAACCAAATTTTAATAAATGCGGACTTATTGGTAATTTTAGTTTTGTAATCAAATAGAATTCCCCGTTTTGAGCGACGTGTTACCGGATCCAATTGTGCAGAATGCTGAGTCGCGAAACCAGTTCCCGACGGACCTGCCTCCCAAATATTACCACGAATATTTTACTTATGTGCTCGATTTTGTCAGGCGCCGCTACTGGCATGTCCTGAACGAAAACGAGACGATTTTTCTAGACAGCTACGACGGGCTTTCGGAAGATGCACAATGTCTTTTTATTCGTTTCAGCAACCGCAGCAAGTCTTTTTTCAGGGTTAACAATGTCTCGTACTCTGAAATCGAGGACATGCCCGCGGTACTGACCGAACTTTTGGAAAACCATTTTATAGAGTCGATTTGCGAGGCGCATAAGGAGCGTTTTGCCGAGATCATCGACCTTTTTACCAAGCCTGAACTACTGGTTTTGACTAAAATGCTGGAACCGGATGTGATGCCTTCCAAAAGCATTAAAAAGCCTGATCTGGTGCGCTGGCTGCTACATACCTACGATTTCAGCGCGCTTTGCGAGGTCATTTCCGAGATGGAGCCGGTGGTGAAAGTGACCTTCGAGGCGGAGGTTATGCTGATGAAATTCCTGTTTTTCGGCAACCGTAATGCGGATATGACCGAATTCGTGATCCGCGACCTGGGCCACGTACGCTTCCAGAATTTCGACGAGCAGCATTTATCGATCCAGTTTGAAACCCGGAAGGATGTGGACGATACGCTGATGGTTTCTTTGATGAAGGAAATGTTCGATGTGATCAAGCAGGAGCAGCCGCCGGAAGACATTTACGACTGGTTTATGAACTGGCATGCCAGCAGCGGCACCGGCCTGAGCGCGAAGGCAACTGCTTCGTTCAATGCATTCATTCTCAGGGTAAGTGCCTGGCTTGAACGCAAGAAAATGCTGTCGCAGGCTTTGACGATTTATCAACTTACCAATGATGCCCCGGCGCGTGAGCGGCGTGTGAGACTGCTTTTTAATCTCGGTGAAATCGAGGAAGCGCTGGCACTTTGCGAAGAAATTGCGGAAAGCCCTCAGAATGCCGACGAGCGCTTTTTTAGTCTTGATTTTTATGAAAAAATAAAAAATAAAAAGAGCCGGATCATTAAGAGGACGACACGGGCACTCAAAGCTGCGGAAGCGATAGAAGTGGCGGTTTCCTTCCGTTTCCGGGTGGAAATGGGGGCGATAGAATATTACCAGTCACTGGGCTACAATGCGTTTTTCAGCGAGAATGAGCCCTGGCGCACCTTATTTGGACTTTTGTTCTGGGACATTATTTATGATACGAATGTCCAGACGATACATAACCCCTTCCAGCGCATCCCGACGGATTTTTTCCTGCCTGATTTTTATTTCAAAAGGTCTGATTTGTTGAAAGAAAGACTGGCGGCGGCGCATTCCAAAGAAATCATAGACGAAATGGTGCGCCAGACTTACGAGGAAATGTATGGTACCACCAATGTGCTGGTGCCCTGGTACGACGGCGCGCTGGAAAAAGTACTGACATTAACATCCCTGCTTACCGTCGAGCAGATTCGGCTCGTGATGCTGGAAATAGCGTTGAACCTCCGCGAGAACACCCGGGGATTTCCGGATATCCTCGTCTGGAACGAAACGGAGTATGCATTCATCGAGATCAAATCACCGACCGACCACCTGTCGTCACGGCAGCTGCACTGGCAGCATTTCTTTGTCGAACATGGTGTAAAAAGCCGTGTGGTGCGGGTTAACTGGCTGAAAGAAGAGATTTTAGTCCAAAGTGAAAGTAGCGACGACCGGTAAATGGTCCGACGCGTATTTTTCATCGATCACCCGCGTATCCGAGCTTTTGAGGCGGTTACCTTTCATGGCCATGATAAAATCGATGGTTTTGTTGGGATTCTCCACCGGGATCGTTGGCTTGCATTCCATACAAGTGCGGGTGAAATATTTGTCGAAATACGCGATCACCTGACTTTCAGGCACGGCATTGAAATCGCCGGCGAGTATCATTGGTAACTTATTGTCTCCGAAATGTTTCATGAATGTTTCGGCCTGCAAAACACGGTTCGGCTCTTTCAAACCCAAATGTGTACTGGCAAAGATCATTTTCTCTTTGTTAGGTAATGTTACCGTCACGGCAGCCACGGTCCGGTTTTCTTCTTTTAATTCAGGATTGATGGGCAGCTCGTAACGCACAGAATCAGTAATCGGAAATTTTGTCAAAACCGCCACACCATAATCGCCACCCTGATGGTCTATCGCTTTGGAAAAATAAAATTTCATCCCGGTCAGCTCCGCGAGCTGCTGCGCCTGGTTTTTTCCTTTGCCCGACCGCTCGGTGTTACTGTCCACTTCCTGCAATGCGACAAAATCCGGCTTTTCCGCATTGATCACTTTCGCGATCGCCTCCACATCAATTTTGTCCCCGGCCGAAGGTGGGTTACAGTGGTGAATGTTGTAGGTCATCACCTTGAATTGCTGCTTCTTGATAGGTTTTTTATCGAAAACCGCAGCAGGCACATTTAGAAAAACAGAACAGCAAAGTAGCAGCAGCAGGAAAGAAATGCCCTTTTTCATCGTAATTTTAAAGGTTTAGAATAAATAGAAAGCCAAAAGTAAGCGTTGAATTTTTCCTTATCATTACAAAACTGTAAACAACGATATTAATGAAGCTAAAAAAACTTCTGCTGATTGCCGCCGTCGCCGCTGGCCTGGGAAGTGCCTCCGCACAAACCAAGCCGGAGGATGTGAAGACATTTACACTTCAAAACGGGATGAAATTCCTGGTGCTGGAAGACCACTCGATCCCGAATGCCAATATGTACATTTTCTGGAAAGTGGGCTCGCGGAACGAAGTACACGGCATTACCGGGCTCTCGCATTTTTTCGAGCACATGATGTTCAACGGTTCCAAACAGTACGGCCCGAAGCAATTCGACCGCGTGATGGAAGCAAATGGCGGCTCTAATAATGCGTATACCACTGAGAATGTGACGGTTTATACCGACTGGTTCCAGAAAGATGCGCTGGAAACCATCTTCAAACTCGAAGCCGACCGGATTGCCAATCTTTCGATTGACCCGAAAATGGTGGAGAGCGAGCGTGGCGTGGTACTCTCGGAGCGCAGTACCGGGCTGGAAAACAGCAACTACCGGCTCATCGGCGAGCAGGTGCAATCGGTTGCTTTTCAGGAGCATCCTTATATGTTGCCGGTGATCGGTTTTGAATCCGACATTAAAAGCTGGACGCAGCAGGACCTTGAAAATTATTTTAAAACCTATTACTCGCCGAATAACGCCACGACAGTGATCGTGGGCGATGTAACATTGGATCAGGTAAAAAAACTGGCGGAAAAATACATTGCGCCGATCCCGGCAAGAGGGTTACCTCCGAAAATCCGCACGGTGGAGCCGCCGCAAAATGGTGAGCGCCGGGTGAATGCTTATAAAGACATTTCGACGCCGAATGTGATGATGGCCTACCACGTGCCGGAAACCAAAAATGAAGATTTCTACGCCATCGACCTGCTGAGCAGCCTCCTGACTTCGGGTAATTCCTCGCGGCTCACCAAGGCGCTGGTGATGGACTCAACCCTGGCAACCAGCATTTCCAGCTCCACGGACGAAAGTTTCGACCCTAGCCTGTTTACCATTTATGCAATCGCCGGAAGCAATGTTTCAGCACCGGACCTGGAAAAAGCGATTGACCGTCAGATTGAAATGGTGATCAAAAATGGCGTGACGGATACCGAGCTGCAAAAAGTGAAGAACCAGAAGCTGATGGATTTTTATCATACGCTGGAAACCATCAACGGAAAAGCGCGCAACCTGGGCACTTACGACGTGTTTTTTGGGGATTATAAAAGAATGTTCGAAGCGCCCGAGCTTTATAAAAACGTGACCAACGAAGATATTAAGCGTGTGGCCGCTAAATACCTCAGCGAGCGTAACCGTACCGTGGGTTATCTGCTGCCCGAAAAATCTAAATAATGCTTCAAATTCATTCAAAATCAACATTCAAGATGAAAAATATATTTATTGCGCTTCTGGCACTGCTATCAGTTTCGGCCGTCGCCCAGAGCACATTTAAAGTACCTAAATACGAAAAATTCCAGCTGAAAAACGGGCTGACCATTTACCTGATGGAGCAGCACGAGGTGCCGCTGATCAATGTTTCGGCGGTGTTCGATGCCGGGTCGATCAATGACGGCGACCGTGCAGGTATGTCGATGGTCACTTCCGACGCCCTGCTTTTTGGTACCGAGAAATACACCAAGCCGCAAATCGAGGAAGCGATTGATTTTGTAGGCGCCCGGCTTCAACCTTTTACGGCCAAAGATATGGCTGGCATCACCGCTTCTTTTGCGGTGAAAGACCAGGAGAAGCTGCTCGACATTATCCAGCAGGTACTCGTGCACCCGGTTTTTGACAAAACAGAATTTGACAAATACCGGCAGCGGACGGTGGTGGAGCTGGCGCAGCAGAAAGAAAGCCCGCGCGCGGTGATCGGCCACTACTACAACGCATTTCTTTTCGGCAACTTCCCCTACGCAATCCCTGGCGACGGCACGAAACCGACCGTAGAAAAAATGACCTCCGACGATGCTATGGCATTTTACAAAAGCAATTATACTACCGGAAAAGGCGCGATTGCGGTAGTAGGTGATTTCAAAACTGCGGACATGAAAAAGAAAATGACCGACCTTTTCGGAGGCTGGAAAACCGCCGGTGCCCGCATGGTGAAAAGAGTCGCCCCGAACCTGGAATTTGAAAAAAGCCGCGTGCTGCTCGTCGACAAGCCGGATGCCCGCGAAACCACATTCCTGATCGGTGGAAAAGGTATCGACTATAATTCAGCAGATTATGTGCCGGTGATGGTAGTGAATACGATTTTGGGCGGCCGGTTTACTTCCTGGCTCAACGATGCGCTGCGCGTCAACTCTGGACTTACTTACGGCGCAAACAGCCGGTTTACGCGCATGAAATACGCCGGAACATTCGCAATCAGCACATTTACCAAAAACTCGACCACAGTTCCGGCCGTGGATATGGCGCTGAATGTGCTCGACAGTTTGCACAAAACCGGCTTGAATGATGAAATCCTGAGCTCGGCCAAAGCCTATGTAAAAGCCAGCTTCCCACCTACTTACGAGTCGGCTGGTGCACTTGCGCGGCTGCTCACCGATATGTATGTGTATAATTTTGACGAAAGTTTTATTAATACGTTCCAGTCCAAAGTAGATGGTCTGACCACCGAACAATCCAAAAAGATCATCGCAGATTATTTTCCAAAAGACAAGCTGCAATTTGTCATGATCGGCAAAGCCAGCGAGATCCGCGACCAGGTGAAAAAGTACGGCGACCTGACGGAGAAGCAGATCAAGGCCGACGGTTATTGATATAAAAAACCCGGGCGGAATGTTCTGCCCGGGTTGTCAAACTATCACGTATTCGGGGTACTGTTATAATCCTTTGGGGTTTTGTACCGCTACACTGCCGTCGCCCGCTTTGTTGTAAGCCAGCTCATTGGCAGGCACATCCCAGTAATCCAAGAAGTTGTAGTTGATCGTCGCTTTAGTGTTCACCGCGCCTGCTTTACTCACTACTACCGCATTTGTCCTGCCACCGCCCGCAGAAACATCATTGATTACGCCCCAGCGACGTGCGTCATAAAATGCCAGTCCTCTGAAAGGTAGCACTACCCTTCTCTCGCTGCGAATTTCCTCTTTCGCCGAGGCCAATGTCAGCCCGGTACCTGCCACAGCCGGAAGCCCAGCGCCTTGGAGCTTGCGTACCGCGTCGATGATTTTCAGGCCGCCTTCGATATCACCGGAATTAATCATCGCTTCCGCCATCGTCAGCTGGTTTTCCTCGTAGGTCGTCGCCATGTAAAATTCGTATTCACCCACACTCTTATTACCAAGTACCACCACGCCTGGTAAACCTTTTCCACCGTCGATCATACCGTAGCGGGTGTTGAAAATATTGCCACGGTCATTGTTACCGATCCAGGGGTTGGTTTCGATCGCGAAATTGTTTTCCAATCTTTTATCCCCCTTTTTGAAATCCTGCACGAGGCGCTCGCTGATCTTGAAGCTGGTTACCTTCGTAATTCCGGTCGAAAGCGCAGACGGCGTGTTGCCGGTGGCCCCGATAAAATCACTGGTTTCGTTGGAGCGTGCCGTGAAAACCTTGTCCGTGGCAGTCACACCATCTTTGGTCAGCGCGATGATCGATGCCCACTGTGCCGCCGACATATCTTTTACAGGTGTGTTGACCAAGATATTCCTGGCTTTCATGGAGTTGATGTTACGTTTCCACATATCCGGTGTCAGCACGCCGCCTTTCCCCACCTGAAAAAAGCTTGGAATGATCTTGCCGATCACCGTCGAATAGTCCGCCACGCTGGTTACCGCGCTCAATGCCGCCGCAGCTTTGTCATAATTTGCATTCGATTCGGCTATGATCGCTTCTTTGCTTACGAATTTATCATTGGTACCCGTCGGCTCATCATTGATGATCCCGGCATAGTAAATCGACCCGATGCGACCATATGCATAGCCTTTCCACCAGTAAGCCCAGGCCCGGAGCGCATTTTTCTTACTTTCCGCGTCGCCGGTAAATGTGGTTTTATCGATCAACGCCAGCACATTGTTTGCGCCGGAATTCAGACTGTACATATAAGCCCACTCGTAATAAAGCGGGTTATCGCTGGCATTTGCATTGATATTCACCTGACGGATCATTTCAATCTGCGACTTGGGCGAGTTGGGGTTGATCACTTTGGAGCCGTCGTCCATGATCACATAATTTGCCACGCCGATCTCGTTCAAACGCTGGTTTGCAGCCTCGACGCCCACATTATCCCCCATGATTTCATGATAGGAAAACGGATCGCCCCAGAAGGTGCCGTAGAAACCACCGTATTTGACCGTGTAAAATCCATTGACATAAATAGCTCCCTGCGCCAGGTTAAGCAAACCCGATTCGGTGTCCGCGCTGCCGGTAGTCGGCTGGTTAGGGTTTTTCACGTCCAGCTGGTCTTTGCACGAAAGCATCAGCCCCAGCAACATCAGCATCGGTATAAACTTTATCTTTTTCATATTTTGATCTTTTTGAGAATGCAATGATTTTGACTGTCAGAAACCAATGTTAAGCGTAGCCTGGTAAGAGCGATAGTTCGGCATACTGCTGTGGTCCGTTCCGCGGTCCCAAGCCGAATTCATGGCACCCGATACAATCTCAGGATCCAGTCCGGTGTATTTGGTGAAGGTGAAGAGGTTCCTGCCCGACAGTACCAGCTGCAATTTTCTGAAACCAGGGATGTGAACCAGTTTGGCAATATCAAGACCCAGCGCAATGTTTCTCAGACGCAAGAAAGACGCATCCTCATAGAAATAATCCTTCGTACCGTTCCGCGTTACCGCCGCATACACTCCACGATAAAATGCCGTCCACGCACCAGTCTGTCCGTCAATGGTCAGTGGTTTGGAATAATCGGCATGGATACCGTCGCGGTACATCCATTCTTTGGTCTGGTTGTACAAGTGGCTGCCCTGGATCCAGTCGAGCTGGAAGCTGAATGTCAGGTAGTTTTTAAATGTGATATCATTGATAAAGGACATGTTGAACTTGGGATTCGGATCTCCGAAGCTGTATTTGTCCGGCGTCACATAAGGAAATTTCGTCGCCTTGTTCACAACATATCCGTTGCTCGCCAATGTGTATTCCCCTTTTTCCGACTCGTTCAGGAAAGGCGTACCGTCCGGTTTTTTTGCATCCAGGCTATGAATCATTCTGTGCCCGTAAAGCTGTCCGATTTTTTCATCTTTACGCAAAACATAGTTGGTACTTCCCGCATTGGAAATGATTACAATTTCCTGATCGCCCACAACCGAGTTGATCTTGGAAGTTTGCTTCGTAAAATTGGTGGTCATATTCCAGGTCAACCCTTTACTCTGGAACATGGTCGCATTCAAAGAAGCCTGCAAACCGTGCGAGCCCAGCGAAAATGCGTTGGTTTTCAATGTTCCGGAACCAGTGCTCGGAGCCACGTCGATACTCCATATCGCATTGTCGGTAGTCCGTTTCCAGTATGTTCCGGATAATCGGATATCATTCAGCCAATTTCCGCTTGGCATGACATTGAATGTAACATCAGTTCCCAGTTCAAGCTCTTTGGACACCTCTACGCCCAGTTCCGGGTTGTTCTGGTTTGGGTCAAAGTAAAATGCATTACTTGATCCCAACACTTTGGTACTCAATGTTACATAGCGGTCAAAGGGTTTTGGCTGGATACCTGCTTCTCCATAAGCCGCGCGTAACTTGAACTCGGGAACCCGATCGGCCAGCGCCCCGCCTTTCCAGAAATCAAAAGATGACATTCTCAGATAAACATCTCCCCGCGGGAATGTAAATGGCTTTGAACCACCACCAAATGCAGACGAATAGTCGCTCCGGAACCCGCCCGCCAGTCCAAACAACTCACCATACTCGATTTTCTGGTTGACCAGGTAGCCGTAGGTGATAAAAGGCTCGGTGTAGTCCTGGGTAACTTTGAAAGAAGTTCCCTGGGTGCTCGTAAAAGGCGTGTACGAAGGTAACCCAGCCGCCGACGCTCCGTATAATTTCTGATTTTGGTTACGATAGTCAAATGAAATCTGGGTGGAAGTCGTAATCGGCACATTCCAGTGAAAATCGTCCTGGAAATTGGTATAAATAAATGCGGTACCCAGAAAATTCTGGAATATTTTGGAGTAAGTATAATGATCGATACCCCCTGTATTATCCGGGCTGATTGCCGAGCCGACCCAGGTGGATGCAGCCACCGAGTTCGCATTTTCAGACTGGTTCTGGGCGGTGAAAATGAAGTCCTCGCGGTTGTAGTTCAGTCCGTACTTGGCATCCAGTTCCAGGAACTTGTTCACCTTATAGTTCAGGTTGAAATTCTGGATGATATCTACCTTTTTATCGTCGGCGTCAGAATAATACTGGGCATAAATCGGGTTACTTCCGTTCACACCCGCCGCGTCACCCAGCTTGTTAATCGGACTTCCATCGGGCAGTTTGAAGTCATAATCCACAAAAGCCCGGCTGTTGAAAATGGAATAAATGTTGCTGCCGTTCACCGTGTTTTTGGTGTACACGAGCTGGGTCGTGCTGCGCAGCCTCAATCCTTTCGCCAACTGAACGCCCAGGTTGGTAACCAGGTTGCTCCGGTCATTATAACCATTGTTCAGGAAGTTGGACTTCTGGTGATTGTTGGACGCAGAAGCGCTGAAATCGAATTTTTCACTACCTCCTGAAAGAGAAATACTGTTATTAAAGGTATTGGCCGGAACGAAAAACTCTTTAAAGTGATCGTGGTAAGCCAGGTTGGCATTATAAGGCTTATCGGTCTTATTCTGCGGGTCGGTGCTGTTCCAGATGACATTCTCGGTATATAAGCCGGTAGCGGGATCGATGGAAATCGGATTGCCTGAGGAGCCTATAATGTTATTGTTTGCATCCGTATCATAGCCGTGAAATTTGGATTTCGCCACACCGCCCACATTCAGATAGGTATTATTGGTAACCGAGCTGGAAAGGTCAATGGTCAGCACACCATTTTTTCCTCTTTTGGTAAAAAGCTGGATTACGCCGTTTGCGCCCTGCGCACCGTAAATTGAGGCAGACGCAGCACCCTGCACGACCTCTATCCGCTCGATCGAATTCAGATCGATGGCGCTCAGATCGGTGGAGGCTACCTGGATTCCATCGATCAGGATCATGGGCGACGTCCCGCGGTTGACCGAGTTAATCCCCCTAAGAAGGATATTCACCGACGAACCGGGCGTACCGTTTCCGCTCGTAATCTGCGCCCCAGGGATTTTTCCGACCAGCGCCTGATCCACCGAGGCCGAAGGCGTGTTGGGAAGGTTTTTTGCCGAAATCGTCTCCACCGAGATCCCCAGCTTGGCCTTACTCGTTGCCACCCCGGAACCGGTTACTACCACTTCGCTCAATATCCGCGCGTCTGAAACCAGCTTCACATCAATCTCGGTAAGGTTACTAAAAGTAATTTCCTGGGAGATCATGCCCACAAAGCTAAAAATCAGCTTGCCCTGGTCGGGTACGGCAATCTTGTACTTGCCGTCGGTGTCGGTAATGACACCATTGTTGGTACCGGCTACCACGACATTTACGCCGGGGATTGGAGAGCCATCGTCTGCGGCTGTGACTGTACCTGTTACACTTTTTTCCTGCGCCCATAGCAATGACGAGCAGCAACACACCAGCATGGTGCCCAGCAGTAAAATTTTCCTCATTTGTAGTACTTGTTAGGTTTGGTATCGAGATTTGTCTCTGAACAAATATATCTATTATGCATTTCGATACAAATCACTAAACTTTTACAAAATGAGTTACATATTAATTGTAGCTATTAAATTATTACAGAATTATATTTGTTATTAATATATAATATAAAAATAAAATACTGAATGTAAAACACCGGTAACGATACCATAAAGCCGTCATTCTGCGACAGATATGTATCCGTAATTCATTTTTAAAAATTATTATGAAATCAATTTTCGAAAATTCTTGATAATATTCTATCATTCCATTTTATAATGAATAGGGTAGACTCTAAAATTCCGGCCGGGCGAAAGAAAATGATATATAAGTAACTTACGAATAGCTTATTATCAACACATTAAATAGCAGTAAAATCTATTAGATTAAGATTAAACACTTCTGTTTTATAAAGTTTTTGCGCAAGAATTCAGAGTAAATTGGAGTGTATCGACAGAAGAATAGACATCATGGCTCCTGCAAAAAGGCTAAATATTCATAAACGGAATGTATAAACGTCATGAAGGGCATGGACTGCAAACCTACATTTGGTTCGGTAGAACATATACGTCGCCGATTCTAGTTGGAGTAGGTTTTGACCGCCCAAATGCTTTTTCCGAAAACTTCTATCCAATTTTTAACAAACTCGAACAATGAAGAAAGTAATGAAGCTGGCGTATCTGGCTCTTGGAGTTTTGATGTCCGTCCAGGTTTTTTCGCAGAAGCTTGTTTATACCAACCCCATCGGTTTGCAGGCGTATACCTTCCGCGGCAGTTGGGACAAAGGCATTGAGGCTACGCTGGATACCATCAAATCGCTGGGTGTAACTGAAATGGAAGGCGGCCCGATTAAAGGAATGGCTACCGAAGAACTCCGGAAGCAACTAGATAAACGCGGCATCAAAATGGTTTCCATCGGTGCAGACTATAAACTGATCAGCGAAAGCACAGCCCAAACGATCAAGGATTGCAAAACGCTGGGCGCCACTTTCGTCATGGTTCCCTGGATTCCTCACAAAGGCGCATTTGATCTGGCAACTGCTAAACAGGCGGTGGCGGATTTCAATAAAGTAGGTAAAGAGCTCAAAGCTGCGGGCATCACCTTCACTTACCACAACCACGGCTACGAGTTCGAGCCTTACGAAGACGGCACTTTGTTTGATTATATTGTCAAAAACACCAATCCTGAGTATGTATCATTCGAAATGGACATTCTCTGGACGGCATTTCCAGGACAAGATCCAGCAAAACTTTTGCTCAAATATCCAGGCCGATTCAAGCTGATGCACTTAAAGGATTTGAAAAAAGGTGTGGCAGGTAACCTCTCCGGCGGCACGCCTACCACCAACGACGTAGCCCTTGGCACAGGCTCTATTGACATTCCGGCTATTTTGAAAGCTGCAAAGAAAGTGGGTGTTAAACATTATTTCATCGAAGACGAAAGCCCGTCCTATCTGAAACAAATCCCGGTAACGGTCGCTTACATCAAAAGCATCAAGGAATAAAAAAAAGTAACCCCTGACAACACCTGACCATATCTGACAATGTGTGACTTTTTAATGTCAGGCGTTGTCAGATACAGTCAGGTGTTGTTTTGTTTTTAAAACGTACTTTTTGCCAAGTCGGCCGATAGTTTTATACTTTGCAAAAAAAACGCATCATGGAACCAGCATTGCTAGATCAGGTCCCTTCGCTCGACCTGGCCGATTTTACCTCCGGCACTGCCGAACAGAAAGAAAAGTTTGTCGCCGATCTTGGAGCTGCATTTACCAATATCGGTTTTGTCGCCATTAAAAACCACGGGCTCAGCGACGAGTTGCGCGGACAACTTTACGAAACCGTCCGCCAGTTTTTTTCTCAGCCGGATGAAATCAAAAAGCAATACGAATTCCCAAATCTTTTCGGACAGCGGGGCTATATCAGCAAGGGTAAGGAAACGGCTAAGGGTTTTAAAGTGGCGGACCTCAAAGAGTTTTACCACGTCGGCCAGCCCGAGCCTGTGGGCAGCATGCCTTCCAATGTTTTTCCCAAAGAAGTGCCTGATTTTGAGAAGTATACATTAGAAGTGTACCGGACTTTTGAGAATGCTGGAAAAACATTGCTCCGCGCTATCGCGATTTATCTGAATCTTGAAGAAGATTATTTCGATGATAAAGTTAAAAACGGCGATAGTCTGCTTCGTGCACTCCATTATTTCCCTATCCCAAATCCAGAACTGGTGCCCGAGGGCGCAGTAAGAGCAGCTGCTCACGGCGACATTAATCTCATCACATTATTGATGGGTGCCAGCGCCGAGGGCCTCGAAGTACTCCGCCGCGACGGCCAGTGGATCGCAATCACCGCATTACCCGACCAGATCGTCGTGAATGTAGGCGACATGCTCGACCGGCTGACAAACCATAAATTGAAATCTACCATTCACCGGGTTGTGAACCCGCCGCGGGAGAAAATGGGCACTTCGCGTTATTCCATACCGTTTTTTATGCACCCCCGCGCGGATATGGATTTGACCTGCCTTGAAAGCTGCGTCACTTTGGAATATCCAAAATTGTACACCGATATGACGGCCGGGGAGTTTCTGGATGAACGTCTGAGAGAACTGGGATTGAAAAAATAACTGGTAAAAGTCCTTGGCTTATCCACCCATTCGCCGGTTTCGCTACATCATTTACCTGATGGATATCCTCTTGCTGTCGCTGACGGCTTTTGGCGGTCCGCAGGTACATTTAATGATGATGATCGAGCGGCTGGTGCGGAAAAGAAGATACATTACCGAAGAAGAACTCCTTGAATTACAGGCATTATGCCAGGTTTTGCCAGGCCCAAGTTCTACGCAAACCGTTACTGCGATCGGCCTGAAAATCGGCGGGCAGCCCCTCGCATACCTCAGCCTGATCGTCTGGTCGATCCCGGCGATGCTGCTGATGACATTGGCGGCGATCGGGATACATTATCTTGAAAGACATTCCATTTCGCTTTCATTTACCCGGTTTGTCGGCCCGATGGCTGTTGCATTTTTAATGTACGGCGCCTCGGCCATCGCCCGGAAAGTGATCCACAACACCCAGGGCTGGACATTCCTGATCATTTCGACCATCCTCGCCTATCTGTATCCATCGCCTTATATGACGCCGGTACTGATCATTTCCGGCGGTATGGCAGCGGCGCTGAATTTTAAGAAGCATGAAAAAATGGAAAAAGGGCCGATCAAAATTCTCTGGCGGCCGCTGATTTTCTGGATCTCGGTGCTGGTGGCGGCGGCGGTAATTGGAAAAATCACCAACTCGCTGCCTGTGAGGCTTTTTGAGAACTTTTACCGAAATGGCAGTTTGGTTTTCGGCGGAGGGCAGGTTTTGATCCCGATCCTTTATAATGAGTTTGTAGAATTTAAACATTACCTCACCGACCAGGAATTTCTGGCAGGCATGGCGCTGACGCAGGTGGTACCGGGGCCGGTTTTTTCCATCGCCACATTTGTCGGAAGTGTTTCGCTGCAATCACACGGCTGGTTCGGGCAGTTTGTCGGAGGTTTTGTCGCCACCGCCGGGATTTTCCTGCCCGGCACATTTTTCATCTTTTTCGCCTACCCGATCTGGGGCCAGCTCAAAAAATACCGCGGCATCCGCGCCTCGCTCGAAGGAATCCACGCCGCCAGCTGCGGCCTCACCATCGCCGCCGCCATCTCCCTCTTCCAACCGATGATGACCGACTGGCAGCCGCTACTGACGGTCATCGCCACGCTGCTGGTACTGACTTTTACGAAGGTACCTTCTTATGTAGTGATTGTTGCGGGGCTGGTTTTGGGGCTGGTTTTTTGACGAATGCAGCATTTTTTGCCTAACTTGTATGCCTCATGAACATCTGTTTCTAACAACCTCTTTGTCACCCTGAGCGCAGTCGAAGGGCTGATGCGGCAGCCAAAAAATGGTTTGATCGACATTTTGAGCACCTTCCCTTCGACTGCGCTCAGGGTGACAAAGTCAGTAGTTTTCTCGTGGCGTTTTTTCCCTAACTTGTCTTTTTTATTAAACCTACAAAACTCAATACCAAATGACACATACTACAAATCCGAAAATCCACGAAGGCCGAAATCTTAAACGCTTCCGCGAAATGTTGGGGATAAAACAGGATGCATTCGCGTTTCAGCTCGGCGACGACTGGAACCAGCAGAAGGTTTCACTTCTTGAACAAAAAGAGAAGATTGATGCCAACATTTTGAATCAGGTAGCCGCGGTCCTAAAAATACCAGCGGAGGCTATTCAGCACTTTGAAGAAGAAAAAGCTATTAACATTATCACCAATACCTTTAATAATCACGACCAGTCAAATGGAGTGAATATTTACCCGACATTCCACCAGCCTATTGACAAGATCATTCAATATCACGAGGAAAAGATCGCGTTGTATGAGAGAATGTTGAAAGAGAAGGATGAAATGATGGCGATGTTGAAGGAGTTGATTGAGAAAAATTAAGGCCGATGCTTTTAACCTGTCACCCTGAGCGGACCGGGCCGCCGGGCGGTCGAAGGGACATGCACAGAGCTACATTCATGCACAATTCTTCGACCGCCGGGTAGCCCCTACGATCAATATATGCCAAACGGTTGACCAAACTACTTTTTGGCTGCCGCGTCTCCCTTCGACCGCCCGGCGGCCCGGTCCGCTCAGGGTGACAAAGGGGAAGTTCGACAGCTTTTCTACAACACGAATAAGCATTAAACTCAAAAGTAAAATCCAAACCCAGCATACATTAAACTTTCCTAATGAAAATCTTTGCCCCGTCATTCCTTCTTTTACTTCTAACAAGTTCCCTTTCAGTTGCCCAAGTCAGCGCCCCGCCTTCTTTCCTGCACAAAAACCAGCAGTGGGTTGATTCCGTTTTTGCAACATTAACACCCGATGAGCGGATTGCGCAGCTGATCATGATCCCGGCGGTTTCGGATGTGAAAAGGGCTTTGATTGATCAAAAAGCGAGTAATCCGACGATGGTTGAGAAGCTGATACGGGAGAATAAGATTGGCGGGATTGTGTTTTTTCAGGGCGGGCCGGTGCCTCAGGCGCGGCTGACGAATTTTTACCAGTCGATTTCGAAAGTGCCTTTGCTGGTGGCGATGGATGCGGAGTTTGGGCTGGCGATGCGGATTGATAGTACGGTGAGATATCCTTACCAAATGACCCTCGGCGCGATCCAGGGCAATAATGATCTGATTTATGAAATGGGCGGGCAGCTTGCCAAACAGGCCAAGAGGCTGGGTATGCACATTAATTTCGCTCCGGTGGCTGATGTTAACAACAACCCGAATAACCCGGTGATCAGCTTCCGCTCTTTTGGCGAAAATAAATATATGGTGGCTGACAAAGCGGTCGCCTACATGAAGGGAATGCAGGATAACGGCCTGCTTACCAGCGCCAAACATTTTCCTGGCCACGGCGATACGGGCGTCGATTCACATTATGACCTGCCGCTGATCTCACATTCCGTCCAAAGACTGGATTCACTGGAAATGTATCCCTTTAAAGCATTGATTGCCAATGGTATCAGCGGGATTATGATCGCACATTTGAGCATTCCGGCGCTTGATAATACACCCAATTTGCCATCGACATTATCGAAACCAATTGTGACCGACGTTTTGCGGGACAAGCTCGGTTTCGACGGGCTGATTTATTCTGACGCCATGAATATGAAAGGTGTTACGAAATATTTCCCGGACGGAAAAGCCGATGCGATGGGCCTGGAAGCGGGTATGGATGTGCTGGAATTTACCGAGGACGTGAATAAATCCATCGCGGAAATCAAGAAGAGCATTGCGGAAGGCAAGATCACGCAGGCAGAGATTGATGCGCGCTGCAAAAAAGTGCTGGCGGCCAAAGCTTGGGCTGGGTTGAATCATTACAAGCCGGTCGATATGAATCATTTATATGAAGATCTGAACCTAAAATCCGCCGAACTTATCAATCGTCTTTTGACAGAAAAAGCATTGACCGTTTTAAAAAATGACAATAACCTGCTGCCGCTCCGCGCGCTGGACGCTTTGAAAATCGCGTCTGTTTCGATCGGCGTAGATACCATTTCTACCTTCCAGAAAACGCTTGAACTTTATACGACTGTCAAGCATTTTCAAGTCCCGACAAAACCGACGGACGCGCAGGTGGCCGATCTGAAAGCGCAACTGAAAGACTATAACCTGGTTTTGGTGGGTGTGCATTTGGGCAGCATTTCGCCGCGGACCAATTATGGGTTGACGGATCAGATGAATGCGGTTTTGCAGGATCTGATCGCGACGAATAAGGCGGTTGTTTCGGTTTTTGGAAATCCTTATGCATTGAATAAAATCCAGAAACCGGAGAATGCGAAGGCGCTGATCATGTCTTACCAGCTGACGAATTATACACAGGATTTGTCGGCGCAGCTCATTTTTGGCGCGATCCCGGCGCAGGGAAAATTGCCAGTGACAGTGAATGCGCAGTTTCCCTACAATGCTGGTATTGAAACACCTTCACTCGGCCGCCTGAAATACACGATCCCGGAAGAAGTTGGTCTTGATTCAAAGATCATTACCTACAAAATCGACTCCATCGCCAACGTTGCGATCACTCAAAAAGCGACGCCCGGTTGCGTGGTACAGCTGGCGAAGGATGGAAAGGTTTTTTTCAAAAAGGCTTATGGTAAACACACCTATGAAGGCCCCGAGAAGGTGCAACTGACAGATTTGTATGACCTGGCTTCGGTTACCAAAATCACCGCTTCCACATTAGCATTAATGAGTCTTTGGGACCAGAAGAAATTTGATCTGGATGCGACGATGAAGGATTACCTGCCCGATTTTGCAAAATCCAACAAGGCGGATTTGCAGTGGAGAAGGGTTTTGACGCATAGTGCACGACTGAAAGCATTTATAGTACTGTGGAAGGAAGCCCAAAATCCGGACGGCAGCTGGAAAAAGAAAACTTTCAGCACCAAACAATCGAAGCGATATCCAACTTCCGTTGTGGGCGACAGTTTGTTTATTTATAAAGATTACCCGGAGACTATTTTTAAATCCATCCGCGATTCTCCTTTAAATGAAAAAGAAGGATATGTGTACAGCGATTTGTCATTTATTCTTTATCCGCAGATAGTAAAAAGTTTGTCGGGTGAAAATTTTGAGGATTATCTCAAAAATCATTATTACCACAAGCTGGGAGCTAATACCTTGACATTCAATCCCAAAAGATTTTATAAACTGGAAGACATTGTGCCGACTGAGAGGGATACGTTTTTCAGAATGACACAGTTACACGGACAAGTTCATGATGAAGCTGCGGCAATGCTGGGCGGATTGAGCGGACATGCCGGGCTTTTCGGTACTGCGAATGATGTGATGAAAGTTTGGCAAATGTATTTGCAGCAGGGTTATTACGGCGGCGAGCAGGTTTTGAGCAAAGATGCGCTGATTGAATTTACCCGCTACCAATATCCGGAAATGGGCAGTCGCCGCGGGATTGGTTTTGATAAGCCAACATTTAAATATTCAGGCAATGCGCCGAGGTATGCGAGTCCTTCGAGTTTCGGGCATACGGGGTATACGGGCATCATGACCTGGGCTGATCCTGCGTGGAAGCTTAATTATGTTTTCTTATCAAACCGGGTGTATCCGACGCGGGAAAATAATAAGATATCGACCCTCAATATACGCACGTCGATCATGGATGTGGTGTACCAGGAATTGCTGAAAAAGTAATCACGCGGTCGGAAGTTGCGGGGTTTAAAGGCTATATTTGTTGTACTCACCCTATGAAATATGGCACAACATTATCGGTTTGACAAGGAAAAAGCATCCCGCCGGCCGGGCGTAACTCCGCTGAAAGATGCTATCGATCAGATGCTTGACAAATACCGCCTGCGCAATCGGTTTGACCAATCGTATGTAGTGGCACATTGGGACAAGATCATGGGTGCGGCGATTGCAACCCGCACCAAAAAGGTGTTTATCAAAGACAACACCCTTTTCCTGCAGATCGAATCGGCCCCACTACGCAACGAATTATTCCGGGCCAAATCCAAAATCATCGAACTCATCAACCGCGAAATGAATAGCGAACTGGTGAATGATGTCGTTTTTATTTGAAGACTGCATCATTCAGTGCAACTTTCCAACAATATATGACCACACCTGACTATAAATGACAAAAATACTCCTCCCCCCCTTCCTGAAACCAGGAGATAAAATCGGCATTGTCGCTCCGGCTAGCGTAATTAAACATGAAGATGTAATTCCAGGCATTGAACTCTTCAAGAACGTGTGGGGGCTGGAAGTCGTGGAAGGTGCTACATTGAAAAGCTCCTTTCATCAGTTTGCGGCAACCGATGAGGCGCGGCTGGCTGATTTACAGGCGATGCTGGATGATCCTTCAATCAATGCGGTGATTGCGGCGCGGGGCGGTTATGGATGTTCGCGGATTGTAGACCAACTCAATTTTGACAAGTTTCTTGAATCTCCTAAATGGGTGATTGGTTTTAGTGATCTGACTGTTATCCTTTGTCAAATATATAAGCTCGGCTACGCCAGCCTGCATGCGCCGATGGCGAAATCGATTACGACGGGCGGATCTGAGGATGCGGCCGAGTCACTCAGACAAATGCTTTTTGGGGAATCGCCGGTGTATTCTTTTGCGAATCATCCGCTGAACCGGGCCGGGGAAGTTGCTGCTGAGTTAGTGGGTGGAAATCTTTGTCTGCTGGCGCATTTGATCGGTTCTGAGACGGAAATTGATACCGATGGAAAAATCCTTTTTATTGAAGATATCAATGAATACCTGTACAATCTGGACCGAATGATGATCCAGCTGAAAAGGGCGGGCAAACTGTCAAATTTGGCTGGTCTGATCGTCGGGCAGTTTACGGATATGAAGGATAATAAGCATCCGACATTTGGCAAGGATTCCAATGAAATCATCCTTGAACATATTGAGGAATACAACTATCCGGTATGTTTCGATTTTCCCGTCGGGCACGTCAGCGACAACCGCGCGATGGGCATTGGCTTGACGGCTTCTTTAAATATCGGCGCTGAAATAGTCGAATTCAGCTTCCTGAGCGCAGTACCTGCCTAAGTTTTATTATGGAAAATTTCAAGGACAAAGTGGTTTGGATCACCGGCGCATCGTCGGGGATTGGCGAAGCATTGGCGATGGCATTTGCCAGAGAAGGCGCGAAGCTGGTTTTGACTGCACGCAGGGAAGAAGAACTTAAAAGGGTGAAAAACCAGACTGGCCTGCCCGAGCAAGATGTTTTGATCTTGCCGCTGGATGTTACTAAGCTCGAACTAGCCGAGGGAGCCGCGCAGCAAGTAATCGCACATTTTCAGCGCATTGATATTATGGTGCATAATGCCGGCGTGAGCCAGCGGTCGTACATCCGGGATACGAGCATGGAGGTGTACCAGCAGCTGATGACTATTGATTTTTTCAGTACCGTGGCACTAACCAAGGCGGTACTGCCTTATATGACGCAGCAGAAAAGCGGGCATTTTATCATTATGAGCAGCGTCGCCGGAAAAATTGGTACGATTATGCGCTCGGGATATAATGCGGCCAAACATGCGCTGCATGGCTTTTACGATTCGCTGCGAGCTGAGGGTTATCAGGACAACATTAAAGTAACGACGATCTGCGCGGGTTATATCCGTACTAATATTTCTGTCAATGCATTGAATGAGGCTGGTGGAAAATTTGGCAAAATGGATGAAAACCAGGCAAATGGTATCCCCGCCGAAGAATGTGCCCGCCGGATCCTGGAAGCAGTCAGGAAAGACAAGAAGGAAATCTACATCGCGGGTTTTAAAGAAGCTGCCGCAATATATCTTAAAAGATTCTTCCCCAACCTGCTTTTCGATCAGGTGAGGAAGAACATTCCGAAATAAGCTACTTCGCTTTCGTTTTATTTTTCTCCATATAATCGGTCGTGAGGCGGCTCAATGACCGCACGCCTAGCACCAGGCTGCTTTCGTCCAGATAAAAATCCGGCGTATGGTGGGGAGCGGCGTCGGCCACATTCTTTCCTTTGGGCATGCCGCCGAGGAAGAAAAACAATCCCGGGACTTTTTGCTGGAAATAAGAAAAATCTTCTGCGCCGGTTTTGGCATTGATCAACATCACATTTTCCTTTCGCGCCACATTTTGTAAAGTTCCGATCATACTTTCGGTTAAAGGCACATTGTTGACTGTCACGGGATAAAGGATTTCAATGTTCACTTTCGCCGACGCGCCTGCACTTTCGGCTACGTTGGTGGCGATATCATTAATTCGCTTGTGCACGAATGTGTGCATACTTTCATCGAAAGTGCGGATCGTACCAATCATTTTCACAGATTCCGGAATAATATTCTGTCTGATCCCACCATTGATGACACCTATCGTCACCACTGCGGGGGCCTGGGTCAGGTTCAAGTTGCGGCTGACGATGGTTTGAAGCGAATTAATAATCTGCGCCGAAGTCACAATCGGATCGATGCCTGACCAGGGGTAGGCACCGTGTGTTTGTTTGCCTTTTACGTCAATGGTCAGAATATCCACGGCAGCCATCGTCGGCCCGGGCTTGTAACCAATTTTTCCTACTTCGATCTGGGAATCAATGTGCAAGCCGAAAATCGCATCGACTTTGGGATTTTCCAGCACATGCTCTTTGATCATCAATGCCGCGCCTCCTTCTTCGCCGGTCGGGGCGCCTTCTTCGGCGGGCTGGAAAATAAACTTTACGGTACCCGCCAGATCCGCTTTCATGGAGGACAAAACTTCCGCGACGCCCATCAAAATTGAGATGTGCGTGTCGTGACCGCAGGCGTGCATGACGCCGGTTTTTTGTCCGTTAAATTCTGTTACGACCGTCGATTTAAATGGTACATCCACCCGCTCGGTCACCGGTAAAGCGTCCATATCTGCCCGTAATGCCACCACAAGGCCTGGTTTGCCGCCTTTCAGTAAACCGACGACACCGGTATGCCCCACGCCAGTCTGTACTTCGATGCCGAGCTGCTTCAAGTGGCTGGCGATCTTTTCGGCCGTTTTAAACTCCCGGTTGCCCAGCTCCGGGTTCTGGTGAAAATCACGTCGCCACGTGACCAGCTGCTTTTCCAGCGACTGTGCTTTCTGGTCAATTTTCGTGGAGAGGGCGGTTTGTGCGTAGCCCGTGGTGCACCCGGCCAGCATTCCGGCTAAAAGTATTTGTTTCAGTCGCATCCCATTTATTAGTTAAGTAAATATTAAAATAATACAATTTACAGATTTTCGTCGACTGTAAGCGGATTAGAACTAGTTTGTCAGATTTTAATCCGGATTTAATTTAGATTCTTTCTGAATAATCCAAACGTATAGCGAAGTCGTTACGAAGCTCAGGTAATTATTAAACTTAAAATGAGTTACGGATAATGCTACGAAAAAGCTAATAAAAGCATCAGAACGTTAGCAATCGTATAATCAGATAAAGAATTTATGAAATTTATAACATTTATAAAAATCGCAAAAAAGCCCCTAGTTCAGATATAAAATTTTTCGAAAATGCCTGTGTAGCCAAACTATATTTTGAAATTTCGTAATAGAAACGTTGTAATGGTTAAACTAATAATTAATTTTGCAACATTGTGTTAACATAACAAACCTAATTAATTGATCACGTATGAGGAAGACTCTATTATCCTTACTGGGATGTATGCTGCTTTTGACTGCACAGCTGTATGCCCAGGATCGCGCGGTGACAGGTAAAGTCACAGCTGATGACGGCTCGACATTGCCGGGCGTTAACATTTCTTTGAAAGGTACTACTCGCGGTACTACAACAGATGCGCAGGGCCAGTACACCATCAACGCTGAACCAAGCGCAACTTTGGTTTTCAGCTTTATCGGTTTCCAGACTCAGGAAGCGCCGGTAGGAAGCCAGACTACCATTAACATCTCCCTTAAAAATGACATTAGCCAGCTGCAGGAAGTGGTTGTGACGGCGCTTGGTCAGGAGAAAAAAAGAAACGAGCTGGTTTACGCCGCTCAGCAAGTAAGCTCTCAGTTGCTTACCCAGGGCCGTAACACCAACATGATGAACGCGCTGGCTGGTAAAGTGGCAGGTTTGGATATCAAAACCAGTAACACAATGGGTGGTTCTACAAGTACCATCATCCGCGGTTACAAATCCATCACCGGTAACAACCAGGCGCTTTATGTAATTGACGGTATCCCGGTTTCTAATGCGAACACCAATACCACAACGCAGCAGACAGGTGGAACAGGAACGGATTATGGTAATGCTGCTTCGGATATCAACCCAGACAACATTCAGTCTATCAACGTATTGAAAGGCGCTGCGGCAACTGCACTTTACGGTTCACGTGCTGCAAACGGGGTGATTTTGATCACAACCAAACAAGGACGTAAAAACAGCTTCGACGTAACGGTTAACTCAGGTGTTACCTGGGGTAAAATCGACAAGTCAACTTACGTAAAATACCAGAAAGAATACGGTGCTGGCTACGGCGGTGCTGCTGACTTCTATGACGGTGACCTTGGATCTGGCCCGGGAAAAATCGCTTCTTTTGACTCAGATGCGTCTTTCGGTCCTAAATTTGATCCTTCCCTGAATGTTTACCAGTGGAATGCGATCGATCCTTCTTCGCCTTCTTACCAAAAGATGACCCCATGGGTTGCTGCTGCAAACGGTCCTGACAAATTCTACGAAACAGGCGTTACTTCTAACCAAAGCATCAACATTACAGGTGGTGGCGAGAACAGCACATTCAAAATCGGTTATACAAGAAATGATGAGAAAGGTGTGCTTCCAAACAGTAAATTGGGCAAAAACCTTTTCAACTTCTCTGCTTCTTACGATTTGTCTAAAAAACTGTCGGTTACTGCAAACGTTAACTACTCTCAAGTAAAAGGTCTTGGCCGTTACGGAACAGGTTATTCAGGTAAAAACCCTAACCAGGCTTTCCGTCAGTGGTTCCAGACTAACGTAGACGTGCTTGAACTGAAAGATGCGTATTTCCGCAACGGACAGGATGTTACCTGGAACTGGGCTAACCACTCCGGACCTGGCGCCGTATTCGGAACCAACTATCCGATCTACGCTGACAACCCTTACTGGTCACGTTACAAAAACTACTCAAACGACAGCCGTGACAACTTCTTCGGTTATGCGCAGGGTGTTTATAAAATCGCCTCATGGGTTGACTTGACTGCACGTTTCGGATACAACGGAACGAATGACATGCAGGAAGAAAGAATCGCGGTACTGAGCCAGGCTCCTGGTAACTATACCCGTTTCAACCGCAGCTTCAACGAAACGAACCTTGACGTAATCGCGAATTTCAGAAAGGATATCACCAGAGACATTCACTTTGCAGGTTTATTGGGTGGAAGCATGAGAAGATCAAAAATGACTTCTATCCGCGCTACTACCAACGGTGGTCTTGTGGTTGCTGACCTTTATTCTTTGGAAAACTCTAAAAACCCGCTTGAACCACCAACCGAAGAACTTCAGCGCATTGGTGTTGACGGTTTGTACGGACAGGCTTCATTTGGCTACAAAGAATTGGCTAACCTTGAATTAACTGCACGTCAAGACAAATCGACTACATTGCCTTCGGCGAACAATACTTACTTCTACCCATCTATCGGTGCGAACTTTGTATTCTCTGAGCTCCAATCTTTGAAAACCAACTGGCTGAGCACAGGTAAGATCAGCGCGAACTACGCGGAAGTAGGTAACGATGCACCATTTGGCGCAACAAGAGATATTTATGACAAACCAACTGCAATCGGTTCTATCCCATACTTCTCTCTGCCAAACACGAAAAACAACGCAAATCTTAAATCTGAAAGAACTAAAAACCTGGAATTAACCCTGCAAATGGGCTTCCTTCAGGAGCGTGTAGGATTTGACTTCACTTACTACAAATCCAGAACACTTGATCAGATCATCCCGGTAAACGTAACTGCTGCAACAGGTTATACAGCTGCTTATGTTAACTCAGGAGAGGTTCAGAATAAAGGTATCGAGATCTCTGCTTTCGTGACACCAATCAGAACAAGTGATTTCGAATGGAGAATCAACGCCAACTTTGCACGCAACCGCAACCAGGTTGTAGCACTTTACGGTGATGTTCAGAACGTACAGATCGCATCTCTGCAAGGTGGTGTAACATTGAACGCAGCATTTACAAAAGATGCAAGCGGCAAAGTACACGGTCTGCCTTACGGGATCATCCGCGGAACGAACTTCGTATACAACGACAATGGACAGAAAATTGTAAAAGCAAACGGTATGTACCAGGCTTCTGCAAGCTCTGCTGAGATCATCGGTAACCCTAACCCGGACTGGATCGGTGGTTTGAACAACACATTGCGTTACAAAACATTGTCATTGAGCTTCCTGATCGACGTGCGTCACGGCGGAGATGTTTGGTCACTGGATCAGTGGTATGGAGAAGGTACTGGTATGTACCCGATCACTGCCGGCCTGAACGACAAAGGTATTCCTAAGAGAGACCCGGTATCTGCTGGTGGTGGTGTATTGTTCCCAGGTGTACAAGCTGACGGAACGCCAAACACAGTATATGCTGCAAACGTTGATGGTGGTGGTGCAACTGCTTACGGTTACCCAGCCAACCCGCCAAGAGCAATGTACATCTACGATGCGAGCTACGTGAAACTGAGAGAAGTTGCGTTGACTTACTCCCTGCCACAGTCGATCGTTTCTAAACTGAGAGCATTCAAAGGAATCGATCTTTCACTGATCGGACGTAACCTTTGGATTATTCACAAAAACATGGATTACCAGGATCCGGAAGACAACTTGGGATCAGGCTTATTGGCCGGAGCAGGTGGTTACCAGACCGGTGCTTACCCAGCGGTGAAAAATTATGGTTTCAATGTTAAATTCCGTTTCTAAAAAATAACATGAAAAAATTAATCTTATTCTTTCTTCCCGTGGTGTTGCTTGCATCTTGCGTAGATAGCCTGGATGAATACAACATCAATGAAAAGAAGGCGACGACCGTGCCCCCTGTGACATTGTTTTCAAATGCTTTGAAAAACCTCACAGACCTGGTCACTACGCCTAGCGTAAACACAAACAACTATCGTTTGTACGTTCAGCACTGGTCTACAACGACTTACCTGGATGAACCACGTTATAACCTGACTGCACGTACCATTCCTCAGGCTTTGTGGCAAGGCATGTACCGCGACGTGATCTCTGATTTGAACGAATCTAGAAGACTGATCAACGCGGACGCGCTTACTGCTGCTGCGGTTAAAAACAACGAGCTGGCTCAGATCGAGATCATGGAAGTTTACTCGTGGTCTATCCTTTTGAACACATTTGGTAACATTCCTTACTCAGAAGCACTGGATCCTTCAAACCCGCTTCCAAAGTATGATGATGCCAAAACGGTTTATTACGCGATCCTTGACCGTCTGGACAAAGCACTTACGCAAATCACTCCAACCGCTGCTGGTTTCAGCTCCGGTGACCTGATCTACAAAGGTGATATGGCCAAATGGGTGAAGTTTGGTAACTCCTTAAAGTTGAAGCTTGCGATGGTGATCGCAGACTCGGATGCTGCAAAAGCTAAAACAATGGTAGCAGCTGCTGCGCCAAATGTAATGACTTCAAACAGCGACAAAGCGGCGTTCCCATACATTGCAACACCGCCTAACTATAACCCGGTTGCGCAAAACCTGAACATCCTGTATTCAACACGTCAGGATTACGTAGGTGCATCTACTTTGATCAATCCTTTGAATGCATTGAACGATCCAAGAAGAGCCGCTTTCTTCACAACGATCGATGGTAAATATGTTGGTGGTAATTACGGCTTCCTGAACACTTACGCTAACTTCTCTCACGTAGGTACTAAAATCATCGAGCCTACATTGGAAGGTTTGCTGATGGACTACTCGGAAGTTGCGTTCCTGCTGGCAGAAGCGGTTGAAAGAGGTTTTATCACAACAGGTACTGCGGCTGGCTACTACAATGAAGCGGTTACTGCTTCTATCGTATACTGGGGTGGAACTGCTGCTGACGCGACAACGTACCTGGCTCAGCCAAAAGTAGCTTACGCAACTGCTGCTACAACCTGGCAGGAAAAAATCGGCTTCCAGAAATGGATCGCCCTTTACAACCGTGGCTGGGAAGCATGGGTTGAATGGAGAAGACTGGATTACCCAAAACTTTCTCCTCCAACCGGCGGAAACGCACCTGCTGGTCTGGCTATCCCTGTAAGGATCATTTACCCGATCAACGAGCAGACTTTGAACCCAACCAACCGCGAAGCAGCAGGTACCGCAATCGGTGGTGACCTTGCTACTACGAAATTGTGGTGGGATGTAAAATAGAGATTCTTTAATCTGATGATAAAAAAAGGCGGACAAATATTGTCCGCCTTTTTTTATTTCCCTTATTGACCGATAATCCTGAAATATGCGCCGTTCAATAATTGAGAGTGACCGATAAAATTTTGCCGATCTTCTAATCAACCCAAGTTTATATGGAGTAACCGTAAATCCGCGATGTAACCTTTGGAAATTATAGCAATACTGCTTGTAATTGTCAAAACAATCAATATTTTTACTCTCAATTCTTATAACAAACCTAACTTAATGAAAAAACATCTACTGCCATTTCTGGGCGGCCTGCTACTGCTTTGCAGTCAGCTGTATGCCCAAAGTCGCGAGGTAACCGGGACGGTTACTTCCAAAGATGATGGTTCCTTGCTGCCTGGGGTGTCGATCAGGCTCGCAGGAACATCCACAGGTGCACTCACCAATGATAAAGGTGAGTACACGATCAACGCCCGCGCGGGACAAACCTTAACATTCTCTTTTGTCGGCTTCCTCAACCAGGAAGTGAAAGTTCCTGAATCCGGCCCGCTGGATGTGGCGCTTTCTCTTGACGAACTTGCCCTGAACGAAGTCGTGATCACGGCGGGCGGTCTTACCGCCCAGCGCCGCGAGCTAGGTAACCAGGCCACCACCGTCAAAGCCCAGGACATTGTCCAGGGAAAACCCATCAGCGTGGCAGCAAGTTTGGCAGGCCGCGTGCCGGGGTTACTCGTGATGGGCGTAAGCTCCGGGGTGAATCCGAATTACCGGCTCGTGTTGCGTGGAAACCGGTCGCTGACGGGTAACAACCAGGCGCTGGTGGTCATCGACAACATTATTTCCACCACCGACATCTTGGGTAACATTAATCCGGAGGACATCGACGACATCCAGGTATTGAACGGTGCTGGTGCGGCCGCACTTTATGGTTCCGATGCTTCCAACGGCGCTTTGATTGTAACCACTAAAAAAGGAAAATCGGGTAAGACAGAATTTAAGGTATCCAACACCACAACGCTTGAAAGGGTAAGTTTCCTGCCGCAGCTGCAAAATGGTTTTGGTTCGGGAACTACGCCGGATGATGTGCCTGAATACACTCCTTACGAAAACCAGCAGTACGGACCAGCCTACGACGGTTCTTCCGTAGAAATCGGTAAGCCTTTGCAGGATGGTTCGATCCAGCATGTGCCCTACTCTACCAAAAATTTCCGGGAAGATTTCTGGAATACCGGTATCGCTAACCAAACTGACCTCAGCGTGACTTCGGGGGATGAAAAAGGCACGTTTTATCTTTCAGGTCAATATTTTAATCAGCGCTCGACGGTACCTTATGATAAATACAAAAGGTATAGCCTCCGTGCCAACATTGTAAGACACATTTATAAAAATCTGACCGCATCATTCAATACCAACTTCATCGCAAACCGCACCGACCAGAGCAGCCAGACAGGAACGGCTTATCAAAACCTCCTGATGTCACCTGGACAGGTAGATGTAACGAAATATGAAGACTGGAAAAATAACCCTTTCGCCAACCCGAACGGATATTTTAATGAATACTATCAAAACCCGTATTTCACACTGGCAAACAACCGCCTGGCCGACAGAAGCGACTATCTGCAGGGAAATATGGAATTGAAATGGAACCCGATCAAGCCCCTGACATTGACCTATCGTGTCGGGATCAGCACCCGGAACCTGTCAGGTAAAGTAACCACCGGCAAGTTTATCTACTCGGATTATACCAAGAGTATTTCGGGAAGTTCCAAAACGGATATTGCAGGTTCAGTGGCAGATTATTCGGGTTTCACTACGCAGCTTGTCAACGATTTTCTTGCGGAATACAGGACCAACCTCAATGCTGACTTCAACCTGAATGTTGTTTTGGGAACGACTGTCCGGGAAAACAGCACAAAAGCGATGGCCATCGCTGCAAATGGATTGGTGATCGACGGATTGTATAATGTTGGAAACAGCCTTAGCAACCCTACTGCCATCGAAAGCAATTACAAGGCGCGGCAGATCGGGGTGTATGGAGAAGCACGGCTTGGATTCAAGGAATATCTGTACCTGCACGTAACCGGCAGAAATGACTGGCGCTCGATTCTGGCAAAAGAGAACCGCTCGTTTTTCTATCCATCCGCTGACATTTCATTCATCGCCAGCGACGCGATTCCTGCATTAACTAACTCCAACTTCCTGGAAAGCTTGAAGCTGCGTGCCGGCTACTCGAAAGTGGGCCAGGTGAATTTGGGGGCGAGCAGAACATTCGGCCAGGTACCGCTGAGCAACCTCGGGGCTTACGCATTAAACAGCACATTCTCGCAGGCTTTCGGCTATCCGTATTCAAGCGGAGCAGGTTTTACACTAGACAATACCTTGGTTTCTGCTAACCTGAAACCGGAAATTACGACTGGTCTGGAAGGCGGTGTGGATTTCGAACTGGCCAAGCTGGGCATTGGCGGTAGTTTGACTTACTACAAAACCAACACAGTTGACCAGACGATCACAGTTTTGATCCCGAACTCGACCGGATATGGATTTTTAACGACCAACGTGGGTGAAGTTCAGAACAATGGTATCGAGGCAACCCTGCACATTACGCCTATCAAAACTTCGTCGGGCTTGCAGGTGGACCTGAGTGCGAACTATACGCATAATACCAACAAGGTTATTTCGCTGTCTGATCAGTCACAGGAATTGGTGCTGTCCTCTTCCGGAACTGCGGCGCGCGTGCTTGCCAAAGTCGGTTCGCCTTTCCCGCTTTTGCAAACGACGCGATACAACCGCGACGATAATGGCAGGATCATTGTGGATTCTAAAACCGGATATCCTTCTACCAACGGAACATTCTTTGATGCGGGTATCACCAATCCACCGCACATTTTAGGCCTTAATGGAGGTTTGAAATATAAAAAGCTGCGTTTCAATGTGTTGTTTGAATACAGAAACGGACATTATATCTACAACGCGATTTCTACCGGCTACGATTTCTCCGGCGCGGGTGTGCGCACGGGCTGGTATAACCGCGATCGTTTCGTGATCCCGAACTCTTCCTACCAGGATAGCGAAGGAAATTATGTGGCTAACACCAACATTGCAGTAAGAAGCGGCGGTGCGGATTTCTGGACTGACGGAACAAGAAATACCGGAATCGGTGAGAACTACGCCAACTCGGCGGGTTTCTGGAAATTGCGTGAAATGTCTGTCGGATTTGATTTCCCATCCTCCCTGCTCTCGGCGACAAAAGTGATCAAAGCAGCTTCGTTGAGTATTCAGGGACGCAACTTGTTTATCTGGGTACCAAAATCAAACCTTTATACTGACCCTGAATACAGCTCTAATGGTGCCGATAGCAATGCAGTAGGCTTTACCACGCTGGGCCAAACGCCTCCGGCCAGGTATTTTGGCGGCACATTATCATTAACATTCTAATTCAACACCAAATGAAAAGATATAAAATCAGTTGGATGCTGGCGCTGCTTGTCACGGCCCTGTCATCTTGTAGTGATTATCTCGATATCAACACAAACCCGAACGCTGCCACCAGCGCCGACGCGCTCCTGGTTCTGCCTCAGGCGATTGTTGGGTCGGCGTCGGTTTCAAGCCAGTTCAACAACTATGGCGGACATTTCGGCGGGTATATTGCCAATGCAGGCGGATTTTCAGGTTTTGGAAACCTTTTTAATTATCAGCTGGTGCCGGGCGATTACAATGGTTTGTGGACCAGCACTTATGATAACCTTAATGATTACCAGTATGTAATCAATCAAACTGCCGGGAATGATGAGCTGGCTTATGCGAATGCTGCATCGAAGATCATGGTGGCGATGAACTATCAGAAACTGGTGGATGCCTTTGGTAATGTGCCTTATACCGAGGCCCTGAAAAACAACGCGAACCTTACGCCGAAATATGACGATGCCGCGACGATTTATCAGGATCTGGTTGTAAAACTTGATTCTGCGATCACCATCATTGACGCAGCGCAGTTTCCAAAATCATTGAATGCCTCGTCAGATCCGCTTTTTGCCGGTGATATGACGAAATGGAAAAAGTTTGCCAACACGATCAAGCTCAAAATCTTTATCCGCGTGTCAGGCGTAGCAGCACTTTCCTCATTTGTAACAACCGGTTTCGCGAAACTGGACAAAACATTGGGCTTTCTGACAGACGACGCAATCGTAAATCCAGGATATGTGAAAGACAAACCAAATCCAACCTGGAACACCTGGGGATACAGTACAACCGGAGCGCTCGCCAACTCTTCGCGCATCGCGACAAAATTCGCTTTTGGGTTTTACAAAGGTCAGAAGCTGACCGATGAAGGCAGGGGTAAAGAGATTTATGTAAACTTTGATACCAATACACCGGTAAACCAGCTTGGAAATGAAGTGGATGCACCGACAATTATTACCAATTATTCCACCTGGTACACAGGCGACTTCAGCAGCTCGTCCAGCATTAGTAATGCACTGGGTGTTTTGAAAGGGCCAAGCCAGGGACAGGTGCTGATGTTATTGGCAGAATCGGAATTTCTGCAGGCTGAGGCGAAATTGAAATCATTTCTGGCAGGTGATTTTACTACAAACTTCGACGCCGGCATCTCTGCATCTTTCCGCTACATCTACAAAGATGTGACCAATGTGGTCGACGCAGGCAAAAATGTCGCAGCCGACGTAGCCACCTACAAAAAGGACAATGCGGAAAGCTACCTCGTCAACATTAAGCTGGCCACAACCCCTGCACAGCGCCTTGAAGCGATCATTACCCAAAAATACATTGCGGTTAACATGATCAATTCTGAGGAAGGATATAACGAATTCCGCAGAACGGGCTATCCGGTGACTGCTGCAAATGGTGATGCTTATCACAACATTGCTTCGCTGCTGTCCACTTCTACCCGCGCCGACAAGCTTCCTTCGCGGATACTTTATCCCTCATCGGAGCAATCCTATAATGCAGGTAATTACAAAGCAATCAACCAGTTCACCGACCTGATCTTCTGGGATCCTAACTGACCAATCTGACATGAAATATTCCATAAAAATTGCCGGCCTGCTCCTACTCGGAATGACGGTCACATCCTGTCTGAAAGACGATATTACACTAGACCCGGATAAATCGACGAATGTTGTTGAATTCAAAAATCCGTCCAGCTTTGTATCGCCATCAGGCAGTACGTATTCTTTGTATTCCAAATCTTTTGACCTCGCCGACGAGGCGGATTACCCGATCACGGTAAGCTACTCCGGCGCACAGGTAGCGCCCACCGACATTACGGTGACGCTCGGCGTAGATACGGCTGCGGTGACACAGTACAATGGAGAACAGGACGAAGCTTACGACGCCATCTCGCCCGATCTTTATACGATTCCAGCAACCGTAACCATTCCAAAAGGTCAGCGCACGGCGGAAGTTTTGATCAAGCTGAAACCGGCAAAATTTGATTTTTCTAAAAATTACGTTTTGCCAATCCAGATCAAATCCGTTTCGTCGGGCATTATCAGCGGTAACTTCGGTACGATCCTCCTGGGAGTAAAGGCGAAGAACATTTACGATGCGGTTTACACATCCACAGGTTACGTGTATCACCCCAGCGCCCCGAGGGCCGTCGATGCCGAAAAGGAACTTGTGACAGTTTCGCCCACTACAGTAACCGTGGAACTAGGTGACCTGGGCGGTAACGGTTATTTTGCCAACCTGACTGTGAACCCAACGACCAATAAGGTAACCATCACAGCGGCAGCTGGTGCGGCCGGCGCGCCTTATACGCAGTTTGACACCGCATTACCAGCGCCTTACACGGCTGCCTGGCCCAATGCTGCCAAAGCCAACAACACCTACGATCCGGCGACAAAGACATTCTATCTTCGCTATGGTTATATGGGCTCAAATGGATGGCGCGTCACAGAGGAGATATTAGTAAGAAAGTAAAAGCCTTACCTAGGGTAAGTTAATTTCTCATCGTGGTTTTCAAAAGCCGGTCACTTTGGCCGGCTTTTCTTGGTTTAGATCGTCATTATTTTAACTAAATTTGCCCAGTTACGAGCCAATTACAAATCATGGAATTCCTTAAAAGCCAGCGCCTCAACAATCTTAAATACGAAATCCGCGGCGCTACCTACCAGAAAGCACTGGAACTCGAAAGCCAGGGTTTTAAGATCCACAATCTGAATATCGGAAACCCGGCCCCTTTCGGCTTCGATTCCCCCGACGAAATTGTTCACGACATTATCATGAACATGCGCAATGCGCAGGGTTATTCCGATTCCCGTGGTTTGTTTGCCGCGCGCAAGGCCGTGATGCATTACACACAAACAATTGGCATTCAAGACGTTGAGATCAATGATATTTTTATAGGAAATGGCGTGAGCGAGCTGATCCTGCTTTCCATGCAGGCACTGCTCAATCCCGGCGACGAAATACTGGTACCTTCACCCGACTACCCGCTCTGGACTGCTTCCATCGCATTGAGCGGCGGAACGCCGGTACATTACATTTGCGACGAGCAAGCCGACTGGAACCCGGATCTGGACGATCTGGAAAAGAAAATCACCTCGCGTACAAAAGGGATCGTACTTATCAACCCCAATAATCCCACCGGCGCAGTCTACGAAAAAGATGTGCTTATGCGCATTGCCCGAATCGCGGAGGAACATGGGCTGATCATATTTTCCGATGAGATTTATGACAAAATCCTTTATGACGGAGCTGTACATCATCCGATGGGATCACTGGTAACCGAAACGCTCTGTGTGAGTTACGGTGGACTTTCTAAAAATTACCGCTCGGCCGGCTTCCGCGGCGGCTGGATGATTCTGAGTGGCGCCAAACAAAAAGCAAAATCATATACCGAAGGCCTGCTCCTGCTCGCCAGCATGCGCCTCTGCGCTAATGTACCTACCCAATACGCAATCCAGACAGCATTGGGAGGTTACCAAAGTATCAAAGAACTGGTGGCGCCCAGCGGAAGATTGCACAAACAAATGAATCTGGTCTACGATCGGCTGACTTCAATCCCAGGCATTACCTGCGTCAAACCGAAAGGTTCTTTGTATGTTTTTCCAAAAGTCGACCTGAAAAAATTCGGTTTGAAAACCGACGAACAGTTTGTCTACGACCTTCTGAGCGACCAGAAAGTGCTCGTGGTGGCCGGGACCGGCTTTAACTACATTTCCGACGACCATTTCAGGATTGTGTTTTTACCAACAGTCGACGAGCTGAACCAGGCGATGGACAAAATTGAATACTTCCTTGAAAACCGGCGGGTACTATCTACGCGTACGGTGGAAGAGGTTATTGCATAAAAGTGCCTCGGCAGAAATCGTATTCCCTCTGATTTTTAACCAATTGTCATGTCCATACAGGAGCCCAGTGTCCAGGAGGCGAAAAGACAACGCCTCTTCCTAGTACTTTGCGGAATATTTTTGACCAATGCCATCATTGCCGAAATCATCGGCGGAAAAATATTTTCCGTAGAGTCATTACTGGGCATCCCGCCTGCACAATTGCTGATTGGAGGCCAGCGGCTGGATTTCAATATGACGGCGGGTGTTATCAACTGGCCGATCGTGTTCATCACGTCGGACATTATCAATGAATATTTTGGCAGAAAAGGCGTAAAACGGATTTCTATTCTGACCGCCTGTTTTATCGCCTATACTTTTATCACGATCCTGCTCGCCACCAAACTTCCGCCCGCGCAGTTCTGGCTGGACCTCAACAATACCGATACCCACGGCAACAAATTCAATATCAATGATGCATTCACCAAGATTTTCAATCAGGGTCTGGGTATTATGATCGGCTCGATCGTGGCATTTTTGCTGGGGCAGCTCCTGGACGTATTTGTTTTTTCGTGGCTTCGGAGAAAAACCGGCAGCAAGTTCATTTGGCTTCGGGCGACGGGTTCTACTATGTTTTCACAACTGATCGACAGCTTTGTCGTAATCGGAATTGCGTTTTATGTCTTTGGAAACTGGGATTTGAAACTGGTTTTCTCAGTCGGCACGATCAATTATTTATATAAAGGCATGGTCGCGATCCTCCTGACGCCGCTACTGTACGTCGCACATTATTTTATTGATGGTTATCTCGGCCACGAATATGCCGAAGAACTGTCCCACAAAGCTGCGCACGAATAATTTTTCAGCTTAACTGCCGCCGCAAATTATCAAGCATCACGGCCGTGGCAATACCCACATTGAGCGATTCCGCCTCGCCGAATCTTGGGATCGTGATCCGATCGGTTACAAAAGAAGCTACCTCCTGCCCTATCCCGTTGGATTCGTTGCCCATCACAATTAGTCCGCCTTTGGGGGAAAATGGAAAGTCATAAATGGAAGTACCGCCCAGAAATGCGCCTATTACATTTCGGTTTTCGGCATGATTTGCCAGATAATCAGCCAGATCGGTATAAAAAACCTGCGTTCTTGTAAAAGAACCCTTACTTGCGGCGATGACTTTGGGATTATAAAAATCAGTCGTATCTGATGAGCAAATGATCTTGCGGATACCATACCAATCGGCCACGCGGATGATCGTACCAAAATTTCCCGGATCGCGGATATCATCCAGTACCAGCACATATTCGGATTCCTGCAAAGACAAAAATTCGTTTTGCTTCGTTCTAGCAACAGCCAGGCACGAATCGTTGGTCTGGAAAGATCCGACACTTTCAAGTTCCGCCGCGGTAGCCGTTTCTGCCGCCACACTATGCCGGGTTAAAATTGTTGAGTATTTTTGCAGGAATTCCTCTGTTGCCAGTACAAACTCAATTTCGAAATCAGATTCCAGCAGTTCAAGCACACTTTTGGCACCCTCAATAATGAATGCCTGGTGTAATTGTCTGTACTTCTTGACTTTAAGCGAGTTGATATACTTTATACGATTTTTCGAGAGCATTGAACATTCATTGTAAGATTACATACAGCTCGTTTTTCCTAGTGATCCTGGCAGGGTTGTTCGCCTGTTCCCCTAAGTCTTCGTCGCCTACCAAAAGCTACTTTCTTGGCACTTCGTCCATCAAAGGCAACCATATTATCAGCGATTCCGACCTTGAAGCTTTAATTCCCCAAAAACCCAACAGAAGGCTGCTTGGACTGCCTTTTTTTCCTTATGTTGGCCTCTATCGCTTTGGTGAGCTGTTTTACAACCGCGAGGAAAAACAGCGTAAAGTAATTGAAGTCACTCAAAAATATCAGAACGAATCGCGGATCTACGAAAATAATCCGCGAAAGCTGGAAAAAATCCAGGGCCGCTACGCCAAGAAACTGGAAAAAGCGCAGGTGCGGGCAGAGCAGGGAAATTTCTGGATGCGTGTGCTCGGCGAAGCACCGGTTTACTACCATTTGGCCGAAGTAACATTGAATGCCGAAAAAATGCAGAAGTACCTGTATAACAACGGATTCTTTGAATCGACGGTAACATTCAAACCCGATACGATTTTCAACAGGATCAGGGTCAATTATCTGGTGACCGAAAACCGGCCGACGATGATCCGGGGCGTGGAATATCAGGTAAAAAACTATTTTGCAGACAGCATTATCAGTGCCAATAACAAGGACGCAGCCTTGACCAGCAAAAAAAGATATGATGGCGATTCCTTTGAGGAAGAGCGGGTTAGGATCGAAACATTGCTGCGGAACCAGGGTTATATGGGATTTTCGCGACAGAATATTTCTTATCTGGTCAATGATACGATCACGAATGCGGCTACGGACAGCAATTTCAAATCGGTGGACGTGCAGGTGCGGGTGGATATGGGCCAGGCTAACCAGCCTGTGCGGTATAAGATCAATTCCGTCAATTTTGAAGTTTTACCGCCGTCCGGAACGGCTGATTTGTCTTCGGAGAAAGATACGGTTACCTACCAGGGCATTAAATACATTTTTTCCGACAAACGCTTCGCGACCAAGATTTTAGATAGTAAAATCCAGGTGCGTCCCGGTGCATTTTACAGCCAGAAAAAAGAGCGGGATACGCAGCAGCAGCTTTCGCTGACGGATCAGTTCGATTTTGTCAATTACAGCTACACCCTCGACTCGACGGGCAAAGCGATCAATAGTTTTTTCAAAGTTATTCCGCTTAAAAAATACCAGATCTCAACGGATGTGGGTCTGAATGTGATCCAGTTGCAGGGCGCGCCGGGGCCTTTCGCCAATCTTTCGTACAAGATCCGGAATGTATTCAACGGACTCGAAAATTTTGAGGCGAATGTGCGCGGAGGAATCGAGCTGGTGCCGGGTTTCGTAGGTAACAGTTCGATTTACAGAAGTGAAGAGCTCGCCTTGAATACCTCGCTGATCTTCCCGAGGCTGCTGACGCCAAAAGGATTTTTACAAAGACAAACCGCCGGATTCAACCCCAGAACGCAGGTTGGCCTCGGATATAATTACGTGAACCGCCCCGAGTATACCCGTACCAATTTGAAAGTGGCGATGACTTACTCGTGGCAGCCTACCAACCGGACGCTCTTCAATCTTTCGCTGGTGGACCTCAATATTCTGAATACGCAGAACATCCGCGCGGATTTCAAAGGTTTGCTGGACACCTTGCAAATGCAGGGTAACAACCTGATTAACAGTTTTCAAAAGTCTTTTGTATCGGACATCAATTTCAACTTTACCTACAATACCAATGCGCTGATCGGGCCGCCGAAGAATGCGCGGTATTTCAGGATTGCGCTGGAATCGGGTGGTACTTCGCTGAATGTTTTGCCAAAACAGGAAGATCTGATCAAGAATGTTTTCGGCGATCTGCAATTTTACAAATACCTGCGCTGGAATGCGGATTACCGCAGATACTGGCCGGTCGGGAAAAAATCGGCATTCGTGGCAAGGGTGAATACCGGCGCAGTTTACAGCTACGGTGACAGTAAGGTACCACCGTATGAGAAATACTTCTTTGCGGGCGGCTCCAACAGTTTGCGGGCTTGGCTACCGCGGCGTCTTGGGCCGGGCTCATCACCTCCGAGGCTAACTTCCAATAACTTATCCATCGAATCGCCGGGTGAATTTTTGCTGGAAGGTAACCTGGAATGGCGCGGGTATCTGGCAAAATTCTTTGGCGACATTAACTATGCCTTATTCATCGATGCGGGTAATGTCTGGAACCTCAACAGCAATGCAACGGAATCACAGAAATTCGAAGCGAGCAGCTTTCTGCGGGAAGTGGCCGTCGGTACCGGGTTTGGGATACGTTATGATTTGTCATTCTTTATTCTTCGATTTGACTTCGGTATTAAAGTTTACGATCCTGCATTACAGCGGTTTGTGCTGGACGAATTACAACTCAACCGACTTTTTAAGAGGACACAATCCAACTTCCTGAACATTAACCTCGGCGTCGGTTACCCTTTTTAGACAAATACTACAAGCGCTTTTACTCTCTGACAGTTTGTCAGTTTTCCCTGATTTCTTCTTACCTTTGCACCCTTCGATTTTGGGAAAAGGAGCCATTTCCGCCGGCTTCGATTCTACAAGAATGATTCAGGTGATTAAGATATCCTTCCGATGGAGCATAGAATTGCAAATTCATTAAAAATATTGACCGAGGCAGATAAGGAAGCTTGCGAGACTGTGAAAATCACGGAGAATGAGCCACTTACAAATAAGAAGAGGTTGTTTATCGAGAGCTACGGCTGCCAGATGAACTTCTCGGACAGCGAGATTGTGGCCTCTGTGATGCGCGATGCGGGTTATGCTACAACCTCAGACGTCAACGACGCCGACCTGATTTTCCTGAACACCTGCGCGATCCGTGACAATGCCGAGCAGAAGGTCCGTAACCGTCTGGTACACTTAAATTTTGTTAAAAAGAAAAAACCAGGCGCACTAATCGGTATACTTGGGTGTATGGCCGAGCGGCTGAAAGCACAACTGCTGGAAGAAGAGCAGATGGTCGACATTGTGACAGGCCCTGATGCTTACCGTGACCTGCCGCGCCTGGTATCCGAAGCGGAAACAGGCCAGAAGGGTGTAAATGTTTTTCTTTCAAGAGAAGAAACTTACGCCGATATCGCGCCAGTCCGTCTGAATTCAAACGGTGTCACCGCCCTCGTCTCCATCATGCGCGGCTGTGATAATATGTGCAGTTTTTGCGTGGTACCTTTTACGAGGGGACGCGAGCGCAGCCGGGACCCATTTTCGATTGTTCAGGAAGCGCAGCGACTTTTTGATGCCGGCTATAAGGAAGTAACATTGCTGGGCCAGAATGTGGACAGCTATAAGTGGAACAGTGAGGTGAATTTCGCCAGGCTGCTGGAAATGGTGGCGAAGGTAAGCCCGGAACTGCGTGTCAGGTTTAGTACATCACACCCCAAAGACATTACGGACGAGGTTTTGTACACCATCAAAAAGTACGACAACATTTGTAAATACATTCATTTACCAGCCCAGCACGGCAACAGCCGGGTGCTGGACCTGATGAACCGTACTTACGACCGCGAGTGGTACCTCGAAAGGATCGACAGCATTCGCCGGATCATTGGCGAGGATTGCGGGATTTCGCACGATATGATCGCGGGTTTTTGTACCGAGACCGAGGAAGAGCACCAGGATTCGCTCTCGCTGCTCGAATATGTGCGGTTTGATTTTGGCTATATGTTTGCCTATTCCGAGCGTCCGGGCACATTGGCCGCGAAAAAATTCGCAGACGACATTTCGCCGGAAGTAAAGCAGAGAAGGCTGGCGGAGATCATCGATGTACAACAAAGAATATCCCTCGAACGCAACCAGCGGTTGATCGGAACGGTCCAGCGGGTTTTGGTGGAGGGTACGTCGAAGCGATCGGAGGAAGAACTTTCGGGCCGCATTGACCAAAATAAAAGAGTGATTTTTCCAAAAGAACATTTCAAAAAAGGTGATTATGTCAATGTCCTGATCACCGAATGTACCGCCGCGACACTGCGCGGAAAAGCCGTGGCAGAAGTCGAGGCTATATAAAATAAAAGCCGGCCAAACATTCCGGCCTAACCCTAAAAATGGCTGACAGCTAAATGTTTACAGCCAATCGCTATCTGAATGAATTCAACGGAAGTACAAGCAATAAAAAACCGCTTTGGAATTATTGGCACGTCGCCCGGACTGAACCACGCGATCAATGTGGCGGTACAGGTAGCGGCGACAGACCTGACGGTGCTCATCACCGGAGAAAGCGGAAGTGGTAAGGAATCTTTTTCCAAAATTATCCATAGCCTGAGTTCAAGAAAACACGGCCCGTTTATCGCCATCAACTGCGGCGCGATCCCGGAAGGAACAATTGATTCTGAACTTTTTGGTCACGAAAAAGGCGCATTTACCGGTGCACTCGATGCGAGAAAAGGCTATTTTGAAACAACCAATACCGGTACTATTTTCCTCGATGAAGTGGGCGAAATGCCGCTGGGTACGCAAGCCAGGCTTTTGAGGGTTTTGGAAAACGGTGAATATATCCGCGTAGGTTCTTCCAAAGTTTTGAAAACCAATGTGCGCGTCGTGGCTGCCACGAATGTGAACCTGCTCGACGCGGTCAACAACGGTAAATTCCGGGAAGACCTTTATTATCGACTTAATACCGTACCCATCTACGTACCGCCGCTGCGCGATCGTGGCGAGGATATCCTGCTGTTATTCAGGAAATTCACAAATGATTTTTCGGAAAGATACCGCACGAAACCCGTCAGGCTGGACAATGATGCCCGCGACTTGCTGCTGGAGTATACTTTCCCGGGAAATATTCGCCAGCTCAAAAATATCGCCGAGCAAATCACGATCCTGGAAACAGATAAAGAGTTGCCTATCAACGCCGACACACTGAATCATTACCTGAACCCGGTTCAGCCGCCGGGAAGAAGAGCGCTGGTGCCGCTGCGCTCCGGCGAAGATTCGGCCAGCTCGTTTTCGGAAAGAGAACTGCTATATAAGGTGCTTTTCGATATGCGGCGGGACGTGACCGAATTGAAAAAACTGGTCAGGAATGTGCTTGAAAATGAAAAGTATGGCGGTGAAATTCTGAAAGACCACCAGGATCTTTTCAGTTCTATCAACAACCCCGAGCCGGTTATCAGCTCACCGTCCATCGAGCCGCAGCGCTATCTTCCGCCTGCGCCAGCCGCAAGAACGGTCGACCTGGACAGGTATTCGGACGAACGTGGTGAGATTGAGGATGTTGTGCATGTGACCGCCGAGGAAGAATCGCTGTCGCTGGAAGACAAGGAGAGGGAAATGATCATCAAAGCCTTGCGCAAAAACAACAACAAGCGAAAGTATGCGGCCAATGCATTGGGCATTTCTGAAAGGACGTTATACAGAAAAATCAAACAGTATGACATTGAAGAGTAACCTTTTGGCGGTTTATAAAATGCATTTAAAAAAATGGGCGCTGGTTGCCCTCTTCCTGCATTGTTCGGTTTTTCTTTCGAGCTGTGGGGTATATTCGTTTACGGGCACCAACTTATCGCCTGATATCAAGACATTCAGCGTGCTCAACTTTACGATGGGCACTGCGGGTGGACCATCCGATCTCCCGCAGCGGCTTACCGAGGATCTGAAAGAATATTTTCAGCGAAATACCAGCCTAACCAGCCAGCCGGGCGGCGGGGACCTGGTTTTGGAAGGATCGATCACCGGATATGACGTGCTGGCAGCGGCACCAACCGCCAATGACCAGGCCGGGCTCAACCGGTTGAATGTCACGGTGCAGGTGCGGTACACGAATGCGAAGGACGAAACAAAGAATTTTGACCAGTCATTTACTTACTACGCCGACTTTCCTCAGGACCAGACGCTTAACCAGAACGAAGCGCGTTTGCTGCCTACAATCCGCGAAAATATCGTCCAGCAAATTTTCAATAAATCGGCTGCCGACTGGTAACAGCAGCGCCTTTTTCCTACCTTCACTGTCTTGTCCAACACATTAAACCCGGATCATGGCCCTTATTGAAAAGGAAACTTTCAGCGAACTGGTAAAACATCCCGGCAACATTGACGCGGATGTTATTTCGAGACTGGAAGCGACCATCAAGGCATTTCCTTACTGTCAGATTTCCTATTCACTGCTTGCAAAAGCCTACGCTGGTACCGAAAAACTGGACGAAACCCGGCCCCGCGCAGCTGCTTACGCCCTCAGCCGGGTGGCCTTGCAGCAACTGGTGGAAAACGATACGGAACGTTACGACGCGACGGTCAACATTGAGGAGGTGATCGAGGCGCAGGAAAAAGCTTTGCCGCAAAATGGGGAAGATATTTTGCTGAGCATTGTTGAGCAGCAGGTGACGCCAGCCACGCCGCAGAAGTCGGACGAGCAACGGAGGCAACAGGCGATCATTGAGGGTTTTATGAAGAAAAATCCACGTATCAGCAGGCAGGAAAGCAATCTGGAACCTGTGGCGGTGGACCTTACCGGCAGGGTGGCAGAGTCAGGCGAGGGAAGTGTTGAGACCGAAGCATTTGCAAAAATCCTGATCCGCCAGGGCAAAATTGAGAAGGCAATTGACGTATACCAGAAATTGATCTTGAAAAAACCGGAAAAAAGAAATTACTTTGCGAAAAAATTAAGCGAGCTATATCGTTTGTAAACTTTACTTCAATCATTCATTCATTCAATATTATTAAGGCATGTATCTGGGTTTGATTATTCTGGTGGCGATTGTGGCGGTATTGCTGATTCTCGTCGTGTTGGTACAAAATTCTAAGGGCGGCGGTCTTTCAAGCGAATTCAGCGGCGCAGGTACAACCCAAATGTTTGGCGTTAAAAAAACAACCGATTTGCTCGAACAGGTTACCTGGGGTTTGGCAAGTGCTGTAATCCTCATTTCACTTGCTTCTTACATTGTAGTAGGCGGCAGCAATGATGGCGGCGGAATCAAAAGTATCAATGTGGACCGTGCGCAAAATGCACCGACACCAGGTGGTAAAATTGCTCCGGCACCCGGAGCGGCGGCTCCCGGAGCGGCAGCTCCAGCAGGATCGGCAGTTCCTTCGGGCACAGCAGAGCCAGCCGGTAATCCACCAGCATCCACTGCTCCTGCGGATACAACTAAATAAGAAAAGCATTTATAAAAAAAGTGGCCAGAAGTTGATTCTGGCCACTTTTTTGTTTTCAGGCAACATTAATCTGTTTCAAAACCAGCTTCTTCGCTACCGGCAGCAAAGCTTCCTCCAAAGGATAATCGTATTTTGATTCTACAATGTATGTCGCCGGATTTGGCAGAGCGCTGTTTTTTCGTGTCAAATCTACTTTCACCTGCGCTACCGTTTTTCCCAGCCCGATCCGGACGGTTTCCAAAAACCAGGTTTTTAAGTACCGCTCCCGCATTTGGTTATAAAGCGCCAGCTGATATTGAAAAATGCTCACCAGCGGCTGGAATGCATGCAAAAAAAGCAGGTAACCTTCCTGCAAATGCAGGGGCACAATCCCGACGGGCGAGACGCTGACATTACCCTCTACCGCTGAAAACCGCTCGGTACCCTCGGAAATTGAGGCAGAAAAACGTGGTATCGCAAAATCCAGCATGTAATTCAGTTCTTCCATATAGGGGTCATCCTGGTGCGTTTCCTCATATTCCAGCTTCCAGTTACTGACATCGATGCCGGTCAGATTCTTTGGCAGCGACGTCCTGATGTGATTTTTAGTAGATTGAATGTCGAGGCAGGATTCGAAATGAAACCTGAGCTCAGGTAAATATGGATGCAGGCGGTTGCCGGCGAACTCTGTGTTAATGTGTTGCAGGTAAGCGAGCAGCACATATTTTTTATGCTCAAAATCAAAAATCCCCTCGGTTAACCAGTTACTATGCAGGTTTGTCATAAAATCATCTTCATTTTAGTGCCGAATTAATTTAATGATTTTCCCATATCGAAGCAATTTTTAGGAGTTGACTGACAGGACAATGACTATATAGTCATATCGGGACAGGGTTAGGTACAAATTTGTCACACTAGCCGGAAAAAATGTCAGAATACCCTGGTGTGGCATAGATTGTGCTTACCGGTTGTCAGTCAAACCTTTTACTGACAATCAAAACAAACGTTTAATATTTATGTCAACTTTAGCAGAAATACAAGTTAACGTACAACCTCTGGCTGATCGTGTTCTTGTAGAACCAGCCCCAGCCGAAGAAAAAACTGCATTTGGTATCATTATCCCTGATACTGCCAAAGAAAAACCACAACGCGGAACTGTTGTTGCCGTTGGCCCAGGTAAAAAAGATGAGCCTCTTACAGTGAAAGTAGGGGATACCGTATTGTATGGCAAATACTCCGGAACTGAATTAGCGTACGAAGGAAAAGATATCCTGATCATGCGCGAATCAGACATTTATGCCATCATCGGTCAATAGTCCGACAGTATTAATCACTAGTTTCTCTTAAAGTTTTTTCAAATTATTAATAGTTATGTCTAAGAAAATATTTTTTGACACAGAAGCACGCGACAGGATCAAAAAAGGCGTGGATACATTGGCTGACGCCGTAAAAGTTACATTAGGACCTCGCGGTCGTAACGTGGTAATCGATAAGAAATTCGGTTCCCCAAGCATCACCAAAGATGGTGTGACTGTTGCAAAAGAAATTGACCTGAAAGACCCAATCGAAAACATGGGTGCTCAGCTAGTAAAAGAAGTTGCTTCTAAAACAGCTGACTCTGCGGGTGACGGTACTACAACTGCAACTGTTTTGGCACAGGCGATTTATTCAATCGGTGTGAAAAACGTAGCTGCTGGTGCTAACCCGATGGATCTGAAACGTGGTATTGACAAAGCTGTCGCTATCATTACAAAGGATCTTGAAGGACAGAAAAAAAATATCTCTACTTCAAAAGAAATCGCTCAGGTTGCTACTATTTCTGCAAACCATGACGAGGAGATCGGTAACATGATCGCCGAAGCGATGGAAAAAGTAGGAAAAGAAGGTGTTATCACTGTGGAAGAGGCTCGCGGTACTGAAACAGAAGTGAAAACTGTGGAAGGTATGCAGTTTGACCGTGGTTACCTGTCTCCTTATTTCGTGACCAACACCGAGAAAATGGAAGCTGAATTGGAGCGTCCATATATTTTGATCTCTGAGAAAAAAGTGTCTTCCATGAAAGAATTGCTGCCAGTTTTGGAAGCAGTTGCTCAAACTGGTCGTCCTTTGCTTATTCTTTCAGAAGATGTTGACGGAGAAGCACTTGCTACATTGGTAGTAAACAAAATCCGTGGTGCATTGAAAGTTGCTGCTGTAAAAGCACCAGGTTTCGGTGACCGTCGTAAAGCAATGTTGGAAGATATCGCTATCGTAACTGGTGGTACTGTAATTTCAGAAGAGCGCGGTTTCAAATTGGAAAACGCAACTTTGGAATACCTGGGTACTTGCGAAAAAGCGATTATCGACAAAGACAACACAACTTTGGTCAATGGTTCAGGTAACTCTGAAGACATTCAGGGACGTGTTAACCAGATCAAAGCACAGATCGAAAACACAACTTCTGATTACGATCGTGAAAAATTGCAGGAACGTCTTGCGAAACTTTCAGGTGGTGTAGCTATCCTTTACATCGGAGCTGCAACTGAGGTTGAAATGAAAGAGAAAAAAGACCGCGTTGATGATGCATTGCATGCAACTCGTGCTGCTGTTGAAGAAGGTATCGTAGCGGGTGGTGGTGTTGCTTATATCCGCGCTACCGCTGCTTTGGAAGGCGTTACTGGCTCAAACGAAGACGAAAAAACCGGTATCAACATTATCCGCGTTGCTTTGGAAGCTCCTTTGAGAACCATCGTTTCTAACTCAGGTCAGGAACCATCTGTGGTTGTTCAGAAAGTGAAAGAAGGAACGGGCGCTTACGGTTACAATGCTAAAGACAATGTTTACACAGACCTTTTGGAAGCTGGTATCATTGACCCTAAGAAAGTATCCCGTCTGGCACTTGAAAACGCAGCATCTATCGCAGGCTTGTTGTTGACAACAGAATGTGTAATTGCTGACGAACCAGAAGAAGCTCCTGCTGCTGGTGGCCACAGCCACGGTGGTGGAATGGGCGGAATGATGTAATCATCGTCCCCTGGAATATAGGAAAAGCCTTCGGAAGCAATTCCGAAGGCTTTTTCATTTATATCGAAATCTGTCACTGAAGCATTCTTCCATCCTGCATGACAAGCCGGCGATCTGCCATTTCAGCGAGGTCTTCATTGTGGGTGACAATCACAAATGTCTGCCCGAATTCGTCCCGCAACTTGAAAAATAGCTGGTGCAGATCCAAAGCATTATGGGAATCCAGGTTTCCGCTGGGTTCATCTGCGAGTACGATAGACGGTTTGTTCAATAATGCTCTCGCCACGGCTACCCGCTGCTGCTCACCGCCCGAAAGTTGCGAAGGTAAATGATCCGTCCTGCCCGAAAGTCCCAGCATTTCAAGCAGCTCACCTCCCCTTTTGCTCAGATCCTTCTCATTCATCTGACCGTTGATATACCCCGGCATGCAGACATTTTCCAGCGCTGTAAACTCTGCGAGCAGGTTGTGGAATTGAAAAATGAAGCCGATCTTTTCATTTCTGAATCGCGCCAGATCTTTGTCTTTTTGGGTAAAAACATTGACGCCTTCGATAAAAACCTGGCCTTCTTCGGGCCTGTCGAGTGTGCCCAGAATGTGCAGAAAAGTACTTTTTCCGGCGCCCGACGCACCCACAATCGCCACTACCTCACCTTGTTTTACTTCCAGATCAATGCCCTTCAAAACCTGTAATGAACCATAAGTACGCCTGATTCCCTGCGCCTGGAGTAAATGCATAACCGGAGAAAGATAATTGGCTTATTTGCTACGCCCGTTTTGATTAATTCCTTAATTTGCCTCGAAAATACCAATTTACTTTTATACTCATGAATATTCACGAATATCAGGGCAAAAGCGTTCTCAAAAAATACGGTGTGCGTATTCAGGAAGGGCTTGTTGCCGACACGCCGGACAAGGCGGTGGAAGTTGCGCGTGAGCTAAGCCAGCAAACAGGTACCAAATGGTATGTTGTAAAATCTCAAATCCATGCAGGTGGTCGCGGGAAAGGCCGTATCGTCGGTACTGAGCAACGCGGCGTGGCGCTGGCAAAATCCGTTGAAGATGTCAGGACTATTTCCAACAACATCCTGGGCAAAGTACTGGTAACCCACCAAACTGGCCCGGAAGGAAAAAGAGTAAATAAAGTATTGATTGCCGAAGACGTATACTACCCAGGCGCAAGCGAGCCAAAAGAATATTACCTGTCGATCCTTCTGGACCGTGCCAGAAACTGCAATGTGATCATGGCCAGCACCGAAGGCGGTATGGACATCGAGGAAGTTGCGGAACATACGCCTGAAAAAATCATGAAGGAGTGGATCGATCCGAAAGTGGGATTGCAGCCATTTCAGGCACGTAAAGTAGCTTTTGCACTGGGTCTTGAAGGCGATGCTTTCAAGGAAATGGTGAAATTCATCACCTCACTTTACAAAGCTTACATTGAAAGTGACTCGGCGATGTTCGAAATCAACCCGGTTTTGAAAACTTCCGATAACAAAATCCTCGCAGTTGACGCGAAAGTAGATCTGGATGACAATGCATTGTATCGTCACCCTGAGCTTGCCGAAATGCGTGATACCAACGAAGAAGATCCTTTGGAAGTAGAAGCAGGTGCCAACAACCTGAACTACGTGAAATTGGACGGCAACGTGGGTTGTATGGTAAATGGCGCCGGTCTTGCGATGGCGACTATGGATATCATCAAGCTTTCGGGCGGTGATCCTGCTAACTTCCTGGATGTTGGAGGTGGCGCAAATGCAAGAACCGTTGAAGCCGGTTTCCGTATTATCCTGAAAGATCCGAATGTAAAAGCGATCCTGATCAACATTTTCGGCGGTATCGTTCGCTGCGACCGTGTTGCTGCCGGGGTTGTAGAAGCTTACAAAGCCATCGGCGAAATTCCTGTACCGATCATCGTGCGTCTGCAAGGAACGAATGCTGAGGAAGGTGCCCGGATCATCAACGAATCAGGCCTGAAAGTTTACTCTGCGATTGAATTCAAAGAAGCTGCCTCGAAGGTAAAAGAGGTTTTGGCTGAATTGGGCGTTTAGTTTAGCTCAATAAAATATATAAAACCCAAGGTCTCGGCCTTGGGTTTTTTGTTTGTCGGCGCTGTTTTCTCTAAAATTCGTATTTTTGAAAATGGCAGACGCAGGTTTTGATAAGAATAATGTCATTAATTACTGGATCAACAGCTCAGACGAGGACTTCGAGACAATGCTTGCAATGTTTGAGAGTAAGAGATATAGCTGGTCCCTGTTTATTGGGCATTTAGTGATTGAAAAGCTACTGAAAGCGCTTTATGTTAACGTAAATGAAGGCTTCCCGCCTTTCACGCATAATCTGCTGAGGCTCGCTGAAAAAGCAGACATTGATCTAGACGATGATCAGAAAAAATTCCTGGTATCGGTCACTGCCTTCAACATTAATGGCCGCTATGACGATTATAAAAATAGCTTTCAGAAGACTTGTACGCCGGATTTCACCATCAAATGGATTGAGGAAATTTAACTCTATCGAACATGGATCAAAAGATTAATAACACAATAGAGCTGTATTTGTCGAAGGTATCACAAGTGGAACCAGGCCTGGTTGGTGCTTATCTTTTTGGATCTTATGCAAAAGATAATTTCCGGGATGAAAGTGATATAGATATCGCCCTTATTATTGATCATCTGCTTGATACAGAACGGTTTGACACGCAGGTCCGTTTGATGCTTCTAGCTTCTGAGTTTGACTCTCGCATTGAGCCACATCCAATTTCAAGTGAAGATTTATCTTCTATTAGCAACCCATTTGCGGCTGAGATAAGAAAAACGGGCGTTGAATATAAAATAAACGTCATTTAACCCAGAATAAGCCTTGGCCGAGGCAGGCGTGTCTAGAGCAGCTTCATCACCGCATCATCCCCCATCACCGCATTCTTAGGCCTGGGATGCGTAGCATCAAAAACCGACAGATCTTTCTGATCCAAAACCTTTGCAGGTGCCTCATCAATGTTGCCCTGTGCATCCGTAATCGCTTTCAAGTCCAGGCCCAAATGTTTCGCCATGAAGCCGTACATGGCTTTCCGCTTTGAAGGGCCGAAATCGTGCTTTTCGTTGGCAAGGTGTACTGCTTCCAGGTTGTCGGTCTTGCCGTAGAGTGCGTAAATGTTTTTGATAAAAGGATATTCTACTTCCGGCGTATTCTTTGTCCAATCGCCGCCGTCGGAGATCATGATCATGGGGCGGGGGGCGGCTAGTGCTGCTATTTCTACATTGTTGGTTTGGAAATCGCCTTTTTTATGGATGGGCAGGCCGCTTTCGCAAACGCAGCCTCCGAAAAAGTAAGACGAGATCATCACCACCGGAACTGAAACCTTTACACGGTCGTCCAGCGCTGCCAGCAGGAATGTTTGCGTTCCCCCACCCGACTCACCGGTTACCGCAATACGCTGAGGATCAACGCCCGGAATTGATAAAAGGAAATCCAGCGACCGAATGCTATTAATGGTTTGCAGTTTTAAAGCCTTCGCCATTTTGTGCTCACATTGCTTCGAATCGCCTTGGCCCACCATATCCCAGACGAAAACGATAGCGCCCATACGCGCCAGTGACGCGCAGCGTATTTGCGTCTGGTCCCGGAACCGGCCGTGCGGATTTTCACCATGTCCGTGCGGCGCAAGAACACCTGCGTAAGATTTTTGCTTTTTAAGCGGTTTATATAAATTCCCTGTCACATAAATGCCGGGCATACTTTCGAATGCCACATTTTCAATAGAGTAACCATCCATTTCTTTCCGGCTATGAACGATCGGCTTGCTGGTTGGCTTGGCAGGCATCGTTTGCAAACCCATACCTTCCCGAATCTGTTTCCGGATCGCCACCGCCCGCGTTTCCCACTCAACTTTTGAGGAAGGTTTATGCTTTTCTAAAAAAGCTTTTCCCTCAGCCTCAGTAAAATAAGCCCCCTGACAAAGCTCCGCACCCTGCCCAAATACCACCGCATTCAGACCAAAAACAAACAAAAAAAGTAAAATCGGTTTCATAGAAACATAAGTGAACATTGAACACCCACAAAAGCGAATTCGTAAACCCCAATACTCATCACGGCACCGCCACCCGCACGTACCCCTTCAAAATATGCGCTTCCAACTTACTTACCAGCCCCTTATACTCTCCATCAATCTGAAAATGTGCCTCCTTGTCGTAACATTCAATGTCGGCTCTTTCCACAGAAATCACCTGCATGATTTCCGGATTGAAATCGGTATTACCTGCCAGAATCTTGGCAGTTTCAATAAAATCCAGCTTTTTGGCGATCACCAGCTCAAAAAGTCCGTCGGACATATCGCCTGCAGGATTTATGGTGACGCCGGTGCCGTACTTTTGCGCATTGGCAATAATGACGATCAGCGCGTCGGTTTCAATCGTTTCATTTTCAGTTTTAATGCGCACCAGGAAGTTCTCGTGCTCACTCAGTGTTTTCAGCATTTCGCGGGCATAGCCCAGCTTACCCCGCATATCACTGTTCTCATAGTTTTTTACTAAAAGCGCGTTTAAACCGATATCGCTCAGGTGCAAACTGATATCCCCGTTAATCGAAACAGCATCGATCAGAACCGTGTTTTCCGCAAATGCCACTTCAACCGCCTGATCGACAGAGCCTGACAAGCCAAAATCAACGGATAAGCCATTGGCCGAACCTGCCGGAATAATCCCCATAATCACCTCGATACCGTACGCCGCCTGCGCCACCAGCGAAATTGTTCCGTCACCGCCGGCTACTAAGACGCGCTCTGGCCGGATATTTTCTAACATTTCCCTGATCGTTTCCTGATCATTTTCGCCGGTGGTAGAATAAATGCGGAGATCGTAGCCTTCCGCGCCTGTTTTTTCAATGATTCGTTCAAAAATTACATCCTTGTCAACATCCCCGGATATGGGGTTTACCACCAGCAAAACTTTTCGTTCTGATAACATATTTTTTAAATTAGGGAAATCAAGTCAATGGGGTTAAAGATAGTTATGAAACGTTGTGACTTAAAACTGTACCGGGGTTATGCCAACAAAAAGGAACTGGTTGTTTTTGGACATGTGGTCAAAAAATACCCCTCTGGTGACCGGAAATACACACGACGGGGATTTCGATATGCGCGGACGATCATTGAGCTCTTCTCTGTCAAAACCATCGCTTTTGTAAAAGTTACCCTGCATGTGAACGGTCAGGTTTTCGAAACACAGGCCGAAGACGACGGGTACTTCCGGTTCCAGGTGCCTTTTGAAGAAAGCCTGCCCAGCGGCTGGCATACCTACGAAGTGACCGTGGATGATGAAGTTGATGGCAAAAAATACAAAGCAACCGCCACGGAAGAATTTTTCCTACCCTATAAAACTTCCTACGGCCTCATTTCCGACATTGACGATACTTTTCTGATCTCCCATAGCCGGCGCTCTTTCCGCAAATTGTTTGTGCTTTTATCCAAAAATGTCCAGGCGCGCAAACCCTTTGACGACGTGGTGAAACATTATAAGCTGCTATCCTTCGCGAGCCGGACACACCCGCAGAAAGAGAGCAACATTTTCTTTTACGTTTCGAGCAGTGAGTGGAATTTGTATGATATGATTGTCCGCTTCGCTGAACTGAATGGTCTGCCAAAAGCGGTTTTAAAGTTGAAAAAAATTAAATCCGGACTGGATGATTTTGTCATGACTGGCGGCGGCTCACATCTGCACAAGCTTCGTAAGATCCACAATATCATCAACTTCTATCCCGAATTACAGTTTATCCTGCTCGGCGATGACTCCCAAAAAGACCCGGACATTTACGAGGAAATCTGCCGGACTTTTCCTACCAACATTCGCGCAGTTTACATTCGCCAGACCCGAAAAAGGCCTAAAGCCTCCGCGACTTTGCTGGTGAAGAACATTCAGGATATGGGGATAGATACCTGCTATTTTGCCCACAGTAATAAAGCGATCATTCACTCGCTCGAACATGGGATCGTTTTTCAGACGCCTGCTGAGCCGGCTGCGGAAATTATTCGTGAAGTTTTACCTGAATAATGATAACTTATCCGCTTTCAGTAACTGCATCACATTCGATTTTAAATACTTTCAATGGATATTTCGCATATCATCAATGAACTTGGCGAGGACCGCAGCCTGTATTTCAATGCCGTAGCGCCGCCCATCGTACAAGCCAGTAATTTCGTTTTTGACACTTTTGACGACCTCCGAAAGGCTTTTGAAGATGAGGATTCGGCTTATTTATATTCCCGCGGTAAAAATCCCACGATAGAAATCCTGAGAAAAAAGCTGGCTGCGCTCGACGGTGCGGAAGATGCGCTGGTGTTCAACAGTGGCGCATCTGCCATTTTCGCGGCGGTTTTGGCGAATGTGAAAAGCGGCGACCACATTGTTTCGGTGGATAAACCTTACAGCTGGGCCTGGCGGATGTTTGATAACCTCCTGCCGCGTTTCAATGTGACGACGACGTACATTGACGGTACCAAAATAGAAAATTTCGAGAATGCAATCCGGCCGGAAACACGCATTATCTACCTGGAATCGCCCAATTCAAATACATTTGAGTTGCAGGACCTGGAAGCCGTAGCCAGGTTGGCGCGGGAAAAAGGTATTATTACGATCTGCGATAACAGTTACTCTTCGCCTTTGCAACAAAAACCGATCGCGCTGGGTATTGATATGGCCTTGCAGTCGGCGACAAAATACATTGGCGGGCATAGCGATACCGTCGCCGGGGTTTTGACGGGCAAAAAAGATATGCTGAACAAGATTTTTAATGAGCAGCTGCTAAACAACGGATCGATTATCTCGCCATTTAACGCCTGGCTGATCCTGAGAGGATTACGTACTTTGCCGGTGCGATTGGCACACATTAAGAATTCGACGGAGAAAGTTGTCGCATACCTGAAAAACCATCCCACAATTGAGCGGGTTATATTCCCTTTTGACGAGGATTTTCCGCAAATTGATCTGGCAAAAAAACAAATGACGAGTGCTTGTGGCTTGCTGACAATTGTTTTAAAGACAGACAGTTATAACAACATTGAAACATTTACCTATTCTCTGAAACATTTCCTAGTGGCGGTTTCCTGGGGCGGGCACGAGTCGCTGATTTTGCCGCAGGCAGCGGGTATTGGTCCCGAGTTATTTGATCCCAACAAAGAACAACACCGGATGGCCCGCGTATACATTGGCCTGGAAGACGCCGATTTTCTGATCAGTGACCTGGAACAGGCGCTGACGGTTTTATAGCATTTATTGAATCAGCTCATGAAAAAAATCCTGATTGTAGAGGATGACCGCAGGATCGCGCAGAACATTTTCCGGGGACTTGGTACCGAGAATTTTGAAGCCGAAATTGCGTACGATGGCATTACCGGCAAGCAGCTGGCACTGGACAAAAAGTTTGATCTGGTGCTGCTGGATGTGAATTTGCCGGGAATGAAAGGTTATGATGTGTGCCAGCAGATAAGGATCTACAAGCCCACATTGCCGATCATTATGCTGACGGCTTACGGGGAAATTGAGGATAAAATTGAAGGGTTGAGCCGGGGTGCGGATGATTACATTGTCAAACCGTTTGATTTCAGGGAGTTACTGGCCAGGATCAATGCGGCTTTGCGGGTTTCCGAGCTGAACAATCCGGAGACTACGGATAAAATCCTGCGGATCGCTGACCTGGAAATGAACCTGGGTACCAAGCAGGTAAAACGCGCCGGAAATGCGATAGACCTCACGGCCAAGGAATTCGCGCTGCTCGAATATTTCCTGATGCACCGTGGGCGTGTGGTTTCCAAAATGGATCTGGCAGAGCATGTCTGGCACCTGAATTTCGATCCCGGAACCAATGTTGTAGAGGTGTATATCAATTACTTACGCAAGAAAGTCGATAAAGATTATCCGACCCGGCTGATCCATACCCGACCTGGAATGGGCTACATTTTGAAAGAGGAATAATAGTATCATGACCATCAGGAACCGCATCGCTTTACAGTTTACGCTCTTGGTAGCGGCGGTTTTGCTGTTGTTTTCCATCACCATTTACAGTGTTTCTGAACATTACCGGCAGGAAGAATTTTACGACCGCCTGAAAAGCCGCGCCCGCACCACCTGCCGCCTGCTCGTAAAAGTGAAAGGTATAGACAAGGACCTCCTTAAAGCCATCGACCAGAATACTTTGTCGGAAATGCTGGATGAGAAGGTGCTAATCTTTGATTCGAAAAATGAGCTGATTTATTCGAGCGTGGACGACAAGCTGCTGACTTACAAGAAGTCGCTGCTGAAAGAAGTGCGTCAGCAGGAATATATGGAGTTTCATCAAGGTGAGAACGAGGTGATTGGACTGCTCTATGACGAGGGTGCCGAGCCGCTGGTGGTACTGGCTTCGGCTTATGATACATTCGGGCATAGCAAGCTGGATAACCTGCGGAGCACATTGATCTGGGGCCTGGCCGCGGGGATCGGTGTGACGGTGGTGCTGGGTATTTACTTCGCCGGGAATGCACTCCGCCCGATCAGCCGCATTAATGAGCAGGTTTCGTTGATTACCGCGCAGAATTTATCCCAAAAACTCGATGAAGGAAACCGGAAAGATGAAATCGCTCAGTTGGCAATTAACTTTAACACAGTACTTTACCGGCTTAATAAGGCTTTTGAACAACAAAAAAGCTTTGTATCCCACGCCTCCCACGAGCTGCGGACTCCTCTGGCTGCATTAAAATCGGAAATCCAGCTAGGCCAGCGTTTTACCAAAAATAATCCCGATCTGGAAGAGGTTTTCTCGAACCTGTTTTCCGACACGGAGCGGCTGATCAGCATTACTAACAACCTGCTTTTTCTTGCCCGCTCCTATGAAAATATGGGCAAGATGAAAATGTCGCCGATCCACATCGAAGACCTCGCATTTCTGGCGAAAGAGGAATTACTTTCCTCCCACCCGGATTACAATGTGACGATCGACTACGAAACAATCCCGGAAAATGCGGAGGAAACGGTGATCCAGGGAAATGAGGAGTTGTTGAAAAGGGTTTTTTCCAACCTGCTGGACAATGCCTGCAAATATTCTCCCGATCACCACGCGCAAATCATGATCTCGTCCAACGAAAAATCGTGTGTCGTGAAAGTGAAGGATAAGGGCATCGGGATCAGCGAAGAAGACATTCCGCATATTTTCAATCCCTTTTTCCGGTCTTCAAATGCTTCCGAACTGCCTGGTTTCGGAATCGGGCTATCTATCTGCCAGCGCATCATTGAACTACATCACGGCATGATCTCGGTGACCAGTGAAGTAGGGAAAGGAAGCGAGTTTCTGGTCGAATTAAGCCACATTTAACTTTCTAATTTTTTTCTAAGACTATTTTAAGCCTGCTGTAATACCGGCATGCGAAGTTCGCAGCATTATAACACAAAACGTATGCGAACTTACCTCACCGGGCTTTTGATCTTATTTTCAATCAGCTTACACGCACAGGACACGCTCAGGATTTCAATCAGACAAGCGGATAGTCTTTTTCTTCAAAACAACCTCGAAATTCTTGCTGAAAAGTACCAGATCGACATTGCCAAGTCGGTTGAGATCCAGGACAAACTCTGGAATAACCCCACATTCGGTGTTGAAATCAATGCTTACAGTCCGTCACGCGGCGCTTTTGATGTGGGCAAAAATGGACAAAAAGCTTTCACGATCGAGCAGCTGATCACGCGCGCGGGCAAACGTAACAAGCAGGTAGCGCTCGATGTCGAGTCGACCCGTAAGAGCGAGTACCAGTTTTTCGACCTTATCCGAACATTAAAATTCGAGCTCCGCCAGATCTTTTTTGAATCATATTATCTGGAACAGACTGTGGCCCTGTACGATACGCAGATCGGCACATTGAATACCACGGTGAATGCATTCCAAAAAGAATACGAGCGGAAGAACATATCGCTGAAAGAAGTGGTGCGGCTGAAAGCGTTGTTGTTTGAATTGACGAACGAACGTGCTGACATTCTTTTTGAATTACAGGAAAACCAGCGCGACCTGCGGACACTGCTAAATACCGAGCGCCCGGTAAAATCGGTGGTCGACAGCTCTGAAATTCAACGATACCAGCTAAGCAAATACACGCCGGAGCAACTCAAAGAAAAAGCATTACAAAGCCGCGCCGACCTGAAAGTGGCGCAGTCTGCTACCAAACAGGCGGAATTGAACTATACATTACAAAAAGCGCTGGCGAAACCGGATATGAAAATTGGTGCGATTTACGACCAGTCGAGCAACTATGTGAGCAATTATTTTGGTGTAAATGCTTCCATCGACTTACCATTCTTTAACCGTAACCAGGGAAATATCAAAGCCGCGAAAAGCAACATCAGCTATTTCAAAACGGCTGAAAATGCCAAGCAAAACACGGTAGCCAATGAAGTGGATGCTGCGGTGCAGAAGGTGGGCATTGCGGATAATGCTTATAAAAGTGTAGAGGGCCAGTTCTCAGACCAGTTTCAGTTGCTGAATAAAGGTTTCTACGAAAACTTCCAGAAAAGAAATGTAACCCTCCTCGAATTCATCGATTTTATCGAAACCTACAACGAAAGCATCAAGGAATACAATCGCTTGCAGGCTGACCGGATCAAGGTTTACGAAGAGCTCAACTTTGCTGTCGGCGAAGAGCTTTTCAACTAAACATTTAAACTAAAAACTTCTTACAACTGGCATTGCCACAAAAACCCGAAAATGAAAAATACCCTGTATGTTGTCATGTTGGCCGCTTTTGGAATCTGGCTGACATCCTGCGATAAGAAAAAGGACGAGGAGAGCGGCGAATCCAAGGCGTTTATGCTGTCGGATACGATGATGAGCCGCATTAAAATCGATACTGTACGCACAGAACCGGTAAGAAATGAGCTGACGCTGGTCGGCAAAGTGGTACCTGACGAAAACCAGGTGATCAAGATTTTCCCGCTTGTGGGTGGTAATGTGGAGGAAGTGGATGTAGAGCTGGGCGACAATGTGCGTAAAGGTCAAAAACTTGCGACCATCCGCTCAGGGGAAGTGGCTGATTTTGAGAGACAGAAGATCCAGGCACAATCCGATTTATTGGTTGCACAGAAAAATTTATCCTCTACCGAAGATCTTTTCGAAAGCAAACTGGTGCCTGAAAGGGACGTGATTTCGGCTCGACAAGTGGTGGACAAAGCCCAGGCGGAAGTGAGCCGGGTGAAAGAAGTTTTTTCGATTTACGGTTTGGGTAAATCAGCAAATTACATTGTGAAGTCACCGATCAACGGATTTATTATTGATAAAAATGTAAACCGCGGGATGCAGCTGCGCTCCGACAATACGGAAAGCCTTTTCACGGTAGGACAAATCGCCGATGTGTGGGTGATGGCCAATGTGAACGAGAGCGATATCCCTCGTATTCAGCTGGGTATGCCTGCCGAAGTGCGCACGATCAGCTTTTCGGATGAGGTTTTCAAAGGTAAGGTTGACAAAATCTACAATGTGCTTGATCCTGAAACCAAGGCGATGCGGATACGGATTCAGCTTCAAAATGTAGGATTCAAACTCAAACCGGAAATGCACGCAACAGTGAGCCTGAACTTCGAAGAAGGCAGCCAAATGCAGGCAATTCCTTCGCAGGCCGTGATTTTTGACCGAAGCAAAAACTGGGTGATGGTGTATCACAGCAGGACCAATATTGAAACCCGCCCTATCGAAGTGTACCGCTCCCTGGCCAACCGGGCCTACATCAGCACCGGCTTGAAGCCAGGCGAGGCGGTGATTTCCAAGAATCAACTGCTGGTTTACGATGCGCTGAATGATTAATCATTCACTAACTCAGTCATTCACTCATTCACTCAAATCTGATGAACAAATTCATCCGGGGAATCGTGGGGTTTTCATTGAAAAACCGGTTCTTCATATTCTTCATGACTGGCCTGCTGATTGTTGCGGGGATCGTCAGTTACCGGGACACGCCGCTGGAAGCATTTCCGGACGTGACCAACACACAAATCATCATTGTAACCCAGTGGAACGGACGGAGCGCCGAGGAAATCGAGCGGTTTGTGACCGTGCCGATTGAGGTGGCGATGAACTCGGTGCAGCAAAAATCGAATGTGCGGAGTACCACCATGTTCGGTCTGAGCATTATCAAGATCATTTTTGATGATGGTGTGGAAGACTTTTTTGCGCGGCAACAGGTTAATAACCAGCTTCGTAATATTTCTCTCCCCGACGGCGTGGAGCCCGACGTGCAGCCCCCGTACGGCCCGACCGGCGAAATTTTCAGGTACACACTCAAAAGCAATGACCGCGACAGCCGCGAGCTGCTGACACTGCAAAACTGGGTGATAGACAGACAGTTGAGAAGCATTCCCGGTGTGGCCGATGTGGTCGCATTTGGAGGCCGCCAGAAAATTTACGAGGTGCAGGTGAACCCGACCAAGTTGGTCAAATACAACATTACCCCGCTGGAAGTGTACCAGGCCGTGACCAAAAGTAATGTGAATGTCGGCGGCGATGTGATCGAGAAAAACGGGCAGGCTTATGTGGTTCGCGGAATCGGGCTTTTGAACTCCATACCCGACATTGAGAACATTATCGTGGAATTTGTAAAAGATAACCCGGTGCTGGTCAGGGATGTGGCGGATGTAAAAGAGTCGGATATGCCACGCGTGGGCCAGGTAGGTCTGGACAAAAACGACGATGTGGTGGAAGGTATCGTGGTGCAGCGCAAAGGTGAAAACCCGAGTGAGGTGTTGGCGCGTATAAAGGATAAGGTTCAGGAATTGAACACCAAAATCCTGCCTCCTGATGTCAAAATGGTCACATTCTACGACCGTGATAACCTGATAGAATTTTGTGCGCATACCGTGAAACACAACCTGATAGAAGGTATTGTGCTGGTGACCGTGATCGTTTTCGTGTTCATGGCCGACTGGCGCACGACGGTGATTGTATCGATCATTATTCCGCTTGCCCTCCTCTTTGCTTTTATGTGTCTCAAACTCAAAGGAATGTCCGCCAACCTTCTGTCCATGGGCGCGATAGACTTTGGGATTATCATTGACGGTGCCGTGGTGATGGTGGAAGGGATTTTCGTGACGCTGGATCACCTCGCGCACCGCAATGGTATGGAGAAGTACAACAAGCTCTCGAAATTGGGTTTAGTTAAAAAGACCGGTGGAGAACTTGGAAAAGCAATTTTCTTCTCCAAACTGATCATTATTACGGCATTGATCCCGATTTTCAGTTTCCAGAAAGTGGAGGGAAAAATGTTTACGCCGCTGGCATATACACTAGGTTTTGCCTTGCTCGGCGCGCTGCTCTACACTTTAACATTGGTACCGGTACTCTGCTCGATTTTGCTCAGAAAAAATGTGCGTGAGAAGAGTAATCCGGTTGTCCGCTTTTTTGACAACTCGGTGACGCGTGGCTTTGAATGGTGTTATGCGCGCAAAAAGCTCAGCGTAGTGCTTGCCATCGTGTTTATGGCATTGAGCTTGTTTTCCGCAAAATTCCTGGGAACCGAGTTTTTGCCCACATTAAATGAAGGTGCTCTTTGGGTTGAAGCGAAAATGCCGATGAGCAGCTCCTTGGCCGAAACGACTAAGATGGTGACGGTTTTGAGAAACAAACTCAATGAATTTCCTGAGGTAAATGGCGTTTTGTCGCAAACCGGCCGCTCCAATGATGGTACCGATCCGTCGGGTTTTTATTACGTGCAAATGCAGGTGAACCTGAAACCCAAAGATGAGTGGAAAAGAAAAATCAGCCAGGACGATCTGATTGAGGAAATGGACACGAAACTGAAACAGTTTCAGGGCATTAACTACAACTATTCGCAGCCGATCATCGACAATGTGGCCGAGGCGGTGGCAGGTATGAATGCAAGTAATGCGGTGAAAATTTACGGCGATGACCTGGAAACATTGAATGATAAAGCGAACCAGGTGCTGGAAGCGATCAAGGATGTGCCGGGGATCAAGGACGTGGGTATCCTGCGGAACATAGGCCAGCCGGAAGTCAGCGTCATTCTGCACGACCATCAGATGGCGCAATATGGCGTGAGCATTGCGGATGCACAGGCGGTGATCGAGATGGCGATTGGTGGAAAAACGGCTTCGATCCTTTATGAAGGCGAGCGCAAATTTGACATCAGGCTGCGCTATGAGCAGCAGTACCGCCGCTCGGTAGACGACATTCAACAGCTGATGGTGCCCACATTGACAGGCGGGAAAATTCCGCTGAAAGAAATTTCGACTATCAGAACCGTGACCGGGCCGGCATTTGTGTACCGGGATAACAACAAGCGTTTCATCGGGGTAAAATTCTCGGTACGTGAGCGGGATTTGGGAAGTACCATCGCCGATGCGCAGAGCCGCGTGAAACCGCTTTTGAAATCTTTACCAAAAGGGTATTCTGTAAACTGGTCGGGGGAATTTGAAAATCAGGTACGTGCTACGGCGCGGCTGGGACAAGTGGTACCGATCAGCTTGATCGGGATTTTCATCCTGCTTTTCATCATGTTCAGCAATGCCAAAGATGCCGGCCTGGTACTCGTGAACGTTCCTTTTGCGCTGATTGGCGGGATACTCGCGCTGCATGTGACGCACATGAACTTCGGTATCTCGGCGGGCGTAGGCTTTATCGCATTGTTCGGATTATGCGTGCAAAATGGGGTGATCCTGATCTCGGTCTTTAACAAAAACCTGGCGGCGAGAATGACGCTCGATGAGGCGATACGGGAAGGGGTGAAATCGAGGATCAGGCCGGTGATTATGACGGCTTTAATGGCTGCAATCGGTTTGTTACCAGCTGCTACCTCGACGGGTATCGGCTCGGAAACACAGAAACCTTTGGCAATTGTGGTGATCGGCGGGTTGATCACCGCTACATTCCTGACACTGCTGATCTTCCCGATCATTTACGGGTTCTTCAACCGCAAAGCCAGAAACGCCTGATATCCACTGAGGCGCTCATGCCGGTAGCTCCGGACGATATGTTATTCGTCCCGGAGCGCCGGTAATTTCATTACTGCGTCTACTTACCTTCCTGAAAGCTGATGGTGAATGTAGTGCCCTGCCCCACCTGCGACTGCACGTCGATACGGCCGTGGTGCGCGTGGATTACGCTCATGGTGGTAGAAAGCCCGATGCCCATACCATTGTTTTTACCCGTAAAATAGGGTTCAAAAATCTTCTCCATGTGCTCCTCGTTGATCCCCGAACCATTATCCGCAAAAATCACCTGAATGGTATCTCCATGATTTTTGGTCGAGATGCGCAGGATGCCGTGGTCTTCTTCCATGGCCTCTATCGCATTGGTAATGAGGTTCAAAAAGGCCATTTGCAGGGATACCGAATCCAGCGGAAGAAGTAATTCTTCCTCGGCAAATTCGCTGACGATCTGGATGCGTTTGAGTTGAACACGATCCAGCGCGGCGCCGATTGCCTCTTTTAATTCAGCGTGTATCGGTTTTTCCACCAGCTCAATGTCGGCAGAAGTCGATGGCTGTAAAAGCTGTGAGATCAGATCGTTAATACGAGTGCAATTCCTTTTGATGATCTGGGTGTAAAATTTCTGGTCTTCGTCGACAAGCTCCATTTCGAGCTGCTCCGCCGACAGGTTCACATTTGTGAGCGGATTGCGTACCTCATGCGCCAGCATTCTCACAAGCCGGCCTGTCACAGCCATTTTTTCAGAGAAAAGTCTTTCCCGCTCCGATTGTTTCCGGGCCGTCATATCATGCATCCGGCCCTGAATGTAGGGATGGTCCTCGTCAAATTCGACGGAGGCTGAGAAAAGACAGTATTTCTTATCACCGTCTTTGGTCAAAACGCGCAACTCCTGGTCGTGGATTGCGTGTTCCTTGATGTTTTTCCACTGAACCGAAAACTGGGGTTCGTCGATCAGGTCGACAATGTTTTTAAGGCGGAGATCTTCTTCCGAAAAACCGGTAAGTACGGAAGCCGAGGCATTGAAATCGATAATGTTGCCTGCAAGGTCACTGATAAAAAGGAAATCGCTGGATTCCTCAAAAACGCGGCGGTAACGTCTTTCACTGTGCCGCAACGCTTTCAAAACGGAGGTTCTTTCCAGCGCATACCGAATGCTTCTTTCCAGCTTTTCGGCGTCCAGCTCGCTTTTGATCAGGTAATCGGCAGCACCCAGCCGCAATGCTTCCACCGCGATCTTGGTATCCCCTTTTCCCGTCAATAAGATGATCGGTTCTTCACATTCAAACTGGCAGGCAAGCTCAATCAGATCGATACCCGTGTTTCCTCCAAGCAGATAATCAAACAGATAGAGGTCATATTTATGATGCCCGATCTGCTCCTGCGCATCTTTGAAGGTTGCACACCAGGTAATATCGAATTTCCAGTTAACCAGGTCCTGAAAATATTCCCTGGTCAGAAAATAGTCGTCCTCGTCGTCGTCAACAAGGAGTACTTTTATAAGCTTGCTGTTCATTCCGCGTCAGTTCTCCCCCTCTAAATATCAAATTGCTTCATTTTATTATAAAGCGTTTTCCTGTCGATGTTCAGCAAACGCGCAGCCTTGCTTTTATTGAAATTCACATCGCGCAGTACCTGCATGATCATATCATACTCAGCTTCATTGGCGACGGTTTTCAGGCTTGGTTTGGAATCATCTCCTTCCACAGGACTTTCAACGCTGCCTGTCGATGCAGATGCCGCAGCCGGTGCCGCCGGCTCTTCGTCCAGGTCTTTGAGTCTTTTATAGTTTACAATTTCAAAAGGCAGTGACTTTTCCTCAATCAGTTCGCCGTCTGAAAGCAATGTTGCGCGTTTGATCACATTTTTCAACTCACGCAGGTTACCCGGCCACGAGTAGTTCAGAAAATCGTTTTTAACTTCTTCCGAAAACCCGCTGACATTTTTATTAAGCTCTACATTGGTTGTATCCAGAAAAGCCCCGGCAAAAAGCATCAGGTCATCTTTTCTGTTTCTCAGAGCCGGTACCTCGATCGTAAATTCATTGAAACGATAATAAAGATCCTCCCTGAACTTACCATTTCTAGCCGATTCGAGCAGTCTTTCGTTACTCGCCACAATGATCCGTACATCCAGGTCGATCTCTTTCGAACCACCGATGCGTCGCATTTTACGTTCCTGAACTACACGCAGCAATGCTACCTGGATTTCGTAGGATAAGTTGGACACTTCATCCAGGAACAGTGTACCGCCGTTTGCCATTTCAAAATGCCCGATCTTGGTATTTAGTGCACCGGTAAATGATCCTTTTTCGTGACCAAATAGCTCACTACCAGCCAATTCCTTCGAAATCGCGCCGCAGTCCATCGCCACAAATGGCATATCTTTTCTCCGCGACCGGTTATGTATTTCCTGGGCGATCGCCTCTTTACCCGAGCCGCTTTCCCCGTAAATGATCACACTGAAATTGGTAGGCGCAACCAGGTCCACCTGTTTGAAAAGGTTGTCCGAAATATCGCTCTGGCCCATTATGTAGCCCGCTTTCATGCGTGAGCTGCTTTTCCGGCCTGGTTTCGGTGCATCGCCGGTTTGTCCGGCAACCGGGGCCGAAGAAGTGTATTCCTGCTCCTCGGCTTTGGAAGATTCGGCATCGGCAATCGCTTTTTTAACGGTTACCAATATCTCATCCGGAAAAAGGGGTTTTGTAATGTAATCGTAAGCCCCCAACTTCATCACATTCACCGCCACCTTGATATCGGAATATCCGGTAATGATCAGCACCGGCACGTGGGGCCGTTTGGATTTGATGGCTGTAAGCAGGTCGGTACCCGTAATGTCACCCAGCCTGAAATCGGTCATTACCAGATCCGGTGAAACCGATTCGATCAGCGCGAGGCCGTCTTTGCCATTTTGGGCTGTTTCAACTATGAAATCATTTTTGGATAAAAATCTTTTCAGCAAGAAACAGATATCTGCCTCATCATCAACAACAACAATTTTTTTCATGCCTGGTTTTAGGGCTTAATTTTAAATGGTAACTCGTAATCTTGCCGTCGGAATGTTCAGTTGTTCCCGGTATTTAGCCACGGTACGCCGCGCCACGGAATAGCCTTTTTCCGAAAGCATATCCGTAATCTGCTGATCATTATACGGATGTCTTTTGTCTTCTGCACCGACAATCTCCCTGATCGCCTCCTGGATTTCCCTGTTCGAAACCTCGGTACCATCTTCATTGGTCACGCCTTCGGTAAACAGGTCTTTCAGCAGTACGATCCCGAAAGGGGTCTGGACATATTTATTGGTGGTCACCCTCGAAACGGTGGAAATATCCATATCAATGATCTCGGCCACATCTTTCAGGATCATCGGGCGCAGCTTTTTAATGTCGCCGGTCTGAAAGTAGTCGTATTGCAGCCTTACAATCGCCTTCAATGTGCTCAGCATGGTGTTTTCCCGCTGCTTGATCGCATCGATGAACCATTTGGCCGAATTCATTTTATTTTTAAGGAATTGATTGGTCGCCTTGTCATTTTTTTGCTCCGCCATTTTGGTAAACAGCTTATTGAGCTTCAAGGCCGGGCTGTTGCCCCAGGTAAGTTGTACTTCTATTTCGCCGTCCTCTGTATACCAGAGCATAAAATCCGGCTTGATGCTTTCATTGACAATGGAATCGTTCCGTAGGCCTGAGGCAGGTTTTGGATTCAATGTTGTGATCAGCTGGATGGCCTTTTTCAGCGATTCTTCGTCCAGGCCGGTGATCCGCATGATCTTGTCGTAATTGCGGGAGCCGAGTTCGTCAAAAGCATCGCAGACAATCCGGTAAGCCCACTTCCAGGTTTCATTCTGGACTTCCATGCGATGAAGCTGTATCACCAGGCATTCTTTGAGGTCTCTTGCCGCAATGCCGGGCGGATCGAGCTGCTGGATGATTTTCAGCATGGCATTCACCTCGTCAGCTTCAATGAACATGCTGTTGGCGAAGGAAATGTCATCCGCAATCACATCGCTTTCTCTTCGAAGAAACCCGTCTTCATCCAGTGAATCGAGCACAAAATCGGCCACGAGCTGCTGCCTTTCGTCAAGGCGAAGGAAATGTATCTGCTGTTTCAGCTCATCCCGGAATGATACCGTCTCGACCATCGGCCGCGTGTAAAGCTCATTATCGGCTGATTGGTTATTTGCGTAAGTCTTGTAGTCCGGAATGTCGTCGTCCCGGAATTCGTCCCAGTCGTAGTAATCTTGTACGGAACTGTCTTCTCCCAAAGATGCACTGTCATCCGAATCCTGAAACTCGTCGGCATTATCTTCGGTGGTACTCTCTTCTTTACCCTCTTCCAGTATCGGATTTTCTTCAATTTCTTCCTTAATTCTCTGCTCCAACTCCATCGTAGTCAAATGCAACAAATTCAGCATTTGAATCTGAAGGGGCGAATATTTTAGGGTCTGTCTTTGCGTCTGCGTCTGTCTTTGCATATAGCAACCGGTGGTAAATGGTAATTCTCTTAATGCTTTAAATTTACGACTCTTTATTCAATCTACAGGTAATGGTTTTGCCGGTTCAGAAAGATTGCGTAGTTATTTCCACAGACTGAGAAAGTTAATTCAGAATGTAGAGCTAATCCACATGGCACTTTTACAATATTCGACTTTCAATTCCTGCAGTAGGCGTCCTTCCTGGTGACTAAATTTGCTACCCGTTTCCCGCTATACGTACCTTTCGATTCTAACTAATTTTTGCATCTGCCTGATTATCAAACCGGGTCACTTTTATTTTTCCGGTCCGGCTGAAAATGCAAGTCTTTCTGCGCCGCCTGTTTCCGGGAGAAATCAGGGCAGCCGGTTACCTGTGATCAGTATACACGAATAAAAGTTAACAGAAATGTTAACAAAAGCCTTGCCCGTAGGACAGGCGTAAAAACAAAAGAACCCATCTTGCGGACGGGTTCTCTCAGTGTTGTAAAGTAAGTCAGGGACTAGCGCTGCTCCTCGGGTTTTTCGTCGGTCATTTTTTTGACCCACTTCAAGCCTTTGAGTAAAATCTCACGTCCTTCGGGAATCCCGTACTGGACGAGCGCTTTTTCTACCACAAGTGGCGCCACCAGGTTTAGTGGAGCCGGCAACCTCCGCAGTACGGTTTTTACCAGCACATTGCTTACTCCTTTTTCGATTGTTGATGAAGACTCCATGATGTTGATCCGGAATTAAAAAGCCGGTCAGAATTTTCGTCCCGACCGGCTTGTCTGCTTATAGATTATGATATTGTTCTTTTGCTGCGTCCGCATAGTCAGCCGCTTTGTTGGCAGCCTCATCCTTATACTTTTCACCTTCTTCTTTCAGGTCGGAAGCTGTCTGCTCGGCTTTCGCTTTACTTTTTTCAAGCGCGTCGATCAGATCTGCGGCGAGACTGTTGGTTTTCTTTTTCAGTTTTTTAATGGTCTTGTCGCCTTCGTCCGGTGCGAAAAGTAACCCTATCACTGCACCTGCGACTGCCGCTGTTACAATTCCTAAAACGATCTTGCTGTTTGACATGTTTTCTTCGGATTTATGTGATGAATACCTAAAATAGCTTTCGGACAAATCCTGTACCAAAAATTTTACGAGTATTCGCAGATACTTTAAATAGTTGTTTTACAGACACTTATAAACATGGTGATTGCCGGAATGTTAAAATTGGAATATTCGGGGCTGTAAAATTTAATTCCTAAAAAGCGTAAAAGAGGGACAAGTGCTGTGAAAGCAGCCGCGCCGGGAAATAATCAAGTGGCCCGGTAAAAAGAAAAAATGCCCTCTGTCCGGCAAATGGCAGGATTATTGCTTTGTCAAACTCAAAAAACGGCGATTTATATTATTTCCAGGTGCTCCACTAACAATGCTAAAATTTTATTTCTGACACATCGCTATGAAAATTGTTATAATTGAAGATGAGCATGATTTGGGAGTGTTGTTGCGCAATTTTCTAGTAAGGCAGTTAAATATCAAATCACCCGAAACCGCTATCAAAGTGGCCTCTTCCATACGCGAAGGCATGCTTTGTGTCAACGACATTAACCCTGATTGGATATTCATTGACAATAACTTACCTGACGGCAAAGGCATCGACGAAATACAGCGACTGAAAAGCCGGGTAAGTGATCGTCAAGTGAAGGTGGTGATGATGAGTGCAATGACAAATCTGAAAGAGGAAGCCTTGAAAAATGGCGCCGATTACTTCCTCGATAAACCGATCAGCTTTGTAGAAGTGCGGAACATTATCACAAAGTCCTGACAACTGGCATTTAACTCACCTTTAATGTCAAATCTTCCCACAGTAGAGAAAAATGCAGCTAATGTGGATTTGAGACGAGAATATCGTAGAAAATATTTCTCATGCACCGGTTTTGAAGGAAACGCCGCGACAATTGTTAAAATGACATTAGAAAAGTATAGGGCACTTCGTTCCTGACTTACCCCGAGAGCCTGGCAGTTTCACTTTCTGACTGTGGTAGTGCACCCGCTTCTTTTTCGTAGTATCACCCTTCTTTTTTTCGTAAGCCACCAGCTTAAAGTCGTATTCGGGAATAAAATAATCTTCCTTGTATTCGGCCACCGGAAGCGGCATATAATGTCTGCCCGGGAACGACAGCACATCATACTCGTAATCATAGAGATAGATCGTCACAAAACCATCGCGGCTGTATTTAATCCCGATATCTGAAAACGGACTGTTCTCATCCGATGACGCCACGAGCCTCATCATTTCCTGCTGCTTGCCTTTTGCCAGGATCGTCATGTTATATTGAAAAACCCGGTGCAGCGAGTCGATCTGCAAAGCAACTCCGAGGTAATATTTGGCTTCTTTCAAACGCTGCTGCCCCGCGTACATCACCGCTGTGTTATTCAGCGCACTCTTATCCTGGTAAGTCTGGTAGCTCAGTTTCGCCTCGTCGAATTTCTCCTGGTACCGGTATACATTACCCTGGTTGACATTGTAAAACTTCCGGGCGGGCGCCACGTCCATCGCTTTTTTGAAATCCTCGTAAGAGCCGTCATAGCGCGCATTCGCTTCATTTACCTGGTGTTTCTGCGAGTGCCTGTTTCCTATATACGCCTGCACGATCCCGCGGTTGTTATGCAAAAACGGCAACTCCGGCTTTTCACGTACGAGACTGTCGTAGAGTGTCATAGCCTTATCGAGCTGGTCATTTTCAAGCAATACCACGCCCCAGCCATTTTGTGCATTCACATTGGAAGGATTAAGCGAAACCGCTTTTTGGAAAACCTTGTAGCCCTTTTTATACATATCAAAGTGCATCAGCAAGCTGCCGTAGTTGCTCCACATCAGATCGTAACCCTGCTCATACTGCAATGCTTTTGCCAGATATTGCCCAGCCTCAGAGTACCGCTTCTGATCGATCATAATTCCGCTGATACCCGCCAGCGCCTCATACCGGGTTCCATCCAGCTTAATGGCTTTCAGGAAATCTTCCTGCGCTTCGGGACTTCTTTTCAGGTAATATTCGGAGAACGCTTTGCTGACAAAAAGGTCAGCAAAAAAGCGGTTGTTTTCGTCCAGGGCCTTTTCTGCCTTCTTAAAATCTTTCAGCGCAAGGTCATATTTCTTTTGACCATAATACGAAATCGCCCTGCCCAGATAGGCCGGCAGGTAGGTTGAATCCTTTTTAATTACCCTGTCGAAAAGCGTGAATGCTGTCTGATATTCCCGTTTTGCCAAATGTGTATTACCTATTCCCGCCTGCAATGCCGGCGTCTCACGCTTAATGGTAGACGCGAGCTTGTAAAACCGCTGCGCCTCGCTGATCTGGTGCAATCCGTAGGAAGCGTGAGCAATTCCGAGATAGGCGTCACCGCGAAAAGTCCGGTCGTCGCTTTCCAGGTAAGTTTGAAAAACCGCTTTTGCAGCCCCGAACTGGTTCAGGGAAAGTAATGCATTCGCGTACCGGATCTGGGCTTTCGGGTGGGTTTTAGATACTTTTTCAAAATCCTTCACCGCCTTTTTCTCGCTGCCTGTGTGCATCAATATGTCACCGCGCTGCAAGCGATAAGCCATTTCATCCTTTTGCCGGATCGCCGTCGTAATTTCGTCTACGGCTTCTTCGTTTTGACCCAGAAATTTATGCAAAAGCCCCAGGTTATAATTCCACTTACCACCGGTTCCTCTCGCAGAATTGGTACTGGCAAAACTAACCGCTTCATTGTATTTTTTCTGTTTCCCAAAAGTCACCAGCGTATTCAATGTAGCTTCTGCGCCGCCGGGTGATTCGTTGAAATCATTCCGGGCCTGATCGAACTTGCCGGAGAGTAAACCGAACAATCCGCGATTGTAATGCAGCTGGGCATCCTGGGCGCTGAGGTCCAGTTCTTCCATAATGTGCAGCGCCTTTTGGTAGTTTCCGGACAGTGCAAGAATGACGGCTTCATTGTTCATCCGCTGCGCGGAGTCCGTCGCCTGAAATGCTTCCTTGTGATATAATGCGTAAGCTGCCTGAAGGTTGCGGATGCCCCGCTGGTAAGATTCTTCGCGAAGCAGGGCAGGATTATTTTCTTCAAAAGCGCGGTTAAAAACCGGCAGTAAATCTTTGACTATTTTCTGACATTCTCCAAAATCCTGCGCAGAGACGCTCCCAGGCCGTAAAGCCATAAGTGTCAACAGAATAGTGAATGTAATGATCAGGTAAAACTTTTGCAGCATAGTCAATTCTGAACTGGCTCAAAAGCTACTAACCTACAAGGAATGTTTCAGATTTACAATTTCAGCTTTACACCATTCAGTAATCCACAGGTATAATATCATTTTTTCCAGAAATAACCTTATCCTATACAACTACTGTTTCGAGGCTTCCCACTGCTATTTCTCTTCCTTTGACAAGCAATTTCAGCGCAGTTTCAGAAGTATTTTCAATGATCACTTCCCGCTTTTTGACAGAAATTTTCAGCCAGCTCCCGCGGAAACCGATCCGGAAAGAATAGGCATTCCACTGCTCGGGGACATACGGATTCAGCACCAAAACACCGTCTTTCACGCGCTGACCGGCAAAGCCTTTCACGATGCTCATCCAGGTTCCCGCCATGGAAGTAATGTGCAGGCCGTCCTGGGTATCATTGTTATAATCGTCGAGATCAAGCCTTGCCGTGCGGACATACATTTCGTAAGCCTTTTCTTTCAGCCCGATGCCTGCCGCGAGGATAGCATGCACACAAGGCGAAAGTGACGATTCATGCACCGTCATCGGCTCGTAAAAGGCGAAATTCCGGCGGACAGTTTCAGAATCAAATTCGTCTTCAAAAAAGTACAGGCCCTGCAAAACATCCGCCTGCTTGATAAAGCAAGACCGTAAAATCCTGTCCCACGACCATTTCTGGTTAATCGGGCGGTGATCCGAGATATCATCTACCGTGAGCAGTTCTTTATCCAGAAACCCCTGCTGCTGTAAAAACACCTTCCGGTTTTCATCGTACGGGAAGTACATACTTTCGACAATGTGCTTCCACTCGCCAAGTTCTTTGTTCAGTTTCAGGCCGGTTTTGTGAATAACCTCGTTGAGCGCCTGGGTATCCTCAGCCCACAGCCGGCTCACATTTTCCAGGGTATACCGCAATGTCCAGAAGGCAATGTAGTTGGTATACCAGTTGTTGTTCACATTGTTCTCATATTCGTTCGGCCCCGTCACGCCCAGCATCACGTACTTATTCCGATCGGTCGACCACGTAATCCGTTGCTTCCAAAACCTGGAAATCCCGATCAAAACTTCCAGCCCATATTCCGATAGATAACTCTGGTCGCCGGTATAGCGGGTATAGTCATAAATGGCGTAAGCGATGGCACCATTGCGATGTATTTCCTCGAAAGTAATTTCCCACTCATTATGACATTCCTCTCCGTTCATCGTCACCATCGGGTACAGTGCGGCGCCGTCGGAAAAGCCTAATTTCTCCGCATTTTCGATCGCTTTTTGCAGGTGCTTATGTCTATATACGAGCAGGTTACGTGCCACTTTGTGCTCTGCAGTGGCCAGGTAAAATGGAATGCAGTACGCCTCGGTATCCCAGTAGGTACCGCCGCCGTATTTTTCTCCGGTAAAACCTTTCGGGCCAATGTTCAGTCGCTCGTCCTCGCCGGTGTAGGTTTGTCCAAGATGAAAAATATTGAACCTTATCCCCTGCTGTGCAGCCACATTCCCTTCAATCACAATGTCATTTTTTGCCCATTTATCAGCCCAAACCTGCACGTGCTCTGCATACATCTGGTCAAAGCCTTTTTCTGAAATACGGTCGATGTAGGTTTTGGCAGAAGGCAAAAGTTCGTCAGCAGCATAATTGGCCGATGATAAATTCACTGCGTATTTATAAATCGTCAGGTTATCACTCTCTTTTAAAGTGCATTTAATGCTGCCCGACACATACTTTTCAGATGTAAATGTCTGAGATTCCAGTTGAGTCGGCTCGCCATTTATTTTTATTTCAAACTTCATCCCGGTAGTCACCCTGAACTGCTCCACACCGTACGGATTTTCTTTCGTTTCCAGCGTCAGATAACCTGCATGATCGCCGCTTTCCTTCGCGATTTCATTCCAGAAAGATTCATCGTAATTCGAGTCACGGTTGCGGATATTCCCGTCGAGAAACGGTGTTATAATACATTCCGCACTGAAATTCAAGGGTACCAGACTGTAACTGATCGCGCCGGATTCGTCGTCGGCCATGCTGCAAAACCGCTTTGTATGTATGCTGAGCTGCCTTCCGCCTGAGAGCGTCACCTTTACGGTACGTTCCAGTACGCCTTCCTTCATATTCAGCACACGCCTGAATTCATCGATCTGACATTTGCCCAGGTCCAGCATTTCATCCCCGATCTGCACATCAATTCCCACCCAGTTGCAGGCGTTCAAAACCTTCGCGAAATAATTGGGGTAACCGTTTTTCCACCAGCCTACGCGGGTTTTATCAGGAAAATACACGCCGGCCACATAATTTCCCAGCAGCGTTTTGCCGGTATATCTTTCTTCAAAATTCCCTCTTTGCCCCATCCTGCCATTTCCCAGGCTCATCAGGCTTTCGGTAATCTCGTTGTTTTCTGGGTGAAAGCCATTCTCTACTATGCACCATTCGTCGTGGCTAATGTAATTCTTCATGTTGACCGGGCGTAATTCTGGGTGTTAATAAATCTGCGTTTCCGGGCAGGAAACAATGTCAAATATGTGAAAATATACCTCTTATCTGGTGTAATGGGCCAATAATCTGTTTGGCTTGATTTTTACTGCCTTGTTTTTCAACAAGATATGTCCCGCGCCGCACCCTGGCGTATCTGCATTTACATCCATGTGCAACGAATGGTGACAAAATTCCTGTCTCTATCAGCGAAACGCTCACCTAAAACGCAATCTCAGATGAAAAAGCGAACATTATTTTGGGCATTGACCCTTGTACTCCTGGGAGGCGCCAGAACATTTTCACAAGTACCCAGGATCGCACTCGAATTCTGGACGGAAAATGAAATCATCCCGCTCGACGAAAAATCGTCCGTGCGACTGGTTTCCACCGGCACCACTACGCTGCTGCCCGTCAAACAAAGCAGCATTACAATGACCGATTCTCTTCAAAAGAAAGAGCAGAAAATCATTTTCAATCTGAATGGTTACGAGCTGGCTTACGACAGCATTCCGGTTGCCTGGAATCCTTTGCAACCTAAATGGACCGTAAAAGTAGATTCCCCGCCTTTTGCCGACGAAAATAAATATCTGCTGCAAAAACTGGAAAAGAATCCGCTGCTGATCTACCAGTTCGACAATGGGGCCGGTGATACTTTTGTCGGCTACAAATATGATAACCCGAAAGCGCCCTGACCTAATGCAGGTCCGTATAACTGAATGTTTCGAATCCGGGAATAACCAGGTCTGCCTCCGTAAGCACTGACGGCGCTCCTACCCCGATTGCAAACATTCCGGCGGCTTTTGCAGACTGGATACCCGCCACCGCATCTTCAAAAACAGCGCAATGTTCTGCGCCTACGCCTAAATCCTCCGCGCCCAGCTGGAAAACCTGCGGGTCGGGCTTGCCGCGGGTTAAACGATTTCCGTCAACGATGGTATCAAAGTAATGCAGCATATCAATGCTGTTCAGGATCACCGTCGCATTTTTACTCGCTGAGCCCAGGCCGAGCAGGATACGGTTTGATTTCAGTTCTTCCATAAACCTGCGGACGCCCGGCAGGGTGTCACCTGGTGTCATTTGTTTGCAGAGTTCCAGGTACCGGCGGTTCTTCTCCGCAGCCCGCGCCAGCTTTTCTTCCTCCGTCAAAACTACGCCGCCGATAGAGAGAATAATTTCCAGCGATTCCATCCGGCTGATGCCTTTCAGCCGCTCGTTTTGTTCCAGTGAAATATCGAATCCCAGGTCATTGGCCAGCTCCCGCCAGGCGAGGTAATGGTACTTTGCAGTGTCTACAATCACGCCGTCCAGATCAAAAAGGCAGGCTTTTATTGAGGGCATATCATTTCAAATTTAATATCTTGCAAAATAGTGAAAAAAGCCTATCTCCTGCGTTCTTGCAGCGTATTGGGCTTTGCAGGGCTTTCCGGCACTTTCAGGAATGCCCTTTTTCCACCCCGACCGGGTCGCCGGTCTGTACATTCAAACTCGATTATGTCGCTGATCAACAAAGATAAGTTCATCATTTACCAGGTCTTCACACGCCTTTTCGGAAACCAGGTTACCACCAATAAAAACTACGGGACGATTGAAGAAAACGGCTGCGGGAAATTCAATGACATTACCGAAACGGCCTTGCAGGCGCTCAAAGATTTCGGGATCACGCACGTCTGGTACACCGGCGTGCTCGAACATGCCACGCTAACCGACTACTCGCAATTTGACATCAAACCGGATCATCCGCTGATTGTTAAAGGAATTGCGGGCTCGCCCTATGCCGTGAAGGATTATTATGATGTGGATCCAGACCTGGCTGTCGATGTTAAAAACCGCATGCAGGAATTTGAAGCATTGATCGCCCGGACGCACAACCTGAATTTGAAAGCGATCATTGATTTTATTCCAAACCACGTAGCGCGCCAGTATCATTCAGATGCGCGTGCGGAGGGGGTGAAAGATTTTGGGGAAGAGGATGATAACACGGTCTTTTTCAAACCTTCCAACAACTTTTACTATATCCCAAACCAGGACTTTATGGTTCCGGAAGGCCACACGCCGCCAATACCGGTGTTGGAACCTTACCACGAAAGACCCGCCAAAGCGACCGGAAATGATGTTTTCCAGGCACAGCCGAGCCAGTACGACTGGTACGAGACGATCAAGCTGAATTATGGCGTCAACTTCCAGCCGGGAGGCAAGACCAATTTTTTCGACCCGATCCCTTCCACGTGGCTGAAAATGTATGATATCCTGCGTTTTTGGGTGCAGAAAGGCGTCGATGGCTTCCGCTGCGATATGGCTGAAATGGTACCTGCGGAATTCTGGGCGTGGGTGATACCGGAAGTTAAGAAGCTGAACGACAAGGTGATTTTTATTGCGGAAATTTATAACCCTTTCGAGTATCACAATTACATCAACATTGGAAAATTCGACTATCTCTATGATAAGGTAGGGCTCTATAACTCGCTCCGCAAGCTCGTGGAAGGTCACGGTACGGTAGAAGACATTACGAAAATATGGCAGCAGGAATCGGGAGATATCAGTGAGAAAATGCTGCGGTTCCTGGAAAACCATGACGAGCAGCGCATTGCTTCGCGTTATTTCGCGGGTGATCCGTTCCTCGCGCTTCCAGCGATGACATTGAGCGCAACTTTGCATACCGGGCCATTAATGTTGTATTTCGGCCAAGAGCTGGGCGTAAAACCGGTGACGGCAGAAGGTTTTCAGGGTGAAGATGGCCGCACGACGATTTTTGATTACTGGGGCGTGACGGAATTTCAGCAGTGGGTGAATGGTGGAAAATTCAATACCGAGCTCCTTGATGCGGACCAGCAAAAGCTCCGCGCCTTTTACGAAAGCCTAAACCATTTTGTAATCGAAAATGAGGCAGTGTACGCCGGCGGTTTTTACGACCTGCAATATGCAAATGTCGACGGGCAGTCTTACAACTATGACAAGACATTGGTTTACAGCTACCTGCGTTACACCGATAACCAGAAGCTGCTATTTGTCTACAACTTTGACCAGAACAGAACCATTGAAACTTCGGTCCGCATTCCACAAAGCGCCTGGACTGATTTTTTAAAGTTAGGCCCGACTACTTCGTACACTTTGAAGCCGGTTTTCCCGCTGGATATGCCCCAGCTGAGTCTCCGGGCGGCAGAAATTACTTCGACAGGTGTGCCTGTGGAGTTACCTCCGGTCTCGGTTTTTGTTTTTTTGATCGCTAATTTTACATGACTCCGATATTTACATTGTTAAGAAAAAGCCAGGTATGTTGAGAAATGCCATTTTATCCCTTCTGCTTCTGACTTCTGCCACGATTTACGCTCAGCCGGGTTTACAGAAGGTTTTTAGTCAAAAAATGGACTTGCCGGATAGCCGGGATATCGGGACCCAGGTTTTGCGAATGAGTGAATCGTTTATGGGTACCCCCTACGTGGGCGGAACTTTGGAAGGAAATCCTACCGAGCGCCTTGTCTGCAAATTCGACGGTCTGGACTGCACTACGTTGGTAGAGAGCTCGATAGCGCTGGCTGTCGCCAAAAATGAAAATCCCACTTTTGAAGGTTATAAAAACGAGCTGACCAAGCTCCGCTACCGCGACGGGATCATCGACGGCTACCCTTCCCGCCTGCATTACATTCTCGATTGGATGTATGAAAACGAAAAGCGCGGACGCCTGGAAGACATTACGGCGAAAGTTGGCGGTATTCCTTTTAAAAAGGAGATCAACTTCATGACCAACCACGCCAACCTGTATCCGGCGATGGCCGAAAGCCAGGTTTGGGAAAAGGTGAAGGAACAGGAGAACATTATCAACTCCCGCGAGCACAGCTACATTCCCAAAGAAGGAATCCAGAAAGCAGAACCTATGCTGCACGATGGCGACATTGTGGCATTTACTTCTTCGGTGGAAGGCCTGGACGTGAACCACATGGGCGTGATCAGCAAAGTGGGCAGCCGGGCGTACCTGATCCACGCTTCACTTTCAGGAAAAAAAGTGATCATGTCCAATGTGCCGCTTGCCGAATACGTAGCCTCCGTGCCCAAACATACCGGCATGATCGTGGCGCGGTTGAATGACATATAAAATTCAGACTGGCACAAAAAAAATTGGCCTCCGGAAAATCCGAAGGCCAGTCTTTTCTTACTACTCACCTAACTCAATTTAAACTCAATACGGTTTATTTTTGATTTGTTAATCGTCAATCCGGATCGCAGGGAACCCTTTCTTCCTCCTTTCTCCTGCCATCACGATCAGACCTGCGGCCGGCCTTTTGATCGCGCATTTCATTCGAATTTCAATAGAGGAAACCAGGTTCCTTGCGGCGTATAAATCGTTACACTGATTTTACGATACAAAAAACATTTAGGTTTGTTAAAGGGGCATTAAGGCAGAATTAAAAGAGAATTAAAAAGGCTGGAATTTCAGAATGAAGGTCGTGCCGACACCTACCGTCGACTCTACATCTATGCTGGCTCCCTGCATGTTAATGATGCGTTTGGTGAGCGCGAGGCCGATGCCGTACCCTGGTTTTGAGATGGTTTTGGCGCTTCGGAAAAAGGTGTCGAAAATGTAGGGAAGCTCCTCGGGGGCGATACCAATACCGGTATCCTTGAAGTAAATCCTGATCTGGTTGTTTTTGATCTCGAAGTACACATTCACGGTTTTGTTCCCCGAATATTTGCAGGCATTATCCATCAGGTTGATAAAGGCCGTGCGTAAGAGACTTTCGTCTGCGTAGCGTTTCAGTTGTTCTTCATTTTCAGGGATTTTGTCGTAGTGTACATGCACCAGATATCCCGGGTTTTTCTGTTGGATAGAGGCTTTGGCCTGCCATAAAACTTCATCGATCCGGATTTTGGAAAAACTGAGTTTGAAGGCATTTTCATCTGTCCGGGCAAGTTCGAGGAGGCGACTTACCAGCTCGTTCATTTCTTTTGCCTCCGACCAAATTCCTTTCAGGGCATCTTCGTATTCGGGAACGGTCCTTTCTTTCATCAAGCTGAGCTCTGCTTCGCTCATAATAAGCGCCAGCGGCGTCCGCAATTCATGGGAAGCATGGGAAACGAAATTTTTCTGCGCCACGAAAGCAATTTCCAGCCGCGTCAGCATTTGGTTGAATGTTTCGGCCAACAGCGCGAGCTCATCTTTCTCCCGCCCTACGGTCACCTTTTCATGAAGGTTACCTGCTGAAATGTTGTTCACCTGGTCTATAATGTCCGACACCGGTTTGATGGCATCATTGGAAAACTGCCAGCCCGCCACGCCCACCAAAACCAGCGAGAGCAGCCACCCGATCAGCAAAATTTCACGCAGCCTTCCAAGTGCGCTCATCCCCAGGTAATCGTCTGCAATCACCACCACCACCCACGGTTTCCGGTGATCCTGCAAAATGTGCCGGATAATGATCATTTCGCGGTTGTGATACCTGGTAAAAAGCTCCTTGCCGCTCCGGGCTTCGCGGAGGGCCGCTTTCGACAAGACGAAATTTTCTTTTCCGCTGATAAAAATTACTGAATCCGCCCCGTCATAAATGGTGATTTCTTCGTCGAGGAGAATCGTCTTGTTTTCTTTTTCAATCTTTTCAATGTCCGCCTTACTGATACCCGTACTCGCCTCTACCAGCTGTGCCACCGTTTGTCCACGCTCATTCAGGAAAGAATAAAATTGTCTTTCACGGTACTGGTCGTAAAAAAAATAGATAGACAAGCAGAAAAGCGCCATGATGGAGCCTACCAGCAGGGTAAATAAAAGCGTCAGGCGGGACTTGATATTCATTCTTCCTTGAAAATGTATCCCATACCTACTACCGTGTGGATCAGTTTGTTAGGATAATCTTTATCGACTTTTTTACGGAGAAAATTAATGTACACATCAATCACATTGGTACCGGTATCGAAGCGGATATCCCACACCTGCTCGGCAATGTCTACGCGGGAAACCACACGGCCGCGGTTGCGCATGAGGTATTCCAGCAGTGCAAACTCCTTGGCTGTGAGATCAATGCGGTTGCCGGAGCGGCGTGCTACCTTTTCATCCAGGTTCAGTTCAAGATCGGCCAGCGCAAGTACCTGGTTCGATTGTTCCCGGGAATTGTTGCGGCTGGAAAGTACCTTGATGCGGGCGATCAGCTCGCGGAACTCGAAAGGTTTCACCAGGTAATCGTCGCCGCCGGCCTCAAAACCGTCGAGCTTGTCGTCGATCGTACCCAGGGCTGTCAGAAAGAGGATCGGGGTGGAGAGACCGTCGCTTCTGAGTTGCTTGGCGAGATCATAACCATTGAGCAGCGGCAGGTTTACGTCGAGGATAATCACGTCAAAACGGTAATTTGAAGCCATTTTTTTGCCTACCTGACCATCGTAGGCCAGCTCAACTTCCCAGGATTGTTCTTCGAGGCCTCTTTTGAGGAAGCCCGCAAGCTTGGGTTCGTCTTCAACAATTAAAATTTTCATAGATGTTTTACCAGTTCGTTATTTCAAATGTTGCACAGATTTTCAAATTAAAAAAAAGGCTGTCCGAAGCATCGGGCAGCCTTTTCGTCTATATCCACACCATTAGAACATTGGCATTTTTGAACATACCATATTCTATTATAATGCAAAATATAAAATTTAAACAATAAACAATAAGTAATTCCTCTTTTTCACAAAATTTCATACAAGTATCAATAGTACTCTGAACCGCTATCATAATCGGCCCGATCGTCGAAAGCGCCGAAATCATCTTCTTCCAGCCGCATCCCTTTTACTGCCTTTTTAATCAGCCCAATCTGACCTGCATGATATACGTCGTGCTGTATCACGCCATGGATTAATGTATAGTAGGAATAGTCACGCCCCGGCACGAATTCTTCCAGAAAGCTGTCATCCTCAATCTTTTCCAGCTCCGAGATCAGTTCTTCCTGCGAAAGACTGAGCTCCATCTGGATTGCTTCCCACTCAAATTCATCCACGATCGGAAACTTCTTCCAATCCTTATCCTGCGTCTTGATATCAAACTCGGCATCGCCCTGGATTTTCCGCACGGCGAAGATCCGCCAAGTAGTCATGTGGTACACGATTTCGGCGATGGAATGTGTGTTCGTGCTTAGCCTTACCTCCGCCATTTTCGGGGTTACATCCCGGAGTGCCTCCACGACGGAGGGCCCGTACCATGCTTCTTCGCTTTCGTAGGTGTCGTTTAATACATCTATGATCCTTAAAATCTCTTCTTTTGTTTCCATATATTTAATTAAGTCAAAGCGCTATGTCTGTTCGTTCAAAGCAAAGAAAATCGTAAATATGTTCTCCTTATCGGCGACTATTTTTATCGCTGTACAACCAATTTTTACAACCGGTGGTCAGGTAAAAATGCAGCGTTCAATAAAACTAAAAAATTGAACCGAGAATTACCGAAAAATAAAATCTTCAATTTCAATTTTCGTTTAATTAACAAATTTTAAATAATAAGACCCGAAATGTTTAAAAAAGCCTCAATATTCCTTTTGCTAGCGGCCGGGCTGGGATTTTCATCCTGCTCCAAAGACCCGCTCAGCGATCTTTCCACCGAGGAATCGCTGGTATATGTTACCAATCACGACCAGTCTGCCAACTATACCCAGTACAAAACTTTCAGCATTGTTGACTCCGTACTGGTAGTGGAAAATGACCGCTCCGGCACCGCGCTGACTGACATTGACAGAAGTCTTTTACAACGCATTATCACCAATATGCAAGCCCTCGGCTACAAATATGTAAGCCCAAAAAGTAAACCGGATGTAGGGATCAATGCTGCCTGGGTGACCAATACTTACCTGAATGTGGCGAGCAATCCTTATTCTTCTTATTATGGCGGATACTGGGGCGGCGGATATGGTTACGGCTACGGGTATCCGAGCTACTACTCGTATTATGAGACGAGTGAAAGTTACTGGCTGATCTCGATGGTCGATTTTAAAAACCCGAATACCGTCGACAAAACATTCAATGTGGTGTGGGACGCGCAGATCCGCGGCTCGGGCATAGGTGATTCTCAGTACATTGAAAAAATGGTTGACTCGATTTTTGGTCAGTCCGGTTATTTAAAGATTAATTAAAAATGAAAAGAACACTCGTTATCATAGCCCTTTGTCTTGCAGGTGTTTTGAAAACTTACGCGCAGGACGCGCCAAAACTTTACACGCTGCCCTCTGCCTATGAACGCTACACACATTACCTTGCTACGGTGAGGTTTATGGGCGCCGCGCCACTGGGCTCGTTTTCAGATTCTTACATCAGCAAGTCATCATTTCAAAATGCTTCTGTCTCCCTCGAATGGGTGCTGCGTAATTCTCCCATTTCGATAGGCGGGGAAATCGGCTCGACGTATTTCAAAGAGCGCATTCCGCGGGCAATCTATACAAATGGGGATGAAACCATTTCAGCCGTGCAAACCCGCACATTATCCCAGGTACCGATCGAGATCTTTGGTAATTATCATTTTCTTGGCAAAAATTCAACGGTCCAACCTTATGTGCAGGTGAGCGGCGGGGTGAGTATTGTCGACTATACTTTGTATTACGGAAGCCTGTCCGACCAGCGTCAAAAAGCGGCCCCAAAATACGGAATTGGGCTTGGCTCGAAGTTTTTGTTTAAAAAAGACGGTTCATTCGGCGTGGATGTCCGGGTGAAGTATGATGGAACTGCCTTTAAATATGATTACATTGACAAAGGCGTTTCTTCTGTAAACGGATCGATCGGCGTCTTTTATCGCTGGTGGTAAACATCAGATTGTGGTACATAAAAAAAGAATTTTGTCAAAAACAACGCTTATCTGGATCGCTGGGGTCCTGCTTTTCCTGACCGGTTCTGGACTTTGGGTCTGGAACCGGTTTGGTCCTTCAGAGGGCCGCTCCTACCCCGAAATCATCAACGCGCTGCCCGTCGCGCAGACTATCGACTCCTCTTCTTCCGCCTGCGACCTGGTTGTGCGGCGCTATAAGCAGATCGGTCGCGAAATGCAGTTTGAGCTGGCTTCCAATGCCGGCGGGCTCGCACCTTATAATGTTGAAATTTCGCAAAACGGAAAGACGCAGCAGTTTAAAGACATTCCGCACCGCTACGGTACCTGGCTCACGCTCCCCAATGTTGACCTTGCAAATGGAGAAGCCAACATTAAAGTGACCAGCCTGGGCTTGCAGGGCTGCGAAACTACGGCACTGATTTCTTTTGACGGTGCCCGAAAAAACGAAATCCCGGATCCGCAAAGCTGGATCCGATATGGCAGCAAGGATAACTTTCTGGATATCCGACCGGTTTTGAAAGACGGCAAATTTTTTCTGAAAGATTTTGCCAGCTATGAAGACGGCCGTACCAAGGTGGTGATGATCGACGGGATTGTGGTGAAGGACATTGAAAAAGGCATCGAGGTAAAGCCGGGACTTTTGTACTCGGTGACTGCGCGGTGGATTGACGCGCCTTATAATGATTGGTGGAATAATGTTAAAAACCGGTCCGTACGCCAGCAGAACATCTGGATAGCGGGTAAGGAACACGCGAAGTCCAGCTCAGCTTTGACGAGGATCAATATTCCGGAGTGGTTTTCCCCTTCACCCACCTTGAATGTGCAGTTTGATACCAAAATCCCGGAATTTCAGCCTATCTCTGGCAAGCTGGTAGCGATGTACCGGATGAATGACGACGTGCCTGCTTCCAACTATTATAATCGTGGGATTAGTTACCTGGCGAATGTGGATGGCGATCAGCAGATTTCCAAAATGCATTACACCGCTACGCCCAATTATTTTTCGGATAAAGACGAAAACTGGTTTGGCAAACTTTCCAAACCTGAGGTGGAGGGAATGGCCGGTGCGCCGGGATTTGGTGTATATGCTTATGATTTTGAGTTCTGGAACCAGCATTATCCGGCAGAAGTGAAGCAGAGGTTGATCTGGTTTTCGGATGTGATCAAGAAAAATCACCCGAAAATGTACCTCATGGATTATTGGGGAGGCGGGGCGTACACCAATCCGCACATTAACACGGTGGGCGGCGCTAATCCGAAAGATCTCATGAAGGATTACCAGGAGCCGAAAGCGAATAATTCTAATTTTGACGTGTTGCCAAACGGGGAAAGTCTCAGAAATACGTTCAATACCACGCCTATCGATGTTTACCCGAAACCGATGTTCCCGATCGATGATAAGGGAAATTCGGCTAATAATTTTGTGCTGCTCTCGGCCTTGCATTCCCTTCGGATCAACAAGTTGATACCTTATCAGAAAAACAACAAGTTCATCTTTTACGGCTGGAACCGGTACATGCCGCTCTACAAGGACCCAATCAACCCGTGGAGCTATAACCTGACCGATCCGAAAGGCGAGCTGATCATGAACCAGCTGGAAATGATGCCCGCAAGTCAGGCGCTCAGCTTTTCACTGTTTTCACTGGTTTTGTTCGACGGGTTCTATTTATGGCACGATGGCGGCGCGGCCAGCCGTGACCCGAATGCTTATCACGTTTCGAAAGATGGCCCGGGCTGGGGATATGAATGGTATCCGGCTGATAATAAGACGCCTGAAAGTGAAGTTGGCAGAAATGCCAAAGGAAAAGGCGCGCCCTGGTACTGGGATTTCCCTACCGAATATTATGCGTTGGGAAACTGGATGGCGAAGCGGGTAGAAGATGTGATTGTGGGCGGTACCAATGTGGACCTGACATTTGAGCGGGATGGAAATTGGGTCGAACCAAAAAAAGAACAGGCCCTGCTGGCGATTGATCAGAAGCTGCCATTTGTGACGGCGATTGTGAAGGATAAAAAGATCGCCGTACTTGCAATCGACACATTCCAGTCACCTACTGCGAGCAAAACCCTGAAAGTACGATTGCCAGACGGCACGGAAACCAGCATTGAAATGTATGGTAACTGGCCGTCGCTGTACCGCGGGATTCTGAAAAAATAAATTAGTATTTCTATACAAAAAAGATCGCGATGGGTGTCGCGATCTTTTTTATTATTGGGATATCCGGATATAGCTGCCAAGCCATTTCAAATGCGTCCCGTATTTATGCAGGATTTCCTGCACAGGCGCATCGTCGCGGTGACCGAGAAATTCCACCAGGAACCACGCCCTGAATGTTGCCTCGCCACGCAGCGGTCGGCTTTCGATTTTGGTGAGGTTGATGCCGCGGTCGTTGAAATCTTTTAAAAACTCGTAAAGCACGCCTGGCCGGTTGGTATTGGGCAAATTGGCGATCAATGTTGTTTTATCGTCATCGCTTTTAATGTTGACAAAATCTTTGGCCAAGATCAAAAAGCGCGTTCGGTTCTGGTCGCTGTCCTCAATGTTATCAAACAAAATCGGTACCCCGAAAAGACGGGCGGAAATCGAGGAGCAGATCGCTGCTGCATCGGGTTCTTCGGCAGCCATTTTTGCCGCTTTTGAAGTGGATTCGACAGGAATCAGCTCAATGCCCATACCTTCCAGATATTCACTCAAAAATTTCCCGCACTGACGAAATGCAATGTCTTTGGAATAAATCCGCTTGATATTTCTTAAAGTATCTGCCTGCGAAGCGAAGGTGAAATGCACCTGCAAAAGTACCTCAGCGACGATAGAAAGGTTTTTCTCCCGCAAAAAATCGACGGTTTCGATCACGATACCTTCCTGGTTATTCTCAATCGGTACCACGCCGAATTTCGCGCGGCCGGTCTCCACACTTTCAAAGACCGAATGAATGGTCGGCAGCATGAGATATTCACTCATACCGCCAAAGCGACTTTCGGCCGCCTGGTGCGTGAAACTTCCCTCCGGACCGAGGTAGGAGATACGTTCCGGCAGTTCGAGATTGCGGGAAACGGCAAAAATTTCAAAGAAAATAGCGTCGATAGCCTGGCGTGTCAGCAGACCGGTATTCCGTTTTTCGAGCCGGTCTAGAATCTGTTTTTCGCGCTCGGGCCGGTAAATAATGGATTGCGACGAACGTTTCAGTTCACCCACTTCTTTCACGAGCTCCATCCGCTCGTTCAAAATATTCAGTAACTGATCGTCGAGCGTATCTATCCGATTTCTTAAATGATGTAAATCCACAGAGAGGTGCTAAGTATTATATTTTGTTATTTTTTCATTCAAATATCTGTTTTCTAAACTGCCAGCGCAAGCTCTTCCACATTCTTCTCGATTTTCAAATTATCAATGATAAAGCGCTGTCTTTCAGGCGTATTTTTACCCATAAAGTAGCTTAGCAATTTTTGGATCGAGGTTTCTTTCTGCAAAATAACCGGCTCGACGTGCATATCCTCACCAATAAACCGTCCGAATTCTTCCGGAGAAATCTCGCCCAATCCTTTGAACCGTGTAATCTCCGGCTTGCTGCCCAGCTTGGCGATAGCCGCCTGCTTTTCTTCCTCAGTGTAGCAGTAAATAGTTTCCTTTTTATTTCTCACCCTGAACAAAGGTGTTTCCAAAACAAACAAATGCCCGTTTCTTACCAGATCAGGGAAAAATTGCAGGAAGAATGTCAGCAGCAGCAGGCGAATGTGCATACCATCCACATCGGCATCGGTGGCGATGACAATCCGGTTAAATCGCAGATTTTCGACACCATTTTCAATATCCAGCGCATGTTGAAGGAGGTTGAATTCTTCGTTTTCGTAAACGATTTTCTTGGTTAAGCCGAAGCAGTTCAAAGGCTTCCCTCTCAAACTAAACACCGCCTGCGTTTGAATGTTGCGCGACTTGGTGATCGATCCGCTGGCGGAATCTCCCTCGGTAATAAATAAGGTGGATTCGTAGCGCAAATCGTTTTTAAGGTCGGTCAAATGCAGCCGACAATCCCGCAGTTTTCTGTTGTGCAAATTCGCCTTTTTTGCACGGTCGTTTGCCAGTTTTTTAATCCCCGCCAATTCCTTCCGCTCCCGCTCCGATTGCTCGATCCTTTTCTTCAAAGCATCCCGCGATTCAGGATGCATGTGCAGATAATTGTCCAGTCTTTCTTTAACAAAATCATTCACGAATGTCCTGACTGTCGGGCTGTTAGGATCTGGCGTAATGGTATTAGACCCGAGTTTGGTTTTTGTTTGAGATTCAAAAACGGGCTCCTGAATACGTATCGCCACGGCCGCGATAATGGAAGAACGGATGTCTTCCGGCGCATAATCTTTATTAAAATGTTCCCGCACCGCCTTCACAACTGCTTCCCGGAAAGCCGCGAGATGCGTACCGCCCTGCGTAGTATACTGACCATTTACAAACGAGTAATATTCCTCGCCGTACTGATTGCCGTGCGTCATCGCAAATTCAAGGTCTTCGCCTTTCAAATGGATGATCGGATACCGCAATGTCTCAGGATCCGATTTGCTGCGAAGCAGGTCGAGCAAACCATTTTGAGAAATGTACTTTTCTCCGTTGAAATTAATGGTCAATCCCGCATTCAGGTAACAATAATTCCAGATCATGTTGTCCAGATATTGCGGGATATATTTGAAGTTTTTAAAGATCGCGGCGTCCGGCTCGAAAGCAATGTGCGTCCCATTCCGCTGATTAGTAGACTCTTCTTTCGACTCGTTCAGAAGCGATCCCTGCGTGAATTCTGCATTCTTGGTCCTGCCTTCCCGGAAAGATTGTACTTTGAAATATTGTGAAAGCGCATTCACCGCCTTCGTTCCGACACCATTTAATCCCACCGATTTTTGGAATGCGCCCGAGTCATATTTCCCACCGGTATTGATTTTTGAAACACAATCGACCACCTTACCGAGCGGAATTCCCCGGCCATAATCCCGCACTTCCACTTTATGCTCTGTGATTTTGATCTCTATGGTCTTGCCATTTCCCATCATGTGTTCGTCAATCGAATTGTCTACAATTTCCTTTACCAGAACGTATATCCCATCATCTACTGCCGATCCGTCGCCCAATTTTCCGATGTACATGCCAGGTCGCAGACGGATGTGTTCTTTCCAATCCAAAGACCTGATACTATCCTCATCGTATTGAACGTTTGTGTTTTCCATATTTATAACTATTCTTTTAGGAGAGATTGTTGATTTTGAATATTGTATTTTAATAATTTTAAATTTTTGTCGTTACGCTGTTATAACTTTGCGCTGCACCTATCTATGGGCCGATTACTAGAAATTGTTTAAAAATAGGAAAATTCTAATTTACTTTGCCCTGATATACACATTCAAATGCTAAACATGCTCTGGTCCAAAATTCAAAAATACTAGTCTTACACATAGTTTTAATGAATTGAAAGCATTTCAATAGTACAATAATTCTTCTTATGAACAGACTCAAATTGGCTAAAAGTTATAAATCCGTATACCTCTATTTTCTCAGTTTTCTCATTAGCCTACCAGTTTTAGCACAGGTATCTCCCACAGGCCCAACTATACAAGCACCCGCTTCAACAGGCAGCCAGGGATCTATCCCGACAAACGCTCCGAGAGGGACCACTACCACCGGTAACACACAGGGAAACACAACAGGAAACACCGGCACGCAGCAACAGGGCAACGCGCAGTCTGGCAATACGCAGCAGCAGGGCAACCAGCCATCCGCAGAGAAAGGTAAAGCGACAGTTGCCGATCAGCAGGCACAAAAAGCAGATAATTCAAAGGATCCAAGCAAGGTTAACGGGGACCAGGGAGCTGCACTTACGCCCGAAGAACAACAAAAAGAGGCTTTGCGCCAGCGGATTTACGGTTATTCACTTTTCGCGAACAAAAACCTTGATCCGATCCCGGATTTGCAGATCTCTACTCCTACCAATTACATTGTAGGCCCTGGGGATGAGTTGAATATTTTCATTTACAACTACGCAGAAAGTACTTACGAGGGCGTCGTCAATAAAGACGGGAACATTATCATTCCCCGTCTCGGGCCAGTAAAAGTAGCCGGCCGGACGATTGAAGAAATCCGTAAAATATTAATTGACAAGTTTTCCAAGTTCGTGCCGGGCCTTTTGGGAGGCGGCGGTGAAACTGCACGTACAAAGCTGATGGTAACATTGGGAGACGTGCGTTCCGTGAAAGTTTTTGTGACGGGCGAGGTAATCAACCCCGGAACGTATACCATGTCTTCGCTTTCCTCTGCATTCAACGCACTGTATCAGGCGGGCGGACCGAATGAAATTGGATCTTTCCGGGATGTACGTGTGATCCGTGCAGGAAAGGTGGTGACACACATCGATATTTATGATTATCTCGTCAATGGTAAAATTGATGGTGATATCCGCGTTCAGGACAATGACAACATTGTAGTGGGCTATTATTTGAAGCGGGCGGAGGTAACTGGTATGGTTAAACGTCCTGGTATTTACGAGCTTACACCCGACGAGAAGCTGAGCGACGTCCTGCGTTATTCAGGAGGTTTTCAGGACAAAGCATACCGTGCAAGAGTTAAAATCCAGCGCATTACTTCCAGAGAAAGAAAATTGCTGGATGTATCAGAAGCAAATTACGATTCATTCCCGATTGCAACCGGCGACTCGATTGATGTAGGAACGATACTTGATCGGTTTGAGAACATTGTGACTATTGAAGGTGCTGTGATGAGGCCGGGCAACTATTCACTGGATGATAGCCCCTCACTCAAAAAATTGATTGAGAACGCAGAAGGACTTCGGGAGGATGCATTTGTGGGGCGCATCAACGTACTCAGAACCCGTGACGACCTTGTGATCCAAAGCATCCCGATTAACTACACCGACATTATCAATAACACCGCTCCCGATCTTATCCTGACAAGACTTGACCAGATCATTGTTCCTTCCAGATTTGAAATGACGGAAGTAGCATATATCAGTGTTGAAGGTGAAGTAAATAATCCGAAGGTTGCGGAGAACGAAGGCAAGTTTCCATACACTGTGGACATGACACTGGAAGACGTCCTCGTACAGGCGGGCGGTTTGAAAGAGTCAGCCTATACCAATGAAGTGGAAGTTGTAAGACGCAAGAGAAACAGTATAGCGGGTGCAGCAAATGCACAAATTTCGGAAGTTTTCAAATTTGACGTCAGTCGTGACCTTTCTTTGAATAGCAAAGCATCAAGCTTCCCGCTTTATCCATTTGACCAGGTGATCGTACGTAAGTCGCCGAATTATGTGGAGCAGCAAACTGTATTTGTAGAAGGTGAAGTACTGGTAAACGGACCTTACACGATCGTCAACAAAAACGATAAAATCAGCGACATCATTAAAAGGGCTGGCGGCCTGACTGACCTGGCTTACCCGGAAGGAGCTACTCTGCTTCGCCGGACTTTGGTAAGAGACCTGGAAGAACCCACTGATTTTGAGCAGGCTGCCATGACCGAAAAAAGCATTAAAGCCGGAACGATCATCCCTAATAGCCCGAATGTGAAGGAGGAGAAAATCGGTATTAAGCTTAAAAATATTCTCAAAAACCCGGGTTCTTTTGAAGACCTGATCGTGCAGGAAGGTGACATTATCCGTATCCCAAAACGCCTGGAAACAGTTCAGGTTGCAGGTTCCGTATTGTATCCGACTTCTGTGAAATATGGAAAAGGAATGTCATTTTCGGATTACATTTCGCAATCGGGCGGATTTACAGCACAATCGCTGAGAAAAAGTTCTTATATCAAATACCCTAACGGAAATGTGGACAGAACAAGAAGATTCCTGTTCTTTAACGTGTATCCGAAAGTTGAGCCAGGATCTGAAATCTTCGTACCGCTGAGAGCCGCTCCGGCTTTGAACACGCAGCAAACGATTTCAACCGCAACCGGCTTGCTGAGCTCCGTAATGGGATTAATTGTAACAGTATTGGCTTTCCGCTCTCTCAAATAATGTCAGCAACGATCACACAACCCCAGCCAAGACAAATTCCGGAAGACGAACTCTCGCCAAAAGAGGTCGTTGAAAAAGTAATCGTCGTAAAAGACGCGTTACTCAGAAACTGGAAGCTTCTTTTACTCCTGCCGATCCTCGGTTTTGGTATCGGCTATGCGATGGATTATTATCTCAAAAAGCCCAGTACTTATGAGGCCAATGTGGTATTTAACCTCGGTGGAGCCAGTCAGGGTTCTGGACTAGGCGAAATGGCTGGATTACTCGGACTTGGATCTGCTCCGGATGCAAACATTTTTACCGGCGAGAACTTCTTCTATTTTGTTAAATCCCGTCCGGTGATTGAAAGAAATTTAATGAAGGAAGTGGATGTCCGGGGACAAAAAATGCTGCTTGCCAATCTTTACATTGATTCAAGCGGCATCAAGACCGAGGATTGGGCCGACCGGACTGACCTGCAGGCTTTCCATTTTAAAGATAATAACATTGCGAAACTGGATATGAATTCCAGGGTTGTGCTCAACATGCTTGTGAAAAGAACTGCCGAGGCAACCGAGATCGCAGCATTAGACCGCAAGTCTTCTTTCATTTCTCTTTCAACGAAGATGGAAAATGAAACATTGGCCGGACTTTGGGTTACAACATTGCTGACTACCGTGGAAGAAATGTACACGGAGAACCAGACGCAGAAAACGAGAAAAACATTGAAAGTGCTCCAACACCGCGCTGACTCACTGGCGGCGGTTTTGGGTATCGAAGAGCACAAGCTGGCGAGACAAATGGATTACAGCCAGCAGATCATGCTGCCCGAGGCAAAAGTTTCGACACACAGTATGGAAAGAAAATCTTCATTTTTGCAGCAGCTTTATTATGAAGCGATGGCAAATGCAGAGAAAATGCGTGTGTCACTGGTCCGTGAAGCACCGTTATTTACAGAAATCGAAGGTATCAAGGTACCTTTGGATGTGAAGCATGAAGACAAGCGTAATGCCAAGATCGGCGCGCTGTCCGGATTAATGATCGCCTTGATTTTAACATATTTCAGAGCTGTTTTCAGCTCCGTCCCGAAAGTAGAAAAAGCATAAAATGGCCAGTTCACAACACACAACTACAATTAAGGCGGGGGGATCTGAGAAGGATTATTGGAAGGATTTGTGGCTGCACCGCCAATTATTGTGGATTCTTTCGAAGAGGGATATATCAGTAAGATATAAGCAGACATTGCTAGGCGTAGCATGGAGCGTTCTGCGCCCGCTGATGACGCTGGTAGTGATGGTATTTGTTTTCAGCTACGTAGCCAAAACGAAAGGTGATCCGAACGTGCCATATCCCTTAATGGTATTAAGCGGTCTGACTATCTGGACATTTTTCTCGAATACTTTTGGACAAATCAGCAGCAGTGTGCTGATCAATTCCAACATGGTTTCAAAAGTATATTTCCCACGTCTTTTAATGCCACTCAGCGCAGTGGCAGTTGGTTTCGTAGATTTTCTCATCAGCTTCGCCATTTTCATGCTGATGACGCCATTTTTTGATTATCAAATAAGCTGGCAAATTATTTACCTTCCTTTCTTCATTTTACTTACATTTATTACTTCTATGGGCTTCGGCCTGTTTTTTGCTGTATTGAATGTGAAGTTTCGTGACATTGGTCAGCTGATCCCGTTTCTGATACAAGTCGGCATGTATGCTTGTCCGGTCGGATATAGCGCCTCGCTTGTGAAAGGTACCTGGTACGAAAAATACTATAATCTTAATCCTTTAGTAGGTATCATTTCCGGATTCCGGTGGTGCCTGCTGGGAGAAAATTCATACTTCAATCCACAAAGTTTGTACTCGACGGCTATTACATCTTTCGCAATCCTGATCCTCTCTTTGATTTATTTTCGAAGAAAGGAAAATACCTTTGTGGACTATCTCTGAAAAAATTACATGGGCGTACCGGTTATTGTAGCTGAGGATATTGGCAAGAAATATATCATTGATCACCAGAAAAGAGGTGGTTCGTCAAGTCTTCGTGACATTGTTACGGACACCTTGGACAATTGGTTTTCAAGAAAAAATGATTCCGGATTTGCTGAAAAAGAGGAGTTCTGGGCTTTAAAAGACGTTAATTTCAGCATCGACCAGGGTGATCGTATAGGAATAGTAGGTCACAATGGTGCGGGAAAATCGACTTTACTCAAAATTCTCAGCCGGATCACTGAGCCGACCACCGGCCAGATCAAAATAGACGGACGTATTGCCAGCTTGCTGGAAGTAGGTACCGGCTTTCACCCGGAGCTGACAGGCCGCGAAAATATCTTTTTGAATGGTGCCATTTTGGGCATGTCCAAAAATGAAATCAAACAATCCTTTGACGCAATTGTTGATTTTGCAGGGGTTGAGAAATTCCTCGATACGCCTGTAAAACGTTATTCATCAGGGATGTATGTGCGGCTTGGCTTTGCCATCGCAGCGCACTTGAATCCTGAAATCCTGATTGTAGACGAAGTTTTGGCAGTGGGAGATACCGAATTTCAGAAGAAATGTTTGGGTAAGATGCGGGATGTTTCGGAAAGCGGGAGAACATTGTTATTTGTAAGCCACAACCTGACTGCTATCCAGGCACTCTGCAACAAATCTTTCTATTTCGAAAAAGGCCGCCTGATCGATCAGGGAGAAACTACACATATTGTTACCAATTACCTCAGCAAAGTTTCCCACAAGATGCTCGACAAGCATTGGGATACCATCGACAGCGCGCCTGGAAATGATCAGGTAAGGGTAAAAAGATTTAAGCTTTTCCCGGAATATCAGGACGACCTCAACCACATTGATGTCCGCACGCCGATCAACTTCCAGTTTGAATTCTGGAACCTGGTGGAAGGTGCAAATCTGAATCTGAGCATGCACCTGTATACTTTCACGGGTGAATGTATTTTCAATGTGGGTACACAGTCCGAGCCTTTTGCAAAAGGAATTGTGAGCGGAACCTGCGAGATTCCCGGAAATTTCCTCAATGACGGCTCTTATGTGGTATCGATGATGATTGTCAAGGATACCAGCACCGTATTGTATAATATGGAAGAGGCGCTTGTATTTGATGTAGAGGATTATCGTGAAAATGTTACCTGGTATGGCAAATGGCCCGGATATATTCGCCCTCAACTTAATTTTTCCATTCGCCAAACTGAACACGTAGTGAATGATTAACGTCACTAAAACCTTTTTACCAGATCAGGAAGAATATCTGAAATACGTCCGGGAAATTTGGGATCGTAATTACGTTACCAACAATGGTCCTGTTCTGAAACAACTCGAAGCTGAATTAAAGAAATACCTGGGCGTTGAGCATTTCTATTTTTGTGGAAACGGCACTATTGTTCTTCAAATCGCCATCAAAGCATTGGAAATCACCGGTGAAGTTATTACAACACCTTTTTCCTATTGCGCTACTACCAATGCTATTTTGTGGGAAAACTGCACGCCCATTTTTGTAGACATTGATGCTAAAACCTTCAATATCAATCCCGAGCTGATTGAAGCGGCCATCACGCCTGCTACTACGGCCATACTCGCTACACACGTCTACGGAAATCCCTGCGATGTGGAAGCGATTGAAATCGTTGCTAAAAAGCATAATCTGAAAGTCATTTATGACGCCGCGCATGCTTTCGGAGTAACGTATAAAGGAAAATCGCTGCTTTCTTTTGGCGATTTAAGTACTTGCAGCTTTCACGCCACCAAGGTATTTCACACGATCGAGGGTGGCGCATTGATTTCCAATCACCCCGAGCTGGATCGTAAACTGGATCTGCTGCGCGCATTCGGCCACAAAGGTGACGAGTTGTATGAGCTGGCAGGTATCAACGGAAAAAATTCCGAATTCCACGCCGCAATGGGTCTGGCAAACTTGCCGCACGTACCCGAAATTATCCAGGCCAGAAAGCATGTTTTTGAAGAATATGACCGGCTTTTAAACTGGGATATTTTATATAAACCCCTTCTTAGTGAGCACATTGAATACAACTACGCTTACTATCCGGTTGTTTTCCCGTCCGAAGCAGTGATGTTTAAAGTGATGGATGCGTTGCGTGCCGAAGACATCATTCCGCGCAGGTATTTCTACCCGTCGCTGAACACCCTTTCTTTCATGCCCAAACAAATTGCGTGTCCGGTTTCGGAAGATATCGCGTTAAGAGTGTTAAGTTTGCCATTGTATGTCGGTCTGCCTGATTCTGATATCGAGCGGATTTCGGGCATCATCAATGGTCATCTATAACCTGGTATAATGGTCCTTCTTTATTGGCTTTCCTTTTTGCTTTTTTTATATGGCATTGGCATTGTTGCAAAAAAGATCGCACAACCATCGCTGGCAGAATGGATTATCACCAGTTTTCTGCTTTTCACCGGCAGCATCATTCCTACCGGTTTTGTTCTTTCGGCGCTGGATCTTACGGCCAATACTTTTGCCTGGATCATCAGCACGTACCTTTCGCTGACAATTCATTTCTTTTTCTGGCCTTTTTTACTCGGGCCAAATCAAAAGTATTCGGTCCGGCAGGTTTTTTCTAACCGGATTTCGACATTTAAAGCCTGGACGCGGGAGCTTTCGCCCTATCTCAAAACGATTTTCATTTTCATGTTCGGTACGCTGGGAGTAATCGCAGTGACGAATTTGATCCTGGTACTTTTTACTGTTCCAAATGAATGGGATAGTATGACGGGACATTTAAATCGCGCAGTTCGCTACATCCAGCGGGGTACGATGGCGCATTTCGGTGGTACCAACTGGAACATGGACACCTACCCGAAGAGTCCGACAACCATCCACATCTACACTTACCTGATCAGCGGGAAGTTTGAAAATGCGTTTAAACTGATTCACCACGTTTCCTACTACCTCACGCTGGTTTCTGTTTTTGGGATCGCGCAGCGGATCGGCAGAAATTTGTCGGCCAGCTTCTTTTGCGCTTTGGCTTACGCTTTGTTCTTGGATTTCCTGATGCAGGCGGTAACCACTGAAACTGATATTGTGCTGACCGCTTACCTCAGCTGCCTGCTCTATTTCCTTTTTACTTACTACACAACCCGGCTCAACAAATATCTGTATCTGGCAGGAATGGCCTTCGCGCTCGCATTCGGGCATAAAGTGACATTCTTCCTGCTGATGCCGTCGGTATTTGTGGTGATGATTTATACCGTTTTTCTGGCGCCGAATTTTAAAACATTCTTTTACCGTGTGCTGAGATTGGGTTCCGCTATCGTCATTGCCATGCTGATTTACACTTTCCCGACCGGATATGTGAAAAACATCATGGTTTTCAAGCACCCCATCGGCCCACCGACTGCACTGAAACATCAGTCTATCGAGCGGGCTGGGCCGCTTTCCAATTTATTCGAACAAGGCAGCCGGAATGTTGTGCGCTATGCTTACGATTTTTTCAATCTCGACGGGATCCGGAATGCACAGTGGGGTTATGATTTAAATACCACGATCCGCAAGCCGCTCGCGGTTTTGGAAGATAAATTGCACATGCGCCTGGACGAAGAAACCGATTTTTCGATCCTGCCCTTTTCTATGCAGCGGCGGTTTAATAATTATAATGCGAACCCGTACTGGGGCGTATTTGGTTTTGCGCTTATCCTGCCGCTGATTCTCCTGGTTTTTATCCGGGTGTTCCGATCGCGGGTACATTGGTTTCTGGCACTGGCATTTTGCCTGCATTTTGCAGCGCTTTCCTATTCAGCGCCTTACGATCCTTTCAAGGGACGGTATTTTATAGAAACCGGGTTGTTCGGTGTACTTTTTCTGCTACTGCTTTTTTCACACCACCGGCTTTCGATTATCAAACCGCGTCGTAACATTTGGAAAGGGTACATTATGATGGTGGTCGGACTTGCCTGTATTTCAGCAGTCATGGCGGTTTATCTCAACATCCGCTGCCTGCCTTTCCCGGCTTACGGCTACAAATCAGCACTAACAGAAGACCGTATCCAGCTGCAAACATTTGCCCGGCCGGATATTACAAAACCTTACGAAGCATTTGACTCTATCGTGCCGCAAAATGCGACCGTGGCGCTGGCTACCATTAATGATGATTTTGAATATCCTTTGTATGGATCACATTTGACGAGAAAACTCATTACCATAAACCCTTTTGAAAAAGGCCTGCAACCGATCCCCAAGGATGCTGACTATCTTTTTTATGCCAAAAGTGTGATCAACGATACCAGCAAAATCAAAGCTTTACCGACGGATATCCGCCTGGGTTCCGACACCACTATGACCAATCTTGACGTAAAAGGCCAGGATTATTATCTCCGAAAACTTAAATAGCACCCTATGACGATCGCCATTATGCAACCCTATATTTTTCCGTATATAGGCTATTTCCAGTTGATTAATGCGGTTGACAAGTTCATTATCTACGACGATGTGAATTTTATCAATAAGGGCTGGATCAATAGAAATAACATACTGGTATCCGGTAGTGCCCATTTATTTACAATTCCATTAAAAGACGCTAGCCAGAACAAGCTGATCTATGAAGTAGAGCTGGCCAGAAACGATCCCTGGCAGAAAAAGTTGTTAAAAACCGTCCAGCAATCGTATCAGAAAGCGCCCTATTTTCAAAAGACTTTTGTTCTGATTGAAGAAATTGTAAATTTAGACGCTCAAACAATCAACGAGCTCTGCCATTATGCCATGCAAAAAGTGTGTGCAGCGATGGAAATTAAGACCGAAATCATCCCCTCCTCGACGATTTATAATAACAAACACCTGAAAGGACCAGAACGCATTCTGGATATCTGTAAACAGGAAAATGCCAGCCAATACATTAATCCGGTAGGAGGAGTGGAATTGTATGATAAAAGCAAATTTGAAAGCGAGGGCGTGAAGCTGGACTTCATCAAAAGTGTGCAGAGCCCCTACCCTCAATTCAAAAATGCTTTCGTACCTTGGTTGTCAGTTATAGATATCCTGATGTTCAACAGTCCGGAAGAAATCAGGAAACAGTTACTGGCTTACGAACTTATCTGAGAATGGCGAAGATCATTATTTTTGGAGTACTTGATACCGCAGAATTAGCACATTATTACCTGACGCATGACTCTGATCATGAGATAGCAGCATTCACTATCAATCGCCAGTACATTGAGAACGAGTCTTTTAAAGGCCTTCCGGTTGTTGCTTTTGAAGATGTTGAAAATCTGTTCCCCCCGTCCCAATATTCCTTTTTTGCACCAATGACGGGCCGGAATATGAACCGGAACAGAGAAGCGATCTACAATCAGGCCAAGGCAAAAGGTTACCAGTTTATTTCCTATATCAGTTCCAAAGCGACGCTCTTCGGTAATACCATCGGCGACAATTGCTTTATCCTGGAAGACAATACCATTCAGCCCTTCACGACCATCGGAAACAATGTGGTGCTGTGGAGCGGAAACCATATCGGGCATCACGGGCAGATCAAAGACCACGTTTTTTTCACTTCCCACGTGGTACTTTCCGGACATTGTGTAGTGGAATCTTATTCATTTTTTGGTGTAAATAGTACCATCCGCGATTATACGACCATCGCGCAGGGTACATTGGTCGGGATGGCGTCGGCTATCACGAAAGAAACCGAAGAATGGGGGATTTACATTGGGAACCCGGCCAAGAAAGTGCCTGGAAAACTGAGTCACGAAGCTTATTGACAAACTGATCGCGGGCGGGAATTTTAAGGTTTAGATAGCAATCACAAGGTTAATGGAGCCGAAGAAAATATTATTTGTGAGTCATGATGCGAACCGCGCCGGCAGCCAGCTGTTGCTATTGCAGCTGCTGAGACTGCTCAAAGAACGCGGCGTTCCGATGCACCTGCTGCTTTGCAGCGGCGGTGAGCTGGAAAGTGAGTTCGAAAAAGTGATTACCATTACCCGGCTCTATCAAAGCAACAAAGTGGCGCCCACGCCATTTACCGGCAAGGTCCTTAAAAAAGTAAACCTCCATAAAATCTTCGAAGAAAGGAATGTTCAGCGTGTAAATGACCGGATCGTTTCCGAGTTGGAGCAACAGAACATTGGTTTGGTTTTCGTCAATTCCATCGCCAATTCAGGTGTTTATCACGATTTTCTGAAATTCCTGCACCATTTGCCCCTGGTACTTTTTGTGCACGAGCTGGCGATGTCGGTGAAGATTTATTCGCATGAAAAACATCTGAATTTTCTTTTAAAGAAAACAGATCACCTGATCGCGGTTTCTCATGCAGTAGCTAATTATTACGTCAAAAAATACGATTTTCCTGAAAAGCATGTCAGCACATTTACCCTGATCGATCATGAACACATTGATCAGCAGCTACGGCACATTCAAAGGAATATTCTTGAAAAAACCTATAAAATCCCAGAGGATGCAATCGTGATCGGCGGCTGCGGGAATGCCGAGTGGCGCAAGGGAAATGATATTTTCAACTGGATTGCCAAGCGGGTGATCCATAAAACCCAGCCGCTTCCCGTTTATTTTGTATGGGTCGGCGCCGGTCCGCAGCATGAAATTTATGAGCTGATCGAAAGCGATATCCGCCTTATGGGCCTGAGCGACAAGATCATACTTGTGCCTCCTACCCCATTTGCACTCGATTACATTAACCGCTTCGACGTGCTGCTTTTGAGCTCCCGAGAAGATCCTTACCCGCTGGTGGTGCTGGAAGCCGCCTTGCTCGCAATTCCGGTGGTATGTTTTGAAGATGCCGGCGGCGCGCCCGAGCTGATCGAATCTGACGCCGGCTTTGTGGTACCTTATATGGATATTTCGGCCGCTTCGGATGCCATTATTCAGCTCGTACTCGATCAGTCGTTGAGAGAAACTTTGGGACAACAGGGACGAAGGAAGGTTTTGGAAAGGCACAATACCGAGAAAAGCGTGGGAAGTATCGAAGCCATCATTCAAAAGTACTTACCTTTGCGTGTTTCGGAAAAACACAATCAATGACCATTGCCTTTACTATCTGCTCAATCAATTACTTAGCGCAAGCCAGAACATTAGGAGATTCACTCAAATCCACGAATCCTGATGTACTTTTTTTCATAGGCCTGGTCGATTCCCTGCAAGGTGTAACATTCGAGCCGTCGTATGCGCACGATTTCCCGATGATTGAAATTGATAAAATCGAAATCAGGGATTTTCAGGAAATGGCTGACCGGTACAACATTACCGAGCTCAACACCGCTGTCAAGCCTTTCTATTTCATCTATTTTTTCAAACATTATCCCGAGGCTGACAATGTGATCTATTTTGATCCCGATATCATTGTTTTCCAGCCACTTACAGAGCTTCTTGGTTCTCTCAAAAAACATAAAGCCGTAGTTACCCCGCACATCAACACGCCAATCAATGACCGGCTGACGCCCAATGAGTTGCATCATTTAAATACGGGGGTTTATAACCTAGGTTTTGTGGCGCTCGCGCGAAGTGAAGAAATCCTGAAATTTGTGAGCTGGTGGGAAGAAAAGCTGCGGTTTGAATGTCTGATAGATCTTTGCAACGGACTTTTTGTCGACCAAAACTGGATGAACTTCCTGCCGCTGTTTGTGGAAAACACGCACATTGAAAGAAATCCGGGGTATAATGCAGCTTACTGGAATTTGCACGAAAGAACATTTTCAGAAGACAACCATACGCATTTCGTCAATGAAAATAATCCGCTGATTTTCTTTCATTACAGTGGTTACGATCCTGCCAAGCCGGATATTTTATCCAAATACCAGGATCGTTTTGAGCTGAAAAACCGTCCTGACCTGACTGCATTATTTGCATTATACCGGAACAGCCTCATTTCAAATGGCAATGCTTACTACCGGAAATACCCTTGCTCCTACATTAAGCCGCCCACAGTTCGTCGCTACCAGCGGGTCAGAAAAATGCTGAAAAAGCCGATCAATTACGTGATTGACCTGCTCGAAACGACCTGATGAAAGAACTCGTATCCGTCCTGATCCCGATCCTCGACCCGCAAATCAATCCTACCGAGGAGAAGCTTTTGCATCATTGTCTGGAAACCCTCGAAAAGTATCCTTTGATCTTTGTCACTTTCGAAGGCGCGGATTTGTCGATCGTGCGGGAACATAATGAGGATATCGATGTCATTTATTTTCCAAAAAAATACTTCGAATCCCGGGATACGCTTTCGCAGCTTTTTTTGCTGGAAGATTTTTACGAGCATTTTAATTGGAGTGAATTTCTGCTCATCCACGAGCTCAATAGCTGGATAATTCGCGATGAGCTGCATTACTGGTGCAAGCAGGGCTACGATTACCTGCGCGCCGATCCCTTTTTTGGCGGTTCCCGGAATGTGGGCGAAAATCCCTTTGCCAGGCTTGGCGGCCTGAAAGAGGAAGAAAAACGACTGATCGGGCAAGGCTATACCGATAATGGTCTTTACCTTTGCCGGATTGAACAGATGACCAAAACGTTGAAAAACAAAAGAAAGGAAGCACATCAGTACCGTCACGGAAATTTGCCGAAAGCCGATGCCGTGTTCTGGGACCTGGAAGCGAACCGGTTTTGGCCAAACCTGCGAAAACCGACGGCCATAGTCCGTCAATATTTCGCGCAGAATGCTCACAACTTGGACCAATCTAAAAATCTGCCTTTTGCTATCACGGGCATTTCGCGGGCGAATATCCAATCTTTGTCCTATTTCAAAACATTGCCCGAAGCAGAATAAGCACACATGAAGATCATCTACACCGTTTGTAACAGGACAAACCTGGCCCACGCACTTACCCTGGCAGAATCCGTTTCCAAATATCAGCCTGAGGCTGTCTTTTATCTCTGCTGGGTCGATCCGATTTCCCTGCCAACATTACCTGTCAACATTAAAGTGCTGCAAATCAGTGACGCAGGTATCCCGCACTGGACACAAATGAAGAGTGATTATAACAGTTTTGAACTCCTGGCGGCTTGTAGACCGTGGTTTGCGCTGGCGCTACTTCAAAAACATACCAACAGCCAGTACATTACATTCCTGGCGCCGACGGTAGTTTTGTTTGACAATTTTGATTCGATAATGAATTCAAAATCAGATCTTTTCCTGACACCAAACATTACCTCGCCGCTCGCGCCGTCACATTTACTCGACGATAAAAGAATTCTGAATGTCGGCATGTTTCACGCAGGCAGCTGGATTTTGAAAGTAAGTGAAAAGACGATAAATGTCCTGAAATGGTGGGCCGAGAGAACGGTTGATCGCGCCAAATTCGATCTTTGCGAAGGTATGAACCTGGACCAGCTCTGGCTTAACTACCTGCCAATCTGGCTCCCGGAAACAAGCATTATCAGAAATTCCGGCTGGCATTACGGCTTACATTCGGTTTTAAATGTTCCACTAAAATCTGAATCAGCAGGTTTTAAAGCAGGAAATGAAAAATTGATTTCCGTCGATTTTGCCGGACTCGATTATTTTGATCCCGTCTGGTCAAATCATGCCGGGTTGCTTTCGCAGAACCAGGCATTTCAAGGTTTGTTCAAACAATACAGAGAGTCTTTGAAAAAGAATCACGTAACCCTCTCTGATTTACATGTACCAAACTTTGGAAAAGCGGTTAACATAAAGAAGAACAGGATTTTAAGAAATAATCTTGCTGGAAAATTGAAGTCGCTTACCGAATTCATAGATCAGTTTTAAACATTACTCAACGGAACTACGATTCTATGCACTTTCTTGAAAAAAACACCCGGGAGCTACGCACCTTCTTGTCAGGATTAAATGTCAATCCTTCTCCGACCGCTTCCAAATATCCCAAACTGACGGTCATCACGCCCTCTTACAACCAGGCAGCTTACCTCGAAAGAACGATTATCAGCGTCCTGAACCAGGGTTATCCGAATCTGGAATACATGGTGATCGATGGCGGCTCCACCGATGAAAGTGTGGCGGTGATCAAAAAGTATGAAAAGTATCTTGCCTGGTGGGTTTCTGAGAAAGACCGCGGGCAGGTGCATGCCATCAATAAGGGTTTGGAGCGGGCGACCGGAGAGTACATTACCTTCCAAAATTCGGATGATGTATATTTTCCGGGAACATTCCTGCGTTTTGGAGAGGCAGCCGTCAAAACGCCCGCAGACATTCTGTACGGCGATTTGTACATGATCACGACTGACGATGAAGTGACCGAAATCCTGAAAACAACTTCATACAGCTTCGACTGCCAGATATTGGAAGGCATGCAGATCCATAACCAATCTTTGTTTTTCAAACGTGCGCTCGTGCAGCAGTATGGCGCATTTGACGATACATTCCGGTTTGCATTCGATTACGAGTTTATCACAAGATTCACTTCCCACAAGAATGTCACGACCAAAAAAATAGACGGCCTGGCCGGTGCGCTTCGTGTACATGCCGATGCCAAGTCTTCTACGATCGCTTCGGTGGGCAGCGAAGAGCATGCGAGGGTGCAAAAATTGTACATTTCCCCGAACAGTTCCCCCGCAGTTGACAAAATGAAGTATCTTTGGTGCCGGATCCGGAAAATCGCCTATTTCGTCCTGCGGTTGGATCTTAAATACATCAGTTTCAGACTTTCCAGATGAATTGGAGCTTACTTAATGTAGTCACAAATTTTAATTATCTCCGGTATTCCCTCGGCATCGCAATGATGTTCAACGGATTCCCGATGATATTTTTTATTCGGGATACATTGGGCGTAGGGCCGGCAAACAGTGTTTTTACCGCCATTTTCTTTGCGCTTGCACTGGTTTTGATGCTGCCGCTGCACCTTTTCAAGCGACTTTACATGCCTAATGTGATCCTGTTCAACCTCGGATTAGGCTTTCTGCTGCTTACATTATATTATTTCTTTTTCATGAACGCCGCCGGAAAGTCAGTGGCGGATATTGGAAACTACGTGTTCACATTCGGCTTTATCATTCTCCTGATGCACGTCCCGAATGATGTGAAAGATACCCTCATCATGGTATTTTTCCTTTTTTCATTTTTTACAAATATCACACTGGTATACTCGCTTCTTACCGACCCCAACTGGCAGCCGGGTATGCGGGCGGCGGTGAGCTTTGCCAATGAAGGTGCGCAGCCCGGGGGAAACCCACACATTACCGCACGAAATGGTGTCATGTGCCTTTTATCAGCTATTATGATGCTGGGTACCACAAAAGGTCTTTTTACAAGGCTCTTCCTCTTTTTCTCAATTCTTTTCGGTCTGGGGGTTGTGGTAATTTCCCTTGCCAAATCCAGTTACCTGGGTCTTGGCATTGCAGCGACGGCCTATTTTATTTTCCGGTTCAAATTTTCCGATCTGGCATCCGCAGTAAGTAATGCTTTCAAGTTCAGAAATATGATCTTTATCATTATCGTGCTTGTCGCTATCAATTATTTCCTGTCGAGATATGGCGATATCTGGGGCTTGCTGCTCAACTACTGGGATGTTTTCGAGGCGAGGATTATGGACGTTGTCTTTACCTCCACGGGTGTAAAATTGTCCGATACTGCTGACGTCGATTACTCGGCGATGGGGCGTGTGAGTGGTTTTGGAGAGTTTATGGAGACGCTATTTTCCTGGGATGTTTTCCTGGGTCGCGGCTACAAAAGCGACTACCTCGACGTGCCTTTACTGGAAGCCTGGGTAAGCCACGGAGTTTTCGGGTTTCTGTTTTTTGCCGGTTTCAACTTTTTCCTGCTCGTTTTCTCGATCCGGGAAGTACGTAGAAATACCAACCCGCTTGCCAGCTTTCTGGCCTTCTTTTTCCTTTCCATGATGGTACTGCTCGCTACCGGCGGCCGACCTTACGACATTGCATTCTGGTTTCCTTACTGCGTCATGATCCGCTTTTTGGGGATACGATACCTGGATAGCTACAAACCAAGTCCCGTCGTACGATCCCTCAAACCAGTAACTACTTAATCCCGCCCATTCCGGCGACCCTTGCATTGGCTAAAAAATGCAGCCTGGTTGCCACCAAACGCATGAAAGACCGAGTAGAACAACTGGATGGGTTAAGGGGAATTTTTTCAGTGCTGGTCATTGCGCACCATCATAATGCTTTTAAAAGCTCGCCGCTTTACAACAATTTCTTCGTTATTAATTCCAGCCTTTTTGTTGATTTTTTCTTTGTTTTAAGTGGCTTTGTGATTGCGTTAAACTATGTGAACCGGATCAATAGCACAGGCGATTTTCTGACTTTCCTTAAAAAACGTTTCATCCGGCTCTACCCGCTTTTATTTTTTACCGAAATCGTCTTCGTAATCGCCAACCTCCTCGGCGAACAAAGTCCGATGAAAAACGTCGGCAGCCTCGGGATGGAATATTACCTTCTCACAACCTTCGACACCATCACTTTCATGGGCTCCACGCCCGTTTTCGGTGCCTGGGTCGCCAACAATTATCCGTCGTGGTCCATTTCCGCCGAAATGGTATCCTATGTAGTTTTCGGATTGGTGATCTTGCTTTTGCCCAAAATGAAATACTTGACATTTGTTGTGATCATGATCATTTCAGGGTTTTTCATTGTATCAAGGGGCGAATACCTGCTTGCTTACGACTACGGTTTTGTGCGTGGGCTGCTTTGTTTCTGCCTAGGCATACTTACCCATTTATTTTTAAGCAAAAGAACATTTCAACTTTCTTCCTTCGAAATTCCGTTTTTGCTGACGCTCGTACTGGCCATGTATGCGGTACATCATTGGGAGCTGAATTTGTGGAAACTGATTTTCCCGCCGCTTTTCGCCATCGGTATCACGATTTTCGCCAGCTCTACGGGTTTTGTTTCAAAAATGCTTTCCAGCGCACCGTTTCAATATCTCGGACGCATCTCCTACTCCATTTACCTCAACCACGCGATTGTCCTTATTTTCGTAAATGTGATCCTTTTTCGTCTGCTCAAATCCCCGCCTACCGAGTGGATGATCGCTATTTCGCTGGTTTCCTCTATCACATTGACCATCTGCTACTCCCATTTCACCTACGAATTCATCGAGAAAAGGTTCGGGAAATTCCTGCGCTCCAAGTGGGGGTAATGTTTAGTTTTTTGTGAATTATTGGCACGATCTTTACCCGAGAGCAGTTCTATATTCACATAACTATTCAAAAATTATGGCTACGTTCTCAGAATTGATTAATAGTGACAAACCGGTTTTGGTAGATTTTTCGGCAGAATGGTGCGGCCCTTGTAAAATGATGGCGCCGATCCTCGAAAAGGTGAAAGCAGACCTGGGCGACACCGCGACGATCATTAAAGTAGATGTTGATAAAAACCAGTCAGCTGCCAGTGCTTACCGCATTCAGGGTGTGCCGACGCTGATCGTTTTTAAGCAGGGAAAAACCATGTGGCGGCAATCCGGCGTGGTGCAAGCCGAGCAGCTGAAATCGGTGATCCAGCAATTTATTTAAATCCAGTCGCCAGGTAAGGCATGTTCAAAACAGGGAATTCGGAAGTAATCAGAAATAAAGATTTCAGCGCAGAAAATTTGCCTGAAACGTATTTCGAGCAAGTGAGTTTTGTGCAATGCACTTTCGGCAATTTGTCGGGTATTGATCTGATCGATTGTATTTTTGAAGATTGTAACCTCAGCAATGCGTCCGTCAAGAATACCAAATTCTCAGACATTACATTCCTGAATTGCAAGCTGACCGGTATCAATTTTACAGAAAGCAAAGATTTTGCCTTTGCCGCCAGATTTGAAAACTGCATTCTGGATTATGCGATCTTTGAGAAAAAGAAGCTCAATAAATCCATATTCAGCAACTGCAAAATTCACGGCGCGGACTTCAATAATGCAGATCTTTCCAAATGCAAGCTTCACAACTGCGACTTTTGGGACGCGGTTTTTGAAAATACAAATCTGGCTGGCGTCGACTTTTCGACCAGCAAAAATTTCACGATCGACCCGACTGCCAACAACATTCGAAAAGCCAAATTCCTTTCTTCTGACCTCGCCGGTCTGCTCACGAAATTTGACATTATTATCAAATAGCATTTTGAACCGCTGCGCATTTTTCGTTTCTTGGTGCGGGTCAAAATCGCACTTGTTATATGTCAGTTCAATTGTTTGCCGAAAGGGTTTACACAGGAAAGGAAGTTCTTAAAAATCAACGGATTCAAATCCTGGACGGGAAAATCGCCGGCATGGAATACGCGGAACCGGATGCAGGCACGACGAAAGTTGCCAACCTCGCACCCGGTTTTTTTGATGCCCATATCAATGGTGGCGAAAAATATTATTTCACAGAAAGAGCTGACGAAGAAGCCATCGACGACATTTACCAGGCCAGCGTCAACACCGGCACGGCTTACGTACTTCCTACCCTGATCACCTCGCCACACGAAAACATTCTGAAAGGCATCGAGGCAACCAAAAATTACATTGCCAAAAATCCCAAAGCCGGTGTACCCGGCATGCACCTCGAAGGTCCGTTTCTGAACCCGATCAAACGCGGCGCACATTTAACTGCTTTTGTTCGAAAACCAACGAATTCGGAGCTGGAAGAAATCATCCGGTATGGCAAAGACGTGATCAAACTCATCACGATCGCGCCGGAAATGTTTACCGAAGATCAGATCCAAATGCTGCTCGACTCCGGTATCACCGTCTCGGCCGGACATTCCAATGCGACTTATGACGAAGCGGCAAAGGCTTTTTCACAAGGAATCAACCTGGTCACCCATTTATACAATGCCATGTCAGCATTCGGCCACCGCCAGCCAGGCCTGGTCGGCGCTACATTTGACTCGCCCAATGTCTACGCGCCAATCATCATCGACGGCGTACATTGCGATTTTGCAGCAGCCAGCGTAGCATATAAGATCAAGAAAGACAAGCTTTTCCTGATTTCCGACGCCTTGTTTTTGGGACAAAAAGTAACCGAATTTAAATGGGGAGAATTCGACGCCACATTAAAAGACGGACGCTACACCAACTCGGACGGAAACCTCGCGGGAGCAACCATTTCACTCGGCGACGCAGTCCGCAATGCGGTCCAAGTTGTAGGAATTCCCTTGCAGGAAGCTATTGAAATGGCTACCATCCGACCAGTGACAGCATTAAATCTGGACAAGCAAATCGGCCGCATCGAAATCGGATACCCCGCTACTTTCACCACTTTTGATGACAATCTAAAATCTTTCAATCTTCTTCCTTTACCGTTGGCTTAAGCCAACGGCAACAAAAAAAAACCAGCCCCTCATTTGCCGCCGGCTTCAGCCGACGGATAAAGAGGAAATCAGAGGATTAACAGGCTGTTTTCTTTTAAATTTTTCCAGGCAGGAGTCTTGCTGAAAGCTTCGAAACTTCCCAGGCCGGCAGCTTCGAAGTCATTTTTAAATTGCTCAAAGGCATAAGGCTCCGCATTTTGGATTAATAACTTTGGAAAAACCTCCAAAAGCCACTCGCCGGTTGCGATATCTGTTTCAATTGCCCACTCTTTCTTTTTATTGAAGAAAACCAGCTCGGCTATCTCAACCGTCCGCTTTCCTCTTTTTTCTTCAAAGACGGACATTTCCGGCAGACTGCCCAGCCAGACGATAATTGCATTAGGTCTGTTATTCAGATCAGGCAGCTCGCTGATGTTTTTTTCAATGTAATTCGGTGAAATTGAAGTCGCAGGCACTTTGAAATCAAACCAGCGCGAATGTGGAAAATCCAGGCAGACGCCGTGCATATAATTAAATAAAGACTTTCTCAAACCTTCGGCAAAACGGTCGTGATCGGCACCGAGCGGGTCGTTGTGTTCCAGATCATTATTGGCAAATGTACCGGTGTCGGGCCCGAGCCGCATCACATCAAATTCTTCCGGATACAACCCAACCGGACTATGCGCTGTCATCGCGAACCGGTGCCAGAAACCCGATTGCACAATCCCCGCCTGAAACAATTGCCGCACCATTTCCAGCGAATCGATCGTTTCCTGCGCGGTCTGCGTTGGGAACCCGTACATCAGATACGCGTGTACCATAATGCCGGCCTGTGTAAAACCATCCGCTACCCGCGCAACCTGAGCAACCGTGACACCCTTTTTCATTTTCTCAAGCAGTCGATCTGAGGCTACTTCGAGTCCACCTGAAATCGCAATGCAGCCCGAGGCTTTGAGAAGCAGGCAGAGATCGTGTGTGAAGTTTTTTTCGAAACGAATGTTCGTCCACCACACAACTGTCAACTTCCGCCGGATAATTTCCAGCGCCAAATCTCTCAACAATGCTGGCGGCGCAGCTTCATCTACAAAATGAAACCCGTTTTGCTGCGTCTGCTGGATGATTTCTTCAATCCGGTCGCACAACAATGCCGCCGTCATCGGCTCGTAGCGACGGATATAATCAAGTGAAATGTCACAGAATGAGCACTTTCCCCAGTAGCAACCGTGGGCCAATGTTAGTTTATTCCACCGCCCGTCGCTCCAAAGCCGGTGCATGGGATTTACGATTTCTATTACCGACAAATAATCATGCAGGGGCAAATCGCTGTAATCCGGCGTGCCGGTATCCCGCTGAGGCACATCTTTCTCCTTCGCACCATTGTGGTAAACAACCTGGCCATCGACGAGTGAATACACCCGCTTCATCTGGGCCAGCGCACGCTCTCCATCCAAATGTTCCAACAGGGACATTAGGGGAGCCTCACCGTCGTCCAGACACACAAAATCAATGTAATTGAAAACCCGCGGCTCGCGCAGGGAGCGAAGTTCTGTATTGGCAAAACCGCCTCCCATGACGATTTTGATATGCGGATAATGTCGCTTAATGTACTGCCCGCACTTAAAACCACCGTATAAATTTCCCGGAAATGGTACTGAAATACAAACTAAATCAGGTTGTGAAATGCGGATCTTTCGTTCCAAAACATGGGTCAATATCTGCGTCAGCAGCGTATCCGGCATTTCCAGCGCCTCCTCCATTTCATCAAAACTGGTAGCAGACCTGCCCAGCCGCTCTGCATACCGACTGAAACCAAAATGCGGGTCAATCGCTTCCTGGATCAGATCGCCCAGATCTTCCAGATAGAGCGTCGCCAGGTGACGCGCCTTATCATGGATCCCCATCGTGCCGAATGCCCAATCCATATCTTCGAGCTGCGCAAACCGGCTGGCTTCCGGCAAATAATTCCGGTCGCAAATGCTGTGAGCTAATGTCGGGTTCCTGTTTTTCAAAAACCGGATCACCGGATCAATAGTAGAAACATAATCGTCCCGCAAAGAATAAATCCGGAAACTGTTCTCTGTCAGCTCAATATCCGACGCTTCTAATTCGGCAAAAAGCCGCCGCAATCCCGTCGCACAGAACAATTCCAAAATCACCTCAATCCCCAGATCCGCTTGATAAGACTCCCTCCCCAGCGTATTCAGAAACCCTTTCAGGTAAGCTGTCGCAGGATAAGGCGTATTCAGTTGCGTAAACGGCGGGGTAATTAGGAGCGATTTCTTCAGCACGGGAGCATTGGTTCTATATGTAAAGGTAAACCCACCCAATTATTAACACAAACTAAATAACCAATAGCCGGATTCTTGGGGAAAGAGGTATTATCATTGTTCCAAATTTCACAAGATTACGATGTACTCACTTTTCCGGCGATATTTCGGCTTTGCGATAGCCGCCATTTTTATTTCTTCCATTTCTTTCGCTCAATCAAATAAAAGTTACCCCGCCTCGGCATTTCCTGATCGGGTTATTTTGGGTTATAAAGGAGATCCTGCTACTACGCAGGCCGTCAACTGGCGTACAGATTCGACTGTGAAATCCGCTGTCGCTGCAATTCATGAAGCCGACCCCTCGCCTGATTTTGTGCCGAATGCCAAGATAATCAATGCTAAAAGCCAGCCTATTTTGCTGGAAGGCCGCAATGTCGTTTACCATGAAGTGAATTTTACAGACCTCAAACCGGCGACGCAATATGTTTACCGCGTCGGCAACGGGACGCAGTGGAGTGAATGGTTTCATTTCAAAACGGCATCCGACAAGTCGGCGCCGATTTCTTTTCTCTATTTCGGGGATGCGCAAAATGATATTCGCTCACTCTGGTCGCGCACGATCCGCGGCGCCTATTCAGCATTGCCGAAAGCGAATTTTTTCATCCATGCGGGCGATTTGATCAACCGCTCAAACACCGATTACGAGTGGGGCGAATGGTTTGAAGCGGGTGGCTGGGTGAATGGAATGATCCCTAACCTGCCGACGCCCGGTAATCACGAATACTATCGTGACGGCTTGAAAGAGCATGTTTCCAAACATTGGCGCCCGCAATTTGCATTGCCCGAAAATGGCCCGGAAGATTTACTGGAAACCACCTACTACATTGATTACCAAGGATCAAGATTCATTTTTCTGAATTCAGAAGAAGCCACTTCAAACCGGGGCACCCGGAGCATGCAAGCCGAATGGTTTGAAAAAGTAGCGTCCAATAATCCCGGCCGCTGGCTCGTGGTAGTGCACCACCACCCTATTTATTCCACGAAACAAGGCCGCGACAATGATGAGTGGCGGGAGAAAATGGAGCCGCTTTATAAAAAGCACAAGGTTGACATTGTGTTGCAAGGCCACGACCATACTTACGGCCGCGGCATCAACATGCCGGTTGGTCAAAGCCGCAAAAAACCGGATGGGCCGATATATGTTGTATCCGTGAGCGGGCCGAAAATGTATGATATTGGTTTACAAAACTGGATGGACCGGGCCGCTTCGAATACGCAGCTTTACCAGGCGATCACGATCGATCAGGACAAATTATTCTTCAAAGCATTCACCGTCAATGGTGATTTGTACGATGCATTTGATCTGGAAAAAGATAAAAAAGGCGGCAATACGCTGGTGGAACTTTCGGATAAACTGGAAATGCAGGAGCGCCTGAAACTGCCGGAACGTTATGAAAAAAGCTTTAAAGAGGCTGAATTAAAGGAATATAATGAGCGGTACCAAGAGTACAAAAAACGAAAAGGAATCAAATAAGCCAGTCTCGATCTTAACATTCAAACTTTCCGGATTTATAACCCGGAAAGTTTTTTTGCGTAAAAACCATTTCGCGTCGTCACATAAAGCATATTATTTTCCTTTCCGCCAATTACGATCGTCGTCGGCCGCTCGGGAACCTCGATGACATTGATCTCTTTTCCGGTTTTGTCATACACATAAATCTGCCCGTCGGCGATATACACATTTCCCTGGCTATCTACGGCAGAACTAAATTCTCCTTTCTCTGCAAAAATCTGAGGATCAATCAAATGTCCTTTTGAACCAACATTAAACCGGTAAGTCCGCTTCAAATATTCATCCGTCGCGTACATGACTTTTCCCGGAAAACCTTCCACCAACGCATTCGAGCGCGCCAGATCATAAACCACCGGTACAACCGTCACGCCGTCGGGCGCTACCCAGCATTCCGTGAAATTGTTGGTACTAACTTTTGTAAAATCGCCCGAATCACGTCTCCGGTTGGAAGGATTTAATGTTTTTTGAATGTTCGCTAATTTTTCAACCGGCATTTTTTCCAGCAAATGCATGGTTTCTTCTGGCTGGTCGGGGTTCATAGCGTAAACCAAAGTTCCAAAACCGTTATTTCCCCAGCCACTGAAAGAGGTACCAGCCGCATCCGGCGGGTTTGGAAATGTTTCCGGCTGTCCATTTTTCAGATAACCAGCCCGCGGCACATATTTGAAAACGACCAGCAAATTATCCTTCGTATCACAAGCCAGCGAAAGCGGCTCCCACGGAAAATCGGCTACCAGGCTGATCCGCATGGAGTTACCATCCACTTTGTAAATTCTTTTCATGCCCGACTCGCTGAAATATACATTTCCCTTGCTATCCCGGCAGATACCATCCGCAAAATCGAAGCCGCCGAACCAGTGTGTCATAGCCGAGAGCGGCGGCATCATCCGCCAATACTTTTCCATATTGAGCACAAGCCGCTGAAATTCCCAGGGACGGATCTCAAAATTCTGTTGAATGTCATAAATCAGGACCGTAGAAGGGTATTTTGTCTGCGCATAGTTATGTACATTCAAAAATTCAATGATGTTATTTCCCCACGAGCGGATGGACTGCGGATAAGGTGTTTTCACCCGGATCACACGGAACATATACAAGTTGGCGAAAGTCATATCGCGGCAATTTTCGAGTTCAACCGGCTGACAATTAGCGCTTTCCTTACTTTCCTCTTCCAGCTGCAAAGCATACACTTTCCAGTTTGCTACATGCTTGAACCGGATTTCGTTGCGGACATGATGCTCGATCGACATTTCATAAATCCGGCCCGGCGTGGAAGTATTGGAAATATAGGCGCCCGAAGTCGCAAAAGTATTGGCCGACCAAATGTTCTTAAATGTACCGCCACCGCCATTAGTCACCCACAAACTCCAATATTGCGAATCCCAAAGTGATTCATTTCCAACATGTTCAGCATTGGCCAATGTTTCCTGGCCTTGCCGCTTCCGCGCAATGTTACCGTGCCCGCCAAGGAATTTTACATCATTCACATAGGATTTTGCACCCGCCATCCACTTCAAGCCTACCGCCCGATTGTTACTGGCAGCCGTTGAAATACCAATACCTGTCAGCACATTTTCACCGCCTTCCGAAGATTCCAAAACCGGCTTAGGCGGGCCAAAACTGCCGAATGCTTCCGTATTATCCTGGATGATGATTTGTGTAGAAACAGGATTCAAGCCAATCAGCCGCGTTTTAGGCTTCATTTTAATCGTTTCCGAAACCTTATACCAGCCTTGCGGCACATAAATCGTTTCATATTGGTTGATCGCGTCCTGAATTGCCTTTGTATCGTCGGTGACGCCATCGCCTTTTGCGCCCAGTTTTTTCAGGTTTTTCCAGGATTCGGCTGCCGGGAAATCCGGGATATCTTTTTGAAGCTGAGGTGGTATTATTTCCGACACTTCAATTTTGTGCTCGGTTGAATGTTTTGTTTTTACACTGTCCGTCAGTGGGTTGCCGACTTTCAATCCATGATCCAGCGATCGCACCCAGAACATCTTTGCAGGCGACGCGATCTTCTTATCACTTCCCCGGAAATTGACCAAAACCGGAACATCGTTGCAAAAAACATTTCTCAGCGAAACCTGCGTGTAAGCATTATCCGGGTTACTGATCACAAATGCCGGCCCCGTGATTTTTTCCAGCCGGCAATCTTCCATGAAAAGCTTTTCATAATGATCGGGGTTGGTTTCCAGCACAGTAGGGACATTTTTTACCGACATCCGGATGATCGTCAGCCCCGCTTCCTGGGACTTTATGGCCGCTTTCCGCTGACCTTCGAAATACGTATCAACCATCGTAAACTGCCAGCCAGGCGAGGGCTTGAAAGTATAAATCCCATAATCGCCGCCAAAAAATCGCACGTCCTCCATTTCATTTCCCACATCAAACATCCCCGCCTTGCCGCTGCCAATATGAATGTCGATATGCGAAGTGAAACTGTGCTGTGCAAAATGCGTCCGCAATGCTACCGCCGAGGGATTTCCTAAGCCGATACGGATATCCACATTCGACATGGCGCTGTAAAATGTGCTCGCGCCGGCGTCGGGGATCGGCTGGCCTTCTTTCGGGATCGACGATGTGAACCAAAACATGTATTTTGCCTGGCCTTTATCATCAGGATAGGCTTGCTGAAAACCTGGCGCATTGTCTGCCAGGACAAAAACCGGGCGGTTTTTACCATATCCGATCACCCGCACGGCCGTCGGAATGTAGATAGTTTTAGAGATTTTGTAACTACCCTCGGGAATGAAAACGATGCCGAAGTTGAAGTTGGTTTTCACCTCATTGATCGCCCGCTGGAACTCGTCGGAGACGTCGGTCTTGCCGTCGTTTGTGATCTTGAAATTTTCTGAAGTGAAGTAAGTCGCGTCTTCATCTTCGAGCTTTGTTTGATAGAACGATTTGCTTGAAGGCACTTTCGTCATTTTTTTCTTTTGAGCAAAACCCTCATAATGAGACGCAATCACCAGAAACAGCACAAGTATTGTTTGTAAAATCCTCATGCGTTACTTTTTTGCAGCCCAGAAAATCGCGTTCGTAAAAAGCCGCTTATAATCAGCGCTTTCAAACAAAACCGGCGAATGTCCCATGAAAATATAGACATTTCTCGCCTTCACCTTCGGGTTCGACCAGATCACCGGGTGATCGCCCATTTTGATCTTCGAGTCAGGCGAGTAAGTCGATTCATCGACGCTGGCAAGTACCTCCACATTCGGTCGCGGACTTTTGTCGTAAATGTACCATTCCTCTTTTTTCACCGGAAAAGATGCGGGGATACCTTTCATTACCGGATGCTTTTTGTTCTCCACTTTCACGGTCGCAGCGGCGAAGTCGGCAATGTAGTTTTTGTAGCGGATGCCGCCCATGAAATCCGAAAACCAGGGCCAGATTTTATAACCATCAAACTCGCCCAGCAATGTTGCGTGGTGAAATCCGATCCAGCCGCCTTTGCCTTCCTTGATGTATTTCTCAAATGCCGAAACGGCCTCGGGCTTCCAGGCGTAGGGAACATAATCCAGCTGGATAATCAGCTGATAATTAGATAAATAAGCATCATTGATCGGATCAGTGTTTTCGATATAATCGATCGCAAAATCATTTTTTGCAGCAAGAGAATCCAGCCAGACGCGCGCTACTTTGGAGTAGGCAATGTGGTGACCGCCCGGCTCAGCCATCGCGAGTACACGAAATTTTTGCGCAAAAGTTGGAGATACCGCGGCCGAAAATACCGCAACAAGCAGGTAAAGGGAAAACTTCCCAAACAGGTTTTTCATTAAAATAAAAAGGGTTAGGATAAATCCGGCGCTATTTCAGCACCGGCAACATTATGTTACTACTATTTGCCGAATCGTGGTGAATCGTAATTTTCGCTTTTTGGAAATCGGCCTCACTCGCTTCAAAGATATTAACAAACTTCTGCGGATTCCGGTCCACCAGCGGGAACCAGCTGCTCTGCACCTGCACCATCACTTTATGCCCTTTTTTGAATGTATGGGCAATTTCGTTGAGTTTCAAAGTCACTTTTTCGACTTTGTCTTTGGTAAAAGGTTCAGGCTTTGAAAAGTTGTTCCGGAACTTCCCACGCAGCACTTCGGCCCGCACCATTTGCTGATAACCAGCCATTTGTACTGGTCTGTCACCCTCTTTCGCTCCCAGCACGGTTGTATTCGCCGGCCAAACATCGATTACTTTCACAATAAAATCCGCATCCGAGCCGGTCATGGAAACCATCAGGTTCGCCACAATTTCACCGGTTAATGTTAAATCTTCTGTCAAAGAATCGGATTGAAAACTCAGAACATCTGGCCGCCGCGATGCAAACCGCTGATCTTCTGCCATATACTCGTTATTCCGGTGGCCACTGATTACATTGGTATAAGGTACCGGCTTTGCGGGATCACTTTCATACGCCGTCGCACTTTTGGCGGCAGTAGGTTTGGCGGTCGTCAATTTCCCTTTTTCACCAAGATAGTATGCAGTAGGCTGGCTGTTCTTCGGAGGCCATACGTCGTAGTTCTTCCACTGATTTGTACCGGTCTCAAAAACAGTCACTTCCGGCTGTTCAAAGCTGCCTTTTCCTTTTAAATAAAAATTAAAAAATTTCGTCTCGATCTCCTCCTGGAAGTACCTATTCACATTGTCCACAAACTGATATTGCGCAAAAGATTTCCAACTCGGCGCCGCCCAGCCGCCATGCGTCCACGGCCCCATCACAAGCCGGTTATTATTCCCTGGCGACTGTTTTTCAATGGCCGCATAGGTTTTCAAAGCACCATACAAATCCTCCGCATCAAACCACCCGCCGACGATCAAAACCGCCGGTTTAATGTTTTTCAAATGGTTTTTTATGTTCCTCGATTGCCAGAATTCGTCATAAACCGGATGCGCAGTAGTTTGCCGCCAGATGCTATTGGCATCCGCAAAGTAGGGAGCAGCATTGGCTCTTTTCAGCGGGCCGAAATCGAGAAAATATTGATAGGCATCGCTGAATTCTGCATTGAAGTGACTTTTATAATTCTGTCCGTCTGCACTTTTCGGCCCATCGAAACCGCTGTAAAAACCGAAGTTATCCATCAGGAAAAACGCACCATTGTGGTAGCAATCGTCGCCAATAAACTCATCAGACATAGGCGCTTGCGGCGAAACTGCCACCAGCGCGGGATGGGCGTCTGGCAGTGCAGCAGAAGAATAATAGCCCGGAAACGAAATGCCGGTTTGGCCTACCTTACCATTGTTTTTGGTGTTTTTCAAGAGCCACTCGATGGTATCAAATGTATCGCTGGACTCATCGACGTCTTTTTTGGTTTTCTTATTGTCAATTGCCGGTGTCATTTCGCGAAAGTTACCCTCACTTTTATATCTGCCGCGGGCGTCCTGGTATACAAAAATGTACTTTTCTCGCATCAGGTACTGATTTGGCCCCAGGCTTCGCCGGTAACTGTTGGCACCATACGGCCGCACAGAATACGGCGTGCGCTGCATTAAAATCGGGTAGGTTTGGGAGGAATCTTTGGGTGAATAGATGGCCGTAAAAAGCTTCACACCGTCGCGCATGGTAATGTAAACTTCCGTCTTTTTGTAGTTGCTCCGAACAAAACCGGTGTCGGCCGGAGTTACATTCTGGGAATACGAAATAAGCGCGGTGAAAATGAGCAGGCAAGAAAGTAGAAAACGTATTTTCATAACCGGTAAATAAGATCAAGTATGGTGACCAAAAATACGGAAGAAACTGGTTGGCGTGCGTAAAACTTTTTACCTTCCGTGCAAATTGCTCTTTCGCAACCCGATGAAACTTCTTAAAAAAATCTTCATGATATTCCTCATAATTCTGGCAGTGCTCGTCGTTGCCGTCATTGTATTTATGCAGCAGCCACAATTTGGAAAACAACCTTCCGGCGCCCGCCTGGAACGGATAAAACAGTCGCCCAACTACCGCGACGGGCAGTTTCAGAATGAAAGTAACACGCCCGATTTGACCGAAGGGTCCAGTTATTTGAAGGTTATCACCAAGTTTTTCTTTGGCAAAAGCAAATACAACATTCCCAGCGCGCTGATACCGTCGCAGAAAACGGATTTGCTGCACTTAAATCCAGACGAAGACGTGCTGGTGTGGTTCGGCCACTCTTCTTACTTCATGCAAATTGATGGCAAGACTTTTCTGGTGGACCCGGTTTTCAGCGGCAGCGCCTCGCCGCTTAGCTTTACGACGCCAAGTTTCAAAGGCACAGACATTTATAAAGTCGAAGAATTTCCCAAGATCGATTATCTATTGATTTCCCACGATCATTATGATCATTTGGATTATGAAACGATCATTAAACTGAAATCAAAAGTCGGGAAAGTGATCACCGGCCTGGGTACCGGCGAGCATTTCGAACGTTGGGGTTACGATGTTTCGGTTTTGGAAGAAAAGGATTGGAATGAAGCGGTGGATCTGGGGAGCGGATTTAAGGTTAATGTTACACCAGGAAGACATTTTTCGGGCCGTGGATTAAGCCGCAACAAGGCGCTTTGGGTTTCCTTTGTCTTGCAAACTCCGAGCAAGAAAATCTTTGTCGGCGGCGATTCGGGTTATGATCAGCATTTCAAAAAGATCGGCGAAAAATTCGGTCCTTTTGACCTGGCTTTGCTGGAATGCGGACAGTACAACGAAGCCTGGAAGTACATCCACATGATGCCCGAAGAAACCGTCACCGCTGCCAAAGACCTAAAAGCCAGCAAACTTATGCCTGTCCACTGGGCCAAATTCTCCCTCGCCCTCCACGATTGGAACGAACCCATCCAACGCGCCGAAATCGAAGCGAAAAAACAAGGAATGCCGCTGGTTACGCCACTCATCGGCCAAAAAGTGGATTTGAATAGTGACCGGGTTTGGGCAGAGTGGTGGAATGAAAAGGCGCTGCGGCCGGAGTGATTTGGGTCGGATTGTTTGTTTAAATAATTTCCCAGACATTTGGCTTTCTATACACCGGTTTATTCCGACAAACACTAGAAATTATGACTCAGGAATTAGTTGATAAAGTGAGGGCTTATGTTGATCAGCGCGTAAGAGATATGGAGAATTCGCCTGATCCAGCTGCCGTGGCCAAAAAACATTTGCAAGAGATCGGCTATCTGGACGAAAATGGCGAAATAGCTGAACAGTATCGCGGTGGTATTCCAGACAACTTTAAAAAGCCTGAGTCGATACTTTGACTTTCTTTGAATTTTACACACACTAGTACATGCATCCTTTCCACTACTGCGACGTCACTGTCTACGGCTTTCATGGCTGTAATAAAGAAGTTAAAAAGCAAATTTTGAGCGGCGCTGTAAAATTCGAGCATAGCGTTAATAAATATGACTGGCTCGGCGCGGGTGTCTACTTTTGGGAAAATGATTTCCTGAGAGCGCAGCAATGGGCAACTGAGATCCATGGCGACGATGCCGCAGTGATTGGGGCGAAAATTACGCTCGGACAATGCTTTGACCTTTCCAATTCTTTCGCCAAAGACCTGCTCAGGTTGTCTTACAACTATCTATTGAAGGAGTGGCAGAAAATGAATGTGGCGACGCCTGTCAACAAATCCCATTCAAAAGGCAAAGGCAATCCAGCTGATATGATCCTTAGGTATCTGGATAAGATAGTCATTGAAAATGCAATCTCTCTCGCGCATGTTTTTGAATCAAATACTGTCTATGATACCGTCCGCGCGCCATTCCAGGAAGGTTTCCCCGTCTACCCTGGCAGCGCTTTCCGCGAGCATGATCACATTCACCTCTGCGTACGGAATCCGGAATTGTTGACGGAGTTGTTTGATCCGGAAACTTATTATTGATTCAGGCCAAAACCACCTCCCGCAGCTTCTTCCCTAGCTCATGGATCGCATCTTCCAGTCTTTTAGCTTGCTGCTCGGAGGGAAATTTGGTCCCGGCTACGTAGTGCCTTACCAGAGACGGATTCATGCCAGCACGTTTGGCGATTGCACCGACTTTAACATCGTCGAAAACTTCGAAAAAGGCGCTTAAATCGTAGACATAATCGAAGGCCAACTTGTTAACTTCCAGATTCTTCCAATCATCAAAAGCACTTCCTTCATGATGAATGTAGTCATCTAACAATTCTTTTAAATGACTTTCGATTTCTTCCAAATCCTTTCCGGCAGTGACCGGGAGATAGTCGGGCACATTCTCAATGCGTCCCCAGAGTTCGTCACCGCTCTTTTCAACTATGACAGTCAATTTCATAATAGTAAATTATTTAAGACCAGACATCTTTAAAATCTTGTTGAGCGTTCTAACCGGAATATCCTTACTTCCGTGAAATGCTACCGGAATGGTTTCGGCTCTGCCCGGGTGCTTGAAAATCTTATGACTTCCCCTACTTCTCACTTCTTCCCAACCATTTTCTTCAAGCAGTCTGATCAACTGTTTAGCATTCATAAAATATAGTGTGCGAGTAAAAAAATAAAGGTCGCAAATTTGCGACCTTTTGTCAAATTGTTCTTAAGCTTTCACAATTACTCAAATATTTTCATTCCTCTTCATCGCAAGCAATTCACCCTGCAGCCTTATCACTTCTGCTTGTAGCTCAATAATTGCGTCACTCCGATCAGCTGTTTTCAAATCAAAAAAATCATTTGGCGTAACATTTGGAAAAACCTGGCAGAATGTTTGGATAAACTCGACTGTTATTCCCTGCCTTTTAGCGACAATTTCTGACAATGTAGAAGGTTTAATTCCCATCATTTCAGCAAGTGCACCTTTGCTTTTAATCGCCTTACTTTCGACTAATGAGTTATAGATACGAATGAACGCATCATTCACAGCAAATTTATCAGCCATTAAATTAATTTCAATATTTTTGTATTATTTCAGAAATTCTGAATTATCTTTACTCAACAAAAACTGGTAAACGCAAATTACACATTATGCACATGGAAACAAGTTTGGTAGTGCGGCGGCGCGTGCCTATAAAGCAGCGGTTGCTCGATCGGTTTGGGAAAGCGCGGGAGATTGTGGGCCCGGGATGGCGGAGTGAGCTGGCGCGGTTTGATCCGTTTTTTAATACCCGCGAGGGCGAGGCCTATATGCGCTCAGTGGCGCAGGCTTATTCGGATAACAAGCGTGGGCATGTGGACCGGATCGAGTGTGTGACGCTGGCTTTGGAGAAAGTGGCAGGAATTGAGGGACGCGATCTATAAAAAAAGCCGCCCCTTTTGAGGGCGGCTTTTTAGCTTGCATTTGAAGAGTAGTAAGAATCTTAATTCACTTTCATAAACCGCAGTTTCGAAACCTCTCCGCCGTGCTGGATTTTGATAATGTAGCTGCCAATGTCAAATCTCTTCACATCCAGACGGTGCGAGTTGGCACCTTCGTGGATCTGGATTTCCGAGCTACTCACTCTCAGGCCGGCAATGTTGTAAATGCTGACATTTGACAAACCGGCTGTGCGGGAGTGGAACTGGATATCAACATAATCCTGAGCCGGGTTTGGTGCTGCAACTCTGTGGGTAATGATGCCCGGATTTACAGAAATCACCTTGCTCTTCTCGAATCTTCCGTCAACATCAATTTGTTTCAGCTGATAGTAATTGATTCCCAGCAATGGTTTCTCGTCGGTGAAGCTGTACCAGCCAACACGCTGGTCAGTCAGGGAAACTTTGCCGAGCGTCTCTGCATTTTTCACCTTGTCGTCGTAACGCAGAACTTCGAATTCTTTTCCATCCTGCTCCGATACCACTTCCCAGGCTAGTTCTACACTACCTTCCCTCGCCTGAGCTTTGAAATTAGAGACATAGATCGGCAGCGAGCCTCCCAGCTTAAAATTGGCTGAAGATACCGCTGAGGTACAGTTACCACCCTGGATCTGCAAAGTATAATCGCCGTCTGCCAATGCTGTGTAACTGATCTGTGGCGTATTGCTGCGTGGTTCCACACGGTTTGAACGCATCATTGTGCTTCCTTTCATGATCTTCCAGTCGATCGCCGATACATTAATTCCGTCAAACTGGAATTTTAGGCTGGTTGAAGTTGGGTCTGTCAATGCTACCAGGTTCGGGCCTTTTGCACAAGGAGATGTTCCCGGCGTAGGTACCGTAAAGCTGAGTTCGCTGGTTGCCGACGTACAGTTTCCACCTTCCAGTACAAGCTTGTAGCTTCCTGGCGAGAGAGATGCGAATGTCAGATTAGCGGATGTACCCGTCAATGTTCCCGTGGTGCCGCTGGCCGAAGTTGTGGCGCCGGAAAGGATTTTCCATTTAATAGTACTTACACCGCTGCCTGCAAATGTGAACGTCAAACCTGTTTGAGAAACATTGGAAACATTTTGCAATGTCGGGCCGGATGCGCAAGGCTGGATGCCACTGCCTGCTACGGTGAAGCTCAACTCGCTGGTTGAAGAAGTACAGGAACTGCCTTCAATCACCAGTTTGTAGCTGCCTGCTGCAAGCGTCGAATAAGAAATGTTCACGGTCGAGCTGGTCAGCTCGGCAGTTGTGTTGGTAGCAACGGTGGTTGTACCTGAAACGATTTTCCATTTGATCGTGCTAACACCCAATCCGTTAAATACAAACCGCAGGCCGGTAGACGTTACATTCGACACAGATTCCAGGGTTGGACCTGAGATACATTTTGGAATTCCGGTCACAACCGCAAACCTTAGTTCGCTTGAAGCCGAAGTACAATTTCCGCCTTCGATTACCAATTTGTATTCCCCGGCGATAAGCGCATCGAAAGTCAGGTTTCCGGTATTACCAGATAATGTGCCGGTCGTGCCGCTCGCCACGGTAGTGATACCCGACAGGATTTTCCACTTCAAAGAAGTAACCCCGCTTCCGCTATAACCAAATGTTAAACTTGTTGTGGTAACATTGGTAACACTCTGCACGATTGGAGCAGAAGCGCAAGGCTGAGGCAAACCATTTGTTAAGGTAAACGCTAACTCGGTAGTACCGGAAGTACAGGCACCGCCTTCGATCACCAGTTTATAATTACCAGGCGCAAGCGTTGCGTAAGTAATGTCAACGGTCGAGCTGGTCAGGGTTGGCGTAGTGGCATTGGCAACTGTGGTGGAACCTGAAAGGATTTTCCATTTAATGTTCGTTACGCCAACTGCGTCAAATGTAAACCGCAGACCTGTCGCAGTAACATTGGTTACCGTTTTCAAAGTCGGGCCGGACGTGCAGGGTTGTGGACCTGTAGTTGGAACGGTGAAAGTCAATTCACTGGTAGAAGAAGTACAGTTGCTGCCTTGAATCACCAATTTGTAGCTGCCTGCTGCAAGTGACGCAAAAGTCAGATTAGCAGAAGTACCCGTCAATGTGCCGGTTGTTCCGCTGGCAGAAGTTGTAGCACCTGAAAGGATTTTCCATTTAATCTTGCTCACGCCGCTTCCTGCAAAACTGAATGTCAAACCTGTTTGAGAAACATTTGTTACGTTCTGCAATGTCGGGCCGGATGCGCAAGGCTGCGGACCAGTTGTTGCAACCGTGAAACTCAACTCACTTGTGGCGGATGTACATGAACCACCTTCGATCACCAGTTTATAATTTCCTGCTGCAAGCGTCGAATAAGAAATATTCACTACCGAGCTGGTCAGGTTGGCAGTAGTGTTGGTAGCAACCGTGGTTGTTCCTGAAAGAATTTTCCACTTGATCGTATTAACACCCAATCCGTTAAAAACAAATTGCAGGCCGGTTGCTGTTACATTGGATATCGATTCAAGATTCGGGCCGGCGATACAGCTCGGAATACCCGTCACAACTGTGAAGCTCAATTCGCTGGTGGAAGAAGTACAGTTTCCGCCTTCGATCACCAGTTTGTAGTTGCCTTCCGCAAGAGAAGCAAATGTCAGGTTTGCAGTTGTTCCGGATAATGTTCCGGTAGTGCCGCTGGCAGAGGTTGTTACACCTGAAAGGATTTTCCATTTAATGGTAGAAACGCCGCTTCCTGTAAAGCTGAATGTCAAACCGGTTGGCGTAACATTCGAAACATTCTGCAAAGTCGGGCCGGATGCACAAGGCTGCGGGCCAGATGTTGGAACCGTGAAGCTCAACTCGCTGGTCGCAGAAGTACAGGCGCCGCCTTCGATCACCAGCTTATAACTTCCGGATGCAAGTGAAGCGAAAGTCAAATTAACAGAAGAACTGCTCAATGTTCCCGTGGTACCGTTGGCTACCGTATTGGCACCCGAAAGGATTTTCCACTTAATTGTGCTTACGCCAATTCCGTTGAATGTAAAGTTCAGACCAGTTGCCGAAACATTGCTTACGGTGTTCAAAATCGGGCCTTGGGTACATGGCTGTGGACCAGCTGTTGGAACTGTAAAGCTCAATTCACTGGTCGACGAAGTACAGTTGCCGCCTTCGATTGACAATTTGTAGCTGCCGGGAGCTAATGATGCAAAGGTCAAATTAGCAGAAGTGCCGGTTAATGTGCCGGTAGTGCCGCTCGCAGAGGTTGTTACTCCTGAAAGAATTTTCCAATTGATTTTAGAAACGCCGCTTCCTGCAAAACTGAATGTTAAACCGGTTTGAGAAACATTGGTCACATTCTGCAAAGTCGGGCCGGATGCGCAAGGCTGAGGACCGACAACAGGTACCGTGAAGCTTAATTCGCTGGTTGAAGAAGTACAAGAACCGCCTTCGATCACCAGTTTATAATTTCCCGAAGCGAGAGAAGAGTAAGTGATATCAACATTCGCGCTGGTCAGGTTTCCGGTGGTACCGCTGGCAACATTGTTTGTGCCAGAAAGGATTTTCCATTTAATGGTACTAACTCCCAACCCGTTGAATGTAAAGCTCAGGCCGGTTGCCGACACATTGGTTACAGATTCCAGGTTCGGGCCGGAAATACAGCTAGGAATACCCGTTGTCACCGTAAATGTTTGCTCGCTCGATGCCGAAGTACAGTTTCCACCTTCGATCACCAGTTTGTAGCTACCAGCTGCCAGCGATGCAAAAGTCAGGTTACCTGTGTTGCCGGTCAATGTTCCGGTAGTGCCGCTGGCGACTGAGTTGATGCCAGATAAGATTTTCCATTTAACTGTGCTGACGCCGTTTCCAGAGTAGGTGAATGTCAAACCTGTTGTAGAAACATTGGTTACGCCGGTCAAAGTCGGGCCGGATGCGCAGTTCTGAGGGCCGCTGCCTGCAACCGTAAAGCTTAATTCGCTGGCAGAAGAAATACAGGATCCGCCTTCTATAGACAATTTGTAATTTCCAGCGGCAAGCGTTCCGTATGTAATGTCAACATTCGAGCTGGTCAGATTTGGCGTGGTACCGTTTGCGACGGTATTCGCGCCGGAAAGGATTTTCCATTTAATGGTATTAACACCCAATCCATTGAAAATAAAACGCAGGCCGGTTGGCGTAATGTTCGTAACCGTTTCCAGGTTTGGTCCTGAAATACAGGCGGTAGGATCAGGTACAGGGATCGTAAAAGTTTTTTCACTTTGCCCTGAAATACAATTTGCGCCTTCAATGCTCAGTTTGTAGCTGCCAGGTGCCAGTGATGCAAATCCCAGGTCTACATTATTGCTGCTTAAATTACCGGTTGTACCGCTCGCTACTGTATTCGTGCCAGAAAGGATTTTCCACTTAATCGTACTTACGCCACTTCCGGAGTAAGAAAAACGCAAACCGGTTGTTGAAATATTCGAAATCGTACCCACGGTTGGACCCGATGCGCAGTTGACATCTGCAATCGGTGTTGCTGGCTTGGGAACACGTGGCCAGAAACAGCCATTGACCATATCTCTTGTCAGAACACCTCTCCATTTTGGCGCCAGATAACTTCCGTTCGCACCGTCCACGACGAAGTTCATCAAACTCATATTGAGGTTCGTGGTATTATTGTCGTTCGGGCCTTGCTGAATGCTGATACGCAACAAACCATCTACCACTCGCACAAAATGACGGGTTTCGCCCCAGTCAGCTATATATGTACCGAGCCAGTCGCCTGGCGACATCACATATCCGTTACAGGTAATTTCACCATTACTATTCTTTCCTAATAACTGCACCGTGTTGGTACTTGGATCCAGCGGGTTAACGCAGGCGTCGATCAGCCGGCCATTTTCCGGTGTATTTGGGAATGTACCTTCCACCAAATAGAAAAGGACGAAAATGTTGTCCGTCACAGTTCCGCCCCAGTTGGCATACACCCGGTTGTCCTGGATGCGGGTGATCATCGATTTTCCATCACCAGTGTGTCCCAGTACCTCACCGTCTGTCCATATACGACCACCGCAGGAAACTTTGCTGGCAGCCGGAGCCGGAGCGGCTTCAACCGTCTTGGTAGTAATTGTAAAGGGTTTGTCAACCGACTCGTTGTAGGGATTTGCGATTGTGTAGGCATGATTCAGGTTCGTCCCCTCAATGCTTTCCAGATGGACGCTGTCACTACCTACCGGCACATCCCGTACGTCCGCATAGGGTGCCGCAGCGAGTCGCCCGACGATCCCCAGTGCAAAAATTAATTTTCCCAAAAAATTCATAGAATGTAAAAATTAGTGAGCATTAATAATCTGTTTAATGTGGTTACTTTAAATTTATTCTATAATACAAATCAAATATACTACAAACTACTACAAATATTTCTAGCAACAATATAATATTATTGTTGTGAAAAAATTATAGGAGAAAAGTTTGCCTAACTAGACTGAAAATGAGGGAAGTATGAGTAACAAAAAAACCGCCCTGATAGGACGGTTTTTGAAATGATTGAAAGTGCTTGACTTCGCACGGTTTTGTGACCCATAGGGGAATCGAACCCCTGTTTCAACCGTGAAAGGGTCGTGTCCTAACCGCTAGACGAATGGGCCGACTGGTCTCCTACTTCGCGCGTTTTTTCAACACTTTCTTTCACTTTTCGCTTCCGTTTTCCGAAAACGTGGTGCAAAGATGCACGGTCGATTTCTAAATTGCAACTATCAGATTGAAATAAAATGAAGATATTTTCTTACCTATTCATTCTCAGCGACTTTAATTTCAAAAAGTTTTTTATCCCAATTCAGATAACATTAAATTCTGTCAACTTTCTAAATTTGGGTTCAGGCGTCCACTAATATGTTGCTCATGCTTAAAAATATCCGCTTTCTCTTTTTTCTGTTATCCTGCCATTCCGTTTTAGCCCAAAATACTACCCCCGATCAGCACCTTGGATTTCCCCTGGGAAGCAAATTTGCCTTTCATAGTCAGATCGTTCAATATTTTAATTTGCTGCAAACACAAAATCAGGACCGGATGAAACTCGTGCAATACGGGTCCACCAATGAAGGCCGGCCGCTGATGATCGCATTTATTTCGTCTCCTGAAAACATCGCCAAGCTGCCCGGCATCCGCGAAAATCATTTAAAAAGTATTGGAATGTTGGCGGGCAAACCCGACGCTAGCGTGCCGCCGATCGTCTGGTTGAGTTATAATGTACATGGAAATGAGTCGGTTTCGGCAAACACGAGCATGAAAGTGCTTTATGAGCTACTTAATAAGGACAATGCGCTGACCCAGGATTTCCTGAAAAACATGGTGATTATGATCGATCCGTGCATTAACCCGGATGGTTACGACCGCTATTCACAATGGTACAACCGTGTGCAAAATGCAGTGCCCGATGTCACCACATTCGGTTTGGAGCACGACGAGCCCTGGCCAGGCGGCAGGTTCAATCATTATTTATTTGACTTAAACCGCGACTGGGCATGGCAGACGCAGAAAGAAACGCAGGAAAGAATTGCTTTATATAATCAGTGGATGCCACACTTTCATGCGGATTTTCACGAAATGGGACCTTCGAGGAGCTACTATTTCCCGCCTGCTGCGAAGCCTTATCATAAAGATATAACTGCCTGGCAGCGTGAGTTTAATGACCTCATTGGAAAGTATTGCGCCAAATATTTTGATAAAAACAACTGGGCCTATTTTACCAAATACAATTACGACCTCTTTTACCCCAGCTATGGCGATACCTGGCCAACATTAAATGGTGCAGTGGGAGTCACTTATGAGCAAGGCGGCGGCGGCCGGGCCGGATTGGGCATCGAGCGGAAAGAAGAGCATGATACCCTCACGCTCGCAAGCCGCATTTCGCATCATTATGCTACCAGTCTGGCAACATTGGAAGCGGTACTTTCCCAGAAAGAAAAAATCGTTTCTGAATTTATCAAATACCATGATAATGCTGCAAAAGCTCCGGCAGGCGCATTTAAAACCTATGTGGTAAAAACAAAAGGCCACGAAGAGCGGATCCGGTCGTTTGCGGACTGGCTGACCAAGCAGGGAATTACTTATGGAATTTCAGGAAAAGCGGTCAATACCAAAGGCACGGAGCTTTTTAATTCTGTGGATGAATCTGTAAAAATCGAAAATAATGATTTGCTGATCAGCGCCTACCAGCCTAAGTCCAATTTGCTGCGGGTACTTTTTGAGCCAAAACCTGTGCTGGAAGATTCCGTTACCTATGATGTGACGAGCTGGGGCCTCTCCTACGTTTTTGGGTTGAAAGCGTATGGTCTAAAAGAAAAACTGGCACCTGCGGCCTACCAGCCTGAAAAAATTGAAAACCCTGTCCCGAATTTTGCTCCTTACGCTTATCTGGCGCGCTGGTCGGAGGTAGAAGATGCGGTATTTTTGGCGGAACTGTTGAAAAATGGTTTGCTGGTAAAATCTTCCAATGTGCCTTTTGAAATAGATAATGCCAAATTCGACGCGGGAACATTGATTATCACCAAAAAAGGAAATGAGCGCGCGGATTTTGACAAGCTTGTAACCAGCATTGCTACCAAACATTTTGTAAAACTGACGCCTGTAAAATCAGGTATGGTTACTTCCGGTGCCGATTTTGGAGACGACCACATTGCTGCATTGAAAAATCCGAAAGTGGTGGTAGTAAGCGGCGAAGGTATTTCCGCGACGGCATTCGGCGCGGTCTGGCATTATTTCGAGCAGCAGATCAAATATCCACTGACGGTTGTAAACGGATCGAAATTATCCTCAGTGCCCTGGGGCGAAGTGGATGTGCTCATCCTCCCTGACGGAAGATATGGTGACATTCTCGGCGAGAAACAGCTCGAAATGCTGCAAGGCTGGGTAAAAAATGGTGGCAAGATCATCGCGATGGAAAGTGCCACGGATGCATTTCTGAACAAATCCGGATTTGACCTTTCCAAAAAATCATCCGACAAAAAGAAAGATGCCGGCTTTTTCAAGAAATACGGCGACCAGGAACGTGAAGATGCCAGCGACACTTCGCCGGGAAGTATGTACCAGCTAACGATGGACAAAACGCATCCGCTATCCTTCGGGCTTGGTGACGAATATGTTACGCTCGTACGCGATGCTTATGAAAGGGAATATCTGAAAGACGGCTGGAATGTGGGATACCTGACGGAGACTGGCTATAAAGCCGGTTTTGTCGGAAGCAAAATGTCAGGAAAACTAAAAAATACCCTAGTTCACGGCGTGCAGGAAATGGGACGCGGTCAGGTGATCTACCTCATGGAAGACCCCGTTTTCCGCGCGATGCTTTATAATGGGAAGATACTTTTTAGCAATGCGGTTTTTAGGTAGATAAAATTAAAAGTACCTGACTGCCAATTCATAACCTCTCAGCCCTAATCCGCAGATCATTCCTTTTGACCTCGACGTAATGTAACTGTGGTGACGGAATGCTTCGCGGGCGTGAATGTTGGAAATGTGCACTTCCACCGCTGGTGTCGTCACCGAAGACAGGGCATCGGCCAGCGCGACGGAAGTATGACTAAACCCGCCAGCATTAATAATGATGCCATCGAAGGTAAATCCAACTTCATGGATTTTATCGATCAGCGCCCCCTCGTGGTTCGACTGAAAATAATGCAGCTCTATTTCGGGAAAGTTACCTTTTAATGTTTCGAAATAATCTTCAAATGACTGATTGCCGTAGACGCCGGGTTCGCGCTTGCCTAAAAGATTTAAATTCGGGCCGTTGAGGATCAGTATCTTCTTCATTTGAATAACATTTAAAATTCGCTGGTATCGTCTCTATGTGGCAAAGCTACATCAAACATTTCAAAAATTACCTGCGCCTGGAACGCTCGTTATCGGGCAATTCGGTAGAGGCGTATGTGCGGGATGTTGAAAAGCTGGCAGAATTTGTGGACCTGGCAAAAATTGATTTACCGCCCGCGAAAATTGAAGAGAAGCACCTGAGCGCGTTTCTCAGATACCTGGCGGAGCTGGGCTTATCCGCACATTCACAGGCCAGAATGTTGTCGGGGATCAAGGCATTTTTCAAGTATCTTTTACTGGAAAATGAAATTACCGAAGATCCGACGGAGCTGCTCGAATCTCCCCGCTTGCCCCGCAAATTACCGGACGTACTTTCCTACGAAGAAATCGAATCGATGCTCGCCGCGGTCGACCACTCCACACCGGAGGGCACCCGCAACCGGGCGATCATCGAAGTGTTGTACAGCTCCGGCCTGCGCGTTTCTGAACTTACCGGCCTGCTGATCACACATTGCTACTTCGACATCGGTTTTATCCGGATTTTAGGAAAAGGGGACAAAGTACGCCTGGTGCCGATTGGCCAGGAAGCGATAAAATATACAAGGTTATATCTCGACCACGTCCGGACGGAAATCGCTCCGAAAAAAGACAGTGAAGACATTGTGTTCCTGAACCGTCGAGGCGGCCAGCTAACGCGGGTTATGATATTCTTAATCATTAAAGATCTGGCAGAAAAGGCAGGTATCTCCAAAAATGTCAGCCCCCACACATTCCGGCATTCTTTCGCGACACATTTAATAGAAGGTGGCGCCAGCCTCCGTGCCGTCCAGGAAATGCTGGGCCATGAATCCATCACCACCACCGAAATCTACACCCACCTCGATCGGGATTATTTAAGGCAGGTGGTCACGGAATTTCATCCCAGAGGGTAAAAAAGACCTACTTCACCTCCTTTAAAAGCGAATCCAATTTCAATGAATCCGAATCCGGCGTTGCTCCCGGGAGGGCCCGGTTGAGTTGTTTGGGTTTGTTCCAGGGGGCGGTAGTACGGCTGGCCATATCGTAAGATATGTAGGCAAACAGCGCCACGAACAAAATGAAAACGATGATAAAAACGCGGCGGTTTTTGTTTGATTTGGCAGGTTCACTCATCTCCTTGCACCTGTTTTGGTGTTTTATAGAGGGTCAGGTTTCCTGTTTTGGCAGATATTTCTTCCCATTTTTGGTTTTCAAATTCAATGAATGCAGCTCCGCCTTTTTTCATCGAACCCAGGTTTGCGCCTGAAAGGTACTCGGCAAAATAAGTGATGTCGGGATTATGGCCGAAAAGTACCAGGATGGTAAAATTTTCAGAAACACCCGTGACGGCGCCCAGGTAAGCCCGCGGCCCACCGTCGTAAATAGCTGGTTGTAAATTGATTGAAGAAACATTCACGCCCAACTCTTCGGCGATGATTTCGGCCGTTTTAAGCGCCCGTGATGCAGGACTTGATATAAAAATATCCGGCTTGATATCATTCGCCGCAAACCATTTCCCCATTGCCGCGGATTCCGCCAAACCTTTGTTATTAAGGTTGCGGTCAAAATCCTTGATCCTGAAACTCTGGTCTTCGGCGGTGGCGTGACGGACCAGAATAAGTGTCTTTTTCATTCCAATATTTTTTTCCAAAAGTACAGAATCCGCCGCGTCATTTCTCGTGACGGGGATTGAAAAAATTCGAAGCGATGAGACCACTTAATACCACATTCCTACCTTTTGACATTATTTGTTAACCAATCCGCGACAAATAATCTTTAATTTTGTTTCTTACGTAACTACTGAAAAACCTCAAAAGAGAATACATACAATGCTTCAATTCTTAAAATATGTGCTGGCGACGGTCTTCGGCATCATCCTATTCTTCTTCCTCTCATTTTTTATTTTAATCGGGATCGGCTCCATGTTTTCCAAGGAAGACAAGGTGGTTTTGGAAGATAAATCCATTCTGAAACTTGACCTGAACAAGCCTATTCAGGAAGTGGGTGTTGAAAATCCGCTGTCTGGCTTTAATGGGATTTTTGATGGTGGTGAAGATGTAATCGGGCTAAAAGACATTAAAGAAGCCCTCAAAAGCGCTAAAACGGATGATAAAATAAAAGGTATCTATCTGAAAACGGAAGAACCACAAGCTGGTTGGGCAACATTGGAAGAAGTTCGCAATCAGCTGATTGACTTTAAAAAATCAGGAAAATTCATCGTAACCTACGGCGAATCCTACTCGGAAAAAGGTTACTACGTAGCTTCACTGGCTGATAAAATTTACCTTAACCCGGCTGGCGGCATGGAGTGGAACGGGCTTTCCGCTGAATACAGCTTCTTTAAAGGAACATTTGATAAGCTCGACATTAAACCTGAGGTTTTCAGGGTGGGAGAATTCAAAAGCGCAGTGGAGATGTTCTCGCGCCAGGATATGAGCGAGGCGAGCAAAAAACAAAGCATTGAGTTGATCACCGCCATCAATAATAATTTCCTCAAAAATATTTCTGCTTCCCGCAAAATCCCGGTGGAAGAGTTGAAAGGTTTGGCAGATTCCCTGGCTGTGGAAAACCCGAAAGCAGCATTGAAATATAAGTTTGTGACAGATTTGGGCTACCAGGATGAACTGGAAACTTATCTTAAAAAGCAGATAAAGGTTGAAGACAAAGAAGACATTTCTTATGTAGGTGTCGACAAATATTTGAAAGGTGACGTAGATACCAAAGAGGGTGATTTTAATAAAAGAATCGGCGTACTGGTTGCGGAGGGCGAAATCACGTCGGGTGACGGTGGCGACGATAACATTGGCTCCGATAAGTTTGTGAAAGAATTGAAGGAAATCCGGGATAATGATAAGATTAAAGCGATTGTGATCCGGATTAACTCTCCCGGCGGCAGCGCCCTGGCGTCAGACATTATGTGGCGTGAAATTCAGTTGACGGCTAAAAAGAAACCGGTTATCGCCTCTATGTCGGATGTAGCAGCTTCCGGCGGCTATTATATGGCGATGGGCTGCGACAAGATTGTAGCACAGCCCAATACCATCACTGGTTCGATAGGTATCTTTGGATTGATTTTCAATGTCAGCGATTTCATGAGCAATAAGCTGGGCGTCACCTTCGACGGCGTGGCGACCAACCCACATGCAGACTGGCCGACAGCAACGCGGGACATGACGGATTTTGAAAAAAATAAAATCCAGAGAAGCGTGAATGAAGGTTATGATACATTCACAACAAAAGCAGCGCAAGGCCGGAGAATGCCGGTTGAAAAATTGAGAAGCCTGGCGCAAGGCCGGGTTTGGTCTGGCATTGAAGCAAAAGAAAATGGTCTTGTAGACGTACTTGGCGGTGTGGATGATGCCATTAAACTAGCCGCCAAAGCTGCGAAATTGAATGAGGGCGACTACCGCGTGCGCTACTATCCTGAAAAGAAGAAACCACTGGACGAGCTTTTCTCCAAAATTATGGACGACGAGGAGGAAAAAGCGTCTGCCAAAACATTGGGCGAGCTTGCTCCTTATGTTAAAATGTACAAAAAATTGATGAACATGGGCGGCGTGCAAACGAGAATGCCTTTTGAAATGGTCATCAAATAAATACTCCAAGTCAAACAAAAAAGGCCTTCCGATCGCTCGGAAGGCCTTTTTTGTTTTATACGATTTCTTTTCCCGTCTTCTCATCCAACTCTTGCCTGACAATCAGCACCGCATGATTGTTAGGGTAAATCCCTACCCCATCCTGTTTGGCATAAACCTTCGTAAACTCGGCCCCGAAATAGAGGATGATTGAAGAGTAATAGATCCAGGTCAATAATATGACGATGGAGGCGGATGTACCATAAGCTGCGCCCAGATCCGATTTCCCGAGATAAAAGCTGATCACAAATTTGCCGATCAGGAATAGTATTGCGGTAAACAGCGCGCCAACCATACATTCTTTCCAGCGCAGCTGGCCATCGGGTAACACCTTGAAAATGACGGTAAACAATGCTGTAATGATCGCCAGTACCAGCGCCAGGTTCACAATGTAGAATACGACGACGGAAGCTTCTGAAAAGACCCTTTCCAATCTATTACTCAACACATCGACCAGCGCGCTGGCACCTAATGAAACCACCAGCAGGAAGCCTAATGTTAAGATCAGTGAGAATGAGATAAGCCGGTTTTTGAGGTATTGCAGCCAGCCTTTTTTCGGTTTGGATTTAATCGCCCAGATGTAATTGATGGAATCCTGCATTTCTGCGAAGACCCCGGTCGCACCGATGAGTAGGGTCGCGATCCCGATTCCGGCTGCGAGTCCGGATTTATTTGATAGCTCTGCATTTTTCAGGATTTCTTGCAATTGGGCTGCTGCGCTGGCGCCCACCAGCCCGCTGATCTGCCCGAATAACTCCCCCTGAATCGCATCCCTGCCAAAAAAAATGCTGAATACCGAAATGATAACCAGCAACATGGGGGCGAGGGAAAATATTGTGTAGTATGACAATGCGGCGCTCAGTTTCAGCCCATTATCATTCAAGAATTCGTTAATACTCTCTTTGAAAATCGAAAAGTACAGCTTGATTTTTTTCATAAATATTCAGATCTGCCTGTTAGTTCAACGGACTCAGCAGGCTAGACACAAATATTCATGCCACGGAAGCGCATTTTCTGATTTACAAAAGCAGTCCGGCAAGCGTCGCGGACATGTAAGAAGCCAATGTCCCGCAAATAAGTGCTTTAAAACCAAGTCGTGCGAGATCGGCCCGGCGGGTTGGCGCGAGTTCTCCGATACCTCCCACCTGGATCGCGATGGAGCTGAAATTGGCGAAGCCGCAAAGTGCGAAGCTCGTGATGACGATGGTCTTGTGATCGAGGGTATCTTTGATTTTCACCATATCAAGGTAGGCTACAAACTCATTGATCACCATTTTGGTACCCATCAAGGATCCCGCGGTCTCTATGTCTTTTCCAGGAACGCCCATCGCCCAGGCGAAAATGGAAAATACTTTTCCGAGAATGTAGTTGAAGCTCAGCTGCGGAAAAGAAAACAATCCGCCAATGTAGCCGAGCAGATAATCCAGCAATGCAACCAGCGCAATAAACCCGATCAGCATGGCGATCACATTGAATCCTACTTTCAAACCTTCGCTCGCCCCTGCCGCGATGGCGTCGAGCAAATTGGCGTGAGTTTTCTGGATTTCCAGCTTTACAGCACCTTTCGCATCGGATTGCGCGGTTTCAGGAAAAACAATTTTTGAAATAACCAAAGCACCGGGGGCGGCCATCAAACTAGCCGCGATCAAATATGGGGCAGGAACTCCAAGTGAAATATACACGGCCATCACACCACCGGCGATACAAGCAAAACTTCCTGTCATAGAAGCCATTAACTCAGAATTCGTCATGTTTTTCAGGTACGGCTTGATCATAATCTGCGCCTCTACCTGTCCCACAAAAGTGCTGGCCACATTAGATAAAGCCTCTACCCCGCTCACGCCCATCAGCCAGTAAACACCCCGCGCGATGAATGAAACCACGCGCTGCATAATGCCAAGGTGATAAAGCATATTCACCAAAACGGCCACAAAAATGATGGTAGGGATAATTTTGAAGAAAAATACGAAGTCATTTCCCGGGCCAAATGCACGCTGCATGAGATCCGGACGGACGAGTGTGCTGAAAACGAAGTCTGCGCCTTTGTCCGAAAAGGAAAGTAGTTTCTGGACTTTTTCGCCCAGCCATTGGAAAACTGCCTGCCCTGTATCCGTGCGAAGGATAAAAAGCGCCAACCCGAATTGAAGTGCCAGCCCCACGCCTACCGTGCGGTAATTGATCGCCTTCCGGTTGTTTGACATGGCAAATGCGATGCCGAGGATCAGCGCAATACCAAGCAGTCCCGTAAATCTTTCCATAAATATTTTGATGTCACTTTTTAGCCAAAGGTGCAAAATAACAACAAAAAGCCAGTAAGTAACTACTGGCTTAAAATATCGGGAAAGGGGGCAATTATTTAGAAGTTTTGTCTGATTTTGGCTTCGAAGTCAGGATATCTTCGTGGCGGTGAATGATTTTCCACTCATTATTTTCCTTCCGGAACAACATGGTAACGTGGAGGTTCAGAAGTTTTGCGCCAGGCTTTTTATAGCTTTCTTCCTGCAAAAGATAGGCCTGGTCGTCGCCCTGCCGGCTCGCAATTTCATGGAATGTGTAATCTGTATTCTGGTAACTTTTTGCTGGTCCATTGTTTAGATTCAATTCAACCGCTTCCCAACCTTTTAACTCTTGGTTAGAAATCCCGTCAAATACCGTAACATCCGCTGAATGCGACCATAATGCTTTCAAGGATTCCGTATTTCCTTTTACAAATTCCTGATTGGCCTGTTGTAACCTGGCCACTGCTCCTACAAATGCGGCTTTGCTATCTTCTTCCTTGGGCAAAACATTAGCAGCTGTAAAACCTGCTCTGATGGTTTGCTGATCAGTTTCTTTGGCTTTTGTCCGGTATTTAAAAGAGGACGCCAAAAGGATCAATAAAATAAAAACAGAAATATTTCTTTTCATGGCTAATAAACTTGTAACTCGACTTTCATGGCTAATTTGGTTTACAAATATCTTTTATAAAATATCGAGAAAATAGCGTATAAATACCTGTTTGTATTCCGTGATATGACTTAAATACGTGGTTTGTTCTGAAAAAGTATTTTTTTGGTCATAAAAAAAGAGAATGGGCGAATCCCATTCTCTTTTGCACTTAACTAATATGTCGCCTGCCTAGTAACCTAATATCGGCGATAACCATTTTTCGGCCTCTTCCAAACTCATATCTTTCCTCCTCGCATAATCTTCCACCTGGTCTTTGAAAATTTTACCGACAGGGAAATACCGGCTGTCCGGGTGTGAAAAATACCAGCCGCTCACGCTGCTGGCCGGGTACATGGCGAAACTTTCGGTCAGCACAATTCCCAACTTTTCTGCTCCCAGGAGATCAAAAAGCATTCTTTTCTCGGTATGGTCCGGGCAGGCGGGATAACCCGGCGCGGGACGGATTCCTCTATACGTTTCTTTGATGAGCTCATCATTTGTCAAGGTCTCGTCTTTCGCATATCCCCACAGTTCTTTGCGGACTCTTTCATGCATTAACTCCGCCAGTGCCTCTACCAGTCGGTCCGCCAGGGCTTTCACCATAATGCTGTTGTAGTCATCGTGGTCTTTTTCAAATTTTTCCAAAAGCGCCTCGATGCCCGTACCCGCAGTGACCGCAAATCCACCAATGTAGTCCGTGTGACCGGTTTCCAGCGGAGATACGAAATCCGAGAGACAGTAATTGGGCAGGTTGGAAGCTTTCTGGCTTTGTTGTCTTAAATGATGCAAAACCGTAGCAGTATCTGCTACCAACTCACCGGCTGCGTGCGAATCAAATCCCTTCTGGCTGATCTTGTATTCAATGTGCTGGTGAGAGCCGTGCCGTTCGCAAGGTACCTCACGGATTTCCTCATCAAAATGATGCAGCACAATGTCATCCCCGATCGAATTTGCCGGCCAGAAACCGATCACCGCGCTGGCTTTCAAGGTTTTGTCACGGATAATTTCTCCGAGCAGTACCGCCGCATCTTCAAACAACTTGGCCGCCTCTGCGCCTACAACCTTATCTTCAAATATTTTGGGATACTTACCATGCAGCTGCCAGGTCTGGAAAAATGGTGTCCAGTCGATGTATTTGGCAATATCGGCCAGATCGTAATCATCATAAACCCGGGTTCCCAAGAACTGCGGCTTGGTCGCTTTAAAATTCGACCAGTCTATTTTTGCTTTGTTATCCCGCGCCTTGTCAATGCTGATATGTGCCTTTTCCCCGCCGCGTTTTGAATGGTCGTCACGTAGCTTGGCATATTCTGCTTTAATGTCAGATAAAACCTTTCCCTGGCTTTCCTCGCTCTGGATCAGCTTTCCAGCCACCGGCACCGACCTCGACGCATCCAGTACGTGAATCACCGGACCTGAATAATTAGGGTCAATTTTCACGGCAGTATGAATGCGGGAAGTGGTTGCACCACCGATCAGCAGCGGCATTTTGAAATTTCTCCGCTCCATTTCTTTGGCAACACCCACCATTTCATCCAGCGACGGCGTGATCAGTCCAGAGAGACCGATAATATCCACATTATGTTCCTGCGCAGCAGCCAGGATTTTGTCTGTTGGAACCATCACACCTAAGTCAATGATCTCGTAATTGTTACAGCCCAAAACCACACCGACAATGTTCTTGCCAATGTCGTGGACGTCGCCTTTGACAGTTGCCAGCAGGATTTTACCGGCAGAAGATCCGCCTTCACTTTTTTCAGCTTCGATAAATGGTTGCAAATAGGCCACTGCCTTTTTCATCACCCGCGCCGATTTCACCACCTGCGGGAGGAACATTTTACCCTCTCCAAACAAATCACCCACAATGCTCATCCCGTCCATCAGCGGCCCCTCGATCACTTCCAAAGGTCTTGTAAAAAGGTGCCGGCACTCTTCCACATCTTCATCGACGTAGTCGGAAATTCCTTTTACCAATGCATGAGAAATACGTTCCTTGATCGGAAGTTGTCGCCAGGTCAGGTCTGGGCCGGTTTGTGTTTTGCCTTTATCTTTAACGGTTTCAGCATAAGATACCAGTCGCTCGGTCGAATCCGGGCGGCGGTTTAACAATACATCTTCAACCAGTTCCAAAACATCCTTGGGTATCTCATCGTAAATACCGATCTGCGCGGCATTCACAATGCCCATATCCATACCTGCGCGGATTGCGTGGTACAAAAAGGCAGTATGTATCGCTTCACGCACCGGCTCATTTCCGCGGAAACTGAATGATACGTTGGATACCCCGCCCGAAACCTTGGCATGCGGCAAGTTTTCCTTGATCCATTTTACCGCATTGATGAAGTCGACCGCATAATTATTATGCTCCTCCATCCCGGTGGCGACCGTCAGAATGTTTGGGTCAAAAATGATGTCCTCGGGTGGAAAACCGACCTCTTCTACCAGAATTTTATAGGCTCTTGAACAAATTTCAATTCTTCTTTCCAGATTATCAGCCTGCCCCTGCTCGTCAAATGCCATCACCACGGTAGCTGCGCCATAGCGAAGTACCGTCCGAGCCGATTCCTTGAATTTTTCTTCGCCTTCTTTCAGTGAAATCGAGTTTACGATAGACTTACCCTGCACACATTTCAAGCCCGACTCTATGACCTCCCACTTCGAGGAGTCGATCATCAAAGGAACTTTGGAAATATCCGGCTCCGACGCGATCAGGTTTACAAATGTTTTCATCGCCTCCACGCCGTCGATCATACCTTCGTCCAGATTGACGTCGATCACCTGCGCGCCGCTTTCTACCTGCTCCCTGGCAATCGTCAGGGCTTCGTCATATTTTCCTTCACGGATCAGTCGCGCAAATTTCTTCGAGCCGGTCACATTACAGCGCTCACCAATGTTGACAAAATTGGTCAGAGTCGTGATTTTGACAGGTTCAAGACCCGACAATTTCATCACTGTATCAGCGGAAGGCAGCGGTCTTGGCGTATGTTTTTGGGCCAGTCCGGCAATCACCCGGATGTGGTCCGGCGTGGTACCGCAGCAGCCACCGATAATGTTTACCAGGTTGTCTTTCAAAAATCCGTCGATGACCTCGCCCATTTGGTCCGGCGTCTCATCGTATTCGCCCATTTCGTTGGGTAAACCAGCATTCGGGTGCGCGGAAGTATAAAACGGCGCCTCTTTGGCAAGAATTTGCACATAAGGCCGCATTAAATCGGCTCCTAACGCACAGTTCAATCCTACTGATAATAACGGTAAATGTGATACCGAGGTAAGAAATGCCTCGGTAGTTTGCCCCGACAAGGTACGTCCGGAAGCATCGGTGATCGTACCCGAAATCATGATCGGCAGTGATTCGCCCGGCACATTTTTCCAGCTTTCCAGTCGCTCTACTTTTCCATTTTTTGCATCAACAAAAAACTGGTCTATCGCGAACAATGCGGCCTTCGCATTCAATGTATCGAAAATGGTCTCGACCAGCAAAACGTCGCATCCACCGTCGGTTAAGCCTTTTACCTGCTCATAATAAGCCGTCACCAGCTGGTCAAAACTGATGGCGCGGAAGCCTGGATTGTTGACGTCCGGGGATAAAGAAGCAGTACGGTTGGTAGGTCCGATAGAACCGGCTACGAACCTGGGTTTTTCGGGCTGGCGCTCGGTAAAATCATCGGCCACTTCTCTCGCAAGCCTCGCCGATTCAAAATTTAGTTCGTAGGCCAGTTCTTCCATGCCATAATCGGCCATGGCAATGGTAGTGCCTGAGAATGTGTTGGTTTCAGCTATATCTGCACCGGCTTCAAAATAAGCGGCGTGAATTTCCTTGATGATGTCGGGGCGGGTGAGGGAAAGCAAATCGTTGTTTCCTTTCACATCTTGCGGCCAATCCTTAAATCGCTCGCCACGGTAATCGTGATCCTCCAATTTATATCGCTGGATCATCGTACCCATCGCCCCATCAAGTACTAATATTCTGTTTTTCAGTATCTCGCGGATATCGGCTTTTTGAGTTGCTACCATTTTTTTATTTAGAATATCTGAAAAAATTTCTCTCGAAAGGGTAAAGGTTATCCAATCAACAAAATTAAGGCAATAGATGTTTTATTCAATATTTTCAAAAAAATCAGACTGTTCGTCTGACATTCCGAAAAGGCGTAAATTATTTATCTATATTCGGTATGGTCAAAAAGTGATTTAAGATATTCTATCTATGTACAATCTGGACGAAACAGACGCCAAAATCCTGCATCTTCTGCAACAGGACGCAACCTTGAAAACACGGGAATTATCAGAAAAGTTAAACCTTTCTTACACACCGGTTTATGAGCGCGTAAGGCGGCTCGAAAAAGAAGGTATCATTAAAAAATATGTGGCGCTGGTCGACCGGGAAAAGGTTGGCAGAAAACTGATGGCATTCTGCAACATTGCCTTGAAAGAACATTCAAAAGTGATGGGAGAAAAATTTGTGAAGGCAGTGCTCGCCATGCACGAGGTCACCGAATGCTTTAACATTTCCGGTGATTATGATTTTTTATTAAAAGTGATTGTAGACGATATGTCGCAGTACCAGCAATTTTTAATGCAGAAACTGGGTTCGCTGGAAAATATCGGGAGCACGCACAGCTTGTTTGTGATGGGGGAAATCAAGAATTCTTATGCGCTCGAAATGCTTTCGAGTAAAAAATAAATACGGTACCGGAAATTCCAGCACCGTATTCCAACTCACCCCTAACAAAAATCTTTTATGTATATCTGATGGCCGCTGCCAGCGCTTCATCTTTTTTTTATTTTACCCAACACTACTCTATTACGCGGCTTGAAAATGTGCTGTTGCATTCAAAACGAACATTTATTCATTTTTTCCTTGCGCACCGAGAATAACCGCTGGCACTGCCTTAATTTTTTGTAAATTTTTTGCAACATATCAATGTATCAGGGCGTAAACTTATTACAGAATACGATCCCTGACAATTTGATGCCCTGACTTTGCTATTTGGAAGAAAAATATCTTTTGACCAACACGACTTTGATTCGGTCGTGGCGGCGTGCATTGCAGGCAACAGTCAGGCACAGAGGCATTTGTACAAGCAGTTTTTTGGTTATTCCAAAAGCATCTGTCTCCGCTACACTTCCACCACCGAAGAAGCGGAAGAAGTTCTAAACGAGGGTTTTTTAAAAGTCTTCAACAATTTGGGAAAGTATGACTCAAATCATCCTTTCAAAGCCTGGCTGCGGACCATTATGGTAAATACCGCAATCAGCTATTATCGTAAGCACAAAAAGCACAGCGAAGATGTGATCTCGATCGAGGACGCGCCTTATCCCAAATTTGATGAGGACATTATCAGTCAGATCACTGCCGACGAGATCCTGGAACTAATCCAGCAAATCAAGCCGGTTTATAAAAATGTATTTTTAATGTACGTTGTAGATGGTTACAACCACCGGGAAATAGCAGATTTATTGCAGATCAATGAAGCAACAGTGAGATCCCATTATGTTCGTGCCCGTGCCAGGTTGCAGCATTTGATAAAACAATATTACCCACATCTCTTCCCAAGCGATTGGGCCGTAAAGTCATTCAGAGGAAATGAAAACTAATCAATTTGAGAACACTATACGACGAAAATTAGAGAGTATTCAGCCAGACTTTCGGGAGCAGGACTGGGCCAAAATGCAGCAATACATGCAGGCCAATACTCCTCCTAGTTTCTGGCAGCAATACGGCTCCTGGATTGGCTATGCGGCGGCAGCTTCGGTTTCCACGGTCATGGCCTTTCTGTATGTCAACCAACTTTCGCAAAATGATCATTTGGTTGCAGATGTAAAAAATCTGAAAAGTCAGATCGAGGTGATCCAGAATACACCTGCTCCTGCTGCGAAAACGGATACGATTTATCTGGTTCAAAAAGAATCAGATATTGAACCGCGGTATACAGCCTTGGAAAGTGCTGCAAACCCGGAAAGAATTGCTTTTCAGCAAGTTAGAACAGATCGAAAAAAGTCGGTTGCTGAATTTGCTTCTTCTAATGTTAATTCAAAAGGAAGATCGAACGTTGAACCAGATGAATCGGCGAAGCCTACTGAAAATCAGCGTTTGGTAAATGTTGAAAAACAGGACTTTGCTGCATCAAACATTTCAGAAAACAACATTGACCTGACTGCAAATAGCGGACTGAAATCCTTCTCTTCGGATAACCAGGGAAATTTATCGGGAGCCTCAGCTACTAAAACTTTGGACGGGCAATTTGTGGCGATGGATACCAAAAACAGCATTACAGCGAATAACGGTTACTCCGCATCCCGTAAAATGAATTACGAGCTGGCTAGCCGTCTTTCGAGCAGACAGGTTCAGCGTGCATTGAATCCGATGACTCCGCAGGGCGTTACCACGAATCCTCAGACAGCCAAAACACAAATCGCGTCGGCGGCTCCAACATCTGAGAAGAAAGTGGAGCAGGTAGCCAAAGCGGAGAATGTGATCCCGAAGTTTAATATCAAGGCACCTTACCGGTTTGGCGCCGGTATTATGATGGATGGAAACGGAAATTCCAAAACGGTCGTCGGAGAAGTGATCGTCGCCAAGAAATTTTCGATCACAACCGGCATTACCTGGCTGAAAACAAAACCGATGGAATTCTTTACTGAAAAAATATTCCGTGAAAAGAACCGTCAGGATTTCAAAAGATCGCATCCGGGCGACGTGCCGCTTGCATTTGATGTGTACAACATTAAAGTGAACCCTTCCATGGTGCAGATTCCGCTCACCGTAGCTTTCCGCAACAACATGAAGGATAACTGGGCATACTTTGCGGGTGTGGGCACAAATGTGAACATTTCCTCGAGAGAAAAAGTATCTTTTGATTGCAAAGCGCCCAAAGGTGAGTTTTTCAGCCAGGGATTCGAGAAAAAGACCGATATGCCGCTGGTCAACTCTGTGAATTTCTCGATGGGCATTGAGAAATCGTGGCACCCGATTGTTGTGCAGGCAGAAGGTTATCTCTATACTTATTTTCAGCCACTTACCCCGCTAAGCCACAGTGCAGGCCCAGGATTGAAGCTTAAAGTACTTTACCAGATAGGCGGTAAAATGTAATAACCAGCCTCCAACTTTCACGGACATTGTAAGTAACTTGTTCGTGAAAGTTCTATTTTTGGCTTTTATTTACTCCCCTATTCACTGACTCCTTGAAATTCGCTGCAATTGATATTGGATCCAACGGTGCCCGCATGCAAATATCTACCGTATTGCAGGATGAGGGCATTTCCCGCTTCAAAAAAATAGAATACGTTCGCTTCCCGCTCCGTCTTGGACACGATGTTTTTACACAGGGCAGGATTACGCCGCAAAGTGAAGATAGAATGATGAAGCTGATGCTCGCGTACCAGCTTTTGATGGAACTGCACGAGGTTGACGATTTCATGGCTTGTTCCACTTCCGCCATGCGGGAGGCTTCTAACGGGCAGGAAGTCCGTGATCACATTGAAAGCCGCACCGGCATACATATACAGATCATTGACGGGCAGCGCGAGGCAGAATTGGTGAATAATGTGGTAGTGAAATCGCTTTCCGACGGGCAGTACCTGCACATTGATGTAGGCGGCGGCAGTACTGAATTGAACTTATACCGTGACCGGATCAAGATCAATGCAAAGTCTTTTAAACTGGGTTCTGTACGACTTTTGGAAGGTACCGAATCAAAAAATTCCTGGCTGAAAATCAAAGAGTGGATCAATCAGAATGTAGATTACGGACAGCCGATTCAGGCTGTGGGTACGGGTGGTAACATTAACAAGCTCTTCGATTTGTCTTCCAAACTAACTGAAAGCTCCACCAGCCGCGAAGAAATTGAAAGAATGCGCGACTACATTGCCCAATTTACATTTGAAGAAAGGATTAACAAGCTGCAACTGAATCCCGACCGCGCCGACGTGATTGTCCCGGCCGGCGATATATATCTTTCTGCGATGAAATGGGCGGGCGCCGAGATCATTCACGTTCCGGACGTCGGCCTCAAAGATGGAATGCTCCAACTACTTTACGATCGCGCATGTCGCAAAAAAAAGGCCTGAAACAGGCCTTTTTCAATTTATTAAATCTCGTATCATCTACCAAACCTGTTCCAGGTCTTTTGCGCCATATTTGTGATTCCGGTCTGTAAAAGCCGATTTGCCACTGTCACGCTTTAAGCCAAGCGGATTTTTCTTGGACATTTTCGCTACCACAGCAACCGGGAACAAAACCACAAAGAAAACGATCGACAAAAGGATCTTTCCGTTTATCGCTCCCAATATCTCCGCGATCTTATACCATCCTTTGACAATCAGGTCGCCCACAACCGGGATTGCCAGACTCAGCACGCCAACCGCAGCAGCGGCCATGAGGAAATAAGGATATTTGGATTTAAAAATAAAGTAAAGTACTACCAATCCGGTTACGATAACCAACTGGGCTTTCGACTTTTCTGATTCAGTCATTGGATGTGTAAATGTTGAAATACGCTGGAACCTGATTGGGTACCAGCGTAATAAATGTTAGATTTTTGACTTAGCTCAACGCGGCAAAAAAGCCGGTCTTAGAAAAGAGTGTAAATAAACGGAGCCACAGCCGAGCCACCACCAATCACGATCAAAACCCCGATCAAAAGCAGTACAATGATTACGGGAGCGAGCCACCATTTCTTGCGCTCCTTCATAAATGCAAATAAGTCTGTCAGAAAATCCATCTCCTTCTTAATGTTTTGATTCAACAATAAAATTAAAATACTTTATTCACTTTTGGGCAAAATACATGAAAATCAATGCATTGCTTTGTAGAGCCGGTCGGCGATCAGCGCATTTAACGTACCGCTGCCGTGTCCGTCATTCTTTCCTACAACGCGCTCCTTTTCAGGAATTTTCACAATTCCATCATTAATCGGCACCACTTTCACACCTTTCGATTTCAGATATTCTTCAACCGGTTTGGTATATCCCGCGCTCTTATCGATTTGAAAAAGGAAAGGGATAAACACGGCATACATTTCGGCTTTGGTGCTATCGCGGTAGTCGATCATTTTTGACAGATCGCGAAGGTGCGCATTCAGGACCGTAGTATCAGTATACGCGGTCTGGACAAACTTTTCGAATGTGCTGAAACCAGTGTGCGGCAACTGCCAGTAGATAAAATTAGGCAGGTAAAAACGCTTGACAATCGTCGCCATCGGACCTTGCAAATCGGCATAAGGTTCAGCGCCGGACAATGTAAGGCCTTTTTCACGACCTACTTTTTCAATGTCATTGGGAAAATATTCGAGGATAATAATGTCGGGTTTTACAGGAAATTCCTGCAAACGCTTGGCTTCATCACGAGTGTCCGCACCCGACATTCCCAGATTATATACTGCATATTTATCCGTACCAAGCTTGGTTTCAAGAATATTTGAAAATCGCTCATTCACATCCTTCAATCCGTGACCCGCTGCAAAAGAATCGCCTATTACCAGCACATTCTTTTTCCCTGCTTCTTTCGTCACCTCTTTATCATGGTAACCCAGTGAATTCACTGGCTTCCAGTACTTTTCCCACCAGATCTGCGATGCTTTTGAAAGTACACCCTCGTGACTTTGGGGAATGTACATAAAGATAATTTCGAGGAAAATGAGCGTGACAAGTAGTGGCACTGCGATAGTCACTACATTGGCTAACAACCCTTTTGCCTTACTTTTTACGACACCGTAATAGAAAATCCGCAGGATTTCGATGATCAGGAGAAACCAGAAAGCAAATTTCGCCAGCCTGATATGCCAGCTATCGCTTTGCGGAAAACCCGGATAATCAAATTTGATTTGAAACTTATCGGGGTAAAAAAGGAAAACAAAGAGCAGCCCGAGGAAAGCGATCCTGATCAGGCTGGTTACAATTTTTGATGCCATGGTGTGTTGCTGATCTTAGAAGGATAATTAATCGAGTACAAACTCTTCCTTCCAGTTATCTTTTTCGAGCCACTCTGGCTGCAGCTTTTTGTTAAAAATAAAATTGCCGACAACCAGATAATCCATTTCGGTACGCATAAAGCACCTGTAAGCATCATTCGGGGTGTTTACGATCGGTTCCCCGCGTACGTTGAAGCTGGTATTTACAACTACTGCGTAACCTGTCAGGGCTTTAAAAGAATTGATCAGATCGTAGTAGCGCGGATTCGTATCCCGGTGCACCGTCTGGATCCTGGCAGAATAATCAATGTGCGTGATCGAAGGCAAGTCAGAGCGCTCGAAGTATAATTTCTCACGAAGATCCAGTGAGCCGTAATTGGCTGGAACTGGTTTGCGGCGGTTTTGTGCAACCGGGTGCACCAGCAACATATATGGTGAAATGCCGTCGTAATCGAAGTAATCGGAGCATTCTTCTGCCAAAACGGAAGGTGCAAACGGACGGAAGGATTCTCGGTATTTGATTTTCAGGTTCAGCTTTTTCTGCATTTCTGCATTTCTCGGGTCGCCCAGGATGCTTCTTCCACCCAAAGCGCGTGGCCCGAATTCCATTCTTCCCTGCACCCAGCCTACTACATTTCCTTCTGCGAGCAACTTTGCCGCATCTTCGGCCAGCTCGCTGAAATTATCGTAATGTGTATAAACTGCCTTGTATTTCTTGGCGGTCAATGCTACGTCGAGATCGGAGAAAGTTGGCCCCAGGTAAGATCCGCGCATCGCGTCATTTTTCCAGGTAATGTTCCTTTCCTGCCCGAAATAAATGTGGTATGCCGCCTGTGCAGCCCCCAAAGCACCTCCTGCATCACCCGCAGCTGGCTGGATGAAAATATCTTTGAAAATATTGGCTTTCTGTAATTTTCCGTTCGAAACACAGTTCAAAGCGACACCACCTGCCATACACAAATAATCGGCGCCAGTGAGTCGTTTCGCCTCTTTTGCCATCCGGATCACCGCCTCTTCGGTAATGTTCTGGATCGCCAGTCCCAGATTACAGTGAACCGCTTCCAGCGCATCTTCCGGCCTTCTGGTTTTGAAACCAAACAAAGCTTCCCACTTATGCTCATTGACCATTTTCAGGCCGGTCGCATAATCAAAATATTCCTGATCAAGCCAAACCGAACCATCCTCTTTCAAGTCAACCAGGTCTCTCAGAATGATCTCCTCATACTTTTTAATGTCAGGAGAATTTGGATCGCCATAAGGTGCAAGACCCATCAATTTATACTCCCCGGAATTCACACGGAAACCAAGGAAATAGGTAAATGCAGAATATAAAAGCCCCAAAGAATGCGGGAATCTCAGCTCTTTGAGAATGCTGATGTCTTTACCCTCGCCCAAACAAATGGAAGCGGTAGCCCACTCGCCAACGCCGTCAATGGTAAGGATTGCAGATTTTTCGTAAGGTGAAGGATAATAGGCGCTGGCAGCATGCGACAAGTGGTGCTCGGGAAAGAGCATTTTCACTTTTTTCTTTTTCTTGTCGTAACCCAGTTTTTCAAGCTCTTCATTGATCAGACGCTTCAAAAACATCTTTTCCTTGATCCAGACCGGCATTGCTGTAAGAAAGGACCGGACTCCTTTGGGTGCAAAAGCGTAGTAGGTTTCGAGCAGCCTTTCGAACTTCAAAAGAGGCTTGTCGTAAAAAACGATCGCGTCCAGTTCGTTGATGGATAATCCGCCATATTCCAGACAAAATGCGACTGCATTGGAGGGGAAACCTGGATCGTGCTTTTTGCGGGTAAAACGTTCTTCCTGCGCCGCTGCTACTATTTCACCATTGTCAATAAGAGCCGCCGCAGAATCATGATAGAAAGCCGAAATACCTAAAATTTTCATTAATAATAATTAAATTATGTGTACAGTTCCACCCATACCGTGCAAAAGGCGTGCAAGTTAAGCATTTTGCTCAACCCTGCAATTTACGATCATGGCCTTGCCAAATGGTAACGGGAGTTTAATACGCTATTTGTTAATAAATCTTTTTTACAATCTCCGCACGCTCAGCTTACTGCACCATTTTTTCACGAATAATAAATCCGCTCACTTCTCGTGCAAACCTTTGTGCTCCCGGCTCAGCGACATGGCAAACATCACAAAACATGGTTGAATCTTTCGGCATCAGCGCCTCCATATCCAGAAAAGCTACTTGCGAATCCTTTACAACCTTGCGAAGTACAAGGTTATGTGTCTGCACGCCTTTTTTAACATTATCCGGTTTCCCCCAGATCGTGACCGGTGAGGCAAACATACAACCTGCAAAATGGCTCATATCTACCTGCTCGCCAGTGAGTTTGACATTCGGCGGAAAATAAGTGGCATAACTCATGAGCACCAGCTTGTCCCCGCGTTCTTTCGCAATCCTGACCAGCCCTTCCAAATTTTTTCCATAAGAACCGGCCGTTTTAATATCCGAGCCGTATTGCGCAAATTGCGGATCGACCTTTTCCTGGCTAACGTAAACCTTATGCGTTACCTTGTCTTTGATGTAGTGAATGGTGCGGTCGACCAGGTATGGAATGACGGTGAAATTGATTTCCGGATGTGATTCCAGCAGGTAAATGTCATTATACCACTTAATGTGCGAGTAATCATTTCTGAAATCCTTTGCCGGAATGTTATTCGCCCGGTTTTCATTGATCGCCTCGTAATAGAGTACCAGATCGAAGCGCTGGTCTTTTAATAATTTGTATTTCAAATAATTATCGAGCGAAGTATGCCCGGCGCCGGCAATGTTGTAGAAGGCGAATTTCTTTCCCTTGTATTCGTTTCTAAGCAGCGTATCGAGCCGGGCTTCCAGATTTGACCAGGGCGTACTCACCACCGAACCACCCAGAATCAGCACATCGTAGATCTCGTCATCGCTTTTAATTTCCTTTTTGCGGATCGGATCGAGATTGGTGTAGTAGCTTTTAAAAATATTATCGGCGGGTTTCAGAAAGGGATAACCCAGAAAAAGCAGGCTTAAACGCAGTAAAAGCTCAGTGAGCAGGAAAAGTATCAGGAAAAAAATCGAAGAAAAAAGGACTACGCGTAAATTCATTACGATCCTGAGCTGATTAGGTCAGGTGCAAATATAGTAATCGCCGAAATTTTTGACGCATTTAATTACAAACCGGCGAACATTCACCGGAACCTAAATGACAATTTTGGTCGGCTTATGGTTTTCGTCCAGCGCGACAAAAGTAAAAATGCCGGTCACCGCCTTCTCCCGACCCTCTTCGTACATTTTCTCAACAAAAATGTCTACACGCACTTTCATACTGGTATTTCCGACGGTTTCCACACGTCCCACGAGCTCGATAATTGTTCCCGCCGGGATCGGATGCGTAAAATCAATGCGGTCCGTAGAAACGGTCACACACCTTAACCGTGAAAATCGCGTGGCAGCAATAAAAGCGACTTCGTCCATCATCGACAAAGCCGTACCGCCAAAAAGTGTATCGTAGTGATTGGTATTATTTGGAAAAACCGTCTTAAAAACACGCGCTTCCGAAGCAATAATCTTTTCGTCGAGATTCAAAATGTGGTGGGGTTACTTTCAAGGAAAAAATCTGTACACCTCTTTTCGGTGCAAGACCCTTGCAAATATAACAGTGTCTTCTTCAAGAAAAATGCCTATCCGATAGTCTCCAATCCTGACCCGGTAGGCATTTGAGAATCCCTTCATTTTTTTGAGATTACCGATTTCTACTAATCCTGCCGCTAAATTCACCTGTTCGATTATCGCTTTAATGTCCGCTCTTATGTCTTCCGGCAGCTTTTTTGTATCCCTTATAAATGCTCTTGTGTACTCATATCTCATAAATTCTTCCTAAAAAGAAATGACTCAAATTCCTGTTTTTCAGTTGAGCTAGCAATTCCTTCTTTTTTTCCTTCCAACATTGCCAGTCCGAGTGCAAGATCCTCGGCTTCGTCTGATAGGATATGTTCATTTACCTCAATGTCCAGCGCTTTTAAAATGGTCATGAGCGCGTCTTTTTGCAGGCTCGTCACCGACACATCCAACATAATTCTTTCTCGTTCCGCAGCAGTTTCCATCTCCTTATTTTTATCAACAACATTAAAGTTACAGATATTTACCGATTCGGCGCAACCAATTCCGCCGCATCTTTATCCAGCATAATCTCCGCATTCAAATGATTTTGCAAAGCCGTCGTCGGAAAATCAGTGGTTACCGGAAAGGCCAGTGCCCTGCGGATAACTTCTGCTTTTGATTTTCCTGAGGCGAGTAAAATAGCTGTTTTGGCTTCCAGAATGTTGCGGATACCTACTGTGATACCTTTAGTGAGTACGGTCGGGGTTTTGAAATATTTTTGACCAACTTCAATGGTAACCGGGTCCAGCTCAGAAACGTGGGCGTGCAAGTCCCAGGGCGTACCTGGTTCATTTAAAGCCAAATGACCATTCATGCCAACGCCCAGAACAATCAGGTCCAGCCCTCCCAAACCATCCAGAATTTTATTTACCCGATCGCATTCCGATTGCGGATCGGGCGCTTTTCCGTCGAAGTAGACGATCTGATTATCACGCATCCCGATCGGCTTCAAGAAGTCGCGGTCAAGCAGGTCGCGGCAGCTGCCGTCGTCTTCACCATTCAGGCCAATCCACTCGTCCAGACCGATAAAGACGCATTTTGAAAAGTCCGTAGCGCCTTTTTGGTTGGCCGCTACCAGCGCCTGGAACATGCCGAGCGGCGTGCTGCCGGAAGGAAGACAAATGACAGCATTTGGTTTTTTGGCAAGAAGCGTTATCACCCGATCGGCCGCAGCAAGGCTCATGCTGTTGTAATCGGGGTAGATGCTAATTTTTGGGGTCATACTTGGAAATCGTGAAGGTGCACCGCGACAATCTAAACATTCTTTTTAAGGCACTAAACATTTATCACCAAAAAATACCCAAAAACTGCAAGCCCAAACCTAACTTTACCGCGTAATCCGCATTCATCATTTTCATTATTATTATACATTAAAAATGGAATACCGAATAGAAAAAGACACCATGGGCGAAGTGCAGGTACCTGCTCATGTATATTGGGGCGCTCAGACTCAACGCTCTATCCAGAATTTTCCGATCGCCCAGGATATCAATAAAATGCCGAAGGAAATTATCAAAGCCTTCGCATACCTCAAAAAAGCCGCCGCGATCACCAACTTCGAGGCGGGCATTCTTACCCAGGAAAAAAGTGATCTCATCGGACAAGTTTGTGACGAAATCCTCACTGAACAGCTCGACGACCAGTTTCCGCTGGTAGTTTGGCAAACAGGCTCCGGTACGCAATCCAACATGAACTGCAACGAGGTGATCGCTTACCGCGGGCACGTTTTGCAGGGTGGCGATTTGTCTGATAAAACCAAATTTCTTCATCCGAATGACGATGTAAACAAGTCGCAGTCGTCTAATGATACCTACCCTACCGCGATGCACATTGCGGCTTACAAAATTTTGGTAGACGTTACGATTCCGGGTATCACGAAGCTGCGGGATACATTAAAAGCAAAATCCGAAGCATTTAAAAATGTGGTTAAAATCGGCCGTACCCACTTTATGGATGCGACGCCGCTGACTTTGGGCCAGGAATTTTCGGGTTATGCGTCCCAGCTGGATCACGGCCTGCGGGCGATCTACAATACATTGTCCCACCTTTCTGAACTCGCTTTGGGCGGTACCGCGGTGGGAACGGGCATTAACACGCCGGAAGGTTACTCCGAGAATGTTGCGCGCCACATTGCCCAGCTGACGGGCCTGCCTTTTGTTACCGCGGAAAATAAATTCGAGGCGCTTGCCGCCCACGATGCGATTGTGGAAGCACACGGCGCATTGAAAACCGTGGCGGTAAGTTTGATGAAAATCGGAAATGATATCAGAATGTTGTCGTCCGGCCCACGCTCGGGGATCGGTGAAATCCATATTCCTGATAATGAGCCGGGGAGCTCGATCATGCCTGGAAAAGTGAACCCGACGCAATGTGAAGCGATGACGATGGTGGCGGCCCAGGTGATGGGTAATGATGTGGCGATCGGTATCGGCGGCTCAAACGGACATTTTGAATTGAATGTTTTCAAACCGCTGATGGCTTACAACTTCCTGCATTCCGCGAGACTGATCGGCGATGTATGTGTTTCATTTAATGATAATTGCGCAATTGGAATCGAGCCGCTGCATGAGAATATCAGGAAACACGTGAATAATTCTTTAATGCTCGTCACGGCATTGAATACCAAAATCGGATATTATAAAGCTGCTGAAATTGCTCAGACTGCGCATAAAAACGGTTCAACATTAAAAGAAACCGCCGTGGCACTGGGTTACCTGACGCCGGAGGAATTCGATGCATGGGTAAAACCGGAGGAAATGGTTGGTACAATCAAATAATTTCAGTTTTTGTTAAAATTAAAAAGTGCTCCGCTCTCCGAGTCGGGGCACTTTTTGAATCAGGGATAGGATGAACATTCAGACTAGTTTACTGACCGGCCCGGCACATGCCAAAATCTTTGCGAACCAAATTGCAGATTATGCCTGTACTTCGCCGGAAACGTTTCACGAGTTGGTTGAATGTTTTTTGTCAAAAGACAACCGGCTGTCCCAGCGCGCGGCGCGTAGTTTGAGTATCGCGGCAATAAAAAGGCCGGAATACATTGAACCTTATATTGAAATGCTGGTCGGGCAGCTGAAAAGGACAGACGCTCACGATGCGATTCTGAGGAACATTACCCGCATTTTGGAACAAATCAACATTCCGGAAAAATTTCATGGAGATGTGATGGATACCTGTTTCAAATTCATCCGAAAACGGCAGACAGCCATCGCAATCCGCGCCTACTCGCTCACGATCCTTTTTAATCTTTCCAACATTTACCCGGAAATCAAGGACGAACTCCGGTATGCAATCGAAGAAAGCATGGCCTACGAAAAGCCTGCAATACTTTCGCGTGGAAGAAAAATCCTAGCGTCATTTAAAGAAAAATAGCACGACGATTTTGGCCTGGCGCGACCTTTTTCTGGTTTGCAATCGGATTTTATATAACATTGTAAACAAAAAGATTAAATGATCATCTACTGCTATTCTGCCCTGGACGAGCCGCTGTGGCAACAGCTCCGGGATAGGTTGTCTCCGCCACATACTATTTATTTCCGCGCCGAGAGCCCGTCAAAAGAAGACACCATTTCGCATTTTCAGGAAGCTGATTATTTGCTGGGAAACCCGCCAGTGGAGTGGTTTGAAACTGTGCCTGCGAACCTGAAATTCTGGCAGCTGGATTCTGTGGGCATGAACCAATACGCCGAACTGCCGCTATCCAATGAAACTTTGGTAGCAAATATGGGCGACTGGTTTGCCCGTCCCTGCGCAGAAACGATCGTAGGCGGGATACTCGCACTCTACCGGGGCCTCGACAAGCTGACACTTTTGAAACAAAAAACCGAGTGGATCGGCCACGGACTGCGGCCGCAGCTGAAAATTATTTTTAAGCAAAATGTGGTCGTACTCGGAGCAGGTACGCTTGCGCAGGCAGTCCATGCGGTGCTGACCGGCCTCGGCTGCTCGATACATTTATTCGGCCGGACGTCTTCACTGGCCAATTTGCATAGCCGCGAAGAGCTTCTTTCCGAACTGCCTTTCGCGGATGTGGTGATCAATACATTGCCGGGTACCGCGAGTAATTTTGCCGACGCCGAATTCTTTTCGAGAATGAAAACCGGAAGTGTTTATGCCAGCATCGGACGTGGTGACACTACCGACGAGAAGGTTTTAATCGAAGCATTGCAATCGAAGCAACTGGACGGCGCCGTGTTGGATGTGACTGAATCAGAGCCACTTCAACCCGATAATCCGCTTTGGAAAATGGACAATGTAATCCTTACCCAGCATACCGGCGGTGGCCACAGAGACGAGCACATTGGTAAGGTTGACCTGTTTCTCAACAACATTTTCGCCATTGAAAACGGCGGCAGTGTCATCAATCAGGTCGATCTCAAAAAAGGATATTAATAGTAATCAAATCAGCATTAACCGTGTCAGAACAAAGTTTAGCAGCATTTGTTAAAGAAAAATATTTTGCAAAATTCAGAGATGAGATATCTTCTGAAAAGGTGAGAACATTCCGCTCTCCCGGCCGGATTAACCTCATCGGCGAGCATACCGACTATAATAATGGTTTCGTACTGCCGGCCAGCGTGGATAAGGCCGTGTATTTTGTCATCGCGCCGAGAGAGGATGATCAGGTCATTTTATTCGCGACAGACCTGGACGAAACTTACAGTTTTTCTTTGGGTGATTTATCCAAACCAGCCGCTTCCTGGCCGCATTATCAGATTTCGATTGTTGATCAGATCCATAAGAAAGGCTTAAAAATCGGCGGTTTTCAGGCGGCTTTTGGGGGTAATGTTCCGGTTGGGGCAGGATTATCTTCTTCCGCAGCTTTGGAATGTTGCCTGCTTTTTGCGTTAAATGAAATTTACTCGCTTGGTCTGAATCGTTTTGGCATTGTAAAAATGGCTCAGAAAGCTGAGAACGAGTACGTTGGCGTGCAATGTGGTATCATGGACCAGTTTGCTTCTGCTTTCGGAAAACAGGAAGCTGTGATCCGCCTCGACTGCCGCTCGCTGGAATACGAATATTTTCCTTTCCCAATGGACGAATACCTGATCGTGCTTTGCGATACCAGCGTAAAACATTCCCTGGCAAGCTCGGAATACAACACCCGGCGGCTTGAATGTGAAAAAGGGATCAGTATACTTCAAAAATATGATGCTTCCATTCAAAGTCTGCGGGATACGACGCCGGAATTTGTAAACCAGCATCGGGAAGAACTGGGCGATGTAGTTTACAGAAGATGCAAGTTCATCACCGAAGAAATCCGCCGCGTACAGGATGCCTGCGATCTGCTCATACAGGGCAATCTGCCTGATTTTGGCAAAAAAATGTACGAAACACATTATGGCTTGCAGGACGAATACGAGGTAAGCTGCGAAGAACTGGATTTTCTGGTAGCAGAAACTGTTGAAAATCAAGCCGTAATTGGTGCTCGCATGATGGGTGGTGGATTTGGAGGCTGTACCATTAATCTTGTTAAAAAAGAAGCGGTGCCCGCGTTTGAAGAAACAATGAAAGCCGCATACCTGGAAAAATATCACATTGACCTGCCTTGCTATAAAGTGAAAATCACCGACGGGACCGAAGAAATTATCCTCAATTAACTCTTAACCAGCCGCAAATTCCAGACCTGTTATTATGAAAAGACTACCTTTTTTACTCACCGCACTGATAGGCCTCTGCCTTTTCGGGTGCTCCAAAACCAAGACAGACGAAAAAATGATCAGTACAATTTCCAAAGAAGTATTTGGCAAACTGCCTGACGGTCAGGAGGCTGACCTTTATACCCTCACCAATGCAAACGGGATGACCGTGAACATTACAAACTATGGTGGCATTATCACGAAGCTGACTGCTCCGGATAAAAACGGTCAGTGGGCGGATGTTGTGCTGGGTTTCGATTCGCTGCCGCCATATCTGAAAGAACATCCATTTTTTGGCGCACTGGTAGGCCGCTATGGCAATCGGATTGCGAAAGGAAAATTCAAACTGGGCGGTAAAGATTATACGCTGGCCATCAACAATGGTCCAAATGCGCTGCACGGCGGTTTGAAAGGTTTTGACAAGCAACTTTGGAAAGCGACGGAGGTCAAAAAAGACTCGATTGTAGGGTTGGAATTGGAATATGTGAGCAAGGATATGGAAGAAGGTTATCCCGGCACATTGTCTGTAAAAGTGACTTATACTTTGGATAATGATAATGCATTGACAATCAATTACTCGGCGACCACCGACAAGGAAACTGTCGTGAACCTCACCAACCACTCTTACTTCAACCTGACCGGTTTGAAAAGAGACATTCTCGATCATGAAGTGACCATTGAATCCGACAGCATTGTCCCTGTGGATACCACATTGATCCCAACCGGAAAGCTTCGCGCAGTGGAAGGAACGCCGTTTGATTTCAGAAAGCCGACCAAAGTAAGCGCTGGAATTAACAAAACCGAAGACGAGCAAATCAAGGCTGGTGGCGGCTACGATCATTGCTGGGTGATTAAAAGATCGGAACCGGGCCTGATGAAATTCGCGACGGTAAAAGATCCGGAAAGCGGCCGCGTGATGGAAGTATTCACCACCGAGCCCGCTGTACAATTCTACACCGGTAACTTCCTCGACGGCAAGCTGCAAGGCAAAGGCGCCACCTACGTAAAACGCTTCGGCCTCTGCCTCGAAACCGAACATTACCCCGATTCTCCGAACCATCCGCAGTTTCCGACGACTGTTTTAAAACCTGGGGAAACATATCAGACGACAACGAAATATCAGTTTTCGGCGAAGTAAGTAGCAAACTCAACATTCATCTAGTACCTCCGGCGAAGAATCTGGCGCAACCGCGTCCGGCTCTTCGCCTTTTACATTTTTGCCACTTTTAGTTAAATTTGATATGCCAACTGTCTTGTACATTAATGGATTTCGCTTCTTTTTCTGGTTGAACGAGCACGAACCCATTCATATTCACGTTGAAAGAGGCAAATGTAGCGCCAGGATTGAGCTTGTTCCAAAAATAGCTGTGAGCTACAACCGCGGGTTCAAGAAGAATGAAATGAGAAGCATTTTGGATATAATCGTCTGTAACTATGGAAAAATCATTCAGGCCTGGAACAACACCTTTGATCAGTGAAGAACTGCAAGCTTTACTTAATGGGGCCAGTGACGAGGATGTAATCGACATTGCAGACGATTTGGATCGAATGATTCTTGAAAGCGGATTGCAAATCCGTCATTTCGGGTTCGCTAGGGACCTTGATCTCGCACTTTTTATCCTGAATGATAAGCGGGTGATCACCAGACCATTATCTTCTTTTCCATATTTGGACAAAGCACAGGATTACGATTTGGATCAGTACCGGGTATCTGAATCCGGGATACACTGGCCAGACCTCGACGCAGATATTAGCCTTCGCGGATTATTACAAGATGACAAGGTTTTAACCAAATAATTTGACTTACCCAGTACCACCACAAATGCTTACCAAAACCGTAAAAATCAGCCATGTTACCAATCTTTCCGATGCGCGTTATTGTGCCGGGATGGGGGTTGAAATGCTGGGTTTTTCTATTGATGAGAGTTCGCCGAATTACATTTCTCCCAAAAAATTTGAAGATATATGTTCCTGGCTGGCCGGGGTGACTTTGGTGGCAGAAACCTCCGAAACTGATCCGCAACGCATCCTGGCAACACTGGGTGACTACCCTGTCCACGCCGTGCAGGTTCAGGAACCGGGCTTGTTAAATTATTTGCAGAGCGAACTGGGCTTACCGCTGATCCTGCGGGTAAGTGTCGATTTGTACGAAGCAGACGAAATCGAATATATCCTGAGCCGCTACGGCGCCGATATCTCCCACTTCCTGCTTGAAAGCGACAATAATGCCGAACTTTCAGACGCGTGGGTGAAAGCGCTCGACAGACTGGCAGGCGAATACCCGATCCTGATCGGCTTTGGACTGGATAATGAATTTACAGTGACGGCCCTCACTGAGCTACTTCCCAACATTGGTATCGCCCTGCGCGGAAGTGACGAAATCCGCCCTGGATACAAGGATTTTGGCAGCATGATGGACATTCTGGAAGCTCTCGAAGAATAAAATAAGCCGCCCTTTTTTCTTAAAATCTGACTTTCCCGAAAAATATCCGCTTAACACGCGCTTTTGCCGATAATAATTTTCCGGTTTACAGTATCTTGCATTACCTACTACCTTTGATTACAAATAAACGCTAAACTAATCATGGAAAAGAAATTGCATCGTATCCCGGACCAGGCAGTCTTTGGTGGCGTGGCTTCCGGAATAGCCGAGTACTTACACATTGACGTGGTAATTGTACGGGTTCTCTTTGTTGTCATGCTGCTGCTTCCGGTTCCTCCAAGCTTTGGCTGGACAGGCATTTTATATATCGTTCTCTGGGCAGTATTGCCAACCGGACCTGCCGGAGCGGTTTATACAAACCCGACCACCGGCGAACCAAGACCTGCCGAGCCGTTTTTCGACAAGAAAAAATCGGATCAGACGGTGATGATCCTGGGCGGTGTTCTGATCGTTTTCGGTGCAGTTATGCTGATCGACGATTTCCCGATCTGGTATGAGTTTAAAAAATATTTCTGGCCTATCGTATTTATCGCCATCGGAGCGTTTTTGATACTCGGACAGCGGGACAAGGAGCACGAGAATAACACAACTGTTTATCCGACAACGCCTCCGCCAACAGTTGATCCAGTTGTAACCCCAGATCCGACACCAGATCCGCAGCCTTACACACCATTTTCGTCCAGCACTACCACGCCTTCCACACACTTTCCGGAAGATCCCGAAACCAAGAAGCCGGATGATGAAGATGACCAGATCATCAAAGTCAATTGATTGGAATCCAGAACATTGATTTCACTTTTAAAATAAATATAGCCATGAATTTCAGAAACATTTTTTGGGGAGTTATCCTCGTCATCGCGGGCTCCCTCCTCCTGATCGAAGAACTGACTGCATTTGATTTTGGCCGCTTTTTCTGGCCGATTATCCTGATCAGCACCGGCGGGCTGCTCCTGCTGCGCAACTTTGTGAATACCGAAAACACCAACCGATCAAACATTCAATTATGAGAAATTCACGTGGTATCGTGTGGGGCGGTTTGCTCCTGATTTTCGGAGTGGTCTGGCTCCTTCGCAACATGAATATCCTGCATGTGCAATGGAATGAAATACTGCCCTACTGGCCTGTGCTATTGATACTTGCCGGCGTAATGCTACTCATTCCTGGCCGTGAACGTGGCGGTGCAACTGGCGGGGCCATCGCGCTGCTGATTACGTTGGCGGTTTTGGGCGGGATCATCAACCGGACCAACCGCGCATTCGATGACAAGATCGGCAACTGGAACTTCGATTGGGACGATAATGATCACAACTTCGGCTTTCATAATTACGACGATCATGATAATGATGACGACGACGATGATCAAGACGACAACGATGACAACGACGACAAGGACGATGATTACCAGAGCGAACATTTGAAAAGCGGCAGCGATCGCCCCATCAACGGATCTTACAAATACGACATGGAAGATTTCATCCAGAAAGCCAATTTTCATCTGGAAGGCGGCGCGGGCAGCTTCACGCTGAATGGCAATACGGCCCGGCTTTTTGAAGCAAATACCAAAAGCAATGTCGTTGGGTTTGTATCGAATACGTCTATCAACAAGCTGGATAACTCGGCTACCGTCAACCTGAAAATGGAGGAAGGTAATGTGAAGATCAAAAACGGCGAGATTTCCAATCAGGCAAAAATTCAGCTGAATGAAAAACCTGTCTGGAACATTGACTTGGGTATCGGCGCTGGCAAAGGCGATTTCGATTTCAGTAATTATAAAGTGGAAAAGCTGAAAGTGAGTACAGGCGTTGCCGATATGGACATTAAAATGGGCGACAAACTGGCAACTTCCAACATTGATATTGAAGCCGGAGTAGCATCGGTAACTGTTGAAATTCCAAGATCTGTCGGCTGCGAGATGCACATCGATGGCGCGTTGAATGCCAAGAACATTGAGGACCTAAACAAAGTGGGTACCGGACTTTATCAGACTCCGGGATATGCCAGTGCTGCCAAAAAGATCATCATTAATTTCGAAGGCGGCCTGACCAGCATCAACATTAAGCGATATTAACACATAGCATTCCAACCCGATTTTTCGGCTGGTAGAAACTCAAATGAATATCTTTGCAGCTTTTCGCAAGGATATTCATTTTTTTATGCAGTTCAAGGTCAGTTGTTTCTTATTGATGTTCGTGTCAATTTCTTTTTCTTCTTTTGGACAAACCCAAAAACCTGCCGCTGCAAAAATCCCGGGCATTGAACAAAAAATAAAAGACCGTGGGCTGGTGAACATTCAGGAGGCTGATCCGACGATTTTGGTCCAGCTGAAATATTCCACGACCGATAACTTCATGCACAAAGACGTTTACGGAGATCTGGAAAGCGCATACCTGCAACCTGAGATGGCCAAAAGGCTTGCAAAGGCAAACGCGGCATTAAAGCAGCTGCACCCCGATTACAGATTGCTGATTTATGACGCAGCAAGACCCAATTCCATTCAATACCATTTATGGGATGCGCTTGACGACCTTAAAATTCCCTCCAAAAACAAAACCATGTATGTCGCAGACCCGAAAATCGGTTCAAACCATAATTTCGGCTGCGCGGTGGATTTGACCATCGCTGATAAAAATGGAAAAGCACTGGATATGGGCACAAAATTCGACTTCTTCGGTCCGCTCGCCTACCCTCGCTCGGAAGATGGCATGCTAAAAGCTGGTAAGTTGACATTGGACCAGCTTGAAAATCGTTGGCTCCTAAGAAAAGTGATGACGGGAGCTGGTTTCAAGGCAAATGCGACAGAATGGTGGCATTTCGATGGCATGTCTAAAAAGGAAGCGAAAGCGAAGTATGGAATGATTCCCTGATTTGCGAATGTTGATGGCAAAATTCTTATTATGCATAGGGGGAAATGCGCGGCGGGTTGTCTTGGTGGAAAGATTTGAAGCGTGGTAACTACCGCTCCCCAATTTCCGCAACCGCTAATCGACAGAGATTATCTATTTTTGGCCGAAAACCAAAAGAAAAAATCGGTGTACAGTTCCGATCCGGAAATAGTTAACGCAATACGTCGCGGCGATGAAAAGGCTTTCGAGCTCACTTTCAGGACCTATTACCCGCGGCTTTGCCATTATGCCTGCTCACTTTTGAAGGACGAGGAGGAGTCGGAAGAAGTGGTGCAGACTGTTTTTTTTACGATTTGGGAGAAAAGAGAATACCTTGAAATTACCCTTTCCCTGAAATCGTATCTCTACCGCGCGGTGCATAATCATTGCCTCAACCGCTTCAAACATGCTTCTGTGCGGGAAGTTCACCGTGAACATACCCTGAACTTTGCCTCCCAATCTTACGAGTCCGTGACCGAAGTGATCCACGCCAATGAACTGGAAGAACGTATAGAAAAAGCGGTGAGCACCTTGCCGGAACAATGTCAGAAAGCATTCAGGATGAGCAGATTTGAGGAGTTGAAATATCAGGAAATAGCCGATCGGCTGGAAATTTCGGTCAAAACCGTTGAAAACCAGATCGGGAAAGCATTAAAAATCCTGCGCGTGGAGCTGGCCGATTACCTGCCTGCGATGATCTGGCCGATCTATTTTATCATTGAACAGCTAACCCGACGATAACCATGAAATTTCATGAAAACATATCGGAAGAGCTGTTAGCACGCTATCTCGCAGAAACAGCATCGCCGGACGAAAGAGTCCTGGTGGAAAACTGGTTGGAACAATCGCTCGAAAACCGGCAGGAATTTGCGGCGTACCGCCTCATTTGGGACCATTCTGCGACGATCAGCAAAAAATTTGAAGTCAATACAGATGCTGCCTGGGGCAAAATGAAGATGAAGATGGATCAAACGGCTTCTGCCAAAATAGAAGGCGAGTCCCGGCAAATCGATTTTATTCCAGCTTCAAAACAAAAATTCCCCTGGAAAATGTGGGCCGCTGCCGTAGTAACATTAACATTACTGGTGCTGGGCTGGCTGAAAATTCAATCCGGACAACATTCTGAGCCGCTGCAAATTGCCACTACCAATAACACCACCGAAAAAATCCTTCCCGACGGCACCAAAGTTTTTCTTAATTACAATTCGTCCCTTACTTATCCCAAAGAATTCAACGGCGATTTCAGGACTGTTTCTTTGAAAGGCGAGGCGTTTTTTGAGGTAAAAAGAGATACCGGACATCCGTTTATTATCCAGGCAAATGGTACAGAAGTAAAGGTGCTCGGCACTTCATTCAATGTGAAAGCTTATGAAAAATCGCCTGTAAGAGTGGATGTTGCAACTGGAAAAGTGCAGGTGAGCAAAGCCAGCAGGAAGATTGAGCTGGTTAAAGGTGAGGGTGCGGAAGTGGGAAATGATACCATACTTGGACTTCATGCCAATATGAATATGCTCGGCTACAAAACGCAGGTTTACGATTTCCAGGCTACTACGCTGAATGATGTTATCACTTCGATCCGCGAGGGCTATCATGTCGATGTGCGGCTTTCCAACCAGCAAATTGCACGCTGCCGGTTAACAATCCGCTTCGAAAAACAACCTCTGGATGCTACATTGGCCGTCATTGCAGAAACATTGGACCTGGATCTGAAAAAAGAAGGTCAGGTTTATTGGCTTGACGGAAATAGCTGTCAGTAGCATTTTTCAAAATAAATTTCCCCTTGCTAGCCGCGCTGCGAAGGATCCGGTTCTGTAGTTAGAAAAAGGAGCTAGGTTAATTCAAGAATGATACGGCCCAATTCCGCCTCGTCAATGTCGGATTGTTCCGATTTATCATAAATCGAAACCAAGTAAACTTTTTGCGCGACCACTTTCACAAGCGTAATTACCCTCGCGCCTCCGCGTTTGCCTTTTCCTTTTGATTTTATAGACAACCGGATTTTATAGAAACTATTTTTAAGCGGAGTGCCTTGAAGTGGATTATTTTCAAGCTCTTCAATAAGCAATGTCAGCTCATTTTTCAGAGAACTGTATTTCTTTTTCAGTCGCTTGGCTTCGCGTTCAAAATTGGGGATAGTATCAACTTCGAAGCTCATAAATCTTTTAAAAACTCGCGCGCAGACCGACTCTTCAATTCTCCTTTTTGAATCATACCCAACTCTTCGATTCCCTGACGCAGATTGCTCAGAACTTCCTCGTCAGTGTCTTCCGAAGTTTCTCTGATTGTCACGAAAGAAAAGTGATTTAGAAGACTTTTCAGGAAGCTTAGCTCTTTGTCGTCAACTTCAACCGTTAATGTTGCCATTTGATTTTTTGGATTCTTTAAAATTAAAGATAATTCAAAAATGTAAAATAGTCCAAACTGGCAGCTGATCTACGATTTTCATCACCTTTTAAAAGCCAATCCGCTTCCTGCTATCCTGCAAAAAACCCTTCGAAGCAAACTCCTGCAACTCCTTTAACTCTTTCTCAAAACCGCCCGAAAGTATCGGGAAGCGGCACCAGGATCTTGGGTCGAGGTTAAGGTCGTCGAGGTGGAAAGAGGGGGCGTAACGTTCTCTTTTCCACTGGTTTCGGCTCCAAAGTTTGAAAAAACGTTCTGTCCAGCCAAGTAGCTGCTCCTCAGTGTAAATGCCTTTGTAGCGAATATACAGGTTCCGATAGGCTTCCAAAGGTGACTTTTTATCACGGATAGCAAGTCTTTCGAGGTCGTTCAAAAACTCGTAAGGCATCAAATCTGCCTCGTCGGTCTGGGTTTGGGCCAGAGGCCGCAGCTCCGCGGTGGGTTGCAGACTATTCACTTTTTTGAGTCCTTCAATACGGATATGTTTCCCTTTTACTTCGCACCCAGCGGTTTCGAGCCAGCGCAACCACTGCCGGAGGTAATGTTTGTCGATCCCCGCCAGCGGACTGATGCTGCCGGAAGTATCGCCGTCCATAGTCGCGTAACCTACCGCTGCCTCTGAGCGGTTGGACGTAGCCAGTAGCAAATGGTTTGAAATATTGGTCAGAAGCCATACGCCCGGGGCGCGCACCCTCGCCTGAATGTTCTGCAAGGCAATGTCATCCGTTTCCCAGGTCAGGTTGCGACCGATTTTTTCTTCAATCAGGTTTTTATATGTTTCCACCAAACCATTGATATTCACATTATAAAACGTAGATCCGATGGATTCCGCCAGCGACTGCGCCGATTCCAATGTATCCGAAGAACTATTCTCAGTACCCTGGTAAATGTTATGGATCAGGACTTTGGCAATTTCCTCCTCCGTCTTCACATCCTGAATATCTTTAATGTAAGATAACTTCTGTTTGAGCCGCTCCATCCCAATGCTTTCATCGGCCAGCCGGATCATCAGTCCGCACAATGCCGTACAAGCACAGGAATCCGCACCGCCCGAAAGCGAAATCGTAAATCCGTTTGACCTGCTTTTCCGCAGATAATCAAACAGCGCCAGACATTCCGCACGCGCAAATTCCTCTTCTTTCAATGCGCCACCTTTTTCAAATGCTTCTATTTCAGGAACCTGCGGCAGTACCGGATCGATTTCAGGAAAATCAAACCGACCATTTACCCGCCAGGTCCGATCCTTGTTCAGCATCGCGATTTTGCTCTGCACCTGGCTTAGCCGGGTGTATTCCGTATCGATTACCGCGGACGTGATCAGGAAATCTTCATAGCTGAAACGCGGACTTGACGCAAGCAAATCACCATTTGAAGCGATCATCGCATCACCATCATAAATGGCCCTGCCGGCCTCATTTCCCAGCAAGTTGGTATAAATATAACTGCAAGAAAATGCCCTGGAAGCGTCTACGACCAGTTTTTCGCGCGTCAAAAATTTATTAAAAGCAAAATGACTGGCACTCGGATTGAGAATAATGTCCACGCCCCGCTCATAATGTCTGCGCGCGGGCCGGTTGGAAACCCAGCCGTCTTCACAAATTTCAAAGCCCACACGCACACCGTGAGAACCGCCCTGCACCGGGCCGCTGGAAATGTCAAAAATCACATCGCCGATCGGATAGAACATTTGGTTTACCTCAATGCTTTCCACCACGCCAGGCTGCCACGGCCGGAACCACCGCGCCTCATAATGTATACCGTTATTGGCCAGATTTTGTTTACAGAAAAATCCTAAAATCTGTTTATTAGAGATCAGGCAAGCCGTATTGTACAGGCTGCTGTTATGCCGCACCGGAAGCCCCACCGCCACAATGATCCCCGCTGTTTCCTGCACAATTTCCAGCAGACATTTTTGCGCTTGCTCCACCATATCCGGAGCGAAGAAATAATCCTCGCAGCCATAACCCGTAATACACAATTCGGGCAAGCACAGCAGGCTTACCTGCTGTTTTTTGGCTTCCTCAATGGCTTGGATAATGTTTCTGGTATTGGTCTCCCACGCCATCGGCGTTTGGTTGACTACTCCGGATGCAACTTTGATCAACGGCATGAATACGGTATTTTAATGTCAGACGCGGTGAATCGGTAAAGATTCGTGCCGGCAACTTAATAAAAATTGCCTTCTAGGCGGGGTGAAGTTTTTCCCTATTTTTGTCAACGTAAAAATTAATTAACAGATTCCGCTTGCAATTTCCCTCTTTCATCGCCAAACGAATCCGCCACAACGAAGCAGGTTCCTTTTCTGCGACCGTCTCCCGGATCGGCGTTGCCAGTATTGCCATCGGAATCGCCGTCGGCATTATTTCCTTCGCCGTACTGCTCGGCTTTAAACAAACCATCCAGCAAAAGATCTTTCTTTTCGGAGCGCACTTGAATATCAGCGCATTTTCGCAGGGAAACGTTTACGAAGAAGGCCCGCTCGCACGCAAAAACCCTGTTGCCGATCTTTTACCGACCATTCCAGAAATCAAGAGATGGCAGGTTGTGGCGCATAAGTCTGGGATTTTGAAAACACCAGACGAGATCAAAGGAGTCCTGCTGAAAGGCGTCGGGCCGGATTATGATTGGGTTACATTTAAAAAGAGCCTTAGACAAGGCACATTGCTGACTTATAAAGATTCGTCTTCCATCAAATACGGCTACTCGTCCGAAATCCTGATCAGCCAGAAAATCGCAAAGCAGCTGCGACTCAAAACTGGTGACGATGTGATCATGTACTCCCTCCAAAATCCGCCGAGACCTCGTAAGCTGACCGTCGCCGGGATTTATGATACCGAAATGGAGGAATTTGACAACAATCTGATCATCGGCGACCTGGCGCTGATACAGCGGTTGAACGGCTGGGGCAAGGATTCGGTCGGGACTTATGAAGTGTATCTCAAAGATTTCAACAACCTGGATTATGTGACCAGCCTTCTGCGCAGCCGGGTGCCGCCGGGCATTTATCTTGCCAAAGTAACCAGCTCATTTCCGCAAATTTTCGACTGGCTGATCTTGCTGGACCGCAACACAGCCGTATTTTTAACATTAATACTCTTCGTCGCCTGCTTCAATATGATCTCCATTTTATTGGTCATGATCATGGAAAGAACGCCGCTGATTGGCTTACTGAAAACTTTGGGGAGCCCAAACCGGCAGATCCGGATGGTGTTTTTCAGGGTGGGGCTGCACATGGTGCAGAAAGGGGTATTGATCGGCAATGTCACCGGGCTTTTCGTCTGCTGGTTGCAATACAAATTCCAGCTGATCCCGCTCGACCCGGTCAATTACTACATGGATACCGTCCCCATCGTCTTCGACTGGCCTATTTTTATCATGGTCAATGTGGCTACGGTGGTGATTTCAGGATTAATTCTTTTGATCCCCACACTCATCATCACCAAAATCCAGCCGATCAAAGCGCTGCTTTTCAAGAAGTGAGAGTCAGGAAAGTAATTTGGTCAACAACTCGCCGGCAAACTTTTACCAAACCACCTTATGCAGTGCCTCCGCTGCTCTTAAAAGTGTATCATCATTTTTGGCAAAACAAAAACGTAAAGTCTTGAAATCCGTGATGTTATCATAAAAAGCAGAGACGGGGATCGATGCCACGCCGGTTTCGATGGTCAACCTTTCGGATAATGTGCGGTCGTTTTCGGGGGAGAGATTTGCGTAGGAAACATTCTGAAAAAAGCTGCCTTCCGATGGTCTTGTGATAAAACCGATATCATTGATGGCATCAAAAAACAGGTTTCGCTTGCGCTCGTAAAATTCGGAAAGTTTCAGGTAATGTTCCGGCTCGGCCAGGTGTTCCGCCACTGCAAACTGAATTGGCGTGACGACGCTGAAAACAACATACTGGTGAATTTTCCTGAATTCGGCGGTCAGTTTGGCGGGTGCAAGGCAGTAGCCCAGTTTCCAGCCGGTTGTATGAAATGTTTTACCAAATGAGCCGCAGGCAAATGTGCGCTCCGCCAAGCCGGGAATCGACGACGCGGAGATATGCTGGCGCCCGTCGAAAACAATGTGCTCATACACCTCGTCGCTGATCACAAACAAACCATTTTCTTCCGCCAGCGCCGCCAGATGCTGCAAATCGGATGCTTTCCAAACATTCCCCGTCGGATTATGCGGCGTGTTAACAAGGATCGCCCTGGTCTGCGGACTGATTTTGGAGGCGACAACATTCCAGTCAATCGTTTCATACTGCGGATCGAGCGTGACGAAAACCGGAATCCCGCCATTCAACTCGATGGCCGGGACGTAGCTGTCATAAGCCGGCTCAAAAACGATCACCTCATCGCCGCGCTGGACAACCGTGCTGATCGCCACAAAAAGTGCCTCCGTAGCGCCACTGGTGATGGTTATCTCGGATTCGGGATGGTATTCGTGACTGGACGAAGTAAAAATCTTTTGCGAAATCGCCTCCCGCAGAGCCATCACACCAGCCATGGGCGCATATTGGTTTTTGCCCGACCTGACATATTTATCAACCAAAACCTGCAACTCCGGCGCGCAGTCAAACTCCGGGAAACCCTGCGCCAGATTAATCGCCTGATGCTCCTCCGCCAGCTTCGACATTTTAGTAAAAATCGTTGTCCCGACCCTCGGAAGCTTGGACTGCATGCCTGATTTCAAAAACATATCTGGTAAATTTTTACAACAAAAACCCGCATCAGCGGCGATTGTCAAAGATAATGGTTGACAACCGTGCTCACGCGGGTTTGTTAGACGTGTCAATGTTTATTTTCTGTTCTTCCAGTCGTAAACTTCATCGAGAACGCTTTTTACATCGGGCGTACCGTCAAAATTATCATCGATGAATGTGTAGGCAACCCTCCTGTCTTTCCCAATTACAAATAAAGAGGGCGTGAAAACATCCTCAGAAATCCCTGCAATACGGTCCCAGATCGGCGAAGTTTCGGAGTACACACCATACGAGCGCGCCACATTGTAATTTTTATCATGATAAACCGGCAGCTCGATTTCAAGCTTTTTGGTGATCCGCTCAATTTCCTTCCGCGACTCATTTGTGAGAATCAAAACCTGCCCACCGAGTGCCTGCACCTCCGGAGCGAGCTTTTTCAGCATATCCAGATGTTTCGGCGCATACCGACCCCAGCAGTTGCAAAAAAAGCTCAGTACCAACGGTTTATATTGTAATAAATCAATCAAAGATGCCGATTCTCCAAAGCTGGAACCTGTGAGCGAAGTCACAGGAAAACCTTCTTCATTGCCCAGGTAAAAAAGCGGCGCGATATCCCCTCTTTTCAGCTCCTCAGCCGGTTCTGCCGCCACGCGCTGCTGGACTTGCAGCGTAGAAATGTTGCCGAGTTCGTCTTCTATTTCGTAATACATGATTTTGTCAGGAATGTGCTCAAATAATGTAACTAAGCCAAAGATATTATTAATCTATATATCCTACAAATTTAGTAGACTAATTTCTCCCGATTTATTTTTTAGTATAAAACAAAAATTGACTCTTATTGACTTAGGTCCTAGACATTCAAAATCATGCATTCCCTTCTCCGCTGGCTCTTTCTGGTTGCTTTTTCACTGATATTCTCAACGCTTTTTGCCCAAAATATCCAGTGGCAGGAAATCTATCCCGGCGTATGGAAAGGAGTTGCCGGGAAGCCTGATAGCTATGACCTGCTGAAAGCTGCCGATGTGACGCCGGCACCTGCATTACAAAAAATGGCGAAGGCAGATTTCCCGCTCAATGCGCAGGAAATCCATTTTCAGCTTAACTCCGGCAAGACTTACCTGCGGTTTCCGCTCGAAAGAAATGAGCAGCTTTTTGGCTTCGGGCTGAATTTCCAGACCATTCACCAGCGCGGAAAGATATTGCAATTGCACGCCGACCATTATGGCAAAACCGACAATGGCCGCACCCATGCCCCGACGCCCTTTTATGTATCGTCGAGCGGCTACGGCGTGTTCGTGAACTCGGCGAAGTACATGGATGTGTACGCGGGCTCACATGTGCGGAAAGATGCCCGGGAGCCGGCAAAAGTGATGGACCGCAATACGGATAATAATTGGGAAGCACACCCGTACTCCGATGCGGTGGAAATGCTAATCCCGGCCGAGGGCGTGGAAATCTACATTTTCGCCGGGCCGAAGCCTTTGAATGCCATACAGCGGTTTAACCTCCTGAGTGGCGGCGGGTGCCTGCCTCCGCGCTGGGGACTTGGGTTTACGCAGCGCGTGCACCGGCTGTCTACCTCGGAGCAGGTGAAGCAGGAGGCGAAAGCTTTTGAAGACAAAGGTTTCCCGCTTGATTTTATCGGTCTGGAACCCGGCTGGCAAAGCAAATCCTACCCCTGCACATTTGAATGGGACAAATCGAGATTTCCCGACCCGGCCAAATTTGTAAAGGAAATGGATGCGATGGGTATCAAGATCAATCTTTGGACAAATCCTTATGTATCTCCCGACGCGGCGATTTATCAGAAAATAAAACCCTACACAGGCTCACACCTCGTCTGGAATGGCATTGTGCCAGACTTGTCCATGCCCGAAGCCAGCAAGATTTTATTTGATCAGTTTGAAAAAGAACATGTAAAAATCGGTGTCAGCGGGTATAAGATCGACGAAGTGGATGGTTTCGATTCCTACGTTTGGCCGGACGTCGCTACTTTCCCTTCCGGGCATACTTCCGAGCAGATTCGCCAGACTTACGGTTTGCTGGTTCAAAAGCAGAGTTTCGAAATGTTCCGGCGGAATAATATGCGCACTTATGGCTTGGTGCGCGGCTCGAATGCGGGCGGCTCGTCGTTTCCTTATGTGATTTATAATGACAATTACAGCCACGAAGATTTTATTACCGCATTGATTAACAGTGGCTATGCGGGTGTTTTGTGGACGCCGGAGGTTCGCGCTTCCAAAACTGCGGAAGAGTGGCTGCGGCGGTTTCAAACCGTTTGTTTTTCCCCGATGGCGATGATCAATGCCTGGTCAAGCAGCATGGAGCCGTGGACATTTCCGGAAGTGGCGCCGCAGATCAAGGCCGTGGCCGAGCTGCGGATGAAGATGATGCCTTACTGGTATTCAGAGTTTGCCAAATACCATTATGAAGGCATTCCGCCTTTTCGCGGGATGAGTTTGGAAGAAGGTTTTGGTATCGACATTAAAAAAGAAAAGACAACCGCCAGTCTGGAAGATAACCCTTATGCAGAAGCAGTTACGCGTGAAGTGAAAGATCAGTACATGGCCGGGGAATATTTGCTGGTAGCCCCGCTTTTTACCGGACAAACCACCCGCAAAGTGATTTTACCAAAAGGAAAATGGTATGACTTCTACACCGGAAAATTCGTGGGCGACGGGGAGGTGATCAGCATTACGCCGGGCCTGGACCAGATTCCGGTTTATGTAAAAGACGGCGGGATTATTCCAATGATGCCCATGAAACTGCATGCGCCGAAATCGGGCGAGAAAGTGGACCTGGAAATCAGGCATTATGGTGAGAAAAACAGCAGCTATAAACTGTACGACGACGACGGGAATACATTCGATTACGAAAAAGGAATGTTCGCGTGGCGGGAAATCAAAGTCGAAAAACAGAAAAATGGCAGCTTCAAAGGCAGTATTTCAAAAGAAGAATCCGGCAAACCCAACAACATTGGCGCAGTCACCTGGCGCTTTATGACACCTTAATGTTGACTTTCGAACCGACCGAGGAATCCCGTAAAATCAGGGAAGTTTGGAGCGACCGGATTTCATAGTCGCCGGTTTTTTGTGGATGTTCGATGAGGCGGATCAGCAATTCCACAGCCTGCTGGCCCATTTCCATCGCCGGTTGCACGACGGCAGTCAGTGGCGGATTTAATAACTCAGCGACGCTAATGTTGGTAAAACCGACGATCGCGATTTCTTCCGGGATTTTAATGTGGCGTTTTTGTAATACGGCCATGCAGCCGGTAGTAAGCCGGTCGCTGGCGGTGAAAAAGGCGTCGGGCGGCTCAGGGAGGTTGAGTAACTCTTCCATCGCGGCTTCATTTTCTTCCACCACTTTGCCGCCATAAATGCAGTATTTCACCAGCGATTCGTCAAAAGGAATGTCGAAATCTTCCAGCGCTTTTTTATAACCCGCCAGTCGCTCGGTGGTGATAGACAGGTAGATAGGACTCGTCACGTGTGCAATTCTTCTCCGCCCGCTTTCGATCAGGTGGACTGTCGCCCGGTAGCTCCCGTCGAAATTATCAGCTACCACCTTATGTGTTTCGATTTCCTTGGGTACCCGATCCAGAAAAACGATCGGCAGCCCTTTTTCCATCAAATCCTGAAAGTGAAATAAATTTGTGGTAAGGCTTGCCAGCGAAATCAGCAGACCATCCACCTTCCTGGAAACCAAGTAATTGGTATTGGCTACTTCCCGCTCGTAAGAATCGTGGCTTTGAAAAATAACTACGTGGTAACCCAGATTATACGCGATGGACTCGATGCCATTGATGAGCTGGGAAAAGAAATGATTGGCGATTTCGGGAATAATGACACCTATCGACTTGCTCTTACTGTCTTTCAGGCTCAGTGCGATCGGATTGGGCCGGTAATTCATCTTTTCGGCATACTCCATCACCAGTCTTTTGGTTTCGGGGTTGATCTCATAGCTGTTGCGCAGCGCCCGTGAAACCGTAGAAGTTGAGAGATTTAATGCTTTGGCAATATCCTTGATTGTAATTGCTTCCAAGATAATTTGGTTTGTTCGATCTTATCAATGTACAAATGGCAACGTTCCCGATAACGATTGCACAAAAAAAGACAATTTAGTATTTGATATTTCTAATTATTCAATCTAAACTCGTTTGCGTGAAGCGCTTTCTTCTACCGACGCTAAATTTAGAGCTTACCCCGAAAAACACAAGTCCCAATTTCTCATCGAACCTCAGCCAAAATGCAGATACGCTTTGAAAGCAGTCCCCGGGAAGTACCCCAAATGAATACCGATACCCTTCGTGAAAATTTCCTGGTAGAAAACATTTTTCAGCCCGACCAGATCAATTTCGTCTATACACATTACGACAGAGTGATGATCGGCGGCGCGATTCCGGTCAACAATATTTTGCAGCTTGAAACTTACGATGCTTTAAAATCGCAATATTTCCTTGAAAGAAGGGAAATTGGCATCATCAACATTGGCGGCCGCGGGCATATTTCTGCGGACGGGACCAGTTATGACATTGAAAAACTGGGCTGTTTTTACGCCGGCAAAGAAACCCAGTCGCTAACATTGGCTAGCGCAGACGCAGCGAATCCGGCCGTTTTTTACCTGCTATCTTCCCCGGCGCACCAGAAATATCCGAACCAACTTTTCACAAAAGAAGACGCTACGCCGGTAACCGTGGGAAGTGTGGAGACATCCAATCACCGGACGATTTACAAATACATTCATAAAGACGGCATCCAGAGCGCGCAGCTGGTGATGGGTCTTACGGTGCTGCAAACCGGCAGCGTCTGGAACACCATGCCCGCCCACGTCCACGACCGGCGGATGGAGGCTTACTGTTATTTTGATGTGCCCGAAAATCAGCGCGTATTGCATTTGATGGGTCAGCCTGCCGAAACGCGGCATTTGTGGGTCGCTGACAGGCAGGCAGTTATCTCGCCGCCGTGGTCGATACATTCGGGCTGCGGTACTTCCAATTATTCATTTATCTGGGGGATGGCCGGGGAAAACAAAGATTACACCGACATGGACGCAGTTTTGATTCCCGATTTAAAATAGCAACGTATATGGACGACAGGGAAGCAGAACAATTTATTTACGATACTGATATTTCGTGGGAAGATCTGGGCGGGGGACTAAGGCGCAAAGTTATGGGCTACGACGAGAACATCATGATGGTGAAAGTCGAATTTGAGCAAGGTGGCGTCGGCACGTTGCACAGCCATTTTCACACGCAAATGAGTTACGTAGAAAGCGGGGAATTTGAAATTATCATCGGTGAAGTGAGGAAAACGCTTAAAAAAGGCGACGCCTACCACATTCCGCCCAACATTGAGCATGGGGCGCTTTGCCTGCAAGCCGGGACACTGGTGGATATTTTCACGCCGATGCGCGAAGATTTTGTGAAATAGTTTTTCCAAAAAGCGACAAATCATGGGACATCTTTTTCGGGAAACATTACGGCAGTTACGCAACCAGCCCGGGCTCACAGTTCCGGACGATGCTGTTTTTCACCTGCCCGAAAAGGTACTGCAATTTGGTACCGGCGCTTTCCTTCGCGGGCTGGCCGATTATTTTATTGACAAAGCCAACAGGAATGGTGTTTTCAATGGTCGGATCGTGGTTGTAAAATCGACCGATGATGGCGATTTGAAGGCTTTCGACCGGCAGGATAATCTGTACACCATTTGCACGAGGGGAATCAAAAATGGCGAGGCGCAGGAGGAAAACATCATTTCTTCGGCGATCAGCCGGGTTTTGTATGCCAAAACACAATGGTCGCTCGTGCTGGACCTAGCCAAAAACCCTGCGGTTTCGATTGTTATTTCAAATACGACGGAAATAGGCATTCAGCTCGTGCAGGACGATATTTACCAGTGGCCGCCGGTGTCGTTTCCCGGCAAGCTACTGGCATTTTTATATGCGAGATATATGGCTTTCGGCGGTAATCCTGATTTTGGCGTGACCATTATACCCACCGAGCTGATCACAGATAATGGTAAAAAACTGGAAGCCATCGTACTGGAACTGGCCCACCGGAATGGTCTCGAACCTGCATTTATTGATTGGATTGAAAAACATAATGCATTCTGTAACTCACTGGTAGACCGCATTGTACCCGGAAAACCGGACCCCGCCAGGCTGAAAAACTTTGAAGAAGAGCTAGGATACCAGGACGATTTGCTGATTACTGCCGAAAGTTATCGTTTATGGGCGATCGAGGGCGATGAGCGGATCCGGCAAAAGCTGCCTTTTTTCGGGGTCGACCCGGGGATGATCATTGAACCCGACATTGAGCTTTACCGCGAATTGAAGCTGCGCCTGCTCAATGGCGCACATACTTTGGGCGGCGGACTGGCGCATTTATGCGGCTTTCCGACGGTGGTGGAGGCGATGGAAAATCCGTTTTTTGCCAGCTATCTCGCACATTTAATGGAAGCCGAAATCGCGCCGGCAATCCCCTACCCGGTGGAAAAACTGGTTGCAGTGAATTTTAGCCGACAAGTGCTCGAACGTTTCAGAAACCCGCACATTCAGCATAAGTGGCTGAACATCACCCAAAATTATTCCGCCAAAATTGTGTCACGGGTGATGCCGACTTTTTTTGAATTTGAGAAAATCCATGGTACTGTGCCTGAATACATGGTTTTCGGTTTCGCCACTTATTTGTATTACATGAAAGCCGTGCGGAAGGATGGCGACCAGTATTTTGGTTTTTCAAATGGCAAACATTATCCCATCCAGGATCAGAAAGCCCAGTATTTTTATCAAAAATGGCAGCTCGCTTCGATCACTGATATGGTACGGATTATCCTGAAAGAACAATCACTTTGGGGTAAAGATCTTTCCCGGAATCATGTGCTCGTAAGCCAGATCAGCGCACATCTGGAATCTTTCAAACAAATCGGTACCTTTGAAACGCTTCAAAATTTTCTCAAAAAAGTCGAGTACGCCTGAATCCTGAACCAACATGAAAAGAACATTATTCCTCCTTGCATTCCTTATCCTAAGTAACACATTGTTGATGGCGCAGGGCGACGAAAAAGCCATCGCCGACGCCGTCGAAAAACTACGCGTAGCATTGGTCGACGCCAACGAAGCCGACCTGGACAAGCTGACCTCTCCGATGCTTAGCTACGGACATTCAAATGGGCTTTTGGAAGACAAAAAAGCATTCATCCGCGCGCTCACTAGCGGCGACGCTAACTTTACTAAAATCGAGCTGAGTGAGCAAACCATCACTATTTCCGGCGATGTAGCTCTGGTACGGCACCACCTCGTTGGCGAAACGCATAACAAAGGCAAAGAACCCGCGCCTATCAACATTCGCGTTTTGCTGGTTTTTCAGAAAGTAAAGGGTAACTGGCTGCTGCTTGGCAGGCAGGCTTTTAAGTTTTAGCAGGGATATCAAAAAAGCCTGGAAAAGCAAAAGTTATTATTTCTTTTGATCGTAAAATATGATCGGCCCGTTGAAGTAACCTTTAACTTGCTTTCCATTACTTTCAATGCAATCGAATGTGATGACATAGTTGTCTTTGTCTTTCGCAACCTTCACCGTGCCTGAAATCATTTCGTACTTGGTCTGCCGCCTGGTGACAAAATCCGCGTCGAAAACGGCATAGGAATACACGAAGCTATTGACTTTATAAGGTCCCTGAGAGTAATCAAAGGAATAGTCTCCGACTGTCAGCTCACCGTCACCATTGGTCAGCAATTCAAATAAAATGGCATGTCCCACGCCATAAATGGAGTCAATTTTGGCACCATTCGCGCGGATTTTAACGCCGGAGGAAGTCAGGAAAAGTTGTTCAACATTCCCTTCATGCGGTGGATATTTGCCATATTCGATAATCAAACCATTCGCGAGATCATACTCCTTTCCGTCGTACGTCATGGTACTCTTCGGCGCCACTTCCTCATCATCCTTGCAACCAGTCAAGACAGCACAAAAACACAAAATGGCAAAAAGGTAACTGGTAAATGTTTTCATGCTGTTTAGTTTAGGTTAAAAGGAAGTTGAAATAAAAAACACTCAGGCAGTATTTTAAAATTGGTACGCCTGAGTGCCAGAAGCTATCGTATTTACTTTTACTTAACCGGATCAATAAGTGTCAATCCTGCTATTCTGTCAAAATGCTTTTTGTTTAATGTCGCAAGCTTGTAATTGTGGGCTATCGCTGTGGCGCCAATGATGATGTCCGGAATTTCAATCAGTTTATTTGAAGCTTTTAATTGCTTGAAAACCTGCACGGCAATGTCATTTACGTTACGATCAAATGATAACACCTCAACATTGCTGAAAAAAGCCTCCCAAAAAATATCTTTAATTTCTTTACTCCCGGTCAAAATCTCATATTCAGTCACAACAGATACCGCAAAGACATTGTAGGTATTGGTTAGGTTATAGAAAAACGATTTGGTCTTATCCTTTTTTCTATAAAAATCAATGAGGACGGACGTATCAAGACATATTACTTCTTTCTCCATACATTCCAGGACTCTCTGTTTTGCTTAAAATCCTTCAATTGGTCATCTGTCATCACGGGGCCGGATAATAAAAATCGTTGGAAGTCAGAAATCTCCTTTTCTGCTTTGTTTTCAATAAAATCCGTGTTCAAATCAGATTTTAATTGTATGATTTTAGCTGCTGGCAACTGTTTTGCCAGCTTCAAAATCTGCTCATATTCAACATTGATCGTTAATTCCATATCTCTCCAAATTCTCATACTAAATTAACAAAACGCAACATATTTTCACTTCTTATCAATGTGCAGGCCGCTCCGGTACCGGCGCGGAGGCGTGGTAATTTCTTTGAATTATATCTGCGTACCGGTCAAGCAGCTCGATTACTTTATCCCTTGATTTTGAGCGGACGACGAGCCCGACGTGATAGGGTTCTTCCATGCGCCAGACGATTTCGGGATCATTGAAAACCGACATATCCGGCCATTCCTGGCGGGTGAGCGAGATAATGATGCCTGAATATTCCTTCCGGACGGGCGGCAGTTTGTAATTATCACCTCTGGCCTCGGCAGTTTCCATTCTGGCCCACTCTTTCCAAAGGTTGATGCCCGAAGAAGCATCGACCATTTCGGATAAATTGGCTCCCCCGACGCGGGAAGAAGTTTCCAGAAAATAATATTTCCCGTCTTCATGGCAGCGGATTACTTCGGTATGAGACGCGCTGTGTTTCAGGCCAAATGCTTTCAGCAGATCAACGGCCAATGTTTCCAGTGCATGATCTTCCGAAGAATCGAACGGAACCGTTACCGATCGGAAAATGCCGCCGCCGTGCGCCACATCGAAAGGTGGTGCAAGGTATTTGCTGTTCCAGGAAAAAATCACCCTGCCATTATACGAAATTGAATCCACGTGGTATACATCTCCCGGCTTGAACTGCTCCACCAGGTAAGAATGCCTTTTATCGCCCAGATCATGGATGGTCTGCCATAATTCACTCGCCTCGTGCAACTTTTTGATACCCGTCGCAGAAGCTTCGGAGCGTGGTTTTACCATCCATGGCCCCGGATATTTTTCGATAAAACGATTGATTTCATCATCATTAAAAAGCGCCGAAAAACCCGGCACCAGAATGCCCGACTCGGCGGCTTTGGTACGCATGGCCAGCTTGTCGCGGAAATACCGGCCCGTCGTTTGCCCCATGCCCGGTATCCTGAAATATTCGCGGATATGCGCGGCTTTTTCCACATCAAAATCATCCAGCGCCACCACGCGGTCGATCGGTCGGGTGCGCATGACGTACGCCAGACCGTTGATGATCTCATTCATGTTATACCGGCCATCTTCCTTCTCCTCCACATAAAAAAATTCATCCACCGACTCCCTCGCCCACGGTTTGTTTTCCAGCTTTTTCGCGGTGATCAAATAGACCTTGTTACCTGCTTCCTTGCAGGCTCTCAGAAAGTCGTTACCCTTGAAATATGTCGATATGCAGAGGAAAGTAAGCGGTCGGGTCATAAGCGTAGATTTGGTGGAAAGTGCCAGAATTTACATAATATAAATTTGATTTCCTTATTCGGCAGCTGTCAAAATAGTTAAATACTGGCGCAAAAGCCGGATGCCGTAAGCGGTGCCTGCCCGCCCCGGCGCGAATTCCATGTCACCAAAAGCCATCCCTGCAATGTCCAGATGCGCCCAGGCCGCGTGGCTTTCCGTGAAAACTTCCAGGAATTTCGCAGCGACGATCGCGCCGGCCAGCGGCTTGCCATGGTAGTTTTTCAAGTCGGCAATGTCGGAGGAAATCTCTTCCTTGTATTCGTTCCAGACCGGCAGCCGCCAGAGCCGCTCACCGGTGATTTCGCCTGCTTTCGTGAGTTCTTCGGCCAAGGTATCATTGGGTGTAAATAATCCGGCCGCTTCGTAACCCAATGTCTGGATCACGCTGCCGGTCAATGTGGCGAGGTCGATGAGCACGTCAGGAGCGTATTCTTTTACCGCATAACTGAGTCCGTCGGCAAGGATCAGCCGGCCTTCGGCGTCGGTATCAATTACTTCAATGGTTTTTCCGGAGTATGAACCGATCACATCGCCCGGCTTGGTCGAGGAGCCGTCGACGCAATTTTCGGTGGACGGGATGACACCGATAATCCTCACGGGCAAATTCAGTTGAACAGCCAGTTCAATCGTCCCCAAAACCGCCGCCGCGCCGCCCATATCGCTTTTCATCAAATGCATATTGGCCGAAGGTTTAATCGAAATGCCGCCGGTATCAAACGTGACGCCTTTTCCAACCAGCGCGACGGTTTTTTGATAATGTTCAGGCTTGTATTCCGAAACGATCATCACCGGCGGCACGTCGCTGCCTTTGTTCACCGCCAGCAAAGCATGCATACCGAGTTCTTCCAGTTTAGGTTTATCAAAAACAGTCACCAGGTAATTATTTGCTCTTCCGGATTCTACTGCCCACTCCGCCAATGTTGCGGGTGTTTTGTAATTCCCAGGCGCATTCATGAGGTCCATGATGCGTATCTGGACAAGCGCAGTTTTGGAAGCATTGGAAATAGCATTGTCGAGAGAATCCCCTTGATTGACCAGCACAAACAATGTTCCCTCTTTGAAAAAGGTACTGACAGGTTTCGGCTCGGTTTTATAAAGTTGCAGATTATAGCCGCCCAGCATCATTCCGTTAATCGCAAATTCCACCCACTCGGCGCCAAAACCCCGCGCATCCAGCGTAATCTGCTCCGGCCAGCGATCTTTTCTTTTGAAAAATAAAGACCTGAAAATCTTGATAATCGCAGGCAGCTTCGGCGTCTTGCCCAGACCTACCCAAAGTTCTTTGGAAGAAAACCACCAAACCTCTCCTTTTTCGGCCTTGAACATCGCCTGATTTTCCGGCTCCGAACCTTGCTCAAATGGTCTGATTACTAATATATCTTCGTCTATTTCCTGTATTTGCCTGATCTGCATTGCATTGAATTTTAAAAACATAAAAAAAGCAAAGACAATATAAGTCTTTGCTTTTGAAAGTGCTTGCTATGAAAATGTAATCCCGATTAGTCGAGGCCGCCTTTGCGGGTTGCTTTTCTCTGCTCCGGCCACGTGCCCGGCTTGCCGTCAGCATTTGCGGGTAAAATCGCTTTGTCGCGGGAAGTTTTTGCTGGATCTTCGCTCGCTTCGTAGGCCATGATCGCGGCGATGATGGCGTTCGTACGGACGTCGTCGAAAACCACTTTATCATACGTGTCGCGGTTGGTATGCCAGGTATAGGTGCCGTAAGACCAATTCAAAGAGCTCAGCGAAAATGCCGGCGCGCCAGCTGCTACGAATGATGCGAAGTCAGAACCGCCGCCGCCGGGTGCACCAGGGAATTTGGTTTCAATACCCGCTTTGTACGCTTCCGGCACGTGGCTCAGCCAGCGGCCCAGGTAATCGTATGAATTCACAAAACCCTGACCCTGCAAATTCACGACGCGGCCGGTACCATTATCTTGGTTGAACAACGCCTGAATGTTCTGTACGATTTCCGGATGGTCCTCCACGAAAGCCCTCGAACCATTCAAACCCTGCTCCTCACTTCCCCAATGTCCCACCAGAATCGTTCTTTTAGGGTTTGGATAAACCTTTTTCAAGATCCGCATCGCCTCCATCATCACGATCGTGCCGGTACCATTATCCGTCGCGCCCGAGCCGCCGTCCCACGAATCGAAATGCGCGGAAAGGAGCACGTATTCATTCGGTTTTTCAGTTCCTTTAATTTCGCCGATCGTATTGAATGTCTGGCTGATACCCGTTTCTTTTGAGTCGGCGCGCACACTGATTTTCGGTGTGTTACCCGATTCCGCGAGCCGGTATAGCAAGCCGTAATCTTCCAGGGAAATGTCCACAGTCGGTACTTTTTTGGTATAAGCTCCAAAAATTTTATTAGCCCCGAAACCCTTTGACCAATAACTCATTACGACGCCTGCTGCGCCTGCTTTTTCCAGAGCCGGAGGTAATGTACGGGTGGTGTAGCCGGTTTTTTTCATGCGGGCTGTCCAGGCTTCGGTTTGCGCATCGCGGTCTTTTTTCATTTTTTCAAAAGACTCTTTCGTCGCAAATTCCTGCCAGTTATAGTCCGGGCGGCCAGTCGGCTGGTTCATGCTGATCATCACAAATTTACCTTTCACCGACGGCAGCCATTTTTGCAAAGCCACAGAATCAGCCACATCCGGCAAAATAATTACATCGCCCGTCACCGGTTTTCCGCCTGTGCCCGGGCTCCATGCCAGCTGCATTCCTTCCAGCGATTTCACCCGCGGCGCGATCATATCAATGTGCGAAACGCCCCGCTCCCAGCCGCGCCATTCGCCCCATTTTTCATTTTTTGCAGTAATGTTCCAGCCTTTGTATTTGGCCACGGCCCACTCGTGCGCCTGCATCATCTGCGGCGACCCCACCAGCCTCGGCCCGATCACGTCCATCAGCTCGTGCGCCAGTTTTTCCAGTTGCGAGTTTTCCGTCGCTTCTTTGACAATGTTATCCACAACCGGATCTTTACTTTGCGCGTACCCGGAATGTACGTGCAGCGTCGAGGTGAGAATGATCAGTAAGAAAAATTTTTTCATGAAAATGAATAGTTAAGCATGTTTCTATAAACTAATGTATAAAATAGCGGGCAGGTGAACAGCAGTGACACCAAAAATTCCAAATCAATACATTAATTATTCATTTCAAAAAACCGCTACCGAAATCCAGCATGGGCAACCGCATCGTCTCTTTCATTTTCTTCGCCAACTATTTCGTCGGTCTGCTGGCGGTGGCGTTGTCGGTGGAGACTGCGGTGCAGTTGGGCCTGCCTTTCAACTCCGTCGGCTATTATCTGCTTTTGTTCGCCGCAACGGTTTTTTACTACACATTCGCCTACTCTGTGCCTGAAACACAACAGGTTTCAGCCAATCCGCGGACGGAATGGTACCGCACGCACGCCAGTTTCATCCGTCGCAGCCAGGCAGTTTTACTGGTTTTTTGTGTCGGAATGTCCGCATGGTTTTTGGTTAAATATTTTTCCAAAATACTGACATTACCGGTTTACTACTGGCTCTTGCTGGCAGGGGTAACATTGGCAGCCGTGCTTTATTACGGGCTTCTGCCTCAATCCTTTATCAAACTAAACCTGCGGCGGACCGGCTGGTTTAAAGCATTTGTGATCGGCTTTGTCTGGGCCGGCTGCGTAAACCTTTTTCCAATCACCATGCTCAAACTGGAAAAGAACATTGTCATCCAGGAGCCGCTGATCGTACTCTGGCTTTTTATCAAAAACTGGATGTTCTGCACCGTAAACGCGATTATGTTCGACATCAAGGATTATGACGATGACGCGAACATTGAGCTGAAAACTTTCGCGGTACGGTTTGGGCTGCGGAGTACTATATTTTATGTGCTGATTCCTCTAATGTTGGTGGGAATTGTCTCTTTTCTTGTTTTTGCTTCCTACCGGCATTTCAGCCTGGTCGCAAGGTTTTTCAACATGATCCCTTTTTTAGGCATGCTACTCGTCGCATTTTCACTTCAAAAACCCAGGAAAATTCTTTACTACCTCATCGTCATCGACGGTCTGTTGCTTTTAAAAGCCGTCTGCGGCATGGCAGGCAGCTATTTTGGCGGACATTTTTAGCTCATAGCAGCTTGCCTTTTCCGGAAAATAAACCGCTCATTGAAAACAACGATCGATAGCAGGATCAGCGAGTAAGCCGTGATCTGGATCATATTGATCGGCTCGTGGAAGTAGAAAAGTGCGATCGCGAAATTCATCAGGGGATTGATATACAGCAAAATTCCCATCGTGGAAGAGGTAACTCCTTGTAAAGCATACAAGTTGAGGAAAAGCGGCACGATCGTCATCAACACGGCAATCAGGAATATTAAAATCCAGAAAACCGGCTCTGCTGGTACTTCTGCGCTGTATTTGGGATAAAATGGAAGCAGGATCAGCGCGGAAAAAAGGATCTGCACCGTAAGTACCAGGAATTTATCCAAACCTGCATTCTTGCGCTGGCTCACCAGATAAAGTGCGTACGATAAAGCGACGATCATACTGTAAGCGACGTCGGCAATGTTGGCGAAAGAGAGCAGCGCACAACTGGTAATGCTCAGTAAAACCGCGGCCCACTGCCACTTGCTCAGCTTTTCGTCCAGTACAAAAAAGGCGATCACCGTAGTCATGATCGGGCAGACGAGGTAGGCAAATGAGGCGGCTTTGACGCTGATGTGGTTCATTACATAAATGAAGAAGAACCAGTTGGCCGTCAATAATATTCCGCCGGCCAATGTCAGTAATGCTACCCGCTGCCTTTGTTTGGCAGGCATAGCGCGGAATTTGCGCACATTATCTTTCAAAACTTCCCGCCTGACAAGCAAACTGATCACGCTCATAATCACCGCGCAGAGGAACACCCTGTAAAACAGAATGTCCAGCGAAGCGTACGCTTTCAAAGGTTTCAGCGCCAAACTGAAAAATCCCCAGATCACAAACGAGACAAAAGCGGCGAGATAGTATTTCGAGAATTTCATTGATAGGCTCCTTGATCGGACAAAATTAGTTTTTATACCCTTACAACCATTTTGCGCTTGTCAAAATCCACTTTGTAACTCACTTTATACGAAACGTTATGAAATTCCTTTACCTATTCCTGTTATCCCTGCCCTTTCAAACTGTCTTTGCGCAGAAAACGATTTTTGCCGTACATGTCGACGGTGGCCTGTCCGCTTTTTCGGGCGCATCTACCGTCGGTGTCACCAATGTTTCTACCGGTGGCGTTTTTTGTCACTGCGAACCTTCGCCTGCACAGGTATTTGGTTCAAAAACCGCATTTTCCTACGGCGCCGGCCTGGTTATCCAGCGGGAATTTAAGAACAGGATCCGCATCGGGCTTGACGCGGCTTACGAGATGCTGCGTACAAGAATGAATGTAAAAACCTACACAATCGACGACATGGTAATGGTGACCAATGGCAAGAGTATCAGCAGCCACCAGTTTGTCAATTTGTTCCCGCACATTGGATACCGTATTCCGCTCGGCAACGAATTGAGCCTGGCTGTCAATGGCGGCGCCGATTTTGGTATCGGTTTGAATAGTTATGAAAAGCTCTATGTGCCGGAATATTTCAAAGAAAGCCTCCGTACCAATACCGACCTTGTACCGGGGCTGGATTTCAGGCCACGGGTGCAGGTTCAGCTCATTTCAGGAAAATTTGGTTTTAATGTCAGCTACTCGAACGGCGTGAAAAACTGGATGGCCGACTGGATTGGCGGAAATCCTAAGGCTTACATGAAAGTAGTCCGCGTCGGCATGCAGTATCAGCTCAACTAAAAGGCGCTTTTTTGGAACCTAAGCAGGTTTATTTACCTTGCAAACTTAGGTAACATGAATATTGCAAATGAATTTCTCCGATATCCGACTGATAGCGACTGATATGGACGGTACGCTTTTGAACTCTCAACACGAAGTACACGAAACGTTTTACCCGATTTTCAGAAAGTTAAAAGAGCGCGACATTGTTTTCGTGGCAGCCAGCGGGCGGCAATATTATAATTTGACCAAAACCCTCGACCCGATCAAAGACGAGGTGATTTTTGCAGCCGAAAATGGGAGTTATGTCGTTTTTCAGGATCAGGAAATCCACGTGCAAGCTACTGATAGCGGGATTGTTCACGAGTTAATCCGCATTTCAAAAGACATTCCCGATACGTACCCCATCATTTGCGGCAAGAAAAAAGCGTATGTTCAGGACAGCCGGCCGGAATTTATCGACCATTTAAAACTCTACTTCGAGCGGTTTGAGATTGTGGACGATCTGCTTAAAATTGAAGACGACCAATTCCTGAAATTCACTTTGTGCGACCTGGCTGGCTCAGAGATAAACAGTTACCCGCATTACAAGCAGTTTAGTGAACAATTGCAGGTGAAGGTTTCCGGGCCGATCTGGCTGGATATTTCAGATAAAAAAGCCAACAAAGGCCGGGCGATGGAAGTAATCCAGCAGAAATTTGGCATCTCCCCGGAGCAGACAATGGTTTTTGGAGATTACCTGAACGACCTGGAAATGCTGCAAAAAGCACATTACTCTTACGCAATGGCCAATGCGCACCCGGAGGTCAAAAAAATAGCCCGTTTCATCGCCAAAAGTAACGATGAAAACGGGGTGGTAGAAGTCCTTTCGGAGTTGCAGGATTAAGGTCCTGCTACTCCGTATATTTTTTGAAAATAGAAGTCGCAGTATGTCCGCCGAAACCGAATGTGTTGTTTAACACATAGTTAACCGGCATTTTCACCGACGCACCGAGGATAATGTTCATTCCTTCCGGCACATGCTCGTCCAGGTTTTCCGTGTTGATCGTTCCAGGAACAATGTCGTTTTCCGCAGCCAGAACCGAGATGATACCTTCCAGCGCCCCTGCCGCGCCCAGCAAGTGACCCGTCATGGATTTTGTCGCGCTGATCGCTACCTGATGATCACCAAAAACGGCTTTCATACCATTTAATTCACTCATATCGCCTAAGCCGGTGGAAGTGGCGTGCGCATTTACGTAGTCGATTTTGTCCGGCGTGATACCTGCTTCTGCCAATGCTTTCCGCATCCCCAATGCTGCGCCCATGCCGTCGGGCGGGGTACCTGTGAGGTGATAGGCGTCTGCTGCCATGCCTCCGCCGACAATCTCGGCGTGGATTTTGGCACCTCGGGCAATCGCATAATCGTAATCTTCCAGGATTAATGCCGCGGCACCTTCGCCGATCACGAAACCGTCGCGGTCTTTGTCAAAGGGTCTGGAAGCTTTCTCCGGCGCATCGTTTCTCTTGCTCAACGCCTGCGCCGCGCCGAAACCGCCGAGGGAAGAATAGATAATCGCTGCTTCCGAGCCGCCGGCCACCATGATTTTTGCCTTACCCATTCTGATCGTATCAAAAGCAGAAATCAATGCCGTGTTGGAAGATGCGCAGGCGGAAACGGTACAATAGTTTGGCCCATGCAACTTGTGACGGATCGAGATCACACCTGCCGCAATGTCGACGATCATTTTTGGAATAAAGAAAGGATTGAACCGGGGTACGCCGTCGGAAGCATGAAATTCAAGCAGCTGATTTTCAAATGTGCCCATCCCGCCATTCCCGGTGGCCCAGATCACGCCCACATCATAGCGGTCTTCCAAAGGCATTGTAGCAAAATCAAGGTTTGCATCTTTAATCGCCTGGTCCGACGCTGCTATTGCGTACTGGGTATGCAGATCGTATTTTTTCAGCTCCTTTTTCTCAATATATTCATCCGGATTGAAGTTTTTCACCTCGCATCCAAACTGCGTCTTGAATTTGGAAACATCCATTTTTGTAATGGTTGCAGCACCGCTTTTGCCATTGACAATATTTTCCCAGAACTCGTCAACCGAATTTCCGAGGGGAGAAATGACTCCCAAACCTGTAACTACTACTCTTTTCATATCTGTTTTAGAATTATCTGATCATGCAGGCTACGCTCCAAGATTTCCGCCAAATCACCAAAAAAATGGCAACAAATCCAATATTTAGCGAAATCAAAGTAGTCCTACATTTTCGATCATTTTTGTAATGGATTCCATGATAGCCTTGCGGTAATGCAGCTTCCCCGTCACCTTGCCGATCATAATGCCGCCTTCGATCAGCGCAATGAGGCTGATGGCGATATGCTCCGGCTCAATGTTGTTTTTGAATTCCTTGTCTGCGATCCCCCTTTTTATAATGTCTGACAACAGATTTTTCCACGATTCGATGGCGTCGGCCGCTCTTTGGCGCAAGCCCGGATGCGTGTCGTCGGCTTCGGTGGACGTATTTAAAATCGGGCAGCCACCTTTCGGGAAAGGTGCGTAAAGGAAGTTTTCGTAGACCCGCACATACACCAGCAGTTTTTCTTTCGCAGTTTTCTGATCGTCCATCTGCTCTCGCACTGCAGTGTTCATGCATTTCAGGTTATGGTCAAATGCCGCCAGCGCTACTTCATCCTTATTGGTAAAATTTCCGTAAATGCTGCCCTTTGTCAACCCGGTCGCCTCCGTCAAATCGGTGATAGACGTCCCCGCGTACCCTTTTGTGTTAAAAATCGGGGCCGTTTTTTCAATAATAAATTGCCGGGTTTTTTCTGCCTTGCTCATATTGCCTGATAACAAAAGCAAAAATATACCGTTTGGTATATTTTTGCAAGTTTTACCTAAAATATTTAAACCTCGACAATCCTACTTCGCAGTAACCCGCCAGATCGTATTGCCCGAATCATCATTGACGAGCATCGATCCGTCTTCCATCACGGTTATTCCCACCGGTCTGCCATACACTTTGCCCTCGTCCTCGACAAAACCCGTCAGGAAATCTTCCGGCTTGCCAGTTGGCTTACCATTTTTAAAAGGCACAAATAGTACCTTGTAACCCGCCAGTTTCGATCGGTTCCACGAGCCGTGCTGACCAATGAACGCGCCGCCCTGGTACTTGGCCGGAAATTTGTTTTTATCATAAAAAGCAAGTCCTAAAGATGCCGTATGCGAGCCGACAGGTACGTCAGGAACAATCGCCTTGGCTACCATATCAGGCCGCTCGCCTTTCATTCTTGGATCGGCATTCTGGCCAAAATAAGAATAAGGCCAGCCGTAAAATCCGCCTTCTTTCACACTGGTAATGTAGTCGGGTACCAGGTCATCGCCAAGCTTATCACGCTCATTGACAGCCGTCCACAACATATTCGTCCCCGGCGCCCAGTCCATACCCACCGGATTTCTCAGCCCGCTTGCGTAAATCTTTTCACCTGTTCCATCCGGATTGATTTCGAGAATGTTGGCGCGACGTTTCTCATTGTCCATACCATGCTCGGCCACATTACTTCCCGAACCTACCGACACATATATTTTTGAACCGTCGGCATTCGCCAGCAAATTCCGCGTCCAGTGATTATTGTAACCACCTGCTGGTAAATCCAGTATCTTTTCGGCTTTGCTGGTAATTTTCGTATCGCCTGGCTTGTAGGCGTAGCGGTAAAGCCCGTTGGTGTTGGCCACATAGAAATAATTTTTTAACACCAGCATTCCGAGCGGTTTATTCAATTTTTCCATAAAAATCTCCCGCATCTCCGGCTTACCGTCCTTATTGACATCCCGCAGCATGGTGATGCGGTCGGCGCTTTTTTTCGTACCTGATTCTGCTACGAAGATGTCCCCGTTTGGCGCAATGTAAGTCCATCTCGGACCGTCAAATTTGTCGGCATATTTGGAAACAGTGAACCCGGCCGGCGCGACGGGCATTTTTCCTTCCGGCCAGCCTTCTTCCTTCGGGCGGTTTTCTACCGATTCTGTGGCAAAAGGCGCGGGCAACACCAGGCTATCGGTCTTAGTCGCGACGGAATCCGGCCCGCTTTTCGCGGCTTCTTCTTTTTCGGCTTTTTCTTTACTTCCGCAGCTGGCCAATGCCAACATCCCGAAGAGGGACAGCATCAGGAAATGTTCTTTTTTCATCGGTTTTGGTTGTTGATTTCAAACAAAAAGGCAGGTCAACGATTGCCCGCCGAACTGCCTTTTTACAATAATAATGCCAGTTTAAACCGCTGCTTAATGCTTAAAATGCTACCGGCACCGCTACCACCGTGTTATCCCAGCCCATAAACATATTCGCTGCTTTATCCGACGATTTTTCAAACACGATCGAAAAGTTCTCAATAGGCGCATCTGCTTTTTTAACAGGGACTGTCGTTCTCAGCACGTCGGCCGATTCTTTGTATTTGTAAGCACCCCAGTAATCCAAATCGGAGCTCAGGATCACCGTCCATTCTTTTTCACCAGGAATCGCGAATAGTGAGTAAGTGCCTGCTTTCACCTTTTTGCCGCCGAATGTGGCATCCTGGTAAAATTTAATCTCGGTCGATTCGTCCGCACCTACCCGCCACACTTTTCCGTAAGGTTCCAGCTTCCCGAATGCCTCTCTGCCTTTGAGCGACGGGCGGCTGTACGAAACTTTTACCAAAGCTTTCTCACCGTCTTTCCGGTCGTGAGAGAAATTATTAGGAAAGTAGGCAATGTCACGCGGGCTTTTATCCAGCGGACTGAATTTCTGGGCTTGTGCTGTTAATGCACTGATAATCAATACGAGGCAAAGCGCAATGTTCTTTTTCATCGATGTGGTTGTTCTTTTATAATTGTTTAGTTGTTTGTAAAATCACGAGTTAAGCATTTTTCCGCTCAAAATCGGCCGCGCGTCTTTGGTGTTGTTTAAAATGGCAAGGCTTCTTTTGAATTCCACCTGCATACTATCACCGGTAAACTTGCAGCTTACGGTTTCATAATGTGCCGTTTCGATAAACCGCCAGGTCATTTCAAATGTGCTGTCATCGATCCAGGCACCATTGCAGGCAATTTTTGTCAGCTTTTCGCCGGGTACCGGGGTTAGTACCAGTTTCAAAGGCAATGTTGACAAGTCCGTCATACCTATTTTCCAGTTGCCCAAACCATTCACGACCAAATGTTCACCCTTGTCGTCTTTCAGTCGGAACAAGCACCAGCCTTTATCGAATTCAAATGATATCTTGTTTATTTTCAAATCATTATCCGAAATGCTGAAACTCTTGCCGTGTAATTTGGCGGTCAGTTCCGAAGTTGGCTTACCGGCAGTCAGCGGCAAAGCCAATGTGGTAATTTTCTTTTGCAGCTCCGCCTGCTGCTCTTTGTCAGAAGGTACGCCCGTCGCTTTCACCGATTGCAGAATGTTGTCCCAAACATGGTCCAACACAGCCTGCATGTTGCTGGTTTCGCTCGTAATCGCGATCACGAGATCTTCTTTCGGCAGCACAATGCAGTATTGTCCGTAAGCCCCATCGCCACGGTAGCCGTCGTGCCGGCAGCGCCAGAACTGGTACCCATAACCTTGCAGCCAGTCATTTTCCTCCTGTTTTCTGGCGCCACCTTTGGACTGAATGTGCGAGCGCGTCGCTTCATCTACCCAGGTTTGCGGCAAAATCTGCTTGCCATTCCACTGCCCTTTTTGCAGATATAACTGGCCGAATTTCGCAATATCTTCCGTTTTTACTCTTAGTCCCCAGCCGCCGGTATTGATACCATTCGGGTCGGTTTCCCAGTCCATCCCTTCAATCGCCAGCGGCTCAAACAGGCGCGGCGTTAGGTATTCGAGCAATGTTTTTCCGGTAACTTTCTGAATGATAGCCGAAAGCATGTAAGTGGCGCCGCTGTTGTACACAAAAAATGTCCCCGGCTCGTGCTCCACGGGCAGCGATAAAAACGCTTTCACCCAGTTATTATCTTTACCATCTCTCAATGATGGCGTCGAATCCTTGTCATGCCCGGTCGACATGGTTAGCAAATCCTTGATGCGCATGGCAGCAAGGTTCGCACTGATTGTAGCAGGTTTATCATTTGGAAAAAAGGAAACCACTTTATCGTCCACTTTGATCTTTCCCTCGGCGACTGCGAGCCCTATCGCTGAGGAAGTGAAGCTTTTACTCAAAGAATAAAGTGTATGTTTCAGATCCGGCGCATAAGGTGCCCACCAGCCCTCGGCCACCACTTTTCCCTGCCGTAAAATCATCATACTGTGCAAGTTGAGCTTCTCGGCTTCCACCGCGCTCACAAAGTCCAGAATACCTTTGGCCGACATTCCCTGCGCCTCGGGCGAGCTCCGGGGAAGTTGTCCGTATTGTAACGACGCGGCCCAGGCGGAGGCCGGGATAGCGCTGATCACACCAAGCTGCAATGCGCCGAAGCCCAAATGTTGTAGAAATTCCCTGCGATTGTAAGACATATCTTTGATGGAAAATGAAGTAATGTGGGGAAGCGCTCAGGCGATGTCAGACGTTGGTCTGATATGTTGCGGGTAATGGTATCTTTGCGTCCTGATCATCCGCAGTAGCCCATTATGTCTTTCAAATCGCTTGGCTTGTCCGAACCACTATTAAAAACCATCGCAGAACAGAATTATACTCAACCTTATCCCATCCAGACCGAGGCAATTCCTGCGATTTTGAAGGGAAACGATGTACTCGGCATCGCCAAAACGGGCTCTGGAAAAACGGCCAGCTTTGTTTTACCGGTTTTAGAATTATTTCAAAATCTGCCTCCTGCGCCCAACAGGCACATTTCCGCACTCATTTTAGTCCCCACGCGTGAGCTGGCGGTGCAGATTGCGGTAGTTTTTCAAACATTCGGCGAGCGGCTGCCCAGGAGAGTGAAGACTTTGGCAGTGTATGGTGGTGTTTCCATTAATCCGCAAATGATTGCTTTGCAGGGTGTTGAAATACTGGTGGCTACGCCGGGCAGGTTACTGGATTTGCTTTCCTATAAAGCGCTGAATCTGGGTGAAACCAAAATCCTGGTTTTGGATGAAGCGGATAAAATGCTGAACCTAGGCTTTGCAGAGGAAATGAGGGATATCTTTTTCCTGCTGCCCAAAAAGCGACAAAGTATTCTGTTTTCGGCCACACTGGGTGACGAAATAGATCAGATCAATAAGAGTCAGCTCAGAAATCCGGTAAGGATTGAGATTGAAGAAGAGGAGCAAAACCTGGATCTGATCACGCAGACCGGCTATTTCGTAGATCCTGACCGCCGCGGGCCGCTTTTAAGGTATTTGATCAAAACCCGGGAAATGAAGCAAGTTTTGGTATTCGTCTCCGCAACGCGCTCGGCAGACAACCTGGTTGAAAAACTGAATAAAAACGGCATCCAGGCGATGGCCATGCACAGCAAAAAAAGCCAGGGCGCGCGCACCGAGGCTCTGAACAAATTTAAATCAGGTAAACTGACGGTACTCGTCGCGACGGATCTGGTGTCCCGCGGTATCGACATTGCATTTTTGCCTTTTGTGATCAATTTTGAGTTACCGCGCTCGCCGAAAGATTATGTTCACCGCATCGGCCGCACCGGTCGTGCAGAAGCACCTGGCGAAGCGATATCACTGATCTCCCCCGAAGATGTCCATCATTTCAAGATCATCCAGAAAAAAATGGGCAAGAAGGTTCAGATGCATGAATCGTATGACCTGGATTTGCTGGGATACTAGTGATCCCGGCTTACTTTTTCTTGTTTTTGCCTCCCAGTTCAATAATATCCTTCTTGCTTCCCGTCCAAAATGCGATCTTCTGGCGGTTATAAGTGTAAGTGACCGCCACGGAATCACCCCAGCTGATGATGGCCGGGTATGAATATTCGTCGGTCTTTTTACCGGTGGCAATGTCCGTCCGATCTGTCCAGTTTTGCCCGTCGTCGTAAGATAAGATCAGTGAAAGCGGAGAACGTGATCCCCAATCTTTATCATCCGGATTGTAAGCCAGTACCAATGTTCCGTCTGATAATTTGGTGAGATCAATGCCGCTGTTCGGATTCGGCAAGCTCGTTTTCTTAATCGGAGACCAGGTTTTACCAAAATCTTTGGAATCCGCACGGCCGATCACGCCACCGGTTGTACGTACCAGCATGTGAATGTTTCCTGGTTCGGATTCCCACAATGTTGGCTGGATCGCACCTTTACCTTTGATTTCAGAAGTATCTACTTTTAAATACGGGCTGGCAGTCCAGGTTTTGCCATGGTCTTTGCTTCTGTCCACAAAAACTTCCCAGCGGTTCACTTCATTCGACGATCCGGCAAGCCAGTCACCATTCGAAAGCACCAGAAGTTTATTCTTAACCGGTCCCCTGCCGCCTTTGTCGCCTTGCACCAGCTCGTACGCCTCAGACCAGGTTTCACCATTATCATCCGAAGATTGCACCCAGGTTTCCCATCTTGGTATCTCTTTTCCTACTTTGAAATACAGGAAAATCTTACCGTCCTCTGACTTTTGCAGTACCGGGTTCCAGTGGGCGTCCTCACGGATTTTGGCTACTTCTTTGGGCGCGCTCCAATTACCAGGCTCGCCTTTGGACAACCAGATTCCTACGTCCGGATTCTTTTCTTCTGTCCCGCCAAACCATGCTACCAGAAACTTCCCGTCATTCAGCCGCAAAACGGTCGAAGCGTGACATTGGGCAAAATCGCGTTTATCGCCAAACACAAATTCTTTTTGACTGGCCAGCGAATCGGCATTCGCTTCACTGCCGTCCGTTTTCTTCGATCCGCAAGATCCGAAAACAACGGAGCTGAGTAACACTGCGATAAGTCTGCGAAACTTTGCCCTTCTGAATATTCTGATCATTTTTTTCAACATGGTTTGAAAGAGTTACAGCGAATGATGTTAAAAAGACTATTCACTTCAAGAGTTTCTTCAAATCGTCGATGACCGCCGCCGGAGAATTTTCTTCGTATAAAATCCGGTGTACAGCCTCGGTAATCGGCAGGTTAACCTGATGAATTTTGTTGATTTCATGAATACTTTTTGTCGCGTAATATCCTTCCGCGATCATTTTCATTTCCAGCTGCGCAGCCTTCACACCATACCCGCGGCCGATCATATTTCCAAAAAGTCGGTTTCGACTAAACTGGGAATAGGACGTCACGAGCAAATCTCCGAGATAGGCCGAAGAACTCAAATTCCGCTCGCGGGCGTCCAGTGCAGTCACGAGGTTACCGATCTCCTGCATGGCATTGGAAACCAGCACCGCCTGAAAGTTGTCGCCATAACCCAGCCCGTGCGTAATGCCGCAAGCCAGGGCAATGATGTTTTTCATGATAGCGGCATATTCCACGCCGTAAAGATCGTCGAGCGGATTGGCGGCTACATACCGGCAGGTCATTAGTGCGGCAAAATCCTCAGCCGTGGGACATTCCGTAGATGCGATCGACAGGTAGGATTGCTTTTCCAGGGCTACTTCCTCCGCGTGGCATGGCCCGGCAATCACGCAGGTTTCTTCCGGTGGTATGCCAAAATCGTTGGAAACCCACTCGGTTACCAGAATGTTCAGGTCGGGCACCATGCCTTTGATGGCCGACACGACGCGTTTTCCCTGTAAATGTTTAGCTGTTAAATGTTGTAAAGATTCGCGGACAAACGCAGCCGGCACAGCAAGGATGACATAATCCGCACCTTTCACGGCGTCGGTGGTTTTTTCAAAAACCTTTACTTTTTTAGGAGATAAAACAACATCACTGAGGTAACTGGGGTTGTGATGGAATTTTCGGATGTGGTCAATGTCGCGCTGGTTCCGGAGCCACCACCTGATCTGGACATTGTTTTGCTCACAAAGAATTTTGATCAGCGCAGTTGCCCAACTGCCGCCGCCGATGACTGCTATTTTGATTGTGGTATTTAAAAAACTCATGCTGGAAAATGCAGTAAACTGCCCGATTATGGCGTCAAAATAAAAAATCCTTGCAGCAAAGCCGCAAGGATTTTCCTTTTTAACCTAAACTAAATCGAACTTATTACATTTTTACAACGTATCAATTCGCTTTATCATTTCATTTCTTTTCGTCTTTTTTCACCTCTTCCTTCTTTTTTTCTACCAAGTCCCCGTTATTCAGGTTCTTAGATACGGCGATATACGGACCAGAAATGATCTTGTCACCGGGTTTCAGTCCCGACAAAATTTCTATGTTTTCGAAGTCGCTGATGCCTGTTTTTACCTCCCGCATCTGCGCTTTTCCATTCACGTCGAGGAAGACAACTTCCTTGATCACCTCCGCTTTTTTGGCTTTCTGGTTCTCGTCTTCATTTTCAGATTCGTCTTTCGGCGGGCCGCCCTGTGGCTGGGCCGCATCGGCTGGTTTGTTGCTTCTCGTCGTCACCGCCGCAATCGGTACAGCGACTACGCCATTTTTCCGGTCGGTGATAATTTCAACGGAGGCCGTCATCCCGGGTTTGAAAGGATAAGACCTTTTGGTACCCATCAAGTCGCTGAATGATTCGCTGAGGATCTTCACTTTTACCTCAAACTCCGTCACCGCGTCGGCAGAAGCGCTGGATACCGAAGTACTCGTAGACGTAGCAGAAGCCAAACCGGCAGCAGTATTAGCGATTTCCTTCACTACGCCCTTAAACTTCCGCCCCGACGCACTATACGCGTCCACGTCGATATCGGCCGTATCGCCTATCGCCACGCGGACAATATCATTTTCGTTCACATTCACCCGCACTTCCATGTTGGCAAGGTTGGCGATCCGCATCATTTCGGTACCCGCCATTTGCGAAGTACCTACCACGCGCTCACCGGCTTCCACATTCAAAAGAGAAACAATCCCGCTCACCGGCGCGAAAATGCTGGTCTTGCGCAGGTTTTCAGCGGCATCTCTTAAACTTGCTTCCGAACTTTTAATGTTAAATAACGCTGCAGAAACATTGGCTTTGGCCGATTCGATATCCTGCTGGGCCACACTATAAGTGGACGAAAATTGCTCAAAATCAGCCGCTGAGATCACTTTATCTGCAAAAAGCTTTTTGTTACGATCGTAATTCGCTTTCGCCTGTACCATCCGCGCCTCGGCTTGCGCCACCATCGCTTTGGTCTGCTCGTAATTGGCTTTGCTGGAATTAACCGCCGCCTGTGCGCGGGCCATTAAAGATTCGTAGTTATCGGGTCGGATTTTCAGAAGCAGCTGTCCTTTCACAACCGAATCGCCCTCAGCCACATTGAGGCTGATAATCTCCCCCGAAACGTCCGGGCTGAGCTTCACTTCCACTTCCGGCTGCACTTTGCCGGAAGCCGTCACCCGTTCAACAATATCGGATTTTTTAACAACCGCATATTCCACCTCGGTGGTCTTGGGTTTACCGATATACCCTGCCTGCTTCGCCCCAAACACTCCCGCCGCGAGAAGTACTACCAGCCCTGCGATAATCCACCAGATGCGTTTTGAAGATTTACGTGCCATAAAATTTTGGTTACAATTGATTATCAGTGAGGTAAATGTCCGTGCGGGTTTTTTATAAATGCTTAAAAATCAGAAAGCGGGCGGTTCATATAGAAGTCGAGCACCTTGGTCCGGAAAACATAATCATATTTTGTTTGGACCAGGTTACCATTTGCACGGTCGAGGTTTGCTTTCGCAATGTTGTACTCCACCGAATTGATCGCTCCCACATCAAACCGCACCTGCGAAACCCGGAATGTTTCCTGCAAAGCCCGGACTTGATTGGCCGTTGCGGAATATCTTTTCGCGGCATTGGTCATATCAATGTACGCCTGCTCCACATTCTTACGGATCGTCAGCATGACCGTCTGCGCCTGGTACTCGTAAGTTTTCTGCTGCAGCTTAGCTTTGGCGACATTGTATTTTACCCGGAAGTTTGAAAAAATAGGAATGTTCAGGTTAAGGTTGATCGCTGAGTTACGGTTAAAGTTCAGCTGATCGAGGTAAGTAAATGTTCGAAGAGCACCGTTTGGCGTAGTGATTTTCTGCACGATCGGCAGCTGCTGGTCATTGTAAACAATGTAATCGGTAGGGGAAACAACATCCGTGGTAGTGGTACCGCCACTGCCGTCAGAAACAAATCGCTCTTTCGGGGCCGCACTGGAATAAGCTGTGTAAACCCCGCCGCTCAATGTCAGCGAAGGCATCGCCGCGCCTTTTGCCAGGTCCACATTAATTCGCGCAGCGTCAATCCTGAAATTGGCTGCTTTCATTTGCGGAAGGTTATTTAAGGCAGTATCAAAAATCTCCTGAATCGTAGCGTCGTAAGCTTTCAAGGTCGGATCGGCCACTTCCACTTTCACCACATTGATCGGCTCGCTGCCGGGCATATTCATGTATTGTTTCAAATTCAGCTTCGCTACTTCCAGGTTATTCTGGTTGTTGACCAATGTCAGCTCATCGTTGGCAAGCTGCGCTTTCAAGTCGAGCAGGTTACTTTCTGCCAATGTTCCCGCTTCGACGAGTTTGGCAGTTCTGTCAACCTGTAAAGTGGATGCGTCCACTTGTCTTTGCGCCACTTCGATCAGTTCCTGGTTGGTAATCACCTGAAGATAGGACAGCGCAACATTCAGCATAATATCATTGCGTGTCGCATCCAGGTCCTTCTCGCTGGCTTTGTAGTTGGCATTATTGAATTTAATGGTGTTGCTGATCTGAAATCCGTTGAAGAGTGTAACCTGACCGCCGAGCTGGTAATTATTGGAATTGATATTTTGCTGAACAAACTGGTTGGTAAAAGGGTCAATGTTACGACCCGAGCTAAATCCCTGCCCTGCACTGAAACTGATGCTCGGCCACCGCTGCCACTTGGACTGGGCGTAGGTGTAACCGTTGGTCTGGACCGTAATTTCCGATTGTTTGATCTGGGGATTGGTTTCCAGGGCTATCCTGATGCAATCTTCCAGGGAGTAAGTGTTTGCCGCCTGGTTGACGTCTTTTTGCCCAAAAGCATTGCCTGCCGTAAATACAATAAATGCAAGCAACACAAGTGTGGAATTGCGTAACGGAATAAGCATAGAAAGTTCAAGAGTTAGATGATCAATATTAGTGCTTAACATAAAAAACAACCATCCATTTTGGACGGACGGTTGCATGTATGGGTTAAAGGGATTTGCGTAAAAGTCAAAAAATCAATGAAAAAACAGGTAACCCAGCCAAATTCCGGCGACAACGCCTATTAAATCCGCAATCATTCCGGCCACGATCGCATAGCGTGTATTTTTAATACCGACCGACCCGAAATACAATGCAACGATATAAAGCGTGGTGTCCGCCGATCCCTGAAAAATACATACAAGACGTCCCACAAACGAGTCAGGCCCGAATTCCTTCATCGCGTCGATCATCAAAGCCCGGGCGCCGCTGCCGCTGAGCGGTTTCATCAATGCTACCGGCAATGCGTCCGTGAAATCTGTATTGAGGCCGGTGAGTGAAAATAACCATTTCAAACCATCGATCAGATAATCCATCGCCCCGCACGCCCGGAATGCACTGATTGCCACCAGCAACCCTACCAGATACGGTATTATAGTCACAGATGTGGCGAACCCGCCTTTCGCGCCTTCAATAAAAGACTCGAAAACATTGATTTTTTTAAAAAGCGCAAATCCTAAAAACCCGGCGATAACTCCCAGCAGCACAGAATTTCCGACAAAAATCGATATGGTTTCGATCTGCTCTTTGGGCAGGCTCGAAAGATACCACAGCGTAAGGCCAAGCAGCGCCGTAATCCCTCCCAGCCAAAACATGATCACTCTGTTAAATAGATTGATCCGCTGCCAGGCCGCAGTGATCATCATGCCGGCCACGGTCGTAATGTAGGTCCCGACCACGCAGGGAATAAAAACGTCCGACGGACTTTCTGCGCCCAGAATGGCCCGCTGCGCGATGATAGAAAGTGGAATGATCTGTAAACCAGAAGTATGGAGGACCAGGAACATGATCTGCGCATTCGACGCGGTATCCTTCTGGGGATTGAGCTCCTGCAAACTTTGCATCGCTTTTAATCCAAAAGGTGTCGCAGCGTTGTCTAGTCCCAGAAAGTTGGCCGAAAAATTCATGATCATCTGACCATGTGCCGGGTGGTTGACCGGTACTTCGGGGAAAAGCTTGTTGAAAAACGGCCCGATAATCCTGGCAAGTCCGTTGATGATACCGGCTTTTTCTGCCACATTCAGTACCCCGAGGAAAAAAGTCATGACGCCGGTCAGCGGCAGGGCAATGTCCATCACCGCCACTTCCGCCATTTTCAGCATGCCTTCGACGATCTCTTTAAAAGTCTGCACGTCGCCAGTCAGCACAAATTGTAAAAGGGCTATGAAAAAGGCGATTAGGAAGAAGCCGACAAAAATATAGTTCAATGCCATAAGATCAGGGGCGCGGGAGAGGCAGGATTGGTAATAATTTATTTACAAAGCGGAGAGTAAAATATTTCATTTCGTGCAAATAACAAAAGTATATTGCAAAACCAGCTCACAACTCAAAACCAAGTTTCTATTGAAATGAAGTACTGCATCTTTATTTTTCTGCTCACATTTGCCGCCTGCCAGCAAAAATCGGATCAAAAACAGGAGGGCGATTCCGGTTACACGGTGATCAATGATACCATTCCCCTGACGCGGGAAAAGGTGCAAGCCGGTCCGGTGGCGGCGTACAGTGAAAAAGTGAAAGATCCGTACAATGACTGGCGTTTCGCCGTGGAAGTTTTCGAAACCGGGCAAACATTCACTTATTTAATGAAAATCAAATACATGGAGTTAGATGCCGAGGATACATTAAAAATCCCGAATTTCGGAATTATGCCGAAGGTTGAAATTCAGAAAGGCCCTGCGGAGCAATCGTGCATTGTGGGTTTTCTGGATAAAAAAGGCGTTTTCAAAGAATATAAGTCAGTGGCTGTGGAAGACAAGCAGCTTAAAATAAAGACTTTGAGGCACTATGCGCGGACGCGCTACAAGGTGAAGAAGTAAAAGAATGAGCGGAGGAACAGACGTCTGCCAAATCCATCGCCTTCGCTTCCTGCTGGCTGGACTCGCTGTACATTTTCAATGTTGCAGGCAAACTCGCAATATCCGTAACTTCTTCAAACACAATGTTCAGATAATCCGAAGCCGGATTCGGGAATACACTAAATACCGGCATCGGCTTGGCGCAATTATCAACACAAATGGTAATACCCTTCTGCACGGCCCCAAAACAGTTACTTACCATAATATCGATCCCGTAACAATTGTTCACATAAGAATTAAAATAAGCCGAGCCACCATTCCCATTCAAAATTGATCGCTCGTTTTCCAGTTCCCAAAGACCGTCCCAGGTTCGCTGGTATAGGCATTTAACATTACTCCTGCACCATTACACATAAAATCCGGCGAGCTGCCACCGTTGGCAGTTACGAGTAGGGAAGCGGGTTTTGGGGCGCTGCGTTTAACATGGATAGATTTGCTTTGAGAGGAGCTCAGCGCGCAAACAGAAGAATTTGCGGTTCCATTTCACGGTGATTGAATTTTTACCATCACCCTCATAAGTGGTTGAATTACTGGCAATAATAATTCCGTTTGTAACCTCCCACTTATACCTGCATGAGCTACCATTGTTACAACTGGTAAAATTTGTCATATCAGCCAGATAAGCTTCCAAAGTAGGGCCTGGTGTAGCACCGACACAGCCTTGAGGCCCACAAGTTATATTGATTGTCTGACCGAATAAGCTCGAATTAAATGATAGCAGATTCAATAAGAAAAAAGTTAAAGTCTTAAATAGATAATTCATGTGTTTCAATTTTAAAAGTGGTAGGATAGGTTTATTACTCTGAGCGATTCAAAGCTTAAAAAGTAGCCGGTCTGCTTTGCGATGATATTTTTATCAAAATCCAGGTTTCGATAAAGTCGAACGGAAAATGAAGCGCCAGTCTCTGCGGAAACTGAAAGACGATTTAGAATTCTGTATTTAATTCCGACAAAAGGTATCGCGGATAAAACATACATTCGTATGGGCAAAATCATGGATGGCTGTGAATGATCGTACGAATAATAAGCCTGAGCGTCCATACCGAAAAATAATTGGTGCCTTCCAACATTCTTTTGACGTTCATATCCAAGTTGAATTTCCAGTGCTCTTCCAATCTTTCTGAAAACATAGGGATCTGTACTAGGGCTGCCAAGTGAATCTTGATATACCTGATATTTATTTGTACCAGAGTTCAGCAAACCCAGCGATAACCTGTATGCCCCGTTTTTATGTGGAGCATATCTCAGCATCAGAGTGCCAGAGCCGCTTCTGAATAACTGATAGACGTTCAAGCTTGCATCCCACTTAAAGGCAGTCAAATCCTTGTTGTTAAACTTAGTCTTTTCGGGAGGTTTCTCAATTGGCTGCTGTGCGAATGCTGCATTTACAGAAAAATACATTGCTGCGAGTAAAAAAGCAGATAGTTTTTGCATAACCGGGTTTGATTTGCTTAGCACAAAGAAACCACGGATAAATGACACTCATCCTGCAAAAACCCAGCTTTTCAACCTACAAAAACCCAGAAAATTCAGAGGTATTTCGCTTTCAGTTTGCTGACGTAATTCTCGGAAATGCCGAGGTAGGAGGCGATGTATTTTTGAGGGACGCGGGCAATTAATTCTTTCGAGTGGCCGCGGAAAGCTTCAAATTTTTGTGGGGCCGAGAGTATCCGCATGTCGCGCAGCAACTTTTTATGGGCTAGCAGCGCGCGCTCGGCGATGATCCTGCCTAGGCAGCACATTTCGGGATGCTCGCTGTATAATTGGTAGAGGTCATGACGGGAAACATAGATCAATGTGGAGGTTTCCAGTACTTCAATGTATTCACATGCCGGTACCTGGTTTACGAAGCTGTCGGATGCGTGGAAGAAGTCATTTTCCTTTGCAAACCATTCCGTCACATCGAATGTACCTTCCAGGTTGTTGACAAGCTGATATCCTCTGACAAGACCTGTTTTTACAAACCATAGTTTATCACAAATTTCGCCATCGGAAAGGAGCAGCTTCCCTTTGCGAACATGGATGATTTTGAATTTTTGGAGGAGTTGCGCGCAGATTGTGTCGCTGATAGGCAGAAGGCCTGAAAGGGAAGAAACCAGTTCAGAATACATAGTGTGGGATAGAGTAAGGTGTCGCAAGATGGCTATTTTACCGCTCTTTTCCATACCCGGTTTTTCACTTTTCCGAATTTTTTGGATAAACAAAAAGCCCGGTCGGTGCCGGGCTTTTTTGCTAATTGTAAATACCGTAAATCAGGCTTTAAACACTTCGTCCATCTTTTCGCGGATCGTCAGTAACCGTTTGCGGTCGCCGCCGGACACTTCCGCGGAAGCCCAGCCGGAGTAGCCGACTTTCTGCAAAGCTTTATTTACTTCGGACCAATTATTGTCGCCCTCCATAAACTCCACATCAAAGCCTTTCCACAAACCCTCGTCATTTTGCTTTTTAAGGCTGAATTCTTTCAAATGCAGTTTCAGAATGCGTTTGTTTAATGCTTCGATCCAGGAAACCGGCCAGCTGTAACGCAGCACATTGCCGATATCCAGGTACCAGCCCACCATCGGGCTGTTGAAATCATCGACAAACTTCGCAGCTTCGAGCGGACTTAGCAAAAACTGGTTCCAAACATTCTCAATCGCGATTTTCACGCCGGTTTTCTCTGCAACAGGAAGCAATTTGCGGATTTCAGCCTGTGAGCGTTCGTAAGCCTGAGTGTAGGTAACCGTCGCATTTACGACGCCCGGCACTACCAGTACCGTGCTTCCGCCGTACTCTTTGGTATCCCACAAAGCTTTTTCAATCGACTTCGCACATTCTTCGCGCTTCTTTGGATCAGGATCGGATAAAGGCAGTTTCCAGTGCATCGAATTCACGGTTCCCGGAATCAGCAAACCGGTTTTATCTCTGGCCGCCAAAACTTCCTTCATGTCCAGTTTGTCCGGAGAATCGAGCTCCACGCCGTCGTAGCCCAGATCTTTCAGTAATTTGAATTTATCCATTACCGACAAATCCTCTTTTACCATACCCCACATCAGGCTCTTCTTCACCATGGCCGGGGCTGCAGGTGCTGTCTGCAGTATCGCACCGGATACCACAGATGAAGTAACGGCCATAGCTGAGGTAGCTACGGCCGTACTTTTGATAAATTCTCTACGCTGCATGAAAGATCAGGAGAATGCAGTGATACCTGGTTTTGCCACCTCAACAACCGGAGGTTTCATATCGAAGCTGTAAGCGTCAGGACCCAATTTTTCGGTTGAGTTCATCGCTTCGTCCCAGGTAATGCGCTTACCAGTATACGCAGCCATTCTACCCATGATCGCAGTCAATGTGCTGGTAGCCATAAACTCGCCGTCATTCACAAATTTGCCGCTTCTGATTCCTGCAAACAATTCGTTGTGCTCAGTCTGATACATATCATTCTGAACACCGTCGTATTTCCATGGATTGGCGCCGGTGATCTCGTGTACGTTACGTGCACAGTTCACCATCGCGCTACCTTTTGTACCCAATGTTTGTACGAGGTAACTATTTTCACAGTTGGCCTGCTGTCTTGAATGGTGGAAACCTTTCACACCATTTTCGTAATCGTAAGTAACTGCAAAGTGGTCGAAAATGTTACCGAACAAGGAATCGGTACGTACCTGACGGCCGCCTGTTCCTACTGCCGAAACCGGGTTTTTACCGCCCATCGCCCACTGCATCATATCCAAACTGTGCACAGCTTGCTCCACAATGTGGTCGCCTGCCAGCCAGGTATAGTAAGTCCAGTTACGCAACACATATTCGGCGTCTGACCAGCCGGCTACGCGTGGGAAAGACCACAATGTACCGGTATCGTAAGTATTATAAATTGCCGTGATATCTCCTACCGCGCCGTCCAGGATGCGTGAGAAGCTGGCGCGTTTTGGCTCGTGGTATCTCCAGCAGAAGCCGGACATTAAAGAAACATTCTTTTGTTTCGCCAGTTTCGCAGCGTCTAGCACTTTACGAACGCCTGGTGCATCCACTGCAACCGGTTTTTCGCAGAAAACGTGCTTGCCAGCATTTATAGCAGCAGTCAAATGCTCAGGACGGAAATGCGGAGGCGTCGCCAGAAGCACTACATCCACACCCGATTCAAGCACTTTTTTATAAGCATCAAATCCGATGAATTTATGGCCTTCATCTACTTTCACCTTGGGACCATGTACTTTGGTAAGGTTCTCAAGAGATGCGTCCATTTTATCTTTAAAAATATCCCCCATCGCCCAAAGGACAACATTAGGGTCAGCTTTCAAAGCCTGGTTGGCTGCGCCCGATCCGCGTCCGCCGCAGCCGATCAAACCAATTTTAAGGGTTTCAGCGTTGGTACCGGCAAAAGCACGATTGGGATTGATAATTGTAACGGCTGGTAAAGTGCTGCCTGCAAGTGCCATGCCCGCCATTTTCAGAACATCTCTGCGAGAAGTACTCATTGTAAATAGGGATTAGGTGATAGATTTACTGAAATTTTTAATTTTTAGTATACTGCCACAGATTCAACATTATTAATGGCAATAAAGATAAGCAAATCTGAAACTTTTCTGCTAATGAAAAACCAAAAAATCATTTTGCGTGCTCGTGCCCACACGGAAGTTAATAGATGTAAAATGAAGGATTGCATACTTTTATACTCAAGAACCTCTATCGCATAACATGATCCTGGACAATTTATTGCTCATTATTTCACTGCTTTTTATCGTATCAATGCTCACGATGGTGAGCGAAAAAATCGGTATTTCCTACCCTATTTTCCTGGTGATCGCTGGCCTGCTGATCAGTTTTGTACCAGGCATGCCGCATTTGCAGTTGGAACCCGATCTGGTATTCCTCATTTTCCTGCCGCCGCTTTTATATATGGCCGCCTGGAATACTTCCTGGAAAGATTTCTGGTTCTGGCGCCGACCCATCCTGATGCTCTCTATCGGGCTTGTTGTTTTTACCGCAACTGCAGTCGCCTATCTTTCCCATGCCATGATCCCAGGTTTTTCACTGGCGATGGGTTTCGTTTTGGGCGGCGTCATATCCCCGCCGGACGCGGTTGCAGCAACTTCCGTTTTGCAGGGTTTAAAAGTCCCGAAACGCATTGTAACCATTCTGGAAGGGGAAAGTCTCGTAAATGATGCTTCGTCATTGATCGTGCTGCGGGTTGCGCTGGCCACTGTTCCTGCCGCGGTGCAGTTTGATCTTTTGCAAACCGGCATGGACTTTTTCAAGGTTGCAGGCCTCGGGATTATCATTGGACTCGCCATCGCGCATGTGCTCTACCTGGTCCATCGTTTTCTGCCCACCACACCCAGTATTGACACGGCACTGACATTCATTTCGCCTTACTTAATGTACATTGGCGCAGAACATTTTCACAGTTCCGGTGTGCTGGCCGTGGTAAGCGGAGGGCTATTTCTGAGTTTCCGCGCACACGAAATCTTTTCTTACCAATCTCGCATTCAGAGTACTTATGTGTGGGAAACAGTAATATTTCTTTTAAATGGCATCGTCTTTATCATGATCGGCCTGCAACTCCCGGAAGTCATGACAGGGCTGGAAACTTACAACCTTTATGAGGTTATTTTCTATGCGGTTGTCATCAGCCTTGCGGCTATTCTGGTCAGGATTATCTGGGTTTACCCTGCCACGTATCTGCCCCGTATTTTTTCAAAAGGCGTTCGGTTAAGAGAAAAGCACCCCAGCTGGAAAACGGTATTTGTCGTGGCATGGAGTGGAATGCGGGGCGTCGTGTCGTTGGCTTCTGCACTTTCAGTTCCATTATTGTTAGAGGGAAAACCATTCCCGCACAGGGATTTGGTACTGTTCATCACATTTGTCGTAATCCTTTTTACACTGGTTATCCAGGGTTTGAGCTTACCAGTGATTTTGCGCTGGCTCAACATTGAAGACGACGGCGAGAACCTGGAAGAGCAGAATGCGATGATGAATTCGAGACTAGCGACGGTTAGCCTGGATTTCATGCGGTCTAATTACGACGGTGAGATACAGGAGTTTGAACCATTTCAAATGCTGAAAAACCGGTACGAAAAGATCATTCAGATGGCCGACTCCAAAATGCTCCATCTGGAAGATACGCCATCAAAAAGCATGGTCAGGAAGTACCGGACCATGCTGCTGGAAATCATTGATATAAAACGGGTGGAAATTACCAAGCTCCGACGCGAGCGGGTTTGTTCCGACGAGCTAATTAAAGTGAAAGAACGCGAGCTGGACCTGGAAGAAGCCCGTCTCAGAAAATCGCCCTAGATTTTAATCCCAGGCCACCTCGATCACATAATCACGAAGGTCGATGGTCGTGAATTTTTCATTGTTCTGGCGCTTCAGAGAGATTTTACCATTCTGGACTTTGGCCACCTGCTGCGACAAAACATCCTTATCATTTTTCTTGCGGTAAATGGCTACCATCGGCTCGGCGCTGGTCACATCCACTTCGCAGGAGCGGCCTTTCGCATTGATGAGCTTGGAATTATTGGGCAAGTAAGGCGCTTTTGCCAAGGCTAGTGCGCGAGAAGCCTGCGGCACGCCGTAGCCGACAAAGTTGTTGCCGTAAGGGTATAAATGAGAAGATTTCTCGATCAGCGAAAGCAGCTCTTTGTTGGTCAGATTTGGATTTGCCTGCAACAAACATGCAGCAAAACCGGTGATCACCGGCGCAGAAAGGGAAGTCCCATATAAAGAGAAGCAGGAAACATTCGGCTTCACATAATTCAAAGATTCCGGCCCAATGCTGCTGTAACCAATTCTATTCCAAAGCTTTCCATTGGTAGCACCGACGGATAAAACACCTTTTGCATCCGCTGGAGCCGAAACGATTTCCCAGGTTTTATCATCGCCTTCATTTCCGGCGGAAACAATGATCATCAAACCTTTTTTGTCCGAAGCAATTTGCGCAGCACGGGTGATTGCGCTGGTTTTGCCGTCCATCTGGTTCGGCGTGTAATTTTCTTTCGGGTCCGAAAAACCTTTGGCATAACCCAGCGAAGTATTGATCAACCTTACACCCAGACTATCCATCCACTCCATCGCCGCAATCCAGTTATCTTCCTCGCCGCGATACTCGCGCATTGAATAATCGGTTCTTGCCAGATAAAATTTAGCGTTCGTCGCCATACCGTACTGGATCTGGTCCTGAAAATCGATGCCCGAAATTGCCGCCAAAACTTCGGTCCCGTGCATATCTGAGAATGATTCTGCGGTGCTGAAAAGCAACTTTCCAGGACGCCCCGGCTTCACATAGTCGCGGATACCGAGGATTCTGTCATTTGAAAAAATCTGCGTCAAGGAAAATGAAGAATCGGCACCGTAAAAACCGGCGTCAATTACGCCAATCGTTACATCCTTGGCTGTAATGCCTTCTTTTACAAAGGAGGCAGCCTGCACCTGCGACATTACCGGCGCCATCTGCGCTTTCTCAACCGGTTTTGTAGTAGCAATGTAAAATCCGGGATCGATCATCACCACTTCCTTCACAAAATCCATTTCCCGCACCTTCATTACCTGCTCGCTCGTCATCGTAGCAGACACCGCATTCAACCATTTGGACCGGTTGATAATGTTGACGGATTGTCCTTTCAGCGCCTGCTCATACTCGTTTTTCACTGGAAGATCTGTATCCTCGGACGCAGGCAAGCCCAGTCTCAGACGTGTTTCGATTGTTTGAGGAGAAACTGCCGGCTTTGCATTTAGATCTTTATTTTTCAGGTAAATCCAGTATTTAGGAGCAGCTGAAAGGACAAATGGTATTAATGCAAAGACAAGCAAAAACAATCTTTTCATGAAAATCTGGTAGTTAGGTAATGCTGATGGTATCGATTATCAGGACAATATAAACGTAATTTTTCAAATTAAATTAGTGGTTACAAAAACCAGCAACTGCTAACCCCCTCAGAATTCTGGTACTCCTACGCCATGCGGCACTCGGTAATGTTTTGTAGATTTGAGGAGTCTAAATCATACACTAAAAATATTTTTTATGAGCGCAGTACAGGAAGGCAGAAGGTACCTAAGCAATGCGAAAGAAATTTTAAGAGAAAAGGCCAGGAAGGAAGATGGCTACTACGAAGATCCGAAATACGTGAAGATGGCGGGCCATACAGCTTATACGGGCATTCTGCTGGTTTTAGATGACCTTTTTGGGAAGAAAACAAAAGGCCGGAAAGATGTAGATTGGTACAAACAACAATTAGCATCTATGGACAAAAAAGTGCTGAATTCTTTCTCGACGGCTTACCAGGTGTTGCATTTGGATATGGCATACGATGGTGCCAGAAATGCCGATCTGGCAAAACTTGGCCTCGAAGAAGCGGAACGGATTATCAGCTGGGTGGAAACACGGACGGCTGTTGCTTGATGAATATGAATCTCCTCCCCGAAGACATTTATAAACTACTCCTATCATTTGCACTCGGCGCCATCATCGGGACGGAGCGGGAGTATCGTAGCAAGTCGGCGGGGCTGCGGACGATGATTCTGATAGCGGTTGGGTCTACATTGTTTACGATTCTTTCTATTAAAATCAGCTCCGACGCGGGGCGCATTGCTGCCAACATTGTTACTGGTATCGGTTTTATTGGTGCCGGGATTATTTTCAGGGAGAATAACCGGGTTGTGGGGATTACGACGGCGGCGATTGTATGGGTTACTGCCGCTGTGGGAATGGGGATCGGCGCCGGGTTTTATGAAGTATCCCTCGCAACTTTCTTCGTGGCCGGACTTTCGATGGTGATCCTTGCGCCTATCCAGCAATACATCCGTCGGAAAAGTCAGATCAGGAATTATCGCCTGATGTGCGTTTATCAGCAGCGGACGCTCAAAACTTATGAGCAGCTTTTCAAAGATTTTGAATTAAAAATCCTGTGGGGAGAGCAGAGCCGGACTGGTAACCACATTACCGGCACCTGGACTTTACAAGGCTCCGAAAAAAATCACGATGCCCTCACCGAGATCCTGCTGAATGATGTCGAGATCAAAGAATTCGACTTCTGACAAGCTCCCCTTAAATTAGTTTTTGATTAAAAAACAAAGATTCGTGCGCCAAAATGATCCTTATTATGTTGGATTAACGTTATAATGCCTTAGTTGGAAACTTTATTAGAGTTAAGTAGCATTATTACAGAATAACCCATAACCAAAAAGCGATTTACGGGAACTCCGCCGCGTAGATCAGAATGACAGTAACGTTATGTCCGACATCATTAAAGATAAAATTTGGGCGATCATCGGGCAGCACACGACCGAACCCGAGGCCGACTGGCTCGCACAAAAAGGAACATCCAACCCGCTTGAACTCATGACTGCATTCGTCGCAGTCCCGAGGTTTTTACCTAAGAAAATCATCCAGACCAGCCAGGAAGAACAGTGGGAGCTCAATGCAGAAATCCCCGGATTTTCTGTTGAAGGCTGGTCGCTGGTAAGATTAAGCCGTGTTTGGCTGCTAACCCAGCTCGATCCTTCCGACAAAAGCGACTATGTAAAGAACATTGAAACGCTTTTCGACACGGCCGAAATGAACGAGCTCGTGGCGCTTTACTCGGCATTACCCCTTCTTTCTTATCCCGATCAGTGGCTTTTCAGGGCTACGGATGCAGTTCGTTCCAATATGGGTTTTGTGTTCGACGCCATCGCATTACACAATCCTTATCCCGAAAAACATTTCAGCGAAGCCGCCTGGAACCAGCTGGTTTTGAAGACGATTTTCAATGATAAACCGATTCATTTAATAGAAGGTCTCGAAAACCGGACGAATGAAAAACTGGCATTAACCCTATCGGATTTTGCGCACGAACGCTGGGCAGCGGGCAGAAGTGTTCCTGCACAAGTTTGGCGGTTGGTTGGAAAATATTTGAATGCTCCTTTGCTCGCTGATATGCAGCATTTATTTGATTCTCAAAACGTTGACGATCAAAAAGCAGCAGCCCTGGCTTGCGCTGAGTCCAATTCAAGCGCTGCCAATTACTTACTTGCAAAATACACCGATCTGGAAAAATCCGTCAAGTCCGGCGCGCTTACCTGGGCTGATCTTGAACATTGACATTGAAAACCTATGTGCCTAAACCATAATGAAACTGCGCCAAATCCTTCTCATTTCGAAGAAAGCGAAGAGGCCGTCAACAACCCCGCACACCGCGACATTGCCTGGAACGATTACCGTGATCTGATCAAAGGAATGCGGTTTTTCGATCCGCATATCCACATGGTTTCACGTACTACCGACGATTACCAGGCCATGCACCAGGCGGGTATAGTCGGCCTGATCGAGCCGGCTTTCTGGGTCGGGCAGCCGCGTACCGGGTTATCCAGTTTTAAAGATTATTACAGCAGTTTGGTTGGTTGGGAAAGATTTCGTTCTTCGCAATTTGGCATTAAACATTATTGCACGATGGGTCTGAACTCCCGCGAGGCGAATAATGAGCCGCTGGCTGAGCAGGTGATGGAAATCCTGCCGCTATACATATATAAAGAAGGCGTGGTGGGCGTGGGCGAAATTGGTTTTGACGACCAGACGCCCGCCGAAGAAAAATATTACCGCCTTCAACTGGAACTGGCCAAAGAAGCCAAACTGCCGGTACAAATCCACACCCCGCACCGCGACAAAAAGAAAGGTACCGAACGCAGTATGGCCATTGCTTTGGAACATGGCATCGACCCATCGTGGGTGATTGTGGACCATAACAATGAAGAAACCGTGAAAAGCGTGCTGGATCAGGGTTTCTGGGCGGCATTCACAATTTATCCTTTTACCAAAATGGGTAACGAACGTATGGTAAAAGTGGTGGAACAATATGGTCCTGAAAGGATTATGATCAACTCGGCGGCAGACTGGGGAATCTCCGATCCGCTGGCTATCCCAAAAACTGCTGCATTAATGAAAATGCGTGGCATTCCGGATGAGACGATCAGGCTGGTAACTTATCAGCATGCCATCGATGCTTTCGGGAAAAGCGGACAGATCGATGTGAATGATTTCGAAGGAGGATACAGCATTGATCAATCTGCTAAATTCCACGGTAACAGTATTTTAAGAGGAGGCCAGCAGCCTGCGCCCGTCAAAGATTCCCTCGTCATTCAATAAAGTGAGTACTTTAAAACCTTATCTGCAGCTAACCCGCCCGGCCAACCTTGTTACGGCCATCGCCGATATTCTGGCGGGACTGGCGATCGCACAATTTGCATTTTCAGATTTTTCGCCCGCCTGGCTCGTACTTTCAACATTGGGATTGTACGGTGGCGGCGTGGTGATGAATGATGTTTTCGATGCAAAACTCGACAGCATTGAGCGCCCTGAAAGACCGATTCCGAGTGGTAGAGTGCCTTTATCTGCTGCGGCGACTATGGGAATTTCTTTGCTTTTGCTAGGCATTATCGCAGCAGGGATTTTCAGCATACAAAGCGGAATGATCGCCATCGTAATCGCCGTGCTGACAGTACTGTATAACCGTTTTGCCAAGCATCACGTGTTTTTTGGCCCGCTCACGATGGGAATGTGCCGGGGCGGAAATTTGATCCTGGGTATGAGCGTTTTGCCCGAATCGTTTCAAAAATGGGGGTTAATCGCACTTTTGCCCATCGCCTACATTGGCGCGATCACATTGATCAGCCAGGATGAGGTGCACGGCGGTAAAAAACGGACATTATATATTGCCGCGCTGCTTTACCTCATCGTTTTGTCAGCACAATTAACGATTTCAAGCCGGCAGGGAAACCTGCTCTTCACGATCCCATTTGTGCTTTTACACACCTGGCTGATCGGTCGCCCGCTGTTTAACGCGATCCAGAATCCAATTGGCCCGATGATTGGGAAAGCGGTAAAGGCCGGGGTGATTTCACTGATTGTGATGAATGCTTCGTGGTGCGCGGCTTTCGGATTACTGCCGCTGGCGCTGGCGGTTTTGGCTTTATTACCTTTATCCCTGCTTCTGGCACGGGTTTTCGCAGTAACTTAGGGTTAAAAATGATATAGGAAGAGGGGAATAACCCTGAATTTAGTCTTATAATAAATGCATTCCGGAGTGTAGTATGTCGAGTTCAATGCAAACGATACAACAAAGTTTTAAAATAGAATACAACTATTCGGTATTCTTCACCGAATACCTGTTTGATCATTCTAACACATTACTGGCTGATTTTTTCAAAAAATTCAGCGAAGAAGGATTTCAGCGGAAGGCGCTGGTTGTGGTGGATGAAGGATTCGCGGCGCATCATCCGGGTCTTGCTGATCAGATCCGTACGTATTTCGCAGCGGCTGTTCCAAACATTCAACTGGCTGCGGACATTATCATGGTTCCGGGCGGCGAGGCTTCCAAAAATGATCCTGAATTATTCAATAAGTTGGCACAAGCTGTCGATACTTACGGCATTGACAGACATTCCTTTGTGATCGGGATTGGCGGTGGCGCGGTGCTGGATTTGGTGGGTTATGCTGCTGCTGTTTCGCACCGGGGTATCAAGCTGATCCGCATTCCAACAACGGTTTTGTCTCAAAACGATTCCGGTGTTGGTGTTAAAAATGGCATCAATTTTCACGGTAAAAAGAACTTCCTGGGCACATTTGCGCCGCCGGTGGCTGTTTTCAATGATCTTACTTTTTTGAGAACATTGGACGATCGCGACTGGCGCGGGGGAATTGCCGAGGCGATTAAAGTTTCTCTGATTAAGGATCAGGCATTTTTTGAGTGGATTGAAGAAAAAGCTACTGCGCTGGCCAATCGTGATGAAGCCGCCATGTCATACCTGATCCACCGCTGTGCCGAGATGCACACCGACCACATTGCGGGCGGCGATCCTTTTGAATTCGGTTCGTCCAGACCATTGGATTTTGGACATTGGGCTGCGCATAAATTGGAGTATCTTACTGATTTTCAGGTACGTCACGGTGAGGCGGTAGCCATCGGCATTGCATTGGATTGTGTTTATTCTGAAAAGGTAGGCAAGCTGCCGGAGTCGGATCTGAACAGAATCCTGGATGTGCTGAACAAATTGGGCTTTGAACTATATCATCCCAAACTTGCTGAAAACGACAAGATTAACCTTCGAAATGGTTTGCAGGAATTCCGCGAACATTTGGGCGGCCGACTGACCATTATGCTTTTGGATAAAATCGGCAAAGGTGTGGAAGTTCATGAGCTGGATGCAGATATTATCTCACAGTCAGTCGATTACCTCGAAAGTTCAAAAATTATCCATACCCTATGATCACGCCTTTCGGACACCTTACCTATTGCAGCAACATTCATCCGGGCGAAAAATGGGCTGATCATTTCAAAGCATTGCGGGATACATTGCCTTACATTAAGGGACAACTTGCGCCGGATCAGCCATTTGGGTTAGGATTACGGGTGGCGAATGAAGCTTCTATCGAATTAACGCGGCCGGAGGTTTTACTGGAATTCAAAAACTGGCTGGACGAAAATGACATTTATGTATTCGTAATCAACGGTTTTCCCTACGGCGGCTTTCACAATGTTGTTGTAAAAGACAATGTACACACGCCGGATTGGACGACGACCGACCGCCTCGAATATACCATCCGACTTTTTAACATTCTAGCGGAGCTGCTGCCCGAAGGCATGCACGGCGGTGTTTCTACGCCTCCGCTTTCTTACAGGTTATGGTGGAAATCCGACGCCGACAAATATCAGGCAACCCGCGAAGCGACGCACCACGTACTGCAACTGCTTGATGAACTGATTGATATAGAAAACGAAACAGGCAAATACCTGCATCTTGACATTGAACCCGAGCCAGATGGTTTGCTGGATAATATTTCCGACTTTATCACCTGGTACAATCAGACATTGCTGCCGGAAGGCACCATTTATTTGTCCGAAAAACATGGGTTTGAACCTAGCGAAGCAAGAGGTCTGATTTTAAGGCACATTCAGCTTTGCTATGATATTTGCCACGCGGCGGTAGGTTACGAAGATCCGGCAGAATTGGTGGAGGATTTGAATGCAAATGGCATCAAAGTGGGCAGGATACAGGTCAGCTCAGCGTTGAAAGTGAATTTTTCGAGTGAGAAAGAGATTAAGCTGAAAGCGATCGAAACATTCGACGAGCCGGTGTACCTGCACCAGGTGGTTGCCCGAAACGCAGATCATTCGTTTATACATTATCCCGACCTGAACGAAGCGCTGGCCGACTGGAAGGAAAACCAGGAAGAGTGGCGCGTGCATTTCCATGTTCCGCTTTTTATTGATTCCTACGGCGTGCTCGATTCCACACAGGGCGATATTGTAAAAACCCTTGCTTTACATTGCGAAAATCCATTTTCTTCCTACCTGGAAGTGGAAACTTATACCTGGGGCGTCCTGCCCGAAGATATGCAAAAGCCCATCGGCGAATCCATCGTGCGGGAAATCGAGTGGGTGAAGAAAATCCTGAACCATGAATAAGACCGTTGTTATTGACATTGTCGCCCTGAGCGCCAATCTGATCGGCGAGCATACGCCTTTTCTCGCCGGTTATCTGAAAAAAAAGCATCTGACGCCGATCAAGCCTGTCTTGCCGGCGGTTACTACTACTTCTCAGAGCACATACATTACCGGAAAGTGGCCGGCTGAAAATGGTATAGTCGGAAACGGTTGGTATGATCGTGACGATGCCGAAATGAAGTTTTGGAAACAGTCGAACAAGCTCGTGAAGGGTGAGAAAATTTGGGATGCGGCCAGGAAACTGGACCCGAATTTTACAGTTTCCAAAATGTTCTGGTGGTATAATATGTACTCCACCGCCGATTTTTCGGTGACGCCTCGGCCGCAATATCATGCCGACGGTGTCAAAGCGCCCGATTGCTATTCTTATCCGCCTGAGCTTCGGGATGAGTTGCAGAAAGAGCTGGGGCAATTTCCACTCTTCAATTTTTGGGGACCGAATGCCAACATTAAGTCTACGCGATGGATCGCAGATGCTTCCATGTCGGTTGAAAAAAGGCATAATCCGACGCTGACATTGATTTACCTGCCGCATCTGGATTATTGTCTGCAAAAATTCGGGCCTGATTTTTCCAAGATCGGCAATGAATTGAAGGAGATCGATGATGTGGTGAAAGAGCTGGTGGAATTTTATGAGGCAAGGAACGCGAAGGTGATTTTACTTTCTGAATATGGCATCAACCCTGTCAATAATCCGATCCATATCAACCGCATTCTCAGAAACGAAGGTTTGATATCTGTGCGGAATGAGCGCTGGTACGAGTTACTGGATCCGGGCGTTTCAAAAGCATTTGCCGCCGCCGACCACCAGATCGCGCACATATATCTGAATGATCCGTCGGTGAAAGATCAGGTGATGAATGTTTTGAAAAAAACACCGGGCATCGATCTGGTACTCGACCGGGAGGCGCAAAAAGCTTATCACATTGATCACGAGCGCGCGGGCGACATTGTGGTCGTTGCCAAGCCGGATAGCTGGTTTACCTATTATTACTGGTTTGATGACGCGAAAGCACCGGATTATGCACATTTGGTAGACATTCACCGCAAGCCGGGCTACGATCCGGTGGAAATGTTCATGGATCCGAAAAATCCTTTAATCAAGCTTCGTGCCGGCTATAAGCTGGCGCGTAAATTGATGGGTTTCAGGTATTTGATGGATGTAATCCCGCTGGATGCAACATTGGTTAAAGGCTCTCACGGTAGTCCCAATGTCCCGGCGCAATATTATCCGATCTGCATTACCGATAATGCTTTGGAAAAATCCGAAATCGAAGCGATCGATGTGTACGATGTCATCTGGAAGCACTTGATTTAAAGGAATTTCGAAACAAAACTACCTTCATGACGTTGTAAAAAGAAAAACTTCAACGTCATGAACACTTCACTCAACCGACTCATCCCCGCTTTTCTGGTCGTACTCACGATCGCCTGCTCGTCAACCGAAAGAGAAACGCCGGAGTTACCTGCTGAAACAGCCAAAGACATCAGCGCCACAGACGCATTTCCTTCACTCAAATTTACCTTACCTGTTGAAATGAAGCAGGTTCCCGGAGATAGCTCCCGGTTTTTCGTCGTGGAGCAGGCTGGGGTTATCAAGGTTTTTCAAAATTCAAAATCAGCCTCGACCAGCAGCGTTTTTCTGGATATTAAAGATAAAGTACAGGATGGCGGCGAGCGCGGCTTGCTGGGGTTGGCATTTCACCCTGACTTTAAAACTAATGGTTATTTCTTTGTCAACTATACGGCTGGCAATCCGCTGAAAACCATCATTGCACGTTACAAGGCCACTTCGCCTACCAGCAATCAGGCCGATCCTCGGAGTGAAGCGGTGCTTTTTACTTATAATCAACCTTATGATAACCACAATGGCGGCTCGATCCAGTTTGGAAAAGACGGCTACTTATATATTGCGGCGGGTGACGGCGGCAGCGGCGGCGATCCACAGAACAATGCGCAAAATCTGAAAAGTCATCTTGGAAAAATTCTGCGAGTGGATGTAAACAGTACGGCAAAAGGCAATTATGGCATCCCGGCAGATAATCCGTATGCAAATGGCAGTGAGGGTTTCCCGGAAATTTATGCTTACGGACTCAGGAACCCCTGGCGGATCAGCTTTGATACGGAAACCGGGCGTCTTTTTGCCGGCGATGTGGGCCAGAATAAAAGAGAGGAAATTGACATTATCAGCAAAGGCGGTAACTATGGCTGGCGCCTGAAAGAAGGTGTCAATTGCTACAATCCTTCCTCCAATTGCGATCGCTCCGGGTTGATTGAACCAATCCATGATTATGTCCAGGACAATGGTGATCATTCGGTGACCGGCGGGTATGTCTATCACGGTACAGGGATTCCGTCTCTGGCTGGCAAATACATTTATGGAGATTACGTCAGCGGGCGGATCTGGGCTTTGGAACTGGATGGCGACAAGAAAAAAAGCAACGCAGTTTTGCTGGAAGGACAGGGGAGCATTTCGTCATTTGGCCAGGATTTGAAAGGCGAAGTATACTTTTTAAACTACGGCGAAGGCAGAATCATGAAGCTGGTTAACGGAAATTTAAATTGAAAAGTTAGCCTCGGGTTCTATCTTTGCCGGAATTAGAAACTGGACCTGATGGGTTTTAAAACCTGTCAGGTCTAAAAAACAAACAAATCGAAATGTCCAAGGTATTAATCATTGGTGCTGGTGGGGTTGGTAGTGTTGTCGCGCATAAATGCGCATTAAATAGCGGCGTTTTTACGGAAATCTTACTTGCCAGCCGCACAAAAGCAAAATGCGATAAAATCGCAGCGGAGATCCTGGAAATGCATGGCGTGACCATCCAGACTGCGCAGGTTGATGCGGACATCGTGGCCGAAACAGTGCTGCTGATCAAACGTTTTCAGCCAAAAGTTTTGATCAATGTTGCGCTGCCGTATCAGGATCTGACGATCATGGAAGCCTGCCTCGCTACCGGCGTACATTACCTGGATACTGCCAATTATGAGCCCAAAGATGTTGCCAAATTTGAATATAGCTGGCAGTGGGCTTATCAGCAAAGATTTAAAGATGCCGGTTTGATGGCGGTACTCGGCTGCGGTTTCGATCCGGGCGTGACGCAGGTTTTTACAGCCTATGCCGCAAAGCATCATTTCGACGAGCTACATTATCTGGATATCATTGATTGTAATGCCGGTGACCACGGTAAAGCTTTCGCAACGAATTTTAACCCTGAAATCAACATTCGGGAAATTACGCAACCCGGCCGCTATTGGGAAAATGGCGAGTGGATTGAAATCCCTGCGATGTCTATCCATAAACCCATCGAATACCCTTGCATCGGGCCGAAAGAAAGCTATGTGCTTTACCACGAGGAACTTGAATCTTTGGTAAAGAACTTCCCGACCTTGAAACGCGCACGTTTTTGGATGACTTTCGGCCAGGCTTACATTACGCACTTGAATGTGCTGGAAAATGTGGGTATGACCAGCATTAAGCCGATCAAATTTCAAGGAATGGACATTGTGCCGCTGGAATTTTTGAAAGCAGTACTTCCTGCTCCGGATTCTCTGGGTGAAAATTATTCAGGACAAACGTCCATCGGATGCCAGATCAAGGGAATTGAAAATGGGGAAGAGAAAACCTACTACGTCTGGAATAACTGCGATCACGCTGAATGCTACCGCGAAGTGCGGGCGCAGGCTGTGAGTTACACCACCGGTGTACCGGCAATGATCGGTGCAATGCTGATGCTGACCAACGAAGAATGGATGAAACCGGGCGTTTATAATGTTGAGGAACTGAATCCGGATCCTTTCATGGATCTGCTCAACCAGCATGGATTGCATTGGAATGAGCGGATTAACGTTAATTTGCCCCACGAATACTAATAATAAAAGAGCCGGTTTCGAAACCGGCTCTTTTATTATCCTTCCATCGTGATCACCGCCCGGGTACAAACTCCACCAACCGGCGGGTTGAACTTGGAAACCCTGACAGTCACATTTTCCACTGCCGGGTACGACTCCCTTATTTTTGCAATCACACTAAAACCAATGTGTTCCAGCAACTTGGCTGGCTCTTGCATTACTTTTGAGGCGATCTGGTAAATGGTCTCATAGTTGACCGTTTCACTTAATTTATCACTTTGTGCGGCTTCCTGGAAATTGGTTGTGATGGTAATGTCCAGCGCATATTTGTTGCCAATCCGCTGCTCCTCAGGATAGTATCCGTGATAAGCAAAAAATTCGAGTCCTTCGAGGCTGATCGTTCCCAATGTGGCTAGATTTGATCAAAGAATGAACCACCGCCACTGCTAGGCTTCCTGGTATTTTCGCGGGGACGGTTAACGCCGCCAGAATTTTCACGGGCTTTCTCTGCTGTCTTGTGCATTTCAGCCAGTACCTCATTCATTTCGTCCGCCGCAGTTTTTACCGTTTCACGAGGTTGGTATGCGACCTTTTCCTCCACCGGCTCAGGTTCCGGCTCTTCTATCGGCGCAATTTCTTCCTGCGCCGATGTTGCCTCCGGCTCTGCTAATTCCTCTTCAATTTCATCCTCAATATCAGCTACTTCGAAAACAACTTCCGGTTTATCGTCCTGCAAAACAACCGTCAGCTCAGGCGTCACTTCCTCTACCTCCGGCTGCTCTTCCACCACTTCCATTTCGACCGGCGTGTGATAAACCGCCTTTTTAGGAATCTCGATTTCTGAAACATGCTGCCTGATTTCCTCCATCTTGTTCAGAACGGATTCTTTATCATATTTCTGCTCGAAACGATCGACGGTATCAATGGTATTATTGGCCAAAGAAGTCAGCTGCACAACCAGGTTGTCGCGGAAGTTTTCAATCGCTTTAAAGTCTCTTTCCTGTTTCTTGATTTCAAGCGCAAACTCCTCTTTATACTGTCTCAGGCGCTCCTCGGTTTGCGTAATTACCTGGTTGGTCCGGGCCTCAGCTTCCGACACCAACTGGTCTGCCGCGATCCGTGATTCCTCTATTCTCTGCTCCGCTTTTTCGTTCGCTTCCTTCTCGATCAGCCTGCTGGTATCCTCGGCGGCTTTTAATGTTCTGAACAGTGTGGATTCAATATCTTTCAGCTTACTCAGCTCTTTTTCAGCGTATTCCAACTGCATTTTCAGCAGACTGTTTTCACTTGCAAAACGTTCCCATTCCTGCGACAACGAGTTCAAAAAAGCATCTACTTCATCCGGGTCGTAACCTCTGAAAATCTTCTCAAAAGTATGCTTGCGTATCTCTATTGCGGATATCTTCATGATGCTGAATGCTTTGTTACTAGGTTAGAAACAGTCGTGTAAGTTAAAGATATAAGAACCATTTTTCAAAGTATTTGCCAATAATACCATATTATAAGTATGCTATTCAAACACTTCCCAAACGGATATCATGCGGTCGTCGCTGCATGATATTAACTGGTTTTCAAAGCCTGTCCAGAGGAGTTTATTGACCGAAGTTCCGTGCCCTGCGTGACGCGCCCGGTCGATGATTTTCTTTAATTTAAGTGTACCTGCATCCCAGACTTTGATGGATTTATCCATACTACAGGTAGCAAAAAAAGCACTGTCGGGACTGAACGCAATGTCGTTGATCGCATATAAATGTGCAGGTATGTCGGTTACCATCCCGTATGCATCATTTACGTCCCAGATTTTCAGGTGGGCGTCACGCCCGGTGGTGAAAAGATATTTGCCGTCTGGTGAATACTTAACGGAAAAGACGGAGTTTGAATGTGACTGAATGGTCTTTTTTAAACCAAAACCATCCATATCGAAAATATGCACATTACAATCACTGTCCCCGGTAGCGAATTCATTGGTGGCAGGGTTGAAGGCAATGCTGCGCACACTTTTATCCGAAACTTTGATGTGCTTACGTACCGAGAAGGTAGCAATATCGACGACGATCACCACGCCATCGCCTACGGCCAGCAATGCATTTCCATCCTGGATTTGAATGTCAAAAATAGCTGCATTGGTCAGTTTGGACGTTTTTTCAATTTTATTATTGGCAATGTCCAGCACCTGGATGCCTTCATAATTCTGCCCGATCCAGAGTGCATTCTGACTTTTGTCGAGCGCCATCGCATACACCGATGCGCCTGCCCGGGCCACCAGTTTTCCGAGATCCGGCTTGTTGAGATCCCAGTGGATTACAAAGCCGTCACCGCCTGCCGAGTAAAAACCGTGCGTCGTACTATCTGAAATAATTGTATAGACACTATCCCGATGACCCGAAAAAGTGTCTACTTTGCGAATGTTCATCCGATTAATTTTGTGGCGGAAAGTAGTATCCAAAAATAGAAATTGTAAACAGAATTCTTATGCCGCTCGTTCATTCCGAACTTATTGGGGAGACCTGCACGCTGCTGCTCTGGAAACTGACCGAAACCGAAGTTGAGTTACGTGAAATGCTGGGTAAAAGTTACATTTCGCAGGAATTGGACGCGATATCTCACCCGCAAAAAGTCCGCGAGTGGCTGGCGAGCAGGCTGCTGATCAAGACTTTGGCCGAGCAATTCGGGATCGCTTACGTGGGTTTGCACAAAGACGAGCACGGCAAGGCATTTCTGATTGATAATGACTCGCACATTTCCATCACCCATACCTTTGATTTTGTCGCGGTTGCATTAAATCCTTTCGCCGCAGTGGGTATCGATATGGAGAAATGTGATGAAAAGTTGCAGCGTACTTCTTCCAAATATTTGTCAGTACCGGAGTTTGAGCATGCAGCCAATGAAATCGACACGCTCTGCATGTACTGGTGCGCGAAAGAAGCCTTATATAAGTTGTATGGCAAAAAAAAGATCAGTTTCAAAGACTCGATCCGGATCAGTCATTTTGAAAAATCCGACGAGTTACTGGAAGGAAGGCTGACAGACGAAACATTGATCGTCACTTCAAAGATTTATGTCAGATGGTTTGACAGGCACTGCCTCGCGATTTCTCTCTAAAATTAATTATCGTCCTGGTCGTCGAGTGTCGATTTCAGGATTTTCTCAATTTCCCTGATCTTTTCCTGCTCGCTGGTTTTTTCGTAAGATAAAATCAGGTTTCGCAAAACACGCTGCACGATTTCGAGATTGGTGCAGGGCTGATAAAAAATGTCTTTGGATTTAATGTTCAGCTGGGCAATGTAGTGATCGATATCTGTTTTGGAAAAAATAATCCCCCGGTTGAAAACATTGATATAAAACTGCGTTTTGTCACTTTTGTAAGTCAATACAAACAAATTAGGCAGGTTAACCCCATAAACCGGCATCCCCAGTTTCCGCGCGATCAGCAAATAAATGACACATAATGTGATCGGGTTACCTCTGCGGCTTTCCAGCACCACATTGATCATCGAATTGGAAGGCGAGTGGAAATTCTTGGTATTCGCCGCGAAATTCATGGTACCGAAAAAAATGCTGTTGATCCTTTTTACCTGGTCCACTGCATTCATTTCTTCCTGAAACTGGATCCAGATATCGTAGTAAAGCTGCTCGATGGACGTCCGCAGTTTTTCCATCGAAAGGTCGGGATAATGATAGGTTGCAATGATCCACAAACCTTCCAGCAGGTCCAGTCCTCCCCCGTTTTTCCAGGCTTGCAGGCGCTCGATCATAATGCTCAATTGAAGCTCATGGATCAATTCCTCAATTTTCCGCTGAACGATCGGGTTGAAACTTTCCTCCCACTCAGTTTCCAAAAAAGGGATCACATTACCTCCCAATGACAAGATCTTTCCTTCCACATGCTGGCTCACTTCATGATCTTCGTCATCAAGCAAGGATATCAGTGCCTTGATTTCTCTTTGGTTCATTTTCCTCAAATCTGCATTTAACAACCAACGGATAAATAAAAACATTTTTTTTATATGGACATCAAATTTTCTACTTTTGCCCGGAAAAAATGCGGGGCGACGACGTCATTTTTGCCATCTATACCACGATATTTAATACATAATCAAGTCCATAACGCATGAAAATTCTCGTTACCGGAGGAGCCGGGTTCATAGGTTCCCACACCGTTGTTGAATTGGATAAAGCGGGGTTCGAACCAGTTATCATTGATAATCTTTACAACTCCAACCGCGGGGTTCTGGAAGGGATCAAGAAAATCACAGGCAAGGATTTTCCTTTTTACGAGATTGATTGCAACGACACACAAAAAGTCAGGGAGCTGTTTGAGAAAGAAAAGTTTGACGGCATTATCCACTTCGCTGCATATAAGGCCGTCGGCGAATCGGTAGAAAAGCCGCTCAACTACTACGAAAACAACCTGATCTCACTGATGGTACTGCTGCGGGCCGCGCAGGAATTCAAGGTACCTAACTTCGTCTTCTCTTCTTCCTGCACCGTTTACGGTCAGCCCGACGAAATCCCTGTCACAGAAAACACGCCTCGCAAACCTGCCAATTCACCTTACGGGAATACAAAGGCAATCGGCGAAGACATTATCCGCGACTATGTTCATGCCAAATCAGGCGTAAAGGCGATCTCGCTTCGTTATTTCAATCCCATCGGCGCGCACGAATCGGCCTTGATCGGCGAGCTGCCAAATGGTGTTCCGAGTAACCTGGTACCCTTTATCACCCAAACCGCCGCCGGCCTACGCAAATCACTGACGGTTTTCGGAAGTGATTATGATACGTCCGACGGTACTTGTATCCGCGATTTTATTCACGTGGTAGATCTTGCAAAAGCGCACGTAAAAGCTTTGGAACTACTTGACGCGCAGACAGAAACAGATTTTTATGATGTATTTAATGTAGGAACTGGCGAAGGTTATACCGTGCTGGAACTGATCAATACTTTTGAAGAAGTAAATGGTGTGAAACTGAACTACACCATCGGGCCGCGGAGAGAGGGGGATGTTGAAAAAATCTACGCGCAATCCGACAAAGTCAATAATGTAATGAAATGGTACGCTGAAAAAACCATGGCGAATGCGCTTCGGGATGCGTGGAACTGGCAATTAAAAATAACTACTCAACAATGAAAAAAATCTTAATCACAGGAGGCGCCGGCTTTATTGGATCACACGTTGTTCGTCGCTTCGTAAAATTCCACCCAGACTATCACATATATAATCTCGATGCCCTGACTTATGCAGGAAATCTGGAAAATATCAAGGATATAGAGCACGAGCCTAATTATACATTCGTAAAAGGAGACATTGTTGACGCTGCGTTTATTGATCAACTTTTCAGCGAAAACGATTTCCATGGCGTAGTTCATCTTGCTGCCGAAAGTCACGTCGACAGGTCTATCACGGACCCGATGTCATTTGTGATGACAAATGTTGTAGGCACGGTGAATCTGCTGAATGCTGCAAAACAAGCCTGGAAAGAAGATTTCAGCAACCGTCGTTTCTACCATGTTTCTACGGATGAAGTGTACGGCGAGCTCCACGACCCGGGTACATTCTTTGTTGAAACCAACAAATACGACCCACGCTCTCCCTACTCAGCTTCCAAAGCTTCATCTGACCATTTTGTAAGAGCTTATCACAACACATATAAGTTACCGGTTGTTATTTCAAATTGCTCCAACAACTACGGCCCAAACCATTTTCCTGAGAAGCTGATCCCGCTGATGATCCATAACATTATCCAGCAAAAACCACTTCCAGTGTATGGAAAAGGCGAAAATATCCGCGACTGGTTGTTCGTAGAAGACCACGCAATTGCGATTGATGTCATTTTCCATGATGGCGTAAATGGCGAAACTTACAACATTGGCGGCCATAACGAGTGGAAAAACATTGACCTTGTGTTGTTGCTTTGCAGCATTATGGATCGCAAATTGGGACGTGAAGCGGGAGAAACTGAAAAACTGATCACCTACGTCACCGACCGCGCCGGCCACGATTTGAGATATGCCATCGACGCCACCAAACTTTCGGAAGAACTGGGCTGGAAACCTTCGCTGCAATTTGCGGAAGGCCTGGAAAGAACGGTTGACTGGTATCTGAACAATCAGGAATGGCTTAATAACGTCACCTCAGGCAATTACCAGAAATATTACAACGAAATGTATTCGGACAGATAGTCCGGACGGGTAGTCCTTTAAAATCTCCCGATCTCAACACATTCGTTTTAAATTTCAATTGAAAACAACATTATGAAAGGAATTATATTGGCCGGAGGCTCCGGTACGAGGCTGCACCCCCTCACATTGGCGGTTAGTAAACAATTAATGCCGGTTTACGACAAACCAATGATCTATTATCCGCTATCGATCTTAATGCTGGCGGGAATTCGGGAGATCCTTATCATTTCCACCCCGCACGATCTGCCGCATTTTGAAAAGCTGCTGGGAGACGGCAGCCGCCTCGGTTGCGAGTTCAGCTACGCAGTCCAGCCAAGTCCGGATGGTCTTGCGCAGGCATTTATCATCGGCGAAGAATTTATCGGAAATGAAAAAGTGGCGTTGATCCTGGGAGATAATATTTTCTACGGCGCGGGACTTTCGCAGCTGCTGCAATCCAACAATGATCCCGACGGCGGCGTAATTTTCGCTTACCAGGTTCATGATCCCGAGCGCTACGGTGTGGTGGAGTTTGACAAGTCCAATAACGTACTTTCTATCGAGGAAAAACCTGAGACGCCCAAGTCCAATTACGCGGTTCCGGGTTTATATTTTTATGATAATGATGTGGTAGAGATCGCGAAAACGATCCCGCCATCCACGCGCGGCGAGCTGGAAATTACCGACGTGAACCGGGTATATCTTGAAAAAGGCAAACTCAAAGTAGGTGTGCTCAACAGAGGCACTGCCTGGCTGGATACCGGTACTTTTCAATCGTTAATGCAAGCCGGACAGTTTGTACAGGTGATTGAGGAGAGACAAGGGTTGAAAGTGGGCTGTATTGAGGAGATCGCTTTTCGGATGGGCTTTATTAATGCAGAACAACTGCGTGAGATCGCTAAACCGTTGGTTAAGAGCGGCTACGGAACTTACCTCGAACGCATTGTAGCCAATTTATGATAAGTTAAGATCACTGGCTCAGGGTTTACATGAAGTTTTTGGCAGAGGAAATAGAGGATTATTCCGAACTACACACGGAAGATGAGAGCGGGTTGCTAAAATCCCTGAACAGAGAAACGCACGCCAATGTGCTCAATCCCCGCATGTTGTCGGGACATTTGCAAGGAAGGTTTTTGTCCATGATTTCCAGAATGATCCGTCCGGAATACATTCTGGAAATCGGCACTTATACCGGTTACTCGGCGATATGTTTATGCGAAGGATTGCAGCCGGGCGGGAAGCTGATCACGATCGATATTAACGAAGAACTGGAAACATTAACGAGAAAGTACTTCGGCGAAAGTCCTTTCGAACCGCAGATCGACTACCGGATCGGCAACGCGCTGGACATTGTGCCGACGCTTTCAGAGGTTTTCGATCTGGTTTTTATCGACGCGGATAAAATCAATTATTCTGCTTATTTTGACCTCTGTCTTGATAAAGTCAGGCCGGGAGGTTTCCTGATTGCAGACAATGTGCTGTGGAGCGGAAAGGTAATTACGCAGCCCGACACTAAAATAGACAAGGATACCCAGGCGTTACTGGACTTTAATAAAATGGTACACGAAGATCCGCGTGTATCAAACCTCCTCCTCCCGATTCGTGACGGGTTAATGATACTTCAAAAATTATAGGTCTTTAAATTCAGAAGCCGAGCATTACTATTTATGGCAAGAACTTTCATTAACAACATCCGGTACTGCACACTGGTTTGGGTACTCGTAGTTTTCGGCAGCGGAAACATTCACGCGCAAGCCGTGCCCGAAATTCCATCCAGCGTTTCTTTCGGCGGCATCACTGTAAAATTTGACAGAAGTGCGCAAAACCTGATCGAGGAAGATGTCAAAAACCTGATGTCCAACCGGAAGTTTTGGGAGGAAAAAATGGACCGCGCACTACTTCACTTCCCGATTGTGGAAGGAATTTTAATGGATGAAGAAGTCCCGATCGATTTTAAATACCTGGCTGTGCAGGAAAGTTCTTTTCGTCCCGATGTCGTATCCAGCTCAAATGCAGTGGGTTACTGGCAATTTAAACCGGAAACTGCGCGCGGATTGAATCTCCGGGTGGATGATGATATCGACGAGCGAAAAAATATCAGTTCTTCCACGCACGCCGCTGCCTGGTATCTGAAAAAAAATAACCAGCAGTTCAACAACTGGGTCACTACCTTATATTCTTACTATCTCGGCGCGGGCGGCGTAAAAAAGATCGTCCCGGCCAACTGGGCGTATGCGCGTGAAGTAACATTGACTTCCAAAACCGACCGGTACATGCTGCGGTTTTTTGCACATAAGATCGCGCTCGAAGCTGGCCTCGATCGCTACAAAACACCGGTTCCTTATATCCTGATGGAGTCAGATTTTGGGAAAGGTAAAAGCCTGGATGATGTGGCGAGTAACCTGGGCATTTCCTCGGCGGATTTGAAAACTTATAATAAATGGCTGACCGACGATAAAATTCCGGGTGACCGGGAATATATGGTCACTTTGCCTGTGCCCGTGAGCCAGGTGGCGTCGGTCCGTGAGAAGCTATCATTGCCTCCGAGACAAACAGCCGTGGCATCGGTTTATGAAGATACGGGGTATCCCGTTTTGAAAAAATCAGGTAATTCTGGTGGGCCGGGTTCGCCGCAGTTGTATGAAATCAATGGTCTGCCTGGTATCCAGGCGTCGGCCGGCGATAAGCCTAAGACATTGGCGAAGGCAGGAGGTATGAGAATGCCGAAATTCATGCGCTATAATGATATGCTGGCCGAAATGCCTCTGGTACCCGGCAATGTTTATTATCTGGCAAAGAAAAATAAGAAAGCAGCAACACCTTTCCATACCGCAAGACCGGGCGATACCTGGCACAGCGTTTCGCAGCAATATGGTCTGCGGCTTGTCAGCTTGCTGAAATTTAACAGAACTACCAGCAGAAATTACCCGATCCAAACCGGTCAGGTACTGTTTTTGACAAAAAGACGTCCGAAAAACCAGCCGATCGAGATCATTGCGCCGCCGCAGCCTAAGTCTGTGGTGAAGGATTCGATTGTGGCAGTAGTTCCTGAAAAAGCCCCGGCAACTCCTGCTTCGACGAATACTATTCCGGATAAACCATCGGGACGGAAAAAATATACGCCGGTGCTTGTTGAAAAATCAGAAACGGCCAGCGCAACTCCTGCGAATACGCCCGCAACCGGCGCTGTGCCTCCTGCTACCGTCCCTACGGTTACTGCTCCAAAAACGACAAGCGCCGCGAGCAGCAAACCTTCCGCAGCCAACCCTGAGTCCGATGAGCGGGTGGTGATCATCACACAGGATAATGCAGATTCATCATTTAAAACGGGTGACGAAACCAGGCCGATCGCGAAATCAGAAACGCCTTCCAAGGTGATCACGCCAAATGATAGCCGCGCCACGGCACCGACATCTGTGTATGCCCGGCAAAGAGCTGCGGCAGCAGAGCGGGAAGCGCGTGAGACAACGACCAAAACCAGTGGTGTTGCTGAAAAGCCAACTACTTACCACACCGTGACTTCGGGAGATACTTATTTTGGCATTGCTGAAAAATACCAGCTTTCCCTAGCTGAACTTCTGGAGTTGAACAAACGCACGAGCAAAAGCAGGTTAATTTCCGGTCAAAAGCTGATTGTGAGTAAAAATGGCCGGGAGCTGGCAGCTTCAAAAGCAGAGGAGCCGGTAGCGAAAGCGGTGCCTGAAAAAATTGAAGTAACCCGGACCGCGCCGGAGGAAACATTCAAAACACCGGAGGAAATCAAGGAAGAAACCCGCCTGACAGCGAATACCGGCAGTGAATTTCATACGGTACAAGCTGGTCAGACCTATTACAGCATTTCAAAAGCTTACGGTTTGACCATTAAAGAATTGTTTGAACTGAACAATCTAGGCGAGTCGGATCGGTTGAAATCTGGCCAGCGTCTGCGGGTAAAAAAGCAAGAATCTGCTGAACCTGTGCGTGCTAACTCAGTGACATCGGGTTCAGGTACTCAAACGCACACCGTGGCAGCCGGTGAAACACTTTTTCGAATTGCGCAAACTTACCATACCAACATTGAGGATTTGAAAAGACTAAACAATATGTCCGGCAACAGTGTTATGGTTGGACAAAAATTAAAAATACCTCAGCAATAGGTTCTTAGCTATGATCCTCATCGACAACACGTGCATCAGTGACGATATTGAAGACCAATTCTTTGTCTGTAATCTGGACAAATGTAAAGGGGCTTGCTGTGTGGAAGGAGATTCGGGTGCGCCGCTGGATGAAGACGAACTTCCAATCCTGGATGAAATCTATCCTTTTGTAGAACCGTATCTTTCCGAAGAAGGAAAGGCGGTGATCGCTGCGGAAGGTACTTACACAAAAGACTGGGATGGCGATTACGTGACGCCTATCATTAAAGGACGAGAATGTGCCTACGCCATTTATGATCAGAAAGGCATTTTAAAATGCGGCATCGAAGCGGCATATCTGGATGGTAAGATCAGTTATAAAAAACCCATTTCCTGCCACTTGTACCCGATTAGGGTCACTAAATATGAGCAATACCATGCGCTGAACTACGATCGCTGGGATATTTGCAGTCCGGCTTGTGATTTTGGTAAAGAGCTCAGCGTGCCGGTTTACAAATTTCTGAAAGAACCGCTGATCCGGGCTTATGGAGAAGGCTGGTACGAGCAGCTCAACGAGGAAATAAACGAACGCCAGGCAGCGAGAGCCAATGAAGGCAGCGAAGGAAAATAGCTTTTTCAACGACGTATATGAGGTAGTCCGTCAGATCCCGAAAGGTCGAGCGACTTCCTATGGTGCTATCGCAAAGTATTTGGGCCAGAAACGCGGCGCACGAATGGTGGGCTGGGCGATGGGAAATGGTTATTTGCAGCAAGGCATACCAGCGCACCGGGTCGTAAATAGTCAGGGTATTTTAAGTGCGCGACATTTGTTCGAAACGCCCACTGCCATGCAGGAAAGACTGAAAAGTGAGGGCGTTACGGTCAAAAATGATAAGATACAAAACTGGAAGGCGGTTTTCTGGGACCCGGAAAACGAATTACTTTAAAGCAAAAAATCCCGGCCTAAGCCGGGATTTTTGCTTTCATGGTGAACCTTCTAACCTTATTGCAATGAGATCAGCTTTTCGTTGTTGCTCTGGATCTGAACCTCTTTTGTCAATTTGGCTTTGTTGTTGTTGTACAAATCGAAATAGTAAGTTCCGTCAGTCATTTCTTCCAGGTCAAAAACGCGGCGGTATTTTGCGTCTTTGTCATTGAACACTTCCGAGTAGTAAACTTTTCCGGCTTTGTCGCGCAAAACGACTCTCAATCTGTCGCTGGCGTTTTTGTCTACGGAAAGTTTTACTTTGTTTGTCTGTGCAACTTTGTAAAGCGCGGCGTCGAAAGAGACGGCTGACGCATTTTTTTCGTCTTTGCTGGTTTTGTCAGCAGCGAATGAAGAAAGGGACAAAGTGAGCGCTAAGGCGCAGAACAGGTTGGAAACGATTGAAATTTTCATGGCTATATATGAGTTTTATGTTATGACCAGCCATTTGGCGTGGTTGATCTATACAGAAAAAGGAATGTGCCAGATTTAATTTCCAACGATTTTACAGCTAAAATTTACGTTTTTAAACCATTGATATACAGATGTTTAAAAGTATTTTACGATTATTTTAAAAAATTTTTAGCCGCGTCCGGCGATGTTCAGTACCGAACGTTTCTGTTTGAAAGCGAACGGACACAGCACAAAAAACCGCCTGAAACATATTGCAGGCGGTTTGAGAAAATGTTACAACAAATTGAATAAGAATTACCTGGTCGTGGAAGCCGGCGAATAACGTTCAGCTTTGGGATTGTGCAGCAGCCACAATCCAATGAATGTGATGAGACCATTGATGATCAATCTTTCAAAACCAAACTTGTAACCATTGAACCATTCTGCCGAGTGATCATTGATGATGTAGGTTAGGATGGGCGAGATAATGCAAACCAAAGGAACCCACCGATCTTTGACAGGTCTTTTGAGAAATGCCCCAAATGAAAACAAGCCTAGCAGCGGACCATAAGTATATCCGGCAAGATCGAACACGGCCGTGATCACTTCCTTACTGTTCAACCGGTTGAAGATTAAAATCACGAGATAAAAGACAATTGAAAAACCCACGTGCACCCAGAACTTGATCGACGAGCGTTTTTCCTCTGGCCGTTTTTCAATGCTCATAAAATCGATGCAAAATGCCGTGGTGAGTGCGGTCAGTGCAGAATCGGAGCTGGCGTAGGTGGCGGCGGTGATACCCAGCAGGAATGTGATCCCTACTACCAATCCGAGGTGATTTAGAGCCAGCATTGGATAGAAATCATCAGTCTTGGCAGGCGAAGGAATGCCTTGCGCTTCGGCATATACGTAAAGCAATGCGCCGAGAGAAAGGAAAAGAAAATTCACGATTACCAGCACGACGGTAAACCAGAACATATTTTTCTGTGCCTCCCCAATGTTCTTGCAAGTCAGGTTTTTCTGCATTAAATCCTGATCCAGACCCGTCATCACGATTGCAATAAAAACGCCCGCGAAAAACTGTTTGAAGAAGTTTTTCGGATCATTGGTATCCCAATAAAAGATCTTTGAGTAGCCGCTGGTCTGCACGCGGTTCCAGATATCGCCGATGCCATCGAGGTGCAGCTCGCTGGAAACCAGCACAATCGTGAGAATAACCGCTGTGATCAGGAAGAATGTTTGCAGGGTATCCGTGACGATAATCGTTTTTACACCGCCTTTAAATGTATAAATCCAAATCAGGAAAATCGTAATGGCCACTGCCACTTCGAAAGGGATACCGAGTGGTTTGAATAATGCGAGTTGTAAAACCTGCGCCGCGACATACAATCTTACCGCTGAGCCGATGGTCCTGGAAAGCAGAAAAAACCCGGAACCGGTTTTATAAGACCAAAAACCAAATCGCTGCTCCAGATACGAATAAATGGAGATCAGGTTGAGCCGGTAGTACAATGGCATCAGCACAGTACCGATCACGAGATATCCCAGAATGTACCCGATAACTACCTGAAAATACGAAAATTGAATGTTGACCACAGCACCAGGCACCGACACAAATGTGACCCCGGAAAGTGAAGTACCGATCATTCCGAAGGCGACAAGATACCAGGGCGACTGCCGGTTTGCGGTGAAAAAAGTATTGGTATCTGCTCCCCTGGAAGTGTAAATGGATACCGTAATCAGCATGCCAAAATAGACTATCAGGATGACCAGGGAGATGTATGGATTCATTAAAAGTGGGTATTAGAATGGATGTGGAAGCGGATTAAAAGGCACTTAAAACTTCTAATAATCTGCGTTTTTAATTAGATTTGCTAATCAAACAGAAATTTGGTTGTTATGCAAGCGCTTACCGAGACCGACGTCGAAATTCTGGAACAGACGGTTGACACTGATATCAAAAGGCTCATTATTTACAATGACGATATCAATACTTTTGACTGGGTTATAGACACTTTGATCGAAGTCTGCGGACACTCCAATGAGCAGGCGGAACAGTGTACGATCATCATACATTACAAAGGCAAATGTTCGGTAAAAGAAGGCGCTTTTGATGAGCTGACCGGTATGCGGAACGAAATTTGCAGAAGAGGTATTTCAGCTGAAATACACTAAAAAAGGCGATCTTTATCTGCCTAAACTCAATTCCTTCACATGAATTACCCCTCACAACTTATTGAGGATGCCGTAAGTGAAATTTCCCGTCTCCCGGGAATAGGAAAAAAAACAGCCCTGCGTTTGGCACTACATTTGCTGAAGAGAGAAGAGTCGCAAACCCGTTCTTTATCTGAGGCATTGGTCAATATGCGCACTAAAACGACTTATTGCGTAAAATGTCACAACATTGCCGACGACCAGCTTTGTAACATTTGTTCCAATCCACGGCGCGACCAGACGATCATTTGCGTCGTGGTTGACACCCGTGATGTTCTGGCGATCGAATCGACGAATCAGTATAAAGGTTTATACCATGTTTTAGGCGGAATTATTTCGCCCCTCGAAGGTATTGGCCCTGCTGATCTAAACATTGAATCGCTGGTTGCCCGGGTTGAAAACCAGGATACAGATGAGCCGGTGAAAGAAGTGATTCTGGCGCTGAGTCCTACCATGGAAGGAGATACCACCGCTTTTTATTTGCAAAAAAAACTGAAACCGAGCGGTGTAAAAATGAGCACCATAGCCCGCGGCGTCCCGATCGGTGGCGATCTGGAATATGCCGATGAGATTACGCTTGGGCGGAGTATTGTAAGCCGGGTGGCTTATGATTGATATATCCATATATAATGCAATGTTATGAATAGAACAGATTTTTTGAGGACATTGGCCGGCAGCTCGCTGGCAGTCGGAGCGCTTACTGACCGCGCTTTCGCGGGTTCCTCTACCGGAATAATTGCAGAAACTGCGCCTTTCAAACAAGCACCGCTTCCTTACGATTTTGGTGCATTGGAGCCAAGCATTGATAAAATGACCATGGAAATCCATTATGGTAAGCACCATGCGGCTTATGTCAAGAATTTGAATGATGCGGTGAAAGGTACCGAGTTCGAAAAAAAATCTCTGGACGAAATCATCAAATCCATCGGCAAGGCGCCTGCGGCGATCCGCAATAATGGCGGCGGTCACTGGAACCACACATTTTTCTGGGAAGTAATGGGCCCGAAGAAAAGCGCAGCACCAACCGGCGCGGTGGCAGATGCCATCAACGGTCAATTTGGGTCATTTGATAAATTTAAGGAAGAATTTGGAAAGGCGGCTACAACCCGTTTCGGCTCTGGCTGGGCGTGGCTCGTGGCCAAAGGCGGTAAGCTGTCGGTAGGTTCTACACCCAATCAGGATAACCCTCTGATGGACATTTCGGATCTTAAAGGCACCCCGATTTTAGGACTAGATGTTTGGGAACATGCCTACTACCTGCATTACCAAAACAAACGCCCGGACTACATTAAAGCATTCTGGGATGTAGTTAACTGGGAAAAAGTAGCGGAGAATTTGAAAAAAGCTTAAAAATAAACAATCAAGGAAAAGGGTTAACAGATTGAAAATGATCTGTTAACCCTTTTTTTAGTTACAATAACTCCCAATCACCTTATAAGCCTGCTGATATCCCAGCTCACCGGCTTTGCTCAGATCCAGGCAGCCGTCATTTACTTCACCCAGGCTGTTTTTCAGGATTCCTCTGAGATAATAGGCTTCCGGATAGTCGGAGCGTAATTTGATTGAGCTCGTGAAATCCAGCACTGCGCCCATCTGGTCTCCCGATGCGGAGCGGATCAATGCGCGTGAGAAGTAAGCATTCGAATAAGTCGGGTTTAATTCTACCGCAGTAGTCAAGTCCTGGATTGCACCTTTGACCTCTCCTACTTTTGATTTATTAATTCCGCGGATAAAATAGGCTTCTGCACGCTCATTTGTCAGGTTTTCTATCTTAATGTGCTGCTGAACCTGCTCGCGTAATTCGTCCAGCTTTTCTTTATTGATTTTGCCGGTGTACGCGATTTTCTTAGGATCGCCCACATAGCTGTTTTTCAATTCAATAGATTTGGAAAGATCGGCGATCGCGCCTCTCGAATCATTCAGCTTGCCTTTTGAAAAGCCCCGGCCATAGTAAGCTTTATAATCATCCGGATTGAGCTGAATTGTTTTATCAAAATCAATGATCGCTCCGGTGTAGTCTTCAATTTTATTCTTAGCAAAACCACGGTTGCTGTAATAGTCACCTTCATTTGGGCTTAGCTCTATCGCTCTTGTAAAATCAGCCGCAGCTCCCTGGTAATCACCTAATTCCAGCTTTGCCAAACCCCGTCCGGCGTACGCACCAGTTCTTTTTGGGCTCAACTCAATAACTCTTGTAAAATCTGCGAGACTTCCGGCATATTCCTGCATATCCTGCTTGCAGTTTCCCCGTGCATACAATGCTGCGAGCTCATCGGGATTGAGGGAAAGCGCATGATCCAGGTCGGCTAGGGCACTGCGGAGGTTTTTGAGCTTGGCGTAACTTACTCCCCGGTTGTAGTAAGCTTTGGGCTCATCGGGATTGATTTCGATGGCTTTGGAATAATCCTCGATGGCCGAGCGGTAATCTTCCTGGAGACTTTTGCTGACGCCCCGGCTCTGGTAGTACATGGCCTCCTTGGAATTCAGCTCGATGGCCTTGTCATAATCCAGCACGGCGCCGCGGTAATCTTTCAGATTTGCTTTCGCCAAACCCCGGTTAAAATAGCTCGGCGCATGCTCGGGATTCATGGAAATGACGGCCGTGTAAGCCTGCATGGCACCATTGAAATCGCCGGTACCCGCTTTTGTATTTCCTTCTTCAAAAAATTCGGCTGCGGATCGTTGAGCAAAAATGTGGAAGGGGAGAATTGAAGCAATGACAGAAGTAATGCCAAAGATTAAAATTTTCATGAACGTAAACCTTTTCCTCAAATCAGATATCGTAAAATTATTCTATAAAAGTATTCAAATTCCCACGTTGCATCAAATGATCAGCTGCGCTATTTCAGGAAACCGCTGCATTAAAATATTTTCTCATATTATGGTTACTTTTACCTGATTCTGCATTGAGGCAGTTTCGTTTTCATCCATCAAAGCATCATTATGAGTTCTGCTCCAAAGAAAATATTGTTGGTCGTACTGATCCTGGTTGGCGCCGCCGCGGTTTATTATTCTTTCTTCAAACCCGCCGACGAGCAGATACCTGCGGGCGAGGTAGTGTCAGCAGCACCGGAATCGTCCGTTTATCTGACTTCTTTGAATGACCTGGACGGAAATCCGGTGAAAATGGAGGAAGATAAGCTGATCTTTTTGAATGTGTGGGCTACCTGGTGCGGGCCTTGCAACATGGAAATGCCTGGTATCCAGAAGCTTTACGATAAATATAAGAATGATAAGAAAATCGCATTCTACATTATTTCGGATGAAGACGCGGCGACAGTTACGCCGTTTATTGCAAGAAAAGGTTACGAGCTGCCTTTCTATCAGTTCGTGGGACCCTATCCCCCGGCACTGGACGGAAATGCGATTCCCAGAACGTACATTATCTATAAAGGAAAGATCATCGCCCAGGAAGTTGGTGCTTCAAAATGGGACCGACCCGAAGTTATCGATCTAATCGACAAGCAACTAGCAGAAATTTGATTTAGTATCAACACAAAAAAAATGGCGATCAGTAACCTGACCGCCATTTTTTTATGCTTTAAATATTATTCAACGATGAAACTTCCTTTCATCAGCGCGTAGTGACCTGGGAAGCTGCAAATGAATGTGTAAGTTCCTTTTGCAGGAGCTGTAAATTCAACGGTATCGCTTTCGCCACCGCCTACCAGCTTAGTATGTGCGATAATATTAGCTTCTTCCGATTTAGGGATGTATTCGGTTTCTCTCGCAGCAGCTGCTTTTGATCCGAAAGCGGCAATGTCAACACCTGGTTTCAACAAAACCCAGTTATGGCCCATCGCAGTTTTCGCCAGTTTACCAGAGTGCGTCAGGGTAAGCTTCACTTTTTGTCCAGCCTTTACTTTTATTTCTTTCAGGTCGAACTGCATTGCATCGCTACCTTTGATCGTGATAACCTTGGCTTGTTTCACATCGTTTGCCACTTTCACGGCAGGGGTAGTTTCAGCTGCAACAGGGTTCATTGTAAGTGCTCCGAAAGCCATAACTGAGGCAAGAAGCATTACGCCATACTTGGTCGTTTTCATGTTCTGAGTATTAGTAAACTTGATTGTTTAAAATTAACCTGTGCAATTTACGACACGCCATTTTAAAAAAACAATTCATTAACAATTGTTTGATAAACTAAATTTTAGAACAGGATTTTGTATTGATCACGCACCGCCCGGCCCACGCAAACCACCGCCAGCGCCATCATATAATGGTTGATATCCACCGGGTCCATCGGAATTGGCATGTTGCCCGATTTGGTAGACAAGGCCAGCAGCATCATGGAAAAAACGACCCATAATGCACTCTTCTGCTTGCTCGCCAGACCGACGCAGGAAATGAGCAATGTGACCAGAATGCAAAGTGATTTGATAATCAACCCCACATATTCGACGCGGAACCAGGTAATGCAGTAAAAAAGCAGCAATCCCAAACCGATTGTGGACGTGAGTAAGTAGGTACCTCCTTTGTAGCGCATAATCAGGCACCAGGATGCGGATACCAGGCACATTGCGCCGAGTGTCATCTCCCCGGCGATCACAATTTCATGCAGATTTTCCAGCTTTTCAACCCCGGCATACACAAGTAGATCGGTCAGCGCGACGAACGTAATGCTAAACAGGAAAATGCCCCAGAGCCACCGGCTTATGGTTGTTTGCTGTTTAAAATATCTGAAAAAAATGAATAGACTGGTGAAACTGAGAACTAGGTTTGAAAATATATGAGGATTGCTAAGTATATCCATAAACACCCGTCGAAATGTCAAAAAAGCAATTTACAAAATCTGGTTACATTTTGCTACTTCGTGCTTTTCGTTCTACTTTTACCAAAAAAACTGATTTACCAACATGAGCGTTTTAGTCAATAAAAATTCTAAGATTATAGTTCAGGGATTTACCGGTTCGGAAGGGTCCTTTCATGCCCAGCAAATGATTGAATACGGTACAAACGTCGTTGGTGGTGTAACTCCTGGTAAAGGTGGACTTTCTCATTTGGAAAGACCTGTGTTCAATACAGTTGACCTTGCTGTGCGCGCTACCGGAGCCGACGTATCGATCATTTTCGTTCCGCCCGCTTTTGCTGCTGACGCCATCATGGAATCTGCTGATGCTGGTATTAAAGTCATTGTTTGTATCACCGAAGGTATCCCTACCAAGGATATGATGCAGGCGAAAGAATATATCAAGAGTAAAAATTGCCGCTTGATCGGCCCTAACTGTCCTGGTGTAATCACTGCAGAAGAATGCAAAGTGGGTATCATGCCAGGTTTTATCTTCAAAAAAGGTACAGTGGGTCTGGTTTCAAAATCAGGAACATTGACTTATGAAGCGGTGGATCAGCTGACACGCGCCGGATTGGGACAAACTACGGCAATCGGTATCGGCGGTGACCCGATCATCGGTACCACGACCAAGGAAGCTGTTGAATTATTGATGGAAGATCCTGAAACGGAGGCGATCGTTATGATTGGTGAAATTGGTGGAAGCATGGAAGCAGAAGCTGCTCGCTATGTGAAATCGACAGGAAATAAAAAGCCGGTTGTTGGTTTTATCGCTGGCCAGACTGCGCCGAAAGGTCGTCGGATGGGCCACGCGGGTGCGATCATCGGCGGCGCTGACGATACTGCTGAGGCAAAAATCAGGATCATGAAAGAATGTGGTATTTTCGTAGCTGAATCTCCTGCATTGATCGGCGAAACAATGCTGATCGCATTAGGAAGAAAATAATCTTATTCAAGCAGATACATGAAGAGGGCTGAGGAAACTCCGCCCTTTTTTATACCAATGAAGTCCATATTTTCGATTGCTTTTTGGGCTTTTTTCTCAGCATTCCTGCTTTCAGGAACATTGGTTTACAGTGCCGCAAAGGTCACCCCACCCGAAAAGTTTTTTCCTGTTTACAATTTTCAAAACGACTGGCAGGTTTACAATAGCCAGTATAAAAACTACGTCCCGTTTTCGCAGGGCGTGAATGAGGGTTCGCGCTTCGTGAGTCTTTACATTGACCTTCTTAAAAACCGACAGTATTCGCTCCTGATCCGGACGGAAAACGAAAGCTATCTTTTTCTGGAAGGGGCTTTGCAAAACCGGATTGTGCCGAATAAGTGGCAGGAACTCAGCATTGATAGTCTTTATAGGATTTACCGCACCGAAGAATTGTTGCTGACCATTTACGGAAATGCGGGAATTGGGGACAAAACGGTCTTATTGTGTAATGAAAAGAAGCAAAACGAATCCGGGATCATTTCCGGGGCGAGGCCGAATTTCATCAACATTAAACCCATCTCTTTCTCCCCGTTCGGAAATTTTGCGGCCATCGCATTGATCGTCATTTTGATCCTGAATGTGTGGATCTATAATCTCAATCCACTCTCATTTATACGTTTAATCAATCCGATCGAATTCTTTAACAGTGATCCCCGGGACCAGCTTTCGAAAATCAATAAACCTTATAGCAATACAATTATTTTCTTCGTCATCATCAGCGCCATGCTGATGAGCTTCATCCTGATTTACTTTTCCACGAATAAGCTTAATCTTTTTTCGCTCAGTACCATTTTATCAGAAAAGTCAACTACGCTACTCATTCTCAGCGATTTCCTGATACTATCCACGCTCTTTTTTGTACTGACATATACCAAATATATTTGCATGGTACTCGCCGGAAACATGCTGAACCTGGACAAGCAGGTGGACATTATTTTTATCAAAATAGTACAATCTTCCTACCTTTTTTACGCCTTGGTTTTTATGCTAGTTTTCACGCTGAACCTCAACCACGTCGACTGGCTCAGCGCGGCCAGGGGCTATGTTCTGCTGCCCTTTCTGATCTTCTATCTGGTGCGTTTTATAGGCTTGTACGTGGTCAGCAAGCCGTCTGGTTCATTGATTAATCTCTATTTATTTTCTTACCTTTGCGTCATTGAAATAATCCCTCTCATTGTTAGTATGAAATTTGCATTGTAATAATTAATAGTGACACGGGACTTAAACTAATTGAGGATTTTACATGAGTGATACCATCAATTTTGATCAGGAGAGGCTTAAAAAAGTAACCAGTCTTCTTGTAAGTCAATCCAGACCAGCCGACGAGAATTCACCCTATTATGAATTGGCAAAAAAGTACAATATCAAAGTTGATTTTCGCCCTTTCATACAAGTAGACGGCGTCTCTTACAAAGACTTTCGCAAACAAAAAGTTAATATCCTCGACCATACGGCGGTTATTTTTACCAGCCGTAATGCCATTGACCACTTTTTCAGGATTTGCAACGAAGGAAGGATCGAGGTGCCTGCTACGATGAAGTATTTTTGTATTTCAGAGCAGACAGCCAATTACTTACAAAAATACATTGTTATCCGTAAGAGAAAGATTTTTACAGGTACCAAAACCGCTGCCGAGCTAATTGAGCTGATGCGCAAGCATAAAAAAGAGAAATTCCTTTATCCCTGCTCGGACGTTCGCAAGAATGACATTCCTGAATTTGCGGACATTGAGGAATTTCACTTTACCGAAGCGACCATGTATCAAACTGTTTCGGCTGATCTTTCAGATCTGGAAGACGTTTACTACGACATCATCGCGTTTTTCAGCCCGTCGGGAATCAAGTCGCTTTTCGACAACTTCCCAGATTTCAAGCAAAACTTTACGCGGCTGGCAGCGTTTGGCCCGACAACCGCGAAAGCTGTTGAAGATGCGGGCTTGATCCTGGACATTCAGGCACCGCTTCCAAATGCCCCTTCCATGACTGGCGCACTGGATCTTTACATTCGAAAAGCCAACAACATTTGAGCCCAAAATGGCATAAAAAAGCCCTGGAAAATTTCCAGGGCTTTTTTATGCTTTTGTCAATTTTTTTAAGCAATATGCGTTATGAATAGGATCTTCAAACTATCGGCAAGTTCCTTAACTAACCCAGTAGCATGACATTTACGTTTACTCTCAAAAGTTCTCAATATACCCGGCTCCTTGCTATATTTCTTCTAGTTTCGTTTAGTGCAGTAGCCCAGAAAGACGCCCAATTCAGTTTGTTTTCATTAAATCAACTGTACCTCAATCCTGCCGCGGCCGGGGCGGACGGGCTTACAAAATTTCAGCTGACCCACAGGACGCAATATGCGGGTTACCAGGGTACAAACCTGGACGATACGGGCGGCGCATTATCTACCCAGCTGCTGTCATTCAGCATGCCGATTAAAAATTTTGGGATTGGATTTTATGCTTTAAATGATAAAAGCGGCCCTAGAACTGATCAGGATTTCAAAATTTCGGCAGCTTACCACATTCCGCTCTCCGGTGGAAATTTTCAGGTTGGGGCCAGCGCAGGTTTATTCCGTCAGGCAATTGATTATGGTAAGCTGAGAGCCCGTGACCCGGACGACCCCTTGATCCAGACAGGCATAATTTCAGAAATTAACCCGGATTTCAACGTGGGTGTACGCTATGAAAATGAGACTTTTTACGCAGGCGTATCTCTAAACCATTTTTTAAAACCGAAATACGAACTGGGCTCGGCCACTGGTACTAATCCACTACCAAGAACATTATACTTTAACGCCGGTGTAAATATTGAACTTGGTTACTTGCTTGACATTCAACCTATTGTTTTGGTAAAATCAGATATCAGCACAGTTTCCGTGGAAGGTGGCGCGACGGTAACCTATAACAAGCGATACTGGATTGGAGGTACTTATCGCCAGCAAGACACTTACTTTATTATTATGGGAGGTATTTATCTGCTGAGCGATCAATCGCTTCGTCTCTCCGGAGCGTATGATCTGGTATTGGGCGGCGACAAATCTAAAGCGCCATCGTCTTTCGAGGTCATGCTGTCTTATGCGCTGCCTTCACCCAAGTTCGGCAAGAAAACGATCATCAGAACGCCACGTTTCCGGTATTGATGAAGCCCGAGCGCCTTGTGGATAAAATAACATTTTATATTAGAAATATTTAAGTCTAGGCTTTATGGGCTTTAATAAATCCTTTTTTATCGCCCTGTAAATAATCTGCTTAACCCAGTTTGCCAAACTTTAAATTATATTTGTAAAACTGTCGGCTATTATAACAAAACTCTTTTTCGTGCGTTAAGTCGGTGGTTATGGAATTTGCTGATAAATTCCGGCACAACATTTTACACAGATCTTGCCCTGGATCGCTACGTCATCAAACTGATTTTTGTTCGATTTAAGGCATAATATATCACATTGGTCAACGTTTTTAGGCTAACATTTTATTACTCATAATTTTACAAAACCACTATGAATGTGAAAGTGTTCTATCGGGATGGAGTCAAAAGTTTGCTTTTGATAGCCGCTCTTATGCTCATGCAGAGTTGCGGATTTATCAAGAGCAAGTTTGGCAAGGGCGGAAAAGAAGAAAGCGGTATCTCAAACGGAGAAATTACAGCAACAGCCCGGAAGGGATTTAAGCAGACAACACCCGCAGGTATGGTGGTTATACCCTCAGGCTCTTTTGTGATGGGCCAGGCGGACGAAGATATTGCATCTTCAATGAACAACATGAACCGCCGCGTTACCATCAGTTCATTCTTCATGGATGACACTGAAATCACAAACAATGAATACCGCCAGTTCGTCAATGCACTTTTAGTTGACTCTGTATCAGTTTTGGGCGAGGAAGAAATTATGTCCAAATACTATCCCGATACAACTGTCTGGAAAAAAGACTTCGCCTATTCAAACGGAGACCCATTTGTAGAATATTACTATCAGCACCCGGGATTCGATACTTATCCGGTAGTAGGTGTTAGCTGGATCGGTGCAGAGTATTTCTCAAAATGGAGAACCAATTTGCTGCACGATTTTCAAAACAAAGAAGGTCAGTTTAATTCAACTGGCTTCCGTTTACCGACCGAAGCTGAGTGGGAATGGGCTGCACGCGGTGGAAGAGCAGTTGCGAAATATCCTTGGGGTAACCCTTACACGATGAATGCAAAGGGATGCTTCCTGGCTAACTTCAAACCGCAGCGCGGAAATTATGACGCTGATGGATACCCATACACCGGACCGGCAAACGCTTATAATCCAAATGATTTCGGCTTGTATAATATGGCTGGAAACGTGGCAGAATGGACTTCGGATGCTTATACCGATAATGCTACTGCGATTGTTTGGGATATGAACCCGCAATACAATAATCCTGACGAACCTCGTAAGGTTGTAAAAGGCGGTTCATGGAAAGACATTGCTTACTACCTGCAAACTGGTACACGTACCTATGAATTTGAAACCGAACGCCGGGCTTTCATAGGGTTCCGCTGCGTGATGGATAATGTTAACGACCGTGGAGGTGCCCGTGCCCGTCGTCGCTAGAACGTAATTACAATAACGAAGAAGCAGTGTTTTTACTCTGCTTCTTTTTTACGGTCAATTCAAAAACAAATACACTTTATTAATAACAAATTTTCACTGTAACTGATTTAATTCGTATGGCTAAGAGTAATGGACCTAGTTTTGTTTGGGATAGGGTAGTACCTACAATATATAGCGCGGGTGCAGCAGTCGTAATTTTAGGAGCTTTATTTAAAATTCAACATTGGGATGGAGGTGGCGAGATGCTTACTATCGGTTTGGGAACTGAGGTAGTTATTTTCCTACTATATGCGCTACAAACAATTACACAAAGAGCAGATAAAGATCCGGATTGGACACGTGTGTATCCTGAGCTGGCGGACGATTACAACGGACCTGCTATCACACGTGGCTCAACACAAAGCAGCAACATCACAGCGAAACTTGACAACATGCTGGACAATGCCAAGTTGTCCCCAGAAGTTTTCGACAGCCTTGGAAAAGGGTTCAGAAATCTTTCTGACACCGTTGGCAGAATTTCAGACCTGACTGATGCGACAGTTGCTACCAATGACTACGCGAAAAATGTCAAAAATGCTTCAACTGCAATCAATGACATGAATAAATCGTATGGTGTTGCGATCAACGCGATGAGCTCTATGGCCGATGCTACGAAAGATGCACAGTCTTACAGAGACCAGTTTCAGCAGATTACTAAAAATATGGGCGCATTAAATGCTGTCTATGAACTGGAATTGCAAGACACTACGAAGCATTTGAAAGCAATGAATGCATTCTATGGCAACTTGACTGCTGCGATGGAAAACATGGCAGATGCTACAAAAGAATCTCAGGTATTTAAAAGCGAAATGTCGAAACTGACAACTAACATTTCTTCTTTGAATGGCATTTACGGTAACATGCTTACTGCAATGCGCGGAGGTAATGCCTAAAATAGGAAGTGAGTAGCCGCTCAAATTTGCCGGTTCTACCTCTCTCCTCTTAAATTATTTTTTCACACAGAAAACCGATTACGGAACAATATGGCAGGTGGAAAAGAAACACCCCGTCAAAAGATGATTGGAATGATGTATCTGGTACTTACCGCGATGCTCGCATTGCAGGTAAGTTCAGCCATTATAGAAAAATTCATTCTTCTGAACAATTCTTTGGAACTATCCTCCGGAGCAGCAAATCAAATCAACCAGGAAACTGTACTTAAAATAAAATCTGCGGTAGAAAAATCAGGTAACCGCGCAGCGGATGTGGCCGTTTTTAAACAAGCAGAAGATGTTCGCAAACTTTCGTCTGATATTACCAATGAGCTTAATGCCCTGAAACAACAGATCATTACCAAAGCTGGCGGCGGTTTGAATGAGGAAGGCGGGATCAAAAATCCGCAAGAAGAGGCAAAAGTGGCTGAGATGATGATTGGTGCTGGAAAAAAAGGAGAAGCCTACAAATTGCAGCAAACATTAAATGCTTATTCTTCCAAATTGAGCGAGATTTCTCCTAACAAATTTTCAGGACTTGCATTGGATGGAAAAGATGATCCAGTTGTGAAAGGAAATAAGGAGCAGCGCAATAAGGATTTTGCCGAGCTTAATTTTGAGTCGACTCCCGTAGCAGCAGCATTGGCGGTATTGAGCCAGAAACAAACCGACATCCGCCGGATGGAGGGTGAAGTTTTGAACTATCTCGCCAGCAAAGTAGGTGCAGCTGATATCAAGTTTGACCGTGTTTTGGCTATGGTAAGCGCAGACGCCAAGACGGTTGTAGCAGGTACCAAGTTTAAAGGACAAATGTTCATTGCGGCTTCCGCATCAGGTATCACTCCCCGTATGAGCTTAAACGGTGCGCCTGTGAAAGTTGAAAATGGTGTTGGTTTGATCGAGTTCACTGCACAAGGTGGTGGCTATAATGCCGAAGGTTTGGCAAAAAGAGAGCTGCAAGGTAAAATCACCATCCCTACCCCTTCGGGCAGAGATACCACTTACAGCATGAGCCAGGAATATTTTGTTGTAAAACCATCTTACCAGATCGAGACAGGAACATTGCCTCCCTTGTATCTGGGTTGCGCAAATAAGCTGAGTATTCAGAGCCCTGCATTGGGCGCGCTTTGGGCACCTAATTTTACAACAGATGGCGGCGAAATTATCGCGAGCGGACAAAAAGGAAAATTCACGATTGTCCCTAATAAAGCGCAGCTGAACATTAATGTATTTAATGCTGGAAACCAGCTGGGTAGCGAGCCTTTCAGAGTAAATAAAGTGCCCAAGCCTTCTATCGAAGTGCGTGTAAATGGTGCAACTTTTGACGAGAGACGCGGCGCGCCTGCAAGCGGAACCCGCAGCATTCAGGTAATTGCCGTTCCTGACGAAAGCTTTAAAAACTTCTCTCCGGAAGATGCGAAATTCAGGGTATCTCAAATTGAAGTTTCGCTGGCCCGCGGCACAAGACGCATTAATGGTGTTACATTGAGTGGCGGTGGCGGTTCAATATCTTCTCTGGCACAACAAGCACAACCTGGTGACCGCTATGTGATCACGATTTTAAAAGTTGAGCGCCAGAACTTTAAAGGTGCTGTGAACGAGGTTGAAATGGGCAACCAAATCAGAAGTGTCATCTTATACTAATAAAAAAATTCAGTCGTTGTTTGGTCAATACAACCTTATGCGTGATATGAGAAGAATGAACGGAAAACACATTGCACTGTCTTTGTTATCCTTGTCGCTGGGAACCGGAGTTGCATTTGCCCAGGAAAAGGAGGACTCGACTGTAAACAATTTCTCATCCCGTCCCATCAGTGATGGCGATGTGATGATGAAAAGGACATTATGGAGACGGATCGACTTGAAAGAAAAGCAGAACGTATCCATGTTTTCAAAAAATAATGAGATTACCCGTTATTTATTGGAAGCTGCGAAAGCAGGATTGATCGATGCTTACACGAATGATTCTTGCGCAACCAAGATTACTTCTGATGATCTGCATAAGCGTATATTAATCCCTAATCAGACAGCCGGACTATCGGCAGAAGAGATAGCAGCCGGATTTGGCGAACCTGCAAAAACGGATGACGGATGGGGAGGCAAACCAAAAGCAGATCCTGCCAAGCAAGCAACCTCGGCGGACGATGGCTGGGGAAATACTGCAAAAAAAGATCCTAAGAAAGAGGCAATCGTAGAAGACGATGGATGGGGACCTCCTAAGAAGAAAAGCTCTAAAAAAGGTGCTAAAAACGAGGTGGCAAAAGCAGAACCTGTGGTAGAACAACCTAAGGTAGACTCTACATCTTTCGAAACCCAGGTAGCTGCAAGCGACGAAGAATACTTTCCTGAGCAGTTGAGTATCATTGAGATCAAGGAAGACTGGACATTTGACAAAAAGAGATCACGCCTCTATAATGATGTTCAGACTTTGACAATCATTCTTCCGTCTGATCAAACTGCGACGGGTCTTGAAGTACCAGTTGCTTCATTCCGCTGGAAAGATGCTGAAAGATTGTTCAGAAGCGATCCTAAGAAATATATCTGGTATAACACGCATAATACCGCCCAGAATAAAAACCTGGCAGATGCATTTGATCTGCGCTTATTCTACGGAAGGATCGTGAAATTCTCAAATGCCAGCGATAAAGCGTTTTTGGACATTTACAGCGGCGAAAAAGAAGCGTTGATCAAATCTCTTAACTACGAACAGGAGTTGATGGAGCTTGAACACGGTCTTTGGGAATATTAATTTTAAGGAAATCAAAGTAAAAAGGAGCTGACCGTTACGGTTAGCTCCTTTTTTATTGGCATCGAATATCTCAGATTCAGGGATTTATCAGTGACCTTTTCTCACCACCTTTACATCCGCCTCAGTTAGCCCTAACGCTGCTACCGCCTCATCGTAATTTTTCCAATTGACATTTGAACTCACCCGACCGTTTGCATTGGCCGCTGGGATAACCAGAACTCTAACTTCTTCAAATGACCGCTTTTTCACTTTCGCCGCAGATGTTCTGTAAATTGGGAAGTATAGTGCATTGCCTTCCACAGCATAGTAATAACCATAGCTAATCGCCTCGTCACTGAAAAGAACAAGTCCTGGTACTGGGAAATAAGCGCCATCATCTTTAAGATACACCTGGAAAACCCCTTTTTCAACACTTTTAATTTCATCTGCGGTAAATCCCGTGAAGAAAGCAGTATCACCAACAACCATATTACCAGCTGTATCCGTCTCAATTTCACCCATAAAAGCGATGATCGAGCCTCCACCGCCGCCACCCGTACCATCCTGGCCATCAGCGCCGGCAGGTCCCGCTGGCCCGGTTGGTCCCGCAGCGCCTGTGTCTCCTTTTGGTCCCACATCACCCTGCTCCCCTTTACAGCTTGCAATGAATGCCACCATTAATGCTACCCAGGCAAAAAGTAATAATTTTTTGAACATAACTGTTAACGTTTAAATTGTGAATTAAAGAAGAAATTGTAAGAGTCGTTACGCAAGCAAAATGTAAAGTGACGAGCATAAAGGCGTTCAAGGCATAAATTATGCAAAAAATATTATTAATCCTTCTGCGCATCCAAAGAATGCCGGGTCGCTTTAAAACCGGTTACTTATTTTTGTAATCCACGAATAACACAAAAATCCAGCAATGCCAGAGGCTTCAATAAAACATCTGATTGTGATAGCCGGACCGACTGCTGTCGGGAAAACCGAACTCTCGATCAGGCTGGCAAAAGCGCTGAACACGGAGATCATTTCGGCAGACTCACGGCAATTTTTTCGGGAACTGAATATCGGTACCGCTAAGCCCAGCGAGGCGGAGCTGGCACAGGTACCGCACCATTTTATCAATTCACATTCCATCAGCGAAAACTACAGTGCAGGCGATTTCGAAAGAGATACATTAAAACTGCTCGAATCGCTTTTTCAGAAATACGATTACGTAGTCATGACGGGAGGTTCCGGACTGTACATTAAGGCAGTTCTGGAAGGACTGGATGACCTGCCGGCACCCCTACCCGGCCTGAGGGAATCACTCACGCAGCGATTGCAGACGGAGGGACTTGCGATTTTGCAAAAAGAAATCAACGTAATTGATCCATCATTTGCGGCTAAAAAAGAAATCATGAACCCGCAGCGGGTTTTACGCGCTTTGGAAGTGTATCATTCCACGGGAAAGCCGATTAGTCAATATCAGCAGCGGGATACCAGGAAGCGGCCATTTTTGGCGCTGAACATTGCCATCGACCGCGACCGGGCAGAATTATATCACCGGATTGATAGTAGGATGGATCAAATGCTGGCCGACGGTCTTGTAATTGAAGCCAAGGATTTGATTGGATACCGGGCGCATCACGCGCTGCAAACAGTTGGTTATAAGGAAGTATACGGATTTCTGGACGGATTATATGACGAAAAAGAAATGATCCGACTTTTGAAACAAAACTCCCGGCGCTACGCGAAACGCCAGCTGACCTGGTTCCGTCACCAGGGAAATTTTAAATGGTTTAATGCGGGTGCATTTGAAGAAATTCTCGACTATGTCAAGTCCGAAATTGCTGCGGCCAAATAAAAAGCAGTTCGTAACCATGCTACGAACTGCTTCTCTAACTGAATAAAACTTAGTCTTCGAGCTCGCGGTAAGCCAGAATCCCACCCACAACGTTTCTCACATTCGTGAAGCCCTGAGATTCCAGATACTGCGCCGCCCGGCCACTTCTGGCTCCCGAACGGCAGTGAATGATGATCTCTTCATCTTTCAAAGGTTCGAGCTCATCCAGACGATCCGGCAGCTCGCCCAGCGGTATCAATGTGGCACCGAGATTATCTTCTTCATATTCATGTTCTTCGCGAACATCGTAAAAGTGAAGGTCTTCGCCTTTATCCAGGCGCTCTTTTAATTCTTCAACTGTGATATCCATGTGATTGAATTTGGTAAAAATCAAATCTATTTAAAAAATAACATCTTTTGCACAAAAGATCGTTTCCCGTCGGTCGCTTTTAAAATGTACATGCCGTCGATCACATTCGTCAATGTAGCTGTCTGTGCGTTTTCTTTCGGAATGATCGTTTCTATCAAATGTCCCTGCACCGAGAATATCTCAATCTTTTTAATGGATTTATTTTGCCAACTAATTTCCCCCTTATTTGGGTTTGGGAAAAAATGTACTTCCTGACTAGCTACCGGCTCATTTCCGGTAACAATCGCCTGCGCTTTTTTGCCAAGATATGGCCGCAGCATAATGTTACCATTTAATGTCGTTTCTTTCGCCCACTCGGTTCCCAGATTATAGTAAACAGAATTTTTACTGAATGTCGAATTACGGTCAAAACCAACTGTCACCGGCTGCTCATTGATTTGCAGCCAGCCTACATAAAAAGTATCCAAAACCGCCACCGGGTTGCTGAATGCGTAATCGATAAATGCATTTCTGCTGGACGCATAGCGCACTGGAACCGACCTTTGGGCGATCATCCGATCGGGCCGGCCATTTTTGTTATTGTAAATTTGAACCGTAAAACTTTGTCCCGAAATATCCTTGTTGAAAGGTACCAATGCCACTCGCACCCCGCCAATCGTGTCCGGTTTTGAAAGTACATATTGAACTGCTACCCTACCCAACTTTTGGTTTACCTGCACCCCGTATTCTGCGCTTCCGTCGTCGTAGGCATAGTAATCCGATAATGTTGTTCGTGCGTAAATCGTATCATTGGTTTTGAGATTCACCTTCGGAATCGTGTCCGTAGTGACGATATAGAATTTCGATAATAAATGCAGACTATCCAATGTTGCAGGGATAGCAGGCGGACTGATCTTGGCCGAAAGTGACTTTGATTTAAGTGATTCTATCAAAATGGATCTCTGTGTAGCTCGCAACAATTCCGTCCCCCGCTGCTCATCAGAAACCGTCAGGACGCTGGTGAGCACATTGAAATTGTTGAAATGATTGACAATATCCGTTCTAAGCGAATCGGCAGTAGCCGCGATCGGATTAACCCTGTACTGTCCCAGCGGCATCGCCGTATATTTCTTCAAAAATGACGTAAGTGGCTTTCTAACAGACACATCAAAGAGATAAGGCTGCTTTACAGACCTTTTATCATTGAGATAAACATAATCCAGATGCCAGGTATCATACGGCCCTGTATTTCTTCCATAAGACCTGAACCTGAATTGAAATGCATCGTGGAAGTAAGCGGCATCTTTAATAGCAATAAACTGCTGATGAAATAATGTATCGACATTATAGCCCAGTTGATTCCAAACCACCACCCAACCATTGGCCTTACTATAAAATTCAAGTTGCAAAAAATCGCTGGAATCGGGCAGTTCCCCCAAACCTTTTGCAGCCCAGCTAAAACTTAGATAAACAGAATCGGCAGCGGCTTTTCCAGCAAGGTTAACAGGCTGAGAAGTAAGTGTATCGGTAAAATTCTGCGTGAGCGGATTTACCAGACTATACGGAATCCCGCCAGCATTCAGCCCATCAAAAGTGGCTACATTCACCGATGGGTGAGAATTTGTGAGCGTGTTATTGACGTAGACACCACTCCCCGGCAGCCAGTAAGCATTGCTCGGTGCCGAAGTTTTGGTGGTCGAAAAGTCGTCAAAGAAAGGTAAGCTGAGTGACGCCCCGATTCTTGCGGGATCCTTAAAATCCTCGGTGGATTCTAAATGCTGTGGAAACTCACCGAGCGGGACAATCCGAAGCTGGGCAAAAGCAGGAATCGACTGAGCCAGGACGAACATCCCGGCAATCAGCAAAAATTGAATATTAATGAAGAAATTTTTATGGCTGTGGTAAACTCGTCTCATTCTCAACTGGTTCGGCGCCCTGCGGTGTTACCCAAAGATCGATTACATCCCCTATTCTCACATTATTACCCGCATCCGGATTTTGTCGCACCACTGAACCAGCCGCCTGACCTTCTTCCGCAGGCACTTCCATTTGCTGCCCGATTTTAAGCCCAGCACCGATAATTGCAATTTTAGCTTCATCCAGCGGCATACCAATCACAGAGGGTGCCTCAAACTGCGCAGTTCCCAATCCCTCGCCGAGTTGCAGGTCAATCCGCGAACCTTTTGCGATAGCCTGTCCCGGCAGGATTTCCTTGCCGTTATACATTTGTTTCAAAACTGCATTCTGCGCCATATCAGGCACATACGAAATATTTCCTTCTTCCAGACCGACGCTTTTCAGCAACATTTGCGCGCTGCGGTGCGTCATATCTGTCAGTTTCGGCATTTTGATCAGCGGCGCCGTGCGCGACACTACCGTCACATATATTTTCCGGCCTTCTTTCACTTTGGAACCTGGCAAAGGATATTGTGAAATAATGGTCAGGGCCGGTGTGTTGGTTACAAATGTGCAGTCCACTTCATAGCGCAGGTCGCGGTCGCCGAGGAATTCTTCCAGTTCCTCCACATTTTTCTTTTTCAAATCAGGTACCGTAATCGCTTCTCCGTGATTGGTCGTGAAAGGCAGATAGACAAAAAAGAACCCGAGAAAAAGGACCACAAGAAGTAAAACGATTATTCCAATATGCGTGAAAAGGTCCTTTCGGGATTGTGTACTTATTTTGGCCATGAATGTAATGCTGCGCGAAAATGATGGTTGGGTAAAAATAAACGTAATATTTCAAGAAGCCAATACACTATACGCGATAAGAACCAAGAATTCTTTGCATGTATTTACCCAGAATATCGAATTCCAGGTTCACCGAATCACCGGCTTTCAGTGAATGAAAATTCGTAAATGAATAAGTATAAGGGATAATAGCCACCCGGAAAGCATGTTCCTGCGAATTGAAAACCGTGAGGCTCACGCCGTTAATGCATATCGAACCCTTCTCCACGGTAATGTTACCTACCGAGCCGTCGTAGTCAAAATCAAACAACCAACTTCCGTCACGCTCCTCCACATTCGTGCAGATACCCGTCTGGTCCACGTGCCCCTGCACAATGTGCCCGTCAAACCGTCCGTTTGCTGGCATGCAGCGTTCCAGGTTTACCTTATCTCCTGTTTTCAGAAGCCCAAGATTTGTTTTCGACAATGTTTCCTCGATAGCGGTCACTTTATAAGTATCAGCTTCTACCGCTACCACCGTCAGGCAAACACCATTGTGATTTACGCTTTGGTCAATTTTGAATTCGGGTACGAGAGAAGATTTCAGTGTAAAAGTCTTATTGGTACCCTCGGTTTCTATATGTACTACTTCCGCGATTGACTCGACAATTCCTGTAAACATGGTTAATTACAATTTTTGAAAGCACTAAGTTACGATTTGTTCGCTACTCTTTCTTTCAACATGTAAGAGGCAAGTGATGTTTACCCCGCGATTACTTTCCAGTTTCATATAGTTTGCGAACTTTGCACCGGTAAAGGAATCCATGTTCACTCCTGAAATCCGCTAATCTCTAATCACCATTCATGAAAAAAGTCCTGTTTATAGATCGTGACGGAACGATCATTGTTGAGCCCAAAACCGATTTTCAGGTTGATTCTCTTGAAAAACTGGAATTCCTGCCAAAAGCAATCTCCAACCTGAGAAAAATTGCGGAAGAAACTGATTATGAGCTGGTAATGGTAACAAACCAGGATGGTTTAGGAACGGATTCTTTTCCGGAGGATACCTTCTGGCCTGCGCAGAACAAAATGCTCAAAACATTGGAGGGTGAAGGTGTACATTTCACGGAGATATATGTTGACAGAAGTTTTCCCGAAGACAACCTTCCGACCCGTAAGCCGGGAATTGGCATGTTAACTTCCTATTTTTCAGAAGAATATGATCTGGCAAATAGCTACGTAATCGGTGATAGACTGACAGATGTGCAGCTTGCTGTGAACCTGGGTGCAAAAGCGATTTTGATTGCCGATGCCGTGCCGGAAAGCGGCATGTCGGATCAGATGAATGTGACTACTTCCTTGATTTCCAATGATTGGGATAACATTTACGAACATTTGAAACTACCTTCCCGCAAAGCTTCTGTTGAAAGAAATACCAAAGAAACGCAGATCAAAGTTGAGCTGAACCTCGACGGCAGCGGCCGGTCCAACATTCACACCGGACTCGGATTTTTCGACCACATGCTCGACCAACTCGCGCGACATTCCGGCGCGGATCTGACAATCCAGGTTGAAGGTGACCTACACATTGACGAACATCATACTATTGAAGATACTGCCCTGGCACTGGGCGAAGCGTATCGCCAGGCACTCGGCGATAAAAGAGGCATCAGCCGCTACGGATTTCTTCTCCCGATGGACGAAGCATTGGCCCAGGTCGCAATCGACTTTTCGGGCCGTCCATGGATTGTGTGGGATGCGGAATTTAAGAGAGAAAAAATCGGTGAAATGCCGACAGAAATGTTCTTTCACTTTTTTAAATCATTCTCAGATACCTCTTTGTCGAACCTGAACATTAAAGTGGAAGGACAAAACGAGCACCACAAGATCGAGTCAATTTTTAAAGCATTTGCAAAAGCCATCAAAATGGCGGTTAAGCGTGATCTGAAAGCCCTGGACTTCATGCCTTCCACAAAAGGTGTACTTTAATTTTTTCCCAGCCAAGCCGACCTTGGCATTTTTTAGCTATTTTTGTTACCGTTAAGTCGAAAACCAACTGCGTATTTTTATGTTCATGACCATTATAATGATCGCTTTTTACATTGTTTTACTCGGCTCCGCTTTCCTGGTGGGACGTTGGTTGGAAAACAATGAGAAGAACTGGAAAGTCAATAAATAAGAAAAACGAAAGGAACATTTTACGTTGTGAATGTTCCTTTTCTGTTTTTAAAACAAAGCATACATTGTTCAGAACGCTCTGCCTCATACTGCTTACGACCTTTCTCATCTGTAAAGCCACAGGTGTTGCGGGTCTTTTGCTGGCGAAGCAAAAAGCTTCCGTGACTTGCGAGTCGGGCACCTGTGACAATGAAAACGAAGAAACCGAGGTTGAAAAAATCGGTGACGATCAGTTACTGACCTCGCACTCACTGGATTTTGGCAAATGCTGCTTAGCCATTCCGCTTAAAAACGCCTTCTCTTTCACAAACCAGTTCCAAAGCGAGACTTTCTATAAGCTCCTTTCTCCCCCACCGGAACTGATCTGATTTCCCGTTAAAGTTTATTTCAAGGTTTGCCCCGTCGGGACATTTCGTCTTGCGCCGCGCATTAACCTGTATGTTTTATTCTCAATTTTTTCAGAAATCATGATCAGATCTTATAATCAGTTATTTGTCAATAATAAAAAATGGGTAGCCGAAACCACCGCCGCTAACCCCGACTTCTTCACCAATCTTGCCAACGGTCAGAGCCCCAAATTTCTCTGGATTGGCTGCTCCGACAGCCGCGTACCCGCCAACGAAATTACCGGCACCCAGCCGGGCGATATTTTCGTACACCGCAACATTGCCAACATGGTGATCCACACGGATATGAGCATGCTCAGCGTGCTCGATTATTCGGTGAATGTGCTGGGCGTTGAACATATCATTGTGTGCGGCCACTACGGCTGCGGCGGCGTACTTACCGCGATGGGCAACAAGCAAGTGGGCCTGATCGACAATTGGTTACGCCACATTAAAGATGTATATAGACTGCATCAGGCGGAACTGAATGCAATCGCCGATCCGAAAGAAAGATCAAACCGGCTTGTCGAATTGAATGTGCAGGAACAAGTCCGCGACCTTGCGAAAACTTCTATTGTACAAAATGCCTGGCTAAACGGAAAACCGCTGCTGGTGCACGGACTGGTCTATGATGTTGCAAATGGCATTTTAAATGACCTCGGCTTAACCACCGACAGCAACTCGGACATGGAGGACGTATATCGTCTCGAAACCGCGCAGATTGTGTAGCACATTCAGCAAGCAACTCCTATTTTTTGATCCTTTCGAACCAGTCGTATGTCACTGAAAAAAAATCATTGGTTATCCAATATGAAGTACGACTTTCCCTCCGGGCTGGTCGTGTACCTGGTTGCATTGCCGCTCTGCCTGGGGGTAGCGCTTGCATCCACCGGTCGCTCCGACCTGTTGTTTTCGGGCATTATCGCCGGCGTGGTCGGCGGGATTGTCGTGGGTTCGATCAGCGGCTCGGCGCTCGGTGTGGCGGGGCCAGCCGCTGGTTTGGTCGTGATTGTGCTTAGCGCGCTCGAAACGCTAGGCAGCTTCGAGGCATTTTTGCTGGCAGTGGTATTGGCCGGCGTTTTGCAGGTGATCGCCGGGTTTCTCAAAGCCGGTATTATTGGCTACTATTTTCCCTCGTCAGTGATCAAAGGAATGCTGGCCGCGATTGGTATTACATTGATTTTGAAAGAAATACCCCACGCTTTTGGCTACGATGCCGACTTCATGGGCGACGAAGCTTTCGACCAGAAGGACGGACAAAATACATTCACTGAACTTTACAGATCGGTCAGGTATAGCAGCACGGGCGCGATGATCATTTCGGGAATTTCACTTGCGATGCTGATTCTTTTTGATAAACCTTTCATTAAACGCATTCAATTTTTCCGGTACGTGCCGGGTGCATTGTTTGTGGTTTTGACCGGTATTGCACTTAATCTGGCATTCTCGGCTTGGTTTCCTGCGTGGACATTATCGGGAGATCATTTGGTTCAACTGCCGGTTGCCTCTAATGCTTCCCAGTTTTTCAGCTTTTTTAAAACCCCCGACTTTTCAGCATTCACAAGAGTTGAAGTATACACCATCGCCGCCACACTCGCGATCGTGGCCAGTCTGGAAACATTACTTTCGGTAGAAGCGACAGACAAGCTCGACCCTTTCAAACGCGACACGCCAACCAACCGGGAGTTAATCGCGCAAGGAATCGGGAACATGGTTTCGGGACTGATCGGCGGCTTGCCTGTAACCCAGGTAATTGTGCGGAGTTCTGCCAACATTGATTCCGGCGCGCGGACACAGATGAGCACCATCATTCACGGCTCGATTTTGCTGCTTTCCGCGGTTTTCATTCCGCATTTTCTCAATCACATCCCGCTGGCTTCTTTGGCCGCCGTGCTTTTGGTAGTGGGTTATAAGCTGTCCAAATTTTCGCTCTACCAGGGCATGTACCGGCTTGGAAAAGAGCAGTTTATACCATTTATCGTCACCATCATCGCCATATTAAGTACCGATCTTTTAAAAGGAATTGCCATCGGGATGGTGGTAGCTATTTATTTTATTTTGAAGAAAAATTCGCAGCATTCTTATCAATACATCAAAGAAAAACACCGCGACGGGGATGTGGTAACATTGATCCTTTCAGAAGAAGTTACATTCCTGAACAAAGGTAGTATCAGTACCACGCTGGAAAATTTACCGGAAGGCGTGACGGTGGTCATCGACGGCAGCAGGTCGCTGAACATTGATTATGACGTGCTCGAAATCATTCAGGATTTCAAGAAACATTCGGCACCGCTACGGAACATCCGGGTTGAAACAAAAGGGATTAACGAAGTGTACGTGGTAGGCGGACATTAAAAAAAACCACATTCCGCAATGAGCTGAATGTGGGCAAACATTGTAATAAATTGACTAGCAGGTTATTATTCTTTTAATGCTACCGCTGTTTCAAACGTTGGATCAGCATATCATTAAATGTACGTTCAGCCTTATACAATTCGATCACTTGACTGGCAGAAATTACTTTTAAAAATTTACTTTGATACTCTTTTTCAAGATCAAGGTCTTTTTGTTTTAAATCCTGCACCTCTTTCAGATTATCCAAAACCTGGTCATCTGTTTTTCCTTCTGCCTTTTTATTATTGATAATCTGGCGCTGTGCACGGTGAATTTCTCTACGTTTCTGGGAATATTCATTATAAACCGGCCAGAAACCTGTCGATTGTTCAGGCGTCAGGTTCAGGCGATTGGTAATGATAGCCACTTTTGCATCCTGGATCTTCTTGATTTCTTCTTCGGAACGGCGCTGTGCCTGAGCGGTAGTTACTGCGCCCAGCGCGATGATCAGGATGGCAAAAATGTTCCGATATTTTCTAAAATTAAATGTTAAGTTCATTTCTCTGTTCGTGTTAGGGTACTTATATGGTTTCCTGCGCGGAAACAGTTTCCTGCAACTGCTGGCGAAGAAACTCGTCATCCAGCCCATCCAGGTAATACAATACGGTTGAATCCGTATCAAATGCTTTCTGAACTACTTTATGCTCGCTCAGATCGTAGTAACTGATATTTTCTTCTTCCAGATAATTAATGATCGATGCATTGCTCACATTGCTCAGCGGCTCCTGCCCCAGCGATCCCTGACGCTCAGGTACAGTCACCCACACCAGCACCAAAATCAGCGCCATAGCCGAAACCAAGCCAGTCCAACGTTGCCACGACCAATCCAAAACCGGTCGGCGCGCTGGCTCAGCAGGAATTCTTGACTGAATGATCTGAGGCAGCTTATCAAAGTAATCTTCGGGTACAGAAAAGGGAACTTCCCTTTTGAGATCCTCTAACCGTATCCGTTTCTTTTCCATGATTGTTTATATTTCCGAGCTTTCAGGGTTTTGACCAAAGTAATTGTAAATGGTTTAATCGGTATCGTTTAAAAAATCCTCTATTTTTTTTGTAGCCCAATGATATGAGGCTTTTAGCGCGCCGACGGAAGTTCCGGTGATCTCTGAAATTTCCTCGTACGGCAGATCTTCAAAATATTTGAGGTTAAAAACGAGCCGCTGCTTTTCCGGTAATTTTAATAAAGCCTTCTGCAATTTCAGCTGGATCGCATCGCCGCTTACATCCGGATCAGCTTCCAGTTTTTCGCTTAACTCATTTTCAACATCATAAATCGGCACAAAAAATTTCCTTCTCTTTTTATTGAGAAAATTGATGGCCTCGTTACTCGCAACCCGGTAAAGCCAGGTATACAATTTCGAATCGCCGCGAAAATTTTCAAGTGCTGTCCAGGCTTTGATGAACACATCCTGGGTAATGTCATTGGCATCGTCATGATCCACCACCATTTTCCGCACCAGCCAATATACCTTTTGCTGATACTTGCGCACCAGCTGGTTGAACGCGTTCCGGCGCGTGTCGGGATTCTCAAAAAGTGCTAATAATTCCTCGTCAGACATTCAATCGTACTAACTTGATACTTGATCCCGGTTCAAAATCCCCTCCGTACTTCCCCTCCAAATCCGGGATCAATGCAAACCAATAATAGTTTAATTTTTATTTCAGGCCAAATAAATTAAGTCCTGCGAAAGCAAAACCAATGTTTCACTTTCAGCAGGACTTAAAGAAATGATGCCATCCCGAAAGAATGACGTATGTTATCCTGATTATTTTCTTGCGATAGCACGTTTCGCTGCTTCCACAATGTGCTTCGCAGTCAAACCGTATTTTTCAAGAAGCTGAGCAGGTGTGCCGCTTTCGCCGAAGCTGTCGTTTACCGCAACATACTCCTGAGGCGCCAGTTTGTGTTTTACCAAAACCTGTGCAACACTGTCGCCCAAGCCACCAATGCGGTTGTGCTCCTCGGCAGTTACCACGCAGCCTGTTTTTTCTACCGATTTCAGAATTGCTTCTTCGTCCAACGGCTTGATTGTGTGGATGTTGATGATCTCAGCATTGATACCCTCAGCTTCCAACATTTCGCCAGCCTGGATCGCTTCCCACACCATGTGGCCCGTCGCAAAAATGCTGACATCCGTACCTTCATTCACCATCCACGCTTTTCCGATCTCAAATTTCTGATCAGGATCCGTGAAAACTGGAATTACCGGACGTCCGAAACGCAGGTAAACGGGTCCTTCATATTCCGCGATCGCGATCGTGGCTGCTTTGGTCTGGTTGAAATCGCAAGGGTTGATCACGGTCATGCCAGGCAACATTTTCATCATACCCAAATCTTCCAGGATCTGGTGCGTCGCGCCGTCTTCACCCAATGTAAGACCTGCGTGGGATGCGCATATCTTCACATTTTTGTTGGAATAAGCCACACTCTGGCGGATCTGGTCATACACGCGGCCAGTCGCGAAGTTGGCGAATGTGGTAGCGAAAGGAATTTTCCCGCCGATCGTCAAACCAGCCGACAAACCGATCATGTTCGCTTCCGAAATACCGCATTGAATAAAACGCTCCGGATTTTCCTTGATAAATGGTTCCAGTTTTAGAGAACCTACGAGGTCAGCGCAAAGTGCAACAACATTCGGGTTCTGTTGTCCGAGCACGTGCATGCCTGCACCGAAGCCCGAGCGGGTATCTTTCTTTTCAGTGAAAGTGTATTTTTTCATTTCTGTATAAAGTCGTTTATGAAACCAGGGTTGATATGAACCTCAGTTTTGTTTGAATTAATAGTCTCCCAAAGTTTCTTCCAACTGGCCCAGCGCAGCTGCCAATTGTTCATCATTTGGCGCAACACCGTGCCATTTGTGGCTTCCCATCATGAAATCAACCCCGAAGCCCATACCGGTATGGAGCAAAATCAGGATTGGGCGACCATGTCCCAGACGGCTTTTCGCTTCGTAAAGACCTTTCAGCACGGCAGCCATATCATTACCTTCTTCAATCGAGATCACTTCCCAGCCGAATGCTTCGTATTTTTTACCCAAATCACGGTTGTTCATTACTTTCACCGTCGGCCCGTCAATCTGCTGACCGTTCAAGTCGATGAATGCGATCAGGTTGTCGACCTCGTGGTGGGGTGCAAATCCTGCCGCTTCCCAAACCTGGCCTTCCTGCTGCTCGCCATCGCCCATCAGCACATATACGTGGCCTTTATCATTGTTCAGTTTTTTAGCCATCGCCGCGCCCAATGCTACCGAAAGTCCCTGTCCCAGAGAACCGGAAGCAATGCGGATACCTTCCAGGTGTTCGTGGGTGGTAGGGTGACCTTGCAGACGTGAATCCAGCTTACGGAATGTAGCCAGCTCAGCCACAGGGAAATACCCGCGGCGGGCCAGTACGCTATACCAAACCGGAGAAATATGTCCATTGGAAAGGAAGAAAAGGTCTTCATCCGTTCCGTTCATGTCAAACACAGGTTTACCGTCCTGCTCTTTCAATTTAAGGCGCTCAAAGTACAGGGCCACAAGTAATTCCGTGCAACCCAGTGAGCCGCCCGGGTGTCCCGACTGGCAGCCGTGTACCATCCGTACAATGTCACGGCGAACTTGCGAAGCAACCTTTTCTAATTGTTCAATTTCCATTTTTCTTTTCTATTGAGATGTTTGGTACGCTGTTGTTATAAACTATTCCGAAACTATAAATGTCTGCTTATTAGCTGGTTCAACATTAAGCTTTATTGCTGAATAGTGCCAAGAATTTGATCAGTGTGGTGTTTTGATTGGACCTTTCCAATGATTTCTTCAATCACCCCGTTTTCATCAATAACGAAAGTGGTTCGGTTGGTTCCCATATAGGTATGCCCAAAAGTAGTCTTCTCTCCCCACACGCCGTAGGCTTCCACCATCGCGTGCTCGGTATCTGCCAGCAAAGGAAAGGGGAGTTTATATTTTTTAATAAATTTTTGATGAGTTTTTTCATCGTCCACGCTTACTCCCAGCACTTTATAACCCTTTTTCAAGAGTAACTTGTAATTATCCCGCAAGTTGCAGGCTTGTGTGGTGCAGGTGGGGGTGTCGTCTTTGGGATAAAAATAAAGGACTACCTTTTTCCCTTTGAAGTCCGACAGCTTGACAATCTTTCCGTCTTGATCTTTTGCAGCAAATGCAGGCGCATTATCACCGGCTTGAAGTACCATATTCTATCTTTTGCGTTTTTTGACCTTCTTACGGACAACAACCGGATCGACCAATTCTGTTCGCAAGATAGTACTATTTCCCGCCCTGTCCGTCACTTCTACTACGACCTCGCCGTCAAACGGTATGCTATCGTCCAGTTTCTCAGACCAGATAAAACCTTTTTTATAATCATAATTTAACAAAACCCACTCCCCGCCGACCGTCGCCTTAAAGTGGTCGATACCCGAAGTGTTATCCCCGATAAAGCCTGTGATCCGGTTTTTGCTATGTTCTACCAGCCGCAATTTCGGAGGTAATGTATCGGCCAGTGTCACAAATGTGCCCAGTTCCCGCGTGTCAAACTGGATCTGATCTTCATTCCAGACACCGCCGAGGAAACGGTAGTAGCCGTCGAGATAGCGGTACATGTGCGTCCTGTCTTTATTTTCAGGTGCTTTTTCCGGTGTGAAGGTAATCGCAATGTTATCATTCAAAGCAATGCCGCGGTTGTTGATCGTCAGTGCATTGAAATTTCTCTGACCGGTTAGAAACAACGTGTCGAACAAGCTGGTGTTCTTGAAATCCACCGACCATTTTTCCGCTTTATAGGAAGAAGCGGTTCCAGGTAAAATCTGACTCCGCAGGAATGTTTTTACGATCGTATTATTGATTTTTACAGAATCAGGGCGGTATTCTCTCAGATCAGTCAGGAAAATGGCCGATTCGCCAGCGTATAAATCGGGCGTCTTTTTAATTTCTTTTCCCTCAACAAAATAGGTCGCGAAAGGCATTGAGCTCCGGTAATATTTGGCTTTCACGATCAATGTGTTTTCCTGCACGTCTGTCAGCACATACTCGGGATTTACCTCTTTATCAAAAACCGGCACCAGCGGATTTGGAACTTCGCCTTTTATGCTGAAAACCAGCTCCGAAGCATTTTCGTAGGAATCGGATATGCGGATCCGTACCTCGTGGCTCAATGTATCCGTAATGTTGAGCTTGCCTTTGTAGAGGTCGGTTTTGTATAGATTAAAATTATTGCCGTCGGGTACGTAGCATCTCAGGTAACGCTGCCCGGTTTGCTGCTCGGTCTGGTAATCGATGAGGTTGTTGTAATCGCGGGTTAATGTGCTCGGAAAAATTTCCATGTTGTAAGAAAACAACTCGCGCCCATCCATCTTGATCTCAATACATTGCAACCCATACCGAAACCCGGTGCCTGTCATCTGATCGTGCGCAACCAAATCTATCCCGACTAACCCCGTGGCAGTGACTGTATCTTTCAGTTTGTAAGAACCGTCAGCCTGCTTCACCGGCGAGTAAACTTTCCGATCGAACTGCCCACTTACCCGACCATTGATATCCATCGGCCGGATCGCCAGATTCACGAACTTCGGCGGCGTCACATCTTTGATTTCGTTAAAACCAAAATACAGCGGGTTCAGATAATTGTTATTCGAATCCCGGATCTCAAAATGCAAATGCGGCCCCGCCGAGCCGCCCGTATTTCCCGAAAGTGCAATCAGTTCCCCTTTCCTGAAAGCGTACTTACCTTCTTCCGGAAAGAGCTCTATTTCAAATGTTTGCTTCTTATATTGTTCTTCGCGCACATACGCCGCCAGTGACGGGCTGAACTTTAATAAATGCCCGTAAACCGAAGTTTGACCATTTGGATGACGCAGGTAAATCACATTACCATAACCAGTACGCTGTACCGCCACTTTATACACAAAACCCTCAGCAGCAGCATATACCGGCAAACCTTCCCGCTGCTCCGTCCTGATATCCAATCCGGCATGAAAGTGATTGCTGCGCAAGTCGCCCAGGCCGCCAGCCAGCGAGTTGGGTAGCCCCGGCCGGATCGGAAATTGGTAGTAACCTTTGGGATAAGTCAGTTTTTGGGCAAATGAATGTGGCAATGCGCCCGCCAGGCCAAGTACAAACAGAACAGACCGGACGATTGTCCGAAGATAGTATTGCATGAAAAAGTGTATGGATTTCGGTGTCAGGACCGCGGTTGAAGAATACGGTTTATCTAACGAACAATTCCAGCATCTTCTTGCCTTCAATCGACGCCGTGAGCTTGTCGCCAATGTTCACTGCGGAAACCCCTTTGGGCGTACCGGTAAAAATCAGGTCGCCTTTTTTGAGCATAAAATATTTTGAAACAAAGGAAATCAGGTAGTTAATCCGATAAAGCATCATGGAAGAATTACCATTCTGGCGCGTTTCACCATTTACATCCAGGCTGAAATTCAAATTTTGGATGTCTTCAAAATCACTCACCGGCACAAATTCCGACACCGGCGCAGAGCCATTAAATGCTTTCGCCAGCTCCCAGGGCAAACCTTTGGCTTTCAATTGCGATTGGAGGTCGCGGGCTGTAAAATCAATCCCTACGCCAATTTCATCATAATATTTGTGCGCAAACCGCTCCTCAATGTTCTTTCCAACCCGGTTGATCTTGATCACCAGCTCCACTTCATGGTGCACATCCTTGGAAAAATCGGGATAGAAAAACGGCTCTCCCAAGCGGATCTGAGCGGTTTCGGGCTTTAAAAATATCACAGGGGCATCTGGTTTCTCGTTATTCAGCTCTGCGATATGCTCCGCATAATTCCGGCCGACACAAATAATTTTCATTGAAATCTGGAAGATTAAACTGGATGAATGTCAGCGGCAAAACTAACTGTTAACCTTTCAGCCGCATAATATTTAGGACAATTTTTCGCTTCAAAAAGGAGTTGGGTACATAGCAATGCAATACCCGAAAAAGCCCGCCCTATGTTTTCAGGAAGATATTCTCACTATTTTTGAAGTAACCACTGTGTCATTACAAAGCGTGCGCATGAACAAGCGGATTTTCCTTTCTATTTTTTCAATCACCTGCATTATCCTTCTTCAAACCCTGTCTTCCTGCGACACGCTCAGGAAAACGCCCGAAAAGTCTGCCTCCCGAAAATCGGGTCAGCGGCCTACATTAATGTCGAGAAGAGCACCTGCCAAAGCTCCCGCCCGCAGGCCTGCCCCTGCTCGCAGAACTACGCCAGCTGCCTCAAAACCAACCTATTCCCGCCCGACAAACACCTCTGCCGACATTCCCGAAGTGGTGGAAGTCGCACGAACTTACACCGGCACGCCTTATCGTTCCGGCGGCAATGATAAAAACGGCATCGATTGTTCAGGACTGATATGTTCGGTTTACTCTGAGATCGGCGTGAAAGTACCGCGGATTTCCTGGCAACAATCGGAATTCGGGCAGGAAGTGAGCAAGCTGGAAGATATCCGCGCGGGCGACTGGTTGTTTTTCGTCCCCGAGGCGGGTAAGGAAGGTTATGTGTCTCACGCTGGCATTGTTACCGATGTCCGCAACACGCAGGAAATTATTTTTATCCATGCCTCAACTTCACGTGGAGTTCGTGAGGATAATCTTTTTTCTACGTACTTTAAAGGTAGGTTCGTGAAGGCCATGCGGCCTTTCTGAGCTTTTACTCAAAACCCTTAAATCCGCAGGTGCAAGCCGTACTCAACCCTCCCCCGCCGACAACCGGAAAAGCCGTCGCCATCGAAGAAAGCCCGGGCATTCCAGTTTACATTTACGCCACCGTTTTTGCCTCATTTTGCGTTATCACCGGATTGATCTGGGATATCTGCTGGCATTTGAGCATTGGTCGCGACGGACTTTTATCACCGCCGCATTTGGTCATTTACCTCGGCGCAGTCGTTTCCGGATTGTTCTCCGGTTACGAAATTTTAAGAAAAACATTCTGGGGAAGCGCGCAGGAAAAGGCCAAAAGTGTCAAGATCTGGGGCTTTTTTTACAGCTCGCTCGGATCATTGTTCTGCGTCTGGGGCGCATTATCCATGCTTACTTCCGCACCTTTCGACGACTGGTGGCACAATACCTACGGTCTCGACGTCACCATTCTTTCACCGCCGCACACTGTGCTGATTTTGGGCATTATCGGCATACAATTTGGCGCAATGATCAGTGTGATTGCGGTTAAAAATCAGATCCGCTTTTTCCGGAACATTCATTTTAACAATCACAAAAACCTGGACAAGGTGCTTTTCTGGCTCTTTGCACTCTCTGCTGGATTTTTGCTAACCATCTGGTACACATTGATTTCAGAAGAACTGGGCCGCATGCGCACCCATCGTTCCAGCTTTTATATTTTTGCCGGAGCAGCTTTTCCGATTTTAATGATGGCGGTCGGGAAGGCCGTTTCGCACAAATGGGCCACTACCGCCGTCGCGGCTGTTTACACCGTATTGATGCTGGGAACATTGTGGATCATCCCCTTATTCCCCGCCGAGCCCAAACTCGGTCCGATTTTGAATCATTTCGATCACTATCAGGGATTTCAATTTCCGCTTTTACTGATCATTCCCGCCATCGTCATCGACCTGCTTAGAAACCGATTTGCCTACCTGAATGATTGGAAACTGACGCCCATTTTTGCCTGCGCTTTTCTGCTGGTCTTCTTTGTAGTTCAATGGTATTTCGGCGCATTTCTGATGGAATCGCCTTACGCCAGGAACTGGATTTTTGGCAGTCACTATTGGTATTTCGGCAACAGTCCCGACTGGCAGTACCGGTACAAATTCGGCCCGTGGATGGTCGAAAGCACGCCTGATTTATTGAAAGGCTTAGGTATTGCATTGATCGCCACATTGATTTCTACAAGAATCGGTTTGGCCTGGGGAAACTGGATGTATAAAATTCAACGATGAAAAAGCTGCTTCACACTCTCTTTTTTGCGGCAGCGGCCCTCGCGATCGCTACCGGAAATGTTTTTGCGCATGTCGGCAGTGCGGGCGTCCAAATGCAGGGACAGGCGGGACCCTACAAAGTTTTGGTCAGCGTCGAGCCCCCGGATGTGATTCCGGGAACGGCCAATGTTACTGTTTTCATTGAAAACGGTTTCGCCAAAAAAGTCTCCGCGCGACCAATTTATTTTTACTCGGGCGACCAAGGCGCCCCTACCGCCGACGACCTGCCTCCGGTACCCGGACAAACCAGTCAGTTTAAAGGCATTGTGTGGCTGATGCAATCGGGTTCTTCGAGCGCGCAGATTTTGATTGAAGGCGATCAGGGAAAAGCAGAGCTGATTGTACCCATTGCCGCGGTATCCACTGCCGAGCGGGCGATGCCCAAAGAACTCGGTATCGGGCTTAGCATTCTCGGACTTTTGTTGTTTTTATTAATGATCACGACCATCGGCGCGAGTGTAAGCGACGGGCTTTTGAAACCGGGGGACGAGCTCAGCGGCGCACAGAGGCGGAAACGGTGGATTAATATGGGCATCGCGGCGATACTTTGCACATTGATTTTGTACGGTGGAAGCAGCTGGTGGGATAGCTGGGCATCCGAGTATAAGCAGTGGCTTTACAAACCATTGAAAGGCGATGCGAATGTGAGTATCCGGAATGACCAGCGCGTTTTTCAACTCAAAATCGACACGACCGGCTTTGCAGAGCGCAGGCGCGGCAGCATGCTCAGCACCTTAATCCCCGATCATGGAAAATTAATGCACACGTTCCTGGTAAGAACGCCCGGACTGGACGCTTTCGCCCACATTCACCCCGAGCGGAAGGATAGTACTACTTTTGAAGCTTATCTACCCAAATTACCTGCTGGCAAATATTTGGTTTATTCTGATATCGTCCAGTTTTCCGGTTTTGCTGAGACCATTGTAGATACCCTGGAAATCCCGGCACAAAAAGAGGAGGTACCTTTAAATGTTACCGCGCAGGAAGATACCTATGTAATAACCGACCCAATGGATGCCCCCGGCAGGATCCCGCTGGACGACAATGTGGTAATCTGCGGCAAGCCAGGCACCAAAACCGTTTTCAGCGACGGCTCGTACGCAATCTGGGAAGGCAAGCCGGACAAAGCGCTGGAAGCTGGAAAACCCTACCAGCTCAATTTTGAAATATATAATCCAGACGGAAGTCCCTGCTTCCCCGAGCCTTATCTTGGTATGACCGGCCACGTGGCAGTGATGAAATCCGACGGCTCCGTATACATTCATTTACATCCGACCGGCTCTTACGCCATGGCGGCAGAAAAGACTTTTAAAAACCGGATCGCCGATACTGCCAAGGTCGTGCAAAAACCAACCCCAGCCATTTTCAGGGATAGTGTTGACAAGCAAATGGCGCGGCTCAATGCGATGCCGATGATTGAAAGGGAGCAATTCCTGATGACCGAAATGGGCATGTATGATGCCAGCGGCCAGGGAATGTCGGGCATGGAACACGGCAACCGGATCTCATTCCCCTACGCATTCCCGAAAGGTGGCCGCTACCGGATCTTTTTGCAAGTCAGGAGGAATGAAAAAGTCCTGACCGGCGTATTTGACGCGCGGGTTTCCGACCTGGTCACACTGTAATATTTGGTTTAAAAAAGCTCCAAAATCTTTTGGTAACTCAACTCCTTGTAATCGTTTACATAAAGGTTGCAGGGAGGAAGTTCTTCTTTGGTATGTGAACTGAGCACGCCTACCACCCGCATTCCGGCATTCAGCCCGGCGGTTACGCCTGAAAATGAATCTTCAAAAACGACACATTGTGCCGGCTCCAAACCGAGATTGGCCGCTGAGGTAAGGTAAACTTCGGGATCTGGTTTATGCTTTTTAACATTTTCACTGGCAAGGATGGAGCCTAGCCAGTCTTTAATCGGCACTTTACTGAGGATCAGTTCCAAATTTAAAAGTGGTGCCGAAGTAGCGACGCCGAGTTTTACACCATTTTCGTACAAATCCTGCATAAAGGGCACAATGCCTGCAATCGGCTCAACGTACGGCTCATAGATTTCACGGAAAAGACTTTCCTTTTCATCTTCCAGCAGCAAAAGTTCTTCGCCTTCCACTACCCGGTTCAAAAAGTGGCTCAGGATGTAGCTATTGCTTTTTCCAAACATGTGCTGGGCAAAATCTTCATCCGTCGGAGCAAGGTTTCTTCTTGAAAAAAACTCCCGGAAAGCCCTGGAATGGTACGGATTGGTATGACAGATCACCCCATCCATATCGAAAATTACAGCGATATCATTTTTCATTTTGTAAAACTAAACATTGAAATAGCTTCCCTCACACAAACGGTTTAGATTTGTCTGCATGGGTACATCTAATCTTACAAGACTATGTAACTTTTTTACCTATTATAGGAATTTGCATTGTTATTGTATTAAATTTACCATAGCAGCATTCGAATTTTACTACTTCACTGCCCCGAAAATTGCGGGAATCGCGATTGACACCCTTACCCCATCAGAATTTGTTTAATTAATTGTAGTGTATGAATGAGTTAGAACGGATTAACAATGGAAGCGGAAACGAGGCCGTTGCTAAAAAAAACAAGAACCTGAACTCGGTTGAAGTTTATGATCAGTTCGGAGCGATGGCGTACGGTATCATTTTACAGATCATTCCGCAGCCGCATTTAGCACAGGAGGTTTTGGTCAATGTATTTTCATCACCACAATTACAATCGTGCAACAGTTATCCTTTTTCGTTTGCGGTTTGCGTGATCAAGCTGGCGAGGGCAAAAGCGGTGGAAGCAAAGCGGAAGCTGAATGCATTGGTGCCTGTGGACGAGGACTTTTCGGCCTCTTTGGATTCAACATCGCCCCAGGCTATTTTTGATCTTGCGTTCCGTCAGGGATTTACGCCCGATGAGGTTGCAGGAAAGCTCAACATTACCAAATCGGAGGTACTTCGCAGCTTCCATGAATTTTTCAAATCTTACAGAAATCTCTAACCAATACGCACATTGAGAACGCAGGAATTTATTGAAAGTGGGATTTTAGAAGCTCACGTAATGGGGTTTACGAATCGGGAGGAGCAGGAGCAGGTTAGACAAATGATGCTGGTTGACCGTGAACTTGAAACTTACGTGGCTGATCTTGAAGCAGATATGAGAGGTTATTTTGCGGAAGATGCAGTAATGCCACCTGCTGTAGTACGCGAGCTGATCGAGTTACGGAGCCAGCGGGAGAAAAAAGAAAAGCATCAGTTTGACGACAAAACCAGTGATAGCCAATATCTCAATGTCGAGGTAAATGATACGCATATCAAAGTTCACAAAAACTGGCGGCCGGCATTTATCGCTGTTTTTATTTTATCAAAGATTTTCCTCATCGCAGGACTTTATTTTTACTTCAAATCCGTAAGTCAGCAGGAGGAACTTCAAAGGCTGAAAACTCAGATAGAGCACATTAAGTAAAACAATATAAATATTTGCCAAAAGCCGGGACGTCGCAAGACATTCCGGCTTTTGTATTTTCAGGTAATACCGTTAAAATCTTCGTAAAAAAATTTTCGATTTCGCCCCGTTACCAAAGCCAGATCGGTCCGTATAGGTTAGTAAGAATCATTATATTTGTTTAAAACCACTATAAAAATGAAGGACAAAGAAAGAATAAGTAACCTGGAAGAGTTGATGGCGGAAGCTTTGATGAAGCTGGACAGCGTAGCTGCAAATCAGGAAAACTTCGCGGCTAATCAGAGCAAGCTCACTGCGAGCATGTTAGATCTCACCAAGGTTGTAAGACGAAATTCCTCCGACATCGAAATGATCAAGGAAACGATGGCAACAAAGGAGGACTTAGTTGGTCTGGCAACGAAGGCGGATCTAGTTGGCTTTGCTCAGAAAGAGGACCTTATTGGCTTTGCTAAGAAAGAGGACCTTGCTGGTTTGGCCAGTAAAGAAGACCTCATTGACTTTGCTAAGAAAGAGGACCTTGTTGGTTTGGCCAGTAAAGAAGACCTCATTGGCTTTGCTAAGAAAGAGGACCTTGTTGGTTTGGCCAGTAAAGAAGACCTCGTTGGCTTTGCTAAAAAAGAGGACGTTGTTGGTTTGGCCAGTAAAAAAGACCTCATTGACTTTGCTAAGAAAGAGGACCTGGTTGGTTTGGCCAGTAAAGAAGACCTCATTGGCTTTGCTAAGAAAGAGGACCTTGTTGGTTTGGCCAAGAAGGAAGAAGTGTCTACCAAAGAAGGTCTCAACAATTTGTTTGAAGCAATGATGAATCGGTTTGACAGGATGGAAGCTCGCATGGATGGCATGCAGCAAGATATTAATGTCACCAAAGAAGACATCAATGTCTTAAAGAATCGTTAGTATCATCCAAAAATCAACGTTCCTCTAAATTTAAAAACCCCTTATATGTTCCCTTTTCGCGTAGGCCAGGGCTACGATGTTCACCAGTTGGTTGAAGGCCGGCCGTTTTGGCTTGGCGGAATTTTGATCCCGCACACTCACGGCGCCAAAGGTCACTCGGATGCGGATGTTGTATGTCACGTCATGTGCGATGCCTTGCTGGGCGCGGCGAATCTTCGGAATATTGGTTATCATTTTTCGGATAAAGACCCGCGGTGGAAAGGCGTCGATAGCAAGGTTTTATTGGCAAAAGTGCTTGAGATGATCCGTGAAAAAGGTTTTGAAGTCGGGAATGTGGATGTGACGGTGGTGCTGCAAAACCCGAAACTCAACCCGCACATTCCGGCGATGAAAACATGCCTGGCGGAGGTAAGCGGCATTTCGGAAGAAGATATTTCAATTAAAGCAACTACTTCCGAGCATTTGGGATTTGTGGGCCGGGAGGAAGGGATAGCCGCACATTGCGTGGCGCTGATTTACAAAAAAGACCATTTCGATTTGAAATAAAACACTACCTAAATCCCTGCACAACATTCCATGAAAAAACCATTACTCTTCGCGACATTCCTCACAATCCTTTCCATCGGCTGCCGGGCGCAGGAACCTTCACAGGTGACCCAGCCGCTTGGTTTTGAAGAATATGATCCGATTTCAACATTAAAAGTCGCCGAGCATCGGCTCAAAAGGGCGAAGTTTCCATTTATCGACGTCCACAATCACCAATACCAAATGCCGACCCAAAATCTCAAAGAACTGGTGGCGCAAATGGATAGCCTGAACATGGGGATCATGGTGAATTTGAGCGGTAGGGGTTGGTCGCAGGAGTGGAGTGAAGGTACGGCAACATTAAAGGGCTCGCTTGAAAATGTTGCCAAGAATGAGCCGAAACGTATCGCCGTTTTTACCAACATTCAATTCAAAGGCTTCGGTGAAAAAGACTGGACGGCAAGAGCGGTGAAGCAGCTGGAAGAGGATGTAAAAATGGGCGCGAAAGGCTTGAAGATTTATAAAAATTTGGGTTTTAGCGGCATCAGGGATGACAAGGGAAACCGTGTGCCGGTCAGTGATGCCCGGTTGCAGCCGGTCTGGCAAAAATGCGGCGAGCTGGGCATTCCGGTTTTGATACATACCGCCGACGTGCCTTCATTCTGGGACCCGATGGACCGCTACAACGAGCGCTGGCTTGAACTGAAAACGCATCCGGGACGCAAGAGAGGTAAGGATGAAATCCCGTTTGATTCGCTGATTGCAGAGCAGCACCACATTTTTAAAATGAATCCCAAAACCACATTCATCAATGCGCACATGGGCTGGTACCCCAACAACCTGAAAAAGTTGGACAGCCTGATGGTCGTTTTCCCGAATATGTATGTGGAGATCGGCGCGGTGATTGCAGAATTGGGCAGGCAGCCGCGTACTGCGAAGAAGTTTTTTGATAAATACCAGGATCGGGTGCTTTTTGGAAAAGACAGCTGGGTTCCTTCCGAGTATGCTACCTACTTCCGGGTTTTAGAGACCGAAGATGAATATTTCCCCTATCACAAAAAATACCATGCATTCTGGCGAATGTATGGTATGGGGCTCTCTGATGAGGTTTTGAAAAAACTCTATTATAAAAATGCTTTGAAGATCATTCCTGGATTGGACAAGAGCCTTTTCCCAAAATAGTGATCATTTGAATGCTTTCGCTTCCTTAATAACCGACCGGTACTCAGCCTTATCCAGGCATTTCTTGTAATAATCTTTGGCCTTGTTTTTGTTACCCGCACGCGCCGCGATTCTGGCAAGTCCGGCGTAGGCCAGCGCATGATATTCCTTGGTATACTGGTCATCGTGAGGGATTTTCAGCGCCAGCAAATATTCCTTTTGGGCCGCGGCGTCATTTTTTCCGCTTTTTTCTTCCACAATTCCCTGGAAAGTGTGCGTGGCAATTGGGTAGAAACCCGTCGTGATCTTTTTTAGGCCGACAATCCCTTTCTCGGCAGGTTCGTATTTGCCCGACAAAACCAGAGCTTCCGTGCTTTTCATCAAATAAATCGGGTTTTTTGGATACAAATCGACCAGCTTATCCATATAGAAAACCGCCTTTTCGGGCTTCATTTCATATTTGAGATAAATGTGCGAAATGTAGTAGCAAGCTTCCGCCTTTGTGATCGTGCCCACTTTCGTAGCATTATCGATCTGCTTCAAGCCCAATGCTTTATCTCCGCTTTTAAAGAAAACCAGCAGCGGTTTCACGATCGGGTGTTCTTCGGGATATACCTCGACATAGTAATTATACATCCCGGAAGTGAAGTAGAATTCCGGATTTTTATTGATCAGTTTTAAGCCTTCTACAAAAGCATTATACGCCTTTTTCCCCTCCCCGGCCGCATTCAGCATTTCACCCCGATAATTGTAAATCATCGCCATGTATCCCCGTGCTACCATCGTGTAAAAAACCGCCTCGGGATCAAGGCTATTTTTGCCAAATTTCTTATTGATCGCTTCAAGGCAGAGGTCGAGCTTCTGGATATATTCTTTGGATTTTGCAGGATTGTCTTTGATCGGCAGATACTTCCAGTAAAGGATAAAAGATTCCAGAATGTACGAAACGGGGTGATTGGGGTACTTTTTCTCAACCTGGCCCATGATCTGCTCAGCTTCGTCGAACTCGTAATTATAGATTTTATCCAAGGTATTCTGAACGTTCTTTAACGAAGCAGGATCATTCAGTAACTGGGCTTTTGAACTTGAAAACGAGAGGATTGAAAAGAACAAAAAAAGCAAGCGTAACGTATTTTGCATGGCCAAGACTATTAACTCAAAATGGTTTGGTGGTATCCCAACTGAACAGTAGCTTTGTTTATAACGGCATTTTCAGTTTTTGGTTTCTGCGCGGGGTTTTATTTTGGCCCAAATAACGATTTACGATAGATATGATTCGATACAAGCAGTTTATGTTGGCTAACGGCCTGAAGGTATTTGTTCACGAGGATTTTTCGACACCGATGGCGGCTGTCAACATTCTGTACAATGTTGGCTCGCGGGATGAGGACGAAGAACGTACCGGCTTTGCCCACCTGTTTGAGCATCTGATGTTTGGCGGTTCCAAAAATATCCCGAGCTACGACATTCCCGTCCAGAACGTGGGTGGCGAGAATAATGCATTCACTTCGCCCGACATTACGAATTACTACATTACCCTGCCTGCCGACAACGTGGAGACCGCTTTCTGGCTGGAATCCGATCGGATGCTGAGCCTATCTTTCGACCCGAATGTGCTGGAAGTGCAGCGAAAAGTGGTGATTGAAGAATTCAAACAACGTTATTTAAATCAGCCTTACGGCGATATGTGGCTCAAATTGCGGCCTCTTGCTTATAAATCCCACCCCTACCGCTGGGCTACGATCGGAAAAGACATCGAGCACATTGAACGCGCTACGATGAACGATGTACAGGATTTTTTCTTCCGTTTTTACCGCCCCAATAATGCTGTAATGGTGGTAGCTGGCGCGGTCACATTTGAAAAAGTGCAGGAACTGGCCGAAAAATGGTTTGGCGGGATTCCGTCGGGTCCGGCTTATGTCAGAAATGTCCCGAAAGAGTTGCGGCAAACCGAAGCCAGGCACATTGAAACTTCCGCCTCCGTGCCGCTGGATTCTTTGATCAAAGTTTTTCACATGCCGGGCCGATATGAAGATGGTTTTTATGCAGGTGATTTGCTGAGCGATGTTTTGGGAAGAGGAAAATCTTCGAGACTTTACCAGCGACTTTTGAAAGAACGAGCGCTTTTCAACGGTATCAGCGCGAGCATTACTTCTTCGCTGGATCCCGGTTTGCTGATGATCAAAGGAAATTTGAACCCGGGTGTAAAACTGGAAGAGGCAGACGAAGCGGTGAAGGAAATTTTGCAGGAAATCATGGAAACCGGCGCTTCGGATGAAGAGGTGGACAAAGTTAAAAACCAGTCGGAAGCCTCGCTGGCATTTTCGGAAGTGGAACTTTTAAACCGGGCTATGAACCTGGCATTTGCAGCCAATGCCGGTAATGTGGATTGGGCAAATAGCGATGCGGAAATTATCAGGGGCATTACTAATCAGGACATTCACAATGCTGCGAAGGAAATCCTGCGTCCAGAAAATGGATCTACCTTATATTACCGCGCAGAGAACAAAGCGGCAGCATTGGTTTAAAAAACCTTATTTAGCGCCCAGGAGATAAACATTTACTTCCGGATGCATGGTGTAAAACCGAAGCTGCGAGCCGTCATTGACAGAAATACCGCTCGACTTATCATTCCCTAAAATCGGGTTTTTCTCGTATTTTTTCCAGTGGATCAAATCCTTGGAAACCGCAATATTGGTCGACCACTCGTGCCAATCTTTGAATGCGGACGCGTGATAATAACCGTAGTACAGACCATTGTACTTGATAATCTGGTTCATTGCGACGGCAAACTGGTCATATTTTTCCGGACCCATTTTCAAAACCGGCTCGTCCTGCACATTTGTCCACTGTTTCAATGTTTGGGAAGTTGCGAGCCACACACCCAAATCGCCCCTTTCGTAAAACAGGTACCAGGTGCCATTCTCTTTCCAGATTGCTGGCGTACCGAAAGCACCTTTTTCGATGGGGTAGCCGGTTGTCAGTCTGATATCCAGCGGCCCCTGATCTTTCCAGTTGATTTTGTCCGTAGAGGTCAGCAAATGTGAGGTATCGCCCCGGCTTTCAGCGAACATATAGTAAGTGCTGTCGTTTTTGATCACCGATATATCTTCGATCCAGAGCGAGGTATGGATCGGCTTTTCCGAATATCTTTTCCAGCTAAAACCGTCTTTTGAAGTGGCCAGACCGAGGTATTTAATGCTGTCGCCGGTTTTCTCTGTATACCCGGTGTACCACAAATAATACGTGCTGTCTTCCCGGAGAATGTAGCCCCGCTCCCTGATTTTCTCATCCCAAACCGTAGAATCGCCGGTTCCTGCGAAAATGGGATTGGCTTTATAAGGTTTAAAACTGACGAGTTCTTTGGGAAATTCGTTGACTTGCTCTTTCTGATTCGGCCTGTTGCAGGAAATGATAATCAGGCTTAGTAAAATGAGCAGCAACGAATGTTTCATCGGGTTTAATCTTCTGGTAAAAATGTGAGATAACTAAAATTCTGTTCATTAAAGAGCTCCTGCGCGATTTCTTGCAACTGTCCGGAGGTGATCTGCTCTATTTCACTAAAAATCTCAGGAAGGGAATCCACCCTGCCGGTATCCAGTAAACTTTTCGCCATCATGAGCATAAAACTCATATTGCTCTCCTCCGACATCGCCAGCTGGCCCATTAGCTGCACTTTGGTTTGGTGCAGTTGCAAGTTTGAAAGCGGCACTTCGCGCACTTTCCGCAGCTCTTTATGGATCAATGCAATGCTTTTATTCAGCTGCTTTTGTTCGGTTCCAAAGAAAATTCCCATGAAACCGATATCCAGGTAAGGCGTGTAATTTCCTTCAATAGAATACACAAAGCCATATTTTTCTCTCAGCGATAAATTAAACTTCGAATTCATGCCCGGCCCGCCCAAAAGATTTACGAGCATAAAAAACGGCAACCGGCGATCGTCGAGCAAGGAATAGGCTGGCTGACCCATCGCACATTGCGCCTGCTGGATCGAGCGTTCCTTCTGTTGATTTACTGGAATATAGGTCAAAGGGGCTATTCGCTTGCGGGAAGTTGATTTTGCCGGGATATCGCCCAGGTATTTTTCAGCAACTTTAATGATCTTGGAAAATGGTAGACGACCGACCGACGAAACGACAATCCGCTCGGTATCAATGTTTTCGTTGATAAATTCAAATAAATGTTCGCGGCCAAAAGAATTGACCGTTTCTGCGGTTCCCAGAATGTTGTTGCCCAGTGCATGATCAGGAAAAACGAGCTGATCAAAATCATCCTGGATCGCATCTTCCGGCGAATCGACGTACATTGACATTTCTTCTAGAATCACATTTCGCTCACGCTCAATCTGTTTGTCAGGAAAAACCGAGTGAAATGTAATGTCGGCGAGCAAGTCCATCGCCTTTTCAAAATGATCATCCAAAACCGACGCGTGGAAACAGATTTTTTCCTTCGTGGTATAAGCATTCAGCTCGCCACCCACATTTTCGAGGCGGTTGATGATATGGTAAGAACTCCGCTTTTCGGTGCCTTTGAAGGCCATGTGCTCCCAAAAATGCGCTAAACCCTGCTGATGCGGCAGTTCATCGCGGCTGCCGATATCGAGCATAATGCCGCAATGTGAAATCTGGGTGTACGGTACCTGCTTGTGGGCAATTCGGATACCATTGGCCAGCGTATGTATCTGATAATCTTCTGTATTTGAAATTGAGGTGGATTTCGGGTTTCCCCGCTTACGAATGTTGTTTCTCTTCATTCCTGATTAACACAAAATACCGGCCAATAATTTTCGGTGGTATCCACAAAAATACGGACTTTTGCTCGTAAACCTTGCACAATGCCTATGCGTATTGGATTTGATGCCAAGCGGGCTTTCGCCAATAAAACCGGTCTCGGAAATTATAGCCGATTTATTCTGAATGCGCTGAATACCTTCGAGAAAAAGCATGATTATCTGGCCTTTACACCCAAGAACAACCAGAATCTTTTCCCGGATTTTCCAAAAAATGCGATACGGTTCCCGGAAAACTTTTTGGATAAAAAACTCTCCGCCTACTGGCGCTACGCTTCCATTACGAGCCAGTTAAAAAGCGAAAAAATTGACGTCTTTCACGGATTGAGCAACGAACTTCCGCAAGGTTTGGGCCGCGCTAACATTAAATCCGTAGTAACCATTCATGATTTAATTTTTGAAAGACTTCCGCAACATTACAAACCCATCGACCGGCTTATTTACAGGCACAAATTCAAATCCGCCTGCCAACATTCTGACACAGTTATCGCCGTTAGCGAGCAGACGAAACGTGATTTAATTGAGTTGTATCAGATTGAAAATGATAAGATAAAAGTTATTTACCAGGATTGCAGCCCTGTTTTTAAACAGCAGATCGACATTTCAGAAAGGCAAAAAATCCTGGATCATTATCAAATCAATACGCCTTACATTCTGAGTGTAGGAACATTGGAAGAGCGTAAAAATCAGCACCGACTCGTGGAAGCATTTGCTGGTTTGAAGTCGCATGATTTTAAACTGATTTTAGTTGGAAAAACGACACCATACATTCAAAAAATCAGGAATAGCATTCAAAAATACAAGCTGGAAAATCAGGTTTTGATTCTGGAAAATGTTCCAACTGCGCATTTGCCAGCATTGTATCAATCCGCTGAAATTGCTGCCTACATCTCTATTTATGAGGGTTTTGGCATTCCAATCCTTGAAGCATTGCATAGCGGTACGCCGGTTTTATCCGCAAAAGGTTCTTGCCTGGAAGAAGCAGGTGGCCCCGGCGGGCTCTATGCTGATCCTTTTAAAACAGAAGACATCAGCAGCCAATTACAAAAATTGGTTACTGATGTCAGTTTGAGAAAATCTCTGGTGGATGCAGGACAAGTTCACATTCAGCAATTTGCAGGAAGTAACATTGCCCGGCAGCTAGTGAATTTATATCAACAAATCAGCTAGTTACTTTTCGCGGTACTGCTCAATGATCCGAAAAAGTGCTTTTTGTTTTTCCAGATCCGGAAAGAAATCAAAGAGCTGAACATGGGCATCATAATCCAATGTCAGCGCAACTTCAAGATTAATCAGCGCCTCGCGGTAATCGCCGCCGTGGATTTGGTATACCGCCATTCTGTAATATAAGTCCGCTTCTTCCGGCATTTCATCTATCGCAGCCTGCAAAAGATCACATGCCCTCGCGTAATTTCCTTGTTCAAATAAAACATGCGACCACTTCAGCCAGATATCCGGATTCGAAGGCTCTATTTCCGCTGCTTTTTCAAAAGCTTCAAATGCTGAAATAACATTGCCGACTTTGAATTCTGTTTCGGCCAAAGCCAGCCAGTAATCAGGATTTAATTCGGTGATCTGGATCGCTTTTCTGAGAAAACCAACCGCCTCATACCAGCGCCCCAACTCACTGAAACAGATTCCCATACCATACCAGCCATCGTCCCACTGGTTATCCAGTTTCACGGTTTGGCGGTAATATTTGATCGCCGTTTCGTACTCGCCCAGTTTTTCAAAACAAGTACCCAGGCAGCAGCAAGTTTCGGGCTGCTCGCCTTCCAACTCGATCGCCCGCAGATATTGATCTTTGGCCTGTTCATATTGTTCCAGGTTCATGTAGGCATTACCCAACTGGAAAAAAGCCGATGCAAAATCATCTTTAACCAGCGTCGCATACTCATAAGCATTCACAGCATCTTCATGCCGTTCCAGCTTGCTGAATGCAATGCCGAGATTGTACCAGGCATGATGTGAAAACGGGTCGCGGTCGACCAGCTCATTATAGTAATCGAGGTGGCTTTCCAGCTGCCCGACCAGGTCGAGGCAATGTGCCAACTCGTACAATGCACTTTCGTTATTCAGGTTATTGCGCAGCGATTTTTTGTAGAATTTGATCGCATCCTCATACTTGCCCCAATTCTGGTACGTCTGCCCGATCTGGAAGTAAATTTCATCTTTATCCTCCACCCGCGTAAGCAGATTTTCCAGCAGCTCGATCGCCTCTTCATACTCGCCCATCATGTTGGAAATACCCACCTGCATAAACGAAATTTCAATGTCGCCCGGATGGAAAAGAGAGGCCCTTTCCAGAATTTCCTGAGCCTGTTCATGTTCGCCCCGGTTGGAGTGGAGCTGAACCATATTTAGCAGAAGATCAAGTGAATAAGGGTAGTCCGACAGTCCCAACTCACACGCCTTGAAGGCTTTTTCCCAATCTCCCTTTTCTATGTAGTGAACCGTTACTTTTTCGTAGGTATCTAAATCAAAAAAGACCGGCTCGCTGGTTTTTAACATTCTTTCAAACCTGAGCAATGTCTCTTTCATATAATCCTTTCTTTCCCCAAAATTTTTCTCCATCATACAAACTGCTAGGTTAGAATTGACGGCCAGCACACCACTTGATAATGAAAGAAAGTTATAAAAATATTTCTCTTATTTCAAACTCTTACTTACCAAACTTTCGCTGACGCGGGCCACCGTTTTTTCAATCGGCTGGAAGTCAAAATCAAGAAATTTTTTGATTTTATCATTACGATAGCTGATTTTTCTGGCTGCGGACTGGGCTGTTTCTTTGGTAATCAAAGGTTTTGTTCCGGCTAAAAATGTCCTCACCGCCTCGATACGCCAGATAACGTCCGCAAGTCCTGGACTTACCTTCAACCAGGGTTTTTTCTTGTGCATGGCCGTCGCTATCAGGTTAAACAAATTCTGATAAGAAATACTTCCCGCATTCAGGAGAAATCGCTCCCCGGAAATATCAGAGCCCAACAAACGATATACAACCTCCGCTACATCCCTGACATCCACATAATTGGCAATACCTTCCGTGTAAAATGGTTTTTCCCGGTACACATATTTAAAAATCTGCGTACTGCTTTTTTCCCAGTCGCCTTCACCCAAAATCAATGTCGGATTGACGATCACGGCATTAAGTCCTTCCGAGGTCCCGCGCCACACTTCTAGTTCTGCCAGGTGTTTCGTTTTTGCATACTCCGAATTTTCCGGGGAATCTTCCCAGCGCTGGTCTTCGTCCAGGATCGTAATTTCGCCAGCTACCAGCTTCCGAGGATCGGGCCGGCCTAATGCTGCAATGCTGCTGACGTGACAAAGCTTTTTGCCCGGATATTTCAGGCAAACATTCACCACATTGGCGGTACCCTCCACATTGACCTTAAACATCTGCTTGCGGTCTTTTGGAATAAAAGACACTACCGCGGCGGTATGTACCACAAAATCAACATTTTGAATCGCAGTTTCCAGTGAACATATATCGAGAATATCCCCCTCAACCCAAGCAATCTTCGACGCAACATCCGCCAGCAGGCTACGATCCGAATCCGGACGCACCAGCGCAAATACTTCATGCTGATCAGACAAAAACCGCCTCGCAACTGCACTGCCGACCAGGCCAGTGGCACCGGTTATAAGAATCTTCATAAGATTTAGAACAAAATGTCGGTACCAAAGTTCGTGATTGAAAAGTCAGTACACAAAAAGATCCCTTCCAGAAATGAAAGGGATCGGAAAATGCTTCGCTTGTTCTTTTTGATTACACTTTGGAAACCGACAAAGAATCTTCAAATTTTTTAATCACCGTCAGATAACCTTCCAGAAGCTTTGATCTATCGTTCTGCTGATTGTGTTTAAGCAACGATAACATTAATTTCTTTCTGGGTTTATTTCCAGTCCCACCATTTTCGATTAATTTTTGTTCCTCTCTCGCTTCGGCCTCTTTCTGCCTTATCATATCCGCGATCGCTACTTTAAGCAACTTTTCATTTTCGACACTTTCATTCATCTGTAAATGTGTGTCTTGTACTAGCTTCGCAAATTGCTCTTTGTCAATATTTCCCTCCAACTTTGAGAGACATTTCAAGATAAGATCATAATTGCCCAGATGCGACTCAATTAGCTCATTGGTATAAAATTGCAGGTCCTGATACCTATCCGAGTTCATGATTTTATAGTCTAGTAAAAGCCTTTTCGCGTACTGATTTCTAAACTGACTTAACATTATTCTCTCATCCTTATAAGTTTCGATGAATTTCCGGTAGCCAGCTTGCGCCTTCTTTCGTTCTATTTCAATTCCCTCATTCTTAGGATGGATTGTGAAATCAAAAATTTCCTGCACTTTTTGATAAAGCTCGTTTTCTGATCGGAATAATAATGTAAGATCTCCGTTCTTCCGGATCGCCTCCATTTCCTTCCTACTCTCGTAACCTGGCAATGTTGGAAAAAGATTTGTTTCCGAGGCTTTTGTAATAGGTATTAATCCGTCCTTTCTTTCTGGCTGGTCGTCACTGCCAGGATTACAAGCAATGCAAAGCAAGGCCGAAAGCACAGCTAAGAATGCGTTTTTCATTTTCATTTTGAAAAAAGTTAAGTGTGGTAAAATTGATATATCTGGCTAAACCGCTCCGCATCCCATCTCACTCTGGGCTTGTCCGATCGGTATGTAGGAAATTTCGGTGAATATTATTTTTCCACCTGAGTCGAAATAAATTTGTGTAACCATCGCTGAGCCACTTGAAGGCGCACAACAGTTATTTGAACTCGACATCCATTCAGTAGTTGCTTCGGCACAGACTCCACCAAATGAGCTTGTAACAGTATCGAAGTTTTTACAGGGCTTGAGTCCAAACACAGATACCGTCAAAGACAGCGTTATAATCGAAAAGCAAGCAAAAGTTTTCAAACTCTTCATAGTCATTTAAATTTTGGTTTGACTGAAAATTTCCTGCTGCAGCAATGCAAAATTCCCCCAAATACATCTTCCATCCAATAGCAATAATTGGACAAAATCGGACAAAACTGGACAAAGTTGGACAGGCGGATTAGTTGCAGATTCTTTCCAGAATCTCAGCGTATAATTTCGGGGGTATCAATCCTCGCGGGATCTCGATTTGAAGAACTTTTAGCTTTCTGTAAAGTGTTTTGGGAGAGACTCCTAGCTCATCCGCCAGCTGCTGGCGCGTCTTAAATTGTTCTTTCATGGGAGAGTAGTGTGTAAATATTACGATCACAAGTATATCAAATTTAAGTTCAAACCAAAAACCGTTTCACACTATTACGCTCAGCGTAAATTAACCGCGTGAGCAACACTTACTGCGGGGCTTTTTGCTAATTTTACCTCTTGTTACTACTTATTTTAACTAATGCCCATCACGAATCCTAAAAGATACACTGTTACAGCCGCGCTGATTTATGCCAACGGACCTATTCATATTGGTCACCTGGCCGGCTGCTATATACCTGCGGATATTTACGTCCGTTACCTGCGCTCGAATGAGAAAGAAGTTGCATTTATCAGCGGTACCGATGAGCACGGGGTACCCATCACCATCCGCGCAAAAAAAGAAGGCTTGACTCCGCAGCAGGTTGTCGACAAATATTACGCGCAAATTGACCAGGCATTCAAGGATCTCGGGGTTTCATTTGACATTTATTCCCGCACGAGCCGACTGGTGCATCACGAGACTTCCCAGGAAATTTTCAGGGAGCTTTATGATAAAAATGTTTTTGTGGAAGAAACTACGGAGCAGTATTATGATGAAACGGCGCAGCAATTTCTGGCTGATCGCTACATCGTCGGTACGTGCCCGGTTTGCGCCAACCCGAATGCCTATGGTGATCAATGTGAGCGCTGCGGGTCCACATTAAGTCCGCTCGAACTTAAAGATCCGCGCTCAACCTTGTCGGGTGCGAAGCCGGTTTTGAGAGTGACCAAAAACTGGTACCTGCCGCTGGATAAAATGCAGCCGCAAATTGAAAATTATGTCAACAGCCACACGGAGTGGAAAACAAACGTTTTCGGGCAATGCCAATCCTGGCTGAAAGATGGTTTGAAACCGCGGGCGATGACGCGTGACCTGGACTGGGGCATCAAAGTGCCGGTAGCCGACACCGAGGGCAAGGTGTTATATGTCTGGTTTGAAGCGCCGATCGGATACATTTCTGCGACGAAAGACTGGCTTACCCAGCAAAATGGGACGGATGAAGGCTGGAAAAAATGGTGGCAGCCTGAAAATGATCCGGCGGAAGGTGAAACCAAACTGGTACATTTTATAGGAAAAGACAACATTGTATTTCACTGCATCATTTTTCCGGCGATGCTGATGGCGGAAGGACATTATATACTTCCTGACAATGTTCCCGCCAATGAATTTATGAACCTGGAAGGTGATAAAATCTCGACGTCCAGAAACTGGGCGGTGTGGCTGCATGAATATCTGGAAGAATTGCCTGGCAAACAGGATGTTTTGAGATATGTACTCACTGCAAACGGCCCTGAAACGAAGGATAGCGAATTTACCTGGAAAGATTTCCAAACCCGCAATAACAGCGAGCTGGTAGGTATTTTTGGGAATTTCATTAACCGCGCGGTCGTTTTGACGCATAAATTTTGCGGAGGACGCGTGCCGGCTGCGGGTGAATTATTGAACATTGACCAACAAGTTTTAACTGAATTACAGGCATTTCCGGGCAGGATTGGAGAAGTAATTGAAAATTATCGTTTTCGGGAGGCTTTGACGCTGACGATGGATTTGGCGAGGTTAGGAAACAAGTATCTGGCTGATACCCAACCCTGGCACGTCATTAAAACAGATCCTGAGCGGGTTAATACGATTTTGAACATTGCGCTGCAAATTTCGGCGTCACTGGCCATCGTTGCTGAGCCTGTGCTGCCTTTTACATCGGCGAAGATTTGTGAACAATTTGGTCTGGATAAACCTTTGTGGAAAAATGCCGGAAGAGCAGATTTACTTTCAGCCGGTCAGCCTATTTTAGAGGCAAGTTTGCTTTTTGAAAAGATTGAAGATCAGCTGATTGAAAAACAAATTGAGAAATTACACGAGGCAAAAAGAATGAATGAGCTGGAAGGAAAAACCGTATTGCCAATTAAAACGGAAATTCAATTTGACGATTTCTCGAAAATGGATATTCGGGTAGCGACGATCCTTGCGGCCGAGAATGTTCCAAAAAGTAAGAAGTTATTAAAACTGCTGGTGGATATTGGTTCAGAGCAGAGAACCGTCCTGAGTGGAATTTCAGAACATTTTAAAGCTGAGGACATTATCGGAAATAAGGTGCTCTATCTGGCAAACCTTGCTCCCCGTAAAATGATGGGTATGGAAAGTCACGGAATGATACTGATGGCGGAGGACCGGGACGGAAGCCTTGCGTTTGTGCAGCCGGGAAAAGAAGTGTGGAACGGAGGAACCGTCAGTTAGGCAAACTGAGGATAAAAGTTCGCCCCAACCTTTGGTCATAATCAAATGTTGGGGCGTTTTATATTATTGAAATTCTTGCTGGACTTTGGCGTAAACTACCTTGATTTTATCTACCAGCGCCTGACATTCTTTTTCTTCAAGCTGGTCGATTGTATTGCTCACGGCATTTGAAATAACCTTCCCTTCCTCATTCACTTTCGCGCCTTTTTGTTTGATTACGCTCAGAATGTTTTCCCACTCACCTACCAGTCCATCGGAAAAATATCTCGGCTCAATAATGTTAAAATAGGCCGATTGGGATTTGAGTTTTTGCTTAACAGAGGCTGACTCCGGAGACGTCTTAAGCTCATCTACAAGCTTAGTCAATTCGATGTAAGCGAAAATATTAGATTTTTTCATAACGTTGAGTTTGGAAGGGTAATTTATAAATATCGAATCGAAGATAAGGAGATACACCTCGATTTTTTCCTAGTTTTTCAAATCTTTACCATATCTTAATATAATCTATTAGAAGGATACAATTCAAATAACGGCAAACAGAAATCGATGTTTGGACGCTAAAAAGGCCATAGTTAATATTTTAGCATATCCAATTAAAAAAATATTAAATAAAAAAGCCCGACAGTGATAACTGCCAGGCGACTTAATTAGATCCAAATTCTGATTTTCTACCAGCGTTCGATTTCCACCTTTCTGTGGAAGTCTCCCTGCTCGTTTCCGTAGGGCAGAAAAAGTACCAGATGACGAAGCGTATCGTCGTACTTGGCGGAGATGTTTTCCACATCCACACCGTCAGGAATTACAAATGTATTAATGAAACGAACTGTTTTCCACTGCTCTTCTTCGGAAAGGTTTGCTTGTGAAAATATTGGTAACAAATGGAAAAGTTTAAGATTATTGGTATTTCTCTTTCCCTTAACCACTTCTAATTGCAGATCCTCAACCTCGATACCAGGAATTTTCACAACTACTTCAAAACCCTCCGACCCTTTGTCAAGCTTTATAGCGGGCTCACTCATTCCACCATTGACTGTGTTAATGAAATCAATGTTCATCAACATTTCCTGTGGGATTTTCAGTTTGCTTTCCATAGCTATCGCGTTTTAGGTTCACAAGTTTTATTTCATTAACGAAAAACTGTGTGCCAAAGATCGGAGCGAGGGAAAAATTCTGAAAATCAGACGGCTGTAACTTTGGTTAAATAGTTGATTGGCAACATATTAACCCATTTTCATTTTTATTTCAAAAACCAAATAATCCGTAACTGGAATAATAGCGACAAAATTACAGTATCGGGTTTCGATTCAAGACATTATGTCTTACTACAACATTTCCTGGCAACTAGCGATCATTATGTCCGAGGTTGCGATCAGGTGCGATCACGTCCCGGATTTTCTGTTTAAGTTCTTTTGCATCAGGGAAATGTCCTTCCCTTTTCCGGTCCCAGATCAGCTCTTCATTGAGTTTTATCGTATAGCGGCCGCTCACTTCCGAAGGTATCAGTGCAACTGCGTGAAGGTCGTCGGAAAAAGTGGTCAGCAGCTCCTGCGCCATCCAGGCTGAGCGCAGCAACCAGCCGCATTTCGGGCAGTATTCTATGGTGATGGTGGGTTTCATAAATTTTAAAAAGTTAAATGTCGAAAGTGACAAATATGCCTTATAAATCAAAAAGCCGCAGAAGAAACTCCCACGGCTTTCATGTGTTAACCTAACCCTTTTAATCTTAATGAGAAAGCTCTGCGAGTCTTCCCTAACGCTTTACAAATGTATATGGCCGACGCAGGTAATATTAGCGTGAAAATCCCTGATTTTTTGATTAAGTAGCATTACATTGTGCCCTCCGTGATACTGCCCGATTTGGTGCGTAATATTACGCGTTTATCTTTGCTGTAAAATAAAGTGTACTGATTAACAAGCAGTTACTTAAAACCGTTTAATCAAAACAAACAAAAGCTGCTTGCTGTTAAAAAGGACACTGGCTACATTTACATATATTCGTTTTTTTGTCAATTCCTTATAAAATTTTTATGAACCCTGCAAAATTTACAGGCCAAGAAGGGGCACTCGTTTCCGCAAAAGATGCATTGCAGCTCACTAGTCCGCACAGAAAAAAGGAGAAAGATTGCCGCGAACGTGGTGAAAATTTCGTTCGTGCAGAATTTTTTGGAATCCATACATTCAACCAATTGATAGACCAGCATGGTGACAATTGTGTGGGGTTCAGGGCTTATTACGGAGTCGTTGATGAAGATGATATGGATCAGATTAAAGGTAAGGCCGATCGTAAAAAAGCCACTCCCCGATTGATCCTCGTTCCGGTCGACGCACAGGGAAATGATCTGACCCACAGCGCTCAGCTAGGCGCTTTACTGGATGACGATCAGGAAACTGGAAAAGGATCAGGTGGCATGAAAGATATGCCTGCTCAAAAAGAAGTAATGCGGGGCGGGCCACTTTGCCCTAGCGATTGTTAGAAATGCTGTAATCCCACACACTATGTCTGAAATATACATAGCTTTTATAGTCAGAAAACCCATTCCAAGTATTGCCGTTTTCATCACACTATTGCCGTTGATTTTACTTGTAGTCAGGAAAGCTTATCTGGATCCGTCCTTCAAACTGCTTCTTTTCTACCTGTTCGCGAAATTGGTCATCGACCTGATTATGCTTCACTCGGCATCATTGCACAGAAATAATCTGATATTTTATAATCTCAGCATCCCACTTTTCTATGCTTTGTTAAGCGGGATGTTCTATTACAAGATCAATTCGCAGAGTTATAAGAGGCTGCTGACATTTACGATGGTCGGATTTGCGGCATTTACTATCTGGGATATTTTCCACTCGAATTCAGAGCTGAACGATATGCATAATCACCGCGCAGTTTTATATTCGATGACTGTCCAGGGCGTGTTAATTATCGCAATTATTTTGTTGTATTTTTATGAGATTATCAAATCACTGCAAATACCCAATCTGCTGACTTTTCCGTTTTTCTGGGTTTGCTCTGGCCTGTTACTCTATTTTTCCAGTCTCATATTTATTGCACCGGTTTTGCATTATACCGCAACCTGGAACAATTCAATCGATCTGGGAATAATCCGCACTATACCTTTTATATTTGAGATACTTTGCGCCGTGCTTTTTAGTGTTGGCATTTATTATTTCCCCCTGAAAGATTATGCAAAACAGTGAGGAATTAAAATGGGCTTTACTCATTGCCTCCCTCGCAATGCTGACCATGGCGTTCTGCATGATCTCCTTTGTGATGTACTACCAGAAACGAAGGTTTGAGGAGGAGAAGAAGATCAATGACATCGAGAAAAACTACAACCGCCTGCTGCTCGATACGGCCCTCAATTCAGAAGAGACCGAAAGAAGAAGGATAGCGCAGGATTTGCATGACGACATTGGAACCATGCTGTCACTTACCAAGTTAAGCCTCAACCAGCTCAATAAGCTGGTCAGTAAAATCGGCGATGACAAGCAGGACCTGATTATGAAAAAGTCGCAGTCGCTGGTGGAAGAAACCATACTGCACGTCCGCCGCATCACCCGAGACCTTGTTCCAACTACTCTGGAAAGATTCGGATTGATGGAAGCCATCGAAGAATTTATCAACAAGCTTGAAGAGGATAATAACCTGGTAATTTCCTTTCATTCGAACACCGAAGAATTTCCACGCCAGGGCCAGAAGCTCGAACTAACCCTCTACCGCATTATGCAGGAGCTGGTAAATAATGCGATTAAGCACGCAAGCTGCTCCAAAATCGATATATCATTGGAAGTGGATGACCAGTTTATCGGTCTGAGAGTCACCGATAATGGTGTCGGTTTCGATCCCGAGAAGATCAAGGAAAACAATCTTGCAGGTCTTGGCCTGCTAGGCATTGAAAGCCGTCTGTCTATCGTGAACGGTACCATGCAATATGAGCGACCGTCGTCCGGAGGTTCCAGCGCATTTGCGCAAATCCCGGTTATGCCAATTCCCGAAAACAAACCTGAACCTTTGCACCCATTCCGCAGAGAACGCGTGAATATTTAAATTATGAAAACTCTAAAACTTGGAATCGCCGACGATCACGAGCTTTTCAGAAAAGGGTTTATCTCTATGCTGAGCGGCATTCCGGATTTCGAATTTGTGCTTGAAGCCGCCAACGGGCAGGAACTGCTGGACCGTCTCCCGGCAAACACACCGGATATTGTGTTTATGGACCTGCAAATGCCCGTCATGGATGGTATCCAGGCCACGGAAGCTGCATTTGACAAATTTCCCAACATCAAGGTCATTGTCGTTTCTATGTACAATGAAGACCGCTTCGTAATTCACATGCTCGAAAAAGGTGTGCAGGGTTATCTGCTGAAAGATACCAGCCCTGACGAAGTTGAAAAAGCGATCCGCCGGGTGGACGAAGACGGTTTTTATTATAATGATTTCGTTTCCAAGGCGATGCACCGCAAAATGGTGAATCGCCAGGTGAACAAACATCCTTTTTTCCCAAATGCCTGTAATGTGGCCTTGTCCACCCGCGAGAAAGAAGTGCTGCAACTCATTTGCGACGGGCTTTCCACAACTGAAATCGGTGACAAGCTTTTTATCAGTGTCAGGACAGTTGAAGGGCATCGGTTAAGGGTTTTAGAAAAAACCGGGACTAAAAGTACTGCCGCCGCCGTCGCATTTGCCTACAAAAATCAGCTGCTGAACTAGGCTGTCATCCGGGCCAGAAACTGCAAATAGCAGGATTTTATAGTATATTTCCCGAAGAAAAATCTTCGTCATGCTATGAAAGTCCTCATCGTCTGCACAAACCATGATACCTACCCTACCAAGTCATCCAAAACGGGTTTATGGCTGAGTGAGCTCACACATTTTTATGATGTGATGGTCAAACGAAGGATTTTTGTCGATATCGTGAGCCCATCTGGCGGCAATGTTCCTGTGGATGAACGAAGCATGGACCTCAAAGATGAGTGCAATGCATTGTATTGGAACAATGCGGAGTTTCAACAGAAGTTACAGCATTCCTTAAGTCCTGACCAGATAAATCCCGCCGATTATCGTCTCATTTATTTTACAGGAGGCCATGGCGCGATGTGGGATTTTCCGGATAATTCCGCTCTTCAAAATATCGTTAGGCACATTTACGAACACAACGGAACAGTAACTGCCGTATGCCACGGCGTAAGCGGCTTATTGAATGTTAAGCTTTCCGACGGTTCGCTTTTGATCCAGGACAAATACCTCACCGGGTTTTCAAATGTCGAAGAAGCGCTGATGAGCTTCGTCAGCGAAGTGCCGTTTTATTTGGAAGATAAACTAAAAGAACAAGGCGCTCATTTCACTAAAGCCATGATCCCGTTTATGGAGTTCATCGAGCTGGATGAAAGACTGATCACCGGACAGAATCCGAATTCTGCCAGAAAAGTAGCTTCAAAAGCCGTAGAAGAGCTTTTTGAGAAATAAAAATTCAGGAAAATAGAGAAATCCTAAACCTTGGAATCCGAGAATAAAGCCTTGAATGTCGGAAGGATTTCATCTTTCTCGGAAACAATCGGATTCGAAACTTGCCAATCGATCCCCAGATCAGGATCATTCCAGAGCAGACCAGATTCAGCCTCCTTATTGTAGACATTCGTGCATTTGTAGCTAAAAATAGAATCCTCCAAAGCAGCAAAACCGTGCGCGAAGCCTTCGGGGATGTAAGCAAAATTGTTCAGATCACTTCTCAGCTCGAAAATTTCATGCTTGCCGAAAGTAGGCGAGTCGGGACGCAAGTCAACAGCGACATCTAGAACACGTCCGGAAATGACGCGAACCAATTTTCCTTGCGCGAACGGAGCATTCTGGAAGTGAAGACCTCTTACAACCCCTTTGATAGAGAAGGACTGGTTATCCTGAACAAAATTTGTAGGAAGACCATGCTTTTCAAAAGCTTGTTTGTTAAAAGACTCAAAAAATGCTCCCCGAGAGTCCTCAAAAACCCGTGGAAAAATCTCAACTAAACCCGCGATTGAAGTTTCTCGAATCTGCATATTATGAATTCAACGTTAGTAAATACCAGGAGGCTATTATTCCAGCAAATTTATGAATCTATTGTTAGAGGTTGTAATTTCGCCGCAATATTTACAAAATCATGACATACAAAGAGCTTTATCAACAAATTCTACGGAAAAAATCTTATTTGTGCGTCGGTCTTGATACCGATATCCGTAAAATCCCTGCCCATTTGCTCAGAACCCCCGACCCTATTTTTGAATTCAACAAGCAGATCATTGATGCCACTGCGGACTTTTGCGTTTCCTATAAACCCAACATTGCTTTCTACGAAGCGCTGGGGCCGAAAGGCTGGGAAAGTCTCCAAAAAACGATAGAATACATCCCCAAAGAACATCTCTCCATCGCTGACGCAAAACGCGGCGATATAGGTAACACTTCTGGACTTTACGCACGGACATTTTTCGATCCGTCGTCGTCCGGCCTGGATTTCGATTCGGTGACGGTCGCGCCATATATGGGAAGCGATTCTGTAAAGCCTTTTCTGGAATTTGAAAATAAATGGGTCATTTTGCTGGCTTTGACCTCTAATCCCGGGAGCGCCGATTTTCAAAGGTTGAATGTTGGTAATGCTTCACTTTTTGAAGAAGTCCTGAAAACGTCCCAAACCTGGGCCGGCTCCGATCGGATCATGTATGTGGTAGGCGCCACGCAGGCCTCGGAATTTGAAAAAATCCGTCAGATTATCCCTGATCATTTTTTACTGGTACCTGGCGTCGGCGCGCAGGGAGGCAATCTTGAAGAAGTTTCGCGGTTTGGGATGAATACAAGCTGCGGGCTGCTCGTGAATGCCTCGCGTAGCATTATATATGCCGGCAATGATTATGATTTTGCCCAGAAAGCAAAACAGGAAGCCTCGGCGCTGCAACAGGAAATGGAAATCTATCTTGACAAATACTGTAATTAATTACAATGCAACTTACTGAAAACCAGCAATATTCAATCCAGGGCATTGATCCGGCTGAACTCATAAACCAATACGGAAGTCCACTTTATGTTTACGATGGCTCCACGATCCGCCGCAAGGTTTCGGAATTGCAGCACGCATTTTCCGGGATTAACATGAAGATCAAATATGCCTGCAAAGCCAATACCAACCTGAGCGTACTGAGATTGATGCGGGAAATCGGTGTGGAGCTGGATGTTGTTTCGCCGGGCGAGCTGGAAATGGGAAAATTGGCAGGTTATGAAGCTAATCAAATCACATTCACCCCCAGCGGTGTACCTTTTCATGAAGTGAAGGCGGCGATTGAAGATGGCGCGATTGTGAATGTGGACAGTATTCCGCTGCTCGAATGGTTTGGACAGGAATATGGCAGCTCAAAACCTTGCCTAATCCGGATCAAACCGAATGTTGCGGCGGGTGGAAATGCTAAAATCATGACGGCGCACGCTGATTCCAAGTTTGGGATTTCCGTTTTACTGCTGGATGAAATTCTGGAAGTTGTCAAAAAATATGACATTAAAATCATCGGACTGCACCAGCATACCGGCTCCGACATTAAAGACGCCGAGCCATTTTTGAAAGTCGCTGATATTCTGTTTGAAACAGCCAAACACTTCCCCGACCTGGAAATCATTGACTTAGGCGGTGGTTTCAAAGTTTCCTACATGCCCGGCGATTCGATCACGGACATGGAATTGCTGGGACGCACGATTTCTGAGAGATTCAAAACTTTTTGCCAGGAATACGGCCGTGAGCTGCAATTGTGGTTTGAGCCGGGTAAATTCCTGGTGAGTGAGTCCGGACTTTTGCTTGCCACCACGACGGTTGTAAAAGAAGACCCCGCGCGAAATTTCGTACACATTGACTCCGGGCTTAATCATTTGATCCGACCGATGATGTATGGTTCCTACCACCATATTCTTAATTTATCCAATCCGGAGGGCGAGTTAAAAACCTATAATGTAGTGGGTTACATTTGTGAAACCGACACTTTTGCTTCCGACCGCGAGCTGCCGCAGGTTCGCAAAGGCGACATTCTCGGATTTTTGAATGCGGGTGCTTACGGTTTTTCGATGAGCTCCAACTATAACGCAAGATTAAGACCGGCGGAAGTTTTGGTAGATAACGGTCAGGCCAAACTGGTCAGAAGAAGAGAGACCTTGGAAGACCTGCTCAAAACGCAAACGGATCTTTAAGAAACAGCATAACTTTAAAGAAAAGCTGCGCCAGCAAACGGGACGCAGCTTTTTTTGTGGTTTATCAGAAGACAAATTCGTACACTTTTGCTCCAATACATTGCCATTTTGTCCTGGATATTGCGGTTTTACAGATTTTAATGTCAAAATTTCCGATTCGTGTTTGCGGCACATGTTTTTGGTAAAAAAAGTATCATTAACAAAGACATCAAAGCCGTGAACTTTAACCAATATACCATCAAAGCGCAGGAGGTAATTCAGCATGCCGCGCAAATGGTCCAGGGAAATCAGCAGCAAGCGATTGAAACGGGCCACGTGCTGAAATCGATTTTGGAAGAAGACCCGAATACATCGACTTTTCTTCTTAACAAGCTGAATATCAATCCCGATATTCTGAATACCCGTTTGCAAAAAATCCTGGACGGTTATCCGCGCGTAAGCGGCGGCCAGCCCTACCTGGGCAATGATATGGCAGCAGCCAGTGGAAAAGCGCAAACTTACCTGAAAGAATTCGGTGACGAATTCGTCAGCATCGAGCTCCTTTTGTTAGGGATTTTGAGCGGGAAAGATTCCACAGCGAGCCTTATGAAAGAGCTCGGTTTTAAGGAAAAAGAATTGATTAATGCTATCAAAGAACTTAGAGGAAAAAATAACCCTGTGAAAGATCAAAATGCGGAAGCTAAATATCGCTCTCTGGAACGATACAGCAAGAATTTAAATGAACTGGCCAAAGCCGGGAAAATCGACCCGGTGATCGGCCGCGACGAAGAAATCAGGCGGGTATTGCAGATTTTGAGCCGTCGTACCAAGAACAACCCGATACTTTTAGGCGAACCTGGTGTAGGTAAAACTGCAATCGTCGAAGGTTTAGCCCAAAGGATTGTTCAGGGTGACGTTCCCGAAAACCTGAAATCCAAAACCATCGTATCGCTTGACCTTGGACTTTTGATCGCCGGTGCGAAATATAAAGGTGAATTTGAAGAGCGCCTGAAAGCGGTCATCAAGGAAGTGACCGACTCGGAAGGCGAGATCGTCCTTTTTATTGACGAGATACATACATTGATCGGTGCCGGTGGTGGTGGCGAGAGCGCGATGGACGCGGCAAACTTGCTGAAACCTGCCCTGGCGAGAGGTGAATTGCACGCGATCGGCGCGACGACATTGAAAGAGTATCAAAAGTATGTTGAGAAAGACAAAGCTTTGGAGCGTCGCTTCCAGTCGGTGATGGTCGATGAGCCCAACATTCCCGACGCGATCAGCATTCTTCGTGGTATCAAGGAAAAATATGAGCTGCACCACGGCGTGCGGATCCAGGATGATGCGGTGATTGCTGCTGTGGAGCTTTCTAACCGGTATATCAGTGACCGTTTTCTGCCCGACAAGGCCATTGACCTGATGGACGAAGCGGCTTCGAAGCTGAGACTGGAAATGGACAGCGTACCCGAAGAACTGGACGAACTGAACCGCCGCATTATGCAGTTGGAAATTGAACGTGAGGCGATTAGAAGGGAAAATAATAAGGATAAGGAAACTGTGCTCAACAAGGAAATCGCTGATATGAGCGAGGAACGCAACACTTTGAGAGCGCAGTGGGAAAATGAAAAAGGCAAGGTCAACGAAGTACGCGCGCTGAAAGAGCAAAGCGAGCAGCTGCGTCTCGAAGCTGAGCAAGCCGAGCGTGCAGGTGATTTCGGAAAAGTGGCCGAGATAAGATATGGCCGCATTCCGGAAGTGCAGCAAAAATTGACCGAATTGCAAAACTCTGAAAATGAGCAGAGTCTGATGCAGGAAGAAATCACGCCGGAAGACATTGCCGAGGTGGTTGCCAAATGGACCGGTATACCCGTAAGCAAAATGCTGCAAAGTGATCGTGAGAAACTGTTGCAACTGGAAGAACATCTGCATCAGCGTGTAGCCGGTCAGAATGAGGCGATTGAAGTAGTTTCCGACGCAGTACGCCGCAGCCGGGCTGGTTTGCAGGATTCGAAGAGACCGATTGGCAGCTTTCTTTTCCTGGGCCCTACCGGGGTTGGTAAAACCGAATTGGCAAAAACATTGGCAGAATATCTCTTCAATGACGAGAATGCGATGGTGCGGATCGATATGAGCGAGTACCAGGAGCGCCACGCCGTAAGCCGTCTGGTGGGAGCGCCTCCGGGATATGTCGGTTATGATGAAGGCGGCCAGTTAACCGAAGCCGTCCGCAGGAAACCATACAGTGTAATTTTGCTGGATGAAATTGAAAAAGGTCACCCGGATGTCTGGAACATTCTGTTGCAAGTGCTCGACGAAGGCCGGTTAACTGATAACAAAGGTCGCGTTGCGAATTTCAAAAACACGATCATTATCATGACCTCCAACATTGGCAGCCACATTATCCAGGAAAAATTTGCCGAAGACGAAGGCTGGAACCATACACTAGTAGTTGAGGAAGCGAAACAGGCGGTACTGGATCTGCTGAAAGCCTCGGTAAGGCCGGAGTTCTTGAACAGGATCGATGAAATCGTTTTGTTTGAGCCACTTAGCCTGAAAAATATCCGCAAAATCGTGGATATCCAGTTCAAGGGAATTCAGAAAATGCTGCATGAGCAAGGCATTACCCTGGACGCGACCGATGAAGCCTTGAATAAATTGGGCGAAGATGGTTTCGATCCGGCATTCGGTGCCCGTCCTTTGAAACGCGTTTTGCAAAGACGGATCCTGAATGAGCTGTCCAAAGGTATCCTTAGCGGCCAGGTCGCGAAGGACGCGGTGATTATGATGGAGCTAAATTCCCGGGGCGATCTGATCTTCGAGAACGTCGGCGGTGTTGAGATTTAAATCTGGAAATAATTATAAAACGAGCGAGCGGCTGAAAAGTCGCTCGTTTTTGTTTGGTCAAATTCCCCACTTTTTGAGATCACCCCAAATTCGAGGTTCACGATCAGCATTCCTCAAAAACGTATATTGCTTAATGCATAAAGGCACACTGGCATAATTTTTGTACAATTATATGTCTAAATAATCTAACCCTTAGATAAAAGAAAACATGATGAGCTCATCATTAAATGCAGTAAAAGTGGCAATACTGGTTGCCGATGGATTTGAGCAGGTAGAAATGTGCTGCCCCAGAAAAGTCCTAAATGAGAACGGAGCGACAACGCATTTGATTTCACCAAACAAAGACAATGTGCGGGGCTGGAATCATCTGGATTGGGGTGAGAAATTCAAAGTAGATGTACCGCTCAATATGGCGCGACCTGAGTATTATGACGCTTTACTGCTGCCAGGCGGCGTGATGGGTATGGATGCGTTGCGGATGAACCAATACGCGGTCGATTTTGTAAAATCTTTTTTTCTATCGGGAAAACCTGTGGCGGCGATATGCCACGGACCACAGATTCTGATCGATGCTGATGTAATCATTGGACGGACTTTAACTTCCTATTCCTCCATCAAACACGATCTGGAAAATGCCGGGGCCATTTGGGTGGATCAGGAAGTGGTTACCAATAATGGACTGGTGACAAGCCGTACTACCGACGACCTTTCAGCATTCGCCAATAGCATGATCAAAGAATTTAATATGGAACTGCATCATTAGCAGCAAGAAACGAAACACTTATCAACAAACTAAAAAGCATCCCGCCGCACGGGATGCTTTTTTTATTTCCATTTACCGCCAAAGTTGTAATCTTTGCCAATTCACCAGCCACATTGCCAATGCCCGCCGTTTCTCTTCAAGACGTTTCCGTTCGCAAATACGATTCCATTGTTTTATCAAACATCAGCTGGGACATTCACCCCGGCGAAAACTGGGCGATTATCGGCCCGAATGGATCGGGAAAGACGGTAATGCTCGAAATGCTGGCGGGAAAATGGCCGATACTCTCCGGAAAGCTGATTTACGATTCTCAAAAACCAGTTCGTGATATGGTGGAGCTGGTTTCCAATGACTATTCTTTCAACCGGATTGTCAGTGCCGGGGCCGAGTATTATCAGCAGCGTTTCCATGCTTACGAAGCCGAGCGCGCGCCGTCGGTCAGGTCAATTTTGACCAACCAGTTGAAGCCTGTCGGTACGGTGAATGATAACTCGGTGATGCTGGAACCCTCCAAAATTTCGGAGGAAAATTTGCTGCGGGTTTCAGACTTACTCTCTATTACACATTTGCTCGACCATCCTTTTGTAACGCTTTCAAATGGCGAAACCCGGCGGATGTTACTGGCAAAGTCGCTGCTGAAAAATCCGGAAATGCTTTTGTTGGACAATGCTTTCAGCGGCCTGGATGTACATTCTCGCGAAGTACTCAGGAATGCATTAAGTCAACTTTCTGCCAGCGGCGTGACAATCATCATGGCGACTACGGCTACCGAAATTCCCCCGTGCATCACGCACGTGATGGAACTGGAAGCCGGAAAAATCGCGAAAGTTTCCAAAATCGAAGATTTCAAAGCGAAGGCTGAGGCGGTGCATTTACCAAAACCCGATCCTGCTGCGCTGGAACATTTCGGTCTGCCAAATTTTATGGATTTTAAATTCGCGCTCGATTTGCGGAACATTCAAGTGAAATACCACGACCAGCTGATCCTGGATCACGTAAACTGGAAAATCGCGAAAGGTGAAAAATGGGCTTTATCCGGCCCGAATGGTTCCGGAAAGTCGACATTATTGAGCATTATCACGGCAGATAATCCGCAGCGTTTCGCCAATGATTTTGATTTATTTGATCAAAAAAGGGGAGGCAAAGGCGCGTCTATCTGGGATATCAAGCAAAAAATCGGGCACGTCTCGCCCGAGCTGCATTTATATTTTCCAAGAAATACGCCGGTTTTCAAAACCATTGCATCCGGCTTTTTCGACGCGACCGGGGTTTTCTTTAAGAAGCTTACTGACATTCAAATTGAACGTGTGCACGAGGTGGCCACTTTGCTGCATGTGGCACATTTGAAGGAAAAAGACTTTTCGCAGCTTTCAAAAGGGCAGCAGAGAATGGTACTGCTGGCGCGGGCGCTCGTCAAAAATCCGCCGCTGCTGATTCTGGACGAACCATGTCAGGGACTTGATGTTGAGTCGATTGAGTATTTCAAATCCGTCGTGGACGCGATCTGCAACACTTCCGAGCGGACATTGATCTACGTTTCACATTATCCCCACGAAATCCCCAGCTGCGTCACACGGTTTCTGAAACTGGAAAAAGGCCGAGTCTTATAAAACTGATCTTTACTTCCCAGCTTTTTTCAAATCCATCACAATCGAAAGTGAGCTGCTACCAAAACCCGGCACATACTGCGCGCGTCCATAAATGATATCAAACCGCTTGATTTTCAATGCCGCGCCAAAAGAAAATCCGGCCAATGCCGCTTTGTTGGTAAGTCGTAATTCCTGCCGACGTAAGTGATCATAACCCAGCATCAGACGAAATTTCGGGTGGAGCAATGCTTCGATGCCTAGCGCCAGATGTCGGCCCAATTTTTCGGCAATACCTACTTTTTTAGGCAGCTTATTACCACTGATATCATAAGTATAAAACAATGCGGGATCATTGTAAACCATATCAAAACGGTTTAAATGATGCGCCGTGGCCGAAAAACGGAGCGGCATATACTTCGGCTTCACAGTCGCTCCTACCCGCACATCCAGCGGCAATGTGGGCGTAGTGGCACCCACATAATTCTGTTTCAAAAACCCGATATTCTTAACTGCAAAACCAACCGTCAGATCCTCTTTTGGATGCCTGAAAACCGCGCCCCAGTCAAAAGCCAGCCCCCAAATATGGTAAGCCTCCACCGACGCACCGACCAACTTAAATGTCCCGCCCACTGAAAACGCGCCGATCTGATGCCCATACCCCGCCGATAACCCATAATCCGCCGCCCGAAATTCCCCGATCACATTCCCGGCATCATCCGTCTCGACCATCGTACCATAATTGAGGTATTGCAAACCTGCCGCCCAGACGCCGCTGGTTTTTCTAAACTCATTTGCATACGCCAGGTTAACAAATTTGGTATCAGCCAGATAAGGCATCAGGTTCGCCGAGACACGATCCGTTTTTGAGCTGTCGAGTAATGCAGGATTTTGAAAAAAAAGTCCGGGATCATTGCCAGGCGTGGTCAGATGATAAGAGCCGAGCGCGGTGCTTTGGGCTTGTGCGGGAAGTTGCAGAAAGTCGAGCTTACTCCTGCCGCCGGTAGCTTGCGCCTGCACAGAATGTGCGTGATTCAGGAAGATAAAAGCCGCTACAAACGCCCACAAGCCGATCTGCCTCATAAGAATGTGATAATTTCCCGAATCAGTAAAATGACGCTATATTTATAAACTGTTCAAAACAAAAGTAACCATATCGGCCCGTATTACATGGAATCAGTTTCTGCTGCCAGTTTGAAAAAGGAATTTTTAGATAAAAAAAATGCGGAAGCCGATTTGGGCGGAGGTGAGAAAAGGACAGAGGCACAGCATCAAAAAGGCAAATTGACGGCGAGGGAGCGGATTTCAGTTTTGATCGACGACGGTACGTTTGAAGAAATCGGCAAGTTTGTCCTGCATCGCAGCAAGGATTTTGGTTTGGACAAAGAACATTACCTCGGCGATGGCGTGGTGACGGGTTATGGTAAAATCAACGGCCGGATCGTCTACGTTTTTGCGCAGGATTTTACGGTTTTCGGCGGCTCGCTCTCGGAAACTCATGCTGAGAAAATCTGCCGGCTGATGGATCTTGCCATGAAAAACGGCGCCCCGATCATTGGGTTGAATGATTCCGGCGGCGCGCGGATCCAGGAAGGCGTCGTGTCGCTGGCAGGCTATGCCGATATTTTTTACAAAAACACATTGGCCTCGGGCGTAATTCCGCAGATATCTGCTGTGATGGGCCCTTGCGCAGGTGGCGCAGTGTATTCTCCTGCAATCACCGACTTCATCTTAATGGTCGAAAATACGAGTTATATGTTCGTGACCGGCCCGAATGTGGTCAAAACCGTCACCCACGAAGAGGTAACCTCCGAGGAACTGGGCGGCGCGATGACCCACGCAACAAAATCCGGTGTGACGCATTTTGTTTCTGCTAATGAGGTTGAATGTCTTTTAAATATCAAAAACCTACTGAGCTACATTCCGCAAAACTGCGAGGATGACGCCCCCAGATATCCCTACACATTAGCCGACGAATCCAGGCCTTCATTGAACAACATTCTCCCTGAAAGTACCAACCAGCCGTACGATATGCGGGAAGTTATTCTCGAACTGACTGATAGTGAAAGCTTTTTCGAGGTTCACCAACATTTCGCCGAGAACATTGTGGTCGGTTTTGCAAGAATTGCCGGGCGGAGTATCGGCATTGTGGCCAACCAGCCCGCGGTTTTAGCCGGGGTGCTCGACATTCACGCGAGCCAGAAAGCCGCAAGATTTGTCCGTTTTTGTGATTCCTTCAATGTGCCGCTGCTGGTTCTGGAAGATGTACCCGGATTTTTACCCGGCACCGATCAGGAGTGGAATGCCATCATTACCAATGGTGCCAAGCTGCTTTACGCATTCTGCGAGGCCACCGTCCCGCGTATCACGGTGATTACCCGGAAAGCTTACGGCGGCGCTTATGATGTGATGAATTCCAAACACATTGGTGCGGATATGAATTTCGCGTGGCCGAGCGCCGAGATTGCGGTGATGGGCGCGAGTGGCGCGGCTGAGATTATTTTTAAAAGAGAAATTGCCCAGGCTGAAAATCCGCACGAAAAGTTGCAGGAAAAAATTCAGGAGTACACCGAAAAATTTGCCAATCCCTATCGCGCCGCGCACCGGGGTTATGTCGACGAAGTGATTTATCCGGAACAAACCCGCGAAAAGCTGATCCGCGCATTTGAAATGCTGGAAAACAAGGTGGACGTGCTTCCCAGGAAAAAGCACGGCAACATTCCGCTCTGAGAAATCCGCTTTTAGGAATGATTCGTGAAATGTTGTTTCATTCCAAAGTAAATATGCAAATCCTTGCGTGTACGAACCCGGTACTTTGCTACATTCTAATTATTGTGATAATTTCACAAGCTTCAAACAGTAAAATTTAATTTCCTAAACCACTCAATCAATGAAAGAAAAGAGAGGCACGTCCGCGTCCAGGCGAAACTTTATCAAAGGTTCACTGGCGACGCTCGCCACATTTTCCATTGTGCCCCGCCACGTTCTCGGCAAAGGCTACCTCGCTCCCAGTGACCAGCTCACAAAAGCCATCGTCGGCACCGGCTCCATGGGCCGCGGCCACATTCCTTACGCCGGTACCAAAGTGGTGGCCTTGTGCGACGTTGATAAAAAACACCTTGAAATCGCGTCCGGTATGGTGGAAAAAGGAGTGAAAACCTTTTCCGATTATCGTGAAGTAATCCAGCTTCCGGAAGTGGACATTGTGCACGTAGCAACTCCCCCACATTGGCACGGTATCATCGCCGCCGACGCAGCCCGCGCCGGAAAAGATGTGTGGTGCGAAAAACCGATGACCCGCACGATTGGTGAAGGAAAGCGCCTGGTCGAAGCGGTGCAGCAGCATGGAAGGATTTTCAGATTGAATACCTGGTTCAGGTTTGAAGATAATTTTTACGGGATGAAAACGCCTGTAAAACCGATTAAAAAGCTGGTACAGAGCGGCTTGCTGGGCTGGCCTTTGAAAGTAACCGTGAGCAAGCATACCGGTTTTGACTGGAAATTTTATTGGGTTGGGAAAACAAATAATGCGCCGATGCCGGTCCCTGCTGAGCTGGATTACGAAATGTGGCTCGGCCCCGCACCATACAAACCGTATAGCGAGCACCGAGTTCACCAAACTTTCCGTGGTTATTGGGACTACGATGGCGGCGGTCTGGGAGATATGGGACAACATTACCTCGATCCGATCCAGTATTTTCTTGGAAAAGACGATACCAGTCCTGTTAGCGTGGAAGTAGACGCCCCTCAGCAACATACCGAAGCCGTAGGTACCTGGCGGAGAATTACTTATACTTATGCCGACGGTTGCCAGATTGTTCTGGACGGCGAGGCAAAAGATGAAAAAGTAGCTTATATAGAAGGTCCCAAAGGAAAGTTGTACCCGAATTTCAAATCTGACATTCCCGATCTGGAAAAGAAACTGGCCGCATTTCCTGACCCGGAACCGCAGGTAACTGACTTTGTAGATGCTGTGAAAAACCGTAAGAAGTTCGCCTTGAACGAAGAAAACGGCCACCGCTCCTGCACGATTGTAAACCTGGGACTCGCCGCATTGCGACTCGGACGCTCTTTAAAATTTGATCCTGAAAAACAGGAATTCATTGACGACGAAGGCGCTAACCGCCTGATCAACCAGCCCATGCGTGGCCCCTGGACGATTTAAAAGAAAATGAAAACCAGTTTATTCAAATCAAAAAACTACATGAAGAAGACATTATATACCATCGCGGCGTCGCTGCTTTTTACCTGGCAGGTCCAGGCGCAGACAGATGCCTCCCTGACGAATAAAATTGAAGTTCTGTTTTCAAAGCTACCTTCTGAGAATGAATCTGTTTTGAAAAAAAATATGGAAACCTTGGAACAGCTCGGCAAGCCCGGGTTGGTACAAATTGCATCCATGCTGAAACCGCTTGGAAAAGGCGATAACACCAAGGTTCAGTACGCAATCGGCGGATTTACCTACTATGCCTCGCAGGCCGGAAAGGAAACCGCACGTAAAAATGCCGCCGACGCTTACGCGGAAGCATTGGGCAATGTGAATGATCCCGACAGCAAAAATTTCCTGATCTACCAGTTACAAACCGTCGGAAAAGATGAGTCGGTGGACATTTTAAAATCCTATCTAACCGACGAACGACTTTCTGGACCGGCTGCACGTGCATTATCACGCATTGGCTCGCCAGCTGCCGGAGCTGCATTGTTACAGGCGCTGGGCTCGGCAAAAGGATCCGTGCAAATTGCGATCACGGAAGCATTAGGTGGAAGCCGCTACAAAGAAGCAGCTTCGGCGATTGAAAAAACGGCCACCAGCGAAGAGCTTCTCCTGCGCAAAGTAAGCCTTTTTGCTTTGTCGGAAATCGGTGCGCCAACTTCGGAACCGATTTTACTGGCGGCTGCGCAAAAGGCAAAGTACGGGTACGATGAAGCAGACGCGACGGCTGTGTATCTCAAATATCTGGGTCGCCTGGCTGAAAATGGAAATGCTGCCACATCTGAAAAAGCTGCCCTGGCCCTCATAGCCGCTGCGACGGACCCGAAGCAGACTTCCACCAAATCATCTGCCCTGAAAATTTACTCAGATATTAAAAAACGTGAATCGGTGCCGGTACTCGTCGCTGCGATGAACAATGATGATGCACAATACCGTGCAGCAGCATTGAAATTAGGGCAAAAATATTTGATGGCGGATGGAACCCGACCTTGGCTGGCTGCGATCAAAAAAGCCAATCCTGTGACGCAGGCTGAGATTATTACCATGCTCGGCTGGGCGGGATCGCAGGACGCACTACCCGAGATCACCAAATTGCTGAAATCGAAGGATACCAAAGTAAAAACGGCGGCGATCTGGGCTACCGGAAAAATCGGGCAGGGAAGCAGCATTCCGGCTCTGATTGCGGTTTTGAAAACGGCTAATGTTGAGGAAGCGGCTGCGGTGAAAAGCAGCCTGCTTACCATTAAAGGGAATAATTTAACAGATCAACTCGCTGCAGCATTGCCAGGCTTGCCCCCTGCCGGACAAGCTGCTGTGATCGATGTTTTGGGCGCCCGTCAAGCAAGTTCAAAGTTGCCAGCAGTTTGGGCTTTGCTTAAAAGTGCAAACCCGGAAGTAAAAAAATCGGCTTTCGATGCACTTAAATCATTGACTACGAACAAAGATCTGCCCCAACTTTTCACGCTTTTGAATTCTACCACTTTGCCGGAAGAAATTGCCGCTGTGCAAAAAGCGGTTGCGGTCAATCTGAAAGAATCGGGTAATGCCAGCGCGCAGACGGATTTGATCCTGAAACAAATGCAGGCCGCACCAGCGGATAAGCAGGCAAATTACCTGCCGATTTTCGCCAGCATTGGTGATAAAAAAGCATTGAATACAGTTGTTTCCGCTTACAATACTGGCAGTGCATCGATTCAAAAAGGTGCAATTACTGCCTTATCTGCGTGGAATGATGGCAGCGCAGCGAATGACCTGATGATGATCGCAAAAAAATCGACGGATGCGGATGATTTCAATGCGGCGCTGACCGGTTATATGGCGGCGGCTTCCAAATCGGCCAAAACACCGGCGATCAAAGTGATCATGCTGCGTGAAGCGATGGCCGTTGCCAAGACGGATGCGCAGAAGGAGGCGGTTTTGAAAGAGCTGGCAAAATACCGGACATTCAATGCATTGCTTTTTGCAGGAAAATATCTGGATAATGCAGGTACGCAGCAGGCGGCAGCGCAGACAGTATCCAGCATTGCACTTTCCAACAAGAATTTTTATGGCGCTGAGATTAAAGACATTTTGACCAAAGCAGCATCCGTATTGAATGGCAAAGACGGTGAGATGCAGAAAGAAGCGCTCCGCAAACATTTGGCGGCGCTTCCGGCAGGCGACGGTTTTGTTTCCTTATTTAATGGAAAAGACCTGACCGGCTGGAAAGGTTTGGTGGAAAATCCGATCGCCAGAAGCAAAATGAGCGCAGATACCTTGGCGGCTAAGCAGAAAAAAGCCGACGAAGTAGCCCAAAAAGTCTGGTACGCAAAGGATGGCGAGCTGGTATTTTCAGGTCACGGGGACAACCTTTGTACTGTTAAACCTTACGGCGACTTTGAAATGTATGTCGACTGGAAAATCCAGAAAGACGGCGATGCAGGAATTTATTTGCGTGGCACGCCGCAGGTGCAGATCTGGGATACTTCGCGGGTCGATGTGGGCGCGCAAGTAGGGTCGGGCGGTTTATACAACAACCAGAAAAACCCAAGCAAACCGACCAAACTGGCAGATAATGCGATCGGCGCCTGGAACACATTCCACATTACGATGATCGGCGACCGGGTTTCGGTGGATTTGAATGGAGAAAATGTCGTAGATAATGTGGTTTTAGAAAATTACTGGGACCATAACTTGCCAATCTTCGCTACCGAGCAGCTGGAATTGCAGGCCCACGGAAATCAGATCAACTACCGCGACATTTATGTACGTGAAATTCCAAGACCGGAAACATTCAAACTATCTGATAATGAAAAAAATGAAGGTTTTAAAGTTTTGTTCGACGGTACGAATATGTTTGAGTGGACCGGCAACAAAACGGACTATTTCATCGAAAATGGCGAAATGGTGGTTGATCCGAAAAAGGGCGGCCACGGTAACCTTTATACCAAAGATGAATACAGCGATTTCGATTTCCGTTTTGAATTTCAGCTGACACCCGGCGCAAATAACGGTCTGGGAATCAGGACGCCGATGGAAGGCGACGCGGCTTATGTTGGAACGGAAATCCAGATCCTGGACAATGATGCGGACATTTACAAAGACCTGCACGATTACCAGTACCACGGCTCAGCCTATGGCATTATTCCTGCAAAAAGAGGATTTTTGAAACCGATGGGCGAGTGGAATTATGAAGAGGTGCGCGTGCAGGGTTCGAAAATCAAGGTAACATTAAATGGTACAGTGATCCTGGACGGCGACCTGGCGGAAGCAAGTAGAAACGGGACCGTGGATCATAAAGAACATCCCGGACTTGCCCGTACAACCGGACATTTAGGTTTCCTGGGCCACGGCTCAGAACTGAAATTCAGGAACATTCGCATCAGCGACCTGACCAAAGTGAAAGAAGCCGCACCGGTGGTGACAAACAAAAAGAAAAGTAAAAAGCAGAAATAGCAGATTCAGAAAACCTCGTCTTTCCGGCGAGGTTTTTTTGGCTTTAAATGAGAAGTAGATCAGGTTTAATTCACCTTTGATATTAAATTATAGCCTTAATCCTCAAATTCGCACGAAGCAGTGTTGACGTGTATCAGCTAAAATAAATATATTTATAACCTAAAAATAAAACACAAGGTTTTTCATGGACATTTTTGTTGGGAGTCTTTCTTTTAAGTTAAAAGAAAGCGAATTGCGTGAAGCTTTCGAAAAATTTGGAAAAGTGAGCTCCGCAAAAATTATCATTGACAAGATTACACGTCAAAGCAAAGGTTTCGGGTTTGTTGAAATGCCCGATGAGAGTGAGGCGAGAACGGCGATCAGTTCATTGAACGGCGCAGAAATGTACGGAAGGGCACTTGTTGTCAACGAGTCGCAGAAAAGAGAACCAAGACAGGACGGCGGCAGCAGCGCTCCAAGAGGCGACTTCAAAAGAGAAGGATTCAGCAGACCAAGATCTACCGAAGGCGGTGACTACCGGCCGAGCACCCCTTCAACATCCGCAAATTCCGATGGAGAATCCCGCGGCGGAAGCAGTGACGACAGAGATTCAGGCACGAGCAGCAGCGGTGGCAGCGGTTTCAGCTACGAAAAGCCAAAACCCGACCGGCGTTTCAGCAGCGGCGGACATAGCAATGACCGTAATAACAGCAACAGCTATTCCAATAAACCAAAATCAGATAACCGGTTCGGAAAAAATACCGAGCAGCATAGAAGAGGCGGAGGAGGCTCCAAAAGTAACTGGGGCCGGACGACCGACGACGATGACGACCGGTGGTAAAAAGCATAAAAAAAACCTGTAATCGCTTACAGGTTTTTTTTGTGGCGAATGCTATTTTATGCAGTTGCTTTGACTTTGTTGTCTTTGAAAAACAGGACAAAAAGAACCAATACCACCGCTGCGATACCTGCTGGTACCATCCAGATGCTCGTCCAGTTTTTAACGCCGCCTACGGTGTACATATCGGCTACGATACCCGCCAGCCACGAGCCAATTCCCATCCCAATCCCATAAGTAGCGATCGAAATGAGGCCCTGCGCCGATGAGCGGTACTTTTCACCGGCTTTACTGTCCGTATATATTTGCCCGGTAACAAAGAAAAAGTCGTAGCAAACGCCGTGCAGAATGATTGCGAGATAGAGTAAGTATTCGCTGTTTGAATCTCCGTAACCAAAGCCGATAAAACGGATAATCCAGGCAATCAGACCAATAACCAGCATCCATTTCACGCCCAGGCGGCTGAATGCCAGCGGGATCAGCAACATAAATACGACTTCGGAAGCCTGCCCCAGTGACATTTTGTTTTCAACATTGGTCATACCCGAATCCGTCAGCGAAGGGTTGGCCATCGCATAATAGAATGATAGAGGAATGCAGATCAGGAGAGAGGAAATGAAGAAAATGGCGAAAGAGCGGTCACGGAAAAGTTTGAAAGCGTCCAAACCGAGAATGTCCGAGAAGGAAGATTTTGTACTTGGTTTCGGAGGCGTGTTTGGCAAAAAGAAAGAATAAACACCTAACAATGCGGAAACGACCATGGATATTTTGAAGATCATAACACTATCCCCAAATCCGTAGTAGCCGATAATGTTGGAAACAACGATCCAGGAAACGGTCCCCATTACGCGGATGGCAGGAAAATCCTTCTCAGAATTGGTTACCTGCTGCATGGCGATGGACGTAGTAAGTGACATCATCGGTGCGAAAGAGATACAGTACAGGAGAATAACCCCGAAGAAATTGTCGGCATCGGTGATTCCCGAAAGAATGTAAAGCAGCACCGCACCGATCAAACTCAGTACGCCGAGTACTTTCTGCGCGGCGAAATAGCGGTCGGCAATCATTCCGACAAAAAATGGCGCGATGATCTGCGCGATGGAAAAAGCCGCATACGCATTCCCCACCTGCGTGCCGGTAGCGTGGAGTGCGGTAAACATATACTTGCTCATTTGCCCGTACCACGACCCCCATATAAAATAGAGGAGAAACATCATGGCCATCAATTGAAAACGCGTTGAATTGTTCATAAAAGGAGTAGGTAATTTATTGGGTTACTAAAAGGTGAAATGTCATTTTTTGATCAATCGCTGGAATTCATTCAGTTTCAAAAGCGCTTCAATCGGCGATAATGTGTTCACATCGATCAACGAAAGTTTTTCTTTTAGCTCTTCCAGTTTGGGATCGGCGGGTTCGAAAATGCTGAGCTGAAAATTGTTTTTCGGTACTTCCTTCACACGTTTTTTGTGGTCCTGGGTCACGTGGTCTTTTTCTAAATGATGCATGATTTCACTGGCACGGAGCACAATCGGCTGCGGCATACCGGCGATCTGCGCCACGTGTATCCCGAAGCTGTGCGCACTGCCGCCGGGTTTCAGCTTCCGCAGGAAGATCACTTTGTTGTCCACTTCCTTTACGGCCACATTGAAGTTTTTGATGCGCGGAAAATCCTCGGCGAGCTGGTTCAGCTCGTGGTAATGTGTGGCAAAAAGTGTTTTGGGCTTGTAGGAATGCTGGTTATGCAGATATTCTGTAATCGCCCAGGCGATAGAAACACCGTCGTAAGTACTGGTTCCGCGACCAATTTCGTCCATCAAAACCAAGCTGCGGTCGCTCAGGTTATTGAGAATGCTGGCGGTTTCGGTCATTTCAACCATGAATGTACTTTCGCCCCGGCTCAGGTTGTCGCTCGCCCCTACCCTCGTAAAGATTTTGTCCACCAAACCAATCGACGCCGACTTTGCCGGAACATAACTGCCCATTTGCGCCATCAAAACGATCAGCGCAGTTTGTCGCAACAATGCTGACTTACCAGCCATGTTTGGCCCGGTGATGATGATAATCTGCTGCGTCAAATCATCCAGATAAAGATCATTCGGAACATAACTTTCACCGATCGGAAGCTGCTGCTCGATCACCGGGTGACGTCCGTCCTTGATATCCAGCTCTTTACCCTCGGTGATAACGGGCTTAATGTAATTGTTTTTCCGGGCAGTGATTGCAAAAGAGCTCAATGCATCGAGCGTAGATATGATCACTGCATTTTGCTGGATGGTACCAACATATTCCGCCGCCGTCAGGATCAGCTCGCTAAAAATCCGGTATTCAATCGCCGATATCTTATCTTCGGCATTCATGATTTTTTCTTCGTATTCTTTCAGTTCCGGGGTAATGTACCGCTCCGCATTCACCAATGTCTGCTTCCTGATCCAGTCAGAGGGTACCTTATTCTGATGCGCATGCGTCACTTCGAGGTAATATCCGAAAACCTTATTGTAGGCAATTTTCAAAGATCCGATACCGGTCCGCTCTATTTCCCGGTTTTGCAGTTTCAAAAGATAATCTTTCCCCTCGTAAGAAATCGCGTGAAGCTCGTCCAACTCCGCATTCACGCCGCTTTTGACCATCCTGCCCTGATTCGAAAGCACCGGCGCATCTTCCCGCAGTTCATTTTCAATTTTATCAATCAAAAAACTGCATGGATTGAGCTGATCGGCATATTTACCTAAAATAGCGAGTGCAGGCTGCCGTGTCGCGCCTTCCGATTTTCCGACTTTGGCCTCCTCTTCTTCCAAAAGTTTGGATAAAATATCTTTGATCGGCCCGATCTGTTTCAGCGATTTTTTCAACTGAACCAGTTCCCTCGGATTAATCCGCCGCACAGCTACTTTGGAAATCAATCTTTCCAGGTCACCGATTTGTTTGAGGTACTGTACAACCGATTCGTGCTGGTCTTCGTGGTTGATAAAATGTTCAACTGTATTCAGCCGCTCCTCGATCGGCAGTTTTTCTTTTAAAGGCAAAACCATCCATTTCCGCAGCATCCGCGCACCCATCGGGGTCACAGTCTGATCGAGAATCTGGATCAGCGGCACACCGCCTTCCTGTTGAGGATATACGAGTTCCAGGTTGCGGACCGTGAACCTGTCGAGCCACACATATTTTTCCTCCTCCAACCGCGTAATGCGACCGATGTGGGCGATTTCCTTGTGCTCGGTTTCTCGCAGGTAATGTAATATCACACCTGCCGCGACGATGCCCAGCGGCAAAGCCTCTATGCCGTAACCTTTTAATGTGGTAGTCTGGAAATGTGTGATCAACTGCTCGTAGCCATAATCGAAGCCAAAGCACCAGTCTTCCAGATGAAATGTGTGGTATTTACCGCCAAAAAGCTGGTTAAATTCCTGCTTGTGTTTTTTACAATAAAGTACCTCCGACGGCGAAAACCCTTGGAGCATTTTGTCGACGTAAGCGGCATTTCCCTGCGAAGTCATAAACTCGCCGGTTGAAATATCCAGAAAAGCGACTCCGTAAGTATCGCCTTCTCCTACGTGCACCGCAGCCAGGTAGTTATTCTTGCGGATATCCAGAACATTATCATTGTAAGATACGCCCGGCGTTACCAGCTCGGTTACCCCGCGTTTGACAATGCCTTTTGCCATGGCAGGATCTTCCAGCTGGTCGCAAATAGCAACGCGCTCGCCTGCGCGGACGAGTTTTGGAAGATAATTATCAAGAGAATGATGTGGAAAACCGGCAAGCTCTTCGTGCGCGCCGCCATTGTTCCGGCGGGTGAGTACAATGCCCAGAATTTTGGAAGCCCGGATCGCATCCTCGCCAAAAGTTTCGTAGAAATCCCCAACCCTGAAAAGCAGCAATGCGCCCGGGTATTTTGCTTTAATCTGATTGTATTGTTTGTTAAGCGGGGTTTCTTTGAATGCCTTTGCCAATTAGAAGCTCATTTTTAGACGCGGCGGCCGCGCCGGGTATTTACAAAATTAACCCTAATCGGCGGTTTGGCAAGAGTGTAGGAAGGTTTTGTAGTCTCCCGGCGAAGGTCATCCGAGGAATCGCCGGGCTTCACCGGCCGTAACTTCCCATACGTCCCCCGGATTAGGAAAATCACCCATTTTATCAGCCAAAGAAATTTTCCCGATCGACCAGCGCACAAGCCGCAATGTAGGAAAGCCGACCGCCGCTGTCATGCGCCGTACCTGCCGGTTTTTGCCTTCGTGCAAGGTGAGAGAAAGCCAGGAAGTTGGGATATTTTTTCGAAAACGGATCGGCGGATTTCGCTCAGGCAATGTTGGTTCTTCGATCAATGTTGCCTTCGCGGGCAATGTCGTATACTTTTTCCCGTCAATCGAAATCTGGACGCCTGTGTTCAAACGCTCACAAGCATCCGCATTGATTTCGCCTTCTACCTGCACAAAATAAGTCCGCGTATGTTTATTACGCGGTTCAAGCAGTTTGGTTTTGAGAGAATTATCATTGGTCAGAAGCAGCAACCCTTCACTATCTGCATCCAGCCGCCCGACAGGATAAATGTCTTTTGCAAACTGAAAATTCAGATCCGCTAATGTCTGATGCTCCCCCTCGCGGGAAAATTGCGAGAGCATTCCGAAGGGTTTGTAGGTAAGGTAGTATTGGTGCAAGAAAAAATAATTAAGGTCAGACTTGCTTCATGATAGAACCTAAATCCAACGTAAAGCCTGGAAGAATTGGCTCGCCTGGAAGTAGAATGTCCAAATTATCATAAATGACAATCGATTGACCAGGTTCAAATACATAAACTTTTTTGTCAAACCGATCAATCAACCAACCCAATTTTGCCCCATTAGCGACATACTCATTCATTTTATCAAGAAGATAATTCAACTCGTCGGACTTAGATCTGATTTCAATGACAAAATCAGGACATATGGGCGCAAATTTTTCCTGCTCCTCTTCGGTTAATGCCTCCCAACGACCCTCTTTTATCCAGGATATATCCGGAGAACGTACTGCTCCATTAGGTAATGTGAATCCTGTCGAAGAATCGAAAACTACCCCCAAATGATTTTCCTTATTCCAAATCCCCAGTTCAATCAAAACTTTTGAACTAAAACCCCCTGTAAATGATCCTGTTGGTGACATAAGTATAATATTTCCATGCGAGTCCCTTTCGAACTCTAGTGTGTCGTTCATTTGGCAAAACTGAAAGAATTCATCCTCACTCATCAGGTCACCCATTTTCAAAGTCACTGGCATTTCAATGTTCATAACTCAGTTTTGATCTCCGTTTAAACCAAAAATACAAAATTTATACCTTAATCTCCACCATTACCGGGCAATGATCCGAGTGCACGGCGTCGTTGAATTGTTTACTGGCGATAATGCGATCGGTTAATGTGTCGGTGACGGAAATGTAGTCGATGCGCCAGCCTTTGTTGTTGGCGCGGGCGCCGGCGCGGTAGGTCCACCAGGAGTATTCACGGAGACTGGGATTTTTGAAACGGAAGGCGTCGGTGTAGCCGTTTGCAAACCACTTTGTCATCCAGGCGCGCTCTTCGGGTAAAAAGCCGGATGATTTTTTATTGCGTACCGGGTCATGAATGTCTATTTCCGTGTGCGCAATGTTATAATCACCGCAAATGATTAGGTTCGGGCGGGTTTTGCGAAGTTCAGATGCCCATTCGTAGAAGTCTTCAAGAAATTTAAACTTGACCGCCTGCCGGATTTCTCCGCTCGTACCCGATGGAAAATAACAGTTCAGCAAGGTAATGTCACCAAAATCAGCACGTAAAATGCGGCCTTCCATGTCATAAGCCGGGATCGCACAGCCAGCAGTAACCAGGTCAGGTTTTATTTTTGAGAAAATTGCCACGCCGCTGTAACCCTTTTTTTCGGCAGCATGCCAGCCGATCAGCTCATAACCCAGCGCTTCAAAACCCGACAAATCGACCACATCGGGTGTTGCTTTTACTTCCTGAAAGCAGAGGATATCAGCTTGATTTGTTGCCAGCCATCCGATCAATCCGTTTTTGATAGCGGCGCGGATACCATTCAGGTTGTAGGTCAGAATTTGCATTTCAGGGAGGATTGAATGTTATAAAACAACGCGTTTTCCTGCGGGAATGGCTTTCCACGACGCAGCAGCACTTCCCGGATATAGTATCCAGACATCATAATTTCCAGCCGGGACTTTTGATTTAAAAAGACCATAAGCCGCTGTATTACTGTAATAGGATTGCGTTTTCAGAAAATCTGCGACAGTCGCAGGCTGCGGCACGGCGGGCAAAACAAAAGTGATTTTAGGAGAACGAAAAACAAAATAGGCAGGCTTTAAATTGTCTTTCCCCTCCAATTTAAACCGGTAATACTTCGCCGGAACATTGTTTTCTGTATTTCTGGAATGTGATCGGGCTGAGAAATTTCCTTGAAGAACTGTGCTTCTATCGGCTGTTTCGCGGATCAGGTTTTGCTGGTCAGGTAATGTCAGAAATTGATAAAAATGGCTTAATCCTTCTTTTTCAACTGAGTTAATGAGGTCGCGCATTCGCGTCGGGTGGTTCCAGAATGGGATATCGCCGAAGTTATCGCCCGCCGTCAGGAATGTTTTATAGTTTTTCCAGAAATAGCTGTCAATCACCAGATCATCATGCATTTTTCTGATCTGAACAATTGATAAATAATAACTTACGAAATTGAGCGAGACAAAAACCGACATTCCGAGCATGACCGCGGCTTTTCGCAGGTATTTGTAATCCTTCAATAAAATCACCACGCAAACGTAAAAAACCGCCAGCAGGGCAATCCCGAAAATCATGTACCGTCGGGAAAAAATATTGCCGCCATACATTAAGTATGTACTCAGCGGCCTGCTGATCACGAACATTGCACCGGTCCCCATCATAAACATCATAGCGCCCCACAGAAACCAGTCGCTCCAAACCAGTTTCTTTTTAATCAAAATCCGGGTTACCCAGGCTAAAAACAAGGCCATGATCGCCGCGCCCAGCAGCACGCACCAGATCAGATCCGGATAAAAACTTGGGGTTAAAGGGTGCCTTAGGTCCAGGAAAAGCGCATTTCCCCAGAAACCGAAAACAAATATGAGGTTATAAAGCGGGTGCGTCCAGGCCTTCTCGCCGGTGGACGGGATCATGTAGTAGTCGAACAAAAAATAGAAGCAGATCACCGCAACCAATGCTGCAACCCAGCCTGCGAGCAGCTTATAACGCTTTTGAAAAAGCAATAAAATCGCCCCGATGATCCAGGTAAGTAGCCCGCTGCCGCTGGTAAATGTGGTCAGCAATGCAGCAATAACACTAATATAAAATCCTTTTTGATCGTTGCGGCTGATGCCGTACGCAGTCAGAAATGCGAAGAAAATGAGCGGGGTGTTTTGCAGCGCGGCTATGCCCCAGTAGGCATTTTCCCAGTAAACCAAGTTAAAAATAACATAGGGTACCGGGATGAAATAGTACCAAGAAATGTGCTCTTTTTTGAAACTCCTGAACAAAAACCAAGCGATACCGAGCAGAAACAGATCGCCTAAAATGATCTGCGTTTTAATGTTGACCGTGCCCGTAAAAAGCACCATGATCAGCATGACGATCCGCTCAAATGCGAACCGATGCTGGTTTACCTGCTCAAAAAGGATTTTTACGCCCGTAGTAAAATCAGGCGCGTGCCGGAACTTGTAAATGGTTTCCAGCAAATTAAAATCGTCGGTGTAAGGAATGTTGACGACGTGCGCATCGAGCAGGATAAAAAAATAAACAACCGGCACCACGATCAGCCCGATTCCGGACCATTTTCGTGTGGGTACCAGTTGTTTAAAAAAGAAACTTGTGGAAAAAAATATCAGAAGGACAACGACCAGCCCAAAGTATTCAAATAAATGTGGGTTTTCTAAAAATAGCTTCAAAATCAGGCGGTATAGTTATCATTCGATGCGGCCAGGTTACCGCGCACCGGTAATCATTTGGCTGGTGATCTCTTTTTCGAAAGTAATGTAGCCGGGGTAGTTGATCTGCTTGCCCGCCACATCCAGCGTCGGCCGTACTTTCACGACAAATTTTGTAGGCTTAGCGTCTGATTTTCCGGACAGCGACATGATCAGATTTACAAACTGATCGCGCGTTTTATCATTGGTGATCAACTGATAAGCATTGGCACTCAATTTTACAGGAACCCGCGTGCTGCCTGTGCCAGGCATCACTTCGATCAGCTGGCTCAGATAACCATTAAAAATCTCACTCTCCGACAATAACACTTTGTATTCCAGCTGGTTGATCGCCGCACGTTTTTTAGTCGGATTCGTAATGTCCACATTCACCCGCAAATCCAGCGGCACATTTTTCTTCAAAAGCCCCATCGCCAGTCCCGGATATCTCACCAGGTCAAAATCGTTGAAACTTTTAATATTCTTGAATTCCCTCACGTCGATCCCGGCAATAAAAACACTGTCGACGGACGCAATATCGTATTTACAATCGCCAAAAACCTTGGCTTCGGATACCTGACGTCCCACGCCGCAGCCGCTCAAAACCACCACAGCAAGCAGGATTATGGCAATCCCAATGTTCTTTTTCATTCCTGATTATTTTTCGCAAGTTAAACACTAGGTATCAGAACGCATACTGTGTTTTCGGATTATTAGTTTGCCCCAATATTTTTTGCATGCGTTGGGGCCAGCGTCTACATTTGCAGACTTTATTCAAAAACACAAAAATCTATGGCAAGCTGGTATTTAGGAAAGATCAGGTATCAAAAAGAGGACGAAGCGGGAAGCCTCAAAACGATTAATGAGGTGTATCTGGTTGATGCTGTTTCTTATACGGAATCGGAAGCGAGACTGTACAAGCAGATCGTGACGGGTGCCAGCGATTTCAGCGTGACGAGTATTACGAGAATGCGGCTCGCGGATTTGTTTGCCTACGAAGAGGGCGAGCAGTGGTTCAAGGCAAAAGTGATTTATTTTTCGGTGGACGAAAAAAGCGGGAAGGAAAAGAAAATCGTCAATTATATGCTGGTGAATGCCGACGGTATCCAGCAGGCGCTCGACCGGATCAACGAAAGTATGCGCAACTTTTTGATCCCCTACGAAACGACCGATATTAACCTGACGCCAATTTTGGACGTTTTCCCATACCAATCTGAGGAAGAAGCAGAGCCTGAAATTCCGGCTAATATGCGTCCGCTTGCCGAGGTGAAGGCGGAGCGGGCGGCTTCTGAGGCTTTACCTGCCGAGGCTGCAACTGCGTAAAAGGATGCAACTGTATAAATAAGAAGGCCGGTTTCAATGTGAAGCCGGCCTTCTTTTTATTCTAATTTCAATACTGTATAACCTTTTGTAATTGCTGTGAAAGGTTCTTTTACAATGTCAGTCAGTTTCAGCACCAGGTCTTTTGAATTGATTTCAGAAAGCAGCTGATTCGCTGTCAATAAATGCATATAATCAAATGTAACCGGCAGGCTGACAGCACTTTCTACAAATTCGATCCCGTAAAGCGGGTAAACACTGAAAGGTGTTTTTGTAAGCCAGATTTTGTCTTTGTTATCGGAAGTAGCGTAGCTCAAATCGTATTCCAGGCTTTCCATGCCGAAATCGACTCTCTTGTTACCAGTCGGGATGGCGTAGGTTTCAAAATCCGATTTTTGCTGGGCTTTGGTCTCGGCGTCAGGCTTTAATTCTTTCACTACTTCATTGATCCGCACTTTTTTGCCGCCGTCAGTGCCGCAGAAAATGTATTTACCGTCCGGAAAACCGATCACAAAATCGAATGTTTTTCCGCCCTGCCCAAAGCTCGATTCCTTTCTGAAACACATTGCGCCGGTCACCGGGTCAATGTACACTTTCAGCTGGCCGCTGGTTTTGTCTGCTTTGTTTTGATAGTCAAAAACCAGCGCGTGACTGAAGTAATATTGGCCAACCGCAGGTTTCCACTGGGTTGCGCGCTGCTTATCGGGGACGATTTTTCCACTCACCTGAGCGAATGTGGATTGTGATAATGTGGCTGCGGTGATGGCAAGAAATAAAAATAGTAGGTTCTTTTTCATAATCTGTTCAACTTAAAAACGGGTGCAATCTAAAACACCGGGAGCTAAATTCTAGGTAAGATTGTAAATTGCGGTCCATTTGCGGCAATTCTATGACTCCTCAGTTCGAGAAAAAAACAATCAACCTGCTGCCCGGTCGGCGCACGTACTTTTCATCAGATTTTCATTTGGGCGTACCGTCACTGGCGGCGAGCCGCGAGCGGGAGAAGCTGATTGTGAGTTGGCTGGACCACATTCAGCACGATGCGCAGGTAGTTTTTCTTGTCGGGGATATTTTTGATTTCTGGTTTGAATATAACAAAGCAGTTCCCAAAGGATTTGTGCGGTTTTTAGGCAAACTGGCGGAGCTTTCCGACCGTGGCATCGAGCTGGTTCTCTTCACCGGAAACCATGATATGTGGATGTTCGATTACCTGGAAAGTGAAATTGGCGCGACCATCTACCGCGATCCGGTCAGTTTTACATTTCAATCCGAAACTGGAACACGCACCATGTTAGTCGGTCATGGCGATGGATTGGGGCCTGGGGATAACACGTACAAATTCCTCAAAAAGATTTTCAGAAACCCGTTTTTCCAGTTCATTTTTCGCCTCGCACATCCCGATCTCGGCATTTGGATTGCGATGGAATGGTCGAAACGAAGCCGGTTGGCCAATGTGAATAAAGGCGAGGAACGGTACCTTGGCGAAGCGCATGAGTGGATTTTACAGTACTGCAAAGAAATTGAAATCAACTTACACCACGATTTTTACGTATTTGGCCACCGGCATCTGGTGCTGGATTTGAATGTCAGCAAAACGAGCCGTTATATTAATCTGGGCGAGTGGGTTACGCAGCAATATTACGCTGTTTTCGACGGTCGAAATCTTGAATTGAAAAAAGTAGTGGCTGCCGAATACGAAGCGAAATAGCCTAATTATTGCCGGTATTCTTGCGTGGCTGTTGAGCCTCAGATGGTGGAATAAAGTCCTGTTTGGTAATATTTTCGCGGGGGGCAACATTCAAATCCTTCCGCCAGTCTTTCTGTTTCAAATCACCTTTCTTCACGGACTTAATGAAGTTAGCCCAGGCAAAAGGGTTCAGGAAAGGAAATGTAGTGGCAAAGCTTTTATTCGCTGCGGATTCCCGACCGAACATCAGCTGGTCCATCGAGTACCGGTAGTTGGTCTGCGCATTGTTGGGAACCTGCGCCGCCATTCTGTTAATGTAATCAGGATCAGTACTTTTTGCCAAAGCATCACGATCCGCCTGATCTGGCAACTTCAATGCGAGAAATGCTTTCTTAAATTCTTCTTCGGTTGAATATGGGTAAATCGTCACACCGGAAAGTGTCACCACATCTTCGCGCAGGGCGACGATGGCAGAGTAAATGTCTGAATTGTAGCTTCTTGGAACGACGTGGTATTGATTTTTGAAACCCACGTAGCTGAAAACAATGCTATCTCCGGGAAAAACAGGGATTGTAAATGAACCGTCGCCTTTTGCCAGCGTACCTCTGCCAGCGTTTACGATAAAAATCGTGGCACCAGGCAGCCGCTCGGTCGTTTTTCCGCCGACTACCACACCGGAGAATATAATCGCTTTTTGTTCACCCTGAGCATGTACCTCTTGGACACCCAAAATTCCCGCAACCGCCAGAAAAAGTATTAAAAAACTCCGTTTCATTCCTTCCAGATTATCCTTTGAGACATTTAAAACCGTCATCAAAGTTTATATTTTCAAGATATCATGCCCCGCAAATCAGGCCACTACATTACTTCAACGTAAAAACTGTTCCTGATGAAGAACGACCCGTTTGGAGGGTCATTGCCCGCATTACACTATAAAGGCAATTTGATCAGGAAAATAACTTTAAAAAAGTAACTATAAACGGTGCCGAGAGCAGAAGGCCGTCGAAACGGTCCAGGAATCCGCCGTGGCCTGGAATGCTGCTGCCTGAATCTTTGATGGCGATACTTCTTTTAAACAACGATTCCACCAGGTCCCCGTACGTCCCTACTACCACAATGATCGCCCCGATGCAGTACCATTTCCAGGGTTCGAAGGTACGGAAATAATACCCCAGCGCAAGTGCTATGACGGCTGCAAATGCCGCGCTGCCCATCGAGCCCTCCCAGGATTTTTTAGGGGATATCCTTTCAAAAAGCTTCCTTTTCCCAAATTTTGTCCCCGCAAAATAACCGCCGATATCCGATGCCCAAAGTAGCAAGAGACTTCCGAGTACGATTTCGTAATTATAATGTCCGCCCCGCAAAGCCATCACGACGATCAGCGCAAAGGGTAAGGCCACATAGATAATGCCCAGAAATGTGAACCCGATGTTCGTAAATGGTTTCAGATCATTCTTTTTATACAACTTAATAAAGAAGATCATCGAAAGCAGCGGGCTGATCAGAAAGTAATTTTCGAATTGCACAATGTCCTGCTCTACCAAGTACGCAAGAAGGATCATAACTGTGCCACAGAAAGTACCATAATATGTAAGTGGCTGATTACCATCCAATCCTAGAAGCTTATAGAATTCAAGCTGTGTGAGGGAACTTATGGTGCAGAAGAGGAGCAGAAAGGTGACGTCACTGTAAACTATGCAGGAAATAATGACAAATACACCCGCGAGGGCGGTGATGGTCCGTTGCTGTAAATTATTCAGATTCTTTAATCGCGTCTTCATTGGTCAGAATAATTTGGGCCTGGGACAGTTCGCTGGCAGGTACGTGCACTTCGTACATACCAAAAACAGGATAGCTGCTGTCTTTTTTATTCATGATCACCGCTGCTATTCCACCTTGTTCCAGCAACTCCCGCGCAATTTCGGCACGGATCGCCTGCGAGCTCTGATAGGCCTTGACCCAAGTTTCATCCATTATATTTCAATTTTTATGATTCTGTATTTAAAACTGTCCTCCTGGCAAAACTTTCCTGTTTGACAAACCGCATGATGGCGATCGTAAAAAGCAAAGAAGAGATCACCAGCACAATCGGCATTGATTTCGTTTCTTCAATGTTCATTTCCACGACGTGAATGTTGTGGAGGTACATCATGACCAGCACAAATCCGTTGTTTACAAAATGTGCCAGGATCGCCACCCAAAGATTTCCTGTCCAATAGTAAAGGTAGCCAAACAGCGCGCCGAGCATCATTCTGGGCAAAAATCCGTAAAATTGGAAATGTATCGCGCTGAAAATCGCCGCCGAAAGCCAGATCGCTACGTGCGGATTGGCCAGCTGCTGTACCAGTTTGGTTTGCAAAACACCCCGAAAAAGCACTTCCTCGCCCAGCGCGGGCAGCAATGTTACTACAAAAAGCGCAATAAGGAGCTTTCCGAAACTATTGTAATTCGTCAGAAACGCGGTCATCACCGAGAGCTGGTCTTCCTTGGCGCGCATCCAGTTTTCCAATCCGGATAAGGCTTCGGGCAGCTTCATCGCCGCATTCCACTCGATGAATTTGCTGTTGATCGGGATAAATATCAGTACGAGAATAAACGCCAGGATCCAGATGCGCTGCGATGGCGCCCTGCCGCCGCTGAACTCGGAAATGCTGCGGCGCTCGATGTAAAACCAGTATAAAAGGGAAGGAAGCAGGTATGAGAAGAAATGTACCGTGCCTTGGAGGATCATTAACGCATACCAGCCGTTTGGTACTTTTGCTGGATCTGAAATAAGCTGTGAAAGTAACTCGCTGACGCTACCCATATCTGCCGAAAGAAATATAGCCAGTAACATCACCGCCAAAATGTTGCCCAGGGCCATTCCTATGAGCACAAAGCCTATCAGTACCAATAAGCTGCCCCAGGTGCCGGGCACGCGGGAAAGAGGAAGTTCCGGGTTACTATTTTGCATAATTGGTGTAAATTTACAGTTTATTATCAATTTAAAAATATGGAGTTAACAAGTGAAAAACCGGCGTTTCCAGCAAAATCTACGCCTGGTGACACTGAAATGCTCCTTTGATTGAAAATGGTTAAGATTGGAAATATAGAATTGGGGGACTTCCCGCTGCTGCTCGCGCCGATGGAGGATGTGAGCGATCCGCCTTTCCGCGCCGTATGCAAGGAAAACGGCGCCGACCTGATGTACACCGAGTTTGTATCGTCGGAAGGTTTGATCCGCGACGCTGCGAAGAGCGTGCAAAAGCTCGACATTTTCGAATATGAACGTCCCGTCGGTATCCAGCTTTTTGGCAGCGATGTGGAAACGATGGGCTCCTGCGCCGAGATCGCTTCCCGCGTTAATCCCGATCTGATCGACATTAACTATGGCTGCCCGGTGAAGAATGTGGCTTGCCGCGGCGCGGGTGCAGCTTTATTGCAGGATGTGCCGAAAATGGTGAAAATGACGGAGGCGGTAATCAAATCGACACATTTGCCGGTGACCGTGAAAACCCGCCTCGGCTGGGACGAGAATACTAAAAATGTGCAGGATGTGGCGGAACGTTTGCAGGATATTGGTATCAAGGCGCTTTCGGTGCACGGACGTACCCGCGTTCAAATGTATAAAGGCTCGGCCGACTGGACATTGATCGCGAAAATCAAGGAAAACCCACGCATTCACATTCCGATTTTTGGAAATGGCGATGTGGATACGCCTGAAAAAGCATTGGAATACAAAAACCGTTTTGGTGTGGACGGGATCATGATCGGCCGCGCGACGATCGGTAACCCGTGGATTTTTAACGAAATCAAGCATTTTGTAAAAACAGGAGAAAAACTGGCACCGCCCACGATGGAGCAAAGAGTGGACGTTTGCCGCCGCCACCTCGAATTTTCGATCCGCTGGAAAGGTCCGGTAGCCGGAGTTTTTGAAATGCGCAGACATTATACCAATTATTTCAAAGGCCTCGAACATTTCAAACCTTACCGGATGCGGCTGGTGGAAGCGATGACATTTGATGAACTGAGCAGCATTCTAAAAGAAATCTCCCACGATTATAGCGAGCTGATATGCTAAAAATCGCAGTCGCCGATTCGGCCCAGTCTGAAAATCCATCGGTCAGAAATTTTGACATTGAAGAACAAAAAGACGGCTGGCACATTGCAGGCGAACTTTTCGACGGCGACATTGCCCGCCTCGGCGACTCCGGTTCCAGCAACCGTTTTCATGTAATCTGGAAAAATAAGTCCTATAACATTGAAGTACTCGAAGTGAATCAGGCAGAAAAAACCGCAAAACTGCTGATTAACGGTACACCTTATTATACTTCGGCCAAAAACAGGCTCGACCTTTTGCTGGAAGGCATGGGGATGCAAAACAATGCTTCGCAAAAGCTGAACAATGTGAAAGCGCCGATGCCGGGACTGATTCAGTCGGTTTCAGTATCGGAAGGCGAGCAAATCAGCAAGGGCGACAGCCTGCTTGTTTTGGTAGCTATGAAAATGGAAAATGTCATCAAATCACCCGGAAATGGGGTTATCAAGTCTTTGAAAGTGGCTTCCCGGGAAATTGTTGAAAAAAACCAGGTATTACTGGAGTTTCAATAAATAACTTGTTAATCTGAATACTGAGTCCTTATTTTTACGGTCGAAAAACACCACCAACATCATCATGCCCGAACCAAAATATAAACGTTTACTACTTAAACTGAGCGGCGAAGCGCTTAACGGAGGCGACAAGGGCCAGGTTATTGATTTCAATATCCTTGACAATTACTCCCGAGAAATCAAGAGAATCGCCGAGGTTGGCGTGCAGATCGCGATCGTTATCGGGGGCGGAAATATTTTTCGCGGGGCATCGGTTGAGAAATCCGGAATTGACCGGGTACAGGGCGACCACATGGGCATGCTCGCCACCGTCATCAATGGAATGGCGATCCAGAGCTCACTTGAAAAACACGGCATGAACACGCGTTTAATGTCGGCCATCAAAATGGAGCAGGTTTGCGAACCTCTGATCCGCCGCCGCGCAGTACGCCACCTCGAAAAGGGAAGAGTAGTGATCTTCGGCGCAGGAACAGGGAACCCATATTTTACCACAGATACCACCGCCGGTTTGCGTGCCATCGAATCTGAATCCGAGGTTGTACTGAAAGGTACCCGGGTAGACGGCGTTTACACAGCCGATCCTGAAAAAGATCCTTTGGCCGTGAAATATTCCCAGCTGACATTTGATGAAGCATTGTCCAAAAATCTTAAAATCATGGACCTTACTGCTTTCACACTTTGTAAGGAAAACAATCTCCCAATCATTGTTTTTGATATGAACAAGCCGGGCAACCTGTACGACCTGGTGATGGGCGAGAACGTAGGTACTTTGATATCCAACTAGTTGAACATTATTTAAAAATCAATGGAAGAAATAGAATTGTATCTGGAAGACGCCAAGGAAACCATGGAAGGCGCTATCAAACACCTTATTATCGAATTAGGTAAGATCCGCGCCGGAAAAGCATCACCTCAGATGCTGGAAGGTCTTCAGATTGAATACTACGGATCAATGACCCCTCTGCAGAATGTGGCGACGATCAATACGCCTGACGCGAGGACCATTGCTATCAAACCATTTGAAAGAAAAATCATTAATGACATTGAAAAGGCGATCCGAAACGGTAACCTGGGTTTTTCGCCTTCCAATGATGGTGAAATGATCCGCATCTCGGTACCGCCGCTGAATGAGGAGCGCCGCAGAGAGCTGGTAAAACGCGCGAAGAACGAAATTGAAACTGCCAAGATCAACATTCGGAACATTCGCCAGGATGCCAATAACTCTTTGAGAAAATTGACAAAAGAAGGTGTTGCCGAGGATCTGGTAAAAATCAGCGAAGAGCGTGTTCAGAAACTGACCGACGGATTTATTTCAAAAGTAGACCAGATATTTAATGCGAAGGAAAAAGAGATTATGGAAGTGTAACATTTCCAGTTTCCTATAAAACTAAAAAATCCCGCCGAGGCGGGATTTTTTAGTTTATGCTTCTTTCGTATTGCTGAATCCTTCGAAACCTCTGTGGTTGGATTCTTCGTACAACCTTTCGGTAGGCAGGTTGCGGAAGTAATCGTAAGTGATCCGCAAACCTTCTTCGCGGGACACTTTCGGTTCCCAGCCAAGAATTTCCCTCGCTTTGGTAATGTCCGGCTGACGTTGTTTCGGATCATCCTGTGGAAGCGGCTTGTAAACCACTTTCTGATCAGTTCCGGTCAGCTTGATGATTTCCTCGGCAAACTGTCCGATCGTGATTTCACCTGGGTTACCAATGTTGACAGGCAATGAATAATCGCTCATCAGCAGGCGGTAAATTCCTTCTACCAAATCATCCACGTAGCAGAAAGAGCGGGTTTGAGAACCGTCACCGAAAACGGTAATATCCTCGCCGCGCAAAGCCTGGCCGATGAATGCCGGCAACACACGTCCGTCATTGAGACGCATTCTCGGTCCGTACGTATTGAAAATCCGGACAATGCGGGTTTCCAGTTCGTGATAGCGGTGGTATGCCATCGTAATCGCCTCCTGGTAACGTTTTGCCTCATCGTAGCAACCGCGCGGCCCGATCGGGTTCACGTGGCCCCAGTAATCTTCGGTTTGCGGGTGCACCAGCGGGTCACCGTACACTTCCGAAGTGGAGGCAATGATGAAGCGGGCCTTTTTGACACGCGCCAGACCCAGCAGGTTGTGCGTACCCATCGCGCCCACTTTCAATGTCTGGATAGGGATTTTAAGATAATCAATCGGGCTTGCGGGAGATGCAAAGTGCATAATGTAATCCAGCTCGCCAGGAACGTGCACGAATTTGGTAACATCATGGTGGTTAAACTCAAAGTTAGGGTCCGGCATCAGATGCTCGATGTTGCGCATATCGCCGGTAATGAGATTATCCATCCCGATGACATACATCCCTTCCTTCAAAAACCTTTCGCAAAGGTGAGAGCCCAAGAAACCCGCTGCTCCGGTAATTAATACACGCTTCATTAAATATGAGATCGATTAAATGTGAATGTTAGGTGACAATTTTCAGGCTGGAACCACTTTTTCGCGGCCGATGCTGTAATAGGTATAACCCATTTCACGCATGGTTTCCAGTTCATAAAGATTTCTTCCGTCGAAGATTACCTTGTTTTTAAGCAGCTTGCCCATTTTTTCAAATTCCGGCGTACGGAACTGAGGCCACTCGGTGAAGATCATCAGCGCATCCGCATCGTCCAGCGCAGCATAAGGTGTGTGGCAGAACGTTACTTTGTCACCCAGGATATTTTTCACATTGCTCATCGCTTCCGGATCGTAAACCGTGATTTTGGCACCGGCTTCGAGCAGCACATCAATGTTTTCCAAAGCAGGCGCTTCACGGATATCGTCGGTATAAGGCTTGAATGCCAATCCCCAAACTGCGATGGTTTTGCCTTTCAGGTCATTATTGAAATATTTCTCGATCATCGGAAGAAGCTTTTTCTTCTGATCGTAATTCACATCCATCACCGATTGCAGGATGCGGAAGTCGTAATCGTAATCTTTTGAAGTTTTGGCCAAAGCCTGAACATCTTTCGGGAAGCAGCTACCACCGTAACCGATACCTGCAAAAAGGAAACGTTTTCCGATCCGGCTGTCAGTACCGATACCGCGACGGATATCGTCCACATTCGCACCTACTTTTTCGCAAAGGTTAGCGATTTCGTTCATGAAGGTAATTTTCATTGCCAAAAACGAATTAGCCGCATATTTAGTCATTTCAGCGGAACGTTCATCCATGAAAATCACCGGGTTACCTTGTCTTACCAGCGGCGCGTAGAGTTTTTCCATCACCTTTTTTGCTTTTTCGGAGGAAGTACCCACTACCACACGGTCAGGCTTCATGAAATCTTCCACAGCAACACCTTCTCTCAAGAACTCAGGGTTTGAAACCACGTCGAACTCTACTTTCGCATTTTTTGCAATTGCAGCACGTACCTTTTCAGCGGTACCAACGGGCACGGTACTTTTATCGATCACCACAGCGTACGATTCCATGGTATGTCCCAGGTCATCAGCTACTTTCAGGATGTATTTTAAATCTGCGGAACCGTCTTCGCCCGGAGGGGTTGGAAGCGCAAGGAAGATAACCTGTGCATCTTTGATACCTTCGGCCAGATTGGTAGTGAAAACTAGACGTCCTTCCGCCACGTTACGATCAAAAAGTACATCAAGACCCGGTTCGTAGATCGGGATATCACCTTTTTGAAGACGTTCTACCTTTCTGACATCAATGTCAACACACGTCACCTGGTTGCCTGTTTCAGCAAAACATGTCCCGGTAACCAAACCAACGTAACCTGTACCTACAACTGCGATTTTCATAAAAATGTGATAATAATGATATACAACGTTATGATATTGCTAAATAGAAAACTTAAAATTGGGATTTAGGCAGACCGGCGAAATTTCGGTGATTGCAAAAGTAATTTTTTTAGATGAATCTTTGCCGTTACCGGCTCGATTTGTTCGTTCACTTTTGTGAATTAATTCTACTCTAAGCATTGATAATCACAAATATAATCATCAGCAACTATGGACACAGTAAAATTGGAGGTACCTGAAAGCGAAAGAGAAGAAAACTGCAAGCTGATCGCCGAAGCAGTGCGGGATTTTGCCGTCTCCAGCATTAAACCACACATTCGCGAGTGGGACGAAATACAGCACTTCCCGAAATCGGTTTTCAAGGATCTCGGCGACCTGGGGTTGATGGGAATGCTGGTACCGGAAGAATTCGGCGGCTCGGGTTTGGGATATAAGGAATATGTCACCGCGATCATCGAGCTCTCGAAGGTTGATCCTTCCGTAGGATTGTCCATGGCAGCGCATAACTCTTTATGTACCAATCATATATGCATGTTCGGTAGCCAGGAACAGAAACAAAAATACCTGCCCAAACTTGCAACCGGCCAGTTTGTAGGTGCCTGGGGACTGACCGAACCCTACACCGGATCGGACGCAGGCAATATGCGCACGACTGCTGTCAGAGACGGCGACGATTGGATCATCAACGGTTCCAAGAACTTTATCACCAACGGAAAAAGTGGTGACGTGACCGTCTTGATCACACGTACCGGTGAGCCTGGCGATAAACACGGGGCTACAGCATTTATCATCGAGCAGGGTACGCCGGGCTATACTTCGGGAAGAAAAGAAGATAAGCTGGGCATGCGCGCGTCCGAAACCGTTGAGCTCATTTTCCAGGATTGCCGCATTCCCGACAGCCAGCGTATCGGCGAAATCGGCGACGGTTTTATCCAATCATTAAAAGTGCTGGATGGCGGCCGGATTTCCATCGCGGCGCTGAGCGTAGGAACTGCCCTGGGCGCGTATGAGGCCGCATTATCTTATTCCAAAGAGCGTAGACAGTTCGGAAAAGCGATCTGCGATTTTCAGGCCATCGCCTTCAAGCTGGCGGACATGTATACCGACATTCAGGCTTCGATGCTGCTGACATTTCATGCCGCAGCATTGAAAGACAAAAAAGAAAAAGTAACGCTGGCGAGTGCCGCGGCCAAATACCATGCATCCGAAACGGCTGTGCGGGTGGCAAATGAAGCCGTGCAGATCTTTGGCGGATATGGTTTTGTAAAAGATTATCCGGTCGAAAAATTCTACCGGGACAGTAAGCTTTGTACGATTGGGGAAGGCACGAGCGAGATTCAGAAAGTGGTAATATCAAAAGAAATATTGAAAGATTAATATTTCAGAAACCACCTATCCGGGGTAAAAACCGGCGAGCAAGTTTCTGTCTCTTTGATAAAAGAAGCATTGCAGGCCAAAAAGTATATGGCTACATTCGCGATATACCCAACCTGACTTGAAATGACCCCTTTTATTGTTCTGCTCGTACTCGTCGTACTCACGATCCTGATGACCGTCAAGGTCGTTCCGCAGCAAACCGCCTATATTCTCGAAAGACTCGGCAAGTTCTATGCCGTTTTGCAGCCCGGTATCAATTTCATCATTCCTTTCTTCGACCGGATTGCATATAAATACACCCTCAAAGAATCCGCCATCGACATTCCAGAGCAGATCTGTATCACCCGCGACAATGTGCAGGTGCGCATGGATGGCGTGATTTTTATCCAGGTAATCGATCCTAAAAAAGCCGCCTATGGCATTTCTGACTATACATTCGCGGTAATCCAGCTTGCGCAAACTACCATGAGAAGCGAGATCGGGAAATTAGATTTGGATAAAACATTTGAAGAAAGAATGACCATCAACCGCGCGGTAGTAGAATCCATCGACGAAGCGGCAATTGGTTGGGGCGTGAAAGTGCTTCGGTATGAGATCAAGAACATTACCCCGCCGCAAAGCGTATTAAATGCGATGGAAAAACAAATGCAGGCTGAGCGCGAGCGCCGGGCGGTGATCCTCCAATCGGACGGTGAGAAGCAGGCGGCGATCAATGTCGCGGAAGGCCAAAAACAGAAAGTGGTGCTCGAATCGGAAGGTTTAAGGTTAAGACAAATCAACGAAGCCGAAGGTGAGGCCGCAGCCTTACGCTCTGTGGCTGAGGCTACTGCGGATAGTATCCGGCTTGTAGCGCTGGCGATCCAGACCGAGGGCGGATCGGAAGCCGTCCAGTTGAAAGTGGCCGAAAATTATGTAGAACAATTCGGGAAGCTCGCCAAGGCCGGGAACACATTGATACTCCCGGCAAACCTCGCAGATATGGGATCGCTGATCGCCACCGCATTGACAGTTGTTAAATCCGAACCGAAAAAATAGCATGGAACTGACCTTACCGCAAATTTGGCTGATTGTCGGGCTGATCATGCTGCTGGCGGAACTGGCGAGCGTCTTACTGGTTTTCGTATTTTTTGCAGCCGGCGCATTACTTACCTCCCTGCTCACGACCGTGGGCCTGCTGCCCAGCACCGAAGCGCAGATACTCGCATTTTCGGCCATTTCACTCATTTCTTTGATGGTTTTCAGAAAGAATGTGCGTATGCTCCTCAGCAAAAGCCCGAGCTCGGAATACAATGAATTTATTGGTGAAACAGCATTGGTCATCAAAGACATCCCCAACAATGGCGAAGGGAAAATTTACTACCGCGGCGCCGAGTGGAAGGCGGTTTCCTTCAACCACAGCTCGATCTCGGCCGGCAGCAAAGTGGTGATTACAAAAACAGACGGGATCATCCTGACTGTTGAAGAGTCCTGATTATCCCGTCTGCCACATTCAAATTAAAATTACTTTTTCAGCGCTTCTTCTACCGCGTTTCCTACATTGCCGCTCCCTGGCAGAATGTGCAGCAGTGACGCAATCGTCGGCGCAATGTCCGATACCGAAGTTCTCCGCAAAGTTTCGCCTTTTTTGATTCCCCAGCCAAACATGACAAAAGGCACCTGCGTATCATAGTTATAAGGTGTGCCATGGGAAGTGCCGGTAGCAGTTCCGTAAAACCAGCCCGGCTGCGAAATGATCTGGATATCACCGCTGCGTTTTGCATTCACATTGTTTTTATACAACTCCAACTGATACGTATTCAGCGGCGCCTTGCCCATATCCGTCAGGTTCAGCACATCCGCGACGCCTGGGATCGTCAATGCTGCATCTTTCACCACTTCCGTAATCGCAGCGACGGTAATGTTCTTCTTTTTCAACAAAGCGTGATCGAGATAAATCTGGTTATTTTCAGACTGTATCATGTATTTATCCTTTCCAAAAGTCTCGTCCAATGCTGTGGAAATAGTCGCTTGAAGTTGTCTTCCGCTGATCAATCCCGCGGGTAATTTATGCGACTGTGCAAAACCCGGTACATCCATCACACCATGATCGGCAGAAAGAAAAACGGTATACTCTCCCTTCCCTACCCAGCTATCGAGGAAATTAAACAAGTCGGCAAACTCACGATCAAGTCTCAGAAAATCATCCTGCTGCTCGATGGCATTCGGTCCAGCCCGGTGACCAATCCTGTCAGGCGAGGAAAAGCTGATCGCCAGAAAATCCGTATCGGTTCCTTTGCCCATTTTTTCACCTTTAATCGCCTCAATCGCAATTTCTTTTGTGATGGTGTTACCCCAGGGCGTATCCAACACGACGCTGAAAGGATCACCCGCCGTGCCGGCCAGTTCATAAGGGAACACCGGTTTTTTGGAACCCGAAATCAGTCCCTCCCAAGCCACGTCATCAGCCGAACTTTGGATGTACTTATCCGCAGGCAGCAGTAATTGCCAACCTTTCGTCAGATAATTCGCAGGCATTTTTTTCGCATTATAATCTTTCAGCCACTGCGGCAGGTCTTCCATATAATAGGTACTTGTCACCCAGTTACCGGTTTTAGAATCAAACCAGTAAGCAGCATTGGCCGCGTGGCCGGCCGGTAAAATCGAACCTCTGTCCTTGATCGCTACACCAATTGTTTTAGATCTGAAATTGGTAGCAATCCGCAGCTGGTCCGTCACAGTGCTCGTCAGCATATTTTTAGGCGACATTTTCCCTACACTTGCATTGGTACTGCCCACTGTTTTCACCGTACTGTCTTCGGCGCAATAAATTACTTTTTTTGAAAACTGGTCATACCACTCATTCCCAACAATACCGTGCACCGCGGGAACCGAGCCGGTATAAACCGTCGCATGCCCAGGGCCGGTAACAGTCAAAGCATAGGGATAATGATTGTTCCGGCAGTTGAAACCTTCATTCATCATTCTTTTAAAACCGCCTTCCGTATAAAGATCGTAGTAGCGGTACAAATAATCGTAGCGCATTTGGTCCACAATAATGCCGACTACCAGCTTGGGGCGGGCTAATGCAGATGATTTCGCAGTAACATTCTTGGCATTCTGGGCAGTAGCCGAAAGCGAGATCAGCAGCGTCAGAGCCCATAGATTCAATTTTTTCACAGGTTCAGGGATTTTATTTTTTTAATGCTTCTTCAACTGGATTTCCAACATTGCCGCTCGGGGGAAGAATGTGCAACAGTGCCGAAATGGTAGGTGCAATGTCCGCGATTGTTGTGCGGCGCAATGTTTCCCCTTTGTTTACGCCCCAGCCGTACAGCAGAAAAGGCACGTGGGTATCGTAGTTATAGGGTGTCCCGTGGTCGGTACCCGTTTTGTAAGTGGCTGCAAACCAGCCGGGCTGCACCACAATCTGCAAATCACCACTTCTTTTGGCATTCACATTGTTTTTGTAAAGTTCCAGCTGGTACGTATTCAAAGGTGCGCGGCCCATATCTTTCAGGTTGATCACATCCGCCACTCCGTCCATCGGAAGCAATGCCTCGCGTACCACCTGGAAAGCGTCGGCCACATTGATTTTTTTCTCTTTTAAAATGGCTTTGTCAAAATACAGCTGATAGTTTTCGATGGCCGAAATGTATTTGGCTTCCCCATAAGTATCATTCAAAGCTTTTACTGCGACGCGCGTCAATTCAGTTGCGCTCATCAGGCCTGCCGGTAATTTATGATCTTGCCAAAAAGCAGGAACATCCATCGCACCATGATCCGCAGTCAGGAAAACTGTGTAGCTTCCTTTGCCCGACCAGCTATCGAGGAAGTTGAGCAAATCAGCAAATTCCGCGTCCAGCTTCACATAGTTATCTTCCTGCTCTATGGAATTTGGCCCAAACATGTGCCCGATCCGGTCCGGCGACGAAAAACTGACGGCCAGAAAATCGGTATCAGTGCCTTTTCCCAAATTCTCCCCTTTGATCGCCGCAATCGCCATTTCTTTTGTCATCGTATTTCCCCAGGGAGAGGTCGTCATCACGCCGAATGCATCCGAGGCGGTACCGATCAGTTCATGCGGAAAAACCGGCTTGGCCGCACCCGACAATGTTCCTTCCCACGCTACATCGTCCTTGGTACTTTGGGTATACTGCTCCATCGGCGCGCCCAGGTTCCAGCCGCGGCGCATATATTCCGCAGGCATTTTTTTATCATTATAAGCCGTCACCCAGGCAGGCAGCGACTCCATATAATAGGTACTCGTCACAAAATTCCCGGTTTTGGAATCAAACCAATACGCACCGGAAGCTGCATGCCCCGCCGGCAAAATCGAAGCCCGGTCTTTGATCGCCACGCCGATTGTCTTGGATCTAAAATTGGTGGCAATCCGCAGCTGGTCCGTCACCGTGCTCACCAGCAAATTCCTGGGCGACATTTTGCCTACCGTAACATTGCTGCTACCGACAGTCGCCACGGTATTATCATCCGTGCAATAAACTGTCTGACCGGTCGCTTTATCATACCATTCATTTCCGATGATGCCATTAATGCCCGGCATCGATCCGGTGTACACCGCCGAATGTCCCGCAGCTGTCACCGTCAATGCGTAATGATAATGGTTGTTCCGGCAGTTGAAACCCTCGTTCATCAGCCTTTTCAGGCCACCTTCTTTGTATTTGTCATAATATCGGTAGAGATAATCATAGCGCATCTGGTCTACCACGATACCTACAACGAGTTTTGGCCGGGCTAGTTTGGAAGGTGCTGCGGCTGGTTTTGCCTTCGTCTGTGCGAATGCCGACGTATGGATAACCAGCAGAAAGACAAGGATTTTTAATGAAAAACGGTATACCAGTTTCATCAGGTTGTGGTGGAAAAAATGGTAAAAGTGAACTTCGACTGTCCGGCAAAGATAGGTATGTGCCGGTTGTAAAGCAGAAAACCGGCGTGCAAATTGCAGCCGGTTCTCCGCGGTTATACTACTCCTATTTTACTTTTTCTGACTACCGCCGATCTGCGCAGGGGCACCAGCTTCCGGTGCGCCTTTTTTGGATTTGGCAAAATCACCTGCCTTCACGATCACCAGCTTGTTGTAATCAATGTATTTGTTAAATGCTGCCTTGATCTGCTCCGGCGTCAGCGCTTCGATCTTTTTCTCAAAATCCGCATCCCACTGCATGGTACGGTTGAGGTAAAGGTTATTGGTCAAAGTCGTCGTCAATGCTGCATCCTGTGAGCGTGAAACCTGCCGCGATTGCAGGTAACCTGACTTCGCAGCCTTTAATTCTTCTGCCGTAAAACCTTCTTTCAAAGCCTTGTCAATCTCCTCTTTAAATGCCGCTTCCAGTTTTGCAGCATTTTCAGGCGCATAGATGGCGTACGACATAAATGTTCCGCTCTTGTCCAGGGAGCTCGCCGAAAACTGCGATCCTACGCTGTAACTTACCCCTTCTTTCTGGCGGATGCGCGTTGCCAGGCGTGAGTTCAGAAATCCTCCGCCCAGCATATAGTTACCCATAATCAATGCGGGATAATCTGGGTCGGTATCTTGCAAAGGCATGCCCATACCGGCTACAAACATGGCATTGGCCTTATCCGGCGCTTCAATCGACTGGTTCTCCGCTTTTACAGGAATGTATGGCGAGGCAATGCGGGTAAAAGGTTTGGTGCTCTTCCACGAGCCGAATTCGTCCGTAAGGATTTTTGTCACTGCTGCTTTATCGAAATCCCCTACCACCGTTGCCGAAGCATTGTTGGCTCCGTAAAAATCCTTGTGAAACTGGCGGATCTGGTCGATGGTTGTCGCTTTAATGCTTTCCACATCCTCGTCAAATGTACCCACATACCGGATATCGCTTTTTGGATAAGGTGTTGCAATGCGGCGATATTGGTTGAATGCGATCATCTGCGGCTCGCTGCGCTGTGATTCGATACCCGCCAGCTCTTCCTGTTTTAGTTTTTCAAATTCGTTTTCATCAAATGCAGGGGTTTTCAAAACTTCCGCTACCAGCTTCAATACCGCAGGCAGGTTTTCTTTGGTCGTTTCAATGCTGGCACCAGCCTGGTTATTGGCCCCGAAAAAATTCACACGTGCTTTCAGCTTATCAAACTCATCTTTCACCTGCTGGCGGGACTTGGTTTTGGTACCCTTATCCAGCATGGAGCCGGTCAGGTCAGAAACCGTCGCTTTATTTTCCAGGCTTTTCAAATCACCGTAGCGTAAAGTGATCCTGGCTGAAACTACATTGCCACGTGTTGTTTTGGGGAGCAAGGCCAGTTCAATGGTATTGGGCTTTTCGGTGCGGGTGGTGCGAGTTTCAATGTTTGCCGGAGAAGGGTCAAATGCCTCTCCTTCCGCTACCACAGCTTCGCCTTTGTAATTCTTCACAAGATCGGCCACATTCGGCGCCTCCGGAATTTCGGCACGAACGGGGTTCGCCTCGGGCACGAATGTACCGACGGTCCGGTTAGACGGTTTGAAATACTGCTGCGCCACGCGGAAAACATCTTCCGGCTTCACCTTCCGGATATTATCCCTGAAAAGAAACGCCAGCCGCCAGTCACCGGTAGCGATGGACTCACTGACGCTTAACCCTACCCTCTCCGAATTCCGGAATTCCAGGTCCCAGTTTTTTAGTATGGTCGTCTTCGCGCGCTCCACATCCTCCGCCGACGGTTTCAGGATCGCAGCCGAATCCAATGTAGCCGTGAATGCTTTTTTGGCTTCATCCAGCGATTTTTCTTTCAATACCTCCGTTCCAAACAGCACAAAGCCAGGGTCATACAGCTGAAAGCTTCCGCCAAAAACAGAAGATGCTTTTTTCGTTTCAACAAGATTTTTGTAAAGCTTACCATTAGGCTCGGTGCTTAAAACTTCCGTCAGCACTTCCATAGCGGGATAGTCAGGGTGTGAGCCAGGCATGATGTGGTATACAGCCTGCACCATCTGCACATCGCCCGTCCTTTTTAATTCAACAAACCGCTCGCCGTCCTGAGTAGGTTCTGCGGTATAGGATTTGGGAAGCATGCGCGTCGGTTTCGCGATTTTACCAAAATACTCATTGACCATCGCCAACGTTTTAGCTTCGTCAATTTTCCCTGCAACCGTCAGTACCGCATTGTCGGGCTGGTAAAATCTTTTATAAAATGCCTGTAAATTTTCGATAGGTACTCTTTCAATGTCAGAGCGGTTCCCGATTGTTGATTTACCGTAGTTATGCCACAGGTAAGCCCCGGAAATGACGCGCTCCATCAATACGCCAAAAGGATCGTTTTCACCAGATTCGAACTCATTTCGTACCACACTGAACTCACTGTCAAGATCTTTCTTGGCAATGAAAGAATTTACCATCCGGTCGGATTCCAGGTCCAGCGCCCATTTTAAATTTTCTTCCGTAGCCGAAAATGTTTCGAAATAATTGGTCCGGTCGTACCAGGTCGAACCGTTCGGGCGGGCTCCGTGCTCGGTCAGTTCCTGCGGAATGTTTGTATGTTTAGGGCTGCCTTTGAACACAAGGTGTTCAAGCAAATGCGCCATCCCGGTTTCTCCGTAACCTTCATGCCGCGACCCCACTAGGTAGGTCATATTGACAGTAATGGTGGGTTTGGAAGGGTCCGGGAACATCAGCACTTTTAACCCATTATCGAGGGTGTATTCCGTGATTCCCTCCACGGAAGCTTGCTTTGTGACGCCTTTGGGTAGCTGTGCCACCGCTGGGCCAGTCAGCGCAGCCGCCAGCAGCAGCCCCAACAAGCCATTCTTTTTAGATTTCATGACCATCTTAATTATCTGGATTAGGTGTAAACTGTTAAAATAGGATACAATCTTACATTTCACAATGACTTCATGATAAATGGTATGGGAAAGTTAATGCAACATAAACCGGCTTTTGGTATGTATTGAAGCAAACAAACTATCTTTATTCCCGCCGTTTTTTGATAAACTTATGACTACGCATTCCCAGACACCCACATTGAAATCCACCACGCTGACACGCTTTTTTGCCCGGCTTTCGATTTTTACGGCCGCTTGTTTTCTCCTGAACTGCGCCAGCGGCATCCCGATTTCGACAGGTACAAAATATCCGATTGAAGTACTATATGATAACGCGCTGCTGGAAAGGCCGTATTCCGAGATCGGGGTGATCGAGATCAGCAGCGAGGATTCGCTCACGGCTGAGCAAACTTCCGACAAACGCATGATGCAGCGTGGTAATGATGCCAAAACCAAGGAGTTACTGACCGCCCGACTGGTCATGAAGGCGCAGAAGATCGGAGCAGATGCACTCATCAATGTGAAGTACAAATATTACACGACCGTTAAAAAAGAGGGCTATATGCTGAGCGGGCTGGCCGTGCGCTACCGAGGCGAATAATATGCCTAGCGGCCGGAATTCTTCTCCGAAATCATTTTTTTGCCCGTCGTATCCTGCCGCGTGGAATCATTCGGGATAATGTACGGGATTTTCACTTCCGGCTTCGGCGGTGGGGAAAGGCGGTTGAAGCTGTGGGTAAACTGCATGCTTACGCCGCCGGTCGTCACGGCATTATTCAGGTAAAAGCTGTTCTGAATGTTGCGGTTATAAGCTTTCACTTTCACTGAGCCGCTCCGGTTGAGCCAGTATTCCAAAGTCCATTCTCCCAGCAAACTCGCTGCACTATAAGCTACTGCACCGGTCTGGCTTTGCGCGCCGGAAGTAAAACGTCCGTCACGGGTTACCCTGAAACGATCATTTAAAAAGCGGTAGGAAAATCTTAACTGTAAATTATTCAAAGCATTCTGGTCCAAAGAAAGTCCCGAAACCCCTACTTCCAGGTTTTCGTTGATCCCCGACGCCCAGCGGCTGATTTGGTTGGATACCAGCTCAGTAATGCTGCTGCCCAGGAAATTCTGGCTGCCGACCGTCGCGAGACTGGCTTCGGGCAATAACTGGCTTACGACCAGCAAGCTACTTACCTGCCGGCTGAGTTCCTGCTCGTCGGATTTGAGTTTATTCTGAAATGCTTCCAGCTGCCCGCGGTATGCATTCAAGGAGGGATTATCCAGGATTTTAAGGTCATACTTAATCGTCGGCGCCATAAGCCTGTCCGACAGCCCGATCGTCACTTCCACCGGGTACCTTCTCGACAAGGCATCATTTCCGGTACCCGCCGAGCTCGAACTCGTTGTAGGCAGCACACCCGCCAGCGAAACCATCTGGGTGTAACCCGCCTTCACATCCAGCTGCGCCCCATAAGGATCGCCCGACCAGATGATACGGCTGCCGGGTTTAATGTTGAATTTCTTGTTGATGACATTCTGCAAAGTAAAATTGTAATCTCCGCGCTCAATTTCGTAAGTACCCGCCATGGTGAAATCGCCCTGGGTATCAATGTTCAGGTTGAGCCGCCCCGTACCATTTCCGCGGATAATGTCGCCCGTCTGCCGGTCGAAGATAATCTCGCAGGTTGCATCCGGCGTCAGGTTGAAATTGAAATCCATTTTGATACCGCCAGCCACCTGCTCGCGGCTGATAGAATCGGGCACATTGTTGGTCGTACTGTCGAGTTTGGGCATTTTGCTCACAAACTGGATATAGTCCTGCGTCGTCACTTCGGTAGCGCCGTCGAGCGGAATGTGGATTTTCGTGCCTTTGTTACTCGTCACATTCGCTTCAATGTTAAGGTTATCGATCGGGCCAAAAACCGCTACCGGGCCGGTTACGTAAGCCGTGCCGTAAAACATATCATTATCCCGCGTCGACGTGTTCAGGATCTTAAAATTGCGGAGGTCCGCATTGAAGCCGAGTGAAAAATATTTAAAACCATCATGAAAAACCCCGCCGCGCAAAGTGGCCGAATTTCCGTCTGTATCGGTCAGCAGAATGTTGTTGACGGTAATTTCACTTTCGGTAAAATTGATTTTATCATTAAATGTGAAAACCGATTGCAGGTAATCGAACTTCATCCGCCCTTTTTCTACCATCAGCGAACCTTCCAGCACGGGTGCATTCACCACCCCTTTGATCAAAACCGTCCCCTGCGCCACGCCGCCGACGTCCGAAACCAAACCCTCGGCAAAAGGCTCCAACGCTTTAAAGTCGATCTGGTTGAAAATCGCTTTGAGATTTAATGTGTTGGAAGTCAGCTTGGGACGATAAGAACCGACCAGATTGAAAACCCGGCGCGCATTCTTACTCAACTGCGCATCAATTTCCAGCTCGCTCACCACCTGGTCCCAATCCGCGCTGCCAGAGAGATTCCCGAATTCATACTGACCGTAGCCCAGACTTTCCACATTAAAACTCGCATCCAGCACGACACTGTTGTACACATCTTTCATCCGCGCGGTACCGTCCATGATACCCGCCAGCTGTGTGTTGAAAACCGGGTTCAAACTTCCCAGCTTGAAGTTTCTGATATTCAGCGTCAGGCTCCTTTCCGGATTTTCGGAGATCATGCCCGCCAGGAAAATACGTTGCTTGCCGCTGATTAACCCAACATTCGACATATTAATGTTGGTACCTTCAATCGAAATCAAACTTTCTTTCGGCACCGACCATTCTTCGTCGAGCAGGTACATTTTAGAATCCTGGAAACTGATATCCAGTCCCGCGGCGAGGAAGCGTATCTCGCCCGCCAGGTTGGCACGGTTGGTACTTTTGATCTGGTGGATTTCCCCGTTAAAATCAATGTGGTCCACGTCCCAGGTACCTTCCATTTCCAATTTTTCGGTGGGTACCAGGCTGCTGATCTGCTGCTTGTCGGAAGTCACCAGCGCCGAAGCAAGTACCTCGGCACTGTTCACAAATTTGGAAGTAGTGACGTCTACCTCAGAGTTATAAAAGTTATTGGTACCATAGCGCACCGTGTCGGAAGCCGCATTCAATGTCAGGATGGCGGTGTTATCCATTTTAAAAACACCTTCCGCCCTCGCACCTTTTGAAACATAAATATCCGGACTCAGGAATGCCAGAAACCGCGACAAATTGCGTGATTCTACCTCATAATCAATCTGGTAGCGGTTATTTACCTGCTGAATAGGCTTTTTGGCATAATACTGCTCACGATTGGCTTCATTTTCAAAAAAGTAAAGCATGTACTCGTCCATCACCTGGCTCACATCCTTCCAGGCCTGCGTCGGCAGGAAGTTACCCGACATTTTTGCGGACAAAAACTCGCTTTCCAGTTGCAAGACACGCTTTTCACTTTGCTGGCGCGAAGAAAACACGAGTGTATCGATGACCAGGTTGCGCTCCTTATTGGTCATCAACAAATACGTATTCAGCAGCTTGGCGTCACCGGTCAGCTCGTCGATCGTATTTCCCGTGACATTCACATTCAGCTGGGTACGCAGGGTGATCGGGTCTTTTGCAAAACCCAGTTCCTCCAGGTTTGCCTTTTCAACCAAACCCTGAATGTTGAATGCATTCTGTGCGCCGGACAGGTCAAATTCACCCTCCACATTGACGATCAGGTTGCTATCCTTTGCGCTGACATTTCCGTTGAAATATTGATTTTGAAGATTTCCCCGCAGGCGGAGGTTCCGGTAATCGTAATGTTTGAAACCCACTTTTCCCACTACCGCATTCAGGTCTGTGGACGCAAATTTCAGTTCGAGGCCCTTTCCATAAATTTTTCCGTCAAAATCGAGTTTCTGCCAAGTTTCTTCCTCGTCGAGCAGCTTACCCAGCTCAAATTCTGAGGTCTTAATTTGCCCGGAATAAGTCGTCGTTTTCTGATCGGCAATGTGAAAAACCAGGTCTCCGGCCACTTCGCCCATTTGTGACGACGCCGAAGCATTCACCGCGAAGTCCTCCAATGTTCCTTTGAATGTGCCGTCGAGCAGCGTCATGCCAAACTTTTCCAGCGTCGGGTACATATCCCACTCCGGATAATATTGCACAATGTCATCGGGATCGACTTTCGAAAGCGACAGCCGGATATCCATCAGCACGCCCTCGATTTGGGGCAAACCTTTGAAGCCCAGATCGCCGATCAGCCTGCTATTTTTTCCAAATCGCAGATCGGTACCTGAAAGCATGAAGTCGTCGACCTTTCCATTAAAATCCCCGGAAATATCCCAGCTTTCATGCAACCGGTCGATATAACTGGAAAACAAGCCCAAATCGCGCGAATCGACGTGACTGTTGACCAAATGCCCTTTAAGCTTTATTTTATGATTAAAATCACCCAGCTCGCCGGAGCGGTTATAGAAAAAAATAATTTCCTCTCGCAGTCGCGAATGTCCGATACGCGCGTCCAGCTCTTTCAATTCCATCTTTTTTTGACAGAATAAAAACTTCGTGTCCAGATCATGCATTTCCAGTCCCGTCTGCCGGTCGATGGTCGTCAGGTTGTTGGCCAAAAAAGAAATGGTATCGCCCTGCACAAGGAAATTTTTCAGTTCTCCATACAAATGGTCGAGCTTGAAATGCGAGTAATCGAAAACGCGGGCGCCCCGGTCCCTGGTTTGTCGCGGATCGTCGTAGCTGAACCGGCCGTCGACCACCCTGGATTTTCCGATAATAAATGGGGTATTATTCTCCGGCGCATTTTTCGGGCGCGGCACTTTCGGGGCAGTCAGCTCATTGATGCGCTCGATGAAGCCGTCAATGTTCAGCGAGCCGGAGCTGGGAATGATGGAAAGTTGCACATCGGGCTGGAAAACCATCACCTCGTCGAGGAAAATTTCCTTCGCCGAGTTTTCGTAAATGTTGCTGACATTGAGGTTCACATCGATCCGCCCGACGTCGATCATATCTTTCTGAGCGGTATCCTTCACCGAAATCCCTTCCAGCGAAACCACATCAAACCACTTGATATTGACTCTTTCGATTGAAATCGGGTAACCGAGCTTTTCCGAGACGGAAGCGGTGACTTCTTTTACGGCCCAGGTCTGGACAGAGGGAAGCTGAAGTGCGATGGTGGCGATGCCCAGCGCGATGAGCGCAAAGATGATTGCTACGACCAGACCATTACCAAACGCCTTCAGGAATCTTAACATATACAGCTTCGCAGGGGGATACTGCTTATCTTATTGTTAATGCTTAATTTCGCGAGATATGAATATTCTCGCCATTGAATCTTCTTGTGACGAAACCTCCGCAGCCGTAATCATAAACGGGGAAATCGGCTCGAATGTTGTCGCTACACAACTCATTCATACCCAATACGGCGGTGTTGTCCCCGAGCTTGCCTCGCGCGCGCACCAGCAGCACATTCTGCCGGTCGTGGATAAAGCATTGATGGATGCAAAAGTAGCAAAAAAAGACCTGGATGCCATTGCTTTCACCAAAGGACCCGGTTTGCTGGGCGCGTTGCTGGTAGGTACTTCCTTCGCCAAATCGATGGCGCTGGGGCTGGACATTCCGCTGATTGAAGTGAACCATATGCAGGCGCACGTGCTGGCACATTTCATCGACGACCCAAAACCGGAATTCCCTTTCCTTTGTCTGACCGTCAGCGGCGGGCATACGCAAATTGTAAAAGTTTCAGGCCCGCTCGATATGCAGATTATCGGCGAAACACGGGATGACGCTGTGGGCGAGGCTTTTGACAAAACCGCCAAACTGCTTAACCTGCCCTACCCCGGCGGCCCGCTGATCGATAAATATGCTGCACTGGGTAACCCGCTCACCTACCCTTTTCCACTGCCTGAAATGCCTGGGCTGGATTTCTCTTTTAGTGGGATCAAGACTTCCTTTTTATATTTTTTGCAAAAACAGGTGCGCGAAAATCCGGCATTTATCTCGGAGAATCTGCATGATATCTGCGCCAGCATTCAGTATACATTGATTGATATTTTGTTGAAAAAACAAAAAAAAGCGGCGAGGGAGACAGGTATCAAAGAAATTGCGATTGCCGGTGGCGTTTCGGCGAATTCCGGGCTACGCAAATCACTGCTCGAACTGGGCGAAAAACTGGGCTGGAAAGTGTACATCCCCGCATTTGAATATTGCACCGACAATGCGGCCATGATCGCGATGGCGGCACATTACAAATTCCTGGCCGACGATTTCACCGACCAGACCGTAAGCCCGCTGGCAAGAATGGAGTTTTAAAAAACCCTTAACCGACAATGTATGAAACACATTTCCTTTTGTTTAGTAATCATTGTATTGTTAACCGCCAACATTCTGACTGTCAAAGGCCAGACGCCGAAAACTTTACGAGATGACATTTCCGTCCGACCTTTTTTCAAAATCGATAACACTGACACTCAGACCCGGATTGTTTACGATCCTTCGGATAAATCTTTTTATACGATAGCCTGGAATGGTGACCTTTTTCATTTAGTACCCGGAGCTGGTGGAAGCTACGCACTGCAAAGAATTTCAGGTGCGGAAGACCATCAGATCAATTATTTACAAGGTCTTGCCGTGCACGACGGCAGCATTTTCCTGGTGGGTAATGTGGTAATTCAGCAGGGCGTATCGGGTTACGGAAAAGCAGTAAAGTCCAAGATTTCGTCCGGTAAATTAGTCTGGACGGAAATTTTCAAAACCGCCGAGCATGCTTCCTCTAAAACATTATTTGACCACGCATTCAGCGCGATTTGTTTCTCGCCTGATGGCAAAGATATGTTCATCGCCAGCGGCTCCCGGACGGATCACGGAGAAGTAAAAGATAATGAGGGCCGCTATCCCAATTTGCGCGAAATTGCTTTGACGAGCTGCATTTTCAAGCTGCCCGCCAACGCGGAAAACTTGGCATTGCCCAATGACTCCGCCGCGCTGGCGCCCTACATTTATGTGCGGGGCGTGAGAAATGCATTTAGTCTGGCGTTTGCGGCAAACGGTGATTTGTTCAGCGTCGAAAATTCTGGCGACCGCGACGATCCCGAGGAAATGAATTGGATCAGGTCGGGCGCACATTATGGTTTTCCGTGGGAAATGGGCGGAAATGACACACCAATGCAGTTTACCGGTTATAATGCCGAAGCGGATAAATTGCTCAACCACGCCTACACCAGCTACCAGATCGGGGCTTTTCACGACGATAAAAATTATCCTCAAAAACCTAAAACCCTGACATTCCGCAAACCGATCCAAAACGCCGGGCCCGATGCTGATAAATATCGCGATCCTGCGACCGGCAATGTGATGGATGCCAGTGACCAGGGAAAAGCGGTAAGTACATTCACAGGTCACCGCTCTCCGCTGGGGTTGGTTTTTGATAACAAATCCGAGTTTGGCGGGGCATATACCGGGAAAGGTTTTGTGCTGAGCTACCAGGAAGGTTCGGAATCTTACGGGCCGATGAATGATCCGAGCCAGGACTTGTTAATGCTGGATTTAAAAAAGAATACGGCGGGAGACGATTACACCTTGAATGCGCATTTGATTGCTAATCATTTCAAAAACCCAACGGATGCGAAAATCGTTGACAATAAGCTATATGTACTGGAAGGTCAGGGGCAGATCTGGGAGCTGACATTTCCGAAACATGCCATCGTCACAGCGATATCGCCTTCGGCAAAAGGAAAATTCAAAGCTTATCCGAATCCCGGCGCGGACAAAATGATCGTCGAGCTGCCTTTCAAATCACAGGCCGTGGCTCTTTCTGTGACGGATATTTCAGGAAGAACATTAATTAATGAGAGTAAACCCGCGCCAGACGGACAAGCAGAAATCGACATTTCGGCGCTGCACAGCGGCATTTATGTACTCAAAGCCGAGCTAAATTCCCAGCAAATGACGACCAGAATCTTTGTGAACCGATGAGACGTTTTTTAACATTATACACATTCATCGCGTCGGTTATTTTTTTGTCCTGCAAAGAAAAATCCGGCCCCATCACCGGCCCCGACCCGATCACTACACTGGCAAATTTTGCGCCTGTCAACGGCCCGAAAGGAACATTGATCACGATCCGGGGAGGTAATTTTGGAAATTCTGTCAGTGACATTTCTTTAAAAATTAATGGTTTATCTGCTGAAATCAAGTCAGTCAAGGACACTGAAATCACGGCTACGGTTCCTGACAAATGTGGGTTTGGCGCGTTGGTTTTATCGGTTAACGGAAAAGAATTTACATCTACTGAAAAATTCAGATATACCTATAAAGCCACGGTAAGCTACTTCACCGGCGGGCAAAAAGGCTTTGCCGATGGCGCGCCGGATGCCGTGAAATTTGAAGGGCCTTACAAGATTATTTTTGATTCAAAACAAAACTTTTATCTGACGGACCAGGGAAATTGCCTGGTTCGAAAAATTGCTTCGGACGGTACGGTGACGACTATCGCCGGCACGCCGCATTCCGGTTTTCAGGATGGAAAGGGCGATAAGGCGCTGATGAAATTTCCGATCGGCATCGATCTCGGACCTGACGGAACCATCTACATCGCGGATCATCAGAACAATGCGATCCGGAAAGTTACGCCCGACGGAACATTGACGACCATCGCGGGCGGACCAGACAAGGAAGGTTCTGCGGACGGAAATGTCAAAACAGCGACATTCAAAAAACCTTATGGCGTTAAACTGGACCAGGCCGGGACGCTCTGGATTTGTGACACGGAAAATGGTTTAATACGAAAAATATCGCCGGAGGGACAGGTAACCACCTTTGCAGGGAGCACGCCCGGCTTTGCCGACGGTAAGTTGCGGGAAGCGAAATTCTATTTCCCGGCGCACCTGACATTCGATGACCAGGGGAATATTTTTGTTGCGGACAAGCACAATCACTGCATCCGAAAAATCACTTCTGATGGAACTGTGACCACATTTGCAGGCAAGCCGGAACAAAATGGATTCAAAGACGGTACCGCCAAAGAGGCCATGTTCAACCAGCCAAGTAATGTACAGATTGACAAAGTCGGCAACTTATATGTGGCTGATTTGTACAATCATTGCATCCGGCTGATTTACCCCGACGGATTTGTGACTACACTCGCAGGCCAGCCAGGAACAGCGGGCTATGCAGAAGGCCCCGGTGCGGAGGCGAAATTTTACTATCCGCAAGGCAGCACATTCGACACTGCGGGCAAACTGTTTGTGACCGATTCTTTTAATAACCGGATCAGAAAAATAACCATTGAATAAGCAAAGCAACATGACAATGTACCTTTCAGAAATCTGGATATATCCGGTAAAATCCCTGGGCGGAATCCGGCTCAGCGAGGCGCAAACGGAAGAAAGAGGATTGCAATACGATCGCCGCTGGATGATTATTGACGAAAATGACAAGTTCATCACCCAGCGTATTTATTCCAAAATGGCGCTGATCGATGTTGCGCTGGAAGAAAGTCACCTCAAAATTTCAAACCGGCTGGAACCTGGAAATGATGTATTGGTACCTTTCGAGCCGGTTACAAGAAATCCCGTGACGGTAACGATCTGGGACGATTTAGTGGAAGCTGTAACAGTTTGCGACGAAGCTGACGCGTGGCTAAGCAAGGAATTGGGACAAAATTTGCGGCTGGTCGTGATGCCGAAATCGACTCGGCGGCAGGTGGATACAAAATATGCCAAGAACGATGAATATGTAAGTTTCGCAGATGGATATCCTTACCTGGTTATCTCCCAGGCCTCCCTCGACGACCTGAATGCCAAACTCCCGGAACCGATCACGATGACGCGCTTCCGTCCCAATTTTGTCATCACCGGCACCGAGCCTTTTGAAGAAGATCAATGGAAAAAGATTTCGATCGGAAACCTGGATTTTGAAATACTAAAACCCTGCGCCCGATGCATCCTGACGACTGTCAATCCCCAAACTGCCGAAAAATCCCCGGAGCCACTGAAAACACTGGCGACTTACCGAAAGGTAAATAACAAAATCCTGTTTGGGCAGAATGTGGTGGCTAAGGGATTTGGGGTTGTAAAAGTGGGGGATGTGGTAGAAGTTAAGGAGTAACCCTTAACTTCTTTCAGCTTTGTGCCTCCGACTCGGTCGTCCCGTTTGTTTGAAACGGACTTTTCATAATGCCACGTTCCGAGTTGCGGATGAAGTTTACAACTTCGTCTCTTTCGTTGGATGGGGGGAGTTCCAGTTCTATTTTTTGTAAAGCTTCGGCGTTGTTGAGGCCGCGCATGTAGATGTAGCGGTAGATATTCTGGATATCAACGATTTTCTCGTTGCTGTATCCCCGGCGACGCAATCCCACGGAGTTGATACCTACATAAGAAATAGGCTCGCGGGCTGCTTTGGTAAATGGCGGAACATCTTTGCGGACCAGCGATGCACCGGAAACAAATGCATGCGGACCGATTTTAACAAACTGGTGCACAGCGCTTAACGCACTGACAATCGCCCAGTCGCCAACGTGTACGTGACCTGCCATCTGCACATTGTTTCCAATGATACAGTTGTTTCCTACGCGGCAATCGTGTGCTACGTGGGCGTAAGCCATGATCAGGCAGCCGGAGCCGACCTCGGTGCGCCAATGTTCCTCGGTACCGCGGCTGATGGTGGCATATTCCCTGATCGTCGTGTTATCACCGATGATGGTCAGCGTGTATTCATTATTGTATTTCAGGTCCTGAGGTGTGGAGGAGATCACTGCTCCGGGAAAAATCCGGCAGTTTTTTCCGATCCTCGCACCAGAATTAATGACCGCATGTGAGCCAATCCATGTTCCCTCGCCAATTTCAACATCTGCATGTATCATCGCGAAGGGTTCAATTTCAACATTCTGGCCAATCTTGGCGCTAGAATGAATGTATGCTAACGATTGAGTCATTTTTTCTTTACCAGGCTTGCTATCATATCCGCTTCACACACCAATTGGCCGGCCACATATCCCCGACCACTCATTTTCACAATCCCGCGTTTCATAGGAGAAGTGAATTCACATTTAAAAATAACTGTATCTCCGGGGAAAACATTGCGTCTGAAACGGCAAGCATCGATTCCGATGAGATAGGGCCAGTAATTATCAGGGTCAGGCACGCTGGTCAAAACCAGGATACCACCGGTTTGCGCCATCGCTTCCAACTGCAAAACGCCAGGCATCACCGGGTTTCCGGGAAAATGTCCCAGGAAGAATTGCTCGTTGATTGTCACATTCTTCACACCGACAACGCTGTTTTCATCCAGCGCAATAATTTTGTCGATCATTTGGAAGGGATAGCGGTGTGCCAGCAACTGGCCGATCTGGTTAATGTCAAAAACCGGCGCTTTATGCGGATCATATTGCGGAATGTCACCCTTGCCCGATTTGATCAGCTTTTTGATCTTTTTCGCCAGGGCAACATTCGCTGCGTGACCTGGACGGGCTGCCAGAATCTGTGCTTTAATAGGACGTCCGATCAGCGCTAAGTCTCCTATCAGGTCAAGGAGCTTGTGCCTTGCCATTTCGTTGGGGTAATGCAGCTCCACATTGTTCAGAATCCCTTTGGATTTGTTGACGCTCACTTTCGGCTTATTCAAAAGCTGCGAAAGATGATCGAGCTCGCCATCCTGCACCTCACGATCTACGATCACGATGGCATTGGTCAGGTCGCCTCCTTTGATCAGGTTCTGCTTGTAAAGCATTTCCAGCTCGTGCAGGAAAACAAATGTGCGGCATCTTGCGATATCGTCTTTGAACAATGTAATGTCATTCAAAGAAGCATGCTGACTGCTGATTACGGTAGAATTGTAATCCACCATCACCGTCAGCCGGTAATCCGACAGCGGCAGGGCAGCGAGTTCAGTATCTTTTTCTTTATTGATATAATGAACATATTCCGGTACTTCGAAATAGTTGCGGTAAGCATTTTGCTCCTCGATACCCGCGTCCAGCAAAGCATCCACAAAGTTGATCGAGCTTCCGTCCATGATCGGCGGCTCGGGGCCGTCCAGCTGTATCAGGACATTGTCAATTTGAAGACCCACCAGCGCGGCGAGGGTATGTTCTACGGTATGAATCCGGGCACCGTTTTGTTCGATTGTCGTGCCTCGCGAAAGATCTACAACATTATCAACATCGGCATCTACGATAGGTTGGTCGGGTAAATCGATGCGCTGAAATTTATATCCGTGATTAGCTGCCGCCGGGACAAAAGTCATTGTTGCAACCACTCCTGTATGTAACCCTACCCCGGTTACAGACACGGACCTGGAAATCGTTTGTTGTTTTTCGTTCATTATGAAATCTTTTCTACTAAGAGGTGCGTTGAGTTATGGCTGCTTGACCGGCTCCTGAAAATCAGAAGTTTCATGCTTGCTTTCCAGGTCTTTCAGCCGCTCTTCCATTTCGGGGAGCCTTCTCACGAGTGCCATCGACCGCAAATGTTCGTTGAGATCTCTTGCAGGCGAGCCTGACAGTGAAAGCCCTTCTTTTTTGATGGACTTACCCAGGCCGCTCTGGGCACCGATTTTGGTATTATTAGCTATTGTAATGTGCCCTACCACGCCTACCTGCCCGGCGATGATACATTGTTCGCCGACGGTGGTTGAGCCGGAAATTCCCGATTGCGCTGCAATTACGGTATTTTTTCCAATCTCTACATTATGTGCGATTTGAACAAGATTATCTATTTTGACGCCCTGACGGATAATAGTCGAGCCCATCGTGGCGCAATCAATCGTGGTATTGGAACCAATGCTGACGTCGTCTTCAATTATGACATTTCCAAGTTGCGGGATGGTCTTGTAAGAACCGTCAGACTGCGGTGCAAATCCGAATCCGTCGCCGCCAATTACGGTATTTGCGAAAATCGTACAGCACTTTCCGATAACTGTATTGTCATAAATGCGCACACCCGGATGGATCACGGAACCCGCTCCGATCGACACATTATCTCCTAAATAAGCATGAGGATAAATCTTGACATCGTCACCGATAATACAGTTTTTACCAATGTAGGAAAACGCGCCCCGGTAGCAGTCGTCGCCCAATTTGCTGTTCTCTCCGATGAAGCTGGGCTGCTCAACCCCTGTCTTGATGCGGGAAAGGCGTTTTTGGTATTCTTCTAATAAAATGGTGAAAGCAGTGTAAGCGTTTTCTACGTAGATCAGGGTTGCCGCTACTTCCTTTTTCGGGGCAAAATCCTTGTTAACGATCACCGCAGAAGATTGTGTGGTGTAAATGAAGGCTTCGTATTTACTATTAGCCAAAAAGGATATACAACCCGGTTGCCCTTCTTCAATTTTAGCAGCCGAATTAATTGTTATTTTCTCATCTCCAACAATGGTTCCATCAAGCATTTGAGCAATCTCGCTGACAGTAAATTTCATATTTTTCGGCTAATGTATTTCGAGAATGTTGTATAATTTCTTTAATCTTCCTTCCCTTTTTGGACGCTGACTAACCACGCAAAGATACATTTTTACCCCAACATACATAGTACTTGCGTACAATCTTAGTCAGGGCCTCAATCGTCGGAATATCAGACGCGTCGGCTATATCGACCAAATCCCCGTTCTTCATTTTTACGCGGATCGGGTCCTGTTCTTTGGCATAGGCGGAGTTGGTTGTTTCGCCTTTTATCAGGAAGTAAGGTATTTGTGTTTCACCCACTCCCGATTGTTTCAGCTGCGCCCGCAAAGGCCCCAGAATTTCTTCTCCCGGCTCAGCATTGAAAAATTGTATTTTGAAAAGTTGGCGATTCAGCAGCATCTTACACAATGTTGACAGAACAGGGTCGGAATGCAGCCGCCAGCCTTTCACAGATGCCCATACGTCATTGTCGTCCAAAGCGTTGAATGAACTCAGCAGGTCAGGCTGGGAGTCGAAATCGGCGAGCGTATATTTTTCATATAAAAAGCGTGCAAAATCAGGTGTGGCGAACAAATCATGCCCCGCCGCTGTCAGTTCTCTCGCCCTGAAAAGTATTTGTGTAAGCATCGCCTGGGCGCTCAGAAGCGTTTTGTGAAGGTAAACCTGCCAGTACATCAGCCTGCGGGCGTGCAGAAAATTCTCGATACTGAGCAGTCCTTTTTCCTCCACCACCAGTTGATCGCCGCTGATGTCGAACATTTTGATGAGCCTGTCGGCGCCGATGGAGCCTTCGATCACACCTGTGTAAAAGCTGTCGCGTTTGAGATAATCCATCCGGTCCATATCCAGCTGGCTGGAAATCATCTGGTGAAAAAACCTGCGGGGATAGGTACCGTTGAACATTTGGATCGCGATATCAAGGCGGCCGTTCATCTGCCGGTTAATGTCCTTCATGAGCACCAGCGTCACATCTTCATGTGCCACGCCCGGCATCATCACGCTTTCGAGTACGTGAGAGAATGGACCATGACCGAGATCATGCAGCAAAATCGCCGCTTGTGCCGCTTCAAATTCCAATTCCCAGATCATGTGGCCCTTTTCCTGCAAAGCTTTCAAGGCCTGCCCCATCAAATGCATGGCGCCGAGGGCATGGTGAAAGCGGGTATGCAGCGCGCCGGGATAGACCACATCGGCCAAACCAAGCTGTTTTATTCTCCTCAGACGCTGAAAATAAGGGTGATCGACCAGATCGTAGAGTAAGTCAGAAGATATCGAAATGAATCCGTAAACCGGATCGTTGATTATTTTCCTTTTATTCAAAACGCAGTTTTTTGGTAAAAGTAATAAAACTAGCAACGGACAAAAGAAGTTATTCTTGTCACTCGGTTTGCAGATTTCTACTCTTTCCGTAGTTTTGCACTCCGAACGAAGTTCGGTTTGGGCCAATAGCTCACAAAGCGTTTGCCCGGTCGCTTAGAGCAACTGACATACAAAATTAATTCAGGAGGGCCTATAGCTCATTCGGTTAGAGCAACTGACCGCGCGGCGGCCGCTCATAATCAGTAGGTGCTTGTTTCTAAACCTGGCAAAATATTAGGGCCTATAGCTCATTCGGTTAGAGCAACTGACTCATAATCAGTAGGTGCTTGGTTCGATTCCAAGTGGGCCCACATTAATAAGCACTTAGCAGCAATGTTTAAGTGCTTCTTTATGTCAATCATAATCAGTAGGTGGTTGCCGGGGGCGCGATCGTCTTCGATTCCAAGTGGGCCCACATTAATAAGCACTTAGCAGCAATGTTGAGTGCTTTTTTTGTTGGGGAGCTCTCATTCGGTTAGAGCAACTGCCCGTTCCACGGCGGCTCATAATCAGTAGGTGGTTGCCGGGGGCGCGATCGCCTTCGATTCCAAGTGGGCCCACATCAATAAGCACTTAGCAGCAATGTTGAGTGCTTTTTTTGATGATAAGCTCTCATTCGGTTAGAGCAACTGCCCGTTCCACGGCGGCTCATAATCAGTAGGTGGTTGCCGGGGGCGCGATCGCCTTCGATTCCAGGTGGGCCCACATTCAAGAGCGCTTAGCAGCAATGTTAGGTGCTTTTTTATGACCGGGACTCACGCAAGTATAAAAAGATAAATAATGGGCTTTTACTGATTTGTAACCAATGTTATAAATCGCTCCTCGTGAAAGTTTTTGGAATTGCTTTGGTCATCGTCGCTTCCTTCTGTATTTACTACTTTTTTCTGCGCAAAACAACTTCTGAAAGATGGACCAAGACGCTGCCTGGCGTAGGGACTTTTTCTTCGCCGCGGGTGGAAGATATCAATGGGGATGGCGTCATGGACATTCTTATCGGGGCTGGAAAGGCAGAGTTTGAGCATTGCGACTCGGCGATGATTGCGCTCGACGGGAAATCAGGGGAGCTGATCTGGGGAAATTCCGCGAATGATCAGATGTTTGGTTCGGCAGGACTTTACGACATTAATGCGGACGGTGTCAGAGATGCTTTTTTTGCAGGGCGATCGGTGGAATTTCAGGCGCTGGACGGCAAAACGGGCAAGGCGATCTGGAAATTTGACTCATCGCAATATTCTGCAAATGGCGAAAAATGGTTCAATTTCTACAACCCGCAATTTATTCACGACGTAGACGGCGACGGCCTGAAAGACATTCTCATTTCCAACGGTGGCGACATTAAAGTGCCCCCGTTTAATCCAAACCGTGCCGCTGGCAAGCTCGCCATTATGAGCAGCGCGACCGGGAAAGTGCTTTCAGAAGCATATATGCCCGATGATAAGGAAATTTATATGTCGGTAGCGGTCGATTTTAACCAGCAAAATCCGGGAAGTTCGAGGATTATTTTTGGCACCGGTGGCGAAACAGTGGGTGGAAATCTTTTTGTTGGAACCATTCAAATGGTATTAGACGGCGACCTTTCGGCTTCCACAAAAATCGCGACCGGCCCTAAAAAAGGTTTCATAGCCCCGCCCGCCTGGGTAGATGTCAATGAAGACGGCGTGCTCGACATTGTCGTAAATTCTGTCGACGGACGCGTGCTGACTTTTAACGGAAAAAATTTGGACCCGCTTTGGACGGTCCGCCTCCCCTATACCGAGGCATATACCACGATGGCAATTGGCCGTTTCAATGCCGATCACGTCCCGGATTTCTTTATATCTTTTGCAAAAGGACGCTGGCCTTACCTAAAATGGACCAAACAGGCAATGATTAACGGATCTGACGGCAAAATCCAGTTTCTCGATTCGCTGGGATATTATCAAACCAGCAGCCCGGTAGTAGCCGACCTGAATGGTGATAAAATTGACGAAGTACTGTTAAGTGTGGATTACGAAATCATGGATGGTGCCGATAAAGTATTCAATACCAACATCTTCACCATAGATTTCACTTCAAAAAAAGTGTCCCAGCTGACGGAAGGAATCCCCGGACATAACCTGTCTTCCACGCCCTGGATTGGTGATCTCGACAACGACGGCTATCTCGAAGTGATTTATTGCAACAGCACCGACAAGCACAACGAACTTTCCCAATCCTTCGACGGGATGCAGGTACATTGTATTTCTACCTCGGTGCCGGTAAAAACCGCAATCAAATGGGGCGCTTACATGGGCAGCAATTACGACGGCGTTTTCCGCAATGATGCAAAATTGTGACAGATCATTCTCTCACAAAATCACCATAATGTCGCTGTTGGGCTTGTCTTTTTTCTCAAGATATTCCCACGAAACAATGTCTTCTTCCGGGTAAATGTTGCCGGTATCCTCCGGCCCTTCATCTCCAATAGCCTCCACAAACGCCTTGGAGCCCTTTTTATAAGTCCCCTCTCTTGGGATACCATTCATATCTGTAAATAGTACCAACGCCTGATCTTCCGGAAGCTTGCCTCTCATGATTTTTCTGATTTGCTGTTATTAAGAATGATCAATTTTAATGCCAGGAAAGTAAACTTACCAACCAACACTTTTCCTCAAAACACCGCCGACCCACCCCAAACAAGACCTGACAACACCTGACAATAAATGACCACACCTGACAACAAATGACCACCAATGACAAAAAAAGCTCCGCACCTCAAATCCCCTTCGCAAAAACCAAAAACTCCCGCCAATCAAACTCCGTCATATTATGCTCACCTTCCCGAATGTGGTAGCCGAGTGGCGGGTTCGGAAGCGGAACATTGATGGCAGGCGGCGTTGCAGGAAGTTGGGATTTTATCTTGTAAAGATTGTAAACGCTTTCCGCGTTTTTTAGCGAGAGATATGTGCCTTTCGGGTCAGCCCAGAGGTCTTTGGAAGCATTGGTGGCGTAAACCGGTCGCGGAGCAATCAGGGCGATGAGCATGTGCTGGTCGACTGGAAGGCTGTTTTCTTTGTCGTTAAATTTCTTGTAGTTGTTGTTAAACCAATGTGGGAATGTGGTATTGATACGGGAAATGCGCTCACCAAATTGTCGCCGGGCCAAAGCCGCACCCGAATTTCCAGAGCAATTGGTGACGCAAGCTGCGAAACGCTGGTCCTCGGCGGCTGCCCAGAGTGAGGCTTTTCCGCCGCGGGAATGCCCTACCACAATCACTTTTTTAGCATCGATATCGGCATCTTTTTCAAAATAATCCATCACCCGGCTCGCACCCCAGGCCCAGGCACCGATCGCTTTCATACCATTATCGGCTTTGAGCTGCTCGGGATAAAGTTGCAGCACGCCATTCATATAAGTATCCTTATTGTCCGGCGCGAGATCATTGACGTGGAATGCGGCGATAGCGAATCCGCTGTCTATCACCATTTCAGCCGGCCAGAACTCACTTTTTTTCTGACGCGTCGGGTCGGTATTGTCATTGGGGCGATTATTGATCAATAAAAATACAGGTACCGGCCCCGTAGCCTTGGTCGGAGTGAACAGAACCACATCGATTTTTACCGACTTCCGGTTTTTGAAAACTTCTATGGTCACTTGTTTTAACTTGGCTTTTCCGCCCATCGCCGCGCCTTCTTCGGTGGTGATCGAGCGCCTGACGCTATCGTACGCCATCGGCATTTGGCCGTAAATGTTGTTTTCAAACATTTTCAGGATTTCCGGCCGCCGCTCCTTTTCCCAGGTTTTTACGCTTTTTACTTTTTTCCCGGACGAAGTTTTGAGCACATCGGGCAGGATGTACGACGGTACTTTTGACTCATCGTAATTCTGTGCGTGCCCGGCGACTGCAGTGAAAATCAGGAAAATGAATGTAAAAAAGGCCTTTAACATGAAAGCGGTGATCTATCTGAAATTATATCAGATAAACCACCGCTTTTTATTTTTATACTGCGAAAGCTACAACTTTACTTCCCCCTCGTCCTCGCCCTGCCAGTATTTGATCTGTTTGGCTATCACTGTGATCATGGCAAGTCCGGGAGTATCGAGGCCGTCTTCGAACCAATCTTCCAGTTCGTCAACCCAATGTTCAGCCATCTTTTCTTTGTCGCGGGTTACTTCCGCTTTTCCTGTGATTGAAATAAACAATTCGTAACCCTGCTGAAAACCAAGGTTAACACCATTATCCATCTCAATGTCGGATACCATGCGGGAGCTTTCCCAGGTAAAAAAGTGCGAGTTACCGTCATATTCAACCTGCCGGTTATTACTCATCGGCCGCGAGGCCAGCATACCATTCGAAGTTGTGGTCGTAAGCATGCAAATATCAAGGTCTTTCATGACCTCGGCTACGTCTTTCAAAGTTTTATCTGCCATGGTGTTTTTGTCTGTTGATGAAGTGTTGCTTTATTACTAATAAAATAGTGCCATGGGCGCGCAGCTATTTGAAGAAGTGCAATCGCTTATCGCTTACAGTTGAGAAATGACAGACCTACCTGAAGACACTTTTTCAAGCTCATGCCTGAAATAGTTTAAAAATTTATAAGCACTTACTCTGTCCAGGTGAGTACCATCAGAAGTAATGTAGCCGTTACAATCGGGAACTGATATAAACTTGCAGCCCAGCGGCTTAAAAACCTTTTTCACTGCTTGCCGCAGTTGTACCTGAGCCGCAAGACCACACGCGGCAGGATCAACCGGAACCTCGAAAAAAACAACCTGAACACCTCTTGCCTGCAATTGGGTAACCAATTTTTTTAGCCTGCCCATCTGATCTGCAACCTCCCCTTCCGGCATCGGGATCGTACTCTTATCTATTTTTATTTTTAGCATGCTTCGGTAAACGGCTTCATCTCTGACGAGTTCTTTGAGCGGTTCAAATGCTAAACTATCGGGGTGTGATTTTCTCGGTGTAGTAATTCGTGCCAAAACTTCCACGGGCTGATGACTTTCCCTGAATGATTCGAAAAAACGCTTTAATGAAAACATGACCGGAGAAAAAAGCGCACTTTGAAAGATTTTATCTTCCCGCCGCATTAAAATATTCGTCTCAATAAATACCTGCTTTGGTGAAGAACTCAACTTTTCAAGGATAAGCAGACCGTCCAGGGCAGAAAGACCATCGAAAGAAAGATTATAAAAATTATCAGGCAAACTGTCTTTTGAAATTTTCGAACTCAATTTGACAGCCACCGATGACCCAACCATCACATTGTCGTACTGATGATCGGAAAAAATAAAATTATTTGCCCTGATGATATTAGCCTGCCATTGATTCTGACCGATAGTCCACCAGACATTGGTCGAGCGGATCAAAAGCTCATAACAAATTAAAAAGATCGCTACTAGAAGTAAAGAAGTCCGGATCATAATCAATTAATATTCAGAAAAAGACATTAAAACTGGAAATAGATAAAATCTCCTCCAATTCCACTATTTGTGATAATCATAAAAAGCATTATTGCATAAGCAACAGGCGCTAAAACCCGAAGTGCAGTATTTATAAATGCGTATTTCTTACCAAGATAAATGGCATGATAGAGGATTACTGGTACTGAATAAATTAATATGAAAACAATGATTTTACTGGAAGTTTCTTTTTTGGTGTTATTCACGATAGCCTGAAAATATTTGAAAACATGCGTAATATCCGTGAGCTTGAATAAGAGCCAGGCCAGTGATACAAATGAAAAAACGATAAAACCACCCGCAATTTCCCTAACCAGGTTGGGCTTTTCCTGCTGCTTTTTAGAAGAACTGGTAAGCAGGCGTTCACTTGCCAGCGCAATCCCATGAAATGCGCCCCAAATCGCATAACTCGATGCAGCTCCATGCCAAAGACCACCTAAAACCATCGTAATTATCAAATTGAGGTAGGTTCTGGCTTTCCCTTTATGATTACCTCCTAGCGGGATATAAAGATATTCCTTCAAAAAAGTCGAAAGAGAAATGTGCCACCTGCGCCAGAATTCGGAAAATGAAGTAGAGATATAAGGAAAATTAAAATTCTCCATCAGTCTATATCCAAACAAACCGGCTACACCGATCGCAATCAGTGAATAACCGGCAAAATCTGCGAAGATCTGCATAGAATAACCAAACAGCATTGCGATGAGAACCGTGGAAGAATGCCCTTCAAAATAGGGATACTGGATCCAGAATGTATGTTGGCTTATCTGATCTGCAATGACCATTTTTAGAAAGTAGCCCATCACCAAATTCTTGTAACAAGACTCCCAGTTTATCTGCTTTAAATACTTTGTGCCAATTTGAGGAATGAAATCGTGCGCTTTCAGAATCGGCCCGGCAATCAAATGCGGAAAGAAAGCAACAAAGAAAGTTGTATTGAGAATATGGGTTTTAAATGATCGTGGAACCAGATTCTGAAACTCAGCCCTTTTTCTATCTTTAAAAGCATCAATCAGAAGGCTGATACCTTCAAATGTAAAAAACGAAATACCTATGGGAAGAGGAATGTTCAGAAGGAAAGAGCCGGCGCTGCTATTGGAATTGAAAAACAGGCTCCCAACCAGGACACCATATTTAAAGAAAGCCAGAATAGAAAGATTTATAATAACACCGATCGTCGCAAATAACTTTTGCCTTTCCGGCTTTCCATAAACCACTAAATAGCTGGTGCTGACATTTATGACGACTGAGGCCAAAAACAGCGCCAGTAACCCTGGATTGGAATAACCATAAAAAAACAGGCTCGCGGTAATTAATGTATGAACCTGAAAATGTTTGAGAAACCCGGCGTAATAAACTGCAAATGAGACAGCAACAAGTAGTACAAATTCAAAACTGTTAAATAGCATGTGAAAAGTCTTTCAAGACTGGATAGTTGTTACGCGGCCTGAAAGGACAGGCCAGATCTAAATGTAACCATATGCAAGCGCTGCTACAAAGAAAATGACCCTGAGGTTCGTTTGACTTATTTAAAGGTTTTTTTGCTCCACTTAAAAAAATTTCCTCACCCATACCCAACCTTCCCCCCACCTCGTGTAGTTTATTTTATTGACAGGGCGCCGCTGTTCATTTTTTGTTCAACACTAAATTTTTAAAGTCATGAAGACCGAAAAGTTGCTGATGCTGTGCATGGTGCTGTTTTTTATGCAGCTTGTTGCCTGCGAGAGAAGTAAAATGGACCAGGTTGCGCCTGTGAACTCCGACATACGTACCGGAGCGAGTGAAGATTCTGCCTCATCGAGGATTGCCACGGATAAGGTGACCGGCATCAAACAAAAGGAACCCATTAATTTCACATTAACCGACGCGAAAAGTACCTCTGTGGTGTGGCGTGTAAGTCCGGCGCAGACCGTGATCAATATGGGCGCAAAAAGTCAGATTTACTTCCAGAATGCCGGAAATTTTCGAGTGATGGCCGTTGATAGTATGAGTTTCGATACCGCATATATTGATGTAAATGTGACTAACGAAATTTATTCGCCGCCGTCTGGCAATCAGGTTTTCAAGGAAAATGAAATTTTAAGGATTACACCTGCATTCCGTTCCGATACAAACAATATACTTATGTTCACTGCGATAACTACTAACAGTTATAATTGCGTAAACAATCAGCTGTTAACTTATTCCGAACGGACAGGTGACCTTTTCAAACTCGATTATCAGGGTATCATAACAAGCCTAATGTGTGATTCCGGAGAGAAAAAGCCAGAGAGCATGCGTTACTTTGTCAATCCTACCGGCCAGGCATTCGAAGGAAAAATTGAGATCTTATTCAATAACAAAACTTACAAAGGCTCATTTAAAAAATCTGGAGCAAAATATGAATTTGATTGGCCGTATGAAAGCGGGGTGGTTTTTACAACCAAATCCATTTAAATAGTTTGCGTAAACTTTTGGGCTGGCAATGCCATGTTGCCAGCCTACTCTAATCCCCAAGTTTGGAGAATTTAAAAGAAATATTGGCCGGTTGCCGGAACAAAGACCGTAAAAGCCAGGAAAAATTGTACCGCCAATTTTATCCTGTCCTTTTTGCGCTTTGCAGAAATTTCTTTGAGGACAAACATGACATTCTCACAGCGATCAATAATGGTATGCTTAAAGTTTTCCAAAACATGGATCAATATGATTCCGGGAAAGGTGAATTTTTTAGCTGGATGTATACAATCGTAAGAAATGCAGCATTAACATTACTTCGCGACCGCAAAACACAGACTTTCGAATACGATGAAATCGATGATCGGATGGGATTTGAATCTGGTTCAAATCCGTTTGACCAACTTGCGGCGGGTGACATCCATATTTATTTATTGCAACTTCCGGTAGCCACGCGGCGTATTTGTGGGTTGCATTATATAGATGGATTTTCGATAAAAGAAATTGCGGAGGCGCTGAATATCAGCGACGGAACTGTAAAATGGCATTTGAGTGAAAGCCGCACCCGGCTCAGGCGCATTTTTGAAAAATCACTTTAAGGCGTGAAAAAGAAAGACACACATATCGGTAAATTTTTTCGCGACCAGCTCCCCGAGCCTGAGGTCCCGGCCGACGACGCCTGGGCAGGAATGGACAATATGTTGAATGCTGCCGCCGGTGCTGGTGGTGCAGCTTCGGGACAAGCCGGAAAATGGTTTTCAGGTCTAACCAAACTCAAAAGTGTGATTTTAATCTCATCAACAGTGCTTTCAGTTTCCGCAGTTGTTATTTATAAAACGTTTAACGCGGATATTGAATCAAATAATAATCAAAAATCTGCTCGAAATATAAAATCTGAAATCACTATAAATGCGCCGAGTGAAGTAAAAGCTGAACATATTACAGAAAACACTTCAAATAATATTGATAGTGTACTGCTTGAAAGTAAGGGTAAGCTTTCAATTAAATCTGACAGTACATTCAGCAATAATGCTGATTCAGAAAAACTGACGTTCAATGAAAGGTTAATATCGTCGGGTAGTGATAGAAATAATACAGAGAAATCTGTTAGCCATGAAAAAATGATTAGTTCAAATATTGGTAAACCAAAAGATAATTCAGAAAATATAGCACGGTTTTCAAAAAGAACGAATCAAGTAAAATTTAATAACTCAAAAAGAACAAATCGTGCAGAATTTAATAACTCAGAAAATAACAATTCGGCGGTTAGTGTTTTCCGTAATGATAAGCGATTTAGTAAATCAGCAAATCAGGGAAATGAGAAACATGAAGTAAAAACAGACCTTCCTAATGTATTTTCAGCTAAAAAAACGGAGCCAATACTATCCGCAGAAAAACAAATCAACATTCAAATTTTAAAATCCCGCAATGCTCAATTTGCTAATTTTGATCCGCATTTGACGAAGAAGGTTATTGCGAAAAATCCACTAAAACAGCCTGAAAAAGAAAAAATTACAAGTGATCGCAGTTTTCATGTCGGGCTTGATTGGTCTTTGAATTCCTCTTTGAACACCACAAAATATCTTTTGACCGGCGCGGATAGCATTAACCACATTGGGCGGCATGTGATACCTGGCATTTTTGTAACCAAAAACTGGAAAAAGAGCAGCGCAACGTTTACATTCTCGCCTTATCAATCCTATTTTGGCGACAATAAAACCGTCAGTCGCCTGCCGGATTCATCGAATACCGATTCTTCCAAATCTTACCATAACAAAAGGTTTCTCAAATCCACAGGCCTGAATTTCAGCCTGCAGTACCAGTATCACCTCACCCGACTTCTCGCTTTGAACGCGGGAGTTTCTTACAGCCTTTTCACAGCAGCATTATTCCGGCCGCAATTCGAAAACTGGCAGGGCAAATTTCTGGATGAAAAGTTGAGCACATTGAAATCAAAAGAAATGTCGCAATACATTACGCCCCACCTTTTTGCAGTGAAAGCCGGACTTGCGTTTACACCAGGCCGTTTTCAGCTTGGTTTCAATGTAATTCTGCCACTTAATAATGTTTCAAAATCTCAGGATTTTCCGCTGAGGACTTTGAATGGGCAGGTTTATCTGCGGTTTTTGGTTTGGTAAAAACCGAAGGTTAAGTCATATCGACCGTTGGAAAGACGGATTGTTATAATCCTACGATACTCCTATTACTTCCGTGCATTAGTCAGAAGTGGCTAAGAAAATTCTAACCTCCGCGCGGAAAAATGAGAAAACTTTTCCTGCATCTTCTTTTATTCTTCACAAAATTCCTGGCACTGGCGCAAAATGTGGACTACACGACGCCACTGTACACAAACCAGACATTCACCAAAGTTGTAAATCCTGCTTTGCCGGTTGGAAGTGTAGCCGGGAGTGGCGGCGTATCGTCCGGCAGCGCAACTTATTCTGTTCCCATAGCGGTTCCGCCTGGCACAAATGGTGTCGTACCTGCGATCTCAATCGATTATAATTCAGGTCTTGGCAGCGGGCCGGTAGGCAATGGCTGGAACATTTCAGGGCTTTCGGTAATCAGCCGTGCTGGTCAGAATATCTATCACGATGGCCAGGTTACTACACTGGATTTCAGCGGCAAAGACCGGTTTGTATGGAATGGACAACGGTTGCTCGGCCTCGCCGGGACCTATGGCGCAAGCGGCGCTACTTACGCTACGGAAAGCGAGAATTTTGTAAGCATTACTTCCAATGGCATCAGCGGCGCGGGCCCTACCTGGTTCAAAGTGCTTACAAAAGATGGGGTTGAAATGGAATTTGGTAACACCACCGATTCCCGAATGATGGATGAAGCGAATGTCAATGTTGTATTCTGGCGTCTTAACAGGGTCAAAAATCCAGACGGAAATTATATTGATTTTAAATATTTAAATATAGATCGCGACGCGCGGATTGATGAAATTAATTATACCGGAAATTCAGTGACCGGTCTGCTGCCTTACAACAAGATCAAATTCGAATATAAAATCCGTGGGGATATTAATGGCCAATACATCGGCAACTCACTTATCGCCAGCAAATATTTATTAGATAAAATAACAATTACCGCCGACGGAAGTGCTTTCAAGACCTATCAATTCGGTTATAGCTGGGATAACATTAATTCTTTCCTGCGGGAGGTGACAGAGTCGGGTTCGGACGGTAGCAAGCTGAATTCGACCATTTTCAAATATGGCGAAATGCCTATTGCGTTTCAGGACGGACTGCTTGCTACCGGCGATCTCGACGCCAACGATTCTTATTTCGGAGATTTCAATGGAGACGGAAAAACCGATATAATGACCGCAAAGTCTGTTAATTCTGGCATTCCTTATGTCAATTATCACGAAAGTTTTCGGCTTCATCTTTCCCAACCAGGTACGTCCGAATTGACTAACGGACCGAAGGTGATGTTGCCAACGACTTACTCAATGATTAGGGAACAAAAGGTCCCAAACAATTATAATATCCTGGCGGGCGATTACACAGGCGATGGCCTGGATGATATTGTCAACCTGAAAGTTACCAATGCTGGTTCTTATAGCAAGCTTGACAGTGTGATCATTTATGAGACTTCCAATTCTGGTCAGTCACTAATTAAACATCTGCGCAGCATTCAGCCCAATTATTTCAAGATCCATGCGAAGGGAAATTATTTCTTCCCAGGGGATTTTGATGGAGATGGTATAACAGAGTACATCACAATACTCGGCAATGATCTTAATACCTACCTACCGTTTTTATGCACAAACTATATTCAGGGAGGCGCTTGCGGAAGCATCGGAATAAGCGGTGCAACAGATTTTCCAGTATCTGACTGGGCGAGTGCGGATAAGATTTATGTGTTGGATTTCAATGGCGATGGCAAGAGTGATCTGATGTTGATCAGAGACAATCTTTGCGAAATTTTCACGCTCGACGGAAACTCTGCACGGCAAATTTACACTTCCAATTTTCCAACCAAAGATCACCTCGTTTATTTCGGGGACTTCAATGGCGATCGGAAAACAGACTTATTAACAAGAGCTTCCCTCACGGATAATTCAGCCACCTGGACCAAGGCAATTTCGACCGGAGCCGTTTACATTCCGTCCACATTTACCTGGGTTCAGATTCCAGATATCACCAAAGAATATTACAAAAACCACCACGTCAATCTTGCCGATTTTAATGGAGATGGAAAAACGGACATTTATCACGGTAAAAATGACTTTAATTTACAAGCAGCCAAATTGAACGTCTATTACAGTCGTGGCTACGATTTTTTCAGCATCCAGAGTGATCTGGCAGATTACGTAAGTAGCTCTGATTCATACGCCACGGAAATGGATGGCGATGGAAAATCGGATATAATGAGCGTCAAATTCTACCAAGACCCATATCCGCTTTTCAAATTCAAACCCTCCGGAAAAGAAAACCTGCTGCACAAGGTCGCAAATGGCTTCGGGCATGTCTCTACCTGGTATTACAAAACATTCTCGGAAGGCGGCAGCTTTTATACGAAGGGTGCAAACTCAACTTATCCGCTCAACAGCGTCCAGTTGCCTTTGAATGCAGCTTTTCAATTCATTGTGCAAAATGGCATCGGCGGCGAGAATGTGACGCAATACAGTTATGAAGACGCACGGCTGCACCGGCCCGGCAAGGGTTTACTCGGTTTCAAAAAAATCATTGTGCAGGATAAAGTGAGCGGGATCCAGTCTGTCTCAGAAAATGAATTCAATGCAACTTATTACGCTTCATTTCCAAAAAAGACAGGGACTTACTGGACAGCCGGAAATGCGCTGATCAGCGAAACAACATTGACCAATGAAATCGTACAGCAAGGTGTGGCGGGTAGCAAGCGGTTTTTGTACAGGGTGAAAAGCATAGCGGAAAGCAATGTTTTTGAAGGGAGAACAGCCAGCACTGTAAATGACACTTTTGACAATTACGGCAACGTCACCCAGAGCACGGTCAACAATAACAATGTTGAAACGACTGTGACCAAAACGACATTCGGCGCTTACCCTGGCATTATTCCAAACAAACCAACTTCTGCCACAATCGCTACGACAAGAAGCGGACAATCGACATTTACTGCCACGACCACGATGGGGTACAATGCGCTAGGCCAGCTGATGTCAAAAACGGATTTTTCAGGTCTTCCAAAAAGCGTCTCTGCATCGTATGAGTATTTTCCACTGGGGAATCTCAAAAAAACGACCATCGCGCCGACCGGCTTACCGGCCCGATCGATTTCCGCAACTTATGATACCAAAGGCAGGTATCCCGAGTCAAATACGAATGAGCTGGGGCAGATCTCCTCAGCCACATTTGACCCTAAATGGGGTAAACCGCTGACATCGACAAGTATTGACGGGCTGGTTACTACATTCACCTATGATGCTTTTGGAAGATCACAATCCACGAAATACCCCGAAGGCTACACAGTTGGGCACTCTTACGGCTGGGATATTGCAAACGGCGCAATCTGGTTTGATCTGACAACCCATCCCGGAAAACCGGATGTAAAAACCTGGCACGATCTGCTGGGCCGGGAAATTAAATCACAAACCGAAGCCTTCCCATCGGGCTGGACCACCAGTACCCAGACTTATGACAACCGGGGTAATGTGGTTACTTCTACACAGCCTGTCAAATCCGGCGAACCTGTGCTGACAACCACCAATAGCTACGACGCCGGTGACCCCTTCAACCGGATCATTGGCACATCCAATGCATTGACCAGCTCGACCGTTTCCTACGCTTACGCTGGCGGGATACTGACGACAACCACCACTTCCTCGGGCCAAAGCACATCCCGTAAAACCGACGCTACCGGCAAAACAACAGGCGCAACGGATAACGGAGGCCAGTTGGAATATACCTATTACAGTCACGGCGGATTGAAAGAAGTCAAAAACGCAGGTATTGTCTTGACTTCCAGCGAGTACGACGCGCAGGGAATGCAAACCAAGTTGACCGACCTGAATGCCGGCGCTACCAGCTACGATTACAATGCATTGGGACAATTGGCATCACAGACCAACGCAAACGGAAAAACGCATACCATGCTCTACGATCTGCTAGGCAGAAATACCAGTCGCAGCGGGCCGGAGGGGACATCAACGTATGAATATTACCCGTCAGGAACCGGGGCGTCGGTTAACCAGCTGAAAAAAGTAACCGGCTTCGCAGGTACCCTGGACGAATATACTTATGATGCACTGGGCCGCTTACAGACGCTGAAACAAACTGTGGACGCATCGGCCTACACAACTACCTACGGATATAATGTGTATGGGGATATCACTTCGGTTTCCTATCCTTCCGGCTTTGGGACCAATCATGCTTATGATGCCAATGCCTATCCGACAACCATTAAGAACGCAAACAATGCTGTAACGCTCTACACCAATACGGGGATGAACGGATTAGGTCAAAATACCGCCTATACGCTCGGTAATGGTAAGTCTTCTACGATCAGTTACAATTATGGCATACCGACGCTATTTGCCACGGCCGGTATCCAAAACCTGGAACTCACCTGGGACTTTGCCAAAGGTAACCTTAGCAAGAGAAAGGATAACGTTAAAAACAAGGAGGAAACATTCGTCTACGACAACCTGGACAGGCTGCTCTCGGCCACTGTGACGGGCAAAGTTGCGCAGACTGTCACCTACCAGCCCTCTGGAAATATCAGTTCCAAAAGCGATGCAGGGCAGACTTTCAGCTATGATCAGACAAAGATAAATGCATTAACCGGTGTGATTTCCCCTACCACGGCCATCCCGATCCTGACCCAAGACATTACTTATACCGCCTTCAACCAGCCTGAAAAAATTACCGAAAACGGCTCAGGCCAGCCATACGAACTTACTTACACCTACGGCGCAGATTACCAGCGATTAAAAGGTGTCATGAAAAAGAACGCGGCGCTGATCAACACGCATTATTATTTTGCCAACAACTACGAAAAGGATGTGACGCCCGGCATTGCCGACAAGCATTTGCATTACATCCACGCACCCGCTGGCATGATCGCCATCGTGATCCGAGAAAACGGCGCCGATCAATATTACTACACCTACACCGACCACCTCGGCTCCCTGCTGACCATGACTGCCCAAAACGGCAGTGTCCTGCTCGACCAGAACTTCGACGCCTGGGGCCGCCTCCGTCATCCGACAAACTGGGATTACGTGAATGTACCCGCACCCACCAGCTACCTGTACCGCGGCTTTACCGGCCACGAGCATTTGACGAATTTTAATGTCATCAACATGAATGGGCGGTTGTATGACCCGGTCGTGGGGAGGGTTTTGAGTGTTGATAATTATGTGGCTGATCCGGGGAGTACGCAGGCTTATAACCGGTATTCGTATGCGAATAATAATCCGTTGGTATACACCGACCCGGATGGCGAGTGGGTTCACATTGTTATTGGAGCGGCGGTCGGTGGCGTTGTCAATTTGGGACTAAAAGCATTTCAAGGAAAAATACATAGCTTTAAAGATGGTGCTATTGCATTTGGGATTGGGGCAGCGGCGGGCGCTGTTACGGCAGCTACCGGTGGCGCGGCAACCTCGGCATTAGGACTGAGTGCCGCGAGTTTTACTGGTGGTGCAGTTGCGGGAGCCACAGGTGCAGCCACAGGAGGATTGATTCAGGGACTTGGAAATGCCGCCTATTTTCACGACAGTTACTCTGTTAAAGATTGGGCTATCGGCGTTGGTGTAGGAGGACTTGCCGGTGGCGTATTAGGTGGACTGGACGCAGCGGGCCATGGCAAAAACTTTTGGACCGGGGCACCAAAGGCATCTGGAGCCGGTTTGTTTTCGTTCAATAACGGATCTATGCTCACAAGCCAGGGACGGTCTCGTTCCCAAACCGGGCAATGGCAGAATGTTGGCGGCGGAGATTTGACATTTGTCAATGCTGAGTTGGGGGATGGGAGTATTGCGAACTCATTCGGGGGAGTGAAATCTGGGGAAGTTGTTGGTCAAGGTACACGCTTTGCTAAAGGGGGAACAGAGATTATTAACTTCGGTAAAACTGCCGCAGGGCACTTTTCCAATCCTGCTCGTAAGGTTCCAATACATATTTTAGACGACGTAATTAAGAATACAAAAGGTTTCGCAGATCCCGGTGGCTCTAACGCTCTAATGCATTATCAACAAATCTGGAAAAACGGAAAACCATATAACCTCGAAGTTCTTTATGACAAAGCGTCTAACTCAATTTGGCATTTTAAATACGACACAAGGGCTTTAGGCCCTTTATCACCAATCAAATAAAATCATGTTCGAGAAAAATGATAAACGAAGACTTTATTGGCTAATCGACCAATATCTTTTAGGCCAAATGACAGAAAGAGATTTCTGCGATGAATTTTATTATTCGTATAGCTTAGAAATAAGTGATAATGATTTAACAGAATTAGAAAAGAGAAACTTCTCAGAGCTTGACAAAATAGCGAGTCGATATTCCGAATTTGAGGAGGATCACAAATCATACCCGAAAGCTTTTTACACGGCCACGCAGCTTAAAGAAAAAATACAGGAGACCAAAGAAAAACTAAATATCTGTATTTGAAAAAATTCAATGGTAAAGGTGTAGCTCCCTGGATAAAGTGCTCGGCACGAGTGCGCTATGCCCAGATGCTCTTTATTTAAATATTATAAACAGTACGTTCCAGTAATTAACCAATCAACTTACGGAATTGGGGGAAGAAAAAAATAGATTGTATAGCCTTTAAGGCCGATTTAAGGAGGAAGAACGCATGATATTAAGAACACCGACATCGCAAGAAAAAAGACTTCTTGATCTATTGACAGAAAAGTCATTTATGAAAATATCCAAAAATTGAAAAGGCGAACTATTGGTATCTTCAATGGATAATGGTGGGATGGGAAGTATCTGAACTTATAATCGACACCCGTCCATATCCCTTCGAAATATACGCAGACGAGCAAGTAAAAAGAACATCTGTACATGACTAAAATATACGATAAAATATCTATACATCAATATTTTACAGGACACTTACTATTTCAATAGACAGCTAGAATAAATTCGATTTATTCAACTTCCCAAACCGTTAAATAATCCACTACCACCGATAAAAAATCGAATTCTTTAATTCGGATTTAGCTAGCTAACATTATCAAAAAATGATTAGGTAACAATTGTGAATATTAGCAATACAAATCGTGAATCTATGTTAACTAATAGGAATGTTGAATGGTTTAAAAAACAATGCATGCTATTTTTATCAGGTTACGACCTGGACCGAAGGTTCTATGAGAAAAGTGATTTCGGTTCACTCCATCAGGTCCTTTTCACTACCCCTCCGATGCAGGTAGAAATATGCTTCTGGGAATTAGGTTGGCTGGGTATTACTGTTAAAAATTATGAAAATAACGAGCAGATTTTACATATTCTTTTAGAGCCAAACCAAGAATTAGAAAAGGATAGTGCATTCAGAGAACTACGAGATTTACTGCAAATAAATACCTATAAATAGCACTTATGCTCACTTAAACGAGCTTGAGTAATATGCCCACAGAAAATATACTTAGAAGCAATAATTAGTTCACCACATTCAACTATCAGTAAAAAATGACAAAATATTTACTCTTGTCTTTCATCTTGTTCTGCTCAATTCGCTGTCTCGCACAAAACTTCGGAGATTCTACTATAACCATCCAGCGTCAACATCTTTACACGGTTCCTAAACCTGAAAATTTGAGTATTAAAGGGCAGATAGATGCCGGCAGATATTACAAGAGGTACAAAGGAGCCGCCGCGGGAACATTGGTTACAAGCCTCTTTTCACCTGTTATCGGCTTAGTCCCCGCAATTCTATGTGCATCAACCAGTCCAAAAATTGAAAACTTGGGATATCCGAATGAAGAACTCTTCAGACAGCCCGAGTACTTTAAAGCTTACACCAAAAAAGCGAAGAAAATTAAGCAGCGAAAGGTGTGGTCAAACTGGGGGATTGGGCTCGGTGTCAACCTGGTACTGATTGCACTGATAAGTACACGCTAGGGGTCTACCAAAAGCGAGCAGGAATAACAATTTAATTTGATCCTCACTATTCTTCATCCATGAAAAACTACATCCTGATTTTCTTCATCACATTCACCTTTCTAAACTGCAACGCACAAGCTCCCGAAAACCCAGTCCCTATCCCCGAAGGCTACGAATCATGTTGTGGCACGAAGCCGGTTACTTTTGAAGGAAATGGTACCCGCATTTATATTCCCAATGTATTTACGCCTAATGGCGATGGGATCAATGATATTTTTATGCCTTCAATTAATTCAGAGGTGCTGGCGCTGGTCAACCTGACGATCCTTACTCCCAATAAGGATACCCTGCTCTGGCGTGGGGTTACGTTTGTCGACGCTGAAAATCTGAGAGAAAATGCCTGGGATGGGATGCGTTATGACGGCAGCGTTTATAGTGGACCGTTCTTTTATGGTATGGAGGTCCAAAGTCGTGATCACCACATTTACGTCATTGAAGGTGAGGCTTGTGCAATCCCCTGCAAAAAGGAAATGGCTGTATTTAAAACAAAAGACGGTTGCTTTTATCCCGCGCAGGTCGGCAAGGACGGGGAGCTGGACAAGACCCGCAACAACTTGGAAAAGGAATGTTTCTAGAAAACTTAAATTTAAATATGAGATCGCTCTGCTGCCTATTCTTGCTATTAACTTATCCCAATTTTTCATTTTCGCAAGCCACAGCATTTTTTTACGATACTGCGGGTAACAGAATTAGACGTAATGCTGCACCCGATCTTACACCCACCCTTGAAATGGACGGGTTACTTTTTGCAGAAGAAGGTCTTCGGGATTTTATAGTCAATATTTTTGAAATTAATAATACTGAGACCTCAGGCTCGGTTATATTTCGTATTAGCAAACTTTCTTCTTTTCAAATTACCTATCCCCTAATAAACGGACTTTCGGGAGTTTCAGGCGGTGTTCAAAATCAAAACAACAACTGGGACTTCACTGAAAATGCAAATTTCATCATTGCCACTTCAAAACCTGGAATAAAGATAGCGCAGGGAGCCAGTGCAACTATCGGCTTCAGTATAAAACGGAAATCCGGGGTAGCAGCAGGAACGCTTCAAAACCTTTCAGTTACTATAATTGGCGGCTCCGGAGGCGATGTAAACCTTGAAAATAACCAGTCGATTGTGAAAATTGGAACACTTTAACTTAAATTTTCGGGTGGCTAAATCTGATAATTTTTGCCTACATTCTCGACAAGTCTGCTGTGGTAAATGTAGTTTTGATAAAAATGTAAAACTCCAAATATGATCAATATTTTTGGGTATCCGGATGGAAAGTGCGCCAGCTATGCCAGAATTCCTGATATGCATTAATTCGGCGCAGATCGTCACCAGTACCCGAAATGCGTTTTCCCAAAAGATTGTAAGCCATGTTTCCTGCAAAAAGTGAATCGTTTCGAATCGCGACCTTTTGATTGTTTTCTGGTTTTTCAAAGGCAAAAAAACTTTTGTTGTCTTTGGCAAGTACCAGCACCACGGGCACATTGCCCACCTGATCATTTACAGCCCGCTCTTTTTTCAATCGCTGCCAGTCGAATGCCTTGCTTTTGCCCTTGACCTGCACACCTACCACCCACGATTTGTCTTTCCATGAAGTAGTGTCTGTTTTTGTCAACTCCGATCTGCCAAGGCCGGTTTCGTAGCGGCTCATCGAGTCGTATTTGGCCTGGTATACCGGGTCGGGCTGCATGATTTTGCTGTCCGGATGTAGTTTCAGCCACTCGGCGAGGGAAGTTTGAGAACTTGGAAGTTCTGGTAACATTTTGCCTTTTAATGGTCCGGCAATCGCTTCTCCGTTTGCCTGCCGCCACCAGCTTCCGGTTTGCTCGTCTTCAAACATGGCATTAAAATGATCCATACCTACCAGTCGGAAAGTTTCCGGCCTGCGGTCTACGGTCGGCTCGAAAACCCGCCCGGTGCGGCAGACGGTGCAATAAGTCACCATGATCGGCATGCCGCCCAGGGTATCGCGCACCTGGTGGTGATAGCCAATAAATTGTATTGGGTAAGCCTTCGCTTCGCCGTTGATTTCCGTCCCGATCACCAGCCTTTCCAGGCCTACTTTATTTGCCGCCGAATCTTGCATAGAGACCACATTCGGCTGGTAAAACATCGTATCCGCCGCCATCTCGTAGTTGGTCGCGTAAATCAGTCCGACCGCAATCAGCGGAAAAAGTGCAGGTATCCACTTTCTTTTTCCGCTAAAAACAGAAAACGACCCGATGAGGATCAGCGCCCATAAAACGATCCTGAACTCCCATCGCCAAACATGCAGAAAATAAGCGGCATCAATGCTGTTCATCCGCTGGCTGCCCGGCATAGGCATGATAAAATACACCTTCGCGATTTCGTAAAGGATAATGCCGATAATTCCGAGGTAGAAGAGTTTTTTCATATATACAAATTTTACTGTCACACTGTGTAAAAAACAAAGAAACGGGTTCGCTATTGAGCAAACCCGTTTGCCTAATATATTAACCTATGATAATACGATAAAATGGATCATCTGCTTCTGGCAGTGATAATGAGCGCGATAACAAAAGGCAGCGTAAACACAAGCAATGCATTGCCAAAACCTCCCAGTACACTCACCAGTGATCCGATAAAAAATACTGCGGTGGCAGTAAAAAACCTTCCGACATTGAAACAAAAACCAGTTGCCGTGCCGCGGATCGAGATCGGGAACAACTCCGGAATGTAGCTCGACAAAGCGCCCTGACTGATCCCGAAGCCGAAAGCGAGCGCGGCAGTTTCTATATAAATAATGCTGGTAAAGCTGCTGTTGGTCAGGAAAAGGACAAAGCACATCACTACGCAAAGTGTGAATGTGCCGATCAAGGTTTTTTTCTTGCCAAAACGGTTGATAAAAATCCCTGAAAACACCCCGCCAATAATACCGCCCATACCGAGGAGGATCATGATGAGCCCACGCTCTTTCTGCCCGGCTTCGCCTTCCGCGAGCAATGTTTGCGCCCAGGTGGGCAGCCATGAGAAAATTCCCCACAAGCTGATCAGCACGCAGCCAAAAATCAATGCACCGGAAATCACATTAGGCCGGTTATTTTTATCAAAAAGGCTTTCTACGTCCCTGCTGACGGTTTTTGTGATCCGCCACTTGCCTGATTCTGGCGCCAGGAAAAGAATAAGTACGGCCGCAAGCACAGGAATCACCCCGATCCCGAATGCAGTGCGCCAATGTGAAAAGATTAAATTGAGGCTACCCGTCGTGACAATGCCGATCGGGAAACAAACTGCCAGGATTCCCAGCATGACGGCCCGGCTGCGTTCTTCCCAGATTTCGGAAATGTAAACCGTCGAGATCAGCAGTACACCGCCGACGCCCATTCCGGCGAAAAAACGCAGTGCCAGCAAAGAATACCAATCGGGGACCAATGTGATCAGCACGGTGCAAAGCCCGTAGAGCCCGGTGACCAGCGCGAGGGATTTTACCCGGCCGATGCGGTCGCTTACTACACCGAAGAGCAAGCCGCCGACCATCCAGCCGTACAGGTAAATCGCACTAACATACGCACCCATTTCTCCCAGCTGCGCCTGGCTCACGGCCTCCCCTCTTAGCTCAGGAATCGCTACCGGCAGGTACACCGACATCAATGTCGACACCGTGCCGCTGAGGATATAACTCACTGCGCACAAGCCAAATGCGAGCCATTTTCCAGAAATACTCTTTGCTTCCAAATCAATTACGTCCAGGGTCTGCATCATAATTTTATCTGAATAACTGATCAAAATTCAAGCTCACATAATACAATCCGCCCACTGCCGGCGAGCCGTATGCCTGCACAATGTATTTGTTGGCAATGTTGGACCCACCTACTTTCACCACCGTTTTCAGGCTTGGGATGCGGTAGCTTACCTGTGCGTCCAGCAAGTTGTAAGCCTTCACGCGGCCCGGACGCATTTCGGTGAATGTCCCGTACCAGTCGAAGGCGCTCTGCCAGTGCCACGCCACATTAAAGCCAAAATTCTCGGTCAGCTTTGCGTTGCCGAATGTTACGTTGGTCTTTGTTTTGGGTGTGTTGAAAGCCGGAATGTTGTTTGGATCTGCGTTTTTCAGATTGAATTCAATGAAAGTCGCATTCACGCCCAGCTTATAATTTTTTGGTAAAGAGTAAGTTAACCCCGCACTTACACCCTGGATCGAAACTTTGTCGGCAGCATTGGTATACAACTGGAATAGTTGTCTGTCTGCACCCAGAAGTTCCGCGGCTGCGGCAGGGTTAACGGATCCATCGGCTAATAAAATCGGTGAATTCGCTCTGGCCACCACGGTATTGATCATAAAATCCGTGTACTGGCTGTAATAATAGTTAATGTCAAAAAGCAGCTTCTTGGCAATCAGGCCTTTATAGCCGATTTCGTAGCTCTTTACTTTTTCAGATTTGATATAAGGCACATTCGACTTCACCAGCTTGTCTTTATTATTAGCGACGGCCTGCGGAAACGGTGTTCCTTTTTGCATATCCGCCCCGAAAGCACTGGCAAATTGCGAGAACGAGTTGATCGTCACCGAGTTTTCGTAGGCATTTAAACCCGCCGAGTTCACCGGCGCGCCGCCGAGGATGATGATTGGGCCTACATTCAGCTTAATGTACTGGTCGCCGATCGTTGGGTTACGAAAACCTGTTTGGTAAGAAACTCGGAAGTGATGATTTTCTGTTGGTGAAAAAACCGCGGAAGCACGTGGCGTAAAGCGGCCGTCAAAGTTTTCGTTTTTATCGTAGCGTCCTGATAATGTCAGTTTCAAAACATCTTTCCAGAATGATTTCGAAAGCTGGGCAAAAACGCCGTACTCGCTGTTAGTGAGGTTCTTATCCTTATCATCAAACAATGTTCCGCCTGTATTCAGATAGTATTTCCGATAATTCCCGCCCACCTGTAAATTCACAAATTTCAACGCGGAGCTAAAATCATACATTCCTTCCAAGTGGCGCAGGCTGCATTCGCTGAGGATACCTGCCCCGGATAGTCCGCGGGTCTGGATCAGCCGGTCCTTCGCAGCATTGAATTCTGAAGTGCCCGGCATGATCATGCCCTGATCGGCAAAAGCGCGGGCAGAATTAGGGTCTTTCAAGGTTACCCCGGTTACCGCACCATTATAGGCGGCTGCATATCTTTCAAACCAGGTCGCATCTGCCTTATCGGGCGTCACCGTATTTCCTGCCAGGTCTTTCACCCAGGTACGGTTGATCTGCTGACCAAGCGCGCGGGTGTTGTACGAGTTGGTCGAGTATTCATTATTAGTGTAGGCACGCACATAAAAGTTGCTGCCTTTCAGTTCAAGTTTGTGCTGCATGAACTTGAAATCGTTGATTACGAAGCGGTTACTACCCGTATACTGAGCGGTACCCTGGTTGAAATTCGCCTGGTAAATCACTTCCAGTTTGTCGGTAATGCGGTAATGCAGCGCCGCGCTCGATTTGAAACTGTAAACCCCGTAAGTGGCCAGGTCTTTTTCTTCGTAACCCGTACGCGACACGCGGCCAATGTTCGGAAGCGTCTGCGCTACCTCGTCGCCGTAAATGTTCAGCTGGTTTTTGCCGGGATTGTTCGGGCCGCGGTTTGCTTCGGGGGTATTTGGGTCAATGTCGGTGTAATCATTTGCATACCAGTCGGTTCCTCTCAAATAGGAAACATTGATTTTGAATGCAAATTTGTTGTTAAAAGCCTGTGCATAGCGGATTGCGAGGTCGTACATTGGTTTTGCGCCGAGACCGGTACCGTCGCCAATGTGATTTACGCCAAATTTTGTTTGCGCGCTCAATCCCTGGTATTCAAAAGGATTTTTCGTGCGGGTATTCAGCATTCCGTTAAAAGCAATCGGGCCGTAAAGCGCAGAAGCCGCGCCGGGGATGAGCTCCACGCTTTCCACGTCAATGTCGTGCGGACCAAAGAGGTTACCCATCGCAAAACCCAATCCGGAAGGCTGGTTGTCCACCCCATCCACGAGTTGTAAAAAGCGAGAGTTACCGGTACTGTTAAATCCGCGGGTGTTGATCTGCTTGTAAGTCAGGCTGCTGGTGACCATATCCAGCGATTTCATATTCACCAAACCATCGAAATAGTTGGCGGAAGGCGTCTGCTGCACCGCGCGTGAATCCATTTTTTCAATACTCACCGGAGAACGCAAAATGCTCTCTTCCATCCGGGAAGCCGTAATTACCACCTGATTCAGCTCCTCAATGGACTGTACCAGATTAATTCTCAAACTTTCCGAAGAAGCCACTTCCGTTTCCTGAGTCGCATAGCCGATCAGCGAAATAACAAGCGTCGCAGGGGTATTGGATTTTAATTCAAAGTATCCGTCGGCATTGGAAATCGCACCGGTATTTTTTCCTTTTACTTTAATAGAAGCGCCTGAAATGGGTTTTTGTGACTCACTGTCAAAAATGTTACCCGAAATTTTAGTCGACTGAGCCAGGGCGTTTTGGAGGAAAAACACGCAAAGCAAAATGCACAGAAGAGGTAAATGTTTTTTCATATAAATGTCTTTTCGAATCTCAGGAAGGTTGAACTTGTGTTTTTAAATGGTCGTAACCGTTGGGTAATCTGTTGTATCCGTGCTCTTTAAGCCGCTGTCCCAAACCTGTGTAAAAGGCAGGGTCCGATGGCGCGACGGTCGCCATTCCATCTACATAGCGGTTGTACAGGCAAAACAAGGCGGCGATCAGCACGGTATCGTGGATTTCAATGTCAGTAGCGCCGCGCTCTTTCGCCAGCGCGATCGCATCGGCGGTAACCGCTTTTCCGCTCACTTGCACCTGCTTCGCGATTTTCAGCAAAGCCTTCATTTTCTCGCTCACCGGCGCAGCGTCAATATCCTGCTTCATAATTTCGCAGGTTTCATGCTCGCCCAAAAGCACATCCGCCGCAGCCGTATGCGCCGCCGTGCAAAACTTACACTCATTATTATGCGACACAATCGTCGCAATCAGCTCACGCTCAGCCGCCGTCAAAGTCGACTCACCGCGCAACAAAGTCTGCGTCAAAATCCGTATCGGATGCGCAGTAACCTGGCTATATTCCAGCAAACCAGTAATTCCCGGCAAATGGTCCGGAAGGGGGATATAAGGCATGGTACTTGAAGTTGAAATTTGTAAATGGGTCAGGTGTGGTCAGGGATTGTCAGGTGTGGTCAGGTTTTGTCATTTGTTGTCATTGGGTCATTTGTTGTCATTGATTGTTTTTACAATACCTGACAACAAATGACTATAAATGACAATAAATGACAACCAATGACTATTACTCCCTACAGGTCTGCCTCAGCATACCTCACATACCCCGTAAACGCCATCCGCTGTCCCATTTCCCTATACGCCTCATTTTCCTGAGGTGCCCAGGTGCCCAGGCCGTCAACGTAGCGGTTGAACATGCAGAAGGTGGCGGCGATCAAGACGGCGTCGTGGATTTCGCGGTCGGTGGCGCCTTGTTCGCGGGCGGCTTCGATGTCGCTTTCTTTTACTTCTTTGCCGCTTTTCTGTACTTTGCCGGCAATGTTCAGCAGCGCACGAAGCTTAGGAGAAATCTCGATCTGGTTGAAACCCTGCTTAATGTCATCGATCAGGCTGAGGTCGCATTCCAGGTGCGCCATCGCCGCGGAAGCGTGCGAAGTGTGGCAGAAATGACAGTTGTTGAGGTAAGAAACATGGGCGGCAATCAGTTCGCGCTCGCCGCTTGTCAGGGACGATTCGCCCCGCAGCAATGTTTCGGCAATCAGTTGAAGTGCTCCGGTTGTTTCGGGGCGGAAGTTGAATAGTCCTACGATGCCGGGAAGCGATTCGTCGGGTAAGGTAATATGTGCCATTTGGAAGAAATCTGTTTTAGGTAAATCAGTTTCTCTCCTGCTGCTGCGACATTTTGTTGTTTTTGAAATAACCCAAAAACACTGTGAATGCATGCAACTCAACCACGCGTAAACGTGATTTTCTCAGGAGCAAAAAAAGGAAATACTAAGCCAGATCGGGTGGTGGGGATGGGATTTTAAAATGCTGCTCAGATAATGGAGAAGGAGCAACATATTGGAAAGAATGGTTAGCAGCTGCGGTCCATTCAAGCACGTAGAAGGTATGCTTGCGGCCGAGGCTCATGTATTCTTTCAGGAAATTCTTTAAAATATGCGAATGCTGGCCTTTTTGAGACTCTGCCGACTGGCCGGTCACCTGGTCATTCACTTTGGAAACCAGCTCGGTAAAACGATCCCTGGCATTCTGGTCCACCTCGCATTGCACATACAAGGTATCATTGATAAGCTGCTGGCTCTTCATCTGGTAAAACTGCCCTTCATGCTCGATCTGTCCGGTGACAGGCTCAGGGGCATCCCAGTTGTTCTGATAAGGTACTGCTACCGGTACTTTGATAATAATGTCAGCAGAACCAGCAGTTTGTTGTACAAAATCTTTTCCTTTTTCGCTTACAACAAGCCTTTCTTCCGACAGGTAGACCAGCGAGTAGCCCACCATGTTGTAAAGCAAAAGCCCCAAAAGCAATATGGATAAAATCCTGCGCAATGCTTAAATATTGAAATTTTATAGAGATTCTGGCAAATGTAAAAAAACCTTTTGAACGTTTCGCAGCTTTTCGCCCTATTTTTGTTTACAATTTATAGAAAATACCTAAATAATATTGGGATATGCCTTTTGTAAACTTCAATACCAAAAAAGTTGTCAAAATCTGGGACGGGATTTATGGGACACTTGCGCATTCGGAAAACCAGACTTTCGGACACTTTACCATTGATCACGGCACGGTGCTGCCCGAGCACAGCCACTTTCACGAACAATGGTGCCATATCCTGGAAGGTGAAATTGAGTTTACCGTAGCCGGCGAGAAAATGCTGCTGACCACCGGCATGTCGGCTTACATTCCGCCGCACGCGCCGCATTCCGCGGTAGCCATTACAGCCTGCAAGGTCATCGATTGTTTTACGCCGCCGCGGGAGGATTTTATTGAGCTAGAAAAGAATACCTTATAATTTCACTTCGGTATTTCCGCCTTTTTCCATGGAGATGTCTACCGGCACATTGGTTTTCCAGGCGCCGCGGGTGAAATCCGGCACGTCGATGGAATTGGAGCGGTGCGCCACCGACCACTCGCTAAGCGGCGAGATTGAGCTCCACAATGCGGCGTCATATACATCCTGGTCGAGCGGGAGGCCGTTTCGGAGGCAGTCGATGGTGCGCCAGTCCATCAGGAAATCCATGCCGCCGTGCCCGCCTACCTTCTTCGCCATCTCCCCGATTTTCTTCACAATCGGGGGCGTATACTTGGCTTCAATTTCTTTGTAAGCCTCCGGCGAAAGCCACTCGTGACCCTGCGAGTACCGCGCCGGCTCCGGATATTTTAATGCTGATCCTTTCGTGCCGCTGATCATTTGTATCCTTGAATAAGGCCTCGGCGAGGCAATATCAAACTGGACCATAATCGTTTTGCCCTTCTTCGTTTTAATGGTCGATGTGTTCATCATACCGTTATAAGGCTTGTTGACAAAAGGCTTGAAAAAGTCATCCTTCGCTGCCAGATTCTTCGCAGTTTCATTCATGATAAAATCATTGGACGACATCGAAACGAGGTAATCCATAGCGTCACCACGGTTAATGTTCATCACCTGACAAATCGGGCCGAGGCCGTGGGTCGGGTAGAGATTTCCGGTGCGCTGGGAAATTTCTTTCAGCTCCCACATTTGGTAAAACCGCTTTTTGTCAAACACATACTCCTGTAAATTGTGAATGTAAGCGCCCTCGCCGTGCACGATCTCTCCGAAAAACCCCTGCCGCGCCATGTTCAATGTCAGCAGCTCCGAGAAATCGTAGCAGCAATTTTCGGTCATCATGCAATGCTTTTTGGTCTTCTCCGAAGTTTCCACCAGCTGCCAGCATTCTTCAATTGTCTTCGCTGCGGGTACTTCCACGCATACATGTTTTCCGTGATTCATGGAAAAAACCGCCATCGGCGTGTGCAGCGCCCAGGGCGTCACAATGTAAATCAGGTCAAGGTCAAGTTCGCAAAGCTTTTTCCAGGCATCCGGACTGGTATGAAACCCCTGCGGTTTGTGGCCGGTCGCTTCCGTCATTTTGGTCGCCTCGGCCACTTTTTCTGGACGGAGATCACACAATGCTTTGATCTCCACGCCCGCAATTTTATTCATCCGCTCCACCGCCGCCATGCCCCGGTTACCCAAACCGATAAACCCTATACGTACAGTTGGCAGCTTGGGAGCCGCATAGTTGCACATATTGAATTGTTGTGCCGACGACTGCGCTCGTAGTCCCGACCCGACGTTTTCAGTTCGAGCACTGCCGCCAAAAGCCGACAAGCTGCTGCCCGAAGCCAGCCCGAGGCCGGTCAGTTTGATAAAATCCCTGCGATCCTGCTTCATAACTTAATGTAGTGCGCCTGCCGGCTCATTCGAAATCGACTCTGTAAGAAAAGCGGGGTGGTACCCGTTGTCGTCCGCCCATTTTACCGCCGTAAGGATTCGCTCGCGGTAGTCGGGTTCGTAGTTTTCGTAAAATGGATAAAAATATTGCTCGTGCACCAGCAAATCCAGGAAAGGCGGTTTGGTACCCGCTTTTTTGTGACTGCTCAAATGTGCCGCAATGTGGTTCAGATCCGTTTTGTCAATCACAATACTGGCGCGGATAAATGTGATATCCTGATCGGTATCCCGCCAGACAAACCGCTTTTTCAGGTTACGCCGCTGCTCCACGGTCAGGTAGTAAGAGGCCGAATATTGGTCATCATCCACATTAAAATAGCCTAGCTGACCGGTATAACCCGCGTCGCGCATCGCCCTGGAACCTTCCGCGGTCGCTTCGCCCCAATGTATCGTCGTCACAGAGCCCATCACTTCCTCGCCCGCAAACCGGCGGATTTCGCCCATGATCAGGTCGCAATCTCTTTTTACTTCGTCATAACCCGCGTCAATGTATGGTTTGTCGGGAAACTCGCCGAGCGCGTGGAAGCTTAACCGCAGCCAGTTTGCATTGTCTTTCCATTCATTTTTATACTGATCGGTAAATTCAGAAAGATTGAAGCCGTCGGTCTGATAAAAAAGGTTCAGGTGGATTTTGGTACCATACTGAATGTTAACCTCTCTCAAAAAACCCAAAAACGGATTTTCAAAAAGCGACTGGTACACATCCTTATTTTGCTGGATATCACGTAAAAACCAAATGTTATCGTCAATGGAAAGCCGGTAACCACCCGCGAAATTTTTCAGCCAGTAGGCTTTTGCGCTCGCTTTCTCGCCTGTCGTGACATTCTCCGCAGTTAATGTATTTTCAAAATCAGTGAGCTGGATTTCCGCTTCGAAAAAGTTGTCTTTTTCAATCGCTTTAATACCATTAACAAAGATTTCTGAACCCGCCGGCGCGGCTATCTTGGCGGTTGACTTTAAATGATTGTCCGTGACAATTCCGTCCGGGACGCGACCGTCCCAAGTGTGCAGCATATCGCCTTCCACCGGGAATATAAAGTGGATCTGATTTTCTTTCATGATGATTCGTCTTGCGCCCTGGGTCGCAGGGCATTAGTAAGTGGCCCTGCCGCCGGAAAGGTCGAATGTGAACCCGGTGGTGAAGCTGCATTCGGGCGATACAATGAATGCGGCCATATTCGCGGCTTCTTCCAATGTTCCCGTGCGCTTCATAGGAATTTTATCGGTCATATACTTTACCTGCGTTTCGGGCATGGCATCCACCAGCGGCGTCTGGATCACGGCAGGCGCGAGCGCATTCACGGTAATGCCGGTTTCCGCGTATTCTTTACCCTGTACTTTGGTCATCCCGATTACCGCGGCTTTGGAAGCCGAGTAGGCCAGCATACCTGCGTTTCCTTCTTTACCGGCAATGGATGCAATGTGCAAAATACGGCCGTAATTGTTGGCCAGCATGTGCGGCAGCACTGCCTTCGCCGTGTAAAAGCTGCTCATAAAGTTGATATTGAAGACCTTTTGGAGGTTTTCGGTACTTACTTCATGACTTTTCAGATTGGTTGCGCCGGTGATCCCCGCGCAGTTGATGAGGACGTCAATCTTGCCAAAACGTTCGACGATCCGGGTTACTGCGGCTTCCACTTCCGATTCCACCGTCAGGTCCAGCCCGATCAGCTCCTCATATTTTTCGTGGTCCACAAAGTGCTCGCGCAGCGCCTTTTCATTAATATCGAACAACCCCACATACGCCCCCTCGTTTAGAATTTTGTGGGCGATAACCAGCCCAAGACCCGAAGCCGCTCCGGTAACAATGACTACTTGATTACTGAAACTGCTCATTTTACCCGGTGAACGTTTAGCCATATTTAACTTTGCCCGGTTAGTAAAGGACGTTATTAAAAAAATCTAACTATTCTTTTGCCAAAGATGTTTCCAAAGGCTTGATTTCCCAGCTCTCGTCGGCCAAAACGTCCATCACCCGCTGATTCAATTCTTTGATATATGCAATCGACGAAGGATCGGGAATGTAAGCCGCTTTTCGTGCGATACTGTTTTTCAAAACGCCCCGCGCGATGAGCAGTTCTTTTTCGGCATAATGGAAAAGCTCCATGTTTTGCAGCGAGAAAAATATTTGGGGCATCACTTTCTCAAACAGGTCGAATGCCCGCCCGTGGTAACCCGCAGCACGCAGATTGAAAACTTTTTGAAGAATGTCGGCCACGGCCAGTCCAGGCATCACGCCGCGGATGCCAATCGGCACCAGTTCAAGCATATACAAACCACCCCAGCCTTCAAACAAGCCCACTTTGTCACCGGTAGCCTTGATAATCGCCTCAAATTTTGGTGCGCAAAGCGGCTCTTCCAGTTTGAGGTATTTAAAGTTCGGATTTTCGTCCATCAGGTTTTTAATAAACTCCACGCTGATCGACGAGCCGCCAGGGTTGAAATCCTGGATCAGAACCGGGGTATTGGGTATCGATTTTAGAAACCCTGAAAGATATTCTTTGAGAGACGCTTCCGGCAGGCCGAAAATCCGGGGTACTGCCAGGGAAACCACGTCGGCACCGGCTTCCACATTGGCCTTCGCCAGCTTCATCGCAATTTTCAGCGAAGGATGGTTGCTCTGCGCTACAATCTTGATGCGCCCCGCCGCATGTTCCACAGCAATCCGCACCACCTGCAATTTCTCGTCGTCAGTCAGTTTGTAAAATTCGCTCGCATACGCGGGGAGGCATACCGCTTCAATTCCGCCGGCGATGGCAAAATCAATCAGGCTGCGGAGGGCATCTTCGTCAATCTCCTCATCCTCAGTAAATGGAGTCGGGATGATTGGCACCACTCCAAACAATTCGTTCTCTGAATTCATCTTCATCATTTTGTTTATTGACTGATTTTAACCAGTTTCTTTTGTTGTGCTTTGTTATCTACAATGGTGAGTATCAATGTCGAAGCAAGTACGAGCACGCCCCCGATGATCGCCTGCGTCTTCAAAGTTTCTCCCAGTACAAATGCCGCAATCGGTAGTCCCATAAATGTGATCAGGTAGTTGGACAATGCCACCTGCGTCGCGTCGAGGTATTTTAACACACTGAAAAACAGGATCATCGACAGGAAATTATGGAACAATGTCAGCGCGATCATGCCGGTCCAGGTCTGTGTGGTATACTCCGGAATTTTCGAGAACATTTCGGGTTCATAATACCAAACCAGCGGCGCGAGCATGATGACCAGCACGAGGTAGGTGTAAAAAACCATTTCCATCTCGGTGTATTTTTCCGCCACCTGCTTGCAGCCCACATTGTAATACGCATTGCCGATAATCGCCAGGAAAATCAGCAGGTTACCCAGCGCATACTTGGAGCTGAGATCCATTTTCTTAATGTCGTCCGTCGAGCAGAGCAGCACGCCGATGATCGCAATTGCAAAGCTGATCCAGCGGATCATGTTCATTTTTTCTTTTAAGATAAAAAAGGCAAAAACCGCGGTGATGACGGGCAGCGCCAGAACTAAAATCGCTGCATTGCTGGCCAGGGAATATTGGGTACCATAAGTCATCAAAACCTGCGACGGAAATGCGCCCAAAGCCCCGAGCTGCACGAAAATCAGCACGTCCTTGATCTTCTTTTTTCCTTTTCTAAAATCTTTGATCACAAAAGGCGCGAGAAAAATCGTCGCCAGCAGCATCGGCAGCCAGACTGTAAAATACGGCCCTACCTGGTCCTGCACGAGTTTGATACAGGTAAAATGGAATGACCAGATGAGGTTACAGAGAAATAAAATCGTCCAGGACAGAAATGCTCTTTTCATTGATTCACAAATAAATACTGACCTGTTTTATATTTTTCGACCGCCTGCTGATCCAGCTCAATGCCCAGTCCGTGACCCTGCGGTACCCTCGCTGCACCATTTTCAAATGTGATCGGCTCCACGATCAGGTCATCCACCCGCACCAGCTCGCCGAAAATATCGGACGGTATGGTACAGTTAATGCTCGCCGCCGCAATGTGCAGGCCGATGGTTTCTGAAATCCCCAAATCCACTTCCGAGCCGCGCCAGCAAGGTTTTCCTTCCAGATTTGCCATTTCGGCCAGCAGCACGCAGTTGTACGCCGAGCCGTTAAAATTGTAACCGTCCACCGCATCGCTCCGCACAAATGCGATCATATCGCGGATATCCTGGGTGTAAGGCAGGGAAATGTGACGGTATAGTGGTATGCCGAGTTTTTCTTTCAGGTATTTAAATCCCTGAACATCAGCATGAAGAATAGGATCTTCAAGCCCCAGCATCACCTCCATTTCCACGCCATCCATCAGTTTTAATGTTGTTTCGACGTCGGTCCAGCGCTGGTTCGGGTCCAGCAAAACCTTGATCCCGTCGCCGCATTTCTTTTTAATTTCTTCCGTCCAGAGCCGCACCGGATCTTCATCCGAACATTTGAATTTGAACACCTTATGTCCTTTTCGCATCGCCTCGAAGGCTTTCTGGGCAGCGTCTTCCGGTGTCCGACGGCCCGTCCAGCCCATGCAATCAATTTCATTGCGGTAACCTCCGCCTAACAATTGGTAAACAGGCACTTGCAAAAGTTTCCCTACCAAATCCAGCACCGCACATTCGAATGCTTCGTAAATGCGCTGGTCTGTGATTGGCAGCCTGCGCCAGTTCATTTTCAAAATATCTTTTCCCAAAAACAGCTCCATACTTTCCCGGATCAGCGCCGGGGACGCGCTCCGGTATGTTTCGCCAATGCCGGTGAGGCCGTTTTTTAATGTTATTTCAATGATCCATTTCGGCTGGTTCGCAAATTCCGTCCAGCTTTCCCCGGTCATGAATTTTTTGGCAAATTCGGTATCCTTGTCTAGCACCATTTCGGAGTTCAGGCTGCCGGGTTTGGCAGGTACAATCACTTCGGTGGCTTTGATGGACGCTATATTAGTCATGCTACTCATTTCCAATGTTTTGCGGATATTTTTCAGCCAGCTTGCGGATATCGTAGCTGAAATCGATAAATAACTTCTCCCACTTCTCGGCGGATTCTTCGGTATACGGGTAAAATCCGTGCGCATTGCTCACCCCTTTCGCACCTGACGCCACCAGCTTTTCCATCATTTCCGGGGTCTTATCTGTGTTACTCAATTCCGGAAAAAGATCTTTCATGACCGTCAGATAGGCCGGGATACCTGTCAGATCCATAAACCGGAAAGGCCCGGCGAATGTGATCCAGTAACCCAGGTCATTGCGCAGCGAGCGGTCCACATCTTCCACCGTCGCGTAACCGTTTTCCACGAGATTGAATGCCTCCCGCAGCATGGCGTACATAATGCGGTTGGTGATAAATCCTCGGATATCTTTCCGTAAAAGCGATGGTTCTTTCCCCCAGGTTTCGGCCAGCTTCACAATCTGATGCGCATAATTCACATCCGAATCTTTCCCGCAGATCACCTCCATAAACCGGGTAATGTGCGCAGGCTCAGCCCAATGTATGCCCAATAATCTTTCAGGGTGCGCCAAGCCTTCCTGCAAAATCGAAACCGGTATCGCTGAAGTATTGCTGCCAATGATCGCCGTGGGCGAAAGCACGATTTCCAACTGCCGGTACACGCTTTTTTTCTCGTCCAAACTCTCGGTAATCGACTCGATCACCACTTCATGCCCCGCCAGCAGCGATGCATTGTCGGTAATCGTAATCCTTTCAATCACGACTTCGGCTTGTTCTTTCAGCAAACCTTCTTCGGCCAGTTCTTTCAAAAAACCCAGGATGCGTTTCCGGGCATTTTCCGATTCCTCCTGGTTTTTCACCAGCGAGGTCACTTCATGTCCTGCCGCCAGAATGCAAGTCGCAATGCTGCTGCCCATCAACCCCAGCCCTACCGTACCGATCCGTTGTTTTTCACTCATTATTATTTCAAAACTGACTTACTATAAAGTATTTAGCCAATGATCGCAATCGCGTCAATCTCTATTTTTATCCCATCCGACAATACCGATTGCACGGTAGTCCTCGCCGGACGGATGCCCGTAAAAAATGACCCGTAAGCCGCATCATACCGGTCAAAATCATTGATATCTTCAAGGTGCACGGTACATTTCATAATGTCATCAATAGTACCGCCAGCCGCTTCCACGACTTTTTTCACGTGTTCCAAAGTCAGCAATGTTTCTTCCTCGATGGTACCATGCTTCACCTCCCCCGTCGCCAGATCCAGCGGCCCCTGCCCGCTGATAAACAGCATACCATTCTTCAAAACACCGGCCGAATACGCGCCGGTGTCTGCATTTTTATCGGTGTGCTTTATTTCTTGTTTCATTTTGGTTGTTCAATGTCATTAATGTTTACTCTCGCTATAATGCCCCCTCACGTCACCCTGAGCGGACCGGGCCGCTGGGCGGTCGAAGGGCTGCTACTGGTTAAGTAATGTCATGCTGAGCGGAGTCGAAGCACGCTACTGGCTCGGAAAGACGCTTTTTTACATTGTGCTCACCGGTAAAGTGCTTCGACCGCCCGGCGGCCCGGTCCGCTCAGCATGACAAGAACTTCCATGTTGCAAAATCTCTCAGAAAACCTACCAACGCCCCCACAGCCTTCCCTACCAAATGCTCCCCTTTTTCCGCCGTGCCCTTTTGCGGCTCGCCGCTGCTTCCGTTGCTGGAAATGAAGGCGGTAGCTTTGAAAAGCGTGACGCCGCGGTACGGTTCGTCGTCTTCCCAGGGAATGTAGCCGTTGCTTTCCGGGCGTGCTGCGCGTTCGGCCTTTTCCATATCTACTTTTTCAGGGAAAAGATGCAGCATCATGCTGGTTTCGTACTCGCAGGCGTGGCTTAATGCCGGACTTTCCATGGGCGCTTCGCCGGCGAAAGGCTTGCCGGCCAGTTCCCAGTAAGTCACCAGAGCAATGTTGGGCTGCAAATCCCGGTCGTATTTTTTGCTCAGAATCGCGAGCGCCTGACGGACCGGCGTAATGTTGCCTCCGTGGCCGTTCAAGAGTACAATCCTCCGAAAACCATTTTGCAAAAACGATCCGACCAGATCCACAATCACTTCCACATACAATGCGGGATTGATGCTGATGGAACCACCGAAAGACAAATGATGGTCGCTGGAACCGAAGGGTAAAGTCGGGCAAAGCATCACTTGCGAAGGCAGTGCCGCCTCTGCTTTTTTGGCAATATGTGTCACAATATCCGTATCCGTCGAAACCGCCATGTGCGGGCCATGCTGCTCAAACGCGCCCAGCGGAAGCACGATCACAGTTTGCTCAGTTTGCTGGTTAATGTCCGGGTAACTCAGATTTGAAAACAACATAAGGTAGTCGCGGAGGAATAATCAAATGTAAATATTAAGTTTTTTGTTTACAAAATTTAAACAAAATAGTTTACAAAAATTAGAAGTCGGGCTTAAACAGCTCTTGAAAAGATTGTTGAGCGACATGCTCAGGAGCATTCTGAATGCGATAATCATTGACTTTCAGATACAATTTTTGCCAAAGTCCGTACTCCACATCGAAGCGACTGAGAATGGTATTCATGCGGTAAGGCATATATTCCGTGAGCCAGGATTCCTGGTAGGCTGTTTTCAGCTCGCCGGTTTCGTCCATCACATCTACCAGCAGACCGTGGCAAACGTGGGTGATATCGTAAACAACAAAATCGTTTTTCTTCCGCGCCAGCATCGATTCATCCCAGCGGTCGCAGATTGTTTTTGCCCAAAGAAAGCGGGTGGCCGAGTAAGTCATCAGCCGTGCCGTCACAATCATCGAATTGATGAAAGCAGTGTCTTTTGAATTACATTTTGCCAGCGCCTGGATCAACATTCCCTGCGCTTCCTCACTCATTTTCCGCGCATTACGAAAATCCTGCTCGTGCTCTTTGGTGTTTTTCAGATAGTATGGTTGAAACGGGTTTGACCAGCTTTCAATAATCGTCCCGCGCGGCATTCCGTTCGTATTTTTGCCCAGACATTTATTGAGATACATATTCGACTGCGCCAGGAACTCGAATGCCTGGTGCATTTCATCGGCTACTTCCGGGTACAGGATTTCGCTGTAATGTTTGGAAAAAGTCTGCTTATCAGGCACTTGCCCCTGCCATGCGCCAATGCTGCCATAAGCCATAAACAGCCACGAAGGCCGAACAAAGGGCTCGACCGGATCGGTCCAAACCGAGTTGATGAAACCAAGCGTTTTGTTTTTCATGCCCGCTTTCAGGCAAAGCGCAATGTTGACATAGGTATAATCGGCCTCGGGATAAATGTGGCCCCAACCGGAAACCGCAGGTTGAATAAAAAATGGTTTTTTTTCTTTTAGAACCGGGTTCAGGTACCGGTTAATCTCCACGGTATCAGGCTTGTATTCCCAGATGACCGGAATTACGTCTTTTGGAAGCCGCTCCATAATGTCCGGATAATAATTGTTCATATCTGTCCATGCCATCACGGTTTTGCCGTATTTTTTCAGCTCCGCTTGTACAAATGTCAGCTGCTGCAGCCAGAGCTCTTCGGAATTGATCTTCGCATCTTTGTCGTCGGCGATACGCTTGGTTTCCCAGGTTTCGTCAAAACCGACGTGGATAAACGGGCTTGGAAAAAGGTCGGTGTATTGCTTGATCCAGTTTTTAAGCATTTTATTCACAGCCGGTTTACGCGGATCGAGCTCGTGGCCGTAGTTTCCGATGGAGAGGTCGGCGTATTTTTCAGACCTCAATAATTCATGTAAATGTCCGTAAAGGTTCAAAAACGGCACCACGTCCATGTGCCGCTCCTTGCCATAGGCGATGATATCCTTGACCTGCGCCTGGGTATATCCAGATCTGTAACCAACTGTTGGAAAACCTTTTAGCTCCATACTTACCTCGTTGTAAAAGTAGTATTGGTTATTTTTCCAAAGTGCCAGAAAGTCGATCTGCCTCTTGATCTCCGCCACAGTTGGCAAGCCGCCGTGCGCAAAATCCATCATAATGCCGCGATACGCCAGTTTTGGCTGGTCAGTCATGTGCACATTGGGGAGAAAAGTTTTCTTCCCATCGGTGTGGATCAGCTGGCGGATGGTTTGAATTGCGTAATACAGCCCGGCCGTCGTCTGCGCCTCGATCTTAATTTTATTGGAAGTGATATCCAGCTTATAATTCTCGCGGTTGCTCCCGCCGGACATTTCACTTACCTCGGGAATGTGACGGCCTTTTTCTTTTATTGAGTATTCCAAAACAGCCCCGGCTGCCGAAGAAGCAACTTTTACAGCTTGCCCAGATTTTTCATGGATGATCGATTTAAGCGTATTGATGGCAAAAATTTCTTCCTTCGAAGCGGTTTTTGGAATAAAAATACTGATGCCCGAGAGCTGCAATGTGCCCGGGTTATATTGAATAGCTTCCGGCTCCGGGAAAAGGACCGGTTTGTTTTGTGCAAATGCGGAAAAAGAAATAATAACGAGAATTAGTGGGTTAAGGAAACGCATTTAATGCCAGTCTTTTAAAGGTTTTGGGGTAGTTAGTGTATCAGGAAGCGTGCCGCCGGGGACCAGGAACACATTGAATGTACTTTTTGAATGTGCGGGGATTTTCACTTCGAAACCAACCAATGTGGTTCCCGGATTGGGCTCGTCATAATCTTTCGGTGGCTCGGTTGACCAGGTTTGCATGACAATGTTGGCAGGCTCCGGCACGATGATTCTCAACCTTTTACCCCACTGGATCAGCTCAGCTTGGTTACCACTTACTTTTACCAGCGCCGAAGTAAGCATTTTCCAGCGCACCATAACCTCCGCGTCCGAGGTTTCAATTTCGTCTTTGATTAGAACATATTTTTTGTCAACGATCGCTGCGCCGCGCTCTGCTTTCGCCACCTGACCTTTGTATACGGTTGAAATGTCGGCAACCGCGCTCAGGAATGCAGGATCGGAAGTGGTGCTGGTAATGACGCCTTTTCCGGTTACCTGCTGCAACTGATTGTTAACCGTTAATGTGTTGTGTGCAAAGTTGTTATACCTAAAAATTTCCCACCGCTGACCGTCCTGTCTGTCGGCCCAGAGGTCAATGTTCCGGAGTTCCAGAGGTGTGTAGTCCTGGGCGCCAAAATCCTTTCCCCACCGGATACCGTCAGCTTCAAGCACAAAGCTCCCCACGTCCATGTGGCCGTGCGTCACTTTCGGCGAGCCGCCTTTGATGCCTACAAAAATCGCATTCGGGTCGGTCCAGGAGGAGCGCATTAATGCAACCGGATTTCGGCCTGCACCTGTCCAAAGCAGTTTTTTGGGTGCTTCCACTTTTTCAGGATCCACGTCTTTTCCCCAGATTAAAATCGCGGGGAGCAGGCGATCTGCATTCAACTTGATACGCAAATCCGTAAGCTGTAAACGCTCATTCCAAAGCAGGGAGGGATCTTTTAATTTATTCCCAAACCATAACATGGCGGGTTGCAGGATACCACTTTCTGACGCGTCGGAATAGTTAAAATTCTTGCCCGTCGGGCCGATCATATTTTCAAGATAGCATGCCGTTTTCAGGAAACCCGCCGATTTACCTAAACCAAAATCTGTTTTAAAAACCTTCTCTATCGCGCTGAGAAACATAATGTTGAATGTTGTCCCATAGCCCCAGTAGGTGTATCCTTCCGCAAAAGCGCCGTCGGGATCGTAATCTTTCATCGCAATATCGATACTCGCCACCGACCGGTTGATCACTCTCCGCGCCAGTTCCGGGTCACTTTCCCAGGTTGCCAGCGCGCCGAAAGAAATCCCAGCATTACATACCTGGTTCCAGTTGTTGGTGACCGACAGCCATTTACGATAATTAGGGTAGGCACTGTCGTACGAAGTGCCTACCCCTTTTTTCAAAATCGCTTCCCGGATGATCGTGCGGGATTTTTCGGAAAGATCATCGTAAAGCCAGTCATAACCGATCGCCGCGGCCATCGTCATTTCGGCCACGTCGAGATAGTGGCTAGGGTTCCAGTCGCTGAAATTGGAAACCGCCAGCAGCTCTTGTTCGGCTCGTTTCAAATACTTCTCTTCGTGCGTCATCCGCCAGGCATAACTCAGGTAAAAAACCCGGTACAGACATTCCCGACTTTTCGCCAGCAGCCGCACGCCCAAGAGAACGCGTTCGACAGGTTTGGTGGCAATCAGACTATCACATTGATGCAGGATCGAACTGTGAACCTGCTTCCATATACGTTTAGAATTGATCGATTTTTGCAGCAACTTTTCTTCACCTTTCAGCAGCAGAAGCCGGGGGTGGTCGGGGATCACAGTTTTGGGATTGACCAACTGTACCGTATCCATCTCCCGCACCTGGGCTTGCGCCAGGGTGGTGGTTAAAACAAAGATCAGCGCTGCAAAAAATCTCATAAAATCAGTTTTTATCCCACCAGAGCGGGGTCGACACCTTATCCGGGCCTTTCAGCATTTCAACAGCTTTGGCGGTTGCGGCGGCGTTGGTCTGCTTTTCGGTATCAAGAAAAGGCACGCGGCGGATGAATGTACCCTGCGGCAGGTCGGTGTTTTCGCTATGGACAATCGGATACAGCTTTGGCAGGCCCGTGCGGCGCACATCTGCCCAGCCTTCCATCGCGTCGGGGAATAAGCCCAGCCATTTTTGCTGTGCTACCTGCTTGCGCTGCATCGTCGCGTCGGCGCTCCATTTTACCGGGTAATCATTTACCGGCGGGGAGTTCTGCCCATCCTGCGGCGCAATCGGCACAGACATATTGGCAATGTATTTTGCAATCACAGCCTGATCGGTAATGCCCCACTGTTTCATGGACATTTTGATACCGGTTTCGTAAAGGTTTTGCGCATTATCGCCCATATTCCAGCCATTTAATGCACCTTCCGCTCTCAGAAAATAAGCTTCCGCGGCGTGCATAATGTCCTGCGGCGTATTAAAAACAGCCGTGAAACTCCCATTATTATTGACCGCCCAGCGGGGCCCAAGGTTAGAAGTATACTTCCGGGAATTAATGTCCTGAATCTTCTCCGAAACCAGCAAACCGTTTCTCATACCATCATATTTTCCGGTAAATGTGGCCGGCTGGAAGTAAATCGGCAGGCGGGGATCGTCGTAACCTTTCAAGATCGACTCCATCGTCGAGCTCATCCGGATGTCATCCCACGCCACAATTTGCGACAAACCATTGTGTTCGGCGTAAACCGAATTCGATTTTTGCACGTACGCATCATCGGTAACATCGGTCATCACACCAGCTGCCACAGCTGCTTCGGCCTGTGTTTTGGCCATTGCCGGATCTACTTTCGAGATCCGCAGGGCCAGGCGCAGGCGCAGGGTATTCGCAAATTTCATCCACGCGGTTGTCGCAGCGGTACCTTTTGAATTGTAGACAAGGTCAAATTTATCAAAAGGTGTTTTCGCGCCACTGGTTTTCAGCACATTTGAAGCCGCATCCAGCTTTTTGAAAAAATCATAATAAATAGAATCCTGTGGCGTGGAAGGTACTGAACCTAAACCATTTGCAGCCTGAAAATACGGAATCGGCCCAAAGTAATCGGTCACGCGATCGAACATCCATACCCACCAGATTTTCGCAACCGCATTTTCCGCTGACTGCTCTTCGGTATTTTCCAAAATCGTTTTCAAAGCCGGCGCCGCCTGAATGTATACCGGGTTCCAGGCAGCAGGCAGCCAGTCGAGGCGCATCACATAGCGGTCGGTCGGAAAAGATTGGGCCGCCTGGGAGTAAAATTGTGAGTAGACGCCGGCGTAAGTCCCCTCACCTACTTCAAAGTTATCCGGCGACAAAGTGGAAGCCATCAAAGCATTTGAAAACATATAAGGAAACTCTGCCGCAGTAACCGTGCTCAGCTTTGTATTATCGGTATTGATGGCATCAAAATCACTGGTACAGCCGCCCAGCCCGACGATCACCGCCAGTATGGAGCTCAGGGACAGCATTTTAATGTTCTTAAAGTTGTATTGCATGACAATCATTATTTTAATTAAAATGACAGTTTCAAGTTAAGTCCCATGCTTCTGGTCGAAGGCAGCGCATTGTATTCGATACCCTGGTAGTTGCTGTTCCCGATGCTCACCTCCGGATCGAAATCGAGCTTGCGCTTGCCGATTCCAGGAATGTCCATGATGGAGCTGCCCCTGTAAATGAAGAACAGGTTGCGTGCTACGAAAGAGATTTTCGCCGATTTGATAAACTTGGGTAGTGCTTTGAACTCATAACCGAATGTCAGTTCGCGCAGACGTACCGAGGTAGCGCTGTACGTGAAGAATTCCGCCCACGAATAATTGTTTTGCGAAACTGTCTGCCAGAATTTCTCCGCATTGATCGGCACATTGTTGGCCGCACCCTCGGCAGTTACGCCAGGCAAAGTCCAGGATCCGGCGTCGCGGTATTTGGTCGTATAATCTGCGCTTCCGAAATAGGCATTCTGTGCAGCCGTACCCGAGGTTACTACACCGCCAAATTTGCCATCGACCAGCAAGCCGAGTGTGAAATGTTTGTAGGAAAAGTTATTGGTAAAACCTGCGGTATATTTTGGGTTAAAATTCCCAACCTTCTCAATCGCAGCAGTTTGAATAGGTACACCGGCCGAATTGACCAGGTACTGACCATTCACTTTTTGCCATTTGTATCCGTATAAATCACCATAACTTCCGCCTTCCACGATCACTGGCGTAGCAGTCCTTACATTTTGAGAAGAACCTAAATAGACCCGTGTTACGCCTGGATACAGCTCCACCACCTTGTTTTTATTTCTCGCATAATTCAAGCCCATATCCCAGGTGAAAGCACTGGCATGCAATATCTTAGCCGAAAGTACGATCTCGATACCGCTGTTTTGAATATTACCCGCATTCAGATACCGGGAAGCATAACCCGACGATGCAGGCGCACCAACGGTCAGCAGCTGATTTTTCGAATTGGTTTTATAATAAGTAAAGTCAATCCCGAAACGGTTTTCCATGAAACGCCAGTCGGTACCAAATTCCAGTGATTGTGTCAATTCAGGTTTCAGGTTGCCGATCGACTTCGTGCTCGCGCTTCCGACATAGCCGCCAAAAGAACCACGGGTATAGGTATACGTTTGGTTGATCAGGTAGGGATCGGCGTCATTACCCACTTTGGTAGCCGAGGCGCGTACTTTCGCCATACTTACCCAATTCGGCAGCCGTACCATTTCAGAAAGGATCGCCGACAAGCCTACCGAGGGATAAAAGTAGGAATAAGGCTCAGGCAATGTGCTCGACCAGTCATTCCGGGCAGTTACATCAATGAACAGATAATCTTTAAAGCCGAGCTGCGCAGTTCCGTAAACGGAATGCAGGTCGCGCTGGCTTGTAGCAGATGTCACCCCAAGGTTTGTTGCAAAACCCAGGTCAAATCTGTTGGGAATACCAAGACCATCGGCATAATTCACACGTCTTCTCGATCGTCTGAACAACATCGAACCACCAATGTTGTAGTTGATTACCAGGTCTTTGGAAATTTTATTGGTACCATTCAATAAGATATCAATGTTTCTTTCGCTCACCAGCGCACTCTCCTCCGCGTAATATCCGCCCGGCTGGCGCGCGTAGTTGGCGGTGTTGTTGGCGTAGGCGTGGGTGTTGAAATCGTTGTAGCTATCATTGCTGATCCGGCCCTGTAAATTCAGCCAGTCCGTGAATTTGTATTTGATGGCCACCAGAGAAGTCACGCGGCTTCTGTTTTCCAGGTGCCGGGTGTTATGGATCGTCCAGTAAGGGTTCATATACACCGGATCGGGGTTTGTCCAGTAAACCGGCGTCTCGATTCCACTGGGGCTCACGGTTTTATAAGTTTCCAAATCCGCCAGATTCACCGTCCGTGGAATGCGCGAAAGGTTGGCTACTACAAAGCCGTCACCACCGACGCCGGGCTTATTTTTGATCTGCTGTAAGGTGTAGGTAAGTTTCGCGTCCACCGAAAGTTTCGGGGTAATGTTAATCCCTAGCCTACCATTGAATGTGTTGCGCATCAGGCTGTTAGTAGGCACGATACCTGTGGCATTGTTATTGGCGTAGGAAAGATACGTCGTCATTTTTTCCGAGCCGCCGCTCATGCTGATCGAGTTATTGCTTGATAAACCGGTCCTGTAAAAATCCGAAATGTTGTTGGGATAGGCTTGCAGCGAAACACTTTTCCCCTGCCAGTCGGTTACGCTTTGTCCGGTAACCGCTGCTCCCCAGTTACCTGTCGCCTGGGCTGAATATACGCCGCCCGCGCCCTGGCTATACTGGTTTTGAAGGCTTGGCGTAGTCAGCGCCCGGTCAAAGGATACACCTGAGTTGACATTCACCGAAACCGCCCCGCTTTTTCCTTTTTTAGTCGTGATCATCATCACCCCGTTTGCTGCACGGCTACCATATAAAGCCGCGCCCGCCGCACCTTTCAGCACGCTAATCGACTCAATATCATCGGGGTTAATGTTGGAAACACCGTCGCTTCCGCTTGTACCGCGGTTATCGTCGCCGGAATCATTTCTTACCTGGCCCGAAACCGTAGAGTTATCGATCGGCACGCCGTCCACGACGATCAATGCATTGTTTGTTCCCTGGATTGACCGGTTTCCGCGCAGTACGATCCGCGTCGCGCCGCCCGGGCCGGTAGCTGAGGGAGTTACCGTCAAGCCGGCGATTTTTCCGGATAATGTATTGGTGAAATTCGCGTCGCGCACTTCGTTAATCTGGTCATTCCCAATTTTTTGCGTTGCATAAGTCAATGTTTTGGCCGACCGCTCGATACCCAGCGCCGTCACGACCACTTCCTGCAAACCCACACTTTCTTCAATCAATGTAATGTCGTTCAGGACAGTTTTACTGCCTATCGCCACTTCCTGTGTTTTCATCCCGATATAGGATACTACAAGAATGTTGGCGTTGTCGGGGACCGAAATGCTGAATTTACCTTCTGCATCGGCGATGGCGCCTGCGGTAGATTGCTTCACCACGATGGAAGCGCCCGGAATCGGTGCTCCTTTTTGGTCGAGCACTTTGCCGGATACTTTCTTAACCGCCTGTGCATAGACAGATTGTACTGCCAGGGTAAAGGTCAGAAAGCAGGTCGTCAGCAGCAAAGCCAGGGCATGGCGGAAGAAGAATGGTTCTAGAGATTTTTTCATGTTCAAGGTTTCAGAACGGATATGGAATTAATGGGGGGACTCATCAGGGCACTTTTTTTAGGCACAGGGTATCTTCATAGGCAAACGTTTAAGGGATTGACAGCAGGGTCAACTTACGGAGGAGGGCTTTATCTAACCGTAAATAATATTCAAGTATTTATGTCAACAAATATATTATTTTTTTGTCAACAAAAAAATTTAGGAAAAATTATTCAAACGCGCTTTCAGAAAATAAAAGATGGCAAAGTATGCCGCCTGCGGAATCTGCCTGCGTGTGCCAGGAATGTAGCAGAATGTTATTTGGAAGGCTATAAATGAAAAAGCCGACCCCACGTTTGCGCGGCCGGCTTGTATTGAAATGTAATGTTCTTAACGGAAATTTCTACTTATATATAATCCTCAGGCCAAATCCATGGAAGCTACTTCGCCACGGATCAGATGCTTCATCAACGCTTCCTCCGCCCGTTTGACATCCCTGGTTTTAATGCCAGCTACAATTTCCCTGTGTTCCTGGTCTGTCAATTCGTAATCATCCATGTGTGTCTGGGTTTTTCCTAACTTTTGATGAAAAAGTGGAATGTTGCTGGCTTTGTACAAATCCACAAGCTTCTCATTTCCAGCAGCTTCAATAATAGTTTCGTGAAATTTCACATCCGCTTCGCAAGCGCCGCCGAAATATCCCCGTTCTACCATAGACGTAAAGTCGGCGCAGATCCGCTCCAATTCTTCGATCTGAGGCTCTTCCACTTTCTGGATCAGCAGTCTCAAAGCCCCTACTTCCAGTATTTCACGCAGCTCACGAATTTTATGACTGTCTTCAATAGTTAAGGTTTTTACAAAAAAACCACCCTTTTCGCCCTGCACGATCAGCTGCTCACCCAGCAATCTCGTCAATGCCTCCCTGATCGCCATACGGTTTGCATCCAGCTTCTTAGACCATTCATCTTCTTTAAGCCGGGTACCCGAGGTCAGCTGGTTGGATAATATTTTTTTCCTAAGTTCCGTGTAAGCCCTGTTCGAGAGTGAGTCCTCTTTCATTTATGTAAACAATATTCAAGTATTCTGTAAACTAAATATATTATAAATATAGGAAATAATTACAAGAAAGCGCGAGCCGATATGCTTGTGAAAATGCCGGGATGAGCCAAAAAAAGAACCGGGCAAAAGAAAAGCGGATGAATGTCTGCTTTTCCTTTACCCGGTCGTATGGTGTGTCGTGCTGTGAATACTTACAATTTTGTGAAGTGTGTGTAAACTCCGTGTGCAGATTTTTTACAACAACTCACTTTCGTAATGCAGCCCGATCTGTGCAGGATGATAATTGATGATGCGGTTGAATTCTGAAAGTGCCTGGTTTACCTGGCGTTGTGATACGCCGCTGTATTCCATCAAAAGCATTCTGGCCTGGCTGGCGCTGGAACGTTTCATTTTCCAGTATTGCGGATGATTTACGCCGATCGGTGTGCGGAAATATTTTTCTTTTGGTTCCTTGATCAGGATCTCGTATTCGGTGTTAAACTGAGGGTTGTCGTGAAGATAGAGTGCCTTCACGATCACTTTGGCCTCTCTGCCACTTTTGAGCTGGAAAATTTTTTCGTGTATCATAACGGGTTTTGTTTAAGAATGTCGGAATCCCAAAGATGCCGCGCCGGGGAACAAATTGTTTACAAAAATTCTGTACCAGCACAAGCAAATTTTAACACTACAAACTTCACTTCTGAAACCGACAATTTTCCATAATGTTTAGCTAACGGTCGAATATGTTAGCCTGCGGTCGTTTTGACTTTAAATTCGGCGAATTAATTCTTTAACAGATTGACAGAGAGCCGCAGAAAAAAGTAATCATTCAATCACATGTCCGACAAACTGAGCGGTATTGTCCAAAATTTTTCCACCTCTCCGAAACCCCAATCCACAAGCTTCTCCGGCATAAAAAACACCCGCCTGGTACGACTTGCCCTCACTATCCGTCGGGAATGTGACGTACTCCTGGTAAATTTTCGCCTGGCCCGCGTATTCGCCTTCTACGGTTTCGGAAACTTCTCCGCCCCTTTCAATAATGCTCACATTCGCGCCCTCACGGCCGAAGAGTACTTTCCCCACCGACTTTTTATGCGGCAAAACATACCTCTCAGTTTGCAGCAGCAGCGGGTGGTAAGGGTACAAATCCCAAAGGATTTTCAGGATATATTTTGATTGAAACAAAAGTGTGTACGCAGGGTTGAGGATCATCGCCTTACGATTCCGCGTAATTTCTGTCAACATTTGCGCGAGCTCCGGTTCCTCGAAACCAATGTACTCCCAGGGCACAAGTTTGAACCAGTAGTCGAAGCGGATAAAGGTGCCATTTTCGGGATCCTGGAAGAAGATACCTTCCCCATTTGAAAACTCTACATCGTCGATGTATGCAAATTCAACGTCAAACCCAGCTTCCCGAGCCGCTTCCGAAAGTAATGCTACATTGGTATCATCCTCGGGATAGTCACGCATCGCGGAAAACAAAATGGAAGGGCTCAAATCCGCATTCGATTCGCGGATGAAAGTAAACTGGCTCACCAAAGTTTCATACAGTGAATTAAACTGCCGCGCATCGTCCAGGCCATTCATGCGTAAATGCGCCCACTGCACCACGGCAGTTTCAGGAAGACAAGTGGCGGTATCCGCATTAAATTCAATCAATTTTACAGGTTCGCCATCGAAACCTCCTGCGAGATCGAACCGGCCGTACAAGTGAACATGCTCGTCGTTTTCCCAGGAAATTTTGATGATCTCAACCAGGTTTTCAGGAATACCCAGGTCTTTAAATAAATGATTTTCAATCACATATTGGCCGGCTTCCACAAACATATCGTACAAAGTATTCGCCGCCTCGTAATATTGCGAAGCCTGTTCTTCGCTTACCACCACCATATCATTGACAACGTACGGCGTTGTATCCGTACCCAGCGCCCAGTTCCAGCCCGCATTCCGCAGCGCTTGCTCCGGCGGGTTGGGTAATGATTTCAATTTGACCATAATACTATCAGTTAACCGCCGCTTCTGCCGGACGAACGTCCAAAAAATCCTTTTCTGCCGCCACTCGGCCGTGTGTTCACGGTGCGCGTCGTACGCGAAGCGTTTACCTGACGCACCACATTCTGCGATTTATCGTAAGTCGCAGGATTGGCGTAAAAACCGCGGCTTACATTCGGATCGGTGCGATAGTTGTTGATGTAAGCATTGCTGGAATTGCGCCCCAGCATGTAGCCGATGCCACCGTAAAGCAGCATGCTCGACAATCCGCTGTGATGCCCCACGTAGTTGTGATTGGTGCGGATTTCCTCATCGATCAGCGCCTTGGCGGCGGAGGTACTTAATGTATCCACGTGGCCGTCGAGATAGCTTACGATCGCCATGGAGCTGTCGGCGCCGACATTTTCTTCGTCGGTGATTTTGAATTCCCCGGGTTTGATTTCCTTGATATGCGAGCGGATACCTTTGGAATAACTCGTTTCCTCATAGCTGTAAGCCGATTCGTCCTCGTCATTGGAGCCGCAACTGCTCAATGTTATCCCGGACAAAACCGCCAAAGCAAACGCACCGCTGATACTGATGTCTTTCACATTTTTAATGAAAGAACCTTTTCTGATTTGTGCCATTTGAATGTTTTTATACTGTGTTTATTCCAAAACTAGCGCATTTCATTTCAAAGATTCGTGCTAATCTTTCAAAAGGTATTTATACATGACCTGAAAGACAATGTCTTTACAAACGGTTCGCAGGTAGTATTAAAAAAAGAAAGCATAACCCGGGAGCGGATTATGCTTTCTTTAAATAATTAAAATGGAGCGTCAAGCTTTCTTGGAAATCTTTTCGATGCCTTCTACCAACCTGTCCAGGTCGCTCAGTTTGGTATAAACATGTGGGGTAACCCGCACACAATGAATGTTTTCCCAGTTAATTCCCACGGTATGTATCTTGAATTCATTCATCAGCCGGCTATCCAATGTTTCCGGTTTCATGCCGTCAATGCTGACACCAGCAATCGCGCAGGAATATTCCGGTTTCATGGAAGTATGGATCTTTACGCCGGGAATCTTTGCCGCTTTTTCGGCCCAGTATTTTTTCAAAAAATGAATGCGCTCCTGCTTTCTTTTAGTACCAATACCTTCCTGGAAATTCACTGCCTCGCCGATTGCCTGCTCTATGGGAAAACTGCGGGTACCTAATGTTTCGAACTTGCGGATGTTCGCGCTTTTCGGCTCGCTGTTACAAAGCAGCGGCCATATTTTTTCGATTTTATCCTTCTTGATCCACATCATGCCGCTACCCACCGGCGCACTCAGAAACTTGTGCAGGCTGGTGCCGAAGTAGTCACATTCCAGATCAGGGATTTTATAATCCAGCAAACCAAATGTATGCGCGCCGTCGCAAACCACCTCAATGCCTTTGGCATGCGCCATTTGAGCGATTTTCTTCACCGGCATAATCTGCCCCACCCAGTTAATGATATGTGTGACGTGAATGATCTTCGTCTGCGGCGTCACCGCATCGGCGAATGCTTTCACAATCTGCTCGTCATTTTCAATCGGAAAGTCGAAAGATAACTGCTTGTAAACGACGCCATCACGCATTTGCCGCTGCTTGTAGGCCTGGATCATATTTGGGTAATCCTGTATCGTCCCGATAATTTCGTCGCCTTTTTGCAGGGGTAAACCAAAAATAATGGTGTTCAAGGCCTCAGTCGCATTCCGGTTGATCGCTATTTCCTCGGCGTCGCAGCCGGCCAGTTTGGCCAGACGCTGCCGGAGCGGCTCGCGGCCTTTATCCATGATCCGCCACATATAATAAGATGGACCTTGTGCAGCAGCTTTGTTGTACTTGTCGAGCGCCTCCTGCACCACAATCGGCGAAGGCGACACGCCACCATTATTTAGTATGATAATGTCACTTTTACTCGCCGTGTAAGCATCCTGGATCACCGACCAGTAGTCTTCATTTTCGTCACTGGCAGGATTCCAGAGTTTTTCTGCTTCCAGAAAATCCTCAGCGTGCAGCTGATTAAAAAGGCTGTTGATACCAAATGCGCCCATGCCGAGGGCGGCACTTTTTCGAAAAAAGGACCGGCGGTTGTTCATAAAAATGATTTAGGAGTAGTAATTGAGTGAGGTACAATTTATTAATTATACGTCGCAATCACAATTATTCCAAATCCAAACCCTCTTTCACCTGCGATTGCAGCAGCCAGTCGTATGTATTATACGGTTCGGGCATGCCGTAGCTGTCGAGCTGAAGAAACATCAAATGGACATGCGTCGGCGAGCGTTTTTTGTAAGCATTGTACCCGCTGCGGCCCATCTCCGCGATTTTATGACCAGCTTCCACCCACTGCCCCGGCTGCACTTCCACGACGTTGTTATGGGCGTAGTAAAATAGCCCGTCGAGGCAGGGATCGTAGATCCATATCCAGTTGCCGCCGCGGAATTCGCTGTCGTACTTCCAGCCGGTTTCGGTCGCCACCACTACGCCGGAAGTAAATGCCAGCACATCCACCGGTTTCCAGGTACGGTCGTCGAGGTTATCCTGGTCTTTATCCCTTACAAAAAGGTCGTGCGCCGGGTGGCTGCCTTTTGCATTATTATCAAACAAATCGAAACCTTCTGCCCGGTAACCCCTACCCCGCGAGCCGACTGATTCTCTTGGCAGGTAACCTCTTACCGGATATACAAAATAGGAAGAGTCGATTGCGTGGCAGGAATCTCTTTTGAAAGCCGTACGAAAATCCCGCATGACGGCCCGAAAAGCTGCCCGCGCAGAATCTGGGCTGATCACATTGTCGCGAATGTCGATTTGTATCTGATTGAATGTCGCGCAGTACTCCGGAATTTTGCTGAGAGGGTCGCTTTGCCAGGTCATCCCGGCAATGCTGAGGATCAATATAATTCCGGCAAATCTTTTTAATGTCATTAACAAAAGCTTTGGCATCCACCCAATTTCTTTCACCTGGAACTGATTTTGAAGAACGTTAACGTGCGGTCTTATGAAATTAATATGCTACAAATGTATTTCATCTACATTAAAAAACGGGCAGCTCGCCCTTTAAACCGGGAACACTAAACTATTATAAAATGCAATACCGTCGTTTTGGACGCACAAACTGGCAAGTCAGTGAAATCGGGTATGGTATGTGGGGTTTGGCAGGCTGGACAGGTTCCGACCGCAAGGAGACCGATGATTCGCTCGACCTGGCCGTAGAATCGGGTGTGAATTTCTTTGATACCGCCTGGGGTTATGGTGAAGGATTGAGCGAAAGAATTCTGGGAGAGCTCATTAAAAGGTACAGCGACCGGAAATTATACGCCGCCACGAAAATCCCACCGAAAAACCGTATCTGGCCGTCAAAATCGGATTTTAAATTAAAAGACGTCTTTCCGGCCGATTACATTGTGGAATACACCGAAGAAAGTCTGCAAAACCTGGGCACCGAGCGCATCGACCTGCTGCAATTTCATGTTTGGGAAGATAGCTGGGCGCAGGAAGACGAGTGGAAGAAAGCGATCCAGAAGCTTACGCAGGAAGGAAAAGTAGCCGCCTGGGGCATCAGCATCAACCGCTGGGAGCCAAACAATGCACTGGAAACATTAAAAACCGGCCTCATCGACTCAATCCAGGTAATCTACAACATTTTCGACCAGGCACCCGAAGACCAGCTTTTCCCGCTCTGCCGCGAACTGGACGTAGCCGTCATCGCCCGCGTCCCTTTCGACGAAGGAACATTAACCGGCACATTGACCAAAGAAACCACCTTCCCTGCCGACGACTGGCGCGCCACCTACTTCGTCCCCGAAAATCTGAATTCCAGCGTAGACCACGCCGAAGCTTTGCGCAAAGATCTTCCCGCGGGAATGTCGATGCCAGACCTGGCTTTGCGTTTCATTTTGAACAACCCGGATGTCCATACGACGATTCCGGGCATGCGGAAACTGCCGCACGTGAAGGCGAATGTTGCTGCTAGTGACGGGGTGAGATTGTCGCCGGAATTGGCGGAGATTTTGAAGGGGCATCGCTGGGACCGGGAGCCGACGGAGTGGTCGCAGTAGTACGACGAGCGGGTCAGCTATATTTGAACTATGCAAATGGTTAGCGTTAATTTCCTGCCGAATTACATAGTTGAAAATTGCCCTAAGCCCGTTGGTTAAATGATTTCGACCGAAAGCTAGACAGAAAATAGTGTGAATTAATTTTTTTGGTAGCCTTGCGACATCAAGATTTTAATTCACACTTTTTTAATTGGCCAATTGATCATCCTAAAAAGAATTTACGCTCTCTATCCGATCGCGCTTTTCCTGTTTGGTCTGTTATCTACGATCAGTTGTTCGAAAGATTATACAAGTAATCTTCCCACTGATATGTTGCTTGCAAATTCCGACTCAAACATGGAGCCCGAGATGGCCAACATTAACGGAACAGATACCCTGATGATACCCTGGATGCCATCAACTGACGGTACTCCCGGTAAAGATTCCTTCCCAGCCGGCTGGGGGCGGCATGATCGATGGGAACTCGAACCTGATTATGCTCCGATTGGCACTTCCAATCTCAACGCTTTATGTGGCGGACTTCAATGGACGGTACCTTTACCTGCTCCAAACGGACCAGGCTCCATTATAACAACATCAAGCACTTTTGGAGCAGGTAAACAAGCTGGACGTACCTGGCCGGTTGAAGCCGAAATCGCGAATCTAGAAACCGGCAAAAAATATTCGATTACAGTTCAGGTATCGACTTCAAAGACTGCGCACTCACAATATTCAAACAAAGCGCGCTTTGAAATCTTCCAATCCGGGAATGAACATGCTTTGGTAACAGAATTCGTCGATTTGAAAGATAATTTTAATCGATGGATAACGAAGGTTATCACATTTGTTTCGACAGGACAAAAGGCCGGTTTCTGCTTTTCAGTAGAAACAGAAAAGGGATTGAATGTCAATCATGGGAACATTTATGTTGGTCCGGATGCCATTAAGATGTTAAACTAAGATTCAGGTAAATGAGAAAGAGGGTGTTTTTTGGACACCCTTTTCTCATTTATACAAATACCTATCCACCGAAAACCGCCCCGGCCCGGTCAAAAACAACGCCACGTAACTAATCAAAAATGATATCCCATGCTCCTTCTTGTCGAAAGGATCATTTCCGTGGACTACCAAAACAATGACGAGCATATTGATGATAAGTACGAGTAAAGCCGGACGGGAGAAGAGGCCGAGGGCGATCAGGATCGAGCAGACGAATTCTGCGAAGATGGTCAGGATGTATGAGAGCGTCGGGCCTAGGCCGATCGGGTCGGGAAAGTCGCGGTCGCCGCTGATGAAGTTGGTGAGTTTGTCGTAGCCGAAACGAATCATGAGCGCGGCCATGCCCAGACGCAGAATCAGGACTGCGAAATCTGCGAGCGAGGGTAGCTTCAATGGTTTCAAGAATTTCTTCATGAGCTGTTTTGAGTTGAAAGCGAGTTATTGTGGATCAAAAACTAAAACGAAGATCCCGCAAATACAAATCTCCATGCCGATTTACATCGCTTTGTCACACAGATCCACGTAAAGCTTAATATTTTTTTAGCCTTATAAATATAACTGGTTTTTATTTGTCGAGTAATATTTTTAGGTTTGTCTAAATTATAATTGAGATAAACTTTAAACTACTCACGACTGGCCAAATGAAAACACGCATACTATTAATTTTCTGCCTTATTTCAGTCCAGACATTCGCCCAGCACACATTATCAGGCAAGATCATTCTCGACGGCCAGAGCGAAACCGCATTTGGGGCGTCGGTTTATATCAACGAATTAAAAGTTGGAACAACTGCGGACACTTCGGGGCGCTATCAGCTGACCGGCATTCCCACCGGAACGTATACGATCAGGGTTAGCTACATTTCCATGCCGACCGTGACTGAAAAGAACGTCAGGATCAATCAAGATCTGGTGAAGAATTTCACATTAAAACCTGGCGCCAATGCCCTCGATGAAGTGGTGGTAACTGGCACGATGCGGGAGGTTTCGAAGCTGGACAGCCCGGTGCCGGTGGATATTATCACTTCCAAATTCATTTACAAAAACCCTGTTCCCAGCATATTTGAGGGCCTTAGCTACGTAAATGGCGTCCGGCCACAGCTTAATTGTAATGTTTGTAATACCGGCGACATTCACATGAATGGCCTCGAAGGACCTTACACCATGGTTCTGATCGACGGTATGCCGATTGTCAGCGGGCTCTCCACAGTTTACGGACTTTCAGGAATCCCGAACAGCTTGATTGACCGGGTTGAAATTGTAAAAGGCCCGGCTTCAACACTTTACGGCTCCGAGGCAGTAGGCGGATTGGTCAACATTATCACTAAAAATCCTTCAAAAGCACCGGTTTTTTCCGCAGATATGTTTAGTACCACCTGGCGGGATTATAATGTGGACTTGGGTGTGAAATTCATAGCGGGAAAAAATGCAAGTTCCTTATTGGGAGTGAGTTACTTCAATTATCAGAATCCGATTGATAATAATAAAGATGGTTTTACTGACCTCACTTTGCAAAACCGGATTTCGATATTTAACAAATGGTCGTTTAACCTAAAAAACAACCGGCAAGCCAACATTGCGGCGCGCTACTACTATGAAGATCGCTGGGGCGGCGACATGCGGTGGAACAAATCTTTCCGTACCGGCGACCAGATTTATGGTGAGAGCATTTACACCAAGCGTTTTGAAGTCCTCGGAAGTTACCAACTGCCTGTTTCGGAGAAAGTTACGCTGCAATATTCTTTCAGCTCACACAACCAGAATTCGGCATACGGGCACATTCCTTTCCTGGCAGACCAGCGGATTGCATTCGCGCAATTTTTATGGGATAAGGAAATCGGGAAACATAACCTGCTGATAGGCACGCCTTTTCGCTACACTTTTTACAATGATAATACGACGGCAACCAAAGAATTTGATGGACGCGACCGCGCCGACAAGATCCTTTTGCCAGGCATTTTTATCCAGGACGAAATCAAAGTTGGGCCGCATGCGGTGCTTTTGGGTGCAAGATATGATTACAACAGTCGTCACGGAAGCATTTTTACGCCGCGGGCTGCTTACAAATACAAATTCAATCAGACCGACGTCGTGAGGTTGAATGTCGGCCGCGGATTCAGGATCGTGAATTTGTTTACCGAAGACCACGCCGCATTGACCGGCGCGCGGCAAGTGATTGTGAAAGAAGCATTAAACCCCGAGCAAAGCTGGAATGCCAATTTGAATGTGGTCAAAAAGATCGTGACTGGAAATTCTTTTGTAGGATTGGACGCCTCGCTTTTCTACACGCATTTCACCAACCGTATCCTGCCCGATTACGATACCAATCCGAACCAAATCATTTATGATAATCTCGACGGTTACGCGGTTTCAAAAGGAGTGAGCCTGAATGTGGATTTCAACTTTGCCTTTCCCCTCAAAATCATTGCCGGGGGTACTTATATGGAGAATTTCCAGAAGGAAAACGGGGTCAGGTTTCGGCCGGTGCTGACTGAAAAATTTACGGGTGTTTGGGCTATTAGCTATGAAATGCAGCGTGCCGGTGTATCATTTGATTACACCGGCAATGTGTACGGACCGATGCGCCTGCCAGTTTTGGGCCCGACCGATCCGCGTGCGAAGAACTCTCCGGTATGGTCGCTGCAAAATATTCAAATCACCAAAAAATGGCGGAACGGACTTGAAATTTATGGCGGTATCAAGAACCTGCTGAACTTCACGCCGCCCGCCAATTCCATCGCCAGATCCAATGATCCTTTTGACAAAAATGTAAAATTCGGCAGTGACGGTCAGGTGATTGCGACGCCGGACAACCCTTATGCGCTTACTTTTGACCCGTCGTACGTTTATGCACCGAACCAGGGAATCAGGGGCTTCGCTGGGATGCGCTACACGCTGAGATAGAGGCATTTCCGTCAGATCAAAAAAGTGTCCTAAAATGTAATTATATGATTATTCAAAGACATTCAACCTATATACGACTGACATTCATTGCTTTGAATAATTTTTGATTGTATCTTTGAGCCATCAATTAATTAACACTACTTAATTATGGCATTAACGAAACAATTTGTAAAGAGTAAATCTGTTTACAAAGTTACCTTCACAGTACCAGCAGAAGCAGCAACAGAAGCGAAGAAAGTAGCACTTGTAGGTGAATTCAACGGATGGAACCCAGAAGAAGCGATCGCATTGAAAAAACAAAAAGACGGTTCTTTTAAAACCAGCCTTGAACTGGGCGCTGGTGAATACCAATTCCGCTACATCCTGGATGATGCGAAATGGGAAAACGACTGGGAAGCAGACAAATACGTTCCTGCGGGCGTAGATGCAACCGCCGAAAATTCAGTGGTTGTTTTGTAATCGACATTCAAATAAAAAACCGGGAACAGCGTGCTGCATCCCGGTTTTTTTATGCCTTAAAATCAATTTTTCGATCTAAACCGTAAAACTGTCGCTCTCCACATACGCCTTGATCAGCGCATCCTCACCTTCCGCGCCAGACTTTGAATTACCGTGCTCCATACCCATGATGAAGTTGCGGTTTTCCTTTTTGCTTCGCTCGTAAATGTATTTAAATACGTTTTTATAGTTGATCTCGCCGGTCGTAGGTTCTTTACGGCCAGGCTCATCGCCAATCTGGAAGTAATCAATTTCACTCCACGTTTTTTCAATGTTGTAAATCAGGCGGCCTTCGTTTTTTTGCATGTGGTAAATGTCGTACAGAATCTTGCACGACTTACTGTTTACCGCGCGACAAATTTCGTAAGTCTGCTCGGAAGTTCTCAAAAACAAATCAGGCGAGTCACTCAGCGGTTCCAAAACCATCACTAAACCATGCGGTTCCAGGATTTCAGCACCACGACGTAATGCATCGATCACATTGCCAGTCTGTACGCCAATCGGAATGTTTCTTTCAAAATTACCAGGCACGACGGTCATCCATTTTGCATTGACGCGCTTGGCTGTCTCCACTGCTTTTTTACAGCCATTCAGGAAAATATCAACATATTCAGGCTTGCCAGCTGCCAATGTGTTGGCACCATTTCCGCCTTTATCAACCACAAAAACCCCCATCTGAATGCCCAGGCGCGTCATTTCCTTCGCGATTTTCTCCTGCTCATCTACCGGGCGTCCCATCATACCATTATCTTCCAGCGCCATAAAACCATTGTCAGCCATGAATTTCAGCTGGTCGATATTATCCTTTCCAGCTTTGTTCTGGAACATTCCGAAGTGCGGCGCGTATTTGAGCTTGAACTGATTTTTGGCAAAGGGAGCGGACTGGGCGGCGAAGGCATCGCCAGCCGCAACAGCTGCACCGGCAATCCCTAATGTTGATTTCACAAAATTTCTGCGAAGCATGACTTTCTATTAAGGTTATGTTTGGATGGTAAAGGGAAAATGTGCGCCAATATACCTCAAAAAGCCGCTCTAAAATTCTAGAACGGCTTTTTGATTTTGTACTGACGATCTATTTCAATCGCGGTCGCGACGACGCCTTCTTCGCTCTTTTTTGCTTTTCGGAGCGGTGGGAGCCTCTTTCACTTCTTCCTTCGGTTTCGGGAAATAAGGGGCCAGCTGCGCCTTGATTTCTTCGCGGAAAGCATTTTTAACGCCTTCCAGTGCGGCTTCCTTCACAGCCCCGTCGAGACGATCTTCGCGCAACAATTTTACGACGGCCTCTTCACCTGGCCAGCTGCCACCCAGGTATTTCGCTGCATTTCTACGCACCGAAACTGGTTCATTGTTATCAAGGGCAAATGTGCGCAACAGATAAATGGATTCCGAACTACCTACCGTCTGAAAAGAGGCCAGCAGCGCAGATTTTTTTGCCTCATTCAAACCAGCCAGCTTGTCGGTCACATACGAAATGCCTGCCTGTTCGAGCAGCAATGCCCCTGCGTCACGACCGACTACCTCGTCGGACTTATCCAGCGCCATTTTCAACAGCCGATCATTTTCTGATTCCAGCTCGTAGCGGGTCATCAAATCAATGTAATGCTCAGTGCCGTAAGTTTCGTCCAGCAATTTGTTTAAAGCCGTGCGACCCTGCTGCGAGTTGGTTACAAATGATTTATCTAAATGCAGCAGTGCCAACTTACTTACCTCAATCCGATCAGACGAATTGACACTCAGCACATTCAGCAGCGCCTGCGACTTTTCATATCCCGCGCGGAAAAAATCAAACGCCCGGAAGTACCGCAGCCTGGTTTTGAAACTCACCGAAGTGTCCGCCGCCGCCGCTTCCAGGTAGGGAATCGCCTGCCGCGTCCTGGCGAGCCAGATAATGTCTTTTCCGGAATCCGTCAGCCAGGGTTTTGAGCCAGTCCGTTCCAGCCAGGCTGGAAAAATCCGCTCCCACTGGTCGTATGCACCGATACTTAATGCTTCCACCGACCAGCGGTCTTTGCCTTTATATTGCTTCGCGAGTTGCAGCCACACGTCCAGCGCCTCGTAGGTGTGGTTATGGTTGATCGCCAGCGCACATTCCCTTCTCACCTGCGGATCAGGATCGGCGGTGAGACGCTTAATGTATTCGGTCGGATCGCTATTTCGCTGACGCACAGCTCTTAATGCTGCGATTCTAATGTTAGGATTAATATGTCTGAAAGCAATATCCAGACTGCGATAATTAAAACCTTCGATCCGGTTCAAAACCCACAAAGCCCTGACCCTCAGTCTTGGACTAATGTTATATTGGTTAAAAAGCTCTTCCAGAAAAGGCTCTGCATTCCAGCCATGCTTCACGCAGGCATTCCAGGCCATGTACCGCATCGACAAGTTGGGGCTTTGCAAAGCTTTGACAGCCTGCTCGGGGATACTCAGGTCAAAAACCGGGATTTTATAAGGCGTCCCGGGCGGCGCAATCCTAAAAATGCGCCCGCGCGACCGGTCTTTCATTTGATTGGAACCTATCACCGGATCGTACCAGTCGGACACAATCAGCGAGCCATCGGGTGCCACACAAACGTCCGTCGGCCTGAACCATTTGTCTTTTGTACCTTCAATAATGGGGATGACGCCCGTCGATTTGTAGCCCGCGCCGTCATTTTCAACCGGAAAACCACTGACGTAATGTTGTCCGGCGTCGGCCAAGATAATCTGGTCCCAGTATTTTCTTGGCAGCAGATCACCTTCATAGATCGTCATGCCCATCGGAAAACCGGAGCCGGTTTCGAGCAGATCAGGCACTACGCCGGGATCATTCTGGTGCCAGTGACGGCGTGGCACTTCGTCCTCCACATTGGTCCGGTTAAGACGCCAGCTCGCGCCGGTCATTTCATCCACATACCCGAAATTCCCGCTCTCCATCACATATGAAACCCGGTCACCGCCATTCCCAGGCTCTTCCTGGTCCGACTGCCACATGGTACCGTAGCTGTCCACCGCCACTTCAAAACCATTCCGGAAATTCTCCGCCATGATCTCGACTTTGGTAAAATCCTGCTCACACCGGAAAACAACACCCTGCTTATATTGCCTGAAATCGATCGGTCTTTCGTATTTATCTAAAAGCGGACGATCCTGTCCGTCAACCAGTTGCTTGCCGGCATTGCCATAATTGAAATAAAACTTTCCGTCAGGCCCGAACACAAACGCATGGATACCCGCGTCACTTTGCGTCCCCCCGATGCCTTTAAATAAAATTTCTTTTTTGTCTGCCTTATCATCGCCATTTGTATCCGTGAAAAGCCACACATACGGGCTCTGCGAAACAATCGCTTTGTTGCCCATCACCCAGATCCCCAGCGGCGCATTGATTTCCGGCCCCTGGTAAAAAACCTTAGTCACGTCAGCTTTTCCGTCGCCATCTTTGTCTTCCAAGATCAAAATTCGGTCGCCTTGACCCAGCTCTGACCTTCCATTTACCGCAGGGCGATAATTGTAAGCCTCACACACCCAGACCCGTCCACGGTGATCGACATCAATGTTGATCGGGTTGACCACATTCGGCTCGGAGGCAAATAATGTTGCTTCCAATCCATCGGCTACTTTCAAACCAGCAACCGCATTTCTCGAAAACCGTTTTTCAGGTTCCGACAATGTTGCGTATATGCTGTCCGGATTGGTAACCGCTACTGAATCAATGTCTTGGCAAAAGCCGTAAGAAGAAAGGAAGAAAGAATTTGCAGCAAGAAGAAGGGCAAATCTTTTAAAATTGAGTTGTTTCAAAACAAACGTTGATGACGCAGACTTCACAAAAACCGTTTAAAAATACGGCTTGTTGGGCGCATTTGGAAATGAACGTGTAAAGTTTGGAGTAATAAATTCGTGCTCGTTTTGTAATATAACAAAACAAGTTAACTTTGTATATCTATGCTACACTTATAATCGTGAGGGAAAAATTAAAACAATTGATTGCAGAGCATCTTATCCGAAGAGGTCAGTTAAAGGTAGCTCTTCATAATCGCGATTCTCTGGGAATGTTAACAGAAAGTGAAAGAGATGAGTATCTCGATGAGATAAATGACATTGATAAATCAATTGAAACATTAACCGAAATCTTAAAAGCTATTTAGCTTAAACCAACATTAGTCAATGGAAAAACTACTTAATCAATTAAGAAAGGCCACCGGTTTGGAAGACTACGAATCAGCGAGTAAAGCTTGTCTCGATTACTACGCGAATGCTACCGAGGAAGAACGATCGGAAATCAAGAAAGTAATGATTGCAAAAGGTGACGAAATCTTATTGAAAGCGAGAGAGTCGCGTCAAAAAGCTGCGGAATTAATTGCTGAGTACGAAAACTCGCAGGTAAACATTGAAATTAACGGCCAAAAATATCCGTTGAGTGAGTGGGTTACCTTGAAAGAATACTGCCGCCGATTTGGGTTAAAAAATACAATGGTGATTAATAACTGGATCAGCCGACAAATCATTCCACAGGAAAACATTCTTAATATCAGTCAATTGAATGACCTGAGATTAATCAAAGCGGTGCCTTACAAATGAATTTTAAAATGGGAGCGACTTTTGAAAATCGCTCCCATTTTCTCTATTTCTTCTTCAAACTACTCAAATAATCAACCAAACTAACCAGCTCCTCCGTCGTCATCGCGTCCTGCAAGCCGGCTGGCATCATGGATTCTTTGAGTTGTTTCATAGATTTTACTTTTGACATTTTGTATTCCTGGGTCGAGCCACCCGGGAATTTCAGGATGAGGTCGGTTTCAGTTTTGCTGGCGACGAGGCCGGTAACCGTAGAGCCGTCTTTGAATGTTACTTCAAAACCTTCATAACCAAAACCGATACCCGCGCTTGGGTCCATAATCGCAGCGTATTCGGCTTCCTTAGGCAGCTTTCCTCCAATTTCGGAAAGTTTAGGACCGAAATCCATGCCCTGGCCATTAACCTGGTGGCAAACTGAGCAGTATGTCGAAAATACTTCTTTACCTTTTGCAATATCTCCTTTCATCGTCACCAGCTGTGCCACTTCGGGATGTTTTCGGGTGGATGTACTCACGCTGCCTGCTTCCATATATTTAGCTGCTTCCAGCTTGACCGACTTCCGCCACGCGCCGCTTAAACCTTGTACCGCCGCAGTTTTCACTTCTCCATCCAGTTTTCCATCTTTTAATAAAACCAAAATCTGATCCTCCCCACTCATCGTACCGCCAAGTGATTTGGCAGCGACAGTACGCAAACTTGCGGGATACTTACTGTCCGTCGCCACATCTTTGAGAATGTTCAGCGATTCCTTGCTACCCGAACCTCTTATCGCTGTCAAAATACCTTCGCTTTTCGCTGCGTCGTTGCCTTTTACGGTTTTCCAAACCAGATTCCCTCCACCCTGCTTCATCAGTTGCGATGCCGCCGCTTGTCCGGTTCGGGTTGAAGATTGTTTGATCGCCATGTCCAGTAACCGCTCATTTTCAGAGGTTAACTCGTATTTCGAAACCAGTTCCAGATACGCGGGAGTGCCAAACGTAGTATCGAGCATTTTTTTCAATGATGCCATCGCTTCCGCATTTCCCTTTACAAATGCTGGGTCCAGGTGGCGAAATGCCAGCTCGTTAATTTCTGCCTGATCTTTGGCCGTGCCCTTCATCAATTTCAGCAAAGCCATCGATTTTTCATTTGCCGCCGGATTAAAATCAAATGCACGGAAATAACGCAAACGACTTTTCAGATCAATGCTAGGATCACCCGCCAGCGAAGCCAGCAGCGGAATGGACTCTTTGCCACGTGAGCGCCAAACAATGTCTTTTCCAGCCTGGGTAGCCGTCGGATTTGGACCGACTTTTGCTAACCACTCTTTGAAAAACGGGTCCCACTGATCGTCCGCGGCGATACCCAATGCTTCCAGGTACCAGCGGTCTTTGCCATCGTAATGTTTGGCCAGCTCAGCCCAGATTGCCGGAGAAGCAGCATTACTATTATGATGTAAAATCAACGCACATTCGCGGCGCACCTGCGGCTCAGGATCTTTGGAAAGTGTTTTCAGATAGCTAACAATGTCCGCATCTTTCAGCTCGCTGGCTGCGCGCAAACCAGCAATCCGCATATCAGAATTCGGATCTTTTACAGCCTGATCAATTGCTTTTTTGCTGGTAGAAGGCCATTTGCTCAAAACCCACAAAGCCCTCGCCCGCATCCGGTAATCCGCTTTTTTATCCGAAAACAATTTCTGCAATGCTGGCCCAGCGGCCTTGTCGCCCATTTTCATCAATGCCTGCCAGGCTTCATACCTCACCGAAAGGTTTGGACTTTGCAATGCTTCCACTGCGCCTGCCGCGCTTGAAAAATCGACCTTCGGCGCGCGGTAAGGCGAATTTGCAGGTGCAACCCGGTATACGCGACCTCTTGCCTGGTCGCCAGCCTGGTGACCGCCCACGCCCGGATCGTACCAGTCGGAAACGATCAGCGAACCATCCGGCGCGACGCACACATCACTCGGGCGGAACCACTGGTCTCTTTTTCCATCCACAATGTTGACAATTTTTGCAGAGTAACCTGCCCCCGATTTTTGAACCGGATAAGACCGCAAAACATTATGTCCCGGCTCGCAGTGGATCATCTGGCCCTGAAATTCCTTTGGCAAAAGTTTGCCCTCGTACACCACCATACCGGTCGGCGAGCCAGAACCGGTTTGCAGCAGATTCGGTACTACGCCAGGATCATTCAAATGCCAGTGGCGGTACGGGATCGAATCTTCCATATTGGTCCGGTTGGCGCGCCAGCCTGCGCCGGTCACCTCGTCCGTGTAGCCGTAATTGCCATATTGCATCACATAATTGATCCGCACGCCTTTATTTCCGTCATCATCATTATCCGACTGCCACATGGTCCCGTAGCTGTCCACGGCCACTTCGTAGTTGTTCCTAAAATTGTTTCCCAGCACCTCAATGTTGGTAAAATCAGGGTCACAGCGGAATACCATTCCCTGTTTAAGTTTTTTAAAATCAATCGGTTGACCCTCTTTTCCAACAACCGGCTTACCTTTTCCGTCCAGCAGCTGCCCACCTTCATTTCCGAAATTGAAATACAGTTTTCCATCCGGTCCGAAAACAAATGCGTGCATCCCGTGGTCATGCTGCTCGCCACCGATACCTTCAAAAATCACCTCTTTTTTATCGGCCTTCAAATCGCCATCCTCATCCGTAAACTGCCATACGTACGGGCTTTGCGACACAATCACCTTATTCCCCATCACCCAAACCCCCAGCGGCGCATTGATTTCCTTGCCCTGATAAAACACCGTGCTTTTGTCCGACTTGCCGTCACCATCAGTATCTTCCAAAATCACAATCCGGTCGCCCTCGTTGTTGGTCGGGTTACCGTTGATCGCCGGGCGATAGTTATACGCTTCGCAAACCCACACCCGTCCCAGATGGTCCACATTAATGTTGGTAGGATTGGTAATGGTAGGTTCTGACGCAAATAATGTTGCTTCCAAGCCCTCGGTTACAGATAGTCCGGCCACGGCATATTTGGGTGAGCGTTTCTGCGCGTCGGTGAGGTCTTTGTATAAACTGTCGATTTTCGGGCCCCGGAAAGTGCTGGGATTCGACTTCTGGTAACCCGCTATCATGCCCGCCGCCAGCAGGCAGCCCGCCGGAAAAAGCAACAGATTTTTTCTGAAATTCATAGGTGAAGTAATTGTGTTTCTGGGAGAAACAATGTGTTTTTTCTAAATGAAAGATTGCTAATTTTAGCGTTATAAGAGACAATCCACCTGTCATTTACTATCATGAACAAGACTTTTTTTTCCCTGATCATCGTCTGTCTGGCACTTCGCGCAGTCGGCCAAAACATCCCTTCCCCCGACATTCAGATTAAAACTGCGGTACTGGCCGCGCCTTCTGAAAAACAGGCCGGCGCAAAAGTGTACGGCTACGGCGCCGATGGCACATTCACCGTCCTCCGCGCGGGCAATAACGATTTCGTTTGTCTGGCCGATGATCCGAAAAAAGAGGATATCAATGTGTCCTGCTACCCCGCCACGCTCGATCCTTTTATGGAACGCGGCCGTGCACTGACCAAGGAAGGCAAAAACCCAAAAGAGATTTTCGACATCCGTGAAAAAGAAGTGAAAGCCGGCACATTGTCCATGCCAAAGCAATCGTCCACCTTATATGTACTCTCCGGCTCTAAAGATAACTATGACGCAGCGACCGGCACATTGAAAAACAGCTACTTACGCTACGTCGTCTACATTCCCTTCGCCACCGCCGAAAGCACCGGCCTCCCCCTCAAACCCGACATGCCAGGCATGCCCTGGATCATGGATCCCGGCACGCATAGGGCACATATTATGATTAATCCCGCGAAGCCTTAGTTCTGCTTCTTTTAAGAATGATGATCTATTCTTTGTCAACCTGAGCGGAGTCGAAGGCGTTACTGCGCACCAGTAAAGCCTTCGACTGCGCTCAGGTTGACAACTTTAAAATTTCTTCTCGCGCTTATTGCTTATATCATTTATCAATTTTACTTTGCAATACAAAGTACTTTTTAATAAATGAAAAGCTATGAAAACGACTATGCCCACAATTCCGGTTCAGCCTGATCAAAAGACGGAAGAGCCACAAAATCAGCAGATTAGCCCAACATCACTCGTGATCGACTTCGATTACATGCTGGGTTTGGCGTGTCTGATTTTCAATTTCGCGACGTTGTTAGCTTTGCAGAAAAAGCTTTCCCTACCCCTTCTGGAAGTTGGCTCCTTCGTGATTACTTACCTGGTGGCTTGCTTTTATACCGCCTGGCTGCTGGCGAAAGGAAAAATCCGGATGTTGTGGAAAAAGCAGCCGAATGAATTTTTGGCGCACCGAATTCTGCTAGGCTTCATCTGGCTGGTCAGTTGCTTTTCGCTGAATCTTTCCATGTCTGTTTTCAATACCTCGGCACCGTGGCTGAGCGCGGCGATTATTATTTGCGTGCTGGCCGGGGTGGTTTTTACATTGGAAGAATGGTTGCCGCAAGCCGTAAAGAATGTTGTACACTTTTTAATCGCCTCTTCCACAGTACTTTGGTGTTACTATGCACTCTATCTCATCCGACTTTATCCGGTAAGTTTGCTGGCATTGATGGCGCTTGGCATTTCGGTTCACAGCTTTATTCCGCTGCTGATTTCGATTACCTATATTAATATTTTAGTCCAAAAATGGAAAATCTACCGCCGCTATCTGCTGGCTGGCATCCTTGCCCCGCTGCTTTTTATTGTTGGTTTTAGTATCAAATGGAATCGGATCAGCAGTGAAATCAGTCATAAAACGAACGTGATCGCGGCGGGCAAAAACAATGCGCTGCCCGACTGGATTTTGCTGGGACAATCGGTTGGTAGTGACTGGGTTTCCAAAAAAATCATCATCGGTGATCTGGCCTACCAAATGCCGACTGAATTTTTCAGCTTCGGCCCGACGATGACGAACCTGGGCCAACTTGCACAGCATGACCCGCTGGTTTTCATCGCCTCCTTTTTCATGCCAAAACCTGCATTGGATCAGCAAGACCGCATTAAATTATTAAATGTGATTTTCGATGGCCGGCATTATACCCAGGAGCGGCTCTGGTCGGGCAGCGATCTGGTGACTTCACATGTGGCTACCGAGGCGAAAATTTACCCGGAATTCCGGCTGGCATATACCGAAAAGACGATCAGTATTGAAAGTCGCGCCAGGCAAACATTGATGCAGGAAGAGGCGCTGTACACATTTCACCTGCCGGAAGGCTCGGTAGTGAGCTCGCTTTCTTTGTGGATTGATGGCGTGGAGCAAAAAAGTTATCTGACCACCCAGGCAAAGGCGGACTTGGCTTACAAAACGATTGTCGGTGTGGAGACGCGCGACCCGTCGGTGATACATTGGCAGGAAGGCAACACGCTGAAAATCAAAGTCTTCCCCTGCACGAGCGAGGAAGAACGCAAGTTTAAGATCGGCATTACTTCGCCTTTGAAGTTTGAGAACAATCAGCTGGTTTACGAAAATGCTTGGTTCAATGGTCCGGCCACTTCGCAGGCTTCCGAGACGATCAAGCTCGATTTTACCCAAGAAATTTCCGGCCTGAAACTTCCTTTTAAATCCGAAAAGGCTGGCTCTAAACTGGTTTTTAATGGCAGGTACCAGTCTGATTGGGACGCGAGATTTAATGCTCCACCGGTTTCGGATGCTGGTTTTACATTTAATGGAAAATCCTACTCAATGCTGCCCGTGCAGGCGGTTCCCGAATCATTTGCAGCAAAAGCTATTTACTTGGACATCAACAGTTCCTGGTCTGAAGAAGAATTTGATGAGATTTTTTATGTATTGAAAAACAAGCCGGTTTATGTTTTTGACCAAAATTTCAAGCTGCTCAATCATGAAAACAGGGAAGCCATTTTTGAGAAACTCTCAGCATTCAACTACTCGCTTTTCCCGGTGCATCTGGTCGCCGACCGTGAAAATGCTTTGCTGATTACCAAAGGCACTGCCATTTCGCCAAATGTAAAAGATCTTTCAGGAAGCCATTTTTCCAATGCATTAAGTCAGGACAAAATACTTTCGCCGCTTAAAACACTGAATTTAAGCACAGAACTTTCGCCTTATCTCAAAACATTGCAGGAGCTGCGCATAATCCGAAGCGAGGAGCGCAGCCTGACTGAGATCAGAAACCTGCTCTCGCGAAACCAGTTTCCTGCCAATGCCGAAGCCAACGAATCAATGTTGAAAATAGGAAATTCGGGACTGGTGATTGTGGAAAGCAATGTTCCTGTCAAACAAAATGCGCCTGATCATTTGCTGCGGCTTTTTGCCTACAACCACATTATGAAGCAGGCGGGCCGGCATTATCTGGATAAAAGTTTTCAGTCGGATTCTGTTTTGCAGGCCAGCCTCGTCAGCGAAGCCAGTTTGGCGCACATTGTCACGCCGGTTTCGAGCATGATTGTGCTGGAAAGTCAAAAGGATTATGATCGGTTTGACATTAAAAAAAGCAAAAACAGCCTCGATAATGCGAGTTTGAAATCGTCGGGCGCGGTGCCTGAGCCGCATGAATGGGCTTTGATCGTACTTTTTGCGCTGCTGGCTGGCTACTATACTTTTAGGAATTATGCACGCTGATAAATTCGCCGCCTGGTTTTTGCTGGCAGGTTATGTAGTCCTGCTTGGCAGTTTGCTATCGATGGGTTACCTCCAAGGCGACGCGACCTGCTGGATTGGCCTGGGCTTGCTGCCGCTGGTGATTTTGTCTTCGCCCACCAGTAATAAAAACTGGTGGCTAGGATTTTTTGTGGCCGTTTTCCTGATCATTTGTTTATTCCGGAAAGAGCAAACATTCCGCTATCTGCTGCTGGTATCGTCGCTGCTTTTTGTGATCCAGCATGTACTTGGCCGACTCAATTTGCTGGTCGCGGCGGTGTTGATCATCATTTCACCGCTTTTCAGATACTTATCCGAAGTTTTTACTTTTCCGATCCGCCTCCAACTTAGCGAGTGGTCGGCTTTTATTTTGAAACTGGCCAATGTTCCCGTCACAGTTTCGGGTAATATCATGCAGCTTGGCGGAGCAGATTTCTCTGTAGATCCGGCTTGTATGGGATTGCAAATGACGGGATTCTCGCTGCTGGCCGGTATTTTTCTGATCATTCAGGAACAACAAAAAACGCGGAAGGAAATTGGTACGAAACTAAAAATCCTCGTTCTGGCAACAGCGTTTACGTTTAACATTGCCGGTAACCTGATACGGATCATTACGTTGGTCATTTTCCACATTGCCCCCGAAAATCCATTTCATGATTGGATCGGTATAGCTTGCCTGCTGCTCTATGTCTGGCTACCTGTCTCGCTGATTGTCGAATACTTAACCCTGAATTTTGGAAAAATAACTCCTTCAAAAAATAACATTACCTGGAAGCCAGACTTTCCCGCAGTTGCCCTGCACATCACATTACTTCTGGCTTGCAGTTTTTTTATTTTTCAAAAACAAACATTCAAACCTGCTTCTGTTAATGTTATTACCAGTAAAATATCCGGTGATTATCAGATGAATGTGCTGGCGAGTGGCGTCACGCAGTTTAAGAATGCGGAGACATTGATTTACGTAAAACCGATCCCCGAATTTTTTACTACTGAACATAATCCCGCGATTTGCTGGGTTGGCTCCGGGTATGAGCTGACGGCCGTGAAAGAGCAGGTTTTTTCCGGCAAAAAAATTTACGTGGGTACATTGAAAAAAGGAAGCGACAAGCTGCAAACCGCCTGGTGGTTTTCCAATAGTAAACATACCACCATCAGCCAGCTCGATTGGCGCTGGCGGGCGATGACGGGAGAAGGTGATTTTCAACTGGTTAATGTTACTGCGGGTAGTGAAAAGAACCTGAATGACGCTATTAACCGGTGGTTACAGCAAATTTGAGGGTATATTGGGCGAATTGGCGTCTTTTCGATGAAAAACCGAACCCATGAAGACGATCGCACGGATGCTCATCGCTTTGAGCCTTTCCCCACTATTACAACCAGTTATGGCACAAACTGAAACCATCAATCTCTGGCCGGAAGGCAAAGTCCCCAATTCTAAAACCAATACTATTCAGGAAAAATCCGAAACCGACGCCCAGGGAATCCTGCGCATCAGCGGCGTAACCGTGCCCACACTAGCTGCCTACATTGCCCCGAAAGAAAAGGCGACCGGCGCAGCAGTAGTAATTTGCCCCGGCGGAGGCTACGGAATTTTGGCAGCATCGCATGAAGGAAGTGATTTTGCTAAATGGTTCAACGAGAGGGGCATAACTGCTTTTGTATTGAAATACCGGCTGCCGAGCGACAAGACAATGGAACATCAGCACGAAGTTCCTTTAATGGACGCGATGCAGGCAATGAAACTGGTGCGCCAAAATGCTAAAAAATGGAATGTGGATGTGTCAAAAATCGGTATCATGGGCTTTTCGGCCGGTGGACATTTGGCTGCAACATTGTCAACGCACTTTAATATGGGGCCAAAAGCGTCGGAAGAAGCCAAACCAAATTTTTCCATTTTAATTTATCCGGTCATTTCACTTTTGCCGGAACTCGCCCACGCCGGCTCCCGGGATAATCTTTTGGGACCTGAAAAATCCGAAGAACTGATCAAATATTACTCCAACGAATTGCAGGTAACCGATAAAACGCCGCCAGCATTCCTTGTCCACGCCACCGACGACAACGGTGTCCCCGTCGAAAACAGCATTGCCTATTACCTCGCATTGAAAAAAGTAAAAGTCCCCGTCGAAATGCACCTCTACCCAAAAGGCGGCCACGGCTACGGTATGCGCACCGAGGGCAAAGGCTCGCTAGGCGGCTGGCCCGCGGCAATGGAAGGGTGGTTGAAGGCGATGGGGTACATTAAATAGCAGTGAGATTTTGAATCCTGAAAGATTTGATTAAATTTACTGTCAAATGACTTAGTTAATACAATCATTTGACAGCATGACAACGCAAATCATAGATGTTTTAGGGGGACAAAAGGCTTTTAAGCAGCCTGTTGACAGTTTTTTATCTTTCATTGAGATTACTGAGAAAGGGTTTCCGATAGCAGTTGCGCAAAGGGTCCAGAAACAATTGGAGCTTTCTAACAAGCTGTTCAGCCAGATTATGAACTTGTCGGAAAGCACTTTTCAGCGCCGCATCAAAAATCAATCAACATTATCGGCCGGGGAAAGTGAGAAGGTGGTCGATCTTTCGCGGATCATTGCAAAAGGCCTGGATGTTTTTGAAAATGAAAGTGATTTCAGGACTTGGCTCAACAGTCCGGTACTTGCCCTGGGAAATAAAAAACCGATTGACCTGCTGAGCTATTCTATTGGTCGCGAGGAAATTATGAATGTTTTATTCAGGATAGAGCACGGCATTTTCTCTTAGTATGCGGCTCTACCGGATCACGTCGCCAGCTTACGCAAACGATCTTTCAGGCACCGGCTGCATGTATACCAGCGGTCGCTGGCATTTCAAGGGCACACGCGTACTTTACACTTCCGAACATATTTCCCTGTCCAAACTGGAAATCCTGGCAAACTCGCCCATTATCCCCAAAAACCAGGTTCTGGTTACCATCGACATTCCGGATACGGCCACGATCACCCATGTGCTGGCCGCCCAGCTTCCGGCCAACTGGTGGGAATTTCCCTACTCCACTTCACTCGCTACCATCTCCGAAGCCTGGATTCAGGAGGGCAAATATTGGATCATGCGAGTGCCTTCCGCGCAGAGCTTTGCAGAATACAATTATCTTTTGAATCCCCTGCACCCCGAACACGCCTCGGCCCGCATCGTGAAAGTCGAGCCGGTACATTTTGACAAGCGATTGAAATAGCTTTTCTTTATTTTTTATGAATGCTGCCAACCGCTTCCTCGTCAATCAAAGGACTATTCTTATAGTATTTCTTGGCATTGCCCTTTTTGCCAGCCTGCAATCCTATTTTTCGGGTTTAAAAAGTTTTGTCCCCGGCGGGCATCTTTACACGTCTTACAATAATTACATCATTTTCAAACAGTCCTTTTTTCACCTGATCGAGGGAAAAGATTTGTACGCGCAGTTCGTGGAAGAACAAGGTGATCTGTTTAAATACAGCCCCTCTTTCGCATTGATTTTCGGGATCCTGGCGGTACTGCCCAATGTGCTCGGACTTTCTTTGTGGAACATTCTCAATGCCGCAGTCCTCTTTTTCTCTGTTTATCACCTGCCCCGATTTGACCTGCGCACCAAAGGTTTGATCCTGGTTTTTATGCTCGTGGAGTTACTTACCTCAGTGCAAAATGAGCAGAGTAATGCACTGATAGCCGGACTGTTACTCTTCACATTCGGCTTTCTGGAAAAGAAAAAATACTGGCTGGCGTCGCTTTGCCTCGTCTCGACGATCTACATTAAATTGTTCGGGATTGTCGGCCTGGCGCTTTATCTCCTTTATCCCGATAAACTGAAACTAACCTATACCACAGCAGTTTGGGTTTTGCTTTTCACATTCCTACCGCTTGTCGTGGTGGATTGGGAGCAGTTTGTTTTTTTGTATAAAAGCTGGGGAAATCTTTTGTCAAATGATCATTCTATTTCCGACGGGCTGTCAGTGATCGGCTGGCTGAAAACCTGGTTTGGGTGGCAGGTTAATAAGACTTATGTGAGTGTGGCGGGCGTTATTTTGTTTTGTCTGCCGCTTTTGAGAATTAAAGAATACCAAAACTTCACATTCCGGGCTTTAATGCTGGCTTCGGTACTGATCTGGGTGGTTATTTTCAACCACCGTGCCGAATCGCCTACATTTATTATCGCGGCTGCGGGCGTGGCGATGTGGTATTATTCGCAATATCCGACGCGGGGAAATTACATTTTGCTGGTACTAGCATTCATTTTCACCACATTATCCCCCACCGATTTATTTCCAAAATTCATCAGACAGGGGTGGCTGGTACCTTACACGATCAAAGCGGTACCGTGCATTTTGGTCTGGGGCAAGCTTACTTTCGATTTGCTCTTCGGCAAGCTTGCTCCCCGATCGGAGCCTTAATTTACCCCTAGCAGCGTCCGGTTGACTTCGCGTACTTCGTTGGTAGAGAGGTAAATACTTTTCACAACCTTCTCGCTACCATCCGCAACTTCCAGTGTATAAACTCCATCCTGTATTTCAGAAAAATTTAGTTTCGTGCCGAATTTGTTCAAGTTTTTCGGAACAATATCTTCCATTAAAATTTTCCCTTTCTGATCCAGCAGCCTGACAGCCAGGCGCTCACCTTTTTGCTTTTCAATCAAAAGGTTCATCGTGACGGTATTTCTCACACGGTACATACCCACCCTGAATTTCTCGCAGGTATTGTTCTGACATTCTTTTAATTCGATGGGGTTTGCTGAGACAGCATTTGCAAAAAATAAGGCCGCGCATGCAGCCTGGGCAAGGGATTTCATCACGTTTCGCATGGCTTCGAAGGTTGAAAATTGGTAAAAAAAGGAAGTTGAGATTTTACCAATGATGTAACCTTTCAGCCCGTGTTGCACACAATATTTAAGCGGCAAAAAATGAGGTTAAGTGGCATCAGCCTCCAATCGCGATCATATTCCGGTTCTGCTCGTACTCCGATTTAGCTTGTTTTTCGGAGAAATCGACGTGGCCGCCGTATGCGAAATGTTTTTTGTGAAAATGGGCGTAGATCAGCTCGCGGACGTTTTTTCCTTCGCGAAGTGGCGTCAGCAGATCTATTTCGGAGGTATCAAAAAGGCAGTTTTTCAGCTTGCCGTCCGCAGTAAGCCGGATGCGATTGCAGCCCGCGCAGAAAGGATGGGTTACGGTTCCAATGATTCCGAACGTTCCCGCGCCGCCATTTACCTGGAAAGAGTGTGCGGTATCATGCAGCTCGCCGGGCAGTTTTGTAAATTCAAATTCACGGCTAATAAAAGTCAGCAAATCAGCATAAGAAAAGATTTTGGACATCTCCCACTGATTTCCTTTAAAAGGCATGAACTCTATAAAACGGACGTGCAGGTTGGGTTCATTCAAGGTAAGTCGCACAAAATCATTCACTTCGTCATCATTGATCCCTTTCATGACGACCATATTTACTTTTACTACAAAGCCTTCGGCCAGCAAAAGTTGAATGTTATCCCAGGTTTTTAAGAAATGTGTGCGTTTCGTGATCTCGAAAAAACGCTCTTCCTTCAAAGTATCAAGACTAACATTCAGCGAGCGCACTCCAGTATCTTTTAATTGACTGATAAACTGGTCAATTAAAAGAGCATTGGTCGTTAATGTTAAGGAAGTATTTAGCTGGCCCAGACCCTCAATAATTTGTCCAAAATCCTTCCTGATCAGCGGCTCGCCACCGGTGAGACGGATTTTATCAACACCCATATCCACGAAAATCTTCGCCAGCTCCTGGATTTCATCAGCCTGCATCAGCCATTTTGACGGCATAAACTGCATTTCCTCCTGCGGCATACAGTACGTGCAGCGCAGGTTGCACTTATCCGTCAGCGAAATGCGCAGATAAGTATGCTTGCGGCCGAATGTATCAACAATAGGTAATGACATTTATTTAGGTTGAATTCTTAAAAATCAGGAATGTTGCCTGCCTTCTAAAACGCTGAAAACATGTAAAATCTGCGGAAAAAGGGCGTCCATATATTCTGTCACCCCCCCGGTACTGCCCGGCATGGCGATAATTAATGTTTCTCCCGCAAATCCCGCCACCGATCTCGAAAGCATCGCAGTCGGGATTCTTTCCTGGCCGTAATTTCTCGCTGCCTCCGCGATTCCGGGGATTTCCCGGTCGATCAATTCTGAAACCGCTTCCGGGGTAACATCCCTGGGCGAGAGGCCGGTTCCGCCGGTGATCAAAATCATTTGGTAATCAGCGCTGCACAATGTTTTTATCTTGTCCTGAATATGGATTTTTTCATCCGGGATAATGCTGTAATCCTGTACATTAAGCTGCATTGCATCCAGCTTTTCAATGATCTTTTTCCCGGATTTATCTTCTCCTACTCCTTTTGAAATGCTGTCGGAACAAACAATTACGGCGATTTTCAGATTTTCAGGAACCGCCCTCCGATCACTTTTGCCGCCTTTTTTCTCTAATAACTTAATGTTGCGGATCTCGACGCCTTTGTCGATCGGTTTGAGCATATCATACATCGTCAATGCTACTACAGAAGCCCCGTGCATGGCTTCCACTTCCACGCCGGTTTTATATATCGTTTTGACAGTCAACTCAATAATGATTGTCAAATCTTCAACTCTGTAATTAACTGCGGTAAATTCAATCGGAATTGGGTGGCAGTCTGGTAACAGATCGGGTGTTTTTTTCACTGCTAAAAATCCGGCAGCTTTGGCCATTTCGAATACATCACCTTTTGGGACAGCACGATTTTGGATCGCTGCAATTGTCTCCGGCCTACTCACCTGGACGATTGCCTGCGCCGTTGCGATTCGTAATGTGTTCGTTTTATGGGTAATGTCGACCATTAATAGTTTTGAATGAGTGAATTCTGAATGAGTGAATTTTTTGGGTCGGCTATTTATTTTCCTTCCAATTGTATTCTCCTGATTCTCCGATCAGCTCTTTGCCAAAAATTGGAACGTTAGCCTTTATTTCTTCTACAATAAATTCCGACGCTTCGAAGGCGGCGCGGCGGTGGGGGGAAGATACAAAAACGAAAAGGCTGATTTCGCCGGTGGGCACGACGCCTAGGCTATGGTAAATGTGCAGGCAGGTTAATTCAAATTTTTCGAATGCAGTTTCGCGGATTTCGTGGAAGGTTTTTTCGGCCATTTCCTCATAGGCTGAGTATTCGATGCCGGTAACAATGCCGCCTGCCTTTTGATCCGCTCTGATTTGTCCCAAGAAAATGGCGTGGGCACCAATGTTCGTTTTGGACTGATGACTGGCTATTGATTTTGACACAAACTCCGGACTGATCGGTCCCTGCACAAATACTTTCTTAGGTTTATGGCCTTTTTCCATGCACATTTAGCTTTAAAATTTTCCTCAACCTCCCGCGAAAGGCGGCAGTACCGCTACTTCCGACGACATTTCAATCGGCACAAAATCTTCCGAAATCTGCTGATTTACAGCAATTTTGAATTTCTTCTCACCCATGCGCGGATACTTCTCTAACAACAAACTACGAAATTTACCGACCGTCAGATTTTCATCCGCGATCCAGCTTTCGTCTGCTTGTCCGGCAATTTCCGCCAGCATTCCGAAATAGGTAATATGAATGCTCATTTTCAGTTTTTTATTTTAAAAAGGCAGCAAATGTACCTCCACGAGGTCACCCGGCTTCACCTTATTTTGTGTTGTTGGCAAATAAATAATCGCGTCGGCCACCGCGAAAGAACGTAAGGCAAACGATTCCTGTCCATCCAGCGGTATGACCTCGTCGCCCGCTATCATCGCTTTCAAAAACTCGTCCCGCTGACCGTCAAATGCGTAAGGATATTTGACCGGCATTTGTAATGATTTCAAGAACAGATCATTGCGCCCCATCATTTTCCTTAGCGCCGGCAGCACGTACTCATAGTAACACACAAGTGACGACGCTGGATTCCCTGGCAGGGCGAAAAATAGCTTTTCCTCCTTTTTCGCAAACATCAGCGGCTTACCCGGTTTTTGTTTCACTTTATAAAAAACCTGCTCCGTTCCCACTTCCTTTAATGCAGCACCCACAAAATCATAATCACCAACTGAAATGCCCCCGGAAGCCAGGATAACATCATTTTTGACAGTCAAATCTTTTAATGCGGCTACTGTGGAATCCAGATCATCCGCGGCATAAGTTACTTCAATGTCCGTGATTCCTTCCTGCGACAATGCCGCAATCAGCATCGCGGAATTGGACTCATAAATTTTCCCGGGAGTCAGCGGATCGCCGATTTTAAGCAACTCGTCGCCGGTCAGGAGCAGGCCTATTTTTGGCTTTCGGTAAACATTTACCTCAGTAACCGCCATTCCTTGTAAAAATCCAATGCTGCCTGGCGAGAGATATGTGCCGCCGGGCAAAGCCATCGCACCTTTTTTAATCTGTTTGCCAATTTCCCGGACATTTTTTCCTTCCGGCACCGGAAATTCATGAATTAAAACCTTTCCTTCTTTTACTTCGGTATGCTCCTGCATGATCACCGCCGTCGCCTCATCGGGCACCATCGCACCGGTAAATATGCGGATTGCCTGCCCGGATTGCAGGCTCAATGCGACAGTCTGCCCGGCTTTGGATTCCCCACTCAATGTGAGCTCCGTGCCCGAATGCAGAATATCTGAATGTATGATGGCATAACCATCCATCGACGATTGCCGGAAAGAGGGCTGCGAAAACGGTGCGAGAATATCTTCTGCCAAAACATATCCCAGCGCATCGGCAAGTTTCTTCACCTCCCCCGACAGGACGGGTGCATTTGCAATAACTTTTTCCTTTGCCTCGTTTACACTTACCATATCAACAGTTGGATTTGCATTTTGAACCAAAAAAAGGTCTTGAATCGCAAGTTAACACATAGGTTTATCAAAAAAACAGTTCGCTTATAGGCTTCTCTTCTACGCCGATTTTACAGGTTTTGCCCGCTTTCCGGACTCGTCACTGGAACTAAAAGGTGTTAAAATTTTGTAATTACCTGACACTCAATGTTAGATGTTTTTGATAAATAATTAATTCTTACCATAATCCTATTTTTTACTCTGGTTTACGTTTGGTGACAAGCAGTTTTTACCAATCAAAATTTTACGATTTGCGATAAAAGTGAAGATACGCCGCGTCGCGAACGTGAAACACCAAATCAGACTATCACAAATTAATACTACACTAAAAGTAGACAAATGCTTATAAATCAGCATTTTACATTTTAAAGGAAATATTTTAAATACAATACCGTTATCTTTGCACTTTGGCTTTTGCCATCTTAATCAATGTTTCACGAAATACTAACTGAATGATAAGACTTATCTTTATGGCCTTCTCAATCGCAATATGGGGCAAATCACCAATGAGCGAGGTGGAGGTGGAAAAGAAGGAACTGAAAGAAACAACCATTATAAATTCAGATCTTCTTGCTATTGACTTCTGTGGCGAAGCGATCCCATTAACAGAGCTTCGAATTGCCGAGCGATATCAGAACATGATCAGAAATTACGACAACCCCACTTTTCGTAAGCTGATGACAAAGACCCAACAAAGAATGCGGATTATCGAACCCATTCTTAAAAAGTACGGAGTACCAGCCGATTTCAAATATATTCCTCTCATTGAGAGCGCCATGAACGACGATGTTAAGTCGCATAGGGGCGCAGCGGGCTACTGGCAGTTCATGCCTTCTACCGCAAAAGCACTCGGGCTGGTGGTTAACGGAACCAGAGACGATCGCAAACACCTCGTCAAATCCACACATGCTGCCGGAAAATACCTGCGCAATCTGCATCGTCAGCTAGGTTCCTGGACATTGGTCGCCGCTGCATACAATGCCGGTCCGACCCACATCCAGAACAAGATGGATTCGCAGAACAAGGATGATTATTTCAAACTTCGCCTCAATACAGAAACCACACGGTACATATATAAGCTGCTGGCCGTGAAAGAATGGTTTTCAAACCCTGAAAGAAGCCGCGAATGGGGAAGCGGTGACGTAGTAGACCAACTGGCCGACTACCAGGTGCAACAGAAAAAAGCCACAGAAATGCTGGCAAAAGCTTCCGGATCATAAACTTCCGGCATCGACAAACTAGCAAACAGGCTATCTCAGAAACGAGGTAGCCTGTTTTGTTTTTTAATTTTCGGGTGCTGACATAGGGCTGTCAATGTCAGGATGTTATTTTGGTAAAATAAATCGAACATTGAACCGAAACTATCTGCAACATGGAAACCAGAGATGGAAAAGAGGTCGTATTTGCGCCCACAGCCCAGGCATGGCGCGACTGGCTCGAAAAAAATGCCGACACTTCCGGCTCGGTCTACCTCGTCATCTACGGTAAAAACAGTAACATTCCCAGCGTCAGCTACGTCGAATCTGTCGAACACGCACTATGCTACGGCTGGATCGACAGCAAAACCATCCGCCGCGATGAAAACAGCGTTTACCAGACCTACTCCAAACGCAAACCCGAAGGCAACTGGGCCAAAAGCAACAAAGAACGCGTAATCCGCATGACCGAGCTCGGCCTCATGCGTCCCCAGGGCCAGGCCATGATTGATCTGGCTAAACAAAACGGCGCTTGGGACAAGCTGACGGACGTTGAAAATGAGGTGATTGCTGCGGATTTGAAAATAGCATTTGATAAGAATCCGAAGGCTTTCGAGAATTTTATGGCATTTGCCCCTTCGGCAAGGAAATTTATTTTGCAGTGGATTTATTCGGCGAAAAGGCCGGAGACGCGAGAGAAGCGGGTGAAGGAGACGGTGGCGAAGGCTGCGGAGGGTTTGAAGGTGGTTTAGTTAAACGAAGCCCGGAATTCCAGCGGTGACACATTCGTCTTCGTCTTAAACAGCTTGCTAAACGACTGCGGATGCTCAAAACCCAGCTCATAGGCAATTTCACTCACTGACAGATCCGTCACCGATAACTTTTCCTTTGCCCTCTCAATCAACTTGTCGTGAATGTGCTGCTGGGTACTTTGGCCGGTCAACGTTTTGAGCAGGTTACTCAGGTAGTTGGGCGAAATGTTTAAATGTTCAGCCACATATTGTACCGTCGGCAGGCCGCTGCGAAGCAAGTCGTTGTTATTGAAATAATCATTAATCACTTCCTCAAACCTGTCCAGCACCTTGTGGTTCGTGATTTTGCGGGTGATGAATTGCCTGTGATAGAAACGCTCGGAATATTTTAAGAGCAATTCCAGCTGGGCAATAATGAGGTCCTGGCTGAACTGGTCCATATTCGCCATGTATTCTCCCTGCATGTTCTGCACAATGCCATTCAAAATCGCCTCTTCTTTTTCGGAGACAAACAAGGCTTCATTGACCGCATAATCAAAATATTCATACTGCTTGATCGCCTTTGCGAGTGGCGTGTTCCAGAGAAAATCGGGATGGATGGAAATCATCCACCCCGATTGCTGCAACTTTGGTTCCGTAGCCATTTCCAGGCGAAGCACTTGTCCGGGCGCCATAAAAAACAGGATACCAGCGTCGAAATCAAAGATTTGCTGACCATATTTCATTTTCGCCTCGAAATTCCGCTTCATTGAAATCGAATAAAAATCCTTCACAATGCTGCCGTGGTACTCGGCCACTTTCCTGACAAGCGACATATCCATCACGCTCACCAGCGGATGTTCCGGCGCAGGCATGCCCATGTATTTGTGAAATTCGGCGATCGTTTTGATCCGCAACGGCTGTGTATTTGACATATTACAAGGTACTTATTTCTGCTGGAAAGCCCCGGCAAATTCCTTTGCAAAATCCACCAGCTTCGTTTTTCCCAACTCAGGACGATTCAGATTGTAATCCTCCGCCAGCAGCCCGCTGTAAAGTGCATCATACATTTCAATCATGCCAGCTACGATTTTTTTATTCATCCCGACACCTTCCAAATGCTGTCTTACCTGCTCGCCGGGAATCAGAATCCATTGAAGATCAGACTTCCCGATTGCCTCGCCCAAAATGCGCGCAGTTTCGTTTCCGGTCAGTTCTTCGCTCGCCACATATCTTACTTTTCTTCCGGAAAATGGCGTCTCGATTTCCTCTGCAATCGCAGTCGCAATGTCCACCGGCGCGACCCAGGGAATCACATGGTCGCCGCCATAATTAGCCGCGATTATCCCACCGGATTTAATCATATCCACATACGCGTAAAGATTGTAAAAGAAAGAAGTCGGCCGCATGTGAACGATCGAAACATCTTCCGGCAGCGCATTCAATGTTTGCTCCACCAGGTGCGCCCCGAGCAAAATGCCATTTCCTTTATTCAAATGTGCGCCAAATGTGCTGAGGTTAATAACCTTTTTCACGCCGGAGGCAGCAATCGCCTGCGCATAATTTTCACCCAAACCTTTGTAATATGCTTCCATATCGTAAGTAGGGTCGAAAAAATCTCTCGGCGGCACCATTGTGTAGACCAGGTCTGCCCCGGTGAATGTGTTGGTTAAAAAGTCGGTATCCGCCAAGGAACCGATTGCCGCTTTGGCGCCCAACGTTTTGATTTCTTCTTGTCTTTCAACATTACTGCTTATCACAGTTACGTCGTGCTCGTTTTGAACCAATTCCTGCGCAAGTGGTTTGCTTATGTGGCCCAGCGAGCCAGTTAATACGATTTTCATTTTGTTGTTTCTTTTTGGTTTATGCAAAATTCCGCATAACCGAAAAAGCGCGCGTAGTCAAATCTACGGTTGTTGTAGCCGAAAGAAGGGTGCGGATGAAGCCGCTTAAAAATTTTGGAAAGATATTTGCAGAAGCCGCATTAAATAAAAAACGACGTCACCATGCCAGAACCTCAGCTCACCGGCCTGCAAAAAAGGGCCAGCAAATTCATCGACAAACCCATCACCTACAAAATCCGCCCCGACGAAGTCATCGAAGGCTACTTCGCCGGCTTCGACGAAAACAACATCGACCGCGCTATTATTCAAATGTCAAATGCTGCGGATACGACCACGCTGCCGCTGATGACGGTTGTGAATTATTTTGAGGGGGTTGAGGATGAATGAGTATCAAGGGAATTTCTTCGAGCCTGCAGTGCGACTTGACAAGTATTCGGCAACAAGGTACATTTGAGTAATGATAAAAAGCATCAACAGTAAACCCCTCAAATTATTCTACCAAAAAGATGATGGCTCAAAGCTACCCGCATCACAATTAGGGAAAATAGGTATGATATTAGGGTTATTAGATGCCGCTGCAAAACCGGAAGATATGGAGTTTCCAGGATCTGGATTGCATAGATTATCTGGTGATTACAAAGATTTCTGGTCCGTAAAAGTTAACGCAAATTATCGGATCATTTTTAAATTTGAACCTGATGGCGTGGCAGATGTTGACTATTTAGACTATCATTAAAAGATAAACCTATGGAAAACAATATTGTAAAAGGACCGATGAAAAATCCGCCGCATCCAGGGCAAATATTAAAAAACATGTATCTCGATCCGCTGGAAATCACTATCACCGACGCTGCGAAAGGCTTAGGTGTGACACGTAAGATGTTGTCTATGTTAATAAATGGTCATTATAAAATAAATTCCGACCTGGCATTACGACTGTCAGAGGCTTTTAACACTACGCCGCAACTTTGGCTTAATATGCAACAGAACTTTGACTTACGTCAGGCAGAGAAAAAAGCGAGAGACTATACAATTACACATTTTTGGCCATTTGCGAAACAGGCCTGATTAAATACAGATTTGTAAAAGCGGTTGAATCACTTCAACCGCTTTTTTATTACACAAAATATCTCACACCAATTTCCTATATTGTTAAAGATATTATTGAAATAATGATGACGGCTTAACCCTGTACCTCTCATGAAATCAATTCTCCTGATTATTTCGCTTTATTTCTTTACAATATTGGCGGCGTCGGCGCAGGTGACGCGGTCAAAGGTTACGGTGCGGGTGTTGGATAAAAATACTTTGCGGCCGGTGGATGCGAATATTGTGGTGACGAGCCAACATTCTGACAAGCAGACTGCTACATTGTTTGAGGATAAAATGTACAAGTTTAAACTCGCGCCAGGGGATACGGGCGTGCTTACGATTTATGCGGCGGGTTATGAGATGTTGAGCGAGGCGATTGCTGCAAATCAACTTGGGGAAACTGAGGTATTTTATTTGACGCCACAGAAAAATGCACGACATTTTGACGCTCCAAAACCCGCTTTAAATGAGGGCGTTTCGACCGTTTTATATTTTTATCAAAGCGAGGCCACTGTGCTTGAAAAGTCGAAAAGGCATTTGGAACATTTTGCTGAATTTTTACAAAACCATGAACACGCGCACGTGGAGCTCACCGGGCATACGGACAATGTGGGCGATCCTTATGAAAATTATTTACTATCTAATATCCGGGCGGATTCTGTCAAAAGCTACTTTATCAGCAACCAAATCAACGGTGACCGGATCAGCAGCCGCGCGTTTGGCGATAAAAAACCGGTAGCGCCCAATGATACCGAGCAAAACCGCCGGCTGAACCGGCGCGTCGAAATGAAGATTGATTTTTAAAATCACTCACTCGCCAAACTTTTCACCGGATTCATCCGCGCCGCTTTCACTACCCTAAAACCAATCGTAAACGCCGTGATCGGTAAAATGAGTAGCCCGCCCGACGCGATAAGCCACCAGTGAAAATCGATGCGATAAGCAAAATGACTGAGCCACTTATTCATGATGAGCCACGCCAGCGGACTTGCTATCGCAAATGCCACCACGATCAGGACCAGAAACTCTTTCCCAAAAAGTGCCAGAATGTTGTCCACGCCAGCTCCAAGCACTTTCCTTACGCCGATTTCCTTGGTTTTTTCCGTCACCATAAACGATACCATTCCATACAGCCCAAGGCAGCAAATGACAATTGCCACCCAGGCGAAGAGGCGGATCAGGTTGGTGAGCTGCTCTTCCCGGTCATAAAAGGATGCAATTTTTTCGTCCGCAAACTCCCAGTTGAAAACTTCACCGGGGTAATGTGCCTCCCACGTGCGGCGTATGCGGGCCAGCGTCTGCCAAAAGTTGGACATATCGAGCCGCACCGCCACCTCCCGGTACTGATCGGGCCGCGCGTAAATGACGCAGGGCTCGATTCCCTCCTGCAAAGATTTCAGGTGAAAACTTTTGACCACGCCAACAATCCGTCCCTGAAAACCCGAAGCGCCATCTTCCATCATTTTTCCGATCATTTTCTCGGGGTCCCGGATGCCCAGCTTTTTCATAAATTCTTCATTCACAACAAATTCAGGAACCGAATCACGGTCTGAAAAGCTGCGGCCGGCAAGTAGCGGCATCTGGTAAGTTTTGATATAATCGGCATCTCCGTACCGGTTTTTAATCACAAATTTCTCCCACTCGGTACGGTTATCAAAACGCACCGAACCACCAAAACCCATGTCCGAAGTCGGTGCGTCGTGCTCCCAGGTCACGGATTTCACGGCCGGATATTGCAGCAAATCGTTCCGGAGCGACTGCCGGTTGACAGGTACCTGACCCGGTTTCGCCAATGTGATTTTAATCACTCCTTTATGATCAAAACCCAGATCGGCTTTCCGAAAAAACCGGATCTGCAACATCATCACCATCGCGCCAATGATCATAATTTGCGCAATCGCCAGCTGCACAACCACCAGCGAGCGCCTCAGACCGATACCGCCGACCTGCCGTGGTCCGAGTTTACTTTTCAATGCAGCTACCGGATTAAAACCCGAAAGGATCACTGCCGGATAAAAGCCGGCAAGTAGTATGATTGTCACCCAGATTACGAGCGCGAAAACCGCAATTTTTAAACTAAACAAACCTGAAAACTGAAATGCCTGCGTGTGCGTCCAGTTGTTGAGAGGCGTTAAGAGCGGAATGATAATCAAATTGGAAGTCCATGCGGCGAGGACCGTCACCAGTGCAGTTTCGCAGGTAAATTGCCAGAAAAGCTGCTGCCGGGTACCGCCCAGTGCTTTGCGGACGCCGATTTCTTTTGCCCGCCTGACCGCCCGGGCAGTGGCCATGTTGATAAAATTAATGCTGGCCACCAGGATCAGAAACCCGCCGACGCCGCCCAAAATCCAGAGGATCGATTTACGGATTTTGCCATCGTAATTTTCATTAAAATGAATGTCGGCCAGCGGCTGCAAATGATGGCGGAAATAAGGTGCATTATCGCCGTAGTAGGTTTTCCCGTTTTTCGTGATGAGCTGTTCGATGCGGGCAGCGTGCGCACCGGACGCAAGTCTGACGAATGTATAATTGCGACTGCTGATCCACCCATAATCGCTGATCCAGTTGCTCGGTTCAATGGTTTTTAATGTCGGGAGCGAAATGTAGGCGTCGAATTGGAAGTCACTGGGATGCTCGGAATCAGCGATAATGCCTGTTATTTTGAGGTCGTGTGCATTGTCGAGGCGCAGAATTTTGCCGGTAACATCTTCTGTTCCAAAATATTTCCGAGCGAGTTTCTGACTGAGAATCACTGTAAACGGTTCCTGCAAACTTTTTACAGCATTGTGGCCGAGCCATTTAAAATCAAACAATTGCATATAGCCCTGATCCGCATAAGCCACATTATCCTTCTCCATAAACCGCTTCGTGGCCTGTCCCGAACCAGCCGAAAAAGTCACCATCGGGATTTTGCGGACAAAACCGGCTTTTTCCACACCAGCATAATCTCGTCCGAGCACCGAGGAAAGCGCAAATGCTGAACCTGATTCGTGCACGATTCCCTCATCCAGATGCAGATCCAGCACAACCCGGTACAGCCTGTCGGCATTCGGCTGGTGCCTGTCCGTCGCCAGGTGATGGTTTAAGAAGAAAAAAATCAATGTTGCCCCTGCCATGCCGAGCGCCAGACCCGCAATGTTGAGAAGCGTGTAAGTCGGACTGATTTTCAGGTTTCTGGCGGCAATAAGCAGGTAGTTTTTCAGCATCGCATGCGGACTTTATTTGGTTTGCTAAAATAAAAATTAGCCTGCTCGTATCGCGTGCCGGATACGGTAACAGGCTAATTTTAACATGATTTAACACCCAAATCAGTCTTTTACGAACTCCTCCATCTCGGAACCTTGCCGCAGGAGCATTTTCTTCGTATCCGGCAGAAATTCGAAAACTGCATTAGCCGTCGGGAAAGCAAACTTATCGCCGCCCAGCGCTTGAAGTGGTGACGGTTCCTGCGCGTTGATCTGGACAAACAAAAGCTTCTCTTTTTTGATAAAATTCAGCTTAACATTCACTTTCTGACTGCTGTAATTACCTTCATACCGGCTCACGTCCAGGTTGCCGATTTCCTTCGCCAAAGTAATAATGCTGCCAATTTCATCCGTAGCGGTAATGTTATCCACGGATTCCAGCCGGGCCATAATCCCCCAGCCGTAAAAATCGTTCGCGACGCCGATCAGCAAGTCATTTTCTCCGGCTTTTAGATTGAGCGGCGCGGTAGCATTATTAATGGAAATGCGTCCTTCCGGGTATTTCCGCATGGCTTGCGCGAAAAGATTTTTATCGGTAAATGCCATCTGATTGTTCAGAAATACCCAGATCTCGTCGCTCAGGCCCAGATGCAGATTCATCTTAACTGCTTCTTTTGCAGTAATTTTAGTCCTCAGCCACACCACCCGCCGCGTCTTGCTCGCCCCAAATCTCCGGGTCAGGTTGACGAGCCCGCGCCGCTCGGCTGTGATCGTATCCGTAAACGCAGAAGCCTGAGGCAGGTTTTTGGTAAATAATTCGCTGCCTTCCGGCAAGTCTTGCGGAGCGGTAACTGCCCATTTGCGAAGAAATGTTCCATCATTATCAGTAAGATCCGGTAATTCCAGCGGACTAAGTCCCTCTGTTTCATTAGCTTTGACCTGCACATTGGCAATGTAGGAAGAGCCTTCAAAAGCAATGCTTCCCTGCGTTTCGACACCTTCGAGTTTCGGAATGTCCAGCACAGGCTTGGCCGCGCGGTTTAAAAATACCTGCAACCTGGCGCCCGCCATCACCAGTTTTATGTGGTTCCATTCACCCGCTTTCGCCATCGCAGGCGCCTGATATTCAGGGTACATATCCCACATGTTTACACCATCAAAATACGGCGTATATTGAATCCCCTCGCTCGCCAGCCGGTTACCCATCTTGCCGGCCCGCAAATACACAATCTCCTGCTCCTTCTCATCCTTCCGGTGAAAATAAACCGACAAGGCAAATTCGGGAAGCACCGGCTCCATGTCATACTCGATGGTGCCGTCTTTGAAAACCACATCCTTCAAAACCACCTGCCCCGATCGTGGCGCCAGCTTCATCGCTTTCACGCCCTTATAGTCTTCAAATGTGACCTTACCTTCCTGGAATGTCCATTTTTCAGGCGTAAGAGAAATTGAGTAATCTGTTTTTTTGGCAGAAGAAATTTCCTTTTTCTTTTGACCAAAGCATTGAATTGAAATAAGGATGAACAGGATTTGAAATAGTTTTTTCATGGCACTTTTGCGCGTTTTGTTTTTGGCAAAAATGCGATCTGGGCCGGTTAAGGCATTTTCAAATGCTTTTCAAGTTTGGTTCAAGATGAAATTGTACCGGATCCAGTTGCGATGATCATTTTTTTACTCCGACTTCATCGCCTTCGTAGGATTCACCGACGCGACTTTGATACTCTGGAAACTCACTGTGAGTAATGCAGTAATCATCGCCAAAGCACCAGCCAGTGCGAAAAGCCACCATTTGATCTCGACCTGGTAAGCAAAATCCTTTAACCATTGATGCATTAAAAACCAGGAGACGGGCGTCGCCACGACGATCGCGATCAGGACGAGTTTGACAAAATCTTTGGAAAGCAGCGTGGTAATGGTGACGATCGTAGCGCCCAGCACTTTGCGGATCCCGATTTCCTTTGTGCGCTGCTCGGTGATAAAAGACGCCAGACCCAGCAAGCCAAAGCAGGAGACAAGAATAGCCACGCCTGCAAAAAAGTTGAATAACTGGCCGGTTTGCTGCTCCGACTTGTATAACTGGTCGTAAGCCGCATCCATAAATGTGTATTCAAAAGGATATTCGGGATAGTACTGTTTCCAGATTTTCTGGGTGGCAGCCAATGCAGCCGGGGCGAGCTTGCCGGTAGTTTGAACATTCACAATGTGGCTGGCGCCGGGGTTGTTGAACATCACGAGCGGCCACATCGCCTCCCGCACCGACATCATATTGAAATCTTTCACCACCCCGATAATGGTACCCTCGTGCTCATAAAACTTAAAACGTTTGCCGATAGGATCTTTGATGCCGGTCTGTTTTACAGCTGTTTCATTTAAAATAAAATGCGTTGAATCCGATGCGTCGCCATAAAAATTCCTTCCCGCGGTCAGCTTAATGTCGAAACTGGGAATAAAATCTTTGTCCACACCCAGCTGCGCCAGAATCACCGTCCGATCTTTCGGTTTGCCATCCCAGTCACAAGACGCTGTGCCCGTCTGCACATTCACTGGCGTGTCGGTAGATGTACTGATGTGCAAAATGCTTGATTGCCCCGCCAAAGCCTGCTTGAATTGCTGCGTAAACCGGCCGCCTTCGAAAGTAAAAACGTGATCGCGGTTGAAACCGGCATCCCGCTCGCGGATAAACCGTAACTGACTGCCTATCACAAACGTACCGACGATCAATATGGTAGCCAATGTAAACTGGACAACTACCAGCGATTTCCGAAGACCCGCCGCGCCTATCTGCCCCGAGCGACCGCGCAGCGCCTGGATCGGATTGAATCTGGAAACCATGATAGCCGGATAAATGCCCGCCAAAAAAAAGCAGAACAACAATGTGCCGAGCAAAACCTGCCACGCAGCCGGGTCCGTCAGAGAAAAATGGCCCGATTTTCCAGTAATGTTGGAATAAAATGGCAGCAAGGTCTGTAACAAACCGACAGCCAAAATCAGCGACAGGCTCAGCGTGAGCAGTGATTCCACGAGCAACTGCCCGATCAGCTGCACCGAGCCAGCACCCACAACTTTCCGTACACCGATTTCCTTCAAGCGGCGCGTAGCCCGGGCTGTTGTAAGATTCACATAATTAATGCAACCAATGCTCAGCAGCAGCACTGCTACGATTCCCAGGATTTTCACCTGCTGGGCGGCCGAATCGCCGCCTTCCATGGGATTCAAATGTGCGTCAGTTAATAATTGCAATCGATAATCGGATTGGATTTTTTGTGCGACAGCAGCAGCGTGGGCGGCGGTCAGCTTCTTGTTAACCGTCGCAGGTTTGGCATTCTCCCTTAATTTGGCATAAGTTTCCACGCCGAAATCATCCCAATTTTCGTCCATCAAACGCACACCACCAGCCGCTTCATCCATTGTTTTCCGGATATACATATTGAGGTACAGATCATTACGCAGGGAAGAATTGTCCGGCGCATCTTCTATCACGGCGCTGATCGTAAAGTTGGTCTTGGTCTCCACATTGCGGATCACCTTGCCCACGACGTCGGTTGTTCTAAAGAACTTTTTCGCCAGCTTTTCACTGATTATCACCGCATTCGGCCCGGAAAATGGCTTTTGTAAATTACCGGCCACAATTTTGAAGCCGCTGAAAACTTTAAGAAAATTGGTGTCGGCAAATGCCACATTGCCCTTCTCAGTGAATGTTTTGTCACCTGCCTTGAAGATACTGGCGGAGTAATGCCCAATCCTGGTCGCCACTTCCACTTCCGGGATCTGCCGGGCCGCGATACTGGCAGGTGAAGGCGTAGAAGTGAAGGTATTTTCATCCTCACCTGTGCCAAAGTGCGCGTTAATGAGAAAAATCCGATCACTATCCTGGTGTAAGGCATCAAAACTCAGCTCGTCTTTGACCCACCAAAACAAGAGCAAACTCACCGCCAGCACGATCGAAAGTCCGCCCACATTCAGCGCCGAATACCATCCACCGGAGCGCAGGTTGCGCAACGCCATTTTTAAGTAATTGAAAATCATGAGCCCAAGGTTTAGTAGTAGTACTCTGTATTACTTGCGGCGAAGGACTTGTGTGGCAAACTCTATTTCCAAACTGTTCGGGTATCCCGCCAAACCAAGATGAGACTAACTAATCCAAACACAAAAAAGCTCATTACCAGCGGAGAAACGCCTTTTTCCATCATCGAACTAATGCCAGCACCAAGTGAAGAGCCGATGGAAAAGAACAGCGTCCCGTAAATTGCCGAAGCCATACCAGCCATATCACCCATGGGTTCGAGGGCCAGGGCGCTGCTATTGGGCTCGATCGCCAGGTTAAGTGACATTAATAAGGCGATACCAATAAAAAATAGGGGCATGCTGGGCGGGTCGCTGGTTATCAAGGTAAAAATCATCAACAAACCTGCGATGAATGTGTAAATAATGAGCAGCGACCGGATGCTTCGCCGGGCACCAAGCCAGGCCGAAAGTCTGGAATTCATGAATGAGCAAAGTGACATTAAGGCTCCGATGCTGGCGAAAATAATGGCAAAAAGCGCTGGTTTGCCATAAATAACCCCGACAATGTGCTCAGAACTGGCTACCCAGGAACTCAATCCCGTAAAAAGTAATGTGGCGACCGCCGTGTAGCGAAGAAAAGTGAAATTGCTCAGGACAGCTTTGAAAGATCGGCCAATACTGCCCAAATTGAGCGGGTTACGTTTTTCAGGCGGCAATGATTCTTCCAGCCGGAGCGACCAGATGAAAACAAAAACAGCGAAAAGTGGCGGCGTGAGAAACACCATCTGCCAGGTCGAGACAGACATAATTGCCAACCCCAGAAATGGCGCAGAAACTGGTGTAAGAAGAAAAATGGTAAAAACCAGTGACATGATGCGCGCCATTTCATCGCCGACAAAACGGTCGCGGACGCCGGCTATGGTTGTCATGAAAACCGCGGAAGCACCTACCCCGGCCGCGAAGCGCGCTGCCAGCATTAATTCGAATGTCGGACTAAATGCCGCAAGTACGCCGCCAATAATGTAGAGCGGAAACCCGAAACGCAGAATCGCCAGCCTGCCGAAACGGTCGGAAAGTGCGCCGAAAATAAGTTGCGCGATTTGTCCCATAAAGAAAAACGAGATAATCTGCGCAGTGGCGGTAGAACCTTCACTGAGACCGAAATGCCTCCGCAACTCGCCAAAAGCCGGCAACATAATGTCAATTCCGAGGGCAGTCAGCATCATTGTGCAAGCCGACAGCGCAATAAACTCGGCAGGTTTCATTTTCATAAATCAGCTTGATAGAGAGAAACTTTCGAGGACGGAAGTTTCTCTCAAAGCTAGTGAGTTGTTAAAACTGCGCAAGGGTGCAAATCAGACAATGTGAGGGTTGTTGCAGACAATGTTTGCGGTTAATAGAGCCACTCGACGATGATGCCGCCGGAGGTGAGGTACGCTTTATAGTATCTGTGTGGTATTCCATAAATAATGTTTCCAAACTCCTTTTTTACTATTGAATTGTCTTTTTTTACTGCTACCACTTCATACAATCCGTGATCGATTATGGATATCTTGCTTGTTCGCATACCGATCAAACATCCTTCTCCCTTGGGGAAAACTTCATTTTGGCCACGCTGGTCGGAAGCTTTGCAAGAAACCGAATCGACAACTACCAGACTGTCTCCTCTAAATTCCTTCGCATAATATCGAATTTCTTTATAGGTGTCGGCTTCCTGAGCGACGGTTGTGAACATGACATAAGTCATATCTTCATCCCAGAATTCCGGTGGTAATTTGATGCAGGAGGTTAAGGATAGTACCAGTATTACGAGCAATGCGCGTATCATTATTTGATCAATTTATGTAGTACATCAGATGCTGAAAGTTGCCGGTACATGCTCCATATAAGGCACCCCAATTCCCGGTATTACCCTGATTATCTATCACAATTTGTTGTAGATACCAATCTTTAAATATCCAACCGGCATTGTCGGCCCATGTTTTCATCTGATCTCTAATATGAAACTCAGAAGGCATAATCCTGTTTGGCCCAACACCCCAAGAAGTGCTGCTATACATCCAAGTGCGCGCCGACAAATTGTTGAATAAATCCATCGCCGCGTCGAGGGTTTTGGGATCATCAGCTTGATCTTCTCGTTCATGAGCCGTAATACATTTCTGAGCATATTCAACTGAGGTCGATTTCGATGCCCCTGCAATCATCAGGTTTCTCATTACCAAACAGTTCCAAGCGCCGTGCCTGAATGCATCACCTCGTCGGCCTTGTTCGGCTTTTCCGTAAATCTGAGCCATTTCCTTCGCCGTCGCTCCAGACATCATATAGAGCGGCGCAAAAATTGGCACGCTTAGTATTTTTGATTCTTCGTAAGGAAACACAATTCCAAACGGATCAAAAATTGTCTCCGTCCTCCCCCGCTTCCTGGTTTTCTTGTAAGCGATAATCGCAGCAACTGCCTCCGGCTTGAACATATCGTTGTAAAAAGCCAGAATTAAATCCGACTTTTCACGCACTTCTTCGACGGTTGTAATGGATTTAAAATCCGCGTATATCCTGCGGAGGTCGGGTTCGGAAATTTCTTTTTCCCAGCTGAGGTCAGGATACTTTTTCGCTAGTGGTTGGAGGACAGCCAGCATTTCTTCTGCGGTAAGGTAGTCGCCCTCCCCATTTGTTCTGACATTCGCTTCGCGGTTTTGAGCAGCGTAGTACGCATCAAAATCTTCGGCTGATTGATTTAAAAAACGTTTTGGAAAGCTTCGCAAAACCGCTACTATTTCGCCGCGGAAGTCAATCGTATCTTTCACATTCTCAGAAGAAAGAGTTGATTCCTGCAAGATTTCAGGCTTGTTACAAGCGAGTAGCCCCCATAAGGCAAATAAAAAGCAGGCACTTTTGGAAAGTACATTCATAAGAATTGGAAATTTTATCGTTGAAAATATTTCCAATTCTAAGTCTCCAAATAGTTTCAATCACAATCCGATTATCTGCCGGTTGATGTGAGTTATCCGGCGGTTTTTATGTGAAATAGTGGGTTTGTAGGGAGTGCTTTACGGTTAATAAATAATTTTCTTTCTCATAACCACCCGAAAACATAAAGATAAATAAATCAACCCATGAACTGATTTTCGAGAACTTCGCTTATCTTTGTGAACGGATGCAGAAAGGAACTTGGAGCTTTTAAAGCTATTTAAACAATAACACACACGACAATGAAATTAATTGAGTTAGTACAGATTGTACCCGAACACCTTTATGCCGTCAGGTATGAAGGAAATGAACAGAACGAATACGATCGCATTTTCGACTCTTGGGATGACATTGAGTATTTGGATCAGTTCTTTACGTACAATGCCGATGATTTGCTTACACCTTTTTATGATTTTTGTACGATCGAGGAAGCGGTTAGCAAAACTCTAATTGAGGCAAGTAAATTTGATGACAGGCTGTTTAAGGCAGCTAGCAATGGGCAATTTTCCGTAGAGATGGCTGATATTTTCAAACCATTAGTACAAAGCATAAAAAGAGGTGGAAAATGGGAAGAAAGTAAGGCATATGGCCCGGAGCGTAAATCCTGGTTAAGATTATATGCGATCAGAACATCGTACGATGTATATGTGGTGACCGGAGGAGCAATCAAACTAACCAGAAAAATGGAGGATCGTGAGCATACCAGGATTGAGCTGAAAAAGCTAAATGTGGTTGCTCAATTTTTGAGAAATAATGGTTTCGAAACCCATGATGATTTCGTTTACCTTGATTTTAAATGATTATGAACAACAAAAAAGAAATTCTAGAAAAACTAAACGCCCTCGCGCCAACTACGTCAATCAGATTTAAAGAGCGGGTTGAGAAGCGTGTGGCGCGGGGGGAATATCTGGAGAGATCTAGGGTAACTGCAATCAATATATTGAGCGCGTTGCGGCAGCGCAAAATGACGCAAAAAGACCTTGCGGAATTATTGAATGTAACTCCACAGACTGTTAATCAGTGGGTTAAAGGAAATGAGAATTTTACTTTTGAAACGATTGGCAAAATTGAAAAGGCGCTGGGACTTGGAATGTTTGAGTTAACGCGGCCGATTGAATCTGTAAAAGTCGAGATTTAGCTCGATCAGATATTTTGAAAACAGTTAGACGAAGAGTTGGGGTTTAAATCCTGACTCTTTTTGTTTAAAAAAACAATTGACTAAGAAGCCTGTCTCCTGATTTGCTTTCCAGCGCATTTCTCCCGAATATTCGCATTCCTTTTAAACATAATGAAAATGAAAAATCTTCAAGTTACGCCTTGCTATGGTGCGGGATTGGCGAAAGCCACCCGGGTGCTCCATTATGTGCACAAGGACACCTAAGGCAAGGTTTTCCAATCATCCTTTAAAACCATAGTGAAATGAACAACCAACCACAAAATCCCGAGTCCGATGATGCGATTTGTCTGGCTTTGGGGCGGGTCGTCAAGGAAATGCTCAAAGAGGGGAATCCGACAGAAATGAAGGAACATCTCTGGGAAATTTACAGCGGCTTCACGTACTTCGACCATGATTGTGGCTACAATGCAAGACGAGCCGACATTTTTCTGACTTTCAGGGAGTTAATGTTTTTCGTCCAGCGCGTTGAACACACCATGGAAGGCGCGCAAGCCTGACATTCCTGATTTCTAAACACTCAATGTTCCTCTACACATACCCACGCCAATCAATCTTCAAGCAATTTCGTACTTTCACCTGAAATTGAACATTATCATTTTTTTTGTGTTTCATAACAAGCTGATTCCACGTTGAAGCAGCCTAACATTTTACCAACTACTCGTTTTACAATGACAAAAGCCGAAATGATCACCGATAAGGGCACCATGCTCATCGAATTCTACGATGAAGACGCGCCCGGCACAGTGAAAAACTTTGTTGACCTTTCTAAAAAAGGATTTTACGACGGATTGATATTCCACCGCGTCATCCCTGATTTCATGATCCAGGGCGGCGATCCTACCGGAACTGGCCGTGGCGGTCCGGGTTACAAAATTAAATGTGAATTAAACGGCGGCAACCAATACCACGACCGTGGCGTACTTTCAATGGCGCACGCAGGTCGCGATACTGGTGGTTCTCAGTTCTTTATCTGCCACAGCCGCAAAAACACGGCACATTTGGACGGCAACCATACTTGTTTCGGCAAGGTTGTTGAAGGTGTTGATACCGTGGATCTGATCCGTCAGGGAGATAAAATTCAGAAAATTACGATCATTGAGGAAGAAGCTTAATCCGCTTCAATCCAACAAAAAAGGCCCTCATCGGGCCTTTTTTTATGACTTAACATGCCGGTTTTTACCAGAAACGTCCGTACAAAAATGTAATGATTGCGAGTACCACTACGGCCCCGATCACAAAGCTCTTGTGCGGCATAAACATTGACGCATCGATTGCCAGACCTTTTTTCTCATCGGGCAACACCAGTCCGAGGATAAACATAACCACCACGCAGATCACGAATACCAACCCCATCCGGTCCAGGAACGGAACCTGCGTCCAGTCGGCAAATGGGAAGAAGTTGTTGTGCATCGCGAGAGCGATCAGGAAGCCGCCGACAATTGCAAATAATGCGCCCGCAGAATTGGTACGTTTCCAGAAAAAGCCCATGATGAAGGACGCGAAGATACCCGGCGATAACAAACCTGTCATTTCCTGAATAAACTGAAAACCTCCTTTTTTATCGATGCCCATATAAGGAGAAACCAAAATCGCGAGGATCATTGAAACTACCACCACGATCCGGCCTATGCGTACCAGTGACTTTTCGTCGGAGTTTTTACCAATATAATTTTTAAAAATATCGAGTGTAAAAATGGTCGAGATACTGTTTGCTTTACCTGCCAGCGATGCTACTACCGCCGCGGTTAATGCTGCAAATGAAAGTCCTTTCAAACCCGCAGGAAGTAAATTGAGCAAAACCGGATAAGCTTTATCTGCATTGATCACGCCATCTTCGCCCAACATTTCGGCCTGGAACATTCCTTTGCTATACAATGCGTAAGCCGCAATACCCGGCAAAACCACGATTACCGGCATTAACAACTTTAAAAATGCGGCGAAAAGGATACCATTTCTGGCGGTTTTCAAATCCGCTCCCAAGGCGCGCTGGGTAATGTATTGGTTACAGCCCCAGTAGTTCAGGTTCACGATCCACATCCCGCCGAGCAGCACGGTAAGTCCAGGCAACTGCATATAAAACGGACTGGTTTTCGGAAAAATCATGTGAAAATGGTCGTCGTGATTGGATTGCATCATTTTAATGCCATTTGCAATCCCTTCCATTCCGGCACTATCGGATACCAGGTTGATTGCCAGGTAAGTTGTTGCCAAACCGCCGATTACCAGGAAGAACACCTGAATTACGTCCGTAAACCCGATTACCTTCATCCCGCCAATTGTAATAATGATAGCAAAGACTGCGAGCGCGATCATGCAAAACTGGAAATTCAGTCCCGAAATACCCGAAACCGCCAGGGCGCCGAGGTAAAGAATTGATGTAAGATTGACAAGAATGTACAATGCCAGCCAGAAAACCGCCATGATCAAGCTCACCGTCGGATTGTACCGCTGGCTGAGGAATTGAGGCATGGTGTAGATTTTGTTTTTGAGATAAATCGGCATAAAAAAAACGGCCACGATCACCAAAGTCGCTGCCGCCATCCATTCGTATGTCGAAATCCCCAAACCCATCGAAAACCCGTTTCCGGACATTCCGATGAATTGTTCCGCCGAAATGTTTGACGCGATCAAAGATGCGCCGATCGCCCACCAGGTCAGTGAACCTTCTGCCAGAAAGAAGTCTTTGGTAGACTCAACTTTCGACTTTTTTCGCTGATAAATCCAGTACCCGTAACTTGAAACAACAATGAAATAGAAAAAGAAAACGATGTAATCCAGGGTTTGTAACTGCTGCATTTCAAATTATAAAATAGATGAATGGATGAGGTTCGGCACTTTTACCTTCTACAAGCAAATATACGTCCGGCTTTACTCTGCCACACCTTCCCGAACTAGAATTCTAAGCGGATTTGATGGTAATTTTCTATAATAACTGATCGCCTGCTTCTGCTCGGCTTGTTTGTAGGCTTCTTTAAATTTTTTTCCCGCATTCATATTTTTGATCAGGCTTGCCACACCTTTCTCTTCCGAAAGCGCCAGCCAGTACGAGACCTCCATCCCCGACGACATATAGGCCAGCATCACATACTTCTGGCTACCACTAAAAAATCCTTTGATAGAAGTAATATCCTTTAACTCCAGAATTTCCTGGCCACCGCCGGTGTAGTACTGCCACTCGTCCATATAATCGAGGTAGCGGCCGGCCGGATCAGGGTTGTTGACAAACCGGCGGTCGAGCATGAGCGCCAAGCCCTCGTTGAACCATTGCGGCATTTGGGTGGTAATTTTCCACCAGCCGAGCCGCGCCAGCAATTCGGTGTGGCTCATTTCGTGACTGATCACGTCGACGTCTATACTTTGCGCATCTAAAATGACAAAAGATTGGCCCCAGGGAGTGCCGAGGCTGCATCCTGCGCCTTCGGTGCTGCTGCAATAACGCTGGTATTCCTGCGGATTGCTGCAAATAATGATGGTAGGCTGTGATTTTTTGCCTGAGTAAAAGGAATCGATCCGGGCTTCGGATTTTGAAATGAGGGTTTGGAGAGTTTTATAATGTTTTGGTTGAATGCTGGGGCTGTAAAATATTTTATTGGAAGAAGACTGGAAGCTGGAAAAGCGGATCAGCTCGCAGTAGACGATTTGCGGGTAGAGGATAAAGACGCTGGCTAGCAAAACAAAAAATCCAATCAAAAGGTATTTCCCGAATCTGGAAAATGAGTTTTTGACTGGATTATGATTTTTCACTCGGTACTTTTTTTAGCCACGAATACACGAATGGACACGAATGTATTCGTGGTTTATTCACGGTCCGCCGCGCGGTGTATTCGTGGCATTAACCTTAATGTTTAAAATGACGAACACCAGTAGTCACCATTGCTACCCCATTCGCATTGCAATATTCAATCGAATCTTTATCACGGATCGAGCCGCCTGGCTGCACAACTGCGGTGATCCCCGCCTCTTTCGCGATTTCGACGCAGTCAGGGAACGGGAAAAATGCGTCGGAAGCCATCACGGCACCATTTAAATCAAAACCAAATGCTTTGGCTTTATCGATCGCCTGGCGTAATGCGTCTACGCGGGAAGTTTGTCCGGTACCGCTAGCCAGCAACTGGTTTTCTTTGGCCAGAACAATGGTATTCGATTTGGTATGCTTGCAAACTTTCAATGCAAATTCCAGCGCAGTGAGCTCATTTTCAGTCGGCGCCTTTTCAGTCACCGTCGTGAATTGGGACGAAACTTCCGTCGACAGATCTTTATCCTGCACCAAAACACCATTCAAAATGGTTTTGAACATCACCTGTGGCAGATCCACCGCATTGCGTTTCAGCAGGATACGGTTTTTCTTCGATTTCAAAAGCTGTAATGCATCCTCGTCGTACTCCGGCGCGATCAGGATTTCCATGAACAATTTGTTCAATTCCTCGGCCGTCGCCAGATCCACTTTTGTATTGGTGATCACAACCCCGCCGAAAGCCGAAACCGGGTCGCAGGCCAAAGCATTGTCGTAAGCTTCTTTGGCCGTAGCCGCAGTAGCAATCCCGCAGGCATTGGTATGTTTGATAATCGCAAATGTCGGGGCGCTTTCTGAAAACTCGTCGATCAGGTTCACGCAGGCGTCAACATCCACGAGGTTGTTATAAGATAATTCTTTACCATGCAGTTTATCAAAAATCCCTTCCAGATCGCCGAAGTAAGTGGCATTCTGGTGCGGGTTTTCGCCGTAGCGCAATGTTTGCGAATCCAGGCTGGTAAAGTCGAACAGGTCTTTTTCTGTTTTTTCTTTTCCTGAAACAAAAAAGCGGTTGATCGCGCCATCGTAATGTGACGAAACCGAAAATGCGAGACCTGCATAAAACCGGCGGTCTTCCAAATCCGTTGAGCCGGCTTTGGCGGTCAGCAACTCCACTACTTCCGCATATTGGTCGCGGGACGAAACGATTAATGTATCCTGGAAATTCTTGGCCGTCGCGCGGATGAGCGAAATACCGCCAATGTCTATTTTTTCAATAATATCTTCCTCGCTTGCGCCAGAAGCCAAAGTTTCTTCGAAAGGATAAAGATCCACGACCACCATATCGATGGCAGGGATATTATATTGCTGAGCCTGGGCAACATCGCCGGCATCGTCGCGGCGGTACAAAATGCCGCCCATAATCGCCGGGTGCAATGTTTTTACGCGACCTCCGAAAATCGACGGATAACCAGTCAGTTCCTCGGCTGCGGTCACCGGAATGTTGAGGTTTTCGATAAAAGTCTGCGTGCCGCCGGTAGAATACAGCTTTACGCCCTCGCTGTGCAGCAGGCGGACCAGCGGTTCAAGTCCGTCTTTATAGTATACAGAAATGAGCGCGGATTGAATTTTTTTAGACATTTTGCAACGTTAACTGAAAGATTTGAAACCGGGGACCAGCGTAGGATTCCCCTCTGCTTTTTGAAAAAATAAACCGCAAAGATAGCCTAAAAAAGTACGAAGTTTGAACTCAAAACGCTTAAAATACAGCCTATGAACCTCGACCTGACCGGAAAAACAGCACTGGTTTGCGGAAGCACCCAGGGAATCGGACTTGCCACCGCCGCCGAACTTGCCTTGCTGGGCGCCAATGTTACACTCGTCGCCAGAAACGAAGAAAAATTACGTAAAGCCGTCGAAACATTAGACCAGTCGGCGGGTCAGCTGCACCGGTATGTGGTAGCTGATTTTTCTGAGCATCAACAAGTTAAAGACGCCATCGACAATTACCTGCGGCTGTGTCCTGATGTCCATATTTTGGTCAATAACACCGGCGGCCCCTCCGGCGGACCGATCATTGAAGCGGATACCGATCAGTTTCTGAGAACTTTTCAGATGCATTTGATCAACAATCAGTTTCTTGCACAGGCAGTCGTGCCGAGCATGAAAAAGGCAGGTTATGGTCGTATCGTGAACATTATCAGCACTTCCGTGAAGCAGCCGATCGTCGGGCTGGGCGTTTCCAACACCATCCGCGGCGCAGTGGCAAGCTGGTCCAAAACATTATCCCTCGAACTCGGGCAGTATGGCATTACCTGCAACAATGTACTTCCCGGCTTTACCGAAACCTCGCGCCTCGATGCAGTTTTGCAAATGCGCAGTCAATCGTCCGGCAAATCGCCCGAGGAAGTAGCCAATCAAATGAAAGAAAGCATCCCGATCAGAAGATTCACATTACCCGAAGAAACCGCAGCGGCAGTTGCATTCCTGTGCAGCCCGGCTGCCGGGAGTATTAATGGCGTGAATTTGCCAGTAGATGGCGGGAAGACCGAGAGTATGTAATTAAATGAATCAGAGATAAGTATAAAACAGGTCACACCTTATTATGCTTAAAACCTTTTCATATATGAGAAAAATCTCTGCACTGTTAATTCTCTTGTTATTTCTAAACCAGCTTACTGGAAAGGTAAATGCTCAGACCGCCAAAAATGATAAATCGCTAATTGTCCTCATCCAGGGCGATTACAGTCTTTTATTGCAGCAGAAAGAAAAAACCTATTATATTAAGAGAAATGATTCGTTGAAAGTCTTGACAAGAGATCATTTTGTACGCGCGCTACCCTTAATTTTTGGCAGCGAGTTTATGCAGAGGTATGCTCAGAAATCCAAGTCGACTCCTGTCTATAATTATAAGTATTTAGCCAAATTGGTCACGGAGGCAAATAGTGAGCTAGGTTCGGTGCAAGTCGTTGTAGAGCAAAATTCCGCCAAGGCTAAAACTACTTTTTACATAGGACCCTATATCGCGTTTTCAAATATTCAAACCGCATTAGAAGTCTCTGTTTATGCCCAAAACAGTGATTTTAGGTTTCTAAAAACCGGATATTTTGATAAAAATGTAATCAATTATGGCATTAGGGGAAGCGCAGTACTTTTTCCAAAAATCAGCATCGGCTTAAACATATTCTGGAACAAAGTTTCGCATGATGATTTCTTAGTAGACAACATTGGTTTTTACAAAATAGAGGGAAAATCCTCTATACTGATACCTGAAAAATTTGATCCGAAAGTCAAATTGAACGCATACGGATTTAGCAGCACGCATTTCGATTTTAGTTTAAATTATACATTTAATCCGGACAGTAAGTTTCGCGCATACGTATTTGCCGGTCCCGGTTTGATGATCATGACAAAGAATACCGCGACTACTTCCGCGAGATTTATTGAAACAAGTCCTCCCAGCGAATCTTTCATTTATCGCACTTCGGACTCAAAACTGAAAGATTATTTAGTATCCGTCAATGGTGGCTTAGGTATCGGTTATCAGATCAATGACCGCATTGTCGTGAATTTATCTGGCAAGTATGGACAGGGCATATTTACTAAAATCTTAAGGCGACCTGTCAATCAAAAAGAGCAAAACCTCACACCTGTGGAAGGAACTGTTTTTGGCAGATTTGACAATAGCTTCGACTATCGTTACGACCAATTTTTTCGCCAGCTTTCAGCCGAAACTTCACTGCTTTTTAAACTATGATATTACTTCAAAAACTATTCATTCCTGGTTACAAAAAATAAGAAAATAGCAAGGATATTTTGTTTTATTTGGCTTAAATTTAGCTTGGAGGGCTGGCTTTGGCTGAATTTCGTTTTATGATATACAAATACCTTGTTGTTTTGTTTTTTGTGCTGAATGCGGTAGTGTCTTTTGGGCAGGGAGCAGGGAATTTTATTAGCTTTCAGAAAAACCAGCACGACATTCTCTTACGCGGCAGCAAGGGTACGCTGAAAATCACAACCTACACGCCGGATATTTTTCGGGTCGAAACCGTTCTTTCCGAAAATACCTCGCTTGATAGCTCCTACACGGTGGTTCTCGCACCTACTTACATTCCTGATAAAGTTTCGGAAACCAGCACTTCACTTTCCATAGCACTCGGAAATAGTGTTTTAGAAGTCAATAAAAATCCGCTTTCTGTTGCATTAAAATCTGGTAATCAGGTCAAGATCAGGGATGTTGGTGCTTTCAGGCAGACGAAAGATTCAGTCAGTCTGACATTTGATATTAATCCAAAAGACGTTTTCCACGGCGCGGGCAGCCGTCCTTTCGGGCCTGACCTCAATAAAAAAGCGTTTGATTTCTATAATACCTGGGAGTACGCTTACTACGACCAGGCCACCGGCCTCGCTCAGAGTTTCAATGTGCCTTTCCTGGTTTCCTCGCACAAATACGGCATTCTGTTCGACAGCAACCTCCCCGGCTCGATCCGGATGTATGTGGGCGCGCTGGATTCTACGAAACTGAATGTTGAATCGGTCAGTGCCGGGAAATGGGCTTATTACCTTATTAATGGGGATAGTAATGATGAAATCCTCGAAAATTATACCCTGCTGACGGGCCGGCAGCCGCTTCCGCCGCGCTGGGCTTTGGGTTACATTCAATCCAAATTCGGGTACAAAAATGAAAGTGAGGCGACATCGGCTGTGAGCGATTTGCAAAATAGCGGCTTCCCGCTCGACGCCCTCGCGCTTGATCTGTACTGGTTCGGTGACCAGTCGACGATGGGGGATTTTAATTGGGATGCGAAGAACTGGCCGAATGCAAGTAATATGGTAAGTCAGCTGAAAAGCAAAGGAGTGAAAACGATCTTGATTTCGGAACCCTACATTACCGCATTATCACCCAATTTCCGGATTGCCGAATCGCTTTCGCTTTTTGCAAAAAGACCAGGGACGAATGTCACTTACACGCAGGATTTCGGGATCGGAACCGCCGGTTTGCTCGACATTTTCAAGCCTGCTACGCAAAACTGGCTATGGCAGCAATATAAACGCCTGACTTCGCAGGGAATTTCTGGTTGGTGGACAGACCGTATCGAGCCGGATTACGATCCGAAAGATGCCGCCTACACTTTGGGCGCAGGTGCGCAGGTGCATAATTTGTATCCTTTGTTCTGGGCCAAAAACCTTTATAATCAGTTTCAAAAAGACTTTCCAAACCAGCGGCTTTTTAACCTTACGCGCTCGGGCTGGGCTGGTGCGCAGCGGTTTGGCGTGTTGCCGTGGAGTGGCGACGTGGCCAGATATTGGGCTGGATTACGATTACAAATTCCGATCATTCTGCAATCGGGTATGTCGGGGCTGGCTTATATGCACTCGGACATTGGCGGCTTTGCGACGATGCCCGATAAAGTGGACAAAGATGAAGAGCTGGACCTGCGCTGGTTTCAGTTCGGCACATTTACGCCCATCGTGCGGGCGCACGGCGACAGGAAGAATGTGGAGCCGGTGACTCTTTCGGAGCCATTTTACAGTGGGGTCAAAAGATATCTCAACATTCGGTACCAGCTGCTGCCCTACATTTATTCGCTGGCCTGGAAAAACAGTATTTCCGGTCGCCCGATTTGCCTCCCAATGGATTATTTTACTGACAACAAAACATTTGGCAACATTAACGACCAGTATTTCTTTGGAGAAAATCTCCTCGTGGCGCCGGTACTTTTACATGGTATGCCTTCGCGAAAAGTGGTTTTGCCCGCTGGAAAATGGTTTGATTTCTGGACCAATGTTCCTTTTAATGGTAATACCAATATTTTCCCAAACCTGACAGTCGATAACATTCCGGTTTACGCCAAAGCTGGGAGTTTTATTCCAATGTCCGCTTCAACATCTTTAAAATCAACTGATTACTATACTTCTGATAGCTTAGCTGTAAAATTTTTCCAGGATGTTTCCGTGCCGGCGTCCACATTCACGATGTACCACGACGATGGTATCGACCCGAATGTTTTAAAAAATCAAAAATACGAGCTGATCGATTTCAGCGGACGGGTTTCAGAGGACAGCGTGCATGTGACTATCGCGAGGAAAAAGGATTTCCCGCAGTCTCTCGCGAAAAGAAATCTGATGTTGGAAGTCGAAAACCTTACTTCTCCCCCACTTTCGGCCACATTAAATGGTAAGCCGTTGACCGTCGTGTACCTGAGTACCGATTTTAAAAATGAAACTGCTTTTTATGATCATGTGACACGCCAGCTGAAAATCCGGTTTGACTGGGATTGCAAAACTACTGCTCAGGTAGCCATTTTGCGGGACGGGCTTTCGGTCATTACTGGCGTCGAGCCGCATTTTGAAGGCAATGTTTTGAAAGTATATCCCAACCCAAACCGGCCGGAAATGCCTTTGAATGTGGATGCGGAAATTCCGGAAACCGGGAGGTATGCGATTGAAATCTTTAATACGTCAGGTGTGGTCATGTATAGTCAGGATTTGGGGGTTCAAACAAAAGGTAAAAAGCTGGAAATGAAGCTGAATGTGAAAAACCTGCGGGGAAGTTATATTTTGAAATTGAAAAATGGCAATGGGAAATTTTCTACGAGGTCTGTTATTATTGAATAAGCGATGAGTCACCGGCTTACCATCATTTTTACGATCCTGCTCACTTGCCTCGCGGCTTGTGTGGAACCTTTCAGCGTGAAATTCGCGGCTGCCCAGGAGTACATTGTCGTGGACGGCGTGGTGACTGACCTGGACGGCCCGCAAATAATTACCCTGGCGAGAACCAACCCGGATGCAAAAAATGAGAGCTCCGAGTTCACACAGACGATTTGGACAAAGGGACAATCGACTTTGCCCCTGACCAGCGCGAAGGTAAAAATCGTGGTCAACGGATCCCAGACATTCGACCTGACCGAAACCGATCCCGGCATTTACCAGCTTCCGCTGTCGTTCCGTGGGAAGGTGGGCGACGCTTACCAAATCCATTTCAGTACGCCGGAAGGCAAATCCTACGAATCTTCTTCCGAAACCATGCTGTCAGTCGCGAAAGTAAACCGGGCTTATGATGCTTTCAACCCAAAAGGCATTCCGAAGTTGTCGGAATTTTATGGCGACTACACGCCCAGCAATGATATTTACCTGGATTTTGATGATCCGGCCGGCGAGAAAAACTTTTACCGCTGGCAGTGGACATTGTGGGAAATCCAGAAGACCTGCCAGACGTGTAACCAGGGAAAGTATTATCTTTTTGATACCGAAAACGGCACCGATGGTGATTGTTTCAAAGACCTGACATTGAAGCCGAACAACATTTTTGACTATATCTGCGAGGACCTCTGCTGGGATATTTTTTATAGTACCGATATCAACATTTTCGCGGATACTTATACCAATGGTCAGAGCCAGAAAGACAAGCTGGTGGCGCAGATCCCGCTGCTGCAATCGAACCCCTGCCTGATCAGTTTGCAGCAAAATTCTTTGACACCCAATGCTTATCGATTTTTGAAACTCATACAAGACCAGGCGGTTAACTCCGGAACGCTGGCTGATACGCCGCCCGCGCCGATCCAGGGAAATGTGACCAATGTGGAGGATAAAAATGAGCTGGTAATCGGGTTTTTTACGGCTTCATCGGTTTCGGAGTACCGGACGATGCTTTGGCGGAAGAACATTAAAAATGCGGCAGTACTGAACCAGCTTTTCAAAACCATTCATAACCGGGACCCCATTCTGGAAGAGCGGTCGAACGAGCGGCCTTTTGTTCCGCTGGCGATTTGTAAAAAGAGCCGCGCACGGACACCGTTTTTACCAAAAGATTGGAAGTGGAGTCAGTGATGCCACGAATGCACCGCGCGGCGGACCGCGAATAACCACGAATGAAAAAACTATACTTTTTACTAATACTGCTTCTTGCGACGCTCCACGGAATTGCGCAGGGGCTGACTATAACCGGTTCTGTGAAGGATTCGGCTACTTTGGCTCCGCTGCCAGGGGCTTCAATCGTGGTGGATTACCGGCGGAACTGGTCTGCGGCGAAGGTGGATGAGAAGGGCAATTTCAGCATGGAATTATCGGATGAAGACCATGTGCTGGTGATCCGGCATGTGGGGTATGAGTCGTTTCGGGCGTTTATCAAGGCTGGTACGAGGAAGGTGAATTTTGATATTTTGATGACAACTACTTCGAGCCAATTGGAGGAGGTGATCATTACCAGCAAGGGTTTCGACCAGACAATCCGCCAGCCGATCCTTGGTTCTCTGCAGATCAACATTAAAACTTTGGAAAAACTGCCCTCGGCTTTCGGGGAGTTGGATATTTTGCGAAGCTTGCAAATGCTGCCGGGCGTTTCGAGCGTGGGAGAAGCTTCAAATGGTGTCAACATTCGCGGCGGTACCACGGATCAGACATTGATCCTGCTCGACGATACGCCGATTTTCAACCCGACGCACATGTTCGGGCTTTTTTCGGTGATCCCACCGAATACGGTCAATAATCTGGATCTATATAAAGGTAATGTTCCAGCGCGTTTTGGCGGGAGGGTCGCATCTGTGCTGGATATTTCTACCAAAAACCCGAATCTGGATAAGTTTAAAATGGCTGGCGGCATTAGTCTGATCTCCAATCGCCTGCTGCTCGACGCACCGATCATTAAAGGGAAACTGGGCATTTATGTGGCTGGCCGGGGCGCATTCAACGATTTTATTTTACCAAAACTGGATAAACAGCTGCAAAATATCAAGGCACGTTTTGGCGAGCTTTCTGCAAAAACTTTCTGGCGTATTAATGATAAAAACACGCTGACCTGGATGGGTTATTACAGCGACGATTATTTCAAAACCGATCTGCTAACGAATTTGCCGAATGTAGTCGGGACTGATACTTACTATAAGCATGTGACTACCAACTCAATGCTGCGCTGGCTGCATGTGATTTCACCGAAAATAAACCTGCAAACGACAGCGGTTTACGCCAAATATTCCCCGGATATCGGCACTGCTGAAAAGGCGACGGGTAATGTGGTGAAACTGCGCGCCTCCACCGAGCAGCGGCAGATTAAATCCAACATTAACTACCAGCTGACTGACCATAAATTCGAGACCGGGATTGTGGCGACGCAGTACGTGATCAAGCCCGGAACATTGTACCCAGGCGCAAGCCCAAGCGTCAACTTCATTGCGACGCCTACCGAAAAGGCCAACGAGGTGGCGCTGTACGTGGATGACGAGATCAATTTTTCCAAAAATCTGGCTTTGTCTTTCGGCTTGCGCTACTCCTATTTTATGTCCGTGGGGCCGTCTATCGTGCGGGATTACCTGCCCGGGCAGCCGCGGGATGAGTTTTCTGTAACGGATTCAACCGCATTTTCAAGGGGTAAAATTGCAAAAAGTTACGGTGGTTTTGAGCCGCGGCTAGGGCTGCGCTATGCTCTGACTGATCATATTTCGCTGAAATTCGGCTATAACCTGATGCGCCAGTACATCCAGGTGGTTTCAAATACCGCCACGCCGATCCCGACTTCGCGATGGAAAACGAGCGATACGCATATCAAGCCGCAGATCAGTAATTTGTTTACGGCTGGCTTTTACCAATCATTTTCGGAAGACATTTATGAAGTTTCGCTCGAAGGTTATTACCGGCTCGCCAACAACATTATCGACTACAAGCCCGGCGCGGATTTTCTCTTACAGCGCTTCCCGGAAACGCAGCTGATCCAGGGTCGGAACAAGTCTTACGGGGTGGAATTGATGGTTTCGAAGAAAAAGGGAAACACAAAAGGCTGGGCCAACTATACTTATGCCCGCTCGCTGAACATTGTGGATAAAGGCGCGGCACTGATCGAGCTGGTGAACCGCGGCAATTGGTACCCAGCAAATTACGATAAGCCTCACAGTTTCAATGCCTCGCTGGACATTACGGTCGACAAGCACAATTCGTTCGGATTCACATTCGCATACAGCACCGGCAGACCTTACACCGAGCCGATCGGTTTTATCAATTACCAGAATAATGTTTATCCATTTTACGACAAGCGAAACAACAAGCGCATTCCAGACTATCACCGCCTCGATTTTGCCTGGAACATTTACAATCCGAGCATGAAAAACCGCCGCTGGCAGGGGCACTGGACGTTTTCGGTGTACAATGTGTACGCGCGGAAGAATGCTTATTCGGTGTTTTTCAAGACTGAAAATAAGGTCACGAAAAGCTATAAGCTCAACATTTTCGCGGCGCCGATCGCTACCATCGCCTACAATTTCACCTTCTGATTATTTTTTGCGGCTGATCACGACGAGCTTGTCGTCATTTCGGGCAGCGACGATGGCATTGCCGGATTTCAGCTTAATGTTCCGCAGCTTCTTCACCTGGCCCTTTATCTGCAAACCATGGATCGGTTCTGCTGAAAAATCGCAGTTACCCCTGTTGATCAGCACCGTACCAAAATCTGCATCGTAGCGTCCCATTTGAATGTTGGGATTATAAAAATTGCCCATCATGAGCACGTCGGGCAACCTATCGCCATTTGCGTCGATGACTTGCGCGTCGTAAAAAGGCGTCCACTGCGCATTGTAGGGCAGCGATTTCAGCTGAAAATTACCTTTGCCGTCATTGACCAGGATTGCATTCTGGAAATAATTCGCAGACAAAACCTGTGCATCTTTGAGCTTTTCTGCACCTACCAGGTCGGCGGTCGAGGCTTTGGCGAACTGGGTGGCGTAAATGTACTTTTTGCGGATCATCGGAATCTGCTTTTCCAATTCAAGCTTCGTAGGAAAAAGCACTTCCTTACCATTGAGGTAATAATTCAAAAGCGGTTCCTTGCGCCCATTTCCGTCATAATCATTGATATACATATTCACCGGCTGCTCGCTGCTGGCTTTCAGGCGACTGTTCAAACCCAGGTTTCCGGCCAGAATATCCAGGTCGCCGTCGCCATCAAAATCGTACGGCATCACGAAATTCCACCAGCCTTTTTTGTCCGTCAGCATTTTCCTGGAGAAACTTTTGCCATCATTTTGCATGACGCAAATCCCGTCCCATTCCAGCGCCAGCACCAAATCCTGGTCGCCATCTTTATTCAGGTCGGCCAGTTTCGCATTCTTCACATACCCAATGTTTTGCAGCTCTTGGGCGTATTGCGGCGTGACGTCTGTAAACTTGCCGGTACCGTCATTTTTTAATAAATAAGATCTGGGAACTTCACCGTAATTGAGCGGCACCGCCCGGCCGCCGATGAACAAATCCACAATACCGTCGCCCGTAAAATCAAAAGGCACTACGCAGGAGGCCGTCACATATACATTTGAAAAAGCGTCAGATTTGACCGTCAGGTTACCTTTTCCATCATTCAGATAAACCCGTGGCATACGGAATTCCGAGTTGCCGCTGTACTCGTTTCCGCCTGTTGCCACTACCAGATCGGCGTGGCCATCTTTGTTTACATCCACCCACTGCGCATCGATTTCTTCGTAGGTACTATCCTGAACCAAAGCAGGTTGAATAGATTCTTTGAATTTCCCGGCTGCGTTTTGAAGAAATAAATGGCTGCGGAATTTTTTGGAAGATCCCACATACATATCCTCCAAACCATCGTGGTTGATGTCAGCAACTGCCAGCGCAGGACCGTCGGCGGTTACTTCAAAGGGAATGAGCGAGTTACGGTCAAATTCTATAAAATTATTCTCGACGTGAGGCACATCTACGCCCAACTTGGCGGCGATATCTTCGTAAGAATATGTCTTGCTCTGCCTGGCTTCTTTGAATTTCTGATAGTTAAATACCGGCAGCCCAGATTTATAGGTAATTGATAGTGAATCTTTTAAATCTGCGTTTTTCAAAACCTGAAAATGATTATCCGGCCAAATGATCAGCATGGAATCCACCTCAGGCTTTTTTCCAAAACCCACATTCAGCGGCGTTTCCATGCTCGACTGAAAACCGCGGACAGGGAATTTTTCAAAAGTCAATGTCTTATCCTTTTTGAAAACCAGGCATTTTGTGCCGATCGCATTCAAATTTCCTTTCGCGCCTTTGAGATATAATCTTGTAAAATCACTTTTTGCCGCCTTTTTCTCGCTCAGGTTTTCGTAGACAAATGCCTTTTCATTGATGTTATTGGTCACAATGTCGAGGTCACCATCATTGTCCAGATCAGCATAAACCGAACCATTTGAGTAGGATACCTGATCATTCCGCACCTGCGACGCCAAATCCTTGAATGCCAGATTTCCCTGGTTCCCAAAAAAGCGGTTCAGCAGCTTGATTTCGGGCAACTTATCAGCCAGCCCCGGATCATTTTCGTCGAAATTCTTATTCCTGATCTTTTCCTGCACCACATCATCGGACACAAATTTGATGTAATCCGTATCATTCATCCGCTTCGGAATACCATTGGAAATGAAAAGGTCCTTCAATCCATCATTATCAAAATCGGAAAACAAAGCCGCCCACGACCAGTCGGTTGCATGGATCCCGGCATACATCCCGATCTCACTGAAAGTGCCGTTTCCGTTGTTGTATTGCAGGTTGTTCCGGGCAAACTGGTAGTTGTAACCCTGCCTGATTTTGTATTTAAAAATGCTGTAAACATCCTCACCCTCAGACTTTTTCAAAATCTCATAATCCGAAGGCAGCATATCCAGCGATACGATTTCGGGGAAAATATCATTGTTCAGGTCGCCAATGTCCACACCCATGGAAAATTGGCTGGTGTGCATCAGCGAAGAGTCCGTCATATCCGCAAACCGCCCGTTTTGCTGGTTCATGTACAGGTAATCATTCTCGTGGAAATCATTTCCAATGTACATATCCGGATAGCCGTCGAAGTTGATATCTCCTACCCCAAGTCCAAGTCCGTAACCCAGCGCCGAGCTGTGAATACCCGCGGTTTTAGTGATTTCGACGAACTTACCATTGTCATTTCTGAATAATTTGTCGCCAGCCAACGGATGATAAGTGTTATCAAAAAGTGCGCGCCGGCCGAATGTCCCGTTTTGATGAACCGAGTGATTGAGCTGAAACATATCAAGATCGCCATCCAGGTCAAAATCAAAAAACAAGGCCTGTGTACCAAAAACAACCAGATCGAGCCCATATTCCTTCGATTTCTCCGCATAAACCGGAATACCTTCTTTTGTAATTTCCTGGCAGACATATAGGAGGTTATGCCCTTTCATCGACTCGAAGTTTCCGACCTGACTGATGTAAATGTCAAGCATCCCATCCTGGTTGATGTCAACGATCGACACCCCGTTTGACCAGCCTTTATCGCCTTTGAAATTGGCTTTTTCAGTCACATCTTCGAATTTCAGTCCCGATTTATTCAGATAAATCCGGTTGGCTTCCTGATTGGCCGTGAAGCAAAGGTCGATCAGCCCATCGTTGTTCAAATCACCCGCTCCGACACCGCCACCATTGTAAAAATACATGTAGTAGAAAATGTTGAAATCCTTGGTGGGTTTCAATGTGTTGGAGAAATCCAGGCCGGTTTTTTCGGAAGTCAGCAGGTCGAATTGGTAATCCTTTGCCTCTTCTTTTTCCTTTGAGCAGGATAAGGCTATCCAGCAAAAGAGCAGAAAATAGACCGGTTTGAGCAGTCGGTTAAGATATGTTGAAATGAACTTGATCAAAATTTCTTGATTATAACTCGTTGATCCTGAACAAAACAGGCGAAGCATTGTTGACCAGGTTGATCAGATAAGGTGCGCCTTGGATCGTAATAGGGCTGATTTGCTTCACTTCACCATCCAGCGCAAATCCGCTCTGGTTACTAAGCAACACATCAAATTTCATGTTGCCTTTGTTAATCAGCACATTGCCACGACACGCATCCAGACTTCCCAGCTGCGGAATAAAATGCGTGAAGTTGCCACCCACGATCAAATCGAGCTTGCCGTCTTGATTAACATCCTGGCTTTCAATGGCATTCAGACAGGATATCTGCACCATTTCAGGCAGCGGCATCAGCTTGAAATTCCCTTTCCCATCATTCACCGCGACGGCCGATTTGAGATAATTAATCGACTTCTGAACCGCAGATTTCAGCAACTCGTCGGGAAACAAATCCTGCACCGACTTGTCCGCATATTCGGAATGTTTAATGCTCTTCTTTTTCAGGAAGGGAAACTGGGTGGTCAGCTCACGTTTCAGCAAAATCGGCATGTCCTTGGCATTCACCGTTTTGGACATGACCTTTTCGATTGTACCATTTTTATTAAAATCCGTCACCCAGATTTTGAGGGGAGAATTTGCGTCGGCTTTCAAGGAAAAATTCTCTCCCAGATTTCCTAACACCAAATCCTGATCACCGTCACCATCCAGATCGGCCGTTTTCAGCGCTCCCCAAAAACCTGCAAATGCTTCGAGGCCGGAAGCTTTTTTGACGAATTTCCCACCCTGGTATTTGTAAATGACAGGCGCCATCCAATCTCCGACAATGATCAGTTCCTTGGTTTTATCACCATCAATGTCGGTCCAGCTGGCATCACGCACCATTCCGAGGCTCGCTAAATCCGGTGCCAATGTTTTGCCCACCTCTTTAAAAACGCCTTTTCCATCATTCTGGTAAAGGTAACTCTTCGGATTTAACCCATATTCCCGCGGCACGCTGCGGCTGCCGACAAAGAGATCCATATCTCCATCCTGATCAAAATCATTTACCGCAATCACCGCCGTATTCATTCCGTTTGGCGGGAAGGCGCGGGTATTGATGGTGAAATTGCCTTTTCCATCATTGATATACAGCCTCGTCGGAAGTTCCGGCGTCGATTTCATGGTTTCATTTCCACCACTTCCCACCACCAGATCCAGGTCACCGTCGCCATCTGCATCGAAAAATTCAGCTGCGGTATCTTCAAAGCTGGCAAGATCCGAGAAGATCTTCTGAACCGATTTTGCAAAACCATTTCCTTTTTGCAGATAAAGCTGGCTGCCCTGGCCTTTCGCGCCGCAGATAAAAACATCCTCTTTGCCATCGCCATCCACGTCGCCGATGGCCGCTTTCGGGCCTTCCTGCGAGAGCATGATGGGAATGTTCCTTTCATTGTAAAAATCCTCGTACCTGTTTTCTTTGTGAGGCTCAAACCCGGTAATGTTAGCGGTGGTCAGCAGCGCTTTGTGATTTTGTTCCAATGTTACGGCTGGCCTGTCTGCTTTCTGAATGTTGAAATTCAGTGTAGTATCTGCCTTCACACTGCCCATCACCGACATTTTGCGGTTGGGCCAGGAAATCTTAATCGAATCAATGTTGCTGATCTGTCCAAGCCCGATCGTGATCGGATACTCCGTGCTTGACTGAAATCCACGGGCAGGATTAATCTGTTTGCTAAAAATCTCATTGCCAGCGAAAACCTGAATTTTTGAGCCGATCGCATATTTATTCATCCCCTCGCCGGCCAGCTTGAATTTAACGTAGTGGTTCTTCGGATTTTTAGCTTCCGATTTGTTGCGATAAACAAAACAAGGCTGGTTCACATTGTTGACCACCAGGTCCAGGTCGCCATCATTGTCCAAATCCGCATAAGCCGCGCCATTTGAAAACGATTTGGTGCTAAAACCAAACTCTTCCCCCCGCTCCTTGAATTGCAGATTTCCCTCGTTATGGAAAAAGTTGTTAAGTATCGGCGTCGAAGGCATCCGGTCGATAATATTCTGCATGTTCTGTTTCTCGCCCGACATCACCATTTTCTGGGTTACTTCATTGGCAAAAAAATCGATAAAGTCCTGATCCAGAATGTCGTGATAAATTCCGTTGCTGACATATACATCCGTTTTGGAATCATTATCCGCATCAAACATCAGCGCACCCCAGCTCCAATCACTGGCCGCAACACCCGAATAATTGGCGATTTCACTGAAAGTCCCGTCCTGATTATTCAGTTGCAGGCTATTCTGCATGTATTGATTGTAAAAACCCTTTTCCTTTTTGAGATTAAACAGGTAGTGATTCTCAAAGGAAGTCGTGGTTTTGTAGCGATATTCGTCGCGGGGCAGCATGTCGGTCACGAACAATTCTGGATAGCCATCATTATTAATGTCAGCCATATCGGCGCCCATCGAGGCCAGACTCGTATGTTTCAGGCGTTTTTCCAGCTCTTCGGAAAACGTGCCGTCTTTTTGATTGATGTATAAATAATCCTTTTCGTAAAAGTCATTGCAGATGTAAATATCCGGATACTGGTCACCATTGATGTCCCCGACCGTAATGCCGAGGCCAAAGCCGATCAGACTTCCGTAAATGCCCGCCTCTTCACTCACATCGATAAACTTCCCGCTATCATTTCGCAGCAGCTTGGCGCCGCCACCTTTCAGGAAATCTTTTACCGGCCAGTCTTTGGCACGTAACTTCCTGTCATTGGCATAGTTGAGCGTATTTACCGGAATAAAACTATTGTTGAGAATGTAGCAATCCAGGTCACCGTCGAGGTCGTAATCCAGGAATGCCGCGTGTGTCGTGTAACCTGTTTCGTCCAGCCCATATTTCTTGGCCGACTCGGTAAATGTCAGGTCACCATTATTGATATAGAGCGAGTTACCTTGCTTGTTGACGAATTTTTGATAACCTGCATTGCAGACATAAAGATCGAGCAGATTGTCTCCGTTGATATCCACCATCACTACGCCGGTACTCCATTTGTCCGGCTCGCCTACACCGGCTTTGGCGGTGACGTCTTCAAATTTCCAGTTGCCTTTGTTGATGTAGAGCTTGTTTTCGCCCATGTTGGCGGTGAAGTAAATGTCGGGCAGCCCGTCATTATTCACATCGCCGATGGCCACGCCGCCGCCATTATAGAAATTCCGGTAATTGAAAATGTTGATATCTTCCCGGTCTTTGATTTTATTGACAAAATCAATCCCGGTTTCGGAAGCGGTTAGTTCTTCAAACAGCCCCTCGGGCTTATCGGTTTTACCGCAGGAAATAAGGAGCAAAAAAAAGGTATAAAGTACGCCTGTAAAAAAAGGGCGGGTCTTTCTGTTTGTCATTTAGTTTGTTGTCGAAGCACTGAACACTTCATTTTCAGTAATATTCACCAGGCTTACAGCTGGTTTTTTATAAATGATCGTTCCCTCGAAAGGCACATATTTATCCGGCTGCTGAAAGTCACTGTACTTCCCTACTTTCCCGGTCAGCTTAAAAATCATACTGTTTTTGGCAAACCGCACAGCCTCAATCTTCCCCTCCGTCATCATGTAACCTTCCCCGATCATTTTCTCCCGGTCGATAATCTTGCCCATTTTCAGGTTCGAAGCTGTCCGCCCATCGGTACTGATATCGTCACCCACATGACCAGTCGCGTACCATTTTTCTTTCGCAATGTTCAAAATGGTTTTGCCTTCAAACTGGTCGGTCAATGTCACATTCAGCACGTCCGGCGTAAACAATGTTTGTCCGCTAAAAACGCTTTGTGCGAGATAAAATTCTTTGCCGTCAATCTTTACCAGGATACGCGCCTGATTGTCTTTGAGCGACTTTAAAATTGTTTCGGTTTGCTCGTCTGTCGATTCCTTACTGGTGCATGCCTGACAAAGACAGTCAAACATCGCAAGTAAAATCAAGATAACTGTAAAACGCTTCATCAGATCAATAAAAAACGAAAATGCTCGAAAGCATCGAGCATTTTCGTCACCAAAATTAAAAAATTCAATATCAATATCCGGGGTTCTGCACGAGGTTTGGATTGGAAACCAAAGCCGCAGATGGAATCGGATAAAGTACGGTATATGCTTCTTTTACAGCAGTACCGGCGCCAGTAGTGAACTTGCCGAAACGGATTTCAGAAGTTCTTTTTCCACCTTCCCAGTACAGCTCGCGGCCCAGTTCAGCAAAAAGGCTTTCTTCGTTCAAAGAGGCCAGTGCGCTTGCACCACGTACCGTGCGCAAAGCATTTACGTGTGTCACGGCGGCGGCCGCGTTTCCGCTTCTCAGCAATGCTTCGGTTTTCATCAGATAAGCCTCTGCATAGCGCATCAAAAGATATTTACCAGAGTTCGCAGGGTGATACTTGATAACACGGATACCTTTATCCGTAGCAGCACCAGCCAAAGGTACATCGCGGGTGAACTGCAATGGTCTTTGAGTACGGGTATCTACAATCTGCGCGCCTTTATCTGTATACTGCTGACCAATCAGGAAGCCCAGACCTACACCAGAATACGCGCTGCCATCTTTTTTAGCAGGTTTACCGATACGCATATCTTTCGCTTCGAAAGTGTCGTAAAAATCAGCCAATGTTGCGAAACCGTTCCAGCCGGAAGGATTTTGATCATAGTGCAATGTCATGAACCAGCGGTTTTGTGCTGTTCCTTCCATTACTACGAAGATCGGCTCAGTTTTGGCAGCAGAAGAGAATGCTGAGAAATAATCCTTTTCAAGTGAGTATCCGTCGGCAGTGATTGCATCTACGTAAGCTACCACTTTGTCCATATCCGCTTTGTCGAAAGTATAAGGACCTTCTGGTGCAGTGCTTTTGTAAACCGCTTTGTTCAGATACAATTTCGCAAGCAGGAAGTTAGCAGCAGCTTTGCTCGCAGCTCCGTTCGTTACGGAAGGGCCTGTTTTTGGCAAGGCAGGAAGTGCTTCTTCCAGATCTTTCACGATATAATCAAATGCTTCCGAGCGGGTTAACACTTTTGGAAGATCGTCCGGACCTTGTGTTACTTCCCTGAAAGGCACCACGCCCCAGTAATCCATAACCCAGAACATGTTGTATGCTCTCAGGAACTGTGCTTCCGCTTTTTGCTGGGCACTTGGGTTGGAAGCGATGATTTCCGTTGAGCGGTATGCTCTCTGGTTCAAAGCATTCCATGCGCTCAGGATGTAGGAGTGGGAAGCATCCCAGGTGTGTGCGTCCAATGTACGCCAAACACCATTATCACCCCAGTCCACACCGCGGGTTGGCGGGATCATCTCAGCAGTCACGTGCTCGCCCAGGGCGTAAATACCAGCCTGGTCGGAGTAAGTCGATAAATCCTTATAGGCAGATGCCAGCGCTTCCGGCACGTTTACCGGGGCAAATTTTCCATCCGCCGTTTTGTTGACGACGGAGTCTTTTTCATCCGTAACCAGATCGGTACAGGCAGACATCACTGCCATGCTCATCCCGGCTACCAATACTTTATAAATGTTACCAGTTTTCATTTTCAACGAATTTGAAATAATTAGAATGAGACATTAACACCAACAGTCCACGTTCTTGCTCTTGGGTAAGCCGTATAATCGATACCGAATGAAGGAATATCATTCAAAGATTTGTTTGTGCTTACCTCGGGATCCTGTCCACTATATTTCGTAAAAGTCAACAAATTTTGGCCGGTAAGAAACACCCTCGCATTGCTAAGTACTTTTGAGCTTTTCAAAGGAACGCGATATCCAAGGGTGAAGTTTTGCAGCCTCACAAAATTTCCTTTTTCAAGGAAGCGGGTCGATACGTCGGGAGCGTTCAGTTTGCCCTCTCCGTTTCCAATTACATTTTTCGTTACGTTACGTCCGTTTGAAAACGATCCTTGTGTAAAGAATGCATTTGCCGTATTGGAATACAGATAATTTCCAAATACACCATTAAAGAAGAAGCTCAGGTCAAAGTTTCCGTATTTAAAGTTGTTGGTCAAACCTGCATTTACTTTTGGCAGCGGGCTTTTTCCACCCAGGAATTGCTGGAAGTCACCGTTTGGATAAAGGGAGTTTCCGTTTTCGTCAAAACCACCGAACTCGCGGAGGAAGTAAGCAAATAAAGGCTGACCTTCTGCAAGACGCTGTGCAAACGCACCAGACAAACCTTGTCCGTTGATCTCACCTGTATCGTAAGTACCAATCAGGTTTTTAACCAGGTTTTTGTTGTAAGAAGCGTTGAACAAAACTTCCCATGAGAATTTTTTGCCATCTACCACAGCAGCATTCAAAGCCAGCTCGATACCACGGTTTTGAATGTCGGTATCCAGGTTACGATAAATAAATGGGTTTGGTGCAGGCTGAGCCGCTACAACTTTGAACAGAAGATCTTTTGTGCTCTTGTTGTAGACATCAATGCTGCCACCCAAACGGCCTTTCAGAATAGAGAAGTCCAAACCTAAGTTCAGGGCTGCTGTCGATTCCCATTTCAGGTTAGGGTTGTTAAATGCAACCGCACTTGAACCACCGCCTGAAATGTTGGTACCTGTATCATTGATCGAATAGTCACCATAACGGTCTCTTCTGTCATACACGTTGTGAGGAATTGCCTGGTTACCGGTTACACCATAACCTACACGAAGCGAAAGATCTGTAAACACGGTTTTAGGAATAAAATCTTCTTCAACCAGTTTCCATTTAAATGCTCCTGATGGGAAATAACCGTATTTATTGTTACCCCCGAATTTGGAAGAACCATCCACACGCAATGTACCGGTGAACAAATATTTGCTGCCAAAACCCAGGTTTACACGACCGAAGTAAGATTGCAATTCATCCTTGGTATAGCTTGAATTCTGGATCACAGAACCTACTGTCGCTACCGCAGTTTCATCTTTTGGCGTAACTGTTCCGGCGATACCCAGGTTGTTTACCATCAAATCCAGATCGCTGGTGCGGAAACGGGTTGCTGTAACATTTTTAGTTCCGTATTCAAAGCTTTGATAAGAATATCCCAACAATGCATTCAGAGAAACATTACCGATCTCTTTGTCATAGGTAAAATAGTTTTCCCAAAGCTGGTTGTTGGTTTCTACGTCACGGATATAAACGCGGCCAAGGTCACGGATACCAGTAACATACAAATCTCTTGAATAAGCTTGTTTTCTGGAAGCCATGGATTTATCAAAACCAAGTACCGTTTTGAATTTCAAGCCTTTGATGATTTCCATTTCAGCATTAATGTTACCCAGGGCACGCAGCGTGTTGTTTTTATCTCTTGACAAATTCACGAATGCAGCAGGGTTTGGCTCGGAGTTCGTCACCTGGTTGTAAACGCCCGGAGCAGAGAATACTGCTCTTGTCGGGTTTGCTTTCAGGATACTACCCATCAAATCACCTTCAAAACCAATGTTTTCAGAAATCGGAACACCTGTATCCTGTGTATTGGCAAAGTTCAGGTTACTTCCGATGGTCAGCCTGTCGCCGATGAATTTTTTCTGGCCAGAGAAACCAACACTGTAACGTTTTACATTGGAAGTTTGTACAATACCGTCCTGGTTCAGATAACCCAATGAGAAACGGTAGTTACCCGAAGCGTCGCCGCCGCCGTAAGAAAGGTTGTGCTGCTGTGTTTTGGCAGTTCTGAAAAGAACATCCTGCCAGTCTGTGTCAGCGCCCTGGTCCTGACCACCCGCTGCTTTGTATTCTGCTGCATTCAGCAAATCATATTTTTTGGTAATGTTGCTAATACCATAAGAGTAGCCATAATCCAATGTTCCTTTTCCTCTGCCTCTTTTGGTTGTAATCAAAACCACACCATTCGCACCCCTTGAACCGTAGATCGCAGTAGCAGAAGCATCTTTCAAAATGTCCATGCTTTGAATATCATCCGGGTTCAGGAAGTTCAGCGGGTTTTTCGCTGGCTGACGACCAACTCCTTGGTTATCACCACCTGATGAAGTATTATCACCACTCAGAGGTACACCGTCGATTACGAAAAGCGGGTTATTACCACCCAAAACGGATGAGGTACCACGGATACGGACGTTGATACCACCGCCCGGCTCACCACTTTGCTGGGTGATCTGAACGCCGGCTACGCGGCCTTGCATCAATTGCTCCGGAGAAGTCACGATACCTTTCTGGAAGTCTTTGGAACCCAGTGCAGAAACTGCTCCGGTTGCATCCTTTTTCTTCACGGTACCATAACCCACCACGACCACTTCTTCCAATGCTTTCACATCTTCCGAAAGCGTCACGTCGACAACGGATTTGTTACCTACCGGCATATCCTTGGTAATGTAACCGATCGCACTGAAAGTAAGGGTTGCATTTGCAGGAACGCTGATCTGATAATTTCCGTCCACGTCCGTGTTGGTACCCTTCGTGCTGCCTTTCACAGTTACAGTTACGCCGGGGATTCCTCCCGCTTTGGAATCTGTCACTTTCCCAGCCACATTAGCCTCCTGGGCCACTACCAGCGCAACATTGAAGAGCGTCAATAAGATCGCGAAAACGCCGGTGCGCCAAACGCCCGACCGCCGGGCGCCGCTGCGCCGGTTCACAGCACCTTTCCCGGAAGGACGCGACGCCACATCGGGAAAAGCATGTTGACGAAGTACTAGATTGGATAAATTCATCATAGGTTAGATATATGTTACGTCATTTTTCGCCTTTCTTATATCATCTTAACATTACCCTCGCCGATCTTACAAAACTGCCCTGAATGATTCAAAATGGGGTTTCTGAGAACTTAACGCTGATAAAGTGTAAATTTTACAATATGGCTGGTGCAAAATAATATAAAACATAACTATAATGCAATAATCGGTGACTAAAATTGATACATTAAAATCATTTTAATTTCATATAAAAATTTGCATCATTGAAGAGTTCAAATTTCGTATTTGAGAAGTACAATGCAGGGTTCATTTCGCTGTGAATTAAGGGATTTCAAATTCTGAGGCAGGAAATCAGCACAAATGTTATGTCAACATTTTATTGGCAATCCTTTCATGTAGTCCTTAACTTTGAAATCTGATTTTCCCCAGTAAATTATATTTATGACCACGCCGTTCCCTGCATTGGATACCGACCTGAGCGCGCTTGCCAGGAGTCTGGAAGGTGACTTGTATTACGACAATACCATGCGGACGCTGTACGCAACCGATGCGTCGGCTTACCGCGAAATGCCTTTGGCCGTAGCAATTCCCAAATCCAAAAAGGACCTTAAAACACTCATTTCTTACGCCACTCAAAACCGTATTTCGCTGATTCCCAGGACTGCCGGGACTTCGCTGGCCGGGCAAGTGGTGGGTAACGGTATAGTAGTAGACGTTTCTAAAAATTTTACCAAAATACTTGAAATTAACAAGTCAGAACGGTGGGTACGGGTGCAGCCGGGCGTGGTGCGCGATGAGCTGAATATGGCGCTGAAACCATACGGACTGTATTTCGGGCCAGAAACTTCTACGGCGAACCGTGCGATGATCGGCGGGATGGTCGGGAATAATTCCTGCGGATCAAATTCCATCGTCTATGGGAGTACCAGGGAACATACATTGGAGGTAAAAGCGATCCTTGCGGATGGCTCGGATGCTGAATTTAAAAGTGTTGAAAACAGCGGATTTGAAAATATACTGCAAAGTGCGGCTCAAAAAAATGGCAGCGCAACATTGCTGGACAAGATCTATCTCAGGACAAATGAAATTCTTGCAGCACCTGATAATCAGGAGGAAATCAGGAAAAATTTCCCAAAACCTTCTGTTGAAAGACGCAACACCGGCTACGCGCTGGACATGCTGTTGAACACTTCGCCGTACGTCGGTGCAGAGAATACTGCCGCGAAACCTTTTAATATGTGCAGCCTTATCGCCGGCTCGGAGGGTACGCTTTGCTTTTTGACAGAAATAAAACTGAACCTTGTACCGCTGCCGCCCAAAACGCAGGGACTGGTTTGCGTGCATTGCGATACCATCGACGAATCTTTGCGGGCGACGATCTTAACATTGAAGTACGGTCCGCAGGCTGTCGAGCTGATTGATAATTATGTGTTGGAATGTGCCGCTACCAACCCGGAACAGAAGAAAAACGCATTTTTTGTAAAAAATAAACCTGACGGATCTTTCCCGGCGATCCTGGTCGTGGATCTTTCGCGGGAGACCAAAGAGGAGGTTGAAGCGCTGGCGGCAGATCTGGAAAAGGAGCTTAAGGAAGCGGGCATCGGCTTCCACTATCCCCTGCTTTTTGGCGATGATACCAAAAAAATATGGACGCTCCGCAAAGCTGGGTTGGGCTTGTTATCCAACATTCCGGGCGATGAAAAGGCGGTGGCGGTGATCGAGGACACGGCGATCGACGTGTACGACCAGCCGGAATATATCCGGGATTTTAATGAGATTTTGAAGAAAAACGGCATGTCGGCGGTGCATTACGCGCACGCAGGCTCCGGCGAGCTGCACTTGCGGCCGATCATTAATTTAAAAACGGCGGAGGGACATCGGCAATTCCGGATGATTGCGGAGGAAATTGCGGCCCTGGTGAAGAAATACGACGGCTCACTTTCCGGCGAGCACGGCGACGGGCGTCTGCGTGGCGAGTTTATCCCTAAAATGGTGGGCGAACATAACTACCAGCTTTTCAAGGAAATCAAGAAAACCTGGGACCCGAACAACATTTTCAACCCGGGCAAAATCGTGGATACGGCGCCGATGGATACATTTCTGCGCTACGAAGCCGACCAAAAAACGCCGGAATTCAAAACCTATTTCCGCTTCCACGATCAGGACATTCTGCAGCACGCCGAGCAATGTAACGGATCCGGCGATTGCCGAAAAACCCAGATGAGCGGCGGTACCATGTGTCCCAGCTTCATGGCCACGCGCAATGAAAAGGATACCACCCGCGCGCGCGCCAACATTCTGCGCGAAATGCTGACACGCTCGCCGAAAGAAAACCGTTTTGACAACCAGGAGATTAAGGAAGTGTACGACCTCTGCCTGGCTTGCAAAGGCTGCAAAGGCGAATGTCCGTCGAATGTGGATGTGGCGAAATTGAAAATGGAATTTTTGCAACAGTATCATGACGTGCATGGCGTGCCGATGCGGTCGTGGCTGGTGGGAAATTTTTCCAAAATGACAGGCCTTGCGAGCTATGTTCCCTGGGCGTATAATCTGATCTATAAAAATGCCCCGTTGCGTAAATTGGCGAATTCGGTGGTTGGCTTTCATCCCGAGCGCACGATGCCGCTTTTGCACAGCACCACATTGAAAAAATGGTATGACGGCCGCAAAAAAGAAGCCGTGAAATCGGAGCGGAAGGTTTACCTTTTTTGTGATGAGTTTACCAATTATAATGATGTTGAAATTGGCAAAAAGTCGATCCTGGCGCTGGAAAAGCTGGGTTATGAGGTGATCATTCCAAAACATGCGCCGTCAGGACGTCCGCAGCTTTCGAAAGGACTTTTGAAAGACGCGAAGAAAATTGCGGAGGAAAACATTCAACTGCTAAAAAACATTATCTCTCACGATACGCCACTTGTCGGTATCGAACCGTCCGCGATACTGACATTCCGCGACGAATATCCTGATTTAGTTGATGAAGAATTAGTAGCAGAGGCAACGAAACTGGCGCAAAATGCCTTGCAGTTTGACGAGTTCATCGCCCGTGAAATTGAACTGAAAAATATTTCGAAAAATCAGTTTACTACTGAAAAACGGCTGATCAAGCTGCACGGACATTGCCAGCAAAAAGCCATTTCCAGTATGATACCCACCAAAAAAATGCTGTCGCTGCCTGAAAATTACACGGTACAATTGATTCCATCAGGCTGCTGCGGGATGGCCGGATCATTTGGGTACGAAAAAGAACATTATGACATTTCAATGCAAATCGGCGAGCTGGTACTTTTCCCCGCCGTGCGCCAACAACCTGAGGAAGTGATCATTGCCGCGCCAGGAACCAGCTGCCGGCATCAGATACATGATGGTACTGGGCGGCAGGCGCTGCACCCGGCGGAGATTTTGTGGGATGCGCTGGTTTGAGAGATTTGATTTTTTAACGTCTAAAAAAAGCGACTTACCAGTTTCAAAACTGGCAGGCCGCTTTTTACACTTAGCCTAGTTGCTGATAAACGGCGCTTTCTGCAGGTAGCGGCGATCCTCCAACTGCCCGATCATAAACTGCGCAATATCCCCCGCGCTGATCCGACTTCCCGGACAGTCAAACAGATCCACTTTCACTTCATTCCGCTCATCGGTAAATTCGATGAAAGGCACGCGCACGAGCGTCCAGGGGGCCTGACTTGTTGCCAATATCGAATATGCTTTTTGACGGTCTTCATGAATGTCAGGAAAAGTTGCCCTCATCCAGTCCGTGCCTTTCTGTGTCTCAGCACTTTTCCGGTCAGTTGGCGTATCCACATTTAGCCCGGCCAGGAGAATGTACCGGATCTGTGAATTTTTCTCCCTTTCAATGACATTTAAAATGTGACGTGTTGCTGCACTGGCTACCAGCGGCTCATCCTTGCGCTGACCCAAAGTACTGATCACGGCATCGCAATTCTGCAAAAGCTCGCCGACGATACTTGAATCGAGCGCATCGCCTTTGATCATCTCAATAAGTGGACTAGAAATAGTAAATGATTCCGGGTTTCGAAGCAGTAACTTAATTTGAAAACCCTTTTCAACAAGCTGTTTGACAACATATTGACCAGTCCGGCCACCACCGCCTAGCACGGCGATCTTTCTATTTTCTTTCATTTCTCAACATTAAAATATAGATATAAAAAAACCTGCTCACCGAACTTCAAGCCCGGTGCAACGGAACCAAGGTCCCGTCTTTGATCTTATATTTTAATGAGAGATTTGAATGTTGTGAAGATAATTGATTCAGGCAAAAACCTCAATTCCTTCCCAAATTAATATTCATCGTAGTCCCAATCCGGAAAACCGTCGACTTGTACTTGAACTTCTCAAAATTACTCACGACTTCCACCCGGAACGGAAAGCGAATGCCCACATCGAGGCCGTACCCTAGCTCGGTATAATTGTTTGATTTCGGCGTGGCGAGGTAATGCAACATGAAGTTTTCCTTGATGCCCATGATGCGGAACCAGGTGATCTGCGTAAGTAAAAATTTGCGAAACTCACTGAGAATGTGCGCCTCAAAGAATTCCTTAGAAGTGCTGTACTGATAGTAATCCAGCGCGCGAAACACACTTACCGGATCTCCAAACTGGAAGAAAAAGCGGTTTGCGGCAAAATGCTGGAAGTCGGGAAATTGTACCTGCGCATTATTTAAAAACTTGCCGGCGGCTACTTTGTAGCGCAGTTTGCTTCTTACGCCGGTGTCAAATCCGTGCTGAAAATCTAGCTGTACGAAGTCGAAATCTACGTCGCTGCCGAATGCTTTGTTAATACCTTTTCGGTAATTAAAGGAAATTTTCGGCGAATCGTCGTAGTAGTAAGTTGTCTTACCGCCCTTGGTTTTGTACTTCTGCCAGGGTTTGTAAGAAGCTGTTAATCCAACAGTTAAGGCCTGATGCGGCTGCATTTCGGTAGATATCGTACCCGTTTCATCGGCGGTCTCCATATTGAAAGGAACATTGGAAGTAAACGCGCGCTTTTTCCAGTCGATCCAGTTGTATGGATTCATGTCACGCACATTCCGGAGCGGACTACGGTCAGCATATTCAACATTGGCTTTGAAATCAAAATGTTCATTTTCACGGTCAGTTTTAAAATCCAGCCGCACAAAATCCTTTTGATAAATTTTTACAAAATTCCTTTCCAGAAACAAAGTCGTAAATGTATTCAGCAGTGGGTGCATCGGGTTTTCACCATTAAACTGTGAAACCGTGCTCCCGCCGATCAGGTTGAATGTGTTGCGCCCGGAGGTATAATCCACGCCGCCAGTCGCCAGCAATTTCTGCCGCGCGAAAGAGTAGCGGGTCAATGCATTGAAAGATAATTCCTGCCTTTTCCCCGGAGGCGGTATCCTCTTCACGCCATTTGTACCAATCTCAACTTCCTCCGCTGTCTTTTTTCGGCCGCCATAACGCAGTTTCAAACCTCCTCCATTCAATGCAAAACCTTCCACGGTATTCACCTGCGCACCGAAGATCGGACTCACATAATCCAGCCGCCAGGGGCTTTTCTTGCCAAAACCGAAACTATGCCCGGTTACTACATCACCCAAAAAGCCGAAAAAGCTGCCGCTACCACCTTTTTTTCCGCTTTTCGTCGTATCCGAGCTTGCTTTTGATTTACCTTCATTATTTTCCGGCTTCTTGTTTTCCTGCACCACAATAATGCTGTCGAGTCGCGTATAACTTTTCACTTCGGCGGTCGTGAGCGGCACGGTGCGGATCGAATCCCAGAATGCCATCGTTCGCCGGCTCGCCATCGAATCCACCACGGTCGAGTCGCTTCTGGTGAGGTTCATGTCGATATCCTCCCCTTTTTCCTCCTTCGCTTTCAGGTCCTGCTTTTCATATTCCTTCATCAATTTGCGCAGGTTTTTGGCCGAAAATTCTTTCTGCTTGCTCACTACGTCTTCCATTTTTTGCGTCTTGATCTCGCGGTTCGAAAGCTTCACTTTCTTCGCTTCCTCCTTCTCCTTTTTACCGTCAACCACCACAATGTCGGGCCGGAATGTCGGGTTGATCTTCACATTGGTAAATGATTGAGAGATCACGAAATCGCCTTTTCCTTTAAATCCATAAATCCCGCCGGCGACGTGAAACTGTTGATTTACAGGCATCCACACGCCTTGCACCGGACTATAAACCTGTTTGATCGCAATGTTGAAACCCGTATTTACCGTTTCCAGATCAAGACTGTAAATGCTCCACTCGCCTTCGATAATGTGAATCGTACCCCGATAAACGCCTTCGCCATAAGACCGCGGCGTGACCTTGATCTTATTTACCTCAATCCCGTTTTCACGAAAAGCACCCTGATACTCAAACTTATAGTAAGCAAATGCGCGCGGCGAAAGCGGCGAAACAGCTTTCACAACCTCAGGCTGGTAGAAGCTCGCCAACAAATAAGCATTGGGATCCGCGAAATTCTTATCCTGACTGTTTCGGGAAGCAATTACTTTTTGTTTGTAAGAATTTGGCTGGCGGAAAGTCACTTCCGTCACGCTTTCATTCAAAATCGGGACGCCTTTTTTGAAATTCGTCTCCTGCTCGACCTCCTTCAATTGTTTTTTATACAAAAATTCCATCGGCAGATCAGTCACCACGATGGAGGATTTTGAGTAAACTTTGGCGGTATAACCATCCACTTGCAGCAAATGATAGCGGCTTTTGGCAATCGCGCGGCGCATAATCGTGTACGCCGGATCCTCCTCTTTGCTGCCGATGCGCACCTCACCCAAATTCAGCGCCTGCTCTTCCATTGTAAGGTCAAAGGTTTCCATTTTATTTTCAATGGTGAATGCCTTCATACCGGTTTTAAAACCCAGGTATTGAAAGATAACTTCGTGATAACCAGGCTTTAAATCAAGCTGATACTTCCCTTCTTCATTGGAAATGGTGCTGATCTCCGTGCCTTTGACAATGATCGCCGCAAAGGGCAGCGGCTCGCCTTTCGTGGTTTTGATTGTGCCTTTTACGCCGGTTTGGGCAAAAGAAGACCCGGCGGAAAAAAGTAGAGACAGTAGAAATGTGAGAGCGTAAAGAATGCGCATAAGCCTTATTTTGGGTCCGCGGTGAGTGCCGGTTTATTTACAACTTGTCACCAAGATGCTAATAAATATAAATCCGTTGCGCGAAAAACAAAATTCAGGCGGAGAAACTAGCTGTCGACAAACTCCCAGGCGCTTTGGTAAGCATTCAGATTTTCGGCATAGCCAATGAAATCCGTATAAAATTGCAGCTGCGAAAGCGTGGCGCTATCCCCTATCACCACCAGCTTTTTCCGTGCACGCGTCATCGCCACATTCATCCGGCGAATGTCAGATAAAAACCCGATTTCACCCTCCGCGTTGCTCCGCGTCATGCTGATATACACCACGTCGCGCTCCTGGCCCTGAAAACTATCGATCGTATTGACAGAAATGTTGCTCAAATACGGTTGCAGGATCGGGACGTGCTGCAACTGGTCTTTCAGAATGTTGATTTGTTGTTTGTAGGGGGAGATGATCGCAATTGTTGGGAAGTTTGGGCCGGAGTTGATCGGGGTGGTTCCTGGGTTCGGGGTTGTTTTGTTGGCTTCTTCGATGGAGGTGACTAGCTGGGTTAAATGTTTGTATAAAAATGCGGCTTCGTCGGGGTTGGTGGAGCTGGTGCCTTCCAGTTTTTCGTCGAAACCGCAGCCGGCTGTGTCGATGAAGTTCAGCGGCTGGTCTCCTGGAAATAAAGTGCGCGTGGCTACTGAGGCGTGGGCTTTCAATTTGTTTTGATAAAATTTTTTGGAAGAAAACCCCATAATCGCCTCATTCATACGATATTGTTCTTCCAGCAGCACGACCGCTTCCGGGTAAAGCTCGGCGCATTTTTCCAGTAATGTTTTGCTCAAACCATTTTTCGCAGCTTCACTGGATTTAATGGTCGGCGCAAGCTGGAAATGATCACCGGCTAGTACCACCTTTTCGGCTTTCAAAATCGGTATCCAGCAAGCCGGTTCCAAAGCCTGCCCCGCTTCATCGATCACGACCGTATTATATTTCAAACTCCTGACAGTGTGATGGTTTGCACCAACCAATGTTGCGGTAATTACCTGCGATTTGCCCAGCACATCGTCAATCGCATACTGCTCGATCTGCCCCACATCCTTCATAATCCGGTGCGCTTCGTCAAAAAGCGCTTTCCGCTGATCGCGCTCCAATTTTCCGAAATTCCGCTTGTACTTATGTGCCAGGTTCTTGTATTCGCTCGCCTGTTTCTTCAACGTTTTTACCTCCCTAATGCTTGGGTGTGACGACATTTTGCTATCCAATGTCAGCGACATCAGCCGCTCCGAAACCCGCACCGGGTTCCCAACCCGGACCACATTCAAACCTTCCTCGCTCAGCTTTTCACTCAGCAGATCCACCGCCGTATTGCTAGGTGCCACTACCAATATTTTCTGCTCCTTTTTAGCCAAAGTTTTGATCGCCTGAACCAGCGTGGTGGTTTTCCCCGTTCCCGGAGGCCCGTGTACAATCGACAGTTCGTTGGCTGTCAGGATTTTATTTAATGCTTCGTTTTGGGAAGCATTCAGTTTTGGTAATTCAATTTTTGAAAAATTGTCCTGAAAAGTCGGGGATTTTTCGCCGGTTAAAACTTTGACTAAATGTCCTTCTTTAACATTTTCACTCAATGCTGCCGCGGCTTTGAGCGCGTTCTGCATTTCGTCGTAACTGTTGTCGTCAAAAAGCAGATCGATTCCCAGCTTACCGTCGCGCGACCATTCGGGAAGTTCATCGGTGCGTAATGTGATTTTCAGGCGATTACCGCTTTGGTGGGAGATTACGCCTTCGACGCGGTCTTTTTTAGGCTCGTGATTGCTAAACAAAACTGCCGGTACGCCAAACCGCAGCTGGTGCGGAATGTCCTGGTGTGTGGTGCGCTCAACTTCCACATTCAGATATTCGCCGCGCGTCATTTCATTTCCCCGGATCGCGATCGGATACCAGGCCAGACCATTGGCGCGTCGCTCGGAAACCGAAGACATTTCGGTGATCCGGATATAGGATTGCCGGTCTTCTTCCCGCTCAACTTTCAGTAAGTCAAGCAGTTTTTTAAAATATTCATTCATAAAAAATTGAAAATCAATGCGCTAATCCGGCGTCCGCGCCTTCCTGTACTTCCACTTTTTCTGTAATAAAACGTCTGCCGACGAGCAAAATCGTCAGCGCCAGGGAAGATGAAATGACCATTGAACCAACCATCGGAACCACCGAAGGTACTTCAAATAAACTGATCGCGACGGAGATCAATGTCCCTGCGCCCATTTGAAAAGCGCCCATTAAGGCAGAAGCGCTTCCGGCATTTTTAGAAAAAGGCGCGAGTGAAAGTGCGGCGGCATTTGGGTAAGTGTAGCCTACGCAGCAAAGGAAAAAGAAGAGAAAAACGATGGTTACCGGCAAAGTCAACAATCCGTTTAATGCAGCCGCAAGAAACGTGATGGAGATAAAAACCTGCGCGATCAATGCTATGTTGACCACCTGCTCACTCGTGAATTTTCTCAAAAACAAGGTATTCAGCTGACTTGAACCAATAAACCCGACCGACAGAAAAGCGAAAATCCAGCCGTAAACTTTTTCGTCGGTGTGAAAAACTTCCATAAAAACGAGCGGCGAGCCCGATACGTAGGCAAACAAGCCTGAGAATGCGACGGCGCCGGTGATGGAATACGTGTAGAATTGCGGATTTTGAATAACTGTAAGAAAATTCTGAATGATCGGCTTAGGCTTTAATGATAACGTTTTGTCGGGCTTGTAGCTGTCGGGAAGCCAGAAAATGGTTGCAACCAGGATCGCAATGCCCATCGCCGCCAGGATCCAAAACACGGTATGCCAGCCAAATGCAGCGGTCACATATCCGCCAACGGTCGGCGCGATCATCGGGGAAACGCCGACTACCAGTAATAAAAGTGAAAAGACTTTGGCGTTCTCGCTCACCGGAAAGAGATCGCGCACCATCGCCACTGACGCTACCGTAGCAGCACAGCTTCCGATAGCCTGGATCACCCGCAGCACAATCAGACTTTCGATACTATTCGCCAGCGCACAGCCAATCGCCGCGAGAATGTATACACAGAGACCAATAAAAAGCGGCTTTTTCCGGCCGAACCGGTCCAGCAGCGGGCCGTATAAAAGCTGGCCGAATGATATGCCGATAAAAAATCCGGATAATGATAAGGAAACTTTTGCGGCGGTGGTATGGAGGTCTTTGGCGATGGCCGGGAAGCCCGGCAGGTACATATCAATAGAAAAAGGGCCGAGCGCGGTAAGACTTCCTAAAATAAGGATGAGGAAAAAATACGTTTTTTTGGACATCATGATTGTGGTGTAGAAACCGGATAACGCGGAGAAATTCCGGTGGGTTCGTGAACACCTTAATATTCATGATTTATTGATCTGCCCTAAAACAAACAAGGCGCCGGTGTTGCCCGACGCCTTCTTCCATTTTCCACGGTAACAGATATGTCTTTATGTGGGGGTTATGCTAAATCTACGCTACCCAATCCAACTTGCTATATACCTCTCTTTCGGTTTCACTAACCGCGTAAGGAACTTTGTTTTTGAGATAAATAATACATCCACGGCCCTTTTTAATCGGTGCTATTTTGACTACGTCGTCTCTGTGAATGATTATGTTGATGAGCTTCTGCCCAAGTAATTTGAAGGTACCTGATTTTACCATTGTCTTTGATCAAAAAAGTTATGCTTTAAGCAATTCCACTTAATGAACTTCCCGACTTCAAATACAACAAAAAGTAATCTTTGGAGATTAGGAAATATCCCAGATCGTCGCGGTTACTTGATTGTAGAAAAGCTGCCACTTCCTTTTGGGCATCAGTTTCAGTTTTGGCGCCTGTTACGGTTAGGACTGCGCCTGGCTTTAAAGTATTGATTGCGTTGTTACCTAATGAAGCTACCATAATGATATTTGGTTGAGGTTTATTCTTACGATGAAATTGCTTTTTCCAACACTTGATAAATAAATGTGCCAGACAAACAGAACTTTTAGACGTATAGAATTCTCAAATAGCTCCCAGGTTTAAGTTTCGATTGAAAATACAGAACTAAATATTTGAATACAAGCTCTTTGCAAAATTTCATAAAAAATTTACAACTGCCCTGAGATTTCTTAAAATCACCGCGGTTTACGCCACACTTCGTCTTCTCAATCCTGCATTTCGGTCGTCTGAAAATGAACTTCGGTCAGGTTCGCTTGCCGGCACATTTTGCGCTGCGCAACTTTGATAAAAAACAAGGCGCTCCGATGAAAAATTACCTGCTGATCCTCTTACTTTTTGCTGCTGCGCCCACTTTGGCGCAGACGAAAATTTCGGGAATTGTTACGGATCAGAAAGGCGGTGTGCTGCCCGGCGCAAATATCACATTAAAGGGAACTTACGACGGTACCTCTTCGGACACGCAGGGAAATTTTGCTTTTGAGACGGATGAAACCGGCAGCCAGGTCATCAGCATTCAGGCGCTGGGATTCAAGACGCAGGAAATCAACATTATCTGCTCCGGAAATCCAGTCACTTTGAAGGTCACATTGCCCGAAAGCATCAATCTGCTCACAGCGGTCACGATCACGGCTGGGGCGATGGAGGCGAGCGATGAAAAGAAATCGGTGGTGCTGAAACCGCTCGATATTGTGACCACTTCCGGCGCGATGGGCGACATTACGGCGGCATTGCTCACATTGCCCGGTACATCCACAGTCGGGAATGACGGGCGGCTTTTCGTCCGCGGCGGCGATGCGTCCGAAACTTCCATTTTTATCGATGGCCTGCAGGTTGGCAATGCATTCGGGAGTACGGCTTCCAATGTTCCGACCCGGACGAGGTTCAGTCCTAATTTGTTTAAGGGATCGTTTTTCAGCACCGGCGGCTACTCGGCGGAGTATGGGCAGGCATTGTCTTCCGCGCTGGCTTTGAACACATTGGATTTGCCGCTGCGGAATCAGGGGGATATCAGCATTATGTCGCTCGGCGGCGGGTATACCCAAACTTTGGTTGGAAAAAACAATGCGTTGACGGCCTCGGGCAACTATTATAATCTCGCGCCTTATCAGTCTTTGGTTAAACAAAATTTCGATTGGGAGAAAAGTCCGTCGAGCTGGGATTCGGAAATTTCGTTGAGACAAAAGTGGGGAAATGCGGCGAAAGGAAAATCGGGATTTATCAAAGCCTATTTCCACACGGAAGGAAATGGTATGGCGATCTGGCAGAAATCACCGGGCAACGATTTGCCGGGAAATGACGGTCGCGGCGACCGGATCGAATTACATAACCGCTACTCTTACGGCAACGTATCGTTCAGACATTCAGCGAATAAAGGCTGGTTTTTCTATGGCGGGGCGGCATTTTCGCACAACCGCGACAAGTATAACATTAACCGGGAACCGATCCGGCAGATCAACCAGATCGCACATTCCAAAATCGCAGCAGTCAAAGATTTTACGCCACAGTTTTCTCTGAAAAATGGTTTGGAGTGGTATATCAAATCCTACTCGGAAGCATTGATCAGCCAAAATTTAAAAAGAAAATACACCGATCATCAGCTTAATCATTTTGTCGAGGCTACCTATTATTTCAGCAACCGGCTGATCATGGTCGGCGGACTGCGGACGGGGTATAGCTCTCTGTCAAAGCAAATGTGGGTTACGCCAAGATTTTCAGTCGCTTACAAACTGGAAAACCAGGGACAATTTTCTTTTGCAGCAGGGAAATTCAAACAGCTTCCCGAAGAGAAACTAAGGGTTTTACAAACCAACCTGAAAAACGGGGAGGCAACACATTACATTCTTAATTATTTTATTGTCAACAACAACCGCACATTCCGCGCCGAATCATTTTACAAAACTTACGACAATCTGGTCACCTACCAGGGCTTGCCTACCGCGCCTGCCAACATTACCCAAAACGGCGCCGGGTACGCAAGAGGATTCGACTTTTTCTACCGCGACAAAACCACCATCAAAGGCACCGATTTCTGGATCACATACAGCTTTGTGGACAGCAAACGCAGGTTTGCAAACTATGAAACCAAAGTTCAGCCTTCCTTCGCGCCCAGGCACAACGGTTCGGTGGTGATCAAACATTTTATTGGAAAACTGAAATCGCAACTCGGCTCCTCCTGGTCGTGGAACAGCGGCTACACCTACAATAATCCAAACCTGCAAGGCGAAATGCAGTCCAAAACCAAAATGTACAGCGACCTTAGTATCAGTTGGAGTTACCTGCCCCGCCCCAACATTATCATTCACGCCGCCTGCTCCAATGTGCTCGGCCGCAGCAATGTTTTTGGCTACCGCTACGCAACGCAACCCGACGAAACCGGCTTTTACGCCAGCCTGCCCACCGGTCAGCAAGCCAAAAGATTCGCCTTCATAGGCCTCTTCATCACATTATCGAAAAACAAAGACGCGAATCAACTGAACAATCTTTAAAACTTACCGAAATATTTAACCTGTTAACAGTCAATCTTTTCACTCAAAATTTCAACCAGAAAAATCATGAAAAAGCTACAAATCATCCTGACGTTCATGCTCTTGACAACATTCACCGCCATCGCCCAGGATACGCCCTACCAAAAAGCGATGAAAAAGGAAATAGCGAAACTGATCGAGACCGATTCCCTACCGCAGCTGCAGCAGTCGGCGAATGCTTTTGCCCGCATTACCGAGCTGAATCCGACGGAGTGGCAGCCGCTTTACTACCAGTCGCTGGCTTACACTTTTCAAGGTTTGAACAAAACTTTGACAATTGATAAAAAGGATGAGGCGCTGGCGCGGGCCGAAGAACTGGCGAAAAAAGCGGATGCTATCTCGCCCAACAATGTGGAAATCGTGACTTTGCAGGGTTTTGTGACGATGGCAAAACTCAGCGCCGACCCGGCAGGACGCGGGCAAAGTTTATCGGGTTTGGCGATGCAAACATTCGGCAGGGCATTGGGAATCGACAACAAAAACCCGCGTGCGTTGGTCATGATGGCACAAATGGAATATGGAATGGCGAAATTCTTCGGGTCGGGAACGGAGAAAGCCTGCGGTTTTGCGCAGCAGAGCGCGACCATCTTCGCCGGACAGGACGAAGCCGCATTAAAAGCCGCTATCTTGCCAACCTGGGGAAAAAAGTTGGCGGATGGAATGGTCAAAAATTGCAAGTAAGTTTTTCCGCATCGTCACTTAATCCGTAAACTGTACCTCCGATATGCTGGGTAAAAGATCGACCAAAGGCTCCAAAAAATTCTGGAATTTCTCGCCTGCTTTTCTGGGTGTCAACCTGGTGATCGCGCTGATCCTCACGCTGATGCATTGCTGGGAATGTTTCCTGAGCGTGCAGGGAATGCAGACGATCTGGGGCGAAATGCTGGTTTCTTTCGTGATGTCGTGCGTGCTGAGTTATGGTGGTTTTTTGTTCGAAGATTATTTCGACAGGACGATTTCCTGGATCGAATTTCCCATTAAAAGGCTGGTGCTGGAATGTCTGGGCTACTTTCTGTATGTGTTTGTTGTCAGCATTATCATCATTTTCCTGGATATGTACCTGCTGCGGCAGGCATTTACGCTCAACAACATTCCGTGGAAAGACCTCGTCAACTGGACTAAATTCCCGATGCGGATTTCATTTGTGATCAGTTTTATTTTTATCAGCCGATCGTTTCTGATGGAGTGGCGGAATGCGGCGATCGAAGCAGAGCAGCTTAAAACAGAGCGGGTTGCGCAGCAATTTAAATCTTTAAAAGACCAGCTGAACCCCCATTTTTTGTTCAACTCGCTGAATGTGCTGAGTAACCTGGTTTACGAGAATGCGGATCATGCTGCCCGGTTTATTAATAAGTTGTCGAAAATTTACCGGTATGTGCTCGATGTGCAGCAGGAGGAATTAGTACCGCTGGAAAAGGAGTTGGAATTTGCGGAAAACTATCTTTCGCTGCAAAAAATACGGTTTGAGGATAGTTTGCAATATCATATCCATGTTGACAAAAATGTTTCCGGCAGCATTCCGCCCCTCTCCCTGCAGCTACTTCTGGAAAATGCGGTGAAGCATAATGTTGCCTCCTCTTCGAGTCCTTTGAAGATCGACATTGAATTGATTAACAATGAATTGGTTGTAAAGAATAATTTTCAGCCCAAGAGCAGCATTTCGGAAGAATCGACGGGGATTGGGTTGTCGAATATCAGAAAGCGGTATGAGTTATTGTGTGAGAGGCGGATGTCGGTTTTGAATGAGGGCGGGGCGTTTGTGGTGAAGTTGCCTTTGCTTTCGCCGTCAGTTTAAACTGACGGTAATTGAAAAAATAGTGTAGTGGGCGTAGTTTCTTTCTTGCCGAAGCTGCCTCGCTTTGCCGTCAGTTTAAACTGACGGTAATTGAATTAAATAGTTTAGTGGGCCGAGTTTCTTTCTTGCCGAAGCTGCCTCCCTTTGCCGTCAGTTTAAACTGACGGTAACTGAATAAAATAGTCTTGCAGAAATCTTTTTCTTGATGAAAATCCTAATTATTGAAGACGAAAAGCCGGCGGCGCGGCGGCTTGCGCAGCTGATTTTAGAAAAATTGCCTGGTGCGCAAATCCTGTTAAACCTCGATACGGTTTCCGGCTCGGTGGATTGGTTTAATAAAAATCCCCAGCCCGACCTGATTTTTCTGGATATCCAGCTTGCCGACGGGATCAGCTTTGAGGTTTTTGAGAAGGTAAAAGTGACTGCGCCGATCATTTTTTGCACGGCTTACGATCAATATGCGATCAAGGCATTTAAGCTGAATAGCATTGATTATCTGTTGAAACCGATCGATCCGGAAGAATTGGGACAAGCCTTGGACAAGTTTCAGGCTGGCAGGAAAGAGCCTGCAATTTCTTTGGAACAAATAAAAAACCTGCTGCAACCTGCTGCCAAAACATTTAAAAACCGCTTTCTGGTGAAAATTGGCGAGCGGATCCAGACGGTAGACATTGCGGATGTTGCTTTCTTTTTTAGTGAGGACAAGGTGACTTTGCTGCAAACGAAGCAGGGCAAAAAGTATATCATAGATTACACATTGGACGAGGTGGATGATATGGTTTCGCCGGAGCTGTTTTTCAGGTTAAACCGAAAGTACATCAGCTCAATCGGGGCAATTAAAGATGTTTTTACTTACTCGAATAGCCGGTTGAAGATTCATTTGGAACATTGTAATGATAATGATATCCTGATTAGCCGGGAGAGGATGGGGAGTTTTAAGGATTGGTTGGGGCAATAGTTTTTAATGTAAGGCACGGATTTTTAACAACCTCTCACAAATCACTATAAGCAGATTATGAGAGCGATATGGTCCGGGGCGATTGGGTTTGGCCTCGTTAATATTCCCGTGAAATTGTTTAGCGCCACGCAAGGCAGCGAGCTTGACCTGGATATGCTGGATAAAAAAGACCACTCCCACATTAAATACCAGCGCGTCAATGCCAATACCGGCCGCGAGGTGGATTGGGACAACATTGTGAAAGGCTACAAAGTCGATGACGAATATGTGGTGCTCGACGACAAGGATTTTGAAAAAGCCAGTCCCGAGAAAACCAAGCTCATCGAAATCGCCGAATTTGTCAATGAAAAAGACATTGACAGCATTTACTACGAAACTCCCTACTATTTACAACCTGAAAAATCCGGCGCAAAACCTTACGCTCTGCTCCGCGACGCCCTCAAAAAGACAGGTAAGGCAGGTCTGGGATCGTACGTGCTGCGAAACCGCGAAAGCCTTGTCCTTATCAAACCTTCCGACGACATTCTGATCCTCAATAAAATCCGGTTTCAGGACGAAATACGGGATACCGAGGATCTTGAAATTCCGGATATCAAGATCAAACCCGCGGAAATGAACATGGCGATCCAGCTCATCGAACAGCTGACCACGGATTTTGACATTTCGCGATACAAGGATACTTACAATGAAAATCTGCTGAAACTGATCATGGCGAAGGCAAAAGGCAAGAAACCGGCCACGTCGAAAATGAAGATTGTTCACTCGAAAAGTAAAGATCTCATGGCGCAGCTCAAAGAAAGTCTGGCCGCACCAAAACGTAAAGCATCATGAAAAAGAAAGCTGAACTCACGCATCTGGATAAGATTTACTGGCCCGACGAACATATCACGAAGGGCGAGTTGCTGGAATATTACAGCAACATGGCACCCTACATTTTGCCTTATCTGAAAAATCGGCCACTCTCGCTTCGCCGGCAGCCCAACGGAATTAAAGACGCCGGATTTTTCCAGAAAGATGCTGGCGAACACGTACCGGATTGGGTGAAAACGCATGAGATTCTGGCCGAGTCGACCGGGAAAATTGTGAACTACATTATCTGCAATGATCTCGAAACACTGCTTTATGTGGCCAACTTGGGCTCGATTGAAATGAATCCGTGGAATTCAACCATCAGCAAGCTGGACTACCCGGATTACATTGTGATGGACATTGACCCGTCGGAGAAAAACACTTTCGACGATGTAGTAGATGTAGCGCTGACGATCAAACAAATCCTGGATCAGATTGGTATTGAGGGTTTTTGCAAAACTTCCGGCTCGCGGGGTTTGCATGTTTATATTCCTTTTAATAAAAAATACACATTCGACGAAGCAAAAGATTTTGCGGAGATACTGGCGACGATGGTGACAGATTACCTCCCGAATCTGACCACATTGGAGCGGTCGCTTTCGAAGCGGAAAAAGAACCATATCTATGTTGATTTCCTTCAAAACCGCACCGCCCAAACATTGGCCTCTGCATACAGTGCCCGCCCAAAACCGGGTGCGACGGTATCGACGCCTTTGGAATGGAGCGAAGTGAAACATGGACTTTCGCCCAAAGAATTCACCATCAAAAATGTGCTGAAACGCGTGGAAGAGAAAGGTGATTTGTTTAAAGGCGTTTTAGGAAAAGGTGTGGATATGCACAAGGCGCTGCAAAAACTGGAAGCCTTACACGAATCCTGACCGGCCGACTGGTTTTTTGCGGACTCTGCTAGGAGTTAAGTTGAACTAATATTTATTTTAATGTTTCAACTTTATCTGACGTCAATGTTCCGCTTTTACACGAAATCCTCTCTCCTATTTTCCCTGCTCGCCGCTTTTTCCCCGCTGATATTCACGGGATGTAAATCCAGCGCGGATACCGATAGCGCTACCCAGGTTGTCACAAGACCAGCCGTGATTGGCTACGTCGGCGGTTTTCACGGTTTGCTCGAAACCGCAGACATGCCAGCTAACAAACTGACGCACATTAATTATGCTTTTGTAGATGTGAAGGATGGAAAGGCGTTTTTATCCAATGAAAAAACGGATACGACGAACTTCCGCAACCTGAATCTATTAAAGCAGAAAAATCCCGACCTGCAAATTCTTATTTCCCTTGGCGGCTGGACATGGAGCGAGAATTTCTCCGACGCCGTACTGACTGATTCTTCCAGAAAAATATTCGCTCAAAGCGCGGTTGACATTATCAAAAAATATAAACTCGACGGTGTGGACATTGACTGGGAATATCCCGGCATTCCCGGCGAAGAAGGCAATGTGTACCGCCCGGAAGACAAGCAGAATTATACCCTCATGTTTGAGGCGCTGCGTAAGGAACTGGATGTTTTGGAAAAAGAAACCGGTAAAAAGAAGCTCCTAACCACCGCTACGGCTGGTTTTACCTCCTTCCTGAAGACAACAGAAATGGGCAAAGCGGCCAAATATCTGAATTTCGTGAACCTAATGACGTACGATCTTTTCCAGGGAGATACGGTGGTGCACCACGCCAATTTGTACCAGAGCAAAAAATATAACTCGCAACATTCGGTGGATAAGGCGGTGAAGGCATTTCACGCGGCGGGCGTACCGATGGAAAAGCTGGTGGTAGGGATTCCTTTTTACGGCCGGATGTTCAAAGTTTCGAAACTTGAAAATGGTTTTGGACAAAAACAGCAATCGCAGGAATACAAGGAAGGTTACACGGATTTTAAAGAAAATTTTGTCAACAAAAATGGCTTCGTGGCCTACCGCGATTCAGTGGCGCGGGTACCCTACCTGGTCAATGCTACTACCGGTGAGCTATTAATGTACGAAGACGAGCAGTCGGTACGGGAAAAATGCCAGTATGTGCTGGCCAACAAACTGGGCGGCGTCATGTTCTGGGAATATGCCTCCGATCCCAAAAACTATCTGCTCGACGAAATCGACAAAGTCATGAAATGACAAAAATAAAACAACCAGCCAAAGAGCCAGAGGCTCGACCAATCCCCTAAGGACGGATTTCAATCCGTCCAACCAAAAACATCGGATTGAAATCCGATGCAAGAAAATCGGTCGAGCCTTTGGCTCTTTTTGCGGGATCAAAAAAGCCTCAGCTCGTTTACTTCGTGATAACCTTCCTTCAACTCCCCCGTCCGAAACAGATTTACGAATTCATGTGCTCTGCGGGTAGGTTCGGGAAGACGATGTTTGCCGACACATTTAATCGCGATTTCAAGACTGTCTTGCATACTCATTTTGTTACCCGGCGAAATAAAAACCGGCTTGACATCATTTTTTGTCCGCAAAGCATATCCTACTATTTCCCGGCGATCGGTCACGAGCGAAAAGTCGTTCCGTTGATTGCCGGGTTCTTCATATTGTCCCGCCAGCTTTTTTTTGGCGCAGCCCATCGTAGCCGTACCAGTCAGCACCCCAAAGTGTGATGCGATACCCATTCTTCGCGCATGGAGAATGCCGTTTCCGTCAAACATAATGACGTCGGGTTTGATGGGGATTTGTTCGTAAACCTTTAATAAAGAAGGAATTTCCCGAAATGCCAGGTAGCCGGGTACGTAGGGAAAAACCGTGTGGCTTTTGACCAGCGAATACGCGATAGGCTGCAAGTCGGGGAAGCTAAGTATCACCATGCCGGCGTAAACGGTGTCGCTATACAATGAAAGCGAAATGTCCGCGCCCGCGATCGTCGTGATGACTTTCCGGTACGGACTTAGTTTCAGGTACTTTTTCAGGTCCTGCTGGATTTTTGTAGCGTCGGTGATCGTCAATTGATCATAATTCGACTCCGGCGTGTGTGCGATTTGTGTGATTTCAGCTGGCATGATATTCATGATTCATAGTAGTAAGATTTCACTTATTATAAAAAACCAGACCATCCTCATGGAACATGCTACTGTCAAGCGAAAATGGGCAAATTGGAAATTTTTTGGGTTCATCATCATCCTTATTGCCGTGTTCGTAAAGTTTTTCGTGCTGGATGATCATGACGAAAATGCCACGGTGACGGTGGAAATGGATTTGCCGCAAGTCGCGTTCCGGAATGTGCAGGAAGTGGAGGCAATACTGGGAAAGGGCAAGCTCGACAGTTACTATAAAGACGAAGCAGCCGGTTGTGATAAATGTCCCAAAATGACTTACCGGGAGGACAAAATCGAGATAATTTTCATCAACGACATTGCCGACAGGATCACATTGAAAGGTTTATCGGACTATGATTTCGACGACCGGGTGATCCTGGGACTTTTGAACCTGAAAGAGAACATTGCGCCAAAAGTCGACGAAGACGGGCTGAAACGCTGGGATAATTATGAGAAGTACACCCAGATCGCTGCATTCTCCTCGGGAAGCCATCTTGATTATATCCTAATTAAAGCCAAAACAAAATAGCAGCAACAAGCTCATATAGATTACATTCGCATTAAGTTAACATTGCACTTTTTCAATATTAACTTTTGATTGATTTATCAGGATTAAAAAAGTCGCCAAATAATATTTGGTGACTTTTTTATTTAAAATCCACTCACCATCAGCAAAAACCACTCATCCTACCGGAAGATCGCTCATTGAATAGTCAAAATACGCGTCAGATTACGCAGTTATATTTGCAGAGTCAAATGAGACAAAGACAAGATTTAAAACAAAAACAGCCATGAAGAGCATCATAACAACATTCGCATTCGCACTGACATTGAGTACAACTTTCGTATTTGCAAACGAAACAAAATCTGAATCAAAAGTTTTATTACCAGTAGCATCCGGGGTATTCGAAACACCTGCACCGCTGAACACAGCAACAACCAACGAAATGGTAAGTTACACTGCCGAGCAAAAAGCAGCGATCGTTGAATTGAAATTGACAAAAGAAGAAGCGAAAGCAGAATCGAAGAAAGCGCTGCCAGCTGTTACTCCGATCATTGAGACTCCGGCACCGCAAACTGGCAAAACAACGAATGAATACGCAAAATATACGCCTGCACAGAAAGCTTCGATTGTAGAGCTTAAAATGACAAAGTAATTTGAAATAAGTTAAAGGTGAAATTGAGATTTTTAAAAAGGGGAACATTAGATTCCCTTTTTTTATGCCCAAAATGGAAGCTAAATAGCTGCAAGTGAAGAGCTGCCTTCGAGCGGCTGTTTGCGCGTCCGGAAACGTTCGAAGTAAATGTTGGCCAAAACCAGCAACACCACACCCGCCCCAAACTGTACATAGGCAAACTGCATCAGCACCCGCGACCAACTCAGGTCTTTCATAAAAAACTCCTTGTAAAGCAGCAGGGCCACGCTGCCCATATAACCGATGCTCTCGCAGATATATACAAAGTAGCCAGCATTAGCTTTCACCCGCAGCAACGCGATCATTCGGTCGAAAACAACCGTTTGCAGCATGGTATAGGCCAGGAACATGCCGAGGCCGATCAGGAGCATCCAGTAATAGCCAGAAATCATCGCTCTTTCAAATAAGAAAGTTGACAGGCCAATTAATGTAATCGCAAAGAGCAGGATCAGGTTTGTGAGGCGGAAACCTTTGAGATTATCCCGCACAAAAGCCAGTGAACCGATCACAATGAGGACGATCAGGCCGGTGATCATTTCGGTGGTGGCGAGGACGCTACTGTTCCAGCTGGCCTGTATTTCATTCCAGATTTCGATGGTAAAATTGTCGCGGAAATCGCGGACGACGACCAGCGTGGCGTAAAAAATAACAATACAAATGATCGGAAAACCAAGCTGGCGCATGACCAGGGCCTTATCGTGCTTGCTCATTGGCAAACGCTCGGTACGGAGCCGGATATCTTCGGCAGTAGGCTGCGGGATCACCGAAAGCATCCAGACGAAGACAAAAAACAGGGGCAAAAAAAGTAGCCCCATCAAAAATGGCATCCAGAATTCGGAGACGCCCGGCCAGATTGCGTGGACTTCGAGGTAAGTGGTTTTGAGGATGCCCGAGGCGATGACGACGCTGATATTGAGGCCGATCGCCAGCATTTCGGTAAACTTTCGTCCTTCCAGAAAACTGAAAACCACGCCCCAAACCATTCCCAGCGGCAAACCATTGAAAAACAAAAACACAAAATTGTACGGAAACGGAACCAGCCCGAAAAAGAGCAGTGCCGTTTCCGCAAAGAGGATCAGCCCGATGATCAGGGCAATCCGGGAGGAGGGTTTTAATTCCGAAATAATTTTAATCCCGACGAACTTGGATAAGGTGTATCCTGCTACCTGGGTGATAATCAGGACCGCTTTGTAGCTCATGTCCCAGAGTTCGAGCCCTTTGTAAAGTCCGGCGTTGAACGGTTTCCTGAATGCGTACATACAGAAATACGCCCCGAAAGAGGCAACCAGCGCCCAAATAATGAAGAATGTATTTGATCGCAGCAGTAATTCTTTCAGTCGCATAAAGCTGTTGTTGAGTTTCAGATCAGGCCCGAGGCCTTTTCAAGCGCATTTTCAAGTATCCTTAATGCTTCTGTAAGTTGCTCGCGGGTGATGATCAGCGGCGGGGATAGCTGGATGACATTTCCCTGAGACACTTTGAAACTCAGGCCGTTTTTCAAACATTCATACATCACAACCTCGGCTTGTCTGCCGGCTTTTTCCCTTGTTTCACGGTTTGTCACAAGTTCGATTCCCCAAAGAAGGCCTATGCCGCGGATATCTCCAATGAGCGCAAATTTTTCTTTGAGCTTTTCCAGCTCGTTTTGCATGAACAATGCATCATCATGGACTTTCGCCAGAATGTTGTGTTGCTCAATGTATTCCAGCATCGCCAGCGCGGCTACACTTCCAAGCGGACTTTTTTCATGCGTAAAATGCCCCAGCGAAACGCTCTGGGCAATGTTATGGCTTTCCCTCGCCACGATCGCTGCCATCGGCATCACGCCTCCGCCCAATCCTTTTCCAAGACAAACAATGTCCGGCTCGATGCCATAATGCTCGAAGGCAAATATTTTGCCGGTCCGGCCAAATGCAATCGGAATTTCGTCGAGCACGAGTAAGACTTTGTGTTTCGTACAAATCTCCCGAACCTTCGTCCAGTAAGCCTGTGATGGGATTTGCACGTCGGTATTCCGGATTGTTTCAATCAAAAAAACACCAATATCCCCCTCTTTTTCAATCACATATTCGAGATAATCGGCATAGGGAAGGTCACTTTCAGCAGCATTAAAAAATGGCCCGCGGTAGGTCATCGGCGGCGGGATTCTTTCCACGCCGGGCATTAAAGCGCCCATATCTTTCCTGAAATCCAGCTCACCTCCGGCAGAAATCGCATCGAGCGACGCGCCATGGAAAGAATCCCAGAGTGAAATCACTTTATGCTTTCCGGTAACAACCCGGGCCAGCTTCAACGCCATACTGATCGCCGAGGTACCGCCCGGCGCAAAAAGCACGCGTTTTAAATTGCCGGGCATCAAATCGCCCAACTTTTTCGCAAGCTCGATGGCTGGAACATTGGTATATCTTCTGGGCGAAAACGGCAGAATATCCATCTGCGCTTTCAGTTTTTCGATAATATAAGGATTTCGATAACCGAGCTGATGCACATTGTTACCGTGAAAATCCATGTATGTTTTGCCCTGTATATCAGTCAGATAAATGCCATCGCAGGAAGCCAGCACATCCAGGCATGGCGTGGACAATGCCTGATGCAGAAAATGCTCTTCATCTTCGTGCAGGTAAGAAACCGTCTCCGGATCATCAATCACAGCGTACCATTTCTGCCGCTCCGACGACAAGTTGATATCTCCCTCGGTCCTATTATGCGCTTCGGTCATTTCACAAAAAGTTTATCGGCAGGGATCAATTGTTTCGCTACGCCCGGACCTTTATAAAAAGCATCCAGCCAAAAACCGCCGCCATTATTATAATATTCCACACGGATCGGATGCTTCCCGGCCGTGAGCTCAACCGTGCCGGTTTCTTCCTGCACGCCGTGATTTCCATCGTTATCTACTACTTCTTTTCCATCTACAAACAACTTGCTGCCGTCGTCGGATTGTGTCGTAAAAAGGTATTTTCCAGGTTGGTCTATCTGTATAAAACCTTCAAATCTGACGGCAAAGCTCTCATTTCCAGAGAGCAGCTTATTAATATCATCCCGCACCAGCCCAAATTCCGGACTTATCCAGGAAGCGCCTTTTTTCATTTTGGAAAAATCGGGCAGCTTTGTCAGATCATTTCCCTGATAGAAAGTCGCCGTCAAACCATTGCCTTGTCCCGATTTTGCAACCCGGAAATAAGCATTGGACAACATACTCGGATTTCCTTTTTCATCAAATGCGCGGGCTTTTACTACTGCGGTTTTTTCCAATGTAAAAGGCTTTTTATAAACCGGCGACTTGCTACCCGGATCTGTCCCGTCGGTGGTATATCGGATCGTACCTTTCTCGACTTTCGACTCGATTTTGACAGTCGGAACCTGGTCAATGTACAGGCCACCAGCTTGTTGATAAAGTTTTCGTTCCGGAAAAATTATCGGCGCGTCTACGGCTTTTTCACCCAGCCAGAGATTTTCAGGTTCTTGATATCCTTCAAATGCTGCTTTCACCGGCCGGCCGATCCAGGCATAAGGCTGCTGAATACCGAGCGCAAAAGCCATCGTCGACGCCAGATCATACGTATAAACTTGCTGCTCGATCTTATAGCCTTTTTTGATATCCTTACCATAAAAAATCCCGGCAATTTCTGCCTCCTGCGGTGTGGCGCCACCATGACCATACCCTATCCCGCCGTGGTCCGCCCAGATAATCACAAGCGTTTTGTCCATGATTCCAGCATCTTTAATCCCTGCCAGGATTTTACCGATCAACGAATCGGCTTTTGTAACAGATTTGTAATATTCTTCGGAACCGTGCCCGCCATGATGGCCCGCATGATCTACGTGGTCAAAATGCACGAATCCGAGCGCCGGTTTTTTGGTTTTGATATAATTGATAAAATCGGTAGCCGTAGAATCTTCCGTGGAAAGACGCTTGTCGTAATTGACCGCATTTTTTTGAAATAACCTGCCAAAGCCTTCCCAATGATACACTACGCCGATTTCGACCTCGGGCTTGGCTTTGTGAAGAACGCTGAAAATGGTTGGAAAACGTCCGTCGGATTCGTTGACAATCGGAGGCAATGTGTGATCGTCCATTTCCCAATCATTATTGATCACGCCATGCTGCTCAGGCCCCGCGCCCATGATCATCGATGCCCAGTTTTGGCTGCTCGAAGACGTCAGTACGGTCCGCACATTCCACTTCACGCTACCATTCGCGATCATATCATCCAGCACCGGCGTTTCCGCTTTTTTTATGCCGTCGGGACTCAGCCCATCGATCCCGATCACAATGACGTGCTCGATGCCAGCTGGCTTGTCGTCTGATTTTTTTCCGCAAGACCACAGTGAGATCGCTGCCAATGTGAGCAGGCATATTGGGCGGGACAGCATAAATTACAGGATAAGGGTTTAAGAATTAATGGGTTAAGAATTTAGGAATGTTGCGTATTCTTAGCAAAAATCAGCTATAAGTGCCAGCTACAACTTCGTCGCAGAGGCCGAAGGATAAGGTCATTCCGTTTCCGCCCAGGCCGTTGATGATCGTCACGCCGCTTTCGGGTCTCAGGACAATTTCGGTGGCACCATTTGTCATCTTCGGATAGATCCCGTGCCAAGTCTGGAAAACTTTCGGCGACTTAAATTGCGCGAATGTATCCAGGTAATCGAGGATCATTTTATTGATAAATTCCCTGTCGAAAGGATCAAATGTGAGCGCATATTCGTGGGAATCGCCGACTGTGATCTCGCCCAGGCCGTTTTGGGAAGCCATCACGTGGATGCCCCATTTCAGATATTCCGCATATTCGCTTTCGTACCGGGCTTTCAATCCGGGCAGCGACGCGGCGGCTTTGAAACCGTGGTAATGTATTAATGATAGCCCGCCACAAAGAGCGGGACCGATTTTCCAGTTATCGGGCTGCGCTTCCAGACGCAGCATTTGCAGTTTACATTTAGTGATAGGCGCAGCTGAAAATTGCTCAGGGTAAAGCGTTTCAAAATCCTGCCCACTGCACACATATATTTCGTCGGCCGACCAGGTTTTCGAGCCGGAGGAAACATTCGGATAATTCACTTCCGAGATAGCAGTATCCCAGATGAAATTCACGCCCAGACTTTGGGACAAATAACCCGGAATCGCAGCGATGGCTTCCCGCGGATCGACAATCATTTCGTCGGCAGAATAAAGCGAGCCAAGTAGCTGGTTACCATTTACAGCCGGAGATTTTTCGAGTGTTTCAGCAGCATTCAAAATGCTCACCGGACGATAGCCGCTCACTTCTGCAAACTGTTGTAAAACTTCAAATTCGTCCTGCTGATACGCCATGTGCAGGCTGCCGCCTTCGTAAGACCAGCATTTGGCGCCCGCAAGCGTTTCTTTCCAGATACTTTTGGCGTGTAGTGCACGCTCATATAACTTACCTTCCGGCTGCCCGATCGGCCACACCATCCCGAAATTTCGGATGGACGCACCGACGGCTTTGGAAGACCTTTCAATCACAGTTACCTGGTAACCTCTTGTACCCAAGGCTCTTGCAGTGGCAAGCCCGACAATTCCCGCTCCAATAACGATGGCTGATCTGCTCATTCAAATGATATTTAGATGAACCCGTAAATTATTTGTGGGCTTCAAAAACCTGACTTGAAGAAATAATGCCCAATACGTCTGCAATGTCGTCGATAATGTGGGTCGGCTTGTATGGAAGCAGCTCTTCACGGGTAAAAGCGCCGGTTGTAATGCCGATAATGTATTTGCAGCCGGCGTTGATTCCCTCATTTACATCCACTTCGGTATCGCCTACTTTCGCTACTTTTTCAGGAGAATCAATGTTCAATTCGGCCATGATTTTGCGGATCATATCAGGATATGGACGGCCTGCCGGCACTTCGTCGCTGGCGACCATGGTATCGATTTTATCTTCCCAGCCGAGACGCTGAATGATCACATCCGCAATATCACGTGAAAAACCGGTGTTCAATCCAATCTTGATTCCCTCCGCACGGAGCGTAGCAAACGTTTCCTCCACATTGGGCAGCGGACCGATTTCGGTGGTCGTTTTGTAAAATTCAATCATACCATTTACAAAATGCGTATGGATCACATGGATCAGATCTTCCGTGATTTTCGATTTATCAGCCTCAAATCTTTCAAGCATCATCTTGATAGCCAGCGGCTTCTCATATCCCATCAAAGGGTTAACATCTTCTATTGCGATATCGTACCCCTGCGATTTCATGGCTTCCTGAAACGCAATTCCGACAAAGTTTTTATCCTTGACGGTGGTTCCGGCCATATCAAAAACAACAAGTTCTATGGACATTGTCTAAAAATAATTGGTGAACTAATACTGAACACACGATAGAGAAATACAGTGTATGTGGCAAATATAGAGCCTAATGCCCTATATAGCATTATCCAAATGTTAATTAATATTAAACTTTTGTAAAGTTTTTTACGGAATAGTAAATCTTAAAACCTTTACTGCGCTTCGTTAAAAAAGTAGATGACGAGCAGCAGTACTTCATCGCCGTCGATGCATTTGGGATTATGGAGTTCATTCGCATCGAAAAACATGGAATCGCCCTGGTTCAGCACATATTTATTCTTCCCAACCGTGTATTCGACCGAGCCTTGCAACACATATTTGAACTCGAATGCATTGGTCCGCACCATAGGGCGTTTGGCGTCTTTTTCCAGTCGCAGGAGCACCACGTCGATGTGGTTATCTTTAAATTGTTTACTGAAAATGCGCTGATAATAAAAGCCTTTGGCATTTTCCTTCGTAAAAGGCTGGTATTCTTCTTTGCGGCGGATCAGCACATTTTCACCCGACGCGGACGAGATAATGTCCTTAAAAAAAACATTCAAATCGATATCCAGCGCCTTGATCAGCCCCAGCATGACAGGTAGGGAAGGAATTGTGCGGCTATTTTCAATCTGCGAAACCAGGCTTTTGGTAACCCCTGCCTCATCCGCAATTTCCTGCAGGGTAACTCCTTTATTTTTCCTTACCTCTTTTAATTTATTGCTGATCTGTAAAAGAATGTCTTCCTGCATTCGAAGTGCTGTTTTTTGATTTGCGATGTACGACCGAGTTGCCGCACGAATCAGAGCACAAAATACGAAAAGCTGGGACAATAACGCCCTGATAAATGCCGACTAGAGTACTAACTAGTTCGGTAATAGCTGATCCGTGATCGCAATCCGGTTCCAAGCGTTGATGGTGATGATGCCCAGGATGACAATATTTGTGTAGGCTTTGCCGAGAATTTCCACCGCATTATCGTACACTTTATCGCTCACGCCGTGATTGGCGATGAGGGTAACTTCTTCTGTCAGGGCGAGGATGGCTTTTTCTTCTTCGGTGAAAAGTTGCGTTTCGCGCCAGACGCTCACTAGATGCAACTTTTGATCATTCATCCCCAGCTTCAATGCTTCACGAATGTGCATATTGAGGCAGTATGCGCAACCGTTGATTTGAGAAGCGCGGATTTTGATCAGCTTGTAATGCAGCTTATCCAAGCCACTTTCAGACATAACTTTTTCCAAGTGTTTGATCGCATTGTAATTGCCAGGATCGATTGTATTGGATGGATTTCTTTTTGACATGGTAACGCACTTCTATTTCTAAAAAGCGAATCTATTGCCAAACAGGACTATTTGACTGATCCGATTTAGAACATTTTTTGTAGTCCAATTACCGCGTCGGCTCTTAGTTTGAAACCTTGGGTTATAAGGGTTTGAGGGCTTCTGTCGCCGGGCGGGCTTTGCGGGTGCGTTTTCTGGCGGCGAATATGTATTGCTTTTTCCTGAATTTTTCAATGTCATCTTTCAGCGCAATGTTGGCTTTTTCGATCAGGGAGTTCTGGCGACGCATTGTATTTACCAGTTCGTTCATTGCTTCGAGATTGGCCAGTTGGAGTAAGACGAGTTCTTCGAGATCTGCTTTTGTGTATTTCATGGTTGTTAAAGTTAAAAGTTCATACAAAAATGTATATTAAATTTTAATATAAAAAATCACATTGCAAATTCTGATTTTGTCGCGGGGGTTTTTTTTCTAAACTTTGACTTAGCCAGCGCCAAGGATTAGCCAGATATCAATGTCAATTCCCCAAATGAATAGAATAAAAGAAGTTCTCAACGAACAGGGAAGAAAACAGGCCTGGCTGGCTGAAAAGCTTGGAAAAAGTTACGTTGTTGTCACCAACTACTGCAACAACAAGTCACAGCCAACTATTGAAACCTTGCGAGAAATAGCATTTCTGCTGGACGTAGATGTTACGGAACTGCTCGTGCCAACCAAAATTAAATCCTGACATTTTCATGGTTCCCAGGGTTTAAACCCTGGGCTAGAGAGATCGGTCATGCCTCCGGCATTTTTCTCGACATCCCAGACGCAAGTGCCAGCGGCACGTCACATTTCCTAGCCCCGGGTTTCAACCCTGGGCCATAGTAAGTTTGAATTTTATAATTTAGCGAAATGAAAAATACGGAGAGCATATCGGAATTTTATCAGCGGGTGCCTAGCGCAAATCCGACGGGTCTGACGCTGAATAATGCAGGTGTCGGGCATTTTAATGTTTTTGAGCGGAATTCTTGTTACCGCAAAACGCCGTATAGCCGCAGGGATTTTTATAAAGTTTCTTTCATTATCGGTACGGGAAAGTTGTATTATGCGGATAGATGGATTGAAATTGACCGTCCGGCGCTGCTTTTTTCCAATCCGATGGTGCCTTATTCCTGGGAAGCGATTTCCGAGTCGCAGCTGGGGTGGTTTTCGCTTTTTACTGAAACATTTCTGCACCCGACTGAGCGGAAGGACTTTTTGCAAGACTCGCCGCTGTTTAAAATTGGCGCGAATCCTGTGTTTTTTGTTGATGAGAATCAGCAGAAAAGCCTGTCGGCGATTTTTACCAAAATGATGGAAGAAATCGAAGGCGACTATCCGCACAAATACGATATGTTGCGCAATTACCTGCATCTGGTGATCCACGAGGCGATGAAAATGCAGCCCGCCGAAACATTTGAAAGACAGATCAATGCCTCGGCCCGCATTACCAGCCTTTTTATGGAACTATTGGAACGCCAATTTCCCATCGACACGCCGGAAAATGCATTGCGACTGAAAACCGCCAATGATTTTGCCAAAAGTCTTTCGGTACATGCTAATCATTTGAACCGCTCGGTAAAGGAAATCACGGGTAAAACGACTACCGAGCACATTTCCGCGCGGATTACCAAGGAAGCGCAAGCATTATTGAGCCATACCAACTGGAATGTTTCAGAAATTGCATACAGCCTGGGCTTCGAATATCCTGCTTATTTCAACATTTTCTTTAAAAAACAAACCGGACTTACCCCAGGCGGCGCTCGTACCCGGGCTGTTTGATTTTTATAAAGATCCGTGTGATAATTATAAAGCACCGGGCAGGCTGGCGCGCTAATTTTGTCGTGTCAAACAGATCATTAACATTAGCCAAAAGCCGATAGCTAACCGCTAAAAGCTGCCAGCTAACAGCCAGTCAAGAAAATGAAATACAGGAATCTGGGAACTACGAATGAAAAATTGTCGGCCATTGGTTTGGGCTGCATGGGCATGAGTTTCGCTTACGGCCCGACTGACGACGCGGAAAGTATTGCAACATTGCACCGGGCGCTCGACCTGGGCATCAACTTCTGGGACACCGCCGATATGTATGCAAACGGTGAGAATGAAAAGCTGATTTCCAAAGTGTTGGTACCAAACCGGGACAAAGTGTTTATTGCTACCAAATTTGGTTTCAGATACGGCGACCATGTAAATGCGCCAAGAAATTCTGCCGGAGCGTATTTCGATGGCTCGCCCGCGTGGATGAAAATCGCGGTGGAAGACAGCCTTCGCCGACTGAACATTGAAACAATTGACCTGTACTATGCGCACCGGGTGGACCCGAATGTGCCGGTAGAGGAAATGGTGGGCGCGATGGCGGAGTTGGTAAAAGAAGGGAAAGTAAGGTACCTCGGCCTGAGCGAAGCTTCGGCGGCATCGATACGCAAAGCGCACGCTGTGCACCCGATTGCTGCTTTGCAAAGTGAATACTCTTTGATCACGCGGGATGTAGAAGGCATTATCCTCGACACGATCAATGAACTGGGCATTTCGCTCGTGCCTTATTCGCCGCTGGCGAGGGGGCTGGTGACTGCGCAGCTGAATGTTGAAACATTGACGGACACGGATTTTAGAAAAACATTGCCTCGCTACCAGCAGGAGTTTGCCGATAATAATAAGAAGCTGGTTGATGGATTTGCCGAAATCGCAGCCGGCAAAAACTGCACACCGGCACAGCTTGCACTGGCTTGGATATTGGCTCAGGGTGAAGACATTATCCCGATTCCGGGAACAAAAAAGAGGAAATACCTGGAAGAAAACGCGGGAGCGATAGACGTCGAACTTTCAGCGGCCGACCTGGCAGAAATTGACGCGCTTGTGGCCAAATTCCCAAATACCGGAGAAAGATACAGCGAGGGTGCCATGAAAATGGTTAATCACTAGGCACCAAGTCCAGTAAGCCGTAGTTGCCTGAATATCAGGAAACTACGGCTTACTTATTTCAAATCGTTTTTAAGGCAGATCATAAAACCCTTTCCAGATCTGAACCGCTTCTTCCAGCGTTTCCGGCGGAGATTGCAGGTAATCTTTAATTTTCAAAAGGTTTTCCGACAAACCGTCTTTCACCGAATATTTGATGAGATCAACCAGCAGCTTGTCGATTTTCGCAGTATCGGTGCGCCAGTTGTGATCATATTTGGCAAACCATTCTTCATTCAGAAAAACAACGCCCGAATACCTGTACACGTCCGAAAAACCGAATGCATCGATCACGATCGGCTCTGTCGGCCATTCCGCATCCAGTTCCTTATCGCTGTAACGCTCGCGGCCATCGCCCAGTAGGGCGATAAACCTGTATTTTTTGACCATATTCATTTTTTGATCTGACTCCACTTATTGATAGTTTTAAATCCTCCGTAATGATAAACTATCGTGCCGTCAAGTGCAATTGAACTCATTTGCCCCGACGCGAATTATTGATTGAAAGAACAGGAATGATACGCATCTCGACACTCCCACTGATTGAAAATTTAACACAGTTTCACGAGGCAAAGCTGATTCTGCTTGTGGACGTGCTCCTCGTTGGCGACGCGCCGCGGAACATGCGGGAACATATCAAAAACAACTACGGCGGATTTATTCACGATAAAAAAACGTACATCCCAATCACATTGACCGGCACGCCGGAAAGCCTGATGGCGAACATTGGTAAGCCGATCCATTTCAAATTTGATCATGGATTTGAAAATCATTATCATTTCAACGGTAATTTGGACGAGGCTTTCTGGCACAAAAAACTGTACGATATGTCGGAATTTGCAGGAACTTCATCGGTGTCATTTGAGCGGGAGGAAAGCTTCATCACTGAGCGCTACATTACCGGAAAGCAGAAATATATTGAGCCTGAAATGATTACCAAGCTGCTGGATATACCCACAAATGCCCCCGCATCCATCGGCTTAAAAGCCATGCGGGGATTAAAACCTGTCCGGAAATGATCTCTGAAATCTTTTTGGTAGTATGTCAAAAGTAGCCAGCATTCTCCGCTGCACCTGTCCAAAATGCCGGAAGGGACGACTTTTCACAAGCCGAAATCCCTACGCTTTTAAAGGTGGCCTCGACATGCCAGACCACTGCCCCGTCTGTCACCAGGATTTCAAAATCGAACCTGGCTTCTACATCGGCGCATTATGGACCAGCTTCCCGATCGTCATCATCCTCATGGCGCTGATCTCGCTGCTGCTCCTGGTTTATTTTAAAATGGAAATGAACTGGTTCTTCGTAACATTGGCCATCATACTTTTCCTGCTGCAACCCATCATTATCAGGCTGGGAAGGTCAATCTGGATCCATTTATTTGTGGCTTATGATCCGGATGCGGAGAATAAGTAGGTTAATCTCCGCAAATTTGCGGAGCATATGATCCTACAAAACCCGCTTCGCAATCGCCTTCCCCCAATATTTCCCAAGTACCCCTACCCCTTCTTCATTCGGATGCAGATAAAACACACCAGCCTGCCCATTTTCTGGCTTGAAGAGTTCTTTTGCGTGTTTTTTGAAGTATTTAAATGCCTTGGTGTCGCCTTTGAACACTTGTCCGGGATTGAATTTGCTGTATTCGGAGATCAGGGCGTCGAGTTCGGGGATGTAGCTTTCTAGTCTGGCGAGGCCTTCGGCGAGGTATTTGGAGCGGTTGTAGGTGTTGGTACTGTACCAGATCGGGTGGTGGACAACTACCTTGCAGCTAGGATATTTGGTAAGCAGATCATTGATGATCGTCTGCACATTCTTCTTATAATTTTCTTTTGAAACCGGCGCACCGTTCGGGCCTTCGATGGCGCTGTCGTTGGTGCCAAGTTTGATGGAAAAAACCAGCTGATGGTCTTTTTTCTGGAAGAGACTGTCGGCTGCGCCGGAGATGAGCGGCGCGTATTTTCCGCTTCCGGGAAGCCAGTCAACGGTGGTGGAGCCGCTTCTGCCGATGTTGGCGAAGAGCACGTCGTCTACGCCTTTTTGTGCTTTGAGATAATTAACTGCATGCGTCGGTGGCGGAAGACCATTGTCGCCACCTTTGCCCTGAGTAATGCTGTTACCGATGAAAACGACCGATAATTTCTTTTGTGAAAAGACTTGTCCCGCGACCAAAAAGGCCAGAAGAAAAGCGAAGAAACATTTTTTCATACGACTGAACATTATTCAAGAAGCCCCAGTGCCAGCTCAATGTGCGCATAATGATGCTGCACGTGCCAGGCCGACATGGCGATGGCGTGTTTTTGAGAAAGCAGAATTTTGCGGACCGGGTGAAATTGGGCAATGTTCAGCTGCTCGGGCGTGAGGCCTTTGGCAAGATAAACGTACCGGTTTCCAACATTTTGGAAAATCTGCAAAGAATCCGCGATCGGCATCACCGAAGCGTCCGGGGTATGTGCCCAGCCGTCCATATTAATGAGCGCCACTTCCTTGTAATCCGGCTCGGTCAGCGCCTTTTTCATCCTGAAAAAATGCACCATGTGAATGTCCGCTACGTGATGGATCAGCTGGTGGACTGTCCAGCTGCCTTCGCGATAAGTTTTTTTCAGGTCCTCTTCCGAAATGTCCTGCACCAGGCTCTGGTAAGCCGCAGGTGCCGAATCTATAATAGAGATCAGGTCGGCGAGCTCTTCCGCCGTATAATTTTCCTGGTAGGCAAATGGCCCTATCGGATATCTTCTGTCTGTCATGTTCAGGCTTTTTTATTTTTAACTTCCACAAATATTGCCCCTGCAATCAGTCCCAGCAGCAAAATAGAACTTACCAAATCTACTTTACTTCCCGTCGCTACCGAAACCGGATCGAAACGGAATTTGATGGTATGTTTTCCGGCCGGGACGCGCAGGGCACGCAATACATAATTGGCGCGCAAAAGATCGGCAGGCTTGCCGTCGATCGTCACTTTCCACTCATTATGCACATTATAGTATATTTCTGAAAATACGGCCAGTCCATCAGCCTTCGAGCTGCTCTCGTACACCAGCTCGTTTGGTTTATAAGAAACCAGACTAATCTTATCCGTAGAATCCGGCTGCAATTTCAGTCCATTAAGCTTGTCGGCAAAACGTTGGTCGATTACTGCCGATTCCCGGAGTTTCAGCGAATCCAAAGCTTTCATTTCGGCATCCGCATTTGCTACTAATTCATAATGTTTCACAAACCAGGCATGGCCATAAGCCTGCGGATTGGGTTGCGCCACTTTATTTCCCTGCTGGTCGCCGGTGATGAAGTATTTGGTATTCAACATATTGATTACCTCAAAATTCGGCTTTTCGGTCATTAGCTGGTGCTCGAACAGTTCCTGGTACCGGCGCATTTTCGCACCGTGATAGCCGCCCAGCGATTTGTGAAAATAAGAGGCATCGGCGCTGTTAAAAGGGCCTTGTCTTGCGCTGGCGTCGTACACCCGAAAATCGGGATCGGTATCTGCCAGGATTTTTTCATCAGCCGCAGATGGCGTCGTATTCCCCTGGGCCACATAGTTGGTCACAAAATCTTCATTATTCAGGTACCTTTTATCAATGCCAAATAAATCAATGATGATGAGCACAAGCAGCACCGGATAAAATATCACCGGTTTTACACGGTCTTTCATCCACAGCCACAGCAACCCGGCGATCAGGAGTACGAAAATCAGCCCGCGGATGGCGTCGCCTTTCATCAGGTCTTCCCGGTCCTGAATAATTGAATTCAGTATCTGCTGAGCAAATTCTTTGTTTTCGGTTTGCTGCGCAAATTGCTCCAAGACCATCGGATCACTGGCGCCCCGGAAGCTGAAAAATACGGAAGGCATCAGCGCCATGAGCAAGGTAATACCGCCGGTGATGCCCAATGTGATCAAAAATGGCCGCTGGAATTGTTCCCAGGTAACTTTTTTCTGGATCAATGTGGAAAGTCCCATCACGCCCACCAGCACCATGAGCAGCTGCGCTAGGGATACCGTCATCGTCATCGCCCGGAATTTATTGAACATCGGGAAATAGTCGAAAAACAGGTAATTGATGCCTGCAAGACTTTTGCCCAGCGCCCACATGATATAGAGCAAGATCACTGCCACCGCCCAGTTCTTCACCGGACTTTTTACAATAAAAATACCGAGTATGAAAAGGAAAAAGACAATGATACTGATGTAGTTAGGCCCGCCCATGATTGGCTGGTCGCCCCAGTAGAGCGGCATTTGCTGTACAATGTTCTGCGCAGCATTCGGGTCGACGCCCCGGCTGGTGAATGTTTTATAGGTTTCGGAACTCGTGGAAAGTGGGCCGTAAGATGCTCCGCCATAAGCGTTTGGAATGATCAATGTCAGCAGTTCACCAAAACCAAAACTATATGTAAATGCATAATCCTTGCCCAACCCGTCGCCTTCCGCTACGGGTTGCGTTTTGTCTTTCGCCGTCAGCTCCGACTTACCGCGTATGGTTTCTTTGGTGTAATCATAAGCATTCCAAAGTCGGGTGGTGTGCGTGCCTACGGCGACTGTGGCCGCAAAAGCCAGCCCGGCCAAAACCAGCGTCAGTTCTTTCACCAACCCCTTTTTGATATAAGAAATACTCTCAATGATCACCAGCACCACAATGCCCAGGCCCAGATAATAAGTGATCTGCACGTGGTTGGCGTATAATTCGAGCGAAAGAAAAAGTCCAGTTAGCGCCGCACCGGCAAGCCAATGTTTACGGAAAGCGAGGATCACACCCGCGATCACGCCAGGCGCATACATGATGGCGATCACCTGCGAGACGTGCCCGGCTTCGAGGTTGATCACATTAAAGCCGGAAAATGCGAAAGCCACCGCCCCGATGGCTGCGAGCCAGATATTTGCCCCCAAAACCAGAAAGAGAATGTATGCGCTCACCATACCGATCAGGAAATAATTGGCTGGCGCGGGGAGAATTTTATTGATACCCTGACCGAGCTTGGTGGAAATGCTGGTTGGATAATCGGCGGCTACGAGGTAGGCAGGCATCCCGCCAAACATACTGTTGGTCCAGGACGACCATTCACCTGTTTTTTTATGATAATCGAGCACTTCGCGTGCTGCGTTTTTGGCTTGAATGTCGTCGGTGGCAACCAGTTTTTTTCCTTGTAAAACCGGCGAAACGTACATGAAGGAAAGGATTATGAAACCAATGACGGCAATGAGGTGGGGCCAGGCGCGTTGCCAGGAAAACAGATTTTTCATTTTAAGACTTTTAAGCTGCCAGGTAGGTTTAAGAGAAAAATAGCAGGTATAAACTAAGTGGTTAAAAATATGATTTTTTAAACATTACCTCCCGCGTCGAAATATTTTATGCGCATATTAAATTTCTATTAACCGGCGCAAATATATAAGTATTGGTATATGTTTGAGGCGTTAAAAACGATTCTTCTTTCCGCATTTTTTTAACATAATTAAGAATTTGGAGATATAATTTAAGGAAATACCCGATAAATTTGCGGAAATTGTGCCTTTAAGGTTTCAGTGCAATAACACAAAGCTAGCTTAGAAATAACCCGAAATTAAATGAAAAGAATTGGAGTTTTTACCTCAGGAGGGGACGCCCCTGGTATGAACGCTTGTATCAGGGCGGTCGTACGTGGAGCTGTCTACCATGGTATTGAAGTTTTTGGAATCAGAAGAGGATATAGTGGAATGATTGCCGGTGACGTATACAAAATGGAGTCGCACTCGGTGAGTAATATAGTGCAAAGAGGCGGTACCATTCTCAAATCTGCAAGAAGCAAGGAATTCATGACTCCCGAGGGGAGAAAAAAGGCATATAACAATCTGGTTGACTTGGGGATAGAAGGACTGGTGGCGATTGGCGGGAACGGAACATTCACCGGCGCGATGATTTTTGGTAACGAATATGGTATACCGACCGTAGGCGCACCGGGAACGATCGACAACGATTTGTACGGAACAGATTACACCATCGGATTTGATACCGCAGTAAATACCGCCCTTGACGCGATCGACAGGATCCGTGACACGGCCAGCTCGCATGACCGGATTTTCTTTATCGAAGTAATGGGCCGCGACTCGGGGTACATTGCTGTACAATCCGGAATTGCAGGAGGCGCTGAATTGGTAATGGTTCCCGAAGTTTTGACTCCGATCTCGGAAGTAGTTGAAACATTGAAACAGGGATGGAGCCGCTCCAAATCATCGTCTATCATTATCGTAGCAGAAGGCGACGAAGAAGGCAGCGCGCAGGAAGTAGCTGATAAAATCAAAGTACAGGTTGACGAAAATGCCGACATCCGGGTGACCACATTGGGACACACCCAGCGCGGCGGACCTCCTTCGGCGTATGACCGCATCCTGGCTAGCCGCCTGGGATTGGGCGCTTTGGAAGGCTTGATTGGCGGACATAAGAATGTGATGGCAGGGATTATCAATAACGACCTGGTTTACACACCTTTCGAAGACACGATCCGTCTGCCGAAACCTATAAATGAAGATTTATTGAGAATGGTGAAAATCCTGAGCGTGTAGTAGTTTGCTCAGCAAAAACCCATCATTTTATATACAATAAACCCGATCACCTCGTGCCACAGGGCACTAAAATCGGCCAGTGCACCAGGGTTCGGATGAAACGCATTCTTGAAGGTTAACGCATTGTAGCCTCCATAAAAGTCGGACGGGAAAGTATCTGTTTTGATACCAACTTTATCAAAACAACCCGCCGACCTTCTGATGTGGAAAGCAGAAGTGATCAGTAGATACCTGCCTCCCGGAAAATACTTTTTAATGATCTTCGCCGAAAACAAAGCATTCTCCCGCGTATTTCTGGCCTTTTCTTCAAAAACAATATCACTGGCCTTCACCCCCCACTTTACCAGTAGCTCGGCCGCCACTTTCGTCTCTCCCCGACCTTTTTTTAAATATTCCTGACTGGCTCCTGTGATCAGGATTTTTCTGATTTTTCCGGCTTTGTATAATTGAAATGTTTGCAGAACCCTGTCCCCGTGGGTTCCCAAAAAAGTCTGCTCGGCGTCGGGTTTGTTGGAAGCGATCAGGCCGCCGGATAATAAGATCCCCACGTCGTAAGTATTTTCCAGACTGTTAATATTAACAAGCCGCGGCTCCCACCAGTTGAACGCTTTTAAAACCAGGTAAGAATTGGAAATCAGCAGTAGGAGCACCAAAACCAGCGTAACAAGCTGCTTGCGTTTATGGTTGTCTTTGACCATCAGTGTGTAAGCCAGCAACAACAGGATAATGCTTAGTGGCATCACCAGAAAGTCAATGGCCTTGGAGAGAAAGTAAAACATTTAGATAAGAAGCTGACAGAAGTTGTCGTTTTGAAACTAATTTTGTGCCTTTGATTCTTGAAGTAATTAAATAAACGATTCATAAGCAAACCGCCTTACCCGATGAACAGATATACCCACACTTCCATTTTTGCGCTGATTTTCACTTTCATCATTTTTTCAAAAGCACATTCGCAAGGCTATCGTATCGAGGCTACGATCAAGGGAATCCGCGATTCGTCGCTGGTACTCGGACATTTCAGCCGCAGCAATGCGCAGTTTGTTCCGAAGGATACAGCGAAGGCTGACGCAAATGGTAAAATGGTTTTTGAGGGAAAAACGCCGCTTCCGGGTGGGTTGTACGTGATCCTTTTTCCAGGAAACCGGCGGTGGATCGAGGTGGTATATTCGGGCAAGGAGACCAACTTTTCGATGGAATCTGACACCGTAGATGCGATTAACCAAACCAAATTCACCGGCTCAAAGGAAAACGAACTCTTTTATGATTACCAGCGCGAGCTCAGGAAAGGCTCGGTGCAGCTGGAACAATTGAGCAAGGACAAAAGCCCGGAGGCGAAAGCAAAAATGAAGAGCATCCAGGACAGTTTCGCCGCATACCGCACCAAAATGCTGAAAGATAATGCCGACAGCTTTACGGTAAAGCTTTTGAAAATGTCGGCCGACCCGGATATCCCTGCTGCGCCAAAACTGGCGAATGGTAAAACGGATTCGATCTGGGTTTTCAATTACTACAAAGCACATTACTGGGACAATTTCGATTTCGCGGACGCCCGCATCGCCAATACGCCGTTTATAGAGCCTAAAATGGAGCGGTATTTCAAAAACCTGGTCGTGCAAACGCCTGATTCGCTGATTAAAGACGCGGACTATATGGTAAAAAAGGTTTCGGCTAATAAAGAAATCAAAAACTGGCTGGTATACTACATTACCAACCAATACGAAAACCCAAAAACCGTGGGTACGGAAGCAGTTTGGGTGCACATGGCCACCAAATATTACCTGTCGGGCGAAATGGACATTGCAGCGGAGACAAAAAAACGTGTCGCAGAAAAAGTGAATACCATGAAAGATCTCTTGGTAAACAAAACATTCCCAGCATTGACATTAACTGACCCGACCGGCAAAAAAGTGAGCGTGCAGACCATCCAGGGCAATTATACCATACTTTTCTTCTTCGCTCCAACCTGCGGACATTGTAAGGAAGCATCGCCTCAGCTCAAAGCATTCTACGATAAAAATAAGGCAAATGGCGTAAAGGTGATGACGATTTCGACCGAGCATAACATGGAGGAGTGGAAGTCGTTTATCAAAACTTACCACCTGGAAGAAATGACAAACGGCTTCGACGCCCTGCAACAGATTGATTTCAATAGAAAATTTGACGTTGTAACCACTCCTACCATTTACGTTCTGGATAAAAACAAAAAGATCATCGCCCGCAAAATGCCCGTAGAGCAGCTCGACGACTTTTTGAATTACTACCAAAACAAAATGGCCAGAAAGTTGTAGCTACAAAAACGCCACACAAATCGGCGCCTTAACCCCAATACTTTCTGCCTTAAAAGCAAATTTCCCGGTAGCCGCATCCACGTCATAAACGACCAGATTATCCGTCGATTGATTAGCTACAACCATATATTTCCCGCTTGGATCAATGTTAAAATCCCGCGGCGTGGAAATCGATTTAGTCTGCTGATCAATCATTTCCAGCTCACCATTGGGTAAAATTTTAAACCCGCTGATCGAGTTATGCCCCCGGTTTGAAACATAGACGAACTTGCCATTCGGATGCAAGTGAATGGCTGCGCTGGTATTGGTTGGCCCATTATAATCAGCCGGAATGGTCGGATAAGTTTTCACAGCAGTGATCACCCCGTTTTTTCCAATCGTGCAGGAAGTCAGCGACGCTTCGAGTTCATTAAGCAAAAACAACGATTTTCCGGAAGGATGAATGATGAGATGTCGCGGTCCGGCACCTGGTTTTCCTGAGAAAAATGGCTGCGCAGGATTCGGCGTCAACTTGCCGTTTTTCGCATCCAAAACATAATTCATCACTTTGTCACTGCCCAAATCGGTCACGTATACATACTTACCGTCAGGACTTGCCGTCGCAAAATGGGCGTGCGCTTTTTCCTGGCGTTTTTCATTCGGCCCTTTTCCGGTGTACTGTTCCTTGTAGGTTGCGGGCGCAATTTTTCCGTCGGCCTGCAAGGTATAAGCGGCAAATGCGCCCCCGCCATAATTCGAGACAAAAATCATTTTCCCGGAAGGATCCACCGAAACATGGCAAGGCCCCGTCCCCTCCGAAGGCTGGCTGTTGAGATAAGTCAGCTTTTTATCACCGCCAATTGAAAAAGCCGAGACCTTATTGTCGCTCGAAATTGCGTACAAATTCTTTTTGTTGGGAGCTACCGCCACGTACCCTGGCGCCATGCAATTGTTGAATGTGTCCACCAGCGTAATCTGCCCGGTGGAGAGATTGAGCTCGCAAAGCGAAATAGACGAACCAGCCCCTTTATCCCCCGTCCCGACGTAAAACGGGATGGTTTTGTCCTGAAAAGAAACCATAACTACGGAAAGAATGCACAATGCTGCCAGCAGCGATAGTTTTTTCATAATGTCAGTTGATAATGTTCTGTTACTTTCTGGAAAGGTCGGCAGGAAGGTTATTTAATGCTGTTTCGGCCAGAATATGCTCGGCGCGGCGAATCTTGCAATCCGCAGCCATAATTCTGTAATGCCTCCGGCGGCTTGCGGAGGTAACTTTGCAGGATAAATTTTGAAAAAATGCAATCGACTCTTGATAAATATAAAACCACAATACCGGTCACCGGCATGTCCTGCGCGGCGTGTGCCGTGAGCGTGGAATCCATGCTGAAACACTCGCCGGGTGTGATCGAGGCGGCGGTAAATTATGCCAACCAATCTGTGCAGGTAGACTTTGACCCAAAGGTTACTGACCTCCACAAAATGGACGAAGTGCTGCAAAGCATTGGTTACGGATTGATCGTCGAAGAAGACGAAACATTGGCGGCGCAGGAGCAGGAACAAATTCAGCGGGAACATTACGAGGCGCTTAAAAACAAGGTGATTTGGGCAGGGATACTTACTGTTCCGGTGGTGATCATCGGCATGTTTTTCATGAATTCTTTTCCTTATGTCAACCACATCATGCTGGTTTTGACATTACCCGTCCTGGCTATTTTTGGAAAAGATTTTTTTGTAAATGCCTGGAAACAAGCTAAAAACGGCAAAGCGAATATGGATACGCTGGTGGCGCTGAGTACTGGCGTCGCGTTTCTCTTCAGCACATTCAATACCTTTTTTCCTGCATTCTGGCACGCGCGCGGCTTGCATCCGCATGTTTATTTCGAAGCTTCGGCCGTCATTATTTTCTTTATTCTGTTGGGAAAACTGATGGAGGAGCGCGCCAAGACCAGCACGACGGACGCACTGAAAAAACTGATCGGCCTGCAACCGAAAACCGTCCGCGTTTTCAGAAATGGGCAGGAAAGTGAAATGGAAGTGAAGGAGGTGCAGCTGGGTGATGAAATCATCATTCGGGCCGGCGAGAAAATCCCGGTTGACGGAAAAGTCAAAAGCGGCAAATCCAATGTAGACGAAAGCCTGATGACCGGCGAGCCGATCCCGGCGGAAAAGAACGCGGGCGATGCAGTTTTTGCAGGGACGATCAACCAAAATGGCAGCTTTACATTCATCGCCGAGAAAGTAGGGAAGCATACCGTACTGGCGCAGATCATTCAAACCGTGCGCGAGGCACAGGGAAGTAAGGCACCGGTGCAGAAATTGGTCGATAAAATTGCCGGGATATTTGTGCCCGTGGTGATCAGCATTGCAGTTTTGACATTCATGATCTGGCTGATTTTTGGTGGTGAAAATGCCGTGACGCAGAGTTTGCTGGCCGCAGTTTCGGTGCTTGTGATTGCCTGTCCGTGTGCGCTGGGCCTCGCTACGCCTACCGCGATCATGGTCGGCGTGGGAAAAGGTGCGGAAAATAATATGCTGATCCGCGATGCCGAAAGTCTGGAAAAAGCTTATAAAGTAGATACCGTCGTGCTGGACAAAACCGGCACATTAACCGAAGGTCGCCCCCGGGTTACCGAATGGATCTGGACAGATGAAGCAACTGATTACGAGCGACATTTCGCTGCGATCCGCGCACTGGAATCCCGGTCGGAGCATCCGCTGGCGGGCGCAATTGTTAATTATATTTCGACTTCAAAACCCTTGAATGTTACTGATTTTGAATCCATTACAGCCAGTGGTATCCAGGGAAAGATAGACGGAGTTATTTATAAAATAGGCACTTATCGTTTTCTGGAAAATGCGCAGATCTTGATCAATGAAAATCTACAATCCAGGTTTAAAGAACTGAGCGCACAGGCAAAAACAGTCATCCTGATCGCAGCCGACAACAAATTAATCGCGCTTGCCGCGATTGCTGATCAGCTCAAACCCGGCTCGGCTGAGGCAGTATTGAAATTGAAAAAACAGGGAATTGAAGTGCATTTATTAACTGGGGATAATGCGCAAACTGCCGCTGCCGTCGCGCAAGAAGTTGGCATTCCATCGTTTCAGGCGGAAGTGAAGCCTGCGGGCAAGATGGATTTTATTAAAAAACTGCAAAGCGAGGGAAAAACCGTGGCGATGGTGGGTGACGGAATTAACGATTCGCAGGCGCTGGTTCAAGCTGACGTCAGCATTGCGATGGGGAAAGGCTCGGACATTGCCATGAATGTGGCCAAGATTACGCTGATTACCTCCGACTTGTTGGCATTGCCACGAGCATTGAATTTGTCCCGAAAAACCGTCAAAACTATTCGGCAGAACCTCTTCTGGGCATTTATTTACAACTTGATCGGCATTCCCGTGGCCGCTGGTATTCTGTATCCAATCAACGGATTTTTACTTGATCCGATGATCGCGGGCGGCGCGATGGCGCTGAGCTCAGTGTCGGTAGTAGCAAATAGTTTGCGGTTAAAAAGTGCGAAATTGTAATGTTGAACCAAAAACTCTGTAACTCATTTCCGGAATTCTGTAATATTCCTCCGGGTTTTGATGGCGATATTTGTAACCTAATTTAATTGCGGCGGCAAGCTGCATCTTTTAGCAATGGAAACTTTGAAGTTTAAGACCAATATCAAATGTAATGCCTGTGTGGCGACGGTAACGCCCTTTTTAAATGATGATAAGGCGATCGAAACTTGGCAGGTGGACTTGCTGAGCCCGCAGAGAACATTGGAAGTAGAGACCAGTCGCTCTGCAGATGAAATCGCCGGAATTTTGAAAAAGGCCGGATATCTGGCCGAAGAAATAGCCTGATCTTTTAACTTTGCATTATGGAAAACCGGTTTCACCAACTCATCACCGTCTCTATGGCGCTCCTGGTCCTGCTCAGCAGCACCGGATTTGCGTTTATCGAGCATGAGTGCATGTTCAGGGGGAAATCGGTCCAGTTTGCGCAGGAAAGCAAAGAGGCATCCGGCACTAAAAAAATGTCTTCCTGCTGCGCCAAAGCAAGAGAACTGAAAGAATCGAAAGGCACATTCTTCAAAAAAACCGCCTGCTGCAAGGAAAACCAGAAGTTTGAAAAGCTGGAAGTCGTGTCCTCCGGCGCACATTTCAATGCAGCATTCATCAAGGTTTTCGCCGATCTGATTCCCTGGTCTGTCAAATCCTACCAATTTATTAATGCCGAGTGGATACTGCCATCCGCCAGGTCACTTTCTCCCGGCATATCCTTCTCTTCCCGGTTTCATGGGAAAGGTATGCGCTGTTTTATCCAGTCCTACCTGATTTGATCTCATTGATTAACAGACACTTGAAGTAAATCACCCGATTTACTCCGGACTCTTTTTTCAATGAATCAAAAAAATCATGAAGCAGTACCTGACATGGGGATTTCTCATTTTGAGCTCCCTGTCACTTTCAGCGCAGCGCATTTCCGGGACCGTCAACGGGCAGGTAGCTGGCACCAAAGATCTTAAACCGATCACCGGCGCCAACATTTACTGGTCAGGCACCTCGCAGGCTACGGCTTCCGATTCGGCAGGGAAATTCAATATTCCAAGATCGGCGCAGTCCAATTTGCTGGTCATCAGCTTTGTAGGCTTTCGAAATGATACCGTGAAAATCGGCTCGGAAAGTGAACTACAAATCGTTTTACAAAACGATCAAACACTTGGTGAAGTGACAGTCCGGGGTAGTTCCAGCTCCATCGACCGGCTGAATCCGCACCAGACCGAGCTGATCACGACCCGCGCGCTAGCAAAAGCCGCCTGCTGCAACTTGTCCGAAAGTTTCGAAACCAATGCCTCCGTTTCCGTCTCGTATAGCGATGCCGTGACGGGCTCGAAGCAAATCCAAATGCTGGGATTGAGCGGCACGTACATTCAAACCAACACAGAAAATATCCCGGCGATCCGCGGCTTGGCATCCACATTCGGACTGAATTTTATTCCTGGAACCTGGATTCAATCCATCGATATTGGCAAAGGTGCGGGTTCGGTGGTGAATGGCTACGAGTCGATGACAGGGCAAATCAATGTGGAATTGCAGAAGCCGGATACGCGTGAAAAGTTATACTTGAATACGTATATAAACAATTTTGGCCGCGCGGAAGTGAACCTGAATCTCGCGCATCAGCTGAATAAAAAGTGGAGTACCGGCCTGCTCACGCACAGCAGTACATTGCGAAACCGGGTGGATAAAAATGGTGACGGATTTCTGGATATGCCGCTTTATACGCAGTTCAATGTGCTCAATCGCTGGAAATATCAGGGCGAAAAACTGATGGCGCAGTTTGGTGTAAAAGCCTTGCATGAAGACCGGCTCGGTGGACAAAAGGATTTTGTAAAAGAAATGAAAGGCTCCACCCAAGCTTATGGTTTTGGCGCGAATGTGAACCGATATGAGTTCTTCTCCAAAATCGCACGACTTTTTCCGGACCAGCCTTATAAGGGTTTAGGGTTTATTTTGAATGCCTCGCTGCATGATTCCAAATCCTATTTTGGACAAAATAACTACGATGGAAAGCAAAAAACGCTTTACGGAAACCTGATTTACCAATCGATTATCGGTAACACAAATCATTCCTATAAAGCCGGTTTGAGTTATTTGCTCGATAATTATGATGAACATTACCGGAACATTATACTCAAAAGAAACGAGTCGGTGCCGGGGGCATTTTTCGAATACACTTACAATGCGCTTGATAAATTTGTGCTCGTAGCGGGTGGCCGGGTCGATTTTCACAATTTGTACGGCACGCAGTGGACGCCGCGGCTGCATTTGAAATACAATCTGACCGACCAGACCACATTGCGGGCGTCGGCAGGAAAGGGTTTCAGGGTGGCTAATCCGCTGGCGGAATATTATGGTAACCTGGTCAGTTCAAGGACGGTTTTGTTCCGCGAAAGTATCCGGCCCGAGGTTTCCTGGAATTTCGGCGGGAGCCTGACCCAGGAATTTAACATTGGTGAAATGAAAGGTAACCTGATCGCGGATTTTTATCGGACAAACTTTGAGAATCAGCTGGTTGCAGATTTGGAAGACCCGCGTTACATTCAATTTTACAACTTGTCGGGCAAGGCTTATGCCAACAGTTTTCAGGTCGAGACGAACCTTACGCCTATCAAAAGATTTGAACTAAAACTGGCTTACCGGCTTTTTGATGTAAAACAAACATTGCGTAATAACCTGGACGAGAATGTGTTGCTGCCGAGAATGATGGTGAGCCGCGACCGGGTGCTTTTCAATGCCGGTTACGCCCTGCCCTACGATAAATGGAAGTTCGATTTCACGACGCAGTGGAACGGAAAACGCCGGATTCCGTACATGGGCACCGTCGCCGATCACCACGCGCCAGCCAGTTTGCCATCGACCATGTCGCCAGCTTTCTATAATTTCAATGCGCAGATCACACGGACTTTTCCAAAATGGGATGTGTACCTGGGTGGCGAAAACCTGGCAAACTTCAGGCAGAAAAACCCGATTATGGGTGCCAGCGAGCCATTTGGGCAACATTTCGATGCGGGGATGGCCTGGGGACCGGTGGTTGGGCGAATGATTTACGCCGGAATACGTTATAAAATTATCAGGTAACCCTAAGTCAAATCGGACCCGAAAATGAAGTTATATATTAAAAATATGGTGTGTGACCGCTGCAAAAAAGTGGTCCGCGAGGAGCTGGAAAATTTGGGAATTCAGCTGAAATCGGTGGAACTGGGTGAGGTAGAGACTGTGGAAGATATTGATTCGGAAAAATTGAAAGAAGTGAAACCTGCGCTGATTACCAATGGTTTCGAACTGCTGGATGACCGAAGACTTGCGCTTGTGGAGAACATTAAGACGCTGATCATTGAGGAGGTGCAGAACCTGAAAGGCAACAAGCCTGCCCAGATGAATTTTTCGGATTATCTGTCAGAAAAAATCGGTTACGAATATTCTTATCTCAGCAATTTGTTTTCGTCGGAGACCGGGCAGACGATCGAGCATTATATCATCGCCCAGAAAGTGGAAAAAGTAAAAGAGTGGCTGTCATACAACGAACTGACATTGAGCGAAATGGCCTGGCGGCTTTCATACAGCAGCACTGCGCATTTGAGTAACCAGTTCAAAAAAGTGACCGGGATGACGCCGGGAGATTTTAAGAAAAATAACATGTCCAGAAAAGCACTGGATAAGGTCGGCAGTTTTTCATAAACTTTATTTTATCATGTATAAAACCTTCAAAATGAACAAATTGGTTTTGGCTTCGCTCATGCTTTTCGCAGCGGCCTGCTCAGGAAACGGAGACAAATCGGAACAAAAGGCGGACTCTACCGTGACAACCACCGCAAGCGCGAAAAAATATGCCTGCCCGATGCATTGTGAGGGTGACAAAACTTACGCAGAAGCGGGAAAATGTCCGATTTGCAAGATGGAATTACAGGAACTAGCGATGACGGAAGGCGACTCTACCGGACATACACATTAACATAACTTAAAAATCAGTATCGTGAAAAATATCATCTTATCTCTTCTAGCTATTTTATTTATCGGTATGAGCAGCAGCTTTGCCGGTGACGATAAGGAAGTCAAAATCAAAACTTCGGCGATCTGCGAGATGTGTAAAGAGCGCATCGAACGTAACCTCGGCCTCTCAAAAGGTGTAAAGGAATCGAATCTGGATTTGAAAGATAAAGTCGTGACGGTTAAATACAACCCAAATAAAACGACTCCTGAGGCGATCAAGGCTACGATCATCAATACCGGCTACGATGCGAACGAGCTGATTGCCAATCAGAAAGCGCACGATAAACTGCCGGAATGTTGCAGGAAATCGGCGGCGAAGCATTAAAAAACAAATTACACTTCATCATGACATCATTTCTCCGGGCGGCCTTCGTGATCGCCCTTGCAACTGCATTCACCAAAGTTGCCGCGCAGCACGAGCATCATCCGGCACCTGCCAAAGATTCTGTCGATCATGAAATGCACCAAATGCCTCAAACAAAGGCAGCTGGTGAAGATATGCAGCACATGGATCACGGTAAAAGTCCTGCGCATACCGGCATGCACATGACGCATAGTTTTTCCCTAAGCCTTCCTATGACGCGAAACGGCTCAGGCACAGGCTGGCAGCCGGACGCGACGCCAATGTATGCTTATATGAAGCACGGCAAAAAGTGGAATTACATGCTGCATGGAAGTCTTTTTCTCCGATATACTTCGCAGAACTTCAATAACAAAAACCTGCTGGGAAGTTCTGCGAAAATCAGTGCGCCTAACTGGCTGATGGGCATGGCGCAAAGACAGGTCGGGAAAAATGGTTTGCTAAACATTCGGGCGATGGTTTCACTGGACAGGCTTACCGATGGCGGCGCGGGTTATCCCCTGTTGTTCCAATCCGGCGAGAGCTGGAAAGGCAGCCCGCTGGTCAATCGTCAGCACCCGCACGATCTGGTTTCTGAGCTGTCCGTCGCCTATACCCAAAGGATTAATGATCAAATAGACCTGACGGTTTATGCCGGTTACCCCGGCGAGCCTGCCCTGGGGCCGACCGCTTTTATGCATCGGATGTCGGCATTCAATAATCCGGATGCGGTTTTGGGACATCACTGGCAGGACGCAACCCACATTACTTTTGGCGTTGTGACTGCGGGCGTCAGATATGGAAAATTCAAGCTGGAAGGTTCATCTTTTACGGGTCGCGAGCCTGATGAAAACCGCTTTAATTTTGACAAAATGCGCTTTGATTCATACAGTTACCGCCTGCTGTTCAATCCTTCCGCCAACTGGGCGATGCAGGTTTCAAGGGGTTTTATCAAAAGTCCGGAGCGTTTGCGGCCTGATGAAAATGTGAACCGGACTACGGCTTCCGTGCAACATTCGGCACAGCTGGGTGGAAAAAATAAATGGATTTCCTCCACGCTTGCCTGGGGACTGAACAATTCAGGCGACCATCACAAGGAAAATTCGGTGCTGCTCGAATCCAATTTACAGCTTGACAAATGGTCAGTTTACGGCCGGTATGAGTGGGTCCAGAAAAGTGTTGAGGAACTGGGTCTCAGGTTTATAGACGTGATCGTTGAAGATCCGTTCCGGATATCCCAGTTTTCGCTGGGGTTGAACAGGCAGCTGCTAACATTCAAAAACACCATTTTACAGGCTGGCGGGCAGGTTGGGATTTACGCGATCGACGATCTCCTGAAATCCGAGTATGGCAAAACGCCGCTTTCCGGCCAGGTGTATCTGCGCATAACTCCGGGGCTGATGAAGATGTAGCGACGGGTTTTCACTATTTTTGCGGCTCATTTAACGCACCCGATTTTGGCCTGGTACCATTCTTATTTTAAAGGACTTCCGCAGCGCGCCTGGAAATTGCACCAGGATGAAGAGTACACGGATTATGAGGTTGATTTTCTGGCGGATGTGCTGGAAATCGGGGAAGGAAGCAAAGTCCTGGATGTTTTGTCGGGGTATGGGCGGCATGCGATCCCGCTTTCGGAGACTGGCTGTGCAGTGACCTGCATTGATATTTCGTCAGAATATTGTGAAGAACTGAGCAATGCTGCTGATTCAGAGAATCTGAACATTGATGTGATTTGCGCGGATATACTGGGTTATAACCTGCCGGAAAATGCTTTCGACGCGGCATATTGCTTTGGGAATAGTTTCAGTTTTTTTCCAAGGAAGGAGATGCAGCAGTTTATTAATCAAGTAGCAAATGCTTTAAAACCAGGCGGTTATTTCGCGATTCATACAGAAAATCTGGCGGAAAGTATCTTGCCCAACTTCCAGACGAGAAACTGGATGCCCGTAAAAGATGACATTACGTACCTCGCCGAAAACGATTACCGGCCGGAGGAAGGGTATATTGAAGCGGAGCAGACATTTATTTCGGGCAGTGAAAAAGTCACGCATCAGGTACGCCAGCACATTTACACGCTTTCCGAGATTACTTATATGTTCGAATGTGCAGGCTTGCAGGTGACGGGCACATTTGCAAACCTTGAAGCCGATCCTTTTTCGCTGGGCGACGAGCAGTTGTATTTGATTTCGAAGAAGTTATAGTCAGGGGTTATAGGTAAGCCTTCTGCCATAAAACTATCGCAGATCTGCGCGAGACTAGTTATCTTAAATATTTGCTAAACCTAAGAAACCGGCACCGCAGTCTTCGAAACAGCTCCAAATCCTCCGTCGATATTCACGACATCATCAATGCCGCGTGATTTTAGGATGGAGGCGGCGATCATGGAGCGGTAGCCGCCGGCGCATTGGATGTAGAGGGTTTTGTCTTTTGGAAATTCGGGCATCAGGTCGTTGATGTAGTCGAGGGGCAGGTTTTTGGCTCCTTGAATGTGACCGGTTTCGAATTCTGTGGCTTTTCGGACGTCGATGACTTCCAGTTGACCAGATTTGAATCTCTCTGCAAAAGCCTCTGCACTTACAGATTCGACCTGATCTATTTCTTTGCCAGCCTTTTCCCAGGTTTCGAAACCGCCATTTAAAAAACCGATCGTATGATCATAGCCGACGCGGGCGAGCCTTGTGATGACTTCTTCTTCTTTTCCGGGATCGGTAATAATCAGCAAGTTTTGTTTCAAATCCGGAATTAGCGCCCCGACCCACGGAGCGAAACTGCCATCCATGCCAATGTTGATAGAATTAGGAATAAAGCCTTTTGCAAAGTCTGAGGCCTTTCGCGTATCGAGCAGCAAAGCACCAGAATTATTGGCTTTCGCCTCAAATGCTTCCGCCGAGAGCGCCTGATCGCCGCGTTCCAGCACGTCGTCGATGCTTTCATAACCGTCGCGGTTCATTTTTACATTTTCGGGGAAATATTGCGGGGGCTCGGTCAAACCCTCGGTGACTTCTTTCACAAATTCTTCCTTGGTCATATCCGCTCGTAAAGCGTAATTGAAAAGCTTCTGATTACCCAGCGTATCGGAAGTTTCCTTACTCATATTTTTACCGCAGGCCGAGCCCGCACCGTGCGCCGGATAAACGATCACATTATCAGGCAGCGTCATAATTTTCGACCGTAAACTGTCATATAACATTCCAGCCAGGTCTTCCATTGTCAGGTCACATTTCTGTGCCAGATCAGGCCGGCCGACGTCGCCGATGAACAAAGTATCCCCGCTAAAAAGCGCATTCGGCTTACCATCGGAATCGACCAGCAGATAGCTCGTCGATTCCAATGTATGCCCCGGCGTATGCAGCGCCTTGATTTTAATATTTCCCAACTGAAATTCCTCGCCATCCGTAGCTATGTGCGCCTTAAAACCGGTTTTCGCATTCGGGCCGTAAATGATCTCCGCGCCGGTTTTTTCGGACAAATCCAAATGCCCGGACACAAAATCCGCATGAAAATGGGTTTCAAACACATACTTAATCTTCGCCCCGATCTTCGCCGCCTTCTGAATGTAAGGTTCCACCTCCCGCAAAGGATCAATCACCGCCGCCTCGCCTTCAGAAACAATAAAATAAGCCCCTTGCGCCAGGCAGCCGGTATAAATTTGTTCGATTTTCATGGTTGTAAAGTTAGAAAAGTTGAGGGAATTGCCTCTCACACCTTCACTGCCTTCCACCCGCCAGCCCTGAACCGCCAGATTCCCAGCAACGCCAGTGCCGATTCGGCAATCGGGACGGCGGCAAAAACGCCTATCGGGCCTAGTTCCAGTATTACTGCCAGTAAATATGCTGACGGAATCTGGATTGTCCAGAAACAGATCAGGTTCAGGACCGTCGGCGTTTTGGTATCTCCTGCACCATTCAGCGATTGGATCACCACCATCCCATAGGCGTAAAATCCATAACCCATGCACAGTACACGCAGCGCGGTTTTGCCGGTTTCGACCACTTTTGGAATGCTGCTAAACCAGCTGATAATACTTTCGGCGCCGATGAACATGAATACGGATAAGCCAAGCAGGAAAATCAAATTATAACTGGCACATTTCCAGACGGATGCTTCTGCTCTTTCCGGTTTTCCGGCGCCGAGGTTTTGTCCAACCAATGTTGCTGCGGCATTGGCTAATCCCCAGGCCGGCAGTAAGGTGAACATAATGACCCGGATGGCGATGGTGTAACCTGCCACGACATCGCTGCCGAAGCCTGACAAGATACGCGTCAGGAAAATCCAGCTCGCGGAGCCGATCAGGAATTGTACGGTCCCGCCGGTCGCTACCTTCACGATACTGCGGATGGTTTCGGAATCCGGGCGAAGATCTTCCCAAGCAAGCGCGAGCATTTTGTTTACTTTGGTCAAGGAAAACAACTGATAACCAACGCCTATCGAACGCCCGATGGCCGTGGCTACTGCCGCGCCCGTCACGCCCAGTTCAGGAAAAGGGCCTACGCCGAAAATCAGAAGCGGTCCCAAAACCATGTTGAAACCATTGGCGATCATCAGCGAACGCATGGCAGTAGCCGCCGATCCAGCACCACGCAATGCACCGCTCAGCGAGTAGAGTAAAACCACCACCGGACTGCTCAAAAACTGGATCCTTGCAAAGTTGGATCCGGTTTTAATCACACTGTCATCTGCACCCATCAACCTGAGAATGTCGCTGGCAAATGTTACGCCGATCACCGCGATGACGGACGAAATCAGAAGTGAGATCAAAATGACCTGACCGATCGCGGTCTTGGCCTGGGTGTGATTGCCCTCGCCGATCCGGCGGGCGACAGTTGCCGTAGCCGCAGTGCTCAAACCAATTGCTACTGAGTACATTAAGGTAATCACCGACTCGGTCAGCCCGACGGTCGCGACGGCTTCCGTACTTACTTTTGAAACAAAAAATATGTCGACAACCGCAAAGAGCGATTCCATGACCATTTCGAGGATCATGGGTACTGATAGTAAAAATATGGCACGATTGATGCTGCCTTCGGTAAAACTTTCTTCGGAACCGCGCACGGCCTGACGAAGCAGTGTAAACCACTTTTTCATGGGATATGATATTGAAAATTGTATAAAAGGAAATTGCGCAACCCGTAACTGGATTGCTAAAAAGGAACTAATAAGATGACCCGGAAGGTCGTCGGACTAAGCTTGTAGTCCGAGGTGAGAGAGCAGCATCGGCTTTTGAAATTTCCGCAAATATACAAAAGCAGTCTTTTAAGAATCAAACAAAAAAATGGTTTTATTAAAAGTAAATGTAATTTCACAAATTGGTGCGGTGAACTTTTGAGTTTTCTAAACCGTTGCCACTCTACCATTTTGGTACATTAACAAGCATTGCATGATTGATAAGAAAAAACTGTATTCTACCGCTGCGCAGCCTGAAAAAGCGGTTTTAGTGGCTGTAAGTACCCAAAAACAACCTATTGAAAAAACGAAGGAATACCTCGACGAGCTGGCATTCCTGGCGACTACGCTCGGCGTGGAAACGGTAAAAACATTTACCCAAAACCTTGAACGCGCCGATATACGCACTTATACCGGAAAAGGAAAACTGGACGAAATCCTGACATTCGTCACCGCCGAGCCGGTGGATATGATTATTTATGATGATGATCTTACGCCTTCGCAGGTGCGGAACCTGGAAGCAACATTTAAGGATATCAAGGTCATTGACCGGAGCTTGCTGATCCTGGCGATTTTCGCGATGCGGGCACAAACTGCGCAGGCGAAATTGCAGGTGGAGCTCGCGCAGTACCAATATATGTACCCTCGGTTGACGCGTTTATGGACGCACTTAAGTCGTCAGTCTGGTGCTGGCGTGGGGATGCGCGGACCGGGTGAGACGGAACTTGAAACGGATAGAAGGATCGTAAAAGACCGGATTGCTTTTTTGAAAGAGAAACTTGAAAAAGTTGATAAACAAAGCGTTACACGCCGGAAAGAGCGTGACCGGCTGGTGCGGGTGGCTATCGTCGGTTATACCAATGTAGGCAAATCGACCTTGATGCGCGGACTTTCAAAAGCGGATGTTTTTGCGGAAAACAAACTTTTCGCTACGGTGGATTCTACAGTGCGGAAGGTAAACATGGAAAACATTCCGTTTTTGCTGACCGATACTGTCGGGTTTATCCGGAAATTGCCGACTACATTGATTGAATCTTTCAAATCAACATTGGACGAGGTACGCGAGGCAGATATTCTGATGCACGTCGTAGATATTTCGCACGCGTCGTTTGAGGAGCACTTGGACGTGGTAAATAAAACTTTGGAGGAAATCGGTGCGGCAAATAAACCGACCATACTGGTTTTCAATAAGATTGATTTATACAAACCAGCATTCAATACCACAGACGACGAAGAGAACGAAGATCTTTCAACGCAGGAAAGCACATTGGATCAATTGAAAAAAAGCTACATCGCCGACAAAGCGGATCACGTGGTATTTATTTCGGCCGAGAAAAAGGAAAATATCGAAGAGCTGCGCAACACGCTGTTTTCGCTGGTGAAGGAAAAACATTTCTCTATCTATCCGAATTGGCTTGATCTGGGCTATACGGCAGTGCAAACCGAGGAATAGAGTTGTATTTCAGGCGATTTTTTGCCAGTTTTGCACCCCGATTCGACTGCGTAGTTCAACGGATAGAGCGGATCGCCGCCCGATAGGCGTTTCCTAAACTCTGGATATGGCCGGGGGCGCGTTCGACGGGGTGCCGGTGCGCTTCGATTCTCGTCGCGGTCACAATTAATTATGAATATCCTCTTAGACTGCGTAGTTCAACGGATAGAATAGGAGTTTCCTAAACTCTAGATATGGGTTCGATTCCCGTCGCGGTCACCTGAGCCAGGCTTAATGCCTGGCTTTTTTGTTTGCCTAACTCTCTCCTACCCGGACACGCATGTTCGCTTTTGAACGATCATTTTTACTAAAAACCCTCTAAAAATTCCAAAAATGAAGATTAACAATTTGGCAGGATTATTTTACATACGGAAATAGATGAAATAAATCTGCTTTTTATGAGACGGAGTGATCTTGGGGAATTTGAAGAACTTGTGCTGCTAGCAGTAGCGGCTATGGCACCGAAAGCTTACTCGGTGCTGATTGCGGAAGAGCTGGAAAAAGAGACGGGCTATCCGGTCAGTACGGGGGCAGTGCACGCGGCTTTGCAGCGCCTCGAACAAAAGGGATATCTCAGCTCTTACCTCGGCGAGGCGACCCAGGAGCGCGGCGGCCGGCGAAAGCGGCTTTTTACCATTACTACATTTGGCGGAAAGACATTGAATGAAGTCCGCATGCTGCGTAACAACCTGTGGGACCGCATTGAACCTGACACTCTAGCCAAAATCGGCCTTCATTTTTCCTGAACCATAACCTTCCCCGATCATGAAATATAACAATCCGCTTCCCCCGAAATGGCTGGATAACATTGCCGCCAGAATCTGTGCCCCGCATTTGCGTGAAGAACTTATCGGCGATTTGAACGAGCGTTTTGCCTTACGCTCCGAACGTTTCGGGCGACAAAAGGCGCTTAGATTCTATTTGCGGGAAGTCACCTCCCTACTCCGGCCCTCGATCATGAAAAGAAAACCTTCACAATACGCTTCCACGCCATTTTTCAATGTTGAAATGATCCGGAATTATTTCAAAATCGGCACGCGCGTGCTAAGAAAGAACAAAGGTTACTCTTCCATCCACCTCACTGGCCTCGCAATCGGCCTTTGGGCGTGCATGATGGTGGCGACGGTGGTGATCGACAGCTTGTCGTACGACCGGCAGTGGACGCGCGGAAATGACATTTACCGCATTGTATCAGTAGATAAAAAAGCGGATGGACTGGAAGAGCGTATGTCTTCTTCCAACGCGGCATTGGCGCCAGAGCTTCAAAAACTGTATGGAGAAGTAGAATCCTGGTCAGAATTCTCGACCACCGAGCGGCATTTTAAATTAAATGAAAAAGATACCGACGGCATGAAAACGGAGGTACTAAGAATGGACACTGCGGCCTGGAAAATGCTTAACACTCAGGTGCTGGCAGGAAGTCCCAAACGTTTTACACCTGGCACGAACAACATTATCGTCTCAAAATCTTTTGCGGAAAAGTTCTATCCTGGTCAGGATCTTGTCGGGAAAATCATTTACGATATGCCCGCCTACTCGGCCAAACCCAATACTTATCTGGTGACCGGCCTGATAAAAGATCTGCCTTATAACAGTCATTTGAGGGCAGATGTAATCTGGGTGCGGCAAAACAAGCCTGAAACTTTCTCCCCGGAAGGATTTGCTACGTTTTCCCAAAACTATATCATGCTGAGGCGAGGTACAGATGTAAAGAATTTTACTTCGAAAGTGAATAAGTGGCACCAGAATCTCAGCAAATCCTATGCATCCAAAACGGTAGTATTTCAGCCGATGAAGGACATTTACCTGCATTCGGATTTTGCACTGAATCAGCATGTCCGCGGCGACGCGCAGACGATTTACATTTTCTCCGGCGTGGCGGCGCTGTTACTGTTTATCGCCTGTGTCAACTTTGTGAACCTGAGCACCGCGAGGGCATTTGCGCGGCTAAAAGAAGCCGGGGTAAGGCGGATACTCAGCGGCTCTCGCGGCCAGCTTGTCCTGCAATTTCTCACAGAGACATTGATCCTATTCGGCGCGTCGGTGGTGGTCGCAACATTCTTTTACTATTTCACACTCCAATCCGTGGAGAATTTTCTTGGTCACCGGTTAGTTCAAACATTTATCACCAATCCGGAAATGGCTTTTTATGCATCGCTGATGATTATTCTCACCGCCATTTTCACCGGAATTTATCCCGCCTGGCTTATTTCAGGTTTCAAGCCTGCCAATACTTTGCGTGGTACCATCACTGCCACTTTCGGCCAGAATAGTCTGCGAAAAAGTCTCGTCGTGGTGCAGTTTTCTATTTCAATTGTGGTGTTACTGGCGACGATCGTGGTCTGGAAACAGCTTAATCTGATGAAAAATAAGGATCTGGGCTATGATAAAAGGCATTTACTCAGCATTGATTTTATTTCCTGGGATGGAAAAGCCAGTGCATTTAAAAATGCCTTGTTAGAAAATCCAGCGGTTGTCAGCGCATCTATCACACATTGGCTTCCTGGGCAGGGCGGCGGTTTTATGACGCGCGAAATACCAGATCCAGCAGGCGGAAAAGGACGTGTAAAAGTCTGGTACATTGCCGGAGATTTAGATTTACCAAAAACGATGGGCCTGAAACTGGCGGACGGACGCTTGTTCAGCAGCCAGTTATCCTCAGACGCAATCAATGCGGATTCATTGCAAAAAGCGGATTTCATGAAATTTGAAGAGGCTGCTATGCTGCAACCTTCCATCCTGACCCGATCCGCCGCCAAGAAATTGGGTATCAAACATTTGAACGAGCGCATCAAGGAAGCGAACACGGTACCGATCGGCATTATCAAGGATTTTCACAACGAATCCTTGTACGAGCCCGTTAAACCGACATTGATCGTGGCGCACCGCTCACCGGAATATGGCGGAATGCTGATCCGGGTAGTACCGGGAACTGAAAAGCAGGTGACTAACACCCTTCACCAGCTTTGGAAACAGTTTTTTCCTTCCAAACTGCTGGAAATCGGTAACATCGAAGACACATTGAACAAGCAGTACGAAGCGGAAAACCGGATGCATCAACTTTTCCTATTTTTCAGCGGATTAACAATGTTCCTTTCCGCACTGGGCATTTTCGGGCTGGTGGTGCAGGCGGCAGAGCAGCGCGCCAAGGAAGTTGGGATACGCAAAGTTTTGGGGGCCTCGGTTGCCGGAATCATTGCATTGTTGTCAAAAGATTTTCTGCGGCTGGTTACCATCGCTATTTTGCTCGCTTCTCCCCTCGCGTGGTTCAGTTTGAGCAAATGGCTGGAACATTATCCTTATCGCACGAATATTGACTGGTGGATTTTTGCGGTAACGGGACTTGGAGCGCTGACCATTACATTGCTAACAATCAGTTTTCAGGCGGTACGGGCTGCGTTGGCCGACCCGGTGAAGGCGCTGCGAAATGAGTAGGAAATGATTGGCATAACAATTGTATAAATGCTTTGGAAACAAAACAGATTACAAATGCAAATGCTCTCAGGTCTGGGCCGCACCAGATACATTCCTCTCCTCATCCTCTTTACACTCGCACTGCTGCAATCCTGCCGGAAAAATCCGAAAGAAATGTCCTCTCAGGAGCTGACGGAGGAATTGAGCAAGAAAAAAAATTATGAAAAGCTGATTGAATTTGCCAATAGTGCAGGCATCAACACGACGAAATTTGCCTACACAGGCGATGTAGCGCCTGCATTTGCGCTCTTGGAAGAAGCTGGCTTCGGGCATAAGCCGAATATCAGATATACCCAGAAAGTCATCAAACCCGACACATCGCTTATCCGTGATGTAGCCGAGCAGATCGTAAGTGGCACGTCGGTGCACGATGCGATGGAGAAGCTGGAACCTGTTTTCCCGGTTTACCATAACCTCAAAGTTCACTACGCCCGTTTATTGAAAGAAAATAAAAAGGACAGCGCGGCTTACGTGGCCGAGGCATTAAATGCTTATCGCTGGATCCACCGTCAGGCCAAAGGTGCGCCCAGGTTTGTGATGGTCAACATCCGCGGTGCATATCTGAATGCGATGGACTCTGCCGGGAAAAATATTCTATCGATGCGTACTGTGGTTGGTAAAATCAACACCCCTACGCCGACAATCGATACTTATGCTACCAGCATTGTGACGCATCCCTACTGGAATGTGCCTAAAAGCATTGCTATTAAGGAAATTTTCCCAAAAGCCGCCAAAGACCCTGAGTATCTGACCAGAAACCGGATTGCGGTGATCGATAAGGAAGGTCAGGAACTGGATACCGAAGAATTGAACTGGGATGAACTCACGGCGGAGACATTTCCCTACCGTTTCAGGCAGGATACCGGTGGGGATAACTCACTGGGTTTGTTAAAAGTGGAAATTAAAAATCCGCTCGCGATTTATCTGCATGATACCAATGCACGCTATCTTTTTGCGTCCAACCAGCGTTGGAGAAGTCACGGTTGCGTACGGGTGCAGAAACCGACCGACCTGGCGAATTATATGGCGGGCACTACATTGCTGAACAGCGATTTCATGACCGAACCGGATTCCGTGCGGACGCCGCCGAAATGGCACAAGCTGAAAGTTCGTATTCCTGTCTTCCTGTTTTACTTACCGGCAGACTGCAATGAAAAAGGCGATCTGCTTTATTTTCCCGATGTGTATAAACGGGGCGCACCAAGGGTTTGATTTTCGTCTTTTGAAGAAAAAAGACCGGACAGAAGTGGCGATGATTTAAAATATTTCTGGTCGGAAGAATATATGAACAGTCCTGCACCATTATAAAGCATGCTGATCAATTCTTTGCAGTCGCTTACGGAAACTGCGGGACAACCCTGGCTTCTGCCAAGCCTTCCGGTGTTTTTGATAAAGTTTTCGCTCACATAATCGGCTCCGTGCATCACGATTGCGCGCTCATACGCCCGGTCGTTGATGCCTTTTTCAAGACCTTCCAGACGCAGCGAAAGTCCGTGTTTTCCCTGGTAAGTCCCCATGGTTTTATAAAAACCCAGACTGGATTGAAAAGAGGAATTATTGTTGGAAAAATGCTCTGCAAACTCATTTCCCGAGTTTCGGCCATGAGCCACATAAGTATTCATCAAGACTTTTCTTTTGATCAGATCGATCACGTAAAGCCTTTTGTTTTTGGATGATTGGGTAAAATCCGCAATCGCCATGACCGGGTTTGAAAACTTCATTTTCTGGAACCCGCACCAGGCATAGTAGAATGCTTTTTCGGATAAACCTTGCTTTTTGAGGTTCAGGGAATCATATAACGACGCCCATTCAGGTCTCGAAACAGAGTCCGGGGACGTTAATGTCAGTGTGGATTTTGTACTGGTTTTGGAATCAGAAAAATTGAAAAAGGGATTGATCTGCTGTACACCGATAGAAACACTAAGCGCAATAACTACCGCAACAAGCACCGCCTGAGCCTTGGTCATTTTTGATTGTTTAAGTGGAAAAACTGGTTCTTACAGGTAGAGTAGACTACAAAGAGATTCATTTTGAGAGACGGTAGGTTAACAGACTCCGTAAAAAGAATGGTTCCGGAAATGTAAAAATTCGGTTACAACTAACTTACAATCAATAATTTATATTATATTAAAAATTGCTATTTCTTTTCGATACCCGCCAGAATTCGCCCGATTTCGTTGGCTCGTGACATGAAGTTCAGGCTGGTATCAATGTCCTGGTTATCGATAGCCTCTTTGAATTTTTTCAGCAGCTCAATGTAGTCACCAAGGGCTTTGGAGACATTAATTTTATTTTGGTCGAAAATCGGCGCCCACATTTGCGGAGAACTTTTGGCGAGGCGCACCGTGGAAGAAAAACCGGTACTTGCCATATCAAAAATCGCGCGCTCGTCTTGTTCTTTATCTAAAACCGTGAGTCCCAGCGCAAAAGAACTAATGTGGCTGAGGTGCGAGACATAAGCCAAATGCAGATCGTGCTCGACGGGCTTCATATAATGTATTTTCATCCCGGCGTCGCGAAGGAATGTTTCTACCAGCGCCAGCGAATCCGCATTGCTTTTTTCTTTGTCGCAAATAATGACATTTTTTCCAGGCAACAATTCTTTGAATGCTGCCCCCGGGCCTGAATTTTCGGTACCGGCCATCGGATGCACCGCCACAAACTGTCCGCGTTTGGGATGGGTGTCGGCCAGGCTGCAAATCAATTCTTTGGTCGAACCCAGGTCCATGATTGTGCGGCCGTCCGGCAAATGATCAAGCATGTAAGGCAGCAAGCCGGTGATCGCGTCGACGGGTGTTGCCAGCACATTCAATTCTGAAATTTGCAGGGCAATGTCGAGCGTAACGATTTCATCCACGATACCTTTCGCCAAAGCAACCTTCTGATTAACAGAAGAATTATCAACCCCGACAAATTTAAGGTTCGGATATTTTTCCCGCAGCGACAAGGCGAACGAGCCGCCCAGCAACCCTATCCCGATGATACTTATAATCATTTCAAAAAAAGCTAAATGTTACTGGCTGATCCTTTTTACCGCTTCCCAAATGCGTTCTTTGGGCATACAAAGCGAAAGCCGGATATAGCGCTGGCCTTTCGGACCAAAAATAAAACCGGGCGCGATAAATACATGCTTTTCAATTAAAGTACTGTTAACCAGCGCCTCCGCGGATTCGGTCGTCTCCGGCAATTTTCCCCAGAGAAACATGCCTTCCTGCTTTTTGTCCCAGGTGCAGCCCAATGCATCGAGCATTGCCTCGGCAGCTTCCAGTCGGCCCTGGTACACGGCATTTCGCTCGGCGTGCCACTCGTCTGAATTCTGCAAAGCAGCCACAGCAGCTTCCTGCATCGCCCAAAACATGCCGGAATCCACATTACTTTTAATCGTCAGCACCGCGCTGATATATTCCTTTGCAGCCGCCAGCCAGCCCAACCGCCAGCCTGCCATATTATGCGACTTACTCATCGAATTCAGCTCAATCGCTACCTCTTTCGCACCCTCGATTGACAGTAGGCTGATCGGCTCTTTCTTGTTCAAGACCAGACTGTAAGGATTATCATGACAAAGCAGAATGCGGTGTTTTTTTGCAAATGCGACAGCTTCTTCAAAAAGCTGCAAAGTCGCCGGGGCACCAGTCGGCATGTGTGGATAGTTGAGCCACATGATTTTTGTCTTGGGCGTCACCAATGTTTCCATTGCATTCCAATCAGGCTGCCAGCCTTCATTTTCACGCAGCGGATATTCTTTTACAACTGCACCAACCATTTGACTTACAGCTCGGTAAGCCGGATAGCCCAGCTCTGGAACCAGCACTTCGTCCTCAGGATCAAGAAAAGTGAGTGAAATATGCGTAATACCCTCTTTGGAGCCCAGCAGAGGAAGGATTTCCGAGGCCGGATCGAGTTTTACCCCATAAGTATGCTCATAGAACTTCGCGATTGCATTACGGAACGCCGGGGTACCTGTATAAGGTTGATAACCATGCGCTTGCGGCTTTTGCGCTGCTTCCGACAGCGCGGTCAATGTTTCCTCCGAAGGCATCATATCCGGGTTTCCAATCCCGAGATTGATTACATCGTGGCCTTCTGCAATCAGCTTGCGCACCTCAGCCAGCTTCACCGAAAAGTAGTATTCCGAAGTCTGTTTGGTGCGACGGGCAGTCTCTATAATCATCAATTCTAATGGAGCTATCAGCTTTTAGCGGTTAGCTATCAGCTTTTTTCGGTCAGTTCCGAAACGGGGCGCAATTTACGATAATTTCCCAAGCGGACATTTTGGAAGTGCGTGAAACAAATCCATTTCGTTTAAATTGCACCATGAACATGCGATGGTTATCTCTCCTACTTTTCCTCTTTTTCGCTGGTTGCGACAAGCCTTCCGACAAGATTATCATCGCTACCGCGGCCAATGTGCAGTATGTGATGAAGGAAATCCAGCAGGAATTCGAGAAAGAATCGGGCAAAAAAATCCAGATCGTCGTCGGCTCTTCCGGCAAGCTCACCACCCAGATCCGTGAAGGGGCACCGTTTGACGTGTTTGTGTCGGCTGATGTAAAATATCCGCAGGAAATCTTTGAAAAAGGCGGTGGTGCAGAAAAGCCGAAGGTATATGCATTGGGAACATTGGTACTCTGGTCAAAAGATATCGCCGAAAATGATCTGACAACAGATGTTTTGACTACGGAAAAAGTGAAGAAAATCGCTGTGCCCAATCCAAAAGTCGCCCCTTACGGCGAAGCAGCGATCCAGGTTTTAGCAGCAAAAAATCTTTTAAAAACCATCGAGAAAAAGCTGGTCTACGGCGAAAGCATCGCTCAAACCGCCCAGTACATTACTTCCGGCTCCGCAGAAGCAGGCTTCAATGCATTGTCCATTGTTTTGTCTGATGAAATGAAAGGCAAGGGACATTACGTGATCATTGATTCAACCTTATATAAACCTATACAGCAAGCTGCTATCCTTTTAAAACACAGTGACGATTCTCCTAAAAAAGCAGGCAGTGAAGCCTTTTACCAATTCTTATATTCTCAAAAGGCGAAAGCGATTTTCAGGAAATATGGGTATAAGTAGTTAAAAAATGGACTTCCAACCCCTCTTACTCACATTCAAACTTGCCACCATCACCTCACTGATTTTGCTGGTGGTGTCGCTTCCGATTGCCTACTGGCTGGCTTTTGCGAAGTTCAAAGGCCGTGGAGTTGTGGAAGCGATCATTGGAATGCCGCTGGTTTTGCCGCCTTCGGTGATCGGGTTTTATTTGCTTCTGGCGTTTAGCCCTTCATACTGGTTCGGGAATTTTATTGAAAGCATATTTGGTCTGCGGCTTGTTTTTTCATTTTCGGGGCTGGTGATTGCTTCGGTTTTGTACAGTTTGCCTTTTATGGTTTATCCGATCCGCGCGGGTTTGCAATCGTTGCCTGCGTCACTGCGAGAGGCTTCTTATACTTTGGGTAAAAATGAGTGGGATACGTTTTTTAAAGTGCTTTTACCAAATTGTAAACCGGCTCTCCTTACTGCTTTTGTGCTCACATTTGCGCATACGGTGGGGGAATTTGGGGTGGTGCTGATGATCGGCGGGAACATTCCAGGTGTGACCAAAGTAGCTTCCGTGGCCATTTACAATGAAGTGGAAGCATTGAACTACCCGGCTGCCAACCAATATGCGATGGTGCTCTTTGCCGTAACATTCCTTATTTTGCTGGTCGTCTATTCCGTCAACAACAGCCTGCTTCGTGTCCGACAATCTTCTTGACCTGCACATCCGGCACTCGCTCCACACCGCCAGCGGCACATTGCCGATGGAAGTTTCGCTTGGTCTTGGCGCGGGAAGTATACTTGCATTGACAGGACCTTCCGGCGCAGGAAAAACGACCTTACTACGGCAAATCGCAGGTTTGGCAAAACCGGAATTCGGCCGGATTACATTCAAAAACAGTATCTGGCTGGACACGGAGAAAACTCTAAATCTACCCACCCAGCAGCGTAACATTGGTTTTGTTTTCCAGGATTACGCGCTATTTCCAAATATGTCGGTGCGGGAAAATCTGGCTTTTGCACTATCCAAAAATGACAATACTGAGATTGTTGATGAATTATTAGCAGAAACAGAACTTACTCAGCTCGCCAGCCGAAGACCTTTTCAACTTTCCGGCGGCCAGCAGCAGCGGGTAGCTTTGACGCGGGCGTTAGTCCGAAAACCTGACCTTTTGCTGCTCGACGAACCGTTTACGGCATTAGATTATCAAATGCGATATCAACTGCAAAATCTGCTGCTCCGGTTTCAGCAACATTACCATTTCACCGCAATCCTGGTCACGCATGATATGGGCGAAATTTTCAGGCTGGCGCAAAAAGTGGCGGTCATGGAAAATGGCAAGCTGGTCAATGTTGGATCTCCGGCGGAAGTTTTTCTGGGAAAAGCTACTCCCGAAAGTCAATTTGATATTTATGGAGAAGTGTTAAGTGTTGAAAAACAAAATGATGGATTGCTTGTACATGTATTGATCAATCATAAAATCTCAATTTTAAACCTGCCCCTGGAAATGCTGGATCAATTATCGCCTGGTAAAAAATTCCTGCTTCAACATAACCTTGGCGCACCTGACATTCGCCTGTTTGATGCAGATTAAGGCTTTATCCGACAAGGGTAAGTTTATTGCGTGCGCGTCTTTTCCAACTAAAAACCTTTACCATTTTTATGAAGTCACTTTTCAAAATAGTACAGTTTGCATTTTTCCTGTTGCCCCTGATCGCCATGCGGGCCGACAAACCGCTCCGCGTGATTTTCTTCGGCGATTCTATCACCCAGGCCGGCGTCGGCCCGACGGGTTACATTACCCAAATGGGCGAAATGTTGAAGGCCAAAGGCCAGGACAGCCAATACGAGCTGATCGGCGCGGGCATCGGCGGCAACAAAGTATATGACCTTTACCTCCGCCTGGAAGACGACGTACTATCCAAAAAACCGGATGTAGTCTTTATTTATGTGGGAATCAATGATGTATGGCACAAAGCTTCGTCGGGAACAGGCACAGACGCCGACAAATACGTGAAATTCTACGAAGCCCTGATCAAGAAAATGAAGGCGCAAAACATTCGTGTAATTGTCTGTACACCAACCGTCATCGGCGAAAGAAATGACAATTCAAATTCACAAGACGGCGACCTGAACCAATATTCAAAACTCATCCGCGAAATCGCCACCCGCAACAATGTTGAACTCTGCGACCTTCGCAAGTATTTTGTCGATTATCTGGCCCAAAACAATCCTGAAAATAAAGAGAAAGGCATCCTGACCAGCGACCGGGTGCATTTGACGGACGCAGGTAATAAGTTTCTGGCGGAGAAGATGATGGATGCGTTGGTGAAGAAGTGATAGTTACGCTTTCCGTAATACTTTTGAACAAAAAAAGACTGCTGTAAGAGCAGTCTTTTTTTGTTTCAGAATCAGATAATTACCTTAAAATAAATCACGCTTACCGTAAAATAGACGCTTTTGTTAGGCAGCGGGTTGCGGACAATCTTTGATAAAAGTCCCCATCAAAACTGCCACAACTATGCAAATACGTTACCAGGTTCTGTATTTATTATGCCTGATCATCGTCGCAGCCAGCCCACTCCGCGAGGAACAAAAATCGAAAGTTTCGGCCTCAGCCCAATACACTGTTACCGCACTACCTCATTTTCCGAAAATCGGCAAATCTGCCAGGCCTGAGCTGGAAGCAATGCCGGAAAATACCATGGCGATGATCCGGCAAGATATTGCCCGGCAAGAGTACCACATTTCACCGGGTAAGGAAAAAGGAATGTTGCAAAGCCCGAACAGAAAGCAAAATCTGAGGGCATATTACAAACCGGGAGAGCTGATTATCGAGAACCGGGTTGCTTCCATCGGGTCGCATTTCAAGCTGCAATTGACCACAGAGGGCATCTTTGCGGATGGCAAAAAGATTTTCGAAACCAATGCAAATGCAATTTCCGAAAATAATGGAAACACGCTTCGCATAAAACATCAGGGCTTTACCGAAGAGTATGTAAATAATGAAGCAGGTATCCGCCAGAATTTCATTGTCGACAAGGCCCCAAAAAACACAAAGAAATTGCAGGTCAGACTTTTAGCAAAAGGCCTTAAAGTAAAAAGTACGGGTCATAACGAACTTCAATTTACATCATACAACAACCTGCTGACTTATAACGATCTCAAATGCTGGGATGCAGATGGAAAATCCCTGACAGCCTCGCTGGCTTATACTGATGGAAACATCGGGATTGAAGTGGATGTCCGGGAAGCGAAGTTTCCGGTAACCATAGATCCCATTGTAACAAACGGAAGTCCCGGAAATGCGAACACGATCTTAAAAGAAAACCAGTCTTTCAGCTATTTTGGAAATTCCGTTTCCACTGCCGGTGATGTAAATGGAGATGGTTACAGCGACTTAATGATAGGCGCGCCCAGTTTCGATAATGGACAAAATATTGAAGGCGCTGCCTTTCTTTATACTGGTTCTGCTAATGGTATCAACAGCGTGAAGTCGGTAAAATTGCAGACAGATCAGCCTAATACTGGTTATGGCGTGGTAGCGAATGCAGGCGACGTAAATGGGGACGGGTACAGCGACATCATGGTGGGCGCGCCATTTTACAATAATGGTCAGGTCAATGAAGGTGCGGTGTTTGTTTACCTGGGTTCATCCAATGGCCTTACCAATGCCCCGTCCGTTATTCTGGAATCCAACCAGGCCTCAGCGCAGTTTGGATACAATCATACCATAGCTACGGCAGGCGATATCAATGCGGACGGATTCAGCGATATCGTCGTGGGGTCGCCACTTTATTCAAATGGCGAGGCCGAAGAAGGCGCAGCATTCATTTATTATGGATCGGCCTCGGGAATTACAGCTGCGAATTTTTCGGTTGTCCAGAGTAATCATACAGGTGAAAACATGGGCGGCTCGGTAGCCAGCGCGGGTGATGTAAACGGGGATGGTTTTGGTGATATCGTCCTTGCTCCCGGTAATCTTTCTGCGAACCCTCAACCCAACAATGCTTCCGCATATATTTATCTTGGTTCTTCTTCGGGAATCGGCCAGAGCCCTGGTTCGGTACTCACTGATTATATCCCTGCAATGGGCTCCCTGGCCGCTGGTACCGGTGATGTAAATGGAGATGGTTACAGTGACATTGTACTCGGCGACAGAAAATACAGCCAGGGATTACAGGACAGGGGCGCGCTGCTTGTTTACCATGGATCGGCCAAAGGTATCGGAAATGCGTATGCAGCGATCATCACCGGCGATCAAAAATCGGGAGAGCTGGGGACCTCAATGAGCTGTGCGGGAGACGTAAATGGCGACGGTTATAGCGATGTTCTTGCCGTAGCCAGTTTGTACGATAAGGGGCAGAACGATGAAGGAGTGGCGTTTCTGTATCTTGGCGCCGCCAGCGGCCTGAATACCACTGCAAGTTCCACATTCGAAGCTAATGTTGCCGATGCAAAACTTGAAGGAGCGACGAGCGCAGGGGATGTGAATGGTGACGGTTTCAGCGATGTGCTGATCGGGTCGACACATCATAACTTCGGCACGCTCGAAGAAGGGGCCGCGTTCCTGTTTCATGGCTCCGCTTCTGGTATTTCCGCCCAATATACTTCCGGCTTTTCCGGCGACCAATATCAGGGTGAGGTTGGCTTCTCAGTGAGCAGCGCCGGAGACATTAATGGTGATGGCTATTCGGATGTCGTTGTAGGTGCCCCTAATTTTGACAATGGAGAAAGTGACGAAGGCATAGTGCGTGTTTATTATGGGTCCGGTTCGGGTATTAATTTTAATAGTTTTTCATTGATTGAAAGTAACCAGGCCGGTGCGCATCTGGGTATTTCGGCGGCCTCTGCCGGCGATGTGAATGGGGATGGTTTAAGCGACCTGATCGTCGGAGCGTTACGCTATTCAAACGGGCAAGTTGGTGAAGGAGCGTTTTTTATCTATCATGGTCAGGTTTCAGGTATTGTAACATCGCCAAATACCATCGGGGAAGGCAATGAAGCCGAATTACAAATGGGCTTTTCAGTTGCTAGTGCCGGGGATGTTAACGGAGATGGTTACAGCGATGTGATTGTCGGCACTCTTATGGGTAAGGCGATAGTATATTATGGATCGGCAACCGGGATCAAGGTTGCTCTCCCTTCTAATCTTCAGGGCACAATCAACAATGGCTATCTCGGAAAATCAGTGGCCGGGATCGGTGATTTTAACGGTGACGGGTTTGCGGATGTAAGCACAACTGTTGAAATCTACAATGCTGGTGCCGATCCTACCGGAATTGCCCTGATCTATTTTGGTAAAAAGGCCGGGATCGAATTGACGCCATCTATCAAATTAAATTCATTCAATTTCGTGTGTCAGTCAGTTGCGGGGGCGGGCGATGTAAATGGCGACGGGCTGTCGGACGTCCTGGTGGGTGTTCCACAATTTACAAGCGGGCAAATTCATGAAGGCGCTGCACTTATTTTTTATGGTAGTAAATCATTAGGCGACTTCGACCCGTCCCTTAATATCGAAAGTAACCAGACCAGCGCGAATATGGGCTATACCGTCGCATCAGCTGGAGACGTAAATGGCGATGGTTACAGTGACATTCTTATCGGATCGCCGTATTTCGATAACGATCAAAATAATGAAGGCGCGGTCGATCTCTATTATGGGTCACAAAATGGCATCCTCAATACCGTCGAGGCGCATATTGAAGGAAATCAAACAAGCTCGTCATTTGGAAACGCCATTGCCTGCGCTGGCGACGTCAATGCCGATGGATATAGCGATATTATCCTGGGAGCCCCCTTCTATGACGCCGATTTCATTGATGCGGGCGCTGCTTTTCTCTATTACGGAAACAATGCAGGCTTGAGAAATAATCTGCGGCTTTACAATTCCGATCTCAATTCGATTGTCGATCACAATAATGTTACAGACAAAAATTTCGGTATCGGCCTTTTTGAAAAGTCCTTTCTCGGCCGGAATAAGGGCAAGCTCGTCTGGGAAATCCGAAAAGAGGGTGAAGGCTTTTCTCATAGTAGCCCTATGACCAATAGTACCCAATTTACAGACCAGCAGCCAGGATTTGCTGATTTGGGCACAAGCGGTAACGAAATAAAAAGTCTGGTTGCCAAGTCAGACGGAGTCGCTACAAAAGTTCGCGCGCGCGTCAAATACGATCCGGTACTGGCTGCTACCGGGCAGGTTTACGGCCCTTGGCGATACCTTTCGGCATACAGTTCTGGCGGAAGTTTTTACCAATCCACCCCACTTCCCGTCACCCTCGTCAGCTTCACTGCCGAGAAATACGAGAATAACGTCAATCTCGCATGGGTTACCGCCAATGAAGAAAATAGCGAAAGTTTTGAGATACAGCGGAGCAATGATGGAAAAGCGTGGCAGGCAATCGGAAATCTTGCAGCAAAAGTGAACAGTGTCAAGGAAGAACATTACACTTTCACCGATTCGACCGCCAGGCCAGGACAAAACTTTTATCGCCTTAAAATGATTGACCTGGATCAAACATATACATTTAGCCGGGTTCGCTCGGTGAATATGGCGGGGATTATGGAGAACATGATTAATCTTTTCCCAAATCCAACCACGGACAAACTGAAATTACAAGCTGATCAATTGAAAGTTACCAGTTTGAAGATTATTAGCGCTGCTGGAAACATCGTTTTGGAATCTGTAAACCCAGGCGAAGAAGTTGATGTAAAGCAGCTCAAATCTGGCGTGTACGTAGTGTTAATGGAATTGGAGGATGGGACGTCGGTTTCTAAGAGTGTAGTCAAAAAATAATTGTGTATAGCTGACAAAACCAAAACGGGCGACCCAAATGGATTGCCCGTTTTTTGTTTTAATGTTAGTCCCAAAGCTTCTTGGGATAATCCCCCAGCACATGCAGCGCCGCAAGCGAAGCCTGCACCGCAGGTTTGTCCTCAGGATAAGTCACTCCAAACCAGTCTGATGATGTCTTAAAAACCAGGCAGTCGCCGAGGCCGCTTTTGATAATATGTGTCATCACCGTCGGAATGTAGAATTCCGCTTTGGGCGTGTTGATGTTGGCTCTTGAATAAGAATCGAACAAATCTTTCGTAATAGGGAACATGCCCGGTTTGAAGCCCCAGAAATTCATGGAAACCGGCGTCTCGGGCGAGAGTTCGGTTTTGATCCCTTCTTCTTCGAAATAAATATGTCCATTTTCAGGAAAGATCTTCGTCCTTTCCACCACCGATTCCAGGTTGTGATCTGCTCTTTCTACGCAAATACCCCTCGATACTGTCCCATTTTCAGACAAGGTACGTTTCAACTCGTAACCAATCATGGCGTGCTGGTTGGGGTTCATGTCATTTTGCAGGAAAGATGACATGGTTTCGAAAGCATCCAATCCGTAAAAATCATCCGCATTGATCACCGCGAAAGGTGTGTCGGTTTGTTCCCAGGCGCATAACGTGGCATGGCCTGTGCCCCAGGGTTTGGTGCGCTCCACGGTTCCCAGATCCTCCGGGACGTAGGATTGGATTCCCTGGATTGCAAAGTCGTAGTCGATTTTACCAGCCAGTTTCGGCGCGAAGATGGCTTCGGCGCTATCCTTGATTTCCTGGCGGACGATAAAAACGACCTTACCAAAACCGCTGCGGATGGCGTCAAAAAGGGAATAATCTATGATGGTTTCTCCGTTGGGGCCAAACTGGTCGAGTTGCTTGATACCCCCGTAGCGACTGCCGATGCCGGCTGCCAGGATCAAAAGAGTTGGTTTCATTCAAATAGTTTTTAAGAGAAAATATCGCTGTGTGCAGCGATATGTGCATCGGCAAAATAAACCCATTCAGCACGATAAAAAAAACGCGCTCCGGGTTTCAGAGCGCGTTTAATAAAAATAAAATATTTAAATATCTATACCGCAAAGCTTTCGCCGCATCCGCAGGTACGGGTCGCATTGGGGTTGATAAATTGAAATCCTTTTCCGTTCAGGCCATCTGAAAAATCGAGCGTCGTACCGGCCAGGTAAAGCAGGCTTTTCTTATCCACGATGATTTTCACGCCTTTATCTTCAAAAACCATATCATTAGGCTTGGAATCGGAATTGAATTCGAGGTTATATGTTAATCCTGAACAACCTCCGCCCAAAACACCCACACGGATCTGATAATCATCCACAAACCCGTCGGCCTGACGAAGTTCCACAATCTTATTTTTGGCGGTATCGCTTACAGTAACCATGATCTTTTATTTTGTATTCAAAACAATTAACATTCGCACACTTCCTGAAAGTTCACCGGAAATTTCAAAAATCTAACCTTAACATTAATCGGTCAAAATCATCGCCCCACCTTGGTTGATCGCCGAAACATGGATCGCCGATTCAATGCCAGCCTGCGCAAACCGCGCCCGCATCGCAGTTGCAGCATTATTCGCATTTTCCAAACCTCTCGACAAAGCAAACATTGACGGTCCGGAACCTGAAATACTGCACCCCAAAGCACCATTTGAAAGCGCCGCCTGCTTCACTTCTTTAAAATCCGGGATCAAAATAGACCTCACCGGTTCAATAATTACATCCACCATCGAGCGGCTTATCAGGTCGTAATCCGATTTCATTAAACCCGCTACCAGCCCGGCCACATTGCCCATTTGAGCGATTGTATTTTTAAGCGAAACCTCATTTTTCAGGATAAATCGGGCATCTTTTGTATTGATCTCAATGTCTGGATGCACCAATGTGCAGTAGAGATCATCGGGCACCGGAATCGTAAAAATATCCAGCGGGTTGTAGCTGCGGATCACAACAAACCCGCCCAAAAGCGACGGCCCAACATTATCCGCATGCGCCGAACCGGAAGCGATACGCTCGCCTTCCATCGCAAAAGGCAGTAATTCCTGACGCGTAAAAGGCTGGCCCAGCATTTCATTGATCGCCATCACACCCGCCACCGCACTTGCCGCACTGGATCCCATTCCGCTTCCCAAAGGCATATTTTTATGCAAAACCACCTCGCAGCCAAAATCTTTAATGCCCAAATGTTTCAGCATGTGCAGCATGACGCCAGTCACCGAGTTCTTCTCCGCGCTTCTGGGCAACCGACCTTCATCACCAATAATGTCTGCAATCACAATCCCCGGCTCATCGCACCGCCGCAATTCCACCACATCCCCCGGCTCCTTAATCGCAAACCCGAAAATATCAAACCCACACGCCACATTAGCCACCGTAGCCGGCGCAAAAGCTTTAACTGAATTCACTGTAAATCGTTTGGTTGGAGGTTTCTAACCCAAATAGCTACTAATACTCATAATGTCCGCAAACACCCCTGAAGCCGTCACTTCCGCCCCGGCACCCGGCCCTTTGATCACCAGCGGGCGGTCCTTGTATCTCTCCGTGGTGAAGGAAACAATGTTATCGCTGCCGGATAGTGTGTAAAATGGATGCTGGGCGTCTACTGTTTTTAGTTCGATGGTTGCTTTTCCGTTTTCTAATGTCGCGATGTAGCGGAGCTTTTCACCGTTTGCTTCGGCTGCCGCCTGGTTATCGGCGAAATATTGGTTGGAGATTTCCAGCTCTTTAAAAAATGCGTCGACGGTTGGCGCATTCAGGCAGTTGCCGGGCAGGATTTGCGAGATCACGATTTCTTCCGGTTCCAGCGGCACGCCTACTTCTCTTGCCAGGATCAGGATTTTACGTCCTACGTCTGCCCCGCTCAAATCGTCACGCGGGTCGGGTTCGGTAAAACCTTTGGCTTTCGCCTCCTTCACTACGTCTACAAAACGGTTTTCGGAATTGAAATTATTAAAGATATAAGACAATGTTCCTGAGAGGATTGCCTCGATTTTCAGGAATTTATCGCCGCTCGACATTAAGCCTTGGATCGTATTAATGATCGGCAAACCAGCGCCCACATTGGTTTCATATAAGAACTTAACACCACGCTGCAAAGCCGTGCGCTGCAAGGAAAGATACTCGGAGTAAGAGCCGGAATTCGCCACTTTGTTGGGCGTCACGACAGAAATACTGGCATCGAGGAGCATGTGATAATATTGCACAATGTCCTTGTCGGAAGTGCAATCCACGAATACACTGTTTGGCAAATTGAGCTCAATCATGCGCTGCACGAAGGCCGGCAAATTGGTTTTCACGCCCTCATCCATCACCCGGTCGCGCCAGTTTTCGGGCTTGATGCCGTCCGGATCGAGGAACATTTTCTTGGTATTGGAAAGGCCGGCAATGTTGAGGTTCAGGAGCTTTTCTTCGCGTAGGTATTTTGTTTGATTTCTGATTTGCTCCAATAATGTGCCGCCAATCAATCCTACACCCACAATAAACAAATTGAGCGAGCGGGTTTCTGATTGGAAAAATACGCCGTGGATCGAGTTGAGGGCTTTTGACAAATCACTTTTCGCGATTACCACGGAAATGTTCAGCTCCGAAGAACCCTGCGCTGTGGCAACTACATTAATGCCATTTTTACCCAAAACCGAAAACAGCTTGCCGGAAACGCCGGTGCTCTTTTTCATGCCTTCACCCACAATCGCAATAATCGACAGGTTTTTTTCAATCGAAATGCTGTCTATATGCCCGAGGCTGATCTCGATTGCAAACTCTTTTTCCAGAACTTCCGTCGCCCGCTGGGCATTTTTCGGGTCGATGGAAAAGCAGATCGAATGTTCGGAAGAGGCCTGCGAAATAAGGATGACGCTGATCGCATTATTGGAAAGTGCCGTAAACAAGCGTCCGGAGATACCTGCCACGCCGATCATCCCGCTGCCCTGAATGTTAACCAAAGCAATTTCATCAATCGACGAAATCCCGGTGATCGCATAGTCCTTACCGTTCGCAGCTTTCTGAACATACGTACCTTCAAAATCCACATTGAATGTATTGAGGACTTTCAGGGTAATGTTCTTCGCAAATGCTGGCTGCAAGCTCGGCGGATAAATCACTTTCGCACCGAAATGCGACAATTCCATCGCCTCGGCGTAAGAAATCGAAGGTATCGTAAATGCATTCGCCACTTTTCTTGGATCGGCAGTCATCATGCCATCCACATCCGTCCAGATTTCGATAGACTCTGCTTCCAGCGCTGCACCCAATATGGATGCTGTATAATCAGATCCGCCACGGCCCAAAGTTGTCGTAACTCCCTCAGCAGTAGACGCAATAAAACCCGTCACGCATTGCAGCGCGGAGGTTTTGGCAAAATATTCTAAAATCTGGTGATTGGTAATTTCAAAATTGACATCGCCCATCCCGTAAGTAGCATTGGTATGGATGATCTGGCGGGCGTCGCAAAACTCGGCATTGATGCCTTTACTTTTCAAAATTTCGGTGATCACCATTGTAGACAGCCTTTCCCCGAAACTCATGATGAGGTCTAATGTTCTCTCAGACAGTTCTTTAATCCAGGAAACGCCACGTAGTATATCTTCCAGCTCATTGAAAAGCCCACGTACTGCGGCAAATGTACTGCTCTGATTTTTGACAGGAATCAAACCTCTGACGACCGCAAAATGTCGCTCCTCGACGCCTTTAAGAAAATCAATATAGTCCGTATTCCCGGCAACGGCCATTTTACCGATCTCGATCAGCCTGTTCGTGACGCCGCCCATCGCGGAAAAAACGACCGCAAAACGCTCGTTTTTTGCCAGATTTCCTTCAATAATATTGATTACCGTCTTAATGCTGTCAACCGAACCGACAGAAGTGCCGCCAAATTTCAGAACCTTCATTGAATGCTATTTCGAATACGCAGTTTGGATTGGCCCAAAACCACCGTTTTGAACCGGCTGCAAATATAGCAATTCAAACGCCGGTTGTCTCAAAACGCCAATCCAAAACCTGCACCGGCGTTTACCACGCCCACAAAGCGTTTTTCGTGGATCCGGTCATTGTATTTATAAGTACCCCGCGTAACCTCCACCGAAACATCCTTGATCTCCGCCTCGGCACCAATCATATCCGCACCGATCTGGAAAAACAAAGCGCCCGCCAGCGGCAGCCGCAAACTTAGTCCGCCGGCCAGGCCAAATGCTGATGTAGAAGCAGGTATCAGGTTCACATTCAAGGTTTCACCGCCTGATTTAGAAGTGCCGACGAGGTTGACGGATGGGGAATTTGCCCAGATTTTTCCCGCCTGCGCATGCAGCTCGATCTGTACCCGTTTGAAATTGATATACAAAGCCGGCCCAAGCATCACTGCATTCAGTTTCCATCTCGAAACCCTTGACTGCCAGTTATATGTATCATTCAAAAGCTCTGCGTAAGTATCGGCTTTTTCGAGGATCGGGGCGGAATTGGTGTTGTTAATGTTCATACTTCCCGAGGCGCGCAAACCCAACCATCGGAAAACGCGGAAGTCGTAATTGGCCTGGCCGAAGTAGCCCGAGCCGGTTAATCCTGCAAAAGGGTCGTCGAGTTTCTCACGGGCAAGCTCCCCTACCGGCAAGCTGTACCCTCCTGCGACGGAGAAAAAACTTCTTGTATTCTGAGCTTGTGATTGAATGGAAAATGCTAAAAATGATAATAATAGAAGTGCCTTTTTTGTGGAGTTGAGTTGCATGAAGGTGGCTATAAGTTAGAGGTACGCAGCATTTCGAAATCAAATTTCAACAATGCTAACATCAATTATATCGGTTTTATTACATTTTCCGTAAATCACTTTGTTTGGGGAAATTTTATCAACACAATGTCATATTCTGTCCTGAAAACGGCTGTTTTTAGTATTGGTATAAAAATGGTAGATGTGAGAGAAACTAAATCAATGAACCATGAACAGGCAAGAAACAGATAAACAAGCCAGGGCAACCAAAAACACCGGAAACGTTTGGAAATGGATTCTCGGTGTAGGCGTCGTTTTGATGCTGGTAGCTTTCTGGGGAGGCTTTTTCAATCACAACGAAAAATTCAGTGAGTCCGAAAATGCTTCTCAGAGCACCAGTGCAGCCGATTCGGTAGCCGATACCACTGCCCAGCAAATCTCGACGGATACTATTAATAAAGACGTCAGGGAAAATCAATAGCTACTTTAATAATGCATTCCATAAGATCTCAACCGGATGTAACGCTTTACGTCCGGTTCCATCTTTAATCTGATGCCGACAGCTGGTCCCGGCCGCCGCAACGATCACTTCCTCAGGCTGTTGCCGAACTGTTGGAAACAAAACCAGCTCCCCGATTTGCATTGAAACTTCATAGTGTTCCTCTTCATAACCAAAAGAGCCTGCCATACCACAGCAGCCAGAAGGTATGAGTTGCACTTTGTAATTTTCGGGCAGGGACAACGCTTTTTTTGAGGCAGTTAATGTTGACAATGCTTTCTGATGACAATGACCATGCAGCTTAATGAGCTGCTCTTTTTTTGTAAAAACACTTTTATCAATCCGTTTTACATCAATTTCCCGGGCGATGAATTCTTCAAAAAGTAACGCATTTTCCGAAATCTTCCTGGCGTCTTCGCGCTGATTTTCAGGGACTAAATCAACATACTCGTCCCGGAATGAAAGTATTGCAGAAGGCTCTATTCCTACCAGCGGCGTTTCGTAGGTGATTTTATCTTTCAACAAACGTACATTCTCAGCCGCCAGTTTCTGTGCTTCCTTTACAAAACCTTTGGACAAATAAGACCGTCCCGACTCGTGATGCTCGGGGATAACTACCTCATAACCTAATGTTTCCAGAAGTTGCACCGCCTTTTTGCCGACCTCCACATCATTATAATTGGTAAACTCGTCGCAGAAGAGATATACTTTTTTTGTAAAGGTGTTTTTGGAAGACTTCTTATGCTTGTCCCACCACTGTTGCAATGTCTGGCTATGCAAAAGCGGCATGGAGCGCTCCGGGTGAAAACCGACCATTTTATTGGCGACTTTCCTTAATGCCGGTGTACCAAAAACGCCATTAAAAGCCCAGGGCGCGAAGGAGGCCAATTTCATTTGTTTGGAAAAATTTGCGATCAGTTTGCTGCGAAGCGGTATTCCATGTGTCTCATAATATTGCTGCGTAAACTCCGCCTTCATTTTCCCGATATCCACGCTCGACGGACATTCCGATTTGCAGCCTTTGCAGGAAAGACAGAGATCCAAAACTTCCTTCACCATTTCCTGGCTTGCCGAAATGTGCTCTTTTTTGTCGGCAGGCGTCAGATATTGCCTGAGAATGTTGGCGCGCGCGCGGGTGGTATCCCGCTCTCTTCGGGTTGCCATATAGCTCGGGCACATGGTGCCGCCGGTCAATTCGGTTTTGCGACAATCGCCTGAGCCACTACATTTTTCTGCCAGGCGCAACATGCCTTCCTGCGCTGAAAAATCGAAAATGGTCTGGATTTCCGGCTGGGTTTTATCCTGCTGGTACCGCAGAAACTCGTTCATCGGCGGGGTATCTACAATCTTGTTCGCGTTGAAAATTCCATCCGGGTCCCAGATTCGTTTCACCTGCCTGAACATTTCGTAAACCTCCTCGCCCATCATGAACGGGATAAACTCGCCCCTCAACCGGCCGTCGCCATGCTCACCTGATAATGCACCATTATATTTTTTGACCAAAACCGCCGTGTCCGCCAGCACTTTACGGAAAAGCTGTTTGCCTTCTTCGGTTTTCAGATTGATCATCGGCTCCACGTGCAACTCGCCCGCGCCAGCGTGTGCATAATAAGATGCGTGCAGGTTGTGACTGCGCAAAAGTGTTTCCAGCTCGGCAATATATTCCGGCAGATCTTCCACGGCTACGGCGCAATCTTCGATCAAATTGACCGGCTGCGTGTCGCCCGGCAGGTTTCTGATCAGTCCCAATCCCGCTTTCCGGATATCCCATGCTTTGTTCGCATCGTCACCAAAAAGTAGCGGATATGCATATCCCAGACTTTCTGATTTAAGCTGCGCTACCAAAGCATTTGCTTGATTTTGAACCTCTTCCACATTCAATCCCCAGAATTCAACCATGAGCAAAGCCTCCGGGTCGCCTTCCATGAAAAAACGGTTTTGAGAATACACAGTATGATTTCTGGTAAAATCCATGATGTACTTATCCACCAGCTCAGAAGCCTTAGGATCAAACTGCATTGCGACGCGGTTGGCGTGCAATGCTTCGGCCACAGAATGGGTGTGAACGCAGACTACGCCGACAGCCGCCGGCGGAACGTCCACCAGCGCCAGTTTCGCCTCTGTTACAAAACATAATGTTCCCTCCGAGCCGGCAATCAGGTTACAAAGATTGATTTCGCCATTTTCGAAATTCCTGACCAGCGCATCCAGCGCATAACCCGAATTTCGGCGGGTTACGGTCGGTTTTGGAAATTGCTTTTTAATTAAATCCTGATCGATCGGATTAGAAATCAGCCCGAACATTCCCGCCAGCACCGATTGTTCGCGCTGACCTTTGGCTTGTTTTTCGCGCAGTTTTGCTGTGTATCCCGCAATGTTATCCTTCTTAAAAACTGCTTCCATACCATCAGAAAGCAATGTTTTCACTTCCAGCAGATGGTCCCGCGTGGTGCCCCAGGTGATAGAATGCAGCCCGCAAGAGTTATTCCCGATCATCCCGCCGATCATCGCGCGGCTGGCCGTAGATGTTTCGGGACCAAAAAGTAAGTTGTATTGTGCCAAATGTTTGTTCAAATCGTCCCGGATCACCCCCGGCTGCACCCGCACCCACTTTTCTTCGGCATTGACTTCCAGTATTTTGCCGAAATGTTTGGAGATATCCACTACAATTCCCTTCCCGACAACCTGCCCCGCCAGCGAAGTCCCGGCTGCCCTGGGAATCAATGTGGTTTTATGATTTCTGGCAAATTCGATCAGCTTTTGAATGTCGGCGGTATTGCGCGGTAATGCCACGGCCAGCGGCATTTCCTGATAAACCGAGGCGTCGGTCGCGTAGATTGACTTTTGTGCCCGGTGTAAGGTAGAGTCGTCAAAGTACAACTCTCCTTCAAACTGCGCACGCAAAGCATTGAACTGGAATTGGGAAACAGGATTCATGGTGTCTAGGAAAATGACGGGCTAATTTAGGGGACAAAAATCACTTATGCGCGCCAATTTGATTTTTGCTGAAATTGAATCAAAAGATGTTTTTCCAGTTGAAATCGGCGTACATCCGACAGCCGGGAAAGCTGCGGGCATTACGTATATTGGCACAGTTTTTACACACCAACATTCAAAAGAACTGTTACAAAACCGTAATTATGAAAAAATTCAATATACTGATCCTCACACTTATCAGTTGCTACACTTTTGCGCAGAACACCGCGACAATCACCCTTACCGCTTCCAAACAAGGGCCTACTACCGCCACAATAGTCCAGGAGGATGTTCATTTCCACCCCAACCTGGGCATTGGGTTGGCGGATGTTGAACTGAAACCCGTCGTATCTGTCAATTTTAATGAGAAGGTTTCTGAAAAATCCGTTATCCAGCTCACTGAACCTAAAATGATGCGGCTGCAATATGGCGGCGGGGCAGTCAACAAAACCTGGATGCTTTTTCTGCAACCCGGCGACGACCTCACAATTACATTTTCTGAAAATGCAGACGTGACTTTCGCCGGAACGAATGCCAATTACCAGACATTCCTGAAAAATTATTTTCTGGAAAATCAGTACCAATACCTGCCTGTTTTTGGTTACAAACCTTCACAAATAGATAACAAAAGTGTTGTGCAGCAGAGCGATAGCCTCAAAAAAGTCCGGATGGAAGCTTTTGAAAAATTTAAAACGGCTAATCCTGCGGTACCTGCATTTGAAGCTTACGTAAATGCCACCGCCATCACCGAACCCGCATTGACCCGCCGCGCGATCCAGGAAAAAATCATGCGTCGTAATCGCGTCGTCATGTTGGATCCGGCACAGCGTAAAGAGTTGGAAGACGCTACATTAGCCGATTTCAAAATCCTGCCAGATGAAGCATTGTTGAGCCAGGCCTATCGCGACGAGCTGCGTAACTGGGCACTGATTCCATCGACCCGGAAATTTCCGCTGCAATCCCAAAGCCGGTATGAAATCAGCCCGGAGGCTTTGAAAGATGTATATGCATCAAGCAAGGAAAAACTCGCCAACTACCCCAAACAAAAAGAATATCTGCTCACTTACTGGCTCAACTACGCCGCGACCGCCATCCCGAGCGTGGAAACCAGCAAAACATTACTGGCCGATTACAAAACAACATTTCCGCAATCACCTTACAGCGAGTACATTGCCAAGCTGATCGCTGTAAAAGAATCTTTGCAGGCCGGTACAGCCGTGCCCGATATTACGCTGCTCAATACCGACAGTTCGGCTGTGAGCGTCAGCTCTTTGCAAGGTAAGCCGGTGTGTATGGTGTTCTCTTTCACCATAGGACAACACGAGCCAGGATTGAAGGTTTTGGAAGATAAATACGGGGATAAGGTGAGCTTTGTGTACGTTTCAGTTGCCACCGGCATTCCGCTTTCGACCTGGAAACAATACGCCAAAGACCGCCCGAATGCAAAACATTTGTGGGCTTCGGATGAAAATATTGAGATTTTGAAGGAGAAATACGCCATCGATATTCGCTACCCTTACCTGGTGATCGATAAAGCCGCCAAAGTTGCAAACCGCTGGGTACCACAGGAATTTCCTGATAATAAAGCCCTGGAAACCGAATTGCAAAAAGTTTCTCAATAAGCTGGTTCGAAGCTCCGCTTCGTACCTAATATTTGTAGGCCTCCGGCCGGTCTTGGTATGCGCGATCGGCCAGAGGCCTACGAATATTTCGTCACGAAGCACAGCTTCGCGCCAACGTTTGCGTTAGCTGATGCGGATGGTGTGCAGGGTTTCGATGTTTTGATAGGTAATCTGCAAACCTGCGATGTCACAGATCTGCTTCACGATAGCCAGCCCAAGTCCAAGCGATTCTGAGCCTGAGGATTCTTTTTTAAATCTTTCAAAAAGCCGCTCTGGGTCGGCGGTTAAATGTGCGCCTGTGTTGCTGATAGTGAGATAATCATTCCCCGATTCAACGTTGAGACTGCCTCCCGCGTAATTATGCCGGATTGCATTGCTAAGCAGGTTTGACAGAAGAATGTCAGCCAATGTCGGCGACATTACGCTGAGAAAACTTCCTTCCGATTTTACTTCAACATGGATATTCTTGTGGCTGAGAATATCCTCAAAATCTCGCAACTTATCCTGCACCAGCGCTGTCAAATCCAGCTCTTCCTGCTCCGTAAATTGCTGATTTTCAATTTTAGCCAGTAATAAAAGTCCCTGATTTAGCCGCGACATTCTCCGCGCAGCGTGGTAAATTTCTTCGATCCAGTAAGTCTGCTCCTGGCCTAAATCCTTTTTCTGGATGAATTGCTCTACCCTAGCATTGATCAGCGCGAGTGGGGTCTGGATTTCGTGGGAGGCATTTTCGGTGAATTCGCGCAGACTTTTATAGTCGTGCTGCATTTTAGAGGCCATTTTTTCCATCACATCTCCCAGTTCATTGAACTCCGTGATTTCGCTGCCGGCCATTTCCAGCTTGTCGTTTTTGGTCCAGTCGAAATGCTTGATGCGGGAAAGTGATTCGTAAAATGGCTGCCACAAATCGCCCGACATACGTCTGTGAAAGAGGTACATACTGATCATCAAAAGCCCCAGAAAGGTGATCATCGCCGCCGAAATCGCCTCGATGAGCTTATAGGATTCGATCATCGATTTCCTGATCGCCACTTTGTATGGACTCCCGCCGATCAATGTGTAAAAAGTCAGTTGCCGGAAAGGATCGACACTTTCTTCGTATCGGTTGCGGATCAGTGTGTCCGTGAATGTCACTTCGTTTTTGAAATTCCCGAGCACAGGTACCACTTCAATCTTATTTTCAACAAAATAGGAATTGTTTGTCCAGGTATCATTCGTCCGCACATAGGTTTCGAAATCCCTTTTTTCTACGCGCAGGCGACTTTCTACCTCATCATAAATCATGAATTTGATGATCCAGTAAAAAGCGATGCCGACCGCCAGGTAGATAAAAAGCGAGGTAAAAAGATAGATCCGGCTTGTTTTTTCGAGCAGTTTCAAGGCGCGGCGAATTTATAACCTATACCATAAATAGACTGAATGTAGTCGTTTCCACCTTTTTCCAGAATTTTCCGCCGCAGGTTTTTAATGTGCGAATACACCATATCCAGCGAATCTGACGAATCCATGTGATCGCCCCACAAATGTTCTGCAATGGATTCCTTTGTGAGCGCGACGTCAATGTTGGAAAGAAAATATAGCAAAAGGTCATACTCTTTTCGGGACAGCACACATTCTTTTTGACCCACAAAAACCCGCCGTGCCTGCAACTGCACGCGGATTTCCTTCCAGACCATATCATTATTTCCCCCAAAATTCCGCCTGCGGATCAGCGACTTAACCCGCGCATTCAGCTCCGACAAATGAAAAGGTTTGGTCATATAATCATCCGAACCAATTTCCAATCCTTTGATCTTGTCCTCCAAGGTGTTACGTGCCGAAATAATAATGATACCGGTAGCAGCCGCAATCTTTTTCAATGTCTGGACAATGTTAAAGCCATCACCATCGGGCAATGTCAGGTCCACAATCGTGCAGTCATATTGGTATAAACTGATTTTCTCATCGGCTTGCCAGAAAGTACTTGCCACCTCGCACACAAAACCTTCTCGCGAGAGGTAGTCCACAATGCTCTCCGCTAATCCTTTCTCGTCCTCGACAACCAGTATTTTCATTTCAAATCAAAAAGATACTTGCCAAAAGTAGCCCCGGAAATTGGAAACATTTAGGAAGATAAGAATTTATCGTACAGCACTTTGCCAGCCCGCTCTTTCCCAAATGTTTCCAGAATTGCCGTCTAATTTCGACTGAAAATAAAATTTCAGGATTTATTCATCACTCCATGTTTCTTTCCTTAAAACCCCAATCCCCGATCCGACAAAAGTATTTCATCAGCATCCGGAATGCACTGTTAATCACAGGTTTCCTGATCATTCCAAAACTTTCACACGCGCAAACGGAGAAACTCCGGTTGCAGGAAGTGCTGGAAGAAGGCAGGCAGAATTTTCCTTTTTTAAAATCTAAAAAAGCGGAAGTCAGAAGCGCGGAGAACCGCATTAAGTCAGCCAAAACCGATTATCTACCTACACTGGTGGTGCAGGACCAATATACATTCTCGACCAATAACAGCGTTGCCGGCGCATTCTGGCCCAATGAAGGCAGCGCGATTTCCCCGTCGGGCGGTATCCGGCCGGAGAACATTTACACCGGCGTTTTTGGAAGTTTCACCACTGCATTGGTCGACTGGCGGGTTTTCAATTTTGGAAAAGTAAAAGCGAATGTAAATGCTGCGAAAGCGGATTTAAGCAGAAGCCAGGCTGATTATGAAAATGAGCTTTTCCAGCACCAGGTACGGATTGCAGATGCTTATCTGGTTTTATTAATTAATCAAAAACTCGTAGAAGCTCAGCGGCAGAATTTGCAGAGAGCATTGGTTTTCAAGCAGGTAACGGATGCCGCGGTCAGTTCAGGCATGCGACCGGGCGTGGATAGTTCGCTTGCAGCAGCCGAATATGCCAAGGCAAAGTTGTCACTTCTGGAAAGTCAGCGCGCAGAAAAATCGCAGGGCCTGAGATTGTCGGAACTGACTGGCCAGCTGCGGGATAGCGTGCAGATCGACACGATGGGTTTTTACTCGCAACTGCCAGTTACTGACAGTCAAAATGAATCATTTCTTAAAAATCCTGCGCTGCTTTTTTCGCAGTCGCTCATTGACGCTTCGAATGCAAGAAGCCTGGCGGTGAAAAGAGCTTACCTGCCCTCAGTTTCAATTTTGGGTGCAGGCTGGGGACGTGGTTCTGGGGTTTCCAATAAAGACGATTCTTTCCGGACCGACTTCGGAAGCGGGGTTAAGTTTCAGGTTTACAATTATTTATTTGGCATTTCTACCAGGTGGAACCTGACCAACATTATTAAAGTCCGGAATGACTACAAGGCCGAGCAGTTCCAGGTGGAGCGTTTTAAAGAGCTTTATCAAACACAAAAACTGCAACTCGACCGCCAATCCAAAGATGCGGAAATGCAGCTGCAACTTTCGCTGGAACAGGCGCGGCTGACGCCCGTACAGCTCACCGCAGCCCGGCGCGCATTCAACCAGGCGGAAGCCCGGTACCAGAGCGGCCTTACCGATTTATTCACTTTGGCCCAGAGCGTCAATGCTTTAAATCGTGCAGAAGTAGATCGTTTCGTCACAAACGGGAATGTCTGGCGCGCGCTCCTCATGAAAGCCGCCGCCGCCGGTGACCTTTCCATTTTCCTCAACCAGGTCAAATAGTCCTTAACTGAAATATTATGTACCAACTCATTCGAACCGCGCTGCGTCAGCCAATTTCGATCGTCGTCGTAGTCATAGGTATCCTCTTTTTTTCCATTCTTTCGATCCGCAGCATTCCGGTGGATATTTTTCCAAACCTGGATTTGCCGACTATTTACGTCGTCCAGCCTTACGGAGGTATGGCGCCCGACCAGATGGACGGCTTCATCGCCACCCGCTACCAGGACCACTTTTTGTATGTTTCGGGAATCCGGGACGTGGATGTGAAGACCATTCAGGGGTTATCCCTCATTAAACTATCATTTTATCCCGGCACCGATATGGCGCAGGCGGCGGCGGAAGTTGCCAACAATGTGTCCCGGGCGAAGGCGTATATGCCTGAGGGAACCGTGCCGCCGCAAGTCGTACGTTTCGATGCCAGCTCGGTACCGATCGGGCAAATGGTTTTTGAAAGTTCTTCCAGATCATTGAACGAAATCCAGGATTTTGCGTCGTCGCGCGTCCGCCCGATGTTCAGCAGAATCGAAGGCGTTTCCAGTCCGCCGCCTTTCGGGGGTAACCAGCGCACCATCGTCATCCGCGTCGATCCCGAGCGTATCCGCAGCTATCATTTGACGCCGGAAGAGATCATTAAATCCATCGTCACCAACAACCAGCCTTCGCCTGCGGGTAACATTCGGATGGGTGACCGGACCTTGATGACGCCGGTTAACTCGCTGATCGGCAAGCCGGAAGACTTTCTCAACATTCCAATCCGCGTCGGCGCAGGGCCAACTGTTTTTATCCGCGATGTGGGTACGGTGGAAGATGGCGCCGATGTGACGGTGAGTTATGCGCTGATCAATGGCCGCCGCGCGGTGTACATTCCGGTGGTGAAAAAATCCGATGCTTCGACATTGGATGTGGTCAACAACATTCGCGCCGCCTTGCCGCAACTGCGCAATGCGGTGCCGGAAGATGTGAAGATTTCTTATGAATTCGACCAGTCGGTATATGTGACCAACTCGCTCAAAAGTCTGATCACGGAAGGTATCCTCGGCGCGCTGCTGACGGGTTTGATGGTACTGCTTTTCCTCCGCGACTGGCGCAGCGTGATCATTGTAATCGTGACGATCCCGATCTCAATTCTGTCAGCGGTGATCCTGATGAATTTGTTTGGACAAACCATTAACATTATGACCCTGAGCGGATTGGCGCTGGCGATCGGAGTTTTAGTGGATCAGGCGACCGTGACAATTGAAAATATTCATCAGCATCAGGAAATGGGTAAACCCAAAGAGCAAGCGATTTGGGACGCGTGTAAGGAAATTGCTTTCCCCGAATTTTTGATCCTGCTGGCGATCCTGGCGGTTTTTGCACCATCATTTGTCATGAGTGGGATTCCAAGATCCATGTTTTTGCCGCTTTCGCTGGCGGTGGGTTTTGCGATGATCGCGTCATTTTTATTATCTCAAACATTGGTACCCGTACTTGCCAACTGGCTGCTGAAAGATCATCCCAAACACGAAGCGCCAACATTGGCCCTGGATAACCGGGAAATCCACGACGTGATCGATGAGGGTGCGCACCCAACATTACCGCCGACCGGTTTTGAAAAATTCAAACAACGCTATCTTGGTTTTCTTGGCGGAATTATGAACCGGGGAAAACTGGTGGTGCCGGTTTACCTGGTGGGCGCAGTAGCATTGATCGTCGGTGGTTTCTTGCTAATCGGAACCGACATTCTACCAAAAGCAAATAGTCACCAGTTTCAAATGCGGCTGCGGGTACCTGACGGTACGCGGGTGGAGCGGACGGAGAAAGCAACATTGAAGGTTTTGGATTTGATTAAAAAAGAAGTGGGTCCCGAGCATGTGGAAATATCTTCGGCCTATGTAGGCACGGTACCTTCCAGCTATGGCACTTCCAATATTTTCGTGTTCAACAGCGGCCCGCATGAGGCAGTTTTACAGGTTTCGCTGCACGAAGATTTTCCGGTGCGTATGGATGCATTGAAAGAACAGCTCCGGGCAAAAATCGGGAAGGAAATTCCTTCTCTAAAAATCTCATTTGAACCGATCGAGCTGGTTGATAAAATCATGAGCCAGGGCGCATCCACGCCTATCGAGGTAAGTGTGGCGGCAAAAGACGTGGAAGAAGCAGGCCGGTTTGCCAAAAAAATTGAGAAGGAGATGAAGGATATTGCGTTTCTGCGTGATGTACAGATCGCGCAGCCTCTTTCCTACCCGGTTTTAGATGTAAAAATAGATCGCGAAAGAGCAGGACAACTCGGCATTACCTCTACGCAGGTCGCGCGTTCAATGGTGGCCGCCACTTCTTCCAGTCGCTTTACAGATAAAAATCTCTGGTTGGACGACGCGAAAGGACTTGCCTATCAGGTACAGGTTCAAATCCCGGAATATCAGATGACATCGATTGAAGACATTGGAACGATACCTTTGAAAACCGGCGTAAGTAACCCGCTGCTGGCGGATGTAGCCACATTTTCAGAAAAAACCGTCCCCGGCGAATACGACCGCGCTGGCCCGAACAGACTGGTGACAGTCACTGCCAACATTCATAAAAAAGACCTCGGCGCCGCTACAAAAGCAGTTCAGACTGCGATCAAAAATGCCGGCGAGCCACCACGCGGAGTGATCGTAGAATTGAAGGGTCAATCTGATCTTTTAACTGAAACATTGAGCAGTTTGCAAACCGGCTTAATGATCGCCGTCGTGATCATGTTCCTGCTACTTTCGGCCACTTATCAGTCTTTCAAACTTTCGCTGGTGGTACTTTCCACCATTCCGGCAGTGGTTGTTGGCTCAATTGGTCTGCTGCTTTTGACGGGCGCTACGTTGAACCTGCAATCTTATATGGGCTTGATTATGTCCGTCGGAGTGTCGGTAGCGAATGCGATTTTGATGGTGACCAATGCTGAAAATCTGCGTCTGGAACTGCAAGATGCCCGAAAAGCGGTGCTCCTCGCAGCGGGAAGCCGGATCCGGCCGATCCTGATGACGAGTATCGCGATGATCGCCGGTATGGTGCCGATGGCCTCGGGTCTGGGAGAAGGCGGCGACCAGATCGCGCCGCTCGGCCAGGCGGTAATCGGGGGATTAATCGCCTCCACATTGGCCTCGCTGCTGATTTTGCCTGCTGTATTTACGATGGTCCAGCGCAAAGCCTCGGTACTGTCCGTTTCCCTCGATCCCGAAGATCCTGAAAGCAATTTTTTCCGTAAAAAACTCCAAACATCCATTTCCATGAACACCCTGAAATCCCTTTTCATCATTCTTTCGGTAGGCGTTGGAATGAGTGCATGCAGCAGCGAAGCCGAAACCAAAGATTCGCACGAGAAAAAAGCCCCAGAAAAAGCACCGGCGGTAGAGCTGGCGACCGTAAAAAGTATGAAGCCTGCCAAACAGATCGCGCTGCCGGGAGAATTGAAGCCCTGGAATAAAGTGAGCATTCATCCGAAGGTGAAGGGTTTTGTCAAAACGGTTAATGTTGACCGGGGCAGCATTGTTCGGAAAGGTCAGGTGCTGGCGGTGCTGGAAGCGCCCGAAGTTATGTCGGAACTGAGCCAGGCGAAAGCTCAGGTCATCGCGGCGGAGGCTTCTCTCAACGAAATCACGACCCGCTACCAAACCAGCACGCAAACTTACAACCGCCTGATGCGCACGAATAAAACCGAAGGCGCCGTTTCGCTGAACGAATTGGATATCGCGAAATCAAAATCCCTGACCGATAGTTCAGCGGTGGCGATGGCAAGGGGCAATGTGCAGGCTGCGAAATCATATATGGAAACCAAGTCGGAACTGGCACGCTATCTGACAGTTACTGCTCCTTTCGACGGGATTATCACGGAAAGAAACATTAGTCCGGGCGCATTGGTCGGGCCGGGAGAAAGTAATGCCAAGCCGCTATTTATTTTGGAAGATAACACCCGCCTGCGACTGACCCTGGCAATTCCTGAGAACCTGTCCAGCGCCGTACCCAATAAAGGTGAAATCAGCTTTACCGTTTCGGCCAGTCCTGAGAAAATCTACAAAGCGGTTTACGCCAGAAGTTCTAGAACATTATCCGAAGAAAACCGGGCGATGATCACGGAATTTGATTTTAACAACCGCGGAAATGAACTGAAAGCCGGCATGTACGCCCAGGTCCAGCTAAACACTGAGCGATCCGGCAAAACCTTATTCGTGCCCACTACGGCTGTTGTAAATTCCAGTGAAAAGGTATTTGTGATCCGGGATGTGAACAAAAAAGCGCAGTGGGTGCCTGTAAAAAGAGGTACAGTTGTGGATACACTGGTTGAAGTTTTCGGGGATTTGCATGAAGGGGATGCGATTGTGAAGAAGGCGTCGGAGGAGTTCCGGGACGGGGAGGGCTTGTAGAAATCAAAGGCGCGAAGTTGAACTTCGCGCCTTTGTTAATTGATTCAGACTTCTTACTTCCTGCTATACGTATCCTGCGTCGCTTCGGGGAAAGTTCTCAGGATATCCGCCATTGTGTTTTTTACCATAGTTTCGCGGTCGTCTTTTTTGGTTGGGGCTTTTACGCGGCCTGAGGCCCAGCCCTGCCAGATCATTTTATCGCTGTTTTTCTGGTAAATGTTCAGGATAAAGCGGCTTTCCTGGTAATTATAGGTCGAAACATTGTTTCCGCCGCCGTACCACCACATATAAGGTGAGTACATATTGTTGGAACGAACTTGCTGACGGTCTTTTACATCGGTCATAAACCTCACGATGATCTCAGGATTTTGGGTATCCATTTTATAACCTTTGGCCTGCATTACCTCAACTACCGCATCGCCCAACCTCCTGCGGTTCAGTTCACTACCCAGCAGCGGATCCTGGTCAATGTTATGCTCGGCTTCCACTTTAAAAGTTTTGAACTGCTTCAAGTTAACCGATGAATCGTAATCATAACTCACCTGAAGTGCCTGGCTGCACGCCATGATCAGGACTCCCGCCACAACCGCCAAACTGACGGGTTTTATCAACTTCACTATGCTTTTCATTTGTTTTGAACGTTTAGTTATAACATTTATCTGACAGTTTCCGAGGGCAATTGGTTTAAATTATTCGGAAAACAACTATTAAACTACTAAACAAATATTGTTGGTATATCGCTCCGAAAATTTCAGTTATTGCGCCGTTGAAAGCTTGTCGAAAATGCCCTGCGATACTTTAAAAACCGTTCCATGCCTAATGCCGTCCGGGAATTTTACCTGATCCGAAACATCCTCCCACTTTTCCATATCCTTTGACCTGACTGCGCCATACTGATGATCGCGGTATTTATCAAAATAAACATAAACCCAGCCATCGATGTCTACCGCCGTCGGCCCCTCCGCCCAGTAATTCCTCGTGATTGGCGCTGAAACATCGACAGGATAAGGCCCAGCAGCATTTTTCGATTTGGTAATTCTAATGTTCTTTTCCGGCGGACTTGGATTCTCGTTTTTCAGGAACATATAATACCACGCATTTTTCTTCAAAATGGTGGCATCGATGACGCTAAAATTTGGATTAAAGAACATTTTGGTTTCACTGAATTTCTTAAAATCCGGCGTGGTGACATAATAGATCCGGTGGTTTAATCCCTTCTCGCCTTCCGACTCCGCTACATTGGAATGTCTTCCCGGAATAGTCGTGGCCCAGTAAATGATGAAATTCTTTTTCAGATCATCATAAAAAACCTCCGGCGCCCAACTATTTTTTGCATCCGGCTCATGCTCCATGACGGGAACTGCCTTTTGCGCCGACCAGTTGATCAGGTCTTTTGAAGAAGTATAACCGATGATCTTGTCATGCCAGCCGGTTGTGAAAACCATGTGAAAAGTGCCGTCAGGCCCCTGGATAATGCACGGGTCGCGCATGAGCTTGTCTTTTCCGGTAGTTGGTGTCAGGAAAGATTTCCCATTTTTCAGCGCCTGCCATTTCAGTCCGTCCTTGCTATACGCAAAATGCAGCCCGTCCTGACCGTTATCGACGAAGTAGGAAAACAGGTAAACATTACCTTGTCCCGAGGCAGAAAAGCTCAGAAAAAAACAAAAAAGGAGTTGTTGAAATTGCTTCATGATTTTAAACAAATACGCGCCCGGGGGTTTCCGGACGCGATTCACTGGGATTTATACGGGGACCACAAGCTTTTAAATCAGGATCTAAACCTTTTTATAGTCGGGATGTTTGTAGGGAGAGCGGTAAGACCTGGCCAGAAGCGCATTAGCTTCTCTGTCCCCGACAATTTCGCGCTTTACCGGATCATAAACAATAGGTCGGCCGGTTTTCATGGAAAGATTTGCCATGATACAACTTGCCGTCGAAATGTGGCCTTCTTCGATGTCAGCTACCGGGCGGCTATTTTTATCGATTGCACTCAAAAAATCGAGCATGTGCAGGCGGGTAGCCGGGGCAGCATTTAGCTCTATATCCTTCTCTTTCAGGTCTTCCGGATATTTTTCTTTTTCAAAGACCACATCCTTGTGAATTTTCTCTCCCTTACCCTGCGGGATAAAATCATAGGCCATGGTACTGGCCCAAAGCGTTCCTTTTTCGCCGTAAAGCGTAAATGACCACGGATAATCCGGATTGTTCGGCGTGCCCCAGGTGCGGTGCTGCCATACGCAGTTTAGTTCAGGATATTCAAAAATGGCGCTCTGCGTGTCCGAAATGTTCGACTTACCCTCTTTTTGTACATAAATACCTCCGGTAGAACTAATTTTTGTCGGCCAGCCGAGTTTCAGCATCCATCGCACCGTGTCGAACATGTGCACGCACATATCGCCTGTGATTCCGTTTCCATATTCCATAAAAGTCCGCCACCAGCGCACGTGCGGAATGCCGTCGTAAGGCCGCAGCGGCGCGGGACCAGTCCAGCTTTCATAATCCAGAAAGTCCGGAACTGCGGTGACGGGCGGGTTACCATTATTTCTCATGTGATAATAGCAGCACATCTCGACGTGCGAAATCTTGCCCAGCAAGCCTGCATCCACAATGTTCTTTTTCGCGTCGATCAAATGCGGTGTGCTTTTTCTTTGCGTGCCTACCTGTACCACTTTTTTATATTTGCGGGCTGCGGCTACCATTGCCTCACCTTCCATCACGTCCACGCTGATCGGTTTTTGAACATACACATGCGCCCCAGCCTTCACCGCGTCGATCATTTGCAACGCATGCCAGTGATCGGGTGTACCAATGAGCACAATGTCCATCTGGTTTTCCGAAAGCATTTTTTGGTAATCGCCATAAAGCTTGGGCACCTTACCCGATTTCTGCCGCTGACTTACCAGCTTTCCGGCTTCATTCAACTGATTTTTATCCACATCGCAAAGCGCAATCACCTCCACCGGCGCCACCTGAATCAACCGGAACAAATCACTTTTCCCATACCAACCGGTACCAATCAGGCCTACTTTCCATACTTTATCGGGATATATCAAGTCCATGCCCTGCGCCCCGAAACTCGAAAGCGCCAGCGCAGCCGTAGCCCCATGAAGAAAGCTGCGGCGGTTAATGTTGAAATTGTTCATTTTAGGAAAAAGCCGGTTGGTTTTAAAATAAAAAAGCGCCCTGATAACAGGACGCTTATAAAAAGGAAATTTTTAGCTGTGTTTACTATTGCCAATCACCCGATTCAAAACGCTGACCAGCTGCTTCTATGTTCAGGCGGCCAATTTTAACCTGATATCCATCTCTGCCAGCAGTTCCAACAAATGCTGTGTCAACTGATTTTTAAAATCTGCAAATTGTTCGATGGCCAGTAAATCAGGGATTCCTTGTGCCTCATTGCTGCGATCACTTTACTTCAAAAACTCCCCAACATTCTCCTTCGTCACCAACTGAAAAGGAATCAGCACCTCTTTATCAAATGCCTCCTTTTTAGCAGCTTTCACCGCAGTTTCGATTGCCTTACTACCCTGCTCTTTTGCATTTTGGAAAACCGTGGCATCCAGTGAGCCTTTTTTAACTGCCTGCAATGCATCCGGGATGGCATCGACGCTCACGACCAATACTTTATTTTTCAAACCCGCAGCTTCCAGGGCCTTCACGGCGCCCATGCCCATTTCGTCGTTTTGAGCAAAAATGGCATTGATCTGGTTGCCGTAAGATTGAATCCAGTTTTCTGTGAGCGACATTGCTTTGGCCCGGTCCCACTCGCCGGTTTGTTCAGCGAAAAGTTTCAGGCCGGGGTTTGCTTTCAGGATTTCCTTCGCACCGTTGTCTCTTTTCAATTGTGCTGCTTGTCCCATGAAACCGTGCATCATCAAGATATTTCCTTTTCCGCCCAGCTTTTCGGCAATGTATTTCATGGCGATGCGGGCAGATTCCGTATCGTCCGAGCCTACGAATGCGGTCGGTTTCGCGCTGGTTTCAGAGTTGACATTGATGATCGGGATTTTGGCGTCCATCGCCAGTTTGACAGCCGGTGAGCTGGCTTCCACTTCGCAGGGGTTCATGATGATCGCGTCCACGCCTTGCGCGATGAAGCTTTCCACTTGTTCCACCTGTTTTAAGGCTGAACGTTCTGCGTCGACTGTGATCAGTTCCACATTCAGTTCTTTGGCTTTGGCTTCCATTTCGTCGGCCACATTCACGATGAACTCGTTTTGCATGCTCAGCATCGTCGCGCCGATCAGCAGCTTTTTATCCGAACCGTCTTTTGATTCATCGTTTTTAGATTTATTGCAGCCAAGCAAAAGCGCACCTGCCAGTAAAACGTTAAGTGATATTTTCATAAATGATATTTAAAAAACTGGCGAATGATGCCTGTCAAACTTTATTAAAAGTTGTTTTATTCCCTGCCCTTTTTTCCCGCACTATCCAGCACCACCGCGCCGATAATGATCACGCCCATCACCACCTGCTGATAATAAGATGTCACATTCAACAGATCCAGACTATTGCTAATCACGCCAATCAGCAGCGCGCCGATCAAGGTACCGGTCATGGTACCCGTCCCGCCAGAGGTACTTGTTCCGCCGATAATCGCTGCGGCGATTGCGTCCAGCTCAAATCCTGCGCCTGCATTGGGCTGTCCGGTGGTAATTCGTGAGGTTAGCAAAATTCCTCCCAATGCAGAAAGTAGCCCGCAGATCGTATAAACCCACATTTTCACCTTGGTCACATGGATCCCCGAAGCCCGAGCCGCCGGTTCGTTGCCGCCTACTGCATACATATATCTTCCCAAAATCGTCTTGTTCAGAATCACTGCGCAGACGGCGAAAGCAAGGACCAGGATAATGATTGGAAACGGAATTCCAAGAATATTTCCGCCTCCAATGAAGTTAAATGAATCGGATAAATTGGAAATCGGTCGGCCTTTGCTGAGAATGAGCGCTAATCCCCGGCCGATGGTCATCGTTCCGAGGGTTACGATGAAAGGCGGGACTTTGCTTTTGGTGATAACCAGTCCGTTAAATCCTCCCAGAACCAATCCAGCGCCTAAGCCAGCCAGTATCGGAACCGCCAGCGGATAAGTATCAGGATGCGCGAACATGGCCGCTACCACGCCTGTCACTGCCACCATCGAGCCCAGCGAAAGGTCAATTCCACCGGTAATGATCACAAAAGTAACCCCGAATGCAAGCAGCGCATTGATGGAAACCTGCGTACCGATGATCATTAAATTGGAAACTGTGAAAAATCGTGGGGTACTGAAAGCGAGGACGATACAGATCAGCAGAAATGCAAAAAAGATCCCATAGCGGGTCAGACTGTTATACGGGGGATTTACTCTTATTTCCATAAATGAGGTATATCTGCTTCGTGATCAAGCCACTGCGTATTTCATGATCAATTCCTGGGTCGCTTCTTTTTTAGACAGCAGTGCGGTTTGTTTTCCTTTTGATAAAACCAGGATCCGGTCGCTCATACCCAAAATTTCGGGTAATTCGGATGAAATCATGATCACTGCAATGCCACTTTCAGCCAGTTTCCGGATCAGTTTATATATTTCAAATTTCGCCCCGACGTCCACGCCGCGGGTCGGCTCGTCGAGGATAATGATGTTGGGAGAAGCCAGCAGCACTTTGCCGATCACAACTTTTTGCTGATTGCCCCCGCTCAAATTAATTACTTTCTGTTCCGCGCCCGAAGTCTTGATTTTCAGGTCAGCGATCATCTGGTCCGTGGTGTACAGCTCGCTTTCTTCGTTAATAAAAAGTCCATTTTTGTGTTTTGGCAAACTCGCCAATGTAATATTATCCTTCACCGACATTTGCGGAATAAATCCCAGCGCCTTACGGTCTTCACTCACATACCCGACGCCCTGCCGCAAAGCATTCAACGGCGAGTCAATTTGCTTTTTTTCTCCTGAAACGTAGATTTCCCCGCTATCCGGTTTATCCAAACCAAAAATCACCCGCGCAATCTCCGTCCTCCCCGCCCCCATCAATCCGGCTATCCCTAAGACCTCCCCTGCTTTTACCTGAAAACTAATATTTGAAAAAGCTCCTTTTCTTGATAAGTCTTTCACTGCCAGCAACTCTTCACCAAAATCATTCGCCGACTCAGGGAACATTTGGTCAATTTCTCTCCCCACCATCATCGCGATCAGCGAATTTTTGTCCAGCTCGACAGCTGTTTTCGTACCAATGTATTTACCATCCCTGAAAACCGTGATCCGATCCGAAATCTCAAAGATCTCGTCCATTTTGTGAGAGATATAAATGATGCTGACACCACTTTCGCGCAGACTTCGGATAATGCTGAAAAGTGTCGCGACTTCCTTGTCCGAAATCGCAGAAGTGGGCTCGTCCATGATTACCACTTTGGCATTATTTGAAATCGCTTTGGCAATTTCCACCATCTGCATCTGGGCCACGCTCAGGTGTTTCATTTTTGCTTCCGGCGCAATGTTCACGCCGAGCTTTTCCATCAGCTCGCCCGCTTGCTGATTCATGTTAAAATCATTCAGCCAGCCTGAAAACAACCCACTTTTACCAGACACCTCTTTTTCTCTGCCTAAAAAAATATTCTGCGCCACCGTCAGCTCAGGAATGATGAGTATTTCCTGGTGGATCATGGAAATGCCACTTCTGAGCGTTTTGCTCACATTCGTATGTTTGTAGTTTTGTCCCTTAAATGTAATTTCCCCAGAATCCGGCGTCAGCAAGCCGATCAGGGTTTTCATGAAAGTCGACTTCCCTGCCCCATTTTCGCCCATCAAAGCATGTACCTCTCCCCTTTTCAGATCAAACTGAATGTTATCCAGCGCTTTCACACCGGAAAAGGATTTGGATAGGTTAGTGACAGTCAGGATGGAATCGGACATACCATGTTTTTCAAAAAAGGCCTTGGCATATCCTTTCAGAATCAGCCAAAGCCTTTTTTCCATTTTCTTATTTTTTCATTTTCCGTCGGCTTAAGCCGACGGCAAGGGATGCGGCATCAGCCAGATTGGATTGGGCTGTGGCACGTGCCGATGGCAATCCAATGCCTATCCTTCCCAAACTACTCCTGTATCTTTCCACGCTTTCGCTGCTGCGGAATCCAGCACTGCTTCGCAAACCTTTTGCGTCTCATAAGCATCCCGGAATGTGGGCTGGCAAGGTTTGCCGGTTTGCAGACTTTCGAAGAAATCGGCCACCTGGTGGATGAATGAATGTTCGTAACCAATGCTGGTTCCGGGAATCCACCATCTTTTCATATAAGGCTGGTCGCCGTCCGTTACCAGGACCGATCTCCATCCGCGGACAATCGACTCGTCGCTGTGATCGAAATATTCCAGACGGTTCAGATCGTGCAAGTCCCACTTGATAGAAGCGTGCTCGCCGTTGATTTCAAAAGTATAAAGCGCTTTGTGACCGCGGGCATAACGTGTTGATTCAAAGAGACCTAATGATCCGTTATCAAAATGACAGTGGAAAATACAGGCATCGTCGATACCTACCTTTTGCACCTGCCCACTTTCCGAGTGAACACGTTCTTTGATGAATGTTTCAGTCACGGCAGATACATCTTTGATACCACCATTGATCCACATCGCGGTATCAATGCAGTGCGCCAAAAGGTCACCGGTCACGCCGGAACCAGCTGCGTCCACATCCAGACGCCAGGTAGCAGTACCTCCTTGCGGAACGTCCGGGTTGATTGTCCAGTCCTGCAAAAAGTTGGCACGATAGTGAAAAATACGTCCCAGCTTACCGGAATCGACGATTTGTTTCGCCAATGTTACCGCCGGTACGCGGCGATAGTTGTACCAAACTGTATTTTGGACACCCGCTTTTTCGATGGCATCGACCATGGTTTTAGCCTCGGCCAAGGTACGCGCAAGCGGTTTTTCGCAAAGGATCATTTTGCCCGCCTCCGCTGCTGCTATGGCGATTTCGGCGTGCGTATCATTCGCGGTACAAATATCCACAGCGTCTACATCGTCGCGGGCGATTACTTTTTTCCAGTCCGTTTCATACGACTCGTAGCCCCATTGCTCTGCAAAAGCCTTTACTTTTTCTGCGTTCCGGGAACATGCCACTTTTAGTACCGGTGTATATTCCAGTTCCGGAAAAAAGTTTGCAATTCTGTTATATCCATTGGAATGCGTACGGCCCATCAATCCGGTGCCAATGAGCGCAATTCTGATTTCTTTTTTCTCTGCCATAATTTCTATTATCTCAATTTCCGTCGGCTTAATCCGACGGCAAAAGGGTTTGATGATTTTATGATTCCTGGTACCAGCCGTGCGCTTTACGAACATTTACGAGCGCGCGCAGAATGTCATTCCAGGTTTGCTGGTTGTACATCACGTCGTTCGGGAACATACAGCCGTCCCAGCAAATGTGACGGAAGGCTTTGGTAATGTTGCCATTTTCGTCCCTCATCCAGTAGCCCGCATCGTGTACGATATCCAGCCTGCCGTTTGGATCGGTAGCCAGACAGTGGCGACCGGTTTTATCATGAGAACCAGTTCCATGAACTGTTCCGTCGTTCTGCGCAACGTGAAAATCAAATGTCCATGGACGAAGCGCCGCAGTCATGGTTTTCAATCCTTCATCCAAAGCAGCACGGTCATCCCACTGAAAATCAACCGGTAATACGCGGTGCTCAGGAGCATTGTACCCCAGCAGATAAAGGAATGTATGCGACATATCGGCCTGGAAACCCATATTCGGGCGGTCCACAGCTTCCAATGTTTCCAGCATGGTTTTCCAGCTGTGCATCGCACCCCAGCAAATTTCGCCTTCTGCAGCAATCCTCTCGCCGTAGTCAGCAGCGACATCACAGGCTCTTCTGAATGTCTCAGCAATCTGTTTCGTATTTCCGGCTGGATCGGCAGACCATGCTTCTGGCGAAGATGCCGAGTCAACACGGATCACGCCACCTTCGCGGATGCCCAGCTCACGCAGTTTTTGACCAAAAACACAAGCCTGACGTACCTGCTCGATGAATTCGTCGCGCGCCTCCTGGGTGCCCATCGCAGAGCCGGCCCAAATGTTGGCAACCAGACTTCCTACTTCCAGGTTATACCCGCGCAGCTTGTCGGCCAAACGTGCCGGACCGTCGGCATCGGCCATATAAATTCCGACGTGCGGTTCAAAAAGGCCTAAATCGATACCGTCGAACCGAACACCGTCCACCTCAGCAGCAGCGGTTTTTTCGAGCATAGTATCAAAAGCAATAATTGGTTCAGAATCAGAACCTTTCCCCACAATCCCAGGCCAGGTGGCATTGTGAAGTTTGGGATAATTATTTTCAGGCATGGTTTAAGAATTTATTTGGGTTTAAAGAACAAGGTCAGGGTTACCCGGACCAAAATGTTTCAAAATCACGATCGGGTCTGTTTTAGATGGATTGCTGATCACAACACCTTCCACAGCCGCTTTTTCAGTTACAAAAAACTCATCATTTGTCAATTGTCCGTAGCGGATCAATGCAGGCGTTTCAATGTCCCACTCGCCCAGTTTTCCATGGCCCTGCATCACGATCATTCCGTAGGCGCCACCGTCTTTGATTGTTACGGTTTGCCCAGGGAACACGGTCAATTCTTTGGCACTGTAAGCTTCGTTCTTGTAGCAAATCCAGTTTTCACTATATCCTTCCGCTTCCATCTCGGCAACACCTTTCACCGGTTTCGGACGCATGAAATGTTTCTCCATCAAATTAGGATTGACATTCAAATCCCAATCGATTACTTCCATCAACAAGTCGTAATCACCAATTCTGTCTGGTGGGGTACCTTTCCAAAGCAGCTCCTCTGGAATAACGGCCTCGTTCACAAGCGATTGGTACATCGCAAAAATGTCCGATGCTTTCTGCGGCTCATAAGTACATAAGCTACCGGGCGCGTGCAACATGCCTGGAGGCACATCCCAGCCCGTTCCCGGTTCCAGACGAAATGCCTGAGAGTAGTTCGTAATTTTGTTATCACCCTTGGTGAAATTCATCAGACACTCCTTGATCTGCTCTTTGGAAGTACCGGGAGCAATTCCAATGAATGTATAAGGAAAATCGCCGCCGTGGTTGTTGAGTTGAGGCGGGAAATAGTATGCTTCCGGCTTTCCGTTCTGGCCCACCATGGCAGCGTGCTCGTCTCTGTGGTGGATATGGTGTGGCAGCGGGCCCATATTATCAAAAAACTTGGAATACATTGGCCAGCTTTTGTATTGATCCCAAAGTCTGTCACCAATAATTTCACCTTTCAGCTCTTCCACCGCATCCCGCAATGTCACTTTTTGAACCCCTGATTCGTCTTCCAGAACAATCTGACTCAAACCTTCATTCTCGCCTGTCAGTGGCCCGTTCTCCGCGGGAGTAGTGGAAGATAACCAGCGCTCATCGATACCGCCACGCTCTCCACCCAGTATATAATAATCGTCCGGGTGCAATTTGATCCTGCGGCCTGGAACGCAGAATGAACGCGGCACCCACGTAGGTGCCAAACGCAAAATCCCTTTTCCCTGCTCTAATGCCTTCTCAGCTATACTTGAAAGTCCCATTGTTGGTTTAAAAATTGGTTTAGTATTAGTTGTTATTTTTTAGCTATTAAATAAAAGCTTCTTCAATCTCTTCTTTATCAGTCAAAATATTCAATTCCAAATCATAAGATTTAACTTCTTCCGGCTCGATGAAAATCAATGTCCCATCCTTCCGCGCCTTCGCTTGCCCAGACAGCGGATGCGTACTTGGCTCCAAGCCCGTCACATATTCCCCTTTCCCCCAATGCTGCCAGTTAGCCATCCAGGGAAGCTGCTCTTTCTTAAATTTCAATGCAACCGCGAACCCGATTTTCGGATTGTGTATCCCGCAAATGCTATCGCCAAAAATATCCGATTCAATGTCCACCAATGCTACTTCCTCTCCGCTTCCCAAATGATCATCGAGCGGCGCAGGGCATTTTTTGAATTCATTTCCTTCTTTAAAAATCTTAGCATTTTCATCGCCATGACGCGGGTACCACTTGCCTTTCCAGAGAATGTCCGCCCCCTCATCAGCCAGCGGCCAGCCGAAATTGAAATGGTACAATAGCATATGCGGCGCCGGAGTATTGGCCTTATTGATCACCTCATCATGAATGCGGATTCCGGGCTGACCCAATGTCGCGGAAATTGTCCTTTTCAATTCGAAGCTCGGGCCGAAAGGTTTTGTCTCGCGCACAATGCCGGTAATGCTCATGTCGAGTTTCCCAGCCCTTAAATCCGGCTGAATGATGGACACCACTTCCGCAGGCGAGTTACTGATCAACCCATGCAATCCCCTATCCCCAAACTCATCCGACTCCGGTCCGCCTGCGTGCGAAAGTCCGCAGGTTGTAAGCAATCCCCCGCCGAATGTTCTCAGCCAATCAATGCCTTTATCCGAAAATGGCTGCGGGTAAGTAATGCCTCCATGACTAATCCACGCAAGACTATGCTGATTGTAAAACGCCTCCGCAATGTCCATCGCCCGGTCAATCACAATCTTAATCCTCAAACCCGCGCCGGTGTTCAGCCAGGCAATGCGAGTCCCCCGTCCCGCACCATTATCTAGCACCGAAGTTTCAATCCCGCCCAATTGAATGTGGTTGGATACTTTCTTTTTCCAGTCGGGGTTTATTGAATCAGCACTCTCCATTATTTATTTTTTACAAATGTTTTGTAATCTCCATTTGGTCACCTGAGCCTATTTGACGTTGTCACCCTGAGCGGACCGGGCCGCCGGGCGGTCGAAGGGCTGCTACTGGCTCGGCAGAGTGCAAGAAGGCGTTGCGCCAAGCCAGTGACGTCCTTCGACTCCGCTCAGGATGACGTCATTAATTTCAGGATGACGTCATTAATCTCGCTCATGTTGACAAGGTGCTAGCATACTAAATTTATAAATGCTGCAACCACTCCCTTACCCTTCCATTAAAATCCCCCGTATCCTCAAAGTGAAACGCATGCCCCAATTTCTCATATAAAAACAACTCCGCCCCCGGGATACCGTTCGCCACTTCTTCCGCCATCCAAACCGGCGTGAAAATGTCTTCGCGACCGCCGATGACCAATGTTGGTTTGTTAATTTTTCCAAGATCCGGCAATGCATTATGGTTGATACAAGCCGCCGCCTGACCTTCCAATCCATGCAAGGGCTGTGGAAACGGATTTACCGCATCCTGCTTCCTTCCTAATTCCAGTTCCTCATGTTTTTCAGCATTATCCCACGATGATTTTGAAAAAATCAAAAGCTGTATGTACAGGCTGAATTCCTCGGGCCGGAAACGCGCTTTGCTACTCATAATGTGCTGGAAAAGCGATTTTGCGTAGTGATCGCATCTCGCCCAGGGACACATTAATACCAATGATTTTACTTTATTCGGGTGGCGGATCGCGAGTTGCTGTGCGATGGTACTTCCCATCGAGCATCCCACAACACTCACATTTTCCAAACCCAGAGAGTCCAGCAGCCCGGCATAATCATCGGCCATTTGCTCTGAGGAGTACGCGCCGGCTGGCTTATCCGTTTGGCCTACGCCCCGGTTGTCTCCCATGATGCAGCGGAAATGCTGCTTCCAGTCGGCTACATGCACATTCCACACCGAGCCGGCTGCGGTGATGCCCATGATCAAAAGCAGTGGCTCGCCGGAGCCGCGCTCTTCATAGTACATGTTGATCCCGTTTGTTTTGATCGTCGGCATAGGAACTTATTTCAACGCCGGGATTAAATCCTGCTGAATCCAATTGCCATCATGCAATGTCACAAAATCCGGATCTTCCAATGCTTCCTCACCTTCATCTTCGCAAATGATCCAGCCGCTGTAATTGATATCTTTCAGCCACTGCGTCACGCCCAGCAGGTCTACTTTTCCCTTGCCCATCAAGGTAAATTCGGGCTCGCCGTTCCAGTCTTTATAATGTACGTGATTGATCAGCGACTGGTATTCCTTCATTTTCGCAAGCGGGTCCATGCCGCCGTTGATAATGTGGCCCACGTCGGGCGTCCAGCCGGTAACCGTCGAATCCAGCGATTCAAGTACGATTTTGTAATCTTCTTCGGTGCGGATGATCGAGGTATGCGGCGAATTCGGGTGGTAGCTACATGCCACACCTTTGTCTGCCGCTCTTCTGGAAACCGTATTCACAATGTTCACCAGACGTTTCTGACGCTCCGCCAGGTCATGCCGGCCGGTCGGGATTTGTACGGTGTTTAAAACCGCCCCCGGAAATCTTTGCAAAACTTTAATTGCATGATCGGCTACTTCGCGCTCGCGCTCGGTTTCTTCCTTTTCGTTCCAGTCCAGCGCGAGGGCCAGTGCGGCGAGCTCGATGCCTTGTTCTTTGAGTTTCGCTTCCAGCTTGTCCGGATCGATCAGGTCGCCCATCCAGGTAAAAATGGGTTGTATCCCTGTGAAACCGGCTTTTGAAATGATCTCGACCATGTGACCGAGGCGGCCCTGGTGCGTTTGTCCGTTGCCGCTCATAAACCAGGTGTAAACCTCTGAGCCAAAACGAAATGGAAGTTGTACCGACATCTATTTTTTAGTTTTTGAAAAAATCTATTTCATCTTCTTTTTAACAATCTCACCCGGCATAATCAGCGACTCAAAACCCGCCAGATCAGCCGGTTTCACATTCGCTTTATATCCATCAAAATTGAATGTTGTGGGCTTGTAAGGCCCCACAAATGCAATGTCATTATTGGGTTTGATTTCCTTTTCCATCCCCATTCCCCAAAACATGGCATTGATCACCATTCTTCGGAAACCTTCATTGAGAATATCTTCCGCCGCGCCGTGGGTGGTGGTGAATGCACGTCCCGGTTTACCCGAACCCACTTTGTAATCACGGATCCAGGCAACCGGCAGCAATTTCTTGGTTTTGTCGGGCTCCGAAGTGGCCGTCATACCATTCAAAACTTCGCCCCGCGCCAGTACCGTACCTTTCGGCTCGGCAGTATAACCTCCCGATTGCACCCACATATCCTTCACGCCGCGCATGATCGGGTGATTTTTTTCAGAAGGCTCAATGATAATTCTGGATGATTGTTTGTGGTTGGTACCATAATGTGACACCCAGGTTTCGCCCAGCACATATTCGCCGAAACCGTCCTTCCATTCCGTTTTCGGGCCTTTGTAGTCCCAGGAATAATGCTCCCATTTCGGATCATTTTTTATTTCAAAAGCATGGGTGGAAGTACGGAAAGCCACGATCGGGCCGCCTCTTTTAATATAGTCGTCGATATAATCCATTTCCTCGTCATTGAAATGGGCAAAGCGCATGAACATAACCAGCAGATCAGCTTTATCCAGGATACTAAGGCCCCTAAGATTGGAACCACCCGGTAAAATGTTTCCGGCAGAATCGAGTGCATACACCACCGTGCATGTGAAGCCGTACTTTTTGGCGAGGATTTTGGCCAGTGCAGGAAGTGATTCCTCCCCTCTGTATTCATGATCGGTCGCAATAAAAATAATGTTCTTGCCTACCCCCGGACCTTTATCACCTTTGTAAACGACACGATGCATGGAAGCATCAAAGTCTTGCGCACTTACATTTGCTGTTTTAAAACAGAAAATAAAAGCAACAATGCTGGTCAGCAGCAGCGATTTAAGGATTTTATGCATGGTTCAGGAATGTTTTTGTTTGGATCAAAGACCGTGTTTCATGCTCATTTCGCGGATGAATTTGTAGCCGTTTTCAGCAATGTCCCACGGTTCGTTAAACTCCCGCCAAACACCGATCGCGTTCGCAAAACCCGGATCATTTCTTGAAAAAGCCTCTATCGTCAGCCAGCCCTGGTAATTGATCGCCGCAAGTCCCGCAAATGCATCATCCCACTTTACCTGTCCGGTTCCCGGGGTACCGCGGTCGTTTTCGCTGATGTGTACGTGGGCTAAAACCGGCGCAATCGTTTGAAGCGCAGCTCCGTAACTTTTTTCTTCGATGTTGGAATGATGGGTATCAAACATCGCCCGCACATTCGGGTGATTGGCTGCCTTTACCAATTTCAAAAGCTGCTCCATCGTATTGCAGAGGTAGCATTCAAAACGGTTTAGCGCTTCCATCGCGAAAGTGATGTTGGCTTGCGCGGCATAGTCACCAGCGGCGCTGAGTACCTCGCCCGCCAGCGCATATTCCTGATCCTCAGCTGGGCGGTTTACAAAAATGGTATGTCCCGAGTGAAATGGTCCGCAGATAATCTTCGCATTCAGTTCGTGCGCACGGTCCACTGCCCATTTGATTTTATCCAAAGCCTTCTGGCGCACGTCCACCGACTCGCTGATCGGATTATCATCGTTTCCCAGTGTCATTACCGCGGTCGTTTCCAGGCCGAGGTCTTTGGTAAAATCTCCCATCCGCTGATAAGTGGCGGACTCCTGCGGGCCGAGGTAAAACTCAACACCGTCATAACCAATCCCTTTCAACCTTTCGATCACCGGAAACAAATCGTCCGAAACCGCTGCCGTCCAGGCAAGCACATTAAATCCAATTTTATTCATTATTGCTGGTTTTTAAAAAGCTGCCGGCGATTACCAATTAGCTTTTCTCAGAAAACTCAAAGTTGCTTGATGCGCAGGTCCTTGTATTCCACCTTCATAGGCGGGCCCACGTGGACCTGTACACCTAAAAGGCCTTTTTTAGCGCCATTTACCGTGTCATTGTCGGTAACATCGCTCATCAGGACGTCATTGATATAATGTTGAAGATGATTTCCCTTGATAACCAGGTGGAAAGTATTCCAATCCTCACTCTTGATCAGGGTTTTCAAAGAATCGGAGCTGCCGAGGGAGCCTACCACTTCAAAGCCGGTCCATGCATTGGCTTTAATGCCTGCACGAAGTGCCTCGGGTGTTTTTTCGCCAGTGTATGGTTTGATGACCGTTTTCTGGCCGCGGTAAGCCAAGGTGGTTCTTTTGCGCTCTTCGTAGTTTTGCCCGGTGTAGTTTACTTTTCCGTCAATATCGGCCTGGTAGCCTTTCAATGCAAAAGGAACATCGGTAAGCTGCTCGCTACGGTAATTAATGCCAGAATTTCCGTCTTTGGCGATTTTAAATGAACCTTTTAATTCAAAGTCCGCTGGCTCGCCGCCTTTCCAGATGATAAAAGAATTGGTTTTTAATAAGGTTTCCGGGGTGATCTCGCCTACCAGATTTCCATTTTCAACGCGCCAATATTTGGGGTCGCCGTCCCAGCCTTTTAATGTCTTGCCGTCGAAAATGGACACAAAACCTTTTTCTGATTTTTGAGCGATACTGTCGATCCGGGTGCCTAATGTCAGCATGGCGGCCAGGACAAATCCGGCCTTGATGAATCTGGAATTCATTGTATTTTTGGTTATTGGTTTAGTGACTTACGAGGTACATGTTACCCTTACCACAAGGGCTTTTTTCCGGCTTAATACTCTTAAAAAAGCAGAAAATAATATCCAAAAATTCCTAAAAATATCCGCGCGACTATCCTGTACTAACCTGCTACGGCAACGGATCACCGGAAGTTTTTTGCTTTGGATCATAAACCGCTACGCCAACCCGCGAATCTGCGCAGCCATAATACAGCAGCCACTTCTTTTTGAAATATACCATTCCTTCAATAAAAACAGTCCCTGCTACATACTGGCCGCTTTTTTCGAAGGATTCCATCGGGCGGAAAAACGGTACGTCAAGCCGGGCCAGGACTTTGGTCGGATCGTTTTTGTCAAAAAGTACTTGTCCGGCGCAGTAGCTGTTGGGTGTAAAACGTTTGTCCCCGTCTTCGCCTTTGTCGTTCTTACCATTATAAAGCAGCACAATTCCCTTGTCGGTCAATATTGCAGGAGGGCCGCATTCGGTGAGGTTACTATCGAAAAAGCCTTTTCGCGGCGAGATCAGATTGACAATGTCCTGGTTTTTGTCAACTACCGGCTCCCAGTTTGTGAGGTCTGTCGAAGTAGCCACATTCACATTGTTTTCACCAAAATACAGCCAGTACTTACCATTAACCTTGGCAATCACCTGCTTATCGCCCACCAGTTTCGTCAAAATCGACGCTGATTTTGTCCAGATCTGGTTGAATTTTCCACCATAAGCTTTCGCAAATGCAGGTCCATGTTTTTCCCATTTAATAAGGTCCCGCGAAGTAGCCACGCCGATCCGTGCTTTATCCTGGTTCCACTGGGTATAAAAAATAACATATAAACCATCTTCGGTCACTGCCACGCGCGGGTCTTCGCAGCCACCCGGCCACTCGTTGGCTTTCTGGCCATCTTCGGCTGGAAACAAAACCGGCTCTTTGCGTCTCTTGAATGTGATACCATCCTCACTTTCAGCATATCCCAGCCGCGAAGTACGTTTCCCGATCGCTTTCCCGGCTTTATCTTCTGCCCGATAAAGCACAACGATCTTTCCGTTTTTAATCGTAGCCGCCGGGTTGAATGTATCATTGGATTCCCAGTCGATCTTTCTCTTGTTCATCGGACAAAAAAAGCTGGAAGTAGTGTCTGGCGAGATCACCGGGTTTACGCCTGTCGGACGTTTAAAACCGCCAAAAGTCCAGTCGGGAAGCTTGTTTTCGGTTTGGGAAAAGGCCTCGGGAAAAAATAGCGTGGCAGCGAGCAGCACCCGCGCAATAAAATTTTTCATAGATATATTTTGAGTTATCGAATAGGTTTTTCCAAATATAGGCACAAAAAAATCCGGTCTGAACATTCAGACCGGATCAAAAAATAGCAGTGATTCCTGGATTATTTGTTAGCAACCAGGTTCACATCCAAAGTAAAATCGTTGTCAATCGCTTTGTCGCCCAAGTTTTCGAAGAAGTTGGTCGAGCGGAATTTAATGTCATATTTGGTACGGTCCACAGTTACTTTCGCAGTAGCCGTCACTTTGCTTGCGTCCGATTTTACCGTTGCAGGAAACTTCACTTCCTGGGTAATTCCTTTAATCGTCAGCTTGCCGGTCACGTCGTAAGCATCGCCACCTTTTGGAGTTACCGAAGAGATCACCAGTTTCGCTTGTGGGTGTTTTTCAACCGAGAAAAAGTCATCGCTTTTAAGGTGACCTGTCAGCTTACCATTCATTTCTTTATCTGTAACATCCGTCACAACCAGTGATTTAACATCAGCTGTAAAACTTCCGCCTTTCAATTTATCCCCGTCAACGATCAATGTTCCGCTTTCTACCGGTACTGTTCCGGCGTGTGTTCCGGTTACTTTTTTGGCGCCCCAGGTGATGGTGCTGCTTTTTGTATCAACCGCCAGCGATTTGTCTTTTACCTTGCCAGGACCGCCCGCGATAGCAGCAGCATTCATCAACAAGCCAGCTACTACGAATACAAACATTTTCTTCATGATCATTTTCATTGTTTAAAGTGTAGAAAGAATTTTTAGAAATATAAAGAGATAGTTTAATAATAAATCACAACAAACGTTAATACGTGTTTTTTCAGGATCTCGTTGCCTCTTCTGCGAGCAATTTGTAATTCCCTAGCTTTTCCAATATCTCTTTCCCCTCCGTCCAGTCGCCAAGTCCGGAAACTGCGTTGATATGGCCTTTTTTGCCAACATTAATAAATTCACTGCCCCAGGTTTCGGCGAAATGTTTCGACCGGCTGATGGTGGCATAAATATCATTGGTACTCGCTACGACGATGGTTTTAAAGGAAATCGGCTTCACGGGGATCGGTTTGAAACCCACCACAAAATTAAGCCGCTTGGAAAGTTCCGCATCCGCCGGCGCAACCAGTAATGCACCTTGGATCAGATCCGAATGATGTTCCTGCGCCCAATGTGCCACGGTAATGCAGCCCAGACTATGCGCCACCAGGATCGTCGGCTGTGTAAGTTCACTGATTTGTTTTTGCAGCTGCGTCACCCAATCCGTTTTCACCGGCCAGTCCCAATTATCCTGCATCACCCTGCTGAAAATGTGCGGATATTGCTCTTCCCAGATCGTCTGCCAGTGCATCGGCCCAGAACTCGCCAGCCCCGGAACAGTCAGAAAATGCGTACTCATACGATTAAAAATTGTTGATGCTGAATTGCAAGAATAAAGATATTAACCGGCATTTAATTATCCTACTAAGTTAGTAGATTAAACTTTTAAAGAATGTTTTTCACTTCTGCTCAGCGGTTTATCGATAATCGGTGACTTTCACGTTTAACAAAAAAATAATCACCTCTCAACTTCGGTATTTATGAAAGTTTTCAAGAAACTACTGAGCACCGCACTTATCACTTTAATAATAATGCATTGTAAGGAGCCCGAACCCTACGTAATTACATGTACTGACGGCATCATACCCTACTCCGAAACCGGCGGTTTTAATAAAACTTTCAGGTTTAAAGATGATGCCCCTGAAAAGATGAAGGAACGATCGGCAGTCATTCAATCTCAAATTGAATTTGACTCCTATCTTGACCCGACAAGCTTTGGCAACTCACCTCAAATCGACTTTGATTCCAAAACGCTTCTGGTCGGAAGAAGATATAATGGCCAACAACCTTTTGTGGTCAGCCAGGAAGTAACAAGCGACTGCGGCAAGAAAATGATTGAATATCGTGTTAAACTCAAATCCGGTTCGGCGACCGTGACCGGCACAGCTTATTACTATGCGGTGATCCCGAAAATTTCGGATGATACCAAAGTTCAATTCAATGTCAGTCTAGAATTGTAATTGATTTCACTTCTTCGCCATCACGCACCGAAAACCCAAATTATTACTCCCGCTCGTAACTTCCCCTTTTCCCCGACTTCCCGCCTTGTAACGAATGCAATAATCGTCGCTGCATAAAAATGAGCCGCCGCGCTGGACGCGTTTTACTGCGCCGGGTTCGTCGGGATCGTAGCTGTCGGAGGGGCCTTGGGGGTTACTTTTTTCACTTTTTGCGTAATAGTCGGGACGGTAAAGGTCTTCACACCATTCCCATACATTACCGTCCAAGTCATAAATTCCATAAGGATTTGCAGGAAAAGTTTTTACAGGGGCGGTGGCCAGGAAGCCGTCTTCCTTGGTGTTTTTATCTGGAAAACTGCCCTGGTAAATGTTGGCTACCCACTTGTTTCCGGGTTTCAATTCGTCGCCCCAATAGTAAGTATGGTTTCCGCGGCCGCCCTGGGCTGCAAATTCCCACTCAGCCTCGGTCGGCAATCTTTTTCCGGCCCACTTGGCGTAGGCGGCGGCATCTTCGTATGAAATATGTACGACAGGATAATTCTCACGGCCCTTGGTCGAGCTCGAAGGACCTTCCGGATGCGCCCAGTTGGCGCCCGGCACGTAATTCCACCATTGTAACGGGTTATCCAAAGAAACGCGCGTCGGGGTTGGTGTGAAAACCGCCGAGCCGGGTACCAGTTTGTCGGCAGGTACGCCGGGATAATCAGCAGGATTGAGCGGGCGCTCGGCGACGGTTTTGTAGTTGGTTGCTTTTACAAATGCCGCAAATTCAGCATTGGTCACTTCGGTTTTATCCATATAAAAACCGTCTACCGAAACTTCGTGCATGGGCCGGGAATCTGGGAATTCATCGGCGCCCATCAGAAATTTACCGCCATTAATCCAAACCATCCCGGTTGTATCTCCCTTTCCAGCCGTCACATTACTGGCATTCCGGATCGCCGAAGCCCTCGACGGCATCCCATCTGCGATGCAATGCGCGAGACTGTCCGCCTTTCTCTTTTCTTCCGCCGTCTGCTTTTTCTCGCAGCTGAGTGACGCCAGCGCGATTAGGCCTAAAAAACATAAAACTGAAAATTCTTTCACCAAAACCTTCATATATCAATTATTAATGATGCTATGCTTGTGACTTTACGTTGAAAACATCCTTTAAAACCTGCCGTGCGGCGTTGTAGCCGCACATTCCGTGTACTCCACCGCCGGGAGGTGTCGAGGACGAACAGAGGTAAATGTTCCTGGCCGAAGTCCGGTAAGGCGATACGCTCAAAACCGGCCGGGTATACAACTGGAAAATATCCTGGATCCCACCATTAATGTCGCCGCCAATGTAATTCGGATTATAGGCCTCCATTTCAGCAGAATTGAATGTGTGTTTTGCTTTAATCAAATTCTTAAACCCCGGCGCAAACCGCTCCACCTGATTTTCGATCGCCGCGGTCATATCCCGCGTCGAACCGTGCGGTATGTGGCAGTACGCCCAGGCTGTATGCCTTAACCCGGGAGCGCGGGTACAGTCAAAAACACTGGGTTGGGTGAGCAAGACAAAAGGGCGGTCGGCTTCTTTGCCGGCTGCAATACATTTTTCGTAGTGCGCGATTTCCTCCAATGTATTCCCCAAATGTATCGTCCCGGCCTGCCTACATTCCGCGGCTGAAAACGGGATCATATCGTCCAGAGCCCAGTCAATCTTAAAGACACCCGGCCCGTACCGGTATTTTTCCAGCTTTGCCCGGTAAGATGCGCTCAATGTATCGCCAGCAATTTTGATCAGCTGCCGCGGCGTAATGTCGGCCAGGATTACCTTCGCAGCAGGCAGCTGGGTTAATGTTTTCACTTCAAAACCGGTTTGTATTTCGCCGCCCAATGATTTGAAATAAGCTGTCAGCGCATCAGCAATCGACTGGCTCCCACCTTTTGGAATGGGCCAGTTGTTTAAATGTGCCGCCGCCATCAACATGATCCCAAATGCAGAGGTTGCTACATTTTGCAGCGGCTGAATGCTATGCGCGGCCATTGCGGCCCAGAGTCCTCTTGCTTCTTTTGTTTTAAAATTTTTAGCCGTGTGTTTCGCAGAGGGCAATGCTTTTATGCCAAACTTCGCCATCGCGATTGGCTTTTTCGGCCAGTGAAATGGACCTAATAATTCTGGCAGCAAATCCGGAATATCTTCCAGCAGCGGCTCCATGAAATTTCGGTAAGCCGATCCATCGCGTCCCAGTCTGTCGGCTGTACCTTCCAGCGATTGTTCCAAAATAGCTGCACTGCCATCATCAAAAGGATGCGCGGCTGCCCACTTTGGATCAATAAATTCCAGCCCAAAATCCTTCAAAGGCAGCGACTTGAAAAATGGCGAAAGCAGCGCCATCGGATGCACCGCCGAACAAACGTCGTGCACATATCCAGGCCATGTCAGCTCCTGCGAGCGCATTCCTCCACCGACTGTCAGTTTTGCCTCCACGATCAAAACAGTAAATCCGGCACGCTGCAAGGTAATGCCCGCCGCCAGCCCGTTTGGGCCCGAGCCGATCACTACTGCGTCGTATGCTGTTTTTTGCACCGTTTAATTTTTTGCCGTGGCCAGGATTTTCAACGCCTCGTCGTCCTTGTACTCCGTCATCAGCACTTTCAGCTTTGCTTTCAGGTCTGCTGTAATGCGCTCGGTACCTTTTGTTCCATAAATGTTCGAAACTTCCGTCGGGTCTTTTTGCAGGTCAAATAACTCCCACGAATCCGCGCCGCCATAGAAATACGCCAGCTTATACCGGCTGGTCCTCAGCCCGAAATGAGGGTAAACGTGGTGCGGCTCCGGAAATTCGTAATAATGATAGTAGGCTTCTTTGCGCCACGGAACCTGCGCAACCCGATCAGATTTTAACAAAGGCAAAAACGATTTTCCCTGCATATCGGCCGGCGTTTTTACTCCGGCAATGTTGAGGACCGTCGGCGCCCAGTCAATGTTCAGGATCAGGTCGGATACTTTCGAACCCGGCTTGATCACGCCCGGATACCGGATCACAAAAGGCGTTTTCAGGGATTCCTCATAGATAAAACGTTTGTCGAACCAGCCGTGCTCTCCCAGATAAAATCCCTGGTCGGAAGCGTAAATCACGACGGTATTCTTTGCCAAACCACTTTTGTCCAGATAATCCAGCAGCTTACCAATGTTCCTGTCCAGCGAGTTGGCCACCGAAAAATAATCGCGGAGATAGCGCTGGTATTTCCACTCAATCAGTGCCTTTCCGGTCAGCTTTCTATCGTGGTATTCTTTTGAAATTTTATCATAATAACCTTTGAAAACCTTTTTCTGCTCCGGATTGAGCCGCCTGTAAGTCCAGTCTTTTTCATAATCGACATCCACTTTAAGGTCTTCTTTCAGGCGCATGGTTTTATTGATGGTCATATCCTGGTCTTTCGCCGCAGCCCTGCCTTTGTAATCATCATAAAAATTGGAAGGCAGAAGAAAAGTAACATTATCATAAGCACCCAAATCCTGCAAGTCCGGCAGCCACTCGCGGTGGGTTGCTTTATGTCCGACAATCAGGAAAAAAGGTTTGGAATCGTCCCTTTTTGCAAGCCACTCGGTGGAAAATTTTGTGATCAAATCGGAAACATAGCCGGTATGCCGCGTGGTATCATTGGGCTGACCGATAAAATCCGGATTATAATAATTTCCCTGACCTGGCAGCACATTCCAGTAATCGAAACCGGCCGGGAGACTGTTTAAATGCATTTTTCCGATCCACGCTGTTTGGTAACCATTCTTTCGTAATGTTTCCGAAAGCAAAGTCTGGCTGGTATCGAACCGGGTATTATCGTTGCGTTTGTATCCGTTGAGGTGGCTATATTTTCCAGTCAGTAATGTAGCGCGGCTTGGTCCGCAGATGGAATTGGTTACCAGGTTATTGGTTAAAAGTGCGCCTTCTCTGGCTATGCGGTCAATGTTGGGTGTTTTTACAATTTTATTACCGTACGCCCCGATCCCCTGGTAGGCATGATCATCCGAAAAAATAAAAATAATGTTGGGACGCTGGGTGTTTTGTCCAAAAGAGCAGATTGAAAAAAGGGTGATTGCAAGGCTCAAAAAGCCGATGCGCTTCCAGGATAAGGTTTTGGTAAAAAAGGCATCCATACAATACTCTATTAAATTGGTAGACAAAATAAACTTATCGAAAACTATTAAGCAAGCATTTGGGACGATAACTTGTGAAGATAGCGGAGATGTATTTAAAAGAAAAGGCCGGAAACTGACAAGCAGAATCCGGCCCCGGGACCATTTTAAGCATTAATCCAATCGCTTATTTTTCAGCATCATGGATCGCCTCGATCATTTCCAGGTGATGTTTCAATGTTGGCAACTTGCCAGACGCCCAGGATTTTACATCCGGATCTTTGGCATCGCTTGCGGCTTTTTCAAATTCCCTGATATCCTTTTTGTGGTCGTCCACCATCAGGGACACATAAGCTTTATCGAAATCCTTGCCTTTTTTCTCGGCCAGGTCATCATACGTTTTTTGTTTGTCATCGCTCAATACAGTCGGCAAAGTAATGTTCTTCTGGCTCGCCAGTTTTTTCAATTCCTCGCCTGCCGCACTATGGTCTTTCACCATTTGCGCACCAAATTTTTTCACTGCATCGCTGGTTCCATTGGTTTGTGCCAGCTCACCAAGCTTCACCTCGATCATTCCGCCATCCGCAGCTTCCACCGCAAATTCAGAATCGTCTTCGAGTTTGGTATCATCCAATTTTTGGTCATTTTGCTCTTCCGCAACTTCTTTCGAATCTTCTGATTTATTACTGGTACAAGCTGAGAAAGCCATCATTGTGGCCAATACCATACAGCTAAGTGTCATCTTTTTCATAATTATTTTCATTTTTTTGTGACTTAACAACTTGCTAGCTCAAAAAAGCATGCCAATCGACCAAAGCAGTTTGCGAAACACGAGGTCACTTAGGGTATTTATTCTTCGCAAAAGATGTGTTAATTTTGAAATAGCATTCGCTATACTTTTAAATTAGCTTTCACAAAGAATACTTGACCCCGCTGTTTTAATACCTATAATGAGTTACGTTAAACCTTTTCGAATTCTTCTTGCGGACGACGACGACGACGATACCTTTTTATTTCAGGAGGCGTTGCAACAGCTGCCAAGCCCGATGGAACTGCTGATTGCGGACAATGGTATGGAGTTGATGAATATTCTTGAAGACGGGGATGTAAAGCCAGATGTTATATTTCTCGATATGAATATGCCGGTCAAAAATGGCCTGGAATGCCTTACGGAGATCCGGTCGACCCCGGGATTTGAAGAAACACCCATCATAATTCTGTCCACTTCTATTGCACAGTACCTGTGGGAATCGGCTTATAAAGGTGGCGCAAACCTCTACATTCAAAAACCAACGAGCTTTGACGGATTGGTGGAAATTCTGAAAAAATGCCTGTCAGAGGGTCATAAGAGAAGCGCGGATTTCATTGTGGAACAATTTTTGATAACCAACTAGGCTTAATCGATACCGACCTCTCTAACCTCATGGGTGAACCAACTCTATTCAGCAAGGATCAGGACTATTTCGTTAAAAGTTTAAGGCAGGAAACCTCAGAAAGTCATCAGAAACTGGAAGAAAATCCGCTTTCCAAAGCCATACTGGACCCGGGCGTCACATTAGCAGATTATCAGGCTTATCTTTCAAAACTTTACGGGGTTACGATTGCCTGCGAGGACCAGGTTTTTCCGGCCGTCAGCCAGCATTTGCCTGATCTCAGCGGACGTTATAAATCAGGCCAGATCATTGAGGATCTTTCTTCTACCGGCATGAGCGACGTTGAAATTGATGCAATACCTGTTTTTCAATTTCATTTTGAAGATACCTCCGAAGCGATGGGCATTATGTATGTGCTGGAAGGTTCTACCCTGGGAGGAAGGATTTTATACAAGCACATTCACGAAACGCTCGGACTGGATTCGGAAAGCGGCGCTTCGTATTTCTGGGGTTACGGCGCAGAAACCGGGCCACGGTGGAAGTCATTTATGGCTGCGCTTGGCCAACAGGCTGAAAGCGACGGCGCGGCCAAGAAAATTATAGAAAGCGCAAAAAGAACATTCACTCACATAGATCATTGGCTCAGCGGCAGCAATTGAAGGATAATGAATATTAAAGACATCGTTAACAGGGATATCGTAAACCTGACAAATTGCGAAAGTGAGCCAATACACATTCCGGGGAGCATTCAGCCTCACGGTTTTTTACTTGCGGTAAAAGCAGGTACTTCCCGCGTCGAATATTGCAGCCAGAATACAACAACATACATTGGCCTTACGCCTGAAAAAGTGCTGGGCAAATCGCTGGGTGAGATATTTTCCGAGGAAGATTCCCGCGCGTTTGACCTCTACGCGAACAGCGGCACCATCGACTCGGCACATCCGTTTGTGTTTACCCTACACGATATTTCATACAATACGACGGTTCACACAAGCGGCGATAACCTGATCCTTGAACTCGAACCTTTCCCCGACGGTACGATTAACCTTCCGAACCTGTACAATCAGACCAGGAAATTTGTGTCGATCATGGAAAAATCGGCCTACCTGACGGAGCTCTGCCAGGAAATGGCGACCGAAACCCGCTCCATCACCGGATACGACCGGGTGATGATCTATAAATTCGACGAAGATTATAATGGCGAGGTGATTGCGGAAAGCCGGCGCGAAGACCTTGTTTCCTTTGCCGGACAAAAATACCCGCATACCGATATTCCTGTTCAGGCGCGCGAGCTCTATATCAAGAATCCGCTGCGCATGATCGCCGACATTAATTATGTCCCGGTGCCACTGCTCACGCTCGACGATTCCACAACCGGAGACGGGGCCGAAAAAAGCAATCAATCGCTGGATCTGGGCATGTCCATTTTAAGAAGCGTCTCGCCGATCCACATCGAGTACCTCCGAAACATGGGCGTGGGCGCTACCCTGACGATTTCGCTATTGCATAACCAGAAGCTGTGGGGGCTCATCGCCTGCCACCATTATTCACCGCTGGTGCTGCCCTATTACTCGCGGCTTTCGGCATTGCTGCAAGGTAATTTTCTTACCTCGCAGATTTCTGTAAGAGAGGTAGCGGAAGAGTTTGACGTGAGCCAGCAACTCGACAAAGCGCTGGTGGCCTCGCTGACTTCGCTTCACGAGCGTGAAAATTTTGTTGAGCAAAGCTTTCAATCAAAATCCCTCCTGGACCTGGCCAATGCTACCGGTGCGGTAGTCCTGCATGATGGGATTTTATATAAAAACGGATTGGTGCCCGAGGATGAGGACATTCTGGAACTGCTGCATTTCCTTGGCGAACGTTATCCTGCCAAAAGTTTTCATACCCGGTCTCTGCTGAATGTATATCCGAAGGCAGAATCCGTCGCGAAATATGCGTCGGGAGTTATTTATCATTCATTATCCAATACCGACGGCATCATGTGGCTCCGCAGGGAGCAGGTCGATACCATCAGCTGGGCAGGAAATCCGGACAAGGCCGTGCTGCAAAATGAGGACGGCTTCCGCCTTTCGCCCCGAAAATCTTTCGAGCTATGGATGGAAGTGGTAAAAAACAAAAGCATCCCCTGGCGGAAATCCGAGATCAATGCAGCTACGAGCTTTTCGTACGCTTTGCAGAAGCACATGAACTTTCAGCTGATCCAAAAGCAGGAAGATAAAAACCGCATCCTGAATGAGGAACTGCGCACGGCCAACAAGGAGCTGGCCAACATCAACTGGATCAGCACACACGATTTGAAAGAACCGCTGCGGAAAATTCAGATTTTTGCCTCCAAGGTACTCGACCGCGAAGATCCCGATCTTTCGGTGCAGGTGAAGGATTCAGTGGAGCGTATGCGCTTTGCCGCGGAGAAAATGCAGCTGCTGATCGAAGATATCCTCGCTTATTCAAAAGCCGGAAACATGGACAAGGTTTTTGAAAAAACAGACCTTAATGAAATCCTGGCAGAAGCGCTGGAAGAATTGCAGGATGTGATCGCGGAAAAAAATGCCGTAATCGTTTCCGATAAGCTGCCCGAGCTGGACGTAATTAGCTTCCAGATACGCCAGCTTTTCATCAACCTGCTCAACAATGCCATCAAGTTCACCAAACCCGGTGTGGAACCTTCAATTCAGGTAAAAGTGGACATGCTCGCCGGCGAGCAGATCGACCATGAAAAAGCGCTGCGTAATACGGAATATTACCGGATCGCTTTCCAGGATAATGGTATCGGGTTTGAAGAGGAATATAAAAACAGGATTTTTGATGTTTTCCAGCGGCTTCACCCGGCGCACAAATATCCTGGCACCGGCATTGGTCTTGCTATTTGCAAGAAGATCATGGAAAACCACCAGGGCTTTATCTTCGCCGATTCCGAGCCGGGAGAAGGTTCTGTTTTTCAAATTTATTTCCCGGTGATATAGCACGTTGGCTGATCCCAACTGAGTAGATACTTCCTCAGCAAAATTTCAAAACGAAATCTGCTGAGGATTTTTTGTGGGCTTTCAAACTGGTATCACTTTATTATAACTGTGGGACAAAGTTTAAAATAGCCAAAATGTCGGTAGCCGTAGCCGTTGGTACCTTAACAGGAGAACCTGTTATCACCGCAAGACAATTCAAGAAATTAAGAAAAGACCCCGCCCTCACCGCAGCAGCTGCCGGACTCAATTATGTTCAGTCCAGCGGAGCGCCAGGATTTACCAGGAAGGGCAAATCACCCCGCTTTTTTTATGTCGATCATCAGAATAACCGGGTCAAAGACCAGCAGATCATTAAGCGGATCAAGTCGCTGGTGCTGCCGCCGGCCTGGAAGGATGTATGGATCAGCGCGGATACTGAGTCACACTTGCAGGCCACGGGCATCGACGATGCGGGCCGGAAGCAATATCGCTATCACCCGCACTGGAACCTGATCCGGAATCAAACCAAATACTACAAGCTGCTGACATTCTCGGAAGCATTGCCGCTTCTCCGGGAGCAGGTGGAGCATGATCTGAGAAAACGTGATCTGGATTTACAAAAATCCATCGCTTTGGTCATTAAGCTCATGGACAAAACCTGCATCCGCGTAGGAAACCAGCGGTACAAGTTGAAGCACGGATCCTCGGGCATTACCACGCTCGACGCCCGCTGCGCTACGGTAACCGGAAGCAGGATCCGGTTTATGTTTACAGGAAAAAAAGGCGTTAAACAGGATATTACCCTGCGGGACACGCAGCTGGCGCGGCTCGTACAGATTTACAAGCAGATGCCCGGCAAGCGATTATTTCAATACGTGACGGAAAACGGCCGCTGCTCATTGAATGCACGACAGGTCAATGATTACATCCGCGAACATACCGGGTCTCATTTTTCCGCAAAGGACTTCCGCACGTGGATGGGTACGGTTACTGCATTCGAATACCTGAGCATGCAGGAACCTTATACCTCGCAGCGGCAGTACACGCGCACAGTGAATACCTGTCTGGATGTGGTGGCGGCGCATTTGGGAAATACGCGGGCAGTTTGCAAAAAATATTATGTGCACCCGGCAGTTTTCAGGGCTTATGAAAACGGTAAAATCCAGCGATTTGTGAACCGGGAAGCGGAAGAAACAAAGCTTTTTTCAGCGAGCGAGCAGCGTGTAAAGTATCTGCTGGGCCACCAGGTGTAGCATCGGGGAGGTAAGTAACTGCGGGTAAAATCGGCAACATATACGTATTGCGATCGTTACTCAAAACCCTTAAAATTCTGCCTGTCAGCTAAATGGCACAGGATTTTAACCATCCCTAGCAAACAATGAAAATTTATCACAAACTATAACTTTCAACATCATGGAAACCAACGAAAATCTCACCGAAGTATTAAACGACCTGATCAGGATCAATAACGACCGTATTGACGGTTATGAAAAAGCAATTAGCGAAGTAGAAGATATTGATGTAGACCTGAGAGGTATTTTCCAAAAAATGGCAAACGAAAGCCGTGAAAATATTAACGAACTGAGCGCAGAAGTTAGAAATCTGGGCGGCGACGTAGCAACTGGTACTACCAACTCTGGTAAAATCTACCGTGTTTGGATGGACATTAAAGCAACATTCACTGGTCACGACAGAACTTCTGTTCTTGAAAGCTGCGAATATGGCGAAGATGCTGCTCAGGAAGCCTATGACGATGCGCTGGCAACAGATGCAGATCTGCCTGTAAACATTCGTCAGATCATTGCGAACCAGAAAGCAGAATTGCTCGAATCGCATAACCTGATCAAAAAATACCGCGACTTGCACGAAGCAGTAAACTGATCAGAAGTACACTAGGCATACTATCAAAGAAGGGGGAATTCGTAGCGAATTCCCCCTTTTCTCTTTTCCAGCTAAGTGTTTCAGATTACCGAAGATCGACCACTTCTACGCCTGGATATTGCTTGGTATTAAATGCAAAAAAGCTGTCGGCCACATTTACATCAGGCTGGAACTGTTCCACTTTGTAAACTACTTCCTGGCCATTTTTCTGGAAAATCTTCCAGGCATTGATCGACTTATCTGCTTTGTTAACCTCAATTTCCACTTTATCTACCTGGCTGCTTTTGTTCGTAGAAGTCAGCTCCACTACGTCCAGGGCCTTGGTACCTTCTTTCTTTTCTTTCAGGTAAACGTATTTAAAACCCTTTTTATAAGCCGAGTAAATTTTTGTCGGATCAAGATCTCCGCCCGCAGTCGGGTCGGCATCCTGCAAATTCACCTCGTTGGTTTCCTTAATGTAGGTCGCCATCAGCTTGCCATCATTAAAAATCTCTTGACCAGCCATTTTCAGCCTGAACTTCATGCCTTTTACCGTCGCCTCACCTTTCAATGGTTTTTCTCCTTTCGGTGTGTAGGTAAAAACTGCCTTAAACGACTTGATCTGCTGGTATTTCTTGCTCATCGCTTCCAGGATCGCCGATGATTTTTTATCTCCTTGCGCAAATGTTGAGAGTGAGCCCAGCAGGAAAATCAGCGTAAATGCAATCGTGAAAACCTTGATTTTTGAATTTCGCATATTAAAGATTTGGTTTCTAGTAAGTTAAATAAAGAAGATGTTGAATGATATATGTATAAAATTTAGACCAGCGATCCACGAGAAGGTTTAATGGATCCCCATCACCCGCAAATGTTCTTCCAACATATTGAGGTCGTGGAACATCACATCACGGGCTTTGCTGCCGGTGAACGGACCGACTACGCCGAGGGTTTCGAGCTGGTCCATAATGCGGCCTGCACGGTTGTAGCCCAGCTTCATTTTCCGCTGGATAAGGGAAGTACTGCCCTGCTGGTGGGTTACGATCAACCGTGCTGCATCCGGCAGCAGGCCGTCGAAATCATCCGGATTGAGGTCTGCTTTTCCTTCGGAAGCATCCTCGCCTTCATATTCCGGCAATGCATAAGCTTCGTCGTAACCTCGCTGCGAACCAATATATTCACATACATCCTCCACTTCACGGGTATCGATAAACGGACATTGCAGACGGATCACTTCGGAGTTGATGGCCAGCAGCATATCGCCCTGCCCTACCAGCTGCTCGGCACCGCCCATGTCTAGAATGGTACGGGAGTCAATGCTGGAAGTTACCCGAAATGATAGCCGGGCCGGGAAGTTGGCTTTGATCAAACCGGTAATCACTTTTACCGAAGGTCTTTGCGTTGCAACCACGAGGTGAATCCCCACGGCACGGGCCAGCTGTGCCAGACGTGCAATCGGTGTTTCCACTTCTTTGCCGGCGGTCATCATTAAATCTGCCAACTCATCGATCACGAGCACGATATATGGCAGGAACCGATGGCCTTTTTCAGGGTTCAGGCGTCGCTGGGCAAATTTGGCATTGTATTCTTTAAGGTTCCGCACGGCGCCTTCTTTGAGCAAATCGTAGCGTGAATCCATCTCGATACAAAGTGAGTTCAATGTAAAAATCACCTTTTTCGTATCGGTAATAATCGCCTCTTCTGCATTCGGCAGCTTCGCTAAAAAGTGCCTTTCCAGCTTGTTGAAGAGGGTTAACTCCACTTTTTTTGGATCGACGAGGACAAATTTCAGCTCGGCCGGGTGTTTTTTATAGATCAATGATGCCAGGATCACATTCAACCCCACCGACTTTCCCTGACCTGTCGCACCGGCCATGAGTAAGTGCGGCATTTTAGCGAGATCCACAATGTGAATGTCGTTGGAAATGGTTTTTCCCAAAACAATCGGCAGATCAAAATTAGACTTTTGAAAGCGCTCATTAGCAAGTACGGATCTGGCAAAAACAGTCTCCCGGTTCTTATTCGGCACTTCAATACCGATGGTACCACGTCCCGGCATCGGCGCAATGATCCGGATTCCCAGTGCCGCCAAACTCAGCGCAATGTCACCTTCCAGGTTTTTGATCTTCGAAATACGGACACCGGCTTCCGGGATGATCTCATACAATGTTACCGTCGGCCCGATGGTCGCCTTGATCTTGGAAATGTTGATCCCGTAACTCCCCAGCGTATCTACAATTTTGGTTTTGTTACTTTCCAATTCCTCCTGACTTACCTTTTCATGCTGGTTTTCATGCACTTCATTCAGCAAATCAATGTTCGGGAATTTGTAGGTCGGCAGGTCGAGCATCGGATCATATTGCCCGAATTCCCGTAAAATAGATATATTAATGTCCTCTTCCTCCAAATCTTCTTCCGGCTCCGGCGCAACCTGGGTCGTATCTTCCACCTCCAATTCCAGCCTGGCGTCGGGAGTGACGACGGGCGTCGGGATCGGTGGGGCGACAGGTATTGCAGTCGGCTGCCCGTTTTTCACTTCCAATACAGGTTCTTCCGCAGCAACCGCTTCTTCCAGTTCTTCCAAAATATCTGCTTCTTCTTCACCTGCGCCATAATCATCATACGTATCATCTACTACCGAGAAAGTGCTCGCTTTTGCAGCCGGTTTTGCGATAGCAGTACCATTGAGCGATTGCGCCAGAATATCTTCTTTGACTTCCAGCGGCTCCTCAGGTTTCGCATTTTTCAGCTGCCAGGCCTCATAAGCCGAGCGCGCATCGTAGAAAAAGACGGCAAACACAAAAAGGGCAAAAATGATTGGGATGACACTTCCCCATTTCAGCCAGTCGAACAAAATCACATTCACGAGATATCCAAAACCACCCGACACGAAGCTCAGATCATTCTCGGTATTGCTCATTAAAATAATGTATCCCATGAGCACGCTTACCCAGAGCGTGAAGAAAATCACTTCTTTGGTGGTGCGTGATAAAGGCAGAAATTCTCTTCCGAACGCCAGTTTCCAACCCGCTACAATCGGCACCAGCGGGAGCAATAATGAACCCACGCCAAACCAGCGATAGACAAAAAAGTGGGAAACGACGGCGCCGAGCACACCGAAAAAGTTGCGTGTTTGATTCCCCGCGTCACGGACCGAAAGCTGCCCGAGACCATCTATAACACTCTGATCAGAGATGCCGGTGACGACGTAGGATATGAATGAAATTTCGAGAATGATCCCGAGCAAAATGAAGAAAATACCCCAGGCGAGGGTATTTTTCGGACTGGAAAATATCTGTTCCCAATCGAAAGATAAACTAAAACGGGAACGTGGCGCGTCCTCTGCCTTTTGACGCTGAGTGTTTCCTCTTGGCTTATTAACTGACATTATTCGACTCTGGGAATGCGTGAATGCTGTTTTCAGATGCTATTTATTAACCAGCGCCTTACAAATCCGGCTGGCCAATCCGGGTCCTTCATAAATGAAGCTGGTATAAACCTGGACAAGTCCGGCACCGGCTTTGATTTTTTCCAAAGCGTCACCCGGTGAGGAGATACCGCCTACACCGATGACTGGAAAAGCATGATTGGATTGATCGCAAAGGTAACGAATTACTTCCGTTGACCGGTGCGTGAGCGGGGCTCCGCTGAGACCGCCTGCACCCAGTTTCTCTACTTCCGCCCGGTCCGTTTTCAGGTTTTCCCGGCTTATGGTTGTGTTCGTTGCGATAACGCCAGCGATACCTGTTTGTTTTACAATATCAATGATATCGTCCAGCTGGCTCCAAGTCAAATCAGGCGCAATCTTTAAAAATATGGGTTTTGGATTAATTTTTTCCTGATTCTTTTTCTGCAATTCGCGGAGTAACGCAGTAAGCGGCCCTTTTTCCTGCAAATCGCGCAAACCAGGCGTATTTGGCGAGCTTACATTGACGACAAAATAATCGACGACGTCAAATAACTCCCGGAAACAGATCAGGTAATCGTCCAGTGCATTTTCATTTGGGGTATCCTTATTTTTCCCAATATTACCGCCGACCAGAATTTTTGATTTCCGTTTTGAAAGCTTCCCGGCTGCTACGCCAGCGCCTTTGTTATTAAAGCCCATCCTGTTGATCAGGGCTTTATCCTTTTTCAACCTGAAAAGTCGGGGCTTATCATTGCCCGGCTGCGGCCGCGGCGTCACGGTACCAATCTCAATAAATCCGAAACCCAGCGCTTCGAGCTGGTCTACCATTTCCGCATTCTTATCAAAACCCGCAGCAAGTCCTACCGGATTTCTGAATTTCAATCCAGCCACTTCCTGCACCAGATCGGGGTGCTCGAATGTGTAGATACTTTTAAGAATGTTGGGAAGAAAGGGGATTTTGAACGCAATGTGCAATACCTCCGCCACAAAATAGTGGATCCGCTCGGCATCAAACAGGAAGAGTAAAGGTGAGATCAGGATTTTGTACATGCTACAAATGTACCATGTTTGGCAGGAAGGGGAAGGTTACTCGTTATTTTTCCTGGATAATTCTTCTAAAATTTCATCAATGAGTACGACATCACGCAGATCTTTTGGACGCCGTGCTAAAATTTTCAATTTCTCTGGCTGCTCTGACAAAATCGAGAAAATCCTGATTCTCTAAATCCATTCTGGCTTCAAAATGATAATTCGTTTTTTACGCGGTTCCTCAGACACCTCATTTTCAGGTCTGCCAAAAAATTCCTTATAAAATTTCTTAAGCTTCCAGAAAGTCTCCCAACGCTCCTGCAAAGACATATTGATATTCCTTTGAATCTCGTCTCTGTTCATTTCTTCAAAAGAACTATAAAACTGTATTCGCTTGTTTTTCATATGGTCCACTTTTGGTAGACAAATATACAAAACGCATTTAGCTTCCAGCTTCGTTATACGCACTTAGGGAAGCCACATTTTATATCTCTAATCTCGATTTTTTCATACTTTTATATAATTGTTTTGCGACCGGGTGCGTTACCAATTCTATGGTTCTTCCGATTTGCAAAGCATGTGGCAAAAACGGATTTGTACTATTTTAGCACGCACTTACTCAGCAGAATCCGCTTAACTCCTAATAAAAATCAAAATCCTAAACCTGTGAAAAATACCCGTTTTGCTGGCATTGTGGCCTTATTAGCGCTTCACCTGCCTCTTCTTGCTTTTACGAAAAGTTATAAAAATCCCGTAAATATTTCTAAAAACTTCCGGGCTGATGGCGGCAAGCTGGTCGGGAAAATCGTAGAATCGCCTGCTAATGCTGGCGTAAGCTTCGCGACGGTGGCGCTTCTGGCTTCGAAGGATTCTACACTGGCCAATGGTGTCGTGGCGGATGAAAACGGGGTTTTTACAATTACCAATGTGCCTCCCGGCAGCTATATCCTGAAAATTACCAACCTGGGCTACCAGACCAAATTTGTCGCGAATGTAAAAATGGCGGCCGAGGGAAATATGGTCGACCTCGGAAACATTACGGTGCTGGCGGAAGCGCAGAAGCTTAACGAAGTAGTCGTAAAAGGCGAGAAGAGCATGATCGTGGATGACATTGATAAAAAAATGATCACGATCGGGAAGGATTTGCTGGCTAACAGTAACAATGTAAGCGACTTGCTGGAAAAAGTACCGGCGGTTTCGCTGGACGAAAATGGTAACCCGCAGGTGCGCGGCAAAGGAAATGTAGTGGTGCTGATCGACGGAAAACCGTCCAACCTCTATGGCGCCGATCTTCCGACCATCCTGCAATCATTTCCGGCCAACCTCATCGAGCGTATCGATGTAATGACGACGCCGTCGGCGAAATATGAAGGCGAAGGTGCATCAGGGGTGATCGACATTATTACCAAGAAAAATAAGATCCACGGCATGAATGGCGGCATGCGGCTGAGTCTCGGAAATAAAAATAACAACAATGCATCCGGTAACATCAGCTACCGAGCCGGAAAAGTGGGCGTGAATGCTTCGCTCAGCGGCAATACCCGCGGCATGGGCTGGGAGCGTAACCTGACCCGCGAGAATTTTATTTCGGAAACCGTTTCTACTCTGAAACAATCGGGGACCGGCACGAATAAAGGGAAAAATGCCTTTGGCCGCGTAGGTGTCAATTACGATATCAATGATAAAAATTCACTGGAAGCCGGGATCAATTATTCGCTGGACAACAACCGGAATAACAGCAACATTTTTAATGAAAACCTCGCTGGCAGTGTTTCGAGCGGGAATTTCAACCGGATTAATAACAGTAAGGGAAATGGTAACAACGTGAATTTCAGTCTCGATTACCGGAAGAAATTTGCGGACAAAGACCACCAGTTTAATTTCCAGTCGAGCTACTCGCTGGGCGGGTCGGATGGAGAATCGTACTTTTTGCAGGATAGCAAGATCGACAGTTTGATCAAAAACCAGCAAAACCTGCGTAATAACAACCGCAGATCGCTTTTCCTGAACACGGATTACACCTGGCCGATCACGCCGAAATCAACACTGGAGGTAGGTTTGCGGACGCGGACCAGCTCGAATGATAATACCAATTCGTTTTACAATTTAAACCGCGAAACGAGCTCCTACGAATTTGACCCCAACATTAGTAACGTATTTAGTTATAGCGATGCGACTTACACGGGCTTCATGACATTCTCCCAAAAAACCGATCTCTGGGGCATGCGGGCTGGTTTGCGGGTGACCGATTACAATCAGAATATTGATCAGGTAAGCATCGGCCGGGAATTTGGCGTACAATTTTTAACATTGGTACCGTCGCTGGCACTGACCCGCAAGCTGAACGAAACTTCGCAGCTGAAACTGAATTACAGCCGCCGCGTACAGCGTCCGGAAGCCGACTGGCTTAATCCCTACACCGACGTATCCGATCCAAGAAACGTAAAATCGGGTAACCCGAACCTGCGTCCCGAGTTCACGCACAATGCGGAGCTGGGTTATTCCAATTATGAAGAGTCGGGTGGTTTCGGGCCTTCCTTGTTTATGAATTATTCCAACAATGCCATCACCCAGATCCGCACCGTGGATGAAGCTGGCGTTTCTCTAACGCGGTACGATAATGTGGGCCGTGAGCTTTCTTACGGTTTTGAAACCGATTTTTCTCAAAAGTTTGGCGATGTTTTGAAGATCAATGGCAGCGGCCGCTTCTTCCGCAACGAGGTAGTATCCGCACTGGCGCAGATCGACAACCGGACGTGGAGCTACTCGGGTAACCTGAATGCTTTTGTAACATTACCCGCCGACTTCCGCGCCTCGGCTTATGTGAATTATGAGGGCCCGCGGGCGATTGCGCAGGGAACAAGGCAGGGTGTTTTTATCGCCAATATGGGTATTAGAAAAGACTTGCTGGAAAAAAAAGCAACAATTTCATTTAATGTGCAGGACATCTTTTTGTCCCGCGCCTACAAAAGTCAGTTGAACACGGCCACTTACTCCCAGGATTCGTACTGGCATCAGACCAACAGACTTGTTAACCTGACGTTTCAGTACCGGTTCGGGAAGATTTCGGGTGGTGGGGACGACGCCTAATACCTATCGTTACAGGCATTTCAGAAAAGGAAGGGTGATCATTTCGCTCTTCCTTTTTCATTTTCAGGATATTAGAATGGTGATTTTCCAGATTACATCCACAACCCTACCAGAAACGCCGTAATAGGCTTTTATGGAATGGTTTTTGCAAATGAATGTTAAGCAGTGCCTAATTTACCTTGCTTATTTAAACAAAAACCCATTTTGCAGATCTAAAATGAAGTAATGTATATTTCTTCGGAAATCTGTAATGAAGTTTAAATCAAATAACATTCAAAGAATATGAAAAAATCATCAATGATCTGGGTTGCGCTGCTGCTTGTGTCAACCGCTTCTTTTGGTCAAAAAATGCCAGCAGACTCTATTTTCAACAATTTCTATAAAGCAACCGGGGGCAAAGCGCTTTGGGACGGCGTGAAATCCTATACATTAAAAAGATCATATTCAGCGGCTTCGGCAACACCTTATGATGCCACCGTGACTGTTTCGCTACCCGACCAGTCGATCTATAAGTCCAAAACCATTATGCGACGCAGCTTTGTGTATACCGTAAAAGGTAATGAGGGCTGGATCAAAGTGCCTATCGGACAAAAAATGGATGTAAAAGACCTCAGCCAGGCCGAGCAGCAGAATATGCGCTTCGAAATGTATGATATCCTGGCCCCATTTTTGAAATATAAGGACCGCAGTTTGATCGCCACGACGGTTGGCACGGAATCTTTAAATGGTGCGCAGGTCAACCAGGTAGAGTTGCAGGGAAAAGGGATCAAGTATAACCTTTATTTCGATGCAAAAACCGGCTTGATGGTGCGTCAGAAAGAAACACAGGCGGGTGTTGAGACGACAACGGATATGTCGGATTATGTAAAATCTGCCTACGGGATTTCTTATCCATCGAAACTGGTGGAGATCAATACACAGGATAAAAAACCTGTCAACATTAAATCGGAAGTGAGTATTAATCAGTCGGTGAATACGGAGTTATTCAAGAGATAACACGGTAAGCCTTCTCTGAACAGTTCACTGGATGGTTGAATTTTCAAAAGTTTGACCGTCCAGATTTTTTATCTGTCAGGCGAAAAATCCCCTGCAAAACCAGCGCAGGACTAAAAGCAACGCATGAGGAAAGCACTAAAAGTATTGGCGATAATTATCCTGACCGTACTGATCCTGGTCGGGGTTTTAATTTGGGGATTACAAACAGAGTTCGGGCAGAATTTTCTGACAACACAGGCCAATTCCTTTTTACGCAAAAAACTCAAAACCAAAGTCAATATTGAGAAAGTCCGGTTCGACATTCCGGACTGGGTGTTGCTGGAAGGTGTTTATTTTGAAGATACCCACGGCGATACGTTGGTAGCAGGAAAAAGGCTTTATGTGGATCTTGATATGTACAGCCTGATCAAAGGCAATATTGGTATCAACAAAATCGAGCTCGAAGGCGTCAATGCCAACATTAATCGAGTGCTTCCGGATACCACCTTCAATTTCCAGTTTATCATCGATGCTTTTGCAGGCTCCGATACCGCTGCAGTGGAAACCGATACCAGTTCCAAGCCGATGGAAATGCGCCTCGACCAGATCGCGCTGAAACAGGTCCGGCTTTCATACCGCGACGCCGTCACAGGCATGGACGCAAACGCCAACATTGATACGGCGACCGTTAAATTCGACAAATTCAATCCTTCACTTTCCCAATATCATCCTTCCAATGTTGCGCTGCTCAATAGCCAGGTGAAGCTGAGAATGTATCCGGCTTTGAAAACCGCGGCCGCCAGCCCTCGACCTGATCCGGCCGATTCTTTGGATTTGAAAGTAGGCGATATCGACATTCAGCAATTCAAATGGGAGTTTAATGATGAAACTTCCGGGCTGAAAAATGGCGTGACGGTCGGCAAGTTTGCGGGTCACGTGAACAGCATTTACATGAACAGCCAGCAAGTGGATGTGAAAAATGTTTTGCTGGAAAAAATGTCGGTGTATGCGGAATTCGCTAAAAAACCAAAGGCAGAAGCTGTAAAGGATACCATTGTGGCCGTGGCGGATACGACCGGCTGGCGTGTAAAAGTGGGCGAGATCAGGCTGGTGGATAACAAAATTCGATACGAAGACTTCAATACGCCTGCCCAGCCGAAAGGCATGGACTTTGCGCACTTGGATATTGATAAACTTAACATTGATCTGCAAAACTTCCTCTTTTCGCCCGAAGTGATTTCAGGCGCGCTAAAATCCGGTTCATTCAATGAGAAAAGCGGATTTAAGTTGCAGGAACTCCACACGGATTTTGCCTATGGCGAGAAAGAAACATTCCTGAAAAACCTGCTGGTACGTACGCCAAACACCACATTGCGCGACCAGCTGATCCTGAAATACGCCAGCCTTGATCAGCTGACCAAGGATATCGCGAAAGTAAAATTGAAGGTACGGCTCACCGATAGCCGCATCGCATTTTCAGACATTCTGCTGCTTGCGCCTGATCTGGCTAAAACTCCACCATTTGATTCAGAACCGAACGGCGTCGTGAAAGGCTCCGGCGATATTTCCGGCTCGGTGGATGATATGCTGATTTCGAAAGCGCAGTTTTCGATGCTTGGCGGGACAGTTTTGAACGCAGATGGACGCGTAAAAGGATTGCCGGATGCGGAGAAGATGTCGCTGGACTTAAATATCAACGAAATATCGTCGACCAAAGCGGACCTGATGAAAATGCTGCCCGACAGCGCGGTACCGGCTTCGATTGAGCTTCCTGAAAACATCAAGATCACCGGCAAGGTGAAAGGTTCGATGGAAAACGTGACGCTGACGACGACCATCAATACTTCTTTTGGTACGGGCACATTCTCGGGAAATCTGAAAAACATTACCGACAGCATTCGCGCGCAGTATAATGGTACGCTGGCTTTCAATGAGTTTGATTTAGGAAAACTGACGAAACAGCCGCCAGAAGAAATGGGCAAGCTGACATTGCATACCGATTTGGAAGGTGTAGGATATGCACCGAAAACCATGAAAGCGCGGCTGGATGGCAGCGTCGAAAGTGCGGATATCAAAGGTTATGTTTACAAAAACCTGAATTTGAAAGGCGACGTCGATCACGGATTTGCCAACATTTCGGCGGATATGAATGATCCGAACATTGATGTAAAACTGACCGCGCAGGCTGATCTTTCCAAAGAATATCCTTCCGTAAAAGCAGATGTAAACATTGATAACCTGGATCTGACAGCATTGAAACTCTATGCAGATTCGATGCAGATTAAAGGTAACATTAAGGTGGATATGCCTTCTACCAACCCGGAAAATCCGCTTGGAACGGTTGATATCAATAATTTTGTGATGACCCACCACCGCAAGCCGATCGCAATAGATAGTATCGGCATGGCGCTGACGGATTCGAGCGGCGAGCGGCAGGCGAACATTTATGCGCCGTTTTTGAAAGCAAAAATGGAAGGTAACTATACTTATACCGAGCTGGCTGACGCCATGCTGACGGAGGTAGGAAAACATTTTAAAGCGCCGAACCTGACATATAAGGAAGTTACCAAGCCGGTAAACTTCACGCTCGACGCGACGGTGACCAACCACCCGATGTTCCAGATGTTTGCGCCGGGGTTGAAGGAAATGAATGATATCCAGTTCCACGCGCAGATGGACAATCAGAAGGATTCGTCGATCGTGGCGAAACTGAGTATTCCGATGGTGGATTATGACAGTATCCGCACCGAGCGCGTGTCGGTCAACTTTGCTACGCTGGAAGAAAATGCGATTTTGAATGCGAATGTGGGGCTGGTTAATACCGGCAGCTTCCGGATACAAAATGCTTCCCTGGACAGCAAAATCCAGGATAATGATGTAAAGTTTGATTTCGTGGTGAAGGATTCGGTGCAGACCGAGCGGCACATTGTGAAAGGGGATTTGGCGATTGCCAACAACCAGTACCGCCTCAACCTGCGCGACGATTTAATGTTGAATTATGATAACTGGGCGACAGATACTGCGGGTTACATTCAATACGCGACGGATAGCTTGTATGTGAAGGATTTTGTGATCAGTAACAAAGGTCAGTCACTAAAAATCAACAGTACTACCCAGGCTCCAAACAGCCCGCTGGATATTGCGATGACCAACATTTCGATCGGTCCGCTGATTGAAATCGCCACCCGCGACTCGACGATGGCAACCGGGATTTTGAATGGCAAAGTGATGCTAAGTAATTATATGGTCGCGCCGGTTTACACAGGTGAACTGACCATTGATAGCCTTGCGGTGACCAAAATTCCGGTCGGCAACCTATCTATCAAATCAACCAACGAAACTGAAAACCTGATCCGTGTAGCGATGTCGCTGGTGAACGGACAGAACAATATGACGCTGAATGGCAGCTATAACCTGAAATCGGATAGCCCGATGGATTTTCAGCTTGACCTGAAAAACCTGAGCGCGCAGACCGTGGAGGCTTTCAGTATGGGACAGTTGAAAAGAGCCGAAGGTAACCTGACCGGAAATGTGGCCATCACCGGCGCCACCGACAGTCCAAAATTGAATGGCGCGCTGAATTTTAACAACTTCATTTTTACACCGACGCAGCTCGGATCCAGGTATTCTCTTGCCAATCAAAAAATACAGTTCAATAACCAAAATATCAACTTCAACAACTTCATCATTACGGATTCGCTGAACCAGCAGATGAAGATTGACGGAAATGTGAGCATCGCCAACATTCCGAATGTAGGTTATAACCTGACGATCGCAGGAAAGAATTTTAATGTTTTGAATTCAACCCAAAAACAAAACGAGCTCTTTTTCGGAAAAGCCAACATTGATGCAAATCTGAGCGTGAAAGGACAGGGAAGCAAATCGGTCGTGGGCGGAAGCATTAAAGTTGATCCGGAAAGTAACATTACCGTGGTACTGCCGAATGATGCTACCGAAACCGGCGACGCTTCGAAAGGCATCATCGAGTTTGTGGATATGAGCGACTCTACCAATATTGCGCAGGAGGATTCACTCGAAAAGAAACAGGATATCATTGTAGATTTTGCTTCGCAGATAGACCTGGACATTTCGGTGGACGACAAGTCGGAGTTTAAAGTCGTGATCGACGAATTGAATGGCGATAACATTCGTCTGAAAGGAAATGCGCAGCTGAATACCGGTATCTCGCCAAACGGCCAGCTTTTCCTGCTGGGTACCTATGATTTGACGGAAGGTTCTTACGACCTGACGTTGCAGATCCTGAAACGCCAGTTTGAAATACAAAAAGGCAGCACCTTGCTCTGGACCGGCGACCCGATGAAGGCTGACCTGAACATCACAGCAGCTTATCCGGTGATGGTTGATCCGGGTTCTATCTCGGCTAAGTTTCAGGGTGCCAGTAAGATTCCGGTGGAAGTACAGATTGTGATTACAGGAAATTTAACTACACCGAACATTACTTTCAACATTGTTCTCCCGCAAAATGAGATCGATGAGCAGATTCGCAGCGACATATCGAACCAGATATTCTGGAATGATATGCAGAATAACCCATCAGAAATGAACAAGCAGGCATTTGCCCTTTTGATCACCAATAAATTTATCACTGATCAATCTTCTCCGGGCTTTAATTTAGGTTCAAGTGCCGAAGCAGTAGCACGTCAAAGCGTAAGCCAGTTACTGAGTGATCAGTTGAACAACCTTGCATCAGACTTAATCAAGGGTGTGGATTTAAACATTGGTTTGAATTCCACGGCTGATCAGACTACCGGCGCGCGTACAGATTTGAATGTGGGACTGAGCAAAGCATTTTTGAATAACCGTCTGAAAGTGTCTGTGGGTAAAAACTTTGAGTTGGAAAGTCAGAGCAATTCCGCCAGCTCAACGGAGGTATTTGACAACATTGCGCTCGATTACTCGATCACCAGAGACGGCAGATACCTTTTCAGGGGATACCGGAAAAACCAATATCAATCGATTTTGGAAGGTTTTATCATTGAAACCGGGGTAAGCTTCATTATTACAGCGGATTACGATTTGTTCCGTGAAATTTTTCAAAGGCAGCGAAATGAAGAATAGTTTATTAGCGATACTGGTATTTTGTTTCATATTGTCGGGTTGCTCCGTCAATAAATACATTCCCGAGGGGCAAAGTTTGTACGTGGGCGCCAAAGTTAATGTGCAGGCGGACAGTGTTTCCAAGCCAAGTGTTTCCGGCTTGGCGAGCCAGTTGGAAGGAATCGTAAAACCCCCACCAAACAAAACACTTCTCGGTTTCCCCTGGAAAGTGTGGTTCTATTATTGGATCGGTGAGCCAAAAAAGGAGAAAGGTTTGAAAGCCTGGTTCCGGAATAAACTAGGAGAAGCGCCCAGATTTGCAACGCAGCGTGTGGCGGATATCAATGCCAAAAACATGGAATCTTTCCTGGATAATGAGGGGTATTATCGCTCGTCGGTAAAAGGGGATGTGGTTGAATCGGCTAAAAAGTCGCGCAGGACGGCTACCATGGTGTTCGATGCGTATGTCATGCCGCGGTATGTAATTAATGAAATCAGCTACGTTGTTCCTGATAGCTCTACCTTTAATAAAGACCTGGTTTTTGCCAAAAAGGATACTTACCTGAAAAAAGGCGACCCGATAAGGCTTGATGTTATTTCATCAGAAAGAAACCGGATTGACAACGAGTTGAAAGGAAAGGGATATTATTATTTTAACCCTGACTATCTGATCATTAAAGTAGATACTACGATTGGTAAGGTAGATTCGACGCTTGGCCCGCAGCAGGTGAATCTCTTTTTAGAAGTAAAACCAGAAACTGCGCAGAATTATTTGAAACAATATTTTATCAATCAGATATATGTCAATACAGGCACAGATGCTTCCAAGGCTGAAACCGACTCAGCTACCAACCGGGGTCCGGTTCGTCGCGGATTGAGTATCACGGATCCTGGCAAGCTTTATAAAAGACGTATTTTCTACGATGCGATCGGGTTTAGAAGAGGTAATATGTATACCAACACGATGCACGATGTGTCGCTGCAAAGGCTGGTCAACTTGCAAAATTTTAAGTTTGTCAGAAATCGTTTTGAAATCGTACCGCGCTCTGACTCAGCATTGTTGGATGTTTATTATGATTTATCTCCTTTGAAAAAGAAATCTTTGCAGACGCAATTGACGGCAAGTACGAAATCGAATAACCTGGGTGGCTCGCAGCTGGACGTTACCTGGCGGAACAGGAATTCTTTTAAAGGCGCCGAATTGTTAACAATCAATCCTTATGTCGGTTTCGACGTGCAGCTGGGTGGCGGAACATCGGAGGCACGCCGTACCGGAAATGAATACATTCGTTACGGTTTGAAAGCTAGCCTTTCTTTTCCAAGATTTATTGTTCCGTTTACAAGGATACGCCCGGAAAAAAGTCAGGCGCTACCGAAAACTATCTTAACCTTAACTTATGAAAACAGGATCCAACGGAATTTTTATACGTTGAGGTCAATACGTGGAGACTGGTCATACAACTGGCGTAAAAACCAGGAGGTTGAACATACATTAACGCCGATTTCTATCAACTTCGTTGAACCGCGCAATGTCAACTTGGAACTTTTATCTGACATTGCTGACGATCCAAATGTAAATCCGCTCGACCTTGACAGGATTTACAAGACAGTAGATCAGAAATATTTCATAGCGGGGTCTAATTATACGATTTCTTATCGCCCTATTCCCCGACCGTTCAGTCGCAACCAGTTCGCATTTTCTGCAGGGATTGATTATGGCGGAAACTTGCTAAGTCTTCTTGCCAAACGGCCCGCTGCTCCAAATGATACTTTGCCGAAGGAATTTCTTCACGTGCCTGTTTTCCAGTATGTAAAACTGGATGGCGATGCGAGATATTACCGCACAATCACGCCAGGTATCAAATGGGCAAACCGCTTGTTACTCGGTGCCATAAGACCTTATGGCAATTCGAAAACCATGCAGACACCTTTGTTCAAGCAGTATTTCGGCGGCGGAAGTACAGGAATCCGGGCATTCAGAGCACGGGCACTGGGACCGGGCGCCTACCCACCAGATACGGCGAGAATCAATCTGCTAGGCTACCAGCAATTTGCTGATATCAGAATGGAATTCAATAGCGAGCTGCGCTTTCAACTAACCAAACTGATCAATATCGCCGCATTCATGGATGCAGGAAACATTTGGGCGTTTGGAGATAGTTTGCGTGCAGGCTACGATTCCCGGGGTTTAATCAGCCGAGGCTTTCTTCGTCAACTGGCAGTTGGAGGTGGTATCGGCCTCCGACTGGATTTCTCTTTCCTGATTTTCCGGCTTGACCTTGCAACACCATTCAGAAAGCCCTGGTACAAAGGTTTAGCCGATCCTGACAACCCGGACGATCCAACAAAAAACAAAAGTCCGTGGGTGTTCAACGAAGTCAATTTTGGCAGCAAAGCCTGGCGGAAGGAGAATTTGATTTTGAATATTGCGGTTGGGCTTCCGTTTTAAAACGTTTGTAATGCATTTATTAACAACGAGTTATCGCATTCAATGCCACCGTAAATAGCCCACTTTATCGACTTGGATCACTGCCCCACCAGGAAACGGAGTAACCTTCGCTTTCAATGTTAATTTGCCTTGGGCATCAATACTCAATTGAGAAACTTCCATTTGACCTTGTGTTACGTTATAAGTTCCACAATTAGATTGGCATGGCGTAAAATTATAACTATTACCATTCGGAGCGCCTCCAACGACCTGCACAGATACAGGCGACGAATTCCATGCAATTGATCCATTCGAAATTGCCAATGGATAACCCCTCACTACAAATTGGTATGGAGCTGATTTAAATATTACTCCCATCCATAAACGTGCAGCCGTAGGTGCTACGGGAAATGGGAATACTGTGTTAGCGGCGGCTGGCCCAAATGCAACAATATCAGGGCCATATAATGTACCAGTTGGCGTATATGAAGAGCTTGGCTGACCTACTGGAATAAGTGGGCTTGCGTTAGATACAGTTGGCGACTGTGGCATAACAAAAGTAAAGTCTCCGCCGCCGCCGCCTTGACTACCGGGATCTTCAGGTGGTAAATCTCGTGAAACTTGCGCTGCGGATTTTTGACCAAGGTACGCCGACTTTCCAAGGCCGTTCGACGCATCAACAACATCGTTTTCAACTTCTTTACAAGAATAACTGAACAATGTTAACGTAATCACAAAAGCAAAGACCTTTCTCACGATAAAATTAGTTTTAGTTTAAAACAAAACTAACAAGCGGCAGGCTGTCCTAAAAGATCTTAACGACCAAGTTTGTTACTTTCTTAGTAAACGGCAAGTAACTTACCTGATTTCCTGACAAAGCTCAATCAAAATCCCATTTGTAGACTTCGGGTGCAGGAAGCAAACCAGCTTGTTATCCGCCCCTATTTTGGGAACATTATTTAGAAGTGTAAACCCTTCATTTTGCAGGCGCAGCATTTCGGATTCGATATCTTCAACTTCAAAGGCGATGTGGTGAAAACCTTCGCCCTTTTTTTCGATGAAGCCAGCGATCACACTATCGGGAGAGGTGGCTTCGAGGAGCTCGATTTTGGTTTGGTTGATTTGAAAAAAAGAAGTGGAAACTTTCTCCGATTGTACGGTTTCGCGTTTGTAGGGGGCGACGTTGAAAAGTGCGGAAAACAACTTTTCAGATTTTTCCAGCTCCTTTACGGCGATACCGATATGTTCGACATTCAGCATAAATCCTGGTTATTTGCGGTTATCCTGACCTCCTACCATGCTCAGATAACTCTCATAGCGGCTTAAAGCAATTTCTCCTTCTTCGACGGCCGACTTTACGGCGCAGCCCGGCTCGTTAATGTGCTGGCAGTTATTAAACCGGCATTGATTTAGCAAATCGCGCATTTCGGGGAAGTAGTGGCTGATTTCTTCGGGTTTCATATCTGCCAGACCCAGTTCTTTGATACCCGGCGAGTCAATGATAAACGTCCCCGGCGCGAGCTCGAACATTTCGGCGAATGTAGTGGTATGTACACCTTTGTTTGCAAATGAGGAAACTTCCTGCGTTTTTATGTCCAGGTCCGGCGCGATGGCATTTACCAATGTTGATTTGCCAACCCCCGAATGTCCGGATAACAAGGAAACCTTTCCGTTGAGCAACTCGGCGACATCCCCGACACCTTCCTCTGCCACTGCTGTCACCGCCAGACATTGGTAACCCAGGCTGCTGTACATGTCCATCAGCTCCGACTGAAATTCCTTCATATCATCATTCAGCAAATCCTGCTTATTAAAAACCAGCACGCCGGGAATGCGGAAGGATTCGATTGCGACCAGAAACCGGTCGATAAATCCCAAAGAAGTTCGTGGAAAAACCAATGTTGCGATCAGGATCGCCTGGTCTACATTCGCGGCGATCAAATGTGCGTGGGCAGTTTTGTGCACCGACTGGCGGATCACATAATTTTCGCGCGGGAGTATTTCGTGGATAATTCCGAAGTTTTCAGTTTCATTTTCAACCTCAAAATTTACGTAGTCGCCGACTGCAATCGGATTGGTCACTTTCAATCCCAAAGCCTTAAATTTCCCCTTCAACCGGCACTGCCAGATATGCCCGTCGCGACTGTCCCTAACCTCGTACCACGATCCGGTAGACCTGAGTACCAACCCTTTAATCAAGCTCATTCTTTCTTATTTTGTTGCAAGTAGTGAAATTTAAAGGAGTTTCGCAGATATGGTCAATAATTAATGACTTTGAGCTAAAATGCTGTCAATATTTTAAAGTAGTTTTTTTGAGCGTGTGGTTTTACATGAAGATTTAGTATTAATGAAAGATTTGACGTATAATAATATATTTTAATATGTTACGCCATTTTAATACTTTCTTCATACATTAGTAACCTCAGATAATAAAAAAAATCAAAATTACGCCACAAAAATTACCTCACTCCCCATAATGGATTTAGTCGCTGAAGAACCGAATTCGGTCATTGATATTCGTAAAAATCGCATCCGAAGTAACCTTTTGCTCCATTTATATCAGTCCGGGGACACTTCCATTAATCGCATGGCGCGGCTCTTTCACGCCAGCATTCCCTCTGCCACCGGTATTGTGAACGACCTGATCCGTGAAGGCTGGATCACTGAAACTGGGACCGGCCCGGCGCGCGCTGGAAGGCCGCCTGTACTCTACGGTTTGAATGCGAAGAAGTATCTGACATTGATCATGGACATCAACCGTCACGATACGCAGCTGGTCATATTTGACTTGCATAACCAGCTGGTAGTGAAGCGAAAAGTGGATATCCGGCTGGACGATTCGGCAAATTTTCTTGAAATTCTTTTCGCAGCGACAGACGATTTTCTGAAATCCAATAACATTAGTCTTGGCAAGCTTTGGGGAATCGGCGTTTCCATGCCGGGACTGATCAATACTTCCAAGGGAATTAACCTCACTTATCTGAACCTCACGCCTCCCGGGGTACCGCTGGTAACTTATCTCAAAAATCATTTCCAGCTGCCGGTATGCCTTTTTAATGATACCAAAGCCACGACCATCGGCGAGCACCGTTTCGGTTTTGCGGTTGAAAAAAGCCAGGTATTGACAATCAACATTGACTGGGGTGTCGGTTTAGGGATTATCATTAATGGTGAGGTTTTTAATGGCGCATCCGGTTTTGCGGGCGAGCTGGGGCACATTCAGGTGAAGCCCGACGGCATGCTTTGTCACTGCGGAAAAGTGGGTTGCCTGGATACCATTACCTCCGCCATCGCTTTGATCCGCCAAGCCAAAGAAGGTATTCACAGCGGCCGAGCCACGATTTTGACTCAAATTGTAAACAACGATCTGAACCTGCTCGAAACTTCGCACATCATCGAAGCCGTGCATGCAGGAGATGAATTTTCAATCGATCTTTTAAGTAAAGTCGGTACGGAGCTGGGTAAAGGACTGGCTACGGCGGTGCATTTGTTCAATCCCGAAGTGATCATTGTCGGCGGTTTGCTGGCCGAAGCCGGGCCTTTTATTTCCAACCCGATTGAGCAGGCGATCAACAAATACTGTCTCTCTGATTTCAAAAACCCGCTTTCGATCCACATTTCGAAGCTGGGTGCAAAAGCACGTTTGCTGGGCACGCAAGCCCATTTATTCGAGCATTTGATACAAAAGGAATTTCCCTGAAATGAATTTGGCAGGCTGGCTGTCCGGTTAGTTAGCGCGAAGTTCTGCTTCGCGATTAAGATTCATGGGCCTCTGGCCGGTCAGTCTGCCAATTCCTGCACCTTACGCATAATCATCTCCGTCGCGCCGGTCCCGGTTTCGACATACTCCCTACTCACATTCCCAGCGTCAGTCCTCGCAACAGCATTTTGAAGCCATTTTTCAATGATCGCCGAAGTAGCAGCCGCATCCGCCACCGGAAAAGCTCCTCCCAAACTGATCAGATCAATAGCTTCCTGAAAACGGTGATAGCTTTTATTCCCAAAAAGAACCGGTAACCCAAATGTGGCCGCTTCGAGAATGTTATGCAGCCCGACACCAAAAGAGCCGCCAATGTAGGCCATATCTCCATACTTATATAAAGACGATAACATGCCCACATTGTCAATGATCAGGTAATCAGCGTTTTCAATGTTCCTTTCGCCGATCTCGGAAAACAGGATCACAATCCCTTTCAGCTTCTCCCGCCAGCCACGTATCTGCTCTTTTTTAATTTCATGCGGCGCGATAATCGCCTTGAATTTTCCTTGAAAACCATTCAAAACCGGAAACAAAACCTGCATATCTTCTTCCCACACCGACCCGGCGATCAAACACAACTTTTCTCTGCGAAAACCAGCGATCACCGGCAAATCGCGGGCATTGGCGGCAATACTTTTCACGCGGTCGAAACGGGTATCTCCGGCTACGGTCGCTTTAATGCCGACACCTTTCAGCAGCGCGACGGATTTTTCATTTTGAACAAAAATATGGTCGAAGTAGCGCAGCATATCCCTGAAAAATCCGCCATAAGATTTGAAGAAAATCTGCTCCTCGCGAAAAATCGAGGAAAATGAGAGAATGTGGCTGCCGTTCTTTTTTAGCTCGCGGAGGTAGTTGTTCCAGAATTCGTATTTAATAAAAAAGGCAGTGCTGGGCTGAACTGCGGCCACAAACCTGCGGGCATTGGATGCGGTATCAAAAGGCAGGTAGCAAATGTAATCCGCGCCATTATAGTTTTTCCGGACTTCGTAACCCGAGGGAGAGAAAAAAGTGACAAGAATAAAATGTTCCGGATACTGGTTTTTATAGGCCTCAATCACCGGCCGGCCCTGCTCAAATTCACCCAGGGAAGCGGCATGAAACCAGGCTACTGGCCTCCCCGCGGCCAGTGCCGGGAACGAGCGTTCCAATTCCTCGATCAGCCCTTTTCTACCGTCGACAGTCTGTTTTATTTTGGCATTAAACGGTGCAACGAACTTGATCAGTGAAGCGAAAAGACTTATAGCAATTTGATATACGAATTCAATCAAAGGAATCTGATTAAAAGGATGTTATGAGAAAAAATAGTTTTTCAAAATCACCCGGAAACGGGATCTTTGGCAGGCTTTTTTGCTACTTTTTTTATTAAAGAAACATAAATGTACAAAAAACCGTTAAAGTGAAGTTGATATACAAAACCTACACGATTATTTTGTACTTTCACTCGTTACAATAACACATACCTGATCACTGAGTTTATTTTACAATAATGATGCGTATAAAACTTTTACTATCAGTATCTATCCTGTTTACGCTATCAACAGATATATACGCTCAACGCAAAGCGGCAAAGAACGAGGACAGTGAGGAGAGCTATAAATCTTTCACCTCAGTAGGTATTTCCACCAATACGAACTCCGGTATTTTGGGCGGCGCGGTTTTCCGCCAGTCTTCTGCATTGAATTCCAAGCTGTTTGGCAAAAACCAATATCGTTACCTGGCTGTCGAGCTGGTGAATGTGAAGCATCCGAAAGAGCTTTCCACGCAGGATTTTGTGACGGGGGCACGTCTGGTTTATGGCAAACAGAATTATTTATTTGCATTAAGACCGGAGTACGGCCGCGAGCTGACATTGTTTAACCGGCATGAAGACGAAGGAATTTCTATCAGCGCGATTGTCGCTGCGGGTCCGACATTAGGTTTGGAAAAACCTTATATGGTACAGTTTCAAACGTCCGACGGGCGGGTAGTTACCGAGCCTTTTGATCCTGTAAAACATGCCGGAAGTTCACAAACAACTGGAATTGTGGGTGCCGGAAGTTTCTTTTCTGGTTTTGGGCAAACTAAAATTGTACCGGGTCTGCACATTAAAACCGCCATGAGTTTTGAGCTGAGCGCATTCAGAGAGAATGTTACCGGTGTTGAAATTGGCTTTATTGCTGAAGCATTTACCCGCCAGATCCAGATCATGGCATTTGCCGATAACAGGGCCTTCTATACTTCCGGATATCTTACCTTATATTTCGGAAGCAAGAAAAGATAATCCTATTACTAATTGACTTTCAGCATTTTACTGCCACAGTCAGAGATTACAAACGAATATGATTGAATTGCCAGTTATTCCATCGGAGCGCAGAAAGCGGCCCGATTGGTTGAGAGTGAAACTTCCCGCAGGACCAGAGTTTCGTAAAGTGCGACAGCTGGTCGATAATTATAAGCTGCATACGATCTGTGAAAGTGGGAATTGTCCAAATATGGGCGAATGCTGGGGTGCAGGTACCGCTACCTTTATGATCCTTGGGAATGTGTGTACCAGAAGCTGCAGCTTTTGTGCAGTAGCTACGGGCCGCCCCAACGAATACGATGCCGACGAGCCACGCCGTGTAGCGGAGGCCATCAAATTGATGCAGGTAAAACATGCCGTGATCACTTCGGTAAACCGGGATGAATTGAAAGACCGGGGCGCTGAAATTTGGTACCAGACTGTACGCCAGGTGAAAGAAAACACGCCTGAAACGACCATTGAAACATTGATCCCGGACGTAAAAAACAACTGGGAAGCGCTGATCCACATGATCGAAGCCGGTCAGGAAGTGGTTTCCCACAACATGGAAACCGTGGAACGTTTATACCGTGCGGTACGTCCTCAGGCCAAGTATGCGAGGAGTTTGGAACAGATCAAGCGGACGAAGGAATTTGGTCAGCGTACCAAATCCGGCATTATGCTTGGACTTGGCGAGACGCAGGATGAGGTGCACAAAGCCATGGACGATCTGGCCGAAAACGGACTGGATATTCTGACATTGGGACAGTATCTGCAGCCTACCAAAATGCATCACGAAGTGATCGAGTGGATCACTCCTGAAATGTTTGATAACTACCGGGAAGAAGGACTTCGGAGAGGTTTGAAATATGTGGAGTCGGGTCCGCTGGTACGTTCGAGCTACCACGCTGAGCGTCACGTGAATGTTCCGATTTAAATATTTTGGAATTCAAAATAAAAACCCTGCTTAACCTGGTTAGGCAGGGTTTTTATTTTGACCGTTGAATCACAGATACGCCCGTTTGTTATATTGACCAACTTTTCGAGTGTTTTTTATTTGGTTAATGACTTAAAAAAATTCAATTTTGTTTTTTAAATCATACACTTAAAGCAGAGTTCCAGCAGGAATTAACTTCTAACATTTTAAATTTTATGCCATACTTATTCACCTCGGAATCCGTATCTGAAGGACATCCGGACAAGGTAGCAGATCAAATATCAGATGCGCTGATCGACAATTTTTTAGCTTGGGATACCAACAGTAAAGTAGCATGCGAAACGCTGGTAACGACCGGTCAGGTGGTTTTGGCGGGAGAGGTTAAGACGAACACATATCTTGACGTACAGAAAATTACCCGCGAGGTGATCAAGCGGATTGGCTATACCAAAAGCGAATATATGTTCGAAGCCAATTCCTGCGGTATTTTGTCGGCTATCCATGATCAGAGCGCAGATATCAACCAGGGTGTTGACCGTGCAGTGGCATCGGAAAGCTTCGAGGAAAAAGCAAATGCACAAGGTGCTGGTGACCAGGGAATGATGTTTGGCTACGCAACCCGCGAAACCGAAAACTACATGCCGCTGGCGCTAGACCTGGCTCATAAGATTCTTCAGGAAATGTCCTATATCCGCAATAACGAATCTGACCTGATTCCTTACCTGCGCCCGGACGCCAAATCACAGGTAACCATCGAGTATAGCGACGAAAATGTTCCTTTGCGCATTGATACCATCGTAGTTTCTACACAGCACGACGATTTTGATGCAGAGGCTAGCATGCTGGCGAAAATTAAAGAGGACGTTATCAACATTGTAATCCCCCGCGTAAAAGCGAAACTGACTCCCGAGCTGCAACAATTATTCACCGGTGATATCACATTCCATATCAACCCTACTGGCAAGTTCGTAATTGGCGGGCCGCACGGCGATACCGGATTGACTGGCCGTAAAATCATCGTAGATACTTACGGTGGAAAAGGTGCTCACGGTGGTGGCGCATTCTCCGGAAAAGATCCTTCCAAAGTAGACCGCTCGGCAGCTTACGCAACCCGCCACATTGCGAAAAATATGGTGGCTTCCGGACTTTGCGATGAAGTACTTGTTCAGGTTTCTTACGCGATCGGTGTCGCAGAGCCTTGCGGCTTGTACATCAATACTTACGGCACCTCGAAAGTTGCTGACAACGACGGAGCGATAGCTGAGAAAATCGGCCAGATCTTCGATCTACGTCCTTACGCGATCGAGCAGCGTCTGAAATTGCGTAACCCGATCTACTCAGAAACTGCTGCGTATGGTCACATGGGTCGCAAAAATGAGACGGTGAAGAAATCATTCAAAGGTGCAAATGGCGAGGAGAAAGAGGTGGAAGTAGAATTGTTTACCTGGGAAAAACTGGATTTCGTAGACGCTATCAAAAGTGAGTTTTCACTTTGAGAATATATTGAGTTTGAAAAAGATACATTAAATTGAGTAGGAAGGCCGACAGTTCTGTCGGCCTTTTTTTATTTGGTTAAATGTATCCACGATAGATAAAATTTCGTGTTTCTGATATAGGCCAAAGAATCATTTGTCAACGAAATTAATCGAACCGATTACTAATAATAATGAAAATAATCCGTTTCTTGGGAACTATTCACATGTAAAGCCCTCAAAGAATTCAAGGCATCCGCTCCCCATGCAGTATCAAAAAATTAAGTTTACAAACCTGGAAAAAAGTACGTTTTTTCCAACGCTCCGGCAGCGGGTTGACCAATATTTTGTTGCCAATGATCTTTGCAAATCAGGAGGTTCCAAAATCATTTACAAAGCATTTTTCATGCTGGCCCTTTACCTGATCCCCTACGGATTGATCCTTACAGGTCAATTTTCCAATCTAATAATGTGGGGAATGACGATTATTATGGGTTTCGGCGTGGCTGGTGTCGGAATGTCCGTCATGCACGATGCGATCCACGGGTCGCTGGCAAACTCCAATATCCTGAATAAATTTTTCGGCGCATCCATCTATCTCTTGGGCGGAAATGCCTATAACTGGGAAGTGCAGCACAACCGGCTGCATCATACTTATACCAACATTCACGAAGTGGACGAGGATATTACTGGTAAATTTCTGCTCCGTCTTTCTTATCAGGAAAAGCAAAAATACATTCACCGTTTCCAGCACATTTACGCCTTTTTTCTTTACAGCCTGATGACGCTGTCGTTTTTGTGGAAGGATTTCAAGGAAATTTCGCTTTTCAATGAAATGTCAAAATCGGGTATGACCAAGCCATTTCCGAAAAAGGAGTTGATCCGATTGATCCTGACCAAATTGGCTTACGTGCTGTTTATCTGCGTGATACCACTTTATTTCACTTCACTTACTTTTGGTCAGTGGTTGATCGGATTTCTGACGATGCACGGCGCGGCAGGAATGATTTTGAGCACAGTATTCCAAATGGCCCACGTAGTAGAAGGTGTCGACCAGCCCATGCCGACACAATCTGGCAGCATTGAAAATGCCTGGGCAGTTCACCAGTTGCAAACTACCTCCAATTTCGCCGGCAAAAACCGCTTCTTATCCTGGTACATCGGCGGCCTCGATTATCAGATCGAACACCATTTATTCCCTTCAATTTCCCACATTCACTACAACGCCCTGTCTCCAATCGTCAGAGCTACCGCACTGGAATTCGGCCTGCATTACAATGCCAAAGCTGGTTTTTCAAATGCGCTTGGGTCGCACATCAGGATGTTGAGGAATATGGGGACGGTTTAACGTCTAATTAAAATTTCCAGGAAGGCGCCGGCTTTTATCACATTGACTTTGGGAAAATCAATGCTGGCGAGGATATTGTAATGTCCGTCATTAGAAACAAGATAATCGGCGTTACAAGCTACGGCGCAATCGACAAACTTATTGTCGTCTTTATCTGCCTCAATAAGTTGCCAGAGATAGTAAGATTCGATTTTGTGAACATTGGAAAGATGCAGCAATTCCTGTAAATGCAAATCTGTGCGGGAAATGCCCAACCTGTAACTCAATTGTTCTTCATATTCCGAAATGATTTCGTTCGTGACGAAAAGCTCGAAAGTTTTATCGAGAAGTGCCGTGAAAATAGGATGATAAACCGATCGGCTGGGAAGTGCAACCAGCAAAACATTGGTATCCAGAACAACATTCATTGCGCCGGATCATTGAGGATATCGTCCATATCCTGCTCAGTCCAGGCATTTCGCTCCCAAGCCAGATCTGCACTCTGGGAAAGCCGCTTTGCGAAGTAGCTTCCTATTAATTCTTTAATGTTGGTCAAATCGTCCTCACTCACCTGACGCGCGTAAAGTTGCAACAGCTCCTGCTGCAAGTTCGTCAGAGGCATTTTCAATGTTGATGGCATACGGCTATGACTTGTTTAAAGTAAAGTTAACAAAATCGTTAGGTATGTTTAATTCAAAGCTAACTATGCGCCTGCTGCTCCTCCCACTCGCTTTCACGGGCGACGCGGTCGATCATTTTCATTTTCTCGAAGTTTTTGGGTCGGGAGAAGAATGTGTAGATCGCTGGGATTACATATAATGTTAGTACCAGCGAGAAAAGCAGGCCGCCCATAATGACAATACCCATCGACATCCGGCTTTTCCCAGCTGAGCCCAGCGCCATCGCGATGGGAAGCGCACCTAAAATTGTTGCCAAACTAGTCATTAAAATGGGCCGGAAACGCAGCGTGGCGGCTTCCAATGCTGCCTCCTGAATACTTCTGCCCTGCTCACGCAGCTGGTTGGCAAATTCTACGATCAAGATTCCGTTTTTGGTTACCAAACCGATCAGCATGATCATACCGATCTGACTAAAAATGTTCAGCGTCTGATCAAAAAGCCAGAGCGAGAATACAGCACCTCCGATAGCCAGAGGCACGGTGAACATGATGATGAAAGGATCGACGAAACTTTCGAACTGTCCGGCGAGGATAAAGTAAATCAGAATCAGCGCCAGGAAAAACGAGAACATGGTATTTGAAGAGCTCTCGGCATAATCCCTTGATGAGCCGCTCAATGCGGTTTGAATGCTCTCATCGTGCAGCTTGTCGCGGATTTTATCCATGGCTGCGATACCGTCGCCGATCGTCTTACCGGGCGCCAGCGCTGCCTGCACCGTCGCACTCGTGTAGCGGTTGTAGTGAAAAAGCTGCGGCGGGCTGCTTTCTTCGTCGGCGCGGACAATGTTGTCGAGCTGCACCAGACTTCCCGTACTTGTTTTCACAAACATACTTTTCAAATCCAGCGGCTCGTCGCGGTTTACACGGTCATACTGGCCTATAACCTGGTATTGCCGGCCATTCATCGTGAAGTACCCAAAACGCTGACCCGCAAATGCGAGTTGCATCGTTTGTGCTACGTCCTGCACGGAAACTCCGAGGGACTTCGCTTTTTCCCGGTCAATCGCGATCTGGATTTCCGGCTTGCTGAATTTCAGGTTCACATCATTGATCGCGAAAGTGGGATCATTGGAAACTTCTTCCATGAACTTCGGCAGGTATTCACGCAGCTTTTCAAAATCGGGCGCCTGGATTACATACTGGATCGGCAGGCCACCGCGGGAATCAACGGAAATCGTCTGTTGCTGCACCACAAATGACTTAGCATCAGGCATTTGTTTCAGTTTTTGATTGATATAATCCGCGATTTCCTGCTGAGATTGCGTACGGAATTTCTTGTCGACGAGCGCGATCCTTCCACTACCTGTATTAGCGGCTCCCAGGCCCGAATTTCCCGGAGAAGTGATCAGCATAAGGCCCTTTCTGCCTGGCATCGAATCCATCAGCATATTTCCAACGTTCTGCACATAGCGGTCGGTGAATTCAAAAGAGGAACCTTCGGGTGCCGTCATGTTGATACGGAACCAGTTACGGTCGTCCAGTGGCGCGAGTTCGGATTGTAATCCTTTTCCAAAAAACCAGATCATGCCCATCGTCAGCGCGACCAGCGGAATTGCGACCCAACGCATTTTCAGAAATTGCCCCAAAGCCTTGCCATAATTTTCCGTGATACGTTCAAAGAAAGGCTCTGTTTTTTCATAAAACCAGCTCTTTTTATGCGTTTTACGAACCAGGTATGCATTCAACATCGGCGTCAATGTCAGGGAAACAAATGCCGAGATCAAAACCGCGGCGGAGATCACGATACCAAATTCCCGGAACAGTTTTCCGACAAAACCTTCCATAAAAATCACCGGCAAAAACACCGAAGCCAATGTGATGGAAGTAGACAAAACCGCGAAAATAATCTCATTTGCCCCTTTTATCGCGGCCTCGATCGGGCTCATACCCTGCTCGATCTTCTTGAAAATGTTCTCGGTCACCACAATCCCGTCATCCACCACCAGCCCCGTCGCGAGTACAATCGCCAGTAGCGTGAGCACATTGATGGAAAAACCCATGATATACATGACGAAAAACGTCCCTATCAGCGACACCGGAATGTCGATCAGCGGGCGGAAGGCGATGAGCCAGTCGCGGAAAAAGAGGTAGATAATGATCACCACCAAAATGATTGCGATCAGCAATGTTTCGCCAACTTCCTCGATTGATCGCTCTACGAAAATGGTGTTATCGATCAATGTATCCAGCGTATAATCTTTTGGCAACTCTTTTTTGATCGCGGCCATCCGCTTGTTTACTTCCTCCGCAATGTTCAGATAGTTGGCTCCGGGCATCGGGGATATCGCCAGACCAATCATCGGCACATTGTCCAAACGAAGAATAGTTTCTTCATTTTCAGGCCCTAATGTGGCATAACCAATATCTTTCAGGTGGATGGTTTGGGTCGCGGAGTTTTTAATGATCATCTCATTAAAATCACTCTCCGTACGAAAGCGCCCGATCGTTTTTACCGTCAGCTCTGTGTTATCTCCGGCCAGTTTTCCACTCGGCAGCTCCACATTTTCCTTGTCCAGCGCGACCTTCACATCCTGCGTCGTGATACCTAGCGATGCCATCTTAATCGGATCCATCCAGATCCGCATCGCATATTTTTTCTGCCCGAAAATCCGGATTTCGCTCACACCCTCAATGGTTTGCAGCCGCTGCGCGATCACATTCTCGGCATAATCACTCACTTCCAAATGGGAGCGGGTGTCGCTTTTGAATGTCAGTACGATGATCGGCTCCGAGTTGGCGTCGGCTTTGGCTACCACCGGCGGGCCGTCGATATCGAGCGGCAATGTTCTGGAAGCCGAGCCTACTTTGTCGCGCACATCATTTGCGGCGCGCTCCATATCCACCCCAATGTCAAATTCGACGGTGATCTGGCTGGTACCCTGACTGCTCGTAGAGTTGATGGATTTAATCCCCTCGATACTATTCAGCTGCTTTTCGAGTGGCTCGGTGATTTGCGATTCGATAATGTCGGCATTGGCGCCGGTATAGCTGGTCCGGATCGAAACTACTGGTGGGTCGATAGAAGGAAATTCCCTCATCCCCAGGAATTTATAGCCTAGAAAACCAAACAATATGATCAGCAGGTTCATCACAATCGCTAGGACCGGCCGCTTGATGGAAAGGGTTGAAATACTCATAACTGGGGATTAAAATGCTTTTTCTCAGTTCACTTTCACAGTTGTATTCGGTTTGATCGCGATGATCCCCGAAGTGATCAGCGAGTCGCCCGGCTGCAACCCTTCTATAATCTGTATCTTTTTATCGGTACGCAGACCAGTCGTCACCATCGCTTCCTGCGCCTTGCCATTTTTTACAATAAATACCTTTTTACCCTTCAAAACCGGCACAATGGCCTCCGTAGGGATCATCATGGCCGATTTGTTGGCATCGAGATCCGCCAGGATTTTCACGAACATACCCGGCACAAACCTCGACTGCGGATTTTGCGCGATCGCCCTCACCCGCAATGTTCTCAGATTTTCATCCACCTTAGGATCAATCGCCAGAATTTTGGCATTGAAGGTGGAGGGATCGCCGTCGAGGTTGAATTTCACCACATTACCGACGCGGATATTCGGCGTGTATTTTTCAGGAACTGTAAAATCGATTTTGACAGGATTGCTCTGCACGATGGTCACGACGGGCGTACCCGGTGCCATATATGCGCCTTCACTGATGTATTTCAAACCGATCTTACCATTAAAAGGCGCACGAATTTCAGTTTTGGCCAGCTGCGCTTCGAGGATTTCCTTCTCGGCGTCCAGCACACGTATATTGTTGGTAGTGAGGTCGTACTCTTCCAGGTTGATCGCTTCCACATTCAAAAGCTTTTTCTGGCGCGCCTCAATTTTTCGGCTGAGATCCTGGTTATAAATCACTTTTTGCAGCTGACCTTTCAATTCACGATCGTCGATTTTACCAATCAATTGACCTTTGATAACATTGGCTCCTTCCTGGATGCTCAGCTTGACGAGCCTGCCAGTTGCCTCGGCCATCAGGTTTACTTCTTCGTTTGGTAAAATGGTACCCGCCGCAAATATTTGATTTTCAATCGTTTCTTTTCCAACAACATATACATCCACAGGCACAGCGCCACCGCCCGAAGACTTGGCGCTTTTGCTATCCCCGCCTTTTTTTCCTTCGGCACCTTTATCATTTCCCGGTTTGGAAAACACAAAGAGCTTCCCTAAAACCAGCACGACGATGACAACTGCAACCAGTATTATTGTACGCATAATATTTACTGAAAATAAATTTCGTCTTAAAAGAAGGCTTGATAATTATATTTCTTTAAATGACTTATTTAAAGATACTTCATATTGTAGAAAGCGACAATGAGTTACTTTCTTACCGTCAAGGTCAACATTATTCTGGGCTGCAAACTTCAAAGCACCGCTTACCTTAGAATAAAAGATCGGAAGCCGAAGGTTCAATGAATGCGGGAGCTTGTTACAGGATTGCTTACATTAACAGCACATTTATCCTTCTTTTTCAGCCATGAAAACAAAGTCACTTTTCCTTTTTCTCACACTATTCTTATTTTTTATTTCGATGAAAACAAATGCTCAGTTAGCGCCAAAAACTTACAGCCCGCAGTGGAAAATTGTGGAAGAAGCGATGCAAAAAGGGCTTCCCAAGTCGGCTTTGGAGGAGGTTAACAAAATTTACAAACAGGCAAAAGCGGAAAAACAGGATGCGCAGGTTATCAAAGCCGTCACTCATATGATCGGGTTGAATGCGGAAAATCAGGAAAATTTTGAGCAGAAATCAATTGATGAACTGAAAAAGGAAATTTCGGAAACGCAGGGAGCTGTGAAGGCAATACTGACATCCTTTCTGGCAAAAAAATATCTGAGTTACTACTATCAACATCGGTGGCAGCTTTATGAAAGAACTGCTGTCGAAGGGGCGAAAAGCGAGGACATAACAACCTGGTCAACAGGAGAATTTCACAAAAAAATAACACAACTTTATCTTGAATCTCTTCAACCTGAAGCTGATTTGAAAAAGACCTTACTGGCACCTTTCGACGAGATCATTCAAAAAGGTAATGTGCGCAAACTGCGCCCAACTTTATACGACCTGCTGGCCCAGGAAGCATTGCAATACTTTTCATCGGATGAGCGGAACATTAAAAAACCAACTTATGCCTTCGAAATCAGTACTGCCTCCGCTTTCGACCCAGCCGCAGATTTTGCACATCGAAAATTTGAATCCAAAGATTCGACCGAGCTGGAATATTTTGCACTGACCTTATATCAGAAACTAGTCGCTTTTCACCTCGAAGATCCGAAGCCGGATGCGCTGATAGACATTGATTTACAGCGCTTACAGTACGTCCGGCAAAAATCCGTGCATCCGGATAAGGAGCAGCTTTATTATATGGCCGTCAACCACATTGCGCAGCAGTATGAATCTATCCCGGCTGCTGCTCAGGCTTGGTGTATGGTTGCCGCCTGGCATAATGATCGCGGGAATGGATATGAACCTTTTGGTGATACTACTGCCCGTTTTGAGCGGGTAAAGGCTGCGGAAATTTGCGATAAGATAATCCGTGAAAATCCAAATTCCGAAGGCGGCATCAATGCGCATAACTTGCTAAATACTATTCGGGAGAAAAGCATTTCGTTCCAGACGGAAAATGTAAATGTGCCTGAAAAACCATTTCTGGCGCTTTTTAACTACCGCAACATTGACCGCGTTTTCCTTCGGATTGTTCCCGCGACGGACGAGGTGAAAAAGAAAATGGAAAGACAAGGCGAAGGACTTTGGAATGATCTGGTTGCCGCGAAACCGATCCGAAGCTGGCAGCAGGTATTGCCCGACACCAAAGATCATCAGGAACATCTGGTGGAAATCAAGATTGACGCGCTGCCTATTGGTGAATATATACTGATTGCCAGCTCGGGCGCTGATTTTACCAATCCCAAAGCATTGCTGGGAGCCCGGCTGGTGATTGTTTCCAACATTAGTTATGTCCGGAACGGGCAGGATATGTTTGTTTTGAATAGGGATAATGGTCAGCCGATACCAAGCGCTACTGTCAAAATCTCGCAAATGGCTTTTGATTACAACCTGCGAATCAACAAAAAGCTGAAAAGCGACCAGTATATCACGGATTTAAATGGTCATATCAAAACAGCGCGCGAGGATACCATTAAAAATTACTGGACCGAACAGGTAGAAATTACCACAGCAAAGGATAAGCTAGCGCTTCCGGCGGCGAACCGGACCTATTATCGGGAGGAAGCAGACGTCGAAGAGTATAAAACCTTTTTATTTACCGACAGGAGCATTTATCGGCCTGGCCAAACGGTCTTTTTTAAAGGAATTGTTTGCGACAGTACGGCCACAAGCAGCAGTTCGACGGATAGTATAAGCGTAGTTCTCACTAATGCCAACGGTGAAGAAGTTGAGAAAAAGGAATTTAGAACCAATGAATATGGCAGCTTTTCAGGTTCGTTTCAGTTGCCTAAAAATGCGTTGAACGGCACCTTTAAAATTGTTACCGACGATTTGGACGAAATTTCCTTTCAGGTGGAAGAATACAAGAGGCCAAAATTTGAAGTCAGTTTCGACACTTTGAAGGTGGCTTACAAAGTGAATGATATCATCCGGATAACTGGCGTCAGCAGGGCCTATGCCGGTAATGCAATCGACGGAGCGAAAGTTTCTTACCGCGTAACCCGCGTGCCACGATACATTTATCGGTGGCGATCGAAGAGCTGGCTGCCACCGGTGTCCCCGCTGGAAATTGCTCACGGAGAAACCACAACAGATGTTACCGGCAAATTCCTGATCACTTTTGAAGCATTGCCGGATTTAAAAATCGACAAAAAACAGGATCCCGTTTTTGACTATGATGTCAAGGTGGACATTACCGATAGCAATGGTGAGACACGCAGCGAATACACGAAAATTTCGGTTAGTTATAAATCCATTTTGCTCCGTGCCGACATTCCTGATAAGATTTTTGCTGATAGTTTAAAGTCGCTTTCAATCCGGACGGAGAATATAAATGGTGAATTTTTGCCGGCCGAGGTAAAGGTGATTATTTCAAGTCTGACTCCTGAAACGCGACTCATCCGTGAACGCTACTGGGCGCGTCCCGATCAGTTTGTTATATCGAAAGCCGACTACATTCAGGATTTTCCTCACGACGAATACAATGATGAAACTGATCCGACAAACTGGGTTGTCAAGAATGTTGTGTTAGAAAAAAGCCAAATGCTGCAAAATGATAAGGATTTTGCGCTTTCCGAAGCAAATCTGCCAGCTGGATTTTATAGGATAGAAGTCGTCACCCAAGACCAATCTGGCGAAGAAATTAAAGAGGTTAAATACACGGAATTGATAAAATCTAAAAGCGATAAGAGCGCGCAACCGGTGTATTTATCAACTACGGCGAGCAAGCCAATCGAGCCGGGTGAAACGGCCAGCATTCAAATCGGCTCTTCTGCGGATCATTTGTTTTTAATCAGCAAAACCGGTCAAAAGGCGAAGCAAACATCCCCTTTTTCATTTTCTCAATTAAATAATCAGGTCCAAACTTTCCGACACACCGCCACCGAGGAAGATCGCGGCGGATATGTGGTTTCTTATCTGTTTGTAAAACATAACCGCATTTACGAACACCAGGAAACAATTCATGTTCCTTGGACCAATAAAGAACTTCGAATTGAATACCTGACATTCCGGGACAAAACGCTGCCCGGAAGCAAGGAACAGTGGAAAGTGAAAATTTCAGGATACAAAAAAGAAAAGATAGCGGCTGAAATGCTCGCGTCGATGTACGACGCTTCGCTGGATCAGTTTGTCTTGCATCATTGGCAGAAACCGAATTTGCATTTATCATCGCTGCCAGAGCAGAACTGGGATTCGTACCGAAACTTTAAAGAAGAAGCAGCTTACATCCGGTATGTGAATAATGGCGTATACCGATCCAACGATAAAATCTACGACAGGCTGTTACTGGACGATTTTTATGAGATCAAAAGTGCGGTTATCGCTGACAAAACCGGCAGAAACCGACGGATTCAGAAAGCTATTGTTGGGGCAAATACCAAAATGAATCAGGCAGCGCCGGAAGAGGAAATGTCCATGGCAATTGGTGGAAATGCATCTGCTCTTGCGGAAGTCGTAACCGTGGGTTATGGCGTCCAAAAAACCCCTGCATCATCAAAAAATCCCACCGCAGCAGACATTGCGCCTCGCAAAAATTTCAACGAAACCGCCTTCTTCCTTCCCGAATTGCGCACAAATGAAGACGGTGAAATCGAATTCTCCTTCACATTGCCCGAGGCATTGACGCGCTGGAAATTCCAGGCGCTGGTGCATACGAAAGATTTGGCGTTCGGGTATAGCTCCAAAGAGATCATTACCCGGAAGGAATTGATGGTGCAGCCCAATGCGCCCCGGTTTTTGCGGGAAGGTGATCAGATCAATTTTCCGGTGAAAGTGGCCAATATTTCGGATCAAGCGCTTACCGGGACTGTTTCTTTGCAGCTTTTTGATACCGAAACCAATCAGCCGGTTGACGTTCAATTTAAAAATCAAACAGGTAGTCAACCCTTTTCAATCCAGGCGGGACAGAATACCAATGTTTCTTTTTCGCTGGAAGTGCCGAAGGGTTTTACCAAAACATTGACCTGGCGGGCGGTGGCTAAGGCGGGAAATTTGTCGGATGGGGAGGAAAACATTTTGCCTGTGCTGTCCAACCGCATGCTGGTTACCGAAAGTTTGACTTTGAATGTGCGAGGTGCAGCTGCGAAGGATTTCAGGTTTGAAAAACTGCTTAGTTCCGGCAACTCCAAAACATTAACACACCAAAAACTAACGGTTGAATACACCAGCAACCCGGCCTGGTACGCTGTGCAGGCGCTTCCGTACCTGATGGAATATCCGTACGAATGTGCCGAGCAAACCTGGAACCGCTACTATGCCAATGCTTTGGCTGCACAAATTGTGAGCACTTCGCCCCGCATTGCGAAGGTTTTTGAAACCTGGAAAAATGCGGACACTACCGCCCTGATGAGTAATCTGGAAAAGAACCAGGAGCTCAAATCTGTGCTGCTGGAAGAAACGCCGTGGGTGTTACAGGCCAAATCGGAATCGGGGCAAAAAAGGAACATTGCTTTGCTTTTTGATCTCGTAAAAATGAAAAGCGAGCTTACCGGAAATCTGGAAAAATTGCTGCAAATGCAGAGCGAAAACGGCAGTTTTCCCTGGTTTAAAGGTGGATACGAAGACAGGTATATTACGCAATACATTGTGACGGGTATCGGGCACCTGGCAAAAACTGGTTTCTTTTTGGCAAAGGAAAACCGGAATATCGAACCGATTTTAGACAAAGCACTGAGCTATCTCGACAAAAAAATTAAAGAAGACTATGACAATCTAATCAAGTATAAATCCGACCTGAAACAATATGCTCCCGGGCCAGTGCAGGTGCAGTATCTCTATCTCAGAAGTTTTTTTGCTGATAAACCGGTCGCTTCAGCTTCGCAAAAGGCTTATCAATATTTCAGGGAGCGGGCTGGTGTAACGTGGGTTACTCAATCGAAATATTTGCAGGGAATGATTGCATTGACATTGAACCGCGGCCGCGAGAAAGTCACGGCAAAAGCCATCCTGAAATCTTTGCGGGAAACTGCCGTCGTAAATGAAGAAATGGGGATGTACTGGAAAAGCAACCAGCGCGGCTGGTGGTGGTATGAGGCGCCGATCGAGCGGCAGGCGCTACTGATCGAGGCATTTCAGGAAATCGAAAACGACACCAAGACCGTCGATGCTTTGAAAACCTGGCTTTTGAAAAACAAGCAGACCAATGCCTGGGAAAGCACAAAAGCCACTGCCGAGGCTTGCTATGCATTGCTCATGCAGGGCAGCAACTGGCTGACCGAGGACAAAACTGCGCTGATACATTTGGGAGAAACTACCATTCAATCGGACGCGAACAGTCCGGAGGCGGGCACCGGCTATTTCAAAAAATCCTTCGAAAGCGACCAGATTTCAGTTTCAATGGGTAATGTGCACATTGAAACAAAGAGCGAAACCCAAACTTCCGCACCATCCTGGGGCGCAGTGTACTGGCAATATTTCGAAGATCTGGACAAAATCATATTTGCCGAAACACCTCTGAAACTTTCCAAAAAGCTTTTCATCGAAAGAAACACAGACAAAGGCCCAACACTAACCGCCATCAACGAAGGCGATAAGCTACATATCGGCGACAAAATCACAGTCCGCATAGAACTCCGCGCCGACCGCGATATGGAATATGTGCACATGAAAGACATGCGTGCGTCAGGCCTGGAACCTGTGAATGTTTTAAGCAGCTACAAATGGCAAGGCGGCCTCGGCTACTACGAAACCACCAAAGACGCGAGCACCAATTTCTTTTTTAGTGCAATTCGAAAGGGCACTTATGTCTTCGAGTACCCACTTTTTGTAGCCCATGAAGGGGATTTTAGCAATGGGGTGACGAGTATTCAATGTATGTATGCACCGGAGTTTACGGCGCATAGTGAGGGGGTTAGGGTGCGGGTTGGGAAGTAAATGGTATCATTTTCACACACTAATGAATAATTTATCAGAATACGAAAAAATCCCTTCCAGCCTGAAAAGCCTGGTATCGGACGAAAAAATCAGCAGTCGGCTAAATAAGCTGGACTGGGTTGTCACCGAAAAAATTCACGGGGCCAATTTCCGGTTCATCTATCAGGATAACCGGCTGCATTTTGGAAAAAGAAAAGAATTTCTGAAATGGGAAGATGATTTTTTCGGCTTCCAAATAGTGGTTGCGAAATTGGAATCCGCAGTTACCCAGCTGTTTGAGCAGATCAAACTGGATCTTAATGCTGATAAAATAATTATCTATGGAGAGCTGTTCGGAGGGATTTATCCGCACCCGGATGTGAACAGTAACGCGACAGTCGAAGCTATTCAAACGGGTGTTTATTACTCGCCTGATATCGAGTTTTGCGCGTTTGATATTGCTATTGAAAATCATTTTACCTCGTCAAAGAACTATCTCAGCTACGAAATAGCGATAGCCTATTTCCAAAAATTCAACATTCTCCACGCCAAACCCTTGAAAATTGGCAAACTATCGGAGGTCATGGATTTTGACCTGAGAATCGACAGCCGAGTTCCCAAACAACTGAAACTTCCACTTATTCAAGACAATTTGATCGAGGGTGTTGTGATTAAACCGTTTGGAGACATCTCTACCGATACCTTGGGGTTCAGGCCGATTATCAAGATTAAAAACCGGGAGTTCGAGGAGGATAAAAAGTATTTGGAGGCCCGTAATTGGTCTTTTTCATCCAGCATATCGTCTTTATCCGAAGATCTAAATTTCCTTATGGATGAACTAAGAAATTATGTAAATGACAACCGGTTAAACAGCGTTTTATCAAAAATTGGAATCCTTCGTTCAGAAAATCAAACCAGACTGCAGGAGGTAATACAGGAATTTTTGGAAGATGTTTTGGTAGATTTTAATATCAACAATGAAAATATTCTTGCTGAACTGACACCAGAACAAAATCACTGGATCAGACAGCGGGTTCAATCGGAAATTATGCAGCTGCTTTCTTCAAAAAAACAAGCTTTCAATTTTAGCTCACCGCCTCCTGAATTTTCAAAATCGCCCGCACAAACCCTTCCATATCCTCCTTCTCCCCCAGCATCGCATGCTGCAAAATCCAAACCGCATCCGTAGCGCAAGCCTGTTCGGCTACCGGGCAGAAAGTCTGGCTGTAATCCGCAGTTTCTGGAATCGCGTAGCACATCCAGTTCTTGTTCTGAAACAAAGGCTGTTTGTAGAGCGGATGCGGGTAGCCTCTGAAACTCGGCACGCCTTCGGCGGCCAGCATTTCGGCAAATTCGTTTTTGGGCAGACCTCCAAAATGCTCTGCGTCATATTTGAAAATGTAGATGTGGTAGCAGTGTAGGGTAATGTACTCGCTTCGCGAAAGTGGCGTGATGCCTTTTACGTTTGTGAGTAACTCATTCAGGTAGAGGCCATTTTCATTTCGTTTTTTGGTTTGCTCTTCCAACCTTTTAAGCTGCGCGGAAAGCAAAACCGCCTGCATTTGCGTGATTCGATAATTACAGCCCGGATTGTAATGATCATACCACTGCCCGCCTTCGATCCGGCCAACATTGCGCAGGGAATGCATCATCGCATACAATTCGTCATCGTCGGTGATGACAATACCGCCTTCACCGGAAGTCAGGTTTTTGGATGATTGGAAACTAAAACTACCTACGTGACCGATAGAGCCCAGTTTTTTGCCTTTGTATTCCGCGCCGTGACCGTGGGCGGCGTCTTCGATTACTTTTAATCCGTGACGATTGGCAATTTCCATAATCGCATCCATATCGCAGGAAAGCCCGCCGAAATGCACCGGGATAATGACTTTGGTCCGGTCGGTAATCGCGGCTTCGATGGCGGCGGGGCTAATGTTATAAGTATCCGGATCGATGTCCACGAATACCGGCACGCAGTTACATTCGATTACCGAGGAAGCCGTGGTGATAAACGTATATGGTGGCACGATCACTTCGTCGCCGGGTTTTACGCCGCATGCAATCAGCGCCAATCGGAGCGAAACCGAACCATTTACACAAGTGATGGCATATTTACTCCCGCAATAAGCCGCAAATTCCTTTTCGAATTTTTCAACTTCATCCCCGCAGTCCGGGTTACCCCACTTGCCACTCTGTACGATGGCCGCCACTGCATTTACCTCCTGCTCATCATAAATCGGCCAGTTGAATGTTTTGCTGATCGTTTTCGGTCCACCATTAATTGCCAGGTCCTGTGACATACTTTCTTGCTCGATTTTACATTGTGCTCCTCCACATTCCATACTTCGAAGGCCGACTTTCAGGCTATTTTTCTATCCCAAAAACCGCTTTATAGTCCGTTTTCACCATAAGCAGGTATTTATCGCACAAACCCTTATTCCGAAAATGCATGAATAACAAGCCACTGCTTTTCAATTTACTGATCGCCGGAATGTCATTGGGGACCGCCTGGGCGATCCGCGGACAATTTGGTCACGAGCAGGCTGCTGCCTGGGCCGGTGGCATCGGCGGATTGGCGATTGTGCTGCTCTCGAGACGCACCGACTGGTATGCCAAAGCCTTCCAGCTTACATTGGCTTCGGCGGCTGGCTGGGGCATCGGCGGGATCATCAGTTATGGAAAAGTGGTGGGTTACGCCCGGGGATTGGACTTCGAAAATGTGTATTACGGCTTTTTAATGTTGCTCATCATCGGCGGGTTGTTTGGACTTGTCGGAGGGGGATTGTTTGGGTTAACCTTAGCTTCAAGCCGCCAAAAACCCGTCAAATGGGCGCAGCTGCTCACAGAAATGACCACCGGGGCAATCCTTTTTTATTATTTCCTGATTGAGGAGCTCGGCTGGCTCATGACGCCGCCACGCTCCGAAGCCTGGGCGGCGGGTGTTGGCATGACAGTCGCGCTATTCTGGTACATGATCCGGCACAAGCAACATTCAGCGATCAGGCTGGCAGTTTTTGCCGGTTTAGGTGGTGGCTTTGGTTTCGCATTCGGCAATTTTCTGCAAGTGATGGGCAGTGTTTCCGGGATCAAATTCAACTTCTGGAATGTGATGGAATACTCGATCGGCTTTTTCGGCGGGTTGGGGATGGCTTATGGGACTTTCACCAGCGAGTGGGAAAAATCGGAAGAAACCGTTTCAAGAAAAAATCTGATCGCACCGATCGTCATTCTTACGCTCGTCCTGCCATTTGTAGTCTGGGACCAATCTTTCGAAACGCAGCGACTCGTCGAAACGATCCAGTCATTCAGCGAAACAGCCGACGCACTCGGCGTAGTCAAATATGTCAAACTGTTGGCATTACTGCTTGTACTAGCATTCAGCAGCTTTTCACTCTACTGGTTTTATTTCAAGAAACGCACCGAATTTATTGAACTGCAACAAAAAGAATTGCAGCTTTTTTTCTTCTCCTACCTCGGCCTGTCCACCATTTACAGCCTGCTCATCACCTGCGCTTTCATGAGCCTGTACCGCATTGAGCAATATTTGTACATTGTCAATATAGCTGCGATTGGCTTTTTGATAAACAAATTCGACAGTCACTTCTCCCAGCGTGGCCTGAATGTGAGCCGCTGGGTGGTCAATTTCATTTTCATCCTGGCATTTTTCGCGATACTGACAGCGGTAGCGATTAGTACGCATGGAGAGTTAAAGGGGGCGAATGTGCGGTTTGAGTAAGAAGGCGCTATTTGGAAATCACCAACTCATCTTTCACATTCCCCTCAGGATCAAAACATTTATAAAAAAGCTGATCACCTTTAATGGATATATGCTGATAAAGCGGCCCATTCCGATAACGTTTAACGGCATACTCCTCCTCATTCCAGATTTCCTGCTTGCCCGGAACGCTGATCGACATCATGTAAATTGTACCTTTCACTGGTGAGTCTACGGCTTTTCCGGCATACATCGGCTTGGTGCGGAGATAATAATGCATGTGCCCATTCATGACCATATCCACGTGGTATTTGTCAAATAGCGAGCACCATTCGCGCATGATTTCGTCGTAAGGCTCTTCCACATTGTAGGGTGGAAAATGGAACATCGCGAACTTCCATTTTGCCTTGCTGTTTTTCAATTGTTCCTCGATCCAGGCCGTCTGATTGGGAATGGACAATGTTACGTCCAACATTAAAAACAGCGCATCACCATAATGATAAGCTTAAGACATTTCCGTCGGCTGACTAGCCGGGCCGTTTTCGGGCAGACTGAACATATCCTTGTACATGCCGCCGCCCAATCCGTCCTGACTATCATGGTTCCCCGGCACCGGCATCAGCGGGCGCGAAATGAATGTGCCTTTGCTATGGTCCCACAATTGGTCCCACTCGTCGCGATGCAAACCTGTACTTACGAGGTCGCCGGCGATTTGAAAAAAAGCGGTTTCCGGATGCCTCTTCACTGCTTTTTGAGCCATATCTCCCCAGATCGGAGAAAAATGCGTGTCGCCAAACCAGATAAACGAGAAGTCCTTATTCTGGTCCGGCGCAGTCCTGAAAGGCTCTGGCGACGTCCATTTAATGTTGTCGGCGGCGATGGCATAATGGTAGGACGTAGCGGGTTCTAACTTTTTGATTTTAGCTGTAAATCGATTTACATACCGGTCATTCTGCAAAAGCCGGTCATCCATTTTAAAAGCCGACGCCTCGGTGAAAAGCGTATCCTTCGAGCCATCCTGCCAATATTTTACCTTTCCGGTTGTGATTTTCGGATTTGTGCGCCACTGAATATCCACGGAGGTTTGAGGATCGCCGCTCCATGTGAGAATCACCTGATCGGGCGTCGCGGACGAAGGCGTCGCGGTTTTTCTGAATGCATTAATAAGATGTGCCTCCCGCGCCCGGCCGCGCACCGTCGTAAATAGGACCTCCCCTTTCAGCTGGTCCGGTACTTCCGTCAACGTCAGGCCGTCCCAATCGTGGTAGGTAAATGCCCCGACACACAATGTATCCAGCTTGTATTGAGCAGGAACCACATTTGAAATTTCAAGTTTGTCACGTTCGTTTTGTGGTGCTACGCTGATAAAATAGACGGGCCGGTGTTTATCAAAACCATTAATTCCAAGTCCTATCTCGCCTTTTTCAAAATCCTTTTGCCAAACTTCATAACCATATTCTTCATTTCTAACGAACATCGGAGTCTTCTTGAAACCGCTTTTTTCCAGCCAGAAAGGCAGAACTTTCTGCGCGGTATCCCGCATGAGCGAGACCCGTACCGGCACATTTGCTTCAAAGGTCCAGAAGCGCGTTGCCAATATTTCTTTGTCCTCTTCACTCAAAAATCCGAGAATGTAGGGTTCCGAAATCGTGTCGAGCTGGGCAGGAGTCAACTTTTCATAAAGCCTTGTCACCGCATCATCGATCACTTTTTTGACTGTACCTGAGGATTTTGCCTTTTCTTTTTGGCAAGAGAATAACATTGTGCCCGCAAGTAGCAGGCACATAATGGGCAGGATTCTGAATTTCATGAGCGGATTCTAATGCTTCAAATTTACAAAAGTGCCTTACTGCTCGTCAGGAACACGCGGGTACTTTCTGTGTAAATGTCGCCTTTCGGGGTTTTGTATTTCAAATCCACATAAAACGCACGGAAGCCGCTGGCCGGGAATGTGGCCGAGACTTTTACGGAAGCTTTATTCTTGATACCCAGACTTTTACTCGTCCATTTATCATCCCGCAAATCCTGGTCCGCAGAATTCGCAGACCATAAAATCACATCTTCCAGCACATCGGCCGTGGTTTTAATGTCCAGGTTCACGCTATTTCCTGCCACAGACTGCGTCCACTTGCATTGGGTATAAGGCTTTTTATTGACCGTAGCTCCGAAAAACGCGCTCAATGCTTCAATCGCCTGCTTGCCGCCGCCAAGGTCGTGGCCAGCATTAGGGACGTAGTGCAGCATATTGTTGCCGGGAATGTTGTCGAGGTAATTTTTAATGTTATCCACCACCCAATATTCATCATTCGTGCCCATAAAAATCATTTTCGGCATCGTCAGTTTGGCGCGGTAAGTATATGGATCGATCATTGTTGTGATCGCCTGGCCGTCAGGTGAGCCGGTCGATTGTGGAATGCCGAGTTTCACGTAATCCTCGATCTGCACACTGTAATCGCCCCACGATTTGATCTGATAATCAAGACTTACCGGCATATTCAAAACGTCGATGACCATCGGCGCAATCGCCTCTACCCGCTTGTCGCTCGCCCCAGTCAACCAGGTGGTCCAGCCGCGTTTGGATGCGCCGGTTACCACGAAGCGGTTTACAGGATGATTCAATTTTTGTTTGGAAAACTCCTGCACCGCGTCCATCGCCCGCACCGCGCTTTTTACCATCGGGAAAAGCAGCGGCCAGCTGTAATCCTTGTCCTTTTTCCAGTTATGCAAAGTGTAGGAAATCAGCGCGTCCTCCGTCAGATCTCCAAAAAATGGCTGGTTTGGGGTTTGCTTTAAAAGTGCGACGATCGCATTATTAGTCTGCGCGACATTGCCGAGAGAGACGTACATATCGTCGTCTTTTTTGTTATTCCAATTCGGCAGACCGTCGGTATTGTGGCCGCCGGTGATGAAAAGCAATGCATCGTCGTGCTTGTTTTCTTTGGGAACGATCACTGTCAGCTGGTGCGTCCAGGTAAATTCGCGCCATTTTTGCGAAGTAAGCAGCACATTGTAATAAGTCAGGTCGCCACGGACGAAAGAATCTTTAAGCTCCCATTTAAACGTCTTGTCGCCATTGTTCAGATAACTCTCCAGCGCACTTTCGGGGGTGATTTTCTGGGCTTTAACAGTAAAAATGAGGGCAGTTTGGATCATTAAAAGTTTGATCCCGGTTTTGATGAATTTTAAAAACATAAGCGGATAAATGTGGTGGTAAAAAGGTAAGGTCAGGGTTTTGGACTGTCATTGACTAATTTGAGCGCCTGCTCCATGTAAATCTCCCCGGTCATTTCTCCGAGGCTGGTGCGGCTCACATATTCATATCTTTTAAAACTGTTGAAATCAACCTTTGTCAGCATATAACCGAATGCATCATTGGTCAAGCCAAACAAAAACGGCTGCTTCGTGTTCATGTACCTTTTCACGTAAAAACCAATGTTGGGCAATGCTTCGCCGGGAATGGTCAGCACCTGCGCGGTACCAATGTTGAGCAAATTCAGTTGCGTCGCGATCCGATTTTCACCCGCCATTTCATTTTTAATCGGTGATTTTTGGAGAATGTAGCGCATGATCTCCGAATCAACCGGAAATTCAATTTTTCTCGCTGTGCAGAATAATGCAGGATTTTCTTGGACTGGCGCATCTTTTACAATCCGCAATGCCTCGTCGGCCAGCAACTCGCCGATTCGCCTACATTCATTCCAATCATTTGCTTCCTTGCCACCTTCAACGCGGTTATCAGCAGTGACCATGCCGCCCTGCGCGCCATTCATAAAAACGGCGACTCCTCCGCCCTGCGATTCTATCCGATCATAAAGTGGCCCGCAAAGATCGGGACTAAGAATGCCCCTGCTAGCCCCGATCACTTCCGGGTGAATCGCATAGTTAACCAATGTTGCAATTGCGCTCCCCTTTTTCGCTCCAGAAGTGGCAATCGCCTGGATTACGCCGCAGCGCGGATCATAAAGTTGGTCTGCATAATAATTATAAGCGATTTTTCCTTTCGCCTCACCTACCGCGATTTTCAGGGAAGCATCTTCCAGCTTGCCCACCGCCTCATTTACCGCCTCGGCAATTTTTTTAACACAATCATCGAGGTATTTCAAATCAGCAAAAGACTCGCCTTTTTCGTTCGGGAAACCGTAAGCATCCGGCCCGCTGTGTGTATGCGTAGCGCCGATCAGGATGTTTTCCGGCGGTATACCTTTGATCAGAGCGCGTGATTTGTTGCCCAATGCGGCAGGCCAGCCGAGATTGTCCACATTCACGATCGCTACGCGGACATTGCCTTTCTCCAAAACCAATGCACGAATCGACAGCTCTCCGTTTTTTTGGATAGATTTTTTAGGTGTACCGATACCGCCGGAAACCGATAGCAGCGGATCGGGCGTAATGATCCGCATGGCAGCGCCTGCACGGAAATGTTGCGCCATCGTCAGTTGCGCGATTCCCAGTAGCAGGCAAAAAAATATGATCCTAATTTTCATGAACAAAGGGGTTTATCTCAAATTCAAAAACTCCTTTTTAAAAATAAACCGGAACTGTCGTCACTCGGACAGCCCCGGTTTCAAATACTTCACCTTAATTCAAAATTCATTACCATGGCTTTTTCGTGCCCTGGATCAACCATTGTTTCGACCACGCACTGTTGCCTTTGTCAGCCTGCGAGTAGCTGGTGATTTCCAGCCGGCTCACCGCGCTTTCTGCATTCGCCTTGTTGATCTGCAACTCATCCTGCATGTAGTAGAAACGCACCGGCAGAACTTCTCTTTTCGCAGCCGGACCCGCTTTCAAGGCAGGGAAACCTGTCCTTCTGAAATCAAACCAGGCTTCGGTCGCGGCCGTCCAGCTTGCGATCCATTTTTGCTCAATCACCTGCTGGATGCTTTTATCAAATGCCACACCCGGATTGGCAATGTAAGTCGCGTAAGATCCGCCCACGGTCCAGGTATCCATCGATGCTTTCACACCCGCTTCGTAGCGGTCTTTTGCGGTACCAGCATTCCAGCCCCTTAATGCGGCTTCCGCCAGGATGAAGTTCACTTCGGCGGCAGAGATCAGCCTTGCTTTCAACAATGGGCCTTTTGCTTGCTTATAAATGTTATTCAAAAACGAAACGTGCGGGTTGTAAGAAGTTTGTCCCGGCGTAGGGTTCAAGTTATAGGACGACGGCAATGCCGAAAAACTTGGTGGCAAACCTACGTAGTCGGGATCGGTATCTACCACCGTATTTTTCACTTTGTCCGGCGACAAAATTCTCTTACCGTTCACAATTTTATCGGTTCCGGCTGGCTGCGTAGCATCTACTACCAAAGGCACTTCCACTTTATTCGCCCAGATACCCAGACGCGGGTCTTTCAATGTTTCCAGCTTTTCTACCAGCGTGGCGCACATTTTAATCCGGCGATAACCGCTTCCGCTGGCATCATACACCGAGTTGGCAGGCCACGAATCCTGATCACTGTTACCTGGAAATGACATTGTTGCATCGTCGGCAGGCACAGTGATGATCGGATACTGCGTTGCATTGCCAATCACTTTTTCAATACCGGCTTTCGCAATATCAGGTTGTTTTATCGACAAACGCATGTAGTAACGGAGCAGCAAAGAGTTGGCCATTTTTCTCCATTTGGTCGGGTCGCCGCCGTAGTAAACATCCACATTATCCACAATACCGTCGTAATCCGCTTTGGACTTGGACAACAAGGTGTTGGCTTTTTCAAGATCAGCGATGATGCCTGCGTAGATTTTATCCTGTGTGTCAAAAGCAGGCAGGATGTCGGTTACCGCACCGGCTTCTCCTTTCAATGCATCGGTGTAAGGCGCGTCGCCCCAAAGATCGGTGATCAGACCAAACATGAATGATTTCATCACCAATGCCACACCCTGGTGAAACTCGAATTTCGTTTCCACGGCGCGGTTGTAAAGCAGATCATTGTTTCGCAGAATATCGTAATACGCATTCCAGCTCTGGTTTCCGCCCCAATCGTAATCATTGTGGCTGCTTGCCCAGGCGTCTTTTTGCGTATGCTGCACCACCCCGGCGATATCCATATAACCAAGGTTCACATAGGCTTTTGCAGCTTCTGTCAAAACCGTAGGCATTACCAGGTTCGGGTTCACGGTCTCGGGACCCACACCATTTGGGTTCTCGTTGAGCTCCGACAAATCTTTACAAGAGAATGTAAAAACCGCCAGCAGCAACGGAATTATGATGGACTTTTTGAATATTTTTTTCATGAGTATATTTTTAAAAAACAGACTATATGATGCTGAATTAGAATGTCAAACCCAATTTGAAACCGATCGGCATCACCCAGGGAGTCACATTATAGCGCTCGATACCTTGCTTGAACTGGGTACCTGCCTGTGCGCCGGATTCCTGCTGGAAAGCCTGCTCAGGATCGATACCGATGCCTGCTTTGGTCCAAAGGATAATGTTGCGGCTGTACACGGCAATGTTCGCATTCTGCAAACCCACTCTCTTCACCCAGGTTGCGGGCAGATCGTACCCGATCGAAACTTCGCGCAGCTTTACAAAAGAGGCGTCGAAAGTGGCCGCGCGGGTAAAATCCCACGGATAGTTATCTCCGTAAGGAATGTATTTGGTATCTTTTCCGCCCAGGTTTTCGGTATAGCCTGTGATCTCGCCAGCTTCATTGTACTGCGCAATCACGCCGGGGTTGAACACCGCATAGTTGTACGTATTACCGCCATATTCAAAAGGAAAGCCGCCGTACTCGGCAGTCGGGCCGCCGACAATGTTGAAATGGTTACCCCGAACCACCACCTTGTCATTATCCACCAGGTAGTTTCTCAGCTGGTCGCCGCTCAGGCCATTTGGGTTAATCAGGTTATCCAGGAATCGCTGCGATTTCAAATCCGATTCGCTGTAACGATAGGTTTGTGACACAAAATTGCCGCCCTGTCTCCAATCAAATGTCATATTCAAAGTAAAGCCTTTGTACGACAGCTGGGTTTGCAAACCAAGTATAAAATCCGGGTTGAAGTTTCCAATCTTGTTGCGGGTGTTGGAAGCCGCAATGCTCTGCCAAGAACCGTTCTCATCCAGGATCGGGTAACCATAGTAGGGCGACGCTTTGTCTTTTACGGTAACGAGCTCGGAATCATACAAATCACCAATTTTTTCACCTACATAAGTCCAGGCGCCACCTTTCGCGTCTGTCCAAAGTGTGTAGAAATCCAGTCCATCAGAAAGTGACTTAATCGTCGTACGGTTTCTCGACCAGTTGGCATTGACATCCCATCTCCAACCATTTTTAGCGATTGGCGTGCCGCCCAATGTCAGTTCAAGACCTTTACTTACCAGCAAACCAGCATTGATATTTTTCTGGGTAAAACCACTCGATCCCGGCAATTTGGTTGGGATAATCTGGTTGCGGTTTTCAACCTGATAATAAGTAGCCGCAAAACGAAGCTTGTTACTGAACAAATTCAAATCCAGCCCATATTCATAGGAAGTCGCAATTTCCGGTTTTAAATCCGGCAGCAGGATTTTACCTGATTTACTCAAACGCGTAATGCCATCCCACGCACCCAAATTATCCATAGTAGCCAGCAAGCTGTATGGGTTGGTATCATTACCTACCTGCGCCGCGCCGCCTCTCAATTTGAACAAGCTGATCGAGTTTGACATCTGGAACATTTCATTCAGCAAAACACTCAGAGAAGCCGAAGGATAGAAGTAAGAGCGGTTGGCTTTTGGCAATGTACTCGACCAGTCATTACGTGCAGTCAAGTCCAGGTAAATCATGTCCTTGAAACCCAGGTTAGCCAACCCATACACACTGAATACGGCGCGCTCAGTCTTGTAGCTATTGATGTTGATGTTAGCAGGCGCAATGTTGGAAATCGTATAAAGTCCCGGAATGATCAGACCTGTACCATTCTTGGCAGACGTGTTCACGTCCATGTTTTTCTGATAACGGGTGTTCCCACCTGCCGAAACCGACACGCTGAAATCGCTGATTTCCTTTTTGTAAGTCGCAAGAAAATCGGCATTGCGCTCGAAACGTGACAGGTTGATAATACCGTAAGATCCGCGGGCATCATTGGTATAGCTGTTACCGATTTTCGTCTCACGGTCTTCCTGATACGTATCCAGCGAGTAGCGGCCCATCAAACTAAATTCCGGCGTAATTTGCCAGTCCGCTTTCAGGTTACCAAAAACACGGTCGCGGACAAAGCTGTTATTTACTTCATAAGCCAAAAAGTACGGGTTGTTGAAATCGCCCGGGCCTTGCGACAATTGCTGCAAACCTTCCTGACCAGGTACCCAGTAATTTCTCAGCTCCTTGATATCAATATGTGGAGAAACGGCGTACGCCCATTGCAGCGGGTTGGTACCACGGTTGGTAGCAGGGCGGTTGTTGGAATTGTTTCTGCTGAAATCAATGTTGGTACTCAGTCTTAAATTCTTCGCTAGTTTTACAGAAGAATTGACATTCAACGAGTTGCGAAACAAATCGGAGTTTGGAATAATCCCTCTGTTTGTCATATTGGAGTAAGACAAGCGGTAGCTAACCAAATCCGTGGAATTCGCTACCGAGACACCATTTGTTGTCGTGATACCGGTCCGCACAAAGTTTTTAACATTATCAGGGTGCGAAACCAGCTCGGTGGGGATCGGGTTTCCGTTGGCATCTTTCGGGCTGTTCCACTGGATGGCTTTGTAACCTTTATCCAACTCAGGACCCACGCCGCCCGCCGAATTTTCATCGATCATCAGCACGCCGCCCGGGTACGGATTATTGTCAGGCGTAAAAGGCAAGATACCTGTCGCGAATTTCGAGTGCATTTTCAGGTATTTGTAAGGCTTGTCAAAAACCGTGTTCGAGTTCACCGAAACCGTCATTTTCTTCGCTTTACTACCGCTTTTGGTCGTAATCAAAACCACACCGTGACCGGCGCGTGAACCATAAAGTGCCGCTGCGTTGGGCCCTTTCAGAATTGATACGCTTTCTACATCGTCGGGGTTAATGCTGGAAATTGCATTACCATAATCCACGCGGTTATCATTACCAATCTGGCTGACGTTGTTCAATGTGTTTGTGATGGGTACGCCGTCAACCACGAAAAGTGGCTGGTTATCATTACTTAACGAAGTAGCGCCACGGATGATCATGCTCACCGAAGAACCGGTACCACCGGTCGAACTGATCGTTACCCCCGGCACTTTTCCTGAAAGTGAGTTCAAAACATTTTCCTGCGCCACGCGGCTGACTTCCTTGCCGTCTACCTCGCTTACTGAATAACCCAGTGAGCGTTTTTCGCGGGAGATACCTAACGCAGTTACGACGGCCTCATTCAATGTAGCCGTTCCCTCTTCCAGCGAAATATTGACTACCGACTGGTTGCCGACCGTAATTTCCTGTGTTTCATGGCCAATGTAAGAAAACACGAGTATCGATTTCCCGCTGTCATCGACGCTAATCTCATAATTTCCCGCCGCATCGGAGCTCGTACCTACCTGCGTTCCTTTTACGATCACATTCACGCCGGGCATCGCCGATCCGTCTGTTTTTGCAGTAATTTTTCCTTTGACGGTTCGGTCCACGGCGTAAGCAAACCTGGGGCTGGCCATTAATGCAACTACGAGCAAACACAACAATGTTCGTCGCAGGTTAATAATAGAATTTGAATCCATAATTTTTGAGTTTAAGGTGATTGTCACTTGTCATGGTACTTAGAAATAGGGCTTATTAAAAAATCCAGCTGTCAGAAAAACCTATATAACCAGTGTCAAAGAATGTCGCCGGGTAAACGATCACAGACCTTCACCTCCGCCGGGGCTGCCGGAACTCAACCCAAAATCAAAATCAGTTACATTACGCCAAGGGGTGTGGAATGGGCTATTGTGGTGTGTTACTTTCTTGAAATGTTAATGTTGGTAGCTGAGCAGATTTAGAGTTGTGATGCTGAGCGAATTTAATGCTGTCATACTGAGCGAATCTAACGCTGTCTTGCTGGGCGGAGTTAAAGTGTCATGCTGAGCGGAGTCGAAGCACGTTACTGGCTCGGCACAATGTAAAAAGGGCTTAGTGCCGAGCCAGTAGCTTGCTTCGACTCCGCTCAGCATGACAACTCTAAAGGGCGCTCAGCATGACAACGTTAATTCATCTTGCATGACATCAATCCGCTAAGTATGACAACTTTATGCCGCATTACTTAATCAACCACATCTTCGAAAACTGGTCATCCACGGCCGGTGACAGCGACGACACGCCCAGGTCATAAGCCGTGCGGTTCTGTCCCAGTTCGTTGCCCGGGTAGCGGTAGCGCTCAGGGAATGGAAAACCGTCCAGACGGCCGTTTTTGAATATATTAGGCAAATGTGTCCTGCGCAGGTCGAGGTAAGCTTCGGAGGAAACCAGGAATAACCCGATCCACTTTTGGTCTGCGATTTTAGCGAGCTGGCCGGCTTTATCGGCTGGTAGTGCTACGCTTGCCTGTGCCAGATATTTGTCAATGCTGGCCTGACTTACGCCCCAGCGCAACATAGAGTTGGTGATTCCTTTGCGGTAATAAGTATCGGCACTTCCGGTGATGTAGCCTTTTACAGCTGCCTCAGCCAGGATAAACTGCACTTCGTCGCTGTTCAAAATCATCGCTTTCAGCAGAGGATGCTTGTTTTCCCTGAACAGTTTCGAGAATTTGGAAACCTTGAAATTACCTACTGTACCACCGGCCGCAATGTCGTAATGTCCGTTCCCATTTTTCCAGTCGGCCAGCATTCCGGCAATGAAACCTGCGTATACTTTGTTGGAATCCAGCAGGATATCTTTCGTGGCGTATTGCGCGATGTCCTTATTTTTCCGGTTAATGTACTCCCAGGTTGAAGTGTAAGTATAACCATTCGGATCGGTCGTCGTGAAGCTTACACCGTTTTTAGCAGGGTCGTTGGTCCAGGGTTTTTCGATGGGTGCAAACCAAACTTGCATTCTTGGGTCATTCAAATCCGCCAGTTTGTCGACCAAAGTTTTCGCAGGTCTTCTGGTATCGAAATTGTCGATGGTTCCCCAGTTTAATGTACCGCCCGTCCAGGAATTGCTGTTTTCACCACCCAATGTTCCCACGTACCCGATCGCCGCATTGTCCGAAGGATCGCTCATCAGCGGCGCGGTTGCCAGCGCTGACATTCTTGCTGCAACATCCGGCAACTTCGCAGATGCACGCATTAACAATCTCAATTTCAAAGAATTAGAAAACTTTTTCCACTTCTCTTTATTTCCTCCATACATCAGATCATACGTATCTGAAATCGGCTCGGTACCTGCGTCCATTAAAGCATTTGCTTCGTCCAGCTCGGCTAGCAAGCCTGTGTAAATCTTATCCTGCGTATCGTATTTCGGATATAAAATCCCTTCCCGCGCTTTAAGTGCCTCTGAATAATATACGTCACCGTAAAAATCGGTCATGTAAGAAAAAAGCAGCACCCGGAAAACCTTGAAAATTCCCTGGTGGGTTTTGGAACCCCTGCCTTCGGCAAGTCCTGCGGCGCCGTCGATTAGTTTCAGAATGTCCATCGCCGTGTACATATCATTGATCGGCGCTTTGAAGCCCTGGTAAAAATTGTCGCCGCTCTGGTAGTTGCTTTCCATGTGCTGGACAGCCCCCGGAAGCATGCGGTTATCGAAACCCATTTTCTGGTAAAAAAGGGTTGTCTTTTTAATGATAGAGGCCAGCAGGTAAGGATCGTTCACCGATTCCACTGCGTCTTTTTGCTGGAGAGAATCATAGGTTCTCAGTTCATCGTCACTGCAGGAAACCAAACCTGCTATCGCCACCAGCGTAAATACTTTTATAAATGATTTCATGTTGCTTCTGAATAACGGTGGTTATTAAAAATCAAGGGACAGTTTGAAGCCGTAAGAGCGAATGCTTGGCAAAGTAGCGCGCAGGATACCCTGGCTGGCACCCACACCCGAAAATGCCGATTCCGGATCTTCATGGCGGCCCGACTTGTTCCACTGGAACAGGTTTCTGCCCACCAAGGCCAATGTTACATTGTTCAGTTTGTATTGTCTGGTCAATGCCGTAGGCAAGGTGAAGGCCAGCGATACTTCCCTCATTTTGAAGTTGGTAGCATCGTAAGTACGGGTAGAAGCGAAGTTCCAGATGATGTCGCCGTAACCATTGTAAGGGAAATCGTAGAAGGTATTTTTCGGGTCAGCACCATTTACAATGTAGTCCGAATCTTTCGCATCCGCCGGATCGCCTTCGTAAGCTGGGTTCAGGAAAACCCCTTTTACGTAGCTCGCATCCTGGAAATCAGAACGTTTGTCATCGTTATTCGCATTGATCGCTTCGTACTGGCTGGAACCTGCCGCCGGCCAAACCAGACCGCCATGCTCCGCGTCGCGACCGCCCACCCAGTAAGGATTGTTTTCGCCCGCACCCAACGTAGTCACTGCGCGACCATTCGATTCCAGATATTGCTGATTGACAGAGACATATTTACCACCCTTTCTCAGGCTACCTACCATGGTCAGCGTGAACTGTTTGTAGCGCAATGTGGTGTTCAGGCCGAGAATAAAATCCGGATTATAGTTACCCAGCTTACCGCGGTCTCTTTCGTCTGATGATTGCTGGATTTTACCCTGCTCTCCATCCAGCAGCGCCATACCCGCATATTGTCCCGATTTTACCCGGATCACCGGGTTCTCTTCGTAAATGTTACCGATGGTCTCGCCTTTCGCGATCTTCACTTTGGTCTTGCCATCATAGTTTGCGAAAACATATCCGTTCGGTGCAAAGCTGTCTGATAACCTGGTGATCGTTGCTTTGTAATGTGTAAAGCTGGCGAAGATATCCCACGAGAAATCCTTGGTTTTGAAGGGCGAGATAGTCAATCCCCACTCGTAACCTTTGCTGCGTACATCCCCGATATTGGTCAGTAAGCCGGAATATCCGGTTCCCTGTACGAGCGGAATGTTGTCGATCTGGTCTTTCTGGGTTTTGACAAAATAGGTCAAATCAAACTTCACACGGTTGCGCAGCAGCCATACATCCACCCCGGCTTCCTGCGTGATCGAATGTTGTGCTTTCAGGTTCGGATCCACGATACTTGCATTCAAGTTCACGGTATTGATCGAGCCCCAGGGATTAGCGTCATACGTGTAGGTATCAATGGATCTTCTTCTCGTCAGACCGTTACCCACATCTGCCAATCCCAACCTGAATTTCAGCAGGTTAAATGTTTCAGGCAGCTTGAATGTTTCCGAAGCCAGCCAGCTCAGAGAAGCCGAAGGATAGAAATAATGTATTTTTTCTTCCGCCAGGATACCTTTCCAGTCATTACGTCCGGTGACATCCAGGTACAACATATCATCCCAGCCGATCGTCGCGGTTCCATAGGCGCTCAGCGACTTACCCGTCATGAAAGGATTACCTGCCACCGTCATAGTACCCGCCTTAATGTTTGCCAGGTTGAAAAGCGAAGGCGAGTTCAGGTCGTTACCGGTGATTTCCTGGCTGCTCTGGTTGGTAAACCGGTAGTTTCCACCACCCGCCACGGTCAGCGAAAGTTTGCCAAAGTTTTTATTATAGGTCAATATCGCATCCGTATTGGCTTCCACGCTGCTATTGTTTCCGGATACATATTGTCCGAAAGGATCACCTTTTTCACCCCAAGATTTGCGGAGCTCGTAAGTTTCCTTCACATTCTCCATACCCGTCCGCAGCAAAAGCGACAGATGATCCGTGAACTGCCAGTTGAGCTGGATTTTACCAAAATAATTGTCGCGGCCGAAGCGGTGGATTTTCTCATAAGTGGTCCACCAGGGGTTGTTTTCAGCAACATCGACCCCATTGTCCTTCATGATCGCGCCATTTTGCTTTACACCTTCGAAACCGTCGAGCCAGTAGCTTTTCATATCGCCCAAAGGCTGTAAGTTGCTCGGCATGTTGAACAGCAAACTGTTCAGCACACTGTTGCTACCGGTCGAGTTGGCTTTATTCGGGTTGTACGTATTAATGTAGCTCGCATTGATCGAGACGGTCAGCCGGTTGGTAATGTTATACTGCGAGTTGAAGTTGACCGACTTCTGCTGCGTCTTAGTGTTGGGCATCACCCCTTTATTGGTCATGTTGGACAAAGACAATCTGAAAGAACCTTTGTCATAATTACCCGTCACGCCAATGTTATTGGTAAATGTGGTCCCGGTTTGCAGGTAAGCTTTCACACGGTTTTCGTTGGAAGAAACCATTGGGCCGTTTTTCCAGCTTTTGGATTTGATATCCCAGTAATCCGACTTAAAAGTGCCGTCCAGTTTTGGACCCCAGGTATCGGTATTATCATACTGCCACTCGTAGGCGCGCTCGCCCTGCCCGAATTCCATCTGGCTTTCGATAAACTGGTAAGGCTTTTCAGCAGTAGCCATGGTCGAGAAGGATACGCCCAAACCTTTTTTACCACCTTTACCCGTTTTGGTCGTGATCATTACCACACCATTTCCACCCTCCGCACCGTATAATGCACCCGCGCTGCCGCCTTTCAGGATTGTGATCGACGCAATGTCATTCGGATTGAGCTGGGAAAGAATGTTACCGAAATCGACACCGTCTTTCGCAGTGAATGTTTGTGTACCCACCGGAATACCGTCGATCACATATAAAGGTTGGCCTTTTACAGAAACGTTAGCCCCGCCATCGCCGGTTGTGGGCATGGCCGTGGTACCGCGGATGTTGACCAAAACCGAAGAAGTAGGGTCGCTGCTGAGGCTGGTCAGGTTCACGCCGCTCACTTTTCCGTCCAGGGCTTTCATGAGGTTCGGGTTACCGCCTTTTACAATGTCTTCACCTTTTACATCACTTACCGAGTAAGCCAGCGATCTTTTATCGCGGCTGATACCCAGGGCAGTTACCACCACCTCTTTCAAATTTTCAGCGCTCGGGCTGATCACCACATCGATCACACTTCTGCCATTGACCGGCTCTTCCAGCTGGTCGTAGCCTACGAAAGAAAACACCAGTGTAGGGTTTCCGGTACCGGCTTCCAGGGAATACTCCCCTGCTGCGTTGGTCGTAGTTCCCGATTGCGTGCCCTTGATAAGAATGTTCACACCAGGCATGGCGGAACCGTCTTCTTTGGAAGTCACCTTTCCCTTCACCATCGACTGCGCCTGCGCAAACGAGGTAAAAGCCGCCGCCGCAAAAACGGTGAGCAAGGTGCGGAGGAAGGATTTTTGAAACGTAGAAACTAGATTCATAATTAGTAGATAAACGGGTTAATGCTTGCTTATAAATCGCCCTTCCCCTGGGGGGATTCGCCATTGGAGTTGTTTTCTTTTAACAATTTGTTAAAATAGATCTCCAAAGCATCGGAGTACTCTTGCTGCTCCTTTTCATTGGTAATGCCTGCCAGCAGCTCAGACAGTTCATCCCCCGAGAGTTTGTTGCTGATCAGCTTGTTGATCAATTTTTCAGCCCGGGAAAGTGACATATAATTAGTTTGGTTTAGTCTGTACAGGATACTTTGGTTGCAGATTAAAGGGCTATCGGCTTATAAATGTTTTTTATTTTCACCATCTTCCGTGAAAAAATCGTTTCGATACGGGGCTTCGGTGGGGCCTTGCTGTAAGAATGAAGTTTCCCAAAAATGAAATGCTATAAAAAGATCTACTTTCTGCTCTTTTTCCTGACAATCGCAGGATATGCCTGCTGCCAGACGGTCGTCACTGACTCAGCGGGACGTATCCTGGTGGGAGAAATTAAAGTGGAAGGTAACCATAAAACCCGCTCGGGCATTATCCTCCGCGAAATGGCGATCAGGCCCGGCGACACATTGAGCCAGGAAGCATTTAAGGAACAACTGGAACTGGACCGCCGCAAAGTTGTCAACACCAATCTTTTTATCACTGTCGATCTCCTGACCCAGGCCAGCGAAGATTCCGTGCATACCGATGTCCGGATTTTGGTCAAAGAGCGCTGGTACCTCATTGTGATGCCGGTTTTCCAGCTCGCCGACCGCAATTTTAATGAATGGTGGTACGAGCGCAAACGCGATCTGTCGCGGACGGTTTACGGGGTTTATATGAGTTATGGCAATGTCACGGGGCGGGCGGACAAGCTGCGGCTCGTGGCGGAATTTGGTTTTATTCCAAAATTTGAGATCGCCTATACATTACCTTATCTGGATAAAGCCAAAAAAACCGGGCTGACCGTCGGCACATCGTATTCTATTAATAAAACAACGGCATTCCGCACCTGGCATGACAAGCTGCAATACCTGAGCAGCGAGGACATTAACCGGCGGCGGTCTATCACGTATGTCAGCCTCACCCGCCGCAACAAATTCTACACCTTTCACACCGCCGATCTGAGGTATAGTTACAGCAAAATTTCGGACACGATTGCCGCGCTGAACCCCAATTATTTATTAAACGGAAACAAAATCCAGAAATATTTTCAGCTGACCTACTCATTCAGCTACGACCGCCGGGACAATGTGCAATATGCGCTGAGCGGGCAGACATTCGGTTTGCAGGCTTCCAAGATCGGCCTTTTGCCATCGGACGATGTGCAGACCATGTACTTTTATGGGCTATACCGGAAATTCATCCCGCTGGGTAAAAAGTGGTTTTTCAACACCGGCGTGCGCGGCAGGATTTCTTTTCCAAAAAGACAACCGTACCTGCAAACCATCGGCCTCGGCTACCGCAATGATCTGGTACGCGGCTACGAACTTTACGTGGTCGACGGGCAGGATTACGGGCTGATCAAGAATGAGTTGAAGTACAAACTTTTTTCCCTGCAAAAAACATTTTCATTTATCCCGATCAGGCAATTCAGCACGGTGCCGCTGGCCGTTTATATCAATTCGTTCGCGGATGCCGGGTACGTCAGAAATCATTATCCCGAATTCAGCAGCACCAGGCTTGGCAACTCCATGCTGTACGGTGCGGGCGCCGGCCTCGACGTTGTCACCTTTTATAATATCGTGGCGCGGTTCAATCTGACGCTCAACGGAAACCGCGAAGGCCGGTTCTTTTTTAACATTGCGCGTGAATTCTGATCATTTTCAAACCCTGGAAATATTCTTAAATTGCATTATGTCTGCTTTTCGTCCCTGCGGCGGCATGACTATTTTATCAAATACGCTACCTGACTGAACGAACATCATTTTACCCGCATGAACGGATTTTATAAGTGGACCTCCGCTCTTTTGATCATGCTCGCCGTGGTGAGCTGCGACACGAAGACCAACGAAAAAACCGAAAAGTCGCCCGACTCAGTGGTGACAGTCCCGCCCGCTACCAACGATCTCAACAGTAACCAATCGGCTTTGCTGACCAAGATCATCGGCGAGCCAAATGAAGGTACCATCATCCGCGGCGTCTCTTTCGGCGACCCTGTGAGCAAGGTCAAGGCGGCCGAAACATTTGATATGTTCGAAGAAACCGCCGACCATTTGGGTTATACTTCGGAAACTACGCAGCTGGAAACCATTGACATTCAGTATTTTTTTACTCCTGATAAAAAGGTCAACAAAATCACCGTCGATGTGTACCTGAACAGCACTGATGCTACCAAACAGCTTTGGAATGCGGGGAAAAAGCATTTTACTGACAGTTATGGCGCACCCAAGGAGGAGGCGAACAAGATCTCCTGGAATAATAAATCTGTGAAAGTCAATATGGAAGATGTTTCCAAAGGCAAGGATTTCGGGCTGAAATTCCAGTTTTTCCCTGCCGATAAAACCGCATTAGCAGCAAATTAAAATCTATGAAAAACAAAAAAACGATTCTCCTAAGTATCTTTTGCCTGATTTCAGTCAGTGTTTTTGCCCAAAAGAAATCTAAGAAAGATGAGGTAGTGACCATCAAGACTGACTTAGGCACCATGCGCTTCATCCTCTTCGATGAAACGCCCAAGCACAAGGCCAACTTCCTCAAACTGGCCGACGAGAAATTTTACGACGGCACACTTTTCCACCGGGTAATCGACGATTTCATGATCCAGGGCGGCGATCCTACTTCCAAAAACGCCAAGCCCGGCGACCGTGTCGGTAATGGTGAAAATGGTTATAAAATACCCGCAGAAATCAGCCCAAAGTTATATCATCAAAAAGGTGCACTGGCTGCGGCGCGTGACAACAATCCGGCCAAAGAATCCAGCGGATGCCAGTTTTACATAGTTGAAGGCAGAAAATGGAGCAAAAACGAGCTCGCAAAACAAGAAGCCCGCGCCGCCAGAAAACTGACCGAAGACCAGAAAAAAGTATATGAAACAATTGGCGGAACACCGCATTTGGATGGTTCCTACACCGTTTTCGGTCAGCTGATCGATGGCATGGAGGTGATCGACAAGATCAATTCTGTTGAAAAAGACGCAAAAGACCGTCCCGAGAAGAATGTGCCTATGAAGGTTTCGGTCAAAAAGATGAAGAAGAAAAAGATCACAAAAAAATACGGCTGGAACTACGCAGCTTAGCATTCTTGAAAAAGCAACGCATACTCATCACCGGTTCAAATGGTCTGCTCGGCCAAAAACTGGTAGAACTGCTCATTCAGCAACCTGACATTGAGACGATTGCCACCGCAGTCGGCGAAAACCGCCTGCCGGTTCAGGAGGGTTACCAGTACCTGCAAATGGACATTACTAACGCGCAGAATGTGGATGAAGTGATCGACGGGATTCGCCCGGACGTGATCATTCACACCGCAGCGATGACCAATGTGGACCAATGTGAACTGGAAAAAGAAGCCTGCTGGAAATTAAATGTGACGGCAGTGGAATACCTCATCGCGGCTTGCAAAAAGTATGATGTGTTTCTGCAACATCTCTCTACCGATTTTATATTCGACGGAACCTCAGGGCCTTACTGCGAGGAAGACGAGCCGAATCCAATCAGTTTTTACGGTTGGAGTAAATATGCTGCTGAAAAAGCCGTAATCAACTCGGGCCTTGATTGGGCTATCACGAGAACCGTACTGGTTTACGGCATCGCGCATGATATGAGCCGAAGTAACATTGTGCTGTGGGTTAAAAAATCACTGGAAGAAGGCCGGGCGATTAAGGTTGTGACGGATCAGTTCAGGACACCCACATTGGCAGAAGACCTGGCGATAGGCTGTTTTTTAATTGCGCAAAAAAGAACAAAAGGCGTTTTCCATATTTCGGGGAAGGATTTTCTGACGCCCCACGAAATGGCACTGATGGCCGCAGCTTATTTCAACCTGGATGCCTCGCTTATCTCCCCTACCGACGCCTCGGCATTCACCCAACCCGCCCGCCGTCCTCCCAGGACTGGCTTCGACCTTACAAAATCGAAACAAATCCTGGGATACGAGCCGCGCAGTTTCACAGAGGGAATCGCGATCCTGGCTGGGCAAATGGGCGTTTAATACAATTTTTCATAATACTCCCGCGCCATACGGTCGGAGTTGAAGTCTACATTGACGTCGTTCATGCTGGCCAGTACCATGCTTTGCCATTTCTCCTGGTCGGCGTAGTAAGTCGGGATTACGGATTTTTCCAGCTTATCATTCAGGTTGTCGCAATCTTCCTTATTGATGTCGCCACTTTTCGCAACTGGCAAAATGAAGGAGTTTTCGTCGTCTTTGGCAAATTCGCAAATCCAGCCGTCGTAAGTTGACAAGTTGAGAGAAGCATTCATCGCGGCCGTCATCCCGCTGGTGCCGGAGGCTTCACGGGTTACAACCGGGGTGTTGAGCCAGATATCCGAACCATCTTTCAGTAACTTGGAAAGTCCCAGTTCGTAGCCGGTCAGTACCGCCATATTGGGAAACAGGTGGCTCAGGTAGAATAAATGGTTGAATGTGTTGATCGCGCCTTCGTCTTTTGGGTAAGGCTTACCGGCCCAGATCACCTGCACAGGCTGGTCCTTGTTATCCATCATTTTGCGGAACCTTTCCATATCCCAAACCAGCATATCCGGCCTTTTGTAAGCCGCAAACCGCCGCGCCCACACAATCGTCAATACGTTCGGATCGAAGATTTTACCGCATTGATCGGCCACGGTTTTGAACAGAATTGCTTTCAGTTCTTTTTTCCTGGCGGCAATTTTGGCATGATCTGCGTTGATACGCGCTTCTTCGAGCTGCTTGTCGACCCAGTAGGTATTGTTCTGTGCATTGGTGATATGCCCGATCGGCGCAATCTTTGGGTGCGCCTTCCACATATCCCGCGATACTTCGCCGTGCAATTTGGAAACCGCATTCGCATTACGGCTCAGGCTTAGCGCCGCCAGCGAGTGATTGAAAATGTTGCCCTGATTCCCGCTGATCTTCCGTACTGTTTCAAGATTTAGTCCCGAGAAAAAGCCCAGATTTTCCAGAAAATGAATTTCATGTTTTTCATTTCCAGCTTCCTCCGGTGTATGCGTTGTGAAAACCACACGCTTTTTGACCTCATCTACCGTCTTGTACTTTTTATAAAGCTGGAAAACCGCCGATACTGCGTGCGCTTCATTGAAATGATACACTTCGGGCTCATATTTCAATTCTTCCAAAAGTCGTGCGCCGCCGATGCCCAGCACCATACATTGCGCCACTTTATAAGATACATCCGCGTCGTAGAGTGAATAGGAAATCGCACGCGTTTCTTCGTCATTTCCATCGGTATCGGTGGTCAGCAAAAACAGTGGCGCAGACTGGAAGACATTAGGCGCCAGGTAGTAAGCCGCAATCCAAACGTCCTGTCCCATGATCGGAACCTGGAAGCGTATACCTGTATCCGTTAAGAAAGAATACATTTTTTCACGGAACTCGGGCTCCATACTTCCGTCTCGTTTCCGGCTCTGATCGTAATATCCGTATTTCCAGAGCATACCAATCCCGATAAGGTTTTGGTTGAGCGCATATACGCTCCGCATGTGCGAGCCGGCGAGGAAGCCGAGGCCGCCGGAATAGATTTTCAACGCCTGGTCGACGGCGAATTCCATGGAAAAGTAGGCAACTGATTTCTTGTATTGGTTATCCGGAGTGAATGGATGTTTGTAAGGAATCGAAAAATTAGATTGTGACATCAGGGAGTGATTAGATGAAAGTTTTGATTCTTACCTGAGGCGGCTATAAAATTGTGCCATTCTCTGCCCTGAAATTTACTGATTCACAATCACTTTTATCACATTAAAAACCGTTTTTCCATTTCCGCGCAATGGCGATTGCTGTTTCAAGCATGACCGGTTCCCAGTTTTCGACACGCCAGTCCGAGTTGGCCAAGGTTGAATTTTGGAGCATTTTGAAAGCCTCAAAGCTATCTGCAGCATTTTCAAGAATGTCCGAAAGTTGTTTTTGCTGCCGGTACAAATGCGGGTCTTCCGGTGGAATTGGGCTGAGTGGGGAGAAATACTTTGTCACAAAATCAGAAACTGATTGAGCGGATTTTGTGCCGGGATGCTGAATGATCGCCTGCATTTTCAGGAAGTCATTTCTGAATGTTTCCTGCTGGTCGGAAGTTTCCAAAGCCGCGCCCAACTGCTCTAAAACTACATATTTAAGGTTTTTGCATTGTGGAATCGCCAGTTTAAGATATTCAAAAACTTCCTCAGGCACCGATTCATCATGCGTATCACGCCTCACTATTTTCTCAAAACCTGACAACTGATCGTCCCAGCTTCCGCCTGAGATATGAATTTCCCGCACCCTGTCCAGCGGGTAGAGCCGCATCATTTGGTCAAAAGGAATGTTGAAATTATGGCTCTGACAATAAAGGTTATGCAGGTCGAGAATAATAAAACCATTCACTTCCTCCACCAGCGCATCCAGAAATTCTCCATGTCTTTTCACCTCTTCCAGAGAATATGAAAATGCCAGGTTTTCCAGCCCGACCGGACATTGACATGCGTCCTGGATTCTGCGAAGCCGGTCGCGGCCGATAGTTAATGTGGAATTGGTAAACGGAATGCCGATGGGCGCGCCTTTGTGGAAATCGTCACCGGTCAGGAACCCAAAGTGTTCCGATACATGGTCAAAATGAAAATCCCCAGATAACTTCCGCAGCTTTTCCAGCCACTGCTGCTGCTCGGGCGACCATTTCCCCGAAAAAAGTGAGAAATACACCCCGTGACCCACCAGCCGGTTGTTTTCGCTGAATTCATGGACCAGGTCGGTAAACCAGCCCGGAATTTCCTGCCATTTAAAAAGGGCATCGAATGACCATTCAATGCCCTCTATTTTGCCCTCCTCAAAAAGCGGAAGGGACGCCTGCAAAATCGGAATGTCCAGGTTGCAGGCTACGGAAGCGTAAATTTCTGACATATCCTGCTCGGAATAAACACATTAACCCATTCCACAGCCAGGGCATGGATCCACTTTTTGCCTCAATTTCTTCTCTGAGTTTGGCTTGATAATGTTGTCGACACAGGCTGTCGTAGAGACCAGTGTCGTAAGCGCCACGGCAACAGCAACGCTTTGCAGCACGGATTTAGAGATTTTCATGAACGGAATGTTAAGGATGAAATGAAATACTTTGTCAGGATAAAAAGCAGGTCTTTTTAGTTGTAACCAAATGCTATTTTTTTTAATCCTTCCAAGAACCAACAATGCCCGGCTCCATAACGAAACCGGGCATTATCCACATTATTTTTCCTCTTACTTCCCGAATAACCGCGCCCAGAAGCCTTTCGCCTTGGTTTGGGTCTCGACAATTTTTTCAGATGCTTTTACTTTCGCTTCTTCAAATTCCTCCGCAGCTTTCGCTTTCAGTTCCGCAGCTTTGATTTTGGCTTCCTCCATTTTTTCCGCGGCGATCACTTTTGCCTCTTCAAATGCTTCCGTTGCGTCCTCTTTCAGATCCTCAAATTTATCCGCAGCCGCCACTTTCAAGTCTTCAAACTTGTCGGCAGCCGTTTCATTCATGTCCTCAAATTTGTCAGAAAAAGATTCTTTCGCTTCCTCTGCTTTGTCCGTAACAACTTCCTTCGCTTCCTCCGCTTTGTCGGTAACTACTTCCTGCACATCCGCTGCTTTGGCAGCTGCTTCCTCTTTAATGTTGGCCACGATTTCCTTTGCTTCTGCTGCCTTATCTTCCGCGGCTGCTTTCACATCTTCTACTTTTTCCTCAGCTTCCACTTCCAGCTCATCCACTTTTTCGGAGATATTGGCCTCTATTTCAAGGGCTTCGTCTTTTGTTTCGTCTGCTTTTTCCTCTGCCTGGGCTTTCAGGTCGTCCAAAGTTTCGTAGGCTTCGGTTTTGATACCATCGGCGGTTTCTCCCGCCTCTTCCAGTTTTTCCTCGGCCACTGCATCGGCTGTTTCCCATTTTTCTTCTGCTGTCTCCTTCGCCTCATCCTTGATTTCGAGCACTTCTTCCACTACTTCGTCTTTTGCTTCCGCGGTGGTGGCTTTCAGTTCTTCCGTTTTTTGCTCCAATGGTTTGTTTGATTCCTCGGGAGTTAATTGGTCATTTTCTGGCATGGGGCATGAGGTTTAAGGTTCGAAAAAAGGAAATACACGATTTCGAAAGCTACAAAGGAGTTGGCAACGTTGCAAACCCAACTTCACTCTAACCTTCTAATCATCAAATTTTTAACTAATTCATAAAATGGCTCCGGCTGCAATGTACGCCAATTGTTGAGATGCAGCGTCCCGCCAAAATTGATATAATAATCGAGCCGGAATTTCTGCCACTGCTCCTCCACATGCTCCCGGAAACTCACCGCCGCGATCCACCCGTCCTCAATGTCGTCGAACCACTCGGCGTAGTAGTCGTCTTCACCACCATGAAAATCCAGCACATTCTCGCCCAGCAAAATGAATTTATTGATCCCCTGCTCCACAAGCGGATCGATCACCTGGCGTTTGAAAAACATAATGTCATTGTGCAGGGTATCATTCCACTCGCCAAACATTTCAATAATCACAAACCGCTTGTTGTAGTCAGCAAATAAAATCTTCACATACAGCGTCTCCGAGCCGATTTCGTCCCAGAGCGGGTGAATGTAGTATCCGTAAATCGCGTTTTCGTAATAATCCAGATTGTAAGTCCGGCCGAAAAACGGGGAACGTTCGTCGTGGCTGGCTACGTAATGTTTTTCCCAATTATAATAGGGTTCAATCTCCTGCATGACAATAATTCGTTATCGGGAATTTTGGAATAGAAAAGTATATCCTGAAAACAGAAAAGGCTTAAACGATGTTTCAAACCGTTTAAGCCTTTTAAAATTATTATACCTGAAAAACCGGCTCTTGAAGCTTACAACTCGCGGATCCAGATGTTTCTGAAACTGGTCGTGTTGTTGTGGTCCTGCAATTTGATCGGGCCCGGTCCGTGTGGCTGGATCATCGGCTGACCAACATAAGGCGTAGTTCCCTGGATCATGGTGTGGTTTTGAACCAAAACACCATTGTGGATCACGGTAATGTATGGCGGGATCAGCATTTGTCCGTCTTTGTTGAAATGCGGCGCCGTGTACACCACGTCATAAACCTGCCACTCGCCTGGTCCTACCGAAGCATTCACCAGCGGCATCGTTTGTTTGTAGATCGAAGCTGCCTGTCCGTTGGAATAAGTCAGATTATTATAGCTGTCGAGTACCTGCAACTCATACAATCCCTGCATAAAAATACCGCTGTTTCCACGTCCCTGGCTACTGCCTTCTACTTTGGCTGGCGTACGAAATTCAATGTGCAGCTGGTAATTTTCAAAGTTTTGTTTCGTTTGAATGTCTCCCGATTTCGGTGCTACGGTAATCGCATTGTCCGCAACTGTCCAGGGCGCGGCCGATTTTCCGTCTTTTCCGGAAACCCACGCATCCAGGTTTTTACCGTCGAATAAAACGATCGCATCGGAAGGAGCTGTGAAGCCTGAAAGGGCAGGAGTGATTTTACCTGGCGTTACGACGCGGGGAACCGGGCTCCATAATTCGCTCGATTCAGGGGTTTGCTTGGCAGGTTGCAATTGCGCATAAGCTCCAAAGGCAGACGCCAGGCCGAACGCGGTAAGCATTAATTTTTTCATTTTTGAAAAGTTACTGTTTAGTCTAATAAACCATTGAAATAATATCAAAACGCAACATTAATTAAAAAGCATTAACAAATGCGTTTCTCATCTAATTAAATGTGGATTCTTATCACGTAATTTGCGCCGCCTCGTCATAGGGTTCTACCGGCGCCGGCAAACATGTAAAACCGACCAAGCTTAATCCAAGTATGTTTAAAATCAAGAGTACTTTGTTGCAACTCGCTTGTGGCATGGCAGCTGTTTTTGTGCAGTCCGTCTACGCCCAGCAGCCGATCCCTCTTAACGACCTCAGTGCATTCACTACCAAATCCGACAACTGGAAAATTGTAGGTAATGCAACAGCCGACATTTCCAAAGAAAACGCATTGATCACCACGCCGGGAAAAGGCGTCCTGGCGTGTATCCATGAAAAAGGAAAATATGGTAACGACTACGAGCTGATCTCCAAATTCAAACATGGCGATCTGGACATTGAGCTGGATTTTATGCTGACAAAAGGTTCTAACTCGGGAATCTATCTGCAAGGAAACTACGAAGTACAGCTATTTGATTCATGGGGTAAAAAAACGGCTAAGTACAATGATAACGGCGGTATCTACGAACGCTGGAATGATGCCAAGCCGGAAGGTGAAAAAGGTTACGAAGGTTATGCGCCACGTTATAATGTAGCCAAAGCGCCAGGTTTATGGCAAAATATCAAGATCTCTTACCAGGCTCCCCGCTTCGACGCAAATGGAAAGAAAATCTCTAATGCCGTTTTTCTGTCAATCGTTTTGAATGGGGTTACCATTCATGAAAACGTGGAAGTAAGCGGCCCCACCCGCGGCGCACTTTCGGAAGATGTAGCAATGGGCCCGATCCGTATCCAGGGTGACCACGGTTCGCTGGCGATTAAGAACATCATGATCAACAACTTCGACCAGAAGCCAGGTACATTATCCGAGCTGAACTACAAAACGTACTACGGTGGTTTGTCCGAAACCGAAGACCTCTCGAAGCTGACGCCCGCTGAAACCGGCAAAGCGGAAAGTTTGAGCTGGGAAGTTTTGAAAGAAAACAATAACTACTCCTATGTATATACCGGCCGCTACAATGCGCCTACTGCCGGTGATTATAATTTCAAATTGCAGGCATCAGGCAATTCTTACCTGAAAGTGGACGGAAAATTCGTGATCGATGCGCAGTGGAAAAGCAATACCGATATCCGTGAGGGAAAAGTGAACCTGAAAGCAGGCGACCATACCGTTGAAATTTTTAACAATAAAAGAGACGGCTGGATGCGTCCGGTGCTCGGTCTTTGGGTAAGTGGCCCTGGTTTCCGCGAGGTAGCTTATCATTCCAAAAGCTCGGCGATGGCTTCCGGCAATACCGATCCGATCCTGATCAATGCGGGTACCAATACGATCATTCGCAGTTTTATGGATTTCAAAAAAGACGAAAAAGCGAAAAGAACGCGCGTGGTGCATGCAGTTTCGGTGGGCAGCCCTACCAACCTGCATTATACCTATGATCTGGACAAAGGAAACATTCTGCAGGTATGGCGCGGCGAATTCCTCGATGCGACTCCAATGTGGCACGATCGCGGCGACGGATCTTCCCGCCCGCGCGGCAGCGTGACGCTCCTGGGCGACGATATGTTGCTCGGCAAGGCAGAAGGAAAATCGAAATGGGCAACAGACACGACCGGCAGTAGCTACCGTCCAAAAGGTTATGTACTGGATGACACGGATGTACCGACATTCCAGTACCAGGCTTTCGGCTCGACGGTAACGGATTATATTTCAGTGGTTAATAACCAGTATTTCGAAAGAATTGTGAAAGTGGACAAGCCTGCAAAAGGTTTGATGGCAAGACTGGCTGACGGTGCTACGATCGAGAAAATTTCGGATGGCTTGTATGCGGTGAACAATAAATCGTACTACATCCAGCTCGCTGATAAAAGTATTAAACCCGAGATCAGAAATGCGGACGGTGCGCAGGAATTGCTGGTTCCGGTAGGAAGCGGCGAAGTGAAATATTCCATCCTATTCTGATTTAACCCCATTATATCTTTATAAATAATGAAAAGATTCATTCAAATAACACTCACCCTTTTGGTTACGCTCACGACATTGAGAGCGCAGGAGTCGCCGAAAGAAGAAGATTTTTATAAAATCATTACCCCGCCAATCCCGGAGGGCATTATCCTGGAAGTGGGTGGTTTGACGACCATGCCTAATGGTTCGCTGGCGCTGTCGACACGCCGCGGGGAAGTCTGGATCGTGGATAACCCGACCAGCCGCACGCCATATTTCCGCAAATTTGCGACGGGCCTGCACGAAATCCTGGGACTTGCCTACAAAGAAGGTGCATTGTACTGCGCACAACGCGGCGAGCTGACCAAGCTGGTCGACAAAAATGGTGACGGCAAAGCGGATGTTTACGAAACGGTGTACGCCTGGCCACTTTCCGGTCACTACCACGAATATTCCTTCGGGCCGAAACTGGCGCCGGACGGTAGCTTTTTCGTGAGTGGTAACGTAGCATTTGGTGATGAAGAATGGTGGAGAGGCGAAAGCCGCGTGCCTGGTCGTGGCTGGATTTTCCACATTACCAACGATGGCAAGTATGAGCCCTGGGCAACCGGTGTGCGTTCCCCGGCGGGTATCAGTATGTTGAATGGTGAATTGTTTTATACCGATAACCAGGGCGATTGGATGGGTACCGGTGGTATTTTCCAGGTTAAAAAAGGTGGCTTCATGGGCCATCCGGCTGGTTTGAAATGGGCTGGTTTGCCAAATTCACCGGTTAAGCTGACTGAAAAACAATTTTTCGCTGAGCGCGATAACCGCCAGGAAAAAGATGCAAAAGGTGCTGCCATCAAGCCTGAAAATACCAGAAATGAAGAGCCGCAATTTTTATATCAGTTGAAACAGAAGTATGATATGGTGCAGCTGCCAGCAGTTTGGTTGCCTTATGGTGTGCACGGTGTTTCGACTTCGGAGTTGATTTTGGACAACACAAACGGAAATTTCGGACCATTTACCGGCCAGGTTTTCGTGGGTGACCAGGGACAAAGCAACATTATGCGTATTGTTCTGGAAAAAGTGAAAGGTGAGTACCAGGGCGCTAGTATTGGTTTCCGCAGCGGATTCCAGTCGGGTGTTTTGAGAATGGCATTTGATAAGGACGGGTCCATGTTCGTAGGTGAAACCAACCGTGGCTGGGGCTCGGCGGGTGATGCCAACCAGGGCTTGCAGCGTCTGGTTTGGAATGGCAAAATGCCATTTGAAATGTATACAGTAAAGGCACAGCCGGATGGTTTTGAAATTGAATTCACGATGCCGGTGGACCGCAAATCAGCCGAAAATCTTGATTCTTATAAGGTTAGCAGCTATATCTACAAACATTACCCGGTTTACGGCAGCCCGCAGATCAATCTGGAAGATGTGAAAATCACTGGTGTAAAAGTTTCTGATGATAACAAGAAAGTGCGAATCGTGCTGGATAAGATGAAGCAATATTATGTGCACAAAATCCAGCTGGAAGGTGTGCGCGCGGCTTCAAACAGCTGGTCACTGGTTCACCCCGATGCTTATTATACCCTGAACAACATTCCTGACGGTGAGAAGCTGAAAGTCTCGGAGTTGAAGACGACAAGATCGGGTGCTGCAAGTACAGGTACCGCTTCCACTTCTGGAAATGCTGCTGCTGACAAAGAGCACGTATCGCCGGACGGAAAAGGAAAACCAGTTGCTGCGGTGGCTGGCAAAACGCCAACCTGGGCAGAAGTAAAGCCGATTTTGGAAAAAAACACGTGTCTCGCCTGCCATACCATCGACAAGAAAGTGGTAGGTCCGTCTTACCAGGATGTTGCAAAACGTAAGTATTCGAATGAAAAAATCGTTGAGCTGATTTACGCACCAAAACCTGAAAACTGGCCGGATTACGCAACTCCGATGCCTCCAATGCCGCAGGTGAGCAAAGCCGATGCAGCGAAAATTGCTTCGTGGATTAATTCTCTTGCAAAATAATTTATCCCTGAGAATCAGGAACATTCAATGCTTTGAAAAGACTGCCTTTATCCAAAGAGGCAGTCTTTTTCGTTTGTACGACAGGATAACACTTTCTGATTTTATACATTATATTCACATTCTGAATCAGACAGATAGACCTCAGCGGGCACGTTTCAGCCGGTGAAATGCGTTAGTTGATATTGTAATATTGCACGTTCTTCCTATGCCAACATTACGGGACCTTTTGCGATCAGTCAGGGGTAAAGTTCTTCTTGGATTTTTATTTGCTTCACTCGCCCTGGGCGCCTCCTGGTTTATCAGCTGGCTGACCTTTGATGGGATGACAGAAAAACTGGATGAGCTTTATGCACCCGATGAAAAGGTTACACTGGTTAACCGGATTTTTAAAAATATCCTGATCCTGGACCAGCTTCAAAGCAGCAGGTTTGGAAAAAATGACGAAAAAAACTCACTGGTACTGGCGCAGTCCGGGCTGCTGATCAAAGATCTTGACACACTTTCCGCCATGAGTTTGGGCGATAACGATCAGATCATCCGGATCGATTCCATGAAGAAGATCCTGATCAAACGGGAGAAAATTTATACGCACTACTCAAAAGTCCGCTCGAAGCTGGTAGATAATAAAGACCTTGAAGATGAGGTGAAATCGATTTCCGGATTAATTACCACCACTACAAAACAAAAGCCCGACAGTACCGTCGTAAAAACCGAGAAGCGGACCACCACAACCACAACTTATACGGACATACCTGATTCCGGCCAGAAAGCAACTTCGAGACCGGGTTTTTTCAAACGGGTATTCCGGAACAATAAAAAAGTAAAACCGGCGCCGGTTGAACCCGCAAAAGTGGTGCAGCGGCAGGAAGTTAACATTGAGGTAGATACCATCAAGGTTGCGCAGGAAGATAGTACCATTGAGAAAGTGGGCGAAGCGGTGCAGGCTATCGAAAAGTCTCAGAAGATCAGGGCGACCAGCTTTGTGGACCGGGAGCAGGAATTGGCAAACACCGGAACCTCACTGGTGCAGCAGCTGATGGGTGTTATGCAGGGAATTGAGCGCCAGATCCTTCAAGAGTCCAGACAAGCGCAGGAAACGACGAAAATGGAGGCGCAGCGGAATTTTGAGAAAATCAAATGGATCATGCTGGGCTTTTTGCTGGTTACCGCCGGGCTGGCATACCTGATCTCCACCGACATTACCAAAAGCAATCAGTACCGCCGGGAGCTGGAAGAAGCAAAAGAAGAGGCTGAATACCATAGCATGGCCAAGCAAAGGTTCCTGGCAAATATGAGCCACGAAATCCGGACGCCGCTGCAATCCATCATTGGCTATACCGAGGCACTTAAAAAGGACGAAAAACCCAAGAAGCAAGATTTGGAAACATTGCATTCCGCGTCTGAACATTTGCTGTATCTGGTAAATGAGGTGCTGGATTACAGCCGCATTATTTCCGATCGGTTCACTTTCGAAGACCGCGTTTTTGCGATCAATCCGTTATTAAATGAAGTAATACAGGTTTTAAGGCCTACGGCGCTGGCCAAAGGACTGATCCTCAGACTAGAAAACTTGCTGCCGGCCAACCTTTATCTCCATGGAGACCCTTTCAGGCTGCGCCAGGTTTTATATAACCTTTTGACCAATTCGATCAAATTCACGGAACATGGCGAAGTGGTGGTGAAAGTGAATGGTGTTGAATTTGGCAACGATATTCAGATAGAATACCACATTTGCGATACGGGCATCGGGTTGACCAATGAACAAATGCAAAGGATATTCAACCAGTTTGAACAGGCCGATTCGTCGATTTCGCGGCGATATGGTGGTAGTGGGCTGGGTTTGAGTATCGTAAAAGCCCTTGTAGAGGGTATGAGGGGCACAATCAGGGTGACCAGCTTGCAGGGACAGGGCACAACTTTTTCTGTTTCGACCCGCATGAGAAAAGCTGAAACACTGGAAATCGCAGAAGAAGCGCCGGAAAGAAGCTATCACATTAACGGCAAAGTGTGGCTCGTGGATGATGATGCCTTTATCCTCAAATGGTGCTCGTCCGTTCTGGAAATGAACGGAATACAACATACCGCCTTCTCCTCAGCCGAGGAAGTGCTGAGCCGGCCGTGGGATGACAATGTGAAATTTATACTGACCGATATGAGAATGTCGGGCATGAATGGTGCTGAAATGTGCAAACGGCTGCGCAAAGTGGTTTCTGAGGATACCAAATTCTTTGTCCTCACTGCCCAGGCACTGCCCGAAGAGCGGAACAACCTGATCAGCATGGGTTTTGACGGCTACCTGATGAAACCTTTTCATTCCAAGGAACTGCTGGAACTGCTGGAATCCTCTTCGTCACCGAATGTTGAGAATGCTTCGAAGGCGCCGGAAATTGATTTTTCTTCGCTGAATGAGATGACTTTCGGGGATGAAAGCCTGATGCGGGAGATCCTGGAACAGTTTGTAAAAGACTCACGGCATGATGTAAACGCACTGCACGATTACCTGCTGGACAACAACCTGATCGAAGTTCAGGAGCTCATGCACCGCATGGCCGGGCGCACAGGCCAGATCGGCGCGAAAGATGTTTCCGCGCGGTTCAGGCACTTTGAAATTCTGTTAAGAGAGAATCCGTCCGACGCCTCCACCGAGGAAATGCATACATTGGTAGAGGACGCAGAATTGATGATCGAGCAGGTTGAAGGTAAGGCGATGGCCTACTCGATGTGATATTTTTCGATTTTGTAGTAAAGCGTTTTCCGGTCGATGTTCAGCAATTTTGCAGCCTTACTTTTATTGTACCGAACTTCTTGCAACACTTTTTCGATCATTTCTTTTTCGTGCGTTTCCTGCAATGCTTTCAAGTCCGAGCCGGCGGGTTTTTGCTGATCTTCCATAGAAGTAATCATTTCGGCAGGCAATGCGCTCGTCGTCGCAACTTCTTCCTTAGATAAGAGTACCAGGCGTTTGATGACATTGTTCAGCTCGCGGAGGTTACCCGGCCAGTCGTATTTCATGAAGATTTCCATTACTTCTTTCGACAGCTCACGCACATTCCTTTCCAGCTCCTCATTGGCTTTGTCCACAAAATGCTGGACAAAAATGCCGAGGTCTTCGCCCCTTTTGCGCAGCGGCGGTACTTCTATTTTAAATTCATTCAAACGGTGGTAAAGATCTTCACGGAAATCGCCGGTAGCGGCATTCGCCATCAGATCTTCATTTGTCGCAGCGATCAGGCGTACATCTACTTTCACCTGCTGCGTAGCGCCGATGGGCACGATAATGCGCTCCTGTAAGGCCCTGAGCAGTTTTATCTGAACATCGTAACCCAGGTTTCCGATTTCGTCCAGGAACAATGTACCTCCGTCCGCCGCTTCAAACTGGCCGATCTTATCCATCAGGGCTCCGGTAAAAGCGCCTTTTTTATGACCGAAAAGCTCGCTGGCGGCCAGGTCTTTGGACAATGATCCGCAGTCAATCGCGACAAAAGGACCATTTGCACGCTTACTCAAACGGTGGATGGATTTGGCGACGTGCTCCTTGCCGGTACCACTTTCTCCCTGAATGATCACCGACATATCCGTCGGCGCCACGAGCCTTACATATTCATAAAGCTGCTTGGAAATCTTGCTTTTACCCTCAATGTATTCCAATGATTGTTTATCGGCTTTCACATTCGGTTTGGCTTTTGATACGGCTTTAACGCTGGTAACCTCTCCTTTGTTAAGCGCCTCGCGGAGCACCATCAGCAACTCCTCGGGATTGACGGGCTTGGTAATGTAGTCGAAAGCGCCGATCTGCATGGCGGTTACCGCGGTACGCACATCGTGGAAAGAAGTCATTATAAATGCTGCAGTGCGGTTTCCTTCGCTGCGCAATGTTTTTAGGAAATCGACTGAGTTACCATCCGGCAAACGATAGTCCAGCATTAAAACATCAAACGGACCTTCCTCGGTGAGGGCTTCCCGGGCGCCTTTCAGGCTGGAACAAACCTTCACCTGATGACCATGCTTGCCGAGAAAGCTGGAAAGAAGCTTGGAAAATGTAGTATCGTCTTCAACAAGAAGGAGGTTTGCCATGGGTTCAATCAATTCAGAAATAAATTTTGCAAAAGCTGGTAAATGTAAAATTATAAAAACAAAAGCCAAAAAGCCGGAGAAATCTCCGGCTTTTACCAGTACTTTAAGAAATTCTACGTATCGCTTTTAATCAAGCTTCTTGCCGTATTTATCCAGATTTACAGTCGTCGATTCCTCTGTTTTTTTCAGATTCACCTCATAATACTGCGAGTTATCTTCCTTCGTCACCAGGTAAGCGCTGGATACTTTCCACTCTGAATAGTTGGAAGACAATGCCGACTTTACCGCTTCGGGCAGGTCTTCGGGCCGCACAGCCACTTTGTCAATCACTGTTTTTGAAATCTCATTGGCCTGCAGTGTACCACCGGCGAAAGATATGTTTGGAGACATGGCCAGCAACCCGGCCACCAGTACTAAATTTCTCATATCAGATTTTAAGAATTCGAAATGCAAAGGGTAACCTCATATTTTATGCCAAAACGATGGTCACCTGCAAAAAAACGCGTTTATGCCTGATTAAAAAACTTTAACCAAAAATTGTCAGCTTTTACATGATGGCTTATCCCACAAAATGTTGAATTGTACATCAGAATTAAACCACCGAAATTCTGCCTGAGACCATAGGATATTGGTTTTTTTGAAAAAACTCAAAATATTTCAGACATTGATTTCAGCTTGATAGATTAAACTCTTATATTTGATTATAAATTAGTTGAATAATTTTGTAGTAAATACACTACACACCAATCCATTCCTGCGCTATACATTCATTAGATATTATAACCCTGAAAAGGCATTATTCTCAACGTTATCTGATATTCTATCATCGGTTAGTCAGAAAGCATCAAGAGTCTTGAAAGAGACTCTTTTTGTTTTTTTATCCCCCGCCATTGATCTAAAGCAAAAAAGAGGTCGTAGGTCTTTTCAAATCGTCTTTTCGACAAACGAAAGGAAAGGTCAAAAATCACTATTGCTATGAACAGACCAATAAATGCAAAAAACAGTTCCGGTAAAAAGGAAGAGGAAATCGCGTCCGTAGTTAACAGACGGTTATTTTTGCGCTCCGCCGGACTTGCTACTTCACTGGGTACGATTGTGATCAGCGCTGCCTGCAGCGATGATGATCCGGATCCGATGATCCCCGGCACTGGCGACGCCGTCGACCTGGGCTCAGGCGACATTGGTGTATTAAACTATGCTTACGCGCTCGAACAACTTGAAGCCGCATTCTACGAGCAGGTGATCAAAACACCTTATGCAGGCATTACTGACGCCGAAAAAACCATTCTTACCGACATTCGTGACCACGAAGTCGTACACCGTGATTTCTTCAAAGCAGCTTTGGGCGATAAAGCGATCAAAGGTCTTACGCCAAACTTCGCTACCATTGATTTCTCCAAAAGAGACGCCGTACTTGGTGCTGCAAAATTGTTTGAAGATACCGGCGTAGCCGCTTATAATGGTGCTGGTAAACTTCTGAAAGACAGTGGTTACCTGCTGTTGGCCGGAAAAATTGTTTCTGTTGAGGCACGTCACGCTGCTGTGATCCGTGACCTGATTAACCCAAAATCGGCTGATTTTGCCGGAGACGATGTCCTGAATACTGACGGTATGGACAAAGCGGTGGCACCTGCGGATATCCTTGCGGCTGTAAAAGGTTACGTGACGGATAACATCACCGGCGCCAACGTGGGTAAATAATTTCAATCTTAATCACAACCAGAAACATGGATATTTTCAAAATCATAGATGACATTCAAAGAATTGACGGGGATGCGCTGGGCCGTATGGAATTCGCCTCGCGCCGTCACTTCATGAACAGAATAGGCAGTAAAGTAGCGCAGGTAGCGGTACCCACTGTTTTCGCTTCCATCGTTAACAAAGCTTTCGCACAGTCTGCAGGAGCAGTTGATGTACTTAATTATGCATTGACACTGGAATACCTGGAAGATGAATTTTACAAAGCAGGTAATGCTGCTGCAAACCTCATCCCAGCCTCTGACAAGGTGATTTTCACCCAGATCGGCAAGCACGAGACGCAGCACGTCGCATTTTTGGTAAAAGCTTTGGGTGCCAAGGCAAGAACCAAACCGACATTTGATTTCAAATACAATGGTGCATTTGCTGATGTTTTTACCAATTATAAGACATTCGTAACGGTTTCGAGCGCGCTGGAAGATACCGGCGTACGGGCTTACAAAGGTCAGGCTGGTGCATTGCAGGCTGATCCACAGATTCTGGAGTATGCATTGCAGGTACATTCCGTGGAAGCGCGTCACGCTGCCATGACCCGCAGATTGGCTGCAACTGTAACCGGTAATGCAGCGATGAAAGGCTGGATCACCGGCAAAGAAGGCGCAGTACCTGCGATTTATGCGGGAGAAGACAACATGACCCAGGGAGGTAAAGACCTCACAGGACTTGCGTCTAAATCAAACGCTGCTATTACAGAAGCATTTGACGAGCCTTTGACCAAAGAAGCGGTACTTGCAATTGCCGGTCCGTTTATCAAATCATAAAAGAGTTATAGTAAATTCTCCCTGTTTGAACGTATACATACACTTATTTAAGTGAGCGTTCGAGTGTTTCTACACACTATCCAGTGAAGCAGAAGAGGTTGCCGGCGAGGCAACCTCTTTTCTCGTTTTAAAATAAGTATAAACAACACGTCCGGGGCGTTTTGCAAGGATGGTTTGCTTAAATTTGATCTTATCCTTTACCTATTCCTGATAACAACTCATGAATTCCGCGCTAAACAGACGGGTTTTTCTCAAACATAGCGGCATCGCTGCATTTGGTACTGCACTGGCTGGAAGTAAGGCTTTTGCAACCGGTTTTTCCAACATTCAAGGCCCCGTTTTTCCTGGTGAGGCAGATGCTTTGAAGGGCAAAAGCACCGAAATGATCGTGCAGGGCGATAAACCCTGGAATGTGGAGTCGCCGGTACATTTGCTGGACGACCGCGTGACGCCGGTAGACAAAATGTTTATCCGCAACAATGGTCTCGTCCCTGAGAAAATCGACGTAGCCAACTGGACGCTGACAATCGACGGGGAGTCGGTGACGACGCCGAAGACCTATACTTTGGAAGATCTGAAAAAGCGTTTTAAACATTATACTTACCAGCTGGTGCTTGAATGTGGCGGAAATGGCCGGGCGGGCTACCAGCCGCAGGCGTCGGGCAACCAGTGGGGCCAGGGCGCGGTACATTGCAGCTCCTGGACAGGCGTGCGGTTGAAAGATTTGCTGGCCGAAGTGGGCGTGAAAGGTGATGCAGTATACATTGGTTACCACGGCAAGGACCAGCATTTGAGCAAAGACCCTAAAAAAGAAGCTATTTCCCGCGGTGTCCCGATTTCAAAAGCGATGGAAAATGAAACATTGCTGGCCTGGGAACTGAACGGAAAAGACATTCCCGAATTTCATGGGTACCCGCTGCGGCTGGTGATCGGCGGCTGGCCGGCTTCGGTATCCGGAAAATGGCTGAGCGGGATTTCGGTTCGGAATAAAGTGCACGACGGCGCAAAAATGGACGGGCATAGCTATAAAATGCCGAGAAGTCCGGTGGCGCCGGGCCAGGATGTGCCACAAACCGACCAGTATTTCAGGATCATCGAATCGATGCCTGTAAAATCCCTGATCACGTACCCGAAAACCGGCGCGATGATCGCTCAGGGAAAAGAACTGACATTACGCGGCCACGCCTGGGCGGGTGATCTTTCAGTTAAAAAAATGGAAATTTCGATTGATTATGGCGCTACCTGGAAGGAATGCAAGCTCGAAAAACCGGTAAACAGGCTCGCCTGGCAACATTGGAATGCGAACATTCAATTTCCTGTAAGCGGATATTACGAGATCTGGGCTCGGGCTACCGATGAAAAAGGCAGCGCGCAGCCGATGGTAATTCCCGCCTGGAATCCCGGGGGATATTTGAATAATGCGTGTGAAAGAATTGCGGTGAAAGTAGGTTAAATGTGAGATATGATGAAGATAATGCTCCTGGCGGCTTTGACGGCGGTGATCCTGTCCAACGCTTTGCCTGAAATGTACGGCTCAAAAAACGACGGAAGAATTAATGCGACTGCTTTTGCGGATACCACCAAAAAAGATCCGGAAACCGGCATGATTGTCGACGGCAATTTTAATATGGTCAAAGCGCAATGTACTAGTTGCCACTCTTCTAAGCTGATCATCGCCAACCGGTTTACCCGCGATGGATGGAAGCAAAAAATTCGCTGGATGCAGGCTAACCATAACTTATGGGACCTGGGCGAAACTGAAAAGCAGGTACTCGATTATCTGGAAAAAAATTACAGTCCGACAGCCGGAATTGCCCGCAGGGCGCCTTTGAAGGATATTAAGTGGTACAAGTTGGATCAAAAATGACGTTTCTTAAAAATCACGCTTTCTTAATAGTTTGCTTACTATTTCCAGTACAAGTTGAATCCGGCATCCGGGCCGAAAAACAAATCCCGAGCGCCAATCTTCCCAATCCTTTAAAAGCCGAGGTAATCGCGATACAAGACGGCGATACCATTGAATTGAAATACATTTATACAGGCAAAAAAGCGGGGCGCCGTGTAGGTAAGCCTATCAGGATAAGGCTCTTACATATTAACTGCCCGGAGCGCGGCCGACCTTATTACAAAGTGGCGAAGCAGTTTACCAGCCAGAAATGTTTCCGGCGGATTGTGAGCATCAGACACGCAGGGAATTTTGATAAATATGGCCGGTTACTCGGCGAAGTGATCCTTCCCGACGGTAAAGTTTTAAATAAAGAACTGGTCAAAAACGGGCTGGCGGTACATTTCAAAAAATACTCGAGTAGCACGGAATATTCCAGTCTGGAAATTCAGGCGAAGAAGCAAAAGCTGGGGATTTGGAGCCAACCTGCCACTATCTTTGGCAAGCTGTAAACATTAATATGGATGGGAAATCAGGTGGCATTTTATCAGATACTTTTCCAAAACGAAACACTTTTTCAGGTGGAGGAAAGGGTGTTGTCGGAGGTAAAAAGAGAAGTTGAGGCCAAAGTTCAGCCGGTACAAACACCCGTGACACCTGCTGCTTTGCCGAAAACACCTGCTATCACGCCGCCGGTAGCTGCCGCGCCACAGCCTGCGAAGCCGGTAGCACAGGAATACTTCCCTGCATTAAAACACCAGATCCTTATTCTGATCGACGAGCCGAAAAACAAAGAAATGCCCGATTCGGAAGCATTGCTGCTGGATAACATTCTCAAAGCGGTTGGTCACTCAACATCGCATGCGGACATCCTGAATTTTAGTTTCCTGCCCGGGCAAAATGCGCGAAGTGTACTTTCAGAAAAGAAGACCAACTTCTTTATCACATTCGGCGTGCCTTTGATCAAGCTTAATCTGGACTTGCTGCTGGCACCTTACACGCCCAAGTCCATCGAGGGGATCTGGTTCCTCCTGGCCGACCCGCTGGCAGTGATCGAAGCCGACCGCGATTTAAAGAAAAAACTCTGGCAAGCGTTAAAGAAGATGTTCGAAATGTCCTAGTTACGAGGTCGTTACCTTTTTTAATATCCGGTCATCACAATATTGTGGGGATATTCCCTGTTTTCATGGATACTCGCAGGCTAACCCATGAAAACTATGGCCAAATTGACAGATTTTTTTGCCGGATTGTTTCGCCCGAGAGAGTCGGACGAAAACCAGTACTACGATGTTGACGAGACTGTTACGCCAACAGCTCTGACGCCCCGCCCTGCCGATGTTACTCCTAACGTACCTTTATCAGCTACCCCTGAATTCAAGCCAAAACCCTACCCCAATACTGTACTACAACCAGCCCCGGTCTACGAGCGCCAACCGGCACCCGTTTACGACCGGCAACCCACTCCGATCATTGAAAAACAGCTAGCCCCAGAGCCGGTAGAAATCCCGAAAATTGAGATCGAGATCCCCTACTGGCTCGACGACGAAGATATGCTGCGCGATGAGGGCGTCTTGTTTGGTCTCTCGGAATCCGATCCAAATGAAAAGACCGACATTATCCAGAAATATTTCTCCAACCTGGCGGCTGGTTACATTGCCAACATTGAGGAGCAAAATGAGCGTATTCAGGAACTAAACCTGTTTATCGGTCAGAAAAACAACCGGATCGAAGAATTACAGGAAAAGCTGAAAAACCCAGCCAGCCGCTCTGAGCGTGAGCATCACTTACCACGCACATTGATCGGGATCACATTATGCATTGCGATGTGTGTCGGTAACTTTTTTCTGATCCGTGAATCGCTGAAACCGGTTTTTGCTGATAATTCCTGGATCGCGCTGGGCGTATTCCTGGCGGGTATGTTCAGCTTGTTCGGAAGGATTTCGCTTTTCCATGATACTGAATCGCGGGTGACCTGGAAATCGCTGCTGGAAGAAGTGGGCTTGCCTTTTGCCTCTGCACTTTTTGTTTTTGCCAATGTGATCACGCACCAAACCTGGTGGCAGGCATCTGCACTTTTCATCTTTGTTTTCTTCCTGTTTCTATTTGCCGGTAAACTTTTGCTGAGCAACATTACGGTGCTGCGCAATGACCTCCAATCGTGGTTGAACATTCAGAAAGACCGCAAGGATTTTGAGGATAATAACTACAACTGGGAGACGGAATCACAGCGTTTGCACGAAGAAATTGATGAATTAAGGGTCAAAAAATGGCAGATACTCCGCGAACAAAGTAATGCCGAAACCGAACGTGACCGCCTTTTTGCAAAAAGGGATATGCTTGTCAAACTCTTCGAAAGTGAGTTCTATTTGGCCAGAAAGATGAAAAACGAGCTGACTACGCGGCAGTTGAACCTCATTCAGCGCGGCATCAAATAGCGCTTTTGCACGATTTTTTACGCCCGAAGTGGCGTGGTTTTAAAATATTCACAAATCGATTAACCAAAATAAGAGGTTATGAACGAGCAAAATCCAAACGAAAACGGCGATTACCAGCGCGGCTACACCCGTGGAATCGAGGGCGTTGACCGCGAGGTTTACGAAGCCTATCTGTCCAGTGACGTGAACCACGACTGGATCCAGGAAAGATTAAATACCAAAAGAGAAGAGCTTTCCGTCATTAAAAACAAGCATCGGGAAACTCAGCAGCTACATAAATTTGCTTACGACAAGCTGCAAAACGAGGTGATGGGCCTGAACAATGCTGCAAGGCAAATGCGGGACCATGAAAATGCGATCGAAGAAATCGATACGCAAACTGCTGAGCTGAAAGAAAAAAGGACAGCCAAAGCGCCTTCCTATTCTTTGATCGCCGGGCTTATCTTCCTGGCCGCCGGCATTTCATTCATCGCAGGTGACCTGATCATTTCCCATGAAATTGTGGCTTATGCCTTGAACATCAGGAATTCTAATGAAGCCTGGGCATTTGCGATCGGTCTGGCGATGTTATCCATTCTTTTAAAACCTGCTTACGACCGGTTGGTTGAGGAGCCTTATCACAAAGATGATTCACCAAAAGCAAGATCGAGATATGCCGGTTTCAAGCTGGTGCTTTCCATTTTCGCGATTGTTACATTGATCATTCTGGGCTGGTTCAGGTATGAAGCTTACCGGACTGATAAACTGAAAGAGGCAATCAACAAATCGGTCAAGAACTTGCAGCTGAATGCTGTTGATCCTTTGACTGGCGCGCCGGTTAATAGTCCTGAGCTGACCAATAAGATTGAAGAAGCATTAAGGAATTCGGACCAGCTCAATCTGGACCTGGTAAATAGCCCATGGGCATTGTTATCATTTGTATTGAGTGGCGTGCTTTTCGCCGTAGCAGGTGCAGTTTCGCTGGGTATGGCGCTGCCGGTATTGCAGGGTTTCTGGTACCGATGGCTGCAAATTGACCCGAAACTCGCGCGATTGCGCAGACGACGAAGACGCATTTTGAAACAAATAGAAGAATTGCAGCCTGCCGTCACCCAGCACATGACGCAAAAAAGCATTTATGAGAACGACATTTCATTCCTGCCAGAGCTGGAAGAGTTGAAAGAGGAAGAAATGAAGATTAAAGCTGAAATTGACGAACTGGAAAATGAGCGCAAACGCACATTAACTGATAGCCGCATTCAATCTTTCGGCGACGGCTATGCACACGGAAAAGTGAGCCGCGACGTGATGACCGAGGAAGAATACGATTCGTGGCGCGACAGTCACCTGACAGTTTCCAACCTGGCATTACGCGCTAAATCCAATGCTTCTGCCGACCGACAAGTTCCAAGAGCGAAAAGCTCGGGCATGCGGCCACACCAGGCGATCCGCAAAGCAATTACCGATCGCTTTGACGAAAACAATTCATAGTTTCTTAAATTGGGGGGCACTTATCGCTTTTTATGATAGTAACCCCCCATTTAAGAATTGTCCCCTGCGACGACACGCTTTATGACGCGATCCGCATGGGAAATAATACGCTGGCCCGCGTCATGGGCGTCAATGTCCCGAAAAAGTGGACCGAATTCCGCGATACTTTCACCCCTTCCTACCATCGCTGGAAAGCCCATCCTCCTCTGCGCGACTGGTGGGTATATCTGATCATTTACATTCCTGATAACCTGCTGATCGGCTCCTGCGGCTACAAAGGCGAGCCGGATGCAAACGGAATGGTAGAGATCGGCTATGAAATTATTCCTTCACACAGACAAAAAGGCTTGGGTACCGAAACCGCGAAAGGCCTTCTCGATCACGCATTTAGCCATAGCATTGTAAAAAGGGTTTGGGCGCATACCCTGGCCGAGGAAAATGCTTCCGCCAAAATTTTGGAGAAGTTGGGATTTGCGCAAACCGTGGATGTGAACGATCCCGAAGACGGGCAGCTCTGGCGCTGGGAAGTTACGCGGCGATAGTGGTAGCCTCTTCATCCGCATTTGAAGTAATGTTATGGTCAGAAAGTAATTGCATTTGTTTGATAATCTTTTGTCTTAAATGATTATATTGATTTTCTGAAAAACAATCAGTCCGTACCCTGGAAACCCTTGAAATATGGCCTCAGTAACAAAGGAGACTTTTCCCTGGCTTAAAAATTACCCGGAAGGGATTCCCTACGAAATCAATCCCGAAGCGTATTCATCACTTCTCGAAATGATGGAAATCAGCTTCAAGGACAATGCGGATAAGGCTGCCTATACCAACATGGGAAAAGAGATTACATTCGGCGAGGTAGGGAAATTGTCCGAACATTTTGCGGCTTACCTGCAAAGTATTGGCTTGCAGCAAGGCGACCGGATTGCGATTCAAATGCCGAATTTACTTCAATACCCGATCGTCATGATGGGTGCGCTGCGGGCAGGACTGGTGATTGTGAATACCAATCCGCTTTATACGCCGCGGGAAATGGTTCACCAGTTTAAGGACTCCGGCGCGAAGGCGATCGTGATCCTCGCCAACTTTGCCTTTCATCTTGAAAAAATCATTGCAGATACGAACATTAAGCACGTCATCGTCACGCAGATTGGCGATATGCTGGGTTTTCCTAAAAAGCTGATTGTCAACTCGGTGGTCAGATATGTAAAGAAAATGGTCCCGGCTTATCATTTGCAGGATGCGGTGAGTTTCGGCTCAGCATTATCGAAGGGCGCGGGACTTACTTATAAGCGGCCGAAAGTTTCGGCAATTGACACCGCATTTATCCAATATACCGGCGGAACTACGGGAGTATCAAAAGGTGCCATGTTGACGCATCGAAACCTGATCGCGAATGTAGAGGGTATCAACGAGTGGCTGATGTCCAAGATGCGGATTTCAGAAACGTCCGGGCAGCTTACACTGGTGGCAGCATTGCCGCTTTATCATGTTTTTGCGATGACGATCAATGGTTTGTGCGGGATCAAATGGGGTGCATTGAATATTTTAATCACCAATCCGAAAGACATTCCAGCATTTGTAAAAGAGCTTAAAAAATTCAGGTTCAACATTTTCCCCGGGCTGAATACGCTTTTTAATGGGTTGCTAAACAATGCTGATTTTGCTTCCATCGATTTTACCGATCTGAAAATCACGATCGCCGGTGGTATGGCTTTGCAAAAAGTAGTGGCCGAGCGCTGGGAAAAAGTGACTGGCTGCCCGCTCGTGGAAGGTTACGGACTTTCGGAAACTTCGCCGGTGTTGTCGGTTAATCCTTTGGATGGAAAGCATAAGCCGGGGACAATTGGTTTGCCATTTCCAAGTACCGAAATGCGGATTTTGAGTGAAGATAATACCTGGGCACCGGTAGGCGAGCGCGGTGAAATTTGTGCGAAAGGCCCGCAGATCATGCTGGGATATTACAATCGTCCGGATGAAACGGTGAAGGTGATTCTGGAAGATGAAAATGGCAGGTGGTTCAAAACCGGGGATATCGGGATTGAAGACCCGGACGGTTTTTTCAAGATCGTCGACCGGAAAAAGGATATGATACTAGTTTCCGGTTTTAATGTTTATCCTAATGAAATTGAGGATGTTGTGGCACAATGCCCGGGTGTACTGGAAGTTGCCTGTGTAGGTATCCCTGACGAAAAATCGGGTGAAATGGTGAAGATATATGTGGTCAAAAAAGACCCGGCGCTGACAGAGGACGACATTAAAGCATTTTGCAGGGAAAACCTGACAGGGTACAAAATTCCGCGTAAAATCGAGTTCAGAAGTGAGTTGCCGAAAACCAATGTTGGCAAGATTCTGCGGCGTGCATTGCGGGAAGAAGAAATGGCGAAAGTTGCCGGTTAGCGCCCAACTGGCAGCAGGTTTATGTATATTTAGCCGAACAAGTTCTCAACTTTGAAAGCGAAAATATATGAATTTACACCGGAAAACATTAGTCCTGCTACATGGGCATGGCGTAGATGATACGATTTGGGATAGCCTCGACGCGGCTCTGAATGAGTACTTTACCATCATCCGGCCCAACCTTTCACTCTTCACCAACTGCCAGTCGATTGAAGATTATGCCGACGAACTGCACCGCCTTCTGACGAATGCCAACATTCATAAATTCACCCTGATCGGCCACTCGATGGGCGGATACATTGCGCTGGCATTTGCAGAAAAATACCCGGATATGCTGGAAGGCTTCGGCCTTTTTCACTCCACAGCCTACGCCGACGACGAAGCCAAAAAGGAGCAGCGCAACAAAATGGCGGAGCTGCTGAGAAATCACGGAAGTGCATCTTTTATCAAAAATACCGCTGCCAATATGTATGGGGACCGGTTTAAAGAACTCTACCCAGATAAGCTTCCGGCACATATTGCGCAGTACAGCAAGCTTCCGGCCGATGCGCTGATTGCAGGAATGATGGCCATGCGCAACCGCCCCGACCGGACGGCCGTTTTGCAAACATTACCTTTTCCGGTACTCTTTATCATCGGTATGCAGGACAAACTCATACCTTTTGAAAGTTTGATCGGTCTCTCCGAGTTTCCGAAGCAGAGTTATCCATTTATTCTCGCCGAGGCCGGGCACATGGGGATGGTGGAGCGGCCGGATGCCACCGCGCGGATGATCAATTGGTATATGAGTAAAATTTAGGCAATAAATAATTTCAAACCGCAATCGAAAACAGGTCAGCGTTCGTTATGTATCCTGGAACGCTGACTTGTTTATTTTGATCCTATGCAAAAATTTACTTCCCTTTCTCATTTAAAAAAATACTTCTTCCTGCTTTTTTGGAGCATTTCTGTCTTCAATGCCTGTAAAACGGATAATCCAACTCCGGTTGAACCGGTTGAGGAAGACAAGTATCTCAAAGAAAGCAGCGTCATCAAAGAGCTTTCAAAAGAAGATATTACTCAGAAAGCCAACGCATTAAACCCGCTGCTGGCAGCTTATGTGCGAAATGGCGTGAAGGTGTACAAGATTACTTACAATACAAAAAATACAGACGGTACTGATATCGTAGCATCCGGTGCTTTAATTCTGCCTGCTACCGACCAGCCGATTTCGATGATCAGCGTACAGCATGGTACTATCCGCAATGATGCCTCGGCGCCTTCCAATTTCAGCGATGATTCCGAAGCGGCTTCTTTCGGCTCTTTATTTGGCGCGATGGGCTACATTATCGCTTATCCGGACTACATTGGTTACGGCGCTTCCAAAGATTTGCCGCATCCCTATGAGCACCGCGCAAGCCTTGCTTCCTCTACATTGGATATGCTGCGGGCTGCGAAGGAATTTTTGAAGAAACAAACGGCCGTGAAGTGGGATGAAAAATTGTACGTGGCCGGTTACTCGGAAGGCGGATATGCGACGATGAGTTTGCAAAGGAAAATTGAGGAAGAGGCTTCGACTGAATTTAACCTGCGGGCGTCGAGCTGCGGCGCAGGTGCTTATGATAAAACGGCTTTTATGGAATACATTATCAACAGCCCGACGCATGGGATTTCTTCTTACAATCAGCTCTATCTCTGGGTTTTATTGACTTACGACCGGATTTATAAGTTAAATAAACCGGCTTCCTATTACTTCAAAGAGCCTTTTGCAACCGCTGTCACGAATGCGAGTTTCAACATTCCAATCAATCAGAGTTTCAATACCATCCTGAATGATTCGTTCAAAACCGCATTAAATAGTGGCGCAGACAAAGGTTTTGTAGATGCGATCGGGGATAATGATGTGTATAAATTCAAGCCCAAAACCCCTACGCGACTCTTCCATGGAGATGCCGATAAGCTGGTTTTTTATTTTAATTCAAAAAATGCCTACGACTATATGAAAGGTGCGGGCGCAGCGGATGTGCAGCTGATCACGGTTCCCGGCGGTGACCACCCGTCTTCGATCGTGACGTTTCTGGCGGGTACATTGACGTTTTTTACTTCGACAAAGTAATTAACCTATATATTTGCAGCCTACCAGTTGAGTAGAGTAACTATTCGCACTTTTCTGGTGTTAAATCCCTGCAACAAGAATTAATGTCCAATGTCCTCACTGCTTGATCTGGTCGGTAATACGCCGCTTGTCGAATTAAAAAAACTCAATCCCAATCCCAGAGTACAGATTTATGGAAAGCTGGAAGGTAATAATCCTGGCGGAAGTGTGAAAGACCGCGCGGCTTACAGCATGATCAAGGGCGCTTTGGAGCGGGGCGAGATCAAGCCGGGGATGAAGCTGATCGAGGCGACGAGTGGAAATACAGGTATTGCCCTGGCGATGATTGCCCGGTTGTTTGACATTGACATTGAGCTCATTATGCCGCAGAGCTCCACCAAGGAGCGGGTGCTGACGATGGAAGCGTATGGTGCAAAAGTGATTTTGACCGAAACCATGGAAAGTGCGCGGGATTATGCAGATGAAAGAGCGGCAGGTGGAGAATATTTTATGTTAAACCAGTTTGCCAATCCCGACAACTGGAAAGCACATTACCGGACAACCGGCCCTGAAATTTTCAGAGATACCCATCAGAAAGTCACGCATTTTGTTTCTTCAATGGGCACTACGGGTACCATTATGGGAGTATCACGCTTTTTGAAAGAACAGAATAACAACATTCAAATCGTTGGCTGCCAGCCGAATGACGGATCGAGCATTCCGGGTATCCGCAAATGGCCGACGGAATATCTCCCAAAAATTTTCGAAAAAGAGCGCGTGGACCGTGTGATAGAAGTTTCGCAGGAAAATGCGACGATGACGACGCGGAAGCTGGCTAGGGAAGAGGCGATTTTTGCCGGTATGAGCAGTGGCGGCGCGGCCTGGGCGGCTGTGGAACTGGCCAAAGAGCTGACCGAGGGTGTGATCGTTTTCATCGTCTGCGACCGTGGCGACCGTTACTTATCCAGCGACTTATTCAGCTAAAAAGAAAACTGCCGGCTTCCGAACATGGATCGAAAACCGGCAGCGGATATTTTAAAACCAGGCTGCTCCCAGATTCCTGAAAGGCCAGGGAATCGCTACGAGAATGATAATCAACGCCATCGCGTAAAAGTAAAGCACTGTCCGGTGCTTGTCTGCGCCATACAACTTCTTGGATCTTGACCTTCCGATGGTGATCAGGACGATTGCGATCACCATCATCAGCACGTGCTCGATGGAATAAAATCTGAAAACCGGCACTTTCAATTCACTGAAATTTACTTTGGGGCTCATGAAATACAGGATCAGCCCGATCAGCAGCTGGGTATGCGTGGCGATCATGGCAAAAAGATACAATTTGCTGTCGCCATCTTTGCCTTTCTGCCAGTTGGAGTAAGCCGCAAAAATAGCCGCAATCAAAAGTGCCAGAACAACATACCGGAGACCGGAGTGGGCACGCAAAAGAATATTCATATCGGATAAAATTATGGTGAATATATACAAGCATGCAAATGTAAGGCGCATTCTACCGCCGCCCAAGACAGCTTTGGAAAGTTTCGGCCGAATCTGAAATATTAACCGGATATTTGTCCCGACAGTAAAATCAACACGCGTAAAATGATCATCTACAACATTACAGTCAACATTAGCTACGATGCTGAGAAGGATTGGCTGCATTATATGAAACAAATCCACATTCCCGCGATCCTCGAAACAGGTATCCCGAACGAATGTAAATTACTGAGACTTTTAACCGAAATTGACAACGAAGGCTCGACTTATACTACGCAATTTTCCTTCCTGACGATGGAGGATTTTCTGGCTTATCAAACCGGCTATCAGGCTGATTTTCAGGAGCGTCACCACGAACTTTTTAACGGAAAATATGTGTCTTTCAGGACACTACTGGAAGAAGCATAAACGACAGCGTGATATAGGAGGAAGTGCGACAAATGTGTGTAAAAACAATTCGATTTACTTGACATTAGGTTAATATTTCTCTTTATTTAATTTACCGTAGCAGCAAGAACTGCCCCTGTCAGCTGCTTCGGAATTGTTATTTATATAAGGATTCCAAGTACGATCTGGCCTGGGCATAAATATTGTAAGTTGCGGTTTAGAATTATGTTTTACCTTAAAACAATGTGCTTATGAGACTGCAGATGCAAGCAATTCATTTTGATGCCGATCCCAAACTCCTGAATTTTATTCAGCAGAAACTAGATAAACTGGACACATTTTATGATCGCATCACTAGTGGGGAGGTATTCCTTAAGCTCGATAAAAGTGAAAATGCCAAGGCGCATACGAAGTTACTTGAAGTAAAATTATATGTGCCCGGTGGTACCATGTTCGTGAGAGAGCAGGGGACTACATTTGAAGAAGCGACTGATCTCGCGGTAGATACGTTAAAAATGCAGGTTAAGAAGTTTAAAGATAAGCGTAACAATGCCAAGGCGCCGAAAGTGACGGATGGAGAAGCTGATGGCATCATCGTTCTGGCAGAAGAAACCGAAGAATAAAATCCATATATATAGAATAAAGGAAGTCGTCCGGGTGGGCGGCTTCCTTTGTTTTAAAACCTCATCCTTATGCAAATAGAAGCTACTGTCGATGCGACATTTGAGTACGCATTCCGGTTTACCCAAAGTGAAGTGCAAAGTTTCGCTGACCTGACCGGCGACAACAACCCGATCCACCTCGACGCCGAATATGCGGCCACGACATCATTCAAGCGCCCCATCATTCACGGAATGTTAGGCGCTACGGTATTCACGAAAGTACTGGGGACGCAGTTTCCGGGTTACGGATCGATTTATGTAAAGCAAACGCTGGAATTTTTAAGGCCTATGTTCGTAGAAACCGATTATAAAGCTGTTTTCAAAATCCTGGCAATCAATGCAGAGAAGCATTCTGCCGATATTTCCACCGAGCTTGTGGATGTCACGACCAACAAAGTGACGACGCGGGGAGTGGCCACAATGATCAACAAAGAGAAATTCTAAAAAAAATGGGGACGGATTTGCGATCCGTCCCCAAAAATTTTTTGTGTGCTTCTTATTACTCGCCTGTGTTCTTTTTGTTCTGAACTTCTGAGCGAATATCCTGAGCTAACGTTTTAAGGTCCTGCATACCTTTACGTACACGTGTTCCTGCTGCTTGATTACCTTTTGAATAGAACTTATCGAAGTCGCCCTCAAGCGAAAGGATCAAATCTTTTACTTCATCAAATCTTGCCATGTTTTCTTTAGTTTTTTAGTTGAAAAATGCCTCAAATGCGCTAAAAACGCATGTTATGACCGAAATTTAACAATTAAAAATATTTTAGCAACCCAAAAAACAAAAAAAAACACTCCTAAAATACAATTATTTACTTGCAAACGGATAAATACTTGCTAATCAATAAGTTATACGATTTAGAAATTTGCTTAAACAACCAATAAAAAAGGAGGACATTTTTTGAAAATGCCCTCCTTTTGCAAATAATGCGTATTTCTACTTATTATACCACTTCCTGAACGTCGTCGATTTGGTAAACGCGGTTCTTTAATTTGTCCGCGAGGGTAGTAAATGCGTTCAATGTATATTCCACATCTTCCAGTGTATGCGCCGCCGTCGGGATGATCCGGAGCATGATCTGGCCTTTTGGAACAACCGGGTAAACCACGATCGAGCAGAAAACACCCATGTTTTCACGAAGGTCCCTCACCATTCTCGTAACCTCGGGTACACCACCTTCACTGTGAAGAAAAACAGGTGTTACCGGCGATTCGGTTTCACCAATGTTGAAACCGCGTCCGCGCAGACCATCTTGCATGGCCTTTACATTCTCCCAAAGCTTGGCACGAAGTTCCGGCATGCTCTTCACCATTTCCAGCCGTTTGCGGCAACCTTCCACGTATGGCATCGGAAGCGCCTTCGCGTAGGTTTGTGAGCGCATGTTATATTTCAGGAACATAATGATTTCGGGATCATCGGAAGCGATAAATGCTCCGATAGCTGCCATGGATTTAGCAAAAGTGGAGAAATAAAGATCCACTTCTTTCTGCACGCCCAGCATTTCACCTACCCCGGCGCCAGTCTCGCCCATAGTTCCAAAACCGTGCGCATCGTCCACCATCAGGCGGAATTCATATTTCTTTTTCAGCTCAACGATCGCTTTCAGATCACCTACCTTGCCCGACATGCCAAATACACCTTCTGTGATCACCAGCACGCCTCCGCCTTTTTCGTTCGCAAGTTTCGTCGCCCGGATCAGGTTTTTTTCCAGGCTCACCATATCATTATGGTTGAACTTGTAATACTCCCCCATTTTCGCTTTGTGCAAACGGATTCCATCGATCAGACAAGCGTGGGATTCGGCGTCATATACGATTACATCGCGGTGGTCGCAGAGACATTCTATGGCGGACATAATGCCCTGATAGCCGTAATTGAGCAAAAAGGCGTCTTTTTTACCAACAAACTCTGCCAGCTCTTTTTCAAAAACCTCATGCAGGGTCGAATTTCCCGACATCATGCGGGCGCCCATCGGATAAGCCAGCCCCCACTTGGCAGCCGCTTCCGCATCCGCCTGACGTACTTCTGGGTGATTGGCAAGCCCCAGGTAATTATTCAGACTCCAGTTCAACACCTCACGTCCCATAAACCTCATGCGCGGCCCCAGCTCTCCTTCCAGCATCGGGAATGAAAAATAATGATGGCTATTCAGCATTTTAGCCGGAGTTCCTATCGGGCCGGAGTTATTGCGCAGTTTCTCGAAAATATCCACTCTCTTCTATTTAATGTGGGTAACAATGATTTACAAATGTTAGATAAATGCAAAAATAAAAAATTTTACGCTTAGTATTGATACTTCGCGCAGGAAGGGCTGGTTTGTAAATTAGTAAAATAATAAAGTCTGCGGCTTTTTATCTGGACTAAAATCCGGCATTCTACACCAATCAGTGACATTCTTTCATGCCTTCAATTAAAAAAATACTTGTAGCAAACCGGGGCGAAATAGCTTTACGGATCATGCGCACCGCCCGCGAAATGAACATTAAAACGGTTGCGGTTTTTAGTGAAGCCGACCGGCGGTCACCGCACGTACGCTATGCCGACGAGGCCGTGTGCATCGGACCTGCGCCTTCCTCTGAGTCATACCTGAATGTTGCTAAAATCCTGAAAGTATGCCGCCAGCTGAATGTGGATGCGATCCATCCGGGTTACGGTTTTTTGTCTGAAAATGCCGGGTTTGCAAAAAGCGTGAAGGAAGCGGGGCTCATTTTCATCGGCCCGTCGCCGGAAGCGATCGAGATCATGGGCAGTAAGCTGGCCGCCAAGCAAGCCGCAGCTGCCTACAACATTCCGATGGTGCCCGGCACCGCCTCGGCGATCCAGGACCGGGACGAAGCAAAAAAAATCGCCTCAGCGATCGGCTACCCGATTTTGATCAAAGCCAGTGCCGGTGGCGGCGGAAAGGGCATGCGGGTGGTGGAAGAGGAAAGTACATTTGACGAACAAATGGACCGGGCGGTCAGCGAGGCGCAATCGTCTTTCGGCGACGGCTCGGTTTTCATTGAAAAATACATTACTTCTCCCAAACACATTGAAATACAAGTTTTGGGAGACCAGCATGGCAACATTATCCATCTTTTTGAAAGGGAATGTTCTATCCAGCGCCGACATCAGAAAGTCGTCGAAGAAGCACCTTCTATTTCCATCACGGCCGGTATTCGCAAAGAAATGGGCCGGTGTGCGGTAGACGTGGCGCGGTCGTGCGGATATTATGGCGCAGGTACCGTGGAATTTATTCTGGATGAAAATCAGAACTTTTATTTTTTGGAAATGAATACCCGGCTGCAAGTGGAGCATCCTGTTACTGAGCAGATTACGGGCGTAGATCTGGTCAAACAAATGATCCGCATCGCAGAAGGTGAGCCGATTACGATCCGGCAGGAAGATCTTTCTATCAAAGGACATTCAATTGAAATAAGGGTATATGCGGAGGATGCTGCAAACGGATTTCTACCCGACGTTGGTAAACTGCATACTTATGTAAAACCCGATGGAAACGGTGTGCGGGTGGATGACGGCTTTGAACAGGGTATGGATATCCCGATTTATTACGATCCGATGATCTCCAAACTGATCACGTACGGCGAGACGCGGGATGAGGCGATTGCGAAAATGATAAGGGCTATCGACGAGTACCAGATTTCCGGCGTGCAGACGACGCTGCCGTTTTGCAGGTTTGTGATGACGCACCCGGCGTTTGTCTCAGGAAATTTCGATACCAATTTTGTAACCAAACATTTCCATCCGGATATGATAAAACCAATACCTGACCAGGATGCGGATGCACTTGCTGCGTTGATTTCCGGCTTTGTTTTAAAGAATCCGGCGGGCGCAGAAGTGATTCAAAATGAGGCGAAGGCAACTTCTGTGTCTCAGTGGAAGGATCGGCGGCTTCGGTTGCGCTAGCATTTCGGCTTATTGGATTTTCGGATAAAAATGTCTACTTTTGCGGTCTTAAATTTTGGTAATGCTGAATTACTAAAATAAATGCATTTTGGGAATCATTTGCAAGTATTCTGAAAGTCAATTTTTCTTTGATGATTAGGTTCGAATGACCACTCCCAACACTTATTTCCTACGACTAAGATATTCCAAGATTTCCCGCTATGAAGCTATCCGAATTTAAGTTTGATCTCCCTCAAAGTCTCATTGCACTTCATCCTTCCGACCGCGGCGAGTCCCGTTTAATGGTCGTACATCGTAAAACCGGGGAAATTGAACATAAAACCTTTGCCGATCTGATCAATTATTTTGGCGACGGTGATGTGATGGCCATCAATGATACCAAAGTTTTCCCGGCTCGTCTGTACGGCCAAAAAGAGAAAACCGGTGCTAAAATTGAAGTTTTTTTGCTCCGTGAGCTCAACCGTGAAATGCGTCTTTGGGACGTATTGGTGGATCCTGCTCGCAAAATCCGCGTCGGTAACAAATTATATTTTGGCGACAGCGACCTGGTTGCAGAGGTAATTGATAACACAACTTCCCGTGGACGTACAATCCGCTTCTTATATGATGGTGATAATGACGCTTTTATGAAGCTTGTGGACGAGCTGGGTGAAACCCCGCTTCCTCCCGAAATCATTTCCCGTCGTAAAGTGGAAACTTCCGACCGTGAACGTTTTCAAACCATTTTTGCCGAGCACGTAGGTGCCGTAGCCGCTCCCACTGCGGGTATGCACTTTACAAAAGCGATCATGAAACGCCTTGAAATCAAAGGAGTTAGTTTCGCGCCGGTAACATTGCACGTAGGTCTTGGTACATTCCGCACCGTGGATGTGGAAGATTTGACGAAACACAAAACGGATTCGGAAAATTACCGCATCACACAAGCCAGCGCCAGCATTGTCAATGCGGCTATTGATGGTAAAAAACGCGTTTGCGCCGTAGGTACTACGTCTCTGAAAGCCATCGAATCGTCGGTATCGGCCAGCGGACATTTGAAGGCGGTGGAAGGCTGGACGGACAAATTTGTTTTTCCTCCTTATGATTTCAAAATCGCCAACGCATTGCTTTCCAACTTCCAGCTTCCCGAGTCGATTCTTTTGATGTCGGCCTGCGCCTTCGGAGGTTTTGATCTGGTAATGAAAGCCTACGAAATGGCGATTAAAGAAAAGTATAAATTCTTCACTTACGGTGACGCAATGCTGATCGTATAGCATTTGTTCAACCCATTTTTTTGGTCATTTATGTTTAAGGATTCACTCCTGATGCGTAAATGACCATTTTTTTAACCAGACTTTAAATGATGCAGGAACATGTGATCATTGTTGCGGGCGGGAGCGGGAGCCGGATGAAAAGTGACATTCCGAAACAATTCTTGCCCATCCACGGAATTCCCGTGCTGATGTACACGATCCGTGCATTCAGAAATTATTCTGCGCAACTGAATATCATTGTGGTCCTGCCCAAAAATCAGTTCGATTTCTGGCAGGAATTATGCGATCGGCGTCAATTTTCGGAAACGTATCAACTTGTTGAAGGTGGCGAGACACGATTTCATTCTGTGAAAAATGGTTTGCAGCAAGTCGCTGATAATGACGGTCTTGTTGCAGTTCACGATGGAGTAAGACCGATTATTTCGAAGGATATTATTGCTGAAAGTTTTCTGAAAGCCGCTGAATTCGGTGCGGCAGTGGTGAGTGTGCCTTTGAAAGATTCGATCAGGCAGGTTGGTGAAAATGATACGAATAATGCGCTCAACCGTGAAACATTCCGGCTCATTCAGACACCGCAAACATTCCGCCTGGACTGGATGCGCCAATCATTTTCAGCTGGTTACCAGCCAACATTCACCGATTGCGCTAGCGTTTTGGAAGCATCTGGTTATGCCATTCATTTGATTGAAGGCAGTTATGAAAACATCAAAATCACCACGCCCGAAGACCTGCGCTGGGCGGAAGTCTATTTGAAACCATGACCATCCATGACATTATCCATCTCCGGCTTCAAAACCAGCTGATTTCCGACGCGCGCGTCAAATCTCCGGAAGAGGTAGTTTCCTGGCTCGGCGCGATGCAGGCGCAGGACTATACCGGCGCGCGATGGTCGATCGGCTTGCGGCTGCAGGGTATCAAAGATTCGGACATTGACAAAGCATTGGCTTCGAAATCGATCGTGCGCACCTGGCCGATGCGCGGCACATTGCATTTTGTAGCGTCGGAGGACGTCCACTGGATTTTGAAATTGCTGACGCCTCGTATCATTTCCGGCATGGCTGGCCGAAACCGTCAGCTTTCACTGGATGAAAAAGTGTTTGCAAAAAGTGAAAAATTGCTGGTCCCGGCACTGGAAGGCGGAAAGCAACTGATGCGCTCCGAGGTCTTCAAGATTTGGGAAGACCATGGAATCAAAACGAGTGACCAGCGGGGAATTCACATCATTAACTACCTCGCGCAGAAGCAGGTTATCTGTCACGGGTTGCATAATGAGAAGCAGGCCACTTATACACTGCTAGACGAGTGGGTGACAAAATCACGAAATCTCGAAGGGGAGGAGGCGCTAGCCGAGCTGGCTTTGCGCTATTTTACTAGCCACGGACCAGCTACAATCCAGGATTTTATCTGGTGGACGGGATTGAAAATCACCGACGCCAAACTTGCGCTGAACAGTATTTCAGGGAAATTACAATCCAGTGAAATGGTGGGGAAAATTTACTGGTATTCGCCGGAGCTGCCCGATCGTGTTAAATCAGATGCCGTTTTTATGCTCCTTGGCTTTGACGAATATATGCTGGGCTACACCGACAGGTCGCTGATCTTGCATCGGGACCATTCACAAAAAATCGTCCCTGGTAACAACGGAATGTTCATGCCGACGATCATTATTGGCGGGAAAGTAAGAGGTACCTGGAAAAGGACGATCAAAAAAGACGCTGTCCAAATCGATTTTTCGGCATTTGAAAAAGTAAGTCAAGCCAAAAAACATTCATTCGAAGTAGCTGCCCGGAAATATGGAAAATATCTTGGCAAAACGGTTTCCGACATTAATTGGCTATAATGTTAGGCTTTTTATAGCCACTTATCAAACCACGCAAATGCGTCCTGCTGCATTTGAAGATCAAACTTGTGAGGCCCGTCGTAAAATCTGGCCTGATACTTATCCGACGCATTCGCCTTTTTAAATACCTCAGTCAGAATATTATCCGCCTTTTTCATCTCGGATAATGTATACAGTTCGTCCTGGTTGTTGTTTAAAACCAATGTTGGTAGCGGCACCCTTAAACCGATGATTTCCGGAAAATCGAGATATTGGGGCAGCAGCGGCGTGTAAGTCATCCAGGTATGGTTGAACGATTTATTCAAAATTAGATCATTCCAAGTCGTCATAAATCCAACACAAACCGCACATTTAACCCGCTCGTCCATACCCGCCAGATAAACTGTCCTCAGTCCCCCACCCGACAATCCGCCGCAGCCGATCCGGTTCGGATCAACGTCTTTACGGTTGCTCAAAATATCCAATGCGGTTTGATCCTCGGAAAGAAAAACGCCCGGCCAGGTGGTACCCGCACAAAAAAGCGATTTTGACATAACATGCTCATGCTCCGAAGACCAGGCGTTATAGGCCTCAATATTTTCCGTTTTCTCCGGATCAAGGTCGCTTTTTCCAGCGGTATTGACGGTTCCCCAGTCCAAACCTTTAACATCTTCATAAAAGACCCGGCGACTCCCAAACGCAAATGCATCATGCACGAGCACCACATAGCCACGCTTCGCAACTTCATTGGCCCACGCTTTGCCGCCGTAATCCGTTTCCTGATGTTCTTTCAAAAGCGGATGCTGGTCGTCGGAGGTTTTTACAATTTTTCGGTATCCAAAATATTTTTTCCCGGCATGGTCGTGCAAGCCTAAAATTGCGGGTAATGTCCCTTTCGTACCCCGTGGTTTTAATAAAACGGCATTTGTAGGTCGCCCGTAAGGCAGCTGCCAGCTCAGTTCTTCAATTTCCAGGCCGTCGTAAACATACTTTTTGATCGTCTTTACCTCTGGCAATTTGTTTTTCGGCGGACTAGCGATCATTTCGGTTGTTTTGGTAAATGCCGCTTTTTTCCAGGCAGCCAGGTCTTTCTGATTTTCATTTCTGAAAGAGAGTGGCGGAATTTTCGGCATTAAAGATGCGGCCCAGGGACCGTAATTACCAATCAAACTTTTTTCAGATGTCATAAGCTGCGCATTTTCCGTATCAGTAGACATACTATTCAAAATGGGTTGACTATTTAATGCCGAAAAAACGGGAACCAGTGCGGCTGCTTTCAAAAATGTTCTCCGCTCAATTTTTTCGCTAAAATCTTCATGTTCAGCATTCATATCTTAAACTTTCACAAAGATTTTATTCCGGTAAAGGACATATAGAAAAAGCCAGACGAGTACAAAACCGCCCAAAGCATTGAACACTTCATGCCATTTCTCAGGCGCATATTTATAAAAACCCTCGAAAAGCAACTCGGAAGAATGATTAAAATCTATAAATCTGACAGCGAGGTAAATAACCAAAGAATTCATCCCAATTACCCTGAAAAAGAATGACCATCGCTGGTATCCTTTCACATCGATGATGAAGTAAAAAATTGTCAGTAAGGTAAAAGCCATGCCTCCGGTAAGCATGATAAATGAGCTCGACCAAAGGTGTTTATTGATTGGAAAAATAAAATTCCACAGGATCCCGGCCGCGATGCCAGCCACCCCGAGTAGTAACATTTGTCCTGATTTTTTCTCTGGTGAAATTGGCTTTTGTAAAAGATCTCCTGCTAATGTTCCAAATAAAGTCAAACATATTGCCGGAAACTGTGTAAGTAGCGCCAGCTCGTCGTAAGTGTCCTGTTTGAGTTTTCCAGGCATAAAGTTTCTATCAAACCAGCCTACCAGGTTACCTTCAAAAGACAGATCACCGGAGCCGAAACCAGGTACAGGAACCAGTATCAATGTTAGATAATAAAGAAATAAAATACCCAGTGCAATGCCCAGACGCTGATTCCAGGAACATTTCATGTAGAGAACCGCGCCGATGAAAGTGGCAAGTCCGATACGTCCCAGCACGCTGCCGTACCGGATGTGGGCAGGATCAAAAATATCGATCGGCGCATTTTTGTCGAGGATACCCAGCGCGATCAGGATCAGCATTCGCTTGAAAATCTTGCCTCTGAGTTCCGCCTGACTGATTCCTTTTGCAAGCCCGGCATTGATGCTGAATGTCATGGACGTGCCCGCCAGAAAAAGAAAAAGCGGAAAAATGAAATCAAAAAAAGTAAACCCGTGCCAGGGTGGGTGTTCAAACTGCGCAGCGATCCAATCAATGAGTGGAATACCGGTTTTTCCACCCAGCAAAAAAATAAATGCGCCGCCGCCGGAAATCATCAGCATATCGAAGCCGCGGAGTGCATCAATAGAAGCAAGTCGGGTAGATGATACTGCCTGGCGATTTTGGGGTTGAACTGCTATTAAAGGTGCTTCCATGACATTACGGCGGGTTGAAAGTGCTGAACGGAATTTGGTTTGACTAGTTACTGATCCCGATTTCTCTTTCCAGCAAGAGGCTGGCTGAATCTTTATCCAGGAAAAAAGTGCAATTGGCATGTTTCTGAAGAATGCTGGCGGGAAAAATATTGCTAACATTATTTTCAAGGCTATTTTTCACTGCAACAGCTTTGCGCTTATCGGGCACCGAGCAGATAATGTGCTGCGATTTCATAATTTGCCGCACAGACATGCTGATAGCCTGCAACGGAACTTCGTCCAGCGAAGCAAACCAGCCCTCGCCCATCTGCTGTCTGCGGCAGGGTTCATCGAGATTAACGATCAGATAGGGTTGCTCCGTCGAGAAATCAGCCGGCGGATCATTGAATGCCAGATGTCCATTTTCCCCCACTCCTACCAATGCAACGTCAATCGGATGATCGGAAATCGTCTGGTTTAATTTCGCTATTTCAACCTCAGGATCAACTTCACCATTAATAAGGTAGCTGGCATGCAACGGCGCGACTTTTTCCAGGAAACGCTCTTTAAGATATTTCCTAAAACTGGCGGGGTGGCTCAGCGGTAAACCAATGTATTCATCCAAGTGAAACATCGTCACCTTGCTCCAATCAATGCTTTCGTCCGCTATCAGCCTGCTCAATGTTTCAAATTGGCTGGTTCCTGTCGCCAGGATAACATTTGCATGCCCTTTTTCCAGGATGGTATCGTTGATCAGCTGAGCCGCATAAGCCCCGGCGGATTGTCCCAGTTCCTCCTTACTTTCAGAAATTACAATCTTCATTTGAATTAATTATGATTTTACGCCCGTGTTTCCTCCCTCTTTCAATGCAATGTCAACTGGCTTATTCTTTTTCCAAGCGCCATTTGTGAAGTCCGGCACCTCAATAGAATTGGATTTATTAGCCACCGACCACTCACTTAGTGAGGAGATCACACTCCATGACGCCGCATCATATACGTCCTGATCCAGCGGTAAGCCATTCCGGAGACAATCAATTAATCGCCAATCCATCAGGAAATCCATCCCCCCATGACCGCCTACTTTTTTTGCCAGCTCGCCGATTCTTTTGACAATTTCGGGCTGGTATTTCTTTTCCAGTTCTTTGAATTCGGCTGTACTGACCCACTCGTGGCCGTGCGAGATTCTTCCTTCCGTACCATCTTCCGGCAGTGGATACTTTTGCGCTGCTCCTTTTGTGCCGCTGATTAAATGTAAACGTGAGTACGGTCGTGGCGAAGACACATCATGCTGTAACATGATTGTCCTGCCTTTGCTCGTCTTTATTGTCGTGGTATTCATATTTCCCCGAAAGCTTTTACCTACAAACTGCTTGAAATCCGGGTCGGTCGCGGCTAGCTGGTTGATTTTATTTTGTATCATAAAATCATTGCTACTCATAGAAACCAGGTAATCCATCTTGTCACCCCGGTTAATGTCAAGAATCTGCGCGATCGGGCCTAGTCCGTGAGTTGGATACAAATTTCCGTTACGCTGATTTTCCCGGAGCCGCCAGAGGTCAAATCTTTTGTCTTTTTCAAAAAGAGAATCAAAAATGTCGTGAATATAAGCGCCTTCCACATGAACAATTTCACCGAAATATCCCTGACGCGCCATGTTTAGAGTAAGCAACTCGAAGAAATCATAGCAACAGTTTTCTAGCATCATGCAATGCTTCGTAGTGCGCTCGGAAGTTTCAACCAGCTTCCAGCAATCACTTACAGTAGTCGCAGCCGGTATTTCGGTTACCGCATGTTTGCCATGTTCCATCGCATATACTGCCATGGGCGTATGAAGATTCCAGGGCGTACAAATATAAATCAGGTCGAGGTCGTCACGCTCGCAAAGCTTTTTCCAGGCATCCTTCGAACCCGAATAAACCTCGGGATGATGCCCTGCCGCTTCCAGTTGCTTTTTAGCACTGTCAGCCTTTTCCTGAACAATGTCAGAAATAGCTTTTACCTGAACATTTTCCAGATTTACAATTCTCTTAATAGCACCGCCGCCTCTGTTCCCGAGACCAATGTAGCCAATACGAACCGTATCAATTTTAGGAGCTGCATAGCCGCTCATATTGAAAACTTGCTTACCTACTGTTGGAATGTTTGGATGGCCAGATTTGGCAGAGACTTTCTCAGTTCCGGCCAATCCTATACCGCCGAGGCCAGCCAATTTTAGAAACTCTCTTTTTTTCATTTTGTTAATGTTGGGTTTAGGCTAAATAACTTTTGTATATCCGCAATTTTACAATGTTTTAAACTGGCATTTCAGATATTTACATGAAATAGTAGCGAGAACGTTATCGAAAATAAAGACCAGCTTACCATACATAACTGAGGATTAATGACCAAGCCGGCTACCATTAAAGACATTGCAAGAAAATTAGGGATTTCGGTAGCTACCGTATCAAGAGCTTTGCGTGACGCCTATGATGTAAGTAAGGAAACCAAGAAGCTCGTAGAAGAAACGGCGGCAGCCATGCATTATCGGCCCAATTTCAATGCGACTGGCTTGGTAAAACGAAGCACGCATAAAATAGGGATTATTATTCCGTCGATAACAAATTACTATTTCTCGACAGTTATTACAGGAATTCAGGAGTACGCTTTTGAGAAGGGATACCAGGTTATTTTATATGTTACAAATGACTCGCCGGATTGGGAAGAAAAGATTGTGCGGGAATTATCTCCCGGCAGCATTGATGGAATGTTGGCCTGCATAACGTCTAACACAAAATCTTTCATCCATTTCCAGGAGTTGATCGATGGAGGTTTACCAATCGTCTTTTTCGACAGGTTTGCAGAATCGCTTAATGCTTCCCGAGTTTTGCAGGATGATTATAATGGTGCATGCATTGCGACAGAACATTTAATTCAATGTGGATACAAAAAAATAGCACACGTTACCGGTCCAGCTAAATTGAGTCTGACACAAAACAGGTTAAAAGGTTATCTGGATACATTGGGAAAGCATAACCTGAAACCTTTTGGAATAGTGCATTCCGGGTTTAGTAAAGAAGACGGAATTAAAGACGTGGAAGCAATTTTAAACGAGAAAGATGGGCCAGACGCCATTTTTGCAGTGAATGATCGCAAGGCAATTGGAGCTATTCTAGCATTAAAAAGTGCAGGAATTAAAATCGGAAAGACAATTGGCGTGATTGGATTTACAAATGATCCAATCTCGGAAATCATATCTCCTGCACTCACTACCATAGCCGAACCAGCATACGAAATTGGAAGAATAAGCTGCGAACTGCTGCTCCGTCACATTCAAAAAAGTAATTATCCGATTCAGGAAATAATTCTCCCAACTGAATTGATTGTGAGAAATTCGACTCAAATTTTATATGAGCCTTAATGATACTTTGCTAATTAGGAGGAATTATCTCAACTCCTCTAAACGCAAAAAAGCCCCGTATTTCTACGGGGCTTTTGATGTTAATAATTGTGGCGACTACCTACTTTACCAGGTTTGACCCAAGTATCATCGGCGGTTCTGGGCTTAACTTCTCTGTTCGGGATGGGAAGAGGTGAACACCAGGCCAATA
>NZ_VCEJ01000003.1 GCF_005860805.1 Dyadobacter luticola | reverse complement strand
TTGTATGTACCCCGTTTCTCAGACAGCTATTAGTTGTTGTATTTCCTTTTTCATCAGCAGGTCTTTCCATTCAAAAGGTGTCATATTGCTGAGTCCTTCGTGAGGTCTTCGTTGATTGTATTCTTCTATCCATTCCGCGGTCAATTGCCTAACCTGATCAAGATCAAAAAAGAGATAGGCGTCCAACACTGCTTCTCTATATAGCCGATTAAATCGTTCAATGAACCCATTTTGAGTGGGTTTTCCTGGCTGGATAAACCGTGTTTCTATATTTCTATCAGCACACCAAATAGCAAAATCTTTCGACGTAAATTCTGGCCCATTGTCCGATCTGATCGCTTTTGGAAAGCCTTTGCTCAGCCCGATCCGTTCCAAAATTCTGGTAATTCTCTTTGAGGACAGCGAAGTATCAATCTCAATTGCCAAAGCTTCTCTTGAACAATCGTCAATGACATTGAACGTTCTGAATTTTCGATTCCCAATCATTGAATCACTCATAAAGTCAACGCTCCAAGTCTCATTTATCTGCGCAGGCTGAACCAGTGGTTGTTTAACGCGGTCTGGTAATCTACGCTTACCTTTTCGTCTCTTATTAAGCTTTAAGGCCTGGTAAAGCCGATGAACTCTCTTATGGTTCCAAGGCTTTCCCGATCTCCTCAGGTAAGCAAAAAGCTTTCTAAATCCATACGAGGGATGCTTAAACGCCAGTTCCTGCAACGATTCGATCACATCGGAATCATCCTTGCGACTGTTGTAATAATATTGGGAGCGGACAAGGTCAACGATTTTACAGGCTCTGCTCACAGCGATATTGTACTCCTTGACAATCTCTTCTGTTAATTCCCTTTTTGTGGCAGAGCCCAGCCCTTTTTTGCGAAAAGTTCTTTAAGAATTTGATTATCCAGACTTAGATCTGCGAACATCTTTTTAAGGCGGGAATTTTCCTCCTCCAAATCTTTCAAGCGCTTAACATCAGACGCTTCCATGCCGCCATAACGGCTCTTCCAGTTGTAAAAAGTCGCCTCGGAAATGCCATGCTGTCTGCAAATCTCTTTGGTCGGGATGCCCCCTTCCTGTTGCTTAAGGATCGAAACAATCTGCGTCTCGCTGAACTTGGTTTTTTTCATCAGTTTAAAATTAAGTGATATTCTCCAATTTCAAACTGTCTGTGGTTTAGGGATACTTACA
>NZ_VCEJ01000004.1 GCF_005860805.1 Dyadobacter luticola | reverse complement strand
GATGCCCCCTTCCTGTTGCTTAAGGATCGAAACAATCTGCGTCTCGCTGAACTTGGTTTTTTTCATCAGTTTAAAATTAAGTGATATTCTCCAATTTCAAACTGTCTGTGGTTTAGGGATACTTACATGTTTTTACAAAGTTATTTCAATGTTGGGTTGTAAAATCTCCAAGTATGATTTGCAGGTCGAAGATCAGGGTTATATATCAATATTCATCAAGGATGCACATCCGCATCATCAACTCATCGTGCAGTCATTTTATGAAATTCCTGATAGGATAGCGGTTTCGAAAAATCCGGAACTTTGATCTTTTGCACGGAATGTATGCCATCATCCCATCCCTACCTCAATCAACAGCACTCCAAACAATACAATTACCCGTCGTGGATTTTACCTGGATGAGCCGGTAGTATTTGGAATAGAGCATATTGCCGGCAGGACATATTGCTGTGGCGCGGACGATCAGCGTTTTGTATTTCTGGGTGAGGCTGTCGGGGACGGTGTAGGACTGGGTCGCGGTGGTTTCTTCGATCGTCCGGTCGTTGCCAGACCAGCCTTTTGCTGCGGAATCTTTGACGGCAATTACCGTCCAGTCCAGACTTAGGGACTTGTTTGCTACCGTAGCCGTCAGTTTTAAACCCTGACCTGTGTTGCAACTTTGGTCGGCGGTGATGAGGGATGGGGCCTCGCAACCATAGGGTTTGAGTTCGCTGTCATGGCATGAAAAAACAATCGAAAGCAGAATCAGAAACAGGCCGCTAAATTTTCCAGACTTCATTTTATTCTATTTTTTGGTAAAAACTAAATTTAAATCGCCCATCCCAGGCCCAGTCTCACAGTACCCTGCCCCGATTTCGCGGTCGGGCCGGTTTTCAAAGTGTTCCAGCTCCATGAACCGTAAATGTCAAAATACACTCGCCGGAAAAGTGTTTTTTGAAAACCTAAAACAGCACCGGCGCCCAAGTGTTTGAAAAAAGCTTTTTCCAGTCCAAGCTCAGAGTCAAAATTGATATATTCTGCCAGCGGCCCGACATAGATGCCCGACAGGTTATTGCCGCCCAGGCCTCTTCTCGCCATATATTTTTGCAAAAAATAATACCGGATTTCCAGCGAAGGTTGCACCTGGGAAACGCGGTCTTTGAAAGTTGGATAAACCGTCGTCGGGAGCAGATGGTTGTTCCGATAATCGACATTGACCTGCACATTCACCGACAGCGGCGATTCCTCGATTTTTCGCTCGTAACCAAATGCCAGATTTGCTTTTTTGATTTTGGAAGAAAGATAAATGCCCGGCCACTGGATTTTCCACTGTTGGTTTAACTCCTCGTCACAGCGCAAAATCTCGCAAAATGGTGGATTGGAAGTTCTTTTCCAGTCTCCAAACGCGCCGCCGAGGCTGATGTGGGTTGATAATGCTACGTCTTTCACTTCTTGCAGCGCCAGACCTGGCTCATTCAAAAAGTAATTATTTTGATACTTCTGATAATCCAGCCCGACCGTAAACTCAATCCGGCCATCATTGAACAACCGCCGCTGTACGCCGAAAAGCAGTCCTACACTTCGCAGCGAAAGTACCTCGGTGGCTTGCCTGACGCTATTATTCCATGAAAATGCAAGAAAGTTTCCGCTGAAATTGTTCGCGTTTTTCCCTGCCCTGATCCTTTTGTTCATATCAAAATACCAGCGTGCCTGCACATTCGCGGCGTAAGTATTGAGGCTTTGCGGGTTACCGGGGGTTTTATTGGTAATGTTAAAATTGGCGCCCAAAGAAAATGCCGGCGTCACTTTAAACTCGTAGCCAGCCTCGGCAGTAAGCACCCCGATCCGCCCCGGACGCAGGAAAATTCCATTGACGGGTGAGATTGCGGAGCCATATTTGAACATGTGGCGCGTCGGGATTTTGGTCATAAAAACCGCCTCATACTGATCAATAAACCGCTGACTGACTGCCGACGTATCCTGCTCTTCCGAGAATGTAATGTGCGTTCCGTCCTGCCCGTAAGCCGAAGCGACGGACAGAAAAAGCAGCACAATTAGCAAACGAAATTGGATTGCAGCTGTCATGTCTGACAAGTTTTTGAATGGAGTAACCCTGCACGCCAAAAAGAGGCAGGCCGAACAAAAAATGGTTGTATAGGGTTAAAAATATTATTATTCAACATCCTACTCAGTTATGTCTATTACAAAAGAATCGGATCTGGAAGGCATGCAAAATGCCAGCGAGGCGGTGGCTTATACCTTGAAACAAATGACGGATTACGCCCAGCCGGGCATGACTACCAAGGAGTTGGACGAATTTGGCGCCAAGATATTGGCTGGCTTTGGCGCGAAATCGGCCCCGAATGCGACTTACGGTTTTCCGGGCTGGACGTGCATCAGCGTTAATCAGGAATTTTGCCACGGGATCCCTTCTTCGCGGAAATTAAAGGAAGGCGATCTGATCAATATCGATGTTTCGGCTGAATTGAATGGTTTTTGGGCAGATAATGGTGGTTCGTTTGTGCTGGGAGAAGACATTCACCGTCATCAGAAACTTGTGAATGCTTCGAAGGAAATCCTGATGAAAACGCTTCAAAATATCAAAGGAGGTGTCAAAATCTCCGATACCGGTTACCTGATGGAATCGGAGGCGAAAAAACGGGGCTTCAAAGTGATCCGAAATCTGGGCGGCCACGGCATCGGCCGGGGACTGCACGAGCAGCCCAACGAGCTCATGAATTTCCGAAATAAAGCCGATCAGCGGCGTTTCAAGAAAAATTCTGTCGTCGCCATCGAAACATTCATTTCAACTACTTCATCTTACGCAACCGAGCTGAAAGACGGCTGGACGATGGTTGGAAATAATGGTGGTTTTATGGCGCAGCATGAGCATACGATTGTTGTTACGGACAATGCGCCGATTATTCTGACGAAAATGAACGAGATTTTTGGGTGAAAAGAAATTCGGACGTAGTTGACTTCCGCGTCCTGAATGTCTGACTTAAAAACCAAACCCACGCGCTCATGCTGAACTTCACAACATTCAAAAATTACCTCTTTTTTATCGTTGCGGCGACTTTATTGCTGTCGTCCTGCAAAATGACGCGGCCAACATTGCCTGCCAAGCTGATCAATGAAACGCCCACTTCGGTTGTCTTTTCCGCTGACGGCAATCTCATTGCGGCTGGCGTGTGGGGCGGCGTGCGCGTGTGGGAAATGTCTTCGGACCATTACAAAGATTACCCGGCCAAAATGAAAAACGAGACGCCCAAAAATGTCAGTTTTTCGCCCGACGGCTCCCGCATTGCAGCAGGCATCTGGGGCGCAGTCCGCGTTTGGGAACTGAATTCGAAGGAATACAAAGATTATCCAACGAAATTAAGAAATGATACACCCGGCAAAACCTATTTCTTCCCAGATGGAAAATGGGTCGCCGCGGGGATCTTCGGCGCTGTCCGCGTCTGGAACCTGGAAGATGGCGCGTTCAAGGATTATCCACTCAAACTGAGAAACGAAACCCCAGACGCAATCGCCATTTCACCGGATGGCAAGACGATCGCGACCGGGACATTTGGCGGTGTGATGAAGTGGCATGTGGAGCCGTTTTAGAATTCTAACACAGCCACCGGCTTCTTCTTCCAATCAATGTCAATCATCCAATAATTCAAAGACATTAAAATGCCCCCTACCGCGTGCCATTCAACCGCAGGCCAACGGATAACCCGAGCTGATTGGGCCGCGCTTTGATGCTGGGCTGGTCGGTTTGGACTTTCATAAAATGGTATTCGAAATACGGCCCGATCGTCAGGTCGGTTTTGGCGTTGAGCATTATTTTCTTACCGGCGGAGATATTTCCGGAAAGAAAATTTTGGCTGCCCGCCTGCAAAGGACGGGCGTAGGCAAACCCAAATTGCCCGAATGTCCGACCCAGGTGCCGGCTTTTGAAATTGAGCTGCTTGTTCACTCCCACTCCTATGATATCCAGCTTGTTAGCCACGGTTTGCGCCACGCCCAGTCGCTCGAAAACGTATTTTTTAGAAGCATATTCGTCGGCCTTGAATTCGTCTACCGCAAAAACATATTCGGCTTTCCAGCGCAGGTGGCTGTAATTCAGCAACACCTGGAACCCGCCAGCCTGGACCCCCGCGCTAAATTTATACCCAAGGTTTCCTACCGAGTTGGGAAAAGAAACCTTCAAAATACGCGATTGTGCACTGGGCAGCAGGTAAATGCTCTGAAAAGTATGGGTCGCAACCACATTGAAAAGCCAGGCGTAGGATTTAGATTTCACCGGGTCGATTTTCGGAATGTCCAGTTTTTCCCAGACCGATTTGGTTTCTTCTTCTGCCACGACCGCCGCTGCTGCTGAATCCGGCGTACTGTCCGCAATGCCGATTTCCGGAAGCCGCATGGCAACCGGAATCGGCACTACGTTACTGGTAAAGAGAGGATTGACAGGCTTTTCAACGTCAAAAACCGTCCTGTGTTCATCAGGTGGCGGAAGTTGATACGGTAAATAGATAGTGGGTATAGTATTCAAATTTTTCTTTTTCTGATCGGTTTTGGTCACATTTAAAACCGTATTGACAGTAGAAGCTTCCCGATTTTTTACGGTTTTATTCTCCGCATCAGTCACCGTTTTAAGTTTGGTAACCGGCTTTTTGCTGGTGACCGCGTGATGATTTTTATTTTTAGAAAACACCTCATGTCCCGATAAACTGTAAATCCCGAAACCCAGCATCATAAGTAACCCAACCGCCGACAGCAAAATCAGCGGACGCGGTTTCCGGGACTTGCTGCGGAGCGCCTTGTATATTTTCTTATCAACCGACGCCTCAGGCATTTTCTCCAAATTTCCCAGCGAATTTTGGAGTGCCTTTTGAATGGCATCGTTCAATTCATCTTCATAAGAGTTCATGTTGTGTGATTCCTTTTTGTTCTAACTTTTTAATAAGAAGATTGCGCCCCTTCGACAATTGGGAGCGGGACGAAGCTTCCTTAATACCCAGCAAATCAGCAATTTCCGAATGTTTATAACCGTCCACAAAATGCAGGTTAATCACGATCCGGTACCCGTCGGGCAGTTCGTTAATCGTTTCTAAAAGTACATTTACATCCAATTTTCCGGGCAGTGTCAAATGATCGCCGCTCTCCCAGTCCATCTTCGAATCTTCCAGGTTACTGCTTAATGTTTCCTTCCGCGTCACCTGATTATAGTAGTCGATCGCGTGACGGATCATGATCGTTTTTACCCAGCTGTCAATCGTTTGCGGGTTCTGAATGTCTTTTATTTTGGTAAAAATCTTTAAAATCCCTTCCTGAAAAATATCCTCCGCCTCGGCCACCGTGCGCGCATACCGGAGACAGACGCCCAGCAGCTTGCTTTTATAGCGGTCGTAGAATGCCACCTGCGCCCGTGAATCCTGTTTTTGACAGGCCTCCACCAGTTCGGTTAATTCCCAGTGATGCTTTTTTGACTTAAATAAGGCCATTCGAAAATTTGTCGAAACAGGAGGCTGTTTTAGTTGCGGGCTGTCTGGACAACTTCAATCAACAAACTATTTGAAAACATAGGATGAATATTGGTCATAAATGATCTCTCCGGATGTGGCATTGACAAAAACTTCACGCAGCTCGTTGATGAAACTTTTGGTACCTGCTACGCCAGATTGTTTCTGGAAAACGTACCGCACACTTTTCAAACCGTTGAACTGCGATTCAAATGCTACTTCGGTCGGCGTGGTGAAATCTTCGTAGCCCGCAGTAACATTGGCAAGCAATGTGGCGTCGCCAACCTCATTGTTCGGCTTGTTGACGAGCTGGGTACCATCCGAATTTTTGGCGATCCAGATCAGCTCCCCGGCATCATTGAAAATCACCGGATAGAGCTGCGACTGCGGCTGGATAAAATAAACTTTCTTGCCCTCCGCATTCACATTGACGGTTATCTTACTGTCTGCCAGCGGTATAGAATTATCGGCACAAAATGCTACTGTACTGGCCGGCAGGTCTGCGGGTTGCAGGGAGTAGCTTTCTGCCGGAAAACCCGCGATTAATTTTACAATGTGCCAATCGTTCAGGATATAATAGTTCAGGAGGTACGATTTTCCGTCGAGCACATACTTCATTCTCGCTGTGCTGTCGGTGGATTTTTCCATGAGCTGCAAACCGGAAATCGTCCCGCCCTTTACTTTCAGCTTGTCTGTCAGCGATTTATATAATGTAATGTTATTCGATTCTTTGTAAACATCCGCTACGATGGCGATGGGACTGACCTGTGTTTCGAATTTGCTGGCGTTACTTTCAAATCCTGCTTTCCAGAGTTTGTCCTTTAATAATGTTTTAAATAGAAAATTCCCCGCGTCGGGATAAGCCGTTTTAATTGCCGTGATTGTTGCCTCGGGAACCGTTTCCGTGTCCGGCTCCTGAATGTCGTAAACCTTGTTGCACCCGACCAACAGCCATAAAATAGCGGCGGTGAGGAGCGGGGATAAACGTTTTGAATTCATTTTTCTTGATAAAAACTGGGTGGTGTAAGGCATTCCGGAAGTATGCCGTGGTAAGCAGACCGGATAGTTGGCAAATAACGTTGCCTGATTTCGATTTTTTTAAAAGTATAAATTCGTATCCGCTTTATTTGGTCAGGCAACGCCGTGTGCGAAAGTACCGGTCTAAGGATCAATCGTCACAACAACCCCTGAAACAATGAGATTTTTTTCAATACTGGCCCTGGGCTTTTTGATTTTGCAAGGCTGTAAAAAAACAAATGTCACGCCCGATCCGCCCCTTCCCGAGCCGACTATCGAAATCCCGCAGACTGTAAAGGAGCTGATATACAAAGCCTATCCCACGGCCGGCGAGTTGAAAAATGCCAGAGAGCTGGAAAAAGACAAGGTGTACGAAGTTTCTTTCCGGATGGGTGAGAAGGATTATTCGGTCATTTCGAGCCAGTCGAACATTTTGCAATCCAGCCGGATGTCCGGGGAAGAGGTGCCGGAATCGGTCGTTGAGCGGGTTCAGAAATTGTCGATCAAAGGCGGTGTCCTGAGTAATTACCGGACCGTCACCATTGCCAACGGAGGCGAGGCTGATGTAGCCGATTATTTGTTGAATGGTTTCAAATATGTCGCCCGGTTTACGCCCTATGCCGTCTACCTCAACCCTTTTGAAAAAGATTATTACACCAAAAACACTGCGGACCTGCCGGAGGGCGTCCAGCAATTTATCGCGCAAAGAAACAAGCCTAACCCCACATTCATCAACACATTGACCAACCTGAATGAGGCCAGCAGGAACTTCATCATCAAAAACAACGAGCTGACTTTCAGCGATTGCCGGGTGCTGGTAATGCCCGACGGGACCAATGCGTACGAGGTGAGCGTCAACTATTTTGGAACGACCCATCTGACTATTTCCTTCAACGCGGACTCAAAAGTGAACTGGGTGGCATCTTTTAACCGGCTGAAAAAATTTGAGCAGGATTTTAATGGTACGCCGGCACTCTGGGCACCAAACCTGACGACGCAGGAAATTTCTTACTTCCGCGATGTACTGGCCGGATCATCGCACTTCCTGGGTTTCAATCTGGACAATTTTCTCAATTTCGAGCGCAGCTACCGCAATGAATACGAAGATGTTAAATGTTATGAATTGCAGTTGAACAACAATAAAAACGAGTTCTGGTACCTGAGGTTTAGTGCGGACAAGAAGCTGATTTATTCGTTTTATAATTCCAATTACTAATCATTTAACCTTGATCGCGATCGGGCTTTTCACCTGCTGCGCGAACATTTTCAGGTAATCAAACCACGCCCCGCTGCTGCTGATCCTGCCTGCCTTGTCCCAGGCGCCTCCGGTATAGTAAGTAAGTGTTTCGCCGGAGGCTACGTCCAGCCGCGCCAGCCCGTGGGCATATTTTTCAAACATTGACCTAGGTAATGTTGGAAAAACGCATCCGATACCGAGCGTACCATCATCACCGTGACGAGGCTCCCAGTATCCCAGCACGCCCGCGGTTTCATCCAGCAGCAGCGAACTTTTTTCAGCGCGCAACGTAATGCCGACTACGACCGGCAGCTTGTTTTTGAATGAATGCTGCATCCTTACCTGCACTTTGCTGAGCTGTGAACCGGCGTCAAGGGAAACAGTCCGCTCCTCGTGAACCGTGGTTCCGTTAAACGTATGGGGATCAAAGTTTACGCGAAATGTGGCGCGGAGCGGGCCGTTATCGAGGATTTCGTAGCTGCGGTAATTGTGGATAAACTGGATGGAATCTTTCAAAAACACACCGATATCGCCCGCGCCCAATGTTAGTCCAACCTGGTAATAATCCAGTCCTTCGCCATGGTCTTTGTGGTAATCATTTTGCTTGTACCATTTATCCAAAACCAGGTCCGAAGTACGCTTGGCCCAGATATCGGTCCCGTAGGCATTGTCCGCCCTACCATTTAATGCCGCCCCATAAATCCGGAATGCAATCCGGTCATTTTCCCAGGCAAAATCATCAAACCGCTCAGGTACAAACCGACAGAAAGCTTTCGGGACGACGGGCGCTGGTTTTGCTTTTTTAAATGTGATGGTAACCGACTTTTTTGCCTCGATAGAAAGCTGGACTAAAAGATTCTGAACATTGCTTTTGCCCTGCCTTTCAAGCTGATAGGGAATATTCTCACCTCCTGACAAAACTTGCAACTGCGTCGTATCAATTTTTGGATATGCTTTCAAAACCGTTTTCCAGGGAATTTCTATGACGGTTTCAGTCACTGCCCGCTCGCCAGGATTGTACAGCTCAATGCCCGATTGCGCAAAAAGCTGTGCGGTCAGAAGCAAATTAATCAGCAAAATCATCGTCATTCTCATGCTATCCTTTGGCTTGTGTTAAAAGTAAAGATAGGAATGCGCGGTTTGCTGCGCGGGTCAAATTAGATTTTTATTATAATCCCTCAAATCGACTTTTTGGATCGCTGTAACTCCCGCTAAGTTGCTTGCTTTGTAAAAGTTTAATGACCGAGGTTATGACATTATACAGCCTTGCTGTTCGCGTCAAAGAAATTATTGACCTGCGGACCGAATACGAAGAAACCAAAGACCAGCAAATTCTGCTGAGCCTGAATGACAGAAGCGGCGACCTGAATATGCTCGCCGACAGTATTATCAGTGCATATCAGATCGCCGGCGTCGGTGAAACACACGAGGTGTTTGTGGATGTGGATGAATTTGGCTGCTAGTTTTTCAACTAAGCTTCAATCCCAATTTCTTCCCGTGCCTGCTGTGCTGCGGCTACCATGTTTTCCAGGGCAGCTTTGGTCTCGGGCCACTTGCGGGTTTTGAGGCCGCAGTCGGGGTTTACCCAAAGATTTTGTGCAGGCAGAAGTCCGGCCGCTTTTTTGAGCAGCGAGGTCATTTCCTCCGTCGTCGGTACGCGCGGAGAGTGAATGTCGTACACACCCGGCCCGATCTCGTTCGGATATTCAAAATGTGCGAAGGCCTGCAACAATTCCATTTGCGAGCGCGATGTTTCAATCGTGATTACATCGGCATCCATCGCCGCAATGTGCTCGATAATGTCATTAAACTCGCTGTAACACATGTGGGTATGGATTTGCGTACGGTCCTGCACGCCGCTGGCCGTGATCCTGAAAGCCCGCACCGCCCAGGCGAGGTAATGTGCACGTTTCGATTTCCTTAGCGGCAAACCTTCCCGGATCGCCGCCTCGTCGATCTGGATGATGCCAATGTTTGCTTTTTCCAAAGCCAGTACCTCGTCATGGATCGCCAAAGCAATCTGATTGGTCGTCACATCACGCGGCTGGTCGTCGCGCACAAAGGACCATTGCAGGATCGTGACCGGGCCAGTGAGCATACCCTTCATCGGCTTGTCGGTTTGCGCCGCTGCGAATGTGCTCCACCGCACCGTCATATCTTTCGGGCGACTGATATCGCCGTAAATCACCGGCGGCTTCACGCAGCGTGAGCCGTAACTTTGCACCCAGCCGTTTTTTGTAAACAAAAATCCGTCGAGCTGCTCGCCGAAATACTCCACCATATCATTCCGCTCAAACTCGCCATGCACCAGCACATCGAGCCCGATTTCTTCCTGCCAGCGTATCGATTCGATCGTCGCTGCTTCGATCGATTTTTCATATTGCTCAATCGTCAGATCGCCTTTTTTGAACTTTGCACGCAGCTGGCGGATATCATCCGTTTGCGGAAAAGAGCCGATGGTCGTGGTGGGGAAAGCGGGCAGATTAAAGCGCTCGCGCTGGATTTCCTGGCGTATCGGAAAAGCACTCGTACGCGTGGAATCAGCGTCGGTAATGCTGCTAACCCGATCTTTTACAACCTGCTTGTGTACTTTCTGCGAAGCACGTCTGCTCGCCAGCGCGGCTTTGTTGGCTTCCAGTAAAGCATTATTCCCCTCAAAAATTTGCTTCAATTCTTTCACCTCATGCAATTTCTGTTTCGCAAAAGCCATCCAGTTTCTGATCTCCGGATCTATTTCCGTTTCCAGTTCCAGGTCAATCGGACTATGCAGCAGTGAGCACGACGGCGCCAGGATCACGCGATCAGCACCTAGTTTTTCAACTGCTTTGTTGATCAGGCTGAGCGATTTTTCGTAGTCATTTTTCCAGACATTCCGTCCGTCCACGACGCCAAGGGAAAGTATAAGCTGGTCAGGGATCAGGGCCAACACCTCGTCCAGCTGCTCCGGGGCACGCACCAAGTCAATGTGCAATGCTTGTACAGACAAGTTTACAGCGAGTTGCGTATTGTCCAGCAATGCCTCGAAATAGGTGGCTACGAGCAATTTCACCCCGGTAACCTGCTCCGCAATGCTGCGGTAGGCATATTCAAATGCTTCTTTTTCCTTTTTGGTCAAATCAAGTGCCAGGGTCGGCTCGTCGAGCTGGATCCATTTTGCTCCGAGTGCGGCCAGGCGGTTGAATATTTCAATGTAAACCGGTACCAGGTTTTTGATCAGGTCGGCGCGCTCAAAACCTTCTTCTTTTTCTTTGCCCAATAACAAATAACTCACCGGCCCGAGGATCACCGGCTTCGCTTTTTGGCCCAGCGTCTGCTTCGCTATCTTGAATTCATTGAAAATTTTCTCGCCCGACATGCGGAATTCCTGGTCCGCTTTAAACTCCGGCACAATGTAGTGGTAGTTGGTATCCAGCCACTTGGTCATTTCCATGGCCGTAATGTCCAGCCCGTTTTTCTGGTAGCCTCGCGCCATCGCAAAATACAGGTCCAGCTCATCGTCCGACTGCGCCTGCACTGCCTCGTAACGCTGCGGCACCGCGCCGAGTAGAATGCTGGTATCCAAAGTCTGATCGTAGTAGCTGAAATCATTGCAGGGGATGAGGTCAATGCCGGCTTCGAGCTGCGTCTGCCAGTTTTCTTCCCTGATTTTCTGTGCAACCTCGTGTAAGTCAGTTGCATTGATCTTTCCTGCCCAAAATTGTTCAGAAGCTTTTTTAAGTTGTCGTTGCCCGCCAATCCGCGGATAGCCCAGATTTTGTGTTAACATTTCCTTGTTTGTTTTGTAAAAAAGTCAAAGGATGAATTATCTGGGCAAAACTATAAACGGTAAATTTATTCTCTACAAATGTTTCAAAATGGAGATATATGATGGAAAATTAACCTAATTAACCAGATTTTTTATCGGTTTGAATATTTGCAGACATTGAAAAACAGATGAATTTTCGGGCGGTTTTCGTGCTTGTAAATCCGGAGCTTTACTCCCGAAACTCCACCACCCCATTTTTCATCACCATTTTCATCTCAAAAAGCGACTTCTTAAAATCCTTTTGCAGATCTCCGTTGAATACCGCAATATCCGCCATCGCATTTTCTTTGATGACACCGATCCGGCCCTCCATTTCCAGCGCTACCGAAGCATTGTACGTGGCCGTTTTCAATACATCGGCTGGCGACAAACCTGCCTCAAAGTAGCCCAGGACCGTATGCTTGGCCGTTTCGCCTCTTGGTAGATTAAGGTCCAAATAAGCGTCCGAACCGGCAACAATCATGACGCCTGCCTTGTGCGCCGCTTTAATGCGGTCGTACAAAGGCTGGAAGTTGCTTTTAACCTCTTGTTCGTTGAATGTTATATTCTGGCCTTTCAGGTAGATCATTCTTAGCGCGGCCGAACCATCCGTGGGCACGAGGTATATCCCTCTTTTCGCCATCGTATCCAGGGTTGCAGGCTTGAAGCCGTAGCCATGTTCGAGGCCGTCCACCCCCGCTTCGATGGCCGCGTGCACCGCCCAGTCGCGGTCGCAATGTGCCGTCACTTTCACCCTTTCGCTGTGGGCCGCCTGCACGATCGCCTTCATTTCGTCCCTCGTTAATGTCAGCCTGCCGCCGATGGCGGTGATTTTGATGAGGTCCACACCCCTCGCAATGTGTTCTTTTACAGCCTTCCGCGCTTCTTCCACGCCACTTACCATTGAATACTCCTTGCGCGAATAAGTATCAAATTCTTTTACCGGTATCCCATCCAGCTGGCCGTCCATAGCGCTGATGATCGGGCCCGAAATGATCATTCTCGGACCAGGAAAATCGCCGCGCTCGATCGCCCGGCTCACTTCCAGGTCCAGGTATTGCTCGGAATTCCCCAGGTCGCGAATGGAAGTAAAACCCGCATTCAAATAACTCCGGGCATATCCGACCGCCCTCAAAACCCTCGTTTCGGGAGAATTCATGATACCGTCGAAAGAGAGACTTTCCGTGGGGCCCTGCCGGAAAATCAAATGGGTATGTGCGTCGATCAAACCGGGGGTGACGGTGGCATTGCCGTAATCCAGCACCGTGGTACCCGGCGGCACATCCAGCTTGTCGCCGACTTTTACAATGCTGTTTCCTTTGATCAGGATTTGCCTATTTTTCAGAAACACATTTTTCTCCGAGTCATACATTTGCCCGGCTTTGATGAGGTAATATTTGTCTTTCGACTGGGCGAAGATTTGTTTTGGGACAAGAAATAGGCAGAAGACCATGGCTAGGAAGGCCCTGACAAAGAATATGTTACGCATTTTACTTTGGATTAGGTGAGTTTTAGTACTATTATAAACCGGAAAATCAATTTTTATCCTCTAAAAAAATGACGTCACTATTTAGACAATTCGATCTGACCGGGAAGACGGCGCTGGTCACCGGATGCAAGCGAGGGATTGGCCGGGCGATGGCTTCGGCGCTGGCAGAAGCGGGCGCGGATATCATCGGGGTGTCGGCCAACCTGGAACTTTCCGGCAGTGAGATTGAGGCAGAAGTAAAGGCATTCGGGAGAAATTTCAGGGCGTATCAATGCGATTTTAGAGACCGGGAAGCACTTTATGATTTTATTAAAAAAGTAAAAACCGATTTCCCAGTGATCAATATCCTGATTAACAATGCAGGTTCGATCATGCGGAAACCTGCGCAGGAGCATCCGGACGAATATTGGGATACGATTATCGATACCAACCTGAATGCGCCATTTATTCTCAGTCGGGAAATCGGGCGGGATATGGTGGCGCGCGGGTCAGGGAAAATCATTTTTATGGCTTCGCTGCTGACATTCCAGGGCGGCATCAATGTGCCGGGCTACACCGCAAGCAAGTCGGCGATTGGCGGACTGGTGAAGGCGCTGGCGAATGAGTGGGCCGGTAAAGGTGTGAATGTGAACGCCATAGCGCCGGGATACATTGATACCGACAACACTGAGGCGCTGCGAAATGATCCCGAGCGCAGCACTGCTATACTCGGCCGCATCCCGGCAGGCCGCTGGGGCAATACCGATGATTTCAAAGGCCCAACGGTTTTCCTGGCATCGGCAGCATCGGATTATGTGCACGGCACCATTCTTACGGTTGACGGCGGATGGATGGGCCGCTAACCGACCAGGAAACCGGTATGCTCAGTAAAAAACATTCCATGAATCATTTATACCAGAAAAGACTTTTATGCGCAAAATCGGACTTTCAGCATTGCTGGCGTTTTTGTTGGTGATTTCCTGTATTGCCAGTTCATTTTCCCAAACCAAAAAGGTAATTGCCGCGACCAGCAATAAAGTGGATATCAGGGTCGGGCAGGAATTGCATAAAGGCACCTGGAACATAAACCTGTCTCTGAACCCGGATGTTTTTGATGTATTTGTGAAGAAATCCGGCACGACTGTCACGTTTATTACAGATAAAGATTCTGTCCGATATGACGTGAAACCTGGTGATTATCACGCTTTTGTGATCTTATTAAATGGAAAAGACAGCGCCTTCACGGCGATAAAAGGCATTCTGGACGTTCCGCGAGCTGTGTTTCCACAAGCTTATCAGAAAGCGCATCGGGAGAAAACTTTTGTTGAAATCCCGCGGGTGTACGAACTGATGAATGTGGTGATGGCTTTGACCGCCGAGGGCAAAAAGGACAATGGTATGATCCGAAAAAGCGAGCCTTACTATGCCGAGGTGATGAAATGGTTTGAACCGTTCAGCAAAGAGCCGGTCGTGGCGGAGGTCAATGCGGAAATTGTGAATCCGGATAATTATCATTCGACCAAAATGGATGCGTATGCCTTTGAATTTCAGAGAAAGAAAATTGTCAAAAGCCCGATTTACGATCGGATCGGATTTTCAAATGCCAATAACATTGGTGCGTTGCTCCCTGGCTTGCAGGCATTTGCGGATAAGAGCAAGTTTCTTGATTTTTATGCAAAACACCAGCCTTACTATAACAAGCTGATCGGAAATTACCGCGATTCGGTTGGGGTGGCGGACATGCAGAAGTGGCTGGTGCGCAACTTTCCTTCGACACGCTACGATTCTTTCAAGATCATTTTTTCTCCGCTGGTGAGCGCCAATCAGTCTGCTACCTGGTTCGACTATGATGGTTTCAGAGAGGCGCAGGCGCACGTTAACTATCCTTTCCGCAGAAAAAATTCACAGCCGACGCTTTCGGAAAAAGCCTTGCTGGTGGCTGACGGAAACATTGTTTTTACTGAATTAAACCACGCATTCATCAATCCGGAAAGTGAAAAACCGGCTTATGCCGCACGGATTGAAAAGGCATTTACTAACATGGCGACCTGGAATGATCCCAACAAGCCGGCGAAATATTACAACAATCCCTACGCTTCATTTAACGAATACATGAACTGGGCGCTGGTATGCATTCGCTACGTAGATTTTGCGCCGGAAAACGAGCAGGTGCAGCTCATTCAGGAGACCGAAAAAAAACTGGTCGAATCGCGCGGATTTCTCCGGTTTGCGGAATTTGATCAGTTTCTTGTGCAGCTTTATAAAAACCGGAAGCCGGGGCAGGTGATGGCTGACTTGTACCCTGAAATTGTAGGGTGGTTTGAGAAAAATCAATGACCTGATCCGGACTGGTACCATTTTGGGAAAGTGGCGCAGAGCATCTATTTTAGCTGAATGATACATATACTGCGTTCGTTTTGCCTGATGCTTCTTACTAGCGTCTTTTTTTCATCCCATATTTTTGCCCAGAATGTTCCTGCCAAAATGGACCTGTACCTGCTGATCGGGCAGTCTAACATGGCCGGGCGTGGTAAGGTCGATTCACTATCCATTCCCAAAAATCCGGAGATCTGGTTCCTCGACCGCAATGTGGAATGGAAAATGGCGGCTGATCCGCTGCATTTTGACAAGCCTGCCGTGGTAGGCGTGGGGCCGGGACTGGCATTTGCCCAGGAGATAGCGGCTCGCCGACCGGAAATGCCGGTGGGACTGATCCCCTGCGCGGTAGGCGGCAGCAGCATCGACGACTGGCAGCCTGGCGTAAGGCATGCGCAAACCGGCATTTACGCCTGGGATGAAATGCTGGAACGTGTGAAAGCAGCCATGAAAAATGGAAAGATCAAGGGGGTTATCTGGCACCAGGGTGAATCCGACAGCACGCCGGAGAAGAAAAAGGAATACGAAGCCAAACTGGAAGCATTTTTCAAAAGACTTCGCAGCGAATTGGACCTTAAAAAGACCCCGATCATCCTGGGTACTATCGGCGATTTTTATGTAGCTAAACATCCCGACGCCGTCGAAATCAACAAAGCCATGCACCATTATGCGGCCTCGCACAAAAATACGTATGTCATTTCCTCGACCGGATTAACAGATATGGGTGACGAGACGCATTTCGATACGGCTTCTGCCCGTGAGCTGGGCCGCCGGTATGCCTCTAAGTATCTGAGTGTTTCTAAAAAGAAATAAATCCTGACCGATGCTCATCAACAAACAAGTTTCTGTCAGTTATTTTATCAATCTGATCAAGTGGGATGTGCTGGCCATCACGTGCTATGCCACGATGACGGGCGCGATGGACCATTACTCGATTTTTCGGGGATTGACTGTTCCGCTGGCGCTTTCGGGGCTTGTCGGTACGCTGGTTTCGCTGCTGCTGGCATTTCGCACGGCGCAGTCTTATGAACGCTGGTGGGAGGCGCGACAAGTGTGGGGCGCGATTGTGAATGATAGCCGCACATTGATCCGCCAGCTGATCCAGTTTATGCCGGCGGGTACCAATAAACAGAATGTAATCAGTGAGTTTGCGGTGCGGCAATCGATGTGGTGTTTTGCGCTGGCAGATAGCCTGCGCCGCGTTCAGCTCTCACCGCAAGTAGCTGATTATGTGGATGCCCATGACCTGCGGCACGCCCACGTAACCAATCAGCTTTTAACCCGGCATGCGGAAAGACTGGCCGCATTGTCAGACGAATACCACATTGACCCCATCAAACAAACGCAGATCGACGGCACGATAACCCGGCTGACGGATGCGATGGGAAAGTGCGAGCGGATCAAAAACACCGTTTTTCCCCGCTCGTACAGTATGCTGATCCACTTTCTGATCTACTCGCTGATGACCATCCTTCCTTTCGGGCTGGACGACAACAATGCCGTCCTGGAAATCCTGCTGGTAATTCTGGTACCTGTTCTTCTGATCGCTATCGAAAAAACCGCCATCGTGATGCAGGACCCTTTTGAAAACCGGCCGACCGATACGCCGATGACGACGCTATCGATCAACATTGAGAAAAACCTCATGGAAATGGCCTCACTCACCGCGCCGGAGCGGTATGGCAATGTGGGCAGTTACTATTTGTTGTAACCTGAAATATTACTTCCAGCCTCCGCCTAAGCTCCGGTAAAGATCTACCCGCGCCGTCAGCGACTGACTTTTAATGTACGCCAGATTCAGCTCAGCCTGCAACGCATTTCCCTGCGCAGTAATCACTTCCAGGTAATTGGCCATATCGCTTTGATACAGCATTTGTGCATTGGCGATGGCTTGTTTCAAAATACCTACCTGCCGGTCGGCGATGGTTTCCTGCTCTTTCAGTTTCTGGGTTTGGACCAAAGTATTGGAAACCTCCCCTACTGCATTCAGAATCGATTGTTTGAATTCAATCACCGACTGCTCGCGCTCGATTTTAGCTACCGCAAGGTTTGTTTTCAGCTGACCTCTCGCAAAAATGGGCCGGGCGATGGTACCCGCTGCAATCCCGAACAAGGAGCCTGGAATGTTGAACCAGTTGCTCGACCGGAACGATTCGATACCCGTACCTGCCGAAATCACGAGTGACGGATACATACTCGCCTGCGCCACGCCCAGGTTGGCATTCGCGATCACAATGTTCAGCTCGGCGGCACGAACATCCGGGCGGCGTGACAGCAATGCTGCTGGCACGCCGGTACTCAGGCTATCCCCGGACTGAAAATCAGCCAGCTGCACTTTGCGGGTGACGGCTGCGGGCATTTGGCCGGTGAGGATTTGCAGGTTGTTTTCCTGGATCGAAATGTCCTGTTCCAACTGCGGGATCAGCAGTAACACCGACTCACGCTGGGCTTCGGCTTGCTGGATCGAAAGTGAATTTACTTCACCAGCATCTTTCAAAAGCCGTGTCAGCTTCAACGTGTTATCGCTTAGTTCCAGGTTGTGACGGGCTACTTCCAGCTGTTTATCCAACATTAAAAGATTAAAAAAACCTCTGGCAATGTCGGCTACCAGGCGCGTCTGCACGGCATTTCTGGCTTCCTGTGTTTGCAGGTAAGTGGCTAATGTGGCTTTCTGCTGGTTGCGGATCTTTCCCCAGATATCGGCTTCCCAGGATAAAGTGATCCCGGCCGAGTAGTTTTCAATGTGTTTGGAACCGAGGAAGTTACTCGCACTGATCCCGTTCAAACTGTTACTCGAAGGACGGTTGTATTGACCGGTAACATTCAGATCAAGGCGCGGGAGTTGCAGCAGGCGCGCCTGCTTGGCACGCTGCTGCGCCACGTCGATGCGTTTGATCGCAAGTTGCAGATCGTAATTATGAGTAATGCCCCGCTCGATCAATGTTTGCAGCGTGGTGTCAGTGAAAAATTTCTTCCACTCCACATCGGCGACGGTCGCCGTGTCGGCAAATGTTACCTGCCGGTAATTATCGGATATCGCAAGCTCGGGCCGCTGGTAATCCTTGGTGACCTTGCATGAAGCAAGGAACACCGTCAGCAGCAAAGCGGGCAAAAAGTGAATATTTATCTTGTTTTTCATGAGTTTCAAAATGTAGGGTCAACTAGTGCGCGGGTTCAATGAGCGGCTTTGCGGCTGGTTGTACCGGCGGCACTTTTACTACTTTTTCCTGCAAATACTGGAAGATCACGTAGAGCACCGGGATCACAAAAATCCCGAAAATAACACCCGTCAACATACCTCCCACGGCGCCGGTACCGATCGAGCGGTTACCTAATGCAGATCCACCGGTAGCGCGCATCAGCGGCAGCAAGCCCACGATAAAGGCAAATGAAGTCATCAAAATTGGGCGCAAACGCAGCCTGGAAGCTTCCAGGGCGGATTCGATGATCGTCATACCGGCTTTGCGGCGCTGCACGGCGTACTCAATGATCAGGATCGCGTTTTTAGCCAAAAGACCGATGAGCATGATCAAACCTACCTGCACGTAAATGTTATTTTCAATGCCCATCCAGTTGATAAACAGCATGACGCCAAATACGCCCAGCGGGATTGTTAAAATTACCGCAAAAGGCAGGATGTAGCTTTCGTACTGCGCTGCGAGCAGGAAGTAAACGAACACAAGGCTCAAAACGAAGATCAAAATGATCTGTGAACCTGCATTGATCTCCTCCCTCGTCATACCTGTCCATTCGGTGCGGTAATTGTTCGGCAACACCTCCTCGGCCGTTTCTTTCACGGCGCGGATCGCGTCCCCGGTACTGTAACCAGGCTTCGGCGTACCGTTGATCATTACCGCATTATACAGGTTGTTACGCGTCACCGTTTCAGGTCCAAAAACCCTTTTCATAGTCACCAGCTGGTTGGCTGGCACCATTTCGCCCTGCGTATTTTTAATATAAATACCATTGAGCGACGCCGGATTGGCGCGGTAACTCGGGTCGGCTTGCGCCATCACGCGGTAGTATTTCCCAAACCTGTTAAAGTCTGACACAAAGCTGCTACCGTAGTAAATCTGCAAAGTTTGCAGCAACTCATTCACCGGAACATTCAGCTGTTTGGCCTTGGCATTATCCACTTCCAGCATGTACTGCGGGTTACCCGTCGCGAAAGTCGTAAATGCATAGGCGATCTCTTTTTTCTGCATCAAAGCACCCAGGAATTTGTTCGTAGTAGCGCTCAGTTTTTCCAGCGAACCGTTTCCACGATCTTGCAGCATAAATTCAAAACCGCTGACGTTACCAAAGCCATCCACCGTCGGGAAGGTGAAAAAGAAAGCATTGGCATCATTCACGGCCCGTACCTGCTGCGACATCATTGCCACAATCTGGTTAAACTCCTTCACGTCGCCGCGCTCTGCTTGGGGTTTCATGCGGATAAATCCGACCCCGTAAGGCGATGCATTGGAGTTGGAAATGATGTTCATCCCTTCCACAATGTAGCGTTTGTCGGCGATCGGCGATTTTTTCACAATGCTATCCACCTGCGCCATCGCCTTGTGCGTACGGTCGAGCGAGCTGCCCGGAGGCGTGTTCAGGGCGTACAACAAGAAGCCCTGGTCTTCGGTCGGGATAAAGCCGGTCGGCGTTTTCTGTGTGAGCCAGAATGTAGTCCCGGTAATGACCAGCAAGCCTACTATGGTCACCCACTTGCGTTTGATTAAAAATTGTAAGCTCCGGACATACCGGTTGGTCATATTTTCAAAAGCCACATTGAATGCTGCGAAAAATCGCGCCGAGAATCCTGCACGGACGAGTTGCAGGTTGCCGGTATGTTCTTCTGCATGCGGATTTTTCAAAAGTAAAGCACAAAGCGCAGGACTGAGCGTCAACGCATTCAGCGCGGAAATCAAAATGGCTATCGCTAATGTAAATGCAAACTGCCGGTAAAATACCCCGGCCGGGCCTTGCATAAAACCGACGGGGACGAATACCGCGGCCATCACCAGGGTGATCGAAATGATCGCGCCGGAAATTTCGTTCATACTCTCAATCGTGGCTGGTTTGGCCGCCAGACGCGACCGCTCCATCTTCGAGTGCACCGCCTCCACCACCACAATCGCATCATCGACGACGATTCCAATCGCCAAAACCAAAGCAAAGAGTGTCAGGAAGTTGATCGTAAAACCAAACAACTGCATGAAGAAGAATGTACCCACAATCGCAACCGGGACCGCGATGGCCGGGATCAATGTCGAGCGGAAATCCTGCAAAAACAGGAACACAACCAAAAACACGAGGATAAATGCTTCAAACAATGTGGATCTTACCTGGTTGATCGAGTCGTCGAGGAAGTCTTTCGAGTTGTACATAATGGTTGTTTTCACACCCTTAGGCAGCGATTTTTCAAAATCTTTCAGCAAAGCCTCGGCCTGGATCAGGATATCATTGGCATTCGTACCGGCAGTCTGGAAAATGGCCACACCGGACGATGGGTTGCCATCCAGTTTTCCGTTGGACGAATAAGTATAGGAGCCGAATTCTACCCGCGCTACGTCTTTCAGCTTCACGACGGAACCATCGCTGTTCGCTTTGATGATAATGTCCTCGTACTCTTTGTTTTGCGTGAGCTTTCCTTTGTATTTCAAAACATATTCAAAAACCTCCGTGCTCGCTTCACCCAATCTTCCGGGCGCTGCTTCCAGACTTTGCTCGCGGATCGCGCCGGTCACTTCCTGGGGCGATAACCCGTAGGCAGCCAGACGATCGGGTTTCAGCCAGATCCGCATCGAATAGTCACGTGTACCAAAAGGCTGCGCCTGTCCGACCCCGGGTATACGCTGCATCTGCGGCACGAGGTTGATTTTAATATAATTCAACAAAAACGTCTCGTCATAAGTAGTATCCTCGCTCGAAAGCGCCACGAACATAATGATACTGTTCTGCTGCTTTTGGGTAGAGATACCGGCCTGCACCACTTCCTGCGGAATCTGGCTTACGGCTTTGGAAACGCGGTTTTGAACGTTTACAGCGGCAATGTCGGGATCAGTGCCCTGCTTGAAATACACATTCAGTGCCATCGTACCATCATTGTTGGACGATGACGTCATATAGGTCATATTCTCCACGCCGTTTACGGCTTCCTCGATAGGCGTGGCAACTGCGCGGGCTACGACCTCCGCGTTCGCTCCCGGATATACGGCCGTCACCTGTACGGTGGGCGGCGCGATATCGGGAAATTTAGTAATAGGAAGCGTAGTAAGTGAAATGATCCCCAGCAAAAGTATGAGTACGGAGATCACTGTCGAAAGGACGGGCCTTTCTATGAATCTTTGAAACATGATGTGGTGTTTTTTGTAAACTTTTACGTCAAATCGGGTTCGCGCTCAGCAAGCTATCCATTGACATTTTCTGCGGGTTGATCGCCATGCCGTCGCGGAGCCTGTCCAGACCATTATACACGATCTTTTCGCCTGGTTTTAAGCCTTTTGAGATCAGATAGTAGCGTCCGCTGCGGTCGGAAACCGTTACCGGCCGGCCTTCTACCTTGTTGCTGTCGAGCACGGTGTAGACGAACACCTTATCCTGCATTTCGAAAGTCGCTTCCTGCGGGATCAGCACAGATTTGGTCAGCTCACGCGGGATCCTGATCTTACCGGTATTGCCTGAACGCAGCATTCCGTTCACATTAGGAAAGGTAGCACGGAGCTTGATGGCACCCATGGTTTTGTCAAACTGCCCATCCACGATCTCGACTTTGCCTTTTTGCGGATACACACTATTATCAGCCAAAATCAGGTCAACGGACGGTATCTCCTTGATTTTCTGCTCAATAGTACTCCCTTCAAATTGCTTTTTAAAGTCGAGAAAATCCAGCTCGCTCATCGAAAAGTAGACGTGGATATCTTTGGTTTCTGACAAAACGGTCAGTGCTTCGGCATTGCCTTTCCCAACCAGACTTCCGGTTTTGAAAGGTATGGTACCAATGTAGCCGTCGGCGGGTGCTTTCACGGAAGTGTAGCCGATGTCGATTTTGGCAGCGTCCACCGCAGCCTGTGCAGACGAAACATTGGCCGCAGCAGCATTATAGGCCGCTTTCGCTGTTTTTAACTGCACATCAGATACTACATTATTGGCTACCAGCGGCGTCAGCTTATCGACATTAATTTGCGCACTTTCCAGTGCCGCTTTGGCCGAAAGTAATGTTGCGTTGGCGGTATTCAGTTTTTCGCGGTACGGGCGGGGATCAATGTGGAACAAAACCTGTCCTTTACGCACATACGCGCCTTCATCTACTGAAATTTTATCGAGATAACCATCCACCTGCGGACGGATTTCAATGTCGCGGCTGCCTTCTACGGAAGCGGTGAATTCGCGGTAAGCGGTTACCTGGTGGTCGCTGACGGTCAGCACCGGTAATGTTTGAGCGGGCATTGCGCCTGGCGCGCCGGCATTGTTTGCGTTACTTGACCCGCAGCTGTAAATGCCTGCGGCCAATGTGGCTAATAAAATGAACGTACTGAGCCTTTGCAAGGAGTGAATTTGCTTCGTTTCCATGGTTGTAGACGATTCTTTTGTGGTGAGAGACTATGGTTTGCGCCTGGTAGCGCGGTTACGTTAGCTAACAGTGTTAGCGGAAAGGAAAAAAAATTACAGGTTTTTGATGAATGCCTCTACGGTTTCATCGAGTACTTTTTTGTTCATGGTGCTGTCATCGATATCTGAACATCGCATCATGACTATGGAGATAAGTCCGTGAACAACAGACCAGAAAGCATAGGTACGGAAACAAACTTCCGACTCGTCTTTCTTCTTATCCTGAGCGATTTCCTCGATGGCGTCACCGATGTGGTCGCGGAAAGTATTGAATTCCGGCTTGATCTTCCCTGGTCCCGAACAGGGCATTCCAAGACCGTACATCAGCTGGTAATACTCCGGATTTTTGAATGCAAAATTCCAATAAGCGTCTGCGTAGGCTCTGAGCCGCTGAAATGGATCCGGATATGCCCGCTTGTTTTTTTCCAGCGTGCGTTGCAGTAACCGGAAACCATCAAGAGAAAGTTCAAAAAGAATGTCCTCTTTATTGGCAAAATGATCGTAAATAACCGGCACGCTGTATTCAATGGCATCGGCGATTTTACGGATAGAGAGAGACTGCCAGCCCTCGTCCTTGACCAGCTGCAATGCGACCGCCATGATGGTCGTCCGCATATTCTCTTTTTGCCGTATTTTTCTTTCCAGAATTCCCATTGATTCCTCCCATTCACCTAACGATGTTAGCAAAGGTAAAGGCGTTTTTTTATTTTGTCAAGGGTTTTATTTAAAGTAGCAGGTGCTTCATGCAGAACATTTAAATGTTCTTGATTTTATCTATAAAAAAAGAGGACGCCTTATATAATATAAGGCATCCCCTTCATTCTTAACATATTCTTAACCTTACAAATCGAGACCCTGTCTTCTCAGACGTTCCTCATCGGTAAGATCTTCCACATCTACCTCGGTGCTGCGCAGGGTTTCGTTGATGATTTCCTCACGCTCGTCCACGGTTTTGCTCAGGCTAACTTCCTGGATTACACGCGCTTCTTTGCTCACCACCGGAATTTCGGCATATTCCTTCATTTCAATGGTTCCTTCCTGGAAAGTATCGAACTCCGAACCTGTCGCGATCCGGTCTACCGGCGTACGGTTAATGGTTACTGTTTCCTGACGTAAACGAATGCTTTCCTGTACGGGACGCTCGATAATACGGCTGCGCAGACGTACGCCACCTGTTTCAATTTCACGCTTGCTTACGGAAAGCTCTTCCTCGATTACCGGCAAAGACGCTTTTTCGTCCTCAGACACATATACCTCATCCGTTATCGGATTCGACGGCGTTGTATATCCTTGTTCCGCAGGTGAATAGCTGTCTACTTCGGTTGGATAACTTGGATTAACGCCGGTGGAATAGCTTGGGTTAATTTCCGTGGAGTAGCTTGGGTCAACAGCGGTATAGCCGGTAGCAACCGTTCTGTCGGTTTCGGTGATATCGTCTGTATCGCTGTATTGATTAATTGCAGCGTCATTATCCGTTGCAGCATATCCGATACCGGCAGTAGCGTATGGCGTTTCCGGGTCGGTATAAGAAGTGTTTGTACCAGAAATGTTCGTACCAGAATAGCTGGTATCCGCATCGGAGTAGCTATTTGTCTTGTCGGCATCCACATCCAGCGCGCCAAACTGATCCAGTATTCTTGCAGCCGTGTGCGCTTCCTCGCGGTCCACAGCATGTACGGTTACGATCGTATTTCTTTTTCCAGCCTCTGAGTAACGTTTTGTATCATCCTCGTCGCCATCAAAAAGGTTGCTGAAAAAGTTTCCGATACGGTCGCCCAGGTCGTGTTCTTCTTCAACTACTTCTGAATCCGATTTGTAGGTAGCCGTTTTAATGTCTACATCTCCATCGGCAAATCCGTTTGCCAGCAAAAAATTCTGCGCTTCCTGCGCATCGCTTTCGCGCTCAAAAATTCCAACTACTGTATTTGCCATGATTTCTCCTTTTTTGGTTTTTAGTTGAATTGATTCCGCCGCGTTTCTAAATATCCGTGCCGGAAGTTTCTCTGTTGATGGTAATTTCTTCCTTCTTCAAAATTTCAGAATACGTTTGTTGATCCTGGTGCTGCCGTTTTGTGATGTGAAGTTCCTCCACCAGCATAAGCCTTTTTTCCACAACCAAAACTTCCTTCATCACCGACACAATCGTCACATCGCCTTCCTGCCGTACAGCAGGGGGAGCCGACTCTACATATTGGTTAATCGGTTTCCGCTCCACAACCACCTCGTCGCGGGTCGCGGTCACATCGATAAAGTCTTCTTCTTCAAAAACCTGTTTCGATATGACCACTTTCCCCGTCTCGACGCGCTCGTTGGTAACAACCAGTTTCTCCTGGATTACCGGGATTACCCGGCTCTCTTCAATCGGAAAACCGTCGTTAATGCGCTCATTGTCTTGTCCTTCCATGGACATTAATATCGTTTTTGATATCTGTCCACAGTCGCTTTGGTACTCTCGGCAAGATCGTCAACCGTACCTTTAGCTTTATCGGCCAGGCCGTCCACTGCGCCTTTGGTTTGCTCCGCTACAGAGTCGAGCTTTTCGCGGGCCGCATTTACCGAGTCAGTCGCCTTAGCCTTGGTTTGCTCCCATTGATTTTTAAGATTGTCTTTTTGCTGGTCAGCCAGGTCTTTTAAATGCTGACGCGTTTCAAAGCCAGATTTTGGCGCATACAAAATAGCCGCAGCCGCACCTATCGCAGCGCCAATCAGCATACCCATGAAGAATCCACCGTTGTCAGAATCTTCGTCTTCGTAATTTTCATGTTTTGAGCTCATCACATTTAAAGTTTAGCGTACGCCAAACTGCGAGCCAAAAACGTGCCAAAACCGAAATTCCTGAGGTTTAGTTTTGAGGTTTGTTTGAAGTGAATGTTGTTAAATGGTTCATTTTAAGCCTCTACGGCGCGCTCCTGCACACTTTTCAGCACTTCGTAACTGTGAATGCGGGCGTCGGGGTTGTAAATGTGGCTGGTTACCATCAACTCGTCGAGCTGGGTATGTTTTTGAAAATAGGCGAGATCGGTGCCCACTCTTTTACGGTCGCCGATGAAAGTGTATTTCATCATTTGTCTCACCGCGGCCTCTTCGTATTCTCCCCAGAGTCCATCCATGCTGTCGACGGGCGGTTGCAGGGGGCGTCGTCTGCCGGTAATAATTCCGGTGGCAAGCTGGAAAAATGAGGTAGCCAGCCGCTCGGCTTCTTCATTGGTGTCGGCGGCGATCACATTGATGCAAGCCATCACATAAGGTTTGTCCAGATAGCGCGACGGCCGGAAATTAGCACGGTACAAATCAATCGCAGTCATAAACTGATTGGGCGCAAAGTGGCTGGCAAATGCATAAGGCAAACCCAAATGTGCGGCCAGTCGCGCGCTGTCGGTGCTGGAACCCAGGATCCAGATCGGAATATCCAGGCCTTCTCCGGGGATCGCGCGCACTTTGGACGTACTATTCTCGCTGGAAAAATAGGTTTGTAATGCCATCACATCGTCCGGAAAATCGTGGGCCGATTCCATGTAGTTGCGGCGCAGTGCGCGTGCAGTTACCTGGTCCGTGCCAGGTGCTCGCCCCAGCCCCAGGTCAATGCGGCCGGGATACAGCGAAGCAAGCGTACCAAACTGCTCAGCCACCACCAGCGGCGCATGATTGGGCAGCATAATGCCCCCGCTACCGACCCTGATCGTATTCGTCCCGCCGGCAATGTACCCGATCAGCACCGAAGTCGCCGAGCTCGCTACACTTTCCATATTATGGTGCTCGGCGAGCCAGTAACGTTTGTACCCGAGCTCTTCCACCCGCTGCGCAAGCCGGAGACTGTTTTTGAATGTTACGCCTGCATTATTCCCTTCCGTGATCGGCGCGAGATCAAGAATCGAAAAAGGTATATCCTGAATAAGTTTGTCTGCCATGATTTTGTCAGCTAAAAGTTGCTTCTAACAAAATGGTTTCGGCAGCGTGGTAGTTCCCTCGCGCTTCGTAAATCAACCCTGGCCCGACAACATTGTCACCCTACTTCAAAGTTAAAATCACCGTTCATGACCAGCCTGGCATCCGTCGTTTCGGGGTTGCCGGGAATTTGCAAGCCCTTAATCTTAGCCGTTTTACCTTTGCTCAACAAATCATATACATGCTTGTCGGTGAGCTTTTTTCCTAAAAATTCAAATGGAATTTTAAATCCGCAGGCCTGGAAGTTGGAGCAGCCGTAGGCGGTTTTTCCTTTTTTCAGCAAATGTTCTTTGCATTTCGGGCAGGTCAGCGCTTCAATGTTGATTTCTTCTTTCTGCGCTTTGGGCTTGACCGGCTTTTTTTCTTTTTCTTCTTTTAAAACTTCCACCGGAGCTTCTTCGGCAATGCTGATCGCTCTTCCACGATTGCTTTTCACCTCCTGCGTAAGGTCTACCACCATCTGTATCAGCTCCTGCTTGAAGGTTTCCATCGAATAATCCCCTTTTTCGATGAGCCGCAGCTTTCTTTCCCAGTTTCCGGTCAGCTCTGCACTTTTAAGGAGTTCATTTTGAATGGTATCGATGAGGTCGATGCCGGTTTGTGTAGCAAAGATGTTCTTCTTTTTCTTTTCAATGTAGCGCCTTTTGAAAAGCGTTTCAATAATGTTCGCACGCGTCGATGGCCGGCCTATACCATTGTCTTTCAATAACTCACGCATTTCCTCGTCGTCCACCTGTCTCCCGGCGGTTTCCATCGCGCGCAATAATGTGGCTTCCGTATAGGCTTTTGGCGGCGACGTTTTTCCCTGGTGCACCCGCGGCTCGTGCGGGCCTCTTTCGCCAACTTCGAAATTGGGCATTACCTTTTCTTCTTCCTCTTTTTTAGGATCAGCTTCTTTTTTATCATTCAAATAAAGCTCCCGCCAGCCGAGTTCGAGGATCTGTTTACCAGTCGCTTTAAATTCTACCTGCCCCGCTTTCCCCAGAACCGTCGTATTTGAAACTTTACATTCAGGATAAAAAACGGAGATAAACCGGCGTGCTACCAGGTCATAAATTCGCTTTTCGTCTTGACTAATGTGGTTTGGCAAAACACCCGTGGGAATGATCGCGTGGTGATCGGTGACCTTTTTATCATCAAAAACATTCTTCGATTTCGGGATCGGCTTCGCCAGCAGCGGCGCGGTGAATTGGGCGTAGTAAGTCAGTTCACGCAAAATCCCCTCGACTTTCGGGTAAATATCTTCCGACAAATAAGTCGTGTCAACCCTCGGATAGGTGATGAATTTCTTTTCGTAAAGATTCTGGGTATGTTTTAATGTTTCCTCAGCTGAGTAGCCATACTTTTTGTTCGCCTCTACTTGCAGCGAAGTGAGGTCAAAGAGCTTTGGGTTTCCTTCTTTTCCTTCTTTCTTTTCAAATGAGGTGATCTCAAAATCGTGCTGCAAAAGATAGGCAAGACCTTTTTGTGCTTTTTCCTCACTTTTGAGGCGCTCGATGTTGGCAGTAAATTCTGTTTCCCGGTAAATGGTTTTCAGCTCCCAATATTCCTCCGAAACAAAAGCATTGATCTCCTTCTGCCGCTGCACGATCAGCGCCAAAGTCGGTGTCTGCACCCGGCCAATGCTCAGCACCACTTTTCCCTGCCCGAATTTCTTGGTAAAAAGCCGCGTCGCATTCATCCCCAGCAGCCAGTCGCCGATGGCGCGGGCACTGCCTGCCGCATATAAATTATTGTAGATTTCGCTGTCTTTGAGTTTTTCAAAACCCTCGCGGATCGCTTGCTCGGTCAGTGACGAAATCCAGAGACGTTTCACTGGTACATTGCATTTGGCTTTCAGCAGCACCCATCGCTGGATCAGCTCGCCCTCCTGCCCCGCATCCCCGCAGTTGATCACCTCGTCACATTGACTCACCAAATTCTCTATCACGCCGAACTGCTTCAATGCACCCGCATTGTCGATGAGCTTGATACCAAAGCTCGACGGGATCATCGGCAAATCTTCCAGGCGCCACGATTTCCAGCGCTCGGTGTAGTCGTGGGGTTCTTTTAATGTACAAAAATGCCCGAATGTCCAGGTTACCTGATAGCCATTTCCCTCATAATAACCGTCACGACGCTGGTTCGCCCCGATTACATTTGCAATATCCTTCGCCACGCTCGGCTTTTCGGCAATACACACTTTCATAGCCGCAAACTTACTCTGCCGACTGCTTTCTGCCTTTGATCAGAAAGTAAACCGATGCAATAAAAGTGATTAAGTAAATGATTCCCAGGGCAGTATTTTCAAATCGAAATGTTTGAAAATCAAACTGTTTATAAAGTGTTATTCCTAAAATGATAGCGACAATTGCCCAGACTGGGTTCATTGGAATGTGACAGTTAGGTTGAGTTTTTGGCGAAAATAGCGATTTCTAATTGAAAGGGATCGGTTTAAAAATCTCCCAATGATGCCCGAAAGGATCAATCAAATGCCCCAACCGGTAGCCATAGCTCTGGTCGGCGACTTCATAAACGACCGTCGCGCCCGCCTTCACGGCCTGCGCAAATAAAGCGTCCGGATCTTCCACCTGCAACCCAATCCTTACCGAAATGCCTTTCTGACGCTCCGGGCTTACATTCCCATACTCCTCCGATTCGTCGGCCACCACAAATCGCGCACCCATCACCTCCAACTCCGCCACCACTTCCCCATCCGGCGAAACATTCGACATCAAAATCGCGGCCCTGAAAGCCTCCTGATAAAATTCGATAGCCTTCCCGCCATTACGCACGCTAAGTGTCGGGACAATGATTGCCTGGGCTGGGTTTTGGTCCATGGGTTTGGTTGGTTTAAGTTTAGAACAAAAATTTCGACAGTTACAAAAAAGGCAACTAACCTAAGCCAGTTGCCTTTTTTTCCTGAAAATACAATATATTTTATTCTCCCGGAAGCTTGACGTTTTTCAAAGTTTCCGCCATGCGGTAGGTTTTTTCAACAATGACATTTCTTCGCTGTGAAGCGGTGGAATCAGAGTCTTTCTTAGCTTCGCTAGTAGGACTCTTCGGTTTTTTCGCTATTGTTGTCTGCATAATTCCCATCTGTTTTTTCAAATTTAATGATTCCTCAGTGATAATAAAAACCCATCAAAATTGATGCCTTTCTGAAAGTCGATGAAGATATCATCCATTTTTATAAAGCCATAAAGGCGCAGCTCTTTCGGGATTTCATCCAAGATGTTCGATATTTCTCGTTGATACAGCCTTGTTCTGGCCCGTGTACTTCCCTCAGCAAATAAGAAGGCGAAGGGATATCTTTGCAAGAAGTCTAGCGCAATTATCGCGATCGTACTCAAAATCCTGCGAAAATCTCCATTTCTCGTCTGTATCATGTCGTCTACCATTTGAAGTTCCTCACTCCAAACACCGAAGCCTACATTGAACAAGTCCTGCCTCGAATTAGTCTCCACCTTCGCGATAAAAGTCCGTAGTTCAAATCGCCCGTTTGGCCCTTCACTGAAAAATCTGCGGGAGTCGAAAATCTCAATGCCCGGCATATTGTCTTTATAACTTCCAGCATCGATTACTTCTGCATCGTATGTAGATACGCTCATTTATATGATTTGTATAGTGTGCAAAACTGACCAAAGCTACACCTTTTTTACGAAGCGCATCATTAGAATATTTCCCAATCAAATCAAAAAACCGGCGCGGCTGCTACTCCTGTCCGCGACAGATAAAAATGCCAGATGATCATGCAAGCGACAGTCCTGAATGGCTTCCAATGATTTGTGATTTCCAGCACTTCTTCCTTTGTTGCGGCAGGCAGATTTTTCAGACGTTTGGTTCCGTTGATGGCGGCGAGGTCGCCGAGGGGGAAGATGTCGATTCTTTGGAGGACGAACATGAAGTAGACGTCAATCGTCCAGTGGCCGATACCTTTGAGTCGGATCAGCTTTTCTCGGACTTTTTCATCGGGTAAGCTTGGGAAAAGCGTGAGGTCGGTTTCGCCGTTTTGCAGGGAAAGCGCCAAGCCGCGGAGGTAAGCGGCTTTTTGGCGGCTGACGTAGCAAGCACGCATCTCTTCGTCATTGAGCAAAAGCAATGTTTCCGGCGTGAGGGTTTTGGTTTTTTCGCGGAGTTTATTGAGGGCCGCGAGCGCCGAGGCCAGTGAAACCTGCTGTTCCAGGATAATGTGTACGAGTGTTTCGAAAGTGTTAGGGCGCGTCCACATGGGCGGATACCCGTATTTTTCCAGCACCGATTTCAGGTCCGCATCCATTTCAGCCAGCTGGTCGCAGATTTCGTGAAAGTTCTCCTGGTTAAATGTTGTTGGCAGCTCCGGCGTCAGTTCCATTTTTTTTACTCATCATTTAACTAATGGCCTCCTCTTCATTGGTAAACCGCGCGGTAATTTTTCCTACTGTCAGACCCTGCACAATGATGGAAAATAGTACTACGAAATAGGTGATGGCCAGGAAAAGGTTTTTGTTGAGATCATCGTCGATGGAGAGTGCGAGGGCGATGGAGACGCCGCCGCGCAGTCCTCCCCAAACAAGTATCGCCACAGATTTTTTCCCAAAACGGGATTTGAATGGAATCAGCTTTACCGGCACATATATCGAGATAAACCGCGCCAGCAAAACGATTACGATCGTAGCCATACCAGCCCAGCCAAACCGTCGCAAATCGGGGATCAGCAGCAGCTCAAAGCCAATAATCATGAATAAGATCGCATTCAAAATCTCATCCAGCAGCTCCCAGAATTTGTCGATATAATCCCGCTCGGTATCCGAAACCGCACCCGGATTTTTACCAAAATTACCAATCACCAACCCGGCCGCGACCATCGCCAACGGACCAGAAATGTGTAGCGATCGCGCCGCCAGATGCCCACCCATCACGATCGCCAGGGTAATCAGTACGTGCACATTATATCCGTCGACACGGTAGATCATTTTGGAACCAACAAAACCAAGTACAAAACCAAACGCAATCCCGCCCAAAGCTTCCTGGACAAATAACAGCGTAATGCCGCCCAGTGACGTATTCACGTCCTCGCCTCGGGCCAGCGCCAGCATTAAGATAAAAACCACAACCGCCATGCCATCATTAAAAAGCGACTCGCCGGCAATTTTGGTCTCGATGGATTTGGGGACACCGGCTTGTTTCAGAATGCCTAAAACGGCAATCGGATCGGTCGGTGAAATGAGCGCGCCAAAGACCAGACATTGTATCAGCGGAATAGGCAAACCGAGCAGCGGCAAAATCGAATAAATGAGCAAACCGATCACGAATGTGGAAATGATCACGCTCACCGTCGAAAAAATAATAATGGGCATGCGCTGCTCTTTCAGGTCTTCCAAATGCAGATGGATTGCCCCGGCGAAAAGCAGGAAATTGAGCATTGCGCCCATTAAAATCTCGGTGAGATCGACGCTGGCGATCAATGTGGTGACGCGATCGAATGTGCGCGGGAATATGCTGTCTGTGGCGATCAGGGCCAGGGAAACCATCAAAGCGATGACCATGATCCCGATCGATGGCGGAAGTTTTAAAAATCTTGAGTTTAAATAGGAAAATACGGCCGTGAGCACAATCAGCGCCGAAAAAGAATAATATAACTCCATGAAATTGTTCTGTTGAATACTCAAGAATACAAATTCCAGCCCACAAACCGGGTCTGCGCGGGTGATTCTAATGGTATTCTAACATGCTTTTGCGGTGCCGGTTTTTCGATGGAACGCGTTTTGTAGAAGGTGGTCGAACTTTTAACCGGGGTGCTTTAGCATCCCCAAATCCGAGTAACATGGCGAAAAGGAAAGCACAACAAGATCCGGCCGTAGACCAGCCTGAAAATGACAAGGTCCGCAGCCTGGCGCCTTTTATGGAGGATTCAACCGGAGAACGGATGAATACGAATACAGGGCTCCTCATCAACGATGACCAGAATTCTTTAAAAGCAGGTGAACGCGGCGCTTCGCTGCTGGAAGATTTTATTCTGCGTGAAAAAATTACCCATTTCGACCACGAGCGCATCCCTGAGCGGGTAGTGCACGCAAGGGGTTCGGGTGCACATGGTGTTTTTAAATTGTATAAACCGCTGGGCGAATATACCCGCGCAAATTTTTTGAATGATACCGAGGTTGAAACCCCGGTTTTCGTGCGTTTTTCTACCGTAGCAGGTTCCCGCGGCTCGACTGACCTGGCTCGTGACGTGCGCGGTTTTGCCGTCAAGTTTTATACCCAGGAAGGAAATTTCGACCTGGTGGGGAACAATATGCCGGTATTTTTTATCCAGGATGCCATTAAATTCCCCGATCTGGTGCACGCTGTAAAGCCGGAGCCGGACAATGAAATTCCGCAGGCAGCATCGGCACACGATACTTTCTGGGATTTTATTTCGGTAATGCCCGAATCGGCGCACATGATCATGTGGCTCATGAGTGACCGCGCAATCCCGCGCAGCTACCGCATGATGGAAGGTTTTGGGGTACATACATTCCGTCTGGTAAATGCAGCAGGTGTTTCACACTTTGTAAAATTCCACTGGAAACCTTTGCTGGGCGTACATTCGGTGGCCTGGGATGAGGCGCAGAACATTTCCGGAAAAGATCCGGATTTCCACCGACGTGATTTGTGGGATGCGATCGAAAGCGGCAGTTTCCCAGAGTGGGAACTGGGATTACAGATCGTACCGGAAGAAGATGAGTTCAAATTTGATTTCGATTTACTCGATCCTACCAAGATCATCCCGGAAGAACTGGTACCTGTGCAGCGGATCGGTAAAATGACGTTGAACCGTAACCCAGAAAACTTTTTTGCAGAAACCGAGCAGTCGGCATTCCACCTTGGGCATGTTGTGCCGGGGATCGATTTTACGAATGATCCACTTTTGCAGGGAAGACTTTTCTCTTATACCGATACACAGCTGATCCGCCTAGGTGGACCGAATTTCCAGGAAATCCCGATCAACCGACCAATCGTACCGGTGCACAATAACCAGCGCGACGGCTACATGCGGCAGACGATCAACCGTGGCAAGGTAAGCTACGGTCCGAATGCTCTGGGTGATGGTTTCCCGATCCAATCGAAAGTTTCGGAAGGCGGATTTGCTTCCTACCCCGAGCGTATCGATGCACGCAAGGTTCGCGCGCGCAGCAAAAGTTTCCTTGACCATTTCAGCCAGGCGAAACTGTTTTTCAACAGTCAGTCGGATCCTGAAAAAGACCACATTGTGGATGCTTTGAGCTTTGAATTGGGTAAGGTACAATCCGGCGAGGTACGCCAGAGAATGCTGGGTATTTTGTCGATGATCGACAGCGGCCTGGCTACGCAGGTAGCATTCAAGCTCCGCCTGCCGGTACCCGAAGATCCGGAATTGCCAATGAACCGCAGCATACCTGCGGATGCTGATCCGGCTGACTACGATCCGGAAGTGAAAGAACCATCGATAGCTTCTTCGGCAGCATTGAGCATGGCTAACCAGCCAAAAGACAGTATCGAAACACGTAAAATCGCTTTCCTGGCAGCCGATGGCGTGGATGGTACTGCTTTGCAAACCGTCAAATCGGCTTTGGAAAATGCAGGTGCAGTGGTTGAAGTGATTTCAACTCGTCAGAACTATCTTTTGTCGGAAGCGAACGAGCAAATTCTGGTCAACCACAGCTTACTTACGGCGGCGTCGGTATTATATGACGCGGTGTACGTGCCGGGCGGTACTAATAGTGTGGCCGAAATTGCGGCGGATGCGGACGGCGTGCATTTTCTGAATGAGGCTTTCAAACATTGCAAAGCGATCGCAGCAGATGCCGGCGCCACTCAGGTGATCGAGGCAACGAATTTTGCCAAGAAAGTACCTGATAGTTTCGATGACGAAACGGTTTTGATGGAAGGCATTGTGATCAGCGAAGATCCGGCGCAGCTATCCGAATGGTTTATCAAAGCCATCGCGCAGCACCGTTTCTGGGATCGCGAGAAACCGCGCAAGGTTCCAGCATAATTGGAAGTTGAATTGTTTTTGAGAAAATCAAAAATGATTTTAAGACAGCCGCAAATGTTGCGGCTGTCTTTTTTATGCTTCGTAGCCCAGCAATGTTAATGCTTCTTCATTCCCCTGCTGCACGGCCAGGTCGGCGACAGACTGGCCTCTTTTATCCAGTAAGCTTACATCGGCACCTGCATCGAGCAGCAGCTGCACCATATTATTCCTGCCAAACATCACCGCGAACATCAGCGCAGTCCCGCCATTTCCGTGTTGCAAATTCAAATCAGCACCATTTTCGATCAGCAGTTCAGCGATTTCGGGATAACCTTTAAATGCCGCACCCATCAAAGCGGTGTTCCCGCCAAAATCTGCAGCATTCACATCGGCCCCGGATTGCAGCAAAAACCGCGCAGCTTCCAGCCGGTTATTATAACACGCAATGATCAGCGGCGTGTATCCTTTTTCATCCTGCACATTGAGGTCCGCGCCTCTTTCGACGAGTTCGGCCAGCACGCCGGTTTCACCCAGCCGTGCTGCATGTATGGTAATTTCGGTAATATTTTCCATGAGAATAAATGTTATTGGCGTGGGTTTAGAAAAAATGTGCCACAGGATTTTGACACAACCTTTAAACCGAATAATAACCTTTCCCTACATTAAAGCCTCGTCCAAATCGGGATTATCAAACCATCGGTTACATTTGATAAACTGCCTGACCCACTATGAAAAAATTCTGCCTGATTACTGTTTTGCTCTTCCTGTTTTTTCAGGCTTTTGCGCAAAATCCGAATGTGACCATCAGCGGGTTCGTGCGCGAAAAAGGCAGCATGGAATCACTGCCCGGCGTGCATGTTTATCTGGGCCAATCGGGCATCGGCTCCGTAACCAACACCTACGGCTTTTACTCGGTTTCCGTCCCGAAAAAAGATTCTGTTAAAATCTCCTATTCATTTGTTGGCTACGATCGTGCTGAAATTTCCTTATCAGCCACAACCGACAAAAAGATTGACATCACACTTTCACCATTTACGCAACTAGACGAAGTAACGGTTCTGGCGGGACGCGAAGGTGAAAAAGTGAGTGAATCGGTGCAGATGAGCAAGATTGAAATACCAATAAGCCAGATCAAAAAGATACCTTCTTTTTTTGGAGAAAAAGACGCGATACGTGTTTTGCAGCTGATGCCCGGCGTGCAGAAAGGCAGTGAGGGTCAAACTGGTCTGTACGTTCGCGGAGGCGGCCCGGAGCAAAACCTGATCATCCTGGACGACGCAGTTGTGTACAATGCCAGCCATTTATTCGGCTTCTTTTCTGTTTTCAACAGTGATGCCCTCAAAAGTGTGGAGCTGACTAAAGGCGGGTTTCCTGCCCGGTACGGCGGCCGGCTTTCGTCGGTTGTCGAAATGAATATGAAAGAAGGCAGCAAGGAAAAGTTGCATGGCGAAGGCGGGATCGGGCTGCTGTCGTCGCGGCTGACATTGGAGGGGCCGCTACTCAAAAACAAGGCATCTTTCCTTGTCTCTGCCCGGCGGACTTACGTGGATGCGCTGGCAGGTTTGGTGGTACAAAATCAGCAGAAGACTAATTACAGCAGTGCGAAACCCAAATATTTCTTCTACGACCTGAATGCGAAGGTCAACTATGATTTTGGTAAAAAAGACAAACTGTACCTGAGCGGCTATTTCGGAAAAGACCGGTACGGTTTACGCGAAAAATACGATCGCCACGACAACCGGTCAGCAGTGGATTGGGGTAATGCGACGGCTACCCTGCGCTGGAACCATTTGATCAGTAACAAACTTTTCGTCAATACTTCGCTGATTTACAGCCGGTTCAATTTCAACATTTCATCCAGTGACGAGACACTTGATTCACTCGGCACGGTGATCGACGAGGCGGTGATGGATTACCGCAGCCTGATCCGGGATTACAGTATCAAAACCGATTTTGATTTTTATCCGGCTCCGGGGCATAAGATCCGGTTTGGCGCCCAGGCCACGTCGCACCGGTTTGTCCCGTCTGCGCTGGTGATCCGCGACCCGAATTATCTTGGTGCGATAGACATCAGCACGGCGCCTATCAATACCGTGGAAGCCGGAGCGTACATTGAAGATACCTGGCAGCCGGTTGCCCCGCTGAAAATCAATGCCGGATTTCGTCTGAGCGCTTTTATTACCCAGTCCAAAACTTACATCAGGCCCGAGCCGAGGGTGTCCGCAGCATTCAAAGTCGGAGAAGATTTGTCTGTAAAAGCATCCTATGCCCGGATGAACCAATATGTACACCTGCTGAGCAACACCGGCATGGGGTTGCCGACGGACCTCTGGGTACCCACCACCGACAGCATTCCGCCGCAGCAGTCGAACCAGGTGGCGCTTGGCCTGGCGAAGGATCTGGAAAAACAGGGCTTGACGGTGACGCTGGAAGGTTATTATAAAAAAATGAGCAACATTATCAGCTATAAAGAAGGTGCGTCATTTATCCGGCTGGACGGCGCCAATGCCAACGAGCTGGATTGGGAGGACAATGTTACCACCGGCAAGGGCTGGTCTTACGGAGCGGAATTCATGGTCCAGAAGAGAACGGGCCGACTTTCCGGCTGGGTGGGCTACACGCTTTCCTGGACCAAATGGCAATTCGCCGATCTGAACTTTGGCCGGACATTCTATCCTCGCTACGACCGGCGTCACGACATTTCGGTGGTGGGGATTTTTGAACTGAACAAACGTTTTACACTTTCGGCCACCTGGGTTTACGGTACCGGCAACGCACTAACCTTGCCCATTTCCCGCTTTTCGACATTCGACAACACATTCTTGCTCAAACCATACAGCTTTGGAAATGTCAATACCGAATACGGACAGAAGAATTCGTTCCGGGCAGAAGCTTATCACCGGGCTGATCTGGCGGTGCAATACCATAGAAAAAAAGGACGGTTTGAGTCAACATGGGAACTGGGCGTGTACAATGCTTACAGCAGAAAAAATCCGTTTTTCTACCAAATCCGTCAGAAAATGGATCCCAGAAACCCGAACGACGGCGTGAATGTGCTCACCCGGTATTCGCTATTCCCGATACTTCCTTCCATCACCTATAACTTCAAATTCTGACCCGCATGAAATGGATCTATAATCTGATGATAGTTATGTCGGCGCTGCTTTTTTGTAACTGCGAAGGCCTGGTGGAAGACCTGGACGCCAGCAAGCTGCCCAAAGTTGAATCGAAACTCGTAGTATCCTGCTTCATTTCGCCGCAATCGAGTTTTATGAATGTCATTGTGAGCGAATCGCAGCCGCTGCTTGGGCCGGCAACATACAGTCCGATGTACGTTCCCAACGCGGAAGTAATACTTTCAGGAGAAGCCGGCCAGATCAGACTACCCTATCGCGATTCTGTCAATCAATATTATGTCGATAGCAGCGCGTTTAAAATTATTGCCGGGCAGAGTTATACGCTCACAGTCAATGATGGTAAAAGGTCTGTGAAGGCGACTTGTACAGTTCCGGTTAAGGTGCCTAAAATCAAGAATATAGTGATAGAATATCTACCTGAGTTTGAATTCATTTACCTGGGCATGCTTGTCCGTGCATTGTGGGCAGATATTCCGGGAGAAAAAAACTATTACTCTTTGCGAGGCTACTTTAATAACAGCATTACCTACCTGGATGCGATGTCGGGAGATTTGAAGCCCGTCCGCCGAAATGATATCACCGAATTTCGGTTTCTGCCCGCGATCAATAATTTGTTTAACGATGAGAATCTTGACGGGACAACTTTTGCAAGTCAAGACATTCAATTTGTACTTGGTAAAAAAGAGACAATCGTTTACCGCGACAAAAACAATGTTGAACATTCTTTTAACAGTAATCCCAGGGTCGATGTCATTCATCTCGAAGTCATGAACCTGGACGAAAACTATTACCAGTTCCTAAAAACGAGGGCAGATTATAAGGAAGACAACAAATTCACGGAACCCACGCCGGTTTTCACTAATGTGGAAGGAGGCTTGGGTTGCTTCGGCGCGTACAATGCTGCCATTTTTGAAGATCGGACGGGATGGTAAATCCCCGGGATAATAACCCGGGGATAATACCTCAGAAAAAAATTATCGCCACCCCAACCCAGGTGCCACGTGCTCCAAAATAGACGACAGCACATGCACATTGTAATCCACGCCCAACGTATTTGGGATGGTCAGAAGCAACGTATCTGCTTCCTGGATCGCTTCGTCCTGTGCCAACTCTTTGATAAGCTGGTCGGGCTCAGCGGCGTAGCTTCTGCCGAAGATGGCGCGTTTGTCCTGCTCAATCATGCCGATTTTGTCGCGGCGGTTGCTTTCCTGGCCGAAGTAGTAGCGGTCCTGCTCATTCACCAGGGCGAAAATCGACCGGCTTACTGAAACCCTCGGCTCACGCGCGTGCCCTGCTTTTTTCCACGCGTCTTTGTACAGCCTGATCTGCTCGGCCTGCTGCACGTGGAAAGGTTTGCCGCTTTCGTCGTATTTTAATGTTGAGCTTTGCAGGTACATACCATTTTCCGCTGCCCATACCGCGGTAGCATTGGAGGCGGCGCCCCACCAGATGCGCTCCCGCAAGCCTTCGGCGTACGGTTCCAGGCGCAATAAGCCTGGCGGGTTGGGGAACATGGGATTTGGATTAGGTCGCGCAAACCCTTTACCATCAAGTTTTTCCAGGAATTCCAAAGCCTTGCGGCGCCCCATCTCCGCGTCGGTTTCGCCTGCGGCAGGTTCGTACCCGAAATACCGCCAGCCATCGATTACCTGTTCCGGCGATCCTCTGCTAATACCCAATTGTAATCGCCCCTCAGAAATGAGGTCTGCCGCACCGGCGTCTTCCACCATGTACAGCGGGTTTTCATAACGCATGTCGATCACACCCGTACCAATTTCAATCTTGCTGGTTTTGGCACCGATGGCCGAAAGCAGCGGAAAGGGCGAGGCGAGCTGGGCAGCAAAATGATGCACCCGGAAATACGCGCCGTCCAAGCCGATTTCCTCGGCTGCCACAGCCAGATCGATGGATTGGAGTAAGGTATCGCTGGCTGTCTGGGCGTTATATGCCGGATGGTTTGACCAATGTCCGAACGATAAAAATCCTATTTTTTTCATAAAGCGCCTTTCAAATTCATTTCAAATTAGACATTCAAATTGCCCCTAAAAGTTCCTGATTTTACCGTAGGCCAGGCGCGGGTCTGGGGATTCTAGCATGATTATTATAGGGAAGTGCGAATCAAATTATAGCTTCATCAACAAACGAATCTTTCATCAAAAGCTAAAAACAATGGATAACAAAGGAAAATACGCACTGATCACCGGGGCAACCAGCGGAATCGGGTTTGAACTGGCGAAACTTTTTGCCCGTGACGGGTATAACCTGGTGATCACCGCCAGGGATGAGACAGAACTGTCAAACGCACGCACAACATTGATCGAATCGGGTGTAGAAGTGGTGACGATTGCCAAAGATCTTTTCGACCGTGAGCAGGCTTTCGCGTTGTATGCCGATATCAAACAGCTTGGTATTGAAATAGATGTACTTGTCAACAATGCCGGACAAGGTGTTTACGGTCAGTTTGACAAAACCGACATTGACCGCGAACTGATGATCATTGACCTCAACATTGCCTCGCTGGTGATATTGACGAAATGCTTCCTGACGGATATGATCGCAAGAAATTCGGGTAAGATCCTGAACCTGGCGTCGGTTGCGAGCAAGCTGCCTGGTCCTTGGCAGGCGGTGTACCATGGTACCAAAGCATTTGTACTATCGTTTACCGAAGCCATACGGGAGGAAACAAAAGACACCGAAATCACGCTCACCGCGCTGATGCCGGGCGTGACTGATACCGACTTTTTCAACAAAGCGGATATGCTCGATAGCAAAGTGGTGCAGGACGAAGACGCCATGGCAGATCCGGCAGATGTGGCCAAGGATGGGTACGACGCATTAATGGCAGGCAAGGATAAGGTGATATCGGGCCTGAAAAACAAGTTACAAATTGCGATGGCGAACCTGACGCCAGACCGCTTGGTAGCGCACCAGCTTAATGAGCAGCAGAAACCCGCGTCTCAGGAATAATCCAAAAAATTTTCATCCGCTGAATAACTGTTAAAGACATTCAGCGGATGAAAACCTTTCTCCTATTTCCCGGTGACCCGGTTGAGGCGGTACCACTTATAGCCGTAGCCATCCAATGCAATGCGCGGACCTGCACCGGTTTTCTGATCATCGTGACCAATCAGGTCTATCAATGTGCCGCCGTCGAGCGGTAGCTGTGCAGTTTGCGGCTTGTCGCTGAAATTGTGGAGTATCACCAGCGTTTCTCCTTCATAATCATAACGGAATGCCAGTATGGAGGCCGATTTTGCATCCATCACCTGGTATTTCCCCATCCCGATTTCCGGACTTCCTTTTCGCAACCGGATCATTTCTTTTGTCCAACTCAGCAAAGATGAAGGGTCGCGGGTTTCCGCATCGACATTCACTTTCTGATAACCAAATTCCCCGGTGCTGATCACCGGCCGGAATACGGAATCCGCACTTGTAAAGCCTCCGAAACGTGCCCCGCTCCATTGCATCGGCGTGCGGACGGAAATCCTTTCTTTTAAACTTTGGTCATCACCCATGCCCAGCTCGTCGCCGTACCGGATCACCGGCGTGCCCGGCAGGGAGAATAACAGGCTGTATGCCAGCTCAATGTGTTTTCTGTTGTTGGATAGCATGCTTGCCAGCCGGCGGCGTATCCCGCGGTCGTAAAGCTGCATGCTGGAATCCGGGCCGAAGCGTGCGTAGACCTGGTTCCGCTGTTTATCCGTAAGCCGGCCCAGGTCAATTTCATCATGATTTCGGAGAAAATGCGCCCACTGCGAGGCGTCGGGGATCATTTGTGTCTTAGTGATGGCTTCTTTGAAAGGTGCCAGCTCGCCGGTGGCAAGCGCATAGAACAAAAACTGGTTTGCATAAAAATTAAACATCAGCTGCATCCCTTCCCCGTTCTTACCAAAATAATTCAGGTTCTCTTCCGGCTCAACATTTGCCTCGCCCAAAATGGCCACATCCGCCCGCCGCGACTGTGCAAACTGCCGAAGATCCATCAGCAGCTTGAAATCCAGCTTCGGTTTTTCCGTCCCGGTTTTTGGTACTTCAATGATAAAAGGAACCGCATCGAGCCGGAAGCCTGAAATGCCCTGGTTAAGCCAGAAGCCGATAATTTTCTGACATTCCGCCACCACTTCCGGATTTACAAAATTGAGATCGGGCTGGAAATCGTAGAATCGGTGGTAGTAATATTTACCCGAAATAGAATCCTTTTTCCAGGTACTTTTTTGCACACCCGGAAAAACCATTCCCTTGTTGTGGTCTTTGGGCAATGTTTCCGACCAGACATACCAGTCGCGGTACTTTGCTTTTTCACTGCTGCGGGCATTCCGGAACCAGTGATGCTGCTCGGAAGTATGGTTGATCACCAAATCCATCAAAACCCGGATCCCCCTCTTTTGCGCCTGGAACATAAAATCGGCAAAGTCGCCGCCGGTGCCCAGCCTCGGGTCAACACTGTAAAAATCAGCCACATCGTAGCCATCGTCCTGCCCGGGTGTGGGCTGGAACGGTGCCAGCCAGATCGCATCCACCCCCAGCGCCTTCAAATAATCCAGTTTTTGGATCAATCCCTGAAAATCGCCCCGGCCATCGCCGTCGCTGTCTTTAAAAGTGCCCACTTCCAGGTTATAGATAATGCTGTTCTTAAACCAGAGCTGGTCCTGCATCTGCACAGTCGCCAGCTTTTGCGGCTGGGCAGCCACATTTACACACACCAAAAGGGACAGAAAAAGGAGGTACCGGTATTTCATTCGTTTCAAAATGTTTAGAAGTGATGGTTGACGCGTCCGAATTTGAAATAACACATTGTGTTGACGGCGCTGTGTTGTTAAAATCGTTCCATACGCGCTTCGGGAACAGTTTTTTCTAATGAGGCGACCGTATTTAACCAGTCGGCAGGCAGTGGAATAAAATGAAAAAGCAGGATGTAATGATTTGGGACTGGTACCGGGTTTTGTTTGGGGAAACGCCGGTAATCTTTTTGGTGGAAATTTTGCTCAGGACAATTCTGATGTACGCGGTACTTCTGGTGATTGTCAGAATGATGGGCAAGCGGATGGGCGGCCAGCTGACGATTTCGGAAATGGCTGTGATGATTACCCTCGGTGCGATCGTGTCGCCGGGTATGCAGATGCCGCAAACCGGGTTGCTGCTATGTGCCACGATCCTGGTGTGTGCGCTCGTATTTCAGCGTGGAATGAACTTCCTGGAATACCGGAGCGAGAAATTTGAGCAAATAACGCAGGGGAAACTGAGCATTCTCGTCAAAAATGGCGTCATCCAGCTTGACGAAATGAAGGAAACCAACATTTCCCGGCAGCAGCTTTTTGCCAAACTCCGCAGCGAGGGCGTCTACAATCTTGGTGAAGTGGACCGGGTTTACCTGGAATCGTGCGGGCTTTTTAGTGTTTTCAAAAACGAAAAGGCGCTGCCGGGTCTATCCGTTTTTCCGCCCGTCGACGAGGCGATCGGCCGGTATCTTCAGCAGGATGATTCGGCACAAAATGTTTGCGCAAGTTGCGGAACAGTCGCCTCAACTGTGAATTCCAAGGATAACTGCGCCGCCTGTGGCGCCCATCAGTGGCAGATCGCCAGCACTTCACAAAAAGAACAATCAAAGTAATGTTATGAAAAAAGAAGATATCCATTTCGGCGACTGGCAGCGCGTTTTTTTAGGCGATGTACCAGGTGGTTTTTATTTTGAAGTCATTTTCCGGATCGCGGTCATCTATGTTATACTGATGGTTTCGATGCGGCTCATGGGAAAAAGAATGGCGTCGCAGGTAAGCCGGAACGAGATGATCGCGCTCGTTTCACTGGCTGCGGCCATCGGGGTACCTTTGCAGGCGCCCGACAGGGGCATTCTTGCCGCAGTGATCATCGCAGCCGTCGTCATATTGATGCAGCAATGCATTGCGCGGCTCAGCATTATCAACCAAAGAACAGAATCCCTCACGCAGGGCGACCTCACCGTGCTGATCAACGACGGTCAGCTGGATCTGAGCCAGATGAAATTGAGCGGCATCACGCGCGAAAAAGCCTTTGCGCAACTCAGAAGCCGCGGTACCAGGCATTTGGGAGAAGTAAAACGGCTCTATTTCGAAGCAGGCGGCTCCTTTTCATTTGTACCGAATGAGCCGGCCGTTCCGGGATTACTGATTTTGCCGGACAATGATGAAGCATTTGCCTCCCAGGTATGCAAAGTCACGGAGCAAAAGATTTGCAAAAAGTGCGGGAGTAGTTTTAATGTAGAACAAGACGATTCAAAATGTCCCCATTGCGGAGCGAAGGAATCGACATTTGCGGTATTGTAATGTTGTAAAATTGAGAGGCTAAAAAAGCAGCCTGTCCCAGAATTTGAGACAGGCTGTTTTTTATTATTTATAAACTAAGGACCTTCTTCAAAGATAAATGCTACTCGGCCTCGGCTGTGAGAGAAACTTTATCCAGATCCACTCTCGCCGGCCCGGTCAGGACCTGGCCTTCTGCATTATACCTCGCGCCGTGGCAAGGACAATCCCAGCTTTTTTCCGAGTTATTCCATTTTACAATACATCCGGCATGCTTGCAAACCGGATCCAAAGCGTGGACCTTCCCGGATTCGTCTTTGTAAACGGCCAGCTTTTGCCCCTCGTAAGTTACGATCTCACCAGTGCCCACTGGCAGTTGGTTCAGCGAATCCACTTTTTCGGTTTTAAAGCGATCGCCAATGAAGCGAGCAGTCACATCTGCACTTTCCTTGACAAATTCCGTAAATCCTGCCACCGGTTTGATCCGACCCGGGTCGTATAACTTTTCGTACAAACTTGTCTTTTTCAGGATCAAATCACTGATGACCATAGCAGATACCGTCCCCAGGATCATGCCGTTACCATTGAAACCCGTGGCCGCATACACACTTTTCGAATCGCCCGGCAACTTGCCAATGTAAGGTACCCCGTCGGCAGGAACAAAATATTGAGACGACCACTGTTCTGTTACCTCAGCCACATTATAGCACGACTTGGTAAATTCGATCAGGTCCGATAATGCCTTTTCCGGGTCGCCGTGGCCAGTCTTATGGTCGTGCCCTCCTGCCACCAGGTACTTTTGCCCGTCGATCACGTGAGTCCTGAAATAATGATACGGGTCTTTCATATCATATACCAGATCGTCGGGATAAGCGTCATCGGTCAGTGTCGCGGCGATCACATAGCTACGGTATGGCGCATTTTCAAAGTGCAGCAGATTGATGCCGCCCGGCGGAATGTGGGTTGCATACACCACCGACAACGCCTTGATCTCGCCGTTTTCTGATTTTGCGATGTTGATCCCTTCGCCTCGCTCAATATCATTGATCAGCGTATTTTCCAGCACGATACCGCCCAGCCTGATGAATTCTTTCTGCAATCCCAGGATGTATTTCAAAGGGTGAAACTGCGCCTGGTTCTCAAAAACCAGGGCCTTCTGGTAAGCAACGCGGGCCGGTGCCTGGGTCGTAATTTTAACTTCAACACCTACATTCAGGCTGCTTTCCAGGATATCGTCGAGCTGTTTTACTTCGTCATCTGTCTCAGCGTAGACATATCCTTTTTTCCAGTCAAAGTCGCAGTCAATGTGATAGGTTTCCACCAGCTCGTGGATCAGCTTCACCGACTTACCGATCGACTCGGCAAAAAGCCGCGCGGATTCTTCATCAAATGCATCTTCGACTTCTTTAAATGTCGTATCGGCAAAGGTATTGATGTGGGCGCTGGTACCGCCGGTCGTACCGTAACCCGCATGATGGGCATCCGCTACCACGCATTTCAAGCCTGATTTTTGTAACAAAAGCGCCGTCGTCAGTCCGGTAATCCCGGCCCCGACAATCAGCGCATCGTAAATTTTTGCATTATCCGGCGAAGCTGAAATTGTTTCGTCCTTCACATTTCTTTGCCAGAGACTTTTATTTTCACCGTCGCGGGTGATTTCGTTTGGTTCTGCATTCATATTTTTCGCCATTTTACTGATTAACAATATTGCAATCGAGCGCAGGGAATGTAAAAAAATGTGCCATGTAGCAGATGTTGGGCGCGGAGTATTAGGCAGGCAATTCGGCAAAAGCCGCTTTATACCCGTTTACTGCGCAGATAAAAGATGAATGCACAAAAGTCTGCGGGAAGTTTCCGAGCATTTTTCCGGTTTTCAAATCCATTTCTTCGCTGAAATAACCCAGATCATTCGCACAGCCTAGCATGGCATCCAGGATGGTTTTTGATTTTCCCAAATTTCCGGCCAGGGCATAATAATGTGCTACCCAGCAGCTCGCAGCAAGGAAAACGCCTTCCTTCGCGGAGTCGAATTCCAGCAGGTGGCGGCGGTACAGATCTCCATCACGGTATCTTGCCTCAATCTCCGCTATCGTGTTCTGCATCAGACTGCTGTCGGGCGCGTCAAATTCAAATGGCGCAAATAATGCGCAGGTAATATCCACATCTTCGGACCCGGCATAGACGGCGTATGCACCGTAGCTGGTGATGCAATGTTTGTTGATAAATTCACGAATCAACCGTGCATTGTGAAGCCAGCGATCGGCCAGCTGCTGGTCGGGCTGGTAGGCGGCCATCACTTCCAGCGCCCGTGCCGCAAAAGCTTTGCTGGATGTATAATGTTGCTGCTGCTCCTCTTCCCAGATACCATTGTCCTTCCGCTCCCAGTTCCGGCAAATGTAGTCAGCTATCGTTTCGACGGTATCCCACTCGATTTTGCAATCGTATTTCTGGTAAATCGCGTTACAGGCCAGGAGGATACTTGATTCGGCATCCAGCTGAAACTGACCGGCCGCCGTATTTCCCGCCATCACCGGCACACTGCCCTGGTAACCCGAAAGTGGCAGCTCGCGCGCGTCCATCCGGATCGTCTGGTCTATCCCGTAAAAACATTGCACATGCGACTGCCGGTTTTTCTTCTTCGCGCCAGCCACAAAAGACATGAATTTCCGCTCCATTTCACCGTTCGTTTCAAGCCCTACCAGGCTGGACGTGATCAGCGCCGCATCACGCATCCACACATACCGGTAATCATAATTGCGACTCCCGCCGATTACCTCTGGTAAAGCAATGGTCGGCGCGGCAATGATACCGCCGGTCGGTTCAAACACCAGCTGCTGCAAAGCACGGAGCGAGCTGTACACTTCTTTTTCAAAAGGGCCTTCGTATTTCACATAAGCCTCAATTTCCTCCCACTTTTCCAGTGTAGTCTTTAAAGCTTCGTCAAATGTTTCTCTGTCAATTTGATCAGAATCAATCAAAGCAAACCAACTTTCCTCCCCTGCCGGGATCTCGCAGGTAATGTTATCTCCTTCAAGAATAAGCTTGTGTGAGCAGTGCAGCCACTGTTTGCTGGATTTTATTTCAATGATATGATTTGAAAAAACGGACAGCCCGGCATCTGCCAGTCCATAGTCCGCACGAAGGCAGATATGGCTAGTTAATCTTACCTGGGCGGGGCTGGTCATCCGGCAAATTCCTTTGAATGCAGCCTGAAGGGGCATGAAATCGGTCAGGGTAAAAGCGCCTTGGTCCGTTGAAAAAGTAGTATAGAGTACACTGCTGCGCCCCTCGAAGTGACGTTCTTCAAACTTTTTACCATCGGCTTCAATGTCCCAGAAACCGCCTTTATCAATGTCAATCAGGGAAGAAAGCAGCGCTGGCTGGTCAAAAGCGCCCGGACAATACCAGCTGATTGTTCCATCACGATCGAGCAATGCGCAGGTATGCCGGTCACTGATCACAGCCAGCGATGCAATTTGAGGTTGTTTCATTGTAGGGACAGCATTATGGATGCCCGCTTCCACCCGCAGAACCGTAGATCTGCCCGGTCGCAAAACTGGCGTCACCATCGGCGAGCTGAACGTAAATAGAAGCTAGTTCGGCCGGCTGTCCTGGTCTGCCCAGGGGCGTAGCTTGCCCAAATTCCACAATTTTGTCCTGCGGCTGACCGCCACTCACTTGCAGCGGCGTCCATACCGGGCCCGGCGCGACACCATTTACCCGGATACCTTTCGGCCCCAGTTGTTTCGCCAGCGATTTTACAAAGGCAACATTCGCCGCTTTCGTCTGCGCATAATCGAAGAGGTTTTCCGACGGATCGTACGCCTGAACGGATGAGGTAGCAATGATCACCGAGCCTTCGGCCAAGTGCGGCAATGCAGCCTTGGTAATCCAGAAAGGCGCATAAATGTTTGTTTTGATCGTCGCATCGAAGCTTTCCGACGTAATGTCCAGCAGCGAATCCACCGCCTGCTGGCGTCCCGCATTATTTACCAGGATATCCAGCCCACCCAGCTTTTCCACCGCCTGGCTTACCAGTTCCTCGCAAAAAGTTTCTTCTGTAATGTCGCCCGGGATCGCGAAACCTTTCCGGCCTTCCGCCTCGATCAATGCGACTACTTCGTCGGCATCGGACTGTTCCTCAGGCAGATAATTAATGACGACATCCGCTCCCTCGCGTGCATAAGCAATCGCAGCGGCCCGCCCGATTCCCGAATCACCGCCTGTGATAAGCGCCTTTCTGCCAGCCAGCCGGCCCGATCCTTTGTAACTTGTTTCGCCGTGATCAGGCACCGGATCCATTTTGGAAGCCAGTCCGGGCACATTCTGTGGTTGTTTATTAAATGGTGGCTGCGGGTATCTCGTAACCGGATTTTGAAGCGAGATTTTTACTGTCTCAGACATGTTGATGAAGTTAAATGAGCAAAAAATAAGCGTGATGAAAAGCACCACTGCCATTTTCAGCTATTAAAACTTTGCCAAACCGGTCACTTCCCCATCCAGGCTTTAAAATCCCGCACCCGCTCCCGGCTGACCAGCGCTTCACGTTCGAAAGCAGGTTTCAGGGTGATGGCGAGGCGGTTTCCGAAGTAGGGCTGGATGTTTTCCACGCCCTGGTGCGAGACGATCAGGCCGCGGTTGAGCTGGAAGAAATGCTCGGGGTCGAGTAAGCCTACCAGTTCATCGATGCTGTAATCGACGAGATACTTCTGGTTTTTGGCGGTGCGGAAAAAGCTGATCTTTTCGTCTGAATAGAAATACATGATCTCCGAAACCTCCACCGAAAACTGCTTGACACCCTGCTTCACCAGAAATCGCTTCCGGTATTGCTGCGCCGGGGTAGTGGTACTCTGCAACCCTTTTAATAATTTTTCAATGTCCAGTACCGGCGCGGTGACGGACTTTTCGGCCGATTCTCCAACCAGTTCCTTCAACTTGCGGATACTCCGGTCGAGGTCTTCGAGCTGAATGGGTTTCAGCAGGTAATCAATGCTGTTGACCTTGAAAGCCTGCAAGGCATATTCATCGTAGGAAGTGGTAAATATGACGCGGCTCTGGATTTTGATGTATTCAAAAATTTCAAAACATTGTCCGTCAGCGAGTTCAATATCCATAAAAATCACATCCGGCGCGTCGTGGCTTTGCAGCCAGGCCACCGAGTCGGCAATGCTGATCGTCACACCCTCGATCTGGAAAGACGGATCTACCTCGGCAATCAGCCGCCGCAGCTTGCGCTCCGCCAGTTCTTCATCTTCAATAATAAGTACCCTCATATTTTTGTTTTGAAAAAATTTAAAGCAAAGGCAGGCTGACCACAAACTGGCCGCCTTCTTTACTCACTACCACACGCATATCATCCGCAATGCGCATTTGCTGCGCCAGAAGCCGGTATTTTTCACTGATGTTGGACAACCCTACCCCATTGCTCAAAACGCGCGAATTCCTCGGCTGCAGATTATTCTGGATTTCCAGCCGACCGTCTTCTGCCAGGCATATTTTAATCATCAGCGGCTTTTGCGTATGGATCACATTGTGCTTGATGGCATTTTCGACCAGCATCTGGAGCGTAAGCGGCGGCAGCAGATAATCCTGCACGGCATCGGGGACGGCGATGAGCAGCGAGATACCTTGTCCATAGCGGGTTTTTAACAAATGAAAATAAGACTGCACAAACACGATTTCATTGGCCAGCGACGTCAGGTCCCGCCCGCCGCCGGCTTGCTCGTTGGATTGCAGCAGGTATCGGTACACATTGGCCATTTCATTGATAAAGCCCTCCGCCCGGTGCGGGTCTTCCACAATCAGCGAGGAAAGTGAATTCAATGTATTGAAAAGAAAATGCGGATTGATCTGATTTTTAAGGCTTTCGTACTGGCTTTGCAGGTTGGTTTTTTTCAGCTGCTCCTTTTCCAAAGTATTCTCCCGCCATTTTTTATGGGAATGCAAACTTTCAAAAATACCCACGGTCACCAGGCTGATAAGCCCCGCAGCGATTGCCAGATGCTTCACTTGTCCAGGTTTTTCTTCAAAACCAAACAACTGCCAGTGAGAAAAAATGGCCAGCTGCACCAGCAAGGTCACACAACTGATCAGAAAAAACAGCAGGAAAAGTAAGGCAATTCTTTTTACGGCCTGCTCAATGTCAGGCAGATAGATGACGACCCGCTGAGAAACCCAGTCCATCATGAACTGACAAACCAGCGCAAAACCGGCGCCGATCAATGTTGTGTACAAAAATGTGGGTACGTCATGCCAGTAACCCTGTCCCAAAAGCAGGAAGCCGATGGCCGGGACCAGGCAGGGCAACAGGATGATCAGCTGCCATTTGAATTGCAGTGACGGCTGGTATCCCGAATGTTGGCTGACTGACTGACGTAAAAGCATAGCTCGATTTAAATGCTGATCCAATGTATCCACAGCATGCGTACAACCGGTAGCGTTTTCGGCTGAACTGTCATTTTCGCTTACTGAAACAGCGCAACCGTATTCAGCAGCGGGAGCGTCACTTTGAACAGTTTTTCAGTTTCTTCGATGGCGACGGGCTCACTGGTCAGCATTTTATATCTAATAATGAGATTGCCCAGCCCATGCCGCTCCTGGCGCAGCAGCACACGTTTTCGTTGCAGGGAATTTTGTACGGTAACCTGGTTATCATGTAAAGAAATCCCGATCACCAGCGGCGAAGCGACCGACATGATGTTGTTTTCCAAAGCATTATCTATCAGTATCTGCAAACTCAGGGGCGAAATAAATGCCGTAGATCTGAGGCTGGCGTCCGGCAGCATAATCCGGACCCGCTGACCAAACCGCACCCGCAGCAAATTGGCATAGGACGCGATAAAAAGCAGCTCGTCGGTGAGGAGCACCTGTTCCTGGCTGCTGCTTTGCAACATATACCGGTACACCCGCGCCAGATCGTCCACCAGTTTTTCCGCCAATGCATTGTCCTCATATAATAATGCAGAAATGGAATCGAGGCTGTTGAATAAAAAATGCGGCCTTACTTTTTGTTTCAATGCATCGATTTGCTGTTCAAGGGCTTTGCTTTTCAAAGATTCGATTTCCATTTTCTCCGCTTTCCACTGCTGGTAGGCGTAGGTAAGGTTGAGCCCGACACCAAAAAGAAAAGCAAAAACGGCATCCAGCAGGCAAATAGGCCAGACGACTTCCCAGCTGAATGTTACTTCCAGGATCGGGACGAGGCTGAATATCCAGAGAAACAAAATGCTCAGTACAATGCAGGTGGAGGCCAAGGCTATGGTCATCACCAAGGTCCGCACCGAAGTTTGGCGGAATGTGGGGTAAAGCGCAATGATGCGGCGCACCAGCAAGGTCAGGCAAATGATTGAAATCGCGTAAGTGGTTTGTCCGCCGAGGCTGCCGACGATGAACACGCGGATATCGGACAAATACCTGGGACCGAAGAAAAAGTAATTCCCAAATGGTACCCAAATCACAAACATGCCAATGTTGAACCACCATTCGGGGCGGCTGAAAAAGGATGGCCGAAAGCGTTCGACGAATTGAAGGAGCATGGGTAGGGTTTGCGCGGTTTGACAACACTAAGCTAAACTCCGCGGAAGAATTTTGATACTGGTCTTTGAAAAAAATCGCTTAACCGGACCGACAATCCAGCAGGCGATTCTTGCAGTCCGGCGGGGAAATATTTCAGGCTGGTCTGCATGGCCTGGGAGGATGCGGATTTACAACGGACTTTTGATCCAGGTTTAAAAATCTACATAGCCATGAAAAATAATCTGTTAGCCAAATTGTTTGCACTATCCCTCGCCGCCCTGTGCGCCTGCGAGAAGCCCGAAAAAAACGTAGACCCGGTTGAAGAAACCCAGCCGGGGACAGGAACCGGCACGCCGACACCCGTGGGCCAGCCTGTCGGAGATCCGTTTTCCAAAACCATCGGCCCGGCCGGCGGCAGCATTTCCTCGCCCGACGGCCGCCTGAAATTCACATTTCCCGCAGGTGCAATTGCAAAGGAAACCACCATTAAAGTGCAGCCGGTGGAAAATCATGCCCCGGGTGGCGTGGGTTTGGGCTACGCCGTGACGCCCACCAACATTCCGCTCGAAAAAGATGCCGTGGTAGCGTGGAAATATGAAGACGCGGACATGGACGGCTCCGCCCCGGAAGCGCTGGGTATGGCCTATCAGGACGAAAAGGGTGTGTGGCAGGGACGGGCCGATGTTAAGATCGATAAAGAAAAGCACACGGTGGAGGTACCAGTCAGCAAGCTGGCACCCTGGGCATTTTACGAGCAGTTTTATCTTGAAATTGATAAAGATGTACTGGCTCCCGGCGAACATGCCAGCATCAAGGCTATTTATCAAACGGGCCGGAAAGAAAATCTACCAGGTGACTTAGCATACCCTTTGCTGAAATCGGAAGTGATACAAGCTTCCCGCGTAATTCGCTGGACATTAAATGGACAAACCGACGGTACCGGGGGCAATAATTACAGCAATGTAGGCCAGATCATCGAGGATAATGCTTACGCAAAAGCGACTTATGACGCCCCTCCCAAAGAACCGGACAACAATCCCATCGCGATCGGAATTGAGATCGATGCGAAACAGTTCGGTCATGTGATCCTGACCAAAAACATGACCATTATTTCTCCTGCCAAAATGGAGATCGGCGGCCGCAGCGATTCCAACCCGACCGTCGGGCTGACCATCCAGGGTTCGTCACTGCAAGGCATTATTACGGATTCACAGGGCAAAACGATGTCCATCTTTTTCACGATCGACAGTTTCAAAGGGAAAGGACATTATAAAGTTAACCAGCCGGGCACAGTCATGATCACGCCGCTGATCTTCGGGCGGGTACCCTACCTCTACGGCCACTACAACGATAACGGAGAGTGGATTTCGGGTGGCGGCGAAATCAACATTACCGAATATAATGGTAACACGAAGGCCATCAGCGGTACCATTTCGGGCACTTTCTGGTGGGAACAGGCCGGCGGCAAGCTTGAACCGCAAAAAGCATCCGCCAGGTTCCGGGCAGTGCCGGTGGTGATTTAAAAAAATAAAGCAGCAGCGGGCGGGTGTCTGCTGCTGCCTGGTTTGAAAGCGATTACTATTGATCTTCTGTATTGAATGACGATAGGTCGGTCACATTGTCCCAGCCGCCTGAAATGGTTTTCACCGCGCCGGCTTCGTCCACACTGTATAATGTTCCCTGGCTGACGATCAGCAGGTTGGTACCGTCGGAAGTGAGCTGCGCGCCGGGTGAGAAAGTGGTTGTAGAGTGGAGCTTGATAATGCCGGTGGTCGGGTCGGTTTTGTAAAGTTTGCCGTCGGGTTTGATCAGGTAAAGACCTTTTTTCAAACCAACCATTTCCGTAACCCCTTTATATCCGCTGCCATAGTTGCTGAAAGATTTGCCGTCCCACGAGATAATGTACAGGCTATCGCCCATCACAATGTAAGGAAGCCCGAATGCATAGCTGAGTGCCGTGGCCGATGACCAGTAAGGCCCTGTAAAAGCTTGTTTAATCGTATTGTTCAGCTCGATTTTCCACACGGTACCTTCCTGCAAAGCGAATATGCTGCCTTTGTAATAAGTGATCGCTTTTACCGGCGCATAGCCTCCGCCTACACCAAAACCCCAGCCCGATTTGAAATTCAGTTTCATGATACTAGTGCCTTGTGAAAGGAACAGGGATTCCGAAACTGCGTAGATCTCTCCCGCGCCGGCATAAGTTGTGGCCATCGGCGCATTTTTCCCGGTCGCCGCGTCGCCTGCCAGGACGCCCGTCGGTGTGACGGCAAAAAGATTGGAATACATAGCAGTGATACATTTGGCATCGCTGGTCGAAAGGTGGTCACGCTGCACGCCGAATGTTTTGTTGTCGAGCGTGGTCATCACTGGCTGACCATTTTGCGAATAAGCATAGGAATCCAGCATCATGATGGAGCCGAAATCAAAGGCGCCGTATTTCCGGTTGTCGTAACCCTCATCGTCCAGAACAGTGAAAATGGATTTATTGATTTCGGCCACATTATTAAGGTTGACTTTCACGGCAGAATTCCGGTCGTAGCGGGTATGCTCATGCAGCAAGCCCAGCGTATGACCGATTTCGTGCAGGATACCTCCTTTTGTTGCACCAAGCGGCACGCTGATAAACTGCTGCCCACCAATCCTGCCAACCGAAGACGAATATCCCCTGGCACGTCCGAATGTCACATAACTGTCTTTAATTGGCAAGCCTCCCTGAATGTTGGGCATGGGTCGGCGGTAAACAAAACGTACCGGCGTGTTGGCTTCCACCTCTGCAATCGCCGCGAGGACCGCGCTCTGGTCGGTGATACCGTTGTCGATGGTGTACAGCACCCGGTTGTTTGGCCAGAGTGAATGTATTTTGGTAAACGCCTCGGTACGTGCGCCCGTGGTCTGGCCCAGCTGCTCGGGCGTCAGGATCATATCTCCTTCAAATACCGCTTTTCCATCGATCTCGGCATACGAGATTTTTTACCAAAAAGTGTCCCCTGCTTCTGTACACCGCTTTCTCCGGGATACGCTACCTCCGGATCTACGCGGCTGATACCGGCCTGCGGAGCGCTGACGATCGTATTTTCGTGCTCCGGTTTTTCGCAGGAGGTAATGTAAAGTGTGGCACATAATACCAATCCTGTTTTGACTAATAGATGCAATGATTTCATGAGTACGCTGATTGAATGTGATGTAGTTTTTTGAAAATGCGCCCTGCATTTGAATGACCAAAACTAAATCGCCCCGCCGCCGCCAGCCGACGGTAATCGGTGAACGGCCCGTCAAAATCGCTGAACGGAAGGGAATCAAGTAGATTTACTACACCGGCTACCCATATTCCAAATCGTGTTTTTACCTGCCTGCGCCAAAATACCTGATTTTAAAAACGGGTAGTCTGACGCTCAAAGACGGCTTGCCCGAAGTATAAATTTGTCAGGTTAAAAAATAACAAATCGAATATTTCGAACGAAGTCTTTCATGAAAGGAGGTGCGCTATGGGATAGTCAGCAGGAGTTTTGAGATACCGTTTTCACTGATCTTTTCCGGATAAAAAAGTCAAGAGCATCACCATTTAGCCATATCCAAAAATAAAAAACATGAAAACTTTCAAATTCAAGGACCTTGCCGTTACAGTCAACTTTGATCCCAATAAGACCAACGTATGCAGGCTCGTAAGTCCGTCCATTTGCGCCGGTCACACGGTGATCAACTGTCCGGCACATACATTGGTCACCTGTGCGGGAATTTCGTATTGCCACTGGCCGACGATTTGCCCGGCATTCACCTGCGGCGGATGCAGTGTCCTGGCTTGCAGCCACTTGCCTTCCTATATTACCACGGACATCACGGTCTGGAAAACCACCACGCCGGTACAGTATGTCGTGGACGAATTAGAGGAAACCGAGCTGAACGATTTCAGGAACAGCCTGGCGGAGCTTCAAAAGTATGTAGACGTAAAGATCCAGGATGCGCCAAACCAGCTGGATATGCTTGAAAAGAAATTGCAGGAAGCCATCGAAGAAGTGCGTACACAGCGCGGAAACAGATAAAATGTCCAAATCTGATGATCAAAGTCAAATTTCTTTTGCACGCCACATTCCGGTCAAACCCGGCATTTGAGCTGATTGAGCAGGGAAATTTAAATCCGCAGGCGCTTCATGCGCTTGCGGATTTAACCCAGGACCCTGAGTTCTTTGGAGTATTCCGGCGGAAAAACCCGGAAGCTGGCGAAAGTGCCCGGCTGGCTTACAAAGAAGTGGCGCTCCTCTTTTATTTTTTACAAAAAGCGGGTGAGCTGCCGCATTATTTTAAATCCGTATATGATGACGAGGTAAACCGCACAATGGCTAAAATGGTACTGGAAGGCATTTTCGAGATCCAGGTTGGCCAGGACTTTCACTCCGGTTTTGCAGCGCAACATTTCATTTATGAATCACAGGAGCGCGGCGAAGACCGTCCGCATCCTTTGTTCGAAATGTCGTCCCGGGCGATCCGGTATGCGGTTTATTTAAATGAAACAGATACGACTTCGCTGGCCGCAAAACTTTACGCCTACAACACCGTGCCGCTTTTTATCGCGCCTGACAATGTGCTGGCAACTTTTGAAGAAGTAGAAGCATTTTTGGGAATCAACAAAAATAATTTGCTGGACCGGCTGCTTTTGAAACATTGGAACAAGCAGGAGCCGAATGAAAAATTCAGCTGGATTTCGTGGAGCCGGAGGCAGCAGGTACGTCACGATGCCAGGCTGAGCCAGACTTATAAAATGTATATCAGTCCGGTTTTGGAAGAACTGCCCCAAGTTTTCGAAAAGGCCGTGAATGTGCTCACGGCGTCTGAGGCTTTCAGTTTCAAAATCGGTATAAACCGCGAAGGTCTGCTCCGCCCCGACAAATTCGTGGCCTACTTCACAAACTTTCCTCAGCTGAAAACCGCCGCCGACCAACTCACGCCTATTTTGAAAAACCACCAGGCGCAGGGTGTCCCTTTCACCGCTCCGCTGGACGAGTCGGGCATCCTATCCTGGGGTGTGGACCACGCTTCCGAAACGATTTTAAAGGATATTGAAGGAGGCAGCTGGCGAGGTGCAGTTACCCAAAAACTGGCAGCGTCCATAGCTTTATCCAAAACAGAAAAGCTTGGCCAGTCAGAAAGCGTTGACTTTGTTTTAAAAAAAATGATGCTGGAAGGGATTGATACCACCTCCTGGACCGCTGCCTGAAAATACCTGCGTAAAACTTAATCCATCATAAAACAAATCTTAAAGTCATGGCTTCCAATCAATTATACATACTGCCGGAAGATGTTCAGGTGCTGCCGGTAGAAGCATTGCCCGAACAGGCGCTGGCCAAATTCGAGTACGAAGCGGACGATTTCATCATCACTTACACGCACGCAAGAAATACGAGCAAGATCATCGACGCCTCTTCTGCGTCGCTTTTGCAGGAATTCCGCAAACCCAAATCCCTGCCGGAAGGCGTGCTCACATACGCGCTGCTCAACAACCTCGACGCCCAGAAGATCCTGGAAGGTTCTTACACTTTTCTGGCACGGCTCCGAAACGAAGGTTTCCTCGTTTCCTATGACGATACTTTCGGGCAGAAAAAGTCATTTTTCAGGGCTGGTGACCGGTTTAAGGAATATGAAGTTGTGTCAAAACTGGATGGGGTGGCTGATACTGAAATTTATAAAGTCAGTAAAAACGGTCGGCTACATGCGCTTAAACTTTTGAAAACCAGCAAAAAAACACCGCAGCTGCTGGCGAATTTTTATAATGAAATTGAAATTTTAAGTGCGCTCGACAACTTCGTCAATCCCGCGCTGACAGAACACGGCGAATTTGAAAATGACCACTATCTGATCATGGATTGGGTGGACGGAAAACCGTGCCTGCAGGCAGCCGAAAAATATCAAAACCTGCACGATCAGGCCAATGTGCTTGCTTTACTCGATCTTTCCAACCGCCTGCTCAATGCTTACCGGCATCTGCACAGCCAGGGAATGATCCACGGCGACGTGCATCCGGCCAATATCATCGTGACGGAATCGGGCGAGGTGAACATCATCGATTTTGGGCTTTCCAGGATGGTTTCAAAAAACCAGCATCCTGCACGGGGCGGACAGGTTTTCTTTTTCGAACCGGAATATGCGCAATCTGTGCTCGACGCCAAGCCCGCGCCGCCAGCCACATTTGAGGGTGAACAATATGCGATCGGCGCACTGATTTACCAGCTTTTTACCGGCAAGCCTTACCTCCATTTTTCTTTTGATAAAAAAGCGTTGTTTACGCAGATCGTGGAAGAAGCGCCGGTGCCTTTTCAAAAGCTGGACATTGTTATAGACGATCAGATTGAAAAAACGATCCTGAAAGCGCTTTCCAAGCGGAAAGACGATAGATACAGCAACATTGAAGAGTTCTATTTAGCCGTGATGAAAGTTCAGGAAAGTTTCCCGGACCGGTCTTCCGAAGACAAGAAATTGTCGGTGCAGGTCTTCCGGGATTCAATTCTGAGCGAGTATGGCTTTGATGGAAAACTTTTGAAAAACGGGCTGCAACTGGCGCCGAAAAGCTCCGTCAACTTTGGTGCGGCGGGCATTTCTTACTTGTTTCTGCGGAAGGCATTGATACGTTCCGACAGTGAAATCCTGGCCCTGGCAGATGTGTGGAGCGACCGTGCGGCGAGTTACACGCAGGATCCGGATGCTGGATTTTATTCAAAAGAAATGGACCTCACTCCTTCTGCGATCGGACGGTCCTCGATTTACCACACACCGAGCGGCGTGGATCTGGTGCAGGCGCTGGTTTGCCAGGCGTCGGGGAATTTGGGCGGATACTACAATGCCGTCCGCAATTTCCTGCATCACGCCTCGCAGCCTTGTGAAAATCTGGACCTTACACTCGGTAAGTCGGCGGAGCTGATCGGCAGCTCGCTGATTATGGAAAATATGCCTACTTATGACAAATTCATCCGGAATGATCTGCTCAACTTTGGCAAAAATGTATTGTCGGACATTTGGTCAAATGTGGATTCCTACGCAGCGATCGGGGAACAAAACCCGATCAATTACCGGGGGATCGCGCATGGCTGGGCGGGGATTTTATACGCTACTTTAAAATGGTGCAAAGTTTCCGGGCAACATTTACCCGCTCATTTTTTCGAAAGAGTCGGGCAGCTTGTCTCGCTTGGGATGGAAGAAAACGGGTACCTGCGCTGGGAAATTTCTAACAACGAACCGGTTTCCTGGACCGGCTGGTGCCACGGATCGGCCGGATATGTGTTTTTGTGGACAGCTTTATTCCGCTTCACAAACGAAGAAAGTTACCTTGAACTGGCCAGAAAAACCGCCGTGCACTTTCTGAATGCGGTAGCGGCGGGTATGAATGGTAGCTTATGCTGCGGAAGGTCCGGTGAATGTTACGCCCTTTTGAGCATCTACAAAGCCACGCACGATGATTTTTATCTGACCGAAGCCCGGCGCCTAGCGAAGGAAATGCTGCCGCACATGTATACAAATCAGATGAAAAACCACAGTTTGTATAAGGGTAACATCGGCGCAGCGGTTTTGTTTGAAGAGCTCGAAAGGCCGGAATTTGCGCGAATGCCGCTTTTCGAATGATATAAATGTTACCGGAAACCCTACGCTTCTACTTTCGGTGCACTCAAAGCGCGGTAATCTTTCGGCGACATTTTATTGATCTTCTTAAAACAGCGGTTGAAATAGGAAATATTGGCGTACCCGCATTCCAGTGCTATCTGCGTCACCGGCAAATCCGACTGCTGTAAAAGCCTGGCCGCAAAGCCGATACGTACCTGATTGAGGAAATCGGAAAATGTCCGGTTGGTGAGCGTTTTGAAAAAACGACAAAATGAATGCAACTGCAAGCCGGCCACGGACGCCGCCTGCTGCAAAGTAATTTCTTCCTTGAAATTCTGCTGAATGTAATGCATCAGCTTGTGGACGCGCCCCGGCGCCTGGCCGGCGTAGACCGAAACCAGGTTTGGCACATTGAGCCATACAAGGTCCTGCGGGTCGAGCAGCTGATGTAATATTTCTGCGAAAGAAGCCAGCAGCGCAATGTTTTTCTGGCCGGGCATTTGCAGCAGAATGTCTGTGATCAAAGCTTTTTTCGCCCCGCAAATGCTGATCCCCCGCTCCGATTCCTTAAAAAAATGCCGCAGCTCCTTGGTATCGATCAGCCCGTCGAGATGCTGGCTCACGGCATCCGGATTAATGTAAAGCGCCACCGAAACCGCTTCCTTCAAATGTATTTCAGTATCTGACTGGCTGTACCACACGTGCGGCACATTCGGCCCCACAAAAGTCAGGTCGCCCTCCTCAAAATGCTCGATGGAATCGCCGATGATGCGCGTGCCTGAACCCGACAGGACATACACCAGCTGACACTCCGTATGGAAGTGAAAATCCTTGGAAAAAGACGGCCTCACGATCTTCTTAACGAGGAACGGTTTCCGCATTTCAGCGAAATCGGGCAGCAGTGCGTAGGTAGGTTTCATGGAGATGCAAACATAGTATCACAAAATATCAACCTGAAATCAACTTACTGGATTTACCGACCATAATTTTGTACAATATCTTTAATAGTAAGGCTATCCAAGACAAGCATATCATTGAATTTTGCCCCCAAAAGTGACGGAATTAGCACATTTACTTACTTAAATACAGATTATAATTCGATTAAAAACAAAACAGGATCAGGGGCATTTGCAAACAAGGAACATTCTCAACACTAATAGCATATTGACATAAATATACGAATGCAGATCACTTCCATCGAAATAAAAGACAAACGATTCGACCTTTTAAACGGTGTGGGCTCCGACGCGACCCATACCACACCCCAATATGCCTACGCGGTTTGCTGCCTGAAAACCGGTACTTCGTTGACGGGAACCGGGCTTGCTTTTACGCTCGGCGTAGGCACAGACCTGGTTTGTAAGGCGATAGAATATCTTTCCGCGCCGCTGATCGGCCGGGACATTGAAGATCTGATGCAGGATTTTGGCTCGGTTTATCGCAAAATGGTGGATTCACCCTCGTTCCGGTGGCTGGGGCCGCACAAAGGCGTGGTGCACCTGGCCCTCGCCGCGATCGTGAATGCGTGCTATGATCTTTGGGCGAAATCGCGGCAGGTACCTTTGTGGAAACTGTTGCTGGACCTGACGCCGGAAGAACTGGTAAACTCGCTGGACCTCAGCTACCTGGAAGAAGTTCTGACAAGGGAACAGGCCATTGAAATACTGACGGAAAATTTGCAGACCCGCGCGCTGCGGCAGGACGTTTTGGCGACAGGCTATAAAGGATACGATACTTCGGTGGGCTGGTTCAACTTTTCGGACGAAAAAATTGTGGCCAACACCAAAAAAGCGATGGACAATGGTTTCACCGCATTGAAACTAAAAGTGGGCTCCGACGACCCGATGCGCGATATCCGCCGTGCCGGGCTGATCCGCAAAACTGCCGGCGACGACGCGACGATCATGGTCGATGCCAATCAGAAATGGAATGTGCCCGAAGCATTGGATATATGCAGAAAGCTGGGCGAAATCAATCCTTTCTGGATCGAAGAACCGACGCATCCCGACGATGTGATCGGCCACCAGACGATTGCCAGAAACATTGCGCCGCTCAAAGTGGCGACGGGCGAGCACATTCCTAACAAGGTGATTTTCAAGAATTTCTTCCAGGCGAAGGCAATGGATTTCTGCCAGGTGGATGCGGTGCGGGTAGGCGGCGTTTCGGAATTTCTGACGATCAGCCTGCTTTCGAAAAGGATGGGTATCCCGGTGGTGCCGCATGTGGGCGATATGGGCCAGATACACCAGCATCTGGTTTTGTTCAACCATATTGGTATGGGCCACGAACATTTATTCCTGGAACACATTCCGCATTTGAAACAACATTTTATAAACCCGGCAGAAATCGTGGACGCTTACTACCAGGTGCCGCAGATACCCGGCAGCAGCAGCGATTTAAAAGATTGAAATACAAGATTTTAACAAAAGAAAATAACAATATGAGTGCATTGGCGGGCAAGGTCATTTTTCTCACAGGCGGGGCTTCGGGCATCGGCAAAGCCTGCGCGGCCGCCTACATCCGGGCCGGGGCGAAAGTGCTGGTGATGGATCGGGATGAAAATGCCTTGCAGGACCTGGAAGCAACATTTGGCGGTGACAGCCTGGTCACTTTTGCCGGAAATGTTACCTCGGAAAATGATGTAAAAGAGGCGATTGAAAAAACAGTTGGGGTATTTGGCAAAATCGAAGTCATCCACAACAATGCAGGTATTGCCAACCCTTCCAAACCACTCGATCAAACCTCTGAGGAAGAGTGGGATAATGTGTTTTCTGTCAACCTCAAAAGTGTTTTCTGGACGACGAAATACGGTATTGAACATTTGAAAAAAACCAAAGGCTGCATCCTCAACACCAGCAGCATGGTGGGCGAAATCGGCCAGGAAAACCATGCGGCGTACGTGGCGACGAAAGGCGGCATGAGTGCGCTGACAAAGGCGATGGCGCTGGATTATGCGCCTTTCGGGATCCGGGTAAATGCAGTTTGTCCAGCGGGTGTCTGGACGCCAATGTTGAGAAAATGGTCTGCTGAGCAGCCGAATACGGCGGAGATTGAGCAGTACCTGCACAACATTCATGCGCTGGGCTATTGTCCTGAGGGTGATGTGATTGCGGATGTGGCAGTGTTCCTGATCTCGGATGCTGCGCGGTTTGTGACGGGTTGCATCATGCCGGTGGGCGGCGGTGCCGAACTGGGTTATAAAAGATAAAAAGATGGGCACGAAAAGAACCTGCATGGCGCTGGACCTGGTGGACGAGCCAAACCTGATCTCGGAATACGCGCATTACCACAGCCTGGAAGGCATGTGGCCGGAGATTCCTGCGGGGATCCGGGAGGCGGGCGTTTTGGACATGCAGATCTACCGCATCGGTTCGCGGCTTTTCATGATCGTGGATTTCGACGAAAACACGGATTTGACTGAGGCTTTCCAGAAAATGGGTCAGATGCCGCGGCAAACCGAGTGGGCAACATTGATGGCCGAATTTCAAAAAACGCTTCCCGAGGCCCGGGCGGGAGAACATTGGGCGGCTATGGAGCCGGTATTTCTCTTAAACGACCACATGCAATGAAAAACGGGAAGGCAGTGGTGGTCCCTTTACTGGTGGTTATGAGCCTGATGTTCATCTGGAACCTCAGCCGAAATATCAATGATATCCTTATTCCGCATTTGAAAAGAGCCTGTCAATTGACTGATTTTCAATCCTCCCTGGTGCAATCGGCATTTTTTGGCGGTTACTTTTTGCTGGCTTTGCCGGTGGGTCAATTCATCAGTAAATATGGCTACAAAGCAGGCATGGTCACCGGCTTGCTGACGGCCGCCTTGGGCACATTCCTGTTTTTCCCCGCAGCCGATACGCGGTTTTATCCTCTTTTCCTGGCGGCGCTATTTATCATGGCGGCCGGTTTTACCTTTCTCGAAGTGACCGCAACACCTTATATATCCGTTCTTGGCGACCCTGATCGGGCTTCCAGCCGGCTAAGCCTGGCTTCGGCGGTAGGCTCACTCGGCGCGACCATCGGGCCGTTTATTGGCAGCCGCTTTTTGCTGCATGCCACAGAGGTGGCACCTTCTACGGTGGCTGGTTTTAATGCTGCTGAGCTGGATCACTACTTAAATGCGGAAGCGCAACTGGTAAAAACACCCTATCTGAGCCTGGGCGGGCTTTTTGTCGTGATCGGGTTGCTTTTGTATTTTATCAAATTACCAACAATTCAGGAAGATGGCGGGTCGTCGGGCAGCCTGAAAGCCGTTTTTAAATTCCGGCATACCGTCCTCGGCGCGCTGGGCGTATTTTGCTATCTCGGCGCGGAAGTTGGGATTGTGAGCTTCATGATCCGCTACGCCAAATCGTCGGGGATTGCGGGACTTACCGAGCAAAATGCGGCTTTATTTATCACTTTATACATGGCCTTGGTGCTGGTGGGCAGGCTGGCGGGGGCTTACGGGCTGCGCAGCATTGATCCCGCCAAAATGCTGATGGTCTGCGCATTATCGGCAATGATCCTGCTTTTCATTTCTATTTCCCAAACCGGCTATATTTCCATTTACAGCATTTCGCTGATCGGATTTTTCACCTCCGTCATGTACCCGATCCTGTTCACTTTGAGCATCAAGGACCTGGGGAATTATACCAAAACCGGCTCGTCGCTGATCATTATGAGCATTGTGGGCGGTGCGGTGATCCCGCCGCTGATGGGGCTGGTTTCTGACGGCTTTGGCATTAAAACCGCATTTTTCGTTCCCCTGATCTGCTATGCGTACCTGGTTTTTTATGCGAGATCGGGGCACCGGGTCCTGACTCGCCCGGCGGCCCTGGATTTAGAAAATATCAACATTAACAGTTCTGTTTTATGAAAAAGCTCTTCTTCGTTTTACTCCTTTTATGCGCCTTTTTCAATGGTTTTTCCCAAAAAGAAAAATCCGCCGGGATACCGCAAGCCGAGCGGCTCAAATGGTGGCAGGATGCAAAAATGGGCTTATTCATTCACTGGGGGCCGGTTTCATTGATCGGGAAAGAAATCAGCTGGTCGCGAAAGGATTATGGGGCCGCGAAATATGATGCGCTTTATAAGCGGTTCAATCCTAAAAAATTCGATGCAAAAGAATGGGTAGCCCTGGCCAAAGCTTCGGGCATGAAGTACATGGTCCTCACCGCCAAGCACCACGACGGCTTCTGCCTTTTTGAAACAAAAACGACAGACTACAACATTATGAACACGCCTTTCGGGCGCGATGTGTGCAAGGAACTTGCCGAGGCCGCGCACGAAGCCAACATGCCGATCTGCTGGTATTTTTCGGTTGCCGACTGGAAAGATCCCGACTGCCGCGACCCGAAAATGAACCCGGTTTTTGCAGAAAGGGTGCTCAAACAAGTTGGCGAACTGCTGACCAATTATGGTAAAATCGGTTTGTTATGGATTGATTTTGAAGGTTGGCCCAGTCCTGTCGAGCCGAAAAAAGTGTATGACTTAGCGAGAAAATTACAGCCTGAAATCATCATCAACAACCGCCTCGAACCTTTCACACCGGACGAATCGCACGGCTTTGTGGGTAACTACGCGGATTATGCCACGCCCGAAGGTTTTGTAGCTGGCTATGGAAAAACCGCGTGGGAAACCTGTACGAATATGGGCCACCAGTGGGCCTGGAAATTCGGCGACCACCCACGGAGCCTCAAAGAATCGGTGCACACATTACTGCGCTGCGTGGGCGGAAACGGCAATTTACTTTTCAACATTGGCCCCGACAGCACCGGCGTTTTCCCGGCTGATTTCGCCGCGCGGGCGAGGGAAATGGGGAGTTGGATCAAGAAGAACGAGCCTGCGATATACAATACAAAAGGCGGGATCTACACGCCGGCTGCCGATTATGTGAGTTCTTTCAAAGGCGACAAGCTTTACATTCATTTGCTCAATGCTGCCAAAAACGAGCTCACACTTCCCGCGATTGCAGCCAAAGTGAAGAGAGCCACATTGATGGATGGGACGAAAATCAATGTGACGCAAAGTGGCAAAGACCTGAAAATCAGTTTCCCGGAAAACAAGATCGACTCCATCGCGACCATCGCGGTACTGACGATGGACAAACCGCTATCTGCACTTTCTCCCATCGCGCCATTTTCCACGACAAACTCTTTGGCCTACAATAAAAAAGCCACAGCGTCCAGCTCTGTCGGGCAGTTTTACCACGACCCGGCGGCGGCATTTGACGATAATCCGAAAACCTGCTGGAAGATCGGGCGGAGGAAAGACATTGACGTGCATCAGATTTATGGAAAAAACATTCATTACCTCTCCGATGAAATCATGTCGCTCTACCAACCGACCGGCTGGCTGGAAGTGGACCTCGGCAAGCCGCAACCGGTAGGCAGGATCAAGCTTGGCGAGTCGAAATACAGTGAATCGGAGATCAAAAAATTCAAGGTACAATACCTGGCCGGCAACAGCTGGAAGGATTTGGCGGCGGACACGAAAATGGGCGATTGGCAAAAAGACATTACGCCGGTGACCGCGCAGAAATTCAGGCTGGTGATCGATCAGTACCATGGCTATTTCGGCGTCAACGAATTTGAACTTTTCCCGCCCGGAAATTAGTCTGTTTACACTTCAAGGTATTAACATTCAAGATTTTACGCATAAACCTCAACACTAATCCTTAACCTATGAAAAAACTATTTTATCAGCTCTTATTTATTTCTGCCTTCTCCGGGGCAACGTTCGCGGAGGGAGGTACCCGGCTGCCGGCAACGCACGCCAAAACCGTGGCCAGTATCCGTGGAAAGGTGAAAGACGGCCAGGGAGTGGGCCTGCCCGGTGTGAATGTGGTCGTGAAAGGCACGCAGCGCGGGACCGTCACCAATGGTGAAGGTGATTTTACGCTCGAAACCCAGCCGGGGGACGAAATCCTGGTTTTCAGTTTTGTCGGCTACAAAACGGTGGAAGAGACGATCGGAAACCGTACCGAAATTGCTGTGGAACTATCACATGAAGACCGCGCGCTCGACGAGGTGGTCGTGGTGGGATATGGTACCCAGAAAAAACGGGACGTAACCGGGGCCGTCGGCAGTGTGAAAGGCAGTGACGTGAAAAGTGTGATTGCAGCCGATGCGTCGGCTTTATTGCAGGGACGACTGGCTGGTGTGACGGTGCAGCAAGGCGGTAGCGCGCCGGGACAGGCTCCGGCTGTGGTGATCCGCGGAACCGGAACATTCGGGAATGACCAGCCGCTGTATGTCATCGATGGAATGATCGCGGCATCGATGTCGTACATCAACCCGAATGACATTGAATCGATGGAAGTATTGAAAGATGCTTCCGCAGCGGCGATTTATGGTAGCCGGGCTGCAAATGGCGTGGTGCTCGTGACGACGAAATCGGGCAAGGCGGGCGACGTGAAAATTGCCCTCAATGTAAAAGGTGGCATCCAGGCGCCGAGCAAAAAGCTCAAATTCCTGAACGCGCGCCAATATGCTGACTGGAACAACCAGGCGCATGACAATGATGGCCTGGAACGTGCCCCGGCCAATGATGCGCAGTTTAACCCAGCGATCGATACCGACTGGCAAAGCCTGGAACTCGGCACGGCGCCGATGACGGACTACAACCTCAGCTTGTCGGGCGGCAGCAACTCGGCGAAGTATTTTATTTCGGGCCAATATTTTGACCAGAAAGGGATTGCGACGGATTCCTGGTTTAAAAGGTATAACCTGCGCGCCAATTCTCAGTTCACCAAGGGACGTTTCAAGTTTACGGAATCGCTGAGCTTGTCGCGGAGTGTCAACAATCCCAATACGTATGTAGGCCGGGAAACAGGCCCGCTGCCAACCAGCGCGGTGTATGATCCCAAAAATCTGGGTGGTTATGCCGGTCAGGACCCTGCATTTGCCGGGGTGGCGCGGACGGTGAGCTGGTATGGGCTGGCACACATGGACGATAACCGGTACACAACGGACCAGGCTCTGGGTAACATTGGCCTTGAATATGAGATCATTGATGGTTTGAAATACAAATTGAATGTTGGTCTGGATTACTCGGTTTACCGCCAGTACGACTTCACGCCGGCGTTTTTCATGAGTAATTCGCAGGAAGCTTTCCAGCAGCAGGCCACTTTGAATGATTCGTACATTCAATCGTTCACCACATTGGTTGAAAACACATTGACCTACAACAAATCCCTCGGCGATCATAATTTCGAGGTGCTGGTAGGTTATACTTCGCAAAATGGCCAGGCGAGAAGTCTGGGTGCGACGGCGGCGAATTTTCCTTCCAATGACCTGCGCGTAATCAATGCGGCGATCAACCGGACGGTGAATACCAATGGTGATTTACAGGAGTTTGTACTGCAATCGGCACTGGCGCGGATCAATTATAATTACAAATCCAAATACCTGCTCACTGCCACGATCCGCCGGGATGGTTCTTCCAAATTCCTTTATCCGCACAATACCTTCGCTACATTTCCTTCCTTCTCATTGGGCTGGCGGGTAAGCGAGGAAGCATTTTTTCCAAAGAATGCGGTGGTCAATGACCTGAAACTGAGAGGAAGCTACGGAACCTTGGGCTCACAGAATATTGGCAACTACCTGACTTCGCCAACATTTAACCTTACCTCGGATTATTATTTCGCAGGCGGTGCGCAGCCAGGAATCGCGGTGACACAGTATGTGAACCCGGCTCTGAAATGGGAATCGACCAAAACCAGCGATATCGGTTTTGATCTGGCTTTATTAAATAATGCGGTCACGATTTCAGCGGATTATTTTGATAAAACCTCCTCCAATGTACTGGCAAGTATCCCGATCCCGGCTTACGGCGGTGCGGGTAGCACATTAACCAAAAATGCGGCTTCGATCAATAACAAGGGTTTCGAGCTGGCAGCCACTTATGCGAGACCGGCCGGAAAGGATTTCAATTACAGCATAACGGGTACATTCAGCACGGTGAAAAACAAGGTAATCAGTTTGGGTGACGGGGTAAGCCCGATCATTGCGGGCGGATTTACCCAGCAGTCGCTGCAAGCTACCCGCACGGATGTGGGCCAGCCGATCGGCAGTTTCTGGGGTTACCAGGTATTAGGAATTTACCAAACCAAAGCGGAGGCAACCGAAGACGGACGTACTGACGCGACGGCGGGTGATTTTAAATTCAGTAAAAACCCGACCTGGCTGGGGAGTCCTTTTCCGAAATTCAATTATGGTCTTAATTTCAATGCGAACTACAAAAATTTCGACTTCGGCCTGTTTTTTCAGGGTGTAAATGGCAACAAGATCTGGAATGCAAAAGGCCGGTTCCAGTACATTCTGGATTACGGAAGCAACAAAAGTCCGGAAGTGCTGAATGCGTGGACGCCGACGAATACCGATACGGACATTCCTAGGGCGACCCAGCTGGATCCTGCCAATAACAAACGCTCGTCTTCCTTTTATATCGAGGACGGATCTTACCTGAGACTTAAAAACCTGACGATCGGCTACACTTTGCCGCAGTCGATCCTCTCCAAAGCGAAGATCAGCAATGCACGTTTTTATGTGAGCGGACAAAACCTTTTGACTTTTACCAAATACAAAGGGTATGATCCGGAAGTGGGACGGAACAGCAACGGTGGCAGCAACCCTAACAACATTGGCAGCCTGCTCAACAACGGTGTGGACCAGACGGCCTACCCGAATGCACGGATCGTGAGTATTGGTATTGACCTGAACTTTTAATTAGAAACCATGAATACAAGCATGAACACTCATAAAAAGCGGAAATTCATCACACTTCCCCTGGTTTTCATCATGGTCGTGATGATGACCGTGAATTGCAGCAAAGATGACCTGAACCTGACCAACCCGAACGCGCTGAGTACCGCAAGCTTCTGGAAAACAGCGGACGATGCAGAAAAAGGTCTGGTGGCCTGCTATGGTCCGCTCACCACCACCCAGGGATGGGGACGGATGCTCGGCGGAATCCTCACGATCCAGCGCGGCGACGACGCAAACGCATTTTCGTGGCCGGCGGTAAACGACCCGGGCACATTTACGGTGGTACCTACCGACGGTCGTGTGGGCGAAGGCTGGGGCGAGCTGAATGCGATTGTGGCGCGTACCAATTCGGTTTTGTTTTTTGTACCAAAAATCGAGATGGACGAGGCGCAGAAGAAGCGGATTTTGGGAGAAGCTTTCTTCCTGCGTTCGCTGGCGCATTTTTACCTGCTCAATATGTGGGGCAACATTCCGCTCATCCTCGCACCGGTGGAAGAAGTGAATGACCTTTTCGTGGAGCAGGCGCCGCAGACGGAGGTTTGGGCATCGATCATCAGCGACGCCAAAGCGGCACAGGCTGCCTTACCCGAAACAGTAGACGCCGCCAATGTGGGCCGCGCTACCTGGGGAGCCGCTACTGCGCTGCTTGGGAAAGCTTATTTGTTTACCAAAGACTGGACGAATGCGGCTGCTGAATTTAAAAAGATCATTGACAAACCGGGATTGTACCGGCTGGTGGCGAATTATCAGGACAACTTCCTGACGGCTACCAATAATAATGCGGAGTCGATCTGGGAGCTGCAATATGAAAGCAATGTGAATGCGAGCTGGGGTACCAGCGGCACACCGAATGTGGGCCGCGGCCAGGCTTACGAGCCCGACATTGCGCCGCCCGCGTATTCGAGCCAGGGCAGTATTTCGGTGAATAAATGGGTTTTCGACGCATTTATGAAACAAAAAACAAAAGATGGTAAGATCGATCCGCGGGCTTATGCGACGATGGTCTGGAATTATCCGGGGGCGAAAATTTACCAGGATAGCTTCAAAACGAAAATGACCGGCGCGGATACCAACCGCATCTGGGACCGTAAATATTTGAATTATGACCGGGAAAGTTCGCTGGTGCCGGGCTCCTGGTGGTATGCGGCCAACAATCGGAGGATGATCCGCCTGGCCGATGTGCTGCTGATGTACGCAGAGGCCAAAAATGAAGCGACCGGCCCTGAGGCGACCGCTTACGAGGCGATCAACCGGGTACGTGCGCGTGCCAACATGCCGGATATCCCGGCGGGATTGAGCAAGGATGCATTCCGCACGGCAGTCCGCGACGAGCGCGTGCTGGAACTTTCCCTGGAAGGCGACCGCATTTTTGACCTCCTGCGCTGGGGTACCATGGCAGAAGTGTTCACCAAACACCCGGAATACCGCTCCAACAGTGGCGGCAAATTCATCCCGAACAAGAATGAATATCTTCCGATACCATTCAATGACGTGAGTGCCAATCCGAAATTGAAGCAAAATCCGGGGTATATTGATTGAGGCACGATGAAAATCCGCTTACCAGGAATTACCGTTTTTATTTTGGTATTGCTTGTCTCCTTTGCCTGCAAACGCGGGGGAGACAGGCTTTTCAACAAACTTTCCCCGGACGACACGGGCATTCATTTCGCGAATAACATTACCGAAGGGGATACGATCAATACCTTCACTTACTATTATTGCTACAATGGCGGCGGGGTTGGTGTTGGTGATTTTAATAACGACCAGTTGCCGGATATTTTCTTTACGGGCAATATGGTTTCTTCCAAATTGTACCTCAACAAAGGAAATATGCAGTTTGAAGACATCACCATTCCAGCCGGCGTTACTACTTCCGACTGGATCATGGGCGTGTCGGTGGTGGACATTAACCACGATGGTTTCCTGGACATTTATGTCAATGCAGCCGGGCCGAGATTTGCCAAAAAGCACCATAACCTGCTTTTTATCAATCAAAAAAACCTGACATTCAAAGAACAGGCTGCCGAGTATGGCCTGAATGACAGCACCTTCTGCGTGCAATCGGCATTTCTGGACTACGACCGCGACGGCGATCTGGATATGTACCTGCTGACCAATGATGTGGATGAAGTGGAAAAGACCCTGATCATGCCTTCCACATTCGGGATCACCAGGGGTAAAACGGCGGACAAATTTTATGAAAATGTGGGCGATACGCTCGGACATCCGTTCTATAAAAACGTGTCTGCCAAAGCCGGGATCATGCAGGAAGGCTACGGACTGGGGCTTGCCGTGGGCGACCTCAACCAGGACGGCTGGCCGGACATTTATGCTGCCAACGATTTTATGCCAAATGATCAGCTGCTGATCAACCAGAAAAATAAAACCTTTAAAGAATCTGCGAAGGAGAGCATGCGGCACCAGACCTATAATGGTATGGGGGTTGACATTGAGGACATTAACAACGATGCGAAGCCTGACATTATGGTGATGGATATGCTGCCGGAAAACAACGAACGGCGCAAAACCATGATCGCGAAGGCGGATTACGAGAAGTTTTTTCTGCGCAAAAAGGCGGGGTACATTGACCAGTACATGCGCAACACGGTGCAGCTGAACCAGGGTACTACTCCCGGCGGCGTCACCTATTTTTCGGACATTGCCCAGCTGACCGGCATGCAGGCCACGGATTGGAGCTGGGGCGTACTCCTCGCCGATTACGACAACGACGGCCGCCGCGATGCCTACATTACCAACGGTTTTGTGAAAGATATTACGGACCTGGATTTCCTGGCTTACAATACTGAAAACAGTATGTTCGGCACGAATGAAGTGAAAGCGAACCGCACAAAAAACCTGCTCAGTTTGCTGAAAAGCGTCAAATTATCCAATTATATGTACCGGAATACCGGTGACCTTTCTTTTGAAAATCAAACCAAAAACTGGGGACTGAAATACGATTCTTTCTCAAACGGAGCGGCTTATACCGACCTGGATAATGATGGCGACCTGGATCTGGTGGTCAATAATATCAATGAAGAGGCCTTTGTTTTTGAAAACACCGCGATGAAGCGGGAAGCGAAGGACAACTATTTGCAGATTGTTTTTAATGGCAGTGAAAAAAACCGTAATGGAGTCGGCGCGGCGGTGACTTTGTACTGCGCGCAGGAGAAGTACTACAATTATTTTTCTCCGGTAAAAGGCTATTTGTCCAGCATGAACGCGCCGCTGCACGTCGGGTTGGGAAAGAATGTTGTGATCGATTCCTTAAAAGTGCTTTGGCCGGATGGGAAATCGCAGGTTTTGAAATCGGTGAAGGCAAATCAGCGGCTGACGCTGGACTATAAAAATGCAGTTGAAAGCGAAAATAATGGCCCGAGCAGTTCTGAGGCTGTTTTTTCCAATGGAAATGATCAATACAATCTGCACTGGAAACACACGGAAAACGAGTACAATGACTTCATCGACGAGTCTTTGCTGCTGGCGATGTATTCCAAAAAAGGGCCGGGCATTGCGGTGGGCAATGCGGATCAGCAGGGCGGAACGGACTTTTTTATCGGCGGCGCGGCTGGGATGCCGGGAACATTGTTCAGGCAGTCGGGAAAAGGTTTTGAGGAGAAAAAAATCAACGAAGCGGATGCCAAATTTGAAGATATGGGCTCGCTTTTCTTTGATGCCGACGGTGACATGGATATGGATCTGTACGTAGTCAGCGGCGGCAGTGAATTGAAAAATGAACCCAATGCGTACCAGGACAGGCTTTATGTCAATGACAGTAAAGGAAATTTCGCAAGAAATACGGGTGCATTGCCACCTACGGTTTCCAGCGGGAGCTGCGTGGTAGCTGCGGATTTTGACCGGGACGGTGACCTGGATTTGTTCCGGGCGGGCGCGGTTTCACCAGGCGCTTATCCCGAGCCGCCACGGAGCTATCTTTTAAAAAATGAGGGCGGGAAATTCACTGACGTTACCCGGCAGCTCGCCCCGGACTTGCTCAATGCCGGCATGATCAATGCTGCGGTCTGGACGGATTTTGACAACGATGGCTGGACCGACCTGATTGTCACCGGCGAGTGGATGGCGCCGGTTTTTATGAAAAACCAACAAGGAAAACTGGTGAATGTGACCACGCAGACCGGCCTGGAAAACATGGCGGGCTGGTGGAACAGCATTTACCCCGCTGACCTGGATAATGATGGCGACACCGACTATGTGCTCGGCAACATGGGCAACAACATTGACTACCGCCCGTCGAAGGATCAGCCGCTCGAACTTTTCTATGCAGATTTCGCCGGAAACGGAAAGTTCAAACCGCTGGTGACCAGCTACATTGCCGACAATGATGGCGAGAAAAAAAGTTACCCCCTCACCTACCGCGATGACCTTTTCCGCTCGATGCCGGTTTTGAAGAAAACATTCGGTACGTACGAGCCTTTCAGCAAAGCAAAGTTGGAAGATATTTTTAGTAAGGATCTCATTTCCAAATCGAAGCATTACACTGCCAATACTTTCCAGAGTGTGATTTTGATCAACAAAGGAAATGGCAAATTTGACGCGAAACCCCTCCCGGCGGAGGCGCAGCTTTCCTGCATTTTCGGCATCCTGGCCACGGATACCGATGACGACGGCAACCTGGATCTGCTGATCACCGGTAACTCGCATTCCAATGAAGTGGTTTATGGTTTCATGGACGCCTCGCTGGGGGTTTTGTTGAAAGGCGATGGAAAAGGGAATTTTAAGGCGATACCTGCCGAAAAAAGCGGTTTGTTCCTGGCCGGGGCTACGCGCGGGATCGGTTTGCTTCATGATACCCAGGGACTTGAACTGATTTTGGCCGTCTCGAATGAGGATAGCTTGCATGTTTTGGAAAACAAAAAACAGGCTTTTTCAAAAATCATACACCCTTCACCGGGTGATATCTATGCCAGCATGACATTAAAAAATGGCACAAAACGGAAGCAGGAATTTTATTACGGGGCGGGTTACCTGTCTCAGCAGGAAAGGTCGGTCGGTATTTCCGAGGCTGTGAAAGAGGTAATATTTTTTGATAAAAACGGGAAAGGAAGGAAAGTTTTCAGCCGGCAATAATGTCTTATTTAAAATACTTTAAATGTTAATAATGAAGCGCTTACTAATTATTTTATTGATCATTACGGGCTTTGCAGAAACAGCCTTTTCACAAAAAACCGAACCTTCCAGAACACTGGTGAATTTGCAGCAGCAGTTTGTCGACCTCGGTTTTGGCATGTTTATTCACTACAACATTCCCACTTACGGTGCCGACGACTGGGCCGATCCTGACGCGTCCCCGGCGGTTTTCAATCCTAAAAAACTCAACACCGATCAGTGGGCGGAAGCTGCGAAATCGGCCAACATGACTTACGGCTGCCTGACCACCAAGCACCACAGCGGATTTGCGATCTGGGATACCAAAACCACCGATTACAATGTCATGCACAGCCCGTATGAAAAAGATATTGTGGCCGAATATGCCAAATCTTTCCGCAAACAGGGCTTGAAAGTGATGCTCTATTATTCGATCCTCGACACCCACCACAAGCTGCGGCCCGGCCATATTACCCCGGCGCACATTCAAATGATCAAGGACCAGCTGACAGAATTGTTGACGAATTACGGCGAGATCACAGCCCTGATCATTGACGGCTGGAATGCGCCCTGGTCGCGGATTTCGTACGATGATGTGCCTTTTAAAGAAATTTATAACCTGGTGAAATCCATCCAGCCGCAATGTTTGCTCATGGATTTGAATGCGGCCAAATATCCCGCCGAAGCCTTATTTTATACGGATATCAAATCATACGAGCAGGGTGCCGGCCAGCACATTTCCAAAGAAACCAACAATTTGCCTGCACTATCCTGCCTGCCGATCAACAAATACTGGTTCTGGAAACCTTCATTTCCGACAACGCCCGTGAAAAAAGCAGAGGATCTGGTGAACAAAAATGTGGTACCGTTTAATCAAATTTACTGCAATTTTATCCTGAATGTGGCCCCGAACCGCGACGGACTGATCGACGATAATGTGATTGCAGAATTGAAGGAGATTGGCAAACTGTATAAAAAACCGGCCGCCTCTCCCACCCTGCCCGCCAACGAAGGTCCAATCATTTCTTCCAATCTGGCCAAAAACCGTCCCGCTGATTCCAGCTGGGGCGATGATATGATGATCATGGATTTCGCGAATGACGACGATTTCAAGACAAGCTGGATTTCGAATCCGTCTGTCAAACAGCCCTGGCTGGAAGTGGATCTTTTGAAGGAAATCAGCTTTAACACGGTGGTAATCACCGCTACGAAAGCCAATCCGCTGCATTACAACCTGGAATATTTTGCCAACAACAAATGGCATCCGCTGTCGGAAGGCAGGCAGGAAACGCGGATCCAGGTCGTGCGTTTCGACCCGGTCGTCGGGCAAAAAATCCGGGTTAAATTCAGCGATTTCAAGGAAGCGCCATCGATCGCTGAGCTGGGCGTTTACTAAACTAGTTCTGCTTGCCGCTCAGGTGTGAGCTGCGGCCGCGCATTGGCTTTTGCCAGCAAGGTCACGGCCATCGCTACCCAGACGATAATGGAATCATACACCCCGATACACATAAACGGCGCACCCAGTAAAGCGGCAATTGCAAGTAAGTTTGTTTTCATGGATCTGTTTGATTTGAGTTGTTTCTCAATGATTTAACAGATTAAAATTAACGGGCGTCGAAGCCTGATCAGGTTTGAAATACCTGCCCTTGAAATAGGTATTTCTTTTATCCTTTGCATAACCATCTCCCAGGGTTTCAAAACTTTCAAAATCGATGTCGTGAATGGTAACAATCCGCTGCTTTTTGGTCAGGTAATAATTTTGTCCTTCCCGGTATTCATCACAATAATAAGCCCGGTTGCAGTCCTTTGCATAATGTTCGTCGAGCGCTACAAATGTGGGCACATCCGCGTAATTGAATGCGTACAATTTGTAATAAGCGGTGGTCAGATCTTTTGCAAATGATTTATTGAAAACATGGAAATTTTTATTCTTAACAACCACCCCATTGAATTTAACGGGTTTAGGCTTTTCCGGAAGATGAAATATTTCGCGCAGCAAGCCGCCGAGAATCAGAAAGAATAATTTAAGCAGCCATTTAATTATTTTGAAAACGTCACGCATGATTTTGTTTTTTTAAATGGCTATAAAGTGTTTCGTGAAATTCTCTGCTCCGGATCATTTTCAATGATTTTCAATACCGCATAAAAATCGGCCGGCATTATTACTTTTTCTTCAATTGCTTTTTTATGAATGCTCTGGGTAATGCTGGAAAAGCTTACGCCGTCGGGCCTTTTAAAAGTATAGTCGGCATTTGCCTTTTCGATGAGGTAGCGGATCAGCCGCCAGGTATCCTGCCAGCGTTCGCTCGTGCCCGCATTTAATGCCGCAAACATTAGCGGCGTGTTCCCCTCCGCGTTTCTGACGTTGCACCTCGCCCCTTTTTGAACCAGTAAAATGGCTATGTCATTTTCGGTTTTTGTTTGCCCGATGGCTTCAAAAAGCAGCGGTCCGGACTTAACAAAACCGTGGGTATTCGGGTCGGCACCGGCATCGAGCAAAAGCCTAATAACGTCCTGCGGCAACCGCCTGATCCCCTCCGGAAGCGCCAAAGTTGGATTTGAGCCTGCCGCGATGAGCATTTTAATGATCGCCAGGTTCGGCTCTTCCTGAAATTTTTCGGTCGGGGTACTGCGGAGGCGGATCGCAAATTGAAGGTAGTTGAGACTGTCGCCGTCTTTGTGAGGCGTGCCCGTGATATTCAGCTCCTGGCCCTGGATCAACTGTTTTACAGCTGCCACATCCCCATTTTCAATAGCTTCGGCAATTTTTCTTTGGGATTTATCCTGGTAGTAAAATTCAGCCATGCTCAAATTCCGCTTGAAGCTGGGCAGGTAGTTGGAAGCGAGAATTGACAAGAGGATACCCAGCGGTAGAAAAGCAAAAAAGCCGGACATAATCAGGCTGAAATTTGACTTCCCGAAATGCAAAAAAGCAGCGCCAAGCGCAATCACAACCACGCCGGCAATGAACAAGATCGCCATCCACCCCGACTCCATGGTGTCCACATTCCGGCCGGCGGTGCTGGCAAAAAAAGCAATCGCCACTACCACCAGCGCGATAACATTCAGGCCCATCACGGCCCACAAAATTTTGGTAATCAAAGGGTGCATCAGTTCTGAAATTTATCTGACGCAAAGTTACCTACCCGCATTCCCCCGCCGCTATCGCGCAGGTATACAAGAGGTTTTTAGCAGGGGAAAAGAGGTATACAAAAGGTAGACGAAGGTTGGGAATAGGGCTGGACGTCGGGTTTTGGCAATGATCTGTTAGTTATAGAGTTGTGCGTCTGATTTTGAAAGAATGGTTTTGAAATGATTTTTTGTGATTTAAATCAAATGTTTCCACCCGCTACGGCTATTTACTTTGTATCAACAAAAACAAAGAAAGCCGCAGCCATGACTTCTCCCGCAACCTACCACGCGCCGATTTTTACTACTTTTAAACAGGTAGAAAGAAAACAAGTGGCAACCATCGAAAAATTAAAAAACGCGGCCGGAGAAGTATATGCGGTACTGACTTACGAGCCTAATAAGAACTACCTGTTGATGAAATGGGTGGGATACTCCACAGAGGAGGAAGTGAAGTTGGCGTCCTCAAAGATGATGGATTGGCAGCAAAAAGAGGGGCTGCTGCGGAAATGCAAATTTCACGTGCACGACACCAAGGAAATCGAAGGCGCCTGGATCGGTGTGGTAGAATGGATTGAAAAGGAGATGTTTCCATTTTGCTACCAATTTGGTTTAAGGTATAATCTCAGCGTCACTTCACCCGATCTTTTCTCTAAAATGTCGTCGGTTGCCTTGCACCAGATGAATTCAGGATTAGTGCCGACCATTTTGTTCGAGACACTTTCGCAGGCCGAATCCTGGCTTATGGCCAAGTACAAGAGCATGTAATCTTCAAAAAATGATACCGGAATTTCAGCCGACCGAAATATCGGGTGGAAAAACATTGTCTAAAAAATCAATTACTTAAACAATTAGTCATGAACAACAACAAAACACTTTTAAAAGGCGGCTGCGTGGTGACGATGGATGCCGAGCAGCAAATTTTTCGGTCGGCGGATGTGCTGATTACCGGCGAAGTGATTACGGCCATCGGCAAAGATATGGACGTGGATCAGGACTGCGAGGTGGTAGACGCCTCGGGGATGATCGTTATGCCGGGCTTTGTGGACACGCACCGTCACGTTTGGGAAAGTCTGGTGCGCGGAGCGGCTGGCAACTATTCGCTGATGGAGTACCTGCAGCACATTCTCGGTTCGCTGGCGCCCTCGTACCGCCCGCAGGATGTTTACACAGCCAATTTACTCGGCTCGCTGGAAGCTTTGGACGCCGGAATTACCACGGTGATGGACTGGTCGCACGTTATGAATAGCCCCGACCACGCCGACATGGCGATTGCCGGATTGAAAGACTCGGGTATCCGAGCGGTGTTCGGGTATGGCACGCCTGGGACATCGGTTTGGGAATGGTTTTATGAGAGCCAGCTCAACCATCCTGCTGATATTGAGCGCATTTTGAAACAACATTTCTCATCCGCCGATCAGCTGGTAACGCCTGCCCTGGCAATCCGGGGACCAGAATATTCCGCTTTTGAAGTAACCCGCCACGACATTGAGCTTGCGCGCAGACTGGGTTTGCCCATCTCCATGCACGTCGGCTGCGGCACATTTGCCGGCAAATATGAGGCTGTAAAAAAATTGGCAGACGCAAAATTGCTCGGCCCGGATCTGAACTTTGCACATTGTAATTTCCTGACGGTCGATGATTTCAGACTTCTGGCTGACCAAGGCTGCTCGGTATCGATCACACCTGAGGTGGAGATGCAGATGAGCCTCGGTTTTCCGGCGACAGGCAATGCGATCCGCGGGGGGATCCAGCCTGCTTTGGGCATCGACGTGGTGACCGGAGCGGGTGGCGATATGCTTACCCAAATGCGCATTGCCTTGCAAACAGCGCGGGCGCTGGCCAATCAGGAAATCCTGAATACAGGAGAAATGCCTCAGCAAATTCCGCATACCATCACCGACGCATTACATTGGGCGACGGTTAACGGTGCAAAAGCGCTGCATCTTGATCACAAAACCGGCTCGCTGGAACCCGGAAAACACGCGGATTTGATTTTAATTGATACTAAATCATTGAATATGTGGCCCGTAAACAACCCGATCGCATCGATCGCTACCCAGGCGCATGCCGGTAACATTGATTCCGTATTTGTGGCCGGAAAAGCGGTGAAGCGAAACGGCCGGCTATTACATGCCGATCTCTCCACACTTCGCAAGCAGGCATCGGAGTCTGCCGAGCACATTTACCAACAGACGCTGGTGACGTCGATGACCTCAGTCTAGTTTTTTATATATTTTTCAACATTCCATTTTATTAGTCATGAAAACAAACACCATTAATCCCTGGAGCTGGCAAGACAATTTCGGGTACGCCCAAGCCGTAGAAGTCAAACATAACAACGGGACACTCTATTGTTCCGGCCAGGCGGCTATCGATGTCGAAGGAGCGCCGGTTGCAGGAGATATGAAAGAACAAATTCAGTTAGCTTTCCAAAATCTGCACAAGGTGATCGAAAAAGCGGGATACCAGACTTCAAACACCGTGCGCGTCAATTTTTACACAATTTCCATAGCAGATTTTTTCGCAGAGTACGGCGAAGTAATTGGGTGGTTTCATGCTCAGCAATGCAAGCCTGCCAGCACATTGGTGGAGGTGAAAGCGCTGGCTTATCCGGGACTTTTAGTTGAGATTGAAGCCACCATTGTAGGCTAGATCCGGCTTCATCGACCGGGAATAGTAAAAACGCCCGGTTGATAGCCTTCATGCATTAATGCCAGCCGCTTAAGAAATTGACTTTATGCGCGTACTGTTTAATATTGAACGCCTCATTAATCCGACCCCTCAGGAAAAAGCAGAACTGGAAAAAGTCCTGCATGTGCGCACAATTAAGAAAAACGCGTTTTTTCTTCAGGAAGGCCATGTTTGTAAAAGCATTGCTTTTATTGAAAAAGGCAGCGTCCGGTATTTTTATCAATTGGAAGACAGGGAGGTATGTAAAGATTTTGTCTTTGAAAATGGGCTTATAGGTTCTTTTGCGAGCTTTTTTTCACAACAACCCGCTACCCTGAACATTCAGGCGATGGAGGAAACGCAGCTCATAGAGTTGAATTATCCTGATGTCATTTATTTGTACGACCATGTACCGGCCTGGCAAAAGTTGGGAAGAATTATCGCACAAGACCAGTTTGTGAGAGCAGAAAAACGAGAGGCCGCGCTGTTGAAAGATTTGCCGGAAGTACGCTTTCGTGCCTTAATCGAAGAACATCCTAAAATTTTCAAGCGGGTGCCACTGCAGTACATTGCGAGTTACCTGGGTATCACCAGAGAAACGCTGAGCAGGTACCGCAACAAGGTAAAAAATGACAAATAGTTGTTTCAAAAGCAGTTCTAAATTCCCATGTTGCTAATTAAAACTCTGCCGGAATTCCAGGGGCGAAAAGCTGGTTTTGGTTTTGAACATTTTGCTGAAAGATTGCAGGTGCTCGAAACCGAGCTCGTAGGCTATTTCGCTGACGGTGAGATTGGTGGTGGAGAGCTTTTCTTTTGCCAGCTCGATGAGCTTGTTGTGTAAATGCTGCTGGGTGTTTTGGCCCGTCAGGGATTTGAGCAGACTGCTGAGATAGCCGGGTGAAATGTTGAGACTATCGGCAATGTAAGTCACGCTGGGCAGGCCTTTTTCGGCGAGGGCGCCGCTTTTGAAATAGTCGCCCAGCAGATTTTCCAGCTTGGAAAGTATTTCGTGGCTGGCGATTTTGCGGGTGATAAACTGTCTTTGATAAAACCTTTCGGAGTAGGTCAGCATCAATTCCAACTGCGCAATGATGACATTCTGACTAAACCGGTCAATGTTCGCGTGGTACTCATTTTCAATGTTTTGCGCGATGTTAGTAAGCATGGTTTCTTCTTTGTCGGACAAATACAACGCTTCGTAAACCGAGTAGCTGAAAAACTCGTACTGCTTGATGGTTTTGGCCAAAGAAGTATTCCACAGAAAATCCGGGTGGATCAGGATCATCCAGCCTTCGGGGCGGTGTACGACTCCGCCTTTTTCCAGTTCCATCCCGAAAACCTGGCCTGGCGACATAAAAAATAGTACACCTTCATCAAAATCACTGGCCTGCTGGCCGTATTTGAATCTGCCATTTTTCACCCTTTTCATTGAAATCGAATAAAAATCGTAGATCAGGTTGAACGAGCTTTCGCCCAGCGGCCTGGTGAGGTCTTCCATGTGCACCACACTGATCAGCGGGTGCGCAGGTTTTGGCAAACCTGCGGCCCGGTGATATTCGGTGATCGTCTTGAAATGATAAAGCGGCTTACTGTTCATAGGATCAGTAAATTACAAGGATTATTTAGTATAAACACCGTTTTCAATGTCGGCCAGCAGAGTAGAATGTGTTGGCTGCCAGTTCAGTTCCTGCCGCGTCCGGGTGCTCGATGCCGGGCAATCGATCGCAGCCATGTGGGCGAACCACCCGAAATGTTCGGCGGCAGCTTCGGGTGTGATGGATACCACCGGCAGGTTCATTTGCTTTCCAAGGGCTTCTGCGATGGCTTTTACGGTGATACCTTCCTCGGCAGAACCATGAAAACGCTCCGCCAAACTATCCGCATTTTGTGAAGCCGCATTTTCAATCGCCAGTCTGTACAAATGTGCCGCATCGAGGCGGTGTACTGCATTCCAGCGATTTTGTCCGTCGCCAATGTAAGCCGAAACCCCTTTTTCCCGCGCGGTATTGACCAAGATGGGTATAAAACCATAGGTATCCCCGTCGCCATGCACCGAGGGTGAAAGCCGGATAGCAGCAGCCCGGACGCCCAGCGCAGCTACGGTGTCGGCGGTTTGCTCGGAGGCGCGCGGCCAGGCCGGGTTGGCCGGTGGCCTGATGTCTTCGGTGGCGAGGCTTCCCGGACTCACCAGTGCCGTGCCGGAAGTGACGATAAACGGACGATCAGAGCCCGCCAGCACGTTTCCGATCGTCTCAATGGCTGTTTTATCGACCTCACAAACCTCCGCAAAACGTGTAAAATCGTGGATAAAGCCGGCGTGGATTACCCCATCTGAGGCTGCGGCGCCGCTGCGTAAACTTTCCAGATCTTCCAGGTCGCCCCGATGCACTTCTGCACCTGCGTCGGTCAGTTTTTGGGCAGATGCATCCGACCGCGCCAGCCCGAGAACCTGGTGACCTGCGTCTAACAATTCCTGCACGATGGCAGTACCTATGAAGCCTGTGGCCCCTGTGACGAATATTTTCATGATTGATCTTTGTTTTTGGTATTACAAAGATCGGCTGCTTTGCCTGGCAGGACTTATCCAAATCAGCGTTTGGTTTAGCCAAAACCGGACAAGACGCGAGTTCAAATGCGGATGAATGTTCCCGGAAAATAAAAACCCGTCATTCCGCCCGAAGTGTATCCGCCGGATTGGTCATCGCAGTGCGGTATGCCTGCACACCAATAGTAATCAGTCCGATCAGGGCCAGGCTGGTAAGACATTTGAAGAAAACCGCCGGTCCCAACGGGGTGTGATAAGTGAAAATTTGCAGGAAAAGCCCGCCTAAAAAGTAGCCCAGCGGCATGGCGATGGCCGATGCGACCAGGATCAGCTTTACAAAACCGGATGAGAGCAAAAGCATGATCTGGGCCACGCTGGCCCCCATAACCTTGCGGACGCCGACTTCTTTTGTACGTTTTTCTGTCGTATAACTTACCATCCCGAGCAGGCCCATACCGGCAATGATAAAGACAATGAACACAATGACGCTCGTAAATCGCTGGTCGCCTCCTTCGGCGTAATCTTCGTATAGCTGCTGCTCGTACCACGCGTACACAAACGATTCTCCCGGGTGCGTTTTCTTCCAGATTTTGCTCAAAGCTGCTTCAACATTTTTATTATCAGCGCCTTCCGAGATTTTCAGCGACAGCACTTTAATCTCACGCGGATCATACGCCAGCACGAGCGGTGCGACGGGCAGCTCGTAGCGCATAAAGCAAAAATTGCGGATCACACCGGCCACCTGCACATTCGTTTCATTCAGCCGGATGGTTTGGCCTACCAGCTCCGCCGGATTGTTGTACCCGAGCACTTTCACGGCACGCTCATTCAACACCACAAAATGCCCGGTGGTATCTCCGATCGTTTCGGGCAGATTACCTCCTGCCACGAATTTCAATTTCATATTATCAATAAAATTGGCGTCCGTTGCGTAGATGTAAGTATCCTGGGCGTCAAGCTTTTGACCTTTTTCTCCAATGTTGCTGATTTTCGCCTTTCCGGCGCCATCATTCAAGGTAGCTGATGTGAGCCCCACTTTTTCAACATCCGCCAGCTTCGACATTTCCGTCGCCAGAATCTTGTAATCTCCCGACGTTACCGGAACATTCAAAATCCCTTTCCGGTTAAAGTTTTCATTGTCCGTCGCCATGTAGTCAAACTGGCTGTTGGAAATGCCGGTGAAAGTCATAAAGACGAGCGCGACAACAAACTGAATGACGACCAGCGACTTACGGAAGCCGATTTTTCCAACACCCATCGGCGCGAGCTCACCTTTAATGATCTGCGCAGGTTCATAAGATGACAAAATCCTGGCTGGCAACATTCCGGCAAAAATGCCGGTCAACAGCGCGAATAGTATGAAGGAAATCCACAATGTGCTGGTATCCTGCACCTCATACTGCAGCCAGCCCACATGCACATACGATTTGAAAATCTCCAAACCAATGTAGCCCACCCCCAAAGCAAGAAATGCGATGACGACCGTTTCGGTCAGAAACTGCGAGATCAGCTGCCAGCGTTTGGCGCCCGCCACCTTTCTCACGCCCACTTCCCGGCCTCGGCTCAGGGAGCGCGTCAAAGTCAGGTTTACATAATTAAAACCCGCTAACAAAATGACAGTCAGCGGGATCAGCAGACTCACACCCATTTTCCAGTAAGGCTCTACATACGGATTGTTCAGCAAACCTTCGGTATCCAGCGGAACGTCTTTCAACAACTGGCTACGGAAAGTGTGTCCTTTAATGTCTTTGAATTTGACCAGCTTGCTGTTTTCTTTACCGATCTTATCGAGTGCCTGGTTTAATGCGGCCTGGCTGCTTCCTTCTGTTAAAAGTGCAAATGTGTAAGTATTGTAATCCTGCCAGTTTTCGTCAAAAGCGTGTTTGTTCACTTCCTGGTAAGTCGACATCGAGAGGACCAGATCGGATTTCAAATGCGTGGTAAATGGTTTGATGGAGGCGAAAACCCCGGAAACGGTGAAAATGCCCAGCTCGGGATGGGTCAATGTTTTGCCCACCGGATCTGCTTTTCCAAAAAACCGCTCGGCCGTTTCAGGCGAAAGCACCACGGTGCGCGGCTCGGTGCAGGGCTTTCCGCTCGCCAGCTTGAAACCGAATATGTCAAAGAAAGCCGGGTCGACATACATACCATCCACCCGGAGTGTTTTGATACCATTATTCAGGTTTCCGCCAAAATTCCGGATAACCCTCGCCGACTTTTCGACGACGCTCTGACTGCCCGCAAGCTTTTCCGCCAGCGGAACCGGCGAAGATGCGAGCGAATAGACTTTGTTATCTTTCGCCGTGGCATCGGTAATGATGCGGTAAGTACGGTCGGGATAAGGATGGAAGGAATCTTTTTCAAAATTACCCTGAACCTGAACCAGTTGAAGAAAACAAAAACCCATCGCCAGCCCCAGGCCGAGCACATTGATAAGCGAAAACAGCTTGTGTTTCCAAAGGTTTCGGATCGCGATCTTGAAGTAGTTTTGGAGCATAGGACTTGAAGCATTTAGCCAGGATAACCCAATCACAAAAGAAACGTACCGCTGCTTTTACCAGCTGTAAATGAATGATTTATAAAAAATATCTTGTTCAATACTGGACATTTCGCGAGTGCGGCAGAACGCTTGCGGCAAGTTATTTGAGCGCATCGTCACCCCCTAAAAATCCGCCCGATATTTTCCTTGTAAGTTTCCCCAATCGGCAGTTCTTTTTCGCCGATGCAGATGGTGTCGCGCTTGATGGCGGTTACTTTTTGGAGGGCGATGAGGTAGGATTTGTGGATGCGGGCGAAGGATGAAGCAGGAAGTTTCTGTTCTATCGCCTTGATGGACATGCGGGTAAGGATGGGTTTGTTTGCTGTGGTGAGATAGATTTTGATATAATCGCCCAGGCCTTCGATGTATTTAATGTCGGAGGTGACGATTTTGACTTGTGAATATTCGACCGGCACAAAGAAGTCGGAGGGCTTTTCGGCCGGCGAGGAAAGGGCACTTTGCTGCAAAAGGAACAATTCATTTGCCCGGTTGCAGGCTTTCAGAAAGCGCTCGAAACGGAAGGGTTTTAAGATATAATCAACTACCTGAAAGGTGTAACCGTCCAGCGCGTACTGCTCGTAGGCGGTGACCAGAATGACCAGCGGCGGCTTGCTGAGCGATTGCAAAAATTCAAGGCCACTGAGCTGCGGCATCTGAATGTCCAGGAAAATCAGGTCGATGGGCTCGGCTTGCAGGGTAGCAGCGGCTTCCAGGGCATTTTTGCAGGATTTTACCAGTTCCAGAAAAGGTATCTGCCGGATCGTGCTCTCCAAAAGCTCCCGAACCAGTTGTTCATCATCTACCACCAGGCAACGCATCACAGTAAATCCAGGATTAGGGTGACATCAAACCAGTTATTAGTATTGGTAATCAGCAAAGTATGGGAATTTTTATAAAGCAGGTCCAGACGCGCGCGGAGATTTGCCAGGCCGATTCCCTGATTTTCATTTATAAGATTAATTGATTTTACATCAAACCGATTTTTAACATGAAACACCAGCCGACCATTTTTAACAAAAAGGTACATGTGGATTTCCGGGTTTTCCAGCACATTCACGCCATGTTTAAACGCATTTTCGACCAGCGGGATGAGTAACATGGGTTCAATATGGGATGTATAGGCCCCAGGATCGATTTCAATTTCACTGGTAACCGGCACGTCCGATCCGAACCGGAGTTTTTGTAAATCGATGTAACTTCTGAGGTAATCAATTTCCTGCGCAAGTGTGATTTTCCGACCATTTACATCATAAAGAATGTACCGCATGAGATCCGAAAGCATGAGCAGGGACGATTCCAGCTTGTCGGATTTCTGGCGCGCGAGGGATATTAAATTGGTCAATACATTAAATAAAAAATGCGGACTGATTTGCGAACGAAGGAACATTAATTCGGCCCTCAGCTGCTCAGACTGTTGCCTGGCCAGCTGTCGCTGGGCGTGTAACTGATTGAGAATGTTACGGTAAATGATACTAAGAAAGAAAAAGGCGACCGAGGGACCAAAGACAAATTTTTCCGCATTGGACGCTTGCAGCACTTCCGGAAACAATGATGTCAGCAGCTGATATTTTAACCGGAAAGACAACATGATCAGCCCGACGCTTGCCAGCAAATACAGCCACCAGAAGCGCTGATTGAGCCAGCGGGGATACATTACGTACGCATTGACATAGAAAATAACCAGGTGGATCAAACCTGCCAAAGTAAAAAACAAGCCGGGCATCACGCCGATTTTGTAACCACTGGCAGCGGAAGAAACCGCGTACGGCAGCAGCAGATAGATGCTCCAAAGCAAGGTGTGAAATGCGATGAGCGCGAGCCGGGAATTGCGGGTAAATGTCATTGGGCAAAATATAAAAGCCTAAGCAGCTGTATGTTCCGGGAATAAAACCGGCTTTCTCGCAGAGCTGCGGGTGCAATTTATCCAAACTTCCGCACCGATAAGATGCCCGACAAAACCAATCCAGAAGCCGGTCCCGAAAAAGTCGGCGAGCGCAAGGCCGGTCCAAGGGCTGGTGGCAAATAACAGGGCATTCACCAACCGGATTGTGGCCACCGCCAGGCCGATCGCATACACGCGGACCATCCACTCGCGGTGCAGGGCAATGTTGCGCTCCCGGATATGCCGAAAAGCCTGGAAAAGCGCTATCAGAAAGAAAACGGAAAATAATGCCGTCGCCGCGGCCTGGGTAAATCCGCCAATCGCCCGCATAAAAAAGCTCATCCACAGGCCAGTAAGCCCGATAATGCTACTGCAAATAACAAAAACGCGACCGCTCAACCGATGCCAGCGCGGATGGCGACGGCGGATTTTCTGGCTGAACTGCACCGGCCCCAAGATCACGAAGAGCAATGCCGGGAGTATATGTATCAGCGTGAGCAGCGGGTGCCCGACAAAAATATCATCCAGGTTTCCGAATGGGGAATTGGATTTCGGCGCAGTCACCGGCAACTCTTCCGTATGCATCAGTACCGGCCAGAGCGCATAAATCCTGCGTAGCACAATCCCCACCCCAATAAGGGAAAGAAGCGCGAGAACGATATTTTTAATAGAAAATCGGATGGTTTTTGCTAGCCTGTTCATGCCGCGATTTTTGTGGTCAAACGAAATTAGCTGGAGGAAATCAGGAAATGTGCGGAAATCGATGAACAGGGAAAGTGTGGCGGTCAACCCGGTGAGCCACGGCATTTTAAGAATATTCAGGCTAATAAATTGGATACAAAAACTTTGAAGTTTACCCTCACGATCGTTTTAATTTTTGGAATTTCCGGTGCTTTGTTCGCGCAAAGTCCCGGGAATGTGCTGGAACGGGATACGAAGGTGCGGGCTGACACGAACAAACTACTGGATTTGATTGATGTGGGGCGTCGGCTCCTGCACATCCGGATCCGGAAACCCGAGCAAACCGAAGGAAAATCGGTCTATTTTTCGGCCCTGCCTTTTTCCAACCAGGTACCCGGTGGAGGAACCGCGCTGGTCACTTCCACAACAGCCGGATTTTATCTTGGCGACAGGGCGGATACCTACATTTCGCGCGTCACTTTTACACCTTACTGGAATTTCAAACAGCGTTACGGTCTGCCGATCCGCTCGTCGATCTGGCTGCCCCGCAACCGCTGGGTTATCACCGGCGATACCCGGCTGATGATTTATCCGCAGTACACCTGGGGACTCGGAAGGCAGTACAAGCAGGATGAGAAACTATTGGTAAACTACTCTTACATAAGGTTTTATCAGCAAGCATTAAAGCGCCTCGCCCGCGGCTTTTTTATGGGTGTCGGCTATCACATTGACTACCGGGCCAATGTCCGGACGAATGCGGATGAAGCCCTGCTGGCGGATTATACCAAATACCCTTACGGTACGGGTCAGAAGATCGACAGCTACTCTTCTGGCCTGAGCTTCAACACGCTTTTTGACACAAGAAACAACTCTTTTAATCCGCTGGACGGCTATTATGTGAGTTTGCAATACCGACTCAATCCTGTTTTTCTGGGGAACAAAAATCAGTGGAGCTCGCTTTACCTCGATTTCAGGAAATACATTCGCTTCGACCCTACCCGCGAGCGGCAGAATATGCTGGCCGTGTGGTCGTACTTGTGGAAAGTGATTGGCAACAAAGTGCCTTACCTGGATTTGCCGAGCATCGGGTGGGAAGATTACAACCGCTCGGGGCGTGGTTTCGATCAGAACCGGTTTCGCGGGCGAAACCTGCTGTACGTGGAGACCGAGTACCGGCGGGACATTACGAATAATGGATTTCTCGGATTTGTTGTTTTTGCCAATGCAAATACCGTCAGCGGGCCAAAAAGCACATTTCTGCTAAGCTGGAATCCGGGAGCCGGGGCTGGTCTGCGGATTAAAATGAACAAGAAATCGGGGACCAACATTGCCCTCAACTATGGTTTCAGTAAGGGATACTCCGGTGTGAAACTTACACTGGGCGAAGTTTTTTAGTGGGAAAATATGTCGTTTAGGCATAATTTTTTGACATAACACGGAGACCTGCGCGGAACTTCCGGCAGCAATAGTTTATCACCACTTAAACAAAACATTACAATGAAAATCGCATCAACATTCTTGACACTCGCAACCATCGCCATGTTATCGGGCTGCGGTTCCAAATCGAACGAAGCAACCGACACGACCGAGTACGCGGACAGCACTAACGAAGCAAAAGCCGATAGCTCTGGCAGCGACACAACAGCCGCGGCCGCAGAAGGTGACGCTGACTTTGCTGTAAAAGCAGCCAATGGCGGCATGGCAGAAGTGGCACTGAGCAAAATCGCCGAAGAAAAAGCGACTGATCCAAAAGTGAAAGACTTTGCAAAACAAATGGTCACTGACCATACAAAAGCAAATGATGAGTTGAAAGCATTGGCAGCCAGCAAAAACATTACGCTTCCTTCGGCACCAAATGAAGAGAAACAAAAAGCAGCTGCTGACCTCGGCAGCAAAAGCGGAAAAGATTTCGATAAAGCGTATGTTTCTCAGATGAAAAAAGACCACGACGAAACTGTGAAACTTTTCGAAGATGCTCAGAAAGATCTGAAAGATGCTGAATTGAAAGCTTTTGTCGACAAAACTTTGCCTGTGATCAAAGCGCACGCTGAACACGCAAAGAGTTTGGACAAAATGAAATAAGATAGCGTAAAGCTGGATGAAAACAGGCGGCCACAATCGTGGTTGCCTGTTTTTTTTTGGTGGAAGATGTGGAGAATTGGTCGTAACTTGATAGGGACTAACTTCGAACGCTACATGCTCCAATCCTACCTGAAAATCGCGATCCGCAGCCTGCGAAAAAACAGGCTTTTTTCTGTCATCAACGTAGCCGGGCTGGGACTTGGCATCGCGGCATTTATGCTTATTTTCGAATATGTTGCTTTTGAAAAGAGCATCAATACCTTTCATAAAAACCTGCCCTCGCTGTACCGGATGCTCGAAAGCCGGCCTACCGGGGATGTGTTTGTGCAAATGGCCCCGGCGATAGCGCCGCTGGTTAAAAAGGAATTCAGCGAAGTAAAAGCATTTTGCCGGGTGGCTGAGAGCGCTGCCAATGGCATTGTCAGCGTTGAAAATCCTCAAAAAAAGGACGCATTATTATCATTCAAAGAGGACAGGATGGCTTATGCCGACGGAAGCTTTTTCACACTTTTTACATTTCCGCTCATTTCGGGCAATGCAGCCTCAGCGCTTGTTCAGCCCAATACCATCGCGTTATCCGCTGCCAGCGCGAAGAAGTATTTTGGTACGAAAAGTGCGCTCGGAAAGACCATGACGGTCAGTAATCAGTTTGGAAAAACATTATACACAGTCACCGCCGTCTTCGAGGACATGCCCGAAAATTCGGACCTGGAACTGAATATGATACTGTCGCTGCAAACCCTCGCCAATCCCGCCAACCTGAACGGAAACGGCTGGGCGCGACTGGATGGTTTTGATGGTTCCTACGTGACCAATTTTTTTCAGCTGACCGAAAAGAGCGATTACATCGCGCTGGAAAAGAAAGTCAATACATTGAAACAACAACTCGATGCATCGGATAAAAGCAAATTCCGGCTCCAACCGATGTCTGCTATGCACCTGGGCACCTCCATGGACGATCTCTATCCAACTAGCGGAAGCCTTTCATTTGTATATCTTCTGAGCGGCATCGCCGTGCTGATTTTGGTGATTGCGTGGTTCAACTACATTAACTTATCTACTGCCGCTTCGCTCAAAAGGTCGCGGGAAGTCGGTGTCAGGAAAGTGGTCGGTGCAGGTAAGTTTCAGCTGGTCAGTCAGTTTTTGGGTGAATCCTTTTTGCTGAATCTCATTGGTTTTGGTTTTGCCGTGGCGCTGGTGCTTTTGATCCAGAAAAACTATAATGATTTTACCCAGAAGAATTTTTCACTGACTGCATTACTCGCCGAACCTTCGTGGATTTTTGCTGCTGCGCTGCTGGTTTTGGGCGCGTTTTTGTCCGGCAGCTACGTGGCGTTTTCGGTGACTTCGCTGCCGCCCGTGCAAATTTTAAAAGGTACGCCGGGCAAACTGGGCGCCGGGAAAGATAACTGGCTCCGCAAAGTGCTGGTAGTGACGCAATTCAGCATGTCGGTCATGCTCATCGTGGCTACGCTGGTGCTTTATAAGCAGCTGCAATTCATGCAAAACAAAGACCTGGGCTTCAAGGCCGAGCAGCGGCTGGTGATCAACGGACCGGAACTGGGCGACCCTAAGTTACTGGAAACCAGCTCTGCCTTGCTCGACGATCAGGTGAGCGCGCTGCCCTATGTCAAAAACATTTCGCACACCGGCATTGTGCCGGGCACCTATTATTCTTTCAACGCTTCCGGCATTGTAAAACAGGGTGAAAAGATGGATGCGTCCAAGAAAGGCTTTGCAATGGGGATTGTGGACGACCGGTATCTATCTGTTTTTGAAATCCCGCTGGTGGCTGGCCGTAATTTTACAGTCCGTGAAGCCGAGCTCGCCTGGCAAAAAAGTAAAAAGTTGATGATCAACGAATCGGCGGCCCGCCAGCTGGGTTTTGAGTCTCCGCAGAAAGCAGCGGGGGCCATCATTAGTTGGGGCGAGCCTTATGAAATTGTCGGCGTGGTGAAGGATTACAATCACCAGGGACTGCAAAATGTCATAGATCCAATCATATTTATGCCGCGGCGGTCGGGCGGTCGGTTGGTTTTGCAAATTTCGGCTGCCAACATGCAAAAACAAATACAGGAGCTGGAAACCCTATACAAAGCTGCGTATCCCGGTAATCCGTTTGAATATTATTTTGTCGATCAGAAATACAATGAGCAGTACAAAACCGAGCAGCAGTATGGACAGGTTTTCGCGATGGCTTCCATGCTTGCGATTTTCATCGCCTGCCTCGGCTTGTTTGGCCTTGCCAGCTACATGACCGAGCAGCGTACCAAAGAAATCGGTATTCGTAAAGTGCTGGGCGCGAGCGTCTCCGGTATCCTGGCGCTGGTATCCAAAGATTTCCTGGGACTTGTGCTCGTCTCAATCTGCATTGCCTGCCCGGTGGCCGGATACCTGATGCAAAACTGGCTCGCCGACTTCGCCTACCGCACTGATCTCAGCTGGTGGATGTTTGCCGGCGCTGGCGGCCTGGTAATCCTCATCGCCGTAATTACCGTCGGATCCCAAAGTTTGAAAGCGGCTTTGATGAACCCCGTGAAATCGCTGAGGACGGAATAGGGTTTCATGTTTTGATTAAATTAGAATTCCTAAAAATATCAAGGTAATTAATTTGGAAAAACTGACTTGCGGAATGCCGCGGGCGAGAGGCCGGTTTTTTGTTTGAACAATTTGTTGAAAGACTGAGGATGTTCAAATCCCAATGTGTAAGCGATATCTGCCGTCGTAAGCAGATCGCTGCCGAGCATTTCCTTGGCCTTTTCAACCATTTTCAAATGAATGTGTTGCTGCGTGGTTTTGCCCGTCAGCGATTTCAGCATATCCGATAAATAGCGCTGCGATACTTTGAGCTGCTCCGCCACTTCCTGCGGCGTAGGCAAGCCGCTCACCAGTGCCTGTTTTTGGTCAAAACGCTCATTTAAATAAACATGCATGCGATCGATGAGATCGTGGTGCGCAACATTGCGGGTGAGAAACTGGCGATTATAAAACCGGTCGCAATGATGGAGCAGAAGCGCAAGTTGCGACACCAGTACATCCTGACTGAAATGGTCGATACTGGTTTCCAGCTCGGTCGCAATCGCTTCAAACACAGATCTGATCACCTTTTTTTCCTTTTCAGAAAGGAACAGCGCCTCCGTCACCGAGTAAGAAAAAAAGCCATATCGGTGCATGCGGGCCGCGAGCGGATGTTTGTACAAAAGATCGGGGTGAAAAAACAAGGCATAACCCTCGTGCTCCTCCAAATCATCGGATAATTCCACGATCTGGTTCGGCCCTACAAAAGCCAGCCCGCCGTCCCGGAAATCATACGAACCCGGCCCGTATTTCGCCTTTCCACTGAACTTTGATTTGAATGCGATTTTATAAAAATGCAGCAAATACTGACTTCCTGCATCCGCCAGGGCGGGTTTGGTTTCGTCATAATTCACCAAAGTAATCAGCGGATGGAGCGGCGACGGCAACCCGACCCGCTCCATCAAAACCGAAATATTTTCAAATACCACTGGCTGCCCGTGCATATCGAGACTTTCCTTTTTTTGTCTTTTAACTAAAATAAAATCACCCTAATCCTGAACAGCGGGCCGGATCACCATGTCCCCGACATCCACCTGGTCCGGTTGGCTGATCGCATAAGCTACGGCCTCGGCAATCGCACTGGCCGGGATCGCAATTTCGCCTGCGCGCTGCGTCAGCACATTCCGGATCGCTTCATTTTTAATGTTACCCGCAAAAGGCGTCGCCACAAATCCGGGTGAAATGCCCGTCACACGCCAGCGCCCTTTGGATTCCTGACGCAAAGCCTCCCCGATCGTGCGCACGGCATTTTTGGTAGCCGCATACACGCCCATCGTCCGCACAATGCTGATGCCCGCCGTGGAAATTATATTAATTATGTGCCCGGAACCCTGCGATTTGAAAACCGGCAGCGCGGCGGCAATACCGTAAAGCGTACCTTTCAGGTTCACATCGATCATTTGTTCCCAGCCTTCGATATCCACTTCTTCCATCAAATGCAACTGGCTGATGCCCGCATTGTTGATCATGACATCCAGCCGGCCAAATTCCGTTAAAGCCAGCTGCGCCAGTGCCGCTACTTCCGCACTGCTTGTGACGTCTGTCTGCAAGTAAACCGCCTGTCCACCAGCACTTTGAATGCGCTGAGTTAAATTTAACAAAAGATCGGCCCGCCTGGCGCCCAGTACCAATTTTGCGCCTCTGGCTGCCAACAATTCCGCTGTCGCTTCCCCGATGCCACTGCTCGCGCCGGTGATTACTACTACTTTATTTTCTACTCCGTTTGTCATATCGTATTATTCAATGTTACGATGACAAATTTCCGGAACCGGCGCGCCGCAAGTGTAGCCATTACCGCCAAATGTGTAGTCGCGAATTGCGATGAAGTCTCAACATTTGCCGACGACAGGTAGCCGTAATGCAGATGTACTTTTGGTTTTTTAAAACAAAAAACCACATTATGGACTACCATACATTACTCCGCCAGCTATATCAAGACTTCAATGACCGCCAGATCGATGCCATCCTGGCACATTTGCATAAAGACGTAACCTGGCCAAATGGCTGGGAAGGCGGCTATGTTTCCGGCCACGATGAGGTGCGTGCCTATTGGCTGCGGCAATGGCACGAAATAGATCCGACCGTTGAGCCAGTATCGTTTGAAACAGGGCCGGACGGTCGGATAACAATTGAAGTGCACCAGGTGGTAAAAGAGCACGACGGCCACATTTTGAGCGACTCGCGGCTGCGGCACATCTATACTTTCGAAAACGGGAAAGTGCGGAAAATGGAGATTGCTTTATAAGTCGATTTTGTCAAAAAGATTTTGACCTCGTAACACTTAAAAATCTACCACCTGCTTAAATGCGGGCTTTAGCTTATAGTTTTCGTCAAAAAGCAGCGGGTAATCCTTGCGGTTGGGCACGGGGAAATTGTCGAGCCAGGTGGATTTATCGGATACATTCCAGAAAGTGACGCTGGTGATCGTTCCTTTGTGTTTCCTGAAAACATCAAAAAGCATCTTGTACTGCGCAGTTTGTTTGGTGACCATTTCCGGCGTCAGCACACCTTCATCCGTCGATTTTTTGGCGCGGCGCTCGTGCTCCTTCGGGTATACGGAGAGGTCGAGCTCGGTAATCTGTACTTCCAGGCCGAGGCTGGCAAACTGTGTAATGGATTTTTCAAGATCAGCCGCGGTAGGTTCGTAAATCGACCAATGTCCCTGCAACCCCACGCCGTGCACCGGTACATTTTTCGCTTTCAGTTTTTTCAAAAGCTGGTAAATTTTCTCCCTTTTTTTCGCGCTTTCGGTATTGTAATCATTGTAAAACAATTTGGCATCCGGATCGGCGGCGTGGGCGTATTCGAAGGCCTTTTCAATGTAATCCTCCCCGATAATCTCGTAAAATTTCGATTTGCGGTAAATACTTTCGCTGGTATCTGGCACCGCTTCATTCACCACATCCCAGACGTACACTTTGCCCTTATACCGGCCAGCAACCGCATTGATATGTTCCTTCATCCGGTCCAGCAGCACCTCGCGGGTCACTTGTTTCCCATCATTATCAGTAAAAAACCACTTCGGCGACTGGTTGTGCCAGCACAAATTGTGGCCGCGTACTTTCAAACCATTCTTTTGGGCAAAAGCAACAATCGCATCCGCCTGCTCCCAGGCATAGCGGTCAGGCTCGGGATGGATCGGGCCCATTTTCATGGAATTTTCCGGTGTGATGCTGCTGAATTGGGTCGTAATCAGCTCGGCCTCCGGACCACTCAGGTTTCTCGGAGCGACCGCCACGCCGATCGGGAAGTAGTTTTTGTAGGCTTCTTTGAGCGTTTTTGAAGTCTGTGCACCTGACGGATTTGAAAGCATAAAAGCCAAACCTAGTGCGCAGATCAGTTTGATAGCAGTTGTTGATGTTTTCACAGTTTGTTTTGTTAAAGTGCTTGGATTTTGAAGGTACCATGCCTTGTCACACTGAGCGCAGTCGAAGTGCACGCGCGGTAGTGCTTCGACTCCGCTCAGCATGACAAAGGCGTTAAACAACAGGTTTATTAGCCATAAGCTTACTTAAACAACACCTGCGAAAACCCATGCAAATCATGCCGCCACACAGGCCAGGTATGCCCTCCCGGATATTCACTATACTGATATTTGACCCCCAGCTCATCATACTTCGAAAGCATAATCTTGCAATTCTTATAAGCAATATCTTCCTCCCCACCCATCGAAATCCAGAAGTTTTTCAGATTGGTATTGATCGTCTTCGCATTCTCTTTGGCAAAATCATAATGTGGCTTCGACAGCGCATCATTATTCGCAAACCAGCCCGAGCTGAAAACACCCAGCGAAGAGAACATATCCGTGTTTTTTACGCCCGCATACAATGTTTGAATCCCTCCCATCGACAAACCTGCCAGCGCGCGGTGCGCTGCGTCGGCCTGCACGCGGAATGTGCTTTCCACAAAAGGTATCGCGCCCATTTTCAGCTCGCTTTCAAAGGCTTTGAGAAAACCGTCGCCCGCAGTGGCCATGCTTCCCGGCCCCATCGGGCTACCCGGATTTCCGTCCATCATGGCGATGATCATCGGTTTTGCCTTGCCTTCGGCGATCAGGTTATCGAGGACCAGGTTCGTTTTTCCCTGCGTCGCCCAGCCGCGCTGGTCTTCGCCGCCGCCGTGCAAAAGGTATAGTACCGGATATTTTTCAGTGGATTGTTCATAGCCCGGCGGCGTGTACACATACATTTCGCGCCACATATTGCTAGCTTTTGAGAAGTATTTTCTGACGTGGACATCACCATGCGGCACCTCGCGCATCGCATAGTAACCGCCGCCGCGGAAAGGAATTTCAATGCCGCTGGCCATGCGACCCATGCCATAGAATGTTTCACTCGCCGGATCAGCCAGCGCCACACCATCGATTAGCAGGGAATAATAATGAAAACCTTCGCTGATGGAATCCGTCGTCACCGACCAAAAACCGGCGGTATCCTTCGTCATATCATACTTTTTACCCAGATCCACCTGCACTTTCTGCGCCTGCGGTGCTTTGGTACGGAACACCACCCGGTTGTCAGGTAAAATCTGCGGGTACTGTGCATTGCGGATGTTAGTAGCCGCAGGCGTTCCCAGAATGGTGTATTTGTTTAAAGAAGCTACATCCACCGGTTTGAATAAAAACTGCGAAAACATGTACAGCCCGTTTTTCCAAACCTTGAAATCATGCACGCCCGGCTCCACATAATACACGTGCGGCACCTCATGCTCAAACAGATAGTCGTGCGTGCGCTTGCTAAATGTGATCAGGCGGTCATTGTCGCCGCAGGAAATGAAAAGCAGTTTCAGTTTCTTCTTCGCTTCCTCCGGGTTCGGCATCAGCTCCTCCGGCTTTTTGGTGTTGGGCGCGGAAGAAAACCCTCCTACCCATGCAAATTTGTCTAAATTACCCAGCCCAAAGTTCAGCGACTGCCCGCCGCCCATTGATAACCCTGCAATTGCGCGGTGCTCGCGGTCGGTCAGCACCGGATATTTTTTCTCGACAAAAGGAATGAGATCATTCAGCAAATCCTTTTCAAAAGTCGCAAAAGCCTCCACCTTGTCCGGTGCCATAATGTTGCCGACGGCCCGGTCGTCCTTCATCGCGCGACCATTCGGCATGACCACAATCATCGGTTCGATCTTCTTGTCGGCATACAAATTATCCAGGATCAGCTGCGGGTTACCGCCTTTGAGCCACTCTTTTTCATCCCCGCCGATGCCGTGCAGGAGATACAGTACCGGATATTTTTTCTTTTTGTTAAAACCCGGCGGCGTGTAGATCAGCGCTTTCCGCGCATTTCCGACGGTTTTGGACTGATAACTCACCGAATCCAGCTTTCCCGCAGGTACCTCTTTGCGCAGCACATCATAGCCTTTCGGCATCTCCATCTGTTGGTTTTGTGCAAATGTTGCGGAGCCGAATAGCAGGACACCCAGGAGAAAAGTTATCCCGAAAAAACGGTCACCGGCAGCTGCCAGGCGGGATTTTGAAATACCTGACATTGCGCCGCGGTTTTCGTTTTTGTAAATAAAATGCGTCATAAGTCAACGGGTTTAATGATCCTCAATGTGGAAATAATCAAAATCTGCATAGCCTCCGGCCGTCTGCGTGGCATAATTGAACAAGGCGAAGCGATAGCCCATAAAATGCGGCAGGGTATAGGCCATTTTCAGCGGCGAGCCGATGGGTTGCCAGGTCGCGCCGTCCGTGCTGTAATAAAATTGGGCAATGTCTTTTTTATCGGTAAAGTCGCAATGCGCTTTGAAATAGGCCTTTTTTCCTTGCAGCGGAATACTTTGTACTTCTACCGCCGCGCCAGATTCCGCATTTACCATCACGACATGGACAGTTCCGCGTCCCATTTTCACGCCCACCAATCCGTATTTCTTCTGCAAAAGTCCCAGCCCGGCAAAGTCGCCTTCTTTCATATTGGAGATATCAACCGCGACTGAGCCAGACGATTGCGGGCCGAATGTGCGCTGCGTCAGCGTGTTGCGGGCCGATACAAATGAAGTATCTACCCGACCGGCTTTAAGCCGAAGGTATCCCGCACGCTCGGTCACCGACCAGAGCGCATTGTCAGGATTATGGTTCCACTGCCATACCAGCGGCAATGCAGCGGCGCCTTTTTTACGGGAAAATTCATCGGAAGCCACAATGCCGGGCATCAGACCTTTACTTTTTGGCAAGTCGAGGTTGTCGGGCACCTTGCCATCAACGCCGAGCACCGGCCAGCCGTCTTCCCATTTCACCGGCACCAGGTATGGAATGCGCCCCACCGATCCGTAATCGCGGAACAGATACGAAAACCATTTCCCGTCCGGCGTGTCGATGAGCCCGCCTTGCGCCACGCCCATATCTGCCAGGGCGACGCGGCCCTCGTAAGGTCCGGTAATCTTATCGGCGCGATGAATGATCACGGTACGCATGCCGCCCCGCGGCCAGGTAATGTTGAAAAGATAGTATTTACCCTTGATTTTGAAGAGTTGCGAACCTTCTGCCGGAAGCCCCGGGCCTGAGCCCGCTGGCGCACTCGCATTTTCTATGATTACCTGCTCGGTACTACCCGGCTTGACACCTGAAACCGTCTCGTCGAGCTCTACTAGCTTGATTTTCCCGGCCCCATAAATCAGATACACTCGTCCATCATCATCAAAAAACAAAGAATGATCATGGTAGGAAGGTTTGAAAGAGGTAGACTTCCAGGGGCCTTTTTCAATATTTTTGGTGGTAAAAATGTAGGTCTTGCCTGTGGTCTGTGCAAATGTAGTCACGTAAAAAGTGCCTCGATGATACCGCAAACCGCTCGCCCAGGAACCCCGGCCATACGTATTTTTACCATTTACCAGGTTGAGCTCATCCACATTCGCCAGCGTATCATACGCATAGCTGACCAGCTCCCAGTTCACCAGGTCCTTCGACTTCATGATCGGCACGCCGGGATTCATGTGCATGGTAGTGCTGCTCATATAGTACGTATCCCCCACCCGGATCATGGCCGCATCGGGGACGTCCGCGAATATGATCGGATTCCGCGCACCTTGGCCCATCGACCCAAATGCGGTCAAAAAGAGCAGAAAAGCCAGTAAGCCGGACGAAAAAAATCTCAGGTTCATTTTGTTGGGGCATTAGAAACCTTCCCGAACATCGGGTCATTGCCGCTGTATTTCAAATACTTAAATGAAGCCGAGCTGGTCGTTTTTTCTCCTGACGAAGTCGCGTACATGCCGAACAGACAGCCTATAAAACCACCCGCTTCCTTCGTACTCAGGAATTTGGCATCGAGCTTATCTTTCAGCAGTTGCCAAGAATTTCCTTTAGAAAAATAAAAGCTATAAGTGCCTCCTTCGGCCACAATGCGCAGTTTAACCGGCGTAGCTGCGTCCGCGAGCGGCATTTGGGTCAACAGCTCCATTTCTTTGTCCTTCGGATTGGATTTGTAAAGCTGGATTACCGGTTTATTTTGGTCAAATGATTTGCTGATCAGGTAAAAATGGCGCTCGTCCTGGAAAATCGTCAGGCCTGCTTTTTCCTTTTCTGATTTGGCTGAAAAGCTGAGCTCGGTTTCAGTCGTACAATACAAATGCTGCTGGCGCTTGCCGATGAAAGAAGGGTTATCCAGCTCCATGATGGTTTCAGGCTTCAATTTCAATGTCAGGCCATTTTTTGCAGAAAGCGAAAAAGAACTGCTGTCGATCGTCCGCATGAAAAGCAGCGCCGGGTCGAGCGACTTTTCAAATGTGAGTGTATAACTGAAATTTCCTGCCTGCTGACGTGCGCCGGGCTGCTTCACCTCGGGGAATGCGGCTTTATACTGGTACTGGATTTCTTTGACATCCGGGTTAATAATCGGCCACTCGTCTTTCCACGTCACCGGCGCGATGAATGTTTCCCGGCCCGTATTGTAGTAGTCGCCCTCATAAGGTCTTACTGCCAAAAAGATAGCGTAAGTTTTTCCATCGGGTCCATCCACAAACTGCGCATGCCCGGCTGATGTCACCGGGTCTTTGCGATCCTCCGGCAATCCTCTTTGGGTTAAAATCGGGTTATTTTCGTAAGGGACATAAGGTCCCCACACAGATTTACTTCGAAACACAACTTCGGTATGATTCACGGACGTACCGCCCTCCGCTGCGTATAGATAATACCAGCCAAACCGCTTCATAATGTGCGGTGCCTCGATCCAGACGGGCTTTTTACTCAGATCCACCCCACCATTGACCAGCTGCTTTTCCTCCCCGATCACCTTCAATGTAACCGGATCCATTTCATAAATGCGGATCGTGCGGTGACCGGAATACAGCGGTTTGTGGTCCGGCGCATCGCTGTTGTAAATGATATAAGCCTTGTTGTCCTCATCAAAAAACAGCGAAGGATCAATCCCGCGAACCTGCGGAATGCGTACCGGGTTACTCCACGGGCCTGCAGGATTTTTAGCAGTCGCCACAAAGTTTCCGTCATGGTCAATATCGGTGCAGGTCACGTAGAATGTACCTTTGTGGTAGCTGATTGCCGGTGCAAAAAGTCCGCGCGTGAGTTTTTCGCCCATGAAATCCATCTGCGACGGCCGATCGATCACATTGCCGATCTGCTTCCAGTTTTTAAGGTCTTTGCTATGAAAAACCGGGATGCCTGGAAAGTAGGAGAATGTCGAATTGACCAGAAAATAATCCTTCCCCACCTGCACTACGCTCGGGTCGGGATAGAAGCCTGTCAGTATTGGATTAACCAGCGTAATGGACTGAGCGAAAGCTTGATAGCCTGCTACCAGGCACAAGAAGGTGAAAACAGTCCTGAGAAAAAGCCTGTACATTTAATATTTGATAACGGTTTGAAAAAATCTATTGCGCTGAGAATGCGTACACTTTACCCGCCTGCGTCAGGAGGTCGTAAAGCATTGTTTGTTTTAATGTTGCCTTTTCCAGACTTGCTTTGGACGAAATGACGGGTGTCGCGATCTTGTCCGTCATATAAAATGCATTTGGATTGTCACCGGCGGCATTTTTCAATGTGCCACCCGCCAATTTCAATGCATTGGGCACACGCAGCCGCAGGTTACCACCGAGCTTCGAGCGGATTTCCACCTTGGTCAGCTTCGAGCCGCTCCACTGCATATTGACAATTTCAAAACCGCCCCGCGCGAGCAGCCCGGTAATGCTTCCATCTTTCCAGACATCAGGCAAGGCAGGCAGCAAGTGAATTGCGCCGTCTGCGCTTTGCATTAGCATTTCGGTAATGCCCGAGGTGCAGCCAAAATTTCCGTCGATCTGAAAGGGCGGGTGCGCATCAAAAAGATTGTTATAAGTCCCGCCGCCGCGATTGCTCGGCGGACTTAACTGGTCCTGGATCAACTTGTAAGCATGATTTCCATCCTGCAACCGGGCCCACCAGTTCACTTTCCAGCCCATACTCCAACCTGTGGACACGTCGCCGCGGTGGTTTAAGGTAGTCCGCGCTGCGGAGAATAGTTCAGGGTTCCGGTAAGCCGAAATTTGCGACGCCGGGAACAATCCGTACAAATGCGACACGTGCCGGTGCTGGTCTTTGGGATCATCCACATCGTCGAGCCACTCCTGCAACTGGCCGTACTGGCCCACGTGCATGGGCGGCAGCTGGCTGCGTTTTTGGCGGAGGGTATCGGTAAATGCGGCATCTTTTTTCAATATTTCCGCAGCGCGGATCGCCGAAGTAAACACGTCAAAGGCAATCTGGTTATCCATCGTGGTACCCGCATCGAGGGAAGAACCTTCGTGCGCGGCAGGTGCATTTTCGGGCGAGCTGCCCGGATTGGTCACCAGCCAGTGGTATTTCGGGTGTTCGATCAGGTAATCGGTGTAAAAAGTGGCGGAGCCTTTCAGGATGGGGTAAATTTTCGCGAGGAAATTTTTGTCGCCGGTGTACAGGTAATGTTCCCACAAATGCTGGCTCGTCCAGCCGCCGCCCGCGATCCACATACCCCAGAATGCACCGTCGATCGCGCCGGTTGCGCGCCAGATATCCGTATTATGATGCGCCATCCAGCCCCGCGCGCCATACATGACCCTGGCTGTTTCCTGCCCGGTTTCTGAAAGCTCGCTTACCATCCTCAAAAAAGGCTCATGCAGCTCTGACAGATTTGTCTTCTCCGCCGGCCAGTAATTCATCTGCGCATTAATGTTGATCGTATACTTGCTATCCCACGGCGGACGCATTTTATTATTCCAGATTCCCTGCAAATTAGCAGGTTGTCCGCCGGGTTGTGAGCTGGAAATCAGCAGGTAACGTCCATATTGGTAGTATAATGTTACCAGCGCCGGATCACTCGCAGTCTTGAAATTCCTGATTCGCTCATCAATCGGCAACTTAGCCGCTTCGCTGGTACCCAGGTCCAGTTTTACCCGGTTAAAATATTTCTGAAAAGCCGCTACGTGCGGTTTCAAAAGCGCATCCCAGGATTTAGCATAAGCTTTATCCAGATAACCTTTCGCCAATGCATTCTCATCCCCAGACAATTCGTGAAAATTCGTAAAATTCGTGGCAACAGAAACATAAATAGTCGCCGCATCCGCATTCCTGACGACAACCGCAGTATCCCCGGCAGCAACACTCCCACCTTCTACTTTCACCCGCGTAATCGCCTTCATTTTAATCATCCCCTTCACTCCTTCATGGTCAACTCCGGTAGCCGCAAGCGTCAGCTCATTGGGCGAATTCACCTTAATTTGGGGCTGCGGATTAAGCGTCGAATACGCAGCAGAAAACGATATTTTTCCTGGTTTATCAGCCGTCAACCGCACCACAATCACCTGATCCGGAAAAGACGCCAGCACTTCCCGCGTGTAAGTCACGCCATCGACCTGATAGCTGGTTTTTGCCACCGCGCGCTCTATGTCAAGTTCGCGCTGATAGTTCTGACAACTTTCGTGACCCGGAAATGCCAAATGCAGCTCGCCCACCGGCAGATACATTTGCCCATGCGATTTTTTGGTAATAATTGCCTGGTTAGCAAGCTTTTCGGCTTCTTTTTGTTTTCCGTCAAAGATCAGTTTCCGGATCTCCGGCAAGGCTGCCAGCGCTGCCGGATTATCATTCCGGTTTGGCCCGCCCGACCAGAATGTACTTTCATTCATCTGAATCGTTTCGTCGGCCACATTGCCGTACACCATCCCGCCAAGCCGGCCATTTCCTACCGGCAAAGCATTTTCCCAGGTGTTGCCGGAGGGGGTGTTATACCAAAGTTTAAGCGGCTGCGGGTTCTGGGCAAAGCTGCCATAAGACAGCGTAATCAGTAAGCAAAAAAGAAATCGGGTTCTCATGAATGTTGATAAAATGCGAATTATTTTAAGGCTCGATGGTACGGATCGCCCCGTCTTTTTCCCGCAAAAGCTCGCGGACTTTGATATTTCGTAAATGCGTTTTGCCGGACAATGCTGCGTCGTGGTAATAGATGTACCATTTCCCCTTAAAGTCGACGATGGAATGATGCGTCGTCCAGCCCTCTACCGGCTTCATAATCACACCTTTGTAAGTAAATGGTCCGTAAGGTGAGCTGCCTTCCGCATAGCACAGGAAATGTGTGTCGCCTGTGGAGTACGAGAAATAATATTTGTTATTAAACTTGTGCATCCACGCACCTTCGAAAAACCGGCGGTCTTTGTCTCCTGCCAAAATCGGTTTTCCATTTTCATCGACGATCTGCACGTCCCGGAGCGGCTCATCGAAAGAAAGCATATCCTTACTCATTTTTACCACTTTGGCGCTCAGGGCAGGTTCGTTTTCATGTCCTTTGCCCAAATCGGTCGATAAACTTTTTTCATACTTTCCGGTATGCCAGCGTTGCAGCTGCCCGCCCCAGATTCCTCCAAAATACATATAAGATGTACCGTCTAAATCCGTAAATACCGCAGGATCAATGCTGTAACTTCCCGGGATCGGCTCGGGCTGTGGCTTAAATGGACCAGTCGGTGATTTGCTGGTAGCGACGCCGATGTGAAAAACATCCTGCTTGTCTTTGGCAGGAAAATACAGATAGTAAGTCCCGTTTTTGAATGCAGCATCCGGCGCCCACAGCTGGCGGCCTGCCCAGGGAATGTCTTTCAGATCGAGCACCACGCCATGGTCGGTGACTTTTCCCGTGGGGCTGTCCATCGAGTACACGTGGTAATCGCGCATGTTGAAATGTCCGCCCTCGTCGTCCTGGGGCACATTGGCTTCAATGTCGTGGGAAGGATAAATGAAGATTTTACCATTGAAAACGTGCGCGGAAGGATCGGCTGTAAAAAGATCTGTCACGAGCGGCTTGATGGCAGCAGGCTTATCCTGGCAAAAACCGGGAACCGCAAATGTGCCCGATAGCGACAAGGCGAGCACTATCGAAATTTTACGCACATTATTTGTCAAATTGACAATATATTTTTTAAACATAGGACTTCTATACAGGTATTGGTGACCCATCATTTTTTTAATATTATATTTAATTTATTAATGAGCAAATGTAGGTGGCAAGGGGTGTTTTGCGTGAGCATATTTGTTGAAACTAATGTCACAAATGTTCAAAAAGGGCCACTATCGTGAAATTTAAATCAAAAATACCGGACCGTATGCGATCAGCGTCCCTGAAATATCTGTTTGTTTTTTTGAATGTCTTTTTGTTCGCGCTGCCTGGCAACTGCCAGGCCGACGGGAATGATCCGCAGCTAAATTTTACGGCGATTACCTCGATGGACGGCCTTTCGTCGAACACCGTGCACACGATTTTGAAGGACCGTTATGGTCTGGTTTGGTTCGGTACGGACGACGGTTTGAATAAATACGACGGGACGGAATTTACGATTTACCGGCACGACAGAGCCAATCCGACGAGTCTCGCTTCGAATGATATTTCTTCCCTGCACGAAGACAAAGCGGGAAGGATTTGGGTAGGTACGATCCAGGGATCATTGCATTTATATGACCGTAAAAAAGACGCTTTCAAAAGAATTTTGGTCAACGAAAGCGTTACCGCGGTAACCAGCGACCACACCGGGCAATTGTGGGTAGCGACGACGACCGGGCTGGTTTTGGTGGATCCGCTGACATTCAGGCTTACCCGCCTGAGCCAGCGCACAGGCGTTCCCAATCAGATCCGGAACGAGTTGGTGCAGAGCTTATTTGACGATGGCGCGGGGCGTATGTGGATCGGCACCGAGATCGGTTTATTCCTTTGTGATCTTAAAACCAAACAATTTACCCGCGTTCAATATGAGCAAAATGCCGCCAGTGGTAATGCAAACCAGGTGAAAACGATTACCGGCGACAAAACCGGCCATATCTGGGTGGGGACATTCAGCGGACTGTACAAATTTGCAACCGACGGCTCGCTGCTTCAGACATTCCGGTACCAGGCGAACGACGAACATTCGATCAGCAGCGATATGGTGTATGCCGTGGCCGCCGAAAACCGCGAAACACTCTGGATCTGCACAGACGGCGGGCTGGACTTAATGCACATGGAAACCGGAAAAGTGACCCGCTACGCCCCGGATACCCGCACACCTTTTACGCTCACCAACAAGTCGGTGCGCAGTATTCTGATTGACAGGCAGGGGATTTTCTGGCTGGGGACTTACAAGGGTGGCGTCAATAAATTTGATAAAAACCTGACAATTTTCGCGCTGAAACGCTCCAATCCCTACGATCCGCATGGGCTGAGCGCACCGTTTGTGACCTCATTTGCGGAGAAAAAAAATGGCGATTTGTTTGTAGGGACCGACGGCGGCGGGTTGAATTTGTACCACCACGAAACCAATTTATTCACCAAAATCCCGGTCGTACCCAAAAACAAGCAAGCCTGCTCCGGCCTGGCGATTATGTCGATGGAGCTGGCGGGCGACAAGCTTTGGATCGGCAGTTTTCAAAACGGACTTTTTGCGCTGGATGTGAATTCCGGTCAATACCAGCAATTTACGCAGGGAGAAAATTCCGCCTCACTCAATAACAATGATATCTTTTCGCTCATGACCGACCGGCAGGGTAAGCTGTGGATCGGTACCAACGGAGGCGGAGTGAATGTTTTTGATCCTGGAACACAGCAGTTTGAGCGTTACTTTGAGGGCAGCACCCCGCTTGCCCGCCGCATGATCCCATTGAATGGTTATATCCGGGGTTTGTTGCAGGACAAAAATGGTCAGATCTGGATTGGGTCGCATGGTACAGGGCTGGTGATCTTTGATCCGATAAAAAGAAAGTCCATTCATTTTGACAAGTTAAACAGCACATTACCAGGCAATAACGTACTTGCGCTGCTCGAAGACAGTCACGGCAACATTTGGGCCGGAACGGGTGGCGAAGGGTTGGCAAAGTTTGATGCAAAAACGCGCCGGTTTGTAGTTTTTGATCAAAAAGCGGGACTGGCGAGCGGGGTGATCAACAAGATCCTGGAAGATGCGGAGGGACGTATCTGGGTAAGTACCGATCGCGGTGTGAGCTACCTGGACCAAACGACGAAGCGGTTTATCAATTACTCGCAGTATAATGGTTTACAGAACAACACTTTTATCCTCGGCGCGGGTATCCGCACACATGACAACCTGCTATACTTCGGTGGGATTCAAGGATTTAACTACCTGGATACGCGTGAGCTGAGGCAAAACAGCCACCGCATGCCGGTGGTTTTGAAAGAGCTTCGGGTGGGTAATAAGTCCATCACGCCAGCTGATTCCACGGTACTTGACGAGCACATTTCCATCGCGAAATCCATTCATTTAGACTATAAACAAAACTTTACGCTCTCCTACGCCGCGCTCAATTACTCCGATCCTACACAGACTGTGTACCGCTACCGACTGAATGGTTTTGATGCGGAGTGGCATGATGCCGGGGCTTCCAAGACCGCAGGTTACACCAATCTGAACCCCGGTACTTATGAGTTTGAAGTGCAGGCCAAAAACCAGAGCGGCGATTGGGGTAGCCACGGTACCAGCGTCGAAATTGTTGTGAAGCCGCCGTTTTACATGACCATCTACGCCTATATTTTTTATGGGCTGGCTTTGTTCGGCTTGTTGTTTTTGATCCGGCACCGGGGCATTCAAAAGCTGAAAAACAAATTCCGGCAGGAAGAACTGGAACGGGAAACGGAACGAAAAAGGGAGCTAGATGCGATGAAAATCAAGTTTCTGACCAATCTCAGCCATGAGTTCCGGACACCGATTTCGCTGATCCTGGCACCGCTGGACCAGCTGCTGAGCCGGCCGGTACCTGCCGAAAATACGCCGCATTTGCAGGGTATCAAGCGAAATGCACGTCGGTTGCTCAACCTGGTCGACCAGCTGCTGGATTTCAAAAATTTGCAGGAGCACGAATCGAAACTGGAAACCACGCAGGGCGAAATCGTTTCTTTCATCCAGGAAACTTCGGAATCTTTCCGCTATCTCTCTCAGACAAAAGGAGTTGAGTATATTTTCGAAAGTGCCGTCGGGAATCTGGACATGGAGTTTGACCAGAATAAAATTGAGCGCATTGTACTGAATTTGCTTTCGAATGCATTTAAACACACGCCACGAGGCGGGAAAGTGACGCTGGCACTGTCGCAAACGGAGCGTGACGGGCACTCGTTTTACATTCAGGTGTCGGATACCGGCGTGGGTATTCCGCTGGACAAGCAGGAGAAAATTTTTGAGCGTTTTTTCCAGAACGATTCGTCTGCTGCGATACTTAACCAGGGCAGCGGGGTCGGTTTGTCGATCGTAAAAGAATTTGTGCAAATGCACGGCGGCTCGATCCGTGTGGAAAGCGCGCCGGGCGAAGGCAGCACATTCACCGTGGCACTCCCCTGCCACATTTCGGCGGCTACTTCGGAAAAGGAACCGACGATTTTTGACCATTATAAAATGCAGGAAACTGCTGTTGCGCAAGCGCCTGAAACCACTCCGGCTGCGGAACCTTCGGCTGATATCCTGATTATTGAGGACAATGACGAATTCCGGCATTATCTGAAAAGTAGCCTCGAATGTTACTATAAGGTGATTGAGGCGACCAATGGGAATGAGGGCTGGCAAAAGGCGCTTTCGCAGCATCCGCAGATCATTATCAGTGACATTGCCATGCCTGAGATGGACGGTACCGAGCTGAGCCGGAAAATCAAGGCCGACAAACGCACGGCGCACATTCCAATCATTCTGCTGACCGCCTCCACCGGCGAAGAGCACGAACTGCGCGGACTGAGCTCGGGTGCGAATGATTACCTGACCAAACCTTTCAATTTTGATATTTTAAATGCCAAGATCAACAACCTGCTGCTCCTTAACCGGCTGCTGAAAACGACTTATTCCAAGCAGATTGACATCGTTCGCCCCGAGCCGCAGATGGTATCCGGCAATGAAAAATTGCTGAAAGAAATCCTGGCCTACATTGATGAAAACCTCACGAACAGTGCGCAGCTGAGTGTTGAAAAAATGAGTAAACAGCTGGGTATGAGCCGTGGAACATTATACAACCGTGTTCTGGAAATCACCGGCCAGACGCCCATCGAATTTATCCGGACCATTAAACTGGAAAAAGCGGCTATCCTCCTCGAAAAAAGCGACCTGAACGTCTCGCAGATCTCCTACTCGACCGGATTTGCCACGCCCAACTACTTTGCCAAATCCTTCAAGGCAAAATTCAACATGCTCCCATCGGAATATATGCACGCAAAACGCAATCAGCAGCTGGTGTAAAGTAATGTCAGGAAGGGAAATTATGTAAGAATTACTGGAACAAATGTTCAATTTTATCCCTGAATCGTCCCATCGGTTAAGTGTGTAGTTGACATTTGATGAAATTTCACCAACCTTTGACCAGTACAAGTTTTTGTTCTTTAAGTCCATATCTATCAACCTATGAGAGACCTTATACCAGGGTATTATTTCATGAGGATCAGGCTGTTGCTTTCGCTGCTCGTAGCGGCGGCAATATTTGCCGGTCCAACGTTCGCTAAGACTGCTTTTGAGAAAGCGGCCGCCGACAAGCAGGTAGCCGGACGTGTGACAACGGATGACGGGGAAGCATTACCGGGCGTCAATGTTACATTGAAGGGTTCCAGCATCGGAACAAGCACCGATACTAAAGGTGATTTTGTGATTTCAGTTCCATCTGAAAGCAGCGTGCTGGTTTTCAGTTTTATCGGTTATGCCAAACAGGAAATCAAGGTGGGCACCCAAACCCGCATTGATGTGAAGCTCGCCCCAGAAAACCAGGCTCTGGAAGAAATGGTGGTGATCGGGTATGGTACCCAAAAGAAATCGTCGCTGACCGGCGCGGTATCTTCGGTTTCACCCAAAGAACTCACGGCGCTTCCGGTAGTCAGTGCCGAGCAGGCGCTGCAAGGCCGCGTGCCGGGTGTGCGTGTGGTGAACAATGGTAGCCCCGGCCAGACGCCGATCGTCCGTATCCGCGGGATTGGTTCTATCAACTATGCTTCGGGGCCGCTTTACGTGATCGACGGGATTCCCGCAGGTGATTTGAACAACCTGGACCCGAAAGACATTGAATCTCTGGAAGTGCTGAAAGACGCCAGCTCTGCAGCCATTTATGGTTCGCGGGCTTCGAATGGGGTCATTATTATTACAACCAAAAAAGGTTCGAAGGACGGTAAGCTGCATGTAAACCTGGATACTTATTTCGGTACGCAATCGGCCTGGAAAAAGTTGGATGTGCTCAATACAGATCAGTACGTTCAATATGCTACCGCGCTGCTGGGCAACGCAGGCATCGCCATGCCGGGCAGGCTTTCGGACCTGAACCAGCCGACTTACCAGGGTTCTAACCAGACATTTGCGCAGACGCATACCAACTGGCAGGACGTGATGTTCCGCAAAGCACCGATTCAGCAGCACCAGATTTCGGTATCCGGCGGCAACAGTGTCTCGCGCTTTTTTACTTCTGCCGGTTATTTCGACCAGGAAGGGATATTGATCGGTACCAATTATAAAAGAGCAAATGTGCGCCTCAACTCTGACCACCAGGTAACAAAATTCCTGAGCATCGGTCAGACTTTGACGATCTCTTATGACAAATCGCGCGGGGAGCAAGGCTTTGGCGGCGGTCGTACGGCGGTGATGCAAATGATCCGCAACCTGCCTTACTGGCCGGTTACCGACCCGACCAAAGTGGGCGGATACAGCTCGCCGACAGCCGCAGACGGAAGTGACCCGGACAACCCGGTCCGCATTGCGTTGATGGACGTGACCCGGAACCAGCGGCTCAAATTACTAGGCTCAATTTTCGCCGAAGTAAGGCTTGCCAGCTTCCTAAAATACCGTTTCAGCTTCGGAGCGGATGTGGTTTCGAACACGAATACCAACCAGTTCCCGATTTACAATGATGGTTTCAAATCGCGGACGCAATATGAGATCCGGGATAGCCGCACCAGCTACTTCTCGCCGGTGGTTACCAATCAGCTGACATTTGATAAAACTTTTGGCAAACACCAACTGAGCGTGACGGCGATCATCGACAAGCAAACTTTCCGCACCAACACATTGAATGGTTCGGGTTACCGTCCAAACAATGACATCGACGAATTGCAGGGCGTATCCAACCCATCGGCATCGAGCTCGCTGGACGAAAGTTCACTGATTTCCTACGTGGGTCGTCTGAATTATGAATACGGCGGCAAATACCTGCTGAGCGGCTCGATCCGCCGCGACGGTTCCTCACGTTTTGCGCCAGGCAATAAATGGGGTACATTCCCTTCATTATCAGTAGGATGGCGTCTTAGCGAAGAGGAATTCATGAAATCGATTCCTGAAATTTCCGAGTTGAAAATCCGCGCCAGCTACGGACAAACCGGCTTCAACGGCATCGGCAGCTACGCCTGGCAGGCGCTTGTTTCTGCGGATAACAGCAACTACGTTTTCGGTGGGAACAAAGTGTTGGGATCTTATTTCAGCTCCCTTGCCAACACCCAGCTGAAATGGGAAAGCACCACGATGACCAACCTGGGTATCGACCTCGCATTGTTTAACAACAGTGTGACATTCACGGCTGAAACTTACAACCGGAAAACCGACGGACTTTTGTTGCAGGTACCGATCCCGAACTCCATCGGCTACTCGTCTTCTCCTTTGTCCAACATTGGAAGCATGAAAAACTGGGGCTACGAATTCCAGTTGGGATACAATAAAAATGACGGTGATTTCAAATGGAATGCGTCTGTAAACCTGGATGTTACGAGGAACAAAGTATTGAGCCTCGCTACACCGAGCGCCACGCTTTTCTCTGGAAATAACTCGGATTTCGGCGGTTTTGACATCACAAAAACAGAAGCCGGTCATCCGATCCAGTCGTTTTATGGATGGCAGGTGGAGAAGATTTTCCAAAATCAGGCGGAGATCGACGCAGCCAATGCGCTGGACGGTAACGACAAAACCAAATACCAGGACCAGGCTGCGCCGGGCGATATCAAGTTCAAGGACTTGAATGGTGATGGTAAAATCGATGCTTCCGACCGGGCGTACAATGGTAGTTTTATCCCTAAATTCAGCTACGGTGCGAATTTGGGCGGTAACTACAAAAACTTCGACTTCACATTGTATCTGCAAGGTGTACAAGGCAACAAGATTTACAATGGTACCAAAGTAATCGAGCAGGGAATGCTGCGTTTGTTCAATGCAGGTACAGACGTATTGAATGCCTGGACGCCTTCAAATACCAATACCGACGTACCGAGGGCCATCAGCGGTGACCCGAACAACAACAGCCGGTCGAGCGACCGGTTTGTGGAAAACGGATCGTATATGCGTATCAAAAATATCAGCATCGGCTACACGATTCCTTCCAAAATTTTGAGCTCACTTACCAAAGAGACCATCACCAAAGCGCGCTTTTACGTATCGGCCACCAACCTGCTGACTTTCACGAAATACACAGGTCTGGACCCGGAAGTTGGGGTAAACGGAACGTCGACGGATTCGGCTACGCAACTGATCAATGGTATTGATTATGGTATGTATCCGCAGCCGAGAACATTACAGGTTGGACTGAGCGTAGGATTCTGACATTGAAACTTTTATTAAAAAGAAATTGAAATGAAAAAGAAAATAATCATCATTTACGCACTGCTGTTCGGGGTTGTATTTGGCTGTAATGACGACACGCTGGATAAAACTAACCCCAATGGTGTGACCGTGGAAGGTTACTATAAAAACGGGGCCGAGCTCAGCAGCGGCGTGACGAGCGTTTACTCCATGCTGAAATCCAATAGTCTGGTTTCCCGCGAATGGTTTTTCCTCCACGACCTGCGCAGCGACGACGTGGCGGCAGGCGGCGGGCAGCTTGAAACACCGAGGAACCAATTGCTGCTCGGTACGCACGATACGGGAAATTCCGTTTTGGGTACGGTTTGGCTGGGATTCTATCGCTTGATCCACCGCGCGAATGCCGTGGTAGACAATTCGGAAAAGGTAACCGACCTATCCGACACCGAAAAGAAGAGACTGCTGGGAGAAGCGCGCTTTTTACGGGCGTACTCTTATTACGAGCTCGCCAGCATGTGGGGCGCTGTTCCGCTTTACAAAAATTATGTACTGACCGTAGACGGCAGCCTGCCGAGAACACCGGTTGAAGAGGTATATGCCTGGCTGATCTCGGAATTGCAGGCGATCCAGGCCGACCTGCCTGCTACTTACGATGCGGGTAACCAGGGACGTGCTACCAAAGGTGCCGCGCAAATGCTGCTGGCGCGGGTATTTATGCAAAAAGGAGATTATGCGAGTGCAAAAACGGAACTACTTAAAGTGTATAATTCGGGCGTTTATGCGCTGGTAGATAATTATAATGATAACTTTTTGGAAGAAACTGAATTCAATAAGGAGTCTATTTTTGAGGTCAACTTCTTCCCTTCGGGCGGTGTGTACAACTGGGATGGGGACGGAAATGGCGCTACTGCCGGGACTGAAACGGTGCGTACCCAGGAATATTCGGCGATCGGCTGGCGAAATGTGATCCCTTCCAACAGTCTGCTTTCGGAATTTGAAAAAACCACGAAAGGCGATGCGAAAACCGACCCACGCTACGACGATTCTTTTTATTTTACCGGAGAAAAATATAACAAGGGCGCCAACACGCTGACGGACGGTCAGCAAAACGGAAATTCCTCGGTGGTGGATGGCAAGACCCAGAAAGTAAGCTGGCAGAAATATTCGCTGATGTATAAAATGAACGAATCCTTCCTGACCGGGGGCATCAACCAGCGCATTATGCGATTTGCAGAAACGATCCTGGCGCTCGCAGAGGTCGAAAATGAGCTGGGTAACACTGCGGAAGCCGTGAAGTATCTGAACATGATCCGCGCCCGGAAAAGCGTAAGTATGCCTGCGTACCCTACTGCAAAGTTCCCGGTTTCGACCAAGGATCAGGTTTTTGCGGCGATGGTGCACGAAAAGCGTGTGGAGCAAAGCGGCGAGCAGATCCGCAACCGGGATCTTTTGAGATGGCGCAAGCTGAAAAAGTTGACCGTGGAACCGATTTCGTACTTCCAGGCTAACAAGCATGAATTGCTGCCTATTCCACAGCAGGAAGTCGATAACAATGCCAAGATCGAGCCGACTGACCAGAATCCGGGGTATTAATGACATGAAATAATGTTAGCTAATTGATAATTCGCACTCTTTGTCATGCTGAGCGGAGTCGAAGCGTCGATGCGGCCGGAACAACATTGTTCATGCCGTGTTTATGCTTCGACTCCGCTCAGCATGACAAGTTTAGTGCACTCATTATGAAAATACAATTTCTGCCCAGATACACATTCCCTCTTTTATACCTCTTTTTCTTTTCCTGCCAGAAGAAAACAGACACCCTATTTCTAACTCATAATTCCAACGAAACCGGCATTACTTTTTCCAATACATTAACCCCAAATGATTCAATCAACCCCTTCACATTTACCAACTTTTACAACGGCGGTGGCGTGGGGATCGGGGATGTGAATGGGGATGGGAAGCCGGATATTTTCTTTGGTGGCAACCAGGTGAGCAGCAAGTTGTACCTGAGTAAAATTGATACTGCTTCTCAAAAATGGGCTTTTGAAGATATCACTGAGAAAGCCGGCGTGACGACGAAGCGCTGGTGCAGCGGCATTTCGATGGTGGACATTAACCAGGACGGTTTGCTGGACATTTACATCAGCGTGGCGCGTCATGTGAAAATGGCCGACTCTGAAAACCTGCTTTTTGTAAATCAGGGAAACGGCCCCGACGGCGTGCCAACATTTAAAGAGCTGGCGAAAGAATACGGGTTGAATGATAATTCTTACACCACTCAAACTGCGTTTTTCGATGCGGACCTGGACGGCGATCTGGATGCCTATCTGATGAACACTTCGCCTGACGTGCAAAATCCGAATGTGGTCCGCAGGACTTATGACGACGGCTCCTACCCCAGCACCGGGAAATTTTATCTGAATGAAGGTTTGGGTGAAAATGGCCTGCCGAAATACACCAACATTTCCAAAGAAGCGGGCGTAAGATTCGAAGGCCTGGGTTTGGGCTTGGCAGTAAGTGACTTAAATAAAGACGGTTACCCGGACATTTATTGCTCCAATGACTTCATCAGCAGCGATATGCTGTACCTGAATACCGGTGCCAGCGCAAAACCTGCATTCAACAATGTGATCAAGGAAGCGATTGCGCACACCAGCCTGTACGGCATGGGCGTGGACATTGCCGATATTAATAATGATACGTATCCTGACATTTTCCAGCTGGATATGCTTCCGGAAGACAATCTGCGGCAGAAAAAAATGCTGGCCGGGCAGGATTACGACCGTAAGGAAATGAGCATTTCGGAGCAGTATGGCTACGAGCTGCAATACATGCGGAACACACTGCAACTGAATTTGGGTAAGGTTGACAGGAAAAAGAACACGCCGCTTTTCTCGGAAGTGGGGTTACTGGCAGGGGTTTCCAAAACCGATTGGAGCTGGGCACCACTCATCGCGGATTATGATAATGACGGTTTGAAGGACATTTTCATCACAAACGGTTATCGCCGCGACGTGACCGACCGTGATTTTATCCAGTTCAAAGAAGACTTTTCCACTTTTGGCACCAATAACATCAAGCAGCAAAACGCACTGGAACTGATTGAAAAAGTGCCGGAAGTACAAACCCCGAATTATGCTTACAAAAACGCGGGCAATCTGGCATTTGAAAACACCTCCAAAGCCTGGGGCCTCAACCAACTTTCCTACTCAAATGGTGCTGCCTATGCCGATCTGGATGGGGATGGTGACCTGGATCTGGTTGTAAACAACATTGATTCAGAAGCATTTATCTATCAAAATCAAAGCCGGGAAAATGCAGGAAGTAATTTTCTTTCCATCACATTAAAGGGTGAAAAAGGCAACCTGGCCGGCATTGGTGCCAGCGTCACGGTCTGGGCGGGAAAGCAGACGCAGTTCGCCGAAATGTTTGTCGCGCGCGGCTTTCTTTCTTCGGTGGGCGCTGGTTGGCATTTTGGGTTGGGCCATGTTGCGACGATCGATAGTTTACTGGTCACCTGGCCGGGCGGTAAGTCACAAAAAATGTATAAACTCACTGCTAACCAGCATTTACAGCTTGCGCAGAAAGATGCGAATGCAATTTTTACCCAACCTAAAAATACCCCGGAGGTTTTTTTTACCAACATTACCGACAGCGTGCAGGTTGATTTTAAACACCAGAAATCGGGTTACATTGACTTTAAACAGACAGCAGCTTTGCACAAAATGCTTTCCAAAAGCGGCTTCGCCATCGCAACGGGCGACGTAAATGGGGATGGTCTGGATGATTTTTTCGCGGGCGCAAGTTACCAGAAGGGAAAACCCTGCATCTACATTCAGCAAGCGTCGGGCGCTTTTGGAAAACATGAAATCGCGCAGGATTCGCTGCATGAGAACATTTCGGCCACATTTTTTGACGCAGACGGTGATCGCGACCAGGATCTGGTCGTCGTAAATGGCGGGAATGAAAAACCGGAAACGGACCAGGCATTTTATGAAGTGCAGCTATACCTGAATGATGGAAAAGGCAATTTCAACATTGCGCCTGCCGGGACATTTCCCGCGATTTCCGTCAGCGGCTCCTGCGTGGCAGCCGACGATTTTGACAAGGACGGCGACACGGATTTGTTTATCGGCGGAAGGATGATCCCCGGCAAATATCCCCTGCCGCCGCGCAGCTACCTGCTCCGAAATGATTCGAAGTCAGGCGGAATCGCATTCACGGATATTACCAAAACACATTGTCCTGAGTTACTTTCCGCTGGAATGGTGTGCGCCGCAATTTGGGCCGACGCCGATCACGACGGTTTCGAAGATCTGGTAGTCGCGGGAGAATGGATGCCGATCCGGATTTTTAAAAACCAAAAAACAAAACTGACCGAAACGGCACCCGCCAAAAATTCGCTGGCACCTTATGCTGGCTGGTGGAATAGTCTGGCAGCCGGTGACTTTGACAAAGATGGCGACGTGGATTTTATTGCTGGAAATGAGGGAGTTAATACCTTTTACCAGGCTTCGGAAAAAGAGCCGGTGACGATGACGGCCAAGGATTTTAATGCCGATGGCGTTTTTGATCCGCTGATGGGCTACTACATTCAGGGCACCTCCTACCCGAGCGTCCCCCGCGACGCGCTGAACCAGCAGGTGATCCAGTTTCGCAGAAAATACCCGCATTACATTGATTATGCCAAAACAACCTATGCAGACCTGCTGACCCCGGAAGAAAAAAAAGACGCCTACACCACCCAGGCGACCTTTCTTCGGACCGCCTACATTGAAAACAAGGGAGACGGAAAATTTGAAGTAAAAGCCCTGCCCGTGGAAGCCCAGGTAGCGCCAGTTTTCGGGATTGTGGTGACGGATGTTAATGCCGACCAAAACCCGGACGTGATCCTGACCGGCAACTTTTATTCCAATGAAGTCAACATGGGCAGGCAGGATGCCTCCACCGGACTTTTGCTGCTAGGGAACGGGAAAGGCGGTTTCTCCCCACAAAATCCTGCAAAAAGTGGCCTGCTACTGCGCGGCGATGCCCGGTCGAGCGCACTGCTCCGCGGGCCGAAGAATCAGCAAATGCTGCTGACGGCCATCTTTTCGCAGGGCGTTGTTTTGCACAAGATCAACAAGCAGCAAAACCACATGAGTAAAAATTAATTTCCCCCTCATTCCCCCCTTATTTGGCCATTCTACTTTTGATGCATCACTTTTAAATGTATCAAAAATGAAAACAGTAATGATGGCAGCGGCAATGATGACCGCTATAATGCTCAGCTCAGGAATCCAGGCACAGCCAGGAAATGTTCAAGGTCCCGATCGTATCGCAGGCGGTGCGCCAGGCCCAGGTAGACCAGGCCCAGTCGGACCACGTCCCGGCGGACCCGGCCCGGGCGGCCCGATTGGCGGGCCGGGAATCGCGGGCGGTTTGCAACCTGTGAATGCGTATCAGGGTAAAGTGGTGAAACTGCAGTACAATGATGATTTCACTTTCGACGGCTTTTACATCCTCAATAGCATCGACAGTGTGCTGGTCAAATTTCCTGCACATCTTGGAAAACAGGTGATGAGCGCTGCGAAGGTAGGTTCCAATGTAAACTTCACCGGAACCATGGAAGCCACGCCATTTGGGGCCAGCGAGGTGCGGCTGGTGAGTTTGAATGATAAGATGCTCAATGACTCCCCACAAACGGAGCTGCCACCCGCCGAGAAATTTGTGGACGGAAAAGCCAAAGTGGCCAGTCTGCAAAAAGGCCGCGACGGTATGGTAACCGGCTTGATCCTCGATAACAAAACGCTGCTGAAACTCCCGCCGCACGTGATGGCGCAAATGGGTAATTCTTTGCAGCCGGGAAGTGCGATTGTCTACTCCGGAAACCAGAAAAGTGTGAATGCTGGGGAAATTTCTCTGGACAACTATGTGATCGTGCGTCCCAATACGCTCACGATCAATGGTCAGCAATATCTGGTTCGTTAAAAAAAATGACCGGGCAAAGTGGCATTATTGTTTCTTTGTCCGGCATAAAACCATCTATCATGTCCAAATACATTTCCACCATAGGACTTCTGCTCCTTTCCAATGCGTTCATGACGCTCGCCTGGTACGGCCACCTCAAATTTTTCAGCAAAGAAGGCGGCCACAGCGCTACGCCCATGTGGATGATTATCCTGCTCAGCTGGGGCCTCGCGTTTTTCGAATATTGCTTCCAGGTACCGGCCAACCGCATTGGTTCCTCCGAAATGGGCGGGCCGTTTTCGCTGGTGCAGCTCAAAATCATCCAGGAAGTGATTACGCTGATCGTTTTCATGATCTTTTCGCTGGTTGTTTTCAAAAATGTGCGATTTTCCATGAACCACCTGATCGGTTTCGGGCTGCTGGTCGGCGCCGTTTATTTCATATTTAAAGGCTGATGGCGCGTGCTCAACATGCGCGATCGCTTCGTGGTCTTGATCTGATTAACCTTTCGCTGGCCGATGTCCGTGATGGGATCGGGCCCTTTTTGGGCATCTATCTGCTTTCGGTCCATCATTGGAATTTGCGCGATATTGGCATGGTTTCGTCCATCGCCACCTTTTCAGGCGTGCTTGTGCAAACGCCCGCCGGTGCGGTGGTCGACAGACTGAAAAATAAAAAGATCATCATCGCCATCGCCAGCCTGATCATCGGTTTCGGGACGCTTTTGATTTTGATCAAACCCAATTATACAGTGGTGATCATCAGCCAGGTACTCGTGGGTATGGCCGCTACATTCGTTGGCCCAGCTATCGCGGGGATGACGCTGGGACTGGTTAGCTATAAAAAGCTGGAACACCGCACCGGGCGCAACGAAATGTTTAACCACGGCGGCAATGTAGGCTCCGCATTGATCTCAGGGTTAATCGGTTACACGATCGGTTTGCAGGGGATTTTTGTATTTACGCTCGTACTTTCACTAGCCAGCGTGGCATGTCTGCAACTGATCGATCAGAAGGAGATTAACCACGACCTTTCTCGCGGCTGCCTGCCGAGCGAGGAAAAACAATCGGGCTCACAGTCCAGAAAAGTGATCATGCAGCCTTTGTTCATCATTTTCACAGCTTGCTGCGTGCTGTATCATTTTGCCAATGCCGCTATGTTGCCGCTCGCAGGGCAGTACATTGTTTCCGAAAATAAGGTCGATGCGTCGGTGTATATGTCGGCTTGCATTGTGATTGCGCAGCTGGTGATGGTACCCACGGCGGCCTGGTGCAGCCGAAGATCGGTTTCGGGGCGGAAGTGGCTTTTGCTGGTTTGCTTCGCGATTTTGCCGATCCGCGGTTTGCTGTACACGGCCAGCGCCGATCCGTTTTTCATTACGGCGGTGCAGATTCTGGATGGGGCTTCTGCGGGGATTTTTGGTGTGGTCAGCATTCTGGTGATTGCCGATCTTACGAAAGGCTCCGGGCATTTCAATTTTGCCAATGGAATTCTCATCACGGCGGTGGGCCTGGGCGCTTCGTTCAGCAATGTGACGGCGGGGTATATTGCCGGTGCATTTTCATTCAGGGCCGCATTTGTATTTTTGGCCGCAGTGGCTGCTGTCGCATTTGTGATTTGCCTGTTTTTTATGAAAGAAACATTAAAACCCGACATTTCGGAATGAAAAGTCCCGGCTCGTATCGATATGCCATGTTACTCCTGCTTTTGGTAGCGGGAGTATTTTGGTATATACAAAAACCAGCGCCGCCGGAGCCCAATCATCCCCACGAAATTCATTCTCCATTTAATGCAGAAACCAGCCAGTTATCAGGTAAAGTTTTAGAATTTGGAAGTAATGAAAGAGGTGATATTGATAAAATATTATTTGAAAATGATGGACAAAAAACCTGGCTTCATTTCCCGCCGCACGCGGCTGCCCGGATCCGGGAATTGGATTTACTGAATAAAAAAGTAAGCATTGAAATTGGAAAACGTGAGGGCCCAGCAGGGGAAGATATGCCGGAATTAGTTGCTATATCGATCACAAATTCCACAGAAAAATTACTATTGCACGAGATTCATCCGCCAAGACCTAGTCAAGGAAAAGAAGTAAACATTACCGGGAGCACATTTATAGAATCACCCAAAAATCATGGTCCCGAGCAATCATTTTTGTTATCGGGTAAATTAATTCTATTGCCTCCGCACATGGCGCAAACCTTATTCCCGATTTTAAGAAATGCAAAACACATTTTGGTAAAAGGTTATGAGCGCGATTCACTGGATGGATTTGTCAATATTTCGGGCCAGCAAGTGGTGCGGCCCTATGAGATTACTATTGATTCGGCAACATATTTAATTCAGTAACACACCCTTTTGAATATGAAAATACTGGTTGTTGAAGATGAAGAAAAGCTGGCCGATTTTATGGTAAAAGGCTTGCAGCAGGCAGGTTACCTCGTTGTAAAATGCGATTCAGGGACGGAGGCGCTTAATAAAGTAGCCAGTGAAAACTTTGACCTGATTTTGCTGGACTTAATGCTTCCCGGCGCAAATGGCTTAGAGGTTTTGAAAAATATGCGGGCATTCAATATTAGCATTCCGGTGATCATTGTCAGCGCTTTGAGCGGTACGGCCCATGTGGTGGAAGGGCTGGATCTGGGGGCGGTGGATTATATTAAAAAACCTTTTGACTGGGAAGAATTACTGGCCCGGATCCGCACCGTCCAGCGCATTCCATCTGCCGGCGAGAAGTCAAAAATCAATGTGGGTGAGCTGAGCATTGATCTTGCTGCAAGAAAAGTGACGCGTGAAGGAAAAGACTTTAATCTGACTGCCAAAGAATTTATCCTGCTGGAATACCTCGCCCGGAATGCAAACCGGGTCGTAAGCAAAAATCAGATTTTGGAAAATGTCTGGCAAATGGATTTCGATCCGGAAAGCAACATTGTGGAAGTTTTTATGTACCAGCTGCGCAAAAAAATCGACCGCGGTTTTGCCGAACAAATGGTGGAAACCGTGATCGGTGTGGGATATAGTTTGAAAGGGACAAAAGCAAAGTGAAAGACGAATCGCGCTATCCGTTTTATCAAAGCCTCCGGTTTCGTTTCGGGGTGATTTTCGGTGCGCTTTTTCTTTGCTTTTTAATGCTGGCTATTTTCTTTTTATATAAAACGGTCAAAAATCAGTATACCAAAAACTTTCATGCAAGACTTGGCGCACGGGCAGAAGTAATCCTGGAAAAGACAGAAATCAGTCCGCTAGTTATTCCCCTTCCGCAGCAAAATGAATATTTTTTACTCACTTATCAGGCCAGCGGAAAAACGGATACTTTATTTAATAATTTCCCGCATTCCATTTCAGCAGTTAACCAAAACAACATTCCAGAAGAAGACCGGACATTTGAAAAAGCAGCCCGGGAATTGGAAACCGGCGGTAAGATCAGCATTACTTATACCATCCCGGCCAGCGAGCTGCATCGTGATGTAGATAAGTTGCGGATCGTACTGTTTTTTTATCTCCCGCTCGGATTTATCCTCGCAATGATCGGCGGCTATTTTGTTTCCGGATTTTTATTAAAACCGTTGCAAAAGATCATTTCAAAAGCCAACAACATTAACCTGAATGATGACATTAACCTGCTGCCCGAGTCCGGTAACAAGGACGAATTACACGCACTAACCCTCGCGCTCAACCGGATGCTTTCCCGCATTAAAAAACAATCCGATGAACAAAATGCCTTTTTTGCCTCCGCTTCCCACGAGTTACGGACGCCGCTCAGCGTGATGCTCACAGAGTTACAGGTTTTGCAAACAGAAGATTTACCCGATAAACTTAAACAGCTATTTGCCAGTCAGATTACTGAAACGCAGCGGCTAAGTAAGCTCGTGAATGATTTTTTATTGATGAGCCAGCTTAAATCAGGATCGATTATTACCAATCAAAAACCCGTTGATCTGGTCGAAGTCCTGACGGAAACATTGCAAAGAGTTAATCACAAGTTGCTTCCCAATGCTCAGAGCATTAAGTTGATTATATCCCCCGAAAGCGCTGATTTTGAAATCGTTTCAGACAAATCACATTTGACAACCATTCTCTTCAATTTACTGGATAATGCGATCAAGCACGGGTTGCCTGGCTCTCGTATAAATGTTATTTTGGAGGAAAACAACACCGGAATTATACTGACAATCAGTAATTTATTAAAGCAACCGATCCAGGATGTTGCCCGGCTGCACGATGCTTTTAACAGGGAAAACAGGGATAGCGACGGGTTTGGACTGGGTTTGTGGATCGTCGGGAAACTGGCGGACGAGATTGGGATTAAAGTGGAGTTTGAGGTTAGTGGCACGTCTTTTATTGTGAAGTTAAAGACGTAAACTCACCAAAAGACTGATCCTGAATTGACAAAGATTACCAATCCTGGCCAAACCGATCCACCGCCCGCGGGCCAGGCCAGCCAGCCGGATGTTCAGGCTATATTTGCTGAAATGATGGACGATGCGCCCGTCTCGGTAATGGTTATGACCGGCAGCGACCACATTATTTCTTTTGCCAACCAATGCATGGTCCAGATGCTCGGAAAAGGCGACTGGATTCTCGGAAAACCTGCCAGAGATGCCATGCCGGAAATTGCCGTACAGCCTTACCTCGCCATACTCGACCATGTGCTGCTGACCGGCAAGACTTTCAAGGCCGAAGCGATGCCCGGCGATATTCATGTGGATGGCATCACTACGACACATTACTACGATTTTACCTACAAAGTTTTAAAAGACTCAGCCGGAGCACATTACGGGATTCTGGCGATTGCGATTGACGTGACGGCCATCGTAAAGGCGAACCAATTGATCGAGTCCAGCGAAAATGCGCGGAAGGAAGTGGAGCTGGAAAATCAGATTAAAACCGCCGTGCTGGACAATTGTGAGCTCATTATCGGCATTAGTCCGGTGGAGCCGATGCCCGAGCCGATGTTTAATAATAAGTATACCTTGGCCAAACTTGGCTGGGCGCATAACAAAGGCCGGACGCTCATCGACGCGGTTTATCCCGCCGACCGTGACCTGGTGCTTCAAATCCTGCCCGAAATCGTTGCCAATAAAGGAGGAAGCAGGGAAATCAGGCTGTGGAACGAGGTAACCGGCGAGCCGTTTTGGGTGCAGTGGAATGTGTTTGTGATCGACGACGCAGTCACCGGCGAACCGTCCATTCTGGCCACTGTTAGTCCGGACATTACCGATCGGAAAGAGCAGCAAATGCTTTTGGAACAACAAAAACATGCTTTGCTCAATGCGATCGACGTAGCCCAGCTGGGAACGTGGAGCATGGACATTGCGACGCGGAAAACCACATTCTCGCGCCGGCACCTGGAAATTTTCGGAATTACGGACGACTCGATGAGTATGGAGGAAGCGATTAAGCATGTGGTGGGGGAAGAGCGTCAAAGTGTTGTTCAGGCGTTTTTTAAAGCATTAAGCCCCGGCAGCGATGGAAAATTCGAGATTGAATATACCATCCGGCATGCCCAGACCGGAGAAAAGCGGATTATACATTCGAAAGGCCAGACTAACCTGGATGCCTCCGGCGAAATAGCGACGATTTCAGGGATTGCGCAGGACATTACCGAATCGCGGAATGTGCAGCTTGCCCTGGAAGCGCAGGTCAGGCTCCGCACGCAGGAGCTGCATATCAGCAACAAAAACCTGGAAGCCGGCAATGAAAAACTGAAATACGCCAACCAGCTGCTTAACCGGTCGAATGACGACCTGCACCGGTTTGCGTATGTGGCTTCGCATGATTTGCAGGAGCCCCTGAGGAAAATCCAGCAGTTTGGCAGCCGGTTGATGAACGAAATTGAACTGGCTTCACCAAAAGCGCAGGATTACCTGAACCGGATGAGCTCCGCAGCCGAGCGGATGACAACTTTGATCAATGATCTGCTGATATTTTCACGGGTTTCAAATAATGGTTCCCTGCTGCAACCGGTTGCTTTAAAGGATGTTTTGGAAAAAGTACTTTCGGATCTGGAATTACAGATTGGTGAGGCGCAGGCCCGATTTGACATTGGCGAGCTGCCAGTTTTGGAAGCAAATGCTTCGCAACTCGGGCAACTTTTTCAAAACCTGATCAGTAACTCCCTCAAATTCCGCAAGACGGGCGAAGACGGCGAACTTGTGGCGCCGGTGATCCAAATTACCGCAAAGCAAGTTCATCATGATGAATTATCAGCGGCACCACGACCGCTGAAACCGGCTGCTTATTACCATCAAATCGAAGTTACCGATAACGGGATCGGCTTCGACGAAATTTATCTGGACCGGATTTTCCAGGTTTTCCAAAGGCTACACGGAAGAAGCGAATACACTGGTACCGGCATCGGGCTGGCCATTTGCGAGCGCGTCGTAGCAAATCTGGGAGGCGCAATTACGGCCAAAAGTAATCCGGGCCAGGGAGCGACATTTGTTATTTATTTGCCTGCCGGGGAATAAATGGGTACGATCCGTGCACGTCAACAGATGAAAACGAGGACGCCACGCAGCTAAGAATTGGGATTTCAAGTACATTTATAAAACCAAAAAAACAAGACTATGGATTGGTTCCTGGTTCTAATCGGCGTTCTTCTTATAGGGTTTGGGGGATATATCTGGCAGTTTAAAAATATTCGCTTGCTGAATAACATTCCTGCTGGCGCCCATATTCTGGACAAAAACAAGGCGGCACGTCTTGGTGGATGCTATTTGATTTTGATTGGCATTTGCATGATCGGTTTCGGGTATGTCGTGGAAAACTTTTCAAGCCAAACCATTATCATTATTGTCGCTTGTTTTATTCCCATCAACATGATCGTAATGGTTTCATACCTGGTGGCGCAAAGCAGGAATATGCGATAAGTGGCCAAAAACAATGCAGGTACGCATTTTGTATGATAGGGTTTTTTAAACAGCCCCTATGAATATACTTAACTCCACAATTCTTTTTCTGATTTTATTCTTTTGTTTGGTCCAAAAAACCTCCGCGCAGCTGACGGTTTTTAATGTATCATCCTCGGATATTACCGACGGGCGGAAAATCAGCGCCCAGCAGCAATTTGAAATCACCGATGTCGTCGAATCTTCTACCACCTTCACCTATGGACTTGGGAGAAACTGGGAGATCGGCGCGAATGTGATCAATGTTGATTACGACTACAAAACCCGGCATTTTGAAACCAATGATACCACCACTTCCTCCCCTTTTGCGCCCCTCCTGCTCATTAATACGCAAAAAGTATTTGAACTGAGTGACTTACTTTCCGTGGGTATCGGTGCAGTGGCGGGCGCTAACGTGGCCAGTAAACATGCCAGTCGGCTGGTGTATTATGGTTATGCCAACCTTGCCGCCAGCTTTGGTGACCAGGAGCGTTATCAGCTCGCCGCAGGGCCTTACGTAGGTAACCACCGTTACCTGAGCGACGGTACCATTTACGGCTTTCAAACCGGGATGGACCTGGGTATCTGGTACAAAAAGCTGCACCTGATGGCCGACTGGATTTCCGGTTACCACAGCAAAGGGCGCCTTACGGCTGGTATCGAGATCTTTCTGACCGAACGTCTTCCACTTTCCCTGGGCTGGCAGCGGTCCAACAGCGACGGCTCGCAGGGCGCTGTCGTGCAGCTTACTTTTTTGCCCAAATAAATTTTTATACCCGTCTTCAACATGAAAACTTCAACAACAAAACATTCATTTTTCTACCGGAACGGGCTCAGCCTGGTATTCATCACCATGTTTGTCTGCGCCTTGATTGCGCAGGCGATCACGGGCTGGCACGAGCACAATGCGGAGCGGAAACAGGACCACGCCGCGCCCATCAGTCTGGCTACTTATTTGCAGAGCGGCCATTTTGTATCGGCTACCTTTGAAAACTTTGAGAGCGAATTCCTGCAAATGGCACTCTACGTGGTACTTACCGTGGGGCTTAGGCAACAAGGTTCGGCCGAATCGAAATCGCTCGACGAAGAAGAGGAAGTAGACCGGGAACCGAAGCCGGGAAAGGATGCACCCTGGCCGGTGAATAAGGGCGGCTGGGTGCTGAAAATTTATAATAATTCGCTTTTTATCCTATTCCTGGTTCTTTTTCTGATCAGCTGGTGGCTGCACCTCTATGGAAGCTGGGTCGACCATAATGAGCAGAATGTTTTGAACGGACAGCCGCAAGACAGCATCGGCAACTATCTTACGCAGGCCAACTTCTGGTTCGAATCATTTCAGAACTGGCAGAGTGAGTTTTTATCCATCGCCAGCATCGTGGTTTTCACCATATTTCTCCGCCAGAAAGGCTCACCTGAATCCAAACCTGTGGACGCGCCGGATTCGGAAACCGGCAAGTAAGCACGGGCTTCGCTTCTGTCCCCGGACGAACACGCTAATGTTCGAATGCGGACAGTGCGTTTATATTTTTACACTGACTATCAGACATTTAACCCAAAAAAATCAGCAGGCACAGCATTTGATTTGAGTGGGTCAATCTAACAGCCTATTGAACCAAACATGCTGCAATCCTACTTGACGACCGCCCGGCGCAATCTCGCGAAAAATAAAATGTACACTGGCATCAATGTCTTTGGCCTGGCCCTGGGCATGGCGTGTGCCCTGCTGATTGGTTTATGGGTAAAAGACGAGCTCAGTAATAACCGTTTCCTTGCAGGTGCACAGGATATCTATTTTGTGCGTGTCAATTCGACTAATCGCAATACCGGAGAAATCGGTACGGGTGAAGTGACGCCTGGACCTTTGCAGGACGCAATTTCCAAGGATATTCCGGAGGTTGCGGCCGCCACGAAGGTTAATCCGTGGATGGAGCAGCTCATAAAAGTGGGCGAAAAAGGCGCCAAGGAAAAGGGGTATTATGCGACGGACAATTTCTTCCAGGTGTTCCAGCTTCCTGCTTTAAAAGGCAATCCGCATGCAGCCCTGGCTCAGAAGAATCAGATTATTATTACAAAAAAGGTAGCCGATAAATACTTTCCGAATACCGAAGCACTGGGAAAAACATTGCAGCTGAACAATGAGAAATTCTATGTCGTAGGCGCTGTTTTAAAGGATTTACCAAGCAATTCAACATTGAAGTTCGAGTGGATTGTAAACTGGAAAGACCAGGAGCAGCCGTGGCAAAAAACCTGGGGCAACAGTTCGTTTCTGACTTACGTACGTCTCCGCCCGAATACCTCCGCAGCCCAGGCCGAGCGGAGCATGAAAGGCATTTACCAGCGCTATACCGACAAGAATAACACCAACGTACCGGTGCTGCAAGCTATCACTGACGTATACCTTTATGGTGATTACAAAATGGGAAAACCGGTCGGCGGGCGCATTGAATATGTCCGCCTGTTTTCTTTGGTCGCCGCTTTTTTGCTGCTGATTGCCTGCATCAACTTTATGAACCTTGCCACCGCCCGCTCGGCTACACGCGCCAAAGAAGTGGGTGTCAGAAAAGTAGTAGGCGCATATCGCTCTTCTCTGATCGGTCAGTTTTTGAGCGAATCGCTGATGACCAGCCTGCTGGCGGTGATGCTGGCACTGGCTGCGGTGTGGCTGGCGCTGCCTACTTTCAATGAATTATTTGCAAAACAGGTGACGCTGGACCTTGCTAACCCGACGCTCTGGGCGGGTATTATTTCACTCACATTACTGACCGGACTTCTCGCCGGAAGTTATCCTGCATTGTTTTTGTCCGGATTAAAGCCGATCAAAATCCTGAAAGGTAAATTACAGTTTGGAAATGGCCCGGCCGTTTTTCGGCGTGTATTAGTGACATTTCAGTTTTCCCTATCCATTTTTCTGATCGTGGGGATGCTAGCGGTGGGCAAGCAAATGCAATATCTGCGCACGAAAAACCTGGGTCTGGACCGTGAGAATGTGGTTTATCTACCGCTGGAAGGCAATGTTGCCCAGCCCGAAAAAATGGAAGCGTTCCGCCAGGAAATCATGCGACAGCCAGCGGTAGCATCGGCATCAGTTACGGCCATGTTACCGGTCAATATCTCGGCAACTTCCGGCGACCTTAGCTGGCCAGGCAAAGATCCGAACCTGGAAACCAACGTGACGGCCATGACCGTTGGCGCTGATTTCGTGCGCACCATGAACATTAAACTGGCCGACGGCCGCGACTTTCGTCCCGGCAGCGCGGCAGATTCGTCTTCATATCTGATCAACGAAGCGACGGCGCGATTGATGGGCGAGAAAGATCCGGTCGGTAAGGAAATCAAGTTCTGGAAGGGCACCGGGCGTGTGATAGGAGTTATGAAAGATTTTCACATGAGCTCTCTGCACCAGGCCATTACGCCGCTGGTACTGACATACATTCCTGAAAACTCGGGTTATTTGCTGGTCAAAACGCAACCTGGAAAAACAGAGCAGGCGCTCGCCGCGCTCAAAAAGGTATCCCGGGAATTTAATCCGGATTATCCTTTTGTATATCATTTCCTGGACGATGAATATGAAAGCCTGTACCGCAGTGAGCAGCAGGTGAATATGCTGGTCAATTATTTCGGCGTGCTGGCTATTCTCATTTCCTGCCTTGGGTTATTCGGCCTTGCAGCATTCACGGCCGAGCAGCGTACCAAGGAAATTGGTGTACGCAAAGTCCTGGGCGCGAGTGCATCCAGCATTGTCGGCCTGCTTTCTTCTGACTTCTTAAAACTCGTCCTCCTCGCAATCGTCCTCGCTTCTCCGCTGGCCTGGTGGGCACTGAGCAGCTGGCTGGGTACATTCGCATATAGTACCAATTTGAGCTGGTGGATCTTTGCAGTATCGGGCGTAGCGGCTACATCCATCGCACTGATCGCGGTCAGCTTTCAGGCCATCAAAGCTGCCTGGCTAAACCCGGTGACGAGTTTGCGAGCTGAATAATTTTAATTGTAAAAAGGTGTGTCCGGGTATAATCTGCACTTTGGACACACCTAAACACGGTTTGGAAACATTTGCGGCCGGCCGTGCACCGACCTTTGTATTGGACTAAAAAAGAGACCAATGCAAAAGACAATTTTTATAACCGGCGCCTCTTCTGGGCTGGGAAAAGCAACCGCGAAACTCTTCCACCAAAAAGGCTGGTACGTAATCGCTACCATGCGTGAACCCGCGCACGAAACCGAGCTTACCGCACTCAATGATGTAACCATTCTGCCGCTCGACGTGACGGATCCGCAGCAAATCCAGTCAACCGTCGCGCAGGCAATTGCCATCAGAAATATCGACGTCGTTTTTAATAATGCAGGATATGGCTTGATGGGCGCGCTGGAAGCTTTGACTGATGAGCAAATTCTGAAAGAAGTAAACACCAATTTGCTGGGCGTGATCCGGGTAACCCAGGCTTTTATCCCGCATTTCAGGAAAAACAAGGGAGGCATGTTCCTTAGTACGACTTCGATGGGCGGACTTTTTGCATTTCCGCTGCACTCCATTTACCATGCGACGAAATTTGGCATCGAGGGCTGGTCGGAAAGTATGTCGTTTGAACTCGCGCCGCACAACATTGGCATTAAAACCATTGCGCCGGGCGGCTTTTCTACCAACTTTCTGGGCCGGTCGCTGGACCGGAGCAACCATCCGGCATACGCAGCCTTGGAGGAAAAATTATTTTCCAACATTGACACCATGATGGACGCCGCCTCCACCCCGGAGCAAATTGCGGAAATCGTTTTCGAAGCGGCTACCGATGGAAAAGACCAGGTAAGATACGTGGCCGGCGCCGACGCCAATGCCTTGTATGCGAGGCGACTGGAAATTGGTAGCGAAGCATTTCGCAGAGAAATTCGTGATGAGTTTTTTGGATAATTAAACATCGCAGGCAAACCTTCAAACGGGTTTGCCTGTTTTTCTGTTTTTTAAAAAAGATGAAAACGATCCACTCCATCACCGAATTTCACCGCCTGCATTCGCTGCCCGAACCCCAGCATCCGCTGGTAAGTATCATTAATGTGGCGGATATGAAATTCACAGACCGCTCGCTCTGGAAGCATTTTATGCTGCAATTTTATTGCGTGTCGTTGAAGAAAGGTATCATCGGAAAAGTCAGGTACGGCCAGCAAAATTACGACTTTGACAAAGGCCTGATGACATTCGTAGCAGCCGGGCAGGTGCAATCGCTGGAAGCGCCTGAGGATATGATCCTTGATCCGGATTTTGGCAGCGGCCAGGCGTTGTTATTCCACCAGGATTTTCTGTACACACATCCGCTGGCGACATCTGTCAGAAATCTGGGTTTTTTTTCCTATACAGTCAATGAAGCGCTGCATTTATCGGAAAAGGAAGAGCAGAATGTTGCGGCCATTTTTCAAAAAATCAGTGAAGAACTGGTGCATATCGACCGACACACACAGGAAATTGTGCTGTCACAAATCGACTTGCTCCTGAATTACAGCACGCGGTTTTACGAAAGACAATTCCTTACCAGAAAGGCAGTTAACCATGATTTATTGACCAAAATGGAAAACGTGCTCGCGTCCTACTTTGACCATCTCGCACCCGAAAAAAATGAGTTGCCAACCGTAGAATACCTGGCCGACCAGCTGAATTTATCGCCGCATTACCTGAGTGATATGCTGCGCTCGCTCACCGGGCTGAGTGCCCAGCAGCACATCCATGAAAAGCTGATCGAAAAGGCCAAACATTATCTGGCGACCACCAACTTGTCGGTCGCTGAAATTGCATACCAGCTGGGATTTGAATATGCGCAGTCCTTCAATAAACTATTCAAGAAAAAGATGCATGTGTCGCCGCTGGAATTCCGGCGATCGTTTAATTAAATATCGCTGTGAAGTGAATTGGATTCAATCGTATTTCGGCTGGTCGTGCATCTTTTGCGACAAACCTTTCAGCATTTCCATCAGATCTTCCAGGTTCACCGGCTTGCTGATGTAATCGTCCATGCCCGCGGCCTCGCATTGTTTCCTGTCGTCCTGCAAAGCATTGGCAGTCATGGCAATGATGTAGGGGCGGGTCGGATGGGTTGCCCTGATTTTTCTTGTGGCTTCAAGACCATCCATGCGCGGCATTTGAATGTCCATTAAAATGAGGTCAAATGCTTTTTCCGAAGTTCTGTTGACCGCTTCCAGGCCGTCGGTCACCAGTTCGGCCTGGTAACCCAGCTTGCCGAGCACATTCAGGATGACGATTTGATTCACCTTATTATCCTCTGCAACCAGTATTTCCAAAGGATACTTCGCAGAGAAATCCGAATGCAAAAGCTTCCCCGAAATATCCGATTGTGGCGGAGAGCCGGCTGCCTCCGCATTTTGTGGTTTCAATTGTCCATCGGATAAAACCTGCTTTTTAAAAAGAATAGAAAAGAAAAACGTGCTCCCCTCCCCTTCCTGGCTGGTTACGCCGATCGCCCCGCCCATCAGGTTTACCAACTTTTGACAAATAACAAGACCCAACCCTGTCCCGCCGTACTGCCGACTTGTGGAGGAATCTACCTGCGAAAATGCTTTAAAGAGACGGTCCATCTTGCTTTCGGAAATGCCGATCCCGCTGTCTTTGACCTCAAAATATAACCCTACCCGATCGCCGACATGTCTGCCATCGAGGCTGACAGACAAAACAACTTCACCTTCTTTGGTAAACTTGATGGCATTTCCGATCAGGTTGATCAACACCTGACGAAGCCTTTGTCCGTCGCCGATCAGCTGCTCAGGAACCCCCTCTCCTATTTTATACAAAAGATCCAGCTTCAACTCGGCCATTTTGGACATAAAAACATCCATCACATCTTCAATGCAGCTCCGGAGATTGAAAGCTCTTTCTTCCAGCTCCATATTCCCGGACTCAATTTTAGAAAAGTCAAGAATATCATTGATTACGGCCAGCAAGCTGCTACCGCTCGATTGAATACTTTTGGTGTAGCCGAGCTGCTCTTCGTCCAGGTTGGTCTCCGCCAAAAGAGAAGCCATCCCGATCACCCCGTTCATGGGCGTCCGGATTTCGTGGCTCATCACCGCCAAAAAGGAGCTTTTTGCCTGACTGGCCAGCTCTGCCTGCTGCTTGGCCCTTTTTTCTTCCTCGATCGCAATTTCTGCCATGCGCTTCGCCTTTCTTTCTTCCTCAATCGCCACTTCGAGTTGCAGGGTGCGCTGCTTCACTTTTCTTACAAGCAGTTTTTTCTGTCTGCGGTTGGATTGGGTGCGAAGCCTGTAAATTAGGATCAGCAAGCCCAGAAATCCGACCAGCGAGATCAGCCTGAACCACCAGGTAAGCCAGAAAGGCGGTCTTATGGTGATTTGCACCGAATTACCCTTGTTATTCCAAACGCCATCATTGTTGGAACCCCTCACCATGAATGTATAAGTCCCCGGGTCCAGGTTCGTGTAAGTGGCGGTACGCTTATTTCCAACGTAGCTCCACAGCGGATCAAATCCCTCTAATTTATATGCATACTGGTTTTTTTCCGGGATGGTATAGCTGAGCGCAGCAAATCCAAAAGTGATTACGGACTGTTTGTAAGAAAGCGTAATCGACTTTGTGTCAGCGATATCTCTTTTTAAAATGCTGGATTTGTCACCTACCGAAACCGGCCTGTTGAATATCTGGAAGCTGGTAAGGTAAACCGGCGGAACAAAAACATTGTACTTAATGCTGTCGGGAAAGAATGTGCTGAAACCATTTACCCCGCCAAAAAACATTTGTCCCGACTTGGTAACATAAGCCGAATTATCCCTGAACTCGTTGCTTTGCAGCCCGTCTTTCACACCAAAATTCCGGAAAGTCTTGCTGGCGATATTGAACCGTGAAATTCCCTTATTTGTACTGAGCCACAGGTTTTTATGACGATCTTCCAGCATCGCAAAAACAACATTGCTGGCCAGGCCGTCCCTTTCCGTGAAGGCTTTAAATGTTTGTTTACGAGTGTCAAAATAGTTGAGCCCGCCGCCCACTGTCCCGATCCACAAATTGCCGCCATCAGCCTCCCGGATGCACTGGACTTTGTCGTGCGACAAAAAGGACGTTTTTTTCGGGTGCCGCTGGTACCGGGTAAAATGCCTGCCGCTGCTGTCAAGCCGGTTCAACCCGCTATAAGTCCCTACCCAGATCACCCGGTTTTTGTCCTGAAAAACAGTGGTCACAATGTCCGAGCTGATGCTGGTGCTATCGGCGGGATCGGTGCGGTAATGTTTGAATTTCCCGGTTTTAATGTTGTAATAATTCAGTCCGCCGCCCCAGGTCCCTATCCATAAATTTCCGTCTATATCGCTGAAAAGGTTGTTTACATCGGCAATCGACAGACTGTTGGGATCTTTGGGATTGGGTAAATGGTGTTTTGCGATACCTGTTTTTGTATTGAAAAGATCGAATCCGCCATCGTGGTATCCCAATGCCAGTACATCGTCGGAAATCCGCACGATAGAAATCACATAATCATTACTGATTGAATTTGGGTTCCGGGGATCGTGGCGGTAGCTGCTGAATGTGTTGTTGTTATAATTAAAAACATTCAGCCCGCCGCCATCGGTACCGATCCATATCTTATCCCCTGAGCTGTCGCCGCGTAAAGACAACACAACATTGTCTGTCAGGCTGCCCGGATCACCCTGCAAGTGCCTGTAAGAAAGAAATTTCTCTCCATACCTCGGCAGAAAATCGACCCCGCCGGCATAGGTACCTACCCAAATGTTTTCAGCATTATCCTGATAAATTGTATAAACCGAGTTATTACCCAGCGAACTTGGTTCGTTGGACCGGTGGTCGTAAGTCACAAACTGCCCTTTTACATTCAAAACACTGATTCCACCATTTTCCGTCCCTATCCAAATGCTGCCATTTTTGGCCGGGAGAATCGTGAGAATATCGTTGTGGGCAATGGAATTTTTATCGGCTGGATTGTGAATAAAGTTGCGAAAAGACCTGTCTCTGACATTGTAAAGAAACAAACCGGCACTTTTTGTACCAACCCACAAATTACCCGAAAGGTCCATGCTCAGCGCCCTGATGCCCGGTGCCGGAGAACAATGTGCACAGCCCAGATCAATGCTTCTGCTGGCGTACTTGTTGTTGTTGACTATCACCTGAAAAAGCCCGCTCCCCGTGCCGAGCCAGAGTGAGCCATCGGTATTTTCAATGACCCGGTAAATGGGATTTTTGATTTTACTTCCGCTGGTCTGTCCCGCATTTAGCAGCAGCTGAATGGTATTTTTTTCTCTGTTAAATAAAAATAAACCTTCCTGCGTCGCCAGCCAGATCCTGTTTTTACTATCCTCAAAAAGGTCGTTGATATCCTGGGTGAAGTAATGTATAAAGCTGTTTTTCGTCCGGTCAAATCTATCCAGTCCGTTGGAAGTGGCGACCCACAGATTGCCTTGTTTATCTTCCAGTAAATCCTGGATGTAGCTATCGGAAATGCTGCTTTTATCGTAGGCGTCATGTTTGTAATGTGTGAAAACGTAGCCGTCGTACTTGTTCAATCCGTCCTCGGTTCCAAACCACATGAAGCCCTTTTTGTCTTTCAGGATCGCAGAGACGTGACTTTGAGCCAGCCCTTCATTGGTGGTAAGGTGATTGAATTTCACACTTTGCGCCTGGACGACGCTCATCAGTACCCACCAAATAAACGCGATAGCTACTGCGTGTTTCATACATCGTAAAAGGCTGATCAATAATAAGTCATACAAGATATAAAATTAGTTCTACCAAAAAAATAGTCGGTTTTTCTAAGTCAAATAAACTAAACGCCATTTGCTATACGCAGCAGGTTATCCATGTTTTACTTTCAGTTCCGTGCGAAGAAAGTCGTCAGATTTCCGATTGGTTTATTGTGTCAGCAGGTAAAATGCTGCTGGAATTGACTTTTGTGCATTTAGCCGGGGGCAATAAAGCCTTCGGCGCCCAATTTATTTAATTCAAATATTTTATGAATCGCAAAGTCCTGATTGTCACCGGTGATGGTGGTGAAAGTTACGAAACCCTCTATGCCGTCCACCGCTTTCAGGAAGAAGGCGACATTGCCGTAATCGCCGCCCCGAGCAAACGCCGGCTGAACCTGGTCATGCACGATTTTGAACTTGGCTGGGATACCTACGTTGAGCGCCCCGGCTACTGCCTGGCTTCCGACCTGACGATTGAGGATGCGGTAGCGGAAGATTATGACGCGATCCTGCTCCTGGGCGGCCGCGCCCCCGAATACCTCCGCAACCACGCCGTGCTGCTGGAATTGGTACGCGAATTCGACCGGCAGGGAAAATGGGTTCTGGCCATCTGCCACGGAATCCAGATCCTGGTCACCGCCGGACTAGCCAAAGACCGGACATTAACCGCTTACGAACACGTGCGCACCGAAATCGAAATGGGAGGCGGCACCTACTCGACCCAGCAAGCCATCCGCGACGGAAACATCATCACCGGACAAACCTGGCAATCCCACCCGGATTTTTACAGGGAGGTATTTGCCTGCCTGAAATGACCAGGGTTTTACAAATGTGAGGACGGTTTTTGCTTTACAAATCAGATCAGTCTTTTGCCGGCGCGATAAACAACTCGTAAAGAGAGTCTTTCTTGCCCAAATACTGATCTGCCTCCATTTGCGACCATTTTGCTTTCAGAACTTCGTAAATGTTCGGGTAAGCGTCATACGGAATCGGCTGAAAACTGACCTGATCCGGCGCGATACGGTGCGTTGCTACATTGACGCTCGCTGCGCGGACAATCCGGCCAACCGTAATCAGGGATGAACTCGCCAGCAACAAAGCCAGAATGAATAGCAGGGGAGCCTTTTTTGCCCGCTGAAAAAAGGCATTCAGCCCATTTTGGTCAGATATACCTTCGTAAAGATAGAGCCCCGCAACGATGAGCAGGGGCATTAAACCCCTGAAAAGGAAGTCATTCACCTTCCCGATCCTGTAAATTGGAAAAACCGTGATAAACAAAAGGATCAGGAAAAAAGGGAGTGCGGGAATCCGGGATGTACCCGAACCTTTGATAAACCGGAATGCCAGGTAAAATACCAGGATATTCAGACCAATGTTGATGAAATATTCCAGGACCCTGCTCGGCATGTGATCAGGAAACTGCCATAAAAAGCCGGAAATCGGTGCTTTTTCATGCGAGAGATATAGGATGAGTATTGGCAAGCAGCACAGGCAAGGCAACATTACATCCAGCACAACCCGCCTCAAATTGAATGTTTCGTTGTTTCTCAGCCACTGCACCACAATCAGGATGCCAATTAACAAACCGGAAGTAAAAGCCGGAAAAACAGCCCACCAGAAAGAGAGCGCGACGGGCAACACCATCGTTTCCAGATCGATCCGCTTTTTTAATGTGTGAAATAACATTCCCCCGATGATCAGGGTTGGGATCACCTGGTTGGGCACCCAAAGCAGGTTTTCGAAATTGGACCACGCCTCGACGCCAAAATCCCCGAATTCATAGAGATAGCCAAACAATTTAAAGAAAATACTTTTGAGCACATGCGGCAGGTCGCCGACGCCTAAAACGATAAAAACAAAGAATATGCTTCTGTGCAGCGACAAGTACAGCCAGCTCACGCCGAGCAGTAAGCCCAGGTAACTCCATAGAAAAATAGCGCCTTCACTAATACTCCCGATCATTTTTGAGTAAAGCGCCGGAACAAGATAAAAGCCATAGTAATAGGCGATGACGGGACCATCGTCAGGAATTCGAATCGGCCAGTCATACTTAAAAAGCTCGTAGAATTTGGTATTATGGCACCAGTAATCGAAGGTTTGATAGCATAAACCGGAAATCCCGGACACGCAGGTCAGGATGAGCGAAAAACCGCCGATTACCAGCATGTCACGCCAGGTAAATACCTTTTCGTCACTGAACCTCTGATCTTTGGAGATGGTGTATAAGATAAAAAGGCAGAGGACGAGCCCTGAAATTCGCACAAAACCGCTTGTCCAGTAAAAGAAAAAAAGAAGGTTGGGAAGACACAGATACCAAATGCTCGCGCGCCGGAGGAGCTGGGAACTCATTTTTATTATTGATTAGGAGAATTGTTGAGACATATAAATGTCGCAGTAAATTCTCAATCAACCTAAAAAAAGTAGCTTTTAGGTTACTTAGCAGTTGGGCGGGAATGCGTGGGATCGGGGGCTCCGTCGGTCCAGGAGGACATTCAATGTTGAATATGCGGAAGCTTTCGCGAATCAGTTTGTATCGTTTTCTGATATGCCAGCTTGACGAAAAAATTGTTGGCCAGTACGGCAATTAAGAACCCGACGAGCAGGGCGAGCAGTAATTTATTGCTTGTCTTCATGATGTTATGATTGATGACTATTTAATTTCTGGTTACCTGCATATCATATAGCGTTTTCACTTCTTCTATACTGATATTGAGCAGCTGTAAGGTTGAAAAGAATAATGGCAGTTCGGTTTCTATAAAACGTTCCTTTCGGTATGATAAAATTTTCTCTTTACCCATTATAGAAACAGAATACCCTACCCCACGTTTATTGGTAATAATATCACGGGTTTGAAGATATTCATAGCTTCTTAAAATGGTGTGGGGATTTACTTCCATTGAAACGGCAAGTTCCCGAACAGAAGGAATCCGCTCCCCCTCGTTCCACTTTCCCTGCAAAATTCCGTCACAGATATAATCTGCTATCTGCATGTATATTGATTGTCTGTCTCTAAAATCCACTTGGGCAAAATTAAATCTGCTTTTCTTTTAAGCGTAGATTTGCAACGAGGTACAAGCCCGAAATCAGGAGTATGGGAAGAAGATATTGCAAGGGAAAAATCAGATCTCCTGCCGAAACGCGATACACTTTCAAGCTATTATCACGAACAACCGACCAGCCCGCAAATGGGATCGCACCCAACATTAACGGATATCCTGCCAAGAATTTAGCAAAGGCTGTATTTAAGACACTTAGTAAAATAGCACCAGCAATGGAGAAGCTAAGGGTCTTTACATAAGATAACTTGGAGAAGTAGATTGAGCCTGCGAAAACGACACTATGAAACAAGAAATAACAATAGGAGATGTAAATCATAACATCCTCACTAACAGCAGTATAAAATGTTGCTCCGGTTGGAATTTTTACATTTGCAATATCGATGATCCTATAATGCATTTGCCAAAAAAAGACCAGAAAAGCTATAAGAAAAGCGAAATTAACAACCAATGAACAAATGATTTTCTCAGCCGTTGACGCTGGTGTCATCAATGCAAATATACCTTTGGTGCCATCGACGTAATCCGACAAAGCAATGCTGGTATAACAGGTACTTCCAAAAAATAGAATTGGAATTGCACCATATTGAACCAGCTGACTCAGGTGATTATATTCGTTAAAAAATAGCGGCGGCAGCAGCAAAAGTAATGTGCAACCTATAAGTAATGATCCCATCCACGCATAACTTTTCCATTTTTGAAAAAAGTCAAGCTGAATTAATATGCCAATTCTTTGAAAACTAAATGATTTTTCCATTAAATGTATTGGTCTATTTTTAATGTATACTTAATTTCTCACAGGCAGTTGATCAAAAATTTCCTTCATACTTGAAGGACTTTCAATAACCGCATTGAACAGGTATTCAAGATTAATTTGCCCTGCATTACCAAATATATTCTTTGTCACAACCTTATATCCGCCTGGACTGATTTGCGCATATAATACATCCTCGTGATCTTGTAATTCAGGACGAATCTGAAACGACAGCAGCTGCGAAACTTCATCAGTTTTGGCTTGAAGCGCTAATTTATTTTCATGCAATATGATTATCGTATCGATCAGATTTTCCAAATCACGGACCTGATGCGTCGCCATTACGATAATGCGCTCTTCATTAAAAGTCGACAATACCAGCTTTTTAAACTGCGTCTTGGAAGGTATATCCAACCCGTTTGTCGGCTCATCCATTAACAAGACCTTGGTGTTGGCGGCTAATGCAAAGGCAATAATCACTTTTTTTCGCTGCCCATAAGAGAGGTTGTCCAATTTTTCATTTTCGAATATATCGAACTGAAAGATCGCTTTTACGAATACGCCATGATCAAAATTGACATAAAGCGAACCATATCTTTCCGACAAACTTTTGACAGTGCCCGACGGCAGATAAGGCTCCTCTGGTATGTAAAAAACCTCTCGCAGAAACCCAGGCCGCCTTTCAAAGGGTTTGAAACCAAAGACATCGATCTCGCCCTTATCCGGAAAAACCAAACCAGCAATATGTCTCAATAATGTCGATTTACCCTCCCCATTTCTGCCCAACAAGCCGTAGATGTGGCCCGGCACCAAGTTCAGGCTCAGATTTTCAAATAACGGTTTACGTCGCTTATACCGGAAAGAAACGTTATCAAATGTGATCATAATAAGTGATTTAGTGTTGTAGATAGCTACATCACTTAGAAGGAGACGGTGGGATGTATTTACTCTTGGATGATTTAAATTTTTGTAATTATCAATCTTGATACTTTAAAAGTCATTTTCATCCAACTTAGTAGATTGATCAAAAGTGGAAGAAAATTTAACGTAGAACTTGCGCTTAACAATTTTGTTCCTATTTTTGCACCACGTTTCGGATACGCCGAAACATTTAGAGAGATGGCAGAGTGGTCGATTGCGACGGTCTTGAAAACCGTTGACTGTAACAGGTCCGGGGGTTCGAATCCCTCTCTCTCTGCGAAATCAAATATTAAAAAGCATCAAAAGCCTGCAAATCAACGATTTGTAGGCTTTTTTCTTTTTAATTTAATGCCAAAAATGTTCAAAAATTCCCAATATGTTGGTGAGCAGTTCGGTGAGCAGTTGGAAGGAAAAAAAATTGCTCACCGAATCGCTTGTAACGTGTTATATATGAACATGTTTACGGCGTACACATCTTGATTTCAATTGGTTGCAATCATAATTTTAAATCATTTAAAATCTGATTGCTATGTTAACAAAAAGCTTCACGTTGCTATTTTATCTAAAGAAACGCAACAATTACGCCAAGGGAGAATTGCCGATCTACATGCGGTTGACAGTGGATGGTCAAAGGATTGAAATTAGTACTAAAAGGAAGTGTGAGCCGGAAAAATGGAACTCGTCAGCAGGTAGGAAGAATGGTGTCAAAGAGGATGTGAAAAGTCTCAATGCTTATTTGGATACCCTACAATCTAAGGTTTATGATGTTCACAGGCAGTTGATAGAAGCTGGTAAGACCATTACAGCTGAGTCTGTAAAAAATGTTCTTGTCGGAAGTGCGGTAAAGCCAAAGATGATCCTGGAGATTTTTTACGAGCATAACGATAAGATGTCAAAGCTGGTGGGAACAGACTTTGCTCCGGGTACATTGGAACGGTATAAAACGTCTTATGAACATACTAAAGAATTCATAAGGTATAAGTATCGGACAGACGATCTGGAGATTGACAAGCTTGATTACGACTTTATAGCCGACTACGAATTCTGGATGAAGGCTGTGCGGAAATGCAGCCACAATACCACGATGAAGTATCTATCGAATTTTAAAAAGATATCTCTTCTGTGCATTAAGCGGGGATGGCTACCACGTGACCCTTTTCATGCTTACAAAATGACAAAGCATGAAGTTGACCGACAAGCGCTGACTGGTCCTGAATTACAATTGATTACTAATCGTGATTTCGGGCAAGGTCGACTGGCTCAGGTACGGGACATATTTTTATTCTGTTGCTACACTGGGCTGGCTTATGCTGATGTTTTCAAGCTTAAACGTTCCGAAATTATTGATGGTAGCGATGGCGAAAAGTGGGTTGTAATAAAACGACAAAAAACTGACTCGGCGTCGAGAATTCCACTTCTTCCACAAGCGTTGTTGATCGTCGCTGAATACAACGAGCATCCGCAATGCATAAATCAGGATAGACTGCTCCCGGTACTATCTAATCAGAAAATGAATTCCTACCTTAAGGAAATTTCTGATCTGTGTGGTATTACCAAGGCTATTACCTTTCATTTGGCCAGACACACTTTCGCGACAACCGTTACTTTGACCAATGGAGTGCCAATTGAGAGCGTTTCAAAAATGTTGGGACATCGGAATATCAAAACAACTCAGCTTTACGCTAAGATTGTAGACAAGAAAATCGGGGATGATATGAGAAAGTTGAAGGAAGTATTAGGTAATTCGTAGATAACTGTTTGACAATCAAACTCGGCAAAAGGGCAGCTAAAAAAGTGGCCCTATTTCCTAAGACTGCGAGAAGCCGCCAAAAGCTTACGGCATAATGGCGGCTTTTTCTATTGTAAAGAATATCAAAAGCTATGCCGCCAGCCCGTCGGGCACTTATTCCGTTTCCTTTTGGCTGATAAAGGGCCACTGTTAGAAGGGCTTTCTTTTTTCTCGTTTTTTCTTTGTCAAACATTCATTTTAAGGGAGCGAGAGGAAGAAGAAAGAAAATTATTTCTAACTTCTAACGGCAGTAATCATGGCTCACAACATCAATTTCAATGAAATCACTCAAAAAGACAGTTTCTTTTCGGTAAAAGAAAAAGCATGGCATGGACTCGGTCAAATCGTGGATCAGTATCCGACAAGTGGCGAAGCAATTAATCACGCAGGTTTGGACTACCAAGTTCAAAAAGCGGGTTTGTTTGCAGCAAATCTGAGCAGTCAAAATCCGACTGAAAACGTGCCGGTACCAAATTTTTATGCAACTATGCGAACTGATAACGGGGCAGTTTTGGGAATAGTTGGCAAGGATTATCAAATTGTTCAGAATCGGAATGCATTTACATTTTTTGACAGCATCGTGGGCGGTGATGGAATTATGTATGAGACAGCTGGCGCACTTGGAAAGGGTGAAAGGATCTTTATCACTGCCAAATTACCCGGTTACATTGAGGTTGGCAGAGACGATTTAATTGAAAAGTACCTTTTCCTGACAACCTCGCATGATGGAAGTGGAAGTATTACAGCCGCATTTACGCCGGTTCGGATCGTCTGCGCCAATACGCTCAACGCCGCGATGAAAAACATGACCAACGTGGTCAAAATCCGGCACACTAGTAACGCGACTGAAAGGCTGACGACAGCGCACAAAGTCATGGGCATAGCAAGCCGGTTTAGTGATCAGGTTGGAGAGGTATTCAATCAATGGGCAAAGAAACCAATCACCGATCCACAACTCAGAAAACTGATCGAAATCGCTATGGCACCAAATAAACAAGTATTAGGGAATCTGAAAGATGGCAAGGACAATGCTCTATCAACGCAGTTCATCAATATTGTCGAAGATGTTTACGAATATGCTTTGTCAAATCCAACCCAGCAATTGCCCTCAACAATGGGCACCGTATTTGGAGCTTACAATGCAGTGACAGGTTATTTTCAGAACGTTCGTAGATTCCAGAATGACGAGGCTAAATTGAAATCGATAGTGCTCGGCGGAACTGCTCAGTTAAGATCCCAAGCAGCTTTTAATTTGTGCAGTGAATTTACTCTGCGCGGTCCGGCATCACTTAATTAGGTCATTTTCATATCTCCGTCGACAATTTCGGTCAACGGAGATACTTTTAAAAATTCGCCTGCGGTTCGAAGCTTTCATCAGCTTCGAACCGCAGGCGTTCTATTTAAAGACTATTGAATTTCCGTTTAATGCTGATTAAATATTTCTACCAATATCAAAAGTATCCCGCCCACGATTGACAATGCTGAAATAATCATCAAGACCCCCTCGATAGTTGATATCATAACTGCCGACCAATAGCTAGTAAATAGCTGTGCCCCTCCATATCCGCGGCGTTTGAAGCGCCGTCTCGATACGAAAATCCGGACTCCTGCGCCAATTAGAAGCAATATTAGTCCGTAAGAGATCACAGATGTAATACTGAATATCAGAGCCATAGCCGTAATTTATATTGGTGATCTTTCAAAGCTAGCCAGTGTCACTACTACATTCAAGCCTTGATACAAGCCTGCACAGAATTTTCAATTATTCGATCAGCCAGATTTTGCTGCCGTCTGTGGGATGGTACGATGGCAAATATTTGATATAGCCCAGCTCTTCCAATTCCTTCAGATACTTGTGATAAGTCTTTGTACTTTTCGCCCTTGACATTTGCATGATCATTCGCCGGGTCACCTGGAATGGGCTTGATTGACGATTCTTTTCCCAGAGCAGAACAAGTGCCAAATATGTTCCCATATGCCATATTCTAACCCTCTGGTCAATCATGATACGGTTGATAAACTTTCCTATTGATCTCTTCATCATTTTCCTCGTTTTGTGTCAGCTTGCATAAGCGATTGAATATCCTGAAATGCGTAGAAGAATGATCCGCCAATCTTGCTGGGTCTAAGTTGCCCGTTAACCCGGAGGTTTTGCAACGTCCCAGCTGAGATGTTGAGCAACTTACGAACGTCCGCGCTTCTCAGCCATTTCTTGGGCTCTTGCTTAGAGCCAGCCAGAAGCTGTTTTAAATCTTCAAGCAGTTCCCGGCGCAGAATTTGCAAATCTTCTCTCGTGATTACTTCAATGTTCATATTGCAATGGTTTTGAGAATACGTTTTAAGTACTATCGGGAAGCGAAATCCTGCTGGGCTGATTTTTCTTGAACGAAGGCTCGTAGCAGATATATCCAAATTCATTTAGCTCCCGTAGCGCTTTATAGTAAGTTTTTCCACTCGAAATTTTGGCAACCTGCATCAATTCAAAACCAAACATCGAAAGGCCGTTTTGGCCAGTTTTACGCAGGCTTTGCAGGATAGCAGTGTAGACGCTGATATGTGTAACTGTCACACGGGCGTCTACACTGATTTTCTTGAAAAATCGGTCTAGGTGGGATGCGACATCCATAACTCATTGACTAAGTGCCACACCTTTCGATTTCTTGACTTTATTACCCGAATGGTGATCTTTTTCATCGTCCCCGGGGAGGTCATTGGAAACCTTCTGGTCATATTTTTGGCCGTTAGACTGCGATACGTTTTGGGACTGGCGATTCCCTATTTTATGCATATTCGCATCAAATACAGTCAGCGTTTTGAATTGTGGATTCGCCTCGATGTACCGGCGCTGCTCGTTGCCATTTTCCAGGAAAGTCACGGATTGCCTATTCCCTTTTTGAAGTGAATCCAGCATTCTGGATTTGTCCTGGGCATTTTGTAGTTCTTTAATCGGATGTTTGGCCAGCTCCTTTTCAAGATCAAACCCATAGTTGGAGTGAAATTGTTTGAGCTTGTAATTTCCGGCATTGTCAGTTTGCTTGAAATCCATTTGAAGCCAGGCGTTATAGATTTTTCCTTCTTTATTCGTAAGATCCTTATTAACCGCCCTGCCGCTCATGAGATTATAGCCTTCCTTTAATGTAATGTTGTTATCCTTGCCCACATAGAAGGACTGGTTCATTTTCTCAGCCTGTTGGTCCCGTTTCAGTGAAGCATCATAGCTATTGAAGAAATACATGTCGGTTGTCGCAGAGCGTTTGAAGTGCAGAGCGCTGCTCACTTCGTCTTTTCCAAACGTCGCTTGGTGTTGAAGGGTAAATTCCTGCGGTTGCTTATTAATGTTTTCTTTTAATTGATTTTCCAGACCATCACCGAAGCCGGAGTATTTGACTTGGTCGCGCAGGTATTCGAAGTTTTTCTCATTCATGATTTCTAGTGGTTAGTTTTTGAATAGTTATTGATGGATTGGTATGGCTTTCAGAAGGTGTAGGTTTCGGACTTTCAATTGTAGATGCCTACCACCGTTTCTCTCCTGAACTTGCACAGCCAGATACTTTTTATCAGGAATTGTCATTTTGGGGAGAGCAAAAACAAAAGAGTGTGACGACTGAGCTGCGACAACACTTGTATCTCCAAGGATATGCAGTGGCTTGACTTCCGTTTCCTGGATAGCTGTTCGTTTGGCGTTCTTCTTGTCGCGAATGAAAAACTTGAAATTTTCGATGGTGTATTTTAACAGCGAGTTATTGGAAAGCTCAATCTTATAAAGCAGTAGGTCGTCGTCGACAAAAATGCTTGATAGTGAGAGCTTCGCCTGCGAGGATTTGTCCTTCAACGAGATGTTTTGGGCTGAACTGTTTTGTGCTCTTTGCGCAGACTCGGCGATCTGCGCTTCATTGGGGTGATTATCCGGAAAAGTTGCCAAATCCGTTAAAGAGCTTTTAACTTGGATATTCAGCGATAGCGGCTGGCTTGCATACCTAACCAAAAACGAGAACAACCTCCCGTCCGCCGTGATAACGGTCAAATTTGTTGTGTCAAAATCAGCTTTTGCCGCTTTGACTTGCAAAATGTTTTCGACCCCAGTCGCTTTTTGAGCTAGAATGTCCCGGCTCCCACGATCAACCGTTTTAATTCCAAATGGAAAGATTATATGAGTGGTCTTGGATGTTGTTATTTCCAGCGGGACTGTGTCTATGACGTTGGTTTCCGTCACCTGGCAATTCCCACGAACCCCAAAAATTAGGCAAAGCAGTAGCTGACTCAAAAGAAAAACTCTCATGATAACAATGGATTAGTTGATTATAAATTAGATTGCCTTCGCGTCTTTGAGCAGCACGCGATATCCGGCTTTCACGCTGACTTGTATAAGTTTGGCTTTTCGACCTAGAAATGTTTTAGCTACCTCGATTCCTGCACTTGCGGCTTGTGCACCTACCGACGGATCGACAATTGGAACACTGACACTTTGGATTACCCGGTCAGACGATTGTTTACCAACGTCTCTGGAAAGTGCGCCCGGGATGTAGATTCCCTCAATGCCATCGAGATCGTAGACAAAAAGCTTAACTGTAAAGAGTGAATTGTTTTGCCTGATCCCTTCGATATCAACCCGCAATCGCTCCTGGTTTAGGCTAACTTTGCCGTAGACGAAGCTTCCTGCCAGGATGCGATTCCCGGCAATGAAAATATCGGTGGTTAGTCTTAGTTTGATCGTCGCGCCGGTGACTAAGGTCTGATTTTGATCAATAACCGCTTCAATTGTATTTTGAGCGGAATGCGCTAACTCATTATTGTCGAGCGCATAAAAACCAGTGTTGATATTTAAGTCAGTTTGCTGCTGATTAAGCGTGTCGGAGGATGTACTTGCCAACAAAGTATAATTTACATTTTCTCCCGCTGCTGCTACCGGATAGACTTGCTTCCCGTTTGCAATGGATTGTTCCCTAAGTTTTTCTTCCGCCAGGACCGGATTTTGAATCTGCATAATTTTGTCAAGCATCCCGTTAAGCTCTGTCATTTCTGGATCTTCCTCTTGTACCGCTTCCTCCATGTCGAGCCCTACCATCATTTGTTCAAGTCTCATCATTTCCGGACTCAATTCTTTATTAACCATTTTAGTTTTGGCAAAATTTTCGGTATCAAATTTTGGTTGACTGGTTTGCGAAAGCACTTTGTCCAGTTCCCTAAGCTTGTTATGGACTTGTTGATCCGCATCTTTCGTAGTTTCTACATCGGAAGAGCCAGCAGTTGCTTTTCGCTTTTTTCCAGGTCCGTTCAAATCTTTTAGAGGGATACCCAAGGGGCCGGACTTAGATGCTAGAAGTGTATCCTGATAATAAGGGTCTTTTTCGATTAGGTCTCGCAGCCTGGCCGAATCGGCAGCAGCTTTTTGATAGTAGCTAAGCTTGTCAAAATCCTTGTCATCCTTAAAGAACGCATCAGGTAATTTTAGGATAAGACCTTTGGGATCTTTTCCGGATGCAACGCCGTCTTTTTGTCTGCTCATAATCACCCAGAATAAGAGGGTCAGGAATGGTATAGCCAAAAGAGGAAGGAAAGTGTAAAACTTGCGCTGCTGCAAAAACTTACGGGTGTATGTTGTTTTCTGCATTGTCTTCGATTGTTTGTTTTGAATGTAAAATGCTATCGGCGACGAAGGCTCTTTCCAAACTATCCAGGTAGTGTTGGAAGGCCTGTTGCTTTGGACTTTCCGTCGCAGCGCGAATTGTTTGGTTCGTGTCAGTCAATTCTACGAGTGAATGTTCATCTCGATGCGTTAAAGAAGTTGGCAGAACTAGGATAAGGCAGTAACATGCCCCAAATCCCAATGCGGTGAAAAAGATGGCGAGCCGAAAGGCAGCTGGTATGCGGAACATCTTTTGGATCTTCCAACCAACTAATCGGCGCTTACAGGCTTTTCTATGCTCGTGATATTTTCTTGCTAAATCGTCCATCCTTACCGCTTCCGAATGGACGGGTTGCTGTTTGTGCCTGTTGAAGTCGTAAAACATTGCTTATCGGTTTTGTACGTTGACGTCCTTGTTTTCCAGTGTTGTCCAGCGCTCTATCAGAAAGCCGTGAGGATTATTATCGCTGCGGGATACGGTCCGAAGAAATCCCTCAGTGACTAGCCTGCGGGTCACGATGCTTGTTGAGCGGATGATCCGCTGAGATGCGACACAGTGAAATCGGTAGGGATAATCATCTGTGTCAACCTGGACGGTATCGACGCTAATCTGCTGGCTGATGTTTCCCGAAATGATGCTGGAATAAAATCCCGATTCTTTCAGATTTTCATATTGAGCCTTCGCAGAACCGTCTGCCAGATAAAGTGCTTTCACAAGGTTGAACTGGATCACCTTGTCATCTGGATCGAGCGTAAAGAAGAATCGATGAAAGCTTGCTACGTGATCACGGGCTTCAACCGGGATATTCTCTTTTCGTTCAGACGCATAAGCTTCGAGCACCTTCCCACTGGCCAGGATGTACACTTTATCCTGGGTCTCATCCACCAGCTGATAGCTTTTGTAGATTGCAAAGCAGCAGAAGCCTATACAGCCGATGATCACGAGCAATGTAAAGCTGCGGACATGCCGGAATGCAGTTTCCAGATTTTTGGCTTTTGTAAACATAACATTGTTTGGTTATTGATTTTGAGATTTGGGCATGGCCGTACTTTTCGGTAATGAGCCGAAGCCACCGCCTGCCGGGAAAGCCCTATTTCCAAAGCCGGTGGCTGTCTGCGAAAACAGCGTAGTAACTTTATAAAGAAATGGATTCCCACCTCCGGCCTGAACTATGTAGTTAGCTGTTGCGGGTACTGCGAAATATCCCACGATCCCGATGATCAGGAAGATCAGGTAAGCCATATCCGTCGAGCTGAAAAATGTTTCGCCAGCACCTTCCACCTGGCTAATATCCAGTGTCAGCATCATTTCCTGGATTTTGCCAATGATAGCGCCAAAAATGTTCGCGACCGGCAGCCAAAAAAAGATGTTAATGTAGCGGGCAATCCACCCCGTAAGCGTATGCTGAAAACCGTCAAAAACCGAGATACCAAAAGCAATAGGGCCGACAATGGCTAGGACAATCAACTGAAATGTCCGAAGCGTATTGATACAGAGTGCGGCAGCTTCAAATAGCAACCTGAGTATTTCGCTCATCCACTCCTTGATGGAATTCCTGAAATTGTAGGAAGCTTTTGCCATCGAAAATTTGATGTCATTACCTACGCTGGCCATGATCCCTTCGCCTGACGGATCCTCGTTCCCGTGCGTGTACTTATACCATTTGTCCCTGTCCCCATTTCCCGTTGCACCGATATACATTTGCCAGGCGTTGGTTTTCATAATCGCCTCTTCCTTTTTCTTCAATAGCAAAGTAATCGCCTCGTTTGAGCCTTCGACCATCGCAGATGTAGCGCGAACTACTGGTGACATTATACCATTGATCATTGCCAGAACAGAAGGGAAAATCAGGATTGCAAATCCGATCACAAACGGTCTGAAAAGAGGATAAAAATCGATCGGCTCTGCGTTTGCCAGGTGCCGCCAGATCCGTGAGGCGATATACCATATTGCGGCAAAGCCAGCGATACCGCGTCCGACGCTAATCAACTTCGCACACATGGGCATCATCTCGTCGTAGAGTTTGTCAAGCACACTATGCAGTCCACTAATTTGTTCAGGAAAGCCCTGCGCGAAGGAAATCTGAGGCAAAGCGGTAGCTAACACCGCTATTATAGCGGCTCTTGTAAATGCGTTCATAATTTTGAGATTAGAGCTGGATGCCGTTTAACTCTGCGCTGGTTTCGACTTCAACAGCAACTTTGGCACGTTGCAAGCCGAGGGTTGCAGCTGTGGAGTTGAAGTGGCGAAGAAAGACAAGCTTGTCCTGCATTTCTTCGTGGATTTTGTCAATGGCTGATAACCGCTCATCGTCAGACATTCGCATTTTTTTGGCTGTAACTACCATTGTTAGTGCATCCAGGTTTTTCAAACTTTGGTTGATCAACCTGGCATAGACGCGCTCCATGTAATCGAGCTCATCCTTGTTGAAGTATTTTCCGGATTGAAATTGGCCGAACGCTGTCCTATATTCGGAGACTAGTTTTAGCTGAAAGTCAATGATCTCGGCGATCCGTTTGTAGCGTTTTACGGCGGGGCTTACTTCCAGTAAACCGTCCAAAAACGCTTCGTGCAGCTTGAAATTTCCTTTCGAAATATCCTTGATGGTTGTGTAGCCTTTGAATAGGATATCGTAACCCGCTTTCAGCTCCTTCAATATTTTACGAAGTTGATTTAGCTTCTGGATATTCAAAATCAGCTGAGTGACTTCCGGCGTTTGCGCCGACGCTTGTTTTGCAGGAATAAGCATCGCGCCAAATACAAAAAGTATCAATACGTTTCTCATTGTTTTCAATTTATGCCGCGCAGTGCCCGACCGGTTATCACATCGCCTTTCTCCTTCATCCTCGCCGCCGCCAGTACCGCCGACTCGTTACAAAAAGCTTTTGAAAACGTGAGGTTGAAAAGTGTTTGCTGGTAAAGCGCCTCGATCCTTCTTATTCGCTCATCGTCGGTCATTGCAAGATTTCCATCGATGGTCACTTCTTCGAGTGTGCGCATTATTTTATCGCAATCGGAATCTAGCCGGTCAAACACGGCCCGGAGGTAAGCGAGCTCATCGCCGCTGAGATATTCAGTCAGGCCATTTTTCGAAAGACATGTCGAGCAAATGTTTCTAACATCACCGTTGTACGCGCCGATCCATTTGATCTTTGGGAGGTTGGCAATTTTCGGATTGACAATTTTGAGAGAATCAACGTAATTTTTGTGGAGTTTGAATTCACCCCGCTTCAAATCTCCAATGGCGGTCAATCCCTGCTTAGCGATTTTGTACCCTTTTTCCGTCAGCTCCAAATAGATTTTCAGCTGGGCGATCTGCTCGATCAGGTACTTCTTCTGGGTCTTTTTCTGCCGAAACCATTCCTTGAATGTCTGCGCTTGCAAAGTCGTGTTGATGAAAATCATGGTCAGTAAAATTAAAATCCCTTTCATGATCCTTCTAGTTGAGTCCGTAAAGCTTCTTCACAACATCCACTTCATGCTGATTCTTAGCGCGGCTGATGCTCAGCATTGCATTTTCCTGATTGAACCGGGTCAGATCGGTGTACAATTGATCCGTTTTATCCGCAGCATTTTCGATCAGTTCCAGCCGCTTCGCATCTGTCATTTGCATCGTGAGGGATTCTACCACCATTTTGAGCAAGTCCACATTCTTTGCAGAATTTTCGAGGATACCTACATACACCTGAAAGATGTAGTTGCGCTCCTGAGCTGTGAAATGCTTATCATCTGAGATCAGTCCCCAAAACCTTTTGTACTCGTCTACGAGCCGGGAGTTTTTATCTGCGATCTGCTTGATCTTGAAATAATAGGCGATAACTGCTTTGACCTTTTTGAGCTCATCATAATACTTTCTATAAAGGTCGCGCTGCTTTTTGACCCAATCGGTGATCTCATCAAGCTGCAATTTTGCCATCGTGTTTTCAATGGCTTTCTGTGCGTTTTGAAGCCTGATCACTTTGTTCTGCCGCCGCTGGATCATCAAATCCACTGCCTTCACAACTTTCTTGATCGCTGCCTTGATGATTGCCGCCCAAGGATTTGCTGCCTGGGCTTCTTGAATGGGCGTAGCCACCAGGGCAAATATCAATGTGAAAAATAGGATGTGCTTTCTCATGTTCCTGCCGTTGATTTCATTTCGCTCGCAAGTGCTGCGATTCCCTTTTGCATACTTCCAAACCGGCCGGCGTATTCGATTACCTTGATCTTCTCGGTTTCTTCGGTGGTGTAGCACAGATATTCTTCCAAACTCACCTCCGTCCGGTAAACCCTTGAAAGCGTACCGCCAAGGCTGATGAAGACTTCTTTGTACTTCCGGAGTGGATCGTTGGCTTTATTAACCGAAAGGATCAGAGTTTTCTCTTTCTCGGTCAACCCGAGCAGTTCCTGGATCTGATCAAACTTGTTCTGGTATTTGCTCTGGTCAAGCAGGATCTTGCAATCGCTGTTGTTGATGATAGCCTGCTTTACGACCGGTGAACTGATGATATCTTCCACCTCCTGCGTCACCACAATCGCTTCTCCCAGATACTTCCGCACGGTTTTGAACAGATACTTAATGTAATCAGCCATACCTTCCTTTGCGATTGCCTTCCATGCTTCTTCAATTAATATCATCTTCCGAATCCCTTTCAGCTTTCTCATTTTGCTGATGAAAACCTCCATGATAATGATTGTTACCACAGGAAAAAGTATTGGATGATCTTTAATATTGTCCAGTTCGAAGACAATGAACCGCTCATTTAAAAGGTCAATGTTCTCCGTCGCATTGAGCAGATAGTCAAATTCTCCGCCCTGATAATATGGTCGCAAAACATAGAGGAGATTAGCCACATCAAAATCCCTGTCTTTCACCTTATCCTCGTCGAGTATCGGGACAAATTCATCCCGCAAGAATTCATAGAAAGTGTTAAAGCATGCAAACTCGTCAGATTCTGCGATGTGAGCATAATACAGCGTTAGCGCATTGGATAAGGCCACATACTCGCTTCGTTTAAACACCTCATTATCCTTTTTCCAAAGTGCCAGGATCAGCGTTTTGATGCTTTCCTTCTTCTCAGTGTCAAGCGCGTCGCCTTCGCCGATGTAAAACGGATTGAACTTGATCGGGTTGGTTTCTTGGTAAGTGAAATAATATCCATTCACTAGGTCACACAAGCCTTTATAGGAATGACCGACATCGACTAGCACAATGTGAGAACCCTGTTCATAATAGCTCCTGACCATGTGATTGGTAAAAAACGATTTGCCACTTCCAGATGGACCGAGAATAAATTTATTTCGGTTCGTGCAAATCCCTTTTTTGATCGGCTCGTCACTGATATCCACATGAACCGGTTTGCCTGTGAGCCTATCCCCAAGTCGCAAGCCGACCGGGCTGATCGAAGAACGGTAACCTGTTTCCAGGTTCAGAAAGCATGAAGCCTGTTCCGCAAAACAATCAAAGGTCTCATTCATCGGAAAATCTGCCGCGTTACCTGGGATGCCAGCCCAAAAAATCTGCGGCGCTCCAGTTGTCTCCTTTTTTGCGACAGCTTCCATTTGGGCGAGTGCAGCGGAAACTTTGTTATTCAATTCATTAAGCTCCTCCTTCTTCTCTGTCCACACCAGCAGATTAAAATGCGCCCTGACCGGCATCCGCTGGGCGGAAATCGCCTCGTTCAAAAACGCATTCGTTGCATCAAGCGCAATAGCATTTTTCCGTGAGTAAGCCGCCAAGGATTGAAGCCGCAACCTTTTTGTTTCCATCTTTCGGAGCGTCTTCTGCCCGTCATCAATGAAAATGTATTGGTTGTAAATATGGTTGCAGCTTAATAGCTGGCCGAGTGAAGACGAATAGCCAATGCTGAACTTAGTCTTGTCCGTCGAGTAGCGGTCGAAGTGGATTTGAGAGCCACACGTACCTGGCAAGTCCTCGGTATCTGCCAGCGTATAGAGCTGACAGTGCTGGCTGCCGATCCGGATATTTTCATCAAACTGTATATCCTTGATCAGCGGCTCGTCTCCTGGCGACAGGTAACAGTACTGCTCGATAATACCAGCCTTCGCGTTGTAGCTCCAAAGTTCATCATCTTTCAACCTCCTCAACTTCACAAATCCGCTGTCCTCCATAATGTGCCGGAACTGACCCACACAGCTATGCAGATCCTGCAATACTTTCTCATCCATCGTTTCCTCCGGCATCAGTGTAGGTCTCACCAGATTTGACACCAGCGAGCTGGAAACCTTCCGGTTTGCTGGCTTTTTGGTGATGTAGATGTAGCAGCTGTGATCCAAAAACGGCCGCTCGTTAAAATAGCGCTCGCTTTGCATCGACAAAAAGCTTTTATCCTCACGCGAGAAGTCCGGCTCATAGCGGCTGTCGACAAACCAATCCTGCTTGTGGAAGACGGAATGTGCTGGCAGTACACGGAGCGCTTTCACCCAGGTTTGGTGAAAAGCCTCATAGTCGTGATCGGAGAGGGTGAATATTTCAGGCAAATCTGCCTGAAATACCACCGTGATGTCTCCTTGCTTGGATAGGATGCAATCGTGTTCCACATCCATGATCGGGATCAGATCATCCAGTAACTTTTCCATTGCTGGTACGGGTTTTAAAAATGCGCCTTGAATTGGACTTCACATATTTGGGCACGCTTCGCCGTGCGAGCATTTTGGTAACGCCGTGCTCGCCATAAGCCGAACTAAGGTGATAAATGCCCATGATCATTGGGATACCCAGGCAAATCACAATGCCCACACAGATGTAAGAGCGGATGCCGCATACGTAAAGCAGCGTGTAAATCGCAAACAAAACAATCGCCGCACCACCCATATACCAGATGTACTGCGCTTTGAGCCCCTTGAATTCAATGGAAGTGTTAATGCCCTTGTTGATTTGGTAAATGCTCGTGCTTGCCATAACGCTTACCCTTATAGGCCGAAGAAAGATTGCAGCACGGTAGCGACCACCACCAGGAAAATACAACTGCCAAACCACGCCGCTGCGACCTTTCCAGTATCATTGTCTCCGGCATTCCATTTCTGGAAAACCTTCACTGCGCCTACAAGCCCGAGCACTGCGCCGATGGCATACATCAGCTGCGTGCCTGGCTCAAAGTAGCTGCGCACCTGGCTGTCGGCTTCGGAGATGCCCGCCGCGCCGTCCTGCGCTTTGGCGATGGTTGCTATTACTGAGAGCAGCGCTGCTGCCCATACTTGTTTTGCCCTGCTTGAAAGGGCGGTTTTCCCACATTTCATACGCCTCGTTGGTTATTGTTTTGAACTTGTTTACTCGGTTTGTCTCCTTGCGGATCCCAAGCCCGAAGGCCCGGGAGCGCAGGAGAGCGGGCTCATCATTAAACCTCCTTCCATAACTCCTCTAGCTCTACAGCACTGAGGTTGATGAAGCCATATTTTGCAGATTCCGAAGTGATCACATTATTGATCGCCTCACGGAACGGCGTGCCTTTGACGGCAGAAAAATCTTTGATTGACATCTGGATTAGAAAAACAAAGTCCCGCTTTTCGTAGCCTTTTTCGTATGCTTCTCTGATGCTAGTCCTGAGCTGCGAGCTGAGCTCTTCGACCTTGGCAAACAAGGCTTCATTTTGCCAGGGTTGCTTTTTTATTTCAACAGGCTCAGCGGTTTCTTCCGGCTGACTTGCCTGCGGTGGGCTTGCCGGTGGGGGCTTTTCCGGCCGTTCCCAGAACCGGGATTTTGAATTGAGCAGTGCTCTGATGTCTTGCCGGTAATATCGGATGCCGATGATCACATAGTAGATCGTCACTGCGGCACCCACTGCCAGAAAGTAGCCTGTCCAGGATAAATGCGTTGCCATAACTCGTGTTGTTTTAAGGTTGCTGCTGCATTGATTACCTGACAAAACAACACTCAAAACCAAGGCTCTTCAAGTACAAGTTTTTCTTGTACCCGCGGTGATATCACTGTACCCTAATGATTATCAACTATATAGAATTTTAGATTGCAGCAAAGCTCGCCAAATTTTTATAGAGACTGCTGAAATGCCCATCAGAGTTTCTTGTATCAATGATGCCACTAAGTTAGGCACAGGGCTGCGGGGCGTAGTGGAAATTCCGGCATAAACACGGGCATGAAATGCCTGCCAGCGTGCGGGGCTTTCCTTTATTCCGTTGCTTCCACTACTTGCTTGACCTGTGCCAGAATGAAGCGCCATAATTCATTCAATCACTTCAAAATAAAGGTAATTATGGAAAGCTTCGCGAATGTTTCAAACTTGTATCAGGTAGCAGAAATTGAGCTGATCTACAAATCCAAAATACAGGCCAGCCAGCGTCCAAAAATAGAATCGTCCAGAGATGCATACGATGTACTAATGCAAAGCTGGAATCCAGACCGTCTGGAATTTATCGAAGAGTTCAAGATATTGTTATTGAACAATGCCAGCCGCGCGCTAGGTATTGTTGAAGTTTCCAAAGGTGGTATTTCAGGAGCAAGTGCCGATGTAAGGATCGTTTTTGCAGCTGCTCTGAAAGCCAATGCAACAGGGATCATCCTGGCACACAATCACCCTTCCGGCCAGCTCATGCCGAGTGACGCTGATAAGTACATTACTGAGAATATGAGAAAGGCTGGAGAGTTGCTGAATATCCGTGTTCTGGATCATTTGATCGTGACGGTGGAAGGGTTTTGTTCATTTTCTGATGAGTTCTTGATTTAATGCTACTACGCAGATTACTTGATTAAACATGACTCAGAGCCAAAGTGCTTCTAGCACAACATTTCGTTTTACCTTTATTTCAGCTTGGTTTGAACGCAATTTTGTATGTCTGTCAGATTCTTTATTCGATCTTTGAAGGATAAACAGGTTGTTTTTTGCTTATTGTAGCGGCTTTTCGCCGCATGCTTTGATAGTAATTGATTGAAAGAGATGTTATACAATGATTGAAGACCAGAGACCAACAGAAAACCAAGTTTTATCGATGCTGGATCGGGTTGGTACGCCAATGTCAGAATACTTAAACTTCAATTTGCCCAGAGTTACAACCGGGGCAAACGATGTTTTTGTCCTTCAAAAATCTGGTAATAGATACTTCTCAGAGTTCTTGAATCATGATGTGAACATAGAGATTGAGCTTTTGCGCAAAGTGCTAACTTCATCGGACTTTGCCCGTTATTCAATTAAGCAGACAGAATTATTTCTTCTGTTCCCATATTATGCAACCGATTCAAATAGTAACGTCATCTCCGAGAATGAATTATCAAGAAACTATCCCCTCGCCTGGAACTACATAAAAAAATGTGAGGACAGATTGAAGTCACGCTCTACCAGGCAAATGCAATCAGAATGGTATGGGTACTCAACAGACCGAGACTTGTATATCCTTCAAGAAGAGCTTATTGTCGGAAAGATGGTTTCTGGAAAACCAGCTTTCGCTATAAAGGAGGGAGATACATTTACATTGAATGAAACACTTGGTAATTCTTTGCCATATATTTCGAAACATACACAGGTAAATATCGATCTATGGTTCGTTTTGTCATTGGTAAATAGCAAAATATTAATTTTTTATATGAAAATGAGATCTGGTAGAACTTCTACTAGTCAAATGCGGATCTCAAAAAAGAGCTTGCAGAACTTCCCAATAATAGTCCCTGATATAAATACACAAAACACTTTTCGAAATATTGCGAAGATCGTTCGGTACATCTCTGACGAGTTAACAGAGGAAAGTATAAATGAGTATGTTCCAAATTCTCATATTATAGCAACATTTGATGGTCTACTAGAAGCAATGGTATATGAATTGTACTTTGGTGAGCATTTTAGAAATTCGGATGTTCACATATTAGAACATTTGACTTTGGAAACTGAAAATTTTGATTTGATTGAAAAATCAAAATATATTGAAACTATACATAGATTATATCAATTTGTTAGGTCTAAGGAGAACTTAATAAATGCGAACATGAAATTAATGGATATTAGATTACAAAGCCTCCTTTCTACGGTCTATAAATTAGCGAACTAATGCACAGGATTAGCAAGATTAATCTAATAAATTTTAAATTCTTTTTTGGTCATCAAACATTAGAACTAGACCGAAAAAATCTCCTTTTATATGGTGAGAACGGCAGTGGTAAAAGCTCAATTTATTGGGCACTGTATACTTTTTTGCAAAGTTGTACTAAGTCCAATGATCAAGAGGTCAGAAAATATTTTGATACAGCTAATGAGCAGAATCTTGTTAATCGGTTTGCACCGGCTGGTAGTGAAGCGGGAATAGAGGTCGAGTTTGAGGATAACCACGAAGAGATTATAAGAAATAAGATATCCACTAGGACTATCAATACTCGGACCTCTCAATTTATTAAAGAGGTTACAGCGACAAGCGATTTTATAAATTATCGTTTGTTATCATCGATATATAATTGGAGTAATCGGCAGATAATAGATATTTTTCCCATGTTCGAGGAACATGTGTTGATGTTCGTTAATTTTAGGGAAGAGGTGCGACCAGGAAGTTCAAATGCTTCTGACTGGTGGACACACCTTAAGCCGGGGCTTGTCCCGAGACCAACAATGAGTCATCCTTCATATAGAAATTTTCAGGAGTTGGTTGCTAAATTTAATGTTGAATTTGAGCTGTTAATCAACAGAATTATTGAGTCAACAAATGATTATATTCAGGATAAGTTTAATGAACCCCTGAAAGTGAATCTGGAATACATACCATGCAGTTATGATGCATTTGAATCAGGAAGTACAACAAAGAGAAATCACATAACCTTACCCCCCAAAATCATACTAACTATCACATACATTCACGCTTCTCTAAATGGCGAAAATAGTTTAATAAGTAGACCACAATCATTTTTAAATGAAGCGAGATTGACTTGTGTAGCATTGGCCATACGATTTGCTGTGTTGGATGAAAAATTTATCGAGGGAAGACCTAAAATATTGGTTTTGGATGATTTGCTTGTAAGTTTAGATATGGGTAATCGTGATACGGTGCTTGAATTGATATTAAAGCTCTTTAAAGACTATCAAATCTTATTGCTAACACACGACCGCCACTTCTTTAATCTTTGTAAGAAACGGATAGAATATGAGAATATGTCGAAGGACTGGTTAGTAAAGGAGATGTATAGCGGTATCGAAAATAACATACCAAAACCATTTATTCCTAACAATCTAGACTATGTAGATAGAGCTGAGAAATACATAAAAGAACATGACCTTCCTGCAGCAGCCAATTACTTACGGAAAGAGGTGGAGAGATTACTAAAGTATTTATTGCCTAGAAATAAAACGATTGCATTGACCGAAGAAGAGGGTTCTAAACCGTTGCAACTTGATACTTTAATGGATAATTTCAAAAAACATTATCTTGATTTTGGAGGTAGTCGTAACGATTTTAAGAAGCTTAAAGAGTTTAAGGATTTGCTCCTTAACCCGCTTTCGCATGATAACATAGACACTCCAATTTATAGAGATGAATTGGAAAGACTGAAAGTTGTCGTTCTTAACCTTCGAAAACTCAGGTATAAGACAATTGTAAAGGTAGAAGATGGAACAGAGTTTGTCAGTATAAGAGAAACGGATACAGATGGAGTGCGATGGGCCTATAAAGTTTTGTTGATCGAGCCATTTAAAGCCTTCAAAACTTTGGATGGTTCTTGGAAAATAAACGACCCAGTTAGCTTATTCGAACGTAGAAAGAATCGTGATACAGGAGACATTGAAATGCTTGGGGTTGAAACTACACTTTTAAAAGGATATAGAAATATTAGACATAGACTCCGTATCACGCACCATGATGAACCTCACTTGTTAGACGTGGTACGTATATATTGGAATGGGGCTTGGCAGCTTTCTCGAGTTGCTGTCGATGAATTCAATTCAGAACCTTAATGTGTTTTTTGACAGGTAGGTTCTACTGTTGATATTTCATCACTTTAAACATTATAACTGATTGATATAGTGGTCTATTCAACGGTTGGATCAAAGATATTCGTGCTCTCGTAGAGCATGCTATTTCACCAACCGCTCCAACCGCCCCATCATCTCATCCTTCTTCTTCAACATCCGCTCATACAAAGCAATCTTCTCCTCATGAAGCTGCATAATTTTGTCAACAGGATTTGAGTGAACTGGTCCGTAATTCGTGGAATTACCAAAAGGACTGTCATTGAATGTATTCGTGATGATGTTTATTGCTTGATCCTCATCAAAATTTCGAATAGCCTCTGCCGGGATTTTGAGAATCGCCGCCACTTGCTCCAAAATGTCGGAATCGATCTTTTCTCTTTGTTCGAGAAGGGAGATTTTTTGCTGGTTCCAATCTTCGCCGAGCTCGAACGCCAACGCTTCCTGTTTGAGGCTTAATAACTCTCTGAATCTCTTCAAATTACGGCCTTCGTGGATCTTTGGATTGGAAGTAGTATGTGCCATGTGGAAAGGGTGTTTGGTTAAAAAAGGCAATTTATATAAATCTGCCGGGAAGTGCCCGGATATCTTACAAGCATTGCTATGTATGTTACCAATCGATAGCGTTGCGAATAGATGCAGGCAGTCTTTGCTTTGCAGAAAACGTAAATACAAGAACTTGTACCGCACTCAAAGAATCAACAGATATGGGCCTGCTCTTCTGACTTTAGATTATTCTTCACACTATCGTTACAGATTGTCTATCCTTCGCAATACAGACACCGTTTTTTAGAATATATACCTCGACATAGTGATTGCCGCGAAAGTTTGTAGTCTCTGAATGCGAATCTTCACCCTTTACAATTTGGCCGCGTATTGAGTTGTGCCGAATAGCTTCTTGTCCGCGATTTAGCGTTTTCCAGTATACCTCATATGGCCAGGGTACATTGGTTTTGATATTAAATGATAGAGAACGCCCCACCTTCACCCTGCTTCCTCTACTTGCCAGTTTGAAGTCCATAAATCCGGCTTTCTTTGAAACTCTTCCCAAAATTTGAACGAAAAAAGAAGAGTTGATTTGCTCTTTTATGCCCAGGTCAGCAAGATGTTGCTCAGTGTCCGCGTAATTAACGATGCTGCCGTCGGACATTCTCCGTTCCGAACTTCGTTTCTCATCTGGCTTTTTGAAATCCTCTCCAAACACTTTTTGCCATTTAGAAAGACTTTTGTCCTGATCAGCCTCTTCGTATGCATCGGATACTTTTTCAGAATAATCGATGATCTTGCTTCGAAATACTAACCAACCATCTTGATTCCATCGATCTCCAAAGTTTTCGCCCGTGTCCCCAGGATCAGAAATGGTCGGCATGTAATAATTACTTTGCACATAAGAACTTAGCTTACGAAGTATTGTATACAAAGCTGTTGGGACATCTTCATAACATTTAGGATCCTCCAGAAGAGCAACGTCGTTAACCTGTTGGCCGAGTAACGTGCTTAGAATGATGGATTTAATGCTGAACGTTCGCTTGTAATCCCGCAAAAACTTAATCAGACGGACAACTTTGACAAAGTGGTGTTTTGTAATTCGGTTTTTATCATCAAGCCATTCTGTAAATTTTTCAGGATCAGTTAGTTCAAATAGATCTTCGTGGCGATTTGTCACATATTTTTCACTGTGCCTTTCCAAGTAAGGAACAATATCAAGGTGAAAATCATTTGCATACTTTACGGTCACACAGCGCGTTTTCCGACTTACCTTGTCTTCGTAGATACTTCCTTTAAATGTTTTGTAGAGATTATTAACATAGTCGCACGCGTTCCAATCTTCGAACTCTTCGATGAAAAGTAAAACGTCCGCGTCATACTCATCGGTCGATTTTACGGGCTTGATTATTGTTTTATGGGCGTATGATCCCTGCGGAATCACATCCAAGAACTTGTCCTTGAATTGTTGCGAGGTTTTTAGAAAATTGGTGATCGCCTCAGTTCGATCGTCCAAGGTGTCAATCCTGGTGGAATTAAGATTCACTTCATTTTCAAGAAAGTGTTTGAAGTAGTTAGTTAGTTTCACGAGAGTTGATGGTTAGTGCTGGTGCATATGTCTGGCCGTTATAATCCCAAATTGTGAGAGAGGGATGCACATTACGCATTATGCCTCTTCCACACACAACTGCGACGGTGAGAGGCACAGCCAAAAATAGCCTGATTTCTAAGCAAGATTTATGATCAACTTCAATCTGGCTTAGAAAATCATGGTAGGTCTTAGTGAAATTCTCGAGAGATTGACGCTTTCTCACTGTATCCCGAGTTGGTAAGACATTTTTTGGGCGAAGGACATAAATATTTTGGTCGTCTGAATCGGGAACTGTTGATAACTCAATCGTACCACTTATGTTCAGAACCAAGCTAACATTGGAGCTAGATGAATTTTGTGTTTGAATAGCTTCGAATTCAATATCATCGCCATCTTCTGGCCAAACCCAACTTTCCGTGTTGCCCCGATGTTTCTGGAAAAGCAGTGTCGGAATTTTATCATCTAATTTATATCCTAAATAGACTAATAACGGAATTCTTGAAAAGGCGAAAACGGATAGATGGCGAATTCTGCCTTTTTTAACTCCTTCTATAATTATGTGAAAGGCATTATCTATAATGAGCTTACCCATTGCCCAGTAGTTATGCCAATTCTCTTCTGGCTCTGGCAAGGTCGTCAGATCAATTTCGACACCTTGCTTATCGAAACTGTCGAGGAAGTGTGCAAATTTATTGTCACAATCAAGTAAGTCGACCATTGCTCTCTGTTGTGACAATTCAACGGTTGCACCACGGATGTTTCCTAGCAGCCTTATCACGACAGATTCCGAATCATCTTTGAGATTCGTTAAGCGGAAAATCCGCGCTTCGTGATTTTTCTTTAATAGAGCTAATCTGTCAACAGTAAAGACCTCAATCGCTTCTTTTGAATCCGCTATTTTGTGATGCTCAGCACAAAGCAAAATCAAGTTCTCAACCAAATTCCTTTCATTCAAGGGCGTGTCAGCCTCTCCTCGCGGTGAATTTGCTTTCTTAGTCCAGCCAACGATATGGGCCATTTCTCCGACATTTACCCCATACACTAAATCCAAGAGATACTTGTTGCAGTATGCGCATCTACCACCGGATCTCACCCATAACTTAACCCTATCAGCTTCTTTAATACTCGGACGCCTATCGACAGTGTAATTATCAAGTTCAATTGTAGTTAATTCTGCCATTTTAGTTGCGAGATGGATTATACACTTGTTTGGGGTTTATGGAATCGGCTTATTTATGAGTAAAACCAAAAGGAGTTAAAGAGGCAAACAAATCCTCCTCAAAAACCACTTCCGGCCCGGCACCTTTCTTCTTCATATTCATAGCCTTCTCCACCTTACGTCCGTACATTTCAAATGCCCAGGCAGGGTTCCGTACGTCGCAGATCACCAGGTAGTGAAGCTTTGCAGTCACCGAGTCGGCGGCAATGCCTCCGTACATTTCAACAATCTGCGCCAGTTCCTTCCGCGAATACCTCGAAGACTCTCCGGTAAAGCAGAAGCTGTATTCCTGGATCAGGATTGAAACCTGCTGCTCGGCAAGCTTGACAGGGACGGTGACCTTCTCTTGTTCGGTTGGTCTGATGGAGGTAATGGATTGGCAGAATGTAAGCAACTCGCTGTGATCGTCAGCCGATAACTGTCGCTCTGCTTGAATGCGCTCAATGGCCGGTAGCAGGGTATCAAATGGCCAGGTCTTAAACATGAGCGCATTGTTGGAAGTCCAATTGCCCAAAGCAGTAAGCTCCTCAATGTTGATCGTTTGGTCCGCAGAGATCCCAGCTAGAAACCCGCCAAGTTGTTGCGTGGAAGATGTGATCACATCATAATATGGATTCCGGTTGTAATCCAGATAATTCTTGCAAAGCCAGATCAAATCCTCAGCCTCTTCCTCTGTGACAACGCCATCGCTGATAACGGCATTGATCTTGGCGACAAACTTGTTGTAGGGAGCCTTGGCCTGCAAGCTGGAAACAGAGCTGATCCACGCGCGGAGCATTTCAATCTCGTTGTCATTAATATGGCCGTCTGCTTGAATGCCAGAGATTAGCCCGTAAAGGGTGTTTAAATCTTTGTGAACCTGAGCCGGCCCGCAGAATTGGCGGAATGATCCACTGTCGTAAGTGTTGAAATAAGAGGTGTCGAGCATGGGAGGTTGAGTTGGGTTTGAGCAACAAGTGATTTTATTGCGCAACCTACTTCTACAAATTGGGATAACTTATTAAACGGTTTTCAACATGCTCACTTGAACTGTGAATCCACTTGCGGCAGTGATTTGACGCATTTGGCACTACCTGTGGGCATGACTCGTTCGGAAGTCAGATTCAGACGCCTTGCATGCAAAAAGACGATCGTGAAAATTTTCGCTAACTATTTCTAACTTAGATCAACAAACCCTCACTCATGATATTTGTTTTTATAATTCTCGGCGTAGTCTTCTTCTATTTCCTGTTCAAGTCTGATAAGCAAGCGAGTCGTAAGTCAGCACCTTTGAACCACAATCCAAATTATCGCCCTACCTCGCAGGTTCAAACGAATTCTCCACGCTATATGACGACGGAAGACGTGCGCGCCCAGCGCTCGAAGTCAATAACGGCATCTAGCAACGAAAATATGGTTCGGAAGTTTCCAACATTCGTTGACGAGTCTATCATTGAGGTTTCTCCAGAACCTATACCAATTTCTTATCATACAAGTTATTATCCGAATTCTCCAAGTGAATCTGTACACACTCCTGTATATGATTATGAAGAATACGCACTTGGCAAAAAGTATAAGGAAAAGCTCGAACTAACAAAACAGGAGATTGGCTGGCTTAATAAGTTCTGGAATCATGCAAATGCTTTCAATTCAATTGAGGGATGTGAAATTGAAATCATCCGCCTCTACCTAGCGTCAGTAAAACGAATAAACAGTTTCTTAAAGAAGGAAGCATCGAGCCTGAGCAAAGAGGTTGAAGCACTTGCCCAAAAAAATATTGAGATCCGCAGAGCGCAGAATACTTACTTCACCGACTATGACGTCAAGATGATCAAGCAGACTGTAGAGCGGGACGTCTACCAATTAATTTATAGAAAATCGGAATTTCTGGTGAGGGAACGATGGAATCATAAACGAAAAATTCAAGCTGACTTCTATACAAATGAACAAGAAGTCAGAACAGCCTTCAATGAACGGCTGTCTCCGGTGATTGAAAACTCAATTAAAATGGTATCCAGCCAACTCGTTGAGCCCGATGATGTTACGGAGATTGCACTAAACGAAATAAACCCGACTCGTTGGAGAACTGAGTTTGAAAGAATACTTGAAAATTATGATAAAATAGGCCATCAGAATTCGCTGGAAGCTTTACACCGGCTAGGAAGGCAGAATGTGAAGAATCCGTCGGTAGAGAACATCTATTACGAGTCTTCAAAACATCTGGCAGCATTTGATAAACTAGAATCCCTGAGGTTCTATCTCCATTATATCTTGCATGATCTCAATTCTAAACAGGTCGACAATAAGCAGCTAAATAAAACGATTCAAAAAAAGCTGTTTACAAAGCAGAACGAACTAGATTCTTTTCAATCTATCGTAGATAACCTTGTAAAATCGAAAGATCTTGCCCGAGCTCTGACGGACGTTTCAGGCATTTACGCCACCAAGAGAAAGCACATAGCTCTTGACATTAATGCTGTCCAACTGGCTGAAAAGCAACATGCTGGTACGGTCGAGATTCTCAGCGAATATCTGAAAGATGAAAATGAACCGGTTCAGCTCGTTCACACCGAATCGGCGCCGGAAGGGGAAGTGACCATTACGATTACTTCCATCGAAAGCAAAACCGAATTAGATGTCCAGTCGGGAAATGTTGACTTTTCGCCTGTTCAGCGTCAGTGTCTGAAAAACTTTGAAGAGAATGGGTTTGCTCTTTCATTTGAGGCGATCGAGGCATTTGCCAAGACAAACGGATTATTTAAAAATCACTTGATCGACGGCATTAACGATCGCTGTATGGATCTGCTCGATGATGTTTTGATCGAAGAGGTTGAAGAAGGATTTGAGGTCAATGAAAATTACTATAAACAGATATTTCCCGCATGACTGCCAACGTAAAACCCAAAGAAGCTACCGCTATCATCAATTCACTATTAGGTGGTGTAGTACCCAAAATCGGTGTTCAACACATCACCGTCGGCCGATCAGACGAAGTCGACGCATTTCTAAAAGCCCTGGACGATGTGAAAAATGGGCATAGCATCGTCAAATTCTGGATCGGAGATTTCGGGTCCGGAAAATCCTTCATGCTTCATTTATTGAATACAGTCGCACTGAAGCAGAAGTTTGTCGTCGCAAACGCAGATTTCACGCCAGATAACCGCCTTTATGCAAACGATGGCAAGGCGGTTGCCCTATATGCAGCCATCATGGATAACATTGCGATCCAGACGAAACCGGAAGGTGGGGCATTAGGCACTTTACTAGATAAGTGGATCGAGCAGATTATGATGCAGACGGCGACAAGCAACAATATTAGCTTGGGCGACATACGTGATGAGAAGCATAGCCCGCTGATTCAGCAGAATATTATTAAGACGGTCAACGAAATTACTGAGGTCGGCGGCTTTGATTTTAGCTGGGTTATCACAAAATACTACGAAGGCTTCATCAAAGAAGATGATGCACTAAGACGCAATGCGTTGAAATGGCTGAAAGGTGAATATAGGACCAGAACGGAAGCAAGGCAGGATTTGGGCGTTCGGGATATCATTCACGACCTGAACTTTTACGATATGCTCAAAAACTTCTGTAAGCTGTTCGTGAGCATTGGATATTCCGGATTCATGATCAACCTGGATGAAGCGATCAATTTGTACAAGATCTCAACTTCGGTAATGCGTGAGAAGAATTATGAAAAGATTTTGACCATCTACAATGACTGCTTCCAGGGCAAGGTCAGTAATCTGTTCATCAACTTCGCGGGAACGAAGGAAGTGCTTGAAAACCCAAGACGCGGCCTTTTCAGCTATCAAGCTTTGAAATCCAGGTTAGAGACGAACAAATTTGAGACTTTGGAAATTCGCGATTTCGCCCAACCCGTGATACGACTTCTCCCATTGGATAACAATGAAATTTTTGTCCTTCTAAAAAAGTTGAAAGCTGTATTTGACCTCCATTACGCTGTGCAACTTGATGTTGACGATAGCGACATTCATCAATTTATGGAGGAGTTGTATAACAAGCCTGGCGCGGCGGAATTTCTAACCCCGCGCGAGGTAATACGCGACTTCTTGAATATTCTGAGCATCATCAGGCAAAACCCTGGTGTTGACAAGAAGAAGCTTTTTGGCGAGATTGAAATACATGACGAACGCCCGGATGAATCAATCTTTGCAGACATTGAGGAGCTCTGATCGTGTTTGAGCTACTCTCTGAACCTATCCGAAAATACATCCGCGACAAGCGGTGGGAATATTTACGCCCAATACAGGCAGCGGCAATTAAGAAAATTCTTTCGTCCGATGAGCATGTCATCTTAGCTTCTCGGACTGCTTCCGGCAAAACGGAAGCAGCCTTCCTGCCAATCTTATCTAAGGTAGATTTCCGCCAGTCAGGTGTTAAGGTCATTTACATTTCGCCGCTGATTGCGCTGATCAATGATCAGTTTCAGCGGATTGAAGATTTGTGCTCGTATTTGGATGTAAGAGTAACAAAATGGCATGGTGAAGCAAGCCGCAGTTTGAAAGAGCAGCTTATCAAAGATCCCAGCGGCGTTCTGCTTATCACGCCCGAGTCATTGGAAGCTATGCTCGCAAATGCACCTCAAAACGTCCGAAAACTATTCGGAGCGGTTAATTACATTGTCATTGATGAGATTCATTCTTTTCTTGGTGCAGATCGTGGAATCCAGCTCAAATCCATACTTGCCCGACTTAAACCGTTTAATGTCGGAAAAGCATTGATAATTGGACTTTCGGCAACAATCGGAGAGCTCAATTATGGTCTGGTAAAAAGTATGACGGGGGATGAGGCAAACACAAAAATATTGCTTGACAAGGCAGCGAAAGAAATAGAGGTTAATCTTAGGTACTATGCTGCCGTAGGGCCGGATTTGCCAAGCGATTTGCTGAACAATCTTTATCTCGAGACCAAAGATCAGAAAGTCTTAATTTTTCCTAATAGCAGAAGCCGGTGTGAAGAAGTGGCCGTCAAGCTTAAAAAGCGATCTGAGAGCGTGAAGGGGCATCCTTATTATTTTTCGCATCATTCTTCCATTCACAGAGAGCTAAGAGAATACATCGAAACATTCGCCAAGACGAATGTCAGATATCCATTTTCCATTGCCTGCACTTCAACGCTAGAACTAGGGATTGATATTGGTTCCGTGGATATGGTTGTGCAGATCGATTCAGTCCATTCGATTTCTTCACTTGTACAAAGACTTGGAAGAAGCGGGCGACGGGAAGGGGAAAAGAGCAAGCTTCTTTTTTATGCGACGAACCCCTGGTCATTGCTGCAGACTTTGGCATGTCTTGACTTATTTGGAGAAGGGTACATCGAGCCATTGAGGCCAGCAATTAAACCGTACGATATTCTTCTTCACCAGGTGCTGGCTTATGTTAAACAATTTTCTGAATGTGATTTCGCTAAGCTCTGGTCGAATATCCGTACAAATCATGCATTCTTAGATATCGAAGCACACGAACTTAAAGATATTGTCAATTGGCTCTTGAAAACTGAGATGTTGGAGCAAATCAATGGGCAGTTGATTATCGGCGTAGACGGTGAATATGTTGTGAATTCAAAAGATTTTTACACTGTATTCAAAACTGAGCCTGCGTACAAAATTCTTCACCAGGAAAGGCCGATTGGAGAAATGCCTTTTTCTCCTCAGTTGGAAGTAAACGAAAATATTCTGTTGGCTGCCAAAATCTGGAAGATCATTGACATTGATCATAAGGCCGCGAAAATCAGTGTAGTACCAGCGAGCGACGGTAAAAAGCCAGTATTTTCCGGAAGTGGCGGTGCAGTGCATTCAAAGATTCGCGAAAGGATGTTGGAAGTTTTATTTGAAAAGCGCGAGCCAAGTGGAATGGTTGATGATGCTTCGGAGGCGTTACGCCAGTTGCGTAGGGACTTTTCCGGATTTACCATCGAATGCCTCGAAGACGACAGACCGGTTCTATATAAAGACAATGTTGTACAGCTATACGCATTTCAAAGCACGCTCGTAAACAGAACCTTGGCTTTCTTTTTCCGCAAGCTGAATTTAGATTTCGCGTATGAAGATTCAGATACCAGTTTTACATTCCGAGAACTTTCACAGGAGCTGCCTACAATTTTCAAGCTCTCTGTAGGTCTTCTCCCTGATTTACGCACACACATTGCGGATGACTTAGAGGCGAATCCTTCGTCAATTGCTTTCTCGAAATGGGGCGAGTATCTGCCGGTTAAATATCAGGTTGAACTGTTAATTAATAAATACTATGATTTCGAAAACACATTGTCATTTTTGAAAAGAGTGAATCTTGTTCGAATTAATTAATTCAAATAGCGTTCGAAGCTAAAAGTAAGTGAGATCAGCCCAACCTCGCTTTCCAGTCTTTTTTCATCTGAGCATATTCGATATTACTTTCTGCCTGCTTCCACTTGGAATAGAATACAGCAGCAGCTTCTGCTTTTTCTTGCTGCCCACTGCCTTTTTTAAGAAGTGCATAATCGTTGTCCTTATCGTATTTCTTTCCTCCCTTATAATTGGCGTAACGCCGCGCCCTGGTAAATCCCATTTGTAAATATTTGCGTGCCATATCTGCGCCTACAAAATCATGTTGATCCATGTAAGCTAGGAACAGTTCGGAAATTTTGTTGCTGCTTTCCTCGGCAATTGCCTTTGTTTTGAATCGCCAATGTGTTCCTATTTCGGATTTGTATGGTTCACATATCAATACACCTTGCTCACCTTTGCCAACCCGATAAAGTTCCGGCTGTTTTTTGTAGTCGATATCAGGCTTCCACTCGTAAGCTTGATTATTGAAATCCAGGTAAGAGGGTTTATCTGCCATTCGCTTTTTTAGTGAAGAGGACATCCAATTTCCCAAATGTGCCCAAACGGATCTTTGAGCTTCCCAATCTTCCAATCTTCTTCAACCGTGACAGGACAAATTTGCGTAGCTCCGGCCTTCAATGCATTGGCGAATATTGTGTCGGGATCGGAAGTTGTCAAAATCATTCGAACAGGCGATCCTCCTATTGTTGCTGGACTAAGATTGTCAAATTCCGGTTCCTCATCCCCAATCCAGAAGTCTGCATTTCCTATTGCAATTCTCGCATTTGTTCTACCATCGTTGGTATACTTTTCCAACATAGCAGCATCAAATGCCGCTTCGTAAAAAGCAGATGCGTCCGAAGCATCGGTGACTACCAGGAACGGTGTAATGTTCAGTTTTATATCTGCGCTCATAATTAGATTTAGCGGTTTATTTCTAATAATTACAACTTTGGTCCCGCAAGGTAATTCTGGTCTTAAACAAGGTCGACTTGTCCTTTGGCTTTTAAAGAATCTAATACAGCTTTAAATACTCTGGCCTTTTTGATTGCGAGGTGTCCATTAGGTGCCCAAAATGTCCCGTGAAGATTATCGCCCAGATCAGCTGACGCTGTCCCGCCAATCCTATTCAAATTATGCATCAACTTATCTACACTTAGTTCATCAAGGTCGGCGCCAAGGTCATCTACCAGTTCAATGCCGTTTCGATTAATGTTAAAGTTAATCATGTACGGTGTTAAGCCAACGTCAACTAATCGTTTGTACCTGTCCGTTTTGAGCTTGTTTGAGGATTTTAAAATTGGCCTGAGCCCAACTCCACCTTCTACAAATGCATTCACACGCTTAACCAAATTAAGAGCGCAACCGAAATCAGAAAATGCAGCCGGCGGTTCGCCTAACCTTTTAGCGAATGTGGCAATCACCCATACAAATGTTGGATCGTCAATCTTGGTAATGTCAGAAGTTGAAAGTCCTACGCTATGATAAAGTTCTCGCGTAGTCATTGGGAATTTGGTGGTCATAGCGAAAAGTCGGTTTGTTGATGAATGAGCAGTTGAGATATTTTAAGTATCAATCGAATGATTCCAAAAATATCCAAATGGCGTCTTAAATTCAAGTGGCTGTACGAAATTATGCAGACCTAAATATTGGTTCGAGATGTTATCGTCTGACTGAGTGGCCTTTATAACTTGAAAATTTCTTACAACTTTGCGAGCCGGTCATTCAAGTCCACTAGACCAGACTTTTGCAGACAATCGGCTGACAAGGCAAGCAGTTCATCCTTCGACTCACTTGAAGCTATGTCGATCAAGTCGGGATTGCTTTCATCACCAGGAATTCTAAGCGCCCTTCTAATTGCCTGGGTCAGCAGCAAAACATTCCGCCTGCTGATTTTCAAATCAATTTTGATTTGGTCATTCATTCCGGGGATACTCATGATGGTATCATACACACTGGTCAAATCTTTCACGTTCATCATGTCTTTTTTAAGTTAGAATTGGAACTGTACAAAGCTACCAATTGCCCTTGAAACGATCCTAAGGAGAATTTACCTAGGATAGGTGTCTGACTTTCAAGCTCCTTACTTTCGCTGTCACGAAACAAAACACTGAGCAAAATGAGGGAAAGAACGAGGGGAAATGGTGGGCTTTTGACCTTGGCCCAAATCAAGGAACTGGACATTGTGGATTATTTATTGGAGCTCGGGTTCGAGCCAGACAAAATCAGAAATGTCGACCATTGGTATTTTTCGCCATTTAGAAGTGAGCGAACTGCCTCATTCAAGGTCAACAGAAATCTTAATCGATGGTATGATCATGGGCTGGGTAGCGGTGGGAACCTTGTCGATTTTGCAATACTGTTTTATCAGTGTACCGTCCGCGAAGTGGTCAATCTATTTTCGGATTATCTATCCTTTCACAAGCCACGACCGAGACCTGTTCCAAGGGTGATGCATGTTACTAAAAGTCCACTGGAAATTTTATCGACGGCGACTTTAAGCAGTGAATCGCTAATCAGTTACATCTCGTCAAGATGTGTGTTTGAAGAAATAGCCAAGCGATATTGCAGGCAGGTGAATTACCGAGTCGGTGACCGGAGGAATTTTGCCTTGGGCTTGCAGAATGATTCAGGTGGTTACGAGCTGCGCAACTCATTTACAAAGCTTGCGAGCAGTCCGAAAGACATAACCACCATTGATGTTGGTGCCACGACTGTCTCAGTGTTCGAAGGGATGTTTGATTTTTTATCGTACAAGACCATCATGACCCAGACGGTCGAAGTTCCCGAAAACCATGTAGTCCTGAATTCCATTTCCCTCTTTGAAAGGTCGCGCCCGTTTCTCGAACGTCATGAGCAAATTAACCTTTACCTCGATCGGGACAAAGCGGGTATCAGATGCAGTGCGGCGGCGAAAGCGATCAGTGAAAAGTACAACGACGCCAGCTTGCTATATGACGGCTTCAATGATCTCAACGATTGGCTGATCAGCATCACCTGACTCCGCTAACATTGAAGTTCTTCATTGAAGAAAATATCAACGGCGACTTGTCAAAAGGCTGAAATGATTGCCTCTTATCCGCAATCGGCCAGATGTCAGTTTGTTTTACAAACTAAGGATCTGGCCCGCTTAAACACTCCGGAGTCGTTGGCGGGATTGAATGAAAAATGAATGTCGAAACGTGAAAATGATAGTGTGATGAAGAAAGACAACAACAATCGAATCAAGATGCTGAATGTCCGCTTAACGCCAGATGAGTTTCAGCAGCTTCTTCGGAAAGTGCAAAGAACAACATGCCGGAGGACAAGCGAGTACGCAAGGAAAGTATTGCTTTCCGAGCCGGTTATCGTCAACCACCGGAATCAGTTATTTGACGAGGTGATGGTTGAACTGACGCGCCTCCGTCGCGATCTGAGTACGGCTGGAAATAACCTCAATCAAGCCGTCAAACGGCTACATGCACTATCTAAAATTGCTGACTTCAGCAGCTGGTTGGAAACCTACGAGGGTGATAAAAATCGCCTGATCGAGCTGGTGAATGAGATCAATATTTACATCAGTAAAGCCTCGAAAATATGGTTGCAATCATAAAGACGGGAGCGTCGATCCGCAGTACTTTTTACTACAATGAGAATAAGTTAAAGGAGGGCCTGGCAGAGTGTATTATGGCCGGAAACTACCCGGATGATGCCGCCAATCTGAGCGAGCAACAGCGTCTAAATATGCTCTTAAAACTGGCTGCGTTGAACACCAATGTGGTACGAAATAGCGTTCATATTTCCCTAAATTTTGATCCGTCTGAACAGCACTCGAAGTCTCTATTGAAGGAGATTTCGCAATCCTATATGGAGAAGATTGGGTTCGGTGACCAGCCGTTTTTAGTATACCAACATCATGATGCCGGTCATCCCCATATCCACATCGTCTCCGTGAAAGTTGCACATGATGGAAGCCGGATTGAAACGCAAAACATCGGGCGTAACCAATCAGAAAGGGCCAGGAAAGAGATTGAAAACGACTTCTATTTGGTGAAGGCTTCAAGCAAAAAGCAACAGCAATCTGAACATTTGAAACCTGCTTTGGTCGGCGCGAATTATGGCAAGGTTGAGACCAAAAGGGCAATTTCAAACGTGCTTTCTGGAGTTATCGGCAAATATAAATTCACTTCCATTCCCGAGCTAAATGCCGTCTTGAACCGCTACAATGTGGCGGCAGATCGCGGAAATGAAGAGTCCAGAACTTTCAAGAAAGGTGGGCTTCACTACCGGCTGCTGAATGCAAAGGGCGAACGGGTCGGTGTGCCTATAAAGGCTAGCGACTTTCATCAAAAACCGACATTAAAATACCTGCTTGACAGGTTTGAAGCTAACGATCAATTGCGGCAAACAGACAAGCTAAGAGTCAAAAACGCGATTGATTTCACACTGTATGGAAAGTCGAATGTAACACTGGATCGCCTAATAAATATTCTCGAACGAGATGGAATCGACACCATCCTCAGAAAGAATGAAACCGGTCTGATGTATGGTATAACCTATGTTGATCACCGCTCAAAGGCAGTATTTAACGGGAGTTCTCTCGGGAAGAATTACAGTGCGAAGGCCATCCAGGAACGCTGTGTGAGCTTGGATGCTCTGGCCCTTAGCCAGGGTTTGCAGTCTCAGCAAATAGGAAGCGAATCAACTCGCCAAGGTCAGATTGTAAACTCCCGAAATGTTGCAGTGATTGCCACAGATCAGGGAAGCGATAAGGCAATCCAGAACGAACAAGATTCACTTTTTGACCCTGTAAAACAAGATGGTTTTACGCCTTCGAGTCTTCGTGGCAACAAGCGAAAAAAGAAAAAGGGCTTTTCTCAATCACTCTAAACGACTTCCAACATGGCATCCAACACTGGCGAAAATGACATAAGTCTTCGCAAAATAACTGACATGACGCGCATGATCAGCATACTAATTCTTGCATTGCATTTTTACTATTTCTGCTACCAGGCTTTTCAACACTGGCATCTGACATATTCGATCTCCGATCGGATTTTGGATAAAATTTTGGCCGCAGGACTTTTCTCATCATTTGGCAAAACGAAGATTCTTGCGCTCATTTTTTTAATCATTTCGCTTGTTGGAGTGAAAGGAAAAAAGGGCGAAGATATTCGTGCTAAGCCTGCATTGATCAAGGTTTTGTCTGGGCTGGCCGTCTATTTATTAAGTGTGATCATACTTAAAACAGCTGTGGAGGTGCAGTTGAAATCAGTTCTATATATGATTAGCACCGCGATTGGTTTTCTGCTGATATTGTCAGGAGGCAGCCAGTTTTCGCGACTGATTACGGCCCGTTTGAGCAGCGACATTTTTAATAAAGACAATGAAAGTTTTCCGCAATTTGAACAACTTCTAGAAAACGAATACTCGATCAACCTTCCGGCAGAATACCGTCACAAGGGCAAAAGACGGCAGAGCTGGATCAATATCATTAATCCCTTTCGGGGGGTGTTGGTTAGCGGATCGCCAGGGTCTGGAAAGACATTTTTTGTTTTTCGGCATGTGATCGCTCAACACATCGAAAAAGGCTTTTCCATGTTTGTCTACGATTTCAAATACAGTGATTTGACCCTGCTAGCATACAATGCGTGGATCAAACACAAGTCTAGTTTTCCGACCGAGCCGGCTTTTTATACAATCAATTTCGATGATCTGTCACGTAGCCATAGGTGCAACCCATTGAGTCCTGAGAGCATGTTTGACATCACCGATGCAGTTGAATCAGCACGCACTATTTTGATGGGATTGAACCGGGAATGGATCAAGCGCCAAGGCGATTTCTTTGTCGAATCGTCTATCAACTTTATGACAGCGGTCATCTGGTTTTTGTGCCGTTATCGTGACGGCGAATTCTGTTCTTTGCCTCATGTCATCGAGCTTATGCAGTTAGATTACGACCGTCTCTTTACGATCCTACGGGCGGATAGTGAGATTGAAGTATTGATCAATCCTTTCATTACTGCATACGAAAATGAGGCAATGCAACAGCTCGAAGGCCAGATCGGATCTACGAAAATTGCCCTCGCACGCCTGGCATCGCCGCAGCTTTACTATGTGTTATCAGGCAATGATTTCACCATGGATATCAATGATCCTGACGCTCCAAAAATTGTCTGCATGGGTAACAACCCGCAGAAAATACAGGTCTACGGAGCAGTACTGTCCCTGTATATCACCCGATTAGTCAAGCTGGTAAACCAGCCCAATAAATCTAAAAGCAGCTTGATTTTCGACGAGTTCCCTACTATATACCTCAACAGTATGGATACGCTTATAGCTACCGCCAGGTCCAACAAAGTCGCAACGACAATTGGTATCCAGGATTTCAGCCAGCTGAAAAAAGATTATGGGAAAGACTACGCAGAAGTAATTATGAATATCACTGGTAACATTATTAGTGGGCAAGTGAGTGGGGAAACCGCGAAGCAACTGTCGGAACGATTTGGTAAAATCCTGCAGGGACGAACAAGTTTGTCTATCAATAGAACCGATACTTCGGTCAGCAAGTCTCAGCAGCTTGATGCTGCGATTCCACCCTCGACTATATCGTCCTTAAGCTCTGGCGAATTTGTAGGTTTTGTTGCTGACAATCCCAATGAGCGGATTGATTTAAAAGGATTTCACTCACAATTTACAAATACGGAAAATCCATTCGCTGGTAATAATTATCAGTCCGAATTACCCACAGTTAGAAAGGTTGACTCATCCATTGTCCAACATAATTATCGGCAAATCAAGCAGGATGTTGAACGAATTGCGGAGAGTGAGATCAATCGGATTGCCGAAGATTCTGAGCTCCGCCACCTAATTATTAATAAGGCCAAGAATTAAAGCAACTTGTTTTACAAAGCCAAGAATTGGACAAAATGAATACTGCTTAAAATCAACAGAATAGATAAATCCGTCTAGTTTTTTCAAAATTTCTTCTAATATTTTTCTAATAACTATAACTTACTTTGATTGTTATTTACGTAGTTTGCAGTCCCTCTTCTTAAAAATAGGATATTAATTTACACCAATTTTTATACTATGAAAGAGGCAACTTCAGAAGACAAGGGGCTCATTGTCAGCATCCTTACAGAGTCTTTCCAGGACAATCAAAGTGTTAACTATCTCATTCCTGCGGACAACAAGCGGCTTAAAAGAATCCGTGCGCTGATGGAGTATTCTTATGAAACTTGCAGGATGTTTGGGAAGGTTTACTTATCGGACGATAAGAGCGGTTGCGCATTGATTTCCTTCCCGGAGCGAAAAAAGACTACATTAAAATCGCTGTGGTTAGAGGTAAAACTCATTCTTACGGGAATCGGATTTGGTAACATTTCAAGAGCAATCAATCGGGAGAAGGAAATTTCCAAGAACTATCCAGCACACCCAATATACTATCTATGGTTTATTGGCGTGCAGCCATCTATGCAAAACAATGGTGTCGGAGAACAGCTAATGTCTGAGCTTCTCGCCGAGTCTGAGCGGATGAAAAGACCAGTCTATTTGGAGACATCGACGATGAAAAATCTGCCTTGGTATAAGAAGTTTGGACTCGATGTCTATAATCAATTAAACTTTGGATATAATCTTTTTCTCATTAGAAATGGTCAATAGAGATGCGGGTTGGTGGAACGGACATGCACATTGTCACGCTTATATTTATCATACTCGAACTCATTATGTTCGTGTACCAGATTTTCTATTATCTAGGTCATCCGCAGGATAAGCACAGGCTTTATTATGTAGGGTTGCTATTCTTCCTGATTCTTAAAAATATTGCGAGTGGCTTCTTTCCTGACCCAAACCTGCCATCACCTTCGCTGGTTGTCCAGTACGCAATCGCTTATGGGATGGGTTTCCTCATGGGTGCATATTTCCCTTACTATTTCTACAAAGCTTTTGAGCTCGCGCGGTTGCGATGGCACGCATTATACGGCGTTCCGCTATTTATCTTACTGCCCTTCGCGATAATTTTTCCTGGCAAGTTCTTATTCGATGGAAACATAGATACAGCCATAAACTACGGTATGGTGATACCGGCCGGATATGCGCTGATCCTTCTTTTCCTGATTCAACAGTCAATCCAGGCGAAATATAAAAAGGACATTCAAGATCGGAGATTCTTCGAGGTGACAGCCGTATATCTCGCGGTTGTTCCATGGGCATCGCTTCCGTTCTTCGCATTTTTCAGAATCCATCAAGTCCCCGAAGCACTTCTTACCAACGTAGGCTTCATTGTCATAACGGTATTATTTATCCGGCGCTCAATCCGTGAAAGTCGACAAGAATACGATAAGTTGTTAAAATTGGCGAGTGCAAATGGCAATGAATCCTTGTCCAAGCTTGATCTTATTGAGCAAATGATCCGTCAATTAGAAGCAACTGGCATATCGCCTTCCCAACGCTTTGAGATCAATCTTGGCACAGTTGGGCTCACAGCGCGTGAGAAGGATATCGTTCGCCAGGTACGCAGTGGCAAGACCTATAAGCTGATTGCCGACGAACTTTATATTTCGGAGCGTACGGTTAGCAAGCATATCCAAAATGTGTTTGAGAAGCTTGGTGTCTCAAATCGAGTTGAATTACTCAATCGATTGGAAATTTGGGAAAACGGCTAATTCATGCAGTTGAGGCCGAAATACGTGTTTTTGCGTAGTCGATTTGCGTCTTTTTGCGTAGGCTTGAAGCATTTAAATAGTAGTTTTCTCGTATTTATTTCATCACCCAAATTCCAGAGTTTTGTCCCAGACACTTAGTGGTGAACTAACAAATACTGTATGGGACAGGAGTATGCTTTGGAATGGCTAGACCAGATGGTTAATGAGCTTGATCCGCAGAGAACAAAGCCGGAGAATTTGGACAACGATCAATCGATTGCGATCGTGGACAAGGCTGCCAAGGAAGAGAAGAGGCTTATCCGTTTATTCAAACACTTCGTATTTCAAGAACAGAAAAACAGGCAAATCAGAAAGTCAGTTAACCACTACCTTTCTGCATCGCTGAACTTGATGAGAATTGCCAGCGATAATCTAAATCGACTCCCTACCCAAGCTGACAATTTCCGGCTCGCACTGCAAAGCGTCTTTTCTTGCCTCAGTGAAGTATCTGCGTTTATCGTACAGCGTTACAAAAATCTTGTGGATCGGGATACACCACTGAATATGGTCAGTATTGATTCTCAGAAGCATGATTTACGCAACCTGGAAAATCGCGACATCATGAAAAATAATCCCGGACTATCGGAGCTGGTGATTCGATCATTCAGTGATATTTTCGTTGATCATCGGGCTGGCGAGATCACAATGCGTAAGCTTGACTATTGGGCCAGCGTAAGTCATGCGGTCACTCACTCAATTGATCTCCTGGAAATGCCCGAAGCATTCGACCATCTGGAAATGGTCCTGATTGAGAGAAATTTCAACTCTCCATTGTTTGTAAAGTATCTGACTTCCAAATTCTCCGACATACTGAAACACTCTTGCAATTCCTCGCAAGACACCCAAAAACTTGCCCTTTTACAGAAAATCTTCAATCAGATTCCTGTCATGAAAGACATCATTTTCGACAATCACTTCGACGACCTGAGCCTGACTATTAATGCCTGGTTCATTGAGGAAATCGATTTCCAATCAAAATCATGCTCAGCAGAAATGACTCGGGTAGATGTACAACCATCGAAAACTGGTAAAAACTATGAAAGAAAGACCTCAGATAAGATCATGTGTAATCTTACCGTTGATCAACTTTCACTTTTTTTAAAAGCCGCCGACTTATCAAATATCATATCAGCACGCTCCTTATCAGCTGTTTTTCAATCGGTCGCTCCACATCTATCCACGCCACATCGAGAAGACATTTCTCACAGCAGTTTGCGGGTGAAAAGCTATACTGTCGAGGAAAGGGATAAATCTCTGCTAATTGAGACAATGACCCGATTAATGGAGCAAATTAAGGACCTATGATGGAAGAAATTGATATTTATGGCTGGTGACACAATTGACATAATCCCATTGAAGATCAATGGCATAGCTTTTTTGACTTTTGAAAAGTATTAATTTGAACTTAACACTATAATAGACATGGGAATCAAGACAGGACCTAAAAAAGTTGCCAAGTCGACGGGAGAGCCAGACAAAAGGCAGCGGGATAATAAAGAAATACAAGGCAATACGCCTTCTTTGAAAGAACATAAGCACAAAAAAGGCGATTAGCTTATGACTGCTTTTAGTGAATGTAACTTTTACTGGCTAGGATTATTCCTAGCCTTTTTCATTTCGCAGATAGTAGTTTGAACAAGCAAATCAGTTTTGCCCCAGCCTCTATTTAGCGTGAACTGTGATGATTTCTTTCATCCGCGTGCTGACGGCAATACAGAAATTCCTCAAAATTGCCTTCAAAATTTGCGAGTGATTTATAAAAAACTCGCGAATGACAACAAAGATCTCGCCGCAGATACAGCCACTCTTACGATTCTGTGAAGTTTGTTTCGCATTGCTTATCATCACGTTGGGCCAGGTGCTGGCCCAACGTGACCTCGGTTCTTACATTAGTCATGCGCAACAAAATAGCCCGCTGATTAACGATAATAATAACCTCGCCGAGGCAAATTTGGCAGAAGTTGATCGCCTTAAAGCTTTCTACACCAAACCGCAAATTGCTGTTACAGCAACATATCTCTTTGCACCGGTCATTTCTACGAACGAGGGCACAACCCGTTTCGAACCAAATTCAAACGGCGCCGCTAATTACATTGGTTATGATCTTGGCGCATCGAATGGAGGTCAATACATCGCACAGCTGTCTCTTACGCAGCCGCTCTTCAATAAATCCCGCGCCAGAATTGCTGGTGAACAGTTCCAGGTCAATGCACAGATTAACCGCAATCTGGCTGCAATCTCCGGTCATGATATTGAAAAATTAATTACCGACCAGTTCATTCTCTGCCAGCAGGATTTACAGCAAATCCGGTATGTGGACCAGATGGGCCAATTGCTCCTCAGGCAAAAGGCAATTGTAGCAAAACTGGTAGAGCCAGGCATCTACAAACGGTCTGACCTTAGTCTTTTAAATATCGAATATACGAGTACCCAATCGTTGCTGGCAACATATAGAGCATCTTATCGCAGGGATCTGATGGACCTGAATATTTTGAGCGGGATTAATGATACAACCCTGATAGATCTAGTTCCCGCCGATCTGCAATTGAATGCAGCACCGGCCCACTCTCTATTCCTGGCCAAATATGACCTGGATAGCGCGAGTTTGGCTTCGTCCCAAACTGTGTTTGAGCTTAAATACAAACCTCAGCTAAACCTTTTTGCCAGTGCAGGCCTCAATGCCATTTATGCGCCCACAATTCCCCAAAGGCTTGGCGCCAGTGCTGGCCTGAGCCTGGTTTACCCTTTGTTTGACGGGCATCAAAAAGTTTTTACCCGCAAAAAGACGCAAATACTTTTGGGCTCAGTGTCATTCAACCGGCAAAATTTCATTAATCAGAACTCCGTAAGGAAAGCGAAATTCCTGTCTGAGCTTGCTTCGTACAATGAGCGGGAGAACCTTGCCAGCGAACAGTTAGCCGAATATAACACGTTGCTTAACACATACAAGAAAGAGATCCTCACCGGTCAGCTATCGATCGTCATCTATTTGACCACTTTGAAAAATATGGCGACAGCCCAGCGGGACCTGGCATTGCTGACCGCACAAAAACAGGTGCTAATCAATGCGTACAACTATTGGAACTGGTAGGCCAAACTATCCTATTTAAAATGAAAACTATCCTTTTTTACATCTTGTCCGCATCCTCTGTTTGCCTTTTGGCGAGTTGCGGAACTACCAGCGAGACGCAAACGCCAATCGAATTGACGCCAAAGACTCCGGTCGAGATCACCCACATGGGCCAGGGCTCTGTTGATGATGCGTTGACACTTTTTGGCACTACCGTTTACCTTAAACGAAATATAGTTACCGCACCAATTCCGGCCTTTATCAACGGCGTAAACATCAAATTAGGTGACCGGGTGACCAAAGGTGACGTCATGTATATCCTCCAATCCAAAGAAAGCCGCGCACTGGGCAATGATCCGGCGAAGATTGACTCAACATTGGCGGGCTTTGGTATTATCAAGGTCAGAGCCTCTGCTTCGGGTATTATCAGCACGCTTGACAAGCAGCAGCCTGGCGACTATGTACTTGAAGGCAGTCCGCTATGTACTATTGCTGAAAGCAGCGACCTGGCTTTCCAGGTGAATGTGCCATTTGAATATGCTACATATGCCAAAACCGGCACAAATTGTACAATTACCCTTCCTGATAACAGCAGTTTTAATGCCCACTTTACAAAGGCGCTAACTTCAATGAATGTGCTGGCCCAAACCCAGACAATTCTGGCCACCTCTTCTCAAAATTTATTTTTACCAGAAAACATGATCGTAAAAGTAAAAGTCAGCCAATCAAAGGCCAGCAGTCAGCAACTCATTCCAAAATCAGCAGTACAAAGCGATGAGATGATGAAAGAATATTGGGTAATGAAGCTAATCAATGATAGCACCGCAATAAAGGTGGGTGTGCGGATTGGGAACAGGGATACCAAAAATATAGAGGTTGTTTCTCCAAAATTCACCCCATCGGACAGGATTATTCGCTCGGGAGGCTACGGCCTGCCCGATACTGCACTGATCAGTATAGTAAAATGAAGGTTCAAAACTTTGAAAATTGCTGGAAATGATGGACCTATTTCATTACCTGGATACTGCGTGGCTAATCAAAATTAACCAAGCCCACACGCAGGCACTTGATCAAATCATGTGGATGGTCAGCGGAAAATTCACATGGGTTCCCTTCTATATTTTGATAATTGCTGTTTTGGCATTTAAACTAAAAAAAAGGGCGTTGATCCACATTGCGGTCGCTGTGCTTGTGATCATCATTAGTGATCAGCTCGCGTCGTCTTTAATCAAACCGCTTTTTCATCGCCTTCGTCCAAGCCATACTCCGGGCCTCAATTCGATGCTTCACTATGTCAACAATTATCACGGAGGAAGCTACGGTTTTGTTTCCTCCCATGCGATGAACGTTTTCGCTTTCGCCTTTTACCTGTTTTTTACAGTCCGAAAAAAGCTAGGCTGGCTGATCCCTATTGTGTTTTTATGGGCATTGTCTGTCGCGTATAGCAGGGTGTACCTTGGCGTCCACTTCCCCTCAGATGTCCTTGTGCCTCTCTTGATAAGCCCAGTTTTAGGCTATGCGCTCGCCAGGACATATTTTGAATTGATCCCACTCTTTTTTAAAGCAGAACCGATAACCGGCCCTATCCATGGAGCGTAAAAATTATTTTGAAATATTCAAAAAGCCAATCCTTTTCGTAGGCCTGCTTTTAACCATGGCGGGCGTTTTCGCCTACACCCGCATGCAGACCAACCTTTTCCCCGAAGTGGTGTTCCCGCGTATCACACTAATTGCCGATGCAGGACAGCAGCCAATCGACCGTATGATGATTACGGTGACCAAACCACTGGAAAGCGCTGTAAAAAAGGTCCGGGGCGTGCAGGTAGTCAAAAGCTCTACAAGTCGCGGGAGTTGTGTGATCGATGTTTTTTTTGATTGGGATACCGACGTCTATAATGCCAAAACCCAGCTGGAAAGCAGAATCAACGAAATCAAAAACTTTTTGCCGCCGGGCGTTAACATCGCAGCCGAGGCGATGAACCAGTCGGTGTTTCCTGTATTTGGCTATACCCTGGAAAGCAACAACCACAGCCTGGTAGCCCTTCGAGATAAGGCCAACCTGATCGCGCGGCCGCTTTTCTCGCAGGTTCCGGGAATATCCAATGTGGTGGTTCGGGGAGGAAAAAACAAGGAGTTCGTTATCACGCCGGACGCTACTAAAATGGCAACTTTGGCGATCACTCCTGCGATGATCAGTACGGTTTTCAACAACAACAATTACGTCCTGTCCAATGGTCCCGTTGAAGATTTTGACAGGCTTTATTTATCGCTGACGGACGTTAGGCTGATGGATGTTAACGAGCTTGGGGCTCTGATCATTAAAAACGACGGCAACAGGCTGGTTAGACTCAAAGATATCGCCAACGTGGAAGTCAAAGAACAGGTCGAATTTCTGATCGTAAATGCCAACGGCCACGATGCTGTGCTGATTGATCTAATCAAACAGCCGGGCATCAACCTGATCGATTTTGCAAAAGAATGCACGCAGAAAGCCGAAGAAATTCAGAAGCAGCTGCCGGACGGCATGGTGCTCAAACCTTATTATAACCAGGCGGCGTTTGTTGGTGACAGTATTGACAGCGTTATCAAGACGATCTACGAAGGTCTGATCCTTGCCATACTGGTTATGATTCTTTTTCTGCGGTCCTGGCGTGCAAGCCTGGCTGTGATGATGACGATTCCGGTAACACTGGGCTTTACGATGCTTGTACTCTATCTGGCAGGAATATCGATTAACATTATGTCCCTTGGAGCGATTGCGGCATCGATCGGGCTAATTATCGACGATGCAATTGTGATTATAGAGCAGATATACCGCAAACACGAAGACCATCCGGAAAAGGACCGGGTTACTGTGGTAAAGGAAGCGATCAGTGATCTTTTTCCGGCCATGATCGGTTCATCGCTGGCCACAATTGTTATCCACTTTCCGTTTCGTTTGATGAGCGGACTGGCCGGGAGTTTTTTCCGGGAACTTTCTGATACCATGCAGCTAACGATGGTCACTTCGTTTCTCGTAACATGGCTACTGTTGCCAGTTTTTCATATTCTGATCGGTTTCAAAGCACCTAAAACAGCCCATCATGTCACGGGCGATTATCAGGTAAAGAAATTCAGATGGCTGACCTGGTTTTTTGATAAACCGCTGGCGGCTATTTTACTGGTTGCAGTTTTTATTTTATGCGGCTGGTGGAGCTACGGCAGACTGGAAACAGGATTTTTACCCGACTTGGATGAAGGTACGATCGTGCTCGATTATTTTATGCCCCCTGGCACTTCGTTGCCCGAAACAGACAGGGTACTTCAAGAAGCTGAGAAAATCATCATTGCACATCCGGATGTAGAAACATACAGCCGACGAACAGGTATACGAATGTCCTTTGCCACAGTTCCTCAGAACTATGGGGATTATTCGATCCAGCTAAAAAAGAGTCGCAGAAAAACGACCGTCGAAGTGATCGATGAACTACGTCGGCAGATCAGCACCCGGCAACCCGTTCTCAATATTTCATTCGGTCAGCGGATCGCCGACTTGCTAGGCGACCTGATGAGTACTCCCCAACCCATAGAAGTAAAATTCTTCGGTGACGACTATGCATCTCTGCAAAAAATCTCAAAACAGGCAGCGGGAGTCATTTCCCAGATTCAGGGCGTGGAAGATGTTAACGATGGGCTGCGCGTTGCCGGTCCAGCCCTGGTTTTTACCCCAGATCAGGCGCTGCTGGCTCAATACAAAATCTCATTGCTGGACTTTCAAGCCCAGTTGGCAGCATATACCGGGGGGATTACATTGGGCAGTAACGCAAACCAGCCGGTTCCCTCGCCGGCTCAGGCAGCGATGACCGCAGGTATTCAGGTAGGACAAATGCAGGACGGTGAGCAGATGAGACGAATCGTGATGCGTTTTGCCGATTTAAAACAAAACGATATTGAGCACATCAAAAACGACCTAATTTTTCTTCCGGACGGAACAACCAGGCCACTCACTTTCTTTTCAGGTGTGGAAATTTTTTCCGGGGAGACAGAGCAGCGCAGGGAGAATTTAAAGTCGTCTGTCGTGCTCACCGCCCGTCTAAACAACCGGGACCTGGGAAGCGCTATTGCTGAGATAAAGCAGCAACTTGGTAGCAAACTGGCACTGCCACAAGGTTACACTGTTGCATACGGCGGAGCGTATGCAGAACAGCAACAGTCTTTTCATGAGCTGCTACTTATACTTACGCTTGCCTCATTACTTGTGTTCGGCGTTTTTATGTTCCTTTTTAAGGAGTGGCTGCTGTCGTTACTGCTCTTATTTATTTCAGTGATGGGCATATGTGGATGTATTACCGCGCTAAATTTAATGGACATACCGTTGAATGTAAGCAGCTACACCGGCCTGATTATGATTGTCGGTATTCTGGCAGAGAACGCCATTTTTACTGTTGCACAATTCCGCTCGAATATGCGGCAGTCCGGCAAGCTCGACGAGTCGATTAACTACGCCATCGCATTGCGGATCCGACCTAAGCTGATGACTGCGATCGGTGCAATACTGGCGCTGATGCCTCTAGCCCTGGGACTGGGTCTGGGAGCGCAGATGCAACAGCCCTTGGCTGTGGCTGTAATCGGGGGTTTTGTTGTGGGGCTTCCGATGTTGCTTTTGGTATTCCCGACGTTACTGCGGATCATATACCGAAACCGGCCTGAAAATCAAGAATAGGAATCGTTTAACACAGTTTATATGTGGTGGGTTTACGCTTTATTATCTGCAATTTTTGCTTCGCTTACTGCGATCCTGGCCAAAATCGGTGTTACCAATGTTAATTCTGATTTGGCAACTGCCATCCGCACAGTGGTTATTCTGGTCGTCACATGGGGCTTGGTAGTCTCACGGGGAGAGTTTAATGGGATCACAGCATTATCAAAGCACACGCTATTGTTCCTGGTATTGTCCGGGCTAGCAACCGGTCTTTCATGGATCTTCTATTACAAGGCGTTACAACTTGGCAAGGTGACGCAGGTGGCACCCGTAGATAAGTTGAGCGTCGCATTGACGATCCTGTTATCAGCACTGTTTCTGAAAGAAGCTTTGACATTAAAGACTTTGATAGGCGCGATTTTGATCATTGCGGGGACACTTGGGTTGATATTTTGATCGCGAACGTGTGAAACCCATTTTCAAATTCATATAATATTTGCCAGCCATACAAATCAGCGATCCTTTTTACGATCGAAAGCCCCAGACCGTTTCCTTTGGAAGTGCTGTCTGTTTTGGCAAATCGCTGAAATAATTTATCATCTGAAATCGCAGTGCTAATTCCGGTATTGCGAAAGATGAGTTCCGAATTATTCAAACTTATCTCAATGCTTCCATTCGGGCGGTTATGCGCGATTGCATTCATCAGTAAATTGCTGATAAGAATCTCAATTAGCGCTATGTTGGCGTTAACCCAGGTAACCTCTATGAATCGAGTTTCTAGGAATATACCTTTCTCGACGGCCTGATCTTCGAAAAAATCAACCGATTTTTTGAGCAACGCTGCCAAATCAACCGGTTCGATAGCATCGTATGACTGGTGATCGATTTTTGAGAGTACTAGCAAATTTTTGTTCATCCGGTTCAGTCGTGCCAGAAGATCATAAAGCGGCCCCAGCGCTTGAAGTTGACTGGCCGTCAGGTCTGGGTGCTGAAGGAAGTTATCCAGTTTTGATTGGAAGATGGCTAACGGCGTTTGCAATTCATGTGCGGCATTCTCTATAAATTCCTGCTGATTCAAAAATGCAAGTCTGCTCCTTGAAACAAGGCCTCTGACGACCTGATTAAGACGATAAAACTCTTCGATAGCCGTAGATGTTAGTTCCGGCACCTGGGTTTTATCAATCTCAAATTGCTCGACGGCGTATAAAGTCCGATAGAACGGCTGCCACAGCCTTTTGGAGTAGTATTGTGTGATAAAAAAAAGACCTGTCAGAAGTAACAGTAATAAACCGCTATAAAGTAGCGCCAGACTCAGAACCAGGTCTTCGGACTCAATCAAATCGACTTTTGTCGACACAACGAAAGGTTTTCCTTCAACTGTAACAGGTGATGTTAGTATTCTGTAAGGTTCCAGTTCGTTGGCCAGGGTGTCGTAGATGAATTGGAATGACAGACTGTCCCGGAGGATAAGCCTGTCAGACTTCACAATTTTCATATCCCTGTTAAACCGGTTCCACTGGTCAATTTCAGAAGTCTGCAAGTCAGGGATAGTATACTTTTTAAACTCCTTAGTCCGAAGCAAGAGGGTTTCATCGACATCGTCCAAGTGAAGTTTTTGGATAACCAAATAAAAGAATGGAGTGCTTAGCAAAACAATCGCGATTGCATACAGCACGTAACCTTTTAGCGTCTCATGAAGTAGTTTTCTTCTTACATTACCCATTGATAACCCAGCCCATATACGGTTTTGATGTAGTCGTTTGCGCCTGCCTGGATCAATTTTCTTTTCAGATTTTTAATATGGGTATACACGAAATCGTGGTTGTCGAGCATATACGCCATATCTCCTGAAAGATGCTCCGCAAGCGAAGATTTAGATAATATCCTATTTTTATTAGCAACCAGGTAAAGTAGAAGCTCGAATTCTTTTTTTGTAACATCAATCTGCTGCCCACTGACAGAGACCGACTTGGCCATTAAATCAACTTCTATTTCATGAAGTGCCATAATGTTGCTTCCTAAAAAATGTTTTCTTCGAAAAAGGGCCTGAGTTCTTGCAAGAAGTTCAGCCAGGTGAAAAGGCTTAATCAAATAATCGTCTGCGCCCAGCTGCAAGCCTTTTAGTCTGCTCTCAAGAGAATCTTTTGCCGACGTAATGATTACGCCTTCCGGTCTAGCGAGTTTCTTGAGATGTTCCAGTACAAACATGCCGGTACCGTCCGGAAGTGAGAGGTCAAGCAGGACACAGTCATATTCGAATAAGTCCAGTTTCTCAAGAGCACTTTCGACATCACAAGCCCATTCGCAACTTACATCATTGGAAATCAAATAGTTTTTGATTTCGGTAGCTAAATCCGCTTCGTCTTCAATAAGTAAGAGTTTCATATTTGTATTCGCCAAAGACCTTTTTGCCTGGATATAGATAAAGCACAAGATCCTCCCTAAAATTGAAGATTTTCTGTTGAACTAATTTTAGAGAGATTGCGCCATTGAAGTAAACAGGAAAGTTCATTTAAATGAACAGTTAAAATTGTTCATTAGAGCATATACTAATGCCTGCTACCAAAACCAGGTGATAGCAGGCATCAATTCGAATACAGAGATTCATCAGGCTTGCCGATCCATCAAACCATTTATCAAATTGGCGTAGCAATTTCTTCACAGGCCTGGGCACATCTACGGCAAGCTTCCGCACATGCATTACAATGCTCCATTCCAATAGCCCCATGTTTTTCGCACTCTTGTGCGCAAGCATTGCATGCATCCGCACAAATCCGGCACAAATGTGCACTGAAACTGCTTCCTAAACTCATAGCTTCCGCAGCCGCCCGACAAATCAACGCGCATTCCAAATCCAGCTGGATACATTGTTTAAGGTGTGCAACATTTTCTTCATTTAAACACGCGGTCGCGCAATAGCTACACGCTACGGCGCAGGCAGCGCATGCATCGATGCAATTTTCAAATTGTTGATTTATCATAGTTATAGGTTTTGTTTGTTATTTATTGTTTCTGATTTTCAGCAGCCAGGCCTGAAATTGTCCTATCTCCTTATTTTGCTCCATAATAATATTGGACGAAAGACTTTTCATCTCCTTGCTTTTACCTGCATCTGCGCCATTTCGGTAGCACTCTGAGGGTGACCAATCATTAAAGTCGCGAAATCCTGATCGGTGTTGCCATTGATGATTTGCAAGTCAGCTTGTTTACCCATCCGCTCCATACCTTCCATCATCTGCATGTGAAATTCCATATTCATTGTTGCGGGCGTATTTTTTGCCAAAAATGCGTCCATCTGCTCAATCTCTTTGTTTTGTCCGTCAATGATGGACTGCGCCATTGTCTTCATTTCGTTGTCCGTGCCTGATGTTAATTCCAACTTTGCCATTTCAATAGCCCCTGTATGGTGCATTTTCATCATCATGGCATAGTCTATGTCCGGATCCTGGGTCATTTTCATGTCGCTCATATCATCCATCATATCGTGCATGATGGCCATCATCTGGTTTTGATCGTGCGGCTGCACCTGGATCTTGTTTTCATTATCATCGGAACAGGCAGTCGCCAAGCCGGTGAGAATAGTCATTGTCAAAATTTTGAAAGTCATTTTCATCATGGTGAATTTGGTTTATGTTATTAATAGTCGTTTTCGGTTATTGAATTCTAAGCAGTTTGGCATTGATCGCCACCACCACCGTCGACGCACTCATCAACACAGCACCCATGGCAGGGCTTAACATAAATGTTGGGTAAAGTACGCCTGCCGCCAAAGGGATTGCGATGACATTATACCCCACTGCCCAGGCCAGGTTCTGAACCATTTTCCTGTAAGTGGCCCTGCCAAACGTGATCAGTTGCACTACGTCCATTGGATCGCTGTTCACCAGAATGATATCGGCCGTTTCGGCAGCAACGTCTGTTCCAGAACCAATTGCGATACCCACATCCGCTTGTGCCAGGGCTGGCGCATCGTTTACCCCGTCGCCAGTCATGGCCACTATCTCACCTTTTGTTTGAAATTCCTTCACTTTGTCCTGCTTCTGATGCGGGAGAACTCCTGCCAGAAAACCGTCCATTCCGAGCTTGTTGCTGACTGCTTCTGCAATCTTTTCATTGTCACCAGTTAGAAGGAAGGTTTTGATACCCATTTCTTTCAGTGCGGCAACTGCCTCCGGTGCGCTCTCACGTATCGCATCGGCAAAAGTGATGATGCCGACAGGATTCCCTTCTGCCAGCACAAAATTCACGGTTTCAATAGATTGATCGATGTCATCCGGCACACTCGGCATTGGCAAGTTTTGCTGGCTGAAATAGTTAGGCCCGGCGGCTACAATTTCTTTACCATCGACCGTACCCTTTACCCCAACCCCAGGCATGTACTCAAAATCTGCCGATTGCCAGAGTTCCAGATTTTTCTGTTTCAACTCACGAATTACCCCGTGGGCGATATGGTGCTCAGAGTTCTGCTGTAATGCGGCGGCATATTGCAGGACCTGATCGCCGGAGAGCTGCTTGTCCAGAGAAATAATCTTCTGTACCTGGTGAGAGCCTTTGGTAAGTGTCCCCGTTTTGTCGAATATGATCATGGTAAGCTTTCTGGCATTCTCGAACGCCGTGCGGTTGCGTATCAACAATCCATGTGTAGCCGAAAGCGTGGTTGATATGGCGATCACAAGTGGGATGGCAACGCCCAGTGCATGGGGGCAGGAGGTCACCATGACCGTTACCATCCTTTCCAGGGCAAATGATAAATCCTGACCCGAAGAAAACCACACGATAAATGTGATCACACCCACCGTAATCGAAACCAATGTCAGCCATTTGGCAACTTTGTCGGCCAGGTTCTGCGTATTGGACTTGGCACCCTGCGCAGCCTTGACCATTCCGATCACTTTCTGAAGGTAGGTTTCCTGCCCGGCACCTGTAACCCTGATTTTCAAAGCGCCATCGCCAGTGACGCCGCCAGCAATCACCTTGTCATCCTTGTTTTTTTGCACAGGGGCACTTTCCCCGGTCAGTACACTTTCATTGACATATGACTTTCCATCCGTGACTACGCCGTCGGCGGGTATCTTCTCTCCGGGTTTGACCAGTAAAGCATCTCCGTTCCGCAAATCTTTCAAAGGGATATCAATGGTTTGATTTTCCCGTTCAACGTGGACCACGTCGGGCAGCAGCGCTACCAGTGACTCCAATGCACGTGAGGCGGCCATCTGCGATTTCATTTCCAGCCAATGCCCCACCAGCATGATATCAATCAGCGTGGCAAGTTCCCAGAAAAAGTCCATGCCTTTCAGGCCCAAAACCACGGCGACACTATACACATATGCCGTAGTAATGGCGACAGCAACCAGGGTCATCATTCCCAGGTTCTTGTTCCTGACTTCGCTGGCCAGCCCGGCCAGAAAAGGCCAGCCGCCGTAGAAGTAGATGAGCGTACTTAATGCAAAGACCAGATATTGGTCGCCAGCAAACGCTAGATCAAACCCTAACATCTGCTGGATCATGTGCGAGAAGAGCAATATCGGAATGGTCAGGGCGAGGCATATCCAGAATCGTTTCAGGAAATCCTGCGTATGGTGACCGGCATGTTTGTCGTGCCCTGCTTGCTTATCGGCTGGCATCATATGATGCTCGTGGCCGGGCGGCTGTGGATTCGAAGGTTGATGGTGATGATAGTATTCCATGTTTAAGAATTTCAAATGGTTGACCCGTTGATCAATAATTCAATGTGAGCCCGACACCAAAACCCATGTCGCTGTCGTAGTGTGCTGTGATGCCTGCATACCGCATGAAGATGTATTTCAAGGAGGCCATATATTCCTTGTCGGTGTTGACCATCAAGCCCATTCTAATGCGTCTGGATACGGGAATATCCATCCGTTCTAACTGAAAACGCAGGTTGCCATCCATAAATACTTCGGCCTGCGCTGTGATAAGCATGGGTAAAGTATAGTTCACGCCTGCGCTGAACATAGCCCGCTGGTTTTTTGTACTGCGCTGACCAAACAAATTCGTTTCCGATTCGCCCATTCCCATTTTCCGGTAGCGCCAGTCGAAGCCTACAAAAGGCATCAGCCACTGCATTTTGCCTATGTATCGGCCGATGTGCGTTTCGGTCTCATAGCCGTGGTGGTCGTTGTAACCTAACCGCCATTCGGTACCGATGCTCCAACGGGTATTTTGAAGCATGGCCTCGCCGTCGTTGCCATTGGTTGCTATATCGTTTTCGGCCATGAAATGAAACCGGCGGTCATCTGCATTCAGCTTGCGCTGCGCCAGTTTTGGATTAGGGATTTCGGGGTTAGGCGGCGAATTCTCGTATGAAAAAACCCTTCCCATTCCGCTCATCATGTGGTACAAGATGTGGCAATGGAAAAACCAGTCGCCGCTTTCTATGGCTGCAAATTCAAGCGTGTCAGTTTCCATCGGCATGATGTCGATCACATTTTTAAGCGGGGCACGATCGCCATGTCCGTTGAGGACCCTGAAATCATGTCCATGCAAATGCATCGGGTGGCGCATCATCGAGTTATTGTAAATGATCATGCGCACCTTTTCGCCTTTTTTAATCAGGATTTTATTTGTTTCTGAAATCACCTTGTTGTCAAGGCTCCATACGTATCTGTTCATGTTTCCGGTGAGTACAAACCTGAGCTCTTTCACAGGAGCATTGGCAGGCAAAACGGTTTTCTCCGGCGCTTTGAGAAGGGCGTAGTTCAGCGTCTTGATCGAAGAAAGCGCATTGCTGTTATACATGTTCGCGTCTTTGCCTGCCATACTTCCATGCGCCGAATGATCCATCGTCATGCCGCTGTCTTTCTTCATATCCGGCATGTCGGACATTTTCTTCATCTGCTTCCCTTTAAGCGGGCCGGAAATCTCGGGGTACATCACCAGGTTCATGTCCATCTGGTTCAGGCTCATGTTCATACCCATGTCGTCCAGGTTGCCGTCCATTTTCATCATGCCATTCATCATCTTCATTCCCTCGAAGTATTTCAGCCTGGGTAAAGGGGAGGCAAGCTGTTTGACCCCCTCGCCCAGAAAGAGCGAAGCCGAGCCGATCCTGTCCTCAGATGTAGCAAGGAATTCGTAGGAGACGGGCTTACTGCCAACAACTGCCTCTGGAATGGTGACAACTACGTCGTAGGTTTCCGATACCGCAATGATCAGCCGGTCGACATCCACGGGTTCAACATCGTTACCATCATTGGCCACAACCGTCATTTTTCCGCCAGCATAGGTGAGCCAGAAGTATGTGGAAGCACCACCATTGGAGACCCTGAGCCGTACCTTATCGCCCGGTTTAAACTGGGAAAGCTGGGACTGGTTCTTTCCATTGATCAGAAACTTCTCATAATACACGTCGCTCACATCCATGGCGTTCATCCGTTTCCATTCGTTGAGCACCTTGGTTCTGAAATATCCCTGGCCAATCGCCTCGGCGTAACTTTGGGTTGTGCCTTTTTTGATGGCAAACCAATCGCTGGCATTGTGCAGCATCCTGTGCACGTTTTCGGGCTTGATATCCGTCCATTCACTGAGCACGATCGGGACTGTGGGAATATCCGGCTCTTTCTTTTTGTTTAGCACCATTGATCCGTACATACCGATTTGCTCCTGCAAGCCATAGTGACTGTGGTACCAATGCGTACCGTTTTGGATGATCTTGAACCGGTACAGATGGGTGGTGTGGGGCCTTATCGGCATTTGCGTCAGATAAGGAACACCATCATACTGGTTAGGCAGAAACAACCCGTGCCAGTGGAGACCGGTCGGTTCATCAAGCTCATTGTGGACATAAATCTCTGCCGTGTCCCCTTCTGTGAAAGTCAGCGTGGGCATTGGGATTTGTCCATTGACGGCAATCGCCCTTTTTTCCTTCCCCGAAAAATTCACCGTTGTGTCTTTTACGTACAAATCGTAACGGATGACTTTCTGTGCTCGCAGTATAAACGGAGCGAAAAGTAGCAGCGCCAGAGGGAGCAATACCCTCTGGCTATTTTTTAATTTGAAATTCATGGAGTGCGTCCTTTTAGCGGCTATTTGATTGTCTCAGTGGTCTTGCCGCAGGTCAGCATTTGCGCGCCGTAGTAAGGGTTCTTTACCTCAGCGGCCTGGCTCAGCCAGTTAGCGCCTTTACCTTCTTTGGCCATGGGACAATGCTGATAGTAGACCGCCTGTGCAGGCTTGCCCGCTTTGACGAGCTTATACATATTCTCGGAAAGCGAAGAGAAATGGTCCCGCTGATGGCCAACATCTTTGGTTTCTTCGATGTGCTCGGCATCGAAAGCCAGGTCTTTCATCACCTTCATCCACACCATATGCTGCTGGTCAGCAAGCTCCTGCATTTTCACCGCCTTGATCGCCTTCACCAACTCTGTTGCTTTGGCCGAAGCGGCATTGCCGTCTGAGCTTACCAGGGCATCTTTTACCGCATAATAGGCCTTCAAGACAGGGCTTAACGGGCTCATTTCTGCCGAAGCATTGGTTTCGGACGTTCCTTCGTGGTGCTGGTGAGCAGGTGCCTGGTTTGCCGCTAATTCACCGGATGACATTATTTTGGGCTTACTAACCCTTTCATATTTACAGCAGTCTGCCAGTTTGCCGTAGGCATCATCGGGCGCCAGATAACTTGCATTGTCGTAACCTGCCAATGCAACCCTTCGAAGGACGGCATCCAGTGACGTCTTTTTACTATCGTAGGTAATTTTTGCCATCTGGGTTTGGGTATTCCAGTCGGCCTGGGAGATATTTTTTTGCTGGGCGGCTTTTTCAATACCTTCCTTGCACATCGCGCACGATCCCGAGATTTTTACAGACTCGGTTGCGCTGTTCTTTATTTCTGCCCGCAATGACGGGGAAGACAGCAATAGCAGCATTGCCATCAATATTTGAATTGATTTCATGTGAGATTAACATAAATGTTTGAAAACCAGGAAGAAATCTAAAATCGAGACCACTTTCGATTGGACGCACTTTGGACGTCACTCTATCAAACGATTTATGTTTGGGGGGATAAAAAGGGAGAGGTAAACGGGTTTGGGAGCGCTTTCCCTAAAAAACCAGGCGATGGTTTTCAATTCTACTGATTCCGAATATTGCACAATTGCGGTGGATGGCACCTTCAAGGCAAAGTGGGTCATCCTATGGCTACAATCACAGCAAGATTGATCACAATTATGCCCACAAGGCATGTTTCCTACGGTTTTTATCCGATGAGCGCGTAAGTCACAACACCTCTTCCCAGATGTTTGATCACGTCGGGTTGACTGTCTCACATTAATACAGAACTTCTTTTCCGCAATATGACTGGACTTCTTTCCCGGACACGCATAAGCTTTGTCCCCTGATGTGGTCAGGAAAAAGGCAACGGCTAGCACACTCAGAATCAATCTCATTCGGACGGTCGTAACAATAAATTACTGCTTCAAAAAATCGTTCTTGACTGGATCAACAAATGTGCAAAATCCAAAGTAGCAATTATTACATAATTATTGGTTGGTGATACAAAAATCCTGCCTCAACTTCACTTCTGTCATTTATCCATGCGTAAGCTATTAGAGTTGGTACGATTTTATCGGTCTAGCTAGCTTCGCTCACATTACATTCACCAAGAATGTGTGGATACAGTGATCTAAACATTTGCAAACAATGGAAACGCTAAATTTCAAGACCAGCATAAAAGATAAAGAGGGCGTCACCGTAGTGACACCCTTTCTAAATAATTTGAAGCATGTAGATGGTTGGAACATCGATCTTTCCGACTCTGACAAGCTGCTTACAGTCCAAACTACCGACAACAGGATTGGAGAAAATGTTATCGAAGCAGTTATTCAGGCCGGATTTAGCGCGGAGGCGGTTGGAAGGCCGTAACCTATTCCCAACCCCAACGCTGAAATACCCGATGCCCTGCCGAACTTCTTAGAAAATCCAGGAAGCGTTTGCCGTCGGGACCGTCCTTGCCTTTCAATGTCAAAGCAATAGGGGTACCTCTAAAAACTGTGGACTGATTTGGGATTTCGATCAATTGGGTGATTTCCTTCAATGGAAAATGCCATGTTTTATACGTAATCCAAGCGTCGTAAGTCGTGTCCGATTTCCAGGCTTCGATACCCAGGGCGGTGTTCGAGAATGAAGATTTGATATTGTGCTGTATTCCGGCGATCACATCGAATTTGCCAGCAATGTCCTCCCACATCCCCAACTGTCCAGCTCCATTCACGTCCAATAGCCTGACACCCGGTTTGGCCAGATCAACAAACATCTTAATTTTCTTAGGGTTCCCTGGGCGAACCAGAATTGCTGCACTGCGCTTGTAAAGCTCAATTCTGGTTGTCTCATCCAGCAGCCCCCGATGATCAGCAGCAAATTGCGTGAGCATATACTCGGAGCCACCAAATACAACGTCAGCATCTTTTTTGGCCTTTTCTATCCATTTAGTTTCAGGGCCAGAATTAACTACGACAGGTATTCGAGTTTCTTTCGAGAAAATATCCGCACATTCCTTTATCGCTGCCGAAGGCCCGCCCGGACCGTATACAAATAGGGTATCAGTTTGCGGATAAGCTTGATTGGCTAGCAGCAGAAAACCTATGATATGAACCAAATTTCTCATCGCGACTATTTGTTTAAATCGGTAAAACCATACTTGCGGTAAATTTCCCTGGCCTTAGCGCTCACCAGAAAATCCATAAAATCTGACGCCGCTTTGGGATGCGGCGCTTCCCGCAGTTTACCTGCCATGTAAGTTGCTTCAATATTCTCGCTATCCGGAATGCTGACCAATTCCAACGGATGTCCGATCATCTTTTGGTATAACGCCTCTGAGTACCAAACCGGACCTGCCTGGGATTGTCCATAAAGTATTCTCATGGGAGTCTGCCGATGGTGGATCTGCGTTAAAAATGTAGTTTTCGCGGCTACCTTTTCTTTCATTATTTGCTCTTTCAGTGCTCGGCCGCCTGCTTTTACGTAAGCGTCTTCAATCCGTTTTCCGATACCTTCCCACTCTGGATTGGGCATACTTACTTTTACATCGCTACGTCCCAGGTCTTTAAGCCCGTTTATATTAAGCGGATTCCCTTTTTGCACCATGATTGCTAACTTATTTCCGGCATACGCCTCGGTCCGGTTGAAAAGCGGAGCGAACTCTTCGATGCGCGTTTTCCCTGCTGTATATACATCCGGCTTATGTGATATGCGCATGTTACCGATCGTAATTGAGCCTTCTTTAATTTGTTTGGCCAATATCCCGGGCGGCAAAGTCTCTGCAAATATCCTGTTATAGGCAGGATATGCCTTTTTGAACTCTGCCAGTAATTCGTCAATGACCATGAATTGATTACCAGCGAAAAATATCGTCAGTTCCGGGTCTGTTATATCGCCATATAAGTCTGGTACATTGTCAATTCCTTTCACGGTAAATTGCAGGCCGTCTGTTGGGGGTTTATTCCACGGCGGATCGAAGTTGTGCTCCTGTGCTTTTGCTTGATTATCAATCATGATACTGATTGTTAATATGATCAAAATGATGTAGTTTCTCATAGTGCTTGATGTTATGGATGGACGATGGCCCATCCTTGTTGTTGCCGAATAATAATTTCCCCGTTTCCACTGGGTACATAGGAGATGAAATCAAAAAGTTCCTCCTTGCTGATTTTCCTCTCACGCATTGTGTTCTCGCATTCAGCCAGGATGACCCCGCGCTCTTGCAATACTTTCAGCTGTGTTTCGTAGGGCTGATCTTTTCTGAACACGGTTACCCCGCCGCCATGCGCGACAAGCTCTACTTCCAGTTTTCCTTTTAACCGCGGATCATCCAGGGCATTCATGATATTCTTCATCGTCGCCTTAATCACCTTTTCGTCATCGCTGTTAAGCTGGTATACCACTTTGTAGGATTTTTTATCGGCGGTCGCCCCGTGAAAATCGGCTGGGTTGACGGGCTTGTTCTGGGCGATTGCTGCTGCTGTAACAAATATGGACGCAGCGAATAGCATCGTTTTAAGAGTTTTCATTTGGTTTGGTATTTAAAAGGTTATGATACGATTTACATTATTTACTTTCTTTTCTAGCTTCCGAAATTGGCTCGAAAGGCCCGAGTTTGTGCTGTTTCTGCGAAAAACCATCAGCATAAGGTGCGAACGGAAAATCGATGGGTTTTTTACTGATATCTACCCAGTCGCTGCTCTGGTCTTTGTGAGGGCGAGGCTGAGAATTGACGAACGCAGCAAGGTCCCAGGCTTCTTTATCGGTCAACAGCTTGTTTTCATAACTCGCGCCGAAGGGCATGTTGTTCACAACATAACCTGCAAAGGAAGAAACCCTGTAGAGCCCCGCTCCGTCGTTGTAGCTATTTTTGCCCCAAAGCGGGGGATAGACGTAAGCGTTTTTCTGGGGGTTTAATATTCCTTCCCCGTTGACGCCATGACAGCTTTCGCATTTTGCTTGATAAATCAGACTACCGTTTTTTGGATCTGCCGCTCTGTCCAGATAAGCAAGTTTTTCCAAACCCGTTCCTTTGGGCGTTTCCCCCTTGGGTGTATCTTTTTCAAGCCATTTCATGTAAGCCACCATTGCAGTCATTTCCCTGCTGGCGCTGTCGGGTTTTGTTCCATTCAGACTCCTTTCAAAACAATCCGAAATCCGTTTGATCACCGTTTCTTTGGTGCCTGAACGCGCCCTGAACTTTGGATAGGTGCTATATACAGCAGCATAGTTGTTACCCATAATTTTTGTCCCTGCATCCAGGTGGCAATTCTGGCAATTCATGCCGTTGCTAATCTGCATTACTTTGCCTTTTGGCCCCAGGTACTCCGCTGTATGTACAATCAGCTCTCGCCCGTACCGGATCAAATCACCTTGTTCATTCGTGGGGATATCTGAGGTGTCTGGTGCCTGCCACATTCTTGCTTTGGGTTGTGATACTTTGGTGGGTGCATCCAAAGCAGCAACTTTTTCAGACGGCGTGACTAATTCTTGAAAATACCTTGGTGCACAAATCAACGCTATCAGAAAGAGCAGCAGACATGAGGCAATGGCAAGCAAACTTTTAAGCAGGTTACTGAGCAAGGCCAGTGTTTTCTGTATCTTTTCCATTGGGTCTGGCTGGTGTTGTCAGTGAAATTGTAATGCTTGTTTGGCCACGGGAATTTCGATGTGACGGTATCGCTGCCATAAATACTTTATGGGACAAAAGCTTGTCATGGCTGTCACCAGCAAATAGTAGGCGGCCACGAGGAGATAAATGATCAGTCCTGGAAAATACAGCAGGAAAGGCAGCCACATCATCACGCACAACCTCAAAATTGTTTCAAAGAGTGTGACATTTAACGGAAGTTCATGGGTCGTTTTCATCTTGAAAATGGTTAAGTTTTTGGCCTATTGCCATTACAAAGATGAGGTGTTAGCTGCCGTCAAAGAAATCGTAAAAAGTGATCAGTGATAACCTCAGGTAATATCAATTCAAAATAGGATCCATAAGAATCCTATTTTGAATTACTTTTTGTGATGAACAGCGAAGTTCATGAATAACTCAGCCAGGCCATCCGGTTGGCCATGGAGCGTGGCAAAGTGAAAAGCCCTTTCTATTGAAAAGCCTTCGATGTCGATCACACGGCACTGGTTGTGGGATAGCTCATCCAAAATGGAATGGATGGAAAGGAAGGCGGCACAGGGCGCATTCTGTATGTATCTTTTGATACTCTCACTCCCTGCCAGCTGCATTTGTTTGTTCAGGTCCGATAATGAGACCCCCTTCACTTTCAATGCGTAGGCAATCACCTCCAAGGTACCCGAGCCCGGCTCTCTGAGGATGATAGGGATGCGGGCCAGCTCAGCAAGTGTGATTGTCCCATTTTTGGCAATGGTGCTCCGGGCGCTGGTAACCAGGACGATTTCATCATTCAGAAATGGTGCATAATGTATCTTAGGATCACGTGATCTTCCTTCGATGATGCCTATATCGATTTGCTTCTCGGTTAAGGCCAGTTGGATCTGGTCGGTATTCTTGATTACCAATGAGACCTCGATTTCCGGAAAGCGGTTATGAAAAGCCGCCAGCAACGATGGCAATACATACTGGGCAACGGTGGTGCTGGCCCCAATCCTTAGCATGCCACTATTTTCATTATTCAGCGCATTGATTTCAAATTCAAGTGCGCGGTAAATCTCAAAGATCTGCTCCGTTCGCGCAAGCAACAGCTCGCCCGCGCGTGTCAGCTTGATTTTTGTACCGTTCCGGTCAAAAACCTTGGTTTTTAGCTGCGCTTCGAGTTCGCGAATATGTTTTGTGATTGCTGGCTGGGTAACGAAAAGCTCATCTGCCGCTTTTGTAAAGTTGAGCCGCTTGGCAACAGTATGAAAAACCCGAAGGCGAAAATCAAAATTCATAGTAATTGGTGGGGTGCGATAACGACTTCCTAACCTTCTAGTCTATGAGCTGTCCTTTGAAAAAATGTGTAAAAAGAAAGTTCTGTACTGAACCAAATGGCGTAACATGATCGGAATTGACGCTTTGCTTGAGCTGAAAATCATCATTAAAAAATAATTCCAATGATTCGAGATTGTATCTTCTCACCGGCAATCCGCTGCACATTGTGGGGCCATTTTCAGAGAAGGTTCCGATGATCAAATCCTTATCTACAAACTCGCTGACGATATGCTTATAATTTTTAATATCCTGGGTTTCTGTCAAAAAATGAAAAGTTGCCCTGTCGTGCCATAACTTGTAGGGCCGGGCCGGAGCAAAATCCAGGATGTTGCACACGATCCATTTTATCTTTTCTGCGCGTTCCCCAAGTCGTTTTCTCGCCCTGTCAATGGCCGCACTGGAAATATCCAGAACGGTCAAATCCGAATAGCCTTCGCTGAGCAGATTTTCGATCAGTGTGGCATCGCCGCCTCCGATATCGATGATCGCATCTGTCTTTGTGATGCCGGTGGACTTTATCAGCGAAAGTGAGGGTTCAGGCAGGTTCTGCGACCAGCTCAACTGGTCAGGCCCCTTGGATAAGTAAGTGTTGTCCCAATGGCTTTGAAGTGTGTTGTCCATCATCAGGTTGTCTTAATCAGATAAATAATGAGCAATATGCTGGCCAAAAAGATCACTGCCGTCATGACTTTGATTAAAAGGGAGGACTGATAGTATTGCCCCTGTTCCAACTGCTTTTTTGTATTCATATAACGGACATAGGAAAATAGCGTTGTCAGCGCCCCTAAGCTAACCAATAACACTCCAATAACAGGTGAATAACCCGTAGAATGTACTTGTGATTTGCTTCCTAACGCAGCCGCGATTTGCCGAACGAACAACGAGAACTTGACAACAACGAAACCAAACCCCATGATACCGATGCTGGTCCGGACCCATGCCAGAAAGGTCCTTTCGTTGGCAAGGTGATCTCCCGCATTCTTCTTGTGATCATTGGCTAGATTCATCATTCTTCATGATATCAATTGTCGTGCCATTCTTCATATCATCGCGTGGATTGGTAACAACTTTATCTCCTTCACGAAGCGCTCCAAATACCTCCGTTAAATCGTCTTCCTGCATCCCTTTTCTTATTTCCACGAATTCAGTTTTGCCATCTACAACCTTAATAACATACTGTCCCTCCGTGGAAGTTACCACTGACGAACTCGGCACAGTAAGCGATCCCTGGGTACCCTCCGGGGCAAAAACCACCTCAGCATACATGCCCGGCTTGATTTCTCTTCCGGCATTGGCCACGTCAATTTCCACAGTTTCGGACCGGAATTTCTGGTTCATATTGCCCGAGCGTCGACTGATTTTCCCTTTAAACTGTTTTCCGGGCATCGCATTGATCGTAAATGTCACTTCCTTTCCCTGCTTCAAAGCAACACTGTAAGTTTCAGGCACATCCACGACAAGCCTTAGCCTGTTCTGCTGCTGCAACATCAGCATGGGTCCCTGAAGCCTTACGCCGGAGCCAACCAGCGCGCCGGGATGGACATTGCGCTCGGTAATTACCCCATCGAAGGGTGCGCGAACAATCAGATAAGACTTGATTGTGGTCAGTGCCCCGAAATTAGCTTGCTCGCCCATGGCTGCTGCGCTGTCTGACATCATCTTCGCATTGGCGCTTTCAAGATCGAGCGCAGATACCGAGCCCCTGATCCCCGCGCTGGCTTTCAGCCGTTTATAATGTTCCTGGCTTGCCACCAGCATGGCCTTGGCTTTTAGGTAGTTCGAGCGCGCCGCAACAAGTTGTTCCTCCGTTTCGGGGGCTTCCAGTACCATCAACACCTGGCCTTTTCGTACCGGGCTGCCGCGATCTACCAGTACTTTTTCCACAAAACCATCGGCTTTGGGATAAATGTTTACCTCTTGAAATGCAAGAAACTCTCCCGGCAGCTGGATATGCTGACCTACTTTTTGCAGGGTCACCGTACCAAATTTTACGGAAACCGTTTTTTTGACACGCTTTTCGGATGTCTTATTTTCCGCTGATTCGGATGACGAGCAAGCATTCAGGACGGCTATCCCAAATGCCAACGCGAGACATTTATATGATCTGTTTTTCATAAGAAGTTTGGTCTGAGTGGGCATTTGCTTGTAAATCTGATGAGGGAGATGAATGATCCCCGCCAGGTAAAAGGGACGGATCTTTATAAGCGGTTTTGTTCTGTAAAAACACATAAACCTGCGGAACGATGTACAGCGCGGCGAGTGTTGAGGCGATCAAACCCCCAATTACCGCACGGCCTAATGGAGCAACTTGTTCGCCAGCTTCACCAGTACCAAGCGCCATCGGCACCATTCCGGCTACCATGGCAAAACTGGTCATCAATACGGGTCTCAGACGAACAGTTGCACTCTCCAATGCCGCACGCCGAACGTCCCGGTATTCCCACCGCAGCCGCTCGGCGTTAGTGACAATCAGAATCGCATTCGCCACAGAAATACCAGTCGACATGATAATTCCCATATAAGACTGTAGGTTCAGCGTGCTTCCGGTGAGTAGCAGAAAGGCAATGGAGCCAACAATTACTGCCGGAACAGTTGAGAGTATTACCAGCGACAATTTGAAAGACTGATAATTAGCGGCCAGAAGTAAGAATATCACCACGATCGCAATGCCCAATCCGAGCTGCAAACTGTCCAGGGTTTCGGTTAGAAGTGAAGACATTCCTTTCACTTGCGTGACAAGACCTTTCGGCACCTCGCCTAAGTTCGAAATTACTTTTTGGACAGACCTGGTTGCATTGCCCAAATCCTGGTGATGAATATTGGCAGAAACCGTTACAAATCGGCGGGGGCCTACACGGGCGTATTCCCCCGGAAGTGTATCGATTGAAAACGTAGCAACATCAGCTAAAACCGGTCTTGGCTGGCCTGCTACCAATGGAATTTCCTTCAACTGGGAAAGATTCCGCATGGCATATTCCGGAATTTGCACCTGGACCTGGTAAGTGTAAGCCGCCTTTTGGTCGAGCCACTGGTTTTTTTCGGTATACCGGCTTGAAGATGTGGAGGCGGTGATTGAACGGGCGGTTTGTTGCAAACTCAGACCCATGGTCGCCAGTTTCTGACGGTCGAGCTTGATGTTGATAACGGGAAATTTGAGCGGTTGGATAATGCGCACATCCCGTAAATGATCGAGCTCAGATAATCCCTTCACCAGTTTATTGGCATAACTTTCAATTTCCTTCATATCTCTTCCTGCAACCTGTACCTCAATGGGCGTGAATGCGCCGCCGCTCATGAGTTTCTCGGTCAGATCGGCTGGTTCGAAAGACAGCGTAATACCAGGCATGTCTTCGGCTACGGCTTCGCGGATTTTTTCTTTTAAATCCTGCATATTGGTTTTGTATTCTGGCTCGAGGCCTACTTTGATCACCGCGTCATTCGAGCCGCTCGTACTCACGTACAAATTGGTGGTTGCGTAGTTGGTAGGCACAACACCAACATAGGCAGATGAAACAGCCAGGTGGTCACCGGAAACGTCATTGACAAGCGCCAACAACTGATTAACCTTTTCCTCGGTTCGTTCCAGCCGGGTTCCGTCAGGCGTTTTCATTCGGATGACCATTTGTCCCGAGTTGAGCTGGGGAAGCATATCTTTTCCAATCCAGAGAAAACCGGCCGCTGCCAATGCAAAAATCACAATTAGATAAATACCGACCACCAATTTGTTGCTTTTGACAAACCGTTCATTTTGCCACATAAAACCATTTCTAACCCGGTCGAAAAAAGTCATTTTGCTTACTGTATCAGCCACATGAACATGTTCTTTTAACATCCAATTGGCCAAAATCGGAACAAGACTTTGGGCAAGGAAATAGGAGATCGTCATTGCGAAACCGATCGAAAGCGAAAGCGGCAGGAACATGGCCCGCGGCACGCCCGACATAATGAAGGAAGGCGCGAAAACAGCAATGATACAAAGCAGGATTAGAAGTAGTGGAAGCGCAACTTCTTTACAGGCATCGTAAATGGCCTGCTTTTGAGGCTTGCCCATTTCAATGTGCTGGTGAATATTTTCAATGGTTACCGTCGCCTGATCCACGAGTACGCCGATGGCCAATGCCAGGCCCGACAAGGTCATGATATTGATTGTCTGACCCGCCAGGCTCAGCATGAGTACGGCCGCCACGATAGAGACAGGTATCGTAATAATAACAATGAGCGACGAACGCCAGTCGCCCAGAAAAAGCAGGACCATCAGGCCAGTTAGGATAGCACCGAGGCCACCTTCAAAAAGAAGGCTTTTGACCGAATTGATTACAAAAACAGACTGGTCGAATTCATAAGCCACCTCAATGTCGTCCGGCAGAAGGTTGCGCATTTCCGGTAACTTCGCTTTCAATGCCGTTACCACATCCCAGGTAGAAGCGTCAGCGGTTTTGACGACGGGAATGTAAGAAGAGCGGCTGCCATTTACCAACGCGTAACCAGCCGTCACATCGGAGCCGTCAGCAACATTTCCCAGATCCCTGAGAAAAACAGTACGATGGCCATCGGTTGTTACAGGAATCTGACCGAAGTCGGAAACCTGTTCTTCCAGTGAGTTGAGCGTGGTGATGTAAGAAGTATTACCAATGCGGATATTACCCGAGGGGGTCATCGCATTGTTGGCTGCCAGAGCTTCCACTACTTCATCCGGGGAAATATTCAGGCTTCTGACTTTTTGCGGGTCCAGGTTAATGACAATCGTACGTGAATTGGTACCAATGGGTGGCGGTGCGGTCAGGCCGGGTACCGTTGAGAATAATGGCCTGATCCTGGTCACCGCCAGCTCGTGGATTTCTTTGAGCGAACGCGTTTTACTACTAAAAACCAGATCGCCGATCGGTACCGAGGAAGCATCGTAGCGAACGACTTGCGGAGGCAATGCACCAGGAGGGAAAAATTTCATAGCTCGGTTGACCTGGATCGCTACCTCAGCGGCAGCCTGCGCCATGTCGCTACCCTCGTAAAAGGACAGTTTGACAACCGTCAATCCCTGCACACTTCTGCTGGAAATTTCTTTGATCCCACCGATATACAGAAACTGGTCCTGCATACGCGTCGCAAAAAAACCTTCCATCTGCGCAGGCGACATACCTCCATAAGGTTCGATCACATAGATGACCGGTGAGTTGAGCCGGGGGAAAATATCGATCGGTATCCGCGTGGCGGACATGATCGAGAAAAATACAAGCCCTGCGATGAGTACCATCACGGAAACGGGGCGTTTTAATGAAGCTGAGAGCATACCGTTATTGTTGATTCGGAATTATTGTCGCCTGAAAAGATCAAAAAACGGGCCGAAATCGCTGGTTGCGTAAGCCTTTTGCAACCTGACGGCCACGGCCCTGCGCTGCACATCGATCACCTGCTTTTCAACCCTTGTCAATAGCTGCAGGGACTCTGTAATGCCCAGAATGTTTTCGATCCCGTTGTTATAAAGTGACATGCGTTGCTGATAGGCAAGCGTTGCCGATCGTAGTGTGACCGGGAGCTCATCCAATGCCAGCCGTATTGTTGCCATCACCGAGTCTGCCATAGTCAGCGTATTCTGCAACTGCACCTGCTCTACCGTCAGCAGGCTACCTGCTTCCCTCACCCGCCATTGTTGTTGGACAGCACGGGTCTTGACCCTTTTGAAATCAGTTAGATTAACCGTCGCAGCTACACCCAACAAAAAGTTGGTTCGGCTATATCCGAACCCCTGGCCGATCGGACCGAAGTTGTTATCAATGTCGAGACTCGTACCACGGCCCCAGACGGAAGCCAGCACGGAAATCCTCGGCAGTGCGGATTTGCGGATCATGTCGATTTCCGCATTTTGGCGGGTGAGCAGTCTGTTACGATAATTCAGCAGCGGGTGGCTAGCCAATACGTTGCTCGGCGCAGGTTCTCCCATTAGCAGTGCAGCATTGAAAGTGGTATCGATCTGAACATCGTCTATCTCCCGGCCAGTTAATGTCGCCAGCTGCACACTGGCCCTGCGGTATTCCTCCTGCATTTGATAGTAGCTCAGCTTGGCGCGGGACAGCTCCACCGAAGCCAGCGACGAATCCAGTCCTGGCCGGATTCCGTTTTGGACGAGATTGTTGATGATACGGCGTACCGTATCGACCCTTGCAAGGTTCTGCTGTTCGATTTTTAGATTTTGCCTCAGCCAGACCAAATCAAGATAAGTGTTGATTACCACCTGACGCAGCGCAAATTGCTCACGCTCCAAGCCTGACTCCCCTACGGCAATATCTGCTTCGGCCAGTTTATTTTCGGCATGGAACCGGCCAAAATTGTAAACCTCCCAGTCGGTTGTTGCCAATGCAATGTTGCCCGAGGCCAGGCTCATGGAATTATCAGGCCTGCGCCCGCCCGAGGTGGGCACAATCAGTCCCATCGAAAAATAAGAACCCGAAAGTCCGTTGGCAGTCCCGAGATTGATCTGGTCATGAAGGCGAACGTTAGGCAATCGGTTGTCGCGCAGCACTTGCACATTTGCCCTAAAAGCTTCCAACGCAGACCTTTGTGCTGCTAGCGTAGGATAATGATTGATAGTTGCTTCAACTGCGCTCTCCATACTAAGAACCTGCGCAGCGGCAGGGAAGAGTTGTGCCTGGAAACAAAAAAGGATTAGAAATAGACAGCGGTTCATGTATTTGTTCATCGTGCTCAACTTCAAATTAAGTGGGCACCTGATTAGAGGGTATTGAGAGGGTTATTAGAATTTGGTGAGAAGGATCAGATTATAGTTTTCTTCGACCCGCGATTCTTAATTTTACCGAAAGAAACAGTGAACACAAGCAGCATGAATGTCTTAATTGTAGAGGACGACCTGGAACTTACTCAATTCATTCAGAAAGGGTTACATTCTGAGGGTGCTACCGTTTCGGTCGCGTTCGACGGGGTAATCGGGCGCAGTATGGTCAATGAGAACAAATTCGACGTCGTGGTGCTGGATGTGAACCTGCCTGGTTTGAACGGCTACGACCTATGCCGGTTCATCAAGCAGAACTGGCCTGCCGTACCCGTGATCATGCTTACCGCGCTAGGTAGCCTCGACAACAAAGTGCTGGGTTTTGAGGCGGGTGCCGACGACTATCTTGCAAAACCATTTGCGTTCAAAGAGCTGATGTTCCGCTTGCGGGCATTGGCGCGTAGGCACCCATCCCGTGCACCCCGGCCTAAACGGCTGCAACTTCTCGACCTGGAAGTGGAAACGGATTCTCATCGGGTCTGGCGGGGTGGTGAGCGTGTAGAGCTTACAGCCAGAGAATATGCGCTACTCGAATATTTTATGCTCAATCAGGGAAAGGTCATTAACCGTGTCGATCTGCTCGAAAATGTCTGGGATGTACATTTCAATACCAATACCAATGTGGTAGACGTATATGTGAATTATCTGCGTAGAAAAATCGATAAGGGAGAGCCGCGTTTATTACACACTGTTTTCGGTGTAGGTTATTTGCTGGGGCCAGAGCCATGAGCATCAAACAACGTATCACGATTGGCTTCGGGCTTCTGGTAGCGACGCTTCTACTACTATTTTCATTTTTTATTTACCAGACTTATGAATCTTACCGCGAGTCGCTGATGCGCAGCCGTTTGCAGCGGAGGGCATTGGCCGGACAGCTTTATTTTCAAAATCGGTTGGAATTCCATCGGTCCAGCTATCTGACCTTACCCGACCAGCATGAATTTTTAGTGGACAGTGCAAACCGCATCATCTACCAGTCTTCGGGCAAGGCGGACTACACGCTAACTCCGGCTCTGGTTAAAGAAGCCCGGCTTAAAGAGGTTTATTTCAGCTACCATGCGCATCCCTGGAAAAAACCCAAGGAGGGTGTAGCATTGTCTTTTAATATTAATGGAAGCAAATATGTGTCCGTAGTAACGGCATATGATGTCAATGGTTTTCAGGCCAACGATAGCCTGTTCTTTATTCTTGCGAGCGGGAATGTGATTTTGTTAGTGATTGTTTCAATCGCGAGTTTTCTGTTTGCAAGAAGCGCGATGCGACCATTCGATGGGCTAATCAGGCAAATGAACCCGGCAGCTGTAAATGATTTTTCTTTTCGCTTGGGAGGGGCCGCCGCGCGCGACGAGGCTGGCTATCTTGCGAGTTCTTTTAATGAATTATTAAGCCGGTTACAGGGGCTGGCCAGTAGTCAGGAACATTTTGTTTCCTACGCATCCCACGAGATCCGCACCCCTCTAACCGTGGTGAAAGGAATTTTGGAAACGTCACTCGCCTACGATAACAATATCCCCGACATTCGGCAAAGTCTTGAAAAAGCATTGGTCAGACTGGAAGGAGCAATAGATTTGGCCAATTCACTTCTGCAACTCGCGGAAGTAGAAGGCTTGCAGTCTGACCGTTTGAAAGAAGATATCAATATTGTCGATACTGTTTTTGACACAATCAGTTATTTCGGGGAAAAATATCCAGAGCAGCAGATCAACTTCCAGCTCACAGATACTTTCACTGAACACAGCTCGAACATACGGATCATGGGCAACATTACTTTGCTGCGTACTGTGCTCATTAACATCCTGGATAATGCCAGCAAATATTCCTCTCAAAAACCGATTGACCTTAAAGTGGATTACGAGCCGCTTTGGGTGATCATTGAGATCAGAGACCAAGGCGTCGGTATACCCTCCTCGCAGATAGACGATGTATTTCTTCCCATGATGCGTGCAGGTAATGTAAGAAACCTGCCCGGTTTCGGACTTGGCCTAACCCTGGCCAAAAAAATCATTGACCTATTTGGAGGCCGGTTGAATGTACTTTCTAAGGATAAAGTGGGAACTACCATATCTGTTCATTTGCCCTCATTGGCTCTGGATGATTAGCGCTACTCATTTAAGTTCACCGGGCTGTGGCTGAAACTCCTTCACAAAATCACCAATATCAAAAACCTGTACCTGACCATTAAGTAATGCAGCAATCAATGAGCTTCCGACTGCACTTCTATACCCTGAGGCGCAATGAACCGCGATTGGTTTGTCAAGTGGAACTAACCCTATTTTTTCACGTATGTCGGCAAGGGGAATAGAAATGCTGCTTTCAAAAATTTTATCTTCAGCAGCTTCCGAAAGGTTTCTTACGTCGATAATGGTATACTCATTCTGATTCTGGCGGAAATGTATCCTATCCAGAAGTGGCGACTGTTGTCGCGCAGGCCCCACCAGAAAAGCTGATTTGATGGCTGGTTCGTATCCGATGGAGGCCGTGCGCTCAATTAGCCTTTCTAAAACCTGCCAGGAATCTCCGGTTAGGTAGAATGTTTCTTCAGGCTTGATGATACTTCCCAGCCAGGTCTCAAACTTCTTTCCATCCATCATGTTGACCGAATTGGGCAAATGTCCCTCTTTAAAAATTCGTTCATCACGGGTATCGATGATCAGAATGTTATCTTCCAAGCGATTTTGAGGCTCCGTCGTTAAGTCAATTCTCTTTACACCTTCGACACCAAGTTTGAAATGCGCAGCACCTTTTTTATTAAGTGCAACATCGAACGGAAAATAGACGGGGATAAAAGGCTGGTCTGACGTAAGTCTTTTGATAAAGTCCTCTTTGTTCATTTCTTGTAATGACCAGTTTGTAAGTTTCTGCTGCCCGATCGTGCTGCTGTTTGCATCGCTAAGCGCTTTTCCACAAAGTGTCCCTGCACCATGGGCCGGATAAAGCACAACAGCGTCGTCCAGGGTGAGAATCTTTTCGCGCAGAGAATCGTACATCTTCGCTGCAAGTTTCTCCCGCTGACTGCTGGCATCACTATCCGATTCCCTCAGATCCGGACGGCCACAATCCCCAATAAACAGCGTATCCCCGCTGAAAATGGCCTTGGCGATGCCATTGTGCTCCAAAACAATTGAAATACTATCCTCGGAGTGCCCGGGGGTGTTTAAAGGTTTCAGCACAATCTTTCCAAACGAAAGCGAACTGCCATCATCGAAAGGGATATGGTCATAGCTTGCCCCGGTGTGGGCACTTGCGTAAATTGGAGAACTTGTTGTCTGACTGATTTCCAAGTGACTGCTGACGAAATCAGCGTGTGAATGGGTTTCTATTACTGCAATGATCACTGCGCCATTCTGTGCAGCAAAATCGTAATATGGCTGCGGGTTCCGGGCTGGATCAATTAATACGACTTTGCTCTCACATTCGCTCAAAATAGCATAGCTGTAATGCGAAAGATATTGATCTTCAAATTGATGGATTTTCATGATTCTCTTTTTTATTTCAAAAATGTAAAATCTAATGTTGAGGAAGGATTAGTGAGGTAACCATCGCCTGACCAGGCCATACAAGAATGTTCCGGCCAATGCCCCCGATATCACGATCAGCATCGACCAATAACCAAACCCCAGGTTTACGAACATAGGTCCCGGACAAGCCCCGGTCAACGCCCATCCCAAACCAAAAATGATACCCCCGAGCAAATACCGTAGCCAACGGCCGGTTTTGTCGTGAAATGTGATTGGATTGCCGCTGTAATCTTTAATGTGATAACGTTTGATCATAAAGACGGCGACAATGCCGACCAATAGCGCTGTACCGATTATGCCGAACATATGAAATGACTGAAAGCGGAACATTTCCTGAATCCTGTACCAGGAGACGGCCTCGGATTTAGCCATCACTATGCCAAAAAGTACTCCGGTAACTATAAATTTTAAAGCTTTCATAACTTGAAAAGAACAGGAAAAATAAGGTGGGTCATGGCAAGCCCGCCAATGAAAAAACCCACCACTGCGATCAGGGACGGAATTTGAAGGTTTGATAGCCCGCTGATTGCGTGACCTGATGTACATCCACCTGCATATCTGGATCCAAATCCAACCAGCACGCCGCCAGCCAAAAGAAGCAGAATTGTTTTTGGAGACGATAGAATTTGACGGCCGAATAGCTGATCAGGGTTCAGGCCCCCATCGAAGCTTATGCCAAGTTTATGCAAATCGGTAATAGTTGTCTCAGACAATTGAAGCGGAGCTGGGCTATTAAGCCATACCGAGACGATATAGCCGCCAAGGATTGAACCTACCAGGAACAGAAGGTTCCAGATTTCACCCTTCCAGTCAAAGTCAAAAAAGTCTGACTTACTGCCGGCCCCGGCCATCGAGCAAATTGTCCGCAGGTTGGAAGAAAACCCGAAAGACTTTCCAAAATAGAGTAGCAAAACCATGATGGCGGAAATGGCAAAGCCCGAAGCATACCAGGGCCAAGGTTGGCGGATTAGATCAAGCATAAAAATCAATTGTGTGACATTATTATAAAAAAGGGAAAAATCGGTAGGTATGACTTCGATATTGCCGGTAATCATCATAGAATGCCACCAACATCTTTTCTTCGTAGCGTGACTTAAAGTAAAACAGCAGCAACAATGCAAGGCTGATTATGACCCTAAGAGAATCTGTAGCCTGTAAACCATAACCGGAAGTGAGAAGAAAAATGCCGGAATAAATCGGGTGCCGGATATATTTATATATTCCTGTTGTAACAAGCTTCCCACGTTTCACTGGCGATGGAAACGGTGTAAGGCTTCTCCTTATCTGAAACATTGACGTGACAATCATGATCATTCCGGTGAGGGCAACCGCTACTCCCACTAGTTTTACACCCGACCAAATTTTGAAAATCCTGACGGCGGGTAAAAACACATATAGGCCAAATAAGGCAAGCTGAATACCAACGAAGATGAGATCTTTCTTTTTTCTCATATATAATTCGCCATCAAATGAATTCGTGGATGATAATGTAAGCGCCCATCACCAAGACAAACCAACCAAAGCCCCTCTTTAAACGGTCCACATTAAGGTAATTTCCAATCAATCCACCGAGAAAAAGACCGGCAATAGCAATACTGGTAACGGTCAGAAGAAATCCCCAATCAATTTGAAAATGCCCCAAATCACCCGCAAAACCAATCAGAGAGTTTAGAGCAATGATCAAAAGAGATGTTCCAACTGCCTCCTTCATGGGCATCCCGAGTAGCAAAACCAGTGTTGGGATTAGTAAAAAACCTCCACCGGCACCGAGAAGCCCGGTTGTTAGTCCTATGCCTGTGCCGAATGCAAAGAGCTTGAAAAAACTATGACCTTGACGCTGGGCCTTTTTGGCTGACTGAGTGTTGTCTTTTATCATGCCCACTGATGCAGCTATCATCAACACCCCGAACAAGGCCATCGTTAGAATTGGCTCCGTGACCTGAAAGTCTCCTAGTTCAAAGAGTTGGTTTGGGATTTGAGGAATGAGAAATTTTCTGACCAAAAACACGGTCGTAACCGAAGTTGCCCCGAATAATAAGGCGGTGCGAACATTCAGTAACCCGTTTTTATAGTTCCGAATTGCTCCGATCAGACTGGTAGAGCCGACAATGAATAGGGAATAGGAAGTAGAAAGCAATGGCGGTACACCAAATAAGTAAACCAGCACGGGCACCGTTAAGATGGAACCTCCGCCGCCTACTAAACCGAGCGAAATACCAATCAACACAGACGCCAAATAAGCCATAATTTCCATTTGCAGATATCAATCACACAAATCAAGCAATACGATTGTTGCCAGAAAGTGACTTTTATCACAGAAGGAAAAACCATGTTTATCCCACCCAGGCAATAGAGTTACGGAACAGTCTGATTTTTCCGTTCAGCTCCATCTTCTTCAACAAGCGTGAAACGACCTCTCGGGAGGTGTTCAGGTCGTTGGCAATTTCAAGGTGGGTGATGGTCAACTCATCGACGCCTTTGCTTTTAAATTGATTTCGTAGATAGAATTCCAGGCGCTCGTCCATCGCCTTAAAAATCACGCTATCCAGGACGGTCAGCAGCTCTTCAAAGCGGGACCGATAATTTTCCAGGACGAAATAATACCAGCTGCGATAGGTAGTCATCAGCTCATCCATCATCCGTATCGGGATCACAATGATTGTTGTATCATCGACGGCCTTGGCCATGATTTCGCTTGATTCTTGTTTGGTGGCGCAAATCATTGACAACGCGCAAGCATTGCCTTCTTCGAGGTAGTAGATGAAAACTTCCTGCCCATCATCACCCTCCCGGTACAGCTTTACCCGCCCAGAGGCTATCAAGACACTATGTTTTATGTATTGTCCCGTCCTCATGATCACTTCCCCGGCAGGGATATTCTTTAAGACACCTGCCTCGGCGATCCGGTCTCGAAGCCCGGGTTCAAAGCTTTTAAATGATGCGTCCAGGTAGTTGATGATTGACTGGGTTGGTTCCATATTCTATAAATGTCGTTGGATTAATCAACTAAACATTCTCACGCTAAGTTCTTGTGCAAACACCAGGCGCTTGGGGATTAAATAGAATCAACGCCGGAAATCCTGCATTTGCAGGATTTAATTATATCTTTGTCCTCATAACAGGAAATGGTGTCTTCCTGCGGAAACCGCCCGAAACGGCTGATGGCGCCTATTAGGATCAAATTGTATTTGTTCAACTAATAGGTATATATATAAATGTCAGTTTCAAGGTTTCGTCTCTCCAAAAAATTGGTTTTCCTTTTCTGGAAATACCCCATCGCATTCTTTACCGTTAAATGGCTTATCCTTACTGCACTAGTAGGGATTCTTGTCGGGTCGGCCTCTGCGCTTTTCCTGGTCTGTCTGGATTGGGCTACCCACTATCGTGAAACTCACCTCTGGATCGTTGCCCTGCTTCCGCTTGCCGGGCTTATGATCGGCGGTATGTACCACTATTTTGGAAAAGAACTTGAAGCGGGAAATAATCTGCTACTTGAAAATATCAACAGGCCATTTAAAATCATCTCGCTAAAAATGGCCCCATTCGTTTTAATCGGGACCATAGCTACCCACCTCTTTGGCGGCTCGGCCGGGCGCGAAGGTACGGCATTACAGATCGGGGGCTCGATCTCAGATCAATTTACGAGGATCTTAGGCCTGCGCCCACGCGACAGAAGACTTATCCTGATTGCTGGAATTGCTGCCGGTTTCGGATCTGTTTTTGGGACACCTCTTGCAGGCGGGGTATTTGGACTGGAAGTATTTTTAATCGGCAGTATCCGGTACGATGCATTGCTTCCGGCATTCGCCGCCGCGACCTTCGCCGATATGACCACCCGGGCATGGCAGGTGGGGCATACCCACTACCACATCCCAGAAATACCGGATTTGTCAATCCCCAATATTGGGTATGCAATTATTGCAGGAATAGCCTTCGGCGCCGCATCCAAGTCTTTCAGTAGCCTCACACATGCGATTGGAGGATTTTTTAAACGATACATCAGTTTTCCTCCATTTCGACCGCTGATTGGTGGCGCGCTGGTTTCGGCGGCAGTGTTTGCATTGGGTAGCACCAGGTATATCGGCCTTGGCATACCGGTGATACTGGAATCCTTCCAAATGCAAATACCACCTTATGACTTTTTGCTCAAAATAATCTTCACCGCTGTAACCCTGGGTGCTGCTTTCAAGGGGGGTGAAGTTACACCCCTGTTTTTTATTGGTGCCACGTTGGGTAATGCACTTTCCTATTTTATCCCATTGCCGGTTGGCTTGTTGGCGGGCATGGGTTTCGTCGCTGTTTTTGCCGGTGCTGCCAATACTCCGCTCGCCTGTGTGCTGATGGGGATGGAGCTATTTGGGAGCGAATGTGGCGTTTACATAGCTCTTGCCTGTATCGTCGCCTATTTCTTCTCTGGCCACTCCGGCATTTACGGTTCTCAGCAGATTGGCCAAGCCAAGCATCTTGTGTATGCACGCAGCACAGGCCAAAAACTTTCTGCAACCAGAATCAGAAGTCGTAACTGAAAATACAGCTAACGCGGTTAGCGCCATTAGGCAGATAATATACTTTACAACTTGTACCAGGTTTGTGCCGGAAGGGGTAGCCGACGGCCATCGAACCCAGTTTTGTTGGGGCCATAGTGCTCTACCAGATAATCCAAAATCGGCTTTTCGGTCTCTCCCAGATCCCAGAGCTTCTGGGTGCGCTGCATCCACCGGATTCGTTCGATCCATTTGTCACGGTCAAACTGGCTTTGCAAAATCAGTTTGCTCGAATGGCAAATGGTGCATTGCGCCTTGACCAGGAACATGTTTTCGCCGAGCGCCAGCCCACTTTCTCCATCGACCAAAACTCCTTGCGCGTTTCGGATTGTGTCTGAGCTAGCTGCGCTCGAATTTTGTTCAGGTGTCGCTCTTACGTAGACTTCAGCATGTGCCTTTTCAGCGCGCGTCTCTGTTGTCGTTGACATTGACGACGTCTTGCTGCCTGGGTTGGGCTGGACTTGAACCCAGGCACAAAGCAACCACATCAATACTCCGGCTGACAATAGCAAGTATCGGCCATTTTTTAATATACTCTGCATGTCGGAAATTGTTTAAACCACTTTCACCGCAATCCGGTGGCATGAATTATTGATATATCCTTCTGGATTCCAGGAAGGCATTACCATAGGCTGCGAACGCCCTTGGTCATCCGTTGCACGGGCCCAAACTTCATAATATCCCTGCATAGGGAAATCGAGATTGGCCGACCAATGCTGCCAGGCAAGCCGGTTCTTTGCGTCTTTCAAAGTAGCATTCATCCATGTCTCGCCAAAATCGATCGACACCTCTACCCGTTTTACCGTTCTGTCACCCGCCCATGCGTGGCCGCGAACACCCAGTTTTTGTGCCTGGGGCATTTCCAATCCGGTTTTAGGGTACGTGATTACCGATTTGACTGGCATCGACTCGATAATTTTGAACTCACTTTCATCGGGGTCAACGCCCGGTGCCACCGGATGGATGGGAACCCGATAACTTTTTCCGGTCATTTTCGCCCCGTCGTGCACTTTATTTCTCACCGCGATTGTGTGAAGCCATTTTCCTGATACCGATGCAGGCCAGCCACCTATCACCAGGCGTAGCGGGTAGCCATGTACCAATGGAATGTCTTTGCCGTTCATGGACCAGGCAATCAATGTTTCATCTTCTAATGCTTTTTTGATTGGTACTCCCCTTGAAATCACAGCCTGATTGGGATCACCGTTCAAATGCAGGTCCTGTCCGTAGTATCCAATATAGACCGCCGTATCGGTGATCCCCACGTCTGCAAGGACGTCTTTTAAACGCACGCCTGTCCATTCCGCACAGCTGATGCCGCCCTCAGTCCACTGGTTGCCGGACGTTTTGGGAAAATAGCCCGCCCTGCCATTCCCTCCGCATTCAAGCACAAGCTGGTATGTATAAGGTTTGAATTTACTTTTCAGATCAGCCAGCGTATAAGACTTAACTGCTTTAACGGACTCACCCTTGATAGTCAGCTTCCAGTTCTTAATATCAATACTGGCAGGGATCTGTCCATTATTGCGGATGAACATTTTGTCAGCAGGTGTAATCTCATCATCGAGTAAGTAGGCCGGGGTTTCTACATTCCAGGGCTTATCATTTAAGATGACAAGGTTTTTATTTTTGTCGGCCATCGGGTCGATGTTAAATGCGACTGGGAGATAGTGCCTTGGCAACCGGTCTGCAAAAACGATATTGGTTCCAAGCAGGCCTGTCAAAGTGGCCAGCGATGATGTCCGAAGAAACCCTCTGCGATCAAAGAGCCTGGTTTGTGTTTCTTTAATTTCCATAAAAAGCAAAGATTTTAAATCTTATAAAATACCTAGGTAACTGGCAATACTCGAAAATTAAGAGGTAGATGATCATTGTATTAGTCTCCGGCAAAATGCATCACGGCGTACAGGGCTGCAAGCGAGATACCCGTCCATAGTAAAATTCCTTGAAGCATCGGCTTGACTCCGATCGAGCGTAAAACCTGCCTGGACAAACCCGCGCCAATCAAAAATAACGTCAGAGACAGACCCATGTGTGCTATTCTGATAAAGAATTGGCTGATCAAAGCTATCTGAGGGACATATGTATTCAGTACCATTGCCAGGATAAAAAAGCCGATGAAATAAGGGATAGATACCTTACCGGATTTATTTTTAAACAACAGGGACGCCACAAACGCTACCGGTAATATCCATAAGGCGCGGGCAAGTTTCACTGTTGTTGCTATTTCCAGTGCCTGCGGCCCGTATTTGCTGGCAGCCCCGACCACTGAGCTGGTATCATGGATGGCCAGCGCACACCAAAGGCCAAACTGGCTTTGTGTCAGGTTTAATTCAGCACCGATCCATGGGAAAATGAACAATGCAGCAGAATTGAGTATAAAAATGCATCCCAGTGCAGCTGAAATCTGTTTTTGCTCAGGGCGGATTACCGGTGATATGGCAGCAATGGCACTGCCCCCACAAATAGCAGTACCGCTGGAAATCAAGAATGAGGTTCTCCGGTCGATACCCATCCATTTACCTAAAATTAACCCAAATAGCAAGGTCATAGAAATTGATATAACAGTAAAACCCAGCCCTTGACTTCCGGCCTTGACCGCGCTGTGCAGATTCATGCCGAATCCCAATCCAACCACCGAAAGTTGAAGTAGCCAATGTGTTGCCTTGTGGTTTAGATGAAGATATGGATGCCCACTAAGTTGCGCGACAGTCAGACCGAGCAAAAGTGCCACCGGCGGGCTGACCCAGGGCGTCAGGCAAAGAACAGCGCAGATAGCAAATACCAATTTGCTGCCGATGCCATTGCGAAGGAAAATGAATGTTTGCCAGTTATTTATTATTTGCTTTTGCATAACACTGTGTGTTTTTGATATGCAAAGTTGCAATCCTGTCACCGTTGATTTTCATCAAAATAAGTGATGGTTAATCACCTCAGGTTATCATCGGCAGGTCAGGCAAAATCACTTTCCGGCCCGTACTGCTTCAAGATTTGGGTTATTTCACTAATGCAGTTTTGTTTATTCGCGTGACTTCCAGCCGGATAAGGGACGACCAGTAGCGACTGTACGGACCTTATATTCGACTGCCCCAGAGCACTTTCAACAAAGGGCGTTATCTCTCTCATCAACACAACCACTATCTCGGGATTCATTTCATTGATCCGGCTGGACAGCGATGCTACCGCGCTTTTTCTACCTTCCAAACGTGCTTGCCTGTTGGTTTTGTCCAGTGGGGCCTGGCTCAAATGATCCAGGAAACAGCCGATTGACTTGAAGAACTTTATAAAGTCTTCCGGCGAGTTAAAGTTACCGTACACTATTTCAAAAGCGCCCCTGATCGTTCGATATAAATTGGTATTACCATGATAAAAATGCTTCTCGCCGCCGCCAGGGGCCTCCGCGACAAAAAGAATTTTTACCTGATTAGGTCGATAAATCTCAGAAATGGCTAGCATGGTCTAATAAAATACAATTCAAAATATGGAATAAGGATTTCTATCCTATTTCAACCTCCATCGCCACAGTTTTATTGACCATGTAGGTTCTCCGGTCGGGATCGTGCTTATCGGGCTGGACATGGCCATCGGAATCGGTAGCACGGACTAAAATCCCCGCCGTTGACGGCTTAGAGGGCACGTGCCAATTGAATTCCCATAAACGCCATACATTTGGGATCTCCGTATCCAACAGTTTGACACCCTGCCAGCTCAGTCCGTTGTCCGTACTTATTTCGACCTTAATAACTGACTTCTCGCCACACCAGGCTGCCCCATGGATGCGGTATGGTTTGCCAGCAGGAACAATCTCATGCAGCATTGGCCGTGCGATTTCCGCCTTTGCTTCGACCGCCGTAACTGCGGTAAGCGTCGGCTGGTTGGCTTGCCTTTTCCAATATGCATATTCAATAGTCTGCCAATACCCTTCGAAAGGTTTGCTTGTCGCAATAATGTTGGTGAGCCATTTGATGGATGCCATACCGTACCAGCCTGGGATGATCGCCCGGACGGGATACCCATGAGCAATGGGAAGATCTTTGCCGTTCATTTGATAGGCAATCAGCACATTTGCTTCCAATGCTTTTTTGAGAGAAATGCTTCGGGCGAAACGTATCTCCCCGGGCGACCTGGGTTCTTCCGTGATTTCCCCCTTGTCAGCCCCTTCAAGGATAATTTCTAAAACGTCCGCATTCAATCCCGCTTTTTCTAGCAATGCGGACAGCGGTACGCCTGTCCATTCAGCGTTACCAACCGCACCCTGCTCCCATAAAAGCCCCTTGACCTTCGGTGCCAGTTTGGCCCTACCGTTACCGGCGCATTCCAATGTCGCCATCACGGTCTTCGATGGCATTTTACGAAGCTCATCATACGAAATGGTAATTGCTCTTTTTACATCGCCCGTTAATGACAATTTCCAGACGTCAGGATCAAGCTTCGGAAATGGGAAATGGCTTCGGACAAAAAACTGGGCATTAGGGGTAATTCTTCCCTTTAATGTTGCAAAAGGGAATTCCAGGTTGGAAGGCTCTTTCTCCCTGGTAATCAGACCTGGAAATGCATCATTCTTTTCTATCAATGGTGTAGGTGCGAAAGGAAAAAGCGTTGTGCCCGCCATTGCAGGGACAACTCCGCTCAGAAATGTGCGCCTTTGCATTTTCTTGTCAGCATGATTGGGGCTTTTATTAGTCATAGTGTAAGTGTCAAGTTTCTGTACTTACATTATAACTGTTCCAGCAAAAATCGCCGACAGCTGCCACAAGCGACGCCAAAGTTTCAAATTTTGTATCTTACCGAAATTTCAAAAACCTACACACGAATGAAAACCACCCTCTCTCATCTACCACAAAACAAACAAGATCAGTTAAAAACACTTACCCAAATTATCCTGGACAAAGTCCAGGCAGAAATGATCATTCTCTTCGGCAGCTATGCGCGGGGCGACTGGGTGGAGGATTATCAGGAAAAATATGAGTATGTGAGCGATTTTGACATTCTGATCGTCACCAAAGACAAGAATTCGGCAAAGCAAGTCAAGAAATCCCGTGAGCTGGAAGAGGAACTGATGGCCAACGAGGACATCACCAGAACAAGCATTATCTATCACAGCATTGGCTTCGTGAACGACAAGATCGAACGGAATTACTACTTCTTTGTCGATATTCTGAAAGAAGGAGTCATGCTTTTCGATTCCGGAAAATTCTCCTTATCTGAGCCGAAAGAACTTAACTCCGCGCAACGCGTCGAAAAATCGACTGACGAATTTGAGCACTGGTTTGAAAGTGCTTCAAATTTCTTTCTCAGCTATCACGATACCTTTAACCGGTCAAATTTTAAGGAAGCCGCTTTCCTCTTGCATCAAACCGTGGAAAGATTTTACTCGGCAATTCTTCTTGTTTTCACTGACTACAAGCCGCGAATCCATGACATAGAAATATTGGGAAGTCAGGTCGTTAAACAACATGCAGAGTTCGCGACTATTTTTCCAATGTCTACGGAGGAAGATAGGCGGCTATTTATACTTCTTAAAAAGGCTTATATCGATGCGAGGTATAACAGGAATTACAGGATTGAGAAGGCGGAGTTGGAATATTTAGGAGGTCGGGTGGCGCTATTGAGGGATTTGACGGAGCGGGTTTGCCGGGAGCGGATTGCAGGGCTTGGCTAAAATGAGTGATAGCGAAAAAAGAAGCGGCGCTCAGAAGGATAAAGCAGACTATTTCCTTGACAATGGACTATACTCCACGGTTTATATTTGTCCCAAAAAGATATGAAAACCATTCTTTTCAGCGGGATTCTCTGGCTACTTGCCGCGACTTGTTTCGGACAATCATCGGATATGGAACTTACCAATAAGCTGAAAGAAAAGATCGCGCTGGCTTGCAAACTCACTGACAAAGATCAGATTCAGAGGATGCAGGAACTTCACCAGACGCTTTTCAAAAAAATCGACAAAACTCTGGAAGGACCGGCCAGCTATGAGCTGGTTTTTCAAAAACCCGACAGCACTCTAAGCAAGGATCTTTTTGAGTTTATCCAGTTTGAGAGGCTGTGCTGTCCGTGGCTTCGTTTCCAGCTCACTTTCAGTCCCGGCGACGGGCCGGTGTTGCTTAGAATGGGGGATTCGGTAGAGACTAAGGAAATGGTTTATCTGGTGATGGAGCTGGATAAACTACCTAATAAACATTGACTTACCTCCAAACAAGGCCTGCGTTTCAGAGGTTTTCTGTAAATTGTATTTATGGTTGGTTATCAAAAATGGCTCTTCGTCCTCATCTTGTTTTGTTTGGGACATATTGCCTACCCCCAGCAGATCCGGGTAATCAAATATCTGGAACTTCGTGAAATCCTGGACAAACCCGGCGATTCTACATTGGTTGTGAATTTTTGGGCGACTTGGTGCCTGCCTTGCGTTACCGAGCTGCCGCATTTTGAAAAAATCAGCGCACAGTACGCCAAGAAGAAAGTGAAAGTGCTATTGGTAAGCCTGGATGCCGCATCGCTGCTAAAAAAGAAGGTAGAACCTTTCGTTGTCCGAAAAGGGATCAAATCAGCCAAGGTAGTATTGTTGAACGAGCCTGATTATAATTCCTGGATCGACAAAGTTTCACCCGAATGGTCTGGCGCATTGCCTTTTACACTCATTATCGATTCCAAAACCAGAAAAAGCTACGAGCGCCCTTTCACCGAAGCAGAACTAGCCGCAGAATTGAAAACATTTATTCAATAATCTAAACCAACACGAATATGAAATCACTATTTGCATTGGCCGTGACCCTGACGTCGCTTTTCGTTTTTGCTCGGTTTACCGTTTTACAGCCAGGTTACCAGGTAGGCGAAAAGGCCATGGATTTTTCGCTAAAAAATGTTGATGGGAATATGGTTTCCCTCTCTACTAATCAATCAGCGAAAGGTTTTATCCTCGTGTTTACCTGCAACACCTGCCCAGTCGCTCAGGCTTATGAACAACGGGTAATGGATCTGGACAAACAGTTTGCTTCAAAAGGCTATCCAGTGATCGCAATCAATGCGAATGATGCAGCACTTTCTCCCGGCGATAATTTCCAGGCAATGAAAAAACGTTCTTCCGATCGGGAATATTCGTTTCCTTATCTGACTGACGAAACCCAACAAATTGCCAAAACCTACGGGGCAACGCATACACCAACCGTTTTTGTGGTTCAGCGGGATGGTGCTGATTTCATCGTCCGCTACATCGGTGCGATCGACAACAATGCCCAGGATCGTAGTCAGGCCAGTGAAAAATACGTCGCCAATGCGGTGAATGCGCTTTTGGAAAATAAGTCCATCGCAATACCGACAGCGAAGGCGATTGGCTGCGGGATTAAATGGAAAAAAGCGTAGGCATTACGGGCGCGGAGCATAGTAAATGATACAAACACCGATGAGGGCAATGGCCGCGCCAATCAGATCGTATTTGTCGGGCCGGAAACCGTCTACCTGCCAGGCCCATATAAGCGCCATCACGATAAATATACCGCCGTATGTGGCATAGACGCGGCCAAATCCGGTCGGCTGGAATGTAGCCACCACGCCGTACAAAGCAAGGATCACCCCACCCAGGATGCCGAACCAGAGTGGTTTACCTTCTTTGAGCCACAACCAGACCAAATACCCACCGCCAATTTCACATAGGCCGGCCAGGATGAATACCAATAAAGATTTAATAACTGTCATAATTTATTTTAAGACAAAGGCTAGTCAGCATTTCCATTTTCAAGTTTACAATCGCAGTCACTCCCGCAGGTGGCACATGGCACCTTTCTCGTATTTCTGAGAATAAAAACGAAAACCACCAGGCCGATAAATACAACGGCGACGCTGTTGGTCCAGTAACTTAGCCAAGTCAATACAGCTACACCGAAGACAGACCCTAGAATGGGCGCAGCGCAGCAAACGGCACAGGCAAAGATACTCAAACCTATAACCGGGAGATTTTTCCTATTTTTCATGATATTTTTAGACGTAAAACTAAACCGTGGACAATAGTCAATTGTCAAGAACCTCAACCAAAAAAATATGCTGATTGGTGAACTATCAAAACAAACTGGGTTGTCCAGGGACACAATCCGTTTTTACGAGAAGCAAGGCCTGATAGCTGTCGGCCGCAAAGAAAGGAGGTTTAATAACTACAAAGAATATTCTGAGCATACTTTACAGAGGCTTTTTCAAATCAAGCGCATCAAAGGGTTTGGCTTTACGTTGAACGAAACCGCCAGTTTTCTGGACCTGATCGAAACCAATCAGGCCTCCTGTCAGAACGTATCAGAGATCATCTCGGAAAAAGTATCCTTAATCGATCAGAAGATCATGCAACTCATCGAACTCAGGCAACTGATGCAGCGCAGTGTCGACAAGTGTTTGCAGGATTGCTGCTCAAATGCCCAGGAACCCAACTGCCCGATGCTGACGACAGATTTTCTTTCTTAAAGAAATATTTACCGAGCAACGAAACCGCATTGCCGATCTCGCAGAAGTTTTTGTTATGTTCCAAATATATAATCCATCCCGCCCGATCGGCCATATCCAGGCTTTATCCAAAAAGGTATTTTCCATCCTGATCCTGGCAGTCCTACTCTTACCGGCCGCGCCTTGCCGTGCAGGTCAGTCCGATTCAACCGCGCGAGCCTCCATGCACGGTGTGCTAAGTCTGGATTCACGCAGTACAATCATCGAGGGGAAACACATTACGATCAATGGCATTTTAGGAGGTATCGCCTTCGGGAAAGGGCAACACAAGCTCACACTTGGTTACTACTGGCTAAGTTACGGGGCTAAGCAACGGTTGATCGATTTGCATAGGAGCCATGCCCACCGCATCAACCTGGAATACTACACCCGTACTGATGTCGGGTTTGCGAGCCTGGGCTATTGGTTCCCCCTATACCGGAATCCGCGTTGGACGGTATACATTCCGGTTGAAATGGGCTTGGGCAGTGAATCAGCACATTATCGCCGGATATCCGATGATGCCCAACTCGGCAGCGGTCACTTCTACTTCGTGCCTTATCAACTCGGGGCATACGGGGAATTCAAAGCTACACCTTGGGTAGGGTTCGGCCTGCAAATTGGCTACCGTAATGCTGCGAGGCAGACCGTCTTCCGGGAACATTTCAAAGGCCCTTATTATAGTTACGGGCTCACATTCTATCCCGACCGGATTTATTCTGACCTAAAAAAATATTGGGCGAAGCGCCATACTGCACGATAGATTTTGCTTTGCATGGGCGAAACATGTATGGCCAACCATGCTCAATGCCGCTTCGCCGCATCGTACCACTCTTCGGCTGCGCGTACTAAAAGTCAGACCAGAAACCTGACTGCCCGATGACAAGTGATTTTCTCTCCAAGTGGGAAGAAATCCAATCGCAATATTGCGATGAAAAATTTTTCTGCTATGTTTGCAGCATGGGAATTACGAAGACGGAAATATTTACCGAGCAACAAAACCGCATTGCTGATTTGGCAAAAGCATTCGCTCACCCTGCGCGGGTTGCCATTTTGCAGTTACTGATTGCCCGTAAAGCTTGTGTTTGCGGTGACCTGGTGGATGAATTGGATCTTGCCCAGGCCACAGTTTCCCAGCATTTGAAGGAGCTAAAACGGATCGGCATCATTCAGGGCGAAATCAACCCGCCACGCGTTTGCTATTGCATCAATCCTCCGGTGTGGGAAGAAGCACGGCAAGTATTCGGCTTTATCCTGGAATCCTTTGAGGAGGTGACCTGCTGTAAGTAAGCAGGTACTTTTTTTGACCAAATCAATCGTAATATTACAATAATAACTAATGAATTTATGATCCATCAATTGATCCCTATGACCCGGGGTGCGCTCACCTGGCAGGCTTTCAAAAGCTCGCTCGAACAAAATCTGGATCTGCACCTGCAATTCCAATACGAGGCGGGTAAGTTTGTCGACCGCTCATTTCACATCACGGAGATTAAACAGGCCCCGATTGTCTCGGTAGATTGCGGCGGTGTAATGAATAGCTGGACGGAGGTAATCGTGCAGCTGTGGGAGCCGCCGATAAGTGAAACTGACCGCTCGATGCTGGTCCGCAAAGCGCTCAAAATTGTGAACCTGGTGGAAAAGTCGTTACCGCTTAACCCGCATGCGGTTGTGAAGATCGAGTTTGGCAATTCAAAATTCGATACACGCCAAATGTACCCAGGTGAGTTTTCAGTTGAAAGCGATAGCTTCACCGTCAACCTGGTTCCAGATTTTACCCAGTGCAAAGCACTAACGCGAGATCAATCATGCGGAACGGGTTCCACGGCCACATCCTGCTGTGGCCCGGCTCCTGAAAAAGAGGAATTGGAAGCTGCAAATGCTGATGGCGCTGCATGCAAACCAGGTTCCGGCTGTTGCTAATTATCAATCAATTATCTCATGAAGCGAATTTTAGTTTTATGCACGGGCAATTCAGCCCGCAGCCAATTGGCGCAAGGATATTTACAGCATTTTGCAGGTGACCGCGCAGAAGTGTATAGCGCTGGTGTAGATCCCAAAGGCGTAAACCCGGTTGCCATCCAGATAATGGCGGAAGATGGTCTTGATATCTCGCATCATACCTCGAACCATGCCGACGAATATACCGGCATCGCTTTCGACTATGTGATCACGGTTTGCGATAATGCACGTGAGCAATGCCCTTATTTCCCGTCTGCGGGTGCACTGATCCACCATAGCTTTTCTGATCCAGGCCATACCGGTACGCCGGAGCGGCCAGATGAAGACCTGGTAACGTCATTCCGTAGGGTTCGGGATGAAATCAAAGAGTACAGCCGCGAATTTATCCATCAAAAACTGCCTGCATAATGGCTTTCACCATTCGCCCCCTAACAGAAGCTGACTGGCAGCAAGTAAAACAGATTTACCAGCTGGGCATTGATACCGGTGATGCGACATATGAAACGCAAACGCCGGAAGTCGACGCGCTGAAATTAAAGTTTCTTACCGAACCTCTTCTTGTGGTAGAAGATAACGGCCAGGTTATCGGATGGGCATTCCTGTCAGCGGTTTCCAGTCGGTGCGTGTATGGAGGTGTAGCTGAAACCAGCATATATATTCATCCGGAATTCCACCGGCTCGGTATTGGCCGGGCGCTTTTATCTGACTTGGTGCCGTTAAGCGAAAAACTCGGTTTCTGGACATTGCAAGCGCAGATATTCCCGGAAAACAAAGCGAGTATTGCACTTCACGAGCGGCAAGGTTTCCGGAAAGTCGGCTACCGTGAAAAGCTTGGAAAACGTGATGGCGTTTGGCGGGATGTAATACTGCTGGAACGCCGCAGCTCGGTAGTTGGAAATGATTAGTCAATAGCATCCTTGTTTACTCAGTATTTACCTATGCCGCCGCGACGTTTCTACCTCTGGTTTCGACCTAATGGCTAAATGGAGATTGGAAGATCGGAACTTATTGGTATTCTGCTCGAATCATCGGACAAGGAGGATAGATTGAAGGTGGTAGCACGCTTGCTTTAGACTGATTTCAATGCTAAATTTACCATCGGTTGCGGCCAAAAAAATCCTGGTGAGCAATTCGGTGAGCAGACTTTTTTATGTTGTTATAATATATTGATTTTCATTTAGATATAGACATATTTCATGTCCCTCTCTCTCTGCAGGACATGATGTCAAAACATTCAAAAACCCCGTTTAATCGCTTTAAACGGGGTTTTTGCGTTTTTGAGGTATACCAAAATATTCAAAAATTCCCAATAAAAATGTAGCGATTCGTGGAAGTGAGATAACACCAAAAAAACTTCCACGATTAGGTGCCTAACTAGCTGGCTATCAAGATGTTTACGACGTAAACATCTTGCGTTTCAATGGTAACAATTCGATTTTTGTTCATCTTAAACATTTGTACTATGTTAGAAACAAGCTTCGGGTTGATTTTCTTTTTGAAAAGACCCAATCCAGAATTAGCAGAAGGAATGCGTTATGTTTATTGTCGTGTAACTGTCAATGGCGTTCCCAAGGACATCTCTACCAAACGTACATGGCATCCGTCGAAGTGGAGCGTAGGTGCTGGCCGGGCGACCGGGAACAAGGAGGACACTAAAACATTGAATGCTTATCTCGATACTCTCACCACCAAAATTTACGAGGCAAAGCGATCTTTGATTGAGGAAAATAAAGAAGTCACCTCAGAGGCTATCAAGAATATTCTTCTAGGCAGAACGGAAGGCGGTAAAACTATCCTTCCCATTTTCCGCGAGCACAACGATCAGATAGCTGCTTTGATCGGAACAGACTTTGCCCCTGGCACTTTGGAGCGGTATGAGACTTGTATGAAACATACCCGCGACTTTATCAAATGGAAGTATCAGGCGGATGATTTTGAAATCAAGAAGCTTGATTACGAATTTATATCACAGTATGAATTCTGGCTTAAAGCAGTTAAGAAGATCAGCCATAACACTACCATGAAGTACCTTGCGAACTTTAAGAAGATTGTTCTTTTATGTGTTAAAAGAGGATGGCTCCAACGTGATCCCTTCTATGCTTTCAAATTTTCGAAGCGAGAGGTTGATCGGCAGGCGTTGACAGAAGTTGAGTTGAAGAAAGTATGGGAGAAAGAAATGGGTGACGGTCGCCTGGCTCTTGTCAAGGATATCTTTCTTTTCTGTTGCTACACGGGACTTGCCTATGCCGATATATATAAATTGAAGCGGAGTGAGATTGCCGAAGGGATTGATGGTGAAAAGTGGATTACGACCAAGCGCCAGAAGACTGACACTCCGTCTCGGATACCTATTCTACCAATGGCGATGGAGATTATGGAGAAGTATGAAGATCATCCTCAATGCGAGAATGAAAATCGGGTGCTGCCGGTGCTTTCTAATCAGAAGATGAATGCCTATTTGAAGGAGATTGCCGATTTGTGCGGGATTAATAAGAACATCACATTTCATTTGGCTCGACATACTTTCGCAACGACTGTTACTTTGACTAATGGGGTTCCAATTGAGAGTGTGTCTAAAATGCTCGGGCATCGGAATATTAAGACTACCCAGCAGTATGCAAAGATTGTAGATAAGAAGATCAGTGATGACATGGCAAAGTTGAAGGAGATCTTGCGGAAGTGATTTGGTTAGTAACTCTTTTTGATGACTATTGGATGGCTGGCGGCGCAAAAAATGCCTTAAAACCTCCGTGTTTGCAAGGCATTTTTTTGCGTGTCAATGTCCAACATACTGCGCTAAGTAAATCTTGGGTTATATTTGACAAAGCTGTCAAGACAATAGCGGCCTAATGCAACAAGCTAACTTTTGTGAGTATATAAGAGAGCTTAGAGAGGAGGCGAAGATGCCCTTACGAAAGCTTGCTGCCATAATGGATATTGATCAAGGCACGCTTAGTAAACTTGAATGAGGTGAAAGGCCATTAAATCGGCAAATGCTCCCTGCTATTGCGAAGACTTTTAATATCGAAGAGAGAGAATTAATAATAGAATTTATGTGTAAAATTATTGCCGTATAGCTTGTTGATGAGGTCTATAGCAAGGAAATTTTGTCTGCTGCTGAAAGAGAACTTCGGGAAATGGAGCGGCAGAGACTAGCTCCTGATCTATAACTCAACTTGTTAACATTGCAAAACCTTCAAATAAGTCGCCGACGACCATTATTTTGAAACCAGAAAAGATCACCCGTAAAGAACTTGTAGACCTTCGCCTAAAAAAGGCTGGGTGGAATGTGGGTGACTTTTCACAGGTGATAGAAGAATTTAATGTCAAGACTGACACAAAAGGCTTTGCGGAACCCTACGTGCCATACGGAAATCAATTCAGTGACTACGTCTTGTTAGGCAGGGACGGCAAGCCGTTAGCTGTTGTGGAAGTCAAGAAATCAACTGTCGATTCTCGGATTGGTGAAGAACAGGCCAAACAATACGCTTATAACATTCAAAAGAATTATAGATGTGAACTTCCGTTTTGCATGTACACAAACGGTCACGATATCTTCTTTTGGGATTTAGAAAACTATGCACCGAGAAAAATATTCTCTTTCCCGACGCGTGCAGATCTTGAACGAATGGCCTTCATTCGCAAGAACAAAAAACCTTTGGCCGATGAGTTGATCAATACCAAAATTGCAGGAAGGCCTTACCAGATTCAGGCGATCAGGGCAGTCTTTGAAAAGCTAGAGGAACGGAGAAGAAGATTTCTCTTGATTATGGCTACAGGCACGGGTAAAACAAGAACCTGTATTGCGATGGTAGACGGCTTAATGCGAGCCGGCTGGATTTCAAGAGTTCTGTTCTTAGTGGATCGTGTAGCTCTGAGGGATCAGGCAATAGAAGCTTTTAAGGATAATGCTCCGCAATATTCCGTATGGCCGCATTCCGGTGAAACGAAAATTGCGACGGATAGGCGTGTGTATGTCTCTACTTACCCTACCATGTTGAATATCATAGAAAGCGATGGGCTATCGCCGCATTTCTTCGATATTATTGTGATCGACGAAAGTCATCGTTCCATTTACAATGTTTACCACAACGTACTCAATTATTTCAACACCATTGTGCTTGGCTTAACCGCTACGCCGACGGATTCGATAGACCATAACACATTTGAGTTATTTGATTGCGAAGACGGTTTGCCCACCTTCGCCTACACCTTCGAAGATGCGGTCAATAATAAGCCGCCCTACTTGTCCAATTTCGAGGTGATGAAGTTGACAACGAAGTTTCAGCAAGAAGGAATTCATCTTAACACTATTTCCGAAGATGATCAGAAGAAATTGCTGGCGGAAGGAAAAGATCCTGTTGAGATAAATTTTGAAGGAACCGAAATTGAGAAAGCAGTCACTAATAAGGGCACCAACGCATTGATAGTTAGGGAATTTTGGGAGGAATGCATTAAAGATCCTAATGGTGTATTGCCGGGTAAGACCATCTTCTTCTGCATGACGATGAAGCATGCCCGACGGATAAAAGAAGTGTTTGACCAATTTTATCCGCAGGGAGCGGGAGAAATTGCAAAGGTTATTGTGTCGGACGATCCCAGGGTGTACGGCAAAGGTGGCTTACTCGATCAGTTTAAGAATTACGACTTTCCAAGGGTCGCCATCAGTGTTGATATGTTGGATACTGGGATTGATATTCCGGAACTCGTAAACCTGGTATTCGCCAAGCCGGTTTTCTCCTACACCAAGTTTTGGCAGATGATTGGGCGCGGAACGAGACTACTAAATCCCAACGACCGAAGAAGCTGGTGCCATGAAAAGGACAAGTTTCTCATTATCGATTGCTGGGATAACTTCGAATACTTCAAGCTCAACCCGAAGGGAAAGGAAAATAAAGCACAAACAGCATTGCCTGTCCGGTTATTCAGAATGCGGTTGGAGAAGCTGAAACTGGCACAAGCGCGGAGTTCGGACATTGTCCATTCAGAAAAGCTGGAATTGGAGAAACTTATCAACGCTCTGCCGAAAAACAATGTAGTGGTCCAAGACAATGCTAATGAATTGGAGAAAGTCTATAAGCGTGATTTTTGGGATGAGCTGAACGAGGACAAAATACAATTTCTCGACCAATCCATTGCCCCTTTATTAAGATCACTATCTTCTGTCGATTTTAAGGCCATGCGTTTTGAGAAAGACATTGTAGAGTTTTCAATTGCCCAGCTAGAGAACGAAGGTCAGGATATAGAGAATCTGAAAGAGCTCATCGTAACCCAAATAGCCGAGTTGCCGCTAAACATTAGCCTTGTGGCGAAGGAAAAGGAAATAATATCTCGAGCGTTAAGAGATAGCTTTTGGATTAATGTTACAGAAGACGAGCTAAAACTTTTGATTGGCAAAATAGCGCCACTTATGAGGTACCGCCAACGCTGGGGCGGTGGCGATGAGCAGGAGAACCTCAATTTGAAAGATGTTACCTACAAAAAGGAAATGATTGAGTTTGGTCCTGAGAATGAATTAGTAAGTGTCAGCAGGTACAGGGAAATGGTAGAGGCAATGGTACAGGAATTGGCTGACCAGAACCCAGTTTTGCAAAAGATAAAATCGGGAGAATCGATAACTGAAAGTGAATTGAATGAACTGGCGCGGATGATGAATGCTAAAGACCCATTCGTCACAGAGAAACTATTGCAGAGAGTTTACGGAAATCAACACGCCAAATTCCTGCAATTCATCAGGCACATTTTGCATATAGAAGTGATTCATTCTTTTGAAGAAACGGTAACCACGGCTTTTGACGAATTTATAAAGCTTCACAGCAACCTTTCAAATAGTCAGATTGAGTTTATGTCGGTTTTGAAGAAGTATCTGATTGACAAAGGGAAGATTGAAAAGAAAGATTTGATTAATCCCCCATTTACTCAACTGCATCCCCAAGGCATACTGGGCATTTTTTCACCCAAAGAAATTGAAGAAATCATCACGGTCATTCATAGAATAGCTGCTTAGTAAACTACAAGAGAGTACAAATGTTATCAACAGAATTAAAATCAAAAATCAACAAGCTTTGGGATAAGTTCTGGAGCCGCGGCATCACTAATCCTATTACTGCCATTGAGCAAATCTCTTACTTGCTTTTTATGCGCAGGATAGATGATGCTGATACTGATGCCAAACTCAAAGCGGAGTTTGCCGGTGTCGTGTACAAAACATTGTTCTTTCGTCCACAAGTAGATGAAAAAGGAATTGCGATCACAGACATTCATGGAAATGCTGTTTATGAAAGTGCTGACGATTGTCGCTGGTCGCAGTTTAAAGATCTTGATCCTGACAGCATGCTGGAAAGAGTATCAGGGAAGGCTTTCTTTTTTATCAAAAACCTCAATGATCCATCTCAGCCTTTCACGAGACACATGCAGAATGCCGTTTTTATCATCAACAACTCTGCGTTGTTGGATGAAGCGGTAAAAGCGATTGATGATATTTTTGAAGAGATCAAGAGACAACAAAATGAAGGACAGCAGTTTCAGGACACACAGGGCGATGTCTACGAATATCTTTTAAATGAACTCAGTCAGTCCGGTAAAAACGGACAGTTTCGCACACCACGCCATCTAATTCAATTCATGAGCGAAATTATTGATCCAGATTGGACTGATAAGATTTGTGACCCTGCTTGTGGTACTGGCGGTTTCTTACTGGGAGCTTATCAGCATATTCTTACCAAACACAGCAGTCCCGAGGAAATTGTGCTGGATGAGAACGGAATGAGACGCTTTAAAAAATACGGAGGGGACAAAATAACCAAGCAAGAGGTTTGGGATCACCTCAACGAAAAGACCTTCTTCGGATTCGATGTAGACCAGACCATGGTAAGAATCGGTTTGATGAACCTGATGCTTCACGGCATTAAGATCCCACAAATTGAAAATGTAGATACTCTTTCCAAGAAATATGATCAAGACTACAAGGATGAAGAATATTCCGTAATAATGGCTAACCCACCTTTCACCGGCAGAATTGATAAAGGTGGGATGAGTGATAAACTGAAAGTTGATGGTACCCAAAGCGAGCTTTTATTTCTCATCCGTATTTCAAAAATGCTACGTCCGGGAGGCAGAGCTGCCATAATCATCCCCGAGGGGGTGTTATTCGGTGGAAGTAAAACCCAGAAGAAGACGAGAGAAGTTCTTCTAATGGACAATCAACTGGAGGCAGTAATATCCTTGCCCAGCGGTGCCTTTAAGCCCTACACTGGCGTAAAGACGGCTATATTAGTACTTACTAAAGTAGAGGAAGATAGCCCGACTTGGCATACTGAAAAAGTATGGTTTTACCAGCTTAATAGTGACGGCTATAGCCTGGACGATAACCGCCGTAAACTGACGGAAAATCCACTCCCAATTGCAGTTGATGCCTTCAAACAAAGAGCTACAAACACTCCGGTTGAGCGCAAAAAACACTTCTATGTATCAATAGACGAAATAAAAGACAACAATCTCGATTTAAGTTATAATCGCTACAAAAAATTTGAATACGAAGAACAAACTTACGAGCCACCGCAGAAGATTCTAGAAGCCCTTTTCACATTAGAGACAGAAATTAACAAGGACATGGAAGAACTTAGAAATTTAATTGGTTGATGGACATATTTAATCTATTTGATATTACGACACCAAAACAATGGAAGACCATTTCATCCGGAGATTTCGATGTAAAAGGGAAATATAGCGTTTATGGAGCAAATGGGATTATTGGAAAAACAAATTCATACAACCATGAAGAAGAGACAATTCTAATAACATGCCGTGGAGCAACTTGTGGCTCTGTTAATTTATCTGAACCGTATTCTTATGTTAACGGGAATGCAATGGCATTGGATAAGGTGGACGAAAGCAAGGTCACTACCAAATATTTATATCATTTTCTCAAACAATATAATTTTCAAAATGTTATAACTGGTTCAGCACAACCGCAAATTACGAGAGAAAGCCTAAGAAAAGTCGAAGTTCCACTACCGGACCTCGAAACTCAAAACAAAATTGGCGCTATATTAGATAAGGCGAAAGCGATAGTAGACAAGCGAGAACAGACTATTGCCAAATATGATGAATTGCTTAGAGCTACTTTTTTAGAAATGTTTTTGAAGTACCAAGGGACGAATATCATTTCATTGGTGGACCTAGCAGATATTAAATCAGGACTTACAAAAGGCAAAGAATATCTTGGAAAATCAACAAGAATGGTAGCATACATGAGAGTTGCGAATGTGCAGGACGGATTTCTCGATCTAAATGAGATAAAAGAAATTGAAGCAACTGAGGAGGAAATAGAGAGATATAATCTAGCCGTGGACGACCTATTGCTAACTGAGGGAGGTGATCCAGATAAGTTGGGAAGAGGCACACTTTGGAAAGGTGAAATTGACGATTGTATTTTCCAAAACCATATTTTTAGGGTCCGAGTCAAAGAAATGGAATTACTTAACCCAATATTTTTATCCTTTCAAGTATCTAGTCTTTACGGTAAGAATTATTTTTTGAAAGCGGCAAAACAGACTTCTGGAATCGCATCTATAAACTCTACACAGTTGAAGGCATTTCCAGTTTATGTCCCTCCATTGGAGATGCAGTATAAGTTTTCCCAAATTGTTTTAAAAGTTGAGAAAATTAAGGCAATGCTGTTTAGCATGAGAAAGGAAACTAGACAATTATTTAGTGCCCTTTCTCAATACTCATTTCAAGGTAAATTGAAATTTAATTCTGCCGTTGATTTGGAGATTCTGCTTGAAAATGACTATGAATTTTTCAAGAAAAATAGTAGTATCCAATCCATCCAATTTTTGCTGGAAAGGCTTGAGAAGGATGAACTAAATGACAAAAAATTTTACGATCCAGGTAGCTATGACAAAGCCGTTAGGTTACTATTTGAGCTTTTGAAGGATAATAAAGTTAAACAGGTGTTTGATAAAAAGACAAGCGGAGTAAAGTTCGCTATTGAATGAAACTATTGAGACTCAGAATAGAAAACGAAGCCGGTTTCAGAAGCTTACAGCAAGGATTTGAAATCAATTTCCATGCTTTGGATGATACCGAATCCATGGAGCAGTTTCGTCCTTTCTGCTTTGCTGGTTTAAACGGTAGCGGTAAAAGTAATGTACTTGAAGCTCTGGCTAACATATTTTATCATCTGGAAGTTTGCGTAGCACGCTATCTACCGGAAAGCATTAAGGATTCAGCGAATTTTAAACGTAGTGAATGTACTCCTGACGCTTTTAGATTGGAATACCTGATTGGTCAATTAACTGAAAAACCATATACCCAAGACATCTTTCAAAAAGTAGTAATTACTAAAAAACAGGGCGAAGAACCCGGCATTAAGGTGTATGCTTCGCCTTATATCGAAGACTCAATTGTTATTCCTAATAAAGATACAGAGAAAGAGACAATTAACGCCTCAGGCAAAATATTGGAGGCACAAGACAAAATGTATCTTCCTAATCAAATCGTTGGCTATTCATCGGGGGAGAATGAGATTTTAAGTCTACCTTTCGTCAAAAGTCGCTTAATACACCTGGATGAATACTACCAGGCCACCAGAGACAAATACGAGAAATACGATGAACCCGAAAATAGCTTAATATACATAGACAACAATATGAGCCAGGCGGTACTGCTGGTCTGCTTGTTGTTTGAAAGTGATGATACCCTTGCACCATTTAGGGCAGTTGACAACACCGGAATTCTAGGTTTACGAAGTTTCAGGATGAACCTAAATCTGCATGAATTTGAATTTGGGATATATAAGGCAAAAGACAAGGAGAGAATCCCAATTCTTACTCTGATAGACAAGCATCAACTTGGGAGTTTGAAGAAATGTGCAACGTGTTGGTTTGAAGATAGTAATTCAAAGACACTATGGCTGGATTTTTATGTAAATGAAGCCACCAAAGCCGCATTCAGAAAACATTTCCAAAATTCGTTAAAATGTTTTCAGTTGTTCAGATTGCTTTATGAGCTTAACAGTCATTTTGTAGATGAAGCTACCAAGCTGGAAATATATCGTTCCAAGGGGGTGTATACGGACGGTAAGCTCCCAATTGGCAGCTCGAAACAAGATGTTTTTCACTTCTTGGATTTTTACATTACGAAGGAATTAAAGAAAACAGGTGAGAAGAAAGACCTGCTGTTAAGAAGTTTTTCTGATGGTGAGCACCAGTTTATACATACGATGGGCATCTGTTTGCTGCTAAAAGATAAACGAGCACTGTTGCTGTTAGATGAGCCGGAGACGCACTTTAATCCGAGCTGGCGTGCCAAATTCATCAAAATATTAAATGATAGCATAACTGCTGGCAATCCTAGTCCATCGGATGTCGGTGGTTCAAATGTGCATTTACTTAAAGATATTTTACTGACATCGCATTCACCATTTATTATATCTGATTGCTTGCCAGATAATGTTATATTGTTTGAGAAAGATAAGAAAGGGAATACAACGGCTTTAAAGGCTAGCGAATTAGGGATTGATACTTATGGAACATCAGTCAACTTACTGACAAATAGGATTTTCAAAAATAAAGAAACCATTGGTAAATATGCTATATCCAGGCTCAATGAATTCAAGAAACGTTTTGACGGAAGTGAAGATACTCAGGAACTGATTGAGGAGCTCAACAATGAGTTTGGCGACTCAATTGAAAAATTATTATTGATAAAAGAAGTCACTGAAAAGAAATAGGCAAAATGCTAAAGGCTTATAAATATAGTTATTCTAGAATTCAGGATGTTCAGTCATTTGTAAATCATGTAATGCTTGATATAATACTGAACGCTCCTAAATTCGCAGATCATGAATTTAGTTCAGCCTTGCTGTTGCCCAAATACAGAAATTTTGTGGATGGTGTTAATCATGCTTATCTTCTGAACCCTTTGAGGGTGATTTATAGTGTTTGTAAAAGTCTAGGTCGGAAGGAACGAAAATTACTTAAAACGGCTGTTCACAACAATAATAAAATAAGAGAATTATGTAACGGAAATTTGGATCCGATTAAGTATAAACAGATTGAGTCGATTGACGAAGCTCTTAGTCAGGCAATTAAAACGTTTTGTGATGCGCTTTATAATCAGTGCCTAGATCTTGCTCCATTTTATAATACATATGAGCAGACGGATATCTATTATAAGAAAATCGTCAAGAAATCGAAAACTTGTAAATGTTGTGGAACTGGGCCAGTGCTAACCAAATTTCACTCTCATAGAGGTGCACTAGATCATTACCTACCTAAGAGTATATATCCGTTTACCTCTCTGAATTTCAAGAATTTAATTCCGATATGCGAATATTGTAACGGAAAGTACAAACTCGGTAAGGATACACTTTGTTTGACAGAGAATAAAGGAAGGGCAAATGAAACAAATACAAGGGTAAAGGCCTTTTATCCTTTTAGCTCGGCGAAACCGGATATCGAAGTTGCTATCAAATTTGTCAATTTCGTTAGCGTGACCGATTTGGAGCCAATAAATATCAAAATAGAATTGCAATGCCCAGGTTACGATGAACAAGTGCAAACCTGGGACAGAATATTTGGAATCAAGGAAAACTACCAAGCGGAATGTTGCTCGGATGAAATGAGAATGCATTATGAGGAACAGTATATTTACGAAACGAGCCAAGGTAAGACACACGAAGACTATATTGATATCTTGAAAAGAAACAAATATGGAGATGTGAACTTCCTAAAAATGCCCTACTTACAGGCGATTCAACAAGCCTAAAGTCTTATTGCCAAACTATTTTTGATCTGGCTTTCTACAATTATTCACTTCTTTAAGTACGACAGCCCCCACCCTGTTAAAAAGAAGTCGAATACCGTCGGCTTAAACGCTCTGGCTGCCCATCCAAATCTTTCCATATATTTGCCCCGCAAACGTTTTTGATTAAGTATGGAACAGTTAATAGTAACCGGGAAAAAATGGTCTTGGAGAGACATACGGGTGCAAGTCCCGAAGCCTATCAAAGTTGGCTCTTTGACAAAGTTTGCGGTGACCTCTCCTTATCTAATCACACTTAACCATTTTTCATGCAAACTTTGGATGGTTCAGGTGTTAGCTCAAATGTACATTCAGCTAACCCCGCGGCCGATGCACGTCACGCATCAAATGCCAGCACTCCGCTGACAGATTCGCAAGCCGAGTTTTGGTACCTCATCGAATGTCAGGGCTGCAAAGAGCTGGCTCATTCGCTTAAAATGGTGCATGATCTGGCGCTTTATCATTCGGATGTACCGTTTGATACGGCCGAAAAGTCCGCGCTTTTTGATGTGAATTTACTCGTGGAGGGATGCCAGAAGATGCTGGCAAAGTTTAGGCTTGAAAGGGCTTTTGGCGACAGTCCTTTTTGTTCCTAGATATATTGAGTCCGGAAGTGACTTATATAGTGAATCATAGAAAACGCTTGCATGCAAATCTTCACGACCAACCAAACCATCCTCGCCACACTTAACGAAAATCCCTTTAAACTTGAAAAGGAGATTCAAGACCTTTTTGAGAAGAATCTGGGAGTTCTTACTTCTCTGAAACTGGTCAGGTCGGAGTTTACAATCAAACAATTCCGCATTGATACCCTGGCATTCGATCCTGAAAGTAATTCGTTTGTGATCATCGAATACAAGCGTAGTCAAAATTATAGCGTCGTAGACCAGGGCGTTTCCTATCTTAATCTCATGCTAGATTACCGCGCAGACTTCATTGTGGAATATAACGAGGCGTATGGAGAAAGCCTCAAACGAACGGATATAGACTGGTCGCAAAGCCGTATAATATTTGTTTCTCCTTCATTTACAGACTTTCAAAGACAGTCGACTAATTTCAAAGATCTGGGGATTGAGCTTTGGGAGATCAAGCAGTTTGAGAATGGTCTGCTTACGATCGATCAGATCAAAAAGTCCAAGTCGGCGCCGAGCATTAAGCAAATGCAAAAGAGTGATGACACGGAGATCGGTAAACTTGCAAAAGAAATTAAACCGTATTCGGAAGAGGATCATTTGTCAGGCAAGAGCGACGAGACGGTCGAAGTGTATGAGACATTTAAGAATGCGATTCTTAACCTAGGACCGGACATCGAAATTAAGCCACAAAAGATGGTGATCGGATTTACGATGAAAGGGAAAGTTTTTGCGGACGTGCTTGTGCTGAAGACAAGTTTGAAATGGTGGATTAACTTGAAAATTGGAAGTTTGGATGATCCAAAGAATTTATCGAGGGATGTTTCCAAAATCGGGCACTGGGGAAATGGGGATTATGAGATAAGAGTAAATGACAGTGCAAATCTTGAATATATTATGAGTTTGGTTAAGCAGGCTTTGAAATCTTAATCAAAAATCGATTCTGTCGGTACTAAATTCACCAATTAGCCACAACCCTGACAAGATTTAAAAAGTCAATATTGTGGTATTCGGTGCTTGCAATGTTGTTGTGAAATACAGGGAAAAATGCAAGCTTAGCTTTGGTAAAATCCTAGATTAGAAATTGAAGATGGCATGTGAAGCTAAAAGACGTGTTAGTTAAGTCGTCGATAAGTGTATGACAAACAAACTCGGCAAAAGAGCAGCTAAATAAGTGGCCCTATTCCCTTAGATTATGAGAAGCCTCCAAAAGCTTACGGCATAATGGCGGCTTTTTCTATTGCAGAGTATGTGGAAAGAAAAGCCGCCAGCCTACGGCACTTATATCCGTATCCAAGATCGAAAATTCTTTGAGGTGACGGCTGTATACCTTGCGGTCGTTCCTTGGGCTTCGCTTCCATTCTTTGCTTTTTTTAGAATCCATCAAGTCCCGGAAGCCCTTCTCACGAATGTTGGTTTTATAGTAATAACGATTTTGTTTATTCGGCGCTCAATCCGCGAAAGTCGACAAGAATATGATAAACTGTTACAATTGACCAGTGCCAATGGCAACGGGTCGATGTCAAAGCTAGATCTTATTGAACAAATGATCACGCAATTGGAGGCAACCGGCATTTCTCCGTCCCAACGCTTTGAAATCAATCTTGGTACTGTGGGACTGACCGCCCGCGAAAAGGATATTGTCCGTCAGGTTCGTAGCGGTAAGTCTTATAAGCTGATTGCGGACGAGCTTTTTATTTCAGAAAGGACGGTTAGCAAGCACATTCAGAATGTTTTTGAAAAGCTTGGTGTCTCAAATCGGGTGGAGTTACTGAATCGCCTGGAAATTTGGGAAAATGGCTAATAGGCGTAATCAAAGGCCATATACGTGTTTTTGCGTAGTCATTTTGCGCCTTTTTGCGTAGGTTGTCAAGGCTCAAATAGTTGTTTTCCAGTATTTTTTTCATGACCGTAATCACTGAGTTTTGTCCCAGGCATTCAGTGGTGATGTGAAGTTTAATAAACAATTATCGTATGGGACATGAGTATGCTTTGGAATGGCTAGACCAGATGGTCAACGAACTTGATCCGCGAAAAATCAATCCAGAAAATTTGGACAACGATCGATCCACCGCGATCATGGACAAAGCCGCAAAGGAAGAAAAAAGGCTTATTCTCTTATTCAAGCAATTCGTATTTCAAGAGCGGAAGAATCGACAAATCAAAAATTTGGTTAACCATCATCTTTCCGCCGCAGCCGGTTTAATGGAGACTGCCAGCAACTATCTAAATCAAATTCCGACCAGCGCTGATAATTTTCGACTTGCACTGGGAAGTATCCTGTCCTGTCTTAATGAAGTATCCGCGTTTATAGTAAAGCGTTACACAAATCTGGTCGATCGGGATATGTCGTTGAATAAGGCCTGTATCAATCCTCATGCTCATGACCTACACAAGCTCAGAAACAGCGACATCATGCAGAGTAATCCTGAATTGTCAGAACTGGTGATTGGAGCATTCGACGATGTTTTCCTCGACGAACGAGGCGGTGAGATTACCCTGCGCAAGCTTGAGTATTGGGCTAGTGTAAATCAAGCAATCACTTCTTCAGGCGACTCTAAGAAGATGACCGGAGCCTTCGACCGCTTGGAAGTGATTATGATCGAACGAAATTTTAATTCTCCACTATTTATAAAGTATTTAACATCGAAGTTCCCTGATGCGCTGAAGGTATCCGGTAATCACCCGCAAGTATCGCAAAGTCTTACCTATTTACAGAAAACCTTCAATCAAATTCCCGTTATGAAGAACATTGCTTTTGACAATCACTTCGACGACCTAAGTCTGACGATCAATACTTGGTTTATTCAAGAGATCGATTTTCAGTTGAAAGCAAGCAATGCCACGTTGAGTGAGCTTGGCGAGAAAGCACCGAAAACAGGCAAGCGGTATGAGAGAAAGACCTCAGATAAGGTTCTTTGCAATCTTACCGTCGATCAGCTGTCTCTTTTTTTCAAAGCCGCCGACCTCTCAAATATTATATCAGCGCGTTCATTGTCAGCAATTTTTCAGTCTGTAGCCCCTCATCTGTCCACGCCGCATCGCTCTGATATTTCTCATAGTAGTCTAAGGGTGAAAAGCTATTCGGCAGAGGAGCGGGACAAACAATTATTACTGGACGTCATTGATAGGCTGGTAGAGCAAATAAAAGAATTGTGATATTCCAATTTGAAAGTCAAGAGTCATTTAGCATGAACCGTTATGATTTCATCAATCCGTGTGCTATACCGGGGTGAGAGTTTATCTTGCTTCATTTTCCAGCGGGTATTCAGATCCTGACTTGCGAGCAATACCTTATTTTGCCCCATAGCTTTGTTAAGCTTGTCAACGACTGCCATTAAATGACCGTGACGAGGATCCGTGTTTTCGAAAATCTGTTGTTGCTTGGCTTTGGCAGGCGTAAGCTCCATCACAATCACCCCCGCCTTTTTATAACCATAGCCGTCCTTGAATATTTTTTTAAGTGCATTCAACGCAAAGTGAGCGAGCTCAATGGCTGAATTGGTCGGGAATGGCAGGTCAATGGTGATGGACTTGTTGTACTGCGGCTGATCTGGCCGGAAAGTGTTGGTATGAACGAATAATTGCAGAACATTACAGCAACTATCCTGCTCGCGAAGGCGCTCGCTGCAAATGGCGGCGAAAGTGACGACCCGTTCCTTTACATCTTCAAACGCCGTAAAATTTTGATTAAATGAGCGGGTTACAGCAATATTCTTTTTCAATTGAGGTGGTTCAAGATCCAGCGTTTTTTGTCCCGCCAGTTCTTGTTGAAGTCTCAGTCCTACAATGCTCATGTTTTTTCTAACCCATTCCTCAGGCAGCAGTGTAAAATCCAGCACTGTTTCGACACCAAGTGCTTTCAACCTTTTCTCGTGTGCACGCCCAATCCCCCAGACATCGCCAATGCGAAAAAAGCTGATTGCTTTCAGTAGTTTGTCTTGTGTATCAATGATATGGACCCCGCCCGTTTTGTCGGCAAATTTTTTGGCAATTTTGTTTGCAATCTTCGCTAATGCTTTTGTAGGTGCCATTCCTACGCTGATCGGAATTCCGGTGCTTTGCGTGACAGTCTTTCTCATTTCCTCTCCAACTTTTCGAAGGTCCATGTGCTTGTGACCATCAAACCGGAGGAATGCCTCGTCAATGCTATAAATTTCCATTGCAGGAGTGTAACGGCCCAGCAAGGTCATCACCCGGTTGCTCATATCTCCGTATAGGGCGTAGTTGCTCGAAAAAACATAAATCTGTTGTTCCTTAAATTTCTTTTCGAATAAGAATGCCGGAGCGCCCATGGTAATTCCCAATGCCTTTGCCTCATTTGATCTGGCAATAACGCAGCCGTCGTTGTTACTGAGTACTACCACTGGTTTGCCGTTCAATTCCGGCCGGAACATTCGCTCGCAGCTTGCATAAAAGTTGTTACAATCGACCAGAGCGAACATATCAAAAGAATTTAATAACATTTGTGACAACTCCCCAAACCAGAAACTCGGTGTCGGCAGCGACCCATATCGGCGCATACAGATCATTTTCGGCTATTAGCCAGCAGCCACCCTCATCGTAGCGCACCCGTTTTACCAGAAAGTCGCCATTTAAAAAACATACCGCGATACAATTGTCTCTGCACGGAAGGCTTTTGTCGATGACCAGTATATCGCCGTCATCAATATGTACGTCACTCATGCTAGTGCCTTTCACCCGCCCGTAAAATGTGCTTGCCGGATTTTTGACAATCTCTTTTTGCAAGTCAATTTCCAGGTCGATGAAGTCGGCCGCAGGCGAAGGGAAACCGGCACTGATTGCTGGAATCAGTGCCGTAAGCCAGTTTCCGCTTGCGGCCTGCCGATAAATACGTAATGATTGACCCGCGTAAATCTCCCCCATCACCTTTCACTTTTTACAAAGGTTGCACAGGCCAAGGTAGAAATCAAGAGTTTGTAATGGAATATTTCCAGTATTATGGATTTTATCCGATTTATATTATCTTTGAAAATCTTTAAAGTGTTGTGATTGTTTACTCTTCATATCAGACTTAAAATCCAGGTTATGTGCTATCACGTGTCGAATGAAAGTGATGTTGAGACTTTGAAAGCAGAATTCAAACTTCCTGTTGACAAGCTCGAACAATTCAAAAAGAGATATGACTTCAATGGCTTTGAAAAGCCATTTTTGCCTGTGATGACTACGCCCAGGTCACTTGACTTATACAGGTGGCGGCTAGTGCCACCAAATGTTACCGACGAAAAGGCTTTCCGGTTCAACACCCTGAATGCAACGAATTACGACCTATTTAACCGGGACAAAATGTGGTGGAAGTATGCCAAGCATAATCGCTGCCTGGTTCTTTGCACAGGATTTTTTGAGCCTCACTATCCAGATTTGAACAATAAGAAGAGTTATGAATCTTGGTATATCAAGCCATTGGAAAAGAAGTTTTTCGCAATGGGGGCAATATATTCAACCTGGAAGGGGATGAACACTTTTGCCATTGTCACGCAGGATGCGAGCCCGATGATTGGCGCGATACATAATGATGGTAAGCGACAACCATTGATACTGAAAGGTGACGCAGCGCTATCCTGGATGATTCCAAGCCTAGACGAAAAGGAGATTATGGATTTGACCTATTTCCAGTATCCTGATGACAAGCTTTCGGCTTATCGGGTTATTGATGGAGTTTACAGTAACCAGATAGATACTAACTTGCCACAAGTATTAGACCCTTATGGGCAGCCGCTGAGGAGAGCGGCTTGATAGATAGTATCAATAAGCACAAATGCAAACAATGAAAGCGAATCCCGCTGTATTTTTGAGCGGGACCCGTGGCCCTGTTGATTGCATTGAGAGGCTTTGATGGAAGTAGGTCTGGCCGCAAGATTTGTGTCCCACGGGCCAATTCCTTATAAGCTATTTGATCTTTGATTAGTTGATTAATATTAATTTATTTTTTTTGAAATACGTCGTTGTAAGCTTCTTTATTATTTTTTTTGCTCCCAAGATCCTGGACCCCGCCTATCCGGCTGGCATAAATCCGGTTATGATCATGGACGAGGTGCCCATAATCGCCGTACTATTGCGACGCACTAGATTGAATTCGAAAGCGTCATACTTCCTCGCCCATATGCTTTTGGCCGTTAAATAGCACATTACCAGCATCGGCTGCTTATGGTATCTCAAAAAGGTATCGAAGACAGTAAGCGAAGCTATGGAAATGTTTGATTTTTTAATCCTCGGAAACCGCTACCATTTTACCCTTAGTTCAATGATAGCCGCTGCTGAATCATTTTGTTTTCCTTTATCTGAGATATCATTTAATTACAGGAAACGTTCTGATCATGGCTAAATACAGTTTCCAAGAAGTTGATGAATTCGATATAGACAGATACATCCCGATGATGGGATGGATTGGTAAGAAGTCACACAGAATATATGCAGGTGAAGGATTTAAGGAATTTTTCCTGTCGGACTTATCCACCAGCAGATTATTTAGGATTAGTAGTTTAGAGTTTGCGAATTTAAAAGTTCGGGTACTTATGAGGATATGGTACGGGCTTATTTAGATAGCTTGAAACCGCGAGATATATAACTGACGCCATATTTATTGGTACGTTAGACCATTCAGTCGCACCTTGGGCAAGTTGACAACACTAGTCCTGGTAAGTTAGCATCTCTTAATATTTCAGATTTGGAAAGGCGTAGGCTGTATGCTGGAATTTCTAAAATACTGGTTCGAGAGCGCCCAGCTAAGACTTCCGTGTCTCATAAACTCCGCGTTAATCACGATATATAGGCTTATGAGGCGAAATTTTGAGACAGTTGTGCTCTTTCATGTCAAGAATTCAAACATTCACTTTTAATTGTAGAGAAGGGGATGTTTACTGATACGAAGGTTCACCAAAACTATTTCTTAGTATCAAGCTAATTTTCTAACTTTAAGCAAAATCAATTTAATATTGTACTATTGAGCGAAACATCTCCAGGCATTGACACTTTACTCAATTCTAAATAGTCATTCTATCCATGGAAATTCGTTTAGCAAAATTTGAAGATATTGAAAACATTCTGGCTCTTAACGAGAAATTCAATAACTATTACCACTCAAACCGCTTTGAGCGAGGATTTCTAACTAACAGGCTTGCAGCAAGCGAAGTTGAATTTATGATCAACGAGTCATGTGCAGTTGTGACAATAGGTAGCGGGAGGACATTATGTGGTTACTATATAACTAGCTCACGATACCCCGTGGAAAAAGTAATTTCAAGGCAAAACATTATTAAAGAATTAATTCGTCAAGGCAACATCCCGGATGGTAGGTACTCATATTTCACTCAGGCGGCAGTCGACGAGGATTTTATGAATAAGGGCTATGCAAAGCAAATGTTAGCGTTATTGAGGAAAACTGCCAGTATTAATTCAGATTATTTGGTTGGATGGGTATCCTTTAAAAATATTACTGCAAAAATGGCTCATGAAAAATCAGGTTGGGACACCTTTTACGAAGACGGAAGTGGATATCTCCTATCAATTCCAACATGTTATGAATAAGTTTTGCCACCGCCATGGGAGGAAGAAGCCATCAAAATTTAAAGTATTCTTTGGATGTTTAATGACGATATTGAACATCTGCTTTATTTGATAGGGTAGCCAAAAGAACGTTGATCAAGTCGTATTTGCCTCCTAATTGGCCAGTTAAATACAATTACTACGGATTCATATCAGTCCCTTTTGACGCGGAACCTTCCTAAATGCAATCACAAGCAAAGACTGATTCATTTTTGAAAGCACGTCCGTGATTACTAGCAACACATTGGTAAATTCTTTTCTGCCAAACGCTCACGCTGATTTTATTGAAACTTTTACCCTAATGTCAAATTCAAATTTTCAAGCACACCGCATTGGATCAAACTATCCAGAGGTACGTCATCGAGATTATCATAGTCAGTGCAGCAACAAGCCCTCCCATAAATCTATTCTTTGTTTCATTACAAGCACTGTGACTGTGTACAGAAATTATAAGCACCCACAGGTAGTGCCACATTCATGAGACATTACGTCGACCATAACAACTGTGATAGGGATTCCACATTGAAAAGCGTAAAATTAAAGCGTCATTTTTTAGCTGAAGTATTTCGGATCGCGTTTACTTTTCTTTGGAAACTGTTTTGGGGGGATGCCGGATTCAGGACAATAGTGAGCAGCATGCCCGTTATCAGAATTGACAATGCAATTTGTGAAGTATTGAAAAATTTGTGCTCGACGATCATCTCCAATATCATGACGAATAGCCCCGCAATAATAAAAGGAATTCGGGCTCGCTCGATGTTATACCATTTGTAAAGAGCTATGCCGAGAGAGTAAACACATATCTGACTTACCGCGCTCAAAAGAAAAATCCAATAGGTCTTACTGCTAATTGCAAAGCTTCCGTTCGTGAGGGTGATGATCAGCGCTCCTAGCAAAAGATTACTGAGACTGAAAACATTGCTAATGACATAAATGTTCTCTCTTTTTGAAGAATTCTTTACAAGCATATAACCGACCGATGTGAATGCAACCCCGCCAAATGCATACAAAAAACCAATAGGCTCCTCATCGATAAACTTAGCATCAAAAACAAGAAATATAATGATCGCGACAGCCCAGAAAGATAGCCAAAATTGGAGATCGCTTTTTTTTGCTCCGCTGATAATCGAGAAAAATATCAAGATCGGAACATCCGTTCTACTGACCAGCACAACTGTCGATGCGCTTAAATACGAAAAAGAAATGATAACTAGGTAAGAAGCTATCCCATTCAGACACAAGCGAATAATTTGCGGCTTCACAGATTCTGGCCAAAGTGACCTTCCTGTAAAAATTGGTATGAAAATTCCCAAGATTAATGCACTGCTGCCTCTGTAAAACAAAATTTGCTCCGTTTTGATCCCAGCATCCGTCAATAGTTCGACACAATAATTATAGAATGTCAGTGATAGTACAAGCAACAAACTGACAGTCCATTTGTTACCAAGTCCAAAACTTTTCAGCGAAGTGAACTGAGTCAGGGGATCTCTATTCAAGGACATGTTCAAGGATAACTATGCCAAAAAAAGAAATTAGATTTTTGCAGAGAAATGCGCGTGAGGTATTATTTCTACTTTGTCTTTCGAAGCAGCAGCGGGATATAACCGTCCAACCTGAACCAAATGTTGATCATGGCAGATGTTGTAAGATTTTTCACCGAGTGGGCCCATCCGTAAGGCAGGTATAACAATTCCCCAGCTTCCAAAGTAAGTTCAAAGGCGGCAGCGTGCTTGAACAATGGAAATGTTTCATGGTCGGGATAGTCTATATTAAGTCGGCTTGTCGAAAATTCGGAGAGCGGGTTGGCGGAGGTACCATATGAATTTCTTTCCAAGTATAGGTATTCGCAGTCCCGAATGGAAAAAATTATCCACTTCTTCGAGCCCAGCAGGTGATAACAAAAATTGTCGCAACTGTCCATGTGCAGAGGCGTTGAAGTGCCAGCAGCTCCGATCCATATCTTAGGATCTTCTAATTGGTTTTTTAGGTCCGGGAATGGAAATGTCAGATGGAGGGAGTTGAAATTTTCAAATCCAAGACTGTTATTTGCTGCATATGGAATTACTTCTTGTCTGTCCATACCAAGCATCTCAATATAGTCGATCATGTCGATCTGGCTATAAGTCCTTTTATGTGCATATTCCTGAATAGTCGAATGGCTCCGGACGGTTAGATTTTTTCCTTCAAAACTGGTCCGGAGAAAGCGAAATAATGTGTCCCGATCAACTATATCAAAAAAATTCCGGACAACGAAAGGTATACCCTTTGTGACCAAGTTGTACTTGTGCGACAGGAAATATTCCGCTGATATATATTCGATCCGTTTAATATCGGGCGTTAGCTCGACGCAGGACTGAAACTTGGTTGGAGGCATGTTAGATTTGTTTTGAAAAAAGCCACTTGATCATTTTGCCAGGAATATTGACCCCAGTTGTTTCCTGTGTGGGTATGAAATTAAATGGAAAGTTGACTTCCAGCAGATATGACTGCCCGTCCCTGCTATCAGTGATAATATCGACACCTCCAAGGCTAAGATTGACTTGATTTACAGATCTGACCGCAATACTTTCCAATATCTCATCAGTGTCCAGTTTATTAACTGCAATATCAAAACTGCTGCTCCGAAAGTCATTTTTCACAATTGGTCGACTGACGGCAGCTATTACTTCGTTACCGAGAACCACCAGGCGTTCGCATGAAGTAGATGGAATGAACTCCCTCAATGCAAAACGAGTTTGAATTGCGGTTAGATAATCCGCCAAACTGTAAAGGCTAGAAAAGGAATCCACTTTTATCACACCTATCCCGCCGGTCCCTCCATAGCATTTAATAATAATCGGAAAACCCTTTAGGTAGTCAACGTAATTGCTGAGAATAGTCCTGTCATTGGTCCCAATCCATACAGTTTTAGGTGTGGGGATATCTGATTTATCGTGCAAAATGCTCCAATAATTTGATATTTCAATAACCCCTGCTTCCGGGAATGAATTGTAAAACGTCCGGAGTTTTCTTTGAATAAAGACCCTTTCCAATAGCATTCCATCTCTAGAACAATTATATATACCGTCGCCTTTCTCTGGTTCGGGCAGCCTAGAAAAATCGATAGAATGCTGATCAAGTGCTATGAAGTGAATTTCTTCTTCCGTACAAGCCTTGCGAAGTGCCTGAACTCGAGCCGCAATGTTACGGCTGTCACCGGACGAATTGTAAATGCAATAAAAAGATCGCATTGTGGTTGTACTTTAAGTTTTTCATACTAAATCGAAATGAGATTGGCGGTATTTATCCAAAAGGATCTTGCTGCAAGTCCTCAATTTTACAAAGATTGTTGACAACAATAAGTCTTTCCCCAATTTCGAAAGCGTTTTTTTTTGCTGGTCCAATATTGCCGACAATTTCATATCCGAAATGCGTCGCAAGCCTTAACGCTGCGGAGTTTTCTAGGGCGATATATCCAATTAGAAATGTGATATCCGTATGTTGTTTCAAATAATCTAGGGAGTTCCGATACAGGTAAAAAGCTGCGCGGCTGCCACGGTAAGATCTTCTCACATAAATGCTTGTTTCAGCGTAAAAGTCAAATTTAGCAGGATGATTGGTAGCCGGTAAATGTGATTGGTAAGCAATAAGTATTTCATTTTTTTCCGCAACCCAGAAATGAAAATCAGCTCTCGTTTTAAAGTTGGCGCTGAACTTTTTACTATATCGTTCGCGTCCATTTAACTCCGGGAAATGATCAGCCAGTCCTTCGTACCAAATTTCCAATATTTGAGGAAGGTCGGCATCTTTTGCCATTCTAATTTTCATCGTACAAAAAAGGTGTTGAGATTCAGATGCAAAAATCTTTCTAAGCAAACACTCTCACTACTAATAACAGCCGGTCGCCAGCTTTTTCATCTAGGTCGATTTCTTCAAAAAAGTTGTGATTCCGACCGGAGGTGAATGTTGCCAATCGGGTGGCTTCACTAGCCGAGTAGTTTGTGCCATCTGCTGCTCTTTCGGCGAGGAATGGAAAGCTTGTTGACATTTTAAAGTTCTTATACGCAGCAATTGCATTAACCAGTGCGAGCTCCTCCATCTCAAAGTATCGCCCGTCGGGGGAAATGCTGTCGTAGATATTTTTCATCGCTTGGTAAACACCGATCGAAGCGGTGGTGGCCCAGCAAGTTATGTCTTGGTTGGTCTGGCGCGCGCGTTTTTTAAGATCCTCATAATGCGCTCGATAAAGCATTTTGCCAATCCCTAAACCTTTTTTGCCTTCTGCGACGCCACTTAGTCCAAGGTAAATGATCTTTTGACCGGCGATCTGATTTTCCCCCACCATATAAAACCCGCACAACTGTCCATCGTCGTCGTGACACAGGTAGATCTCGTTGTTATTTTGATAGGCTCGCGCGAGAAGCGAAGCAGGATCTGTATATGAATCTTCAAGGATACATTCAATTTGCGAATGCAGTGATGTATCTGTTTGGAATCCAGGCAATCTGGATATCACAAAGAAATTGCCTTCGCTGGCGATAGAATTTAAGTGCATTTCAATTGAGGTCGCTTGTGGAGATTGGGACTTAGATACATAGTCTATAAATATACTATTTATAATCTTCTATTCGAAAACAATACAAGAAGCTATCACCCAACCACAGTAATATTTAACACTCAGCCACCGGATAAAGATAAATTTATTTCATGCAAGAATTCAACGTAACCGATGTCAAAAAGGAAGAACAAGCTCGAAAGTTGACTAGCCAGAGATTTGATTGGAAGCCGACACAAGTGGTTAATCAAAGTGTACGTTAAACTCTATTTTGGTGATAAGGCTTTCTCTAAGTACTTACTCCTTAAAGGATATACAAAGGTAGATGGATACGTGTTTGACGACTACTGAGCTTTCATTGCGATATGACCGGTTGCATCGCACTAAATAAATCTTTTTATGCTTTAAGTGAAAAAGTGAACCCAAGATGTGAACCATGGAATACGGCTTGTTCATAAATTTGGAACAGCTTGACGAGCAGCAGATTGATTTACTCGTCCAATCCCTCGGAAAAAATGTAGACGGTTATACTAAGTGCAATCGACAATGACAGTCAGCCTCAATTTTTATTCTAGGCTCTCGACATAATGATCTATATGGCAAAAGTAAGTCCCGCTAGATTACAAAATTGGATGGTCTTGTTTACGAGTTGATGGCGGGGCAATATCTTAGTTTTTAATAGAAAGAAGAGAGGCAAAATAATTGTCTACTTGTTCTTTGAAACCATTTATTTCATAAACATCCCGGAAATTAATATTTTTGTTCGCATTTTCATACGCCCTTTTAACTCGTCCCCACGCGTTAGAAGCCAGATCAAGTTTTATCTGCCGTTTAATAATATCGTCACTGTCAGGAACAATTTCAAGTGAACGGCGATAAAAATATCTTGCAATCGTGTCGTCATACCTGTAATGCCAATAGGTAGGATAAAACTTATCCTGATTTATAAACCAATTAACCATATCCGAGATCGAATCCATGTCAGCATCAGATCCTAACTCAACGGTAAAATAGATTTTCAGATTAGTAAGATACAGCCACGCATAGGTATCTTCTACGTCGCTTTCATTCAATGTCGTATACGCCATCCCAATTTCACTTAAAACGTCGGCAACCAAGCATTCTACCTCTAGCGCCTCTTCATGAGTCATTTCCTTAATTACCTTTGTAAACAATCGAGTGTTGTAAAGCGAGACAAGTTGAAATTTAAGATATGAAATTGCCATATGGCAATGAACCGCGTTAAAAGAATCTGTGCTGGCAAAATTAATAGTGTTTCTCAGACGGTCTATGATCAAATTTGTCCTTCTAATACGTGTTTCTCTACTGTTGAAGCCTTTTTCGAAACTTTCATCATCACGCACGAACAGGGCACCAAAGATCATCAATATTGATGAGGGATATTCACAATCGAGATGAAAAATACTGAATCCAAAATGATAACTACCTGATAGCCACAAGATTGATAGAATTTCGTAGAGTTCATAGTTACATGACGGGTTCTGTTGCTGTTTTTGAAAATTCTTGGCAATTTCCGATATATAATTTTGCTCTTTTAATTGTTCTATTCTACCAAAGCTCAGTAATTTATCGGAAAGTTGTTGCTCATAAGTTGACGGAAAGAAAAACCTTGTCAAGCTTACTATATGAAAAAGGTCAGATGTGGATTTTCTGACATTTTCAAATTTTGATAAGACATCGTAAAGCTTTGGCAACCTATGCAACATAACAAATAAAAATCCATATTTGTTTGAATACTTTGACAAAGCCAGGTCGGTCTTCTCTCGTACGTTATTGAAAATTTCTGAAATAAATGTTTCGTATTGTATAGTTTTGCTTATATCTGGTTCAAATAAAACGTGGTTCGGTAACACATAGTTTCTAGCAAGATGGTCAAGGATCTTTCTCCGATCTGTATCAATAAAGCAAGGGATTATTACGTTTACAATAAATTCTAGATTGAAATATTGTTCAAGCTGCTTATTGATTTTATTAAGGTCAAACTCTTGTCCGTCGGCTAACTTGCCAATTGAAGTTTCATTAATACGAAAATAGTTCTCGAGTTCATAAAGTTTGTCTGAATGTTTGGGTAAAATGCTTGTGTAGGCACTCAAACTGTTAGTTGCGCTTATTTCGATCTTATTCGCTTCATACAAGCTTATACAGAAAAAGAATTTAGATTCGCGGAGAAGACATATATCACTTTTATCGTCAGCTCCTGAATGTATTGTTAGCGTAAAAAAACGCCTCAGGTTGGGCTTCTCCCGAAGTAACTTAGTAAAGCGACCATCTTTGTCGAATAATACCGGAATGATTAGCTCGTTGCTTTCAGGTTTTCTATCTCCAAACCTAAAATGCCTGTTGGCTTTATACACTTTACGGGCAAAAAGCTCCAGTGCCAAAGCGTCAGCCTTGTTATTTATTGTTTTGTCTGGTCGCCGCTCTTCAAAATAACTAAAAGCTTCCGCGGCGAGATCAAGAAACTGATCGGTTATTGTAGAGTCATCTTCTGTATCATTCTGGTCGACTTCTAAGACTATATATTTTTTAACTTTGATAAAATCATAAAATCTTGATTCCCAGTGGTTCGGAAAGAGAGATGTTAATATCTTTAATGCTGTCTGGTTACTATCCCTAAGTTTTTGGACATCATGAGACAAGTCATGTTCTTTGGGAATAATATCGCCCAGGAACTCCTTTAACTTTTTGCGAAAAACATGTCCGTACTCTACATAGTTTCGTTCCATGCTGTTTAAAAATTCCTCCTGATGTGGAAGTAGCATATAAACCTGTCCCAAAAGACCAATCGTTGCAAGAGACTGTACAAGTACCCCCTCTTTCTTTAAAAAATCCGTTTTATGAATTTGTTTTGATGATTTGTCGTAAAAGTCGTAAATGCCTTGTACACAGGATATTGTGTCGGCAGCATCGAAATATACTCTGAGATTGGATTGGTGCTTTCTAAGGAGATATGCATCAATAAAATTTGAATAAAAGCTATTTGTTTCCATCATTAAAATCCCTTTGTGCGGATGTTATCTATTGGTTTTTCAATTTTGCTACGCAGGTCTATGATTCGAGCCTCAATAGGCTTTTTGTTCAAACTGTCTTTTTCTTTTTTTATCATGTCTCTTATACTCTCCTTGGTTTCGGTTTCCGCGGTACTTTGAGTCCAGTTGTTAGCATATTTTTCGATATAATAGTACAGGTCTGGCGCGTATGCTTTAATGTCGTCAACAAAATAGATGTAATCAGTATCAAGATTAACGGTTGTGTTTTGAAGGTCGGCGAGTATCGCCATAAAAATATTTCTTATGCGCTCTGATGTTTCTTGCACAAATATTAGGGCTTGTTCCCTTTTATCTGATGGGTGGCTACTCCATTTTTGAAAATATATCATCAGTAAAATTCCGGGTGCCAAGTATTCACCGTGCATTGCAGGGCTGTTAATCCATTTCTGGACAATGTTCCAAATCTTTTCATGCTCGAGAATTGTCATTGCTTCAGAATGAACGAGGCCGTTACGACGCCTGTTTGACTTCGCGACATTAAGTATCACAAATGCAGTAGAGATTGTGAGTTCCGCGAGTGAGATCTTTGAACTACTGTCAACTTGCTCCAGTTTAACCTCATTTAGATGTATAAATAAATAAAGTAATCTTTTAGCTACCTTCGCACTTTTGGGGAGAAAGTCATCGACCCATTTGATTAGGTGTGAAAGCTTAGAATAGTTCTGAGGGCTTTGGTTCTCAAAATCACAGTCAACCCACAACTTTTCAATTCCATTCGCTACATACTGCTCATGCAAATTGTATCGTTTACACAATCCTAGTTGGTTTTTTATAAATTTTCCTGAGCTCCCCAATTTCCGCACATCTAGTCCATATTCCCCATCTAGAATATCTATTAACAGATAGTACCAGTCTGACTCATTGAAGGAATCAAGATTATGTGGCATTTGGTAGTGAGCATTATCCATTTGAAGCTTAGAGTGATTATGCAGTGAATGTTTCCAACAAGTTCTCAATAAGACTATCAGTTAGTCTCGCGAATGGACTAATGGAGTCTATGCTGGATAGGTCTATTCTTACAGGGATGAATTCAATTTCGACTGATGGAACATTTGTCATAACAAATTCTCGTATTTTTGGCACCGGCCTTTCATTCAAATCGTAAGCTATTCCGTACTTTGGCGATTGCGTTTCATTTTGAGGAAAAAAGATTGGCTGATTATACGCATCTATCACTGATGGAATAGATAATTTGCTTTGCAAATTGCTAACGTTTGGTAATTTAAGAAATATAAGCCAGTCTGACAGCCAATCACTAGAAATACCGACACTGAACGCGAATTCCAGTATCCATCTGTTATGAATATTCAAATCTTCTCCCTCGAAAAAACGAGGCATCATCTCCGCACCGTGATCAAAATCATCAGTCCACCAAGAGAAACCACGATAACTGAAGTATTTGTACACCAGATTCGAAAGATTCATCCATTGATGATTCGCCTTATAATAATTAGTGAGAATCTTGAAAATCTCATTTAAACTCTGTGTTCTCGGGTTAATATTAAATGCTGAAGGAGACTCCACGTAAGTTGTAAAGTAATCGAAATGCTTGGTTACAAATGACTCTAACGTTTCAACTCTGTAAAGTGCAGAGTTGGTAGGGTGTTGGGCTTCTCTCCATTTTCCGCCTGACTGATAGGAAGATGAACACACTTCCAGTTGCGGTCGAACGACACGCATATCGTCATATGGAACAAGGTTTGCCTTCTTTACCACACCGTTAAGAGCAAGTATGTCGTCTTTACACGAAGGTTGCCTGCCAATACCTTCTGATGTTCGTTTTTCAAATAGCCTTATTTTTAATTCGTCAGATATATTTTTCCAAGCCATATAAGGTTACAATTTTTGGAGGTCGACAGCCTAGTTTATGGAGAAATAATAAAAATGAATATGAACTAATATCGAATTCGAGGTATTTTACCAAGAATGACAAGATTGAATGCTAATATGATGAAAGGTTCATCATATTAGCACCTTTAAGCGATTGTTCTCAAGTATGTTATGATATGTGCATAAGCAGAGGTAATCTGGTTGCTGAATCTTCTAACATCAAATCGTTTCAACCTAGGATTATTCTGCATTTTGATCGATAAAATATTATAGCAAAGTAAATATCCTTATTAGTGTTCAAGCGCTATGTATCACCTAACAATTAAGTGTTTTGACATATGGGCTATTGATTGACAGGAATATTTGTTTTTCGTAGAATAACACAGATATTCAGATGTAAACCCGCCAAGCGAATTTGATGCCTGCCGTGAATAGCCTAGTGGCTAAATCATTAGAGCGCAAAGACTCTAGTCTTGAAATATTTAAATAAAAATTGGGCATAACTCGAAGATCAGAATAAATACCTGTACGAATCTTAGGCCCGATAGCGATGTTCGGACCCCACGTAAATTTACTTGCAGATATTTGGGTTTTCGTCCGTAAAAAATGAAGCCCTAAGTCAGTACTGAGACCTCTTTTGGCCGAGAACTGTGAATAACTATAGCCGAACTCAACTCCCCTGAAGTGAAAATCGTAGTTCACTGGCGATACAGAGTTAGTATATAATCTTCCTGTATTCCAATCAATCCCACCACCGCTACGATACTGTTGATTGCTAGTCATCAAACCGAGGTAAGCTGACCCATTTGAAGTAAAGGTGTAACCAAACCTAAGAGAACCGGACCAACTGAAACCAACTTTATCATTCTTGTACCTAGCCTCGTATGCTGTTCTATCCGGTTGAGGACTTACAACCTGAATGTTTCGATATGAGAAGGACACACCGATCCCCGCCTCCAAATAAAACCGTAATGTCTTTTCCTGACGGTAAATATCACGAAGACTTGCTTTTGATTGTCTGTAGGAATAAGTTTTCTTGTATGTAGCAACCGCCGGTGCTTTTAACTCTGCAGCTGTTCTTATTTCTTGCATAACTTGCTTGTTGCCAATTTTAATGTTGTTTTGCATTATATCCTGGCTCGAAATTTGTGATTTGACCATGTATAATTCTATGTTAGTGAGTTTCTGATATAGGTTTGGATCGAAATTGAGAATTCCCTTCCAAGATAAATTGGCATCCCTTGTTTCCGGTATATAGGCAAATATATCAAGGCCATTCTTGCTATAAGTGAATATCACCCTTTCTACGGCCTTCAATTCTACTCCAATTAGGGGATGAATTTTTAAATATGCATAATTATCGTTGTTGTCGTATGCCACCCTTATTTCCTTTACTGAAAAAAGCTTTCGTTTCGACACTACCATACAACTTGGGCACTTGTCTGATGGGTGCATGATTCCATTTTGCCTATTCTGTGCGTACAACTTTACAGTACAGTAGTGCATGTTTAATAACAAGCAAATAAGGAAATATTTCATAGCTCAAATTTTCTAAGTCTCAAATTATAGGAATAGCCAAACTGCATCTGGCTAAAAAAAGTATTTTGATCACTCTGCTGAACAAAGAACCTAGCTCGAAGAAAGAATCGCCCGTGCTTTGTGCTGGTAGGACTAGCGATTAAATTAAATTCAATCATATGTGATCGCCTTGCATCATATTCTGTTGACCGACTCGTCAAATCTGATTTCGCGTAACTTGCGATTGCCTTAAAATTATTGTTGCTAAATATTCTTGTAGTGTTGTATTGATATGACATACTTAATCTAATTCTCTTTTCCGAAAAAACTTCTAAAATGAACTTGGGATAAATGGTGGAAGAATGTGCAGTGAGGGAACTATCTCGCTCTGATTGTAATACGGTATTGCCCGTCACTGTTCGCCTATTAAAAATAAGTGGGGTTTGACCATAACAAATGCCAACGTCAAGGTAACTTGTTAGCTTTCCATCCGGCCAATCAAATAGAAATAAGTTGGCTTCTGTTCCCAATGATAGGCTTTGATACAGCCGAAAGTCGAGATTTGTTGCATAGTATGGAGATATTAGTTGACCGTTGTTTGCCGTATTTTCGTTTCTTAAATATAGATATTTATTGTTATTCTCAATTTTGTTCAATGAACCGAATACGTTTAGATATGTAATTGATCCCCAGTCAGTTCGATCGGTCTTAATTTGTCTTCTTGATGTCAGAATATTAAATTTTCTGGCAAGTTCTATCTGTACAAGCCCGTTGGGCTTATTATCTTTAAGTCCGATAATATCTGTGTAAACTCTTGCGTCAAATAGATTTGTAAACTGATCCTGATTTAATCGAATGAAGCCCTTTTTTGGATCATAGTGATTAATGGTTGTATCTGCGGGACTAAAATCCCTTGTAAAGCCCTTTAGGAGATTATCGTAATTAGCTATGACATCACTAAGGTAGATAAAGTCATCGGAAAACCTAGAGACGAGCTTTGTGTTGGCAAATTTTTTGAAATTTTTAATTGACGAGAATCCAATAGCAAATATATTCTCAAAAATGTCGTACTGATCACCATATTTTGTAGGGATATTTACTTGAATTCTTTCAATGAATCCACGCTCAATCTGTACGGACAATTTATTTATTTGAAAAATAGATGCTGAATCTAGCTTTTTTGTTTGCGATCGAATCGAATCGTTTATAACCTTAAGCCTTTTCCGAATAGCCGCTAATCTCAAATTAAGGTCTTTTTTTTCATTTCCCAATGCGGCTATATCAGCTTCAATAATAGGTGCTTCTACCTTTGCGATGCGCTTGTCCACTGATGTTATTGCTTCAAGAGCTCTGGATCGCTGCGTATTTGACAATACCAGCTGGTATTGCAACTGCCTTCGCTCATTTTCTGTTGAGGATATTTTTTCTTTTCCATCCTTCATGGCGTTCTTGACAACAAGGGACAGCTCCGATAATATAACCCTTAATTTATCAATTGTCTTAAAAAGCTTTGCTCCGATTGTTACAGTATCTAATCTAATAGGATTCTTTTCAATTTCGATTGAATTGGGCATATTTTGAGTGATCAAATTAGAGATAGAGTCTAATGTTGCCTTTGTTTGGCTTGTAACAATTGAATCAGAAGGTAAGCGTTTAATTACTGAAAAAAGTAGTTGTTGGTACGTTTCTAAACTATCAAATTGATTGGTCTGTTTCAAAATTGTTTTACTTCTTTGTTTGATAGTTTCAACTATCTTGCTACTATCAGAAATGGATTTATTGGCGTTCTCAGTTAAACTTGCTTTTTCCAACTCTATCTTCTTTTTCTCGAGTTCAATATTTTCTAAATTCCCTTCTAAGCTGCTTATTTCCTTAATTTTATCAGATAGATTTTTCTCCAACGTAAAGATGGCAGCGTTAAGACTATCAACTTGAAGATTGAGCGTAGTCAATGGCTGAGTCAGTTGTTGTATTTGTTCTTGCCTATCCTTATGAGTGGGTATTTCCTTTTCATTAAAAACTTTAATATAGTTATTTAAAATAAAGTCCCCTGCAATCGTTCTTTCACTTACTGGCAGGCGGATCGTATCCAAAATATATGCAAGTTCATAAATAGAATTACTTGAAACTGCCCTGACAATGGTGTCCCCTTCAATCTGTAATTTTTCATTTAACTCTTTGCGCATCGCTTCTAAATCGATTGGAGACTTAAGTAAAATTGGCGACTTACTTGTAAAACGACTACTTCCCTTAGGCTTATATTTTATTGTATAATTTGCCTCCGTAGAATCCGATGGAATATTTATATATGAGATGTCTAGCTGGACAGGTTCTGCCCTGAGAGGGAAATACTTTAGTGAAAAATCTTTTGAAGCAGTGATCTGTATGGTTTTCTGCTGAGCCATACAGCAGATGGGGGTAAAGACGCATAGAAGAATTAGAGCAACCGATTTTTTTTGCATATCTTTTTGGGCAGGTGAGTCCGATATAGTTGACACTATCTGAGTTTGATTTCCGCCTTCTCAATTAATGTGTTGGCTGAATCACTTTCAATTGATATTAGTTTGTCAGTGATTGTTCCAAATAGAGTAGTTGGTAGCGATTTGCCATTTTGAGGTGAATAGCTCGCATGCACGCGGTTTCCTTTCGAGACTGTTCCTTCAACTTCTATTCGGACTGGATCAGACGAAGAATCTGTGAAGACGTTGCCACGGCAGAAGAAGGTTCCGTCCGCTCGCATGTAAACTTTACCTGTGCCCGTGAGGGTTATGGTGTCCACATTCGATTTTCTTGTGATCTTTATCAGTGAATATGGGTATTTATTCGCAATTGAATATTGAGAGGCCGAGTCAGATTCGAATGACGTGATGTAGATTGAGGAGCTTTTAGTTAGATCAATAAATTTTGTTAGCTTCTCTGTAACTTCATTTTCATTAGCGAGTGGTTTGGACGGATTAACAGATATGAAGATGTCGCTGCCACAATCTTCACTACTAGAACTTTCTTTTGAACAGCTCTCTAAAAAGAATTCTAGCCTTTTCAAAACTGAGCCAGAAAGATTTTTGATTCTAAGATGGGTACTGTCCGGGCGATCCGGAACGGGCCGAAAAATGGTTACTTCTAAAATCTTTCGTCCGTATAGTCTGGCTTCTAGTTTTTGCAAATCAAACGTCTTCGGTGGAGGCAATTCCGTCCTGTCGGCGTCACAGCAAAGTGTAGTAATACTTAGCAGGCTATAAAATATTTTTTTCATTTATTGATGGTAGTTGATATCCGATTTATGGAATTTTCTTTTCGATGCGGTATATATTTAATTGATGAATTTCAATCCGTCGGCTCATTTTGTGAAGCTACAATATCGTTAGATTAAAAAACTTGTGATGAAAATAAATTTATTTAACGGTTTAACTAATGTGTAAAGTGGTCTGTACTAATCCCTATCTGCGATCAGTTGTTTGGTGTAGCTTATCCATCTTATTTGCCTTAATTGCTGTAGGAGATCATACTGTTTGATCAGGTATTTGTTTATTATAATTCTTAATATAATGCTCAACCATCTCGCCAACCTGTTGAAAAGTAAGATAGCTCGTGTGGCAGGTTAAGAAATGTCAATATCGGTCCTCAATACTTGTCGAGTGTAATCGTCTACTATATCCAGGATATTTCTAATGGCTACCGTCTCTCAATTCTTCAGACGGCGCACCTGCCGCACAAAGTCGAGCGACCCAACTTGATTAGTCGCCGTGGGCTTGATTAATGATTGTCGAGTCCGTTCTGGCAGCCAATTTTCCTATGTCTAGGCATAAACAGTCCTATTTGCCGATAAATCTGCAAATTCGCTTATGATTGTAACAATATCCTTGTCGGCGTAGCCAGTAACGGATCTTACGTGCGGCGGCGCCAGAAACCCCCAACTAGAATGTCGTTGTGCGATAGCTTGAACGGACTGTTTAACTTCAATATCAAGCAGGCTTCTTGGTTGATAAGCAAGCGTCCGTCGGCTTAATCCAGCTAATCAGCAAGCTAGGCGATTGCCGAAGGCTTTTGTTTTAACAGTTCAATGCGCCGACTGAGGACGTTAAACAAGCCCTATCACCGCCAGGAGGCCTTTTTTTTTGTCTATTTCAACTCTTCATGGTCGGCACCTAACTTCGCGCGCATCGGCAGCCACGGCCGACACTTAAACCGACCGTTTTTTTCTTCAAGGCCCTTCATCCATTCAACTCAGAAACCTCCCCGCCTTCATATCGCTGCCACCAGTTATAAAAAGTGTTCGCTGGTTTCATGCTCACAGGTAATCTGGACAAGTGTCTGCTGTTTTGCAGTTGCTTTTGGAATTGCCACAATCTGTTTCTGGCTGAATCGGTTCTTCTTCATATTCCTTTCGGTTAATGAAAATATAATCGGAAAGCTGCATACATTCAACGACTACATTAGGGGAAGCTTAAAAAATACTAGTCAGGAATAGTGGCTTCCAATGGAACATTTTGCTAGCGCTCAGTCTTTGATTCCTTTTCGCAGAAATGCGTTATTTAAAAAGCCCGATGTACTGACTTTAATTGTAGTGTTTGCATAAGAGATTGTGTCGAATGCATCCAGCATTACCAAAAATAAAAAAGTATCCATCTCTTACTAAATTAGAACGAGAATCCTGGTAAAGCTTATTTTAACTGACCTAGATTATAAGTGAAAGAGAAAAAGGGTTTGACTTTGTAGCCAGTAACAACCGGAACTTCAAAACCTCCGGCAACCGTATCCCCAGTCTTGTAACCGCCGGACAATACTTTGGATTGAATGTAAGATACCCCGGAGTGGAATAGAACGCGACGGCCTGCAACCCCGAATGCAACACCTCCGCCGACAAAACCGGCAAGCGAGCCGCCCGCGATAGGGTATCCTATGCCGGTTGATACGAGTGGTGTCACATTAGAATAGTTACTCCATGAAATATCAAACATTGTAACTAAATAAGGTGAGCCAATCCCTGCTTTCGCTCGTTCAATCGTTCCCATTGTGACGGAATTTGTTCCGTCAGATTTTACAATATATTTGTCCTCAGTACGAAATGGAAAACCTAGTCCTCCGCTAATGTTGATATGTAGTATGCCCTTGACCTTTACAATATACGTTGTATCTGTTTCTGATTTTCCCGATATAACTTTACCATCTTCTAAGTGTATTAATCTAAAACTTTGTTTGATTGTTACTTGATCCCCGGTAGCAGTAGCTTCAAGAATGCGCGAAAATTGTGCATTTAGAATTTCCTCTTTTGCTTCCCAAAATCGGGTAAATTGCAAAGGCCAGTCAGTTGATTTTAAGATATCGTTCATTTTTTGTAAATCGGAGTTCGTTTTTTCAAGACTGAAAAGTGTTGTCTGGGAAGTAACGGTAAGATCCACCAGCATTTGCCTGCCTTTGGGACTGAGCTTATCTCCATCCTCTTCCAGCAATTTTGTTGCAAGCACCTTAATTGTTGAGATTTGATCCCTCAATTTTTGGTACAGTTCGTTTAACCCACCCGGACCTTCTACTTCTGTTTTGAGGGCATTTATTCTGTTTACAGCGTATTCATTAATAAAAGAAGTTAGAGTAGTGCTTGGCGGGCTGGAAAATGGACGGAAAAAATCTTCAAAGGTTTGTTTAGTTAAAGTGACTAGGCTAATAGAATCGAGTACTATCAATTTTTTCTCTTCTAGAAGTTTCGTTCTATCAAATAGATTTGTTTGCAAAATGCGATACCGTTCCTTGTACGTAGTTCGTTTTAATTCATACTCGTCACTTAAATCGACTAAACTGCGCTGAAGAGATCGAATAGTGTTAAGCCTGGACGTAATGTTAGCAGATAGCTGGTCAATTTCGTTGCCCTTTTCTTCACGCTGTTTTTTTGTTAAGTTGCTATTTAGCTTTAGTTTTTCTTTTGCCGGGGCAGTATCAATGCCTTGTGGAATTGAAAGATTTGGTAGTCCTTTTATGTTTAAAGGTCCGCCAAGACTGTCACCAAATGATTTGTTATTGGTGATTTCAACACTTGTTTGATTAAACGAGTGGCGGAATGGATTTGCTTTCGTAATAAGAGTAACTTTTCCGTCCTTTCGTACATAGAGATAGGGGTAATTCGCTAATATCCCTTTTCTATTGGAACGCATATACGTAGATCCACCTGGCAATGTTCGCGTAATTACTAATTTGCTTCCATCAAGCTTTTGTGGATAGATTGGATTGCCAGAGGCAATAACTAGAATCGTGATCAGGATACAGTAAATTTTCATATTCGGGTAGATTGTTAAAATGTGACTTAATCAGCCTTTCTGTGAAATTTGACCATTTCGGAGCTTAAAGTTGGTCTATGAATGAATTTAGCGCTACTATATCCAGTCCTTGCTTCAGTTTGGCCGTATTTAAAGCGTCAAAAATTGCATAAGCCTCATCGCAATACGCATCAACAAATGCCCAGGTCATTTGCTGTCTGCGTCCCCATGTAATGCATACTGGCCCATATACAGTGTAACCAGAAACGTAAACGTAGTGGCCACCCCAGGAATTGGGCTCCCCGGAAGCATCTGAAACTACGTCCCAGGGTTTGCCGACATTGATCTGAGTTTCCGCTGAAGTAGGTAAACTTAACCCTAGTCCAACTCCTAAATCCATGAATATTGCCCGCCTCATTTCTTCAGAACTTGTTGGGTCGACCTCCGCGTAGGCTCTGATGCGAAAAGTTTTGCCAGCAATTTTCCAACCGTTGCGACGCCAGGCATTCAGCGAATCGAGTACAACAAGGCCATTATCTTCACCTCCTGTTTCGAGAAAATATTGATCCAGTACATCCTGATCGGTAATTAGTAGTAAGCGGCTCTGTTCTATCAACTCAAATCTTAGAGTTTGATGCGCCCGACCGGCAATTACGCAATCCCCAAACGTATCGTTGGCAAACATTGGGGTTGGTATGCCTAAGTGTTCCGCATCGAAGTCATATTCATTAGGTATCGGTAAATCAAATGGTGCTCTTAGCAGGGTTCTTAGCCTAAGATTTCGGGTGTCTCGTCGTGGCGCGGCTTTGCCTAGCTTAAAAAAACTGTTTGCCTGTATTCCTTTTGCCTTTTTCATTTTAATGGGTGATTATCATATTTTGTGGGAATGTTATTTTTTCTGATTGGGTACTTCGCCAAAGACTTTAAAGTACTTTATTTACAATGAGTAACCCGACCATCCTATTTGGTATGATGCAGGATTTCAACAAAATTGGGGATAATTTTCACCCACTTATATCCCCTGTCTGGAGTAATTTGTATACCTTATTCAGGGTATTCATGACAAAAAAGAAGTAGCATTGAATCGAAAACATGTGAAATTTGGTCGTGTGAAGAAAGAAACGTATATTAATATGCGAGATTTTAATTCTCAATCCTTTAAACAGTCAGTTGAAAGCCACCAAAACAGAGGTATAAATGGAAAATTGAAGGGTCAATTTGCTAGGCTGACGCATTTTCCAGATTTTTAAAACTTTGCGATTTATATATTGACTTTCTCTTATCTCAATGCGGCTCTGCCTTTTGCTCCTTCTAAATCTTTCAATTTGGCGCACCACGTTAAGCCAACCGATACCACCAGATAGTATCCAGAGGACACTCAACTCACTTAAGTCAATTGGCGAGAGCCAAAATGATGACACTCTTCGGATTCGAACCTTAATGGCTTGGGCAGAGACCATTCAGGATGACAATTCCGCTCTTCGGATTTTTGGACAGATTTTGTCCCTGTCAGAAGCTGCCGAATGGGAGAGAGGACAAATGGTTGCTAACTGCCGCATAGGGTACTATTATGGTCGTAAGGGGCAGTATTATCGAGCTTGTGAATATCTATATGCGGGACTATATCTCGCGGAAAAATTAAACGATCGGCCCTTTTTAGCATATTCCCTTAGGTTCCTTGGGGACTATCATCTCAATTTACACGAATACAAAAAAGCGTTGTTGTATTATCGGAAGGCTTCTCCCATATTCCTTAAAATAGGTGATATGTCGCGCTACATAGTTTCTCAGAACAATATTGGACTTGTTTACTATGAACAAAAACAATACGACAAGGCAATTGAGCAGTTTATATTTTGTCTTAAGGAAAATAGAAAATTGCAGGATAAAAATATCGATAGTTATTGTTTTGTTAATCTGGCTGCCAGTTATCGTCAAAAACGAATGTATGTGGAGTCTCTGAATTCCATTGAGGGATTTAGAAAATTGCATGCGACAAATATCAATAATCAGGCGTTTGCAAATGCACAAACAGCTCGAACTTATTTAGAGATGAACAAACCAAAACTTGCCTTACGCTTTGCAAAAGAAGCCTATTCAAAGCGGGATAGTGTTCTTGGTAATACGCAGAAGGAGGTCAGCGAAATACTGTATCTCATTTATAAGAGGCTTGGGCTGGAACGTCAGGCCCTCTATTACTACGAGGAACTAACAGCGATTCAGTCCAGAAATGATTTAGATATGAAGAAAAAGCAAATAGATGCTCTACGCTTTACATACGAGAATGAGAAGCAACGTATGAACATCATTACACTCAATAAGAATATTGAACAGAAAAACAGGAGCATAGAACAACGAAAGTTTGAAAGGAACATTCTGGTGGTTAGCCTGTTGTTTTTTGTTTGTCTTGGGGGCACAATTGTTTACAACAATAGACTTCTGAAACGTAAGAACATTGAAATCGAAGAGCAGAAGAAGCAGCTCGGTTTAATTAAAGAGCAACTTTCTATATCAAACCTGCAGTTGACAGATATCAACAATACTCTGGAAGAACGCGTTCGTCTCAGGACGGAGGAATTAACAGTGGCCAATGAGGAGCTTATTCGCAAAAACCGGGAGATTCAGTTAGCGTTTTACAATGGACAATCGCTCGAAAGAAAGCGGGTTGCTTCTGAACTTCACGATGGTTTAGGTAGTACCCTGACGGGTTTAAAATGGCAGCTGGAAGCCTTGGATTTGGAGAATTTCAGCATTCAGGAGCGGCTTATATATGAACGTGTACTATTTAAAATGGAAGACGCTTATTCGGAAGTTCGGTTGATATCTCATAATCTCCTACCCGCGGAGCTGGAAACGCATGGACTTTCAACGGCGCTTCGGAAGCTAGTCAATGATTTAAATAGGAATAATCGAATGCTGTTTCGTTATTTTTCTAACTATACGGATGGATTCTTTGATAAAAAGGGAGAAATGGAACTTTACAGTATATGCCTTGAACTGGTCAATAACATTATGAAGCATTCTCAGGCGACCGAGGCTGGTATAAGGCTGGATCAAAGCACGAAGGAAATGATATTAACAGTTTCGGACAACGGAATTGGGTTTCCGGAAAAATTTGTGAATGAAAGTAATGGAATGGGACTTAGAAATATAAGGAATCGTACTCGAAGCCTTGCGGGCCGGCTTGAAGTAAAGCCGGCCCATCCTAACGGAACACTTATATACGTAAAAATCCAGCTTTATCCGACTGGGGAACCAAGTCAGACGGATTTGTAAAGACGCACGAAAAATAAACCTATTCCCGCTAGTCCATGTCTAAGGGTTGGACTGAAATAGGTATTTTCTTCCGGATTATCGGTGACAAAGCAGTTTCCCAACGGGCGGCCAGTCTTTAGATAATTATTGATTAAGTAATCTCCAACGGCCACCATATCAGCGGTCTCTATCCGGGTTTGTTCGTTCGCCAAATGCTTAAACTCCGGCGATAATAGTGAAAACCAGGACCTGTTGAGCTCATATTTACGCCAGGTACCTTCTTCTTCCCCGGTGCTTTCATCGGCATCTTCGACAGCGCACTTAATTGTTTTTTGAAATAGGTCAGTATGATAAAACCATCGGACCCGTTTTAAAAAATAGGCTATCTGTTTCTTTTCTAATGGTGTGCAAGCATAATACATGGCTCTTTTCGAGAACTTTTCTTGATCTACCCGGGATTTTTCCATAATCGGAGCGTCATTATCATTTGTAGAATCTTTTTGGCTAGCGGACCGGAAGGTTATCCAGTTGCATTTCCATTGGTTAGCAACATTAGGTTCTGCTTCCGGTGCAGCCCATAATGCTTCTTTACATATTTGTTGCGCAATCCGGAGAGCAGCGATCAAAAATCGCGTTCGCTTGGCTCCCGGCTCATCAAAGAAATCACCTTCATCAATGGGTCGAATAAAGATAGGCCTGTTTTTAACCGTCATAGTGGTTTGAGGAAAAATATCAAAAAGAAATTGATAATTATAATGCCTAGCTCCTCCCCGGAAAATCTGATCAGGTTCCATACCGCGATGGTTGCAGATATAATCCTTCACCATGTCAAATCTTTTTGCGTCGTTTTTTTCGCCTCTTGCAAAGATGAGCGCGTCGGTCAGCAGTTCACAGACAAACATGCCGAAGCTATCGGAATTGATCGGATCCTCCGCAAAACCTAACCCGTCACCCAGCTTTTTAACAAACATGGGCACTTCGGGAAGCAAGTCCCGGTTTGTACGAAAGATATCTCTCACTAAAAAAAAGACGGCGATCGGATTTCTACGTTCTACGTATAGTACAACAGGGTCGGTGCGGCCCTTCTCAGGTTGTTCAGCCAGGAATTTCAGTTTGAAAGGTATTCCATACAGATCAAATGTTTTTTGAATGTTTCGGATTAGTTTTGTGAGTGCGCATTTGTTAAGCCGTACGTTGAAATAAAATCTCAGATTACCCTGATTATCCCCGTCCATAGGATATCGCCCGTATATCCAGTTATACTTAACCGACGGTGAGCCATTGGAAAAAGCATGTGATGGCCTTTCAATAGAAAACATTGGATTTTCGTCTTCGGCAATCAGGGATTGCCTTACGAATTCCCCGGCGGTAACCCATTGGGCTTCGCTCCCCCGGCGCAATACGATTTGATTATAAGCTTTGCGATTTCCTGTATACGAAGGCAGATGCCAGAACCGGCTTTGATGCGTATCCTCCATAATTCCGGTTATTTGCCGATAGGTTAGCCCGGTTATTTCGCCATCGATCCGTGACCTCTGCTGGTTATTGGGAAATGGTTTTACAAATTTGTTAAAATAAAGGTATAGTTTTAACAATTGCCAGATGTCGTCGTAATTGGCTCCCCGCACCAGCAGGCTTTCGTATATCTCCAAAGTGATGTCCTTGAAATCAACACCTTTCCGCTCGCAAATTTCATCAAGTTCAGAAATCATGAATTGATCGGACAATTCCTTAAAATCATTAATAGTTACCATGATCGATTACTTTGGTTAGAGGAGGGTTATAAATGGAATCCTGTTATCATTTCATGTGGCGTCAAAACGCACAGTTTTCCTAATCGGAATTTATCCTGAAAAACGGAATTGTCCGATTTACTGTCAGACACGGCCCATGCATAATATTCAGTCAGCAACCATAGCCCGGCGTATTGAATACAGGTCATTATGTTCTCCTCCCGTTCGTTGCCGGTCTCTCCATGAAAATACTCAGCAACCAGCACGCCTACGTGAGCTTTGACCTCAGCAACGGATAGCACTGGATTTTCCGCCCGCATGCACGTTAGGTATCCAGCTAAAATCCCGGCAAAATCCCATCGACTGTCTCCCCAGGACGCATATTCCCAGTCTATTAGGAAATAATTATCGGAGGAATCAACAATTACATTGCTTAGGTGTGCGTCGGCGTTGATTAGGTGGGTTGTTACCCATGACTTTTGAAGCTTCTTGAATTCATCCAGAAGGGGAAACGACTTAGTAGCGCCTTCGGCAGGGCCTTTAAGGAACCGGGCGTCAGGATCCTTCCCGTATAGCAACCTGGCGAACTTTTTCACCGGATCGATCGGGGATTCATTAAATCTAAGAAGATCGGCATCAGTAAGGGTGAGTATCCAGGGTGTATACGTGAGGAAGCAACTCTCTTTTGCACCTTGCCTATCAAAGCATATATTATTTATTGCCGACCGGTTGGTAAGTTGAACACCTAGCTTGGTGAGACTTAGTTCGTTTTTAAAGGTTTTTAGTAACCGGGCTAATTTGCCGGTTTCGTCAAGCCTTATCGTATTGTGTTCAGGGTTCCGGGGATTAGGCAGATGCGCTAAAAAATCTGTAAATGTCAGGCTGCGCCGGCGGTACTCGAGAACTAAAATTTTATTATAAAAATCATATTCGACCAACCGAAGCAGGTGAGGGGCAAGGTTTGGTGCTTTCTTAAAGATAGTATCATAAAATTGCGCTTCATTATAAAGCGTATCACGCTGTTCGTTAAGCACAAGAGGTTGCTTAAAGAGAAAGGCGTCTTTCATCGATGCCGCCTCCGATTGTTTGAGCGCAATAAAATTTGCGTTCCGGGCATTAGGAAACGGCTGATCGAAAAATACCCATTCGCCATTGATCAGTTCCAGGGGATCAACGGTATCAGCTTCGTCCAAAGTCCCCGTTGAAGCCTTCGCATGACAATCGGCCAGGTTTTTGTTAGAGCTTTTGGCAAGCCTGCTGGCCATATAATTTGCAAGTTTGTATCCGGTAAGTGCAAGCATGGGAATCAGATGAGATGAGGGTTGATATTGGCAATGAAATGACCTGTGGACAGGGTGTCGGCCGCAAAAAGGTTTTCGTCGAGCCTGGAATAATTTTCGAACGTGAGTTTTTTCCAGCTTTTTGACAGATCGTCGGAATAGTAAAACGTTTCCGACGCATAAAAACGGTTAATCTTGTAACTCTCCGGATCAAGGCTTGTTTTATTGTACGCTTTTTTCAATTCTTTCTCCATGGAATCAGCCCGAAGTGTAAAGTCGTTGAATTCAGGACAATAGAAAACTACACTGGGATCCCAAAGGCAATAAATAACTTTTTGAAGGCTATGGCCTTTGATGAAGATTGCCGCCATCTTTTTCCCATCCAGGTATTCCTTATAGTTCAGATATTCTTGTTTTTCCGGCGCAGGTTGCCAACCAAGTAATATCCATCCCTGGATAATTTGATCTCGCGCATTCTCATACTGATCTCTTGGAAAATCGGTTCGGCCCTTGCCGAATGCATTTTTGTAAAAATCATTTACAATATCATAAGAAGGATCTGCATCCTCCCTGAAAAGGGTGAAGGTGGGGTTTCTTTTCGTCATTTGCAGGAAATTTTAGAAGGGTTAAAATTCAACTTGCAATCATTCCATTTTTTAATGCATAACGCATTAATCCAAGCGCAGTGTTTACTCCAAGTTTTCGGAATATATTTTTCCGGTGCGTTTCGACGGTCAAAGGGCTAATAAAAAGCCGTTCAGCGATTTGTATATTCGTCAGCTCCTTAATAATGAGAAAGAGTATCTCCAGTTCGCGGGCTGTCAAACTTTCGATCTGGGTAGTCTGTAGCTTGCCGGTTGTTGATTTTTCATCAGGTAACTGAGCCAATTGCCGGGTAATTGCCGGGCTGAAATAAGGTAATCCGGCGGCCACCGTTCGGATGGCTTGTTCCACTTCAATACGATTCGACTTTTTTAATAAATAACCATCGACCCCATTTCTGATCGCATCCCTTATTTGACCAACTTCATCCACCATGGTCAGCAGGATAATTCGTGTTTCAATCCGGCGCTCTTGAATTTCGGCGACCAGGCCAACGCCGTTTAGAATTGGCATAGCAAGGTCTGCAAGAACAATGTTTACCTTATTATGTTCCAAGAAATCCAATGCCTCACGACCATTACTTACCGCTCCAACAATATCGATGCCTTCCATCCGACTTATCAAGAGGGACAAACTTTCCAATACAATGTCATGGTCGTCGGCTAAGAGTACATTTATCACTTCCATAGCGGCATTGTCGGATTAGTTATAATAACGGGTAAGTAGTCAAGAATGAGCATTTACTTTGTTAATCTGCTGTATTCGAAATACATAGTTTCTAAATTAATTGAATTTCGCTTCAAATTTCATTATGGTGTAAAAACTGCAGGTAAGTGCCTGTACAAAATTCAGGACAATTTTCAGAGAGCGAAATCCCTTATATGCAGTAACATTGTGCTATTGTTATACCCGGCAGAGGGTATACGTGGAAGGAATACTCCCTCGGCGGTATCTTATATCCAAGCGGTACGGGATTTCGGTTAAGTGTGAAAGAGATGAATTTTGAACACACTTAACTTCATATCTTTTTCCGTCTTTTTGGCAAGTATAACTTCGTATGAATTGTCATCTAATCGTTATTTTCTATTTTGTCATCGGATGCTCTTCCGTTCAAGCGCAATCCGCCGTATATGTTTGTTCAAGTACTGGTAAGTATGGTTATTGTTATGGTACCCTGGATGCGGCTGACTGTGCATATAATAAATGCATTTTCAATGGGGCGATTTCACCTTATCTTATGATAAAAGTAAACCATAAAGGCTATGGAGCGATTGCCTTGGGGTATAGTACAAAAGGACGCCGCGTTATTGGAGCTGCTGCTGGTTGCCAGAGCCGGGCAGATGCGCATCGGCAGGCATTATTTAAGTGCTCTAAGTTAGGCGGACGTACACCGACAGTGCGTAAATCTTGGAATGATAAGGAGACCGATTAATGACTGACTTGCCCATTTTCTAACCGTATTATAATCTCTCCGATTTATCGATTTTCTAAGCCCTGGCATAGCCTTTATGAGAGAGTATTTATTGTTCAATCTCAAAACTGCGTCCTTCTCTTTCATCTTTCTATTTGCAGTATTTGAAAACCCATGTATTTCTCACGAAACGGTTTCGAACCTCCGAAGAGAACGGATTCGAACCCAAATAATCAGTAAAAACCAACCGATTTTTGCCGTTAAAAAACAATTTCTTAACTTTACGTAAAAATAAGATTGTTACTTGTTGATAATCAGTTAGATATTCGATAAAGGGGGTTAGATTTTGAGTGAATGTCGTAAATCATGGAACTAGAGAAGTAGGGTTGATAAGTATCTATAATATAGCTGTTTACAGGAAAAATTCAATCCCTCTCTACCTGCAAAGCACACAGATGCAAAGTTTTCAATTAGTTTGCCGTGACATGTTTTAAGCTTTCGAAAAATACCGGCGCGGGCGTATTGAAATTTCCCGATGAATATCTGAATTTGATATCACATTGAAGCTCTGGCGGCCAGCACAGTTATCATTTGAAAAAAAAATAGAAGGGAAGAGCTGCTGAGAACAATTCCTTCGCATCAACTTTTTAATGAGCAGCTTACAGCAAATGCTTTTGAGGCTAGTTAGCGACGAATAAGGTTGATAACATTGAGAGGCACGGTTGCGCGCTGCGGATAGGTAGCGCCTACCTTTTGTCGGTTGATAACGAACTCTTCTACCCTATGCTTGTGACCTGGAATAAGAAGAACAGGCTTCAGCAAACTATAATATTTTAGGATTTTGCTTTTAAAAAATTGATATTATTCCGATGGGATAGGCTTGTCAGCCCATAACCCCTACCTATCTCTCCGCCGCTCTGGCCGACATTCCAGTCACCTCTTCATGCTGTTCTACTTCCCCTCTGATATCCTTCGCAAATTAATACGTTCCCTTTTCCTGATTTTGGCTAAGCAATGCCCCGATTTCACTACGCCGGGGAGTTAAGGGCTGATGAACTTTGCATTATCAAAATTTAATCAAAGATCAAATGAAACAGTCACAAACACCCATCATGAGTTTTAGTCCGGTTGTGTTACAAGTCCCCGGCCGTCACGTAGATCTTGAAATGAAAGTTTCTGCTCCTGCAAGCGGAAACAATCTGCCAGTTATCCTTCTTTCGCATGGACATGGCCCTTCTAACTTCCTTTCTTCGTACAAAGGGTATGGGCCTATTGTAGATTTTTTTGCGGCAGCAGGGTTTGTTGTTATTCAACCTAACCATCAAAACTCGAGAGCACTTGCACTTCCTTCATCCCTTCCAGAAGCACCTTTGTTTTGGAGTTCACGGGCAACGGACATGCAATTTATCTTGGATCATTTAGACGAAATCATTGCGACAGTACCCGGGTTGACCGGAAGAGTTGATAAAGCAAAGGTGGCTGCCATCGGCCATTCCATGGGCGGCCACACGGTTGCCATGCTGGCTGGGATGGAGGTAACCGACCCTGCAACAGGTAAAATCGTGAATGCTGCGGAACCGAGATTAAAAGCCCTGGTGCTGATTGGCGCCTCTGGCGGGCCGGAAGGATTTAATGGGGTAAACAGGCAGCATTATCCTGTTTTGGCGGCCGGCAATTTCGGCACCATGACTTTGCCAGCGCTCATTGTGAATGGGGACAAAGACATTAACCTCATGTTCTCTGATGTGGACAACTGGCGTGCGGACGCTTATTATCAAAGTCCCGGCCCAAAAGACCTGCTGACTGTTTTCGGCGCCGAACACATCTTTGGTGGCATATCAGGGTATGATGCCCGCGAAACAAGTGATGAAAATCCGGAGCGTGTTGCCTTTGTATGTGAAAGCATTCTTGCCTATGTTCGGAGTATGTTCGATCCGAGCGATTCAAGCTGGGAAGAAGCCAAGAAAACACTTAACGGCGTACAGGGTGCATTAGGCAGTATTGAAAGTAAATTATAAAACAGGCATTACTATGAAGGATGAGCTGTCTAGCCATAGATTCCAATCCTTATCAAGGCTGCATAAGGCGCTGGATATTCCGGCACCTATGCACCCATTGGTAAGTTTAATCAACAATGCTGATGGGACCATTCCGCTGGAAAGACTTCCCAGTCCCCACATTCTCAATTTTTACAAGATCTCTTATAAGATGAACTTTCAGGGGAAGTTCAAATACGGGCAGCATTACTACGATTTCGACGAGGGGGGAATGTTCTTTGTTTCGCCTAATCAGATTACAGGAAGCCACGCACCAATCAGCGATCAATCCGGTTATACTTTACTTTTTCATCCTGATTTTTTACTGGGCTACGAACTCGCCAGGAAGATTAAAGAGTTCGGATTCTTTTCCTATTCTATCCATGAAGCGCTGCACTTGTCGGAAAAAGAAAAGACCACGATCATCGCTGTTTTCGAAAATATTGAAGAAGAATTAAAAGACAGAATTGATCATTTCAGCCAGGACGTTGTGATTTCCCAGATTGAATTGCTGCTGAATTATGCCAACCGATTCTACAACCGACAATTCATTACCCGTAAAGCAGTAAGCAGCGATCTTCTTCAAAAGGTGGAAGAGATTTTACAGGCCTGGTTTCAGTCACCACCAACCAAAAAGCAGGGGCTTCCAACGGTCCAATTTCTTTCTGAGCAATTAAATGTCAGTGCGAGCTATTTAAGTGATATGCTGCGATCCATGACCGGGCAAAATACACAACAGCACATTCATAATCATCTGATCGAAAAAGCAAAGGAACAGTTATCGACGAGCGATGCTTCGATCAGCGAAATAGCGTATGAATTAGGGTTTGAACATCCGCAATCTTTTAGCAAACTTTTCAAGCTCAAAACCAGTGTGTCGCCTTTGGATTTCAGGCGTTCTTTTAATTAACGCGTATTCGATTTTGATCAACCGAAAACCGGAATTCCCTCATCAATACATTCGGCACTAATATACCGGACAGCATTTACCCCCAACAAAAAAGCTGGCGAAGTTTGGTTTCGCCAGCTTTTTGTGATTATACATTCTAAGACTATTCTACGCTTGCTTCCTCGTTTACATACGATTCTGCCAGATCTGTAAGCAGATGGTCTGTTTCTCCTTCCTGGTCGAGTGTTTGTTGCAGCAGTCCGGCGGCATCTTCGTAACCAAGTGTCCTGGCAATGTTGCGCAATGTGCCGTACGAAGCCATTTCATAATGCTCGACTTTCTGTGCGGCCATGATCAGGCCACAATCCCGCACCATAGTTCCTTTATCCGTACTTTCAATTATTTCGTTTGCTTCTTCGATCAACCCTTCCATCGCGGCGCATTTTTTAGCCTGGGCTTTTTCTCCAACGATTTCAAACACTTTTTCAAGCGTTACTGCATGCTCGTCAGTTTGTGTTTTATGCAGATCAAATGCGGATTTCAGTTCTTCGGAAGTCGCGTTCTTCGACATTTTCACCAACGCTTTGGCCAGGTTTTTCTCTGCCCAATAAATGTCCTTAAGGCCATCGACCAACAATTCTTTTAACTTTTCACCATCTTGTTCGGTGATTTGTTTCTTTGCGGCGGTTTTATTTTTTGCGGTTTTCATTGGTTATAGGTTTTAAGTGATTGTTGAATTATTGAGCCGTGATTGAAAAAAATCGTACCATCTTTGCAGCTTAAGACTTTTCGCAACATTTGGACTATTCGCCTCAATCGTTTCCGCAGCATCATCTATATTGAAAATTTTTAATGAATTCTGATTTGATTGCCGGCGTGCCTGGCGCATTGCCACCTGAACTCGTCGTAGTGATTCCGGTCTATAATGAGCAGGATGCTATTCAAAAAGTGATCCTTGAATGGATACCAGCTTTGGAAAAATGTTGCCCGAATTTTCTTGTTCTTGCTATCGACGACGGCTCCCGGGATAATTCGCTCGTTATCCTGCGCCAGCTGCAAACGCAGTTTGGGCAGCGCCTGGTGATTGTCAGTCGGCCGAATCGCGGTCATGGGCAAACCTGCCTCGAAGGGTATCAGCGGGCCGGGGAATTAGGCGCACGTTTTGTTCTTCAAATTGATTCCGACTGGCAATGTGACCCGCAATACTTTGCTGCTTTTTGGCAGCTCCGCAACGAGACAATGGTGGTCTCGGGAATCAGAAAGAGCCGCGACGATGGCTGGAAACGCACGGTAATCAGCAAAATCCTGCGGACAATGTTACTGCTCGCATTCCGGGTGGATTGCCCCGACGCAAATGTTCCATACCGCCTGATGCAAACTGATATCATTCAAACAGCTATCCGGCAAATTCCGTCGGATTTTCATCTTGCCAATGTGGCACTGGCCGTTTTGCTTCGGCGCAACAAATCTGTGACGCACGCGTATATACCCATCGGTTTCCGCGAAAGATATGGCGGCGAGCCGAGCGTCAAACTGCCCCTTTTTGGCCGGAAAGCCATTGAACTGTACCGTAACATTCAACAAATGCTGACCAACCAGAAAAAAAGCATTTCATAAATTTGCTTCGCCAGGACGACAGCAGAATCTATTTAACCCAAACCCCATTTAACATTACCTTCATCACATTTCTGGCAGCCCTGATATTGTCAACCGGATTTCCTTTTATTAAAATCAAGTCGGCAATCTTGCCCACTTCAATGCTTCCCAGCCTGTCAGCTACGCGGAAAAACCGGGCGTTTTCCATCGTAGCTGCTACGATGGCTTCTGACGGACTGATCCCGCTTTCGACAAATAGTTCCAGTTCCCGCTGAAATGCCCAGCCGGTTTCGGCATATTCGATCATGGAATGCGAGCCAAGCACAATTTTGGCTCCACCTTTTTTCAGTTTGGCTGTCAACGCTTTCATATTATTGAAGCCCGACAATTTTACAGAATCTATCAGCAATTTTTGACGCTTAGCAGGAGCCTGGTATTCAAATGCACCGAGTGTCGGGCTTACGAATGTGCCCTTTTTTACCAAAAAATGAAGCAATGTATCCACGCGCCACCCGTTGAGGTCCAATTTATTCCAAACATCATACCGACCCTTTTTTCTTGCATTATTATCGGCCAGCACCATTTGCCGGTATTTTTCACCATCAATTTGCGGTTGTAATGAAAGTCCGAATGAAGTAATGTGCTCGATTCCGTCGAGACCTGCATTAATGGCCTCCATCGCCTCCGTGGTTTCCAGATGGCCTGTCACTGGCAAGCCGCGTTTGTGGGCTGCTTTGCATACTTCCTCAATGATCCCCGGCGGTAACCTGAAATACACTTTTATCACCGATGCGCCGCGGTCGGCCATCCTATTGACCTGATTCACAGCCTCCAAAGCATCGCGCACCACGTAGGCATCCTTCGGGTATGCGGGCGGAAACATATCCAGATGCGGATCGGCGAGGAACAGTCTGGGCACTGGCTTTCCTGATTTCCTTTCGCCGTCATAAGCCTCAATCCACGCACCGGGGTCACGCAGCGAAGTGACACCGTGCTGTAAGAAAAGGGAAGTCAGCCCATTTTCGCCGTCGAGATGAAAATGAGAGTCGATAAAACCAGGTAAAAGTGACATGCCTTTTCCATCCACGATTTCGGCGCCTGCAGGGATAGCGATCTTACCGTTTTTTCCAACACCCGTAATTTTCCCATTTTCCACAACCACACAACCATTCTGCATAGGCTCTCCCCCATTTCCGTCGATAATGGTTGCGCCGGTGATGGCGATGGCCGTTTTTCCCGCGGGGATTTCTTTATGATTAATCTCGTGAATAAGACTCTGTTTTTTTTCTTCCGATTTTGCCGGTCCGTGCCAGATACCACCGCCAAATGTGACGATATAAACCTTCGCGGGATCTTGGGGATCAGGCTCCACCCGCTTTCCCCATTTAAAATCGTAGCCTTCCAGTCGCGACCAGGAATTACCCGAATCCTCCGACCTGTAAGCAGCACCGTTGAACCCGCAGGCATAAAAGGTTTTTACTCGCGGATCATACGTAATGTCGTGAATATGCTGATCGTTTTCCATCACCTGCTTCCAGGATTTCCCGTCATTGTCCGAAATAAAAATCCCGCCGCCCGTATCCGGGGAGAAGTTACCGCTGGCTCTCCTGCCCCACGCAGAAAGTATCAGCTTGCCCGCATTTTCCGGATCCACTGCCAGACTGGTCGGAGCATTGGTTCCTGCCGGCAATGTTACTTTTGTCCAGGACTCAGCCCCGTCTGTGGAGCGATACAATGCGCCATCGCCCGCACCCAGGCTGCCGTCTTCGCTTCTCCGGTTGACGATCAGGAATAGATGGTTGTCTTTTTCTCTTTTCAAAATGCGCCACGCGAAAGGCTCAGCGCCCTCAATTCCTTTGTTTTTCTGCTGCCAGGATTTGCCGCCGTCGCTGGATTTGTACACACCTTTTCCAAAAACGCAGACATATAATGTCCGGCTTCCCGGATCGCTCGCCGGGTCAATCAGGATATGGGTCATCGCTCCGTCTCCAATGTCCTGACTTACTGGCTTCCAGGATTTTCCGGCGTCTTCGCTCAGCAAAACGCCGCCCTTATAATCTTTCACGCCGCTTTTCCGCCACATTTTGGGTCTCGGCAAATCGTGTGTTCCGCTCATCACCGCCCAGATGCGGCCTTTTACTTTGGGATCAAATTCCAGCCAGTAAGTACTGTTTGCCCAGGCATCCGGAACACCGTTGTGCTGCGTCGCGCTCAGCCAGCCTTCTCCCCCATCGCGACTTTCCATGAGGCCAATGTCGGTGTTGGCAATAAATACATGGTTTTTATCAAACGGATCAAAAACGATGGCATAGCTAGTTGTCACTTCCAACCCCCGGGATACCCAGCCGCCAGCGTCTTTCTTCTTTGTATAAACCTGCTCCCAGCTTTTACCACCATTATTTGACTTGATCGCCCGCCCGAAATCCGTCGCGTAACAAATATCCGGGTTCGAAGGTGACACACCGATCGAAAACGGATTTTCTCCCCAGCCCGGCCCGAAACGTTCGGTAACCCAATCATTTTCAAAATTCGCAGAAACGACTGCGCCTTTTGAGGTAAGGTTATCTTTCCAGGCCAGTTTCCACGTTAAACCGAAATCTTCGCTTTTAGCCACACCAATGCTGGTCGTATCGGTATGCACTTTCAAATTGGCATACGAGACGTACACCACTTCCGGATGCAGAGCGCTGGTGGCAATCGTCCGCCACTCGGGCACTGCTGCGCCTTTTACAGTAAACTTAGTCAGCCCTGCCTGCCGGTTTTCCCAGGTTTCCCCGCCATCTTTTGTGTAGTAAATGCCTGATTTTTCTTTCTTGAGATTAAAATAGGATGTACCCGAAATAGCATAAATGATGTACTGGTTGCTTTTTTTATCAAAACCACCCGAAAATACGGTAAGCTCTTCAACACCAGGATTTATAGTAGTTTTCCAAATGCCTTTTTCACGCTTCATGATGCTATTTTGACCACAAACATATACCGTCCGGTCATTCAGCGGTGAGCCGGGATTAATGTAAATGTTTTTCGTTTTTCCTTCTAGTTCTCTTTCCTTCTGCCAGGTTATACCGCCGTTTTTTGATGTGTAAAAAGCGGATTTTTCATCGATGGAAATCACTGCATATAGGCTTTTAGAATCAGCCGGGTCGACAGCGAAAGCCAGCACTTTCCGTATAGTGCTATCCTTGGTGACCAATTGTTCATTGGCATGATCACCCTGTGAAACGATCCCGCTCACATCAGCCGGGCTCGGATAAAGAAGTGACCAGGTGCTGCCCTGATCGGTACTTTTATACAAGCCGATGGAATTTGCATAAACCGTGTTCGAATCGGCTGGATCATAGACGAAGTAACTGACCGGCCCTCTGAGATTGAACATTTGCCAGGATTTTCCGCCGTCATTTGTGGCAAAAGAACCCGTCATATCACAGGCCACCATGGCGCGGTTTGGGTTGTGAGGGCTTACTGCCGGATAAAACATCGCACCTCCCCCACCAAAGCCGACGTACCCCCACGGGTCTTTTCCAGCCGGATTTCTGCTTGAAATCTTCTCCCAATGTGGTTGCTGATCATTGCGCGACTGACCAACCTGAGATATAGACGGAAAGGCGAAAACACCTGCCAGGACACCACCGGAAAGTAGCGTGCGGCATATCTTTTTAAAATACATAATCATAAACATTCCCCGATCAGTAGCCCGGATTTTGCCCGATTGCTTTGGCATCAAGGGGTGGTATGGGCAACAGATAATCATTTTCATCGAAGCCTTGGGCATTGTCGGGCAAGTTGACTTCCTTCAAAATCCGCTTTCTTAACACATCAAAATAGCGGTCATTTTCAAAACAGAGCTCGAAGCTTCTTTCATCAAGCACTTTCTGGTCAAATTGCGCCTTGGTCAGAGCCAATGTTGCCCTGGCTTCTTTTCCGGTGCCCGCATTGGCGCGGTCGATAATCATATTGAGGCGGTCCACGGCCAGCTGGGTCGGGCCGGAACCTGCCATGTTAGCGGCTTCCGCGTAGATCAGCAGTATATCGGCAAACCGCAGCAGCTTCATTTCTATACCTGAATTTCCACCGCTAACTTGTTGATCGTAAGTAAGGTTTGGCATATTATACTTACCGATGTAAGGTACCCCGTCCGCAGACTTGGACCAGTTGATGATCGGTGCCGCAGGATCGTAAATATCGGATGTGAAATCCAGCAGCAGATAGTTGTGCTTGCGGGGCTGCTCGGGATAAATGTCTGTGGCCCAGTTGGTCTTTACCGGGCCGCCGCTCCACCCGTCCATTTCCGAAGGCGCCCAGGCATTGCCGGGCATGTACGGCGTTTGCGCAGTCGTATGAAATGCGAACAGTACTTCCATGCTGTGATTGTTGGCCGTTTTAAACACATCCTGCACGTTCGGAAGCAGCTTGTAAGGACCATTCGTGATCACATCATTGGCCACATCGCGGGCTTTTGCATAGTTTTCCACTTGATTAAGTGGTGCCGTCGCGCGGGTCAAATACACTTTGGCGAGGTATCCCTTCGCAATCCACTTGTTGGGTTTACCCGGGGTACCCGCATCATAATCGCCCAGGTGCTCGGCAGCGAAGTTGAGGTCGGCTTCAAGCAAATCGTAGACCGCCGCAATTTCCAGCCGTGATTCGGGTGTGAGAGGGGTGGATACCGGATCGGGCGTATCTTCGGTGAGGTATGGGATCTTGCCATACAAGCGCACCAGTGTAAAATAGTTGAAAGCGCGCAAGAACCGTCCCTGCGCTACAACATTGTCAATATTCTCCTGCGGATTACCTGCCAGACTCCCTGCTTTTACCGCTTCTAAAACCGCATTCACATTGGAAATCGCCTTGTAATGCCAGCTCCACAAATCATTAAACGAGGTGGAAGCAATATCGAGACTGGTACCGTTGAACTGCCCGTCCGGAAAAGCCGGAATGTTCTGATAGCCGCCCCACTCCACAAAAAGCGCGTTCATGGAACCGGCATAAGCCGCTTCACACTGATCGACTGTTGCGTAAAAATTCTGGGGCGTGGATATACCCTCGGGCGCTTCTTCCAGGCTTTGACAGGAAAAACCGCCGATTGTGATAAGTAATGTGATGGCCTGATATATGATGTTCTTTTTCATCGTGATCATTTTTAAAATGTGAGATTAACCCCAACCATGTACACTTTCGACGTCGGGTAATTACTTAGGTCAATACCCGACCCGCCTGCCCCGCCGGCATTAAATGAACTTACCTCGGGATCGTAACCTGTGTATTTGGTGAGCGTAAATAAATTGATGGCGGTAACATAAGCTGCGAGCCTGCTGGCACCGATTTTACTGGCAATAGCCGCAGGAATCGTGTAGTTCAGGGTTACGTTTTTCATCCGCAGGTAAGAACCGTCCTCAACCCACCGGCTTGACCGCTGATCGGCGCCGATGCCGGCCGTCTGGTTAGCGCCTAGTTCCAGCAGGTTTCGCTCACGTGAGCCAATAAACGCAGGCACGCTGGTGTTTTGGTTTTCTGCTGTCCACCTGTTTTTGAGATTGCTGCTCAGCCCGTTTGAAGGGTTCTCGGTTTTGATGCGCACCGCATTGAAAATATCATTGCCATAACTGCCCTGCACCAGAAAAGTTAGGTCAAAGTTTTTGAAGCTGACACTGTTGTTCCAGCCGTAAATAAACTTTGGCGAAGCATTCCCGATCGTTTCCAGACCGTCACCATCCCTCGTAATTTTTCCATCCCCATTCACATCCTTCCATTTCGCCTCGCCGGGCGCCTGTCCCATCGCCCTGGCCTGATCCCGTTCCGCCTCGCTCCAGGTACCCAGGTTTACATATCCGCGCATCTGGTCTACCGGCTGCCCTACCTGCAAATATTTGAGTGAAAAGCCGCTTCCGTAAATCTGATAGCCGCCGCCTGTATTCGTGCGGATCGCCAGGGGCGCATTGTCCAGCAGGGCCAGTACCTTGCTCCGGTTGAAAGACACGTTTACTGACGTATTCCATCTCAGATTGCTGCCTGTCAGCGGTTTACCACCCAGGGATATTTCAAGTCCCTTATTTTCGATGGCACCTACATTGGAAAGGATCGTACTGAAACCGGTGTATGCTTCCACCTGTTTGTTGAGCAAAAGGTCGCTTGTTTTCTTTTTATAAACATCCACCGTTGCTACCAGCCGCTCTCCGAATAGCCCGAGGTCCAAACCAATGTTTGTCTGCGCCGTCGTTTCCCATTTCAGGTTGGGATTTGAAGCCCTACCCAGCTGGAAACCAATGTTGGGCGAATCGGTGCCGTCGTAAGCGTAGTTAAAACCGGATGCAACTGTGGCCAGCGTCTGATAGGGCTGGATGGCCTGGTTACCTGTTTTCCCCCAGCTTCCGCGCAGTTTCAGGTTGGAAATCACATTTACATTCTTCAAAAATTCTTCCTGCGAAATCCGCCAGGCCGCAGCCGCGGATGGGAAATATCCCCATTTATTATTGGCACCAAAAACCGAAGAACCGTCCGCACGATAGCTGGCCGTAATCATGTACTTTTCATCAAAAACATAATTGACCCTGCCCAGAAAAGAATTCAGGACTTGCTTATACTGTGAATTATAGCGTTCATTAATCTGGGATGCGCCACCCAGGTCATTGATACCGGTTTGATCACTAAAAAAGCCCTGGGCCGAAATGAATGAGCTTTTGGATTGTATCAGCTGCTGCTCTGCCACGCCTGTGATGGTCAGCGCATGTTTTTTGGCAAAAGTATGGTTGTAGGTCAGGATATTGGAATTCTGAAAATACTGGTACTTGTTATCTGCCAGGTCACCTGTTCCGTTTACGCCGCGGCCGGGCTGGGTTTTGGTGCTGTAATAATGCTGCTCGTCATTGGAATTGATGCTACCTGCCCCCGTAACCCGCAGCGATAACCCTTTCAGCAATTTAAAATCAAGAAAAGTGGCGATCTCGTTTGTAATGTTATTCTTCTCTGACTTGGTCTCCAAAGCAGTAGCTACCGGGTTCCAGACATCATTGTCCGCATATATTTTCGATCCATCCGGCCCGCCTTTTAATGCTTTCGTATTATAATTTCCATTGGCATCATACACCGGAGTAATCGGATCAAACCGGGCGACGGTATTGATTACCTGCCCCAGGATATCACCAAAACGGGTACCTTCCCCTACCGGCGGCACATTTCCTTTGTCCCTGATCACATTCAGGTTAATACCGGCATTCATCCAGCTCGTCACTTTGAAATCCAGGTTACTCCGCAAATTATAGCGGGCGTACTTGGTATTCAGCACGATACCCTGCTGGTTCATATATCCGGCCGAGACAAAAAACCGTGCAGATTCATTGCCCCCGCTGATTGACAGCTGGTGGTTCTGCATTTTTCCGCGACGGAATATCTCATTTTGCCAGTCGGTACCACCCTGTGCATCCAGCTTCGCAATTTGTTCACTTGAAAAAGGGATCACAGGCTGGATAGGCGCAGCGGCAGTACCATTTTGCGTTGCCGCCCAATCATTGGACTTACGCGCATAGTCGCCCGCATTCATCAGGTCCAGCTTGTGGTTCAGCGTTTGCACGCCCATACTGAAACCATAGTTGAAAACTGCTTTTCCCGACGCGCCTCTTTTTGTTGTGATCAGAATAACACCATTGGCTCCGCGCGCGCCGTAAATCGCCGTGGCCGATGCGTCTTTCAAAACTTCCAGCGATTCAATGTCATTCGGGTTAATCGTGGTAATGTTCACTCCCTGAATGCCATCCACTACCACCAGCGCATTGTTACCGCCCGTGATGGAGTTGCCGCCTCTTACCCGGATGATCGCATTACCGCCCGGCGCGCCATCGGTATTCTGCACCATCACGCCCGCCGCGCGGCCCTGCAAAGCCTGGTCCACCCGCTGGGTAGGCAGCCGCGTGAGATCGGCGCCTTTTACAGAACTTACCGAGCCGGTGAGATCGGATTTTTTCTGCGTACCATATCCCACCACCATTACTTCTTCCAGGGCTTTTGTATCCGTCGCCAACGTTACGTCGATCTTCTTCCGGTTTCCCACAGAAACTTCCTGCGACAAATAACCCACAAATGAAAACACCAGCATATCACTCTCCGAAGTGACGCCAATGTTGAACGCGCCATCGGCAGTGCTGACAGTCCCACGCTGCGTTCCTTTCACGACCACACTTACGCCAGGCAGCCCCTCTCCTTTTTCGTCTTTGACGGTACCTGTAATGTTGATATCCTGAGGATTAGTCCCGAATAATGCACCCGTCCTGCTTTCGGGATCACCGCCTGTGGCAGGGATTTCCGCGGAAGACCGATGCAAAAGTATGGAGCCCTCTACCAGCCGGAAACTGATGTTCATAGGCTTTAATGATGTTTCCAGCACATACGCCAGTTTCTGGTTATCCTGGTGAACCGATAATTTTCGCTGCGCGCCTATGGCCTTTGAACTATATACGAAATCAACCCCGGTCGATTTTTCAAGGGTTTTCAGGAATGTGCCCAGGTCTGTCTGATCGAGGTGAACGGTAACGACGCGTTCCAGCAGGTTTTGGGCGTGAATGTCCCGCGCCTGAATGGCAGTCATAAAAAAAGCAGCCAGGATAAATTGGTAGACGGAATGTTTCATAACTACCCAAAGCCAGGTTTGACAATGTAAACGGTCTTTCATACTTTCGAATGTTTGTTAAGTTTTGTTTAGGATTTAGCAAAAACAGCCCTGTCACACCCCGAAATGGATGTTCTGCGAGATACAGGAAGGGCGGAGAAGATCGGTACCGGTGCAACGGTACCGATTTCATTTCCGGAAGTCAGATAAAGTTCAGCGCATATTGGTCGGGGTTTTAGGTGGTTATTGGCAACCTTTGCCGGTGATCAGAATTTTGGTCCCCCGCACTTCATAGCTCCCGTTGATCGTTCCGCAAAGCAGTTCCAGTTTGGTATATAAGGCCTGGCGCGTAAGATCTCCGGTAAACGGGCAATGCCGCAGGCTATCTTGTTCCAACTCAATTTCAACACCGTAAATTTTTTCCAGCCGGGCAATGACCGCTTCAATCGGCGTGTCCAGAAATTCCAATGAAACCGGCGCGACGTTGTCCGACATGGTAGTTGTTATTGGCTGCGGATCTTCCGAAATGCTTGTGACAAACTGCTTATTATCAGGGTAATAAGTCGCTTTTTGGTTGGGAGTCAGGATTACGCCGCGATTGGGACTAACATTGGTCAGGTCTTTGGCCGCCTGCCGGTAGACGGTCACTTTACCACTTTTTACCGTCACCTGGATGGGCTGCCCCGCATTGCCTGCCCGGACCTGGAATGTAGTACCTAGCACTTTCGTCACAATGTCGCCGGAGTAAACGAGAAATGGCCTGGCGGGATCACGGTGTACATTAAAACCGGCCTCTCCCAAAAGCCGGACATCCCGGTTTTGTTTATTAAATGCTTTATGCACTGCCAGTTGCGCATGCGGCGACAGGGTGACTATACTGCCGTCCGGCAGCTTTACTTCTTTCAATTTTTCTGTTTCATTCTGATACTGCGTCCAGGTTGTTTGCTCCACCTGGTCGATCAGGGATTGCTCCCGGCCAAACCAGTGAGGCAGCGAATGCAGGTTCCAGTTCAACCCGATAGCGATGGCGATGACAGCAGCTATTCCGGCGGCGATCAACATTGCCTTGCGCCACATAGGTTTTACAAAAGGCTCGGGCGCAGCATGCAATTCCAATTCCCGTGGCTTCACCTGGCTCCACAGCTTCTGCTCCATCGCAACCCACTGATCCTCTGTCATCGGAATTTCAAATGGCTCTCCCAGCAATTCATACCATTGTTCCACCAACTGGCATTCCTCAGGTGTGCAGGTACGGGCTTCGTAGCGGGTAAGTAGTTGAAGAAGTGCGGAACGGTTCATTTTATAGCAATACCAGTGGTTTCAATGATATAGTATGAAAATGTCCCTGTTACCGTAAAAGAAATTTGCAGTTATTTGAAAAATGCCAAATAAATACTAGGTAAGAGAAAAGATTCTTGAAATAATGAAATATTAAAATGAAGCTGGGCAGTGATATTCAAGACAGGAGAAAAGAGGCGACGATGGAGTAGGAAAGATAATCTTTCAGCCTGAGCCGCAGCAAACTTAGCGACTGCGTGATATGGTACTCGACCGCGCGGTCTGACAAGCCAAGCAGCGTTGCTATTTCAGCCGTAGAGCGCTGCTCGAAACGGCTCATCTGAAACACGAGACGGGTTTTGGCAGGAAGCAAATTCAGCGCGTCTTCCAAGGCATCAGACAACTCCGCCAAACCGACGCTGGTATCCGCCAGCTGATCGGTTGCCTGGTTTGAGGCTTCTCCTAACTCGGCTTGTGCGTGGATGAGTTTCGCCTTGATGAAACTTATAATGCTGTATCTAAGCGCCGTTTTCAGGTAGGCTTCCGGATTTTCGATGAAGGTCTTTTCACGGTTCTCCCACAACCTCATAAACAGTTCCTGTACAAGTTCTTCTGCGACAATCTGACTATTCGTTTTCCAGGTCGCGATCGAAAAAAGAGACTTCCAGTGCCGCCGGTAAATAGCCTCATACGCCCTGGAATCGCCGGTAAACAATAGTCTCCCCAACATTTCATCGGGCAGTGTCGCATACAAATCACTACCCGTCTGATCAGCTCCTGGTGTCATAAAAAAATTATTCAAATAATTCTACATTGGATACTGTTTTTTGTTTGGTCTGCTATAAATTTATGGCAACTCCCCAAATCCTCATGAAAGCACCCTCTACTTACCTGTCATCTGCAAAGAAGATTGATAAAGAAGTATTTTTTGAAAAATCGGCAGACCTGCTTTGTATCGCAGGGTTCGACGGTTTTTTCAAAGAAATCAACCCGGCCGTATCGAATTTGCTGGAATACAGCAAGGAAGAAATGTTGAGCCGACCAATTGACTCTTTCATTCATCCGGAAGACCGCAATATTACCCGCCAATATCGGGAAAATCTTAAAAACAACATTCCGCTCCTGAATTACGAAAATCGTTACCTGACCAAAACCGGTGAAGTTGTCTGGCTTTCCTGGAACTCCATTCCACGATACGAAGAACAGCTCGTTTACGCAACAGCCAAAAACATTACGCACCTGAAAGTTCTTGAAAGAGACCGTAATGTGCTCATCACCAGCCTTACAAAGATTAATCGCGATCTTAAACAGCTGACTTACACCACCTCGCACGACCTTCGGTCGCCGGTGAGTAATTTACTTTCGGTTTTTGACCTAATGGATACCTCCACAATTACAGACCAGGAGACGATCCAGTTTTTGGCGATTCTCAAATCCGCCGCAGAAAGCCTGAAAGACACATTAAACAATTATGTCGACGTCCTATTAAAAAAAGACCTTTTGACGGTCAAAATAGAAGAACTGGACATTGAAGAATCTCTCAATAAGGTCAGAAATTCGCTAAAATCGTTGATACACAATTCCAAGGCAAATTTCCATATAGACGTTTCTGAGGCAAGATCGGTGACTTACAACCGCGCCTACCTGGAAAGTACCTTTCTCAACTTGATTACAAATTCCATCAAATATGCGATTCCAGGCAAAAATCCCGAAATTTTCCTGGTTTCGAAGAAGTCTGCCGGAGCCACCCGGTTGATTTATTCTGACCGGGGGCTTGGCTTTGATATGGATGCTGTCAAGGATAAAGTTTTCGGTTTAAGCCAAACGTTTCATGATCACGCTGACGGAAAAGGCGTCGGGCTTTTCCTGATCTATAATCAGATCACCAATCTGGGCGGGAGTATTTCGCTGGAAAGCCAACCTAATCAGGGAGCGCAGTTCACCTTAATGTTTAAAGACAGGCCGGTATAAAAGACGTATATCTTTTGCCGTTAAAATAGCTTGTCCTCTGGGCCTGGCATTGCCTTGATTTGAAGCACAGTTAGTGGATTTTTGCCGACTCGGTAGCGTTCGTCTGACTGGTATCCGATTACCCAAATGATATCGTCATTGCCATTTATTAAAACCTGCACTTCTTCTTTCTCAAAGAGGCTTAATTTTCTGTCAATTAATAAGTCGCTTATCTTTTTTTGCTTACCCTGCATTCCAAATGGCTGAAATTTATCGCCTTGCTGCCAGCTCCTGATGGTGAGCGGAAATATCAACATCCTTTCTTCCACGAGCAGTGTGTTATGGTCGGTGCTGAGATTTTTCAAAGCGCTTCCATCCATTTTTGTGAAAGTCAGCATTACCCCGCCTGTCAGAATTTGGTCTTGTATTTCAGTGACGGTGTAACTTTCCTCTGCTATTCCATTTTTCTTTTCTTTGATGATCAAATGTTGTCGGTCAACTAAGAGCCGATGGGTGGCAGACATAAAAATACTCCCGGAGACTGCTCCAATCAATTGCAAAATTTGCGCTATCTGGCCATACTGAAAGCCGTATTTTTGAACGATATGCCATAAACGATATTCCGGCTCACTGGCAGATTTGATCTGATCAATTTTGATCTTCACCTGTTTTCTGTCAAACTCGATAACATTAGCTGCCCAACCCGCTAAAAATTCGTTCAGGAGATTATCAGCGGATTTAAGCTTTTCGGAAGTCTTCTTGAAAGTCTGTTCCAGCGAGGGGTTTAGCCTTTTGAAAACCGGCATGGCATGATGTCGCAGAAGATTTCTCTTGTAATCGTCGCTGTCGTTGGAGCGATCTTCCCGCCATTTCATGTCATACTTTTCAGCGTATGCTTCAATGTCGGATCGTGTTGCGTAAAGCAAGGGCCTGACCAACATTCCATTAATTCCGGAAATTCCATGAAGTCCTGCCAGTCCGGTCCCGCGGGCGAGATTCAAGAGCACGGTTTCAAAGGAATCATTGGCGTGATGCGCGGTGGCAATCCACCGATAATGATGGCGCTCCCTGATTTCCTCAAACCATTTGTAGCGTAACTCCCTCGCCGCCATCTGCGTGGACATTGCATGGTCTTTGACAAAACCTTTTACGTCGAAGTTTTTAACATAAAAATCAAAACCATAATGCGCTGCAAGTGCACGCACAAACCGCTCATCTTCATCCGACTCCTCCCCTCTCAAACCAAAATTGCAATGTGCTATTCCAGCCTTGAATCCCATTTTGTGGAACAAATTAGCCAGCACCACAGAGTCGATCCCGCCGCTCACCGTCAGAAGTGTCCGGCCCTCTTTGAAATCCAGGCCAAACTGGTTAATAAAAGTTAAAAACGAATCCAAAGTGAACCTGAGCGACGTATTTGATGTAATTTCGGCGTAACCGGGTTGAGCATGTTTCTCACTAAATGACCAGGTACGCTTTCAAAGTTAGGGAAAGACAAACGACATGAAGAAAAAAAAATATACACAAAACTGCAACTGTTTAAAACATTCGCGCGTCATCCTTATTAAAAATAAGCTTTTTTATTATTCGTTCTTTTCCTTATTGATATTTTCACAGTACACGCTGGCACAGAAGACTTTAACTCCATCTCAGCCTCTTCAAAGTGAGGATTTGATCGAGATTTTGAAATCGGATGAGCTGGAAATCCTGAATGTAAATGGTATCGATTCGCGGAGGGTTACCAATGGTATTTTCAAGCACAAAGGTGCGCTTTTGTACAGCAAGCTGGCGATTCAGAATATGAGTACGAATGTTATTGAGGCATTCGGGAATGTTAAAATCGTTCAGGGAGATACGCTTACGGTGACCGGCGATACGCTTTACTATTATGGTAACACCAGGCTTGCTATTGTGAGTGGCCGGAAAACTGTTTTGAAAGACAGTAAACGGACTTTGACAACACGCAAGATCGAATATGATATGGCAAATGGCATCGCCAATTACAAGGTGCCTGGAAAAACAGTTGATGAAGAGAATGTCCTGACCAGTAAAGAGGGCTTTTACAACACGCAAACGAAGGAATTTACCTATTATAAAAGTGTGAAGCTGGTTAACAAAAAGTACACATTGACCACGGATACGCTGCTTTATAATTCAATTACCAAGTGGTCGTACTTCACCGGGAAGACCAAAATCGTGAATAAAGATGGGACGGTGGTAGGCACTAAAGGCCAGTATAACACAGAGTCGACGCAGTCGTCTTTTCATAAAAGAACTACCGTAGATAACGAAACGTATACACTCACCGCTGATTCGCTGGTGGTGGACGGAAAAAGTAATAATGGTCAGGGTAAAGGCAATGTGGTGATTGTTGCTAAAAAAGATAAAACGGTATTGAATGGGGATGAAGGTTTTTACTGGAAATCAGAGGGTTATTCCAAGATTTACGGCCACGCTTATGTCAGAAATGTGGTTTCGGAAGATACACTTTACATTCGCGCTGATACCTTGTACTCTTATGAAAATGCGCGTGACAGTACCCGGAAGCTGATTGGTAATAAAAATGTTTTTATCTACAAGTCTGATTTTCAGGGCAAATGCGATTCCATCACGTACAATACGGCGGATTCTGTCATACGCTTTTTCAGAAAGCCGATTTTGTGGAGCGACCAGCATTACCAGATGGAGGCAGATTCGATCACGGCTTTTATGGTCAATAATGAAATAAACCGGATGCTGCTGAAAGGTAAGTCCTTCGTAATCACCGAGGATACGCTTGTAAAACAGTTTAATCAGGTAAAAGGCCGGACAATCAATGCATATTTCGAAACCGGGAACAAATTGAAACAGGTCCTGGTGGATGGAAATGGCGAAAGCGCCTACTACGCGATTGACGACAAGAATAAAAACATTGGACTGAACCGGGTCGAATGCGGGAAAATGAATTTATCCTTTTTGGATAACCATGTACAGAAAATATCATTTGTAGGTAAACCGGATGGGAAACTGATCCCTCCATCCAAAATAAAAACGGCTGAACGACAGCTGGAAGGGTTTAACTGGCGAATAAAAGAAAAACCGACCAAGGAGAAGACCATGTGGGTTGAACTATAAAAAATTGTTGGGTACGTTAAAAAAGAATCTTCTCGGCATGATTTTTTTCTCCAAAAAATAAACATTGCCGTTCGCACAATATATATTGAATATGCAATTATTTCTCTATATTTTTGTAGCGTACTTTATTAACTAAAAACAGCAAACATTAGTCAATAAGTATCTGATTAGCAGCTATGAAAAAAACTATACATTACTTAATTTTCTTACTCGCATTTGTCCTTGGAACCAAGGAAATAAGTGCCCAATCAGCCCCGGGCGGCAGCCGGCTGAACATGGTGGGAAAGAAGAAACCTGCCACCGCACAGCAGCTTAAATTTTCGGCCCTCGCCTCTGAGTTGAATTACAAGCCACTTTCTTTGCAAAATCCAAAAGCGTTAAACAGTTTCTATACATCTTTCCTTTTTTCAGGTGCAGGTTCAGTAGACAGTAACAATGCACTTGCCGCCGAGATTGTTGAGAAAAGCATTGAAAGACGCTCTCCCTCGGTGGAAGCGCAGATGAAAGCAGAGGAATTGTTATTTGTGAGTGATAAAATATCTGTTTCGAACATTTATCCAAACCCTGCCAGCGAATATGCAGAACTGGATTTCAATATCGGATCAGGCGTACGGGATGCCAAACTGACTTTTTATAACGTCCTCGGATCTCAAATGCAGGAATTCGCTTTGAATAAAAATGACAGAAAACTTCGCATCAATACCAAGGACATGCCTACGGGCCTGTATTTCTACCAGCTATCGCTTGATGGCAAAAAGGTAGCTACCAAAAAAATGCTTGTACGCCATCAGCAATAGCCGAGTTTTTGACACTAGATCAGCTACGTATTCGTTATGAATGCTGTAGCTTTTTTTATTACCTTTGCAGCCAATATGCGTAAACACAGTCGAGCGAGCTATTTCTTACTATTTATTGCAATTTTTGTTATCACCTCTTGCAGTAAATTTTCCAAATTGCAGAAAACGGGGACGGATCAGCAGAAGTATGATGCCGCAATGGCTTATTACAAAAAAGGCGATTTTTACCGTGCTGGTTTGCTGTTTGAAGAGTTGATTCCGTTATTAAAAGGAAGTACTGAGTCGGAGTTAGCCCAATTTTATTACGCTTACACGCAGTATCACCAGAGCCAGTACACGACCAGCCAGTTTCTTTTCAAGAAGTTTTTTGATACTTACGCACGCAGCGATTATGCCCAGGAGGCATTTTACATGCATGCTTTTTCGCTTTATAAAGACTCTGCTCCGTTTAACCTGGATCAAACGAGCACATTTACCGCGATCTCCGCGATGCAGGATTTCATTAATACCTATCCTGACAGCCCTTTCCGTGAAGAATGTACCCGATACATTTTGGAATTAAGGTCGAAACTGGAAAGAAAAGCTTACGAGCGTGCGAAGCTTTATCATAAGATCAGCGACTTTAACCCGATGTCACTTAAATCGGCCGTTATTTCGATTGAAAATTTCAGGAAAGATTTTCCTGACTCAAAATATAATGAGGAGCTGGCATTTTTGAAGGTTGAATCGCAGTTTAACCTGGCATCCAACAGTTTCAGCGACAAGCAAAAAGATCGTTTCCAGTCTGTTGTGAAATTTTATCAGGAATTAATTGACAAATATCCGACTGGGAAATATAACCGCGATGCCGAGAAAATGTTTGATGACAGTCAGAAACAGATTCAGGTAATCGCGAAAGCGGAGCAGGAAAGACAGAAATTGAAAGAATCACAGCAGGAACCAGCTGATAAGCCTACGAAGGTGACTACACCGACCGCGGCGGGTACAAAGGCACAATAAGCAGGAATTTTTAACAGATTTAAAATTACAAATCATATATAATCAGGTATGGCAACGAATCCATCGATCATTACCCGGGACACCGATAAAATCGCAGACGTAACCGGCAACTTGTACGAATCCGTATCAGTGATTTCCAAAAGGGCGCGTCAGATTTCAAGCAAAATGAAGGAGGAGCTTAATAACAAGCTGGCCGAATTTGCATCAGGCGTTGACAATTTGGAGGAAGTTTTCGAAAACAGAGAGCAAATTGAAATTTCCAAGTTTTACGAGCGCATGCCGAAAGCCGGAAGCATTTCAATCGACGAGTTTATCGAAGGAAAAACTTACCACAGCTATCGCGAGACTGACGAAGAATAGTCACTTATAGCAAGAAAAAACCAGCCACAATTCATTCTGTAGCTGGTTTTTTCATTTACAGTATTTCAAAACTCGCTTTGCTATCCGTAATCTCCTTAACTTTATTTGTGGTTTAAACGCAATTCAGACAACATTCCATTGAATCTCAAAGGCAAAAAAATACTGGTTGGTGTTACAGGCAGCATTGCAGCTTATAAATCGGCATTGTTGGTCAGGTTGCTCATTAAGGTGCAGGCGGTGGTGAAGGTGGTGATGACAGATTCAGCCAAGGAATTTATCACGCCGCTGACATTATCTGTACTTTCTCAAAATCCGGTTTTAAGTTCTTTCACGGATAAAGATTCTGAAACCTGGAACAACCATGTGGATCTGGGTTTGTGGGCCGATGCGATCGTGATTGCGCCTGCGACGGCAAGAACATTGTCTAAATGTGCAACCGGGAATTGCGACGACTTACTTACTGCGGTATATCTGTCGGCCCGGTGTCCGGTTTTCTTCGCACCCGCTATGGACGTGGACATGTTTCACCACCCGTCGACTACCCGGAATATCTCAGCATTAGCAGCATTTGGTAACCATTTTATCGCTCCGGAATTTGGAGAATTGGCCAGTGGTTTGGTGGGTGACGGTAGGTTAGCTGAGCCGGAAACGATTGTCTCAGAACTTTCTGCCTACTTTTCACAAAAAAGCGTTGCGCAGTACAAGCGGGTACTTATCACCGCGGGCCCAACATTGGAACCGATTGATCCTGTGCGGTTTATCAGCAACCGTTCTTCGGGAAAAATGGGTTATGCCATCGCCGAAGCGTTTGCGGCAGCCGGGGCGAGCGTAACTTTGGTTACCGGGCCAACGCATTTGAAAACCACAAACAGGAACATTACGAGGTTGAATGTTGAAAGTGCGCATGAAATGTTTGAGGTAACTAAAGAGCATTTTCAGCAGCATGACCTGGTCATTTTTGCGGCAGCGGTGGCTGATTATCGGCCTGCTCATGTTGCTACGCAGAAAATCAAGAAACAGGGTGACGAATTATTGTTGGAACTTACTAAGACAGAGGATATAGCAGGAACATTGGCTGGCAAAAAACGAGCAGACCAGCTTACGATCGGATTTGCACTGGAAACGGAGAAAGAAGTGGAGCATGCGATCGGGAAATTGCGCCGGAAAAATCTTGACTTTATCGTCCTGAATTCGCTGAATGATCCTGGTGCCGGATTTGCACACGATACCAATAAAATAACCGTTATTGACAGGGACGAAAAAATTCACGAATTCGATTTGAAACCGAAAGAAGAAGTGGCGCAGGATATTCTCAATATAGTTTTGGCTAAATGGAGCGAGGCATGAAAAAGAGTTTGTTTTCGATTTTATTTCTTTTGCTGGCTTTCATTTCACGCAATGTTGCTGCGCAGGAATTTCAGTTTACTGTCAATCTGAACTATGAGCAGCTGGTTGCCCAGCAAAAGACTGATCCGCAGTCGATGAGCCAGTTGCAGACTTACATGAATGATTTTCTCAACAATACCCGCTGGACGAACGACCAGTTTAATAAAGAGGAAAAAATTAAATGTAAGCTCAATGTCAATCTTACACGGTCGCTGGCGCAGGGAAATTATGAAGGAAATGCCCAGCTGATCGTTTCAAGGCCGGTTTATAATTCGAATTATGAAACGGTTCTTTTCACCTACGTCGACAAGAATTTTACATTCACCTACCTCCCTAGCACGCAGCTTTATTTTAACGAAAACAGCTATACCGAGGAGTTACCATACATTCTGGCTTATTATGCCAACATTGCGCTGGTTTTTGACTATGATTCGTTCAGCAAAATGGGCGGATCTCCTTACGTTCAAAAGGCATTTAACCTGGTGAACCAGGCGCGGAATTCTTCTCCAAACAAAAGGGGCTGGGATTCAAACGGAGATTCCAAGAACCGATATTGGCTGATTGAAAACCTGATGAGCCAGCAATTCATACCTTTTCGGGAAGGTTTGTACAAATATTACCGGCTTGGGCTGGATGTCGCTTCGCAGAATCCACTGGAAACGCGGGCTAAGGTTTTGGAGTTTTTGACAACATTAAAGGAAGTCAACCAGCTGCGGCCGGCAAGTGTGGTAATCAATTCATTTTTTGACGCGAAGTCAGACGAACTGTACAAGATCCTGATCGAGGCGCAGCCGAATGAACGTGCGCAGGCTTATACATTGCTGGTCAACCTCGACCCTACTAAAACGCAGCTTTATCAAAAACTTTCCATGTAAACCGGCGGGAGGGACATTCAATTATGAGTAAAAGATTAATCAGAGTAGGTTCCACGAAAATTTACCCGGCGCTAAATGGCCTTCTGACGCACGAAATCAATGCGGTGCTGGAAAATGGCAAGACCTATTTTGGCCGGCTTCTTTCTTTTACGCCCGATAGCTTTAAACTGACAGATTTTCGCGATCACACGCATGACATTCAGTTGCGGGATGTTTACGAAATTGTGTTTGATGAAGCCCAAAAACGAACTGTTAAATAATTCGCGGAGCAGTGAGCCGATTTCCTTATTGCCAATATCATAGCTATATTCGTACCGGAGACGAAATAGTATTTTCTTCACAACAGCCACTCCAAGTATCTCCCGTGGCAGGCTGATTAAATTAGACATGCTTTCTAATTTACTGATCAAAAATTACGCTTTAATCAAGCAATTGGAAATGTCCCCCGATCCGGGGCTCAACATCATTACCGGCGAAACAGGTGCAGGAAAATCGATTATGCTTGGTGCGATCGGTTTGCTTTTGGGGAACCGCGCGGATGTGAAAGCATTATATGACTCCACTGAAAAATGTGTGATCGAAGGCACATTTGATCTGACCGGATATGATCTTGTTAGGAATTTCGAGGAAGAAAATCTGGATTTTTCGGAGGAATGTATTGTGCGCCGCGAGATTTCGGTTGCCGGCAAATCACGCGCTTTTATTAATGATACGCCGGTTAACCTGGATACGCTAAGAAAAATTGGTAACCAGCTTTTAGACATACATTCGCAGCATGATTCTATCTTACTGGGAAACAATGAGTTCCAGTTGCAGGTTCTGGATTCTTTTGCAGATAATAACAGTATTCTCCGATCGTACGAATCGGATTATCAGGCTTACCGAGCTACTTCAAAAGCGTTTGAAGATCTGAAAAATCAGGCGCTGCAATTGCGTAAAGCTTTCGATTACGACCAGTTTTTATTTCAAGAATTAAGCAATGCCAGTCTGAAAACCGGTGAGCAGGAAGAGCTTGAACAAGAGCTTACTATCCTCGAAAATGCCGTTGAAATCAAGGAAAAACTGCAACTGGCTTATGCTTATCTGGACAATCCTGAAAGTTCTATTCTTGACTCACTGAAAAATGCGATCAGTTCGCTTTCGCAGGCTTCGCGGCTGGTTCCTGCGTACGAATTTTTACGCCAGCGTGGACAAAGTGCGTTAATTGAGCTACGAGATCTGGCTGACGAAATTGATCAGGTGAATAGTAAAGTGGAAGTCGATACGGGCCGGAGCGAGATTATTCAGGAGCGTCTCGATTTGATTTATACATTATTAAAAAAACACCAGGCAACTTCGGTGGATCAGCTGCTGGATCTTGAACAGGAGTTACAGGCAAAACTGAATGTTGTCCTCAACCTGGACGATGAGCTGGCCAGCGCGGAGAAGAAGGCTTCCGCAGCGAAAGAAAGAATGCTTAAAGCTGCGGGAAATCTTTCGGAGAGACGCAAGAAAGTAACGAAGGCAATCGAAAAATTGATCCTGGACCGGCTTGTAGAATTAGGTATTCCGAATGCATCATTTTCGGTACAGATCAAGGAAATTGCCCCGTCGCCCAACGGGATCGATTCGGTTTTGTTCCTGTTTAGCGGAAATAAAGGTGTTGCGCCGCAGGAATTGAAACAAGTTGCGTCTGGTGGGGAATTTTCCCGGCTGATGATGGTTATTAAGTATATCCTGGCCGACAAGCGCAAATTACCAACCATTATTTTTGATGAAATCGACACCGGAGTTTCCGGAGAAATTGCAAAAAAAATGGGCAGAATGATGCAAAATATGGCTGCAAGTCACCAGATTATAGCAATCACACATTTACATCAAATCGCCAGCAGCGGCAATGCACATTATTTTGTTTACAAAGATCATTCGTCGGACAAAACGGTGAGCCGGATCAAGAAACTATCTGTGGAAGAGCGTGTTCAGGAAATTGCGCAGATGATTGGCGGACATAATCCTTCGGAGGCGGTGCTGACCAATGCGCGTGAAATGATTTTGAAAGAATAATGTTAGCACAAATAATTACCATACCCATTTTAACTCCCGGAACATGAAATCCTCTTTACTATTTTTTGGCCTGCTGATATTCATTTTTGCGTGTAGCAAGGATGCGAATAAGGATAAAGCCGTGGAGCTGGAAAACGAGGTGATGGCAATCCACGATGAGGTAATGCCGCAGATGGACGACATTATGTCACTAAAATCGAAGCTTTCCAAGAAAATCCAGAATATTGACAGCTTGCAAAATGTGGGGATTAGCGGTAATTCTCTTGCTGAACAACGAATTAAAGCGGTTGACCTGAACCAAAAATTAAACGAATCGGATAAGCAAATGATGACCTGGATGCACGAATATCGGGGCGATTCAGCTAAAAAATTGAAGTCGGAGGAAGCAGTCGCTTATTTCGAAAAGGAAAAAGAAAAAATACTTGCAGTAAAACAGACTACCGTGAAATCAATTCAGGAGGTCAAAACATTTTTGGAATAATGATGAAGTTAAATGCCTGTTTTTCAAACCTGCTGGCTTTCGGTTTGATCCTATTTACATTCAGCAACTGCGGAAATTCGGAGCGGAAACTGCCGATTCTGGGTGAGCGCGACTGGACGAAAAAGACGGTCGATGGTAAAGAAGTGGTCGATACGGTTTACAACACCATCCCGCCATTTTCATTTGTTGACCAAAAAGGAGATACCATTACCGAAAAGGTGGTTGAAAACAAAATTTACGTAACCGACTTTTTCTTCACAACCTGCCCGACAATCTGCCCAGTCATGAAGCGGGAAATGATCAAAGTTTATAATGCTTACAAAGGCAATCCGGAGGTAATGATCCTCTCCCACTCTATTGATCCTGAACATGATACGCCGCAAGTACTCAATACTTATGCGAAAGATCTGGGGGTGGAAGGCAATCAGTGGTTGTTTCTGACGGGACAAAAAGAGAAAATTTACGAGATCGGCCAGAACAGTTATATGTCCACTGCAAAAGAGGATAAGACGGCCGACGGCGGTTACATTCACAGCGGTGCATTTATATTGGTTGACAAGGACAAACACGTGAGAGGAATGTACGATGGCACAACCGACGAAGGCACACAGAAACTCATCGCTGACATCGAAACTTTGCTGAGTGAGTACAAAAAATAATCCGCGTCAAAGCATTTTTTACACGAAGATGCTGGCCTCCTTTTTCATTTTCATGACTTCCTGCCAAAGTGCGCAGGAGCTGAAAAGCGAGCAGTATTTTGTGGAGGGTTATCAACTGTACACCACCCACTGCTCCAATTGCCACCAGGCCGACGGCAAAGGGATGTCCAATCTTTATCCGCCGATCAACGGCTCGGCCGCATTAGCGGACAAAGCGTTTCTCGCCTGCATTATTCAAAATGGTATGACGGATAAAATCAAAGTCGGCGGGCGGGATTTCAACAGGCCGATGCCACCCAACAAGAAGCTGACGGATATCGAAATCGCGGAGATCGTCAGCTTTGTGACGATGAAATGGAAGAAAGACAGCACTTTTACAGACATTGAAACGGTGCAGGCTGCCTTGAAGAACTGCAAAGTATATTAGGGGCCGGTAAACTTATAAATACCGGTCGCTTTCCTAAATTTGATGCGGGTGAAATCCTGCTCCGCATCCATCCCGATCGCATTGGTTATCTCCGAGGTACGCGTGTTTCTTACAGCCAACGGTTTCTCAGTAAATACTTTACGTGTTCGGGGACTCCAATTTAATTCAGAGGTAGTTAGCGTTTCCTGTGTTTCAGATTTCACCACCCGTACATTACCTTTCACAATATAAACATCCGCATTCTGATCATACCGCCCGGAGTCTGAACGAAGGCGCGTTACCACCGTGCCCAGCGAATCGTAGAAGCTAATGTTGATGGTATCGGGAAAAACCTTGGTTTCGTTCTGGTAGCGAAACGAGCGCGGGGTTTTCATCCAAACTTTAATGTTTCCCTGCTCGCTATATTTAATCTCTACATTATTGACGATCTCAATCGGGCCTGTATAAACTGCTCCTTCTTTCGTCTTTTTCCCTTCGCAAGCCACAAAAAGTACGGCCAGCAGTACCATACAAAAAGGAGATAAAAATTTATCTCCTCTGGTAAAAACCGTCATGACCGTTTTGATCAGCATGAGAACATTAATCGATTTTTTGTTTTTGAAACCATCTTTCCAGAAGCGTGATACCCAGCACCACGCGGCCATACCTTTCGCGGATTACGCCGGATCCCACATTGCCACGTTGCCCGGCCACCATTGCAAGTGAAAGGAAGTTTTGGTAACCGCGACCCATAGGAAACGTAAAACCGAGACTAACATTGGTATCATTCACTTCATTTCTGTTGATCATATAAGGCGTTTTTCCGGTACTAAATCCTACACGGTAGCGAACCAGATTGAAGTAATTCAGAGAAGTAAATCTTGGCAAATATTCGGCGCCGAAATGAAACCGGCCCACATCCTGCAAATTATCAGTCGTATTGGTAAAGCTTCTGTATTTCGACCAGGACTGGTGGCTGTAATCGGCAGAAATGACCAGCTTGAAAGGCCACTCCAAACTTGCACCCACCTGGTATTGCTCCGGAACTGTAAGTGATCCCGACAAATTATTCTGGATCGTATCAGGTGCGATCACATTGAATGAATTTTGGCTTAGCTCAAAAGTCGTAGTCTGCGCACCATTAAGGGAATTTCTAAAACTATAAGCTCCACCCAGGTTCAGATTCAGTTTATTAGCTTTCCGCAACGGAATTCTACCTGCAATACCAGCCCGAAAACCGATATCATTATAAGTAGTCCTGTCATTTACGCTGACCAGATACTCAGCGGTGGTTGCATCTAATTTAATGGGTGCTTTAACGCCATAAATATCAAATGTGTAAGAACCAGAAGGAAAATCACTGGCAGAAAGCGGCAGCGTCACCTCGGAAGCTCGGCGCACGTTACCGAAGAAGTAGCTGGTTTCCAGACCAATACTCAAATATTTGGAAATCTGGAAAGAGTTGGTGATAGAGGCTTTGTTGATTCCACCTTTGCCGGTTGTAAAATAATAAGCGGGTGAAGGAGTACCCGGCACATTCCGCGTGGAAGTATTCTCGTAATCAACGAAGCTGTAAGGCTTTAAATTAACCCCGATTGCCCATCTTGGCGAAACCGGGAAAGATAATGACACGTAACCCAGATTACCGCCGGCATTACGCTGATTTTCATTACCACTTACAATTTGTTTGTATTGACCGATCAGACCGATATCCAATGTGGTAAACCGGTTGCGGACCCAAAGTGCGGGGTTTAGATTATTAACCTGAAAACCACTGCCGTAGCTTACCCCCGACTGCCCCATTCCAGTATTATCAGAATATGACTCGCCGTAGAACTCGCCCATACCCAGCGATGAATAAGGTGAATTGCCCAACCCCTGCGCATTTACATTCGTCGCAAACTTCGTCCAACTCCAGACCAGTGTAATTGCAAGTGTAAGAATTAAGTTTCTACTGTAAAGAGACATTATATGTTAAAATTCTGTTCAATCCTATTAAAACCAGCTCTGGCACCGCAAAGATGGGTGGTTTCAGGCTACTTTCAAAAAAAGCTGCATCGCCACCGCATAATACTACGCGCATTCCGGGTGATTTGTGACGGTATCTTTCAATAATTCCCTGCATTTCTGCAAGTACCCCATTCATGACGCCGCTTTGCATGGCCTGAAACGTACTTTTTCCGATAAAGGCGGGATCTTTTTCCGGCTCAACAAGCGGGAGCCTTTTAGTGAACGAATGCATCGCATTGAATCGCATCCTCACGCCGGGCGAAATTATGCCGCCCTGAAATGTGGCAGTCCGGTCGATAAGATCATAGGTGATGCACGTACCCATATCGATCACGATCAGATCCTCGTCCGGAAAAAGCAGATTGGCACCCGCACATGCGGCGACGCGATCGGCACCTAAAGTGGCTGGGGTATCGTATTTTTTGGAGATCGGGATGGGCGTTTCAGGGTTCAGTTCCAATATATTTAGGTCGAGCCCGAGTGCCTGCCGGAATTCCTCGCCGGTGCGGCTGACGGAAGAAAAAAGAACGTTTTGGGGAATGTCAGAAACGATGGCCGCGATCAGCTCATCGAATCTGAGACCTGTCGTATAGCGTATAAGAGTTCCTTTTTCGAACCAACCGATTTTAGAGAAAGTATTGCCTGAATCGACTACAACATTCATAGTAAATGCAAAAATCTTACATTATTTGGAAATAAAAATGAATTTTTTTACCTTCGCCTATCTAAGTCCAGTATCGACTTATAAATCCAAAATCCATTTCGCGATAACTTCCCATCCCAACGTTATCGGGTTTTAAAAAATCTTGCCGATTTATTGTCGTACTTCTTGTGTCAAATTTCAAACACAGACTTCTACAAACAATATATTACCATAATAAATGACCATCACCGACTTCGGGACACAACATCCTGATTTTGTATCCGACTACTTTCAAAACATCTTGTCAAAACGGTAGAGTTTCGCTTTACCTTCTCTTTTCTGTATGCCTACAATTGATGAATTAAACCTTAAGCTTCTATCGGAGCTTAAAGAGATAGCAGGGACGCTTGGAATTCCGGATTACGCCAAACTCCCTAAAAAAGAATTAGTTAACCGAATCCTGTCCCAGCAGGAAACTTCCGCAGCCGCGCCTGTGGCATCTTCCGCGGAAGTTTCGACCGACGAGCTGGATGAGCCCAAGAAGAGACGGGCAAGAAGGCCTTTAGAGGCTACACCGGTATCTGTGAAGCAGAACAATAACCGGCCGGCAAAAAATAAAAAAGATAACCAGGCACCTGCCACCCCTTTCAGTCCTTTATTTGACGCTCCTGCCAAAACTGAAAGCCCGAAACGTGACAGTGAATTCCTCAAAAATCTGGGAATCAACGAAGAACACGATTCGGACAATGATACATTGAATGACCTGGGCCGTGAAGAAGTAACCGCCGCTCCCGAAGCTGCACCCGCTGAACCGGTTTCTGAAACTACTGAGGAAAAGCCGGTTACGCAGGTTTCCGACCAGAATGTTGCGCCAAGAGAGGAAAGACCATTCAAGCAACAGCAACAAAATGGTGAAAATACCGAGCGTCAGCCGCAGCAACAGCAGCCACGCGAAGATCCTTCCACAAAAATCAAACGCAACTATAATAACTACGTTAGAGAATTTGACGGTCTGATCGTCAATGAAGGTGTACTGGAAATTATGCAGGACGGCGGATATGGATTCCTTCGTTCGGCAGATTATAACTACCTCGCCAGCCCTGATGATATATATGTGTCGCCGTCGCAGATCAAATTGTTCGGTCTGAAAACCGGGGATACCGTAAAAGGCCAGATACGTCCGCCGAAAGAAGGTGAAAAATATTTTGCACTGCTTCGCGTGGAAACGGTGAATGGTAAAACAACCGAAGAAATCAGGGACCGTATTCCTTTTGAATACCTTACTCCGCTTTTCCCGGACGAATGTCTCAGATTAAGCTCCCGCCCGGATCAATATTCAACACGTATTCTCGACCTTTTTGCCCCGATTGGTAAAGGTCAGCGCGGAATGATCGTGGCGCAGCCAAAAACAGGTAAAACTGTTTTGCTAAAAGAAATCGCCAATGCGATCACCCGCAACCACCCGGAAGTTTTCTTGCTGATCTTATTGATCGATGAACGTCCGGAAGAGGTGACGGATATGCAGCGCAGCGTGCGTGCAGAAGTGATTGCTTCGACATTCGATGAGCAGGCCGACCGTCACGTGAAAGTAGCCAGCATTGTTTTGGAAAAAGCCAAAAGAATGGTGGAATGTGGTCACGATGTAGTGATTTTGCTTGACTCGATCACCCGTCTGGCGCGTGCGTATAATACGGTGGTGCCATCTTCCGGTAAAATCCTTTCCGGTGGTGTGGATGCCAATGCTTTGCACAAACCAAAAAGATTCTTTGGTGCTGCACGTAATGTGGAGCACGGCGGATCATTGACGATCATCGCCACGGCCCTGATCGATACCGGCTCTAAAATGGATGAGGTTATTTTTGAAGAATTCAAAGGTACCGGTAACATGGAGCTTCAACTGGACCGCAAGCTTTCTAACAAGCGTGTATTCCCGGCCATCGACGTGATGGCTTCCGGTACCCGCCGCGAGGATTTGCTGCTTGATAAAGAAACACTTAAGAAAGTCTGGATCCTCCGCAAGCACATGTCCGACATGAATGCGATGGAATCGATGGACTTCCTGCTGGAACATATGAAAGGCACCCGGAACAACGAAGAGTTCCTGATTTCTATGAACCGATAAATAAAAAAGAGCCTGGGTCACACTCAGGCTCTTTTAACTTTCATCCAGGCTGCTATCTTGCAGCTTCCCTCCCCGATCAGCTTCTTTTTGACGAATACCTTAAGTTTTTGAAAACAGAAAACAAGGGATTAATATGTTCAATGTCAAGGCGCTCTGGTGGACTTTATTATCTGTCTGGATTCTGGGCTCAACTTACTGGCACGTCTGCAAAATCCAGAAGCTTTGCGACCAGCTGCATAATTCCACGCTTTTTTTGACCGAAGTAGTACCCGATTCCGGCCCAGCTCCGGATCTTTCACTCATTACGACGTATCAACCCACAGTTCGCGAGCTCTGGCAATATGCGATTATGTTTGCAGGCGTCATCATTTTGGGCTTTTTTACCGGCAGAAGCTACGAAGGCCGGAAAACCCGGGAGCTCAAATACCGGCTGAACAGGATCAATCATGAACTGAAATATTACCAGACAAAATCATGAGCCTGCCCGATCTGTTTTCCAACTCCGAAAGCCTGCCGGTCGCAATATCGCAAATAGCGCTGCTGCTTTGCCTGGCAGGTGCTGCCGGGTGGTTTTTTGCAAGAATAATTATAAAAAGAAAAATCAACCATCTTCGCGAGCTCATCGAGGAGAGAAAATCTGAGCTCGAAGAATTTAGAAATATAAACCACACGCCCATCGACCAATTTTTAGCAACCAACGCATCCAAAACCGTGTACCCGACAACAAGCCCCGACCACGCGCCGAACGATCTGAAACTGATTGAAGGTATCGGTCCGAAAATCGAAGAATTATTGAATAAAGAAGGTATTCACACCTTCGAGCAGCTCGCCGAAACTTCTGCTATCCGCATTGTCGGTATTTTGAAAAAGGCCGGCCCGAGATTTCAGATCCATGATCCTTCTTCCTGGCCGAGGCAGGCAGCTTTGGCAAAAGATCAAAAATGGGAGGAGCTGGACAAACTGAAATTTCAGCTGCTATCTGGCGTAGCGCAACATTGGTAGTTTCAAAAGCAGAAAACCCGCAGCATGTGCGGGTTTTCCATATTAATAAACTCTAAAAAATCTTAAAGCTTCGTAACGGTACGCTGGATAAACTGCGTCAGATCCGAGCCCGACAACATTCCCTGCGACAGTAAAGCCAGGTCGTAAACCTGTTTTGCCAAAGATTTCTGCTCTTCCTCGCTTTCGGCTTGCAGGATCCGGCCGGTAACCGGGTGGTTCGCATTCAGCGAAACGGTGTACATCAAAGGCATATCGCCAAACATCGAACGTTGTCCGGAAGAAGCCTGCATGTCCGTCATCCGGCGCATGAATTCAGGGAATGTGATCACCACCGGCAGCTCATCCACCGGCATCGCCTCTACCTGCACATTTGCGCCTTTTCCACCTACCACTTCTTCAAAAATCTTCTTCACCTTTTCCTGATCTTCCGAAGAAAGAATGCTGTCCAGCTTCACATCTTTTTCGACCAGTTTGTCCAGTGTATCAGCGTCTACCCGCTTAATGTTCACTTTTTCAAGCTTTTGCTCCAAAGTGTTAATAAAGTGCGAATCGATCACGCTGGTTAGCGCCAGTACATCATAGCTTCTCTTTTTGGCCGACTGAATAAACGCATCCTGCTTCTTCTCATCGGTGGTGTAAAGCCATATCTGCGTATCATTCTTATCTGTCTGGTTTTCTTTTACCAGTTCACGATATTCCTCGAATGTATAGAACTTACCGTCGGTGTTTTTCAGCAAGCAGAAATCTTTCGCTTTTTCATAAAACTTATCATCACTGATGATACCGTATTTTACAAACAAACCGATATCGTCAAACTTCTTCTCAAAACCTTCACGGTCGTTTTTGAAAATCTCTGAAAGTTTGTCGGCTACTTTACGTGTAATATAACCGTTGATTTTCTTCACATTTCCATCCGCCTGCAAGTAGCTTCTAGAAACATTAAGAGGAATATCCGGCGAATCGATCACACCGTGAAGCAGTTGCAGAAAATCAGGCACAATGTCCTTTACCTCGTCGGTAATAAACACTTGGCGGCTGTAAAGCTGGATCTTCTCGCGCTGACCCTGGAAATCATTGCGTAGTTTCGGGAAGTAAAGAACACCCGTCAGGTTGAAAGGATAGTCCACATTCAAATGGATCCAGAAAAGCGGGTCTTCGCTGAAAGGATACAGTTCTTTGTAAAATGCCAGGTAATCTTCGTCCTTTAAATCAGAAGGATTTTTTGTCCAGATCGGGCTTGGGTTGTTGATGACCTTATCTTCAAACTCGATCGCGATCGGCAGGAATTTTCCATATTTTTCAAGGATTCCACGCAGACGATGTTCATCTAAGAACTCTTCGGAATCCGCTGCAATGTGCAGGATAATGTCAGAACCGCGCTCTGCTTTTTCAGCCGGCGACAGTTCAAATTCTGTCGAACCGTCACATTGCCAGCGAACTGCCTCGGCGTCTTCTTTATAAGATTTTGTAATGATCTCCACATTTTCGGCCACCATATAAGCCGAGTAAAAACCAAGACCGAAATGTCCGATAATGCCTTTATCACCTTTTCCGTCCTCTCCTTTGTCTTTGTATTTTTCAACAAATTCGGTAGCGCCGGAGAATGCGATCTGGTTGATATATTTTTTAATCTCGTCGGCCGTCATACCGATACCATTGTCACTGATCGTGATCGTTTTGGCATCTTTATCCAGCTTTACAACGACTTTCAGATCGCCAAGCTCCCCGTTAAATTCTCCATAAGAAGCCAATTTTTTAATTTTCTGAGAGGCATCAACCGCATTGGAAACCAGCTCTCTCAAAAATATTTCGTGGTCCGAGTAAAGGAATTTTTTAATAATCGGAAAGATATTCTCGGTATGTATACTGAGATTTCCTTTTTCCTGAATCACTGACTCCATAGTTATAATGTTTTGGTTTTTATATTTTAGAATTGTTTTCGGTTTTGCAATAGACGGTACAAATATGCGTTCCAAGTAGAATTAGAAGGTTTTTCGCTGACACATTGTCAGTCGGTAAGTAAAATGGCTTCAAATCGGCTGACTGGTAAAACTGAAAAGCTTTTTTCTTAATATTGCGACTAGTAAACTACCCAACTAAATTCATCCACTCATTCGTACGAGAACACCAAATTCTAGACATGACTCTGATTAAAAAACTTTTTACCGTGGTGCTTTTTATGAGCGTCGCATTCGGCTGCACCACAATGAATTCCGTTCCGCTATCCAATTACACTGTTTTTACCGAAGACCTCCGTCGCGATCTCGAAGCTGCCAACATTCCGTTGAATAAAGTGCAGTTTTTCAATGACAAAGGCATCAACATTCGTCGGGAAGTATCTGATCCTAACGACATTAAGGTAAATCCGGAAGGTCAGATCACGATGAGCAACGGAAAAAGCATCCAAACCATCAATGTGCTTCCTTTTACGCCTGGCGTATCGCTCGGTTCCGACAACGGTGTGCTATATGTTTCCTGGGACGACACCCAGCAGGATACCAAAGGCATGAAGTTTAATCTGAGCGGCCAAAACTATTTTCTGGACGTTTTGCCCAATAACAAATTCGAGTACAAAGAGCGCACATTTGATCTGCAGGGCGGACAGGGCGCGAGGTTATTTGTTAAAAAGGATCTTTTGAAGCAAGTAAAAAATCAGAGAGAAACGTTGAAAGGACGGAAAGTCAATCAATAATCGTCTCCGCATAACATTGAAAAGGCCAGGAATTGCTCCTGGCCTTTTTGGCTTTTACGCCGGCACTAACATTAGCAGATATAATTATTTTCCGTCGCCACCGCCCATGACGTCGTTATTGTTGACCGATTTGGTCTTCTTCTTCGGTGCATCAAAGCTCATTTTACCGATCGAATAATTCAATGTGATCTTAAAATTCCGGTTATAAAGCTGTGTCTGAGATGTTTGAACAAACTGTGGCGATGTCAGGTCAGAGGTAAACCGCACACCTTTTGTCAGGAAATTTTCGGCAGCAAAACCAATACTTCCTTTCTTGTTCGGGAAATCCTTTTTGAAACCCAGCGAGTACATATAAAAACCGGTGCGTGTTCCCTGCAACTGGATTTCCTTGCCGCGGTAGAACCCAAAAGCCTGCAATCCCCAACCCTGCTGCAGCGAAATCTGCGACATTAACCGCCCGCCGTAATTAAATCCGGAATTACTTACCGGCACCGAAGTACCTTCCCGGCTCATCGCCTGACCTTCCAGGTATGAGTGCAGAATGTCAATACTTCCGTTCAACGTCCATTTTGGCGTGAGGTAAACATTGGCAAAAACATTCATCCCGTACGCCTGCTGCTTGCCAATGTTCTGGTAAGTTGTCACCACTGCGCCCTGCAAAGTATCCACCGCCATCCTGATCTGAGTGATCGAATTATTGGTCTGCCGCGCAAAAACCGAAGCATTGATATAAGTCTTTTTAATGTTGGTACTTAATGCCAGCTCAAAATTGTCAGTCAGTTCAGGACTTAGCGCCGGGTTACCCGTCGTAATGCTCTGAGGATTAGACAAGTTCACATTCGGATTGAGCTGCTGGATTCCAGGACGCTGGATTCTGCGGTTGTAAGCCGCTTTCACGGTAGTACTGCCAGATAATGCTTTCGAAACGTTGATGCTAGGCACCAGGTTGCCGTAATTTGGGATCGAAATTTTGCCCTGCTCGCCCAGATCTGCCGTAATTCCGGTGAACTCGTACCGCGTACCGGCTTTGATCGTGTATTTATTTTTGGTGGTCAAAGAGTAGGAAACATAACCTGCGGCCACATTCTGGTTGTAATTCAGCGAGCCGGAAGGATTGGTCGTGCTCAATGTAAAATCGCCGGATTCGGTGGCAGTCAGGTATTTATAGTCACTGTTAACCGTCCTGAAAATACCTTTCGCGCCGAATTCCAGCATCTGATTTTTTGCGATGGGCGTCTGATAATCAGTTTGTAATGTAAATTCAGAGTTATAATTCTGGTTTTCGTTTTTCAACTTTCCGCTCACTGCGCCGGACTGGCTTAGCAGATCGGTATTGAAATTATTGGTCAAACCCGTGCGGCTGTATAATGTTGAAATGCTCCACTCCTGCTGCGGCTTGAATGTGCGGATGTAATCAATGTTAAAGTCAACCGTACCCGACAAATCTTTGCGATCCACTTTGCGTTGCGAGGTAGCAGACAGCACGTCGTTTTCAAACTGGTTAATGGTCAAATTTTGCTTCTGGATGAAATTTCTGGTACCATATCTCAACCCGGCAGACAATGCCTGATTTTTTCCAAGATCATAATCCCAGCCCAGCGAATATTGACCAAACAATCCCCTATCCTTTGCATTCGAACTTTGATTTGTCAGGAAAGAACCGCCTTCCGAGAAAGTGGTCTGGTTTAATACAGAAGTTGCTTTGTTATAAAATGCCCGTCCGAAACCGCCGAGTGTAAAACCCATTTTTCCTTTGCGGTAACTTCCGTTCAGGCCCAGATTGGTGCCGCGGTTACCTACACCTGAATCAATGTTCAGAGTCAGTCCCTGCAGGTTATTTTTCTTAGTCACAATGTTGATGATACCACCGGAACCTTCGGCATCATATTTCGCAGAAGGTGAAGTGATTACCTCCACAGTTTTGATCATATCTGCCGGAATCTGCTTCAAAGCGTCCGCCACATTGCTTGCAATGATCGTGGAAGGTTTGTTATTGATCAAAACCCGAATGTTGGAACTGCCTCGCAGCGAAACATTTCCATCCAGGTCCACAGATAGCATCGGTACTTTCCGCAACAAATCCGCCGCGTCGCCACCTTTGGAAGTAATGTCTTTCTCGGCATTAAAAACCAGCCTATCCACTTTTTCCTCCACCAAAGATTTCTCTCCAGTAATGGTCACTTCCTGCAAATTCTGCACGCTGGAAGCCAGCTGCACAGAACCGAGGTCGATATCTTTCCCTTTTTCAACCTGGATGTTATTAATTGTCTTGTCTTTGAAACCAATAAACGAAATCAGCAGCTTATAGGAACCCGGCGCCACCTTGGTGATCGCGAACTTGCCGGTTTCATCGGCGGTGGTTCCATCGACAGCCTTGTTATCAGCGACATTGAATAATGCAATACTGGCAAATTCGACACCTTTCGCAGCGGCTGAATCCAGTACAATTCCGGAAATTTTGGAATTACCTTTTGGTGCCGTTTCAAGATTCGGCGACGCAGCGGTTGCCGGAGCCTGGGCAAATGAATCTAGCGTCAAAACGCAAAAAAACGATGCGACAAGAATTTTTTTAAAGAATGAGTGAGATAGCTTTTTCACAGAACACGGTTTTTATAGAAAAGGGGCAGCAATTGAATAAATCCTATTTACTTCAATAACCTATGCAAAGAAAACCGATAAAACTTATCTCTATAATGATAATAGATGGGCGACGGTTTTTCACCGTCGAAAAGCCACTTTTACTCCTACAAAGCTCGCCGACCGGCAGTGATTTTGCGTTCCGGGATTTGAGAAATCCGGCTGGTATAGTTTTGGTAAAGTGGGTTGTTACAACAATATTGTTGCAGTTAATTGCTGATTTGTGGCGTACTTTGGCACACATTAAGGCACTCAACCAGTTCACTCCGGGCATTACAAACCTCTTCTATTCATGAATGAAGTTCAGATAGATTTCAGTAAGGTACATCATATCAAATTGTGGGGAATTACCATTATGGAGCCGTCTACGGTTCTTACCAGTCTGATGATGACCGTCGTGTGCATATACGCGTTTGTTCATCTCAACAAGCTGGCCCGCGCGCACAGAATGTACATGCAAATCAAGTATTTCTTTCTCTTTATGGCGATTGCGACAGCCATCGGCGGCGTACTGGGTCATGGATTTTTGTACGAAACCGGCCAGCGTGGCAAGATTCCCGGCTGGTTCGCGAGTATGATCGCAGTAGCATTATTTGAGCGTGCCGCCATCTGGCACATCAAGCCGCTTTTGAAAGAGAAACATGGAAATTTTCTCGGCTGGCTCAATTACCTGGAATTGACTATCTTCTTTGTACTGACATTCATCACATTAAATTTCGTAGTTGTCGAAATCCACGCGTTTTACGGTTTATTCTTAATGCTGTTCCTGATCGAGATTTATGTTTATAAAAAGAAAAAGGATCCCGGTAGTAAGAACATTTTCATCGCCACATTTCTGGGCGGTTTGGCAGCCGGTTTCCATGCTTTGAAATTCAGTTTCGGGCCATGGTTTAACTACAATGATATCAGCCACATTCCGATGGCCTTATCCATCTGGTACTACTACCAAGGTGCGCGGCACATGACCTATTATGGGGAGGAAACGATTGTCCCTGAGGAGATTATCGCGGAAGAAAAATAAAATACAGTCATAAAAAAGAGCCGGGCTCCTATAATTGGAAGCCCGGCTCTTTTAGTTTTTCAACAAAATTATTTGTTCGGCTGTGGCGTGTAACGCAGGTAAGGTTTTACAATGTTCAGGCCTTTTGTAAATTTCTTTTCGGCATCTTCGGTACTCACTGCAGGTACCACAATCACGTCCTCACCATCTTGCCAGTCGGCAGGAGTTGCTACGGAATAGTTGGCAGTCAATTGCAGTGAATCTACCACGCGGAGAATTTCATTGAAGTTACGGCCGGTCGATGCAGGGTAAGTCAATGTCAGCTTTACTTTCTTGTCCGGACCAATGATAAACACCGAGCGCACTGTCGCTTTTTCGCTGGCATTCGGGTGAAGCATATCATATAACAAAGCCACTTTGCGGTTTTCGTCGGCGATGATCGGGAAGTTTACCTCCGTTTTGCTCAATTCATTGATATCAGGAATCCAGCGGTTGTGCGAATCCAGATCGTCCACACTGATCGCCAGAACTTTCACATTGCGTTTTTCAAACTCACCTTGCAGCAAAGCAGTTTTACCAAGCTCGGTAGTACATACAGGTGTAAAGTCAGACGGGTGAGAAAAAAGCAGTCCCCAGCTATCGCCGAGCCACTCATGAAATTTGATGGGTCCTTGTGTGGTGTTTGCCTCGAAATCAGGGGCAATATCTCCAAGTCGAAGTGACATAATTATTGTGATTTAAGATGAACACTAATCTACTAATGTTATAGAGTTTAACACAAAAATAGGCAAATAGTTTCATTTAAGGGCAATTTCTGAGTGAATTATATATTCAAGAAAAAACAGGATTATTCAATTCTGCACTCTTGAAAATATTGGTATCAAGGCTTTTTAACCTCATTTTAAGTCGCCTTTAATTGCGTTTTAATTGCATGTTAGCTCCTTTGAAATAAGATTTGAAGAGCGGCCAAACCCGTTTTTTAAATTGGAGAGCGCACCGTTAGAAACGTCAATACCTGACTGCATGAAAGCTTCCAGCAAATCTTTTGATGAACGTGCGGTGCTTCATGAATTAAAGCGCTATCTGCCCTCGCAGGCGCCTCTGAAAGATTACATTTTCCAAAATCCGCTGCAAGCATTTCAAAATCTGCCTTTTGAGGAAGGCCTCCGGCAAGCCTCGGCGCTTTTTGGTTACCGCACATTACTCCCGCTGGAAGCATACCGGCATTTTTATAATGAGCGAAAAATTGCTTCCGACATTCTGGAAAAAGTTTTGCTCGAAAAAAAAGGCGCCGCGCTAGCCTCTCAGTGGCGCGATAAGATCCTGCTCAAAAAATACGATCAGCAATCGGAGCCGAGAATTGGCCAGCTGAGAAGTTATTGGAAACAAAATTATAAGGTCAACCTGGATCATCTTATCCATCCGCGCCTCTTCCGTATCCTTGCAAGTTACCTCGACCAGGGCATTTCCAGCTGGCAATTTCCTGTTGACGAAGATGGTTTTTTGGCTTCGATCAGAGCATTGGAAAGTGATAGCTTTTCCAGTTTTTTCAAAACGCGCCGTGCTAAAAATCTGCTGCTGCACACCGATTGCGACCTTTCGGAACTGCTGGAATTGCTCGTCGGCGAGGAATCACTTTACGCCAGGTACCTCTTTGATCAGCAGTTTGCGCATCGGGGATGGTCAGGGATGGTCTCTGTACTCGAAAATTATGCGGGAACATTACAGCGTCCCCGAAAAATATCCCTTTCCGATCTCATCGCTTTTGAGCTGCTGCTTGAAATTGACGCGCTGGATCATCATTTGGGTGAAGAATGGCCTTCCCTGGCCGCCCGGATTGTTGCAAGACCTACCCCACTTTTTGCCCCGGTACCGGATGCCGAGCTGACAGACGTGCTCTTAATCTGGCACGAAGCATTTGAGTGGACCTACTACGACCGCGTACTGGCTTCGCTGAAAAATCAGAAAAACGAAAGCATTGAGCCGCAGACGAAGAGTTTCCAGGCGCTTTTTTGTATCGATAACCGTGAATGTTCGCTGCGAAGGCATTTAGAAGAACTCGATCCTGGCTGTGAAACATTCGGTACGCCCGGACATTTCGGCATTGAATTTTATTTTCAACCCGAAGGCTTGAATACTTTTGAAAAGGTCTGTCCGCCGCAAGCTTCGCCTGCGCATTTAGTCAGGGAAGTTGGGTTTGGGGTGAAAAAAAAGAAAGATCTGCATTTCAGCAAGCATACCAATTTGCTGATGACCGGCCTGCTTGCCTCGAAAACATTGGGTTATTGGTCTGCATTAAAAATGACGGCGCAAATGCTCAAACCTGCCGCGATACCTTCCGCCACTTCCTCTTTTCGTTACATGGAGCGGCTTTCCCGGCTGACTATTGACAACAACAACCCGGAGGACCGCGAGGCAAATCTGCAAATAGGCTTCACGCATCTGGAAATGGCTGATCGGGTAGAGAATTTGCTGAGAAGTATTGGTCTAGTCCATGATTTTGCGCCAATCATATATGTTGTCGGCCACGGTTCCAGCAGCACGAATAATACGCATTTCGCTGCTTTCGATTGCGCAGCATGCGCCGGAAGGCCCGGTTCTGTAAATGCCCGGGTGTTCGCTTTTATGTCCAATCATCCTGCCGTCCGCACGATCTTACATGCCCGCGGCATTACGATCCCGGCGCAATCGCAGTTTGTCGGAGCATTGCATGATACCACCCGCGATGAAATCTGCTTTTACGACGAGCAGTCACTTTCCTCTGAGAATCAGGAAGATCATCTTAAAAACGAAAAAATATTCCAGAAAGCTCTCGGCCATAATGCCAAGGAAAGATCGCGACGGTTTGATTCCATATCCGCAACACTTTCCATTGAACAAGTCCGGAAGAAAATGCGGCAGCGCTCGGTTTCCCTATTCGAACCGCTTGCCGAGCTCGGCCACGCCAATAATGCACTCTGCGTGATCGGCCGGAGAACATTGACCAAAAATCTTTTCCTCGACCGCCGCGCATTTCTGAATTCTTACGATTACCGGACAGATCCGGGCGGCAGGTATCTGTCGGATGTCTTAAAAATCGCTGTATCGCTTTGTAGTGGGATAAATTTGGATTATTTCTTCTCTCGGGTCGACAATGAAAAAATTGGTTCAGGTAGTAAAATTTCGCATGATTTATCGGGATTGCTCCATATTGGAGGGCAAATAAACCGGGATCTCCGCACGGGATTACCTGGCCAAATGACTGAAAGCCACGATCCGATAAGATTACTTTTTGTCGTGGAACATTCCCCGCCGGTGATCCTGGATGCGATTAAAAAGTCGGACATGTTACACGAAATATTTGTGAACAATGGGGTAAAACTGGCGTCCATCCACCCGGTGACCCGCGATCTGAAAATATTCAAATCAGGCGATTTTATTTCCTATCAGTCGGATCACGAAGCTTCCGGCAGCGCCGTCGATTGGACCACAATGTTTGAGCCGCAGGAAACTACACACATTTATACAACACATTAAAGTATTGACAGTGAGTGATATAATGATAACATCGGCTCCATTTCATATCGATTTTATTTTTGATAAAATCGCGGCAGCATACATGTTCGTCGGGGTTTTTTTAATGTTGGTTATTGCCATTTATAGTCGGCCTTACTGGCATAAAGAAAAAGGTTACAAACGCTTCATCAACAACATTTTTTGCATTTACATAGGCTATAACCTGGCGGCGATTTCGGGAAATGTCGTGACGCTGGCAGTGGGGCTGCTTTTCACGAGCATTCCCGCGGTCTTATTGATTTTATTTTACCAAAACCGGTATTTGTTGGTAAAAAGTATCGTGGGGATCCTCCTGCTCAATGTGGGCGTGCTCCTCCTGCTCCGCACCTCTCACCTTTGGGAGCAGCGGTTATTTGAGCGGATCTTGATTGGTCTTTCTGGAATGTTGGTTGCCATCATCGCAAACTGGTTTGCGCGGATACAATCCTCTGCGAACCGGCAAATTATGTACGCTTCCACTGCGCAGATGGGGTTAATGTTTGTGGAAGTAGCAGCTGGCTGGCATGTCATGGCACTTTTCCACCTTACCGGAAATTCGTTTTTGAGGACCTATCAGCTACTGATTTCCCCATCGACAGTTGCCTACCGGTCCCGCGAGCGATCTTATAATGCGACGCAAAAAGGCAGCGCCAAAGGAATATTGCCAAAAAAGTTACTTAACAGCATTTTTATCCTGACCATTAAATAACCTAGTCGCCCGCGACGAAGATCTTCATAATTATAGTTAACCTGTTCGTTTAAGTTGCCGAAACCACTTCATGTTTAAAATGAGGTGGTTTTTTGTTTAATTTGAACTAACGGGTATGCTTTTGTTTTAACCATGGATAAAGATGATAAAATGTCCTTGAAACTCCCCGTATACCTCGATTACAATGCGACGACGCCCGTGGACCCGCGGGTTTTGGAGGAGATGCTGCCTTATTTTTCACTAAAATTTGGGAACGCGGCTAGCCGGACGCATGCTTTTGGCTGGGAGGCGGAGGAAGCGACGGACATTGCGCGGGAGCAGATTGCCGCATTAATCGGAGCACACCCGCATGAAATTGTTTTTACGTCGGGTGCCACCGAGGCTGTCAACCTGGCGATTAAAGGTATTATTGAAAATTTTTCCGGCGCAAAAAAGCACATTATCACTGTAGCAACCGAGCATAAGGCGGTTTTGGATACCTGCAAGGCACTTGAAAAAAACGGACATCCGGTAACCTATTTGCCCGTAAATACCGACGGCTCCATCGACCTGAATGTGCTGGAAAATGCCATTACAAGCAACACAGCATTGATTTCCGTCATGTATGCCAACAATGAAACGGGTTATGTCATGCCGATCCGGGAGATTTCTGATATTGCAAAAAAGCATCATATACTTTTGATGACCGATGCCTCGCAGGCGGTTGGAAAAATTCCAGTGAATGTTCAGCTCGATGGTATTGATCTGATGACATTCAGCGCGCACAAGTTGTACGGACCAAAAGGTGTCGGTGCGCTTTATGTCAGGAAAAAAAATCCGTCGGTATCCTTAATTGCGCAGATCGACGGTGGTGGGCATGAGCGGAATATGCGCAGCGGAACATTGAATGTGCCCGGTATCGTGGGATTTGGAAAAGCCTGCGAAATTTGTCAGAATGAAATGTTGTCCGAAGGAAAAAGGCTGGCTAATCTGCGCGATATGTTTGAAAGCAAGCTCCTGGCTTTGAATGATATACACATAAATGCCGCGGAAAATAATCACAGATTGCCTCATGCTACCAACCTGTCATTTCAAGGCATCGACGGAGAAAAAATGATTTTTGAAACCAGCAGCGACCTCGCTTTTTCACGAAGTTCAGCCTGTACTTCTGCCACATTGGAACCAAGTTACGTTTTGAAAGCGATGGGTCTGGCGGATGAGCTAATTCACAACACTTTTCGTTTTAGTTTCGGCAGGTTTTCGACGGAAAGCGAAGTAGAGCACGCCGCGGAGGTCATTTCCAATATTGTAAAGCAGCACCGACATGAAAGAAATTTCGGACATCATCCGATCGTATGAGCTGGCAGTAAAATCGGACAAAAAAATGGCGCTGGCCACCGTCGTGCACGTCGAAGGCTCCTCGTACCGGCGGCCGGGGGCGCGCATGCTGGTGACGGACGACGGTCAGCTGACAGGCGCGATCAGCGGCGGCTGCCTCGAAGGCGATGCTCTGCGCAAGGCCCTTCTCGCTATTTCCCAGCAAAAAAATAAGCTGGTAACCTACGATACCACCGACGAAAATGACACCACATTGGGCGTCCAGCTCGGCTGCAACGGAATTGTCCACATTCTCTTTGAACCGATTCATACGCAGCAGGAAAACAACCCGATCGAGCTATTAAAAAAGGTTTTGGTTAAAAGGCAAAATGCGGTACTCGTAACATTGTTTTCACTGAATTCGCGCACAGCAGCACAGCCGGGAACCTGCTTCTTACATTTGGAAAAAGACAATGTAAATGTTCATAATGAGGAGTTTAGAGATAATTATGAAGAAATTATAACTGAGGTCAAAAAGGCTTACGCTGCTACCGACTCATTTTTCAAAACATTTACCCAAAATCTGACAGGCTTCATCGAATACCTAAGCATCCCTCCTGCCCTGGTGATCGCCGGAGCGGGAAATGACATTATTCCCCTGGTCGAAATGGCGGACATTCTGGGTTGGGAAACGACCGTGGTCGATGGCCGGGTGGCGCATGCAACACGCCAGCGTTTTCCAAAAGCGACGAAAGTTTTAGTCTCAAAAGCAGAAAATGTGCTTGACGACATTCAGCCCGACGAGCGGACGTTTTTTCTGCTCATGACGCACAACTACAATTACGATCTGTCGCTGCTGAAACATTTGATCCAGCTTGATACCTGGCAATATACAGGTGCGCTCGGCCCTAAAAAGAAGCTGGAGAGAATGTTTGCCGAACTGGAAAATGAAGGGGTCAAGATCACAGATTCACACCGGTCGAAAATTTACGGGCCTGTGGGACTGGACATTGGCGCAGAAACTTCTGAGGAAATTGCATTGTCGGTACTCGCAGAAATCAAGGCGGTTTTGAGTAGTAAAAAAGGTCTTTCCCTGCGAGACCGGGCCGAGCCGATCCATAACCGGAAAAATCAGCTTGTAGACTACGCCAAATCGGAGAAAGAAGATTTTCTTTGCGCCGTATCGAATGTTATCCCTGAAAATGAGGCAGTCTAACTCCTACGGCATCATTATCCTCGCCGCCGGCAGTTCCTCCCGCCTCGGCCAGCCCAAGCAACTCCTGGAATATCAGGGCAAAACATTGATCCGCCATGTTACCGAAGCTGCTCTGGCAACTGTCTCAAATGTGGTGGTAGTGACTGGTTTCAACCCGCAAATGATTGAAAATGAGTTAGCTGACTTGCACTGTCATTTTACCGAAAATCCACATTGGGAGGAGGGCATGGCATCTTCCATTAAATCCGGCCTTACGAAATTACAGCGACTTTCTCCGGACGTCGAGGGCGTCATCATTGCAGTGAGCGACCAGCCTTTTGTGACGGAAACACTTTTTCAATTATTGATCAGCCAGGCTGAAAATGCTGATGCCGGTATTATTGCTTCTTCTTACGCCGACACATTCGGCACGCCGGTTTTATTTACAAAAAAATATTTTGACGCACTTCTGGAATTGAGCGGCGCGGAAGGCGCTAAGAAACTGCTGGTTAAGTTCGCAAATGATGCGGCAGCTATCCCTTTTCCTGAGGGTAAAATTGATATCGATACCCAGGAAGACTACGACCAACTGTTAAAAAATCAGAAATAATTTCGCGGCTGTTTGTTTTGATCCAACAAGTCTATATGTTTGCAGTGTACTATTTAACTAGAACACTAAACCTCGTGCATCATGGTTCAACTTGACCAGGTATCTTTTGGGTACAGCAAGCATAAAAAACTCTTTGAAAACCTCACATTACACCTCGAAGCCGGGCACATTTACGGACTATTAGGGAAAAACGGTGCTGGAAAATCCAGCTTGCTGCGAAACATTGTGGGGCTGCTTTATCCGCTTGACGGTCGCATCCGGGTTGCCGAACGTGAGCCAGCGAAGCGTGAGCCAGCATTTTTGCAGGATGTATTTTTCATTCCTGAGGAAATTTATCTTCCTTCTGTGACCATTGAGCAGTACCTGAAAATGCTGGCGCCATTTTATCCGAAATTCGATGAACAGCAGTTCAGATGGGACATTGCCGAGCTGGACATTCCACAAAAAAACAAGCTCACAGGTATGTCTTTCGGGCAAAAGAAAAAATTCCTGATCGCATTTGCGCTCGCAACCAACACCAAAGTCCTGATCATGGACGAACCGACAAATGGTCTCGACATTCCCTCTAAAAGTCAGTTCAGGCGGCTGGTTTCCAAAGCATTGGACAAAGAAAGACTGATACTGATCTCCACCCACCAGGTCCGCGACCTCGACAACCTGATTGACGCCATCATTATCCTGGAAGACAGTAAGATACTGTTGCAACACAATCTCGACGTCGTAACCGAGCGGCTGTGTTTTGGCACATTGAACAATGTTGAATTCGACAGCCGCGTGCTTTATTCTGAACCTTCTCTACGCGGTTATAAAGCCGTTTTTGAAAATTCGGAGCAGGAAGAAAGCCGCGTCGATCTTGAACAATTATTCAATGCCGTCATGGAAAACCCGGCGCGCATCCAGAAAATATTCAGCTATTAGCCATGATCATTAAATCGCTATGAACCAGACATTTAACATTCACCGATTCACGCTAAGCCTGCAACTCGAACTGGCTGAGAAAGGGAAAACCTATTTCTTCACGGCGCTTCTTCTGCTGTCGTTACTGGGTATGCTCATGCTGCCGCTTGCATTTTCAAAGGAGTATAGCAACATGAAAGAGCTCGCGCAGATTTTGGCACTCTTTATGATCATACTTTTTGGCAGCAGCCTGTATTCGATCAGCGCTTTTTCACAATATGGGGATTCGTCCACGGGCATCGCGGCCATCATGGTACCGGCTTCGCGGACTGAAAAATTTCTTTCGGCACTGGTACTCAATCTCATTTTTGTGATCCCTTTCGCCTTCGCTTACTGGAAGCTGCATTATTGGTCAGTGGAGTATGCAAATGCGCACATTCCGGCCAACGCGCACAAATACAACGCATTACCAGAGCCTGTCATCAGGTATGCACTTCAATATTATTTCATGATCCACGCTTTTGTTTTTCTTGGTTCGCTCTATTTTACAAAAGCATCTTACCTGAAAACCGCGGCGACATTTATTGCCAGTTTCCTGTTCATCGCTCTTTTGCACCTAGGGATCGGGAATTTGCTCACCGGCTTTCCATCCAAACTGGTCAGCTTTCCGATCACCGGCTGGGATATCTGGTTCTGGCCTGATGGTACTGCTGCTGGTCCAAAATCCACACAATTTTATCAGGTTAAACTGCCTGAAACTGTGCATACATTCATTCAGATTTTCCCGGCGATCATTGTTTTTGCCTTGTGGTCGGCAACTTATTTCCGGCTGCGGGAGAAAGAGATTTAAAAGAATTATTATGGAATTCAAAGATAAACAGGCGATTTACCTGCAAATAGCAGACTACATCTGCGAGCAGATTTTACTCAATAAATGGCCTCCCGGAGAGCGCATCCCGTCTGTTCGCGACCTGGCAGCAACATTGGAAGTGAATCCAAATACGGTGATGCGGACTTATGATTTTCTACAAAACAAAGAGATCATTTTCAATAAAAGAGGGATCGGCTATTATGGGGACGAAAGTGCTCATGAAAAAATCATGGGCTACCGCAAAGAGCGCTTCCTCGAAGCCGAGCTGCCGGATGTCTTTCGCACGCTTTATCTGCTGAATATCAGCGTGGAAGAGTTTAATGCCAGGTATATCAAATTCATTTCAGAGACATTTCCTGTAACCACATAAATATTGGAATTATGAAACTTAGTAATCTCATCCTGACCGGACTATATTCCGTAGTACTTCTCGTCACGGTTGGCTCGAACTTGATTTTAAAAGCTGAGTACGATAAACTGGACAAAACCGACGCGCTCGTCAGTTATCGAAAAGAAGTTTTACCACCTTTTCACTATGTCAAACTGGGTGGAAACACATTTGGTGTGACCCAGATTCAACCTGGTAAAAGCCACGAGCTCAGGGTGATAGCCGATCCAAAATTGATGAGATGGAAGGTGATTGGCGATACGTTGAAAATTACCTATCAGCGGGATTGGGCAGTGAATGACAGGCGGAAAGAATGGGAACTGGGCGCCACCCCTACTTTCTATGTAATTGCACCGGAGATATTGGGAATCAGCAACGATGACGCGATTATCAAAGTAAACGGCTGGAAAAGCAAAGCCATGAAAATTACCCAGCACGACGGGGCGGTCCAATTTTCTGACAATCACATTGAGAATTTGCATCTTGATTTTACTTCCGATGTGGTAGGAAAAATGGATCCGAATAACACATTTGAAAAAGCTGATTTTAAGGTTGGACCGAAAAGCTCGTTACACGTAGAAAAGAATATTTTCGGCTCCTACGAAATGAATGTGGACAGCTCGGCGCATGTGAGCCTGCCAGGAACGATGCTAAAAAGCCCCGGCTTATGACCGAGGCTTCATCTTTAAAAGTTTTGGCCCTGCGGCCTACTTGATACCCAGCATCAGACTAGTGCTGCCGCCAGCGTTGGTGGTAGGAAGGATACCGTTCCACTTGGCAACCCACTCTTGCTGGATCAGCAGCGGAGTTAATGTTTTCTGGCGCAGCTGGTTAGCTTCTGCTTCCGCCCTGGCTTTGATCAATGTTGCCTTGGCCTGACCTTCCGCGCGGGTGATGATTACCTTCGCCTCTGCCTCAGCTTGTTTTGCCATATTCTCGGCTTTTAACCTTGCCTGGATCGAAGTATTTTTCTCATCGATCATTTGGCGTAAGGATGGCGGCGGCGTAATAGCGGAAGTCAGTTGGTCGTATACAAAACCATCGCGACCCAAAGTTTTGGTAAGTACATTCTGGACACGGTCTTCGAAAACTTCCCTATTTGACATCACACTATCAGATGTAAATGAGTTGGCGACAATGCGGTAGGCGTCGTAAATTGTGTTTTTCATAAATCCCTGCTGAATTTCGCCGAGCGGTCTTCTGTATTGACGATATATCTGAGGGACTTTCTCCGGGCTGATGTGGTAATTTAGTTTTGGGTCGACTTTGAATTCAGCCGCATCTTTTGTAGTGATCACAAATGGCTCGTAATCAACACTTTGCGTGTACGTCGGAAATTCAATGATCTTGGTCGTCCAAGTGTTGTACCAAACCCGGCCGGTTACCAATGTAATGTTATCTACACCTTTGTCACTTCCGTATAGATTGATTTTGATACCGACATTTCCGGCGTCAATGTTTTCGTAAGTGAAAGGTTGCGCAGTAAGGGCGATGATGAGAATGATAAAAGCAACAATTCCAGTAATAATGTTTCTTCTCATAGTTTAGATTTTATTTGGTCCAAAAGATTAGTTAAGTCGGTAGTAATAAAATAAAGTGCAGCTCCCACAATCGCCAATCCGCTAAAAACAAGCAGATCTGACTGCGCATTGATCAGTTTCAGGGAGTAAGTTATCGCGACGATAACCAGGATGATTTTCAGGATATGTGCCATGTTTTCTGTGTTTTTAGTAAAAGTAGACTTTCACTATTAGCGGACTCCAAGATTTTATTGAAAGGTCGCTTTGAAACACAGAACGCGAAAAAGTGAGGTCAAAAAAAATGCGCATCGGTTATCCGACGCGCATTTTTTGAAAAATTTAAACTAAATTATAATGTTAGAAGACTAGCCGCAGCATCGTCAACAAACCAATGCAGCTCGCCACTTTCGGGCTGAATAATCTGTGATGGATAGAGATCCAGGTTCGTTTCACCTTCCAGAACGTCTTTCAAAACCTTCGCTTTATTTTCTCCAACCGCCATAAATGCCACGCAAGCCGCTTTATTCACAACCGGCGCAGTCAATGTGATACGGTACATATCCTGAATGGTCAACCAGAAAGAAGTTACCCATTTTTCTTTTTCGTGAACGACCGCGAAGCCTGGGAACAATGACAATGTATGTCCGTCGTCACCCATACCATTCAATACAAAATCAAAGGTAGTTTCTGATTCGCCAAAGTAGCTTTTCAAAATCGCTTCATATTCCGCTGCGGATTCTTCCGGCGAAATGTCGGTACGCATGATATGAATGTGCTCCGGTTTGGCAGGAACCTTACTTAGCAGCTCTTCAAAGCACATTTTCGCATTGTTGCGCGAATCCTCGTAAGGTACATACCGCTCGTCCCCCCAGAAGAAATGCACTTTTTCCCAGTCGATCGATTCTTTCAAAGGCGATTTTACCAGTTCAGCAAACAGAATCTTAGGCGTATTTCCGCCGGAGAGCACAAATGTAAACCGATCTTGTTTTGCCAGAACTTCCTGAATATACTCTGCAATCCAGACCGCCAGCTTCGCGCTCATCTGGTGCGCATCCTTCTCAATGTGTAGTTCCATCATTTAAAGCGCTGGTGGTAAATTGATCCAGGTATGTCCGTCGCGGGCCAGCAATGCGTCTGCTGCATCGGGTCCCCACGAGTCCGGCGCATAATTCGGGAAATTCTGCGGAGGCCTGCTTTCCCAGGTTTCCAGGATCGGTGTGATCACTTTCCAGGCTGCATCCACCTGATCGTTACGCATGAAAAGTGTCGCATTTCCTTCCATCACATCCAGCAGCAAAGTCTCGTATGCTTCTGGCGCATGGTCGCCGGCCACTTCATCATAATCAAAAGTCATCTTCACAGGATCGAGCTCCATTGTCTGCCCCGGACGTTTCGCCTGGAAGCTGATGCTAATATCCATACTCGGCTGAATACTGATAGTCAATAAGTTAGACCGCCAGGATTCTGCTGATTCAGACGGAAACGCATAGTGTGGCGCCGGCTTGAATTGCAATGTAATATGGGTCGCTTTCTGGTTCAGGTATTTTCCGGTACGTACGTAAATCGGAACGCCCTGCCACCGCCAGTTATCGATATAGAATTTTACAGCAGCAAATGTATCGATGTTCGATTGTGGATCTACGCCTTCTTCCTCGCGGTAACCTACTACCTTCTCCCCTTTTTTCCAGCCGCCAGAATATTGACCACGCACGGCGTAGTCGCGTACCTGGTCTTTTGAAATACGACGGATCGCATTCAAAACGTCCACTTTTTTGTTACGAATCTCGTTGGCGTCAAACGAAACCGGCGGCTCCATCGCGATCATACAGAGAATTTGCAGAATGTGGTTTTGAACCATATCCCGCAATGCACCCGCATGCTCGAAATATCCTCCGCGACCTTCCAGGCCTACACTTTCAGCAGCGGTGATCTGAATGTGATCGATGTAGTTGCGATTCCAGAGCGGCTCAAAAAGTGCATTTGCAAAGCGCAATGCAAGAATATTCTGTACTGTTTCTTTTCCAAGATAATGATCGATCCTGAAAATCTGCTCTTCCGCAAACATGCTCGAAAGCAACATATTCAGGTCGTGTGCACTTTCCAGGTCATGACCAAATGGTTTCTCAACCACAATCCGGGTGGTGCCTTTTTCTGCGCAAAGCTTCAATGCTCCCAGTTTCGTCGCGATCGACGGTACCAGCTGCGGCGCTACTGCGAGGTAAAAAATGACATTGGGATGTACGCCGAACTCGTCTTCTTTTTGTTTGACGAGATCGGTGATTTTATGGTAAGCCGAAGCATCGTCACCATCCATTTGCAGATAGGAAACATGCTGGCTGAATTCTGTCCAGTGACCGTTTTGCTTGCCCTTACGACGGGAAAATTTGGTAACACCGTCCAGCAAATGCTCATGAAAAGCTTCGTCTGAATAAGGACTTCTCCCGATGCCTGCTATCGCAAACTTATCGGGCATCCAGTTATCCAAAAATAAATTATAAAGCGCAGGGGTTAACTTTCTGTAATTCAGGTCCCCGCTGCCTCCGAAGATAAAAATCACAGAGGCTGGTGGACGTTTATTGGTTTGCATAAATTTCTGATTTATGGTTGGCCCCACTCTGTATGGAAAGTACCGGGGGTATCGATACGTTGATAAGTATGCGCTCCGAAATAGTCGCGCTGTGCCTGGATCAGGTTCGTCGGCATCCGCTCCGATTTGAATGCATCAAAGTAAGCCAGTGTCGACATTAAACCCGCAGCCGGTACGCCGGATTTCGCCGCAAAAGCAACCAGCGAGCGTGTCTTATCCTCTGCTGATTTAACGAGTTCAGCTACTTCTTGGTTCAGCAAGATATTGGACAATTCCGGGTTTTGCTTATAGGCATTGGTGAATACTTCAAGTAACGAAGACCGGATGATACATCCGCCACGCCAAACACTAACAACTTCCGGAAGCGGAATTTCCATGTTCAGATCTTTCGACGCCTGGAACAACATAGCCAATCCCTGGGCGTAGCTCAAAATCGTCGCAAAATACAATGCATCGTAAGCCTGATCGATCAGTTCCTGCGAAGCCAGCTCGACTGCCTCAGTCTTATTATATAGTTTGGAAGCTTCTACCCTTTCGTCTTTGTAGCCCGATAATGTTCTCATCGCCACCGCAGTATCAATTACCGGCACAGCCACAGGCAACTCCATCGAATCCTGAGAAGTCCATTTTCCGGTTCCCTTTGAGCCCGCTTTGTCGGAGATCACATCCACCAGGTAACCATCGGCTTTGTCATCTTTTTGCAGGAAAATTTCGGCAGTGATTTCCACGAGAAATGATTGCAATTTGCCTTCATTCCATGTTTTGAAAACTTCGTGAAGCTGCACATTGTCTAAACCAGCATGTTTCAGGATCGCGTACGATTCGCTGATGAGCTGCATAATCGCATATTCGATACCATTATGTACCATTTTGACATAATGTCCGGCGCCTACTTTGCCCAGGTAACCTACGCAAGGAGCACCATCTTCTGCTTTTGCGGCGATTGCTTCCAGCATCGGTCTTACATGTTCATAAGCCGTTTTGTCACCACCCGGCATAATGCTCGGACCTGTGCGCGCGCCTTTTTCTCCACCCGAAACACCGATTCCCATGAAGTGAATGTTCTTGTCGCGCAGATATTTTACCCTCCGAAGGGTATCCGTATAATGTGAGTTTCCACCGTCAATAATTACGTCACCCTCTTCCAGAAGTGGTAGTAGTGAAGTGATTACATCGTCCACAGGCTGACCAGCCGGGACAAGCATCATCACTTTGCGGGGACGCTGCAGCAACTGGATCATCTGAGAAAGCTCGCCCACACCTTTAACAGTTGTGCCCGGCGTCGCGGCTGATTCCAGCGCAGCATTTTTCGCTCCGTCTTTATCGAAACCGATAACAGAGAAGCCGTGATCAGCCATGTTGAGTAAAAGGTTTCGGCCCATTACCCCAAGTCCAATCATTCCAAAATCGAATAGGTTATTTGACATGATATTTCAATCGTCTTGGTAAGAGACTGCAATATTAGGGTTTTTGCCAAAGCGATGTACGCCGCGCGGCGAGCTTTTATTGAATTATTCAGTGATTTGTGTAGTAGTTGTTTGTCAGCTCAGCGATTAACACTTTAATTCTTCCTTAGAAAATCATTAATCCCCAGTAAGTCAGGCGAAATAGCGTAAACCGATTCCAGGTAATGAATCGATTCCAGCAACTTTTGGTAGGCTTGTTTGAAATCTTCAATTTCCGCGACGGCGATATTAGCTTCCTGCAAAACTTGGTAATCATGGACGAGCTGCTTTCCGTTTTCATATAAACGATGACTCGAAATGATCATTCCAAGGATCATTTCAAGCTCGGGTTTATTTGGATTCAGAAGCTTACGGGGTAATTCCAGCATGCGTTTACTCATGCAGAATGTTACCATCGCGGAATGCAGAAACCACCAGCGAATGTACCGGATGCGCTCCACATTCAGGGTTGAAGGGTTTGCAACCAGGTTTTGCAAGACTTTTCTGAATTGGTTCGGGTCAAAAGGATCAGGTGGGCCATTACTTCTTCTTTTCCGGGGATTTTTATTTGATCGGGACATTACCGCTATTTTAATGTTGCGCACAGCCGCAAAATGCGGAGCGAAGCCTAAAATAGCCGGAGCCGGCATGATGAGAGATTCCGTCTAGCCTGAGGTCGAAATCGTTTATCTATCGGTAAACAAGTATAGCAGAAAGCTGAAAAATCAGCTTACAGGCGAAGCAATTTTCCAGCGGTTATGCGACCACAGCCAATAACCAGGCGCATGAAAAATACTTTCCTCTAAAAACCGGTAGTAGGCGCTGGTAATATTCATAGGGGTATTTCGGTCCGCATTTTTCATTTCGGTAAAAATAAATTCGTAGCTGAACTGCGCAATTTTCTGCGCCCGGACGTAGACCAGGGTTGCCCCTGATAATGCTGCAATCCGCTCACCACCAGTCTGAACCGCTGTATTTTGGTCTAAAAAAGGAAGATAAAATTTATGATTACCGGGGCCGGGACGCTGGTCACCGATCACTACCAAAAGTTTCGGAAGTGAATGTTTGCGGAAAAGACTCACCGCCTGACGGTAAAAAACCTGCTTGGCAATCAGCGTCACGCCAAAAAAGGAGCGCAACCCGATCATCAGGCGGTTAACCCAGGCGATTTTGATAGGCGAGTAGGCTGTATAAACCGGATAATCGGTCACCTCCGGCAGATTTACCAGATATTCCCAGTTACCATAATGCGAAGCAAATACGATCACCTGCTTATTGTCCCGGAGAAAACCGTCCAGCAATTCCAGGTTAGTGTAGGATGCCAAACGCCTGCGGAGCGATTTCGGGGCCAGATAAAAAAGAAATGGTTCAATCAACAGATCGCTCATGTGCCGGTAGTACACTTTCATGAGTTTGTCGATTTCCCTGGCCGACTTATCAGGAAATGATTTGGAAAGATTCTGACGGATCAGTGCTTTGCGATAGCGAACAATGTAGCGCAGGACAAAATATATCAAGAATGAGAGGCCTTTAAAAAGCCAGAGAAGGACCGAGCCGGTAATCCGGGATAAGAATTTGAAAAAGGCCGTGCCTTGATTTTGAATTGACGGAGATTGGATAGTTTTCATCAGCAACACTACATATAAAACAAAAAATTCCTCCCTGTTTGGGAGGAATTCGAAACAATAACTTAGTATGATTGACTAAATGATCGCTACATTAACTGCATTTAGCCCCTTTCTGCCGTTTTCAACTTCGTAGGACACACTGTCGTTCTCACGGATCTCATCAGTAAGACCTGACACGTGTACAAAAATATCGTCTCCACCATTTTCGGGAGAGATAAAACCGAATCCTTTGGATTCATTAAAAAACTTAACTGTACCTTTATTCATAACATTATTTTGAAATATTCCATAAAATTAAAATAAAATTCCGAGAATAAAAAGCGATTTGAAAAGATTTAGAATTTTATTTTAATAGAAGCTTTACAACTGCACAAAGAAGCCACTGACTGCGATGCTATTTGATAAATTTTCAGACAGAAAAACCGCCAATGCTTCCAGTAGCCGCAACTCATTTCTTTCAAACTATTGCAGTGATAGCGCTCTGTAAACTGCCAGATTTTGCTCCACAATAGCACCGGTGTCATGCCGGTTCATCGCGACTTGCCGAGCATTTTGCCCAAGTCGACGGCTTAGCTCCGAGCTTCTGGAAAGATACTGAATCGTGTAGGACAACATATGTGTATCATTGGCAGGAATCAGCATGCCTGTGTGGCCGTGTTCAATCAAACTTGAAATTCCGCCTACATGGGTTGAGATCACTGGCATTCCAAGAAGTTGCGCTTCGCAAATACTATTTGGACTATTGTCGATGTAAGAGGGATGAATAAAAATATCTGACTCTTGAAGCTCTTCGATCAATTTTTCAGCCGATCCTACGCCCATCATCTTTACATTCACATCTTCCGGCCTGATACCCAGTTTCTTTTCCCAAAATTCAAATCGGTGGATACCATACACTTTCCATTCAAACTCGATTACTTTCAGTTCTTTCAAAAGCTTTGCAGTCTTTAATAAAAAGTCATAGCCTTTGTAATCGGTATGAGAAATAGTCGTAATCAACATCACCTTCTCATTGGCTTTTTTGGCCCATTCCTGCGCAACGTAGAATGGAGATCGCAGGATTTCACTGCAATAAAAATATTTTGAACCAGGCGAATACAACCTAACCACTTCTCTATCCCAATTCGTTCTGCCCATGAAAAAGCGACAATTTTGGAGAATCCTGGCTTCTCTACGCGCATTGTAAGTAAAGGTCCGTAGCTCCCACATTCTTTTTGCACCTTCGAATATTCCGGAATATCTGAAATAGTCCAGCGCGGTTGTACCGGGAGCAAACATGGAATTCAGATATGGATTAAGAATTCCCTGTATATGGATAACGGTGGGTATTGTCGTTTGGCCGCAAATCAGCCCAAAGCTCTTTTCAGTTCCGAAAACGTGAATGATATCGGGTTTAAAATCCTCAATCACTTTCATGTACTCGGCTATCCAGGCCGCGTCATAAGCTTCCCGATCAAATGCATGCCGCAGTTTTAGAGGTATCGATCGCTTTAAAGTTATTGGGTAGTAGCTTACATTTCCTTTCTTAATCTTCGCCGATTCTGTTTCCATGAAGGAAATTGCCAGCTCCACTTCGGGCTGGCCGGACATTAGGTTTTCAAGCGACGAGATCCATCCATATCCATTGTAACTGTGTGAATCGGTCTTATACAAGGAAGGATGATTGGTAAACCAAAGAACTTTCACTAAAAAGACGTTTTATTAAATTGATTCTTCCAAAGAGCAATTGCGTCAACAGGTAGCTGAATATCAGTCACATAGGGCTTAGTAACAAAATTAAGCGCTCTGTCAAGATCCTCTCTTTTGATGACATTCAAATTGGTATCTTTTCCGATTTCCTGCGCCCTGTTGTCCACCGCGACAATTAGTGTACGCTTTCCATGCTGAATCGCCCTGATTCCAGCGTGCAGTCGGGTGCCCACGTACTCAATGTCATTGTGGCGTTTTAAGATTTCATCGTAGAAGTGTAAATCCGGATGCACCGAAATGATCTTTTTCATGTCAGGCGCAAGCTGGTGGAGGTACTCCATATCTTCAAAGCCCTGGATCCAAACATACACATGGTCATAATTCTGCTGCAGCATTTTGATCATAGCCGCATCCTGTTTGAAATCCTTATTGTAAAAAGTAAGCGTCGTAATAACGTCACTTGCTTTCGAAGTTTGAATGCTCTTGCAGTGTGCCGGGTTAATATTCCAGAGAGTTGGGCAGCTGGTATTAACTACATTCTCTATACCAATGGATTTGAGCATATCCCGGGAATAAGAATCTCTGACTGAATGCAGAAGGGACTTACTTAACAATCCCGAATATAGGTTCTGCGTATATGCATTTGGCTTGTCTTGATACTGCCACCAGCCAGTCCCAAAAAGCACCATTTTGTTAGGAATAAAATAACTGTCAATTGGAGTTACCTTCCATTGGAACCGCGCTTCCATATTAGAAGCGAGCAAGTTGGTCCCACCAATAAAAATGACATCCTGATCCTGCATGAGTTGTACAGAATCCATTTTTCGGCTCAGTTGTGTCGGAAACGTCGAAACGAAAGAATCCGGGAATGTTTCACGAAGAACGGATTTAACAGCGTCCTGAATAATAAAGTCCCCCATATTACTGGTACCAATGGAGGGGTCCATTAATCCTATACGCCTGAAATCCGGCTTTTCCGGAGCCGCTTTCTTTTTATTGAAAGCCTTCTTCCAATTATTGTATTCTCTTTTTGTAGCTCTTAGCGTGTATGACATTTTGAAAACTTTACTATGTGCTATATTCTTGCGAATTTCTTAATAAAGGCTCGCAGCTTCATCTTGAAAATCTCCTTTTCATATTCCTTTTTGCCAATCGTCCCGAAGTCCAATTTTACTTTCAAAGCCTCCGCCTTGGCAATTGCCGCGTGAGAGGAAGTAGCCCCCCCAATCCGGAAATTTGTTAAAACATGATCGATATTGCAAAACTCGACATGCTTTGAATTAAATCTATTCAAAAGATCAAAGTCGCCACATACCCTAAATTCTGCATTGAAAGCACCATGCTTATTATAAAGCGCCTTTGGGACAAAACAGGTCGGATGCTGTATTACCTCCCTTGAAATGAAATTATGATGGTAACGTCGGATTGCGTACTCTTTGCCATCGAGCCAAAGACGGATGATTCCGTAGAATACCGTGTTCGATCTATTGGCAGTGAATTCATAACGGCTAGAAATTAGATTGAGTGCATCTTTTTCATACCAGTCATCCGAATTTACGATTCCGATCAATTCCCCGGTTGCCATCGCAATTCCCTTATTCATCGCATCATAAATTCCTTTATCGGGTTCACTGATATACAGATAAGAGATTCCTCTTTCCCTGAACACATCTTCATAAGTTTTGATTATCTGAACGGTTTTATCGGTTGATGCCCCGTCTACCAAAATGTATTCATGTGGTTGATAGTCCTGATTCAATACGCTTTCAATGGTGTCAGCAATAGTTATGGCACTATTGAAACATACTGTTACGATTGAAATTTTTGTTTCTGGTTTATTCATTTTTTAGTGGTGTCAGAGAAAATCCAGTGCCCCAGACCGACCCGCTTGCATATGTATGCCCTGTTAACTAGCTCTACCAGCAACGTAAATATCAAGGCCCAGGTAATTGTATATATACTAGCCAGGTCGAACAAATATAACAACCCGTTACATACAAGATAAAATAAAGTGGTGGCGATCACACTTCGGTAATAAACACCGTATTTGCTATTCACGATAAGTGGTAATCCAACAAGAGAAATAACAGGAGAGAAGACCAATGTGAGCGATAAAATCTGCAGAACTGGAATAGCCGGCAACATTTGCTGACCACCATACAATTTCACAATAAAACTGCTCAAAAATACAATTCCCAGGCAGCAGGCCAGTCCAAGAAGAAAAGTGTAATAGATGGTTTTAGCCAACATGGAGTGATCTTTCGATTTGGCAATATTGGGAAAAATGGCAGCAGAGACATTGAAGAACAAAGCAAGGATCGTGTTGATCACCCTGTTCGCCAGATAATAGTAAGCAACCTGCTGGTTACCAAGCAACGCGCCAATAAATATGATACTGCTCCTGTCTTTGATTACAGCTGTCACGTTGGTTGCGAAGACAGCGACGCTATCCTGAAAATAGTGCCTGATTTTGAAGAAAGGAACAATAAAAAATTTCACAGAATACTGAGTCTTCACATTGTACCAACCAACAATTGCGCCACCGAACGAACCCAGGAAATTAAAAACTGGCACCAATAAATAATCTTCTGGCTTTGAGATAAAAATAAAAACCAGTGCCAACGAAATAAACCTGCTCAGCGCATTGATGATGGTGATGTACTTCATGTTTTCCACGCCCTGAAAAAACCAGCCAGGAAAGATCACATCATTAATACATACTATAAAACAAAGGATAGCCAGCGTCAGGTTTTTCGAAAAGGCTTCGAAAACAAAAACCAACCCTACAAAAATGATTGCAGAGCAAAGGAACAGCAGCAATTTACAAATGATGACTGCCGAGAAAATTTCGTTCAGCTTTTTGGGCCGATGTCTGTTTTGCGCAATCTTTTTTGTTGCAGTGAGCTGGTAGCCGAAGTTAATGAGAATAGAAAAATAGGAAACAACCGTCGTGATGTAAATAACAAGTCCGTAAGCCTCGGTTTCCAATACGCGGATTAAATATGGATAAGACACTAACGGAATGATCATATTTAATACTTGCAGGATACTCAGGTAGGTGAAGCTTTTTAAGATTGTTTTGTTAAACTTAATTTTTCCAACCAACTCCCGGTAACGATTGAGCATAACTATATTATTTTGTACAGAACCCTGTCGTCACACAATGGCAACAGAAATCAACCTGGAAGTTTCGGGTGAGATGCGAAGCTGAAAAGATGGTTACATATACCATTGCTTCGGAAGCGTAATATGTTCTGCCTTCGTATTGTCGTAATCCAGCGGGTGCGGAAATTGAGTCTGTTTGGCCCCTTTCGTAAATCTATCATTCCGCAAAAAAGTAAACTCTGCAATGGGCGGAATTTGTACTCCTAGCCTTGTCTCAATTTTAGTACAATTATTAGGATGTATGTGAACGCATGTGTGAGTCTGCAGTATCTTACTCATCACTTCATTTGCCAAATGGAAGAATTCCGGATTCCAAAGCTTATGAAAGTCATGAAGCTCGATGACAATAATCCGGCAACGTTTTAACAGCGCGTCAGATGTACCTGCAAGCGTCAGGTATTCATTCGCCTCAATGTCCATCTGAAGAAGGATTTCCGTTTCTGTTTTACCGTAGAAATCTTGAACCCAGCTATCTAATGTGATCATCTCGTCGTTGTTGGTACAGCCGACATGCTTTTTCAGAAAGTGATATTTGCTGGTATCTAGCGTGAGATTGGGAGCATCGACAGATTTGTCGGCGAGAAAAAGTTGCATTCCGCGGTTGTAACAGTCAATCTCAAACTCGCTGACCATATATACACCAGGAGAGAAGCATGCGTCTATGCCTTCTAAGTCGTCCGGAACAAGGTAACCGCCATCGCCATTTCCACCGATCCTGATTAACTCCATCCCCGGATTATAGGGATGTAAACTTTCAATAAATTGCAAAACTCTTTCTCGCGAAGTCTGCTTGATAATAATTTTTCCCTGGTCTTCTAACAACCATCTCTTCAACAGGGATTTCAAATTCTTCATTTCTTCTTTGTTAAAGTCCTATAATTATGTGTACAGCTTTAAAATTCTTATTAAGACTTAATCCTTTGCTCATCACGATTCGTGAGAAGCAAAGTCATTGAAACAGAAACAGGCTTTCAAGTTCGAAACTTAAAAGCCTGAAAGTGCGTGGAGAATATCGGATTCGAACCGACGACCTCTTGCATGCCATGCAAGCGCTCTAGCCAACTGAGCTAATCCCCCGTTTGTTACCGAGCTTCTCCGATTAGGGAGTGCAAAGATGAAACGGAGAATTTTTAGAAGCAAGCATCGCTATGTTTTTATGTTCGGATATAAAGCACACAAAATCTTATATGATTATCGTCGCCCGCCTCCAAATGCTCTGGAGAGCAACCATATTACCAATACAATCACCCCTACAACAAGGATTACGCCCGTCCATACACCGGTTTTGAAAATGTCACCAATCGCTTCGCAGCTGGTAAGGGTGAATGTAATAAGCAGGACTACGAGTAAATTGATTAATGCTTTCATCGGAAGGAAAATTAAGGTTGAAAATTTATTCCAAACATTAAAAAATCATTCCAAGAATTAATTGGGGAAAAACCTTATTCAAAGAAGTTAATCGGGATCAATTTCTGCTGATCATGCATGAGCAGTTTCTCAAAAAGCCGGACCGTTGCTTCCGCGTCACCATGGGCCCGGTGACGGTTTTCAATGCAGATTTCAAGGCTTTCGCACAAATTTCCGAGACTATACGAGCGCAGCCCAGGAAAGATTTTCCGGCTTAGCTGCACCGTACATAAAAGGTCCCGCTGAAAATATTCATCTATCGCCCCAAATTCTCTTTTAATAAATCCATAGTCGAACCTCGCATTGTGCGCAACAAACCACGCGTCTTTGGTGAGCGCACGGACGGCATCCTGCACGTCGCAAAAAGTCGGGGAATCGGCTACCATCGCATTATCGATACCCGTCAGCCGGGTAATGAACGGTGGTATATATATTCCGGGATTAATAAGGGAATGAAAAAAATCAACAATCCTCTGGCCGTCGTGCCTGAAAACTGCTATTTCGGTAATGCGTGCCGCCCCGTCCCCTCCCGTAGTCTCTATATCAACAATGGCATACATTCAAGCAACTTTCTTCTCTGATTGAACTACAAAAAAACGAAAAAATCCTCGCCGAAGCGAGGATTTTCTTCAATAACGGGAGGCATTTACGCAATGACAGATTAATTGAGCTGAAAAGCGATGGGTAATGTGAACCTTACCCTGACCGGAACACCTGCCTGACGGCCCGGAATCCAGTTTGGCATCAGTTTCACTACCCGAAGCGCCTCTTCGTCACAGCCAAATCCAATTCCTTTCAAAGCTGTCGCACTCTCCACTTTTCCATCAGAACCTACCGTAAATTGTACAAACACGCGTCCCTGAATTCCTGCACTCGCTGCCTTCGACGGATATTTGAGATTTTTCTGCAAGAAAGCTGACATGGCCTCTACGCCACCTTTATATGCAGGCGCCTGCTCAACATTTAAAAAAACTTCGTCCTTTTTCACTTCCACCTCTGCGATGGCGGGCTTCGCACTTGCCGCTTCCGGCGCAGGCGGGACAATAATGCTGATATCCTCTACCCCATCCAAAGTTTTTGCCGCAGGCTGCGCATTTTCCAACTCTTCCAAAACGGGTGGAAGATTTTCTTCCGGAACTTGCTCATCCGGCAGAACTTCCGGCGTCAAAGATCTCACCGTTTTTGGCTCAGGTGCTGGCTGAACTTCTTCAACGGGAGGCTTCTCAATCATTTCGCGAATATCGAGCGGTGCAGCTTCCACTACATACGCAATGTCGTCTGGCTTGGGATCGGGCACGAGCCGCGCATACAGGTTGGGGAACATCACGATCAATAAAAACAACGTAACTCCGATAATGACAGACCTTTGGATAGTCTGACCGTAACTCTTCCTCAAATCATAAGCGCCGTAAAGCTTATTACGCCCCTCGAAAACGATGTCATTCAGAGATTTTTCCATGGCTAACAGATTTTTATGATCCACACTTAGGTCGAGGAGCGTTTGGCCGTCGGCAAAATCTTTCATGTTATTGAAGATCTGGTCAAAAGGCTTTCCGTCCCACAAACGTTCTTCCGCTTCACAAGCCAGATGATCCAGGATCTCCGGGAGCAACTCCGGATCCAGCTTGTTTGATTTTAAATATTCATTTATCAAATCAATACGATCTTTCTGAAGGCGTTTCATAGGATTATCTGTTTAGATATTTGCCATGTAACTGATATTATTCGGTTGCTAAGTTCCTAGGTGCCAGCAATAATCTCACGGCATCTATAAAACGTTCAAGATCATCGGTTTTAGTGCGGGCTGCTTCACTTCCGGGCGTAGTAAGCGAATAATATTTTCTGAGCCGCCCGTCCACTTCCACAGACTCTGTCAACAATAAACCTTCCTGCTCCAATTTATGTAAAACAGGATATAAAGCACCAAATGTCAACGCGATAGCGCCGCCTGTCCGCTCTTTTACTTCCTGGGTTATCTCGTATCCATACATTCTGTCGTGCTCAGCCAGCAAATTCAACACGATGGTTTTCAATGTACCCCGGACGTATTCGTTACTTGTCGTGTTATTCTCCATGAGTTAATTTTTGATTGACCAAATATATATAAGTTTTTTATATATACAACGCAAATGTAAGAATTTTCTTAAATGATGACAAAATCAAATCATTGCTTAATCCTCGGCCAAAGGAATAGAACGATTGATGCGTTCTTCGAGTGAAATAAAAGTTTCGGTACGCTGAATGCCGCTTACTTTCTGAATTTTGTCGTGAAGAATTTCGCGCAGGTGATTGGTGTCCCGGCAAACGATTTTGAGGAAAATACTATAAATGCCGGTGGTATAATGGATGTTGACTACCTCAGGTATACCTTCCAGCGCAGTGGCGACTTCTTCGTATAAAGAACTTTTGTCAAGATAAATCCCTAAAAAAGCGCTGATATCCCAGCCGAGCTTTGCCGGGTCGATCACCAGCTGCGAGCCCTTGACAATACCCATTTGTTCAAGCTTCTTCATTCTCACATGGACTGTACCACCCGAGACGAAAACCCGCTTGCCGATCTCCGTGTACGGTAACGCAGCATTCTCGATCAGCAGCGAAAGAATGCGCAGGTCCGTACTATCTATATCTGAATATTTTTGCATTAGGTGAAGTATGTTTGAATTTTTCACAACAAAACACTTCAATTTATGCAATGTTTGTAAATTTTGACAATTTTTAATGAAAAAATTTTATATTTAAAATCAGAAGTTTTAGTTTTGCAGAACCAATTTATCGGAAGCTCAGTTATTATGCTTCGATTGATGGAAGATCACATTGTAGGGTGATGAAATTGGCAGCCATGCCCTCCTGTCTCGGGGGTGGTGAATAAGGGATAAACGCGGCATAATGCCGACTAACGTCGACTGGGGTGGACCACCAACAGTATTTGTACCGTAGCTAACCGCACCGTGGGTGGTTCGAATCCCCCTCCTACAGCAAAAAAAACTTGACAAGCGAATTTTTTCGTATTAGTTTTATTTGGTTTTTAGTTTGTTGATGAAGTGTAATTTGACACGCGGGTTCATTTTGAAACCTGCGTGTTTTTTTATGTCCAGACTAAACCGGTGTCGCCATCGCCTCGCAGGCCTCGTAACATTTGCGGCAAGCTTCCGCACATACCCTGCAATGTTCCATACCCATTTCCGCGTGCTTGGAACATTCTTCGGCGCAAGCCCGGCAAGCATCCGCACAAACCCGGCATAAATGCGCACTGAAAGAACTTCCCAAACTCATTACTTCCGCAGAAGCCCGGCAAATCGCCGCACATTCGAGGTCCAGCTGAATGCATTTTTTTAAATGTGCAACATGCTCCTCGTTCAGACAGGAAATAGCGCAGTAGCTGCAAGCCTGGGCACAGGCCAGACAGGCATCTATACATTCTTGATATTTTTGATTTTCCATGATGATGAAATGTTGGTGGCTGAGATGCTACCATCATGAAAATTGTGCCAGTCGCGCCTGGCTAAAAACGAAAAAAGCCCAGATTTCTCTGAGCTTCTTGCGGTCTGGCTGGGCCGGCATACCGGCGGGACTCGAACCGCCCGCGAGGCTGCGCGCCCCGCCCCATGCGTGACACGAGCGTCGGCAGGGCATGTATTCTAACCAACTGAACTACCTAAAAACGAATAAAGCCCAGATTTCTCTGAGCTTTCTGCGGTATGGCTGGGCCGGCATACCGGCGGGACTCGAACCCGTGACACCGAGCGTCGGCCGGGCATGTATTCTAACCAACTGAACTACCGTATAAATGAAAAAAGCCCAGATTTCTCTGAGCTTCTTGCGGTCTGGACGGGACTCGAACCCGCGACCCCATGCGTGACAGGCATGTATTCTAACCAACTGAACTACCAAACCAATACTTAAAGAACTTCGAACTTACTTACTTTTTTCTGGCGGTCTGGACGGGACTCGAACCCGCGACCCCATGCGTGACAGGCATGTATTCTAACCAACTGAACTACCAAACCAGATATTTTACGAGTCGTTTTCGTAAAACGTGGTGCAAAACTACCATTATTATTTTCCAACGCAATAGCTGCATCAGCAATTTAGTTATTTTCTTTGTAAAAGCAGAATCCCAAAAAACGAAGATTCTGAAAATGAAATAGTTGCTGAAATTTCGAAAATGACATTCATCAAAGACATTACCAACGAGCTCGAAAAGCTTGCGCCGCTGGCCTATCAAGAAGGATATGATAATGCCGGATTGCTCGTCGGGTCGCCAAATACGGAGGTTAGCGGGATTCTTTTCACGTTGGATGTAACCGAGCAAGTTGTGCAGGAAGCGCTTCAGAGAGGTTGCAACCTGATCGTCGCGCACCATCCGATTATTTTTAAAGGACTTAAAAAGCTGAATGGCAAAAACTATGTCGAGCGCACGGTAATCAATGCGATTAAGAATGACATTGCGATCTACGCCACGCATACCAACCTGGACCATGTTACCAATGGTGTGAATTGGAAAATTGCGGAGCGGCTCGGGCTGCTGAATGTGAAGGTGCTCGCACCTAAAAAGCAATGGCTGACCAAGCTCACCTTTTTTGCTCCGAAAGAAAATACAGAAACCGTGCTGGACGCATTATATAAGGCGGGAGCAGGAAAGATCGGGGAATATGAAAATTGCAGCTTCCGGACGCCGGGTACCGGGACATTTTTACCGGGCGAATCCGCAAATCCGGTGATTGGATCGAGGGGAAAGTTGGAAGAAGTTTCGGAAGACCGGGTTGAGATCATGTTCCCCTCCTACCTGGAATCCAAAATGCTTTCAGTTTTGCGGGCTGCGCATCCCTATGAGGAAGTAGCTTACTACTTAACATCTTTGGAAAATGAGAATCAGGAAGTTGGCGCTGGCGCAATTGGAGAATTGGCAGAGCCGCTTCTTCCAAAAGATTTTTTGCAGTTAGTTAAAAGTCAAATGAATGTGGACGTAATCAAACACACCGCATTTGTTTCGGATCGAATCCAAAAAGTCGCGATTTGTGGCGGAGCGGGCAGCTTTCTTTTGCAGGATGCGATACGAGCCGGAGCTGATGCCTTTGTGACTGCCGATTACAAGTACCACGAATTCTTCGACGCCGAGGACAAAATCATGATTTGTGATATCGGACATTATGAGAGCGAAGTCTTCACTAAAAATTTACTCCATAACTATTTATCAGGAAAATTTAGTAATTTTGCACTCTGTTTGTCAGAAGTCAATACCAATCCAGTGCAATATTTTGTTTAGAGAGCGATTTCAACAACTTATTTGTCTGATTATCTGTTAAAATTCTGGCTTTTGCCCTCACATATTAAGCATTGAAACAAGTCCATTAAAGACATACATGGAAAACACAATCGCACAAAAATTAGATGCTCTCCTGAAATTGCAGGAAATTGATTCAAGCCTAGACGAAATACTTAAAACCCGCGGAGACCTTCCCGAAGAAGTGAGGGACCTCGAAGATGAAATTATCGGCTTTGAAACGCGCCTCAGCAAATTCAAAAGTGAAATCGCCAATTTGAATACGGAGATCGACAATTTCAAAAATGCGCAGAAAGAAGGTGAAAAACTGATCAAAAAATACAAGGATCAGCAAATGAATGTCCGGAACAACCGCGAGTACGATGCCATCACCAAGGAAATCGAATTGCAGGAACTTGACATGCAACTGGCTGATAAAAAGATAAATGAGGCCCGTGCCCGCATCAGGTTGATCGAAGAAGATGCAAATCGTGCCGAGTCAGTTCTGAATGAAAGAAATGAAGATCTGAAAGCGAAAAAAGGAGAACTTTCGGTGATCACCGGTGAAAGCGAGGCGGAAGAAAAAGCATTGATCGCGGAAAGAGAGAAGCACATTAAGAAAATCGAAGATCGTTTGCTTAAATCTTACCAAAAGATCCGTGACAACTCAATGAACGGTCTTGCGGTAGTACATGTTTCCCGCGGAGCTTGCGGAGGCTGTTTCAGCATCGTACCTCCTCAGCGTCAGGCGGATATCCGTGAACGTAAAAAACTGATTGTCTGCGAACATTGCGGCCGGATTTTGGCCGATGTTGAAAGCGTAGAACCAGTTCACCAACGCAGATAAGATTCAGATAAAATATTTAAAAGGTTGTCTTACCCGGACAACCTTTTTTTATGTCCATCAAAAATGGTTTTGAGAATTTCAGGACTTTCTGGTTTGTTTTTCAGGTTAATGTGCTGTCTTGCTACACATTACCTAATTGCTTCATTTACTCCCGTATTCGCTGAAACACGCCCGGCGACCGTAGATTTTTCACCAAAACTTCAAAAAGCTTACTTTGAAATCCAAAAGCTTCGGATTAATACTGCCCGGGAAATTGTTGATAATGAGAGAAATTCAGAGGCTGATAATGCATTTGTGCCTTACCTGGATAATTACGCGGACCTGCACTATCTCCTGATTTCAGAGGATGAAAATGCCTATAAGAAATTATCTGCACTGGAAAGTACGCGCCTGGATTTCATGGGACGTCTGCCGGATAACTCTCCTTTCAAACGTTTTTTCCAGGCAGAAATCCGTCTGCACTGGGCATTTGCGAAGCTCAAATTTGGAAACGAAGTCAGCGGCTCCTGGGAAATTATTAAGGCTTACAAGCTGCTGGAAGAAAATTACAAACTGTTTCCGCAGTTTCAGCCCACATTAAAATCGCTCGGTTTGCTTCATGTGCTCATCGGCTCTATCCCGGGCAATTACAGCTGGGTGGCCAAGGTTTTGGGTATGCGGGGCAACATTCAGGCGGGGATCCGGGAAATTCAGGTAGTTGGAAACGGGAATACGATTTTTCAACAAGAGGCTGATTTGATTGACCTTTTGCTCCATGCTTACACACTGGAATTATCCCCTGCCCAGCAAATCAAAATACGAAACTGGCCGAAAGAGCAGCCGGATAACCTGCTCCTGCATTTTTTTGCAACAACGGTTTTGATGAAAGAAGGCAAAAGTGAGGAAGCTGACAAATATCTGTCGACTGCACCCACTGGCCCCGCCTACATTCCATTTCCATTTTTGAATTATTTAAAAGGGGAAATCAATTTACAAAGAGGCGATTATCAGGTTGCGTCTGAAAACTATCTAACATTTTTGCGGCAGTACAAAGGTTTCAATTATTTGAAAGACTGCAATTTAAAGCTCTTTATGTGCCAGTGGCTCAGCGGTAATGATCGTGGAGCCAAAACCTATCTTGACAAAATTGCCAGATCCGGAAAGACGATTGTTGAAGCAGATGCTTTTGCAACAAGATTTGCAGCTGATTTTGAAGCAGGAAAAATTAGCTCTGGACAAAAAGTTTTATTTAAAGCACGATACGCAACCGATGGCGGATATTTGAAAGAGGTGTCGGAACTCATGCGTGCACTTTCTGAAAATTCATTTCAAAAGGTTGCAGAAAAAGCGGAGTACAATTATCGGACGGGCCGCATTGCCCAGAAATCGGAGCAAAATCTCAACGCAATTTCTTCTTACGAGCGCGTTTTAGTATTACCGGTACAGGATACCGAAGGCTTCTGCGCATCCGCGGCGCTCCAACTTGGCTACATTTATCTGGACCTCAACCAGAAACAAAAAGCCATCGCTTACTTCAAAAAATCAATGTCGTTCAAGAATCATGAATACAAAAACAGCATTGATAACAAGGCGAGAGCGGCCCTCACAAAATTAGGTCAATAATTTCTGTTACTTTTTAGAAACCGCGCGTCTAATGGATAACACGTAACCGAAATCCATTATGGCAAAATACGAGAGTACCAATCCACGCAATATCTTAAACTGGTCGGAAGAAGACAGGCCACGCGAAAAACTGCATTTAAAAGGCCGCGAAGTACTGTCCGACGCCGAGCTGATCGCGATTTTGATCGGCTCGGGCACATTTGAAAACTCTGCAGTGGATGTCGGGAAGATCATCATGGACCTTGGCAACAACAACATCAATGAACTTGCCAAGCTGACTGTAAAGGATTTGACCAAGATCCGCGGCATTGGAAAAGCCAAAGCAATCACCATCCTGGCAGCATTGGAACTGGGTCGGCGCCGAAGTGAAAAAACCATGGAGCGAAAAAGAAAAATCACCGGCCCGGAATCTGTTTATGATGAAATGAGGCAGCATTTGCTGGACAAGCCCAATGAAGAATTCTGGATTTTACTGCTTAATCGCGGCAATACGGTGATGCGGGCCATGCAGGTAAGTAAAGGCGGCGTCGCCGGTACGTCAGTGGACATTAAGCTGATTTTCAAACTGGCGATCGACCATTTGGCCAGTTCTCTGATTTTAGTCCACAATCATCCCTCTGGCCAACTGATACCAAGTCACGCTGATATCTTGCTCACGTCGCAAATAAAAGAGGCAGGCCGATTGCTCGACATGCCTGTTTTGGACCACATGATCTTCACAGACCAGGGTTATTATAGTTTTACCGACGAGGGCGATATGTGATCAGAAAACCGACTCTTGTTTAACAATACCCTTCAACTCACTGTAAGGAATGACGAAATTAATGTGGCCGCGGACGTAAGCGGCAATTTCGTAAGGGTTATAATTAAACAGGATTCCCTCTCTCGTAAAAACGTAGTTGGCAGGAAGAAAGAATTGATGGTTGAGAAGAAAATAGCCCGCATCTTCCAGATTTGCACCGGGCGTGAGCTTTTCTATTTCGCGAAATTTCTTTTCGACGAGTTTTAATAATGCGGTCGAGTCGGAAACAAACTTGCTCATTGGCGTTTCGTCGCCAGTGGTCGTATCAAATGCGTGGTAGGAAAGAAAACTGTTCGGATGTGCGCCGCCGGTGAATGCGTAGTTATCGATTTGATAAAAAAGCACTTTGTTGGTCACCATTACCGTGTCTCCCTTCAACTCTACCTGCCAGCAGCCGGGCGCGTCGGGAGCGGATTTTTTGAAATCCAGGTAATTTTTCTCAAAAACCTGATAGGCGCCTTTCAAGCTGGTTTTTGCTGCCGGGTTAGCAGCAATGCTGGCTGAATCTGCAAAAGAATTAACGATTTTGATCGACTTTGCAACAATGTTATCGCTGATGGCACTGGCAGCATTTCCGCCAGCTGACGGCTGCCAAAGCTGCACCGAAATTGAAACACCTTGATTTTTAACGGTATCGCAGGCGCCAAAACCGGTTACCAGCAGGCTGCCGTCGGATAATGTTGCTTGCTCCGTTCTTCCCTGCTCGGAAGATTTGTTGCAGGCAGAAAACAGCACTCCGCAAAAAAGAATGACCAGACTGTGTTTGAAAAACTTCATGATAAAACGCTGAGTACGGAAAATTAAAGGCTCATCAATTCCTTGAAGCGGATCGCCTGGCGACGGGAGATTTCAATTTTATCACCGCCTTGAAGGGTTACCAGCAAGCCGCCGCTAAACCACGGTTCGATTTTCTCAATCCAGTTCAGATTGATAATGTGTTTTCGATTCGCGCGGAAATAGGTGTTTGGATCAAGTCTTTCTTCCAGGTTGTTTAAAGATTTAAGAACCAAAGGCTTCTGGTCGTCGAAATGCAGGCGGACGTAATTACCCATCGATTCAAAAAGGCGGATTTTACCGAGTTTTACAAACCAGCATTTTTCTCCGTCTTTCACAAAAACCTGATCATTTGCACCCAAAACCTTCTCGACGCGTTCTTGCGAATGTGCGATCGGCTCAGGATGCGCCTGATTTTCTTCAATTCGGTGGATGGTCTCTTTCAAACGTTCGGTATCGATCGGTTTGAGCAGGTAATCCAGCGCATTAAATTCAAATGCTTTGATCGCGTATTCGTCGTAAGCCGTCGTAAAGATTACTTCCGGACTTTTGCCTTCGATGGAAGAAAGCAGCTCAAAACCATTTTTTCCCGGCATCTGAATGTCCAGAAACAACAGCTCCGGTTGCAGGTCTTCGATCAAAACCAAAGCTTCTTCCGCATTGGCCGCCTCTCCTACAATCTCAATTTTCGTGTAAGGTTCAAGCAACCGCTTCAACTCATTTCTGGCTAAACGCTCGTCGTCAACAATTAAAGTCCTCATGGCAGATCAGTTAGGAATATATTGAAAAATTGATTTTAACATTAAGATCCTGTTCCCGACTCCGCACCGACCATCATCACCCCCTCCGACAACATAGGTATTTTCACTTCCGAGCAAACGATTCCTTCTTTATATTGGAAAATCCGGAAAGTCGCGCCCTTTCCATATAATATTGACAGGCGTTCCGCAGTGTTTTTCAACCCTACCCCACCCGATTCTGTATTCGATAAATTTTCTGTGGAACCCAGGGTCCCCGAATTCAGGATTGTGATTACCAGTAAATCGTTATCAATTTCGGAAGTCATCTCAATGATACCGCCGCCCATAACTTTTGAAACGCCGTGCTTGATGCCATTTTCAACCAACGTTTGCAGCATCATTGGCGGTACCTGCCAGTAAATCGCCTGTGGGTTGGTGGTGATGGTATACCGCAGCCGGTCTTCGTAGCGCACTTTTTCCAGTTCCAGGTAATCTTCGACGGTTTTGATTTCCTCTTGCAAATCCACCGTTTTTCGTCTGTCGGCGAGCAGGGAATTTCTTAAAATATTGGATAGCTGCGTAATGCTGACCTGCGCTTTCGCCGGATCTTCATAAACCAGCGCGCGGATGCTATTTAATGCATTGAATGTAAAATGCGGGTTCAGCTGTGACCTTAAAACCTTTGCCTCTGCTTCACGCATGGACATTTTCAGCATGATCTTTTCATAACTTTCCAGCCGCGTTTGTTCCACATAATGATAAACCGTGTATGATAAGATCCAGGCCAGCAGATTTTTACACCAGTTGGCATAATATCCCCAGAACACCAGCGGCTGGTTCAGCAAATTATGTTCGAGCATTTCGCGGTCCATCGGCTGATTGATCATCGCCATGATCAGGCCAAGCCATAAAACGGAGCCGACAACCCTTAATGCAAGCCGGGGCAGCGGAAGCGACGACCAGTTCCATTTCCGGATAACCAATCTGTAAACGTGTGTGAGGCAAATGCCGAGCAGAATGTTGGCGAGGGCAGTATAAAATTCCCCGAGCTCGAAGCCGTATTCCAATACGTAGGGAACGTATTCGAACATGATCAGCAGGGTCCAACCCAGGATCTGCAAGGTCCAATAAGTCCTTTTTTTGGACATGAAAATGATGAAACGCTGATTATTCCGACAAGCCGCAAATGTACCGATGCGTCAAAAAAAGGTGTGCTTTACTACACGAAAGGAGACGAATCTACACAAACGGCTTTTACAAAGTTTGCGGAATTTCTAAGGAAAGCAAATGCGTAATGTCGTTGGAAACTTCCAGATCGAATTGCTGGGTATCGTAAGAGTAGTTTATTTTGTAGAGGCAAAGGTTACTGTGCTCATAATCGTCCATTTTGATCAATGGCTGCTTGAAAAGCGTCGTCAGCAAAACACGCATGGCGCGGCCGTGCATGGCGATCAGGATATTTCTTTCGTGCGGCCTGGAAATAATCGTTTCGATCACAGGCAGTTGACGCTCGCGGACTTGTACTGGGCTTTCGCCTTCTTCGGCCGAGAGTTCCACTTGTCCGCTGCGCCAGGCGGCTACCAGCTCGCGGTAATAGTTGTTGTCACCGGTATTCGGCTCGCGGCCTTCACGGATTCCCCAGGAGATTTCGTTGAGGCCCGAATAGCTTTCGTGCGGGATACCCAGGCGGATGAACCCGCGCACGGTTTGATGTGTTCGCTTTAAGTCAGAAGTATAAATTTTATCAAAAGGAACATGCTGATAAGCATTGAAAAAAGCGGCTGCCTGGGCTTCTCCCCATTCGTTAAGCAAAGAGTCAACGCCACTTCCCTGAACCACTCCTCTGCGATTGAAATCCGTTTCACCGTGGCGAATGAGGTATATCGATTTTCTTTTCAAAATAAATAGTACTATTTAAATATTAATTTTGCAAATACCTTGTTATCAGTCAATAAAGCCACTACAAATTTATACAATTTTTAGATATGTTCGCTAAAACCGTCACGATTGATCAACTTCATCGGCTCAGAGAGAACACCATCGCCGGACATCTTGGTATTGAATTTATTGAGATAGGAAATGATTACTTATCCGCGCGTATGCCCGTCGATCAACGTACGCACCAGCCATTTGGGATTTTGCATGGCGGGGCCTCGGTGGTGCTGGCAGAAACACTGGGCAGCATTGCTTCGTATCTGACATTGCCGGACGAAAGCCAGCATGCCGTCGGATTGGAGATTAATGCCAACCATTTGCGGCCGGTGAAAGACGGATTTGTATACGGTGTGGCGAGGCCGATCCATCTGGGGCGGACCACACATATCTGGGATATCAGAATTACCAATGAGCAGGATAAACTCGTTTGCATCAGCCGGCTTACTGTCGCTATTGTGAATGCAAGCCCGCAGAATTAATTTGCAGAACCATTGATTGCCGAATACGCATGTTTTCAATAGACACCGATACCAGAATTTCCATATTTGAGGGCCTGCAGGTGCAGGATATCTGGGAAGCTTCCAGGCAGCTGGGATTTCCTTCCGCACTGTGGCGGCTTCCTCATACCAATGAAATCAAACTTTTAATTTCCATTCACGAAGGCATCCGCAAATGTCAGCCCGACCTGGAAAAACTTTCTCCCGGCTTCATTATCAATACTTTTCAATCGCAAAATGATGATGAAATGCTTTTTCTGGAAGGAGATATCATACTCACTTTTTCAGAAAGCAATGTTCTGAAAACTGTTCAAAACCGAATTGGCGAAGAGCATTCCGAAGTAAAAAGGCTGATCAGTCTGGCAGAAAACATCGGTTCGAAGCAGGATGCAACTTCTCCCGGAACATTCTTTCATCTTGAAAAACCGGAAAACCAGGACCCGGCAGCCCGCTTCCAGCGGACGGTTGAGTTGGCCGTCTCGGCGATCCGTCAGAAACAATTTAAGAAAGTGGTTCTGTCCCGGACGAAGGAGCTGGGATATTCTGAAAATTTTCAGCCGGCAGAGGCATTCCGCAAGCTCTCAGCAGTTTATCCGCATGCATTTATATCGCTGGTAAACCTTCCGGAACATAATGAAATGTGGCTGGGTGCGAGTCCCGAGCTACTGGTTGGCCAGAATGCTGGCGGCAAATTCACAACAATGTCCCTGGCTGGGACGCAGAGTGCACGCAATGCCGCGGGTGAAATTGTTCCTAAGTACGACATTCGCTGGAATGAGAAGGAAATCGAGGAACAGGCGATGGTGAGCCGGTATATTGTAGAATGTTTCAAGAAAATCAGGCTGCGGGAATATCAGGAGACTGGTCCGCGCACGGTGCTGGCAGGGAATTTGTATCACTTACGCACTGATTTCGAAGTGGATACAATCGCATTGAATTTTCCTGAACTGGCCTCGGTCATGTTGAAACTGCTTCACCCGACTTCGGCGGTGTGCGGGGTGCCTAAAAAGGAGAGTTTGCAATTTCTTACCGACGTGGAAGGCTACGATCGCTCGTTTTATAGCGGGTTTCTGGGACCGGCGCAGGTGGGTGGTGAAACCAATCTTTTCGTCAATTTGAGGACGGTTAGATTTAAGGATGGAATCGCTACTTTTTTTGCCGGCGCAGGTATTACAGAGGATTCTATACCAGCCAAAGAGTGGGAAGAAACAGAATTAAAATGCGAAACACTGCTGAAAGTGATAGCACCGACGTTTTAAAAATATTTTTCATTATTAAACTTTTATAATACAAAAAAGTCTAATCGGTTTAAGATTAATATATAATTTTGAGATTCACTCGGAAAAGGATATAAAGTCCTGATGACCCCTAAACCATTAAGTTCCGGAATTTGCCAACCCTATGAATTCTATCTCGAAGTCTGTTTTTGCAGGCATTTCACAAATTAAAACCAATCCACTCTCCTATCTTCTTGTTTCGGGTACGCTCTTCATCACACTTTCCTGCGGAGAAAAAAAAGATACTTTTCAGCAAAAAGGCGGCGGTGGCCCGACTACTGTTGATGTAATTATTGCCAAAGAACAAAGGGTAAGTGATAAAGTTGAGGTGAACGGTACGATCGTAGCAAACGAATTTGCCGAATTACGCCCGGAAGTGAGCGGGCTTCTTACCTATCTGAATGTTCCGGAAGGAAAATCAGTCGAAAAAGGTACGGTAATTGCCCGTATTAATAATGCAGATTTGATGGCGCAGTTGAGCCGGTCGAAAATACAGTTGGACCTGGCGCAAACTACCGAAAAGCGGCTGAAACAACTGGTGGATATCAATGGTATTAATCAGGCCGATTATGATCTGGCTGTGAACCAGGTGAATACATTAAAGGCCGATATGGTTTACACCCAGGCTTTGATTGATAAAACCATCATTAAGGCGCCTTTTACCGGGGTGATCGGTTTGCGGAAAGTGAGCGAAGGCTCCTACGTTTCGCCAAACAGTGTGATCGCTACCATGCAGCAGCTTTCCAATCTCCGGGTCGATTTCACGATCCCTGAAAATTATCAGAAATATGTTTCAAAAGGCGGCAATGTAGAAGTGTTGCTGGATAATTCAGGCCGGAAAGAAACGGCCAGGATCATTGCCCTGGAACCGCAGGTAAACCAAACAACCAGAAACATTACCGTGCGCGCCGTGCTGAATTCAGGCAACACCAGCCCGGGCTCTTTTGCCAAGGTATACCTGAATGCGACGAATAATAAAAGCAGCATTATGATCCCTACCAACTGCATTATCCCGGAAGCGATGGGTAAAAAAGCAGTGACCGTGAAAGGTGGCAAAGCCGTTTTTGTGACCATCGAAACGGGGGACAGGAAAGAAGACGTCGTAGAAGTTACAAGTGGCTTATCCGTTGGTGATACCGTGGTCGTATCGGGTGTATTGTTCGCCCGTCCCGATGCTCCTGTGAAAGTGAGAAACGTAAGAAGCGTAAATGTTGCAAAGTAGCTCATAGGGTTACGATGACTATTCCCTTGAAACCTGTCCTATGAATATTTCAGAATTATCCTTAAACCGGCCCGTACTGGCGGTCGTCATGAACCTGCTCATCATTTTGTTTGGTGTGGTAGGTTATAACTTTTTGTCGCTCAGGGATTATCCGGCCATTGATCCTCCGATTGTCAATGTGCGGACCAGCTACACCGGGGCCAATGCCGATATCATTGAAAGCCAGATCACTGAGCCGCTCGAAAAGAGTATCAATGGTATTCCGGGTATCAAAAGTATCAGCTCATCCAGCCAGATCGGTTCCAGCAACATTACCGTGGAATTCAACCTGGAAGCCGACCTGGAAGGCGCCGCGAATGATGTGCGCGACAAGGTAAGCCAGGCCCAGCGGAATTTACCGCAGGATGTGGATGCCCCGCCTGTGGTAAGCAAGGCCGATGCAAACAGTGATTTTATCCTGTTGCTGGCAGTACAAAGTCCTTCCAAAGGTCTGCTGGAACTGAGCGAATACGCGGAGAATGTTCTTCAGCAAAGTTTACAGACCATTGATGGTGTGAGCTCCATCAACATTTTCGGGCAGAAAAGATATGCGATGCGTATCTGGCTGGACCCGGATAAAATGAGCGCATTTAACATTTCTTTTAATGATATAACCAATACGCTGAGCTCTGAAAACGTGGAGCTTCCGGCGGGTAAGATTTATGGTAAAAATACCGAGCTGACCATCCGGACGATGGGCCGGCTGACCAGTGAAAAAGAATTCAGTGATCTCGTAATCCGTAATGATAGCAGCGGTATTGTGCGGCTGGCTAATGTGGCGAAAGTGGAGCTAGGGCCTGAAAATGAAGAACAAAGCTGGAAATACAACGGTATGTATGCCGTGGGTTTGGCGGTAATCCCTCAGCCCGGCGCCAACTACGTGGAGATCTCGGATGAATTTAACAAGCGTCTACAGGAAATCCAGAAATCCAATAAATCGGACATTACATTCAGTGTACTGATTGATAACACGCGACTTGTACGCCAGTCGATCGAGGAGGTGGAAGAAACCCTTTTCATCGCATTTTCGCTGGTGGTAATCGTAATTCTGTTCTTCTTCCGGAATTTTCTGGTGGCAGTCCGCCCGCTTATCGACATTCCGATTTCCCTGGTCGCGACATTCTTCGTCATGTATCTTTTCGGGTTTTCGATCAACATTCTGACGCTTTTAGGAATTGTACTCGCCACGGGTCTTGTGGTGGATGATGGCATCGTGGTCACGGAAAACATTTTCCGAAAGCTGGAAACCGGATTACCGATCCGACAGGCAGCATTAGAAGGTAGCAGGGAGATTTTCTTTGCGGTAATTTCCACCTCGCTGACACTGGCCGTCGTGTTTTTGCCCGTTATCTTCCTCGAAGGTTTTGTCGGAAGTCTTTTCCGGGAATTTGGTATTGTGGTAGCATCCGCGGTTTTGATCTCGGCATTTGTTTCGTTGACAATTACACCCGTTTTGAACGTATTCCTGAACCGGAAAGATGCAGGTCATGGATGGTTTTATAATAAAACAGAGCCTTTCTTCACGGGCATGGAAGACGGCTACAACCGCAGCCTGCGCGGATTTATGAAAGCGCGCTGGATCGCCTGGGTACTGGTAGCGGCTTGCGGCGTATTGATCTGGTTTACCTACACCCATCTCCAAAGCGAACTTGCGCCTATGGAAGACCGGAACAGCATCCGTTTCAACTTATCTGCACCCGAGGGTACCAGTTTCGACCAGATGCAGCAGGTCAATGATGAGCTGGGCAACTTCTTAAATGACTCTGTACCCGAAAGAGCATTCACCTTCTCGGCCACGCCGGGCTTTGGTGGCGGTGGAGTTAATAGCGGCACGGCGCGTATCGGTTTGGTACCGGCCGGAGAACGTAAAAAAAGTCAGAATGATCTTGCGCAGGAAATCAATAAAAAGCTTTCAAGATTTAATAACGCACGGATTTTCGCTACGCAGGAGCAGACGATTGCCGTAGGTCAGGGTTCAAGAGGCGGCTTACCTGTACAGTTTGTTCTTCAAAATCTTGATTTCGATAAAATCTTCAATGTATTGCCGAAATTTCTCGAAGAAGCCCGCCAGGACCCCACATTCCAGAATGTGGACGTGAATTTGAAATTCAACAAACCGGAAGTAAGGCTCACCATCGACCGCCTGAAAGCGCGTGATTTGGGACTATCTACCACCGACGTAGCCGCGGCTATCCAGTCAGCATTCAGCGGTCGTCGTCTGGCTTATTTCATTAAAAATGGTCAGCAATACCAGGTTATCGGCCAGGTGGAACGTTCTGAGCGTAACAAGCCGGGCGATATTTCAAAACTTTACGTGCGTAACAGCCGCGGCGAAAGCATTCCGCTGACTGCCGTCGTAAAAATGACGGAAGAAAGCGGCCCGCCGACGATCTATCACTTCAACCGATACAAAAGTGCAACCGTATCTGCCTCGCTGGTAGAAGGAAAAACGATTGGTGACGGCGTAGCTGCCATGCGCAGGATCGCCGCCAAGCTGCTCGACGAATCATTCCAGACATCCTTGGTAGGTTCTTCCCGAGATTTTGAAGAAAGTTCTTCCAACACCAGTTTTGCATTCGGACTTGCGCTGCTGCTGGTATACCTGGTTTTGGCCGGACAATTTGAAAGCTTTACAGATCCTTTCATCATCATGATCACCGTGCCGCTGGCCCTCGCCGGCGCATTGCTGAGCTTGTATATCTTTGGTTTAACCATCAATATTTTCTCGCAGATCGGTATGATCATGCTGATTGGGCTTGTAACCAAAAATGGGATTTTGATTGTAGAATTTGCAAACCAGAAGCGGGAAGCTGGTATGGGCCGGACGGCTGCGGCGGTGGAATCTGCTACTCAGCGTCTCCGCCCGATCCTGATGACCAGCCTTGCTACGGCATTTGGTGCCCTGCCGATTGCGATGAGTTTGGGTGCTGCCGCTACCAGCCGTGTGCCGCTGGGCGTCGTGATCGTAGGTGGCTTAATGTTCTCCCTGATCCTGACATTGTTTGTTATCCCAGCTATTTACACCTTTATTTCACCTAAAAAACACCGGGTAATCCACGAACAAAAAGCGACGCCAGCGCAGATCACCGCCTGATACATCCGACTTTCGAGTTCGCCCTGAACCATTAATCAACATTTGTTTTTGCATGAACCTGTTCGCAATCTTTAAAAACAATACACTGCTATTTCTCTTATTGCTTTGTGGCAAATCCTTTGGTTATCAGGCGCCTGACACGCTTGCGCTTACATTAGACAATGCCATTGCCACTGCATTAAAGAATAGCTATGAAATAGAAATTGCAAAGAACAATGTTGAATCCAACACCATTTTGAATAACTATGGCGTCGCCGGCGGCTTGCCGGTAGTGGCCGCAAATGCTTCCAACACCGAGCAGGTTACACAGGTAAACCAGCGACTGAATGATGGTACGGTGATTAACCGGAATGCTGCGGCGGGTAATAACACACAGGCCAACCTGACCGTCGGGCTGCTGCTTTATAATGGAAAAAGGGTGGTTTCTACGAAAAAAAGGCTGGCAGAGCAGCAATTTCAAAGTGTTGAAGTACTTAACTCTCAGGTTCAGAATACCATAGCCTTGGTGATGACGAGCTACTACGATGTAGTTCGCCAGCTAAGTTATCTCAATACATTAAGGGCTTCCATACAAGCATCCGAAAAACGTCTTGAAATTTTGCAGGTACGTAAAGAGGCGGGTATGGCCAATAATGCGGATATTTTTCAAGCCGAAATTGACCTGAACACATTGAACCAGACCCTGCAAGATCAAATGATGGTGGCGCAGGTGGCCAAAGCAGAGTTGCTTCGGGTTCTGACACTGGACCCGAAATCGGCTGTGACGATCCGGGATACGATCACGGTTGACAACAATTTGCAGCTTCAAACTATTCTGGAACGACTTACCCTGAATGCGGATGTGAAGGCAGCGGATCACCAGATCAAAATTAATGAGCTGATTGTGAGGGAAACTGCTGCACTGCGCTACCCGACGGTGAGGCTCAACACTTCCTACAACTATTCCAGAAACCAGGTAGCAGCGGGTTTGACGCTTTTGAACCGGTCGGTAGGTCCGAATGCTGGGTTAACGTTGGTAGTGCCGATTTATAATGGTTCGGCTTATAAAAGGCAAAAACAGGTCGCCGAAATCAATACGACAAACGCAACCCTACAGCGTAACATGGTTTTGCGCGACTACAATGCGGGTGTCGTGAAAATGTACGAAACCTACCTGAGTTCCCTGCAACAGCTTGAAACACAGAAGAGAAACTTTGCATTAAGCAAGCAGCTTCTTGATTTAACATTACAACGTTTCCAGCTGATCCAGGCGACGATCATTGATGTGCGTGAGGCGCAAAGAAGTTTTGAAGATGCAGGCTACCGGATGATCAACCTCAATTATGCCGCCAAAGCTGCGGAAATTGAACTGAAACGCCTGAGCAACACATTACAGTAACCTTACTTTAAGATATGTTAAAACGCTGGCCTTCACGACCGGCGTTTTTGTTTTGTGCCTGAATGCTGCCGGATAGCCGCCGGTCTTGCCGAAAACGTTACCTTTGCCGGATAATTTTGACACAACAGCATGCTTTTTATAGGAAAATACAATAACCTGACGATCGAGCGGGTAACCAGCGTGGGCATGTTCCTAAGCGACGTGGAAGGTGAAGAAGTGCTCCTGCCGAACCAATATCTCACCGACGAAATGCAGGTGGGCGACAACATAAGGGTTTTTGTTTACCTCGATTCCGAAGACCGCCCCGTCGCTACAACCGAGACGCCGAAGATCGTCCGCAACGAATTTGCATTCCTGGAAGTAAAGGATGTTTCCGAGTACGGCGCATTTATGGATTGGGGGCTCATAAAAGACCTTTTTGTGCCGTTCCGTGAGCAAAGCAAGACGATGGAAATCGGGGAGCGCTATGTTGTTTTTCTTTATCTTGATCAAAAAACCTCCCGGCTGCTGGCTTCCGCCAAAATTGATAAATTCCTTGAAAATGAGCGGCTAACCGTGAAGGAAGGCGATCAGGTAGAGCTCCTGGTTTATCAAAAAACGGATCTGGGTTTCAATACCGTCGTCAATCAATACCATAAAGGACTTATCTACGCCAACGAAGTTTTCCGCGACCTGGAAGTGGGCGATTCGCTGACAGGTTATGTGAAAAAAATCCGGGAAGACAACCGGCTGGATATCAGCTTGCAAAAAGGCAGCGCAGAGCAAATTGAGCCCACGTCGCTGCTGGTTTTGGAGGTATTAAAAAAGGAAAATGGTTTTCTGAATCTTTCCGACAGCAGTTCGCCGGAAGACATTTACAAGAAATTCCAGATCAGTAAAAAAGTATACAAAAAAGCCATCGGCGGCTTGTACAAGCAAGGGCTTATACGAATTGCCACCGATGGGATTTATTTGATTGGAGAGGACTAAGACCGGTTACTTCGTCCCGTACTTCTCCTTATACTTTTCGTAAAGCCGTTTTTGCTTATCATCCAGGTTCACTTTTGAGCCCTTGATATACACGGTTTTGATCACATTACCCCGCATATCCAGCACATCACCGTCGGCCACCAGGAAAGAGGCATGTTTGCCTTTTTCCAATGTGCCTACTAGCCGTTCTGCACCGATAATTTCGGAGGCATTCTTGGTGATAAACTGCAATGCTTCTTCCGGGGTAACATTTCCAAAACCGGATGAAGTACCTGCTAGAAACGCCAAATTACGTGTACGCCACCATTCATCGGAGTAAGTGATCGCCACTTTTACGCCTGCTTTGTGTAAAAGTCCGGGTAACTCGTACGGCAAATATACATTCTCGTCAACGCGGTCAGGCAGGCGGTGCGTAGGGTTCAATACTACCGGCACCTGGTTTTCCTTCAAAAATGCAGCGACTTTGAAAGATTCATTTCCACCGACAATCACCAGCTTTTTCACCCCCGTTTCTTTCGCCAGCTTAATCGCTTCCACAATATCCTTGGCATAATCTGCCCGGACGTACAGATTCGCAGAACCATCAAAAAGTGGCTTCATAGCCGCCAGACGGAGATTAACCGGATTGGGCGAAGCAGTTTCACCATAATTTTTCGCATCTGCCAATGTAGCCTTGATCATATCGATCGCTTCCTGGCGCTTCTCATTTCTTTTAACAGAAACCGTAAAATCCTCATTATTGAAGGTACTTGCCAAAAACGGCGGCCAGCTGAGCCAGATACCATCGTCCTTTTTCAAAACCGCATCTTCCCAGTTCCAGCCATCACTGTAAAAAACCGACGACGATCCGGAAATAAGCCCGCCCTGCGGTACCGCCTGCGAAAGCAGGATACCATTACCTCTCAATGTTGGTATTACCTCAGAATCAGAATTATAAGCGACCAGCGCGCGGACATGCGGATTGATCTCCCCTACTTCCTGAAAATCCAATGTGGCTCGGACCGACGCCACTTCCTGCAAGCCAACTGTCGTATTCAGCGAAATAATACCCGGATAAATGTGCTTGCCCTTCGCGTCAATCGTCTCTGCGCCCGTCACATTCGAAACCGAGCCGGCCGCACTGATTTCGGTGATTATACCCTTATCAAATGCAATCACACCATTCTGGATCACCTGCCCATTCCCGACGTGGATGGTAGCGCCCGTCATGACCACCGGCTTGCTTTGCGGCAGACTTGGCGCTGGATTTTGCGCTTGTGTTTTGGAAAATATACCCGCCGCCAGCGAAAATGCGATGGCCAGCGCGGGAATTGTGTTTTGATTTTTCATGATAAACTTTGAATGTTTTGGAAAGAAAAACTACCGGAGCTCGGTATCCATACCCGCCACGTCTTCGCAATGCCACATTTTAGGCTGCGAGGCCTGCGGTTTTTGCGTCGGCTTGCCTTCGCTTTTGTCCCCGATCATTTTCTGGATCAGTCGCTCCCTTTCCACCAGCATCGTTTTTTGCTTTTCCTCGTCTTTTTTCCGATCAAAATACATGGTACCCTCGATCATCGTGAACTCAGGTCGCGCGTACACCGACAGCGGGTGCGCGTTCCAGAGTACCAGATCCGCATCTTTTCCGGCTTTCACACTGCCCATCCGATTTTCCAGATGTAGCAGTTTCGCAGGATTCAAGGTCACCATTTTCCAGGCATCTTCCTCAGGCACACCGCCGTACTCCACGGTTTTGGCAGCTTCCTGGTTTAGCCGGCGCGCCATTTCCGCATCGTCCGAGTTGATCGCCACCGTCACACCTTCATGATACATTAGGGCTGCGTTGTAAGGAATTGCCTCTTTTACTTCCATTTTATAAGCCCACCAGTCGGCGAATGTCGAGCCGCCGATACCGCGTTTCGCCATGCCATCGGCCAATTTGTAGCCTTCCAGAATGTGGGTAAATGTATTGATTTTAAATTTCAGCGAGTCGGCCACATGCATCAGCATATTGATCTCCGACTGCACGTAAGAGTGGCAGGTGATAAACCTTTCGTTCGCCAGGATTTCTGCCAGCGCATCCAGCTCAATGTCGCGTCTTGGCGCAGTCAATGATTGCTTTTTCGAACTAGCATTATAAGTTTTCCAGCTGGCGGCATATTCTTTGGCGCGGATAAAATGATCAAAATAAACCTGCTCCACACCCATCCGCGTTTGCGGGAAACGTACCCGCTGCACATCGCCCCAGTTCGATTGCTTCACATTCTCGCCCAGCGCAAACTTGATCGTCTTCACATCCGGCATCAGCATATCCGACTGGCTCGTTCCCCATTTCAGCTTGATCATCGCACTTTGCCCGCCAATCGAATTCGCAGATCCATGCAGTAGCTGAGAAGCTGTCACCCCGCCAGCCAGCTGGCGGTAAATGTTAATATCGTCCGGATTGATCACATCACTCATCCTCACCTCGGCCGAACTTGTCTGCCCGCCTTCGTTAATGGTAAAAAGCGCAATGTGTGAATGTTCGTCAATGATCCCGCTGGTCAAATGCTTGCCAGTACCATCAATCGTCCTCGCGCCCGAAGGTGCCGCCAGCGACTTACCTACCTTGGAAATTTTACCATTCTGAACAATCACATCCGCATTTTGCAGGATACCTTCTTTTTCGTTTGTCCAAACCGTCGCATTCTTAATCAGGACCGTTTCAGCTTTCGGTAATGTTTCATTTCCAAAACCCACAAAAGGATACACAATCGGCCCGGTTTCTTTGGGCTTGATCGCGCTCGTATCTGCCGCAGCTGCTGTTTGCTGGTATTTTTCAGACAATGTTGCCGCCCAGGGAACCACAGTTCCGTCGGGTAATACACCCTCTCCCGCCAGGCCGCTACCTGCGATCCAGCCGGTCAGTCTGATCGTTCCCGACGCTTTTTTGTCGGGCTGATAAGAGATCGTCAAAAGTTCATTGGCGAGCGTAACTTTTGGCGTGATCTTAATGCTATCCTGGATCAAAACCTTGTATTCCGGCTTTTCCGGCGAGCCGGTGATCTGCAATTTCCCGCCCGGCTGGTTGTTCACCTGCAAAGAATAAGTACCTCTGATATCCGGCACATTCAGCGGCGCAATGATGTATTTCTTTCCCTGCACCCAGTTTTCATAAATCACATTATCCTTCCCGAACAAGTCACCCGAGGTAATGATAAAGTTTGCAAGCAACCCGGCTTTGAGGCTACCGATCTGATTTTCAGCTTTGATCAGGCTTGCTGGCAATGTTGTGAGCGCTTCCAGTGCCTTTTCTTTTGGCAGACCGTACTCGATAGCGGTTTTAATATTTTTCAAAAAATCACCTTTGTTTTTTAAACCAGCCGTCGTGAATGCAAAAGGAATTTCAGCCTTCGCAACTTCCGCTGGATTTTTCGGTGCGAGCTCCCAATGTTTCAGTTGCGCCATACTTACCACGTCCGCATCCCAGGGATCGGTCACGTCATAAGCATCTGGAAAAACGATTGGCAAAATCAGCGGTGCTTTCGTTGCTTTTACTTCCTTGATCCGCTGGTATTCATCGCCGCCGCCGCGGATAATGTACTGAATACCAAACTCATCCCCGATTTTATCGGCGCGAAGAATGCTGTATTTATCATTGGTTTCAAAAATGGAAGGAAGCGTTTTGATCTGGTTAAATGCGTCCAGAGAAAGATTTGCCTCTTTATTTTTTTCTTTCGCATACCAATCGGCATCATAGTAATTCTGCCGCAGCAGCGCCACCACGCCCATCGTCGACGAAGGGTAAGTCTGCGAAGAAGTGCCTTTGCTGAAAGAAAAATGCGCCGATGCTTTCCGGTTCAGCAAAGCTTTATTTGCAGCTTCGTCCGTCAATGTTACCAGCGCGCCGTTTCCCCGCACAATGCCATCGTGAGAATAAACCAGCACCGTACCGAAGCCAATTTTTCGCAGGTCGCCCGCCTTTTTTGCATCCGGCGTGAACATTAGGCTCGCATCATTTTCAGGCTGTACGGCCTGGTTCCAGCCAAACGCACCTTTTTTATTCGATTCAAGTTGAGGCGTTTGTCTTCCGCCGCCCGGTCTGTTCCGGGTTACTTCGGGCATCCCGTAATCCGAGTCCAGGTCGATGAGCGAGGGGTAAATGTATTTTCCCTTTAAATCCACCACAATGGTTCCCGCGGGTATTTTCGCCTGCTTGCCAACTTCTTTAATTACCCCATTTTCAATCAGCATCGTGCCGTTCGGAATGGTCGTTTTTGAATCAACTACAATGGTAGCGTTGGTAAAAGCATATCTTCCGGGACGCTCGTCGTAAGCACCGTTTCGGGGAAATGTTTCCTGCGCGTGACAATATAAACCGACGGTGAGAGCGGCGAGGAACGTTGATAGTTGTTTGAACATATATTGTTATTTTAATGAAAATTCAATCCTACAAGATACAAGGAAAATCATTTTCTTTACACTTCATCCACTATTTCAAATCCGAATGACTTACGAAGAATTTAAAGAATCACTTGCCCAATCATCGCCGCCAAAGGGCATTTCTGTTCTTTTAGAGGCACTTTGGTATGATGCAAAAGGAAATTGGGAGGCCGCCCACAACATTGCCCAAAGCAGCGAAGGTACCCGCGATTATGATCATCTACACGCCTACCTACACCGCGTTGAAGGCGACACCTGGAATGCCGGTTACTGGTACAGAAGATCTGGTAAAGAGGTGTTTAAGGGGACATTACAAGAAGAATGGGAAAGTCTTGCACAGTCGTTTCTTTGAAAAAATATAAGGCTTTTAGCTTATATTAATCAATTATAAGGTTTTTAGCTTATATTCTTATGATATAAGGTTTTTAGCTTATATTTGATAGTTATAAGTTAAATAGCTTATATTTTATGAAAAAGAACCAGGCAGTTATTACCGCTGATATGGTTAACTCAACGCTCTTTTCAAGGGAAGAGTCCACATTATGGCTTGAAAATACCCTTGAAATCCTGCGTCAGCATACCACATTTCAATGGGCACTAAAACCCGAAATTTACCGTGGCGACAGTTTTCAGGGCGTTTTAAAAAATGCATCGGAAGCCATGAAAGTGTCCATTCTGGCAAGGGCCGCAATGCGCAGCCATGCACCGAATACCGATTTACGCATTGCCATCGGTATCGGAAAAATTGAATCGCTCACCGACCGGGCCGGGACTTCCGACGGGGAAGCATTCAGGTTATCCGGGCATTTGGCGGATAATATTCGCAAACAAAAAGCGCGGATCGGGATTGCGCTCGCGGTGCCTTCAGAGCCACTGAATGCAACCCTGGATCTGCTCGAAACATTGATCGAGAACTGGACGACTGCTCAAAGTGAGGTCATTACCGCATTGCTGAACAACTATAATGTAAACCAGATCGCTGAGAAATTTTCGATCAGCCAGTCTGCCGCAAGTCAGCGTGTGGCGGCTTCCAAATGGTGGGCAGTTGAAAGTTTTTTGGCTACCTTTCCAAAACATTTAGAGCTATACACAAAACGCTAAACCCTCATGAAGGAATTTCTCCTGCTGCTTCTGGCCCACATTATCGTCGATTTTTACTGGCAGCCTACTTCCTGGGTGGTTGACAAAAAAGAAAAATCATTTCGCTCGAAATACCTTTATTTCCACATTCTGCTCGTCATTGTAGTTTCCTATATCCTGCTCGGACACTGGGATAACCCGCTGCCCGCCATACTGTTAGGCATCGCCCACGGCATGATTGATATTTTCAAAGTGAGTCTGGATAAAAAAGGCAGCATTACCTGGTTTGTCGGCGACCAGGCGGCACATTTGATCAGCATTATCATCACCGCGCTGCTGATCACCCACAATGTGCCGGCCGGTTTTGAAACATTTAAAAACTGGATTTATACGCCCAAAACACTGGCCATACTTTCGGGCGCGCTGCTCACATTATCACCGATTTCATTCCTGGTAGGTATACTTACCCGGCCCTGGCGCGAAGAATTGGCCACGCTGGTACCCGAGGCCAATGATAACCTGGCCAATGCAGGCCGGTGGATAGGCATGTCGGAAAGACTACTGATCTTCGTTTTTGTACTTGTCAGCCAGTTTGCAGCGATCGGCTTTTTGATTGCAGCGAAATCACTTTTGAGATACAATGATAAAACCGCGGAAGGCACCTCGGCCGCGTACATCAGCAAAAAATCGGAGTATGTGCTTGTCGGGACTTTGATGAGCTACACTTGCGCAATTGCCGTGGCCCTGGCGGTGAAAATGTTTTATTGAAAAAATCCGCAACTGCTTTAAACCCAGGCACGATTTTAGCCTCTAACCCGGGTATCTAAACTTTGTAACCATGAGAAAAACAATGTTTGCCTTTTTGCTGGCGTTTGCGAGCATGACGGCTTTTGCACAACGCGGAGATTCAGGGATGACGCCGGAGGCACGTGCTGAAAATCAGACTAAAACTTTGACCGAAAACCTGAAACTTTCGGATGACCAGAAAAAACAGGTGTACGACCTGAGCCTGGCGCGCGCGAAAAAAATGCAGGAGATGCGCGATTCACAGAAAATGGACCGTGAGCAAATGCGGGCTTCGATGGAAACATTCAACACTGAAATCGCGAAAATATTGACCGTTGAGCAGCAGGAAAAATACAAAACCATGCTAGAAGATCGACGGAATAACCGGGGTGGTGGAAACGGAGGTCCGAGAGGCGGCGCGGCACCAGGAGCAGACGGCGGAGGCACCAACAACTAATACACTGATCAACAAACTAAAAAAGGAGACTGAATCCAAATCAGCCTCCTTTTTTAATGCATTTGAAAAAACTTATATCGCCATTTCCGTCTTAAATTCCGACGTAAAATGGAAATGGATCGCCGGGTTATTCTCGCGGTTCATCCGGATCATCCATTCTGATTCCGCCAGGAAGACCGGGTTGCGGTCTTTGTCGTAAGCGATCTGGTTACCTTTTAAGCGAATAAACTGGTCCATCGCCGGTTTCTCGTCTGCTGTGAGCCAGCAGGCGCGGGAAACGCTCATCGGTACCCAGCGGCATTTCGCGCCGTATTCATGTTCGAGGCGGTACTGGATTACGTCAAATTGAAGTTCCCCCACAGTTCCAACGATCTTCCGGTTACCCAAATCCAATGTAAAAAGCTGGGCTACACCTTCGTCCGTCAACTGCTGGATCCCTTTTTCCAACTGCTTGGATTTCATTGGGTCCATGTTGATCAACTCCTTGAAAATCTCCGGAGAAAAGCTTGGTATACCCGAAAATTGCAGGTTTTCACCTTCCGTCAAGGTATCACCGATTTTGAAACTACCAGTATCGTACAGTCCTACCACGTCGCCGGGGAAGCCTTCGTCCATCACACTTTTATCGGAAGCCATGAATGTAAACGGACTTGAAAACCGCACATCCTTGCCTAATCTGACGTGTTTGTAAAACTTACCTCTCTCGAATTTACCCGAGCAAATCCGCAAGAATGCGATTCTGTCGCGGTGACGCGGGTCGAGGTTTGCGTGGATTTTGAAAACAAAACCGGTGAATTTTGACTCGGTCGGTTCTACTTCGCGTACATCCGTCGGCCGTGGCTGAGGGATCGGAGAAATATCGCAGAATGTATCAAGTAACTCCTTGATACCGAAGTTATTGATCGCACTGCCGAAGAATACCGGCGCCAGCTGACCTTTTTGATAAGCCTCTTCGGAAAACGCGTCATAAACACCTTCTACGAGCTCCACATCTTCGGTAAGCTGCTCCGCATCCTTTTCTCCCACGAGGTCCACCAGGGTGTCGTCGTCCAGACTTACCTTGGCGACATCATTCTCGATTTTGGTTTTATTGATTTTAAAGAAATACAGCATTTGTTCGTACAGGCTGTAAACTCCTTTAAAATTGGCGCCCATATTGATCGGCCAGGTGAGCGGGCGAACACGAATGTTCAGCTTGTTTTCCAGCTCATCCAGCAGCTCAAACGGGTTTTGACCTTCCCTGTCCAGCTTGTTGATAAAAATAATCACCGGCGTATTGCGCATCCGGCACACTTCCATCAAACGTTCTGTCTGTTCCTCCACGCCTTTCACACAATCCACCACCAGGATTACACTATCCACGGCGGTCAATGTGCGGTAAGTATCTTCGGCAAAATCCTTGTGACCGGGTGTATCGAGAATGTTGATCAGCAGATCTTTATACTCAAAAGTCATTACCGACGTAGCCACCGAAATACCTCTCTGCTTCTCGATTTCCATGAAATCGGAAGTAGCCGTCTTCTTGATCTTGTTGGATTTTACCGCACCCGCAGTCTGGATCGCGCCCCCAAAAAGCAGCAGCTTTTCAGTCAAAGTCGTTTTCCCGGCATCCGGGTGACTAATGATCGCAAACGTGCGGCGTTTTTTTATTTCTTGTATGTTACTCATATAAAGCCTTGTACCTGAAATCTCAGTAGTAAGAATGCTTGTAATCTTCCACCGAGGTATGAATTACCTCGTGCGCCTCCTCCTTGCCATAAACATTCGTGATCTCGATTTTGGCCTTTTCGCCCGGCAGGTTTTTGTAGGTCAGAAAGTAATGTTTCAGACGCTCCACAATTCCTTCCGGAAGTTCGTTGATGTCCGAATATCCGCCATACACTTCATCGCCTTTCAAAACTGCAATGATCTTGTCATCCGCCTCGCCACCATCGAGCAGACGAATCCCGCCGATCGGTTTTGCCTCACAAAGAATATTTCCGTGTGAAATGATTTTTTCACATAACACAATGATATCCAGCGGGTCACCATCACCTTCCGTCACCTCGCGACCAGAACGTTCCCGCGCCAGTTTCGCAATTTTTTCGGCACAATAAGTTTTTGGGATAAAACCGTAAAGTGCTGGGACTATGTTGGAGTATTTTTGCGGCCGGTCGATTTTCAGGTAGCCGGTCACTTTGTCAATCTCGTATTTAACGGTATCGGTCGGAACAATCTCAATAAAGGCGGTTACTAGTTCAGGTGCGTTGTCCCCCATCGGAATGCCATGCCAGGGATGGGCTTTGTGTACGTTTGCGATCATTATTTGTGTAATAGATAACTTGTAATTATGAATTTCTTTTTATTTCAAAAATGGAAATTTACGCCCCTACCCGCTCGGAAACATTGTAGTCCCCGGTTTTAGAAACAGATTGTTTAACAAACAGTTCCCCTAAAAATCCGGCAAGAAACAATTGTGAACCCACCATAATTGCGACCAGCGCAAGAAAAAACAGGGGGTTGTCCGTCACATTTCGGTAAGGCAGCAAATGGTAAATGTTATAGATTTTTCGGCCAAGAAGCCAGAAAGCGATAACGCTTCCCAGAAAAAACATAAGGGTTCCCAGACTGCCGAACAAATGCATCGGCCTGCGTCCAAACTTATTCACAAAGGCTATTGAAAGCAAATCCAAAAACCCGAAAATGAAGCGCTCTAAACCAAATTTCGTATGCCCATACTTTCGCGCGCGGTGTTGAACCACTTTCTCCCCGATCTTCGCGAAACCGTTCCATTTAGCGATCACCGGGATGTAGCGGTGCATTTCGCCGTAAATCGTAATGTTTTTCACAACATCTTTCCGGTACGCTTTCAAGCCGCAGTTAAAATCGTGGAGCGACACGCCGGAAATGCTCCGGGTAGCCGCATTGAAAATTTTGGTCGGGACCGTTTTGGTGATCGGATCGTAGCGTTTTTTCTTCCAGCCGGATATCAGGTCAAATTTATCAACCGCGATCATATTATAAAGCTCCGGAATCTCGTCGGGACTATCCTGCAAATCGGCGTCCATCGTGATCACCACATCGCCCCTCGCGGCCTGAAAAGCAGTTTGTAATGCAGCAGTCTTGCCATAATTGCGGACAAAACGAAAGCCGCGAATATGCGGATCATTGGCAGAAAGTTCCTTAATTACGTCCCAGGAGCGGTCTTTACTGCCGTCGTCCACGAAAAGCACCTCGTAGGAATACCCATTTTCCAGCATTACCCTGGCGATCCACTCGCTGAGCTCCGGCAATGATTCGTCCTCATTGTAAAGCGGGATAACAACTGAAATCTGAATAGCTGATAGGGTCATGAACTTATCTTACTGGCAATGTCCTCTGGAACGAAGGTGCAAAGGTCGTGTTTTTCCTGATCAAAATATTAAATAAAAGTCTTTCAGCAAGTCTTTAAATGCCGGATGATACGTTTTTCCGTCTTCCTGATAGATATGCAAGGTTTCTGCCTCGGGCTCGTTTTCTGCCAAATGTTGCTTGCTGAATGTCATCAGCTGCCGGAAAGCCTTTTTATCCTCTTGGTGGCAGAGGTTTAGTTCTTTGGTCAAATGCCAGCCCGCGGCCTCCGCTTTTTTCCGGAATATATTCCCTTCTTCGACGGGCAGCAGAATGTTAAAACGTCCGTCAGGCTTTAACAACCTTTCGATCGTCTGCAGTAATTCCTCAAAACCCAGTGAACCGGCATGCCGCGCGAGATTTTTCTGGTCGACCGGGGATAATAAGTCGGCCTGAAAAAAGGGCGGGTTCGTAATGATCACATCGTAATGATGCTCGGTTTCAAATTCCTGGACAGCTGAATGATAGAGCGTGATCCGCTCATGAAAAGGGCTCTTTTCAACATTCTCCCCCGCCTGGTAAAAAGCTTCCGCATCAATTTCGACCGCGTCGATCATCGCGTAGGAATTTCGCTGGGCTACCATTAAGGATAACAAGCCGGTTCCCGCGCCAATGTCTAGAATGCGGTCAGCGTCAACCACATCGGCCCAGGCGCCCAGCACGCAGGCGTCCGTGCAGACTTTCATCGCACATTGATCCTGTTGGATCGTAAATTGTTTGAACTGGAAACTTGAATTTTTTGCCATCGCCTATTTTCGTCCAAAGTCCGCGGGATTCTCACCCCAATATTCCGTTTCCCATTTCAATATTGGATTGGAAAAACGATTCTCAGCCAGCCAGCGCTCAGCCCTTTGCAGCATTTCAAAAACAGGCTTGTTACGCGGCGTCAGGACCAATTTGGTATTGGCGTGTTTCTTCTTCACCCAACTGATCGCCGTGCGCGAATCGCTGTAAATAGGCAGATCGCTGCCTTTTTTTTGTAAATAAGCGAGCGCATGAACAATTGCCAGAAATTCCCCGATGTTGTTGGTCGCGTCTTTAAATGGTCCCTGTAAAAAAATCCGGTCGCCGGTACCGTAGTAAATGCCCTGATATTCCATATCGCCGGTGGCCGTGTTCCAGGCCGCGTCTACGGCAATACTGTTTTTGATGGGTTTTCCAACATTCGGGGGTGCTTCTTTGAGGACCGGCTTACTGTCTTTTTTTGTAACAAACTCCCAATAATCGCGCTGGATGGCCTTTTCAGCCTCCTGCAACGAGTCAAAAGATTTATAACGCGCGTCCTCAAAGCCCTTGATCTGGGCTTCGCATTCTTTCCAATCCGTAAAAACGCCGGTTTGTCTTCCCTGCCAGACGACGTAGAATTTGGTTTTTTTTGCCATACTACGCGTTTTCTTCCCAAACTTGCGCCAGACTTACGATCACCTCCACTGCTTTTTCCATATCCTGCACGGAGACCCATTCCAGTTTGGAATGAAATGCATGTTCGCCAGCGAAAATATTCGGGCAGGGTAATCCCATAAAAGAAAGCCGCGAGCCGTCGGTGCCGCCGCGGATACTTTGGCGAATCGGGCTTAGGCCTACCTTTTCCATCGCGGTTAATGCATTTGAAATGACTTGCGGATGCTGATCGAGCACTTCCTTCATGTTCCGGTATTGCTCATGCACTTCAAAATCACCGGTAGAATGTGGATAATGTTCCAGCACTTCTTCCATGATTTTTTTTAGGAAATCTTCTTTTTCCTTCAAACCCGGCGTATTGAAATCACGTACTATGAAGCTCAATGTTACTTTTTCCTGAATCCCCTCGAATTGTACAGGATGGATAAAACCCTGCTTATCCTCGGTCGTTTCGGGAGAAAGTGAATCCTTTGGCAGTCGCGCTAGAATTTCTGCACCGATTTTCAAAGCATTTTCCAGTTTTCCGATCGCATAGCCCGGATGCGTACTTATCCCGTGGATCGTGATTTTCACAGCATCGGCAGAGAATGTTTCATCCTCTAATGTTCCTACTGCTTCGCCATCGACTGTATAACCAAAATCAGCTCCCAGCTTCTGTAAATCCACTTTTTCCGTCCCGCGACCCACTTCTTCGTCCGGCGTGAAAAGGATTTTGATGGTGCCATGTTTCAAATCAGGATTATGCATTAATATCTCAGCCGCAGCCATAATTTCAGCCACGCCGGCTTTGTTATCTGCGCCCAGTAATGTTCCACCGCTCGCTGTCACAATGTCATTTCCGATCTGCGTGTCCAGATCATGCAGTTCCCCAATCCGCAAAACCTGCTTGTGATCGTCCGGCAAAACAATGTCCGAGCCGTCCCAATTTTCATGTACGATCGGCACCACACTGGCACCCGTCACATCGGGCGAAGTATCCACGTGCGAACAAAAGCAGATTACCGGCACATTTTCTTTGCTAGAATTAGCCGGAATCGTTGCGTAAACATAGCCGTGCTCGTCCACGTGCGCATCCGAAATACCCAGTTCCTGCAACTCCACCGCGAGCAAATTGCTCAGGTTTCGCTGTTTGGAAGTACTCGGAAAACTCGGTGAATTCGGGTCCGACTGAGTGTCGATCTGGACGTACCTCAGAAAACGGTCAAGAACTGATGTCATGATAGTCAATTTGAAACCTTAACCTAAAATAGAAGTCAGGTCAGCCGGGGAATAATTGATATTCTTCAAAGTTTTATCATCGGCAGTTCTGTAAACCAGGTACTTACCATTATCTTCCTTAAAATAACACTCAGTACCTTTTGCCTGATAATGTGCTACCGTAGCCTCCGCTTCCTCAATATTCAGACAAGCTTTCGACATATTCGACCGCTGCACTTCGTCAAAAAGCGTCCGGAATTTTTCACCTAAACCAAATTCCAGCACCGCGCCCGACAATACATATTGCAAGTCGCAAAGCGCGTCCGCCACTTCCACAATGTCTTTTTCCAGAATCGCCACTTCCAGTTCTTTCAGCTCCTCGGCCAGCAATGCTACGCGCAAGCGGCTGCGTTCTTCGGATGGTATCGTCGGCTTATCGAGAATCGGATGTTTAAATGTTTTGTGGAATTCGGCTACCTGGTTCAGGCTGTCAAGTTGTTGCATTTTTATATTTATTAATGTTTAAACTGAGAAGTTTGCTTTGAAGAGTTTGATGGCGATCGCCAAAAGAATGATCCCGAAAATCTTTCTGAGAATGTCTGTACCACCCTGACCCAGCTTTTTTTCGATCCAGTTGGAGGATTTCAGGACGAGATATACAAAAAAAAGATTGAGAATGATCCCTACTAAAATGTTCTGTATCTGGTAAGCCGAGCGCAGGGAAATCAATGTGGTCATCGTAGCCGCGCCGGCGATCATCGGGAAGGCAATCGGGACGATGGAAGCTACGCCCACATCCATGTTATCATGCTTGAAAATGTTCCGCCCGAGCACCATTTCCATACCCAGCAAAAAAAGAATGATCGCGCCGGCGATAGCGAAAGAAGCGACGTCCACCCCGAAAAGGCTCAGCAAACGCTCACCCAAAAACAGGAAGACGATCATGATAATCCCGGCCGCCAGCGTCGCTTTTTCTGACTCGATCCTGCCCAGTTTTTTCCTGAAATCAACAATTACCGGCAGCGAACCCAGCACGTCGATGACTGAAAAAAGAATAAGGGTAACCGAAACAATTTCTTTAAAATTAAATATCATGTTGCTCCCGGGTCTGTCCTGCAAAGTTGCTCAAAAGCGGCTGCTTACACAACATTCGGTCGTTTTCAGGAGAAAATAAGGCGGTCAGGAGCTGCTGCCAGGGAGAAAATTCAGGAAGTTATTGAAGTGTTTCTTGTACTTCTCTTCATCGATTTTGTAGAAGAATGCGCCCTTTTTGGAATAACCTTTCTGCTTCTCGTCGAGCTTCACCAACAAATTGGTAGAAAGCAGCTTACGGCTGAAATTCCGCTTATCCAGCTCCGTCCCGAAAATCGCTTCGTAGAGTTTTTGCAGCTGCGGTATTGTGAATTTTTCAGGCAATAATTCAAAACCGATGGGATGCTGGGAAGCTTTGTACCTCAAATGCTGGATCGCCATATCCACCATGGCGCCGTGGTCGAAAAGCAGCTTGGGCAATTCCTGCATGGAAAACCAATGTGCCTCAAAGTTTTTGGAAATCTTGTGATCGTAGTCCTCGACATTGATCAGCGCAAAATAGGCTACCGAAACCGTCCTTTCGACCGGGTCGCGGTGCGGGCTGCCGAAGGTATGTAGTTGTTCAAGGTAAATGTCCGTTAGGTTGGTCAGCTCAAATAAGATGCGGGACGACGCGCCTTCTAGACTTTCTTCGGGCTGCACCCAGCCGCCCATGAGCGACCACGTGTGGGTTTCGTCCTCTATACCTCTTTTGACGAGCAACAATTTTAATTCCTCACCGTCAAAACCAAAAATGATGGAATCCAGGGCTACAAGACATTTGGTTTGGGCCTGGTATTGTTCAAGTATATCTATCCGCACAATATATTGTCTAGCGTGGTTTTAAACTGTTTTTTAGTTATTAAATACAAACCACACCATTTACTACTCATTCCCTATTTTACAGCCTCCCGGGCCAGAAAATCCATTAATGTCCTGATTTCGGAATCTTCAATCGCCGGAAAGTTAGCGATCCGGAAGCTGGTTTCTTTTTCCTTTCCGTAGCCATTTCCAATCGTGATACCGGCGGCTTTTGCGGATTTTTTCAGATAGGCGACGCGCTCTTTGGTTTCCCGCACAGCAATCACGGTATCCGAGCGCACCTCTTCATTTTCCACTAATAATTCGTAGCCGTTTTCTGCAAGAAATGCATACCAATTTCTTGCTCTTTCCAATGTCTGAATCTGTAATTCTTCAATCGGCGTGACTTGCTGCATCACCTTCTCCATCAGGTATATGCCCAATGTATTCGGGGTGTAAGGAGTCTGGAATTTGAGAAAGTTATCCCGGATAAAAAGCAGACTGTTATAATGTTTGCGTTCCCCCACCACCTCGGCCTGTTCCACCGCCCGCGGCGAAACGATCATCACCGCCATTCCGGCCGGAAGTCCAAAGCATTTCTGCACGGAGGCATACCAGACATCCGCATTTTCCCAGGGAAGCGCCACGCCCGCCATCGAGGAAGTAGCGTCCACAGCAATGACATTGTTAAATTCCTGGCGGACATCAGCCAGGAAACTATCGGGGACTTTGGTACCATTGGAAGTTTCGTTGTGGGTGATACATATCACTTCATTTTTTGAAAAAACCGCGGAGTGATCCAGCAATAGGTTCTCGTTGTAATCAAAAGAAGCTTCGCTGGTACGGAGAGAAATTTTGTGGGTATACTCCATCCATTTTTCTCCAAAAGCACCATTGAAAACGTGCAGGCTGGAATCAATAATCAGCGATTGCGCGATGATTTCCCAACATTCCGTAGCGGAAGAGACGAAATAAACTTCGTAATCGTCGGGCACTGCAAGCTTTGATTTCAAGCCAGCAATCGTCCTTTCCAGCATTTGCATAAACTCCTGGCTGCGGTGATTGGCGCTGATGATGCCGCTGTCAAATGCTTCCTGAATGTATTGGGCCACCTGCGGATAAACTTTCGACGGCCCGGGATAAAACGTGATCATATTTCAGTTACTTTAAAATAAAAAACATCACAAAATTGGCCGTAACCCAATTCTGTGATGTCATTCAGACCAGATTATCTTTTTTATAAAAATCCTTCGCGGATCATCGCCTTTTCCAGCTTTTCGCCCAATTCTTTCGAGGCTTTCAAAAGCGGCAGACGTACGTCCGAGCTACATACCCCTTTGATTTCCAGGCATTTCTTAATGCCAACCGGATTCGATTCAATATAAAGCAAGGTATCGAATTCCAGAAATGCCAGCTGTAATTTCGCAGCTTCCTTGAACCTTCCTTCCAATGCATGCCAGGTTAGTTCACCAAATTCTTTCGGGAAAGCGTTGGCGATCACCGAAATTACGCCATGGCAGCCTACGCTAGCCATCGTCGTTACAAGGTTATCATCGCCCGAAAGCAGCAGAAAATCTTCCGGTGCCCGCGCTGCCAGTTCCATGGTTTGTTCCAGACTTCCGCAGGCGTCTTTGATGCCGATAATGTTCGGATGTGCCGCCAGTTTAATGATGGTATCCGGCTTCATATTCACGACGGTACGACCGGGAACATTGTAAAGCAAAACCGGGATCGGGGAAGCATCGGCGATGGCCGTGAAATGTGCGAAAATTCCTTCCTGCGTGGGCTTATTGTAATATGGACAAACCGAAAGGATCGCGTCGACGCCGGTCAGGTCCGTTTTCTTGATACAATCCAGGACAGCCCGGGTATCATTGCCTCCGATTCCGTAAACGATGGGTAGTGATTTCGAATTATTCTTTATGGTAAATGCCAGGATATCAAGCTTTTCCTGTGAAGTGACAGTCGGCGATTCGCCCGTAGTTCCCTGCACGACCAGGTAGTCGCTCCCCCCTTCCGTGACCAGGTCGATCAGTCTTTTGAGGCCCGGATAATCAATCTCATTTTGTTCATCAAAGGGTGTAATCAGCGCAGCGCCGACCCCTTTGAAACGTAGGTCCAATGGCATTTACTTACTTATATAATGGTTGTTTTAAAACGCAAAGTTAGCTTTCTGGGTCGTTTTTCTTAGTTAATCATTCAGCATTGCCAAAAATTCTTCCTCCGACAAAATCGTCACGCCCAGTTTCCTGGCCTTTTCCAGTTTGGAAGGTCCCATATTTGCGCCGGCCAGCAGATAATTTAGCTTCCCCGAAACGCCGCTGAGTATCCTTCCGCCATTTGCTTCGATCTTATCCTTCAAATCGTCCCGCTCGAAATTTTCAAATGTTCCCGAAATCACGAAAGTCTTGCCTTCCAGCACATTGCTTTCAATCTCGATTGGTTTTTCATCACTTTCCATTTGCAGGCCAGCCTTTTCAAGTCGCTCCACCAACTGCTTGTTTTCCGGCACGCTGAAATACGATTCAATGCTTAGCGCAATCCGTCCGCCAATCTCAGGAACCGCAACAAGCTGATCATAAGTGGCCGAGCGCAGATTTTGAATAGATTTAAAATAAACCGCCAGTTTCTCAGCCACAGTAGCGCCTACAAACCTGATTCCCAGCGCGAAAAGCACATTTTTGAAAGGAACGGTTTTGGAAAGCTCGATACCCGCCAGAATGTTCTCCACCGTTTTTTCGCGGAAACTGATTTTCTTCACTTTCCCAGTTTCTTCATTCAGAATGTTCTTTTCCAGACCCAGCAGTTTATCATAAGTCAAGTCATACAAATCGGCCGGCGTTCTGACCAAATCAAGATCAAACAACAATTCAATTTTACCCTCGCCCAAACTTTCAATGTTCATCGCCTTGCGGTGGATGAAATGTTCGATCCGACCTTTCAGCTGCGGCGGGCAGTGGCTATCATTTGGGCAGAAAAATGCAACTTCACCTTCGTTGCGTTCCAGTTTCGAGCCACATTCAGGACAATGTGTCGGGAAAATGATAGGTTCGGTGGGATACTGCTCACGCTGAGTGACGTCCACGCCGGTGATTTTTGGGATGATCTCACCACTTTTTTCAACAAAAACCGTGTCTCCAAGCTGAATACCCAGTCTTTCCAGTTCATTGGCATTATGTAATGTGGCCCGCTTCACCCGCGTACCCGACAAATGCACGCCCACGATTTTGTTCAAAGGCAGCGCGCGTTCCGTCAAATCGCACAGGTTTGCTACCGGCGTAATCGTGCCGGTTCTTCCAACCTGGTAAGTTACCAGCCGCAGGATGGCAGGTTTATTTTCAGCTTTATATTTAAACGATATAGCCCAGCGGGGACTTTTGGCAGTGAAACCTAATTCGCGCTGCTGCTCAAAGGAATTTACTTTAATCACTATACCATCCGTCGCGAGCGGCAATGTCATGCGCTTTTCTTCCCACTCGTGAATGTAGGCCAATACGTCGTCAATGTTGTCCACTTTCCGCCAGCCGGGAGACACATTGAATCCCCAGGATTTCAGGCCCAGCAAACTTTCTTCATGACTTTTGAAAAAATCCTGATCGGACAAAAAGGAATAAATGTAGCAATCGAGGCCGCGCCGGGCGGTTTCGGCGGAATCCTGCAACTTGAAAGAGCCGGAAGCCGCATTGCGGGGATTGGCATACTGGTTATCACCCAATGTTTCCATTTCCTCATTCAGCTTTTGAAACGAACTCAGCGGCATAAAACCTTCGCCCCGGATCTCAAAAAGCGGCGGCAGTTTTTCGGATTTCACGCGCAGCGGCAATGTGCGGATGGTTTTAACATTGTTAGTGATCTCGTCGCCGCGGGTACCGTCGCCGCGGGTCACGCCGCGTACCAGCGAACCATTTTCGTAGGTAAAACTGAGAGATATACCGTCAAATTTCAGCTCGCAAATGTACTCATAAGCTTCGCCGTCCAATCCCTTTCGTACCCGCTCATCGAAACTACGTAGCTCCTGCTCATTGTAGGTATTGTCCAGCGACAACATTGGGTACCGGTGGTAAACCGCATTGAATGTCTTGGTAATCGTCCCGCCTACCCGCTGTGTCGGTGAGTCGAGCTGCCGGAATTCCGGGTACTGGTCTTCCAGCGTTTTCAGCTCTTTGAGCAACTGGTCAAATTCATAATCCGATATTTCCGACACGCTGTCCTGGTAATAGCGGTCATTATAGTGATGCAGTTTTTCGGTCAACTCCTGGATTTGCAATTCGGGGCTCATGGATCTGGCGGCTACGGTTTCGATTTGGCCCAAATTTAAGATTTATATAAAAAATCCGGGCACCCCTGTTACTTTTTCAAAAAGCCACGTCTAAACGGTACACACCATTCCGATTTGGCAACATGATTCTTTTTATCAATTTCAGTATATTCGTAAAAACCAGCGACGCGTATGAAAACTATGGAAGCAACCATTACATACAATCCAGATCTTACGCAGATCATAAATGGGGAGGAAGTTATGTCACCTAGCCCGTTTATTCCGCATCAGCGGGTTCAGATTAGACTTTTAAGATTTCTCGGAAATCATGTTGAGCCCGATAATCTGGGTGAACTTTTCGTCGCTCCATTGGATGTGATTTTCGAGGAGGGCTTTAATGTTTTGCAGCCTGATATAATTTTTATCAGCCGGGAAAATCAGGACATTATGAAAGAGTGGATAAGAGGAGTTCCTGATCTTGTCGTCGAAATCGTTTCCAAAAGCAGTGTCAAAATGGACACAGTGATCAAAAAGGAAATTTACGAGCGTTATGGCGTGCCCGAGTGCTGGATTGTATTTCCTGATAAGACCAAAATCGAAATCTTCGAACTTGTAAATGGAAAGTATCAGCTTTCGGGAAGTTACCAGGGTAACCAGGAAGTTTCTTCGCCTGCGCTGCCGGGACTTCATTTCAAGGCTTCCGCCATTTTTTAGCATTCATTAAGTATTTCATTAATTTCGCCGGGTTAACTTATCATTAAGATTCCATGGCTGAAATTGCCCCTTCCATACTTGCTGCCGACTTTGCAAATCTCCAACGCGATGTTGAAATGCTGAATGCCAGTGCCGCCGGCTACATCCATGTCGACATTATGGACGGCATGTTTGTCCCCAATATTTCTTTCGGGATCCCGGTTTGCGAGGCGGTTTACAAACATGCCCAAAAACCGCTCGACGTGCATTTAATGATCGAGCAGCCCGATCGATACCTGGCCGATTTCAAAAAAGCCGGCGCCTCGGGAATTACGGTACATTATGAAGCCTGTCCGCATTTGCACCGTACTGTCCAGCATATCAGAGAATTAGGCGCCGAACCTGGCGTAGCGCTCAATCCCCACACGCCGGTAGATAACCTGGTGGACATTCTTGGTGATGTTTCTCTGGTTTTGATTATGTCGGTCAATCCGGGCTTTGGGGGCCAGAAATTCATTGAGAATACTTATCGAAAAGTCGCGCATCTGCGGAGTTTGAGAGAAAAATTTGGCTATACATTCAAGATTGAGGTCGATGGCGGCGTTAATCCCGGCAATGCTCCGCTGCTAATCAAGGAAGGAGTCGATATTCTGGTGGCCGGAAGTTTTGTTTTCAATGCACCCGACCCTGCCGAAGCGATCCGACTTTTGAAAAGCAGTTAGTTATTTCTGGACTTAACTTATCAAAAACCGCTGATGAAACTGGCATGTAACTTTATTTTCAGTTTCCTCCTTATCATTCAAAGTGTTATCGCGAAGCCGCGAGTTAAACCTTCTTTACAGGCTGATGTAAAATTTCCGCTTAAAATCAGCCCGAACGGCCGCCATATCACGGATAGTAATGGTGTACCGTTCCTCATGGTGGCCGACGTCGCGTGGCAGCTTCTCCGGAAACTCGGTCCGGTGGAGTCGGCGCAGTACATGGACATGCGCAAGTCGCAGTCTTTCAACACATTCCTGGTACAAGTTTTACCTGCTTTGCCTAACCAGCGCAATTACGCCAAGGTTTCGCCTTTTTTGGAAAACAATGACTTAACCAAACCCAACAAACCCTACTTTGACCATCTTGAAAAAGTGATCTTGGCAGCGAAAGAGCGGCAACTGGTGGTGGGTTTGGTGATTTCACGGAAAAGCTGGAATGCGGTTTTTGACGCGCAAAGTGAGGATGCCTGGAAAAGTTACGGGGCTTATGTTGGAAAACGTTTTGCCAAATATTCCAACATTATCTGGATCGTAAGCGAGGAAGAATATCAGAATACTTCGCAATTCCGGCTGATTACAGACGGTATCCGCTCTGAATCTGACGGACAAATACTTGCGTCGCTGAATACCTGCTCCCCGACGAACATTAATGATAACTCGCCGAATCGCTCTGACCTTAAATTTATTATCCCGGATTCAACCGTCACTCCGACAGAGTATGCAGCGCTGGCCAACTGGCAGAAAAATTCCGCAGAAGCAGCACTAAGACCATTTTTAATTGCTAATTCAGAATTTCCCAAAGAAATTACAGACCAGTCGGTACTGATCAGAAATCAGGCATACCAGTCGATTTTAAGCTCCGCAGCCGGTTTTTGCCACATGAGTACCATCAAAAATTTCAATCCGACCTGGAAGGTTAATATTACCAAAGATGGCGCCGAGTATATTCATGAGCTGGTTAAAATTTTGAAAGGAATTCCCTGGGAGTATATGCAGCCCGACACTCCGGATTTGCTGGCAGATTCGCTGGATAAGGCTGAAATCGGTGTGGTATCGCTTTCAAATAAAAGAATGTCAATGCTATATATTCCCACATCCAGATCGGTCAAACTTGATTTATCGCATTTGAACGGTACTGAATTCGGTGCAGTCTGGTACAGTCCACGCACGGGACGCCGCTGGGATGGCGGACTTTACAAAACCTCCGACGCGCCCGTGGTGCAGCCACCCGACACCCAGCCCGGATGGGACTGGATACTCCTGATCGGCACCAAACAGTAGGTTTGGCTTTCCGCCGTATTCTTAATAATATTACTTACATTGAAAAATACTCGCGGGACTTGTCGGGTAAGGATTGGAGCACCAATGAACCCTTTGATTAAATCTTTTTTTTGCTGTCTTCTGGCGTTGCAGTGGGGCAATGCAGCCGCTCAGCAGGTTTTATGGGCCAGTAAAGTGCTTGGCTACTCCTCCGAATATCGCCCTGGCCAGTACGGCCATGCTTACCGCGCCAAACAAATTCTGGGTATCCCAAACAAACTTCCAGATTTCGGAAACAGCCCCTGCGCCTGGTCGCCTGCCGAAGCCGATGGGCGAGGCGAAGAGTGGATAAAAGTTGGCTTTGAAAAAGCAATTCCTGCCAAACAAATCGCTATTGCTGAGAACTTTAACCCCGGTGCCATCGTCCGGGTACTTGCTTATGATGAGTCTGGCAAGGAATATCTCGTTTCTGAAACACCTGCCGCTCAACAGGCTGTCAAAGGCAGAATGCTGCATGTTTTTCTAAAACAAAATGTGCTGGTAAATGCCGTGAAAATCGTGCTGGAACCTGGCAAAGTTTCTGGATTTAATCAGATCGATGCGATCGCAATTTCGGAATCTGCTACACCTGTTGAAGCCGCTATCAACTTTGCGCAGAATATGCAGTTGAAGTCGGAGAAGGAAAATATGGGCAAGGCGATCAATACCAAAGGTCAGGAAGTGGCGCCGATTATTTCGCCCGACGGAAAGACACTTTATTTCACCAGGACCAATTTCGAAGGCAACATTGGCAACCCGAACCGGCAGGATGTCTGGGTTTCGACATTAAATGACAAAGGTCAGTGGACGGACGCGACGAACATTGGCCCGCCGATCAATAATGCGGGGGATAATGCGATTACCAGCATTTCGGCTGATGGAAAGACGATTTACCTCATCAACATTTACCGCCCCGACGGCAGCATGTATTTTGGTTTTTCGAAATCATTTAAAACAAAGACGGGCTGGACTTTTCCGAAAGAATCAAAAATTGTTAATCTGCTGGGTAATGCTACGTCTATTGAAATTGCGGTTTCCCCTTTTGAAAATGTGCTGATTATGTCGGTACAAAGAGCTGATACAGAGGGCGGAAAAGATCTTTACATTTCATTTTTACAAAAAGACAATACCTGGTCGGAGCCGCGGAATCTGGGAAGTGTGATTAACACCGCAGACTATGAGGGGACGCCGTTTTTGGCATTGGATAACAAGACTTTATACTTTTCTTCCCAGGGTCACAGCGGCTACGGGGAAGGTGATATTTTTTTAACAAGAAGACTGGACGATACCTGGCTGAACTGGTCGAAACCGGAGAATTTAGGCCCTGCGATCAACTCGCCGCTTTGGGATGCGTTTATTAACATTCCAGTCACCGGAGATTATGCTTATTTCAGCGCAAGTGACAAAGTTTTGGGGCAGGAAGATATTTTCAGGATCAGAATGTCGCCGGAAATTAAGCCTGAGCCTGTGGCAGTTGTGACGGGTGTGGTTTACGAGGCGGAGTCTACCAAACAAGTCAAATCCGACATTGCGGCTGATCTGAAAAAGGATAACTCTTCATTTGCCAAAGCCAATTTTGACCCGGAAACCGGCGAGTACCGTTTGATTTTACCATTAAAAGAAATTTACAGCGTCTCGGCCTCAGGTGAAGGTTATTTTCCAGTTTCGGAGGACATTGATTTATCAGAGGAAACCGGTTTTCGCACCATCCGGAAAAACCTTTACCTGCAACCCATCAAACCCGGGCAACAAATTAGGCTGACCAACACGATGTTTACCCAAAGCAGCGCGGAGGTGGTGCCTTCCTCCTACTCGGAACTCGACCGTATCGCGCTCGCTATGACCACATACCCGGCGATGGAAATCCTGCTGGAAGGCCATACCGACAATCAGGGGGAAGTTCAGAAAAATGTCCAGCTCTCAAAAGACCGGGTGGAGCAGGTAAAAAAATATCTGTTGTCCAAAGGAATTGATGCAAAAAGAATACAGACCAAAGCCTGGGGACCCTCCCGGCCGATTGCCAGTAACCTCACCGAACAAACCCGCCAACGCAACCGCAGAGTAGAGTTTACGATTCTTAAAATCTGAAAAACGTCCGTAAGAGGAAATTTCCTTAATTTCGCGACCATATGATTTCGGGTAGCTACCCGTGATAACTACTCATCAATGTTTTCAGATCAACCTCGCGAAACCCTCCGCACCTGGCTCATTTTGGTCGTCATTTTGTGTGTGGGAATCACATTAAGACTCTATCATTTAGACAAATACAGTATTTTCTTCGACGAGAAAAGTACGATGGTCATCAGCCAGGGCATTGTGCTGGAAGGTGCCAATCAGAAGGACGTTTTTTCCACATTGCGGCTCGAAAGCTCGGATTTTTGGAAGTCGCCCAGCCTGGATTATAAGCCGAATCTGGTACTGAGGTCATTTACTTACAACGAAATTTACACACCAAAAACCTTCACCCCAGCCGAGTTCTGGTCGCCCAAAACATTAAAGGATTACTTCGAGGCCAACAACCGGAGCGACATCGGAAACAGCCCTTTTTATTATTTGCTGCTACATTACTGGCTTGAAATCTTCGGGTTATCAGACTTTTCGGCCCGCGCACTTTCTGTCTTGTTCAGCATGGCGATCATTGTTTTGACCTATTTTTTTGCAAGAAGATTTTTCGGCGTCAACACCGGTTTGATCTCCGCAGGAATTGTGGCCATCGAGCCCTTTTTTGTAGCATACAGCCAGCAGGCAAGAAATTATTCGCTGACTTTCTTTTTAACATTACTGGCTACTTATCTTTTTCTGCAAATCATTGAAGGTAAGGCCAATAAGCGAAATACACTTCTGCTTTACATTGGCTACATTCTCTCCGCCGGCCTCGGCTTGCTCTCCCACTTTCTTGTGATTTCAGTTTTGATGGCGCATGCGATTTATGCGGTGCTGTTTCTGAGATCATGGAAAGGCTGGATTGCGATGGGCGTTTCGGCGGCGATTGCACTTTCAGGCGTGACGCTCTGGATGCTTTACGGCGGCGGGCAGTACACTTTATATACATTAAATTACCAGGCCGATCTTTATAAAAGAATGGCGGAAACCCGGCCTTACAACAATCCTTTCGGCATTATTTTGCCAGCTACGATCAAGAATGTTTTTCACGAATCGCTGCCCATTTTTACCGACCTCGTCATTTTCACGCATGGGATGACGGATAATCTGGAAGGAAAAAAGAATGTGATCCTGGCGGTGGTGATCGGCGTGCTGCTGATTGTTTTATCAAGATCAAAAAAGCGATTTTCACTTCCCGAGCGGCTTGTGAGCTATCTTCCATTTCTGGTCTTGCTGACCGGTTTTGCCATTTACAGTAATCACCGGTTGCAGTTCACGATAGTATCGGTAGCGATTCTGGCGCTTTCTTATCTTCCCGATGTTTTCATCAAAGAAACCTCAGCACAAAGAAAGCGGCTCTGGTTGCTGCTTTTAATGGCACTATTCCCCACGATTTTCCTGATTATCATGGCATTTCGGGGTGGCCACACGCATGGTCTCACGCAGCGCTACTCCGGATTTTCATTTCCTTACATGATCATGCTGCTGAGCCTTTTGCTCCAATATTTCTGGACATTGCGGATTGAGCTCAAAATCATACTATATGTTTTTCTAACCGCGCAGCTCTATTTTGTAGCGCTCAAAATGAAGGATTTTTACCGGGATAAGTCGCCGAAATATGGCTATTATGATCCTGCCCGGGTCCCTAATCCTTACTATGCGGCCGCGAAAAAAATAGAAGCGACTTACCAGCCGGGTGATACGGTTTTTTACCCTGCTCCGCGATACGAAATCCTGTCTGAAATGGACCGAACCTTCCTGCCCTATTCCATCCAGGATGCGCAGCTGACGAATTTGTACCTGCCCAAAAAAGCACAGTACATCCAGGCGATGGACATCTACCAGGTGGACAAGATCTGGCTAAAAAAAGGCGAAGGCGGACAGTCGGTTGACATCATGAACCTCAGAGGTTTACGCTACGGATCGCAGTAGTCGGGTGCGCTCATGTAGCGAGCCGTGAAATAACATTTCGTATATTGCGCACTTAAAACCGAAGTTTTGGCCGTTAATTTGTGCGTAGTCGTTCACATTCATATACACATCTGGCATGACCGCAGAAGAGATACTCAGTGACCCCAGACAGTTAAGCGGAGAGCTGCGTCTAAAAATTCTTGGACTTTACAACAAAGCAAATGCGGGCCACATTGGCTGCTCACTGAGCTGCATTGACCTGATGATTGCGGTATTGTTTCTTCATAAATCAGAACAAGACACATTCATTTTATCCAAGGGACACGCCGCGGCAGCGCTTTACGCTTGTCTGAATACTTTGGGCGAAATCACGGACGAAGAGCTGGATACATTTTACCTCGACGGCACGACATTACCTGCCCACCCGGCACCCAGACAGTACAAAGGAATTCCATTTGCGACCGGATCATTAGGTCACGGCTTACCCATCGCAACCGGCATTGCCCACGCTGCCAAAGTGAGCGGCGAAGACAGTTTTTCATTCGCACTACTTTCTGATGGCGAAACTAATGAAGGGACAACCTGGGAAGCAGCACATTATGCGATTCAGAATCGGCTGGACAACCTTTTTATGATTGTGGACAAAAATGGTTTGCAGGGTTTTGGTTTTACGGATAAAGTGCTGGGTGAAACTGCTTCGGTGGAAAAATGGAATGCAATCGGTTTTGAAACGATTGAAGTCGACGGTCATGATATTAACTCTATTTATCTGGCTGTAAATGAATTAAAAACACACAAAAACGGACTGCCCAAGGCGATCATCGCCAATACCGTCAAGGGCAAAGGGGTTTCCTACATGGAAAACAAGCTGGAATGGCATTATCTGCCCATGAACAAGGATCAATTTGAGCAAGCTACCCTGGAAATAAAGGAACGTTATTTTAATGAATTGACGAATGCTTGATCATTTACCGGCCTACCGCGATAAAATAGAAAGTTTAAAAGGGCCCATTTTTGTTTACGGTGCGAGTGGTTTTATCGGCGCCAATCTTTTCAATGATATTTTCAAAATTCGCAAGGATTGTTATGCATTGACGCACGACGCTACGAAGGCATGGCGATTGAAATTGTTGAATGTTCCTTTCGAAAACATTGTCCACTGCGACATTCTTTCCAATAATTCTGTTCAGGAAACTTTTGAAAAATACAAGCCGCAAACGATTTTCAACCTGGCGGCTTATGGCGCTTACAGCAAGCAAAGCAATGTCAACCTGACCTACGAAACGAATGTGATCGGGACGGTAAACATTCTGCAAAACTGCACCCGCGAAATGGTGTACATCCACGCCGGCAGCAGCTCGGAATATGGATTTAACTGCACTAGTCCGAAGGAAACCGATCGCGTAGAACCGAATAGTCATTATGCGGTGTCCAAGGTTTCAGCGGCTTATTTGCTGGAATATTATGCCAAAGTTTTTAACCTTAAAACGCTCAATCTCAGGTTATACTCCATTTACGGATACTGGGAAGAACCCGACAGGCTAATCCCGAAACTGATCGAAAATGCACGAAAAAAGCAGCTTCCATCCCTCGTTTCACCGGATATTAGCCGTGATTTTGTCTTTATAGAAGACTGTGTCGAAGCATTTCTGGATGCAGCATTAAAAATCAGCACCGAAACTTCTGGTAGATCCTACAACATTGCTACCGGCCGGAAAACGACCATGGGTGATCTGGTCGATACGACCCGGAAAACCTTTCAAATCGCACAGGAACCACAGTGGGGCAGCATGTCGAACCGCAAGTGGGATTTGGCAGAATGGTACGGCGATCCGGAAGCTTTTGAGACAGACTTTGGCTGGAAAGCGCGGACATCGCTGGAAACCGGTCTATCCAAATACAGCAAATGGCAGGAAGCAGAGCGTTACGAAAGCAGGGTAATCCCAGCTTTTGAAAACCCGAAACTGAACCCGGTCATCACTGCAATTATCGCTTGTTACAAAGATGCGCAGGCGATTCCTTTCATGTACGAAAGGTTGGTGAAGACTTTCAACGAACTGAAAGTGCGCTACGAGATCATTTTTGTGAATGATAACTCGCCCGATAACCAGGAAGAAGTGATCAATGCGATTTGTGATAAAGATCCTAATGTAGTAGGAATCAGCCACTCGCGGAATTTCGGCTCGCAATCTGCATTTTTAAGCGGGATGGAAATTGCTACCGGCGACTGCGTTGTTTTGATGGATGGCGATTTACAAGATCCACCGGAAATCATCCCAGCATTCTACGAAAAATGGATGGAAGGGAATGACGTAGTTTACGGCGTCCGCGTGCAGCGCGAAATGAAGCCGCACATTCACTTTTTCTATAAATCATTTTACAAAATCTTCCAGGGACTGAGCTACATTCCCATCCCCCGCGACGCTGGAGATTTCTCGATGATCGACCGGAAAGTAGTGAAGGAATTAGTGGATTTGCCTGAAACTGAGCAATTTCTACGTGGGTTAAGAGCCTGGGTTGGTTTCAAACAAACCGGAGTTCCTTACGTCCGTCCGGAAAGAATGTTTGGTGTCTCGACTAACAACTGGACAAAAAACATCTGGTGGGCCAAGAAGGCGATTTTCTCATTCAGTTTTGCACCGCTGGAATTAATGAGCTATGCAGGTTTTGCATTAACCGGCTTGTCGATCCTAGGCATTATCTGGCAAATCCTGGCAAAATTATTCTTTTACCCGGACACGCCTCAGGGAATCAGCACAGTCATCGTCCTGATCGTTTTCTTCGGCGGCTTGACGATTCTTGGCATTTCGTTCTTAGGAGAATACATCACCAAAATTTTCGAAGAAACCAAAAAGCGACCCAAGTACATAAGAACCGGAATCCGCCGCGGGGTGAAGTCTTATAAGACGGCTGATGAAATCAGTACACTGGTGAAGCAGTTGCGGAAATAAGTTAAAATAACACGAACTCAACATTTTTGAACAATTCAATTTATTTGGCCAAAACCAAATTAAATGTTGTAGTTTGATGGTTATAATAAAAAGCAAAACACTGCACGATTACTGCCTTATGTACCCGAAAGCAAGGGTTGCGATCAGTGAGTGGGCCAGTAAAACAGAATCTTCGGATTGGGCCAATTTTATAGAGATAAAATCTGTTTTCAATAGTGTAGACTACGTAGGCGACAACCGATATGTGTTTAATATTAAAGGGAACCAATATCGGCTTGTCGCAATGATATTTTTCAGTGTACGGACGGTTTACATCCGATGGTTCGGTCCGCATGAAGCTTATGATAGAATCAATGTAGCAATGATTTAACACTTTTGTTATGGAGATTTTGACTGAAATACAATACAATGAGGCTTTCAAAAAAATTGACAGTCTTATTGCTGAAAATTTCGAAAGCAGCGAGCAAAAGCAACAGGAATTTCTTGAAATCGCTATGGCGATACAACTATATGAAAAGAAGTACTACCCGATTTCCAAGCTCGAAACGGTAGGATTGAAAATATAACAGCAATGAGAAAAGAATTTTCAAATGCCATGGAAAGGTTGGCGGTGGAGGATGAATCCATTGTTTTCATTACCGGCGATCTCGGATATAACGCTTTGGAAAATCTCCAAGCCAAAATGGGCAAGAGATTTATCAATGCGGGTGTGGCGGAGCAGAATATGATCGGCGTGGCAGCTGGCTTTGCGCATAAAGGATATAAAGTTTTTTGTTACAGCATTGCACCTTTCATTGTTTACAGATGTCTGGAACAATTCCGTAATGATGTGTGCTTCAATAATTTGCCGGTTTTTCTGGTAGGGAACGGCGGCGGATATGGCTACGGAATTATGGGAAGCAGCCACCATACTATTGAAGATCTGGCTTGTCTGAGCGGCCAGCAAAATGTAAATGTCTGGGTGCCAGGGTTTTCGGATGAAGTGGAGCCTGTCTTGGAACAAATCGTAAAAGATGCGCGGCCTGCATATCTGCGGCTGGGTGCAGGGAAAACAACACCTGAAAACAGCTACCAAACCGGCTCATTTAAAGTAATCCATCATTCTGAAACTGCTGAAATTACCGTTTTTGCATTAGGCCCGATTGCTAATAATGTAATGAGTGCATTATCGCTTTCGCCTGAACTGGAAACGAAGGTGAATGTGATCACTGCATTGCATTTCCCTCTGCAAATGACCGACGAACTGACCGATCTGATCAGAAAAGCGCCGTCGGTTCTGGTGGCGGAAGAGCATATCAGCATTGGCGGACTGGCGCAGCAACTTTCGGTGCAACTACTTGAAAAAGGGATCATACCAGCCGGATTTAAAAGTTTAAAAGCCGAAGGTTATCCAAACAGCCGGTATGGCAGCCAGGGTTACCACCAAAAATTATCCGGCCTCGACCCCGATTCCATCCTATCTCATATCAGCCAATTAATGATCACGGCATGACAAAAAGGGCTTTAACAATCATTCTGAGCCTTATTATCCTTCTACCGATCCTGATCTATTTTACAGTCTGGAATTACTACGCTATCAACATCCCCAAGTGGGACGACCACGCTTTAAAGAATTTCATCGAAGAATTCGTCCATGCGCCGGGCTGGAAAGGAAAGATCCAGGCATTATTCCGGCAGCATAACGAACACCGCATCGCCACCACGCGCTTCTTCGCCTGGCTAGATTATTCTATTTTCGGCCACCTCAATTACCGGCATTTAATGACTGTCGGAAATTTGCTGCTGGTAGGCATTGTCCCACTTTGCTACGATTTCCTGAAAAAGAACAAAAAGCCGCTTTTCGCGCTGGTACCCGTGCCATTTTTACTCCTCACGCTGGCTTTTTGGGAGAATATGTACTGGGGCATGTCGGCGATACAAAATTTCGGGGTGGTAACGCTAACACTCTGGACCTTATATCTTTGCATAAATTCAAAAGTGCTGCCTTTCGCTATTTCAATGGTTTTGGCAGGCATAACTGTTCTCACCAGCGGCAACGGATTAATGGTGCTGCCGCTCGGCGCATTGCTTTTATTTTTAGGCCAAAACAGAAAACGATTTGCACTGTGGCTTGTCGTCTCCGCGGCCGAGATTTTCTGCTATTTTTATTGGTATACCAAACCCGAATCCAATCCGCCGATCAGGGCGTCATTTTTTGAATTGGTAAAAGGTTACATGACTTTCCTGGGTTCTTTCGCAGAATCGATTCCGATTGCCGACAATTTTAAAATCTGTTTTTTCTTCGGCATTGTGCTTTTTCTTGTTGCGATATCCATAGGCTTTACGACCTTATTCGGGATACTGAAAAACAAATACAGCAACAAATTCGAGCGGACTACGGACCTATTTTGCCTTGGCGCTATACTATTTATACTTGGTACCGCATTAATCGTGGTTTATAGCCGAGCGGGTTTTGGGCTGGACGGAATGTTGCTGAGCCGCTATAAAATTTACTCGGTGCTGCTGCTGATTGTGGCTTACCTGTACATTGTGATACCGATTCGCGGGACTTTTCTTTCGCCTTACATTACCGCGATTGTCTTGCTGGCGATCACATTTAACATTTTCAGCTACCATTATCATCTGGTCGATGCCTATAATTTGCGCAAGGAACTGACGACTTCACAATTTAACTGGCGGTACCTTGACAAATCGTTGACGCCGGTGGCTGATACTTCATTTGCAGGCAACATTGTTGAAAAAACACCGGTTTTCTATGAAAAACTGCTCCCGCTGATCAAGCTGGCCGATAACCAGACTTATGCAGGCGAGTCCCGTGGAATGACCGAATTATTTGACCGGACAACATTCAAATCCGACACCAGCTTTTTCCGGGTAAGCAACAATTCTTTCACCAGTCAGCGTCTGCAGGATAGTGGGATTTACATTTTGCTGAGTTCCAAAGACCGGTTTTACATTTTCCCGGCATTGCGGACGCGAAACAAAAGCAGGAAAGAGCTTTTTCTCAAACAATATTATTTTGAACCCGGCTTCCATGCGGAAATACCGTTTTCTGATCCGCTGGAAAAAGGCGTGTACAATGTTGCACTCATCCAGCAGCAGGGAGAGAGGGCGTCAATTCTTTTCAAGGATAAGAAGCTGACAGTCAAAGACATTAAAAATAAAACAGTGAAGGTTAACTGGTAAATATGCGCACTACTACCGAGGGACATATCATTCAATTAGATGGCGTTCGCTTTATCGCGGTCGGGCTGGTGCTGGTCGATCATTTGTTTGTGGCGATCAATAACATTCCCTATGGTGCGCTGGGGGTGACAATTTTCTTTGTTTTAAGTGGTTTTTTGATTTCAAGGATACTTTTAAAAAGCAAAGAAAAAACAGCGGGCACACCTGGCGGTTTTAAAAAATACCTGCGCAAATTCCTGATCAGAAGGACGATACGCATTTTCCCTGTCTACTATTTAATCATCGCTCTGCTGTTTGCCTTTAATGTCCCGCCAGTTCGTGAAAAATTGCCTTGGCTGGCGCTTTACGGCACGAACATTTACATGGCACTACACAAAAGCTGGCTTGGTTCGGTGGATCATTTGTGGTCGCTAGCAGTGGAAGAGCAGGTTTACCTATTTTTTCCATTTCTGATTTTTTTTATACCAAAAAACAGGCTGATCCCGGTGCTTGGCGTGATGGGCATCTTCGGGTTTGCATTCCGGCTATTCTACTATTTATCTATTCCAGATTTTACACCGGCACATTGGATTGTGACTTATGTAAGCACGCCGGCCTGCTTCGATTCGTTTGCATTGGGCGGATTGATGGCCTGGTTGCAGCTTTATAAAAACGAAACTTTCGTCAAACTTTTCAACAAATCCTGGCCGGTTCTGGTGGCGCTGATCGCTTGGATTCTGGTACAATACTGGGCTAAATCCCTTGACAAAACTTACAACATTGCCTTTGTGGTTTTCGACCGGACGTTATCTTCGATTTTTGGTTTTTTCCTGATCGGCAGGTCGGTGATAGGTTTTAGGGGCTGGATGGCGGCGTTTTTAGAAAATCCGGTCAGCATTTATCTCGGGAAGATCAGTTACGGATTATATCTCTACCACAACTTCGTTTACAACCATTTTCACAGCGGTCCGATGCACCCGACGGTCCGGCTTTTCCGAAAAATTTATCAATACATTCCTGAACTAAAAGGCTCTGTCGCCTTCGAAGCGTTGGTTGTAGCATTACTTACTATTCTTGTCGCATCGGTCTCGTGGCACTTTTTCGAGAAGCCGATTAACGCCCTGAAAGACAAGTACGCTTACTAAATAATGACCCGCCATAGCCCGGTTACAGGCTTTATTTCTTAATTTCGCGCAAACATTCCAAATTGAATTTTGATGTACCTTCTAAGTATAGTAATGCCCGCATACAATGAACAGGATTGTATTGAAAAAGTAGTACACAACTGGACTGGTTTCCTGAAAAACAAATTCCCAAACGATAATACCACACTGATTGTCATTAATGACGGCTCTAAGGACAACACCAAAGTCCTTTTAGATAAATTACAAAAGGAGGTTACGAACCTGACTGTCATCAACCAGAAAAACGGTGGCCACGGTAATGCAGTCGTAAACGGTTACCGCAAAGCGCTCGAACTCGACTCCGAATATGTGTTCCAGACTGACAGCGACGACCAGTTTGTTTCAGAAGATTTTGATAAGCTTTGGGATAAAAGAAATCAGTCCCAATTTATTCTGGGCTACCGGCAGGTGAGGCACGACGCCGGGGTTCGTTTGTTCATCACGAAGTTTCTCCGCAGCACCATTTCAATGGTTTACGGAACTTACATTATGGACAGCAATATTCCTTTTCGCCTCATTAAAGGTTCCTTCCTCCAAAAATTAATGGATCAGCTGCCTGATCCTGAACCATTTGCACCAAACATTTTCCTATCGGTGATGGCGAAGAAATCAGGACAGAACTTGTTTGATATCCCCATTACCCACAAAGACCGTGAGACGGGCACAGTTTCTATTGTAAAATGGAACCTGTGGAAAGTCTGCATTCGAAGCTTTAAGGAACTGCTGCGTTTCCGCCTTGAACTCAACAAACACGTGAAGGCGATACGTGCTTAAAACATAGGCTTGTGTCTAAAAAAAATGTGCTGATTGTTCTGCTGGTCCTGGTCGTCGGATCGGCAGGATATTTTCTTTTCAGATGGTCGCGAGGCTCTACGGCTGCCTGGAAATTTATTCCCTCCAACGCAATCGTTGTCATTACCAGTGAACATTTGCAGGATACGACTTACGTTGCGACCGAAGCGAAACTTGATCTGAAAAGACTGCCGCTGCTGGACGTCGCCAGTGACAACCTTAGCTTACTCAACCTACTCACCAAGGACCGGAAAAAGCTCGCTAAGTTCCTGCACGGAAAATCACTCTCCTACTCTTACCATCCCAGAACCAGCACAGAATGGGGGGTGATCATGTACATTCCGGTTACCGACGAAGAAACGAAATGGCTGTCCAGTCCGCAGAATGCCAACATCCGGGCGCTGCACCACAATTTTCAGGACAACCGGATCACCGATATTATTGATACCAATTCCCGCCCGCTTTTCTCATTTTTGGTTAAGGACAGTTATCTGATTGTCAGCTACTACGGCGATTTGATCGAGGATGCGGTGCGCGCTTCTAATCTGAACATTGAATCTTTCAGGCTGAGATCAAAATTTGCAAAAAATGATGATTCCGATTTTGGAACGAGCATTTATTTGCGCGTCGATGCGTGGAAATCGGTGGTATCGGCTGAAAGTGCCAGCGGTGTTTTTGGAGAATTTGGTAAAAACTTTCCTTCCTACCAGGATTTTCACATTGAGAAATCGCTAAAAAAAGGAAGCCTTACCTTGAAGTCGTCCGGAACTGATGCACCGGACGCGTACCTGGCAAACATTCTGAAAGACATTCCCGGATCGCCTTTTGCCGGTCACAAACACATTTCGCAGCAGACTTCCTACCTGTACCGATCGGCTGTGGTCGACAAGCAGGCTTTTCAAAAGGAATTTACCGCCTGGCATAAAAAGTATAAGTCGCCATCCTGGGATAAGCTCAAATATTACATTAACAATGAGAGTAACCTGCTGATCGACAACCTCGGGCCTGAGCTGATTTTGTGCCAGTTAGAAGAAAATAACAGTATTAGCGACGGGAAAATTTTGCTGGCGGAGTTTTCAAATTATGATAAACTGCGACCGGTTTTGCAAAAATTGGCGCGGTTGTCGAATCAGGAAACCAATGCTTCGGTGGACCAATATCAGGGTTACGACATTTATTCCGTACCGATTCCCGAGCTGCCTTCCGGACTTTACGGCCCCGTTTTTACAGGATTTCCTCGAAGCTACCTGACTTATATTGCGCCATATTTAGTGATTAGCAACAATTCACAAGTACTTCAAAATTACATTGTTGACTATGAAAACCAGCTAACCTGGAAACAATCGCCGGAATACGACAGCGTGCTCACCAATAAAAATTCTGAGGCGCAGCTTTCCATGATTGTGAACCTGCGCAAGGCGCAATCGCGGGCGGATGATGGGATCATGAAGTACGCGGATATGGTTTCCAAAATGGAATCGCTCACTTTTCAATGTCGTTATGAAGGCGACCATGCTTTTCCGGAAGTGACTTTGACGCCTAAAAAACGGCAAACTGCCAGCAAGGTTCTCAACCGCACATTCCTCAACATTGACATTGAGTGGCCGGACATTTACGATTCGGAACTCTCAGCCCTACAAAATCCGATTGACGGCAGCTCAGAGATATTGTTGACCGACAAAGAACATAACCTACTCAGGACAAATAATTTAAGAGAAGGAAAAACAGAAGTTATCGCAAAACTTGACGGCCCGATCAGCACCGCAGCGTACAAAGTAGACTTTCTGAACATTGGCCGCCAGCAAAGGATTTTTGCTACAAAACGGACGGTTTACGCCCTCGATGAAGACGATTCGACACGCGTCACAACATTTACTGGCACATTGCCCTCCGGCGAGGACATTGCCGCGCTGTATTCGATTGACGGTGGCGATGATGGCAGTAACCGCTTCATTATCAAGAATACGTCGGAAGAATTGTTTATTTGGGAAGCCGCGACCAAACCGATCCGGCGGCTCAATCATTCCGTCCGCTTTGAAGGCATTCAGGGGCCGGTGGTCACCTTGAACCAGATTGGTAACCGAGGTTACATTGTTACGCAGAAAAACGGGAAAATTTTTGTGTTGAAAGAAAATGGCTCGGTCAGGGCGGGTTTTCCGGTGGACATTTTGACACGGGCAGAAAGTGCATTTACCTGGGCGCAAAATCCCGAAAATGGTCAGCCTGAGATTGTTGGCGTGAGCGTTTCCGGCGAGCTGGTTAGGATTGGTCTGGACGGAACGATTACTTCAAGAAAACAATTACTTCGCCCTGAGCCTGGCTCACAGTTCCGTATTTTGTACGATCGCAATTCGCTGGATTGGATTCTGGTACGCTCTGTGAATTCTAAAACCGCGATTATTACCAAAGAGGGCCGCGATCTTTTTGAGATCAAGGACATTCTGCCGAATTCTACGATACAGTACCACTTTTTCGGCGTCGATAACCGGTTTATCACCATTAAGTCAGGCAGTTATACGACGGTTTTCGATATGTCGGGTAAAAGGTTGGGCGACAAAGCAATACCTTCCGAAATGCCGGTTCAGCTAACTTATCAGCCGGGTTATTATAAATTGCTTATTTTCAGTCGGTCAGAGAAAAAGATCCAGGTTTGGTCTGTTAAGCTGCGTTAATGTGATGAAGTTTTTAAAATACGCATTTCTGGTTTTAGGCTGCATTGTCTGGGCAGTCGGGCTCTCGCCTGCGTTATTTTCAAAAACGATCGGCTGGGGTATTTCCAGCGACGGTTACGAGTACGGCGATTTGTACCGGCTATCCAATCTTTCCAAATTCAAGGACCCAAGAAAATTTTGCACCGGCTACACGCCCCCGGCGAAAGCTGCACATTCAAAAAAAGTACACCTTTTTATCATCGGCGACAGCTTCACCGAGGAGCAACGTGTTGACAAAAAGGATTTTGCGGTGGATAGCTACACGCACATTAAATGGAATAACATTCTACATGTAAAGCTGGATACGACCGAAACCAACATTCTGCTCGTAGAATCCGTGGAGCGACATTTCCGAGAAAAAATGGTCGGCCCGATCACAAATTTTGTCGCAGACACCGCCACTTTTGTACAAACTTATGGCCAGGATAGATTCGTGACCAAGCTGGACGATGCATTCCGGACCACGTCTGTGAATGATCGCCTGGACGGTCTATTGTTTCAAAATGCTTTTTTCCTGGGTTTGAAACAGCGGAAGGCAGATTTTACCAGCAATCTTTTCAATCGCGTCAATACTTCGACAACAATGGTAAACGATGGTCGCGATCTGGTCTATTTTATGGACACGGATACCAGCATCACTTCCTCGTTTCATGAACTAGCTGATACCGAGGTAGATTCGATCGTCAAGAACATCAATAAAAGCCGTGATCTCGCCATGTCAATCGGCTTTGATCAGGTGATTCTTTCGGTCATTCCCAACAAAGTTTCGGTCGTGGATCCCGGTTATGATACCTATAACCATCTGATCGAGCGGGTCTACAGACATCCCGGATTGCATGTACCGGTAATCGACGTATTGCCGGAATACCAGAAAATGGGCAGCAGCGCCTATCTGAAAGGCGACTCGCACTGGACTTGCGAGGGACAATCGATCTGGCTCGACAAGGTCAATAGGCTCATCAATGTGCTGGTCGGCCAGCCACGATTGTAAACATTCCTGTCCGCGCATGGATAGATTTCCTATTTTTAGGGTAAGGTACCTCTTAGTGATCTCGTTTCATGCAGAAAATAGCTACATGCCTGCGCTTTTTGTTCCTCGCGAACATACTTTACCCGCAAACATTATTAGCCCAAAATCACAAACTAAAACCTGGTTTTGATAAGGCCGAATACATTGAATTGATGCAGATGCATGTTTTGCTGTACGATTCAACAATGACCGGTGCGAGTATCCCGAAATTTGAAATTCCAAAACCAGCACATTACAAATCCCTGTACGCTTCCCCAGTTATGGGGCTGGACAACCGCTGGGAATTATGGAAAAATGACCAATCGGTGGCAGTGATTAATGTGCGGGGAACTACGAAAAACCCGGTCGGCTGGCTGGAAAATTTTTACACAGCGATGGTGCCCGCCCGCGGCGAATTGAAGTTGAGTAACACATTTACATTTAAATACGATCTAGCGAGCCACCCGAAAGCCGGCGTGCATCTGGGCTGGCTGATCGGCACGGCTTACCTGGCTACTGACATTGTCCCGCGCATTGATTCACTTTATAAAACAGGTATCAAAGATTTTCTAATTATGGGGCATAGCCAGGGCGGCGGGATTGGCTTTTTGCTTACTGCCCACCTTTATTCGCTTCAAAAACAGGGTTTGCTGCCCAAAGACATTCGTTTCAAAACGTATTGCAGCGCGGGCCCGAAAGTGGGCAATACTTATTTTGCCTACGAATACGAACACATTGTCGACGGCGGGTGGGCTTATAATGTGGTAAATTCAGCGGACTGGGTGCCTGAGGTACCCTTTACGGTGCAAACTTTGGATGATTTTAATGAAACCAATCCTTTTAAAAACATGGACAAAGTGATTGGCAAACAAAAACTTCTGACCCGGATTGCGCTAAAACATGCTTACAAAAAAATGAAAAATCCGAGCATGAAGGCCCAGCGGAATTACGAAAAGTACCTCGGCGATTTTGCCTATAAAATCGTAAAGAAATCGCTGCCGGAATATGTAAAACCAGCTTACCTGAAAAGCTCCAACTACATGCGCACCGGCCCGTCGGTAATGCTTTGGGCTGATTCAGAGTACTATAAGAAATTTCCTGATTCTGACGTCAATCCTTTCGCACACCACGCGCCCCAGCAGTACCTCTACCTGATGGAAAAATACCAGCCTTCGTTTTAATTTAAAAATATGAGATTTTCACTACTCCTGCTCCTATGTATTTTCACATTCCAGGCACATGCTCAATATAAAACCCGCTTTGAGCTCAGTGACGGTAAACAAACACCCACTTACGAGGAGGGCATTGCTTTCTACAAGCTGCTAGCGAAGAATTTTCCGCAAATCCAAATGACCGAAAAAGGGCTGACAGACAGTGGAAAGCCGCTGCATCTGGTTTTGTTTTCCAAGAATAAACAGTTTGATATCAAGAAGTTAAAGGCACAGGGCAAGGCTATACTCCTGATCAACAATGCAATTCATCCCGGCGAATCGGATGGTGTTGATGCCTCAATGATGCTGCTCAGGGATATCGTAACCAATCCAGCCAAATTTCCTGAACTCGATAGCGTCGTCGTGGCGATTATTCCTTTTTACAACATTGGCGGTGCCTTGAACCGCAACAGTACGACACGCACCAATCAGGAAGGTCCGGAGGAATACGGTTTTCGGGGAAATGCCAGGAATTATGATTTAAACCGCGATTTTATCAAAAATGACACCCGCAATGCCAGAAGTTTCGCTGCAATTTTCCATGAGTTGGATCCTGATCTTTTTGCAGATACCCACGTAAGTAACGGTTCAGATTACCAATATGTGATGACGCTTGATTATGCTCAAAAAGACAAGCTGGGCGGAAAATTGGGCGACTATAACAATGAAGTTTTCCTACCTTTTATGTACAAACATTTGAAGGAAGCGGGTTACGAGGCCACACCTTATGTGAATGCCTGGGGCCAGACGCCGGACAAAGGTTTTGTGCAGTTCCCCGATTGGCCGCGCTACTCGACAGGTTATGCTGCATTATTTCATACCATCGGCGTGATGACCGAGACGCACATGCTCAAATCTTACGATAAGCGCGTAAAATCGACTTATGCTTATCTGCATGGCAACATGAAGTTTTTGGCGGCGCAGCGGAATGCTTTGTTAAAACTCAGAAAAGAGACGAAAGAAGCGGTCAAATCGCAGGAGAAATTTGCGGTGAGCTGGCAGGTGAATAAAGAAAAAAATACGCAGATCGATTTCAAAGGGTATGAGCCGGAGTACATTCCCAGCGAAGTAAGTGGCTTAAACAGATTGCATTACGATCGCTCGAAGCCTTTTACCAAAACAATCCCTTTCTACGATACGTATGTTCCCCTCGACGAAGTGACCAAGCCGGTTGCTTACGTCATTCCGCAAGGGTGGCATAACATTATCGACCTGATGAAACTGAACCAGGTGGAAGTGAAGCAACTGGAAAAGGATACCGAAATGGAAGTGGAGACATATTATATCGACCATGTTGAAACGCCCATACAACCTTTTGAGGGACATTACTGGCATACTTCTGTAACATTGAAGACAGAAAAGCAGAAAATTATTTTCAAGAAGGGTGATTGGTATATTCCTGTAAATCAGTGGACAAACCGATACATTGTCGAAACCCTCGAACCAAGAGGCGTCGATTCTTTTTTCAAATGGAATTTCTTCGATACCATTTTACAAGCTAAGGAACATTACTCCGGCTATGTTTTTGAAGATCTCGCCAAAAAATTGCTGGACCAATTCTCCGAGCTAAAAACTCAGCTGGAAGAAAAAAGAAAGTCGGACCCCGAATTTGCAAAAAACGCAAATGCGCAGCTCGACTTTATCTACGAACATTCACCCTACCGCGAGAAGGAATATCTGCGGTATCCAGTTTTTAGATTAATGAAATAAAAGATCAGAATCGGAACCCAAGGCTGAAATTGAACTCCCCGGTAATGTTAATGCCACCCCGGTTTGTGATGGAGTCAAACTCATTTTTTTCGCGATCTACATAGCGCGAGCCGAGGCCGCCATTTAAACCAAGTTGAAATTTCGGAGTGATCTGGAAATTGACATAATTGTTAACCAGAATACCCAGTCTGAAATTCTTTGTCGTGCCGGTCCTGGGAATGTAACCCCCGGTTGTGGGATCATAAATGGAGTTATTGGAATAACCTTTACCATAACCCAGGAAAAGCTGAGGCCCGACCGCGTAGGTTACCCGGTGTTGGGAAAAAGGATAAATCTTCAAGCCCGGCGACACATAATACATTTCTGAACGGTTCCCATTTGAATCAAAAAGATAATTGTACCGATCGGGAAAAGTCATCGTAAGTGGCAAAATGATGCCGATATACTGGTTTTTGTCCACCTGGATCTCATAGCTAATACCAAAACCAGGTCCACTGTCGAGCGCTTTGAACGGTGAAAAATTGAGCTGGCTCCTGCCATAAACTTCGTTATTCGATGGCTTGCTGATCTGTTTTCTCCCGAGATTTAAACGGTCATTTAAAAGAACTGTCTGGCCATTTTCAAATTCGATCCGGCTCAATTCGTTTTTACGGATAACAAAAACGGCCGCATTAGGCTCCTTACTGATCTTATAGGAAACACGGTCAATGCCCACCTCGATTACTTTGCCTTCGATGGTATCGCCATTCCTTTTGACAAGGACATCCTGCGCGTGGGCAGAAATAAAAATGAATAAAAAGAGCGTAGCAAGAGTAATTGTTTTCATAAGTGAGATATAGGTTGATGAGTAGAAGAACCAAAATTAAGCAATGGGTTGTAACCGCTGGAACGATATTCACTGAACGTTTAAAATAGGTGTGCTGTTATCTTTGCGGTCATAAGACCATTTTATTTATCAGACTGTTTGGATTCGATCTTGAACAGTCATCAAAAACAAATGATATTTCAAGATTTAAAACTCATTGAGCCTATTACAAAGGCTCTGAAAGAAGAAGGTTACACCACTCCCACTCCGATCCAGGCCAAGGCAATCCCCATTATTTTAGAGAAAAGAGATTTGCTGGGATGCGCCCAGACGGGTACCGGCAAGACGGCGGCTTTCGCAATTCCAATGTTGCAGCTGCTGCAGGAATTTAAGGATGGCAGGCAGGAAAGAAGACATATCCGCGCACTTATTTTGACGCCGACCCGCGAGCTGGCGATCCAGATCGGGGAAAGTTTTGCGGCTTACGGTCGCCATATGCAGGTGAAACACACGGTTATTTTTGGTGGAGTAGGTCAAAAGCCGCAAACCGACGCTTTGCAAAAAGGGATCGATGTACTGATTGCGACGCCAGGCCGGTTGCTCGATTTGATCAACCAGGGCTTTGTGAAACTAAACCAGCTAGAATTTTTTGTTCTCGACGAGGCGGACAGAATGCTGGACATGGGTTTTGTGCACGATGTAAAAAAGGTGATCAAGCTTTTGCCAGCCAAAAGACAATCGCTTTTCTTCTCGGCTACCATGCCTCCCGCGATTGTCTCATTAGCTAACACTATTCTGACAAACCCTGCAAAAGTGGAAGTTACCCCGGTTTCTTCTACGGCGGATACGATTCGTCAGTCTTTGTATTATGTGGATAAATCGGATAAAAACTCGCTTTTACTGCATATTCTGGAAGACCAGACTATCGCTACTGCGCTGGTTTTTACAAGAACAAAACATGGCGCGGATAAAGTGGTGAAAGTACTCAGAAAAGCGGGCGTAAGCTCGGAGGCGATCCACGGAAATAAATCGCAAACTGCGCGGCAAAATGCTTTGAAAAATTTTAAAAGCCAGACTACCAGGGTTTTGGTAGCGACGGACATTGCGGCGAGGGGTATTGATGTGGACGATCTGACACATGTGATCAACTACGAAATCCCGAACATTCCGGAAACTTACGTGCACCGTATCGGCCGGACAGGTCGTGCCGGGGCGAAAGGTATTGCGTTTTCATTTTGTGATCGAGATGAAAGGGTTTTTCTGAAAGATATCCACAAGCTGATTGCCAAGAATATCCCGGTCGTGAATGATCATCCGTATTCTCTGCGCTAGTACATTTAGCTTTTTACATTACCGGTTATTTGAAAAAATATCCGGTAATTTTTTATCCAAAATGAAAAATACCTACGCAGATATCGACCTGAAAACCGCCGTAACATTTGCTGCGGAGCCAGATGCAGTATTGGTAGATGTACGGGAAGTCTGGGAATTTGAAGAATTTAATGAAGGCGGGATCAACATTCCTTTGGCAGAAATCCGCGAAAAAAGAGGCTTACTAGATTCTTATAACACCATCATTGTGATTTGTACCAATGGTGTAAGAAGTAAGGTAGCGGCGATGGATTATTGCCGCATACCGGAGTGGATTGACAAAAAGATCTTCCACGTAAAAGGCGGAATTATCGAGTCGGAGTAGTATCGAGCACACCTTCAAAAACCCGGACCGCAGGGCCAATCAACGTAATGTCGTCAAATTCACCGTTTGCATTTTGTTGAAAAGCTACTTCCAATGTTCCCCCAATCGTTTCAACCGTGATCGGGCTTTGCCAGTCATTCCGCAAACTGGCTGACAGTGCGCAAGCAGTAACGCCGGTACCGCAGCTGAATGTTTCATCTTCCACGCCGCGCTCGTAGGTCCGCACGCTCAGGTGATTTTCTTCGATGATCTCCGCAAAATTAACATTGGTACCGCCCTGAGGCCCGTAAATCGAACCGTAGCGGATTTCGCTGCCAATGTTGACCACATCCACCTCGTCCACCTGGTCAACGAAAGTAACATAATGCGGCGAGCCGGTATTGAGGAAATCATAATCTTCGTAGCGCTGCACATCTTTTACACCCGACATTTTCAACCGGATCACGTCCCCGGAAACCGTTCCTTCGTGTTCTCCGTCCACCGCGATGAACTTGGTATGATCAGAAAACAGGCCCAGATCATTCGCAAAACGAACAACACAGCGGCCACCATTCCCGCACATACTTCCTTCTCCGCCGTCCGCATTGAAATACACCATCCTGAAATCATAACCTTCCGCATTTTGCAAAAGGATCAATCCGTCGGAGCCAACGCCAAACCTGCGGTGACAGATCGATGCGATGAGTTCTTTCGAAACCGGAAAGCTTTGGTCGCGGTCGTCTATCATGACAAAATCATTGCCGGTGCCCTGGTATTTAAAGAATGTGATTTTCATAAAATGAAGTCAATGCTACGAGTTGAAAAAGCTGAGCACTAAAAGCCAATTGTAACAACAAAAAAAGCGAATACCCAGAAACAACAAAACCCTGCCAGAAATAATCACTTGCAGGGTTTTAAATTTTTGTCCGAAATGGAATTTCCGAAAAAGAAATTTCTTATTTCGAAACTTTAAGCTCTTTAATACGAGCGGCTTTGCCTTGACGGCCACGTAAGAAGAACAAACGTGAGCGACGCACTTTACCGCGACGAATCAATTCGATTTTTGCGATACTTGGCGAAAGGATCGGGAAAACACGTTCCACACCGATACCGTTCGAAATTTTACGCACTGTGAAAGTCTCTCCGCTTCCGCTAAGATTGCGACGTTGCATAACAGTACCCTGAAATTGCTGGATACGCTCTTTGTTACCTTCACGGATCTTAACGTGTACATTGATCGTGTCGCCTGACCCAAAGTCAGGATACTCGGATTTACGATTTTCAATCGTAGCTTCAACGAGTTTAATAAGTTCGCTCATGACGAGTGCTTTTTATGGATTAAAATGATAGCTTGCTTCCAGCGGATGGGGTGACGCCCCTTCATTCAAAACAGCCTTTGCGAAAACGAGTGCAAAGCTAAGATTTTTTCCCTTTAAGTAAAAGCAGAAGCGTAATGAAAATATTGAATGTCACACAGATCCGTGAACTCGACGCCTACACGATCCAAAACGAGCCAATATCTTCGCTCGATTTGATGGAACGCGCCTCGAATGCATTTGTGGGATGGTTTACCAATCATTTTGTCAACACCAGACCGGTACATATCTTTTGCGGAAAAGGAAATAATGGCGGCGATGGACTGGCCGTGGCTCGGATCCTCAGCATTCAGGGCTACGATGTTTCGGTTTCTATTATCAATTACACAGATCACGCTTCGGAAGATTTTAAAAGTAACCTCGACAGGCTGGATGCACATTTAAAAGCGCAAACATTATCGTCGGTCGATGACTTCCCAGAGGTCACGCCTAATGTCGTTTGCATTGACACGCTGCTCGGTTCAGGTTTGTCAAGGCCAGTTGAAGGTTTTCTAGCAGAAATAATAAAAAAGTTAAATGCGCTGCCCAATAAGCTGATTTCCATTGACATTGCGAGCGGCTTGTATGCCGATCAGCCTAATCAAAAGGAAGATATCATCATTGAACCGCATTGTACGGTCACATTTCAGCTTCCCAAATTGGCCTTCATGCTGCCACAGAATGCCAAGTTTACGGGAGAGTGGTTTGTGGTGGATATCGGTTTGAATGGAGATTTCATCCAAAATGCGGAGACACCTTTTTATTATACGGATAAAAAAGCTGCGGAGGCGATCATTAAACCCAGGGAAAAATTCTCGCACAAAGGCACATTCGGCCACGCGCTGCTGATTGCGGGGAGTTATGGTAAAATGGGCGCGGCGGTTTTGTCCGGAAAAGCTTGTTTACGCTCTGGCGTCGGTCTACTGACCATGCATTTGCCGGAATGTGGCTATGAGATCATTCAAATTTCCATCCCGGAGGCGATGGCGATTACAGATAGCGATCCAAAACATAATACAGCATTGCCCGAGCTCGACAGCTATTCTGCGATCGGTATCGGGCCCGGAATCGGGCAGGACTCCAAAACGGCGGCAATGTTGAAAAGCCTGCTCGAAATCGTAAAAGCGCCGCTGGCGATCGATGCGGATGCATTGAATCTGTTATCTCAGGATCAAACATTATATGAGAAGCTCCCTGAAAATACCGTTTTAACCCCGCACCCAAAGGAATTTCAGCGACTGGCGGGCGACAGCGAAAATGAATACAAAAGACTGGAAATAGCCCGGGATTTCGCTAAAAAACACAAAGTTATCATTTGCCTGAAAGGTGCAAATACTGCTGTAATCCTGCCCTCCGGCGAAGTACATTTCAACTCCACCGGAAATCCAGGCATGGCTACCGGCGGCACAGGCGATGTTTTGACGGGGATAGTAACAGCACTTTTAGCCCAAAAATATGAACCTGCTGATGCGGCAGTTTTGGCAGTTTATCAGCATGGATTGGCCGGGGATAGGGCAGCGGAAAGGAAGGGTCAGAGTGCGTTGATTGCCTCGGACGTTGTTGATTGTTTGGGCTGGTAAATTTTAATGTTACTTTTTGCTATGGCATTTAAAGACAAAAAAAGAAAGAGCTTGGTCAACAAGCGAGATGAGGTTTTCTATGTAAAAGATATGCCTAAGAATGTTAGTCTAAGTCACTTCAACTTGGATATACAAGTTGATCTTGATGCTGCTATCCAGCTATCGGAAAGTAAGGGCAAACTAACATCTGCCGACATACCTCTGTTTCAACTAAACAATTGATAAGCCACAAAAGCCGCCCCATATGCCAGTACCATGAGGTAGGCCAGCTGTATCAAAGGCCATTTCCAGCCGTGGGTTTCGCGGTAGACTACGGCGATGGTGCTCATGCACATCATGGCGAAGACGTAGAACATTAAGAGTGACGCGCATACGGCTGCGGAGAACATCGGGGCGCCGGTTTCGGGATCTTTCTCTTGCAAAAGTCGCTGCTTCACAGTCGGGACGTCTTCCGAATCTCCGCTGATGCTGTAAATCGTCGCCATGGTACCTACGAAAACTTCCCGGGCGGCAAAAGATGCCAGTAAAGCGATGCCGATTTTCCAGTCATAGCCCAGCGGTCGGATCACCGGCTCGATGAAATGTCCGAATTGTCCGGCGTAAGAATTTTCCAGTCTGGCGGAAGCTACCGCTGCATCCACTTCTTCCTGCGGTGCATTTGACATTTTTGTCAAAGTAGTTTGCTCAGCCTTTTTCATCCGATCGCCAGGGCCATAAGATGACAGCACCCAGAGCACGATCGATATCGCCATAATTACTTTTCCGGCTTCCAGGACAAAAGATTTCACACTTTCATACATCATAAAACCGACATGTCCCCAGCGCGGCAGCTTGTAGGAAGGCATTTCGAGCATAAAATAACTCGGCTCGTTTCTTGGAATAAAAAGAGAAAGCAGCCACGCCGATGCCAGCGCGCCAAAAAGTCCGAGGAAGTATAATCCGAACAAAACCAGCCCCTGCAAGCTGAAAAAACCCAGAACCTGGGTAGAGGGTACCACCAGCGCGATCAGGATCGTATATATCGGGAGGCGCGCGGAGCAGCTCATTAATGGTGTGACCAATATCGTCAGCAACCTTTCGTACCGGCTGCTGATGCTGCGGGTGGTCATAATCGCTGGAACTGCGCAGGCTACGCCGGAAATTAACGGCACCACGCTGCGGCCATTTAGCCCGAACCGACGCATTAATTTATCCATAATCACCATCACCCGCGCCATATAACCCGATTCCTCCAAAATGGAAACCAATGCAAAAAGGATCGCGATCTGCGGTATGAATACAATGATACCTGCTACGCCGGCCAGGATTCCGTCGGTAATAAGATCATTTAAAACACCTTCCGGCAAAACAGATTTGACCCACTCGATACCCTGCGCCGCGCCGCCATCGACAATATCGCTCAGGAATGTAGCCCAGCTGAAAATAGCCTGAAAAACAAGCAGTAAAACCAGCGCAAAAATCACATATCCCCAAACCCGGTGAAGCAAAATACTATCCAGCTTGCGCGTCCAGTAAGGCTGCTCGGTAGCGCCGGAAGATTTTACGGCTTTGGAAACAATCGGCTTGATTTTCTCATACCGCGCAACGGTTTCGGTGGCGAGAAAATGATTTTCATCGAAACCGTACTTTTCAATCAACTTATCCAGCCTTGTCCGTGCGGGTTGTTCCAGAAAGGAAAAATTATCGTGCTGACAGACATATTGCAGCGCTACGTAGTCATTTTGAAGATTATAGATTTGCTTCACCTCCCCTATCAGGGCAATTTCCTCTTTTTTGGGCTCATAAAAATACCGCAGCTCCGGCTTTTTCTGCACCTCTAAAAGTTGTTTCACCGCCTCTTTGAGCTTGTCGATTCCCACACCCGTCCGGGCATTGATGCTGGCTACCGGCACATTCAGCTGCATGGCAAGCTGCACCGCACTCACCGTTAAATTCATGCTCTGCGCCACATCGAGCATATTCAATGCCATCACGCAGGGAAGCCCCAGGTCGCTAACTTCGGTGAAAAGCAGGAGATTTCTTTGCAGGTTCGAGGCATCGACAACAACGATCACCACGTCCGGAAAATCGGGATGTTTGGGGTTGGCCAGGATATCCATGACCACCGCCTCGTCTTTTGATTTGGGATAAATACTGTAAGTTCCCGGCAAGTCGACCAATGTAACGGGAGCATCGATGCCTGCGATCCGGAATGTTCCTGATTTTTTCTCTACGGTGACACCCGGAAAATTTCCGGTTTTCTGACGTAAACCGGTGAGGGAATTGAATAATGTGGATTTGCCGGCATTCGGGTTACCTACCAGCGCAACTTTTATATTTCCTTGTTTCAATGGAAAAGCTTGTAAACGGAACGTACCCTACTCTAACTCGATAACCGACGCCTCATTGAGCCGCAACGACAAACTATAACATCCACCTACATTGATACATATCGGATCGCCGAAAGGCGCGATGGCATCCAGCCGCACCTCACAGCCCGGCAGACATCCCATTTCCAGCAATTTGAGCGACATAGCCTGATCTGAAAACGATTTGATGACCCCTTTCTCGCCTTTTCGAAGTTTGGAAACTGTATGGGCTGACATACGCTCTTATTTAGACTCAGTTTATTTAAGCTACAAATAAAGCATTCTCTTGCCGGAAATCAAACATTCGCTTTTCGAATTCTTCAAATGGTGACGCCGGTCAGTTAAAAACCTTTCCGTTTTATTATTTTCCTGAGGCTTTCCATCGTATTTTTGCAGCTTTGAAGGTCTCTGGTAAACGCCTGGATCTTCCTTCCTCAACCGAAGCCGACTGCCGATAGGCGATCCAGTATTTTGAACGAGATCAAGACCCTTATCTGGAAAGAAGTAACATTGGAATGGCGTCAGAAATATGCGCTGAGCGGAATGTTACTATATGTTGTCAGCACCGTTTTTGTCTGCTATCTCAGCTTCAACCTACGCAGAAACCAGCTTACCCCGATCGTCTGGAACACCTTATTCTGGATCATTTTGCTTTTCACAGCGGTCAATGCCATCGCTAAAAGTTTTTCTCAGGAACGCTACGGCCGGCTTTTATACTACTACAATCTTTGCAGCCCGCAGGCCATTATTATCTCCAAAATCGTTTACAACTCGTTCATTATGATCATGTTGTCGACGATGGGATTTATTTTCTATGCATTTGTGATGGGCAATCCGGTGGGTGATATGACGTTATTTGCGATCTGCATTTTACTCGCCTCCCTGGGTTTTGCCTCGGTGTTAACATTGGTAGCCGGCATTGCTTCCAAGGCCGATAACAGCGCCACCTTGATGGCGGTACTCAGTTTTCCAATCATTTTGCCCATGCTTTTAATGACGATCAAATTGTCGAAAAATGCATTGGACGGGCTCGACTGGTCGGTCAGCTCGGACGAAATCAGCACACTATTATCCATTGATCTCATAGTAATAACCCTGAGCTTTTTGCTTTTTCCTTATTTGTGGAGAAGCTGAAAGGCCGATTTGTTTTTTAAAGTAAAAGATTAAAAATGAGAAAGATCTGGTGGAAAATCCTGTGCATTGTGATCATTTTTTACGTGATCGTGATGGGATTTATGGGGCCTGTACCCCACCTTGCTATCATCAATGAAAGTATCCGCAATACTTACTACCACGTAGCGCTCTGGCTGGCGATGACATTCCTGCTGTTTGTCTCGATGATATTTTCGGTAAAATATTTGAATAAAGGAAAAATCGGCGACGACGACATTGCGAGTGAGCTGGCGAAATCTGCTATCTTTTTCGGGATCCTGGGCTGCCTAACCGGCTCTATCTGGGCCAATTATACCTGGGGCGATCCCTGGCCGAATGATCCAAAACTCAATGGTGCAGCCGTCGGTATCCTGATTTACCTGGCCTACCTGCTACTGCGGACTTCTTTTGAAGATGAGCAGCGCCGCGCGCGGATTTCTTCGGTTTACAACATTTTTGCATTTGCCGTTTTTATCCCGATCATTTACATTCTCCCAAGACTGACGGATTCACTTCACCCGGGTAGCGGCGGTAACAGCACATTCGGCTCTTACGATTTCGATAACAATATTCGGAAAGTATTCTATCCGGCGGTGATCGGTTACATTTTGCTTGGACTCTGGCTGGCCGAATTAAGGATCAGAATGAAGCGGATTAACCGTGTGAGAGAAGAAACCCAAACATTTTAAGTTAAAATTTCGTTACGAATTAGTTGGTTCAAAATACAATGAAAAGAATATATCCCCTTTTGCTCATCCTTCTTTTGTTAAGTGAAAACCTGTTTGCGCAGGCAGCGGGAGATTCCGTTGAAATGGCCGACAAGCTGCGTGCAGATGGCAAAATCTGGGTGGTTGTCGCAGTGGTAGCCGTCATTTTTGCAGGGATTGCAGTGAATATGCTGCGGATTGATTCGAAGCTGAAAAAGATTGAAAAAGATTTAAATATCAAGTAATCCACCATGAAGAAGATACAAATTTTCGGGTTAGTGATCATCGCCGTGGCGATTGGTATCATTGTTTCTACCGCCGGCGATGCCAGTACTTATGTTGATTTTACCAAAGCCAAAGAAATGGCGCAGGATGGCGACAATGAGAGCATTCACGTGGTAGGGAAACTCAAAAAAGACGGTATGGGGCAGATCGTGGATATGAAATACCAGCCCGAGATCGACCCCAACTATTTCGTTTTCACATTGGTAGACAATAATAATGTGGAGCAGCAAGTCATTTACAGGAACTCCAAACCACAGGATTTTGACAAATCCGAGCAGGTAGTGGTGGTGGGAAAAATCAAGGACGGGACTTTTTCCGCTGAGAAAATATTGATGAAATGCCCTTCCAAATATGAGAACGGCAAAATGGAAACCACTGAACATACTGCTGCAAAATCATGATCCACAGTACGATAGGAAGTGCAGGACACCTGCTGATCATCATTGCATTTGTTACAGCCCTCGTAGCAACATTTGCTTATTTCAAATCCGGCATTGCCCGGGGCGCGCTCGCAGGTGGGACTGTTGAAGAAACATTGACCTGGAAGAAATTCGCGCGGATCGTATTTTACATTCACGTAGCGGCGGTGATCGGGATTGTTTTCTCGCTGTACTGGATCATTGGAAACCATTATTTTGAATATCATTACGCCTGGAAAAACTCCTCACTTTCTCTGCCGACGGGTTATACCATTTCCAGTTTCTGGCAGGATCAGGAAGGTAGCTTTTTGCTCTGGATCTTCTGGAATACCATTTTAGGTTGTGTTTTAATCTTCACAAACCGCTCCTGGGAAGCGCCGGTGATGACGGTTTTTGCTTTGGTGCAGGCTTTTCTGACTTCCATGATTCTGGGCGTTGTTATCCCCGGACTTGACCTGAAAATCGGCTCGACGCCATTTTTGCTTTTAAAAGAAGTAATGCCCGACCTGCCGGTTTATAAAATGGACCCGAATTTTATTCCAAAAGACGGGAACGGTTTGAACCCCCTTTTGCAGAACTACTGGATGGTGATCCACCCGCCTACCCTTTTCCTCGGGTTCGCTACAACATTGATTCCTTTTTCCTTCGCGATCGCCGGTTTGTGGACTAAAAGAATTCAGGAGTGGATTCGTCCTGCTTTGCCCTGGGCTTTGTTTTCTTCCATGGTCTTGGGTGTGGGTATTTTAATGGGCGCCTACTGGGCTTATGAAACATTGAACTTCGGCAGCTACTGGAACTGGGATCCCGTGGAAAATTCTTCTATCGTACCCTGGCTGGTTTTGGTAGCGGCGGTGCATACGATGATCATCGGTCGGAGAAATGCGACGGCATTAAAAACGGCCTTTATTCTCACGATCGCCACATTTATCCTCATCCTCTACTCCACATTCATGACCCGGAGCGGGGTTTTGGGAAATGCTTCGGTACACTCATTTACAGATTTAGGACTTTCGGGTCAGCTTTTGATTTACCTGGGAACATTTACTGTCGTGGCGATCGGCTTGCTGGTTTACCGCTGGAAAATGTTGCCGACCGACGAAGAAGAAGTTTCGACATACTCCCAGGAATTCTGGATTTTCATCGGTGCCACCGTACTTTGTCTTTCCGGATTCCAGATTTTGGCCACCACTTCGATCCCGGTTTACAATAAAATCGCGGAAGCATTTGGTACTGTTTTGAACATGGCATTGCCAGCCGATCAGGTTGGGCATTATAATAAATTCCAGCTATGGTTTTTCTCCCTGATCATTGTCCTGACTGGTATCGGGCAGTTTTTCTGGTGGAAAAGAGTGGGTAAAGGCAACTTGCAGGCTTTATACAATCCGCTTTTAATCACTTTATTGATCAGCGCGGCGGTGATCACTTTCAAAGGCGTGAAGGACATTCAATACATTGTCTTGCTCACTACCTCGATTTTTGCGATTGTCGCCAACGGTACCATTTTACTGAACATTATCCGTGGTAACTATAACCTCTCCGGTGGCGCGATTACGCACATTGGCGTGGCGCTGATGCTGGTTGGGATCCTGTTTTCTTCGGCTTATACCAAAGTCGTTTCGATCAATAATTCGGGCTTGATGATTTCCCGGAGCGAGGAATTTACCAACAACGACAATAAGGAAAACAAGGAAAACATCACCCTCTGGCTCAATAAGCCCGAAAAAATGGGCGACTACATGCTTACCTGGCGCGATGTACGGGTGGAGCCGCGCCACATTCCGGGCTACATTCCGAAAAGCTGGGTAGACATTGTGGAAGGTGATTTCCACGCGGTAGCCTTGCGCGACATTGTGGTGAACAACCAGAAATACAATTCAAAGGGAGATACCATTGAGATTTTCCCTGAAAACTTCTACTACGAAATCGATTACCGCGAGCCTTCTGGCAAGATATTTACCTTATTCCCGCGTGTTCAGCTGAATCCGAGAATGGGCGGGATCGTTTCGTCGCCGGACATTCAGCGGAAAGTGGATAAGGACTTGTACACCTACGTTTCCATGGTAACCAACCCGAATGCGGAGCCGGTTTGGAGCCAGACCGAAAATTTCACGGTCAACCTGCGGGATACCTTTTTCGTGAATGACTACGTAGCGATTCTTGATAATGTTGTCAGGACAGACGATGTGGAAGGTGTAAAACTGAATGAAGGCGATGCGGCCGTGAAAGCGATTATCCGCATTCTTGATAATGATAAAGAATTTGTCATCACCCCATCTTTTGTGATCCGCGACCGGATGGTGGCGCGCAAACCGGAAGTCAGCAACGAATTGGGCATGCGCATCCAGTTTCAGGAAATCAACCCGCAGACCGGCAAATTCACATTTGGCGTCAATACCACCCAGCGCGATTTCATTGTCATGAAAGCCACTGAAAAGCCACTGATCAACATTCTCTGGCTAGGCACATTCGTGCTCGTAATCGGTTTCATCCTGGCGACGGTGCGGCGCTTCAAGGAATTTATCAAAATGCGAAACAAGGAAAATCAACCTACCGGCCAGGCGAAAGTAAAGCCGAAGGTTCAGACGGTCTAAAACAAAGGGTTCAGTTTTCAACTGGACCTTTTTTAATATGTATCTTTACAATCAATCACTTTCATTTCTTAGTACTCTCCAATGATTTCCGAACTGATCAAATCCAGCCTCGGCCGTTTCCGTATCGTGGCTTTTATGGAAGGTGTTTCATTCCTGGTTCTGTTAGGCATTGCAATGCCGCTCAAATATCTCGCCGGACTTCCGCAGGCGGTTCGCGTGGTGGGTATGGCGCATGGCGTACTGTTTGTTTTATTTGTGATTCTCCTGGTGCAGGTTGCAATCGAAAAAAGCTGGCCTTTTAAAAAATCAATACTCTCCTTCTTTGCCTCGCTGGTTCCTTTCGGCACATTTTACGCCGACGCCCGCTGGTTCAAGCGCGAGCAAGCGTAACATTACATTCCCTGACACCCCTATACCCGATCCAAGTGCGCCGAATTTTTACCCTGACCCCACTCTTTTTTTGCCTCATTATTTTAAAAGGTTTTGCACAAAAACCCAACGAAAGCTACCAATACCACATCCACGAGGCGGTTTCTCCGCTGACCGTCGACGGTATCGGTGACGATCCGGCCTGGAATGCTGCCGAAACCGCCAAGGATTTTTTCATGATCACGCCGATGGACACCAGCTTTTCCAGGTCGCTCACGGATGTGAAACTTTGCTACGATAAAAACAACCTTTACATTCTGGTTATCAACCACAAAGTCATCAAAGGTTCGCTGGTAGTCGAGTCACTGAAAAGGGATTTTTCATTTGGAAAAAATGACAACTTCCTGCTTTTCATGGACACATTTGACGACAAAACGAACGGTTTTTCATTCGGTGCCAATGCAGCCGGCGCTCCCTGGGACGGGCAGCAGGGCGATGGCGGTACGGTGGATCTGAGCTGGGATAATAAGTGGGTGAGTTCTGTTAAAAACGATGATGATAAATGGGTTTGGGAAGCTGCGATTCCCTTTAAAAGTATCCGCTACAAACCGGGGATTACGCGCTGGGGGATCAATTTCAGTCGCCAGGATCTGACCATTTCTGAGAAATCATCCTGGGCGCCGGTGCCGCGGCAATTTCCGTCGGCTTCGCTGGCTTATACCGGCGTGCTGGTTTGGGACGTTCCGCCGCCCAATCCCGGTCCGAACATTTCGGTGATCCCTTATGCCGCGATGAAAATGACGAAAGACCACGTTAACGATACGCCGGCGAAATATAAACCTACTGTGGGTGGCGATGTAAAGATCGGCTTGACGCCTTCGCTGAACCTGGATTTAACAGTAAACCCTGATTTTTCTCAGGTCGATGTTGACGTACAACAAACCAACCTCAACCGTTTCGAGCTCTTCTTTCCGGAGCGGCGACAGTTTTTTCTCGAAAACGCTGACCTTTTCGCCAACTTCGGGTACGCTACCATTCGCCCTTTTTTCTCCCGGCGCATTGGTTTGGGGGTACCGATCCAGTTTGGTGCGAGGATGAGCGGAAAGATCAATAAAAACTGGCGGATCGGGGTTCTCGATGTGCAAACCGGCTCTTCCGATACGTTGACGCCAAGAAATAACTACGCCGTTTTTGCATTACAGCGGCAGCTTCTCGCCCGCTCGAATGTCCGCTTTATTTTTGTCAATAAAGATGCAACCAACTATTCGCTCGACCGCCACGCCGCTACAAACCGCTATAACCGCAACATTGGGGCCGAATTCAACCTCGCGAGCGCGAAAAATTTATGGACGGGAAAAGTGATGGTTTTAAAATCATTTACCCCTGGAAAGTCGGGAGACGATTTCACGCACGCAGCCGATCTGAAATTCAACCGGGCTAATTTCTTCTGGCAGTGGCAGCACGAATATGTTGGAAAAAATTATAACGCAGAAGTCGGATATGTACCAAATGCGGTGCGGATGGGTTACTACAAGATCAGCCCGAATGTGGGTTACCTGTTTTTTATCAAAGATCCGAGGATCATCAGCCACGGCCCGAAGCTAGTCAACAATACGTATTGGGACAAAAAATTCGACCTCAGCGACCGAGAGTTTATCCTTTCCTACAACATTAACTTCATCAACCGCGCGACGATTTCGGTTTACGGGGCCGAAAATTACGTCCGCCTGCTAAGCCCTTTTGACCCGACCAACCTTGGCAAAGACAGATTACCAACCGGCAGCGAACATAAGTGGAAATCAGCAGGTTTTGACATTGTTTCAGGTCCACAAAATAGCCTGACTTTTCTCGCTTCCGGACTTTTTGGAGGTTATTACCAAAACGGTCACCGGAACAACCTGCGGGCTGAGCTCGGCTACCGCGTCCAGCCTTATGTAGCGATCACGATGGCCGCCAACTACAATGATATCCGCCTTCCCGAGCCCTGGAAGCGCACGCAGCTCTGGCTCGTTGGCCCACGGGTGGATGTAACATTCACCAACTCGCTGTTTTTCACGACATTCATGCAGTACAACAACCAGGCCGATAACATTAACCTGAATGCACGTTTGCAGTGGCGCTACAAACCGGCTTCTGATTTGTTTATCGTCTACACCGACAACTATTTGCCTGAAAACATGCGTGTTAAAAACCGCGCGATCGTGTTGAAATTTACTTACTGGCTGAATTTGTAAGTTTTAATAAAACACTTCAATGTTCTTGCTTTTCAGCAAACCCAGCTGCTGGCCGTACTTTTTCTCGGTATTTTCGGTCACAAAAGGATTGCCGCGGAGATACAGTTTTTCCAGCTGATTAATCTTCAAAAGCTGCTCCGGAAATTCAGGGAAGTTATTGGATGAAAGATCCAGCTCCTGCAAGTTGGTAAAAGCCGTCAGCTCAGGCGGGAAATTGGTAAACCAGTTGTAGCCGAGATCCAGGATCCGCAGGTTTTTCATTTGCACAATGTTATCAGGCAAATTGCTCAGATGATTGTGGTGCGCGTACAGGGTATGCACATTTTTCAGCCGGCTGATCTTTTCCGGCAGCGCCGCGATCTGATTATACGACACCGCGAAATGTGTCAGGCGCTTCAACTTTGTGATTGTTTTGGGTAATGTTTCCAGCTTGTTGTAATACAAATCCAGCACTTCCAGCCTCCGCAGTTTCTTGATACCTTTGGGTAAAATAGCAATGTCAGATTTGTAAAAATTCAGGTCGCGGAGTCTTTTAAAACCTTTAAAACTGGCGTTTGAAAGTCCGGTTAGCACATTTCCACCGAGCCAGAGACTTTCCAGCTTCTTACATTTCCGCGCGGCATCGGGGACGTCAGTAAATTTATTCTCCTTCAAATTCAGAAGGCCCAGCGACGAACTTTCGGTTAATTTGAGGCTCTTGTTTGTAAGCTCGTTGTTTTGCAGGTGCAGCTGTTTGAGCCTCGGAAACCTTCTTAGATCGATCGACGCTTCCTTGAATTCATTGCCACCAAGGTGAAGCTCCGTCAGGTTTGGAAAACGGTAAATCACATTCGGCAACGCTGTCAATTCCAGCTGATTGAGATAGAGATACTTGATCTTCAATGTGTCCCGGATCGCGATAGCCGTTTTTACATCGATCACCGCACTATCCGATTTCTTTACTTCCCGCCGGATAATTTGCTTCCCTACCTGTCGCATAGTCGCCAGAAAAAAAGGCTTTTCGGGCGCCTTGGGTAACTTCCACCCTTCCAGATTCTTTCGGAAAGAATCGGTTGCATGGTTTCTCAGCGAATCCATGTTATAGCCCTCCTCAGCTTGCAGGTCCAATATCAGATAATCTATCGTACCCGAGACATTGATATAAAACTGGGCAAAAACCATAATTCCCGCATTAAATTTTGGCGGAAAAGTGGCATCCATGGTTTTTCCAAACTGGTCTAAAACGGGCTGGGTGAATCCGGTATTGGGTCCGTCGAACTGCTGGGTAAGTTTTAGGTGATCGATACCCTCGGTTTTCAGATCTTTTTGCCAGATCACGCGCATCTGGGCGAAGGATACCTGGAAAATCAGCGTGAGTAAGATGGTTGCAGGAAGTCTCATAGCTAGATAACTAAGTTGATAATTATACAACTAAGAGCTTAGTCATATTATTATACTTACTTATATAAAAAAGAATTTGCTATGTGATCTGTAAATGTTACTTGCTACGCTCGATCGTGTACTGAACGAGTTGTTCGAGCGATCTTCTGTGCGGGGAATCGGAAAAATCGGCGAGCAGGCTGCGGGCTTCTTCCACATACCGCTGCATGACCTCCTGCGCGTATTGCAGCCCACCAGATTGTTTCACAAAGTCAATTACTTCCGTCACTTTTTTGGGTTTGTGACTTTCATTGCGGATAATGTTGATGATCCGACGTTTTTCCAGCCAGGGAGCGCGATTTAAGGCATAAATGAGCGGCAATGTCATTTTCTTTTCCTTGATATCAATCCCCAGCGGCTTTCCGATCTCGTCTTCACCATAATCAAAAAGATCATCCTTGATCTGGAATGCCATACCGACTTTCTCTCCAAATGCATGCATTCTTTTGACCATCTCCTCGCCCGCTCCCACCGAGCTTGCACCCACAGCACAGCAGGAGGCGATCAACGACGCGGTTTTTTGGCGGATAATCTGGTAGTATACCTCTTCATTAATGTCCAGTCTCCGCGCTTTTTCAATTTGTAATAACTCACCCTCACTCAATTCCCGTACGGCAGTCGAGACGATTTTAAGAATGTCAAATTCCTGATGATCAACAGATAAAAGCAGGCCGCGGGAAAGCAGGTAATCTCCTACGAGCACAGCGATTTTATTTTTCCATAAAGCATTGACGGAGAAGAAGCCGCGGCGGTAGTTGGAGTCGTCCACCACGTCGTCGTGGACCAATGTGGCAGTATGCAAAAGTTCTATCAAAGCCCCGCCCCGGTGTGTCGACTCGGTAATGTTGCCGCAAACGCCGGCGGATAAAAAGACAAACATGGGACGCAGCTGCTTACCTTTCCGGCGAATGATGTAATTCATAATCTGGTCCAGCAGCATTACATCACTTTTCATAAACTGACGAAATTTGTGCTCGAAGGCCTTCATTTCATCGGAGATCGGCGCCTGAATATCCTTTATTGAAAGGGTCATATGAATGTTAGGGGCAACAAATTTCCCCCTGATATTAAAAGGACTTTTGGTGAGCGCAGGTATACAGTTTGTATTTGGAACACTTCTGAAGTCGGATTCTCAAATTTGGAATAAAATCTTCTGTTTATACCAATTTTAGTCCGAAAATGTTTAAGATTATGGCTAAGAGAAAGGGTGAGAGGAGTCAACATTCAATCATTCAATTATTAACAAATGAAAGCACTCGTCCTCGGGGGAGGATCTATGAAAGGCGCTTTTCAGGTTGGCGTGATCCAGGCAGTGCTGGAAAACGGGTTTGAGCCTGAAATGATTTACGGAATTTCCGTCGGCGCATTGAATACCACTTTTTTGGCCAACGAAGCCGGCAGGCAGATGGAGGAAAATAAAGAGGTAAAATGGTCGCTGGCCAGCCGCCGGCTGCTCGAATTCTGGATCAAGAACATTACCCAGCCCCAGGACATTTCTATGCTCCGCTCGCGCGTCATGCTGGGCATGAACACATTAATGAGCCGGTTCGATGGCATTGTGGACCCGCTCCCACTCCACCAGCTGATCCGCAAACATTTGAGCGATGACCATTTAGCTAATACACCCGTCAAAGTGAAAGTAGGCGCTGTGAACATAGGCAGCGGCGAAATCAAATATGTATCGACCTCGGACAAGCATTACGTGGACTTTATGTATGCCAGCTCATCCATCCCGATGCTGATGCCCGCCATAGAAATCGAAGGCCAGCTTTACCTCGACGGCGGTCTGCGAGAGGTAGCGCCGATCCGCCAGGCAATCGAGGACGGCGCGACGGAAATTGTGCTGATCGCCTGCCACTCACCTTTATTATATCAACCCGAAGAACTGAATACCCGAAACCTGATCACCTTAATCGAGCGCGTGCGGGACATTACGGTGAACCAGATCGTGAACAATAACATTGGCTGGGCCGAGTCGTACGTCGATAGATCAACATTGCGGGGTAAGCCTATGAAACTGATCGTAATCCGGCCGAATGCGCCGCTATTCCTGGATTTGCAGCGTTTCAATTCCGACGACATTTCCAGGCTCATCATTGAGGGTTACCGTGCGGGGATGGAATCGATTTTGAAAAAAGAAAAGGTCTCCGAGTAAAATCAATATTTATGAAGCTAAAAACAGCCTTACTCATCGCATCCGGCGTGATTGCGATGCACATGACATTTGCCCAGAAAAATATCGGTCCCTGTAATTTTACCAAAACCGGAACATTAAAAGCTTATCTGAAACCCGCAAATAGGTCAATGCCGATCATTATGGCGCACCAGGGCGGTACCGAAGATGGTTTTCCGGGAAACAGCATGGCGACATTTGAAAGAACCTACGAGCAAGTCCCCTGCGTCATGCTGGAATTCGATGTAAGAACTACTGCCGACGGCCTGCTGGTCATTTCTCACGACGACGATCTGAGCCTTAAAACAAACGGAAAAGGGCTGCTCAGCAAAATGTATTGGGAAGACGCGAGCCAGTTGAAGCTGAAAGATTCCCAGGGTACGGTGACGGAATATCCAATACCTACATTTCAGGAATTGCTGACTTGGAGCAAAACCAAAAATTTGATTTTAATCGTCGATAAAAAGCCGGAAACCAACATTCGCAAAACCGTGGAAATGCTGAAATCGACAGGTAACATCAGCAAGTCAGTGCTTATATGTTACTCGATCGGTGAGGCCAGGATGGCGCACCAGCTGGCGCCGGACTTAATGCTGGCGGTTGGTTTTAATACCAAAGAATTAATTACGGATGTGGAGAAATCGGGCTTGCCGATGGAAAGTTTGGTAGCATTGACGCCGCGTGAGTTGCAGGACAAATCTTTTTATGATAAAATTCATGCGCTGAATGTCATTTCGTCCCTCGGTACAAATGGGAACATTGATACATTGAGAGCGGATATTTCAAAACCTTTGTACCAAAAAATTGCGGCGAGTGGCCCCGACATTATCTGCACCGATAATCCGGTTTTGGTACAAAGTATTTTCCAAAAAAAGGATTAGTAAAAACCCTAACATAACAATAGAGCCCGGTCAGAAACCGGGCTCTTTCAATTTCTGAACTTCAATCAGATTAGTTGAAGATATAACGCAGACCAATTTGCGCCTGCCATACGCTGTTCACGTTGACGTTTGGCGTAAATGAATCTCTCAAAAGGATCGTCTTGCTCACACCGCCATCATTGATAGTCTGAGTAGCAATGCGGTATTGTGGTACACCATCAGCCGAGACACTCGCCAGCGCCAGAGGGTTAGAAATCCCGCTTGAACTGGAAGCAGTAGCCAGGTTACCCAATCCCCATTTATCGTTGATCAGGTTACCCACGTTCAAAATGTCGCCACGAAGCTGGATCGTATTTCTTTTTTGCTTTTTACCAACTGCTACGTAGAATTCCTGGATCACAGTCAGGTCAAAACGGGTCAGCCATGGGAAAGCGCCACCATTACGCTCTGCATAGTTTCCGCGACGTGTTTTCAGGTAGTCATTACCAGCAATGTATTGGTCAAATGCAGCTTGTTGCTGCTCAGGAGAGTAAACCACCGCATTAGCGCCGGTACCTACTGTCAACGGAACAAATGTCAACTCGGAAGCATTTCTTGGTACGTAAATCAAATCATTGGAATTCTGACCATCACCATTCAAATCCTGGTTAAGCGTATAAGAAATTTTCTGGCCGCTTGTAGAAACCCCTGCCAGTGTAAATACCGTTGATCCGCCGAATTTTCCACCATAATTAAGACGATAGTTTACCAGACCTACGATGCGGTGACGCAAATCGTTATCCGAATAAGTCAGCGGTAAATAGTTCTGTCCGGTCGAAGTCGGAACGTTGGCCTGAACTGTGCTTCCTACAAAAGCAATGTCTTTGGCCTGACCATAAGTATAGGAAACAAATCCACCCAGACCTTTCGAAGCTGGTTTTTCCAATTTCACAGTGGCAATGTAAGAGTTACCTTTTTTGGTGTTTTTCAAAACGAATACGTTCGAAATGTTCGGATTGATAAAACGAGCCTGGTTGATGGTGTTATTGGCGCCGCTACCAGAACTTACTACACCCGATGCAGGGAAACGCGGACGGCCATCAGGACCTACGAAGCTACGGTCCGGCGATTTCAGGTTGGCATCAATGTAACGCAGACCGTTCAATGTTTTGTTATAGATAAACTCAACTGTTCCGATGAAGCCGAAAGGAAGTCTCTGATCCACCGCAATGTTTGACTTCCAAATTTGCGGGTATTTCAGGTTAGCGTCGGAAGCGTTGATTACGTACGGAGGCAACTTTGTGATATCAACAGAGTCACGGTTTGGAACAAACCGACTTGGATCCAGCGTAAATGGATAATCAGTCGTATTCTGAGCACTGATCACCGCGGTGTTAACACCGTTGTTACCAAGCTGGTTAGAAACCAACACCTCAGGAATTCTTGAAACAAAAAGACCGGTACCACCACGCACCTGGGTTGTTTTGTCGCCCGCTACGTCCCAGTTAAAACCGATACGTGGCGATAAAAGCAATCTGGTTTTAGGGAAAGTGCCGGTACTCACTTTGTAAGGTTGGCCATTTTCATCCCTGAATGTCATTGCGGCTACAACCGGGTTTTCAAAATCCTTTGCTGTTGAATTGTCGTAAGCAAATACGTCGCCTCGGATACCGGCGGTAATTTTGAAGTTAGGCGTCGCCTGGAATTCATCCTGTACATAAGCACTATACAAATCTCTTTTCAAAGTCTGCAAAGGCTCGCCGCCGCCTGGCAGCAATGAGTAACGCAGGTTATAACGTGCAACCGAGACTGGGGAAGTTGTAGCGTTCGGGTTGTTCTTGTAAGCCAGCGCAGCAGTTTTGAAATCATCGATAGAGTTATACACATAGACTCCATTCGACGATGGGAAGAACACGTTGTTTGAAGTAAAATGCTCGTAAACCACACCGAATGTGAATGTGTGTTTTCCGGCAAAGTAGCTCAGGTTGTTCGTAATGTTGAAAGTCGAATAGTTCAGCTTGTTGTTCGGCGTAAAAGGGTCGAAACCTACCGTGGTGTAAGTACTTCCGTCTTTTAAAATATCAACGGTCGGGAAGAGCGAAGTTTTGTAGGTACGGTCTTCGATTTGTTTGTTGTAGGTTACCACCAGGTCATTTGCAAATTTACCGCCGAAGTTGGAAGTTAATTCCGCTGCAACCGAACGCGTGTTATCCGCGATCAGGTAACCAGTGTTTTCGCCGGAAATTGCCAGGCCGCTGTTGTTACGGTTACCATTACCAGCCGTGTTTGAGCTGTTACTGTTACTGATAATCTGCCCAGACTCTGAGTCGTGGTGCGAGTAACGAACCGATAGTTTGTGATGGTCATTGATGTTGTAGTCCAGACGGATCAGGCCTTTTGTACTTTTTACATCATTGTTATAACCGTCCAACGCGCCCAGGTTGTAGTTGAAGTTGGTTTGCATAAATTGGCTCAGGTCCTGCAGATCAGCCAAAGTCACACGCGATATGTTGGTACCTGCTGTTCCGCGATCCAAAGACCAGGTCAAAGCAGGCGTGCTGCTCTTAAAGTGTTCTGCATTGATAAAGAAGAACAACTTGTTTTTAATGATCGGACCGCCCAGACGGAAACCGTAAGTGTTTTCTTTTACGTTCGGTGCAGGAGTAATTTTCTGTCCGCCATTTCCATCTTTACCTACCAGGTCATTATTACGGAAAAGTGTGTAGGCAGAACCCGATAGTTCGTTGGTTCCCGAGCGAGTTACCGCGTTAATACCAGCACCTGTAAAGCCAGACTGGCGAACGTCAAATGGTGCTACGTTTACCTGAACCTGGTCAAGGGCGTCCAGTGAAACCGCTGTTGTACCGGTCCGTCCACCCGCCGAAGCAGAGTTGCCCAGACCGAAACCGTTGTTAAAAACAGAACCGTCAATAGTAATGTTGTTAAAACGCGCATCCTGACCTGCAAACGATTGTCCGTTTGAGTAAGGGTTGTATTTCGTAATGTCGCTGAGGGTACGGCCGATTGTCGGCGTCGTATTGATCTGCTCGCGGCCGAATGAGGTTGAAGCACCGGTTCTGTCAGAGCTGAAAACGTCGCTTCTGGCCGTGGATACCACCACTTCTTTCAGGTCAGTGCTGCCGTCCACCATTTTAAAGCTGACGTCAGAAGTAGAACCCAGCTCAGCAAAAATGTTGTCTTTCACCTGGTCCTGAAAACCAACGAATGATACGGTAACCGAATAAGGACCGCCCACGCGAACCGCAGGGATGGTGTACAAGCCTTTTTCGTTGGTGATGGAACCGTACTTAGTGCCGGATGGTACGTGTACTGCAACTACGGTTGCGCCGGGCAGAGACTCCCCTTTGCTGTCCGTAACATTACCCGTGATTGTCGATGAAGTTACCTGCGCCTTTGCGTCAGGCCCGAAGAACGAAAATAGGAGTGCGGTCAGCGCCAGAAACGCTGCCCTGAAAAGTAAACTTTTCCTTTTCATAAATTTGGTGATTTGGTTTGTAAATATTGGTAGGATCATCGGTACCGATGAATAAATATTTGTTGCAAAATAATAGGTTTTTTAATTCAGAAGCAAAAACCAAAATCTAACTAAAATGCAATGCTACTCATCGTAACTGACTGATCTGTTGGAATAATCTAAAATTCTATACCAATACTTCAATATTTTGAAGATTATCAAATTATTAAAAAAGCATAATAAATCACCAGTTCGTTGTAACCCTGTTTTTATTCGAAAAACGAGGCTTTCGTAGAATTTCTTTGATATAAATTGATCAGCGGAAATCTGGCAGATTATGTAATTGTTAAATTTCCCGGCGGCGTTTGTTGCTTTGGGGAAATTACCGCCCAACTTTGTTGTTGTAAAGCGGGGAAGGATTACTAAAAATCCGGATGCCCGGCTTCTTTCAATCCCATTTTTATGCAGCTTAATTTCAAACAAATCGGAGAGAGCGGAAAACCTATGATTATCCTGCACGGCGTGTTCGGCCTGCTGGATAACTGGCTGGGGATCAGCAAAACGATCGCCGATCACGGATACCGCGTCTTCTTAGTAGATCAGCGAAACCACGGCCGGTCGCCGCACCAGGAGCCGCTTGCATTTCCGGCTTTTGCGGAAGATTTAAGAGAATTCATCGCCGAACATCAGCTGGAAAAACCAGTGCTGGTTGGACATTCGATGGGCGGGAAAACCATCATGGAGTATGCTGTAACCTATCCCGGCACTTACGACGCGCTGGTGGTGGTTGACATCGGCCCGAAAGCTTACCCGATCCATCACGCCAGGATTTTACAGGGATTGAATGCGATCCCGATAGACAAAATCGAGAGCCGTACCCAGGCCGACGAGATTTTGAGCGAATATGAGCCGATCCTCTCGGTGAGGCAATTTTTGTTAAAAAACCTGTACAGAAAAGATGAAGGCGGTTTTGGCTGGCGGTTTAATCTGGCTTTGCTTACAAAAGATATGTCGAATGTAGGCGCGGAGATCAAATCGGAAAGCAGGATAGAAACCCCGACACTTTTCGTCCGGGGCGGAAAATCGACCTACATTCTGGACGATGATCTGGAAGGGATTCAGGATATTTTTTCTAATGCACGGCTGGAAACCATTGCGGATGCCGGACATTGGGTGCAGGCTGAGCAGCCCAGGGAATTTGTTACTGTTTTATTCAAATTCCTCGACGAGGTTATCTGACATATTTGGTGCGCCCGCTTAGGCAGGAAGAAATAATCAGCGTGTCGTCGGTCCAGGTAAGCTCCCAGGTAGGGCAGTTAACGCAACTGACATAAAAGCAAATGGGATTGGCGGGTATGGCGCTCTGCGGTTTAATTTCCATGATGGCCCCGTTGATCAGCAGCGAATTTGGTGCGCAACACCTGGGTGTGCCGTCCCCGTTCAAAATAACGCCGTCGCTTCGGAAAACCAATGTGTCTGATTGGTTTGCGGGTACCTTCTCCCAAAAACGCTGGTTGGCAAGTGAAGTTTTTTCAACTTCTACCAACCGCCAGGGGCCGGCGATTGTTTGAATGTTTGCGGCGTCATAAGCACTATCCATGCTGTCCTTTTTGCAGGCAAAAAATAGTGTGAGGAAAAGTGGTAAGTATAAAAGCCTTTTCATTTTTCTTGTTATTTACAAACCGTAGAGTAAGAATCTGCTCTTTTGGTTGGAACAAAAAAATAATTTACAAATACCTATGAATGAACCGGGTATAGCGATATACATGATCCCGACGATCCTCGCGGAAGACACCCAGGAGCGGGTGATAGGACCGCAGATCAGGGAGGCGATTAGCCGGCTGGATGTGTTCTTTGTAGAGAATGTGCGCACGGCCCGGCGCTTCATCAGCAGCCTGAAACTCGGCAAAGTGATTGATAACCTGACGTTTATCGAGCTTACCAAAGACACGCCCGAGTCAATCACCTGGGAAGCATTGAAAAACCTAAGGCAAGACGCCGGTATCATTTCGGAAGCAGGCTGCCCGGGCGTGGCGGATCCTGGCGCAGCGGCCGTGCAGATTGCGCACCAGTTGGGACTGAAAGTAGTGCCGCTGGTTGGGCCATCTTCGATTTTGCTGGCATTGATGGCGTCGGGGACGAGCGGACAATCTTTTGCATTTCACGGCTACTTACCTATCGACAAGGCTTTGCGCAAAAAGGCGATCCAGACGCTGGAAAGGGACGCCAGGCAAAAACAGCAGACCCAGATTTTCATGGAAACGCCTTTCCGGAATAATCAATTATTAGAAGCTGTATTGGAAACCTGCATGCCGGATACGCTGGTTTGCATCGCCTGTAATGTAACGGCTGCGGACGAAATGATCAAAACCCGCACCGTAAAAAGCTGGAAAGCTAACCTGCCTGATCTTCATAAGAAACCGACCATTTTTATCATTGGCTAAAAGCTTGTTTCCAACTTTCACCCACCAAATGCCATCCTGACCTCGATAACCAACATTTATTCAACCAACTTTTTAAGCCATGCAAAAATGGATCTTGTGTGCAGGTGTAGCATTGACTGCTTTTCTATCCGCCTGCAATAACGACGGACTCGATGCCATCACCACAGTAGATTCCGACTTCGAAAAGTCGCTCGACGGATGGAGTGCAGCCTTCTCGGAATATTCTTCCGAAACCGACACGGCTTCATTAGTCTTACGGTCTGGCCGCACCTCACTGCCCCCTGGTCTGGATACCACCCAGCACGCATTCGTCCTGCAGGGTATGAACGGGAGCGACGACATGTTTATGTATTTAAAGAAAAAAGTGACTGGCTTCGTTGCAAATGGGACTTATGAGGTGGTTTTTGACATTAACCTTGGCACCAACTATCCTGAAAACAGCTTTGGCACAGGCGGTTCTCCGGGCAGCTCGGTGTATTTAAAGGCGGGGGCATCGGGCACGGAGCCTTCGGTAAAACTGGTGAACAAATTTTACGAATTCGCCCTGGACAAAGGTGCGCAGTCGCAGGAAGGAAAAGACGCTATCATACTGGGCAATGTGGCCAATGAGCGCGAAGACACGAAATATGCACTGGTAAAAAGATCCAATGGTGGAAAACCATTTACCGTAAAAGCCGATCCGCAGGGTGTGATCTGGCTTTTCGTAGGCACAGATTCGGGTTATGAAGGTCTTACCAAGCTTTATTACAACCGGATCACGGCCAGACTCACCGAATTACAGGTAAACTAAACCGGCGCGTTTTGTAACTTCGCGCACTTTCACAACGCACCAACATTAATTGGAATGATCCAGGTAAAAAGCTTTGTCTTTAATCCGTTTTCAGAAAATACCTATTTGCTTTATGACGAAACCGGCGAGACGCTGATCGTAGATCCCGGCTGCCACGACCGGGAGGAGCTTAAAGAACTCGCAGATTTTATAGCTACTCAAGGGCTCAAACCGGTTGGAATTATCAATACCCACGCCCACATTGACCACGTCCTGGGAATTTCGGCGTTGAAAAGAAGGTACGACATTCCTTTTTCCTTGCACAAGCTCGACGAGCCTCTGCTGAAAGCAGTTAAAACTTACGCTTCGAACTACGGTTTTTCGGGCTTCGACGAGCCGGAAATTGACAACTACCTGACAGAAGGCGAGACGGTAACATTTGGGAATTCAACATTGAAAATCATCTTCGTCCCCGGCCACGCGCCGGGGCATGTGGCCTTTGTGAGCGAGGAAGATAAGTTTGTGATCGGTGGAGACGTACTGTTCCGGATGAGCATTGGCCGGACGGATTTACCCGGCGGCGACCATAGCACTTTATTGAACAGCATCCGTACCCAGTTATTTACATTGCCCGAAGACTACACCGTGTACGCAGGGCACATGGAGCCTACGACGATTGGATTTGAAAAGAAAAATAATCCGTTTTTCAGGTAAATTGCGCGCTCAATGCTAACCCGACTTGCTTTATGATCCGTAAAAATATCCCCAATGCACTGACTTGCGGAAACTTGCTTTGTGGCTGTGTCGGTGTTGTAGAGGCGTTTCATAATAACCTTGTCATTTCCTGCCTGCTGATCGGCGTCGCTCTGATCTTCGACTTTCTCGACGGTTTTTTTGCAAGATTATTAAAAGTAAGCTCCCCGATCGGCAAAGACCTCGACTCGCTGGCCGATATGGTCACATTCGGGCTGCTGCCTTCGATTATCCTTTATCAAATGCTGATGCAGAGTATCCCGGACCTTTTTGGGATCTGGAAAGCATATGCTGCATTTATCATCGCCGTTTTTGCGGCTATCCGTCTGGCGAAGTTTAATAATGATCCCCGCCAGTCCGATTCATTTATCGGTGTACCTACGCCCGCTATGGCGATGCTCATCGCTTCCCTGCCGCTAATAATCCAGTTTGAAGGCAATTATTGGAAGGAAATTATCATTGAAACCAACCGCCTGCTGATCCTGGCCGTGGTCCTCTCCTACCTCATGGTGATGGAAATGCCGCTCATCGCTTTAAAATTCAAGCACTTTGGCTGGCGCGGTAATGAAGCCCGGTTTGTGATGATCATTCTTACGGTGATCCTGCTGGTGACACTCAAAATCCTGGCAGTCCCGGTGATCCTGGTAGCCTATATTCTATTATCTGTCATTGAAAACATCAGAAAAAAAGCTTAATACCGGTTGCTACACCAGCATTTTATTGCAAATTTGTAGTTTACCTTGACAGATATTGGATTTTTAGTACATTTTCTCTTTCAGTAATTTATGACATTGTCGCGTATTACAGGCCTGGGTTATTATGTTCCCGATAACATTATCACCAACAACGACCTGACCCAGTGGATGGAAACATCCGACGAATGGATTCAGGAGCGGACTGGAATCAAGGAAAGGCGCTATTTTGAACACGGCAAAGACACGAATTACAGCATGGCTGCCGCAGCTTCCCGCCAGGCGCTCGAACGCGCCGGTCTTGCACCCAACGATATCGACGTCATTGTTTACGCAACCATCACCCCGGACTATTTTTTCCCCGGCTCGGCATTCCTCATGCAGCGCGAGCTCGGCATGGATGGCAAGCCTGTGATCGACATCCGCGAGCAATGTTCCGGTTTTGTTTATGCATTATCGATCGCTGATCAGTTTATCAAATCGGGCATGTACAAGACCGCGCTGGTGGTCGGTTCGGAAATCCAATCGTCGTGGATTGACCGCAGTACGGCCGGCAGAAACACGGCTGTTATTTTCGGTGATGGTGCCGGAGCAGCGGTTCTTTGCGCTACCGACGATCCCCAACATTGTATATTATCTACACACCTGCACGCCGACGGGCGCTTTGCGGAGGAGCTTTTTGTACGCGAGCCGGGCAGCAGCCGAGCGGGCCGGGCAGCTACGCATGAGATGCTGGACGAGGGTGGTTTTAATGTTTATATGAATGGCAATGCGGTTTTCAAACACGCCATTGTGCGCTTCGGAGAGGTAATCGGCGAGGCTTTGACCGCAAATGGTTACACGCCGGGCGACCTGGATTTGCTGGTTCCCCACCAGGCAAATATCCGTATCAGCGATTATGTCAGGCAACAATTAGGGCTTTCTGAAAGCCAGGTTGTCAACAATATCCAACGTTTTGGTAACACCACGGCCGCGTCCATCCCGATTGCATTATCCGAAGCCTGGGAAAACGGCAGGCTCAAAGAAGGAGACCTGATTTGCCTCGCTGCCTTTGGAAGCGGGTTTACCTGGGCTTCCGCATTAATCAAATGGTGAGAAATATTTAGTACTGGCCAATTGAGAGCATTACCAATGTGCATGCCTCAATTGGTATGATATTTTTATCACTTAACATGCTTTTAAATTCAGGATTTTCAGTACCAGGGTTAAAAATGACGCGTTTAGGCTTTAAAGAGATAATATAATCGTAGTATTCAGGTTGGTGGCTGGGATTAATGTACAGGGTAACCGTATCGACATCCTCCCAATTTGTTTTATCAAGATGAATTTCCTCACCTAATGCAAACCCTTTTTTCCGGCCAACCAAAACAATGGGATGCCCGTGACTCCTGAGTTTTTGCGCAGCCAGATAAGCGTATCTGGATGGATTTGACGATGCTCCGATAATTAACGTACGTTTCATAACTGCGGTTTTTCGTGAACAATGTTGATGACCTATTCACACTAACAAACAATGGAAGAGTGCAAAAATGTTTCACGCACCCGGCAAGGTGCTTCGGATGACATTATTTTTGGAATAACCTTTTAAGAACCTAATTATATATCCTTATCAAAATGAATGAGTTAAATGCAAGTCGGAGTTTTTGGAATGAAAAGTGGGGAAGAATCAAATTCGACGAAATCGAGAACGCTCCTCATTATGAAGTGTCCAATTACGGGAGGCTGAAAAGCTTCCAGAATAACCCGAAAGAAGGAGTAGTGATTAAAGGTTCAGTGATACAAGGTTACCGTTCTTTAAACATCCGGGTGGCAGGCGGAAAAACCATCAACAGGTACGTACACAAGCTGGTAGCAGAACATTTTGTGGAGCGCCAGGATGCGGAGCACAATTTTGTGATTCATGTGGATTTTGAAAAACAGAACAACCACTATGAAAACCTGAAATGGGTCACGAAAGCGGAAATGATCGAGCACAACCGTGAAAACCCTGCTTTTATCAATCGCGTGATCCCGAGAAGGACCAAAAACTACAAGCTGACGGAGAGCAAGGTAAGGATTATCAAAAAGCTGTTGAAAAATGATAATAACCGCCTAAAAATGATTGCAAAGCAGTTTGGCATCACACATACGCAGCTGAACCGCATCAGGTCCGGAGAAAACTGGAAACACGTGACAATAGAGGAATAGGCGGTATCAGCTGTTTATTTTCTCGGCGGTGGAAACCGTATACCCCGCTCCGTTCAAACCTTCTTCATAATCCACCGACACGCCGATGACGTACATAAGGTGACGCTTGTCTATGAACACTTTGATATCTTCAACAAGATAAGTCTGATCATGCTCCGTCGCCGTGTCAAAACCCAGCAGGAATGTTCCGCTGCATGCACCTCCGCGCAGCCCTACCCGCAAGCCGTAAGTGTCTGGGATCTTGTTGGCTTCCAACGTAGACCTAATTTCGAGCTTCGCCTTTTCTGTCAGTTGAATCGGGCTTTCCATCATAACATTACCATCACTTTCATTTATTAACGATCCTAACACGATTCGGGCCGCTTACATTCGCGGTTTTGAATAAAAATCGGCCGAATGGACGCAAAACCTTAATTTTGTGTTTTATCCTGAAAAAAATAGAAGTTAGAAGATGGAATATTACATGGTGCTTGTTGTTGTCCTGATCGGCGGAATCGTCACATTCGGCGTTTACCTGACCATCACTACGGTCGCTGACAAGATTTTTCAGAAGCAAAAATGGGAAATACGCTCCAAAAACGTCGAGATTACCTTGCCGCTGCGCTTGCAGGCGTATGAAAGAATGTGCCTTTTCCTGGAAAGGATCACGCCGAGCAACCTGCTGCTGAGGCTGGTACCTTCGGCAATGAGCGCGCTGGAATTGCAGCAGATACTATTACAGGAAATCCGCGACGAATACAACCACAATGTGGCGCAGCAGCTGTATATCAGCGTTCATGCCTGGGAGCAAATTACGAATGCGATGAACGAAACCGTCGCGGTAATCAACCAGTCAGCGGCGGAAGTTTCGGCGGAAGCGCCGCCTTCGGATTTGGCAAAAAAGATATTTTCACACGTGATCGAGAAGGAAGTGCAGCCGGCGGCGCACGCATTGAAAGTCCTGAAAGAAGAAATCAGGCAACTATTTTAATTAAAAAAAAGTAATGCTATATCCCAACACCATAGAGCAAAAATTAGGTTTTGATAAATTAAGGGAACGGTTAAAAGAAGCTTGTATCAGTCCTTTGGGACAGGCTTTTGTTGAAAAAATAAAATTCTCGGAAAACTTCGGGCTGGTTGAAAAACTGGTGAGCCAGACTGCCGAAATGCAGCGCATCCTCGAAATCGGCGAGAATTTTCCTTCCCAAAACTACATTGACGCAACACCTTATCTGAAACGGGCGGCCATCGAAGGCATGCTCCTGACACAACCCGAGTTTTCCGATTTAAAGGCGTCTTTACACACAATCCGGCTGATTTTAAAGTTTTTCGACAGCCAGGAGCCTGAATCTTTCCCGATCCTGATCGAATATTCAAAGACGATCCGCGTTGAAAAATCCATTACAGATGCAATCGACCGCATTATCGACGAGCGCGGGCAAATTCGCGATTCGGCCTCAAACGAACTTTCCAGGATCCGCAAGCGACTCATTTCGGAGCAGGCTGGCATACGGAAAAAGCTTGATACGATCCTGAAATCGGCAAAAAGCAGCGGCTGGATCGGTGAGGATGTTTCGCTGACGGTCAGGAACGGAAGAATGGTGATCCCGGTTGCGGCGGAGCACAAAAGAAAAGTCCGCGGCTTTATTCATGATGAGTCTGCCACCGGGCAAACGGTTTTCATCGAGCCGACGGATGTTTTTGAATCCAACAATGAGATCCGTGAGCTGGAATATGAGGAGCGCCGGGAAATCAACAGGATTTTACTGGAACTTACTGCTACGCTCAGACCGTATGTTCCTGATCTTCAAAAGGCTTACAACTTTTTAGGCCTGATGGATTTTCTGCGCGCAAAAGCAAAACTGGCGGCAGAAATGGGCGCAATTAACCCGCCTTTTCAGAACCAGCAATTCGTTGATTGGCGCGATGCGCGTCACCCGCTTTTACATTTATCATTTCAAAAGCAGGGCAAAAAAGTTACGCCCCTGAACATTGAGCTGAAAGAAAAACAGCGCATCCTGATCGTTTCCGGGCCGAATGCGGGCGGAAAGTCGGTGGCGCTTAAAACCGTCGGGCTGATCCAGTATATGTTCCAATGTGGCCTGCTGGTGCCGGTGGCGGAAGGTTCTTCGATGGGTTTTTTCCAAAATATTTTTATTGATATCGGCGACGAGCAGTCGCTGGAAAATGACCTGAGTACTTACAGCTCGCATTTAACCAACATGCGGCATTTTTTGACGATGGCCAACCGCCGGACATTATTTCTGATCGATGAGTTTGGTACGGGCACCGAGCCCGGGCTAGGCGGCGCAATTGCGGAAGCGATCCTCGAAAATCTGACAAAATCGGGCGCTTATGGCGTAATTAATACACATTATACCAACCTGAAAGTGCTTGCTGACAAAACGGATGGACTGGTAAATGGTGCGATGCGCTTCGACGGGGAACATTTGGAGCCTCTTTATCAGCTGGAAATCGGTCGCCCAGGCAGCTCTTTTGCGTTTGAGATTGCGTCTAAAATCGGGTTACCGAAGGCGGTGATCGAGCGGGCGAAGGAAAAGCTGGGGACGCAGCAGGTAAGTTTTGAAAAACTGCTGAAAGAACTGGACATTGAGCGCCGGGTATTTTCCGAGAAGAACATTGAGGTGGGTATTAAGGAAAGAAAGCTGGCGAAACAGCTCGCTGACTATACTTCTTTGAAAGAAAACCTGGAAAACAACGAGAAGAAAATCGTCAACGAAGCCAAGCAAAAAGCCAAAAATTTACTCTCTGATGCCAATCAGCTGATTGAAAATACCATCCGGGAAATCAAGGAAAACAAGGCTGAGAAGGAAAAAACGAAAGTTGTAAGGAATGAGCTGGAAACATTCGGAAAGAAAAACCTGGAACTGGAAGAGGTAGTTGAAACCGCGCCGGCAGAAGATGTGTACGAGCCGGAAGGCGGCGATATTACGCCGGGCAGCTACGTAAGGATTATCGGGCAAACGGCTATCGGTGAGGTACTTTCGCTAAAAGGCAAGGACGTGGAAATCAGGATCGGGGATTTGAAATCGAATGTAAAGCTCAACCGGCTGGAAAAGGTTTCCAACAAAACCTACAAGGCGGCTACCGGCGAGAAGAAGGTAAAAACCGCTGCAAAAGGCGTCGACTTAAATGAGCGAATGTTGAATTTCAGTTTTAACCTGGACATGCGTGGAAAACGCGGTGAGGAAGCCTTAGGTGTGGTGGACCAATTTATGGATAATGCGATCATGCTGGGTTACGATGAACTTCGCATTGTTCACGGCAAAGGCGACGGGATCCTTAGAACATTGGTACGCAACCATTTGAGAGGCTACTCGCAGGTGAAAGGCATGCAGGATGAACATCCCGACCGTGGTGGCGCTGGCGTGACGATTGTAAAGTTGAAATAGATTGAAACAAAAAAAGAAAGTGCGGATGCAGGAACAATCTGTTCCCGCATCCGCACTTTCTTTTTAACCTAAATAATATTAATGTAAAGCAGCTCCCTGCGTTCCAGGTACTGTTTTACGGCTTTTCATCCAGAAGAAAAGGATCGCAAATGCCACGATCAAAATAGCCGGGAACATGAGCATCGTGCTCAATGTAGCCTGGCCTGCTGCCAACTCCATTTCATCGCCAGTCAATCCCTGTGCAATTTTCTCAGCTCTTGCGTCATCAATCCAGCTACCGATAATCGGTTGGAAAATCGCCGTCGAAAACATTCCCACGCCACCTACGATAGACATACCGAGTGCACCGCTCAAAGGCACATTCTGCGCGATAAATCCGATCATGGTTGGCCAGAACAAACCTACTCCGCAAGCGAAAACCACCGCCGCAGCATAAGCCAGCGGGCCAGTTACGGTACTGAACATATAAATTCCGATCGCTGCGAGGATCGAGCCACCCCAAAGGATACCCGTAGCTCCCAGGGCCGATACGATCGGCGCTGCGAAAAAGCGGATTAATGCCATTAAACCGGTCACCAATGCAAGGATCAACATTGGGCTTGCGCCGCTTTTACTCATGATCAGACCTGTCCACTGCTGCGGACCAAATTCGCTGATTGCGGTAAACGCCATGCAGAAGAAAATGAAGATATACAGCGGAGTAGCCATCGCCCTTAAATTCTCGCTGATGGATGTAACGCCGGAAATATGTGGCTTTGGAAATGCCTGTCCCCAGAAAAGGATGGCGTAAATGATAGCCGGGATCATGATCACCCAGATTTGTGCCTGCCAGCCCAGGTTTGCGTCGGTCATAAACTTGGAGATCAAGCTACCTACCACGATACCGCCAGGGAACCACATGTGAAAGCGGTTGAGCATTTTGTTCAGCTTCAACCCGTCGTAAGTATCGGCGATCATTGGGTTACAGGCTGCTTCCGTACATCCGTTACCGATTCCGATGAAGAATGTTGAAACCAGAAGTCCCACATATCCACCGGCATAAATCGTCATGACGATACCGATAATGTGGCAGACGAGGGCGATCTGCATAATGATTTTTGGCCCTACTGAGTGATAAACAAGCCCCCCGATGATCATAGACAAAGGAAAACCCGCAAAAAACATCGAGTTGATAAAACCAAGCTGCTCGGCAGAAAGGCCGAACTCTGCGCCCAGCTGGGGAAGGATCCCTGCGCGGATACTGAAAGAGAACGCAGTGGTAATAAGCGCAAAACAACTGGCATTGAATAACCTGCTGCTGTTAACGGTTTGAGTCATAAGACTAAAAGGGTTTGATTATAGATTTTGATAAAAATTAGTGAGCAATGTTTTATTTAAGATTTTCTCAGAAAAAACAAATTAGGCAACATTCTACTGCTTTTACTCTGCTTCTGACCGGGTATTATGACCGTTAAATTTATATTTGTAAGAAGTAAGAGTAATGTATACTACTCTTTATATGTGTAAAATCTTTGAAACTTTAAACCAACTGGAATGTCACGAAAGATCAGAATGGGCATGGTAGGTGGCTCCCTGGACGCATTTATTGGTGGGGTTCATCGCCGTGCAGCGATCATGGATGGAGAAATTGAACTTGTTTGCGGGGTGTTCAGCTCCGACGCTGCCAAATCCAAGGAAACAGGACGCGCATTGTACCTGCCGGAAGACCGCCTGTACGATGACTACGAAGAAATGATCCTGAAAGAAAAGCAGCTGCCCGAAGGTGAAAGGATGGATTTTGTTGCAATAGTAACACCCAACCACATGCACTACGGCCCTACCAAGCTGGCTTTGGAAAATGGTTTCCACGTAGTTTGCGATAAACCGATCACATTGAATACCGAAGAAGCGGAAGAAATTGCCGCTTTGGTGAAGGAAACCGGCCTGATTTTCTGCCTGACGCATAATTATACCGGCTACCCGATGGTGAAAGAAGCCAAAAGCATGATCGCTTCGGGCGCTATCGGCGAGGTACGCAAAGTAATTGTGGAATATCCGCAGGGCTGGCTGGCCACATTGGTAGAAGTTACCGGCAACAAGCAGGCTGCCTGGCGTACCGACCCTAAAAGATCGGGTGCCGCGGGTGGACTGGGCGATATCGGTACCCACGCCGAAAACCTGGCCGAGTACATTACTGGTTTAAAAATCAGTCAGATATGTGCCGACTTGACCATTTTCGTAGAAGGCCGCCTGCTAGACGACGATGCGAATGTGCTCCTGCGATTTAACAATGGCGCGAAAGGTATTTTGCAAAACAGTCAGATTGCAAATGGTGAAGAAAACGACCTGAATATCCGCGTTTACGGGGAAACCGGCGGGCTGCAATGGAAGCAGATGGAGCCTAACACATTGATCCACAAGACAAACCAGGGCGTGCGCATTATCCGCACAGGCGTGGGCAACTTATCCAAAGCCGCCCAGGTACATACGCGCATTCCCGCAGGGCATCCCGAGGGTTACTTCGAGGCATTTGCCAACCTTTACAGAAATTTCGCGATCCATTTGAGGGCTTACTGGGAAGGCAAAAAAGCCGATGCGGTGTACGATTTTCCCTCCGCCGAGGACGGTCTTCGCGGCATGAAGTTCATCGACGCGGTGATCGCTTCCAACAACTCGGATACCAAGTGGACCGATTTCTGATTTCTAGTTTTTTCACCTATCTCCATACCCATTTTTTATGAACAAAATTAAAGTTGGTGTCGTCGGTACAGGGTTCATCGGGCCTGCGCACATTGAAGCGCTGAGACGGCTCCCGAATGTGGAAGTAGCTGCGCTTTGCGAGGTTACAGCTGAACTGGCCAAAGAAAAGGCAGACGGCCTGGGCATTGCCCGTTCCTACACATTTGATGAATTGCTGAAACAAGAGGATATTCAGGCAATTCACATTTGTACCCCCAACTTCCTGCATTACTCCCAGTCGAAAGCAGCATTGCTGGCTGGAAAGCATGTAATATGTGAAAAACCTTTGGCCAAAGACCTGGCTGAGGCAGAAGAACTGGTTGCGCTGGCAGCCCAGACCGGTCTGGTGAATGCTGTGCACTTTAACCTACGCTACTACCCGCTGGCCCGGCAGATGAAATCCATGCGTGAGCGCGGCGAGCTGGGAGAGATTTACTCTTTCATCGGTTCATATCTGCAAGACTGGCTTTTTTACGAAACCGATTACAACTGGCGCCTCGAACCGGACAAATCGGGCGACTCCCGCGCAATCGCCGATATTGGCTCACATTTGATGGATATACTGGAATACATTACCGGCCTGAAAACGGTTTCGGTGATGGCAGATTTCAATACCATCCATAAAACCCGCAAAAAACCATTGAAGCCGGTAGAAACTTACTCTGGCAAAATGCTGCAACCCGAAGATTACGCCGACGTACCCATCACCACCGAAGATCACGCGAATGTGCTCCTGCGTTTCGATAATGGCAGCAAAGGGGTGATCACTGTTTCCCAAGTTTCGGCGGGTCGTAAAAACCGAATGGCGCTGGAAATCGCTGGTTCGAAGAAAACATTCAGCTGGTGCTCGGAAGCTCCCAACGAAATGTGGATCGGTAACCGCGACAAGGCAAATGAAGTTTTGATGCGCGATCCTTCGCTGGTCAATGATGATGTGCGCTCGACCATCACATTCCCTGGCGGACATAACGAAGGTTTCCCGGATACTTCCAAGCAAATGTTCAAGGAAGTGTACGCCGCCATCGCTGCTGGCAAACAACCCGAAAACCCGACATTCCCTACCTTCGCCGACGGGTACCGTGAGTTATTGATTTGTGAAAAAATTCTTGAAAGCAACCGGGCGCAGGCTTGGGTAACTATTTAAATCATGAAAACAATCAAAGGACCAGGCATTTTTCTTGCTCAATTTCTGGGTGATGAGGCGCCTTTCAATACATTAGATTCGATTGCGGATTACATGGCCGGGCTGGGCTACAAAGGTTTGCAGCTTCCTACCTGGGACCCGCGCGTGATCGACGTGAAACAATGTGCTGAGTCGCAGACTTATGCTGATGAGCTGAAAGGCAAATTGGCAGATAAAGGTTTGGAAATCACAGAACTGGCTTCGCACATTATCGGTCAGCTGGTGGCTTCTCACCCGGTTTATGACGAAATGTATGATGGCTTTGCAGTACCTGAAGTGCGCAATAATCCAAAGGCACGTGCGGAGTGGGCGACGGAACATTTGAAATATGTGGCACAAGCAAGCCGCAGATTGGGACTAAGCGCAAGTGCCACATTCTCTGGTGCTTTGGCGTGGCCGTTTTTATATCCTTGGCCGCAACGTCCTGCCGGTTTGGTGGAAACAGCATTCAAAGAGTTGGCAGCCAGATGGAAGCCGATCCTGGACGTGTATGACGAAAATGGTGTGGACGTAGCTTACGAGCTGCACCCGGGTGAAGATTTGTTTGATGGTTCAACATTCGAAATGTTTGTGGATTACCTCAACGGACATACCCGCGCCAACATTAACTACGATCCAAGCCACTTTATATTGCAACAACTTGATTATCTGCAATTCATCGACTTGTACCACGACCGTATCAAAGCATTCCACGTAAAAGATGCCGAATTCAATCCTACCGGGAAGCAAGGTGTTTACAGCGGTTTTGCCGGCTGGGCAGATCGCGCGGGGCGTTTCCGTTCTTTGGGAGACGGTCAGGTAGATTTTAGTGGTATTTTCTCGAAACTGTCGCAATACGATTACGGCAGTTGGGCAGTTTTGGAGTGGGAATGCTGCATTAAGTCGCCGGTTCAGGGAGCTGCCGAAGGTGCACCTTTCATCGAGGGACATATCATTGAAGTGACGACGAAAGCATTTGACGATTTTGCCGGAACCGGTGCGGACGAAGCATTCAACCGCAAAGTACTAGGCCTTTAACCAGGTCGTTTACAGTATATAAAAAACCTGTCTTTCTTATGGAAGATAGGTTTTTTAGTTAACCAATCACCATAATTGTAATGCGTAAATTTCCTTTTTCAAAAGCGGCAGACAGCTTTCGGATGCTTTTTTTCACTGCATTTGCCGTTTGCAGCCTCTCAGCATTTGCCCAGACCGTTACCCCGGAAAAACGGGTTTTGGTTTTTTCTAAAACCGCCGGTTTCCGGCATTCTGCTATTCCCGCAGGAAAAACTGCAATCATCAAACTAGGCAAGGATACCGGCTTTGCAGTCGACACGACGGAAAATGCCACGGTATTTACCGAAAAAAACTTACAAAAATACAGCGCCGTCATTTTCCTGAACACCACAGGTAATGTGCTGAACGACAAGCAGCAAGAGGCTTTTGAACGGTACATTCAGGCGGGCGGCGGCTATGTGGGCATTCACTCCGCGACCGATACTGAATATGACTGGCCTTGGTACAACAAACTTTCAGGCGCCTATTTCGCCAGCCACCCAGGCAATCCCAATGTACAGGAAGGCGAAGCTTATGTGGTGAACGATCAGCATCCATCGATGGAGGGTTTTCCAAAAAAATGGAAGATCAAAGATGAATTCTACGATTTCAAAAGCTTCAATCCGCAAGTAACTATACTTGTGAAAATCGACGAGAAAAGCTATAAAGACGGAAAAATGGGCGACGATCACCCGATGTCGTGGTACCATGAATATGACGGCGGAAAAGCTTTTTATACCAATTTCGGGCATGAAGATGCTACCTATGTGAACCCGGTGTTTGTCAAACATTTAACCGGCGGGCTGAACTGGGTGACGGCTTCGAAACTGGATTATTCCAAAGCGCGGCCCGAGGAAAACCGTTTTACTAAACAGGTACTTGCTACCAAGCTGGACGAGCCTACAGAGCTGGTTGTTTTGGACGATCAACGCATTTTGTTTACCGAGCGGAAGGGAAAGTTGAAATTATATAATCCTAAAACCGGGAAAATCAAGATTGCGGGTGAAGTGCCCGTTTATACAAAACAGGAATATGGTCTGATGGGCCTTAACATTGACCCGAATTTCAAGACTAACAAGCTGATTTACATGTATTATTCGCCGCCATCTTCGGAGGCAGATACTGCGCAGCATTTGTCGAGATTTAAATATGATGATGTAAAAGATACGCTGCTGCTTTCGACCGAGGAAGTAATGTTGACGGTGCCTGTAAAAAGGACGGATTGCTGCCATACCGGCGGCTCCATCGCCTGGGACAGCAAAGGAAATTTGTACCTGTCGACCGGTGACGATGTAAACCCTTTCCAATCAAACGGTTACGGCCCAATTGACGAGCGTCCGGGACGTGAAGGCTGGGATGGTCAGTTTACTTCTTCCAATACCAATTCTTTGAGAGGTAAAGTTTTAAGAATTAAGCCACGCTATGGCGACCGTCGCGCCAATATGCCAGGCGGCACCAATTTGTACGACATTCCGGAAGGCAACCTTTTCCCTCCCGGCACCGACAAAACCCGTCCGGAAATCTATGTGATGGGTACCAGAAACCCTTACCGCATTGCGGTGGATCAGCATACCGGTTTTCTGTACTGGGGAGATGTGGGCCCGGATGCGTCGGTAGACAGCCCTAAGCAAGGTTCAAGAGGTTATGACGAAGTGAACCAGGCGCGGAAGGCAGGCTATTTTGGTTATCCGCTCTTTATCGCCAACAACAAGCCATACATTGATTTCAACTACGCGGACAGTACTTCCGGCAAACCATTTGATCCGCTTAAACCGATCAATAATTCGCCTCACAACACCGGCTTGCAGGAATTACCGCCCGCTCAGCCTGCATTCATTTATTATCCCTACGCCGATTCGCCGGATTTTGGGCCGGTTGTAGGCAAAGGTGGCCGTAATGCGATGGCGGGGCCGGTTTACTATGCCGCTGATTTCAAGGATAGTAAGGTGAAATTTCCAGGTTATTATACCGGTAAATTCTTCGCTTACGACTGGATCAGGGATTACATCAACATTGTGACTATGAACGAAAAGGGCGACCTGACGAATATTGAGCGGTTCCTGCCGAATACCAAGTTTAGTCACCCGATCGATATGCAGTTTGCGAATGATGGTTCGCTTTACACCCTGGAATACGGACCTAACTGGTTCGCGCAGAATGATGAAGCAAGTCTTTCGCACATTACTTATAATGCCGGAAACCGCGTCCCAGTTGCGGCGGCTACTGCCAGCAACACCACCGGCGCCAGCCCGCTGAAAGTAACATTCTCTTCGAAAGGTTCTCTGGATTACGATGGCGATCCGATCAAGTATGAGTGGACTTTTGGAAAAGGTTTGCCAAAAAGTAATGTGGCCAATCCGAGCTATACTTACACAAAGCCCGGCGAGTACACGGCCATGCTGAAAGTGACCGACAATGCCGGAAATTCGAATACTTCGGAAGTGATTGTGCGCGTGGGTAATGCGGTACCGAAAGTGGATGTGGCGATCAAAGGCAATAAAACTTTTTATTGGAATGATAAGCCTGTGAATTATGAGGTTTCAGTGACCGATAAAGAAGATGGCAGTCTGGCGGATAAGAAAATCCCTGAGGATGAAGTTACCCTGACGATCAACTACCTGGAAGGTTTTGACAAAACGCAGCTCGCGCAGGGACACCAGGCCAATACCGGCTTTGAAACGGGTAAGAGAATGATTGAGCTGAGCGATTGCAAAGCTTGCCACTCCAATGATAAGAAGTCGATCGGGCCAGCTTACAAGGAAGTTGCCAAGAAATATGCGAGCGAACGAAACTCACTTAAAAAACTGACTGACAAGGTTTTGAAAGGCGGAAGCGGCGTTTGGGGCGAGCAGGCGATGCCCGGTCACCCGCAGCACAAGCCTGAGGAAGTGGAGGAAATGGTGAAATACATTCTTTCGCTGAACAACGAAAAAGGGGTTGATAAGAAACCTTTGAAAAGCACTTACGTGACCCAGGCTAAGAAAAAAGATGGTTCGTACATTTTCACGGCCAGCTACACCGACAAAGGAAACGGCGCGATGGGACCTCAGACAGGCTCGAAAACAGTAGCATTGCGTCCGGCTACCGTCTTGGCGAGTACGGCAGATAGTACCAGAAACACTGCAACATTCAAGATGGAAGGCGGCTCGGAAGTGGTTGTAGGGCTGAAAACCGACGGCTTCATCGCTTTCGACGACATTGACCTGAGCGAAATCTCCAACCTGGCAGTCGCCGTAGGCAGCAGCGCCGGACGAACCGCCGGAGGTACCCTGGAAATCCACCTTGACAGCCCAGCCGGAACAAAAATCGGCGAAGGCAAAGTGGACAAGCCCGAAACCTTAAACATTCCGGTCAAAGCGCCAGCCGACAAAAAAATGCACAAAGTGTTCTTTGTCTTCAAAAATCCGGAAGCGGGTCCCAAGCCATTGTTTACAGTAGAATGGATCCGGTTTGATAGTTCTGTGCTGTAGGTTTTTTGGTTTTGAAAGAGATATAAAAAATGCGGCTTCCTTTGGGAGCCGCATTTTTTTGTTTAGTAAATTTTTATCACCGACTGGAAAATCACTTCGCAAACCCCTCAATCCCCAGCCCGAACAAAGCAAAATCATACTTTACAGGATCACTCGGGTCAAGAGAGCGCAATGATGCGGTAAGTTCCAAGGCAGTTTGCCAATCCGTGACAGGACGCCTGATCATTCCAAGCAGGCGCGCGACGCGGTCGACGTGGACGTCGCAGGGGCAGACGAGCTGGGCGGGTTGAATGTTGTTCCAGATGCCGAAGTCTACGCCTTGGTTGTCTTTGCGGACCATCCAGCGGAGGAACATATTGAGGCGTTTGCAGGAGGATTTTCGGACGGGCGTCGCGATGTGCTTGCGTGTGCGGGCAGGGAAATTTTCGGAGTCGCTGAATTGATCATGGAAACCGATCAGGGCGTTTTCAATTGTGGTGTCGAGCGATGTAATGTGATTGCTGAATGCGAATTCCAGTGAATCGTGGCGGCGGTAATATTCCTGGAAGAAATGCAGGAAGTAGAGCGTATCCGTCGCGTTGAATGTGCGGTGCTTGAAATCCAGAAATGGTTTCAGATCGCTAGGCTCGTGATTCAGGACGAAATCGTATGGCGCATTGTCCATCAGCCGGGAAAGTTCGAGACATTTGTTGATGATGGTTTTGCGCTGTCCCCAGGCGAGTACTGCTGCCCAGAAGCCCATGATCTCAATGTCCTGCTTGATTGAAAACCGGTGGGGAATGCTGATGGGATCAAATGGAATAAAATCCGGGCGGTTATATTGAACCACCTTTTCTTCCAGCAAATCAAAAATATAAGAGGAAACTGGCGGGTTTTCGGTATCAGTGCTTGACATGGCTTCCTCCGAACAGGTAAGCCAAAATTCTTGAAATACCAGAAAAAAACATCACTATACCCGAAAACAAGAAGGTAAATATGGCAATAAAAGGATACAGCAGCATGAACATCACACTCCACAACTTATAGCCTGGCGTGTTCTTCATTTCAGCCCTTTCCTCTTCTCTTTTAGAACGGAATTCCGGTGCGTGTTTCATATTTTTATGTTCGTTGATTTTATTCCAGATAACTTACTACTGCCCTGAAACGCTTGCTGTTAGGCGAAACTTTTTCAAATGCGCGGGAAGAAAGTTTGATCACAATGTCATCATTAATACTGGTATCGGGAATGCGTCCGATGATCCTGACAATGATTTTTTCCTGGTTATATTCATTTAAAACTTCCACCAGCGCGCCGATCGGTGCAGTGCGGTGAAGACCTAGGAATTTGCTGGTACTCTCGTCTGTTTCAATGACTTCTGCCAGGCCAGATTCCGAAATTCTTTTACCCTTAACTACTTTGGGCGGCGCTACTTCTTCTACCGGCTTCAAAACCTTTTCAGGAACCACAGCTTTCGCTTTTACTGAATCCTTTACAACAGTGGTCGTGGTAGTCACTTTCGGTGCGGGTGGCGCTACGGTCGCAGCGGCAGGTTTCTCAGCGCCTTTCTCGCTCACAATCAGCTCCTGGCCATCTTTCAGATTATCGTCGGTGAGACTATTCCATTTACGTAGATCCGCCATCAAAACGCCATACTTCACGGCTACGCGATATAATGTTTCCCCCGGCTCGACTTTGTGAATGCCATTTGCGGGCGGGGCTACGGCAGCACCGGCAGTGGGCGCCGCGGTGGTGGGAGCGGGTGTCGGAACGGTTGCCGGAGCAGCAGCGGCTGGCGTATCAGCTACTGGCTTTACTTCCTTTACCTCAGCTTTTTGGGCTTCTTTTTTTTCTTGCCTTTCTTCCTTTTTCGCTTCTTTCTCCTCTTTCTTTAAATCCTTTTTTGAAACTTTTCCAGCATAAGGAACCCGGATTGTCTGCCCCGACTGAATCTGGTCGCTCATGCCTGGATTGGCCTCGCGAAGTGCCTGGATAGTAGTACCATACTGGCGGACAACCGCAAACATGGTTTGTCCCTGATTGACTCTGTGCAGGACAAAAACTTTCCCTCCTACCCGCTCGATTCCAACAGAATCGACAACACTTAACTTCCCGGCCCGGGCATTCGCTACTCCTGACAACAATCCCGCCATAAGGGCCAGGCAAAAAATATATCTCATTTATTTTGAAAGCGTTAAACTCGAAAACTCATTATTATTTTTCAGATAAACCAGCGTCGACGCTTTCAACATCATCGTAGACCGGCCTAGTCCCTCACGCCCTTCTGACAACTTTTCGTGTAGAATTGTTTCCGTCTGATCTGTTACTATGAGGAGGTATTGCACCGTTTTATCTTGCTCGTAAATATAGTAAGAAAAGATCACATAGGGCCGCGTTTCCAGATAATCGATGCTGTGTGCGAGGTGCCCGCCAGAGAGGTTCCCGCCGGTTTTATTTTGAATGAAGGTTTGCAGTTTTTCAAAATAAATATTTCCAGTCATGTAACGCACCGGCTCCTGTAAAATTATCTGGTTCTCTTCCTCAGGAATATTTTCCAAGTCCGGCAAAAATCGGTGTATCCCTACATCATATATTTTCTGCTTGAAACCCTCGCCTGCCTTGGTAGCCAATGTTAAATACTTTTCCCCGGCCGCATTCACCAGAATGTAATTCGGCACAACCTCTTCCAACTCGCCGTTTGCGGCCGAAAGTATGACAAGATCCGTAGGCTCAGGTACTTCCGGATACCGATAGTTGTGCAGATAAACGCGACCATACGAAAACGCGGTCAGCGATGTCCACCAGTCGGTTGCCTCAGGTTGCTGATGCCACAAAAGTGCCTGCTTTTGTGTATCGATCATGGCAAACGAAACTTGTTTTTCGACCGTATCCCGTAGCTCGATAACCCACAGATGACTCGCCGGGTCCGCATCGGGAAGTATGCGCCAGATATTTTGGGAAAACTTTTGAGATATGAGTTTTTGCAATTTTTTACATTTATTTTGAAACAAATTACAATGTTCAGACAAACTACGACCTCGTGCAAATACTAGGAATAATACCTGCCCGCTACGCTTCTACCCGTTTTCCTGCCAAGGCTTTGGTGGATATCGGCGGTAAAAGTATGATCCGCAGGGTATATGAGCAATCATTAAAAGCAAAACAACTGGACCACCTGGTCGTGGCGACAGACGATGAGCGCATTATGGACCACGTGCTTTCCTTTGGCGGGAATGCGGTGATGACTTCTACGGAACATCATAGCGGTACAGATCGCTGCTTTGAGGCTTTCAGCAAAACGCAAGGAGATTTTCAATATGTGATCAACATTCAGGGTGACGAACCTTTTATCAGCCCCGAGCCGATTGAGGAACTGGCCGGGGTGCTCGATGGTGATACCGAGCTGGCAACATTGGTAAAAGTGATCGACTCCATGGACATTTTATTTAACCCGAATGTGCCGAAAGCGATCCTAAATAAAAGGGATGAGGTCATGTATTTCAGCCGCCAGACGATCCCCTACCTGCGCAATGTAGAGCAGGATAACTGGCTGAAATTCCATACGTTTTACAAGCATATCGGCATTTACGCTTACCGGACCGATGTGCTGGCCGAGATCACAAAACTGTCGGTTTCCGCGCTGGAAAAGGCGGAATCGCTGGAACAGCTACGCTGGCTTGAAAACGGATTTTCTATCAAAGCGGTGATCACTTCCGACGATTCTCACGGCGTGGATACCCCCGATGATCTGGACCGGGTGACCAAAAAATTTCTGCTTTAACCGACCCGATTTGGTATACATTTTTTAGTCTTCAAAATGACGTATATTGTCGAAGGCAAGTGGTCTTAAAAAATGTTAAACAGGCATTTTTTATACGCGTTGCCGGAAACACCTCGTTACTTAAATCTAATCACTCATTAACTTTTGAATTACCAGCTTATGCAATATAACATCCTTTGGGCCGATGACGAGATAGATCTTCTTAAACCACATATCATGTTTTTGACCAATAAAGGTTACAGCGTGACGCCCGTCAACAGCGGCGCGGATGCACTGGACCGTATTGAGAATGACCGTTTTGATATTGTTTTCCTTGATGAAATGATGCCCGGTATGACGGGATTGGAAACGCTGGCGCAGATCAAGCAGCAGCAGCCGAACCTGCCGGTGGTCATGATCACCAAGAGCGAGGAAGAGCACATTATGGAAGATGCAATCGGCTCGAAGATTGACGATTATCTGATTAAACCTTTGAATCCTAACCAGATATTACTTTCGGTAAAAAAGATCCTGGACAACAAAAGGCTGGTGACGGAAAAAACAACATTGAGCTATCAGCAGGAATTCCGGAACCTGGCGATGCAATATCAGGACCGGATCGGGCATGAAGAATGGGCTGATATTTATAAAAAACTGATCTACTGGGAACTGGAACTGGAAAGTTCTGAGGACCAGGGCATGGCGGAAGTTTTCAGTATGCAGAAAAGTGAGGCAAATGCCAATTTCTGTAAATTTATTGAAGATGAATACGAGGATTGGTTGAATGATCCTCGCTCCGATAAGCCTATTCTTTCACATCAATTAATGAAACAAAAGGTTTTCCCGCACCTTAAAACTTCGGATGAACCTGTTTTCTTTTTGCTGATCGATAATTTTAGGTATGATCAGTGGAAAATGATCCAGCCGATTTTGCAGGAGTATTTCAACATTGAAGAAGAATCGTCGTACTACTCTATTCTACCAACCACGACTGGTTACGCCAGAAACGCAATTTTCTCGGGTTTAATGCCGAGCGAAATGGAACGCAAGCATCCGCAATGGTGGGTAAGTGACGAAAATACTCCGGAGGGTGAAGAAGGTTTGAACAACCACGAATTCGACTTTTTGCAGAAGCAGCTTGAAATGAACCATTTCAACATTAAGTCTTCTTACCATAAAATTCTGAATACGAATCAGGGCAAAGCATTGGTTGACAATTTCAGTAATATGCTGAACAATCAACTGAATGTGATTGTCTACAACTTCGTAGATATGCTTTCCCACGCCAGAACGGACGTGCAGATGATCAAGGAACTGGCGCCGGACGAGGCGGCTTATCGCTCGATCACGAAATCGTGGTTCCAGCATTCACCACTGCTTGATTTTATCCGAAAGATCGCTGAGAAAAAATGCCGGCTAATTTTGACGACTGACCACGGTATGATCCGTGTCCAGAAACCTGTCAAAATCATCGGCTACCGGGAGACCAATACAAACCTGCGTTACAAGCACGGAAAAAACCTGGGCTTTGATGATAACCATTTGATGGTTTGCAGGAAACCGGAGCGCATTTTCCTGCCGAAACCACACGTTTCGACGTCTTATGTATTTACTAAGGAAGATTATTTCTTCGCTTATCCAAACAACTACAACCAGTATGTGAATTTGTACCGGGATACCTTCCAGCATGGCGGGGTGTCTCTGGAAGAAATGATCATTCCGGTGATTGATCTGAAAGCGAAGTAGTTATATCGATTATAGCAAAACAAAAAGAGCGGCCAAGAATGTGCCGCTCTTTTTGTTATGCTATAAAATGAAATCTAACTAATCGTCACACCGCCGTTTTCACATTTGAGGACCCGCGCAGGGAACCGCTTCAAAAAGTCGTGGTTGTGCGTGGCCATCAAAATAGCGGTTCCAGCATTGTTGATCGTCCTGAAAACCTGCATGATCTGGTCTCCTACCTCTGGGTCAAGGTTACCAGTAGGTTCATCGGCAATCAAAATCGCTGGTTCGTTCAGCATGGCGCGGGCGATTACGACGCGCTGCTGCTCACCACCGGAAAGCTGGTGTGGCATTCTTTTCTGGGCGGTGCCTAGTCCAACCTGCATCAATACTTCGGCTATACGCTTGGATATTTTTGCCTGCTGTTCCCAGCCGGTAGCCCGCAACACAAACGAAAGGTTATCTTCCACAGACCGATCAGAAAGTAACTGGAAATCCTGAAAAACGATTCCAATCCTTCTTCTCAGGAAGGGGATATCTGCCCGTTTAATGTTGTGCAGCTCATAACCCGCCACTTTGGCAGAGCCGGTATGCAGCCATAAATCAGCGTACAGGGTTTTCAAAAGAGAACTCTTTCCGCTGCCGGTGCGGCCAATTAAAAATACAAATTCACCTTTGCCGATCTCAAAATGTACATCGTTCAGGACAGGCCGTTCTCCCTGATAAATGTCTGCCCTATCCAGTACAATGATTGGCTCCGTCGTCGACTCGGTCATAAAATCTTAAATTCGCAGGATATATTATGAATTTCCTTTTTTGTAGTCAGCAAGGAATTTCTCGAGACCCAGGTCTGTCAGCGGATGTTTCAACAATGCTTCCATCGCGCTCAAAGGTCCGGTCATGACGTCTGCTCCTACCTCTGCGCACTGGATAATGTGCATCGGGTGACGAACTGAGGCAGCCAGTACCTGTGTTTCAAAACCGTAGTTTCTGTAAATCGTCAAAATTTGTTCAATAAGTCCGATACCGTCGGTTGAAATGTCGTCCAGACGACCGATAAACGGAGATACGTAAGTTGCACCCGCCTTCGCTGCCAGCAAAGCTTGCCCGGCCGAGAAAATCAATGTACAGTTGGTGCGTACACCTTTTCCTGAAAAATATTTCAGCGCTTTCACGCCTTCTTTGGTCATCGGGATCTTCACCACGATTTTATCATCTATCTCTACCAATTCTTCCCCTTCGCGGATCATACCAGCCAGGTCTACGGAAATTACTTCCGCGCTTACATCACCGTCCACAATGTCGCAAATTGCTTTGTAGTGACGCATGATGTTATCCTTACCGGTAATTCCTTCCTTAGCCATTAATGATGGGTTCGTAGTGACACCATCTAAAACACCAAGCGCCTGAGCTTCCTGAATATCATTCAGGTTAGCTGTATCAATAAAAAATTTCATAACGGGAATGTATTGGTTAGAATATTCCACAAAAGTAGAAAACGCTGAACAAAAGCAAAACGAAAGGGGGAATACCGAGGGGAGAAAATAAAAAAAGGCAAACCGAGAATCTCACCGCATCGACCACCTACCCTTGCTTCCGTCAGGACCTGGGGGATTCGGAAGGAGCTGGTAGTTCCGATTTGCCGGGTACAAAGATAAGGACATTTTATTCACAAAAAGAAAACATTCATTTAGTGATTGGGGTTACTTTTGTGCGAATCAATTACAAATGAGACGGTATGCCCCGAATATTTTTTTTAATTTTCTTACTCTTTCCCCTCGCCTGCTCCCAATCTTCCGAAGCATTTCTCCAAAAAGGCCGCCAGCTGATGCAGGAGGGAAAAACGCAGGAAGCCATTGAATTTATTAATAAAGCCATCGAGAAAAATACTTCAAATGCCGACGCATTTAACCTTCGCGGCGTGGCATATTACGAGTTAAAGGAGTTCCCGAACGCATTACTCGACTTTGCGCAGGCAATCCGGTTGCAGCCAAATTCTTACCGTCCTTATTTCAATCGCGCACTTCTTTACAAAGACCAGAACAACCTGGATTCCGCTTTTATAGACTACAACAAATCGGCTTCACTCGCGCCTGACACGGCTGATATTTATCTGAACAGAGGGCAGTTACTAGTGCTGATGGATAAGATTCCTGACGCGATTACGGATTTCGAGAAAGCCACCAAACTAAACCGCGACAACAAGCAAGCCTGGTATAACCTGGGCAATACGTATTACAGATCAAAAGATTTCAAAAAAGCGGCGCTCGCATTCAGACAGACCATTAAACTGGACGGCCAGTATGGAAAAGCATTCTACGGACTCGGGCTTGCGCAGCTGAATGATGGGGAAAAAGATCTGGCCTGCACCAACCTGAAACAGGCACTAAACCTGGGTTATCAGGACGCAGCGACGGCTTTGGCACAATCCTGTCAGTAATTTTGTTGCAGGATACCCCGATGCAAGTAATTTGAGTGAGGGCAAGACTTATTATTTCAACTTCTCAAATAAAAACCCGCTGATCTATGAAACTCTTCAAAATATTTTTCGGACTTGTTTTCGTCCTTTTCGCCTACTTCCAATACAATGATCCCGATGCCGGGGTGTGGATCGGGGTTTACAGTTTTGCGGCCCTTGGCTGCTTTATGAGTATCCGGGAATTATGGCCCAGCTGGGTATTTTATGCGATGGCGGCGGGTTATCTTATTGCTGCTGTTCTTCAATGGCCACCTGAGTTTGAAGGAATTTTCTGGGGTGAAACCGCCATGCGAAGCCTGAACATTGAACTTGCCCGTGAGTCTTTGGGGCTTGGTATATGTAGCGTGGTGATGGCAGTTTTGGGCAGGTGGGGCTGATCAGTCCATCAACCATTCGATTTCTTTCATTCCTACTTCGACAACTTCCTCCTGGTCTGCGAGCTTTAAGCCTAGCAGACCCTGGGGAGTGACGTAAGCCACTTTTGCATATCGATTCTGGCCTTGATATTTTACCGGAACTTCATGATCATATCCGTAAAGATGGCTCAGATAAGTTTCCCGTATCGCCTGAGCACCGGAAAGTGCTTTCAGCCTGATATACAGCGCATCAAGGCAACCCAATAGTTTTGGAAATTCTTCTGTTAATAAAAATGATCTCCCGGTTTCGGCAGCAATGGAAGTTGCTCTTCCATTTTGAAAGCGCATCTGATTGACATTCAAACCAATACCTATCACAGAATTGGTAAGTTTGCTTCCCTGAATCGCATTTTCGATCAGTATGCCGCAAAGCTTCTTTTTGTTTGTTAAAACATCATTGGGCCACTTCACCTTTACGTCTTTCAGGTAGCCGGCGACATACTCCCTAACCGCCAAAGCCGCAATTTCGCTGATTAAAAACTGATCCGAAACCGAAAGAAAATCGGGCGTCAGTATTACGGAAAATGTTAGATTTTCGCCGGGATTCGCCAGCCAGGTAGTGCCCCGCTGGCCCCTTCCTTTCACCTGATTATCAGTAATGACAACGGTTCCCTCGGTAAACAACCCCGCGTGCACTATTTCAGCCGCAATGTCGTTTGTTGAGTGACAAGATGGCAGGTATATAACTTTTTTACCAATTATTAGCGTATCTTGTATGGAGTTGTACAATTTTTTTGCTTTACTTTAGGGTTTAGAAAGGAATTAACTACGCATGAAAGAACGCAAAAATAAAGAACTATCCTCAAAAGATCTCTCCGAGCTGGTTGCTAAAGGAATGACAGAAAAGAAAGGCTTGGACATTGCAATTCTCGACCTCCGGAAAGTAAAAAATTCAATAACTGATTTTTTTGTAATTTGTTCGGGTAACTCCGATACGCAGATTGATGCTTTGGCCAATTCGGTTGAAGACGAAGTTTATAAAATGTCCAAAACAGAACCCTGGCAGAAAGAAGGAAAGGCGAATGGAGAATGGATTTTAATTGATTATGTAGACGTGGTAGCCCACATTTTCAATAAAGAACGCCGCAAGCATTACGATCTGGAAGAACTTTGGGGAGATGCAGAGGTAACATACCTGGAAGATTCCGTGGTATAAAGGCCTGGACTCGGCGAGTAGCCCGGTCCGGAATGTTGTTTAATATTTCCTCTTAATTTAAAACTCAGAATGTCCGAAAACGATAACAAAAGGGGGCCTCTCAGTCCTAAAAGTCCCCAAAAGGGATATCAGGGCTGGATTATTGCCGCTCTGATTGCCACTATACTTGGAATAACCTACCTTAACCGTACCTCAACCATCCGCGAAACGACTCAAAAACGTTTCGAAAAAATGATGGCTGACAAGGAAGTTGAACGAGTGACGATTGTCAATGATAAGTCTGTTGAAGTTACGCTGAAACCAGAAGCGCTCAGGCTTCCCAAATACAAGGTTGTAGCGAAGGAAAATAACTACTTCGGCGGAGAAAGTGCTTCACATTATCAATTCCAGGTAACGTCTGCTGAAACATTCAAAAAGGATTTTGATCGTATCCAGGAAAAAATTCCTGACGATGACAAAGTACCTTTCGTAGTGGATACCCGCAACGACTGGACCAGTTTCCTTGGAACCTGGGGCTTTTTTATTGTCATGATCCTGGTGATGTACTTTATACTTGGCAGAATGTCAGGTGGCGTAGGACCGGGTGGCCAGATCTTCAACATTGGTCGTTCGAGAGCAACATTATTTGATGCTGAGAATAAGGTAAAGATTACATTTAATGATGTAGCCGGTCTTGACGAAGCGAAAGAAGAGATCAAGGAAATTGTAGAATACCTGCAAAGCCCTGACAAATTCAAGAAATTGGGTGCGAAAATTCCAAAAGGCGCATTGCTGGTAGGACCTCCGGGAACAGGTAAAACACTTTTGGCCAAAGCCGTAGCCGGTGAAGCAGGTGTACCTTTCTTCTCTCTTTCGGGTTCCGACTTTGTTGAAATGTTTGTGGGTGTCGGCGCGGCTCGTGTTCGTGACCTTTTCAAACAAGCAAAGGAAAAAGCGCCTTGTATCATTTTTATTGACGAAATCGACGCAGTAGGTCGCTCGCGCGGACGGGGTGCTATGCCAGGTTCCAATGATGAGCGCGAAAATACCTTAAACTCCCTGCTGGTTGAAATGGATGGTTTTGCTACCGATTCAGGTATCATTATCGTTGCAGCTACCAACCGTCCCGACGTATTAGACCCTGCATTGCTTCGTCCAGGTCGATTTGACAGACAGATTTCTGTTGATAAACCGGATGTTATCGGTCGTGAGGCAATTTTCAAAGTGCATTTGAAACCGTTGAAACTTTCGACGGATGTGAATATTCAAAAATTATCTTCTCAGACGCCTGGTTTTGCCGGTGCTGAAATCGCGAACGTTTGTAACGAAGCTGCCTTGATCGCGGCCCGTCGTAACCGTGATGAAGTTACCATGCAGGATTTCCAGGATGCGATGGACCGTGTGATTGGTGGTTTGGAAAAGAAAAACAAGCTTATCTCACCAGAAGAAAAAGAGATCGTAGCCTATCACGAAGCAGGTCACGCAGTAGCAGGCTGGTTCCTGGAACATGCTGATCCCTTGGTAAAAGTTTCAATTGTTCCCCGTGGGGTTGCGGCATTAGGTTACGCACAGTATCTACCAAGAGAGCAGTATCTGTACCGTACCGAGCAATTGTTTGACGAAATGTGCATGACATTGGGCGGACGTGCTGCGGAGGATGTAGTTTTTGGTAAAATTTCTACCGGCGCATTGAGTGACCTAGAAAGAGTTACGAAAGTGGCTTACAGCATGGTAACGATGTACGGTATGAATGATAGAATCGGAAACATCTCGTTCTACGATTCAAAACAAAGTGACTACGCATTTACAAAACCTTATTCCGAATCGACCTCTCAGGCGATTGACGAAGAAGTTCGGAAATTGGTGGATCAGGCCTATCAGTTTGTAAAAGGTTTGCTTGCCGAAAAACGTAAGGCGTTGGAAGTTTTGGCAAAAGAATTGCTCGAAAAAGAAATCCTATTCCAAAGTGACCTTGAAAAACTGATTGGCAAACGTCCTTACGAGAAGGAAACCAGCTATCAGGCATACATTAACCGCCGCTCTAATGAGGAAGCTGCGATTCATGAAGAGGTTTTAAAACATACTCTGGAAAAAGAGCATAAAGAAGAAGAGATGGCGGAAGCCGAAAAAGATGCTTCAAACGAATAGTTTTTAGCGTTGGAATAATTTTAGAATAGCCGGACAGTAATTATTGTCCGGCTATTATTTTTACGGACCTATCCAATTATCAAATCCCGAAATCATGCCTTTTGAAATATTCAAGCAGCAATTTGGAGAGCTTTCCGAATATGTGATCCACGATACAGCGACAGAAAATCGCTGTGTTGTCGTCCCCGAACTCGGTGGCATTGTACGTCAGCTTTCATTGAGAAAGCATTTGACATTGTTTTCAATCCTGAAAACGCCTCCGACGCCGCAAACATTGATAGACGATACCAAGAGTGCCGGCGAATTGCTTTTTCCGTTTGCCAGCCGTATTCCGGACGGTAAGTATACATTTCTGGGCAAAGAATATCAGCTGTCTAAAAATGAAGCCGGCGAATTAAATGCAATTCACGGACTGGTGCGGAAGCAGCAGTTTCATATCGAGGAACAGGAAGTGGAGGCGGACTACGCGTCGCTATCGCTTTCATGTGGAATCGATCAGCCGGAGGGCTATCCTTTCAAAGTTCATTTCCGTGTGAAATACACCTTATTTGCGGATGGGCGATTCACCTTAAATTATCAGGCGCGGAATGAGGGCTCGGACGCTTGCCCTGTGATGTTTGGCTGGCATCCCTACTTCGTGCTGGGCAACGAAATGCTTGACGCGTGGAAAATCAGCATTCCTTCAACTGAAATCGTCACATTTGACTATAACCAGATTCCCATCGGCAAGGCGCCTTTTCACCTGGACAGACCGGCTTTACTGCACCAAAAAGCTTTCGACAACTGCTTTATTGTTGAGCAAATATCCGGAAAAGTTGTTACCCAGCTTATTTCCGAAAACCAGCATGTGACCTTGAATGTAGAGCAGGAAGCGGGCAAAGGCAAATTCAATTACCTGGTAATTTACACTCCGCCGGCGCGTGACTGCATCGCGATAGAGCCGCTGACGGGAAATGTGGATTCATTCAATTCCGGCGATGGGCTGAATATTCTTGCGCCGGGGAATACCGCGGAGGGCACCATCACTTTATCTCTTACCTAGTTAGGAATTCCTCCTGTACCAGCGCGCCTTGTGCAGGAGGAGTTTCCAGTTGCTTGCATATTTCAGGTGGCTGACTACCACTTTACTTTTTCCGACTAGTCCATCGTGCATGGCCAGGCTTTGCTTAAAATACGGGATGGTAGAGTTTGCGGGTTGCGAAGGCATTGCAGCCCAGACTTCGAGCAGCTGAGAAACGTCGGTGTTTGGAATTTTATCGGGCCAGGTTGCGCGCCAGGGCATTCCCAACGCTTTGAGAATTCCTAAACTCCAAGTTAAGAGTGTAAGAATGTTCTTCTCACCAGCCAATCTGAAAACCTTTTTCCAATCCGTCACATCCCCATATCTGTTCATATACGCAGCCAGATCGGCCATGTATTTCAGGTTACTCCATTTTTCCTTGCCGCCATGATGCACGAGCAAAAGCAGAAATTGATATTCGTTGTCAAAACCTTTCAAATTACCTCTTGCAACCTGATAAGTTTTGGAATGCACGTCCCACTCACTTCTCGGAAAATCATAACCCAGCCGGGGATATGCAATTTGCCAGTGCAGCTCAACCACGATCGAGTCCAGCTCACGTTGCAACAGTACATGATAATCGGTTCCGAAAAAGGCTTTCCGGATATTGGGCTCCGATAATAAAAACTCACGATAAGTGTCGGGTTTGTATTCTCCCTCTTCCTTTAATGCTGCGGTAGCTCTCAATATATCTGCCTCTGCCACCAGCAAATCAATGTCTCCGGCTTCCCGGTGACCTACGTTATCGAAAAGCCACTGCGCCCATAAAATGCCTTTGTAAGCAAAACAGGGAATATGATCTCTTTGAAGCTGATCGGTAATGCGCAGAACTTCCCGCGCCAGCATTAAATTCAGTATGGTAATTTTCTGACATTCAGCGGCCAGGGCTTCGTTGATGCCAATGTTCAGCTCATTCCGGTGCAGGAAGGCAAGCAACTGCGGGCGGACGCGGTGGTAATGTAAAAATTTGGCGAGTTGGGCCGTATCCAGGTTTTCGATAGAGTTATCCGGCTTGGTATCAAGACAGGCGTTGATCAGCAAGGATAATTCAGGAGAAACCTTATTCATTAATAACCGATTTTGAGATACATTCAGAAACCCAACTTTCCAGATTAGCAAAACCTTCCGGCCTTTTCATCCGCCACATTTCAGCGGACTTTCCGCACTGCATACTTTGCATAAAATGCCTTTTCAAAGCCTCACCCACCAATAAAGCAGTGGGCAGTGGAAAATGGATAAGTAATTGCGTGGGAATATCTCCGGCCAGCAGCGGCTGCGGGCTTTGAATGTCACCGGTTTTATGAAGAAAGAAAACCTTGCCAAGCTTCACTGCCCCATGCGAGAATGTGGATGTGGGGTGATAGGCGAATTTTCTTACGCCCTCACTTACAGGCTGTAATGTGGTCTGATCATAGGCGAGGCCATTGACCGTATTTTCCCAGATTTTTAATTGCGGATAAGCAGGTATCACGTGCGCGACACCATTCTGATCCATGCGGATTGCGGTCAGGTCATCGCTCAAAAGTTTGCAGCCAGCTTTGATAAATGCAGCGGCCGTCGTCGATTTCCCGGCTCCCGGCTCACCCATGAAACACCAGGCTTCGTCTCCTACCAGCACAGAACTCGCATGCAGCAGAAAGTATCCTCTTTGAAATAAGATCAACCCCAATGCCTCACTGACAGTGAAAAGGCTGATGATACTATGATCGGGATTCTGTGGTGAGACAATTAAGATATCTCCGGATATCGCTTTAAACGAAGCAATGTTATTCCAGGTCAAATACAGATTATTTTCAATATCCTGGCCAAAATGCGCTTCCGTACTTCTTCTGAAAATCCGGGTGGGGGCAGTTTCCGGTAATATTACTTCGCCTTTTTTAATTGTTAAATCAACTTCCGATTGCGGGTCACCTTCGCTCAGTTCAGGTAAGACAATTTCAGAATCGATGTTTAAACCAAAGGCTTTGTAGCGGTGCATGTGTGGTACATTTGAATTATTCCCAAACCCAGAGTCTCTGGTAGGATACTGTTTTGGGCCAGTCGCCGATAATGATGCGGCCGTTTTTTTCTACCCAGGCGTGGGCTTCGAATTTCTTGGCAGGATTCACTTCAATGCCGATTTCCAATGTTAGTGAAGGCATTTTGCGAAGCAGGTATTTTGTAGCCAGCGCGCGAGGAAGGCACAAAAGTTCAAAAGGAAGAATGTTGGCAGCGGTATCCACAGACCACGCGATCTGCTGTACTTTTTCAGGCTTGAATTCTTTGGTAGACTTGCTACTCGTAAGTCCGTGAAAAAGCTTGCGGAAGATGGGAAATGGCAATACTGTCAATGCACATTTAATCAGAATCAAACAAATCGCAGCTTTCAGAAAAATCAGTTTTTCCGAAAATGACAATTTCTGCCACGTGCTCCAATATGTGCCTGATTCGCTCAAAACTCAATTGATTACTTCTACCAGCTTCTCGGAAACAAGATCATTCAGCAACACATTCACATCACTTCTGCACGTGTTGGCATCGACCTCGTATTCACTAATCACGGCTTCGCATATAGAATCGATCGTCTGCGGGCCTTGTTCGAGCAGGTCCCAAATAAGGACACCCACTTCATCGAGCCCGTAGTAAACACCTTTGTTATGATTTAAAATCACCGTCTCCCCACCTACTTTTGACGAGATCTGATCGGGGGATAATTGATACTTCATAGAAACTCTTATAATGTGCCGTTCTCTACAAAGTTAAACTTATAATCAATCGAACTCAAACTTTATTCCCTGCGCCAGCGGCAATGCTGTGCCGTAATTAATCGTGTTGGTCTGCCTGCGCATGTACGCTTTCCAGGCATCCGAGCCGGATTCACGCCCGCCGCCCGTTTCTTTTTCGCCGCCAAATGCTCCGCCAATTTCCGCACCCGAAGTTCCGATATTTACATTCGCAATCCCGCAGTCCGATCCTTGCTGAGAGAGGAAAAGCTCGCTTTCACGCAAATTAAGGGTGAAAATTGCGGAAGAAAGTCCCTGCGGCACGTCATTCTGAATTGCGATCGCTTCTTCGATTTCTGAATATTTGATTAAATAAAGGATCGGCGCAAATGTTTCATGCTGCACAATCTCGTAGTCATTCTGCACTTCCGCTATGCACGGATTTACATAACAACCAGACGAAAATCCTTCGCCAGAGAGCACGCCTGGTTCAACAATGAATTTTCCACCGGCTTGTTTCACTTTTCCAACGGTATCCAGATATTTTTCCACTGCAAGCTGGTCTATTAAAGGTCCAACGTGGTTGGATGCGTCCAGCGGGTTACCGATTTTGAGCTGCGAATAGGCTTTTACGAGCCGGTTTTCCAAATCCTCATAAATGCTTTCATGGACAATGATACGCCTCGTAGAAGTACATCTTTGTCCCGCAGTGCCTACCGCGCCGAAAACGATCCCGGGAACCGCAATGCTCAAATCAGCCGATGGCGTGACGATAATCGCGTTATTGCCACCGAGTTCCAGCAAACTTTTCCCTAATCGTCTCGCAACCGCTTCGCCGACAGACCGCCCCATCGGAGTGCTGCCTGTCGCAGAAACCAGCGCCACCCTCGGATCTTCCGCAAGCCATTTCCCAACATCCCGACCACCGGTTACAATCGAGGAGATACCTTCCGGGAGGTTATTATTTTCTAAAACAATTTTAATGATCGACTGGCAGGCCAGTGCAGTCAGCGGCGTTTTTTCGGAAGGCTTCCAAACGCAGACATCGCCGCAAACCCAGGCGATCATCGCATTCCACGACCAAACTGCCACTGGAAAATTAAATGCTGAGATAATCCCGACAATACCGATCGGATGCCACTGCTCGTACATCCGGTGCTGCGGCCGCTCGCTGTGCATGGTCAGCCCGTAAAGCTGGCGCGAAATTCCTACGGCGAAATCGCAGATATCGATCATTTCCTGCACCTCGCCCAACCCTTCCTGCAAACTTTTGCCCATTTCATAGCTGACCAATGTGCCAAGTTCCTGCTTCTTTTTTCTCAGCTCCTCCCCCATTTGTCTTATGATCTCGCCTCTTTTTGGTGCTGGTAATAGTCGCCAGGCTTTAAATGCTTCCTGCGATTTTTCGATCACCTGATCATAATCCGCTCTCCCGGCCTGACTTACCTCCGCAATCTTCCCACCATTTACCGGAGAATGTGATACCAATGTTTCCCCCGATCCCGGCCAGCTTTGCAAGCCGGTAGTGATCCCATGATTTTGCTCCGTTATATTCAGTCTATCGAGAATATCTTTTATCTCAACCATCAACATTTCCTAATTATTTTCTTTAAAAAACGCCCCGTTTGAAGTTTCCAAAAACGCTTCGAGGATAATATCTTCTTGCCTGATAAAACCCTCGGAAGGTAAAACGCCATCCGCAACCAGCTCCACAACCGACGCGATAGATGCCGCGGTAGTCCAGGAAATAGCCCGCCAATGTTGTCCGTCGATTTCAATAGGATGATAGGCGCGATAAAACTCTTCCCTTTCCAGCCGGTTGTCTTTCCAGCCTTCCACCACAGCATATACATATACAACATCCTGCTGCACAGGCGGTTTAGCTTCGGTCAGGATTTTTTCAACCAGCTCCCGCTTGTCTTTCAGGCACAATTCGTAGAGCATGAACCGCATCAGGCTGCAATGTCCCGGGTACCGTATTGTTTTGTAATTCAACGTATCCAGCTTCCCTTCCAGCGTTTCGCACATGGTGCCCAGGCCGCCGGACGTAATAAATGCCTCAAATTCCTGCCCTTCAATGTTGATCATCTCCACGCCTTCCAGCGACGGTACCATTTTGCGGACACCATTATGGATCACCTCGGCATCATTAATATATTCATTCACAACACCCGCCGGCGACCAGGTAAAGGAGTAACCCATCAAACCATTCGGGTACCGCGGCAATGCGCCCACCCGCAATTCAATGTCCCGCAACTTGGTAAAACGCTTCGCCAGGTCCATTCCCACAATTCCTATAAACCCGGGAGCCAGGCCACATTGCGGCGCCAGCACGCTCCTGCTTAGTTCCGCCATGTCGCGGATGGCCGAAGTTGTGGCGACATCTTCTGTCAGATCAAAGTAATGAATGCCGCTTGCGCAGGCTTTTTGGGCGATCGGCAGATTGAGATAATAAGGCATGCACGAAACCACCGCATCCTGGCCCATCAGCACTTCATCAAGAAAATCGGGATTGGTAATGTCACCCGCCAAAACCGGGAACGGAAGCAAAACAGCGGGCTGGGCCTTATCGACGCCGGTAACATTGAAACGTTTGCCGAGCAAAGTGCCCACCAGCGAACCCACTTTACCCAGACCAATAACGACAACTTTTTGCATGTATAGTTATGTAAAGTTTTAGTTAAATTTTTCGAAGTGATTTTGAAAGATATGAAAAGAAATTGCAGTTTTTAAAACTAACATTTCATTTTTGTAGGATTGAAACTGGAATTATGCGGATAGTAATTGTAGGTGGCGGGGCTTCCGGATTTATGGCGGCAATCACGGCAGCGGAGAATTTTCCGAATGCGGAAATCTTGATTTTAGAAAAAAACAGGACGGTACTCAACAAAGTCCGCATCTCCGGCGGTGGCCGCTGTAATGTTACCCACAACCCATCCGATCTGCGGTTTTTTATCAAAAATTATCCTAGGGGTGAAAAATTGCTTCGTAAACAACTACCCGCATTCGACGCCGCAGCGACTGTAAACTGGTTTGAAACAAAAGGAGTTAAACTCAAAACCGAGGCAGATGGACGCATGTTTCCGGTGACGGATTCTTCTCATACCATCATTGAATGTTTGCTGAGAACCGCCAGAAATCACAAGATTGAAATCCGCACTAGTACCGGAGTTGATTCTTTCACAAAAACGCCCGAAGGTTTTACATTAAAACTGCATGATGACGAGCTACTGACTGCGGACCGTTTGCTGATTGCTACTGGTGGATATCCGAGGCTGAGCAGCTTCGACTGGATCCAGGAGCATGAACATCAGATCATTAACCCGCTACCTTCGCTTTTTACATTTAATACACCCAACAATTTTCTGCTTCCGCTAGCAGGGGTTTCGGTGCAGGATACTTTGGTGAAAATCGCCGGGACCAAGCATGAGTGGCGCGGGCCGCTGCTGATTACACATTGGGGTTTCAGCGGACCGGCTGTTTTGAAATTATCGGCCTGGGGCGCGCGGGATCTTGCCGAAAAAGATTACAAGTTTATATGTCGCATCAACTGGCTCCCCGAAACCAATGAAGAAAAAGTGCGGGAATTTTTGATTAGTGAAAAAACGAATACCGGTAAGCAGCAAATTACCTCTCACGCCAGATTTGGCCTGCCGCTAAGACTTTGGAAGGCGCTTACTGAAAAAGCGGAGATACCGGAAACATTGCGCTGGTCGGAGGCAACGAATAAAATGCTGAACAGACTGGCGGAATTACTTACAAATGCACAGTTCGAAGTAAATGGCAAAACAACATTTAAAGAGGAGTTTGTCACCTGCGGCGGCGTGGCCACTGGTGATGTGAATCCTGAAACACTGGAAAGCCGCTCCATGCCAGGGCTTTTCTTTGCAGGCGAAGTATTGGACGTGGATGGCATCACCGGCGGCTTTAATTTTCAGAATGCCTGGACCACCGGTTTCATCGCAGGTACGCACATCGGACGCTAACCCTGCGCCATCGTATCGAAATACAATCTTACTTTTTTGGCACGATCCAGTCCTACAAGTCCGGTCAATGTTTCCAGCGTACTTTCCCTGATCGCTTTTACGGAGCCAAAATGTTTCAGCAACTTCGTAGCAGTCACTTTTCCCACACCATCTACACCTTCCAGCTCGCTAATCAGGCTGCCTTTGCTACGCTTATCGCGGTGAAAAGTGATCGCAAAACGGTGCGCCTCGTCCCGGATTTGCTGGATCAGTTTCAGCGATTCGGATTTTTTATCAATGTATAAAGGCAGTGAATCTTCGGGAAAGTAAATTTCTTCCAACCTTTTGGCAATACCTATCACAGGCACCTGGCCGTAAATTCCCAGACTTTTCAATGCATCGCAGGCCGCACCCAGCTGCCCTTTTCCACCATCGATCACAATCAAATCCGGCAGTGGCTGCTCCTCGGCGATCAGCCTCAGGTAGCGGCGGCTGACCACTTCGTTCATAGAAGCAAAGTCGTTGGGGCCGATTACTGTTTTGATATTAAAATGCCGGTAATCTTTCTTGGAAGGTTTTCCTTCTTTAAAACAAACCATCGCGGCTACCGGATTGGTACCCTGAATGTTGGAGTTATCGAAACATTCAATGTGACGCGGCAAGGATTTCAGCTGCAAATCGGATTTTAGACGGATCAGTATCCTGTCTTTTTTGGAAGATGTCGCCGAAGCTTCCACCTCTCGGCGCTCGGCTTTTTCCCTGCGGAAATACATGACATTGCGCATGGACATATCCAGCAGCTTTTTCTTGTCTCCGAGCTGCGGTACCGTCACATTCAGCCGCATTTCGAGGTCTGGTTTGATATTGGAAATCAGCTCTTTGGCCTCGCTGCCATAGACTGAGCGCATTTCAATGATCATTAATGCCAGAATTTCCGCATCGCTTTCATCCAGCTTTTTCTTTACCTCCACGGTCTGCGTCGCCACCATATATCCCTGTTTTATTTTCATAAAACTCAGGTAAGCCGCTTCCTCGTCCGAGACGATCGTCAGCACATCAATGTTACCGATCCTGGGGTTGATGACAGTGGCCTTACTCTGGAAATTCGACAAATGTTCCAGCTTGGTTTTCCAGGCGTGGGCACGCTCAAATGCCATTTCCTCGGCTGCCTGCAACATTTTTTCTTTGAAATACTGCTGCGGAGACGACAGGTTGCCTTTCAGAATGTTGTGCACCTGCTCAATTTCATTATTGTATTCTTTCTGATCCTGAAAACCTTCGCACGGACCTTTGCAGTTGCCAATGTGGTATTCGAGGCATACCTTCCATTTTCCAGCCGCAATGTTGGATTCATTCAACGGAAGCTGGCAGGAGCGGATCTGATACAAGGATTTGAACATATCCAGCAGCGTGTGCATCGAGCGTAGATTGGCAAAAGGACCGTAGTAAGTTCCTTTTGTTTTGTCCATATTCCGGGTGGGATATACCCTCGGAAAAGGCTCGTCGGTTACGCAAATGAAAGGATAGGTCTTATCGTCTTTGAGGAGAATGTTGAACTTCGGTTGAAGCTGCTTGATGAGCTGGTTTTCCAGCAGCAAAGCATCCCACTCGCTCAAAACAATGGTGTATTCGATTCGCCGGATCTGGCTTACCAGCCGTCGGGTTTTACGATCGTGCTGGTTGTTTTTGAGAAAATAGCTGGATACGCGGTTTTTAAGGCTTTTGGCTTTGCCTACATATATAACCTCCCCGGTTTCGTCAAAATATCGATAAACACCGGGATCATTGGGAATTTTGGAAAGTTCGTCTTTGTAATTGAATTCGGACATCAGGCAGTTTTCTTCGGCAAATCAATTCCTCCTTGCAAAAAACAAGCGTACCAGGTTAAAAGTTGCGTCCTTGATCAGCCCGAATGCTTCCTTTTCTGCGACATTCAAACCCATCGGCCGGTTCAGGACGGAGGTCAGGTAAGTAATGCCGGCGGCGCGGCTTTGTTCCGGCGTGATTTGCAACGTACCGCAAACAACGGCCAGTGGCACGTCAAATTTCCCACACATATCTGCCAGGCCTTTCACCACTTTTCCATTTAATGTCTGCTCGTCCACTTTTCCTTCGCCTGTAATCACCAGGTCGGACCCTGCGATCAGCTTGGTCATGTTGCTTTGCTCCATCACTATACCAACTCCATCTTTTAATGTAGCGTGCAGAAACCACATGCATCCAGCGCCCATCCCGCCAGCCGCTCCTGCGCCGGGCTCGTGGCTCACATTTCTGCCAAAAGTCCTCGTTGCCACATCCGACAGGTTTTTCAAACCTTTGTCCAGACTGTCAAGCATCGGACCGTCGGCACCTTTTTGAGGACCGTATATATATGCTGCGCCGCGTCTTCCGTAAAGCGGATTGGTCACATCGCAAGCCACTGTCACAGATACAAAGTTAATGCGCTCGTCCACCTGCGAAATGTCGATATGGCGGATAGAATTCAATGCGGCACCATTTGGGGCCAATAATTCGTGGTGATCGTCGTAAAACCGGTAGCCCAAAGCGGCTGCCATACCGATGCCTCCGTCTGTCGTTGCGCTGCCGCCGATGCCCAGCACAATTTTCTTCGCATGCCTGTCCAAAGCATCGCGGATCAGTTCGCCCGTTCCGTAACTACTTGTTAAAGAAGGATTTCTTTCTTGGGGACTTAATAAATTCAGCCCGGAAGCTGCCGCCATTTCAATGTAAGCAGTCTGGGTTTCAGAAGAAAAACCGTAACCTGCGCTGATCTTGCGTCCGAGCGGATCGGAAACTGTTAATGTGATATGTTCGCCGCCGGCCTGCCTGGTCAGGATTTCCGAAGTGCCTTCCCCGCCATCCGCCAGTGGTACGGTAATGATATTGGCATGAGGGAACGCAAGCAATATGCCGACTTTGATTGCTAGACAAACTTCCGTAGCCTCCAGAGAGCCACGGAATTTGTCAGGTGCTACAAGAATATTCACTGTATGGGGTTTGCTATTAAAATAAAATCCCCTCATCATCCGATCTGGATGGAGGAACGTAAGTATCTGTACTGTCGCTCGTTGTTGTGCTGCCACAATTTCGAACGTAATTTTCGGGCTTGTTAAAAGGCCCTTTTCTGTATTGAACCAATGTCGGGTCGGCGTATACTTTTGCCATATACATTCCCCACGCCGGCATGGCAATACGTCCCCCCTGTCCTAATGCAATGGTACGGAAATGTATGCTCCTATCCTCACCTCCAACCCAGATACCTGTAACCAAATGCTGCGTCATGCCCATAAACCAACCGTCTGAGTAGTTGGAAGTTGTTCCGGTTTTTGCCGCAATTTCATTTCCTTCCGTCACGCCATATTGTCTCAATCTTCCAGCCGTACCACCCGGATCTTCCACAGCACCGCGCATCAGATACAGCATATCGTACGCCATATTTTCACTGATTTCCTGATTTTGTTTCTGGAAAAATTCCTGTAAAACATTCCCATACCGGTCTTCAATCCGCAGCACGGTCATCGGATCAGTCCGGTGCCCACCATTCGCGAATGCACAATAAGCGCCAACCAGCTCAAAAACAGACACATCGCTGATCCCCAGACAAAGGGAAGGCACGCTTTGCAGCTTGCTTGTAATACCCAATTTATGCGCATATTCCACCACCGTTTTAGGCTTCACCATTTTCATCAGGTACGCACTGACGGTATTGACTGACTTACCCAATGCCTGACGCAGCGAAAGCGATTGATAGGAATATTTGTTATTAGAATTTTTAGGAGACCAGCCGCCCGGCACGCCATCCGACAAGCCGAAAAAGATAGGTTGGTCCGTCACGTGATCACAAGGCGTCAAAAAGCTTTTATCCAAGGCAGAAACATATACAAAGGGCTTGAATGTAGAGCCCGGCTGCCGCGAACCTTGCTTGACGTGGTCATATTTGAAATATTTGAAATTAATCCCTCCTACCCAAGCCTTTACATGACCATTACGTGGGTCCATGGACATCATACCAGCACGCAGAAAACGCTTGTAGTAGGCGATGGAATCCATCGGACTCATGGTTACTTCCTTCTCGCCGTTCCAGGTAAAAACCTTCATCTTGTAAGGCCTGCGCATAATTTTCCAGGCTTCTTCTTCTCCCAGATCGCGTTTCAAAGAGATGAAATGCGGCGTTTTTTTAGCTGCGGAAACCAGGAAACCGGGTATTTCTTTTCCGTTATCAAATGTCCAGGGATTACGGCCTTTCCAATGTTCATCGAAGAGCTTTTGTTGCTGCTTCATGTGCTCTTCCAACGCATCTTCCTGATAGCGCTGCATGCGGGAATCGATGGTGGTATAAATTCTTAGACCGCTGGTATAGAGGTCAAAATCCGTATCGTGCTCTTCATTATATAGTTTTACCCAGCTTTTGAGATAGCCCCGCATCGACTCGCGGAAATACGGTGCGAGACCGGTATTGTGGCTGTCAACTGTGAAGTTTAAACCCAGCGGTTTTTCTTTGTATCTGGTAAAATCCTCTTCCGGAATGTATTCGTATTTCGCCATCTGCGCCAAAACCGTATTCCTGCGGTTCAACGCATTGGTCGGGAAGCGTAGCGGATTAAATAATGTGGGGTTTTGTAGCATTCCCACGAGCAGCGCCGCCTCAGTGACATTCACGTCCCAGGCTTCTTTGTCAAAATACGTTTTAGCCGCTACCTTGATACCATAAGTATTATTTCCGAAGGAAACCGTGTTGAGATACATTTGCATGATCTCCTGCTTGGTATACTTTCTTTCGAGCACCACGGCCAACACCCACTCTTTTGTTTTGGCAATCACGATTTTCACAACCGGCACTTTTCCTAATAAGCCTTCAAATTCCTCCGAGCGCGTATTGAAAAGGTTCTTAGCCACCTGCTGGGTCAATGTACTGCCACCACCCGAACTCGAATTTCCTGAAACAACCCCTTTAAAAACGCGCAGCAAACTCCGCGGATCGATCCCTGAGTGATTTACAAAACGGGCATCCTCGGTTGCTACCAGCGCGTCGATCAGGTTGGGAGAGATTTGCCCGATATCGATGGGCGTCCTGTTTTCGAAGAAGTACTTACCCAACGATTTTCCGTCCTCGCTAATCAGCTCGGACGCAAGTTCACTCTTAGGGTTTTCGAGCGTTTTCAGATCCGGCATGCCGCCGAAAAGCCAGAGAAAATTGAACCTGACCGCTACGATATATAATATAACCAGACCCAGTCCAAGCCCAAGATACCGCCACAGACGGATAATGGTGCGTCGATATTTTCCGGGTTGCAATTCAATCATATTGTGGATTATTTGGTATTAAACTGACAAAGATACACTTTCAGGCATTTATCTCTTGCCCATCGACAGGCTATTAAATTCCTGCATTTCTTTTAACCGGGGCAGATAGACACTCATGGGGTAGAGCCGCATGAATTCGGTGATGGCCTGACCATAAGCCTCCTTGCCACGGACCTTGCCAATCAGGAAGACACGCAGCAAGGCAAATTTATCTTCCATCGACCCGCCTTTGTAAGCTGGCAGGTCACGCTCAATGTTTTCCAGGGCCGTGGTGTAATTTCCCTGGCTATATAACTGATACACAGCCTCATATTCTTTCACAGGATTACCTGAATTCCCCGCTGCATCCGTAGATTTACTGATCAGCCTTGCATAAGTTGAGGTTGGAAATTCGGTCAGCAGGCGATTTTTCCAGCTGCCTTTATTCTGATCATTATCCTCATAACTCAGATAAAGCAGGTAGTAAATCTCGTCTTTGTATTGTGTTTTGGGAAATTCGGTCAGCACACGTTCAAATGTGGCAATCCCGCGATGCGATTCTTTCAAATCAAACCGGTAGATCTTCCCAAGGTTATATAATGCATCTTCCTTCTTCTTCTGCGAATCGGCAAACTGGTTGTCTGTCAAAGGAATGTCTGCTTTGAGCTTGTCATGTTCCTGCTGCCACTCGGCGCTCCCTTTTTGAAGCCCCGCGTCGACTTTGGCAGCAGTTGCTGTCAAACTATCGGCCGGATTCAAAGGATTATTCCCAGCGACTGATCTCAGCGGACGGTTGCTTCGCCGCCAGTCATCTTCCAGCTGCCGATTGCCCCAGGCCCTTTTAAAATCAATCTTACCCTGGGTCACCAAAGTCGGATCATACAATTCCCACCGACGCTCGTTGGAGTTCAGCATGGGATTGGCGATACTTTGCGGATTGGCAGCCTGAGCCGCCAGCTGCGCCTTTTTTGCTTTTTCTTCGTCGTCAATCCGCTTTTTCTCCCGCGCTTCAATAATCGCATCAATTCTATTATCCAATGCTGCGGGGTTCATTTTCGCCAGTTTCTGCAAGCTGTCTTCGGTGGTCACAATCGCATATTCTTTCACGAAACTATCCAGCGCCCTTTTGCGGTCGGCCACCAACACATATTCCGGCACTTCGCGCGGCAAAATCGCCAGTGCGCTGTCATAATAAGCTTTTGACACTTCAAAGTTTTCCAGGGATTCGTAATTGATCCGGGCCAGTTGCAGATAAGTGTATGCTTTTTGCTGCACATTTCCTTTCGAAGCTGATATCGCTTTTTGAAGGTAACCTACCGCGTCAGGAATCTGCTTTCTATGCTCCGCCAAAAGTCCCATTGTGAAATAAACCCGGTCACGCAGGTCTTCATTTTTCCGGTCACGGAGCATTTTATCAAAACCAATGTCGCTCAAATCCTTCTTTGGATTTAGTACTACGTCATTTTGCAGCGAATTCATGGAAGAATAAAAGCCCAGATCGTAAGAAGGCCGGTTTTTATTGACACTTCTGTAATGTTTGTTCGCCAGTGCATATTGACCCAGCTGGTCGTACATTTGAGCCGCCGCGAAATGTATCCGGGCTGTCTCTACGGATTTTTTCAAAAGCGGAAAAGTTTCTTCCAGAATCGCGACGGACGTCAGGTACTCGCCATTTTGCTGGTGCAGATAGGCTTTTGTCAGATAAAAATCCCTTAATGATGATTTGCTCAAAGGCTGCTGGCTCAGATATTCCGCCACGCCCAAGGCATTTGAATAATCCTTCTTTATGATGTAAGCCCGCATCAGCAGGATCAGCGCATTGTTTTTATCATTCTCGTCACGACCGTTGGCATATACATAACGCAACGCTTCCAGGCCGTCCGCCCACTCGCCCAGGTATAAACGCGATTTCCCAAGAAGGATATAGCTGTTATCGAGCCACTTACTGTTTTGATGTTTCTCCGCAACGATGGAAGATTTCTTAATCGCATCCTGCAATTTGGGCTTAACCGGCAGGGAAAGCACCGAGTCCATCGGAAGTAGGATCGGCAGGAGCTGGTTGTAATTCTCTTTATATGCCTGCTTCATCGCAAACTCCGCTTCCATCATATCTTGCTCCGCCATGAAATACGCATTATACCGCGCCGAAACATTGTGGAAGTTGACAGCCCCGGGCCGGGAACTGAATTGCGAGCAGCCCGCCAGCAAAAGGATTAGAAGAAGATAGGTTGCTGTTTTTGTAATATGCGGGACAAAGCTTTCTATCACGTAGATGACGTTAGGGATGTTCTTATAGATCCTGATAAGCAAAACTAAAACGGTATTTTGGTTAAAACCGTATCGAAGATAGTGCATTTACGAAATTTGAAGCAATTTTACCAGGAGAATCGAGGCCCGAAATATGAAAAAAGACAAGAAAGAATTGGGTTATGGAAATGAAGGCGGCCAGCAAAAGAAAGTTTCGTCGGGTTTTCTGAAATATTCCGGGCTGGCTACGCAAATGTTGGGTACCATTCTCGTGTTTACCTACCTCGGTTACCGCCTCGACGGCTGGCAGCAAAACAAGGTCCCCTGGTGGACACTCGTACTTTCGCTGGCTTCAATCGCCGCCTCGCTGTTTCTTTTAATCAAAAGTTTTACCAAAAGGTAATCCCCGAATGCTAAGAACATTAATCGCCACGATAATTTTAGGAATTGTACTTTTCCTCGTTCAACGATATCTGCCTTTCCCGATCCTGCACCCTTATATATGGTACATCCTGATCTTCTTTTTCGGGCTGTCGTTTTTTGCGCACCGGCTGATGGAATTCGGATTAAGAAACAATCGGGAGAAATTTGTCACATTTTACATTTCTACCATTGTCGGACGCATCATTTTGAGCCTGGTATTCATAGGGCTGTTTTTATATCAGGGGCTAACTGATTCATTCTTATTTGTAACCAACTTTTTTGCACTCTATTTATTTTATACATGTTTTGAAATATATGGTTTGTATCGTAACTTGCGCCGCGATTGACAAAGCATAGTATTTCAAGCATTTATGTATACCCATTTCAAACGGTTTTTTACTATTGCCCTTGTTGCGGCAACCTGCCTTTTTACCTCACCTGTAAAGGCAGATGAACCTGTTCAGCACGAAGCCCAGGAAGTGGCTCAGGGCGTCAATGAGCAGGAGCATAAAATTGAACATAAGCTTGAAGAGAACGAAGAGAAGTTCAACATTGGTGAGATGATCATGCACCACATTGCTGACTCTCACGAATGGGAAATGACGCACGGAGTTGTGATCCCGCTTCCAGTAATTCTCTACTCTGCCGACCGCGGCATCGAAGTTTTTTCTTCTTCCAATTTCCACAACGAACACCACGAGTACAACGGCTATCACCTGGTTCACGGTGATTCTGAGCAAGTTGTACCGGTAGACGAATCCAGAAAAATTTACGATTTCTCGATCACAAAAAATGTCGCCTCTATGTTATTGAGCGCGGTGATCCTGATCCTGGTATTTACAAGCATTGCGAATTTTTATAAAGGCAGTAAACAAAAAGCGCCAAAAGGTTTCCAGTCTGCGATGGAGGTTATTATCCTATTCATCCGCGACGATGTGGTGAAACCGAACGTTGGGCCTAAATACGAAAAGTACCTGCCTTACCTGCTGACACTTTTCTTCTTTATCCTGATCAACAACATCCTGGGCTTGCTTCCAGGCTCCGCCAACCTCACCGGTAACATTGCCATTACCCTTACGCTCGCAGTGCTGACATTCATCATCGTCCACCTGAATGCGAACGGTAATTATTACAAACACTTGATCAGCCCTCCTGGCGTTCCGATCCCCTTGTTGCTGATCATGATCCCGGTTGAGATCGTAGGTGTTTTCATGAAGCCATTTTCCTTGATGGTCCGGCTTTTCGCCAACATTACCGCAGGCCACATTATCCTGCTGAGTCTCTTTGGACTGATATTCATTTTCCAAAGTTTTATGATCGCCCCGGTGATCTCGCTTTTCGCCCTGTTCCTCAACTTTATCGAGATCATGGTGGCATTTATCCAGGCATTTATCTTTACCCTTTTATCGTCCATGTACATTGGCAGCGCTATCGAAGAGCACGGCCACGCAGATCACGGACATTGATTTAGCATCTTCTTTTTTATTAATTATATTTTAAAACAAACACAATTATGTTGCTTCAAATTTTGCTTCAAGCTGCTGAACAAAGCGGTGCAGGTCTTGCGGTTTTCGGTGCTGCTATCGGCGCAGGTCTGGCTGCTATTGGTGCAGGTCTTGGTATTGGTAAAATCGGTGGAAGCGCAGTAGAAGGTATCGCCCGTCAGCCAGAAGCTGCTGGTGCTATCCAGACTGCCATGCTTATCATCGCGGCTCTTATTGAAGCGGTAGCGCTTTTCGCAGCGGTTATCTGTCTGCTGATCTCGTTCAAGCTTTAACAAAACCATTGGACGAAAGTCCTTGCTTCTGCAACATTAGGTTCAGCAGCAAACAACAAAATTTCGTGGAAGCATTAGGCTTCCACGATTTCTAATAAAGAAGAAGATACAAGGTTTCGCCTTAACACATCTTACACTCAAACTCATTTATACTATGTCATTGCTTACTCCAAACCCAGGTCTTATTTTCTGGATGCTGGTAGTATTTTTACTGGTCGTTTTTATTCTTGCCAAATTTGCCTGGAAGCCTATCATCAAGGGTTTGAAAGACCGCGAAAATGAAATTCAGGGCGCTTTGGACCTTGCTGAAAAAACAAGAGCTGAAATGGCGCAGTTGAAATCAGACAACGAAAAACTGATAGCAGAAGCGAATGCCGTACGTGACCAGATCCTGCGGGACGCAAAGGATGCTTCTGACCGTACCATCGCTGAGTCAAAAGACAAGGCAGCAGTGGAAGCGCAGAAAATGATCGACAGCGCCCGCGATGCGATCCGCAACGAACAGGCATTAGCTGTTTCAAAAATCAGAAAAGAAGTAGCTGTTCTTTCACTTGAAATCGCGGAAAAAGTTTTGCACCGCGAACTGAAAGACAAAGAAGCACAAGAAAAATTGATCGAAGAACTGGCATCGACAGCTCGTCTTAATTAATAAATCCCATACCTATGTCAGTAAGTATAGTAGCTGCCAGATATGCCAAATCGTTGATAGATCTTGCGAATGAAAAGAATGTTCTGGAAGCAGTTTATCAGGATATGCTTTTATTCAAAGACACTGCCGACAAAAACAGGGGTTTGATGCTTGCCTTGAAAAGCCCGATTGTTCGTCACGAAAAAAAGGCAGGGATTCTGAAATCACTTTTTGAAGCACGGGTTAACCCGATATCATACGCAATTTTTCTGATCATTTCTAAAAAGAACAGGGAGTCGATCCTGGACGAAATTGCGGCAGAATTTATTAAAGCATATAATTTGAGCCAGGGAATCCAGAAAGCGACTGTGGTGACTACCACCCCGCTGACGGACGAACTTCGCAAGCAATTTAATGATATGGTGGTTTCTGCCACTGGCAGGAAAGTGCAGCTGGCCGAAAAAATCGATCCAAATCTGATCGGCGGATACGTTCTCACGATTGATGACCGTCAGGTTGACGCGTCGCTGAGAAGCCGCCTCAATGAACTTAAATTACAGTTAGTAAACTGATATTTTTATCTGCATAATTTGGAAGACCCGGCAGCTATGCAGCCAGGTCTTTTTTTATGTCCAAACTTATACTTTCATCTTGCTCACATTCTTGAAGCTGATTTCTATCGCTTCAGTAGCCGGGCGTTTTGCAACATCCTGCTCTACGAAGAAATGTGTTAACCCAGCTGTTTTACGGGCATCGAAGATCTTTTGGAAATCAATAGAGCCAGTTCCTACCTCAGCAAAAGATCCGTCACCTTTATCCATATCTTTCACGTGCCACAGCGGGAAACGTCCCGGATGCTGCTTGAATAACGCAACCGGATCAAGACCTGCCTTTACGATCCAGTAAAGATCGAGTTCCAGTTTTACCAGGTTCTTATCGGTAGAAGCAATCAGGTCATAAGGCAGCTGACCATCGATTTTCTTGAATTCAAAGTCGTGGTTGTGGTAACCAAATTGCAAACCTGCCTTTTTCGCCGTCTCGCCGGACTTATTAAACAAGTCCACATAACCCTTATACTGATCAATTGTTTTACGCTCAGTTTCCGTCAGGTAAGCACAAACCACATATTTCTGACCCAGCTCTGCTGCATCGTCCACTGCCTGCTGCCATCCGTTGCTCAATGTGCCTATCGTCGTTTTATTTTCAACGCCAGCGCCATAATGCCCGCTTACCGGATCAAGACCCAGGTCACCCAGGATTTTCTTGAATTCCTTCGGTGTTTTGCCAAAAAACTTACCGTTTGAATAGCCAAACAATTCCACTTCTTTATAACCAATGTCGGAGACCTTTTTCAATGTCCCCATCAGGTCTTTGGACAGGTCATTTCTCAGCGTGTACAGTTGCAGCCCTATTTTGGACGAAGCTTTTGGCTCCCAATCCAGTTTGGACAACATCGGCGTGGCCAGCAGCATTGCACCAGCTTTCATGAACGATTTCCGCGAAATCTTTTCGTTGTGATTCATCTTGTTAAGTCAAAAAAAGTAAGAGGTATTTGTTCTATTTGGTAAATCGGATTGCTCCCGAGGCTGAGAGCTTGTTTTTTGTTTCGTCGCTGACCGTCCAGTTTTCTGTAAAATAGCTGTCCGTAACCACATTTTTAATGCTGTCCTTAAAAAGGAAAATGTCTTTGTAATCCGTCAACTTTCGCTGCATCACCGGCATAAAAGGATATCCCTGATCTTCGGTCCCAGTCCACCAAGGCAACCCGGAACTGACAGCGACGTAATGCTTATCAACCGGAAAAACATACAAAAGTCCATGCGTTTTGTCGGCAGGATTTAAATGCAGCGGAAGTTTATCAGCATATTTAGCAACCATCGCATTATTTTCTTTCGTCCCAAATAAAATCAGATTACTGCTTTCAAGGTCACTTGGACGCACATCTTTATCGGCGACTACTCTCGGAAAAAACATTACCCGACCCAGAAACGGCCCACGGTCCTGCGACCAGTTCGCCGCCTGATTGGCAATATCCATTCTCTTTTTCAATTCCTCCGGCGAAGGATTGTCGGAAGTACCATAAACGTAAATGTGCCTGGCTGAAAATGCGTCGTAAATCGGACCTTCCGCACCCTTCTTTTTAGTCAGGCCTGTTGAAACATTGTTGGAAGCAGATATAGCCCATTTTCCACTTGTTTTTATAAAAGATAAAGAGCTATCCATTTTCGAAGAAAGCTTCGCGCCGTCAATGGTAAAAACAGCGTCCGCACCAGCTTTAAACTTCGGATGACCTTTCAAGTTGACCGTAAATGCTTCCAGATTTTTTGTCTTGATATCTGCCGTGTTTTCCTTTGTCAACTTCGCTTCAATTTCCGCTAGTGAACCGTAAGCCATCTTGTCAAACTGTACCCAAAAAGCCTTGTTATACTTGTACTGCTTGCTTACAAAATTGACCCGATCAGGATATGGATTTCTCTCGGCATGCCCGAACCATTCAAAGATAAATTCATTGTCGTAAGCACTTACCCAGCTATCGTGTTTCACATCTACGAACTCTTTGTAGCTCACTTCCACACCGATATCCTGCAAATGCTCCACCCATTTCCGAGTACCGGCAACCGGCACCGTAGGATCGGCATCACCGTGGAAAAAGTGGACAGGAAAATTCAAAGCATTGGAAGCCAGATCAAATGTACCGGCAGGAGGCGCAGGACAAACCGGTGCAATCGCCGCCCAAATATCAGGCCGGGTAAGGCCGATCCACAATGTTCCGCCTCCACCCATGGATAACCCCGTGAGATAAATTTTATTCTCATCAACGTTAAACCGCTTCTTCACATCGTCCAGCACATCATACACATCTTCCTCCGGAATACCCTGATACCCCGCGGTACCGCGTGCATACGGCGAGGCTACGATAAAATCAACATCGTCCCATTGCGGGAAATAGCGGCTCGCTTCCACGTCATTTTCACCTTCCGCATTGCTTTTTCCAAATACGCGCCGCAAAGCAAGCCGATGATTGGAACCGGCACCATGCAGCATGATTACCAGCGGATATTTCTTATTCTGATCGTAGTTTTTGGGAAGATAAAGTCCGTAAGGCTGCTCGGTGTCGTCTGCATCGGAGAAGAATGTAAGTACCTGCGGACCAGGAGAAAATGTCTGTGCGAAGGAATTGGAGGAACTGATCAACAAACCTAAAATCAATATAAAGTACGCCTTCCTAATATCTATTTTCATCACCTTTTTTCAATTTTCGGAGGCTAAATATAAACTAATTCATCGTGCGATAACATTTAAGACCATTTTCATTTTGACTGGCGGCTGTTAATAATTGCAAACAAAAAAAGCAGTGCATTGCTGCACTGCTTTCTAAGCTTCATTCTTGCCGGAGCTACCGGTTAGTTGGCCAACTCCTCTTCCTTTTTACGAACACTAATAACAAGTTGTTCACTGTTTTCTTCATGATTTGCTACCAGTACATCGCCTTCACGCAAATCGCCTTTCAATATTTCCTCTGCAACGGGATCTTCGAGATATTTCTGGATCGCGCGGTTCAAAGGACGGGCACCATATTGCGGGTCATATCCTTTTTCCGACAAGAAATCCTTCGCAGCGATCGTCAGTTCAATTTCATATCCAAGACCTTTCACTCTGCTAAACAATTTGCCAAGTGAGATGTCGATGATCCTGTGCAAGTCTTCACGTTGCAGTGAGTTAAACACAATCACATCGTCCAATCTGTTCAGGAACTCAGGAGAGAATGCTTTGCGAAGTGCACTTTGGATCGTACCCTTCATAATGTCATCCTGATTCTCGGTTTTAGCTCTTGTCGAGAAGCCGATTCCCGATCCGAAATCTTTCAAATCACGCGCTCCAATGTTGGAAGTCATGATAATAATTGTATTTCTGAAATCGACGCGACGTCCCAAACCGTCAGTTAAAATACCATCGTCCAAAACCTGCAGCAGAATGTTAAACACATCCGGATGCGCCTTTTCGATTTCGTCAAGCAGTACGACGCTGTAAGGTTTGCGACGAATTTTTTCAGTCAGCTGTCCACCTTCTTCGTAACCTACATATCCCGGAGGCGCTCCAACCAGACGCGATACGCTGAATTTCTCCATGTATTCGCTCATATCAATGCGCACCAGTGAATCGTCTTTATCAAAGAGATAGGATGACAGAACTTTTGCAAGCTCGGTTTTACCAACACCGGTAGGCCCAAGGAAAATGAATGATCCGATTGGCTTTTTAGGATCTTTCAACCCTACCCTCGTACGCTGAATCGCTTTTACCAATTTTTCGATCGGTGGATCCTGGCCGATTACCTTGCTTTTCAGCTCGTCGCCCATGTTCAGCAATTTCTTGCCTTCGTCCATAGAAACGTTAGTCACTGGAATTCCGGTCATCATCGCCACTACCTCGGCCACATTGTGTTCGGTAACAGTGTAGCGTTTTTGCTTGGTTTCTTCTTCCCAGGCTATTTTAGCGCGCTCCAACTGATCGATCAATTTCTTCTCACGATCTCTAAGTTGCGCTGCTTCCTCGTATTTCTGGCTTTTTACAACCCGGTTTTTCTCCTGCTTAATATTCTCGATCTGCTCTTCCAGCAAGAGAATATCTTCCGGAACTGTAATGTTGCTGATGTGAACACGGGCACCTACCTCGTCCAAAACATCGATTGCTTTGTCCGGCAAAAACCTGTCTGTGATATAACGCTCCGACAATTTCACAGCCGTGCTGATCGATTCCGGTGTGTAGTTTACGTGGTGGTGATCCTCGTATTTATCCTTGATGTTTTCCAGGATCTGAATGGTTTCTTCAATCGAAGTAGCATCCACCATCACCATTTGAAAACGACGTGCTAATGCACCATCTTTCTCAATGTACTGGCGATATTCATCCAGCGTAGTAGCTCCGATACATTGAATTTCACCACGTGAAAGCGCTGGTTTGAACATATTCGAAGCATCCAGCGAACCGGAAGCGCCACCGGCACCTACAATTGTGTGAAGCTCGTCAATGAACAGAATGACGTCCGGAGATTTTTCCAGCTCGTTCATTACCGCTTTCATTCTCTCCTCAAACTGACCGCGGTACTTGGTACCAGCAACTAATGAAGCAAGATCCAATGTTACCACACGTTTTCCGAAGAGCACGCGGGATACTTTTTTCTGAACAATACGGAGGGCAAGACCTTCCGCGATGGCAGTTTTACCAACGCCGGGTTCACCGATGAGGATTGGGTTGTTCTTTTTACGACGGCTCAGAATCTGGGCAACACGCTCAATTTCCTTTTCGCGGCCAACAATCGGATCAAGTTTTCCGACTTCCGCCATTTTCGTAAGATCGCGACCAAAGTTGTCAAGTACAGGCGTACGTGATTTCTCAGCGCCTTTTGATTCTTTACCGGATGTTGAGCCACCGCCTCCGAACATGCCACCTCTTGCCTCATCATCCCCGTCTTCGGTTTCCGGCCCCATATGAGGTCTCGAACCAGATGATTGATATTCTAACATTTCCTTAATGACTTCGTAGTTAACATTAAACTTATGTAAGATCTGAGTGCCTACATTGTCTTCATCTCTCAGGATCGACAGCAGCAAATGCTCCGTGCCAATCAGAGTACTTTTGAATATCTTGGCTTCCAGATAAGTGATTTTCAGCACTTTCTCGGACTGCCTCGTCAAAGGGATATTTTGTAGATTCTTCACATTATTGGTTGCGGCCCCCTTCGTAGCCTGCTCGATCGTCTGCCTTACGTCGTCGAGTGATACGCCCAGCTTTTTCAATAAACCGATTGCCACGCCATCACCTTCACGGATCATTCCTAATAACAAATGCTCTGCACCAATATAGTCATGTCCGAGACGGAGGGCCTCTTCCCGGCTCATGGAAATGACTTCCTTCACTCTATTCGAAAATTTTGCTTCCATTGTGTAGCAATAAAAAGTGTTTAATAATCTAAACGCTACCTGATCCTCATTTGTTCAAAATAGCTCTTACTGAGACTTACAGGATCTTAACAAAACACTTTTTGCTTCCGGCCCCATGTTAAAAAGTAAATCGACAATACTCAGGTTACTCACAAAATCATTCCCGAAGGTCTGGTAATAAGGTATCGGCTGGTAATATTTAATAGAATTTTGACCTTTCTTGTTGTTAATCACCGATATATCATTAACAACGCTATTTTCTTCACTTTCAACACCTGACAAATTGTACCGAATGTCTTTTTTGATTCCAACCAATCTAAGACAAAATGTCAATAAATCATAGTTTAAATCAACAAGATACGCCGGTCTCTTTTGAAATATTTCGATCAGATCAGGGGCGTAGTATTCATAAAACGGCGATTTACCGTACGCTGATTTAAAACAACCCAGATGCCGTCTGATCCAGTCCTGGTTGTAGTCAATCAAAATGTCTTTTGTGGGGCTTGCTGCGTCGTATCCTTTAACCGGAACGGTCAATAAGTCTATCTTATTCGTGGTGAGCACATTGCACCGGTTCCTGTAAGATTGCTTCACATACCTTTCCTCCACATCGATGCAAATCCGGTCGTACTGTAAAATGCAAGTAAAATATTCTAAACAAGGCAGATACTGTAACTCGATCCGAACTTCCCTGAACCGATTCTCTGAACTTAAAAATTCCGGCACTATCAAATATGGTAAAGGCTTGTGATATTATCAAAAAATTTATAATAAATATTTTGCCTGTAAGGCATTCTACAATACCAACTTAAATCATTCCAATTTACACTCAATAGAAAATACTGGCATCGCCCAATCCCTCCCGAATAATTTCAAAGCTATCGTTGTCCGCTTTCACAATCGTGGAAGGAATATTTCCGCCGTATCCGCCATCCACCACCATATCCACCTGGTGTTCAAACTTTTCAAAAATCAGCTCAGGATCAGTCGAATACTCGATAATTTCATCATCATCTTTGATGGAAGTCGTGACTATCGGGTTACCCAACTCTTTTACGATCAGTCGGGGAATAAGGTTGTCCGGGACGCGGATTCCGACCGTTTTTTTATTCGTATTCAGCAGCTTCGGAACATTACTGGTGGCGTCCAGAATAAAAGTATAGGGCCCCGGTAGTACCTTTTTCATGATTTTAAATGCTGAATTTCCCACCCGCGCAAAATCGGCAATGTGGCTCAAATCGTAGCAGATGAAGGAAAAATCATTTTTCTGAGGCTTGATACCCTTGATCCGGGCGATCCTCTCGACGGCGCGGGTGTTGTAAATGTCACAACCCAAACCGTAAACCGTGTCCGTAGGATAAATGACGAGGCCTCCATCTTTGAGGCAATCTACTACCTGACGGATTCGTCGCTCGTCAGGGTTTTGAGGATATATTTTGATGAACTCCGCAGGCATAGGAAATTTTTGCTTTTGGAGTGAACAATTTCAGAAGCTAAATCCTTCCGGGATAAATGCTTTTCTTAGATTTTTAATATAAAATCGGTAAGCAAAATTCACCGGTAAATGCAGCCTGCACAATAAAACAATGAACTCCGTCTGCCAGCCGGGATTCTCGATATAGTTCAATAAACGCCGGAAACGCAGCGCCAATTCGAACTCCTGGGCATACAAACATTTTCTGATAAATGTACGTATCCGGGCGGCCAAAAGATCAAACTCCCGCTGGTCCCTGTTCAAATCATAAGCTTTGTTGCAAACCGCATAATAAGAAGCCAGCATTCCGCTGCCTTTGCGGTAAACATGGGAAGAGAGTGAACCCGACAAAACCCGCTTTAATGTCAATATTTCATCCTGGTAAAAGTATTTGAAGCGGACCGACGACCTTACCCAAAAATCAAAATCCTCAAAAAGAAGTGATTCGTCGTAGCCGCCAAGCTGGTTCAAACTTTCGGTGCGCATCATCATGGTCGGCGTGCAGATGAAGTATTTTTCCAGAACATTTTTATAAACATCGCCGGAAGGTATCTTCTCCAAAGATTTTCCATTCCGATCGATGACATAATGATTATTCAGCTTCCTGCCCTGCTCGTTAATATAAGTAGCGTTTGAAAAAATAACACCGTAATCGCTGGATAATTCTTCGAAACAGGCCACCTGTTTTTCAATGCGGTCGGCGATCATAATGTCGTCGCCGGAAAGATCGATGACGTATTTTCCCTGGGCGACCAGCAGTCCCTGATTGAATGCCTTGCACAGACCCACATTGAATGGATTTTGAATGTATTGAAAGGCCGGAGCCTTGGCTTTGAATGTTTCGATGACCGACCGGGTGCCGTCTGTGCTGGCATTGTCGATCACGATCAGTTGAATATAGGGATATGTCTGGTAAAAGACGGAAGTAAGTGTTTCTTCAATGTATTTTTCCTGATTTAATGCGGTCAGGATTACCGTCACCAATGGTTTTTCCAGTTGTCTCATTAAAACTTGCCCTGCAATGCTTTACGTCCTTTTTTGCGCCGGCCGGAGGAATCTGGCCGCGCTTTGTTTCAGCAAAAGTAGGCACTATAAGAGTATGGAACAGAAGATGTTATTATTCGGTCGTCAGATCTTGACCATCTTTTTACCGCGTCTGGCAGCGGCGATACTCGCATTGATTTCAAAACCCAGAATGATCACAAAGGCCAGCAAATAGAGCCAGATCATCAGCGCGATCATGGTACCGATGGAGCCGTAGAGCTTGTTATAAGAGCTGAACCGTGACAAGTAAAATGAAAAACCATAGGTAGCGGCCAATATCAAAATCGACGCAACGATGGAGCCGGCATTTACGAATTTATTCTGCCTGCCATGAGAAGGTGCAAACCGATAAATGATCGAAATCGTGAGCATCAGCGACCCAAAACTGACGAGATACCGGGTAATGTTGAGAGAAGTTAGCAACCACTTTTCCTGTACAATATTCCACTCCCCTAGCAAATTCATCACCGCGTCCCCGACAATCAGCAGAATCACCGAAACGAAAAGCACCGCAAGCAATAACAATGTTAAGAGCATAGCAATCCCCCTGATTTTCAGAAATCCACGCGTCTCATCATCCTCATAAACCATGTCAAATGAGCGCATCAGCGACATCATACCATTGGTCGAGGCGATCATGGCAAAAATAAAACCGAGTGAAAGCACCCCGCTCCTCGGCCGGCTGATAATGTCCAGGATCGTCTGATCAGCATCTTCATAAATCCCACGCGGAATGTTCTCGCGCAACATGTCCATGATCTGCGTATCCAAATGCTCAATCGGAATGTAGGGAATGACGGTAAAAAGAAAGATGATCCCGGGAAAAAGGGCCAGCGTCAGACTGTAAGCTACTGCGGAAGCCCGCTGGTCAATGTCATATTTGCGGTTGCTCCTCACCAGGTTGACGAGGATTTCGTATAATGAAACCTTGCCTTTCAGCGGCTCCGTGCGCTGCAACCACATCACGATCTGCTTGACGAATCGGTTTTTCAACAGTTTTTCAAGCATGGTTTCCTCCTGGTTCTGCCTATACTTCAAAATACGGCCTGAGCTTGTTCAACAATTTGTCGGGCGGCATGCAAAGTTTGCCATTGTCCCGTCGCTGGAACACCAATGTAGTATCTCCGGTGTTCAGCAGCAAATTTTCCTGGTTTCGGATTTCGTAAAAAAACGCGATCCGGATTCCGGGTAATGTCTTGATTGTTACTTTGATACTTAGTTCGTCATCATACCTCGCCGGTTTCAGGTACCGAAAATGACTTTCATAAACCGGCATCATTACGCCCTCATCCTCCATAGCCTTATAATGAAAATCCAGGCTCCGGAGTGACTCTACCCGGCCAATTTCATAGTACCTTGCATAATTTCCGTAATACACATATCCCATTTGGTCCGTGTCGGCGTAGCGCACGCGGATACCTTTCACCTCGTAAACAAACATACCTATTTCATGATTTTGAGCCGGTTCAATTCTGCCTGGTACAAGCGGGCGTTGTTGAGGTGGTCGTTGTAGTTTGTTGCAAAAGCGTGGTAGCCCGACAGATCCGCCTTGGCGCACATATAAATGTAGTCGTGCTTGTCGTAGTTCAAAACCGCGTCGAGGGAGTTGAAATCCGCCACCCTGATCGGGCCGGGAGGCAAGCCGGTATTGACATATGTATTGTAAGGAGACTTGATTAAAAGCTGACCATTCAAAATGCGTTTGATTGCAAAATCTTGTAATGCAAATTTGATCGTCGGGTCGGCCTGCAAAGGCATTTGTGCATGTAAGCGATTAATATACAAGCCTGCCACACGCGGACGCTCGTCTACTTTCCGCGCCTGCTCCTCTTCCACAATCGAAGCGAGGATCGAAACCTGGATCGGCGTCAGACCAATTTCCTTCGCTTTTGCCAGCTTTTCGGGTGTCCAGTATTTTTTGTACTCGCTGTGCATCCGGTCGAGAAACTTTTCGGTGCCGGTAGTCCAGTAAATGTCATAAGTATTAGGCAAAAACATGGAAACGATGGTCAATGTATCCATGCCGTATTTCTGGCAAACCGCAGGATCATTCAATGCTTTCCTGAAATTCTCCTCGCCAAATTCAAACCGGCTCCCGATGCGCTTAATCAGATCTTCCTTTAAACGAATGTTGTTAAAAGTCAGCTTCACCGCATCCTGATCGCCCGAAACCAGCTTTTTGATCGCCGTATAGTTATTGGTATTAGGCTTAATTACGTATCGGCCGGGTTTTACTTTTTCAGTCAGTTTTAAAAATTTGGCCAAAAACTGAAAGGAAATGTGATCGTTAATCACATCATATCTGTCCAGCGAGTCGCGAACATTCTTATAAGTAGCACCTTCCGGAATCAGCAGGACAAAGCTGGTTTGTTTGTCGGCCTGAAGATTAGGCGTTTTAAAAATTTGCCAAAAATAAAATGTGAATGTCGTGACCAGGATTGCAACGGTCACAAATAAGCCGACTTTGAAATTACGGGACATATTTTTAGGCTTTTAGCTTTCAGCGACTGGCTTTCAGCTTTTTATATTTCAAATGTTTTTTTCAAAAGGGATATTAAAACGGCTTGCCAGTTCTTCAAGTGACAAAACGACAGGTTCGAGCAGCGAGATACCATTTACCTCACGGTCCGCCTCCATTTCGCGCTCCGGATCTCCGGGAATAATCACTTTCTGACCTTCCACCGCCCGCGCGCCCCTGAATGCACGGATCCATTTATCCATATCTTTTTTAAAATCCTCCGCCGGCCGAAAACCATCGACACGCATTGCCCCAAGGAAATGTCCGGTACCCAAACCTACCCCTTCCTGCGCCGACATAAAACCCGCCGTCGCAAAAGGCGGTACCCACGGACCAAAATTAGCCCCCGACAAAACGCCCGAAAAAATATCAACAATTGCGCCGAGGCCGTAACCTTTGTGACTTCCGTGCTCACGGTCAGAACCCAGAGGAAGCAAGCCGCCGCCGCTTTTTACCGCATTGGAATCCGTCGTGGCATTTCCTTCCGCATCCTGCGCCCAGCCCAGCGGAGCCGGCAAACCTTTCCGCTGCAAAATTTCAAACTTACCGTAAGCCACCGCCGTCGATGCAAAATCAGCTACGAAAGCTGGCTCCTCCGAAGCTGGCACTGCCACGGCTATCGGGTTGGTACCGAGCAATTTGTCCAGAGAAAACGTAGGCGTTACCAGCGGCGCGGCATTGGTCATCGTCCAGCCGATCATATCTTTTTCCAAAGCCAGCATCGCGTGATAACCTGCAATACCGAAATGATTGGAATTCCTTACAGAAACCCAGCCAGAACCCACATTTGCCGCTTTCTCCATCGCTACTTCCATCGCCTTCGGCGCCACTACCAGCCCAAGGCCCTGGTCGCCGTCCACAACTGCGGTGCTCGGTGTTTCATACACCACTTTAATGTCAGGCGTCGGGTTGAGCCGCCCGTGGTCATAAAGCCTTACGTAGCCCGCCAAACGGGCGATTCCATGTGAATCTACGCCCCGTAAATCTGCACTTACCAACACCTTGGCAGCCAGTTGGGCGTCTTCCGGGGAACATCCTATCGCAAGAAAAACTTCTTCGGTAAAATGCTTCAAATAACCGGCCTGATACATATACATCAATTGATTGGACTTACTTTTTATTTGCCGAAAGGTATGGAAAAGTCGTGATATGTGACAAAAATGCTGGTTTCAGCGGCACTTTAAAATAAGCAACATTGCAACACTTTCGCCCGTTTAAAAGAATGATTCCCTATATTTGAAACATTCTTTTTTTTATTATGAGACAACTTGTTCCAATTGTCATTTTGCTTTTTTTAGGGAATCTGGCCGCTTCTGCACAGGACCATTACGACCCCAAAAAAGCCGTTTCCAGCGAAGAACTTTTTCTTAAACAAGGCAATGCAAGCAGGGTGATCGCTACGCCGGGACAAAAATATCTGGTGCTCGACGCGTCCCCGGTAATCGGTGGTTTTCATCGGTACCGTTTTTTTCCGGGCGATAATATCAAATTTCGTATGCACGATGAAACGATCCGTTTCAACGAAACCATTGCGAGTGTAACCGATTCCTCTTTCAGCATTGGCATTATCAACGAAGCAGTCGGCCGGATGGATTACCAGGAAATTCTCCTGAAAGACATCCGACTCATGAAAGTTTCCAGAAGGATCCCTTTTATTTCCCAGCTCGCCCCTATCCTGCCGCTGGCCGGCTTAATTTTCATCGGTGCCGATTTTTTTAATAAAGGAGTTGATAATAAACGATTTACCACTGATACTTCTTCTCTGATCGTGGGCGGCTCTTTGATGGCAGCGGGTTTTGTCTGCTACAAACTGACATTCGCCTCGCTCAAAATAAATCACCGCAACAAGCTGAAAGTGCTTGAAACATACTGAGTTATCATTTGATTCTTTGAAAGTGAAATCCATTTTAGTCAATCCCCCCAAACAACCCATACGCGCAGAAATTCAACTCGCTGCATCCAAAAGTGAATGTAACCGTGCTCTCATCATCAATGCATTGACCGGTTTTAAATGTGAGCTTACCAACATTTCGGAGGCGCGCGATTCACAAACGATGCTGCGGCTGCTCAATTCCAGTGACCAGGTAGCCGATGTGATCGACGCAGGTACAACCATGCGTTTTCTGACCGCCTATTTCGCGGTGACCAATCAGCAGAAAACCATGACAGGTACTGCCAGAATGTGTGAAAGGCCGATCGGGATTTTGGTGGATGCGCTGCGTTTTTTGGGTGCGGATATCAGTTATGAAAAAGAAGAAGGTTATCCTCCTCTGAAACTGAATGGATTTACTTATTCCGGAAATCGTGAAATAAAGATGCGAGGCGATGTGAGCAGCCAGTATATTTCGGCTTTGCTGATGATCGCGCCCGAGTTACCCAGCGGCCTGACCATTCAGCTCGAAGGAGAAGTCGGCTCACGTCCCTACATTGAAATGACGCTGAACCAGATGGCGCATTTCGGGATCGATTACCAGGCCGATTGGCAGAAAAATACGCTTTTTATCCCGCCGATGAAATATCAGCCGCAGCCATACGCCATCGAATCCGACTGGTCGGGCGCGAGCTACTGGTACAGCATTGTAGCACTGGCCGAAGACGCAGAGGTCGAATTGTTAGGATTAAAAAAGAATTCCCTACAAGGCGACAGTGCTATCGTGAACATTATGAAGCATTTGGGTGTGGAAAGCACATTCACCGAGCGTGGCGTGCTGCTGACTAAAATTCCTGCCGCCGCATCCATCGGCTGGGATTTCACCGACTGCCCAGACCTCGCCCAGACTGTGGCAGTTTGCTGCGCCGTCAAAGGTATCCGCCTTTCACTTACGGGTGTAGAAAGCCTTAAAATTAAGGAAACCGACCGCATTTTTGCGTTGCAGCAAGAGTTAAAAAAGCTGGGTGCGGAGTTGAAAGAAATCGAAAAAGATCATTTATACGAAGTACACGCCATTCAGGATCCCGGCGTGATCCAGTCGCCTTCCATCCATACTTATGATGATCACCGTATGGCGATGGCCTTCGCACCTGTCGGGATGGTTTTTCCGGTGGTGATCGAGGAGCCGGGCGTGGTGGTCAAGTCTTATCCCGGCTACTGGAAAGACCTCGCCAAAGTCACTTCCTGGGAGGAAATCTGAAATATGGGTAGCGCAATCAATTTCCTGGCAGCAATTCCTGTATGGATTTACATTTTAGTGGTGTTGATCATCGTCGCTTTACGCGATGTTTTGCAGCGAAAGCATACCATCCAGCATAACTTCCCGCTGCTGGGTCATTTTCGCTACTGGCTCGAAACCATCGGCCCTGAGCTCCGACAGTACATTGTCGCCAACAACCGAGAAGAACTGCCTTTCAACCGACGCCAGCGATCCTGGATATACGCTTCTGCTAAAAAAGAAAACAACTACCAGGGTTTCGGTACAGATCAGGACATGCAAGAGCCGGGTTATGTTTTTGTAAAACCGGCCATGCTGCCTTTAAAGCTGGATTCGACACACAGTCACCACGTCAAAAACGGAAACGATCCCAACCACTATACCATACCTGCCGCCAAAGTAATCGGCATTTACCACAACCGAAAACGTCCCTACCGGCCGCGTTCTGTCGTGAATGTCAGCGCAATGAGCTTCGGCTCGCTTTCGTCGCGCGCGGTGGAATCGTTGAATAAAGGTTCTTACCAATTCGGGAATTATCACAACACCGGCGAAGGAGGTTTGTCGCCCTACCACAAATTCGGGGCCGACGTGGTTTTCAATATGGGTACCTCCTACTTCGGTGTGCGCGATCATGAGGGAAATTTTATGATGGAGAAGTTGATCAAAATGACGGAGAATAATCCCTTTGTCCGGATGATCGAGCTGAAACTTTCGCAAGGTGCCAAGCCCGGGAAAGGCGGCGTCCTGCCAGCCAGCAAAATTACCGAAGAAATTGCCGAGATCAGGCAGGTACCGATGGGCGTGGATGTGGTTTCGCCACCGTACCACAGCGCATTTTCGGATATCCGCAGCATGATTGATTTCATTGAAGAAATGGCTGAAAAAACTGGCTTGCCGATCGGGATTAAATCGGCCGTAGGTAAAACCGATATGTGGGAACAGCTGGCAGATCTGATGGTCGAAACCGGCAAGGGCCCAGACTTTATCACCATCGATGGCGGTGAAGGCGGTACCGGCGCTGCCCCACCCTCTTTCGCCGACCACGTTTCCCTGCCGCTTGTTTTTGCATTCAGTACCGTTTACAAGATTTTCCAAAAGAGGGGTTTAACCGACAAAATCACATTCATCGCTTCCGGTAAACTCGGCCTGCCAGCTCAGGCTGTGATGGCGTTTTGCATGGGCGCCGATGTGATCAATGTTGCGCGCGAAGCCATGATGTCGATTGGCTGCATCCAGGCGCAGATTTGTCACACCAACCGCTGCCCGACGGGTATTACAACCAATAATAAGTGGCTGGAATCCGGCATTGATCCCGCCTTAAAAAGTCAGCGTTTCAATAATTACATGACCACGCTGGCCAAAGAGATTATTGAAATCACGCACGCAACCGGATATGAGCACCCTTGCCAGTTTGATATGAATGATGTCGATATTTCCATGGGCGATCACAACAGCATTATTTCGCTGGCGAATAATTATGGATATTTGAAAACAATCGTCCCCTATAATGGCATGAAAGCATTGCTGGATTGCCAGTATCTCGGAGGTCGTGAGATACCCGGCGAAAAAGTCGCGTAGAAGAACACTTTATACACATGCTTGCTAAAAAATTTGCGCTGTGCCTCATTGTAGGCATCGCTTCCTGCTCCCATCCCGAAGCTACAAAACCGGCGGATAATCCTTATTTTTTATTAGAAACAGGCAGATATTCCGATTTTCGGGTTGATAAAACGACATTTGAAATTGGTAAAACAGATCAGCTGCATAGTTTAAAATACAGAAGGAAAATCGGCGAGGCATTTAAAAAGTCGGACGGCGGCCAAGCTTTCGCTATCGGATATTCATCTTTAAAACTTACTAACCGGCAAACTGACTCTGTGTCAGCGATCTGGCAGACAGAGAACCGTATTTTTGAGTTAGAAAATGGCCAGCCAGTAATAAAATTGACCCTCCCAGCATATGAAGGGGCGATCTGGAATGTCAATGCATATAATGCGCGTACTGAAAGTATTTCCCGGATTACGGAAACCGGAAAGTCTTACCAGATTGGAAATCAGGTTTTTGAAAATACCATCACGGTAATCAGGCAGGACGACTCCACACTTTTGACCAGAAAGAAGTATATTGAAATATATGCGCAAAATGTTGGACTGATAAGGCGTGAGCGGCTTAACTTGCAATACTGTCACAAAGCAGATTGCTTAGGAAAAGGAATCGTCTTATCAGGCTCGAAAGAAATTACCACCATTGAAAATTTTGGAAAACAATGACCAAAAATTTGCTACTCACACTTGCTTTCATCTGCGCCGCCATCCTCGAATGTGCTGCGCAAACCAATCCCCGATATCTGGTTTTGTTCAATGACAAAGCCAACTCTCCCTACACGGTGGCAAAACCTGCCGAATACCTCTCAGAAAGGGCTATTTCCAGAAGAACACGCCAGAACATTCCAATTTCCAGCCGAGACTTTCCAGTTAATCCTGCCTATATTGCTGCCGTCAAACAAACCGGCGCGACGATCATTTATTCTTCCCGATGGTTCAATGGTTCGCTGGTTGAAGCTTCGGCGACGCAACTTGCCGCGATTAAAAAGCTGGCATTTTTTAAAGGTATCGAACTCGATTTGCCGGTTGCTAACCTTACATCTCAATCGCCGGGCATTGAAAGAGTATCTGCCATCAATAAAAAATTCGAAACCGAAGAAGAGCCGCTTTCTTACGGCAGCATGAATGCGCAGCTGGCATTGATGGAAGTGCCTGCGCTGCATCAAAAAGGCCTGCACGGTGAGGGAATGCTTGTCGCTATCCTGGACAATGGTTTTTCCCAGGGTGAAGAAGTGGGTTTTCTGAAAACACCGCGCGACGAGAAGCGCATTGTGGATACCCACGATTTCGTGGACCGCGATGGCAACGTTTACAACAACGGTTCGCACGGTTTGAATGTGCTGTCGACGATCGCCGCCTACCAGCCGGGTACCATGATCGGGGCAGCATTCAAAGCATCTTTTGCATTATATCATACTGAAAATGACGGCGGAGAATCGCCTTACGAAGAAATTACCTGGCTGCTGGCAGCTGAGCGCGCAGATAGCCTTGGCGTAGACGTGATCAACTCATCGCTGGGTTACACCACATTCGATGGCGAATTTGATACCGATGCCTACAACCATACTTACGAAGATATGGATGGTAAAACGACCATTATAAGCCGCGCAGCTCGTATTGCGACGCGCACGGGCATGATCGTCACTGTTTCTGCTGGAAATGATGGGAACAAAAGCTGGCATTACATTTCTGCTCCCGCCGATGTGGATTCTGTGTTGAGTGTCGGCGCTACAACGTATGACCGGACTTATGCCGCATTCAGCTCTGTGGGGCCAAATGCGGCTGGCCAAATGAAACCGGACATTTCCGCCGTGGGCGCCGGGGCGATCGTGGGGACAACTGCCGGTACGGCATCCAGCTCAAATGGAACTTCATTTTCTTCCCCGTTAATTGCGGGCCTGGCCACTGTCCTTTGGCAGGAGCATCCCAGTCTTACCGCCCAGCAGATTATTTATGTTTTGAAAAAATCGGGTCACAATGCTGCCAATCCGGATAATATGATCGGTTATGGCGTGCCGAGTGTGACCAAAGCCGAGGAGATTATCCAAAATGAATTTATGCCGCTGGGTACGGAGAAGGAAATGTTACAAGCAGTCGTCGTTTCTCCAAATCCTGCGCACGCCGAAGTAACATTGACGATCCCGCAAACATTGGTTGGGAAAAATGCCGAGTTGAACATTTACGGCGCAACGGGCAGCTCACATTTCAAATCAGCTACGCGACTTTCAGAAAAGCATAACATTAACACCAGACAATTACCGGCAGGACTTTATCTGATCCATCTCAAAGTCGAGAATCAGGAGCGGACATTGAAATTCATAAAAAACTGATCTTACGCACCATTCGCATGATCGACTCAGAATTATTCAGTTTATGAACTTCCCCGACAGGCACCCACTGCACGTCCCGCGATTCACTATTGACTAAAATCGGCTGCTCATCCTGCATTTGGAATACAAAGCGAATGTCATAATGGTAATGCGCCGGAATGTCTTTGTTGGCCGGGATCAAATGCACGTCCACGTCGTAAATGCCATTTTTCAATACTTCTAAATGCTGGATGCCGGTTTCTTCCCACACTTCCTTTCGGGCTACGTCTTCCACATCCGGGTCGCCGTCGCAATGTCCACCAGGCTGAAACCACTTGTCTAGCTTGCGGTGGTGCATGAGCAGAACATCACTTTTATCTTCGGAAAGTACCCAACCGGAGGCGGTTACGTGGCCTTTCAGCAATGTTCTTTCAAAACAATTTTCATTTTCCCGGACAAATGCAATGGTATCCTGATACATTTTTTCCTCCTCGCCCTTTTCGGGCTGGTAGCTGTCGAGCAGGGCGAGCAAACTGTTTCGTTTCATGTAGGGTATCTGATTTTTTCATTCTAATTTCACCACAAGTTTAAACCACAGCAGCCACAAACCACCTTGCCAGAATGAAAAAGTATCTACTTTCCCTTGCCCTGACCACCCTGCTTTTGACACATTCTATCGCCCAGCGCACGCCTGCGCCAAGCCAGGGCGCGATGGTCATGCAGACGATCGGCATCACCGATTTCACGATAAAGTATTCTAGGCCAACCCTTAAAGGCCGCAAAGTATTTGCGGACAGCTCCACATTGGCGCCGTACAACCAGCTTTGGCGGACTGGCGCAAACTCGCCGACAACATTAGAAGCCAGCACAGAATTTTCGTTCGGCGGCCGCACGGTACCTGCCGGAAAATATGCGTTACTATCCATTCCCTCCGGCGCAGCCTGGACGGTAATTTTGAACAAAAAGTTTGATCAGGGAACAGAATCCTACAACGAAGCCGACGACGTGGCGAAAGTGCAGGTGGTACCCACTTCATCCGCGTACCATGAAGCATTCACCATCAAAGTCGATCCGACCAGCGATAGCACGGCCTACTTGAATCTTTCCTGGTCGTCGGTAAATGTGCCTGTGCCGATTTCGGTGAAGACAGAAAGCCTGACGATGAATGCTTTAAACAAGGCTATCGCCGAAAAACCGGAGGACATTCAAACTTTGGAAAGTGGCGCGGCTTATTTATTGTCAAAAGGAAAAGATTTACCGATCGCGTTATCGATGGCTGACAAAGCGATTGGTTTGAAAGAAGGTTACTATAATCTATACCTCAAAGCTGCGATTCTTGCCAAGCTCGGCAAATACAATGAAGCATTGCCTGTCGCGCAAAAAGCTTTGACACTGGGGACACCTTCCGACAATGCATTCAACAGTTTTTTCAAAGGACAAATCGAGAAAACGATTGCGGAAATTCAGCCGAAAGTAACTACGAAACAAGCAGTTGCGACGGTTTCAAAAGGAAAGAAAAAGAAGAAATAAGGATTACCGGAAAAACCGCGGGACGCTCCACTCGTAGCGTACTGCCAGGATCCGGATGACGATAATGACCAGGGAGGCAGATATAAAAGCGACATTTCGTCCGGCACCCAGCTTATCGAGCAACAAATAACTGCATGCCCCGGCGAGGCATGCAGTTGCATATACTTCCTTCCGGTAAATGATCGGGATTTCGTTCGTCATCACATCCCGGATCACGCCGCCCATCGTCGCGGTAAAAACGCCCATTATCACGGCAATTTCTGGCCTCACGCCCAAATGCAGGGCTTTTTCAGTTCCTACGATTGTAAATAACGCGATTCCAAAAGTGTCGAAAAGGAAAAGTGTTTTCCTGAGCATCAGCAAAAATTCGTAAAAAATAAAGGTGGTAATAATGCCCGCAATGATGGCATAAATAATAGTAATGTCGCTGATCCAGACCAGCGGATAGCTGCCGAGTAAGATATCCCGCAACGTTCCGCCACCGATTGAGGAAATAAATGCGGTGAAGCTGGCACCAAACCAGTCCTGGTACTTCTGGTCTTTCATGGCCAGGGCACCCGAAATGGCAAATGCAAATGTGCCAATAATCTCTAAAATGTACTGGATGCCCATTTTGCAGAACTACTAAACAGCCACAGGCGCCTTAATACCCGGCCAGGGATTGTAGTTTTTCAATTCAAAATCCTCGAATTCGAAGTCGAGCACATTTTTGATTTCGGGATTCAAAACCATTTGAGGCAACGCACGCGGCTCGCGGCTAAGTTGCAGATCCACTTGCTCCAAATGATTCAGATAAATGTGCGTATCTCCGCCAGTCCAGACAAAATCGCCCAGATCCAGATCACATTCCTGCGCGATCATCATCGTGAGCAAAGCGTAGCTGGCAATGTTGAAAGGTACGCCCAGGAAAACATCCGCGCTGCGCTGGTAAAGCTGGCAGGAAAGTTTACCTCTCGTTTCACCTGCTTCGGAATCCGCCGGTGCCACGTAAAATTGAAATAAGGCGTGGCAGGGCTGCAATTTCATTTCCGAAAGCTCCGCAGGATTCCAGGCTGAAACCATAATCCGGCGCGAATCCGGAGAATTTTTCAATTGTTTCAAAACCTCTTGCAACTGGTCCACGGATTTACCGTTTGCGCCTTGCCAGCTGCGCCACTGTTTGCCGTACACCGGCCCGAGATCGCCATTTTCATCGGCCCACTCGTCCCAGATCGACACATTGTGGTCTTTCAGGTATTTAATGTTGGTATCCCCTTTCAAAAACCATAGCAGCTCGTAAATGATGGATTTGGTATGCACCTTTTTAGTCGTCACGAGCGGAAAACCGTCTTTCAGATTGAAACGCATTTGATAGCCAAACACGCTGATCGTCCCGGTGCCGGTGCGGTCTGTTTTCCGGACGCCATTTTGAAGAATGTGGCGCAGTAAATCCTGGTATTGTTGCATTGATTTTTGAAATGAATACTTTGAAAGATAACCTGCTAAACAGTAGCGATTTCAACACTATATGTGATCTCTGCCAAGGCTTCGAGCTGAGCAGTCGCCGAGCAATATTTTTCCATTGATAAGCCGATCGCGCGGTTCACTTTATTTTCGTCCAGTTGATTACCCGCTAATTTGAAAACCAAATGAATTTTTGTAAATGGTTTGCGCTGTGTATCAGGCTCTTGTTCACGATCACCTTCCACGCTGATGCGAAAATCGGAGATTTCCTGACGCTGTTTTTTTAATATCAAAACCACATCAATGGCACTGCAGCTGGCGAGGCCCATCAACAATAATTCCATCGGCCGGACGCCCAGATTGTGGCCGCCAATGTCTGGCGCGCCGTCGGTATGTACTTTAATTTCGGAGGAGCCGCTGCCTTCAAAATGGAAGGCATCATTGACGCGGACGAGTTCTACTTTCATAAATTGGAAAGGATTTCTACCAGAACAAAGTTCAAATATAGGGACCAAAAACGATTGGTCGAAGGCTGTACAGGAATAATGCCGGGAGTAAAAGACGCGGGCGTTTTTCTTAGTAAGTGGTGGGTGGCATGGTATTTAGAATTGAGTCGGTCAACATTGAAAGTATTTTTTTAAACATTAACAGGAGAACCATGTGGCAGGAAGAAGATAACAAGCTGAAAAAGAGCTTCACATTCAAAGACTTCAAGGAAGCATTCCGGTTTATGACTGAGGTGGCTTATACCGTGGATGAAATGGACCACCACCCTTACTGGACGAATATGTACAATAAGGTCGAATTTGAGCTGAATACACATGATGCAGGGGACGTGGTGACCGACAAGGACCGCAAACTGGCAGCGGCAATCGATGAAATCTTTGAAAAAAAGGGATAATTTCGGGCAGATTTTTACATCCAAGTTTGCCCGGCATTCACAATGAAATTATACATCGTACCTACCCCGATCGGCAACCTGGAAGACATTACGCTGCGTGCCATCAACGTCCTCAAAAGCGTGGACGTGGTGCTGGCGGAAGATACGCGCACTTCGGGCACGCTGCTGAAACACCTGGGTATTTCCAAGCCCATGCACAGCTACCACATTCACAATGAGCATCAGACAGTTACGCGGGTAGCCGAGCGTATTTTGAAAGGTGAATCGATGGCGCTGGTTTCCGATGCGGGTACGCCGGCGATTTCGGATCCCGGCTTTTTGCTGGTGCGTGAATGTATCCGGCAGGGAATTCCGGTAGAATGTTTGCCTGGGCCAACGGCATTTGTACCGGCTTTGGTTAACTCCGGCTTGCCCAATGACCGTTTTACTTTCGAAGGTTTTTTACCTCATAAAAAGGGAAGACAAACCCGGCTGCAAAACCTCGCTTCCGAAGAACGCACGATGGTTTTTTACGAATCTCCGCACAGGTTGGTTAAAGCATTGCAGCAGTTTTCCGAATTTTTCGGTGCTGAGCGGCAGGTATGTGTGTCTCGGGAGCTTTCCAAGATTTTTGAAGAAAATGTGCGGGGCACATTGCAGGAGGTTATTACCTATTTTTCAGAAAAAACTGTGAAAGGCGAGATCGTGATTGTGCTGGCAGGGAAACCCGAAGAAAAAAAGAAATCAGATAAATATGAGGATGAAGATCCCGAATAATATGAACCCAGCTTATCAGCCGTTTTTGAAGCGTTTTAGCATTGCTTTTTTTCTTTTTTTTCTGGTAGTTCAGTCCACATTCGCTCAGTTTACGACGCTCAGTCCGCAAGCGAAAGCGAGCCTGATCACCTTCGGGCCGGGCACGGATCTGTACTCCGGTTTCGGGCATAGCGCACTTTGGGTATACGATCCGGTGACTGGGGTCGACGGCGCTTACAGTTACGGTACATTCAAATTCGACGAAGGAAATTTTTATCTCAAATTCCTACGCGGATCCCTTCCCTACACGATTTCGGTGGCGCCGATGGCACCACACATTGCCTTTTACAGGGCTGAAAACCGTTCTATTTCGGAGCAGGTATTGAATTTATCTCAGGCTCAAAAACAAAAGCTGTACAATTACCTGGAAACTAATTACCTGCCGCAAAACCGGGCATACCAATATCTTTTTTTCTACGATAACTGCGCAACCCGTCTGGTAGACGCTTTGAAAGCTGCGGCTGGCGATAGCCTAATTTATAACGGATATACCAAGGAAAAACGGAGTTTCCGGCAGTGGATTGATAAGTATGCCTACAAACAAAATCCCTGGGCGGATTTCGGGATGGACCTTGCCATTGGTACGCAGGCGGATGAAATTGCCACGGCCGAACAAGCGACTTTTTTGCCGGATAACCTGGCCGACGCTTTCGCCGCGGCCAAGATCAAAACAGCCGCAGGTGTTGCGCCGCTGGTGATCTCAAAAAGTGACATTTTCACGGCGGAACCGATCCAATATAAGGGCATCTTCACGCCGATGGTCACTTTCTGGACATTAGCCGTTTTGGTGCTGGCGCTCAGTTACTGGCAAATCAGTAAGGGTATCGTTGATTTCACGCTGGATAAAATCCTGTTTTCGATTGCCGGGCTGGCGGGCTGGATACTGGTGCTGCTCTGGGCAATTCGAACTGACGAAACAACGCGCTGGAATTACGACCTGCTCTGGGCATTTCCGCTATGGATGCCGCTGATTTTTTTCTTTTCCAAAAACAAGAAGCCAGCCTGGTTTCAGTTTTTGTTGATCTTTTACGGATTTCTCTTACTTTGCGCAACAGGCAATGTTGCCAAGCATAACCTTGTACTTATACCCATTTTGTTGATGCTGATCGTCAGGGTTTATTACATTAATAATTCACTATCAAAAATTCCTTTAAAGGATAAATAGCATGGATCTCGAATTGCTGACACAAAAAACCATAGAAATTGTAAGGCAGGCTTCTTCCTTCATCCAGCAGGAAGCCGCGCTTTTTTCCAGGGATAAAATAGAATACAAAGACCTGAATAACCTCGTTTCTTATGTGGATAAAGAGGCTGAAAAACTGCTCGTAGCGGGTCTGAGCGAACTTTTACCTGAGGCCAGCTTCATTACCGAAGAAGGCACCACCGGCATTGAACCCGACCCGACGGCGTTGAACTGGATCATCGACCCGCTCGATGGCACCACCAATTTCATCCACGGCATTCCGGTGTATTGCGTGAGCGTGGGCTTGGCGCGAGGTAAAGAATTGCTGGCTGGCGTGATCCACGAACCAAGCCTGAACGAAATGTTTTCGGCCTGGCAGGGCGGCGGCGCGTGGCTGAATGGTAAGCAGATGAAAGTTTCGACGGTACCACATTTGCAGGACAGCCTCATCGCGACCGGTTTTCCTTATTATAAATTCGAAAAACAAAAACGCTACATGTACATTCTGGAACTGCTGATGCAAAGAACGCACGGTATCCGGAGAATGGGCGCGGCGGCCGTGGATTTGGCATACGTAGCGGCTGGCCGGTTTGACGGTTTTTACGAATACAATCTCAATTCCTGGGACATGGCAGCCGGCGTACTGCTCATCAAAGAAGCAGGCGGCAAGGTAACCGACTTCAACGGTGGAGATAATTACCTCTTCGGCGGTGACATCATTGCCACCGCAGGAAAGCAACACGAGGAACTGGTTTCAGTCATCAAAGAAAATTTCTAAAATGGACATCGAACAGCTTAAATATCCGATCGGGAAATTCGTCTCGCAGGAACATTACACGCCAGCGGAAGTAAAGTCGAACATTCAGATCATCAGCGCATTACCTTCCAAATTCATCAACTTATTGGGAAATTGGGAAAATGACAGGCTCGATACCCCCTACCGCCCCGACGGCTGGACGATCCGGCAACTGGTTCACCACGTCGCCGACAGCCACATTAATGCGTACACCCGCTGCCGGCTGGCATTAACGGAGGATAATCCGGTGATCAAGCCTTACGAAGAACATTTGTGGGCCGAGCTACCCGACGCCAAAACGGCGCAGATCGAGCTTTCGATCCAATTGTTGCGATATGTGCATTTGCGGTGGGTTTTATTGCTGAATTCTATGGATGAAACTGATCTGGCAAGAACTTACATTCACCCTGCGACAGGCAGAACATTCCGGCTGGATGAAGTAATTGCAAATTACGCCTGGCACAGCGAGCATCATTACCAGCACGCTTTTCAATTGGCGAAAAGGAACAATTGGGAGTAACCGGGCGTTTGCAAGGCATGGGAATTCAGGAGATCATCATATTAGCATTATTCCTTGTGGCAGCGGGTTATATCGGCTGGCGATTCTGGAAGACATTCAGCAACCGAAATAGCGGCGGCTGTGCCAAAGGATGCGGTTGTGCGGCAGATAAGGCATCCATTTCAAAGTTTAATGCATAAAAAAGAGGAAGCCCGAAAAGCTTCCTCTTTTATTTTATGACTGCTAATCTTACAAAGCGCCTTTTTTGATTTCTTCCACCACGGTCGGATCCAGCAATGTCGAGGTATCTCCCAAATTGCTTACATCCCCTTCGGAAATCTTTCTCAAAATCCTTCGCATAATCTTCCCTGACCTGGTTTTCGGCAAACCGGTCACAAATTGCACCTTATCTGGTTTCGCGATCGGGCCGATGATGCGGGAAACCGTAGCGCCAATGTCTTTTCTGAACATTTCGGCGTCGTCAATTTCTTTATCCGAAATCACGTAGGCGTAAATTCCCTGACCTTTAATGTCGTGCGGGTAACCTACCACCGCCGACTCTACTACGCCCAGGTGCATATTGATCGCATTTTCAACTTCGGCGGTACCGATACGGTGGCCGGAAACATTCAATACATCATCCACGCGGCCAGTAATGCGGTAGTAGCCGTCTTCGTCACGGAGACAACCGTCGCCGGTGAAATACATGCCTTTATAAGTCGAGAAGTAGGTTTGTTTGGCACGTTCGTGGTCGCCATAAGTCGTGCGGACAATGCCCGGCCAGGGGAATTTGATACAAAGGTTTCCGCTCACGCCATTTCCTTCGATCTTCAGACCATTTTCATCCACCAAAACAGGCTGCACACCCGGTAACGGTAGAGTAGCAAACGTTGGTTTTTCTGGTGTAATGCCAGCCAGCGGTGAGATCATGATCCCGCCGGTTTCTGTCTGCCACCAGGTATCCACCAGCGGACAATGATCGCCGCCAATGTTGGTTTTATACCAGTGCCATGCTTCTTCGTTGATCGGCTCCCCTACCGAGCCCAGCTTTGTCAGACTTGAAAAGTCGTGTCCATTAACATAATCCAGCCCCGAGCTCATTAGCGAGCGGATCGCCGTCGGTGCAGTATAGAGAATGTTAACCTTATGTTTTTCAATGATTTTCCAGAACCGGCTTGCGTCGGGATAGGTTGGTACACCCTCAAAAACCAGCGAAGTGGCGCCATAGCAAAGCGGTCCGTAGACAATGTAGCTGTGACCGGTGATCCAGCCAATATCCGCGGTACAAAAATGCACCTCGCCCGGCTCGTACTGGAATACATTGGCAAATGTATAAGTCGCATAAACCATGTAGCCGCCGCAAGTATGCACGACACCTTTCGGTTTACCCGTAGAACCAGAAGTGTAAAGGATAAACAGCATATCCTCCGCATCCATCGGCTCGGCTGCGCAGACCGAATCTACCAGCTTCACTTCTTCTTCCCACCATAAGTCCCTGCCTTTCAACATGGAAACGGGCGTGCGGGTACGCGTCATCACGATCACATTCTTCACGCTGTCACATTGAACAAGCGCTTCGTCCACCGTGGCTTTCATCGGGATTACCTTGTTACCGCGGAATGCGCCATCGGACGTGATCACCATCGTGCAGGCTGCATCATTAATACGATCGGCGATAGATTTGGCAGAAAAACCACCGAAAACAACCGAATGAATCGCCCCGATCCGCGCACAAGCCAGTACCGCCACGGTCAGCTCGGGAACCATCGGAAGATATATGCAGACGCGGTCGCCTTTTTTGACGCCATGCTTTTTCAAAACATTGGCAAAACGGCAAACCTGATCGAATAAAACGCGGTATGTCAGAGAAACGGATTTGTCTTCGGGATCATTGGGCTCCCAGATAATCGCGGGCTGGTCGCCTTTGTCGGCCAGGTGCCGGTCCAGTGCATTTTCGGTAATGTTCATTACACCACCCTCAAACCATTTTACATTCGCCTCGTTGAAATCCCAGCTCAGCACTTTTTTCCACGGGGTACGCCACTGAAATTGTTGGGCCACTTCCGCCCAAAAACCTTCGGGATCGTCTACACTTTGTTTGTAGGCAATCTGATACTCTTCAAAGGTCTTAATTTTCATGATAAATAAAGGTTAAACTTAGGGAAATAGGATATTAGCCGACAAGTTATAATATTCATCTGGTTAGTCCCAAATCCACTTTCATGAAACTACATTCTCCCGGTCTTTCAAATGAAGAAATTGCTTTTATCCAGAACCACCTGTCGGAGAATGTGGGTCAGCTTATTTTAAAGTCGGGTAAATACAAAAACCTGGATGTCAGGAAACTAGCTGCGCAGATCCAATCGAGGCAAAAGGCAGCGAAGAAATTGCCGGAATGGTATGCCCATGAAAAACTGATTTTCCCCCCCGCATTGTGCGTCGAGCAATCTTCGTCGGAGGCTGCGGCGAAATTTAAGGCAAGCCTGGTTTCCGGCAAAAAACTGATTGACATTACCGGTGGCATGGGGGTGGATAGTTTTTATCTGAGCAAAGAATTTGAGCAAGTCGATTACTTCGAAATGCAGGAAGAAGTAGCTGCTGCGGCGGCTTATAATTTTGAGCAGCTAGGCGTAAGGAACATTCGGGTACACGCAGAAAATTCTTTGAATGCACTCGAAACCAGCAACTTCACCAGCACCTGGATTTACACCGACCCGGCAAGGCGCGACGAGAACCGTGAAAAAGTGGTACGCCTGGCCGACTGCGCACCAGACATTCCGAACAATCTTGAAACATTATTTAAAACCGCCCCAAACATTCTCCTGAAAACCTCTCCCCTGCTGGACATTACATTGGGTGTAAATGAGTTACGAAACGTGAAGGAAGTGTATGTGATCGGTTATGAGCAGGAATGCAAGGAATTGCTTTTTGTTCTGAACAAAGATTTTGAGGGCGAACATTATCAGATCAAAGTCAGGATTTTAGACCACGATGGGACTGCAAAACAAACATTTGATTTTAATCCGGAAGACGAAAAGAACGCGCAAAGTACTTTTTCCGACCCGCTAGGTTATCTCTACGAGCCGCATGCCGCTGTGTTAAAATCAGGCGGGTTTAAAATGATTGGCAAAAACTATCAGGTTAATAAGCTGGCCGTGAATAGTCAACTTTACACTTCCGAACATTTGGCCGAAAACTTCCCGGGCAGGTCCATGCAGATTCTAGCGGTTTGCAAACCAGACATTAAGGAAATTTCAAAGCACATTCCGGGCGATAAGGCCAACATTACCGTCCGCAATTTTCCTGCAAAACCGGAAGAGTTGAGAAAAAAATGGAAGTTAAAGGAAGGCGGCGAACATTATCTTTTCGCCACCACATTGTCCGATAATTCCAAAGTTGTGATCGTGACGACGAGAGCCGCTATTTGAGAAAAGTTTCTTCGTAGATTTTTTCTGAAAATCCCAGGGTAAGCGCCTTGCCGGTGCTGTCTTCAATCACCGGCCGCTTGATAACCGTCGTATGCGCTACGGCCAGTTTTGCAGCTGAATTTTCATCGGTTACCGCTGCTTTTTCTTCATCCGAAAGCTCTTTCCAGGTTGTAGAGGCTTTATTAATCACTTTTTCCCAGGGGAATGCTTTGAACCATTTTTTCACTTTCGCCGTCGTGATCGGCTCTTTTCGGTAGTCGTAAAAGGTGTACTCAACTTGGTTTTTATCCAGCCAGGTGCGTGCTTTTTTAATGGTATCGCAATTGGGGATTCCGTATAGGGTAAGCATATTTTAAATCTGAATTTCAATAAAAAACTAAACTTTCGAGGCGACAGCTTCCTCGGTAATCAGGTCGGAGTTGTGCATTTTTTCGTCGTCCAGCTCACCTTCCCAGCGGGCTACCACGGCGGTGGCGAGGCAGTTTCCAGTCACATTGACGGAGGTCCGCGCCATATCCATCAGTTCATCGATACCCATAATCAAAAGCACGGGCCACTCGGGCATCCCGAAATTGGCGATCGCGCCAAGCAGGATAACCAGGGTGGCGCGGGGAATACCAGCTACTCCTTTGCTGGTCAACATCAACAACAAAACCATCGTAAGTTGTTGACCAAAAGACATTTCGGTACCAGTAGCCTGGGCTACAAAAACCGTCGCCAGGGCGAGATATAATGTGGAACCGTCGAGATTAAAGCTGTAACCCGTCGGCATCACGAAGGAAACGATCTGACGCGGGACGCCGAATTTCTCCATTTTCTCCATCGCTTTCGGTAATGCTGATTCTGAGCTGGTAGTAGCAAATGCGATGGAAACCGGCTCGAAAATCGCTTTGGCAAACTTGATCACCGGAATTCTGGCAATCATGGCGATTGGCACAAAAACAATGAGGATGAAGACGATTAATGCACAATATAATGTCGCCAGCAGCAGCGCAAGATTTTTCAAAACATCGATCCCCATATGACCGACCGTCTCCGCAATCGCAGCACCGACGCCGATGGGCGCGAAGTACATGATGATCTTGGTAAACTTGAACATGACTTCCGCCAGCAGCTCCACGCCGTGGACAAATTTTTCCTTCTTCGCAGCAGGCAGCAATGCCAGGCTTATCCCGAATAACACACTAAAAACGACGATTTGAAGTACTTCCCCGTGGTAAATTGACTTCGCCATGTTTTCAGGAAAAGAATGCAGCACAATGTCCTGCCAGGTCTGTTCCGACACTTTCGGCAGGGTAGCATTCAAAGATTCCGGCGGTATAATGCCTACGCCGGGTTTGAACCAGTTAGCAAAAAATAACCCGATCAGCAGCGCGAATGTGGTTACGACTTCGAAGTAAAGCAAAGACTTCCAGCCCATCCGGCCGACTTGTTTCAAATCGGAATGCCCGGCTATGCCCGTCACCAACGTCGCGAAAAGCAGCGGCGCGATCACGGTTTTGATCATTTGCAAAAATATCTGCCGCAGGAAATGCAGCTCTGTACCCATTTTCGGGTAGTCGTAGCCAATCTCCGTTCCGACCAGCATCGAAATCAGGATGGAAGTTGTGAGGTTTTTTTTGATGATTGCATAAACGATCAAACTGGCGAGGGCGAGCCAGCGGAGCGAAATCAGCACATTATCAGAAATGGTAACAACATTGTAAGCATTTAATACTGTTGCGATTGCCGCAATCGTCACCAGCACGAAATTGATAATGGTAATTTTGCTCTTCATATGGCGAGTTTGAGATGAGTATCCGTTTGTGAGGGTAAACTTATGAAAAATCAGCTTAAGGCCAACAATTGCAATCGGCGCAGTTAAGGTAATATGCAAAATTTATAATATGTTTTATTTAAAGTCATTTATTGATTGTATTAAAGTTTTTCTGTTTTTTGAAATAAAACTTGGTAGAGAGGCGGTTTGACTTTTTTCTCTTGGCACAAGTTTTTCGCTCTTGCCTTTGTTTCATTCCTCAAATTGAATACGTTCGGAAACTACTTCGAAACATTTACCAAATTCCATTATGAACCGGATACTGATCCCGATCGACTTTTCAGAAAATGCTGAACATGCCCTCGCAGCCGCAAAAATTATTGCCGAAAAAGAACAGACCGAGTTGCTCATCCTGCACGCCTACCAGCCCTACATTGCCGACGTAAACCTTACGCCGGGCAGCGTAGTACCCGGAATTGGCGGGTCCGATTTCCTAACTATGACCAATGAGCTGGAAGACGAATTCAGGAAAAGGCTCGACAGCTTCGCGGAGAATGTGGCGGCGGAAGGCTATAAAACGCAGGCGATCTGGGCGCTGGGCAGCATTCACTCAGCGATTGAAGATGCGGCGGAAACTTACTCTCCGGACCTGATCGTGATGGGCCGCACGGGCGAGGGCGGTTTTCTGGATAAACTGGTCGGCAGCTCGGCGACGCAAATTGCCCTGCACGCCAAATGTCCGGTGATGATCATCCCGCCACACATTAACCCTGGTAAATTTTCGAAGGTCGTATATGCCACTCAGTTTGAGTATGATGAAAGTGACGTATTGAAAGAAGTTTTTGTACTGATGAACCACCTCGGCGCAAATTTGACATTGCTGAAAGTAAAATCGGATTCGCAGCCTGACATTCAGCCGGATAACCAATATGTTACAGAAATCAGGCGACAATTTGCGGTGACGGACGAACAGATCGTTGTCCGCGAATCCCGCCATGTGCTGGAAGGTATTGAAGATTATTGCGACGAAGTAAAAGCGGATCTGGTGATCATGTCGGCCCGGGAGCGCTCTTTTATTGAAGAATTTTTGATCAACCCCAGCGTAACAAAAAGGCTGATTGTTGATACGCACATTCCATTACTCGTGTTCCATATTAAGTAAGCTGCTGATTTTGAACAAGTCCGATAGTGTCAGGCCCACTGATTTAAAGCCGGTTGTGAAGAAAACGAAAAGATATAGAAAACGGAATTTGCTCACCTCCCCTGGTACGCTGACGTACATCGGGCCTGACATTGCAGTAAAAACCAAGATCCGTCGCATCCAGTACAGCGACAAAATTTTCCGCGACGAGCCTGCACATTCGCTGAGCGACTGCGCGCCGGCCGACCAAACAGAACCGGTAACCACCTGGCTCGACGTGGACGGCATCCACGAAATTTCCCTGATCGAAAAATTGGGGAAACTTTACGAGCTGCACCCGCTGCTGCTCGAAGATGTGGTCAATACCGAGCACAAGCCCAAGCTGGAAGTGTACGATGCGGGTTACCTGTTTTTGACATTAAAAATGCTGCACGTCCAGTCGGAATCGCCGATTGAGATTTCATGCGAGCACGTCAGTTTTGTGCTGGGTGATAATTATGTGATTTCTTTCCAGGAGGAATTGACCGAGGACATTTTCAAACCGGTACTGGAACGTTTGCAAGCTTCCGTGGGCAAAACCCGCAAGAATGGCCCTGATTATCTGCTGTTTGCACTGCTGGATGTGGTGGTCGACAATTACTTTATTGTACTGGAAAAACTCGGAGATAGCCTCGACCGGGCCGAAGACCAGGTGATTGCCGGTGCACACGATTTGTCGCTGAAAGATTTATATGCGTTAAAACGCGAGCTCAGCATTGCCCGCCGCCAAATCTGGCCGCTCAGGGATATGCTTAACCAGCTCATTCGCGAGGATAACGCGCAGATTAACAAGGAGATTATCCCCTACTATCGGGACCTATACGACCATGTGATGCAGGTTCTGGATACCATCGATTCCTACCGCGAACTCGTCGCCTCGCTTGCCGATGTACATTTATCAACATTAAGCAACCGGATGAATTCGGTGATGAAAACGCTCACCATTTTCTCCGCCGTCTTCATGCCCCTGACATTTATCGTGGGCGTTTATGGCATGAACTTCGAAAATATGCCTGAACTAAAGTGGCATTATGGCTACTTTTACGTCTGGGGACTGATGGCTGTGGTAACCATCGGGATGATATTTTATTTCAAGTCTAAAAAATGGATGTAGGTTTCAAACCGCAAGCTGCTCACCTTCTTACCGATAGCCGTCAAGTTTCATTTCCTGAACAAAGCATTTTCTTCGCCATCCAGGGCGAGCACCACGACGGCCACGCATTTCTGCAGGATTTATATCAAATGGGCGTCCGAGAATTTGTCGTGGAAGAAGCAGCCTGGACCGATGCGCGAAAAGCAGAAACTGTACATTGGACAGATGCCAAAATCTGGGTGGTACCCTCTGCAATCCGGGCGATGCAGAAGCTGGTAGCTGAAAAAAGAAGAACATTCAACATTCCGGTGCTGGGTATCGCGGGCAGTAATGGCAAAACCATTGTAAAAGAGTGGCTTGTGCAATTAATGTCGCCGGGGCAGCGGATTGTGGCCAGTCCGAAAAGCTATAATTCGCAGATCGGCGTACCACTTTCGGTCTGGAATATGGGTAAGGAGCATACGCTGGGGATTTTCGAGGCGGGTATTTCCAAAGCCCACGAAATGGAATATTTGCAGCCGGTCATGCAGCCTACCGTCGGGATTTTTACCAACATTGGCCCCGCGCATGACGACGGTTTCAGAAGCCGGAAACAGAAGATCACGGAAAAACTGCGGCTTTTTACGAAAGTCAAAAAACTGATCTATCGCAAAGATTATAAGGACATTGACGAAGAAATTTCGCTGATACTGCGGCCGGTAAATCCGTTTCTGGAAACCATTACCTGGGGCACTACCAAATCCGGGGCTGCGATTCAGGTAGCTTTTCAGATTTTAAAAGATAAAACGATCATTTCCCTCAAAGGAAAGTCAGGAAATTTCAGCTTTGAAACCGGTTTCCGCGACGAAGCCTCGCTGGAAAACCTGACACATTGCATTGTTTTCATGCTCGATTTCGGGGTGAATGCTGCGCAGATCCAGGAAAGGATTTTGTCCCTGAAACCAGTCTCGATGCGACTGGAATTGAAGGAAGGAATTAATCACTGCTACCTGATCGACGACGCGTATAACAATGATATGCAGGGACTTTCGATGGCGCTCAACTTCCTTTCGCAGCAGGAACAGCGGCAGAAAAAGGCGATCATTCTCTCGGATGTTTTGCAAACCGGCCAGACGCCAGCGGAGTTATATAATCTGGTCTCAAAATTATTGACCGAAAAATCAATCAACCGGCTTATCGGCATCGGTCCGCAGATCAGCAGCCAGGCGCAGCTTTTCGACATTCCCGAGCAGCAATTTTTTCCAGATACAGATGCATTTTTAAAAGAATTTGCCTTTAATACCCTGACAGACAGCCTCGTGCTCGTAAAGGGTGCACGGCCATTTTCCTTTGAAAAAATCGTCCACCGGATCCAGCAAAAAGCGCATGGGACGGTTTTGGAAATCAACCTCGATGCGCTGGTGCATAACCTGAATTTTTACCGCGCCAAAATCAGTTCAGGGCCGGGGCATCAGAATACCAAAATCATGGCGATGGTAAAAGCGTTCGCCTACGGCAGCGGCAGCTCGGAAGTAGCGTCGCTTCTGCAATTTCACCGCGTCGACTACCTTGGCGTAGCTTATGCCGACGAAGGCGTGGCGCTCCGGCAAAATGGCATTACATTACCGATCATGGTCATGAATGCTACCGTCCCCGCATTTGATCTGCTTTGGGAGCATCAGCTAGAACCTGAGATTTATAGCCGCAGAATCTTGACCGATTGGGTCGATTACATCCGAAAAAAGAATGATCCGGAAAACACGCCGCTGGTACACATTAAGCTGGATACCGGTATGCACCGGCTGGGTTTTGTGAAGGACGATTACGACTGGCTGATCGGGCAGTTAAGAGAAAATCCATCGATCAAAGTGGCGAGTATTTTTTCACATTTGGTTGGAGCGGATGAAGGTGTTCATAATGCATTTTCTAAAAATCAATATGAGCAGTTTATGGAAGGCGCTACGCTGCTGGAAGAAATATTAGGTTATACTACAATCAAACATATTCTCAATTCAGCCGGAATCGTACGTTTTCCCGAATATCATCTGGATATGGTGCGGCTCGGGATCGGATTGTATGGAGTGGAAGCCACCGGGCAGGAGCAGTATGCTTTGCAATCCGTTGGCACATTGAAAACCATTGTTTCGCAGATCAAATACTTGGCTTCGGGGGAAACGGTAGGTTACAGTCGCAGCGGGCATGTCAGCCACGATTCGGCGATTGCAACTTTGGCAATCGGGTATGCCGATGGGTATGACCGCGGGCTGGGAAATGGTATAGGCCAGGTTTCGGTTAATGGTACACTTTGCCCTACGATCGGCAATGTTTGTATGGATATGACCATGATCGACGTCACCGGCGCCAATGTGGAAGAGGGCGACGAAGTGGTTGTTTTCGGCAAAGAAATGCCGATCACGGATCTGGCAAGACGGATTCAAACCATCCCCTACGAAATCCTGACCGGCATCGGCGACCGCGTAAAGCGGGTTTTTTACAAAGAATAACTACGACAAATCGGCTTCCGTCGACTCCTCGATGACAAGAGGAGGTATTTCTGCGGCCGGCGATCCGGCGGCAGGCGACCCTGCGCCCGGCGTCTGCCCGTTTTCCGCTGCTGGTTCATGATGGACCGGCTGCGGGGCTTCATCTTCAAAAAGGTGCGTCGCCATTACTTCGTCCAGCGTCACATCATAAAATGCTTCGTGCACATTCAAAGGCGCGACACCTTCGGGGCACTCACATTTTTTGTAGTTACCATCTTCCATCAGCTCGTAAGCATTCACATTGTCTTTCAAACTGTAATATAAAATGTGAATTGCTTCCTGCCTCACGCGCGGATCGACGAGCTTAAAAAGTGACTCGATACGTTTATCAAAACTGCGGACCATGGCATCAGCGCTACCGCCATATACCAGTGGATTGCCGTCTTGGTGGAAGTAAAAAATCCTTGAATGTTCCAGAAAATCCCCTACCAGTGAGCGTACCGTAATATTTTCGCTCAATCCCTGGCGTTTCGGACGCAGGCAGCACATACCGCGTACAATCAGGCGGATAGGTACGCCAGCTTCTGAAGCTTTGTACAATTCGAGAATGGTATCCCGGTCTTCCAGGGAGTTGATTTTAATACAAATACCACTTTTCAAACCTGCTTTCGCATTCTCCGCTTCCTGCTGGATCAGCTCGATTAGTTTAGCGCGCATATAACGCGGCGCCGTGATCAGATTCTGGTATTCCGATGGGATCGAGTGCCCGGTGATGACATTAAAAAACTCGGAAATGTCATGGGTATATTCTTCGTTCGACGTCAGCAGGCCAGTATCTGTGTAAAGCCGCGAGGTATCTTCATTATAATTACCGCTCGACAAATGCGCATATCTCAAAACCCGGTTTCCTTCGTTTCTGACGATCAGCAGCAGTTTTGTGTGGGTTTTTAATAAACCAATACCGTAAATCACAAAGCAACCGGCTTTCTGTAAACGCTGCGCTTCGCGAATGTTATTTTCCTCGTCAAAACGCGCTTTTACCTCAAATAAAACCGCGACGTGCTTCCCGTTTTCAGCAGCATGCAGTAATGCTTCGGTCACCCGGGAGTTTTTGGCAAGACGGTAAATAGTCAGTTTGATGGACAAAACCTTCGGATCTTCGGCGGCTTGTTCCAGCATTTGCAGCACCGGCTCGAAGTTGTTATAAGGATGGTGCAGCAGAATGTCCCGCTCGCGCATCGTTTCAAAAATGTCCGGGATGCGCTCCCTGTCCAATCCCAGCGGTGGCACAGGTGAATGTATCGGCGGGATCTGATCTTTAAATTCCGGATGCTTGATAATGCCCCAAAGCGCCGTGTAGTCGATCAGACCTTCGATCGGGAACACGTTATAGTCATCAATTTCCCAGCGTTTTTTAATCAGGTTCAGCAAATCCGGGTTCGTATCCGGCTCGATAGAAACCTGCACCACACGTCCCAGACGCCGGTTTTTTATTTTTTGTTTGATCTCATCAATAAAATCAGATTCAATGTCATCACTCTCTTCCAGGGTAAAATCACCATTCCGGAGAATGCGGAAAAGGTTGGTCGAAACAATGTCGACATTCCGGTAAAGCTTGCCAATGTGCGTCCGGACAATGTTTTCGATCGGTATAAACAACAACTCATCATCCCGCTCGATCACATAAAACCGCGGCAAGTTGAGTGGCAGCTGTACGAACGACAGCTTCCGGTCTTCTTCTGAAGTAGTACCTTTTACCTGGGTGATCACGCCCAAAACCAGCACTTTGGCCAGCAAAACCGGAAATGCGTGGGTATAGTCGAATAGCATCGGTGTGAGCATCGGGTACACCGTCCGCTCGAAATATTCTTCCACAGCCGCAGCCTCATCGGCCTCCACTTCCTCCAAACCCACCACCCGGAAACCGTGCTTCGCGAAAAGCGGTACCAGCTGCTTGGTATAACATTCATTTTGGCGGCGGATGAAATCGTGCAGCTCACGCATCAGCACTTTACGAAAAGGGATCTCGCGCAGGCCCGAATAATCGAGCCGCTCTTTTCCAAAATCCAGGTAATTATATAGACTGCCGACGCGGATCGTGAAAAATTCGTCCTGATTGGACGAAGTGATCGCGAGGAATTTGAGCCTGTCGAAAAGGTTTCGATCCTCGTTTGTCGCCTGGTCCAGCACACGTTCGTTGAACTTGAGCCAGCTGAGATCGCGGCTGATCAGGTCACTTTGCTGAACCTGCGTTTGTGCTTTTTCGGTGGAGCTCACCGCTTTGTTGTCCTCAGCGGGTGCCGGCTCCTTGGAGCTTTTGAAGAAAGCGAGCAAACTGGTCAGTTTGCCTTTTTTTTCATTGTTGTAGGAAGCGTCGTTGGTGCCGGGCATAACTCATTCAATTTGTGTAATAATAAAAAAACCTCGTAAAATTCAACGAAACTAAACATTCTAATGTTTTCGGGCCTGTGAACTTTGTGTTAAATTTTAGCCCTGAAAACAAGAACGGATGACTGCCAGTGACAGCCATCCGTTCCCAAATATTTATCTGAGCGCGGCCCAAAGTCCGACTACCGATCGCTAAACGTCAACACGTGCATACTTGGCATTTTTCTCAATAAAATCGCGCCGCGGTGCAACTTCGTCGCCCATCAGCATAGAGAAAAGGTGATCTGCTTCCGCCGCCGAATCGATGGAAACTTGTTTCAGGCTGCGTTTGTCGGGATTCATGGTTGTTTCCCACAATTGTTCGGCGTTCATTTCACCCAAACCTTTATAACGCTGTACGCCAACGGATTCCTCACGTCCGGCGCCAATTTCGCGCACTGCTTCCTCACGTTGTTGCTCGGTCCAGCAGTATCTTTCTTCTTTTCCTTTTTTCACCAGATAAAGTGGCGGCTGCGCAATATAAATGTAGCCGTGGTCGATCAGGATCTTCATGTAGCGGAAGAAGAATGTCAGGATCAAGGTACGAATGTGGCTTCCGTCAATATCCGCATCGGTCATGATCACAATCTTGTGGTAACGCAGCTTGTCAATGTTCAGCGCGCGCTCATCACCGTCTTTACCGATCTGGACGCCCATCGCGGTAAACATATTCTTGATCTCCTCGTTTTCGTAAATGCGGTATTCCTGCGCTTTTTCTACGTTCAGGATCTTACCCCGCAGTGGCAAAATCGCCTGATATGCGCGGTTACGGCCTTGCTTGGCAGTTCCACCCGCCGAATCTCCCTCCACGAGGTACAATTCGCAAATGTGCGGGTCGGTTTCCGAGCAGTCCGACAGCTTTCCGGGAAGTCCGGTACCTGTCAGAATGTTTTTCCGCTGCACCATTTCACGCGCCTTTTTAGCGGCAATACGTGCTTTCGCGGCCAAAATCACTTTGTCAATGATGACGCGGGCTTCTTTCGGGTGTTCGTCGAGATAGGTATCCAGCATTTCGGCCACTACCTGGCTCACTACGCTGGTCACTTCCGAGTTACCGAGTTTTGTTTTGGTCTGACCTTCAAACTGCGGCTCAGCCACTTTAATGGAAATTACAGCAGTAAGTCCCTCACGGAAGTCATCACCGCTGATCTCTATTTTTTCTTTGGTAAGAATTCCCTGCTTGTCCGCATAGTTTTTCAATGTCCTCGTCAATGCAGCACGGAAGCCCGAAACGTGTGTTCCGCCTTCTACCGTGTTGATATTGTTGACATAAGAAAACACGTTCTCGCTGTAAGAAGTATTGTACATCATCGCCACTTCTACCGGCACGGTACCTTTGTTGGTTTCCATGTGAATCGGCTCGGGGATCAGCGGGGCGCGGGTAGCATCGAGATAGGTCACGAATTCGTTCAAACCTACTTCGGAGTAAAACTCTTCGCCCCGGAAATTGCCCTCTTCATCCTCCTCGCGCTTGTCTTGCAACGTAATGCGGATCCTTTTGTTCAGATATGACAGCTCGCGCAAACGCGTCGCTACGGTTTCGTATTTGAATTCGGTAACCGTGAAAATGGTCGCATCCGGCAGGAAGTGGATGAATGTTCCGGTTTTTTCCGATTCGCCGATGACGCGGGTGGCGTACAAAGGTTTTCCTTCGCTGAATTCCTGCTCGAATATTTTTCCTTCGCGGTGAACCTCCGCCCGAAGGTGTATAGAAAGTGCATTTACGCAGGATACCCCCACACCGTGCAAACCCCCTGAAACTTTGTAAGTGTCTTTGTCAAATTTACCACCGGCGTGAAGTACTGTCAAAACCACTTCAAGCGCCGATTTTTTCTCTTTCGGGTGCATTCCGGTTGGAATCCCGCGACCATTATCCTGAACGGTGATCGAATTATTTTTTTCTATCGTCACATTGATGGTGTCGCAATAGCCGGCCATCGCTTCATCAATGGAGTTGTCAACAACCTCCCAAATCAAATGGTGAACGCCTTTAAAGCCTGTGTCACCGATATACATCGCCGGACGTTTCCGTACAGCTTCTAAACCTTCAAGAACTTGGATATTTTCGGCCGAATAACTATTTACTTCTACCACTGTTTCGTTTGACATATAGTTTGTTTTTCACTGGGATAAAAAGAACCGTTTTAAGGCTTTTTAAGCATGCGAAGATACGCTTTTTTTATGGTTTAACCTAGTGAAAAGGGGAGCGAAGTGAGGCAAAAAGGGTGCGTTCCTGATAATTTTTACGTGTGCAATTGACTGACTGCAAATAGGAAATTTTTTATATTCCAAATCGCCGGAAAATAAAAAATCCGTGGCCGCTGAATAAATGATGGGTTGACTATTTGACCGGCGCAGGAGCCGTGATTGTCACATTTGTAGAAGTCCAGCTGAGCCGGTTTTTTCTCAAAATCGCGATCTGATAGTCGCCGGGAGAAAGATTCTCGGTTAAAAATTCGACGGAAAATCCTGGCTTCAACCATTTACCGGTTTTCAGGAAATCAAAAATTCCGCTGTGACTTTTACGGCAGGCCAGCCAGTAACCCTGCGCGCCGTTTTGAGGTTTTAAATAAATGAAAATGCTCTTCTCGTCCAGGTTATCATTTGAAATAGCAATGTAATCCCGGTTATAACTTCTGCTGGCGTCCTTTTCTTCTTTTGTGAAATGCTCGTATTGCAAGTTGATGGGCTTCGCTGCCTGGTTAGCCTGCAAAGAATCTTCCTGAATGTGGCCAAAATGGTCGCCGGAAATGCAAATACCTTTTTGTACTACCCGCTGATACTCCAACCGGATGTTCGTGTTAAAGGACGCGCCGTAAATAAGGAAATTGCTATGGTGTGTCCAGTTGGTGTCATCCGCCAGCAGCCAGTCGCGGCGGTAGAGCAGCTCTTCGGTGTAACTGAAATAAGATAGGGCATTGAAAAGCAAGCCGCCAACAATTCCCGTCACACCCACAATCTTTCGCGTTTTACACGTCAGAACCGAAATCAATACTAGATAAACCAGGCAGGCGACGAACGAGGAATAATGCTGATAGCGCGGCGCTATGATCGTCTCAATACCTCCCCAGCTTCTGGAAACGCTCACCAATGCACCCGTGATCGACAAAAAAGCAAAAATCCCGGCTACCATCTTGACTGTCCAGGGCAAGGCAAGGTTTCTTTTTTGGAAATAAAAAAAACGGGTAATGATAAAAGCGGCCAGCGCCAGATAAAAGGCCATACCGATAAAAACCGCCGCCATCGGATCTGCAAAACGCACTTTACTAAGCGAACCGAAAAAAGCAAAAAAGCAGGAAATCAGCCGCACAGGATCTGATAGACTTTGCATAAAATCCGCATTCTGCCCCTTACTGAAATTGAAAAAGTAGAGGATACCTGTCAAAACCCAGGCACCCGCAATGATGCCGGACCATTTCCAGTTCCGGTCGTAAAAGGTGAAGAGTAATGCGATGAGAAAGCTGAAAATGCCGTTTCCGTGCGTAAATGTGGCTATCAGGCAGACCACCAGCGCGGCTTTATATTTTTCTTTTGAGCATAAATAACTCAAAACGACGAACCAGAAAACAATCACCGATTGCTGTAAAATACTGATCGACCAGGTAACATTGTCGTAGTACTGAGGGTTGAGCATGATCAGCGGCGCAGGGATAAAAAGCCAGATCGCGGCGCCGGAAACGCGGAAACTTTTCCAGAAAAACCAGAGGATCGCAACCCAGAGCACATTGCCCAGCAGGATCAGCACCGGCCAGTTGATGTGCCCGAAAATCAGGTAATTGATGTAAGTAATCAGCCTTGGGATGACTATCCGGTGCTCGTTATGCTGCTGCAAAAACAATTGGACCTTGCCCAGAAAAGATGGCTCCTCACCTACCCAAAGCACGGTTTTAAGCAAATGAAAATCGTCGGAAAAAAAGAGCGGCTCGGAGAGCGACCAGCTGTAAATGAGGTAGATAAAGACTGGAAGCAGGATGAAGAGAAAGAATAGTGGGTTTCTGTACTTATCTGACATATCTGTATTCATCGTGCGGGTTCCAGGCGACCAGCAATTTTTCTCAAAGTTTAGTCGCCTTGCCAGGGCATTTTGGCAAAACTAAATCATTAAAGTGGGTTATTTAAATTTCCGAATGTTTTCTTATTTTCTGAAAACCGCACCGCGGTTCAGTTCACCACTGCAACTTTATGCCTCGTTTGCATCGTGCCATAGTCAGCCGTGAGAATGTACAGGCCAGGCGCTAGTTTCCCCTGCGGCTTTACCAGCAGGTTATTTGGGCCATTTTTCTGAATGTCAGAAACAATTTCCTTGCCCATCACATCCGTCAATGTCACCGCCGGAACTGCCCCGGAGTATTGCAGCGAAATAATGCCGGAATTTACCGGATTTGGAAAAACAACCGTCGCAGCACCTTTTTCAAACCCAACCAAAACCATTTTGGAATAAGCGAATGTACCGTCCAGGTCCACCATTTTCAGCCTGTAAAAATTATCTCCGGCTAGCGGATGTGGGTGAACAAAAGAATACGATTTCAAACCCACACTTTCGCCCGCAGAATTCACATTACCGATCTCCGACCATTGTTTTCCATCCATACTATGCTGGATTTCAAAGTGATCGCTGCTCGTTTCCTCGGAAGTTTGCCAGGTGAGCGAAGCCGAATGTTCCACTTTTTCTCCTTCAAAACGGGCGAGCGTCACCGGAAGCGGGCCTGCCTTGTCAGCAGTTACAAAAAAAGACGAGAAACCATTGACATTGAACGCGATACGCCACATGTTCAGCACGCCGTCCCACTGAATGTCCTCATCCGCCGGGTCGATCACTTCGTCGGGATTGCCGGTCAGCGCATTGTCGCCATGCCACTGCCAGATCCGCAGCTTAGTTTTGCCATTGATATCTCCGGAATTTGTAGGCAGTCTTACCGTACTCAGTTGATTGAAAGCCGTAAATTCGTCCTGGCTCACATATATGGTCAGCCGCGCCTGGCTTGGATTGGTACCGCCGGGCTTGAATGCAAAATGGCGCTGGACGTAAGGCTGGCTTTTATAGCTTTTCACTTCGCCGTCTATCGTCACCTTGGCGTTAAATGGCGTATTTCCATTTGTCAGATTATTGCCTTTTACTGTACCTACCAGCCGGCAATCGTTGCCTGTGAGGTGATAGTACTGGTTATCAGGGATAATCGCCGAAACATTATCATTGTTATTCGCGGCGCGCAGGTCTTTGTAAAAACAGCCCGGCGTAGTCACATCGTCGACCATAAAAATATTGACCGGCTTACTGCCCGCATTATTGTAAGCATTGCGCCAGTTCCGGTACGCATCGCAATCTCCTGAATAACTGTCACGATTGGTTTCGCAGCCGTCTGCATTGAGCATATTGGACAAGGCGAAAGTATCATTGTTCGACGGGTTCAACTTGGTCACATTCTTGTTTTTCACCCACTTATCAGTCAGTGCTTTCATGGCATCCCGGGCCGAAGGCGATGCCAGCGCGTCATCCATGTGAAAGATCGTGACCATGTTCGCGCCATGCTTGTAGCTTTCCTCGGTCAGTTCCTCGGCGAACTGCGTGCCGCTGTAATAGGCTGCTTCGTTGATGTAGAACCGATCGGGTAAGTTGGAGCGCAACAGGTCCAATGCAAAACGGTGGTCATAATGAATGTCGTCATTGATCTTGATACCGTCCAGATCAGCGCCGATTTCCTTAAAGGCAAGAGTCCCGCGCTCGCTGGACAGTTTATCAAAAACCGACCCGTGGTGCGTAATCACCGTCACCCTCGAATCGACCTCCCGTACCGCGTTCCTGAAAATGTTGTTGGTCTCTTTGAGGACGGCCGTACGGTACAAAAACCAGTCGTTTCCATCCGCGCCGGTGTAGGTGCTGCCGGAGGGAAGTTTGGGAAACACGCTGCCGAAAGAAGGATAATTGCTGCCCCATTGGGAATTGAGGTACATAATGTTACCATACTTCCCTTGCAGCCAGTTGCGGTAACCATTCACCATCGGCGTCGAATAATCGCTCAATGCCGCTGACATATCCAGCATCTGGTCATAATGGTATTTACTGGAACCCATGTCGAACTCACCTTCGCCCGCCCGGCTGAAAATGACATTGATGTAAAGCAAATCATCCGAGTCGAGCAGATATTTGTACCGCTGCATGACCTTTTTTGCAAAACTGGTGATCCTGTCCCGCGTGGATTGCGCCACCAGCGAGGTCATCACAAATTGCAAATTCAGACCCGGCCTGATCGGGCCGCCCTGTTTCTGAAAAACAGCGCCTTCTCCGCTGTAATTGATCACCACTACCCTGTCCTCTTTCGCCCAGCCATCGCCGGTGTCGATCCCGTAGCGGTCCGACAAACTGTTGGTAGCATCGTCGCCGGTACTGACGGCCACATTGATCGCGATTTTCATTCCCAGCGACGTCGCCAGGGCAATCTGGTCGTCGTACTGCTTCCAGACATTGTAATTTTCCCCATGTTCCTGTTTTAGTATTCTTGAAATTTTCCCCTCGATACTCCCCCACTGTATTGTTAGGGCCACAGCATTCGCCCCCACATCTTTGGAACCCTGGATCACGTCCAGCTCAGGATCGTCATTTTCGTTCACCATCGACACCGCAAAATAACGTTGCTGGGCGCGTAGGTCACTGACATTCAGGCAGAAAAAACAAACAAACCAAACACCCAGGCAAGTCCATCTAACACGTAACGTTTGTTTCATATTTCATCTTTTATAGTGGTATATTTTTAAGCAAACCATTCAAAAATATGAAATTATTCTAATCGACGTATAGAATTTATTTTAATACAGGGATAGCTAAACTAAAATTTGTCACTTGCCGACACATTTTTAGGCATTAAAAAAGGCTTTGCGCGGCACCCGAAAAAGTGCGGCACAAAGCCTTTTTGGCAACATTAAGCCCGTTTTTAAAACATCACATTTTTTCCAGCGGATGCTCTTTCATCAGCTGCTCAGGCGAGTAAAAATCTTTTTTACTTTCTGTCTGCAATCTCACTTGTTTCACTTTTTCCGGCAGCACCGCAGGACCTTTGTTACCAAAAGAATTACGGACATAAGTCAGCACCGCTGCCACTTCCTCGTCTTTCAGCAAACCACCAAAAGGTGTCATCGGAACCTGTCCCGGATACTTCTGACTATTCACTTCAATCGGCCCAAGCAAACCTTTCAGCACCAGTTTGATCAGCCGCTCATCACTGCCCACAATCCACGGATTTTTAGTCAGCGGCGGGAAGCCGGAAGCGGAAAGTCCCTTACCGTCAGGCTGATGGCAGGTGGTGCAGTATCCTTCTTTGGCATAAACCTCCTTACCCATATTGAAGAGATTCAGCTCGGCGCCTTTCAATGTCGTTTTGGCTACCTCTTCTTTCTCTTTTTTCACATTCTCACCTTTCAAATGTGCCTCCGCAGCTTCGTAGGCATGGATCGTCCAATCATCGAGCGGCATTTTTTTAGCTTCCGCCAAAATCGGCAGACCCTTTTCTTTCCCGATCCAGGATGCCGCCACGATGGCCACTAAACGTACCCGGCTGTTTTCGTCCCGCGCCGCTTCCATGAGCAATGCGGCCTGGTCGGCAACCTGGTGACCGGTGTAGCGCAAAACTTCTACAGCAGCAGCCCGCGCGTGGTAATCTTTGGCTTTCAGCATTTGTTTCAAAAGCTTTTGATCCACCTTATCCAGGCCCCAGCTTACCCACAAACCTTCCAGCACATGGTGCTCATATCTTGCATCATTCTTGTCCAGCTTGGCTACCCATGCAGTCAGTTTTGGTAAAACTTCGGCAGCGCTGCGGCCTCTCAGCTCGCGGCGGGTACGGTAGCGGGTGCGGTATTCAGGCAATTTAAGGTTATCTAAAAGTTCGTCAATGCTCGCGCCGGCCACTTTTGCAGGCGTTACCAGAGGTCTCGAAGGATAGGTAATGCGGTACACACGTCCGTGCGAGTGGTCGCGCAACGGGTCACGCGCATTGTGCTGCATGTGCCCGATCAGGATGTTGTGCCAGTCGATCACATACAGCGAGCCGTCGGGGGCAAATTCCATATCCACCGGTCGGAAATTCCGGTCTTCACTCACAACCAGGTCCTGGCGGTGGTGGCTTTTATAACCCGTCCCGTCGTCGGTCAATGTATGCTCTTTGGTACCCAGAAACCCGATGGTGTTATTGATCAGAAAATCACCCTGCAACTCATCAGGAAAGTGACGGCTAGAGACGAATTCCAGACCGGAAGTAGGCCTTACCCGATGTTTCTCCTCGATCAACTGCACCGATTTATGCGTAGCCTCACCATATCTAGGCAAAACCGAACCCGGCAGCATCCAGCGTACATCCGGGCTGGAAGTTTCTGCAAAAAACGGTTGTCCCCAATCGTCAAATGCAATACCCCAGGGATTCGGGATCGATAATTGCGCGGTACGTTCCAATTTTTTAAGCTGCGGTGCGTAGCGGTAAAAACCACCATTCGTTGCCCGCACAGGCCCGTAAGAAGTTTCCACATTGGTATGCAAAAACACGCCTTCACCAGAGTAAATCGCACCCGACGGGTCTACCGTAAATGCGTGGCTGTTGTGGTGCGTATCGTGGTCGTCAAAACCGCTCAGCAGAATTTCCATTTTGTCGGCCTTGTCGTCACCATTTGTATCCGTGAACAATTTCAGGTTGGTACCTTGCGACACATAAACCCCTTCCGGCGCAATTTCAAAGCCCAGCGGCAAATGCAGTTTATCAGCAAAAATCGTCTGCTTATCTGCCTTACCATCGTTATTGGTATCTTCCAGGATGATGATCTTGTCGTCCGGTTTCGAATCACCCGGCTTGTAATGCGGGTAGCTCGGCATCGTCGCGATCCAGAGGCGGCCTTTGTTGTCAAACGACATTTGCATCGGTTTCGCCAGGTCCGGAAATTCTTCCTCCGAAGCAAACATTTCGATCTTATATCCTTCCGGTACCTTCAATTTCTTCACCGCATCCTGTCCATACAGATATTCCAGGCTGCCGTTTTTCTCAGGGTTAAAATTAGTTTTGATCTCTGGCAAAGGTCTTGTATTCTTGTCCGCAGCCGCCACATCCATTTTTTCCCCTTTTGAAGCCGCCAACCATACCGCTTTGTCGCGGATATCGGTCATTTCACGGATTTTCTCAATCTCTGCCGGGTAGTTATCCTGCCCGAAAGGATTGTAACGGCGGCCATAAACGTGCACCCCGTTCGGGATTTTGAAATCGTTGTGCCACATCCAGTTTTTCTCGGCTACCGCATCATGGATCAGCGCCCGGTTTTTCTGTGCTTTTTGTGCCGCTTTTCCAAAAACCTGGTCTACCAGCAAAACACCCAGCTTTTTGTAACCTTCCTCATTCAGCTGTGAACCGTCGATGGTCAGGTCCTCTTTCGAATCCGCGTACCATTTTTGAGACGGCGTAAATGCATCTACGAAAAGCACACCTTTATTCTGCGCCACCACGTCTTTCATAGCATTGGTATACAGCAGCAGGTTTTCATTTTCCTTTTTTCCGTTTGGCAGATCAAATTTTGAAGACAAATCCTCAAAAGCGATCGGCGAAACGATAGCCAGCTGCGGTGGCGTGGTGCCGTTGTATTTCTGGTTTAATGTGTATTTGATAAATGCATCGAGCTCCGCTTTGTAGTTGGCCAGTCCCGCTTTTCCTTCAAAAGATTCATTATAACCAAAAAAAGCAATGATCACGTCCGTTTTCAGGCGGGTCAGCCACTGGTCCGGGGTTTCAAAATGTCCCTCACTTTGGGAAGGATTAGCCAGTTCTGTCTGGAATTTTTCTGCGCCGGGAAATGCCCACGGAGAATTGCGGCTGGCATGCGGACGAAAGCCCGGCGTGTCGCCGCCATCGCACATATTGCGGATGTACAAACTATTCTCGGGATACCTGACGTGCAGCTCCGTTTCGAAGTTGTCGTAGTTCATCATCCTCGAACCCAGGTTATTACCGAGCAGAATAATGTGAGATCCCTTGTTTACGGGAATAGGAACTGCCTGGCTGAACTTGAACGCGCTAAACGCGATAATGGCAAGTCCAAGCGCGATAACCGACACTTGGAGACTAATTTTCCTGGGTTTAGACATTTTACTGGTATTCTTAAAGTTTGGATTTAGGTAATGTATGGGGTCTTATTTTGCTTCACGGTAAGGCACCTGAATGTCCATTTTGCCTTTCCATCTTTTGGGGACTTTCAGGCCCAGCTCATCATGTATGGCATTGATCACCAGCCGCTGAAATGGTTCGAGCCGAAAATCTTCGGGATGTCCGAGTGTTGTCATAAACACTTTTCCGCCGAAAGAATTGGTACCGGTCCAGGCCACCGGATTTTCGATCGCCTCTTTATCCGGGTTGACGGATTTGCCCATCAATAACCAGGTCGAGCCTTTTACCGGGTAATCAGGCAGGACACGGTACAACCATGATCTTGCATGAAAAGGGGCCGTCACGCCGGTAAGGATTGGGTTTTTAGCTTGTTCGGGGATAATGGTCACATCAGTGCTGCTGTTGTGGCCGTAATGTGTGTGCTTGGCAGCGCCGCCCCATCCGGGAGGCGCATTTAAGGCAAATTCGCCAAATGCGTTCCATTTTTCGCTTTCGTCGCCTTTCGGGAAATTGAATGCGTGGGTGGTAGTGCGGAAGCCCATCACCGGTTTTCCTTTTTTCAGGTACTCCTCAATGTAGGCAAGCTGGTCTTTGGGAAGCTGGCGCCATCTCAGGTAAAAAACCGCCAGATCGGCGTCTTTCAATGCCTCGAGGCCGGGAATATTCTTTTCGCTGTTGTGATCGGGAGAGGCTTTCAGGACGATCGTCCGCATGCCGTAGTTCTTCTCAAGCTCCGCCGCTACGATCGGCAATGTTTCTTCCCCGCTGTACTCATGGTCGCCGGTGACAAAAACGACGAGCGGCTTTTTGCTCTGGGCGTCAGCATTTTGCGGAACAAGCGTAACAATAAAAACCAGGAGAAAGCACGAAATCAAATGCCTTAGTTTCATCAGGAAAGGATTAGGACAAATTAGTGGATCAGGAATATAATGCAAAATAACCCTCAAACTACTGTTAAAGACCGGCCGTCTTTCAAAAATTCCCTCAAACCGACGACCACCTAAAAACAAGACTGTTTTGTCCTACTTTTCCCTTAGTTTGTTATAAAGATTTCTACGCCCTGCTTAAACCCGCTTCGACCGCATTGCCTTCGTATGCTTTAAATTCTCATCGTTCGCAAATTTTTTGTATTCTTCGGAATCGACCGGGTAAATGGCGATTTTGCCTTCGGAGTCGCTGTGGACGCCCCAGCCGAAGCGTTTGGTGAGAGGTGACGCGCGCATGCAAGCCTGGCCTTTTGAGAAAAATTTTTCGCGCTCTTCGGCCAGGTCGGAGCGGCTGATGTCATTTCTTTTGGCAAAAACTCCGAAAATAACATCGTCGGAAGTGTATTTATAGGGATTTTCGTAAACCATATCAAACTGCAATCCGGCCACGGTTTTGCCCCCGGCCTTTTGCGGCGGGATTTCCGCGGTTTTCACCGGGCTGTCTTCCGCGGTTTCAATGAATGTGTCCTGGTAATTGGTGGTGTGTCCGTTTTCAGTTTTCATAAGAATCCGGGTTTCAGGTGATGATTGTTTATTTCAAAAATCCAAGCCCTACGGTAAGCGAAAAGCGTGAAAGGTCTACGCTGTTATCCTTCGATAAATGTAACGTCGCCGAGCTGATTTCTGTTTTTCGTTGCAGCCGGTAAATTGCCCCCATCATCGCCGAGCCCGTCACGTTGAAGGCAAATTTCTCTCCCAGTCGATGTTGCAATCCGACGCTAACACCCCAGCCTGCCGTTTTACCATTTAATGTAAATTGTTCAGCGCCGACAGAAGTTTTATTCTGATAAGGCTGGTATCCTACCATCAGGGAAGTCAGCACAAATGTTCGCTGGTTTTTTAGCACAGACCGGTGGGTTAAAAGTCCGCTCAGATGCTGTATTGTCACATCTTCGGTCAGGTCATTCCATGTTGCTTTGCTCTGGTACCGCTCATATCTCACGCCAAAACCAAACCGCGGCCAGGGGAAGTAAGCCACATTGCCCCCAAATGCAATGCCGGATCTGAAATCCTTGATATACCTCTGGTTTGCCGCCGTCGTAAAAACTTTCCCGGTACGAAAAAGCCGGTAGCCATATCCGCCATCCAGCGAAGCGCTCCATTTAGGCAATATCGATTGCGACGCCTGCTGTTCCTTTGATACCGGCTTCGGGTGCTCCGGCTCGCGATGCGACCCATCCTTCGCCCACTCCACCTCCCCCGATTGCGCATTCACCCGCCCCGCAGCAGCAAGCGTAATTAGCATAAAAACGGCCCAGGCTCTGATCATTTACTTGTCCAAAACAACATTACCAATTCCAAAACTAGCCATTTCGGGTTAGAAATCGACAGGGATATCCCTCCATTCCTCTCACAAAACCGGCTTTACCCCATTCTTTTTCAATTTTTCAACTACAAATTCCCCGATCGCTCTGCCTTGTTCCTGGCCGTTGACGATGGCGTCGCGGTAGTGGATGCCGCCGTAGAGGCGGGAGATGGCCGCTTCTTCGGCGGCCTGGCGGAAGGATTTGAAATCGCGGGTCGGAAGTTCGAAAATCACTTCGGTGTCGTCGCGGAAGGCAAAATTGTCGCCTAGTAAGTAGGTTAGCAGCTCGGAAACTGCCGTGGAAATGACACTGTGCCCGCTGGTATATTCGGGGAAAGGCGGGGTCTGCAAAAGCGGCGTCCATTTTTGGTCGATCGAGCGGTTGATGACTGTTTCGGGCCTTACCCGGCTGCTGCGGTACTTTTCGTCCCAGCAGCTGATAAACGAATCCATCAATGTTGCCGCGGCGAGCGCGTGAACCAGTATGCCTTTGTCCAGATCAAGGTTCGCTTTGGCAGTGGCGATGCCCGTAATGTTCATCCAGTGCCCGCCCGGGCTGATTTTTTTGAAACCAATCGACATATGCCCGGAAGTGTTGATCGCGAAGGGGTTACAATCCCAGTAGGACGCGATAAACCGTTCTTTTTCAGTCAGATTTTTACCGACCAGATACACTTCTTTCGTCAGCTTGTAAAATTCACTCGCCGTATCCTTACTGAATTCGACCGGCGGTTTTGGAGGAAATTGCGTGCAGGTGTCAATCAGCATCGGGCGGATCGTGCGCCAATGCGGCTCAATGCCTTCAATATACCCCGGCGGTGTCGGGTACCAGTAGGCATCGCCTTTTTTCGGGCGGTATCTCACCCGCGTGCTCAGTTTGAGATAGCCGTCGGTCGCAGCATTCGCGGCGATTTTCTTCGCTACTTCCTGCGCCACCGACACCGCCAGGTCAATCGTTTTCTGCGCGTGACCTTCGCGCAACAAATTAATAATAAGCTTTTTCTGGTCTTCTTCCAGCATCGATCCCGACGGCAGGATCAGCCGACCGGTTTCAAGAATGCAGTACAATGCTGCGATCCGGTAATCATATTGTTTCGAAGTTTCAATGCTGATGGGCTTAATGCTGGCGATAAAAGCCGTCGGCGAGGTAATCTGCTTGTTGTTCTGGGCCACGATTTCGTAGGCGCCCATCAGGCAGTAAGTATAAAAACGGGAGGCGGCGGGCGGGTTCACCACGTCGTGGATCATCACCATCGTGACCGAAAAAACGGCAGGCTGCAAATGTTTTCTCAATTCATCCTTGTTCGCTTCTGCCCAACAAACCTGACAGCAAAACATTAGGAAGAGCACTGTTTTACGCATTACTTCTTCTCATTTTTATAAAATTGCAGCGCCTCATTAAACGCCCCGACCACCACATAGTGCTGCTTCCCGACGGTCACTTCCGCAGTGGATTTTACATCACCAATCACACACAATCCCGAAATGGTCTGGCTTTGATAAGTAAATGTTCCTTTTCCATCACCCGACAACAAACAACCATAATTGGCATCCATACTGCCTAGTTTCAGGCGGTTATCCATTTTATTTCCGAGTAAGAGCAAATCCTTTTTCCCATCCTGATCAAAATCTTTGACCATAATAGTGGTGACCGGCGCAAACTGGGCCTGTACGGGCAGCACCACTTTCTGCATTCCCTCTTTTTTATTCAGAAACAAAACCGTCTGCAATTCACTGGCATGCAGCCGGGTAGCATTATCCAGCTCGGCCTGTGAAAACACTTCTTTGATCGAAGCATTCGCATAGTCTTTATAAAAAGCAAATTTCTTGCGCATCGGGTAAATCTGATCATTCAGTTCGTCGCGGCTCACGAAAGGGTAAGATTTGCCCTGGACGTAAAAATTGAAAAATGGATCGATGGAACCGTTTTTATCAAAATCAGCAAAAAACAATTCGGCAGGCTCAGCTTTCGAGGCTTTAATCTGAGAATTCAATCCCAGGTTTCCGGCTACGATATCCGGTCTTCCGTCGCCGTCCAGGTCGTCAATTTTCAAAGCTGACCAAAAACCCGCTTCCTCTTCCTTGAAGTACTGCGAGGTTTTGTCTTCGAAATCCTTTCCGTTGAATGTGAAAACTTTCACCGGCATCATTTCACCTACAATCACCAGTTCCGGTTTGCCGTCCGCATCCAGGTCCGCCCACTGTGCGTCGGTGACCATACCCACTTTAAAAAACGGCGATTCTTTGATGGTGTAATTTCCTTTGCCATCATTTAAAAGCAAAAACGAAGCGGGCGCCTCGGGATACCGGCCGGGAATGATGCGGCCGCCCACAAACAGATCCAGGTCGCCATCTTTGTCGAAATCAAAAGGCCGGACGCAGGACTTACTGCTGGCTTTCAGGTTGGGCAGCGAAAGTACCGAGAGGTTCAGATTCCCTTTCCCGTCGCTCAGGTAAAGTTCGTCCTGCAAAGAATAGGTATTGGGCTCAAAAAGCGAGTAGCCGCCTTTGGCAATGTACAGATCATCAAATCCATCCCCGTTTGCGTCAAAAAACACCGCGGACGAAACTGCCGAAACATTCTCGTCGCCAATCGCAAAACCCGGCATTTCCTTGAAAGAACCGTCCGCATTTTGCAGCCAGATTTTAGCTTGTTTGTTCTGGTCGCCGCTCACGAATAGGTCTTGCAAGCCATCTTTATTCACATCGCCGCGGGCTACGATCGGGCCGGTTTGCGAGTACATGGTCAGCATCAGCGGCTGCCTTTTAAAATCATTTTCGTTAAAACCCTCGTGTTTGTATGCAATGATATCGGGAGATTTGGTAAAAACCGTCGCCGGTTTTTCAGCCGCTTTGATCTTATCCGGGCTTTTTCTTTCCGGTTTTTCGACGGTCAGCACTTGCCCGGCTTTCACATTCTTTTTCACTTCCAGCGTCCCGTCAGGCCAGATAATCCGCACCGAATCCGCAGAAGCCGCATTCCCAAGACCGAAATGCAGGCGAAGCGGCGTGCATGATAGATAGCCGCGATTGGGATTGAGTTCCTGGTACTGCATATTGCCCTGGCTATACACATATACTTTCGCCCCGACGCTATTCTGGTTCCCCGATTTTTCTTTCAATTTCAGTTGCAGCCACGAGCCGGCTTTCTGCTCCGACGACATGTTCTGGTACACAAAAGCGACATCATTAATGTTGTTGACCACCAGGTCCAGGTCACCATCATTATCCAGGTCGGCATACACGGCGCCGCTCGAAACCGCCGGCTCGGCCATGCCCCATTCTTCCAGTTTTTTGGTAAAAGTGAGATCGTGGTTGTTGCGGAAAATGTAGTTGACCAGCTTGGTTGAAGGCATCGCTTTCACCAGATCCATCAGCTGAAAAGGTTCTTTATCAACCGCTCTTTTGAATTTATAATCACCCCAGTATTTTAGAAAATCCTTGTTGGTATAGTCCCTCAGATAACCATTTGAAATAAAAAGATCTTTGAAACCATCATTGTCAAAATCGGCCAGCAGCGGGCTCCAACTCCAATCCGTATTAGAAACACCTGCAATCTGTGCGATCTCGCTGAAAGTGCCGTCGCCATTATTGAGTTGCAGCATATTCCGCATGTACTGCTTGTGCAGGTTTTGCTGCTGCATGAGCTCGAACGATTCGTAATTTTCCTGCAACTGCAACAATTTTTGTCGCTGATTATCCTCAGGCAACATATCCAGCGACATAATGTCTGGCAGGCCGTCATTGTTGAAATCCGCGATCTCGATCCCCATCGAAAACTGGGCAATGTGCCTGAAATACTGCTGGGTCACATCCTTAAATGTGCCGTCGTGGTTGTTGATGTAGAGATAATCCGATTCGTTATAATCATTCGTCACATAAATGTCCTCCCAGCCGTCCTGGTTTACATCGGCGATCGCGATGCCCAGCCCGAAAGTCAGCGGATACTGGTGAATACCAGCCTTTTGGGTTACCTCTACAAAATGATTTTTCTGGTTTTCAAAAAGCTTGTTGCCAGCCAGCGCGTCGGTTTCCGTCTTGAATTTCGCCAGCTCCATGTTGTCGATTTTCTTCACGCTGTGGTTTAACAGCATCATATCCAGGTCACCATCATTATCATAATCAAAAAAGGCAGCCTGCGTGCTGTAACTTACATCGTCTAAACCATATAATGCCGCCTGCTCGATGAATTTCGCATTTCCCTGGTTGATAAAAAGCTGGTTTTTCCGCATTTCATCCGGCACCTTACCGGAGTAGCAGATATGAATGTCCAGCAGGCCGTCGCCATTTACATCGGCCATGGTGACGCCGGTTTTCCAGCCGCCTTTCCGGCCTTCGAGCCCTTTTCCGGCCGTTAATGTAATGTCTTTAAATTTCATGGGCTGCCCCTCTGCGCCGAGGTTCAGGTACAACTTGTTGGGCCCCATGTTTGAGGTAAAAAAAAGATCGTCGAAACCGTCATTGTTGATATCCCCTACCGCTACGCCGCCGCCATTATAAAAGTATTCGTACGACATCACATTCTTGGTTTCATCTTCATTGATGGGGTTGATGAAGCCGATACCGGTGAGCTTGGGGGCAAGCAGTTTCAGCAAAGGCTGCTGCGCGCGGACCGCCGAAAACTGGACTGCCAGCATCAGGAAAAAGAGGAAATTACGGCGCGCTGGGGTATTCATCAAGGTACAAATGCCGGTGGCTGAAAACAGGAAGAGTTACTTTAAATCAAAAAAACTTCAACTTTTGGTTGAAGTTAAAACTTAGTAAACGCATTTGAAAGGGGTAAGAAATTTTGCTTTTCTTACCCCTTTACTTTTAAATGTTATTTATCCCACCAAACCCGGCCGGTAAGCAAATCACCACCGTTCAAACGGTTCACTGCTTCCTTATAGCTGGCTCCGTTGTTGATGATCTCGGTTGATAAGTAGATCATCCTGCGCGGAATTGTGCCGCCGGTTACATTACCCGGATATTTTACAGGAGTCAGTTGCGGATAACCCGATCTTCTCCAGTTGTGCCAGTTTTCCATGAAATTGAATTCCGAGCCGGTCACGATCCAGTACTGGGTATTTATGTCTTTCAGCGACGCTTCCAAAGAAGTTGTTGTCAGCGGATGGGCAGTTGCGTATGCCGTAGCGGTAGCCGCAGAAATGTCGGCAGTTGCGTCGAGCTGGCCCATGGTAGTCATGCCGCCAACAATTCCGTTTTTATAGTGGTCGGCAGCTGTTCCCGGTACATTCCAGCCGCGTGCTTTTGCCTCGGCCAGCAACAATTCAATTTCAGGATAAGTCAGCACGAACAATGTTCCGTTCCTTTTCAGGTATACCGAAATTCTTGGCCTTGAATAATTTCCAAGTGGCGCAATGTCATTTCCTGTACCTGTTGGGCCTGGGTAACCTGGTGCTTTTTTGATGTCCGTAGCCCCGCCGATCAGGTCGTAACCATTTGGCAAACCCATCTGGATTGCAGCCGAATTATTACCAACTAATGATTGATTGGCATTGGCAGCCGCACCCGCAGCAGGAACTTCCGCAATAGCCGAAAGACGTGGATCGCCAGCTGTTTTCAATGCATCAATGAATGTTTTCGAGAAACGAAGCTCCCGGTAATCATCCGCTACCTGATATACCCCGTAAATCGCAGAGTTGGCATTGTTAGCATCCGCAACAATCTTTGCATTGTCATCGATCGACGCAAATGTACCTCCCGCAGCCGCTTTTTCTGCCCAGGTTTTTGCCGTAGCCGGATCAACCTTTGTCAGGCGCATTGCTACGCGCAGCATCAGCGAGTAACCGAATTTTTTCCATTTTGCAATGTCACCACCGTAGAAAAGGTCACCAGTTGGTTTCAGCTTTGTGGCATCCAGTCCGTTGATCGCAGATTCGAGCTCAGGCAGCAAAGCCGCGTAAATCGACTGCTGCGTATCGTATTTCGGAGTCTGTACGCCATCCCTGATTTTAAATGCTTCGGTATATGGCAAATCGCCGTACGTATCGGTGCCTTGCTGGAAATTCATCACCTGCATGATCCGGCCCACATTGTACAGGTTGGCATACTGCTCTTTATCCTTGGTCAAACGCATCATTTCCGCCAGCAGCCTTCCTACACTATAGGTAGTACCAAAAATGCTTCCCTGATAGCTGGTAGAGTTTTGCGTATTCACATACTTGTCGCCATTTCCATAATAATAGAATGTAGAAGCAAGTACCTGCGTGGCCAAACTCTGGTAAATGATGCTGCCATAACCCAGGTTAATGTACTGCATCTGGGCATTTGGAAGAAAATAATTAGGGTCCCATACAGACTCACTAGCCTGCGTCGGGTCGGTATTGATCTCGTCGAATTTATCCGTACAGCCTGCTGCGCAAAACAGGAGAAGGGATAATCCATATATTGATAATCTTTTCATAGTTCTTATTTTTTGAATCTTGCGTTAACAGTAAATCCGTAAGTCCGGGTGGAAGGATATTGAGAACCTTCTGTTCCAGCGTAAGACACGTTAGAAGAGAAGCCAGCCTCAGGATCAAAGTTTTTGGTATGCATCAGCAATGTAGCCAGGTTACGCCCCACTGCCGAAACCGAAATCCCTTCAAATGGCAGCTTGTTGTTGAACCAGTTGGCAGGCAGGTTGTAGGTCAAAACCACTTGTCTCAGTTTGATAAAATCCGAGCTGAATACGTTTAGTTTCGAAATGTTGGTCACCAGTTTTGAATAGTAAGTCTGGGCCGAAACATTCTGTGCATTTGTCTCACCTGTTTCCAGTACACCATTCGCCACGATTCCCGTTTCACGTCCTACCAGCGTCATTTTGTTTAGACCGTCCACAATCGAGTAGTGGTTCGTTGCTGACAACACTTTTCCGCCAAATTTATAATCAAACAAAAATGACAGGGTGAATGCTTTGTAGTTCAATGAGTTGTTGAAACCACCATACACTTTTGGAAGCGAAGAACCCATCGGTTTCAACTCACCGCGTACAGGGATACCATCCGTTCCGATAATCATTTGACCGTTTGCATTGTACTTGTAGTCATAAGCCATGATCTGCGCTGCGGGCAAGCCTCTTACGTGAGCAATGTTGGCATTCAGAGGACGGTAAGTTCCCAAACCAAAAACAGTAGTTTTAGGAGTACCGTCTTCATTCAGACCATCAATGTCTGCGATCGTGTTTTTAACCGAAGTAATGTTAAAAGACATGTCCCATTTGAATGAGGTCGACTGGACTGGCGTGCCGGTCAGCAAAATCTCAATCCCGCTATTTTTAGTAGAACCCAGGTTCAAAACCTGCGAGGAATAACCGGTTGTAACTGAAAGCGGTCCATTTACGATCTCGTCTTTGGTAGTCCGGTTGAAGTAAGCCACGTCAAGACCTAATCTGTTGTGCAAAAACTTCGTTTCGAAACCGATCTCAAATTCTTTCAGGCGGTACGGTTTCAGGTTAATGTTCGGCAGCTGGTTACCAAATCCTCCCTGTGGTAAACCATTGTAGGTATTTCCAAGAGAATAATACTGACTGGTCAGATACGCATCAAATGCTTCACCACTGGTTTGGGCATAAGACGCACGCAGTTTTCCAAAATCCAGGAAGCTCGAATTCATCAGCTCCGAGAAAATAAACGCACCGGAAACCGAAGGTGCGAAGATGCCACGGTTAGACGATGGCAGCGTTGAGTAAATGTCGTAGCGACCAGTGGTTGACAATGTCAGGAAACCTTTGTAATCAAAGTCAGCGGTGTAGTAACCCGACTGTACTTGTCTTTCATTGTAGTTGTAGCTTTGGCCTTTCGTTAATGTGTTTGACAAAGTATAGAGGTAAGGAATGCTCAGCTGACCACCCGAAACACCCACACCTTCTGCTTTGTTTTTACGGAGGTTAGCTCCCAAAGCCACATTCACACCGAAATCACCAAAGGTTTTATTGATACCCAACAAACCATCGATGTTCATTTCTGTGGTTTGCGACTTGCTGTTACCCACGCCGCCTTTGCTTGAAAAAGCAGTTCCCCAGGGCGTAATGTTAAATCCGCCATCATTGATCAGGTCATATCCGATACGGCCCTGCAGATAGATCCAGTCAGCAAACTGGTACTTGCTGGTGATCGCAGTAATCAGACGCTTTCTTGAAATCTCATTTTTATATTGATTAACTACAAACCACGGGTTGGTTTTATAGGTATCGTCGCTGAATGTCATTTCTGCGCCGGTGATCGGATCATAGCCGGGCATCAATGCTTTCTGGTTGAAACTGGTTGCGAGGAACATGATACCATAGTTGGCATTCATTGGGGCATCACTCAGCATGGCACGGTTACGGTCCACCTGGTCAATGTAGTTACCCATTACGCTCACATCCAGTTTATCCGTTACTTTCTGCGTCAGGCTCAGGTTGATTGTTTTGCGGTTGACACCACTGCTTCTCAATACTGCATTCGCATTCATATTGGAAAGCGAAAGGCGGAAGCTGTTTTTCTCGCCACCACCCGAAACTGCTACGGTATTGGTAAATGTAGATCCTGTACGGTAAAAGTTTTCGAAGTTATCTTTCACCGGTGAATAAGGATATTGCTTCCCGTCAAACTGGGTGTAAGGCTGACCGTCCATTTTCTCGCCCCAGCTGTAAATACCGGAGTTTTTGGCACTGTTAACGTCTGTCGGCCTTTTTCCCTGCTGACCTTGTCCGTACTCGTACTGGAAATCAGTGTAGTCAATTACCTTGTCAAACTGCGAGTTGGTGTTGAACTCCACGGAAAGACCTCCATTTTGTTTACCGCCTTTTGTGGTAATCAGGATTACTCCGTTTGCCGCGCGGGTTCCATACAATGCCGCGGCACTAGCTCCTTTCAAAACCGTCATACTTTCAATGTCGTCGGGGTTGACGTTACCGATACCATCCCCGTTGTCGGCACCGCCCCATTCACCCGAAGTACCTCTGGAAGTGTTGTCCATCGGCACACCGTTAATTACGAACAGGGGGCTACCGCCTTTGAAGTTACTTACCCCACGCAAGTTGATCCTTGACGAAGAAGCAGGACCACCGCTCGCCGGGCTGATGTTCAAACCTGCCACACGGCCTTGGAGGGAGTTAACCACGTTTGTTTCACGCGCCTGGTTAATCGCCACCGCCTCAACAGTCGTGGTAGAATAGCCCAGTTTCCGGGTGTCCTTTTTAATACCCAAAGCGGTTACCGTCACCTCCTGTAAGCTGGCTACATCTGCCAGCATCTTTACGTCGATCACGCTGCGGTTCCCAACCTGGATTTCCTGTTTCGTAAAACCGATCGAGCTGACAACCAGCACGTCAGAATCCTTCACACCAGTAAGCGAAAACTTTCCGTTTGAATCCGCATTAGTCCCTTTCGACGCTCCCTTAATTGTGACGGAAGCTCCGGGCAGGCCCTGATCCTTGTCGTCTGTCACCATTCCTGTCACTGTCCTGTCCTGAGCAAAGCTGGGCAGCGTGACAAAAAGCAAAAATAGCCCCAACGGAAAAAATCCTCTTCCCAAGGCTGCAAGTAGCTTTTCTTTCATAGGTTAATAAATTAGTAAAATATTAATTTGGTTAAATTTGGTAATAGCCGAATATTCCTTGGAAGAATACCCGGATTTAACAAATATCTTAATTTAATTGATAATTAAATAATTTTAATAAACTCCTACCAGTGAGCTAAATTTTTAAGATTCCTTTAATTTTTAACTCTTCAATCTTTATGAAATGCTTTCCATTCTTGACTACTGGAAAGTACACTTAACGCACTGGAAATGAGGCATGCCGATTGAGGGCTTGGGCGACTAAAAAATAAAAATGCCCCGGAACTGCTGTTTTGCGTCCCGAGGCATCGATTATTTTTAACCAAAAATTAATTACCTGCTGGCGTCAATCGGTACCCGATCACATTGGCATTGTTCATCGCCCCCAGCAAATACGTTTCCCCCGACATTTTGAAAACCGCCATATCACGCACGTCGCCGGTCACGTAAAATCCGCTTTGGGTCTGGGGAATGTAGTCGAACTGCAAGGCACCCCTGTTTTTGAAAACCTGCAAAAGGTTCGCATCGTTTTTGCCCATTCGCACGCGGGTTTGTTTCAGGTTTCCGCCCAGGATCAGGTCCGGTTTTCCATCGGCATTTATGTCGGAAATGTCGATGGCGTAAATCGGGGCAAACTGTGCCTCTACCGGCAGTGGACGAAAAACCAGCTTACCGCCCTTATTCTCCAAAATGCCGCTTCTGAACTCCCTGGCCTCTAATTTCTGCGCAGCTTTCAGTTTTTCCTCTGGCAGCATTTCCTGCAATGTAGCTTTGGAGTACAGTACATAGTTGGTGTATTTTTTCTTCAAAGAAGGAATCTGATCCAGCAATTCGTCGCGGCTGGCGTAGGGATACTCCTTGCCATTTTCCGTCACCCCGATCACCGGCACAATCCTGCCCAGCTTGTCAAAATCGCCTGCATATAGGGATAATCCGCCCGGCGAAGTAAGGTTCCACTGCCAGTTGCTGCCCATATTTCCGATGATAAAATCCGTATCGCCGTCCCCATCCAGATCGGCCGCTTTGATGGCATTCCAGCAACCGTTCAATGCAGCAGTACCCCAGGCGCTGCTTGCATTGGATAATTTTCCTTTGTTATTATTAAAAACTTGCACCGTATTCCAGTCAGCCGTCAGGACCAGTTCGGGGTAACCATCCTTATTGATATCCTGAAAAGTGGCGTCTGTGATCATTCCAGCCTGTTTTAGCTGCGCAGCCATATCGCTGGTATGGTCAGTGAATGTGCCTTTTCCATCATTCAAAAGCAAAACCCCGCCGGCACTTTCCGGAAAACGCTGAGGCGTGACACGGGTACCCAGAAAAATGTCCAGATCGCCGTCCTTATCCACATCGGCCACCGCCACGGCAGCAGCATTCAGTCCGGTATTCGTAAACGCCGCTTTTTTAAATGTACCCCTGTCGTTCATGTATAAACGCGGCGCCAGTAGCGGATCGGTTGGTGAAAGGTCATAACCAATGCTGGTGACGATCAAATCTTCGTCTCCATCCTGGTCGGCATCCAAAAACGCCATATCGGCATCTTCAAAAACCGCGTCCTGCTCAAAAGCCGGCTGGGCCAATTTCTGGAAGCCTTTTCCGTGGCTTAGAAACAATGTTCCGGCCTGGTTCCTGCCGCCGCCAATGTAAAAATCATCCACGCCATCCTTGTTCAAATCTTTCTGCGCGAAATGTGGGCCCTGAAACGACAGCATCGACGGAAGTAATGTTTGGATACGGAAATCATTGCGGGCATCTTCCGCGTGCGTAAAGTCGATCAGACTGGCCGGCTGCCACATTTGTGACTTTGGTTTTTCCGGCAACAACCCACCTTTTTTCGCGTCGGTGTATTTCAATGTTATGGGTTTGCCGGTCGCAGGTTTGTGCAGTACCTGCCGGTTTCCGTCGGCCCAGGTTACCACCAGCGAATCAATGTTCCGATCATTCCCCAGCCCGAAATGCATAAGATCCCACTGCGACGACTGGAAGCCCCGTACCGGAATGAATGTCTGCGTCTGAAAAAGCGAGTCGGAGTACAAATCCACTTTGGTACCCGCCAGGAAAGCATATTTCGGGGATTCGAGCTTGATTTTCTGAAATTTGTTGGTCAGCTTGGTTTCCGCATTATTCCGGTACACCGACGCTTTTTCATTCACATTGCTGGTCACCAGGTCCAGGTCACCATCATTGTCCAGGTCGGCGTAGATCGCACCGTTCGACTGGTTGTTTTTCGAAAATCCCCAGTCCTCGATCTTTTTGGCAAAAGTCAGGTTTTTCTGGTTTTGAAAAATATAATCCGGCTCGTTGATCGGCGGCATCTCCTTAATAATATCCATCTGATCTGGCGCTTTACCTCCCTGCCCTGCTTTTACCTGCACATCGGTGGAGTATTTCAAAAACTCCATATTGGTATAATCCCGGGCATATCCGTTGGAAATGAAAATGTCTTTCCAGCCATCATTATCGAAATCGGCCATCAATGCTGCCCAGCTCCAATCGGTATTGGATACCCCCGCCAGCTGCCCGATTTCACTGAAAACCGGGACACCATTTGCATTCACACCATTGTTCATTTGCAGCATATTCCGCATCGTCTGGTCGTGGAAACCGGCGCGCAGCAACTGCTGGTATTTATCATAATTATCATCCCCGGCGGTGAGCTTAATACGTTCGTTGGACGCCGGGAGCATATCTAATGTTAATATATCGGCGAGTCCATCATTGTTCAAGTCAGCCGCATCGGTACCCATCGAGTACAGTGAAACATGGCCCGTCGCTTCGCGGATCACCTCTTTAAATTTTCCGTTTTGCTGGTTGAGGTACAGGTAATCATTTTCATTATAATCATTGGAAATATAGATATCCTGCCAGCCATCATTGTTAAAATCATGAATGTTAACTCCCAGACCAAAGCTCAGCACATTGGAAACAATGCCCGACGAATCGGTGGCATTGGTGAACTTCCCGCCATCATTCCGCAGCAGCTTATTGCCATAAGCATCATTGCGCTCCTGGCGGTAATTACCCAGCAGGTTGCTGAAACCAGCGTATTTCTGGATGGAGTGATTGAGTAAAAAACAGTCGGTATCGCCGTCGCGGTCGTAATCGAAAAATACAGCTTGTGTGGTATAGGAGCGGTCGTCGAGACCATATTCGGCGGCTCTTTCCGTGAATGTGGGGATGCCGTCGGCAGTCTTACCATTATTGACATACAGCAACTTACTTCTCAGTTTCGGGTCCTGGGCACCTGCGCGGCATACGTAAATGTCGATCCAGCCGTCATCATTGATATCCACAATCGACACGCCGGTTTTCCAGCCTTCATTCAAAGCTGCTCCCGACTTTTCGGAAACATCCTCAAATTCCATTTCACCTTTGTTGAGGTATAGCTTGTTGGCCACCATGTTACCGGTGAAGTACAGGTCTACCAGGCCATCATTATTAAAATCCGCCGCCGCAATTCCGCCGCCATTATAGAAATAGCCGTATTCGAGCACATTGCTCGTCGCATCTTCTTCGATATAATTATTAAACTTGATCCCGGTCTCACCCGACCCAAGCAAGGTAAAAAGCTTATCGTCCGACTTACAGGAGGCAAGAAAAAGAAGAAGAAGGATAAACAGGCGGCTATTTTTCATTTCAAAAAAGGGTACTGGTATTTTACAAAAAAGAAGAGAATCCTTTGAATAACAAAAAGGCAGGCACAATGCCTGCCTTTTGCTCACTTGTCATGCATTTGGCATCGGTTAGTTTTTATCCCACCACAGCGGCGTGCTGGCTTTATCAGGACCACCCAGTAGTTTCACTGCATCTTCCACAGCCTGCTTGTTGGTTTCTTTTTCAGCAGTAATAAATGGAATCCTTCTCAAAACTGAGCCCACAGGAACATCCGGGTTTTCAGAGTTTACGACAGGGTATAGTTTAGGAAAACGTGTTCTGCGGTATTCAGCCCATGCTTCCATTCCATCCGGGTACAATCCCAGCCATTTTTGCGTACCGATTTTTTCGCGTTTCACCGCATCGGTAGCACCATCTTCCCACTTGATGGAAACGTCGGAAAGCGGAGCTGAATTCAGCTGATCACCCGGAGCTACTGGCTTGGCAGAACTGTTGATGTAAGCAGTTACTGCTGCGCCGGTTACGCCCCACTGCGCCATAGACGCGGTAATTCCTTTTTCGTACAACTCTTTTGGAGTGCCACCCATGTTCCAGCCGTTTAATGCACCTTCTGCGCGCAGGAAGTACGCTTCGGCAGTGTGCATGATATCCTGCGGTGTTTCGAAATTGGTATTCCAGGCAGCGCCCGATCCGGTTACCCAGCGCGTTCCAACATTGGAGTTGGCATCGTTGAGGTTTTTGGGAAGTGCAAGCTGCGCAGGTGTTAATCCGTTGCGCAAACCATCGTAAGCTTTGGTGGTGGTTGCAGGCTGGAAGTAAACGCCGATCCGTGGATCACCATAACCTTTCAGTACAGACTCCATCGATGCGCTCATCCGGAACTCGTTCCAGACCGCGATCCGGCTCAATCCGTTTGCGTCATCACCTACCAGCTTTTTGATCATGTAAGCATCGTCCGCAACATCGGTCATTACACCGCCTGCATACGCAGCCTCAGCTTGTTTTTTAGCTTCTGCCGGATCTACTTTCGAAATCCGCAGTGCCAGACGAAGGCGCAGGGTATTCGCAAATTTGATCCATTTAGCCACATCGCCTCCGTAAATCAGGTCAAATGTACCGTAAGGTTTTGCAGCAGCATTGGCTTTCAAAGCACTGGTCGCTGCGTCCAGACGTACAAAGAAATCTTTGTAAATGTCTGCCTGCGCATCGTATTTCACACTGATCGCCGGAACACCCGCGTCAAAATAAGGCACCGGACCATAGTAATCCGTCAACCGGTGGAATGAGAATACCCACATAATGTTAGCCAGCGCGTATTCGGCAGAAGTTGGTTCTGTCTGTTCGAAAAGCGTTTTCAGCTGAGGCACCACCTGGGTGTAAATTGGGTTCCAGTGGCCGGTCAGCCAGTCGTAACGCATCACGTAGCGGTCGGAAGGAAAATACGTAGCCGACGTAGCAAAATATTGCGCGTAAAGATCCGCGAAGAGGTTTTGCGCAATCTGGTAAGTACCGCTCTGGTAAGATGCCTGCTGCTCCGCACGTGAGAAAAGGAACGGAAGTTCATCTTCTGACAGGGAAGTAAGCTTTGTCTTACTCGTATTCATCTCCTCAAAGTCGCCCGTACAAGCCTGCATGAGAGCCGCAGAGCCAAGTACCATACCCGCAAATGCAAGTTTTCTATATTTATTGATAATGCTCATTTTTTATTTATCGAAAGAAGTGGTTTTTACTAGAATCCAAGTTTCAGGTTCAACCCCATAGTCCTCGTGGAAGGAAGGTTACCATATTCAATTCCCTGGAAGTTACCCGCACCGAGGTTCACATCCGGGTCAAATGGCAGCTTGCGTTTTTTCACTCCCGGAATGTCCAGTGTTGACGAACCTCTGTAAATGAAGAACAGGTTACGCGCTACAAAAGATATCCTGGCATTTTTGATAAAGAAACCACTGCCGGTAGGAATATCGAAACCAACTGAAAGCTCTCTCAAACGAACGTTAGTAGCAGAATAAGTGAAGAATTCACCCCAAGAATAACGACCGCCGGATACTGTGGTCCAGAAACTTTCAGCATTGATCGGCGAGCTGTTGGCCTCTCCCGAAGGAGTGACGCCTGGCAATACCCAACCGCCTTCGCGGTGATCGGTGGTGAAATCACCTGTTCCGTCAAATGCCAGGTTAGCTGCTGTTCCGGAAGTCATCACGCCACCAAAGCGGCCGTCGATCAGGAAGCTTGCAGTAAAACGCTTATATCTGAATGTGTTATTCAAACCGGCAGTCAATTTTGGGTTGAAGTTTCCGATGTATTCATTTTCTGCTGTAACGACCGGCTTTCCTCCATTATTACCTGATGGATCAGGCGCAGTGACTACCAATCTTCCCTGCTCATCTCTCTGCCAGCGCTGAGCGATCATATCGCCATAAGAACCGCCTTCTTCCACCACTGGTGTAGCAGTCCGGCCGAAGCCGCCGCCAAGGAATGCACGTTTTACGTTTGGATCAAGACGGATGATCTTGTTCTTGTTGCGGGCCAGGTTCAATGTCATATCCCAGCTAAAATCGTCGCTTTTTGCCACTTTGCCAGTCAGAGATATTTCAAAACCTTTGTTGTTGATTTTACCCGCATTGATAAACTGCTGGGAGAAACCTGAGGCAGGTGCCAGAGACAATGAAAGCAGCTGGTTTACCGTGTTGGAGTTGTAATAAGTTACATCCAATCCCAGTCTTCCGCTGAATAAACGCAGGTCAAGACCAATCTCCGTAGAAGAAGAAATTTCCGGTTTCAAATTGGTAGCAGGCTGCGTCGGGTCACGGTAAATGTATCCGCCTGTACCGCCTTGGGTAAAGGTGTAAGTTTGTGACAACAAATAAGGATCGGTATCATTACCTACCTGCGCCCACGATCCGCGGATTTTAGCAAAACTGATCACCTGTGGCAGTTGAATCGCCTCTGAAAGGATCAGGTTTGCACCAAATGATGGATAGAAAAACGAGTAAGGCTTAGGCAATGTGGACGACCAGTCATTTCTGGCTGCTGCATCCACTGTCAAGAAATCCTTGTAGGACAAAGATGCCGTACCAAATACGTAGTGCAATTCTTTTTCACTGAAATTGGCGATCTGCGACAAGGATGACGCAAACGAAAGGTCAAATTTGTTAGGTACCAGCAATCCGTTTGCATTACCACCTACCTGCGAGTAACGTTTGTAAGTTTGACCTGCACCAAAGTTGTAGGTAAGTGCAAAATCTTTTCCAAAGTTGTTGTTACCCGAAACGATCAAATCCAGGTTTTTTTCAAGAATCGCTACCGAATAATCCTGGTAAGAACCACCCGGGCCAGCGAAAAGCAATGTACGGTTAGACCAGGCTCTGTTTACGCGGTCGTCGTAGCGGTCGTAGCTGATACGGCCTTGTACATTCAGCCAGTCGGTCAGGTTGTATTTGGCAGAACCCAGCGCAGTGATACGGTTACGTTTCTCATCGTCCGATGTTTTGTTCATCGTCCAGTAAGGGTTCATATAGATAGAAGAAGAAGTCCAGTAAGTCGGCTCGCCGTTTTCATCTTCGTATTTTTTGTAAGTGTTCAAATCAACACTTCTTGGCACTTTGTAAACATTCATCACCAAACCGCTTTCCTCACCGGATTTAGGCTTGTTTTTAATATCCTGGTTTACGTAAGTGATTTTTGCATCAGTAGAAAACTTCTTGGTCAGCTGTGTACCAATGCGCACGTTGAATGTGTGACGTGCCAGGCTGTTATTTGGAATAATACCCTGTACATCATTATAAGCATAAGAAGTATACGTCTGAACTTTATCCGTTCCCGCTGAAATACCGAAGGAATTGTTGGTAGAAACCCCGGTACGGAAGAAATCTTTCACATTGTTCGGGAATGTAGTTGTGGCAGGTCCCCAGCTACCGTAAGAATTGGAAGCAGTTCCGCCTGCACCCTGTCCGTAAGTATTCTGGAATTTTGGAAGCAAAAATGGATTTTCAACCACCACGCCGGAGTTAATATTGGCAGTTACTGCGCCAGCTTTACCTTTTTTCGTGGTGATCATCACAACACCGTTTGCCGCACGGCTACCATAAAGAGCAGATGCCGCAGCACCTTTCAACACGTTCATGGACTCGATATCGTCCGGGTTAATGTTGGACGCACCGTCACTACCGTTTGTTCCACCAAAATCGTTTCCAACCTGACCTTGTACCGTGTTATCGATGGGCACACCATCAACCACAAACAAGGCATTGTTATTTCCGCTAATAGAACGATTACCGCGCAAAACCACGCGGGTAGCAGATCCCGGACCTGAGGAACCCTGGGTTACCACGATACCGGCTACTTTACCCGAAAGCGTGTTCACAAAGTTCGCGTCACGCACATCCGTCAATTGCTTTCCGTCGATTTTCTGGGTAGCGTAGGTCAGCGATTTGGCACTTCTTTCGATACCAAGCGCGGTTACCACTACTTCTCCCAGATTTCTTACGTCCGGTTCGAGGCTCACATTGACATTGGTCATGGCGCCGGTCACTGCGATCTCTTTTGCAAGATACCCAACCGAAGAGATGATCAGCGTAGCACCAGAGCTGGCAACACTGATGGAGAAGTTACCATCCGCATCTGTATTGGTACCTCTTGTAGTTCCTTTAACGAGCACGTTCGTTCCTGGCAACCCCGCCCCATTCTCATCGCTCACCTTACCCGTAATCTGCCTGTCCTGGGCCTGGGCTGGTGAAACAAAAATTGCTACTACGAGGAAAGTTAGCAGCAAGTAGAGTACACTGTTTTTCATAGGTTAATTTGGCTTAATTTAAATTCGAGGAAATTTATAACTAAATAACAACACACGCAATTTATTTGGTAAAATTTAATTGTACTAAACTAATATTCCGAATTACCACTAGGAAGAAGTAGTAAAAGTCCAGTTACCAACTACACAAGAAATATTATATGTCTCTAATACATTTATCAGAACCGAATATATTTTCTGCGTGCTCGAAGACACTGTTTAAGATTCTTCTGTATCGGCAAAATTGCCCGCAAATCTCGAAAGTTATATCGAGCCAAGAAAAAATTGAAATTATCGTACAGAGCAGGCTACAATGCAGCCGTGCCGCATTGCAGGGAAGTAGCATTAAAATAAGATTAATTCAGGGGAGCGACAGAACCGACAGTTACTCGTACTTGCGCCAGACACCCAGTATAGCGCCGGTTATGGCGTAGATAATGACGCTGACGCCACCATCAATCATGGAAAGCATGAGCGGACGTAAAGAGAACATATCCTTCACAATCAACTCGAATAGCACGAAAACAACTCCGAAAAGCAGTCCGGTGAGAAAACCGGCGAGCAGGGATTTAACGGGGATCTTGGTAAAAACCCAGGCCATGGTGTAGGCCATAAAGGAAGAAGAAACAATACTTGCCAGGTAAGGGACGGGACTTGTAGCCCCTTTCATCTGCTCCGTGGTGAAACCGTTTAAAGCCATCCACTGTTCCGAAAAAGCACTATACCACAAAGCCGGAACCACTTGCCCTATTACTACGCACACCAGCACCGCCCAAAGATTGACAGATTGTTTTCTCATACTACGAGTCTTTTTATTCAGTCATCGAAAGGAACTCCCGAATCCAAATATAAAGGTTATAACTGAATTGTGCTTTTTATTTAGACGATATAACAAATTCGATATTGCGCTTCAAGCCGTCGAATTTGGTCCTTTTAAGGGGGGAGCGGCGGAACACTTCACGGAAAACTTCTTCCGTAATTTCCTGCCAGTCAGTGCTTGAAAATCCTGCCAGACCTTCCGGAAGATTGAACTCCGGCGTGGTATGCGGTTTTGAAAAGCGGTTCCATGGACACACATCCTGGCAGATATCACAGCCGAAAATCCAATTACCCATTTTTCCCTGCGCTTCTTCGGGGATTGCGTCTTTCAGTTCAATGGTGTAGTAACTGATGCATTTACTTCCGTCAACCACAAACGCTTCGGTGATCGCGTCGGTCGGGCAGGCATCGATGCAGCGTGTGCAGGTACCGCAATAATCGCCCACGGCGCTGTCGGGGGCGAGTTCCAGGTCGCAGATGATTTCCCCGATAAAGAAGAAGCTGCCCATATCGCGGTTGAGCAGGTTGGAATGTTTGCCGATCCAGCCCAGGCCGCTTTTCGCTGCCCAGACTTTGTCCATCACCGGCGCCGAGTCCACAAAAATCCGCCCGCTCACCTCCCCGATCTCTTCCTGGATCGCCAGCAGCATTGCACCCAGCTTTTCCTTTAATATATAATGATAGTCCGTGCCGTACGCATACTTGGAAACTTTCAGGTCGTCGGGGCCTTCGGGAAGTCTTTTTTCAGGATAATAATTGAGCAAAACCGAGATGACACTTTTCGCGCCATCGACCAGCTTGCGGGGATCAAGTCTTTTATCAAAATGGTTGGCCATGTAGCCCATCGCGCCGTGGTGGTGCTTGTTGAGCCAGTTTTCGAGGCGCGGCGCCTCCTGTTCCAGGAACTCCGCTTTGGATATACCACAGAAATCAAACCCGTTTTCGAGGGCCTTCGCTTTGATGAACTGACTTCTTTCCTGCCTGACTATATCTTCCGTGGTCATTTTACAAAGTTACTAATTGATTATAAAATGCCATCTTGTCAGTATTTTAGCACTGGCAAAATAATTTTGAACCAATGTGGTCATTGTAAAAGTTACATTATTGATAAAGCGTCATGCCGGAAAATCAGGAATTCAACATAGATCAAGACAAAAATTACGTAATGAACGAGGACAAAGAACCTTTGGAAGCTGACAGCCCGGAAAACGGGGAAAATGGCGAAACGAATTCTGTACCGATGGATAATGCGGGCCAGGAAATCAAAGAAACGCCTTCGGTTGATCCACTGGAAAGCGCCAAAAGCGAAATCGCCGAGTTAAAGGACAAGTATCTGCGCCTGTATGCCGATTTCGAAAATTTCAGAAGACGTACTGCGAAAGAAAAGCTGGAAATGATTTCCGGTGCCAGTGCGGATATGGTAAAGCTCATTCTCCCGATCGTGGACGATTTCGAGCGCGCGAAGGTATCCTTTGATTCTTCAACTGAAATCGATGCATTAAAAGAGGGCGTCGATCTGATTTACAACAAATTATACAAGGCACTTGAATCAAAAGGCCTGAAACCGATGGAATCGAAAGGCGAAACTTTTGATGCCGAGATCCACGAATCCATCGCCCAGTTCCCTGCGCCGAGTGAAGAATTGAAAGGAAAAGTGATCGACGAGATCGAAAAAGGTTATTATTTGAATGATAAAGTGATTCGCTACGCCAAAGTGATCGTAGGCTCTTAAAAACGTTAACCTCCTTACAGGAACCACCAGCAATTTAAAATGGCAAAGAAAAGAGATTATTACGAGGTACTGGGCGTGGACCGTGGAGCGGCTGCCGACGACATTAAGAAAGCCTATCGCAAGCTGGCCATCAAGTTTCACCCGGATAAAAACCCGGACGATCCGACTGCGGAAGACAAGTTTAAGGAAGCTGCGGAGGCTTACAGTATCCTCAGCGACGATAACAAGCGTGCGCGGTATGACCAGTACGGTCATGCGGGTGTCGGCGGCGCGGGTGCCGGTGCGGGCGGTTTCGGCGGCGGATTTTCGATGGACGATATTTTCTCCCAGTTTGGAGATATTTTTGGCGATAGCAGCCCGTTTGGCGACATTTTTGGTCGCGCGGGCGGTGGCGGCGGTCGCCGGGTACGGAAAGGTTCGGATCTGCGGATCAAGCTGAAACTGAACCTGGAAGAAGTCGCGAATGGTGTTGAGAAAAAAATTAAGGTCAAAAGGCATGTAACCTGTAATACCTGCGGCGGAAATGGCGCAAAAAACGGGACTTCGCTGACCAACTGTAATTCATGTAATGGTACCGGCCAGGTCCGGAAAGTGGTGAGCACGATGCTCGGCCAGATGGTTTCTACCAGCACCTGCCCTACCTGTAACGGTGACGGCAAGATCATCAGCGAGCGCTGCGACTCCTGCGCAGGCGAAGGACGTTTGCTGCAGGACGACCTGATCACATTGAACATTCCGGGCGGGGTGGCCGAAGGTATGCAGCTTTCTATGTCGGGCAAAGGAAATGTACCTGCGCGCGGCGGTGTAGCCGGCGATCTGCTGATCGTGATCGAGGAAGAGGAAGATGCAAACCTGAAACGCGACGGTAATAATGTGGTTTTTGATATGCATTTAAGCTTTATCGACGCGGCACTGGGCACTTCGGTGGAAATCCCGACTATTGATGGAAAAGCAAGAATTACCGTCGACTCAGGAACTCAGGCGGGCAAAATTCTTCGTCTGAAAGGAAAAGGCATCAAAGACCTGAACGGATATGGAAAAGGCGACCAGCTGGTACATATCAATGTATGGACACCGCAGCAACTTTCATCCGATGAGCGCCAGACGCTGGAATCGCTTCGTAACTCCCCTAATTTTCAGCCCAAGCCGGGAAAAAATGAGAAGGGATTTTTTGATAAAATGAAAGACTTCTTTCACTGAAATGTGTGACACCAATTGATAAAAGAGCTGCTTCCGTACGGGGGCGGCTCTTTTTATTTACAGCATTACTATTATTTTTATCATTCAAGTCCACATCAACATTTTAATTTAAAATGAAAAAGTTACTCCTATTTGGCCTGATGCTCTGCTCTGCACCCACATTTTCAAAAACTGAACTCACCTTTGCCACCTACAATGTGAGCATGGAAGCCGAGAATTATATGCCGAGAGGCACGCCGGGAAACTCTGAGAAGATCCTGATCAAGGAATTGGCGTCGGGGCAAAATCAGCAGATTAAGAACATTGCGAGCATTGTCAAAACGGTGCGGCCGGATGTGATTTTGCTAAATGAATTTGATTACATCGCGGACCCGAAAGCCGGCATCCTGCAATTTGTGAAGGCTTATTTAAAAGAGGACAGTAATGGTTTGAAAGGAATCGATTATCCCTACTACTATTATTCGACCGTCAACACCGGCCAGCCAAGTCCATACGACCTGAACCGTGATGGGAAGAAAGAGAACCTGGGCAATGATGCGTGGGGCTTTGGAAATTTTCCCGGTCAGTACGGTATGGTACTGCTGTCGAGGTATCCGATCGAGACGAAAGATGTGCGCACTTTCCAGCATTTCAAGTGGAAAGATATGCCCGGCGCTTTGAAGGTAACCAATGCCGACGGCAGCGACTGGTATGAGCCGGATGCCTGGAAGCAATTTCCACTGTCGTCTAAATCACATTGGGATATCCCTGTGAAAGTGGGAAACAATGTAATTCACTTTCTGGCAAGCCACCCTACCCCGCCCAGTTTCGACGGCGCGGAAGACCGGAACGGAAAACGCAACCACGACGAGATCAGGTTTTGGAAAGACTATATCAGCGATAGCGACGCTGCTTACATTTATGACGATAAAGGAAAATACGGCGGCTTGAAACCGGATTCCCGCTTCGTCATTCTGGGTGACCAGAATGCGTCACCGGACGAAGGAAATGCGATTTCAGAAGGCATTAAGTCACTTCTGGCCAGCCCGAAAGTAAATAGTGAACTGGCGCCAGCCAGCAAAGGCGGCGCGGAACATAGCGCGTCAAATGCTTTTGCCAAAAACCACACAGCATTCTGGCGCATGCGCGCGGATTACGTGCTGCCTTCGAGGAAAGGTTTTCAGGTGATTGATAGCGGTGTTTTCTGGCCGGCCAAAGGCGAGCCGATGGCGGATCTGGTGGAGAAGCGGGAGTCGAGCTCGGACCACCGGATGGTTTGGGTGAAGGTGAAAGTGCAGTAGTTTGTCATGCCGAAGTTTGTCATGCTGAGCGCAGTCGAAGCGTCACGTAAAGTGCTTCGACTGCGCTCAGCATGACAAGGACTTACTGGCCTCCGTACATATTGAAAGCCTGCAAATGCTTTTGGAAAACTGCTTCGTATTTCTTTGCGACGGCTTCCTGTTTTGCTTCGCGGCATTCCTGCACGATGATTTGCAGAATGTACAGGTACACATTGCTGTCGCGGCGGCGGGTGGTACCGTTGTCTTTGGCCCAGGTCAGCACCTCATCAGCACGGTTGACCATCGTTTCAGCGATTTCCAATGCTCTTTTTGTTTCTCCCAGATCAAATAATGGCCCGATGAAATTGGCCGAGAACTGATCGTACGGAATACTCTTATCCGGCATCGTTGCAAGCGATTTGTCTATCGCTTTTTTGGCTTCGTCTTTTCTGCCGTCGGCGATCAGCTGACCGGCAAGACGCAAGAATGCGATACGCGCAGTAGCTACCGGAGAACCGAGGTATGTATTGTCATAGTACGTTTTCGGATTGTCGAGATCGCGCCAGAACATTTTGGTCATCAGGTTATTGTACATGACGTCGGAGTTGACATATCCGTCGTTTGCACCAGGCACTTTCACCGGCAGCAAGCGGTAGGCGTAACCTTCCAGCTGCATGTATTCTTTCAAATTCAGGTAACTCGAACCACCCAATGTTGACGAGAAATAGATCGGACGTACCCAATCATTCGTGGCAATAATATCGAGCATAATCAGGTCTGATTTATACAAATCACCCTTGCCGATCGTCCAGCTGATCGAATCGCTCACAAATGGTACGAGGTCTTTTTTAATGATATTCATTTTCTTCACTGCATCCGCATTCACTGGCAGGAACAGCACCGAAGATGGCAGAATCGACGTCATATCACCGCTGGTCAGAGGCACCTGGATCGCCTTGTTTTCCTGTTTTACCAGGCCCAGATACTCTTTCAGGTTGATACCACCTTTCACACTCGGAATCTCGTAGAAGGGTACAATGTCATTTTTACCAAATGCATAATTGTTTTTATCCAGAGAGATCGGCAATGCTTCTGAGAGGTACGTTTTGCGCTTCATCTGGTCGATATACCAGTCAGTGCCCAGCAAGCTGAGGTTACAAACGCGGACATCGGTACGGAAACCTTCCACTTCCTGCACATACCACAGCGGGAATGTATCATTATCACCGCCCGTGAAAAGGATCGCATTTGGCGCACAAGAATTCAGCAGGTTTTTGGCAAAATCAACAGAATGGTATCTGTGGTCGCGGTTGTGGTTATCCCAACCTTTTGCACCCATAATGACCGGTACCACAAGGCTTACCGCCGTCGCTACACCGGCGCGGGTCGTAGCGTTTTTGAGGATTTTATTGAATGCATCGGCAATCGCGATCACGCCGTAACCGATCCAGATACAGAAAATATAGAACGAACCCACATAAATGTAGTCACGCTCGCGCGGCTCGGTGGGCGGCGAATTGAGGTAAACAACCAGGGCAACGCCGGTGAGAACAAATAACAATCCCAGCACCAGCAAATCGCGTTTTTGACGCAGGAATACCACGACCAGACCAAACAAGCCCAGCAAAAACGGCAGCATGAAATAGTTATCGTGCGCTTTGTTATTCTGAATTGGTTCCGGGTATTTTTTGGCAATGTCCCACGGCAGCAAATTTCCGGCGCCTTCCTCATCACTTTCGCGCCCGACGAAGTTCCAAAGGAAATACCGCCAGTACATGTGCCCGATTTGATAAGAAAACATGAATGACAGGTTTTCTTTCATGGTCGGTTTCTGGTTCTCTGCCAGGCCGGTCATTTGCCGGTATAACTCGGGGTGGCCTCCCTGGGTGCTGTACATCCTTGGCAACAACATGCTACTGCCGGGTTCGTACTCATATTCAGGACGATAATCGTAAATCGCGTATTTTCCATCCTGCTTGCGGTACATAGGCGCGCCACGTTTCTGGCTTACCGGACGTGATACAAATGATGGTCCGAATAACAGCGGGCGGCTTCCGTACTGCTCTCTTTTTAAGTAGGATACAAAGCTCAGAACATCATTTGGGTTGTTTTCATTGATCGGTGGATTGTACTCGGCACGCACCAGCACCATCAGGTAACTTGCGTAACCAATCAATACAAAAGCGAGTGAAAGCAGGCCGGTATTGAGCAGGACTTTTTCCTTTTTCTGAGAATAACGGATACCCCAGATCAGGGCGCCGATGAAGATAATGATGAAGAAAATCACCCCGGATTTGTAAGGCATTCCGAGCGTGTTGACGAAGAAAATTTCAAACTTACCGGCAACACTTGGAAGTCCCGGAATGATACCGGAGTTGATAATTGCCAGGATCACGAGGCCTCCTACAAATGCGATAACGCCGCCCAGCATGCTGGGTTTTGGGTATTTTTTGAAATAATAAACCAGTGCTAATGCTGGAATCGTCACGAGGTTCAGCAAGTGGACGCCGATGGAAAGACCTACCAGATAGGCGATGAGAATCAGCCAGCGGTTTTCCGTAGCCGGGTCCTGCACGCGTTCCCATTTGAAAACAGCCCAGATCACGATGGCGGTAAAGAAAGACGACATTCCATACACCTCGGCTTCCACAGCCGAAAACCAGAATGAATCGGACCAGGTATATGCCAGCGCTCCTACAATTCCGGCCCCCATCAACAGGATAATGTCGCCTGAATCAAGTTCTTCGTCTGTTTTGGCGATGATCTTGCGGGCAAGTAATGTGATTGTCCAGAACAAAAACAGGATCGTGAATGCGCTGCTGAGTACCGAAACCATGTTGATCCAGTAAGCAACATTGGACAGATCACCGAACGCAAAAAGAGAAAACAGGCGGCCTATTAAAAGAAAAAAGGGTGCTCCCGGGGGGTGAGGCACCTGTAATTTGAAAGCACACGCTATAAATTCTCCGCAATCCCAGAAACTCGCGGTCCGCTCGACGGTAAGCGCGTAGGTTATGAATGCGATGGCGAAGACAATCCAACCCGTAAGGTTGTTGGAACGATTGAAACGGGTCATTTGAAAGAAGGTAGATTTAAAAAGTGTTTATGCAAAACGCGCAAGGATGGTAACGCTTCTGGAGCAGTTTTATCAATGATCGGCCAAAATTAGCAAAATTACCACAACGGCAAGTTTTTCCTTCTCTTAAAAAAAGTTAAGAATCATTTATAAAATATCCACTTTGCGAGCTCTTTGTAGCTCACTTTTTTGCCGTACATGAGGATGCCAACCCGGTAGATACGCGCTGCAAGCCAGGTAGTTCCCATAAATCCGATCACCAGCAAAACCATCGACAGGGCAATCTCCCAGGCGGGTACGCCGAAGGGTATCCGCACCATCATAATGATGGGGGAAGTAAAAGGTATCATGGACGTCCAGAATGCCAGGGTGCCGTCCGGATCGCGCAAAACGAACTGGGCGAAAACGAAGGAAAAGATGATCGGCAGGGTGATGGGCAGCATAAATTGCTGGGTATCCGCATCATTATCGACTGCCGCGCCGACTGCCCCAAACAAGGCGCTGTAAAGCAGATAGCCGCCGAGATAGTAGAACAAAAAGCAGCCCAAAATTAAGGGAATGTTGAGGCTGTTGATCGCGCCCAGTACTTCGGAAACAGGGTTTTCGACATTACCGCCGGGCATTTGCTGACGCGGCATACCTTTCTGGATTTTATCCATTTCCTGCTGTATTTCCGGGGACTCTTTTGCCATTCTGGCACTTACCACCGCCGAAGTTGCGCTGGTGAGACCGGCGGTCAATGTGATCCAGAGAATAAACTGGGTCAGACCGACGAGCGCCACGCCAATGATTTTACCCAACATTAAATCAAAAGGCTTTACGGAAGATATGATCACTTCCACGATGCGGCTCGTTTTTTCCTCGGTAATCCCGCGCATTACCTGCGTTCCGTAAATAAAAACCGACATATAGATCAGAAATGCGCAGATACCGCCGATGACCGTCGCCGCGCCGGAGCTGCTGGTTTTCTCGCCTTCTTCGCTCAGGCTGATCGTTTCGGAATTAACATTCACCCGCGAATCTTCCAGGATTTTATGGGTAATGCCTGCTTCCGAGAGCTTGATGTCTTCTATTTGTTTTTCAATCACTTTTTCAATGTCCGACTTCAAATCCATGCTCACATTTTTGGCGGCATAAATGCGGACGCTTTTCGGCTCCTTGATCACATTTTTTGGAATAAAAACCAGCGCATTCGCGTCGCCATTTTTAAAGTCCGCCTTTGCTTTATCGATCGTGGAATCCAGAAAGCGGAATTTCAATGTTTCCGAATCCTTGAATTCTTTTCTGAACAAACCGCTTTCGTCCAGCACCTGCACGGTTTTCGCATCCACCGAACCCAGCGCTACCCAGATCACCGTCGCATAGAAACCCACAAACAGCAGCGGCCCGAGCAATGTCATCACAAGAAACGACCGTTTCTTCACCCTCACGAGGTATTCTCTCTTGATAACCAGGAAAATATTACGCATTCTCTTTAAGATTAAATAGGAACATTGATCTGTCTAAGCTTCCGGCACTTCATTCACAGAGCGCATAAAAATGTCGCTCATACTCGGGATATTTTCTCCGAACGCACGCACTTCCACTCTTGGTAACAAATTCATTAAAAGCGCATTAGGACTCACATTCTCGCCCAAATGAATGTTGGTCCGGCGGTAACCGTTTTCCAGCTCCTTCTGATCGAGCACATTGAAATCCGAGCCGAGCAAGTCGAGCTCACCTTTATATTCTACAAAATAGGTGTTGGTCTTGAATTGCTCTTTAATCAGGTTTTTGGGACCGTCGAGCACTTTTTTGGATTTGTGAATCAGGGCGATGTTGTCGCAGAGCTCTTCTACGGTTTCCATCCGGTGGGTCGAGAAAATGATCGTGCTGCCTTTCTGTTTGAGTTCAAGAATTTCGTCGCGGATCAGGTTAGCATTGATGGGGTCGAAGCCTGAAAATGGTTCGTCGAGAATGATCAGGTCGGGTTCATGAAGCACTGTGGAAACAAACTGCACTTTTTGCTGCATACCTTTCGAGAGATCGGCCACGCTTTTGTCCCACCAGGTTTTAATGTCAAATTTGATAAACCAGGTTTTCAGCTTTTCCATCGCCTGTTTTTGCGACAAACCTTTGAGCTGTGCGAGGTACAGCAGCTGCTCTCCGACTTTCATTTTTTTATACAAGCCCCTCTCTTCCGGCAGATAGCCGATCCGGGAAATGTGGCTAGAATTCAAATGTTCACCGTCGAACAAAATTTCGCCTTTATCGGGGCCGGTGATCTGGTTAATGATCCGGATCAGCGACGTTTTGCCCGCACCATTCGGGCCGAGCAGACCGAAAATGCTGCCTTTGGGGATGGAAATGCTGACGTCGTCGAGTGCTACGTGATTGGCGTACTCCTTCGTGACATTTCTGACTTCTATAATATTCATAAGTTGGGAACGCTGTGATAGGACTTCAATATGCGAAAATATACCCAGGCAGGAATAAAGTTATGATGAAACCCGCATATTCCGGTTTAAACGTATTTCTCCCGGATCTGAAAAAGTATCCAAAATCCGACGATACCCGCAAAAATCGCTGTAAAAAGCATAAGCTGCACCAGATTGCTGAACAAGCCGATCAGCAGGGCATAGTAGAGCAAGTTCCAGCCCGATCTTTTCCGCGCGCGCAGGCGGGGAAATGCCATCAGGTACATGATCAATGTAATGATACCCAGGACAATACTGATGTAAAAATTAAACCCAATACCTGGTGCTACCGCCCCCAGACCGAGCGCCGCGCCGGATATCCCGAGTGCCAGCAACAAACCAAAAATGATGATTACGGATAAAATCAGGATAAAATACGGCCCGTATTGCACCAGAAATTCTTTTAGCTTTTCCGGAAATGGCGGGAATTTTTGGAGAAAAATCGGTTCAAGTTCTTTTTCGAGCGGTAGTTTTGGTTGCATATAGGTACGTTGAGGTGTTAATTTTAAATAACAGGGCTAATCTTCCGCCTCAACCTAATCCTCCAAAACAAATACGATCAGTCCTCGGGGTAGGGAACAAATACAAATCCTGAAAATTCGCCGATCAGCGCGAAGAGACAGCAAAATTCATCCGGGTTCTTATAGTTTTCTGTAAACAACAAAACCGACTCTTCGCCGATCAGTTTCCGGTCGACAAACTCCTGCATGTAAGACGCTTTGTACACATAATGATTCGAAAGCTCTTCCCGATCGATGAGCAGCGCGCCCAGTTCCACTTCATTATTGGTAACAGCAAAAATCGGATGTTCCGAAAATCCACGTTTCCTGATCTGGTAGGACGCTTCTTTCAGCTGGTCGGCCACTTTGATAAAATCCTCTGATATATAGCCCATCAGCTTCTGGTTCAACTCCGGGGAGTTGGCATCGTCCATCAGGGTATTTTCGTTACTGTTGTTAATCATGATTGGTTTTTAGCTTTAAAAAAATCACATTCTCGCCGCGAGAAGCAACGTCAGGTCCTTGTATCTCATATCAAAACTCCTGGCAATGTGTGAGTTGGTCAATGTTCCTTTGTGGCAGTACACCCCTTTCATAAACCATCTGTTGGCATAAATCATTTCCTCAATACCGCCGATGGTTCCGGTTTGCAATAAAAATGGCAAAAATACATTGCTTAGCGCCGTACTGGCCGTATGCGCCACCCGCGACGGAATGTTGGGCACGCAATAATGCACCACATCATTGTATTTGAATGTCGGGTGCTTGTGGCTGGTCATTTTGGAAGTTTCAAAAGAGCCGCCCTGGTCAATGCTGACGTCGATGATCACCGACCCCGGCTTCATCTGGGATACCATTTCCTTCGTTACTACCAGCGGACTGATCCCGTTTTCGGCACGCATGGTGCCGATGACCACGTCCGCCCTGGCGATTGCCTCTCCTAATGTTGCCGAGTCAATAATAGAAGTGTAAATGTTTTGCCCGATAGAATATTTGAGCCTTTGCAGGCGGTAAATGTGTTTATCAAAAACTTTAATGTCGGCGCCGACGCTGATCGCCGCGCGGGTCGCATATTCGGCAACGGTACCTGCGCCAAGGATTACGATTTTAGTCGGTGGAACGCCGGTAATACCTCCCAGGATAATGCCGCGACCACCATTTGGGGTGGATAAATATTCCGCGGCGATCAGTAAAACGGTACTCCCTGCAATCTCGCCCATCGCCCGGATGATTGGCTTCCCTCCTACCTTGTCTTCGATCAGTTCGTAACCGATACCGGTGATTTTCAACTCATTAAGCCGCTCGAAGTAACGTCTGTCATGGGCGGGCAGGTTTAATGCTGAAATAAGGGTAGTACCGGATTTAATATACCTGAACTCCTCCTCGACCAGCGGCTCTACTTTTAATATTACCTTGGCTTGATATACTTCCTCGACACTTTGCACAATGTGCGCGCCGGCCTCGCTGTATTCGTGATCCGAAAGATTGGCAGCCTTCCCGGCATCTTTTTCCACCCAGACTTCGTGGCCATTTCTGACAAGTATCGCGACGGCGTCGGGCGTAAGTGCGATGCGGCTTTCCTGCAAAGAAACTTCCTTGGGCAGGCCAATGTGCAGCGAATTCTGGTCCTTACGAACTGCCATCAACGATTCTTGCGGATACAGTACCGACTGCTTGGCAAGCTCTTCAAAGCCGGTAATCTGAGGTTGTGCCATTAATGAGCAAAAATGAAAGTGAAACCAATTTTAAGACCCCAATACCTTTGTAACCTTCAACATTCTCATACCACTTTCGTCGGCCTGAAGGTTGAGATATAAATACTTCTCGGGCCACAGCGACTCGATTTTGACCGGCCACTCGACAAAACAGAAATCGCCGGAATAGAAATATTCTTCCACACCCATATCCAGCGCCTCGGTCTCGTCCTTAATGCGGTAAAAATCAAAATGATAAATGAGTTTTCCACCCGCTTCATACTCGTTGACGAGCGAAAATGTAGGACTCTGAATGTGTGAAGTTACGCCTAATCTCTCGCAGAGCGCTTTGATCAGTGTTGTTTTTCCAGCGCCCATTTGACCTTCAAAAAGCCACACCGGAGTATCTCCGCCCAGATCCAGCAGGCGGGCGGCTACTTGTTCCAGTTCATCAAGGGCTTTGAAATGTAAGATGGCAGGCTCGGCGGTCATGCAGCAAAAATACACATTTTAAAAAAAAGGTCAGCCTCGCACCTGCCATTCCTTTGCAGACTTTTTCCGGTGCGCAAATTGTGTTCTTTATATATGATAAAACTTTCTTTTTCCGGGTCGAAGCCAACATTGCGCGTCCTAAAAGTGAATGATTTGATAAGAAGGTAAAAAGTGCAGCTTACACACTTATGAATCAAAACGAAGACGATGAACGAGCACATTTCCAGACGTAATTTCCTCATCAACAGCGCTATCGCTGGTAGTATCATTCCGGGTGTGGTTAGTCAGGCAATCTCAAAACCGAAAACAACCTGGGCTGATACTCCGAAGATCAACATCTTCTCCAAGCACCTGCAATTCCTGAATTACCAGGATATGTCCGAAACCGCCAAAGAAATTGGTTTCGACGGAATTGATCTGACCGTGCGCCCGAAAGGTCACGTAGTGCCGGAAAAAGTGGAAACTGATCTGCCGATGGCTGTGGAAGCGATGAAAAAGGTGGGATTTTCGCCGCTGATGTTCTGTACCGCGGTGGAGGATGCGAATAACGCAGTTGATAAAAAAGTATTGGAAACCGCCGCCAAACTGGGTTTCAAATATTACCGCATGAACTGGTATAGGTATAATGAGCAGCAGACCATTCCGGAACAACTGGCCGGTTTTCAGGAAAAAATGATGGGTTTGGGCAAATTAAATGCTCAGATCGGCCTGACGGGTTGTTATCAAAATCACTCCGGCAGAATGGTTGGTGCATCGATGTTCGAAACCTGGAACATTTTACAAAAAGCGGATCCGAAAACGATGGGCGCCCAATACGACATTCGGCACGCGACGGTGGAAGGCGGAATGTCGTGGCAAACTGGTTTTAACCTGATCCGGCCACACATTAAAACAATTGTCATCAAAGATTTTATCTGGGAGAAAAACAATGGTAGGTGGGCCGTGAAAAGTGTCCCGCTGGGCGAAGGGATGGTGGATTTTAAAACGTATTTCAAACTTTTAAAAGACTACAAAATCGAGGTGCCGATATGTCTTCATCTTGAATACCCGCTCGGCGGCGCAGACCAGGGCGCAGACAAGATCACCGTGGATAAAAAAGTGGTTTTCGACGCGATGAAGCGGGATTTGCAAAAAGTAAAGGAACTCTGGGCCGAATCGTAATGCCGCAGGGTTGACTCTTAACCGCTAAAAATTACTTTTGTCTAAAAGTGTAACATACCTTATACAATATGTCTTCAAAAATTTTAAATGTCGGGCTGATCGGCTTTGGATTGTCCGGCCGATATTTTCACTCCCCGTTTCTGAGTACCAATCCGGGTTTTAAGATCAAAACCGTTGTGGAAAGATCTAAAAACGAAGCGCAGGAATTTGACCCGAACATTGAAAACGCCCGCTCTACCGACGAGCTGCTGAGCGACCCTGAAATTGACCTTGTTTTTATCTGCACGCCCAATGATACCCACTTTCCGTATGCGATGGACGCACTGGAAAATGGGAAGCACGTGGTGATAGAAAAACCGTTTGCTGCTACCGAAAGCGAAGCCCGACAGCTGGCAGATTTGGCAAGAGAAAAAGGTTTGATACTGACTGCCTACCAAAACCGTCGCTGGGATTCAGATTTTTTAACCGTAAAAAAACTGATCGCCGAAGGAAAGCTGGGCGACATTGTGGAGTACGAAAGCCGCTACGATCGTTTCAGAGAAGTAGTACCGACCGAATCCTGGAAAGAAAAAAAGGTACCCGTCGGTGGCAATGTATACAACCTCGGCCCGCATTTGATCGACCAGGCGCTGGTGTTATTTGGTGAACCTGAAACTGTTACGGCAGAGATCAGAACCGTGCGTCCAAACAGTGAAGTGGATGATTATTTCGACATTCGGCTGGGTTACAAAGACAAGCTGGTAATCGTCAAGTCAAGCCTGATGGTTTACGAAAACAAGCTCCGGTACGTTTTGCACGGGACCAAAGGCTCTTTCATCAAAGGCGGCCTCGATCCGCAGGAGGAAACATTAAGAAAAAACATTCTGCCTACCGAGCAGCCGTGGGGCATCGAACCGGAAGACCGCTGGGGAACCTTGTACAGCAAAGATTTTACCGGAATTATCGAAAGTGAAGCCGGCGACTATGCGCCTTTTTACCAGAATGTGTACGATGCAATTGTAAATGGCGCCGAACTTGACGTAAAACCGGAAGAGGTAGTACGCACCGCCCGGGTAATTGACCTGGCATTCAAGAGCAGCGAAGAGAAGCAGGTGATGACTTATTAAGTCGGTTTTTATAAAAACAATAAAAGGCAGCCCGAGACCCGGACTGCCTTTTTCATGCCGATAAGCGGCTGATTATTTTACTACTGCAACAACCTGACGTTTTGTTTCAGTCGAGATAGAGAATGGTTTAGAAGAAATTTCACCGCCATTGTTGATCACGAATGTGTAAGTACCGTCTGAAAGGTTCGACAAGTCGAATACTTTCGAGAAGTTTTCAGATTTTGGAAGGTTTGAGCTGTAAACAGTATCGCCGCCGAAATCTTTGATTACGATAGAGGATCTTTCTTTTACGTTGTCAAGAGAAAGTTTGAATTTCAATTCGCCTGTTGAAACCAACTCAATTGAAGTGTTTGCTTTTTCGCCAGCGATAGAAAGGTTTGCAGCTGATACTCCCACCAAAACTGCGATTGTCAAAAATACTTTTTTCATGTTTCCTAATGTTTAATGTCTAACTAATGTTCTGTTGTACTTTTTGAATATTTGCACTTAATCGAAATCTACTTAGCAAGTCAGGCTCTAAAACGCTGTGTCCGACTGGTTTGATGATTCAAATGTAGGCAACATCTTCAATACAAGTCAATAACCGCATTTTCACATTAAGAAAGTTCTTTTTAGTGTGATCTATAAATATAGGAATAGTGATACGTTTATAACAAAAGTACAACAAGTCGTTTGAAATTTGACAGTTAAATTAGAAAAGTACAAATCCCGCCTTGTTGTACAAAACCAAGAATAAGCATTGACAATTGTTCATCTGACATTTAAAGGGAATTTGGGAACATTACAGATCGAAAGAATTCGTGGTGAAGTCGCGGCCACCGCTGCGGTGCATTCGTGGCAAAAAAATCCTCAGAACATTAAAGTATTTTAGAAAACCACCCGTCTATTAATCTGCAATCAATCCTCCGGTCAGTTGTCCCAGAAGAAACCAAATATCATTCAAACCGTCACATCATACAGTAAGCAGCTGCTGAGCTTTATCCGGCAGCGTGTGAACACCGATGAGGACGCGGAAGATATTTTGCAGGATGTGTGGTTTCAACTAAGCAGCCTGCCTGAGATAGAGGCGATTGAACAGATCGGAAGTTGGCTTTACCGGGTTGCCAGAAACCGTATCATTGACAAGTACCGCAAACAAAAACCGGATTCGCTGGAAGATCATGGTTATGAGGACGAGGAGGGCGAATTTCACTTCAAAGATATCCTGCTCGCCGACGACAATACGCCGGAAACGGCTTATATGAAAGACCTTTTCTGGGAGCAGCTGCAACTGGCCCTGGCAGAGCTGCCCGAAAACCAGCGGAACGTCTTTATATGGAATGAGCTGGAAGACCAGACATTTCAACAAATCTCAGACAGGACGGGCGACAACATTAAAACATTGATATCACGTAAACGTTACGCGGTCCAGCATTTGCGGGAACGATTAGATTCTATTTACCGGGAGTTCGTTAATTATTAAATTTGGTGATCATGAACCAGCAAGACAGACATAAAAAGCGCTTCGCATTTATTCCGGTTTTTATCATAGCCGGGATTTTCGCCCTGGCAGCAGTGGTGCGTTTTCTTTGGAATAAAATACTTCCCGAGGCAGTTGGGGCCAACCCGATTTCCTACTGGCAGGCGCTGGGATTGTTTGTTTTATGCAAGATACTTTTCGGCGGATTTCGCGGCCGGCCTGACCGTAACAAGCAGTGGGGCGGCTGGCAAAAATTTAATCGCGGAGGCGGTCCGGGAAGCCAGTTTGGCAACCTTCGGGGTAAATGGATGAGCATGAGCGACGAGGAGCGCCAGCGTTTCAAACAGGAAATGAAAAGAAGATGCGGCAGGCCACCTGGGGCCAGGCCTCCGGAGAATATTTAACCTAAAACCCGGCCCAGAAAGCCGGGTTTTATTTTTACAAAAATTAAAGTATTTCTGCTTTCTCCACGTCTGCCCTATTGTACACAATGTTGTGTAACATTCTAACAATCAGACGCCATGATCGCACCCATTTTGAAAGTTGTAGCCGCGGGTATCCTTGGAGGCATCCTGCTTTTTGCCATCCCCTTTATTTTATTCAGGGTCGTATTTTTCTTCCTTTTTATCGGCTTCATTTTCCGGTTAATAGCCGGGCGACGCGCCAGAAGATGGAGAAGGTTTCACCCATATTACAGCAACTATGAAGTGGTAGAACCCTTTCGCGGAAAAGAAGAAGGACTTCATGATCATTTTAACCAAAATCCAAAACAGATATAAATCATGAGACGAAGCACAAGAGCGTTGCTCGGGATCAGCGTAGCGCTGGTCACCGCAGCGACCCTGCACCTGACGGTCGGGGATCGTTTCCACCGCAGTATGTGGGGACAACATGGCGGCTACGGCTGCGGCCAGCATTCCTGGAAAAACCATCACCGGGATGCACATAGCAGTCACGAAAATGCACAGGAAAGGCCTGTGGAGAATTCAGATAACCAATAAATAGAAAAAACAATGTGTAACAGATATGGAAACCGTGGAGTAGGCATGCGTGCCTTCGGCCACCATGGTTTTGGCATGGGCCACGAACATTTTGGCAGGGGCTTCGGCGGCGGCCGGAGAGAATACCGAGTACCGGTAAATATTGTAAAAAATGCCAGCACCTACGAGCTTTTCGTTTTCGCGCCCGACCGGTCGAAAGAGGATTTCAAGATTAACATTAAAGGTCACGAGCTGACCATCTCCTACGCATTCAGCGAGGAAGCGAAGGACAACAAAAACTGGATCAGGCACGAGTTCAGCAAAACTTCTTTCGAGCGGAGCTTCATGATTGATGAAACGGTGGATGCGGAGAACATTCGTGCAGAATATGTGAATGGTATCCTACAACTTACATTGCCCATCATTCCCGGCTCTGAAAAACCTGCCCAGGAAATCAGGGTTAACTAATTAACTATTAGCCAAACACTAAGAAAGCCTCTGCACTGAATGTACAGAGGCTTTTCTGATTACAACGCTTAACAAATATTGGTATATACTAACCAAAAACTATTTATAGGCCGGGTCTTGGGTGAGGGTCGCTGCACCTGCTTTATATGACCGGTCAATTGCTTCCTGAGGAATCGGGAAATATTCGTTTTTGCCTTTTGTGAACACCGCACCTTTTTTGTAAACACGTTTGGTTTGTTCAACTGCCACGTATTTGTTCAAAGTTTCAGCGGCAATTCCCCAACGTTGCAAGTCGAAGAAACGGTGGCCTTCCATCGCAAATTCAAGGCGCTCTTCAAACCTTACTGCTTTTCTGGCAGTTGCGGCGTCCGCCCAGGCTGCATCGTAAGTTTTGATCAGATAGTTTGCAGCCGGCTCGTTTAGCACGGTATAATCATCACGCGACTTGGTTCCCTGAACTGCTTTTTTCACAAAACCGGCAGGATTAGCAGCCCGGGTACGGATCTGGTTTACCAGTTTTCTGGCATTTTCCAGGTTACCCAGCTCCACTTCCACCTCTGCAAGCCACAGCAGGATCATACCATAGCGCATAATGCGGTAGTTGTTGCTCGACAGGTTACCCCAGCCATTGATACCAAATCCGGCTTTTTCAGAAATGTGCTTTTTAGGAGAATAAGGTCCTGCATAAGTCTGATCGCGGATGAAGTCGCTGCCATGGATTTTGAAATCTTTGAAAAGAATGCCACGGCGGCCAACTGTCTGATCCAGACGTGGATCTAATGTTCCTGTGTAAGGCTCGAAAGGATCTGAATATTTCAAGCCCTGGTCGTTTTTCACATCGGAGTCATTGAATGTATCTAGCAAAGGATGTCCGGTAGCGTCGGTTTTAAATGCATTTACCAGGTTTTGTGAAGGCTGGTAAAATCCGCAGCATCCCCATGGGTCAATGTATGGGTGAGCCAAACCTACGCCCTGATCTGCCGCATCACCGGATGCACTGGAAACAGAGTACTGTATCTCGAAAATCGACTCTGCATTGTTACGGGTAGCAATCAGGAAGTTATCCTCAAACTTAGGCGCCAAGGTGTAGCGGCCGGTTGCGATGATTTGTTCCAGAATTGGTTTCGCTTTTTGCAATGCCGGCAGGTTCACAGCTCCCGTCGTCACATTCCAGCCCTGGTACATGTATGCTTTGGCAAGAAAAGCCAGCGCAGCCCATTTAGTAGGACGTCCTGCTTGTGATTGTGTTTCGGGAAGGCCTTCCGACGCAGCTTTCAAATCCGCTTCGATCATCGGCCAAACATCCTTATCATTCGGGATCTTGGTACTTTCCAGATCGTCCAGCTTGTACGTGTTTTCGTCAATGTAAGGGATCGTCTTCCACATTTTCTTCGCTTCGAAGTGGTACAATCCGCGTAGAAATCTGGCTTCCGCGATGATTTGCGCCCTTCTCGTATCAGCTACTTCCGGAACTTCCGCCAGGGTATTGATCACGTCGTTGGTACGTGCAATACCTTTGTAAAGTCCGCGCCACTTGTTTTTAATATGGTTGTTGGTTGGCTGAAAATCCCATTTTTCGATGAAAGATTGCTCAGGCTGGTCACCCGCGTCAGTTCCTTTGTAGGAATCATCAGAAGCCAGCCCACCAAATACCCAGCTCTGGATATCGTTGTTCCAGGAATCCTGACCGTCCAGACCGTTACCATCAATCATTGCATACGCACCGACCAGCAAGCCTTCTACCCCACTTGGAGTTTTAAGTGCAGTCGGGCTGTATTGTCCCTGTGGGTCTCTTGTAAGAAATTCATCTTTACAAGCAGTTACAATACCAATCGCAAAACCGACCCCGCACACATATTTTAAAAATGTCTTATTCATATTACCAGAGGTTTTTAAAGTCAATTAGTTAGGGTAGTGATCAGAAAGAGAAGTTTAAGCCCAGCAGGAATGTCCTGGAAACTGGCATGAAACCTCCGTCAAAGCCCAATGTGTTATCCTGGCCGGTTTGAATCTCAGGGTTAAGACCTGTATACTTGGTAGCAGTCCACATGTTTTGTCCCTGGATATAAACCTGTGCATTAGAGAAGCCGATTTTAGCAGCTGCTGCTTTTGGCACGGTGAATGTCAGCTGCACGTTTTTCAACCGGAAATAGGTTCCTTTTTCTACGAAGTAGCTGGAAGGACGGCTGCTGATCTGATCATCCGCATCCATGATAGGCACGGTACCGCTTTTGTGGTCAGGCTGCCAGGCGTCGTACAATGCACGTTTCGCCCTGTTACCCTGGAACGTATTGAAATCTGTGAAGTAGCGCTGATAGTTGAAGATCTCGTTTCCTACCACACCGTTTCCAAATACAGTCAGGTCAAACATTTTGTAACCCACATTGATGTTGATACCATAAACAAAATCAGGGTGCGGGTTTCCGATTACAGTACGGTCATCATCTGTGATTTTACCGTCATTGTTAACATCCGCAATTTTGAATTTACCAGCCTTGTTGTAAGAACCGTATGGCGCCCAGGCTTTTGCCTCTTCGTCAGACTGGAAAATACCCAATACTTTGTAGCCGTAGTAAGAAGACAGCGGCAAACCAGCCTGTGTCAATGTTACAGATGGAACCCTTGAACCAGCACCGAAGTATTTGGTCGCATCACTTTCATCCAGTTTGTTCACTTTGTTACGGTACATCGAGTAGTTCATCGAAATTCCGTAGCGCAGGTCACCTTTCATAGCCGAATTACGATAGCTGATACCCAGGTCAATTCCTTTGTTGGTCATCGCACCTACGTTGAAGGAAGGAGCGCTCGCGTCACCAGCGGTATAAGTGATTGGCGTTGAGAACAACATATCCGCGGTCTTACGGTTCCAGAAGTCGATTTCAAATGTCAAGGCATCGTTCAGGAATGTTGCATCCAAACCTAGGTTGTTAGATGTAGTAGTTTCCCATTTCGCTTTTGGGTTACCGAATGAAGAAGCATCATACCCGATGGTTGGTTGGCTGCCAGATCCGTCGATTGGATAACCTGCGTGGAAAATATCGGCGCGGTAAGTAGTGTAAGCATTGTAGTCCCCGATTTTCTGGTTACCAGTTCTACCCCATCCGTAGCGGATTTTCATGTCATTGATAAATCCTGCGCTTTTCATGAAATTTTCTTCAGATAACCGCCATCCCGCGCTGAATGCAGGGAACAAAGCGCTTCTGGAAGCCTGCTGGAAACGTGAGGAAGCGTCATTACGCAAAATGAACTGGAACAAATATTTGTCCGCGAACGCGTAGTTCACTTTTCCAAACTGCGAGTAAAGGCTGTAATCCCTGTTCACACCGCCATAGTTGGTCGCTTTTGTTGCATCGCCCAGGTTCAGGTAGTTGATGATAGAAGGAATTTCAAACGCATATCCGGAGCGGCTTGCACCAAATTCCTCGGCGAATTCGCGGATAGACTCGATACCTACGTAAGCATCCACCTTGTGATTGGTACCAAAGTTTTTAGAGTAGCTTAAAGTGTTTGTCCAAACCCATTGATAAGAATAATAATCGGTCGAAGTCGATCCGTTGTTGAAGCTACCTTCCACATACTCAGGGTTGGCGCGGCCAATGTAACGACCTCTCTGGCTCACACCGTCGATACCCAAGCTGGTTTTTAATGTTAAGTTAGGGATGATGTCAAACTCGCCGTAAATGTTACCGAAAGCGCGCAGACGCAATGTACGGTTGTCTTTTTCACGATAAAGTGTTGCGTATGGGTTGGAGTTGTTACCCAGGTTGGCACCACGTGAACCTGCAAAATTTCCGGCAATGTCGTAAACCGGCAGCAACGGGTGGTGCTTGTAGCTACCGGATACCGCATTTTGTTCCTGGTTGTTACCGAAACCGCCTTTTCTGTTATCAAAAGATACCGCAAGGTTTTCACCTACACGAAGGCGTTTGCCCAGCGCAGAAAATTCAGTGTTAGCACGAACGGTATAACGGTCATACCCAATAAATTTCACCACACCGTCCTGGCTGAAATAACCCACAGACAATGAATAGCGGCTGTTGTCGGTACCGCCGGAAGCAGTCAGCTGATAGTTTTGTATCGGCGCCCGGGTGGTCAGCTCTTTCCACCAGTTGGTGTCTGCAGCTTTGGTGATCGCGTAAATGTTACCAGGCACAAGCGAGTATTTCGCAGGGTCTACCTCCGGGCTACCCGCCTTTCCTTTACTTGGAAAAACGTAGTCAGGAAGCGTCACCTCGCCATTTGGTCCGTAAGTGTACTGACCGTGCGAAGGCGTTTTGCCCGCATATTTATCAGCCAGGTACAGGTATTGTCCAAGCTCTCTTGCATTTAATGCTTCTACGTCCTTATAAGTCTTTTGTGTACCGTAATAAGCATTGAAGGAAATCACCGGCTTACCAATTTTTCCTCTTTTAGTCGTGATAATCACAACCCCGTTCGCCGCACGTGAACCGTAAATAGAGGCCGAAGACGCATCTTTCAGGATCTGAATGGTTTCAATGTCGTTCGGGTTCAGGTTGCCCTGGTTTTCAGTAGGCACACCGTCAATAATGAAAAGCGGGTCGTTGTTACCAATCGTACCGAAACCGCGGATACGTACGGTAGCATTACCGCCGGGCGTTGCATCATTTACAATGTTCAAACCCGACGCACGTCCTTGCAGCTGCTGCGCGAATGTTGTCGCCGGAACCGACTGCAAGTCCTTGGCATTGACCGTTGTAACCGAACCCGTAATGTCTCTTTTAGACTGCGAGCCATAACCTGTTACAATTACTTCTTCCAAAGCGCTCACGTCGCTTGTCATGGTGACGTCGATCACCGTCCTGTTGCCGATGGCCACTTCCTTGGCTGTGTAGCCGATAAAAGAGAACACGAGCGTTTGGGCACTTGGTGGCACTTTGATGGTGTACTTTCCGTCCGCATCCGTCGTCACACCCACTGTTGTTGAACCTTTTAATGTAACCGAAGCTCCGGGTAAGGTCGACCCCGATTGTTCGTCCGTAATTTTCCCGGAAATCGTCATATCCTGGGAAAATACATTTTGGCAAATGAGGAAGAGGAGCATACTAAGGAAGAGCCTGCCTCCTGAGAGAAGGTAATTTTTTTTCATAATGATTTGTTAGGTTAATAATATTAAACCACCCAAAACTATCATTTTTAATCATCAAAAAATCTAATTAACAGATAATATATTCAAATCAATAAATAATTGCACTTTATCGGCTTAATATCTGCTTAAACATTGTACTATTTCTATAATTACCGACTCGTTCTTTGCCATTTTTAATACGATTTTAATGCACCATTTTAAAGTGTCTTTTATACAAATATCACTAGATCAATGATTTAAAGTATAAAATCGGTTACTTAACATATCTTTTTTATAGAAAATTATCAACACTAGAAGTATGAGGCAAATGCGCCTGGATGGTTACTTAATGATAAAAATATAGTTACACAATGTAACAGAATATTTATAACTGTATGAATGACATTTTATACGTTTATTGGAAATGTCATATATTCATAAAGCATAAAAAAGCCTGGAAAACAGATTTTCCAGGCTTAAAAAATGTCAATATCGTATAACTATTTTACTTGCCGCTTTTTACCGTCCGAACTAAAAATAGTGGCCTCAGTTACATTTGAAGGCAGGAAAAGTACATGTGACGACTGTGAAAGAAAGGACGACCCAAGACTGAATTCTTCCTTTCTTGACTTTCCATTCTGATATTTTAGAATAGCGTAATCCTCTGTCGGTTGCAATGGAAATCTTCGCATTTGATTTGCGCTCCGGTGAAATCTCAGCGAATCCCGGTTTTGCGAGGTCACTGTAAGCCAATCAGCGCCCGAAGTGCCGATTTTGACCAGCCCCTTCGCATTTCCCTTGGTCATGTAACCACTTTCAGCCATATTCATCGGCGTAAAGCCTCCTTTTCCATTTCCTTTTAGCACAAGTCCGTACAATGCATCGTAGCGTCCGACGGACACTTCCGAACCATAATCATTGCCCGAGAGCATCACATCCAGGTTACCGTCCTGGTCAAAATCCTCTGCAACCATTCCAAAAAGCGGCGCAAATTGTGCCCGGAGTGGCAAAGAATGCAACTTAAACTTCCCGCCACCCAGATTCTCCACATAACTACTATGCATATACGTCGCGGAAACATGCAGCGCATCCTTTAATTCTTCCGGTTTAAATATGTCGGGCAAAGTTGCTTCTGAAAACTTCGCGTACTCCTGAAAACGCTGGCGGACCTGGATGATCTGCTTACCCATTTCATCTCGGGTGTTGTAGGGAAATTCTTTATAGCTGCCGTCTGAGGCTTTGTAAAAAACAGTCGGGATTGCGTCATAATACCCATCATTATTAAAATCCTTGGCGTAGATACTCACCGGACGCGTCTCCGAAGCGCGGTTAAGCGAGTTCAGCCCCAGGTTTCCGGCGATGTAATCCATATCGCCATCATTATCAAAATCCCCGGATACCAGGCTACCCCACAATCCTTTCTCTCCTTCCAGACCCGACTGCGCCTTCTTTAATTTACCTTTTTCATTTTTAAAGAATGTCAGCGGCATCCACTCCCCTGCTACCAGCAAATCCGTCCAGCCATCGTTGTCGTAATCAGTCCATAATGCATCGCAGATCAGCCCGATGTTCAGCAATTCCGGCGCAACTGCCGGCGTCACGTCCGAAAAACGGGCCACATTGTTTTTACTGTCATTCCTTAAAACAAAGCTGGAAACCGGCTTTGGATAAGCCCCCGACTCCACGCGCCCGCCGATAAAAAGGTCCAAGTCACCATCTTTATCAAAATCGACTGCCTTCACACAAGAACCATTTACCAAAAACTGCGGCAGCGCAGCCACATCTTGACGAAAGTTACCTTTACCATCATTGATAAACAATGTACTTTTCAGCCCATCAGAACCTGTTTTAAGCTCATAACTACCGCTCACAATAAATAAGTCCAGGTCCTTATCCTGGTCCGCATCGAAAAGCAGGACGCCCATATCTTCCGTAATTTTTTCAACTCCTCCCGCTCCGGGCAAAAGATCCACTACTTTAAACCGACCATTCGGCTGCTGCAATAAAAACCGTCCCTTATGCATATACGCGCCACCGACAAAAATATCATCCAGCCCATCCCCATTCACATCTCCCGCAGCCAGCGCAGGCCCGAATTGTGATAATTTGTGTGGCATCAGCTTCTGCACATTGAAATCAATCATATCAATTTCCTCATGCACATAAGGCACATTCAAAATAGAAGTAATATCCGTAAATAGCGGCTTATGTTTCACTTCAACCGTCTGACTTTCAGTAGGATCAACCGCATTTTTCTCACTCAGCGCCAGCACCTGATTAACTTTTACATCCTTCAAAATCTGACTCATACCACCCGGCCAAGTTACTTTCAGCTGGTCCACTTTTGTGTTTTTACCTAAACCTAAATGCACCACAGGCTCCACCGTGGACAGGTAACCGCGATAGGGCGAATTTTCTGCCACCTGCTTCTCGCCTCCTGCATATTGAATTTCCACCACCGCACCGATACCCGCATGATTATACCTATCCCCTTTAAAACTGATCCTCAAATAGTTACTTTCAGCAGGTTTGAGCTGAATGCTGTTATTGCGATAAACCGTCGCGGAATCATTGATGTTATTTACAATGTAATCCAGATCGCCATCATTGTCCAGATCGGCATAGGCAGCACCACTTGAAAAATCGGGCTTGTCCAGTCCCCACTGTGTGGTGACATCCTCAAAACCAAGGTTTCCTTTATTTTTAAAAGCAAAGTTCGATATCTTGACCGAGGGAATGTAGCCCAGCATCATCTTCGGTTCCATGATGCTGGAAACCTCGGCACGGTAGGCGACAAAATCCATATCCGTGATGTCTTTGGGAAATCCGTTTGTGATGATAATATCCCGCAAACCATCATTATCGAAGTCCGTCACCATCGGTGTCCAGCTCCAATCCGTCTCTGCAATCCCGCTCAGCAGCCCGATTTCACTGAAAACCGGATCCTTACTTTTCGGATCGGCCTTGCCCATATTGAGCTGCAATGTATTACGCGCCACCTGATACTGGTAGCCAAACAACTCGTTGTTCTGATACGTGACATAATTGTAAGGCGGCGTCATCATTTTTTTCCGCTTGTTCGTCGCCGGCATCATATCCACCGCGATCACATCCACCAAACCATCGTTATTAATGTCCGCTACATCATTTCCCATCGCCGATTGCGAGGTATGCTTGAAATAGCTAGCGGCCTTATCGGTGAAAGTTCCGTTACCATTATTGATATACAAAAGGTCATTGGTAATGTAGTCATTGGTCACGTAAATGTCCTTCCAGCCGTCCTGGTTCACATCCGTCACATTCACGCCCAGCCCATACCCCTCGATCAGGATACCCGCTTCTTTCGACACATTGGTAAAAACCGGATGTTTCAATGTTGCATCCCAATCATTTTTATAAAGCCTCGAAGTACGCTTTGACGAGCCGTCGACTACTTTTTTGTGATACCGGTTTGGGAAATTCGTATCATCCATTTCATTCACTACCAGGAATAGATCCAGGTCGCCATCATTGTCATAGTCAAAAAACGCTGCATTGGTAGTATGCGTCGTATCCGCAATGCCATACTCCTTGCCCATTTCTTTAAAAACCGGAACATTATCAGCGCCCACGCCCTGATTAACATACAGCAGGTTTTCACGCTGCGCAGCCACTTTTCTCACCGATGAACAAACGTAAATATCCAGCAGATTATCATTATTAATATCCACCAGCGCCACGCCCATCGCCCACTTATCCTTGCCGGCAACCTGGGCTTTTTCAGTTACATCTTCAAATTTGAAATCACCTTTATTGAGATACAGCTTGTTATCGACCGTATTTCCGGCAAAATAAACGTCCGGCAGACTATCATTATTAAAATCACCCAAAGCCACCCCGCCGCCATTATACACATATTCGAAAGCCAGAATGTTCATCGTATCATTCTCCGCGATGCGGTTCGAAAACTGGATGCCCGTCTCGTCGCTATCCAGTTGCGTGAAGGTCTTGACCTCTTTTTTACAGGATGCAAAAAGAAGCGCAACTGGGATCGCCAGCGTAAGTAACTTAAAGTACATTAGATTAATGCAAGAAATTGACAGAAATGGGATATTTCGAAATTAATAAAAGCTGATGGTAAAATACACACAATGCTATTTATTTACTTTTTCCGACAAGATTTTGACAAATCCTGGTTAGTCGTCACGCTTCCAGTCGGCAGGTAAGAGGGTCGAAAACCGATCATTACCAAGGTCGCCGGCAATTTCAAAGCCCATCGGCATCACCACCCAGCCCTGCGGAGTAATCACAATGTATCCCTGTGGCATCGTAATCTGCGAATATGCGTGCGGCATGTCCGAGTAAGGCGAGCGGCCCGGTTTGTTCATATAAAAAATTTCAAGCTGCGTCATCGATACCACCAGCCGCTCAGTTGGTAATTCGCCCGGCCGGACCAGCTTGAAGCCCGGTGTTTGCTCAATACGATTGTGTAAGTGATTGGAAATCTGATTCAAACCATTCGAGCTCCGGATGGTTTTGGAAAACCGGAGCGAATCCGGGATCGCCTGGTACACTTTAAAGCCGTTCTCCTGCAAACTGTCGGCCACAATGCTCGCCAGCAAATGTTTCAGCGAACCCTTGTATGCCACTTTCTGATTGGCCCGCCATTGTTTTTTCTGCAAACTATCTTTGGGCGTCAGCAACTCAAACCGTGTGGTGCCGCCATAATAAACTTTGCCTTCGTAATAATCAAAATCGTCCAGATCCTGGTGAATGCGATAGCCCAGCGCGTTGTTTTCGATGATCAGCGGAGCAGTCGTTTGCGCACTCAAATGTCCATCGTCACCTTCCGAAATGCGTAGTACTTCCGGGTTCACGATCCTGCAAAGCTTGCTGAACTTGGTGTTACCCAGCAGCTCCCTCGCAATAATTTTCAGGTTCTTCTCCCGCTTTTTATTCTTTTTGGCAAAAATCGTAACCCCTTGCAGCTGCTGACCTTCCCGTAATTTGATCAGCACCGACTTCATCCCAGGCTGCTCAAATCGAAGTGTTTGTTTCACAGTCTCATAGCCTAAAAACGACACTACCAGTTCCAGGTTTCCGATCGCCAGATTACCTAGCCGGTAATTCCCATTTTCGTCCGCATTGGTACCGATCGTGGAGTTGTTGATAAAAACATTGGCAAAAGGCAGCGGCTTACCGGTTTTTTCGTCGGTTACCTTGCCAGTTAATGTTACAGTCTGCGCAAATGCCTGACTGCCAGCGCAAAATAAAATGATTGTAATAATCCGGAGCTTGTAAGAAATGTAGCTGGTAAAATGCTGACCCGGACGCATAAGGAATAGAAACCGGAACCGCCATTTTCTGACAGCCCCGGTTTAATTTAAATTTCAAAAATTACTTCAACCCCAACTCTTCTCCAATCCCCTTCACTTTCTCTTTCAAACTATCATAAACCGAATCAAAATCCTCATTTCTTTCCAGTGCAGCTCTTACGCCGACGTAGAATTTAATTTTTGGCTCGGTGCCGGATGGGCGACAGGTAAATTTGGTACCGTCTTCGGTGAAGAATTGCAGCACATTAGATGGTTCGATGCCCATTTCACCCGATGGAATTGAATGCGTCGTGCCAGATGTGAAATCCACGGTGGTCAATGCTTTGTAGTCATCCATGCGGATTACCGGTGAGCCTGCCAATGTTTTTGGAGGGTTTGCCCGGAAATCTGCCATCATTTGCTGAATCTCGTCCGCGCCGCTTTTTCCTTTTTTAGTCAAAGAAATCAGACCTTCGTAGTAGAAACCAAACTGCTTGTAGATTTCCATCAGCATGTCAAAAAGGCTCAGCCCTTTGTCCTTCGCATAAGCCGTCAGCTCGGCGATCATAGCGCAGGAAGCAATCGCATCCTTGTCACGTACCGCATCGCCGATCAGGTATCCGTAGCTTTCCTCACCGCCGCCGATAAATTGCTCAACGCCTTCTTTCTCCCTGATTACCTGCGCGATATATTTGAAACCCGTCAATGTATTGTAACATTTCACATCATAAGCCGCCGCCATTTTATCGATCAGGTCGGTGGTAACGATGGTTTTGCAAACAAACTGGGTGCCTGTCAGCTTACCTGCATCTTTCCACGCATTTAGGAGATAGTATATCAGCACGCTGGCAGTTTGGTTGCCATTCAAAAGCTGGATTTCGCCGTGGTGGTTTTTCACTGCAATTCCCACGCGGTCGGCATCCGGGTCGGTACCCAAAACCAGGTCCGCATCAATTTCTTTCGCCCGCGCCACCGCTTTGGACATGGCCTCACTTTCCTCCGGATTTGGATAAACCACCGTCGGGAATTGTCCGTTTCCTTTCGGCTCGGCTTGTTCTTCGATAACCGTCACAGCTTCAAAACCCATTTTGCCCAAGAGTGTCGGAACAAGCGTAACTCCTGTTCCGTGGAGCGGGGTATAAACGATTTTAAGGTCTTTCTGGCGTGCAATCGCATCTTTGGAAATAGATAGCGACAGAATGTGGTCCATGTATTTCTCATCAACCTCCGCGCCAATCTTATGAATTTTGGAACTATCCCCGTCAAATTTCACATCGTCGATTGACTTAATCGCGTTTACTTCGCCGATAATGTTGGTATCGTGCGGCGCTACCACCTGCGAGCCGTCGTCCCAGTAGGCTTTGTAACCATTATATTCTTTCGGATTGTGCGAAGCAGTTACCACTACCCCACTTTTACAGCCCAGCAGACGGATCGCAAACGAAAGTTCAGGCGTAGGGCGAAGCGCTTCAAAAAGATAAACCGTGATACCATTCGCTGAGAAAATCTCGGCGATAATTTTGGCAAATTCATCTGACTTAATGCGGCTGTCGTAAGCGATCGCTACCTTTTTCTCCTCGTTTGGAAATGCTTTGTTAAGATAATTTGCCAAACCCTGCGTAGCCGTGCCGACCGTATACCGGTTCATCCGGTTCGAGCCAATACCGATCAATCCACGCAAGCCGCCTGTTCCGAATTCCAGGTCTTTATAAAACGCATCCGTCAACTCCGTATCATTCGCCTCATCAATCAGCTGCTGGATGGATTGTTTAGTATCAATATCGTAATCACCGTTCAGCCAGCTAGTTACTTTGGCCATTACATTCGGGTCCAATTGCGAAGTCATAGTAAGAGTTTAATAGTTTGATTTAGATTAAACCAGTTATATTGAATTTATACTTCAATTATTTGCTTATTTCCAGTTCCGCCTGTGCTTTTTCCTTGGAAGTTTCATGGGCAGTTTTGAGGATCAACTCGGCTACCAGACCCGTCCAGCCTGTCTGGTGACTGGCACCGCAGCCGCGACCATTATCTCCATGAAAATATTCATAGAAAAGCACGTGGTCATTGAAATTATCATCTTTCTGCATCCGCATATCCTGACCATACACCGCCCGGTTGCCTTCTGTATCCTTTTTGAAAATATCGATTAAGCGACATGCGATCGCCATGGCAGCATCTTTAATGGTCGCCAGGTTGCCGGAATTGGTTGGATACTCCACCATAAAATCCTCGCCATAATACGCGTGGAACTTCATCAGTGAGTCAAAAATCAGGTAGTTCAGCGGGAACCAGATCGGGCCGCGCCAGTTGGAATTTCCACCCATAATGTCGGTCAATGCCTCGGCCGGCGTGTAATCGACCTGCAAAACTTCACCGTTGATATAAAACTTGTATGGATTCTGCTCATGGTATTTGGACAATGCCCTCACTCCATAATCAGAAAGGAATTCGCTCTCATCAAGCATTCTTTTCATGATCATTTTCATCCGGTGACCGCGCAGAATCGACAACAGGCGGTTTTCACCTTTACCAGATTCAAACCAGCGCGATATCAGCCTCGCCAGATCCGGACGGTTTGCCAAAACCCACTCTACCCGTCGCTTGAACATGGGTAGTTTATCAAGATTCTGAGGATCAAGGATTTCAACTGCGAATAAAGGTATCAAACCAACAATCGAGCGGACTTTCAAAAGAATGCTCTGACCATTTGGAATGTGGATAACATCATAATAAAACTGATCTTCCTCATCCCAGAGACTGATCGACGAATTTTTGCCGCCGATAGATTCCATCGCGCCCGCAATATGCAGGAAGTGCTCGAAAAATTTAGACGCCATATCCTGGTAGACCGGATGCACCAGCGCAATTTCGACCGAAATCCGGAGCATATTCAAGGTGTACATCGCCATCCAGCCGGTCGCATCGGCCTGCTGCAATTTTCCGCCAAAAGGCATCGGCGTCGAGCGGTCGAATACGCCAATGTTATCCAATCCAAGGAAGCCACCGCTGAAAATGTTATTTCCCGTATCGTCTTTCTGATTAACCCACCAGGTAAAATTCAGGAGCAGCTTGTGGAATATTTTTTCCAGAAACTGAATGTCGCCGACGCCATTATTTTGCTCACGATCAATCTCATACACTTTCCAGGTAGCCCAGCCGTGGACAGGCGGGTTGACGTCCGAGAAATTCCATTCATAAGCCGGAATCTGACCATTCGGGTGCATATAATATTCCCGGAGCAGGATTTCCAACTGTCTTTTGGCAAAATCCGCATCCAGCCTCGCCAGCGGTACGCAGTGAAAAGCCAAATCCCAGGCCGCAAACCAAGGATACTCCCATTTATCTGGCATCGAGATAATGTTGGCCGCATATAAATGCTTCCATCCCGAATTCCGCCCCCATTTTCTACCCTGATTTGGCCCTGGCTGCGCAGGATCGCCTTTCAGCCACTCGTAAACATTGTAATAATAAAACTGCTTGCTCCACAACATACCGGCATAAGCCTGGCGCTGGATCGACCGAAGATCCGCATCCGTAACATCCCGCTGGATGTCATCATAAAATTCATCGGCTTCGCGGATCCTTTTGGCAAACATATCTTCAAAACCACCAAAAGGCTCTGATATCGTGTGGTTTACATAGCGCATCCTGAAAGTTGCGCTCTCGCCCGCCTTGATGGTTTTGGTAAATCGCGCGGATGCTTTGGTACCGATATGGTTCGGATTGACGGTGTTACTTTTGCCCGAGCTGACAATGTAATCGTTGATCCCATCTTTGGGATAAGCCGTATTATTGGCCGTACCGTACAGTTTCTTGAAGTTGGTTTCGTTCTCGCAAAACAGCAGCTCGTCGGCATTATCCAGATACAGATTGTACTTACCGTGCTTGCGGTGGGTCACTTCGATCAGCCGGTTTGAAATCCCGTTCATGATCGGCTTGTAATTGAATGCCTCGTAACCCCAAGACCAGGTATTTCTGAATAAAATGGTCGGCAAAACGGTGATTGGCGCATCCTCTGTACCGCGGTTGAATACGGTCACTTTCATGAGGATATCCTCCTCGTCGGACTTGGCGTGTTCGATAAAAATATCGAAATAATCATTGTTATCGAACACACCCGTGTCCATGATTTCATATTCCTGGTCCGCTTTCCCACGCCGGCCATTTTCCTGCCGCAGCTTATCATAAGGAAAAAGCTGCTGCGGATATTTGTAAAGCATTTTGGTATAAGAATGCGTCGGCGTACTATCCAGATAATAATACATTTCCTTCACATCCTCGCCGTGGTTGGACTCGCGGTTGGTCAAACCAAAAATCCGCTCTTTCAAAATTTTGTCCTTATGGTTCCAAAACCCGAAAGAGAGGCATATATGTTGCTTATTATCAGAAAAACCTGCGATACCATCTTCACCCCAGCGATATGCTTTCGACAGGGCCATTTCATGGGTAATGTAGTTCCAGGCGTCACCGTTTCCACTATAATCCTCCCTCACTGTTCCCCACTGCCGCTCGGAGAGATAGGGGCCCCACTTTTTCCAGCCCTTATTTTCCTTCTGCAGACTTAGTCTAACTTTCTCAGCGCCGTGTGCCATTAACTATAAATTTTCGATAGGAATGAATAAAGAATTAAATCTACGACATTAGGAGGTAAATGCCGCCGAAGAAATATCCGGATAAACACTTATGTCATAGGATACTGCGCCCGCATAAAATTCCGTGAGTGCTGCCGCTTTTTGAGAAGTTTCTACCAGCAAAGGATGTCTTTCTTCATGCAGCAAAGCCTCTACATCCGACACATATTCCTTGAACATCAGCGGATTAGTCAATTTGTAAGACTTACCATCCGAAGCTTTCAGAACCGGCACCGGCGTAACTTTTCCTTGCGCATTCAGCTGCCCGTATTTGAGCCTCGCCTGCTGATATTCCTCGTCGGTAGCGCCGAAAGAGACGATTTCCTCTGGTTTAATGATTGAATTGTTGGCCGCAATCTGTTCGTCCAAAGTAGCCAGCAAGCTCCTCAGCTGCCAGGTATTTTTGCCGATCCGAATTCTTTCCCTGATCGATTGCCTGACAAGATAAGTCAGTGCCTGGGTAACATTCAGGCCGATTTCTGCCATTTGTTTAAAAATAAAAGAAGTCGGCGACATGCCCGGAATCGTATTGGGATCGTGGAGCAGGATCGTGCCGTCGGGCGTTAAAAAGCCGTCGATACGGGCACAAACCGTGATACCAAGCTGCTCGAAAACGTCCGCGATCACCTTCCGTATTTCCTGATTTTTTTCAAGAGAAGTATCTACTGGAATGCGTTTCCGGCTGGCACCCGGTTTGTATTTTGCATTAAAATCAAAAACCTTGACCATTTTGATGACCTCGCTCGGTGGTAGGGCCAGCGGTTTTCCGCCATCAAACTGGATGCAGCCGCAGGAAAACTCCTGGCCTTCAATGAATTCTTCGATCAAAACCTGATCTTCACTATTGAGGCTGCTCAAAAATGCTTCGGAATTTCCGGCAGCAAAAAAAGTATCAAGTTTCGAGATCAAATCGGCAGGATGGTAAATTGTATCTCCTTCAAAAACAACAGGAAAACCGATTCCTTCATCTAGATTAGCCACTTTCTGGCCCCAGGCTTGTTTCTCGGCACTATCCAGCGATTTCCAGGTATCCGCATTTAATTCGATTTGAAAAAAACATTGGTTCACAGCAGCCACAAACTCTTCCAGCGAATCTTCCTTCACAATAGCCACCCCGATCGACGAACCCTGATGCGGCGCTTTGATTACCAGCGGCAAGCCCAAATGTTTTTTAAGTACCTGAAAAAGAATCGGATATTCTCTCGGTAGCCATTTATCATAAGTCAATGTCCAGCTTTTCTTTTCCTGTCCATTGACCAGCCGGATCATTTCATTTTGCAAAATTTTATCAATACCCACCGCAGAACCCATCAAACCTGGCCCGCTGTAAGGAACTTTATACCATTCCAGCAAACCCTGGATCGCACCATCCTCACAATCAGGGCCGTGCATGGCGAGGAACACGAAATCGAAGTAATCTTGAAATCTTGCAGGATCTAGCAAAACGCCGATTTCCGACGGAATAGGCTCCTTGGCCAACTCTGGGAATGATTCAATGTATGTTTTAAATGTATCCTTCTGAATTGACTTGGGCGGATAGAATTCGCGGATTTCGGTGGAGTACATCAGCTCTTTTTCAAGCAAAATAAACCGGCCGAAACTGTCTACAAAAACCGGAACCGGTTCAAAAAGAGACTTATCCAGGTACTCAAAAGCCGTCTTGCCGCCTGCAAATGAAATCTCCCTCTCGCGGGATGGACCTCCAAAAAAAATTCCGATACGCATATTAAAAATTCCGGGATAAACGCATTTAAATCATTCCTGCAATATAAGCCACTAATTTAAGAGTAAGGAATTTCTCCACTTCCGGCCGCAGATTTTTAAGCAAAAAAAGCAGCTCCCGATACCGAGAACTGCTCTTTTCATTTATCTAAAATATTATTGCTAAGCCTTATGCAAGCTCCGGAACATTCACTGAAACTACCTTACTGACGTAGGGAACCGCTTTTCTGATGGATTCTTCCAAACCGGCCCGGAACGTCATCGCGCTCATCGGGCAGCTCTGACAAGAACCCTGCAATTCCAATTTCACGATCATATCGTCCGTCAGGTCAATGAACTTTACATCCCCACCGTCCGCATGCAAATAAGGACGCACCGTTTCGAGCGCCTGCTCTATAAGTTCTATTGTTTTTTCTTTTGAATCCATTTTTTACAAAAATCTATGTGCTAATATGCACGATTATATTCAAAAAATCAAATTCTGCGTACTTCGGTCAGACCTGGATCTCGACCGGTTTTGTCCTCTCCCGCGAAGCATTTCTGATCGCCACCTGCTGCGCCAGCGACTCGGCAGCATCCCGGAAAGCATCATTCACAATCGGATTGGTATTCATCACCGCTGGCCGGCCTTCATCCCCGGCCTCCCGGATCCCCTGAACCAGCGGAATCTGGCCAAGCAAAGGCACCTCGAATTTGTCGGCCAGCTGCTGTCCGCCACCTTGTCCAAATATAAAATACTGATGATCAGGCAACTCTTCTGGTGTAAACCAAGCCATATTTTCAACTACACCCAAAATCGGCACGCTGATCTGCGGCTGCTTGAACATGGACATACCTTTAATCGCATCGGCCAGCGCCACTTTTTGCGGGGTTGTCACAATCACGGCGCCGGTTACCGGAACCGTCTGGACCAATGTCAGGTGAATGTCGCTCGTGCCGGGAGGAAGATCGATCAACAAATAATCAAGATCGCCCCAATCCGTATCTGCGAAAAACTGCCGCAGTGCCTGGCTGGCCATCGGTCCACGCCAAACTACCGCACTATCCGGCGGCGTCAGAAACCCGATCGAGATCATTTTAATGCCGTACTGACGGATCGGGTTAATGTAGTTTTTGCCGTCTTTGGGTGTAATGGTCGGCTGCATATCTTCCGCACCGAACATTAATGGTATAGAAGGCCCCGAAATATCGGCATCGATGATCCCCACTTTCGCACCCGATCGGTGCAATGCCATCGCAAGGTTCGCAGTCACGGTAGACTTACCTACCCCACCTTTACCGGATGAAATCGCAATCACATTTTTCACGCCGGGAATCAGCGGCCCCGTATGGCGCGTAGTGGTAACATTGGCTGTCAGCTTGATTTTCACCTCCACATCCGGACTTAAATGTTCGTGGATGGCGGCTTCGCAGTTGCGACGGATCAGTTCTTTAAGGGGGCAGGCAGGCGTGGTCAAAACCACCGTAAAACTGACTTGATTCACACCGACTTCCACATCCTGGATCATGCCCAGGGTTACCAAATCCTTCTTAAGATCCGGCTCTTCGACGGTGCTTAATGCTTGTAAGACCTTTTCTTTATTGGTTGTAAATTCTCCCATTATACTGGTTGAGGACGCGTATTTAATTCTATGCAACAACAAATGCTGCCAATGAGTTTGAAAATCAAATAGGAAATTGCGCGAGCCTTTCTTCAATCTGCGTAGTCTCTCTGGAAACATCGATTCCTCCCGATATGGAATGCAGCTTGTCAAGAACAGATTGCAACATTTTGTGGTAACCGGGCGTCTCTCCATGCTGCGGCCGATGGAGCATGCTGTGCATGATTCCGTCCCATTGTTTCATGAATTCCAGCGACCCGGCAGCGATATTTGACTGCGCAAATTTGTTGAAAATGTAGTCCTCGGCGATTTTGTTTGGATGGATAAGGTCTTCATTATAAAACCGGTAATCACGCAACTCGTCGAGCATAATTTCATATGCTGGGAAATAACTGATGTGCCTGTATTTTTCGGAAAGTCGGTGGCAAGTCAGCCGCAATGTTGACTTACTTACTTGGTTTAATGTCAATGTATCTTTCGTATGTCGTACAGGACTGACCGTAAGGATGATCCTTAGGTCGCGGCGATGTATCAGCAACTTTTGGATCAAAGGTTCGAGCGCAATGCTGATTTGCTCAGGATGCAGTAGTTCTTTTACAAACCGATCGGCAGGTTCTTTGTGACAGTTACCAATAATCTGATTGGCACGTTTATAACGGTAGGCGTAGGCTGTTCCTAATGTGATCACCAGCACATTTGCCTCTTTCAAATAGGCTTTTACCCCTTTTAATTTTTCAATTAAACCAGCCGCCAGCGATTCTTTACTCGCCGCCCACTGTGAAGAATGAAAGTCATGATGGAGCCAGATTTTGTCAGCATTCTGCAAATATAAATCATTGTCCGGCGACTTATCCTGTAAAGCGTAATCCAATATTTTACAGATCGTTAGCGGATTAAAGACCGTCCCGAAAGGATTGTTCAGAACATTAAATTTATACTGCCCAAGCTGACTCCCAAGCACCTCCGCAAAACACGAGCCCATCGTCATAATCCGGGACCGGTGGTCCAGCTTCTGCTCCGAAACCTTGACATTCACCTCGGTAATAAACTTAATATCTTTCATATCGTTGAAATTGGTCCTGCTTCACAAAACTAACACCTCCACCCGATGATCCGCCTGGTTTTAAGTTTTGTTTAAAATGTTCTATGTTTGGTACAATTGTCACACACGCTAGCCAGCCACTATTTATGCAGGAAATTTCTTATCCATTTGCGCTTGTCCGCCATGAGCTTCGTTATGAATTTGTTAGTGTCAGTGAGCGGAGGAAAATCACAAAAGTAGTACTCATTACAAAATCGGCTGATGATCGTATTTTCAATTTGGCATTACTAGACGAGTCTGAAAATTTCGAGTTAAGTGATATCTCAGAAAGCAACAATGGGGATCTAAAAAATGTGTTGGCGACCGTATTCAAAATAATCGACCACTTTTTAAACGTTCACACCACTTCTGTCATTTCATTCAGGGGTAGCGATGAAAGAAGACAAAGATTATATAGAATTGCGATAAGCAGAGAATTGGCCGCGATTTCAGAAAGATTCGTAATTTTAGGTATGAACAGAGGGAATATAAGCCTCTACGAAGTTGATCGGGACTACGACTTTTATCTAATTAGAAAAAGGATATGAAAACATCAAAAAAGAGCACCGCTCCAAAATTGACGGGTGAACAGATTGTTCAGAAGAAAGTAAACGAACTAAATGAAGCCTTAAAAACGGTCGACTTATCAAAAATTTTCGACAATCGTCAGCCAAATCGATAAAATAATGGATCGTCTATTACTGGCATTCTTGCTAACATGCGTAAGTATTCTTACAGGCTGTTCCCAATCCATTCAAACCCCAAAATCTTCCGTTTACGAATTCGCAGCCACGCCTTCCTGGCAGGACGAATTCAACTACTCCGGCAAACCTGATGCTACCAAGTGGGGCTATGCGCTCGGAGACGATGGCTGGGGGAATAATGAGCTGGAAAATTATACGGATAAGATTGAGAATGCGCAGGTTGAGAATGGTAATCTGATCATTACGGTCATCAAGGAAAAGTCCGGAAAGCAGAATTACAGCTCGGCGCGGCTGGTTACGAAAGGGAAAGGGGATTTCCTGTATGGGAAGTTTGAGATTCGGGCGAAGCTGCCGACTGGTTTGGGCACGTGGCCGGCCATCTGGATGTTGTTCAGCGAAAATAATTATGGCAATCACGGCTGGCCTGATAATGGCGAGATTGACATTATGGAACACGTCGGGTTTGATCAGGACCGGGTGCATGGTAACATTCATACCAAAGCTTTCAACCACGTGATCCATACCAATAAAGGCAATAATGTGCTGGTTACAAATGCTTCCACCGCATTTCACGTCTATTCCTGCGAGTGGACGCCCGAGACGGTTACGATTTTGGTCGATGGAAATGCCTATTTCAAGTTCGAAAAACAGCCGGGTTACCAGTGGGCGGAATGGCCTTTTGACAAACCTTTTCATTTGATTTTAAACATTGCTGTAGGTGGAAACTGGGGTGGACAAAAAGGCCTGGATGACAGCATTTTCCCACAAAAAATGGAGGTGGACTACGTCCGCGTTTACCCGCTCGTCACCAGATAGCAGCTTTGAAAATCCAGTGCACGGAAGTATCTTGCATCATGGATCATTTCGTTGTTTCAGCCAGAAAATACCGCCCGGTTACCTTTGACTCCGTCGTTGGACAGTCGCACATCACTACCACATTAAAAAACGCAATCCGTACCAATCACCTCGCTCAGGCTTTCCTTTTCTGCGGGCCGAGAGGGGTTGGAAAAACGACCTGCGCGCGGATTCTGGCCAAAACAATCAACTGCCAAAACCTGGGAGATGACGTAGAAGCGTGCGGCGAATGCGAGTCCTGCGTGAGCTTCCAGAACAATGCCTCCTTCAACATTCACGAGCTGGATGCTGCCTCTAACAACTCCGTGGAGGATATCCGTAACCTGATCGATCAGGTGCGTTATCCTCCCCAGACCGGCAACTATAAGATCTACATTATTGACGAGGTGCACATGCTGTCACAGGCGGCTTTCAATGCTTTTTTGAAGACGTTGGAGGAGCCACCGAGCTACGCTATTTTCATCCTTGCTACGACTGAAAAGCACAAGATCCTGCCGACCATTCTTTCGCGCTGCCAGATTTTTGATTTCAACAGAATTCAGTCGCGGGATATCGCTTATCACTTAGCTGATATTGCCAGAAAAGAAGGCATCACAGCTGAAAAAGAAGCGTTGGAACTGATCGGACAAAAAGCGGATGGCGGTCTCCGTGATGCGCTCTCCATGTTCGATTTGAACGTAACATTTTCAACAGATAACCAGCTGACTTACGGGGCCGTCCTGGAAAACCTGCACATTCTGGACTACGATTATTACTTCAAAATCACCGACGCCCTTACTTCCGGCAGCATTGCCAAATCGCTGGTTTTATTTGACGAAATTCTGCGAAAAGGTTTTGACGGACATTTGTTTGTAGTCGGCTTGCTGGAACATTTCAGAAATTTGCTGGTGGGGAAAGATCCTGCCACGATTTCACTTTTGCAGGTTTCGGAATCCGCGGAAAGAAAGTACCAGGAGCAGTCCGCGATGGCGGACATGAGCTTTTTGCTCTCGGCGCTTAGCATTACCGGGCAATGTGATATCAATTATAAATCGGCCAAGAATCAGCGGCTGCATGTTGAGCTTTGCCTCATGAAATTGGCCAGTCTCCCGCAGATTTTACAGCTCGATTCACTTGCCGCCGTTGATGAAACGGCAAAAAAAAAAGTTGAGCCTGAACCCCAGCCTAACACAGTAACTCCTACTATCCCTGAAAACGGCGCTGCTCCGAACATTCAAAACGGAAACGAGAGCGCGGCGCCAACTGCTGCTATACAGCCACCTGCCTCTTCAAGGCTGAGGACAACCATTTCCTTAAATGCAGCACCTGCTATTTCAACTCCGGAAAGGAAGGAAACAGCCGTTTCCGAAACTCAGGAAAACGCACAAAATTTCACGAATGGTGTAAGAAAAGAGGAACTGTCTTTTGAAGTATTGCAAAAACATTGGTACGATTTCGCAGAAAAACGGAAGCAGGCAGGCAACTCCACGACTGAGGAGATTTCACTGAGAAGGGAAATCAAACTCGACGGTTTGACAATTGAAATCGCGCTGGACAATACACATCAGCAGGAAGCGATTCAAAATGTGAGGTATGATTTATTGGGTTACCTGAAAAGCCGTATTAATGCGCCAAAGCTTGACATTAACCCAAGGGTGGCGCCTCAGGAAGTAAATCGGTTACCCTACACACCGGCTGAAAAATTCAATTATATGGCTGAGAAAAACCCTTACCTGCTGGAATTAAAGCAGGCTTTAGGGCTGGATGTTGATTTCTAAACAACCTTTCTTTTACCAAGAAAAATCTGATGCAGGTCAAGTACCTGCGGGATCAGCCGGGAAGACTCGTCGTTAGTTATCACAAAATCAGCAATTCCCCGCCTCGATTCATCTGACACCTGCCTGGTGATGATTGCCCTGATTTCCTGCTCGGTGCGCCGGTCTCTTTGTAAAATTCGCTGCACCCGCAGCTCTACCGGTGCATCGACCACCACTACATAATCCAGAGAATTGCCCTGTCCCGCTGCATTCATAATCGCCGCTTCTTTTACCACATAAGGCGACGTAGCATTTCGCTCAACCCATTCATTGGTATCGCGCATCACGGCTGGGTGTATAATTGCGTTGAGCTGTTTTAGTAATGTTTCATTCTGAAAAACCTGCGACGCCACATAAGTCGTATCGTACAAACCTTGGTCATTATATGCCTGAGGCCCAAGCAATTCAACAATTTGCCTTCTAACCTCAACATGATAGTTACTCAGCCACTTGGCCCGGCTGTCGGCTTGGTAAACAGGAATATCCAGACACGCAAATAACTGGCAAACCATAGATTTCCCAGAACCAATTCCACCGGTAACACCAATTTGAAGAGGCTTTGACCTAACCATAAAATGAAGGATTTACATTACAAGGGCGGTGCCTGAAGATATTGTGCCACCTCGAAACTGATGAAAACATCCCGGTGACTTACTTCCACAAGCGGGGATACCGGCAGCGGGATCGGCAGGCTTTCGTCGTAGTTATTCTGAATTTTTGGAGTTGGAACCGACACATGGATGGTATCGGGATAAAGCTTCACCAATGAAACCGGCCCGTCGACGGAAATCAGACTGGGAGAAACATTGATGAAACTGGATATCACATATCCTTCGCGAATGTTAATATTCGCACTATCCACCCGAATCGGAATAATTTTCCGGATTTTGGGCTCAAAATTCAGCTCAAATGTATCCGCGACGACATAGTTGACGCGCAGGTTCGGGAACATTTCATTCACCTGGTCTGCCAGCGCCGTCGAATTAATGACACTTGCTTTATTGGGATTCTGAACTCTGTATACAACCGGGTTAGCATTGAAATTCAGCCACGATTTTTGAAGCAGGCTCCAACCATCGCCCGAAACATTCACCGAAATTTGCCGCGGAAGCGGCTTCATGGAAACAAATGCCGAGTTATCGTATTCGATGGACAGCGGATAATTCAGTTTTAGTGAATAATTATCCTTGTTCAGCACATTCATTAACCAAAAGAAAGATGCGGCCAGCAGGCAGCCCAGGAAAGTTTTGATTCTGTTTTGGTTTGGTGGAACGTAACTCACGACAAAAATTGAAATTTTATTAGGCTGCTGCTATCGTGCGCGAAACGGCAGATTTATCAACAGTTAGTTTAACACCTTTATCCAGTTCCAGTGTAATTGTTGTTTCTTCAACGGTGTAAATCCTGGCGTGAATACCGCCAATCGTCACAACCTGATCACCTTTTTTCAAGTTAGTAAGAAGCTCTTTTTGCTCCTTCTGCTTCTTCTGCTGCGGACGGATCATGAAAAAATAAAATACGCCAATGATACCTACCCACATAATTACCTGGTAGATCATGGCTTGCGAACCGCCTGCTGCTGCTTGTGCTAATAGAGAGAATGTCATTGTAATAGATGGATTAGTAAGTTAGTTTTTTGTTTCGTGCTTGGGAACCGCATTCACAATGCCGCGAAGTCTTAATTCTGAGTAGGCAGGCTCGGTATTGGCATAAACCGTGATGGTTTTCACCTGCGGGCCCGATTTATTTTTGCTGTCAAAACGCACTTTAATGCTTGAAGTCTGTTTCGGACCGATCGGCTCCTTAGGCCACTCGGGCGTGGTACAGCCGCAGGAAGATGTAATATTATTGAGGATCAACGGATATTCGCCGTCGTTGCGGAATTTGAAATCGTGCTCCACAACAGCCCCTTCCTGGATTGTTCCGAAATCGTAGGAAGCACTATCAATTAAAGCAAAAACAGGCATTTTTGCATCCGCCTGTTTTTGTTCGTCCTTTCTCTCTTTCGAACAATTGGAAAATGCCAGTGCAATCCCCAATAGCATCAAAATGGATCTGAGTTTCATCATGTTGGTTGCTTAACTGGCTTGCCCTTTGATCTGAGCCATGAGCCTGTCCACGTCTTCCAACAGCTTTTCAGCTTTTTCGCGTGCATCATTCACAACCCTCTCACCTTCGCTTCTCGAAAAATTATCGGGCTGGTCTTTTTTGTCTACAAGGTCCTGAACCACCTCCTGCAATTTTTCCCGGTATTTAGACAACCTGTAGGTCAGCTGCGTGCGTAACACTTCGCCTTTGTCGGGAGCATATAAAACACCCAATGCTGCACCCGTTACACACCCCGTCAGGAAAGCGATTAAACTATTACTGGTTTTACTCATGATTTCTTTAAGTTTTTGCCGCGGCAAAGGCCTTAGGCATGTCCGTTATCTGGCATTATCCCAAAAACTATTCCATTGTAAAACGGTTGCTTCGGGCTTTATTATTTATTGTCAATTAACCCCCGGCCACTTTTTCTAATGATGCCTTCCTTGGCCAGTTTGACAGAAAGAACGTCCAGGACGCCATTTACAAACTTACCACTTTTTGGGGTACTGTACCTTTTTGCTATTTCAATAAACTCGTTGATCGTCACTTTTACAGGTATGCCCGGAAAATGTATCAGTTCGGCCAATGCTGTTTTTAAAATGATCAAATCCACCAAAGCTACCCTTTCCAGCTCCCAGTTTTTCAGTTGCTCGTCCAGGTATACATCGTATTGATCACCCTCTGCCACCACGATCCGGCAAAGCTCTTCCACAAAGGCACGATCCTCTTCCCAGTCTTTTGTCAAAGGCGCCAGTTGGAATGTATGGCTATGATCTGCGGATTTTAATGTTTTGATAGCCAGGCTCCTGATCAGCTCGCTGTGGTCGGCCCAGTAAAGGTCGCGCTGCTCGAAATAGTCCAGCGGAACCTCATGTTTCAGGATAATCTGTCTTAAAATGTGCTGGACAATCGCCTGGTCTTCTTCCGGAGAGTGGGACGCCTGTTTGCAATAAGCTTCATATTCACTGTCCTTACGAAGCGCCTCGCGGTATACTTTGCGGATCAGGTTCATATCATTCCCCCAGGTTACGCCGCTTCTGATAATTTCTTCTTCCAGGGTTTTATCAGCAATTAAAACACTGATAACCCTGTTTGTATCGAGTCCCGAGTCTTTGGGAAAAGGCGATTCCGGGTCATCATACCTTCTTTCCCTGTCGATTTTCGCCTGGTGCGACATTTCTATCAGCATGGAAATCACTCTTATAAATTCCGAGTAAATGGATTCCGTTTCATTCAAAACGCGCCTTACCATCTTCTCACCGTCCGCCGCGGTCTGTCTTTTAAAAGCTTCAAAAGCACTAGTCGCCACCCGGATTACTTTGTCGGGAAGCTCCTCATCTTCATTTGGTTTGCCGTTTTTTATCAGCTCATCCAGCGTCATGCCCGCCAACCTTTTCATCCCCGCCAGCGCTGGCCTGTTTTGGGGTTCCATGGAATTCAAATCCGGCGCAAAAGCTTCATCAATGTTGTCAAGCGCCAGTAACCGGTTCGCATCGGTTGTCAGTTGTCTTGCATAAAGCGCCTGAACCGCTTTTGTCCTCAATAATCTTCTATTCAGCATAAGCCGGAAACACTAGTTTGATAAAAGGTACAGTAAATCAAAGAACGAGTCTGTATATAGGCAAGGCTGTTCTGTGTACCTCGCAATATTGTTTAAAATTGACCGCAAAATTAGACTATTTTGTTCATAATCGAAAAAATGAAATAGCGGCTTTCGATTTTGCAACGTTTTGAAGAAATAGGATGTTCGCTTTAGATAGTCAATCACTCCCGGCTTAAAACATTCACTGGTGAAGGCATTAAAGTACCTCAACAAGTACTTCTGGAAATACAAGTGGTATCTCATTCTGGGGATCGTTTTTACCGTTATTTCCAATCTTTTCGGCATTATCCCGGCCCAGCTGGTACGTTACGCGCTGGATTTGGTGATCGAAACACTGGACATTTATTACCTCTTTAAAGGCGTTTCCCTGCAAACCGAAATGTATGACATTTTTGCGTTCAGCATTTTGCTTTACGGACTGCTGATACTCGTGATGGCGCTGCTGAAAGGGATCTTTTTGTTCCTGGTCCGGCAGACGATCATTGTGATGTCCCGGCACATTGAGTTTGCCTTGAAAAACGACATTTACCAACATTATCAGACACTTCCCGCTTCCTTTTTCCGCAGACATAGTACAGGGGACTTGGTGGCGCGGATTTCCGAAGATGTCAGTAACGTACGGATTTACGTGGGTCCCGCTTTAATGTACGGAATCAACCTGATCGTGCTTTTTTTCCTGGTGATTTCCTACATGATTTCCGTCAGCGCCAAGCTGACATTCTATGTTTTGTTGCCGTTGCCTGTATTATCAATCAGTGTATATGTGGTCAACAGTATGATCATGAAACGCTCGCAGGAGATCCAGAAGCAACTTTCCGCCCTGTCAACTTATGTGCAGGAAGCATTTTCGGGGATCAGGGTGATCAAGTCATTTGTGCAAGAAAAACATTCATTTACCAATTTCCAGAAAGAGGCGGAAATATTTAAGGTAAGGTCTTTGAAACTCACCAAAGTCGATGCTTTCTTTTATCCGATCATTATGTTGCTGATCGGTCTCAGTAATATTCTCGTGATTTATGTCGGCGGGCAGGAAATTATCAGCGGTAACCTTACGCCCGGAAACATTACCGAGTTCATTTTATATGTCAATATCCTGACCTGGCCCGTGATGGCGCTCGGCTGGACCACAAGCCAGATTCAGCGGGCTGCTACGTCACAAGCCCGTATCAATGAGTTTTTGAATGAAAAAACAACATTGGTTTCTGAGAAAAATGTTACAAAAACGCTTGAAGGCAAGATCACATTCAAAAATGTAGAATTCGTCTACCCCGACTCAGGCATCCATGCACTGGAAAATTTTGATCTGGAAATAAAATCAGGAGAAACGGTCGCGATTCTAGGAACAACCGGCTCAGGCAAAAGTACTTTGGCACATTTGCTCTGTCGGCTCTACGATCCAACCGCCGGTCAAATCCTGATCGATGACATTCCGATGAAAGATTACGACGTCCATGCATACCGCCGCCAGATCGGATATGTGCCGCAGGATGTGTTCCTTTTCTCAGATTCAATTCAAAACAATGTACGTTTCGGCACGCTGGACATGCCATTCGACCGCATTGAGCAGGCTGTAAAGGACGCCGACCTTTACAACAACATTATCGACTTCCCTCAGCAATATGACACTGTGCTGGGAGAAAGAGGCATCACGTTGTCGGGAGGCCAGAAACAAAGACTATCCATCGCCCGCGCCATTGCCAGGGACCCCAAAATTCTTGTATTGGACGATTGCCTCTCCGCCGTCGATACCAACACCGAAAACATCATCCTCAACAATATGAAGCGCATCATGGACCAACGCACCTCCGTGATCATCTCCCACCGCGTCTCCTCCGCCAAACTCGCCGACCGCATCGTCGTCCTCGACGAAGGCAAAATCGTCGAACTAGGTACCCACGCCGAATTGATGGCTGCGAATGGTGCTTATAAGGAGTTATATGAGAAGCAGTTGATTGCGGAAGAGGTTTAGGAATATTACCCCTTCACCAGCTTCTTCATCTCCGCCCGCATCTCCTTCATTTCCTGATACAATCCCTGCAGACTTACTTCCTTACCGCCTGATTCCAGATCAAAGGTCAACTTACTGTTGACGAGCCAGATTTCCCGGATATCATTGCGGTCGACGCGGATGGGCATGTATTCCGGATTGAGTGAAATGAGATTGATGAACTGGGAATCGGCCTCTTTCTGGATCTTTTTGACGAGAATACTATCGACCGTCACCACCACATACATTTGCTTGCTGCTGAGGTTATCCCAGTCATCCAGCGCCTTTCCAACAATCCATTCACCAGAATGTAGCGCTGGCTGCATACTATCGCCATCTACCTGAAAACCGCGGAATGTAGCATTACGGAACTCCGGAAGCGGGATACTGAATGCAGGCAGGCTTTCGAACCACTGCGCATCACCGATATTATTAGGATAACCGGCGGCAGCCTTTGCATTAACCAGCACAATGTTCTCTTTACCAGCATTATCCACTGTGACTACCTTTGGCGTAACCGAAACTTTATCAGAGTATAAATGTTTCTGCGCACTGTCGCCGAAAAGCCAGAGCGGATTGATATGGTATTTTTTTAAAAGCTCCTTCACTGCCTGACCAGGAATGCGGGTCCGGCCGCGCTCAATGTCGGCTGTGGTGGCGCCGATGCCCAGCTCATCAGCAAAACCTGATTGCGTTAAACCTAATTCTTCCCTAACCTGCTTGAAACGTTTGAATTCTTCCTCGATTTGCATCCTGACTCTCCGAATTGTAAAAAAGATCGATACATAAACACTTTTCAAAGATAGAAAATATTTTGGAATAATTCCTTTAAACTCATGGATATGTTCCATATATTTGGAATTAATCCATCAATTAGTAAATATTCCAATGGATCGTACTATTTTACACATGGACCTGGATACTTTCTTTGTATCCGTTGAGCGAAAACACGATGACCGCTTGCGCGGAAAGCCAGTGCTGGTGGGCGGCACCGGCGACCGGGGCGTGGTTGCGGCGTGCAGTTATGAGACGCGGACATTCGGTGTGCATTCCGGCATGCCCATGAAAATGGCACGTAACCTGTGTCCCGAGGCGATCGTGATCAAAGGCGAGGCGGGCATTTATTCCAAAGAATCCAAAATAGTATCCGAGATTATCAGTCAAACAGTCCCTGTTTTTGAAAAAGCGAGCATTGACGAGTTTTACGCAGATTTATCTGGCATGGATAAGTTTTTCAATAGTTTCCAGATCGCATCAGACCTCAGGACCCGCATTAAAAAAGAGAGTGGTCTCCCTATATCGTTCGGGCTTTCCACCAGTAAGGTCGTGTCCAAGGTAGCCACCGGAGAAGCCAAGCCCGACAATCAGCGAAAAGTAGATGCAGGAACAGAAAAGAGTTTCCTGGCACCCATGCGCGTACAAAAGATCCCGATGGTGGGTGAAAAAACGAATAAGATCCTGTACGATATGGGCGTGAAATACATTAAAACGATCCAGGAAATGCCGGTGGAAATGATGACGCAGATACTGGGCAAAAACGGTACGCTGCTATGGAACCGCGCAAACGGGTTGGACAACTCGCCGATCGTACCTTTTCACGAGCGAAAATCCATTTCAAATGAAAGGACGTTCGGCAAAGACACCGGGGATATCAAGCGAATTCGGGAAATGTTGCGCGCGATGGGCGAAAATCTGGCCTATCAGCTCCGTACCGGTGACAAATTAACCTCCTGCGTTTCTGTCAAAATCCGCTATTCTGATTTTAATACCGTTTCAAAACAGGTGAAGATCCCCTACACATCCGCGGATCATTTATTAATTCCGCAAATCGAAAGGTTGTTTGACCAGCTCCACAACCGCCGGATGATGGTCAGGCTGGTAGGTGTACATTTCAGCGACCTGGTCAATGGAAATTACCAGATCAACCTATTTGACGATACAGAAGAACGCCTGAACCTTTATATGGCCATGGATTATATCAGAAACCGGTACGGCACCGATAACCGCGGAAACTCCATTTTAAGTTGGGGCACCACCATCGGCATCCCCAACATTGCCAGCATGGGCAACCCATTTAACGGTGAGCCGCCCATGATCCCGGCCCACCGGAATGCTTAGTAACTAGTCCGTTTTTTAAGAATATGCTACTCAACTGTCACTCTTTTTTTAGCCTTCGTTATGGGATGATTAGCGAGGAGGAACTGCTTCGGATGGGGCACGAAAATGGGTATGGCTATATGGCATTGACTGACATTAATAATACATCCGGCTGCCTGAATTTTATTCGCATGGCGCCGCGGCATAACATCAGACCGATTGTGGGTGTCGATTTCCGGAATGGGATCGAGCAGCAGTTCGTGGGTATTGCACGGAATAATACGGGTTTTCAGGAAATGAATGCGTATCTGTCGGGATACCTGCATTCCGGACAGGATCTTCCAAGTGAGGCGCCGGCAGCTGAACTGGAAAATGTCAGCTTTATATATCCTTTTGAAAAACTGGCGAGAAGTGGCAGGCAACTACTTTTGCCCAATGAATATATCGGCGTATCCACCAAAGACCTGACGCGGATCCCCTTTTCACCGCTTTTCAAATTCCGAGACAAGCTGGTGATTATGCAGCCGCTCAGTTTTCGGTCCAAGAAAGATTTTAATGCGCACCGCTTGCTGCGGGCAATTTCGGAAAATACGCTTCTAGCGAAACTTCCAGTGTCGGCGACAGCGGAGGAAGGTGAACAAATTATGCCGCAAAAAGTCTTGCGATATCATTTCAAAGATGTCGACCATATTATTTACAACACTGAAAAACTCATGGCCGAATGTCATGTGCACTTCACATTTGGCGATGAAAGGGAACATCAGAACTTGCGGCTTTATACCAAAAGCCGGCAGGAAGATTACCAGCTCATTTACCAGCTCGCTTGCGACGGCCTGCGCTACCGGTACGGGGCCAATGTGAATGATGACATTCTCGACAGGTTTAATATGGAATTGGAACTCATTGAAAAACAAAACTATATCCCGTTTTTTCTTGTAAACCACGACATTACCAGCTATGCTCGCCGGAAAGGTTATTACTATGTAGGGCGCGGAAGCGGCGCGAACAGCATTATCGCTTATTTGCTCAATATCACCAATGTCGACCCGATTGAGCTCGATTTGTATTTCGAGCGGTTCATGAATTTGTACCGCAAAAACCCGCCTGATTTTGACATTGATTTTTCATGGCGCGACCGCGAAGATGTGACGCGGCATATATTCGAAAGATTCGGTAAAAATGGTCAGGCATCGCTGCTGGCGACTTATAACACTTTCCAGCACAGCGCGGCAGTGAGAGAATTGGGGAAGGTTTTTGGTTTGCCGGCTTACGAAATTGATGCGCTGAGTGATGGCAAATATGACCCGAACAAGCTGGACCAGTACGCCACCCTGATCCTCAAATACGCGCGCTATTTTCAGGAAAATAACCAGCCCAACCATCTGAGCATTCACGCAGGCGGCATCCTGATATCCGAGCGGCCGATACATTATTTTACAGCCACGGACCTGCCGCCCAAAGGCTTCCCGACGACCCAGTTTGACATGGTGATCGCGGAGGATGTGGGACTGAATAAATATGATATTCTTGGACAAAGAGGCTTGGCGAAAATCAAGGAAACGCTGGAAATTATCCGCTATAACCGCCCGAAAGAAGCTGAAATAGACATTGATGACGTAAAAAAATTCAAGAAAGACCCGAGGATCAATAACCTGATCAAACAGGCGCAATGTATCGGCTGCTTTTATGTCGAGTCGCCAGCGATGCGGATGCTTTTGCGGAAACTGGAAGTGGATAATTACCTGGGACTGGTGGCGGCGAGCTCCATCATTCGCCCCGGCGTGGCTAAAAGCGGAATGATGCGCGAGTATATTTTACGGCACCGGTATGAAGATCGACGCGCAGAAGCGCATCCCGAACTGATGAAGTTAATGCCTGAAACATACGGCATTATGGTGTATCAGGAGGACGTGATCAAGGTGGCGCATCTTTTCGCAAAACTCACATTGGCTGAGGCCGATGTGATCCGGCGCGGGATGAGCGGGAAATTCCGCGGTCGGGAAGAATTCGACCGGGTAAAACGAAAATACTTCCGCAACTGCCATGAATTGGGCTATGATTCCAAGATGGCACAGGACATTTGGGACCAGATCGCCAGCTTCGCGGGATATGCTTTTGCGAAAGGACACTCTGCGTCTTACGCCGTCGAAAGTTATCAAACCTTGTTTTTGAAGGCTTATTATCCGCTGGAATTCATGGTAGCCGTGCTCAATAATGGCGGCGGGTTCTATGCGCAGGAACTATACATTCATGAGGCGAGAATGCTCGGCGCCAATGTGTTACCGCCTTGTGTCAACCACAGTTTTGCACAAGCCATTATTGAAGGCAATAACATTTACCTGGGCATGCAATTTCTGAGCGAAATGGAAGAAAAAACCATCGCGCGGATCATTGAGGCCCGGGAAGCTGACGGGGAATTTACTTCCATGAACAATTTCCTTGATCGCGTTGCCATTTCAATCGAGCAGCTGACGATTTTGATCCGCATTGACGCATTTCGTTTTACGGGGATTGATAAGAAAACATTGCTTTGGAAAGCGCATTTCAGGCTGAGTACTACGCCTGTGAAGGCGCCGCAAAAGCATCTTTTCCAGACCGAAGTGAAGGATTTCGAATTGCCAACCTTTCATTCTTCGCCGGTCGACGACGCCTATGACCAGATTGAATTACTCGGATATCCGCTTTGCAGCCCTTTTGAATTGCTGAAATATCCGCTTCCGCCGAGCGTCATGAGCCAGGATTTGCACAAATATGTCGGGTGCGAGATCATTCAGTATGGGTATCTCGTGGCGGTAAAGAATACACGGACGGCACGAGGTGAAACCATGCATTTCGGCACTTTTCTGGATCAGCGGGGCGACTTTATCGACACGGTACATTTCCCGCCGGTCGCTGCGAAATTTAAGTTTTCGGTGAAAGGTGTTTACAAAATTTACGGCAAAGTGGTCGACGAATTCGGGTTTCTGACGATCGAGGTGATTGAAATTACCAGACTGGATTCTGTGGAAAGACAATAATTCTTCACTTGCTTTTCCGTTCTTTCAGTTTTAAATGTTTTTGAAGATCTTGGCAAGCTTTAATTCTCAAAAAACCCGAATTTCAAGATGATAAAATACCTTCTTTTGACCTGCATTTGTAGTGCTTTTCTTATTTCATGCAATACCAAATCTGACTCCACCTCGGAGAAACAGGAAACCGAAAAACCGGTTCAGGGCTATGAATGCTTTATTTATAAGGCAAAAAAAGATTCCGCATTTCTGCATATCAATCTTTCGGACAGCATTGTGACCGGCGAATTGTCTTATGCGTTTTTCGAGAAAGATAAAAATCAGGGCAAGATCAAAGGCAAAATGCGCGGTGACACATTGCTTGCCAACTATACATTTTCTTCGGAGGGCATGGAATCGAGGCGGGAAGTGGTGTTTTTGAAAAATGGCTCAGGCTGGACCGAAGGCTTTGGTGATGTGACAGAAACGGATAGCATTACCACATTTAAAGACCTGTCGAAGATAAAATTTGATAATGGGCTGGACTTTAAAGGCCTCGCATGCCCTGAAAGCATTCAATAATTTATGTTAACTTTCTCGCCATTCAATCAAATTAAAATTCGAAAAATGAAAAAGGCGTTTGTCGCTCTGTACGTCACAGTACTGGGAGTTTTCCTCATAAATCCCTCATTTTCTCAAACACTGGCCACCCAGAAGGTCCCGCTCGATCCGGACGTTAAAATGGGACGCCTGAAAAATGGTCTGACCTACTACATTAAGAAAAATACCGAACCGAAAAACCGGGCAGAATTACGGCTGGCCGTCAAGGCAGGTTCGGTGCTTGAAACCGATGCACAGCAAGGTCTGGCGCATTTTATGGAGCACATGAATTTCAATGGTACCACGAATTTTCCTAAAAATGAGCTTGTCAATTTCCTGCAAAAAACCGGTGTCAGGTTCGGCGCGGATTTGAATGCCTACACGGGTTTTGACGAAACAGTATATATGCTTCCGATTCCCACGGATTCGGCCGGGCTGCTGGACAAAGGCTTACAGGTTTTGGAAGACTGGGCGCACGGTGCATTGCTTGATCCCGCAGAAATTGAAAAAGAACGTGGCGTCGTGCTGGAAGAATCACGTTTGGGACGAGGTGCGCAGCAGCGGATGCGGGATAAGTACCTGAAAATGATCCTCAATAACTCCCGGTATGCCGAGCGACTGCCGATCGGAAAGGATAGCATTCTGAAAACATTCAAGCCGGAGACGATCAAATCTTTTTACCAGGATTGGTACCGACCTGACCTGATGGCCGTGATTGCAGTAGGTGATTTTGATGTGGCAAAGGTGGAAGCAATGATCACGGAGAAATTTGGCTCGATGAAACCACCCGTGGCTCCTAAAAAGCGGACTAAGTACGACATTCCGCTGGACGGACAAACCCGGGTGGCGATCGTAACCGATCCTGAATATCCGCAGAATGTGATCCAACTCATTTATAAACAGCCTAATAGCAAAGAAAAAACCTTGCAGGATGTCCGCAACAACTTCGCGCAGGAACTATATAACGCGATGATGGGCCAGCGGATGCAGGAGTTGACCCAAAAAGCCAATCCGCCATTTTTGTATGGTGGCAGTCAGTATGGCGATTTCCTGGGCAACCTCGATTCCTATACTTCGATCGCTTTGGCAAAGGATGCCTCAACAATGAAAACAGCATTAACGGCGCTACTGGAAGAGAATGCGCGTGTGCAGAAATTTGGATTTACGCAGCCAGAACTCGACCGCGCCAAGAAGGATTTCTTCAACAACATTGAGCAATACTATAAGGAAAGGGACAAGACAAAATCGTCGAATCACGTGCAGGAATACCTCGAACATTTCTTGCATGACAAGCCTTACATGGGTGCCGCTGCTTATTTTGAGTTTGTAAAAAAACACCTGGACGACGTGAAACTGGTGGAAATAAATGCACTCGCAAAAAAGTACATTACCGACAAAAACAGGGCTGTGGTAGTTATGAGCGCCGAAAAAACCAAAGATCAGCTGCCGACGGAAGCCGAGATCAGGAGGCTCTTGGCAGAAGGCGGTAAAGATGTGACGGCTTATGTGGATGATGTGACGGACTCTCCGCTGCTGAAAACCGAGCCGAAAGCCGGAAAAGTAACTTCTGAAAAAACATTGGAAAAGCTTGGCGTGACCGAGTTGACATTATCCAATGGCGTGAAGGTCCTGCTCAAACCCACCGATTTCAAAAATGACGAAATACTGATCAAAGCCACAGCGAAAGGTGGATATTCCTTATTTCCTGACGAGCGTGAAACCGGGATTTTCACCAGCTATCTCGTACAATCGGGGGGAGTTGGGCCTTATAACCAGACGCAGTTGCAGAAATTTTTGGCCGGAAAAACAGCAAATGCCGGGCCGTATGTGAGCGAACTGACTGAGGGTATTGGCGGCAATACCAATCCGAAGGATCTCGAAACCACATTACAGCTGATTTACGCTTATTTTACCGAGCCGCGGAAAGATGCAGATGTTGTTGCAGGTGTACTTGCCAACCAGAAGTCGTACCTGGAAAACATGCAGAAAACACTGACGCCGGAGAAAGTTTATTCCGATTCGCTGAATGCAGTATTGACCAGCCACAACCCGAAACGGGCACCTTTGAAGCCTGAAAGTGTGGATAAGGTGAGTCTGGACCGTGCAGTTGCGATTTACAAAGACCGTTTTGCGGATGCTTCCGACTTTGTTTTCACGATTGTGGGCGCATTTAAAACAGAGGAAATTAAGCCGCTGATCGAGAAATACCTGGGCGGACTGCCTTCTACGGACCGGGACGACACTTTCAAGCATCCAAACATTTTCCCGCCAAAAGGAAAAATCGAGAAGACGGTTTACAAAGGACTGGAACCGAAAAGCCGCGTAACATTAGTTTCCAGCGGCGAATACGAATACAATCCTGAGAATAACATTCAGATCGAAGCTCTGCAGGAAGTTCTTCAGATCAAGCTGATCGAGTCGCTGCGTGAAGAAGAAAGTGGCGTGTATGGTGTGGGTGTGTCGGAGTCTACGGATAAATTTCCTACCGGACATTATCGTCTGAGCGTGGCATTTGGCTGCGGGCCAGAGAATGTGGACAAGCTGGTAAAACGGACGCTGCAAGAAATCAACAAACTCAAACAAAATGGCGCCGATCCGAAAGACATCGACAAATTCGTCGCAGAAACCCGGCGTAAAACGGAAACAGCTTTGAAAACCAACAGTTTCTGGCTGGACTATCTAGATGATAACACCTATTTAGGCGACGACCTCGACGAAATTTTCATGCAGGACAAGCTTCTGAAATCCATCACAGTCGCCAGCACGAAAGCAGCTGCGCAGAAGTATTTTAATGATGACAATTTCATCAAGGTGGTGCTGATGCCGGAAAAGAAATAGCAGGATTGCCGGGGGCTCAGGCCTCCGGCAAATGCCCATCCCCACGCAGCCTCAAAACCAGCTCCGTTTTCAAATCAAACAACCCTTTCTCCAACCCGACCGGGTAGGTATGCGGGTTCACGAAGCGTTTGATACCCTTGTAAAAATGTGAAAGCTGACTATTCACCCTTTTACGCGTTTCGTGAATGTCGGGCAATGTATAGGTTAACATTCCTTTTTCAAAAATCGGCACAAGCAGGTCCTCGTATTCGGACGACGCTGGAAAGGATTTATTTTTGGTAAAATCATAGGGATCGATCATGGTGGACTTGCCAGCCAGCGGGGTTTCAATGTTGAAGATCATATCTGCCACAAAACCTTTTGCATCCTTGAAACGCCGTACTTGCTGAATACCCGGCGTAGAGATTTTGATCGCCTGCTCTGAAAGTTTTAATGTGTAATCCCACTCGCCGGATTCGTTTTTAATAGCGGCCAGTTTGTAAACCCCACCCAGCGCCGGTTGGTCATAAGCAGTTACCAGCTTGGTACCGATTCCCCAAATATTGATCTTCGCGCCCTGAATTTTGAGGCTGTCCATGATGTATTCGTCCAGGTCGTTGCTGGCGACAATGCCTGTTTTTTCAAAACCTGCTTCGTCCAGCATTTTTCTCGCTTCAATGCTGAGATAAGCCAGATCACCGGAGTCTAGACGAATCGCGCCTAGCTGATACCCTCTCTCTTTCAGTTGGTTACCTACTGTGATAGCGTGACGTACACCCACCAGCGAATCATACGTATCTACCAGCAGCGTCACATTGTTTGGCATGAACCTGGCGTAGGTTTCAAATGCTTCCAGCTCCGATTCGAAAGACATCACCCAGCTGTGGGCGTGCGTTCCCCGCACAGGAATACCATACAATTTTCCCGCAAGCACATTCGAAGTCGCATCGAAACCTCCGATGTACGCCGCTCGACTAGCCGTGACGCCGCCATCGGGACCCTGTGCTCTTCTTAAACCAAACTCTAAAAGTGAATCCTCGCCAGCTACCAGGCGCATCCGGGCAGCTTTTGTGGCGATCAGTGATTGAAAATTGACCAGGTTCAGCAGCGGAGTTTCCAGTAGCTGACATTGTAAAATCGGCCCTTGAATGCGCAAAAGCGGTTCATTTGGGAAGACGACAGTACCTTCAGGAATTGCATCGATGCTACATTGAAATTCCAGATTTCGCAGGTAGTCTGTGAAACCAGGCTCGAATAAATGTTCTCCGTCACTGCCTGTCAAGGAGCCAACATAGGCCAGGTCCTCTTCGCTGAAACGAAATTCCCGCAGGTAATCGATAACGCTGTTTAGTCCGCAGGCTATTGTAAAACCGCCCTGAAACGGATGTTTTCTGAAATAAAGATTAAAAACCGACTCCTGCTCAGCCTTGCCCGCTTTCCAGTAACCATAGGCCATCGTAAGCTGGTATAAATCGGTAAGCAGGCTGAGCGACGTGCCGTATAATTGATTGATCATCCTGGGATAATTGGTGTACTGATCCGACTAATTAATAAAAATTCCCGACTATTGCCAGCCAGCATTCAAGAGCTCCGATTTCTCTGTGGTCATCAGGGCTAGGACACCCCACTATACGACCAAAAAAGCGCATTTACTTCGAAGTGTTTCTCTCTGAATTTGATCTTTTTATAGTCTTCGGTTCGTATGTTTCTCAATTCACGGTTTTTTCTTGGATTAAAAATACATTTCATGAACCAAACGATAGAGGCGAAGATCAGATCGGTGGCGCAGAACATCAGGAAAATCAGGGAATTCAGGGACTACACGCAGGAATATCTTGCCATGAAGCTGGGGATTTCGCAAAATGCGTACAGTAAAATAGAACTGGCTTACACGAGGATTACGCTCGAAAGACTGATCCAGATTGCGCAAATCCTGGAAGTCGATTCTGTGGATCTCATTAAAGGCAACTCAGAAGACCTGATCAGATTGCACAAAACAGAATAACACACATTACACATAAAAAAGGGGCTGCTTTTTACAAAACAGCCCCTTTTTGCTTTTTTATCAAAACCTTAAATCGCTTCCAGGATCCGCTCGATTGCTACCTGGTAACCAATTTTTTCTTTCAATTCACTGATCGGAACACGCTCCTGCTCCATCGTATCGCGGTGACGGATCGTCACAGTATCGTCTTCCATCGTCTGATAATCCACCGCAATGCAGAATGGAGTTCCGATCAGATCTTGGCGGGTATATCTTTTTCCAATCGCCGCACCATCATCATAAGTTGTTCTGAATGCTGATTTTAGAGAGTTAGCGATTGCCTGCGCTTTTTCCGCCAGACCGTCTTTTTTCACCAGCGGAAGTACCGCCGCTTTGAAAGGCGCCAAAGCCGGGTGCAGTTTCAGATAAGTACGCTCCTTCGCATTCTCGCCCTCACCTACCGTTTCCGAAGTGTAAGCATTACAGAATGTTGCGAGGAAAAGCCTGTCGGCCCCTACCGAAGTTTCAACCACGTACGGAATATAGTTTCCATAAGGTTTTCCATCTTCATTGAGATCAGAATCGAAATACTGTTGTTTTTTCTTCGACAACTCCTGGTGATTTCTCAAATCGAAATCGGTGCGGGAGTGGATACCTTCTATTTCACGGAAGCCAAAAGGGAATTCAAATTCAATATCAACCGCAGCATTGGCATAATGTGCCAGCTTTTCGTGGTCATGGAATTTCAGTTTTTCAACTGGCAGTCCGATCGCTTTATGGAATTTCATCCGCGCTTCTTTCCAGGATTCGTACCACGCCATTTCAGTACCGGGGCGAATGAAAAATTGCATTTCCATTTGTTCAAATTCCCGCATCCGGAAAATAAACTGGCGCGCCACAATCTCATTACGGAAAGCCTTGCCGATTTGCGCAATACCAAAAGGGATCTTCATCCGACCGCTTTTCTGCACATTCAAAAAATTCACAAAAATCCCCTGGGCAGTCTCAGGACGCAAATAAATCAAGCTGGAATCCTCGGCAACCGAACCAACTTGCGTGCTGAACATCAGGTTAAACTGACGCACTTCCGTCCAGTTGGTAGTACCCGAAACCTGGCATTTGATATTTTCGGCAATGATCAGTTCGCGCACACCGTCCAGATCCTCCGCACTCAGCAACCGGCCCATTTCTGCCAGCAATGCCTGCCCTTTTTCCGGCTGACCTTCTGCGGCATATTGTTCCGCTTTTGCTTCCAGCAACTGGTCGGCTCGGTAACGTTTTTTAGAATCCTTATTATCGATCATCGGATCGTTAAATCCGTCCACGTGACCGGAAGCTTTCCAGGTCAGCGGGTGCATAAAAATCGCGGCGTCGATACCTACAATGTTGTCGTGCAGCTGCGTCATCGCCTTCCACCAGGCGGCTTTCAGGTTATTTTTGAGCTCCACGCCGTTTTGACCGTAGTCATAAACAGCCTGTAAACCATCATATATTTCAGAAGAAGGGAATACAAAACCGTATTCTTTGGCATGCCCTACAATGTCTTGCAAAGAGGTAGCAGGTGTTGGGTTCATTCTATTTAGTTAAAAATCAATAAGTAAAAGACGATCAATACAGGAAACTGCGAATTTGGCAAAATTAGGTAATTTGACCGGACATACAGAAACGCAATGTTCGAAACCGAACATGTTTGAAGCTTTTTAAATCATAAAAAGCTGATAATAAGCCGATATCAAAAATGGCATGTGATTTGTTAAAACCTATTTAAACAAACCTTAACTGCTATGCTCCTGAATTACATCAAGATAAGCCTCCGGAATTTCGGAAAACAGAGACTGTTCAGTGGTCTCAACATATTCGGTCTCGCGGTGGGCATGGCGGCGGTTTGGCTTATGGTCCTCTATGTTGCCGACGAGCTGAGTTTCGACCGCTTCCACGCCAAGGCCGACCGGATTTACCGCGTAGTCCAGGCTGCAAAGTGGGATACCGGCGAAATGAACCTGGCGATCACCTCGGCACCTTTTGCGCCAGCACTACAAAATGAATATCCTGAAATCGAGAAAACTGTCCGTATCAGCTCGGAAGGCGGCGGCGTGATTGGCGTCGGTGAAAACAAATTTCGAGAAGGCAACATTGCCTTTACCGACCCGTCGATCTTCGATATCTTTTCTTATACATTTCTTTATGGCGATGCCAAAACCGCATTAACCCAGCCGCAGAAAATTGTTTTAACCAAAACATTAGCTGAAAAACTTTTCGGCGACGCATCCAAAGCGGTTGGGCAAACCGTCTTTTTCAGCAACAATTATCCCAATGCCGTGACCGGCGTGATCGAAGATTCGCCCACCAATTCTCATATGGGTTTTGCTGCATTACGTTCTCTGCCAAGCCATTACACCGGAGGCTGGCAGCAGGCTGAGCTTTATACTTATGTTTTGTTAAAAGAAGGTGCAAGTCCTGAAAAGCTGGCAAGTAAGTTCGGCGGCTTTTATTTAAAGTATCTGAAAAAAGAAATGGGCAATGCGCAATACAAAATGACATTGCAGCCGCTGACCTCGATTCACCTTTATTCGCATCTGGACTATGAATTGGGCGCAAATGGCAAGATTCAAACCATTTATATTTTCTCCGCGATTGCGCTGCTGATCTTGATCATTGCCTGCATTAACTACATTAACCTGTACACCGCCCGGTCGATGAAACGCATCCGCGAAGTCGGCGTCCGCAAAGCGATTGGTTCCGAGCGTTTTCAGCTGATTTCGCAGTTTTTTATCGAATCCTTTATGATGACGATTTTCGCTGGTGCCGTCGCATTTGTGCTGGTGCTCGCATTGCTTCCGCTATTTAACCAACTGGCCGACAAAACATTAACCATCGATCATAACAATGTGCTCGTCACTTCCATTACTGCCCTCGCATTTATCGTCCTCGTCGGCACATTGAGCGGACTTTATCCCGCGATCCAGTTTTCAGGTTTCCGGCCGGTGGTCGCATTGAAGGGTCAATTCGGCAGCCAGTCGGGCGGTAATTTTATGCGTAAATCGCTGGTTGTGTTCCAATTTATGGCGACGGTGGTGATGATTGCCTGCTCGGCGATTGTGTACAAACAGCTTCGTTTTGTGAATACCAAAGATCTGGGTTTCAACAAGAGCCAGGTACTGACATTTCACATTGATAAAAATGACATTCGCGGCCAGGTACAATCTGTAAAAGAGCGACTTACCCAAAATCCGCTCATCGAAAGCGTAGCCTCCGCCAGCAACCCGATCGGTGGAAATAACATTGGCCAAAACGCTATGTTCTTCGAAACCGAAAGCGGAGCAATGCCGGCCGAACCGCAGAATGCGCAGAAATTTTCTGTGGATAATGATTTTATCAAAACATTGGAAATCAAATTACTGTCTGGCAGAAACTTCGACGGAAACTCAGAGGCTGACCTTAAAAATTCGGTGATCATTAATGAATCGCTGGCGAAAAAACAGGGCTGGAAAAATCCGGTCGGAAAAAGGGTTAAATACTTCACCGACAATGCTGGTAACACCGCCGAGGCGCGCGTGATCGGGGTGGTCAAAGATTTTCACATTTATTCTTTGCAGCACAAAATCGAGCCGCTGGTCCTCTTTCTCCCCGACCCGATGGACCGCGACAATTTATACGTCCGCATTCAGGCCGGGAAAACCAAAGAAGCATTAACTTACCTGGCCAGCACATACAAAACCTTCGACCCCGAAGCTACCATAGATTTCCACTTTCTGGACGAAAACTTCGCGCAGCAGTACCGCTCTGAACAAAAGCAAGGCAACATTATGCTGACATTCGCAGTGCTTGCCATCATCATCGCCTGCCTCGGCCTGTTCGGCCTCGCCGCATTCGCCGCCGAGTCACGCACCAAGGAAATCGGCGTTCGCAAAGTACTGGGTGCCAGCATCCAAAGTGTGGTCATGCTGCTTTCAAAAGATTTCATAACGCTCGTCCTGATCGCCATCATTATCGGCACGCCCATCGCCATCTACGCGATGAGCGAGTGGCTCAAAAACTTCGAATACCGCGAAAACCTCTCCTGGTGGGTCTTCGCCCTCTCCGGCCTCGTCGCAATGGTTATTGCAATTGCGACCGTGAGTTACCAGGCGCTGAGATCGGCATTGATGGATCCGGTGAAGTCGTTAAGGACGGAGTAGGGTTTTGACAGGCTTTCTGTTAAATTTCCTTAAATCCATTTCGAGCGAAAAAACCCGTGCAGCATTTCCCCTAAATTCACGGCATGCTGCACAATTACTTCAAAATCGCCTGGCGGAATTTGCTGAAACGTAAATTTTACGCTGCTGTTACGATCTTCGGACTTTCGGTCGGGATGACTTTTGCCTTGCTCGTGATGAGTTATGTCTGGGGGGAGCTCCGCGTGAATGCTTCGCTGCGAAATGCCGGGAATCAGATGATCATTCGCAGCACCTGGAAAAATCCGGATATGGGCACCGACATTGCCACGCTCGGGCCGCTTGGAAAGACATTGAAGCAGGATTACCCAAATCTGGTCGCTAATTTTTACCGATTTGATGCCATCACCGTGGCGGTTTCCCGGGGCGATAAGCATTTCAGGGAAGATGTGCAGACCGGCGATTCTACCTTACTTGCTATGTTCGGATTTCTGTTGCTCCATGGCGACGCCCACACGGCCCTGAACGCACCTGATAACGTGGCAATTACTGCCAGCAAGGCAATCAAATACTTTGGAAAAACCGACGTCCTCGGCCAAACATTGACGCTGCATAATTTTCTGGGCGGCAAGCAAGAATTCCAGGTGACGGCGGTTCTCGACGATTTGCCCGACAATTCGGTAACCCATTTATTCACCAACCAGGCCGGGATTTTTATTCCGTTCAGCAGCCTCGAAGGGCGCAAAGGTTCGGAGGATAACTGGGGTTTTCCATACATGGTCACTTACCTGGAATTGCAGGATGGTGTGAAGCCGGCAGATCTTGAAAAGCCACTGAAACAATTGTTGCAGACACACGCTTCGGCTGATTTTCAGCAGAATTTACGCGCCTATCCCGTGCCTTTACAGCAGTTTTACCGGGAGACAAATAATGGTCTGGTCAAAAAAATGGTGCTGACGCTTTCGGGAATTACGGCGTTTATCTTGCTGATGGCGGTCGTTAATTTTGTCAATATTTCGATTGGAAATTCTTCGGTCAGGCTGAAAGAAATCGGTGTCAGGAAGGTGCTCGGAAGTTTGAAAAGGCAGCTGGTAGGACAATTTTTGGCGGAATCGCTCCTGCTTGCGGGTGTGGCAATGCTGTTTTCGATCGGCCTTTTTGAGTTGTTGAGACCATTTTTTGTTGATCTTCTGGGTAAATCCATTGGCTCAGTTACCAGTTTGTTCCCCTATTCACTGATCATCCCGTTGCTCGCGGCCGTGTTCATCGGTTTGCTTGCAGGACTTTATCCGGCTTTCGTACTTTCATCGCTGCCCTCGATCGATTCGATGCGGGGAAAGCTGAAATCGATCAAAGAGCATGTTTACTTCCGCCGGACCTTGATCAGCATTCAGTTCAGCTTTGCGCTGTTTGTTTTCGCAGGTGCCGCCATCATTTCCAGGCAGGTCGATTATTTTTTTAACAAAGATCTTGGCTATCAAAAAGAATCCCTCATAACCGTCGCTGTTCCGCGCGACTGGACGCCTGCCGGACTCTCCAAAATGCAGGGAATCCGGGACGAGCTGGCAACATTAAAGGAAGTAAATCAGGCAAGTCTGTCCTATGAGATCCCGAATGGTAACTTTGGTGGGCATGTTGGCATTTACAAACCGGGCCAGGATTCGACCGAAGCGGTGCATGCCCTGTTTTTGGGAACTGATGAAAATTATGCGGCAACTTACGGCATCAAAATGCTGGCAGGAGATTTTTTACAGCCTAAAAACAGCGCCTACCTGCCCGATCGTATCGTGCTGAACCAGGCTGCTTTGAAAGCCTTGAAATATGCAGATCCGCAGGATGCATTGGGTCGGCAGGTACGGATTCAAGGATTTCCAAATGCTGTGACGATTGCCGGAATCTCCGCGGATTTCCATTTCGAATCTATGCACGAGGCGATCAAGCCGCTGGCATTTATCCACGTCGGCAACGCCAACTCTTACCGGTATCTCTCATTCCGGATCGCTCCGTCAAATCTTTCAAAATCCATCGCCGCCATCCAACAAAAATGGCGCACACTCATGCCTGACGCTCCATTTGAATTTACTTTCATGGACGACTCGCTGCAAAAATTGTATGTTTCTGAAATGCAGTTGAAGAAAGCCTCGCAGGCCGCAACATTGCTTTCAGTAGTGGTAGTGATTTTAGGAATTCTGGGCATGGTATCCCTTCATGTAGCGCGCAGGACCCGGGAAGTCGGCATCCGAAAAGTACTAGGGGCAACCGGCGTCAGCATTGTAGCGCTTTTCCTGAAAGAATTCCTGCTCGTCCTCCTTTTCGCGATCCTCATCGCCTTCCCACCCGCCATTTTCCTCCTAAACAAATGGCTCCAAACGTACGCCTACCGCATTGCGATCAGCTGGTCTACTTTTGCCTGGATCGGATTGGCATTTGGGGTAGTAATTTCGCTTTTGGTTTTCGTGCAGACTTATAAGACTGCGTTGATGAATCCTGTTAGGAGTTTGAAGGGGGACTAAACGTAGAAATGAATTTTAAATAGTCCTCTTTAAAACTTCATAAAGTGTAAAATCCCTACTCTCTAAAAACTCATTAATTGATACAGTTCTTTCAGATAAAATTTCGGCCAGGTATTCCGTAGAGCAATTTCCGGTTCTGAGCCAGATGATTTTTGGTGGAGAAGAAAATAGATTTAGCAATTTTACGAAATCGTCATCATTGGTAATTACTGCTGCAAATTCGTTTTGACGGGCGTATCGGAAAATTTCGTGGTCGTCGGCATTGCGCAGACCCAGGTCTTTTACATGAAAAAGATCCCAGGACTCTTGCGTGATCAATGGGATAATACGATGCGAAATATTTTGATCAATCAGCAGCTTCATGCAGCTACATCATAAAAGATTTTTCTTTGCTGGTCTGCAGAAAATTCCAGCGCTATAAGAATGTCCTCACGGGTAAGTTCAGGAAAATCAAGCAGAATATCTTCAAAAGACATCCCGGACGCCAGCCAGCGAAGAATGTCTTCTACCGTAATCCGCATTTCACGGATACATGGCTTGCCACTCCGCTTTCCTTCTTCTATGCTGATAATGTTTTTGTAGATATACATAATGTCTCAGGCGTTTCAGACAAAAATAATCAAATGTTGAATGTGGTTGCAACTCAACTCAACCTAACCAAAAACAAATCCTTCGACCTCAGATAAATCCAAGCCACTACAAACAAAGTCAGCACCCCGCCTACTGCAACCGAGGGTACCGTGCCAAAAGCTTTGGCCATGACGCCGGATTCGAAGGCGCCGAGTTCGTTGGAGGAGCTGACGAACATGCCGTTGACTGCTGCCACGCGGCCGCGCATTTCGTCGGGTGGGTAAATGAGCAGGATGGTTTGGCGGACGATTACACTTACGCTATCGCATACTCCCGTGGCGAACAGGGCGGCGCAGGACAGCATGAAGTTGGTGGAAAGTGCGAAAATGATGGTGAAAAGGCCAAAACCGGCTACGGCCACCAGCATGTTACGCCAGGCATTGTGCGTCGGTGGGTAATAAGCCATCGCAAACATTGTCAGCAGCGAGCCGATCGACGGTGCGGCGCGCAGTAGGCCCAGACCTTCTGGCCCGACTTTCAAAATATCCTCGGCAAAAATGGGTAAAAGTGCCACCACACCGCCGAAAAGCACGGAAAACAGATCGAGCGAAATCGCGTAAAGTACGATCCGGGTTTTGAAAACAAACCGGAAACCTTCTTTTAAACTTTCCAGAAGCGGCTGCGAAATCTTCGGAAACTCGGGGCGTGTTTTGATCATTCCCAACAAAATCCAGCAAACCACGAAGCTCAAGATCACACACAATAATGTGTTGGTCAATCCCAGATAAGCATACATAAATCCCGCGATGGCCGGGCCGGTGATGGAGCCTGCCTGCCAGAACGAGCTGCTCCATGTGGACGAATTATGGTAAATCGCACGCGGTACCAGGAACGGTTTGAGCGAGCTGGATGCCGGTGAGTAAAAGCCTTTTGCAAAACCAATCAACGCAAAAACGCCATAAATGACCGCCAAATGCTGAGTTTGGGAAAGTGAGTTATAAATACCCGGCTGGAATGCCACATATAAAATCACCGAACCCAATGTGATCACGGCCAGGCTCAAATGCATGATCGTGATCTTGTTTTTCTGGTCAGCTATGTAGCCGCCGAAAAGGGAGGTAATGATAAAAGGTACCACTTCTGCCAGCCCGATCAGTCCGAGCGCCAGCGGATCGTGCGTCATTTTATAAAGCTCGTAGCCGACAATCACTTCCTGGATCAGGATCGTGGCGGAAAAGAGAAAGGTATTGGAAATAAAAAACCTGAAATCGGAATAGCGGAGCGCTGCGTAGGGATCTTCTGAGGATATCTTTTTCAATTCAATGTTGCGGTGTTCGTTCGGGTAACACCTTTGAAGTGGCTGAATGTTCTGCTTTAACTGAAAATTAATGTAAAAAGCGATCTTTTACATTTCGTTTACAATGTTTTACCAGCAAAAAACATCCGATCAAAAAGGGGTCGATACATTTGGAAAATGCTCAAAACTCGTACAATTTCAAATTTGTCAACCATGAAAAATTCATTTTCCAGAATCCTGGCCGGGCTCATCGTGATCTTCACATTGCCAACTTCCATCGCATTGCCTGAAACATTGCGGAACGGTTTGAACTATAATCCTGTGCTGCTCAACGGAGAAGTTGTCAGCTATGAAAGACTTACCACATCTACACGCGGTACACTCACTTTGGTGGAAGGAAATCCGGAATTCTTCCAAAGCAAAAAAATCCCGTTTAACATTTATCTTATACGCGCCGGAAAAGTGGTCACGACTGGATACAATGCGATTGAAAAGCCGGTCATGGAATATGAACTGAGTAAAATACTAAGTTCTGCGCGTGTCGAGGACCGGATTGTGATCGATCCGGTGGATAAGGAAAATGGCATCGGTCCAAGGATTATTCAGGTTGACCGTTTTCAACTCATGCCACAATTCAACTGGCTGATAGGGCTTGTGAAGCCTGGCAAACAAGGCTGCTGAAATTTGTTAAATTTGCCAGTATCAACCCGCAGCGCACAGCCATGATTTCAACGAATGCAATTTTCCGACTGTTGAAAAACCGGATTTTCCGGGTGTGTTTTTACATGCTTTATGCCGGAATTTTGCTGGGTACAGGTCCAACCTTTGCCAACAATGACAATTTCCGTTTCGCCGAAAAAGTAAATATTGCCCTCAGACGCACTGCGCACCACTTATTGATTTCAAATGGTGATTCCACTTCTACGATCGAGCCGGTAAAGCAGGTTGATGCGAATACTTTTTCTGTACAAGTCGAAAATGTGCTGACATACGATAAGCTGCCGGGTGTACTAGCACAATCGCTTCAAATGCAGCACATTGAGCGGGGCTATAATGTTTCGGTGCGGGATTGCGGCAGTAGCAAAATCAAGCTGGGATATAATTTTCAGGAGCTGAGGCAGCCGGGGGGCGTGGCTTGTCAGGGCCGGACACAAAAAGGCAGCTGCTATGTTTTGCAGATCAGTTTTGAACCCGATCAGGCTAATGTTGCCGGCGGTTTGTCAAATTGGTGGGTGCTGCCTTTCGGTACCGCGCTTGCTGGTCTAGGTTTCATTGCCTGGAACCGCTCACGGCATAAAATCCATGTGCTGCAAGTTGGTGAAAACCCTGCCCTAAATGCTGGAAACAAACTTTTGTTCGGAAACTCCTGCCTGGATCTGGTCGGACAAGTTTTGGAATCAAATAAAACAATTCATCAGCTCACCTACCGAGAAGCTAAATTGCTGACGCTTTTTGTAAAACATCCAAACCAGGTTTTGGAGCGCGATTTGATCCTGAAATCAGTTTGGGAGGACGAGGGCGTGACGGTCGGCCGGAGCGTCGATGTTTTTGTGTCGCGGCTCCGCAAAATGCTTTCCAATGATCCGCAGGTAAAAATTGCCGCCGTGCATGGCATAGGCTATAAACTGGAAGTCCTTTCCTGAGCTATCCCTATTTTCCTGTTTGGCGGAGACCACGCTAGCTAATTCAGCACCGGATTTTTAGTCGAAACAGGAGCTTTTCAGCGTGTCCGTTTGCTACGTCCGATACCGTACACATTTGTACGAATTCGGACGTCCACCCTTTTAAAATAAAACTTAATAACCTGATTTTTAAATTGTTGACGTTTTGGCAAGCCTTTTTAAAATAGGACTGGCATAAGAGGTTCAGGAATAGTATTGTTTTTCAAACGGGTTGTCCGTATCTATACCTGAAAACTCAAACCCAATATTTTTATGATCAAGTTAGAAAAGATATCAAAGTATTACCCTGCAGGATTTGGCAAGACTTACGTGTTGCGTCACATTGATTTAGAAATTAAAGAAGGTGAATTTATCTCGATCATGGGACCGTCGGGTTCCGGTAAATCCACCCTGTTACATATCCTTGGATTACTGGAAGAGCCTTCGGAAGGTGAATATCTTTTCCTCGACGAGCCGGTCCAGAAACTATCCGAGAAAAAACGTACCGAGCTGCACCGTCACCACATTGGTTTTGTATTTCAGGCGTACCATTTGATCGACGAGCTGACGGTTTATGAAAACATTGAAACACCGCTATTATATAAAGGAACATCGTCGTCGGAGCGCAAAAGCCGCGTTGCCGAGCTGCTCGACCGCTTTAATATGGTTGCCAAAAAAGACCTTTTCCCGCACCAGCTTTCAGGTGGCCAGCAGCAGCTGGTGGGTGTAGCCCGGGCGATTGTCCACAATCCGAAGGTAATTTTTGCCGATGAGCCTACCGGAAATTTGCATTCGGAGCAGTCGATCGAGATTATGGAATTATTTCAAAAACTTAACCAGGAAGATAAAGTTACCATTGTACAGGTTACCCACTCGGAACTGAATGCCGGTTATGGAAACCGCGTAGTCCGCTTGAAGGACGGTTGGTTAGCCTAAGAACATCTATTAGCCATGAAACACCTAACTTTACTACTCAGCCTTCTGACAACTTTTGTCCAGGCACAGAGCACCTTAAATATCCGCGAATGCGTGGATCTGCTCGCAAAAAACAACCTCATCTACCAGCAAAGTACCTTACAGGCCGAAGCAGCGCAGGCCCAGTTGCGCCAAACCAAGTCGCAATTGTATCCGCAGATCTCGGCCGGTGTGAGCCAAAGTATCAATGTCGGCCGCAGCATTGACCAGTATACCAATGCGTATATAGACCAGGTTTATGGATATAATTCTCTGGGAATCAATTTTCAGACGCCGGTTTTTCAGGGTTTCAAAGCAGTGAACCAGATCAGGCAGGGTACCCTTTTGAGAGAATCGGCGGAGGTAAACCGCACAGCCGTTTTGAATGCGCAGACGGTACTTTTAATGGTAGGCTATGTGAATGTGCTGGCTACTAAAGCACTTTACGAATCCTGGACTGCACAGGTAGAATCGTCTGAAACACAGGTGGACAGGGTTTCGAAACAAGTGAATGCAGGGACAGTGGGCGCCAATTTGCTCTACGAAATCAAGGCTCAGCTTGCGAATGATAAATTTAGCCAGGTAACTGCATTGAACAATTATCGCACTGCCCGGCTGGCGCTTTTTCAAAGAATGAATGTTACGCCGGACGATAAAGTGGAGTTTGAACCGCTGGCGCCGAAAGATTCGACGATCGTGGTGGATAATGCACTGGATATTTATGAAGAGGCGGCAAAAAGTTTTCCGGAAGTACGTAGCGCAGAATTGTATCGCCAGAGCTTTGCATACCAGGTCAAATCTATCAAAGCATCTAATTATCCTTACCTGGGATTGAGTGGCGGTTTCGGAGCTTTTTATGCTACCACTAACAAAAATCTCGACTACCTGAACCAGCTGAATGCAACCCGTAACGGATCTTTGCAGCTGAGCCTGAACATCCCGATCATGGGCCGCTGGCTGACCCGTCCACGAGTGGAACTGGCGAAAGTGCAGGAGCGCCAGGCGCAGAATACGCTGGATGTCACAAACCAGGTTTTGAGACAAAATATCGAACTGGCTGTACTGAATCTGCAAACGATGGCCGACAGGCACATTTCGGCCCAGCAGCAAGTGGAATCGCTTACCGCAGCATTCGCCGTCATCGAAAGCAAAATGAATGCAGGAATTTCCAACTCCTACGAATACTCACTCTCGAAAGCGAACCTCGCCAAAGCGCAGGGCAACGCGATCCAGGCAAAATATGATTACTTAATGCAGCAAAGATTGCTGCAATACTACCGTCAGGGTAACTGGGATGGGGTATTTTAAAATATCAAAGATTGTTAGGTTAAATTTGGTATCGGTAATACTTAGAGGCAGTCGACCATCGGCTGCCTCTTTTTTGTGTTTTGTTAAATTAACCTAAATCATTCGGTGGTTACATAAACATGATTATATTGCTTTTAACTATAAACTTAATTTGATAGTCATGAAAAAACTTTTTCTGATGCTGCTGCTCGGTTCATTCTGGCCGACCGACGACGTGCAGGCACAATTACAAAAGGGCAGCCGCTACTGGGGGGCGACGATCGGTTTCAACGGCGATCATGCCAAATCCGAATATACACCCCGTTTTTCGAGCAACAACAATCAGTTTAGAGTATCTCCTTCACTGCAAGCCGGCTGGTTTTTTAAGGATAACACCATGTTTGGGTTGCGCGCGATGAGTTCGCTTTCCTGGTTCAAAAATGTCAGTGAAAATCCGGGGCAGGATTATAAATCGGGCATTCGTAACGGAAATGTTTCTCTCTCGCCATTTATCCGGAATTACAAATCGCTTAGTCCAAAATGGGCAATTTTTCTTCATTCCGGCGTCAATTTAAGCTATATCTGGTCGGGTGTCACGATGGACGAATTTGACGGGACCGATACCGGATACGGAGCGTCGATTTATGCAAATCCCGGCATTGTCTACTGGTTCACGCCGCGGTTCGCACTGGAATCCGATTTAAATCTACTCTCAGTCTCACTGGGTTACACGCACCTCAACGGAAATGATTTCAATTTCAGCGCGGGTGTCACTTCTTCTATCACCAGCTACTTTGGCCTGCGGGCGTCATGGTACCTGCAATCTAAATAGCCGATCATGAAAAAGATAATTCTATTCACATTACTGATATCTGCATTTTCTGTAAACCTGGTTTCGGCACAATTCACCGGAAAACGGTTTATTTCAGGCGAAGCCGCCGTAACATTTGGCAGCAGCAATCCCGACGAGTCAAAAGCGACGAATGGTTATGGCTACGGGATCAATGTTAATTTCGGAAAATTCAAAACCGAAACCCGCGCGTCCGGATGGAACCTGAGCACTTCTTTGCAGGGCCGAAAAGAATATTATAACATTAATAATGTAGAAACTTCTGTCAACGGTATCCGTTCAGTCGGCGGCGGAATCGGCCATTTCTGGCATTTTTATAAACATTTCAATGACAACTTCGGGATTTTCGGTGGCCCGGGGATCGCCCTCAATTATGTTTTTGATAGAAGGATTGAGTACCCGCAAGGAACGGCTTATGAGCAAAAAAATCACACTGTTTCTGCGTCGCTGGACATTTCGGCCGGAGGGTATTACAAGTTGAATGAAAGGTGGTGGCTCTTGGCTTCACTTGGATTTTCGCAGCCGGTGGGCGTGAGTTTTTCAGCCGGAAGTTCTACCAATATGAATGATGGTGTGAAATCTATTAATCACGGCCTCAGCTATGGCTTCTCTCCGCAAATCACATTTCCCAGTGTCGGTTTGGGTCTTAGATATTTTTTCCGGGATTAGTATCCTATGTTTTGACCCAAAATAATCCGTCCGTTTAGGTTAAAAAGTTCGTAGATATGCCTTTTCTCGGCATATCTACTTTTTTTAGAATGAAAAAATACATTTTGGCCCTGCTTGTTATCGGACTTAATGCCTGCCACAAACAGCCCCAAACTTCTTCGCAGGGAGCTTCCGCAGCAGTCAAAAACCTCGGACAACCCTGGGAACCAGATTATAAAGTCGACCGCTCGGAAGGTGCTATCCTGGCTTTTGAAAAACAGGATGCCGAAAAAATGCCTGCACCAGGTGGTATCGTCCTGACTGGCAGCTCTTCTTTTACAAAATGGACTTCCGCACCGCAGGACCTCGCGCCGCTCCCGATTATTAACCGTGGTTTCGGCGGCTCCACATTACCCGAAGTAATCTACTACGCCGACCGCACCATTACCAAGTACAATCCAAAAACGGTGGTGATCTATTGTGAAAATGATATGTTCGGCTCCAAACCGAAAACGCCCGAACAAGTCCGCGATGCTTATGTGACGCTTTGCCAGAAAATCCGCGCAAAACAGCCGGACGTAAGACTTTACGGTATTTCCCTGAAACCTTCGCCATCGCGCTGGGCGAAAAAAGACGATGTGATCAAAGCAAATCAGCTAATCCAGGATTACATTAAATCAGATAAAAAGCACAGCTACATCGATGTGTGGCCGGTCATGTTGAAAAATGGCCGACCGGATCCCGCGATTTATGTCAAAGACAGTCTACACATGAACGACGAAGGTTACCGCAGGTGGACGAAAGTATTGAAACCGATACTTGAAAAAACTTCGTAGCCGGTGACATCTTTGCCGGACAAATACAAACATTTTACAAAGAGCAGATAAGGGTATAGGTTTTAACGTAAAGTCACTATATTAACGGAAAAATACATTTTCGGGTAAATAGTGATCCTAGATTTCCACTAATGAAAGTAACAGCAGTTTTTGACATTGGCAGGACCAATAAAAAGTATGTACTTTTTAATGAAAAGTATGAAATAGTCGAAGAGTACTCCGAATACCTCCCGGAAACGACAGACGAAGATGGGTTTCCCACCGAAAATTGCGAGTTACTGACCAATTGGGTAAAAGATCACTGGAACAAGCTGCTGGACAACCCGAAATATGATATCAAGGCAGTAAATGTGGCGGGATATGGTGCAAGCCTCGTGCATCTCGACGCTGCCAACAAGCCGCTTACCCCGTTATATTCCTATTTAAAACCTTTTCCGGAAGATTTATCGCGACAGTTTTACAGTACTTACGGAGACCCGACACGCATTTCGCTTCAAACCGGTTCACCGTCGATGGGTATGCTCAATTCCGGGATGCAGCTTTACTGGCTGAAACACACGAAGCCGGACATTTACAAGCAAATCGTCACGACATTACATTTACCCCAATACATTCTCTATCTGCTGACCGGCCGCAAAGTGAGCGATTATACGTCCCTGGGCTGCCACACCGCATTATGGAGCTTCGAAATGTGGGATTATCACGAGTGGGTGAAAGCCGAAGGAATCCACAAAAAACTGGCGCCGGTCCTGGCCTCGTCTTCCTTCATTTACCGTCACGGAGATAAGGGAATTCAGTCCGGATTTGGTTTGCACGATAGTTCTTCGGCATTGATCCCTTACCGGATGGCTGTTAAAAAACCGTTTGTTTTATTATCGACCGGCACCTGGTGTATCAACTTTAACTCATTCGCTTCCAAGCCCCTGACTTCGTACCAGCTGGAAAGGGATTGTATGAATTACCTGACGCCCGAAGGCAGCGGCGTCACTGCCTCCCGCCTTTTCCTGGGCCGCGAGCATGATTTTCAGGTAGCACGGATTGCAGAATATTTCCAGGTAGAGCCTGATTTTTACAAATCTGTTGCTTTTAATGATGAAGTACTGAAAGCAGATACGCCGCCTTTCTATACCGCTTGTATGACTGGAAATGGTCCGTTCCCGGAACCTAATACCCAGGAGTGGCAGATCAGCGCGTTTTCTTCGCCGGAAGCTGCGTACCATCATTTGATCAAAGGCTTGACGGAGCTACTCTTCGTATCGCTTAATCTGGTGGCTGTCAATGATGTACAGGCTATTTATATCGACGGTGGTTTTGCAAGAAATGAAATCTTCACAAGATTGATCTCACGTAACTACCCGAACCATAAGGTATATGCTACTGACCTACCCTATGCTACTTCGCTGGGTGCGGCATTGCATGTTACCCGCCCGCAGACATTTGAATTTTCAGGAGAAATCCGTGAGATAATGCCTTGATCCTTAGCTGATCCTGCCCCAGTTTGTTTCTTCTTTCCGTAGGTTTTGCAAATGCATGCGGATCGGCTGATTGACAGGCTGGGCCAGATCCGGATCACTGGTCAGAATTTCTTCCGCAGAGCTTCGGGCTACCCGCAAAATCTCACCATCCTGCGCGAGATTAGCGACTAGCAAGTCTACCAGTCCGCTTTGCTGCGTGCCCGACATATCACCCGGGCCACGCAACTGCAAATCCACTTCTGCGATTTCAAAACCATCATTCGTACGGCACATTGTCTCGATCCGCAGCTTGGTATCTTTGCTGATTTTGTAATCGGTAATCAAAATACAGTACGACTGCTCGGCACCGCGCCCTACCCTTCCCCGGAGCTGGTGCAGCTGTGATAATCCAAAGCGTTCTGCATTTTCAATCACCATCACGGAAGCATTCGGTACATTTACCCCGACTTCGATCACCGTCGTCGCGACCATCATTTTCGTTTCCCCACGCACAAACCGCCCCATTTCATAATCCTTATCGGCGGATTTCATTTTACCATGCAAAATGCTGAGCGGGACGTCAGGAAATGCGCGGGAGATACTTTCATAGCCATCCATGAGGTCTTTTAAATCCATTTTTTCGGATTCTTCGATCAGCGGATAGACCAGATAAATCTGTCGGCCTTTGGCAATCTCATCTTTTAAAAATCCAAAAACAGAAAGCCTGTGCGCGTCATACCGGTGCACGGTTTTGATGGGTTTTCGGCCTGCTGGAAGCTCGTTGATCGCCGAAATATCCAGGTCGCCGTACAATGTCATCGCCAATGTTCGCGGGATGGGTGTGGCGGTCATCACGAGCATGTGCGGGTAAATGCTTTTATTTTTTGCCCACAATTTCGCCCGCTGCGCCACTCCGAAACGGTGCTGCTCGTCGATAATACAAAGGCCCAGGTTTTTGAACTGCACAATGTCCTCGATCAACGCGTGGGTACCGACGATAATGTGCAGAGAACCGTCCAGCAATTCCTTGTGAATAATTTCTCGCTCCTTTTTCTTGGTTGAACCCGTCAGTTTGGCAATGTTGATTCCGAGCAGGTCCGCAAACTTTTTCAAACCCTGATAATGCTGATCAGCAAGGATTTCGGTAGGCGCCATGAGGCAAGCCTGCGCGTCATTATCCAGTGCAAAAAGCATGGTTATGAAGGCTACAATCGTTTTTCCGGAGCCGACATCGCCCTGCAGGAGCCGGTTCATTTGCTTGCCGGTTTTCAGGTCTTCGTGGATTTCATGCAAAACCCGGATCTGCGCGCCAGTGAGTTGAAACGGCAAATGTTTTTCGTAAAACTCCTTGACCAGTAATGTTTTATTAAAAATAAGCCCAGGATATTCGGTCTTGTGCAGCAGCTTGTTTTTAATCAGCCTGAACTGATTGTAAAACAATTCCTCAAACTTCAACCGCCGCTGCGCCTGGTGCAGCCACTGCTGATTTTGCGGCATGTGGTAACCCCATAACGCATCGGCTTTTGAAACCAGCCGATACTTTTGGACCAAATTTTCAGGCAATGTTTCCTTAATGTGCGACCGCGAAATTTCAAGGAGACCTTTGATCATCCTGCTTAGAGCGCGGCTGTCAATGAAACGTTTGCGGAGTTTTTCTGTGAGCGGATAAATGGGCTGCCAGTAGCCTCCCAGCTCGTTTTCATGCGTAGCCAGCTCGATTTCCGGATGGGTAATGCTCCATCTCCCACCGAAATTCTGCGGTTTTCCGTAAACAATGTATTCAGTATTAACTCGCAAATTCTTTTGGTACCAGGGAATGCTCTGGAACCAGACGAGCTCCATCAAGCCCGTACTATCCTGAAAATAAGCGACCAACCGTTTTTTTGAACCTTCGCCTACTGTCGTCCACTCGCGCACTTTTCCCTTGATCTGCGCCGCGGGCATTTGTTCATCGAGACTTTTGATCTGGTGAAAAACTGTCCTGTCTTCGTGGCGGAAAGGATAATGCTGAATAAGATCGCCGTAGGTAAAAATGCTGAGCTCCTGGTTCAGTAAGGCCGCTTTTTGCGGACCGACACCTTTGAGAAATTCAATTTTGGTATCGAAAAAACGGGTATTTACGGAGGTATTTTGTTCCGGGGTCATCATTCAAATATAGTGTGAAATCGCAGAAAACCGGATTTGAACATTCCGAAATGTTAATCAACGTTAATGTCGGCGGCGAGGTGATGGGGGGCTTGATTCGCAACGTTTGAATGATTTACTTCGCCCGGATTTTAATTTTCCAATTACCAAAATCAAAATAACTAAATTCTTATTTGTTTATGAAAACAACACTTTTGTCGCTTTTCCTCACTTTGTTGGCATTTACCTGGGCCTCTGCTCAAAGCCCGCACGTTACTGCTGATGGCAAAAACATGAAGGTTACCTACGGCCAGCCTTCGAAAAAAGGCCGCGTACTTTTCGGAAAAGCAGGTAGCGGAAGCCTTGAACCTTATGGCAAAGTTTGGCGGATCGGCGCAGACAGCGCGACTGTGATCACATTCAAAAAAGACGGAACATTCGGTGGCAAGCCTGTAAAAGCAGGAACTTATACTTTGTTCGCAACGCCAAATGAAAAAGAATGGACGGTTATTTTGAACAGCCAGCTTGGACAGTGGGGTGCGTACAGCTACGACAAATTCAAAGATAAGGACGTATTGAAAGTGACGGTTCCTAACAAAACTTATCCTTCATCTGAGGAAAAGCTGACTTTCACGGTAAAAGATACTTCTCTTGATTTTCAATGGGATAAAGCCGGATTCTCGGTTCCTGCTAAGTTTTAATCAGGATTTTAAAAATTCATAAAAAAAGCTGTCAGGCAATGTCTGACAGCTTTTTTTGTCTTTTGTCAAATCACAAATTATCCCGGATCATATTTTCCAACACCTGCAAATGTTCTGTAAATGCCTTGTGGCCGACTTCGGTAGATTTGTAAGTGGTCAGTGGCTTTCTTCCGTTGAATTGTTTCTGGACTTCAATGTATTTGGTTTCTTCCAAAGCTTTTAAATGTGACGCCAGGTTGCCGTCTGTGAGTTGCAGTAAATCCTTCAATTCGTTGAAACTGAGGGAGTCGTTGACAACCAGCACAGACATCAGCCCAAGCCTGATCTTGCTTTCAAAAACCTTGTTAAATTTTTCTAACCATTCCATTGGCCAACCTTGTTACCACTTAAAATTATTGATTGGCTTCCATGAAAAGCATTGCGTCGCGGTTGCGGATCCAGACAGCCTGATCGCGCATATTATTGGCCTGCATGGTCAAAACCGATGAAACAATTCCCGTTCCTACTGATACCCAAAAAAATTTCCGCAAATTATCCCGGTTGCCCGAAATCAGCGAAATAATCGAACCCGCCGAGCCCGCCAGCGAAATTACCAGTCCTATATTCCTCGTCCGCCGCGACTTCACATACAGCGCCATACCCTCCGAAGAAATCGCAAATTCCCTGTTCAATGCCTTCTGGCCTGCATAGAGGACATTATTTTTGACAAAACTATTCCCATTTCGCATGTAAATTGTCTCCTTGTCGTACCATTTTCTGGCTTGGCTGGTGGTCGAGTCCACCGGAATCTGTGCGTTACTCCACTGAGATGCAGTTACAAAAAGGAGTATTAGCAATGTGGTCGCGGCACCACCCGGCTTGGGAAGTTTCTCACGATCGTACCGGTTGTGCATGGTCAAACCGTAGATAATGTGCAGCACGCCAAAACCCAAGGCCCAGAAAACCAGGGAATAACCGGTCAGAAAAAGTGAAATGCAGCCGAGTACAACTTCTGAAATGCCGAGATAGAAAATTTCAGGATAAGTAAGCCGGCTCGCATTTACCAGGGCTAGTCCGTAAAAGATCAATGTGGCAGGAAAAACCAGCCACACAAAGCCATAATGCAGCATAGCAAGGCAGAAAATCCCGCCAGCCGAAAGTGGGATCAGCATGCCGACCAGTAGTCTTTTTGAACTTCCATTCCACAAGGTCAGCCCTTTTTTCCGGCCTTTCCGGACCGTGAAAATGATGCCTGCCGCAAGTGACAAAACTAATACGATTAGCCCGTCGACTAGAAGAAAACTGATGAGTTCAGACCGTGAGTAGCCGTTTAAGTTTACAAACGGGACTAAAATTTCAGATAGCCAACCAGCCTTGAAACGAATGTATGCCGCAGCTGCGCCAATAAGCGCAAAAATACCAGCAAATACACCACTTAATCCGCTCAGGGACAAAAACTTGGAGGATCGCTCCATCAAGTTTCGGATTTCATTCAGTGTATGCAGAGAATCCTGATTAGGAGCCATAAGTCAGGTGAAGGGTAAATTTTGTTCAAATAATTTTTGAGATCAGAACCAGATAAGCACTTTGGGAATGAAGATAATCCCGCCCACAATCACGGCAGAAATCGCCAGTATCAGTACACCAGCCGCCGCGGTATCTTTCACAACTTTAATGACCGGGTGATACTCCGCCGACACCAGGTCTGCCAGTTTTTCAATGGAAGTATTAAATGCCTCCGCGGCCCAAACCAGGCCGATTTGAATCGTGATCAGCATCCACTCTGTGAGAGAAATTTGAAAGAAAACACCGGCAATTACCACCGCGAGGCAGGCCATCAAATGTATGCGCGCATTGTTTTCGTAGCGGAACAGATTGTAGATCCCGGCACCTGCATAGCGAAAGCTTCTGACGGCTTTAAGAATATCGACGGGCGACTTCATGTTGTTTTAATTCAGCGAAAATATGGAACGCAAAGTACAACAACATCAGCACGAACGAAAACGAAATGGTGTGTTTGATGGCCAGAGGATCGCGCAGACTGGCTAAAATACCCCTTGCCAGCGAACCTGGCTGCGTCACAATGTCCCAGCTGTTCCATCTGCCATACCGGCCCAGGAATACGCCAAAACCACTGGCTAGCATGGAAACTGAAATGACCATCCAGGCCAGCTGCTCGTTCCAGCGGCGGACAATGATGCGATGCACGATGCGAATGCTGTAAAGTCCGGTGAGGAAGCCGGCTACCGAGAATGTGAAGATCATCAGCGCATCGTACCAGATCATGTGCTCGGGGACGGCGCGTAAATGTTTTAAATCTGTGATAATGTAAGGGGCATTTGGAAAGAACAACAGCCAGATAGTGAGGAAGATGGCGAGTTGCCAGAAAGGCAGGCTTTGTTTTGCTTCTTTTTCCCAAACCCATTTGATAAATAGTAAAGGTACCCAGGCAAGAAACAGGTTCCAGGCAAGAAAAATGAAACCCCAGTCTTCGATGAGTATCCGCACCGATAGTAAGGTCATGGCTACGACGGAGACGAATGCCAGCAAGGCCACCTTTTGGTTACCTTGTAAATAGCGCGCAAGTTTTTCCAATGTCATGATTTTTAAGGTTTAAAAAAGTACTTTGAATTACAAAGTAAATAAACCGATCCTTGAAATCAAAGACGGTTATCATGCATTTTGGAAAAATTACTTCTTGTTGGTTTCGGCGAAGGCTTTCATCATGGCCCACTCGCGGCCAGCTGTCTTGGCGGTGAAGGTTTCGAGGCAACCTCTATCCTGTAAGGTAATGTAGCAGGTTTTGCCGTTTTTGCCGCCGAAACAAATGTTGGAGACTTTTTTGCCGATGGTTTTAATGGTGTGGATCACTTTGCCTTCCGGCGAAAGCACCGCTACCTCGCCTACGCCGTGACGGGCAATGTACAGGTTGCCGTGCACGTCGCAGCGCATGCCGTCCATGCCGCCGTCTGCAAACTCGTGGAGCAGCTTTTTGTTGGATAATGTACCATCTGGCGCCAGATCGAAAACCCAGACCTTGCGCTGGACGCTTTCGTTCACGTATAATTTCTTCTCGTCAGGACTCACGTCGATACCGTTTGTGGTACCCATATTTTCAGCGGCGAGACTTACTTTTCCGTCGGGGGTAATGTGCCAGATCTGGCCGGTATTTTCTTTCCAGTTCGGATCGGAGCAGAAAACGTGGCCTGTGGCGGTGATTGCCAGGTCATTGGGCTGGCTCATTTTCGGTTCGTTAGCAAAAACTGAGATATCTTTCGTGATCATGTTCACTTTGAGCACATTATGCCCCGTGAAGTCTGCCACGTAAAACGTATTTTTATCAATAAACCGGATTCCGTTGCCGGTGCTGCCTTTTGGCAAAGTCACAAAAAAGCTGGCATTCCCGCGTTTGTTAATCAACGCAATAGTACCATCACGCGCAAAATTGACGGCATAAACATTACCTTCCTCGTCCACCGCCGGGCCTTCGCAGTTGCTGGTAAATTCACCTTCATTTGAGAATTTTTTGCTTTTGGTTTGCGCCAGTCCCGATTGAACAAAAAGGAAAAGCGCTGGGATCAGGAACGTAAAAAATTTATTCATATTCACTTAAAATCAATCTGTTATCAATTTTTCCACTTAATAGCACAGCCCACAGGTTTTGTGATGGTAGTCACGACCGGCTTGCCGCCTGCCAGGTTCGATACCGCCTCGTCGACATACAATTTGGTGACGCCGCCCGGATCTTGCGGATTGTCGTCGATCATGCCCATGTACCGCACCGTGAACTTCGCGCCAACTTTTTGCAGCACATATACCTGCGGCGTACGGCCTACCCCAAACATTTTCGCAACCTGCTGGGAATCATCTACAAGATATGGATATCCATAATTTTTAGAAGAAGATCTTTCTTTCATTTTTTCAAAAGTATCGTCCTGGTGCGTGCCCGGATCGCTGGGATTGATCGCGATCACCGGGAAACCCTGGGAGGCAAATTTGCTGTTCAGCGCGATAATACGGTCTTCGTAAGCCCTGGCAAAAGGGCAATGGTTGCTCGTAAAAATCACAATTACGCCTTTAACATTGCTATAATCGCCCAGCGAAACCATATTTCCGTCGGTGTTTTTCAACCGGAAATTCCCCACAGCGTCACCGATCTGATAACCGCCGCTCTGAAAATTCATCCCGAGACAAAGAACCATTGAAATCAACAGGCAAATTTTCATTTTGTTGTTTTTAGTAATCATTCTATTGTCAGACGCTTTTTTTGATCAAAAGTAACAAACCGGCGTGTTAAAGTTTGTTAAGCGCAACAGGCACTTTGGGGAATAAACGTTTCCGCCGACCGCTAATATATAAAGTTAAGGTTCCCGAAATGTTTCCGCACAAAAAGCAGGCAATATTCTTGCTAATGCGTTGTAATTCTGCATTCAGCTGGCTATCTTTGCACCTCGTTTTTGAAATCCCGTATACAATCAATTATTAACATGTACGCAATCGTAGAAATCGCAGGTCAGCAATTTAAAGTTGAAAAGGGTCGCGAAATCTTCACGCATAGGCTTGAAGGTGACGTGAACGCTGCACTTGTATTTGACAAAGTCCTCCTCGTTGACAACGAAGGCACAGTACAGGTAGGTCTTCCAACAGTGGCAGGAGCTTCTGTTAAAGCAACTGTCCTTGAACACCTTAAAGGTGAAAAAGTGATCGTCTTCAAAAAGAAAAGACGTAAAGGTTACAGAGTTAAGAATGGTCACCGTCAGTACCTGACCAAGATCAGCATTGACGAAATCGTTGCGTAACATTTTTTAATCAGAAACTATCATTAATAAGTAAGATATCATGGCACATAAGAAAGGTGTAGGTAGCTCGAAAAACGGACGTGAATCGGAAAGCAAGCGTCTTGGTGTAAAATTATTCGGTGGTCAGCTTGCCAAAGCAGGTAATATCCTGGTTCGTCAGCGTGGCACAAAACATAACCCAGGCAAAAATGTAGGTATCGGTCGCGACCATACGCTTTTTGCATTGGTTGATGGCAATGTAGTTTTCCGCAAGACCCGCGAAAACCGGTCTTACGTACACATTGAGCCAATCGCGGCTCCTGCGGTAGAAGTTGCAGCAGAAGCATAGTCAGCTTGGTTTAATTATTGGAAATTCAGAAAAGCCCGTCGGACAAATCGTTCTACGGGTTTTTTATTGTTTCGCAAAAAGGTTTTCCAAAACCAAAAGCGGCATTTCCTTGTTTGTCCCTTATAAGTTCATCTCCCTAATTATATTAAAGATTTCAAAATGCTATCACGTCCGGTTTTTGTATATACAGAATTAAGTCCCAACCCGAATTCGATGAAGTTTGTCCTGAACTTCGAGCTGGTTCCCGACGGACTTTCGTTTGATTATCCATCACTGCAAGCGGCTTTGGAAGAAGGTAAAGCCTCGCCCCTGGCCTCGGACCTTTTTCAATTTCCGCACGTAAAACGCGTTTTCATCGCCAGCAACTTCATCACCATTACCAAAGACGATTCGATTGCCTGGGAAGAGGTGATGAGGGATACCAAGCAGTTTATCAAAATTTATTTCGAAGAAAACCACCCGGTTTTTGAGCAAAGAACGATTGACAGCAATACTTTGATCGTCGATGCGCGGGATTCGGATACGGTACAAAAAATCAAGGCAGCGCTGGATACTTATGTTCGTCCGGCGGTGGAATCGGATGGCGGCGCGATTAATTTTCATTCATTCAATGAAGAATCCGGAACTGTAAAAGTCTTGCTGCAAGGCTCTTGCAGCGGCTGCCCATCTTCCACATTAACATTGAAAGCAGGAATTGAAAACTTGCTGACAAGAATGGTACCCGACGTAAAAGAGGTAGTTGCGGAAGGCGTTTAAAAATATAATCTATCAGTAGGGAGGCCCCGTCGCTTGCGGCGGGGTTTCTTTTTTTGGGCTGTTTTGTTAGTTTCGGCTTATGAACAGCCCGATGCAGAAGTTTATTGAAGAGATCGAAAACCTGCAATCGAAAGGCGACGCTATTTTTCCGGAAGGAATTTTCCCAGCTCACCGCATTAACCCGATCATCGGGTACAAGAGGCCGGATACGACCATTTTCTTCTCGGCCATTATTTGTTTTACATTAAAATCCATCCAGAAAAAAGTTGATGCTGATTCGGCAGAGCGTATTGAAAAGATATGCTCGAAAATCACGGTTAACTATCCTGATTTCCAGAATAAAGACGGACTAAAAACCTATAATTTCTGGAAAACCAAACCTTCCCAGCATTTCCCAAACGGTTATATCTTTCGTCATTTCGAACATTTCCGGATTCCTGATGACATTGATGATACAGCATTTATCTACCTGACCACCAGCCCATCGCGGAAAGAATTACATTGGTTGAAAAGCAAACTAGCGCTGCACGCAAATGGCAGCAAGCAGTGGATTAAAAACACCTATCCCGAATACAGCCGGCTGCTCGCCTACTCGACCTGGTTTGGCAAAAATATGTATGTGGAATTTGATGTGAGCGTGCTGAGCAACATGCTTTACTGCATTCTGCATTATGATTTGCCGCTCAACCAGCACGATCTGGATAGTCTGCAATACATCCGCTCGGTGATTGAAACCGGCCGCTATATGAGTGAACCATTCCGCTGCGCGCACCAGTATCCGCGCACGCCGCTGATTGTTTACCATGTTGCTCGCCTTGTTTCGGCATTTGATCCCGAAGTTTTAAAACCTGTGCGGGAAAAATTTGTTCAGGACATTCAAACATTGCTTAGCAGTACAAAAAGTAAAATGGACCGCGTACTGCTATCCACATCCCTGATTCGCCTTGGAGTTAAAACCGAAAGAATTTCAGTTGAAAACTTTGCAAAAACCGATTTCAAAGGCTTTTACTTTTTTATCGCAGGCCTGCTTACCGCTTATGAAAATCCTCTGCTATATCGATTGTCGGTGAACCCTCTTTTTCACATGCACTGGGTTTGTGAGGCGCATTGCTGGACTTTACTGGCAGAATATGAAATGCTTTGGAACAATTTTGAAAGCATAAAAAGTACGGAGAACAGCTAAAAATTCATGTCGGAATCGATCTTATCATTACGCGTCAAGGAAATCAGGAACGAAGCGAGCGATTCGAAAACATTCGTTTTTGAAAGCATGGATGGAGCGCGGATTGATTATAAAGCGGGTCAGTTTCTGACATTCCTGATCCAAATGCACGGCCACGAAGTCCGGCGTTCTTATTCCATGAGCTCGGCGCCCGGCACAGACCTTAATCCGGCAATCACCGTCAAGCGCGTCCCAAATGGTGAAATTTCCCGCTTCTGGATAGACCATGTTAAGGTCGGTGATACGTTTGACGCATTGCCGCCTTCGGGGAGGTTTGTACTCGATGAAGCCGGTGAAAATCCCAGGGATTTGATATTGATTGGTGCAGGAAGTGGTATTACGCCGCTTTTTTCACTTTTAAAACAAACCTTGAAAACCAGCGAAACCGATCACGTGACGCTGATTTATGCCAGCCGGAATTCCAGCAATACTTTATTTTGGGATGAGATCGAAACCTGGCAAAAACATTATCCCGAGCGACTTTCCGTCATCCACATTCACAGCCAGCCCGCCGACGACTGGAACGGGATCCGCGGCCGGATCAATAACACCAGACTCGAACAGCTGATCAACAAATCTCTGCGTTTTGACCGCGCCGATGCCCGATTTTTCATCTGCGGTCCTTTTGATCTGATGCGCTCCACGGAAATTACGCTGCATTTTATGGGCTTCTCCAATGCACAGATCCGGAAAGAGAATTTTGTTATTACCTCGCCTCCCCCGCCGCCGCCGGATTCATTTTCGCATAAAATCCTGCTGCATTTCAGAAAACAAATGCATCATTTGCTGGTACCCGCCCACACCACCGTGCTGGACGCCGCCCTGGCGGAGGGAATTCACCTGCCATATAGCTGCAAAGGCGGCCGCTGCGCCTCCTGTGCGGGCATTTGTAAAAACGGCAAGATACACATGAGCGTCAACGAAGTACTGACCGACCGTGACCTGAAAGATGGCTGGATACTGACCTGCTCCGCCTACGTCGATAGCGACGACGTAATCATTGAGATCCCTTAAAAACAAGAAAGCGCCTGATGGTTGTCAAGCGCTTTCGGGAATTTCAGGATCAGGAAATATGAAAAATTATGAAAAGGTTAAAGGTCAGGCGATCAAGTTTAAGAGCAAGGAAAAGTCGATTTATTGACTTAGTTATGCAAACTTCTACGTAATATTTTGCGGGTACGCATCGCAAAATTAGTCGTAAAATCGGTATATCCTAACTTTTAGGTCATGTTAACCATTAGTTATTAGCTTTGCAGACTTTTAAAAAGAGCATTTGAATAAGCTACATGTGAAAAAGAAAATCGTCAGAATAAAGGATATAGCAGAAAAAGCACAGACTTCGAAAGGCACCGTGGACAGGGTGTTGCACAACCGGGGAAGGGTGGCGGACGACGTGCGGGAGCGGATTTTAGCCATCGTCAAGGAATTAAATTACGAGCCGAATTTCATTGCGCAATCGCTGAAATCGCAACGGACTTACAATCTTGCGGTGCTAGTTCCTGATTCCCGCCTGGACCCTTACTGGGAAGCCCCAAAAACTGGTTTTGAAAAAGCCGAAAAAGAGTTGCGCCAGTACGGCGTTTATATCACACAGTTCATTTTCAATTCACACGACGAACATTCTTTTATCGAGAAAGCGCATGAAGTGACGCATGAGCATCCCGACGGGCTGCTGATCGCGCCGGTTTTTTATAAAGAAGCACTTCCGTTTTTCAAGGAATGGGCTGACCTTCAAATTCCTTACGTGCTTTTTAACACGCAGATTGAGCATGTAGACCCGCTTTGCTACATCGGGCAGGATTCTTACCGCAGCGGCTCGCTGGCAGCGAAAATATTAAGTTTTGGATTGCAAAGTTCCGGCAGCATTCTAGTGGCACACGTCAACGAAGACATTTCCAACTCCGCCCACTTGATTACCAAGGAAGACGGTTTCCGGGATTATTTTCATACCAAATCCTCCGAACAGCATTTTGACATTATCAGCCGAGAGATCAATTTCCCTGACGGACAAACGCCCGACGCGCAACTGGATGAAATTTTAAAGGAAAAACCGGATCTACGGGCCGTGTATGTAACCAATTCCAAAGCCTTCGAAGTAGCGGCATACCTGGAAAAGAACAACATTCAGGACATCAAACTGGTAGGATACGACTTGTTGGAACCCAACCTAAACTACCTCAACAAAGAGATCATCAATTTCCTGATCAACCAAAACCCACTTGGTCAGGGCTACTGGGGCATTCACCAACTAGCCAATTACCTGGTTTTCAAGAAAGAAATTCAGCCGATTAAATTTCTGCCACTGGATATTATTACGCGGGAGAATTTGGACTATTATCTGGATCCGGAGGCGTGATCACATCCTAAAAGCTACAACTCCCCAAACTGGCTATACATTTCCTTCAACTTGGGTTCGGTTTCTTTGGCGCGGATATCTTTGCGGAGGGAGGTTACGCCTTGGATGTCTGTCAATAAGCCCAGGGCTTGGAATGCGCCGAAACGGACGAAATAGGATGGATTTTCGCGGGCCAGACCTTCGAGTATCGGGATGCTTTTGCGCTGAATGTCTTGCTTGGATTTGATGAGGTATTTACCGAAAACTTGCAGGAAGTTGTATTTCTCGGTCGGTTTCATGGTTTTCATTTTTATCAGAAACCAATCAAAACGCTCCGGTTGTGCCAGGCCAGCATAATAATTGCCTACCGAAGTGACGATTGCATCATTGGGTGAATCTTCAAACTGCGTGGCAATTTCATTTGCATCATTGGGCTGCCCCATCAAATACTTCTCGATGGCTACCGATACAACCTGGTAAGAGCTGTCGCTCAAAGCTTCCCGGAAAATCGGGTCGCTGTTGTTATCACCGAAAGATGCCAGGGTAATGATCGCTTCGGCACGTACCTGAGGGTGCGGATCGCGGCGGGCGAGGCTTTGGATGGTTTTTTCAATGTCCGCAAACCCAGGCCCGTCATATTCGCTGAAATTGCTTACCGCCATCTGGCGCATTTTCCAGAAAGGATCATTCATCGCTTTCACGATAATTCCGCGCACTGTGCTATCAGCCATGCCGCCTTCCAGCTGGGACAATGCTTCGTATTTATGTAAAAATCGCTCGGTGTTTTGATACTGGAACGCCATTTCCGGGCGGTTTTTCTCGTGCTCGATGACACCCAGCAGCTGTGCATCCGCATCAAACAGCACCAAATCGGGCTTTTTAGCAGCCGGAAATTCCAGGGTTTGATTTACCTTATCGATCAGCACCTCATACTCATTCTTCTTTCCACTTACCCAAACATCCACTTTCACCGGAAGCCTGTAAACTGTCGTCGCCAATGTATCCTGCACCTGCTTGACATTCAATGTTACCTTGCCGGTTGTAGCCACATAATTCTGTGTGATTTTGAGTGATGGATGTCCCGGCCGCCGGAACCACTGGTCGAAAAACCAGTTGAGATCCTGCCCGGTGATTTTTTCAAATGACATTCTCAGATCGTCGATCTCGGCAGTACCAAATGCGTGGCTTTTGAGGTAATGCTGCAGCGAAGCAAAAAAAGCATCATCCCCAACCAGATTTCGCAACATGTGCAGGATCCTACCGCCTTTTGCATAAGAGTGGCTGTCGAACATATCCTCACGGTCTTTGTAAAAATACCGGATCATCGGCACTTGCTTCGTCTCGGCTTCAAGCAAATAGGATTTCATTTCCTGTAAATTTCCCCAGTCCGCCTCATTCTTCCCATCATTATACTCGCTCCACAGATACTCGGAATAATTAGCAAATGACTCATTTAAAGGCAGTTGACCCCATTCTTCACTCGTTACAAAGTCGCCGAACCAGTGGTGCGCCAGCTCGTGGGCGATGACTGCATCTGAATTTCCATCCACCAGCGAGCGGGTATCATTTTGTACGCCTTCTTCATGCACGGTCGCCGTCGTATTTTCCATGGCGCCGGCCACGAAATCCCGCACGGCAATCTGCGCGTATTTTTCCCATGGAAATTCCATGCCGAAAATGTTGGTAAAAAAACCCATCATTTCAGGTGTCCTGCCAAAAATCGCGTGCGCATCCGGGCCGTATTTTGGCTCGACATAGTAGCTCAATTCCATGCCATTTGGCATCATATCTTTGGCTACGGCAAAATCGCCCACCGCCAGCATCGTCAGGTACGGCGCGTGGGGCAATGTTTGTTTCCAGTGATCGGTACGCAGCGCTTTTTCCGTCTGCTGATTAACCAGCAAACCATTTGAAAGGGTTTTGTAAGTGCTATCGACGGTAATGTAAATGTCTTGTGTAAACTTTTGGTTCGGCGCATCAATCGTCGGGAACCAGCAGGAACTTCCCTCAGTTTCGCCCTGCGTCCAGATTTGCCGGGGTTTTCCCTCGTCCATGCCATCGGCATTGATGAAGTATAGACCTTTGTCCGACGGACTGTCGTCGGGCTTGCCCCTCGGCACATCATTCGGCCGCGCCACGTAGTCTATTTTGACAAAAAGGGTATCTTTTCTTGTAAAATTCTTGCCCAGCTTAATGAGCAATTTCCGCTTATCGTACGTGAATTCCAGCTTCTTTGTCACTTTCGCCGCGATCTCGGATTTTGATAAATCACCATAATCACCGACAGTATCCAACATGACCACGCCTTTCACATCAAAACCTTTGGCATCCAGTTCCAAGGTATTCTGGGCATAAAAATGGGGCTTGAATTTCAGGATTGCGGTGGCAGGTACCTGCTGCTTTGCCCAGTCGAACTGCACGTCGAGACGAGTGTAGAGAATGTCGCTTTTCCGGGCGCGCTCCGAGCGGTAAGGGCCTTTCGGTGTGGTAGTCCCGGGATTTCTGCGGTAAATGGTATCGGCTGCCGCGAATGTGGAAGCCTTTATTTCAGGGGAAAGACAAAGTAGAATTCCAAAGAAGAATAAGATCAATCGGCTCAAAAAAAGTCCTTTATAATGACCGGTCATATCTGATTTCTGATTGAATGCTGGGATGTTCGTCAAAAGTAGTTCAATTATTGGCGTGGTGCCGGTTTGCCTGATTTTTTAAACGCGTAAGATCAATCCCGCATCTGCGGCCCTTCGGGCGGGAATGTATGAAACAAGCATGGTTATGATAACGACAATAACGCCGGTATAGAGTATGTCGCCCCAGATTAATTTGACCGGATAGGCATCCACCAGCGCGGTGCTCATGCCCATGGAAACAAAACCGTATCTAGTTTGGGCCCAACATAAAACAATCCCGCCGCACAAGCCGACTATCGCGCCGGAAAATGCGACGATCGCACCCTCGGCCAGAAAAATTTTACGGATCAATGACGGATTTGCACCTAATGCATATAACATGGCCACATCCTTCTTTTTCTCGATCGCGAGCATGCTGAGCGAAAAGAAAATGTTGATCGCAGCGACTAAAATAATCAGCGACAGAGTAACTGCAACAAAAAATTTCTCCATTTTTATCGCCCTCAGCAAATCCGCATTCTGCGAATCCCGGTCTTTCACAGCAAACTGTTTACCAAGCTTTTGCCCAATCGCCTCGCTCACTTTTTTCTCCTCATAACCCGCTGCCACGCGCACTTCCAGCGCCGATCTTTCCCCTTTATACTGCATTAAAGAATCCACCAGCGCCACCGGTGCGATCACATAATCGTCGTACCTGTTTTCAATAAAAAATATACCACCGGGACGTAGTGAAAGATGGTTGAATGCTTCGGGGGAAGTAAGATTCAGCGCTTTGGCGCTGATTTTGGGGTACAAAACTTCAATAGGCGTCAGAATGTCTTCAAGCGAAATCGAAAGTGCATTGCGGATACCTTCCGAAATAATGGCAAACGGGGTACCATTCGGTCCGTATAGTTTAAGGGAACCTCCGAGCATGGCGGTATCCAGCTGACTTTGCCGCTCAAATGTGCTGTCGACGCCTTTAAGCCGGATGATCATTTGCTGACCGCCGTACCGCGCCAGCGCATTGTCTTCGATTACCTGCGTCACACCCCGCACGCCTTCCACCGATTTGACATCTGAAACAAGCGTCCGAGGCACCTGAAAACGTTTCCCTTCAACAGGTATCACCCGGATATCCGCCTCAAACGTCTTGAAAATCTTGCGGTTAAGGTCTTCCATCCCGTTAAAAACGGACAGTACCACCACCATCGCCATCGTCCCGACAGCCACACCGGCCATGGCAATGCGGGCAATCAGGCTGATAAAGCTTCTTTTATTCTTTGAAAAAAAATAGCGTACCGCAATCCGGTAAGAAAGATCCATGGGCTAACATCAATGGGTTTCTTCCTCCTCGTCGGGTTGCAGGGGCGGGATGACAATGTCTGAAAAAAGCAGGTCCATTTTCGCGGCATATTCCGCGGTATCATCAATATAGAATTGCAAATGAGGCACGATCCGGAGCTGGTGACGTACCCGCTCAGCCAGTTTCTGGCGGAAAAACTTGGTATTTTCCTTGATCGTATCCAGCAGGATGGTCTTTTTATTATCGGGCAAAAAACTCAGATAAGCTCTGGCTATGCTCAGGTCAGGCGTCACGCGTACAGCAGTAATTGTAACAAAAGAACCGTTGGTTAAATGCTGAGCGTCCTTTTGAAAAATCTCGCCCAGGTCCTTTTGTATCTGCCTGCCTACTTTTTGTTGTCTCTTTGATTCCATTTCTTATATCGTCCCCCACTCCTTTTATATAAGTACAAATATCCGTACTTATTTTGTTTTTGTAGAATGCGGAGTTGTAATTTCGTGAAAGTTATTCCCGTAAGATACATAATCCGGACACTAATTGCTCAGTTTTTTTCGCGTCAATGCACGGTATCAAACCATCAGCCTGGTAGTTTTTTTTCTACTGCTGCGGCTGCCGTTTTTCCTTGGTGGCGCCCCGCTACTAATCCCCGAACTGAGCTGGATGCTGGTAGGCGAGCAAATGCATCGCGGCTTTATGCTCTACCGCGATATCTGGGATAATGTCAGTCCGTTTTCAGGACTTACCTACTGGCTGATCGACAGTCTATTCGGGCGGACGCAATGGGCTTACCAGCTGGCCGCGATGGCCGTGTCGATCGTCCAGATCCTGTACTTCAATTATGTGATACATTCCAGGGAAGTTTTCCCGGAACGAACATTCCTCCCCGGCGCACTATACGCGCTTTTCCTGAACATTTCCTTCGATATGGGCACTTTGTCGCCCATGCTGATGGCGACCACTTTCCTGCTTTTTGCATTCGGATCGATCGTTAAAATGCTGGTAAGGCGTGAAGTGACGACGCAGGTTTTTGAGATGGGTTTGTATATCGGGATCGCGACATTGTTTTACCTGCCCGCTTCACTTTTTATGATCTGGGCATTCCTGGCGCTGCTTTTTTACACCGGGTCCAGCGTGAGGCATCATTTGCTCGGCTTGTTCGGCTCGCTTTTTCCGCTGCTGATGGTGGTACTTTTTTTCTATTTAAATAATGGTGTGGAAAGCCTCAACCGAAACTTGCTTACCTCGGTTTTTCAGGTAAAACAATATAATCTCAACGATTTTTCTTCCCTGCTCGCTTCCTTATTACTGCCGCTGGGTTTCGGGGTGATGGGTTTCATGCGGATCTTCACAACATTAAGGTTTGTCAATTATCAGACACGCATCCAGCAGGTGATGGCATTGTGGTTTATCGTGGCAGTTTTCACGATTCCTTTGATGCAATTTCTGGCGCCGATGCAGTTTGTGATTTTCGTCCCACCAGCTGCCTTTTTTGCGACACATTATTTCCAGAGTTTCAAGAAAAATTCCTGGGCCGATGAGCTGCAATTTACCCTGATGGGCGCGGTGATTATCCTGATCCAATATCAGGGTTTGCGGGGTTTTATTCCGGGAATTTCAATGGGAAAGCTGGAAAATCTGAGGGCCAAATCAGCCGACCTGCCGGAGCAGGTTCGCGCCAAAAGAATCCTGGTTTTGGGTCAACATTCAGGCGAGTATATCGACAATTTTACGGCCACACCTTACCTGAACTGGGAGCTGGCGAGCTATGATTTGCAAAACCTGGACAACTTCGACAGCGTGATCCACGTTTACAACAACTTCAAGAAAGACCCGCCTGATTTTGTGGTGGATAAGGTAAACATTATGCCGAAACTGCTGAGTCGCGTTCCGGCATTGAAAAAACAATATAGCAAAAGTCCCTGGAAAGGAATTTACCAGCGGATCAACTAGCAGGCGATTTTGTTAACCCTTGTCTGGTGCCTGCCGCCTTCAAATTCCGTACTCAAAAATGCGCCCAGGCTCGCTAATGCCGTTTCCAATTCAATAAAACGTACCGGAAAGCAGATCACATTCGCATCGTTATGCTGGCGCGCCAAAGCTGCAAGCGGCAAGTCCCACACCAACGCTGCACGGATTCCCTGATGTTTGTTGGCCGTGATGCAAACTCCCTGGCCGCTGCCGCAAAGCAGTACGCCTTTTTCAAACTCGCCGCTTTCAACGGCACTCGCCACCGGATGCGCAAAATCAGCGTAATCTGCCGAATCGGGGCTGTATGTTCCAAAATCCTTCACTTCAAACCCGTTTGCTGTAAGCCATTCAATGATTGGCTCTTTGTAAGGATAGCCTGCGTGGTCTCCGCCAATAGCAATTTTTCTCATTACTTTTTTGTTAATTGTAACCCGTTCATTTTTAAAATTGGCGGGATGTAGCGTTTAAGATGATACATTTAGGATAATGGCAAAGTTACTATTATCTGATTCAACAACTAAAATGAGTTTTACAAAATGAGTGAAGAAGTAAAGCCGACACGCGCCGAATTAGTGGACGTGTCACTCCTGAACCCTGCGGTTCCGGAAGATGAAAAAAGAATCAAAGAAGCATTTGAAGACAGAAACTGGAATGAAATAAAGAGTGCCGATTCCTGGGTCGTATTTAAGGTCATGGCCGAATTCGTCGAAGGTTTCGACAAGCTTGCCAAAATCGGCCCCTGCGTTTCTGTATTCGGCTCTGCCCGTACATTACCTGACAATCCCTACTACAAAACCGCGGAAGACATTGCCGCCAAACTGGTGCGCCACGGCTACGGCGTCATCACCGGCGGTGGGCCGGGTATCATGGAAGCCGGTAACAAAGGTGCTTTCGAGCAGGGCGGGAAGTCCGTCGGGCTCAACATTAAGCTGCCTTTCGAGCAGCACAGCAACATTTACATCGACCACGACAAGAGCATCAACTTCGACTTTTTCTTTGTCCGCAAAGTCATGTTCGTCAAATATTCCCAGGGCTTTGTCGTGATGCCCGGCGGGTTCGGAACATTGGATGAGCTTTTCGAAGCGATGACATTGATCCAGACCAAAAAAATCGGCCGGTTCCCGATTGTGCTCGTCGGCAGCAGCTACTGGTCGGGCCTCATCGAGTGGATCAAAACCACGATGCTCACCGAAGGCAACATTAACCCTGAGGATATGAAGCTGATCAGCATTGTAGACACCCCCGACGAAGCCGTGAAAGTGATTGATGCATTCTATTCGAAATATCTGCTGAAACCCAACTTTTAAAGTTGGTCGGCAACATTGGATCCAAAATCTTAGAGCTTATACCCAGGTCAAAACGACAGGTAAGGCTCTATTTTTTTGAGTAAATTTTCATCAATGACTTTGGTTTTTCTCAAATCGTCCATGTTCTGATAAGGCCCGTGCTGGTTTCGGTAGTTTATAATAATCGAAACAATTTTCCGGTCACGCAGGTAGCTATGTTTGGCCAGATCAGCCGCTGTGATGGTATTGATCGCGATTTTGGTGACTGGGCTTGAAATTTTCGCATACCGGTTCAGCTCTGATAATGCCAGCGAATCCAGACCGAAAATCTCCGCGTATTGATTTGTTGAATAAAACCCGCCGAGTGCATCGCGGAATTTCAAAATCCGCAACGAAAGTTTACTTCCAATTCCTTTTAACTGCACCAACTGCGTAGTATCCGCGGTATTAATGTCAAAAGCAGCTATCGCAGGTTTGGTAAAAATTTTCTTCGGCTCGGAAAAGGATTTCGTAACATTTGGGTGAGCTGCTGGGAATGTTTTCTGTAAAACAGTTTCAGGCAAAACAATGTGACTTTCAAGGCGCTGAAACAGTTCCGCAGGAAAATCATAGATCGCTAACAAATCTTCTTTCTTGCGAAATTTCCCGCCTTTGCTTCTGAATTTTTCAATTCTCTTGGCAAGGAATGTGGGTACGCCCAGCTGCATTAATTTTTCTACGGACGCCGTATTCGGGTCAAAATCAAAGAGCTTTGCAGGAAGCTTAGCTTCTTTTTTATAATCACTCTTAAAATCCCGCTTTCCGCTTTTGAAATTGGCTTTATTTTCTTTTTCCAGCACTACCGCAATGCTGTCCAGTTTTCTCAAATCCGGCGGCACGGATGTGGAAGGAAAATGCGGTAAAATCCACCGTCTGAAAACAAAAGGCGACCAAATGATCAGGCAGCAAAGCATCATTAACACCAGCGCTCCCCTCGCCTCTTTGCGGGAAATGCCGAAATAGTCCTGTAAACGCGCAACGATTTTTTTATACATAGGTCAAAAGAAAATGTGTTTCCCTTTTGACGCTTGTTTCTGCATTTGGTCACAAAAAAATCAGGAGATAAATAGCGAATGTCGCGCCACCTATCTCCTGACCTGTATTTTCCCTAAAAATTATTGGTTCACATACACGCTTCCTGCGCTCGCCGACAAGGTCACAGGGATACCGCCGCCATTCATCTTGCCGCGAACCCGGTCTTTTTCAGCTTCACCGTCAAAGTTTTTCAGCGGGATCGAAACCCGGTTGCCTTTCAAATCAAGATCTACACCTTTGTCCAGCGGCATCGTAACCCGCACGCTGCCCGCCGAAGAATGTAGCTCAACAAATTTGCCCAACTTCGCCAGCTCCACTTCAATGCTGCCTGCGCTGGTATTGGCTTTCAGGCTCCCCGAAACATTGGCTAGACGTACCGAGCCACCAGAAGTTCCAGCATCCAGTGCGCCGTCGATGTTATCGCCTTTGATGCTTCCGCCGCTGGTATGCGCGTAAACTTCACCGTTAATGCTTTGCAGATCAATGCTTCCGCCCGAAGTTTTCAGCTCGATCTTACCTTTCAGTTCGCTGGCTTTGATGCTTCCGCCGCTGGTTTGCAGCTCTATTTCGTTGCTGCATTGCGATACTTCAATGCTGCCGCCGGAAGTTTTGCCGTGCACGGCGCCATTCAAATCCAGAATTTTCAGGCTTCCCCCACTGGTGGAAAAATTTTGTTCGCCAGTGAGTGAGGCGATGTGAATGCTGCCGCCGCTGGTTTTTAGGTAAGTAGCTACATTCCGCGGCGTGAAAACCTTAAACCCGATCGAGACGCTTTTCTTATTGTCCCATTGAATGTTGGCTTTGCGTTTGGCGGTTGCCACCACACGGCTGCCTTCTGTACCGATCAAGATATCGTAGTCTTCCAGCCGGTCTTCGATTTCCTCTTTCGTCAGGTCCTGTTTGTTATTCCAGTTGTTATTAGGCCTCACGTACATTTCCACTTTGAAGCCGCTGGCCTGTCCGCCCGTCACTGAAATGGAGCCGCCGGAAGTTTCAACGGAAAGTTCTTTCAGGGATGAGCTGGTAAAATTTTTCGTCACATAAGGTTGGTTATTGCCCGACTGGGCATTTGCTGCCGCAACAAAAAGGTTGAGCAGGATCATTAGTAAAGCGTTCTTTTTCATGATTATAGAATTGTTTTCTCAATGATGTGAAAATAGGCCCGCGAGTTGCGCGACGCAGGAATGATTTTTGACTTTCTGATTTGAAAATATGTAAATCATGAAAACATTTAAGGTACGCGTAACACGGGACTCGGAAGACGAGCTGATTGAAAAAGTGTTGGAAACCATGGAACGCCGCGGAGCGATCACATTTGAGGAGTTGAATCAGGACAAAAACCTCCAAAAAACAACACCTGCCACAGATGAGCAGGTGCAGGAAATTATTGATGAAGCCGAGCTGATACCTTATTATTCCGAAAAAGAGGCCAAAGACATTCTCAATCTCTGACCTTCCAAGTTGCTATTTTTTGCGGATCTCAAAGATCCTGATCTCATCATACGTTGCGGTTTTTCCCCAGCCGCATTGTACAGATCCTTTATTCCCGGTTTTACTATATTTTAATCTTACCGGCGTAAAGCTGTAATAGTCCTGAATTTTCCCCAGCGCGTTATCGATCTTTTGCTGGGAATTCGCATCGGGGACGTAAGATAGCGTTGAATCGCCGGATACTACTTCGAAATGCCAGGAGCAGCCATCGGCAGCCAGCATATTGACCCAAGTGGCATCTGCTTCGACGATATCAGCATTCAAAACCTGATTTTCTTCATGGCAGCCGATCCAGGCCAGCAAGCCGAAAAGGACGATCAAAATTTTCATCTTAGGGGCAAGTTTAAGTTTTCAAAAGGATACGGTTCGCGAAAGAATAGTTGGAATCTTCGGCTATTCTTTTGCATTCAGGAATGCTGAAAACCATTTCCCCGAATCTTTTACCACGCGCTCTTGCGTTTTAAAATCCACATATACCAGACCAAAACGTGCAGAGTAACCCTCCGCCCACTCAAAATTGTCCATCAAAGTCCAGGCCAGATATCCTTTCACTTTCACGCCAGCGTTTTTTGCTTTTAAAATAGCAGATAAATAATCTTTAAAAAACGCCAGTCGCTTTTCATCCTTCACCTTTCCATCAATTAAAACATCATCAAAAGCCGCGCCGTTTTCGGAAACAATGATCTCTTTAATACCTTCATATTCAGCGAATTGTTTGAGAATCCTGAACATTCCGTCGGCATTCACTTCCCAGCCCATTTTTGTCACCGGTACATTCCTCAAATTCGCCGGTACTTCCTTCAACCAAACCACCGGCGCGAGGTACGAATGCCGCACCACCACGCTGAAATAATTTTGAATACCAATAAAATCGAAATCAAATTTTAGCCGCTCCTCGTCGCCGTGGACTTTGTAGCGGTCCAGATTGGTGAGAAATGCAAACGCATCCGTAGGATAGCCGAGGCCCAGCGCTGGTTCGATAAAAAGCCGGTTCATCAATGCGTCGGCCCTTTTTGCAGCGCGGATGTCAGCCGCATTCTGGCTGTGCGGGTGCACATACGAGCACGAGAGCGCGATCCCGATGCGAGCATCGGGTACGTATTTTCGCACTACCCGGCCGCCTTCCGCCTGACATAATGCGAGGTGATGCACCACCGGCAGAAAATTCCAGATACCTTTTTTTCCCGGCGCGTGCAGGCCGGTCGTATAACCGAGTCCTGCGGTAGCCATAGGTTCGTTCATGATCACCCAGTTTTTGACACGGTCACCAAATGCTTTGGCGCACACTTCTGAATAGGCGGCAAACCATTCCACGATCTTCCGGTTTTTCCAGCCGCCCACTACTTCCAGCGCCTGCGGCAAATCCCAGTGATACAATGTAATCCAGGGCTCAATTCCGAGTGATAAACAATGGTCGATCAGTCTGTTATAAAAATCAATGCCCTGCTGGTTCACTTCTCCGTGACCTTTCGGGATCACCCGCGACCAGGAAATGGAAAAGCGGAACTGGCCGAATCCCATCGATTTTGCTAGCGCCAGGTCTTCCTCGTACCGATGATAAAAATCGCAGCTTTCAACCGCGTGGTCACCGTTTTTGATCTTACCAGGCCTCTTTGCAAAAACATCCCAGATACAATCGCCGCGGCCATCTTTATTTACCGCACCTTCGATCTGGTACGCTGCTGTAGCCACGCCCCACAGAAAATCTTCTCCAAAATCTGCACGGGTTATTTCCCCCGAATCCTGCACATTTTCCGCTTCCGGGCCCGATGCCACCGTTTCTTTATTCCTGCTGATCATTCAACTAGCGCTTTCTTACTTTCTCAGAAAGTTAGGAACATATAGCCAAACAAAAGCCCTCCGCCCGCATTATTGCGAACAGAGGGCTGGTGATCGACATCGAGATACCTATCGAATCACGAGGATCTTGCGAACCGAAGTTCCGTTATTGATCTTGACAAAATAAGTACCCTGCGCCAGCTTCGTCAGATTTACTTCATTGGATGAATCGGGCAAGGTATCCATCACCAAAACACCCAGTTGGTTGTAAATTTTGACATTAGCCACCTGCTGCATGGTGCTTAGCTTGATGCGGTCGGAAGTCGGATTTGGATAAATTTTCATCTCCTCATCGCCGCTGAAATTCAGGCTCTTGATTGCGCTGTAAGCGAATGTTTCGTCCAGGTCCACCATTTTGAGCCGGTAAAGGTTCACCGCAAAAGGGCTCGTGTGCGTATAGTTGTAAGTGATCAGGCTCTTACTCTCGCCCTGCGCGTCGATCGTCGCCAGTTTTGTCCAGTTTTTGCCATCCTGGCTGTGCTGGATGTCAAAATATGCTGAGTTGCTCTCATAAGTAGTCGCCCATCTGAGCTGTGCCGTGCTGCCCTCTTTGCTCACTTCAAAAGAGGCCAATGTTACCGGCAGCGGCGAACCTGTTACGGTGAGGCAAAGTCCGTCCGCCCGCATTTCACCGCTCAACTCGGAACCCTGTATACGGATCACCTTGGTGCCTTCCGGAATGTTACCGGCCAGCATATACTTTTCCAGACCTACCGGTGCATTCGCCCAGACCTTCGTAACCAGCTTTTCAAGTTTGCCCAGCTGCTTATTAGAACTGTCGAAAAAGAAGATTTCAAATTTCTGACCGTCGCCGCTCAACTTCGCACTCCAGAAGTTCAACGAGATCTGGCTTCCCCAGCTCGACTGGAAAATAATGTCCTGCCAAAATTTGCCGGCGCCAGTTAGTTTTGCCCCACTGTTTCCGCAGTTTTTTGCATCTCCGCTGACCGTGAAATCACCTTCGGAATTCCAGCCAGAAGCGCCGCTTTCAAAACCAGCATTTGTAAGTCTGTTATTATCACAGGTTTCGCATTGTGCCGGCGGCGTGATGGACATACAAATCGCGTCGAAGTAAAACTTGTCCCCGGTTGAATTCATCCCGAAATAAATTTTCGCAGTACCGGCCGGAACGACAGTCGGAGGAAGCGAATATTGCTGCAAACCGCCTGACACATTCTTATCTACTTCTGCGGAAGCCCCGCCGGAAAGTGCTTGTCCCGAGCTGTTTAAGAAGACCAGCAAAAACTGGTTGGTCCGGCCATCATTGTTGGTAGCTCCATAGGCGCTCACTTGGATGGTAGACCCAATTGCAGCAGTAATTTCCTGAAATACTACACCCGCACCATCTATTTTACCCACATTTTCACCACAAGCATAAGATTTGCCGAGGGTAGTGAAGTATGTATTATTGCCTTTGGACCAATCCGCAGTACCTTTTTCGAAACTCGCGTTTTTAACCACCGTTTCAGATTCCGCGCAAGCTGTGCAAGGTGTGCTGGGCGTGCTAATGCTCATACAAGCCACATCCACTTTAAAATAATTGCCGGAAGAAATCAGCGAAAACCGAACCTTCGCAGCACCGGCCGGCGCAGTGGCCGAAAGATCAAATTGTTTCAAATGATGTGTTTCGTAAACCTGGTAGTCCATGTCCACGGTATTGAACGCATCTTCGGTGATCGGTATCAGCTGGCCTGAGCTGTTGTAGAAAGTCAGTTTGAACGTATGCTTGAAGGATTTGTTGTGGGTACCGCCGTACACGGAGAGGATCACTTTGCTGCCTTCGGTCACGTTCACTTCCTGGTAAACCGTCCCGGCATTGGTCATCAAACCATTATGTGAACCACATTCACTATACTCCGTGTCGGTACCGAAACTGGTGCCGTTTGTTTTCTGCCAGAAGTCGGTACCCGACTCGAAACCGCCATTTTTTAAACTGTTGTCCGAATCCTTGCAGCCGCAGTCGGTGCCCGTGGCCGGACCAGCGCCATAGCTGACGCCGAGATTTAGAAGAAATAGAGAAACAAGTAATGTAAAAATTTTCATAAGGTCTTTGATTGTTAAGTAATTAGCTTGAACCGTGAGTATAGATACTTAGCTGCAAAACTATTCTTTTAGACCGTTTGAAAATATCACTTTTCTTATGTTACAATTCCATCAAAATTATGTTTAAGAGAATTTATAAAATATTTTTACACCAATTAGATTGACTTATTCTACAAAGAAATACTCGTATTTCTTAAAAATTAGCATTTTTTCACAGGTTGCTTTGATAACCTAGTTGAAATTGTTTACCAAAATGATTAGTGTTTAAATATAAATATTTCAATAGGAGGCGTTTCTGCTACGCAGGATAACCTAATTTCGAAAAGATCATCACCTATACAAGTGAATTGACTTACAGCAGGAATTAAACAGCTGATAAGGAATGTCGGAGAAGCAATGTTGTGTAAATCTCCGTTTCATAGGAAGAAATAGCGGTAGTAATGTTTTTACAGACGGCCGCTTTTTGAGGAAGACTTAATCGTTTAAAACCGAAAGGTTTGCGAAAAATAGGATGTGGATATCTGGAAAATCAGCTGTGGACAATGCAAATCTGGCACTGAAGAATTTCGACAAGAATATTTTTTATCGAAATGTGCATTCTACAAACTTTATATTGCATTAAGGCAGGAACGGGCAATAAAAAAATCGGCCGCACGATGCGCCGATTTTTCCTTATAAATGAATGTATAAATGTCAGGCAAATGCCAGCTCGCCGCTTTGAACCGCAAAAATCGATCTCAGCTCCTGCAAAGCTTTTCTAATCCTTGATTTGACAGTGCCGAGCGGCAAATTCAGGTTTTCAGAAACTTCTTCGTGTGTATATCCTTGAAAGTAAACCAGGTCAATCAAGACTTTACGTTCAGGCAGCAGATTTTCCACGATCGACCGCAGATCTAGTGTGGCAGGCATCGGGTTGAAAACACTCGCGCTGATCAGTTGGCCATCCGTAACCGTATCCAGTTTCAGCACGTGCTCCATCTTCACTTCCATCCGTAGTTTGTCAATCGCCGTGTTGCGTGCAATGTTCAGTATCCAGGTGAACAGCGTCCCTTTTTCAGAATTGTAGCTCTGAATGTTCCGCCATATTTTAAGAAATGCGTCCTGCATAACATCAGCGGCGCGGTCTTCATCTTTGGTAATTTTCAGGATAATGCCGTAAAGTGCGGAGGAATAATGGTCGTATAAATATTCAAAAGCTCCCCGGTTGTTACTTTTGAGCAAAGTGACCAACTCATGCTCGGTGTAGGTAGATTTGACGCTCATTTTTTTCCTAGGGTATGGATGTATAAATATGAAGTTCACGCTCAATGGATTGAAGCTCGAAATACTATTTCTGTTCCAATTCTCCGCGACAAAAAACTTGGGTAAATTTCCCGCAATTTGGGGATTGCCAATATTCACAATCATGGCCCGGTTGTCCAGTGGGAATGTGGCAATCCCCAATTTTCGCGTTCCTGGGGAAAAGCTTATTTTTAGGCATCAGAAAATCCGGTTATTTATGTTATTCAAAAACCTCTTGCTAGCAATGATCCCAGCTATTTTGTTTTCGTGTGTATCCGGTACAAGTGAATCCGACGAGCATGTTGAGCTCGACAACATTGCCAGGGATTATGTGAAACTAGGACTGACCATCGGGCAATACGATGGTGATTTTGTGGATGCTTACTACGGTCCGGATTCGCTGAAACCCACTGGCAAACCGGAAGCAGCATTCCCAAAAGATTCCCTGCTCGGTCAGGCGGCGCAGTTGAAAAAGCAGCTCTCCGAACTGGCTGCCAAATCGAAAAACGATACCATTATACATCGCACCGGCTGGCTGACTTCGCAGCTGACGGCATTTGAAAGACGCATTAAAATCTTTTCAGGCGAATATGCGCCTTTTGACATCGAATCGAAGGAGCTTTTCGACGCCGTGGCGCCGGAATATCCCGAACAACATTTCCAGGATCTTATCTCGAAACTGAACCACATTCTTCCCGGAAAGGGCACATTACCCGAGCGTTTTCAAAGTCTCGCCGCGCATTTTCTGATCCCCGAAAATAAGATTGATACCGTGTTCCAGGCCGCCATCGCCGAAGCCCGCAAGCGCACATTGCAGCATTATAAGATGCCCGCGCAGGAAAAATTTACAATGGAATATGTGACCGACAAGCCGTGGTCGGGCTATAATTGGTACAAAGGAAATTACAATAGTGTGATCCAGATCAATGTGAGCCAGCCTATATTTATCGAACGCGCCATTGACCTGGCGTGTCACGAAGGCTATCCCGGCCACCACGTTTTCAATGCAATGCTGGAAGAAAAGCTGTATCACGACAAAGGCTGGATGGAAATTTCGCTCTATCCACTTTTCAGTCCGCAATCTTTGATCGCCGAGGGCAGCGCCAACTATGGTATCTCGGTCGCATTTCCGGGTGATGAGCAGAAGAATTTTTGCAAAGAAGTATTAATACCGCTCGCGGGTCTGGATACGGCCAAAACCGACGCATACTTTGAAGCATTGGAAATCAAATCGGAGCTGAATTATGCCAGAAATGAAGTGGCCCGCGGCCTGCTCAACAACTCGATGAAAGACGAAGAAGCCCAGCGCTGGCTGACCGACTACTGCCTGCTCACGCCCAAAGGTGCCACGGATTATTTGAGGTTTATCAAAAAATACCGCAGCTATGTGATCAACTATAATTATGGTCAGGATTTGGTGAAACAGTATATCGAGTCAAAAGGCGGGACGGCTGACAATCCGGCGCGGCGCTGGGAATTGTTTGGGGAGCTGCTCAGCAACCAGGTAAAAGCAAGCGACCTCACCAAATCTTTGCCCGCCAAATAATGCTTCTAAATGGATTAGAGCCTATATTGGATGATTAACTACGCCCTTTAACCCGGTTTTGAGAAATTTTTATTTACCATTTAAAAAAAGCTGCTGCGCTTTTGCCGCAGCATTATTTCTCGCGAACATTTCAGAAATATTCGCACAGCCTGCGGCCGCACCCAGGGAATATACCTGCTTTCAAACTACCAAACCGCTGCACATTGACGGCAAGCTGAACGAAAGTGCCTGGAAAAAAGCCGCCTGGACAGCCACTTTTGTGGACATTGAAGGTGATAAAAAGCCGCTGCCCCTGCAGGAAACAAAGGTAAAAATGCTGTGGGACAGCGCTTACCTCTATATCGGCGCCGTCATCGAAGAGGAACATATCTGGGCCTATCAGGAAAAAAGGGACCAGATTGTGTACCTGGAAAATGATTTCGAAGTTTTTATCGACCCCGACGGAGATACCGAAAATTATTACGAGCTCGAAATCAATGCATTGAATAATGTATTCGATCTGTTTTTACCCAAAACCTATCGAAAAGGCGGGAAGGCTCAGCTGAAATGGGACATCGCCAACCTGAAATCGGCGGTAACCATCAACGGCAGCATCAACGATCCGAAAAACAAAGACAAACGCTGGACGGTAGAGATTGCCATACCTTTTAAATCCTTGTCCAATGAGCACGTAGCAGCGATTTCCCCGCAAGACGGCTCCACGTGGCGGATCAATTTTTCGAGGGTAAACTGGCAGCATGCAATCGGTGAAGACGGAAAATACAGCCGCAAGCGAAATCCTGAAATCAACAAGATCATCCCCGAATACAACTGGGTGTGGTCGCCCCAGGGTATTATCAACATGCATTATCCCGAATATTGGGGTTACCTGCATTTCAGCACCCAAAAAAGAAAGTAAATCCGATTACCGCGACATTAAAAATGACCCTGATAAAACATCTCTCTCTCCTACTTCTGCTTTTTCTTTTTTGTCTGAATGCTAATTCCCAGCCTTCCGCGACAGGTAAGATTTCCGTCGATAAAAAGCTGACCAACAAGCTGGTACAAGCATTGACAGGCTTTCATGGGGAAGTGGGGGTGTATGTCCGCAACCTGAAAACCGGCAAGGTGGCCTTGGTCAATGCAGATACTTTATTCCCAACCGCTAGCATGGTCAAAGTCCCGATCTTGTGCGGGGTTTTTGATAAGATTAACAAAGGCGAACTGACATTTAACCAGGAACTCATTTACCGCGATTCTCTCAAATACGATGATGGCGTTGTAGGCTCCTTTCGCGACAGCACCAAAATTGCATTGCCCAAAGTGGTGCATTTAATGATTTCCATCAGCGACAATACCGGGAGTCTTTGGCTGCAGGCACTGGCTGGCGGCGGTGAGGCCATCAATTCCTGGCTCGACACCAATGGTTTTTCTCAGACGCGCGTCAACTCGCGGACGCCGGGACGCAAGGCATTTCAGGCAAGATATGGTTGGGGACAAACTACGCCCCGCGAAATGGCCGAGCTGGTGACGATGATTTACAATAAAAAAGCCATTGAACCGGAAGCCAGCGAGAGAATGTACCGGTATCTCGGCATGCAGTTCTGGGATGGAGAAGCTATTTCACAAATACCGCCATACATTAAGACTGCGGTAAAAAATGGTGCGGTAAACCAGGCAAGATCCGAAGTATTGGTGGTCAACGCGCCGCACGGGGATTATGCTTTTTGCATAACCACCAAAAACCAGCAGGACCAGTCGTGGCAGAAAGATAATGAAGGTTACGCGCTGATCAGGAAAGTGTCGGCCATCATCTGGAACCACTTCGAACCAAAAAGTGACTGGAAACCGACAGGAAATGTGGGGAGGTACTGGTTCTGAACCTCCCCTTTTTTCGTTTTAGGCCATCACCGTTTTCAGCAAATTCCGGCTTTCTTTTTTTACAAATGTGATGGGTACAAAATCGTCATTGGGAGCTCCAATATAATAAACCGTCCAGTCCGGATCGTGGTGCGAGAGCATTTCACTGATGCAATCGGCCCTGTGCGCCACGGGGTTAGAGCAATCTTCCCAATAAAACAACTCGACGCGATAGAACAAGTTTTGCTTGATTCCATTGATCGTTACTTCAACTTTGATCTCCTGCTTACCTGGAAGCGGCGGGATAGGGATAGCAATGTGGCTCATAAGGATAGTAGAGTTTTAGAATTCATATTTCATTCAGCGCGAAGTGATTTTACAGGATTTGTCAATGCTGCCTTGATACTCTGAAAACTGATCGTACACATGGCGACCAGGACGGCCAGCAGACCCGCCGCGACAAACATCCACCACTCAATGTCAATACGATAAGCGAAATCGTTGAGCCAGGTATTGATGGCCCACCAGGCAATCGGCGAGGCGATGAGGATAGCAGCGATAACCAGTTTTAGAAAGTCCCGCGATAGCAGAGCGACAATTCCCGCCACCGAAGCACCCATCACTTTTCTGACACCGATCTCTTTCACACGTCTTTCTGCCGAGTAAGAAGCCAGGCCGAACAAGCCCAGGCACGATATGAAAACCGCCAGGCCCGCCAGTATGCCCACAATTTCACTTACCTGACTATCTGCCTGATAAAGAGACGCGAAATGTTCATCTAGAAACGAATAAGTAAACGGCTGCTCAGGCACCTGCGTTTTCCAGACAGACTGGATCGCTGCCACGGCCTGCTTCACATTTTCGCCTTTGATCCGCACCGACATTTCGGAGTAACCCCAATCTTTTTGATTAAAAAGGCACAATGTTTCGATCTTATGGTGCATCGAGTTGAAATTGAAATCCTCGGCAATCCCGACAATCGTAGAAAGCGAATCCATACCCGAAAACCCAAAACGCTTCCCGATCAGGGACTGCATGGTCAATGTCGGCTCTTCTTCGAGCAGCTTTTTCGCCAGGGATTTATTGATAATGTAGGATTTGGCATTGTCGGCCGGGGTATCCTGGAAATTACGTCCCGCAACGAGTTTGATTTTATATAATGACAAATAATCCGGATCGACCACAACCTGCGAGGACGCAATGTCCTTCTTCGCGCCGGTACCCACAAATGACACGCCGGTCTGATGAAAATTATTGCCCAGTCGCTGCTGCGAGCCGCTTACTTTTTCGATGTAAGGACTGGCCAGCAGCTCCTGTTTCAGGGAACTGTATTTCGGGTTTGATTTGGAATCCAGCGGAATGATCACCACCTGCTCCCGGCTGAAACCCGGATCTTTATTCACCATAAACCGCAGCTGCTTAACCGCAAAACCGGTAGCTGTGATCAGAAAAACCGCCGCAGTAAATTGTGCGATGACCAGCGCATTCCTGAAACCACTTTTTCCGATGCGCAAGGTGCCTTTCAAAACCTGGATCGGTTCAAAGGATGATAAAAAAGCGGCTGGGTAAAGTCCTGAGAATATCCCGATCAGGATGGTAGCGGCTAGTATGGTAAGCAGCAGGCCGGGATTTGTGAAAATTGAAAATTCAAGTGCGCGCTGACTAAAATTGGCCACAGCAGGCATTACCAGTTTTACGACCGCAATCGCCAGTACCAGCGCAATCATTGCCAGCAGCACCGATTCACCGATAAACTGCCCGGCCAGCTGAAACCGCTGCGCCCCGATGGACTTCCTGATACCTACTTCCTTCGCCCGGCCGGTAGAGCGCGCCGTCGATAAATTCATGAAATTCACACAGGCGATCACCAGTACAATGATGGCGATCACGGAGAAAATGTAGGTATATCCGCGGTCGAATTTCTGGTGATTGATATAGTCATGGGTAATGTCGGAAGACTTTGCGTGGACGTCGCCGAGCGGCTGCAAAAACAGCTCGTAAAACTTCCAGCCGTCATTTTTCATGTGTGTTTTCAGGAATGTCGGAAACTTCTTTTCCAGGGCAGCCACATTCGTACCCGGTGCAAGTTCGAGGTAAGTGACCAGCCAGTTTCCGCCCCAGTTATCCATAAAATCCGGCTTGATAATGGTCGTAAAAGAAAATAGCGCATCGAACTGCAAATGGGAATTCGCAGGTGCATCTTCCATCAGGCCCGTCACCTTGAATGTCAGCGTATCATTACTATAATTTGTGACGTATTTACCAATCGGATTTTCCTTCCCAAAAATGCTGACGGCGCTTTTTTCAGAGAGTACAATGCTGTTCGGCTCTTTCAGTGCAGAATTTTTGTCCCCTTCAATTAACTTGTAATCAAACATTTGGAAAAAATTCGGGTCAGCCCAGATCACCTGCGGCATTTCTACTTTCTTCTCACCTACCGTCAGCATCACATGCTCGGATTTCCGGATACGAATAAAATCCTTGATCTGCGGATAATCCTTTTTCAATGTCGGCCCCATCGGGAACATCGACAGCGCCACTTTTTGCGGTGCCACCATTCCCTCAAATTTCTGCACTTCGTCGAGGCGATAGATATTTTTGGTATGGACCTTGTCGAAACTTTTTTCAAATGAAACAAACAGCATGATCACAATGCACGCCGCCATACTGATTGCCAGACCGAGGATGTTGATGGCCGAAAAAACCTTGTTTTTCCAGATGTTACGGAAGGCGATCTTGAAGTAATTTTTTAACATACAGCTGACGGGTTTGCAGAATTCCAAGGATGAACAAAGCAAAAGCAACAAAGTTGTGCCAGTCAATACAACTTATTGTATTTCAACGTTTTACATCCGAAAAAAGATATAGAAATGTCCATTTCCGAACAACTTTGTCCGCGGTTGGACAGTCTTAAAATGTAGTTACATGGATGCTTACCACGACTTACGGATACCCAGGTAGCCGCCGGTGTTTTTGGTAAAAATATCGCCCCGGTCAATCGCTACTTTTGCGATAATGCTGGTGTTCAAACGAGCGATCCGGTATTGGGCTGAGAGCAGGGAAGAGAGCTGCGGGAGTACCGGGTCGAAGTTCGCGCCCGGCGTGCCGAAGTTGCGGCTGTAAGACGTCCGGAATGTAAGCAGCCACGATTTGGCAATCGCGCCCTGCACACCGATATACCACATATTCACACGGTTATTGGGGAAAAACCGGTCGTTGACGACCTTTGAATGGTCCATATCCTTGCTCGGAATAATAAAAGGCGTCCCGATCGTCCGGCCCAGGTACGACCAGCCTTCGGTATACTGAGAGTGGCTGAAATAATTGTCCGCACCCTGGTACTTGCTTCCCGGAATGTAGAATGTGGAACCCGACTGATCTTTGGTTGTCAGGAACTCCAAAGTTAAATGCGTGATCCTGAAACCGTTGGAACTGGAATTTGAAATGGTTTTATAGTTAATACCATACAAACCGTCCGGAATGTTTTTGAACAACATACTCGAAACATCTTCAAAAGGATGCTGATGATACACAAAAAGCTTGTGATCGTTAACTGTTACATCAAACGCAAAATCGTAGCTACCCAGGTGATTACCAAGCCGGTAGCTATCAAACGCACCATAACCGTTTTTTTCGAACCAGTTTTTGGAAGTATATGCAAAAATCACATTCGGATAAAACTTCCAGGATGAAGGCAACTTGCCATCCAGCGCCAGCTCGGGATGCTGTTTCAGGTAATCCGAATGTCCCGCCCAGAGCACATTATGGTTGAGCCCAAAATAGAACTTGGCTTTCGATTTCGGTTTACCGAGCCTAAAATAGAGGAACTTCTGGTGCAGCCGCACGCCGTCGAGATAGTCCGTATTAAACCAGCCGTGCGAGAACCCGGCGTGAATAGCCAGGAAGCTTTTGGTAAATTTTAAAGGTGTAAAACCAATAGTCCCGATCTGGATTTTCGGTATCGGCAGCGCATTACCCGAGCCTGAATAAAAGCCCGACGTCAAGGTCGAGTCGCCAAGCCCCATCAGTTCCTTTCTTCTGCCCACATACAACTCCGTATTCTTGAAACGAACGCTCGCAAATGCCTCAGGGAGAAGCACCTTGGTGTTATTTGTTTTATCAAATGTCAAAACCGGACTTACCGCCGCCTTCCAGTCGAGTTTTTTGGGACGATTGGCAAGGCTATCAAAAAAAACGTATTTCTTACTAATCGAAGCCTGCAAAACCCCGGCAGGCGCATAATTGGGAACAATCCCAAACTGCCCGGTGCGCAACCAAAAAGGCGTATTATCAGAAGAAGATGCATATCCACCTGCCTCTATATACGTCCCGAAACCCATTTTCGAAAAATCCTTCTGCGCATGCGCAAAACCAGACACCAAAAAAATAGCAACAACAAGGATATAAGTAAAAACTCTCAAGGCGGCTACGTGTGCAAAAGATGAGCCTGCAAATTAATGGGTTAACGGGAAAAAAGGTGACGGGTTAAGGGAATTTAATGTATGGTTTTACTCACTCTTCAAACTCCTCACCGGATTCACCAGCGCTGCCCGGATGCTCTGATAACTTACCGTAAGCAAGGCGATTCCTACCGCCAGGAATGCCGCCAGCGCGAAAATCCACCATTCAATATTGACTTTATATTCAAAGGATTGCAGCCAGCGGTGCATAGCGTACCATGCGGCGGGGGCCGCCAGAAGAATTGCAATGAAGATGAGTTTCAGGAAATCCTGAGACAACAAAGCCACAATGCTGGCGACGGAAGCTCCGAGTACTTTTCGAACGCCGATTTCTTTGGTGCGCTGGGCCGAGGTGAAGGCGATGAGGCCGAGTAATCCAAGGCAGGCGATGAAGATAGAAATGAGCGCAAAAATGCGGAATGCGTCGAAAACGAGCTGTTCTACCACGTAACCTTTCGCCAGCGAATCATTCAAAAACGTGTATTCGTACACATCCTGCGGGAATGTTCGTTTCCAGGTTTTTTCTACCATCCCCAAGGTGGACTGTAAGCCGGCCCAATGTCCGTCCGCCGCGCTCAGCCTTACCTGGATTTGTTCATAAAATCCCGTGTTCCAAACCATCAGCACGCAAGGCGTGATAGCCTGCTGCAACGAAACATTGTGAAAATCCTTCACGACACCAATCACCGGCGCTTCGCCTTCGCTGATCTTTACAATTTTACCAATTGCAGTTTCCGGCGTAAGCCCCAGCATTTTAGCCATCGTTTCGTTGATTACAAAACCATTGAAAGCTTCGCCATCTTTGACCACATTGGATAAAGAAAACCACCTGCCGGCAACCGTTTTCAGATCAAAAAGTGATTGATAATTTAGATCGACGATCTTCATTTCTGCCTGACGGTCCATGCGGCTGTCTTCCGACGGCAAACGGAAACTGGTGCCGTAATAATTCCGGGTGATGGGCGCACCAGAAGAAAAGCTCACCTCTTTCACGGCAGGATTTTGTTTCAGCTGCTCCCGAAAAACGTCCATTTTGCCCGGTACCTGATTTTTCGGTGCGTTAATCGTCACAACCGCGTCCCTGGCAAAGCCCAGGTTTTTGTTCATAAAAAAATTCATTTGCCTGGAAGCCACCAGCATCCCGACGATCAGGCTGTACGTAATGCAAAATTGCATGACGATCAGACCGTGGCGCAATGAAAATCCGCGGCGCGGCGTGTCGCTGATATTTTTTAATGCTTTGATCGGCTGAAACCTGGACAAAATAATGGCCGGGTAACCACCCGCCAGCAATGCGACAACCAGCACCATTCCCGCAGCAAAAAGCCAGACCGAAAGATCCATTTGCAGTTGCAGGTTGATCAGTGTTAATGAGTGGTTCAGCCAGTTGAGCAGCAGGTCGAGGCCGCTGAGGGATATCAGCCCGGCAAGCGCGGAGATCATGCATGTTTCACCAATAAACTGTGCAAAAAGCTGGTATTGACTGCTCCCGACCGATTTACGGACACCTACTTCTTTACTCCGCTTGCTGGCCTGGGCCGTGGTGAGGTTAATAAAATTGAATGCGGCGATCAAAATCAGGAATACCGCGAGGCTTGAAAGCCCCAGCAACATTTGTTTGCTTACCCGGTAGCTGCCCGTAAAATCACTGTAAGTAGGGTCGGTATGCGCCTCGCGGAGCGGTTGCAATACATATTGAATGTCGCGCTGGTCCTCCGCGTTCATATATTTTTTCTCCAACTGCGCCAACTGCGTCTCCAAAGCTTTCACAGACATTCCGGCACCCAGCGTCACATACACCGTCCCCTGGTAATTCCCCGACCAGTTGTTGGCCTGATAGCGGTTGCTGGCTTTGAAAAACGCATAATTTACCAGCATATCAAACAGCAGGTTGGTATTATGCGGTGGATTGCGGATAATGCCCGAAACAGTCAGATGGTCAGAGTTGTTGAGCATCAGGGTTTTGCCCAGGATCTCGTCGTACCGGCCCGCGTAATCTGCAAAATATCGGTCTGCCAGTTTTTCCGTCAAAACCACCGCATTATCCTGCGAAAAAGCTTTTTCGGCGTTTCCCGCCAGCCACATTCTCTGAGGCATTGCCTTGCTGAAATCGAATGTTTGCAGGTAATATTTATCCGCAAACATGACCCGGTCTTCCTCAAATCGGACCACATTGCCTTTGTTGTCTGTGGCACTGATCACCCGGTCCATTGGCCCAGCAATTTGCGTCACACCGACGCCTGAAATGTCATTCCGGATCGCCTCGGCGAGCGGGTATGCTGTGGTAGGCCAATGCTGAATACCATCAGCCTTGCGGTGATGCTCCACCACCCGGAAGATTTGATCCGAATTGGTATGAAAAGCATCGAAATTGAGCTCGTAACGAACAAAAATAAATATCACCAGGCAGCCGGTCATACCCAGCGCCAGGCCCAGCACATTAATTCCAGTATGAAAACGATCCTGCCGAAGGCGGCGGAGGGCGATTTTTAGATAATTGATCAGCATTAGATTAGTTGGTTTTTGTTTGTTACTCGCCCTTAAGCGACCTCACCGGGTTCATCAGCGCTGCTTTGATGGTCTGGTAACCTATGGTGGCGAGTGATATAATGATCAGCAATGAACCGGCGGCGAGGAAAATCTGCCAGGAAATGCTGGTTTTAAAGGCGAAGTTGTCCAGCCATTTGTCCATCGCCCACCAGGCTAGCGGCGAGGCGATGAGGACCGAGATACAGACGAGTTTCAGGAAATCTCCTGATAATAATTGTGTGATGCTCAGGACAGAAGCGCCCAGCACTTTGCGGATGCCGATTTCTTTGGTACGCTGCTCGGCCGTGAATGTGGCAAGCCGGAAAAGCCCCAGGCAGGCAATGAAAATCGCGATAAAGGCAAAGTAGCTGATCAGTTCCGCGGTCCGCTCTTCTTTTTCATAATTTTTCTGAAATTCCTGATCGAGGAATGTGTATTCGAAAGGTGAGTTAGGATTGATCTTCGTCCAGGTTTTTTCCATGTTGGCTAAAACCTTTTTATAATCGCTGGTTTTCAAATCCACAACCACAAAGCTACCGGCTGAACTGAATATCGGTGCGATACTCAGCGCCAAAGGTTTGATTTCCTGTTGAAGTCCCTCAGAATGATAATCTTTCACCACCCCGATGATATTCATCGTCACTTTTTTGTTGTCAAAATCATAGTAAATCTTGCGCCCTACGGCATTGTCTATTGCATAACCCAGTTCACGGACCGCCGTCTCATTCAGAACAACCGCATTGGTGTCGGCAGTGAATTCCTTGGCAAAACTCCTACCCGCCAGCACATTGATCCCCAGCGTTTTCACGTAATCTTCATCAACATAAACCGTACTCACATCGACATTTTGGTTTACCGTTTTCCCTTCGGCATAGAACATCATATCCTGCACATTCTCAACACCCGGATAAGCCGACGCCCGGGTAGCGGAAAGCACTTCTGCATTATTTGCCAGCTCATCTTTCAAAATTTTGTAGTTCGAGGCGGATTCCCCGCTCAAAAGCGGCAGTACCATTTTTTGATTTTTACTAAAACCTAAACTCCGACTGCTCAGATAATCCATCTGGCGACCGATTAGCAGAGCGCCCAGGATAAGCACCATGGAAATGGTAAACTGAAAAACCACGAGTCCTTTGCGGATCAAAACGGCCGACAGGCTGCGCTGTAAGCGGCCTTTTAAAACGGATATCGGCGTAAAAGACGACAGATAAAATGCAGGGTAGCAACCGGAAATCAGCCCGGTACCCAGGGTTAGGGCCAAAAGCCAGCCGTAAATTTCCCGGTGCTCGCCGAGTGATAAGGTTTTGCCGGTTACATCATTGAGCACCGGCGTCATCAACAGGATCAGCACAAAGGAAATTACCAGCGCAAAGACACTCATCATCATGGATTCACCTAAAAACTGACCCACAAGCCCGCCTCTGACAGCGCCGATTACTTTTCTCAAACCCACTTCCCTGGCGCGCTTTTCACTACGCGCAGTACTGAGGTTCATAAAGTTGATGCAGGCGATTACCAGCAAAAATGCCGCGATGGAGCTGAAAATGTAGAGATACCGGACATTACCATTCGGTGCGATCTCGAACCCGAAATTGGAATGCAGGTAAATGTCGCGCAAAGGCTGGATAAAAAGCGTTTTGTTTACGCCGGTTGTGAAATCTTTCCCGCCGTTCCGTTCGAGGAAACCTTTCAGCTTGTCGGTAAAACCCGCCGCACTTGTCGCTTTGTTGAATTTAATATAGGTATGAAAAATGTTGTTGGTCGACCAGTTGCTTTGCCTTTTCACCCAGCCGCCTATATCATTGTTGTTCATAGACAGGAACATGCGCGCTGGAATGTGCGATTTTCCGGTTTCTTTAAAAACCCCTTTAACCGTATAACTATTCTCCGCGAAAGGCAGCATTACCTTGATCACTTTGTTGACAGGATCGGCATCCCCGAAAAATTTTCCTGCAATTTCTTCTGATAGAATGATCGTATTCGGCTCGTTTAAGGCCGTTTTTTTCTCGCCAAACTTGAAATCGTAGTCAAAAAGCTGGAAGAATGTGGAGTCAACATAGTATCCGTTGATTTCATAAAACTTCTTTTGATTGGGCTCGTATTTCAAAAAAACTTCTCTACGCCGGGCATTCGCAGCAGCCGCGCAACCTGCTCTACCTCAGGATAATCCTTTTTCAAACCGCCGGCCACAGGTGCAGAAAGCGCCACCCATTTCTCATCCTTGTCTTCAATAGCAACCCTGTAAATCCGGTCACAGTCGGCAAAATGCTTATCATAACCTGCTTCATCGATCACATAAAGCGTGATCAAAGTACAGGTAGTAATCCCGATAGCCAGCCCTAGAATGTTAATCAGGCTGTAAACCTTGTTGTGAGCAAGATTGCGAAAGGCGATTTTCAGGTAGTTGGTTAGCATGGGGGACGGAAGTTGTTTTTGTATACGTAATACCTTACTCGCTCCTCAGCGATTTCACCGGATTCAACAATGCGGCGCGGATGGCTTGGTAGCTGACAGTCAGGACGGTGATGAGGATTGCAGAGATGGCAGCGGCGGGGAAAATCCACCATTGAATGGTTGTATGGTATTTATAGGTTAAAAGCCAGCCGCTCAGGAAGTAGTAGGCAATCGGGCTGGCGATGGCGCACGAAATGATGACCAGGACCAGGAAATCCTGGGACATTAATGTCCACAAATTCAAGATAGATGCGCCGAGGACTTTGCGGACCCCGATTTCCTTGATCCGCTGCTCAGCCACGAAAGAAGCCAGGCCGAACAAGCCGAGACAAGAAATAAAGATCGCCAGACCGGAAAAAATCCCGGCCAGTTTGCCGATACGTTCTTCGGATGAGAATTTCTTACCAAAATCGTCACTCACAAACTGGTATTCAAAAGGCGCCGAGGGCACGTGTTTTTTCAAAACTTTCTCGACCGACGACAGCGATTCCTGCACGCTTTTATTGGGGTTGAGCTTGATGGTCATGAAGTTGGACGCATCCTTATTCATCAGATAAAAGCTCTGGCGCACCGGCTCATAGGGCGATTCCATCAGCATATCTTTAATGACCCCGATGATGGTGTAATGTTCGGCGTCTTTCCCGCTGCCCCACTGCACGATCTTACCGACCGGGTTTTTTATTCCCATAAATTTTACAGCCGCTTCGTTGACGACCAGGCCCGTCGAATCTGTTAAAAACGATCTTGAAAAATCGCGGCCTTCCGTGAAATTCCAGCCTACGGTTTTGCCAAAATCAGGTGTAACCCAAATTGTACAAAAATCCGCCTGTAACTCCGGGTTCTTGCCTTCCCAGCTGAAACCACCATTATTTGACCATACGCCAGTGGGCGGGCTGGAAGATAATGCGACGGATGAAATGCTGCCAGAATTTCTCAGATCGTCCTGGATAATTTCGGAGCGCTGCGTGAATTCTGGAACACCCAAACCAATCATAATCAGTCCATTGTAGTCGTATCCCATCGGGCGGCTTTTGGTATGCTGGATTTGCTGGTAAACAATGACGGTGCCGATGATCAATGTGATAGAAACGGTAAACTGCATTACTACCAGCACTTTACGAGGAACCGCCGCAAACTTCCCTACCCGAAATGCGCCTTTCAAAACGCGGATAGGCTGAAAAGAAGAGAGATAAAGCGCCGGATAACTCCCCGCGAGCAAGCCGGTCAGAAATACAAAAACCAGACTCGCCAGCCAGAAACTTGGATTGCCCCACGGAAATTCGATTTGTTTGGCGGCCATTTCATTGAAAGCGGGAAGCAAAGCGATCGTCAGCACCACTGCGCCTGCATAAGCAATGACAACAACCAGGAAAGATTCGCTGAAAAACTGGTTGACCAGCTGCGCCCGCAAAGAGCCGACCGCCTTGCGGATCCCCACCTCCTTTGCCCGTTTTTCGGAGCGCGCGGTGCTCAGGTTCATAAAATTGATGCAGGCCAGGAAGAGTACAAAAGCGCCTACAATTGCAAACAACCAGACATATTTGATAAAACCGCCCAGGTTCTCACCTTCCACCCAGTTGGAGCGCAAGTGCCAGTTGCTCATCGGGTGCAGGAAAATTTCCGGTTTGGAAGTCCGCTCATCTTTGGCAAGTCTGTCGAGTTTCGCATTTTTTATTTTCGCACTCAGCTTATCGATATCGACGTGGTCGGCCACCTGTGCGAAAAGCTGGAAAGAGTTGTTATCCCACTGGCCTTCATCCCGCGCTCGCTTCACCCACGAAACGGTATTCACGTACAACTCCCAGGGCGCGATGAAATTAAGGTCTTGAAATTCAGTGTTATTAGGCAAGTTTTGATATACACCCGTGACTTTCACATCATTTTTATTATTCATTTTAATGATCTTCCCCATCGCTGGCTGCGACCCAAAAAGCGCTTCGGCAGTCCTGGCGGAAAGAATGATCGAATTCTGCTCTTTCAATGCGTGATAATCGCCGTGCAGCATTTCGAGGGAAAGCATTTCGGGGATGGCCGCATCCATAAAATTCCCGGATTTTGAGATCTTCTTATCGCCGTAAGCCAGGATCTGCGGACCCTGCCAGGTAGCCATCGCCAGATGTTTGAAATCGCTGCCATATCTGTTCTTCATTTCTACCACCAGCGGCATCGGTACCGACTTTTCGGTGCCTTTGTGACCATTGATATGCTGGTGCTGCATGACCTGCACTAGCCGGTCGTAATTCCGGTGGTAGCGGTCGTAAGTCAGCTCGTCGTACACCCAGAGGCCGATGAGCATTGCTACTGCCATACCCACGGCCAGGCCGCCAATGTTAATAGCCGAATAACCTTTGTTTTTCAAAAGGCTCCGATACGCGATTTTGAGGTAGTTTTTAAGCATGGTCGATGTTGGTTAGGTTTGTTCACTCACTTCTAAGCGATTTCACGGGATTGGCAAGCGCAGCTTTGATTGCCTGAAAACTGACGGTGAGTAACGTAATAAAGAGAGCCCCACCTGCCGACGCCGCAAAAACCCAGGCGGGAATTTCGGCGTGGTAAGCATAGCCTTTCAGCCAGTTGTCGAGGACATAAAAGGCGATAGGCGCGGCCAGAACGCAGGAAATGACGACGAGCAAAATGAATTCTTTTGATAGCAAAGCCCATAAATTGGCAACAGACGCACCGAGTACTTTTCTGACGCCAATCTCCTTTTTCCGCTGCTGGGCCGTGTAAGAAGCAAGGCCGAACAAACCAAGACAGCTCACCAAAACCGCCAGCGTCGCAAAGAAGGACGACAGCTTGCCGATCCGCTCCTCCGCCTTGAATTTCTTGTCGTGCTCAATGCTGATAAAGTTGTACAGGAAGGGACTGGCCGGGTTATATCTCTTAAAAATGGGCTCGATCCTGGCCAGAGAAGCAGCTGCACTGACATTAGGATTCAGCCGCATCGTGATGTAATTCATCCAGTTGTAATTCAAAAAATATACGGTTTGCTTCACCGGCTCGAAAGGTGAGTCTGTCACAATGTCCTTGATCACGCCGAGAATGTGAAATTTCAAACCGCCCCACCGGATTTCTTTACCGACCGGATCCTTGATACCCATATATTTGATCGCACTTTCGTTGATGACCAAACCCAGCGTATCCGTCGAATAAGCGCGGTCGAAATCCCTGCCCTCTTTCATCTTCCAGTTGACGGTTTTGCCAAAATCGTGGGTGCATGCCACAATGTTAAAATCGACCGGCATGTTGGGGTCTTTACCGTCCCATTCCAGTCGGGTGTCATTTGAGAAAACGCCGGTAGTCGGGCTCGACGATTCGGCCACGCTGGTAACCGCCCCTGAGCGCAGCAGCTCTTCATTGATGATCGCGTAATTTTTCTGAACCTCCGGCGTGTTCATTGTCACGTGCACCAGACCGTTCCGATCGTAGCCGATCGGTCGGTTGCGGACAAACTGGATCTGCCGGAAAACAATCAGCGTACCGATAATCAATGTTACCGAAACCGTGAATTGCAACACCACCAATACCTTCCGCGGCATGGATGAAAACCGGCCCAGGCGCACGGTAGCGCCTTTTAAAATCTTCACCGGCTGGATCGACGAAAGAAAAACCGCCGGGTAACTTCCCGCCACAAGTCCTGTAAACAAGCAAAAACCCAAAGTGAGGAGCCAGAAAACCGGGTTGTTGGTCGGAAGCACAATGCTCTTGTCCGCTACCTCATTGAATGTTGGTAGTGCGAGCACCACCGCGAGCATGCAAAGCACAAAGGCCAGTGCGACTACCAGAAACGATTCGCTGAAAAACTGACCGATCAGTTGGCTGCGCACGGAGCCGACGGCTTTGCGGATACCAACTTCCTTCGCCCGTTTTTCGGATTGTGCTGTGGATAAATTCATGAAATTGATACAAGCCAGCAGCAGCACAAATGCGCCATTGATCCCGAAAAGCCACACAAACTGGATCCTTCCGCGCACCTCCACGCCATTTTCCCACTCCGAATACAGATGCCAGCGGTCCATCGGGTTCAGAAAAACCTCCGGCTTTGACTTCGCCTCCTCAGGCACATGCTTCTGACGTACTTGCCTGATTTTATCCGAAACCGCCGCAAAAGTAGTTTTCGGCGCCAGCTGGACGAAAATCTCAAAAGAGTTGACATTCCAGTTATCCGCTACCCTTTTCACCCATTCCTGATCCGCCTCGAAATGCTTGAAAGGCATCAGAAAAGCCACATCCTTGAAATAGGAATTTCGTGGAAAATCCTGGTAAACGCCGGCGACGGTCACATTTCTCTTATTGTCAATTTTAATGATCTTATTCAGCGGATCAGCGGTACCGAACAATGTTTTCGCCAACGATTCGGAAAGCATGATCGATAGCGGATCATTTAGCCCGCTGGCTTTGCCGCTCAGCATGTTGACCGGCAGCATTTCAGAAAATTCCGGCTCGACATAATACCCCGATTCCGCCAGCTTATCCTCCCCGACTGTCAATATCCGCCGCCCCGAACCGTGCGAAAGGATCACATGATCGAAGTACCCGGCGTACTCGTTTTTCAATGCCGTGGAAAGCGGGATCGGCACGAAATCGCCAGTCGCAACTTTGCCTTCAAAAGTCTGCTGCTGCATAACCTTTCCGATCCTGTCATGATTTTCAAAGCCTTTGTCAAAGCTCAGTTCGTCATAAATCCAGAGCCCGATGAGCATAGCCACCGCCATCCCCATCGCCAGCCCGCCAATGTTGATAGCCGAATAACCTTTATTGGCAACAAGGTTCCGGAAGGCGATTTTTAAATAGTTTTTCAGCATGGCTACTCACTTTTTAGAGATTGTACCGGATTTACCAGTGCGGCTTTAATGGCTTGAAAACTTACGGTCAGTAATGTTACGGTTAGTGCGCCGATACCAGCCACGGCAAAAATCCACCAGGACATTTCGGTTCGATAACTGTACTTTTCGAGCCAGTTTTGCATAAAATACCAGGCGAGAGGGCCGGATATCAGGCAAGAGACGAGCACGAGAAAGACAAATTCTTTGGACAAGAGCTGCCACAAACCGGCTACCGAGGCGCCCAATACTTTGCGGATACCGATTTCTTTGGTGCGTTGCTCGGCGACAAATGATGCCAGTCCAAACAGGCCGAGACACGAGATGAATATGGCGAGTACCGCGGAGAAGGTTGTCAATGTGCCGATGCGCTCCTCGTCGTTGAACTTCCGGGCATAATCCTCGTCGGCAAAGGTATATTGGAACAGATTTTCAGGATCATACTTATTGAAAACCGCCCCGATCTTCGCGACTGCCGCCGAAGCGCTTGCCGAGGGTTTTATTTTAATGTTGGCACGATCGAGCCGAGTGTAGTTCAGGAAGAAAATCGTTTGTTTAGCCGGCTCATAAGGCGACTGCGTCACAAGGTCTTTGACCACCCCTATCACTTTATATTTCCCGTTTTTGCCCCACTGGATCAGCTCACCCACCGGATTTTTCAGCCCCATATATTTTACTGCGGCTTCATTAAGGATAAAACCCATGGAATCGGTCGCAAATTCTTTCGAAAAATCCCTACCTTCTGTCAGCTTCCAGCCTATGGTTTTTCCAAATTCATGCGTGATACGAAGTGTTACAAACTCATCGGTTATGGCAGGATCTTTCCCGTTCCAGGTAAAGCCGCCGTTTGTAACATACGTGTTGGTAATAGGTGAATCGGTGGCGGTAACTTCCTCTACTACACCGGTATTCAGCAAGTCGGTGCGGAATGCAGCATAATGTTTAAAAATTTCCTGCGACTTGATCGGGCTGCTAAGCAATTGCTGACGGCTGTATCCGATCGGCCGGTTTTTGGCAAATTGTACCTGCCTGTAAACAATGATTGTACCAATGATCAGCGTAACTGAAACAGTAAATTGGATCACCACCAGCGCCTTTCGCGGCGAGCCCGAAAACCGGCCGGTGTTCAGCTTGGACTTAACCCCTTTCAATGCCGCGATCGGTTTGAATGATGACAGGTAAAGTGCCGGATAGCTGCCCGCAACCAGTCCGGTAAAAAGAACAAACCCGACACATCCCAGCCAGAAATAAAGTCTGTCGAATGGAATAATGATCTGCTTATCGACCACTTGATTGAATGTCGGCAGCGCCAGTACCGTCAGCGCGAGCGACAGGATAAATGCTATCGTGACCACCAGCAGCGATTCACTCAGAAATTGCAGTGCCAGCTGACTTTTCGCAGATCCGACGGCTTTTCTGACACCGATTTCTTTGGCCCGCTTTTCACTTCGGGCCGTATTCAAATTCATGAAATTGATACAAGCCAGCAGCAGCACAAACAGCCCGATGATCCCGAAAAGCCAGACCCTGTCAATCCTGCCGCCGATATTCACGCCGTTTTTAAACTCCGAATAAAGATTCCATTTCTGCATCGGGTGCAGGAAAATCAGTGCCTCATATTTTGCTTCTTCCTTATCGACATTATTGATTTTGGCTTTACCGATCGCCGCCGAAACCTCCTCCATTTTGGAGTTTTGTCCTATCTCGACATAGATATTGAACCAGTTATTGCCCCAGCTGAGCCAATCGGGCAGGTCTTTTTCCAAAAGTTTCCAGGGCGCGATAAATGCCAGGTCTTTGAATGACGAATTTGGCGGCAGGTCGGCATAAACACCCGAAACCCGAAGTGTGTGCTTATTATCAATGTGAATGATCTGGTTGACCGGATTGGCATCACCAAAAATCGCCTTACCCGCCGACTCCGAAAGCATTACCGAGTTGAGGTCAGAAAGCCCGCTCCGGGTACCTTTCAACATTTTAAGTGAAAGCATTTCAGCCACTTCCATTCCCATATAGTTGCCGGTTTGCGTGACTTTTTTGTCGGCATAACTCAACAAATGTTCCCCCGTCCCTCCTGCTATCACAATGTGTTTAAAATGGCTGCCGTACTTACTCCGCAACTCCTCTTCAAGCTGCTTGGGCAGTCCGCCATTGGTTTCGACATTGCCGTTAAATTTCTGGTTTTGCATGACCTGCGCGATGCGGTCATAATGCGCGTGGTTTTGATTAAACGAAAGTTCATCAAAAACCCAAAGTCCGATAAGCATCGCCACCCCCATTCCCACAGCCAACCCGCCAATGTTAATGGCAGCATGACCACGGTTTTTCAAAAGGTTGCGAAGGGCGATTCTTAAATAGTTTTTCAGCATGGGGGATGTTGGTTTATGCCTGACAATCAATAACTATTAATGACAACCAATGACTTCTTCACTCACTCCTCAGCGACTTCACCGGGTTCATTAATGCAGCTTTGATACTTTGGAAACTGACTGTGGCGATGGCGATCAGGACGGACAGCAGGCCAGCGAGGGCGAACATCCACCATTCAATGTCGATTTTATAGGCGAAACCTTGGAGCCACTGGTTCATCAGCCACCACGCGAGCGGCGAAGCGATGATGATGGCGATGGCTACGAGTTTCAGAAAATCTTTTGACAACAAGGCGACAATGCCTGCTACCGATGCGCCAAGCACTTTGCGGACGCCGATTTCCTTGGTGCGCTGCTCGGCGGTGAATGTAGCCAGCCCGAAGAGTCCGAGACAAGAAATGAATATTGCCAGAAAAGCAAAATAGTTTGATAACTTGCTCACTACCTGCTCACTCTGATATTGCCGGGCATATTCCTGGTCGGTAAAATTGTAGGTAAAAGGATATTTCGGATTCAGTTTTTTACAAATTTTTTCGATTGCTGCCAGCGCCTGGGTGGTTTGCCCTGCCCGGAGCCGGATGATGGCGCTGCCACGTCTTTCTTGAAATTGCAGGTTAGCGATCATTGGCCGGATCGTGCTGTGGAGGGATTGGAAATGAAAATCTTTCAGCAGGCCCACGATCCTTACTGTGCGGTCGCCCCACTTGATTTCCTTGCCGACCGGATCTTTGAAGCCCATCGCCTTCGCGGCAGCTTCGTTGATCATCACCGCGAGGGAATCGGTTTTGAATGCGCGTGAAAAATCACGTCCGTCCACTAGTTTCAGGTCCATGGTTTTGACAAAATCATAGCCGACTGCTACCGGCGTGAACCTTACTCTATCATTAGGGTCACTGCCCGGCCAGGAAATACCCTCCGTACCCGAACCATTTGAAGCAGGATTCGAAGTCATACTTGAAATGTCTTTCACACCGGGTACCTGCGTAAGCTCTTCCTGCAATACTTCGAAATTTTTCGTCAAATCGCCTTCCAGCGGGAAATAAATCAGGTTCTCACGATCATAACCCAGGTTTTTCGTCTGCACATAATCCACCTGTTTATAAATAATAATCATCCCCACGATCAGTATAATCGACAACCCAAACTGAAAAACCACCAGCCCCTGACGCAGGAAGGTTGATTTGGTACCAAATTTCAGCCGTGACGACGCACCGCCTTTCAAAATCCTGATCGGACTAAGCGACGAAAGGAAAAATGCAGGATAACTGCCTGCTACCAGTCCGGTAATCAGTAATAAACCAGCCAGGACGCCCCAGAAAGAGATGTTACTGACTGGAAGTATAATGTTCTTTTCGGTAAGTGTATCGAAAGAAGGCAGCGCCAAACCAACAATCAAAACCGCGAGGATCACCGACAAAACCGACAGTAAAATCGCCTCGCCCATAAATTGACCCACCAACATTGAACGCATTGCACCCACCACCTTTCGCACGCCCACTTCCTTCGCCCGCTTGGCTGAACGTGCGGTGGCGAGGTTCATGAAATTGATGCAGGCAATGAGCAGGATAAACACCGCCACAAAACTGAAAAGCCGCACATACTCAATGCGTCCGCCGTCCATGTGGTCCCCCTTAATGTTACTATTAAGGTAATATTCGTGGAAAGGCTGCATCGCCAGCTGCGTTTTAAAAGGCTTGCTGCCGTCGCGGTTATACTTGTCGAGCAAATGCTTGATCTTGGCTTGCACTTTGACGGGATCCGCGTCTTTTCTGATCTTGAAAAAGGTCAGCGGATCGGTGCTGTCCCAACCCTTTGCCCACTCATTATCCTGCACAAAACCCTCCCAATTACGCAGACAGTCGAATTTCAGCGTGCTGTTTTTACCAATATTTTCAAAAACCGCGGTCACCATCAACTCCTTACGGTTATCAAATTTGATCGACTTCCCGATCGCGGCCTGCGGACTGCCAAAGAAAAGCTCTGCCATGTCGCGCGAAATCGCCAGACTGTTTGGATCTTTCAATGCTGCCTCGGGCGTACCTTCCAGCAATTTGAAACTGAACATTTTGAAAAAATCCGCGCTGGCAGCATTGGTTTGCTGTTTATGGATTTTGCTGCCCAGCGAAAAAGTTTCGTTGCTCGGCCATTCATAAGGTGTCGTCATTTCAATTTCCGGCACCGATTTTTTTAATTCCTCAGCCAGCGGCCCGGGCGTCCAGATCACGCCCTGTACCTTCCCGCTGAAATATTCCTTCATATAAATCCGGAAAAGCTGGTCCTTATTGGCGTGGAATGCATCGACGCTCAGCTCATCCTGAATCCAAAGCATGATCATCAGGCTGCAAGCCATACCCAAAGCAAGCCCCAGCACATTAATCCCGGAAAAAGTTTTGCTTTTAATCAGGTTTCGGACAGCGATTTTGATGTAGTTTTTGAACATAGGGGATCTGGGGTTAAGTTAGTATTTGTCAGGGTTGTCACTCACTCCTCAGAGACCTGACCGGATTTAACAAAGCAGCTCTGACGCTCTGAAAGCTTACCGTCATTAATGCGGTACAAATCATGATCAGACCGGTGATGGCGAACATCCACCATTCTATGTTGATCTTGAATTCGAAATTTTTCAGCCACTGGCTCATGACGTACCAGGCGATGGGCGAGGCAATCATGATGGCGATCAGAACGAGTTTCAGGAAATCCTTTGATAATAAAGTAACAATGCTACCCACCGACGCGCCCAAGACTTTGCGGACGCCGATCTCTTTGGTACGTTGCTCGGCGGTGAATGTGGCCAGACCGAAAAGACCCATGCAGGCGATGAGTACCGCGAGGAATGTTGAGACTTCGATCAGGCTGGCTGTACGGGTTTCCGATTTGTAAGCTTGCGCAAGAGTCTCGTCGAGGAAGGAATATTCGAAAACTTCGTTCGGATAGGTCAATGTCCAGGATTTTTCAATGTACGCCAAAGCGGCTTTCACAGACTCTGCACTTGTCTTTTCACTTTGCAGTTTAATCCCGGCCTGGTAAAAGTTATTTGGTACAACCTGAATGAGCGTCGGGTCGATTTTTTGATGTAAGGAATTAACATTGAAGTTTTTAACAACACCGACGATCGTCGCAAATTCATCACCGTCACCGAAATAGATTCGTTGCCCCACTGCCTCCCGGGGACTTTTAACACCGATCCGATCCAGGAAAATTTCGTTTGCCAGTACTTTTAAATCAGTGGTATCGCTGTCTTTCAGCGGCTCTCCCGCCAACAGTTTTATCCCGTAAGTGTCCAGAAAATGCGAGTCGCCCATTTTCATCTGCGTTTTGACCTCCGTCATTTTTGGGCCCTGCCTGAACTGCATGCCCTGCATCCAGTTACTCTCCGCGGATGCGCTGTTGAAAGAGAAACTGACATCCTTGATTTGGGCGGATTTTGTCAGCTGGTTACGGAGCGTCAGTAACTTTTCGGGCTTATTATCTGGTAACCCGACCGTGATAATGGCCGCCTTGTTGAAACCCAGATCCGCGTTCCGGAAGAAGCTCAGCTGCCGATTGATCATCAATGCACTGGTAATCAACACCAGTGATACAGTAAACTGCACCACCACCAAGCCCTGCCGCAGGGAAAACCATTGATTGTGTTTCGTGACAACATTACTTTTCAACGCCCAGATTGGTGACATACCCGAAAGCCTGAGCGCCGGGTAAAAGCCCGCCAGCAGTGTCGTGATCAATGCCAGATTTCCGGCGAACAAGGCGGTCTGCGTGTTAAAAAGATCGTCATTTGTTAAAGGTATTGCCAACATAGAAGCCACATTGGGCAATAACTGGACGCTTAATATGCCTGCCAAAATCGTCGCCAGGACGGTTGTGAGCGCCGCTTCGGTGATAAATTGGGAAATAAGTAATTTTCGGTTGCTGCCGATCGCTTTGCGGATACCCACTTCCTTGGCGCGCTTAAACGCCTGCGCTGTACTGAGATTGATAAAATTGAAACAGGCGATCAGGAGCACCAGCAGCCCGATGAAAGATAGTATTTGGAGCAAACCAACATTCGCTTGCCTGTCGGCGAGATTTCTGGAATAATGCAGCTCCGACAAAGCCGCCAATTTGAAACGCTTGTCTGCCAGCGCATCCTTGCCCATGTATTTTTCGATAATGTGCGTAAAACGGTTGTCCAGATCATACGGCTGCACACCTTTTTTGAGCAGTACAAACACCTGAAAATTGTCATTCCAGCCATTCCAGCGGTTTTGATCAAAATCCGGGTCCAGATTTTTGAGGGTAGAAAACGATACCATCAGATTGAACGCAAAGCTTGTCGTGGACGGATAATCCTCGATCACACCCGCTACCAAAAGGTCCTGCTTGTTATCAATCCGCATGATTTTACCCAAGGCATCTGCCGTGCCGAAATATTTGAGCGCATAATTCCGTGTGAGCACCACGGTATTTGGCTGCGTCAATGCGGTGGCCGGATTACCGGAAAGCCACTTGTAATCCAGCATCCGGAAAGCACCCTGATCCGCAAAAACAAATGATTCCCTGAACCGTTTGTCCCCGGCCGAAAATGTTTTGTTGATTTTAAGAAATGGCGCAGTCAACTCGGCTTCCGGCAAGTCGGTCCGAAGTGCATTGCCCATGCCGGTGTATAGCCCCGGATAAGTATGGCCTTCTTTAATGTTTTCATTTTCAACCCGATAAATCCGGTCCAACCGCGATTGCGACAGGTCATAGCTGGTCTCGTGCCGGACGACCAAAAAGATGAGAATCGCACAAGCCATCCCAACAGCCAGCCCGGCAACATTGATAAATGAGTAGCCTCTGTTTTTCAAAAGGCTCCGAAAAGCGATGGTGATTTGGTTTTTTAACATTTTTATGGATTTAGGGTTAATGTTTCCGAAAACCGCTATTCACTCTTAAGCGATTTCACCGGATTCACCAGTGCCGCTCTGATACTTTCGTAACTAACTGTAAGCAATGCTATTCCGATCGCGACGACGCCTGCCAAAGCGAATACCCACCATTCGATGTTGATTTTATAAGCGAAATCTTTTAGCCAGGTGTGCATACCGTACCAGGCAAGCGGAGAAGCGATGAGAATTGCGAGTGCTACCAGGCGCACGAAATCTTTGGAAAGCAGCGAAACAATGCTGAAAACCGACGCCCCGAGTACTTTACGTACACCGATTTCCTTCGTGCGCTGGATGGTCGTAAATGCCGCCAGCCCGAACAATCCGAGACAAGCGATGACGACCGCCAGTCCTGCGAAAATGCCAAACAGAGCGCCGATGCGTTGCTCGGAAAGATACATTTGGTTGAAACGCTCATCCATAAACGAATAAGAAAAAGGCGCGTCGGTGGTGGCTTTCCACTTTTTTTCGAGAAGACTTATTACGCCCTGAACATTGTCGGTACGAAGGCGCAGGGCGATCTGGTAACCGTCGCCTCCGAAAGCCATCACGAGCGGGGCGATGGTGGTATGGAATGATTCGAAATGAAAATCTTTCGTGACACCGATCACTTTATACGTCCTGACGCTGCCTGGACTGCCGTTTCCAATGCTCCTGATCGTTTTGCCAATCGGATTTTTCCAGCCAAATTGCTTCACGACGGCCTCATTGACCAAAACCGCAGCACTGTCCGTCCCGAATGATTTCGAAAAATTCCGCCCGGCCGCGAGCTTAATACCCAGCGTCGGAAGATAATGTTCATCGATTTGATAGGTCCTGAAACGATAAGCCGTCGTGTTACTTCCCGCATCCTCAGGCACGTAGCCGTCGGTACCATTGTTGGAAGGCCCCGCCGGAATGTACCCTGCGAGCGTCACATCGGCCACCTGCGACAGCTTTGCCACTTCTTCTTTAAATGCTTTGGATTTATCTCCCAGCAGGTAAGTGTCTTGCAGGATCAGCACCTGTTCTTTGTCGAAACCCAGTTTTTTGTTTTGTATAAACCGCAGTTGCTGATACACGACAATGGTGCCGATAATCATCCCGATAGAAACCACAAACTGAATGGTAACCAGCGAATTACGCAACCAACCGGTTTTGATCCCGAGCTGCATTTTGCCTTTCAGCACGGCAATGGGCTTGAATGAAGACAGGAAAAACGCGGGATAGCTCCCGGCAAGAATACCTACCACGAGACAACCTGCTATGGCACAGGCGATCATTTTTGGATTCAAAATGAAATGGAGATCAAACTGCTTGCCAGCCAGCTCGTTAAACTGCGGCAACACAAGGATGACTACCACAAATGCGGCCAGTAATGCGATGAATGTGAGCATGACCGATTCTGTCAGAAACTGCCGGACAAGCTGCATTCTCACAGATCCCATCGCTTTGCGGATACCAACTTCCCTCGCGCGGCCCGCGGATCCAGCCGTGGAAAGGTTCATAAAATTGATGCAGGCGATCAGCAGGATAAATGCCGCGATGACCGAGAAAATGTATACGTACTTCACATTGCCATTCGCGTCAAGTTCGCTTTCCAAATTGGAATGCAGGTGAATGTCGGTCAGCGGCTGAAATTTAAAGGAGAAACTATCGCCCTTTTTCAGGTATTCGTCATAGCTCATGCCCAGAAATTCCTGTAGTTCCGGGCCAATGTATTTGCGTACGATCTGGCTGCTTTTTGCATTCAGCTTGGCAACCTGGACACCCTTTTTTAGCAACAAATACGTCGTAGCTCCGCTGGCAAGCCATTTCTCTCCGAGATTGGCCCCTTTAATGTTGCAAAAGAAATCGAAGTGAAAATGTGCATTGGACGGCACGTCCTTGGCGACGCCGGTCACCCTGAAAAGCCTGTCCCCTATTTTCAGGCTTTGCCCTACGGGATCTTTTTTACCAAAATATTTCGTCGAGGTAGTTTCGGTCACGACCACCGTATTAGGCTCGGAAAGTGCCGTTTTGGGATTTCCTTTCAGCAAAGGAAATGTGAAGACATCAAAAAAATTGGAATCTGCAAAAGCTACCCTCGTCTCTTTGAACTGTTTCTGATCGTATTTGACAAGAAACGACCCTTCCGTTTTAATGCGCGTAAATGTTTCAATCTCAGCATAATCGCGCAAGACCGCAGGCCCGGCTGGGGCTGGCGCATTGGCAATGTTGATCTCCTTGCCGCCAATGCTGCCGTGGAATGTCAGGCGGAATATCCGGTCGGCATTTGCATTGAATTTATCATAGCTCAGTTCGTGCTGCACAAAAAGCAGGATGAGCATGCAGGTGGCCAGACCGATAGCGAGGCCCAGGATGTTGATAATGGCAAATGCCTTCTTGTTACGAAGACTGCGCCAGGCAATTTTAAAGTAGTTTTCGAGCATGGTCCAGGACTTTCAATTCGGATACCTACTCTTTATTAATTCTATACCAAATTCGCAATCGCCTGATATTTAATTTGTTAACCATTAATAATGAAATTAGCTGTCCGAAATCGAACAGCTAACCGGACTATTTTGAAAATCTGATAAATGCTATAAATCTTAAAAGTTGGTAAAGTGAAGTTCGTTTCCGTATACCACGGTATCATCTTCCAGGATGGCGTATGCACGGTAATATATTTCATTGGTACAAACCTGTGGTCCGGTTGCACCTTTGATACCTGGTTGAAATGGCAGGTCAAGGACCACTTCGTAATCAACATTGACGACCGGATTGGGATGCACCTGATTAACACCCCGAGCAGTTAGCACAACACCGAATTTTTTGACAGGCATTGTTCCTACGCTAATCACATTTGCAGAGAAAAATGTACCGCATTTAATCCCGGACGGCGCACTTGTTACGGCGAGTGTCTCTATTTCGGGAAGGACGGAAGGCATCGCGTGGTCGGTGCAGGAATTGCTGATAACAGCCAAAAGAAGACAAGACAAGGCCCTGACGTAAAAGTTACGAAGCATGGTAGCGTTGTTTTAGTGGTGAGCAAATGATTATCAGACAATTATACAACTTATTATTACCATTATTCAACAAGTTTACCAGAAAGCTCCTGTAATGTTACTATTCGTTCCGCAGTGACCGGACCGGGTTTTTCAATGCTGCATTGATCGCCTGGAAACTGACGGTAAGCACGACGATCAGCATCGCTGCAAGCACTGTCATGATAAATATTCCCGGGTCTAAATCAATCCGGTAGTCGTAGTCTTTGAGCCACTCACGCATGGCATACCAGCCGATAGGTGCCGCGATCACGAAAGAAATTATCACGAGTTTCACAAAATTACCTGTCAGAAGATTTACAATGCTGGCGACAGAGGCGCCGAGCACCTTTCTCACACCGATTTCCTTGGTGCGCTGCTGGGCGGTATAGGCGGCCAGCCCGAACAAACCGAGGCATGAAATAAAGATCGCCAGTCCGGTAAAGATGCCCGTCAATGCCCCTGTCAGCTGCTCTTGTGCAAATCGGGACTTGTAATTTTCATCGGCAAAAGAATATTCGAAAGGATAACCCGGATTGTATTTTTTAAAAATACCTTCGGCTGTTTTCAGGTTTTGCGCCATCGGATTTTTAGGACTCAGCCGAATGCTGATCCACTGATGCGGCAGCAGCCCGCCAGGTCCTTCAATAATAGCAGGCTTGACAGGCAAGTATGGCGATTCGTAAATAAAATCCTTGACCACACCCACTACATGCCAGTCGGTATCCTGGTAGCGTATCACCGTCCCGACAGCATTTTTCAACCGCATTGCTTTTACGGCGGTTTCATTCAAAACGACCGCTGTGGTGTCGGTCGGGAATTTAGTCAGGTCGATTTCGCGACCTTCCAGCAGGGTTACGCCTGTGGTTTTAACAAAATTCTGGTCTGCGCCGAAGAGGTCGAACTCCACATTCTTATCGGTCTCGACGCTACCGGGAAACTGTACGCCCCACTGCCGTGAGTTAAGGCTCATCGCTGGGCCTAGTGATTTGGTAGCCGAAACTGCTACACCGCTGGATACGAGTTCGTCGCGGACGGCTGTATAATGTTTCTCCAACTCGCCAGGCAGCGCTGTGATCAGCAGGTTACTTTTATCATATCCGCTAGCGCGGCTTTCGCCATAATCAATCTGTTTGCGGATGACCAATGTGGAAATGATGAGAATGATGGCAAATGTAAATTGCATGACTACCAGCCCTTTTCGTGGCGAGAAGGCAGCATGGGCATGGGTGTAAATACCTTTGATTACTTTGGAAGGCTGAAACGACGACAGGAAAAACGCCGGATAACTCCCCGCCAGCAAGCCCGTAAAAAGCACGAATCCTATCACCGACGTCCAGAAATAAACAGAACCCAGATCGGGATAAAGCCGCCTTCCGATGAGGTTATTGAATGCTGGCACAGCAGCCACCAGAATAAGCGCCGCAAAAATACTGGCAAGAAAAGCCAGTAGTACGGACTCCGTCATGAACTGCAGTACCAGCGAACCTTTGGGCGCACCAGCCACTTTGCGGACGCCGACTTCCTTAGCCCGTTTTTCACTCCTTGCCGTGCTCAGGTTTACAAAATTCACACAGGCGATCAGCAGAATAAAAGCCGCAATAATGCCAAACAGCCTGACTGTCACAATGCGCCCTTCGACCAACTTGCCATTTTCTATTTTGGAATATAAGTACCATTTGCCGGCAGGATGCAGGAAAATTTCCCGATGTGCAACATCGTCGATCATGCCTTTCAGGTGATTGGCCGTCACTTTTTTAATCTTCTGCTCAACTGCCGTCACATTAACGCCCTCTTTCAATGTGAGGAATGTAAAGTAGTTATTGTTATTCCATTCGTTTTTGGCCCAGCCCGGTTTTTGAAAAAACAACCACGGCAAGAAATAATCGCGATCCTTGAACTGGCTGTTTTCAGGCAAATTTTCCATCACGGCTGAAACCAGAAAATTATCCTTATGGTCCATCTGAATGGTTTTCCCGATGGCGTCGGTGGTACCAAATAAATTTTCGGCGAGGCGTCGTGTGATCACGATGCCATTGATTTCTTTTAGCAAATCCTTCCGGCTGCCCGACAAAAGCTGAAAGTCAAAAACATCGAAAATATCAGGATCGGCGAATGCACCCTGGGTGTTGACATTTTTATCTTCCACCGAAAACAGCAAGGTCAGCGGTGCATAGCGCGTCACATTCTCAATGTCGGCGTAGGACGATTTCAGCTCCGGCGCGAGCGGCGGCGGCGTAGTGCCCCAAAGTGTTGGTTCATTATTAAAAACATCTCGGTTATACACCTGGTAAAGCCTGTCGGTCTTTTTGTAAAACCGGTCAAACTCCAATTCGCTGCTGATCCAGAGAAAAATCAGCACCGAAGCCGACATCCCAACTGCAAGCCCGGCAATGTTGATAAAAGCATACCCCTTGGCACGAAGGAGGTTTCGGAGGGAGATTTTTAGGTAGTTTAGGAACATGGCGGATCTTTGGGATTATTCACTTTTAAGAGACTCAACCGGATTCACTAGTGCTGCCTTGATGCTTTGGAAGCTGATCGTCAGCAATGCCACGGCTACGGCCAAGATGCTGGCCACCAAGTAAATCCAGACGGGGATGGTGATGCGGTAGGAGAAATCCTGCAACCATTTATCCATGAAATACCAGGCCGCGGGCAGGGCGATGACGATGGAAATAAGGATCAGTTTTACAAAATCTTTGGAGATCATCGCAACGATACCTGCCACCGAAGCGCCGAGTACTTTGCGGATGCCGATTTCTTTGGTCCGCGTCTGAGCTGTGAATGTTACCAGCCCGAAAAGTCCCATGCACGCGATGAAAATGGCTACGCCGGTGAAGACGGAGAACGTTTTGGACATGCGGATCTGGGTTTTGAATGTTTCGTTGAACGCATCATTCAGGAAGTAATATTCGAAAGGTTTATCGAGCTCGTACTTTTTGAAAATATCGCCGATAGCTTCTACTTTTTCTTTCACATTGCTTTTGGCATCTAGCCTTGCATAAATGATCGCGCTGGCACCGCCGAACTTCAAAATGTTGGTCGTATCGCTGACAATGAACACACCCACGCCGTGGATACCCTGTGCGGGGGAGTCGTAGTTGAAATCTTTGACAATCCCCGCAATTTCATTATCGATCACTTTTTGCCCGATCGGGTTTCCTTTGATTCCCAGTTCCTTAATGGCAGTTTCATTAAGCAACACGTGACTACGATTTTTGTAGTTGCCTGCCACCGGCGCTGTCTTCCATTTCAGTCCCAAAGTGTTAACAAATTGATTGTCCGTCATCATACTCACGATGCCTACGTCTTTTTGGGTCGTCAAATTCTTGGCAAACCATATATTAAATCCTTTGAATAACTCTGAGTTAGTAGTAGTCACATTCCTCACGCCAGCCTGGTCACGAATTTCATTCCGCAACGCGAAGTAATTCTTTTCCAGCGATTTACTAATCGGAATTGCCAACACCTGATCTTTGTAAAGTCCGAGCTGCTTGTTTTGCATAAAATTCAACTGGTGTCTTACGACCAGACTGCACACGATCAGAGCGATGGAAACGGTGAATTGAAAAACCATAAATAACCTCCGCAAAGCTGCTCCGCCCCGGTTTCCCGAAAATCTTCCTTTCAAAACTTCCAGTGGATTGAAAGCAGAAAGCACCAGCGCCGGATAGCTTCCCGCCAATATTGCTGTGACGACAAGAAGCGCGAACAAAAAAGCTATAAATGAGGGTGATACCAGAAAAGCCGTATCGATATGCAGATCAAGCAGGTTGAAAAAAGGCTGCATAAACAGCTGCACAAAACCAAATGACAAGACAAAAGCGATCACGCACAGCAGCACCGATTCGGCGTAAAACTGTTTCATCAATCCTTTTCTTCCCGAACCGACCACTTTGCGTACCGCCACTTCCTTGGAGCGCAGCGTGGCGCGGGCAGTAGTGAGGCTCATGTAGTTGAATAGTGCGAGGAAAAGAATTAGCCCGGCGATTCCGGCAAAAATCAGGATCAGCCCGGTATTTCCTGAAGCGTTAAAATCGTTGCCCAAATGTATCCCGGCAAAAGGTTCAAGCGTGTAAGCAGCTTTTGCGTCAAATGCGTCCGGATTAGTATTTTGTTTTTTAATGGTTTTTTCCACCGACGCCACCGATTTTTCTGAATCCAAAAACAGGTAAGTCGTGAATACCCCGGCATTGTCAAAGTTCTTCTTATTCTGCTCACTTAGCTGCGGATAAGTCAGTATAGAAGTGACAAAATCAAATTGAAGGGATGAATTGGAAGGCGGATTTTCCGCGATTCCCGCGACCTGCATGGCGTGAATGCCGTCGTATAACAATACTTTTCCAATCGGATTTTCCTTGCCAAAGTATTTTTTCGCCGCACGCTCCGAAATAATAAGGGTGAAAGGTTTGTCGAGAATACGCTTCGGGTCCCCGTATTTTAATTTAAATGAAAAAACATTGAAAAGCGACGGATCGGTAAACATAAAATGTTCCTCGTAAGCGACGTGATTATCTTTCGGATTTTTCATCACCACCTTATCGTAGCTCGGCAGCACCCGCACAAAATCCTGCACGTGCGAGCCCGAAGACTTCAATGTCGGCGCGAATTTGGGAGAAAAACCGGTCATTTGTAAATTTTCCCCATTCATATCGATCTTCGCCAAAACCCGGAAAATCTGCTCGTGGTTTTTGTGAAACTTGTCGTAGCTCAGTTCATGCATCACAAACGACATGATCAGCACCGACACCGCCATGCCCAACGCGAGCCCGATAATGTTGATCGAAGAGTAAGTTTTGTTGATCGCCAGGTTACGAAACGCGATTTTCAGGTTGTGTCGAAGCATAATTCAATGGGTTAAGGTTTCAACTACTTACTCACTTTTCAAAGACTTCACCGGATTCATCAGTGCAGCCTTGATACTCTGAAAACTAACCGTCACAAAAGCTATCACCACCGCCATTACCGCACCCGCGGCGAACATCCACCAGCTAATGTTGATTTTATATTCGAAATCCTGTAACCATTTGTTCATCAGGTACCAAGCTACGGGTGAGCCGAGCAGGATGGCGATGAAAACCAGGAGCAAAAAGTCTTTTGAAAGTAAGCCAACGATACCGGCAACAGATGCGCCGAGTACTTTGCGGACGCCGATTTCTTTCATCCGCTGCTGCGCCATGAAGGTAGCCAAGCCGAACAATCCGAGGCAGGCGATGAATATGGAGAGGCCAGCGAAAATCTGGTATAAAAGGCTGATCTGCCTGTCTTGTTTGTAAAAATCCTCAATGCTTTCATCAAAGAATTTCCCCTGAAAGGCGACTTCGGGGAATACATTGGCGTAGGTTTTCTGGATGCCGTCCACGGCTTTGGCCAGGTTGTTCGTACGAATTTTGATGCCTCCCTGCCAGTAAAATTGCTTCATCGGCATGATCACGATGGGCTTACTGGCGTCACGGGCGGAGTTGGCTTTGAAATCTTTTACCACCCCGACGATCGGCTGCCACTGGCCGCCGCCCATTTTAATGTTCATACCGATCGCTTCGTCCGCGCTTTTGATACCTACCTTTTTCAAAAGTGTCTCGTTCACCACGCAGGAGCCTGTCGAATCGCCTCTTTCATAACCTTTTCCAGCCACAAACTGCAAGCCGAATGTTTTGAAATAATCCTCGTCGGCGAACTTGTTGAACACCTGAAAATCTTCGTCCTTGCCCCGGTTGCCAAATGCAAAGTTGCCCGACCAGTTATCGTCGGAAGAAGGTACGTCGGAGGAAAAACTGATGGATTGAATGTCCGGATTTTGCAATAATTCATTTTTAAATGTCTGCTGACGGCTAATGTAAGCATCGTCCATGGTGACGGAATACACGCCTTCTTTGGTAAAACCAAGGTCCAGCTCGCGGACGTATTTCATTTGGGTAACCGTCACAATGGTACCTACTACCAAAATCTGAGAAACGCCGAACTGAATGATAATCAGTAATTTCTGCAAGGAAACACCTGCCAGCGAGCGGTTGGCCACTTTGCTTTTAATCGCCTCGATGGGCTGAAAACCGGACATGACGATTGCGGGATAAAATCCTGCAACGAAGCTGACAAGCAGCGCCAAAGCCAGGATAAAAAGCCACAATGTCGGATTAGTAACCACCGGAAGATCGGCCGGGACTTGCGAGATTTTTCCCAAAAGCGGCATACTTACCACGGCAAGCGCGACGCCGAGCACGATGGAGCAGGCGACGATCAGGAATGTTTCGCTCAGAAACTGGCGGATCAGCTCTATACGACTGCTGCCCAGTACTTTGCGAACGCCTACTTCCTTCGAGCGACGGGCGGATTGGACGGTTGCGAGGTTGATAAAATTGATACAAGCCATCGAAATGATGAGCGCGCCGATCACGATGAGTGTCCAGAGCACGCTGCGGTCGATGGTGTGTCCGGAGAAATTGTTTAGCCGGCTGTCGTAATGCTGGTCGGCCAGCGGGGCGAGGAATTGGGTGATCTTCGACTTGTCGCTGCGGTCTTTGTAATGTTTGTCAATAAAACCAACAAACTGTTTTTCAATGGCTTGGACAGTCACTTTTTCGGGCAGCATCACAAAAAGCTGGTCATTGCTGCTGGTACCGCCCCAGCTTTCAAACCCGCCCCAGCCAAACGCCAGCGGCTGTTTTCTTTTGGATTCGTAGGAAATCACGATATCCATCGGGAAGTCGGTATTGAGTGGCGGGTTTTCGAGGATACCGCCCACTTTCATCACCGTTTTGTTATTGATCTTCAAAAACTGACCAACAGCCTGCTGCCAGTTTCCGAAATATTTCTCCGCCTGCCGCTGCGACAAAACGACCACATTAGGTTCAATCAAAACATTCTTGGAACCATTTAACCAGGCAAAATCAAACAGGTCAAAAAACTCCGGAGTTGTCAAAATTCCCAGATCTTCTTCCTTGAATTTCTTGTCATTAGCCTGACTATCTGCATTTTTACCCAGCACGGTCACCTGCGGGTCCATGGTGCCATAAACCGGCACAACTTTGCTCAGCTGCGGAATATCCACTTTCAGCGCCGCCTCGTAAGGCAGCGGGCTGCCCGGCGTATAATCAATCTGCCCGGTCGCATACTGCGTCTTCCGCGCGATCCGGTAAATGCGGTCATAGTTTTTGTGAAACTGATCAAACCCCGATTCATAGTTGTAAACCACATACAACAACAAACAAGCCGCCACCCCAATCGACAACCCAAGCACATTCAGGATCGTGTAGTTACGGTAGCGAAGCAACGCGCGGGAGGCGATTTTCAGGTAGGATTTTAGCATTTTGTTAGTTTGGTATGATATGGTCAGGTGTTGTCAGGGATTGTCATTCACTCCTCAAACTCCTCACCGGATTCATCAGCGCTGTTTTCAAGCTTTGGACGCAGATGGTTAGTAATGTTAATGTGAGGAGCAATATCGGTGGGACCAGGAATACGGAGATGCCCAGGCCCATGTGGAATGCGTAGCTGTCGAGCCAGGATTTGGCGGTAAAATAGATGATCGGGATGGCGATGAGGGAGGCGATGCAGACCAGTTTGACAAAATCCCTGGAAATCAACACCAGCAAACCGCTTACCGACGCGCCGAGCACTTTGCGGATGCCGATTTCTTTGGTCCGCAGCCTGATTACGAAACTAGACAAGCCGAGTAAACCCATGCAGGCGACAATTACCGCCAACACTGAAAACAAGCCGAAAACATTTGCCAGACGACTATCTGCCTGATATTGACGGTTGAAATATTCATCCAGGAAAAAGTATTCGAAAGGGTTTCCAGGAAATGCCTTTTTGTAAAGCTTCTCCACATTCGCAATGCTTTTTGCCGCATTTGCACCTTTCACATTGACGGAAATATATTTCCACTCCGTGCGGGTCGGATAATAAAAAAGGATCGGGTCAAATTTTTCTTTTAGCGAGCGCTGGTGGAAGTTTTTCACCACGCCGACAATCTTACAGCTCAGGTCGTACTGCCCCAAAGTGAATTTAATATCCTTATCAATCGCTTCGGCCGCATTTTTATAGCCTAATGCGGTCACCACTTCTTCGTTGACCATCACATTACTCACGCCGGCAGAATCCATTTTCGACTGGTCCATGGCATCGAAGTTTTGTCCCGCCGCCATCTCAATGTGATAGGTAGGAACAAAATGTTCGTCAATTTCCATCAGGTAAGTCGTGAAATTGTGCTGCTTGTCCTGATTGGCGCGGCGGACGCTATTGCGATACCGGATCATATTACCCGGAATGTCCGATGTGGCAGTCGCATTGGTGACGGAAGTTTCCTGATGAATTTCAGATTTGAAATAATCGTATTTGGTAAAAATCGTGGTATCTGCTATCACCGGCGCTTTGACGACCAAAACCTGGTCTTTTTTATAACCCAGATTCCCGTTCCGCATGTAATTAAACTGCTTCACAACCACGAATGTGGCGGCGATGAGTATGATGGAAAGCGCAAATTGGAATGATACCAGCACCCGCCGCAAAGAAATCCCCGAGCGCGACTGAATAATGAGACCTTTGAGCACTTTGGCAGGCAAATAAGAAGAAAGCACAAAAGCGGGGTACGCCCCTACCAGCAATGCGCCGGCGCAGAAAACGCCCAGCACCGAAAGCCAGAATGTTGGCTCGCTTCCGAGGCCGGTTGAGAAGAAACCTGCACTGATATCTTTGCCGATGAAACTATTGAAAACCGGCACGAAGGCCAGGATGATCCCCGTCGCGATGAACAATGCGATAATGTTAATGATCAGAGATTCGAGCAGGAACTGACTGACCAACTGATTTTTAATGGCACCGACCACTTTCCGCAGCCCGACTTCCTTGGCACGCTCGATGGATTTGGCGGTGGATAAATTGACGTAATTGATCCACGCGATGAACAGAATAAATGCGCCGATGATGCCCAGGAAATAGATCTCCTTCTCGCTTCCGTTGGCTTCCGCTTCTTTTAATAGATTGGATTTCAGGTGAATGTCGGTGATGGGCTGCAAATCGAAGCTTGACTTGAAGTTGAGCTCGCGCTGCGTTTTGCCCAGGTATTTTTCGATGAATGCCGGAAACTTTGCTTCCAGTTTTTTGACATCTGTATTCGGGGCGAGGACGACATAATTGTAAAATTCCGGCCAGGTCCACATATCAAGACCCCAGTCATGCCCGACGGTTTCGAAGGAGATCAGCATATCAAATTTGATATGTGAATTTTCAGGAATATCCTTGAAAACGCCCGTCACTTTAAAAGGCATGATCCCATTCAGCTGGATCACTTTCCCGATCGGATCCTGCGTACCAAAATATTTCTTCGCAGTTGCTTCGGAAACGACCATCGTGTTTTTGGCGGTGAGGCAAGTTTTTCTGTCGCCAGCCGCCAGCGGGTAGGAGAATACATTGAAAAAGGAGGCATCGGCTATGTAAATATTGCCCTCATTGAACGTTCGCGGCTCCCCTTTCCCACTCTGGTAGGTCATCGTGGACGCATTCATGAAGAGGGAAACATTCACTAGGCGGGTATAATCCAGCACTTCGGGAAAGTCTTTTTTCATCGCCGGCCCTACCGCGGGATGGTTCGCAGCCGTTTTGGGAACATTGGCAAAACTACCGGAATACGATATAGGTACCCGGTAAATGTTCTGCGCATTCTTGTTAAACCTGTCGTAGCTTTTTTCAAAATAAACATATTGAAAAACAAAAAAACAGGCCGCCATACCCAGCGCAAGACCCAGAATATTAATAGCCGAAAATGCCTTATTCCGCCAAAGATTCCTGCGGGCGATTTTGAAATAGTTTTTGAACATATAGAGATCGGGGTTTGGGAAAAGGCTGGGTTTTGGTCATTTTCACTCACTCTTCAAAGACTTCACCGGATTCATCAATGCTGCTTTAATACTCTGGAAACTGATGGTAAACAATGCGATGGCGACAGAAATGATACCGGCGAGCGCGAAAACCCACCAGTTGATTTCGGTGTGGTAGGCAAATTCCTGTAACCAGTTGCGCATGCCGTACCAGGCGATGGGCGAGGCGATGACGATGGCGATCAAAACGAGTTTCAGGAAGTCCTGGGATAATAAAGTGACAATGCTGCCTACTGAGGCACCCAGTACCTTCCGGACGCCGATTTCTTTGGTCCGGAGCTCGGCCATGAACATGGACAGCCCCAATAAACCGAGGCAGGAAATGAAGATGGCGATACCCGCGAAAATCCCGAAAAGCGTCTGCTGGGTTTGTTCCCGGGCATAAAGCTGGCCGAAACGCTGGTCAAGGAACTGATATTCAAAAGGTGCTTCCGGGAAACGCGCATTCCAGACCGACTCAATGTGACTGATGGCTTGTTTGACATTATTTCCTGCGACGTGCACGGAAACCCGGCCCAGCCTGCCCTGCTGCTGGAACATGGCGATCGGCGCTACTTTCTGGTGCAGGGATTCGAAATGATAATCTTTGGTGACACCTATAATGTTGCCGCGGACATCGCCGTAGCCAAATCTTGCGCCGACTGCCTCAGCGGGATTTTTCCAGCCCAGCAATCTGACAGCAGTCTCATTCAGAATAAAACCCGAAGTTTTGTCTGTCGGAAAATCCCTCGAAAAATTCCTTCCGGCAGCCATTTTGATCTGGTAAGCCGGAATAAAATCCTCGTCCACGGACAATGATTTAATGTTGATATCGGCCGGGGCCAGGCTATCGCCTTTCATAACAAAAGCCTCCCAGGAATCGAGCAGGCGGCCCGACGGAATTCGGGAAGAGCGGCCTACTTCTTTCACGGCCACATTTTCCTTCAACCGCTCGCGGATACTTTCAAAGTTCGTTGCCGAGTCATCCGGCACATTGAAAACGATGACCTGATCTTTGGAATAACCTAATTTATAATTGCGGATATATTGCATTTGCGTGTAAACCACCGTCGTGCTGATGATCAGTACCACGGCAATCGCAAACTGGACAATGACCAGAGACTGGCGCAGCTTTCCATTTTTCAGCGCGGCCGCGATCTTGCCTTTTAATACGCTAATCGGTTGGAAGGAAGTCATGAAAAACGCCGGGTAACTTCCGGCTAACAGCCCGGTAAACAGCGTGATCGCGGCTAGTATTGCGAGGAAGGTCGGGTCTAGCAATGCATTAAACGTCAGGCTCTTCTGGGTAAAATTGTTGAGCGCAGGCAAGCAAAGTATGACGATCAGCAAAGCGAGCACAACCGAAACAAATACCAGCAACACCGATTCGCTCAAAAACTGGTTGATCAGCTGAGAACGCACCGCGCCGATCACCTTCCGCATGCCCACTTCCTTGGCGCGGGTAGCCGACTTGGCCGTCGCGAGGTTCATATAATTGATGCAGGCGATCATTAGAATGAAAAGCGCGATCGCCGAAAACAGGTACACATACTGAATATCCCCGTTCGCCTCGATCTCCGAATCCAGGTGTGAATGCAGGTGAATATCAGTGAGTTTGGTTAGGGTTAAAACAGAATATTTCGAAGCATTGGCCTCGATATGTTTATTCTGAAATGCCGGAAATGCTTTGGTCAGCTTTTGAGCCTCGTATCTTTCAGGCAAAAGCAAAAAGGTCGAAAATGAATTATTGCCCCAGTTGGTCCGAAGTCCCTCGGCGCCGTAAACCCGGGGATCATTCAATGTTGAAAATGATAGCAGAATGCCCGGGTGAAAATGGGATTGTGCAGGAAGCGGCTCAAAAACGCCTGTAACAGTATAATCAAGCTGATTATCCAGCCTGATCACCTTGCCGATCGGATCTTCTTTGCCAAAATACTTCTCCGCAATCGGTTTGGAAAACATGACCGAAAACGGATTTTCCAATGCTTTGTCCGGGTTACCCTGCGTCACATGGAATGAAAAAACCTTGAACAGATTAGGCTCCGCGGCAAACATGTTCTCCTCCCTGAACGCATTATCCTTATACTTTACCAGCGCATCGGTTTCCAGCAAGCGTACTACCTGCTCAACTTCCGGAAAATCCTGGCGAATCAGCGGCCCAAAAGGCGGCGCGGCATGGCCAAGTCGCAAAGATTCGGTCCCGTCTTTCGAAAGGAATGTGCGGTTCAACCGGTAAATCCGATCCGCATTCGCATGGAACCGGTCATAGCTGAGCTCATCCTTGACATACAAAGCCAGCAACAAAAAACAGGCAAGCCCTATCGCCACCCCTGCAATGTTGATAATACTAAAAGCCTTGTGTTTCAAAAGCGTACGGAGGGCGATTTTTAGGTAGTTTCTGAGCATGGCAGTTGTTTTATTCACTCCTAAGCGACCTCACCGGATCGGCCAGTGCGGCTTTGATGCTTTGGAAGCTGATGGTTAGTAATGTAATAACGATGGCAATGATGGCGGCCAGGACAAAAACCCAGGCACTAATCTGAATACGGTAGGCGAAATCTTCCAGCCAGCCGCTCATGAAGTACCAGGCGACGGGCGAAGCGAGAATGATCGCTGCGAAAATCAGTTTCATAAAGTCGCGTGAAAGCAGCATCACAATGCTGGCTACCGAGGCGCCAAGTACTTTTCTGACACCGATTTCCTTGGTGCGCTGTTGGGCGATGAAAGCGATCAAAGCAAACAATCCGAGGCAGGAAATGGCGACCGTGATGACAGAAAACAATTCCAAGATCGTGGAAACCTTGTTTTCAGCTTTGTACATTTCATCAAATTCCGAATCCAGAAAATGATATTCGAAAGGCCGCATCGGGAAATTCTCTTTCCAGCTTTTCTTTAAAACTTCCACGGCTTCGGTCGCGTCGGCTCCGGAAACTTTCACCATGACTTTTCCAAAATAATTGTATTCCGGAATGATGGCGATAGCGCCGATTTTCTCGTGCAGCGACCTGAAATGAAAATCCTGTGCAACCGCCTTGATTTTTCCTCTTCTGCCGTTCATATTCACACTTTTACCGATCGCCTGAGTCGGCTGCCAGCCCATGGCTTTTACCGCAGATTCGTTGAGAATAAATGCATAAACGCGCAGATCAAAACTGTCTACCGTAGCTTGCGCAATGTCGGTGTCATTGAAATTTTCGCCGGCTACCAGCTTCATACCCAATGTCGGCACGAAATCTTTTTCAACCGGGATAGCCGTAATGTTCATTCCGGAACCCTGCGGTTTTTCGTCCGCGGAGATCGTGTAGCCACCCTGCACATTCACAGGCGAATCATAGGATGCGGAGACAGATTTTACTTTTGAATTGTTGAGCAGCTCATTTTTGAGCGCAGCCAGTTTACTTGTTGAAATCCCCGAATTCAGATCCAGGACAATGATCTGATCAGGATTCATGCCCAGGTTTTTATGCTGAATAAAATAGAGTTGCTGGTTGGCGATAATGGTTGCAATGATAAAAAGCATGGAAATCGCAAACTGGAAAACAACCAGAAAAGACCGCAAAGCGCTGCCACCCGAAGATGAAATCAGCGGTCCTTTCAAAACTTTGATCGGCTCGAATTTAGAAAGTACTGCTGCTGGGTAAGCTCCTGATAATAAGGTTACCACAATGATCATGGTTAACAATGCCAGCGGGAAAGAATAACCCGGCCAGACTGCGAGATCGAGCGTATTGCCAGTAAGGTTGCTAAGCCCCGGCAAGCAAACCAATGCGATTAACACACCAAAAAATGTTGCTGAAAGTGTAATAATGGCACTTTCTAATAAATGTTGGCGGAAAAGCTGCATCCGCACGGCGCCCATTACTTTCCGTACCCCTACTTCCCTGGCGCGCATGGCCGAGCGGGCGGTGACGAGGTTGATAAAATTGATACAGGCGATGAGCAAAATCAGTATCGCCACGCCCGAAAGCACATAAATGTATTTGTAATCCCCGGCGGCCTCCAACGCATTTCCCGCCTTGGAATACAGGTGAATGCGCTCGAAAGGTTCGAGTTCCAGCTTTACCTTGACGGATGGATTCTGCGGATCTTCCAGGTTTTGTTTTGTAAACTGATCGACTTTCCCCTGCAATGTTTTCAGGCTGGCATTAGGCCGCAGTAACAGATAGGTATAGTCATTCGCGGAGTCAAAAGCTTCGGTTTTGGAGCGGGGAAGCGTACTGTAACTGCCCAGCCAGTTGAATTTAATGTGGGAATAAGAAGGCACATCTTTGATAACCCCGGTGATCTGCAAAGTATATTTTTCATTCATTTTCACAGACTTACCGATTGCACTGGCACTTCCGAAGAATTTTTGCGCCGTAGTCTGGTCAATGACCACCGAATTAGGCTGTGAAAGTGCCGTAGCCGGGTCGCCTTCTACAAATGGAAATGAAAATATCTGGAAGAATGTAGAGTCGGCAAAGAGGATCTTTTTTTCATTATAAAGCTTATCCTCATACTGTACCGGCACCGCGCCATAGCCGCTCAGCGCATACAGCCTCACCGCCTTTTCGATCTCCTGAAATGAGCGTGAAAACACGGGCGCCACCGCAGTAGGTGTAATTGCAATGTGCACGGGCGCACCTTCGCCGGATTGATATTGCAGATTCACCCGCGCGATGCGGCTACCTTTTTCCTGAAACCGGTCGTACCGGGCTTCATGCAAAATATAAGTCGCCAGTAACAAAAAACACCCGATGCCGATGGCAAGGCCCGCAATGCTGACAAATGAGTTGGTCTTATATTTCCAGAGACTGCGGAATGCTATTTTGAAATAATTGCGGATCATAGGTGCTGGTATTTGGTATTGCGTCTTCACGCGCGTGGCAAGTGGCTGCTGGCTTGGGCAATAAATTTATGCCACTATATTAAGTCATTGTATTTCAATTAGTTAAAATAAAATTGGCGTTCGAAATTGAACAGTTTCTGTTCGCAGCTGTATTCTACCCTATCCGCCGTTCTGCACATCATCATTACGGATGCCTCTTTTATTTTTCTTGATACCCTCTTTAAGCTTACCGAATTTGTAGTTGAGGCTGAAATTGAAGGTGCGGAAGTAATCTCTGCGATAGTCCAGCTGGTTGAAATCCGGGCCGAAAGTTTCTCTCCGGTAGTTTCGGAATTTGGTAAATGGATTGTTGGCCGCGGCAGAAAATGACAGCTTATCCTTGATCACATCCTTGCTGATACTCGCCGAATAACTCGTCATTGAATTGCTATTGCCCTGCAAATTGACGCCCCGGCCATTATAATTCAGGTTCGCATTAACCCGCCAGTCCTTGTCGAACCGGTAGCCTGTCGAAAACGCTATCTGCGACATCACACCCTGATTCGTCACCGGAATGTTGTTCACGACACCCCGCACCTTGCCGTGGGCGACCCGGGCGTTCAGGCTGAAATTCAGCCGCTTGCTGACCGGGTAATTCACATTCAGCATACTCATAAACAGACGCGCGGTGCCGGTATTTGCGTAGGAACTGCGGGTAATATTGGTTTCAGGATCGTACACGGCAACCTGGAAAATCAGGTCGCGGAAGGCCGTCAACCCTAAACCGACATTCACGGATGCTTTTTTGGCAATGCTATATGTGAGCTGCAAATCATTCACAAACGCCGGGCGCAGATTGGGGTTACCAGTTCTTTCAAAATTAGGATTAGAACGATCGATAAACGGGTTCAGCTGCCAGATACCCGGCCGCTGGATGCGTTGGGAGTAGCCGAAATTCAGTGCATTGTTATCTTTCAGCTTGCGATTGACAGAAAGTGAAGGGATCACATTGAAATAATTCTGCTTAACCGTCGATTCCGTCGAAATAAAAACCGCGTCCACGATCGTCTGCTCCACGCGCACACCCGCTTTCACCGACCATTTTTTGAAATTATATTGATAGGTATTATAAGCCCCGAACACATTCTGCGTATTGTTATACTTGTTGCTCATGCTCGGGCTGATCTGATATTTCCCCGTCTCAGGATCATAAGTATCATATTGAAAATCACTGCGGTTATCACGCATAATCCCTTTTAAACCTGCTTCGATACTCAGCTTTTTAAGCGGATAAACATAATCTACCTGAAACGTTTGCTCCGAAAAACTCTGGTCGTTGATCTGGCGATAATCCGGTAAGTCAAAGTTGACTTGTTCCGAAATAGCCAGGTTGCTGTTTTGTTTGTTATTAAAACCAAAATAACGGTAAGAGAACGTCAGCAGGCGGTTTTTGTCTACCTTGGAAGTACGCTGAAAGTTAACTGCCGCGTCCATCCCGCTGCCGTCGCCGCGGTTAGCATTATCAATACGATAATTTTGCAAAACCTGACCCAGCCGGTCCATCCTGGATGTCTGATAACCAGAACCATCCGACTTACTGCCATTCACATTGAGCTGCGCGCTCAGCAGATTCAACGTGTCAATTTCATAACTGATCTCGTAGCCGATGTAGCCGCTGTTATTATTGTTTTTGGAGTAACCATCCTGAGATACATCGGTCGATCCGTCCGTGCCAAATGTGCTGCGGTTCACCCGGTTAAGTGTCGACGGCGTACGATATTGGCTGCCGCCTGCCAGAACTGTCATACCCAACTTTCCGAATTTGGCCGAAAAAGAACCGCCTACACCCGGCCCGCCGAGCGGAAAACGCTCGCTCACATTCAGCGTACCATTATACCCGTTGTCGATTTTTTTGTGGGTGATAATGTTGATGATACCCGCCAACCCTTCCGCATCGTATTTGGCAGGCGGCGTAGTAATGACCTCTATCCGCTCGATAGACGACGCCGGCATGCTCCGTAGCACATCCTTGTAGCTCCGCTCCATCATGCTCGACGGCTTGCCATTGATCAGGATTTTGAAATCGGCATTTCCTTTGAGAAATATATTTTCATCCGCATCAAGTGACAGGTACGGCACTTTCCGCATCATATCCAGCACGCTGTAAACTTTACTTTCCGGATCGGCTTGCAGATCATACGTTATGCGGTCAACTTCCTGCTTTACAACCGGTTTTACAGCTGATACCGTCACTTCTTTCAATCCCAGCGTCGCAGCTACCAGTTCAATCGTGCCCAGATCGAGCGCCATTTTGGTACTGTCACTTAAATCTGCGGTGATGATTTTGTTTTTATAACCGACCCCAACCAAAACGACCTCGTAACTGCCTGGTTTCAGGCCGGTGAATGTGAAAGAGCCGTCGGTTTTAGAAAAATAAGCTTTGATCGCGGTTGTCTTATCGCGCATCAGGTTGACGGTAATGAAGTCCATCGGTTTCTTGCTGGCCGAATCAGCCACGATACCGGTAATGCGCCGACCGGCCGGAGAAGTCTGTCCAAATGTTTGAGCACAGATGAGCCCCGAAATCAAGGTCGCTAGTAATAAGGAGATGAATGTTCTCATAATGAATGTTTTAAATGGCTAATAGATTTAAAAAGGCATAGGAATTCCGGCAAGAGATTTTGGCTCTTGAAAAAGGGACTATAAAAATTTGCTGGGCTGGTAATGTGGTTTCAGACTATTCCACGTAATACCAAAAGAACATTACAAATGTATAGGAAGGTACTTTGCGATGCAAGGTACTAGGCCAGAATTCGCAAGTTTGGATGATGAACGGACAATATTTGTTTTGACCGGCACCGATTGCGAATTATTCAGGTTTTTTGGCATTCAACTTTTGTTCAATCAGGAAGTTAAAGATCAGGCTCAATCCGCCGATCAGGAAAATCATAGCGAGGTATGCGACGCCTTTACTAAAATCGTAAGTCTGGTCCAGGTAATTTCCCGAGAGGATACCAAGTGCAATACCGACGAAAAGCATCCCGAATTTGAGCGTCGGATACGACGTGTAATTTTTATCTGAAAAAATCGAAGCATCTACCCCCTTTTCTATCAGCGCTATACGTTCCCGGTGGCGTGTTACGATGAATACGTACAGTATCCCGAAGACTGCTGAAAAACCTGCTACTGTAATAATGACCCCGTGCATGATGATTTAATTTTGAATGTTACGACCATTGGACAGCGCCGGGGCCGCTCTGGTTACACATTTCCGGAAAAAATTATTTTTTTACTTTTTTGATCAAAAATGTAACCTGCCTCTTCAAATTCCTGTCTCACCGGAAGCTGAGTATATTGATACATGAATCAAAGAGACGATCAGGTTTATATTGAAAAAGTAAAGAAAGGAGACCTGGCTTCTTACACGTTTCTTGTTGATAAATACAAAAATATGGCTTTCACGATCGCCATGCGGGTTTTGTCCGATTCTTTCGAGGCCGAAGACGTCGCGCAGGAGAGCTTTATCAAAGCCTATCTTCAGATCAATAGTTTCGAGGGAAAATCGAAATTTTCGACTTGGCTTTACACGATCGTGTACCGGAACGCAGTTTCGAAATTGCAGCAAAACAAATTCAAATTCGCCCCGATCAGTGATGAAATGGTTGAGGATTACGACTATGAATACACACCTGCCCCCATCGACCAGCTCCAACATGCGGAAAGAGAAAAATTCGTAAAAGAAGCAATCCAAAAACTGCCGAAAATGGAGTCGGTGGTGGTTACATTGTTTTATATGAATGAATGTTCCGTCGAGGAAATTGTGGAAATTACAGGGCTGACGGCTTCGAATGTGAAGGTTAAATTATTCAGGGCGAGGAAGATTCTTGAGAAAACATTACATTCCCTTTTATAAAAGTGAAGATGATGGAGACTGGAAAAAATGGTGAGGACAAATTAAGCAGATTGCTCAGGGAGATGAATGTTCAATCGCCTGAGGAAAAACCGTCTTTACATTTTACTGAAAATGTCCTCAAAGGCATTGAGGCAGAGCTGGAAAGCCAGGCTGTAACGGAATTGGCATTAAAATCTTTGTTACAGCAGCATGCCGTGGAGCAGCCTTCCGCTGATTTTCAGCACAATATCCTCGCAAAACTAGCTCCCGCGCCCGCGATTAAATTCAAACCCGTTATTTCTGCAAGAATGTGGTACTTGATCGCCGCAGGGGTGGCGGCACTGCTGCTGGCCTGCTACCTGCTTCCGTCCGGCAAACCGATGGAAACGCCGCGGTTCATTACTTACGCAAGCCGCGCCAGTGGCTATCTTTTCAAAGTGCAGCCCATTTCGCGGGACACATTCGAAATCCTTTTCATGACCATTGTGGGACTGGCCTCTTTAATGCTGATCGATTTCTTTTTACGCCAGAAGCGCCTGACATACAACAAACTGGCCAGATCCTGAGGACCTGGCCAGTATATTAATCATGGCTATTCTCTACTTCGCGTTACTTTTATCCTCTCCAACCGTTACGTTTTCCGCCGTTTTGAAAAGCAAACCAGCGCTGGCGTTGCACGGGGGTCAGCACGGAAATGATCTCTTTTTGTTTTTGCTGCTCCAATCGCTGCGTAGCCTGGAATGTGCTGTATTTTCTGTTTGAAGCCGCCAGACGATCATAATGGTTTTCAATTTTCTTGATCTTGTTCTCCTGCTTGCGGGTCAGGCCGACAATCTGGTCAAGCTTGTTGATCTGGAATTCTTCATACGCATTATCACCTCTCGAACTGTGGACAGTTGCTGCCGGAATGGTGTGGCTATTATAACGTTGCGCAAAACCGTTTCCAACAGTAAGCGTAATAATTGTTGCGATTGCTAAGATGGTCTTTTTCATGGTTTCCAAATGTTTAAATTGTTCGTTTATGTAGTTTAGAGGCACTTTCCGCCCTCGGGTTTAACCCTACATAAACACAATCTGCGAACTGGAAACATATCCCTACGAGCACCGGTTTTTAATCGACGAATGGTTACTTCCGCTCCAAAACCAGAATCATATCCCCATCCTTCGTCGAACTCGCTTCAATTAAACCTTTACTAAATGTTAACTGCGCCTCCTTACTTTGGCTGGTTGCCGGATCAAACCACGTGCCTTTGTAAGGAACATTTAAGTTGTTAACGATTTTTACATTTGTTTTTAACGGCATATAAGCCATGATCAGATTGTGATCATCCGACCGGGCTATGGAAATGTAGTTTTCGGGCGCAGCTTGCTGGTTTGTCAGCAGCTCGGCGGCGGGTTTTAGTTTTGACCAGGGGTATTTATCGAAAAATGCGTGCATGACACCTATTTGAATGCTGCCGGGAAATTTGATGCTTTCATCCCAGCTGCGGACTGCACCCGTTTTGCCATGGTTCAGGATTTCTTCGCCGGGGCGCAGCCAGGGCCAGATACCGTTTGCGCCATAAGTAATTCCTGCCACCGGCGTTGCGAAAACGCTCCAATAACTTGCATTACGCACTTCTTTGTCCTTGATCGCAGGCGAAATATCTTCGTAGCATGGCTCCATATTGATAAAAGCCTTCGGCGGCAGCTTGGCCCATCCGGAAGCAGCCGGGCCTTTTGTGATCCAGTTTGCGGTTTCCGGCCGCTTGTCGTGGCCGCTCTGGTAACCGACAATGTCCAGCCAGTCTTCACCCGCATACTCTTTCCCAATCCACGATTGCCCGCCTGGATGCTGCGCAACCACACCCGGATGCTCCTGCCCAAAAACCGCCCGACCGATCGTTTTCCACCTTTGCTCATACTCGCCGACATATTTTCCATCGCCGCCCAAAATCCAGATTACATGGTTTCCGCCGTAACGCGCTACCATATAATTAGCCAGTAGTATCGCTTCCGGCTCCGGTAAATAATAGCCTGGACTCAGCTCCCGACCTTCCGCCACAGGCAGTGCCCAGAGTAAAACCGGCGCAGCTACTAATCCGTGACGATTTATTTCTTCAATTTTTTTATCCAGATGCTTAAAATAAGCCGGGTTGATTTTGATTCTGCCGCTGCCTTCAAATGCTACCTGTCCTTCACTATTTTTATCCCCGCCACGCCACTGCGTCGCAGCAAACTGGATTACATTATAATGATTTTTGGCCCGGTCGGTCAGGTAGGTTTCCCACTCATCGGGGGTTGATTTTAATGTACCATTCCAGGCTGTGCAGGCGGTGAAGAAAAAAGGCGTGCCGTCGGCATGGGAAAGAAAATAGGAGCCTTTTTCGTGCTGGATGCTGCCTTTTTTGTAGATATCCAGTAGATTCGTCGAAGCAACGCAGTCAAATGTTCCCTGAATTTTATGTAAACCGGCATTTAATGTATCGGAGCAAAGAGAAGTAAATTTCCACTTGCCAACTTCATCCGGGCAAAACCTGGCCTTCCACACATTTTCACCATCCCAAAAACCGCTGACCGTCTTGACCCTGCCCGTCGGCGACTCAAACTGCACCTTGAATTTCTGCACATTATACAGTGCATTTTCATATTTCTTGCGGCTTTGAAATTCCTTTTCAAACCTACCCCAAACCGGCGTCTGGCTAAAAGATTTTGAAACGACAAATAAGGAAATGGAGCAAAAGAAGGAGAGAAAAAGGCTTAAACGAAACATCCGGCTTTCAGTTGGTTTTCAACTAAAAAGCCGGATGTTTCCTACTTCTATTGATACGGACAGCGATTATTCACTCCGTAAAGATTTCACAGGATTCATCAATGCGGCTTTGATCGCCTGGAAACTCACTGTCAACAAAGTGATAATGATAGCGAGCACTGCCGAGACTGCAAATACGAACCAGCTCAGCTGAATGTGGTATTCGTATTTTTTGAGCCAGTCGTTGAGGAAATACAGGGCGATCGGTGAGGCGATTGCGCAGGAAACTAAAACGAGGTATACAAATTCCTTGGACAACATAGCCCACATCTGCGCCACGCTGGCTCCCAATGCTTTGCGTATTCCGATTTCCTTCGTCCGCTGCTCTGCCGTGTAAGCCGCCAGGCCAAACAATCCGAGACATGAAATAAATACCGCCAGCACGGCGAACACGCGCGCCAGCTTTCCGATCCGCTCCTCGGACCTGAATTTGGCATCATACTCATCATCGGCAAACTTGAATTCAAATGGCGAATCGGAATCGAATTTCTTGAACACGGCCTCCACCTTTTTTAATGATTGTTCCACGGGTTTGCCCGCAACCAGCTTCACATTGATCAGGTTGGCCCAGCCATAATTCACCATGAAAATCGTCGGTACCGCCTGCTCGTAGGGTGATTGCATCACCATATCTTTGATCACCCCGACCACCTGCATTGGCTTGCCATTGTAGCGGATCGTTTTGCCGACAATACCTTTAATACCAGTCAGTTTCACCGCAGATTCGTTCAGGATAAATGCAGAAGTGTCAGTCGAAAATTCGCGGGAGAAATCTCTTCCGTCGGTGATCTTCCAGCCGATGGATTTGCCAAAATCATGCGAAACCGCAATCGTCCCGAACAATGGCACCGAACCTGGCTCCATTCCTTCCCACTCAAAACCGATCTGGTTGGAGTAGATTCCGGTGGTGGGGCTCGACGACTGGCTCATTTCCGCTACCGCGCCGGATTTGAGCAGGTCGTCGCGCAGTGGATAATATTTTCCATAAATATTGGGGGAAATGTTGATCTGCAACAATCCCTGGCGGTCGTAGCCTACCGGCCTGTTTTTCGCGTGCTGTATTTGTTGAAAAACAATGATGGTACCGATGATCAAAGTGATCGAAACTGTAAACTGCATGACTACCATCACTTTACGCGGTACGGCCGACCATTTTCCTACCTTAAATGTCCCCTTTAAAACAGCGAGTGGGTTGAAAGAGGAAAGATAAAATGCCGGATAACTTCCAGAAACAAGCCCTGTAAATACGGAAAATACAACCAGCGCCAGCCAGAACTGGTACGAGAAAAATGGAAATTTCACCTGCTTACCCGACAGATCATTAAAGGAAGGCAGCGCCACAAGCACGATCAGGATCGCGAGCAGCAGTGCAAACGAAACAACCAGGAATGATTCGCTCAGAAACTGCGCCACAAGCTGGCTTTTCAGCGAACCGATTGATTTACGGATACCTACTTCTTTGGCGCGTTTTTCGGATCTCGCCGTACTCAGGTTCATGAAGTTGATACAAGCCAGCAGCAGCACAAATATCCCGATAATGCTGAAAAGCCAGACAAACTGAATTGCGCCGCCGACATTTACACCTTCTTTAAAATCAGAATACAAATGCCATTTGCTCATCGGATGCAGGAAATATTGCGGCTTGTCGGTTTTTGAAAACGCATGCGGCAACTCGACATCCCTGATTTTCCGCGACACTTTTTCAATGTCGGCATGATCGGCTACCTGGGCAAAAAACTGGAAAGAATGGTTGCCCCACTGGTCCTGCGCATCCTTTACCCAGCCCTCGGCGATCAGGTAATCGCTCCACGGCAAGATCATATAAAGTTCATTGAAGGCGGAATTGAAAGGAATATCTTCGTAAACCCCGGTCACTTTCACACTCTTTTTAATGTCCAGTTTCAATGTCTTGTTCAGCGGGTCCTGGTCGCCGAAAAGCGATTTGGCGAGCGACTCACAAATAACAATGGAACCCGGATCTTTCAGCGCGCTCCGATCGCCACGGATCATTTTCAGCGACAACATTTCCGGGAAGGAAGGCTGCGCATACATGCCGGTTTTATTGATCTTTTTATCACCATTGGCCAGCAAATGCCCGAAGTTCCACGAAGCCAGCGAAGTATGCTTGAACTCCGCGCCGTACTTGGTCGCCATTTCGGTGACGGCCGGGATGGAAACTGCGGTGCCGGCACCTGTATGACCATTAAATGTCTGGCGGATCCACGCCTGCACGACGCGGTCGTAATTTTTATGGTATTTGTTAAATGAAAGTTCATCCCAAACCCAAAGGCCGATCAGCATTGCCACCGCAATACCGACCGCAAGGCCGAAAATGTTGATAAAAGAGTAGACCTTATTTTTCATAAGGCTACGGAGGGCGATAGTTAAATAATTCTTGATCATGGCTTATTCGCTTCTAAGTGCTTTTACAGGGTTGATCAATGCTGCTTTGATGCTTTGGAAGCTCACAGTTACCAGCGCGACGATGATCGCGAAGATACCTGCCGCCACGTACAACCACCAGCTGATGTCGGCTTTGTAAGTAAAGTCCTGCTGCCACTCATTCATGAAATACCACGCGATGGGCGACGCAATGACCAGGGCAACCACAACCAGTTTGACAAAGTCAACCGAGAAAAGACTGAAAATATTGAACGCCGTTGCACCGATCGCTTTGCGGATTCCCATTTCTTTTGTGCGCGACTCCGCCATGAATGCCACCACGCCATAAAGTCCCAGGCAGCCAATGAAAATCGCGATACCCGCCAGGATCTTGAAGAGCTGAAAAAGCTTTTCTTCTTTTTCGTAAAAACTATTTAAAGTCTCATCCAGAAAAGAATATTTGAACAAATAATCGGGGAAAGACTGCGTCCACGCCTTTTCAATGCGGCCGATCAGGTCAGGACTGGCGCCTGCTGCGAGCTTTATACCCAATGTGCCGTAATTTCCCTTTGAAGTAGTAAGTGCGCAAGGGATAATCTCACGGTGCAGACTATATGTATTGAAATTTTTAACAACACCCACAATCGGAAGCTTCACCGAGCTGCCGCCAATCGTCAACCTTTTTCCAATCGCGTCTGCCGGATTTTTAAAACCCAACTTCTTTACAAAAGCTTCATTGATCACATATTCGCGCATCGTATCTGCGGGCAGATACATTCGCCCGGCCAGAAGCTGCAGTCCGTACGTCTTCACGTAAGCCGTGTCCGCGGGGCGCATCACCACTTCGTAGTCCAGGAATTCCGTATCGTTTTCGTATTTAAAAGCTGTCTGCCAGTTGCTTCGCGACATTGGCGTGAATGCGCTGAAACTCATTTGTTTGATCGCCGGCTCGTTCGAAAGTTTGGCGTAGAGCGCTTCCATTTTACCGCCCTCGGTATCCGGGATCGGCATGCTTACGATTGCATCTTTTTCAAAACCCAGGTCCATCGTCCGGAAGTGTTTCATCTGGGTGTAGGCGATCAAGGTACCCAGCAGTACCACTTGCGAAATCGTGAATTGCAGTACGATCAATCCTTTCCGCAAGTTCGATTGCCCGTTACCGCTTGATTTCATTTTACCTTTCAAGGCAAGGATCGGCTGGTAACCCGACACCACCAATGCTGGATAAGCACCTGATAACAAAGTTGTAACAACAGCCAGCCCCAACAGGAAAAGCAGGATCGACGGGTCTTTAATAAATAAAACACCTTTGGATTGAATGTTCAGGATCTCCGAAACATAGGGTAATGCGAGTTGCGCCACGATCAAAGCCAGGACGATAGACAGTACAGTAAGAATACCAGTTTCGGAGAAATATTGACGTAGTAACTGACCGCGCGTGCTTCCCAAAACCTTTCTGACACCTACTTCACGGGCTCTTCTCAATGCCTGGGCGGTAGCCAGATTGATAAAATTCACGCAAGCCGTCACCAGGATAAATACGCCGATCAGCACCATCGACCAGATCATTCCCGTGGAAATGGTACGTCCCGCGTAATTTTGCGTGCGGTTGTCAAAATGAATGTCATTCATCGGCTGCAGCACAAATTGCTCCTCGGCAGCATCTTTCGGATCCCGGTATTTCTTGCTTAGCGCAGCCAGATTTTTCTCCATTTGTGCCTTACTGAGCTTTTCAGGCAGGCGGATATACATTTGCCCGCCGCCATAGCTGCTCACCCAATCGTCCCAGTTGGTGAATGCGCCAAAGTCTTTCAGGGAAGAAAACGAGAGCAAGGTCGTAAATGGCAAACTCGTCGTGGCAGGTGGGTCCTGCACAAGCCCGGTCACCACAAAATCCTTTTTATTGGAAACCTTGATCGTCTTGCCCATCGGATCTGCATTGCCAAAAAATTTCTTCGCCTGTGCCTCTGACAGCACTACGGAACCCGGATTTTTGAGCGACGTCATGGGCGAACCCTTGATCCATTTGTAGGAAAAAATATTGAAATACTCCGGTGCGATAAACGAAACCGAATAAAACGGTTCCGAAAATTTCTTGCGCGTCGCCCCATCCCCGATCGTGATCAATGTTTCGCGCATCGCATAGGTGCAGGCCAGCAGGTTTTTAATTTCGGGATAATCATTTTTCAATGCTTCCAGCGCAGGTAGCATCATGCCGGGGTTATAACCTTTATCGCCAGCCGCTTTGGCATGCCTGACAATCCGGTAGGTTTTGTCAACATTTTGATGGTGCTGGTCGAAACTCAGCTCGTAGCGGACGGTGAAGAAAATGAGCAGGCAGCAAGCCAGGCCCAGGGTAAGGCCTGTGACATTGATGACCGTAAAATTCCAGTTGCGCCGGATGTTCCGGAGCGAGGTGATGAGATAATTTTTAATCATGGCTATCGGTAATAAGAAGGTAACTATTCGCTTTTCAGGGATTTGACGGGGTTCATCAATGCGGCTTTGATACTCTGAAAACTCACCGTGGCTACCGCAACAATTACCGCCCCCAAACCGACCAGAATAAAGAGCAGCGGGCTGATTTCGATGCGGTAAGGATAGTTATCCAGCCATTTTTGCATGGCAGTCCATGCGAGCGGCGTAGCTATGAGTATGGCAACGACCACCAGTTTTACAAAATCCCGCGAAAGCACAAACACCAGATTTGGAATGCTGGCACCCAGCACTTTGCGTACCCCGATTTCCTTGGTACGCTGCTCCATGACGATCAATGCTACGGCAAAAAGTCCGAGACAGGACAAAATAATAGCAATCCCCGAAGCCAGGCTGAACACACGCGACAACCTGTCTTCTTCCTTGTACCAGGCATTGGTATTTTCATCCACAAACGACCCGATGAATTCGGCCGTTGGCGCCAGTTCCTTCCAAATGTGGCGAAGCTTTTCCATCGATGCGGTGAGACTTTGTGGGGTTACCCGCACAAAAATATAGCCTACCGACTCAGAATGTGAGAGATACATCGTAATCGGTTTCTTATCGGCTTTGGTAGAATATAAATTAAAATCCGGGACGAGGCCGATGATCTGGTATTTAACACCAGCAGTATCCGTCTGAAAAAACTTGCCGACCGGCTCTTTTTCCCCCAACATTTTGGCCATGCTTTCTGTAATGATCACACGGTCCAGCGAATCGGATGGAAAAGCCGGGCTAAACTCGCGGCCATCGAGCATTTTAATGTTCAGTGTTTTGAAATAATCGTAGTCAATATGCAGCCAGTCCGTCGAGATTTCCTTGTCATTATATGTAAACCCCTGGACGCTCCTTGTGGTACTTCTGTCCATGCCCACGCCGAGGTTTACAGCGCTGCCGGTAACCGAGACAATGTTGGGGTCGCCGGCGAGCTTGTTCCGCATCCGCGCCAAAACCTGGCTACCATTCACCCGGCTGCCCACCGGAATGCTGATCACCTGTTCTTTCTCGTAACCCAGCGGCTGTGTTTTCAAATGTTTGACCTGCTGAATAGCGATAATGGTGCAGCAAATCAAGAGACTGGATAATGTAAACTGCGCCACAATGAGCGAGTTACGAAGCAGGCCAGGCTTTTTCAGGGATACCTTACCTTTTAAAACTTCCACCGCATTAAACTTGGACATTTGCCACGCAGGGTAGCCGCCAGCGATGAATGTTACCAGTATAAAAAGTGTAGTCAGCAGCGCGATTTTATCAGGCTGAAAAATGTAATCGAGTGATATCTTGCCCTGGAAAGTCGCATTGAATGCAGGTATCAGAAGAATCGCCAAACCAATTCCACCCAAAAATCCAAGGAAGCAGATTACGCCTGCTTCACCCCAGATCTGAACAAAAAGTTGGTTTTTTAAAGCGCCAAGCGATTTTCTTACACCTACCTCCCGCGCACGGATAAATGATCGGGCCACATTGAGGTTGATAAAATTGATACAGGCAATCAGCATAATAAAAAAGCCAATGCCCATCAATGCATAAACCAGCGCGACAGGTGCACTGCTGCCGCCCGCGATATCTGAGTCAAAATGTACGTTTTTCAGATTTTGCAGCCGGATCGCAAAGATATCTCCCCGCTCGTCTGGCTTCGCGCCTGCCTTTTTCAGTTTGGTAAAGCTCTCAGCGAAATATTTTTGCGCAAAAGGTTTAAGGCGTTTCTCAAATGTAAGCTGGTCTACCGAAGGTTTCAGTTTCAAAAAAACTTTGTGGGAAAATGCGCTCCAATGGTCAATCAGCCCCTTGTAGTTGCCCACATTTTCACTTCTGACAAAAGCGTCAAACTTAATTGAGGAATTGTCGGGATGGTCTTTTAAAACACCGGTAACAATGTACTGCTTCTTATTTTCGTCCAGACCGACCTGCAATTGCTTACCCATCGGCTCCTCGTTTCCGAAGATTGCCTTCGCGGTAGTTTCGCTGATGATGATGTTGCTCAGGTCCCCCAGGGCAGACTGGGGGTTGCCTTTCAAAAGCGGGAACGAGAATATTTGAAGGAAATCAGGCTCGGTGAACATGATCTGTTTGTCAAAATATTTCCCGTTATACTCGATCACATCACTTCCGTTGACGATCCGCGCTGCGGCTTCCACCTCCGGAAATTCTGCTTTCAACGCCGGCGTGATAGGAAAAGGCATGCCGCCAGTTCTCGACGCTCGCTCAGGATCATTGGAAAAGAAATAAACCTGAAAAATCCGCTCCTTATCCTTGTGAAATTTATCAAAAGACAAGGAAAAATAGGCGGTCAGAAACAGGAAAACGGCAGCGCAAAACGCCACCGAAAGTCCCACAATATTAATAAAAGCATAACCCTTATTTTTCCAAAGGTTACGAAACGCGATTTTGAGATAGTTTTTGAACATAGCTTCTATTCACTTTTCAAAGATTTCACGGGATTAGTTACCGCGGCTTTTACGGCCTGGGTGCTTACTGTAAGCAATGCGATGATCACGGCGAGCAGGCCTGCCAGTACGAACATCCACCATTGGATGGAAATTTTGTAGGCGAAATCCTGTAACCATTGATCCATCACGTACCAGGTTAGCGGCGTGGCGATGACGATGGAAATGATAACCAGCTTTACAAAATCACCCGATAATAAGGTGACAATGCTGCCGACCGACGCCCCGAGTACCTTCCTCACGCCAATTTCCTTGATCCGCTGCTGCGCCGCGAAAGCCGCCAGACCGAACAAACCAAGACAGGAAATCAGAATGGAAATCACTGTAAATGAATTGACAATGCGGGACGTCCGGGCATCTGAGGCGTAGTTTCTTTGAAAATCTTCGTCCAGGAAGCTGTAAGTAAAGGGTTCGTCGGGGATGAGAGATTTCCATTTTGATTCGATAAATGGAAGTACGCTGCTCACTTCTTTGGTATTGACGTGGGCGATAATGTAGTTATGACCCGGGTCTAGGTTCAGGAAAAACGCGTAGGGCTCGATCGCCTGGTGCAAATCCTGAAAGTGGAAATCTTTCACAACACCCACGATTTCTAGCGCTTTGGTGGTATGATCGTAGCGGTCGTCAAAATTGAGTTTTTGCCCGATCGCCTTTTCCATCGGCACACCGAATTTGCGCAATGTTGCTTCATTGACCACGATCCGCATGCTGGTATCGCCAGGAAATTCATTCGAGAACATTCGCCCGGCCTTCAACTCGAAATTCATGGTTTTCATGAATTCAGGAGATACCCAGTTGGTTTTGATCAACCGATCTTCATTCACACTCTGCCCGGGAAGATAGACCGACATATCACTGGGATTCAGGATACCCGGATAGTAAGAGGTGCCTGCCGCCGAGGTGATACGAGAATCCTGCAACAGCTCGTTACGAAGTGACGCATACGCTTGCCGTGCCCGATCGCTCCGGAACGGGATCACGATCTGCTGATCTTTGGTAAAACCCAGCGGTTGCTCCTGCATGAATTTCATTTGTCCCTGGATCACAATCGTAGCTACCACGAGGCCGATGGAAATCACAAACTGGAAAACCACCAATCCGCGCCGCAATGCAGTAGCAGAGACCGAATTCACAAACTTACCCTTGATCACATCCAGAGGATTGTAAACCGACAAATAAAACGCCGGATAACTTCCGGAAAGCAGGCCGGTGATAATAGCTAACGCAATAAAAGCCAGGACAATTTTTGGTTCAAACAGAGTCGAGAAGTCCAGTGTTTTGTCTGCCAGCTGATTAAAAACCGGCAAAAACAGTATCACGAAACCTACCGCGGCGATCAGCGCAATGAATGTCAGCACCATAGATTCACCCAGGAATTGCCCGATCAGGCCGCCTTTTCCGGCACCCATTACTTTCCGCATGCCTACTTCCGCGGCGCGTTTCGCCGAGCGCGCGGTGGCGAGGTTCATGAAGTTGATGCAGGCAATCAATAAGGTAAAAATGGCGATCGAAGCCAGCACATACAGGTAAGTCGTGCTGGTGGTGGAAGTGACGATCCTGTCGATTTTGTTAAAAAGGTGAATGTCCTTGACAGGCAGCAAAGCGAGTTTTTTGTCAAAACCAGCCGCTTTCAAATCTTTACGCGCATATTTTTCAATAAATGCAGGGAGCTTTTTACTGAATTTGTTCGGATCTGTACCGGGTTGCAGGCGCAGATAATGATAGAACATATTGTTGCTGGTGAAGTCCAGGTTGGACTGCTGAAGGTACTCTCCTACCCAGCCTGCTTTCAGCGACACAAAAAAACGCGCATCAATGTGTGACCGCGCGCTTTCGTCTTTGTAGACGCCTGTGACGGTGAAAACTTCATTATTTCCAGTCTTCCCCCCGATCCGGATGTTTTTATTCAGTGCAGATTCATTGCCGAAAAGTTTGTGCGCGACATCCTCGCAAAGGACGATGGCATGCGGGTCATTCAATGCAGTTTTGGGATTGCCTTCAATAAATTTGTAAGTGAACACGTCGAAGAATGTGGAATCAACGTGGGTTCCCTTCATTTCATAGAAAGATTTCACGGTTTTCCCGGCCTCTTCCACTTTGAGCAAGGTCTTGTCTTCCATGAAATTCTGCCAGAGCCTTGTCACCTGCACTACTTCCAGAAATTCAGCTTTCACAGTCAGCGCATAAGGTGCCGGGCCGCGCGGGTTATCCATTTTCTCACCATTCGGCTGGACATTCTCGCTTCTGAGCAAGTACAGATCATTGGCATATTGCTGATGTTTGTCAAACGAAACCTCGCTCAACACATAGAGCAGCAGCAACATACAGCAGGTCATCCCGACGGACAGACCAAAGACATTAATCGTAGAAAACAGCTTGCTTTTAAGCACATTTCTCCACGCAATTTTCAAATAATTTTTAATCATGGCTAACAGATATAGAACGCTTTGCAAAGTTCCTGCTGCCAGTGTTGAATTATTATACCAGGAAGACCTACTTCATTTTAATCACTTGAAAATCAAATCTTTAAATATCTTTTTAATAAAAAAAGTGTCCGCTTTCGGACACTTTTTGTTCGGTATTAGGGGCTTGGAAAACTCCAATCTCACTCACTCCGCAAACTCTTCACCGGATCCGTCAGCGCAGCCTTAATACTCTGAAACCCGACCGTGCCCAATGTCAATACCAGAGCTCCAAATCCAACCAAAGCATACACATACCACTCAATCGAGGTACGGTACTCAAAACTGCGTAAGTAGCTGGATTCGAAGGTGTATGCGACGGGTAGGCCAATGATGACGGCAGCTGTGACAAGGATCATGAAGTCGCGGGCGAGCAGGAAGGTGATTTCTCCGACGGATGCCCCGAGCACTTTTCTGATCCCGACTTCTTTGGTCCGCTGGTTGGCAGCAAGGGTGATCAGGCCGAAAACGCCGGCTAGTGCGATGATAATGGAAAGGATTGTCACGAAATTGACCATTTTCCAGATGCCGTCGAGGTGGTTGTACTGCCGGCTCAGTTCGTCGCTTACATAGAAAAGGCTGAAAGGTTTTCTGGCCGGAATCTGCTTCATTTTGGCTTCCAGCCCGGCCATGACGCTTTTTGCCTGACGGATATCATTCAGTTTGACACTCACATAAGCATTTAGCCCGGCAGGTTCGTACCAATGCAGCAGCGGTTCGATTTTGTCCTTCAAATCCTGGTAATGAAAATCTTTCATCACCCCAATCACCGTATAAACTTTCGGGTTATTTTTCTGACGTAAACGCTTTCCAACTGCCGATTTCCAGTTCAGCGCCTTCATGGCCGATTCGTTGATTACTACCGGATTATTTTCTCCATCCTGATCAATTTCACTCGAAAAATTACGTCCCTCCAACATTTTGATTCCGTAAGTCTCGGTATACCCCGGACCTGCCCCAACATGCTTGAAACGAATTTCTTTATTGTCCTCACCTTCTGGCAGATACACATTGTAATTACTCCAATACTTGGTCGGTACGACGCCGGAAGTCGCCACACTTTTCACCCTTGAATCGCGCTTCAATTCATCTAACATTGGCCTGAACTGGTTGAATGCAGCTTCCTCGTCCTTATACTGCAAATCCGCCGAAACCACCACCACATCCTGATGCTCAAAGCCCAGATCGGCCTGCCGCATGAAACTTACCTGCTTGCGAACAGTAATCGCGCCGATCACCAGCCCGAATGCAATGACAAACTGAATGACGATCAATGTGCCTCGCGTCCAGCCTCTTGACGAAGTTTTGTTCGAAAGTTTGCCTTTGATCGTGTCCCGGATATCCAGTTTGTTGAGATAAACCGCCGGGTAAGTGCCGGCTATGATGGCGATCAGGCTGATCACGCCGGCCAGCGTCAAAAATGTCATATAATCCTGCTCCCAGTTCAGCACCAATTGCATCCTTCCCGACCTAAATTCGTTGAATTGCGGCACGAGGTAGCTGGTACCCACGAGTATGGCAAGCGCCAGAGAAGCGAACAGCACGATGCCGGATTCTGTCCAAAACTGAATTAAGATTTGCCTCAAATTCGAGCCCGTCACTTTTCTTACCGCCACTTCTTTGGCGCGGGTAAAAGCGATGGCGGTATTGAGATTGAGCAGGTTAATGCTGATGATCAGCAAAATAAAAACCGAAATCGCGATCGCGCCGTAGATCATCCATTTGAAACTTGGGTTTTCCTGGTGGATATATTCCTTAAAGGGCTCAATATGCAGCTGTCGGATCTTCGCCTCCGTGCCAAAATGTGCTTTTGCAAACTGTGGGAACTGTTTTTCTAGCTTGGCCACATTTGCATTTTTATCCAGTTTGAGATATACCCTCGCAAATGTGTTGTACCAATCTGCATTCTCCTTGAAATTTTTATCCGCTTCCAGAAATGCGATCGGCGCCAAGACCTCAAACTGTAAAGAAGAATTCTCCGGCACCTTTTCCAGCACGCCCGTGACCGTAAAATTGAGCGTATCATTTACCGTAACCGTTTCTCCCACAGGTTTTTTATCACCAAAAAGCGCCTGCGCAATTTTCTGGTTGAGCACGACAGATTCCTTTTTCCGCAATGCCGTGCGCGCGTCACCGTATTTAAGTTTAAATGAAAAAACATCGAAGAAAGTGGTATCCACAAACTTGGTATCGCCCTGCAAATCCTTGCCCTTATAATGGATCCAAAGATTGCTCCACCCTTGAAAATGCGTACCCGTTTTGATTTCGGGATAAGTTTTGACCAACTGCCCTAAAATCGGATGCACCGTTTGGTTGTACCGCCCGTCTTTTCCTTCCGTCTGGACAAAATAAATCTGGTCAATGTCCTTGTGGAATGTATCAAACGTAATCCCGCGCTGAATAAAAAGGATCAAAACCCCGGCACTCGCCAATCCCAGCGAAAGCCCTAACAAATTAATCCCGGTAAAAAGGCGGTTTTTCCAAAGGGTTCGGAAGGCGATTTTGAAGTAATTTTTGAACATAAGATATTGTTTTATTCACTTCTAAGCGACTTTACCGGATTCATCAGTGCTGCTCGAATGCTCTGATAACTGATGGTAAGCGTTGCGATGGCGATGGAGGATAGGGCGGCGATGGTGAAGATCAGCCAGTTGACTTCGATGCGGTATTCGAATCCTTGCAACCATTTATTCATGGCATAATAGGCTATGGGAGAAGCGATTGCGATCGAGATGAAAACCAACGTGATGAAATCGGCTGAAAGTAGCGATACGATGCCGGCTACCGAGGCACCGAGCACTTTGCGTATGCCGATTTCTTTCACCCGGCGCTCGGCCGTGAATGTGGCGAGGCCGAATAATCCCAGGCAGGAAATCAGTAAAGCCGTGAATGTGAATGTGTTGAACAAGGTTGCGGTTCGCTCTTCGTTTTTGTAAAGCCTGTCATAAGTTTCGTCCAGGAAAGTATATTCCAACGCATAATTTGGTACCGTCTGGTCCCAGACTTTTGACACCGCTTTGATCGCCTCCGCTTCTTTGCCGGGCTGCGCTTTGACATAAAGTCCGAGCGACCAGCTTATGTTATTGAACAAAACCAGCGGCTCTATTTTTTCCCGCAAACTCTTGTAATGAAAATCCTTCACAATCCCGATTACATTTCCTTTCATCCCCTGAAAATCAAATCTTTGTCCGATAATCGGTTTACGCAGGTTCAACTTTTTAGCAGCAGTTTCGTTCAGGATTACATTGGTTTTATCGCCTTCGCGGGTAGCGTCAAACCAGCGGCCATCAACGATTTTTAAACTAAACATTTTCTGAAAATTATCTTCAACTGCAATCTGTGAAACAGTGGGCTCAAAATCTTTCGGCCGACCGTCCCAGTCGTAAGACCCCGTCGTGCTGCTACCGATCTGCACAATGCTCTGGCTTGAAATCGTGACGTCGGCAATGCTCGATTTATTCAATAACCTTGCTTTGATCGTCGCAGGGTCGATTTTGGGATTCATACCCCAGGGCAACCGGAAGGTAAATGTGCGCGCACGCTCGTAGCCGAGTTCTTTTTCGCGGATAAATTTCATCTGGCTTTGCACCACCAGCATGGAAATCAGGAAAATGATTGCCACTGTGAACTGTACCACCACCAGACTTTTTCTAAAAAATGCACTACTCGTTCCCAGCACATTACTGCCGCGCAATGTTTCAAAAGGCTTAAAGGACGAGAGTAACAATGACGGATAAATACCTGTCAGCAGGATCGCCATCAAGGTCGTACCCAGCAAAATCATCCAGATTACCGGGTTGGTAAAAGATATCTCAAATGTCTTATCCGTAACCTGATTAAAAACAGGCAGCAGCACAAAGATCAGTGCCGTGGAAAGCGCCAGCGCAGCAAGACAGGTCAGTACCGATTCTGTCATAAACTGCCCGAAAAGATGCGAATGCTTGGCACCGAGCAACTTTTTTACACCTACTTCCTTGGAGCGCACACTCGCGCGGGCGGTGGTCAGGTTCACATAATTAATGCAGGCCACGAGGATGATCACCACCCCGAGACCAAAGAAAACATAGATCGTTTTTTCATCCCCGCTGCTTTTGTCCGCGCTCGACACTTCCTTATTGAAGTGCATGTCGGCCAGCATTTCCGGTTCCAGTTTAGTATTGGTTGAATTTTTCCCGTCATCATCCTTTTTAAACTCCGAGATAATGCTTGTCAGCTTTTTGCCGAGCTTTTTCAGGTCGGTATTCGGTTTGAGCAGGATGAACGTCTGGTAATTGAAATTGTTCCAGGTATTATCACTTTTATAAACTTCCGGATTGGCCAGATATCCCGAAAGTGGTAGCAGAAACTCAAACTGGAAGCTGGAATTGGCAGGATTATCTTTAAAAACCGCGGAAACAATATGGTCCAGCGTGTCGATGCGAATGGTTTTTCCTGCCACGTCTGTGCGGCCAAAAATCTTTTTCGCCTGCGATTCCGTCATCGCAACATTGCGAACCGAAGAAGCAAATGCTGCCGCAGAGCCGTCTACAAATTGATAATCAAAAATTTGAAACCAGTTGGTATCTACATAAGATGCTTTTGGCCCGCTCACTTTTCTACCATCGAGATTAAAAGAAAGCGTCCCGCCGTTGACCTCGCGACTTACTGCCTCAATTTCCGGCAGCTTCCTCAGCTCGTTCGTCAGCGGCAGCGGCGTCGACGACCAATGCCAGGTTTCCAGCCTGCTTACCGCCAGATGCGTAACAATCCGGCTGATCCGCCCCGATTTTGCATGGTACTGGTTAAAACTGAGCTCATTCTGAACCCATAACAAAATAAACACCGCCGCCACCATCCCGCCAGTGAGCCCAACAATGTTCAGTGTAGTGAAAAGCCGGGAGCTATATAGGTTCCGGAGGGCGATTTTCAGGTGGTTTTGGAGCATAACTATTCACTTTTAAGCGATGCCACAGGATTTAGCATGGCTGATTTAATACTTTGATAACCAATAGTAAGCAGCGCTACTGATATAGCAAGTAATGCTGCGGCGGCGAAGTACCACCAGGAAATGTGGATGCGGTAGGGGAAATCACGGAGCCAATAATCAGAGGCATAGTAAGCGACCGGCATTGCCAGCAGGATAGAAATCAATACCAGCTTGACAAAGTCGATGGATAATAATGCAGTAATGCTGGCGACTGAGGCACCGAGGACTTTCCGTATACCAATTTCCTTAACCCGGGTTTCGGCATTAAATGTAGCCAGACCAAACAACCCGATGCAGGAAACGAAGATTGAAAGCACCGCGGCCAGGGTGATCATTTGCTTCCATTTTGACTCGGATTCGTAGCGTTTCAGGTTCGTGACGTCTTCAAACTTATATTCAAAAGGCATGAGCGGAATGTGCTTACGGAAGATCTTTTCAATGGCTTTGACCGTCGCGGGAATATCTTCGGAGCCGAGCTTTACGTAAATCGTCCCAAGTTTGTAATTCGGGTCCTGTGTCAGAAGCAGCGGTTTGATGGTGTCCTTCAAAGAAGCAAAGTGATAGTCACGGATCACACCGATGACATTCATTTTCTGTTTTTTCCATTCAAAATTAATCTCCTTCCCAATTGGGTCCGACCAGCCCGCTTTTTTTACAAATGCCTCATTGACAACCACCGACTGCACGGCATCAGAACCATAGCTTTTTGAAAAATTCCGTCCCTTCAAAACAGGTATCTGCAATGTTTTAAGAAAATTATCATCCACGCCAATGTACCCGAAACTAATTTCCTTCTCCCCGATTTTGGCCCCGGTACCATTATAGTTTCCGTTAAAAGCCGCAATTGATTTGATCCCGGCCAGCCCCGCCAACTCCTCGCGGATCACACCCATTTTTTCATTTCCTCCCCGGCCTACGCTAAAACTCATCAGGTTTTTATCATTGTAACCCAGGTCTTTATTGGTCAAATATTTGAATTGAGAATAAATGACAATCGTACCGATGACGAGGCAAACTGATAATGCAAACTGGAAAACGACCAGCCCGCGCGTCAGGTAATTTTTCTGGGTGAGGCGCGTGCGGTTATACAATGTTTGTACCGGACTGAAACCGGAAAGTATGAGCGCCGGGTAAAATCCGGCGATAAGACCCGTCGCGAAAAAGAGCGCGATGTAGCCGGCTACCAGATTGGTATCGAGCAGATAGCTTAATGCTAACTGTTTATTGGCGAGATCATTAAATGTTGGCAGTACAATTTGCGTCAATACGATGGCGAGGCTGAATGATATGAAAGCAAGCAAAAACGATTCGCCTAAAAACTGGTAGACCAGCTGTTTCCGGAGACTGCCAACCACCTTGCGCACCCCGATTTCCTTGGCGCGGTTTAGCGAGCGGGCGACGGTTAAATTCACAAAATTGATGCAGGCAATGATCAGGATAAAAATGGCGATACCGGACAGGATATAAGAATAAACCGGCGCGCTGCCGTGGCCCAGACCATTGCGCAAATCCTTCACACCCGGGTCCAGATGCATGGCGAGGAAAGGTTGAAGGCTGAACCGGATTTTGTAATCAAAGTCCTTATACATCCCCGATTCCTTGATTTTTGCATTGAAATACTGCGTCATTTTTTTGCCAACCGCCTGGTAATTAGCCTTGTCGTGAAGCAGGATAAATGTATTCATGTAAAAACCCAACCACTCGGTGTCCGTCCAGCCGCGGGCTTCCTGAAATGCAAATGGCAGTACGGCTTTAAACTGTACCGAAGAATTTTGCGGACAGTTTTTGGCAATACCCGATACGATGAAGCTTTCGAACTTATCGTCGATTTTCAGCTCCATCGTCTTGCCCACCGCGTCGGTTGTATTGAAATACTTTTTTGCCAGTTCTTCTGAAAGGACGATGGAATGAATGTCCGACAAAACCGTTTGGGGATCACCGGAAATCAGCGGCATAGTAAAAACGGAGAAGAAACTTTTGTCAGCGAAAAGGATGTCCTCGTTCAGCAACTCATTCCCTTTCCGCACCACAAATGAATTGGATTGTGCCCGCACAAAATCACTGACCTCCGGAATTCCTTGTTTGAAGCCTGGTCCATGCACCGCATTAGTGCTGCCGATGGTACGTGTCGAACCGTCTTCCTCCGGCATACTTACCATGATCCGGTAAAGCGAATTTTTATGCTCCTGAAACTGGTCAAAGCTGGCCTCATCTTTCGTATAGAGCACAATCAGCATACAACAAGTCAGCCCAAGCGACAGCCCGGCAATGTTGATCAGCGAAAAAACTTTATTCCGCGTCAGGTTGCGGACAGCGATTTTCAGATAGTTTCGTAACATTGATAGATTTTGTTTTAACCCGCTTACTCCGACTTCAAACTTCTGATCGGATTCATCAGCGCGGCTTTGATTGCCTGGAAACTGACGGTGAAAAGTGCGATAGCCAGTGCGGCGATACCAGCTACGGCGAAGTACCACCATTCAAGATCGATGCGATAGGCGTATTTTTCCAGCCAGTTTTTCAGGAAGTACCACGCTACCGGGAAAGAGATTAAGGATGCGATCAGAACCAGTTTGAGAAAATCTGCGGATAACATTCCGACAAGATTGGAGACTGTCGCGCCGAGAACTTTGCGGACGCCGATTTCTTTGGTTCGCTGCTCAGCGGTGAAAGCCGCCAGACCGAACAAACCGAGGCAGGAGATAAAAATTGCCAGGAAAGCAAAATAGTTGGAAAGCTTGCTGACTACATTCTCGGCCTTGTACTGGTTGCCAAATTCCTCGTCGGCAAAATGATACTTGAAAGGCATACCGGGATTAAACTGACGGTACACTTTTTCGAGATTTGCGATGGCACGCGTCGTCTGGCCTGCCTCTGTTCGGATCAGCGCCTGTCCCCAAACCGCCTTCGGATCTTGCAGGTTGACAATCAGCGGCTCTATTGCGACATGCAGAGAACCGGTATGAAAATCTTTCATCAATCCGATGATCTTGCCCTTCTTACCCCACATAGTCAGCTCTTTACCGACGGGATCTTTATAACCCATCTTCTTCGCAGCCACTTCATTGACCAGGTAATTCAAAGAATCTGTACCAAATGAAGGATCAAAATCCCGACCATCGAGCAGCTTGATACCCATCGTTTTGATAAAACCGTAACCCGCCGGATTCACTGTAAAAAGCAACTCCTGGGTGGTGTCTTTGCCAGGCCACCTCACGCCCATCGTAGAACTTCCATATTCCAGCGGGCTAGCCTGGGAACTGGAAACAGATTTGATACCGGGCTCATTGAGCAGCGCCTGGCGGAATGTTTCGAAATTCTTCGCCATCCCTTTTTCCTTGATATCCGAGATATACAGCAGGTTTTCTTTCGAAAAGCCCAGATTTTTATTTTGAATGAATTCGATCTGCCGGTACACGACAATCATCGCCAGTATCAGTAAAATCGACAAACCGAACTGAAAAACCACCAGGCCCTGGCGGAAGTAAGTAGCGCTCGGCTTGAATTTCAATGCCCCTTTTAAAATGGTAACCGGATTGAGCGACGACATAAATAGCGCCGGATAACTCCCCGCCACGATACCAGTGATGGTGGTCAATGCCAGTAAACATATCACCAGAAAAGGATCGGTAAAATCGAGCGTGAGTTGTTTTTCGGTTAAGGTGTTGAATGCGGGCGTCAGTGCCAGTACGATCAGCAGTGCAAAGAGCAGCGCGAGAAAGGTGATAAGTACCGATTCGCCTAAAAATTGGCCGATGAGGCTGGTACGGAATGCGCCGACCACTTTTCTCAGCCCAACTTCCTTCGCTCTTTTTACGGACCGCGCGGTTGCCAGGTTCATGAAGTTGATGCAGGCGATGATCAGGATGAATACCGCGACGATCGTGAACATCTGCACATATTCGATACGTCCGCCATTTAATTTGCCGGCCTCATAGTTGGAGTACAGGTAGGATTGACCGTAGTTGACCAGAAAAAGGTCCACATTACTGCCTTTGTTCTTGGTTTTAATATAATCCTTGATCTTCGCATTCACTTTTTCAACCGTCGTATTTCCGGCTAAAAGCACCATGCAGCGCGGTCCATTGTTACCCCAATCTTTCGACCAGTCATTCACTTTCTGCCACCGGTCGTAGCTCATCAGGAAGTCGAATTTCATGGAAGAGTAGCGCGACGGTTCTTTCAGGATACCGGTTACGATCACATCATCCTTATTATCCAGCCGGATCGTTTTCCCCATAGGATCCTGACCTCTGAAATATTTTTCGGCCAGCTTTTGGGAGATCACAACGCCATCGGGGCGTCTCAGGGCTGTTTTTTTATCGCCTTGCAACAAATCGAAAGAGGTCATTGTCAGGAAATCACCCTGCACATACCTTCCCTTTTCATTATCAAAAACGTTACCTACCCTGAACACCGGCGACTCTTCCCAAAGTACCTGGCTCGCCATTTCAATCTCCGGAATGTCTTTTACAATATTTTCTGCAAGAATGCCTGGCGTAGCGGCGTAGGTATTGATAACCCCCGAATAATGCTGGTTTTCCATGACGGAATAGAGGCGCGCATCATTGGCATGAAACCGGTCCATTTTCATCTCATCCTGCACCCAAAGCATAATCAGTAGGCTACAAGACATCCCCAGCGCCAAACCAAGAATATTAATAAAGCTGAATGTCTTGTTCTTCAACAAGTTCCGCCAGGCGATTTTCAGGTAGTTTTTGAACATGAGGGTTGGCTTTGGGTATTTCTATTCACTCCTAAGCGACGTCACCGGATTCATCAGTGCTGCGCGGATTGCCTTGAAGCTGATTGTCAAAACAGCGATGCTGATGGTGATCAGTGCGGCGAATGCGAAGATCCACCAGTGCATGGGCATGCGGTAGCTGAAATTTTGCAACCAGGTGCTCATCGCGAAATATCCTGCGGGAATAGCAATGCAGGTGGCCAGGAGCACTGGTTTTAGCAATTCCTTGGCGAGCAATACTACAATGTTTTGCGTGGACGAACCGAGTACTTTGCGAACGCCGATTTCCTTGGTACGTTTTGCTGCGGTGAAAGATGCAAGGCCGAACAAACCGAGACAAGCTATGAAAATGGCCAGGCCTGCAAAAATGCTGAGAATGGTCTGCTGGCGGATATCGGTCTTATATAGCTCGTCGAATTTTTGATCCAGAAATGTATATTCAAATGGGTAGGATGGTGAAATTTTGGCGAAAACATTTTTCACGTCTGCCAATGCTTTGGTCACATTACCGGGTTTCAGATGGATCACCACCACGCGGTAATCGTCGCCTGGCGTGATGGTTAGCGGGTCCATTTTTTCTTTGAGAGAGAGAAAATTAAAATCTTCTACCACACCCACGATCCGCCTTCTCAAACTATCCCGCACCACATTTTTCACCCATTTCCCAATCGCCTGTTCCGGCGTGAAGCCCAGCGATTTGGCGGCCGTGCGGTTCACAATCGCCGCTTCCAATGAATCCGTACCGAAATCCTTGGAGAAATCCCGGCCCGCGATGATTTTCAGACCGAGGGTTTTGACATAATCAAAATCAGTAAAGGAAGTCCGTGATTTCCAGACCAGATCATTTCGTCCTTCCGCGCTGATGGCATGCAGGTCGAAAAACCCACCCGGCTCGCCGGACATATAAGATACGGAAGCAACACTCCCCAGGTTTTCGAGCTCGTTTTTAAAAGCTTTGCTGCTGTTATAAATGTCGCCATTCACATTCATCACGATCGAATGGTCTTGGTTGTAGCCGAGCTGCATGTTTTTCACATACCGCATCTGGCTCATAATCACAATGGTACCGACAATCAAAAACACCGAAATGCTGAACTGGACTACAACCAGTGTCTGCCGGAAAAATGCGCCGCCTTTTCCCAGTTTCAACTTCCCTTTCAAAGCCTGGATCGGGCTGAACCCCGACAGGAAAACAGCCGGATAGCTTCCCGCCAGAAACCCGACAATCACGATCACGCCTGCCAGGAATAAATAAAGCGGCGCAGCATTCCAGGAAACCGTCAGATTATAGCCGAGCAAATGGTTATAAACCGGCATCAGGAAGCCCAGCAAAAGCAGTGAAAGTATACACGAAATGGCAGTCAACAACACTGACTCGCCGATAAACTGGTATACCAAATGATTGCGCAGCGCACCCATCACCTTCCGCATGCCCACTTCCTTGGAGCGCTCTACGGCGCGAATGGTGGAGAGGTTGGTAAAATTGATGCAGGCGATCAGCAGGATGAGCGCTGCCACGGAAAGGAAAATGTAAACCACATTTTTGTCCCCATGTTTCACACTATCAAATGCGCCGTGCGGCTCGAAATAAATGTCGGTAAGTGGTGTAAGTGAAAGCGTCATTTTACTTCCGAAGCGCGCCATATCCTTTCCCATGTATTTGTCAACAAAAACAGGAAAATTTCGCTCTACGGAAGCTTTGGTAACATTTTTGTCCAGTACAACGTAGGTAAAATTGTTGTTGTTGATCCAGACCTTAAACCAAGGTTCCTTCTCGTAATTTGAAATCGGAAACACCAGGTCGAAATCCAGGGTGGAGTTGGAAGGCACATCCTTGGCGATGCCCGTAACCTTTAATTTGAGGGACTTATCTACTTCGATAAACTTACCGATCGGATCAGCATTGCCGAAGTATTTTCTGGCAGTGGTTTCGGTAAGTACCACACTATTAGGGTCTTTCAGCACCGACGCCGCGTTGCCAGCGACGAGTGGAAATGTGAATACCGAAAAAAAGTTGGCGTCCGTCACATACAGCTTTTTCTCCTTGAATGAATCGTCTCCGATCGTCACCAGGCCATTCGAAGTCATCACCCGGACAGCCTGCTTGATCGTACCCGGAAAATCATTGAGTAATGCCGGCGCGTAAGGCCCGGAAAGGTAAGGTACCGACAGCGACATGTCTTCCATGTCGACATTCCGCATGACCCGGTAAATGCTCTTTCTTTTCTCATGGAACTGGTCTACACCAAATTCATTCATGATATACAAAAAGATCATCATGCAGCATGTGATCCCGATTGTCAGCCCGAGCACGTTGATAAAGGAAAATACCTTGCTCTTAGCAAGGTTTCTCCATGCTATTTTAAGATAGTTTTTAAACATAAAACGGGCTTGATTTATATCTCCATGCCCTTTCCAGGCAATCCTATCTCTTTTTCAAAATCCTCAATAATACGCTTGCGCTGGCTTTCCGATTTGTCCGCAATGTTGACGGTTTTTTCAAAAATGAATTCCTCGTCATTTTTTACAAACCGGTAGCGGAGAAACATCTCATTGGATTCAGAGCTGATCTTGACCTGCTTACTAAAATCCTTCATGCCCGAAGCATCCGGATCTTCCTCAAAGGATTCTGTCAAAGAAGCCCAATGTTGCCCTTTGTCCTTTGAATAAACGATCCCGGATTCTGTGCATTTCAGGTTGATTTCCTTACCATCGATTGCCCCGGTAATGTTGATTGACAGGGTCTTGCCATCGTCGGCAATGCTTTTGCTCACATTGCTCCTCTTTTGCGCGATGGCCAGCGTCGATACGCCAGCCAGGATGATAGTAAGGAATTTTTTCATGGGTCAATTTGGCTTTTAATAATTACTGGATGCTAAACATGCACCTTCTCTGTCACGATTTTACCATCGAACAGATTGACAATCCGGTGTGCAAAACCTGCATCATAAGGCGAGTGCGTTACCATGAGGATCGTTGTTCCGGCGGCATTCAGCTGGCTCAACAGGTTCATTACTTCTTCCCCGTTTTTGGAGTCAAGGTTACCCGTAGGCTCATCCGCAAGGATGGTTTTTGGTGTTGCAACCACGGCGCGGGCGATGGCCGTACGCTGCTGCTGACCACCCGAAAGCTGCTGTGGAAAGTGGTTGCGGCGGTGCATCATATTCATGCGGGTTAATGCTGCTTCTACTTTTTCTTTGCGTTCTGCGGGAGGTGTTTTAAGGTACAGCAACGGAAGCTCAACGTTTTCATAAACAGTCAGTTCGTCGATGAGGTTAAAGCTCTGGAATACGAAACCGATGTTTCCTTTACGGATTTGGGCCCTCTGGCGTTCGGACATTTTGGCCACCTCGGTACCGTAAAATTCGTACGAACCTTCGCTCGGGTTGTCGAGCAGACCAAGGATGTTCAGAAGTGTGGATTTCCCGCATCCGGAAGGTCCCATGATGGCGACGAACTCGCCGTCTTTCACTTCCATGTCAATTCCGTTCAAGGCTGTGGTTTCTACTTCCTCGGTAGAAAAAACCTTGTGCATGTTGCTGATCTTAATCATGTTTTTTAGGGCTTTTTGGCTATCGGCTGTGGCCTGGTTGATAATAATTTATTTTATTTTTCTATGGACTAAAATTCAAGTACTTCATTGTCACCGAAGTTCTCATACGAGCTGGTGATGACCTTTTCACCTGGTTTCAGGCCTTCGAGGACTTCGAAGAATTCAGGGTTTTTGCGGCCCAGGGTGATGTTACGTTTTGCAGCGCGTTTCCCGTCGTCGGAAAGTACATATACCCAGTTTCCGCCAGTTTCGGAGAAGAAGCCGCCCACTGGCAGCAATGTGGCTTGTGAAGGCTGGCCAAGTTGTACGCGGATCGGTGCGGACTGGCCTCTTTTTACCAGTTCAGGAGCGCCTTTGTCAAATTTCATATCGACTTCAAAACGTCCGCTGAGGATCTCAGGATAGATTTTGATGATCTTCAAGCCGTAATCTTTTCCGTTGAATTCCATAGAACCGATCAGTCCTACAAAAATCCGTGACAGATAATGTTCGTCAATGCTGACACGCATTTTGAAACCGTTCAAGTCATCGATCTGACCAATATTTTGTCCCTGGCTGATGTTCGAACCTACCTCAATGTTCATGGACGACAGCAGACCGGAAACAGGCGCTTTCACCACCAGGTTATCCAATGTTTGTCTCCACAAAGCCACGTTTTTCTGGGTGCTCTGTAAGGTTTTTTCCAGTTGTGAAATTTGCATAGTCGCATTCTCCTCCTGGTATTTCTGCGATTGGATCTCGATATCACGCTGTTTTACCAGCTTTTCGTAGTCCCGTTTTGTTTTGAGATAATCCGCATCCGGGATCACTTTATCCTTATACAGCTTGGTATTACGGTCATGTGCATCCTTGGCCTGATCAATCTGGAAATCCAGGTCGCTCAGGTTTTTTTGCAGGGTAAACCGTGCGATTTTCAAGCTCTGACGCGTATTTTGAAGATCATTCACCAGTCGGCTCGCTTCCGTTTCAGATTGCAGGAAGCTAAGTTTCAAATTCTGGTTTTCCAGACGAAGCAGAATGTCGCCCTGCTTTACCATGTTACCGCCTTCTATGAGTTTCTCCGTAACATATCCGCCTACGATTGCATCCAGCTGAATGGTTTTTAAAGGTTGAACAACCCCGGTAACCACGATAAACTCATCAAATTTGCCTTGTGAAACAGTTGAAACAGTGAGCTTGTCCTGCTCAACGTTCAGCTTGCTGCGTTTGTCGGCGAAAAAGAATTGATATACCAGAAAGGCAATCAGCAATGTGCTGCCTGCAATAATGCCAATACGTTGTGTGGTCCAGAATTTCTTTGGTTTGATCTTGTCCATTGACGAGCCTCCGGTAAAACCGTTGGAGTTGCTAGTTGAGTTAGGTGTCCTGACTTCCATTATATGTTGAAATTGAAATTCGAGTTTATGATTTGCTTTCATTATCCAATCCCTGTGCCAAAGAGACGAAAGCATTGTAAACAACTGAATTCCAATCCATTTACATTATCTGAAACCGCCTACTATGTTCGTTATCGGACAATTTTGTTCGGGCGCGGACAGGATTTTTTTGTATCCGAAAGGGGTAAAATAGCGAGTTTTTGACTCCTTATAAAATATATTGTAAATCATAACTGCTATCTTCCCAATTATTCTTTCACCGTCACTTTAAAGTGACGGCAATTAGCCAAAACAGCCATGCAACTTTCAGAAGCAAAAATCCTGATCATCGATGATGATGTGGACGTACTCAGCGCAGCAAAACTCCTGCTGAAACGCCACGCCAAAGCCGTCGATATCGAGAAAAACCCTCAAAAACTCCCGTTTCTCGTCACAAACGGCGATTACAACCTGATTTTACTCGACATGAACTTTACCCGCGATGTAAACAGCGGACGTGAAGGTTTTCATTGGCTCGACCGTATACTCGATATCAATCCCGCCGCCAAGGTAATCATGATAACCGCTTATGGCGACATTGAAATGGCGATCCGCGCGATCAAAGCCGGTGCCATCGATTTTGTTTTAAAACCCTGGGAAAATGATAAACTGCTGACTACCATTAGCGTAGCATTGGAAGGCGGAAAAGATAAGGTGGCAGTTGTGCCGGAAGAAAAGAAGGACGACGGCAAAAAAGGCAAAGCGACGGCCGACACCATCGTAGCAACCAGCGACAGCATGCGTCACGTGCTGGCAACTGCTGAGCGTGTGGCTTCCACCGACGCTAATGTGCTGATCCTGGGCGAGAACGGTACCGGGAAAACGCAGCTCGCCAAACACGTTCACCAACATTCAAAACGGGCCGATAAGCCTTTCGTCGTTGTCGATCTAGGCGCTTTGAGTGAATCACTTTTTGAAAGTGAACTCTTCGGGCACGTCAAAGGTGCATTTACCGACGCTAAAGAAGACCGCGCCGGGAGGTTTGAAGAAGCAAAAGGCGGTACCATTTTCCTCGACGAGATCGGAAACCTGACGTTATCCCTGCAAGCCAAGCTGTTGACGGTGATCCAGGAAAGAAAAGTGACGCGCGTGGGTTCCAATAAGCCGATAGCTTTGGACGTGCGCCTGCTTTGCGCCACCAATATGAACATTGAGAAAATGGTGACGGAAAAAACCTTCCGACAGGATTTGCTTTACAGGATCAACACCATCGAGCTCGACCTTCCCCCCCTCCGCGACCGTCCCGAGGATATCGGCGCGCTGGCGGATTATTATCTGAAACAATACGCAAAAAAATACAACCGTCCGGTCAACGATATCAGCAGCGCGCTGATCAAGAAAATGCAGCAGTATAACTGGCCGGGCAACATTCGGGAATTGCAGCACGCTATTGAAAGAGCCGTAATTCTCTCCCAGGAAAAAACTTTGCAGCCCGACGATCTCTTCCTGAAAAGCTCGGCAGGCACCCCTACCACAGCCACCGGATTTGACCTGGAAGACATGGAAAAAAACATGATCGTTAAGGCCATGAAACGTTTCAACGGCAACATTACCGACGCCGCCCGCGAGCTGGGACTGAGCCGCGCCGCATTATACAGAAGGATGGAAAAGTACGGCTTGTAAACCGGCTTTTCTTTGATTCAGGAGCACAGTTGGCATATTTTTTGGAATAAAAACCAAAATAACCACCGCTACTCAAACCAATTTGTGCTCCTGATGACCAAATATATTATCCCGCTTTTCGTATTTTTCACTGCCCAATTTTCTTTCGCGCAAAACGCAAAAATTACCCCGGTACCGCTTAAAAATGTAAAAACCTCGCAAGGTTTCTGGCACGACCGGATCGACATTGCGGCCAATGTGACGGTGCCGCATGCGCTGCATCAATGCGAAGAATCGGGCCGGATCGACAACTTTGCGGTAGCAGGTGGTTTGAAAAAAGGCAAATTTGAAGGCGTCCGGTTTAATGATTCCGATGTTTTTAAAGTAGTGGAAGGTGCGGCTTACGTGCTTCAAAATAAGTACGATCCCAAACTGGATCATTATCTCGACAGCCTCATTACCCTTTTTGCCGTAGCCCAGGAGCCCGACGGTTATCTCTATACTTTACGCACCATTAATAAAGATACTACCGGCGCCTACGACTGGATTGCCGGGCCTTACCGCTATTCTTTTGAAAACGGCAGTCACGAACTCTACAATGTGGGGCACCTTTATGAAGCGGCGGTTGCCCATTACGAAGCCACCGGCAAGAAAAACCTGCTGGATGTGGCCATCAAAAATGCAGATCATTTAGTCAAAACATTTGGTACAAAACCGGGGCAGCTGGTGGTGGTACCGGGTCACGAAGAAATTGAACTGGCATTGATCCGGCTTTATCGTGTGACCGGAAAACAGGAATACCTCGATCTTTCGAAGTTCTTCATCGACATGCGCGGCCGCTCCGACAAGCGCACTTTATACCTCGACGAGCACAAGCTCGGCCCGTCTTACTTCCAGGACCAGGTGCCTTTCGTCAGACAAAAAGAGGCGATGGGCCACGCGGTACGGGCGCAGTACCTGTATACTTCTGTGGCGGATATTTTGACTTTGGAGGATAATCCAAAATACAAATCGGCCATCGATTCGATCTGGACGGACGCTACTTATAAAAAACAATACGTCACCGGCGGCATGGGCGCCCGGGAGGATGGTGAAGCATTTGACAAAGCCTACGTTTTACCGAATGACAATGCGTATGCCGAAACCTGCGCAGCGATTGCCAATCTTTTCTGGAACCACAAAATGTACCTCGCGACCGGCGAATCCAAATACATGGACGTTTTTGAGCGGGTTTTGTACAACAGTTTTCTGGGCGGAATGTCGGTGAAAGGCAATGAATTTTTCTATGTCAATCCAATGTCCTCGAATGGTAAAAATGATTTCGGACGAGGTACCGGCGCGATCCGCCACGAGTGGTTTGGTACTGCCTGCTGCCCGACTAATGTTTCGAGATTCCTGCCTTCAATGCCCGCCTATATTTACGCAACCAAAGGCAATGAGCTGATCATCAATCTTTTTGCAGACAATGAAGCTAACATTTCCGTCAATAACATTCCTGTTAAAATTGACCAGGATACCAACTATCCCTGGGAAGGAAATGTAAAAATCACTGTTTCGCCTGAAAGATCGGCCAGCTTTCCGATTTCAATCCGCATCCCGGGATGGGCCACAGGCGAGGCGATTCCGGGTGGGTTGTATTTTTATTCAGACAAAAACGCGAAGCCAATTTCTGTTTTGGTGAACGGTAAAAAGACGGATGCCGTGACGCAAAATGGCTACCTGAAAATCAACCGCGCCTGGAAAAAAGGGGATGTGATCGCTCTAACATTGGATATGCCCGTGAGACAAGTGCTCCCTAATCCAAAAATCAAAGCCGACCAGGGTAAAGTGGCGATTGAGCGCGGGCCGATTCTTTACTGCGCAGAAGGTCATGATAATCAAGGCAAAGCATTGGCGGTCAACATTAAACCAGGACAAACATTTACGCCTCAACACCAGAAGGAAATGCTGGGCGGAGTAAGTATCTTAAAATCTGATGCGCTGACACTGATTCCCTACTACGCCTGGGCGAACCGGGGGGCGAATGAAATGTCGGTATGGTTTGAAGCGGGGAAATAATTATTTCCCCAGGTTTTTCTGAACCGTTTCCAGGTCTTTCAGCTCGCCGTCAACCACAATGTTCACGTCGCTGTCCTTGAAAATATCATTATCAGATACCAGCTTACTTTTAAAGTAGAGCGTAAAGGGAATCGATTTTCCTTTGACGATCACCGCGCCCAGCGCTTTTAGTACCTTACCCATATCAATTTCAAGCGGAATTTTGTAAGTCTCCGTACTCTTACCTTTGATTTTTGTAAATCCTGGCACTTTACCTTCTGCCATTCTTTTTTGTTTTCCAAAATCAACTACGTAAGAAGGATTTTTGAACTGCACCGGAAAAGGATTCTGATTTTTAAACTCTAAAAACAAAGTAATTTCCGACTTGCTGAGCCGGAACTTGGTCATATCATAATCCACGATTTTTACTTTGGGCAAGCGATAGAGCGGCAATCTTTTCTCCTTGGAAAGTACGATGGTATCTTTTCCAAGGATCGGTTTTTTCAGCGCAAACCTGCCTTCGAAATGATAATTTGCACTATCCTCCCCTTTCGAAGCCTCTGATTCACCTTCTTTTTTTAATTTTTTAATTTTCAGTTTCGACGGCAGCATCACAATCGTACTATCCCGCGATTTGATCAGCAAAGGCTTCGAGTATTTATTTTGAATCACCGTCACCCCGTTCATTTGCACAAAATAATTAAAGCCCTTTACATCGAGCTCGACCGGTAACGGATTGTCTACCAGTAGTTTCAAGGAGAGGTCAATGGTACTATCGGTAATGTTCGTAATGTGCCCGATGCCCATTTCTACTTTGGGTTTCAGGCCGGATACCGGGTTCTCGTTTTCTTTTTTGTATTGGTTAAAAAAATACCAGCCGCCGCCCGCAAGAATAAGCAATACCAGAATAATCCAGATAATTTTTGAAGGTTTTGAGGCTGACATGTGAGATGAGCTAAATGTTATGAAATTGTTAATACCACTCTCAAAAAATCATTCCGCAAGCATTTTACCAGCATTTAAAACAAAAGCGGGCAAGCTGCACATTACGTACAGCTTGCCCGCTCCTACTTTCAATTTATATATTTCGAGAGATTTTAAGCCAGATTCAGCTTTCCATGATCTCCGCCATCAGGTGTTGTGCCGGTAAGCACCGCTTTCAACATTGAAAAGAAGACAACCATTTTAGATGAAGTGCTATCCCAGTAAGCTGCCTCTTCGGTGGTTACTTTCAGTACCACGAGGTTCGGATCGTCTTTTCCCTCCGGAAACCACGCTTTGGACATCGGGTTCCACAACTCCTCTTTTTTACGTTCGCTTTCCACCACAGCCGCATTTCCCGAAACGCTCACGTAAGAGTTGTTTTTAGGATCGGAATAAATCAATGTTACCATCTCTGATTGCCCGGTTTCACTGCCAATTTCCGTGTGCCTGCTTGTAAAAAACCAGACATTTCCGTCATCATCAATGTCGAGCGTCGTCATCGGTCGCGATTCAATCCGGCTATTTTCGTACGTGGTGTACATACAAAACCGGATATCTTCCGCCAGTGATTTCAGTTTTTTAATTGCATCGGTATTTGCTAAGTCCTTTTCCATGATCGTGTTTGTTGAATCTTTTGAATTACACTTTCAAGAAATTCTAAAACAACCGTTCCATAAAAGGCGCTTCTACGATTGCCGCATCAGCTTTTCGTACTCTCTCTGGGCAATCGTGTTTTCGTCGATACCCCCGTAAGCCGCGAAATAGTGGGAAGCCAAACCTATCCCCCAGCCCAGCATCGGGAAAATCGGCCAGGGCACGCCCGCTTCTGACAAGTTGGGATAGCCCGTGGCCAGGTAAAGCAGCCAAAGTCCCGTATTTACAATCAGATAAGTCCGCAAATGCATCTTAAAACCGGCTCTTTTTTTAGCTTTTCTCCAAATCTGTTGATCGCGTGGCGTTTCCATGATATTCGTGTTTTTTAGTTAAGGTTTCCTTTTATCCTGATCAACTAAGTACCTCCCAGCGAATCAGTTAATCAAATATATCAGGTCGATATACACTTTCACTTGCGGTTACGACGGAGTTCATGAATATCAGGATGAAGCGAGGAAAAGGTCAGATGAAATTTTTTGGGTTAGGAAATCTGACAATCAGTATGAGATTTAGCCTAAAAGTTTTTTCGAGAATTTAAAGATAGATTTGCGGCTTAGGCACCACGCTATCAGTATGGACATCACATTATACACCACCTATCGGGTCACTAACCGGGAATTCAAATTTTTCAGCATTGGAAATGAGGGAACCTTTGAAATGCGGATACGCATCACATTGATGGACCAGGCAACCAGGCTCTACAACATTGCATTCGGCGTCTGGAATTTGTCGCAGAATGATATTGACGATAAGATGATAATTCGGAATGGTGATACGGACCGTATTCTAGCCACAGTAGGACAGAAGGCATTAGATTTCCTTATTGAGAACCCAAATGCCAATATTGCAGCCACGGGATCTATTTTACCAGGTGAGCTGGCTCTAAGAACCAGAAAGTATCAGATGGGCATTCACGCGCACTATGATTACTTATCGACGTTCTGTAATATTTATGGATTTAAAGCCGAAAAGATAAATGGGGAAGTAAATGGCGATTGGCCTGATTGGGATGGTAAATGGGTTCGCTTTGAAAAAGGTACTAATTACGATGCATTCTTATTAAACTTGAAAAATGATTTGTAAATTAGTTTTAGATAAAAAGAGAAAACATGCCTGAACAAATTTCAAAAACTGGGAAACTTGGTAAACGGAAGGAATTACCTGCCATAGTTACCGCTGGTGCGCATGATTTAATCGGAATTACTAATTCAGGTCAATCAAACTTTGACCGTAAAGCAGAAGAAATGAAGGCTTTTTTAAAAAGAAATCCAGCTCCAAAGGAGTTTTTGAAATAGCGTAATTCAAGCCACTACACCGCCCACTGCTCCAACTGATACGCACTATCCCAAAAGACATACTCCAAGCGCGAAGCCGTGAGATAAGCCTCAATCATTTTCTGACGAACATTATCAGTGGCTGATTCAGCCAGCCGGTCACAAATATCCAGCGCCTTCTGCACTGAATGTCCGAATTCTTCTCCCGAGTATGCGTTGATCCAGTTCTGATAGGGATTTGGTGAAATTTGATTAGCGTAGATGTAATCTCCAACTTTTTTGTATATCCAAAAACAGGGAAGCAATGCAGCCACGGCAACTTCGTACGATTCGAAGGCGCTGACCGACATCAGATAGTTGGTATAGGCGAAGCAGCCGGGCGCCTTTTCGCCGGCATGTTCAATGTTGTATTCTTTGAAATAACTCAAATGCAAAGCCCGCTCGACAAGAATGGCATTTTGGGCGAAACCCAGAAAATCGAGCAGCTCGTGGCTGTTGCCTGATTTTGCGCCGGTTACCGCCAGGGCTTTGGCAAAATCGGCGAGGTATAAGGAATCCTGGTAAATGTAGAATTTGAATTTTTCCAGCGGCAATGTGCCTTCCTTTAATTCCTGGTTAAAAGGATGAAGCTGAATTTGCTCGTAAATCGGCAGGGCATTGGCCCAAAGTAAGTCGGTAAATTTCATGAGATTACTTGCATCGGAATGGGAGAAAAAGAATGATTGAGCGGGCCGGGCCCGAAGCCGGTTTTAACATCTTTGCCCGCTGCAATTGCACCGGATACATAGCCTTTCGCAAAAATAATCGCCTCGGCCAGCGGACTTCCTTTGCCAACAAATGTGGCGATCGCCGAAGACAGCGTGCAGCCGGTTCCGTGCACATTGTCGCTGTCGATATAATCGCTTTCCAGGGTCAATGTATCTTCTTCTTTTTGAGCCAGAAAATCATACAAAACCGGCGCGACCAGATGTCCGCCTTTCAGCAAAACAGCCTTGCAACCCCGGCAGACCATTTCTTCCGCCGCAGCCTTCATACTTTCAGGCGAATCTATTTTTTCAGAAATCAGAATCCGGCCTTCATCCAAATTCGGCGTGATCAGATGTACCCTCGGAAATAATTCTTTCCAAAGCACCGCCACCGTCTCGTCCTGAATCAGTTTCGAGCCGCTTGTAGAAACCATCACCGGATCAAGAACCACGAAACCTGGCTGAAATCGATCCAAAATCCCCGCAATGACCATCGCCACTTCCACCGTATTAATCATGCCGATCTTCACGGCGTCCACGGTCAGGTCTTCAAAAATCGCTTCCAGTTGTTCCTGCAAAAATGCGGGCGGCACCGGGTGGATTGCTCTTACGCCCGTCGTATTCTGGGCCGTCAACGCGGTGATGGCTGAGGCGCCGTATGCTCCCAGCGCGGCGATAGTTTTCAGGTCGGCCTGGATGCCGGCGCCGCCGCTGCTATCAGAGCCGGCGATGGTCAGGATGATGGGATATCTAGTCATGCATAGCGGATTTTAAGCGGAAGGCGGCTTCGTAGGGGGACGGGGCGCTGCAAATGGCAGAAACTATGGCGATAATTTCGGCTCCGTTTGTAGCGGCTTGCCTGATGTTATTGGCATTAATTCCTCCGATTGCGGCTAGCGTGTGGGTGCTATTTTTTCTTACCCATTGAAGTCCGGCAATTTCCCAGGGCTTTTTAATGTCGGTTTTGGTCGGGGTATCGAAGAGTGGGCTCACGGCCAGATAGGAGATATCGAAATTCTCTGCTTCAACCACATCTTCCTCGCTTTCAGCAGATAAGCCAATAATTTTCCCTTCCGGCAACATTTCGTTTAGCATATCAAAATGCATGTCGCTTTGCCCTACGTGCACGCCGTCAGCATTTGCGGCCAGGGCTACATCTACGCGATCGTTGATGATCAGCGGCACATTGTAAGGCAGCAAAATGTCTTTCAACCGCTTTGCCCGGTCGATGAATGCGCGGGTGGATAAATGCTTTTCCCGCAGCTGCACCATCGTGACGCCGCCTTGTACCGCCTCTTCCACAACCCAGTAAAAGTCGCGGCCGAGACAGGCGGGTTCGTCGGTGACGAGGTACAGTTGGTGGACGGGGGTGTCATTGGTTGTCATTTGTGGTCAGGTATTGTCAGGTGTGGTCAGGTATTGTTTGTGATGTTTTTGAGTGTTTTGTTTAAGCGTATTTGATTTTTGCGAGCTCGGTGAGGTGGGCGGGAGTGATTTCGGCGAGGGTGTCCAGGAAAGCGATTTGGAATGATCCCGGAGACTTAGCTTCGCGGAAGGCTAGTTCTCCGCAAACGCCCATCGTAGCTGCTGCTGAAATGGCTGCTTCAAACGGATCTTTCACAACCGCCCCATAAGCCCCCGCAATAGCCGAAGCCGAGCAGCCCATGCCGGTTACCCTGGTCATCAGCGGTACACCGTTTGAAATGTAGGCGGCTTGATTTCCTTTCACGATCACATCTACCGCGCCGCTCACACTTACTACGGAGCCGAATTTTTTAGATAATGCATAAGCCGCTTCAATGCTGTCGGTCGAACTCACAGTACTGTCCACACCCTTTGTCTTAATGCTGGCACCTGCCAGGGCGAGGATTTCCGAACCGTTTCCACGGATAATGGTCGGCGGCGCAGTTTCCAGTAATTCAGCTAAAACATTATTTCGATAACTGGTGGCGCCAGCTCCTACTGGGTCCAGAATGATCGGTTTACCCAGTTTTGCGGCGGTTTTCATCGCCAGCTTCATCGCCTCCACCCAGTGCGACGACAATGTACCGATGTTCACCACCAGCGCTCCGGCAATAGTCACCATTTCTTCCACCTCTTCCAATGCATGTGCCATCACCGGCGATGCGCCCAGCGCCAGCAAGGCATTGGCGGTATAGTTCATCACCACATAATTCGTAATGTTATGCACCAGCGGACTCGCGGAGCGTAATGTTTGCAGGTTGTTTTCCAGTTGTATTTCCATTTTCCAAAGATAAAGTTCAGCTTTTTGGAACGGATCAGGGGAGCGGGCCGGCAGCGATTTCAAAAACCGCAAGCCACTCAAAAGAGAGAAAAGATATTGACTATCTTGTGTTCGCTTTTTCCTACGACAGTGTAAACTGTTTCAGGTTCGAAGGGTATAAATCTCAGTCCTTTTGGACACCCCTAAAGCCATTCTTAGTTGCGAATGTAGTAGTTTTGAAATGGTATACAAAAATTCTTTCTACTGATACAAATGATTAAAGCTGCGATATTTGACATGGACGGATTGCTGATCGACTCCGAGCCAATCTGGCATGAAGCCGCACGGGAAGTGATGCAAAAAGTGAATTTTGAAATTACGGATGCATTGAAATTGCAAACTACCGGCTTGTCTATCAAGCTGTTCCTCGATTTCTGCCACAAGATCCAGCCCTGGAACACCCCCAGCTTTGCCGAGCTCGAAAAGGAGATCCTGGAAATAGCCCACGCAAACATTCTGGCCCACGCAGTAGCCATGCCCGGCGCGATTGAGATCGTGAAGGATTTGAAAGCCAGGGGTTTGAAACTCGCCGTCGCGTCTGCATCACACATGGAGCTGATCGAGGGGGTTTTGAAAAGACTGGATATTATTCAATATTTTGACACCTGGCATTCGGGTGAGCTGGAAAAATTTACCAAACCGCACCCGGCTGTATATCTTACCACTGCCCAGAAACTGGGCGTGCTGCCGGAAGAATGTATCGCATTTGAGGATTCCCACGCTGGTTTGAGATCCGCGCATGCGGCGGGAATGATCACCATATCGGTACCTGCGATGGAAGTTTTTAATGATCCAAAATTCGATCTGGCACATTATAAGATCAACTCGCTCGAAAAATATGTTCTGGGCGAAATGTCCGGCGTACCGCAAAACGTCCTGGAAAACTAACCCTTCATTCTCTATCTGCTAAGCTTTCATGGTAGGATTGCGACATTTCAGCATTATGATTATGATCAGGATAATTATCATTATCCTGAGTGTGATTGCGCTGGCCTGGTTGGCCAACAAGCACACCAACGAAATGCTCATCTACGTCCTCGGGACGATATTCATCTGCGTGCAGGGGTCGCTGCTGTACCAGTACGTGACCAATGTCAACCGCAAGCTGACCTACTTTCTGGAATCGGTCCGCTACTCCGATTTTACGATCAATTTCCGGTCTGATAATAAAATGGGGCGGACGTTTAAAGAGCTTAACCAACAATTTAATGAAGTGCTTCACGCCTTCCGCCAGGCGCGGGCCGAGAAGGAAGCGAATTTGCAATACCTCAACACGATTGTGCAGCACATTGGTACCGGACTGATCACTTTTGACAGTACCGGGCAGGTAAACCTGATCAATAATGCTGCATTAAGAATGTTGGGCATATACCGACTACACCAGCTTAACGAACTGAAAGACAGGCACCCCCGGCTTTTTGAATTACTTTCCAATTTAAATACAGGTGTGCGGGAATTGTACCGGACGCCTTCGGACCAGCCGCTTGCCTTACAGGGCGCGGCGATCCAGCTGCGGGGAATGTGGGTGCGGATTGTGGTTTTGCAAAACATTCAAACTGAATTACAGCAGCAGGAAGTAGAATCGTGGCAAAACCTCACGCGCGTGCTCCGCCACGAGATCATGAATTCCATGACGCCGATCGTTTCACTGGTAGGTACCATGCGCTTGATTGTGAATGAGGACATTGAAAAATCCACCAGTGACCAGGAGGCGGTGAAAGATTTAAAAGAAGCACTGGCTACCCTGGAAAAAAGGAGCAAAGGCATGATGCAGTTTGTGAATGCTTACCGCGATTTTACCACATTACCCAAACCCGTTTTCGCTAATCTGAGCGTCGCGGAGCTTTTGCAGGAAGTTTTGCAATTATTACAAACCGATCTCACCGCCTCGGGTGTACTCTGGAAACTGTCGATAAAACCGGAAACATTGACCGTAAAAGCCGACGCCAGCCAGATCCAGCAGGTATTGATTAATTTGGTCAAAAACGCGTCGGAAGCATTTTCCACCCAGACCAACCGGCTGATTACCTTATCCGCATACCAGACGGACAATACAGTCATGATAGAAGTGGAAGACAATGGGGACGGTATTGAGCCTGAGGCGATAGAGAATATCTTTATTCCTTTTTACACCACCAAAAAAACCGGCTCCGGTATCGGGCTAAGCCTTTCACGCCAGATTTTACAGCAACATAATGGTCAGCTGAATGTTACTTCCGAAGTAGGAAAAGGGACGGTTTTTACGCTGATTATCTAAGAATCATTGGCATTACCTGTCAGTTTTAAATGGCCGATTGACCGGATCGCGCAAGTTTGGATCTCCTGTAACCGTAGGAGAAATAAATCACCAGCCCGATCACCAGCCAGATCACAAAAATCAGCCAGTTGGACGAACCTAATTCGGTCATCAGATATAGATTGGTTAGAATTCCAGCCACCGGCAGCAATGAAAAATTGTGCTGAAAGCCCAGGATCGCCAGTGAACACCACACAATCCAGAAAATGATCGTCAGCAGCTTATGTTCCATCAACTCCATGAAAGTGAGCGTCCGCCACTCCACAATCACGCCTTTTCCGTAAGTCAGTATCCCGGCCACGGCCACTACAAAAAGTATCCCGATGAGGTATTTACCATTAATGTAGGGCACCCGGAATTTCGATTGTTTTGAAATGCCTTTTTGATCCAGGTAAAGCACCCCGCCGCAGACAAGAATGAACGCAAAAAACGTCCCCACGCTCGTCAGGTCCACAAAAAAGTCCATCTTGAAAAACAGGGCAGGGATGCCGACTACGAAACCGGTTACGATGGTCGCGAAAGAAGGGGTCTGGTATTTCGGGTGGATTTTAGAAAAACGTTTCCACAAAAGTCCGTCGCGGCTCATCGTCATCCAGATCCGTGGCTGGCCCAATTGATACACCAGTAATGCACTGGTAATCGCGATCACAGAACTTACCGAAATGACACCAGCCATGAAGTCCAGCCCATTTTTTTCAAAAACAAAAGCCAGCGGGTCACTCACTTTCAGCTCGGTGTAATTAACCATTCCGGTCAAAACCAAGGTGATCAAAACATATAAAATGGTACAGATCACGAGGCAGTAGATCATCGCTTTGGGCATGTCGCGCTGCGGATTGATACATTCCTCAGCGGTCGTCGAAATCGAATCAAAACCGATGAATGCGAAGAAAACTGAGGCAACCCCGCCCATCACGCCTTTGATACCATTGGGTGCAAAAGGTGACCAGTTTTCGGGTTTTACATAAAATGCACCCGCCAAAATGACGAGCAACACAACACCGATTTTCAGCACCACCATAATGTTGCTGGCCGTACGCGACTCGCGGATCCCGATATAAACCAATGCCGTGATCAACAAAGTAACAAGCCCCGCGGGCAGGTTGAGCATAATGTGGAAACCGCCGATCGTCGGGGCGGATTCGTAGGCTGCGGCGGCAAATTTCTCGTAGGTACTCATTTCAGCGCCAACGGTTTGCAGCTTGGCAAAAGCCTCTGCCGCGGTTTCCTGATTGACGGTCAGCCAGCCAGGCAGCACAATGCCAAAACCTTTGAGCATACTGGTAAAATACTCCGACCAGGAGATGGCCACCACCATGTTTGACACCGCATATTCGAGGATCAGCGACCAGCCGATAATCCATGCAAATAATTCACCGAAAGCTACATACGCATACGTGTAGGCACTACCGGATACGGGAACCGTGCTGGCAAACTGCGCGTAAGAAAGCGCCGTGAAGACGCAGGCGACGGCCGTGAAAACAAAAAGCAATGATACCGCCGGGCCGCCGTTGTAACTCGCCACGCCGATGGTACTGAATATCCCCGCTCCCACGATTGCCGCAATTCCTAATGAAACAAGGTCCCTGACGCCCAGTATTTTCGCTAATCCGCTGCCTTCTACCGAGTGCGCGTCTTTCAGGATCTGGTCGACCGATTTTTTTCGGAATAAAGAGGAATTTTGTTCCATGCAGGAGCGAATTTCGGGGTATGGGTGACTGATAAGTGGGGCTAAAATAAGGATATTGTTCTGCCAATCCGAAAATCACCATACAAAATTCCAGTTTTCGAAATCAAACAGGTTGAGAATGTGTTATCGACCTGCCAATGCCTAACATTACTCACCGCAGCCCATGAAACTTTGTTTTACGTTCCTCTTAACTTTTTTATTTGTCCATCACATTCAGGCGCAAACGATCCGCGCTTACACCACCGCCCAGGCACATTCGCATAATGATTACACCCGGCCGGGCGCGTTTTCGGAAGCTTACGATCAGCAGTTCGGGTCCATCGAAGCGGACCTTTATCTGGTAAATGATTCATTATATGTTGCGCATGAAACCACCGACATTAAGCCGGGACGAACATTCGCCAACCTGTACCTGCAACCGATTCTGGAAAAAATCGAGAAAAACCACGGTAACATTTACGCGCAGGAAGACCTCAAACTCCAACTGCTGATTGACCTAAAAACGCCGGGAGAAAAAACCTTGGAGGCGCTGGTCCGCGAGCTCGAACCACACGCCAAAATATTCGCCCCACAAGGACCTATCAGTCTGGTGATCAGCGGCAATGTGCCCGATCAGGCTACATTTGACAAGTATCCGTCCTACATTTTTTTCGATGGCCGCCCGGATGTTACTTACACCCCCGAGCAGCTGAAACACATCGGCATGATCAGCCAGGCTTTCCAGCGTTATTCGAGGTGGAACGGCGAGGGACCTCTGCCGGAGAAGGACAAAAAGAATGTCCAGAAAATGGTCGAGCAGACACACCAGCTTGGCAAAAAGGTGCGGCTCTGGGCAACTCCCGACAACATTAACTCCTGGAAAACCATGATGGCGCTCAACGTAGATTGGCTTAACACCGACAAAGTCAAGGAGATGGGCGACTATCTGCGCACTGCTCCACGCTAATTACCAAATTTAATATTGCATTTTTTTGATTTTTCGATGGTATCAAATGGCATTGGAGCAGTTATAAACTATATTGTACTGTTTTAAATGTCAAACCATCCTGCATGTCTGCCGAAAACGCTGCTGCCCTAAAAAAAGTCTTAAAACCGATACATCTCTGGGCAATCGCCGTCGGACTGGTTATTTCCGGTGAATATTTTGGGTGGAACTATGGCTGGGGTGTGTCGGGTACAGTCGGTTTTCTGATCGCCACGCTGATCATCACGGTCATGTACGTGACATTTATTTTCAGTTTTACCGAGCTTACCACTTCCATCCCGCAGGCAGGTGGCCCGTTTTCTTATGCACATAAAGCATTCGGCTGGTGGGGCGGGCTCATTGCCGGGTACGCCACCTTGGTCGAATTCCTCGTCACGCCGCCGGCCATCGCATTTGCGCTCGGCAGCTACACGCATTTCCTTTACCCCACGCTCAACGTACTCGACGTGGCATTTGCCTGCTACGGGATTTTTATTTTAATCAATTTACTGGGTATCAAGGAATCAGCCATGTTTTCACTGGTGGTAACATTGCTGGCCGTAGTGGAGCTGCTGATTTACATTGGCATTGTCCTCCCCCACTTTTCCTACGAAACTTTCGTCACCGACCCGATGCCATTCGGCTGGCCGGGCGTGTTTGCCGCATTACCTTTCGCAATCTGGTTTTACCTGGCGATTGAAGGCGTGGCGATGGTGGCAGAGGAAGTAGAAGATCCGAAACGCACCATTTCGCTGGGCTATATTTACGGGATACTAACATTGGTGGTGCTGGCACTGGCCGTCATGATTTTCACCGGCGGTATTGCGAGCTGGAAAGATCTGAGCAAGATCGATTACCCGCTGCCGGCTGCATTAAGTATTGTTTTAGGAAGGGATAGCGGTCTTACACACCTTTTCGCGAGCCTCGGACTTTTTGGATTAATCGCCTCGTTTCATGGGACCGTGATCGGTTATTCGCGGCAGATTTTTGCTTTGGCAAGAAGCGGTTTCCTGCCTTCTTTTTTGGGAGATGTCAATGCGAGGTTTCAAACCCCGCACTGGGCATTGCTTGCGGGAGGTGCAGCGGGTTGCGTAGCGTTAATGCTAGGCACAACCGACCAGGTGATCATTCTCGCGGCGCTGGGCGCGGTGGTAATGTATATGATCAGCATGGTCGCACTTTTTGTTTTGAGAAAAAAACAACCTTTGCTCGAACGTCCTTTTACCGTACCGCTATACCCCTATTTTCCGGCCATCGCGCTGATCATATCTTCCATCTGCCTCGTCGCCATCGTTTATTATAATGTGATGATGAGCGTCTGGTTTTTCTCCGGACTGATCGTCGTCACAATCCTTTTCATCCTGACAGGCCGCCACAAAAGCATTTAATCAAAAAGAAACCGTCAAACTCAGCCTGGCAAAAAAGGGCGTTCCGGGCGTAAAATGTATCTCTTCGACAGGCGTAGCTTCATTTTTCAACCGGCTCAACGTGGCGAACTGGGTTTCCTTCCATTTGGTATTAAGTAAATTCTGGACCGAAAGGCCCAGATTGTAATTTTTCCGGGCGTAATTCAGCTGGGCGTCATTGACTACATATCCTTTTGCGACAATCGAATTATCTTCATTTGCAGGACGATTCGCCATGTATCTGTACCGCAGCGAGCCACTGAAACCATTGGGCATTTGTAGAGAAAGTCCGCCCGTGGACGTCAGCACCGGCGCCAGCGGCAGGTAATTCATCCCCTCCTGCTCACCTAGCGCACGAGGTTTTGCGGAGCTGATATCGACATCCGCATAAAGCACTTTTGAAAGCTGGTACCTTACCGATAAATCCAGTCCCTGCCGCTTGGACTTCCCGCTCGGCTCAATCACCCCTGCGTCACCGACGTACACAAATTCCTGCTGCATCCACAAATACCAGGCGGCGGCATTGATCAGCATTTTGGGAAAAGGTTTGAAGATCATCCCAAAATCGGAGCCGTAAGCGCCGGGCAAAATCTGCTTGCCGCCCTGCGGGACCACCACCCGCGTGTCATTCGAGTGAAACCCTTTTCCCGAGTTCAGGTACAGTTGCAGCCTCGGATTGAATGTATAGTAAAAATTGAGTTTGGGAGAAACAATCGCGTCGCTGGCGTGTTTGGTCGTGGCCGGTTGTTCTAGCAGATCTTTGTACTGATCGCGGAAATAATCCACCCGCACCCCTGCATTGACTGTAAACCGGTCGGTCACCTGGATCAGCTCGTCGGCATAAACCGCCGCATTCAGCTCATTCACATTGCCTAACATATACGGATCGAGCGTCACGGTGCGGTTCATCGTGTGTGATAGTTCGGTCCGGTTGGTGAAATCGTGGCGGTACTGGATACCCAATGTGGTGGTCCAGCTGGATTTTCCGAGATAATGTTGTTTTGAAATACTTCCGTTATAACCGTACAGGTTCCGCTTTTCTTTCTGGCGTATCTGGTCGCCATTTAAAGAATCTTCCAGAAAGAATGTAAAATTGGAATACAGCTCAAAATTGTAATTGGAGTAAAAAAGCTGGTTTTTGATCACATAATTTGATGGCGTCACCGTCACCAGCTGTGCATTAAAATTCGTCCGGCTGGTTTCGCCGCCCTCAGTCGGATCGACGGAACCGTAAAATCCGATCAAACCTGAATCGACCGCGCGGTCTGGAATTTGTCCTGAGTGATTCCATTTACTCCAAAAAGTAGAGGCGGTCAATGTCAGATTGGTATTCGGTGCGACGTGGCCGTGGTATTTTCCGGTGAGGTTCAACCGGTTGAAATGCTGCGGGTTATCGAAATACGAATTGGTAAAAGAATACTCGGAAGCAATGTAGGCCGACTGGTTATGCGCTTTCCCTTTTTGACCTAACAAATCGATGCCCGCCACTGCTCGGTAAGAATCGTACTGCCCGGCTTCGAGCTTTACAAAAGACTTTTCCAATGCATCCTTGGTACGAAAATCTGCCCAGCCAGCCGTTGCAAAATTACCTTTATCTGTCGTATAAGGCCCTTTTTTAAAATCAACACCTTTGACCAGCTCCGGTATCACAAAATGCAGATCGGCATAACCCTGCCCGTGCGCGTGCGAAACCATATTTACAGGCATACCGTCGACAGTCAGCCGAATGTCGGTCCCATGGTCCAGGTCAAAACCTCTCAGAAAAATCTGCTCCGCCTTGCCGCCACCCGCATGCTGCCCGATAAACAACCCAGGTACCATCCTCAAAATCTCCTGCGAATTGGTGATCGGCCGCAGCTTGATGTCCACGCCGTTGATCAGCTGCTGGTCGTGCGCTCTTTGGGACGATACCACCACCTCGCTCAGCTCCACTTCCGTATTGGAAAGCAGGGTTTTCACAAATTCCGTCTTATCGTCACGCACTGTAACTTCCAGTATCTGCGCTTTAAAACCGACGTGTGATAACTCGACTTTATATGTTGCCGCCACCAGCCCTTCAAACCGGTACTGGCCCAGTTCATTGGTCATGGTAGCCTTACCCTGCGCAGAAAGCTGCACGGTTACTCCTTTGAGCGGCAGGTTTGTCGCGCCATCATGCACCATCCCCGAAATGCTTCCAAGGTGCGCAAAAGCGCTCAGGCCAGTCAGCAGGAAGAGAATGAGTAGCAGAGATTTCTTCATCGTTTGGTTTTATAATGCAAATGTAGGGTTTGTCCGCTTTGCCTGCGCCAGCAATCTGTCGCCCTCCTGCTTGTGGCCCAAAGCCAGCTCGATCCCACCGGCAATCTGCAATATTTCCGGGTCTTTGGTGCCGGTGCTCATCGCCAGCTTGGTATGCTGCATAGCCTTTTCGTAATCCTTTTTCTTAAAATAAGCTTCCGCCAGCGCATGATTTACATCAATGTTCTTTGAGCGTCTCTCATATTCTTTCCGGCCAAATGCAATCGCTTTATCCAGCTCGCCCGTTTTAATGTAGAGTTTCGCCAACTCCAAATCCACCGCGTGCCCCGACCTGGCATCTTCGTCCAGCATTTTCACCACTTCCGCATATTTGGCTTTTGCCTTTGCCGAATCACCTTGTAGGGCGTAGATATCGGCCATTTCTTCATGAAACGAAAATTCGGGCATGATGGCGGCGGCTTTGTCCAGTGCGGTTAGGGCTTTGGCGTATTGTTTTTTGGCTTTAAAAATCTGCGCCTGTCCGCGGAGTGCAAATGCATAGCTCGGGCGCATGGCGAGTATCTGGTCATATTCGTTGGCCGCCGCATTCAGCTGGCCGGTGGTTTCGTATAAATGTCCCAATGTGTTTTTACTCCAGCATTGCGGCTCCGAGCCGGGAAGTCCCGCCTGCACAGCCAGTTTCATCGCCGCGATGGCGCCGGGATAGTTGCCATAAATCTCGCGGAGGTATGAAGCGCGGGAGTACGATTCCAGCGAAGGTTTCAGCTCCTGCATTTTGTCCGACATTGCTACCGCCTCGTCGTAATTGCCCAGTTCCACATTGGCATCTACCAGCACACCGTACACATAAGCATTGTTCGGATTAATTTTCCGCGCTTTTTCCGCCAGCTGACGCGCCTCGCCAAACTGGTGCTGCGACATTTTCACAGACGCTTTAAATGTGGTCGCCTCGAAATTCTGCGGATCGATGGCAAGTACGCCGTCCAGAATCTGCAATGTTGCGGGATAATAATAGGGGTGCTCACCCGTGATCCTGGCTTCGGACAAATAAATGACGACCAGTTGCAGGCGCGGCTTCACATCCTTTGGATTTTCCTTGATCTTTGCTTTCAGCTCTTCCACTTTTTCCTTGGTTTTTGCCCACTCGGCGGCATTGGCCAGCTCGCCTTTTCTGTCAAAAAGCCCGGGTACATCCGTGCTGACGGTGTTGGTTACCGCTGTGTCTGTTTTTTTGTTCTCGTTGCAGGCCAGCAATGTCAGCAAGCAGAGTAGTGTCGAAAGTGTCAGTATTTTTTTCATAAAGAATTGTGTCATTATTGAAGGGATGCTTTTTAGAAAATGGCCGGGACCCGATACTTGCGGTCCCGGCATTTTCGTCGTCAGATCAGTCAGGTTGTTACTTTACTTCTTCAAAATTTTCACGGTATACTTTTCATCCGGCGTGGTGACACGCAGGTAGTACAGCCCGGTTTGTTTTCCGAGTTTCACCGAGCGGCGCTCATTGTCAGTAGCCTTTTCAATCACCTGCTGACCGTAAATCTGGCCGCTGCTATTGGCAAGATCCAGCTGCACCGGCTTGCCATAAGCACCCCGGATTTCCACCATCACTTCTTCGTTGTTGCTCGGGTTACCCATCACAATCGCGGTCAGCGGTACAATTTTACCTTCGGCTTCGGCTATACCCTGCCGCATATTGTTTTTAGTAAAACCACACGCTGCGCGGAAATCATATTGGATAGAAACCTCGGAAGCCGGCTCGTTGACATAGCGGGCGTAGATGAAGATGTCACCGGTATTGGTGTTGTCCTTGAAAAACATCGGATCCAATGTACGGCTGGTGCTCCGCGTCCAGTTTCCATCCAGTACACCGGTTGCCAGGTACTCCACTTCTTTGGAAGGATCGCCACCGGTTTTACCAATCTGGAATGTTCCGTTGAGACAGTCAAAACCTTTTACAGAAATGACCAGCGGAGACATATCTGATGCTTTCATGCCTTCAAAACTGTTTCCGCGGAAGCCAGGCCAGGGATTTTGCAGGTATGGGAAAGTGGTTTTGAATGTGGTATCATTCTTGGTAACACCTGCATTGAAGCCCAGCACTTTGCCAAGCTGCGGCGTCACCGGGCTCATTCCAGCCTGAAAATCGTCGTACCACAAACCTACCGCCGCCAAAACCACGCCACCGACTGCCTGTAATTCAATCGTCGTCACATCATCTTCGAGCCGGCGGCCATTTGGAAAGCCGTCCATGTTGGGTATCCACTGTAAATCCTTGTTCTGGTTGTACTCGCTGTCGGTCAAGCCTAAAACCGCCGCGCCTACCAGACCCAATGTGCTAAACTTTGGATCGTTTCTCGGCGTAGCCGGTACCGCCATATTCAGCCGCAGCCAGTCACCCAATGTTGGTAAGAAGTTGTGAATAAATGGCTTACCTGCTGCCAGCGGGTTTCCGTTTTTGCCGGTCGCAAGCTGATAGGGAGCCAGGTTGGGAACACCGGTATAAAATATCGGCAGGATATCCACTGCTCTCGGGCTGGTTGCATCAGGCAGCAAAACACTTCCGAATGCGGCTTCCGACAGGGCAGTCCCGTCGAGTGCAGGGTTACCTTTCAGACCATACAAGCCAGCTTTACCATTCCGAAAATCAAATGATCCCAATGATTTCGACTGGATCCGCAGATCGGCCAGGCCGGGAACTGCTTTGCCAAACTGCTCGTCGTCCATATACAATGCCAGCTCGGGGTTGGTAAAGTATTTGGCAAATTGCAGATCGTTGGCGGGGGAAGTCGCATTCCATTTGTCTTTCATGCCAATCGGGATGATCGCCTCGTTGGTTAGCGGCATGCCCAGGCGGGATACCTGCACCCACTCGCCGTCATAGCCGATCTCGCTGCCGGTGTTCAATGTAGTAATCTTGCGGCGGCTCGACGAAGCGTACACACCGATCACATAGTCAGGATCGAGTATGTTCTTCGCCATCGCTACCGATTTATTCTCTTTTTGCAAAGTCGAAACCGGCACCTCGATCACGATGGAGTGACAGTTGAACTTGGCAACCCCATCACGCGCACCTTCTTTCCGGAAATTTCCAAGATCGAAAATACCGCCCAGGTCTACGAAGAAGGGATCGTCCACCGGTCCGCAGAAAATCCGCTCACCGGTACTCGCCAATGTTACGGCATCCTGTACCAGTTGGTTGTAATCTTTGCCCAAACCAACCGTACCATTTTGGATAGACCTCGGCCCAATGTTCGGCGGAGGTACTATGCCATTTGACACAACAGTTGAAAACGTTTTGCCACCGTCCACACTTCTTTCGCAGACATACGTGGTTTTCAGGTTTTCTTTTCCAAGACGGATCAGGAAGAATGTTGACGGATCTTCGTTCTTTTTAGTGAACGTAAACCTGTAAACGATGTCCGCACCTGGCGTTCCAGCATTGTTGTCCACATGGATTTCGTAGCGGATATTTTCGCCGAAAGTGTACCAGTTGGGCCCACCCGCCGGATGCTCAAAAGGAATGTAGTTCGCAATCAGGACAATGTTCTCTTTGTCCGTGGTGCTTTTGAAGGCATACACATCCGTGTTATCCGCCAGCGGATCTGTGGAAATCAGCGGCGCTTCACGGTGCGACGATGCGATGGTTTGACCGGGCAGACTGCAAATCAATGCCAGTAAGCCGAGCAGATATAGAAAGTTTTTCATATAAATCTGTTTATAGCGTGACTTAGATCAGAATCTGGGTTTTTCAGGATAGTCAAATCCTCTCCACGGATTGGCCAGGTAGGGAAATGTCCCTTTCAGCGCTGCATCGTTTTTGGTCGGACCAGAAGTGAAAGACAGCACATTGATCAGCTGCGGCGAAACCGGTGCAGTAGCGGTGGCATCATCGTAAAACAAGCCTACTGCTGCCAGTACAACACCCGAAACGGCCTGTAACTCAATCGTCGTCACGTCATCTTCCAGCCGGCGTCCGTTCGGGAACCCGTCCATGTTAGGGATCCATTCCAGGTCCGTATTGGAGTTGTATTCACTGTCCGTGATGCCCAATACCGCAGCGGAAACCAGTCCAAGCGAGCTAAATTTAGGATCGTCGCGGGGTGTGGCTGGTACGGCCATATTCAGTCTCAACATATCACCCAATGTGGGTAAAAAATTATGAATGAAAGGCTTGCCTTTTGCCAGCGGATTATTGCCTTTGCCGGTTGCCAGCTGATACGGAATCAGGTTGGGCACGCCAGTATAAAATATTGGCAGCAGATCCACAGCGCGCGGGCTGGCATTATCCGGCAGCAGCACACCTCCGAAAGCAGCTTCCGCCAGAGCAGTACCATCCAGAGCAGCGTTTCCTTTCAGGCCAAAAAGTCCCGGCTTACCATTTCTGAAATCAAATGCGCCCAGCGATTTCGACTGGATACGCAATGCATTCAGGGAAGGTACCGCTGCACCAAACTGACTGTCGTCCATGTATAGGGCCAGCTCGGGGTTGGTGAAATACTTGGCAAATTGCAGGTCGTGGCCGTCATAAGGCGTCACAGCATTCCAGTGATCTTTCATGCCGATTGGGATCACCGCCTCGTTTGTCAAAGGCATTCCAAGCCGCGAAACCTGCACAAAATCACCGTCGTAGCCCACTTCTCCATTAGTATTCAGCGTTTTAATTTTCTGCCGGCTGGCCGATGCCCACACGCCGATCACAAAATCAGGATCCAGGATGTTCGATGCCTGATCGACGCCACTGCCATCTTTTTGCAGCATTTTCACCGGAATTTTCAATGCGATAGAATGCACATTAAACCGGCTCAAACCATCTTTCGGCGCATTGACCGCATTACCTTCCGGCCGGAAATTACCGACATCAAAAGCACCTGCCAGGTCTACGAAAAAAGGATCATCCACCGGACCAGCGAAAATCTTTTCACCGCTGCTCGCAGTCGCAATGGCTTTCTCTACCAGCGAGTTATAATCCGGCGCTTCCAGCCCGACGGTTTTTCCTTCGATCGATCTCGGGCCAATGTTGTTGGGCGGCACGATGCCCTCCGCGATGATGGTCGTGAACGTTTTGCCGCCATCGGTACTCTTTTCACACTTGTAAGTCGTTTTCAGGTTTTGCTTTCCCAGCCGAATGTTAAAAAAAGTGGTAGGGTCCTCGTTTGTGCTTGAAAACGTAAAACGGTACGTAATGTCGTCCCAGGCTGTCGTAGCCTTGTTTTTGATGTGGATTTCATAACGTACATTCGGGCCGAAATTGAAGTAGTTCGGGCCTCCTTCGGGCGATTCAAATGGAATGTAGTTGGCGATAATGGTAATCGAATTCGGGTCGTCGGGACTTTTAAAAGCGTACAGGTCCGTGTTATCCGCCAACGGGTCATTTGAAATCAACGGCGCTTCCCGGTGACTGGAAGCATAACTACCAAAAGCGCATAGCAGTGTCATTAAGCTCAGCAAAAAAAGCCTGAGCCTGCACAGGTTCGTAAAAGAAACTTGCATGGGTAGAATGTTAGATAATAATGAAATAGGTTTTGTTAGTACAAAAACATCGTAAAAGGCTCGCCGTAAAAAATTTGTCGAGAAGTACCCTGATCAGAAATCCAACTGTGATCAATGTACGTAGATACTAACTGTTCGGATTGTCGGGGTGAAATTAAAATTATCGCAGCCGCTCTGTGAAATTATATAATAAAATAAAAAAATAATTATATAAATTTAAAAGTCTGCGAAGGACTGAAAAAAAATAGCTAGCTTAACCACCAAAAAGCCAAGTAACTCGCGGTGATTGGATGTTTTAGGAGATAAGTTGTTGCGGGATTTTTATAGAAAAATTTCTATAACTTATTAAATGGCTTGTCTGGCACAGCTTTTTGCCTTTAATTTAAAATCTTTCTTGTTACAAACGGTTACTAAAACTCGGCTGTTGAAGCTCATGTAACATGAACTAGTTTGTATCAGGAAGGCACCCACGGATCCCGGGCGCATATAAAGTCTGAAATTCGTAAATCCTAACTCTCTCAATGCCGGAGCCTTACGGCGGGCATTTATTTACAATATGAACATTCTAATTGTTGAGGACGATTTTATCATTGCAAAGCATTTACAATTTCTGTTAAACGGGTTCGGGTATGAAGCGCACGACATTGCCACGGATTATCCGACGGCCGTGGACTTACTAGCCACCAAAGTGTTTCATCTCGCAGTACTCGACATTAATTTAAACGGATATCAGACGGGCATCGACCTGGCCGATCACATCCGCGAAAACCTTGGGATACCCTTTCTATTTCTCTCTGCGCACGACGACATTGCGGTAGTTAATGCAGCCCTGCAATCGGCCCCACACGCATTTTTACAAAAACCATTTCAGAAAATCACGGTTTACACGGCGGTAAAACTTGCGCTTAAAAATTATCGCCTGGCAGCGCTTGCCGGAGAAACCGATACGCCGGAAAAAGAAGATACGACGGTGATCAAAGATGCGCTTTTTATCAAGGAAAAGCACATGTTTACCAAGATCATGCTAGCCGAAATCCTGTATATCCGTAGCGATGACAACTACCTGGAACTACATACGATCAAGAAAAAATATACGATCCGGGAAACTTTGAAGAACATGATACAGCAACTGCCGGTCAACTTTTTCTTCCGTGTTCATAAGTCATTCATAATCAACCTGAATGCGATCACAGCGATCGATTATGTGCATGTGATGATCAATGATATTGAGATTCCGATCACGAATGACAACCGCAACGAATTGCTGAGCCGGATCAAAACGTTTTCCTGAGTTTTTGCTCCCAAATTTCGCTTACCCCGCAACCGCCCGATCTTCACCCCCTGAAACCTGGATTTCACCCCATTATTTTGCGGGAAAACCGGTATAGAACTAATTTCACATCACGTAGACTCCGCCTCTATTAATTTGACTTTCAATTCAGTAGCCTGGGTGTATGAGAAAAAATTTTAACACCCGGGCATCCATTAGATCGAAAAATTCGTAACTGTGATGAAATAGGATTTGCAAGAAATTTGGCATTATGCACACATTATATTGCATCCAACCTAAACTAAATCCAGTATATAGTTCTTAAATTAAATATCGTTGAGAATAATTGAACATCCCTGGAAACTCTTCCCGGGATGTTTTGTTTCCGGACAATTCCTTTGCAGATCCAACTAGTTGAGCGTTCCTGATCAGGGATAAAGCAGGTATTTCTTCCGCATAGCTTTATAATCACCTAGTCCCGGCTCCCAGCTCTTCCTGATTTCTTCCTCGGATGCTCCCGCAATGATCTGCTTTTTCAGGTTTTCCGTGCCGACCAGTTTATCAAAATTACCCATCTGCTTGCTCTGGCTCATGTCAAAGAAACGATCCTTTTCAGGGTAAGCTTTATACAGCTCCATCAGCCAGCCCAAATTCAGCTTGCCCGATTTCCGGATGTGCTTCATATCATATTTTCGCAGGTCCAGCCCGTAGCATTCGGTATCCATGTGCAGCGGCGTCTCGCTCATTCCCTTGATGCTTTTGGGGGTGAAAGTGAAGTCGTATAAGCCTTTCAGTTTCGGTGCGCCGAGTACCGTAAAGGGCATATAGGTTCCTCTTCCCTGGCTCAGGATTGTGCCCTCGAACATACAAATATGCGGATATAAGATCACCGATTGCTGCGTATTCAGGTTCGGCGAAGGCATTACAGGCAAGTCGTAAGGCATATCATGATTGTAATTCGCGACCTTGATAATTTTCAGCTTGCACTGCATTTTGTTGGGCAGCCAGCCTTCACCATTGATCATCTGGGCAAATTCAGCGACCGTCATGCCGTGCGAGATCGGGATTTTATACATACCGATCCCGGAATGCAGGTGGTCTTCCAAAATAGGGCCGTCTACCAAAAAACCGTTTGGATTGGGCCGGTCGAGGATCAGCATTTCCTTGGCGCTTTCGGCGCAGGATTCCATGACGTGACCTAATGTATTGATATAAGTATAAAACCGCGCGCCAACATCCTGAATGTCAAACAAAATCAAGTCCAGCTGCGCCATTTGCTCTTTGGTTGGCCGCTTCAATTTTCCGTAAAGTGAAATCGCCGGGATACCGGTTTTCGGATCGATGCTGTCATTGACTTTGTCACCATTACTGGCCGTGCCACGAAAACCATGTTCCGGCCCGAAAATCGTGACAATGTTCACACCTAGCGCCACTAAGCTATCCACGATCGGCGTGTTGCCGATGATCGACGTCTGGTTTACCACAATTCCGACTTTCTTGCCTTTCAGATAGTTAATGTATTCCGAAACCTGATCGACGCCGGTCATCAGTTTCACGGCAGCACCATTTCTCGTCATAGTGCCGACCGAGTCGTTTCCTATCACCACGGGGCTCTTTTGAGAAGACGAATTGACGCAGTTGGACGTCAGGCAAAGGATAATAATGAGTGAAAAAATGGGTGGAAGCAGTTTCATGAGTTCAGGATTTTTCTAAAAATAGGTTTTTAAAATTAAAACAACTTCATCTGCCCCGCACGCATAAACTGCGAAGTATCGAGCTCGGGCCACTCGCGGTCTTTCAGATATTTCCGGCAGGCCATATCATGCAGCTGACGAATGTGTTCTGCGAAATTCCCCTCGCCTACCATCCGCAGCCCAAAGCGTGAATCATTCACCTGTCCGCCATGACATTCTTTAATCTGGTTCAAAACCTTGGCAACGCGGTCCGGGAAATGATGTTCTACCCACTCTTCAAATAATGTTGAAATTGCACCATTCAGCCTCACCACCGTATAATGTGCCCACCGCGCGCCGCTTTCCGCCGCCGCCTGAACCAATGCCGGGATCTCATGATCATTCAATCCGGGAATAATCGGCGCGGTCATGACGCCCATCGGGATGCCTGCTTCGTGCAATGTTTTTACTACTTGCAGCCGTCGTTTTCCTGTGACAGTCCTGGGTTCCAAAGCACCTCGCAGGTCCTCATTTAAAGAAGTAATTGAAACCGCACCGTGCACAAGATTCAATTTCGCCAGCTTTTCGAGTACATCTATATCACGTAAAACCAATGCGTTTTTCGTCAAAACACTCACCGGATTGCGGTATTTAAGACATATTTCCAGAAGCCGCCTCGTAAGCTCGTATTTTTTTTCGCCCGGCTGATAACAGTCCGTATTGCCCGAAAAGTGAATGACTTTGGGCTCCCATTTTTTGGAATTAAAAAGCTTTTCCAAAAGTTGCGGCGCATTTTTCTTGACCATGATCTTGGTCTCAAAATCAAGTCCGGCAGAAAAGCCCCAATACTCGTGCGAGTTGCGGGCATAACAATAAATGCATCCATGCTCACAGCCCCGGTAGGGATTGATAGAATGGAAGTTACCCAAATCGGGACTGTCCGAAACACTCAGCAGCGTCTTGGATTCCTCTTCAATAAATTGTGTTTTGGGATTGGTTTCCGGCTCTTCCCACTGCTGCCAGTCTTCCGAGGTATAGGTTATCTCATTCTTTGTAAATTTGTTGTGGGGATTAATGGCCGCGCCACGCCCCCTCGCCCTGTTGTCCATTTGTTGATGAAAGTCATGTTGATGAAGTTGTTGAAGTTGTCATGCTGAGCGTAGTCGAAGCACTATACCGGTGAGCACACTGCCCAGCCAGTAAAGTGCTTCGACCGCCCGGCGGCCCGGTCCGCTCAGCATGACACGTATTATTTTATATACCGAAAATCCTCCCCGCCTTTCAGCGATAGCAGGACGTCGTACATGAGTTGGATTACATTTTTAACATCTTCCTTATGCACCATTTCCACGGTCGTGTGCATATATTTCAGAGGAAGTGAGATCAATGCGGAGGCAATACCTTCTGTTGAATAAGCAAAAGAATCGGTATCCGTGCCTGTCGAGCGACTTACTGCCTGGCGCTGGAAAGGGATTTTCTTTTCGTCGGCGACGCGGATCAGCATATCGCGGACATTGTTTTGTACCGCCGGGCCGTAGCAAATTACCGGGCCGCTACCACTTTTAAGGTCGCCCTGCTCTTTTTTATTGTACATCGGCGACTGGGTATCGTGCGTCACGTCGGTACAGATTGCCAGGTCGGGTTTCAATCTCCGGGCAATCATTTCCGCTCCGCGCAGACCGATTTCTTCCTGCACCGCATTTACCACATATAATGTAAAAGGCAGACGTACATTATTTTCATGCAGCATCCGCGCCACTTCCGCGATCATGTACCCGCCCATGCGGTTGTCGAGCGCGCGGCCGACATAATATTTTTCATTCAGCTCATCCAGCCCGTCCGCAAATGTTACCACCGTACCGACGTGAATGCCCATTTCAAAAACTTCGTCTTTTTTAGCAGCGCCCACGTCGATGAAAAGCTCGTGCACTTTGGGCACCTGGTCTTTGGCGACGTCACGAACGTGGATCGCTGGCCAGCCGAAAACGCCTTTTACCACACCTTTTGCGGTATGCAGATTTACCCGCATCGAAGGAGCAATCGCGGCGTCGGAACCACCGTTTCTGCGGACGTGAATGTAGCCGTCGTCGGAAATGTAATTCACAAACCAGGAAATTTCATCTGAATGTGCCTCGATCACGACTTTGTAATCCTGCCCCGGTCCAATCACACCGACTGCCGTGCCGTAAGTATCAATAATCGTTTCTTCAATGTAGGGCTTAATGTAGTCAAGCCAGATTTGCTGACCGGTTGATTCAAAGCCGGTTGGCGATGCATTGTTTAAATACTTATAAAGAAATTCTTTGCTCTGATCTGCCATACTGATTGTTTAAAAGACTAAAAATTAGGGGACTGAACATCAAAATGAAAGGCAAATTACTGCTTTAAATACTTCAAAAAAGCCCAGAAAGGTCTTTTTCCAAGATAGCTGAGGTTGGTTTCATTCCGGTAGGCTTCGCGTTCAAACGAAATATGAAGATAGGCTAAATAACGGTTTTTGTGCTGGACGTAGCGGATAAAATATTCCATCAGATACCATATATAAAAAGGTAAGATCCCCATTTCGAGCTGCTGGCGGATGTGGATCCGCTCGTGGTTGATCAGGAACCGTCCCGGCGTTTTTGTCCTGATAAAAATGAATGGAAATAAGGCGATACCCTCCACCCGGAGTGATGAAATGCTGAAAACGAAGCCTTTAAATTTCATAGTTTATAGTGCTGAATGTTACCTCGTAAATCAATTCTGGTTTTACTCTAAAACAAAAATGTTGGATTGCGAAATGAAGCTCATTTAACAATCCAACATTTATATAAAGCGCAAACTCCTATTCGAGGAAGCGGCTGATATCGAGTACTTCAAATTCCATCATACCGGCAGGTACTTTAATTTCCGTGGTCTCTCCCACTTTTTTACCCAGCAAACCTTTACCGATCGGCGAGCCTACCGAGATTTTGCCGGTTTTCAGATCAGCCTCCTCTTCGGAAACCAATGTGTAAGTGACTTCCATTCCATTTTTACGGTTTTTGATCTTCACTTTGGATAAAACTGAAACCTGGGAATTGTCGATGGAGGACTCGTCGATCACGCGGGCATTGGACATAATTTCTTCCAGCTTGGCGATTTTCATTTCATGCATTCCCTGCGCATCTTTTGCTGCGTCATACTCCGCATTCTCACTCAAATCCCCTTTATCCCGCGCCTCGGCAATCTGACGTGCAATCTCCGTGCGGCCTTTGGTTTTCATATCATTCAGCTCATTCCTCAGCTTATTTAATCCTTCTTCCGTATAGTATGAAATCTTAGCCATAACCTCATTTAGTTTATATATGCTTTAAATTTTGAAAATCCAGATAAAAAAAAAGAACGGTTCTAAGACCGCTCTACAGGAGTAACACCACTCGTAGTAGAAGGCTAGAAGACCTTGTCTTTTCGGTTGCTATGTGACTTTATATGCACCATAATTTTCTTTCAAGAACGACAAAAATAACAATATTTGTGAATGGTAACACCATTTTTATCCAAAAGCGGCCACACGTATGTCAAAACCATTGAGAATCATTTTTATGGGAACACCCGAATTTGCGGTGCCCAGTTTACAAAGTCTGGTCGAAAACAATTCTAATGTTGTAGCCGTTATCACCGTGCCCGACAAGCCTTCGGGAAGAGGTCAAAATCTTACAAAATCGCCTGTAAAAATCTACGCAGAGTCGCAGGGAATACCTGTTTTGCAGCCTGAAAAATTGAAGAACCCGGAGTTTCTGGAAGAGCTGAAATCTTATGAGGCGGATCTGCAAGTCGTGGTTGCTTTCAGAATGCTGCCGGAAGTAGTCTGGAGTATGCCGACGAAAGGTACATTCAATTTACACAGCTCACTTTTACCTCAATACCGCGGGGCCGCACCGATCAACTGGGCCGTGATTAATGGCGATACGGAAACTGGCGTGACCACTTTTTTTATTGAGAAAGACATTGATACCGGCAAGATCATTTTCCAGGAAAAAGAGCCGATTCACCGCGACGATAATGTGGGTACCTTGTATGAAAGGCTCATGCAAAAAGGCGCTGCGCTGGTGGTAAAAACCGTGGAGGCGATCGAGGAGGGAAATTATCCGCAGATACCACAGGAAGAGCCGGAAGAAATACGGTCGGCGCCCAAGATTTTCAGGGAAACCTGTGAGATTGATTGGAATAAATCTGCTGTGCAGATTCATAATTTTGTGAGAGGCTTGTCCCCCTACCCCGCAGCCTGGACAACATTGAATGGTTTGTCCTGCAAAATTTTCAAGACTGCACTTGTCGATTCTGATGAGCCTGGAAATGTTGGTGACATGAAGACGGACAACAAAAGCTACCTGTATTTCAAAACCGCCGACGGCTGGATTGCGATTGAAGAGCTGCAACTGGAAGGCAAGAAGCGTCTGGCGATTGGGGATTTTTTAAGAGGATACAAGTTTTAAAGACATTAAAATGCTGATTTCAATAATAGTGGCGGTTTCGGAAAATGGCGCAATCGGCAAGGATAACCAACTTTTGTGGCGGCTACCTGACGATTTGAAACGTTTCAAACAACTGACTTTGGGCCATCCGATGATCATGGGCAGGAAAACATTCGAGTCGATCGGCAAACCTTTGCCCGGCAGGACGTCGATTGTGATTACCAAAAATCCGGATTTTAGTTTTGAAGGTGTGGTGGCGGCACATTCACTGGAAGACGCGATTGCAAAAGCAAAAGCGACTGGAACTAATGAAGCTTTCGTGATCGGTGGGGGGGAAATTTACAGGCAAACATTGCCACTTGCCGAACGGCTTTTTGTCACAGAAGTAAAAACCAATATAGACGGAGATACCTATTTTAAAATCCCGGACTCGGCCGCCTGGACGGAGACGGAACGGGTTGTCCACGGGCAGGATGAAAAGCATGTTTTCAAATTCGAATTTGTAAATTACGAGAGAAGAGCAGATTTATGAGTACTTTTGCGGCCTCGTAACTCTCAGTGAATCATTTTAATAATGCCAGTTTTAGTTGAAACCCTCACCATTGAATTAAGTACCCCTGCATTTGACAAACGCCCGGTTTACATCACCGGCAACTTCTGCAAATGGCTACCCGATCTCGAAGAGTATCGCATGACCATGATAGAGCCTGGCAAATACCAGTTTCAGTTTCCCGAAAACATGGAATTGCCCGAACCGCTGGAATACAAATACACCCGCGGCGGCTGGGACCAGGTGGAACTGGACCGTTTTGGCAAACCTTATGGGAACCGCGTCGTGATGAAAAGTGAAGGCCTTGTGCAGGATACCGTGGCGCGGTGGCAGATTGATAATTCAGCAAAAACCGATTTTGCGCCCATTCTTGAAACGGTTTCCGAGAAATTTGAAATTCCTCAACTCCAAAAAACCCGGCGCATCCAGGTTCTGCTCCCCCACGATTATTACGAAAGACCCGACCTGAGCTTCCCGGTTCTTTATATGACTGACGCCCAAAATCTCTTCGGCGAAGGCTCGGAATATGGCAACTGGAAAATCGACAAAAGCCTTGAAAAACTCGCGAACGAAAATGCCTCAGGCATCATTATCGTCGCCATCGATCACGGTGATGTGGACCGCATCCTGGAATTTTCGCCTTACAGCAACCCGAAACTGGGCAAAGGAAATGGTGAATTGTTCCTGAGGTTTATCACGGATACATTGAAACCGCAAATTGATAAAACTTACCGTACCAAGCCGGAAAGGTTGAATACAGGCATCGGAGGAAGTTCGGTGGGCGGTTTACTAAGTTTGTACGCGGGGCTAATGTTCCCGCAAGTTTTCGGCCGGCTCATGGTTTTCTCCCCATCACTCTGGATTTCCCAGCGCGTCTATTTCGACGTCGTACATTTCTTCGAACCCTTCGAAAGCCGCATATACCTATACGCCGGCGGCAAAGAAGGCGCCCACATGCTTCCCAACTTCAAAAAGCTGCAGGAAACCCTTGAAACCCAAGCCTTCGGCTACAAACGGGTAAACATCAAATCCTCCGTAGATCCCAAAGGCCAGCACGACGAAGAGCAGTGGGAGAAGGAGTTCCCGGTGGCGTTGAAGTGGTTGTTTTTTGAGAAGTGATTTAGGTCATTTGTGGTCATTGACAATCAATGACCAAAAATGACTTTCCTTCCTAGAGTATATACTGACTCAAATCCCGATTCTTAACCAAATGCCCCAGTTTTTCCTGTACCATGTCCGCGGTGACTGTGAGGTTTGAGTCGGGGCCGATGAGGTCGGGGATGTCGAACATATAGTCGTTCAGGAGCAGGCTCATGACGGTTTGCAGGCGGCGGGCGCCGATGTTTTCTACTTCGCTGTTGACTTCGAATGCGATTTTGGCGATTTCGCGGATTGCGCCATCTTCAAATTCCAGGCTAACCCCTTCCGCTGCCATCATTGCCTCGTATTGCTTGGTCAAAGCATTTTTCGGGGTTTTCAGGATTTGGTAAAAATCGGCTTCTGTAAGACTATTCAGTTCCACGCGGATCGGGAAACGTCCCTGTAATTCAGGGATTAAATCCGAAGGTTTTGAAACGTGGAATGCGCCTGCGGCTACGAAAAGAATGTGATCCGTGTTGATCACGCCGTGCTTGGTATTCACTGCGCTGCCTTCCACGATCGGGAGTAAATCGCGCTGCACGCCTTCGCGGCTTACATCCGGGCCGCTTCCACCCGACCTGCTTGACGCGACCTTATCGATTTCATCAATAAAAATAATCCCGAGGTTTTCTGCTTTTTTGATGGCCTCCATCTTCACCTCGTCCATATCGATCAGCTTGGATGCCTCTTCGTCGAGCAGGATTTTCCGGGCTTCTTCTACCGTCACTTTCCGCTTTTTACCACGCCGGGGCATCATATTGCCGATCATTTCCTGAATGTTCATCATGGAAACATCATCCACCGAGCCGCCGATCATTCCTACATTGGCTACCTGGTTTTGCTGGACTTCGATTTCAATTTTCCGGTTGTCCAGCTCTCCATTCCTGATTTTCTCACGAAAACGCTCCCGGGTACGCTGGTTCAGCTCGGCGTCATCTTCCGGCATCGCGTCAGATCCGTCGTCCGCTTTGACTTTCGCAGTGCCTGCTCCATGAACCGGCGGTATCAAAGCATCCAGGATAATATCTTCCACAGCCTGCTCAGCCTTGATTTTTACTTCCTCTTTCTTTTGCGTCCGCACCATTCCCACCGCTTGCTCCACCAGGTCGCGGACCATGCTTTCCACGTCGCGGCCCACGTAGCCCACTTCCGTAAATTTGGAAGCCTCCACTTTCACAAAAGGCGCATCCGCCACTTTGGCAAGCCGGCGCGCGATCTCCGTTTTACCTACCCCGGTAGCCCCGATCATTAATATGTTATTTGGAATTATTTCTTTTTGAATGTCCGCCGGACTGTTCATGCGCCTCCACCGGTTTCGGAGTGCTATGGCAACATTGCGTTTAGCGTCATTTTGTCCGATAATATATTGATCCAGCTCGGAAACAATTTGACGAGGCGTCAGGCGATCTAAGTGTTCAGTCATTGTGATTTGTGTCAATACGTAACTTGTTTGAATAGTTTAGCGCGGAAAAGAACTATGCCGGTACAAAATGTCAGGCTGCCTTGCATTACATTTGTTACACTATCCCAATTTTCCAAACATCAAGATTTTTTTTGACAATGAAAAAAAGCCTTTACTGCCTTTTTGCAATACTTATACAATCCTCACTGCTCCTGGCGCAGACTCCCGCCAAAACAAATCTGGTCGATTATGTCAATACCCTGATGGGTACTCAATCCAAATTCAGCCTTTCGGCCGGTAATACTTATCCTGCCATCGCTACGCCCTGGGGGATGAATTTCTGGATGCCGCAAACCGGAAAAATGGGCGACGGTTGGGCATATATGTACGACGCCGAAAAAATCCGCGGCTTCAAACAAACCCACCAGCCTAGTCCCTGGATCAATGATTACGGACAATTTTCGATCTTGCCAATCACTGGTAAATTAAAGATCGACGAAGAAAGCCGCGCCAGCTGGTTCTCTCACAAAGCCGAAGTTGCAAAGCCACATTATTATAAAGTTTACCTGGCTGATTACGATGTTACAACCGAGATCACGGCCACAGAACGCGCTGCACAATTTCGCTTTACATTCCCGCAGCAAGACAGCTCTTTTGTGCTCCTGGACGCTTTTGACCGGGGTTCTTATGTAAAAATTATTCCTTCCGAGAAAAAAATCATCGGTTATACGACCAAAAACAGCGGCGGTGTTCCTGCCAATTTTAAAAATTACTTTGTCCTCGTTTTTGACAAAGCATTTACATTCTCGTCGGCGTTCCGCGGTAAGCAGCTCGCAAAAGACACATTGGAATTGAAAGCGGCCCATGTGGGTGCGGTGATTGGTTTTAAAACAAAAAGAGGCGAGCAGGTTGGCTTAAAAGTAGCTTCTTCGTTTATCAGCCCCGAGCAGGCCGAGCTGAATTTGCAGCGCGAAGTGGGCAGCGATAATTTTGACGCAACCCGCCAGAAAAGCGAAAAAGCCTGGAATGATGAGCTTTCCCGCATTCAGGTGGAGGGCAACGACATTGACCAGATCCGTACTTTTTATTCTTGCCTCTACCGCGTTTTGCTTTTCCCAAGAAAATTTTACGAGTTTGACAAGACGAACAAAGTCGTGCATTACAGCCCTTATAATGGCGAAGTGCGGCCGGGTTATATGTTTACCGACAACGGTTTCTGGGATACTTTCCGCGCGGTTTTCCCATTCTTTACCTTAATGTACCCGACATTGAATGCGCACATTATGGAAGGCCTCGCCAATGCGTATGACGAAAGCGGCTTCCTCCCCGAGTGGGCCAGCCCCGGCCACCGCGATTGTATGATCGGCTCCAATTCAGCATCACTGATCGCCGACTCTTACGTAAAGGGAATCCGTGGTTATGACATTAATAAACTGTATGAAGCGATCCTTAAAAACACGGAAAATGCAGGCCCTGTAAGCTCAGTTGGCCGTTTTGGTCATGAATATTATAATGAGCTAGGCTATGTTCCTTATGATGTGAAGGTCAATGAAAACGTGGCGCGGACTTTGGAATATGCTTATGCCGATTTCTGTATCGCGCAGCTCGGCAAAGAGTTGAAAAAGCCACAGAAAGAGATCGATCTTTTTCTTAAAAGAAGCCAGAATTACAAGAATGTGTTTGATCCTGAGACCAAATGGATGCGTGGAAAAATGAAGGATGGCAAGTTTCAGTCTCCTTTTAATCCTTTCAAATGGGGCGATGCATTTACCGAAGGAAACAGCATTCACTATACCTGGTCGGTTTTTCAGGATGTAAAAGGTTTGATCGGCCTGGTCGGTGGACGTGAAGCATTTGTCCAAAAACTGGATACGGTATTTACATTACCTCCGATTTTCGACGACAGTTACTACGGTTTTCCAATCCACGAAATCCGCGAAATGCAGATTATGAACATGGGTAACTATGCCCACGGCAACCAGCCGATCCAGCACATGATTTACCTGTACAACTATGCCGGCGCGCCGTACAAATCGCAATACTGGATGCGTCAGGTGATGAAAAAACTGTATCAGGCAACGCCGGACGGTTATTGCGGCGACGAGGATAATGGTCAGACTTCTGCGTGGTATGTCTTCTCTTCACTCGGTTTTTATCCGGTAACTCCTGGCACGACCCAGTATGTGATCGGCTCCCCGCTGTTTAAAAAAGCGACATTGACGCTTGAAAATGGTAAAAAATTCATCGTGGATGCGCCTGCTACCAGCGATGCAAATATGTACATCCAGGCAGCAACATTGAACGGAAAGCCTTATGGACAAACTTACCTGGAACATGCCGACATTCAGAAAGGTGGCAATGTACAGTTCAACATGGGCGCGCAACCTTCCAAGACCTGGGGCACAAAACCGGAAAACGCACCATTTTCTTTGAGCAAATAATCACAACCAAATCCACTCATATTCACCTCTTAACATGAACAAAAACATTCCTTTACTGAAAAAATGCCTACCGGTTGCGCTGGGAGGTCTGCTGCTCGTTTCATCTGTGGCCATGATGAGCAACAGCGGCCCGGGTTCCAGCGTAAATGCGCCCAAATTTGCTGAATCTGATTTTAAGGTGGATACCGTAGCCACCGGCCTGACAATGCCCTGGGCTTCTGCTTTGTTGCCAAATGGTGATTTGCTCGTGACTGAAAGAGGCGGAAAATTAAGGCTCGTGAAAGACGGCAAACTCGATCCGCAGGAAATTTCCGGTATCCCGACGGTTTACTACAAAGGCCAGGGCGGCTTGCTGGACATTGCCTTGCATCCTGATTATACGAAAAATGGCTGGATCTACATCAGCTATTCTTCTCCGAAAAAAGAAGGCGAAGAAGGTGACGACGATGGCGCAAATACAGGCCTGATGCGTGCCAAACTGAAAGACCATGCTTTGGTGGAAATCCAGCAGCTTTTCAAGGCCCTGCCTAATGTGAAGGCCAACGTTCACTTTGGCGGTCGGATTGTTTTTGATAAAAAAGGATATGTATTCCTGTCGCTGGGTGAGAGAGGCCAGAAAGAAAATTCCCAAAATCTCAGCCGCGATCAGGGAAAAGTGGTGAGGCTGCACGAGGATGGCAAAATTCCTAATGATAACCCTTTTGTAAAAACCGAAGGCGCACGTCCTGAAATCTGGACTTACGGCCACCGCAATCCGCAGGGAATGATCATTAACCCTGCCACCGGCGTAATCTGGGAACACGAGCACGGCCCACAAGGCGGCGACGAGCTGAACATTATCGAAAAAGGCAAAAATTACGGCTGGCCAAAAATCACTTTCGGGATTGACTACGACAACAGCATTATCTCAAAAGATACGGCGATGACGGGTATGGAGCAGCCCGTGGTTTACTGGAAACCTTCTATCGCGCCATGCGGAGTTACTTTCCTGACTGGCGACAAGTTCAAGGACTGGAAAGGCGATTTGCTGGTAGGCTCGCTAAAATTCATGTATATCCAGCATTTGACCGTCAAAGGCAATAAGGTGACGAACCGTGAAATTATTTTCGATAAGATCGGTCGCGTACGTGACGTGCGTCAGGGCTGGGATGGTAATGTTTATGTTGTTTTGGAAAATTCTGGGAAGGTGGTTCGTCTTAGTCCGAAAAGCTAAATGAAAATACTTGCGATACTTATTTCCGGCTTACTTTTCTGCTCTGCGATCTTTCCAAAACAGGACGACGAGCTGGCGAAGAGCATTCAGCGCGGCAAAATGGTTTATTCCGAAAACTGCATTTCCTGCCACATGGGCACCGGCGAAGGTGTAACTGCCACATTTCCGCCCCTGGCAAAATCTGACTATCTGATGAAGACGCCAGAGAATGCGATCAGGGCGATCAAATTCGGGCTGATCGGAAAGGTGAAAGTGAATGATGTGGACTACGACAACATGATGCCCAATCCGGGTCTCGGAAATGATGAAGTGGCTGACGTGATGAATTACATCATGAATTCCTGGGGCAACTCTTCCGAGAAAAAGATGATTTCGCCGAAAGAAGTGGAAGAAGTCAAGGAGAAAAAATAAGCTGCATATTCCATTCAAAAAGCCGTATAATCCATTGATTATGCGGCTTTTTCATGTCCTTCCGGCAAGCAATTTCACACCTTCAAAAACACTTATTTTAAATAAATCTAAATAAAATCTTGTATAGAAAAGATCCCGTTTTCATCTTTGCGGCCAGATTAACAATTAAGTCCAATTTCAACGCAAATGAAAAAGATCTATATTTTACTCCTCCTCTTCCTCTCCGCTGCAACTGTTTCTGCGCAAACTGGCAGAGTTACAGGACAAATACTCAGCTCCGACGGTCAGCCTGCCGAACAGGTTTCGGTCGGCATAAAGGGCAGTTCAAAAGGTGATGTTACCAACGCTCAAGGAAAATTTACAATTGACCGCCTGAAACCGGGCGCACATATTCTTTTGATCAGTTTTGTAGGTGCGGAAACGCAGGAAAAACCGGTGGACATCATCGCAGGTGAAACCGCCGAGGTGACGGTGACCTTGTCGGAAAACGCAAACCAGTTGCAGGAGGTGATTGTAAAAGGTGGAAATGAATATAAAAGTGATGCGCTTTCGTCCAGCCTCAAACTGATGACGCCGATCCTGGAAACGCCTCAGAATGTGCAGGTAGTCACTTCAAAAGTTTTGACCGACCAGCAGGTGATCAGCATGAGCGACGGCTTGGTCCGCAATGTCAGCGGCGCTACCCGCATCGAACATTGGGGTGATATGTATGCCAACATCAGCATGCGTGGCTCGCAAATCCAAGCTTTCCGGAATGGTTTCAATATAGTAAACTCTTATTGGGGCCCGCTCACCGAGGATATGAGCTTTGTGGATCACATTGAATTTGTAAAAGGCCCGGCCGGATTTATGCTTGCAAACGGCGACCCGAGCGGACTTTATAATGTGGTTACTAAAAAACCAACCGGCGAAACAAAAGGCGAGGCGTCTTTCACGATGGGCAGCTTCGATATGTACCGCACCACATTGGATTTGGACGGTAAGCTTTCAAAAGATGGCAAATTCCTCTACCGCCTTAATCTGGCCGGACAGAACAAAGGTTCGTTCCGTCCAAACGAATTCAATAACCGTTATAGCGTTGCGCCTGTTATTACTTACCAAATCGATGAAAAGACAAAATTGACGGCTGAGTACACTTTACAGTACGCCAAAATGTCCGATGTAGGATCGTTTTATATTTTCTCGCCAGAAGGATATGCAACTTTGCCAAGAGAATTAACATTGATGCCCCCGGGACTTCCCGCCACAAAAATCAAGGATAACAGCCTCTTTCTCAACTTACAGCATCAGTTGAATTCCGACTGGAAACTGACAGCGCAGCTGGCTTATCTGAACTATAAAATGGCCGGAAGCAGCATGTGGCCATCAATCATCAATGCCGACGGCACTATGCAGCGCGGCGTGGGAATCTGGGACGCGAAGAGTGAAATGACACTCGGACAGGTTTTTGTAAATGGTAAAGTCACTACCGGCGGCGTGGTTCACCGTCTGCTGGGTGGTATTGATGTCGGTTCGAAGGAGTATTTCGCCGACTTCGCGCAATCCCGTTCACTTGATACATTGGGCGGCCTTTTCAATCCAAAATCCCCGGTGTACGGAGCACCTAATAATGGATACCCGATTTTTGACCGCTCGCTGGACCTGGAAGCCAGGGCTGTCTCTACGGGAGGACTGATGGACCAGAAGTATACGGGTTTGTATGTGCAGGATGAGCTTGGATTTTTGGATAACAAGATCAGGCTGACCATCGCCGGACGGTTCACCCATTTGAGCCAGGCACAATGGGGCGCCGCGCCTGACAAGGCCGATCACTTTACGCCACGTCTGGGATTGAGTGTTTCGATCGATAAAAACACATCAGTATATGCGCTGTACGACCAGGCATTCCTGCCACAATCGGGGCGACTTACGAGCGGCAATAAGGTGCAGCCGATCACTGGAAATAACACGGAATTTGGTTTGAAAAGAGACTGGGCCGAAGGTCGGTGGAATACCACAGTAGCTTTTTACCGGATCCTGAAAAACAACGAGCTTACCGGCGACCCAAGCCGTCCAAACTCTGGATTCAGCGTGGAACTAGGTCAAAAGAGAGCGCAGGGTGTCGAATTTGACGTGCGGGGTACCATTTTGCCTGGATTGAATCTGACTGCTAACTATGCTTACACCAACTCCGAAGTGACAAAAGTGACCCAGGGCGTGGAAGTTGCGAAGGCAGGCGATCCGGTGCCGGGATTTGCGAAACATACTGCCAACGGTTGGCTGAGTTATAAAGTGCAGAATGGTGCGCTGAAAGGTGCAGGTATCTCCGGCGGCTTCACTTACCTGGGCGACCGCGCTACTTCCACTTGGAGCAACTCGGATACCCGGTACAATCTGCCTAATTATTTCAAACTGGATGGCGGGGTGTTTTGGGAGAAGGACAAAATACGCCTGACGCTCAACGTGTTCAACATTCTGGACAAATATCTTTACAGCGGCGGCACCTATGATTTCCAGACTGCCAAAGGTGAGCCGATCACTTCGTATTACTGGCAGGCGGAAGCACCGAGAAATTACAGGCTGAGCATTGCATATAAGTTTTAACCAGCATTTAGTGACAAAAAAGCGTCCCGGATGTTCGAACATCCGGGACGCTTTTTGTTTTATCATCTTTAAACGGCGTGCGCCATCATGAGTTTCGCGCCCTTCATAAATTTCTCGGCGAGTGTGTGATATTCTTCGTGAATGTCTTTTTTAGGATCAAATTCCTGCCCGACCGTCGTAAACGATTTGAGCTCGGAAAATTTCTTGTACACCCCAAGCGCTATCAGTCCCATCATAGCTGCGCCTACCGCCCCGGTTTCGACCGTTTCGTTGAGTTTGACTTTTATCCCAAAAACATCAGACAACATTTGCACCCAGATCGGGCTTCTTGCGAAACCACCGTTGGCATAAATGGTATCGATATCCTGCATGTCCATGAGAATTTTACCGATGCTATATAAATTCAAATGAATGCCCTCCATCACTGATCTTGCGAAATGCGGCCGGGTATGCCGGATATCCAGTCCCGAAAATCCGCCGCGGACTGTGGAGCTCCAAAGCGGCGCGCGCTCGCCCAGCAGGTAAGGATAAAATAGCAAGCCTTCCGAGCCGGCGGGAATTTTCGCCGCTTCCTCGAAAACTTTATCGAATTCCTCATTTGGAAAAAACGTGTTCATCAGCCACTCAAAAATGACCGCGCCATTGTTGGAAGGCCCGCCGATGATGTAGGATTTTTCGTCCAGCACATAACAAAAAGTCTGCATCAGCGGATCGGAATAGGCTTTATTCGAGCATATTCGGACTGCCGCGCTGGTTCCGATGGTGACGGCCATGGAGCCGGAGCTGATAGCGCCACTACCCAGGTTGGCCAGGCAGCCGTCGCTGGCGCCCATGATCAATGCCGTACCTTCGGGTAAATGTGCCGGATTATTGGCAGGTACTTTTTCAATGTGGTAGGGCGAAACTGCGTCGGAAAGCTTTTCCGGTTTGAGGCCCAGCTTCTTCAAGGTATACTCATCCCACTTGAACTCGCGGATGTTGAACATACCCGTCGCCGATGCGATGGAATAATCGACCAGGAATTTACCTGTCAGCCGGTATATCACATATTCTTTGATCCCTACAAACCGATTGGTTTTCTGGTATATCTCCGGTTCATTCTTTTTCAGCCAAAGCAACTTGCACACCGGCGTCATGGCGTGAATCGGCGTACCATTATTGTTGTAAATCTTCTTCCCTACCCGCGAAGCGCGCAGCTTGATGGCAATGTCGGAGCTCCGGTTATCGGCCCAGATAATGAGTCCGGTAAGCTGTTTGCCCGATTTATCCAGCGCCAGTACGCCATGCATGGCAGCACTGAAACTGATCCCGAGCAGCTGACTTTTTCCTGCAACTGCGTTGGTTACGTTAATGAGCGTCTTGCAGGTAGCCTGAAAAATTTCCTCCGGGTCCTGCTCGCTCCAATCCGGGTGCGGATGCTGCATTTCGTAACTCTCGCTATGGGAAGCCAGGATTTGGCCGGAAACAGAATCGAAAGCTACTGATTTGACGTTTGTTGTGCCAATATCACAACCGATTAGGTAGGGCATTTGAAATCGTATTTGAGGCGGCGCGACACGTATCAGGCATCATTTTGCCGCAGAAATTTGGTAAAAACAAATGTAGCAGATTATCCGGATCTTTCTTTTGCGTAGCAGGCCTGCGGATTCGCTGCGCAAAATTTAGGTTAAAAATCTGGCTTGTATGTCAAAAACATAACTGTTAATGCTTATTTTCGCAGCATTAAGCATTCGATTTAATCTTTTTAAAAATGTCTGAGACAACGCATACTGAATCTGCCGGGGTACCTACGTTTGCCTACATTGCGGCTTTTCTGGTCCTGTTTATCATTTTAGCTGTTTTCGGCGACCTTTTCACGTTTATCGTAGGAACGATCGGGCTGATCATCACATTCGCAGCTTTTTACAAGGATAACAGCCACGACGACCATCATTGATTTCCTTGCCTGCTGATTGCAGGACTTCCATATTTACCGAACGGCCAGCTCCGGAATCGCTTTTACGATATTCCAGACGAGTTGGCCGTTCTCTTTATTTATCACCCAGCTTTCTTCAAAAACAAGGGTATCGTCCAGGTCGCGGTACTCGGCTGTCAGCTTTTCATCTTTGATGACCAGGTGCACAAAACCGTTATAGCCAAGTGAATGTCGTTTTAAAACCTTCCTTACCCGGCGGTCATAATAAATGATTTTGTCCAGCTCATCCCCGTCCGGCAGCTGGATTTCAACCGGTAGTCCGCCGTGGCCAATACACCTGCCCCACGCCTCCGGCCCTTTTCCGTTTTGGACTTTATCATAAACAACCATCCGGTGATCATGCCCCCAGAACCAGATCAAAGGTCTGCTCGCGTCACCCATGATTTTCCGGATTTGCTCCCCCGGTTTGACAAATTCTTCCCGGAATGCGGACAAGTAAGGATGGTGGCTCAGGATCATAATGCCACGTTTGTCCTCAGGATCGCCCAATTTCACTACGTCCCGCAGCCAGGCAATCTGCTCGTCTTTCAAGTGGCAGTCGGGTGGGGACAATATTTCAAAAAAAGGTTTTCCCACCGAAGTATAGCCGGTATCGATTCCTATAATGCGCCAGAAACTGTTTTCCAGACAGAAAAAACCGGCTTGCTGTGTTTTCTTCACCTCGCCGTCGAGCGCATACATGGCCGGGAGCAAATGCTGGAAATAGGCATCACCATTTGAATACATCTCATGATTTCCTGATAATGCCAGGCTCCCCGACGCGCCGTAATACCAGGAGGCGTAAGGTGCTGTAAAATTCGCCTCGACCTCCTGTGGCGTGCCTACAAAATAAATATCGCCCAAATGAATCGTGTAATCGGGTGAATATTTCGAAACCAGGTTCGCGACGGCGTCGGATTCGGCGGTATCGCTCGCCCAGTCGGAGAGCAAAGCCAATGTCAGTGTTTCGCGGGAAGGAATGGAGGATTGCAAGGGATAAATTCCGTTGTCGCCATTTCGGGGGTATGCCTGGTAGGGATGTTTCGCGCCGAAGCGGCTCCTCAGGTAATGTTTGGCAAACCCCAGCAGGTTGGTTTTGAAAAACTCCGAGATCACATTGGAGACAGAGGAAGTTTGCTTTACCCGCTTTTCGTAAAGTTCCAGCTGTGTTTTTGCATGGTTTTCGGCCTCGGTATGGCCCAGATCAAGATATTTTTTCGCCCGCTCGTCAGGTGACTCCGCCATAAAATCCGCTTCTGTTGATGATTTAGTAGTTTTTGCAAATAAGCCAATATCCTTTCCGTGCGCAACCAAACATCACAATTAATATTTATTTAACGCAGTTGAAAATCGAATTCATTAGAATTACCTTTCCTCAAAAATTTCCAACCACCAAAACAAAAATCGAATGAAGAAAATTACGATCATCTGTCTGATGCTCCTCGCGGTGCAGTCGGCATTTGCCCAAACCCAGATTGCCAAGATGACGGCTGACTGGGAAAGAGCGAAAGTTTTTACAAAAGAATACCTGGATGCCATGCCCGACGATGGCTATGCATTCAAACCGACGCCTGAAATCCGCACATTCGCCCAACAAATGGGTCACCTGGCCGATGCGAACTACGCATTTATTTCTGCCGCTACCGGGAAAGCAAAACCGATGGAAGGCTCGGTGGAGAAAATGGCTGACCAGTCCAAAGCTGCGATCACCAAAGCAACGATGGACAGTTACGACTACGTTATCGCTGCGTTGAAAGGCATGACTGACGCTGACCTGGGCAAGGATGTGAAAGTGTTTAATATGAATTTGAAAATGGGTGTTGCATTTGAAAAAGCCTTCGAGCACCAGACCCACCACCGCGGGCAGGCAACCGTTTACATTCGTCTGAAAGGTGCCAAGCCGCCGCAAGAAAAACTTTTCTAATACGAAGGACCGGAAACGGTCCTTTTTTTATTTCCTATTTTTGCGATTGTCCCAAGCAAACTACCGATATGCCATTTTCAGAAATGCCCGCCACAAAACCCATGTACCGAAAACCCGCTATTTTCGCGGATTTCGCGGAATTGATCGCGGCGGAAAGCACACGTCATGGCGGCGTAAGCCCGGCACCATTTCAATCATTGAACCTTGGCGGGTCCCAGGATACCCCTGAGAATGTGCTGGAAAACAACCTGAAATTCTTCGCCGCATTGATTGTGCCTTTTGAAAAAGTGGCCAAATCGCACCAGGTGCACGGATCTGAAATAATGATTGTAAACGAGCCTGGGCGGTTTGAAGGATATGATGCATTGATCACGAATGTGCCCGGCGTACAGCTGGCGGTAACGGTGGCCGATTGCACGCCGATCCTGATTTACGATCCGGTTACCGGCGCAGTTGCCGCCATACATGCCGGGTGGCGAGGTACGGTTAGTGAAATTGTTTTTAAAACCGTGCAGTTGATGATCGAAACTTACGGTACGCAACCGGCAGATTGCGTCGCGTATGTCGGGACTTGTATTGACGAATGTTCGTTTGAAGTCGGAGAGGACGTTTCTCAGCATTTCAATGCAGAGTATAAAAGATGGGACGAAACGCGCGGCAAGTTTTTTGTTGATCTCAAAAAAGCGAATCAGGATTTGCTGCTGCGTGCAGGCTTACTTCCCGCCAGCATTGAAATTTCCGAATTTTCTACGGTTCTGAATAATGAAGATTACTTTTCCTACAGGCATGAAAAAGGCGTGACGGGCCGGCTGCTCGCCACGATCGGCAGGATTGCCTGAAAACAAAAAATTCAACCCCGTGAGAAGTTGAATTAATATTTTTTAAAAAACCGATCCGGTTATTGTGCTGATGCTTCCGCGTCTGCTTTCGGAGCTTCTGGTTTTGCTGGTGCTGGCTTTTCTGACGTTGCTTTTGCCAAAGGTTTGGCAGGAACTGGTTTGGAAGGGGGTATGGCTGGCGCTTTCGAAGATGCCGCAGCTACCAACGCAGCGATTTTCTCCGTTTTTGCCGCTTTTTCTTTTTTACCCTCTTTTTTAGGCTTCGACTTCGCTTTCAATTTTTTGTCAGCTGCCTTCTGCTCTTTTTCTTTTTTCTTCAAGGTTTCCTTTTCAAACTTGGCTACCTTTTTGGCCAGCTTTTCAGCCGCTTTTTCAATTGATTTCTTTATTTGCTTTGAACCTGCCGAAACTGCATCGATTTTACCGGAAATGGTCTCAGCAATCTCAGTTGATAACTTTTTTGTTGTGGATTTCATAATGAGTTATAAAATGTAAATGGTCAAACATGCTGAGGTACAGATGTTTACTATTTGGTGTCAGATTGGGATTCAAACCTCAGGAACGACCTGCAATTACTGGTTATTTAATCATATTGACCAAATTTTTGGTGTTATTTTTATGTTAAATTTTTTCTTACAAAGTCCCACAAAACAATCCCGGCGGCGACCGATACATTAAAAGAATGCTTGGTGCCAAACTGGGGGATTTCGAGACAGCCGTCGGATACGGCAATTACTTCATCCTGCACGCCTGAAACCTCATTTCCAAAAACAAATGCATGCGGCACGCCTGGCTCCGGCGCAAAATGTTGCAATAAAATACTGTCCTCCGCCTGCTCGACGCACCAGATCTGGTAACCCAGCTGCTTCAATTCCTGAACCGCCGAAAGTGTATCCGGGCTTGCCTCCCATTCCACGGATAATTCTGCGCCGAGGGCACTTTTGGTAATGTCGCGGTGCGGCGGCTTGGGCGTGTAGCCGCATAAAATGATTTTTTGCGCCCGCAATGCATCGGCAGTCCGAAAAAACGACCCAACATTGTTGAGGCTGCGGATGTTATCCAGCACAATCACAAACGGAAATTTTTCCGATTCCTTAAATTCCTCGACCGTCAGCCGGTCCATTTCATCGATCCCTAATTTTCGCATGGCGCAATGTTAGCCCTGATACTATATAAAGCAAAAAAAGGCTCCTGCATCAGATACAGGAGCCTTTTGCCAAGCAAATATATAGTTACTTGATCTTCGTGATCAACTCTACAATATTTTTTACACCCAGTTTTTCAAAGATCCGCGCTTTATAAGTACTGACCGTTGATAATTGCAGGTTGAGTTTTTCCGCAATTTTCGCTGTTCCCAAACCTTCTTTCAGCAAATTCATCACATCGGTTTCACGGGGAGACAGGCTGATGATCGGGTCTGGCAGATATTCTTTTGGATTGATGAGCCGGTTGATATTCATTTGCTGCATATCCTCACTCATGTATTTTTTATTGTTCAAAACGCTCATTACGGCTGTTTTGAACTCTTCTTCCGGCGCGTCTTTCGACAAATATCCGTCGGCGCCTGCTTGCAGGTACATCAAGCCGTACAATTGCTCGTCGTAGCTCGAAAACATCAGAATACGAATGCCCGGTGACTTCATACGAATGGTTTCCACCATCTTGGTGGTATTTCCTCCCGGTATATTGATATCCAGGATCAGAAGATCATACGCCTTTACTTCCAGCTCCTGAAGGATTTTATCGAAATCATCCACATCCGCAATGGTGGAATCTGGGATCAGCGATTTGAGGAGGTGCTTGGTGCCAATCCTGACGACGGCGTGGTCTTCGGCAATAAGTATGTGTTTCATGTATGGGATGGGCCAATTAAAATTTAAAAATTCCGGTTTAGTTAAAAAAGCAATTTGTACTTGAATCCTATTGCCTGCACTTTCGAGAAATTCTGACTACTACCAGCGAAGAAATCTGTGAAGCCACTTCTAGTTTTCTGGTTAATTAACAAAAATAGTAATCAGCATTGTATTAAACATAAAAAATATCAAATTAGTATATCAATAATTTAACAAACCAGTTACACAAGCCGCCGATTATTCAAGACACACAAAGTTAATCAGATATCCGTATTAATTCTACACACATTCATATTTATAAGTGGCAAAAATTGGATCTTTTAGTGAATTTATTCACTATTGACACCAAAGATTGCCTTTCTACGGGTTTTTCACCCTGTCTTTACTACCAACCCGACCATTTGAAAACCCAAACCGACCGGGCAATATATGGGTTTATCCTTTCACGACAGGAAATATCGGCAGTAATTGCAAAATTTCATTGCGCCCAGGATGAGCACGGTATCTGGAATTCACCTCCAAAAGCGCCGTTTGGTGGTATAGTGATAGAAAAACGTTGTAGCGGAAGCGAGCTGGAATTCTTCCTTAATTGTATTAAAAAGTGGTTGAGCATGTGTAGTCATGGAAAACTGATCGTTAAGGCCGCCCCCGCATTTTATAACCAGTCGCTTCATGACTTGCTCCACCATTGTTATATCAATACTGGTTTCGTCCCAATTCGTACGCTCGCAAATCATTTTATATTTCCAAAAAAACCGAATTTCTACGACATTATCCGTCAAAATGAGAGACGAAGATTAAAAAAAGCGCAAAAAGCTGGATTTCAAGCAAAATTTTTGACCGGAGTATCGCCAGAGGTGATTGTGGCGTTTCTTCTGAAATGCCATCGCGGGAACAACTACTGCCTTTCGATGCAGCCTGCGCAGCTCCAAAATTTGTTGGCCCAATTCCCGAACCATTTCCTGGTTTTTGGAGCATATAATCAGGAAAAACTGATTGCTCTGGCTGTGATGGTGCGCGTTAACATGGATACCTTATCGTATTATACTTCCGCCTTTTTGCCGGAATACCGCAGTTTCAGCCCGATGGTGCTGGTGATGGATCACATTTACGGCTTTTGTCGGCAGAACCACATTTCCATGCTGGATCTTGGGACTTCACTGGATCATGAAGGCAACTACAAACCGTCGCTGGCGCGATTCAAGGAAAATATAGGTGGGGAAGTTTGCCCGAAAATCACCTATGAGCTAACATTTTAAAATCAGATCCCCAGACAGTTACCATCTCGGTAAAAAACGCTCGTGCAGGTTTCAATGCCCACAATCGGCGCCATTCCGATAAAATCCAGGCGGCGAAAACCTTTCTCTTTAAGCAGGTCTTTTGCCCGCTGGTACCATTCCCTTTCCGAGTTATCCAGGATCAGCACGCCATCGTGCGCAAGATAATCCACCGCGAAGCTGGCACACTTCACCCGGTTCCGACCATCTACTACAATAATGCTGTATAACTGCCCCGTAGTCGCTACCGCTCTAATATATTCGTCGCCCAAAGGCCTCTCAATAATGCTGGCATTGGCCGGAAGTTTCGGGCTGATCAGTTTGATCCAATCCCTATCATTTTCCACAGCTGTGATTTGTTTCACCCGGGCCGCATACCAGCGCGTGGAGTTACCGGAACCGTACTCAAAAACCATAAATTCAGGCTTCAAACGCGGTTTTAAGAATAAAATAAAAGGATATGTATACCAGGGCAGCGGGTCGCCATTCAAATCCACAGATTGTTTGGAATGAAAACTTTTGAACCAGCCATATTGCTTCAATGCCCCGCCCACATGCAGCTGCACCGTTCCGCCCAGCCCCACTGAGTTAAGCAAACCCCAGACACCGTTTTTTATTTTTTTCAACATTTTATCCAACATTGTAAGCCCCTACTTCGCACAAACGTACGAATTAATGTACTTTTCTCTTAGGACCGCCACAATCCGCTCCGCCGCTTTTCCATCCCAAAATTCTGGTATCGCCCCTTTTTTGAATGTCCCGCTCAAAATGTTGACCGCCAGGTTTTTTACAGAATCGATATTGAAATCAGGCATTAAATAATTGGTACCCACCTCCACCGTCACTGGCCGCTCCGTGTTTTCGCGCAAAGTAATGCACGGAATGCCTAGGTAAGTCGCCTCTTCCTGGATACCGCCCGAATCCGTGATGACCATCGAAGCATTTTTTAGCAAACCAATAAATTCCAGGTAACCCTGTGGATCAAGCACTTTCAGGTTTTTGACTGTTTTAAAATCTTTTTCCAAATCAAATGCTGCTATCTTTTTCCTGGTCCTCGGATGCATGGGAAACACGACTTGTTTTAATTTTGATAAGTCCCGGATAATCGACACAATCTTAAAAAGTCCATCAACTTGGTCCACATTGGCTGGCCTGTGCATGGTCATTAAAATGTAGGATTGAGGCAGCAGCCCTAACTTTTCAATGTTACCCACCTGATCAATTTTTGCAGAACATTGCACCAGCGAGTCAATCATCAGGTTTCCCACAAAATGAATCCTGGACGCCGGAACATTTTCGCGCAGCAAATTCTCCACCGCCGATTTTTCTGTCACAAAAAATTCATCCGCAATCGCATCTGTCAGGATCCGGTTGATTTCCTCGGGCATTGAGCGGTCGCCGCTGCGCAGTCCCGCTTCAATGTGCGCTACCTTTATACGTTCCTTTGCGCAAACCAGCGCGCAGGCCAAAGTCGAAGTCACATCCCCCACCACAATCACCAAATCGGGGCGATCCGTTTTCACTACTTTTTCAAAAGCCAGCATGATTTCCGCCGTCTGCTCAGTGGGTGAACCTTCGCTCACACCGAGAAAATAATCCGGCTTGGGCAAACCAAGCTGCTCGAAGAAGATACCAGACATTAAATAATCGAAATGCTGCCCGGTATGGACGATTTTGGAAGTTATATCAGCCTGTTTGGCGAGTTCGCGGTGGAGCGGCGCTACTTTAATGAAATTGGGGCGGGCGCCCACGATGGTGAAGATTTTCAATAGTGTGTTTTTTTAATGTATCAGGCAAATCTAGAAATTCCGCGGATATAAGATCAAACGATCTTGTAGGGTATCTAACCGATTTTGTCTTATTTCGTCCTTTTAATCAAGAAAACCTCAATGGGGATCATTGTTCGTCAGGGATTTAAAAGTTCTATCGTTTCGTACGTCGGCGTCGTCATCGGAATTTTTAACATCCTGATCCTGTACAACCAGTTCATGACCCAGGAGCAGCTCGGCTTGTATGCCTCCACGCTCCTCACTTTCCCCGTCATTTATATGTCTTTTGCGTTGCTGGGCGTGCCTTCGGTGGCCGTGCGGTTTCACAGCCGCTTCCAGGACCACGATTCGCGACGGCAGCTCTTTACCTTTATCATTGTCACGCCGCTCGTCGGACTTGCCGCATTTGTCGTTTTATACCTCTTATTCAAACCTTTATACCTGAAATTTTACCTCGACCACTCCCCCATGCTGGTCAGGTACTACTACGTTTTTATTCCGCTCACGGTCGGGATGGTTTATTTGCTGGCGCTGGAATCGTATTCCAGGATCAATCTCCGGATCGCGGTGCCGTCTTTAATCCGCGAAGTCGGGTTACGCCTGGCTAACAGTCTTTTAGTAATACTTTTCGGTTTCAAGATCATCACGTTTGATACGATGGTCAACCTCACGGTGGTCAGCTACGGCGTGGCGATTGTGGCGATGCTCATTTATTTATATTTTCAAAAAAGGCTTTATACTTCCCTCGATTTCGGTTTTATCCGTCACCCGGCATTCAAGGAAATGTACCGGTACGGACTCTGGGTACTGCTAGGCGGCGCGAGTGCAGCTTTGTTACCGCACATTGAAAAAGTGCTTCTTCCCGCCTTCGAAGGAGGCCTGGGCAGTACCGCGATTTTTGACATTGCGTCCCGCATCGCCTTGGTGATTTCTATTCCCAGAAACAGCATTGTGATGATCAGCGCGCCGATTATCTCCGAAGCTTACGCCAGAAACGACATCGCACACATTGACACGATCTACAAAAAATCGTCATTGAACCTCTTCATTATAGGCTCATTCCTTTTCCTCGGCATCTGGGCCAACATTGATTCCATTTTCAGCATTATTCCCAAATCCGACATTTATTCTCAGGGAAAATGGGTGGTACTGATGGTCGGCGTGTCAAGAATTGCCGATATGATGACGGGCCTGAATTCCGAAATCCTGACCAACTCGCGGTTTTACAGGTTCGACATTGTTTTCATGCTTTTTTTCACGGTCCTGATCTTATTCAGCAGCCAGTTCCTGATCCCGCTTTACGGTTACAATGGTGCCGCCGCCGCAGCTTTATTTTCTACGGTTACTTATAATCTGGTCAAGTTGTTTTTTATCAAAAGTAAAATGGGCATCCAGCCTTTTACGGTGGCTACGGCCAAAGTGCTCGCCCTGGCGCTGCTGGCTTACGCGGTGGTGTTTTTCATTCCAAAACCTGCACCCGGAAATCTGACTCTAACATTAATAGATATGCTACTGCGGTCGGTGATTGTGGCGGTGATTTTTGGCGGCGGTATTTTGGCCTGGAAAATCTCGGAAGACATTTCGGCCGGTTTTAACGCAGGATGGCATTTTTTCAAAACCGGTATTTTAAGGATGAAAGAGTAGCACGGCCAACTTTTGTATCTTTGGCTGACCGACTTTCAGCAGCCGTAAATTCTTTGGATTACATGTCTTTAAAACAAAAAATAGTAGCAGGTCTTTTAAAAGAACCTTTCAGCCGGTACCAGCTCACGACGTACGACCGGTCGAAGCCGATTAATATGGTGGTAGGCTCGATGTATTCCGTTTACAAAGGCTGGATACATTCGGATATTGAGACATTGAACCTGCTGAAAAAGAGCGACTGGGAGAAGTATTTTGAAGAAAATTCCATCGATAAAATCCTCGCCGAGCACGTTTGGGAACATTTGACGCCGGAAGAAGGAAAACTGGCTTTTAAAAATTGCTATACCTTTTTAAAATCTGGCGGGCGGCTGCGTGTGGCAGTGCCGGACGGTTATAATCCTTTCGAAGAATACATTGATTACGTGAAACCGGGCGGTACCGGAAATGGCGCCGACGATCATAAGATCCTGTATAACTACCAGTTAATGTCCGGCTTTTTGCAGGACATCGGTTTCAAAGTGGTGCCCATCGAATACTACGACGAGCAGGGAAAATTCCACAAAAACCCCTGGAACCCGGAAGATGGTATGATCCGCCGCTCAGCCGACCATGATGCGCGGAACAAGGACGGGAAGCTGGTTTACACATCGCTGATCATCGACGCATTTAAGGCTTAAAATGGGTCATATCAATTCATTAGCGCCGATTGTATTGTTTTGTTATAACCGCCCCTGGCATTTAAAACAGACCATAGAATCCCTGCAAGCCAATGTACTTGCCCCGCGAAGTGAATTATTTGTTTTTTCCGACGGCCCCAAAAAAGAGTCGGACATTCCGCTGATCAAGGAAATCCGCGCATATCTGCCCAAAATCAAAGGTTTCAAAAAAATTTACATTATTGAAGCCGAGCAAAATAAAGGTTTGGCCAATTCTGTCATCAGCGGCGTCAGCGACATTGTCGGGCGTTTCGGCAAAGTGATCGTGCTGGAAGATGATATGCTGAGTACCGTCGATTTTCTTGATTTCATGAATGAAGCGCTGACAATGTACGAATCGCGGCAGGATATTTTCTCCATTTCCGGCTACACTCCCCCGCTGCAACTTCCTGAAAACCTGAAACATGGCGCTTACCTCGCCCCGCGGGCCAGCTCCTGGGGCTGGGGCACCTGGGCAGCAAAATGGCAGAAAGCAGACTGGGATGTCAGTGATTTTTCAACATTAAAAAAAGATTCGGGAAGTAAAAAAAGGCTGGCCACGGGCGGAAGCGACCTTTGGCCCATGTTGCAGAAACAGCAGCAAGGCATCATCGACTCGTGGGCCATCCGCTGGACTTATGCGCAGCACAAAAACAATGCATACGGCCTTTACCCGGTCCGCTCGAAAATCAAAAACATTGGCACGGATGGCAGCGGGACCAATTTTACATTTAAGTCGGGCATTTACGGACGCGAAATGGCAGAGGGGCACATTACGTTGGACCCCGACCTGCAACCCGACAAACAGATCATTGAAATATTCCGTAATTATTACAATTTGCCTTTTCAGGTAAAAATCAAAAATTGGATCAAATACCGGATCTGATCGAAACTGCAACTATGTACTGGCTTCGCTATTTGTTGAAAGAACCCTATCACGCACTCGGCGATGCCGCCAACAGGGAATTTATGGGCCTGCTTTTCAAGTATGGAAACAGTCCGCGGCACACGATGAAGAAAGTGCAGTTCGGGAATTTTAAGTTGCAGGTGCCGGATGTGATGTCGTTTCTGTGGCAGCACAAGGAAATTTTCGCCGACGAATTTTACTATTTCGAAGCCCCCTCCGCCGCGCCCGTCATTTTCGACTGCGGTGCCAATGTCGGGATGAGTATTTTATATTTCAAAAAACTGTTTCCTGACGCGCAGATAACCGCTTTTGAAGCCGAGCCACGCATTGCAGCCTTGCTGAAATCGAATCTTCAGGAAAACAACATTGCCGATGTGGAGATCGTGGATAAGGCAGTCTGGACGGATGAAAATGGGATCTGGTTCGGCAGTGAAGATGCGGATTCGTCTTCCATCTATTCGGTCGCAGAGAAAAAGAAAATTCCTTCGGTGCGTTTAAAGGATTATCTGCTGCGCGAAACCCACATTGATTTTTTAAAGATCGACATTGAAGGCGCTGAAAATGACGTGTTAACCGATTGCAAATATGCGCTCGGCCATGTCCAGAACCTTTTCGTGGAATTCCACTCTTATATTGGTCATATTCAGGACCTGGCCAATGTTGTTAAAATCTTTGAAGAAAGCGGTTTCAGATATTATATCGATACTAACCAGCATCGCCTGAAACCCTTCACCAACCATCGCTACCGCGGCAATGATGTGATGGATTTGCAGCTCAACATTTTCGGCTGGCGCGAATAATTTCTCAGAGCCGGGAATCTACCATTTCTTTCGGCAAGATCGATTTCAGGTCAAAAATCACTGAATTATCATTGGTAAATTTCTTGAAGTCAAGTGTTTGAAAAGCATCGTGGGCTACTGTGACGAGTACTGCCTCATACTTATCCAGCAGGTTATCCGTTAACTCAATGTTGTACTCCCGGGCTACTTGCGCGGGGTCGGCCCAGGGATCGTGGACATCCACCTGCATTCCAAAATCCTTCAACTCGCGATAAACATCCGTAACCCGCGTATTTCGGATATCCGGACAGTTTTCCTTGAATGTGATGCCCAGAATCAACACGCGGCTACCCTCAATTTTATGCCCTTTCCTGATCATGAGCTTGACCAGCTTGTTCGCCACAAAAATCCCCATCGTATCATTCACCCGCCGTCCCGAAAGGATCACCTGCGGATGATAACCCAGCGATTCGGCCTTGTAAGCGAGGTAGTAAGGATCGACGCCGATGCAATGTCCACCAACCAGTCCCGGTTTATATTTTAAAAAATTCCACTTTGTCGCTGCGGCTTCTAGTACCTCGGTGGTATCAATATCCATCCTATCAAAAATCAGCGCGAGCTCGTTGACAAAGGAAATATTGACATCCCGCTGCGCATTTTCAATCGCTTTCGAAGCCTCGGCTACTTTAATGCTGGACGCCAGGTAAGTCCCCGCGTCAATCACAGACCCATAAAGTTCATCAATGATCCGCGCCGCTTCCGGCGTAGAGCCCGACGTCACTTTTTTGATTTTGGTCAATGTATTTACTTTATCCCCTGGATTGATCCGCTCAGGGGAGTAACCGCAGAAAAAGTCGACATTGAATGTCAGTCCGCTTTCCCTGACCAGCACCGGCACGCAATCATCCTCGGTACAGCCCGGATAAACCGTCGATTCATAGATCACGAAATCACCTTTTTTCAATGCTTTCCCAATCATTGCGCTGGCATTCAGCAGCGGAACCAGGTTAGGCTTTTTATAATGATCCACGGGCGTGGGCACCGTGACTATGAAGATGTTACATTCCTGTAAATCCTGTTCACTGTCCGAAAAACGCAGGTTCGCCACATTTTCCAATATTTCCTCAGAGACCTCCCGGGTACCATCATAATTTTCCTTCAACTCACGCACCCGCACCGGATTGATGTCGAACCCAAGCACCTCATATTTTTTACTAAAAGCGACAGCGAGCGGCAGCCCCACATAGCCAAGTCCAATCACTGCAATTCTCTTTCCGGGTTCTGTTAGCATCAGGATTTACATCTATTACAAGCCCTAAAACTAGGAATATTTACCCCGACAAAAAATCTGAGAAACTTCCGTTACCAATGTGGAATGCAAGCGTACTGCATTAAAGTGGTCTCTCTTTAACAACATCGTTATGCAACTAGCAGTCATTCAGGAGAAGGTTTTAACAATTCGGGGGTTTAAGGTAATGTTAGATTTTGATCTCGCGGAATTATATGGAGTTGAGACAAAAGTCTTAAAACAATCTGTCAGACGGAATCTCGATCGCTTTCCGGATGATTTTATGTTTGAACTGACTAAGGAAGAATACCAATCTCTAAGGTCACAAATTGTGACCTTAGAGATTGGTCGTGGAAATTATAGCAAATACTTACCCTTCGCATTTACGGAGCAAGGCGTCGCCATGCTTTCCAGTGTGCTCAAAAGCAAGAAAGCGATGGAAGTAAACATTGCGATCATGCGCGCCTTTGTCATGATTCGGCAGCATTATCTTGATTCGGAAGAGCTTAAAATTCGGATCGAAAAGTTGGAAAACGAAATGCATGTCAAGTTTGAAGACATTCATCAGGCGCTAAAATATCTCCTGGATTCACCTCAATCTGACAGAAATCAGATCGGTTTTTGAGAAAGTAAAATGTCTAAGGTCACAAATTGTGACCTCAAGATTGAAGTAGAGTCGCAATGTCCGATAATGTAAATAGTAAATAGTGAATCTTGAGATCACAGTTTGTGATCTCAAGATTCAGCTCGCATACGGATTCAAAGGAAAAATATGAACCTGAAAACCCTGCGCTTTCATGGCTTCCATCACTTGCGGAGAAGGTAATTTCTTGAAAATGACAGCACACAAAACCTGCGATGGCATGAGCGAAAATTTTACCAGGAAATCATGAAAAGCCAGTTTGCGACTGATTTTGCGGAAGGCCGCAGAAGAGTTATCTGCTTTTTCCTGGCTATATGAAGGATGATAATAGTTGTTGTTGATGCCTTTGAATGCCACGGCCGGCAGTCCCATACCGTTGGCCAGCTTATCCATTTCACGCTCCGAAAGTTTGAAAACGTAGTTTCCAACTGTTTCAAAGGAGTATCTGTTTTTCCAGTATTTCTGTAAAAGTGAAGTGTCCCAGCGGTCAAAAATATTCCTTAATGCTAGCAAAAAGGGCATTTTGGAAATCGGGTCGTGGGGTTCTACGAGGATGACAGCTTCCCGCGCGACACGCAGCATTTCATAAACGCCCAGATACGGTCTTGGAAAATGATGATAGGCCTCTTTGCAAAAAATGTAATCAAAGCTTTCATCAGCGAAACTCAGCTTTTCAACATTCTCGATGGAATATTTATTCAGAAAACCCCTCGACTTTGAAAGCGGCAGAAATGTTCCTGAAATGTCGGTAGCTGTCACATCCAGGCCTTTTTTGAAGAAATGATTGGCATCGAATCCATAACCGTCACCTACTGTCAGCCAAGATTTTGGCTCGTTGACAAAAGGATCGGTCAGCGCTAGCTGGCGCTGGTGGATCCAGTGGTTGATCGTCTTGTTTGCATTGTCGTACTCCCACAATTCAATCGCCCTATCCTTCGCCTCACTGGTTGCATATTGCACTTCGTACCACTCAGAATGCGCCTCGTGGCTCCGCTTTTCGTTAGACATCGTCCCGGGATTACTTAATTTCGGATAAAGATAGTTTTAAGGAATAAAAATTATTTAACCGCATAACTATTAATTTTACCCGGTTCGCTCTTGGACTACCTCCGGCAAAAATACGTCAACAGGCAATTTACATGGTACTTCATTTAAGTACATTTCATTTGGAAGGAGGGGCCGGCGTGGCGGCAACCAGGTTACACCGGGCACTGTTAAAAGCTGGTATTGAGTCGAATATGATGGTGCACACGTCCCAGTTTCCCGAGAAAAATGTGACGCCGCTGGCTAATACTTCCTGGAAAAACCGAAAAGCCTGGGGCCGATTTGTGGCGGAAAGACTCTATTTTTTACCGCAGGAAAAAGATAAGCGCGTCCGGTTTGCATTTTCACCCGCCGCGGTCGGCGCGGATATTAGCCAGCATCCGCTGGTTTTGCAGGCCGATATCATTCACTTACACTGGGTTAACTTCGGTTTTTTGTCTCTTGCGTCGCTGGAAAAGTTGTTTTCCTTGGATAAGCCAATCGTCTGGACTTTGCATGATATGTGGACATTCACCGGCGGCTGCCACTATAATCGCGGCTGCGACCATTACGTGTCACATTGTTCTTACTGCCCGTTTCTCGCCAAACCGGACCGCTACGACATTTCATTTTCCCAATTTGAAGCAAAAAAGCGGATTTATGATTTGGCGAAAATGGCATTGATCTCGCCAAGTAACTGGCTGGACAACATTGTAAAAACCGCCGCGCTCACTAAGCAAATTCAGTCACAGAGTATCCCCAACTGCATTGATACTACCCTATTCCAGCCTTTGAAAAAAACCGAAATCCGGCAGAAAATGGACTTACCTACTGATAAAAAGCTGGTCCTTTTTGCTGGTGCCAATACGCAGGACCCCAGGAAAGGTTTTTTGTATTTCAAAGAAGCGCTGACCAGGATCGATACGCGGTTTAATGATCTGGAAGTATTGATTTTTGGAAAAGCCAATCCGCAGGTTTTTCAGGATTTCCCAGTTCCGGTACATTATCTTGGCAAAATCACGAAAACCGAAGAGATGGTCGACGCGTATAATGCTGCTGATATGATCGTCGTGCCGTCGTTGGAAGATAATTTGCCGAATACCGTCATGGAAGCAATGTCCTGCGGGACACCCGCGGTAGGTTTTGCGACGGGCGGGATTCCGGAAATGATTGATCATCAGGTAAATGGATTCGTCGCAGAAACAAAATCAATACCCGACCTGGCAGTGGGCATTCAGTGGGTCTTGGATCACAATGTAAATGGCAAACTTTCTGAAAATGCGCGAGAAAAAGTGCTTGCCTCATACGCTGAGCCGGTTGTGACGGCCCAATATCTCCAACTTTACGAATCCCTGCTGCATGGATAGGCCGCTGCTCACGATTGTAACCGTCACGTTTAATGCGGAGCGATATCTCGGGCGCACATTGCAAAGCGTGCGAAATGCGCTGAAAGTTTTGACGAAACCTTATCTCATTGAATACCTGATCATTGATGGCAAATCACGGGACGAAACCTTGAAGATTGCAGGCGGATATGAGGATGTTGTTTCAAAAATTGTTTCTGAAAAAGACAGTGGCTTGTATGATGCAATGAATAAAGGTCTCCGGCTCTCAACTGGGAAATACATCTGGTTTTTGAATGCCGGCGATGAAATGCGCGACCCAAATGTTCTTTCGAATCTCCTGCCTGCATTGGAAAAAGGCGATGACGTATATTACAGTGACGCCATGATGGTCCGGGAAGATGGCAGCGAGATCGGTTTAAGAAGTGTTGCTACCCCGCATAAACTGCCTGCAAACCTCAAATGGCAGGATTTTGCGCTGGGGATGAAAGTTTGTCACCAGGCATTTATTGTCAGAAAAGACATTGCGCCGCTGTATGATGATACCAATCTGAGCGCCGACATTGGCTGGGAAATCGATTGCCTAAAAGTTGCCACCAGAACAACATTTCTGCCTTTTGTTTTATGCAATTATCTGACCGGCGGACTGTCGGTCCAGAATCACCGCCGCTCCCTCATCGACCGGTTTGCTGTTCTGCGCAAACATTTCGGTCTTCCGGCTACCGTTATTAATCACATTCTCATCACATTGCGCGGATTTTTATTTCGATTTCAGAAAGGGAAGTATTGGTAAAAAAATCCAATTTCTTAACTTAGCGCAATCCCCCTCCAACTTCTCTAAAAAGTAGCAACCGCGGTTCCAGCGCGGGAAAGTGAATTTATTTCAAAAAATAGTAACAAAATCTTAGCATAGGTATATTGAAATAAGTCGCAACATAATTTGGTTGACTTTGCATTAAGCCTATCTTTGTTTTAGAAAACTTCGTATTAACAAAACTAACGTTCATGAACAAATCTTTGCTTTTTGCATTCTTGATGTGCGTGGTTACATGGCTTCCTGCCGCCGCACAGGACATGAGAATCACTGGAAAAGTAACGACTGACGATGATTCCGGCCTGCCGGGCGCATCGATCCAGTTGAAAGGGTCCACGACCGGGACCCAAACTGACGCAGAGGGTAATTACGCCATCAACGTCCCTTCATCAACATCCGTACTTGTTTTCAGTTTCGTGGGAATGGTGGCGCAGGAGATTACCGTGGGAAGTCAGAGCGAGGTGAATGTCAAGCTAATAAGCGATTCGCGCAGCCTCAATGAAATCGTTGTGACGGGTTACGGCTCGCAGATCAAGCGTGATTTGACGGGTAACATTGCCCAGGTAAAGGGTTCCGAAATTCAGAACATGCCCGTCGCGAGTGTCGATGCGGCTTTGCAGGGACGTGCTGCGGGCGTATATGTCAATAGCGGTTCAGGAAAATTGGGACAGGCGATCAATGTCCGTATCCGCGGAAACTCGTCGATCAGCGCAAGCAGCCAGCCACTGTATGTGGTTGACGGTATGCCGATTACCACTACCGACCTGAGTAACAATGGTGGCGCAACCAACCCGCTGGCAGATATCAACTCCAATGACATTGAGTCTATCGAAATCCTGAAAGATGCGTCGGCTGGTGCAATTTATGGTTCGCGTGCAGCAAATGGTGTGGTGCTGATCACGACCAAACGTGGTAAGGCCGGAAAAACCAATGTGAGCGTGAACTACCAGATTGGCTCCTCGGAAGCTACACGCAGAGTGGACTTTTTGAATGCGGATCAATACGTGAAATTCTACACCATGGCCGCTGGTAACCGCGACAAAATCGATGGTGTCGATCCTTCTGATCCCGATTCTTACACCCAATATATGTTGGGCGCTGGCGGATTTCTGGACTATTACAGCTTAGGTACCTATAACACGCCCAATCAGAAGGAATATCTGTGGCAGGATCAGGCTTTCAAAAAAGGCCCGATGCAGCAGCTGGATTTTCAGTTGAATGGTGGAAATGAAAAGACCAAATTCTTTTTGTCAGGTCAATATATGGATCAGACCGGAACCGTGATCGGCAACAAACTGAACCGCGTTTCGGCACGTATGAACCTGGACCACCAGGCTTCAAAATGGTTGCAGATCGGCTTGTCGATGGGCCTGGCGCGGACGATCAACCATCGTTTGCCGGGTGATAATGCATTTTCCAATCCTGTGCAAATGGCTGCTTTGACGCCACTTACGCCATTTACAGATCCTGCAACTGGCTTGCCGACCGGAACACCCCCGGGTGACGTGAATGTTCCGCTGTATTTCAACCCGATGATTTCGATCAACTACGCGAGCTTCACAGCAACTTCATTCCGCAACCTGACCAATGCATTCGCGCAGATCAGCTTTACGCCGGAATTGAAATTCAGAAGTGAGCTGGGTATCGACCTTTTAAATCAAAACGAGGAAGGTTACTACCAAAGCCAGAACGTACGGAACGTGAGCACAGCGAGCAGTGGTTTGGGTAACAACTACGGCACATTCGTAACGAATTATAACACCAACAACTTTTTCTCATACGACAAGGCATTCGGTGCACATACATTCAATGGTACATTGGGGATGTCTTACCAGCAATCGCAAAGCAAATTCAGCTTTGTGGAAGGAACTCAGTTCCCGTCTGACTCTTACAAGAAAATCGCGAGTGCGGCTACGAAATCGGGTGGTAGTTCCAGTGAAACCAACTATCGGTTCCTCTCCTACTTCCTGCGTTTGAACTACAAGTTTGCAGACAAATACCTGATCTCTGCCAGTGCACGTATCGACGGATCGTCGCGTTTCGGAGCTAATTCGCGCTACGGTACCTTCTCGTCTGTTTCGGCAGGATGGGTTTTGACAGAGGAAAATTTCCTTAAAAACAACCCGACATTGAGCTTCCTGAAACTGCGCGGCAGCATTGGTTCTACTGGTAACTCGGAGATCGGTGACTTCCCGCAGCTGGGATTGTTCTCGGGTGATGCAGGTTATGCAGGTCAGGCGGGTCAGCGTCCTTCGCAGCTGGGTAACCCTAATTTGAAATGGGAAACAACAAGACAAACTGACTTTGGGGTTGATTTTGGTTTGTTCAACAACCGTATAAATGGTGAGATCGACTATTACGTAAAGAAAACGAAAGGTCTGCTGCTGGAAGTAAACGTTCCGAACACGACCGGATTTTCGTCCCAGTTCGCGAATGTTGGTAAGCTCCAAAACAAAGGCTGGGAGTTTGTGGTAAATACGCAAAACCTGGTTGGAACATTTAAATGGAACACCTCTTTCAACATTGCGACCAACAAAAACAAGGTGATCGACATTCAGGGACAGATCATCGAGGGTGGTATCCGCAGCATGAGCCGCGTGATGGAAGGCCAGCCCGTAGGTGTTTTTTACACAGTTGAATACGCAGGTGTTGATCCCGCAAATGGTGATGCATTGTTTTACAAAAACACAAAGGGTACCGATGGCGCACTGGACCGCAGCACGGTTACAAACAGTGGTTATAACAGCGCACAAAGAGTGGTGGCAGGTAATCCAAACCCAAAATTCGTGGGTGGTATCACCAATACATTCTCTTTCAAAGGCATCGACCTGAGCGTGTTTTTCAATGGCGTGAGCGGCAACAAGATCAACTTTTACGGTGTGGGCCAGTACTCTTCCGCCAACGGAATTTACGAGGATAACCAAACCGCCGACCAGCTGAATGCCTGGACGCCGGAGAATCCCAACACCGATGTTCCTGAGGCACGTTTTTACCGAGGAAACGGTAACCAGGCATCTACCCGCTACATCCTGGACGGTTCCTACCTCCGTTTGCGCACCATGACGCTGGGTTACACATTGCCTTCAAGCCTGCTAAAAAAGATCCGCATGGACCGCGTCAGGATCTACGCTTCTGCTTTGAACCTGGCAACATTTACCAATTACAAAGGCTGGGACCCCGAGGTGAGTACGGATGATATGAGTGCGAAAGATTTGAAATTTGCTTTGGGAAATGACTTTTACACTGCCCCTCAGCCACGCACTTTGCTTGTTGGTATCAATATCGGTTTCTAAGCCAATTTATTACAAACTATGAAAAAGAACCTGTCTATATATGCTCTGGCGCTCGCTGCCGGACTATTTCTAATGAGTGGTTGTGACAGCAAACTTGACGTTGCCCCAACCCAGAGTATCGACGAAAACGCGGCTTTAAGTACTTCCCGCGACGTAGAAGTAACATTGATCGGATGTTACGACGGCTTGCAGGATGCCGATGTGTACGGCGGTGGCTTCCAGTACACTTCCGAGTTGCTGGGCAACAGCGACGAGCTCGGCTTTGGCGGTACTTTCCAGAATTTGCTGGAAATGTATAACAAGCAAATGACGACCGCCAATGTGGGTGCGGCAAACAGTTGGGCCGGCGCCTATGTGGCGATCAACCGCTGCAACAATGTGCTCTCGGCGCTGGATATCGTGGACGAGGATAAAAAGGAACGCATTGAAGGAGAGGCAAGATTTATCCGCGGCTCCTTGTATTTCGACCTCGTACGCCTGTATGCAAGAACCTGGGGCGATGGCGACAATGCGGCCAATCCGGGTGTACCTATTGTACTGAAACCTACCCGCAGCGTAACCGACGAAGACGATGTACCGCGTAATTCCGTAGCAGAAGTATATGCTCAGGCGATCGAGGACCTTACTGCTGCCAAAACTTTGCTACCCGAAGAAAACAGCATTTACGCAACAAAATATGCGGCCATGGCGCAGCTATCGCGGGTTTATCTGATGCAATCCAACTTTGCCGCCGCGCGTGACGAAGCTAACAGCGTTATTCAATCAGGCGCATTCAGCCTGAACCCGACGTTTGAATCCTTGTTCTTCACATTCCTGGACAATGCCGGCGCGAATCCTGAGGAGTACATTTTCTCGATGATCGTAACCCAGCAGGACGGTGTGAACGATATGAACACGTACTTCGGCACCACCATCAGCTCGATTGTGGGAACTGCGGGCCGTGGTGATATCAGGGTTTTGCCAAAACACCGTGCATTATATGAAGCCGGGGACGCGAGAGGGGCATTTTTTGTAACGCCTACCAACAATACCTTCACGCAGAAATACTTGGATCAGTTTAGTAACGTGCTTCAATTCAGGTTAGCTGAAATGTACCTGACCCGTGCCGAAACAAATTTCCGACTAGGTACCAATGTGGGTGCGACACCACTGGCGGACATTAATGCGATCAGAACCAGGGCTAAATTGAAAGCGGCAACTTCGGTAACGCTCGCTTCTATCCTCAAAGAGCGCCACCTCGAACTTGCTTTCGAAGGCCACATGCTCCACGATCTGAGACGTAACAAGATGAACATCGGCGCGCTGCCTTATAACTCACCAAGGCTGATCCTGCCAATTCCGCAGAGAGAGACGGACGTGAACAAAGCTTTGGTACAAAATGAAGGTTATAACTAAGGGAACCGGCATTTAAGTATTGTTTCAAAATAGAAGAAGCACTTCCGTTATGGAAGTGCTTCTTTCTTTTAAGGCTATATTTTAATTATTTAAAAGCTAATTCTTACTGCCAGCTGATCCACGCCTTGGCATCTTTGGCGCTTACCATATCATACGTTTCGTCTGAGGTTTGGATTAAATAAAAGCCGCTGGTATCATAAAGCAGCTTGGCAGAATTTGCGGCAGCGCCGGTTGTAGGCGCGGGCCCGAGTGTTCCATATTCGGAAAACACGACGCGGCCATCGGACAAAAATGAAGGAACAGCGGGTGCATAACCATATTTCAATAAAAGCTGATTAGCAGATGCCGAATAGAAAACGGGCGCAAACACATCATATTTGGCATTATAACCTGGTTGATACACAAAGAAAACATATTCATCGGCGTCGGATTTGAGGTCCTTTACACCGTAGGCGTCATCGACACCATTGATATGAAATGCATCCAATGTGCGCCACTCACCGCCTGAATCGATCGGCTTTTGCCACCATCTTTTGGAAGCGGTCACATCCACTATCAGTGGCTTGGTAGCCGTGGTAACCGTACCGGTAGCACCACCGCCTGAAAAACTCAGCTGCACCGAATTCGCATTCCAGTTAACATTACTGAAACCTGTGATCGTCTGCGAACCATTCACCAGGGGCGTAACAAATGTGAGCCCGTCTGCGCCGAAATAATATCCCGTAGTAAATGTTTTGGCAGTGGTCCCGGAGAGATAGCTCAGCTTGATTGTCCTGGCATTTTGGCTTAACGTAATTTCGTAGGTAGTGGCTCCAAGTGTGACGCGCTTGAAATAAGTCTGGTATTTGGTAATGTTGTTGAACAACAGACTTTTAGCAACATTTCCGCTGGTGTAGGCCGTAGCTTGCGCCGAAGTTGCCCTGGTAAGTACCAGCCTGCTTTGATTTTTCCTGCCAACCAACGCAATGCGGTCAGCTTTTACAGAATCAGGATAAATGCTGAATTCAAAATCTGATCTCAAACCTTCGCCCAGATTACCACCATTGACGTCGCTGTCGGGATCGGACAAGACGTGGAGATAGGAATAGGTATCAAAAATCAATGCGGGCGTCTGTACGGCTTTCAGGCGGTAGCTGCTTTCCTTGGAGGTGCCAGCCGATGCGTCCGCGAAATCGGAGTACATGACGACCCGGTTCTGGTCATTGAATTTGAAATAAAACCCATAACTGCCGCCGCCTGCGGGATAAATTACTGCATTCCAGCCGTCGGTCGCTTCCACGAGTTGCTTTTCGTAAGAAGCCAGGGCTGCATTGAGTCGGGCGTCAGCGCTCTCTTCAAAAACAGTGTCATCGCTATTTTCGCAGGAGAAAAAAGCACCGGTCAAAAGCAGCAGGTATAATATCGAATTCTTCATGTAAGTCTTAAAAAAGTTTGTTCATAGACCCTCTAACCCTTTTTTGCAGGCTGTAAAAGTCTATTTTCCAGGTGTTTTTATAATAAGCCACAACAATCGCCTCTTTCTGCCGCAGCGAAGCCTGCGCCTGCGCTTTCGTTACGCCGCGTGGACTGGTGCCTTCCGGGATCGAGTTGACGATTTTATCAAAACCAACTTTACCTTCCGTCAGCATCATTGCGATCATTTCCACAAAATCTTCATCGAAATTGAAAGAGCTATATGCTGTCACAAAACCATCCCGCCGCGCATCCGCATCCGACCAGTTGATCCAGTTTCCTCCCTGATATAAAGATTTCGTAATGTTCTTGAATTCAACAGGATATAATACAGTTTGATGCAGAATGTGGCCAAACTCGTGGTGGATGGTATGCAGAAACCAGTCTTTCACAAAAGAAGAATCCCTCGCCGGATTGTACCCGGCCATACCTTTGATTTTGAACAAATTAACCCCATACAAAATCACTTTACGGCCGCCTTCTGCCGTACCCAATGTTACCGAGCCTTCTGCATTGTATTCATTACTTCCCGAAAGAATGAAAAATTTGGGCGAATACTTATTATAGAAAACCTGCCCGGCTTCCTGCACATACGGCAATGTCCACGCTTTCTTGATCGTACTCAGCAGCGGGATCACCTGCGCTTCATCTGGTGGGACAAGCGTTTTGGTAATGTTGGCAAACTCAAACTGGTCCCATTTATACTTCGCCGAAATGTTGTAAGGCGTCGTCAGGCTGTCCAGTATCCATTTATCGACCGGTCCCTGCGCCCAGGAATCACCGCCGAGTCCGGGAATGTCCTCCACGTCCCCGATCTTTTCCTCTTTGCAGGAACTCAATGTCGTGCCCAGGCAAAGCAGCGCGAGTATTAGTTTATACATTGGTTTAAAAATCATGTTCATCTCTTTGCTGGTTACCTGCTATTTTGTTCAATACCCGAAATAGTCGCCGATTGTGGAATTTGCAGCACCCGGCGCGGATCGTCGGCCGGGACAGTGATGGTCTGCCCGCCGAATGTCACATGCTGAACCTGCAACCCGTACCGCTGAATGTCAAACCAGCGCATGCCTTCCTGTACAAACTCAACTCTTTTGAAAGCCAGAATCGTATTGATAAGCCCTGTTCTCACTACCGACGTTCCAAAATATCTCGCAATGCTGGTTGTAGTCACTACATCCGTGGCGGCATTATAGTTGCCAACTCTTTTGCTGACATATGTATTCAGGTCGGCTAGTGCTGCTGCGGTGTTATTCTGGTAAGCGTAAGCCTCAGCGCGGTTGAACAAAACTTCCTCTACCGTGAAAACCGGCAACATGACATACGGAAAACCGATCTCTGCATTCACGGATTCTCTCACAAAATATTCGTTCAGTTTCGGGATCAGGTAATTGTTATCGCCCTGCGAATACAGCGGAAACGTCCAGCTCGCCGATCCGCCGATGATCCCTTCCCCCGCCGAAATTTCCTGCCACTTTGCGAAATTCATGCCATATCGGTACGTGGCCACATAGCGCCCATAGTTGGACGATGTTTCCACCAGCATCAGGTTCGCGTTTTCGGTCGCGCGGGAATAGGTGTTGAACAACTCCTGCGGCGACAAGCTTTCATAAGTTGTGTTCCAGGGGCGGAGGTTTGCGGCGAGACTGCCGCCAGGAAATACCTGGTTGGCATATTCAATCACTTTTGCATAATCTTTTTTAACAAGATAAAACCTTGCGGCGAAGGCATTCGCAGCCGCCCGGTTGAAGTGGTATTTTGGTACGGTGTAGCTGCCGTCACTGATCAGCGGCAAGCCTTCCAGCAAATCCTTTTCAACTTGTGCATAAACCGATGCGACTGTCCCGCGATCGTATTTTTTAATAACAACTTTTTCAGGCTCAGTAACATACGGGATACCCGGCGAAGAATTGTCTTTTTGCGGATCGTAAAATTTACTGAAATAATTGACCAGCATAAAGTGTGCATAAGCCCTCGCCAGCAGCGCCTCCCCTTTTTGCGGATTATACTGATCTGGGTTCGAAACCTTGCTGATAATGTCGAGCGCCTCATTTGCTACCGACACTGCGCGGTAACATTCGGCCCAGTAAGAATCCGGCGAATCCTGCTGATCCACAGTTGCTTCCACGGCTTCAAACAAAAATGAACCGCGGTTTGTCCTGTCGTCCGTACCCGTACCTTTATCGGCAACATTGTCGCTCATCGCTTCCGAAAACGTGACGTAACTCGCCTGCGGATATGCAGTAGTGAGCAGCTGCGATACCTGTTTGGGTGTCGTGATGGTGGCTCTCGTGCTGTCCGGCTCGGTCGAAAGGAAATCTTCGCAACCCGCCAAAGTCAGCACGGGAATGATCAGAAGTATCCTTTTGAAAATATTTGCCTTCATATTAAAACCCATAGTAAAATCTTTTCCTGAAATCATCCGGCCCCTCATTATAATGTCAGTTTAAGTGCTACTGTAAACTGTTTTTGTATCGGCTGCGCTACCCCGCCCGAGTTGAAAAATTCAGGATCCTGCCCCTTCAACTTGGCATCCGCATAAATCAGCCAGGGATTGATGGACGAAAGCTGGATACTCGCGCCTTTGAAACCATATTTGGAAGCCAAAACAAGTGGCACTTTATAAGCCAGCGAAACTGACTTCAATCTGATAAAATCACCTTTGGCGACGCGCTCAGTAGAATAATTGTAAATGTTGTAAGGATAAGTACCGGCCAGATATTGCTGTTCCAGCTTGTCCGCAATGGAAGGCACCGCTGTCGAATTTTCATCGCCAGACATGACCCAGCGATCCAGAAATTCCCTCGGCATCGCGTCCAGATCACTGAATGTTCCTTTGTATAAAGGATTGAGGCGGATCTTATTTCCTGCCTGGTAAGTAAAGAAGATGTTCAGGGACAGGTCTTTATAGGTCAATGTATTGTTGAAACCGCCGGTGAGTGGTGGGTCAACCGGCCCTTCGTATTTCAGGTAGCTTACATTCTGGTCCTGCAAATACACATCGGAACTTACTTCACCATTTTCATTCAAGAATATCGGCACCCCCGTTTTTGGGTTCAAAGAGCGGTAATCAATGGAAAATAAGCTTCTCACGGGCTTGCCTTTCACATTAGCGCCTTCTGCTTTTACCAGATCAAAAATCCCGGGGTTGTTGTCCACATTCGTGATCCTCGTCCGGCCGTAACCGACTGTAATCCTCGATCTGAAATCCCAGTCACGGTATTTATAAAGTACCCCATCCACTGAGAAATCGACCCCATAAGATTGCATATCCGCGTAATTGGCCACTTTGTAAATCTGCCCACCGATACCCGAAGTTTTAATCTGATCGATCAGATCAAAACTGTTACGAATGTAGCCGTCCACCGTCAGGTTGATACGGTTGGCGAAAAGCCCCAGATCCAGACCGACATTTCCGCTGTACAATTTCTCCCAGGTAAGCTCCGTGTTTTCAAGCGACGCAAGCTGGATTGCCGATTCTTTTTCGTCGGTATAAGGCCGGCGGGTGATAATGCTTTGGAACAAAACAGCCGTATTTGTGGCCGGGCCTGTATCTGCCGAAAGTCCATAACTGGCGCGGAGACGACCCATACTCAGCCATTTGAAACCCTTCATAAAATTCTCCTGGTCGAAATTCCAGGACCCTGCTATGGTATACGTCGGCAGCCAGCGGGCCAGCGCCGATTTACCAAACCCATTGGAACCATCGTAGCGGAAGTAGCCTGTGAAGTTGTATTTATCATCCAAAGTATACCCGGCGCTTCCATAAAATGCCGCGAAACGTTCGTAATCCATCCGCATGCCGTAGTATTGGAAGTTGCTCTCGATGGTTTGTTTCAAAATCCGGTAGTCCACAAACGGGGTACCGCCCTGGCCATACTGAAAGCCGTAGCCGGTATTGTTGGAATTCTGGCGATTGGTGTATTTGATTTCCTGACCTACCAAAAGATCCACCTGGTGGCGTTCTGCAATTTTTTTGTTGAAGCGCAGGTTGTTCCGGATGTTGTAAAAAAGCATCTGGTCCTCGTTCCGGTTGTAAAAACCGCCGCTCGGCAGTACCACCACCGGGTAGGCATTGGGTACATCGGGATCGGTATATAAGTATTTGTTAGCCAATGCAATCGTCGAATTATCAGCCGCACGGTAAGCATTGGCCATGTTACTGTTTTCGTTAATCTGATGCTCGCGGCCGGTTTGAATGTAGCGCAGCGCACCGATGAAGTCGTAGCTGATGTGGTCGGTGATTTTATAGGAAAGGTTTCCCTGCAACTTAATGTCGGCCAGCGTCAGGTTTATCTTGTTGTTAGCGAGCTCGTTGACAATGTTAAACGGCGCAAAATTCCGTCTGAAATATTCCAGGTTGCCGTTTTCATCATAAGCCGTCAAAGTCCGGCTGGTGTTAAGGGCGTAGCTGAAAGGGTTAATGTCAAAATCGCGGTCGTACTTACCTTCTACGGGGTTGCTTCTGCGGCTCAGTGAACCCGGCGCCTGCTGCCTGCGTACCGAAGCCAATGTTGAAATTCCAATGTTGACCCTATCAGAAACCTGGTAAGTATTTTTAAAATTGAATGTATACCGCTTTACTTTATCAGCAATCGTCCAGCCATTATCATTTAGATAACTTACTGACGCATAAGAATTTGACTTATCAGTTCCGAAAGAAACACTGAGTGAATGTTCCTGAATGAAGTTTTGCTTGAAAAGAACGTCAAACCAGTCGGTATTGGCCCTGGCGTAGCGCATCAGGTAATCTTTCTTGGCTTGTTGCGTGTTTTCCAGCAGGAAATTTCCTTCGGCATCACCGTTCAGCGAGTTGTAATATTTCCCGTAAACACCGTAATCGGGCTGTGAAAGAATGCTGGAAGTGAGGTATCCCTTGCGCTCCAATTCGCCCAGCACGGACATTTGCTGCGCGGAATTCATGATGTTAAAATTCCGGTAAGAAGGGGTAAGCTGCGTGCTGAAATTTCCGGAGTAAGCGATGGTCGGTTTGCCGCTTTTACCTTTCTTGGTCGTGATCACAATCACACCATTCATTGCACGGGCTCCGTATAATGCTGCCGCAGCGGCATCTTTCAGAATGTCAAATGTCTCAATATCATTGGGGTTAAGCCCCGCTACCGCCGAACCTAGCAATGTTGTCGGGTCGCCGCTGGAAAGCTGGTCATTGGAAATGTTCACGATATCTTCCTGAACAACCCCGTCAATTACCCAGAGCGGCTTGTTATCCCCATTTAAAGAAGTCGCGCCGCGTATCCTGATTTTCGGCGCCGCCCCGAATGTTCCCGAAACATTTTGGATAGAAACCCCGGCAGCCCGGCCTTCCAACATGCGGCTTACGTCCGGCAAGCCGTCGATTTTGACGTCATCAACCTTTAATGTTACTGCGGAGCCGGTAAATTTATCTTTGTCAATCTGCTGAAAACCAGTCACAACCACGTCTTGCAAACCGACTGCATCCTCAGATAACTCGATCGTCATGACCCGAGCAGCTTTCACTTCTTTGGGTAAAAAACCGATCATCGTTACGACCAAAGTAGCTGCGTCGCTCACACCCTGAAGAACAAATTCGCCTCTTTCGTTGGTGACAGTACCTTTTTGTGAACCTTTTATGCGAACGGTCGAGCCGATGAGTGTTTCGCCAGAACTGCTTTTGACAGTACCCTTAATGTCAATATCTGCAGCAAATGTTGCGGGGAGAAATGGTATTGATAAGAGAAGGATAGCAAGAAGCAATGCAAAGTGCCGACTCTGGCCACTGATCCGGTAGAAAAGATTCATATATCTGGGTATAGGTCTAAATCAAAGTGAACGGGTTTCCGCGGACGCGGCATTTAGATTTTAACTGATTCAATAATACGCATTATCGAGGTAAAAAACGAAAACATTTTAACCGCAAGTATGCTTAACTGTCTATTTTTCAAGTCCAGGTTTTTTCTCAGTCAGCACGGAAGTAATGCGGTTAAGCTCGTCGACTTTATAGGCAAAATCGCCCTGCAGCATATCCCTGACGGCTTTGAGTTGTTCCATCGCAGTTTCCAGGTTGTCGGGCAGCGCCTCGCCCAGCACTTCCTTCAATCGCTTGGCGAATGTCGGCGACATTCCGTTGGTTGAAATCGCCACTTTGAGATTACCTTTCCGGACGACCGACGAAAGATAGAAATCGCAGATATCAGGGGTATCCGCAACATTGGCAAGTAGGTGTTTTTCACGGGCCACTTGCGCAATCCGCTTATTTTCTTCCTTATCATTTGTCGCTACCAGCACCAGATCTTTTCCTGCCAGATCCACATCCTGAAATTTCCGCTCAATTAGATTAATTCGGGAATTCGATGCTGCGAGTTCCCGGATTTCCGGCCTGATTTCGGGCGAAACCAGTGTCACATTTGCCAGCGGAGAATTTTGCAGTACCGCCGTAATTTTTTCCAAACCCACATAACCTCCGCCAACGATTAAAGTTTGAAGGTTTTGCAGTTTAATAAAGATGGGAAAGAGGTCGTTCATATCTCAAATTTACATCAAATCCGGCAACATCGCGGCGGTATAAGGATTGGTTTATCACTATTCCAACAATTGCACTTTTACTATCTGCATCTTTACCCGTACCTTTGCAGCTATGATCGCGATTACGAACCTCAGCTATTATTTAGGCGACCGCGCGCTTTACGACGGCGCCTCGCTACATATAAAACCCAAACAGAAAATTGGCCTGATCGGTCTGAACGGAACTGGAAAATCGACATTGCTCCGGATGATCAATGGGGAATTCCAGCCGGACGGCGGTAACATTTCCAAGGCCGGGGATTGCACGATAGGATTTCTGAACCAGGACCTCCTCTCCTACCAAAGTGACGATTCGATCCTTTCGGTAGCAATGCAGGCTTTTGAAAGACAGAACATTCTCCAGACGCAGATCGACAAGATCCTGCATGACATGGAGCATAATTATACCGATGCGCTAGTGGATAAGCTGGCGAAGGTGCAGGATGAATTCGAGGCGCTGGACGGATATTCGGTGCAATCCAAAGCAGAGGCGATCCTAGAAGGTCTGGGTTTCTCGACAACCGATTTGCACCAGCCGCTCAGGTTGTTTTCCGGGGGCTGGAGAATGCGGGTAATGTTGGCGAAGCTGCTTCTGCAAAAACCTTCGCTCCTGATGCTCGATGAGCCTACTAACCACCTTGACTTACCTTCTATTCAGTGGGTTGAAAAGTATGTGCAGACTTACGAGGGTGCGGTGATTGTGGTTTCTCACGACAGGCAATTCCTTGATAATACAATAGATACGACGGTAGAAGTGTCGGGTGGAAAGCTGAATTACTATGCTGGAAACTATTCTTACTATCTGGAAGAAAAAGAGGAGCGCAACGAAATTCAGCGTGGCGCCTATGAAAACCAGCAGGCAAAAATTCGCCAGACAGAGCGTTTTATCGAACGTTTTAAAGCAAAAGCAACCAAATCACGCCAGGTTCAAAGCCGTGTAAAAGCGCTGGATAGGATGGACGTGGTGGATCAGGTGGTGGACGAAAATGCAAAAGTTCACTTTCGTTTTCAGTTTACGACGCAGCCTGGCAGGCATGTTTTTCAGCTGGAAGATGCTTCCAAGTCTTACGGCGAAAAGGTCATTTTGGATGGCACGAATATCAGTATGGAGCGCGGCGACAAGATTGCGCTCATCGGGGCGAATGGTCGCGGAAAGTCAACCGTTTTGCGTGTTGTTGCTGGTACTGAGGAGATTGAAGGAAAAAGAAGACTAGGCCACAATGTTTCATTTACATTCTACGCCCAGCACCAGCTTGAATCGCTGAACATTCAGCACAACCTGATCGAGGAGCTGAAATATGCCAACCCGACCAAAACCGAGACGGAATTACGGACTGTTTTGGGATGCTTCCTTTTTACAGGTGACGATGTTTTTAAGAAGATCAAGGTACTTTCAGGAGGGGAAAAATCACGGGTCGCGCTGGCGAAGGTATTGCTTTCGCAAGCCAACTTCCTGCTGCTCGATGAGCCTACCAACCACCTTGACATGCAGTCGGTTAACATTCTGATCCAGGCATTGCAGCAGTACGAGGGCAGCTACATTGTAGTATCTCACGATCGTTATTTTGTGGAGAACATTGCGAACAAGATCTGGTACATCGAGGATCATGAGATCAAGGAATATCCGGGTACTTATGAAGAATATGAGACTTGGGTCGAGGAGCGTGGGTTGCAGTCTGCTGTAAGTGAAAAAGTTACGGTAAGCAGCGCACCACCTCAAAAAAATAGCCAGCATCCTGCTAATGCGCCAAAAAGTAATGGCAAAGCGCCTTCCAACGAGGATGCCCAGAAAATAAAAAAGGTGCAGAAGCAGATTGAGGAACTGGAATCGACGATCAATAACCTGGAAATCCGGAAGACGGAGACGGAAACAAAGTTATCCGATCCGAAGATTTACAATGATCCGACGATGCTCACGGAAGTCAAGCGTTTCTATAATGATATCAAACAAAAGCTGGAACAGAGTACAGAAGATTGGGAAAATCTGATGCTCGAAGTGGAAGAGCTGGCGGGGAAATAAGCTGTAAACGAAGAAGAGGAAATCGGGTGATTTCCTCTTCTTCGTTTTATGGGTGTAATGTGAATTTCAAATTGTTGGTGTTGTAATAAATGTCGGCCATTTCGAGGGACAAGCCAATTCCCGGAATTTCAATTGAACCTTCGAGGTTATAGGCCTCAGAAAAAAGGTACCACAAATCTTCTCCATTTTTCTTCCAAACCTCCGCACCAACTGACATTGAATTGATTAAAACATATTCTTTCAATGACGGAACGCTCCGGTACATGTGAAATTTCTCACCTCTGTCGTAACCCGAAGTGCTAGGTGACAATACTTCGAAAATGCTTACCGGATTAAGAATCGTATCCTCCTTGTCGTCCAGGAATTCAATTGGCCCGCAAACAGCAACAAGGTCCGGGTAAGTATACAATCCACTTAAAGGAATATGCAGCCGCATATCGCTTGAAAATGTCTGGCAGGATTTGCCTTTGAAAGCAATGTAACATTCACCCGACAAATTCTCTACGATCCGGTTATGGTTAAAACCGGCGCCCGCCATGGCAACTATTTCCCCTTTAAAAAACTCACTTTTGTACTCGGCTTCCCTTTCCAGTTTCAGATACTCTTGGTCTGAATACACCATGATCGCTTGTGCTGACATTGATATTGTAATTTAGAAATAAGTAATGATGATCAAAACCTTTCCCCAACAATACGTACCTTTCCGCGACAAGAAACGATCCAGTTTTCCAATGGTCAAGCAGCTTTATTTATCGGTCTTCTTATTATTTTCTTCACTTACATTATTTGCGCAGCCTGCGAATTTGCGCCTGGAAGATTTTATTTATAATGAAAAAATCAGGACGGTTTTGCTGTATCCTGCGCTTGATAATCCTGAAAATCCTACCCGCCTTCTAACCCCGGCTATTAAACCGCTTCAAAGTGAATCTCCCCTGGTGCTTGAATTTGACGATATGTCTGCGCAGTTTGAAGGTTATCGCGCCAAAATCGTGCATTGTAATGCGGATTGGACGAAATCGAATTTGAATGACATTGAATTTACCTACGAGTACAATGAATATCCAGTCAGGAGTTACGAGCAATCTTTCAGCACTAAAGTGCCCTATTTCCACTATCGGCTCGAACTGCCCAGGCTGAAACTTTCCGGGAATTATGTGATTTATGTGTTTTCGGAGCAGGACCGGAAATTGGTTTTGAGCAGGCGGTTTATGCTCTATGAAACGCGGGTGAGTATTGAGGCGAAGGCCCGGTTTTCGCAGGGAATCCAGCAGCAATTTTCTGATCAGCAGATTGATTTTGCCATCACTTATAAAGGTTATCAGCTCAATGCGCCGCAGACGGATTTGATGGTCGTAATGCGGAAAAACTTTCGCTGGGACCAAACCAAATCAGGTTTTAAGCCTACCAATGTCAGGCCGTTTGACCAGATTTTGGAATACACTTTTTTTGATCTTGAAAACACTTTTCCAGGCGGAAATGAATATCGCTACTTCGACAGCCGGACATTATCGGGACGCGGCTATGGCATTAATGCTATGGAGCGATCGGACGAATTTACGCGGCTGATCCTTTTCACGGATAAGTCGCGGGCAAATGGTTCTTACATTCAGATCGATGATTTCAACGGTCAATATGTTGTAGATCAGCGGGAATCGGGCCGCGGGAGTGTGGAAGCGGATTACACGCCTGTTTTGTTTTCATTAAAAACCGAGGAAGATCCCGATGCGGTTTATTATGTCAATGGTGCATTTAATTTGTGGCAACTGAACGACCGCAACCGTATGACCTTCAATTCCGAAACAAAAAATTATGAAGTTGAAATCCTCATCAAGCAGGGGGTAATCAACTATGATTATACGGTTGTCAGAGGACAGGGAAAGCCGGAGGAAGCTCCTATCGAGGGAAATTACGCGGCTACTGAAAACGATTATGACATTCTGGTGTACAACCGCCCGCCGGCCGGACGGGCCGATCTGTTAATCGGATACCGGACGGTAGAGTGGAACCGGAGAAGATAATGACATGATAGTAAAACGAAAAAGCAGCTCCAAGAAGCTGCTTTTTCGTTTTACCAATAAAAAATTCCTTAAACATTAAACCGGAAGTGCATAATGTCACCGTCCGCTACGGTATATTCTTTTCCTTCCACAGCCATTTTCCCTACTTCTTTCACAGCCGCTTCCGTTTTATATTGCTCGTAATCAGCGATTTTAATCACCTCTGCACGAATAAAGCCTTTTTCAAAATCACTGTGAATGACACCCGCAGCCTGCGGCGCCTTCCAACCTTTCACGATCGTCCAGGCACGAACTTCTTTCACGCCTGCTGTGAAATAAGTGATCAGGTTTAGTAAAGAATAAGAGGCTTTGATCAGCTTACTCAGACCCGATTCCTTTAACCCATATTCACCCAGGAACATTTCGTGCTCTTCCGGATCCTCGATTTCAGAGATCTGAGATTCGATAGCCGCGCAAAGAACAATCACTTCTGCTCCTTCCTGCGCTACTGTCTCCCGCAGCTTTTCTGAAAATTCATTTCCAGTCAACATGGAACCTTCATCCACATTGGCAACATATAAAACAGGCTTCGCGGTAAGTAATTGCAGGTCGCCAATCACAGACTCTTTGGTCTCCTCGTCGATTTCAACACTTCTTGCGTTCTTACCCGCCTCTAATGTTGCCTTATATTTTTTCAGCCATTCCAGCTCGGCTTTCGCTTTTGCGTCACCGGCCCGGGCGCCTTTTTCCGTTTTCTGGATTTTCTTTTCGATCGATTCCAGGTCTTTCAGCTGTAATTCCGCATCAATAATTTCTTTATCAAAAACCGGATCCACTTTTCCTTCGACGTGCACAATGTTGTCGTCCTGAAAACAGCGCACCACATGCACAATCGCATCCACCTCGCGAATGTTGGCCAGGAATTTATTGCCCAAACCCGCTCCCTGGCTCGCGCCTTTCACAAGTCCGGCAATATCAACAAACTCAATGATGGTAGGGATCACTTTTTGCGGCTTAACCAGCGTGGTCAAAATTTCGAGGCGCTCGTCGGGCACAGTTACTACACCGACATTGGGCTCTATGGTACAAAAAGGATAGTTGGCAGCTTCGGCTTTTCCGGTAGAGATGGCATTAAAGAGAGTGGACTTACCTACGTTTGGCAATCCGACGATCCCACATTGAAGACTCATATATTAGAGATAATGATAATTTCTGCGAAATTACCATTTAGCGACTACAAAAACCAAAAGCCTTCGAATTAGATTGCGAAGGCTTTGTTATTTAACATCCGATTTTTTAGTCCCACTTAAGGTCCGACTCCCCTACTACTGCATCCACTTCGTCAACCTTGGATTCGAACTGAGAGAAGTCAACCTCCGGCATCAATTCTGTTTTCACGTGATCCACAGCTTCCTTCAATGCATCCACGAACTTATCGAAGTCCTCCTTGTACAAAAACATCTTGTGTTTTTCGTACGTGAACCCGTCACCTTGCGGGTGGCGACGACTTTCTGTGATGGTAAGATAATAATCGTTGGATCGCGTAGAGCGAACATCGAAGAAGTAAGTCCGTTTTCCTGCCCTGACCCTTTTGGAGTAGATTTGCTCTCTGTCTTCCACTATGTTTAATTTTAAATAGGTTTTCAAACGCTAAAATATAAAGTTTATTGCTGCGAACAAAAAAACCATAACATATTAGCGATTTGTTAGCATTGCTGCCCTGATTTTTATTTTTCACTTTGGTCTAAAAACCAATTTTTGTTCGTTTTTAAGTTTTTTCTATTACTTTTGAAATTCATGGGTATTCAAAATCCTACGAATCCATGAACAAGTAGCGTGTAAGCAGGTTACAAAAACCTGTGATGTTTCACCCAAATCCTGAGATATGACTTATCGTCGGATTCTGATTCTCATCTTGTTAGCATTCGCCTCAGCACCTTCTGCATTTGCGCAGATTAAGTTGGGCAAAACTGAAACCGGCAGTGCATCTTATTATGCGGCCCGGTTTAATGGCAAAAAAACTTCCTTCGGCGAAGTTCATAAAAGCACTGAGTTGCTTGCTGCCCACAAAAGCTATCCGCTGAATACCATGCTGGAAGTGACGAATCTGGATAATGACGAAAAAGTGATCGTACGGGTGAATGACCGAGGCCCGTTTTCCAAGGACCGGATTGTTGATTTGAGTAAAGAAGCCGCCCGTTTGCTGGGTATTGTTGCAAAAGGCGTTGCCCATGTGACGATCAGGGTGGTAGGTATGGAGGGAATGATACTTCTTGAACCCAATGAAGAAATTGACCCGAAATCCGGCAAGGTAATTTCGATGCGGACCAAGTAACTTCTTGACATACAATGAGTAACCGACAACTTGATTTAGCAAAGGTTAGGGAGTTCGGGAATCTTGAATTTCTTGCCAAACAGCTTGTTGAAGGCTTTATCACCGGTTTACACAAGTCCCCTTTCCACGGCTTTTCAGTCGAATTTGCGGAGCACCAGCTTTACAATACCGGAGAATCCACCAGAAATATCGATTGGAAGGTTTTTGCAAAAACCGACCGCCTCTTCGTAAAACGCTACGAGGAAGAAACCAATTTGCGCTGCCATATTTTGCTGGACACTTCTTCGTCCATGTACTATCCCGAGTCCAATTTCGGGAAAATGACATTCAGCGTCATGGCGGCCGCCAGCCTCACCTATTTGTTGCAGCGGCAAAAAGATGCAGTAAGTCTCTGCACATTCGCAGAAGAAATTGAAGTCCAGACTGCGGTGAAATCCACGCCTTCGCATGTGCACAAGATCATGCTGGAATTGGAAAATCAGCTTCAAAAGAAAAGACCGCTTTCAAAAACTTCTGTCGCCGAAGTCCTGCACCAGATCGCTGAAAAAATCCATAAGCGCTCGCTGGTAGTAATTTTCAGTGATATGTTTGATAATCTGGAAGATGCCGACAAGCTCTTTTCCGCACTACAACATCTTCGCCACAACCTGCATGAAGTACTCCTTTTTCACGTCACCGACCGTAGGACGGAAGAAGAATTTGCTTTCGAAAACCGGCCTTATGAGTTCATAGACCTTGAAACGGACGAAAGAATCAAGGTACAGCCCGATCAGGTAAGAGAGACTTACAAGGAATTTGTGAGTGATTTTTACCAAAAATTAAAGCTGAAATGCGGTCAGTACAAAATCGACTTCATTGAAGCCGACATTGCAAAAGGCTTCGATCCGATTCTGATGGCCTATTTGGTCAAACACTCTAAAATGAGGTAGTTTTAAAGAAATCAGATCCCATATTCTGATCTTATTCACTCAAAAACAGCGACATAAAGAGCTGATCCAGGTGCGCGACCGGAATCACTTCAATTTTCGATCTTTTTAAATCAAGACCTTTACTGTTGTATTTGGAAATATAAATTTTCTTGAAGCCCAACTTTTCCGACTCAGAAATGCGGCTTTCAATGCGGTTTACAGCCCGTACTTCCCCACCCAACCCTACTTCCGCCGCGAAACATACCGATGGCAGGATAAACTTATCTTCATAAGACGACACAATCGAAGCTACCACAGCCAGATCGATGGCCGGATCTTCCACTTTCAACCCGCCGGCAACATTCAGAAAAACGTCCTGCACGCCTAACCGGAAACCACCTCTCTTTTCTAAAACTGCCAGCAACATTTGCAGCCTTTTTGCATCAAAACCAGTGCTGCTGCGCTGCGGCGTGCCATAATTAGCAACACTGACCAATGATTGTATTTCAACCAAAAGCGGCCTGTTTCCTTCCATCATCGAGCCGATGGCGATACCACTCACAGGTTCGTCGCGCTGCGAAATCAATATTTCCGACGGATTGCTGACCTGGCGCAGTCCAGAGCCTAGCATTTCATAAATCCCTAATTCAGAGGTACTGCCGAAACGATTTTTGATCGTTCTCAAAATCCGGTAGGTATTATGCCTGTCGCCTTCAAATTGCAGCACAGTATCCACCATGTGCTCCAAAACTTTTGGTCCGGCGAGCGAGCCATCCTTGGTAATGTGCCCGATCAGGAAAACCGGCACGCCCATTTCTTTGGCATATTTCATAAACTCAGCCGTACATTCCCGCACCTGCGACACGCTTCCTGCACCGGACTCGATGTAAGTCGATTGCATGGTCTGGATCGAATCGACGATCAGAATTTCCGGTTGAAACTCTTCTATCTGCCTGAAAATGTTTTGCGTATGTGTTTCTGTCAAGATAAAGCAGCTGTCGCTTTTTGCTGACATTCTCTCGGCCCGCATTTTAATCTGCTGCTCGGATTCTTCTCCGGAAACGTACAGCACTTTTTTATTAGATAATGTCAGCGCGATTTGCAGCATTAATGTTGACTTGCCGATCCCCGGCTCACCGCCAATCAGCACCAGCGAACCCGGCACGATACCACCGCCCAGAACCCGGTTCAGTTCTTCATCAAAAGTTTTAACACGCGCTTCATTCTGGTATTCAATCTCCGCAATCGCCCGCGGCCGGCTCGCCAGATTGACGCCTTTCCAGGCCACGGTCGTTTTCTTATCCTCCTTTTCAATCACCTCCTGAACGAAGGTATTCCACTCGCCGCAAGACGGACATCTACCCACCCATTTTGGTGAATTGTACCCACATTCCTGGCAGAAATACGCAGTCTTGGCTTTGGCCATAAGTAGAAAAATCTAATTTGTATGTATCTGTTGGTAACAGTTTTAATCCGCTATTTATTCCGAAATTTGTACGTTTCACCCACAAAATCAAAAAAAATAAGGGCAAGGTACAGTTTTTTGCATTTAGGCGTTATTATCCGGTTTTACTTAAAAATTCATATTTATCTATGAACATCCTGACAAAAGTGGCCTGTATCTGCATGTTGTGCTTTCTGGCACTTACATCGGCGCAGGCTCAGAAAAAAGGTTTTGCGTTTGGTATCAAAGGCGGGGTGAATTTGTCGCGCCTCACGATGGGAGACGTTTTTACGACGCGGTATGATGATGCAGGGAATCCCTTCCTGGGCTACGACGGAAAGCAGGTGCGCGACAACCTTAAACAAAGCTTTAACACCAGGACCGGCGCAGTGGGCGGGATTTATATGCGATTTGGACGGACACTTTTCATTCAGCCTGAGGTATTGGTTTCAACAAAAGGCGGCTCATTTGATATTATCCAGAATGATACGGAGCAACCGGTGAAAAAGACGATCAACGTAAAATATAGTAATATTGACGTCCCGCTGTTAATTGGTTTAAAAGGCGGCCCGATCAGGATTCTTGCCGGACCAGTTACTTCTTTCCGTATCGGAGATAATCAGGGATTAAGGGATGCATTTAAATATTACACTTCGGACCTGAACAACGCCATGTCGCAGGCAACATTCGGCTACCAGCTGGGCGCTGGACTTGATTTAGGAAGTTTTAGTCTTGATGTTCGTAAAGAAGGATCATTCACAAACCTCGCGTCTTTCCAAACTACCGGATCAAATGGTGGTAATGTAAAGCAAAAAATTACTTCCTGGCAGGTTACGCTGGGTTTGAAGTTGTTTTAATGAGTGAGTGAGCGAGTTAGTGAATGAGTGAATGAGTGAATAATTCTCATTTCCGGAAAAATTCAGTCATTCAATCATTCAATCATTAATCCCCAAAAACAAAACAAGCAGCCTTCGATCGAGCGATGGCTGCTGTTTTTATGAATAACCCACTAATTTAATTCACCAAAAAATCTTTTACGCGCTGATGCGGACGTTGGAGTGATCGAGGAAACAAGTGATTTCCTTGATTTTCCGGCGCGATACCATCACTTCTTTGCCGCAGGATAATTTCAGCATCCGGTCGTCTTCCAGGCGCGCTACCACGTAGTCGGCATTGACCAGGTAGGATTTGTGCACGCGGATGAAATTAGGATTCAGCTGCTCAGCAAGTGATTTTAATGTTTTCGATACCAGGTATTTCTTGCCGGTATTTGTATAAATAAATGTATAGTTTCCTTCACCTTCGAGGAAAGTGATGACGTCGGGAGTCAAAAAAATTGTCCGGCCCATGGACTGTACAGAAATCGAAGAACGGTTGTCGTTGTAAGACCTTTCGGGAACATTTGGGCGGGTAAAGCTTGTAAAATTTTTCATATTATTTCGTGACTAATAAATGTTTCGTTTTCTTGAATCAAAAATAGCATATAGCGTAATTGTAACGAAATACGTAAAAGTACGTTAGTGCGCTCAATTCCCTCATTTTCAGATATTTAGAAAACATCATTTTGATCAAATGGCGTAACGCCACTTAGTAAAATGCGTAATTTTACGTAGTGCCGAAAATGTAGATTATTTAAAGAAAATCGCGATACCGCTACACTACCAACGTTGTCCTCAAAAAATGACCCTATTCTTGGTTATCTTTGCCACCTGGTCGCCGCAGTAAACGCTTCTTTCTACAGGCAGAATGCGGGACCCTTACCAACATTAAATGCATGTTATGATTACCGAGCGGGTAAAAGAATTGGTTTCCGAAATCGATAATGCTGTTGTCACCAGTAAGGAGCAGCTGGAATCATTCAGATTAAAATATATCAGTAAAAAAGGCGTCGTCACGGAGCTTTTCGACAACCTTAAAAACATTGCACCCGAAGACCGCCGGGCTGTGGGACAAGAGCTGAACACGCTGAAAAACCTGGCGCAGAGCAAATTTCAGGAATTCTCTGCCGCGCTGGAAAATTCAGCTGATGCAAATCCGGAAATGCTGATCGACCTCACGCTGCCGGTAACGCCCAATCTACAGGGAAGCCTTCACCCGCTAACAATTGTTAGAAGAAGGATTATCGAAATTTTCGAAAGAATGGGCTTTAATGTTTCTTACGGCCCGGAAATCGAGAAGGACTGGTATAATTTCAGTGCGCTGAATTTTGCTGACAACCACCCTGCCCGCGAAATGCAAGACACTTTCTTTATTTCAAAAAGTGAGGGCGACGTGAAAGATGATGTGCTGCTCCGCACGCATACTTCCAATGTGCAGGTACGCCTCATGGAAAGACAAAAACCGCCGATCCGCTCGATCATGCCGGGACGCGTTTTCAGAAATGAAGCGATTTCAGCCCGCGCTCACTGCGTTTTTCACCAGGTGGAAGGTTTGTATGTGGACAAAAATGTAAGCTTTAAAGATCTCAAAGACACATTATATCACTTCGCGAAGGAAATGTTCGGGAAGGACTCCACGATTCGTCTCCGCCCTTCCTACTTCCCATTTACAGAACCCAGCGCCGAAATTGACGTGTCGTGTTTTATATGTAAAGGAAAAGGCTGCAATGTTTGCAAATACACCGGCTGGGTAGAAATTGCAGGTTCAGGCATGGTGGACCCAAATGTACTGACCAACTGTGGGATCGACAGCGAGGAATATACCGGATTTGCATTTGGGATGGGTATCGAGCGGATTACAATGCTGAGGTACGGAATTAACGATCTTCGACTTTTTACAGAAAACGACGTCAGGTTCCTGCGCCAATTTGAAGGTGCCTGATTTTGAAATAACATTAAAAAAGCGCTGTCCCAAAAGATAGCGCTTTTTTTGTACCCAAATTTTACCAAACCTAAAACCGTGTTTCCAGATAATAAGGCAACATTCTTTTCCAGACCCACCACTCGTGCGGCATATCCGGCCCCCAGATGTCCAGCTCATGAGGAACATTTTTGGAATTGAGGATTGCTGAAATATGCTTTGAATATTCCGGCACTTCGTAAGCCCCCGAGCCTGTAATAAAATGAATGTGTCGGCTGTCGCGGTACATCGAAAGGTGCCACTCTGCTTTCAACTGCGGCAAATAATGCACCGGTGAATTGAAATAAACATTATCGTCGTAGTAGCCATCGGTGTAAACACTCAGATCGTAGCAGCCACTCATCGCGATCACCCCGTTTATGTAATCGGGATGTTTGAAAAACAGATTGGCAGCATGCATGGCGCCGAAAGACGCCCCGCCGGTAATAATTTCATTCGTCGGGCTCGTGGTATCCTTAATAAAAGGGATCACCTCCTTGATCACATAATCATTAAAAAGCTGGTGGCGGATCGCCTTGTCGTAACCGTGCATATACGGATTGAGCCAGCTTTCGGAATTGATACTGTTGATGCAATAAACCTTTACTTTTCCAGCATTGATATAAGGACTGATACTCTCAATTAAACCATTTTTTTCATATTCAAGATAATCCGAAGCTGCTGTGGGAATCAATAAAAGTGCAAACCCATAATGACCATAAACTGCAATATCCATGTGTTCATTCAGCGCCGGACTATACCAACCGGTTACCTCACGTAGCATTTGTTTCTCATTTTAAGTTACTGTACTGTTTAAATATATACGACCTGGCAATGCACATTTACCTTTTTGTAAACATTCATCATCCACAGCCGACAGTAACTGCCAATGATAAATCAATACAAAACCCAGGTATCCTTGCCGCCGCCGCCTTGCGATGAATTAACAACCAAAGAACCTTTCCGTAAGGCAACCCGCGTCAGGCCACCCGGAATCACGCTGATATCGTCGCCATACAAAATATAAGGCCGCAAATCCACGTGCCGTCCCTCTGCGTGTCCCTCCACCATACAAGGCACCCTCGATAATGAAATGGTAGGCTGAGCAATGTAGTTCCGCGGATTGTTCCTTATTTTTTCCCTGAAAATTTCGTGCTCCTCTTCCGTGGCTTTCGGGCCGATCAACATTCCGTATCCTCCCGCTTCATTCGCTTCTTTTACAACCAGTTGCGAAATGTTTTCTATCACATAATTAAAATCCTCCTCCTCGCCGCAGATGTAAGTTTTTACATTCGGAATGATCGCCTCCTCGTTCAGATAATATTTAATGATCCTCGGCACGTAGGCATACACCACTTTATCGTCCGCCACTCCGGTACCTGGCGCATTTGCCAGCGCTACGCGTCCTTTTTTATATACTTCAAAAATGCCGGGAATACCGATCAGTGAATCGGGATTGAATGCGTCCGGATCCATGAAAGTATCGTCGATGCGGCGATAGATGACGTCCACGATCTGCAAACCGTTGGTAGTCCGCATTTTAACATAACCATCGGAAACAACCAGGTCACGGGTATCCACCAGCTCCACGCCCATTTGCTGCGCGAGATACGAATGTTCGAAATAAGCTGAGTTATAAATTCCGGGCGTAAGGACTGCTACGGTTGGGTTGGGACGATCCGCAAGATGCTGCAACATTTGCAGGAGGCGCGTCGGATAATCGGAAACCGGCCTTACACCTGTCCTGGCAAGTACATCAGGAAAAATCTGCTTAGATAACTCCCTGTTTTCCAACATATAAGAAACCCCGGAAGGACAGCGCAGGTTGTCTTCCAGCACCATAAAAGTTCCATCGTCACCTTTGATTAAATCGGTCCCGGTAATGTGGCACCAGATTCCTTTTGGTGGTTTTAATCCCAGACAAGGTTTCAAAAAACATTTACTGGATTCGATCAGCTCGCGCGGCACGACACCGTCATTCAGGATATTCTGTTCATTGTACACGTCGTCAATGAACATATTTAATGCTTTGATCCGCTGTTTCAGCCCTTTTTCAAGCCACTCCCACTCCGCGCTGGACAATACTCTTGGAATGATATCGATCGGCATAATCCTTTCCGTCCCCTCGCCCTCCGAGTACACATTGAATGTGATTCCCATGGAAAGCAATGCACGTTCCGTGGCAAGCTGGCGGTTGGTAAGATCATCATGTGTGAGGTTTTCAAATTTACTTTTCAAATGCTCATAGCCCGGGCGTATCTGTCCGTCCTGACTGAACATCTCGTCAAAGAAATTTTCGCTCTGATAATCTGAAAATGAAAAATTCATACTATACAAAATTTGAATAAGTCTATATCAATCGTTTACAAAACAATATATGGTCAATGTTTTAATTTACAAAACAAATGCACATTGTGACCTTTTCAGAAACTGAATTATATTGTTTGGTTTAGCACTAAATACTTTGGTGAAACAGTATAATGCTAACCGTAAACACTTGACTGAGAAACCTTACCTCAATTCCAGTAAAATATTTGACCGGTCAGATACTAAAATCATGCCGTAAAGAATTGATTAATTAATGTTCAATGATCCGTCATAGGTTGCAACTACACCCGCTTCGCCGTTTCTTTGCAACATGATATAACAGTTACCTATATCATTCGTTTCACATCCACTATGCCAAAAAGCGTTTTACTGGTTCTGATTTTCCTGATTTTCGGACTGCCTTTGAGGGGTTTATCTCAGCATATGCCGGGTGTTGCGATGGGCAATTATGCCGGGACCAATGCTTTGTACCACAACCCCGCGTTCGTGGCAGATAGCCGGTATAGTGTATATGTAAATCTGGTTGGTACGCAGTTTTATACTGCCAATAACCACGTCAAGTACGAAGCCCCTTTTTCCTTTTTAAGCCTGATTACCAATACTGTTTCGGATAAGTACCGGAATGAAAGAGGAATGCTGCTTTTTCCGCGGACTTACCTGGGCGAGAAACTGAATGGTAACCATAAATACCTAAATGCCGGCGGCGATACGCGTCTTCCGTCCATCATGTTTAATTTGTTTAAAGGCAAGATTGGGGTAGGAATTTCTTCACGGGCAAGGTACATTCTCAATGCTACCGAAATCACCGAACCGCTCGCCAGGTTGCTCAGCAAAACCACGCAATTAAAAGAATTACAAGGCCCGATTTTCAACAATCAGTCGGGGCAGCTGCATTTAAATGGTTTGGGAGAAATTGCCTTGACCGTGGGAGAGACTGTATTTGATAATGAAACGGATTTCTTAAAAGTAGGCGTGACAGTGAAAAGGCTGATCGGCTTGTATAATGCGCACGCCATCATTGACAATTCGTCTTATGACATTCAGCCGGACGAATTTTACGAAAACAAGCGACAGTACATCAATGTCAACGATATTAATGTGCGCTATGGGATAACCCGCGACGAGGGTTTTCAAAACATTAAACTTTCTCCGGCCTGGCTCCTCGGCAATGCTGCGCCGGGTCAGGGATGGGGTTTTGACCTTGGAGCGGTGTATGAGTACCGCCCGGACATTCAAAAGTATACTTATACCGAAAAAGGGGTAAGGAAGCGCGACGCTTCAAAAAATAAGTATCTCTATCGCGTAGCAGTTTCCCTGACGGACATAGGCCGCGTGCATTTCAGAAACCCCGCCTACGTTTTGCAGCAGGAAACCCATACTACCAACAAGGAATTCAGGTACGACAATTTTCAAAAACTGGAAGGCTCGGAAGGTATTTTCAATGCCATCAACACGTCGCTGGACGGTGGCGCACCGCTGGCACCCAATTACAAATCCGTACTCCCCACGGCATTTCAGGCGAGCGTGGATTATCATGTTAAACCCAATGTGTACGTCAGCGGTATGTGGGTGCAAAACCTGATCCCTCAGGGCGCATTTGGAATGAAAGCAGAATCATTTTTATCGGTGACCCCGCGGTACGAGCATAAATGGTATGAATTTTCGGTGCCGGTGTCTCTGATGAACCGTTACCGGTCCCCGGCTATTGGACTCGTGGGACGCGCCGGGCCGCTCTGGATTGGCACAGATCATTTGACGGGGCTGCTCAACATTGGCAACCCAAAAGCCTTTAATCTGTACTTTGGCATATCAGGCGGCATCTTCCGTCGCCCGCCCGAATCGGCCAATAAATGCTGGCCTCCCGAAGACTCCTGGCTTAGAAGGATTTTCAGCAAACGATAAATTTTTCTCTGACGTTATCCATGTGTGTGGTATAATTTTTCTAAACACACCATACTCCATTTCAAACCCAGAAATAATGAGAGAGATACAAAAAACCAAAGAAGAGTGGCAGAAGGAACTGACAGGACAACAATGTTTTGTATTGTTTGAAAAAGGCACTGAGCGGCCGTTTTCCCACCCTTACAATGACAACAAGGAAGAAGGAACATACGTCTGCGCTGCCTGCGGTACCCCGCTTTTCAGCTCCGATACAAAGTACGAGTCGGGCTCCGGCTGGCCCAGCTTTTTCTCTCCGATCGCGTCGGGCAATGTAGAGGAAATCACGGACAGAAGTCACGGGATGACACGTACCGAGGTAGTTTGCCGGACTTGCGGCGGACATTTGGGGCACGTTTTCAATGACGGGCCGAAACCTACCGGCCTGCGGTACTGTATGAACGGGGCCGCCTTAAAATTTGAAAAAGCTGAGTAATACATAGTAAAAGCCGGATTTCACGAGAAATGTCCGGCTTTTCTTATCTTTGAAACCTTACGAACCATAACGTTTGATGGAAGTTATCCGATCATTCTTTACTAAAATCAAAGCCATATTCCAACTGATTGGAACTCAGCTTTCAACATTCACCAACCGCACACTTTACAAACTGACATCGCTTTTTACAGGCCGGAAAAAAGCCGATGCGATGTTCCACTCTTACAGAACAAAAAAGAGGTCGATCCGCGAATGGTGGGCAGATACCGTGGATGTCAATTCCAGGTTCTATCGTCCGGTTATGATTTTATGGAAGACTGCATTGTACGGTTTTCTTACGATCGCTATCTATATTTTTTGTGTCGAAACCAACTTCCTGTGGCTCATGGGAAGTATGCCGAGCGTAGAAGACCTGCAAAATCCGAAAGTCGCCCAGTCTTCCGAAATCTACACGGCTGATGGCGTCATGATCGGTAAGTTTTACACCGAAAACCGTACGCCGGTTACTGCCAAAATGATTTCCCCTAACCTTGTAAAAGCATTGATTGCGACGGAGGATGTTCGTTTTTATAAACATTCGGGAATTGACTACAAGGCGATGGCCAGCGTGGCGATCGGAATTGTTACCGGCGCCACAGACCGTGGGGGTGGTAGTACCATCACCCAGCAGCTGGCAAAGAAGCTTTTCAAAACCCGCCGCTCGGGAGCCCGTGGTGTTTTGGGCTATGTTCCGGGTTTTGGGACATTGATTTATAAAACAAAAGAGTGGCTGACGGCGATTAAACTGGAAAGGAATTTTACCAAAGAAGAAATCCTGACCATGTATTTCAATACCGTCGATTATGGAAATAATACGTACGGGATCAATACTGCCGCGCAATCATATTTCAGCAAATCGCCTGACAGTCTGAATGTTCAGGAATCTGCGGTGCTGGTGGGTCTGCAAAAAGCGACGACGACTTACAATCCGGTGCGGAATATGAAACGCTCGCTGGAAAGACGTAATGTGGTGATTGGCCAGATGCAAAAATATGGTTACCTGACAGCCAAGCAGGCCGACTCGATCAGCGCGCTGCCGATTGAGCTCAAAACCAAATTTGAAACACCCTACGATGGCAATGCCAACTACTTCAAAAATGCGGTGGTTGATTTTGTCAAAAAATGGGGTGATGAAAATGGGTATGACCTGTATACCGATGGTTTGAAAATATACACCACCATCGATTCTCAGATGCAGGAAGATGCCGAAGAAGCGATGACCCAGAAAATGAAACAGTTGCAGCGGGTTTTTGAAGATCACTGGCGCAACCAGAATCCCTGGGTTGACGAGCAAGGCAAGGAAATCACCGACTTCCTGCCCACCGTGGTGAAGCGGACCAGCAAGTACCGCTCCCTTGCCGCGAAATTCCCGAACAATCCCGACAGCGTCAATTACTATCTGAATAAAAAAGATACGATGACAGTCTACGACTGGAAAAACAGCGGGGAGATGAAAAAGTATTGGAGCTCTATGGATTCGCTGGATTATTATAAAAGGATTTTGCGCGCTGGAATGATGGCAATGAACCCGCAAACGGGGCAAATTAAGGCCTGGGTTGGTGGTTTGGACTATAATTATTTCAAATACGATGCCGTAAAACAGGGTAAGAGGCAGCCAGGATCGACATTCAAATCCTTCGTATATACCACGGCGATCGATGATTCGACTTATAACATGAATCCATGCGATCAGATTGTGGACAAGCCTTTCGAAAAAATATACGAGGAAGATGGCGAGGAAAAAATCTGGAGACCGCGGAATGCGACCGGCGTTTTTTCTTATGCCAATATGACATTACGCAGGGCCCTGGCGCAATCCATCAACTCTGTTACCGCGCAACTGACCGACCAGGTTGGTGCTGATAATGTGGCCAGATATGCCAAGAAAATGGGAATCACCACGCCGCTGAAAGGTGTACCTTCTATTGGTCTCGGGCCATTTGACGTGTCGCTTTATGATATGGTAGCGGCTTATAGTGTGTTTGTGAATAATGGTACTTACACCCAGCCGATTTTGGTGACCAAAATCGAGGATTTTAACGGAAAGGTCATCGAGGAATTTCAGCCGGAACACCATGAAGCTATTCGTCCGGAATCCGCCTTCTTGATGGTACAAATGTTGAAAGCAGGGGTGGAAGAGCCGGGAGGAACTTCGGGCAGTATCCGGTGGCGGTTTAATGTTGCTACCGATCGCGGAAACCAGCTGGGTGGAAAAACGGGTACTACCTCTAATAACTCCGACGGCTGGTTCATGTGTATCACCCGCGACCTGGTGGTAGGCGCCTGGGTAGGCGGCGACGACCGGAGTATCCACTTTCGAACGACAAACCTCGGCGAGGGTGCCAAAACCGCACTGCCGATTGTAGGAAGCTTTCTGGAAAAAGTATATAAAGACAAGCTGCTGGAACCTGGGCCGTTTCCCAAACCCAGCTTTAAAATTTCAAAAGACTATAATTGTCCGACTTTGTACGCGCCGAGCGAAAGCGATTCGCTTGGAATTGGCTCCGACAGCACGCCAGCCAAAAGAAATGAGGAAGATGACTTCCTAATCGGACCACCGCCGATCCCGCTGGACACCGGAAAACGGAATTAATCAAAAAGGCTTTGCAGAGAAATCTTGCAAAGCCTTTTTAATGTGACAGGCAAATTTTTAGGCCCCGATCTTCAAAACTTCCTTGTACTGCATCCGGTACAAATTGGCGTAGAAACCTTCTTTTTCAAGCAGTTGCTCGTGGTTACCTTCTTCTACAATCTGTCCTTTGTCTACAACAATAATTTTATCTGCTTCCTGAATTGTCGACAGCCGGTGCGCGATCACAATTGCAGTCCTGCCTTGCATTAATGTTTCGATGGCGTGCTGGATCAGCTCTTCGGTTTCGCTGTCGACGGATGAAGTAGCTTCGTCCAGGACGATGATTTTCGGCTCGTGCACCATCGCTCGGACAAAGGAAATCAGCTGTCGCTGGCCGACCGATAATGTCGCTCCGCGCTCCATCACATTATAGCTATATCCGCCCGGCAACCTTTCGATGAAATCATGGACGCCCACCAACTTCGCAGCTTCAATGATTTTTTCATGGGTGATCGACGTATCGCCCAGTCTAATGTTGTTTTCAATGGTGTCGGAAAATAAGAAAACGTCCTGCAAAACCACGCCGATGTGTTTCCGCAGCGCATTTAGCTCAAAATCGTGCACTTCCACGCCATCGACGTAGATGTTGCCTTTATTAATATCGTAAAACCGCGTCAGCAAGTTAATAATGGACGATTTCCCCGCGCCAGTTGCGCCAACAAAAGCTATCGTTTCTCCCTCTTTTACGGTGAAATTGATGTCTCTCAGAACATATTCTTCATCATTATAAGCAAACCACACCTGCTTGAATTCCACATTACCTTTAATCGTCGCCGGCGCAAATGTGCCTTCGTTGGAAGTAAACTCGTCGCTATCGAGCAATTTCAAGATCCTGTCGGTGCTGACGATACCCATTTGTAATGTATTAAAACGGTCGGCGAGCTGGCGTATCGGTCTGAAAAACAAGTTGATAAACATCACAAATGCGGTTACTGTACCAAATGTAATGTCCGCATTCAAAATTTGTTTTGACCCATACCAAACCACAAGCCCGGTTCCTGCCGCCGCAATCACATCCGCCACCGGATAATAAATGGAGTAATAAAGGATCGACCGAATGTTGGCGTTTCGGTGCACCTTGTTGATTTCCCTAAACTTTTTATACTCAATGTCTTCGCTGCTAAAAATCTGCACAATGCCCATCCCCGTCAAATGTTCCTGCACAAACGAGTTCAGGTTAGAAACCGCCGCTCGTACTTCATTAAAAGAATCCTTAATTTTTTCTTTAAAAATATAAGTACAAATCAGCATCAGGGGGATCATCGACAGGCTGATAATTGACAGTTTCCAGTCAGTATAAAACATGACTGCGATGATCAGTACCAGCTGCAAAATGTCGCCGGCAATCGCCGCCATACCGTCGCTGAATACATTGGAAAGGGTTTCTACATCCGAAATCGTGCGGGTTACCAGACGTCCGATGGGCGTATTATCAAAAAATTTCAGCCTTAAACCGATGATCTTCTGATACAGCTGCACCCGGATATCGCGGATAATAAACTGCCCCAGCCAGCCCGACATATACGTATTCCAGAACTGCGCCAAACCTTGCAAAACCGTCACGACGATCATCACAATCAACATCATGGTCAGCTGTTTATAATCACCATTTGCGATGGGCGTATCGATGGTATATTTGATCAAAAGCGGCGTGAGCGGAGCCAGCAGGGCATTCAAAAGTATGATCCCGATCAGCAGATAAAACTGGCTCTGGTAGGGTCGAACGAACGCATATAAACGTCTGAGTGTGGGTAGATCGAAAATCTGACCGCTTTTGGTTTCCTGATTCACGGTGGTTGTCTAACTGGAAATGGAAGTAATGTAAATTGAGCAACAATTTAAACAGTTTATGAATTCAGTACCCGATTCAATTCCGATACATTCCCTCCCGAAATCGCCCAGCAAGGTTCCGGCGCTGAAAATTTTCCGCTTTAAAAACAGCATCGGGGTTGAAAACGAATTGCCTGTTTCTCTGCCGATTACGCCACTTCCTACTGATACGCCGCACCGGCACACTTACTACGAAATCCTTTTTGTGGAAGAGGGACAGGGTTTTCACGAAATCGATTTTCATTCCTATAACATTCAGGGTGCGGGGCTTCATTTCCTGACGCCCGGCCAGGTACATTTGCTCACTTTTTCAACTTCCTTCCAAGGTTATATCGTCGCTTTTTCAGAGGATTTTTACACATTTTACAATCCGGTAAACCAGCCGCTCTCGCAGCTTTCTTTTTTTCAACCCGCTCGGCGGCAGCCCATTATCACGCTTTCCGAGCACGAGAAACATTATTTTCACAACATTCTGGAAAATATGGTGGAAGACCATTTGAATCCGGAAATCGATCAGTCGCTGGCCGGGAAATATCTGGGGTTACTCTTGCAGAAATGCGCTTTTTTGAGTCAGAAAAATCATCAGATTGAAGATTCTGCGCCGCTTTCTGTGCCGGAGCTGGTGGGCAGGTTTCAGGAAATGGTGGAGAAAAATTTCAGGACAAAGCACGAAGTGCAGCAGTATGCGCAGGAGCTGTCGGTTTCGCCGGATTATCTGAGTAAAATTATCAGGAAATACCTGGGCAAATCTTCGCAGGAATACATTCTCGACAAATTATTACTTGAAGCAAAAAGGCTTTTGGTCTTCACAAATTTGAGCAGCAAGGAAATCGCTTACCACATTCAGCTGGACGACCCCTCCTACTTTGGCCGCATTTTCAAGAAAAAAACAGGACTAACTCCTAACGAATACCGCGACCAGGTTCGGAAAAGTGCCATTTAATAACCAAAATGTACCTTGACGAGGCATAGCACGCCGAATATCTTTGTATTATCCAAAATTAAAATGGCTAAATAATACTATCGATATCCACTATGCAGATCCGCAACGACTTGACCGCCGCTTCGCTTCAACCCAAAATTGACAAGCTGTGGGCGCTTTCCGCCGAAAAAATTGCACTGATCAACAAAGAGTACGACAATTCGAAAGGCACGCCGGTATTCACCATCAACGGAAAATATACGTTGCGCGGCTGGACAGAGTGGACGCAGGGATTTCAATACGGCGCCGAAGTTTTGCAATTCGATGCGACCGGTGATTCGGCATTTTTGGAAAGTGCGAAAAAGAATACGGTCAAAAATATGGCTTCTCACGTGGGACATTTCGGTGTGCATGACCACGGTTTCAACAATGTGAGTACCTATGGAAATCTGCTCAGATTGATGAATGAAGGCCGTATTCCGGAAAATGAATGGGAGCGGAATTTTTATGAAATCGCGCTAAAAATTTCCGGGGCAGTGCAGGCGAAACGCTGGACAAATGCTAAAAACGGCGAAGGATTTATACATTCATTTAATGGTCCGCACTCACTTTTTGTCGATACTATCCGCTCGGTGCGTGCGCTGATGGTTTCACATTTGATGGGGCATGGTTTGATGGGCGAGAATGATGTGAAAACCAGTCTACTGGAAAGAGGCACATTACATTCGCTGGCTACGGCCAAATATTCGGTTTACTACGGCGAAGGGCGCGACAGCTACGATATCTGGGGACGCACAGCGCACGAAAGTGTTTTTAATACCAATGATGGAAATTACCGCTGCCCGAATTCGCAGCAGGGTTTTTCAGGATTTACTACCTGGACGCGCGGTCTGGCCTGGGCGATGGTTGGTTTCGCAGAGCAACTGGAAACATTGCCGAGCTTTTCGGATGAAGAACTGGCAGCACTGGGCGGACGCAGCGCTGTTGAAGAAATTTATTTGAAAGCTGCCAAAGCTACCTGCGATTTTTACATTAAACATACTGCTTCCGACGGCATACCTTACTGGGATACCGGCGCGCCGGAGCTCCATAAATTGGGCGATTATCAGTCCCGCACGTCCGATCCTTACAATGAATTTGAGCCGATAGACAGTTCCGCCGCCGCGATCGGTGCGCAGGGATTGTTGCGTTTGGGTAAATATTTAAATGATAAAGGTCAAACCGAGCAAGGAAACCAATACTGGCAGGCAGGCTTGACGGCCGTCGATTCACTTTTTGCTGAGCCATATTTATCCACCGACCCTACGCACCAGGGATTGATTTTACACTCGATTTACCACCGTCCAAACGGTTGGGACAATGTGCCGGCTGGTCAGAAAATCCCTTGCGGCGAGTCGAGTATGTGGGGCGACTATCATGCGCGTGAAGTAGCATTGTACCTGCACAGGATCAATAAAGGGTTGCCTTATTATTCTTATTTGGGTTGTATTAAATAATATGAACGACATCACATTAGACCGCTGCTGCATTCATACCATTACGACGAAGCCCTGGGAGCTCCCGGAGGCAGTGGAAAACTATGCGGCGGCTGGGGTCAAAGGTATAAGTGTCTGGCAGAATGCCACAGAACGGATCGGTCCTCATCGTGCCGGAGAGCTGATCCGCGCTGCCGGACTTGAAATTGTTTCTTACGTACGCGGCGGCTTTTTCCCCCATACGAGCAGCGCAGGGCGTGCGCAGGCGATTGATCACAACAAAAAATTACTGGAAGAAGCCGCGGCTCTCGGTGCACCGATGATCGTGCTGGTTTGCGGCGCTTCGCCGGATCAATCAATGGAAAAGTCACGGGAGCAAATCAAAGAAGGTATTAATGCAATCCTTCCGCTGGCCGAAAAACTAAATGTAAAACTGGCCATCGAGCCGCTGCACCCGATGTACGCCGCCGACCGCTCTGCGATCAACACATTGGCCCAGGCGAATGATATGGCGGAGTATTTCAATTCCAAATTTGTAGGCGTGGCGGTGGATGTGTACCATTTGTGGTGGGATGCGGACCTGGAAAAAGAAATCGCCAGATGCGGCGCGCAGGGAAATCTGCTGGCTTACCACGTTTGCGACTGGAAGGTGAATACGATTGATCTTTTGAATGACAGAGGGTTGATGGGGGAAGGGTGTATTGATTTGAAAAAGATCAGAAGCTGGGTTGAGGAAACTGGTTTTGATGGTTTTTGTGAGGTGGAGATTTTTTCTAACATTCATTGGGCTAAAGACCAGCATTTGTTTTTGAGTGAGATTACTGAGGCGTTTTTACGAACTGTTTAGAAATGTCGGCCGGAGGCCTTGGAATAATCGGCACGAAGCTGAGCTTCGCGCCAACTGCTTTAAATAAAAACTAATTGCTAACCGCTAAAAGCTAAAATGACAACACATAACATTGGCATTATCATGAACGGCGTAACCGGCCGCATGGGTACCAACCAACATTTATTGCGCTCGATCAAGGCGATTATTGAGCAGGGCGGCGTGAAAATCTCTGCCGACGAAGTGATTATGCCCGATCCGATCCTGGTTGGTCGCAACGAAGCCAAGCTACAGGCACTTTGCAAGCAGTCGGGTGTGCAGAAATATACGACGGACCTGGATTCGGTGCTATCTGATCCGAATTACCAGATTTACTTTGATGCGCAGGTTACTGGTCGCCGAGCGGCTGCGGTGAAGAAGGCTATTCTGGCTGGAAAACACATTTATTGTGAAAAACCGACTGGTACTACTACGGAAGAAGCATTGGAACTATATGAACTGGCAACGGCTGCCGGACTTAAAAATGGCGTCGTACAGGATAAGCTCTGGCTTCCGGGGATGCTGAAATTGAAGCGTTTGATGGAAAACGGGTTTTTTGGTAAAATCCTTTCTGTGCGTGGCGAGTTTGGCTACTGGGTTTTTGAAGGGCACAGCATTCCGGCGCAGCGTCCTTCGTGGAACTACCGCAAGGAAGACGACGGCGGCATTATCGTGGATATGCTTTGCCACTGGCGCTATGTGCTGGATAATCTTTTTGGTAAGGTAAAATCCGTTTCCTGCCTCGGTGCAACGCACATTCCGGAGCGTATTGATGAAAATGGACAAGCATATAAAGCCACTGCTGACGACGCTTGTTACGCAACATTTGAACTGGAAGGCGATGTGATCGCGCAATTCAATTCTTCATGGACAGTGCGCGTGCGCCGCGACGACCTTCTGACCTTGCAAGTCGACGGTACGCATGGATCTGCTGTGGCCGGTCTTCGCGACTGCCACATTCAACACTATGGAAATACACCTAAGCCAGTCTGGAACCCGGATATTCCGCAGCCGATCCCGTTTTTTGACGGCTGGGCAAAAGTGCCTGAGCAGGAGCTTTTTGATAATGCTTTCAAAGCGCAGTGGGAGCTGTTTTTAAAACATATTGTAAAAGACACGCCATTCCCCTGGGACCTGAAAGCAGGTGCAAGAGGTGTGCAGCTGGCAGAAAAAGGCTTGGAAAGCTGGGCAAAACGGGCCTGGGTTGATATCGACGAACTATGAAAAAAACAGCCCTGATCACCGGAGGAAGCCGCGGTATCGGTTTTGGTATCGCAAAAGCATTGGCCAAAGAAGGTTTTAACCTCGCTATCAATGGTGTGCGCGATGAAGAGCATGTGACCGAAGCATTGGAAGAACTTCGTGGCCTCGGCGCAGAAGTGGTTTATTGTCAGGGAAGTATTGCTTCGGCGGCCGACCGGGACGCGATCATTGAAAAAGCGTATGCGGTTTTGGGCGAAATCAATGTGCTGGTGAATAATGCCGGCATAGCGCCCCGCGTAAGGCTCGACATTCTGGAAACAACCATTGAGAATTACGACGAAGTGATGACCACCAATTTGCAGGGACCGTTTTTCTTCACCCAGGCGATTGCAAAAAGAATGGCCCATACGAAGCAGAATAACCATGCTTTTGAGTCTACCATCATCTTTGTAACATCTATTTCGGCAACCGTCGCTTCTATCAATCGGGGTGAATATTGCATTTCAAAAGCCGGACTGGCGATGACGAATTTGCTTTTTGCCGTGAGAATGGCAGAGTATAACATTCCTGTTTTTGAAATCAGGCCGGGTATTGTCGCAACGGATATGACTTCTAAGGTTACGGAGAAATACGATAACCTTTTTCAAAGCGGCATTGCATTGCAGCCTCGCTGGGGTACGCCGGAAGACGTCGGAAAAGCGGTTGCATCCCTTACCCGGGGCGACTTTCCTTATTCGACAGGCCAGGTAATCGGTGTGGATGGCGGGATGCTGATTGACAGGTTATGAGCGGCTTTTAAGCATTTAGCTCCGGCCGGCAGCTTCTTTGGTTTTATGTAAAATAAAAATATTGTCAAACGAGCTAAGCGCTAACTGCTACTGGCTAAAAGCTTCCAACAATGTCCCTAAATCCTGAATCACGCCCATCTCTTTTATCTCAACTATTACAAATCCCGGTGATCGTGGCCGCGCTGGGCTACCTGGTCGATATGTACGACCTCTTTTTATTCAGCGTCGTACGGGTCCCGAGCCTGAAAGCGCTGAATGTGCCAGCCGAGCAATTGTTGACGGAGGGTATCCGCCTGCTGAACTACCAGATGGCGGGAATGTTGATTGGCGGTGTGCTTTGGGGGATTATTGCCGATAAAAGAGGCCGGCTTTCGGTACTTTTCGGCTCCATCATTATGTACTCGCTCGCCAATATTGGGAATGGTTTCGTACAGTCGCTGGACCAATATGCGCTGCTTCGTTTTGTCGCAGGAGTAGGACTTGCGGGTGAGCTGGGCGCGGGAATCACATTGGTTACAGAAGTTTTGCCAAAGGAAATCAGAGGGTACGGAACAACATTGGTAGCAACCCTCGGCGTCCTGGGCGCGATCCTCGCCTATTTTGTTGCGGATCTTTTTGCCTGGCGGATATCCTATTTCGTGGGCGGTGGAATGGGCTTGCTACTGCTGGTACTTCGGTTCAATGTTTTTGAATCGGGCATGTTTAAGCAGGTCAAAGAAAATACGGTGGACCGCGGCAACATTCTCATGATTTTAACCAACAAAAAACGCCTTGGGAAATACCTCATGGCGATTCTGGTAGGCCTGCCAATCTGGTTCGTGGTGGGTATCCTGATCACATTCTCGCCGGAATTTGGTGCAGCAAAAGGCGTAGAAGGTATCAATGCCGGAAAAGCCGTGATGCTCGCATTTTCCGGTCAGGTGGCGGGTGACATTATCAGTGGTTTGCTGAGCCAATATTTAAAGAGCCGCAAGAAAGTGATAAGGCTATTTATCATCCTGTCGCTGGCCATGGTGGTCGGCTACCTGCTGATCCCGATGCAGGATTTATTCTCTTTTTACCTGCTTTGCACGTTGCTGGGTTTTTGTAACGGCTACTGGACCTTGTTCATCACAATCGCCGCAGAGCTTTTTGGAACAAACCTCCGCGCGACGGTTGCTACTACCGTCCCCAATTTCGTCCGCGGCGCCACGATACCGCTCGCAGCATTGTTTGTGCAATTCAAACCCGACCTCGGCGTAATTCAGAGTGGGCTATTGATTGGTGTGGCAACCAGCGCGTTAGCCATGTTGGCACTGTACTTTTTGGAAGAAACGTTTACGAAAGACATGAATTTTGTGGAAAAGGAATAGTTCCTTCATACATATCACTCATCCGAAAAACGGCTCCTGCAAAACAGTGAGCCGTTTTTTTTAACGTTTGTTAACATTTCTCAAGCAACATTCCTTTCCTGCATCTCCTCATTAGATCAAAATTCAGAAACCGATAAATTACTCATGAAAGATATCAACCACTCATTTACCTAAAACTCCCACTCGTGTACTATGTAATACATAGTACCTGGTTTTATGCCACCTTTGTTATGTCCTCAGGGACAAAAAGAAAATCAAACAAAAACAACAGCCATAAAAATAAAATAGCCATGAAAACTTCAATCAAAACAATCGCATTTGCTTTCGCATTTATCGCTTCTACTTTCGCTGCCAACGCAGAAGACAAAGAAACCAAAGCTTCCAAATTCGGAACCGGTATCTACCCTACCAAAACAGGTAACATCAATGTGATGGTCAACAAAACAGACGCTTCAAACAACACAACGATCTTATTGAAAAATGAAACAGGAGACGTTGTTTACCGCGAAACGGTGAGCAAAGAAAACCAGAAATTCGGTCGCTCTTTGAACATGGATCAAATGGAAGCTGGTCAGTATAAATTGGATGTGATCAGCGGCGGCGAAGTCCAAACCAAATCATTCCAGGTGTCTGAACAAAAAACAGAAAGAGTCCTCACAGTAAAATAAGTCGGTTTTTAAGGTTCACAGAAAGCTCCCGGGGTTAACCTCCGGGAGCTTTTTTTGTTAAAAAATATCCCAGAAATGTGTTACCTCCGGATTAATCACGCGTCTAAATAGAAACGGCAAATTTTAAAGTTCTACTTTTTGTAGAACTTTTCATGTAAATTCAATCGGCGTATGCAACTGTATGGGAAGGGAATTTTATTCAGGCTCAGAAACAAAAATCAGGGGAACGTAAAATTGGCCAAAGCAATTGACCGCTTAATTCAGGACCTGGAAAATGCAGAGGTTGATTCAATAAGCGAGATTGGGTTGATTCGAAGAGATGCTGAGAAAGTGCATAATGCAGGTTACTATTTTATGGATATTCATATCCATAGGACACTGATACTGATAGTTATTGAAGAACGGCAAGCGACAATAGTCTGGGCGGGTAATCATCAGGACTATGAACGAACATTAAAAACAACAAAAAGAGCATCGAAAAATGGCTAAAAAACAACAAACTGCTGTGATGTCAGCATTTGATGTCAGAGAGATGATCAAAAAAGGCGAGCTAACTTCGGAAATAGATATGGAACGAGCAGTCTGGGCAGAAAGGTCTTTGAGGCTGCTAAGTAAAGAACAATCGGATCTGGAACCTCTGAGAAAACAGGTTAAAGATCTAATCCAAAGATATGAATCACTTCACTGGTCCGACTTTGATTCAATTCCTAAAAAGCAATTCAAAGAGAGTGATAAAGCAGAAAAGCAGGTAAAAAAAGAATTACAATTTTTCAAAAAAAGAAAGGAGTTAATTCTCAGCAAGTTGCAAGAGAACGGGTTAAATCAAAACGACCTCGCGGCATTACTCAGCCACAGCAAGTCTTACACATCCGAGTTATTGAGCGGAACTCGTTCTTTTTCATTGAACGATCTGGTTATCATTCACAGGTTCTTCGATATCACACTTGAAAATTTGATCTGCACAGCACTACCAGAGGAAATCGAGAGAAAATTCAATGAAGCGAAGAAATCAGTGGGAATTAATCGGGAAAAGGATTCTTCCCAAATTACACCTCTTGCTAAATCGTCATCAGGTGCTGCGAAACTGAGCAAGTCATATTAAGAACAAGATGAGTAAAGGAAGCATATAGTAAAAAAGTATTCATAGCCAATATTTTAGAGATAAGGAGATAATTCCCGCCAAACTCTTTTCCCCTTGTTTTCCAACACTCTAAAAACTGGCCATTATGAATTCCCGCCGTGACTTTATACAAACGCTTTCCCTCGGATTGGGGGCTGCTACGCTCACTGATCTTACGCCCGCAGTTTCCGCCCCATTTTTGCAAAAAGCCCCTGCCGACAAGCAACTCCGCGTGGCATTGATGGGCCTGGGCGGGTATGCCAACATTGTAGCGAGGGGGATGAAAGAATGTAAAACGGCCAAGCTGGTGGGGATTGTGACAGGTACGCCTTCCAAAATTCCGGAATGGAAGCAGAAATACGGGATTGAGGATAAGAATGTTTACAACTACGAAAACCTCAATGAAATCAAAAATAACCCTGACATTGACATTGTGTATGTGATCACGCCTAACTCACTGCACCACAAGCATGTACTGCAAGTGGCTGCGGCGGGGAAACACGTGATTTGTGAAAAACCGGTGGCGGACAATGCCAAACAAGCCCGGGAGATGATTGCTGCCTGCGAGAAGGCTGGCGTGAAATTTTACATTGGTTACCGCCTTCATTTTGAGCCGCACACGAAGGAGTTGATCAGAATGCGCGAGGCCGGTGAATTTGGCAAAATCATGCACGTCAATAATTATGCAGGTTTTCAGATAGGCGACCCGACGCAGTGGAGACTAAAAAAAGCTTTGGCTGGCGGAGGCGCGGTGATGGATGTGGGCGTGTATTCGACAAATGGTGCGCGGTATTGCACGGGCGAGGAGCCGGTTTGGGTTACTGCGCAGGAATCGAAAACTGATCCGGTGAAATTCAAGGATGTGGATGAGACGGTGACATTTCAGCTCGGTTTTCCGAGCGGAATTATTGCCAACTGCGGCTGTACTTACGGGTTTAATCACGTGGAGATGCTCCGGCTTATGGGCGACAAAGGCTGGGCGGAAATGAACCCCGCATTTGGCTACGGCCCGATTCGCGGCACTACGCACAAAGGCGAAATCAAGCAACCGGATGTAAATCACCAGGCTTACCAGCTGGACGGAATTGCTGATGCGATCCTGAACGGAAAACCCGACCCGAATGTGACCGGTGCAGAGGGATTGAAGGATATGCTGGTCATCGATGCCATTTATGAATCGCTTCGAAAGAATGGGGCGAAGGTTTTTATCAACAAATAATCACTCGTTACTATGGATTCACGCCGTAATTTTCTCCAAAAAATGACCTTAGGAATTGGTGCCACTGCCCTGGCCGATTTACCCGCCGCGGCCCGCGAGCTCTACTCCCGCCCCAAAGCCGACAAACAGTTGCGCGTAGCCATCATGGGACTCGGAAGCTATGGAACGCGGGTGGCCGAAGCCATGAAAGATTGTAAAATGGCCACTTTGGTGGGAGCCGTTTCAGGCACGCCGGCTAAGCTGGAAGATTGGAAAAAGAAGTATAACATTCCTGAAAAGAACACCTACAACTACGAAACCGTCAGCCAGATTAAAAACAATCCGGACATTGACATTGTCTACATTACCACGCCTAACTCGCTGCATCACAAGCATGTGCTACAAATTGCAGCAGCAGGAAAACACGTACTTTGCGAAAAACCAGTGGCCGACAATGCGAAGCAAACCCGCGAAATGATTGCGGCTTGCGAAAAAGCGGGAGTCAAATTTTACATTGGTTACCGCATGCATTTTGAACCGCATACCCGCGAGCTGATCCGGATGCGCGAGGCGGGTGAGCTGGGAAAGATCATGCACGTCAATAATTATATGGGTTTCAAATCCGGCGACCCGAACCAGTGGCGGCTAAAAAAAGCATTGGCCGGCGGCGGCGCGATGATGGACGTAGGCATTTATGCATTAAATGGCGCGAGGTATGCGACGGGCGAAGAGCCGATTTGGGTTACTGCTCAGGAATCTAAAACCGATCCGGTGAAGTTCAAGGAAGTGGACGAAACGATTATGTTCCAGCTGGGCTTTCCGAGCGGCGTAATCGCGAGCTGCGGCACAACCTACAATTTCAATAATTACGAAAGACTGTATGTAGTCGGCGAAAAGGGTTTCGTGGAACTCAGCCCGGCATTCAGCTACGGCCCGATCAAAGGTAGAACGCATAATGGTCCGATGAATCAGCCTGTGATTACACATCAAACTCTGCAGATGGATGGTATCGCCGATATCATCCTGAACAACAAGCCTGATCCGAATGTAACCGGCGCAGAAGGTTTGAAAGATATGATCGTAGTGGATGCGGTGTATGAATCGATCCGGAAAGGTGGGGCGAAAATTATGTTGGCTGGGAAATAATATTTTAAAATGCAGCGTATCACCATGAAGACCTCGATGTTGTTCAAGCAGTGCATTGCCGTTTTCATGGTGATGCTTGCATTAAGTACCAGTTGCAGCAAAAAAAGTGTGACCGTATCCAAAAATGGCGATATGGAGAGTCGCTTTAAGGTAATCGGCTACCTGCCAAATAGCACCGACTTGCCCGCCGCTGCCAGTAAGGTGGATTTCGCAAAGATTACACATTTGTACATTGCATTCATCAATCCGGATTCTTCGGGTCGTCTCACCAAGACTGAGAATTTGAAGGAAGTAGCCACATTAGCGCATTCCAGAAATGTAAAAATCATGGCTTCCATCGGTGGTGGAGGCGCGCCCAAGTATTATCCGTCATTTTTGATCGGGGATAAAAAAAGCAAGCTGATCAGGGATTTGGTTAATTTGGCCGTCGACAATAACCTCGACGGCATTGACGTAGACCTGGAAGGTGCATTGATCGACGCGAACTATGAGAACTTCGTGATCGACCTCGCTGCTGCATTAAGACAGAAAAACAAACAAATCACCGCCGCCATTGCGACTGTTTACAAAGAGCAGTTCACAGACAAAGCCCTGGCGCAGTTCGATTTTGTGAACATTATGTCTTATGACCGCACCGGCCCATGGCGCCCGGATAAACCCGGTCCCCATGCCCCCTACTCCATGGCCGAAGAAGACCTCGATTACTGGCTCATCACCCGCAAAATCCCAAAAGAAAAGCTAACCCTCGGCGTGCCATTCTACGGCTACGGCTTCGGCGGCACCGCGCCTGAAAGTATGTCCTATAAAAACATTTTGCGCCAGTATTCTGATTCTGTCAACCAGGACCAGATGCATTTAAATGGCGGGATGGTTTATTATAATGGTTTGCCGACAATCCAAAAGAAAACCCAGCTAGCCAAAGAGCGCGTAAGCGGGGTCATGATCTGGCAATTGATGCAGGACAGTACGGGAGTGAAGTCGCTGCTGGGAGGGATTGACGGGGTTGTTAAGGGCAAGTGAATTTTTATACGAATGTCGGAAAATGACAAAGGATTATGACCAGACCTAACATCCTCGTCATTTGCGGACGGAACAAAAGACGTAGCCGCACGGCTGAGCACATTTTTAAAAATGACTCACGTTTCAACATTAGATCAGCAGGACTGAGCCCACATAGCAATCGGAAAATTTCTGAGAATGATTTGGCTTGGGCCGATCTCGTTTTAGTTATGGAAAGTGATCAGAAAACCAAAATCCGCACCGTATATCAGCATCTGGAGTTGCCTTCAATCGAAGTTCTCGACATCGCGGATGATTATGAATTTATGGATGAGGAATTGGTTGATGCTTTGCGGGTCAAGATGAACGCGTCATTAAATGAAAATTTTGGATTATAGACTGATCAATTCCTCTAAGCGAACTCCTAGCGCCAAAGAAATTTCATAAAGCGAATAAAGAGAGGGCGAAACCTTTCCATTCTCGATTCTTTCAATCGACTGACGATCTTTTTCGCAAGCGCGTGCCAAGTCTGACTGACTCCAACCCTTGTCGGTTCGGAGTTGGATAATTCTTTTTCCAACCAGTTTTTGCAGTTCAATTTTATCCACGGCACAAACTGCCGCATTGTTACCAAAAATATGTCATCACATGTGTTGACGTATTAATAAATGCTTTACCTTTATTGTAAATCTAAGTGATGACAAACTCCACTATACCAAATGAACAAATTCAAAATGCGTCAACTAAAAATCTATCCAAAGTATCAGAGAACTTCGCAATGGCGTGCCAAGTTCGTCCCGGAGATCAAACTCTGCGGTGAGTGGCTGAAAGATCTGGGTTTCGATTACGGAGAGCACATTATGGTGAAGTTTGAAAATGATAAACTAATTATCGAGCCTGTGGGAGAATTGAGAAAGAGTTCTCAACTGAGAATCTGGAAAGATTGACTACCCCCAAAGTTATGGACAAAGACTAGTGGACTTACATCGAATGTCCGGGCTTGAAATCCAATAAAATGAGTTAAATTGAATCGACAATTTCCGAATCATATAATATGGAAGGCAAGGTTATAAATATTGATCCTGAGATACTCGGCGGCACGCCGGTCTTTTTTGGCACCCGTGTCCCGATCAAAAACTTGTTTGATTACCTGGAAACAGGCGATTCTATTGAAACCTTTTTAGAGGATTTCGATGGAGTAAGTAAAGGTCAGGTAGTCAAAGTCCTTGAAATGTCGCAAAAACTGATTGAAACATCTACACACATTTTGAATGAAAATTTTGCTTGACGAATGCGTCACAAAACGTTTGAAAAGACATCTAGCTGAATTTGAAGTATATACCGTAAGAGAATTGGGGCTTGGCGGAACGAAAAACGGAAAGTTGATGACCTACTGCACTGAAAACCGCTTTGATGTACTCCTAACTATTGACAAAAATTTGATGTACCAGCAAAACCTGGAAAAATACCCGGTCACGATCGTAGTATTAAATAGCTTCACCAGTAAAATTGAAGAGTTGGTAACATTCCTCCCATCATTTAAATCACAGATCGAAAATTTTGAGAGACATAAGGCTTATATCATAAACATATAACATATGCCTCATTACCTGGATTTCCAACATGACTTCGCAGAAGAGCTAAGCCGGTAGGCAACCATTCGGACTTCGTGAAGCTTTTCGAAGCCAGACCACGTCCCCGTAACTGCCACTTTTAGAGATTGAAACGCTTCTTATATTGCGGGAAAATTTCTTAACAGCCATGAAAATCAAGCTGATCATTCTTCTTCTTTGTTGTTCACTTTCTGCATTTGCCCAGGACCTCGTCACACCATTTAAAGACTGCAACCTCACAGGCAGCATTACCATTTACGATTATAAAAACAAAAAATGGATCGTCAGTGACAATGCTGATTCCCGCCGTGAAACGCAGCCTGCGTCGACATTTAAAATAATCAACCTTCTCATTGCCTTGGAAACCGGCACGATCGCGGACGAAAATGCGATCGTGAAATGGCCTGGAAGCACGGATACGACGCTTTATGGTTACCGTCCGGAAATCTATAAAGACATTTCAGTCAAAGAGGCATTCGAGGTTTCGGCTGGCTGGGCATTTGTTGAATTGGCCAAAAAGATTGGTCGGGATAAGTATGCCCATTACCTCAAATTGGCTGGCTATGGAAATGGCAACCTCTCCGAAAAAGGCGCAGATTTCTGGAATTTCGGCCCTTTCGGTGTTTCGCCACGCAATCAGGTAGAATTTTTGATCAAAGTTTTTGAAGGCAAAACGCCGTTCTCTAAGCGCAATGTTGACATTTTGAAACGGGTGATGATCAACGAACAAACTGCTGATTATACCCTCCGTGCTAAAACCGGCTGGACGCGGGTTGACGGAAACGACATTGGCTGGTGGGTCGGCTATGTGGAGCGGAAGGAAAACACTTACTTCTTTGCGACACGGGTAACCAAGAAGCGAAGTATCGTAAATGCTGATTTCGGAAACTGCCGGAAAACCATTACGATCAATATATTGCGACAACTCGGAGCGATGTAGCTTGTATTTGCAAGCCGTTGGATAATCGCGGCCGGCCAGCAGATAATTAGATTGGGCTTGACGCAAGTCACTTTCTTAACTTTTGCCATTTAGAATTAAACCCTCTTTAATGGCAAGTATTTCCGACTCATATCAGGTTCAGGCTTATAAGTTACCAGCAGGCTATGAATTTACATTTATCAGCTCTGGCCACGAACCGATTATTAAAGCGGTTCAATACGCTTACATTCAAAAATTTGAAGACAGGGATGTCTATAATCTTGGGTTTGGAGATTTGGATTTGCAATCTCAGCAGATCGTTGACCAGGTTAAATCCAATAATGGAGATGCTTACAAGGTTTTTCGGACGGTACTTTCAACTATACCCAAACTTTTCGAGCTTTTCCCTGCCGCGATTATCATGGTGCAAGGCAGTGACAGCGGCTCAGATTTTGCGGAAAAATGCCGAAAAACTTGTCTCAAAAATTGCAACCTAACATGTAGGCGTTCCAACCAAAGGATATCAGTATATCGAAGCTATGTAGAAAAAAATTTCGAAAATCTCAGTTCAACATACTGGTTTTTAGGAGGTTTTGCTGAAAATCCACAAAGCATAATAACAGAATTGTATATTCCCGGACGCATTTATGACGCGATTCTTTTATTCAAAAAATAACTTTAACTTTAAATATGGAAACAACACAACCCCATACAATTCCAACTGATCCGCAGGAGCAGGTGGAATTCTTACAGCAATTGATGAAGAGAATGGGTGACCGGGACCTTTTTCCTGAAAAAACTGCCCGGGCCAGAAAGTTTCTTGAAGGTTTAAAAAACAGCCAGCAACGCCTGATTCAGTGATAATCGCATACTCTCCAAAACGTACAAGGCCTACCGTTAAACCCTCCAAAAACCCCTGAGCTTTTCAACAAAGCAACGTTGAGCTTTTTAACAAAATTGAGGGTTTGATTTCAGGCGACCTTTGTTCTCGTTAATTCTAAAATAAGAAACACGATGACGAAGGTTTGGTTTATTACAGGCAGCTCCCGCGGATTGGGAAGAAGCCTTACAGAGGCAGTTTTGAAAAATGGCGATAAAGTGGCTGCTACTGCCAGGAACACACAGCAGCTAGATGATCTCGTTCAGCAATTTCCGGATCAGATTTTGCCAATCCGGCTGGATGTGACCGATAAAAAAGAAATTTACGAGGCTGTCGAAACTGCGATTGCTCATTTTGGTAACATTGATGTGCTGGTAAATAACGCTGGTTTTGGAATTACCGGGGCGGCGGAGGCATTTACGGATGAGCAGGTTAGAAGCCAGCTGGAAACGAATTTGTATGCTCCCATCGAGGTGACGCGTGCCGTTTTGCCGCACATGCGGAAGCAGCGGTCGGGGCACATTTTGCAAATCAGCTCCATCGGCGGGCGGGTTGGCAATGCGGGTTTGACCATGTATCAGGCGGCAAAATTTGGTCTGAGCGGGTTTAGCGAAGCATTATTGAAAGAAATATGGCCGCTGGGCATTAAGGTAACTTGCGTGGAACCGGGCGGTTTTCGTACCGATTGGGCCGGGGCTTCCATGACGTTTGCGCCGGTCATCGAAGGTTATGAACAGACTGTCGGCGGGGTTACCACATTTCTTACCAGCGGAAATTTCACGCCGGTTGGCGATCCCGACAAAGCGGCAAAAGCCATGATACAGATCGTTAACAGCCCTGAGCCTCCGTTGCACCTGGTGCTTGGAAGTGAGGCGGTGGATATTTTACAGCGCGCCGATGCGGCCAGAAAAGAAGAGCTTGAAAAGTGGATGCACGTCAGCTTATCCACTGATCACGACGAATCCGAAAACTTTTTTGAATCGGAGGCTGGAAAGGCCTATCAAAAAATGAAGGGTTTATAATGCTACGATCTTGAAATTAATGTTTTCTTGCAGCACTACAGAGCAAAATTGTTCTGTAATGCTGCTTTTATAAATGCCAAGCAAATCATTATGAATCAGACTGTTCCGAAACCGGATTTTCCTCAAATCGTGTTTTCCTGCTATCATTCCAGGAGCAGGGAGGGTGAGCAGTTTGTCGGTGAGCACGTGCTTACCTACCAGATTTCGGGAACATTGGTCCTGATTGATGGCCATAAAACTTACATTTCCAATCCAGGCGATTTCAGGTTTACCAAAAGAAATAACCTGGTCAAATTCAGCAAGTATCCGCCGGAAGGTGGCGAGTTTAAATCTCTCTCAGTCCACATCGATCAGGAAACATTGCGGAAATTTAGTCTGGACTATGAATATCACATTGAGCCCCATCAGGAGAAAAATGCTGTCATTGAACTCCCGCCGCACAAATTGCTGAAAAGCTACATGGACTCGCTGCTTCCTTATTATGAGTCGGACAAAACGCCCAACCAGCAGCTTGTCGCGCTAAAATTGCGGGAGGCGATCCTGGTTTTGCTGCAAAGTTACCCGGAGATCAAAGAAACGCTTTTCGATTTTAGTGAGCCGGGAAAAATTGATCTGGAAGGTTTTATGAACAAGCATTTTCATTTCAATGTGCAGCTCAAAAGATTTGCGTACCTCACGGGAAGAAGTCTCGCCACATTCAAGCGCGATTTTGAAAAAATATTCCACATTTCCCCAAGCCGCTGGCTCGTGCAGCGCAGGCTGGAAGAAGCTTATTATCTGATCAAGGAAAAAGGAAAAGCACCTTCCGACGTCTACCTGGAAATTGGTTTTGAAGACCTTTCCCATTTTTCTTTTGCCTTCAAAAAAGCCTACGGCGTCGCGCCGTCGCGGATTTGATAAGTAAGGAAATGTAGCTGGCCGACTTTTTGAAACATTGCCGGAACAACTCATCACGGCATCATTTTTACCTATGAAAAGATCGGCAGGCTTTTACTCATTTTTGGCGGGATTACTTTCAATGTTATTCCCGACCTTACTTTCAGCACAAATCATGGATTCCAAATCAATTGTAGCGCCCGGCGCGCAGGTAGAAAAGCTCGGCGACGGTTACAAGTTCACCGAAGGACCGGTAGCCGATAAAGATGGCAATGTGTTTTTTACAGATCAACCTAATAACAAAATCATCCGCTGGGACGCAGAAACAGGCAAATTCAGTGTTTTCTCAGACCAATCCGGCCGCGCGAACGGTATGTATTTTGACAAAAAAGGAAACCTTGTAGCCTGCTCCGATGAGGAAAATCAGGTGTGGTCTTTTGATAAAAATGGCAAGCCCACGGTTTTGGTAAAAGACTACGAAGGCAAACTTTTAAATGGTCCGAATGACCTCTGGATTGACCCGAAAGGCGGAATTTATCTCACCGATCCGCTATACCCGCGTGACTACTGGAAGCGCGATCCCAAAATGAAGCAGGACGGCGAGTATGTTTATTATCTTGATCCAAAAGGTAAAAACCTGATCCGCGTCGATGCCAACATTAAGAAACCCAATGGTATCATCGGCACGCCCGATGGCAAAACTTTGTACGTGGCCGACATTGGCGACAGCAAAACGTATAAGTATGATATTCAGAAGGACGGAACATTGACCAACCGCACTCTTTTTGTTTCAAAAGGCTCCGACGGAATGATACTCGACGAAGAAGGTAACCTTTACATTACCGGAAAGGGCGTGACGGTTTTTGATAAAACCGGTGAGCAGATCGCCCAGTTTCCGATCCACAATGGCTGGACGGCCAACATTTGCTTTGGCGGAAAAAACCGGGATATGCTTTTTATTACAGCCGAAACAGCGGTTTATGGCTTGAAAATGCGTGTGAAAGGAAATAAATAACTATTGCAAAATTCACATTAGGATTCGCCGCGGAAAGTTGCTCTGCGGCGATTTTGCTTCATATCCAGCCCCGATTTGATCCAAGCAAACCGATTTTGAGTATATATGCGGAAGCACATTTACCCTTTACAATGACCCATACTATATACCTGCCCGAGTCGTTACAGAAGCGAACCAGCTTTCTGACTATGCGATCGATTTTTACCGCTGCATTTTGCTTCATTTTTTTCATCGGTTTCGCGCAGGAACGTGTCACTATTAGTGGTTTTGTCAAAGAGCAGGGCAGTCAGGAGCAGCTGCCGGGCGTCAATGTTTACCTCGAAGGCACACCCTTCGGCGCGGTGACCAATACGTATGGTTTTTATTCGCTGACAGTCCCGGTGGGCGATACGGCGACGGTTTCGTTTTCTTTTGTGGGTTATGAAAAAACCAGCCAGACGGTCAAATTGACTAAAAATGCGGAGCTGAATATATTTCTGAAAACCGTTAACCAGCTGGAAGAAGTGGTGGTTTCGGCGCGGCGGCAGGAGGATTATGTGAGCCGGAATGTGCAGATGAGCCAAATCGAGATCCCGATTGCGCAGCTAAAAAAAGTACCTGCGTTTTTTGGTGAAAAAGATGTTTTGAGAATTCTGCAACTCATGCCCGGCGTCCAAAAAGGTACCGAGGGCCAAACTGGCCTTTATGTACGCGGCGGCGGGCCAGATCAAAACCTGATCATTCTCGATGATGCGGTGGTTTACAATGCCAATCACCTCTTCGGTTTTTTCTCGATTTTTAATAGTGATGCCTTAAAAAGTGTGGAGCTGACCAAAGGCGGATTTCCGGCGCGCTATGGCGGCAGGTTGTCCTCGGTTTTGGAAATGAATATGAAAGAAGGCAGCAAGGATAAGCTGCATGGTGAGGGCGGGATCGGGCTTATTTCTTCCAGGCTAACATTAGAAGGACCGATTTCAAAAGGAAAATCTTCGTTTCTGATCTCCGGACGCAGAACTTACATTGATTTGCTGGCTTCCCCATTTATTGCCAGGTCTCAAAAAGGTGACGATAGCCAGGTAAAGCCGGGCTATTATTTTTATGATTTGAATGCTAAGATGAATTACGATCTTGGCCCGAAAGACAAGCTTTACATCAGCGGCTATTTTGGGCGGGACAAGTTTCACGCCAGCGAAAAAAGCTCGGATTCTGAAACCAAGGCTGGTTTGGATTGGGGCAATGCTACCGCCACCATGCGCTGGAACCACGTGCTGAACCAGAAGCTTTTTGTCAACACTTCCTTAATTTTCAGCAACTTCAACTTCGGGGTTTCCAGTTATTCCAAAGATTTGAAAAGCGACGGAAGTACCGAAGACGAGTTCAGTCTGGATTATCTTTCCAAGATCCGCGACCTTGGCATAAAAACTGATTTTGATTTTTATCCTTCCACCAAACATGCGATCCGGTTTGGCGCGCAGGCCACTTTTCACAAATTCGTCCCCTCGGCGCTGGCGATAGAAGGTTCATTTATTGACAATCCTATCGAGCGCTCCGTGAAGCCGGTGAATACGCTGGAAGCCGGGATATATGTGGAAGATACCTGGCAGGCGCTGGAAGCGTTGAAAATCAACGGAGGTATCAGGTTGAGCAGCTTTCAAACTACCACCAAAACGTATGTGAGACCAGAGCCGAGGCTTTCCGCCGCATTGAGGCTGGCCGAAGATTTCTCTTTCAAGGCTTCTTATGCCAAAATGAACCAGTATGTGCACTTACTTTCCAACACGGGCCTCGGTCTACCCACCGATCTCTGGGTGCCGACAACTGATAAAGTAGCACCGCAGGAATCGCAGCAGGTGGCCGCAGGTTTTGCCAAAGATCTTGAAAGACCCGCCCTAACTCTTACATTGGAAGGTTATTACAAGCGAATGAACCATATTCTAAACTACAAGGAAGGTTCTTCTTTTTTGAGTATCAATGGTGAGAATGCAAATGAGCTTAGCTGGGAAGACAATGTTACCGCTGGAAAAGGCTGGTCTTACGGAGCTGAATTTTTGATACAGAAAAAAACAGGTCGCCTGTCCGGCTGGATTGGTTATACCTTATCCTGGACGCGCTGGAAATTCCCGGAGCTGAACTTTGGACAGACATTCTACCCGCGATACGATCGCCGGCATGACTTATCCATCGTCGGGATTTACGAAATCAGCAAGCGCATCACATTGTCCTCGACGTGGGTTTACGGGACGGGTAATGCATTAACATTGCCGGTATCCACCTACCAAGGCGTGAGCGACAATCTGATGACGCGCTTCAACCCGGGCGGCAAGCCAATTATCGGCTGGAATGGCCCGACGGTCAGCGAGTACGGACAGAAAAACAGTTTCCGCGCCGAGCCTTTTCACCGGATGGACATTTCTATCCAGTTTCATAAAAACAAAAAACGGCACGAGCGCACCTGGGAATTCGGTGTTTATAATGTGTACAACCGCAGAAACCCTTTCTTCTACGACTTGTCAGATCAGAACGAAAGTACCGGGCAGCGGACATTGAAGCGCTATTCCTTATTCCCTGTACTGCCCTATTTCAGCTATAATTTCAAGTTTTAGAATCGCCGCCACATGAGATTTGCCCATATTATTCTCCTGTTTGTTGCCATCACATTCTCGGCGTGCGAGTCGCTGATTACGGATATTCCTGCCTCCAAATTGCCGCAGGTTGATTCCAAGCTGGTGGTGCAATGTTTCATTTCGCCGCAATCGTCGCGGATTAATGTAGTGGTGACCGAGTCGGTGCCCGTTTTTGGCGATGTTACCGGGAGAGGCGGGGTGGTCAGAAACGCCATTGTGACGATTTCTGATGGAATAAAAGAAGCGATCGTGCCTTATGATACTGTCAGTCAGCTTTATAGCCTGGATCGTACTGTTTTTTCAATTTTAGCTTCAAAAACCTATTATCTGAATGTGACGGACGGAAAACGGACGGTGACTGCCAATTGTACCGTGCCTGGCAAAGTGGTCATTCCTAAATCTTTTGTGATCGATACTACTTTTTCCAACGAAGTTTCTACAGATACAACATTAACACTCAAAATGACCTGGGACGACATTCGGGTGGATACCAATTTTTACCGGGTGCGGGCGTCCGTCGACCTGGACTATAACATTCCGGATGGTTTGAGCGCCGAAACCTTCAAAGAAAAGAGGGTGAGAAACCGTTTCAATTTCAACTGGGACGAGACCATCGGCCGCAATGATTTTCAGAGCGATGGAAATCTGGACGGTATCTCATTTACCTCTCCCGTCGGCCGGATATTGTTACCACAGGCGTCGGTTTATGATTATGGAAATGGGAACCGATTTACGGTATACCCCCGCAGCAGCATCGCCCTGGTGACGATGGAGGTTTACAATACGGATGAAAATTATTTCCGCTATCACCGCTCGCTGGAAATGCGCGGAAATAACGACAACCCATTTATCGAGCCGTCGCTGATCTTTACCAACATTAAAGACGGCCTGGGATGCTTCGCCGCATACAATTCCGGGCAGCTGCTTTACAGGCCTTGATCAACCAGATTTTCGTTCTACATTTTAAGACAAACTGAGGTCAAAGCACCTCAAAATGTTCGTCTCGTTTCTGCTATTTTGAAAGGATTTCCCTGCATTTATTTAAGAAACCAAAAAGATAATTTCTGCTTTAACTTTTACCTAAAACATTCGCAAACAAGGTTTTAGGTATTTTTCCTATAAAGCCGACTTTAACTCTTGATTACCCGGCTCACGCAATGTCAGGGAATCAGTAAGCGGAGCGTTTAAGGCATAATTTTTTCTTTAAGCAAACGTCGCCGCATATTTCGGCGCACGTTTATCTTGAACCATAACACCTTTTCAGGTGGATTTTGATATCACATACCGGCAGGTATGCAACTAATTAATAACCTTAAATTACTATATCATGGACTTGCAAGGAACAGATCAGGATAAGGCCAAAAAACCGAATCCAAGTAATAAAAATATGAGTGAGCCGGATACATTGATTGAGACGCTCGAAGATTTGCAGGAACAAGGCTACACCTACGACTTTAACCTGACGGCCCACGCGCTGGAAGTGCACAAAGACGACGGTATTTGCCTGACATTATCGCCGGAAGATTTCGATATTGTGCAGGTATACCGCTTTGAAGGTATGACCAATCCATCGGACGCTTCCATCCTTTACGCCATCGAATCCAAAGATGGTTTGAAAGGAACCATGGTGAGCAGCTATGGGGTGTATGCCGATGCAATGTCTTCGGAAATGATCAAAAAACTAGATACCCGAAGCTCTCTGATCGTGCATCATCCCGAAGATGATGACATGGCGCACTAGAAATTCAGGATAACATCAACAGCTAAACGAAAGATGTTACTTGGCCTCAGACACGGCTTTGTAACATCTTTTTTGTTTAAATAGATTTTATAAATAACTGTATACCTTACTCTTACAATGCAAGACATTATGGAATGGGAGCGGCTGCTCTTCAATGAACTTCCCCCGATTTTTCTGGTCGAAGTGATTCTCCGCTCCACGGTCATGTTTACTTTTCTGCTGATTGCCCTGCGGATCACAGGCAAGCGGGGCGTGCGGCAGCTGTCGGTTTTTGAGGTGGTGATCATCATTGCCCTGGGCTCGGCCGCGGGTGACCCGATGTTTTATGAAGACGTAGGTATCGTCCCGGCGCTGGTAGTTTTTGCTACGATCATTTTACTCTACCGCTTCGTCACCTGGCTGACCGGAAAAAATGAATGGTTTGAAAAACTGGTCGAGGGAAAAACCGTTTGCCTGATTCACGAAGGGCAATTTTCGGTATCGGAATTTAAAAAGGAAACGCTGGCGCAGGACGAATTTTTCTCCGAACTGCGGTGCATGAGCGTTGAACATTTGGGTCAGATCAGGAAGGCTTATCTCGAACCGTCGGGGCAGGTAAGTGTGTTTTTTTACGAGGATAATGAGGTAAAATACGGCTTGCCGGTGCTGCCGGAATTGTATTATAAAAAAAATAAAACCATTGTGAAAGATGGCCTGCACGCCTGTTCCTTTTGCGGACACACGCAGGACCAGAAAACCGGTACTGCGATTTGCCCGGTGTGTAATCGCGAGGAGTGGGTGACAGCGATCAACAATGTGCGCATTTCCTGAGAAAAGTGCCCAAAATGCGCTGGCATGGCATTTTAAAGGTCGAAATTAAAAATAGAAAGAGCTATGGAACTGATCGAACTAACTGACGAACTGATAAGATCTGCGGAGCAGCGAGCGAGCGGGCAACCATTTTCATATTTTGTTAAAAACCTGAAAGCCATCGGGGTTGACAATTATGAAATTAAGGTCAGGAACCACAAACGTACTTATACGTCCGTTACCGGCGACAAGCTGGTGATTCCGGGCGATCTGCCTGAATTTGAATGTGCTGAGACATTTGAGCTGGACTCGGTGAAGGCGGCTATCAAACGCAACCAGGAAGGAATTACCGATTATCCGACATTCTTGCAAGAAATCGGCGCGGCCGGCATCCATACGTATGTTGCCGACCTTACCGGAATGATGATGATTTACCAGGGCCCGAACTCCGAGTACGAATACGAGGAAAAAATTCCGGACGTGTAGCGGTCGGGGTTTCCCCCGCGACCGCTATTTTAATATTTTTTGCATTTCTTCCAGGTGATCGTCGGTAAAATCCAGATGCGTGATAAACCGCACAAGACCTTTGCCGAATGTTATTCCAAGAATGCCCGATTCGGCGAGTTTTGCGACGTATTCCGCTTCGGAAATTCCCTGGTTCAGCCGCAAAATGACAATGTTGGTATCGACCGGAAATATTTCCGCTACCTCCGGTTTTTCGGCAAACATTTCACCGATAATCCTCGCTCGGCGATGGTCATATTTGAGCCTTTCCACGTGGTTATCCAAAGCATAAATCCCGGCGGCTGCCAGAAAACCAGCTTGCCGCCAGCCCCCGCCCATTGCCTTGCGGAAACGTCTCGCTTTTTTTATAATGTCATGGGTACCAATCAATAAAGAACCAACCGGGCAGCCTAAACCTTTGGATAAACATATACTGATACTGTCAAAAATCTCGCCGTGTTGGAGCGGCGTTTCACCAGTTTCTACCAGTGCATTAAATAGCCTGGCCCCATCCAGGTGCAGCGGAACATTCCGCTCTTCACACACTTTCTTAATCGCCCTGATTTCTTCCAGATCATAATAACAGCCGCCACCTTTGTTCATGGTGTTTTCCAAGGAAACCAGCCGGGTTACCGTCGAGTGAATGTCATGCTCAGGGCTGATCGTCTCTGCTACCTGCGCGGCTGAAATTCTCCCGCGGTCGCCTTCCAGCAATTTCACTGATGAAAGCGAGTTCATCATAATCCCGCCGCCTTCGTATAAATAAATATGTGATTGTTTATCACAGATGACGTCGCTCCCCGGCTGCGTATACGCCTTGATCGCCAGCTGGTTAGTCATCGTACCCGATGCACAAAAGAGTGCGTCTTCCATCCCGAACATGCTGGCTGCCTTTTCCTGCAAAGCAATCACAGTAGGGTCATCACCCAAAACATCATCTCCCACTTCCGCCGTCCACATCGCCTGCTGCATTTCCGCTGTCGGACGGGTCACTGTATCACTTCTCAGATCAATTTTCATTCTCACGCGGTAATTTTAATTTTCAACCAATAACGGAACAACAAAGGGTAAGTACCAAACCCATTAACTGATATATTGCACCCAAAATCGCGGAAATGGAATTTGACGAATATTTAAAATTGAAAAAAATCGATGCGGCAGCTTTCAAAGCAGCCGATCCGGGCCGGTTCCGGGAGTGGGAAGAAATGTTCGCCACCATGCATCCCGAAAGTTTTACAGCGCACAAGAAGTTTCTGGTCAATGAAATCCGCCGCAGGTATCATTTGGACGAGGGTCAGGCCTGAGATAGCATTTGTCGTAAAACATTATCCCCGCATATTCTCGATCAGTTTCATGAGAATACCCACTGTTTTTTCGGTTTGCTCGCGGCTGGGTGTCGTGTCCCAATTCCCTACAATTCCGTTGCTGCCAATGTAAATGCCGTCTTTACGGGAAATAAAATTGGCGCCCTGCGTGTACAATTTGTAGTTAATGTCACTTTGCGGGATCAGACAGGAAAGTTGCCCTGATACCGGCGTCAGCTCCTGATCATTGAAAACCGGTTTTGCACCCAGGCCCATGCAGTTGACCACCACTTTTTCGGGCAGCGCGTCGATATCTTCCAGTTTTTTGATCTCCTGAATTTTGACTTTCCCGCCAAACATGGTGAAATCCTGCAAATGATGCCGGAGGTAAGTGGGAATGTTGAACATCATGTTGGTACGCCTCGTCACATTCGCGTCTCTGAAAGGATGCTCTTTGGGACTTAGCGCTACCCGCTCGGGCAGCAGGCCTTCAATCTCAAAATCCTCGCCACCTGCACCCGGAATATACACTGGCGCATCTTTGAAAACACCATATTCTTCGGCCCAGCAGGCAATGTCGTTCATGCCTAGCAAAAACTGAAACCGCCTGAAAGAGAACCGCGTAGCTTCTTCCCAAATTTTCTGAAATTCCGGCTTGGCGACCGTTTTATCACAAACCCGCGATGCCGGCGACCAGGTACCGGTTGCGAGGTTACTCGTCACATTTGGCGGCACATCTTTCGTATAAATCGTTACCTCACAGCCACTTTCCTGCAACAACCGAGCAGTAGCGATTCCAACCGTACCGCAGCCCAGCAAAGCAATTTTCTTCTCACCGGTTTTCAACACATTGTTTCTCGCCATGTTACCCGTCCCCCACGAAAGTGACCAGCCGCTACCACCATGCCCGTAATTATGCACAATGGTTTTGTTGCCCAGTTGCTCCACATCCAGCCTCGGCCCGGAGGCCCGGAAAGGACGCAGCCCGACCGTTTCTTTCACGATACGGTCCATCGAGAGCCGCGGCTTGGGTATCTGGTGATAGCCCTGGCCGATGTAAAAATGTTTATCAGGATACTTTAATTGTGTTTTTGGCGCGCAGGAAGATGCGATGGCGCCGAGCGCAAAAGAGGCCGGGACGGCTTTTTCAAAGAAATTTCTACGATTCATTGCTGGTGAGTAAGGTAAGGAGTGAAATTTTCATTTTCCAACAAGTTAATCCACGAAAGTCGGTTTTGCTTAAATTCCGGGAAAATAATGCTATGTTGTTTCGGATTAAAAACGGCTTTTTGAAAGCTTAAAAGTATTTACAGTATGACGATTCACGTAATTGATACCGGCTTTTTCAAACTGGACGGTGGCGCCATGTTTGGGGTTGTGCCCAAATCGATCTGGAACAAACAAAATCCGGCGGACGAAAATAACCTCTGCACCTGGGCCATGCGCTGCCTGCTGATCGAAGATGGTGACCGGCTAATACTCATCGATACCGGCATGGGCGACAAGCAAGACGCCAAGTTTTTCAGCTATTACGATCCGCACGGTGACGCTACATTGCAATCCTCCATCGCCAATGCCGGATTTCAACCTGCTGACATTACGGATGTGATACTCACACATTTACATTTCGATCACGTCGGCGGCGCGGTACATTTTAGCAGCGATGGTTCGCAGCTTTTGCCTACATTTCCGAATGCTACTTACTGGTCCAACGAAGCGCATTGGGACTGGGCGGTGAATCCCAATCCGAGGGAGAAAGCGTCTTTTTTGAAAGAAAACATTTATCCGATCAAAGAATCGAGGCAATTGAAATTCATTTCTGGCGACTCACCTTTTGCAAACATTGATTTTATCATGGTGGACGGGCATACCGAGCAAATGATGCTGCCGGTGATTCATTATCAGGATAAAAAAATCATCTACGCGGCTGATCTGCTTCCATCGTCTTTTCACATTCCGATTCCCTGGGTGATGAGCTACGATATGCGGCCGCTGCAAAGCATGACAGAAAAAACCAATGTGCTGCAAAATGCAGTAAATGAGGGTCATATCCTCTTTTTCGAGCACGATCCGATTTATCAGGCGGCGTTGGTGGAGCAAACTGAAAAGGGTATACGCATTAAAGAGCGGGCTGCGTTAATTGAATTTCTTTGAGCTTTTTAAAATGAAAATCGGTCTGGTTTTGTCGGGAGGCGGCGCGCGCGGAATTGCACATATCGGTGTCATTCAGGCTTTGCAGGAAAAAGGTATTAAGTTCGATGCCATCAGCGCGACCAGCTCCGGCGCATTCGTTGGCGCAATGATCGCCTACGGCTATGAGCCACTGGAAATCCTCAATAAGCTCATCGAAACACGCTTTTATCCCTACCTCCGGCCCGGATTCGGCGTAAATGGCCTGCTGCATTTACGAAAAATGGAGCGCGTACTTTGTCAGTACATCCCCGAAAATTCATTCGAATCCTTAAAAATCCCACTGGTCATCAATGCCACCGACGTCGTTTCAGGGCAGGAAATCTTATTCAAAACTGGTGAACTGGCCGCGCCACTCCTCGCCTCCTGCTGCATTCCTGGCCTTTTCAGTCCAATAAAACTGGGAGAGCACGAGCTGGTCGACGGCGGCGTCCTCAACAACTTACCCGTAGAACACATTCAAGATCAGGTAGATTATGTCATCGGCAGCCACTGCAACCCTTTTGGTTTGGACAAACCTTTAAAAAAAACAACCGAAATTGTCTACCGCAGCCTGATCCTCGCCATGCATGGTAAAACGCGGGAACGTTTCAAACAATGCAACTTACCGATCGAGCCACCGCAACTAAGCCGGTTCAGCATTTTCGACTTCCGGAAGGCGCGGGAGTTGTATGAGGTTGGGTATCAGTTTACGAGGGATTTGTTAGAAACCTCGGCCAAAGATTTGCCTTTTGATCCTCCCAACTTCCCAATCACCCAATTCCCCACTTCCTTACCCTGAATTACCCCGTTATCAATCGCGTCCATGAAGTGGATTCCGCCGTAAAAGCGGGAAATGGCGGCTTCGTTGGCGGCGGCCCAAAAGGAGTTATACTTGCGGGCTTTGAGGTTGAAACGTTCTTCGACGGTGTCGGTGTAGGCGAAGTTTTCGCCGAAATAATGGGTCAAAATGGCGGCTGACGAGGCGGAAATGACGGAATGTCCGCTGAGATATTCCGGGAACGGCGGGGTTTGGAGAAACGGCCGCCAGGTCGGGTCGATGTATTTGCGGATGGCAGTTTCGGGACGGATGCGGTTGCTGCGGTATTTTTCGTCCCAGCAGGTCATGAAACTATCCATGAGCCCGATAGCCACCGAGGTGGTTACCAGCAAAGTTTTTCCAAAATCAGCCTTGGCTTGTTTGCAGGCAATATCCGTAATACCCATCCAATGTGCCCCCGGCGAAATCTTCTTCATCCCTACCAGCAAATGCCCCTTGTTTTCCAAAGCAAAAGGATTGCAATCCCAGAAAGCCGCAATTACCTGGTGCTCAGCATTGTCATTTTTGTCATCATAATTCATTTTCATCAAATGAAAAAAATCAGCGCTTTTACTTTCTGAAAAAGCAACCGGCGGCTCGGGTTTGAACTGCGAGGCGGCATTCAGCGTAAACGGACGTATTGTACCGAAAAACGGTTCCACAGGCGGGAAATAGCCAGGAGGAGTCGGAAACCAGGTACCTGGCGCGCCTTTGGGCTCATACCTGGGGAAATTACTGATCCGGTTATACTTGTCGGCTTTGGCGTATTTCAGGATCTGCTTGCTGATTTCCACCGCATATTGCTGCGATCCGGCGATGGTTTCCTCGTCAAATCCGAGTGTCTTGCAGGAGTCCAACAGCCTGTCCTGGTATTTTTGCAAAAGTGCGCCCGAGGGCTGCATTTTCTTGGCTGTTTCCAACATAGCCAGTGCCGCGGCAAGCTGGTAAGCGTAATTTTCCACCGCAGGTTTACTTACCACAGGAAAATCATTTAGCTTACCGTGCATGCTTTCATAAGCCGAATCATTTTGCGCAACTACCTCGTAACCAGCCAGCAAAGCATAAGAAAAAAAGCGGGAACTCAGCGGCGGGTTGGTGACATCGTGCACCATCACGTCGGTCATCTGCAAGGTGATCTGTCCGATCGTAGCAGGATTGATTGCTGTATTTTGTTGCTTCTTTTTACACCCGTCAAAAAATAAAATGACGGAGATAACAATGAGGAAATTAACGAACCTGACCAATTTGATATGCTTTAACTTCTTGCTGATTAATCCCAAATAACAACTTATTCCCGATCGGCAGGACGCTCCTGACATCGCCTTTCAGCCTGAAACCCGACACATTCTGGTTCACATACTGAAAATGTCCCTGGCCGTCACCTTTAAGTAAAACGCCATAATTTGCATCATACTTGCCAAAACGAAGCCGGGCCTTGCTGACATTGCCGCAAAGCAGGATATCTTTTTTTCCATCCGAATCAAAATCAAGTGACGTAATGGTGTAGACCGGCGAAATTTGCGCCTGCAAAGGCAATGTTTGCTTGATAAACTTGCCATTTGACCCTCTTTCAAAATAGGCGGTTTCCAGGAAATTCGATTTCAATTCTTTCGCACCTTTCAGCTCATCAGCGGTAAAAATCTCATTTACAGTCGCCTCGGCGTAACTTTTATAGTCCTGGAAGCGGGTGCGCATGATACTCATCTGGTCCAGCAGCTCGTCGCGGGTGACATACGGATAACTTTTTCCCTGGATATAAAAACTCATGATCGGGTCGACATTACCGTTGTCGTCAAAATCTTTGTAGATCATCTCTACCGGCTCTTTATCACTGGCCTTACATTGCGTGTTGAGCCCCATATTACCGATCACGAGATCCATCTTTCCATCCCCATTCAGATCATCAACAAGAATTTTATTCCACCAGCCGCTGTATGATTTGTCAAAATAATCGGTTGTCTTATTTTCCAGTTTACCATTCACATTGACAAATACCGTTACCGGCATCCACTCCCCTACTACGATGAGATCGGCCTTGTTATCACCATTCAAATCCGTCCAGGCAGCATCCGTAACCAGCCCTATTTGCTCGATTCCGGGGCTGATCTGTGCAGCTTGATCTTTGAAATTCCCTTTTCCATCATTGATCAAAACGTAGCTGCGCGGCGTTTCAGGATAGCGTCCCGGTATCACCCTCCCGCCGACGAACAAATCAGGTTTGCCGTCACCGTTAATGTCAGAAGTGCGGACGCAGCTGGTGCTGGTCAGCATTTTAGGAAGTGCATTTGTGCTTTTTGTAAAGTTACCTTTACCATCATTGAGATACAGCCGGCTTTGCAACAAGGGATCGTACGGCATAAAATTGGCGTAGCCGCCGCTGCAGACAAAAAGGTCCTGAGCGCCGTCACCATTTGCATCAAAAAACAGAGCGTCGGTATCCTCACATTGCTTATCGGCTTCGAACGCGGCCACCGGTTTATTGGAAAATACGCCGCCTTTTTGCTGAATGTACAGCTTCGCCGCTTCTCCCGAACCGCCGCCTGCAAAGACATCTTCCAGGCCATCCCCATTTACATCGGCTTTTCTCAAACAAGGTCCTGAAAATGAAACCGGGTTGATCAGCAAAGGCTGACGCTTGAAATCATTCGTCGTGGTTGCCGGGCTCTTGAATGCGATTGGCGAACTGACGGATGTATAAATAGTTGCAGGACCAGCCGGTTTGAGCACCCCTTTTTTTCCATTTTTTTCAGCAAGAACAAGCTGCTGATTGACTTTCGGATTGACCAGCTTCTCCCTTTTTCCGCTTGGCCAGGTGATCGTCAGTGAATCTATCGCAGTTTCTTTTCCAAGTCCGAAATGCAGCACCGGCGACACGCTCGACTGGTATCCGCGCGTCGGCATCTGTTCGAGATATTGCCGGTTGCCGCCTTTATATATAGTGACTTTCGCGCCAATACCGAGCGCATTTTTGCCTTCTCCTTCCAGCTTTACTTTCAGGAAATTGTTTTTGAGTTGCTTGTCGGCATCATTCCTGTAAATAAATGCAGGTTTGTTAATGTTGTTGACGATCAGGTCCAGGTCGCCATCATTATCCAGGTCGGTGTAAGCCGCGCCGCCACTATTCGAAATTTCACCCAAACCCCACGCGTCGGCCACATTGGTAAAGGTCAGGTTCTTTTTATTTTGAAAAAGGTAGTTCTTCATGTTCGAAGAAGGCATTTGGTACACCAGTTTCAGCACGTCTTCGCGCTTCACCTGACCTTCGATCCGCTTCAAATTATCCCCCATGAATTTGACAAAATCCAGGTTCGTGTAATCCCGCAGGTTTCCGTTGGTGATAAACAAATCCTTCCAGCCGTCATTATCATAATCGGCAAAAAGCGCCGACCAACTCCAATCCGTATTGGAAATCCCAGCCAGCTGCCCGATTTCGGAGAAGTATGGCGTTTTCGTATTTTTACCCAGCCCCTCATTAAGCTGCAACATATTACGCGTATACTGGTGATGGAAACCTACCTTTACATTGAACTCGAACAGTTCGTAATTATCAAGGCCGGCCAGTAATTTTTGCCGGCGGTTATCTTCCGGCAGCATGTCCAGTGTGAAAATGTCCGGTAGACCATCGTTATTAAAATCTGCAATATCATTGCCCATCGAAAAATGGGAAGTGTGCCCCATCCCGGCGTCCAGCGCGTCGGTAAATGTGCCGTTCTGATTGTTGATATATAAAAAATCGGGGATCGAGTAATCATTGCAAATGTACATATCCTGCCAGCCGTCCATGTTCACATCGGCAATGCCAATACCCAGTCCATAAGTGAGGGGTGAACTGTGGATCCCGGCTTTTTTTGTAATATCCGTAAACTTAGGGTCGCCCGTGCCTTTCTGATCATTCCGATATAGTCTTACCCCGATAATTGGATCATCCTTTTTGAGCAGATCAGCGGTGCTGGCCTCATCCAGAATCGGCAGGGCTTTGGGATTGTGGTTTAGTAAAAACATATCCAGGTCACCGTCTTTGTCAAAATCGAAAAACGCCGCCTGCGTACTGTTGCTTGGGTCGGCCAGTCCGTATTTTTCGGCTACCTCTTCAAACTCAGGAATTCCGCCTGGGTTATTGCCTTTATTTATGAACAATTGATTTCTGAGACTTTCAGGAGATACATTGCCTGAGTAGCAAACATAGATATCCAGTTTTCCGTCGCCATTTACATCCGCCATCGTCACGCCTGTCTTCCAGGGCCTGTCACGGCCGGCGACGCCTGCTGCTGCGGTAATGTCTTCGAATGCCATGTTTCCTTTGTTCAGGTACAGCCTGTTAGGAACCATGTTTCCGGTAAAATAAATATCGTCCAGACCGTCACCATTCAGGTCACCTGCGGCAGCGCCACCCCCGTTGTAAAAATATTCGTACATCAGGACGTTGGTATTCAACCCTTCGGTAAGCGTATTAGCAAAATCAACTTTGGTTTGTTCGGGGGTTAACAGGGTAAAAAGCTGCGGGCCGGTATTGGGTTTATCTTCAACTTCTTTCTGGTCGCCTTTTTTGCAGCCACTGAACAACAAACAACTTACTAAAACTACAATTCCTGTTGTCCAGGATTTCATTCGCTTCATAGCAAAGCAGAAAAATGGATTCATGTATAAAAGAAGAAACTATGCTTTCAAAATGACAGCATAGTTTCTGTAAAATTAACCAATAAATACTAACTATTTGTCGTAACCCGGGTTTTGCATCAACTTGGCATTCCGGTTAATTTCATCGCGGCTGAACGGACGGAAGTACATCTTATCCACCCACGTACGGTTCTCGTGCGACTTCTCTTCCACCGGGGTGTAAGTGTAGTCATAAACCGTTGTATCATAATGATATGGCTCTTTCATAGACTTCCCAGCCTTGAATTTTCCAATCACTGAAATGTATTGCAGCGGGCGGCCCAATGTTGTCGGCGCGATCATCCAGCGACGTGCATCGTGGTAGCGCTGCTCTTCGTAAGCCATCTCAATTCTTCTTTCGTGACGGTAAGCGTCTCTCAAAGCAGTACCGGTCGCTTTGATGGCCGGCATACCTGCACGGAAGCGGATCTTGTTCAGCCAGCTAAGTGCCTCTGCATCCTGGCCCAGCTCAATGCTCGCCTCAATGTAGTTGAACACTGCCTCAGTGAAGCGGAAGAAAGGCCATGGAATGTTCTGGCGGTCGGTGTTATCAACCAGATCCGGGTTTGGATCGATGAACTTGCGCATGTAGTAACCTGTGCGGCTACCATTCCAGTCTTCGATCGTAGAGCTGCGTGTATCCAGGCCTTTGCGGTTGAATAACGCGCCTTTGTCATCCAAAAGGTCATAAGCACCTGTCTGGATCTGGTTTGCAGGGTCAACATTGCCCGAGATTTTGTTACGTGGCTTCCAGTTGGCACCATCATACATTACTGTTGCGTAGAAACGTGGGTCGCGGTTTACGTATGGATTTGCTTTTTCAGTTGGGTTGGTCCAGGAGAAAGGCGTTCCGTCCATCATTTCGTAATCATCCACCAGCAAACCGATCGGCGTGTTTCCAGCCCAGTTGTGGTATCCGTTCGGACCGTTGTTCAAACCTGTCTGACGCGCGCCTTCGCTCAAACTTGAAGTAAAGTAGCGTCCGAAAATGATCTCACTGCTTGCACTTGGATCAAGGCTCTTGTCGCCGCTGGCACCGGCCATCGCAATCGACATGTAATTGATTTTACCGTCGGCAGCACTTGCAGGAGCGGTCAAATTCAGTTTGTAACCACCGTTTCCAGCATCGATTGTTGCTTTTGCAGCAGCTTGTGCGGCAGTCCAGCGGGCCTTGCGGTCGCCAGAAACATATCCCAGGAATTCAGGATTTGAGAAACCGGAAATGACGGTAGACTTCGCCTTTGCAGTTGGAATGTCATGCAAATCACTCGCAGCGTAAAGCAGCACACGTGATTTCAGCGCCAGGGCAGCCACTTTTGTAGCGCGGCCTTTAACAGCCGCTTTTCCGTCCAGCAGCAGGGCAGCACTGTCCGCATCGCTCACGATCGACTTCACACATTCGTCAAAAGTATTGCGCGGCACAGCGTAATCTTCGTTCAGGTCATACACCTTCTTGATCAGAGGCACGGAACCGTAGTAGCGCACCAGCTGCTGATAGTAATACGCTCTCAGGAAGTAAGCCTCTCCCATCAGCCTGTCTTTCAAGGTGGTGTTTGTGAAAGTTGCTTTTGCCAGATTGGTGATCGCAATGTTGGTAGCACGGATACGAATGTACATCGGGCTCCAACCGTAAGTGTCATCCACCCAGCCCAGGTTGGATGGGCTCAAACTACCTTCGTTCACCGTGTTAATGTTACGGCCTGTGTGGGTAAATACCGCTTCGTCGGTCAAAGAAGCCAGCATCTGCTCGCTGAAACCACCTTGCTGCAATCCCTGGTAGATACCTGTCACAAATGCTTCCGATAACGCACCGTCAGTCCATACCTGGTCGCCCGCGATCTCGCTTGGCGGCGTCACATCCAGGAAGTCGGAGTTACAGGACCACAGCCCTCCCGCAGTCAGCAGGGCGATGGCAATTATACTTTTATATCTGAATTTCATATTTCTGATCATTAAAATGCTACACGTAGACCTGCGTTAAGAATTCTTGACTGAGGATAGTACTGGCCACTGGTTGTAGTAGCTTCCGGGTCCCAGATCTTGATTTTCGCAAATGTTAACAGGTTCAATCCATTTACATAAATCCGGAATTTGCTCAAACCGATCTTCGAACCGAACTCCGAAGGCAGGTTGTAACCCAGCTCCACGTTTTTCATACGCAGGTAGTTGTTGCTTTTCAGGAAGTAATTGTTAAATCCGGCAGTACCTGTATTGGTATAATAGCGGTTGCTGCGGTTGGTCAGACGTGGATATCTGGTGTCAGGATTGTCGATCGTCCAGCGGTGGTCGAAGTCATATTTCAGGTAGTTACCAATGTCACCCGATTCTGTAAGTCCTACCAGCTGCAAGCCGCCCATCGCTCCCTGGAAGAGAACCGACAAGTCGAACTGCTTGTAACCCAGGTTGACAGTAGCACCATATGTGAACCATGGACGCTGTACTTTTTCTGAACGGATACGGTCATCGGCGTTGATTTTGCCATCATTGTTGATATCCTTGAACTTCATGTCGCCAGGAAGCAGGTTACCCGTGATCGGCTTGTAGTCGATTTTGTTGGCGTCGATCTCAGCCTGGTCTTTGAAAGAACCGTCGTACTGATACACCAGGAAAGATTGATAAGGCATTCCTGTGGTGCGCTGGTAAGAAGGCGCTCCCGGCGTTTCGTCCCAGTACTTGATCTGATTCTTGGCATATCCTCCGTTTGCACTTACAGAATAAGTGAAGTCGTTTGCCGATCCGTCGTAACTTACTTTAAATTCAAATCCTTTGTTTTGAAGTTTACCAAGGTTTTGAGGTGGAAGTTTTCCGTCGATACCCGCAGTGGAAGGCGTAGATCCTACTTTCGGAATCAGGATTTTAGAACGATTGTTCACGAAATAGTCAAACTCAAATGAAAGTTTATCATTGAGCAATGTTCCCTCGATACCGAAGTTCACGTTGTTGGCAACTTCCCAGGTAAAGCTGTTGTTAGCCACACGCGCTTCCAGCAAGGTTTTAGCAACCTGATCATTGATTACATAGTTACTGAATCCGGCAGTTGTGAGGTATTGGTACTCAGCCAATGTTTCTGTTCCAAGGAAATAAGGTTCAGCACCCATTTGTCCCCATGAAGCACGCAGTTTCACATTGTTCATGAAACGCACATTGTTTTTCCAGAAATCTTCTTCCGACAAACGCCATCCCGCAGAAACCCCGGGGAAGAAACCAAAGCGGCCTTGTTTTGGGAACACATAAGAACCGTCTACACGCCACAGGAATTCAGCCAGGTACTTTTCTTTGAAGTTATAACCGGCACGACCAAAGTAGCTCAAACGTGCTCTTTTATAAAGATCAAAGTTTCCGATATTCTGCTCAGGCGTACCACCCGCAAAAAGCTGGTCAACCACAGGTGAGATGAAATATCTTCTGTAAGCATTGAAACCATCGGCATCCACTTTTTCACGCTGGATACCACCCATGATATTGAAATTGTGGGCACCGATTGATTTTTCGTAAGAAACCTGACCGGTAAGCTGAACGGAAAGTTCTTGCGAAGAAGATTCTGTCAAACGCGGATCTGTGAAAGTCGAGCGTACCGATCCCGTCAAAACAGGTGTGGTTCCGTCGGCTTCGAAAGATTTTTTATCCCAATAGTACAAAGTCCATGGCTGCTGGAAGGATTTCTGGCGGCGCTGCATTTTATCGACAGCGGCCATACCCATCACTTTCAAGCCAGGAACGCCAGGAACGTCCAGTTCCAAAGCACCGTTTGTCTGAATGTAATCACGTTTGTCATTGTTGTAACCTGTTGTATTTGTAGTAATTACAGCAGGGTTCTGACCGTTTTCGATATCGGGGCCGGGACGTCCGTCTGGCCAGATCGCGATTTCAGTTGGTTTTCCACGCATCAACATCCGGAAGATATCACCTGCACCACCACCGTTCGGGAAGTGACGGAACTCTTCACGAAGCGCAATACCCAGCTTCGCTTTCAGGTATTTGTTGATTTTGGTATCCAGGTTGACACGCATATCATACTGCTTGTAACCAGTAGCAGAATTGACATAATATCCATCCTGGTTAATGTGTCCCAGAGAAGCAAGGTAGTTGATGTTCTCGCTACCGCCCATCAGCTGCACATTGTGGCGCTGCTGCGGAGCCCATTTACGGATTACTTTGCTATACCAGTCCGTATTCGGGTGCAGCAAAGGATCAGAACCATCTTTGTATTTCTGAATGTCACCTGGCTGGAATACAGCAGTTAACACGTTACCATTGTCAGTTCTTGTGTAAGTTCCGTTGGTATTAAAACCTTGCAGCGCACCATTCCACTGACCAGCAGGAAGGTTGTCATAGATCTGCAATTCGTTACGGATTGTGGCATATTCCGCTGCATCCGACATTTTTGGGGTTACAGTCGGCTGGCTCATACCCACATTCATGTCATAAGACAATTGTGGCTTACCTGATTTTCCGCGTTTGGTGGTGATCAAAATAACACCATTACCAGCGCGTGAACCGTAGATTGCCGCAGCCGCATCTTTCAAAACGGAGATACTTTCAATGTCAGCAGGGTTCAGACGGTCCAAACCACCACTACGGTTGGGAACACCATCCACAACGATCAGCGCATTACTGTTACCCAGGGAGTTGGTACCGCGGATACGGATAGCCGAACCATCATAACCCGGCTCACCACTCGACTGTACCGTAGAGATACCCGGCAGACGTCCGCCTAACGTATTGGAAAGGTTGGCAGAAGGCGCTTTTTCAAGCTCGGTACCTTTTACAGCCACAACCGAACCGGTCAATGTTGCTTTTTTGGCGGTACCATAACCTACAACCACCACTTCCGTCAGCGCCTTGGTATCAGATACCAGCGCCACATCGAGGTTATTTCTGTTACCCACCTCGATTTCCTGCGTCAGGTAACCGATGAAAGAAAATACAAGCGTGGAATTTTTGTCGGCATTTACCGAATAGTTACCCGTATTGTCGGTCACCGTACCGGCTGTTGTGCCTTTCACGACGACGCTGACGCCCGGTAATGCTTGACCGGTTTCATCCTTGATCCTACCCTTGATGACATTCTGTGCATGGGATATCATGACAGTTGCCAGGAGCAGTCCAAGTGAAAAAATACCTCGTGAAATGGCACGAGATATCTGTTCAGTAGAAATTCTCATAGATTAAAATTTAGAGTTAGAAAATTGGGGAAAAGTTGCTTAACCGTGTAAGCACGGAACGTAAAGCCTCACATTGACATTTTTAAAAATGCCGACGTTACAGTTTAAAGAAGGTGATTTTTGGGAAAGTTTTTTACATAGGTTAAATGTTAGGGGTTGAGTTCTGCGTTCTATTTAGCTAGGTTTTCGAAGCGTGTATATTTAACACAATTGGTTGCAAAATCTTGACGAAAACTTGTAGGATAAGTGCCAATCGAAAAGATATACTCGCTTGATTGTACAAAAAGATATTAATTTTCTTACAAATAAAAGCATTCCCGTTTTATGAATATGCATTCTAGAAAAATAACAATAAATAACATTTTTCAGTTACGAAATCTTTGATTTAGTAATATATAAGTTACAAAAATCCTAGTTTTGTCCGGTTTTCGGCGCTTCGGCAAATGTTGCTTATATTCGCTATCCATTTTTACTCTCACAATATCCGCTTGTTTACACGAATGAAATTGCGCTTCTTCTACCTTCTTCTGATACCATTTTTTTACGGCTGTAAAAAAGATTCCTCCCCTGAAGAGTACAATAAAAAAGCCGCCGACCCGACGCTTTTCCACGAAACCACGACGCACCTGACGGATGTGATTATCCACGATATTTTCAAGCCGCCGGTAGCCAGCCGCATTTATGGATATTCGTTTCTGGCTGCATATGAGGCACTTGTACCCGGCTACCCGGAATATCAATCACTTGGTGATCAGCTCGTTAAATTCAATAAACCACCACAGCCCGACACATCCCTGGCTTACTGTTTTCCGCTGGCCAGTATCAAGGCATTTACGTCTGTGGGCCGCACATTGACATTCTCCGGCGATATGTGGGACGATTACGAGAAGGACCTTTTTAAAAAATACCAGGATATGGGCATCCCGGAGGATGTATACCAACGGTCACTCGCATACGGTGATACGGTAGCGAAACATATCATTGCATATTCAGCCAAAGACCATTACAAGGAGATACGCGGTTATCGCTATACGGTGACAAATTTGCCGGGTACATGGGTGCCCACGCCGCCCGCATACGCCGACGCCTGCGAGCCGATGTGGAACACCGTCCGGACATTTGCACTGGACTCGGTAACCCAGTTCAGATGCCCGCCGCCCGCTAAATATGACCTCGCGAAAGACAGTCCGTTTATGAAACTCACGATGGAAGTGTACAACATGGGGAACAACCTGACGGAGGAGCAAAAAGCGATCGCTTACTTCTGGGATGACAATGCTTTTGTAACCAATGTGGTAGGACACGCAATGTTTGCCAACAAAAAAATGACCCCCGCCGGCCATTGGATGGCAATTACAAAAACGGTTAGCATTGACAAAAAACTGGATATCATGCGCGCCACTGAGGCGTACACTTTGGGCGCACTTTCTATTTTCGATGCCTTTATCGCTTGCTGGGACGAAAAATACCGGACGGTGCGGATCAGGCCGGAGACGGTGATCAACAACAACTGGGCACCCGACTGGCGGCCATTTTTAGAAACACCCGCATTTCCCGAGTACGTCAGCGGCCACAGTTCTATTTCAGCAGCCTGCGGTACGGTACTCACACATTTGATCGGAAAAAATGTAGCCTTCACCGACACCACCGAAAAGAAATATGGTCACGGCGTGAAGTCATTCAAATCATTTGAAGATGCTTACTGGAGTGCGTCCATCAGCCGCGTGTACGGTGGCATACATTACCGCGACGGCGTAACCGAGGGAACACATTTGGGAGAAAAAATAGGTGAAAATGTCTGGCGCAGGGCCATCACCCGGAAAAACAGGGACGTACTAGCGAAACAATAAGTCCCTAACATTCCAAACAAAAAAGGCCGGTAAATGTTGACCGGCCTTTTTTGTTTTCAGGACACGACGTGGTCCAGATTATAATGCAGTCCGATGTTCTCCCGCCGCGCCATCGCCATTTTAATGATCAGGTAAGAAACCGAGATCATATTCCGCAGCTCGCAGATCGCGACTGACACTTTGGATTCGCGGTAAAGTTGCTCATGTTCTTTATGAAGCAGTTCCAGACGATCATAGGCGCGTTTCATACGGCGGTCGGTGCGGACAATACCTACGTAGTTGGACATAATACTGTTCAGCTCACGGGTCATTTCAGTTACTAACACCTGCTCCTCAGGGTGCGTCGTGCCCGAGTCGTCCCACTCGGGAATATTGTCTGGCGTAAATGCTTCTTCAAAACTCGATAAGGTACTTTCATAAGCCCTATGTCCAAAGACTACGGCTTCAAGCAATGAATTGGAAGCCAGACGATTGGATCCATGCAAGCCTGTGCAGGCACATTCGCCTACCGCGTACAAAAAGTTAATGTTGGTCCTACCCCACTCATTTACTTTGATCCCCCCACACATATAATGCTGCGCCGGCACCACCGGGATCATATCCCTGCGGACATCGATTCCCTGTTTCAGACAGTACTCGGTAATGTTGGGGAAATGTTCCAGAAATTTGTCATAATCACAATGCCGCACGTCGAGGTATACGTGATCGACACCATTTTTCTTCATTTCGGAGTCAATCGCGCGGGCAACAATGTCACGCGGGGCGAGTGACAGGCGCGGATCGTAGTTTTCCATGAAAGTACTTCCGTCGGCCCGCTTCAAAATTCCGCCGAAGCCGCGTACGGCTTCCGAAATTAAAAACGAAGGTTTTTGTCCCGGCTGGTAAAAGCTGGTCGGGTGGAACTGGATGAATTCCATATTATCACAAATTCCTTTGGCACGGTAAGCCATCGCAATGCCGTCGCCGGTCGCGATCGTCGGGTTGGTGGTACTTTGGTAAATGTTACCGATACCTCCGGTAGCCAGCAATGTTGTTTTTGCCAAAAACTTCTCCACATTTCCGGTCTGGCGGTTCAGCACATAAGCGCCGAAACATTTGATATCCTCGCGGTAACGATAAACCGTCTCGCCCAAATGGTGTTGGGTAATGAGCTCCACCGCATAATAATGTGTAAAAATCTGAATGCTTTTATGCCGGTTGACTTCTTCCAGCAGCGCCCTTTCAATTTCAGCGCCGGTAATGTCTTTGAAATGTAGAATCCGGTGATCCGAGTGTCCGCCTTCTTTTGCGAGGTCATATTCTCCCCCACTTTCGCGGTCGAAACGGGTGCCATAATCGATCAGCTCCTGGATACGCTGCGGCGCTTCCCGCACCACAATTTCCACCACATTACGCTTGTTGACCTCATCACCGGCGTCCATGGTATCCTGGATATGCTTTTCAAAAGAATCCGATTCCGCCCAAACTACGGCAATCCCGCCCTGGGCATACTTGGTATTGGTTTCATCGGCCTGGACCTTTGTAATCACAGCGATAGACACTTCTTGCTGCAACCTGTCAAAATGCCGCGCTAACTTGGCAGCATAACTCAGTCCGGCGATCCCGGAGCCAATTATCAGAAAATCGAATTGGGGCATAAATCAGGAATTAATGAAATGGTGTCAGATGCCTTTGCTCAGTTCAAGCATACGGGCAACAGATTCGTAGGCTTTCAGACGGATATCTTCGGGGACGAAAATCTCGGGCTGTTCAAAATAAAGTGCGTTATAGACTTTTTCTAACGTATTCATCTTCATGTAGGGGCATTCTGAGCACGCGCAGGTATTGTTGTCCGAGCCCGGCGCAGGGATCAGTTTCTTATCCGGCACCGATTGTTTCATTTTATGTAAAATGCCCGCCTCGGTCGCTACGATGAATTTGCTGTGACTGGATTCTTTCACAAATTTCAAAAGGCCGGTGGTAGAGCTTACGAAATCAGCCTGTTTCAAAATGTCTTCCTTACATTCCGGGTGGGCGATCAGCAGTGCATCCGGGTTTTCTTCGCGGAGCTGTGCCAATTTTTCTCGGGAAATATCAATGTGGACAATGCAGGCGCCATCCCACAAAACCATGTCCCGGCCTGTTTTATGGGCGACATATCTGCCCAGATTCGCATCTGGCGCGAAGATGATTTTCTGGTCTTTCGGCAAACTTTCTACGATCTGCAAAGCATTGGAAGAAGTACAGACGATGTCTGTTAATGCTTTAATTTCCGCAGAACAGTTGATGTAGCTGATCACAATGTGATCGGGATATTGGGCTTTGAATGCGGCAAATTTATCAGCGGGGGCCGAATCTGCGAGGGAGCAGCCTGCATTCAAATCTGGAATAACTACTTTTTTGTTTGGACTTAAAATTTTGGCGGTTTCACCCATGAAATGCACGCCGCAGAAAACGATCATATCCGCCTCGGTAGCAGCGGCTTGTTGGGAAAGTCCGAGACTGTCACCTATATAATCGGCCAAATCCTGTATTTCTGCATCTACATAATAGTGCGCCAGGATGACCGCGTTTTTCTCTTTTTTCAAACGGTTGATCTCGGCTACCAGATCAATATCTTCTGCTATCGCCTCAGTCACATAGCCGTAGCGGTTTACCTGCGCTTCAATGTTAGTCATTATGGTGAATATTGGCTTTAAAATAGTTCTAAAAATCCATGCCCAAATTACGACATTAAAACCAATGAAGGTCAAAGAAAGTGCGGCGCTCCAAACTAAAAGAAAGGCCGCCAGGAATGTTCCTGACGGCCTTTGTAATATTTATAAAGGTTAATATTAAAGCACCCAGCGGAAGAAAACGTACAGCGTACCTGACAAAACCATCGTCACAGGCAGCGTAAGTACCCAGGCAATCACAATGTTACGGATCGTGCCGCCCTGCAGGTTTTTCACACCTTTACTCGCCACCATCGCACCTGCGATACCCGATGACAAAACGTGCGTAGTACTCACTGGAAGACCCAGATAAGAAGAAACGCCAATGGTACTGGCCGCAACCAACTCAGCAGAAGCACCCTGCGCGTAAGTCAAATGTTGTTTTCCGATTTTTTCACCGATCGTCACCACAATCCGCTTCCAGCCGACCATGGTACCCAATCCCAGCGAAAGTGAGATCATTAAAATTACCCAGTCCGGCGCGTAGTCGGTGTATCTGCGGATACCCTTTTCGCTGCCCGATTGCATTTTAAGATATGCATGATCTGCTACATTCAGATTAGCCTGACCATTATCCAGGATCGTTTTGGTATTGCGGCTGATCAACAAAAGAGAGCGGCGTGCATTCATACGTTGATCCTTAGGTAAGTGATGCTCTGGCAATGGTTTTTCAATCTGCGCCAGCAAAGTACCAATTTCAGTTTTGATCGTCGCCAGGTGCCCGCGGTCGGATATTGACAACCTGGAAGAATCGATCCGGCTCATCGCCTGCTCGATACCGATCAGATCTTTTTTCATCAAAGCAGGATCCTGGGCGCCATCCAGCGCGAAATGTGCCGGTACAATACCGATCAAAATCAGCATAACCAGACCTACACCTTTTTGTCCATCATTGGAACCGTGAAAAAAGCTAACCAATGTACACGTCGTGATCAGGATTGCCCGAATCCACATTGGCGGCGCCTGGTTTTTCTTCGGTTCACTGAAAATGACATCGCGGATCGGTTTGGAAAGCGACCTTCTTAAAATAAACATAATGATGATCGCCAGCGCAAAACCGAAGATCGGCGAAGTCAGCAGCGACATGAACAATTCCTGGGCCTTCGACCAGTTGACGCCGGTACCGCCATTATTTTCAGGCATGAATGTAAATGCAAGACCGACACCCAGGATGGAGCCGATCAATGTATGCGAGCTTGAACTCGGCAGACCAAAATACCAGGTACCAAGGTTCCAGATGATCGCGCTGAAAAGCAGCGAAAAGACCATCGCCGCACTGTGGTACACATTCTGGTCGATCAGCAGTTCGACGGGAAGTAAGTTGACGATCCCCATCGCCACGGCGATACCTCCGAAGAAGACACCGCAAAAGTTCATAAAACCCGACCAGATGACGGCAATGTTGGGTTTTAGTGAGTTGGTGTAAATAACAGTGGCAACAGCGTTGGCGGTATCGTGAAAACCATTAACAAACTCAAATGCGCAGGCCGCTAAAATACTAAAAGCGAGGAGGAGGAAAATGTCGGTTTCAAGACCAAACATAAATGAAGTATAGGTTAATTTATTGCGGGGCAAAACTACTTATTCTTGCCCGAAGGTATATTAACAAATTGTTAAGCCAGATTATCAGGCCGTTTCCTTATTGGCAAGCTGCCCGCAAGCCGCATCAATGTCTTTGCCGCGGCTCCGTCTCACATGCACCGACACGCCCCGGTCTTCCAGATAAGCCGCAAATTTATCGAGCCGGTCCGCTTCCGTATTCTTGAAATCGGCCTCGGCAATCGGGTTGTATTCAATAATGTTCACCCTTGCCGGCACACGTTTGCAGAACTCCCACAGCTCCTTTGCGTCCTGCAAAGTATCATTGAAATTGTTAAAAACAATGTATTCGAAGGTAATGCGGTTACCGGTTTTTCTATAAAAATAATTGAGCGCCTCGGCCAGGTTATCCAGAGAGTTAGACTCATTGATCGGCATGATCTGGTTCCTTTTCGTATCATTGGCCGCATGCAGCGACAGCGCCAGCCGGAACTTCACTCCATCATCGCCCAGTTTTTTGATCATTTTGGCAATTCCCGCAGTAGAAACTGTGATCCGTTTTGGAGACATATTCAATCCCTCCGGCGAAGTAATGTGCTCGATGGATTTCAGGACATTCGCATAATTCAGCAGCGGCTCGCCCATGCCCATATAAACAATGTTGGTAAGCGGCGCTTTGAAGCTACCCTCAGCCTGCCGCGCGATGGCAACCACCTGGTCGTAGATCTCTCCGGCTTCCAGGTTTCTTTTCCGGTCCATATAACCCGTCGCGCAAAATTTGCAGGTCAGCGAACATCCCACCTGGCTGCTCACGCAGGCCGTCATTCTATCTGCAGCGGGTATCAGAACACCTTCTACAAGATTACCGTCGAATAACCGGAATGCCGATTTAATGGTACCATCATTGCTTTGCTGCTGCTTGGCCACATCCATGGCATGTATCACGAAATGCTCGTCCATCAGCTGGCGGGTAGCGAGCGAAAGGTTGGTCATTTCGGCAAATGAGTTCGCCGATTTTTTCCAGATCCACTCGTAAATCTGCTTCGCCCTGAAAGATTTTTCGCCATGCTCCGCCATCCAGTTCTTGATCTGGCCCACGTCCATTTTCCGGATGTCCTGCTTGTTTTGTACTTCGGTCATTTTATTTTTTTGTCAAATACGCTGGTATTCAACCTGTTTTTTCGGCAAAGGTACTGAAAGTCAATGTTGAAAACTTAACCTCGCCGGTATTTCGAAAGTTCATTTATCCAGATACTCGTGCTTCCACTCGCGGACCAGGTCGGTTCCCGAAGGCATTAAGGTTAAAGCTTTGGTGATCAGGTTCGGCGCGACGGGTACCACGATCGGATATAAATAAGTATCGTCCGTGCGGTGTGCAGGGATTTTTACGCCGATCATATTGACCAGCCAGAAAAAAACACTGATCCCGAAAACCCAGGTAAAAACGCCCACCAGCGCCCCGGCGAAACTGTCGAACGTCCCCAAAATGGAGTACCGCAGCGACCGCCGGATCGCGTAGCCAAATTGATTTAAAAGAAAAATGGTAGGAAAGAAAATGACTGAGAAACCAATGTAGGGCAAAATTCTTTTGGCTACATGGTCGCTGAAATACGGGGTCAGGATTTCCATGCCCAGCCCCAGAAATTTGAAACCTAAAATCATGGCTACCACCAGACCCGCTATCCCGATAATTTCGATCAGCAAACCCTTGCGATAGCCATGTAATGCGCCCCATAGAAGAGGTAGGAGGATGAGTACATCCAATAATTTCATGCTAACAAGCTCTTTACCAATGCTGAAACCACTCGCCCCTCTGCCTGCCCTGCCAGTTCCTTGGTAGCCACGCCCATCACCTTGCCCATATCACCGGGACCGGTAGCGCCCACGCGGGAAATGATCTCCTGCAATTTAACCTTTACCTCTTCTTCGGTCAATTGTTTTGGCAGGAACTGCTCGATCACGGCCAGCTCGGCTTCTTCTTTTTCCAAAAGATCGGCGCGGTTCTGGGTTTTGTAAATGTCTGCGGATTCACGACGTTGTTTTGCAGCTTTTGTGAGCAGTTTCAGCTCGTCGTCTGCGCTCAGCTCTCCACTGGCGCCGCCTTTTGTTTCTTCCAATAAAATCAATGACTTAATCGCCCGCAAAGCGCGTAATGTATCCTGATCTTTGGCGCGCATAGCATCCTTAATGCCTGATTCTACTTGTGTTTTTAGGGACATATTTTTAATGTTGAATTTGTAAAACTGAATAATTATACCCGCCGTCAACATGAACGAATCGTGAATGTTGACGATTAATGAGCGAATTCTGACTGGGAATGCTAAATTTGTTTTTGGCCTGCAAAGGTAAGCGAATCGACCGAATTCACACATTCGCCGGCTCACGCACCACCTCGGCAGCCAGCAATCATCACCATTTACTCCTTCAAAATGACTCGTCTCAGCGTTAACATTAACAAAATCGCGACACTCCGGAATTCCAGGGGCGGCGATAATCCTAATGTCCTCAAAGTAGCGCTGGACTGCGAGCGTTTTGGCGCACAGGGAATTACCGTCCACCCGCGGCCCGATGAAAGACATATCCGCTACCAGGATGTGTATGATCTGAAAGAGGTAGTCACGACAGAATTTAACATTGAGGGAAATCCGTCCGAACAAAAATTCGTGGAACTCGTCCTTGCCAACAAACCAGACCAGGTAACATTGGTCCCTGACGCGCTGGGCGCGATTACCTCCAATGCAGGCTGGGATACCGTTACTTACAGAAGCCAACTGACTGATCTTGTGGCAACATTCAAGTCGGCCGGCATCCGGGTTTCCGTTTTTGTCGATCCCGACGAGCGGATGGTGGAAGGCGCAAAACTGTGCGGCGCCGACCGCGTAGAATTGTACACCGAACCTTATGCCGCAGGTTATTTTGAAAACCGTCAGAAATCCGTGCGGCCATTTGTTTTGGCTGCCGAAAAAGCGCGGGAAGTAGGTTTGGGATTAAACGCCGGCCACGACCTGAGCCTCGATAACCTTCGCTTCTTAAAACAAAGCATTCCCTGGCTGGACGAAGTTTCCATCGGCCACGCCCTCATTTCAGACGCGCTCTATCTGGGCTTGGAAAATACAGTTCAGATGTATTTGCGGGAATTGGAATTATAAGTTTCGACCGCCCGGGGCCGCCGGGCGGTCGAAATGTGCTACCAGCCAGTCCGATACGCTCTTTTCACAAACTGGTTAGCCGGTTCAAAGTTCGTGATCTTCATATTAGCCCCGTCCCAGATGAGTTTTTGCCTGCCCGGAAATATATTTTTCTTGCCATCGCCGCTGGCCTCGCGGTACATAAAGGATCTCACCGCAAGATTTCCCATCAAAACGATTTCTGTCAGCGGCCCCGACTGGTCGAAAGACGAGCTGGTATAAGCGCCGTACCCTTTTTTACAAGCCTGTACAAATTGCTGCTGGTGTCCCTCCCAGCTGCCTTTTACCAGTTCCCGCGGCTTGGTGGCGATCCTGACATTCTCGAATTTCTTTTCCGGCCAGAGTCTTGGTTTTTCTCCAAACATTTCTGCGCTGATAATACCTTTGGTACCGATGAACAACATGCCGCCGTCCACGCTTCCAAAAACGGTTTTATAGTCACAACCCTCCGGCAGCTCAGGCCGCATGCCGCCGTCATACCACGAAAAGCTGATTTCCTTACCCGGTGTTTTGGAGGCAAATTTTAAATGTATGATCGCCGAGGTTGGCCCGACATCGTCGAAAAATGCCTGCTGGAAGAAGTCGGAATAAACCGAGCCCACGCTACATTCAACGGAAGTCGGATAACCCAATTTAAGTGCGCGGAAAGGCACATCTATGAAGTGGCAGCCCATGTCACCCAGCGCTCCCGTACCGAAATCCCAGTAGCCGCGCCATCTGAAAGGCATGTAAGCTTCGTGGTAATCACGTTTCGGCGCGGTGCCGAGCCATAAATCCCAGTCTACTCCTGGCGGGATCGGCTGCGATTCACCTTTGTCTTTGGGAGATTTCACCCCCTGCGGCCAGACCGGGCGATCGGTCCAAACGTGGATCGTATGCACATCGCCGATTGCGCCGGATTGTACCAATGCTTCGGTCTGGCGGGTTCCGTCGCTGCTGCTGCCCTGGTTGCCCATTTGGGTCACCACCTTATATTTCTTGGCCGCCGCGGTGAGCGCGCGGGCTTCCCAAATGTCTTTGGTCAGCGGTTTTTCACAATAAACATGCTTGCCAAGCTCCATCGCCGCGATCGCAATCGGGTAATGCATGTGATCGGGCGTGGTCACCAGCACAGCGTCGAAGTTCTTGGCTTCCTTTTCGTACATTTTCCGGAAGTCCTTATAATAAGGTGCATTCGGGAATTGTTTGCGGTATTTTTCAGATTGGCGATCGTCCACATCGCAGAGTGCCACAATGTTGTCGGTGCCGCCATTATAGGCTTGTCGCACATTCACGTCGCCTTTCCCGCCGCAGCCTACCACCGCAATGTTCAGCTTGTCGCTCGGCGGGATAAAACCTTTGCCGAGTACATGCCTGGGTACGATCATAAAGCTACCCGCGGCCAGCGCTCCCGCCTTCACAAAATCCCTTCGCCTGATATTTTTCTCAATGACATTTGTTTCATTTTCCATACCCGATCGTGATTTTGTTTTGGTGAAAGATAACCCCGCAAAGCAAAAAAGGCGTCCCGATTTAAAGCCTACTATCGACGCCCGAAAGTTTCGGCGATTTTCATGGCGACACCCATATCGCCGTCAATTTTCAACTTTCCGGTCATGAGCGCCATCATGGCATTCAGGTCGCCGTCGAGCAGTTTCAGGGCATTTTTAGTGGAGATTTCAAAAGTGCAGTCCGCATCCAGGTTATCATTCGACACAGAGTTCGGCACCGATTTTCCGTCTACAAACACATAGCCTTCGTCTGTATTGAACTTGGCAGTGGCATCGAGGCCGCTGTCGGTTCCCAGGATATTTTTAACACGGTCAGTCAGGATTTGCAGGCTCATAATGGGCAGTTTTGTATTGTTGAATTATTTGTCGGACTAAAAAAACAAATGTATGTCCGCTCTTAAGAATATTCAAATGCCTTTGGTGTTTTCAGCTAAAACATCAAATTTTACATTCTTCATCAGAAAAAACTGCTGATTTATTTTCTAAATAATGAGTGCTACTCCCCAACGACCAGCGTTCCTGACCGTTTTGTGTTTTATTACTTTTATGAGCGCTGTTTCGGGACTTTGGTCGCAATCCGAGCGGCTTTGGAGCCCGGACGTCACCGCCGATAATACCAGGCAAACCTTTGAAGAACTCCGCGAGACTTTGGAAAAACAGTCCTACAATGCCGATACCAAGACGATGGAGACGATGTTCGACGCGGTTATTTCACAAACCACGGCACGATCGATGACCGCCAGCTCAATCATCATGCTGATCTTCGAATCCATTTCCTTATATGCAGCTTACCTGATGTGGAACCTTCAAAAAAAGGGCTTTTACCTTTATATGGCAGGTATTGGTGTCGCGTTCTTTGCGCCGATGATCTTCATCGGCAGCTGGCTGGGCGTGATCACCGCCATGGCCGCCATCTTCATGAGCATCCTGATGCTCATACTGTATGCCTTCAATCTTAAATATATGGAGTAATCTTCCTGCCATTCATTTGGTTACAGACTTCCTTCCTACCCCGCGCCCCGCATGCCGGCAAATATGGAAATTGGAATAGCGGCTCTTGCATTCCATGAAGAAAAGATTTTATTTTGCGGACTAATTTGAATCGAGAAATGGCTTTAATTAACAAAATCAGAGAAAAATCCGGGATTGCCGTGACGGTAATCGCTGTCAGTTTAATTCTGTTCATGGTGGGAGGCGACCTTTTAGGACCCAATTCTATGTTTGGAGGCGGCAATAATCAGGTAGTTGGTGAAATAGGTGGTAAAAAAATTGATATCAAGGATTTTCAAAGCCGGGTCGATGGTTTTCGCCAGAATTACGAAGCACAAACAGGCCGCAGCCTGAACGAAAACGAACTTTCTTCTTTGAGAGACCAGGCCTGGAACCAGTTTGTGGTGGACATCGCCTACAAAAAACAGTTTGAAGACCTGGGCCTGACCGTTACCGACGAAGAGCTTTACGATATGGTTCAGGGGAACCACGTCAGTCCATCGATTTTACAAGCATTCTCCGATCCTACCAGCGGCCGTTTTGACAAAAACGCGGTGGTTAATTATCTGAAAAATCTCAAAACCCTTCCTATCGAGCAGCAAAAATCGTGGGAGAACTTTGAGAAAAGCCTGAGAGAAGAGCGTACGCGCAGCAAATATGAAAACATGCTGAAACTCTCTACCTACATTCCGAAGGCACAAGCAGAGAAAGAATATGTAGCGCAAAATACCAAAGCCAATCTTCGCTACTTATATGTTCCCTATTTCTCGGTAGTGGATACCACCATTAAAGTTACTGATTCTCAATTGGAAGAATATCTGAGCGCACACCGCAAAGAATATAAAGGAACTGACACACGCTCCATCGAATACGTTACTTTCCCGATCCAGCCTGCCAAAGACGACAGCGCTGCATTGTATTCTGAAATCAAAGAACTGGCGCGCGGACTTGCTACGGCGCAAAATGACTCGGCTTTCGCAAGTATGAACTCCGACATTCCGCTTCCGATCAACCAGTCCCTGGGCACGATGACAGATCAGTTGAAAGAAGCGGTGAAAACCTTTGTACCGGGCGGCGTTTATGGACCTTACCGCGAAGGCAACACTTATTATATCTACAAATATGGCGGCACCAAAACCGATTCAGTTTCTACTGCCAAAGCCAGCCACATTCTGATCCGTTTTGAAAATCAGTCGGATTCGGCAAAAGCAGCCGCACGGACCAAGGCAGAAGGTATCCTGGCGCAGATCCGTGCCGGTGCTAATTTCGAAGCTTTGGCTGCTACGTCCAGCGCTGACCAGGGTTCGGCACAGCGTGGTGGTGATGTTGGATATTTCCAAAACAATGGTGCGATGGTGAAGCCTTTCGAAGAAGCGGTTTTCTCTGCCACTGCTCCGGGCCTGATCCCAAGATTGGTTGAAAGTCAGTTTGGTTACCACATTATCAAAGTAACCGAGCCAAAATCCAATACACTTTACCGCATCGCAGCCATCGGAAAAACGATCGCCCCAAGCCAGGCGACACGTGACGAGGCGTACAGAAAAGCAGACGAATTCGTGAATTCTGTTAAAACAAAAGAGCAGTTTGACGCAGCAGTGAAGAAAGACAAGAATCTGGTTCTTGCCAATGCAAACCGTATCCCTGAGTCTGCTACCAACATTAATGCAATTCAAAATGGCCGTGAGATCGTAAGATGGGCGTTCAAGGACGACTCTAAAATCAATTCGGTTTCTCAGGTTTTTGAAACAGAAGAACAATATATTGTAGCGGTACTGACCGGAAAATCGGATGCGAAAGATGTGAAAGTGGATGATTTCCGCGACGAGCTGACTACCAAAGTACGTAACCAGATCAAAGCAGAGCAGATCACAGCAAAATTGAAGGGTGCTACCGGCGACCTGGATGCCATCGCGAAAAAATATGGTGCAGGTGCATTGGTTGAATCTGCTTCTGACATTTCGCTGGCTACCGGCTTCCTCACTAGCGCAGGATTTGATCCTATCGCGCTTGGAAAAGCATTTGGTTTGAAAGCAGGTCAAAAAACAGGTGTGTTCACTGGCGAAAATGGTGTGTTCATCATGGAATTGGTCAGCAAATCCGAAGCGCCTAAAATTGCAGATTATACCCAGTACAAAACACAGCTGACCCAATCCTTGGAAGGCCGTATGTCTTACCTGGTGAATGAAGCGATCCGCGAGGATGCCAAGATTGAAGACCACCGCGCGAAGTTCTTCTGAGATATTCGTTATTAAAATTTAGATAGAGAGGAGCAGAAATTAATTCTGCTCCTCTTTTTTGTGCAGACTGCAAAATTTTCAAAAAAAAGTGATAGTATTGCAGTATAAATTGTCAATACTACACTTAATAAAAATATGTAGTTTTGGCTTTTGAAAATATTATCAAACGACTAATAAGAAAACGATGAGCATTTTACTCGGAGAACAAGAGTATTTCAAAGGAGTAGGGAAAATCGCATTCGAAGGACCTGAAACCGACAATCCGCTGGCTTACCGCTGGTATGATGAAAACCGGGTGGTTGCCGGCAAAACCATGAAGGAGCACCTGCGCTTTGCCGTGGCTTACTGGCATACATTCTGCGGAGCGGGTCTTGATCCTTTCGGCGGCCCTACGCTCTTTTATCCCTGGGACAAAAAACCGGATGCTGTTGACCGCGCAAAAGACAAAGCTGACGCGGCTTTTGAATTGATCACGAAACTGGGTTTACCATACTATTGCTTCCACGATGTGGACGTGGTGGATTACGCCGACGATGTTCGCACGAACGAAAAACGCCTGCAAACATTGACCGAATACTTAGGTCAGAAACAAAAGGAATCGGGTGTAAAATTGCTTTGGGGAACTGCCAACTTGTTTGGTCACCACAGATATATGAATGGTGCTTCTACCAACCCGGATTTTGACGTGGTTTCTCACGCAGGTGCGCAGGTGAAGATGGCACTCGATGCTACGATCGCTTTGGGTGGTGAAAATTACGTTTTCTGGGGCGGTCGCGAAGGATACATGACTTTGCTGAACACGGATATGAAACGTGAGCAGGAACATTTCGCGCAAATGCTGAAAATTTCAGTGGCTTATGCACGGGCCAATGGTTTCACAGGTAAATTCTTCATCGAGCCAAAACCTTGCGAGCCTACGAAACACCAATATGACTACGATGCGGCTACCGTGATCGGTTTCCTTCGCCAGCATGACCTGCTGAACGATTTCGCATTGAACCTGGAAGTGAACCACGCAACATTGGCGGGACATACCTTCGAGCACGAATTGCAGGTTGCAGCCGACGCCGGAATCCTCGGTTCCATCGACGCAAACCGCGGAGATTACCAAAATGGCTGGGATACCGACCAGTTCCCGAACGACATTGCGGAGTGGACAAAAGCATTGCTGGTAATCCTGAAAGCAGGCGGCCTGCAAGGTGGTGGTATCAACTTCGATGCAAAACGTCGTCGCAACTCGACCGATATGGAGGATGTGTTTTACGCACATATCGGCGGCATCGATACCGTAGCGAGAGCATTGGTAGTTGCTGACAAGATCATTCAAAATGGTGAATACGATAAAATCCGCACAAACCGGTATGCTAGCTTCGACAGCGGCAAAGGCGCTGAGTTTGAAGCGGGATCATTGAAACTGGAAGATCTTTTCGAGCTGGCGGCGACCAAAGGAGAGCCTGCTACTACTTCGGGAAGACAGGAACATCTGGAAAACCTGATCAACAAATTCATCTGATCGGTTGCAAGATTAACTGAATATTAAATGTCAAAAGCCATCGGATCATTTCGGTGGCTTTTGGCTTTTCAGGACATTTAAATCGTCGGAGCGGCAGTAACTTGCGCAGGAATTGTAAGTAGTGAATGTTGACATGGATCTGAGTATTTTAAATAAAAACAGGAAAAATAGAACCTACCCGACAGGTATCCTCCTGCTGGTGAGTTTCTTAATTTGTTTTTGTACTTATGGTCAAACATTAAATCCAGCGCAGGATCTGAGTGAAACTGAATTCAGCGGCATTCATAATTTGACTAATCCCGACTCGCTGCTGGTGGCGATGAAGGAACATTATAACCATGCGATCCAGAACAATCAGGAACTGGATGCGGCGAAATATTTGCAGCAGATCGGGCAGCTGCTTTTTGTTTCGGGCCAATATCCACAGGCTTTGGATTATCTGCTCCGCGCCGAAAAGTTGTTCAGAAGTCATAATGAAAAGAAAATGCTCGCTGCCAACCTGGGTATCCTGGGCGAATTCTACTACCGCAGCCGCCAGCCTAATATGGCGCGGAAGCAATATGACGAAGCCTTAAAACTGTACGACGACATTAAATATGAATCCGGAAAAGCGGGAATCTACGGCGGTATCGGACATTTATACGAAAAGACCCAGCTTTACGACAGCGCGTTTTATTTTCAGCGAAAAGCCTTGGCTTCCTACGAGCGCGACCGTCACATGGATGGCGCAGCCAAGATTTACGAGAACATTGGCAGCATTTACGAAGACCTGGAAAATTATGATTCGGCATATTTTTATTTCAACAAAGCCTATATCCTCAATGACCGACAGCGTAATGATGCTGCGCAGATTGAGGTCGTGAACAATCTTGGGGATGTTCTGAGGAAAACCGGACGATTTCGGGAGGGACTGGTTTACAGCCGGAAATCGCTGGAAATGGCGCGGAATAAGGGCGACTTGTACCAGCAGTCGGGGGCGTTTAATGATATTGCCAAATCCTACAACCTGCTCAACAAGAACGACAGCGCATTTTACTACCTCGCGCTAAGCCGCAGCTATCTCAATGATATTTATTCCGAAGAAAGTAACAAGCAGCTCGCTCTGCTGCAAACCCTTTATGAAATTGAGAATAAGGACAATGAAATAGAGAAGCTGACTCAGGCGAGAAAAGCGGATACATTGATCGCCATCGCCACGGGAGTTACGGTGATCCTGATCGTTCTGGTGGCAATTCTGATCATCAGCCGGCAGAGATTGAAGATCAAAAACGAGCAGAATCTGCGCGCCCAGAGCCAGCGGGTTTATGAAACCCAAAGCCAGCTGATGGAGGCGGATTTGAAAAATAAACAACTCGAAGAAGAAAATTTGCGGCAGCAGCTCGAAACAAAAACCAAGGAATTGAGCAGCTATACCTTGCACGTGATCCGGAAAAACCAGCAGCTCGAAGACCTTCGCGCCAAACTCGTGGAAATGCTGCGCGACGACAAGCGCGACCAGCGGAAACAGATCCGGCAGTTATCGGAGCAGATCAATGAAGGCTTGCAGGACGACCGGCACTGGGAGGAATTCCGGGGCATTTTCGAGCAGGTGCACCAGGCTTTTTTTGAAAGATTACAGCAGCGCGCCGACTCACTTACGGCCAACGATCTCCGGCTGATCGCGCTCATGAAAATGAACCTTACTTCCACCGACATTGCCACGCTCCTCGGCATCTCCCAGGACAGCCTCCGGGTGATCCGTCATCGGCTTCGAAAAAAACTCAACCTGCCCGCGGGCGACAATTTATCCACCTTCATCCAGTCGATCTGACCGGATAACAATTTGATAACATTAAGGTAATGCTAAAATAATGGCATTTGTAACGCATTCAACTTTCTGTATTTCAAGGATTTAAATCAACAAAATGCGTATTGTTGCCTTCCTGTAACGCTGTAAAAACCGGTGTTGCCCTTTTGTTAACGGTGCGGTTTGCGTTGCCAAAAATTCTTTCTTCAACTTCGTCCTGCCAATTGAGAACGGCCCTGAAAAGCCAACACCCTCATCAAAAATTCGACGTTGAAAATACATTTCAAAATCTACCTAAGCTGCTGTCTCTTCCTGATCACGCTCATCGGAGCCAACGCAGGGACTGTGAAAGGAAAGCTCTCGGAGGCCAAAACCGGCGAGCCTGCATTGGGCGTAGTCGTCAACATTGAAGGTACCAGCATTCACGATGTATCCGGCCTTGACGGATCTTTTTCGCTGAGTAATCTTGAAAAAGGAACTTACCAGATTATCATCAGCCATATATCTTATGCGCCTGTGAGAAGAGAGCTTTCGATCACCGGCGACGAAGTGGTGCAGCTCGATTTGGCGCTCGAACCTTCCGCAACATTCAACCTGGACGAAGTGGCGGTCACCGGCAAACGCGACGGCGAAAGTGACAATACGGCGCGGTTTATGGAGCGCAATGCCAATCAGGTGATGAACATTGTGTCCGGAAAAGCGATCCAGATCTCCCCTGACCTGACGGTTGCGAATGTGATCCAGCGCGTCTCGGGTGTTTCCATTGAGCGGAATAGTAATGGTGATGGGCAGTACGCGATCCTGCGTGGAATGGACAAACGATACAATTATACATTGGTCAATGGTGTCAAAATTCCCAGCCCGGATAATAAATACCGCTACGTTCCGCTCGACATTTTTCCTTCCGACCTGCTCGAACGTCTGGAAGTGTACAAGGCATTAACCCCCTCGATGGAAGGCGACGCGATTGGCGGCGCCGTGAACCTGGTGATGAAGGATGCGCCCGACCGGTTTTTGTTATCGGCCAATGTTTCGGGCGGGTATAATGAGCTTTTTATGCAGCGGAAATTCATGAGCTATGATTTCAAAAACCTGCAATCACAATCGCCTTATGAGAAAAACGGGAGCCAGTATAATGCTAAGCCAGCGGATTTTTCGAATGCGGCGGTTGATTATAATTCCAAATCTCCCCTACCCAATTTACTCGGCAGCCTGGCCGTCGGAAACCGGTTTTTGAACAACAAACTCGGCATTTTGCTGGCGGGAAGTTTCCAGAATACCTATCGCGGAAGTAACAGTCTGTTTTTTGATTCTGAAACCGTGGATACGCTGCGCGGCGAGACATTGACCAAAATGAACGAACGCAAATATTCGGAGCAGCAGATCCGGTATGGCGTGCATTCAAAAATCGATTACAGGATCAATGACAATCATAAAATCCAGTTTTACGGCGCGTTGATGAACCTGACCAATGTGCAGGTGCGGGATGTAAAATCGACGCAGCTGACGATTGGCGGCTACGATCCGGTGGAAGGCAATGCCACATTGGGTTTTTCAACCAGATCGCGGCTCACGAAGCAGCAGATTTTGAATACCACATTACAGGGCAAGCACCAGCTGACGGACAAATTTGCGGTGCAATGGTCGGCGGTTTATTCCAAAGCGACCAACGAAGTGCCTGATAATGTGACAGTGCCGTTGATCGGGGTCAGCAAAAACTTTGTGGATACACGCACGACGGTCGGTGATGCATCGCGGCGGTGGGAGCATAACTCGGACCGTGATTTATCGGGTTACCTGAACCTCACTTACCAGACACATTTCGGCGACATGCAGGTGGACTGGATGGCGGGCGGATTGTACCGGGATAAGTCGAGAAGCAATTTTTACAACAATTACCAGCTCCGCCCCACCGATCCTTTTGCAGAATACGGCAAAGATTTCACCGACTACTCGCAGATCCGGTGGACGATCCAAAACCCGCGCGGATCGGTGGCGAGTGCATTGAATTATGATGCGACGGAAAAGATTTCGGCCGGATTTTTACAATTCCGGGGCGAAACGCAAAACCTGGAAATCCTAGGCGGCGTACGTGCCGAAGCTACAAACCAGGGCTATGCCATGCTTTTCCCGATCGGCGAAGACAGGCCGAACGGCAAGCAGACTTATACCGACATTCTCCCGAGTTTACATTTAAAATACAAACCAGAAGGCAATGTGAACCTGCGGGCATCCTACTTCCGCTCGATTAACCGCCCCGGCTTTTTCGAAATTGTACCTTACCGCATTGTGAATGAGGAATATCAGGAGCGCGGGAATGCGGATTTGAAACGGGCTATTGCCGACAATTTCGATTTGCGCTACGAGCTTTTCCCGAAAGCCTCCGAGCAGTTTATGGTGGGCCTTTTTTACAAAGCCATCAAAGATCCGATCGAGTACACCTTGCAGCGCGACGCCATACGCGGCCAGGACATTTATTACTCGCCGGGCAATTTCGGGAATGCTAAAAACTACGGGATCGAGATCGATTACATCAAGTACATCAAGGTTTTTGGGATCAAGGCCAATTATACCTACACACATTCCCGGATCACCACGCCGAAATCGAGGCGTATCCGGAATGAAAGCGGCGACTTGGAAACGATCAGCGTAGACCAGTCGCGGCCACTTTACGGGCAGGCGGCGCATGTAGCGAACCTTTCGATCCTTTATAAAAATGCCAAAAACGGCTTCGATGCGCAGGTAGCAGGCAGTTTCACCGGCGACCGGATCAACACCGTTTCCCAGTTTATCGATAATGATCTCTGGCAAAAAGGATTTATCCAGGTGGACGCTTCGGTGGAGAAGACATTTAATAATCACTTCGGGATTTTTGCCAAAGCCAACAACCTGCTGGATACGCCGATGGAGGTTTATATGAAAAATGTCAGCAGCGCGAATGCTAAAATCCCTTTCCAGACCGACAGTAAAAGAACATTGATCAGGCGCGACCGCTACCAGCGCTCCTACCTGTTCGGCGTGAGATACAAATTTTAATCATTTCAAATCAATCTAATAAACTCAAAATGAAACAGTTATTCATTTACGCATTACTGGCGACTGCCTTTCTTACAGGTTGTAGCGACGACGACAAGACAGATCCAACGCCGGTTGCCCCGGTGGAAGAAAGCGTAACCGGCGAAGTTTCGGGTACTTGGACAAAAGGCGGTACTTATAAAGTGACCGGCCACATTCAAATCCCGGAAGGAAAATCTCTGACGATCGAAGAAGGTGTGACGGTACTTTTCAGCGACTCGGTGATCAAGCCGGAAGTGGTGGTGAAAGGTAATTTGTACAGTCTCGGCACGCCTGCTGCGCCTGTGAAATTCACGGTACCTGATGCTTGGAAGGCTGGAAATCAGTTTGGTAACCTTTGGGGCGGGCTGATTGCCGGTCCTAAATCGGCTGAATTTGTGATCAGCAACACGATACTTGAATTCGGTGGCGCGGTAACTACCGAAGAATCACCATCGGTGAAAGCTGGGCTTTACAAAGCAGAGGCCGGCGAGCACGTTCCAGTGATTTATTATCCAAATGTAGATGGCAAGCTGATCGTTCAAAACAGCATTATCCGCAATTTCAACGAGGATGGTTTCTACATCGAAGGGGGTAAAGTGATTATTTCCAATAATATGTTCTACACCACGGGCGTTTCCGGCGGCGATGCGATCAACATTAAGTCTGGTGTGCAGGCTGACGTAGCATTCAACCTGGTTTACAGTCCAAATACCAATGCTCTGAAACTTTCAAATAGCGGCGACCGTACACCTCAGGCTTACATTGTAGCTTACAACAACACGATTGTAAATGCAGGTTGGAGAAGACCAACTACAAAAGGTGGCTCAATTTGGCTGGAAAAAGTTGTGCGTGCCGATTTGTACAACAACTTGTTGGCAAATAATCGCTTTGGTATCAAAAAAGAAAATGTTGAAAATGCAGTGGACAGCCGGTCAGGCATTTCCAACACTTTGTACTATGGCGCTACGCAGGAAGGCGTAACGCAATTCCAGCCTTCTGCCGAGATTTTGAAAGGTGTGAATGATCTGATTTCTGCCAAAGTAGGCGACAACGATCCAAAATTTGTCAACTATCCCTTGACGACCGATAACAAAAACGCCGCATTCGATACGGCCTGGGATTTCCACCTGCAAGCCGGCTCACCAGCATTGAGCAAAGGCAAAACCGACTTTACCCGTCTGTACGGCAGCGGATTGGTCGTAAATGGTGTGACTTACACCTCCCCTGCCCCGGCCAACTACATTGGCGCATTCGGAACAAAATAATCCATTTTCTCCCCGCGTCGCGTGGCGCGGGGAGCTTTAATAAGCATCTGTGAAAGCATTTACTTTTTTCATCGCCGGCGCGGGCGTGGCCTTGTACGCATGCCAGGGACACAAGCAGGAGCCGGAAACCGCCGGGCTGACCAAAGCCGATTCCATCATTAAGCCGGTGTACATTACGGATACGGTCGCCAACGATTCCGACGATCCGGCGATCTGGGTGAACCCGGCCGATCCGGCACAAAGCCTCATCATCGGCACCGACAAAGATCAGCATGGTGGCCTTTATGTTTTTGATATAAAAGGCAAACTCCTGAAAGACAAGACCATCACCGGGTTGCAGCGACCGGATAATGTGGACATTGAATACGGTTTAATATTAAAAGGCAAGCCGACGGACATTGCGGTGGCGACCGAGCGGTTTACACACAAAATCAGGATCTATTCCCTGCCGGATATGCGCCCGCTGGACAAAGGCGGTATTGAGGTTTTTGCAGGACAATCTGGTGAAAACCAGCGTGATCTGATGGGGATCAGTTTATATAAAAACAAAACTGGTAAAATTTACGCGATCGTCGGCCGCAAATCCGGGCCTACGGACGGGACTTATCTCTGGCAATATTTGCTGGAAGACGACGGTACCGGCTCAGTGAAAGCAACATTGGTGCGCAAATTCGGGGCTTACAGCGGCTTCAAGGAAATTGAATCCATCGCCGTGGACGACGAGCTGGGTTATGTGTATTATTCCGATGAAGGCAAAGGTGTGCGAAAGTACTATGCTGATCCTGAAAAAGGAAACAAGGAACTCGCCTTCTTCGCAACGACCGGTTTTACAGAAGACCACGAAGGTATTTCACTTTACAAGCTGACGGATTCGACGGGTTATATCCTGGTTTCTGACCAGGGTGCGAACAGTTTTCAGATTTTCCCGAGAGAAGGCGAAGCCGGAAACGTACATGCACATCCGTTGTTGAAAAAGGTGGTAGTACAAGCTTCTCACAGCGATGGTTCGGAAACCATATCCCTGCCTCTGAATGCAGATTTTCCTGCCGGACTTTTCATCGCGATGAGTGACGACAAGACATTTCATTTGTACCGCTGGGAGGATATTGCGGGGAAGGATTTGCAGCTGCGGAAAGCACATTGATTTTTATTAAACCAAAAAATAAGTCGCCGAAATGATCGGCGACTTATCTGTTTTCTAATCGAACTTCAAATGGTTTAATATTACCTAAGTAATGTTTTTGGCTTAGTAGCCGGCATTTTGTTTCAAATTCGTGTTGTTCCGCATTTCCGGCGTCGGGATCGGGAAAAGTAATTCGCGCTCGGTCAATGTTGGGCCGTAGGAGAATTTGTGACCGACGTAGTTATCGAATTTCTTGGTCGTCAAATTGAATGCCTTCCGCAGCCTCACCATATCAAACCAGGTAATGTTCTCGAAAGACAGCTCATACCAACGCTCACGCCAGATTGCTTCGCGGAGTGCATCTTTGGTAAGCCCGGCGAGTGCCGGAAGTTGCGCTCTCAACCGGGTAGCACTAGCCGCAGCGTAAACGTCGGCGGAAGGCCCGCTAACTTCATTCGCAGCTTCTGCGTAAGTCAATAAAACATCGGCGTAGCGGATCACAGCCCAGTTCAGGTCACTGTTGGCCGTGCTGGTTTGGGCTACGGTATCAAAATGTTTGTAGATAAAATACCCGCCCAAATCCACTTCCAGGTTACGGTTTGCTTCGTTGGTAAATTTGGTGAAGTAAAATTGCTTCTCCTTGATACGCAAATCGGCTGGATCATAGGACTTTACAAAATCGCTGGTAGCGTAAATCCCGCCTGTTTCATCCGAATACTGGGAGATATTTTTGTTATAAGGAATGATAGAAACCTGCCAGTTTGAAGGCAATATCTGCGTCTTGAACTGGATCATGAAGATGTTTTCTTCGATGTTCTTTTTAGCGGGATCATGAAAATCATTGTAGGAAGAAAACAATTTAAACTGCTTGGAATCAATTACTTCCTTCGCCTTTTTTGCTGCAAGATCATAATGTGTGGCACCTTTTTGCAAAGGAAACCCGGCCATGGTAAGGTATACCTGCGATAGCAAAGATTTCACAGCGCCCAAGCTCACCTTTCCCGTATTATCCGTCCACGGCAGGCCCGAAGCCTCAGCCGTAGTGAGGTCGGCTACGATGAGATCGTACACCTGTGCGGGCGTGGCCTGTGTCGGTTTCAGCTGCTCCGATTGCAGGTTTACCGGCTCGGTCACCAGCGGGATTGCCCCGAACATACGCACCAGATTGAAGTAATAAAATGCGCGTAGGAAGTACGCCTCGCCTAATAATTTTTTCGCTTCGTTGGGATCAATACCCGGAATGCCCGGCACTTTGGCAATAGAAAGATTAGCGCCCGCAATTCCTTTATAGTATGAAGTCCAGTAAGTTTGGCCGTAACCATTATCGGAAGTATTGCGCAAATCTTTGATAAAATAGCTATTCACCGCCTGGCCTAAGTCGGTCGCTGCCAAGCCAGTAGCAAATTCGGTCATCATCCAGGCGCCGCCGCCGAAACCGCTGCTGAGCGGATCACGCAGGGGAGCGTAGATCGCATTCACCGAGCTGCGGCCGTGCGCGGGCTGGGTAAAGTAGTTCTCTACCGTGAAGTTACTGGGGTCCGACTCTTCGAGGAAGTCGCTGCAACCCGTCGCCCAGAATATGCTCAAAACGGTGGTGAGCAGTCCGATTCTTTTTGATATCTTATTCATTTTACTTCAAGTCAGAATGTTATAAACCAATGTTCAAACCCATCATAAATACCCGTGGCTTCGGATAATCGTACAAGCCAAATCCCTGGTCGAATGGGGAGCCCGAGTTGGATACTTCGGGATCGTAGCCCCAATATTTCGTTTTCACAAAGAAGTTCTGCACCGATCCGTAAATCCGCAGCCTGTCCAGTTTCAGCCTGGAAGTCACCGAAGCCGGGAAAACGTAGGCCAGCAGCAGGTTACGACCGCGGATAAATGAGGCATCCGATACTTTGTGGCTGTCATTGTTGGTCGTGTAGTAAGCATTGATCGGGCGGATCTGCGCAATCGGCGTGTTCTGGTTGGTTTCTGTCCACGCATTCAGCACCGTTTTATAGCTGTTTGCGATACCCTGTCTGTCTTCCGCAGAGTGGATACTCCGATCCAGCACGTCATTGCCATACATATATTGCAGGTCGATGGTCAGCGAGAAAGCTTTGTACTGGAAGGTGTTCAGGAATGTTCCGAAACCATCAGGGATACCTTTTCCAATGATCGCGCGGTCGTTGTCATTGATCGTACCGTCGTTGTTCAGATCCTTGTATTTCACGTCGCCTGGCAGCATATTGTATTTCTTAGCCGTCTCCGCCTCCGCAGTTGACCAGGTACCTTCATGAACGCGGCCGAAGAATGATCCTACCGGCTCGCCCACACGCACAATGGTATTCCCGGAGAAAATGTCGCTACCGCCGGAGAGCGCCAGCACTTTATTTTTATTGACCGAAATATTGAATGTGGTATTCCAGGTAAAATCGCCGGCTTTAATGTTGGTAGAGTTCACTGCAAATTCAACCCCTTTGTTTTCCATGCTGCCCACATTGGTGAAGATACTTGCGTAACCACTGCTCAGCGGAAGCGGCGCATCCAGCAACATTTTGTTCACTTTTCTTCTGTACAAATCCAGCTCAAAGCTCAGCCTGTTGGAGAACAAACCCAGTTCGATACCCAGGTCCACCTGCTGCGTTTTCTCCCACTGCAAGTTGGAATTCGACATACGGCCTACCCCGATACCAATGTTACGCGCACCGCCGAAAATAACGTCATAGCTGGACATACCCGCCAAAGCACGGTAGGCAGGGATTTCGGAGTTACCGGTAGCACCATAGCTCGCCCTGATTTTCAGGTTGGAGACCGCCGCCACATTTTTCAAAAACTCCTCTTCATTCACCCGCCAGGCCAAAGCCGCCGATGGAAAAAATGCGTAGCGATTGGCTTCCCCGAACTTGGACGAGCCGTCAATACGTCCGGTGAATGTAACCAGATATTTATCCAACAGACTGTAATTCAACCTTGCGAAATAAGAGTTAAGCCCGTAAGCCGTCGCATTGGAAGTCGGAGGCAGGGCAGTCGCGCCTGCGCCGAGATTGTTGAATTGAAAATAGGTATCTGTGAAATTCTGGCTTTTCGCGGCATCTTCAAACTTGTCCACATGCTGCCACGACAAACCCAACATGGCATTGATAGAGTGGATTTTACCAAAATCTTTGACGTAAGTCAGGTAATTTTCAAACTGCCAGGAATTGAACCGTCGGTTCGTCACAGAAGCATCACCATTATTTGAAATGTACTGCAAACCTGCTGCCGCAAAATAATCCTCACGCTGATTGATCACATTGGTACCAACCGTCGAGCGAAGTTCCAGGCCGTCGGCCAGGCGGATGCTCGCGAACATATTACCCAGCATGGTCTGAGTTCTCAGATAAAACAACCTTTCAGCCGAAACTCTGAGCGGACTGTCGCCGCCTTCCATACCCGGATAGTCACGATTGCTAGCCCATTTTCCATCGGGATATTTTACCGGAATAATAGGCAAAGCTTCCAAAACCTGGCGCATCGCCGTGATACCACCACCGCCCAGCTGGTCGATCTGCTTCTCGTTCTGGTCGGTATAACCCAATGTTCCGCCCACTTTCAGCCAGCTTTTGATCTGACTATCAAATACAAAGCGGCCTGCAAATCTTTTTTGCCACGAACCGATCGCGATCCCGTTTTCATTGCGGTAATTTAAAAATGCGCCGTAGCTTCCTTTATCGCCGCCGCCGGTCAGTCCCAGCTGGTGATTTTGTGTAAAAGCCTTGCGGAAAGTTTCTTTCTGCCAGTTGGTATCATAAAGTGGGTTACCATTTGAGTCAAACAAAAGCGGGTTGGTACGCTTCAATTTTGGATCCGTATACTTAGTACCGGTAGCCCAGCCGACAGGGTCATATTTTTGGGCATTGGCATAAATGGTTTCCTCCACTGCCAGAAATTCTTTGGAATTCAAGACCGGCAACAACTTTGGTGCTACGCCAATGCTGTAATCCGTATCATAAGTAACTTTTCCACCGCCGGACGTACCTCTTTTGGTGGTTACCAAAATCACCCCATTTGCGCCCCGCGCTCCGTAAATCGCTGTGGAAGACGCATCTTTCAAAACTTCAATCGATGCAATGTCATTCGGGTTAATGTAGTCAATCGGCGTACTACCGTTTCCAAGGTCCACCGCATTTAAAATCACCCCGTCGATCACATACAAAGGGTTGTTAGACACACTGATAGAACTCGCGCCGCGGATACGGATGTTGGCCCTACCACCCGGACGCCCCGAGTTGGAAGATACATTCACCCCTGCGATCCGGCCCGACAAGCCCTGGTTCAGTGAAGAAGCGGGACGTTCCTGCAAAACATCACCCTTGATCGTTCCCACTGCACCCGTCAAATCCGTTTTTTTCACGGTACCATAGCCCACCACCACAATCTCTTCCAGCGCATTCTCGTCGGGCATCATACTCAGTGACAATGTTGATTGATTGCCGATAGTAGCTTCCTGCGATTTATACCCTACAAAACTCAGAACCAGCACATTCTGCATGCCGCCTTCCGGAATTTCCAAGGTAAATTCTCCGCTCGCACCCGTGGAAGTTCCGCGCTGGGTACCTTTCAGGACGACGCTCACACCCGGCAGACCAGTTCCTTTTTCATCCGTGACAGTACCTTTAATAGTCCTGTCGACCGCAGTTTGCGTAGTTGCCGGCGCCACCACATTCTCGGCAGTAAGCTGCGTTTCAGGCAGTGCCGCCGACTCCTTTTTTTCATCCTTCACGGGAGAAGTTTCCTTCGCTTTCTCCTCAGTGATTACAAAAGTATTTTTTCTTGTCCTCTTGTATTTTAACCCGCTTTGTCCCAGGATCGTATCCAGGTTCTTCTCAATAGGCTGGTTCAGGTCGAGCGTTCCCGCGGCCACATTGATCGAGCCCACGAGTCGGTCTTCAAACACAATTTCAACACCGTAATGTCTCTGCAGGTCAAGCAGTACATTTTTCAGTTTCATCTCCTGCCTGAAAGAATTGTGCTGGCTGGCAGGCTTTGCGGCAAAAGCGATTACCTGTGAGCGGGCATCGTCAGCGGTCTGTGTCGCCAGCACAAGCCCGATTGCCACCCATTGCTTAGCTGATAGCTTTAGATTCATGAGTTAAGTGGTTAAGAATAATCAGTGGTTCGTTACTTAGTTATTGGTCAAAAAGATGTTATTCCCGTTCTGCTCGATCTTCATGTCGAGTACTTCCGAAATTGTCCGCAAGAGTTCGTCCGCGTTTTTAGTCTTGAAATTTCCTGTTATCGTCCGCTGCGCAATGTTCGAATCAGACAAAGTCACGTGCTGCCCGAAGTTCTCCTCGATCATCGCAATGATATCGCCCACCGAAGTCGCATTGAAAATATACCGCTGCTCTTTCCAGGTCGCGAATGTTTTGACGTCCTTTTTCCTTTCCAGCTGCACCTCCCCCGCCGGGTCGAGGATCGCCAGATCACCCGGCTGCATCATCACTTTTTTGAGCTGATCATTTTGAGAATAATCAATGCGCACGCTTCCGCTCGTGAGGGTTACCTTCGTCCCTCTCGGCCTCGCGAAGACGGAGAATGTAGTTCCCAGAACCTCTACCCGGAACTTGTCGGAAGTCTTCACCACGAAACGTTTATTGTCTATCGTGTGGCTCACGGAAAATTCTGCCTCCCCTTCCAGGCACACCCGGCGTACGTCGCCATAGAAGCCAAAGCGGGGTATTTTCAGTTTGGAATTGGAGTTCAGGGCCACTTTACTGCCGTCTTCGAGGTACACATCCGTCGTTTGTCCGTAGGCGGTCTGGTAAGTTTTGTACATGATTGGGTCGCGGAACCACCAGCCGCAGCCCACCAGCAGCACTATGGAGGCCGCCATCAGCCAGAGCCAGCGGTTAGGTCCCAAACCCAATGATCGCGTTTCCTGCTCGGCGCTGACTTTTTGCGGGCCGTCCATAGGACTAAGGTCGGAGTCCAGGCGGCGCAGCAGGTTGGCGATGGCTGCTTCCTGGTCCGGAATGTATTGCGGGCTTTTGGTTTCGAATTCCATCAGCCACTGGTAAAAGATCTCGGTATTTTCCTCACGGCTGATCCAGTCTTCGATCAGTTGTCTTTCAAGAGGAGTAGCCCGGCCGGACAGATACTCGAACAGCGTGTATTTGGATATAGGTGTTTTCATTTCTTCTTCGAAATCAGGATCACAGGTCTTACAGGAGTTTGTTGTTGTTTCAGATGAAGCTCAAAATGGTCAGGCTGAACGAAATCATCCATTCGCCGTGCAATGCCGACCTTAGGTGTTTCAGCGCCTTGGAGATATGCACTTCCACGGTTTTGGGTGAAATATGCAGCTCATCTGCTATTTCGTGGTATTTTTTATTCTCAAACCTGCTGAGTACAAACACTTTCTGGCATTGCATGGGAAGTCGCGCAATCACCTCGCTGATTTTGAGATAAAGATGGTTGTAGTGAATTTCAGCATCCGGCTGCTGATGGTAAGTAGAAATCGTATTTTCTTCTGTCACTTCCAGCGTGTCCATTTTCCCGAACTCTCTGCGCATATACGTATAACATTCATTCCGCACCGACCTGAATAAATAGCTCGTGTAGGAAGAGGTAATGTTTTCGTAGGCCCGGGTCCGGTAAAACTGAAAAAAGACTTCGCTGACCAAGTCTTCGGCAATTTGTTTGGAATAAACAAAGCGCACCGCGTGGCTGCAAAGCGGATTGTAAAAGCGGCGGAAAAGCAGTTCCAGACCTTTGGAAGGATTTTGTTCGAAGGTACTTTTCAGAAATGATGCCGAATCAATCTCACTGGGCGTCACCTTTCCTTCTTGTGCGGGTGCCACAAACGGGTTCAAACGCTTTGGTTCCTGGTTTTGTAAAGGATCGTGCATCGAGTCTGTTTTTAATATAATAATTATAAGACTTTCTTGCACTTGAAATCCCTTAGTCTTAATTAAAAAAAACTAAAACTTTTTTTAGTGATATACCGGAGGCTAACTCATTCCTGCCGATGGTTAAACCGAGGCCCCTGGGAAAAGAGAGTTTATGTCACCCCGCCTATATTTGTTCCGGTAGTTCACCCGAATTACCGCACATGACAAACGCAAGTGACATAACTATACAAATTTTGCCCACATAACTGTATTTCCCTGCGAAATCATTTGACTGAATTTTGGTGAGTGCGATTCATCTATAATCTTTCACTTGGTAAAATGGGAATCGTTATGGGGAGTTATTAAAGACAAAATCTGAAATTTCAATAATATTATAATAGTATAATAAGCTATAATGCAATTCAAAAAATTTAAGCACGAGAGTAACTGTTAAATGTCTTATGGCATTAAAATTAACGACAGGAAGAGAATGGGTTAACATCAAAAAAATCAACTATGAAAAGAGCGAATCAACTACTGATCATTTTGGGTATTGCTTGTCTGGCTGCGTGTGTAGATAAGGTGGACCCTGAGGTAAAAACCTTCTACATTCAGCCAAATGGCAAGGACACATTGAATAATCATGCGCTTTCTATATTCTATGATCTTTATTCGAACACTGAGAAAAACAGGGATTATTATGAAGTGATTTCGAAAGCCGACTTTATCATCAACTATTACCCTGCTGGCAAGCTGCTCACAATATGCTACGATAACGGCAGTGGCTGGGGCGAACAATATAAGAATGTAGATGAGGCTGCATTGCGTAGAATTGCTGACCTTAAAATTAAGCTTAACGACTTAACGCAATATGTATCAGAGGACAACGTCATCGACCATACTGAGTCATTTATTAACATAAAATCGAACGGTAAGCCGAACGGCATTCTCTACTAAATAAAAAAGCGGCTGCCACATTCCGTGACAGCCGCTTAACTTCTTGAAACAAGTCTTTTATAAATTCTTTGCCTTCATCTCTTTTACCGCGTGATCCACTGCTCTGGCAGAAAGTGCCATGTAAGTCAGGGATGGGTTTTGGGTAGAGGTAGAAGTCATGCTGGCGCCGTCGGTGACGAACACGTTTTTGCAGGCGTGCAGCTGGTTCCACTTGTTGAGCAATGACGTTTTCGGATCTTTTCCCATACGTACGCCACCCATTTCGTGGATGTCGTTTCCAGGGTTGCGGTGCCCGTCATTGGCTTTTACATTTTTGAAACCGGCATTGACAAACATTTCGCTGACTTGCTCAATGTAATCCTTGATCATCTTCTCATCATTATCGTCGTAAGCGACGGAAATTTTGAGCAGCGGGATACCCCAGGCGTCTTTTTGATCTTTGTCGAGTGCGACATAGTTGGTTTCTTTCGGGATCGTTTCGCCCATCATATGCGAGCCGACACTCCAGTTACCATATTTTGTTTCGAGCAAGCCTGCTTTCAGCGATTCGCCAATACCAGTCCGGTCGGAATAAGTAATTCGGTTAGCACCAAAACCGGCCGCATACCCTCTCAAAAAGTCGGTTTCCTGCTTGTACACATTTCGGAACCTTGGAATGTAGCCACTGTTTGGTCGACGACCATCCGTAGTCGAATCCAGGAAACCTTCATACTCGCCGGAAATGCTTGCGCGGTAGTTGTGGAACGCCACATACTTTCCAAGCAGCCCGCTATCATTACCCAAACCGTTTGGAAAACGGCTGGAAGTGGAGTTCAGTAAGACAAGATTGGAATTCAGGGCAGCGGCATTCAAGAAAATAATGTCTGCATAAAATTCCATCATTTCCTTGGTCGTAGCATCGATCACCCGCACGCCGCTCGCCTTCTGTTTTTTATCATCATAAATGATAGAATGTACCACCGAATGCGGCCGGAGCGTCAGATTCCCGGTTTTCATCGCCCAGGGAATCGTAGAAGCATTGCTGCTGAAATAGCCGCCAAAAGGACAACCCCGCTCGCACATCGTCCGGTGCTGACATTTCGCACGACCCTGATCCAGGTGAATTTGCTGTGGATCTGTAATATGTGCCGCACGACCGATGATCATGTGACGATCTTTGTATTGCTTGGCAACCTGCTCTTTGAAATATTTCTCGACGCAGTTCAACTCGTGCGGCGTCAGAAATTCACCGTCGGGCAGCGCGTCAAGACCGTCTTTGTTTCCGGTAATACCCGCAAATTTCTCCACATGGCTGTACCAGGGTGCAATATCATCGTAGCCGATCGGCCATTCCACGGCAAATTTATCGCGGGCCGGGCCTTCGAAATCATACTTGCTCCACCGCTGCGTCTGCCGCGCCCAAAGCAGCGATTTTCCGCCTACCTGGTATCCCCGCAGCCAGTCAAAAGGCCTGTCCTGATCCTGGACATAGGGATGCTCGTTGTCTTTTACGAAAAAATGTGCAGACGATTCTTTGAAATTATAACACCGGCTGGCGATCGGGTTCGCGTCAGTCACTTCTTTGGGAAGCCTCTCGCGGTGCTCAAACTCCCAGGGCATCATGTTGGTGGTCGGGTAGTCCTTGATATGCTGCACATCTCGCCCACGTTCCAGCACCAATGTTTTCAAACCCTTCTCGGTCAGCTCTTTGGCCGACCAGCCGCCGCTAATCCCCGAGCCGATCACAATGGCATCGTAGGTGCGCGCTTTTTTACTGTCAATATTAAAATTCGCCATAGTATAATTTGAGGAGCATGAACAAGGATCTCGTCTTAGCCCTTGGTAACCGGTACGCAGCCGTGGTATCTGGCAGGTACCATTTCATAATGCGTAATGTTGGTCATCACATATTCCGAAGACATATATCCCTGGATCGTCAGGTTTTTTACCAAACCAAAAAAGGCTTTCTGATCCGCATCGCTGCTTTTTTCAAGATCTTGCAAAAGCTGTAATTTTTGGTCTTTGCCCGCGTCAGCAAATGATTTCCCAAAACGCTTCATACTCTGCGCTTCCAGTTGCGAAATGCCGCTGGAAAGGTTTGCCTGCGTTTTACTGTCATAGCAATCCGTCACCATCTTCTGAACAAAATTGCCAACTCCCAGCTCTCCCGCACCCGGCGTGTCGGTCTTCGGAATAATGGTTTCCACCATCGCAGTCAAGCTATTTGCCTGATCCACCGAAAGCAGCTTCCCAGCTGGAATCGTCTCCTTACTCCATCCCGACGCCCACGAAGGCAAACCCGCCATCGCCCCCACCGCCACCGCCATGCTTCTCAGCGCAACACGTCTTTTCATTTAGATGTATGCTTTAATTGTGAATTTAGATAGTAGTTATTTATGGTCATTCTTCCAAAAAATCCAAATCCCTCCCGTGCGTTTCCGGGATGGTGAGAGTACAGTAGAGGCCGATGGCGAAACAAATGAGGCCTACAAGCGCTCCTGACTGGATTACAGTGAAGGACATTTTAAAATTAGCAAATAATGTTGTCATTAACACCACCGTTCCGCGGACCATATTTGGCACGGTCGTGGCAGCCGTAGCGCGCAAATTGGTACCAAATTGCTCAGCGCCGATGGTTACAAACATAGCCCAGTAACCGATCCCAAAGCCCAAGAACGCTGCGACCGTATACAATGTTGCGGCCGATTTGATACCTGCAAAAAGATAAATGATACTTCCGACCAGCGTAAAAACCATCAGCAGAAATACCGCCTTTTTCCGGGATTCGAGCCAGTGACTGATAAACCCGCTCGCCAAATCGCCCATCGACAATCCGACATAGCACCACATGATCGACAACCCTGGGCGGGTGGGCTCTGCAATGCCCATGGCTTTACCGAATTCGTTGCTGAAAGTGGCAAGGATACCGATCACAAACCAGGTTGGCAAGCCGATGCCGATACATTTCAGGTAGCGTAAAAAGCGGTCTTTATTATTGAATAAGGAGAAAAAATTACCCTTCACGACATGTTTCTGATTTTGCAGATCTTTAAAAATACCAGACTCAAAAACGCCGATCCGCAGTAAAAGCAAGGAAATGCCAAGCCCGCCGCCGATAAAATAGGCGTATCGCCAATCAAAAAATTCCACGGTGAAATAAGCAACCACCGCCCCAAGTAAACCAATTCCCGCCACCAGCGAAGTACCGATCGCGCGCAGATGCCTGGGCAGGATTTCGGAAACCAGTGTAATTCCGGCACCCAGCTCGCCGGCCAAACCTACTCCTGCAACAAAGCGGAGAAATTTGTAAACCATCACATCCTGCACAAAACCGCAGGCAATGTTGGCAAGTGAGTAAGTAATGATCGAGCCAAAAAGTACGGACAGGCGGCCTTTTTTATCACCCAGTATCCCCCACAAAATTCCACCTAAAAGCAGCCCGGTCATTTGCCAGTTCAGGATGCTCGCACCGGTTTCCGAAATCTGCGCCTCCGACAATCCGAGTGAAGCCAGGCTCGGCAGCCGGACGATTCCGAAAAGCAAAAGATCGTAGATATCAACAAAATAGCCGAGTGCAGCAACGATGACGGGAGCGCTAAAAAGGTGTGACGCATCGCTACGGGGTGCCGGGGAAGAACCCACCTGGGAGGTATTCATTTGAAAATAACGGGTTTCAGGAAATGTTGTAATAATATGCAAATAGCCGGACAAAAGACCGGCTATTTAATTCGAAAGGTAGGAAAATTTCAGGAGAATGTTCTGATGCGTTATGGTTTTTTGAAGACGAGCGTCAGTTTATAACTCACACCATTGTCTGTTTGCATTTGTGACCATCTCATCTCCGTTTTAGTCACTGTCAAGTCATATTCGCTAACATCTGTGCCGTCGGTGAGCTGGATTTTATTACCGATCACTTTCCAGGTTGATTTATCGTCCACGATATCATCGCCTTCGTCGGTACAGCCGGCAGGCACGGTTCCGTCGATGGTACCGTTTGATTTAAAGTCAAATACAATGCTGGAAAGGCACTTATTCCCGGTTGCTGCTTCCAAAAAAGCCAGAAAATCGGTGATACCATTTTGAGCGGGGTCAACTGTGATGGCAGAAATTTTCCACTTTCCTTCCACGCTGTCCGGCTGTGGTGTCGGATCGTCGGAGTCCTTGCTACAAGCAAAAATTCCGGCAACGAGCGCAAACATTAAAAGGTAATTGGTGAGGCTTTTTAGGGGTGACTTTTTCATGATAATTGAATCTGTTTTTTGTGAATAATGCCGAAAGTAGCTCCGCCGTCCCGCTAGTCCAGCAAACTATCGACTAACCGGTACGAACATTGACTTACCGGCACCTAATCAGCATCTTAATGTGCTATTCCACGACCAACCGGACCGACTGTTTTCTTTTATTTTTATCCAAAAAACTGAGGATATAGAAGCCTGCGGCTAATGTGGATTGCGGCTGGATTTGAACCTTATCCTCTGTCAATGTTGAAGCTTTGACACTTATATTCTGACCATTTTGATTCGTCAATCGAATTGAGGTCAGCTCGATATTTTTTGCATGAACGAAGAATAATTTGCCCGAAACCGGATTGGGCATCACAACATGCTCCTCCTCCCGGATTCCAGATTTTCCTTCCCTGATGGATATTTCATGAATGTGTATCCTACCCTGTCCATTCCGGTAGCGGATCTCGAAATTGGAGAGTTTGGTTGGAGAATACGCAGCATTGCCGGGATAGGCTGGTGAGCCTTTGTGCACAATTTCATTATCCAGCCAAAGGTCGTACGTGGCTGGCTCGGCAATTTGCTCAACATTGTCTTGATACAAATGATAAGGCAGCGGCTCGGCCGAGTTATTCAGCACCCAGGTCAATGTTACCGGCTTTTTTAATGTTACTGGCAGACTTAATGTTTGGGTTTCCGGGTCTTTGACAACCCATGCATTTTCTGTAAAATTGATCGCAAACTTGCTGAACATTAAGCCGTTACCCGGAAAAGAATTATTGACGGGATTAAAATTCTCGCCAACATAGAAGTAAAGTGCATTCACTGCACTACCCTGAATTGACTCTGCGCTGAGGGTGATCTGGATAATAAGCGTTTCCGGATTTGGCTCAAAAGGCGTGGCGCGCAGCACCCGGATAATGCCGCCGGTTGCAGAATCCTGCTTCGTCCTCGTTAGCTCCAAGTAGCCTTTGTGAAACTTATAATACGATAGCGCCGGAGCAGTAAGGATCACGTGGCTGAACTGGCCGCTATCCGGCTGCGGGTTGATCAGGGAGGTCGTTTTCTCAAAATTCTGGTGCAGATAGGTCGTCTGCGCACTGGCGAAATTTGCGACGAATACGGAGCAAATGAAAAATGCTGCTGTGAGGATGGAATGATAAAAAGTCTGCATAAACGGATTGGTGTTTATGCTTTAGACGTTGGGTTGTTTGATTAGTAACGGAAAAATTGTATATATTTTTTTTAATTATTTGCTACGCCCAGCCCCCCGGATCTTCTCCAACTCAGCCGCCATCGCCTTCACTTTTGCCGGATATTTATCGGCCACATTCGTCTTTTCACCAATATCCTTACTCAAATCATACAATTGCGGCTTCGGATTATTGCCGGTTTCTGTATTGGTCAGCTCCTGGATTGCCTTTCCTTCGCGCGGCTCAATATACTTCCAGCCTCCCCGTGTAAGTGACAAAGCACCACCTTGCTTAATCAGATATTCACGTCCGGTTTTTGTTTTACCAAGCAATGCATCGATGGTATTAAAACTGTCAACCGCATCCTCGAAATCCACTTTTTGAAGGAAAAAACCGGCAAATGATGCGATGAGATCAATCTGACAAACCAGTGCGTCCGATACAGTTCCAGGCTTGATGGTCTGCGGCCAGCGGGCCAGCCAAGGCACCCGGGTACCACCTTCAAAAGCGCTGTATTTCCCGCCACGAAGCGGCCCGGCAGCACTATGCCCTTTGGAAAGTTCAACGGCTCGATCCGCATATCCATCATCCAGTACAGGTCCATTGTCGCTGGAAAAAATAACTAATGTATTTTCTGAAATTTTCAGTTCATCCAGCTTTTTCAAAATCTCGCCAACTGTCCAATCCATTTGCAGGATCACATCGCCGCGCAAGCCCATCTGACTTTTGCCTTTAAACTGCGTGCTCGGCATTCGTGGCACGTGAATGTCATTCAAAGAAAAATACAGGAAGAAAGGATCAGCCCTATTCTCTTCAATAAACTGTTCCGCTTTGGAAAGAAAAACATGCGCGATTTCCTCATCAGTCCAGCGCGCCTGCTTCCCGCCCGTCATCCAGCCAATTCGCCCGATTCCATTGACAATCGTATTGTTATGCCCATGATCCGGCGACGCAGGCAATTTCAAAAGCTCCGGGTTTTCTTTTCCAGTCGGCTCATTTCCAATCCTTTTCGCATAATCAACTTCAATCGGATCGTTTTTATCCAGGTCCTGCACATCATGATTTTCCACAAAAACCGTCGGTACACGATCAGAAGTGGCAGGGAAGAAATAGGCGTAATCAAAGCCCACTTCATTGGGGCCTTTGGTGATCGGGCTGTTCCAATTAATCGTCTTATTAGTTTCTCCCAGCCCGAGGTGCCACTTTCCGACCGATGCCGTTTTGTAGCCTGCTTGTTTAAAAACTTTGGGCAAAGTCAGCCGCTCCGTCGGAATGATCAGCGAAGCATCTCCCGGAAGCACGCCAGTACCTTTTTGCCGCCAGGGATATTTGCCTGTCATCAAAGCAAAGCGCGAAGGCGTACAAGTCGCCGACGTGGCATGCGCATTAGTGAAACGAATACCCTCCTTCGCCAGCCGATCAATGTTGGGCGTTTTGATCTTGGTTGCGCCGTAAGAACTCAGGTCGCCATAACCCACGTCATCCGCATAAATAAAAATAACATTAGGCTTTTGTCCTTTCTTCTGACCAAAAACAATGGCCGGTAGCAGCATCGCCAGCAGTAAAATTCGCAGGAACATTCAGTATGAGCAGGTTAATGAATAGGTCGATTTCTGTCGGTCAAGTTATTAATTAACGGTGATTTCGGTTTGATTTCTTTTTGCTAACATTGCGCAAATCTCACACACTACCCTCCAAAAAATGAACGAACCATTCTACGAGTTTACTATTCTTGACGAAGCCCACCGCTTTGATTTTGTGAGTGTTGGTAAGGAAAACATCCCCAAACGCATTGTCTACTTCACTACAAGAGATCCTTTTGTTGTTACATTAACCTTGGGAAATCCCTTGGAAAACGGCGATTTGGATGTTCATTCCATAGATGATAACGGAGACCGAAATAAGATCCTGGCCACGGTCATGCAATCAATAAGAATATTTTTGAATTTTAATCCGCAAACTGTTGTAGCATTCTACGGTAGTAGTCCTTCGAGAACAAGACTATACAAAATGGTCATTTCCAGAGAATTGAACCAACTTTCAGACCGCTATGTGATTCACGGCGGAAATCAGGATGGGGTTGAAATTTTCTCTCCAAAAGGTGAGTACGACTTCTTTATGATTTCTCGAAAAAATATTTAATTTTGATTAAACGACTAACAATATGGCAACACTAACAGAGGTCCCACTAAAAAAGACAGCAAAAAAAGAGAATAGAAGTAAGGAATACCTTGCTGCTGAAAAAGCTGTCCTAGCCAAGAATGCCGATCTTCTGGCGTTCCTTGATCGCTTCGGGCATCAGCTCCATAAGATTGAGAAAAAGAATTGACATTCAACATATAAAAATGAAATCGCCCGGCACCATTTTGGCACCGGGCGATTTCATTTTACAGGCTACCTACTTCGCAGCCGTCAAATTCTTTATCAACTCCACTTCATCCTTCTTATACGGCGTGCCGTCTTTGCGGAAAATGTCATGGAACCACAAATCCGGCTCCTTGGTATAAGTCTTTTTCCAGCTGTCCCAGGGATAAATTGTTTGGGATTTTCCGTCAACCAAACCCCAGTTGATCGCGCCGACATTGTATTTCTTGGCGATGGGCAGTGAGCCTTTGAAGAAACTGCCGTTTCCGCGGGACATATATTCGGTGCAAATGATCGGGCGGTCGTATCGCTGCAATTGTTTGATCGCTTTTTCGAAACTTTCCGGGCCTTCATAGTTGTGGAAAGTGATGATATCGGATTGGTCGATCATTACTTTTTCCACTGGCTTCAACGTCTCATGCGTTTCCCAGTTGCCTGCCCAAACACCCGAAGTAAGTGGCTGTGAAGGATTTACCGATCTTGCCCAGGCAAAAGATTTGGTCAGCAAAGGAATCACGTAATCCACTTTGTTCGGCAATTCCACCTTTCCGTAAGAGCTTGTATTCGGATTGTCCGGCTCGTTCCAGATATCCCACGCCAAAATACGGTCGTCATTCGCCAGTGCAGCGACGGTACCTTTCACATATCTTTCCAGACGAGGATATTGCGTACTGTCTTTCAACCCCTCAAAACCAGGACTTTGTACCCAGCCCGAGTTATGCACGCCCGGTTTCGGATCGCGTTGCTTGCCAAGTTTCGGGAACGGGTCCCAGCAGGAATCGAACAATACAAGCACCGGCTTAATGTTATGTTTTTTGGTTATGTCCAGAAACACATTCAACCTTTTAATAAAACCCGCCGAATCTTGCTGAAACAACAAATCGTGCAGGTAAACACGCATGGTATTCATGCCAATATTTTGCGCCCAGCCAAGTTCTTTATCAATGGTAGCGGTGTCGAAAGATGCCTCCTGGAACATTTCAAGCTGATTAATCGCCGTGCTCGGCAGGAAATCTGCTCCTACCAGCCAGCCTTGTTTGGCATACCATTCCTTGGCTTGTTCTTTGGTCCAGATCTCGCGACCGGTGGTGGCGGCTTCTTCCTTCGCGGGAGTCTCTTCCTTTTTTTCCTCTGCTTTCTTGTTGCATTGCTGGAAAGAAAGGCAGATCAGAATTGCCCAAATCGATGTCTTTAAGAATTTCATTCAATAAAGGATTTTTAATTAAAACTATTTGAAAAGAGGTGCAACCGTCGGTTCTATACTTGGTTCGGCGTTCAAAATTTCCGGCCAGCCGTCATTCCAGGTCAGTTTATCCAACATTAAAACCCGCCGATTCGCCCCGGTCGAAACCGTGGGTTGGGTCCTATCAATCGCATGATAAAGCAGCCAATCTGTACCATTAGCATCGGTAAAAAACCTGGAATTATGCCCTGGGCCTGCATATTTGGCACTGGGATGGACCAGTACGGTACCTGTGCCGCGTTCGCGCAAATCCTTGCCATTTTTATCAAGATAAGGCCCCAAAATGTCTTTCGAGCGGCCTACCCGCACATTGTACTTACTGTTCGCACCCTCGCAGCAGCTTTCCTTTGACCCGAAAAAATAATAGTAATCGCCTTTTTTCTGGATCATCACTGCTTCAAAATCCCCAGCCGCTACTTTCACTTTTTTAGTCAAATCTTTCACCGATTTTCCATCCTCCGCCAGTTCCAGCGCAAATGTTCCCTGTGTCGGGGCATTGCTGAAACTGCCCCAGAAAATGTATTTTTTACCATCTACCTCGGCATAAAACGGATCAATGGAATTAGGCACATCCACTTCTGCACTCAAAAATAACTTTCCCTGGTCCTTAAAAGGCCCTTCCGGATTGTCTGCAATCGCCAGTCCGACACCCGGATTCGGGTCGCCCCAGGTGGAGTAGGCGTAATACATATAGTATTGACCGTTTACCTGAACTACTTCCGGCGCCCAGATGCCGCCTTTTTCTTTCCAGGCCGGTTTTTCCAGAAATGCATCTTTCTCGTAAGTCCAGTGTACCAGATCTTTGGAGCGAACAATCGGGATCAAATGTGCACCCTTGCCGTCGCCCCAGTTATCCATCGTGCCATAGGCATAAAAGTAACCGTCGTCCGCCTTCACGACTGTCGGATCGGCCAGAATTGGTTCAAAAACGGGGTTTTGGTATTTCCCGTCCTGACTAACTCTTGGCGTCTCCGCTGTTTGACAAGACGCCGGGACGGTGAAAGCCAGCGCAGCCAGCAGGGAAAAGTATATCTTCATGTTCATCTTAAATGCATTTTTATAAAACCGACATCATTCCAGCCAGACAATCTGGGTAAAAGCACCATTTGCGGCCACATCCCAAACCTCTACGCGCACCCATTTTCTACCTTTCATATTTTTGGTAAAAGTAAATGTCTTCTCGCCAAAAGCTTCGGTATCATTCAAATTCACAACGTCATGAAAAACCTCCATACCATCGCCGGAAATGATCTCCGCACGGTTTAGCGGGAAAGTCCACCTGGCATCCAGTTTGATTTCCACATTTCCTTTTGCATCGGTTCTCGCAATTTCCCCTGATCCAACATTCCCCACTTTGAAAGAAGGCAGCAGCACCTCACCCGTCGAAACGAAAAATTTTCCGTTCCGCATAGCATCCAGTACGGGCTGCCAGCCCTCTTCGAAACGCGGCATCTGGTCCAGTTGCAGGTAGTTGACATTCAAATGTCCGTACAGCTCGTAATTTGGCTCAATCCTAAAAAGATCGGCTTCGGCGATGACGTACTTTTTCTGGCCCCAATTGGCCATGTCATCCATCAGATCCAGCACGCGTTTACCCAATTTTGGTTGTGACAAATCCGCGGGCATCGCTTTCCAGGCCGCGCCAAGAAACCGGTCCGATTTATAGAAAGTTTCGTCCTTGTATTTATCAGGAAAACCCGTCGAACCTTTTGTTCTCGCATGCGCCGTCCACGCCAGACCATTTTCCAATTCCAGGAGTTTCAGCATTTCCTCCTTATTTCCAATGCGGTACAGCTTGCCATATTCTTTATTTTCTTCCACAAAAGGCTGGTCCTTTTCCCGCGACATCAGCCAATAAACGGGTTTTGGAAAAACGTTCATCCAATGTCCGCCAAAGAAATTATTGGGCTCCTCGCCTGGCAGCAGCAAAAAATTCCCGCCCGAAAGTCGCGCACATTCGCTGAACAATGTTTTCAGCTCCGGCCAGCGTTTTGCCTCCGGTCCACGCGGATTACCCGGTCCGTGAAACTCACCCAGATGCACAATGTTGACGCCGGTGTTCCTAAATGCTTTCACAAAGCCCGGCATATCCGGTAACGGTCTCTTGGTGAGCACATCATCCACATGCTCCTGGTGAAAATGGCTGGACATGGTATAGTAACCCGGCAGCGGCACATAGGTATCCTGATGCGTAAAAGCCTTCACTTTTTCTAGCACTTTCCCATCTTTTTCACCACTTAAAAGGCAGAAAAAATTGAAACGCTGCTGTGTATTCGGCGGCGCATTGAACCATGGTACCCATCGCCGGTCGCCGAGCAAATCATGACGGATACCGATCGCATAGCCAGGTATCAGCTTCCGGTAATTAGTCCCGGCCCAAACGTGTTCGAGATTATAGCAGTTATCAAGCGGATAAAAAAACTGGTGCGGCGCGGGAAAAACAGCCAGGCTGCCTTCCTTGCTTTCACCAATAATCGTGCGGTATTTGACGGCTTTTGATGCCGCGTTATCGGTTTGAGAAACCAGACTACTGTGTACATAATTATCCGTGTCTGACCAGAAAAGCTTCTCCCAGGGATTTTGCTTACTCACCAAACCCGCATCATAAATTACCGCCAGCGAGTCCACATTGGTCGACATCACCGCCGCCACATTCATGAGCGGACTGCCATTAAAAAGCGTAATGTTAACGTAACCGGCAAAAGGGCCGGCAGTAGCTCCTGCAATGCTGATTTCAGTCTGAGAACCAGAGGTAACCACTTTCACGCCGCTTTTTTCCAGCGCGACGGTGTATGTTTTGTACGGTAAATAAGCGGTTTTGTCAAAGAAAATGTTCCAGCCGTTTTGAGAAACTAAATCACGTTTACCGACTGTGAGAATGATCGCCGGATCCAGATCCGCTGCGATGGTTTTGAGTTTTCCAGTTGTTCCAATTTGCAAACTGCCAACCACAGGCTGGCCTTTACTCAAATCGATAGCTACTTTTCCTATCTCCGCATTCCCGACCGGCCATTCGAGCTGCAATTCTTTATTGTTCACAACCGCTTTCACTCCTTTGTTTTTGTCAAATCCTTTCAGATCGACTGGTATTTGGGCGAATGATTGGATGGCAATAAGAATCAGAAACAGCAGCAGCCGGTTTTTCATGCAGAATAATTTAGGAAAACATTTCTTTGTAAAAAGCCAACCCTTCGGTGGCCAGCTCGTCGGCACTGTTGGCTAGCGGTCGCCAGATGCAGGCGGCGCGTGCCAGTTCTTTCGAAGGCTGACCGAATGTTTCGATCACCACCGCCCCATCGTAACCGATTTCATTGAGCGCATCCCGGATTCCTTCCCACTCCAAATGTCCCGTCCCAGGAGTTCCGCGGTCACTTTCGTTGCCTTGGACGTGGCAAAGCAAATCCTTCCCGATTTTCCGGATCGAAGCCGGAATGTCCTTTTCCTCAATGTTGGAATGAAACGTATCCAGCACGATTTTCAAATTTGGACTTGACACTTCCTGAACAATCGAAATTGCCTGGTCCACGGTATTAACCATATCAGTTTCAAAGCGATTCAACGGTTCCAGACCTACGATCACGCCATGATCCGCTGCAATTTGACCAATGTCAATTAATGTATCAATGCACCATCTTCTTTCTTGCTTTTTCTGCTCCTCCGATACAATGCGCGTTTTGCCCACCGCCGAATACACCGGTCCGCCGAAAATGGGACTTCCCACGTTTTCGGCGATTCTAATGCAGTCGATAATGTATTGCTTACCGGTTTCGCGGTAATGTGGCTCGGTGCTGGAAATGTCGCGCTCCTCACCAAATGCCCCGCTAACCGTGATCTTCAAATCCAGATCACGGGCAACGGTTTTGACTAAATCCCAGTTAATCAGGGCAGTATCTTCCACGGCTATTTCAATAATGTCATAGCCCATATTTTTGACCTTCGTCAGTAAATCAATGTTTTGGGTCGAAAACGGGGATACCCAGATGAAGGTGCTTGCTCCGAACAACATACTATTCGAAACTTGGAACATTCACCCGAACCCCACCTTTCATCGCCGACTCATGCGCGCAAATTCCGGCGCAAGTATAATTAGCCGCCAGGGCCGCATCTACCGCAGAGTCGCGCCCCTCGACAATCGCCGCCACGAATTCCTGCACCAAATGTGGATGCGAGCCGCCGTGACCAGCGCCCTGCAAAAACGAAACGTGGTTCGGATCGTCGATTTTTTCACGTTTGGTAAAATGTTTGATCGGCTCGATCAGCAGCTCGTCCGTATCAGGTACATCGACGCGTTTTGCGTTTTCACCGCCATCAAAAATAATGTGGCTTTCATCCTGCAATTGTTCCCACTCGAACGACATTTTGGTACCATACACATCATAACTCTCCCGATACTGGCGCACGACATCAAAAAGCGACCGCGTCGCTTCGGCCACTACATCGCTGTTTTTTAATGTAAATGTAGCCGTCTCCACCGCAAAAGGTGAACCATATCTGCTCGCCAGATCTTCGCTCAAACGTCCTGAACCGTGGCAAACTACCGTTTCAGCAATCGTATTATTGATTTTCAAAAGCGGCGAAATCGCGTGGGTACCATTGAGCATCGGCGGGTAACCTTTCCAGTATTCGCCCCAGCCTTCCATGCTCATATCCTGAATGTGCGACCCGCGGACGAATTGAATACGGCCCAGCTCGCCGGTTTCGGCCAGTTTCAATCCATATAAAAACTCCCGGGTATATAGCGCGGTTTCCATCATCATATACACCTTGCCCGAGCGGCGTTTCGCCTCCACAATCGCCGTGCAATCTTCCACCGTCATCGCCATCGGGATGGTGCAGGCGGTATGTTTGCCCGCATTCAATGACGCCAATGTCATTCTGGCGTGATCGGGCACCGGGGTTACCACGTGGATCGCGTCCACATCTTCTCTTTTTGGAATGTCTTCGAAATGTTCAAAAACCAGGTTTGGGTCCAGATTGAACTTGGCAGTCAGCTCGTCACGGGTTTCCTTACTGCGGGTACAAATTCCGACAGCCTTAATGTTCGGGTGACTTTGATAAATGGGGATAAATTCTTTTCCAAAACCCATTCCTACAATGACTACTGTGATTTGCGTCTGACTCATGCTTTTTTTGATTGATTGGTTGATCCCAAGGCTGAAGCCCTGGGTTAGGTAATATGTCGCCCCTCCGGGGCTTTTTATCTTTTGCCCCGGGCTTCAGCCCGGGGATACTTTTAATGCTAGTTGCCTGCTGCCCACTGGACAGCATTTCTTAAAATCGTCTGGTAAGCAGCCAATGAATGCGCTTCGCCGTCGTGACCCAGTGCGATGCCGACAATTCTCGCTTTCGGATATTTTACGATAAAAAGGCTTGGGAAAACTTTGTCGGAATCCGCAGCTTTTGCAGTCGCCAAAACATCAATCGGCGTCCCGGCAGGGTCGGCGATGAAATAATATAGCTCATCTTTCAAGCCAAATGTTTCAGGGACGTTTTTGGTGACAGGGTGCTTTTTGTTGGTGATCGTCACATCGAAAGGACCGTATTTATTATGACCATTTGAGCCGCCTCCTACTAGTTTTTGATTGTATTCCGGCCAGTCTTTCCAGTTGTACCAAAGTGCTGGATGCGCCAAAACTAAGCCTTTACCTGCATCGGCAAATGCGAAAATGGCTTTGCGGGTAGCGTCATCTGGGATAGGCTGATTGTTGCTCAGGTATAGTAAGTCAATGTCCTTTATCTTGGATAAAATCGTCGTCGGATCGCTGGTATATTCCACGGTAGCCAGGCCGTCTTTTTGTAATGTTTGCACATCTTCACCTTTGTACCATTTATCGAAATCGTGTGAAGAACCACCGCCGACCAGCAACACCCTGATCGCCTTTTTACCGGGCTTATCATGGGTTTCACCGGCAAATGTGGCACAGGTAGCCAGTAACAAAAGGCAGGTGAGAACATACCTTGAAAATGAATGGATCATTTTGAAAAAATTATGAGGTTTAAAAACTAAAAGGATTCGGTCGGTCATTTTACTACACGCAGGATACCATTCATGCCGCGCCAGTGGCCGGGAAATGTGCAGACGTAGGGATAATCACCTGGTTCCGAAGGCACTGTAAATTCCAGTGTAATCGTCTCGCCGGAATTCACCAACCTCGTCGAGTACAGCACTTCCGGGATTTTCGGCACATATTGTTTTTCCGCCGCTTTGGGATCTCGCAGCATTTCATCCGCTGCCTTCCCGACAGTCTGCAATGTTCCTGGCTTGATGATCAGCAAATTATGCTGCATTCCATCCGGGTTTTCCAGGTTAATGACAGCTTTTTGCCCGGCTTTCACAGTGATCAGCTTTTTGTCATACTGCATGATTTCCTTTTCCACTTTCAATTCAATGACGAAAGCATTGGCGGATTTTGACGAGGTTGCTTCTGTTTTTTTAACATCCGTACCTGCCGCATCCGGCTTGTTCAATTCCAGAGAAGCCTTTTGAAAATTACCCACAAAACCAAACCTGCCATCATAAGTCCCGATTTTGTCCTCTCCTTCCACATCCTCGCCGGTGCGTACGGTGTTGGACAAAGGCGCCGCAAACAACATGTGCGCCTTTCCGGTCGCCACTTGTTTTCCATCAATGTCAATGCTGATATCCCCAGATTTTTGCAGGCGCGCCACCACATCAAATTTCTCCGGAAGCGGCTCGCTCGTTGCGGCCTGGCTTAATGTGCCGTGCTGTTTCACGGCCATAATCAGCTTTCCGTCCTGAATGTACAGCGCATACCCGCCATCTTTTCCACCCTGCCCGGCAATGAAACCTTGCAGCGGTTTGTCCTTCGATTTGGTAATGCTGGCCCGAATTGTGATTTCCTTGCCCGTCACATCCGGCGGAAATTGCAGACTGTTTCTTCGGCCCAAAGGATAGGTTTCCTTTTGCAGCGCAGCGGTCACTTTTTCTGAAAATTCAGATTTCAATGTTTGCTTCTGCGCAGCTGCCAGAAAACCTTTTTCATGCTGGATCGCCGCCGCCAGTAAGGCTTTGGAAAGCCACGGATCTTTGGCATTCTGCTCGTCCAATGCAGCCTGGTACACCGCCTCGCCTGCTTTTTCGGAAGAAGGTAATTCTACCAATGTTACAAAAACACTTAACCGGGTATTCAGGTTTGGGTCTTTCAGCGCTTTTTGCAGCATGTCAAAACTTTGCTCATTTTTCGGTAGCACACTGGCCGCTGCTTTTCGTACGCCAGCCGCGGGGTGCGTCAATGCTTTGTTTACAACTTGCAAAGCCTCTGCATTCGAACCGTCCAAAACGCCTAGCCCGTGCAATGTCCACAAAGCATGCACAGCCGGACTATTCAGCCCGATTTCATCGACTTTCTGATCATTCACAATTTTGTACAGATCAGGCAAAACAGACAGTTTTTTCGATTCTACCAAAAGCCGCTGCGCCGTCATCCGCCAGAACATATTGTCATTCTGCAAGGCAGCGATCAGGCCTGGCAAATCATTTTTTAAGAGTTTTATTGCCGGCGTCTTTTTGCCATTTTTATACACAACCCGGTAAATCCGCCCATAACTTAAATCCCGCATCGGGCTGCTGAATGCATTACCTAGTCCGTGGGGCTGCTCTTTAAATGGTAAAATAAATTCGGAAGGCGACTGGGCAGGCACGAATACATTGTGCTGGATAATGAAATTATACCAGTCGGAAACCCATACTGCGCCGTCGGGGCCGGTTTCTGCCTGTACCGGACCGAACCATTCGTCGGAGCTGGCCATGAAATTCCAGCCGTCTTTTTCCTTGAAACCTGCACCGTCTGGTTCCAAAACTGCGTGGTGCACCAGCCTGATTGTCGGTTCGGAAACAAATGCGATGCGGTTCCAGTATTCTTTCGGGTAATTTCTTGCTGTGTAAAAATGATGCCCCGCAGCTGATGTGAAACCGCCGACCACATCTACCTGCCGCAAGTTGGGCGTCATCGAATGTGCATCATAATGTCCATCGATTTTTTGCACCGCCAAAACCGGCTGCTCCTCGCCCAATGTCCGCTGCATGTACTTTCCGGGCATGGAATAAAATGCGCTGTGGGTGTTATTTGCCGTCGAAAGAAACACATTGTTATCCTCCGTAAACCCAAGCCCCCAGGTATTGTTGCTGCTGTTTCCGAGATAGGCAAAATCTTTTCCGTCAGGTTTGAAATGATACACACCCTGCGAGAAATTCATCCTTTTACCATCGATCGTACCATTAAAACCGGAGTAACCCAGCACGCCCCAGATTTTGTTATCAAATCCATATTGCAAATTAGACGGCCCGGCGTGGGTATCGTTTTTACCCCAGCCAGTCAGGAGCACTTCGCGCACGTCGGCCACGTCGTCACCATTGGTATCTTTCATAAAAACAAAATCCGGCGCCATCGACACAATGATCCCGTCATTTGAAAAAACCATACTGGTCGGAATGTTCAGCTTGTCGGCGAAAACCGTAAACTTATCCGCCTTGCCGTCACCATTGGTATCCTCGCAGATCTTGATACGGTCATTCGCCGCGCCGTCGGTTTCTTTAAATGTGTTCGGATAATCCACTGATTCTACCACCCAAAGTCTTCCCCGCTCATCCCAAGCCATCGCGATCGGATTGGTAATGTCCGGCTCGGAAGCAAATAATTCGATCTCAAAACCGGACGGAACCTGCGTCAGCTTGTTGGATTCGGCTGGCGGTAATGCGGGCTGCATTTTCTGCACCACATGCCTTTTGGTATAATGTGAAATTGTGTCCGAATTGTAAATGTCCACCTCCGGCAATTTCAATGCTGCGATCTGGTCCTTTATTTTGTCACCAACCGCCCAGAGCACCCCGTTTCTCACCAGATCCAGAAAACCTTTATTCGTCCAGGTGCTGTCCTCGTGACCATAAGCCGTGTAAAAAACGCGGCCTTTTCCTTCGTTCCGCACCCAGGTGTAAGGCTCATGCACAGTGCCTTCAACCCGCTCGCCCAGGACGATTTTGTCGGGATTCAGGTTTTTGTGCACATAAGTTTCGTCCCAGGTTTCAAAATTCGAGATCCCCTGCATCACCGGATGATCGGGTTTCAAAATCGTGTTTTTGAAAGAAGCCACCCCGTGAGAAGCAAACTGTCCGCCGATGGTTTTAATGTACCAGGCCGAATTCCGGAAGCAGCCGGAAGCCGAATGCAGCGGAATAAGTCCTTTTCCCCCCTCCACGAATGCTTTCATCGCACTTTCCTGCGCTGGCGGCAGCGAATCATGGTTGGCGTAAATGATCAGCCCGTCGTACTTTTTGAGATTTTCGGCATTGATATCTTTGAGATCGACCGTATACGTCATGTTGATCCCGCTTTTGAACAACTTAACCGCAAGCCAGGGCGCGTATTTACCAGAATCGTGGTGCTTGCTGGTGTGGCCGAGGAACAGAATTTCTGCTCTCCGGCCACTTGCAGCGCTGGTTTTTGAGTTAGGTGAGTTGGTTGTACTTTTTGCGCACGACAGCGCCAATATTCCTGCGAGCAAAAAAATGCCGTAATTCTTCATTCAAAGGCTTTTTAACTATTCAAAGTTTGGGTTTAGCAATGCTGACGCTTACAAATCGACTTTTTTCACTGGCGAAAAAATCATATCCTCCACATCCTTGATCTTCACACCGACCGTCGCGAACACATATTTCTGCGCAGGAACGAGCGCTGGCACCGTAGTACTCACGCTGATCGTGTTCAGGTCCTTGATATCTGCACGTGCCAGGTCCGTGACGCCCACATTGGTAGCACGGGACACAAACTGGGTCTTGTTAATGTAAAGCGAAACCCGCTCGATATCTTTCGCCGACGCATCGGTGATAATTTTTTCGAGCTTTAATGTAACCGAAACCTTATTTTCAGCACCGCTAAACTGCGGCGTGCGGATCATGTAATACGGCATCACTTCCACGTCAAGTTGCTGACTGCCTTCGAGTTTTACGAACAAGGTATCCTTCGCTGCGGCGTCTTTTTCCAGTGTTTTAAATGGCCCCCTGCCTTTGGGAAAAACCATTTTGTAATTACCATTTGAAAGCACCGCCGAGTAGCTTCCGTCCTGGTCTACCGGCGCATCAATCGGCGCCAGCTTTCCGAAACCGGGCTGCCAGAGCTGCAACCTCACCTGATTATATTCCACGCCGATCGGCTCTCCTTTGTACACGATCTGCCCGGAAAGTTCGGACTTAGGCGCGGTGTAATTATCCTTTTCGCAGGAAGAAAAAACAGTCGCCAGGCCCAGAAAAAGTATGATATATCTTTTCATTTTTTACAATGTTTGAATGGTTGAACCTACTGGTTTGGGTTTCTGATAATCTTCGGATTGTTGTTGATAATCTCATCCGCAATCTGCGAGTAGTAGTTACCCAGCTGAAAACGATCAGCGCCGGTGACGCGGCTCAGTTTCAAAGGTTTGAAAATCCACTTACCATTATTGGGAGACGCCGGGTCATAGATTTTGTAAGACCACAATGCCCATGGCTGCGTGTTTCTTTTGGTCGCTTTTCCCAGATTTGCCGACAAATCCGCCGCGGAAATTGCATTGCCATCCATGACAATGTGCGCGATCCGCCATCTTTGAATGTCATAATGATAATGTCCTTCAAAAGCCAGCTCCACGCGGCGCTCGTGCGCTATCCTGTCAAAAGTAATGTCAGCGGCCGTGAGTGGTTTGACCAATCCTGCACGCGCGCGGACTTGGTTCATATAACCTGCCGCCACGGCTGGCTGCCCAAGTTCAAAAGCGGCTTCTGCTGCATTCAGGAGCACTTCGGCATACCGATACCGGATAAACCAGACTTCACTGTTCACGCCGCGCTGGCCTGAACCGACGACGGGATCGAGGTATTTTCTGAGGTAAAAACCAGTTTGTGCTGTAAACTCAAAACCATCGATAGGACCGTCAAAACCTACTACTTGCTCGGGTACTGATTTGCCGGGCAATGTTTTCTGCGCGCCACGGTCGTCGCCGCTGATAACGCTGCCATTTGCCAGCTGAAAACCAGCCCATATATCCACGCGCCGACCTTTGAATGTGGTGCCCGGGAGGATTACCGTACCTGCCAGACGTGCATCGCGGCCTGCGAAAATGTCGGTTTGCTCAGCATAATACAGTGGTGCACCGGAAGCATTCACGGTCGGGATCGGGGCGAATGTGTTGTCCAGTTTTTCAAAAGATTCCACCAGGTTCAGCGACGGGTTAATGCGTCCGCCTTCCTCTTCCTCAGCCCCGTAGCGCGGCTGGTTCCAGCCTGTAAAGTAATGTACCTTACCACTTTGCAGTTTATAGTCTTCCGCAAAAATGACCTCCGAATTGTTGGCTTTATCGTAAAAAATGCTTGAAAAGTTTTCCGACAAATCCGGCTTTTTGGTATAAAGTGCATACGCTCCGGCTGTTCCTGCAATAATCTCTTTGGCCGATTTCAAAGCTTGGGTATAGTAGCCGGTCGCGAGATTTGCAGGAATACCTACCTCGCCACCCGGCAACGAAACTGCCGGTGTATTCACGCCATACTTCGCGATGGAAGCTGCATATAATGCTGCACGTGCCTGCATCGCCAGTGCTGCACCCTGGGTAGCCCGCGATTTTTCACCCGCATTCGCAGGTAATTGTGCTTTGATCTCCTCGGCTTCTTTGATTACAAAATCGTAAATCTCTGATTCTTTGGCGCGTGGATGTTGCAGGTAACTTGGATCGCCGCTGAAATCGTAGGTTTCCGGTTCGAGGATCAGGGGCACGCCGCCCATTCTTTTTACCAGCTCAAAATAGTAGGATGCGCGTAAAAACCGGGCTTCGGCGAGGTACCGTTCTTTGACAGCCGGAGACAATTTTTCCGCCGCCGTACATTTCTGGATAAACAAATTCATCTCGCGGATATAACCATAATCCCAGATCGACCAGTAATTATAATCCCAGCCACTGTTCTGAAACTGACCATATTGCCCCGCTTCCGACCAGAACGCTTCATTGAAATCCGCCATCCGCGTCCAACCCGACAATGTTGAAAGTCCCGGTCTTGGAAAATCCTTGAAGTTGGCAAGGTCAACGTATCGGTTATAAAGGTTACCCAAAACCGAGAGTACCTGCCCCTCATCGTTCCAAACCTGCTGCTCGGTAAGAATGTTGGTCGGCGGGCGGTCGAGAAATTTATCATCATTACAGCCCCAGCTCAGCAAAAGCAATACAAGCAATGGTATATAAAATAGCCTTTTCATCTTGAATGTCTTTGAATGTTAGATTGAAAGATTGATCCCCACGTTCACGAACTTGTTCTGCGGATACTGCAAACCATTGTCATCCGCAATTTCCGGATCCACGCCAAACTGTTTCAGATTGTCGATGGAGAACAGGTTGTAGCCATTGATGTAAATCCGGGCACGTTGCAGCTTCACTTTTTCCAATAACGATTTTGGCAGAGAATAGCCCAGCTCAATCGTCCTGGCGCGGATATACTTCACATTATGCAGCCAGAAAGTAGAGTTTTTGTTGTAGTTACTGTGGCCGCCGTCATTGTAGCGAAGTGCCGGATATTTGCCCGGGATCCACTCACTGTTTAGGTCGAAAGGATCGGCACGGTGCCAGCGGTCGAGGAAAATCTTGTTCAGCGCGCCGTCATTCTGGTAGGCCCAGCGCTGCTCCCAGTTCTGGTTCCAGGAGTACATGGCGCCGCCGGAGAAGTCGGCATTGAATGAAATCCCTTTCCACTGCACTGCAAAATTCAACCCAAAATTGATATTCGGCTGACCCGAAGTAGTATAACCAATCGGCCGCTCGTCGAGGTTGTTGATCACATTATCCCCGTTTACATCCTTGTAAATCAGGTCGCCAGGCAGCAATGTGCGGTTACCTTGTCCGTCAATATTGACTGCATATTCATTGATCTGCTGCTGCGACTGGAACTGTCCGATGGTTTCGTATCCCCAGAAAACATTGTTATACCTGCCTTCGATGGAGTTTCGGTATTGGTCCCAGGAGTTATTGAAAATGGGTTTGTAGGAAGAAATAAACTTACTTCTTGAAAATGAGACATTTCCACCAATCTGATAGCTGATATCACCTGATTTTCCATTGTAAGTCAATGCTCCCTCCCAGCCTTGTTGAGAGTCGCTGTTTACGTTTTCATCAGGCAAACTATAACCTAACTCGCTGGGAACGAGTAAGTCATACTTACGTCCACGCAAGCCAGTCCGTAACCTGTAAAAATAATCCACAGAACCCGTCAGCTTGGTACCGAGCAGCGAAAAGTCGGCGCCAATGTCGGTAATCTTACTTTTAAACCAGGATATGTTGTTGATGATCTGGCCCTTATCGCGGGAAGTCACTACTGCATTTCCGCTCAGGATCACATTTCCCTGGTTGTAATTGTAGCCGGGCAAATAGTCGTAAGGTCCGATACCAATGTCGTCATCTCCCAAAATACCCCACGAGCCACGGAATTTCAGGTCATCAAGAATGCTGCGGCCACCAAGCAGATCTTTGAAAAACTGCTCCTCGGTAATACGCCAGCCAGCCGAAGCCGAGGGGAAATAACCTACGCGACGGTCGGGTGCAAACTTCCAGGAAGCATCACGACGGCCTGAAAACTCTACATAATATTTTCCTGCAAAATCATAATTAATCCTACCGATATACCCTATACGTGCAAGCTGATCGTCGCGGTCGTCGTAGGTATCCATGGTAGCAAAGTACATCAGCGGCAACACATTGGTTTTGGGTACCGAGTGCGCCCACTGCTCCTGGTTGCGCTCTTCCTGCCGCTCTGCCACGAATGTTGCGCCCACGGTATGTTTGCCAAAAGTGTTGTTGTAATTCAACTGACCCTGATACACATTCCGCATGATTTTCTGCGTACGGCGCTCGCGCCACGGGTTTGTACTGCCGCCGGTTACTTTATAAGAATCGTCAGTCGGGTTGTAGGTGTACGCTTCGTAAGTATATTCGTGACCATTCAAAACCCGGTCGGCAATGTAGTAAGAGTACATTCCCTTCGCTACCAAACCTTTAATGCCCGGAATCTTGTATTCGGCCGTCATGTTGGTTTGCAAAACCCGCCAGATATCTGTCTGATAACCGCCTAGCTTTTTGTTGTTGTATGCCCAGTTGGTTTCGTTGTGCTTGATATCATTGAGATACAGCGGATTATCATTCGCATACGGACGTTCAAATGGACGGTTTCTTAAAATCGCAAATCGAGGCAGCCAGTAATCATCGCCACCTGGAATACCAGGATTGTCGCGGGTTTCGATACGACCATTGATTTGTACCCCAACTTTCAAACCCTCCGTGATTTTCGCGTCAACGTTGCTTTGAATGTTGTTTCTTTTAAAAGTAAACTCGCGGCCCAAAACGGAATTTTGGCTCAGCTGCGTAGCGGAGATATAGTAGGTGATTTTATCGGAACCACCTGTCATATTGAGGTTTACAGAGGTCAGCGGCGAATTTTTCTTCACAATAAAATCCTTCCAGTTAAAGCTCTTATACCCCATTTCGGTACCCGCTTTGTACTTATCCAGTTCCGATTGTGTGATAGAAGTTTTACCAAACTGGTTCATTTCCGCCTCTGCTTTTCCAAGCATCCACTGATAGGAATCATTCACCACATTCGGGAACCTTGCCCAGTTTTGCCAGCCGGTGTAGGCATCGAGGTTAATGGTATTTTTTGTTCCGTTTTTACCTCTTTTCGTTGTCACCACCACCACACCATTTGCCGCGCGAACGCCGTAAATCGCAGCAGAAGCGTCTTTTAGTACCGTAATACTCTCGATATCATTGGGGGAAATGTTGTTAAACTGCCCCGCGTCCTGCTGGATTCCGTCAATGACAAAAAGCGGGTTACCCATGTTCCTGATTTGCACATTCGCGCTTGCACCCGGGCGGCCGTCGGGCATCCGGAATGTTACACCTGGGATTTTTCCAGCCAGTCCCGAGCTTACTGTAGAGCCACCGTGCACTCTGTCCAAATCTTTGCTCGTCACCGTAGCAATCGCACCGGTTAAAGATTCTTTTTTCTGCGTACCATAACCTACCACCACCACTTCTTCCAGCGCTTTGTCATCGACTTTCATGGTAATGTCAATTGCACTCTGGCCTTCCGTCACAATGATTTCCTGAGACAAAAACCCTACAAATGAGAAGATTAGGAATGTTTCACCGTTTGGTACCGTAATCGTGTACTTACCTTTTTCGTCTGTCGATGTTCCGGTTTGGGTACCTTTTAAAACCACACTTACGCCCGGTAACCCGATGCCCTTATCATCTTTTACAGTTCCTGAAATGGTTTTATCCACCGTTTCGGGTGCCGCCAGAATCACTGGCTCACCGACATTCATACTCGAAGAATTTTCCTGCGCTTTATCAGGCCGGATCACGATCAGGTCGTTCTTTATTTTGTAGTTCAATTCCAGCGGCTTCAATAAAGCATTCAGCACATCGGCAAGCGGCGCATTCTGCACCTTAATGTTCGCTCGACGGTCCGACTGGATGATCTTCGAGCTGAAAACAAACTTTACATTCGTCTGCTTTTCGAGCTGCGCCAGGATATTTTTGATGCCTTCATTTTGTATATCGATAGTAACCTTCTGACTCAATGCGGATTGAGCCCTTCCGTCATGTGCCCATGTAATGCCCACGAAGAGGGCTGCAAGGATGCATTGAATAATTGTTATTCGCATGAGTGTAATGAGAAAGCCTTCAAGTCGTCGAACTTTTTTCATATTTTTGAATGAATTTGTTGGTTAAGGAGATTATTCAACGAAATCTTCCCCGGTCATTCATTTCCAATGAATGTGAAGTAATGTCCGTTACTTTGGGGAACCTGAGATCAGTCATGCTGGAACATGGCTGGTCTTTTTTTATTATGGAGGAGAATAGTTTTAGGTCATAGGCTCTGTTTTTGGTGAAAACTATTTACAACCCTTTCCTTTGATGGTCACCAGGTTATCGGTAATCTCAAACTGGGCGTCCAGCGCATTGCAGATCACTTCCAGCTTCTCTCTAAAAGGTTGTCCGATCAAAGTCGCATTCAGCGGACAGTTGCCCAATTTTTCCTTATCATATTCAATACGAACATTATAGGCTGATTCGAGCACCTGGAAAACCTTCGAAACCGGCGTTTCATCAAACACAAACTGCTCCCTGGAAACATCTTTGTCCGAAGATGCCGGTACCAGGTCGCCAGCAAGTTTTGTGATCTTTCCGTTTTCGCGTGAAAAAGCGATTTTCTGGTCGTGGCTGAGTGTAATACCTTTTAATTCAGGCTTATCCAGTTCTTCGTCGGTTTTGGTCTTGTCTAAATTATTCATTGAAAAAACAGCCACCGTACCCGTCCTGACCTCCACCTTCACATCCTTACTGCCTTCCGGCGCATCGATCGTGAAACTCGTTCCCAGCACTTTGGTCGCCAAACCGTAGCTGTATACCAAAAATGGTTTCTCTTTGTTCTTAACGATTTCAAAAAATGCTTTCCCTGTCAATGTTACCTCTCTTCTTTTTGCATTTGAAGTTTCGGAGTAACTGAGCCGCCCGCCGGGTTGCAGTACTACGGAGCTGCCGTCACTCAGAAGAATGGTCATCGGCTTTTCCGTATCATTAAATTTCTGGATCAAGGCTGCGGGAATTTTATTTGCAACGGTCAGCAGTTCAGGGCTTTTACCATTTCCGGCACCTTTGTAATAAAACCAGTAACTCACGGAGCCAATGCTCAAAATCAATGCTGCTGAAGCTGCCACGCGTACCCAACGCCATCCCGAAATCACTTTTCTATCAACAACCGGCAGTTGTTCAATCGGTTGCTGCTCCTCCTGCATGTGGCTTTCCACAATGCTCCACATTTTTTCGCTCTGGTTCCGGGAAGGCTCCTGCCGACCGGTATCCTTTGCCAGCAAAATCACATACTCCCGCGCCGCTTCCACCGTCTGCCTTTTTTCAGGATATTTTTCAAGAAAAAGCTGCCACCTGGATTCGCTCAGCGAGTCGGGGTGCATAACCCATGAAATAAAGTCATCGTTACGGATCAGCTCCGTGAGCGAGTAAGGATCATGCTTCATGATAAATGGGGGCGTTGTCGTCTTTCAAAAAGAAAGAGCGGGGATTTGGAGATTTGACCCCTTTAAAATGAAAATTTTTTCAAGAAAAATTCTAAAAGGCGAGTAACATGCAGATAATCAGACTTGAAATAATCAGGATTTGCCGATTTTGTCTGAGAGATGTTAATGCTTTGTAAATGAAGTTGCGCACTGATTTATCGCTGACACCCATAATCCCTGCAATTTCTTCAATGCTGAAATCGTCGAAATACCGCAACGTCAATGCTTCAATCTGGCGCTCGGGCAGGTTGGCGAGCATTTCGCGGACACGTTTGGCACGGATGGAGGATGATTCCAGATCGATAAGTATGCTTTCTGAGTCGGCAAGATTTGCGGGTGTGTCTTCGTCATCCAGAAGTGTCAATTCCTGCGTAATTGGAAATCTATCCTGAGCTAAATGTATCCTTCTTCTCAGTGCCCGGTAAAGATAAAATTTGACGGAAGTTACATTTTCGGTTAATGTGCCCCGGAGCCGCCAGACGTCGATAAACACATCCTGGACGGCATCTTCAATGATTGCGGAATTTGTAGAAAGCTTGCTTCCGTAGTTGTACAAAGTCCGGTGATATTTCTCAAAAATGACCGTAAAAGCCTGCTCATCCCCCGCACGGATTTCCTGCCATAGTTGCTGGTCGGTCTTGTCCCCAGTGAAGGTATCCAACTTGATCACCGCTCTTTGTTGTTTGCTAAGAAAGTATAAAGCTAAATATTTATATTTAAAATACTATTTAGTGAGTTGCCTTTCGCGGGATTGGATTTGATATGAGAATAAAAAAGCGCGGCGCCGAAGGCGTCGCGCTGCATAAATATGGGACGATTATTGCAGATTATCTTTCACTTCCTGCACAAAGTCAACAGGAACACCTGCAAGACGGGCGATTTCATCAACTGAGAATGAAGTTTCTTTAAGAAGATTTTTTACAAAAACTTGATTTCGCTCCATCCGGCCTTTTTCCAGACCTTCTTCTTTTGCTACGTAAATCACTGCTTCCTCAATGCTCATAGTTGTGCTTTTTTCTAATGTAGTGATTTCAGACTCAAACAGTTCATTGTATTCATCACTGTCGAACCTGACATAAAATTTCAAAAAATTCATCAGCTTTCCAATTTTGTATTTTGAAAACTTGCTGTTCAACAGTCGTCTGGCAAGCTGAGTTTTAAAGTCGTACAAATCCTGCTGACACACTTTTTTGGCCATCAAAGCAGCCTTTACCGTCAAGATTACCTGCGCAAACGGATTGTCGCTCGCCTCCAAACATTCATCCGAATAATCCAAAATCTTAACCGAATTAAACTCAAAACAAAGCCTCATCCCCAGAAATGCTTGCTCAAATTTACACGGCCGGAAGTTTTGGTTTTCATCCGTCAGGATTGCAAATGCCGTGGTTCGCTTCCGGTATTTGTCCCAGATGCGGTAGTAGTAAGTGAACATTCGAGCAGCAAACTGCTTGTCAGGAAAACCCTGCACTTCAATGTGTACCAAAATCCATTCTTCATCGCCCTCAATGGTATAAACTTTCACAAGCTTATCCGCATACCGTGATGCAAACTGATCGTCCTCCGGCGGGAAAAGTTGTTCCAGCTCCTTATCGAGGTACACAAATGGTTTTGTAAAATCGAAGACCTCGTCTGCCTCCGGACAGAAAAAGCGCAGAAAGTCGTCGAAAATATCTTCGAGGATGGATTTCCAGAGAATGTCGTTTCTGTTCACAAAAAAAAAGGATGTTTGAACGTTTAGACGCTCCGACATCCTTTTGGTAACGGAATTTTCCGATGTATTTTTTACAGCTTCCCTAATTCATAGATCAGGCTTTCTGTTTGCTCGACCGAAGTAGCCGGAAAATTCGCAATCCGGAGCTGTGAAGCTTTGAACTGACCATAACCGCTGCCGACTACCATTCCCTTTGCCTTCACGGCCTTGATAATATCCGCCGAAAGTGAAATTGTATCGGTAACAATCACCGTTTGCGAGCGGCTCGCTTTATCTTTTACAAATGCTGAAAAACCCGTCGCTTTATCAATAAACTTATAAAGCATGGAAGCTTTTTGCTCCGTCTCTTTCCGAATGTTCTTTACACCAATCCGATTAAAATCCTCCGCAATTTTTCCTAACAAATAAATCCCCATCACATTTGGTGTTGCCGGAGTTTCATTGTTCAGCGCATTTTTCCAGAGCGTCGGCAAATCATTGTGCGCACCGATCGAATATTGCGTTTTGATGTACTCTGCCTTCTCCAAACATCTTTCACTTACAATCCAAACCCCCAAACCGGCTGGCATACCAAATGCTTTTTGCACCGAAAAAAACGCAGTATCGATCAGGCTATAATCCAGTTCAGGATAGGGCGCGGACGACACCATATCCACGGCAATGAATTTAGTCGGATGCTTTTGCTTCAACTTATGGATTTCAGAAACCGGCATTTGTACGCCTGAACTGGTTTCATTGTGCGTCACACAGATTAGCTCCGCATACTGGGGTACTTCAATTTCACTCGCTATAAATCCTTCACCCATAGGTTTTTCCAACTTATGGGCATATTTATTCAGCGCATTGGAGTAGTCGTAAAACTTTTTCGAAAACGAACCATTTACCAAATGAAAACTTTCCAACTCTACGCAGCTGAACAAAATCCGCTCCCAAGCCTCGGAAGCAGACCCGAGGAAGAGAATCGCATGGGTATCAGGCACATTCAATAAAATCCGCAGCTGGTCTACGGTGAATTTATGTAAATCCCGGTACTGCTGACTGCGGTGAGAAATCGAGCCAAGCTGCTCACTTACAAATGTTTGTAAATGTTTCTCAAAGGTTGGATAAAGCTGCGCAGGGCCGGGGGTAAAATAGGTTAGTGACATTTTTGAAAATTAATAAAGCATTCTAAACCTGATCGTTCCTTCAATTTCCTTCACTTCCTGAATAAATTCCTCATTATATCCCTTCGCAATATCCACGATCACATAACCAATATGCTCGTTCGTTTTAAGATATTGACCGGTGATGTTAATGTTATTTTTGGCGAAAATATGGTTCAGTTTCGCCAACATACCCGGAATGTTAGCGTGGATATGCAGCAAACGGTGCGAATCTTTCAGCTTTGGCAACTGTACCTCAGGGAAATTTACGCTGCCGTAAGAACTACCGTTATTCATGAATTCCAGCAATTTGGAAGGCACAAAATGACCGATATTTTCCTGCGCTTCCTCAGTACTTCCACCGATATGCGGCGTCAGGATCACATTTGGCAAGCCGGCAAGTTCGCTGATAAATGGCTCATCATTGGTTTTGGGCTCAGTCGGGAAAACGTCCACGCCGGCTCCCGCCACTTTTCCGCTCTTTACCGCCTCGGCTAGCGCGTGAATGTCCACGACATGCCCCCGGGACAAATTCAGAAAAATCACGCCATCTTTCATCAGGTCAAATTCACGTTTCCCGATCAGGTTGGTATTTTCCTTCCTGCCGTCCACGTGCATACTGATTACATCCGAAATCGCGAGCAGCTCTTCCAGTGAATTCACTTTCTTGGCATTGCCTATCGATAATTTTTCAACTTCATCATAAAAATGCACCTCCATCCCCAGCGCCTCGGCCACAACCGAAAGTTGGGTACCAATGCTGCCGTAGCCCACCATACCCAGTTTTTTGCCCCGGATTTCAAAGCTGCCGCTCGCCGATTTATCCCAAATTCCCTGGTGCAATGAGTTACTTTTTCCAACAATGTTACGGATCAGTAAAATCATCTCTCCCACCGCCAGCTCCACCACCGAGCGGGTGTTGCTATAAGGTGCATTGAAAACCGCAATACCACGCTGCGCCGCTTCTTCCAGGTCAATTTGATTGGTGCCGATGCAAAATGCGCCGATTGCCATCAGACGGTTTGCATTTTCCAGAACACGCTTGGAAATCGTTGTTTTGGAGCGGATACCGATGATCGAAACATCCTTAATCTTCTCGCAAAGCTCATCCTCGTCCAATGCACCTTTGATAAACTCTACATTAAAACCTTCACTTTCGAAGGCCTTCAATGCCGCAGGGTGTACGTTTTCGAGCAGTAAAACTTTGATGCGGCTCTTTGGATAAGATTGACTTCTCGCCAACTTATTATCATATAAAAAGTCGTCAAACGAAGTGGCAATATGGTCCGCAACTGCCAGCACGCGAGGCCTTTCCACATTTTCTGTAAATGCATAAAAGCGGTTTGCAAGCCCGGAAGCCTTTAATTCATAATCCGTATACCCGTCGCCGATCGCGTAAACGTCGCCCGACAGGTTCAATGCTGATAAAATTTTGATTTTTCCGCCGTCCATCGACAGCACATTGTCTTCGTCGATGCCGATAATGTTGCCTTCTTCGTCGAAGATAAATTCGTTGGCATAAACATGATCCGGAAGAATGCCCAGACTGGTCGCCACCGGCACGATAAACTCTTTAAATCCGCTCGATACGATAAAAATCTGCTCCGCATTTTCGGTCAGAAACTGGGCGTTTCTTTGAAAAGAATCCGAAACCTTTGTCCTCAAAAAATCAACCAGGCTGTCGATATGCGACCGGTTGGCTTTCAAAAGTGCGATTCGCTGGCGCAAACCCTCGGCAAACGACATTTCACCATTCATCCCCTTGTTCGTAAGATCCGAAATCTTCTGAACGATCTGGTCCCGCTCGGGATGACCTTTCAAGGCGATTGCAGCGAGCTCGTCCAACCCTTCCACTTTCGTAAAAGTGCTGTCGAAATCAATGATAATGTATGGTGCCGGATTAAGTGTTAATGTGGACATGAAGCAGGAAATAACTGAATAATCGAGTTAACTTAAATAAATGTCTATCGGTCAGTTTGTCTTGTGAAGTGCTGCGGGCAGCAGGAGCTGCTTCGTGCCGCAAAATTACAAATCTGTTTCCGATATGACGCTAACAAAATAATCTTTGGATTGATTTAATGTCGGATTGAATTGCAGTGATAGGTTCGAAAAGTCATGGATTGTATGGAAATAGTCATTTTTCTGCCTGATCCTCACTAAAAAATTCAAGCGCAGCCTTTTCAGACCAGTAGAAATCATCAACCAGTTTGGCAGGACGAAATCCGCAATGACCACCGCCGCGCGTGATCATCAGGGTAATGTTGGGGTTCTTTTCAATGTCTTTGATAGGCAAACTTTCAACCGGGACGATGGGATCATTTGCTGCATGGACAATCATGGTAGGGATTGCTATATCTTCTACGAAATGCATAGAACTGCATTGCTCATAATAATCGTCGGCGCTTTTGAAACCGTGGATCGGCGCAGTATAATGATGGTCAAAATCATACAATGTGCGGATCGTGTTTTTGTCTTTCAATGTGATCAAATCCGGAAAAACCGCTGCTTTGGACTTCACTTTCGGATTCAATGATTTCAGAAAACGGTGCATATAAATGCTGTTCTGCGGCTGGATAATAGCGAGGCTGCAAGCTTTCAAGTCCATCGGCACGCTGAAAACCATCGCTTTCACAATTCTTCTATCGATACCTCCACCCTGCTCGCCCAGAAATTTGAGTGTCAGGTTACCTCCCAGACTAAATCCGGCCAGGAAAATTTCCTGGTATTTTTTAGAAAAAGCATGCTCAATCACATGATTTAAGTCCTCGGTCGCGCCGCTGTGATAAAATCGCGGAGCGTTATTCATCTCGCCGCCGCAGCCCCGGAAGTTCCAGGCGAGGCAATCGAAGCCAGCCTGGTTCAGAATCTTCACCATCCCCAGAATATACTGGCGGGTACTGTTTCCTTCCAGGCCGTGAGAAAGGATCACCAGCCGCTCAGAAGGCGCTTTACCGGCGTACGACCAGTCGAGATCCAAGAAATCTTCATCCTCTGTTACAATTTTTTCACGGGAATATTTTATTCCGCTCACCTTCCTGAAAAGTGCGGGATAAATGCTCTGAAAATGCCCATTAGGCAACCATTTGGGGGAAATTGGCTCTTCTGAATATATGATGGGCATGCCTGGGTGACTGTTAAATTATTAAGAATTAATCTAAGTGACGAAGCTTTTGTCTTGTTTATATTTTTTTTCTACATACATTTGATTTTTAAAAATATAAGATCAATTCTAATGGCAGAAGGTACAGTTAAGTTTTTCAATGATTCCAAAGGATTTGGATTCATCCAACCAGCATCTGGTGAAAAAGACATTTTCGTTCACGTTTCAGGTCTTCAGGACGACATTCGTGAAAACGACAGAGTGACTTACGACGTAGAAAATGGAAGAAAAGGACTAAACGCAGTTAACGTTCGCGTTATCTAATTTTAGTCATAACAAGACATTTCGAAAGCATGCAGCCGAGCTGCATGCTTTTTTTGCGTCCTTACTTTTTCCGTTGCATTTCCTCGTACGCTTTCTGAATGTCTTGGTTTTCAGGCTCTATCCGCATCGCTGCCCGCCTTTTTTCCAAATCGCCCATCCATCGGTAAATCCAGGAAAATCCTGCATTTCCGTGATAGTAATCTTGTGACTGATAAACCGGATCGCTCATCGCGTCAGCCAGACTGATGAAGTTATATTTCTTTTCCTTTAACTTTTTCACCAGCAAAGGCAGGTAATCTGTATTTAGCCGGTTGTCGTGGCAGAGATAAATTTGTTTGATCGGCTTCCCGTAATGTGCCACAGAAAGACTGTCAAAAAAATCAAAACGCTTCAATGTCATTTGAATAAACTGGTTGCCGATTGAAGCAGCGAGCTTTTTATTCCCCTCACTCAGCGCCTTTTCGTAAAGCTGGGTGTACAGCCAGTCCTCATTTTCAACTGTAAAAGGCGTGCTGATATAATGTTTCTCCATCAGAAAACTTCTCATTTTCGACTGTTCCAGACTATCCCTCCCGGTTGCATTGAAAGGAAACCGAAAATATTCCAGCTTCTTTCCGGAGCCAGCCAGGATTTCTTGGGTCACTTTTTCTCCTTTTACCACGTCTTCCGAAAATGCTTCAAAGCCGATCTCGCCATAATTCGGGTGTGAAAAACTATGATTTCCAGCCGTCACAAAGTCTTTTGCAAGCCAGGTTTTCAGCAGATTTTTATTTTTTTCAAAATCCCCGGACGCAGACAAATGTTGTTCATTAATAAAGATCGCCACCGGCAATTTCATCGAATCCAGCCGGCTGAGCAGCTTTGAAGAGTTACCGTCAGCCGTAAATAAACGCACATTCGGGACGTCGTCGATCGTGATCGAGACGCTTCGTTGTTGTGCAAAACATAACCGGGCAGCAAAGGTTTGGGCCGCGAACATCGCGACCCATAAAAGCTGGATTTTCATATGTTAGCTTGGGATGCGGTCGCGGCCCTGACGCTCGAACATCCACTGCGGATATTCCGGTTTAAGCTTGCTGATCTCGTCCAGCTTAGCAAGATCCCCCGCAGTCAGTACCACCGAAGTGGCGGCAATGTTATCTGCCAGCTGCTCAGGCTTTTTCGCACCGATGATCACGCTGGTTACCGCTTTCTGATGCAGCAGCCACGACAAGGCAATTTGTGCCACTGACACACCATGCGCCTCTGCAATTGGCTGTATTACGTCAATAATGTCGTACGCTTTTTCTTTATCGATCGGAGGGAAATCGAAGTTATCGCGGCGGTTATCCCCGCTGGTTTGGTTGCCACGCGTATATTTCCCGGAAAGAAAACCGCCTGCCAGCGGGCTCCAAGGCATTAATGCCAGATTCTGGTCCTGCATCATCGGCACTAATTCCCTTTCCAGCTCACGACCGGCGATAGTATAGTAATGTTGGCAAGCCACAAATTTGGTCCACCCATTTTTCTCTGCAATTCCATTGGCTTTCATAATCTGCCAGGCAGCGTGGTTGCTGACCCCAAGGTACCGCACTTTTCCTGACCTTACCACGTCTTCCAAACCACGCATGGTCTCTTCCAGCGAAGTTTCAATATCTACCCCGTGAATGTAGAAAAGATCAATATGATCGGTACCAAGCCGCGACAAGCTTTCCTCAACCGAATCCATGATATGCAGCCTCGACAAGCCGATCTGATTTGCGCCCGGTGCCATTCTTCCGCGCACTTTGGTCGCGATCACAACTTCACTTCTTTTGATACCTAGATTCTTAATCGACTGGCCCAGAATCGTTTCCGATTTACCATACGCATACACATTGGCGGTATCAAAGAAATTGATTCCGCTGTCAAGAGCGGTTTTTACAAGTGCCTGACCTTCGTCCTGCTGCAATTTTCCGATCGCCTCCCAGTAGCCTTCGCCGCCGAAGGTCATGGTACCAAAACACAGTTCGGAGACGAGCACTCCGGTATTTCCAAGAAATTTGTACTTCATTTTTTTAAGAGTTTAGTTAATTAATGAGTGAATTTTTATTCAAACAAATCTTCGGAGCGCTCCAACATTAAGATGGAAGACTGCTGAACAATCACATATTTCTGGCCGTCGTATTCGAGATCGATGGCATTGCGCTGTAAATAAATTGCCAGATCGCCTTCTTTGGATTGCAAAGGCATATACTTCACCTTTTCTTCCGTTTCCTTCCACGGCTCCTCTTCCACTGCCACTGGAATCGGGTACCCGGGGCCAACTTTGATCACATATCCGCTTTGGACCTGCTCTCTTTCCGTCACGGTCGGAGGCAAATATAGGCCGCTGTTTGTGCGGTCGCTGGGGCTTTTGGGACGTATTAAAACACGGTCACCTACTACTATGAGACTTTTTAACCGGTTGTCAGAAGTTACTTCGTACATTTTTATTGAAAACGTTAATCTTGAAAATAGGACAAATCATCCCGGAACTTCGGTAACAAATAATTGTCTGCAAATGTGCTCGTATCTGCCCCTAAAATTGAAAGTATATAAACTGATTTTCTGTAATGACGCCAAAAAAATACGTCAGAATTGCAGTCAGGGGAAATAATATGAAGAATAATGTGGTACTGCGCGTCGGGATCTTTTCGTAATAATGTTCTTTCACTAAAAGAAATACGATCAGGAATACGCAGAACCACATTTCGACAACATTGAATGGGGAAAGGATTTTGTCGGAAAGCGATAGTTTACCAATGCCTCTTAAAATGTCAAAAGAGCGGCTGATGCTGTTCCGGAAGAAAACCCAGGTGAGGGTGACCAGCAGGAAAGTCAGTATCCGGTTAATGATCTTAATAAATTCACTTTCAGGCATTTTCACGCCCGCGTTCCCCAGAACTTTGTCCCGGATCGACGCAGAGATCTGGTACAATCCATGCAAGCCACCCCAGATTACAAAACTCCAACTCGTGCCGTGCCACAAGCCACTTACCATAAAGACAATCAGCTGGTTACGGTATTTCATCAGGTCGCCTTTCCGGTTTCCACCCAGCGGAATGTACAAATAATCACGAAACCAGCTCGACAGTGAAATGTGCCACCGTCCCCAGAATTCTGCAATCGATTTGGCTTCATAAGGCGACCGGAAGTTGTCCATCAAAGTAAAACCCATCACCCGAGCTGCACCAATTGCAATGTCGGAGTAGCCTGAAAAATCGCAGTAGATCTGGAAAGAATAGAAAATGGCGGCGGTCAGCAACGTCAAACCATTGTGCTCCGTACCCGGCGCGTAAGCATAGTCGACCATCATAGAGAGCCGGTCGGCGATGACCATTTTTTTGAAAAAACCGAAAGCCATCTGCATTAACCCGCTCTTTACCAGTTCAAAATCATATTTGAAATAAGTATGAAACTGGAAAAGCATGTTTTGCGGACGCTCGATTGGGCCGGCCACGAGCTGCGGGTAAAACATCACATATAAAGCGTAAATCCCGAAATTCCGCTCGGCAGGCTGATTTCCGCGATACACTTCAATGGTATAGCTCATCGCCTGGAATGTGTGGAATGATAATCCGATCGGCAGTAAAACGCGTCCGTCGCCGGTGGTGATCCAGTCGGCTATCTGGCTGGGGATCATGCGCGTCAGCGGCGGTACCAGCGGGCGCAGGTGCATGCTGCCAAGAATGTGGTTGACAGAATCCTGTAAAAAATCGTAGTATTTGAAAAACGCGAGGATACCAATGTTCGAGATTAAACTGATCACCAGCAGCAATTTCCGCTGCTTCTGATTTTCCGATTTTTCAATCCAAATCCCTGCATAATAGTCGATTACGATCGTCCCAAACAGGATCAGAATAAATATTGGCTTGAAAACCAGGTAGAAGTAGCAGCTGGTAACGAGGAGGAGAATCCAGCGACCTTTCCACGACAGGCTGAAATAAGCCAGCGTAACGACGATGAAGAAAATTAAAAATTGGATCGAGTTGAAAAGCATCAGATCAAACGTACTCGCGGTTAACTATTTCCTCCTTAATGATAAATAAAGGCCGGTTTTTAGATTGAAAAAAGATGCGCAATACATATTCGCCGATGATGCCGAGCGCCAGCAGCTGTACGCCGCTGAACAAAATGATCACAAAAAGCAGGGAAGTAAAACCTTCAATGACGTGCGCAAAAAACATTTTCTTGACCACGACAATGATAAAATAGACCAGGGAAATAAGGATCGCCAGGATTCCCATACGGCTCATAAACTTGATCGGAAACTCGCTAAAATTAAAAATACCATTGTAAGCGAGGTTAAAAAGCTGTTTGAAAGAATATTTGGACTCTCCGGCTGCCCGCGCATCACGTTCATACTCAAAGCCCACCTGCTTGAAACCGATCCAGGAACGCATTCCTCGGAGGTACCGGCTTTCTTCCGGCATTTTATTGAGGACATCCACTACCCTGCGGCTTATTAAGGCAAAATCGCCGCTGTCGAGCGGGATTTCTACATAGGAGATTGAGCGTAAAATCCTGTAAAAGAAGTGATAACCCATGCGTTTCACGACACCTTCCTTGCGTTTTTTGCGCACGGCATACACCACATCATTACCTTCCTGCAATAATTTATAAAATTCAGGAAGCAACTCGGGCGGGTCCTGCAAATCACCATCGATCACAAAAAGTGCTTCTGTGCCGCGGGCTGTGGAAATCCCGGCTGTCAGAGCCAGCTGGTGGCCGTGGTTCCTTGATAAGAAAACACCGTGATAGCGTTCGTCGGTTAATGCAAGCTGCCTGATTCTGAGCGCAGTATCGTCCCTGCTGCCATCATCCACGAGCACAACTTCTATGGTAAGCGGACTTGAATCCATCAAAGCATTGATTCGCTGAACCAACAATGGGAAAGATTCGGATTCATTGTAGAGGGGTGCAACAATGGATATTTGAGGGGTTTTCAATGTGCGTCGGTTTTCGATGGGACCTATGGCGGCAAAAATACACCTTTCAAAGTATTATCGAAACATTCATTTATTTATGGGATTGTGATCTTTCGCAGGACACCGCCACCGGTTTTGTCCCCGTTTACATGCACAATTCCGATCTCATAGGTGTCCGGCAGCAGGGATGTATTGGGAATGAGGACGTCTGCACCTTTGTCATATTGCATGAAAATGTTCCTGCCCGAATACTTGTGCTGCTCCATTTTAAACAGGTAAAGTCTTGCCCGGTTTCGTACAAACACATATTCGCCGCTGTTCCGGGCATAAGAAATCCGGTTCTCGGTATCATTCACGTAAATGGCCAATCCGCGGTCTTCGATCTGGATTCCGCTCATTTTGGAAATGTCCCCGCTAACCATTTCAGCCTGGCGGGCGATCAGCCTGCCGCTGGCCGGGTACTCGTAAACGCCGCGCTTCACCATATCTTTCATCATCGAATCCACATACATGGCACTTTTAGAATAAGGCACATGGCCCAGGCCGTAACCATTAAATTCCTGATTATAACCGTTTACGGTGTAATATTTATTCCTTTCGGAAATCACAGGCAAGTAACTGTACATTGAAATCGCCCAGATCATTACGCCAGCTGCCACGGCTATTTTAAAGCCGGTTTCTCTAACATTCACTTTCACGGCAGTGCTGATAAATGCGAGGTAGGCGACCGTCAGAAAAAGCGCGGGATAGATTTTATAATTACTGACAATCATCACAAAAAAGCCAAACCGGGGACGCAGAAGGCCGATCACCAGGCCGTCGACCAGCAAAAAAGTCACGATACCCACCAGGAATGTCTGCAATATTTTAGCATTATCCGGATTTTGATTTGCCCAAACCGGAAGGTTTTTTGGCCAGCTGAAAGTGGTTTTCAGCCAGGGAAAAATCCGGCGCAGCAGCCAGATTGTCACCCAGATCATGACTAAAAAACCCATTAAAACCGGAAGAACTGAACGCGTAAAAATGGCTTTTTCAGGAAAGAAATCGAATAAACCGCCGAGGAAGGCGAAGAACCCGAGGACACTTAAATGTGGGTTTTTGAGAAAAAAGTCGACGCTAGATTCATTTCCCTGGGCCGACATGCCATAAAAATAAAGTCCCACGGCCACCACCGCGACCACGCACCAGACTGCTACCTGCTTATACCTCGAAGCCAAAACCAGCACGACCACACCCGCAGGCCAAACAAAAATCCCGCTGCTCATCGCGAATGTGGCAAAAATTGCTGCTAACATTCCCGGTAAAAAACGGTTTTTAGCCAAAAGGAACATAGATAAGCTGGCAAAGAAAACCACCGGTGGATGCTGCAAAGCGCATATTGCCCACAAAAATGCGAGGTGGAATTGCAACTGGAACATTAAAAAGGGAACTGGCAAAAAGTACCACCAGCTGAGCCCGCTGCTTTTGAATGCGCGCCAGAACAGATACAATGTCCCCAGCATAAAACTGGAACCGGCAATGTGCAGTAATGTGAAATTGAGGTGCCCGGTAACCCAGTAGTAAAGCAATGTAACCAGCTTGCCGATCACCATCCGGTGCTCATTGTTGGGCTGGAAAAGCAATTTAAGCCTCGTAGCGAAATCCGGCTCAGTGATCCATTTGTGCAAAAAATCAGAAAAAGGATCGAAATCGTCGTACCAGGGCAGGTTGACAGAATAATAAAGAATGACGAAAATCCAGACCGCGATGGGTACGGCCATGAAAATGCCGTAAAAAAGCCTACTGTTTTTGCTCACTGTCTGCATTTTTCACGGAAATAACTTTCTTGCCAAAATACCCCGCCATGCATTTATTCCACCAGGAATTGGTATCTGTTTTAATGTCGTCGTCCACAAAAATCGAAAGCGGCTTGACCTGGATCAGCGGCAGGGCAACATTTTCTTCTTTGGCGTTTTCCAAAATGGCGTAGCGCTCAAACATTTCCCTATCGAAAGCAGCAGCTTTTCCCTGTAATAAATCTGTGTAGAGCATGTGAATGTTGATACTCCGGTAAGTGGCAAGCACCACCGATACCACCATAATCGCATACAAAACGCCGTAGCGGACTACTGTGAAATGGAAGTAATCGATCTTGCGCTTTTTGAAATAATGAAAAACCACGCCGATCAGGTAAAACCAGCCGATCAGGAAAAAGAAATACACGCAGTTGATCACCCGCGCAGCCGGATCGATGCCGACTCCATAATAGTTAGGAAAAAGTTGCGCCGCCAAAATGCCTACAACCAGCAGCAAAGCATACCAGACCGGGATTGAAAAATAGTTGCGCGCACCTTCCGAAACTCGCGAAAGGACAACCAGCCAGGCGACCGAGAAGAACAAAAGCGGTGTCCTGAAAAGCCAGTCAAATATCAGTTTTGCAAGGAATTTGAAGGAGGAAATGGTTGAAAAAGGAATGTTGCCGCCGAGCGGGTTAGTTCCGATCCGCGCATCGTTTCCCGGCGCGGCAAAAAATACGTAGCAGGAAAATAATGCGACCGCCAGCATTGCAATCATAAAACCATCCACTTTCCGGTGATAAATCAGGCGATACACCCACCACGCGCCGATCAGCAGCACCATCGTGAGCAGATTAGGCTCGCTGCAACCCATAGATGCGAAAACCAGAAAGCCGGCGAGGACGCCTACCAATATTTTAGCAGGCTGCGTATCCTGGCGGTACCAGCGCAGCACGAGCACAATCCAAAGCAATGTGGTAATGCTTGGCACTGTGAATGTTACAAATCCGGCCATCCAGTAAAATGCTTCCGCCGTACTCGCCATTCTTAATACAAAAAGGAAGAAAATGACACTGGCAAAACCAATGTGCGCGACGCGGGATAACGTAGGCGTAAGGTGGCGGAAAAGGCTGTAAAATGAGAAAATGGTGCCTCCGATGATAAAAACAGGCAGTATCTTAAATCCGGTGATGGAGTGGAAAAGCAGCGGATTGGTATGGTTGAGGAAAATCCCGAAGTAGCGACCCGTCCAGCCGGTATAGTAGGCTTTCATGGCACCAAACCAGCCCACTTTAAATACGGTATCTATATAGCAATAATCATCGGCTGGGTTGGGATGATTATAGTAGGAAAGTACCAGCATGGGTATCAGCACGACGAACATCAGCAGAATGTTGATGTAGTTGCCGATACTCCTGTATTTTTTATAAAATCTATTCATTGACGGTTTTTTCAATAATGTATCGCGGACGGCCTTTTACTTCCTCGTAAATTTTCCCGATGTACTCCCCGATCAATCCCAGCGCCATCATATTGGAACCGCTGAAAAAAGTAAGCGGCAGCATGGTGGAAGTCCAGCCGGGGACGGTGAAGCCCACGAGGTAAGAAAAAAGGATATAGACCACGATCACCATGGCTACAAAAAAATTGAACACTCCGAAATACAGCACCAGCCGCATCGGGAATGTGGAAAATGAGGTGATCCCGTTCCAGGCGAAGAGCAGCATTTTGCTCAGGGGATATTTCGTTTCCCCGGCCTGGCGTTCGAGGCGGTTGTAAAAAACTTTGTCACTCCTGAAACCGATCAGCGGCACGATGCCCCGCAGGAACAGGTTGATCTCCCGGAAGTTACCCAGTTCTTTCAGCACCCGACGGTCCATCAGTCGGAAATCCGCGTGGTTGAAAACTACTGGCACCCCCATTTTCTGCATTAAAACATAAAATTTTTCTGCCGTAAAACGCTTAAACCAGGAATCCGAGCTCCGGTCGCCGCGCACGCCGTACACGACCATCGCGCCTTCGCGGTGCCTTTCGAGCATGCCGGTGATGGCGTTGATATCGTCCTGCAAATCGGCGTCGATGGTAATAAAGCAGTCAAATTGATCAACATGGGCTTCCAGACCGGCCATGATCGCGCTCTGATGACCGAAGTTCCGGGACAGCCCTACCCCGATCACATTCGGGTCCTGGGCGCAAAGTTCTTCAATGATATTCCAGGTACGGTCCCGGCTTCCGTCATTTACAAAGCATATACGGCTGTCGGCAGCGATCAGGCCCCGATTTTTAATTTCTGAGAAGTAAATGTTTAATTTAGAATACGTCAGGGACAATATCGCTTCCTCATTATAGCAGGGTATTACTAGAAGTAAACGTGCTGGATTCATGGATGCTCCTGTTGTTGAATCGACAAAAATAGTAGTAATAAGTTAATAAGCTCGTTTCGGGCTGATCAGTTGGTTTCCGGCTTCTTTCCTCCCAAAGCGGTATTGACCAAAACCGGATACAGCAGCACCGCCAGCAGGATCAGCAAGGTACCGAGGTAAAACTCCTGGGTCATGCGCTCTTTTTCACCAAAAAAGAAAAAAGCGAGCGCAATGCCATAAACAGGTTCGAGATTGATAGTCAGGTTGATAAGGTAAGCTGAAAAATATTTCATCAGCTGCACAGCCATCGTGCTGGCGTAGACTGTACAAATTAATGCGAGGAATAAAATCCAGATCCAGTCCTTGCCTGCCGGGATAAAAGGCACTTCATTCGTCCAATGTTGCCACTCGGAAATGATGAGGAAAAATAGCGAGAAGAATGTCGCGCCGATCATTTCGTAAAATGTAATCGTGTAAGCATCGATTCTTTGGACGAATTTGCTATTGGCGACAGTAAATACGGCTGCCAAAACTGCCGAGCATAGTGCCAGCCCTAGACCCAGTGCGTGGTCAAATTCAAATTTAAAAACCACATATAACCCTGCAAATGCCAGGATGCCAAGCCCGACTTCCAGCGGACGCACGCTTCTTTTGTTCACCAAAGGTTCTATCAAACTCGTCCAAAGCGAAGTGGTGGCCATACCTGCCAGGCAAACCGATGCTGTGGAAACGCGGGCGGAGGCGAAAAACAGCATCCAGTGCGCAGAGAGCACGAAACCGACGCCGAACAATCTTAGTAAATCGACCGAAGGCGCTTTGAAAGATTTTTGCTTGATGACGATGATCACGCCCAAACCGATCGCTGCAAACAATGTGCGGTACAAAACCAGCGCGACGGGTGAGATAGAAACCAGTAAGCCGACAATTGCTGTAAAACCCCAAATCAAAACCAGAAAATGGAGGTGCAGGTATGCGCGGACGGCTGAGGATGAAAACATTTTAGCGGGGCAATGTTTTATACAAAACCAGTCCTATGCAGGAAAAAACAATGTTGGGAAGCCATACTGCAAACAAGGTATTGATCGTACCCGCCTCGGCAACGCCTTTTGACAAAAGAAAAAAGAGGATGTAAATAAATGCCAGCATAAAGCCCAGCGCAATCTGCCAGCCTACCCCGCGTCGGCTTTTTCTTGCAGATACAATCACTCCGATCGCCGTCAAAATCAAAATTGCGAAAGGCTGGGTGAAGCGAATGTATTTTTCAATCAGGTACACTTCCAGCCCGTCGGCGCCGCGGCTTTTAAGCAGGTCGATGTAATTGTTAAGCTCAGGTAAAGTGAATGTTTCAAAAAGGTTATAGTCACTTTCAAAGTCCTTGGGCGAAAGATTGATCGTCGTGTCGATTTCTATACCCCGGCTTAGCTTTTCACCGAGACTGTCCAATGTCCGGATCTGGTAATTCTGCAAGGTCCATTTGCCTTTTTTGGGCTGCCAGACGATTTTATCAGCATAAAATTTCTGCAAAAGCTTCGTCCCTTTGATGGTTTCCATCGTGAACTTATTGCCCGTTTTGGAAGTGGTATTATAGCTTTCGAGATAGGCGTAAACGTCCGGCGCGATGGTAATGTGCACATTATGACCACTGAAATAGAATTCCTGCTTGACATACGTCTTCTCAAAACTGTTCCGGATCTTATTGGCTTTCGGCAAGACCCAGCCTACCTGAATGAATGTCAGGATACCCAAAACCGACGCGCCGACCATATACGGAAGCAACATCCGCCCGAAACTGATCCCGCTGCTGAGCATGGCAATGATCTCCGTACGCGCCGCGATGCGGGAAGTGAAAAATACCGTCGCGATAAAAACCATCAGCGGACTGATGTAATTGATCCAGTAAGGAATCAGGTTGAGGTAATAATCGATCAGGATTTCGTTGAGCGGCGCTTTTTTATCCAGAAAGTCGTCCACTTTTTCGGTGTAATCGATCATGCAAATGATGAGGACGATCACGAAAGCCACGAAAACGTAGGTAATCAGGAAGTTTTTGATCAGGTAGCGATCCAGTATTTTAAATCTCATGGCGTGTAAATCATCTGCGCTGTACCAGTAAATTTTTAGATACCTCGAGACTGATAAACAACGTCTGGCCGCCATTTATTTGTACGGAAGCAGATTTATCGTAATCATTAACTTCTTTTAACTCAATCACCGACCCCAATGTAATGCCCGACCGGTCCAAATGCTGTAAAAATGACGGTGCATGGTCCAGCACGCCCATCATTCTCACCTTTTCGCCGATCTGCACGTCCGTCAAAACCAGGTAGTCAGGCTCCGTCAGATTCCCTTTTGCATCCGGGATGGGGTCACCGTGCGGGTCGAAGCGGGGGTGCCCGAGGAAAGTATCGAGCTTTTCCACCAGGATTTCAGACGGAATATGTTCCAGCTCTTCGGCGATATCATGTACCTCGTCCCAGCCAAAACCCAGTTTTTCCACTAGAAAAACCTCCCAGAGCCGGTGTTTGCGGATTACCTTGATCGCGACTTTTTCACCCTGCTCGGTCAATGTTACACCCTGGTATTTTTTGTAATTGATCAAACCTTTTTCCGCCAGCTTCCGCAGCATGTCCGTCACCGATGCCGCGCGGGTAGCAGTGCTCTCCGCCAGCGCATTGGTACTCACTTCCGCCCCGTCACGGCCGGACAGGGAGTGGATGATTTTCAGATAATTTTCTTCTGTGAAGGAATTCTGCATTTCTGGTCAGCAGCGATGGCACGATATCTTAACATCGGCAAAAGTACGGGTTACAAATCAGAATAATAAAATTTAGGCTAGTCTAAAATTTTATTTAAGAATTTCTTTATATTTGTTTCCAGTAAACTGAATTGTTTATTTCGAATACTATTAAAATGATAGTTGGCTTAAAAGTAAAGGAACCAGTGGAAAAGAATACTCCGGACCGTCAGGCTTCATTGTCTGAAGTACATTCTACGATCCATGTTCCGGAAGGTGCGGGTTTCTGGAAAAAAATGGCCGCATTTGCCGGCCCGGGGCTGATGGTCTCTGTCGGCTACATCGATCCGGGCAACTGGGCGACGGACATTGAAGGCGGCTCGCGGTTTGGATATACCCTGCTTTCGGTGATCCTCATTTCCAATTTGTTCGCCATGCTTTTGCAGCACCTTTCCCTAAAATTAGGGATCGCCACCGGCCGCGACCTGGCACAAGCCTGCCGCGATTATTATTCCCGGCCGGTTTCTTTCGTACTCTGGATACTTTCCGAAATCGCCATCGCCGCCACCGACCTGGCCGAAGTAATTGGCTCCGCCATCGCATTAAACCTCCTTTTTCACATTCCGCTGCCCGTCGGCGTTTTGTTCACTGCATTTGATGTGCTGATCGTCCTGTATTTTCAGCAGAAAGGTTTTCGGATCATTGAAAGCATTGTGGCCGGTCTGATGAGCATTATTCTGCTGAGTTTTCTTTATGAAATGGTTGTTTCCCAGCCATCTATCGCCGGGATCATGGGTGGAATTTTACCAAGAACAGAAATCGTCACGAACTCGGGCATGCTCTACATTGCCATCGGTATCCTCGGCGCGACCGTCATGCCGCATAACCTTTACCTGCATTCCAGCATTGTTCAGACCCGCGCCTACAAGCGCGACGAGGAGGGCAAAAAGTCCGCGATCAAGTTTGCTACCATCGATTCGACGTTTTCACTGGCGCTGGCATTTTTTATCAATGCATCCATCTTAATCCTCGCCGCTACCGCATTTCACGCCAACGGACATTTTGAAATCGCCGACATTACCGACGCTTATCACCTGCTCGATCCGGTGCTGGGAGTTGGCCTGGCAGGGATTTTCTTTGCGCTGGCGCTGCTTGCGTCAGGCCAAAGCTCCACATTGACAGGTACCTTGGCCGGGCAGATTGTCATGGAAGGTTTCCTCAACATTCGCCTGAAACCCTGGCTGCGCCGCCTCATCACCCGCGGTATCGCCATCATTCCTGCGCTGATCGTTTCTTATTTATATGGAGAGAAAGGTACTGCCGAACTGCTGGTACTTAGCCAGGTAATTCTTTCGCTGCAACTCAGTTTTGCCGTGGTGCCGCTGGTTTTATTTACTTCAAGCAGCAAAATCATGGGCCGTTTTGCAAACACCAGGCTTGTGACCGCACTAAGCTGGATTATCAGCATCACCATTATCGGTCTAAACGGCTACCTGCTTTATAATACATTTGCCGGTTAAGGCCCGGCAGACCAAATTAAATTTGTAACCCACCGTCATTTCTTTGCAAGCGGTTTCCTAACTTTCGCCGTTTTTTCAAAAAGGTGAATGGAATCAAAGCATAAAATTGATAAGCTGTCGGCCGCCGGGGTCCTGGTAGCTTTTGGTATCATCTACGGCGATATTGGCACGTCCCCGCTGTACGTAATGCAGGCCATCATCCTGGGCGAAACGATTACCGAGGAAATCATTTACGGAGCGATATCCTGCATTTTCTGGACACTGACGCTCCAAACCACCATCAAATATGTGATCCTGATCCTCCGGGCAGATAACCGGGGTGAGGGCGGAATTTTCGCATTGTATGCGCTGGTCAGGAAACACGCCAAGTGGCTGACCGTCCCGGCAATTATCGGTGGAAGTACTCTGCTCGCCGATGGGATCATTACTCCGCCCATCTCCGTTTCTTCCGCTGTGGAAGGTTTGAAGCTTCTTTATCCCAACATTCAGACCGTCCCGATCGTTATCGGCATTCTTACATTCATTTTTGTTATACAAGCCTTTGGTACCAAAGTAGTTGGCCGTGCATTTGGGCCGCTCATGATCACCTGGTTTGTAATGCTGGGGGTTCTGGGTTTGTTTCAAATTATGGAACATTCTGAGATCCTGAAAGCCATCAACCCCATGTATGGCTATGATTTGATCACCAAACATCCCGGCGGTTTCTGGATCCTGGGAGCGGTATTTCTCTGTACCACAGGTGCCGAGGCGCTTTACTCCGATCTGGGACACTGCGGTCGCGAGAACATTCGGATCAGTTGGATTTTTGTAAAAATCTGCCTCTTACTCAACTATTTCGGACAGGGCGCCTGGCTGATTACACAAATGGGCGGCCTGCTTGACGCACGCAAACCATTTTATGAAATCATGCCTGAGTGGTGGCTGCTGCCGGGAATCGTCATCGCAACATTGGCGGCGATCATCGCAAGCCAGGCGGTGATAACCGGTTCATTTACATTGATTTCAGAAGCGATCCGCCTCAATTTCTGGCCGAAAGTGCGCCTCATTTATCCGAGTGATCAAAAAGGTCAGCTGTATGTACCTAGCATTAACTGGCTACTTTGGCTGGGTTGCAGCGGGGTGGTTTTGTATTTCAAACAGTCATCCAATATGGAAGCGGCTTACGGCCTTGCGATCACATTGACGATGATCATGACCACCATTTTATTCTCCTACTATCTTTATATGAAGCGGGTGAATTTGTGGATCGTCATTGTTTTTATGCTGCTGTACCTGTTTATCGAGGGAATGTTCTTGGGTGCTAACCTGCTGAAATTCACGCACGGCGGCTGGTTTACGATCTTGGTCGGCGTGCTGGTGGCGGGACTGATGACGGTCTGGCTGAGAGCATTTTACATAAAACTGAGGCTGACGGAATACACCAAGCTCGAAAAATACCTTCCCGCCTTGCACGAGCTGAGCCGCGACATCAGTATCCCGAAATATACGACGCACCTGGTTTTCATGACCAATGCTTCCCGCGCCACGGAAATTGAGACGAAAGTCATTTATTCGATCTTCCAAAAACGTCCCAAACGCGCTGATGTTTACTGGTTTATCCACGTCGACATTACCGACGATCCGTATACGATGGAATACAAGGTTTTGTCCGACGACGACAACAATGATAATGTGATCAAGATCAATTTCCGGCTCGGTTTCCGGGTCGATCAGCGGATCAATATGTTCTTCCGCAAAGTGGTGGAAGATATGGTTTTGAACAAAGAAGTGGACATCAGGAGCCGCTACGAATCGCTGAGCAAGCAGAACATTACCGGCGATTTCCGGTTTGTCGTACTGGAAAGGTTTCTTTCTTTTGAAAATGATCTGCCGCTGATCGAGCAGCTGGTGATGAAAACGTACTTTTTTGTCAAAGACTTTACGACACCCGAGGACAAATGGTTTGGGCTCGACAGCAGCTCAGTGAAAATCGAAAAAGTGCCGCTGATTATCAGGCCGGTCGAGAATGTGAAGCTGCGCCGGGTTTTCACCTGATACATTAGAATTGATTTTACTTTTAAAAAGGATCCGAAATGCTGAGTAACATGAGCAGTTTTCGATCCTTTTTCATTTTCTGGACATTCAAATATTACGCTTCACCTATGTATTCAGCTTTGCGCCTCTCCTTCCTGCTTCCCTTTTTGTTTTTAATCACTAAAAATTCACTGGCCCAAAATGCCGTAACAATCCCGATTGAAACATTGCACAATGCGCTGGTTTTGCAAACGGACAAAGAGAATCATTTAGGTATCACTTATTTTGGTAAAAAATTGGGCTCAGCTGTTGAATATCAGCTGGTAACCTCCCAAAGCCGCCAGCATGATGGGAATGCGGGAACATACAACTCTGCCTACACACCCGCCGGTTCGTGGAATGTGTCAGAGCCTGCCTTGCAAGTCACGCATTCGGATGGAAATAAGTCGATGGATCTGGTGTATGTGAGCCACAAAACCAGCAAGGAAAATGATAATGTGACGCTGACCAGCATTGTTTTGAAAGATCCGGTTTACGCGGTCGAGGTGACGTTGCATTACAAAACTTACATTCATGAGGACGTCACCGAGCAGTGGAGCGTCATTAAAAGCGCTGAAAAAGGTGAGATAACCCTCAACAAATACGCCAGTGCCAACCTGTATTTTATTGCCAAAGATTATTTCCTGACACATTATAATGGTACCTGGGCCAAGGAAATGAACCCGGAGCAAGAGCAGCTGACGGCCGGGATGCGGGTTTTGGATTCCAAATTGGGAACCCGTGCCAACCTCTTCCAGCCGCCGAGTTTTCAATTATCATTTGACAAACCTGCCACCGAAACAGAAGGAAAAGTGCTGCTCGGAACATTGGGCTGGTCGGGTAATTTCCGGATGGATTTTGAGGTGGATTCGTACCATAACCTGCGGCTGATTGCGGGAATCAACAATTACGCTTCCGAATATCCGCTGGCTTCAAACAAAGAATTCACGACGCCATCATTCATTTATACATTCTCCGAAAATGGCAAAGGGGAAGCCAGCCGCAACCTGCACAACTGGGCCAGAAAATACCGGATCCTGGATGGCGAGGGATCAAGAATGACGCTGCTGAACAACTGGGAAGCTACTTATTTTGGTTTTAATGAAGAAAAACTGTCCGGACTTTTCAAGGACGGAAAGAAACTGGGCGTAGATCTTTTCCTGCTCGACGATGGCTGGTTTGCCAATAAATATCCCAGGAATAATGACCAGGCCGGGCTCGGCGACTGGCAGGAAAATGTTAAAAAACTGCCACATGGCATCGGGTACCTCGTCAAAGAGGCCAAGAATGCGGGCGTGAAATTCGGTATCTGGGTCGAGCCGGAAATGGTGAACCCGAAAAGTGAGCTTTATGAAAAACATCCCGATTGGGTGATCAAAGAACCGCAGCGGCCCGAACATCATATGCGCAACCAGCTGCCGCTCGATTTGTCCAATCCCGAAGTGCAAAAATTTGTTTTCGGCGTCCTGGACAAGCTTTTTATCGAAAATCCGGATCTGGCCTACATTAAATGGGACTGTAATGCAATCACATTCAACGCGCACTCGGCTTACCTCGAAAAAAGCAAGCAGAAACAATCTCAGCTGTATGTTGATTATGTAAAAGGTCTATACAAAGTGCTGGAAAAACTGCGCGCCAAGTATCCAAAGGTACCGATGATGCTCTGCTCCGGCGGCGGCGGACGTGTTGATTATGAGGCGTTAAAGTACTTCACCGAATTTTGGCCCAGCGATAATACCGACCCGCTCGAACGCATTTTCATGCAGTGGGAATATTCGTACTTCTACCCCGCCATCGCCCAAAGCGCCCACGTCACCGACTGGGGCAAACAACCTTTGAAATACCGGACAGACGTAGCGATGATGGGCCGGCTCGGCTATGATATTGTGGTAAGTCATTTGAATGAAAAAGACCTTCAATTCAGCCAGCAGGCAGTTGCTACCTATAATTCAATCAAAGATGTAGTGTGGCACGGCGACCTGTACCGGCTTGTCGACCCGAAGGAAAACAGCTACGCTTCACTCCTCTTTTCATCAAAAAATAAAGACCGCGCGATCCTCTTTTCCTACCTGACCGGCAACCGGAATGGTGACGGCTCAGACACGCCTTTCCGTTTGCAGGGACTCGATCCTGCGAAAAAATACAAGGTAAAAGAGCTGAATTTGTACCCGGAAACGAAAACCGCTTTAAAGGAAGACCAGGTTTATTCGGGTGAATTTTTGATGACCGTGGGTTTCAACCCGGCAGTGAGTGCGCGGAGAACCAGTGTAATTGTAGAGATTTCGGCCCAATAAATGAGCCGAAATCTTTCTTAATATTATTTCAAATAAACACCTTCTTCCTCGGCATTACTCAGCACAACTTCCACGTGCTCCGTCAATGTAGTGCTGAGCGAATATCCGACGTAATCGGCATGGACGGGAAATAAATGGTGCCCGCGGTCGACTACGACGGCAACCTGCACCTTTTTCATGCGGACTTTCAGGAAGGGTTCCAGGGCAAATGCCAATGTCCGGCCGGTGTTCAAAACATCGTCGGCCACGATCACGACCTGATTTTCCACATTGATCTCATGGTCAAAAAGAATAGGGCTCTGGAAGTGAACGTGCTTGTCGAATCGGAGCTCCACCAGCTGTACATTCAGTGGCGAAATGTCCGTCAGCTCGTCGCGGAGGCGTTTGGCGAATGCAAAACCTTCGCCGGAAATGCCCGCTACGATAATGCTTTTTTCCTCAAAATTTTGCTCGTATATCTCAAAAGCGATCCGCCGGATTTTTTGTCCCGTCTGGTGGGAGCTGAGAATTTGTCGGCCGGAAGCTATGTTGCTGTCACTCATCGGAATCGGGATTCGTTAAAAAAGGAAAGTAAAATTAAGCATACATCTTACTTTTTGATAGCCTCTGCAAAGTTCTTTATCCACTGTGCGGCCTCGGTACGGTGCACTTCCAGCGCCAGGCTTTCAATTCCCAGGCGCACCTTTTCCTCCCCGATCCGCTCCACACGAAGTTCCATCAAAGCCTTGTCATATAGCCTGGTAAATTCGGGATGCGCCTGCATACCCAGCATATTTTCACCTACCCGGAACATTGCCACCGGGCAATGTTCGCTGGTGGCGAGCAGAGTACTGTCTTCGGGCATGGTCATCACCTGATCCTGGCACATCATGAGCATATTCAGCGAAGGCAAATGCGGCTGCATCCACATTTCAGGATGGGTTATGTCAAAACGATGCACGCCGACACACCAGCCGCCCGGCGACTTCAAAACCTGCCCGCCCAGCGCCTCAGCCAACATTTGGTGACCGAAACACAGCCCGACAAACATCTTTTCGGATTGATAAATATCCCTGACAAATTGTTTCAACCGCAAAATCCAATCTTCCTCATCGTACACCGAAAACCGGGAGCCGGTGCACATGTATAAGTCACATTCATCGACTGATTCCGGGAATTGTCCGTTGCAGACATCGTAAAAATGAAAATCCCACTCGGAAGTTACCTCCGAAAACAAGGCCGGGAACATCTCGCGATAGTCCCCGGCAATGTATTGCAATTCTTCCCGCACGTGGTCGCATTCCAGCAATCCGACTTTCATAGCGCTACGCGTTAATTTTCAAATGAAAAGATTTTGGCCGCGTCAATGCTTCATACCCGACGGTCGAAAGTGTGACACCCCGGCCGGAATTTTTGACGCCGGTCCAGGCCAGCGCCGGATCGAGGTAGTCGCAGCGGTTCATAAACCAGGTACCGGTTTCCACCTGCTCCCCGATTTTGATGGCGGCATCAATATCTTTTGTCCAAATTGAAGCCGTGAGGCCATATTGGCTATCATTCATGAGCTTAATCGCCTCCTCGTCGCTGCTTACCGGCATAATGCCGACGACCGGAGCAAATGTTTCTTCCGACATGACTTCCATCTCGTGGTTGACATTGATCAAAACCTGCGGCGCGAGATAGGGTGTACCCGATTTATGCGCCGAGAATAATGTCGTATCAATCAGCGCAGTAGCACCTTGCGCAATCGCTTCATCAATTTGTTTTTGGGCAAAATCGGCTGCCGAAGTTCGCACCATCGGGCCCAATGTGGTATCCTGATCGAGCGGATTTCCTAATGTGTAAGTTTTGGTCAATTCGGCAAAATCGCTGACAAACTGGTCGTAAATGTCTTGGTGTACATAAATCCGCTCAATCCCGCAGCAAGATTGGCCGGAATTAAAGAAAGATCCATCTACCAGATTTTCAACTGCATCGGCCAGGTTGGCATCAGCCCGGACGTAGGCAGGGTCCTTCCCCCCCAGTTCCAGCCCGCCTATGATAAAGCGTGCATTGATCGCTTTTTGCACTGCGTGACCGCCTTCCACAGATCCTGTAAATGCTACATAATCAATGCGTTCATCGCCAATTACCTGCGCAACCTGCTCGTGACTTAAATGTAAATATTGAAAAACGCCGGTGGGCAAACCTGCATACTCAAATGCGGCGGCATACCTTTCCGCGCAAAGCGGCGTCTGCTTCGCATGCTTCAAAATCACCGCATTGCCGGACATTATCGCAGGAATGACCGAGTTCACTGAAGTTAGATAAGGATAATTCCACGGCGCAACCACAAAAATAACCCCGAGCGGATCGCGGCGGATAAATCTTTTGAAACCCGAAATCTCCTCCACTTCCACATCAGCCAGCGCTTTTCCAGCCACCGAAATCATATAATTTGCCCGCTCCTGAAATCCCTTCCGGATCTCATTCGCCGTATACCGGATCGGTCGCCCCATCTGCCAGGTCAGTTCCAGCCCGATTTCGTCCGCGTTATTCAGGAAATACTCGACAGCTTTGCGGCAAATAGCTTCCCGCTCCGCCAGCGAAGTTTTGCGCCACTCCTTTTGAGCAGATACTGCATTATTTAATGCAGCCTCTACTGCATCTGCCTCAGCCAGCTCCCGCTCAACATATACTGACCCATCGATAGGGCTTATCGTTTTTTGAATTGCCATTCTTACTTAGAGTGTAAAAAGTGAAAGTGGGGAAAGTCATTTATTGTCATTTGTTGTCAAGTATGGTCAAGTGTTGTTCTTATGTTCGATTAAACAATACCTGACAACACCTGACTATAAATGACTACTAATGACTAATAACCCACATTTTACAGAGGTGTCACATAAGCCGAAGTAATCCCGCCATCAACCAAAAAGTCAGTACCGGTAACGAATGACGATTCATCCGAAGCCAGGAACAATGCGGCATAAGCCATTTCTTTCGCTTCACCGAAACGTCCCATCGGGATGTGGACGAGGCGTCTTTGTTTTTTTTCTTCGGTGTTTAAGAACTTCATGAGCAACTCCGTACGCAGTGGGCCCGGGCATAATGCATTCACGCGGATGTTTTCGCGGGCATGGATGACGGCGAGCTCGCGGGTCAATGCTAGTACCGCACCTTTGCTGGCGGTATAGGCAATCTGCGGTGTCGCTGCACCGAGAATTGCGACGAAGGATGCAGTATTGATGATGGAGCCGCCACCTGCGCGCTGCAATGCCGGGATACCGTATTTGCAGCCCAGGAAAACGCCTTTTGCATTGATATTCATGGTCAAATCCCAGATCGATTCTTCGGTCGTCATGGCATTATCGTCGTCGCTGTGCATGATGCCCGCGTTATTGAAGATAATATTGAGCTTCCCAAATTTCTCTTCCGCAAAATTCACAGCCTCCTCGCAGTCAGCGGCTTTGGAAACATCGGAACGCAGGAAAAAAGCTTCGCCGCCATTTTTGACAATTTCATCCGCGGTTTCCTGGCCTCCTGTTTCGTTCACGTCAGTTACAACAATTTTGGCTCCTTCTTTGGCAAACAAAATGGCAGTTTCCCGGCCAATTCCGCCACTGCCTCCGGTAATGAGGGCTACCTTATTTTCTAAACGCATGGGGTTGGGTGTTAATGGATTATGATAGTAATTGAGTTTTTATAAATGTCAGATCTATCCGATCAAATCTGCTCGAAATACCTTTTCCGCTCCCAGTCTGTCACCGAGGTGTCATACGCCCTTTGTTCACTTTTGAAAAAATGGGTGTAATGTTCGACGACTTCTTTTCCGAAGGTATTTTTCGCAAAATCACTTCCTTCAAAAAGCGTAACCGCCTCAGCCAAGGTATACGGGACGCGGGGTAAATGCGCTGCGGCGTAAATGTCGCCGACGAAACATTCCGGCGGTTCGATCTGGTTTTTGATTCCATCCAAACCTGACGCTAGCGAGGCTGCAAATGCGAGATACGGATTGCAATCCGCGCCGGGAATCCGGCACTCGATGCGCAGGCTAGCGCCACTTCCTACCACGCGGAAGCCTGCTGTGCGGTTGTCGTAGCTCCACGCCAGCCGCGTGGGTGCCCAGGAACCGTCCACAAAACGTTTGTAGGAATTAATGGTCGGGGCGTAAAAGGGCATGACGTCGGGCACGTGCTTGATCCAGCCGCCGAGGAACCAGCGGAAAATGTCGGAACCTTTCACGGGGCCGAATTGCTGGTCTCCTGCGAAAGCATTCTCGCCATCTTTCCACAAGCTCATATGAATGTGGCTGCTCGATCCAGCCTGGTCTGTCACGAACTTGGCCATAAATGTGACCGAAAGTCCCATCGCATCCGCCACTTCTTTCAAACATTGCTTGTAAACCACATGGTTATCCGCCATCGAAAGCACGTCCGAATATTTTACATTCAACTCGTGCTGGCCCAAACCCCACTCTCCTTTTGAAGTTTCGATCGGGATACCGGAGTTTTTCAGATGCCGACGTACCACGGAAGTGAATTTCTCATTCCGCGTGCCTTGCATAATGTGGTAATCTTCGAGGTAGTAGCCGGCAGGCGTCAGGTTTTGGTAATTTTGCTGAAATGCCTGACGGTATGTATTTTCCAGTAAATAATATTCCAATTCCGAAGCTGCGAAACATTGCATTCCGTCATTTTGGAGTGCGTCCAGCTGCTTTTTTAAGACCGATCTCGGCGCGATGGATTCCAGCTCGTGCGATTTTTCATTGTGCACATCGCAAAGTATTAATGCTGTTTTTTCCAGCCAGTCGGCGATCCTTAATGTTGCCAGATCGGGCACCAGATGAAAGTCGCCGTAGCCTAACTCCCAGTTCGCATATTGGTATCCCGGCACCGGCTCCATCGCCATATCTGTCGTCATCAGGTAATTACAGCCGTGGGTACCTGATTTGATCACCGAATCGAGGAAATAATCGGCGTCCACACGCTTGCCCATCAGGCGACCGTAATGATCGGTAAAAGCCACGACGATCGTTTCAATTTCTCCCTCCGCAATCCTGGCCCGAAGCTCTTCCTGTGTCAGAAATCCTTTTTTAGTCATCGAAAAGGGAAGTTAATGTAGCGTTATCTGTCAGCGTAACTGGTCAATTTTAGCATTCAAAGGAAATTTCAGGACAACCTTTTTTCCGGAGGCTTTTTCCAAAACCGGCGTCAGGATTTTCCGTGCATTCTCCTTGGTTTGATCCAGTATTCCCATATCCAGGGCCGATTTCTGGATCTGCTTCTCCGCTTGTTTATAAGCTTCCTGCACCAGCTTTCCCTCATCATTGAAGGCGTACTCGGTATTGTAAAGCTTTGATTTACTGTGATCTATTTTAAAAACACACAACTCCGGCTCCGGCATATTCACCACCAACGTTTCACTATCAGAAGTAATGTCCGCAATTTCCATCTGGGTCAGGTCCACGCAGCCGATCGCCTCACCTTGTACGATTAATATTGCTTTGGCATTAGGCAGCCACATTTTCACAATCTGCTGCTCCACCACATCCTTGAAATTGTATTTCACCAGTTCCAGTTTGCCCATCGCGCTCACTTCCTGCAACACCAGGTTGTGCATGGTTTCAACATTGTCTTTCCCGGAGAGCCAGCCAGGCAGCCAGTTGCCCGAACGAAAACTGCCCCAGAGCGACTGCAACCCCGATAATAAGAGTATGAGTACCAGCAAACGCACCAACCACGAAAACAACCGCATACCTGATTTTTTGAGTTAAACCGCTTTTCCGTCCGTCACTTCCCGCGCCAGACGCTGCGCAATGATACTGGCCGCGATCAGTTGCAGGGCGTGGTAAATCATGATCGGCAAGAGCATAATACCTGCCTGCGGGCCGGCAAAAAGCACTTTCGACATCACTGCGCCTTGCACCAGCGATTTTTTTGAACCACAGAAAACCGCCGTAATCCTGTCTTCCCGGTTGAATTTCAGCAGGCCCCCGATGAAGGTCAGCAAAAAGTAAATCCCAAAGAAAAGCGCCAGCATTCCTGCGGCTAAAAATACGATTTCTTTTATTCCAAGCGAACTAAAAAGGTGTTCTCCAAAGGATTCGCAGAAAGATGTGTAGACGATCAGAAGGATCGAAGACTGATCGAAATAGCGAATGAATTTTTTGTGCCGCTCGGCGAAATGCCCCCACTTTTTATTGAGAAAAATCCCGGCAAATACTGGTAATAGTACTTGTAAAGACAGTTTTCCGACTACCGAAAGCAGATCGAAATGTTCCGGTCCGGCATCCATCACCATACCCATCCAGAGCGGCGTGACAAAAACACCGATGAGGCTGGAAATGCTGGCATTGAAAATGGCGGCTGGAATATTGCCGTGCGCAATTGAAACCATCACCACGGATGACGAAACGGTGGAAGGCAGCACGGTGAGGAAAAAGATAGCAAGCCAGAGTGTCTGACCTTCTTCTGTTGTAAAAAAAGGCCTGAATGCGAGGGCAATAAGTGGAAATAAAATGAATGTGGACAAATGTACCATCACATGCAGCTGCCAATTCATAAGCCCGGCACGGAGCTTTTCGGGACTGAGCCGGAGACCGTAGAAAAAGAAAATGATGGAAACCGCGTAACTGGAAATTTCGGAAAGGTGCAGCGGACTGGTTTTCATGCCGGGATACGGCCAGAGCCATGCCAGCAAGATCATACTCATCAGGGCCAGCATAAATCCGTCGAGCCCTGCTTTCCTGGCTGTTTCAAAAGTTTTACTCATACGCTTAAAATCGTGTGCAATACTATTTTAGAAAACGAACACGGCTTTGGGTGAAAGCAAAGCTACAATTCTAAAACTGGTTTCAACAGCATATCCTTCCCGAACCTTTGCCGATTTGGGTAATAATGATGCCCAGCCTTCTTTAAAAGGGGTATCTGCTAAACATTCACATGAAAAATCTGCTTTGCCTCATCCTGATTTTCTTCGCCACATTGACCACCACATTTGCGCAGTGGAAACTCGTCTGGTCGGATGAATTCGACAAAGACGGCGCGCCCGATCCGGCCAACTGGTCTGCTGAAAAAGGTTTCACCAGAAATCACGAGGCTCAATGGTTTCAGGAGGAAAATGCCTTCTGCAAAGATGGATACCTGATTATTGAAGCCAGAAAAGAGCAGGTCAAGAACCCAAAATTTGTATCAGATAGTAAAAACTGGAAGGAACACCGGAAATTTGCAGCGTATACGTCGGCCAGTTTGATTACCCGCGGAAAACATAGCTGGCAATATGGAAGATGGGAAATGAAAGCACGCATCGATACCCGGCTGGGCTTGTGGCCGGCTTTCTGGACATTGGGGACGCAGGGAGAATGGCCGGATAACGGCGAGATCGACATCATGGAATTTTACCGCGGAACATTGCTGGCAAACCTGGCCTGGGGCTCAAACGAGCAGTATAAACCGGTTTGGAATTCAGTCAAAACACCGATCACAACATTCAATGATCCCGAATGGTCGAAGAAATTTCACGTCTGGCGGATGGACTGGGACGAGCAATCGGTGAAGCTGTATGTGGATGATCAGCTGCTTGCTACGCAGGATAATCCCAAGGGTTTGAATTTGAAGAACAAAAATATTGAGCCTTTTCACCAGCCACATTACATGCTGCTGACTTTGGCGGTGGCGGGAGATAATGGTGGCGATCCGGCCAATACCACATTCCCGGCGAGATTTGAAATCGATTATGTAAGGGTTTTTCAAAAGAAATAAACCTTAGCGCACAACAACTTCCGGTTTCAGGCTTTTAAAGCTTTTCCTCGCTTTTTTCGGCCCCTTGTTTTTCCGTCCCCACCAGATTACAAAGCCGGTGACGGGCAGGGTGGCGCAAATGAGGCTGGCGAAAAATGCTAATATTTTACCCGGAAGTCCGAGGATGGCACCCGTGTGAATGTCATAATTCATGCGGCGCAATGTCTGTGCAAGATTGACTTCGCTGTATTTCCCGCTATAAGGCCCGGTAGCATTGATCTTCTTTGAGGTATACTGGTCAAAATAGTTATAGTCGACATTATAATAGGTGCCCTCCCGGAAATTAACATAAGAAAAAATGGACTCAGAGCGCAGATGAGGAATGGAAATATTCAGGCTTGAATACTTCGGATATTCCTTTTGCAAAGTAAACCAGGCACGATCGACAGCCTGCATGGGTTTCGAAACAGTAGAAACCACGGTGGTATCAGAAGTCGGATTATAATACAAGTCCGATCCTTCGCCGCCGGTCAGGGTATAAACGCCCTGCGAAAACCATTGAAAGCCCCAAACCAGACCCGTGAACGCCAAAACGACGCCAATCGACATAATGTAAAAACCCAGCACATTGTGCAGGTCATAGTTTTTTCTGCGCCAGGCTGCATTCCATTTGATAGAAAAACGCTGCTTCGCTGCCGACTTGTTTTTGGGCCACCAAAGTACCAATCCGCTGATCATCATAAAAAAGAAAATCAGCGTAGCCGAAGCCACTACCGGCTGGCCGATCTTCTCGGGAAGCCACAAATAATAATGTCCGTGAAGAATCAGGTGGAAAAAATCGTCGTCCTCATTCCATACTTTGGCCACTTTGCCGGTGTAGGGATTGAGGTAAACAACGTAGTAAAATTCAGGATCTAAATTATAAAACCCGACCTGTGCATTTCTGCCGGGGACATCGTACAGTACACCATTTGCTTTTTTGCCGGGAAGCTCTTTTTCCGCAATTGCCGCGAGCGCCGAGGGAGGCAGGATTTTTCCGCCTTCCTGTTTTTCATGAAATAAATAAGGCTGCGTAATTGCTTTTATTTCCTGCTCAAATGCAAGGATACAGCCCGTGATCGCGATCACAAAAACAAGGATACCCGAGACCAGCCCCAGGTAAAGGTGAATCTTACCGATCAGCTTCTTCATCAAATCGCTCTTTTCTTATTTAGACTCAATACAAATGCGAAGATATAGCTTAGGAGCTATACCGTCGCCATGATTTTTGTAAAAACACAGAAATTTTGCTTCGTTTGATGCGCAGAAAGGTTGGCCCTATTCGAAATCGTACCGGTAAATCCCTTTTACTTCGGTTCCCGGCGGCATGTGGACGATGGTTTTGATAATCCCGTCGTGCATACCATATACCCAGCCGTGCAAGGCTAATTCTTGGCCCCTGTGCCAGGCTTTCTGTACGATCGTAGTTTCAGAAAGGTGATTGACCTGCTCGACAACATTCAATTCCACAAGTCGGTCAAACCGCTCAGGTTCTTCTGCGATGGCTTCCAGTTCTTCGGAATGTTTGTCATAAACGTCCTTAATGTTGCGCAGCCATTTGTTGATCAAACCCAGGTCCTGATGCGTCATTGAAGCCCGTACGCCACCACATTGATAATGTCCTACAACCAGGATATGCTTCACTTTCAGCACTTCCACGGCATATTGCAGCACACTCAGCATGTTCATATCGGTATGTACCACCAGGTTGGCCACATTACGGTGCACAAACATTTCGCCTGGCTGGGAGCCGGTCAGGTCTTCGGCAGGCACACGGCTGTCGGAGCAACCTATCCAGAGGAAATCGGGTTTCTGGTCTTTGGAAAGATTGGTAAAATAATCTGCATCAAGGTTTAGCTGCTCGGCAGCCCATTCTTTATTGGCAGCCAGAAGTCGTTTGTATTGTTCCATTTGATTTTTGTGTTCAGGTGTTTTCTATGCGGGATGTCGCGCGGACTGAATCCGGGCACAATATCCTACATATTCATTTAAAACCCGCCGGTCCCGTTTAGGAAAAAAAATCTGTAATTTTGCACCTTTAAAAATCCGGACGGGTTTAGAATTTAGTGCCACTTATACCACAGCTGACAGCCACCCGCTAATAGCTAAATGTTATCATGAAATACAACGAGTATAAAAACCTGAGTTACCCGCAAATCGGGGACGAAGTCCTGCAATTCTGGAAAGATAAAAAAATCTTCGAAGCATCTGTCGACACCCGCGAAGGCGCACCGACATTCACTTTTTTTGAAGGCCCGCCGTCCGCAAATGGCACCCCCGGCATTCACCACGTGATGGCGCGGTCGATCAAGGATATTTTTTGCCGCTATAAAACATTACAGGGTTTTCAGGTCAAACGCAAAGGCGGCTGGGATACGCATGGCTTGCCGGTGGAGTTGCAGGTAGAAAAGGAGCTGGGCATCACCAAAGATGATATCGGCAAAACCATTTCGGTAGAAGATTATAACGAGAAATGCCGCCAGACGGTCATGAAATTCACGGATCAGTGGAATGACCTGACCGAAAAAATGGGCTACTGGGTCGACCTTGAAGATCCTTACATTACCTATAAAAGTGAATACATTGAAAGTCTTTGGAACCTGCTTAAAAGGCTGTATGACAAAGGCTTGCTCTACAAAGGATATACGATCCAGCCCTACTCGCCGGCTGCCGGAACCGGCCTTTCGTCCCATGAGCTCAACATGCCGGGGACATATAAGGATGTGAAGGATACGACGATCGTGGCGATGTTCAAGGTGACTACGCCAAAAACATATCAGGTTTTTGGAAACATTGCTGGTGTGGAAGACCTGGATATCCGTATCCTGGCCTGGACGACGACTCCATGGACCCTTCCGGCAAACTCCGCACTGACCGTCGGCGCCAACATTAATTATGTTTTGGTAAAAACATTCAATCCTTACACCTACGAGCCGGTTGCGGTAGTTTTGGCAAAGGATCTGGTGGGAAAATATTTTTCTGAAAAAGGGCAGGATGGTGATTTTGATGGTTTTGCAGCCAGTGATAAAAAGCTGCTGCCGTGGACTATTTTGGCTGAGTTTAAAGGAAAAGATCTGGAAGGCATTGCGTATGAGCAGTTAATGCCCTATATCCAGCCAACCATCGGACCGTCTGACAAACCCGCATTCCGCGTCATCCTCGGTGATTTTGTGACCACCGAAGACGGTACCGGCGTGGTACATACCTCTCCAACATTCGGTGCGGACGACTTCCGGGTAGCGCAGGCAAACGGAATCCCTGCCATCATGGTGAAGGATGAAAATGGCAAAGAAGTACCGATTGTAGATCGTAGAGGCCGTTTTGTAAAAGAAATTACAGACTATGCAGGCCGATTTGTGAAGCCTGAATATTACTCTGACGAAGAGCAGAATGATCCGGAGTTCAGACCGACGGACGTTTTAATTGCCATTAAATTAAAGGAAGAGGGCAAGGCTTTTAAAGTAGAAAAATACGAGCACCCCTACCCACATTGCTGGCGTACGGACAAGCCGGTTTTGTATTATCCGCTTGACAGCTGGTTTATCAAAACTACGGCTTTGAAAGATCGTCTTGTTGAGCTTAATAAAACAATTAACTGGAAACCGGAAAGTACGGGAACCGGACGTTTTGGCAACTGGCTGGAAAATCTGGTTGACTGGAATTTGTCGCGCTCGCGCTACTGGGGCACGCCGCTGCCGATCTGGCGGGATGATTATGGCAACGAAGTGTGTGTCGGGTCGATTGAAGAATTAAAGGATTTTCTGGAAGAAGCGCTGCTTTCAGGACATTTGACTAAAGAGCAGGCTTTCCACAATTCTGAATATTTGTTGAAACTGCAGCACGGCGATTTCGATCTGCACAGACCTTATGTGGACAACATTGTGCTTGTTTCCAAAGACGGGCATGTGATGCACCGCGAGCCGGATTTGATCGACGTTTGGTTCGATTCAGGCGCGATGCCGTATGCACAGTGGCATTATCCGTTTGAAAATCAGGAGATATTTAACCAAAGTTATCCGGCAGATTTTATCTCGGAAGGCGTGGATCAGACACGTGGCTGGTTCTTCACATTGCACGCGATCGCGGGCATGTTGTTCGATTCGGTGGCATTCAAAAATGTCGTTTCTACCGGTTTGGTTTTGGATAAAAATGGCAACAAGATGTCCAAACGTCTTGGCAATGCCGTCGATCCTTTCCAGACTATTTCCCAATATGGTCCCGACGCGACGAGGTGGTACATGATCACCAATGCGGAGCCCTGGGACAACCTGAAATTCAACATTGACGGGATCGGCGAGGTGCAGCGGAAATTCTTCGGTACGCTGACGAATACCTATAATTTCTTTGCGCTGTACGCCAATCTGGACGGTTATGAATTCCACGAAGCCACATCAGTGCCAGTGGAAAGCCGCACTGAACTCGACCGCTGGATTTTGTCGAAGCTGAACACCCTGATCAAGGAAGTCGGCGAGCAGTTTGATGATTATAACCCGACAAAAGCAGGGCGACTTGTTCAGGATTTCGTGACCGATCAGCTTTCAAACTGGTATATCCGCTTGAACCGCCGCCGCTTCTGGAACCCTTCGCAGGAATCAGGACAGGGCTTGACGGAGGATAAAAAAGCGGCCTACGAAACATTGCAGCATTGTTTGGTGACGGTTTCGCAGCTTATGTCGCCGATCGCGCCGTTTTTTGCGGAATGGTTATATAAAAGCCTGACTGACGGTGACCGTGCAGCTTCGATTGCTAATAATACAGGTTATCAGTTTGATTCTGTGCACCTTACTTACTGGCCGAAGATCGAAAGCAGTGAGATAGATCTTGATCTGGAAGAATCGATGGAGCTGGCGCAAAAGATCAGTTCGCTGGTACATTCGATCCGGAAAGGTCATAAACTCAAAGTGCGTCAGCCGCTTTCGAAAATTTTGATCCCGGTTTTGAGCGATAAAACAAAGCGTCAGATCGAGCAGGTAACTTCCATCATTTTGACTGAGGTGAATGTCAAAACGGTCGAATTTGTGCATGACGACAGCGGCATTTTGAAAAAGAAAATCAAGCCGAATTTCAAAACATTAGGACCTAAGTTCGGCCCTAAAATGAAAGAAGTGGCCGGTGCGATTTCTGCGATGACCGAAACTGAAATCAAGGATATTGAAAGAAGTGGTGCTATCACATTGCACACCGCATCCTCCCCGATCGAAATCGCAATCAGCGACGTGGAAATTATCGCGGAAGATGTGCCAGGATGGCTGGTAGCCAGCGAAGGCGGTCTGACCGTCGCACTCGATATCACCGTAACTGACGAACTGCGCCTGGAAGGAATCGCCCGCGATTTCGTAAACCGCGTGCAAAACCTGAGAAAAGACAGCGGTTTCGAAGTAACCGACAAAATCAGGATTACATTGCAGAACAATGACAGCCTGCTGGCCACTGCGGTCACTTCCAACAAAGAGTACATTTGCCAGGAAGTGCAGGCTTTGAATTTAAGTTTGGTTGGTGATTTGAATGGCGAGGCGAAGGAAATTGAAATGGATGAGTTCCTTTTGAAGGTGAAGATTGAGGTGGTGTAGATTATAGAAAACCAGCTTATGCAACTCAAAAACGCAACAGCAATCATAACAGGCGGGGCTTCCGGATTAGGGGAGGCTACCGCCCGTTTGTTTTTGGAGCAAGGCGCAAATGTGGTTGTGCTGGATTTGAATGAAAACGCTGGTACCGAGCTGGAAAATGAATTTACCGGCAAGCTAAAATTTGTCAAAGCTGACGTTGCCAGTGAAAATGACGTGCAGCGTGCGATTGATCTTGCTTTGCAAATTTTTGGTTCGGTTCAAATTATTGTGAATTGCGCCGGTGTGGCTCCTGCCCGTAAAATTGTCGGAAAGGTTGATGGTATTTATGGTCCGCATTCGCTGGAAGTTTTTGAAAAAACGATCCGCACGAATCTGATCGGGACATTCAATGTGATGCGGCTCGGCGCTTTTATTTTGGAAAAAAATGAGCCAAATGAAGAAGGTGAGCGTGGCGTGATCATAAATACGGCATCGGTAGCGGCATTCGACGGGCAAATGGGCCAGGTAGCTTATGCGGCCAGCAAAGGTGGGATTGTGAGTATGACATTGCCGGTAGCGAGAGATCTGGCGAAGTCCGGGATCCGCGTGATGGCGATAGCGCCCGGGATTTTTGAAACACCTTTAATGCTGGGGTTGCCGGAAGATGCGCGTATTTCGCTTGGGCAGCAGATACCATTTCCCTCGCGCTTGGGGCGGCCTTCGGAATATGCATTGCTGGTAAAATCCATCGTCGAAAACCCGATGCTGAATGGTGAGGTTATTCGGCTGGATGGCGCTATCAGGATGGCACCGAGATAGATTTTAACATTATATTATTTTCAAAATGAAGTTATTCCGGAACATATCAGATCGAAAATCAGCATTGAATTGGCTGATGTTGACGGTATTGTCTTTCGGAATTTTTCTTCTCCATGAAACCGGCCCGGCAAATTCTTCCTTCTCCCGCGAATCGACCCAGATTGCGATGGGTTTTCGGGAAAATCCAGCCAACGTTCCCGGCATTTATCAGTTTTCAAAAACTGGTGCATATTTAAAAAGAAGCAATGACAAGGAATTTTTAATTCTAAATGCATTAAGTAAAAAGCTGGGAATGCTTGTCTCAACCGGCGCTGACTATACATTCAAACTTCCTGCTTTGCCCGTCAATTCCACCCAGCATTTCCGCAGCAGGAGCCTTACTTCCGAGGATTCTTTCTTTTCATTTTCCTGATTAAACCTGGCGCAGCGCTTTAATGCTGCGGTTTCCCAAGCTTGTTCCTGATGGAATAAGCTCAATTCCTGTTTATCTAAACCTGAAAATGGAAAATGAAAACTTATATAATCGCTTTTCTGAAAGGCGTCCGGAAGTGGCTTTGGCGGCTGGCGCTTTCGTATATGCTTGGCTTTGCCAGCGCCATCAATCACGATACCAAATCTGCGGACGATACTGCATTTAAAATCGAGCAGACCACGCCGGATGACAAAGGTTAAGTGCCTTCCACTAATCGGATACCCAATTTTCAATAAATTTCAAATGTCTCATTGTCTCCCGGCTGATCGGTGATCATCAACATTAACCGCTCGGCCGGGCAGACAATATTGGAGATTATGGATACTTTTGGAGCAAGTTATTTGAAACTACATTGATTGAAAAATGAGCAGAAAATCTATTGCCGTCGACATGGACAATGTCATCGCGGATATTGAAACCAACTGGATCGGATTATATAATGCCGAATTTGGTGTAAGAATTAGAAAGGAAGATTTAAGAGGCAAGCCGGAAGACGACGCTTTCCCCGACCCGCTCGCTGCCAGAAGCCTGATTTTCAAGCCGGGATTTTTCCGGAATGCACCCGTAATCCCTGGCGCTCAGGAAGCACTAATTAAGTTGCAGCAAAATTTCGACGTCTTCATCGTTTCCGCCGCGATGGAATTCCCGAATTCACTTCCTGAAAAATACGAGTGGCTCGCCGAACATTTCCCTTCCATCCATTGGAAAAACATCGTTTTCTGCGGCGACAAACGTGTAATCAACACAGATTACCTGATCGACGACCATTTAAAAAATCTGGATTTCTGCCAAGGCACGCCAATTCTTTTCACAGCCGGCCACAATGTGAATGTGGACAGGCATACCCGGGTTAATAACTGGCAAGAGGCACTGGCATTGCTGGAAGGGGAATTGGCTAAGCATATTTGATTAATTCAAAAGATCAATAATCTTTTGAGTAACAACATTTACAACTTTGCTATTTACAAGCCCGGCTTTTCGAACAATGATGTTTTTATCTGCTGTAAATATCCGCGTCGGACGTATAAAACTGTTGACCGGTAAAGAACCGCCGATGAAATCGTTGGAAACAAGTGGGACGGAATAAGGATCTCTTGCAGATTGGGAGGTGATTTGACATAATAAAATGTCGTCACCGCTTAAATCAGCCAAGACTAGCGCCGGCCTTCTTTTTGACCCTGATAGATCCGAAAACGGGAAAGGAATGACTACAACTTCTCCTTTTACAAATTTTCCCACGCGCTGTCTTCTTCTGAGTTGGACCAATCCCTGGAAAGTACTGCCTGACTTGCGTGATGGGTCAGCGGCTTATCCTTCATTTTAGGATCATTGAAAACCTCATTTGCAGTAAATGCGATAATTTCAACCTGCTTTCCAATGTAGGATTCAGGTAATTTGAGGGAAACATTTTGATTATCAGGCACCATAACGGTCTTTATCATAGCATGTATATTTAAAGCTTGGATAAATATAGGTGATATTTTAATAACTAACCTAAACCTTCTCCTTCGCCCGCTCCTTCAACTGCATCAGTTCATCCCGCAGCCTCGCAGCTTCCAGAAAGTCCAGATCTTTGGCGGCGGATTCCATTTTTCTTTGGGTTTCGGCGATGAGTTTTTGTAGGTCGTTTTTGCCCATGTATTGAACGACCGGATCGGCGGCGATGCGGACTTCGGAGGGCTCGACGTACACTTTGCGCACTTTGGAGTCGGCAACGGAAGTTTGTTCCATGATCGCTTCGCGGGATTTCCGGATTGTTTTGGGGACAATGCCGTTTTCCATGTTATACTCGATCTGAATGCTTCTCCGGCGATTGGTTTCGTCGATCGCCAGCTGCATGGAGCCGGTAATGACATCGGCGTACATAATCACTTTCCCACGGTCATTTCGGGCGGCGCGGCCGATGGTCTGGATCATGGAGCGGGTATCTCTGAGGAAACCTTCTTTATCAGCATCCATAATCGCTACCAGGGAAACTTCCGGCAAGTCGAGTCCCTCACGCAGCAGGTTGACCCCCACCAAAACATCAAAAACACCCAGCCGCAACTCACGCAGGATTTCTACGCGGTCCAATGTTTTCACTTCGGAGTGAATGTAGCGGCATTTGATTCCAACCCGGTCCAGGTATTTGCTCAGTTCCTCGGCCATCCTTTTGGTCAACGTCGTGATCAGCACCCTATCCCCCATTTTGATCCGCTTGGTAATTTCTTCCAGTAAATCGTCGATCTGGTTCAGGCTCGGCCGCACCTCAATTTCGGGATCCAGCAAGCCAGTTGGGCGGATAATCTGCTCTACAACAACACCTTCTGATTTGCGCAACTCATATTCTGCCGGTGTCGCGCTCACAAAAATCGTTTGCGGCGTCATGTCTTCAAACTCCTGGAATGTCAGCGGCCGGTTGTCCAATGCAGAAGGCAAACGGAAACCATATTCCACCAACTGCTCTTTCCGGGACCGGTCACCACCCCACATGGCGCGGATCTGCGGCATGGTCACGTGACTTTCATCTACGACCATCAAGAAATCATCCGGAAAATAATCGAGCAAGCAGAAAGGTCGCTGGCCCGGCAAACGTCTGTCAAAATAGCGCGAGTAATTCTCGATTCCCGAGCAGTAACCCAGCTCGCGCATCATTTCCATATCAAATTCTGTACGCTCCTTCACCCGCTCAGCCTCCGCTAACCTGCCTTCCTGCGTAAAAAACTGGATTTGCTGCGAAAGGTCATCCTGGATTTCCTTGATCGATTGCGTAAGTACATCGCGACCGGTCACAAAAAGGTTGGCCGGGAAAATGGCGATAGCGCGGTCGGAAGAAATTTTCTTGCCGGTTTCAGGTTCAATGCGTTGGATTTCTTCGATTTCATCCCCAAAAAATATGAAGCGATAAGCAAAATCGGCGTATCCAGGAAAAACGTCCACCGTATCACCTTTCACCCTGAATGTTCCGCGGTTGAATTCCACTTCCGTGCGGCTATAAAGGATTTCGACCAGCCTGAAAAGAAATTGATTTCGGCTAACAATGTCGCCTACCCTCGCGCTGACAATGCTCCTTTTATATTCATTTGGATTTCCGGCACCATAAATACAAGAGACTGAGGCCACTACCACTACATCCCGTCGTCCGCTCATCAAAGAAGAAACCGTATGCAGCCGTAACTTCTCGATCTCTTCATTTATTTGAAGATCCTTTTCGATATAAGTATTGGTGGTAGAAATAAATGCTTCCGGCTGGTAATAATCGTAGTAACTGATAAAATACTCCACCGCATTCGTAGGAAAAAACTGCTTGAATTCCCCGTACAGCTGCGCCGCGAGCGTCTTGTTGTGGCTCAGTACCAGCGTGGGTTTGTTAACTCGGGAAATCACATTCGCAACTGTAAAAGTCTTACCGGAACCGGTTACCCCGAGCAAAGTCTGCGCCGGTTCGCCAGCTTCAATTCCTCTTGTAAGTTGATCGATCGCGTCGGGCTGATCGCCCGTCGGCATGTATTGGGAAGTGAGTTGAAAATCCATAAATAAGTAAAAGGCCGTACCTGAGTAAACGCTTTTCAAAGATAGATTAGTTCTTGAAAAACTGTAACTCAGGTACGGCCTTCGCTTTTTTATGCCAGAATCTACAAGACAGACTCTGCGTTTTCAACCGCCTTTTTCTCTTTCCAATGCTGCCACTCGAGACCGAGCAGCTTGGTCATGCTTTTGTCGACAAATGTGTGGCGAACCAGGTTCATACCGCCGCGCACAGCTGTAAAAATCGAATTATTCGCCCGCAAAGCCAGACTGAAACCGCCATCGACGTAACGGATATAGTGCCACCAAAGTGACGGAATGAATATCGTTTCGCCGTGGGTCAGGATTGTTTCGTGGCCTACTGCGCCTTTTAATGCCGGAAAACGCTCGTAATCAGGGTTCAGTGGATCTACTTTGCTCATCACCGTAAATGGGTGGTGATAGAGCCGGCGGGTTTCTTCGGGTGAAAATAAAATGATCTGCTTGCGGGTCTGGAACTGCGTCAGGAACACATTGGAGCAGTCCATATCATAATGCAGGCTGGTAATAGAGCCTTCGCCGCCAAAGAAAACAAACTTATAGGATTTCAAAAAGCCGTCCATGATCGTCGGAAAACGGATATCATTGGCCAGCTCAGGGATTTTTTTGAAAATATCAAAAAGGAAGATGCGAAGGTCTGTCGGGCCGTTTTCGATGAGCGTAAGATAATCGCCAAACTTCATCGTTTTTGCGATCTGAAAATACTTGTCGGCATCGTGAATGTGGTTGTCGACCAGGGGAACATCCAGCGAACCGTGGTTCTCTCTCAACCAGTCAAATGTCCATTTCTGTACCGCAGGCCAATCTTTTGCAAGATCGGTAAAGACGACAGGTTTACTTGGTTTTAAATAATTCTCGATAAATTCTTCACGGGTAAGACCGCTTCGCTTCTCTATGGGCACTAATTTCATAATAGAAACAGAGTAAATAGGTAATCGACTAGATTGTAGTACTGTCAAACTCAAACACTAACAGAGACATTAACGATCCATTTTTTATAGCGCGTATGCCCGGTCAAATGTATTAAAGAGATTTCAAAAATATAAATTTCGCTTCATATAATCACACATACCCTTTAAACTAGATAGACTAAATAGATACACAGAAAGTCGACAAATTTTCAGGCAACCTTTGTTAGATTGCTTACGTATATCAAAAGACCACATTCTATGATCAACTATAATAACCGAATTTTTAAAGCAGTTTCGAACTCCGAAAACGGGGAAGTGGAAACCGGGATGGAGTTTTTATATCATCAGTCCGGCAACATTGTAACCTCGACTTACCACGGCGACTCGATTCTTTACGGACATTTGATTGCGCTGGTCGATGAAAATGGCGGCCTGGATATGCGGTATCACCAGGTCAACCTGCGCGGCGAACTGATGACAGGAATCTGTAAATCGACGCCGGAAATCATGTCCGACGGCAAAATCAGGCTGCATGAAAAGTGGAAATGGACCTCGGGCGATATGTCCGAAGGTGACTCGATGCTGGAAGAGAAATAACTGATTATCAATAAAAAATGAAAGCCATGAATGTTTTACAAAAACTCACGCTGGTAATTGTAGTTGTTTTTGCGTCATTGAATGCTTCTGCGCAGACTTCCAAGGTTGTTTCCGGGACTACGGATTTCAGTGTCAAATTCATCATGGGTACCTGCCACGGCACATTTGATGGGCCGCGAGGTTCGGCGGTTTTTGATGAAAAGCAGGTCGGCGCTTCTTCTTTTGACCTGAAAATCAATGCGTCAAGCTTCAAAACAAACAGTAGCACGCGGGACAAGGATATGAAAAGCGACAAGTATTTTTATGTTGAAAAGTATCCGGACATTCATTTCAAATCGTCCAAAGTCGAGAAAAAAGATTCAAAATATCTGGCGACCGGCACATTGACCATGCGCGACGTTTCGAAAACCGTCAGCCTGCCTTTTGAAGCTAAAAAAAATGCAGACGGCGGCTATACCCTCACCAGCACATTTGATATAAATCGCCTAGACTACAAGATTGGCAGGAAAGACTGGAAGCTCAAAGACATTGTAACCGTCGATCTTAAAGCGAACATTAAGTAAATTCAACATTTCTTAAATCCTCACTGCCAATACATTAGCAGTGAGGATTTTTTATTTTGTGCCAATTCATATCGGGTACCAAAAATTTCTCGCAACCATTAATTGTAATTAGTCTAAATAATATTCACATTTGCGAATATGTTAGTCTAAACAACTCCTCGATGAAATTTTCTTTTACTTTCTGCTGTCTGATCCTATCAGCAATAATTTCCCTGGCGCAAACAGGCGAAGGTTTTTTGGAAGGAAAGTTGATTTCTAAGGACGGCCAGCCGGTGATCGGGGCAAGCATTTATCTTAAAGGAACATCACACGGTACGGAGACCGGCGAAAAAGGCGAATTCAAAATCAAAGCTGCGGAGGGAAGCTATACATTAATCGCCAAGACGCTGGGAAATGATGATAAGGTGCTCAATGTGGAAGTGAAATCAGGTGAAACTCTGGTAATAAATGACCTGATTATCCTTGAATCGCCGCTTTCCCTCAATGAAATGGTAGTCACCGGACAGTCTGGGCCGCAGTCTCTTAAAAACTCAGTTTACCAGGTCCGGACCATCGATAGCGAGAAAATCCGGCTGCGGGGAGCGACTAATCTCCAAACGATTTTAAACACGGAGCTGGGTATACGTTTTTCGAATGACCTTACATTGGGTACCACGGATGTGCAGCTGATGGGCATGTCGGGCCAGAGCGTCAAGATTTTGCTGAACGGTGTGCCGATGGTGGACCGGGGCAGTACACGGGAAAGTCTGGGGCAGATTGACATTAATACCATTGAACGTATAGAGATCGTCGAAGGGCCGATGTCAGTCATTTATGGTACCGACGCACTTGCCGGGGTGATCAACATTATTACTAAAAAAAGTGATGGCTCAAACCTCACGGTTGCGGCGCGGATACAGGAAGAAACTTCGGGTGACGAATATGATCCTTTTACAAAAAGAGGCACTCATAATGAAGGTGTTGGCGTAACCTGGCAAAACCAGCGGCTGCAACTTTCGGGCAATGTTACCCGTAACAATTTTGGTGGCTGGCAGGGAAATTCCACCGGCCGGGCAAAGGACTGGATGCCAAAAGAACAGCTGCTTTATACCGCAGGAGCGCGTTTTCAGGGAAACAAATGGAATGTCTGGTACCGGTTCAATGGCACCGACGAGACAATCCAATATCTTGGAAACCGCAATCCGATCAGTGGTATCGCTGCAGACAAAGATTACAACACTTACCGCTGGTTTCACCAGGTGCAATCGGAGATCAAGGTTAGTGACAAACTGAATGCCAATGCTGTACTTTCCTATACAGATTATTCCCGCAAAACCCTCAGTACCAATGTCGATTCTCTCGGGCGCCGCACATTATCGCTCGATCCCGGCTCCCAGGATAAGTCGGTTTTCACAACTACATTCTTTCGGGGAACTGCTTTTTACAAGTTTGCAAACAATTTTTCGCTCCTCGCCGGGATTGATTTAACAGACAATCACAGCTCCGGCGCGCGCATTCTCGGCTCGCCCAGCATTGCAGAATATGCCCTTTTTCTGGCACCCGAGGTGAAAATTGGTCAGGTACTGAAACTGGCGCCGGGTTTAAGATTTCTGAAAAATTCGGTTTACGATGCTCCACCGGTGGTCCCGTCTATCAATGGTAAGCTGGCTTTGACCAAAACCCTCGACCTACGCTTCGGGTACGCAAGAGGATTTAGGTCACCCGCACTTCGTGAACTTTACTTCGATTTCCACGACGCCTCCCACTCGATCAGCGGCAATGTGAATTTGAAAGCGGAGTATTCCAATAGCTTCAATTCATTCCTCGTTTGGCAGTCCGTCAGCCGGACGCATGCTCGGGTAAGCTCCACATTAGGCGGCTTTTACAATATTTTCCACAACCTGATCGATATCGGAATCGATCCGAAAAATCCCAGCGAAACGACTTACCTGAATGTCAGTCTTTTCAAAACCACAGGCTTCACGCTCGACAATAAGATCTTTCTCAAAAACCTGCAAGCCAGCATTGGCGGCTCTTATATAGGCCGGTACAACCAGTTTTCGGACAATCCGGAAGCATTTGGCGAGTTGCCGCAGTTTGTCTGGTCGCCGGAAATCAATACCAATATCCTTTACACGTTCCGGAAAATCGGTGCGGGCGTTAACTTGTTTTACAAATATTCGGGCAAGCGGCCGATCTACGAAACGACGGATCAGGTCAATGTTCACCTGGCCGAAACCGCCGGATTTCACATGGCCGATTTGACGCTCAATAAAACTTTGAGCAAATATGTCAACCTGCTGGCTGGTGTAAAAAACCTCTTCGACGTCACGTCGCTCAACAATTCTTCTACGGATACCGGCGGCGCGCACAGTACGGGCGGCGCGGTGCCACTGTCTTACGGCCGGTCTTACTTCGTCGGCCTGAACATTCAATGGTCAAAAAATTAATTAATACCCTTTCAAATAAATCAAAAACAAAAATGAAGAAAATAGCTAAGTCGCTGCTGCTGATCGCATTTGTCGGAATTTTCAACGCATGTAATGATGATGAGCCGCCACTACCGGATAATCTGGCTGCTTTTGAAAGCAATGCAAAAGGCTTTGAAGGCGACGAAACGGAAATCAAAGTCGTGCTGTCCCGCGCCGTAGATGCGGCGACACCCATAACCATTTCGGTAAACCCCACCCAGCTTACTTATGACAAAGAATTTACCACAACACCTGCGGTAACCAACAACGCGATCACATTGTCCGTACCTGCCGGACAATCTTCGGCATCATTTAAAGTAAACAAAAAAACGGGCGTGTTCCTGGACGGCGACGAGAGCATTGCGTTCAAAATCACCTCAGTAGGTACGCCAGCATTGATCGGCACGGCGCCCGAACTGAAATTGAGTTTTACAGCCATCATTTCCGACGGTACCAGCATTCAATTAAATGGTATCGCAGGTTCTGAGGCGGGCAGCAGTGCGGCTAATTCTGTTTTTCTTGACCTGAGCAGCAATACTCAAACGCCTGTTCTCCGCGATAGCTGGGACCTGGGCTTCCTGGGCAGCACTGATTTCCGCGTCGTGATCAATCGCTCAAATGGCGCGTCTGCTTTGATGATCAACAAATCGGACATTAATGCAGTATCCGAAAAAGACCTGGTACTTGATTCTCTGGCAGTTGGACAAGGTTTAGGTAAATTAAGCCTGGTAGACGACGCGACGGGCGATTTGACCAAAACCGTTATCAAAGAAATTTCTGCTACCGACGCCGACAACAAAGTATACGTTTTGAACCGCAAAGGCGGCAGCGCCACGGTACTTCCCGCCACGGATCTGTACAAAATCCGGGTTTTGCGCAAAGGCACAGGCTACACATTGCAGTATGCTAAACTGAACGAAACAACCTTCAAATCGCTGGATATCAGCAAAGATGCGGCTTACAATTTCGAATATGTTTCTTTGGAAAAAGGCGCGACGGTTGATGTGGAGCCTGCGAAAGATCGCTGGGACCTGGAATGGGGTTATAGCATGTACTATACCAATTTCGGCACCGGATTGATCCCTTATGGCTTCTCCGATCTTGTTTTTACCAACAAACTGGCGAATGTGCAGGCTGCGGAAGTGCTGACTACCACTGCCACTTACGACGCATTTGCAGAAGCTAACCTTACTGGCATCACATTCTCTTCTGCCGCTGACGCCATCGGATCAAAATGGCGGGTTACTTCCGGCGGGACTGTGGGTGTAAAAACAGATCGTTATTACCTGATCAAAGATCCTGCGGGCAACATTTACAAGCTGCGGTTTGTGAGCTTCCACCCGAACGATGGCGGCGAGCGCGGCAAGCCTAAATTGGAATACAAGCTGGTAAAAAAAGGCGCTTAATTTTAAATCCAGCCAGCGGGACGGGATTAACTTCCTGTCCCGCTGGTCTTTAACTTAAATATTTTATTAGAACATTCAGAGATGTCCTCGGATGCAGACGGCCAGTTTAACTGGTCCCTATCTCTGGTACTTCCAGTGTCTTGATTTTCCTTCCTCCATCCACTCGATGGCGGTATCAATTCGCTTGTTGCGCGTCGCCTCCGTTTTTGCCTCTTCAAACCATTCCACGTAATCCTTTTTGTGGGAATAGCTGAAATTGTTGAAAGTTTCGAGCGCCTTCGGACTTCTCGCTAATGCTGCCGGCACATAATCGGGAACGATCAATTCTTTGGGCTCCTTCGGTTTTTCCGGTTTCTTCTGCTTTACGCCATTGTCTATCAGTAACATGGCTTCTTTGATAAAGGCGACTAAATGTTCCTCAGCCGGAAGGTCGGCCAGGCTTTTGATTTTTCCTAACGAACCCATAGACGTTTTCTCCTCGCCGGTAACCAGCAAATGATGCGGGTCGCTCATGCGGGAAGCGAGCCAGAAATTCAGTGCGCAATGTTCCTTGAAAGACGCTGTGCTGCACATAATGCTGCCCCGGTAGTCAAAATTCGGGAAGCTCCACTTGATGGTTTCCTTCACTTCGGGGCAAGTACGGTGCACGAGTGCCCGCAGATATTCCAAAATCGGTTTTGCAAAATCCGCCGACTTTGCAATGTACGCGTCGACGCGGGGATCGGTGTTGTTCATTATTTTGTCAAAAAGTCTTTCAAAATAGTTAATCCGTCCAGAAATTCTCTCCAAAAAGCGAGCAGTATCAGCATAGTCAAACCTGAAATGATGTAAAGCAGCGTTTCCTTCGACGGCGCTTCTCTCGGCAGGCAGCTGAATTTGTACTTCACTTCATCAAGATCTTCGATCATCTCCACATTCACCATCCCCGATTTTTCGAGCACCCTGATCGACGCCGCATTATTCACATTTACATAAGCGATCACATTCTTGGATTGCAGGGTATTTTTTGCAAAATCGATCAGCCCTCTGGCAATTTCCGTCGCAACTCCCCTGCCCCAATGTTCTTCCAGGATCCGGTAACCAATCTCAATTTCCGAACCCACCATGTCCAGCTTGGCGGCCCCGATGAGCTCGCCGGTTTTGTCTTCGATCAGGTATCTTCCCAAATATGTATCGTCACCATATTCTTCGAGGAAAGTTTGCAGCATCTGATCCGATTCCTCCCGCGTCAGCGAGTATCCGGTGACATACTTCATGACATTGTCATTGTTGCTCAATCTGAAATATTTGTCACCATCCGCGGCCGTCATTTTCGTCAGGATATAGCGCGCGGTCGTAATCGGTTTGATCTTCATGAAGTAAATTTTTCAGTGCTGATCCAGACTTTGAAAAGTCGCTGATTTTTTTGGAAAATACCAGTTTAGGACTACTTTTTCTTTTGCGAAACCCTTCATTAACACACATTAACGTTCGCGTAAATTTGGATTCTACACATGAATCGTTACATTTGAAAAATCGGATGATTCTATTAAAATTCCGTTTTGATAGTTCCAATCATTCTTGAATTCATTATAAAAGTATAAATTTTTAATGAACTGATCTTAGTCAGCATCATGACAAAAAGCACTTTTGTATTGTTTTTCAGCCTTGTTCAATTCCTGGCTTTTAACCTGTTTCCGCAACAGGCCGCTGCTTCTTGTCACTTCAAATCAGGAAAAATTGTCAAATCGGGGAAGGTCAAATTTTCTCCCCGCTTCATTGAAACCGCCCAGTTTGAGCTCGTTTGCACAGACGATACGCTTTATGAGGACGAAACCATTGTCCGGGCCGATGACGAATTTGAATGGAAGGAAAATCTGTCCAGCCTGCTTCGTCACAGACAATCCACTTACCGCTTCCTGACCTCCATTTCTCCGGCGGTCACGCATTACAGCATTACACAAATCCCTAAAATCGATAGGGAATCGGTTTCATTACCGGTCATCAGCAAAGGCAGCATTATCCGTCCGGGATACTACGGTTTCCTGCACCGTCTTTGCCCATTCTAATCTCGCCGCAAGCGTTCTTTTGAATTCTTTCCTGCCGCCAGCAACGATGCCGCGCTCCTGAAAAAGCGTGTGTCGCCGCATTGTTTTCTATCTGTTCGCCCCGCGTGGACAGACAGCATATCATTATTTACCCACAATTATCAAATCCATCATTCAACTACTCATCATGAAACATTTCCGATTGCCTATCCTATTGCTAATCAGCACATTCTTTTATGGATGCAGCTCCAAAAGCGAAGGTACGAGCGATGCCAGCGACAGCATTTTAACCATTCCGGTGACGGAACTCAAGACACAAAAAACAGACTTGCACCGCGAATACGTCGGTAATATTCAGGCAATCCGGAATGTGGAGATTTATGCGAGAGTGAAGGGTTACCTGGAAGAAGTGTATGTGGATGAAGGCAAGGAAGTGAAAAAAGGCCAGCTGCTTTTCAGGATTAATAGTGAAGAATACGAGGCTGCTCTGGCAAAAGCGAAAGCAAACCTGCAAAGCGCAATCGCCGAGGCCAAAGGTGCTGAACTGGAATTGAAGCGGGTTAAACTTTTGGTAGATAAAAATGTGATTACCAAGTCCGAAGTGGAAGTAGCAGAAGCCAAACTCGCCGCCGCCAATGCAAAAATCGAGGAATCGCGCTCCGAAAAATCGAATGCTGCGATCCACCTCGCCCGCACGGAAATCAAAGCACCTTTTGACGGCGTGATCGACCGGATTCCGCAAAGAATGGGCAGCCTCATCGACGACGGCACGATGCTCACCACATTATCTGATACTAAAGCTGTTTATGCGTATTTCAATGTTTCGGAAAATGAATATCTGGAATACATCAAAGCCCGTGGGAAGTCCGATAACAAAGAAGCGATCGTAGAATTGGAACTGGCCGACGGGTCTTTTTTCAAACACAAAGGTTCGATCGAAACCATGGAAGGGGCTTTCGACGAAGGTACCGGCTCCATCGCATTCCGCGCGCGGTTTTCCAATCCTGAAAAACTCCTGAAACATGGCTCAACCGGGACGATACGTCTAACCAATACGGTAGATAATGCGATCCTGATACCGCAGAAAGCCGCATTTGAAATCCAGGATAAAAACTTCGTATATGTGCTGGGTAAAGACAACAAGATCAAAACCCGGAGCTTCGTGCCCAAGTCGCGGCTATCCGGTTATTATGTTGTAAAATCAGGTTTAAAATCAGGAGAAACAATTGTATGTGAGGGACTTCAGGGATTAAAAGACGGGGCGACGATCAAGCCGAAAAACATTCCGCTGGGAGACCTGAAAATGCCGGGAAGTAAAATTGAGCTTTCTGCACGCTAGCATCCTTTTATTTCACCTGACTTTCAAACCATGTTTCAAAAATTTATCGAGCGGCCGGTGCTTTCACTGGTTATCTCAATCTTCATAACCCTGATGGGCCTTTTGGCCTTTCTTGACCTGCCTGTCTCTCAGTTTCCTGACATTGTCCCGCCATCGGTGGTCGTAACTGCCACGTATACCGGCGCCAACTCCGAAGTCTGCGTCGACGCCGTAGCCGTGCCGCTGGAAAGGGCGATCAATGGTGTGCCGGGCATGACTTACATGACGTCTGTCTCCGGAAATGACGGTGTGACGACGATTACGATTTCTTTTAATGTAGGTGTAGATCCCGATCTGGCCGCGGTGAATGTGCAGAACCGCGTACAGACAGTGATTGACGAACTTCCAGAAGAGGTAATCAAAGCCGGTGTTACTACCGAAAAAGAGGTAAACAGTATGCTCATGTACCTCGACATTATGAGTTCGGATTCGTCGGTGGCAGAGGATTTTGTGTACAATTTTGCGGATATCAACATTCTGAAAGAGCTCAAAAGGATCGACGGTGTCGGCCGGGCGCAGATCATGGGAAGCCGTGACTACTCGATGCGCGTCTGGCTGAAACCCGACCGGATGAACAGTTACAGCGTGTCGGCCGACGAAGTGGTCAAAGCAATCCGCGACCAGAATGTGGTAGCCGCTCCCGGAAAAACGGGTGTCGCCTCCGGCCGGGAAACGCAGGTTTTACAATATGTTTTAAAATACACTGGCAAGCTTTTCGAGCCGGCGCAGTATGAGAACATTGTACTCCGCTCCAACCCGGACGGCTCGATGCTGAAACTGAAAGACGTAGCCGACATTGAATTTGGTACGCTGGAATATGATATGGCTTCCAAGTCAAATGGAAAACCGTCGGCTTCGATCATGATCAAGCAGCGGCCGGGTTCCAATGCGCAGGAAGTAATTAAAAACATCAAGGCGAAAGTGGCCGAAATGAAGGCTACCAGCTTCCCGCCAGGCATGGATTACTTCGTTTCCTACGACGTTTCGCGTTTTCTTGATGCGTCGATTCATGAGGTAGTCCGCACATTGATCGAAGCATTTATCCTCGTAATCATCATCGTTTACCTGTTTTTGCAGGATTTCCGGTCTACATTGATTCCGGCGCTGGCGGTGCCTGTGGCGCTGGTCGGCACATTTGCTTTCATGCAGCTTTTCGGCTTTTCCATCAACCTGCTGACATTGTTTGCATTAGTATTGGCGATTGGAATTGTCGTGGATAATGCGATTGTCGTCGTCGAGGCCGTGCATGCCAAAATGGCCGAAAAGCACCTCGACGCCCGCGAAGCTACATTGGAATCGATGAAAGAAATGAGCGGCGCGATCATCGCGATTACATTGGTCATGTCGGCCGTATTCGTTCCCGTCGCATTTATGTCTGGTCCGGTCGGGATTTTTTACCGGCAGTTTTCGATTACCCTGGCGATTTCCATCGTCATATCAGGAATTAATGCATTGACACTGACGCCTGCACTTTGTGCTTTAATGTTAAAAAATACCCACGGAGAAAAGTCGAAAAATACGCTGCTAGACCGGTTTTTCAGAGGTTTTAATAATGGTTATGATGGTATTTCCAACAAATACAGAAAGCTGCTTTCCAGCATTGTCAACCGGAGGGTCATCACGATCGGACTGCTGCTGGCATTTTGTATCGGCACTTATGGTATCAACACCGTTTTACCAACCGGCTTTATTCCCACGGAAGACCAGGGTGTAATCAATGTGAACGTGACCACGCCGGTTGCAGCTACCGTCGAACGTACCGAAGCGGTTTTAGACGAAATCCAAAAAGTAGCGCAATCGCTGGAACCTGTCGAATCCGTTTCCTCGCTTTCTGGTTATAGTTTGATTACCGAATCGGCGGGTTCTTCGTATGGTATGGCGATGATCAACCTAAAATCCTGGGACCAGCGGAAAGCTTCCGTGCAGAACATTATCGCCGAAATGGAGCAGAAGACCAAGCACATTACCGACGCGGATATTCAGTTTTTCCCGCCACCAACTGTGCCTGGTTTTGGTAATTCCAGCGGTTTCGAGCTACGGGTGCAAGACCGGACTGGTAGTGACGATCTACAGAAGACCGCCGAGGTCACCAACAAATTCGTAAAAGACCTGATGGATTCGCCCGAAATCGCCAGCGCATTCAGCAGCTTTGACGCGAGTTTTCCACAATATATGATCCATGTCGACGCCGATATTGCTGCAAAAAAAGGTGTCTCGGTAGATCTGGCGATGAGTACGCTCCAAACATTGATCGGCAGTTTGTACGCGTCCAATTTCATCCGGTTTGGGCAAATGTATAAAGTGATGGTGCAGGCCGATCCGAGTTTCAGGAGGACGCCGGAAGACATTTTGAAGTTATATGTCAAAAACAACCGCGGCGAAATGGTGCCGTTTTCGACATTCATCAAACTGGAACGCGTCTACGGCCCCGAGCTGCTGACCCGCTACAACATGTACACTTCGGCGATGATCAATGGTGACCCGGCACCGGGATACAGTAGTGGTGACGCGATCAAAGCCGTCGAGCGCATTGCCAAAACCAGCTTGCCGCGCGGGTTTACTTACGATTGGTCGGGCATGACGCGGGAGGAAATCCTGTCGGGGAACCAGGCAATTTTCATTTTTGGGATCTGTCTGATTTTTGTGTACCTGCTCCTGGCGGCACAGTATGAAAGTTTCCTGCTTCCACTGCCGGTTATTCTCTCACTTCCCACGGGCGTTTTCGGGGCTTTTTTAGCATTGAAATTATTAGGTTTGGAAAATAACATTTATGCCCAGGTGTCGCTAGTGATGCTTATTGGTTTATTAGGTAAAAATGCAATCCTGATTGTTGAATACGCGATTATCCGTCAAAAAGAAGGCCGCTCGGTGATTGATGCGGCTTTGGAAGGCGCTACGGAAAGGCTTCGTCCTATCCTGATGACTTCGCTGGCGTTTGTGGCGGGTTTGATACCGCTCGTCGTTGCGTCAGGTGCCGGCGCTATCGGAAACCGCTCGATTGGCACCGCCGCAGCAGGTGGAATGTTGATCGGGACACTTTTCGGGGTCATTATTATTCCCGGACTGTATGTGCTTTTCGCCAGCATGGTTCCCGCCAAGAAAACTAAAAAAGTGGTCACCCAACAAGAAGAAGCGGTACTGGAATAAGCTTGTCAAAAGCCTCGTACTGCATTATCAAGAAGACTTATTTGTGAATGAAAACATATAAAAAAGCGGCCAAGCTCCCCGTTATCGGGCTTACATTACTTCTCGCCGGCTGCAAGCTTACGCAGCCGGTAGAGCAGTCCAAAAGAATCGACGCTCCGAAAACCTTTGCCGGACAAACCGATTCCACTGGCATCGGTAACATGCAGTGGAGGACTTTTTTCCAGGATCAAAAACTGGTAGCCCTGATCGACACCGCATTGAAGAATAACCTCGATCTGAAAATGGCTGTTCAGCGGATCGAAATGTCACGGTCCAACATTCTCGCCGCGCAAGGAGCATTACTTCCGTCGATTTCGGGAGATGTTTCAGGCGGTGGCAGAAAGTTTGGCGATTACACGATGGACGGCGTCGGGAATTACGATACCAATTTTTCGGAAAACCTGAATACAGACCGCAGGCTTCCCGGACCGTTCATGCCCGATTATTTTGTCGGGCTGCGTAGTGCGTGGGAAATCGATATCTGGGGCAAATTGAAAAACCAGAAAAAAGCAGCGTACACTCGGTTTCTGGCATCCGAGAAAGCGCGGCAGGCGATCGTCACGGGATTGATCGCTCAGGTCGCCACTTCTTACTACGAACTTTTGGCGCTGGATACCGAGCTGCGCATCATTCAGCGGAACATTGCCCTGCAACAGTCGGCCGTAGAAACGGTCAAAATCCAGAAAGAAGGCGGCAGGGCAAATGAACTAGGCGTGCAACAATTGACTGCGCAGTTATTGAATACGCAAAGTCTCGAATTTGATGTGAGACAAAAAATCATCGCTTCTGAAAATAGTTTAAATACGCTCATAGGGCATTTTCCGGAGGAAATTGTCCGGGACACAACATTGGTTCAGGTGCTCCCGGATGTAGTCCAGGCCGGTATCCCAAGTCAAATGTTGAAGCGACGCCCCGACATTCAGCAGGCACAACTGGATCTTCAAGCCAATTACGCCGACCAGCAAGCCGCTCAATTAGCATTTCTGCCTTCTCTGAACATTACTGCATTTTTAGGATTCAATGCATTCAAAAGCAGCCTGCTTTTTTCTCCCGGCTCGATGGCTTACAGCGCGCTCGGTGGCCTTACTGCCCCGCTTGTGAATCGGAAAGCGTTAAAAGGAAATCAAAAACGAGCCGAAGCCGCAAGTCTGGAAGCATTATATGCCTATAACAAATCCGTTTTGACCGCATTTCAGGAAGTAAGCACCAGTTTGAAAAAACTGGAAAATACCAAGCGGATCAATGAATTCAAGCAGCAGGAAGTAGCAACATTGCGGCTAGCGGTAACTACGTCAAAGGACTTGTTTTCAACCGGTTATGCAACTTATCTGGAAATTATCGCAGCACAAAGAAGCGTTCTCGACGCTGAATTGAATTTGACGAATGTTCGTAAAGAACAGTTGCTGGCATTAATTGAATTGTACAGGTCGCTCGGAGGAGGTTGGGAATGATCTTGAAAAGACGTAAAAAAACCACGGATACAGCATCCGTGGTTTTTCATTTATAAGCCTAATTCTTATTTCTTCTTGGTACCTGCCAGGCTCGGCTCTTTCGATATTACGATCAGATCGGCCAACATTCTGCCGGTTTCGGTCAGGTAAATATCTTTTTTCTTCTTCACATCTTTCGGAGCCTCAGCTACTTTCGAATCGGCTTCATCTTCCTCATCGTCCGCGCTGTCCTCACCCAGTTGCTTCATAGCAGCTCTTTTCTTTTCAGCCTCGTCACGCTCAACTTTGCGTTTTGCTTCCTGCAACGAAACCACTTTGTTCTCACGCGCTTGTTTGAAATCGTCCAGCGTTTTTACCAAAGTTTTCAATTCTTCGTCACTTTTCAGACGCTGATTATATTTCGATTTAAGCTGATCAACAATTTTCGGATTGATATTATTCGCCAGTTCATATTTTGAAGAAGCGATCTGATCCCAAGGCAGCGCGCTCGGCTGAGAGCCTTCACCATATTCATTTACTTTGAATGCAGTTGGCAATTCCAGATCAGGCATGACACCTTTCAACTGCGTGCTGCTACCATTAATGCGGTAGAATTTAGCCACTGTCAATTTCACCTGACCTAGCTGGTCGGTTTCTTTCGGTACCCACTGGTTCAGGTCAATCAATGTTTGCACGGTACCTTTTCCGTAAGTCTGCTCACCGACAATGATACCACGTTTGTAATCCTGGATCGCCGCCGCAAAAATCTCGGAAGCCGAAGCGCTGAACCTGTTGACCATCACCGCCATCGGACCATCATAAGCAATACTAGGATCATTATCCGACTGGACTTCGATTTCTCCCTGGCTTTCTTTCACCTGAACTACCGGTCCGCGGTTGATGAATAAACCTGTCAGCGAAACAGCCTCAGTCAGTGAACCCCCACCATTATTACGAAGGTCGATCACGATACCGTCCACATTCGAAGCCTGCAATTCTGTAATCAGCTTCTGAACGTCGCGGGTTGTGCTTGAAAATTCTTTCTCTTTGTGCTGCGCGCCTTCAAAGTCGCGGTAGAACAATGGAATGTCGATCACACCAATTTTGAAATCTTTATTTCCCTGGTTGATGGTCACCATTTCACTTTTTGCACGCTGCTCTTCCAGTTTGATTTTTTCACGAACCAGACGATACTCTTTCGGAGGAGTTCCGGGAAGCGCATCCGCAGAAATTACCTGCAAACGTACCACAGTCGATTTTGGACCTTTGATCAGCTTCACCGCGTCATCTACAAACCAGCCGATAATATCGACCATTTTGCCTTCGTCACCCTGCGCAACTGCGATGATCTTATCCTCTTTTTTAAGCTGCTTACCTTTAAATGCCGGCCCTCCAGGAATAACATCCTTGATCTTTATGTAGTTATCTTCTTCACCCAGCAATGCACCGATACCTTCCAAAGACTGGCTCATTTCCTGCTTGAAACGGTCAGCAGAGGTAGGCGCCATGTAACTGGTGTGCGGGTCGAGCGACTCGGCATAGGCATTCATATACATTTGAAAGACCTGCTCGGTACGGATACGTCCCAGTGCACGGTCACGGTTTTTATAGCGGTCGCGGAGCATGGATACCACCGCAGTATCCGCTTTTCCTGACAATTTCAGGTCAAGTGCTTCACTTTTCAGATACTTTCTCCAGGTATCATTCAACTCGTCTGTGCTCTTCGCCCAGGCCGCTTTTTCACGGTCTGTGTTCATAGATTCATCCACCGAAAAATCGAAAGGTTTCTCTTCTTTCAATAATGTCTGAATGTAGTCACTGCGCTCCTTGTAGCGTTTTCTAAAAACATTGTACATTTCAAAAGGCACGTCGAGCTCTCTTTTTTGAAGATAGTCGTCGAAAGAATCCTTGTTTTTATCAAATCCTGCAATGTCGGTGGCGAGGTAATAAAGTTTGCCATGATCGATTGCATCGATGTATTTGTCATAAATCGCTTCTGAAAGCGAGTCATTCAATTTTGTTTTCCTGTAATGGTAGCTTGATAAAATACGTGTAGTCAGCTCTTCCGCCTTGTACTGTGCCGGAATCGGTTTAATATCTTCCTCCATGGAAGTTTCCACAGCTGGCGTCACATCCACTGGCTGTTTTTCAGGGCCGCGCTGCCATCCAAGCAAAACAACCGGAATAAGAGTGATCAGGTACTTTTTCATTGTTGAATCTTTCTATTTAACAATTTCTAATAATTCAACCTCAAATACCAGCGCAGAATATGCGGGGATCTGAGGGCCTGCTGCTCGCTCTCCGTAAGCCAGTTGGTATGGGATAAATAGTTTCCATTTCGAACCAACAGGCATCAGCTGAAGAGCTTCTGTCCAACCTTTAATTACGCCGTTTACCGGAAATTCTACCGGCTCTCCTCTGTCCACCGAGCTGTCAAAAACCGTTCCATTTATCAATGTGCCGTGATAATGTGTCTTCACTTTATCGGTAGCCGCCGGTTTAGGACCATCGCCCGTTTTTATCACCTGGTACTGTAACCCACTTTCGGTGGTCACAACACCCGGTTTCTTTTTATTTTCCTCTAAAAACTTTTCGCCTTCCACGCGTACAACTGCTCCTTTTTCCTCCATCATTTTCTGAAAATAGTTGCCGATAAAAGCATTTGCATCCTCTGGGGTGAATGTCGTTTTTTCTCCCTTTAATGCTGCATTGATTGTTTTGGTAAGTACTTCTGTATTAATGTTGGCTACTCCCTGCGAGGATAATGAATTGGAAAAGCTCACCCCGATCGCGGCGGATAAAGAATCCATTTGCGTTTTGAGTACAGTTGTGCTACTTGCTGCTTTTACTGGGGTAGTCGTTGCTTTCTTGACGGCGGGTGCAGGTTTTGCTGTCTTTTTGATAGTCTGTGCTTTGCCTTCTGATGTAACCAATGCTGTGAAAACTAAGGCTGCTAAAATGGTTTTTTCTAATTTGTACATTATACTGACGGATGGACTGGAAAAAGGATTTTAATTGTGTAAGTGATATTAACGAATTCAATTACAACAAAAACACAATTAGTACCTAAAAAAGTTTTAAAAATGTTCTTTATGCAGGATAAGCGGATAAGTGTTGCGCGCGTGATGGGCAGAGGTTACAACCTTGGAAAAATCTAATTTTTATCTCTCAGTATTTAATCAGAAAATACTGTTTTTACCAAAATAAACATCTACCTTTGCGGCAGTTTTCAAAAACTTACTACTATACTCTAAATAAGTTAATTATACTATGGTATCTGTTAGACCGGATGAAGTTTCGGCTATCCTGCGCGAACAACTTGCAGGCGCCAGATCAGAAGCAGAGCTCGAAGAAGTAGGGACAGTCCTTCAGGTTGGTGACGGTGTTGCCCGCATTTATGGTCTCTCCCAGGTACAGGCAGGTGAGCTGCTTGTGTTCGAGACTGGACTTAAGGCCTTGGCGCTTAACCTGGAAGAGGACAATGTAGGGGCCGTTTTGCTGGGTGATTTCAGCGACATTAAAGAAGGAGCAACTGTTAAACGTACGAAAGAGATCGCTTCTGTAAAAGTTGGCGACGGTATTATCGGGCGTGTAGTTAACACACTTGCAGAACCAATCGACGGAAATGGTCCTATCTCGGGTACCGTTTACGAAATGCCAATCGAGCGTAAAGCGCCGGGGGTTATCTACCGTCAGCCTGTAACTGAGCCTCTTCAGACTGGTATCAAAGCGATCGACGCAATGATCCCCATCGGTCGCGGCCAGCGTGAGTTGATTATCGGTGACCGTCAGACTGGTAAAACAGCGGTGGCGATTGACACGATCATCAACCAGAGAGAATATTTTGAAAAAGGCGAGCCCGTTTTCTGTATCTACGTGGCTTGCGGTCAAAAAGCTTCTACGATTAAATCTATCGAAGCAACATTGCGCAAATACGGCGCTATGGACTACACGGTAATCGTTGCTGCCGGTGCTTCTGATCCTTCGCCAATGCAATTTTACGCACCATTTACAGGTGCAGCGATCGGTGAATATTTCCGCGATACCGGCCGTCCAGCACTGGTTATTTATGATGACCTTTCGAAACAAGCGGTTTCTTACCGTGAAGTTTCTCTTCTTCTTCGTCGCCCACCAGGCCGCGAGGCTTATCCTGGGGACGTTTTCTATCTGCACAGCCGTCTTTTGGAGCGTGCTGCCAAAATTATCGCAGATGATTCTATCGCCAAAAACATGAACGACCTTCCGCCATCATTGGCAGGAATCGTGAAAGGCGGCGGTTCATTAACTGCACTTCCGATCATTGAAACCCAGGCAGGCGACGTTTCGGCTTATATCCCTACCAACGTAATTTCGATTACCGACGGACAGATATTCCTTGAATCCAACCTCTTCAACTCCGGTATCCGTCCTGCAATCAACGTAGGTATCTCGGTATCACGTGTGGGTGGTAATGCGCAGATCAAATCCATGAAGAAAGTTTCGGGTACCCTGAAACTGGATCAGGCGCAATTCCGTGAATTGGAAGCTTTTGCAAAATTCGGTTCTGACCTGGATGCCGCTACCAAGCTGGCTATCGACCGGGGACGCCGCAACCAGGAAGTTTTGAAACAACCACAGTACGCACCGGTTCCTGTTGAAATGCAGGTTGCAACGGTTTACGCTTCAACAAAAGGCTTGCTGGATAAGGTTGATGTGAATAAAGTGAAAGCATTTGAAAAGGACTTTTTGACAGTATTGGGTGGACAACATAAAGAAACCCTGGCTGCTTTACGTGCTGGTAAACTGGACAACAGCGTGACAGACGTCGTTGAGAAAGTTGCCCGCGAGGTTGCTGTCAAGTATTATTAAAAATGAACGGGTCGCGCGAACATTCGTGCGACCCTGCTTTAAAATATCAACCCAAGAGCGTCGGAACGCTTAAAACTTCCAGCAAATGGCAAGCTTAAAAGAAGTACGTAGCCGGATTGTTTCGGTTAACAGCACCCAGCAAATTACCAAAGCCATGAAAATGGTGGCGGCAGCTAAGCTGCGCAGGGCACAGGATGGTATCCTGCAAATGCGTCCTTATGCGCAAAAACTGGGCGAAATGCTTTCCACTGTTTCCTCGGGAGCAGAAAGTTCAGCAGACAGCCCTTTAAAAACTGCCCGCGTTGTCAATAAAGTTTTGATCGTCGTGGTTACTTCTGACCGCGGATTGTGCGGTGCTTTTAATACCAATATCATAAAAGCCACCATGCAGCTGATCGAAGAGAAATATGCTTTTCAGGCGCGCAATGGTAATGTTGAAATATTTGCATTAGGTAAAAAAGGCGCTGAGGCATTTGTCCGCCGCGGTTTTAAAGTAAATACCTCATATACCGATATTTTCTCCCGCCTGAACTTCGTCACAGTGAAACTCGCTGCCGAAGAAATCATGAAGGATTTTTCTGAGGGACGTTATGACGCTGTGGATTTGGTTTATAACGAATTTAAAAACGTTGCTACCCAGATCATCCACGCAGATCGCTACCTGCCGATCCCAAGTGAGGACAAATCGATCAAAACAAAAAAACCGGAGGTTAATTACATTTTCGAGCCAAGTGAAGAAGAAATTCTCGCCGAGTTAATCCCGAAATCTTTGAAAATCAAGCTTTACCGCTCCGTTCTGGAATCCAATGCTTCCGAGCAAGGTGCACGTATGACGGCCATGGATAAAGCAACTGAAAATGCGCAGGAACTTCTGAAAGATCTCCGCCTGGTTTACAACCGTACCCGCCAAGCCGCAATCACCAAGGAAATCCTTGAAATTGTCGGTGGTGCAGAAGCTTTGAAAAACTAAGCATTTTAAGATAAAGCAGCATTGAAACGAGCGGGTGTAAAACATCCGCTCGTTTTTTATTGGGCATAAGTCAACATTAATTACAATATTGGCAGCAGGTAGCAGTTCAAAAAGAAAATTACTTTATAAATCATGCGCAAACTAACCATACCGAAAATCCTTTTTCTGGTCCTTATAACAAGCTGTTTTAATGTGATAACTGCCCAAAACCTCGACGACATCATCGCCAAGCACATAAAAGCGATGGGTGGAGCCGAGAAGCTTTCGAAGCTGAAAAGCATGAAAATTACGGCGGATATGGATGTGATGAATATGAAAGTGCCGATCACGACGACGATTATTCAGGATCAGGGGTTCAGAAGTGAGACTACTGTGCAGGGCATGACCGTGGTTCAAGCCATCAATGGGAATACCGGCTGGGCGATTAACCCGATGACCGGGCAGACCAAAGCGACTGCGTTGCCGGAAGAAGCGATCAAGTCGATGGCGGCTGAAACGGATTTGACCGGACTTTATAATTATAAGGAAAAAGGTTACATACTTACGCTCGATGGCGAGGAAGACCTGGCAGGAGCGAAAGTTTACAAAGTGTCGATGACATTGAAAAACGGCATCAAACGATTGAATTACATTTCAAAAGACACTTTTTACATCCTGAAAATCATCGTACACGCCAACATGAACGGGCAGGATGTGACGTCGGAAAATACGCAATCCGATTTCAGGCAGGTTGACGGCGTTACCTATCCTTTCAAATCCGAAGTGACGACCAGCGCCATGCCTGGTACGACGATGGCGCTTGCGATTAAAACCTTGGAAGTCAATCCAAAAATCGATCCCAGCATTTTTACAATGCCTGTAAACTAGGCAAACTGACACCTTTGAAATCCTGAGAATTATTTTCAGGATTTTTTTCGTCTCGCGAACTATTAGTGCACAATAGATGTAGTTACATTAAATGTCAATACATATAAATAATTAAAAAGTCATGGCAACTACAAAATGGGTAATTGACCCAACGCATTCAGAAATCCAGTTTAAAGTAAAACACCTTGTGATCTCGACCGTAACCGGTGCATTCAAGAGCTTTGAAGGCGGCGTGGAATCGGAAGGAGATGATTTTGACGGAGCTACCGTACATTTTTCAGCCGACGTGGACAGCATTGATACCAATCAGGCTCAACGTGACGCACATTTGAAATCGGCCGATTTCTTTGATGCTGAAAACCACCCAAAACTTTCCTATACCGGAAAATTGGCAAAAAAGGGGGATGATACATTTACATTGAAAGGCGACCTGACCATTCGTGGTGTCAGCAAACCTTTTGAATTTGCAGTGGAGTACGGCGGAAATATGACCGACTTCTATGGCAACAACAAAGCAGGTTTCGAGATCTCCGGAAAATTGAACCGCAAAGAATATGGTCTTGAATGGAGCGCAGTAACCGAGGCTGGCGGTGTAGTGGTTGGCGACGATGTGAAGCTGATCGCCAATGTTCAGGTTGCAAAGCAATAATAGATATACATTTTGAAAAAGCGCGATAAGTAACTTTATCGCGCTTTTTTGCTTTATAGGCAGCGTCAAATTTTGCAGCGGATCAGGGCAAAGCGCAGTTCTGTCGTCCTTTAATTATTACTTTTGGTTAAAAAAGACTTTCACATTGATCATTGAAACGCGCGCTTATGCCCGTGCCGGGTTATTAGGCAATCCTTCCGACGGGTTTTACGGAAAAACGATCTCCATTTCAGTACGAAATTTTGGTGCCTCCATCTCGCTTTACGAATCGCCCGAGCTGCACATTGAAGCGCAGCCGCAGGATCTGAGCACATTCAGGAGCATTTTTCACCTGCGCGATACCGTGAGTATGCTTGGGTATAATGGTGGTATTCCGCTGATCAAAGCAGGTATTAAAAAATTTGGCGACTACTGCGAAGAGCAGGGTATCCGGCTGCCGAACCGTAATTTTACAGTCCGGTACCGGTCTTCGATACCGCGCCAGGTGGGCATGTCGGGATCCAGCGCGATTGTGGTGGCGCTTTTTCGCGCCTTGATGCAATTTTATAAAGTCGAAATTCCGCTGGAAATCCTGCCGCAGCTGGTGATGGTGACTGAGACAGAGGAATTGGGTATTACGGCTGGTTTGCAGGACCGTGTAATTCAATGCTACGAGGGTTGTGTTTACATGGATTTTGATAAACAGATGATCCTAGAAAAAGGCCACGGGAAGTATGAAAGGATTAATCCTGAGCTGCTTCCAAAGCTGTATGTGGCTTACAATACCAACCTGAGCAAGGTTTCCGGCAAGGTTCACAGCGATGTGAGGACCCGCTACGATCGTGGCGAGGAACTGGTAATGGATGTGCTGGGACAGATCGCGCAAAAAGCTGAGGATGGAAAAAAGGCGCTCATGGAAGGCCGGTCCGATGATTTGCACCAGTTAATGAATGAAAATTTTGACCTGCGCTGTAAGATCTATAATGTTCCCGAGTCCAACAAAAAGTTGATCAATGCGGCCAGGGCTTGCGGTGCTTCCGCTAAATTCGCCGGTTCGGGCGGCACGATCATTGGGATTTATCGTGATGACGATATGCTGAACCAGCTTTTTGTGGAGTTGAAAAAATATAATGCGCGGGTAATTAAGCCTTTTGTGGTTTAGCCGAGAGGTTGAAAGTTAAGAGAAATAAATAAACAGAGATATTCTAACATTAAATGCCGGATGCACTAGCTGACGGCCAGAAGCCAAATTATGATTCGTAAAGCCGTTATTCCTGCTGCGGGACTTGGTACCCGATTTTTGCCAGCCACCAAATCGATGCCCAAAGAAATGTTGCCGATCATCGACATTCCGACCATTCAATACGTGGTTCAGGAAGCGGTAGATTCTGGTATTGAGGACATTCTGATCATTTCCGGAAAGGGCAAGCGCGCCATCGAAGACCATTTCGACCGCAATGTAGAGCTGGAAAGTCGGCTGGAAGAAAAGGAAGATTTGCTGTGGTTCAATGAAATGCGCAGACTGGCGGATATGGCTAATGTACATTTTGTAAGACAAAAAGAGGCAAATGGTTTGGGCGACGCGATTTACTATGCCCGCCATCACGTTGGCAATGAACCTTTTGCGGTTCTTTTGGGAGATACCATCATGGATTCTGTGATCCCGGTAACCCAGCAGTTGATGGATACTTACGAGCAATATGGCGGCTCGGTGATCGCGGTGGAGGAAGTGCCTGCTAACAAAGTAAACCGCTATGGTATTGTGGGTGGGAAAACATTGAGTGATTCTATCCTGGAACTGAGCACATTGGTGGAGAAACCTGCGATCGATCTGGCTCCTTCCAATCTTGCAATTGCTGGAAGGTATGTTCTAACACCTGAAATTTTCAGTACCATCGAGCAAACGCCGAAAGGAAAAAACAACGAAATCCAGCTGACGGATTCGCTGCTGCTTCTTTTAAAACGGGAGAACATTTACGCGCACCACATTGAAGGAAAGCGCCATGATATCGGTGATAAACTGGATTATCTGAAAACGACCGTCGAGTTTGCATTAAAAAGAAAAGAATTTGCAGAGCCTTTCCGGAAATTCCTGATTGACATTCTTGCCAAATAATAAACATTGAAATTCTAAGTCAAGCCATTTTTCATGAAAAATCAGGTACTAATTAGCGGTGCTACCGGAAATCTGGGGCAGGATGTGGTGAAGAAACTGACCGGGTTGGATTACGGCTTGCATATCAATGTCAGGGAGGGAAAAGCGCAGGCTTATGCCGATCTGAATAACGTCAAGAGCTACACCGCAGACTTATCCGATGCGCAGCAATCCGAAGATTTTGTAAAAAATGCGATTGAAAATGCAGGTATAATCAGCGCCGGAATATTTCTGGCTGGTGGTTTTGCCATGGGCAAACTTTCGGATACCAGCGACGCCGACATTGAAAAAATGGTCACCATGAACTTCCTGACTGCATTTCACCTGGTAAAACCTTTGAAAGCGCATTTTGAGAAAAATGGCGGCGGACAATTTATCTTTATCGGAGCACGACCAGCCTTGGTCGCTGAGCAGGGTGCCGGAAGCTTTGCCTATACGCTTTCCAAGTCTTTGTTATTTCAAATGGCGGAGATGATCAATGCGGAGGGCAAGCCGAAAAACATTACTGCTTCCGTGGTCGTGCCAAGCATTATCGATACGCCGGATAACCGTAAAGCGATGCCCGACGCAGATTTTGACAAATGGATTCCTGGCGCAGATATGGCCGAAGCGGTAGCATTTTTACTAAATGATACGGGCAGGAAAATGCGGCAGACAGTTTTGAAACTTTACAATAACGCCTGATCAGAACATCGTATTGGAGGTGTCCAGCATGGTGATTTTCACTTGCGAAATTGTACTGCGGTGCTTTTTAAGTACTGTAAATTCGTAATGCTTGGTTTTTAGCTTCTCGCCCACCGCCGGTATCCTACCGAATTTCCAGATCAGATAACCCGCCAAAGTTTCATAATCGTCCCTTTTTGTAATGTCGTGCGGTAGTTTTTCATTCAAATCCGTGATCGAAGCCGCGCCCTGGACGGTATAAGTTTTATCAGCCTCATTTTTGACGATAGGTATCTCATTATCATATTCATCCTGGATTTCTCCCACCAATTCTTCCAGGATATCTTCCATCGTCACGATCCCGTCGACGCCGCCATATTCATCAATAATCACAGCCATCTGCTGGCGGTTCACCTGAAAATCACGGAGCAAAGCACCGATTGGTTTCGATTCATGCACCGTAGAAATAGGCCTTACCAGCTCGGAAAGCACAATTTCTTTTCCCTGCCGCATTTTTAACAACAGATCTTTCAAATGCAGCACCCCGACGATTTGATCTAACGTATCCTCATATACCGGAATGCGCGAGTAGCCTTCCTCGATGATCTTTTCCAGTTTTGCCTCATTAAAATCATTGATATCAATCCCCACCACCTGCGGTCTTGGGATCATAATCTGCTTCGCAATTCTTTCAGAAAAATTGAATGCATTTTTAATCAGGTCATAATCCGCCGCCTCGATCATTCCGCTATCTTTTTGCTGCTGAACCAGATAGCGTAATTCGTCGCTGCTATGCACCTCGCTGCCATGCGACGGCGAGATACCGATACCTTTCAAAATAAAATTGGCTATACCATTGAGCATCCATACTACCGGCCTAAAAACCAGGAAAAAGCCGTGTAAAGGATACGATAAAACCAATGTCGTGGCTTCGGGACGTTGGATTGCGATGGATTTTGGGGCCAGCTCACCGAATACAATATGCAAAACGGTAATGATGGCAAAAGCAGTCGGCAGGGCGATTTGGTGTGCCAGTTCCGGGTCTACCGAAAGTCCCACCAGCTCCATCGCGCCGATGATCATTTTGGAAACGACCGGCTCCCCTATCCAACCCAGACCAAGGCTCGCCAGTGTAATTCCGAACTGAGTTGCAGCAAGATAACCATCCAGGTTGGCGACAATTTTCTTTGCCAGGATCGCCATATTGTTTCCTTCCTGCGCCTTTTGCTCCAACTGCGAAGCCCTGATTTTGACGATTGCAAACTCAGCTGCCACAAAAAAACCGTTGAGCAAAACGAGCACTAATGTGATTAAAACCTGGATAGCCATTTATTGTGGTGAATGTTCAGAAGCTGTTGAAGGTGCATTTTAACAAAAAATTATACCATTGAGAAATCGGCTGTCCGGCTTGTAACCGGCGTTTGCGCTGTATTTCCTTATTTTTCGTAATTTAGATAGTTATGAAAAGTGGTCACGCCGATTTACCCCTGCATTACGGCAAAGTGCCGATTTGGCTTGCGCAGCGCATGAGCAGCCTGGGCGGCGCTATCGTCGAATCCATCGTGATGGAATACGGGCGGGATGCTTTTTTGCAAAAAATCAGTGATCCTTTCTGGTTTCAGTCGCTGGGCTGTGTGCTGGGTATGGACTGGCATTCGTCGGGGATTACGACTTCGGTAATGGGCGCTTTGAAAAAGTCTGTCAACCAGAAATCCAAAGAGCTTGGCATTTATATATGCGGTGGACGTGGCAAACATTCAAGAGCTACACCCGCTGAGCTGCTGGCGATTGCGGAAAAAACTGGCTTAAATGGCGACCTGCTTGTTCACAGCAGCAAGCTTTCCGCAAAAGTTGATAATACCGCGATTCAGGACGGTTTTCAGTTGTACCTGCATTCGTTTGTGCTTTCGCTGGAAGGCAGCTGGTCCGTAATTCAGCAAGGTATGAATACCGATGAGCGGCTGGCACGGCGGTATCACTGGCACTCTCCCGACATAAAGTCCTTCGTCGAGGAGCCGCATACTTTTATTTATGGTCAAAATCAGGGCAATATTCTCAACCTGACAGATAAAGCGGCGGCTCCGACGCGGTCGGGAATTCTGGACCTTACCAAAGAAAATCCGGGCAGGATTATGCGGGAAGTGACAAAACTCGTGATGCCCGGTCACCACGATGTGCGTGCTGAGGATGTTAACCTTAAAAGACTCGGCGCAGTTCTGGCGCTGGCACACGACAATCCGGTTCAGGATATGGAATCGCTTTTGCTGCTCGAAGGTGTCGGCCCGCGGACGATCCAATCATTAACGTTGGTTAGCGAAATCATCCATGGTACACCGTCCCGATTTTCCGACCCTGCCAGATTTTCGTTTGCCCACGGCGGAAAAGACGGGCACCCTTTTCCGGTACCGCTCAAAGTTTACGACGAGTCGATCATGACCCTGGATAAAGCGATTCAGAAAGCCAAAATGGGTGAGCGCGACAAAGCGGAAGCTTTAAAAAATCTTTCTAAAGTGTCGGTACAGCTGGAAAAAGATTTTCAGCCAAATAACCGTTTCAACGACATTGTGCAACAGGAGCGCGACAATTCCTGGAAATATGACGGCCGCACCGTCATGGGAAAGGCCAAAAAGCCGAAAGGCGACAGCGGGCAATTGGAATTGTTTTGAGGGATAATTGTACAAGAGACAGTTACAAATGCTGAGATGTTTTTGAGATTTGATTAAGTTTACCTGATAATGGCAGCCCGATTATGATACTTCGTTCCCTTTCATCCGTCTTACCAAGAACCTTTGAGGAATTCACTCAATGGGAGCCGGTCGACGGATTCAAATATGAATGGAACGACGGAAAAATCATCAGGTTCGAGAAAATGAAGAAAAAGCATTTGTTCATTATAAGACGATTGCAGCAGTTATTTTTTAAAACTAGTTCATTTTCAGAAGGTGGCGCTTTCATCATGGAGCAGGATGTCATGCTGAGCGGCATCCAAATGCGGCGCCCCGATCTTGCCTATTTCAGCGGACCTCAAATAGACGAATCGGTTGTTTCCGAAAAAGAACCAATTCCGGAATTCTTGATCGAAGTCATTTCTCACAATGACGATGCCGAAAAAGTAGAAGAAAAACTTGCGGAATATTTTCAAGCCGATGTGAAAGTTGTCTGGCACATTTACCCGGAAAATGAAGTTGTGTATGTCTATACTTCCAGAAAAAATGTCAAAATCTGCACCGAAGAAGATATCTGCTCTGCCTCGCCGGTTTTAGCGGATTTCGAGATCAGTGCTCGGGAGTTGTTTTCAACCAGCCTTCATTAATACGTTAATCATGATGAGCTCCCAGCTTCCAACAATAGCTACCTGTATCTTTATTTAAACCCCTGATCTTTTAAAGATCGATCAAACCCTGTGTAAACATAGTCTCAATGATTCCCAAAAAACCTTTACAAAAATCCCTGATCCTGGCTGCAGCTGTCACGACGCTTGTAGTGTCCTGCATGAAAATGTCCTCGACGGGGCCGACTTCCAAGACGAATAGCACTGCGGTGGTGGTGAAAGAAGATGCTGCAACCGGAAAGGCACGTGCCAAAGAAATTCGTGAGAAAACTGCTGTGAAACTGGCTGATGGCCTAAAACTAGAACTTTGGGCGTCGGATTCACTTGCGCCTGACCCCGTAGCTATTGCTATGGACGATATGGGCAATGTATATCTCAACCGTACCAACCGCCAGAAAAATTCGGAATTTGATATCCGCGGACATCAGAATTGGATGACTGCTTCTATCGGTTTGCAAACCGTGGAAGACCGCCGCGCTTTCCTGCACTCGACTTTTGCGCCTGAAAAAAGCAAGGAAAACAGCTGGCTGAAAGATTTGAATGGCGACGGTTCTCATGACTGGAAAGATTTGGCAGTCGAAAAAGACGAAGTCTGGAAAATCGAGGATACGGACAATGATGGTATCGCCGATAAATCGACCAGAATTCTGAATGACTTTTTTAATGAAGTAAGTGACGTTGCTGGCGGTCTGCTGATCCGCGCCAAAGATGCATTCGTAGCTATTGCGCCGGATGTGTGGCGACTGAGAGATACCAATGGTGATGGTGTGCTGGATGAAAAAACATCGATCAGCCACGGTTACGGCGTGCACATTGGTTTCAGTGGCCACGGAATGTCCAACCCGATCGAGGGGCCGGATGGAAAAATTTACTGGAACATTGGTGATATTGGCGCCAACATTACCACGGCCGAAGGTGTAAAACATGAGCATCCCAACTCGGGTATCATTGCCCGCTCCGATGCCGACGGAAGCAATTTTGAAATTTTTGCCCACGGGCTGCGGAATACGCACGAATTTGTTTTTGACGAATATGGTAACCTTATCAGCTCCGATAATGATGGTGATCACCCGGGCGAAAGTGAGCGTTTGGTGCACGTTGTAGAAGGTTCGGATGCGGGTTGGAGATCTAACTGGCAGTATGGTAAGTATACTGATCCTAAGAACAATAGCTATAAAGTGTGGATGGACGAGCAGCTTTTCAAACCGCGCTGGAATGGTCAGGCGGCTTACATTATCCCGCCAATCCAGAATTTCCACAATGGTCCGACCGGGATGCAGTACAATCCGGGAACTGCGCTGGGTAAGGAGTGGAAAAACAAGTTTTTCCTTGTTGAATTCGTAGGTAACCCTGCTCGGTCTCCGATCTGGTCATTTGGTTTGAAACCAAAAGGCGCTTCATTTGTCCTGAATGGAGAAAAAAACATTTTAACTGGTATCCTGCCAACCGGCATCCGTTTCGGTCCGGATGGTGCATTGTATGTGGCTGACTGGCTGAATGGTTGGGATACGAAAAATGCGGGACGTGTGTGGAAACTGGATGTTTCGGATGATAAAAACGATTTGAAAGCGATCCGCTTGGAAACAAAAAGGCTGATCCAGCTGGACTACACAAAGCAAAATGACGATATGTTGTTGTCGCTGCTTTCAAATGAAGATATGCGGATTCGCCAGAAAGCGCAGTTCGAACTGGCGTCGAGAGGTGCAAAAGGTGCACCGGTTTTGACAAAGGCCATTGCGCAGACTGGAAACCAGTTTGGCCGTATTCACGGTATCTGGGGTATGGGTCAGTTAACGAGAAAAGATAAATCCTATGGAAGTAGCCTGCTGGCTTTGTTGAAAGATTCGGATGAAGAAATTACCGTTCAGGCAGCCAAAGTATTAGGTGACGAACGCATTGCCGAAGCCGGACCTATGCTTGTACCGATGTTATCGAGTAAAAATCCTCGGGTGCAATTCTACGCAGCGCAGGCACTCGGCCGGATCGCATACAAAGATGCGGTGACTCCTTTGCTGGCGATGATTAAGGCCAATAATGATGAGGATGTTTACCTGAGACACGTGGCAGTTCTGGCATTGTCGCGCATTGGCGTGGTCGAGCCGATCGCTGCTTTGTCGACCAGCCCCGAGAAATCGCTTCGCATTGCTGGTGTGCTGGTTTTGCGCAGGATGAAGAATGAAAAAATCAGTCTGTTTTTGCAGGATAAAGACGAATACATTGTTGCAGAAGCCGCACGTGGAATCAATGACGATCTGTCGATCCCGGCTGCACTTCCGGCTTTGGCTGCTACATTGAATGAAAAAAGATTTTCCTCTGAGCCGCTTCTTCGCCGGTCTATCAATGCCGCATTGCGGGTGGGTGGTGAAACGCAACTGAATGATCTGATCGCTTTTGCGAAAAGAAAAGATGTAGACAAGGAATTGCGCGCCGAGGCTTTGGCAACATTGGGAACCTGGGCAAGCCCGTCGGTGATGGACCGTGTGGATGGCCGCTACCGTGGCCCGATGGAAAGAAATCCTGCACAGGTGAAAGCGAAGTTGCAGCCGATCATTGCTGATCTTTTGGCCGACAATGAGCCAGTAATTCAAATCGCTACGGCGCAAATGCTTACTAACCTTGGCGTGACCGAAAACAATGCTGCGCTGGCTAAGATCCTGGAAAACAGCAAGGATGCGAAAGTAAGAACTGCTATGCTGGTTGCTCTGAATGCGCTGAGATACTCGGATATGGAGACGGTGATGAAAAAAGGCATGACCGATCCGGACGCGGATGTTCGCACTGCGGCACTGGGTATGGTGGGCAGCGTTTCGATGTCGAAAGAAACATTGACCGATATTTCGAAAACGATCTTTGAAAAAGGAAGTATTCGCGAGCAGCAGCAAATGATGCGCGTGCTCGGCCGTTTGCCGGTGGACAAAACCGAGGCGATCTTCACGGATCTGATCGGTAAAATGACGGACAAGAAGCTGCCGCCAAGCCTGGCACTGGATCTGGGTGAAGCTGTGGATTCCACTAAATCCGCGGCGCTGATTTCCAAACTGGCGCCAATGCGCTCTGCCGGCGCGACGGTAGCCGATTTCCAGGACGCATTATTTGGTGGCAATGCTCAGCTGGGTCGTCGCTATTTTTTCACGAGTTCCGCAGCAGAATGCGTACGCTGCCACTCGATCGGCGGGCAAGGCGGTGAAGTAGGACCGAATCTTTCCAACATTGGCAATGTGCTGACCCGCGAGCAGATTTTGCAGGCATTGGTCGAGCCGAGCGCGAGGTTATCCCCGGGTTTTGGAATGGTGATGCTGACATTGAAAGATGGTACCAGCGCAGCCGGGATTCTTTCGGCTGAAAATGAGCACGAGCTGATCCTCAAAACATCGGAAGCGGAACCTCTGAAAATCGCCACTTCCCGAATTGCAAAAAGGGAGAATGTACCTTCCAGTATGCCGCCGATGGGATCGATTATGTCGAAAAGAGAGATCAGAGATGTTGTCGAGTTTTTATCAGGATTAAAAAAATAACTTGAAAAGCCCGGCTTGTCCGGGCTTTTTTGTAACCTTCGGAATAGCTTTTGCTGGAATTCCGGAACAAAAAAATTAGCGCACTAAAAAGTTAATGGAGCTAGACAAAAAAGAGGCGGAGGTCGTAAAAAAGGCGATCCGGTATTGGGAAGAAAAAGAAACCGTATCCAAAGAAGTTGCCGACAAGCTCAGGGCCAGCATTGAACTGCGGAATTCAAATGTAGACGCCATCGCGATTTACGCATTGATTTCGGCGATTTCGTGCGGTCTGCTGGCGTTCGGCGCTTTGGTTATTGATGAAAAATGGATCGAGCTGCTGCGTAAAAGATGGGGATTTTCGGAAAGTATCGTAGGCGTTGGATTTGCGCTGCTTTCGGCATTATTCATTTATCTCGCCAGAAGAAGAAAGCTGAAATCAAAAAGTATACGTGCCAGCACTGAGGCATACAACATTACCATCATTCTCACGGTCGCGATCGCAATTACTTACTGGACGAGGAGCTTTGCGAATCCAAACAGTAACTACGCCATTCCTTTGCTGATCGCCACGATCGCTTACGGCAGCATCGCGGTCTTTCTTGAATCTACCCTTTTATGGACTGTTGCCATACTGTCCCTGGCTGGTTGGTGGGGAGCGCAAACACATTTTTGGGCGCACGGCAGTTATCGGTTTTTGGGAATGAATTATCCTTTGAGAATGACCGTGTTCGGGCTTTTCGTCTGGGCATTATCGTGGCCCCTTTCACGGATAAAAAATGCTCAGTTTTTGAGTGACATCACCTACTCGATCGGCCTGTTTTTATTCTTACTGGCGGCCTGGACATTATCGATATTTGGAAATTATGATGATCTAAGCGGCTGGAAAGTATTGAAGCAGAGCCATTTTTGGTATTGGGCAGCAGCATTTACCCTAGTCATCGCGGGGCTACTTTATTATTCTATCCAAAACAAGCTGGATGTTCTCCGCGATCTCTGCCTCTTTTTCTTCCTCGTCAACATTTACACCCGCTATTTCGAATATTTCTGGGACCGCACCAACAAGGGGATCTTCTTCGCCTTGCTGGCACTTTCGTTTTGGTTTGTGGGAAGAAAAGCGGAGCAGTGGCGGGGGAAAGCAGTATCTTAAATCTTGAAATATGAGCAAAATCCGCCCGATACGCCAGGACGAAAAAGACCTGATCTACTTCCTGCTGCAAAAGCTGAATTTCGACCCGGCTAAATATCCTTTCAATAATGAAGTGGACGAATACGAGGATGGGAAAATGGGTAGCATCAGCCTCGGGGGTGATCCGAACAATTATGCGGGCGATCTGATCCAGGTGGAATATGTCGACATTGACGATACACCAGTAGTGATCACCTTAACTCAGGACATTCAGGGACGTCTGCTTGATCTGGATTTCTGGAAAACGGATTTTTCGAAACTGCTGGAATATCCTACGCCTGATAAATTGATTTTTGGCACGAAACCTACCGAAGATTAGCCACTAAACTTCCTCGTAATCCAGGTCTTTGCCGAAGGTTTCTTCCATTCTGGATAGTGAAAGCAAGGCAAGCGAAAAGCAGAGAATGCCTACTACTGCACCCGACTGCAAAACGCCCAGCGAAGTTTTCAGCATTTGAAAAAGTGGTAACGTTAATAATACCGTCGCGCGGACATTGTTGGCAACCGAAGTGGTAACCGTCGCGCGGAGGTTGGTGCCGAATTGCTCGGCCGTGGTAGTCAGGAACATGGCAATGTAGCCGATTGAGAAACCAAGCCAGGCGTAGCAAATGTAAAGTGTTGTTGCAGAGTGGATTCCTCCGTACAAAAGCCAGATTACCCCGGCAAATGTCATGGTCATCATTAACAAAATCGCTTTCCTCCGGGACCTCAGCCACTGACTTAATATCCCGCTGAAAAAGTCACCGGTAACAATGCCAATGTAAGTGTACAGCACGCAGGTACCTGCCTGGATTTCAGCAGAAATACCCAGTGCTTTCGCAAATTCATTGCCAAATGTGGAGTAAATCCCGATTACCATATACGTCGGCAAGCCAATACCCATGCAGCGCATGTATCTCACAAATCTTGACCAGCTTGTAAAAATAGTCCACCAGGGTACCGGCTTTGTTCCGCGCCTTTCCAGACTTTTATTGAACATGATGGATTCCAGCACATTGATCCGCAAAACCAAAAGCACCAGCCCCATACTGCCGCCGATAAAATATGCCGTGCGCCAGTCGGTCAACTTTACGGCAAAAAAGGCTGCGATGGCCCCTGCAAGACCGACGCTGGCTACGACCGAAGCGCCGTATCCCCGTAACTCTTTGGGGAGAATTTCGGCAATTAATGTAATGCCTGCACCCAGTTCGCCAGCCAGACCGAGCCCAGCGATGAATCTTAGAAAAGAATAAACTTCAATGTTATTGGTAAATCCGCAGGCAATGTTGGCTAATGAATAAGTCAAAATTGAACCAAACAAAACGGATCTTCGGCCTAACTTATCGCCCAAAATCCCCCACATAAATCCACCGATCAGAAGGCCCGCCTGCTGCCAGTTGTAAATGCTCGCGCCGATTTTCGAAATACCTTCCTCAGTCAGACCTAAGTCTTTTAAACTTGGTACACGGACAATGTTGAATAGCAGCAGGTCATACACATCGACAAAATAACCCAGTGAGGCTACGATAACCGGAAGTGTAAGCACTGCGCTGAATTTGGGCTGGCTCGAAATAGCGGAAGGCATGGAGTAAATTTGAATGTCAGGGAAATACGGAATTATTCTTCAAAAGACCTTTTACGCAAAGATTTAACAATCGCATTGCGCTGTTTTGTCTTCATTCTTTCTTCTTTTGAGGCCAATGTCGGCCGGGTCGCTTTTCGCTTTTTCTGCACGACAAATGCCTGGCGGACGAGCTGATTAAACTTGGCTATAACCTTCTCTTTATTAGCCAGCTGCGAGCGCTCAGTCTGGTGGTAGATGACAAGGACTTTTTCGTTTGTCAGCTTATTGGCAAGCTTTTCGCTAAGTATGTTCTTTTGATCGTCCGACAAAATATTGGACGAATTGATATCAAACCTCAGCTCAACTTTCGTTTCAACTTTATTTACATTCTGACCTCCTTTTCCTCCGCTCCGGGCGGTTTGAAAAACGAGCTCATCATGGAGGATTTCAGGGTTTATCATGATGCAATTTCTGTATAGTGTTAACGCTTGTTAATGTATTTCAGAGTCTTTAAACCGTTCGTAAAATGTAGTGTCCAAGAAACGATTTTTACGAACAGAAAACAATTTAAAACATACGGCCATGAACACCATGCGTACACTTCGGTTCCTCTGCTTGCTCAGCTTCTTGCTTTGCGGTGTTGCGGTTTCTAATCAAACCAAAGCGCAGCCGGGATATTCCGTTTCTTTTCAAACTTTTTACGACGAATTATCGCCTTACGGAAGGTGGGTGCGCAACCCGCAATACGGCTCTGTCTGGATTCCTGACGTGGACCGTGGCTTCCAACCCTACTCTACCAACGGTTATTGGGAAGTAACGGAATATGGTAATACCTGGGTTTCGGATTATGACTGGGGCTGGGCTCCTTTCCACTACGGTCGGTGGTCTTTTGACGATTATAACGGCTGGTTCTGGGTACCCGACTATGAGTGGGGACCTGCGTGGGTGAACTGGCGTTCGGGTGGCGATTACTATGGCTGGGCTCCCCTAGGCCCTGGTATCAGCATCAACATTAATTTCAACCCGCCGTCCTTCTGGTGGAATTTCGTTCCGCAACGCTACATTACCTACCGTGGCTGGCGCAGCTACTGTGTACCCCAAAGACGGATTACACGGGTATACAACCAGACTGTGATCGTCAACAATTATTACCGAAGCAACAACCGGACTTATGTGTACGGCCCGAGACGCGATGAAATTGAACGAGTTACCCGCAGAAGTGTGCCTGTCAGAACCATCGATGCCAGTCCGAGCGGAAGAGGACGTGTGATTGTGGCTGAAAACAGTCGTGGAGATGACCGGTATAATTCTCGCGGAAATGATCGGGATTACAGAAATGCGCCTGAACGTCGCGGTGGCGTGATCGATGCGAGCCCGAACCGTGGTGGACGTGATAATGCTGACTATAATAATCGTGGCAACAGCCGGAATGATGGCACAGCGCCAACCAACCGGAGCAGCCGAGGCGATGATCCGGTTTATTCTTCTCCAAGAAATGATCGGTACGAAGCGCCAAACCGTACCGAGCCGTCACGCCAACCGAGTGTGCCGGACTATGGAAACAGAAATGGCAGAGGCTCTTACGAAACCCCTGATCGTTCAAGTCGCAGCGACAGAAGTGCTGAACCCAGAGTGGAAAGACGCGCTGAGCCTCAGATTGAAAGACGTGCCGAACCACAGTTCGAGCGACGTGCTGAGCCGCAGATTGAGAGACGTGCAGAACCACAGATCGAAAGACGCTCGGAGCCTCAGGTGGAAAGAAGATCTGAGCCGCGAGTAGAAAGAAGTGCAGAGCCGCGGAATAATGATCGCGGTGGTAACGGAGGCGGCGCGCCAAGAGGCGCCAGCGAAAGAAGCAGCCGCTCGCCCAGATAATTTTTTGAAATAATATAAAAACAACCCGCCGGGAAAGTAGTTATCCCGGCGGGTTGTTTTTATTTGTCAGACAAACTATTGTTACCCTGACCTAAACCCGCAACATTTAATGGAAATTCAGTTTGATATTGAATTCAAGGAAAGCGCTCCAAAGTACATGCAAATCATAAAATCGCTGCTTCAAGCGATTAGCAAGGGAAAATTAAAGCGTGGCGACAAGATTCCTTCGATTAACCAGCTCAGTGAAGAATACCTGCTTTCCCGGGATACTGTTGAGAAAGCCTACAAGCATCTGATCCGCGACGGCGTGCTGATTTCGGTACGTGGGAAAGGGTATTTTATCAACCGCGTCGACATTGAAACTTCGCTTCGGATCCTGCTGGTTTTTAATAAAATCAGTAATTACAAGAAGCAGATTTACAATGCTTTTGTGGAGAACATTGGCCGCAATGTGAATGTCGACTTGCACATTCATCACTCGAATGTGAACATTTTTAAAAACCTGATCAAGAACAGTTTGGGCGAGTATGACTACTATGTGATCATGCCGCATTTTTATGAAAAGGCAGAAGAGGCAATTGAAACATTGAAAATGATCCCGCCGGAGAAACTGATTTTGTTGGACAAAGACCTGGAATTAACCGGGAAAAAGCATTCGTCTGTTTTCCAGAATTTTGAAAAGGACATTGTATCCGCGCTCAACGATGCGCTGGATCTTTTGAAAGTTTACAAAAAGCTGATCCTCATTTTCCCGACCATTATCCGGTATCCGAAGGAGATCATCAAAGGTTTCCGGATTTTCTGTATCCAGCACGAATTTCAGCATGAGATCATGTACGATTTTCATGAAAACAGTACCGCGATGAAGGATACGGCTTATGTGGTGATTGAGGAAAATGACCTGGTAAACCTGATCAAAAAGTGCCGGGAGCAGCAGCTGACGATTGGAAAAGATATCGGGATTATCTCCTATAACGAGACGCCTTTGAAGGAAATCCTGCTCGACGGCATCACCACCATTTCCACCGACCACGAACAAATGGGCAAGACCGCTGCGCAGCTGATTACGGAAAATAAAAGGGCGGTGGTGAAGAATCCTTTTATTTTAATTCGGAGGAAGTCGTTATAATGTCAACCTGAGCGATGTCGAAGGCGCGACTGGTTCGCAGTAACGCCTTCGACTTCGCTCAGGTTGACATTAAAATTACAATCCCGTAGCAACCGTCACTCTCCCCCGCTCATTCATCAACTCCGAGCGAACATTCAAATTCCTGAACAATCCAATCGGGTCGATCGCGCCGCCTGCCAGTCTCATGGATTCGCGAACCAATGGCCGAACGTCCGTCCTGAATGCATTTTGCAGGATTTGCTGGGCGAGTACTACGTCATTCTGGCTTCTTGCCAGCTCCAATTTTTTGCGATCTACCATTAACGCCTGTGCGTAAGCCAGCAAAATCGCTTCTACGGATTGGAGCAAATCTTCCAGCGGATCTTTCACATTGTGGCTTGCGTCGATCATCCAGGCGTAAGTATCACTTGCCCGGCCGGCGCGCTTCATGCCCTCGACCAGTTCCACAAAGATCAAAAACAACATATAAGGACGAATGCTGCCGACTGTTAAGTCGTCGTCGCCGTATTTGGAATCATTGAAGTGAAAACCTGCCAGGCGGCCTTCCATCATCAATGTTGCTACAATTTGTTCAATGTTGGCATTTGGTAAATGGTGTCCCAAATCCACCAGTACATCGGCTTTTGGTCCCAGTTTTTGGCAAAACAATAAGGAGCTGCCCCAATCCTGGATCACGGTCGAATAGAAATTTGGCTCGTAGGCCTTGTATTCTACATATACCTTCCAGTCGTCGGGCAGGGCGGCGTAGATTTCCTGTAAAGATTCCAATGTGTACTGGAAAGACTTTACAAAATTAGACTGACCCGGAAAGCAGGAACCGTCTGACAACCAGATTGATAATGCTTTCGAACCTAGATCTTTTCCGTATTTGATTACTTCAATGTTGTGGTCAACCGCCTGTTTACGGACTTTGGGATCCACGTGTGAGAGTGAGCCGAATTTGTAGGATTCTTCCTGATTTTTCTGATCCTGGAAAGTGTTAGAATTCACCGCATCAAATGTCAGATTTAATGAAGAAGCCAGCGAAATGATCGACTCAGCCTGACCAGGAATGTCCCAGGGAATGTGCAGCGAAATCGACCCGCTCGACCGGTTTAATGCATGTAAAAGACCAACATCCTCCACTTTTTCTTCCAGCGAACGTGGCTCACCACCGCCCGAAAAACGCCCAAAACGCGTTCCACCGGTACCCAGCGCCCAGCTCGGGATCGCTACCTGGAATGCTTCCAACGCTTTCACAATTTCCTGCGCATTAATGCCCTGCTCACCGAGCTGCTCTTCGGTATATGCTAACTGATTGTTGTGCCGCGACAGCAGGCTGTCATTGTGCTGGTCAATCTGATATTGCTCGATTTTCATAGTAAAATGGTTTTAAAACAGAAATGCCAGGCTTTTGAGGCCTGGCATCGCTAGAAAATTTGATTATCTCAGGAACGCCGCTGGCACCCCGCCATCTACATTGATCACATTTCCGGTGCTTTTGCTCAGCAAGCCGCTCACGAAAATGTACACACCATTTGCGATGTCTTCGGTGTGGATTTCAGCATTCAAAACAGTGCGTTTTGCATAGTATGCCGGCAATTCTTCTACTTTAATACCATAAGCTTTCGCGCGACCAGCCGCCCAGCCACTCTCCCAGATCTTGCTTCCCGCGATCACCGCGTCAGGGTTTACCACATTTACGCGGATCCTGTCAGGGCCAAGTTCGGCGGCCAGCAAGCGGGTCATGTGCTGCTGCGCTGCTTTTGCAGTACCGTAAGCCACATTGTTAGGTCCCGAAACGATGCCGTTTTTACTGGCAATGTTGATAATATCGCCTCCCAGGCCTTGCTGACGCATCACAGCCACGGTTTCCTGAGAAACCAGGAACTGGCCTTTTACCAAAACATCCTGTAAGATATCCCAGTCTTTAATGGTCGTTTCTGCCAAAGGTTTTGAGATGGATAAACCAGCGCAGTTTACAACAATATCCACACCGCCATATTTTAATTTAGTTTGGTGGATTGCCGCTTTAATTGCCTCCGGATCAAGAACATTAGCGATAGTGGTAGCAGAAAAGTCTTTACCGAATTTTCCATCAAATTCCGCTTTTGTTTCAGCCAAAGCTTTTTCATCAATATCGGAAATCACCACGCAGGCGCCTTCCTGCAACAATTTTTGTGCGATGGCTTTACCGATACCACCTGAGCCGCCGGTCACGAATGCTACCTTGCGGGAAACCGATTTTTCTTTCGGCATCCGCTGCAATTTCGCTTCTTCCAGCAACCAGTATTCAATGTCAAATGCCTCTTGCTCAGGCAGTGACACGTATGAAGAAATCGCCTCGGCGCCCTTCATTACGTTGATCGCATTGATATAAAATTCCGCAGCTACACGTGCAGTTTGTTTGTCTTTGGCAAAAGAGAACATTCCCACACCTGGCAGCAAAATGATCACCGGATTGGCATCACGCACCGCCGGACTGTTATCATGTTTGCAGCGATCGTAGTATGCCTGGTAGTCAGCGCGGTAAGCTTCAAACTGAGGACGAATGTGTTCGAGAATTTCCTGGTCGGTACTTTCCAGTTTTTCAAATGGCATGTCCAAAACCAACGGACGGATTTTGGTACGCAGGAAGTGATCAGGGCAGCTGGTACCGAGTGGCGCCAGTTTATCCAGATCATTGCTCGCAATGAATTCAAGTACGCGGGCATCATCGGTAAAATGACCAATCATAGCCTGCTGCTCCGAAGCCAGACCACGCAGGTAGGGTGCCAGTTTACCGGCAATTTCAGCACGTCGTTCTGCCGGCTCGCTTTCCAGTTTTACGCCTCCGAAAACCGGTCTGCTCTTACCATAGTTTTCGTTCAGATATTCAGACGCTTTCTCAATGGTATCCAGCGTGTTAATGTAAGATTCGTAAGCAGTATCGCCCCAGGTAAACAATCCGTGACCACCCAAAACGATGCCACGAATGCCAGGATTATCGGCCAAAGCCTGTTCTAGTTGCAAGCCCAGATCGAAGCCCGGACGCTGCCAGGGTACCCACGCAATTTCCCCATTGAACAACTCTTTGGTAATCGCTTCCCCTTCTTTCGACGCCGCAATCGCGATCAGTGCGTCCGGGTGAAGGTGGTCAATGTGTTTGAAAGGCAACAAACCGTGAAGGGGTGTATCGATTGAAGGCGCTTTCGATTTCAGATCATATATACAATGGTTGAAAAGCTCCACCATTTCATCTTCAAATTCGAGGCCGCGGTAAATGTTCTTAAGACTATGAAGCCTGTCTACGTAAAGCCCTGCCAGTCCGCTTCTTGTAAGGGTACCAATATCTCCGCCGGAACCTTTGATCCACATCACTTCCACAGGGTTTCCTGTGAGAGGATCTTTCTCCATGGTTTTGCAGCTGGTGTTTCCGCCAGCATAATTGGTCAGACGAAGATCTGCTCCTAACAAATTGGAACGATACAAGAGAAGTGCAACCTGATCATCACCAAGAGAAGCGGCCTTTTCATCATCCCACAAATAGCTTACGTATTGATACTGGCTTACTTTAGAACTGCTCATATTTTTTTAGTTGATTATTTTATCATTTTTTAGGTAACAGGTCATATTCCCAGAAAGGATTTGAAAAGAGGAATACTACTCTGGAACAGGCCACAAGATTAGAAAACTTACCCATAGGCACCGTCCTGTTGTATCCTGCATGTAGAAATAAATTGAGATTTAATGTGAGAATTAACAGTTTCATTAAATAACAAAATGGCCTGAACCGACACCATCAGTTCAGACCATTTTGAAGGAAAGTTACCTTAGTTGTTATTTGATAATTAATAATTTTTTGGTTGCTCCGCCTACCTCAATGTTGTAGATCCCGCTTGAAATGTTTGCTGTATTTACTGATCCGTCAACCCCTATTTTCTCGTGGAGAATTACATTACCTGATTGATCAATCACCAAAATTTTCTCTTCTTTCGCCAAACCCATCACATTGAAATAGTCTTTGGCAGGATTTGGATAAATACTCAGTTGCTGGTCACTTTTGGCCATGATGATTTTTGAATATTCAAATGTGTCATCGTAGTCAAGCTGCTTCAAGCGATAGTAAGTGATGTTGGAAGGGTTCTGATCTGTGAAATGGTAGTTGTTCAATTCGTTGCTATCTCCGTTTCCTTCCACATATCCGATTTTGGTAAATGTCCTCGCATCGGCACTTCTCTCAATTTCAAAACCTTTGTTATTGGTTTCGGAGCTGGTTTTCCAGGTAAGGTTGTTCTGGTTATTTGAGTTTGTGACTTCGAATGCAATAAGTTTAACTGGCAGGGGGTTCTCAAACACCTCACTCAGGATTGATCCGTTTGTAGCCAGGCTGTTGGTGACAATCACATAGTAACTTCCCTGCTCGGGCATTTTATAAGTGCTGTCTCCAATGATCGTAGCGACAATCGCCCCGGCATGAACCCACCTATACTTATTACGAGACAATGTGCCGCCTGCGTACACAGAAAGAACATCTTTCGTTTTGTGCACCTTAGCCGATCTCTGTCCTGCGTAATATGCGAACCTGCTTGCGTTAGGCTCTAACTGATCAAAATTGAGGAAATTATTAGCAATCCCGATTTTTTGAGGCGGTAAGGCAGAAAGATCTGGGATAGGGCCAACCAATTGATTGTCATCAAGAATTATCGTAGAAATTTTTGTCAAATTATTGAAACTTGCCGGAATAGTGCCCGTGTGCACATTATTGGAAAGATGCAGATCGGTAAGGTTAATCAAATTACCAATTTCCACGGGAATGGCGCTTGGCTTCGTCATGCCATTAATCCGAAGCTTAGTCAGGTTTACAAGATTGCCTACTTCTGCTGGAATCGACCCCTCAAACCCTGCATCCATAATTATAAGCGACGTAAGCTTAGTCAAATGCCAATCGTTTTTGGAATAGGCCCGTTATTTTCACTTTTGGCCAATACGCCACCGTAGTATCCGTAAAGGGATAAAGTTTCTAAATTCACAAGGTTTCCAATAGCGTCGGGTAAAGGCGATAAGGGTGTGTCGGTTAGGTTTTTAAGCTGAGTCATTGTAAATAACAGGCCGACACTCTCCTGATCAAAAATGTTATTGACAAGGGTCAAATTTTCAAGATTTGGCAGCGTGGCCAACTCAACCGGTATTTTCCCGCCCAAAGGAGGATGAAACACAAAAGGGCCTTCATCTCCAACAAAACCCAAATCTTTCAATGCAGTCAGATTTCCTATTTCAGGAGGAATTGTGCCGGATATTCCCTCGCCGGTCGCCAATCCAACTATTCTAGTTTGACCGTCGACCTGGGCACAGGTAACCCCATCTCATCCACAAGGATTATCCCCGGGGGCGCCCGGGACTACCCACTTTACATCGTGATGTATTGGCTGTTTATACCATTCGCTCCCGCCCATACTATTGTAAATAGCTACAAGCGCCAACCGATCATTTTCCAGCGTTTGCGCGAATGTTTGAAGAGAAGATAAAAGAAGAATGGTGAGTAAAATTTGCTTCATGCAGCTGATCCGTTTTAGTAATTAATTCAAAAATAAATATTAATTAATTGCTATTTACACACGGTTACTTGCCTGGCTGTAAATTGTCTGCAATATTATTTATCGGTGACATTGAAATAAAACAAAAAGCCCTGAAACGTGATGTTTCTGGGCTTTTTAATATGGTGTGGGAATATTATTTCCAAACCAATCCCATATTCTTAAACAAAAATGCATAAATATCAGCCTGCGTTTCCAGTGCCTTCTTGGTGTTGCTGGCGCCGTGGCCGGAGTTGGTATCGATGCGGATGAGTAGCGGATTGGTGGAGCTTGCGCCGGCTTTGGCTTGCAGCTCGGCGGCGTATTTGAATGAATGTGCCGGGACTACACGGTCGTCGTGGTCGGCGGTGGTGATCATGGTTGCAGGGTATTTAGCACCCTCCTTAATGTTGTGCAAAGGTGAGTATCCGTACAAAACCTTGAATTCTTCTGCATTATCGGCGCTGCCGTAGTCGGCGATCCAGTTCCAGCCGATGGTGAATTTATGGAACCGCAGCATATCCATCACACCCACAGCCGGGAAAGCAACTTTGAAAAGCTCTGGCCGCTGGTTCATCACTGCACCAACCAGCAAACCTCCATTTGATCCGCCCTGGATCGCGAGGCGCTCAGGCGAGGTATATTTTTCTTTGATCAGATACTCGGCCGCTGCAATGAAATCGTCGAATACATTCTGCTTTTTCAGCTTCATACCCTGCTCGTGCCACTTCTCACCATACTCGCTGCCGCCGCGCAAATTGGCCTGCACAAAAACACCTCCCTGATCGAAAAACGGAATTCTTGTCGGGCTGAATGAAGGTGGCAGACTAATGTTGAATCCGCCGTACCCGTAAAGAATAGTCGGATTGGTACCATCCAGCTTCAAACCTTTTTTGAATGTGATAAATGCAGGGATTTTGGTACCGTCTTTACTAGGGTAAAAAACTTGCCGGGTTTCATAATTTTCAGGCTTGAAGGAGACCTCTGGCGCACGGAAAATTTCGCTTTTGCCGGATGCGATTTCATATCTGAAAATCGTGGGTGGATAACTGAATGAGGTGTAGGTATAAAATACAAAGGTATCCTCCCGCTCACCGCCAAAACCACTCGCAGAGCCCAGGCCTGGCAGTTTCACTTCTTTTTGCGCCTTGCCGGCCAGATCGTAAACATATACCCGGGTGGTTACGTCTTTCAGATAAGACGCGAATAATTTGCCGCCCGCTGTCCCCGCACCTTCCAGCGGCTCAGGCTTTTCCGCAAGCACCGCAGACCATTTTTTTGCAGCCGTCTCGTACAGCATGACCTTCCCGTTGGGCGCATTTTCATTGGTTTCGACTAAGAAATTATCTCCCACATTATCCACGATCCCGAAACTGAAATCCGTAATTTCTTCTTTTACAGGCACAAATTGAGAAGTGCCTTTTTTCATGACCCAAAGCCCGTTCCCGATTTTTCCCTTCCCCCGGTCGCTCACGGTCAAAATAGCATATTGCTCATCCTCTGTCGTGCCTACGGTGTGAAAACGCTGTGGATTCGCCGGATCATCGAAAACCAGACGGTCGTCCTTCTGCTCCGAACCGATCTGGTGAAAAAACACCTGGTGATTTTCATTTTTTGCCGCCAGCGCACTTCCTTCCGGCTTGGGATACCGGCTGTAATAAAAACCATTTCCCTGCCATGCCGCACCGGAAACCTTCACCCATTCCACCTTATCCGACAGCATTTTAAGGGTTTTCATGTCCATCACATTATATTCCTGCCAGTCCGAGCCGCCTTTTGAAAAACCTAAAACTGCATGCTGGCCATCTTTTGACAAACTAAAAACCGTGAGGCGGGTGGTACCATCTGCGGAAAGCTTGTTCGGGTCCAAAACAACTTCCGGTGCGCCATTTAAGCCTTTTTGCCGGTAAAGCACCGCCTGGTTTTGCAGCCCGTCGTTTTTGTAGAAATAAAAATATTCTCCCTTTTTCCGCGGCGCCGAATATTTAGGATAGTTGTAGGCTTTTTCAAGATCGTTGAAAATCTTTTCCCGGAAAGGTATCTTTTCCAGATAACCAAAAGTGACCTCATTCTCAGCCTTCACCCAAGCAGCCGTCTCCTCCGAGCGGTCGTCTTCGAGCCAGCGGTATGGATCGGAAACCTTGGTGCCATGGTAATCGTCTACCTGGTCTGTCTTGGTTGTTTTTGGATAGGAAAGATTTTGGGAAGAACCGTCCGGAGCGGCGACGGTAGCAGCAATAACACTCATTATTAATAGTTTAACTTTCACGAAAAATATTAGTTGGGGTTATTTGATCACGTCCACTTCCAATAAACTAGCGGCGCTGGCTTGGTGGAAAATCGTTTGTTTGGCCGAAATAAAATCCGAATCCTGCGCTTTGTAAATGTTCTCGACATACTTCTGCGGGTTCCGATCGAAAAGCGGGAAAGCGGTGCTTTGTACCTGCACCATGATCTTATGGCCTTTTTTAAAAGTGTGAAGCACGTCCTGTAAACGGAAATTAATGTCCGTCACCTTACCTGCCACCAGCGGCTCGGGCTTTTCGAAACTGTTCCGGAAACGCGCCCGCATGATCTCACTTCTCACCATTTGTTGGTACCCCGCCAAAACCGTTTTCTCGTCGGGCATATAAGCATGATTTTTCTCATCGCCGGGATATACATCGATCAGTTTTACAAAAAAATCGGCGTCGGTACCGGTTGTGCTGATTTTCAGGCGGGCCATGATTTCACCTCCTAATGTCATGTCTTCGGTCAATGTTTCAGTTTCAAAAACCAGCACATCGTTGCGACTTGAAGCAAACCGCTGGTCTTCCGACATGTATTCAAAAGGCGTAAAACCTGACATTTGCTTATAATTGGCCGTGTAAGGCACCGGTTTGGCCGGATCGCTCGTATACTCGGTCGCGGATTTGGCTTCTGTCGGGCTAGTGAAATCAAGCTTTCCGTTTTTGTGGAAATACAGCTTTTTCTTTTCCACAGAAGCTACCGGCCACTTATCGAACGTTTTCCATTCCTTTTTGCCGGTATCAAACAAATAAGCCTCTGGCAAACCTGTTTTTCCGTCACCCGCTTCTTTCAGAAAGTGTTTGAAAAACTTTGCTTCAATATTATTCTGGTAAAAGGTAGCAATGCTATCCCCAAAATAAATGTCATTATGCAAGGTATGTCCGGTTTCACGACTCCATCGTCCATGACCGAAAGGCCCGACAACCAATGTGTTATAAGCTTTTGGGTTATTCTTTTCAATGGTCTTGTAAGTATTGAGCGGACCATATAAATCCTCCGCATCAAACCATCCGCCGACGATCATAAAAGCAGGCTTAATGTTTTTCAAATGCGGCAGAATATCCCTTTTTTGCCAGAATGCATCTTTGTTCGGATGATCGACGGTTTCCTGCCAGAAAAAGTTTTTGGAATAATACTGATCAAAATTTTTCAGCGAGCCCATCTTCATATTAAATGTAAAACCATCCGGCTCCGGCTTGATCATCTCACCCGCAAACCACGAAGAAGTGGTCGGCTTGGGCGGCTTAATACCAAAAACCGGGAATGTCAGATAATATCCCTGCGTAAATGCACCATTGTGATGGAAATCGTCGAAGAAAAAATCGGAGATCGGGGCCTGTGGAGACGAAGCTTTCAATGCCGGATGCTCGCTTAATGCGCTGGCTGTGGTGTAAAAACCAGGATAGGAAATGCCCCACTGCCCTACCCTGCCATTATTGTTGGGAATATTTTTCAAAAGCCACTCGATGGTATCATACGTATCCGAAGCCTCATCCACATCCGTTTTCGACTTTTTCTGATCAATGTGCGGCGTCATATTAGTCCAAACACCCTCACTCATATAGCGGCCGCGCACATCCTGATACACGAAAATAAACTTGTCCTGCATCAAAGCCGGGCTAGGTCCCAGGCGCGGCGGGTACGCATCAGCCCCGTAAGGCGCGACGCTGTAACAGGTCCGCTGCATTAAAAACGGATACTTTTTTTCAGGTGACGCATCTTTCGGCGCATACACGATCGTGTGCAGCTTTACGCCATCTCGGACCTGAATGTCATATTCCGATTTGGAATAATTGTCCCGGATAAATTTCTCGGAAGACCCATTCTGCGCCTGGGCAGCGCATGCAAAAAGCATTAAAATGAAGGATAGTAGATTTTTTTTCGTCATGTTCTCTTATTTTCTTTTGTAAAAATTCAATGATACACCACCCGAATTTGATTTCTCGCTGATAGTGTAAAATCCTGTCCCGTCCTTATCGAAGCAAATGCCTTCGCCCTGCGGTTCCAGGGCAACATTCAATTGTTTGGCAGCAGGTTGAGATAATGTTTGACCCACCATCTCGCCGGCTTTTCTTTTCCAATAATATACGGATAAATAAGTCCTGATCAGGATCTCGCTGCCATTTCCCGAAATATCCGCCGAAGTAGCAACCGAAACCGAAGGCACCTCTCCCACTTTTTCAGCGATTGTTGATGAACTTACATTCTGCGGGAACGCCAGCCGGTATATGCCGGTATTTTGGGCTGATTTTGAAATAATAAAAATATCCTTGGTGACCGGATCAACCAGCACTGACTCCGCATCTCTCGGGCCGTCGGGATAAGTAAAAACTATTTTTTCAACCGATTCCTGGCTAAAAGAAGCATCCTGACTTTTGATTTCAGGAACCCTATAAATGGTATTGCTGGCTGTCATGGGCGAAATGTTGTTCCCAATATCCGCCACATATAAATAATTGACGCCGCTACTCGGGCCGGGGCCAGCAGCGATATCTTCCCAGTCATGGTTCGACGAGCCGGGCAGCTGATATTCCTTGATGTTTTTGGCATCCCCGCTGATCAGGTAAATCGAGTTGGGATTGCCAGAATCCTGGTTTGTCCAGAGATAGCCGGGGAAACTAATACTTGGTGCAAGTCCGGAGGCTTCATCAATGATGCCGGGCGTAACATTGTTCTTCACCGGAACCGTTTCGAAATTATCGGAAACACCGGAATCGGGATCCGGGTCAGGGTCGCAGGAGCAGGTCACACAAAAGAGCAGCGAAGCAAAAATAATCCCAAATTGTCCACCCAGTCTTTTGTATACGTCCATAAAACAAGCATGTTAGATTTGCTAAAAATACGTACTTTTGCGGCATTTATTATCAGGGACTTTCTTTATATCAGCATTAAAATAGTTATATGTTACGTTCAAACACCTGTGGTGAGTTAGGCTTAAAAGATGTTAATCAGGAAGTTGTGTTGTGTGGTTGGGTTCAGCGTGTGCGCGACAAAGGAGGGATGATCTGGCTTGACCTGCGTGACCGCTACGGCATCACCCAGCTTCTTTTTGAAGAGGGCAAAACTCCTGCTGATGTTCTGGAAACCGCCCGCTCACTTGGCCGCGAATTTGTGATTTCAGCCAAAGGTCTGGTCATCGAACGTCTCTCTAAAAATGATAAAATCGCGACGGGTGACATTGAAATCCGTGTCCGTGAACTCAATATCCTTAACCCTGCCAAATTACCGCCATTTCTGATCGAAGATGAAACCGATGGCGGCGACGATATCCGGATGAAATACCGCTATCTGGACCTTAGGAGGAACATTGTACGCAGAAACCTGCAACTACGCCACCAGGTAGCCCGCCACACCAGGGCTTATATGGATGAACTGAATTTTATAGAAGTTGAAACGCCGGTTCTGATCAAATCAACGCCGGAAGGTGCACGCGACTTTGTGGTGCCCAGCCGCATGAACCCGGGTGAATTTTATGCACTTCCGCAGTCTCCGCAGACATTCAAGCAATTATTGATGGTGGCCGGATTTGACCGCTATTATCAGATTGTGAAATGTTTCCGTGACGAAGACCTGCGTGCAGACCGCCAGCCTGAATTTACCCAGATCGACTGTGAAATGTCGTTCGTGACCCAGGAAGACATTTTGAACACCTTCGAGGGAATGATCAGGCATCTTTTTAATAAAGTAAAAGGTATAGACCTGCCGGAAGTACCGCGGATGACCTATGCTGATGCTATGCGTCAGTACGGTTCCGACAAGCCTGATATTCGTTTTGATATGAAATTCACCGAGTTAAAAGGTGAAGACCAGGATCTAACTTCCGGAAAAGGCTTCGGAGTTTTCGACGACGCAGGTCTCGTGGTGGGAATTTGCGCACCAGGTTGTGCAGTTTATACCCGCAAGCAACTTGACGAATTGACCGACTGGCTGAAACGTCCGCAGATTGGCGCAAAAGGTTTGATTTACGTGAGGTATAATACCGATGGTTCAATCAAATCGTCCGTTGACAAATTTTATACGGAGGAAGAATTGAAAAAGTGGGTAGTTGCATTCGATGCGAAACCTGGGGACTTGCTTTTGATCCTCTCTGGACAGGCAGACAAAGCAAGAAAGCAGTTGAATGAGCTCCGTCTTGAAATGGGCACAAGGCTTGGACTGCGCAACCCTGATGAGTATAGGGTACTGTGGGTGCTGGATTTTCCTTTATTGGAATTCGGAGAAGCTGAAAATCGCTGGTTCGCCATGCACCACCCGTTCACAAGTCCTAAGTTGGAAGATATCGGACTTTTGGACCAGAACTTAGGGCTTGTTCGAGCCAATGCATACGATATGGTCATCAATGGCGTTGAAGTTGGCGGAGGTTCAGTACGGATTTTTGAGCGGGAATTGCAGCAGAAAATGTTTGAAATCCTCGGATTTTCGCAGGAAGAAGCGCAGGAGCAATTCGGATTTTTGATGAATGCTTTCGAATTCGGCGCTCCTCCTCACGCAGGGATTGCATTTGGTTTTGACAGGCTTTGCTCCATTTTCGGAGGTGCCGACTCGATCCGGGATTTCATCGCATTCCCAAAAAATAACTCTGGCCGCGACGTGATGATCGACTCACCCTCAGTCATTTCCGATGCGCAACTAAAAGAATTAGCCATAAAAACGGCCTAGTTTGAAACTGGCATCTACAATATTTTATTAAAAAATTTAATTAAAGTAAGATTTTGTAGTTTTACCCAAATCTGAAATTGATCATTTAAACTAACACCGCTCATCCCGGCGGTCTGACAATAATAAATACACTGCATGCATTATCATTATCCAGCAAAAAAATACCTCACCTGTATTCTCTCAGCACTTCTGGTACTGGTAAACTTTGAAATTTTTGCTCAGAATACGGCACCCCAGACGCCGGCAACCACAAGTCCTTCCCCGATAGGCAACCAGCAAGCCGTAGAATTTTACAACCAGGCCAAAGATGCCGGAATGTCGGATATGGACATCGAGCGGGCTGCTTTGCAAAGGGGGTATAGTTTGGATGATATTACCTCACTCAGAAAACGTCTTCAGCAGGCTCCGAAAGACAACACGCAAAATGAGCCAAACCGTGACGAGATTGATGAAACCCGTGAACAGGGGGATCAGGATGAGTTAGATGACGAAACAAATAATGAGAGGGACTCGACAGCAGCCGGGAGAGCAAGATCAAGGCGCTTAAACAGAACTTTCGGATCTTCCTTTTTTGGCAGGGGTTCTGCTACTTTCGAACCTAACCTCAGAATTCCGACACCTAGTAATTACATACTTGGCCCTGATGATGAGCTTGTTGTAGATATTTATGGAAATTCAGTAGATAACTTCCGGATGAAAGTCACCCCGGAAGGAACGGTAAAGATGCTGAACCTTGCGCCGGTGTATGTCAATGGTCTAACGATTGAGCAGGCAAATACACGAATTGTTAATCGTCTCAGACAAGCCTACTCAACATTAAACAAGCCAGGTTCGGGCACTTATTCAAACATTACCCTCGGAACTGTCAGAAGTATCAGGGTTATGATTATAGGTGAAGCAGTCCGCCCGGGAACTTACACCGTTTCTTCACTAGCAACAGCTTTTAATGCACTTTATGTTTCTGGCGGCCCAAACCGAAACGGATCGTATCGTAACATTGAAATCATCCGTAACAGCAAGGTTCTAAGGAAGATAGACCTTTATCACTTCCTGATTGATGGTAGCCTTGAAGATAATGTTTCATTGCGTGACCAGGATATTATTTTGATTCGCCCATATGAAGTGAAGGTTGAGCTGAACGGACAAGTAAAAAAATCTGGTGTATTTGAGGTAAAAGTAGGTGAAACATTAAAGGATGTTCTGAAATATTCGGGTGGTTTTGCGCCGGAAGCTTTCACAGACCTAATTCAGTATCAACGCAACACCGGTAATAACTTTGTTATCGGGAGTATTGACTCTTCTCAAGTTGCGACATTCGTGCCGAAAAATGGAGATATATATAATGTAAAAAAGATATTGGATTTGATTGCTAACCAGGTTGAAATTCGGGGAGCAGTTACCAGGCCAGGCCTATACCCTTTGGACGAGCGGACTAAAACAGTCAAGGATCTGATTAACATTGCACAAGGTGTCGGTCAAAGGGCGTTCTTAAACAGGGTTTTGCTTGAAAGGGCAAGTGGTGATACTCAGACTGGATTGGTTGCCATTGACCTGCGAAAAATGCTGAACAACGAGATCCCGGATATTCCCCTCTTACCAGGTGATATTTTGACGATTAAGTCCGTCGAGGATTTAAAGGAGTTTACCTATCTGTCCATTGACGGGTCTATTATTAATCCAGGTGCTTATTACTATTACAAAGATATCACGATTGCTGATTTGATTTTCCAGGCTGGCGGCTACACTGAAGGTGGTGTTCCTTACAGAATCGAAGTTTCACGAAGGGTGAAAAATGACACTACCGGACTTCCTGAATCTCAGAATGTACGAATTTTCACCTTAAATGTTGCGGACAACCTGGTATTAAATGAGGAAGATCAAAAATTCAAACTATCTCCTTATGATATCGTTCTGGTCCGTAAATCGCCTAGATATGAGTCTCAAAAAACTGTAACAATTACAGGTGAAGTTACTTATCCAGGCACTTATACGATCCTTAACAATTTCGAGCGAATATCAGATCTGTTCCCAAAAGCAGGTGGAATAAAAAAAGAAGGTTATATAGAAGGGGCCCGATTTTATCGAAATAGAGAACTTGTTGCACTTGATTTAAAAGCAATCGTCGCCAAACCAAACATACCTGCGAATTTACTTTTGGCAGATGGCGATACCCTTTTCGTTCCTAAAAAATCGGAGATGATAAGGATTCAGGGAGGGGTTTACAACCCGTCTGTGGTTAACTTCGACGCAAACTTTAATTTCAAAGAGTACATTTCGCAAGCGGGTGGTTTCACTGAGAGGGCGCGTAAAAGCAGGATGTATATTTCATATCCTAACGGCAGGACCCACCGGACGAGCAGATTTCTTTTCTTCCGTTCTTATCCAAAAGTTGAGCCGGGATCTGTGATTACTGTACCGATGAAAGAACCAAGAAATGAGCAGCCAATGTCGCGTGGGGAGAGATTAGCCATCATCTCGTTATTCACGACGCTGGCAATTGCTTTGATACGTATTTTATAAGCGCATTTCCGTGAGTCAAAACATAAACAAACACGAGACTTTGGAGATCACGGTAAAAGATTTACTGATTTTTCTAAAGAAATATATTTTCCTGTTAATTGCTGTTCCAGCCTGTTTCGCAGTTTTAGGCATTCTTTATAGCTTTTCACTTCCGAAATTATTTACTGCGCAAACTGTACTGCTCCCGGAGTATAGTATGGCTGGAAACAATTCATTTTTCAGTATGGCTGTTACCGCCGACCGGGGTGGTGCTGAAAAATTAGTGCCGGAATTGTATCCTAACATTCTTACCAGCACGCCTTTTGGTCTGTATCTGCTTAAACAACCTATTACTGATCAAAACGGAAAAAAATATGCGGATCTGAAAGCGTATTTGTCCCGGGATACCTCGCCAAGTTTGTACGCCCGATTCATGTCTTTATTTAGGCCTAAGTCCGCTCCGGCAAAGTCTCAGGTCAGTTTTCCAAAATCTAATATTATTTTCTTATCCCCCGAAGAGCAGGGTAAAGTTTCGAATGCTATCGGCCTCGTCCGTATTTCCGTAGATAACAAAAATGGCATTATTACCATTGGATGTGAAATGGAGGACCCCGTGATTGCAGCGATTATCGTTGAGGCGAGCAAAAATTATTTGATCGACTATGTGGAAGATTACAGGACGTCGAAAACAAGTGACCAAGCAGCGTTTCTCCAGAAAAGAGTGGTAGAAGCGAAAAGCCGGCAGCAGAATGCTGAATATGCGCTTCAAAGTTACCGCGACCGCAACCGGAATTCCTTTTTGAATGTTGCGCGGATTGAGGAACAACGACTTCAAAGCGACTACACGCTGGCGCAATCCATTTATTCTGATTTGGTTGTTAAACTTGAACAATCCAAAATTAAGGTAAAAGAGGAGCGTCCTGTATTTAAGATTTTAGAACCGGCTAAGGTTCCTCTAGCCAGGAGCAGTCCTAAAAGAATCGTTATTGCGCTTATTTTTGCAGTAGTTGGAGGATTTTTAACATTGATTTATATCGTCTTCTTTAAAGAAAAATACCATTTAAAATTAATGTAAAAGCAGATAAAGTATGTTAACTGAAGCATTTGATTTACATAACGAAAAATGAAGTTCTGTTGATACTCAGTGCTATTAATTCTTCCGAAAATAAGCTATTTACGATTAAAGGATTGGCTATTAAAAACGCATGGGAACATGCTCTAAAAACATTTAGTATTCAAAGCGATACTTAGGGTTTTCTCAAAATAGTAAGTAGATACAGCTATAATAGCTTTTTCACCGCGCGTAAATTCAATCGCCGGTTTTTTCCTTATTAATCGGTATGGAAACTTTGCCTAAAATCTCAATTATCACTGTCGTAAGGAACGGGGAAAATGATATAGAGAATACCATCAAAAGCATTATCTCACAAACCTACACTAACGTTGAATACATTATAATTGACGGGAAATCCACGGACGGAACGGTTGACATTATTAAAAAATACCAGCACCATTTGTCCTACTGGATTAGCGAAAAAGATAAAGGTATCTACGATGCAATGAACAAGGGAGTTATAGCTTCAACCGGTGATTGGCTGCTTTTCATTAATTCAGATGATTCTCTTGCCAGCGATGATGTACTCCAAAAAGCAGTAAAATATTTACAAGAATGTACGGACAAGATTGCTTACGGAAATATCATTTACGTGTATCCGGGTGAAAAAGAAGTCGAATACGGTCCGGCATGGGAATCGACAAAATACCGATTTCGCAATGTTGCCATGAGTTTAGCACATCAGGCAACCTTCCATTCGAAAGCGCTTTTTACAGAAAGACATTTTGACACATCGTTCAAAATTGCTGGGGACTATGACTTTCTTCTGTCTCACTTAAAAGACCATGAGGCTACGTACTTTCCGGTCACTATTGCGAAAATGAAAACCGGAGGACTCAGTTACTCAGTGAGTAAAATCGAATTATTGAGAGACACTCGAAAGGCGCAGATTCAAAATAAGATGTACAACTCTATACCTTCAATTGCATGGATTGTTTCAGCCACAAAACTACTTTTAGTTGATTTTATTATCCGTAATGTGGGCGTAGATGGCAAAAATACTCTCAAAAAATGGCTGGGTATTAGGAAACGCTAAGCGTAAACTTTGATGACGCCTTAAAAAACATGGTTATATACTTTATCATTTATCTGATATTTTTCGCATTTACACTGGGTGATCTTTTCCTGTCTCGCGAGAGTAAAAGGCCTTTGCTGGTTCCGCTGATATTGCTGGGCATAATGATGATCATTTTTGCAGGTTTAAGATGGGAAACAGGTACCGATTGGCCAAATTATCTCCGCTATTTCAGGATAATTGATAAGCTTGAATTAGGAAAAACCCAAATGGAAAAGGGATATGAGTTGATAGTCCGTATTTATAAATTTACTTTTGGATCCAATTACACCGGATTTTTATTCTTTAATGCAACGATATTAATCCTGATTACTTACTTATCTGTCTATCGAAGCAGCCCCTACCCCATTTTCTCACTATTTCTGCTTTTATCTTACAGCGTTGTCGGAAGTAGTTTCGGGGTAAGGCAGGATTTATCAATCTGCTTAATCCTTTTTTCATTTACATTTATTCGGGACCGGGCACTGGTAAAGTTTATTATTTGTGTTTTTCTCGCCACGCTCATTCATAATTCAGCAGTTATCTTCTTTCCTGCCTACTATCTTTATAATCTTAAATGGAATGTCCTAACTGCAATATTTTTTCTTTTAGTAGTTGCTTCCGGGTTTTATTGGTCAAGCTCTATTATGCAGATTTTTGGGGGAATGATTTCGGAGAGGAAGGCGGAATTCTACCTTGAACTCGGCATGGATAATGCCGAGGAATCTGGGACGTCACTTGTAAAGGGACTTGCCGGCAGAATATTATTTCTAGTTACTCTCATCCCATTTGTAAATTATTCAGAAAATGGCGACAAAGTCTTCAATGGTCTTTTTAATTTATACGTATTCAGTATCATTCTTTACGCAATATTTACACCAGTTGGTGCTGTATTTAGCCGATTAGCAAGACCCTATGAGATTTTCCAAATTCTTGCAATTCCATTTGCTTACTATGGGACTAACAGGTTCTATAAAGTTGCTCTTCTGGTCATCATATTTACCTTCTCTATCTACAAATTTTCAAGTGCCATTCGAAACGACCCTGGCATATTGGTTCCGTATAAAACCATCTTCACAGCATAAAAACAGCGTATTATGATTTATGTTACGGATGTGGCGTCGGTGGATGTCCAGCATGAACAATTTAACAGGTCATTTCTGCAATTGCTGCCTATCGCTTATCCGCAAGAACAAATTCAATTCTACGGTGAAGCGACACACATCCAGAATCTGGATTCAGATACGAGGAATATTGCATTCAACCAAATTCCGGTTTACAACAAACGAGGAGGGCTAAAAGAATTTATCCGCGCTTACCACCAATTCAAGGCTTTATCCAAGGTTATTCAATTGGCAAGGAAAAATCGAGCAAAGCTAGTCGTTGTATTGCTGATACATCCATTAGCACATTTTTTATTCAAACTATTTGGAAGTAAGAAAGTAGCCGTGTCGATAGTCATGCATGGCGAACTTGAATCTGTTAAATTCAACAAGCACTTCCTAAATAAAATCTGGGGGTTTTTTCAAAAGATAGCACTAACAAAGGTGAGTCCGAATGTTTCGTACATTATTCTAGGACAGAGCATTTACAAGAACCTAATCAATGTTCTTCCTGAATTTTCCAAACAATCGGCCGTTGTGCTCGATCATCCGTATCCTTTTACTTCCCAAACAAAATCTGAAAAAGATTTTAATTTCCTTACTTTCGCTACCTTGGGTGTAGCTACAAAAGCTAAAAATACACACTACTTTTTCAATCTGGCAGAGGAGTCCAACAAAAAAGGCTTGCCATACAAATTTAACATTTGTGGCAGGGTTTATAAAAATATGCTGCCATATCTCAATGCGTTTGTAAACTATAAAAAGGATTTCGGCTCATTTACCCGTAAGGAATTAGATTCGCTGATACGAGAGTCGCATTTCACTGTATTTTATTACGAAAATTCTGACTATTCCCTCTGTGCAAGTGGGTCATTTTGGGACACGGTCAATGCAGAAATTCCGCTTCTTTTTGTTCGAAACGATTATTTCAATTTTTACACAAGTATTGCAGGTCAGGTAGGTTATTCTTTTGAAACCCCGGAAGAGCTTAATGCATTCATTCTAAATGCGGACAAAGATGAGCTCATTAAAGGTGACGATTATCCGATGTTTGTCGCTAACATTAGAAAACTTAAATATGAGTATATGGGGGCTGAAAATTTAGCATATCAACTAAAATCCTTGATAAAAGGCTGAAAAAGAATCATTGTTTATATACCAGATCTCTATTAACTATTATCGTATTCTCCCCTTTTTGGCCAAAGCTATAAGTATCAAATGTTTGATTGATCGCTTCAAAAAACGGCTTTGAACATCCGGCCTGCATCCAGTCATGCAATTCTATAATAATCACTTTGACACGCGGAAGCCAGGTTGCAAAATTCTCGGTAAAAAGCTGTTTTTCCGCAGTCTCAATATCTAGTTTTAGCAGATCGATATATTCGATATTAAATTCTTCAAGTAAATTATCTATTGTCAGGGTATTGAACTCCTCCTTGTTCCCGCCGGTATCCGGAACTTCTTCTATTACCATTCCCCACTTCCCCAGATTATATTTATCAACCATTCTCGTTTGAGAATTTCTAGACCATAATCCAGCCTTTTTTAAATGTATGTCAGAGTATCCTGCAACATTCTTCTGCAACATTTCAAAATTCTCCTCATCAGGTTCAATGGCGATGATCGTTGCCGCTGGGTATTTATTTTTAAAATACACGCTGAACAAACCAATGTTCGCGCCACCATCAATAATTACTTTCGGTTCAAAACTGAGGTTGATTTGATATTCATGTTGGATAAATATCTGCCCAAAAACGCCTCCATCAGACGTTCCTGGCCTTAGATAAATAGGATTTTTAATTCCGGCTAAATTAATTACGCGGTTTGACCTCAACTTTCGGCGTATCAGGTAAAGTATACCATTCATTACACCAAGATTAATCAGATAGGGCAGCAGTTTTTGAAGAGCTTTAAGCATGTTGTATAGTTAGTTTGAATTAGAAATACATTTATAAGTCAGCCATTAACCGTGTTATCGTTTTACCTGCGACATTCCAGTTTAGCCTGCTTTCGTACTCATTGAATGAAGATAGCGCCAAATCAGCATACAGGTTCCAGTCACTAAAAATGGATTCAATGTATTCAGCATAAGACTCGGGCGCTGCATTCAGAGAAAAGGCCCGACCGTTAATGCCATCCCTGATGATGGTCGGAATGCCGCCCACTTCTGTGGTAATGCATGGCAAACCAAAAGAATTCGCTTCTGAAAATACAACCGGCGTACAGTCCGCGCGGGTTGGGAGGATTAGAAAGTGGCTTTTTTCAATGAGTTCATTCATCAAATCCTTTCCTTCCTTGCTGGCTTTGCTTACGAAGCCATGAGTACGGACAAATGGATGGATTTTATCAAAAGGCAATTCCTTGATTCCAACGATATGTAAAATCGTTTTTACACCCTGCTCATTTAGTGATCGCGTAATCTGCAAAGCCAAATCACCACCCTTCCGCTCCCAGTCCACTGCCAGGAACAATAGATGACATTCTTGCCTGCTCTTCTGCGAAATAAGTAACTTGATATCATCGATGCTCTTTTCCGAATCGAGGTTAGATCCGAAAGGCACTACTTTCACTTTTTCGGGATTTGTCCCATAATGCTTTATAGCGGTGTTAGCTGCCCAGTCTGAGGAATAAATGGCCAACTGACAGGAGTCCAAAGCGCTTTGCTCCAAAAAATTTCCATGTTTGATGCTGACTGACGAGAGGTTGGAAAGGTACTTGTAAAAACCAATCATCCCAGCCAACGTAGCATCCGTGTAGAATACTTTGGGTTTGTTTGTTTCGAGCAGCGATACGGGAATGGTACCAGGGGAGAAGATAACATCCGTATTGGCCTTTATTCGCGGCGAAATTTGTCGGGCGTATTGCTGCGCAGTGTGAATCTCCCGGCCAAAATCAAAATCTTTTCCTAAAACCTTAAAGTAGAGCTTCCTAAGGTACATTTCTATATTGGGAGAAGATGTCAGGTTCCCGATATAGTCGATATGGTTATTTTGGCCTTCGAGCGCCTTTGCGATCATATATCCTAACCCTGACCAGTTATGGATATCATTTGCATTGTAAGTGGTTACGTAAGAAATATTCATCCTGGAACTTAGCAAGTGTGTTTTTACAAATCTACCACCTTTTTTTACGCAACCTAATCAAAATCTATCCACTAGGCGAACTGGCAAGATTTTAAGGTTTTCTTTGCATATACTATATGAACACTAGATTCTAACACCGTAGACGGTCAGTTACTATGAAAAACATTATTTTCTGCTTTCTAATCACCGCACTTGCCGCCGTGAGGTCGGATTTACAGGCACAGTCACGCGAAAAAATGCTCCGCGACAGCACGATCAAGTATGGAGTTGCTATTGAACCATATCTGAAAAGTGTAAGCGGCGGTGAGATCGTGAAGGATTTTAACTATTCTCCTTACATCAACAAATTCTTGAAAGAGAACAAATACGTGAAGTTCCCGCCCTACGCCATTTCGATCGGGATCGATGATTCATTTAAGAATTATAAGAGTCACATTATCGTAAGCTCTGGAAACAGGCTTTATTTTCCGGCAGGCAGTTCCCTCGTATGTCCTGAAAGCCTCAAGACAAATGGGTATATGGTGTTCATTCGGTGGGATGTCAAAGACGTATTCATTGATGGCATTCATCTGATCGGTAGTAAGGCGAATGAAGGGTACATTACTTCCATGTACGGAGCCGGGATCGCCATGTATGCACCCGAAAATGTAATTGTCTCAAATGCCAGGGTTGATAAAAATTCAGGAGACGGTGTGACTGTCCGGGTACAATGGTCCAAGCAAAGCCGCGACATTACTATTAACAAGTTAACGGTGACGGATGCAACGCGGGTAGGAATGCTGGTGACGGGAATTATTAATGGGAAGTTTAGCGATATTACCATTGAAGGGACTGGTGAAGAAGACAAAACAAAAGTTGTGAAGCCGCAAACTGCTCTATCTTTTGAGCCAAATGATTGCACCAGCAGGTATGTAAACTGTAAGTTTTACAATCTGGAAACTAAAAACAATCTGGGTCCTGTGCTTGCTACTACAAACTTTTACAATATTTTCACAAAAAATACCTGCGGGCCTAATAAGATTGACATTCTGATCAAAAACTGGACGGACTTCACTGACAGTCCAATCGCTTATGGAGCTTCATTTGCAGTTGGAAGCGGCGATATGTCTAAATATGACACAAAGGATATTACGGGCACGTTTACAATCATTAACCCGACGATCATCAAAAACACTGCAAAACCCAATTATTACTTTTTTCAGGGTACAGAAGAATCTAGAAACGGCGGTGTGAAGTACACGCTGACTAATCTGAAATTGATACATCAGGGTAAACCATTTACTATGAAAACCCGGGTGAAAGATGATAAAATCAAAAGAATGATTGACCAGGCAAACAAGAGTAACAAGGTTTTAATTAATTAGCGGCCGACACACATTGAATTCAAGAAAAAAATTAACCTATGTTTTACACGACATTGCAGTAGGTGGCGTGGAAGTTGCCCTGATTTCGGCCATCCCGGCTCTTTCCCAGAAATATGATCTGCGGGTAATAGTACTAGGCAAGGTTGATCCTAAAATGGTTGCTCATTTGTCTCCGCAGGAAAGAAATGTCTTCGTTCCCCTTTCCTATCCGCTTTATTTCTATCCTCTGGCTCTGCCAAAAATTATCAGACAAATTTTATTAAACGATCCTGACCTACTCGTTTGCTCCCTGTGGCGCGGCGTAATGTTCGGAATACTCGCTAAACTTCTTCGAAAAAAGATCCGGTTCTATGCTTTCATCCATAATACCGGATATCCACATTATGCCGCCAGGTTCTTCAATAAAAAAGCTGCGTCCATAGCCGACGTAGTTTTAGCGGATAGTATCGCCACCAAGATTTTTGTCGAGAAAGAATTTCGACCAAAGGCTGAGGTGAAGGTGGTATCGTTCTTAACCCGCCCTACCCCGTCCTGGCCCAGCCCTGTGCCGCCGAATGTTCAGGACGAAATTCGTTTTATGTACCTGGGAAGAATAAATAAGGTTAAAAATCTTCCTGCGGCAATTGAACTGGTCAGCTGGCTCCGAAAGCAACATATAAACGCCATATTGGACATTTACGGAAAGAATGATGACGGCTACGAAGATGAACTAAAAACGTTTGTTAAAGAGATTTCCGCCAACAGTTTTGTGCATTTCAAGGGCGAGGTGGACGGAAATCAGAAATGGCCCTTGTTTTCAGCGTATCATTTTTACGTTCAGTTAAGCTTTGCGGAAGGGATGGCGATGAGTGTTACGGAAGCGATGCAAAACGGGCTGGTTTGCGTGGTATCGCCGGTTGGAGAGATTGCGAATTATACTCAAGACATGAAATCGGCTGTACTGGTAAATATTCTGGACAAAGATTATTCTCAAGCAGATTTTGACAAAGTTCTAAACGTTATTAAAGAACCGTCACTTTACCTCGACATATCAAAGACTGCGAATCGACACTTTTTAGGTAAAAAAGTGTACGCACATTCACTCATAGAACAACTCGAAACACCTTGATCTTCTGATCCGGATTGCATCCGCTCCCCGATCAAATTTCATACTTTCTCTCCTTCTCTCGCTTCTCTAGCGAATGTCAAGCTTCCGACAAGTGCAGAGATCTGCTATTTCAAATTCTTGTAGTAATATTTAACTCAGCGAAAATTTCCGAAAAAATTTTTTTTGATTCTTAAATCCCGATTTTCCAGCGAACTATCCACAAAATAATCCGTATAAACAAGTAATTCTTATGAATTGACTTGTAGAATTAATTACTAATACTACATAGTTGTAGAAAATGTTTTTTACATTTGTCGTCATTCATAACAACTATAATAGAAAAACTGTGGTTACATCTTTAAAGCATTTGCTGGTTTCTGCCCTCTTTTTGATTCTGGTTGCAAACGTAGGCTTCTCAAAACCGCTAATTGATCCCATCAAGTTTAGTGTAAGCACGACGGCCACACAGGTTGGTTTAAACGAAGAATTCGAGATTATTATTCGTGCGAGCTACATGTACATTCCCGCTAACACGGTCTTTGTTTTTGAAGGCGCCAATGCCTTTCGCCTCAAACTGATTCTCCCTCAGGGGTTTGAACAAACAGGTGGAACATTTACCGACTTTGTCGGAGATGAACTTTCTTCTACAAAACCTTACGCTTCCTACACATTAAAAGGAAAGTTTACCCAAAACTCAGGTGATGGGGTATTTCAACTGCTCAGAAGTCATAGAAAAGCAGATAATCAAAGTACCTATATAGAAGTTTCCAGGCTATCATTTAAGCCGGATGACAATATTGCAGCGGCTGAGGAAGATTCAAACGCGAGGGTGTCTGCCACCACTGCAACAGTTGGATATATTCCTTACCTGACTATTGCGCAAGTTCGTGCAGGGGTAGCTGACACGGCAAAAGCCGTTTTCATCACCGATACAGGCAGAAGTGGCTTGTTTCGATTAAACCCGACAGCAACCGGTGCCGACGATGGGGCGATGACTATCCTGGCACCACCCGCACGTCGATACGAGCGGGTTTACGAAGGTGCGGTGAACGTGAACTGGTTTGGCGTTGTCGCGGACGGAACCACGGATCAGTCTGCGAAAATCCAGGTGATCCTCGATAATGCGCGATATAGAAATGTCTTCTTTCCAAAAGGCGTAGCCTCCTACCGCATCAAAACAATCAGGATATGGAGCAATTCTACCTTAACATTTGAGTCAGGAACAGTGGTTGAAGGAATGGGCACTTTGTCGGCAGCCCAGAAAATGCTGTTTATGTATGATGTTAATAACATTACAATTAAAGGCACAGGGGTTGTTTTTAAAGACCAAAAAGCAAAATATACTTCTGGGCAAGCGCGACACATCATTTCGATGGAGGGCGTGATGAATGCAGTCATAGAAGGTATGGAGGCGAATGATAGCGGCGGCGATGGTTTTTACATTGGTTCGGGAAGTGTCCGCAAGGTGAGCGAAAATATCAAACTGATAAATGTATCTGCCAATAATAACAGACGACAGGGAATCTCGGTGGTAAGTGGAAGAAATATTGAAATTCTGAATCCGATCGCGACTAATTCAAATGGTGAAGGACCGCAAGCGGGTATCGACCTGGAAATGAGCAATGCTGATCAACGGCTGGAAGGCATCCGCATTCAAAACCCGAAAACCGGGGGAAACAGAGGCCCAGGAGTCATGGTATGCCCAGGCGCTCTTGCCAATACCGGCAATTCTGTCGACGTCGTAGTGTCCGGTCATGTAGATGATGGAAGTCAGTACGGTTTTCTGGCAATCTCTGTAAAAGGTGCACTTACTGGTTCTTTGGTGGTTGAAAATGCAACCTGGAAAAACAATAAGCTTTGCGGCTTTGTATCCCGGAACTGGGGTTATCGTGCATTTCCGGTCATGGTCGTAAACCCAACTGTTATCAACTGTAATACGTCTGCCAGCACATCGCCCACTGCCGGAGCAGCATTTTATATTCACAGAGAAGCTGCCGATAACGGTGATACTAATATTGGAAATATCAACATCATCAATCCGTCAGTCCTGGATAACCGAACCACAAAACTAACGCGAAGGGCGTTCAGCTTTAAAGACTGGAACACCAACAACCCGATCCTGAACTGCAGCATCGTGGACCCGGTTAAGACCGTCGATACTTATATGGCTGCAAACATGATTGCGAATGCTGAGGTCAACATTTCTGACAAAAATCAGACGATGGTGCATGAGATAGGAGGATGGAGTACGATAGCGGATTATACGTATTTCAAGCAATTATATATTAATCAGACATCAACAGCCCCGAAAAATGTGGTTTTAGGAAAAGTGAATGCAAATTGGCCGGAAATAACCATTGAAGTAAGAGCGCCACAGGGAATTTATATTGTTCCGAACGTGACAGACAACATTCTGCCGCTCTCTGCGACCAATGGAAAGTGGATCATGAGCAAGGTTGTAGGCAGCCGGATGACGCTCAGAAAGACATCCGCAAATACCTGGACAATTAAATCAATGACCGGCACCTGGACAGTGCAGCCTTAGTAACCAAGCAAATTGTGTAAAGACTGGCCGATTCATACTCAGCCAGTCTTTTCTTTTATGTAACTAGCCGGAAAAAAAATTTCAGCTTTAAAAATCACTTAAACTTGACATAATCCAGTACTTTTGAAGCTTTGTTATTATACACACTTTTTTATTCCATGCTTCTTTTACCAGTCAAGACCAGATTACAATTTTTACGCTTCCTCCGGTCAAACCTGCCATTTTCGGTTATTTCATTTTCTGGCAACCAATCTCTTGCGTCACATGAGCAATAAGAACATTCTGCTCCTGGCTCACGACGGGGAAGATTTTTATAAAGCCCGGATGCCGCTTGCAAGGTATCTTCGAAAGGAAGGCTTTCAGGTTTTTGTCCTCCTTCCAAGCGACAATTATATTGATCTGATCAAGCAAGAGGGCATTCATGTCGAACATTCAAACCTTGCAAGGGCGGTCAAAAATCCGCTTTCTTTGATCAAAGCGCTTTTCGAAGTGCGAGGTTTTGCAAGTAAGCACCAGATCGGAATTGTTCATTCTTTCAAGTTTGTCCCAAACCTGATCAATGCGTTCTCCAATATTTTTACCAAAAGAAAAGTAATCCTGCACATTGCCGGACTTGGGATTGCATTTGCCAATACCGATTTCAAGTACCGTATTTTAAAGTTGCTTTCGCAGATATTGTTCTTTTTGCAGTTTCTCCGCGCCAATCTGGTGATCATCCAAAATCCGGACGATTACGGGGACTTTCTCTTCAAATCAAGTTTTAGAGAAAAGATCAAGCTGGTGAAAGGTAGCGGGGTGGATATCACGAAGTTTTCACCGAGGGAAGCGCCCATCAATTATGCTACTTTATCCAGAAAACTGATTTTCCTCTGCACAACCCGGCTGATCTGGGAAAAAGGGATCCGGGAAATGGTCGAAGCTTTCTCAACATTACCTGAATTTCTAAAGCAAAACATTCAGTTACAAATCATTGGTGAGCCCGATTATCATAACCCACGGACAGTCACGCCGGATTACATTGAGCAATTCAAAAACAGCGAATTGATCCGCTTTCTGGGACGCCAGAACAACATTCCGACGTTTCTGCGCGAATCTGATGTCTTCATTTTACCGAGTTATTATCGCGAAGGCATTCCCAGAAGCATTTTGGAAGCCCTGGCATGCGGCTTGCCAGTGATTACTACCAATGTGCCAGGCTGTAATCTGACTGTCAAAAACGGCGAGAACGGGCTGATGATTGAACCCAGGTCAGTGTCAGCCATTAAAACGGCAGTGGAGACCCTTATTTCGCAAAAAGTGAACTGGAATGCGATTGGAGATGCGAGCCGGAAGCTGGCCCTCAGCGAATTTTCAGAAGAAACAGTTTTTAGTCAAATCGTTAAGTTGTACAACTTATGAGTGTTTTAGTAACCGGAGCAGCTGGGTTTATAGGCTTTCATTTGGTCAAAAAATTAATCAGTCAAGGACATGCTGTGGTAGGAATCGATAATATCAACGATTACTACTCCGTATCCCTCAAACACGATCGTCTTCGCGAATGTGGAATTGATATAAATGCACCGGTTTCTGAAAATTATTACCGGAATGCCGACGGCACGTATGAGTTCTACAAAATGGATCTGATCGAAATGGACAAGCTGGTGGACCTTTTCGAAACGAGGAAATTCGAATTTGTGATCAACCTAGCCGCGCAGGCGGGCATCCGGTACAGTCTTGAAAATCCGAGAAGTTATCTTTCTTCCAATGTAGAAGGTTTTTTCAACATCCTGGAATGCTGCCGGCTACATACTCCAGACAAGCTCATTTTTGCCAGTAGTTCAAGTGTTTATGGCTTGAATACGGAACAGCCTTTTGCGATCAGCCAAAAATCCGAGACACCAATCAACATTTACGCAGCTTCAAAAAAGGCCAATGAATTGATGGCGCATGCGTACAGCCATCTTTACCAATTCACTACGGTGGGGCTTCGTTTCTTCACGGTTTACGGTCCATGGGGTCGTCCGGATATGGCGCCATACCTTTTCGCAAAAGCAATTCAGGATGATCGAGCCATAAACGTATATAATCATGGTAAGATGAAAAGGGATTTTACGTATATTGACGACATCGTAGCGGGAATTTATGCAGTGATCCAATCAGCGATGCCGGAAAAGTACCAGGTTTATAACATTGGAAATGGTCGGCCGGTTGACTTGATGCACTTTATTCAGTGCCTCGAAAGTTCGTTCGGGAAAAATGCCCAGATTAATCTGAAAGACATGATCCCGGGAGATATCGTATCGACCTGGGCGGATACTGAAGAGCTCGAAAGAGTTACGGGCTACCGGGCAGGGACGAATATCGAGGCTGGTGTTGAGAATTTTGTGAATTGGTATAAGCAATATCACGGCTAGATAGCACTACTACCACTCCTCACTTTGGGGAATAATGTCACTTTTTGCGTTCCAAACGCAATATCATGATAAGCCTCGGATTAAAATTCCTTTAAATTATTTCTATCAAGTTTCATGAACGGATACATGAAACGTCGCCGATGCCGATGAGAATGCTCTAAGCAACGGGCCTATCTGCGCTTAAAGCCTAACTAAACGCCACTTCCTGGCATGATTTATGAGAATTGCTCGTGGGATATTGTGAGCAAATAAAATTTTGTCAGGAGGCGTACAACTAGTTTCTCGGATAGCAATTACAGTATTTCACCAAATGTTCAGAAGTAGCAGTAAATAGTGATTTCTATGAAAATTTATATTCATATTAAAAGAACCATAATTTCATTTTGTAAAAGTTATTGCCTAAACTTGTGCTTCGAAGATTTGCATTTGTCATTTACTACACTATCCCTTATTAAAAATACACACATATGAGCAACACTTACGTATCGGAGCGGAGGTATGTGCACCGCCTTCTTGGTAAAGCCGCCGTTTCAGAAGAAGTTTTGATTGTCACAAGCTACGATTACTTTCTTCAAAAATATGATCTCGCACTACTACTAAAAAAGTATAAGGAGATCATCTTAATCCCGCACAGTTCCGACGATGACTATCTTCTGAATCACACCGTCAGACCGCTACTGGATAAATTCGAAAAGATCCACCTGGTTACCAATCCGCAGTACGATAAGAGAAACCGGGTTATTTATGAACTGGTTGTCAGAAAGAACAAATCTATCAGGATCAATACTGTTTACGATTTCTGCGAGAAGATCCTTAAAAAAGTGTACATCCCGGACGACGTTTCCGAAATCAATCCTAATCTTTTTACGATACCAGTATTTGGTCGAAGAGTAAGGTATCCGAAAAAAATCATCGATGTAACCGTTTCGATCATTCTGTTCCTCTTTACGCTTCCGCTCTGGATTTTAAGCTATTTCAGAATAAAGTTGGAATCTCCCGGACCTGTCTTTTTTTATCAGGAACGTGTCGGTATTAATAACACCGCTTTCCATTGCATCAAGTTTCGATCCATGGGACTTGACGCTGAACAACACGGAGCATCCTTTTCCAAGAAAAACGATACAAGGGCATTTGCTTATGGTTCTTTCATGAGGCAAAGCCGGATTGATGAGCTTCCGCAAATCATCAATATTTTCCGAAGAGACCTTTCTCTCATCGGGCCTAGACCTGAGAGACAGGTTTTTACAGAGACATTCGATGAGACCATTCCATATTACAATATGCGCCACAACATTAAGCCTGGGATCACAGGTTATGCGCAGGTGATGTACACATATGGAGCCGGCGTATATGATGCCCGTCACAAACTGATGTATGATTTGTATTACATCAAAAATTGGACGCTGGCGCTTGAATTGAAAATTATTCTGCTTACCGCAGTTGTAATCTTTAAGAAAAGAGGCCGCTAATCTGATTTTTTGAAAGAATTTACAGTTATCTTAGTTGAAACTCTCGGGTCAGAACGCTGGTCGGAGAGTTTTTTATTTGCATATTCCGTACAAAATCAAAAGGCACACTTTTCGATAACTTTGGCAAAATAACAAATCAACACGGGGGAGAAAATTTTATACAGTTACATGCCGCGCCCATTCATTCAGATGCGAGTCTGGTTATTTATTTGCATTACCTGTCTCGCGTTTACCGCTTACGCTCAAGACTCTACACTTTACTTTAATGCCTCAGTTGTAGCCGCAGGTGCTACCGACCAGACACCTTTCTGGGAGCATGCCAACCAAAACGGGAATGTTCCGCTAGATGGAAACTTCGCTCTTGCTAATATTGGGCTGTATAAAGTTTACAATCCGAATAATCCGCGGCTTTTTCAGTGGAGTGCTGGTATCCAGGGAATTGGCAGTTATGGAAAAACAGGAAATGCCTTTCTTTCAGACGCATACGTTGCGGCTAAAATCGGCATTTTTGAAGTACTGGCCGGACAGAAAAATATGGTGATGGGACTGGTTGACACAACATTAACATCCGGCTCACTCGCGATGGCAGGAAATGCAAGACCTTATCCCAAGGTGCAGATTTCAATCCCGAAATACTTCCCGCTGTATTTTACCAACAATTTTGTTTCGTTCAAATTCTTATACTCCGATGGCTACCTCGGTCCGAGCAGCATCAATTACGGCAGCGCGATCCGGATTCCTAATACGTATTTCCACCAAAAGTCACTTTACATCCGTTTAGGCAACAGTTCTCAAAAATTCAAAATATACGCTGGCGTCAATCACCAGGCGATGTGGGGAGGGGAAAGCAAGCTCAATCCGATTTACGAAATGAAAATGACGAAAGCGTATTACTACACCATCATTGGCAAGACGCTGGATTACAGAAAAGTGGGCAACCATTTCGGGACAATTGACATTGGCGGCGAGTGGAAAGGCACAAATTGGACTTATATGCTTTACCGTCAGAGCATTTACGAAACCGGGTCGCTTTTCAAGGTGATCAATTATGAGGACGGTTTAAACGGGGTCAGTATGAAGCGGAACAACAAACCTCCCAAAGGCTCTACCTATTTCACTTTCCAATCTTTTCTTGTGGAAGTGCTTGGCACTCATAATCAAATCAACAAAAACCCACTATCGGATCTGGTTATTTTTGAGCGCGGTAACTACTACAACAGCTACATTTATCGGCGGGGATGGTCGTATTTCGGCAGCGGTATCGGCACACCGCTGATCCCGGCAACCGGTACTACCAAGGATGATTTACCCAGAAGCTCCTCCGAATTTACCAATAACAACAGGCTTTGGGCTTTTCATGGCGCATTTACTGCAAGCTGGCTAAATCTCCGACTGGGCTTTAAAGGTACTTATTCACGAAACTCTGGCACATTTTTTAGTGCTTATGATGAAGTCAAGCAGCAGGCGTCCGTCATGCTCAGTGCTGAGAAGGATCTGAAAGTCTTCAAAGGATGCAGCGTTTTCTCCGGCCTTTCTGCCGATGTAGGCGCATTATATCCTAATTCCTATGGACTTCTCGTTGGCATCCGCAAAAGCGGCTTTCTTGACAAATGAGTAAGTGACCTTTGGCGCACAATATGAATACAGATAAGTTATACCTATTTTTGCCCGTAACCACGATACATTATACACATTACGAACGAGCTGCCGGTTGCTAATATGAGATCATTCAACTCCATTCTTTTTCTTTTTTTAATCCCCCTCATCGGTTTTTCACAAACTGAAACCAAGCAACCCGAAACCTACAAAGACTCTACTACAAACTATTTCGAAGTAAGCGGAATGGGCAGTAATAATGGCCATACGCCCTTCTGGATTCAGGCAAATCAGTTTGGTACAGTACCCGTCACAGGCCCTGGGGGCACGGCGCGGGTAGGATTGGAACATTACTGGCCGCTTTCTACCAACAGGAATATCTGGCGGGCTGGATTAAGTGTGGAAGCCGTCGGGAATTATACGGCAAATCCGAAAATACTGCTGCCGCAGCTCAATGCATCATTAAGATTTAAGAACTGGGAATTCTTTGTTGGCCGTAAAAAACAGTGGGTAGGATTAGCTGATTCAACACTAGGGTCAGGCTCCTATGCCTGGTCGGGCAATGCGCTGCCTATTCCAAAAATCCAGATTGGAACTATGAAGTTTGTAAATGTTCCTTTCACAAAAGGCTGGTTGGCCTTTCAGGCATTTTACTCCGATGGATTGTTTGAAAAGAGCAGGCCGATCACCAGCGGCTTGAAATTCCACCAGAAATCGTTTTACATGCGGATTGGTAAGGCAACTTCGAAAGTAAAATTATACGGAGGGTTTAATCATCAGGTACAGTGGGGTGGTAAATCTCCTTATCTAGCCTCCAAAGATGGCAAACTCCCCGACGGCATCTCTAACTACTTTCACGCAGTTTTTGGAACCATTGGCGGGTCTGGGGATAATCAAACGAACTTTGATAGTACAAGTCGAATTGGAAATCACCTCGGCTCAATAGACGCCGCCCTTGAAATAGAGACCTACGGCGCCAGCATATTGCTTTACCGCCAGTTTGTTTATGAAGACGGCTCCTTGTTTTATCTGACCAACCTTTCCGACGGATTGACGGGATTGCGCATTAAAAAGAAATACTCTTACGGCGCTGATTTTGAAATTACCGAAGGTGTCTTTGAAGTACTTTTCACAAAAAATCAGGGTGGCGACGTATTTGTACTTGGAAATGGTAAGTACCGGGGTCATGACAATTATTTCAATAACCAGCAGGTACGGGACGGCTGGTCGTATTTTGACCGCACAATCGGGACACCATTTATTACGCCGACCTCACAAACAAGCTGGAAATGGCCTTTATATGCGGATAACTTTACTAATAATAACCGGGTGCTGCTCTACCATTTGGGTTTGAGAGGTACATTGATGCGTAAAATTCAATGGTATACCAAGCTTTCCTATTCCAGTAATTCAGGTACCTATCTTGAACGTTTTCACGGTTCGCCCAAACAATTCTCCGGGCTGATATCCCTGCAAACAAAACTGGATGTACTTGGCGGATTAACATTAAAAGGCGCCTACGCCACCGATTTGGGCGATCTATACCGCAAAACGCATGGATTTACCTTAGGCCTAAGGAAAGATCTTTCTTTTTATTAAGAGGCTAAACTCAAAAACAGCTCCGGATCTTCGCCGCAGTTTCTGCCAGTTCTTCCTGCGAAAATTTCAGCTTTTTGCCAAAATCCGCATCCGCCATCGAATTGAGCGGCAGTAAATGTATGTGAACATGAGGCACTTCCAGGCCAATCACACTCACACCGATCCGCAGGCAGGGAATCGCTTTTTGCAAGGCAGGCGCAATGCTTTTGGCAAATAGAAAAAGTCCGGTATACAGCTCATCGTCCAGATCAAAAACGTAATCGATCTCCTTTTTCGGGATCACCAGCGTATGCCCCGGGGCGATCGGAAACACATCCAGAAATGCCAGAAAATTATCGTTTTCAGCGATTTTGTGACAAGGTATCTCTAAGTTTACGATCTTGGAAAATATAGAAGCCATTGAAATTTTAAGTTATTGCCCAAAAGCTTGTTAGAAAACGCAGCTTCAAATGGCCGCTCAACTTTCGGATTGCATAAGTAATTAGATGCTTAAAAGTACTTAATATTGTGATCCAAACCATTTAACAAACAAGACATGAATCGCAAAAATTGGCAAGCTTTCGGTAAAGCATCTGTTATCGCTATCGCTGCCCTGGTATTCAGCGGCACCGACGCCGATGCGCAAAAAGGCAAATGGGTAACGCTTTTTGACGGCAAAAGCCTGAATGGCTGGCACAGCTGGCAGTCCGACAAAGTCTTACCACAATGGAAAATAGAAAACAATGCCATTGTACTCGCTGAAAAAGGAGGCAAAGACCTGGTTACCGACAAGGAATACGGTGATTTTGAGCTCGAACTTGAATGGAGCATTTCGGAAGGCGGAAACAGCGGGATCATTTACCACGTGATCGAGGACAAAAAATATTGCTGCCCCTACTCTACCGGTCCCGAAATCCAGGTTCTGGATGACGAAAAACATCCGGATGCAAAAGCTGGAAAAGATGGGAACCACAAAGCAGGTTCTTTATATGATATGCTGCCTCCAAATGATTTCAAAGCGGTAAAACCGGCTGGACAGTGGAATAAAGCAAAAATCGTGATCAAAGGTGGCCACGGCGAAAGCTGGCTGAATGGCAAGAAAGTAGTCGATTTCCCAACGCAGGGCGCTGAGTGGGATAAATTGGTCGCTAATAGCAAATTCAAAACCTGGGAAGGTTTCGGCGCTTCTTCAAAAGGCAAAATTGCTTTGCAGGATCACGGCAACAAGGTTTCTTTCCGCAACATTCGCATCAAAGAATTATAAAATCTGATCGTCCAGCACATTGGACCAGTATTCGCGACTGTAAACCCGCCTGAACGGCCAGTTTTTCAGTCGCAACAAAAGGGGTAGATAAGCGTGAGGTTCTTTCGACGATTTACTGTGGTGATACAGGTCGTCGTCGGTCAGGATCAAGCCCTTATATACCCCTTCTTCTTTTACCGTAATGTCACCGAAGGGCAATTCTTTCTCAAAAGCAGGCTGCATTTTCAGCAGCCGCTCTTTCAGCAGCCAGTCGCTTCTGAATTGTTTAACAGACAGCGGCACGGGCTGAAATCTGCCTTCTGAGACATCCAGTGCATATTCCAGATACGCTTTCAGCAGCTTCGGACCTGCATTGGCGAGTTGTTCGGTTTGCAGTTGGGAAGGCCAGAGACTTGTCACAAAATAAATACGCTCCCGTGCCCGTGTCACGGCCACATTCAGCCGGTTTTCGCCGCCCTGCATATTCAGTGTACCAAATTGCATCGCAATCCTCCCCTTTTCATCCGGCGCATACGCCATGGAAAAAATGATAATGTCGCGCTCATCGCCCTGCACATTCTCGATGTTCTTCACAAAAAGGTCTTTGGCCGAAATCCCCTCTTTTTCAAGATTATCTTGAATTGCCTGCTGCTGAAAAAAATTGAATGTGACTACGCCGATGGATTTGTCTTCAGTACTTAATTCCCGCAAAAGCTCCGTCACTTTTTGCACCTCGACGAGGTTGACATTATTTTTCCAGACTCCATCCGTTTTGATAAACTGGATGCCCGGCTGCTCATCATTAATACGGTTAAAATCGGGCAGCAGTTTTAACGTGTTTTTGTAAAAATTTCTGTTAGAAAAGTCGATCAGATCAAGTGAAAGGCTGCGATAATGTCCTGTGAGCTGATATTGATCCAAAGATTGCGCCGCCAGATCAAGTAGTGACTCGATTTCAATCGCGGCTGAATACTCCTCTTCCTCAGTACGGTCCTCGTAGCGGACTTTGTATAAATCGCTGGGCGAAAGCTGCTTGCTATCGCCGGTCACCACTGCTTGCTTTCCGCGAAATGCTGCGGGCAAACCATATTCTGCATAACATTGTGAAGCTTCGTCGAAAATCACGAGATCAAACAATGCAGCCTGCATGGGAAAAATGGCAGAAACCGCTTCCGGTGACGCCATCCAGCAGGGAATCAGTGAAAAAACTTCATCGGAATAACTTTCCAACAGCTTTCGGATCGGCCAGATTTTTCTTTTCTTGGTCACCTGATGTCCCAGCTCGCGGTAAGTCACCCGGTTTCCTAGCCGGTTTTTTTCCACATCTTCGTAAGTGCCTTCTCTCAGCTTAATGTTGGTAATGTCGCTGCTGAGCTTCTGTTTTTGTGTAATGCTTTCCTGCAACTGTTCCTCCCACTGCTTCATTTTCAGCGAGGTAACCGCCCTGAGTTGCGGATTTTCTGTTTCAATGTGCTCGATCCAGGCCAGCTTAATGCTGTTTTCAAAAAGGCCGATGATATCAGCTACCTGAATCAAATCTCGTTTTCTGGCCTCATCTATCACCAGCCGCGTCACGGCATGTTCGGGCAGCGACATTTCGGCCCAAAGCCGGTCCATATCTACCAGGGAATCGAAATCTTTCCGCAGCGATCCCAATAACTGGGTGCCATACATTTCAGGATCCAAAACCAATTTCTTGATCTGCTCAGGCAGCAAAAATGGCTGCATAGCGCTTTCCAGACGGTTCCAGACTTCCAGCCATTTTCTAAGTGCAGCAATGGTTTTTAAAAAATCACTCAAATCAGATTTTTCGGATTGTATTTTTTGAATGATCCCAAACCAGGGTTCAATGTTTGCCCGGACTACCGCGTCGGCTGCGGTTTCAGCCTGCCTGAAAAATTCTAAATGTTGTTGTCCCGAATCTAAACTATTATCATTCAGATATTTACTATCAAAACCCAGCGAAGGATTTTTCAGCCAATTTTCCAGTTCCAGCCGGTTTTTCAATCTGATTTCCAGCTTCGCAAGATCATCCGCTGACAACGTCAGCCCATTCTCCCCAGCCACCTTTTCAACCTCCCGTTTTTCTTTCCCAAACATATCCCACCAAAGCCCCGTCACTGCCGACTTTTTCGCATCGATGGCCTTTTTCAAGGATTGAGAAAATGAAGATAACTGACCGCTGGCGAGTGAAAATTCCACTCCGCCCTCTTCAATAAAGCCTTCCAACGCATCGGTAGTTTGTCTGATGAAGGCCAGTCTTTCGTGCATGTTAGCGGAAGAGCCGATGTAATTTTTGAACAACGCCCAGCTTACTGGTTCGGACAGCAGCCCGGAAATGTCCGTGAGCCGCTCAATAATCTCCTTTCGTTTTTCTATAAAAATGGGAGAAAAAGGCTCCCCGGTCAGCGATTCGAATGTTTGTTTTTGCTGAGAAAATACCTTGGGCCACTCGGAGAGCATGTTTTCCATCGCACGCAGCTCACTAATTCCGAATCCGGCAAAACTCTTTCGCTTCGCCCAGGGATGCGCCGCAGTGATGAGCAGGGAATAATCAATGTATGTCCGGAATCTTCTCCGGAAATGGTCCCAGGTATCGGGACGAAAATGCTTGTAATGTTCTTTGAGACTGACATTCGGCTTTTCAGGGTCGCTCGTCAGATAAAGTTCTTTAATGCTGACGCCGCATTCATTTTCATCGAACAATGCTGTCCTGAATGCATTCAGTTCTGTCACCGTACGATCGATTGCGCGGCTTTCCTGGGTAAATTGTCTTTCCAGAAAAACCGCGTCGAGGCTGTAATTCTGCTGGCGATACGCCTCAACCTTATCGATCTGCGAAGCAATTTGCCGAAAAAGTCCCGAGCGATCATTCTTAAAATCGTGAATAAGCCCGACAAAATCATTCATCCCGATCGTTTGCAGCCGCTGATACACCACATCCAGCGCAGCCCTTTTCTGACAAACCAGTAAAACCCGCTTTCCCCTCGCGGCAAAATCCGACATCAGGTTACAGATCAGCTGCGACTTCCCGCTTCCCGGAGGCCCCTGCACCACCGCCGACCGCCCCGATTTCACCGCCAGAATAATCTCTTCCTGCGACTCGTCGATTGAAAAAGGCGTAAGCACCTCTTCTTCTTTGGTGTTGCGGTTTTTAAAAGTAATGCTGGTATCCTCTTCAACCAACTCGCCGCCTTCCGGCTCAAAATCTTCGTCCCCAATTAATGGTATCTGAAAAGGCTGCGTTTCAAACTGGTCGATCAGCGCATTATAATCCGGCACGAGGTAAGACCCTGCTTGCGGGAAAATGCCAAGCACGGCTTCCGGAAACAATTTCAGCTCACCATTATGCTCATTAGCAACCAGTTCGGAGCTCTTTACAGTTTGAAAAGCATTTAACTTATCTTCAAAAAGCTCCTGATTAAAGTTGATCCTGAAAGGCGTCGTCTTCAACCACTCGTAAAGCTGCGTCCTGAATTCAAGGAAATCCGTCGAAAAATCTTCAAACGACTTTTCGAGCACCTCATCCAAAATCTGGGCCTCATTGAAATGTGCGTAAGCCAAAGCAAAGCTCTGGTTGAGCGTAATGTTCATTTCATCGCGCTCAAAAAGGCACCACTGCTCTTTATCGATCTTTAATGTGACGGGGAAAAACAGCAGAGGCGCGTGTATCGGCGTGCCGTCGGAGAGTTTGCCTTTTACAAAAGGGTAACCCACATACAAATCTTGCGAACCCCGCTCCTCTTCAATGAATTTTTCGGTCCGGGCAATTTTTCGCAGCCGCTTGCTGGCTTCGTTCACTTTTTCATAGCGCGGATCAGTAATGTCGCAAAGCGCAATGCGCGATTTTCGCTGGATCAGCTGCCTAGTAATTTCAAAGGATGATTTGCCTAAAAGAAAATCCGTTTCATGAAGATCAATAAATTGTTCTGCTGCCAAGTTGGTGAGCAGCAAGGATTTATTGCGTGTACTAAGGTTTGTAAGTCGTTTTAAGTAGGCTTTCAGAATGCGGTTCATAGATACTCAAACGCTTCATCTGACTAACTATTGGAAACAACCGGCCCGTCAACTTCCTTTTTCTCAGGAAAAATAACCGACGCCAGGATACTCACCGCGAGAATGCCGAGAATTACATACAATGAGTAAATCGTCTGAAAACCAATCGATTCGAGATAATGATGTGCAAGCATTTTTGCACCAATAAACACGAGCAGCACGCCCAAACCATATTTCAGGAAGCGGAAAAGTCCCATAATGTTGCTCAAAAAGAAGAACATCGAGCGCAATCCCATGATCGCGAAAATGTTGGAGAAAAAGACGACGTAAGGATCTTTGGTAACCGAAAAAACGGCTGGCACGGAGTCCACTGCGAAAATCAGGTCAGTGAATTCAATGATCAGTACCACCACAAAAAGCGGGGTAAGCAGCCATTTTCCTTTTTTTAATACAAAGAAATGTTCGCGCACATATCTTGGGAAAACCGGCAAATATTTAGATGCGAACTTGACGACGGGATGTTTCGCAGGGTCAATCTTTTCTTCGTCACCCCCTTCGAAAAATATCTTCCCACCCTGATAAACCAGCAGGAGCCCGAAAATGTAAATGATCCATTCAAAGCGCTGCATCAAAGCAGAGCCCACAAAAATGAATACAAATCGCATGACGATCGCGCCGAGAACACCCCATAAAAGTACCTTCTTGTAATACTTTGGCTTGACGCCGAAGGAAGAGAAAATGAGGATAATCACAAAAATATTATCGACCGAAAGCGCGTATTCCAGCAAGTAGCCTGTGATAAATTCCAGGCCCATGTTTTTGCGATAAAGATGGAGGCCGCCTTCAAAATCACCCGGTACGAGCTTTAAATGGGGAGCATATTTATTTTTAATGTTTTCCAGGTCGGCAAAATTATCCACCCCATGTACAATGTCGCCGTGGGTACGGATGACCGCGTAAAAAGCCAGCGCCAGCGCAACCCAGGCCAGTGTCCAGAGTGCTGCTTCCTTGAACTTGACGACGTGGTCTTTTTTCTTGGAAAAAATGCCCAGGTCTAGAAGAAGCATGATGGTGATCACCAATATAAACCCGCCAAAAAACAGCACTTCGTTGGAAAACATGAAAAATTCTTTTTGATTGTTAAGCGAACGTTGAAAAAGCCGCGGAATTACCCGATTAAGCCTATTAAACTAGTCATCCTTTTTCAGCTGGCAAAGGTAAGCAAAATATAAAGTGGAGAAATTAAATTGGACGGAAGGCAAATGTTGAGAAAAATGCAGGCGTAGCAGTGTTGATTTACAATTTGTTAATGAAAACCGGCCGGATTTTTATCAAATATTTCCTATAAAAACTTGCGTCAAATAGTGTGTCTGTATACATTTGCACCACGATAACCGAATCGGTTACGCGAAAGTAGCTCAGCTGGTAGAGCGCGACCTTGCCAAGGTCGAGGTCGCGGGTTCGAACCCCGTCTTTCGCTCAGAGTACAAAGCACCGGAAACGGTGCTTTTTTTCTCTATAAGCCAATCGTCACAAATAGGCTGATGCCGGGGTGGTGGAACTGGTAGACACGCAGGACTTAAAATCCTGTGAGCCGAAACGCTCGTACGGGTTCGATTCCCGTCCCCGGTACAAAAGATTTTCAAAAGAGGCTGTCCGAAAGATGGCCTCTTTTTTTGTGGCTACCGCACCTTATCTCAACTTCCCCGAATTCACATAAAAATCCGACAGCAACGCCAGAAATTCGTCCTTCCGCCTACGCGAAACCTCAATTTCCGTATTATCACTCATCCACACCTGCCCGCCGTCGCCTTTTACGTAGCGTTTGATGTGTTCCAGGTTGATAATGTTGGACTGGTGCACGCGGAAGAAATAAAAGTTGTCGAGAATTTCTTCGTATTCCTTTAAAAGGCGGGAGACGACGATCGCAGGGCCTTTTACGAGGTGGAATTTGGTGTAGGAGCCCAGCGACTCACATTGAATAATCTCCGTCATCTGCACGAAATGTATACCCTCGGCAGTTGGCAGCGCGATGCGCTGGTTATCATTTCGCTTCCGTTCGATCAGGCGGGGCGCTTTGGCTGGGTCTAAATGTTCTTGCAGGATTTGGATTTGCTGCGGGTTGATGCTCCCGGCCTGGGATTTGAACTTATCCACCGCCGCACGCAGTTCGTCAGGATCGATCGGTTTGAGCAGATAGTCAATCGCACTGAAACGAAATGCGCGGATGGCGTACTCTTGATAGGCGGTTGTGAAAATGACACCGAAATCGACTTTTTCAAAGCTGGCCAGTAAGTCGAAACCCGTTTTCCCAGGCATCTGAATGTCCAGAAAAACCAGGTCAGGCTTTTCTTTTCCGATCAGTTCGATGCCTTGGTCCGCATTTTTCGCCTCGCCGCACACTTCGACTTCGGGGCAAATAATGCGAAGCAAATTGGTCAATGCCTCGCGTGCATTGGTTTCATCATCAATAATTACGGCACGTAAAGTTTGCTGCATTTCCTACACGTTTTCGATTGGAATAATCATTCTCACCCGCGTTCCAGCAGGCTTATTTTGGTCGTCAAAAAGATCTATCAGTTCAAGTTTCGCCTCGCTGTCCTTGCGCCTTAGCGAATCGAAAATTCCCCTTGTCATCTCCTGGCCGCGCGAAATGTGCCCCTCCGTCCGCGGCGCAAACTCACGCCCTACCCCATTATCTTCGATCGTGCAAATGATGTGGTCGTTCGCCACCCGGGCAGTGATCGTCAATCTCTTTTCCCCCTCCTTCGGCATCAGTCCGTGCCAGATCGCGTTTTCAATGTAAGGCTGCAGCAGCATCGGCGGCAACTGGGCGTCCATCAGGGTTTCATTATCCTCAATGTCAAACACATAGGTAAATTCATGATTGAACCGGAAAGACTCGATCTCCACATACATTTTCAGGGTATCAATGATTTTTTCAAAGGACAGATACTGGTGGTTCGAGTTTTCCATGATCCGCCTCACCAGCTTTGAAAATTTGGAGAGATATTTCGCCCCCTCCACGCCTCGATTGGTGAGCAAATAATTTTGAACCGAATTAAGCGAATTGAACAAAAAATGCGGGTTCATCTGCGATTGCAGCGCCTTCAACCGCCACTGGGCGATCTGCAAATCCAGCTGCGTCCGCTCGGCCAATGTGTTAAACCGCCACCGCATCATCCCCACAATCAGCGCAGCAATCGACAACCCGATCAAAATCCTGAAAAACCAGGTATTGATAAAATATGGCTTGACAGTCAGTTTCATCAACAGCGGCTTCACGCTTTTAATACCTGCGTTATTGCTGCTTACTATTTTTAATGTATAAGTTTTTGCAGGCAAATTGGTGAACGAAATGGTATTTTGGTTGCCCATTTCCACCCAGTTCGGATCAAAACCTTCGAGCTGGTAGCTGTAATGATTTTGCGAAGTCGGTTCATAATTCAATGTTGAGAAATTCAATGTGATCGCATTCTCGTCGGGTTTCAAAACAATTTCCTGCGCCAGGTCCCGCATCAGCATTTTGCCTTTCACTTCCACTTTGCTTACCGCAATTTGCGGACTGTTTACCCGCATCCCAAGCTGGCTAACATCCAGAATGTTGATCGCATTGGTATGCCCCAGAATCAGCTCCTTGCCCGTGTTATAATAGAAACCGACCGGCGCATTGCTTTTCAAACCTTCAATCGTGGTCAGATACCGGATTTTTCGTGTCGCCAGACTTGCAATGTGAATGCCTTCATTGGTGCTGAACCACAAATGTCCGTCCGGGCTCTCGGCAATGTTGGCGCAGTAAGTATCTTTTAATGCGCTGTTTTTGAAAGAAAATGTATGCTGCACTTGCCCGTTTTTATCCAGCTCGGCCACACCGCCCCAGCTTGCTACCAGTATCGCACCCTTATCTGTGAGTTGCATTCCGTTGATACAATCACCACCGAGCCGCCTGCCTTTATTCGAAGGCAGCTTTTCAATGTTGGTAAACTGGTGCAGTTCTTCATCGAAAAAGAAAAGTCCTCTCGAACAAGTCCCGATCCAGATTTTCCCGTCCACGCCTTCCAGAATTCCTTTGATATAGCTCAGATTGACCAGCTTACGCATTTCCTTTTCATCCCAAAGCTTTATTTCCTGATTTGAAACAGGATCAATCACTTTTAAACCTTCATTCAAATTCGCAATCCACAGACGGCCCTTTTTATCCATCAAACCGTCCCGGAAATCCTGGTTCTTGAAATGATCAATACCCGGTTTCCAGACAGAAAAACTGCCTTTTGCCATATCTCCGACAAAAACCCCTTTGTCAGTAAAAGAAAATGGCCGGCCCTGGATCCAGCGCAACTGCTGCGCCTGCGCATTGAAAGGATATTTTAAAAGTTTGAACTGGTTTCCGTCCGGGTTGCATTCTATCACGCCAGAATGTGAAAGCCCGAGCAGATAAGTTTGCCGCGGCGTCGGTACAATGCTGGTAATCTGCACCGGGAGGCGCACAATGTTCGGTGGGATTGTAATGGTACGGATACCCATATTCCGGTAACGGTATTTGTAAACGCCGTCGCTGGTACCAATCCAGAGAATCCCGTTTGTCCGGTCGTCGTACATATCATTTACCTTGATCCCATTATTGTAAAACTCCGGCAAATGATGCAGTTGGTTGGTTTCCGGGTACAAAACGCTAATGCCATCATTGGTACCAATAAAAAGCAGTTTTCGCCCATTTTCATCCGTCGACTCCTGCACGCACAGCACATTGTTATGCTCAAAACCATCCTTGCGAATGCTGTAAGACTGATCTTTGGGCGAATATCTGACCAGCCCGTATTCATATCCGCCGATCCAGAGATTACCCTCCGCGTCCTCAGAAGCCTTGCAGAGGCGCACCGGGATTTTATTTTTTGCCAAAACAGCATCATTCCCCAGCTGGCAGATCAGCTTATCTTTTTTTCTATCATATAAATACAACCCCAGCTCCGAAACAATCCAAAGCCGGTTTTGCGAATCCTCAAAAAAACTGGCATACTGGTAAACGTCCCCACCCGAGGCCGTGGCCGAGAATGTGTAGCGGTGCAGCTTCTTGGTCCTGGTATCGTAGCGTTTCACGGATGAATAATCACACACCCAAACCTGGTCGTAAGAATCCACCATGCCCTGCTCGTGGAGGTCATTTCCGGGATCGGTGTCATCGTAATTATTAAACAGTACCGTGGAGAATTCCAGCGTTTTAATGTCGATTTTGCACAAGCCGCGCGTGTCTACCGAAGTATAAATATCTCCTTTTGAATCAGTCGAAACGCCGGAACAGTAACCCAGCAGCAAACTGTCGAGCCGCAAAAAATCATAGCCATCGTACCGGCAAATGTTGCGCCCCGTCCCGATCCACAAAAACCCGCTTCGGTCTTTGGTCAGGCACCAGACATCATTCGAAGGCAGACCATCCTTCGTGGTCAGATGTTCGAGAATAAGCGATGGCGACTGCGCATTGGTTTTCCGGAGAGCGGTGAGAGCAAGCAGGAAAACCAAAAAGTACTTCATAAAATGAGAGTGAAAGAATGTATTTGCAGAACTATCTCATAAAAGCTTCATCCTCGCCGCCTTACTGTTCGCCAGCTCAACATTGGCGGGACGAAACAGGCCATTGATAAAACGGTTGTTGATAGTATGCTGTTTTTGAAAAGGCATCACCATCAACGAGTCTTCCTGATGGGCCGGTGTCTGCGCGAAATTTTCCGGCGAGGCGTAGGCATGTGGCCGCAACGGTTGATAGGAACTCTTTCTTTCAATGTAACAAATCAAAAGTAAAAGACTGAAAATCAGGTAAGCTGGAAACGGTTTCATGGTAAAAGATTAAGAATAGCCAGGTTTAAAAAAAGATCAATGTCAGGAGAATGATGAGTGTAATGAGCACGAGTGCAATCCAGTCGAAGCTTTTCTCCACGAACCGCCGCAGCCGACCGCCGGCCTTTTTAAGCCCTTCTTTTTTCGCAATGTGCTCGCCACGTACCATGCTCTTCTTTTTTGTGGTGGATAATTTTCGTATTAAAGATGCTTCGAATAAATAACTGGTACGGATGGGATTGAAATCCGGCGGCCATGCCAGAAAATGCGGCTGAAACCGCTTGATATATGGTGAAGATTTTGGGGTGAAGTCACCTTTCTTTTTGGATCCTTTTAACCTATATTTGAAGTTTTCCGAATGCTAAGGATGGCTTCTTTCGACGGGCTCTATTCCTTTTACATCAACAATCCTTCAATCAGCAAAGTCCATGAAAGTATCTCCCTCAGAGCCTTTTAAGATTGTTTATTCAATTCTAAATCACGAGTATTTGGGGTACATTTTCGAGTCATTCGTGGTGCAGCTCAACAGCCACGGGGAGTTTACTTTTCAGGTCCAGAACATTTCATCCAAGAACATCAAGGAATTCCGTAACCGGCTGGATACCCGCGACTTCGAATTGGTAAAGCTTATCGATGACATTCAGCAGGACGCAATCCTCCGGAAGTTCAATACCAAAAAGTGGAATGCAGTTGATTTTTTTCTGAGGGTTTATGATCCGCAAAAAGGCGATAAGGCCATCCAGGAAGCGATTGCGGGCTATCTCGAAAATTGCAAAGCCCGCATTCTCGACCGGCTTTCAGGAAAAGATATGTTCATCATGGGCAGCGATGGAAATCCGCTTTGGAAACCGCTGGTGATGGAAGAAGAAAAAGCGACGATCCGCTTTCATTTTATTAGAAATGAGGATAACACGCATTATTTTCCCTCAATCCGGCACAAGTTTCAGAAGCTTGAATTTCAATATAAAAATGCTTTTCTCGTCTGCGAAGATCCTGCCTGGCTGGTTGTGGAAGGGCATCTTTATCATTTCGAAGGCAATGTGGACGGGAAAAAGATCAAGCCTTTTTTGTCCAAAAAATTCATCGCGATCCCTGGCCCGATGGAGGAGCAATATTACGGACGTTTCGTAGCGCCGCTGATCGCTTCTTATGATGTGGTGGCGCGCGGTTTTGAGATACGTAATGTATCGTCTTCGCCCAAAACGGTTCTCACGATTTCCGAATATTTGAACACACCCAAAAAAGCGCCGGTGCTGTTTCAGGATACGGAGGATGTGGCGATTATGGAAGATGAAGACAATGATGTCGCATTTGATCTGTCATTTCTTTACGCCGGTTTTTCCTTTCATTACGACAGTTTCGCGCACCCTTCCAGCGTGCACATGGAGAAAAAGGGTAACGATTATTTTTTCAATAAAGTCAAAAGAAACATTGATACCGAGAGCCAGAATGTGCGCCTCCTGAAAGATTGGGGGTTGAACATGCGAAATGGGAAGGTACAAATGCCCAAGTCGCAGGCTTTTGGCTGGTTGCAGGGCAATGCGCAGATATTGGCCGAAAACGGGATCAGTGTCAGGCAAAACACGAGTGATACCAAACGTTACTTTCTGGGTTACTCTTCGCTGGACATCTCTATCAAGGAAGAGCGTGACTGGTTTGACATTCATGCCAAAGTTCGTTTCGGGGAATTTGAAATCCCTTTTATTCAACTTCGGAATTACATTCTTAACCGCAAGCGGGAATTTGTCCTGCCAAATGGTGAAGTAGCGGTGATACCCGAATGGTGGTTCACCAAATATTCGGAGTTCTTTTCTTTTACCGAACAAGGTCACGACGAAGACGAGTTGCGTCTGAGAATGCATCACTTGGCGCTCGTCCAGGAGTTGGATGAAGAAAATCTGGCAACATCGGTGATCAGCCGGAAACTTGAAAACCTGCGGAATTTCCAGCAGATCGAGCCGGTGGCGCCTCCGCAACATTTCGGAGGAACATTAAGACCTTACCAGAAAACAGGTTACGACTGGCTGCAATTCCTGAAACAATATCGTCTCGGCGGCTGCCTGGCGGATGATATGGGTTTGGGAAAAACGATCCAGACGCTCGCGCTGCTGCAATCGGAAAAAGAAGCAGCTACCAACCAGCCTTCCATGCTGATCATGCCCACTTCGCTGCTGTACAACTGGCAGCTCGAAGCTAAAAAATTCACCCCGGAAATTAAAGTGCTGCTTTACACCGGCACAAATCGCGAAAAAGATACCTCGCAATTTGACCAGTACGATCTGGTACTGACCTCGTACGGCATTGTGCGCCTGGACATTGACATTATCGAAAGTTACCGCTTCAATTATGTGATTCTGGACGAATCTCAGGCGATCAAAAATCCGTCTTCTATCATTACAAAAGCTGTCAGGAGGCTTAATTCGGCACATCGGCTGGTGCTGACGGGTACGCCGATTGAGAATAATACATTGGATTTATGGTCGCAAATGTCATTTGTAAATCCTGGGTTGTTGGGAAGCCAGTCATTTTTCCGGGACGAATTTCAGATACCGATTGAAAAACGCGGCGACGAGGATAAAACCAAGCGGCTTTATAACCTGATCAGGCCTTTTATCCTGCGTAGATTGAAATCCCAGGTGGCGACGGATCTGCCCGAAAAAGTGGAAAGCATTCAGTATTGTGACATGACCGAGGAGCAGGAAAAGGCTTACGAGGAAGCCAAGGCATATTACCGCAACATGATCCTGCAAAGCATCGACGCGGATGGAATTTCCAAATCGCAACTGGTGGTATTGCAAGGTTTGACCAAACTGCGGCAACTGGCAAACCATCCTTCTATGGTGGATCCGGAATATCTGCACGGCTCAGGAAAATTCGAAGATGTGCTGCACAAAATGCAGACCGTCATCGCCGAAGATCATAAAATCCTGATTTTCAGTCAGTACATTAAACATTTAGATCTTTTCCGACATTACCTGGAAGAAAAAGGCATCAAATTCGCCTACCTCGACGGCGCGACCCGTGATCGTCAGGAGCAGGTGGAATTTTTTCAGCAAAATGAAGAAATCAAGATTTTTCTGATTTCATTAAAAGCCGGAGGTTTAGGCTTAAACCTCACCGCCGCCGACTACGTTTTCATCCTCGACCCCTGGTGGAACCCAGCCATCGAAGCGCAAGCCGTAGACCGCGCCCACCGCATCGGGCAGGACCGGACCGTTTTTACCTATAAGTTTATTACCAAAAATTCGGTAGAAGAGAAGATACTGGCGTTGCAGAGATCCAAAAAGCAGCTTGCGGATGATTTAATTTCGAATGAGGAAGGGTTTATTAAGTCCCTGAGCCGGGAAGATGTTTTGAATTTGCTGGCTTGAAACATTGTCTCGCCGAGTCTGTTGTTATAAAATATTGTGTCCCTGAATTTGTTGACATAAAACATTGTCAGCCTGAGCGGAGTCGAAGGCAGGTTCGAGCGACCCGGCTTGAACCTGCCTTCGACTCCGCTCAGGCTGACAAAATAAGTAACTCTACTTCTTTAAACAGACAACTCCGGCGCCTCTCTGCTAATCAATGCCTCTCTATCCGGACCAGTTGAAATAAACGTAATCGGCAACTTCAATTCTTCTTCCAGGAATTTCACGTAAGCCAGAAGCTCCTCAGGAATCGCGTCGAAATCATGGATACCGTCCAGCGACTGCTGCCAGCCTTTGAATTCTTTGTAAACCGGCTCAACAGATTCGTCACACAAATCGTATGGAAGCTGATCAGTCAATGTTCCGTCTGGCAGGCGGTAATTCGTGCAGACTTTGATCGAATCGAAAATTGTGAGTACGTCCACTTTCATCATGATCAGCTGCGTAACACCGTTGATCATGATCGCATATTTCAATGCAGGTAGATCTAGCCAGCCGCAGCGGCGTGGGCGACCGGTAGTAGCACCAAATTCACGTCCTTCCTGACGCATTTTTTCACCGGTTTCTTCCAGTAATTCAGTCGGGAAAGGCCCGCTGCCGACACGCGTGCAGTATGCTTTGAAAATCCCGAAAACCTCACCTACCTGATGCGGAGCGATACCCAGACCCGTACAAGCGCCGGCCGTCATCGTAGTCGAGCTCGTCACGAAGGGATAAGATCCAAAATCAATGTCCAGCAAAGACCCCTGCGCACCTTCGGCCAGCACGGTTTTGCTTTGAGCCAATGCATCATTAATAATGTATTCGCTGTTCACCAGCGTAAACTGCTTCATGAAGTCGATCGCTGCAAAGAAATTCTCTTCTTTTTCAGGAAGGACGTCTGAATAATCGTAGTTATAGAAATCCAAGATAACTTTATGAGCATCAACGAGTTTCTTGTATTTGGCAGCAAAATTCGGAGAAAGTACGTCTCCTACGCGCAAGCCCAGTCTCGCCACTTTATCCTGGTAAGCAGGGCCGATTCCTCTTAATGTAGAACCAATTTTGGAATCGCCTTTTGAACGCTCGTAAGCCGCGTCGAGCAAAGCATGCGTCGGTACGATGATAGACGCCTTTTTGGACACAAATAAGTTGCTGATCAGGTCCAGGTTATATTTTCCGAGATTTTCGATTTCTCTTTTGAAAACGATCGGATCGAGCACAACGCCATTTCCAATGATATTCTGAATGTCGCTCCGGAAAATTCCCGACGGGATCTGGTGCAGAACATGCTTGATGCCGTCGAATTCCAACGTGTGTCCTGCATTAGGTCCTCCCTGAAAACGGGCTACAACCTGATACCGTGGTGCCAGAACATCCACAATTTTACCTTTTCCCTCGTCTCCCCATTGAAGACCAAGTAGTACGTCAACTTTCATTCAATTTTTGATTACTGAAACTAATATGGTGTAAGATCGGCCCTGCCAAAAGCGAGGGCCTGGTGCTGATATGCTATCGGTCTTCAAAAACCGCAGTGGTTTCCCGCGCCTCGGTGCGGTTTTGGCAATTTTCCTTAGTGCAGTTTCCGTAAAATATAAGAGAATGGTGTAAAACGCTGAAATTCAACATTTCACCTACCATATTCTGAATGCTCTGAATCCTCGGATCGCAAAATTCCATCACTTTATGGCAATCGGTGCAGATCAGGTGATCGTGCTGCTTGTTGCCGTACGATTTTTCGAACTGCGCCAGGTTTTTGCCAAACTGGTGCTTCGTAACCAGGTCACAATCTACGAGCACATCCAAAGTATTATAAACGGTGGCCCTGCTGACCCGGTAACGCTTATTTTTCATGCTGATGTACAATTCATCTACATCAAAATGATCTTCCCGATTATAAATTTCTTCTAAAATCGCAAAACGCTCAGGTGTTTTGCGAAGTCCCTTGTTTTCCAGATAAGCCGTCAGGATCTTTTTTGCGGCTTCGAAATTTGGTTTGCTGGCTTGTGGCATGTCTCTGATATTCTTGCGCGAAAATACGCTTTTTTCTTAAATCACAGTTTCTCTGGCAGTTTTACGACGTAGATCCGGTCGCCTCAAATTCACTAACAACCCCTTGTGATAATCGTTCACCGGGTTATTTCTCGCTCAGGTTCGTGTCAAAACGCTGCACATTGTACACGCCCTCCACCTGTTCCAGCTTATTGATCAGAATGTCCAAGTGCTTGGTATCCTGCACATAAAGTTTGATATCACCATTGAAAACGCCGTCTTTGGTATCGATGGTCAGTCCCCGCATATTGATATGCAGCTCATTGGAAATGATCCGCGTCACATCATTCACCAACCCCACGCGGTCGGTACCGGAAAGATATAAGCCCGCCAGAAACGCCTCATCTTTGTTCGACTCCCATTTTGCCTTGATGATGCGGTTACCATGCTTGGACATCAGTTCCGCAGCATTCGGGCAGGTAGTGCGGTGGATTTTGATCCCTTCATTAATGGTCACAAAACCAAAAACGTCATCACCAGCGATCGGGTTACAGCAGGGCGCCAGCTTATAATCGATTTTATCCATATCGTCACCGATGAGCAGCGTATCGCTGTCTGCACGGTCGCCGTGGATATGTTTCAAAAACTTCGTTAATGTCTTCCCGTCACTCGTCGGGCCGGCCGGTGGCGTATTTACGTGCGCGGCATCCGAAGCTTTTCTTTCTTTTGCCTCTTTATCCCTTTTAAACCGTTTTAATTCATCCAGCTGAATGTATCCCTTGCCGATCCGGTAGAAAAAATCCGCTGCGGTTTTACATTCAAAAAATGCGCGAAGCTGATTCACAACCTCCGCCGTGAGGTCAATACCCAGGATTTTCAGCTTTTTCTCAACCATTTGTTTTCCGTCGGTTTCATAGCGACGGTTATCCTCTTTGAGAAAATCCTTGATTCTGGCGCGAGCCTTGGAAGTCACCACGATCCGCAGCCAATCCTCATTTGGTTTCTGCTTTCCCGAAGTGATAATCTCCACCTGGTCACCATTGCTCAGCACATAACTGATCGGCACCAGCACCCCGCCGACTTTCGCCGCCATACAATGTGCGCCTACTTCGGAGTGAATGTCAAAAGCAAAATCCAAAGCAGTAGCGCCGCTTTGCAATACTTTCAGTTCACCTTTTGGTGTAAAAACAAAAACCTCCTCATTGAAAAGGTTGCTCCTGAACTCATCCAGAAACTCGATCGCTGCCGTTTTATCGCCATAACCATTTTCCAACGTTTCGCGCACCTGCGTGATCCACTGCTCAATGTTGCCGCGGACTTTGGTATCGTTGCCTTTATACTTCCAGTGCGCCGCGTAACCTTTTTCGGCAATTTCATCCATCCGTGTGGTACGGATCTGCACTTCCACCCACTGCCCGCTTTTACTCATCACCGTCGAGTGTAAAGACTGGTAACCGTTGGCGCGGGGGGTACTCAAAAAGTCTTTCAGCCGGTCCGGGTTGGGCTTATAATGATCGGTTACAATAGAATAAGCCTGCCAGCAAATCGCTTTTTCCCGGTCATTTTCAGCCGTAGATTCCAGTACTATCCGGATTGCGAACAAGTCGTAAATTTCTTCGAAAGGCTTATTCTGCTTGCGCATTTTATTCCAGATCGAATAAATCGACTTGGGGCGACCTTTCAAGAGGAAGTTAAGACCCGCCGCTTCGAGGTCCTGCGCAATCGGCTCCATGAACTTCGCGATGAAGCGGTCACGGATACCTTTGGTTTCTCTCAGTTTCCGGGCGATGGCTCGGTAATCCTGCGGCTCGGTGTATTTGAGATACAACTCTTCCAGCTCCGACTTAATGCTGTAAAGTCCTAGCCTATGGGCCAGCGGAGCATAGATAAAAATGGTTTCCGAAGCGATTTTCAGCTGCTTGTCGCGCGGCATGCTGTCGAGTGTCCGCATATTATGCAGCCTGTCGGCGAGTTTCACGAGGATCACGCGCACATCGTCCGACAATGTGAGCAGCATTTTCCTGAAATTCTCGGCTTGCTGCGACGTACCATGCTCGAAGTGGCCGGAGATTTTGGTCAGCCCGTCAATGATCTTGGCGACCTTTTTTCCAAAAAGCCGCTCAATGTCCTCGATACGCATATCGGTATCCTCCACGACATCATGCAGCAAAGCCGCCACGATGCCGGTAGTTCCGAGACCGATCTCTTCCACGACAATCTGCGCGACGGCCAGCGGGTGATAAATATAGGGTTCTCCCGAGCGCCGCCGCATGTCTTTATGCGCGTCCACGGAAGTGTAAAAGGCTTTCTTGATTAATTTGGCATCATTATCCTTCAAAAAAGGTTTTGCTGTACGTAATAACCTGCGGTATTTTTTGAGGATATCCTTACGCTCCTGCTCGAGATCAATGGTGAGGGGTTCAACGAGTTGCTCCACTGCTATATGTATTGGTATGCTTCACTAATATAACAAATTTTTGACAGCTTTCTCTATAAGCTCAAACCTAAAGATAAATTTTGGCGAAAAATTTGCATCTCTATAAAAATAAAGAATACCTTTGCACTCCAATTCGACGGAAGGCCGATAATTGGTGAAATAAGCGGGCGTGGCGGAACTGGTAGACGTGCTAGACTTAGGATCTAGTGCCGCAAGGCGTGGGGGTTCGATTCCCTCCGCCCGTACGAATTACAAAGGGAATGACGGGGCGTCAGATTCTCGAAAAAGTTTAAGTGCTCCGTATTAAATCCCGTCTAGTGCCCTCAGGACTTCGTTTTGAGGGCATTTTTTATTTTTTTCTTGTTTTATCCACAGATATTTACAATTAGCATAAGCGACTCATGGAAGTTTTATTAGAAAAAAGTTCGCCTACATTAGCCTCTCTCAAAGTAACGTTGTCCAAAGAAGATTATCAGCCAAAAGTTGATAAAACCATCAAGGACTATGCGAAGAAAGTGAATTTGAAAGGCTTTCGTCCAGGCAAAGTGCCTTCGCATGTGATTCAGCGCATGTATGGCAAGAGCATTCTCGTCGACGAGGTGAACAACCTTTTGAGCAACGCCGTAAGCAACTATATCAGAGAAAATAAATTGCAGGTGGTGGGCGATCCAGTCCCTGACCGTGAAAAAGCGGCCGAAGTAAACTGGGACAGCCCCAGCGCATTTGAGTTCAGCTATGATTTGGGTGTTGCTTCTGATTTTGAAGTAAACCTGAGCGAGCTTCCTGCCGTAAAACGCTACACCATTAATGTGGACGATGCGGAATTGACCAAAACGCTGGACAGCCTGCGTGAAAGATTCGCAGACAGCGTGCACCCGGAAGTAAGCGAAGCCGGGGATATGATCTACGGAGAGCTGAAACAGGAATCAACCGAATTCACGACCCGCACGGCCATCCCTACCAACCAGGTTAAAGAAGAAGCACTTTCGAAATTCATTGGTGTTAAAAAAGACGACGTAATCGTTTTTGACATTCAGGATACATTCAATGATGAGTCGGCGATTGCGCACGTGACCGGCAAGAAAAAAGAAGATATCGAAACTGTTTCCGGTGAATTCACTTTGGTTGTTGAAGACGTAACACGCACTGCGCCAGCAGCTTTGACACAAGAATTTTTTGATAAAGTTTTGGGTGCAGGACAAGTTGAAAGCGAAGAGCAGTTCAACGAGAAAGTACTCGAAATCATCAAAGGAAACTACGAGCGCGAAACAGAAGCATTGCTACGCCGCGATATTGAAACTGCATTGCTGGACAACATTGCGATCGAACTTCCGGGCGACTTTTTGAAAGACTGGCTGGAACGTACCAACGAAGGCAAATTTACCCGCGAGCAAATCGAGGAGCAGTTTGAAGATTTCCAGAAATCATTGAAGCTGAGCCTGATCAAAAATAAAATCGCCGACCGCGAAGGTGTAAAAGTAGAATATCCTGAAATACTGGCATTTACCCGTGAAATGGTAAAAGGTCAGTTCGGTATCTACGGCGACGACGAGAGCATGAAGGAAACCATCGACCGCGTAGCACAAGGTTACCTGGCCGACAAAGAGCGTGATAACTACACCAGCATTTTCAACCAGGTGTTTGACAATAAGGTACTTGACATTATCCGCAGCCAGGTTACTACCGACGAGCAGACGATTGAAGTAAATGAATTTGAGAAACTTGCGAAAGGCGAAGAAGTGGCAGCTGAATAAGCGGTTTTTAAAAAATAAATTTGACACCGTCCTGGATTTCCAGGGCGGTGTTTTTTATTTAAATCCAATACGCGGGCGCTCCTCTTCAATGCGCAACACACCTTCCCCGAAGAGCTGCCTGAATTTAATTTTCAATTGATCCACTTCATTTTGAAGCCGGCGATTCTCAGCGAGTATGCGGGTATTTTCCTGGCGTAGCCACTCCGTTTCGGACATTGACACATCAATGCCTAGCAATTCGGGTAGCGGTACGTCCAGCAGCTTCGCCACATTTTCCAGCCGCGAAACCGAAAGCTCCGTGCGGCCGCGTTCAATATCCCCGTAAGCTGTCGTGGACAGTCCGAGCATGTCTGCCATATTTTCCTGAGAAAGGCCTTTTTGCAGCCTGATCTGTCTTATTTTTTCTGATAAATTGGATGTTACGTTCATAATGTCCGATTATAGCGGGTGGTATAACTTTTTTATGCTGCAATGTAATCTTTTATCATGGCGGCTGACTGTCGCATTTTTCGATAAATTGTCGCCGATATTGACAAGGATTATTCGGTGAAATAGTCAAATTTGCTTTTGGACTCAGTTGCCCTTTAACTATTGTAAATTAAAAATTATTTTTTCGATGAATCACGGAAATGAATTTAGAAAATACGCCGTCCACCACTTAGGTATGAACGGTCTTACGGTTGACGGTTATGTAAACCATACTGTTGAAAACATGACCCGCTCGGTGATCGAAGAGCGCCCGATGAACTTCCGTGAAGTGGACGTTTTTTCACGTTTGATGGCCGACCGCATTATTTTTATGGGAACCGGTGTGGATGACAACATTGCCAACATCATTGTTGCCCAGCTCCTCTTCCTCGAATCGGCTGATCCTAAGAAAGATATCCTGATGTACATCAACAGCCCCGGCGGTTCTGTATATGCAGGTTTGGGAATTTATGATACCATGCAATATGTACGTCCCGACGTAGCGACGGTATGTACGAGTCTTGCGGCTTCGATGGGAGCTGTGTTGCTGGCAGGCGGCGCTGCCGGAAAACGTTCGGCCCTTCCGCACGCAAGAGTAATGATCCACCAGCCTTCCGGCGGTGCGCAGGGTACTTCGGTCGATATCGAGATCACGACCCGCGAAATCGTGAAACTGCGTCATGAACTGTACGAAATTCTGGCGCATCACACTGGCCAGACTGCCGAGCAAATTGGCCTGGATTCGGACCGTGACAAATGGTTGAAAGCCACCGAAGCAAAAGAATATGGTCTTATCGACGAAGTGTTGACGAGAGACAAATAATCTTAATGCATTCATTGTGAAAGCGCCTGCACAGCAAATTTGTGCGGGCGCTTTTCGTTTCATAGCCAGCCGGTCATTTGGTAACCCCATTAAAAAACCGGAAATTTGCGGGACTTGACCTAGAATTAATACGCCGGATTTTGAAACAATAAAATCTGTCCGCGTGTTATCGGGTCTTGCAGGTTGTTTTTTACCAGAGTCCGGATTTGTAACCGGAACGATCATTAAGTCAACAGATATCAATGGCACAAGTAAGTTGTTCGTTTTGCGGACGTAAGAAAAACGAGGTTGATTTATTACTCTCCGGGATTGACGCTCACATTTGTAATCACTGCATTGCACAGGGGCACCAGGTTATCACTGAAGAACTTGGCCCAAAAGAAGATAAAAAAGAAAAAAAGAATAAGCTCCCCAAGCTGAAACCCATCCCTCCTACCGAAATCAAGCATTTTCTTGAACAATATGTGATCGGGCAGGATGAAGCCAAGCGTTCTCTCGCCGTGGCGGTTTATAATCATTACAAAAGATTGAATCAGGCGCCGACCGAAGACGATGTGACGATTGAAAAATCGAACATTATCATGGTGGGTGAAACCGGTACCGGTAAAACGTATCTGGCAAAATCCATCGCGCGCATTTTGCAGGTACCTTTTTGCGTGGCGGATGCGACGGTGGTGACCGAGGCCGGATATGTGGGTGAGGACGTGGAAACGATTTTGACAAGATTGCTCCAAGCTGCGGATTATAATGTGGAAGCCGCGGAAAGAGGGATTGTTTATATTGATGAGATTGATAAAATCGCCCGTAAGTCGGATAACCCTTCGATTACCCGCGATGTGAGCGGTGAGGGTGTGCAGCAGGCGCTTTTGAAATTGCTGGAAGGTTCTATCGTGAATGTTCCGCCACAGGGAGGCCGCAAGCACCCCGATCAGAAAATGATCACCTTGAATACCGAAAACATTCTTTTCATTTGCGGAGGCGCATTTGACGGTATCGAAAGACATATCGGAAAGAGGATTAACACCCGTCCGATTGGTTTCTCAGGCGATAACCGCATCATTGAAATTTTTGATAAGGGAAATTTAATGCGCTATGTGACGGCGATGGATCTTAAATCTTTTGGTCTGATACCGGAATTAATCGGTCGCTTGCCGGTACTGACGCATTTGAATCCGCTGGACCGCGAAACATTGAAGCGGATCCTGACCGAGCCGAAAAATGCTTTGGTAAAACAGTACGCCAAACTTTTCGCGATGGAAGGCATCACCCTGCATTTCGAAGACGACGTGCTGGACTACATTGTAGACCAGGCGATGACTTATAAACTTGGTGCCCGTGGTTTGCGCGCCATTTGCGAATCCATTATGACCGACGCTATGTTTGATCTTCCGTCTCAAAATGACGTGAAAGATTTTACGCTGTCGCTGGATTATGCCAAAGATAAATTCGAGAAATCGTCGATGTCGCTGCTGCGTTCTGTCGCATAACCCGTTTTAAATTTTTAGTCAAGCCCCGTGTTTCGTTGAAATGCGGGGCTTTTTTTGTTTTATTCGCATAAAATAACTCACCAACTCCTATGGCCACCGGACCAATTGTAACACTTACAATCAATCCTGCGCTTGACAAAAGCTCGAATGTCTCCCGCATTGTTCCTGATAACAAGCTGCGATGCGACACGCCAAACTTCGAAGCAGGAGGCGGGGGTATCAATGTAGCCAAGGCAGTTCATCGCCTTGGAGGCAACCCGATCGCGATTTTCACCATCGGAGGGCCGACTGGTCAGCGTTTGCACAAGCTCGTAAAAAGCGAGGGCGTGGAAACGATGGTGATCGAAACCAAACAGTGGACGCGAGAAAATTTTCACGTGCTCGAAACCAGCACCGGTTTTCAATACCGTTTCGGAATGCCCGGCACCGAAATGATGCCGACGGAAGTAAGGTCGATACTGGAAACGATGGAAGAACTCGATCCGAAACCTTCCTACATCATTGCCAGCGGAAGCTTGCCGCCTGGCGTACCCGATGATTTTTACGGACAGATTGCACGCATAGCCCATAAACAAGGCGCAAAGTTTATAGCAGATACCTCTGGCGACGCGCTTCGCCACGCTACCGAGGCCGGTGTTTATTTGCTAAAACCAAACATTACCGAGCTCAGCGAGCTGGTGGGTGTGGATAAACTGGAACTGGACGAAGTGGACGATGCGGCGAGGGCATTGATCATCCGCGGGCAATGTGAAATCGTGATCGTATCCATGGGGGCGATGGGCGCGATGCTCGTCACCGAAGACCAGGTAGAGCACATTCCTGCGCCACCCGTGCAGCCAAAAAGTACGGTAGGCGCCGGTGATAGTATGTTGGCCGGCATTATCTGGACATTATCTCAGGGAAAATCCTACCGCGAAGCTGTAAGAATGGGCGTGGCCTGCGGTACTGCCGCCACGATGAATGCTGGCAGCGAACTTTTCAAAATGCAGGATGTAAACCGCCTGATGGACTGGCTCAACCGGTATGGAAAACGTTATTCGGCGAGCTAGGGCAAATCAGAATTTTCGGTATAGTAAGAAAACAGGCGTGCGGTCTTTCTTCAGAAAAAGACTAAACCATGCCCGAAACCCAATCACGCCGCGAATTCGGTAAAATCACCGCAGTAGCCGCCGCGGCTTTGACATTCAAGCCTTTTTATATCTTACACGCCAAACCCAAAGTGGACGGCGAAATAATCGGCCACGGCTCGCATAAATACAAGGTGCACCAAGGCTGGGGTAACCTGGATTCTTCCCAATTTCCGATCAATAACTGCCACGAAATGGTGCAGGACAGCAAGGGAAGGCTGATCATGGTCGGTGATGAAATCAAAAACAACATTCTGATCTACGACCGCTCCGGCAAGCTGCTCGAAAGCTGGGGACACGAATTTCCCGGCGGCCATGGATTAACATTATGGAATGCAAACGGCGAAGAATTTCTTTTTATCTGCGATCCTAACATTGGGAAGGTTTTTAAAACAGACCTGAAAGGAAAAATATTGATGACGATCGAGCATCCTTCCAAAGTGGGCGCTTACAAAGAAGGCGACGCATTCAAACCTACTGAAACCGCGATCGGTCCGGATGGTACCATTTACATTGCCGACGGCTACGGCTCGCAGTGGATTTTGCGATACAATCAAAAAGGGGAATTTATTGACAAATTCGGCGGTCCCGGCGACGGCGACGCGCAGTTTTCTACCGCGCACGGTATCACCATCGACTACCGCGACAAGGCCAATCCAGCATTGCTGATCACTTCGCGGGTGCACAATGCTTTTAAGAAATTTACTTTGGACGGTAAGTACCTGAGCACTTTGTTTTTGCCCGGCGCATTTGTCTGCCGCCCGGTTTTCAAAGAAGATACTTTGTACGCTGGCGTGTGCTGGTCGCGGCTGCGCTACCTGAACCAGACGCCGGATTCAGGTTTTGTGACCATCATTGATAAAAACAATAAAGTAATTTCAAATCCGGGAGGTACCGCTCCGGAATACCGCGATGGAAAATTGCAGCTGATGGTGCAGGATAAGCCCATTTTCATGCACTGCCACGACGTTTGCATCGACAATGAGCATAACATTTACGTGTGCCAGTGGAATGCGAAAAAGACTTATCCGGTAAAATTGGAAAGAGTTTAAAATGCGATTTCAGGCTGGTTTGCCTAGCGGATCAGCCTGATTGTCACCCCATTGACCAGCATGGTACTCACCACCAAAATGCTGTAAGCCAGCCCAATCGACATTTCGGGCACAATCCAGGCGACGCCAATCAAGAAAGCTACAAAGCCATATCCGGCCAACATTAACCCGTACAAAATCCGCGTTGCAGCGGCTGAGCCTTGCTGGGCGTGAGTAAAAACCGCCAGCGTGGAAGTCATGATCGGGAAAGGCGTGAGGATACCGCTCCAAGTCGGGCCGAGGTAATCTGCGGCCTGGGTGAGCAGCACCACAAAAAATGTGGATACTAACATTCTCAGCGGAATGTCATAAATCGGCTGTTTTCTGGCGTCCGCGGTGCCTTTTGGTTTTGGAAAAAAATATAAGACTGCAGTCAATACTGCAACATTCAGGCAGGCTGCTACCGGCAAGGATACGTCCCTCCCCAAAGAAAGCAGCGCAATTGCAAAATACACGGCATAACTGATGATGACGGTCGGCAGCCAGGTAAGTCGGGTGGAAACGACGGAGTAAACGATCGCGAATAAAATTGTCCCGATAGAGCCCAGCAATGCCGAAGTTACCGTCGACGCAGCGAATGCTGCGCCATGTTCCAGCGCGATAAAAAACGAGATAGGCCCTGCTACCCAGGGAAATCCGCCAATCCAGCCGCCGAGGCCTTCTCCCCATTTTCTGACAGCGAGTGTTACGCCGGCGATGAGCGGCGGCATTAAGAGGATTTTGGCAAAAAGCAGTTCAGACAACGTTCGGGGAGGCAAGTAATCGGGTGCAAATTTACAATCCTGCGTATATCGGGCCGAAAAAATGCGGAAATAGTTGAAAATTTTAGTTGCAACATAGTTGCATTGACCGTACTTTTGCAACGTTGTATCAAAAACGATTTTCAGTTACAACCCAGGCCAATACCATTTTTTCAATGAACCGTGTTTTTCTAAGTCTCCTCCTCGTGCTGATCATCAACAAATCATTCGCCCAGAAAACGGAATGCGGATGTTTTGTGAAGGGATTGGTGAAGGATACGCACACCGGGCAGCCGGTGGTAGGCGCGACGGTTTTAATCTTGGGACAAAATACCGGCGTTTTTACCGATCCAAATGGTCGGTATGAACTGCGAAATCTCTGCCCGGGATCTTACACATTGGAATGCAGGATTGTCGGCTACCAGCCTTACCGGCAAAAAATCGATCTGACGGCAGGCCACGAGGAAAACTTCAATTTGGAGGAGCAGGAGGTACATTTAAAAGATGTCGAAATCACCGCCCACCGCAGCGAAGCACCTTCATCCCAGCCCTTGACCACATTATCCGGCAATGATCTGGAACAAACCCGCGGGCAAAACCTGGGGGAAAGCTTGAAAGGATTGACCGGCGTAACCACTTTACAAACCGGCTCCTCGATCTCAAAACCCGTCATTCACGGCCTGCATAGTAACCGGATCCTGATCATGAACAATGGCGTGCGGCAGGAAGGCCAGCAGTGGGGCTCGGAACATGCGCCTGAAATTGACCCGTTTATCGCGACGCGGCTTTCGGTGGTGAAAGGTGCGGCGGGCGTCAGATATGGCTCGGATGCGATTGGCGGGGTGATTTTGGTCGAGCCGGAGGAATTACCATTTAATAAAGGGATTAGCGGTGAGGCGAATGCGGTCGGGTTTTCAAATGGCCGGCAGGGAGTTTTGTCCGGGACGGTGCAGGGCGGGATTACTGGCTTTAAAGGTTTTGGCTGGCGCGCGCAGGGGACGATCAAGCGCGGCGGCAACATTCGTACACCGAATTATTTTCTGGACAACACCGGAATCAGCGAGAAAAACTTTTCGCTGGCGGCAGGTTACCGTCGCGGCGGACTTGGTATCGATCTCTTTTACAGTCGATTTGATACAAAAATCGGCATCTTCTCCGGCTCGCACATCGGCAGCGTGACCGACCTTTTGAATGTGATCAAAAATGGCGAACCTTTTGTAAAATCGGGTTTCAGCTATAATATCGGGCGGCCTAACCAGAATGTGACCCACGATCTTTTTAAAGCGGAAACACATTATCATTTCCAGAATGGCAACCGTTTTCAGTGGACGATTGCGCGGCAAATCAACGACCGGAATGAGTTTGATTTACACCGCCCGAGAAACGATTCTTTGGCGGCGCTCAACCACCCCGAGCTGACATTTAAACTCACCACATTGACCAATGATGTGGTCTGGGACCACAAGCCGATTGCAGGAAAAATTGCGGGACAGCTGGGCGTGAGCACATTATACCAATATAATTTAATGAGCGGCCGTCCGCTGATACCGAATTTCAACCAGTTCAACATCGGATTATTCTGGATCGAGCGGTATGTGAAAAATGGCTGGGAACTGGAAGCAGGCATCCGGTACGATTATCGGACATTGAAAACCTACCGGATCGTAAGCCGCCAAAAAGTGGCCAATACTTTCCAATTCGCAAATTTCTCCGGAACAGTCGGCGCTACCCGGAATTTCTCCGACCATTTTTCCGTAAGATTAAATGCAGGAACTGCCTGGCGTGCGCCGAATGTGAGCGAGCTTTTCAGCGACGGCGTGCACCACGGCGCGGCGGCTTACGAAAAAGGCGATGCAAGCCTGAAATCGGAAAAGGCGATCAACACCATCGGAAGCATTAAGTATGCGGATGCCCGCTGGTCGGTGGAATTGGGCGGCTACTACAATTACATTTCTGATTTTATTTATCTCAAACCCCAGCCAGAGCCGATACTGACCGTCCGCGGCGCATTTCCTTATTTTAAATACACCCAAACCGACGCCTCTTTCAAAGGAATCGATCTCTCGGGAAGCTGGGAATTTGTGAAGAACATTACGGCCACCAGCAAGCTGAGCTATTTGCGGGTTTACGACCAGCGGAATGATGCTTACCTGGTAATGATACCGCCAAACAGACTTGATAATCAACTTAAATACGCATTATCGGATCGTGGAAAATTGCACGATACATTTTTGTCGATAGGCAATTTATATGTCGCCCAGCAAAAACGTGTACCACCAAACAGTGATTTTTTGGCCCCGCCGAAGGCTTATTCACTTTGGAACATTCAGGCCGGAACCTCCCTGAAAGTTTCTGAAAAACAGCAGCTTGAAATCGGGATCAGCGTGCAGAACCTTTTTAATACGGTTTACCGTGATTACCTCAACCGTTTCCGGTACTACGCCGATGATATGGGCCGCAATGCTTCGCTACGGCTGAAATGGAAGTTTGGCGCCTGAAAAGTTTTTAATACCAATCAATAACCAGTTACTTATGAAAATGAAACGCAACCTCGTCTGGCTGCTGCTGATCGGCACTGCCCTGTCTTTTACAAATTGCAAGGATTCTGGCGACGCCGTCGAGCCGGACGATGAGAATGAGCTGATCACTTCGGTAACCCTCAAATTCACGGAACAAGGGACTTCGACGACGACTTCGTTTTCGTACAAAGATGCCGACGGAGATGGCGGAAATGCTGCGACGCAATTTGATACCATCGCATTAAAACCCAACAAAACGTACACGATGACGGTGGAGCTGCTGGACGAAAGCAAAACGCCGACGGATGACATCACGAAGGAAATTAAGGAAAAAGCGGACGAGCATTTATTCATTTTCACGCCGTCGCCTGCGACCTTGCTGACTTATACTTACGGCGATAAAGATAAAAACAACTACCCGATCGGGTTAACAGGAAAAGCGGTGACGGGAGCGACCGGAATTGGAAAGCTGACTGTGCAGCTACGCCACCAGCCGGGAGCGAAAAATGGCACGCCGGAGCCGGGAAGTGACGACGTAAACCTGAACTTCAACCTGAAAGTCCAGTAATGTTATGGGTTTGTGAAATGGTGTAAAAGCCGTTTCACAAACATTAATTACACTTCGGACAAACGCCCTGGATCAGGAGATTGAAATTTTCGGCGTGGTATCCTTGTGGAAGCTGTACAGCCGGAATGTGCAGATTTTCAAGACAGTTGGTCTCGCCGCACTCGCTGCATTTGAAATGAATGTGGTCGTGCTGATGCTTTTCTTCCGAACAACTGTGGGAGCACAATGCGTAGCGCAGCCCCTCGTCGTCCAGCACTTTATGAATGATCCCTTTTTCGAGAAAAGTTTTTAATGTGCGGTAAATGGTAACCCGGTCGTAATTCTCGCCCAGCGCACCTTCAAGATCACCATGTGAAAGGGCGTTTTTCTTCGTCATAAACGTTGAAAGTACATCTTCCCGACAAGTCGTGGTACGAAGTTGGTGGCCTTTCAGCGTTTCTCTTAACTGGTCCATTCTTTCCAATAGTTTGATAATTGGTCGTCGTTTGTAAAACCTTTCCGGTCAAAGTTAAGTTCTAACATTTACATTTTCCAATCCTTTTGCATTTCGGGGAAGAGACGGGAGTAAACCTTTAAAATATTTTGCAACTCGGTTGCAAGTAAGTCTTTATCGTCGTATTTTTGCAATACCAATATGAAAGTAGCTCACTCACATAACAAGGCAGATTACATCGGGATCCTCGGCTCCGTGCTGTGCATTATACATTGTTTGTTGATGCCCGCACTTGCTTTTGGCTCCACATTTGCCTCGGGTCATGACCATACTGGCTTTCGCTCACTGGATTATTTCTTTATTCTGATCAATGGCCTGGCGGTTTTTTACGCGACCAGAAACCATAAATCGCTGCCGCTGGGAATTCTACTCTGGGGCGCGCTCACCTTGTTTTCCGCTTCTCTCATCTTCGAAGGAAAACACAACATTTTTTCCTGGCTGGGTTATGTAGGATCTGCACTACTGATTATCGGGCATTTGATCAACCTTTACATTTGCCAGATTGCCCCGAGAATGAAGGAAAAGTCTCCTGATCACTTATCGTACTGAACTTCAAATCTGCCCAAATCAGGCCGCACGGCATGTTTCCGGCTTAGTTCATATTCAAAAAAAGTCTTTCCAAGATTGGCCATAAAAGGCAGGCCGACGGTTTCATAATCGTAATGATCGTCGTTGAAGATCTCATCTTCATTGCAATAGATCATGGCTGTCACCATAAATTCTATCCCTTTTTCAAAATCGGCGATGTAAGCATTGTCGAGCAAAAATCCGTAGGCATCGCCACTTTTATTGAACAAACGAATGTGCCGCGGCAACCGGGTTTTGGTGGCACCGAAGATCAGGAATTTCACGTATCCATCGTAGTAATCGTCGGTGTAGCTGGCGGGGAAATCCGTCTCTACCGGGAACTGCGACATATATTGGTACATGAATTTATAATCCTCTTCCGTGAGATTAAACCGCTGACTGGCAGGCACCTGATCCGGGAAAAATAAAGTTTTCAACAACCGGTGCTGCTCTTCGAGCGGGAAGAAATTTTTCCGGGTAAAGTCAAAAGGCTCATTGATCAAAAGCCCATCTTTCATATATCCTTTCCCTAACAAAACCGGCTCCGGCGCTTTGATCTCCTGCGCATTGAATTTGCCCGCCTGCTCGTAAACTACCTTTCCGTCTTTTACAAATTTCACAGGGTTGGTATACCTGTTATTCTCCGCCGTCAGCGGTGATTCCAGTCGATGCGCGATCCTGGCATTGGTGAAGCCTTTCTTGTGCAAACTATCATTAAATTCCTGCTGGCCGATGAATTCATAAAGCCGGTTAAAAGCATCATTATCACTCGCTAACAAAATTTTCTTGGCATAATGTGCTACCGAGGGTAAGCCATTTTCTGCACTGGTATCTTCCTCAACTTTGGTTTGTTCCGGCCGGTCTGCACCGGTCAATATGGGCGTGTATTTGTCAATCCCGAGCTTGTTCAGTTTTTCAAATGCGAGCGCGACGGCCGGAAGTTTGACGGTGCTGGCAGGATAAAAATAGGCCGAGCTGTTGACGCGGTAGCCGTGCGTCGTGAAATGCGGCTCGTTTTTCTTGTTCCGGTCGATCTTAGTATACAGAATCTGAATCTGGTATTTATCCGGTTTGGCGAGTATTTCCGAGAACCTGTCGGGATGTTTTTTTAGTAATCTTTCAATGAAATTGTCGGCCTGGAACTGTGCAAAAGAGGGGAATGCAAGGAGAGGTAAAACTAAGTATAGCAACAGTTTATATACTCTGAACAAAATCATAAACAAGACCTGGCACGTGTAAAACGAAGATACAATTTTTATTTTAAAGGGGTACCGGAATTATATTTTACTGAAAAAGGCCTTTACTATTTAGCATTAACTATGGTTAGAAATTATGGAAGAAAATAAGTTGCGGAGCACAAACTGGTTCGGGAAAACAGGCAAGGACGGTTTCATTTACAGGGCCTGGATGAAAAACCAGGGTTACCCGGCCGACGAGTTTGATGGAAGGCCGGTAATCGGCATTTGCAATACATTTTCCGAACTGACCCCCTGCAATGGTCACTTTCGTGAACTGGCCGAATCGGTGAAAAGAGGCGTGTGGGAAGCAGGCGGCTTTCCGCTGGAATTTCCGGTGATGTCTCTGGGTGAAACATTGATCAAACCTACCGCCATGCTGTACCGCAACCTGGCGAGTATGGACGTGGAAGAATCCATCCGTGCCAACCCGATCGACGGCGTGGTACTGCTCTGCGGCTGTGATAAAACGACACCTTCGCTCGTAATGGGCGCAGCCAGCGTGGACATTCCCACCATCGTATTATCCGGCGGACCAATGCTCACCGGCAGGTACCGGGGCAAATCCATGGGCACCAGCGACGTGTGGCGGTTCAGCGAGTTATATAGAAAAGGCGAAATGACGCAGGAAGAATTTACCACTTCCGAGGCGTGTATGGCGAGGAGCGACGGGCACTGCGCGGTGATGGGCACCGCGTCGACGATGGCTTGTATGGTGGAATCACTGGGTATCACATTGCCTGGAAATGCGGCTATCCCGGCAGCGGATTCGCGGCGGAAAGTGCAGGCACATTTGACGGGCCGCCGGATTGTCCAAATGGTAAAAGACGATTTGCGCCTCTCGCACATTCTGACGCGTGAAGCTTTCGAAAACGCGATTATGATCAATGCCGCCATCGGCGGATCGACCAATTTTGTGATCCATTTGCTGGCGATTGCCGGACGGATCGGGGTAGATCTTTCGCTCGATGATTTCAATGCCCTCTGTAAAAATGTGCCCCTGTTGCTCAATTTGCAGCCTTCTGGCGGATATTTCATGGAGGACTTTTATTACGCCGGCGGATTACCGGTAGTGATCAAAGAACTCAGCTCGATCCTCCACCAGAATGTGATCACGGCAAATGGTAAAACCGTAGCGGAAAATTGCAGCGCGGCAGAATGTTTCGATCCGGAGGTGATAGGTACATTGGCCGAGCCTATCAAGGATTTGACAGGACTGGCGGTGGTAAAAGGTAACCTTTGCGAAAATGGTGCGGTGATCAAACCTTCGGCATCCTTAAAACCTGAATTAATGCAGCACCGCGGCAAAGCGGTGGTTTTTGAAGATATCGACGATTATAAAGCGCGGCTCGACGATCCTGATCTGGACGTGGATGAAAACAGTATCCTGGTTTTGAAGAATGTCGGCCCGAAAGGTTATCCCGGCATGCCGGAAGTTGGAAACATGTCGCTGCCTAAAAAGCTGCTGGCGCAGGGTGTGATGGATATGATCCGGATTTCTGACGGCCGGATGAGCGGGACCGGGTTCGGTACCGTAGTTCTCCACGTTTCGCCTGAGGCGGCGGTGGGCGGAACATTGGCGCTGGTACAGGATGGGGATATCATTGAGCTGGATGTTGAAAACCGCAGGTTGAACCTGGAAGTATCGCCGGAAGAACTTGCCCGGCGCAAAGCGTTATGGAAACCGCTGGATCTGGGTTATAATCGCGGATACGTTAACCTGCATATCAACCACGTTTTGCAGGCACACGAAGGCGCAGACCTCGACTTCCTCAAAGGCGGCTCGGGAGATAAGGTAACCAGGGATTCACATTGATTTTTGAAAAAATGAATAGCCAACTATTTGATGGCCAGGTTGCAATTGTAACTGGCGCCGGACAAGGTATTGGATTTGAGATCGCCCGGCAGCTTGCATCCCAGGGTGCCGGCGTGATTTTAAATGATGCGGATGAAACACTCGCCAGCGACGCTGCCAGATCGATCCGCGAAAGCGTCGGCAATTGTGTTGCTTTTGCCGGCGATGCCTCCAAACCGGAGATTATCGACGGAATGGTGGAGGAAGCTGTCAAATGTTTTGGTAAACTCACGATAGCCGTGGCGAATGCAGGAATCACTTTGTACGGTGACTTTTTCGAATATCCTGCCGAAAATCTGCAAAAAGTACTGGAAGTCAACTTAATGGGCTCTTTTCTTCTCACCCAGGCTGCCGCGAAACAAATGCGCGCGCAAAAATCGGGTGGACGGATTCTGTTAATGTCCTCAGTAGTAGGTCACCAGGCGCACAAATTCCTTGGGGCTTATGCAATGACGAAGGCGGGGCTGGAAATGCTGGCTAAAAATCTCGTATTGGAACTCTCGCCTTTTGGAATCACCATCAATACCGTGGCACCGGGCGCAACATTAACCGAGCGAACATTGGCGGAGGACCCAACTTACCCGAAAATCTGGTCGGCGATTACACCGATGGGCCGCCCGGCAATTTGCGAAGACATTGCCAATGCTGCATTATTTATGCTCTCGCCGCATTCGGGCCACATTACCGGGCAAAGCCTGGTGGTGGATGGCGGCTGGACTTCGGTAAGTCCCCTACCCGATCTCGGCAATATGACGATCAATAAGTAATGAGCTGCTTAGTCGTGATTTCCTGAAAAAAGCTGCGCTTCCAGATCGTCAATGCTGCCGTCTTTTGACAAAAACAATTCCCGTGGCTTTGAAGCGGCTGCGGGGGTGATGGTCATAAAATTCCGGTACTGCTCGTCGGAAATGATTTTCAATGCTAATGCTCTTTTTAGCACCATTGGGAAAGGTACTTTGAAGAAATTGGCGATGTCGGAAGCCAGGAAATCGGGGATCTTGGAAATGTCATCCCTGAAGAATGTTTCGACCTCTTTATAAGGAAGTAATGCTTCAAAAATCAGCTGCTCGGAACGGGATGCGAGCGAAGTTGTACTGGCGTAAATCGTGTGCAAACCCAGTGAAACCGTCAGCAAATGAATATGGTAATTCCGCTCATTAATTTCAGACGCAGCATTCACAAACACCCAGCCTTTTTGACGGTATATCGCTGAAAATCCTTTGAAAACCGGATCAACATTGTGCAGCTGCGCAATTTTAACTCCCTCAGGATAAGGCAGTTTGTGCCCGATTTGATGTACAATATCCTGGGCGTAAGATATGTCGGCAACTTCTCCCGCCGGCTCAATCATCCAATCACCATTTACCAATCCATCAAAAAGTTGGTCTGCCACTTTCCGGCTTTCTACTTGTCCAAGTTGCAGGACAATCCTGTTTCCACGTACAGAAAAATCGAGAAGTAACTGGTTCTTAGGCTGTTTTTTGCCCATTTGAAGAAGTGTTGAGGTGAGAGGTCAAAGATACAATTTTATCTCCATTCAAGGGTACTCAAAAGGCGGATCATATCTTTCTGCAGGTAGTCGATGACCGGGGCAAGTGAGTCATTTTTGGTGGACGTCGGGAAATAAATGGCGCCTCTTAAAAAGTGCTTTGTACTGTCGGTCGTGTAAAACTGGTACGGACTTGGCACGTCGCCTTCAATCTTAAAAACCATCGCAGTAAGCCCCGATTCGAGTTTTATTTTTTGTTCCTGAATCGACGACGCGCGGATCTGGTGTTTGACGGTTAACTTATAACTATCATTGATGAAGGCCTTTAACTTCGCCGGATCATTCTCGACGGGCTTGTAGGTGATCTGAATGTTGGCGTTGAACTGCGGATAATTAATAAAAATCCAGTCCTTGCCGGCGGTGCGGAAAGTATCGGGGCGCACTTTGGCATACTTCGAAACCTCGAAAGTATACGGATGTACCTCCGCCATTTTCACATAGCTGTGCGCAGGCAGATTGATCCGGTTGAAGCCTTTGGGTTTAGGAATATAGTCGGGTTCCTTTTTTCCGCAGGAATAAAATGTTGTGAGAAAAATCGCGAAAGAAACGAGAGAGAGCGGTTTCAACATAAATCTGAGTTCCACACTTGGTGATACATTGCGCAAAGCTAACGAAAACCGGGCAGCATTATTCTTATGTTGAAACCGCAAAATATTACTCCACCGTGACGGATTTGGCCAGGTTTCGCGGCTGGTCCACATTACGCCCGCGCATCACGGCAATGTAGTAGGATAGCAGCTGCAAGGGAATTACAGATACTAGCGGCGTCAGGATTTCGTGTGTTTTGGGCACTTCAATCACAAAATCGACCATCGGCGGAATTAGGCTGTCGCCCTCCGTCACAATCGCGATCACCCTGCCCTTTCTGGCTTTCACTTCCTGAATGTTGGAAACGATTTTTTCGTAAGAACTGTCTTTTGTTGCCAGGAAAACCACCGGCATATCTTCGTCAATCAGCGCGATTGGGCCGTGCTTCATTTCGGCGGCCGGGTAACCCTCCGCGTGGATGTAGGAAATTTCTTTCAGCTTCAATGCACCTTCCAGCGCAACCGGAAAATTCAAGCCTCTGCCGAGATAGATGAAATTCCGGGCATAGGTAAAGATGAATGCGATCTCCTTAATCTTCTGCGCATTTTCAAAAACTTGCTCAACTTTCTCAGGAATGTTTTCAAGCTCATTTAAAAGTTGAATATAAGTCTCTTCCGAAATTGTGCCTTTTCTTTTTGCCGTAGCGATGGCTATCAATGTCAGTACCGTCACCTGGGCGGTAAATGCCTTAGTACTCGCAACACCGATTTCCGGGCCTGCATGCGTGTAGGCGCCGGCATCCGTAGCGCGCGCGATGGACGAGCCGACCACATTACAAACACCAAAAATCGTTGCGCCTTTGGATTTGGCAAGTTCAATCGCTGCCAGGGTGTCGGCGGTTTCACCGGATTGTGAGATCGCGATCACAATGTCATTTTTTCCAATTACGGGATTTCGGTAGCGGAATTCGGAGGCGTATTCTACCTCCACATTAATCCGCGCCAATTCTTCAAAAAGATACTCGGCTACTAGTCCAGCATGCCAGGAAGTGCCGCAGCCGACGATCACAATTCGCTCAGCTGCCACCAATCTATCAAGATATTGGTTCAAACCACCAAGCTGCAAATGTCCGGCCTCAGCATTCAGCCTGCCGCGCATGCTGTCGCCGATGGATTTACTCTGCTCGAAAATTTCCTTGATCATAAAATGGTCGTAGCCGCCTTTTTCGATGGCTTCGAGTTCCATTTCCAATGTTTGAATGTACGGTATCGTCTCGGTGTTGTCCAGATTTTGAATGCTGAGCTTGCCGTCTTTCACCACAGCCACTTCATAATCGTCCAGGTACACTACGTCTTTGGTATATTCAATGATCGGCGTCGCGTCCGAAGCGAAGAAGAATTCACTTTCCCCTACACCTATCACCAGCGGACTGCCTTTTCTGGCCGCAATCAGCTGATTGGGCAGCTCTTCCGACATCACCACAATCGCATAAGCCCCGACAACTTCCTTCAATGCCAGTTTCACAGCCGATTCCAGCGGGCCGCCGGTTGCCTGCTGAATGTCCTCGATAAAATGGATCAGTACCTCGGTATCAGTATCGCTGAGGAAAACATGGCCTTTACCGACAAGGTTTTGCTTGATCGCCGCATAGTTTTCAATAATACCATTGTGAATGATGGACAATTTGCGATTGTTGGAATAATGCGGGTGCGCATTCACATCATTTGGCTCGCCGTGCGTGGCCCAGCGGGTGTGACCAATCCCGATCGTCCCTTTCGGCGCTTTCCCAGCCAGCTCGGCTTCGAGGTCCGAAACCTTGCCTTTCTTTTTGTAAACCTTCAATTTCTCATCCTCGATCAAGGCTACTCCCGAACTGTCATATCCGCGATATTCCAGCCTTTTCAGACCTTTCAAAATCAAGGGAAATGCTTCTCTCCCGCCTACATAAGCTACTATTCCACACATATTTTTCTGTTATTTAAATGTGAGGGTATGTTCACAATCATGACAAATAAATACCAATCAAACTGCGATAGCAAGTTAATTTCGACATTATAACTAGAAAATATCCAATTCGTGTGAAGTGCACGAGCACATGGATTTCTTCATTTATTTTAAAAATTCAGGCATAAAAAAACCGGCGACTGGATAGTCGCCGGCTCGGTACTTTCTTGTGAGATATATTAGCTCATCAGGTCCGTATACAAATTGTAGTACGACTCAGAGAATTTTTCCGCATGCTCGTCAAGTTCAACCCGTTTCGGAGCATTGTTGAAAATTTCGTTGAGACTTGCACTCACATGCTCGTCGGCTTTCAAAACCGCATCGGCATAAGCGCAACCGATTTTTACAAAACCTTCAAAATCCGCTGAATGCAAGTGAGAAAGTGCTTCATCGCTCACATCCATCGCCTTGGCCTTGCTTTGTAAGTCGGCGTCGAATTTGTAATCAAAAGCATTGTTATGAACCGTAAACACACTTTTTGTATCCTTAAACATCGGATCGTTACGATACGTGGTTTTCAGATAAAGCGGAATCAATGCAGTCATCCAGTCATTGCAATGCACGACATCCGGAGCCCATCCCAATTTTTTTACGGTTTCAAGCACACCTTTACAGAAGAAGATCGCGCGCTCATCATTGTCATCATAAAAGTTGTTCTCTTTGTCGAAGAACACGGACTTACGATGAAAATAATCGTCATTGTCTATAAAATAAACCTGCAATTTCGCATTCGGAATAGAAGCAACTTTAATGATCAATGGCTTTTCTTCATCTCCTACGGTAATGTTGATTCCTGACAGTCGAACTACTTCATGAAGCCTGTTTTTGCGTTCGTTGATAAGACCAAAACGCGGAACGAGAATCCTGATTTCTGCACCTCTTTCCTGCATTGCCTGCGGGAGTTTCCTTACGTAATCGGCAACATCGGTGGTCTGGAGGAAAGGATTGATTTCACTGGCTACATATAAAATTCGTAGTTTCTCCATAGATTCTTTTAGCAGTTTGTGAAAAAAAGTTTTGCAAAATTATACAAAAAAAATCGCAATTTCAAAAGTTATTCCAAACTAATTGTCATATTGCGCCCAGTTTGGGAATACTCATTCCAAAAAGTACCCAGGCTCGCCTCCAAACGCTGCTCCTGAAGCCAAAAGCAGCTAACCCAGTTTGATTACTCCCTCTGATTTTGCTTTTAAATGGAAGTATTTACTTCGGTCCAAAGCCTCCGGACTTACCTTGACCTTCAAGTCACATTACAAAAATCCATAGGACTCGTACCCACGATGGGTGCCCTGCACGAAGGCCACATTACACTGATCACGGCTTCAACCAAAAGCAATGACATCACGGTCTGCACTGTTTTTGTGAATCCTACGCAATTCAACAATCCGGAAGATCTCCTGAAATATCCCCGAACGTTGGACGAGGACCTGGAAATGCTCGAAAAGGCAGGCTGCACGGTAGTATTCGCGCCATCGGTAGAAGAAATGTATCCCGAGCAGCCGGTAATGAAGTTCAATTTCGGCCCGCTGGAAACGGTGATGGAAGGTGCGTCGCGGCCGGGACACTTTAATGGCGTCGGGATTGTGGTTTCAAAGCTTTTTAATATGGTAAAACCAAATCGCGCCTATTTCGGGCAAAAGGATTTGCAGCAGGTGGCGGTGATTACGAGAATGGTAAAAGATCTTTCTTTTCAGCTGGAACTGGTCGTGATGCCGACAGTTCGCGAAGAAGATGGTCTTGCGATGTCTTCCAGAAACCGGCGGTTGAATGATAAGGAACGCAGCATTGCCCCGCACATTTACCGCATTCTTGAATCAGCTAAAAATGAGCTGTTGGCCGGGCAAAGTGTGGACGATGTCATTGAGTCAGCAAAAAAAGAGTTTTCAAACATTCACGCATTTACGCTCGATTACTTCGAAATTATAGACCGCTTTACATTGATGCCCATCAAAACCATCGGCCCCAAAAGCACCAATGCGATCTGCATTGCCGTGTTCCTGGGGCCGGTAAGATTAATTGATAATGTTATTTTCTAAGACAATTTCCAGTCGCCGCGGTATTTCCTTTTCACAAACTGGTTGGCTTCGTCAAAGTTCGTAATCTTCATATTATTACCATCCCACAACAGTTTCTTGCGTCCAGGATAGTCAAATCCTTTTCCATCGGCTTTTGCTGTGCGCAGGTTGTAGCTGCGGATACCGAGGTTACCCATGATCACCGTTTCTGTCAAAGGTCCTGAGTAATCAAATGATGAAGTCAGCGCTTTATGCTCATTGCTGTTAAAACCTGCTTTACAAGCATCCGACCACGAAACATGATGTCCGAATTCTGGCATCGTCGTATATTTGTTGCCAAAATCGCCTTGTTTGTATTCCAGCTTTGTGCCGTCTTTCAGATAGACTTTTGGTGCAATACCGTAAGTTCCGCAGGTCATAACCCCTTTTTCACCGATCAAAAGCACACCATTGCTGCTGTCAGGCTCTCCCAGCGGATCATTTGCAGGGATCAAATCCGGGTGGAACGGACGCAGGCCGCCGTCGTGCCAGGTCAATGTTACTTCTGATTTGTTGACTTTGTTTGCCGGGAATTTCAACTGTACGCGCGAAGATGGCGGGCAGCCTTCGGGAATGTATTCAGCCGTCCAGTCTTTAATGAAAACCTGACCTACGCTGCATTCCAGCTCGGTTGGGTAACCCAAACCTAATGTACGGAAAGCCGGGTCGATCAGGTGGCAGCCCATATCGCCCAATGCGCCGGTACCGAAATTCCACCAGCCGCGCCATTTGAACGGATGCCACGCCGGGTTGTAATCCACCCACTCAGCTGATCCTACCCACAGTTCCCAGTCAAGGTCCGCAGGTACTTCAAATTTTCCGGTAGGAACCGGGATACCTTGCGGCCACACAGGACGGTTGGTCCAAACGTGCGCTTCATGCACATTGCCAATCAAACCTTTGTTGAACCATTCTTTCATCTGCACCTGCGCCGGATTGGAAGCGCCCTGGTTACCCATCTGGGTTACCACTTTGTATTTGCGGGCAGCTTCGGTAAGCATACGCGCTTCATAAATGTCGTGCGTCAGCGGTTTCTGCACATATACGTGCTTGCCCCGCATCATAGCATTCATCGCAATGATGGCGTGCATATGGTCAGTGGTCGATACCGTTACGGCATCGATACTCTTTTCCATTTCATCAAACATCTTGCGGAAATCCTTGTATTTTTTGGCATCCGGATGCAGCTCAAAATTCTTTTTCACCTGCGGCTGTCCCCAGTCCACATCGCACAATGCTACCAGGTTTTCTGCTCCTTTATTCCAGGCATTATTGGTATCTGAAAATCCTTTACCCCCAACGCCTACACCGGCAATATTCAGCTTGTCACTTGGCGCACGGAAACCTTTACCCAACACATGGCGCGGAACGATAAAAAAACTGCCAATTGCTGCTGCCGAGCTCTTTTGCAAAAAGTCGCGGCGGGTCACATCATTCGGTTTATTTTCTTGATTCATCGGGTTTAAAAAAATAAAGTGGATAATATATCAATGAAAGCACACCGATTTTAAATCATACTGAACTGCCAGCAGAATTGCTATGTTTTGAAGGCTGGTTATTATTCCTGTAACTTTGCGGAATAATGCATTCAATCATCTCGACCTATTTTCACGGGTAATGCAAATCACAGTAATGAAATCGAAAATTCACCGGGTGAAGGTTACCCAGGCTGAATTGAACTACGTTGGCAGCATCACGATCGATGAAGACCTGATGGACGCTGCCGGATTGATCGAAAACGAGCAGGTACATATTGTCAACAATAATAACGGCGAGCGCTTTGTCACCTACGTGATCAAGGGTGAAAGAAATTCCGGCATGATATGCCTCAATGGCGCGGCGGCAAGAAGGGTGCAGATCGGCGATATCATTATCATCATTGCCTACGGCAGCATGAGCCAGGAAGAAGCCAAAACATTCAAACCGATGATCGTTTTTCCTGATCATAACAACCATTTGGTATAAAATCCTCTTTTATTATCCCTGCACATTATCCACAACAGCTATGAAAAACATTCTACGGTACACCATATCGCTTGTGTTGGCAGGCGGACTGATCTGGTTTGTATTTAAAGATATCGACCTGACTGAAATGCTCGACCGGTTCGCAAAATCGGATTGGCGGTGGATCGCAGTCTCGTGTTTTTTCCTGATGTGCGCGCACGTTACCCGGGCCTGGCGCTGGGGAATGCTGATGGAGCCGCTGGGTCATAAACCCGGACTTTTAAACAGCTCGGTCTCCGTTCTTACAGGTTATTTTGCCAACTACATTGTACCAAGAATGGGCGAGGTAACCCGCTGCGGCACATTGTACCGCCTTGAAAGAATTCCAGTAAACCTGAGTTTCGGTACGGTAGTAGCAGAGCGGATTTTTGATGTGCTCGTACTGCTTGTTATGATCGGCTTAAACTTCGTTTTTGAATTCGATCGCCTTAGTACCTTTTTCACCGATTTCTTTCAGAGTAAAGTCGGAAACAGCAGCGGCGGAGGTAGTAACGGGCTTTTATGGGTTGCATTAGGCTTTCTTACAGTAGCTATTCCTATCGCGATTTATACAATAGGAAATAAAGAAAAAAGGGCAAAACTGATGCAGAATAGCCTGGTCAACAAAATAGTAACGTTTGCAAAAGGAATGCTGGAAGGCCTTTTGAGTATTCGTAAACTCAAAAATCCGGGCCTCTTTATCCTGAGCACGATTGCAATCTGGGTATTTTATTATCTGGTTTCTTACGTTCTTTTCTTCTGTATTCCTGAAACTTCTACCCTCGGCCCACTGGCTGGATTAACGCTTTTGGTAGTCGGCGCAATTGGCATGACCGCACCCACGCAGGGCGGGATCGGCGCCTATCACCTTTTGGTAGGTAATGTGATGGTCCTCTACGGATTGTCGCACAATGATGGCATTACACTGGCCACTTTCATTCATGGCACGCAGATGATTTTTATGCTTGTGATTGGCGCGCTGGCCTTTTTATATGTTTTAATCCAAAACAAAAAAGTGGTGGCCGAGCCGGAGCAGGTTTCGGCGGGAAATTAATTTATCGGGCATTTCGATAGTCTGGGAGCTACGAAACTTCGTATGATACCATATTAATTTTCCAAAACCCTATACCAGATCATGAATTTCACGGAAAGCAAAATCCTCAGATTAGACGAAGCAATATCCACCGTAGCAGACTGGCAGCGCGCCGGACAAAAAGTTGTTTTCACAAACGGCTGTTTCGACATTGTCCACCTCGGACACATTGACTACCTCGAAAAAGCACGCGCACTGGGTGACAGGATGGTGCTCGGCCTCAACACAGACGCTTCGGTAAGCCGTCTCAAAGGCCCGCTCCGGCCGGTGGTCAATGAGTACGCGAGAGCACGTCTCATGGCAGCATTATCCTTTATAGATGCTGTCATTTTGTTCGACGAACCGACGCCTAGTCAGTTAATTGAAGCAGTAAAACCTGACATTTTGGTCAAGGGAGACGATTATACCGTCGAAAATATAGCTGGCGCGGATTTTGTCCTGGGTAGAGGAGGCGAGGTAAAAACGATAGCACTTGTAAAAGGTTATTCGACTACCGCGCTGATTGAAAAGATAAAACAAGGATATAAATAAGTTAGCTATGATAGGAGCGTATGTAATTGGTGGTATTGTGATGCTGGTAAGCCTCTATGTGCAGTGGCGTCTCAAAAGTAAGTTTGAAGAATATTCACAGGTTGGCCTGAGTAACGGCATGAGTGGCAAGGAAATAGCCGAAACCATGCTACGCGAAAGTGGCATTTACGATGTACGGGTTGTTTCAGTAGAAGGCAGACTTTCGGACCACTATAACCCGAAGGATAAAACCGTAAACCTGAGCCCGGATGTATTTTATGGCCGGAGTGTTGCGGCGGCGGCAGTTGCGTCCCACGAATGTGGTCACGCGGTGCAGCATGCGAAGTCCTATGCCTGGTTGCAGTTCCGTTCACAAATGGTACCATTCCTGAGCATTGCGTCGCAATATATGCAGTGGGTGATCCTGGCAGGTATTTTCCTGATTAACACCACCATTATTCCGCTGGCAATCGGCGTAGCATTGTTTGCTGCAACGACCTTGTTCAGCTTCATCACGTTACCCGTCGAATATGATGCAAGTAACCGTGCACTTGCCTGGATAAAAAATAACCGAATTGTAAATGAGCGTGAATATGTAATGTCAGCCGATGCATTGAAATGGGCTGCACGTACTTACCTGGTCGCTGCGATTGGTTCCCTGGCAACATTGCTTTACTACGTGAGTATTTTGATGGGTCGGAGGGATTAAAAAAGTTTAAGTTATAAAGCATTTGTCACCCTGATCGGAGTCGAAGGGAGGTTCGAGCGACTCGGCTTGAACTCCCTTCGACTCCGCTCAGGGTGACAATGTTTAATAGCATTTTACTTTTTCCGTTGATTCCAATACACTACCACATTGTGCGTCGCGCGGCCAGAGGCGATAATGTCCAGGTCCCCATCACCATCCAGATCCGCAGGAATTAAATCCTCGCAGGCGATTTTGCTTTTTTCGTCCAAAACATATTCCTGCCATTTCTTTCCTTCCGGGTCGGAACCTACAAAAATCCGTACCCCAGTTTCGCCGATCGCATTCGGGTTACGCCAGCCCATGACGATCTGGTCGCGGCCCTGCCCGAAGAAATCCGCGCAGGCGAGTGCGTGGCCTTCTTTGAGTTTATCAGTTAAAACAGTACGGTTATCTTTGGAATAAACCACCAGCGAAGTCCCGTGCATGGGTTCAATGGTCGCAGTGAAAAGCTGATTTTTGCCGAGGCTGCCTGAGCGGATCTCCCCTACCCCTTTATCTGCCACCATCCACTGATTCGAAGTTGCCCAGCCGTCCGCACCATTCATAAATACCTGCACACCTTCTTTACCCGCAACCGAAACGCCCAGCAGCTTTCCTGAAACTTCCATCGGCTGGAAATTGTGGGTCATGTGCATATTGGTTTCCAGCAAATCGTAGCCCCAGATTCCTTTTTTGTCTTCCGGCACATCGAAAACAATCATTTTCACCCCTGCCCCTTCTCCGCCAACATTACCTTCGCCATGCAGCGGAAGTACCGCCAGCTGGAATGTTCCGTCGGCTCTTTTCACCCACTGCATCCGGTGGATCGTCACTTCGTGGTGCAATTTTACCGGTTCCCACAGCTGCATCCGATCCTGCGGCGGGACCAAATAGAATACAGCGCCTGACTGTTTGAGATTCTTGGTTTCGGAAGGATTCCAGCCCGCGCCTACTGCTACTTCCACTTTTCCGTCACCATCAATATCGCGGGCGGCGATGCATACATTATCCTGCTCGGTCAGGTCTTTTGCGATGACATATCTTGTCCAGGAAGCCTCCTTTTTTCCGGGATTTTTATACCAGACAATTTCTTTTTTATCGGCCAGAAGAATATCCGTTTTCCCATCCCCGTCCACATCTCCTGTCGCCAAACCATAGCCAATGCTGATTTTATCATCAATCGATTCACCAATGAATGTGGCCGTCTGCGCCGAGGTTTTTCCGGCGATTAAAAGCGCCGTCAGGATTAATAAATGTCTTTTCATACGTACCGGTTGTGCCCCCCAGAGCCATAAACGTTTTTGTCTATTTTTTCACAATATACTTCAAAAAGCTGCCCGGTTTCTGCAAAGAAGAGTTTTTTGTGCGGCTTTCCCGGCCTTTACCTACTTTTGTAAATTAATCCCAATCAATTCATCCTTCATGAAAACTGTCCCGCTTCATCACGTCCACGTCAGGTTAGGTGCTAAAATGGTACCCTTCGCGGGCTTCGAAATGCCTGTCCGCTACACTTCCGATCTGGACGAACACCATACTGTCAGAAATAATGTAGGGGTGTTTGACGTGTCGCACATGGGCGAGTTCAGCGTGAAGGGCCCGAAGGCTTTGGACCTGATCCAGAAGGTAACTTCCAATGATGCGGCAGGCTTGTACGACGGTAAAGTGCAGTATGCCTACCTGCCCAACGCGACCGGCGGAATTGTTGATGATTTGCTGGTGTACCGCATCAGCGAGGAGGAATACATGCTTGTCGTGAACGCTTCCAACATTGATAAGGATTGGGATTGGATCCAAAGCCAGAATACAGAAGGTGCCGAAATGGAAAATCTTTCCGATTCACTCTGCCTCTTTGCGGTACAGGGCCCGAATGCTGCGGCAACATTGCAAAAACTGACCGACGTGAACCTGCCTGCGATGGAATATTACACATTCAAAATCGGCAAAATGGCTGGCATTGAAAACATTATCATATCTGCGACGGGCTACACTGGTGCCGGCGGTTTTGAGATATATGTTCAAAACGCGGATGCGGAGAAAATGTGGGACGCGATTTTCGAGGCAGGGGAAGAATTCGGTATCAAACCTGTTGGTCTTGGTGCCCGGGACACCTTGCGCCTGGAAAAAGGATTTTGCCTGTACGGTAATGACATTGATGACAGTACCTCGCCCCTGGAAGCCGGCTTAGGCTGGGTTACTAAGTTTTCCAAAGATTTTATCAATTCTGATAATTTAAAAAAACACAAAGAATCGGGCGTAGAAAAGAAGCTGATCGGCTTTGAAATGATCGACCGAGGAATTCCGCGGGGACATTATGAGCTTTGCGATGCCGAGGGGACCAAAATCGGGGAGGTGACTTCCGGGACGCAGTCGCCCACTTTACAAAAAGGCATCGGGATGGGATATGTGCCGGTTTCTTACAGCCGGCCGGAGACGGAGATTTTTGTAAAAGTCAGGGATAAACTATTGAAAGCCAAGACTGTAAAACTGCCTTTTGTAAAAAATTGATCATTTAAAATACCCCCATCGTTTCGATTGCATCCATGAAACAACTTGATGTCTGCCTTACCCCGGATTTACTTCATCTTCATAAACTTGATAATTCAATTGTTGTAGTCGCCGATATTTTCAGGGCGACTTCCTGTATGGTGACCGGCCTCGCTTATGGTGTCAAAAGCATTACTCCAGTAGCGTCAGTCGAGGAATGTAAGTTTTTGCAGGACAAAGGATTTATCGCCGCCGCCGAGCGCGACGCCCGGAAAGTAGAGGGTTTTGATCTCGATAATTCGCCTTTCAGCTATATGAATGAGCGGCTGATTGGTTCGCAAATCGCAATGACGACGACAAATGGTACGTTATCCATTTCAAAAGCCAAGACTTCGGCAGTGAAAGTGATGATCGGCTCGTTCCTGAACCTGGGTGCGCTGGCCAATCATTTAAAAACAGAACCTTACGATGTACTGGTACTTTGTGCCGGCTGGAAAGGCAGGCCAAACCTGGAAGACACCCTTTTTGCCGGTGCGCTGGCCGACGCGCTGAAAGAACATTTTATGCTGCTTGAAGACGGCACATTGATGGCGCAAAGGTTATTTGACCAAAGTCGTGATAATCTGCTGGCAAGTGTTTCCAACTCGTCGCACGTGCGCAGGCTGCAGCGGCTGGGGATCCAAAAAGACATTTCTTACTGCCTGCAAACCGATTTGTATGACGTTGTGCCTGTACTGAGGGGAACTACCCTGGTACCCATGAATTAACACACCCATATCCACCTTCACATGCTCCGTTTCTTCTTTCTTTTCTTTTTTGGACTAATCGTTTTTATAGCTCCGGCCGACGCGCAACGGAAAGCTGCTGCGCCCCGGAAAACAATTCTTGCGCCAAAAACAAAGGCCGCACAACCCGCCAAACAGCCCGCTGCTACCAAACAACCAGCTGCCGTTAAAACGGATACCTTGCCAAAACAACCAGCTCCGGTAACTACACCACAGGCCGATACAACCGGGAAAGCCGATTCCTTAAATGTGCTCGACGGTGCAGAACTATCCAAAGACACATTGACCGAAAAAGAAGCGGAGGAAAGACTGGAAAAGCAGGAAAAACCAACGAAAGCGGATAGTATCCGGTCATACAAAATCCAGATTGAAGACATTTCTTACCTATCGGTTTGTCCCGGAACCACGATCACGATTCCATTCAAAACCGAAGGACCTTTTGATGAAGATAATACATTCATTGCCCAAATGATCGACGTGAATGGGAAAACGGTCCCGATTTCGCTGCCGGTCAAAAAGAGCCCTGTGAAGGCGGTGATTCCTTCTTATAAAATCGGCGGCGAAGTTTACCGCATTCAAATTGTCAGCTCCGTACCTGTAATCCGGAGCCAGGAAGTACCGATCAGGCTTCTGCAAACGCCAAGCGCACGGATCGAATTTATGGATGGTACCCAAACGACCCGGATCATGCCTGGTCAGGAGGCGCATTTGAAAGTGAACCTCAGCGGCACTGCGCCCTGGTCATTTTTGCTTTCAGATAGTACGGTGGTTTATCAAACATTATCCAACCCACATTATCTGACGGTTAAACCCAAAGATGTGAAAGCATATAAAGTGACCGGCGTCTCAAATGCGTGCGGGAGCGGCGTGACTTCGGGCGAGGCGATCGTAAATGTGAATAACAATCCCGAGCCGAAACTGGAATTGAAAGAAACGGAGAAAGTGGCGAAACTTTGCAGCGGCGTGCCTTTTCAGGTACCATTTAATGCTACTGGAAAATATAAAGAGGGTAACAAATTTGTCGTACAGCTGGCCGAACGCAGCGGCAGCAACTTTAAGACGATTTCTCTACCGGACACTTCCGGCTATGCCGCCGCAGAAATTCCTTTGAGCTATAAGCCAGGCGAATACCGTCTACGTGTCGTTTCGTCGGCACCTTATCTGGTGAGTCAGACTACCAATGTTACCATCGTTTCGCCGACGACCACAGTTTTGCAAAAAGATTCGCTGCGGTTGGGAGAAAATGAATCGGGCGAGCTGACATTGAAATTTACGGGTGGTGGGCCGTGGTTTGTGCTGCTTTCGGATGGGACTTACGAAAACAACATTCAGGAATCTCCTTATAAAATCAAGGTAAAACCGCAGTATGATACTTATTATCAGATCACTTCTTCGGGCGGGTTGTGCGGTGTGGGTAAATTTTCCGGCGCAGCAAAAGTTTCAGTGAAAAGTGCGCCTGCCAGCATTACACTGGAAAAACTGCCTCAGAGCCTGGTTTGCGCAGGATCCAGCATTGACATTCCCTACAAAATCGAGGGACGCTATAATCAGGGTAACAAATTTGTAGTCCAGATCACCGATAAAAACGGACGGTTTGTAAACCTGCCAACCACCGTTTCGCCGACCAGCATGAAGGTAAAAATTGCTGCATTAGCTCCCGGCGACACATTAAAAACCCAGAAAATCAGGATCATATCTTCATCCCCGGCAGTTTCCAGCGCGATTGAGGAAGTGCAGGTCATCGCGCCGGATCGGGCTATTGCAGAAGTTTCTGGAAAAGCGACGATTACAGCTGGGCGGACAACCCGGATTCAGTTGAAATTCAAAAATGGACTGCCGCCCTGGTCATTCACATTGTCCGACGGCACTGCGATTAATGGTACATTCCTCAACCCGTACCTCATTTCGGTCTCTCCCACTTCCACCACCGAATACACGATCAGCTCCCTGAAAAGCGGATGCGGTACCGGTACCGGAAAAGGCTCGGCGGTTGTCACGGTTGATAATTGATCTTTCAGGTTTCGCAGGTCAGGCACGAGGTTATGAAACAGGATTTTTTCAAAGAAAATAGCAGTCGGCCGCGTCAACAAGCCCGGTTACTGCTATTTTTTTTGACATTATCCTTTCATTTTGTCTCTGGTCAAAATTCACCCATCGGGAGTTGGGAAACGCATTTCAATTATCGGTTAGCCCGGCAGGTTATAAAGGTTAAAAACCACATTTTTTGCGGTTCTTATAACGGGCTTTCCAGCGTAGATGCTAATAATCAAATCAAAACCTGGTCAAAAATAGACGGTCTCCACGAAACTGGGATCAGCAGTTTGGCATACGATGAAGCACAGAATACATTGATCCTGGCCTATCGGAATGGTAACCTGGATTTTGTAACATTAGACGACGAGGCCAAACCGACGCAAATCGATCCCTGGCGCTTGCTCAATGAAACCCAGGGAATTCCGGAAGACAAATCCGTCAGGCACATTATACTTAAAGATCAGTCAGCTTACTTATGCACCAGTTTTGGCATCGTCATCTTAGATCTTGGTCAAAAACAGGTGAAAGAAACATATCGCTACATTGGCCAGGACGGAACGCAAGTATCTGTCAAGCAAGCCGCCTTTTCTGCTGATTCACTTTTTGCTTTAACTTCACAAGGACTTCTCGCGGTTTCTACAAGTCCGACCGTGAACCGGCAATATTTTGCAAACTGGAAAGCGATTTCAGCACCCGGACAAATTGTTTCGGTAGGCACTTTTGGAAAAGATATCTACGCAGGTATCGCTGGCTCGGGACTTTTTAAGCGGGAAAAAGCTGCCTGGAAATTAGTTTATACGTCAAAAAGTCAACATTATAACATTCGTGAATCACAGGATCATTTGGTTGTCGCGCTGGATAATGAGTTTGTTACGATTGACAAAACAGGTACGATCCAACATTTAGCTGATCCTAAATTCCGCATGCTGAATGATGCGATATTGACGGATGAACGAACTTACTGGGCGGCGGACGGCCACAATGGTTTGTTAACCGATTCAGGTACAGGTTTTCAGAGCGTCAATCCGGCACAAAGTGATACCACTATTTCCCCGCGGCTGGATTCTGTCATTATAGATCTGGACGGATTGAGCTGGTCGCGGCTACCGGGTTATCTTGGCGGGGGAATTTTGGTAAAAAATACGCAGACGCAGCAGCAAAGAGTTTTGTCGACCAATGTTGGCAGCGGCAGTCTTCCCTCGCAGAATATCAACAGTCTGGCGCTGGATAATGACGGTTTCGTCTGGTTTGCAAGCGACAAGGGTGTGGGATACATTGCCCCGCAAGACATCCTGGGCGGCGGCCGGGTGGACGCGATCTTGCCGGTTTATGGTGAGCGCAAGCTTTTTGCCACGGAAAAATGTACCGCCATCGCCGTAGAGCCCGGAAACAGAAAATGGATCGGCACCCGGAACGGTATCTTTCTTTTTAATGCCGACGGTACCGAGCTGGTCGAGAAATTCACCGCCGCCGACACCCCGCTGCCTTCTGATCAGATCAATGCACTTCGTTTTGACGCGACAACCGGCCGATTATTCGTAGACACTCCAAATGGAATGGTTTCCTATCAAAGCAATGCTTCGGAGCCGGCTGAAAACTTGGAGAGCGTGACGATTTTCCCAAATCCAGTGCGCCCGAATTTCAGTGGACAAATTGGTTTTAAAGGACTTGTGCAAAGTTCGACCGTTAAAATCACCACCTTGTCGGGCCGACTGGTTTACCAAACCACTTCTCAGGGCGGCACCGCGTCCTGGAACCTGGATGATTACACGGGTCGACGCGCCAGGGGCGGAATCTATATGGTTTTTATTGTTTCTGAAAGCGGTTCAGAAAAACTGGCCGGCAAATTGGCGGTTATTGAGTAATGTTTTTATCTTAAATTTCAATTCAAAATTTGATATGACGACTTCGGACACGGCGCCTTACATTGTCGGGATTACAGGCGGAAGTGCCTCGGGAAAGACTTTTTTCATGAAAAGTCTGATCGACGCATTTTCAAAAGACGAGGTGACCAGGATTTCGCAGGACAATTATTACCGCCCGATCCATGAGATCCCGCGGGATGAAAACGGGGTAGAAAATTTCGACTTACCCGAAACAATTGATCACCATTTATTCGCCGAGCACATTGCAGTTTTGCGCGCTGGTCGGCAGGTACAGCAAAAAGAATATACTTTTAATAATCCGCTTATCAAGCCAGAAATGCTGGTTTTCGAGCCGCGACCCATCATTATCGTGGAGGGGATCTTTGTCTTTTACTTCCCTGAAATATCCCGGCTGATTGATCTGAAAATTTTTGTGGATGCCAAGGAGCATGTCAAAATAAAACGCCGGATTATTCGTGATAACAATGAGCGCGGCTATGACCTGGACGATGTGCTGTACCGCTGGGAACACCACGTAGCCCCGACTTACGACAAATTCATCCTGCCGCTTCGGTCTGAGGCGGATATGATCATCAACAATAACAACCGTTTTGACACCGGTTTGCAGGTTTTGATCGGATTTTTGAAGGGAAAACTGGCAGAACGAAAAACAAGCTAGCTTTCTGTAACTTTGAATATTTACACGCTTATATTTTATAAAAACAAGGATCATATGATAACTTTTACACACATTCCATTGATGAAATTGCGGAGCCTTATCTACCTGGCTTTCATTTGCGCATTCGCGCTTTCATGCAAAAACGACTCGACCGAACCTGTCGATTACAATGAATATTATCCATTGAAAGTGGGCTGGTATGGCATCTACGATGTGCGCGAAGAGATTTATTCGACTTCTCAAAAGGATCCGGAGATTAAGGTAAGGCAGGAAAAAGACGAGATCAATGATGTGAAAATGAATGCTGACGGAAGTTCGACATACACTTTTTCCAGATCGACCCGCGCCACTTCGAGCGACTACTGGCAAAAAGTGAAAGAATTCACAGTTCAGAAATTCCCTGACAAGCTGCTGACAAACATTGATAACCAGACATTCTTTACGCTGGTTTTCCCGATAGATAACCGGATCAACTGGAACGGAAACAGTTACAATAACCTGGACGCGCAAGAATATCACTATGAAGATGTGGGGCAATCTGTGACTATTGCTGAACAAACATTCCACAATTCGCTGACAGTTGTGGAGCGCCAGGATTCGTCAATAATTAATAAATATACCGGCATTAAGAAATACGGTTTAGGTGTCGGTTTGCTCTCAGATGAGCAGATTGACTTCGAATTATGCCAAAGTGACGAGTGTATCGGCTCGGGGAAGGTTGAATCCGGCACAAAAAAAACAAGAAAAATTGTGGAATTTGGTGGGATTTAAAGGCCATATATATGGCTTTGCTGACCTGGAATGATATTTTTACAAGTTTTACTGAACTTTGATTTTTTATATTCAACGTCAACAAAAGTTTGCTTTTTAAAATTATCTGTCTAAATTTACGCTGCATACTGAAATTCAATCATCTAATCATTTAACAATGAAAACAGTGAATTCGCACTCTACACAGACAAAAAGGTCTTATCGCAAGCCAGTCTTAAACAGATTCGGTAGCGTATCGAAGTTAACAAAGGGGAAAATCGGAGGTAGCTTCGATGAATTGACAGAGGAAAATACATTCAATCCTTGATCTGTATTTAGGTTTTTTAAGCGTGTATGCTGTTTGAAGGGTGTTTCAATAGAAAGAATAATCCTTCGAATCAAACGTTTACAAACGAATTCGATCAATCGATTCAATGTTCTGATGGCTACATATTTGCGAAAAGAGATGGAACAAAGTTCTTCTCCCGCGATTATTTAGGATCCATTCAAGGAAAAGAAAAAGAGACAAGATATTTGAGTGATAACCTCACTCAAAGTTTTGTCTCTTTTTCTTTAGAACAATTTTTAGAAAGAAATGAAAGTGGCGTTTGTGCCTGGTACGACGAGGATTGTAAAGAGCTTTCACTTTCGAGAGATTTATTTGGCATCCTCCCGCTATACTACTCTCTCATACCAGATCAGTCCATTATTTTCTCTACAAATCTTGCATCCCTTTTAAGTCACAGCGGAATAAAGCGGAATGTATCTATCGACACGCAGCGGCTTAGCTTATACGGCACTTTCCTTGGTGAGCCATCCACACCTTTTAGCTCCCAAACTTTTTACAAGGGAATTCACGCTGTTCCACCCGGGCACATTGTTACTATCGACTTTGAAAGTGTTTCGGTAAAACCCTACGTCACTTTCCGGCCGTCTAAATGGTCGCATTTAAAAAGTGTTGAAGAATTTGGAGAAGCCTTTCGGCCATTGTTCTTGAATGCTATTGATAAACTCTTACATAATGGGCCAGGAAAAGTGACCTCGCATCTGAGTGGCGGTTTGGATTCTTCTTCGGTGAGTGCAGGAATAAAAATTCTTGCTCCGCAGGAGCCGCTGATCACCTTATATAACAAGACTAACACGATAAACACCGACGAGAATCTGTATGCAATCAGTGTAGCGGACAAGATCGGTTCTCAACATTATGAGATGCTGCAGTCCGACAAGGATTTCGATTTGCTCTCTACATTTATCACTTCGGGAGGCCAGCCGTCTTCTTCACTTATCACTCCTTCCGCCACCAGCAGCCTCATGGAATATGCAAAAAACCTGGATTGCACGCGGATTTTTAACGGCTCGGGAGGTGACTCGATTGTCGGCAGCGGCCTGGAAATGATAGGAATAGCTTTTGATAATCGTCAATGGGACTTGGTCAAAACATTGTCCAGGAAGCGAGCTGCACATTATCAACAATCCTATAAATATCCCCACTGGTCCAAGTATTCCATTGAAAAAAAGGAAGAAATTCTTTTAAATAATTTGATCATTTCGAAGCTTTCCACATTCATATTCAGAAAGGACTGGAAAGGCTTCACACATACTTTTCAAGACATATCTTCCTCGGTTGGGATATCTTACAGCTACGTCATTCCTCAAATCACAAAGAGTTTGCTTCGTAGAATCAGGAAGGGGCGCATTAACCCTATCGATTCTGTTCTACGGGATGAATTGCTTCATGCTGATGACCAATTCGAGACGATTGCTATTTCAAATTTTCTGGAAACCGGGTATTCAAAAGAACAATACCGTGCTTTGTCCGACGTGTTCAGTATGCAGACCATTCTAGCAAATGAACAGGCATTTGTAATGTCCAGACATTATGGTGTAACAAATTGTTCTCCGTTTTACAATAAAGAGCTCTTCGAATTATGCCTTGCGGTACCCGACATTGTTAAGTTCGGGGATGGTATAGGGCGGGCGCACTTCCGCGAAGCAATGAAAGGGCTGCTTCCGGAAAACGTAAGGAGCAGAAGTACGAAAACACATGTGCGGTCGCTAGGGCAGGAAGTTGTTGCTAGAATAGCCAACCAGGCTAAAAATTTGCTTTCAGATACTTCACGTGTTTGGGAATATGTTGATAAAAACAAATTTCACTCTCAGATTGCCATTCTTAAAAATGACAGAATTCCCTACGAACAAAAAAGCAGCACGCTATTTCTAATATCCCGCGCTGTTTCCATGGCCCTCTGGTTAGAGTGGTTTTCTGGTCAGAGATGACTTTATCCAGCTTATTTAATCAATACCAACTTGCCCGACAACGTTTTTGATGCTTGGGTCTGATCATTTGAAAGAACAACCTTGTAGGCGTAAAGCCCCGCAGGTGTCGATGAGCCGGGCATCCAGTACCATTCAAAATTTGACGTAGAAATTGTTGTTAGCTTATCCTCAACAAGCAGACCAGCCTGGTTGTAGATCAGGAACCTTCCGGTCGCAAATGTATCTTTGGGATCAGCTATGACACTAAATTTCACGTAAGTGGATGCAGGATTAGGGCTTACGACCATTTGCCTGGTTGCTACAAACTCAGTTGAAATCTTAAAGCTCATTCGGTAAGCCTGCACGCTGATATTTCCTGACAAATCACGCGCATTTGCCAAGATTTCGTAGTCTCCATCCGGAAAATCAGTTGTATTCAAATTCAATTGAAATTCGTGTGTATTGATAGAATCGGAGGTAAAGTTTTGTGAAGCGTAGGCTACTTTCTCAAACTCACAGGATTCGTCGGCACAACGCTTGATGTAAACGTCAACCAATGCTGTATCAGCAAATATCTGCCGGTCATCCTGTACATAAAGGCTTATAGTTGGATTTGGAGCGATTGTTTCCTGCTTGTTCAACATGCGCCCATTGAAATTAACAGTTAACACAGGAGGCGTCACGTCCTTGTTATTGGCAGACGAAAAGTTGAACTTATCAGCCAGAAAATCCCAATCCAGTTCCAGCTCCGCAACATTGTTCCGAAGGTTTAATTCGGAAATTGTATGATCGGGATCAATGCTTACTTCAATTCGCTGAACGTCTTTCGAATTGATAAAAGCCGCGTATAATGTGTCCTGATAGGGAAATGAGCTAACTGTCTGGCTGGAAACTTTATTTCCTTTTGAACCAAAATAAGTGAACCTGACCGGCACTTTTTGTCCTTTCACAAATCGTCCCTCATTTGAAATCACCACATTTAGTCGAAGTGAATCTGACTTATCAAAGTTAATGGTCTTCGACTGCGAATTTAAGGTAATGCTCTCCGACGCGCTTACGGCATAATCAGGTTTATCAACGGTCACTAGTTTTAAGACCGGATCACCCTGTAAAAGTGATTGATGCACATTCGAAACATTATAGCTATCACGACTTTGAGAAATAACTTTCTTCGCTACCGCTAGCTGAATCTGCCCGATTGTGAGATTAACAGTCGCAGGCTCTACAAACATGCTGGAATAAAGGTGATCGAGATAATTAGCAGCCGGGCTGACAAAGCTCTCAAAAGAATTTGCGACGATCGCAATTGCACCCCGATTTGGCGCCATCAGCCAGTCGAGCGACAATGTTGTTCGATCCGATGCACCAGGGTTGGGGTTAAACTTGTTTTGAAAAATATTACCTACCCCACAACCATTGAAATACATCATCGGGTATTTCTTAGGGTTATTATAGCCTCGCGACGCGTCTGTAACATATCCCATGTCAAGATCAGTTATAACCGTTGACCCGTGTCCAAAATAAGTGATCAAACCTACGCCGCTATTAACATCCGGCGTGATATTAACCACTTCCGTTTCGGCCATCGCCTGCTTTTTAACATAGGGAGTAACTTTTCCACCGACCACACCATTTGTCACATCAGGAACCAGGGCGCCCAGCAAGTCTCTCAGCTGGGTAATTTCCTCCAACGTCTTCCCACCGTTCAGGTGCAATACATTTTTCCGCCAGCCAAGGTCGCCCGCACTATTTTGTTCGTAATCTTTCACCTTAGTCAGATAATCCACTATTTGCTGGTTGGAAATCGCGGAAAGTCGGCCAACCGGAACCAAAGGAATATCTTTATCCTCACCCAGTAAACCGCTAACCAATAGGGCATCAGAGCCGGGATAACCATAAGTCGGGACTTCCAGGGGTAGCTCACGGATCATTTTTTCATTGGCAGATATTGACTTTCCTACCAAAAACAAATGCTTGTCTTTTCCTCCCTGACCAAGCATATACGCCATGAATTGTTTGATGGCAAGCGGACTTGGTTCTCCGTAGTTGAACTGATTGTACAGGTCCGCAATGTCAACTATCAACGGTTTGAAGGCTCCCCCTTCTTTGGAAGCCCGGTAAGCCGCATATTGATTTACGCCGTCAAGCAGGTTTTTGTGAGTGATTATTATGTAATTCGGGCTCTTCGCATCGTATGTTTTGAATGACATTTCCGTCATTTTTTCTGCTGCAATCGTGAATATTTCATTGGTAACAAGAAGTCGAGCAGCCTTTCCGGACGTTCTGGGTAACATTAAATTATCATATGAACCCCTGACGACGATCGGATCATCGGTATTGGAAATGTCAAGGGAAGTGGCATTCGCCGGCGCACCTTTTATTTGTAAACGATTTGTAACAACATTGGCCGGACCAAACCTGAATTCTTTTGTCAGAAGTCCGGTCATATCCAGCTGCTGATTATATCCAATCGAATAATAAGCCAGGGAAAACCAGTTCAATCTTTCTGTTCCTACTATTTTGAGTGTGAGTACGCCTTTCTTATTGGCATCGACGTCGGCTGGGAGAAGTTTAAATGTGAATTCGGTTCCTTCAAAACCATAATTATTAATTGTATTTACAAGCCTGAGCGAATTTGCATCTTTGCCCACATACACCTCAATGCTGTGCGCAAGATTGCTGCGCCCGTGAACCATCATTTTAATACTGGCATTAGATAGCCCATCTGAAATGTTGGTAAGCGCAAAATTTTCTGTGGCAACATTCCCCGGCTTAATTGTTTGTCCGGTGCGGCTTGCGCCAATTTCAAAATAACTATTAAAAAATTCTTTCTGAACAGCAGAAGTCGTGCTCAGCGAATATTCCTTACTCAGTACTGTTGTTGCGAGTTCCTCATGAGAAACTGAGGCAGCCACTTTTTGATCCACAGCTTGGTTTACAACTTTCGCCCGATTACCTGCCGCATCCCCATTAACCAGGAAATACGCTTCCTCATCAGAATATAAACTGTAATATGGGTTCATCCGTGCGCTTGTCGGGCGGTACAGAAGTGAATCACGGGCTCCGTCATTTGGTACCGCGTAAAAAAGAATTTCGTTGTTTGTTGTGCTGATAATGGAAACCTGCTTACCCCTCCGCCATAGTTGAAGTTTTTCGGGCGCACCCACGCTGAATGTCTTGGGAAGTGATGCGAAAGATATGCGGTGAAGTCCCTTTTTGGTTATACCAATTTTAACATAAGATTTGCCGTAAGCAATCCAGCTGTCTGTATAAGGAGCATTAAACTGAGCAAACGCAAACTGTCCGCCGGTGAGGGCGAACAGTAGGCATGCTGTAAACATTAATCTTCTGAGATTAAGGTACATTAGTGTGTCAATTATCTTGAATCAAATGGTTAACTCCTGATTATTTCTTTACAACCTTGTGGTAGTAAACATCCTTGTTCTCTGTGGTAATTTTCAAAATGTAATTTCCGGTTGTAAGATTCGAAAGCTCTGCTTTTTTGCCTTTTCCTGCCTTTCTCACTACACCGTTTACATCCAGGATTTCCCACTCCTTCACATTCACAGGCGCATTAATTGCAATATCCACAAATTCCACAGAAGGATTTGGATAAACACTGATCAATTCGGTCCCTTTTCTGTCTACGGATACAATCCTTGATAAAGTTTTCGTACCCTCTACCAGCACACCGTCCGTATTCTTATAAGATTCATCAACCTGCGTCAACCTGTAGTAGCTTTTTCCGGAGAGCGGTTTGGCATCCAGGAAAGTATACAGATTGGCATCACTTGTACTGCCATTTCCTTCCAAACGACCAATTTCCTCGAAATTTTTAGCATTATAGCTGCGCTCAACGATGAAATGGCTGTTGTTAATTTCCGAGCTCGTTTTCCAGGTAACTTCAACTTTGTCAGGGCCTAAAGGAACAGCCGAAAATGAAACCAGATCAACCGGGAGACCACCTTCTGTTGTATACAGAATCCTTAGTGCAGGGTCTCCAATAAGTAATGTCTGGTGTATCTGTGCCTGGACACGAATGTAGTTAGCAGCAAGCCTTCCATTTTCAACACCCATCCTGAAACCACCCTCCTGTTTTATCTGCTCGGAAGCAATCTGAAGAATTTTACCTAAAGGCTGACGGGTCTGATCTGTTTTGTTAAAAACCAGGTCATACACCTTCTGCATAAAGTTGTTGCAACTCGTAGCATAACCTGCCCAGGAATTTCCAAAAACGGCAATAGCGCCTTTTCCATCTGACAAGAGCCAGTCAAGCGACTGAGGCCGGGATTCTGAGGTACTAACAGTTTCCGCAAACTTATCCTGAAATGTATCCAGCATATCACAACCATTATAAAACATGATCGGATACTTACCTGGATTGTTGAATTTCTTTTTGATGTCAGATACGTAACCAAAATCATAGTCCGTCTGGTATGGTGCGCTGTGACCAAAGTACGTGATAAAGCCTAGTCCACCTGCACCTTTTGAATCTTTTCCTTCTGCATTTTTTATACCGACAGGAGGTGTCGAATTCACATGGTAATACAGTGTGTCATTTGGTATAACATTATCCGAAACCACCGGTTTGACAGCTGTGTAAACTTTACCTCCGAACGTACCACCCTTTACCTTACCGGCTGCGGTGACCAGATAACCGGCATGGTCATCTATTTCATTCTGGTTTTTACCACCACTGATATGGGCCACGTTTTTTCTCCATTCCAAACCACTGGTCGCCGCCTCATAGCTTTTTACTTTATTCAGATAAGCAATTGCCTTCGTGTTACCAGATGCACTGCTTTCTGCTGGAATGCGTCCCACGGGAATAACCGGAACGTCGGTGAGAGCACCTTGCAAACCTTCGATCAACAAAACGTCTGAACCCGGAAAACCCCACGTTGGAACTTCATCAGGCATCTCTTTCTTGATTTTGTAATTCGCAGAAGCTGATTTACCCATCAGAAGTAGGAATTTATCCTTATTTCCATCCGATACCATGTAATCGACAAATCTTCTGATAGCCAGCGGGCTAGGCTCACCGTAATTGAACTGGTTGTACAAATCAGCGATCCTGAAAATACCAGTTTTATATTTTCTGCCCGGACTTGAGTTTTTACGATAAGAAGCAAACTCGCCCGCCGCGTTTTCAAGCGAGTTATTTGTGATAATCATATAGTCGAAGTCCGACTTTGTGATTTGGCTGAATTGTACCTCCGTTATTTTACTCGCGTCTACATCTACGGTAGCAGTAGTTGCTAACAGAGTCAGCGGAGCCGAATTGACCCTTGAAAAAAGAAGGCCGGATGCCGAACCAGAGATAATCCGCGGATTTCTCACATCAGAAATGTCATAAAATTTCAGATCACCAGACGGCGGCGTGGTAATCACAGCCTTATCTTTTTCACCATTTGGCGCGCCTGGGAAGTTGAATGTATAGGTATTAAGCCCCTGCATATCAATCTCCTGCTTGTAGCTCATCTCATAATAAGCCACAGAGAACCTATCAAAATACAGTTCCGTTTTTGGAGAATCCAGATTAAACCCAACCACTGACTTGTTATTTTGAAAGTAATTAAAATTGGCATTCAGCGTAATAAGTCCCGGTTTGAAGCCATCAATGGCTACCTGGCCCACATCATGCATATCCGATTTTGAGGTACCCATGTGGAAATGGACACTTCTCGGGTTCCCGCCAAGATATGAATAAGCAGAGCGTCCGTAAACCAATACCTTAATAACCGGTGTCTCACCGCTAATCAGCTTTTTAATTTCCAGAGCAGGAAAATCGTCAGCACGCAAAACCACATTGGTTGCAGCATCCTTCACATACCCAAATTGAATGGGATGTCCTGCCGCATCATTGTATCGATAGCTGGTCCGTGTCTGCCCGTCTTCCATAAAACTATTCATATCCGTCGGCCTGATCGAATACTGGTTCGCGTGCGAGTAATCGTCAACAAATTTGGTGACATCTGTCTGGTTATGATAAGTCAGCAGCTGAGATCCCGCATCACTGGCAATATTTTCAACAGCAGCACGCTTTCCATCCGGAGAGCCGATGGTCAGGAAGTAAGAACTTTCGTCGGAATAGTGGCTGTAATACGGGTTTATCCTCGCAGAATTCGGCCGGTACAAAAGCGCATCGGAATCGCCGCTATTTGGAACACCATAAAATTGTATCTCGCTGGTACTTGCGCTGATTAAAGCTACCTCCTCGCCTCGATAATATAAGTGGAGCGTGTTTGCTGCCGCGCCATTCATGAAGTTGGCTGGCAATGTTACTTTTTGTATCCCTTTCGCCGAAACCCGTATTTTAAGCCATTTTTGGTTGTACTTATTTTGCAGCCATTCATTCCCAAATGAACCATTCCACGGAGCTTGTGCAGTAACTGTTCCACTAATAAGTGTGCTTACAATAAAGGCGGTAATAAAGAATTTTGTAAAAATTTCTTTTCTCATATATATAAAGATTATAGTGCAAAAACTTAATAAAATTAAGAACGATTTGCGACATTATCAGCAAACTTGTCAAATTTCTAACGGTTACTTACGATAATTACGTAGTATAACTTTTATAGCGAAATTTTGGAGCGATTTCTGGTATAATTTTTTCAATATAAAATACGTCGGCATGTCGTCTAATTTTCCAATAAAATTCACGCTGTAAATATCCTGGGTTACCCGAATTCATAGGTATTTGTGAAATTTAGTACGTAATTTGTCCATATACGTTATTGACCAACCAAACTCTTTTTAATTATGCTAAGGAATTTAATCATTATCGCATTTCTGGGTCTTGCTGTATTTTTTGTAGGTTGTAAAGGTGACCAGGGTGATGTTGGTCCGGCAGGAACAGCTGGTGCTGCAGGAGCAGCCGGACCTCAGGGACCGAAAGGGGACACAGGTGTGAAAGGCGAAGACGGAATTGGGGCAATGGTGATCCAAACCGGGAAGGTATCGACTACCGACGGCGCATATATTTTTGGTAAATCCGGTCTTTCAACGGCTGATTCTGCATTTCTTGCCAATTGCGTAATCCAGGTTTATGTTACTGCCAATAACAGAAATTGGGGAATGCCAGGAAAAGCTTACTGGGTTGGTTTATCAACTTTCACTGAATTCAGCTACTACAACCGCTACCTGAATAGCAGGCTGTATATCACATTGATTTCGGAGAAATGGTCAGAAGATCAGCCTGTTGCACCGGAACGTGAATTCCAAAATATTCGGGCTATTATTATCCCATTTACTACTTATCAGCAAATGGGCGCAAGAATGAAGAGCGCCACTTATGAAGAGACGATGAGTGCATTGGGACTTACTGAGAAGGATGTTGTCCAAGCTGATTAATATAGAAATTTAAAAAAATTCCGAAAGGCTGCCCTATCTGGCAGCCTTTTTTTATACCACCACATCTCAATTATTAAACCCTGCCAAGTTTTATTTGCCCGTAGCCAAGAAGTTGTAACCCTTCATAAACTTTATTTTTCAGATTATACTATTTTCGAAACAATTCGTGTTGCATACCTTGTTATCCACTTATCTTTTGTATTATTCCGGGTTTGCGCCTGGCTATCACATATTTAATTTTTCGTTATGAATACCAAAAAGTCTTCAAAAACGAGTACTCCGGATGTGGTTTTGATTGGAGCCGGTATCATGAGTGCAACATTGGGCCTGCTGCTGAAAAAGCTGAATCCGGCCATCACCATTTCTATTTTTGAGCGGCTCGACAGAGTTACTGCCGAAAGTTCCGACCCCTGGAACAATGCCGGTACTGGTCACTCTGCCTTCTGCGAGTTGAACTACACGCCTCAACTACCGGACGGTTCAGTCGAGGTGAAAAAGGCTGTCAAGATTGCCGAGTCGTTCGAAGTATCCAAGGAATTTTGGGCTTATCTCGTCGAAAATGAGATCATTGAGTCTCCTGAATCTTTTATCAACAACATTCCGCACATGAGCTTTGTGTGGGGCGATGAGAATGTTGACTATCTCCACAAAAGGTACGAGGCCCTCACCAGCCACCACTTGTTTCAGGGTATGGAATACACCGAGGACAAAGAGGAAATTGAAAGCTGGGTACCGCTGGTAATGACAGGACGTAATCCTGAGGAAAAGGTAGCGGCCACGCGCATGCAGCTGGGTACCGACGTCAATTTTGGGGCGTTGACGAAATATATGTTCAACTTCCTCGAAAAAGAACCGGGCGTCAACCTCTGCCTCAACCACGAAGTAGGTGATATTGACCGTGCTGACGATCAGTCGTGGCTCATTGAAGTCAAAAACCGTGACACCAAAAGAACGCGGAAGGTGAAAACCAAATTTGTCTTCATCGGCGCCGGCGGCGGATCATTGCCTTTGCTTGAAAAATCGAGAATTCCGGAAGGAAAAGGTTTTGGAGGCTTCCCGGTAAGTGGTCAATGGTTGGTTTGCAACAAGCCCGAAATTATTGAAAAACATCAGGCAAAAGTGTACGGAAAAGCATCCGTCGGCTCACCACCGATGTCGGTCCCACATTTGGACACGAGGATGATTGATGGAAAGAAAGCTTTGTTATTTGGCCCCTATGCCGGTTTTTCAACGAAATTCTTGAAAAACGGTTCCTACCTCGACTTGCCGCTTTCCATCAAGCTGAACAACATTAAGCCTATGCTTGCAGCCGGAATTCATAACATTCCGCTGACAAAATATCTGATCGACCAGGTAAGACAGTCACCGCAAGACCGCCTGGAAGCATTGAAAGAATATCTTCCGGAAGCAAAGCTGGAAGATTGGGATTTGGAAAAAGCGGGTCAGCGTGTACAGGTGATCAAAAAAGATGAAAAAGAAGGCGGCGTGCTGGAATTCGGCACAGAAATGGTGACTGCCGCAGACGGTTCGCTGGCAGCATTGCTCGGCGCATCCCCGGGAGCGTCCACCTCTGTTTCCATCATGATCGAATTGATTCACAAGTGTTTCAAAGAGGCGAAGTCGCCTGAGTGGCAGGAAGGTTTCAAGAAAATCATCCCTTCATTCGGAGGCTCACTTGCTGCTGACGAAGACCTGGCCACAAAAACCAGGGCCCGCACAACCGAGGTTTTGCAATTGAACGCTGCTTCACATATGGAAGAAGAATTAACTGCGTAAGTTGGCAAAACCAGCTAGCGCGCGGTTAGCGCGAACCTCCCGGTTCGTGAAAACTATTCGCAGGCCTCCGGCCGATCATGGGAGATACAAAGCTTCCCCCGATCGGCCGGAGGCCTCATCATATCCAGCATGAAGCGGGAGCTTCGCGCTAGCTTGTTGGGTGCTTCGCACTAGCATTTTAAGTAGGTTCTAAAAGGCCAGCGATCTCAAAAACCTCAGCCCATCCACGGCAATCGCCTCTTTGGAAGGCTCTATCTGCCGCCAGATCGAGGCTGCTTTGGCAATCACTTTTACATCCGGGGTGAAAGATTCGATCACAATGTTACCCTGGTAGTTAATGTTATCCAGCGCGGCGAAGATCCGGTCCCAGTCGATCTGGTCGCCGCCTGGGGTGCCGCGGTCGCTGCCTGAGGCATGAAGTAAGCCGAGTTTGGAGCCAGCTTTTTTGATGGCCAGCGCCGGGTCTTTTTCTTCCAGGTTCATGTGGAAGGAATCTAAATGTATCTGTAGAAAATCGCTGCCTACGTCGCGGATCAAATCCAGGGCTTGGTCGCAGGTATTGATAAAATCGGTTTCATAGCGGTTTAGCGGCTCGATAGCCAGTTTTACATTTCGCTCCTCCGCATAAGCAGCCAGTTTTTTCAGGTTATTTACAACCGTAAGCCACTGTTTCGGCTTTTTATCATCCGGCACCAGATCAGCCCGGCCCACTTCCGAATAAAGCGGCCCGGCAACCAGATTGGCACCCAGCACCGGCGCAATGTCGATTAGCGCCTGAATGTATTCTATCGAGGTAACCTGCTCTTTCCTGTTGCCACGTAAATCACGGCCCGGACCTGTCGCAGCGCAGACTGAGCAACATTCCAAACCACTGCCATCCAGCGCCTTTTTTACAAAAACAGGATCAATGTTTTCCGGTTCCTCTACCGCGATTTCCACAAAATCAAAACCCCATTCCTTGAATTTCTGAAAATAGGAGACGCTTTCATTCGTAAAAGGCGAGGCAAACAAATACGTATTGATCCCGAATTTCATCTGTTACTTGCTTTTTTGCTGCGTGAAAATCCGCACGCCCTTTTTATTGCCTGTCGCAATGTCCAGCAAGCCGTCATTGTTCAGATCTTCCACGGTCACATGCAAACCAATCCCAGAATCCATGTCGATATCGTGCCGGATCCAGGTTGGCGTTTTGCCTGGTTTATATTCAAACCACGTCACCAATGCCGGCTCAAATTCACCCGGATCATTGCCGCTGTGCGCGAAATAACGTTTTCCAGTCACAAAATCCATGTTACCATCCTTGTTCAGATCCACCAGCTCCACGCCGTGTGTCTGCGAAAAAGAATTGTCGATAACATGATGCTTCCACTCCACATTGCCCTGCGCATCCTTCATTTGCTCATGCCACCAGATGCCGTAATTATGCGCCGATGCACTCAGCACATCATTCAGCCCATCCCCATTCAAATCCATCACATACATTTGAGATGCATCCTGCCCCAAGTCAGCTGCATGGAATTTCCAGTCCTCTTCCTTCGGATGTTTTGCGGGCCCTTCGGCAGGACCTTCCCACCAGCCGCTCCGCACGATCACATCTTTTCGCCCATCCATGTTAATGTCCCCATACCCAATCCCATGCGTGTACATATGCGTGGAATTGTTGGGATCATTGCTGATCACATATTTTTCCCAATTGATATCTCCCTTTTTCGAAGGCGCTTTCAGCCAGATCACTTTTTTACCCGTAGGATCGTTGCAAAGCAAATCCTTCCGGCCGTCTCCATCAATGTCCACCATCATCGGAGACTCATTTCCAACAGCCGAATAAATCTGGTGCTTTGGCCAGTAACCCGGCTTGTTTTGTGGATTTTCGTGCCAGTAAGCTGCTTTTCCCGGCCAGTCGATGCGGATCAGGTCAATCCAGCCGTCCTGGTTTACATCCATGGAAAAGTCCAGAAATGAATCGGAATAACTGCCCTGCACGACGAATGTATCCGGTTTCATCAGCTCGTGGGCTTTCCAGCTTGGCGCTTCAAACCAGTAGGCACCGGCCAGAATGTCTTTTTTCCCATCCTTATTCACATCGCCCATCGCCGCACCTTCGGAAATAAATCTGGTTCCCAGCACTGTTTTCTTGAAAACCAGCTCTTTTGAAGTTTTGCTTTTTGTTTGCGCATTGACCATCGTCACTGTCAGCAAACCGGTGAGGCCCAAGCAAAGTAACCGGACCTGTTTTTTAAATAAATGCATTGCAATGATTGGATTTAGGATTCATCATTTAACTCCAAGTAAATAATCCAGCAGCGCGTAAAAATCCTTTTCGGGAATGATGTTGCGAAACTGGTCGGGCATCAACGTGTATTTCGAGGCCCGGTATTCTTTCATATCATTTTTAACAACTGAAAACTCCTGCCCGGTGAGGTCCGCGAATACCATCGTTTCGCCCTCGGTACGCCGGTAAAGGCCGGTCAGCGTTTTGTCATTCTTCAATGTAATGTTATAAGTCCGGAATGCCTCGGTTATATTCCTGTTCGGGTCAAGAATCTTTTGGGTCAATGCTTTGGTACCCCAGTTTCCGATGCCGTCGAGCTGCGGCCCTACCATTCCGCCCGCTCCCTGGATCGAGTGGCAGCCGCTGCAATTCTGTACAAAAACGGACTTTCCGTACACTGCCACTTCCGCCGTCGGTTTGAATGTCGCAATCCGCGCATCGATCAGCTTTTGTCTTTCTGCGCGCTCGTCGGCGCCGGTCGCCAGGTATTTTTCCATCTGCGTTTTCTGGGCAGCATTGGAATGTATCGCCAATCGCTCCTGCACGGCAATTTCATTGGCAATATCCGGACTCGCCTCCTCGTCTTTAAATGCATTCAAAAGATAGCTGATCCCCTCCTGACTGTTCGCCAGCACCGTCGCGATCACCACCTGCAAATTCCGCGCGCCGCCCGCCAGTTGTTTTTTTAATATTTCAAAAACCGAGGGAGAAGATGCCTGCTGCATGGCTATCGCCAGTTTTTCGCGCAAAGCCGGTACCTCGGCTGGATCATTGAAAACCTCCGCCAGGACCTGTACATTCGCTTTCGGATCAATGTTCATCAAGGCACCTGCCGCCGCGCTGCGCACCCGGTAATCCAGCCAGTCCGATTTCAGCATTTCCCTTAATTTCGGTTCCAAAGCTTTTACCCGGTATTCACCTGCAATGTCCGCCGCCATAATCCGCTGGTCTGCAATCACGGTAGGCGCCTTCGCGGGAATTTCCACCACCGCCGGTTCCAGTTTTCCAAAACCCAGCGATCCTGCCGCCGAGCTATCCACTGCCTCAATGTACCCCATCTGCCCCTCGTAAGTGCTTAGGTTAAATGTGGTATTTTTAATCAAATCCTTAAACTGACTGGTTTCCACCTGGTTCAGCCTATACTCCCCGATCACTTTCCCACCATTCGCCAACCTGATTTTCACCGAGTTGTTCGACAAACCTTTTTTCTCAGGCTTGTTGTGAATGTCATTATCAAACACATTCATCGACAATTTCGCAGGCAACTTAAAAGGCACCGAGTATAAAGCACCTTTGGGCAGATACCCATTTTTTTCACTCAAAATAATCCTGAAAGCGGGCATCACATTCGTCAGAAAACTCTCCGAAACCGTCCACGGATTCAGCTGATCGCCGGTTTTGACCAACAATCTGCTTTTCCATATCTCTCCACTTTCAGAAATTCCTGAAAGAAACTGGGTCGACAATTTGGTCCCCCAGGCAACAAGTTTCTGGCTAGGCTCCACGCCGCTCTGCTTCACACCTGCCTGGATGGTTTTGTATAATGATAACTGTATCTCCGGCTCACTCGCGAACTTATTATTGATCAGATCAATCGCTTTATCCAGCTGGTAAGGCGAAACATGCCGGCCAATGTATTCCAGGTTGTTAACCAAATCATTAGAAGCCAGATCATGGTTTAAAGTATAATCCAAAACAAAAGACGCCGCCGAAGTTGAGGGTACATCCAGCATGGTTTTTGTCAAAAGCGCGAGCTGATTTTCAGTCCATTTCGTCGCCGGAACCTGCCACATGACTCGCTGATCTTTGAGATTGTTCCTAACCCCAAGCATCGCCGTGTATTTCAAATGACTATCCTCCGCGTCAGCTTTTTCAAACACATCCATCAAAAGTGCCAGGTTTTCCCCTTTCGGAAAATGCCCCAAAACCTCCGCCCCGGTGCGCCGCACAAACGGATCACTAGCCGATAATGCCTTGATTGCCATTTGCCTGTGCCGGTCCGTCAGTGATTTCCTTTCGATTAAAATTCGTAATGCATGCGTCTGCACCACCGGATTTTCGTGGTTCAAAGCTTTGTCCAATGTTGCGTCATCCAAAGCATTCAGTCTGTGCAAAACCCACAAACCATGCACATAGGGCGCCTGATTCGCAGCATTTAAGACCAAAGAGGCCTTTACCGGATGGATCGCCTTGTCTTTCCAGGTATCCACCAGCCGGTCGGCCACCTTCATTCTTGTATTCAGCTGCGGATGTTTCAATCCTTCCAAAAGCTGCTCGATCGTCGCTTTCGACCAGTCGGTCACCTTCATATCCTGGTGCGGCTGGTCGCCTTTATAAGTGATTTTCCAGATGCGGCCACTCACCCGGTCGCGGCCGGGGTGGTTCAAAGCCACTTCATAATGTCCGATGATTTTGTTATAAAAATCAGCAATGTATATCGAGCCGTCCGGCCCCAGCTTCACATCCACCGGCCTGAACCACGGGTCTTTACTTACCAAAAGCGGCTCCTCTTTTTTAGAAACGGGCGTCGAACCTTTGTAAGAAATCGTATTCCGGTCGATGCGGCAGGTGACTACGTCGCCGGTGAAAAAGCTGTTTCGGTAAGTTTCCGGAAATTGGGTACCGGTGTAGTAAACAAGCCCCGCCAATGCCGTAGAGCCCAGATCGTAGCTCATCATGGTCGGAGCAAAGCCCAAACCTACCGGCGCTTTTTTACCAAAATGCGGATAGTCCCCGCCTAAAATCAACTGCGTAATCGGCTTCGTATGACAATCCACCGAATACAAATAACCCTTTTCATCATAAGCATAACCAAACGGATTCACCCGCCCGAAAGTGGTCTGCTCTACGCGACTACCATCGAGCTTTACCCGAAATGTGTTTCCCGAGTTCATTTTAATCGTATCCCCGTCACTGCCCGCCACATTGGAAATGTTGGAAAAACCATGACAAACATGCAGCCAGCCGTCATATCCGCGGATCAGGTTGTTCACCATGCCGTGCGTATCCTTGTGCCCGAAACCGGCCACCAGCGTTTTTTTGCTGTCGGCTTTTCCATCGCCATTTTCATCTGTGAAATAAGTCAGATCGGGAATGCTGTATGCAATTGCTCCGTCCGACATGGGCATAATCCCAATCGGAATGTTGAGGTTATCATTAAAATGCGTGAATGTTTCGGCCTTCCCGTCACCATTTTTATCTTCCAGGATCGTGATCCGGTCATGCCCGTCACCCATCCCGGCCGCAATCGGATACTCCGAAGATTGCGTCACCCAAAGCCTCCCGCGATCGTCGAATTCCATGTTGATCGGCTTGGTAATGTCCGGCTCGGAGGCGAATAATGTTACCTCAAAACCCGGCGGCAACTGAAAATCCAGCTTTTCCTGCTCGGGCGTCTGGAATTTGCTGGTACGGATATGCTCGGCATAAATGTCGGCATTTTCCGAAGCGTCATTTTTGGTGACCGATTGTTTGGAAGATTTGTTCTTGGGCGCGCTGCAACTTTGGGCATAGAGAATGAAAATCGTCGTGACGCAAAGCACGACGGAAGTCCTCAGGTTCTTCGATCTGATCATACAATCCAGGAAATTCTTTTTGGTGGTTTAGGAATTGGGCAATGTAATGTTGCCAGTTATAAAACTGGGGGAGAGTGTTTTTATACTGTTTTGGTCAACATTCAGCTATTTCTGAGGCACTTGCAGCGGCAGGCCCACCCAGGCCAGCCCAATGCTCCGGTGCATGTGGCTGGTACTTTCGCCCTCGGCCGCATCGTAAAGCAGCGCCAGCCTGTTCCCCACCGCAATCACCGTCGGCATCCCGATCGCGCCGTGCGCCCAGGTAGAATTTTGCTTATCGAGCGCAATCGCCTTGTTCGAAGCATCCCAGTGGTTAATGTCCTTCGTCCAGTACACCCAGATCGCGTCGGTATATTCTTCTTTTTTAGCATTGATGCCAATGTGGTTTGTGAAGAGAAACCAGGTTTTGGTTTTAGGCTCAAAATAAACCGAGGAGTTCTCAATCTGCTCTTCCAGCGGGAAAAGCGGCTTTTCCTCGATTTTCCAGGAAGCATTTAAATCTTTCGTCCGCGCGATGCCGAGCGTCCTTCGGGTGATTTTGTTTTCCAAAGTTGCTCCGCTGAAAAACATCATATATTCATTTTGCTGCTTCACAATGTAACCCGGACTGGAAGTGACGGTGTAATAACTATTTTCCTTCGGCGGCAGCGGCGTCACATCATATTGTTTTGTCCACGGGCCGGCCAGCGATTTCGCCTGCGCTTTCATGGTCAAATACGGGAACGCTGGAATGCGGTAAGGTGCTGGCGTGGTATTGGGCGTGCCTATGTAGAACATGTGCCAGGTATCCTTCTCCTTTACCACCCAGGGCGAGGAGGCGCTTTTGTAATCGTTTTTGGTAGCGTCGCCTAATGTTAAAATCGTGCCCTTTTTGTTCCAGGATTTCAAATCCTTGCTTTCGGCCAGACAGGAAATCCAGCCTTTACTGCCCGCGCCATCATAAAAAAGATAGTAAGTATCCCCCTCTTTATTCACGACCGCTTCCCGGGCGCCATAAGTATCACTGCTGTCCGGCCCGTCGCCATAGCGCATCACAATGCCGGTATCCTTGAAATTCATCCGCAACTTCGCCGACGGCCGACCATCCACATACTGCTCATTTTGCGCAAAAAGCAATGCAGGAACTTGCATTGCCATCGCCGTCAACATCCATTTGAAAACCGTTTTCATGGCTTATAGAAAAAGTTAAATCGTCCCGCAGGCGCCGCGTCACCACTGATCCAGAAATCCATGATGTCGCCGTCGTGCTGCATGTTATCGCTCCATTTAAATTCAAAATTGGGCTCGCCGCTGATGCCTAGCAGGGTTTTCGGGACTTTGATTTCAAGTTTATTTCCTTTGACTGAATAAGTTACCTCTCCCGCTTTCTGCCAGTTCCAGGCCGCCTCTGTCTTCTCCACAGTCGCTTTTTCACCCGGATTTAAGCGGTTTATTACAAAATCATAACCTTCCCAGCCGGTATTTTTATTTCTGTCAACATTGATAAAAAGCCGCATCCAGCCCGGATCTCCCTTCGGCGTTAGCGGCGCGGCGGTTTCCGCATAGAAGTAAATGTTCTCCGCATCCCGTGCGACTTTTGTCAGCACAATGTCATTCCGGCCACTGGTATTTTTGTAAACAAAACTCCCCCAGCCCGGACTATCCCGGTGGATCGTACTGCCTTTATATGATGTAAATGAAGGAGTTACTTTTACCCAATCCTCAAATCTCCCATCCATCGCCAATGTTACCGGCGCGGAAACTGCCTGCGGTTTTTCCACGCCTTTGAACCGCCGAATGTTGGCTGCCATCTGGTAATAATAATTATCGCCATGCCCGCCTTTCATCGGCTCAATGTCGCGGCTGCCCTCCTGGTCGAACTCATCCGGAAAAGCATTGGTCTGCTGTTGCCACACATCGTACCGCCCTGCAATCCACTCGTTCCAGCCCGTCAGAAATACCAGCTCCGGATTGATTTCCAGCGCCCTATCCCACTGTTCCTGAAAATTGAAGCCATAATTCACCGCGCCCGGCGTTGTAATGTGGCCTTTCGCATTCGTGTAACTTCTGCCGAAAGAACCCGTCGCATTCAAAGCCGTCAGGCCGCGCTCCTTCGTCCAGTTTTGCGCTACGCCCACCGGTACCTGCTCGAAAACTCCGTTTTCGTTTTTCTTGAATCCATGCTGCGGCGCAATTTCCAGCCATCCCCAGTGATCCGGCTTTTCAGGACCTTTATTATAAACCGGCTGCCCGGGACGAAATGTGAAAAATTGACGCATCTCCTTTTCCAAAGCAGGCTCAGCACTTTTTCCTTTGATCGGCTCCGTAAATTCCGGCGACGCCATGATGAACGGTTTACCCTTCCACATAAACCACAAGTCCTTGTATTTGCCCGGTTTATAAAGATCATTGTAAATCTCCCGGATAATTTCCTTCCCACCATCGGTGGTCCAAAAAGGCAGCATAAATGATATCTGCGGCGTTTTCACACCATCTTTCCTGGCCTTGGTAAAAACCTCACAAAGCTTCATGTACGATTCTTTCCAGGTCAGATTTCCATTCGTACAATCAAAAATGATCATATCCACACCCGCGTCTGCCAGCATTTCGGCATGTTTCCGCAGCAGCCACTCGTCGGTATCAATGTAATACCCAAAAAGCGGCTCCGCCCAAAACCACGGACTATTATGCTTCGGCCAGATCGGATTGTTAAAATCATGCACCGCCTTCGGATCGCGGCTCAGGTACTCCGTCACATTATAAGGCGGATTATTTTTCGCCTGCTGCGTATGCCAGGTCCAATAAAACAGCGCTACGTATTTGTCCTTTTTCAAATCGCCTACCTCGGCATAAGAAGGTAATGTGCGGCCGACGGCATCGGTGGCGGTGATATTTTGGGCGAGGAGACGGAACGGTAAAAAGAAAATTAGTACAATGTATTTAGACATAGTTTTATTTAAAATTCGTAATCTATAAAGTTGTCGCTACGTTCTTTTTCGTGTCATGCTGAGCGGAGTCGAAGCACGCTACTGATTAAGAACAACGCTTTTTGCAATGTGCCGAGCCAGTGACGTGCTTCGACTCCGCTCAGCATGACATGGAAGAATTACATCGGAGCAAAAACAAAAACTATTGACTTACAACAAAGTTAAACCGCCCCCCAGGTGCCACATCCCCATTCACATACCAATCCAGCGGATTTCCTTCCTCCTGCATGGCGTCTGACCATTTGAATTCCAGATTCAACGGGTTTTTCAGATTGGTTAAAAATGCTTTTGGAATTGTCAACATCATTTGGTTTCCGCTGACGGTATATGTTACCTTCTTCACATCAAACCAGTTTCCAGCCCTATACTGCTGTAAAGTGTTGCCGCCCACCACGCGATAATCATAACCCTTCCAGCCGGTGGCCGATTTTCGGTCTGTGTCAATATAAAGGCGCATCCAGTTGTCGCCAGAATTAGGGGAGATTTCGGCCACTGTTTTGGCATGGAAATACAGGTTTTTCGCATCGCGGGCCACTTTCATTTGGTCAAAATCATTGCGGCCGGTTTTATTGACATAAGTTACCGGCGGATCCACCGGCGCACCGGGGTGGTTGCGCTCCTGGGTATCGCCGGTGTAATCTTTGTAAACGGGTAGCACATCGTCCCAATCCTTCAAATCCCTTACAGTTTTCACCGCGCTCAATGCTGGGTTCGCCTCCACGCCTTTGTACCTCCGAATGTTGGCGACCAGCTGCATATAGTAGTTATCTTTCAAACCCGCTGTCAGCGAAGGCTCAATGTCGCGGCTGTACTCCGGGCTGGCCTGGTCGCAAAACCACGAATGTTCCGGGTTTTTATCGTGACTTTTAAACTTTCCGGCAATCCACTCGTTCCAGCCGGTAACATATACAAAAGGCACATTCTGTTTCAGCGCGAAATCCCACTGTTCCTGCATGTTGTAGCCATAGGCAATGTCTTTTTTCGGCTCGCCCATTGACCCATTGTGATAGCTTCTGCCCCAATTATCCTTGTTTCCGTAAAACGCCGAACCACCCATGCCGGCGGTCGGGTTAGGGTGCTGCGCCACGGATACATTAATGATCTCGCCCTCACCTTTGCTATTATAATGTACCTTCTGCGGCCGGGTAAATGATATCCACGGCCAGCCATTCACCTTCTGCCCCTCCGTCGGCCACTGCGACTCGCGAAATGTGAAGAAAGACTTGAAGTTCTTGCCCTCCGCTTCTTTAGAGATACCGATAATCAAAGGTTTGCCATCGAGCTCGTACCAACATTCCGGGTGGCGGTAAGGCGCGCCCTCTTTGTAAAACATATCATACGCCTCCTGCATCGTCTCACCGGATTCGGTATTGGTATAGAAAACAATTTTCGGCGCTTTCCGGCCTTGGGCGCGCACAGCGTCCATCGCTTTCATGAGGACGTCGGCTTGTTTTGGATAGGTCAAACGGTTTGTTGCGTCGATTACCAGGAAATCCACACCGGCATCTGTCAGCAGCTGAATGCTGCGCAGGTGTACCCAGTAATCATCGGCTTTGTAATAACCGTAAATCGGCTGCCCCCAGTAATACATCCCCACATTATTCGGATCTCCGCCCCACTCCGGATTGTCAAAATCTTCGAGCACCTCGGGATGTTTGGTAACGATTTCGTTCAGGTCCCAATGCTTCGCCGGGGCCACATCATGCCATAGAAAGTAGAACATGCCGACTTGTCGGTTCGCTTTTGGATCGCCGACGGTTTCGTTTTGAGGTAATGTGCGGCCGAGGTCGTCGGTCCCAGCGAGGGGTTGGGCCAGCGCCGCTTGCGCCGCCAGGAGAATGAGGGCTATGGTTTGTTTTATCATGTTGTCCTTTTATTTCATTAATCCAGCCACCCCGGATTCTGCCAGTCCGCCCCCGACAATCCAACAATCTTATCCACTTCCGTTTGATCGATCGGGTACATCAGGTATTTGTCCGAAAATGCATTGCGGTTGGCGAATTTGAAACGTTTGTACACAAAGTTGGTCCCACTTTTGGCGATGCGCATGCCCGTCACGAAGCGGTCAGTTTGGTCAAGGATTTTCCAGCGGCGGACGTCGAAAAAGCGGTGCTCTTCAAATGCCAGCTCCACGCGGCGCTCATTGCGGTATTTTGTTTCAAAAGCCGTCTTGGACATTCCGGCAGGGAATCCTGGCATGCCTGCCCGCGTCCGCACCGCATTCACAGCTTCCCGCGCCGTCATCGATAAGGTACCCGCTTTCACCGCCACATCCGGCCCTACCGACTGGTTCGCCGACTCCGCGAAATTCAGATAAAGCTCCGCCAGCCTGAATAACCGTACTGCACCGTCCGCATCATTATTCTGGCCCGATCTGAAATTGTTGAACTTCCTCAGATAGTAACCCGTGCGGGTAAACTTCCGGTTGATCGAAGAGATCTCCTCCGCCCCACCCACAAATGTTTCCACCTTTTTGCCGGCCGGCGCATCCAAGTTACGCACCGCGCCATTGTAATAAATCGATGCATAAAACCGCGGGTCGCGGCCTACATACGGATCCGTTTCTTTATAACCCGAAGCCGCATTCACGACAGGCACCGTCCGGTTTTCGTCGGAGTAGCCGGTGATCGGGGTTTGCCCGTTGGCCATTTCGTAGGAATCTACCAGCTCCTGCGTCGGGCAGGGACCGGTTCTTTCCATGCCAGGATTGGTCGGCATGCCTGCAAACCGCCAAACCTGCATGTTATCTCCGGCATGGTAGATCGTCTCTTTGTCCGTCGCGCGCTGGTCGTTGGAACTTGTGAAAAAGTACAGCGCATAAGCATTCTGCGCGATATCAGCCGCCGGTTTCTGGCTGAAAAGCTGGTAACCGTTTGCCAGACATTGCCCCAGCGCCTCCGCGTTGATCGCCGTCGCTTTTTCCCAGTTGTAAGTCCCGTCGGTCCAGAGCGGGCTCGCAGCATAAGTCACAGCCTGCGACTTGATCGCATAAGCCACCGCCCGCGTCATCACGCCGTATTGGTTGTCATAAATATCCCACGAAAGTCCATCGCGGGTGGCGGGGTACGACAATGCTTTGTCACAATCAGCCAGAATAAATGTCACCACCTCCGAAAAACTCGCTCTTTTATCCTGCGAAAAATCATGATCAATGCCCAGCGGCTTGTCGAAAATCGGGACGCCGCCGTAGCGTTTGATCAGCTGCAAATAGTATAGTGCGCGTAAAGTGTGCGCCTGCGCGGTCCAAGAAGCTTTTTCACCTTCCGGAGCGTACAAGGTGGCGGTTGCGATATTTTCTATAAAAACATTGCATTTGCGGATACCCTCATACAATGTTCCCCACGGGCTACCGTCTGCCGAATTCGATTTGTAGGTCAGCGAGGTAACATTGCCGCCGTACCAAACGACGTATTTCGAGCCCGGCGTAATGTCGTCGGCGTCCTGCGCCTCGTCGGTGAAAGATGCTCGGTCCATATATGGCTTGGGGACGTGGCCGTAGCACGAGTTCAGATATCCCCGCGTCCGGTTGTAGTCGCTGAACACCTGGTCCATCGTAATTCGGCCGTCGGAAGGCAGGTCGAGCTTTTCGTTGCAGGAGAACAGCATGCCCGAAACCATTGCTGTCAGAAGAATTATTTTATATTTTTTCATCTCAAAAAAATGCCTTGGTTAGAAAATCACGCTGATACCTGCATTGAAAACCCTGTAAACCGGAAATGCCGCATAGCCGCCGCCCTCAGGCCCGAAATCCTTCGATTTCATCTTGTCCCAGGTGATCAGATTTTGCCCGCTCACCAGCACCCTGATTTTGTCTGCGAGGATCGCGCGTGAAATGGATTCAGGCAATGTGTAGCCGATCTCAACGTTTTTCAATCTTAAATAAGAGCGGTTGTATAGATAATAATCGCTCGGCTGGTGGTTGGTACTCGTTCCCAGCGACAATGCCGGCGAGGTAATTTCCGCCCCGCTGGCGTAGCGTTCAGCCGTCCAGGCATTGCGATGGAGCGCTCCATAAACGCCGTCAAAAGAAGTTTCCCATATCCCGATCCCGCTCGTATCGATCGTCGAATAGTTGCCAATACCCTGGAACAGAATGTTCAGGTCAAAGTTTTTGTATTTCAAACCACCGGAAACCGCGTAGATCAGGCTGGGCAACATTCCGGTACCGACCGGCGCTTTGTCGCGCTCGTCAATTTTTCCGTCACCATTCAGATCGCGGTATTTCAAATCGCCGGGGCGCGGGGTACCGAAGCCGTACGCCAGCTTGCTGTTGTCTATTTCAGATTGCGAGTTGAAAAATCCGTTACCATTGCTATAATCCACCAGGTACCCGAATTTTTGACCAAAAGAATAACCCTCCTCCCATTTACGGTACACGTAATCCTCAGTTTTTAGCCCCTCATTTCTGCTAATGATCTTGTTTTTGGCATAAGTCAGATAACCGCCGCCGTACACCATCAGATCTTTGGTCAATGACCTGGAATAGTTTAAATTAATGTCAACTCCCTTATTTTCATAGCTTCCGGTGTTGAGTTTAGGATAGTTATCAAGGGGGATACCCTGGTAAAGCGGGATCGTAGACAGTGCCCCTACGATCATATTGTTCATCTTCTCTTTAAACACATCTACCGACAAAGTCCAGGAATTCAACAAGCCTAGGTCAATGCCCAAATTTATCTTTTTAGAAACTTCTGCCTGAATGTTGGGATTCCCTACCTGCCCTTCCGTCACATTGTATTGCAGGTAACCCACAGGCCCGCCGCCGCCGACCGTCACATTATCGAGGTACGCATATCTCGCTAATCCGCTCTGGTCGTTGGCAGTTTTCCCGTAGGAGGCCCTCAATTTTAGGTTGGTGAGTAGGTTGTTATTTTTCAAAAAAGCTTCATTTGACAAAACCCAGGCCGCTGAGATCGCTGGCGTCGTCGTGTACCTGGTGCTCCTGGCATACTGTTCCGAGCCTGAGTAACCCATATCCAACTTCACCAGGTAGCGGTCGTCAAAACCATACGAAACTTCCACCCCGGAGCTCACGCGGTTGTACGGCAGCATTCTCGCCGAATCATTTTCCGCTTTTGTCAGGTTTTGGTAAAACATATAAGCCATACCCCCTACCCGGTGCCGCCCGAAATCGCGCTTGTAATTCATTGCGACATTATAGGTCAAATGATAGTAATAGGAGTGACTTTTGGAATAAGCCAGCGGCGTATCATTCTGCGCGCCCTTTTTTACAAAACCCGTGGTGCTGCTCGAATCGCTCGTGGCTACATATCTTTCATAGTCCTGCCTCGTGGCCAGGCTTCCCACCGAGTTGGTCTGGTAAGCCAGCACCCCCGTCAGGTTCAAACCTTTGGTCAGAAAACCCATATCCAGGTCTAGGCCAAACTGGGAGGTAATATTGGTAACCGTGTGCCGGACGTAGCCCGTGCGGTTCAGCATACCGTAAGTCGGCGAATCCACGCGCTCGGTCGTGATCACTTTGCCTCCCGGATCCACCACTTCGTCCGAGCCATCCATCACCGGCAATGTTACCGGGCCGAACATGGTCGGCGGGATCTGAAAAATACTTTTGTAAACATCGGCATTGCTCGCACCCGGCGTCCGCTCCCTTTTCACATTACCGCTTAGCCGCACAAAGGCTTTCAGGTATTTGTTCAGGTTCATATCCACATTCGAGCGGTAATTGATCCAGATATTATTGGCATTCGGATCGTACCGCGTCTGGTCGGTTTTGAATTGGCCGCCCTGGTGCATAAAGTTGATGTTGGAGAAAAACTGCACCTTATCATTCCCGCCCGTCACATTCACGCTCGCCCGCTGCATGGTCGCAAAATCCTTCATGAAGCGCTTGTACCAGTTGTTATCCGGGTAGGCAATCCGGTCGGCGCCAGAGCGGTAGCCATCAATTTGTTGTTGGTTAAATAAATAATTCGCACCCAGGCCATCATTCATCGCAGCCTGATTTCGCATTTGCGCATAATCCGCCGAGCTAAAAAATGCCGGCGTAGTTGTCACCTGCTGCACCGATTCATCGAAGCGGGTTTTGATTTGCAGCGGCCCTTTTTTGCCTCTTTTGGTCGTGATCACCAGCAAACCATTTGCACCCTGGATGCCGTAGAGCGCCTGGGTCGAAGCATCTTTGAGCACCGTGATCGACTCGATTTCATTGGCCGTAATGTAATCCAGCGTCTGGTTGGAGTTGTAGGAATTAATGATCCCGTCGATCATCACCAGCGGGCCGGCATCCCGGGCGGCGGAGAGGCCGCGGACGTACAGGTTCGTGGTGGTTCGGGATAGTTCGGAATAGGTTTCCTGTGTGGTTACGCCGGGTAATCTGCCTGCCAATGTTTGGGTCAGGTTCGCTACCGGCGATCTTTCCAGGTCTTCACCCCGCACGGTCGAAACCGCACCGGAGATTTCGCTCCGCATTTGCGTGGTGTACCCCATCTGCACCACTTCGTCTCGGCGGTGCGCATCGGGTTTCAGCCTTACTTCCAGCTCGGCTTTGTCTGCCACCTTCATTTTCTCGTTACGGTAACCGCCCATCGAAAAAATAATCGACTCGCTGCCATCGTCCACACTCATCGAAAACTCCCCCTTGCTATTGGTGGAAGTACCATTTTTGCCATTTTCCGACTGTACCACCACGCCCGCCAGCGGCTTGCCAAACTGGTCAAGCACCAGTCCGTTAATCGTCTCTGCCAAGTCCTGCGCAATACTTGGCGCGGCCAAGAATAATCCCATCAGGAGCGCCAGGGCAGTCTTTTTGTAAATTTTTATAAATGCTATCATACAAATGATCGTCTAAATCTTTGAAACCGTGATGGATTACCAGCCTTTGTTTTGCCAATCTGCTCCCGTGATCGAGCGCAGCCTGTTCGCCTCATCGAGCGGGATCGGCACCCACAGGAATTTGTTGGTATAATTCTTCCTTTCCGTGGCCCGCACATTGCGGCGCTTGTAGGTGAATGTGCCATTTGCGTTGCGGGTAATGTCCATCGCCGTCACCCAGCGGTCGGTTTTCGACAAATCATCCGTCGGCAGCGACCAGCGGCGCAGGTCGAAGTAGCGGTTTTCTTCCATAGCCAGTTCCACGCGGCGCTCGGCCCTGATTCGTTTTATTAAATCGGCTTTGGACAAAGAAGCGGGCAAATTCGGCATCCCGGCACGGGTACGGATTTCGTTCACGGCCTTGGCCGCTTCCACCAGCTGCCCAGCTTCGGCCGCAGCCTCAGCGAAGTTTAGAATGATCTCGCCCAGCCTGAAAAGTTTCCAGTTTGCACCCGCTATCGGGTTATCACCGCCGGAATTCGGGTGCAGGAATTTCCTTTCAAAATAGCCGGTACGGGTTGCGCGGCGGGTGGTCGGGTGGATTCCGGTTTGAGGCTCACCATTATAAGTAGCAATGATCCGCGTCCGGTTTCCGATCGGCGCCGGATAGTTTTCTACCGATTCAGGAGATTCCGCGAAATTCCACATTGCCTTTCTTTTTGAACCATTGTAATAAATGGACGCATAGAAACGCGGATCGCGGTTGGCGTACGGATTGTTCGGATCGTATAATTTATTGGCCGCGTTGTAGTTGGGCTGCAAATGTTGCTCGTCCAAGTACGGTTTGTCCAGATTCAAAATCGGCTGACCGTCGGAGGTTTCGTAGGCGTCCACCAGTTCCTGCGTTGGGCAGGTGCCTGATTTGTAACCATCCTGCGCGCCGATACCATCAATGTTCCAGATATTTCCCTGATTTTCCCTGCTTTGAAAAATCGTTTCGCGGTCCACCGGACTGGCCGAGTAGTTCATGCCCTGGGTAAAATATTCATTGTAAATCGCCGTCTTCTCGTTTTTATTCGGGCCCAGATAGGCAGTTTCAGCGAGATAGGTTTGCGGCAAATTCACTCGGTTATAAAGCTCGTAACCATTCGTCCGCAGATTTTCCAAAGACTTTTTATTGACCTGATAAGCCTCCTGCCAAAGGTCCTGACCAGCATTATTGAGCGGACTGGCGGCAAAAAGGATCATTTTCGACTTGATCGCCTCGGCCAAACCTTTATGCACCCGGCCACCCTCCGCAGGTGTGGTGATGCGCCACGGCAGCTCGGCCGTGCCCAGCGCCACGTCGCAGTCTTCCATAATGAACTTTACAATGTCATAGTAACCCGCTTTCTCTACCGAAGAAAAGTCGTCGGAGAACTCGTAAAGGTCTTTTTCGATGGGAATCGCGGCACCGAACCATTTCAGCAATTCGGAATAATAATAGGCCCGCAGCAAATGCGCCTCGGCTTTCCAGCGGTTGCGGTCAGCGGGATTTTTCACAGTAGCCGCGTCGATGCGGTTGATAAACAAGGTACAGTTGCGGATCGCGCTCCAATATCTGGCCCAGTAATCGCCATTTCCGCCGTCGGCGCTAATGTTGGTGATCGGGTGGCTGCCGGCGGAGGCGTCACCATTGTACATCCGGCCGGACATGATCCACGATTCGGCCTCAGCGTCGGTGTCCCAGGCTTCGTCGCTCCAATCCACCGGCCCGCGGCTCCAAAAAAAGTAGCGGGTACCTTTTACGGGAATGTTGGTATAGCAGCTGTTGAGAAATGCGCCGACCTTATCATTATCCGCAAAAATCTCTTCCATCGTCAGCTTCCCGTCGGGCGCCATATCGAGCACATTCTTGCAGGATGAGGCGGCGAAAACCGACAGCAGCAATGCAAAAAGTATAGGTTTAATCTTCATGGTTCAGGATGTTAGAATGTAATGTTCAGACCGAAGTTTGCCATTTTGGTAACCGGGTATCCCAGTGAATCATCGTTTTCCGGATCGAGGTGGCCCATTTTCAGGTGGTCCCAGGTGAAATAGTTCTGCGCGCTCACATATACCCGCAGCTTGCTGATACCCAATGCTTTCAGTGATCCTTTTGGCAAAGTATAACCGAACACAATGTTTTTCAGACGGGTAAACGACCGGTCCATGATAAAGAAATCATTGGCAGTATGGTTCGTCGTGCTGTGGGTACTGAGGGCGGGATAAGTGATTTTTTCACCGGCTGCATACCGCTCGGGCGTCCATGCAGTTTTGTGATAATCAAAATAAGTACCGCGGATAATGTATTCATAAACACCCTGTTGCGCGTAGTTCGTCGTGTATTTTCCGACGCCCTGGAAGAATGTCGTGAAGTCAAAAGCCTTGTACTGGAATGTCAGCGACAAACCGTAATTCACGCGTGGAATATTAGAATATCCGATCGGTGCCTGGTCCTTATCATTGATCACGCCATCCTTATTCAGGTCGATGTACTTGAAATCCCCCACCCGCGGCTCGCCAAATCCGTAAGTTGTTTTGGTCAAATAGGTATCCAGCTCTTCCTTCGAATTGAAATACCCGTTTCCGTTGCTGTAATCGATCTTGTAACCCCACGATTGGTTCAAAGAAAAACCAGCCGACCGGTAGCGGTAAGGATAAGTATCATCCCGCTGCGCCTCGTCCATAAACTTCACCGTGTTGTGGTTATAGCCATAATTTCCGGAAACCTGGAATGTAAAATCTTTGGAAAAAGCCTTATTGTATGTCAGCTCGATCTCATAACCTTTGTTGTCCACCAGCCCCATATTCACTTTCGGAATGTTGCCCAGCGGTACGCCCTGAAATTCCGGCACGGTTCCCCTGGAAATCAGAATGTTGCTGCGGTGCTCGACGTAATAATCAACTGAAAGGCTCAGGTCGCGGAGCAGCTGAAAGTCCATCCCGTAGTTTTGCTTTTTAGCTACTTCCCAGGTCAGGTTCGGGTTTCCGAGCAAGCCCTGGTTGATGGTTTGCCCCAATCCCAGGCTCGTCAGCGGCCCCGATCCGGCCATGGTAATGTTACTTTGGTATAAAAAGCGTGGACTGGTTTCCCTTGAAGCACCCAGAATGTCATTTCCGACTTTTCCATAAGAAGCCCTGAATTTCAGGTTGGTAACGATCCGGTTATCTTTCAAAAAAGCCTCGTTGCTAACTACCCAGCCCGCTGAAAACGCCGGAAAAAACCCGAAGCGTTTGTTCGGCGCAAATTGCTCCGAACCATTATAACCCATATTCACCTCGGCCAGGTAGCGGCTGTCATACCCGTAAGTGGCGCGGCCTGCTACGCCCAAAACATTGTATGGAATCTCACCCGCAGCCGTCTCCCAGGTGTCGCGCTGCGCGAGGATCATGCCCGTCAGATCGTGTTTTCCGCCGAATGTTCTCGCGTAATTGATCGAGCCCTGCATGTTAATGTTATAGCGGGAATCTGCGCCTTTTTGAAGTGACAGCAAACTTTCGTCCGAGCGTTTCACCGCATAAGTCAGTACGTCGGTGGTCGGGTTTACCTCTGCCAGATATAGTCTTTCCGACTTGTTTCCCTGCATTGCCGTGGTCGCTTTTGAATCATAAGAAACCATCCCTTTAATGCTCAAACCCTTCGTGACCGTATTGCTCAAATCCCACTCCAAACCAAATGAGGCATTCAAATTCGACCGGATTTCATTCCGGTAACCAAAGCGGTTCATGATCTCAAATGCAGAGCGGTCCATGTATCCTGGATCGACAATTTGTCCCGGCTTGACGCCGAAGCCGTCGATCGTAGTCGGGCCGGGGGTGATGGGTAAAATGGTTTGTGCCTGGTAGAGCAGGTCGCGCATCATCCAGTTGGTATCATTGCCGTAGAGCCAGGCGGCGGGCATATTCACCTGCTCGATGTAGCTACCAATGTTTAAAAACGCTTTGAGTGAGTTGGTTACCTTGTAATCCAGGTTGGCGCGGAAGCTGTACCGGTCCATTTTGGATGAAGGATCGTAGCCGAGCACTGACTTGGGTTCCACATTCAAATTGCCTCCCTGATGTAAATAAGCGCCATTTACGAAATACGAAACCTTGTCGGTACCGCCGCTCACATTCATATTCACCCGCGTCTGCGGCGCATAGCGCGAAATGTATTCGCGGTAGTAATCGTGGTCGGGATACATATAATTCCGGATCATCGCTTTTTTGGCATATTCCGGATCATTCGGGTCCAAACCAGCGAGCGGATTGGCATATTTATCCATCGTTTCCTGCGAAAAAGGCAGTGGTGTGATGCCGTCGTTTTTCGAAGCCTCATTCCGTAAAGCCATGTATTCCAGCGAATGCAGGCGTGCCGGCTCGCGGGTAAACGACGTAAAACTTTGCTCGGAATTGATCGTCAGCTGCGTTTTGCCTGCAACACCTCTTTTGGTGGTGATCAAAATCACCCCGTTTGCGCCCCGTACCCCGAAGACCGCCGTCGCCGACGCATCTTTCAAAACCGAAACCGAGGCTACTTCATTGGCGTCCAGTGTCCTGATGTTGTCCCTCGGCACGCCGTCAATCAAAATCAGCGGGCTTTTTCCGTTTGTCGTCGCCGCGCCGCGCAGGTACATCGTAGCGTCATCCCGACCCGGCTGCCCCCCACCCGACTGTATTGAAGTCAGGCCGGGAAGGCGTCCGGATAAGGAATTGGCCAAGCTTGCTGATGAACTCTGCTGCAAAACCTCCGAGGTAACCGACGATACTGCGCCGGTTACCGATACTTTCTTTTGTTCGCCGAAACCCACAACCACCACCTCGTCCAGTGCCTTCTCGTCCACTTTCAGATTTACATTTAATGTGGTTGCGCTGCCGATCTGGATTTCCTGGCTGATGTAGCCTACAAAGCTGAAAATCAATGTTGCCGCATCATCGGGGACGATCAGCTGATAGTTGCCGTCAATGTTCGTGGATGTACCTAATGTGGTACCTTTTACCACCACGCTCACGCCGGGGATACCCACGCCTTTGTCGTCGGCCACTTTGCCTGTAATATCTTTATCAGTGATTTTACGGACAGGTACCGGCGTGTCCGTCTGCTCCGAAGTTTTCTTCTCGGCTGCCTTTTTCAATAAAATGGTCCGTTTCGAAACCTTATACTCAATACCCAGCGGATTAAGCAATGTTTCCAATACTGCGTCCAGGCGCTGGTTCTGGCTTTCCAGGCTAACCTTGCGCTCGGCATGGATCACTTCTGCACTGTACACAAACCGCACTTTGGTTTGCTCCTCGATTTTTTCCAGCACTTTATCCACGCCCACTTCATTAACGTTGATGGATATACGCTGGCTCAGGATCTCCTGTGCCTGCAAGTCCGCTGCAAACGAAATTTGCATGAAGAGCAGCAAAAGCAGGCACGGGGCGAGGGTCATTTTCATGATCTGAAACAGAAGTTCATTCGAATGTCGATGTCTTTTCATAGGTTTTAGGTTTAGGTTTTTTTATTCGCAACCGGGCGAGCTCACCAGGATCACGCCATTCCGGGTTTCGTATTTCGCATTCACGACGGTGCAGATCATATCCAGCTTCTCCGATACCGGCTCGTCACCCAGCCTGGCGGTAATGGTGCATTTGGCAATCGCCAGCTTATCGTAGCGGATATCCAGTCCGTAGGTTTTTTCCAGCGAGGCAAATACGTCTGCCAGCGGCGTCCGCTTGAACTCAAAATCCTGGTTCTCTACCGGCAAATCCAGCAAAACTGGCGTGGTAACCGTTTTCGCGATCATTGTCTGATTTTTTCGGTTAAATGTGACTTGCTCGTTGGGTTTCAAAACCAACTTTTTAACCTCCGCGCCATTTTCCTTTTTACCTGTATCATTGGCCGAAACTTCCACAATCCCTGTTTTTACCACCAGCTTCACCTCATCGTCCTCATCATTGGCCCGGATGCTGAAACTTGTTCCTTTTACTTTGGTGACCATGTTGCCGGCGTAGACCAAGAAAGGCTGCTCCGGATTTTTGACCACTTCAAAAAAGGCCTCTCCCGCCAGCTCCACTTCTCTTTTTTCTTTGGTAAAATGCTTTGGATACCTCAGGCGCGCGTTTTTCTTTAAAATCACCGAGCTGCCGTCGGGCAAATTCACCAGTTTAATTTGCGTAGTCTTATTCTCAATTTCTGTCCAGGTCAATGTTTCAGAATCATTGAATGCCGATTTTGCAGCATTTCCGAAGCGGGCCGTGATGTTTTTTTGTTTATAAAAAATCGTTGCAAAACCCGTCATCAGCAGGAATACTGCCGCAACCCTCAGCCAGTTACCATTCCACCAGTATAAAATGCGGCGCTCGTTTTCATCCGGGATCGCCTGCATAATCTCCCCTACCTGCAACTTCACTTCGGCTTCTGAAATAAAATCCTGATTTCCCTTCACCGCCAGCAGGATTTCCCTGGCCTGCTCCATGTTAGCAGCTTGCAAAGGATTATCCCTCAGCACATTCAGCCAATATGCATCGTCTTTGCCATGATAAACCCAGTCGCGGAACCTCAAATCTTCGAGCCAATCTTTGACCTCAAAGCTTTTATAATTATTCATGGATTTTATAAAATTATTTGCTTTGATACGATGAGGGTTTCGTCAGCAAATAGTACCCATGAACTTTGGAATATTTTTTTTGTCGGAGTAAGTGGCGTGCCTTCGACTGCGCTCAGGCTGACAAGCCAAGCATCATCCCATGGAGAAAAACAGTGCGAGGAATATGGTGACGTGTTGTAAGTAGTCGCGGAGTTTCTGGATGCCGTATTGGAGGTAGTTGGCTACGGCCTGGCGCTGTAAACCCATTACGGACGCGATTTCGTCGTAGGATAAATTTTCGTAGTATTTGAGGTAGAGGGCCTCTTTTTGTCTTCTTGGAAGCGAATCGATGGCTTTTTTTAATCTCGTGGCCGTGAGCTGGTCGGTCTCGTTCACGATCCAGTCCGACTCCGGCGAAATGTCGTCGAAAGGGTCGTCGCCTTTGATTTCCGAGAAAACCGATTGTCGCCTGATCCTGTGAATGAGGTTATTACGCAGGGATTGGAATAGGTACGGTTTGATGGCGGATATGTAGGAGAGGGATTCTTTTTTCTCCCAAAGTTCCAGAAAAAGGTCTTGCAGGCAATCCTTAATCATATCACGGTCGGGCGTGAAGCGGGTGCCGTAATGATACAAAGCGGCGTAATTGTGTTCCGTGATTTCCCCGAAGGCAGTTTTATCCCCTCTGCAGAACTGCTGCCAGCGCGTCGTCAGGTATGCTTCGGGTAGACGTTCGGAATGCTTCACGGATCAGGGGGCAAACGTTGAAAATGACTCCACTTCAATACATCCAATTAAATCTTGCAATCGGAATGTAAATATCCGTGATGCCCGCGCCTCAACTATCCTGCGCTATCATGCTTTTATTTAAATATTTCCCCGATTTGATCAATGTTTACGCCAAGTACCTTTTGCGCGATCTGATTTAATGCTTGTTTGTCGCCTTCAAAATGATAGGTTCTCTGGTTGTGGTTCAGTTTTTCGTTTTTCTTCAAAAGCTTCGCGGGGGAGTTGGATTCCAGTTCGTAAAATGGCCCCATCTGCGAACCGTCGGCGAGCGGGCCATCATTGTAAGCATTCAGCGCGTCACCTTTAAAAGGCTCTTTGTGCTCTTCCCAGGTCGATTTCAGGTACTCCCCTTTTGGGTCGAGATCGTATTGAATGATCGTCAGAATGTTCTTTTCGGCATCATAGCTTCCTGCAAAAGGTTTAGCCGACAAAGGTGCCAGTCCGATTTTACTCCGGAATTTCCCATCGGCTTTGAGATACACCGCGCCGTCTTTTACAACCAGCCGCTCTTTGGGAATTTCGCCAAAATAATTATCCGTAAGCTGCGGTTTTTCTGAATGTTCTTTTGAAAAAGGCGCGATAATGGTGGTTTCTGCGCCGGGCGTGAACATGCCCAAAAGCCAGATCCCGATCGCGCCGGATTCTCTTTTCCAGTCCGCACCATTATTGGTAATCGTGTTTTCGGAAACATAGGCAGTGACTTTTACCTTTTGATCCAAAGAAATTGCCAGCGCTTTTTCAATGTCCCGGCGGCCCAGCATCGAAATTTTCCGGTCAATGGTGAAATCAAGTGGCGTACCTGAGTGATTTTCCAATGTTGTTTTCTTTTGAAAAACGACCGAAGAAGAATCAGAAGACACCACCTCAAAAGCCTCCGAGTCGATCACCGCCGGCGTTTGCCAATGTTCAAAATCAAACTTATCGCCTTTTTTGAAATAGACTGAAAACTGCCCGCCCTCGGGGGAAAGCCAGAAACGTTCCTCGCCGCCGAATGCATTGATATGTGGCTGCAACTTTCCACTTTCGATGAGCTTGTAATTGATCCAGCCGTAACTGTTGCCGCCATCGCCGCTGGCAGTGCTGGTCATTACACGGCCCTGGTAATCAGGGATAATGATCGCCTGCGAAGCCGGATCGTCCGGAGCGGTAAGGAGGATGATTTTTTTGTGTTTTTTCAAAAAGGCTATATCGTAGCCGAATGTGCCTGCGGAGGCGGCTGTGGTATCTTTCACTTGATTTTGTTCGCTTTTATTACTGCCCTGGCAACCGAAAATCGCCAGACAAATGCCGAAAATAATGAGCCCTTTCATCGCCTACTCTTTCAGATAGTTACCATATCCCACGATCAGCACGGAAAGAATGATTACCATGATACCCGTCACAATGGTCGTAAAAGTCTTTTTTGAAACACCTTTCCATTCATTCAAAATCAAACCCCACGAATTGGCGATAATGATGATGAAGGCCATGTGCAGGATCCACGAGCTGGCGCCGTTTCCAAGCTTGCTTTCGCCCATGCCGTAGAAAAAGAATTGCAGAAACCAGGTAGTGCCGGCGAGGGCGGAGAAAATGTAGTTTTTGAGCAGCGGCGTTTCGGAATTGGTATAGTCGCCGAAGGTTTTGTTTCTCGAATTCAGGATCATACACCAGATAAAATTGGTGGTCAAACCGCCCAGCAGGATCACGACATACGTCACATTGTTTTGGAATAAAAACTCTCCCTGCCCCGGATTGGCGGCTTTCCAGATTTCATTCGCTTCCTCCGCCATCACTTTGCCGGCATCGATACCAAATGCAAAACAAGCGCTCAGCACCCCGGAAATAACCGATACCAACAAACCCAAACCGATTTTAAATTCTGTCTTGTCGTCAATGATCGCCCCGACTTTTTTCCGGTCGGCATCTTTCATTGTACCTGCTTTTCCGCAAAAAATAATCCCGATCACACACACCAGCAGCCCGAAAAGTACTGTTTGTCCCCAGGTATTAGAGAAAAGATCCGAAATCGTATCTTTTCCGGGTTTGGGATTGAATTGATAAAAAACCGACGGAATCAGCGCGCCGAGTACGGAGCTGAGTCCGAGAATGATGGAGCTACCCAGTGAAACGCCCAGATACCGCACGCCCAAACCATAAGTAAGCCCGCCGATACCCCAGAGCACGCCGAAAAAGTAGGTAAGAAAGAGGATGCCGCCGTTGGTATGCGCAATGATTTCGGTGTAGCCCGGAATGGTGAGATATGCTGCGAGCGGCGGCACGATGAACCAGGAAAACAAGCCGCCGACAATCCAGTAGGATTCCCATGACCAACCCTTGACCTGCTTATATGGAATGTAAAAACTGCCGGACGCAAAGCCGCCGATAAAATGGAAAATAACGCCAAGAAGAGCCTGCATGGATTTAGGATTTTATCATGTAAGAGAAAACCCCGGGGTATCTACTTGGCAACGATTTTTTTTACAATCTGCGAATCACCGGTTTTCAACACCACCAAATAAAGCCCTGCAGGCCAGTTTAATGTTGAAATTTCCTGCTCGCGGAAGGCGGTAACCAGCTGGTCAGAAAGTAATTTCTGACCGTTTGTATTGAAGATTTGCAGCGCACCGGTTTCCGAAGATAGTACTTTAAAATAGCCGGATGCCGGATTGGGATATACTTTGAAATCATGACTGGCTGGCGGCTCCACGCCGGTCACCGTCACCGGCAAAACATTGGTTAACAACCGGATACCACCCGCATTGTTACCGATCACCAGATCAGGCTTTTTGTCCCCATTCAAATCCCCTGCACCGATCGCCAGGTAGTTTCCGAAGTTAATGTCCAATCCTTTTCCGTTGGTTTCGACCAATGCGCCCTGGCGCTCCGTCCATTTCCCCCACTCGGCACCGCTGAAAACGCGGAGGTTACCAGTATGGTCCACGGTCGCAAGGTCGGGCCGGCCGTCGAGATCGAAATCGGTGACGGCGAGTTGTGGTGAGCGACCTGAAAAATTGATCCCAACGCCCGCAAATGCATCGGTTTCGAGCTTGAAGGCAAATTGCTTGCTGGTACCGGTGTTGGAATAATAGTAAATGTTACCCTGCCCTTTTCCTACCAGCAGATCCAGATCCCCATCATTGTCGGCATCGTAAAAATAAGGCGAGTCGCCGGTGAGTGATTCGGCGGGCATGGTGATTGTAACAGCGTCGGTAAGTTTCAGCTGCGGTGCTGCACCGGCGGCAGCTTTGTTAGGAATGTAGCGGTATTCCATGTTCAATGTGCTGGTGGAAGTTCCGGCAAAACCCAGGTCGGGCACGCCGTCGCCATTGAAATCGGCCCACTGCGGTTTAATGTTGTATAAAGACAAACCGGTCAGCAAGCCCAGATAATCTTCGGATTCGAGTGTGAATTTGGGTTCGGCAGCAGTTCCTTCATTTCTCAACAAATACAAACTGCCTTTAAAACCACCCGTCACCGGATTTCCACCGGTACCGATCAGTATATCCAGGTCACCGTCGGCGTCGATATCCACGAAAATCGGTGCCGAATTTTCGCCTACGTCGATCATTTGATCTTGCAGGAAATTCTTGCGGACAAGTTTGAAATCCGCTTTTGTTGTCGTGCCGGCATTGTGGTAAAACCAGCCGCTGGATTTAAAATCTGTAAGATTGAGATCATTGGCCGATACACTGGGCGCAATCAGCAAATCTTTTACGCCGTCAAAATCCACATCTTCCAAAAATGCCGCCGGGAAAATGTGCAGCGAAACCGGATCTGTGGCGGGATAGGTATTGGTAAAACTTACATAATTCGCCGCAATGCCCGTCACCGAGTTGGCCAGAAATGAAATATGCTCATTGCTGACGTGACCCACTAGCATATCCTTTTTTCCATCTCCATTCAAGTCCTGCAAAACAATGGAATTTCCCGCGTGCATCACGCGCTTGCTCGGATCCGCCACCACACCGCAGTCGGCACCGAAAATAAAATCTTCCAGATCGCCTTTGTGAAAATTGCCCCAGCAATCGCCATTTCGCATGAAAATCGGATTTTTGGAATTCCCCAGACTATCCGGCACGCCGAATTTTTCCATGCTCAGGTTCTGGTGCAGCTCAATGTATGTTCCCGAAAAATCGTACGTGATCAGGTCCAGGTCGCCGTCGTCGTCAATGTCCGTAATGCCTGGAATGTCGGTTCCGGATACCTGTAAATTTATATTTCCTGAAAAACCTTTGGTATATAACGCACTTTCCATGAGCTTCCAGGTCCACGCATTTTGCGACCGTACCTGCTGGTAAACCGTGATCCCCAGCGAAGTGCTGGTGAACAAATCCTTGTAACCGTCACCATTATAATCCGCGAGAATGATCCAGTTGTCCGCAGGCGGAAAAAGTGTTTCGTAATAGGGCGCGTGGACAAATATTTTTTTGCCCGCGTTGGCCGGATCGGCGGCTGCGACGAATGCGGTGACTTTACTGTTGGTGCGGTCGTAAACTACCAGGTCCTCGTCGGCATCATCGTTTAGTTTCATCTTCAAAAATTGCGAAGCATTCAGCCCCCCAGCCCACGGATTGGCCATTTTCTGGCCTTTTGAAGTAACGGTTGTCAGCGTATCCGGCCGGAACCAGGCTTGCTGGCCACTGACATTTATCACAGTTACAAAAAAGAATATCGGGAAGAACAAGGAGGTATATTTGGTTCGCATCGTTGAGGAATAATCTATTAGTTTTGCAGACTCCGCGGACGCTGTGCGCGCCGGCCTTTTTCGCTCTTAAACCTAACGAAATATGCGCCTTTTACTTTATAACGAAGAAATAATTCATGCATACTCCCACTGAAACAATTTACCAGCACTTTTTAAAGGGCGCTAAAATATCCACCGATACCCGCCAGATCAGCCCGGGCTGCCTGTTTTTTGCTTTAAAAGGGGATAAATTCGACGGTAACCAATATGCGTCCGAAGCATTGCAAAAAGGTGCGGCGTATGTGGTGGTGGACGATGAAAAAGTGGCGGCCGACGAGCGTTTTTTACTCGTAGCGGACGTGCTCACAGCATTGCAGGACCTGGCGCGGCATCACCGGAAAACATTCACATTTCCCGTAGTAGCATTGACTGGCTCAAATGGCAAAACCACTACCAAAGAGCTGATAGCAAAAGTGTTATCCATGAAATACAACACTTACGCGACCAAAGGAAATCTTAACAACCACATCGGCGTGCCGCTCACCATCCTCTCCATCGACCCGAAAAAACAGGAGATGGCCGTAATTGAAATGGGCGCCAACCACCAGGAAGAAATCGCGTTGCTCAGCTCCATCGCCCAGCCGACGCACGGCCTGATTACCAACATTGGCAAGGCGCATTTGGAAGGTTTTGGCGGAGAAAAGGGCATTATTAAAGGAAAGGGCGAGCTTTTTGATTATTTGTCAAAAAAGAAGGGGACGGTTTTTGTGAATTCTAATCACGATGTGATCATGGAAATGGTCAGCAAGCGGCGGGCTTTTGGGGAGATCGTTTTTTATTGTTCCGAAAATAGTCCGGTGAACCCGATTTTGGTGCAGGATAATCCTTTTGTAACATTCCAGCGTGGCGGTAAAACGGTGACTACGCACCTGCCGGGCAGCTATAATTATGACAACATTTGCGCGGCGCTTGCCGTCGGCAAATATTTTGGGGTTTCGGATGAAGATGCCAATGAAGCCGTAGCCACTTACCAGCCGGACAATAACCGCTCGCAGATCGTCAAAAAAGGGACTAACACGGTTTTCATGGATGCCTATAATGCTAATCCGTCTTCGATGGCGGCGGCTATTTCGAACTTTGCCAAACTGGATGCACCTCGCAAAATCGTGATCCTTGGCGATATGTTCGAGTTGGGTGACGCTGCGCCGGAGGAACATTTGGCGCTGGGCAAGCTAATAGCGGCGCAAAACTTTGATATCGTAATCCTGGCCGGGAACCTGATGCAGCACGCACTGCCTGCACTACCACGGGCTTACTATTTCCCGGATAAATTTTCCCTGCATAACTGGATCATGGACAACCCGCAAGAAGATACATATTTTCTTATCAAAGGTTCTCGGGGAATGTCGCTGGAAACGGTGCTGGGCGTAATGCCTGAGTAGGGCGGATATTTAAAGTTAATATCGGAATAATTCTATTGCGAATGTCTATGTAATTATTGAGAAAATCTATACAGTATAAATTTTCATAAATAATATCAAAGTCATTTATTTAAAACAACTCTTTCCTGCGATAGTACCAAGTATAAGGTTGCCTTGAACTGGGTCGGTTTGTAGCTTTGTAACACTAAAAAATACAATTCTATAAACCGACGAACAATCATGGCTAACAGACTTTTGTCAGTGGGATCGACATTCCCAGAATTCAAAAAGACTTCCGTAGTATCCCTGGAAAAAGGAAACGAATTCTACGATATTACCTCAGAAGACCACAAGAATGCAGAGAAATGGATGGTGATGTTCTGGTGGCCAAAGGATTTCACTTTCGTTTGCCCAACTGAAATTGCCGAGTTTGGAAAGCACGTGGACGACTTCGCAGACCGCGATACGATCCTGATCGGTGCATCTACCGACAGTGAATTTGTACACCTTGCATGGCGCAAAAACCACGACGACCTGCGTGACCTGCGTTTCCCGATGCTGGCCGATACTTCTAAATCTTTGGCAGAAGAATTGGGTATCCTGGAAGCCAATGAAAAAATCGCTTACCGCGTGACTTACATTGTTGATCCACAGGGAATTATTCGCTGGGTATCTGTAAACGACCTTTCAGTTGGCCGTAATGTAAATGAAGTGATCCGCGTTTTGGATGCCCTTCAAACCGACGAGCTTTGCCCTTGCAACTGGGTAAAAGGAGAAGCTACATTGGCTTAATCCCACATCAAAATCAACAAACGGAATGTATCCATTTGCAACCACAGGAGGAACGAAAGATTCTCTTTATAAGGAAGTTAACCTGCCAGCTGAGTTTGAAAGCGTGCTGATCAACAAGCTGGCAGCGATCGACCATCGCTATCTGAAAGACCTCAAAATCAATGTCGGCAATGTGCTGAAAGCGCAGACATTGAACCGCAAAGAGGCGCTTTTGATTGCTTTTGCAGTGGCGGTAAACGAAAAAAATGCTGCGCTGATCGCTGCGATCGAGGAGCTGGCGGCGGGCGAAGGTGCCGACGAAAAGGAAATTGCGGAGGTTACGGCTTGCGTTTCTTTGATGAATGCCAACAATGTGTTCTATCGTTTCAGGCACTTCATGCACAAGGAATTTTACGACAATGCGCCGGCGGGTATTAAAATGAGCATTATGATGAACCCGGTGCTTGGCAAAGAATTCTTTGAGCTTTTGAGCCTCGTAGTTTCCGCATTGAACGGCTGCGAAATGTGCGTCACCTCGCACGAGCAGTCGGTGCTAACCCACGGCGGGACCCAGGCGCGTATATTCGATGCAGTTAGGGTTGGGGCTATTTTCAAAAGCTTCTCCGTACTAATTTAGTTTTTGAGTTAAAAAAGACGAAAGACCTGCCTGGCGAAAAACCGGGCAGGTCTGTTTATTTTAAACCCCCTATTGAATTTTCTGTAATTCCGTCGTAGTCACATCCTCACCCGAAGCTTCCACGGATTTGACGACACCCACGCCCGGCGCTGTCCACTCGGTGACCGTGTACACAACCCTGACTTCTTCCGGCGCCGACTGACCTGCCGTCAGCTTGCCGTAAAGTTCATAGCTATAGAGCCACTTGGTGCAGTTGAATGTCCCGGCCGGCGTGGTAATGTTCTCCTGCGCAATTGCTTTTCCGTCGGCGTACTGAATGGTACAATCCATCTGGGCAGGAATACTTTCCTCTTCGCTGACCGGAATAGTCAGTTCCAGATGCATTTTCACAGGTTTTGTGCTGAATGTTACTTTGCTATCGACGGTGCCTTTGTTGTCAAAAACCTGGACTTGCGGGAAGCCCGATAACTCATAATCATCAATGTAGGCGAATTCCTGGACGTACTGCTGCATTGAATTGAACCCCGCCGGGATCGATAATTCGTTGGTCGTGTGACCGCCGTGGCTGAATGCGCGGTAATTCAATATAATCTTGTCATCTTCTTCTTCAATGACATTCTCAATGTGGGAAACCGGGATTCCCGACGAATCTTTCACGCTCGTGACGCGGAGCACCGAGTTACTTACGCCGCCATCACTGTCGGAGATTTTGTAAGAATACGTTTTGTTTTTCTCTGGAATAAAGGCTTTTTCGGCAACGGGCGGATTGTTTTCGTCAGGATCGACGGCCGGATCATCTTTGCAGGAAACGAGACTAAGCAAGGCGATTGCCAAAGGCAGCATCACTGCCTTTGACCGCCTCATTGAACGGGTGGACATTTTATTTAACATGGCTATTTTGATAATTGTATTTGATAAAAACACTTTTGCAACTGTCACTAGCGGGGTTGGAAGATCATTTGAAGCAGCAGCAGGAAAAAACCTGTCATCGAAATGCAGCCGCGGATCAGGATGAATTTCAGCCACTCGGCGCGTGCGTTGACGTAGCCGGTCTGGGTATTCAAAAGGTCGCTGTTAATCAACTCGTTGATGGGCTCGCTAAACTTCACGATCAGCACCATATCTGTCACCAGCAGCAAAAAAGCGAACAACACAGGCCCATAAGACCAGAACCCGGCCGATTTATCCAATAAAACAACCCAGAGAAAAAGAACACCCAGCGCTGAAAAATAAACGCCTTTGAAACGTGGCCTCACAATCGGATCGACGGCTTTTCTGAGCTCAATAAAACTCTCAGGAGATATCTGAAAAAGGGCTTTGCCAAAACCGAAATGGTAAAATGCGCCCTGCGCGGCAATAAAAAAGTAAAGTGTCATACCCACGATCCGGATCAGCGGCAGGGCGTCAATGGTTTTCATAGGTCAAAGAAATTTCAGGTTGAAGAATGCAATCAGCCCGAAAATCAGGCTGATGCAAAAACATAAAACTCTCCATGCTTACTCTTTCAAAATCTTGCCTTCCGCATTGTCTGTGAAGGTGTTAGCAGTTTCCACGTCGCCGTTGATGGTTGCCTGGTAGTTTACATAAATGCCATAGCCTCCGCTGCCGGATATTTTGGAATTTTTGATCTGCATATTCGCAAGGCTGCCGTACACCGCAATGTTGACTTTCTTGCCGGAAACCAGCGCACTGCTGCCTCCGCCGGATATTTCTGCGAAATTGAAAACATTCAGGTTGCTCGTAGAGAAGCAAATCATCCCGCGCCAGTAGGCTGCTGAATTCTCCGCGCCTTTGATCACGATCTTCGAAGCCTCGGTGCCGACCGCATTGATATATCCGTCGTCAATAGACATCCGCGCATTTCTCGACATTTCGATCACCACGCCGGGCATCAATTTCCAGTTGGCGTCGCTGCTCAGCGATTCGAGGATACGGTACGGTGTTTTGTCTTTGAAACCGTTCCAGACCACCTCTTCGGTCGCATTTTTCCGTAACGCCGAAGCATATACCTCCACCACATTGCGACCATTTCCGCCGGTAAAGACCGAGTTATAGTCCAGGTTTTTCACATTCGTGGCGTCCAGAGAAATTCCTGCTTCAGCATTATTTTTAAAAACATTTCTTGAAAATCCTGACAAAATAGCGCCTGCCTGCACGTATAATCCGTAACCCGCATTGTCCTGAAACGAGGTATTTTTCAATGCTAACTCCGCTTTGGAGCCGCTCATCAAACTAACTGCCGCTTTGGTGGTGCTGTAAATGGCCTTACTTCCCGTGTGCAGCACTTCCACCCATTCCAGTAGGTTCGCGCTACTGGCGGAGCGAACGATCATGCCCGCCCAGTATCCTTTGGAAGCTTCTTTTCCGATCAGCCGGATCGGGTTCAGCGAGTCGCCTTTTGCGATCAGGACTCCACCTTTGTCATTGACTTCCAGCCTGGTATCTCTTGCAAAAGCGATCACGACGCCGGGCTTAATTTCCAGTTCCGCATTGACGGCCACATTATCATTGACAATGTAATCCGGGAAAGCCGGGTTGTTGATCCGATCTGTTAAAACGGTTTTGGCCTTTATGTTTGTTTCCAGCACGATGGGCTGAATGATCGCCGCCGTCACTAAAACTTTGTCTTTGCTCTCACCATTTTCATTGGAAACCGTCAGTTCCAATTCGTAGTCGCCGGGCTGGTCCGGTGTGAAGGTTGCATTTTGCTCGGTCGGCTTGTTCAGCGTAACATTACTGCCGGCCGGTTTCTGTGAAAATGCCCAGCGGAATTGAAAGGGCTTGTTGCCGCTGTCGCTGGATCCGCCTCCGTCGAGGGTCACCAAATCGCCAACTTTAACATTCTGGTCGGCGCCGGCTGCGGCGGTGACTTTGGTGGGGGTAACTTTTTCTTTGTCTTCGCAGGCGCCCAACAATAGTGCGAAGGACACTGCTGCGAGCAGGGTTCTTTTACTTTTAAACATAGCTTAATTTTCAAAAATGGCTAATAACTCAATTTTGCCCTCCTGAGATGGCGGTGCAAATTTATTACGAAATGTGTCTGAGAAAAATAGCGGGAACTGATTATCGATCAACGACTGGTTTTATCGACAGACGGCGTTTGCGGCAGCTTCTCCCGCCAGTCCGTCAGTTAAAACTGACGGTAAAGAATCAATTGCAGTCGGTTTCAACCAACTGATCTCTTTTGAAAAAATTAAAATGTTAGTTTGAATCTTCTCTGGCAGTCATTGCGGAAGTTGCGGCCGATGGGGAGTTCTTTGCCGTCAATTTCCAGTTTGTGGGAATGATAACTTTCCACTTTATCGACTGCCACAATGAAGGAGCGGTGGATGCGGATGAAGGCATCTTCGGGCAAGAGCTCTTCCAGCAGACTTATTTTTTGTTTGGAAATCAATACCTTATCTTTCAAAACGACCTTAATGTAGTCACGCAAACTCTCGACCCAGTAAATGTCGCTTACATTCACCTTCACCATTTTCCGGTCGACTTTGAGATATAAGAAAACATCCTTGTTACTTACGGCAGGTTTTTGTGTGACGGCAACCGGCTGATTTGCAATGTTCAGTCCGGTAAAAACTTTATCGATGGCCCGCAGAAAACGCTCGAAAGGGATGGGTTTCAGAAGATAATCCACCGCATTCAAGTCAAAACCTTCTACGGCATAATCCTGATAAGCTGTGGTAAAAATGACTTTTGGTGGATTTTTGAGACTTCGGAGCAGGTCGGTACCCTTTAAGCCGGGCATTTTAACATCAAGAAACATTAGATCGATCTGGTTTTGCTGCAAAACCTGGAAAGCCTGGATCGCATCGTAGCAGCGCGCCACCACTTCTATCTCGGTAAAATTACCCAGATAATTGTCCAGCACTTCAATCGCATGCGGCTCATCGTCGACCAGAATCGTCCTTAGCTTCATCTCAGACTATATTTCTATTCTTTTATCCAACTCAATTTCCAAAATCACCACAAACATTTCCTCCTCTTCCAAAATCCGCAGCTGATAAGCCGAGGGATACAAAATATCCATTCTTTTACGTGTATTGGCCAGTCCGATGCTCACGTGATGGTTCCTATCTTCCTTCACCACAGCCTTTTCTGGCCGACTGTTCGATATTTTGAATTTAAGCAAATTGTTTTTCACCCGCAGGTCCATATTGATCCACGCCTGCCCTACCTGCTCACTCGCGCCGTGCTTAAAAGCATTTTCGACCAGTGGTAAAATCAGCAGCGGCGTGATGCGCTGGCCCGGTGCCAAACCATTGATACTGAAATTAATGTCCAGACGGTCGCCGTAGCGAATTTTTTCCAGCTCAATATAACTCTCTACAATGCTGATATCCCGCTGCAAATCAACCACATCAGCATTCGCTTCGTATAACATATACCGTAAAATTTCGGAAAGGCCCATCACCACCGAGGGCGATTGCGGCGATTGGGTGAGGGTTAATGCATAAAGATTATTGAGGGTATTGAACAAAAAATGCGGGTGAAGCTGCCCTTTCAGGAAATTCAGCTCGGCTTCTATGGCGGCCTGCCTTCTTTCGAACCACATTTTGAAAAATTTGATTGACAAAGCGATCCAGACAAAAATATTGGTCTGCTCAAACGCGCTGATCAGGTACACTGGCTTCGCAAGCTGCTCCCGGAAGGTACCATCGAGCTTGTGCCAGGCGAAGGTCGGATCGGTTTTTTTTACGGCCCGGTAAATGATCGGATCGGCCACCAGGATTTCCATCAGCCTGAAAGCCAGCGTACAAATCAGGACACAAAACAGGATCCCAGCAAAGACTTCGAAGTATTTTTTTTTGTTAAAAAACCTCGGGATAATGATGTAGCCGATACTGTAAAAATAGAACATGTGTATCGGCAAAAACAGGGCAACAATTCCCAGCGATAACCAGTAATCGGGCATCCCTGCCCCATAAATGAATGTCAGTATCAAATGCACCACCACCCAGAATGCGATATGCGGCAAAATCCTTTTTCGGGCCGGAGAGAAATATTTCGGGGTTTGGGGGCGCATGAACAAATATAATTAATCGCCGACCCAAAAATCGGAAACCAAAAAATTGTCGACGGAAGTAGCGGAATCGTCGACAAACTGCATGATTATCAGGCAATAATTTCGCCTTCGGACAAAATATCTGCCAGAGCGCGCATTACCACGGGAACCCGGGGCGAAAGTGCGTGATAATGTTCCCGCGATAGACATTTTATCCAAATATCAATCCTAAATCACAATTTGTATCTACTTTTCTTCCCCTCGGTGGTTTTTCTACTTAGTTTTGTAACATCAATAAGACAAACATTAAACTGTAAAATAATGGCAACGTCAACCGAAACGTACATTCCTTACAAGGTAAAAGACATCTCGCTGGCCGAATGGGGTCGCAAAGAAATCACATTGGCAGAAGCCGAAATGCCTGGTTTGATGGCGATTCGTGCGGAATACGGACCATCTCAGCCACTTGCCGGCGCGCGCGTTGCGGGCTGCCTGCACATGACGATCCAGACTGCGGTTTTGATCGAAACATTGACTGCCCTGGGTGCAGATGTTACCTGGTCTTCCTGCAACATTTTCTCTACTCAAGACCATGCAGCAGCGGCGATCGCAGCAGCAGGTATCCCGGTTTACGCCTGGAAAGGAATGAATGAAGAGGAATTCAACTGGTGTATCGAGCAGACATTGTTCTTCGGCGAAGATCGCAAGCCTTTGAATATGATCCTTGACGACGGCGGCGACCTTACCAATATGGTTTTCGACGAATATCCTGAGCTGATCGACGGTATCCGTGGCCTTTCAGAAGAAACTACTACTGGTGTTCACCGCCTGTACGAGCGTTACAAAAACGGAACATTGCACTTGCCTGCAATCAATGTGAACGACTCGGTGACCAAATCCAAATTCGATAACAAATACGGCTGCCGCGAATCGCTGGTGGACTCTATCCGTCGCGCTACCGACTTAATGCTGGCTGGTAAAGTGGCGGTTGTAGCTGGCTATGGTGATGTAGGTAAAGGTTCTGCAGAGTCACTTCGTGGTGCTGGCTGCCGTGTATTGGTAACCGAAATCGACCCGATTTGTGCACTGCAAGCTGCTATGGACGGTTTTGAAGTAGTAACCATGGACGATGCTGCAAGCCGTGCGAACATTTTCGTAACTGCGACTGGTAACTACAAAATCATTACCGAAAACCACTTCCGTGCTATGCGTGACAAAGCAGTGGTTTGTAACATCGGTCACTTCGATAACGAAATCGATATGGCCTGGTTGAACAACGCTTACGGTCACACGAAATCGCAGATCAAACCACAGGTTGACATTTACAATGTGGAAGGAAAAGACATTATCGTGTTGGCAGAAGGCCGTCTGGTAAACCTGGGCTGCGCGATGGGTCACCCGTCATTTGTAATGTCCTGCTCATTCTCTAACCAGACTTTGGCGCAGATCGAGCTTTGGACCAACACCGCAGCTTACGAGAAGAAATTATATGTTCTTCCAAAAGCACTGGACGAAAAAGTAGCTGCGTTGCACCTGTCGCACGTGGGCGCGAAACTGGATATACTCACTGACGAGCAAGCTGCTTACATCGGTGTGACCCCAGAAGGACCATTCAAATCTGAGACTTACAGATATTAATATCAATTGAGGTTCAAAAGTGAAAAGCCCCTGCTTCGGATGAAGCAGGGGCTTTTGTTTGTTTTTGGTTTATTCGGGGCTGATAATCGGGCCAGTACCGTCGGGATTTTTGAAATGCGGGAGCAGATCCATCGGTCGAGCCGGCGTGGGAAACGAAATGTTGTTATCATCAAAAACCCGCTTTACCGCTTTCATAGCAGCACTTTTTGCAGGGCCGGGGCCAATTTTCGACTGGTCGATCCAGAATAAAATTTCAAAGTCAACGCTTTTTTCACTGAACCGGGTGAAGTTGAATTCGATCGGTTTTAGTTTGTTTAAAAAGGTTAATTTTTTGATCACGCCGACGGCCAGCTCTTCTACATTCGCCAGGTCATCTTTATACCCGATGCTACCTTCCATTTGCACGCGCCGCTCGCCGGAATAAGTAAAGTTTACAATGGGTTTTTGAAAAATATCCTTGCTTGGCAGCTCTACCTGCTGGCCCGCGAAATTATCCAGCTTCACCGAGCGCAACCCGATTGACAAAACTTTGCCGGTATAACCATTGGTTTCAATGATATCCCCGACTTTGATCGGCCGCTGGATGGCGATGAATGCGCCGGAAATAAAGTTGGTCGTCAGATCCTGAAATGCAAAACCCAGAGCCAGTGCCAGCACACCTGCCCCTGCGAGCAACGAAGTAACTGTTTTGTCCAACCCCAAAACACCCAGCGCAAAAAACAAGCCCATCATTACAATCGCAATCCGGGTAATGGCCGAAATAAGACTTACCAGCGCAATGTTCTGTGAAGCCCGCCCCAGGATCCGCTCCATAATCCGGCTTCCCCAGCTTGCCAGGAACCTGAAAACCACCAGGATCAGGATCGCAATAATGAGATTAGGGATAAATTTCAGAACTTCAACCGACCATTGATCCAGCTTCAAGGCGAGCGGATCTATGGTTTTTGAGATTTGCGTAAATATCATCAGGAATTGCGGAGCTCGTTCAAACTACAAAGAAAGGCAAATATCAATTCGCGTAGTGAAACGAAAAAAGGGCCCGGCTGATTTCCGGACCCTTTCACAATATGATTTGAATGTTGTTATAACCTCGCCAGCAATTCCTCCTTTTTGGATTTGAATTCCTGCTCGGTGATCTGGCCTCTTTCAAAAAGCACATTGATCTTTTCTATCGTTGAAAAAATAATATCCTGCGGACTGCTGGATGTAGCTGAACTTCTCAGATCCGCATTGGAAGTAACGTCATAAGCAATTTCCGGTGTTTCCTGAACCTGCGCGGCCGGCTCCGAAATCACGGATAAGCTGCTGATATCGACCGGCCCGTCCTTGCTGGTGAATTGGTAGGAATTACCTGATCCCTGCTGCTGCGAAATGCCGGTAATGTTGTGATGTTTGGTGTCGTAAATCGTCCTTTTGCCATTTTCCTCAATCACCAGCCTGCGCACCGGCCCGAAATAAGCATACCGGAAATTATTCTGCGAGCCGCTGGAAGTTGGACTTCCAAAAACCGACGGCCAGGAATGATTGCCCACTCCGCCGCCACCGCTACTAGCATAGCTGGAAGTCTCGTGGTTGAAATCATCTTTAATATCTTCAAAAAGTACCCTGGTGGTTACCAGCGCCGAAAGTTCGTTTGCCAAATTTTCTACGGTGGTTTTCAAAGAGTTGTTGAACATATCTCCCACCATGGTCATCCCGCCCCGCATCCACTGTCCCGATCCGCCCAATTCGGGAATGTTGAATTGCGCCATCGAACCATTTCCGTTAATTACTGCCTTTAATAAGGCTTCAACTGACTCAGTTTTAAGATTATATTTCGCGGCAATGTCTGCTACCTGCTGCCGGCCTTCTTTATTTAATGCTTTCATAGTCCCATTCTTTTTTAACCAGTAATCAAAAAAACAGTGCCATTCCCCGCACTAACTAATTTATTCCCAGCCGGAGCCACTTGTTTTGCAGGTCCGACTGGTCTTTGATACTGGTCTGCTCCCTCGCAGCAGCTTTCGCCGCCTGTATCCGCTCGGCAGTAAGCGGGTGCGTGCTCAAAATCTCTGGTATCCCCGAACTTCCGGCCTGACTTTCAAGCTCGCTGGAGTATGTCAGATTGATAAGCGTATTGGAATTGTCGGCCAGCACGGCGGCAATGCCGGCTATATGCCGCTGCCGGTTACTCTGTCGAGTTCGATTTTGGCGGATAGGTAATCGAAGACGGATTCGAGGTAATTGGCTTTGGCTGTGGTGAGTGCGAGTTCGGCGTCGGTGAGTTCCAGGCGGGTGGAGACGCCTTTTTCGTAGCGGTATTTCGTGATAGAGTAGCTCAGTTCCGCGGTTTGCGACACGCCGCGCTGGGTTTTGATCCTTTCGGAAGTTTCAATGAGGCTTGCGAGGATTTGTTTGACTTCGGTTTTCAGGTTTTCCTGCGCATTGTTGTAGATCAAATCGGCTTGTTGTCTTTCAATTTTACCCAGTGCAATGCGGTTCACATGCTGGTTTCCGCTAAAAATCGGGATCGCAAACTGGACACCGGCGAAGAAAACCGGCGGGTAGGCCGCATTTCCAAACCGAAACTGGTTGGTCTGGGTCTGCAATTGATATTGACTTACAAAATTCACGACCGGACGCCGCGCCGATTTATACAGCTCAATTTCCTTATCCGAAATCTCTTTATTCAATGTTAAAATCTGCAAATCGGGCCGCTGCTGCACGGATAATCTATACGTACCCGACTCCGAAGGAATCGAATCAGCCGGGCTCAGTTCCAGCGAATCGGCGAGGACATATTCGGTTTCAGAAACGTCGCCCAGCAGGTTTCTGAGCTGCTGCTGGCTGATTTGCAGGGCATAAGTCAGCCGCAAAACATCCGGTTCCAGGTTTTTGACCAAAGTGTAAGCCCGCAAGGTATCCACCCGAAGACCACGGCCCTGTGCCAAAAGGTATCTCGAATCTGCCAGGGCTTTCCGGTTTCGGAGAATGCTTTCATTTTGCAGTTTAAGACGCTCGCTCAGTACGAGTTGCCGCACATAATTTTGCTTCACCTGCGCCACTACGTCGATTTCTTTTTGTCTGAATGTTAGTACACTCTGTTTTTCCAAAAGCCTTCTCCGCTGGATTTCCTGTTTTGCGCCGGAGTTGTAGATAGGCTGAACCAATGATACCTGCGCGCCAGCGAGATCTTCGCCGCCAAAACGTGCGTAATCAATTCTTTCTGAGGAAGATGAATTTCCATTTAATCCAAAAAATACCGGTTTTTGAAAATAATGCTGGTACTGACCGGTGAGATTAATGTTGGGCAGTAGCAAACCGCGGGTGATAGCGGTTTGCTGTACGGATTTTCCAATTCCCATCGAGTCGATCCGCAGCTCACGGTTGTGACTTTTAGCAGTTTCGATAGCCTGGTCAAGCGACAAGGTTTGTTTCTGGCTCCATGCAAAAACGGGGCTCAGTACCAGGAGCAAGCCGAGCAGCTTGATCCTGTTGTTTTTATTTAAAATGATCTTTTTCATGATTGAAAAGTGGTATTAATGTTCTTCCTGAGGCATTAATGCGTTTGCAGCAGCGCCTCGTCGGGTTGTGTGATTTCTCCGTCTTTGTTGTGTTTTTTCAAAGGCCGGGAGAGGTAAGAGTAAATCGAGGGGATCACGTAAAGTGTAAGTACACCGGCGAAAATCAGCCCGCCCACTACTACTATTCCAAGCGATTGACGGCTGCCAGACGAAGTACCGAGCGATAAAGCGATCGGCAATGTTCCGAATATCATCGCCAGCGTGGTCATCAGAATCGGCCGGAACCGGGATACCGCCGCCGCCTTCGCAGCCTGGAATGTTGTGTGGCCTTCCTCCTTGCTCTGGTTCGCGAATTCTACGATCAGGATACCATTCTTGGTGATCAGACCAATCAGCATAATGATACCTATCTGGCTGAAAATATTGATCGTTTGTGCAGTGAACCAGAGACTTAGCAATGCGCCGGTCAGCGCCATCGGAACCGTCAAAAGAATGATAAACGGATCGACCAGACTTTCAAACTGCGCGGCCAGGACCAGGTAAATCAGCACGATCGCGAAAACGAAGGCGAAGATCAGGCTGGAACTGCTTTCGGAATAATCGCGGCTTTGTCCGGCTAATGCTGTGGTAAAACCTTTCGGAAGTTCTTTGGCAGCGATTTTATCCAGTTCCTGGATCGCCTCTCCCAGACTTACCCCGGCTGCGGGTGTCGCCGAGATGGTGGCGCTGTAATTTTGATTATATCGGTAAATCGCTGGCGGACTGATACCTTCATTTTGTTTCGTCACATTGTCCAGTGAAACCATTTCCCCGCTGCCAGATTTCAAATAGAGTGATTTCAGATCGTAAGGAGCCGAGCGGTCTTCGCGGTCGAGCTGGCCGATGACTTCGTACTGGCGGTCATTATAAATAAAGTATCCGTACCTGCGGCTGCTCAGTGCCAGCTGCAATGTTTGACCAATATCCTGTGTAGAAATGCCCAGCTGCGCCGCTCTTTGACGGTCAATGCTAATGCTGATTTCCGGACGGTTGATTTTAAAATCCGCATCGGCGAAATTCAGCTTTTTATTACCCCCTACCTGCGACATCAATTTCGGCATCACATCGATCAAACCTTTCAAACTCGGCGCCTGGATCACATACTGCACGGGTTGCGTATTTCCGTAACCTCCGATCGTCGGCGTCTGCACGGGAATGATCAGCACATTCCGGAACTGACCGGCGGCCATCACCAGCTTCTGGAAGATCTGCGCCTGGGTAAGTCCGCTTTTCCGGTCTTTGGGTTCATTTAAAAATATCCATTGAAAACCACCATTGACCGGCTGCGCCAATGTTCCGCCCGCCGCCGCAACGGCTGTGTAAGTTCTTTCGGAGTTCAAATCAGGGATAGAATCGGCGATATAGTTGCCGATTTCCTTCATACTGGCTTCCATACTTTCGTAGGAAGTACCTTCCGGCGCGATCACCGCGAGACCGATCATCGACCGGTCTTCCAGCGGGGCCAGTTCCGACGGCAGCTTAGGCGCGAGCCAGTAAGCCACACCAAATGATACGAGCAATAATACCACACCCAGCCAGCGTACTTTCATAAATGCCGACAATGAGCGTGCATACGCATTGTTCAGCGCTTCGAACCACGGTTCTGTTTTTTTATAAAGCCAATTATGGGACGTACCTGTTTTGAGCAGATAAGCGCTCATCATCGGTGTGAGTGTTAATGCTACGAATGCCGATACCGTCACCGAGCCCGCGACGACGATCGCAAATTCTTTGAACAAACGGCCTGTCAATCCACCTAAAAATAAAATCGGAAGAAAAACTGCCACCAGGGTGATGGTCGTCGAAATCACCGCAAAATAAATTTCATTGGAACCCTGCCGCGCCGCCTGGATCGGCGACATACCTTCCTCGACTTTACTGTAAATGTTTTCCAAAACAATGATCGCATCATCCACCACCAGTCCGATTGCGAGTACCAGTCCGAGCAATGTCAAGACGTTGATCGAAAACCCGGCAATGTACATGATGAAGAATGCCGAGACGATGGAAACCGGGATCGCGAGGAGCGGGATCAATGTGCTGCGCCAGTCTCTGAGGAAGACAAAAATAATGAGGGATACCAGCGCAAAAGCGAGCAATAATGTTTCTTCAACTTCTGACAATGAGTTTCTTACAGGAACAGTAAAGTCTTTTCCCAGAGCAATTTCATATTCTTTCGGGGCGGTCTTTTTGATTTCTTCAAAACGGTTTTTGAACTCATCTACAATCGCCAATGAGTTGGCACCACGCTGCGGACTTACGCCGGTACCCACGCCATAGTCGGCCCTTTTTCCATTGTAAATAATCATGGCTGTCCGCTCATTTTGCGACGACATGATCGCCTCGCCCACATCTTTGAAGCGGACAATCGCTCCTTCGCTTTCGCGGATAATCATGTTGTTAAAATCCTCTTCGGTCACCAGCCTGCCTTGGGTACGCAGGGTAACTTCCGTATTCTGGCCTTCGATCCGGCCGCTGGGCAAATCCACATTTTCACGCTGCAAAGCCTTCTGAATGTCGATCGGCGTCAATCCGTAGGCTGCCAGTTTCACCGGGTCCATGCGGAGGCGCATCGCGCGTTTCCGTCCTGCGTAAGAATCCACCAGCCGGACGCCGGGGATGGATTGCAAGCGTTCTTTAATGTTGATATTGACAAAATCTGTGACGTCTTCCAATGTTTTGGTCTTGCTCTGAACTGTCAGGAAAACCAGGAAATCCGCCGGGCCGGCTTTTTCAACGATCGTGGGTTCAATGTCCGTCGGCAGCTGCTGGCGCGATTTGGAAACTTTGTCACGCACATCATTGGCTGCGGCTTCGAGATCGGCATTGAGCTCAAACTCGACGGTGATAATGCTCACCTGCTCGCGTGACGTGGACGAAACCGCGCGGATACCGTTCGCTTCCGCGATGGCTTCTTCCAAAGGTTTGGTTACCTGGGAGGCGATGATATCGGCACTTGCACCGGGATAAACCGTCGTCACCATCACAATCGGGGAGTCTGTCACCGGATATTCGCGGGTTCCTAAGAACGTATAACCGACGATACCGAAAAGTATAAGCAGTACGGACATCACCCCGGCCAGAACCGGCCGGGAAATACTTACCTGAGATATAGCACTCATGAGAATGGAATTTTAATGAACAGAAACCAGTTGGACGTCGGCGCCGGGAGCCAGGCGGAGCATGTTGCTGGTGACAATCGTGTCGCCAGGCGCAAGTCCTTTGGTCACATGCACGGTAAATGCATTACGCTGACCGACTTCGATGGGTTTGAAAGTTGCTTTACGATTATTGACGACAAATACGCTGTAACCTTTGGAAGAAGGGATCAAAGCCTGATTAGGCACCATCAGCGCATTACCGGTATTGCCTAAACGCAGGGTAAGTCGGGCACTCTGGCCAGGTAACAGCTCGCGGCTGGCATTGTTGGTGACGGCCCGCATCAATAATGTGCGGGTCGATTGATCGAGGCCGGCTTCGTGGGCTACGATGGTGGCTTTATACAATTTTTCGTCCGATTCTACGCGGTATTGCACTTCGTCGCCGGTCTTCAAGGTATTCGCATGTTTTTCAGGAACCGCGAAATCGATTTTAAGACGGCTGTTGTCTGTAAGTAGCGCGAGGGGAGCGCCGGGCGTGACGTATGCGCCGGTATGCACATTTACAATTCCAAGGTTTCCGCTGAAAGGCGCACGGATGCTGGTTTTGGCAATCGTCACTTTCAGTTGCTCGATCTTGGCCTGGATTACTTTCAGGTTGGTGAATGCTTCGTCATAATCCTGCTGCTTTGCCGCCTCATTGTCAATGAGTTCCTTGAATCTTTTTTCGTTAAGGATCACGAGTTTTTCCTGTTGTTTCAATTGTTCCAACTCGGCGATCAGGTCGGCATCGTCTAGTTTGAAGAGCAATGTTCCTGCTGCTACTGATTTTCCTTCTTTTGCGTAAACTGCTACAACTTTGCGGTTCAGCTCGCTGGTAATGTTCACGTCCTGATAAGCCAGGAGCGTTCCGGAAACCGTCATTTCATCATTTAAAGATTCCGAGTGAAGTACCTGAACATCAACTGGTACGCCAGTCACGACGGGCGCGGGGGCAGGTTTTGCTTTTTGCGGCACGCCTTCTTTTGAAGTGTATCCTTTAAAGAATACGGTGAGCAGGATCACACCGGTAATGATGAGCCCGGATACGATTTTTGCAGATTGGATGGTCTTTTCCATGCTTGTATATATTGAAGTATTTAAATAATTCGATTGATTGTAAACTTGTCCGCCTCAACTTTTTCTTAAATCTCAAAGATTTTCAAAAACTGTTAGGCTTACTACTCGGGAGAATTGACATATCGAAATGTATCGATATATCCAGGTAAAAAATTTTAAACTTTTAATGTATTGAGAAATGCTACGTACTCGTCGAGAACTGTTTGGTTGAGTTTGTACTTCACGTTTCTTCCTTCTTTTAATGTGTAAATCAAATCGGCGTCGGCCAGCTGCTTGACGTGGTGGGAAATCGAGGGCTGGGCCAGGTCAATGAAATCCTGGATTTCGTGACAATACAGACAATTCTCCTTTTCACGCAACTGCTGTAAAATTGCAATCCGGCTGGGATCTCCCAGGGCCTTCGATATCCGCTCTACTTTCCGTACTTCCATTTCCTGATATATCGATAGATTTGAATATATTAATACTGCACAGTGCAGACACTACAAGTGCAAAGGTGAAATGATTCCCAAAGGGTGAAAAAATTTTAGAGGGCTTTAAAAATGATCATGTCCTAAGCAAAATTTCCCGCAAAACCCCGGCACAGTTATTTTATATTCTGCGTATAGACTTTTGGGAATCATCAACATTAAAAATCATGGATATCTATCAATTTGCGACTAGCTGGGATCAGCCTTTTGGTAACTCGGACTTCTCAGAACCAAACGAAACGCCGCCTTTTGATCCGCGGCCGGAAGTGCCTTCGCCGAACATTCCTGAGGAGACGCCGCCTTTTGAAGATGATCCAGAAACGCCGCCAATCCAACCCGAGCCAGAAACACCGTCAATCGAGCCTGTGGTACCAGAGGTAGAACCCCTGCGGGAACCAGGCGGAGAGCCCGACATTCCTGCATTCAACTGAATATCGAGCACTAACATTTACTAGGCTAAACAATATTTTGCCAGATAGAGTGTGTTTTCTGCTCATAAGGGACGAAAATCACTTTCTCTGGCATTCGCTTATTTACACGAATGAGCCCCTACGCTTTTTACATAATTCAGTACGACGAGCATCTCCTACGTCGCTGTTTCCACACTTAGCTAAACCCGCCTAAATCCCATCCAGACTGCATAGAAAATGCCCCATTAACAACGCATTTTCATGTAGAAATACAGCTACGTAACTTATTTCAATTCTCTACATCGCAGGCACGACATTTGCTTGAAACCCTATAACGTATATGTGGATAACTCACCGAGTCCACTGCGGGTGTGGAAAACACTTTTCAAGCAAAATTTTTTAAAATTTTCTAATATAAATTTTCCAATAAGTGCTCTGAATCATCTTAAACACAGTTTTTATTGAAATTCTGCGCTTTTGATTGGATTCAGCGCGATTTGGCTTTTTCCAAAACATAGGAAAGCTGTAAAGAACTATACAACTTATTAATGATTACACCAAAAACTTGAAATTTGTAAACTTATTTTACCTACACTTATACGTTATTAATTTCTATACTTGAAATAAATTAGTTCGAACAACTACTATATTAGAGTTAAAATTATTGCCTCCTCTATGAAAAATATTTTACTCTCGCTGCTGATTCTTGTCAGCTTTAACTGCCTTGCGCAAACTTACCGCTCAGCTATCGGTAAATTCGAAGCAGAAAGCTTCGATTCGAAGTTAAACGTGAGCACCGAAACCTGCCTAGACACCGACGGTGGACTGGATGTTGGCGGGATGGTGGATAATAGTTTCCTTAGTTATCGTTTTGAAACTTTTGAAGCTGGGTATTTCACTTTTAAAATTCGCGTTGCAAACGGTTTTAGCGACAACGCATCTTTGCAACTCGTCCGGGCGGCGGATCTGACAGTACTTACTCAGGTAGCGGTGCCGCGAACAGGTGGTATGCAAAGCTGGACTACTATTACGATGCTGGCGAAACTTCCAAAAGGCAAACAAACACTTCGCCTCACCGCAGAGCACGGAATTTTTTCAATCAACTGGTTTGAAATTAGCAGATCAACTACGGCCCTTCCCGGGAAAGTAGAGGCTGAGTTATTTGATATGTCTCGTACTGTCCGCATCGAAAATAGCGCAACTGCGAGTGCCGGTAATGTCGTGGCCGACATTGATGATGCAGACTGGCTCGATTACAGTGTGAATGTAGCAACTGCTGGCACTTACACATTTTATTTTCACGTCTCAAATGCCTGGGGAAATGGCATCATTGAAATACAGAATGATTACGGCCCGGTACTGAACCAGGTAAATGTGCCCAGGACCGGCGGATGGCAAAATTATGTAACAGTAAGTACCACTGCAGTCCTGACCGCGGGAAGCCACGTCATCCGTTTTAACGCGCGACAAGGCGCTTTTAATCTGGATTGGTTTGAGGCCACCAGAAGCGCCCCCCTTATAACCAAGAAAATCCCGGGCAAAATTGAAGCTGAGGACTTCGACGGGGTTAGTGAAATACAGACTGAAAATACCGGTGATATTGACGGCGTCCTGAATGTGGGCAGCATTGAAGATGGCGACTGGATGGATTACCACGTGAAAGTGACCACAGCGGGTGTCCATACATTCCAATTCCGGGTGGCATCTCCTAATGGAAATTGCAAATTGGAAATCAAAAATGCGGCTGGAACTGTGCTAGGACAGATTTCTATTCCCTGGACTGGCGGCTGGCAGAGTTATCAGACGCTGACTACGACGGCGACATTGACCGCCGGAAATCAGGTTTTGAGATTATACGCCAACAAAGGATATTTCAACATCAACTGGTTTGACGTCCAGTTTGGCAATAACATTCCGAAGCCAAAACCTACCATTACTTTTGCGGCGCTCTCCCCAAAATCTGCCCCAGCACCTGATTTTGTTTTGACTGCAACCAGCACCAGCACCGAGGCGCCTATCACATTTACCTCATCCAACACCGCTGTAATCACCGTTTCCAACGCGACAGGAACCTGGAAAGCGAAAGTAATTGGCGAAGGAACTGCCAACATTACAGCCTCACAAGCTGCCAGCGCGTCTTTTGCAGCGGCAGATAACGTGACGCAAACGCAGCTTGTCCACACCTCCGCCCCGTCGGCGATCTCTGCAAAAATTACGCTGGATCCAAAACGCTGGTACCAGCTCACGAATGCTACCCAGTCTCTGGAAGGGCTTTTTGATGGAAATACACAGGTCAATGTGAATACTGGCTGGGGAAAAGTGCTTAACGAATACGAGGCATATTACCCGCTGCTACCAGGCGAACAGATCATGATCGATGGTATCAAATTCTTTGATTATGAGGGCTCTGCGACGGATAACCCGATGAGTTTGTCTATTATCAATGCCAACTGGGAGCGGGTACAGATTGCGACATTTAAAGGTTATCAATACAACACCTGGGTTGGCCCTAACCCGGACAGTCAGGCGTCTGACGACAGCCAGTTTGCGCTGAGCTCGCCGGTGAGCAACTTCCGCTACCTGGTTTTGAAAGTACAGGGTGTGCTGCCAACTGAAATGGAATTTTACGGAAGCTACACCCCTCCTACCCAAGCTTTTAGCCCAGTACCACAAAAATCGGCGCGTTTGGGAGATATGTTTGGCGTGAATGGTTATGAGTGGAATTTCGAGCTGGGCAACAATCCGGGTCAGGTTAATGAACCGATGATGAACATGGCGAAGAGCTTTGGCGGCTTCCGTCATTATATGGACTGGCAAAAACTGGAACCGGAAGAAGGAGTTTATACCTATAACCCAACCATTTATGGTGGCTGGAATTACGATGCAATTTACGAGCGCTGCAAAGCGGAGAATATTGAAGTATTGGCTTGCCTGAAAACATTACCTACCTGGATGCTCGACAGCTATCCTGCTGGCGAGCAGGACAATGAGAATGTTCCGGTGCGTTTTGGCAAGGATTTCACCGATCCGCTTTCTTACATTGAGCAGGCGAAAATGGGTTTTCAATATGCTGCCCGCTACGGAAGCAATACCAATGTTGACCCTGCTTTGCTGAGCACGCACAGCACACCGAGATGGAATGGTGACGTGCCAAATTCAGTGAAAATTGGTTTGAACCTGGTCAAATACATTGAATGCGACAACGAGCGTGATAAATGGTGGAAAGGCCGCAAAGCTTACCAGACTGCCCGTGAATATGCGGCGAACTTATCCGCTTTCTACGATGGTCATAAAAATACCATGGGTGCGGGCATTGGTATCAAAAACGCCGATCCGAATATGAAAGTGGTGATTGCAGGGCTGGTTACCGGGCCGGATTATATCAAAGGAATGGTGGATTGGTGCAAGCAATACCGTGGTTATAAGGCCGATGGCTCTGTGAATCTTTGCTGGGATATCGTCAATTTTCACCTGTATGTGGATAATGCCACCTTGAATCAGAGCGGCACTTCCACCCGCGGCGCGGCTCCTGAGGTAACCAATGCCAAACAAATTGTGGATGATTTTATGAAAACTTCGCACGAAGTTTCTCAGGATATGCCGGTGTGGATCACGGAAACTGGCTATGATGTGAATCAGGGAAGCCCGCTCAAAGCGATCCCGATCGGTAACAAATCGGAGCTGATCACGCAGGCTGACTGGGTTTTACGAACCTCGCTTTTCTCCGCCAGGGCCGGCATCGAAAAAGTTTTCTTTTATCAAATGTATGACGACAATACCGGTTCGGGCATGTTCGGAACTTCGGGTTTGCTAAATGCTGACCAGACCCGCCGGCCAGCTGCGGACTACATTAATCAGGTCAACAAACAATTTGGCGATTATCGTTACAAGGAAACCATTTATGCTGATCCGATTGTGGACCGCTATGAATTGAATGGTAAATCCCTATTTGTCCTGACAGTGCCCGACGAGATTGGCCGCACCGGAGAATACACACTGGATTTGGGCGAAAATGGTGTTGCTAAAATTTACACCCCAACCGCCGGAAGTACTACTATGGCTGTTCAGGATATGCCGATTACCGATGGAAAAGTGACGGTTACAGCAAGCGAAACGCCGATTTTTGTGGTAGCAGCACCCGCAACAAATGCCCGGACCGCAGCAGTAGCTTCCGCCGCGCCAGCGCTACCGATCGTTGAATCATTGCACGCCGATGTGAAGGTTTACCCAAATCCAACCTCAGATTTTATCAGCATTGATCTGGCAAATGAGCGGTTCGGAAACATTGAGATCAAGGTTTTCGATGCGGGATCAGGACGCCTTCATTCCAAAACCAATCTGGACAAAAAAGACAACAAGTTTTCGCACAAGCTCAACATTTCCAATCTTCCAGCCAGCATGTACATTGTAGAAATAACTCAGGATGAGCAACATGCTTTCAGAAAAGTGGCAAAATTGAATTAATGCACTTATAACATGGCGGCGCGTCTTTCAAGCCTGCCTGCTGATTCCAGGCGGGTAATGTTGAATTTGTCCCGATATTCTTTGGGCGTAACCCCAGTGCTTTTTTTGAAAAGCTGCCTGAACGATTTGAGATCATTATAGCCAGAATTCAGCATTACTTCCAGTACGCTCTGGTCGGTTTGGGCGAGCATTTTTTTGGCCGCTTCGATCCGGGTGCGCTGCAAATATTCGATCGGGGTGACACCGATAGCTTGTTTGAACCGACGAACAACATTGCGCCGGCTGGCCGGGATATCCTGGATCAATGTTTCGATCGTGCTGCCTTCCTGGTACTCTTTTTCAATTTTTTGCTGCGCCATGTTTACCAGGCCATCGCCATGGTTTTGCGACGGCGCGAATGTGCCGAAGTAAGTCTGCTGCTCGCGGTCCATATCGATGGCAAACATTTTGGCGGTTTTCAATGTAAGCTCTTTGCCGCAATGCCGCTGGATCAGATACAGCATTAAATGGAAGCTACTGGTGGCGCCTCCGCTGGTGAAAATACCTTTGTCTTCGGTTACCACCGCGTTACTTTTCAGGATCACGTCGGGAAAATTGGACGCCAGCGCCTGTGCGGAATCAATATGCGTGGTCGCTTCGCGGCCGTTTAAAAGTCCGGCGGCAGCGAGGAGGAAGGCTCCGGTACAAAAGCTTGCGATTTCCGCCCCGTTTTTATGCTGCTCCCAAAGCCAGGGAATGAACATTTTGTTTCCGGAAACCGACGCCGCCAAATCGCCCGCGCCAAATGCCGGGATCAGGATTAAATCGAAATTTCCGGCACTTTGGAGTGGTTGTAAGGTATATTTTCCGTAATAAGCATCCGGTTTTTCGTCTTGAGTTAAAAGACTGATATGGTAAAATTTCGGCTCATTCTGCTTTTCTAAAAAATGATTGACCGATTCAAAAACATCTAAAATCGCTGCTACACTTAGTAATCGATGACTATTTGTGATTAAAAGACCTAATTGTACCATTGTTGCTGGTTTTTTGATTTTTGAAGTGCCAATATAAGTTTTTTTGTCTCAAATACCCCTTTTTCTGGGGCCACGAATACACCGCGCGGCCATAAAAAACACAAAAATGAGCAAATCTAAATTTGAAATCTCGCTGGAATCCGGCGTCCACAGACAGTTACAATCATTCACCGGAACGTGGGAAGGAACCACCAAAACGTGGTTTGAGCCAGATGTCGTCGCCGACGAATCGCCTATGACAGGTACCATTAAGTCAATTTTAGGCGGCCGATTTATTCAATACGAATACCAGGGAAGCCTGAATGGTGAGGCATTTGAAGGCATTGCGACTTTTGGTTTCGACATTGCCAACAACAAATTCCAGTGCGCCTGGGTCGACAGTTTCCACATGGGTACCGGCATCCTGTTTTCCGAAAGCGCATTTTCAGAAAACGGCTTTTCCGTCCTCGGCAGCTACGGCAGCCCCGATTTTCCCGAGCCCTGGGGCTGGCGCACCACCCTTGAACTCCGCAACCCCGACGAACTCGTCATCACCGCCTACAACATCGAACCCGGCGGCGAAGACCAGATCGCGACGGAGACGGTTTATAAAAGAGTTGGATAGCTTTCAGAAATTGGAAAGTTCTTTTTTAATAAAATGTTCGAGTTGCTCTTTACTGGGCAGCTCGACCAAATATTTGCTAACAAACAGTGGCATATCACTGTCTGCCATGGCATATTCTACCATAGCCCGATTTTGATCAGTGACCAGCAGCAGCCCCACGGGCGGGTTATCGCCTTCGAGCATCATTTCCTTTTTATAATAATTGATATAAGTTTTGAGCTGCCCGATATGCTCATGCTTCACCTCATTGGTTTTCAACTCGACCAGCACATGACATTTCAGTATCCGGTGATAAAAAACTAAATCTACATAAAAATATTCACCACCCATGACAATCCGCTTTTGCTTCGCTTCAAAACAAAAACCGTGACCTAATTCAATCAGAAACTGTTCAAGATTATCAACCAGCGCCTGTTCCAGCTCATTTTCGTAAACCACTTCCTTCGCCTTCAAGCCCAAAAACTCAAAAGTAAAAGGGGATTTGACAATGTCGGTTACATTGATCTTCCCCGAGTTACGCTGCACTTCTGCCTGTAACTTTTCCGGTTTCACACTCATCCCCGAACGCTCAAAATACAGGGTATTAATCTGCCGCTTCAACTCGCTAACGCTCCAATTCCCTTTGATGCATTCGGTTTCGTAGAAGGTTCTTTTGACTGGATTGTTTATTGGAAAAAGCTGAACTAAGTGAGTAAACGAGAGTTGTGAAATGAGCAGATCAGGATCGGTTAAACCACTTTCGCATAAATCTCGCAATTGGGCAATCACCGACTGCCCAATTACAAGGCGCTCATTACCAAGTGATAGTAATTTATCCTCAAAGGAAGCAGCTGAAATTGCACCCAGTTGCCGCAAATGTTCCGAAACAACTTTTCCAATGGATTGATACTTGAAATAAAACTGCCTGAAAAGCTTAAGGTTACGATACGATAAGGAATTTTGTTTAAGTGAATCGGACAGTTTTTGTAATAACTCTTCCCCATAACGCGCCCTGTTCTCACCATTCTGCTCAAACTCTACAATGTAGAAACCAATCAGCCAATTTCTGATCGTTAAATGCTTGTTGATTGCCTTGATGGCACTTTGTTGAAGTGTCGTGTGCGTGTCCTGGATAATGCTAACCAGCCTGTCGAAATTGTTGTCCATCTTGTTTGGGTTTTAAGTTTTGACTGGCAATATCGATGCTAAAAAACTAGTGTTAACCCCTCAATTTTCCTGCGGCAGTTGCGCATTTATTCTGCGGCGTGAAATCGGTTTGTGACTAGTTAACGAGCACTTGATGGAGATGGCATAGATTTGTTAGAGCCTGCTGAAAATTCAGGATCTGGAAATGAGGTGGTGGTTTCGCTTTTTGGCTTTCTTTTTGGTTGCGGCTTATATTTTTTCGTGTAAGCCTGTGCCGGTATCTCACTGGTTTCCAGTTACGCCGCGGGAACATTATGAAAAAGAATTGTATCAGGCTAAACTGGAACAAACCGCGGCTGGGCAAACCTGGCTTCGGGTAAGTGAGCAGGCTTTGTCCGACTCTGTTTTTTCGGTAGCACCTTATCAGGAGCGGATTTTTTTGGGTGATTCAGTGCCCGCGCAAGCGCTGCGGTTAAAAATACCGCAGGGTAGAAAATTAGTCATTATGCCGGTTCGCAGCTCGGGGGATTCCTCTGCTCACTTTTTCATGGAATTGTTTAAAATAAAAACCAACGGAAAAACGCAGCGGCTTGACTACCTAAAAGAAGATACCGGCACTTTGGTTTTTGAAAATGATGATCAGGACACTTTATTATTAAGATTACAAACCGGCCTGAATGAAAAACTGACGGTTACACTTTCTCTCGCGACATTACCTACCTTATCTTTTCCCGTAGCCGGACATTCGATGGCGGATGTAATCAGTGCGTGGGGTGCGGAGCGCGACGGTGGCGTGCGTTCTCATGAAGGAATTGACATTCGTGCCAGGCGCGGGACGCCGGTAGTGGCTTCGCAAAATGGATTTGTTACCCAAACCGGTACGAATAATCTGGGTGGAAAAATCGTCTTTTTGAGCTCACTCAGCAATCCCTATTCACTTTATTATGCGCATTTAGATAGTCAGCTAGTCTCTGTTGGTCAGCGGGTTACATTAGGAGACACATTAGGTTTGGCTGGTAATACGGGGAATGCGATCACAACTGCACCGCATTTGCATTTCGGAGTTTATGCGCGCAGTGCAGGTGCGGTCAATCCACTTCCTTTTATTAATGATAAAGAAGAAAAATTGCCCGATCTGCCAAAAGAGTCCCAGTGGCTCGGTGACACAGTTTTGATCAGAAAAAAAACCAACATTTACAGTTCTTCTCAACTCGGAATGTCAGAGAAAATCGGTAGCCTGCCGGCGAATACAATCGTTAGAATATTAGGACAAATGTCGAAAGGATACCGCGTGCAACTGGAAAATGGCACGAAAGGCTACATCCCGACTGTTCCGCTGCAAGCCCGTCGCCGGGACGTTTCACAAGCCAGCATTAAATGAAAATTTGGCGTTAAATAAAAACAGGCAAGCGTTTTTACACCTGCCTGTCTGCATTTCCAAACCTATTTTTAATCTGCTAACTACTGCTTTTCTGCGGCCATCTCGTAATCCTGGCCTTCGAACACGACGAAAATGGTCAACTTGTTGGATTTATCCAGATTGCCTACTTTTTCGGTGCCTTCATAAATATCGATACCGGTACTTCCTGCATTTTTCAGGTTCAATGTACCCAGGTCTTCGTCCGGCTCTGATTCACCGTTGACTTTCACCTTCATTTTCCCGGTCACGACTTCGGCGGAAAATTTTTCAAGCACAATACCGATGCTCGCGTTCGTAAGCGGCACATTCTGACCGTCCACTTCGAGTTTGGTTACCTTATAACTTCCGGCAACCTGGGCGCTCAGTTCGGGAGCGGGATCTTTGTCTTTGTCCTTGTCACAAGAGAATAACAATGTTGTACTGAGCAGGAGGAAAAGAATTCGTTTCATGGCTAATATTGAATTGATTGTTAAGTAATTAATGAGAACCGTTTGTCTTTTTGACACAACAAAGGTAGCCGGACCGACGGGCGCTGATCAATCCTATAAATGCATGATTTTTGAAAAATCGTACTTTCATAGGATATTATTAAAAGGTTTTATTTAGGAATTTTGCTCCCGTAATTTTCCAGTCATACTCCTCAGTTCCCTCATGAAATTCGTCTTAAAGACAGCACTTTGCATCCTGCTATCCCTGCCTGTTTCTGCCCAAAACAGCGACGTGAAAGCGGTCTTGCAAAAGATCAAGACCAGTAAGCAGGATACCAACCGCGTGCTCGCCTACATTGAGTACGGCAACATCCTGGAAAATCAAAATCTCGACAGTGCGGCCAGCTATTATCTCAAAGCCGAATCGTTAAGCGAGAAGCTCAACTACCCGAACGGACGCTTCAAATTCCGGAGCAACTATACTTACATCCTCAATTTGCAGGGGAAATTTGAGCAGGCATTGAAGCTCAATAAGGAAAGTCTGGTGATTGCGCGGGAGATGAAACATCCGGTAAATGTGGCCAAAAGCCTGAACAACATTGCCGCCAGCTACACTTATATGGGCCATTTTACGGAGGCGATCAAATATTACCAGCAGAGCGCAGACCAGTTTGACAAGCTGGGGATGAAGCAATATCTGCCCAGATTATATGTCAACATTGGTACTGCATTCGAGCATGCCAATCTCTTTGAAAAATCTTTGACCTATAAACAAAAAGCGCTGCAACTGGCTCGTCCGATGCAAGATAGCTTGCAGCTGGCCGACATTTTGACCACGATCGGAAGCTGTTATTTTAATTTAAAAAGATATCAGGAAAGTAAAGCGCATTTCACTGAGGGACTCAATGTTGCGGAAAAAATCGGCTCGGATATTTTTGTGATTCAGGCTTATGCCGGTTTGTGCCGTACCAACCGGGTACTGAAAAATCTGCCGGCAGCAAAAGTATATGGAGAAAAAGGGCTTGTGCTGGCGCGGAAAACGGGTAATGTGTTTCTGGAAATGGAATGTTTGCGGGCTTTAATGTTTGTGGCGGAAGATTCGAAACAACCTGATTTGTCTGCCAAATACACGGAGGAAGCGCTGAAAATCGCGGAAGCGAATGATATGACGGACCATTTGATAGAGCTTTACGAAGACTATGCGACGGATTTAGGCCGCCAAAACAAGCACAAAGCTGCGTACGATTATCTGATGAAATATGTCGTCCTGAATGATTCCCTGCAAGGAATTGATGTGCAAAAACAATTGCAGGAGCTGGATGCCAGGTATCTCACAGCGCAGAAAGAAAAGCAGATTGTGACGCTGGAAAAGGAGAAACAAGCGCGTAACACGTTAATTTATGGGTTGATAGCGGGTTTTGTTGTTTTAATGTTAATCGGGATTCTGATTTACCGCAACATCGTGATCCGCAAAAGGATCGCTGAAAAAGAAGTGCTGCAATTACAGCAGGAAAAGCAGCTGGTGGCCACGAACTCTATTTTAAAAGGCCAGGAAGAAGAACGTACCCGCGTGGCCCGCGACCTGCACGACGGTCTCGGCGGATTGTTATCAGGTATCAAATTAACCCTTAATTCCGTGAAAGGAAACGTAATTATGCCCGAAGAGAGCGCCATGACATTTGGCCGGGCGATCAACCAGCTCGACAGCGCCATCGGTGAAATGCGACGAGTGGCACACAGTATGATGCCCGAAACCTTGGTCCGCTTCGGCCTTATCGATGCGCTAAGTGATTTTTGTGAAGGCATCAATACCTCAGGATATCTGAAAGTAAACATGCAGAGTTTTGGTTTTGAAAAACGGCTCGATTCATCCGTGGAAATCGTGCTTTACCGGATCGTACAGGAGCTTTTAAACAATGTGCTAAAATACGCCGAAGCGTCCGAGGCGCACGTGCAGCTGACGCGGGTGGACAATGAGGTGAGCCTGACGGTGGAAGATAATGGTAAAGGATTTGATGTTTCAAAGCTGGAACAGAACAAAGGCGCGGGCATCCGGAACGTCCAGGCACGCGTGGATTATCTGAACGGCCGACTCGATATTCAATCCAAACCGACGGAAGGAACTTCGATTTTAATCGAGATAACTGTCTGATTTTCTATTAATTGACAAAATTTAGCAACTGCAATATGAGTGTCAGAATACTGATCGTAGATGATCACCCGATGGTTTTGGAAGGGTTGAAATCGCTGCTAGCCGACAACGAGGAAGTAACCGTCGTCGGCACCGCTTCCAATGCGATCGACGCGATTGCTTTTTTAAAAAGTAACGAAGTGGACATTGCATTTCTCGACATTAACCTGCCGGATATTAACGGAATTGATCTTTGCAAAAAAGTAAAAGAACAATTCCCGACGGTGAAAACGCTAGCATTGAGCACATTCAGCGAGCGGGCTTATGTTTCGAGAATGATCCAGAATGGGGCTTCGGGTTACCTCATCAAAAGTTCAGGCAAGGAAGAAATCCTGGAAGCAATCCGCCAGGTACAGCTCGGCGGCTATTTCATGAATGTTAATTTTGATCAAAATACGGCCACTGCGCCCAAAACAGTGCCTTTTCTGACCCGCCGCGAAAAGGAAGTACTGGTGTTAATCGCTGAGGGGATGACTAACCCGCAAATTGCAGAGCAGCTTTTTATCAGTGTCACGACGGTGAATAGTCACCGGCAAAATTTGCTGATGAAATTTGAGGTGTCAAATACAGCTTCGCTGATTAAGTTGGCTGCGGGGTTGGGGTTGATCTAATATCATTTTTCGTAGTGAAAGCGACATTGAACAACAATGATCTTGTCGCTTTTCACAGCATAAACCAGTCGATGTTCGTCGGTTATTCTTCTTGACCAATACCCGGAAAGATGATGTTTCAGAGGTTCCGGTTTGCCAATCCCTGTATACGGAGTTGAAAGAACGAATTCAAGCAGATTTCGGATTTTTTTCAAAATCGCTTGATTACCAGTTTGTTTCCAGTAAAGTAGTTGTGATTCAGCTTTATCTGTAAATTCTATTTCCATATATCGTCGAGGCCAATTTTTTTGGTCTTACCCAAGTCGGCTTCGGCGATGGAATCTAAAAGTTCAGTTTTATTAGAGGGGTTGCTGAGTAAATATTCGGTAGTATCCTGCTCTGATCGGAAACTGATCCCGATGGTTTTAAGGTATTCTTTCAATGTTGCGATCTGCTGGCTGTCGCCTTCCACAATCAATGTTTCCATAATTCCCAGACAAATTATCTTTTAAAGATAACCATTATTTCCCCAAACCTCAATTCGTAGCCAGGCTCCCAAATGGAAATATTGCCGACGAAACATGCGCCTTATTCATGATTTGACCTAGTTCTTTGGCTTTATCCGGGAACTGAGGGGTGAGATTAGTTTTTTCGGCAGGGTCTTTTGAGAGGTCGTATAATTCAACCAAACCATCGGGATTGCCGGCGGCTTTTTGGCGCACTGCTTTCCAGTTTCCTTGCCGTACGGCTTGTCTGCCGCCTTGTTCGTGGAATTCCCAGTAGAGGTAATCGTGTTTTTTCTGAGTGGGTTTTCCTTTTAATGCGTCGGTGAAAGAAATTCCGTCAATGTTGGTGGGGGATGGTGTATTTGCTAATTCTGCAAAAGTTGGGAGTATGTCCCAGAACGCACCGATGAAATCGCTTTTCGAGCCGGGTTTGATCATGCCCGGCCAGCGCGCTGCAAAAGGTTCGCGCACACCGCCTTCGTATAAATCACGTTTCACGCCTCGCAGCCCGCCGCTGCTGTTGAAAAATGCAGGATCAGCACCGCCTTCAATGTGCGGACCATTATCGCTAGTGAAAATAACCAGCGTATTTTTATCCAAACCCTTCTCTTTCAGCTTATCCAGCACTTGTCCAACATATAAATCCAGCCGCGTCACCATTGCTGCGAATGTTGCATGCGGAAATTCCTGCGACGTGTAGCCGCCGCTGGTTGCCCGGGCGCCATAATCCGCACCTTTGTAGGGTTTTTCTTCAAACTTGCCTTTGTAATACTGAAAAATGCTGTCGTCAGGTACGATCAATTCTGCGTGCGGCAGAATGTAGGGCAAAAACAGGAAGAAAGGTTGCGTCGGTTTCTGACTTTCCACAAATGCTAATGCCTGTTTCTGGATCAAATCCGGCGCGTATTCTTTGCTGTACAACAAATTCTTATTCGCCTCTAAAACAATCTTTTTATCATTGTCCCACAAGTGGTTAGGATAATACCGATGCGCCAGGCTCTGGCAGTTATATCCATAAAATTTATCAAAACCCTGCTTGTTGGGATCACCTTCCGAACCTACCGGCCCCAAGCCCCATTTTCCAAAAGCAGCCGTCGAGTAACCCGCCTTTTTCATCACTTCGGCGACCGTCAAAACCGAATCCGCGATCGGCTGCTGGCCTTCGGGCTCAACCGATTTATTACCTCTGATGTAGGTATGCCCGGTATGTTTTCCACTCAAAAGCGATGATCGCGAAGGTGCACACACAGAAGTACCGGCGTAGAACTGGTTGAAGATCATCCCTTCCCGGGCGAGCCGGTCAATGTTGGGCGTTCTCACCAGCTTTTGTCCGTTGAAACCGACATCGCCATAACCTAAGTCGTCCGCGAGAATAAAAACGATGTTGGGCCGGGCTGGTTTTGGGGCTTGTGCAAAGATGTTCGTGCTAAAAATGCTTCCCGCCAGAATCGCGGCAAACAGAGGAAATTTGTTCATGGTAGTAGGTCAGGATATCAATTAAAAGGGTTTGCAACCACAAGAATACTTGAAATTGCTCAGGATTTCCAGTGCAGCGGCGTAAATGCACCAGGAAAAATGACGAATTAAATGATGAGGGAATTTCCCTGGTAGTGGCGGGGCAGAGAACCGATTTGCGTGTATCTTTGCACCTGATACCCTTTATGACAGCCGGCTCTGACAAGCATGAATTGACAACCACCGAAAATTCCGGCAAATCAGCTCCGTGCTGTCTCTCAGGGTATCAGGTGCAGTAGTTTTGTCTCAAATGAATTTGTATCGAAGATTATTAATCTACTTAATTGGTAGACAAAGTAAGGAAACGGATTTCAATTAAGCAATAGCATCTGCAAGCTGAACATGAAATAATTTTTAATCCCGGCATTTGCTTTGTCACCCTCGTGTGATAATATCCCAACCCAACATTGCAATTTTCAAAAACGCTCTTTACTTTCAGCATTCCAGCCCTTTCCTAAATCCAGCAGAATGACAAAGGAGAATACTTTTTTTGGCGTAAAAGAAATTGCCCGGCGAGCGAATGTATCGATTGCGACGGTGGACAGGGTGATCCATAACCGGTCGGGGGTTTCGGAGAAGACCAAGAAAAAGATCAACGACATTATCAAGGAGCTGGATTATCAGCCCAACATTCTGGCGAGCCGACTTGCTTCCAAAAAGATCATTTCCCTGGCCGTACTGATTCCGAAAGTTTCTGCGGAAACAGATTTCTGGGAGGCGCCTTTGAATGGTATTACGCGGGCCGAGGCTGAGATCAAGAAGTACGGCGTGCAGATCGAGCTCTTCTTTTTTGACCTCAATGATCCCAATTCCTTCAACGAACAAGCCGGTCTGATCCTCGAAGGACATTTTCAGGGCGTTTTGCTCTCGCCTTCTTTTATTGAAGAAGCCCGGAAATTTTCGGAAGCCTGCCACAAATTAAAAATCCCTTTTACTTTTTTCGATTCCGATGTTCCCGAGCAGCACAACCTCTGCTATATCGGGCCGCACCTATTTCAGAGCGGATATGTTGGCGCCAAGTTGCTGACTTACAGGTTGAAAGAAAAACAGCAAGTCGCCGTCGTCAACATTTCAAAAGAGACGGATAATTACAATTACATTCAGATTGAGGAAGGTTTCAGGAGTTATTTTAAGGATCACAGCTTGCCGGGAGAGATTTTGCGGGTCAACATTAAGGATACAGACAGCCTTTCGGTGACACGGCAACTGACCAAAATATTAAATGATAACGAGAACATCAAGGCCATGTTCGTGACCAACTCACGGGTTTCAGCGGTAGCGACTTTTCTCGAAAAAAGCGGGCGGTCGGATATCTCGCTGATCGGCTACGACTTTTTAAAGGAAAATATCAAGCACCTGGAAAAAGGCTTCATCGATTTTCTGATCTGCCACAAGCCCGAAGAGCAAGGTTATCGTGGTGTGATGTCGCTCTACGAAACATTGGTGCTCGGCGCGCGGGTCGAGAAGGTGCATTTTATGCCGATTGACATTATTACCAAAGAAAATCAGGCATTTTATAAGAACTGATTCAAGGATCATCTGAGGTATACAACTTTCACCACAAAAATTTTTGTAAACAATTATCATTAATATTTGTAAATAAAAATATGTTATTATCTTTACGGGTACGTACCCGACAATTTTAGTCAATCCTATTCCTAAGCTCTTTCCCTGATATCCTATGCATGCTTTCAGCAGAAGAAATTTCATTGTAAAATCAGTTGCTACCTACGCGGCTGCGACCGGCGTCGGGCTCGGTTTGCTGGATTATTCGCCTGCCGCCGCAGAGGCTGCAACCGCGCAGACGAGTAATGCGAAGGCGATTGATCCTCAAAGTGCGGCTGACGGCAAACGAATCGGCATTATTGGTCTCGATACTTCCCACAGTGTCGAGTTTGTGAAGGCCCTCAATGCAGAGCAGCCTAACCCCATTTTCGATGGTTTTAAAGTTACGGCAGCGTATCCACAAGGCAGCAAGGACATTGAATCCAGTACAAAACGCGTCCCCGGCTATACCGAGGAAGTGAAAAAACGCGGCGTGGAAATCGTCGGCTCGATCAAGGATCTGCTGGCGCAGGTGGACTATGTTTTGCTGGAAACCAATGATGGCCGGCTGCACATGGAACAGGCGCTGGAAGTTTTCAAAGCGGGTAAAAGAATGTTTATCGACAAACCGGTAGCAGCCTCGCTTTCGGACGTTTTGGCGATTTACGATGCTTCCAAAAAATACAACATCCCCATTTTCTCGGCCTCTTCGCTGCGCTATATCAAAGGCATTGAGGGCATTGACAAGAAAAAAGTTCTCGGTGCAGACACTTATAGTCCGGCAACGCTCGAAAAAACCCACCCGGATTTTTTCTGGTATGGCATCCACGGCGTCGAAACATTATATACCGTGATGGGCACCGGCTGCAAAAGCGTCACCCGCGTCAACACGCCGAATACGGACATTGTGGTGGGAATCTGGGGCGATGGCCGCACCGGCACATTCCGGGGTACGCGCACCGGGAAACACGACTACGGCGCAACGGTTTTTACCGAGGATGGCAACAAGGTTTTAGGCCCATACGGCGGCTACGAGCCACTTTTGATTGACATTATCAAGTATTTTAAGACTGGCGAAATGCCCGTGACACCCGAAGAAACGATCGAGATTTTTGCATTTATGGAAGCCGCCGACGAAAGCAAGCGTCAGGGCGGAAAAAGTGTGACGCTCGAAAGCGTGCTGGCCAAAGCCAAAAAGAAATAGCAGAAACTGACTTTTCCTGAACCCCTGAAATATGAACCCGCTCATTCAAAAACTTTCACGCCGGGATTTCATCCGGAAAAATTCCCTGGCCGGCGTCGGCGTGGCGCTGGCTTCGACGGGCATCGCGAAGCCTTTTAACATTGCCACCGGCGCGGCTTCAAAACCTGCTATTCTCGGCGGGGCATCGGCCTGGGCGGAGGACCGCTGGCCCATCTGGCCGATGTGGGACAAGGACAATGACGAAAAGCTCCTGCTGGAAGTGATGCGGAGCGGCGTATGGTCACGAGCGGACATGGTGACCCGATTTGAAAAGGCGTGGGCGGATATGCTCGGCGCGAAGCGGAGTCTAGCTGTCGTAAATGGTACGCAGTCGCTGGTGATTGCAATTAACCAGTTGGATATCAAGGCTGGCGATGAAGTTTTGGTACCGCCTTATACATTCATCGCGTCGGTTTCGGCAATACTTTCAAATGGTGCGATGCCGGTTTTCGTGGACATTGACCCTGAAACATTTCAGATCGACCCTGCGAAGATCGAGGCGAAAATTACGCCGCGAACGAAGGCAATTTTACCAGTGCACATTCTGGGTTTGCCCTGCGATATGGACCGCATTATGGCCATCGCGAAGAAACATAATTTGTTTGTGATAGAGGATTCCTGCCAGGCGCATCTGGCTGAGTATGACCACAAAAAGGTCGGTACGATTGGCAATGTCGGCTGTTTTAGTTTTCAGAATTCCAAGAACCTGCCGATCGGGGAAGGTGGTGCGCTGGTCAGCAATGATGACAAGCTCATGGACAAATGTTTTTCCTACCAAAACTTTGGAAATCCGTATGGAACGGCTGTCGGCTCGGTGAGTACGGGGGCGATTATGCAGGGGACCAAACTGCGTTTTACGGAGTACCAGGCGGCGATCGGTATCGCGCAAATGAAGCGTCTCGACGCGCAGACGACCACCAGAAATGAAAATGCAACTTACCTGAAATCGCTGATTAAAGACATTCCGGGCATTAGTCCCTACAAATTATACGATAAGGTAACCCGCGGCGCGTACCACCTTTTTCCTTTCCGATATAACAAGGAAGGTTTCAAAGGTTTATCAAGACAAGATTTTCTGAAAGCATTGACAGCCGAGGGGGTGCCTTGTTCGAGCGGTTACGCGGTTTTGAACACGCAGCCATTTTTAAAGGATACATTTGATTCCAAGAATTACCGGAAAATGTATTCGAAGGATATGTTGGACATCAATGCTTTTAATGAGCGCAACAAATGTCCGCTGAACGAAAAATTGTGCAACGAAGAGGCGGTGTGGTTTACACAAAACATGCTTTTGGGGACCAAAGAAGATATGAAAATGATTGCCTCGGCGATTGAAAAAATCCATGCAGGCGCTGAGAAAATCAAAACTTTGGGCAAAAAATGAGGCGGCTCACTCTTCTTCTCTTCTTACTTTTTGGAACATTATCCGCCTACTCGCAGGCTGGCTGGAAAGCGGGCGTTGCGCGCGTAGCGATTACGCCAAAACAGCCGATGTGGATGGCGGGATTTGCTTCGCGTACCCATGCTTCGGACGGGCAGTTGCACGACATTTGGGCAAAAGCTTTGGCGCTGGAAGATGCGGCTGGCAATCGCTCTCTGCTCATTACCAGCGATTTATTGGGTTTTCCTAAAAAAATGTCGGACGAGATCCGGGCGCAACTGGCCAGTAAATACAAACTGACCAAGGCGCAGGTGATCCTCAACAGTTCGCATACACATTCCGGGCCGGTGCTGGGCATGGCATTGTCGGACATTTACCCTTTGAATGAGGAGGAGCAGAAAAAAATCGATCAGTATTCTCCCTGGCTGATCGAGCAGATTGTGAATCTGGCGGGAAATGCATTGAAATCTTTGCAGCCTGCGAAACTGGAATCACAAAATGGCGTGGCGCGGTTTCAGGTGAACCGGCGCAATAATGATGCGGTAACATTAGAGAGATTAACGGAAATTACCGGACCCGGCGACGCTGCGGTGCCGGTTTTGAAAGTATCGGATGCAAAAGGAAAATTACTTGCAATAGCATTTGGCTATGCCTGTCACCCGACGGTTTTGGACATTTATAAATTCTCCGGCGACTATCCGGGATATGCGCAGATTGAGCTTGAAAAACTGTATCCTGGCACGACAGCCTTATTTTTTCAGGGCGCCGGCGCAGATCAAAATCCTTTGCCGAGACATACGGTTCCCCTCGCAATTCAATATGGAAAAACCCTCGCAGCAGCTGTGGAGCGTGTTTTAAGTGAAGATATGAAACCGCTGGAACCGAAACTTTCGACGGCTTATAAAGAAGTTAACCTTTCGCTCACAACTGCCCCGACCAAAGAGCAGCTCGCTGCTTTGGCCGCAAAACCGGAAAATTATCAGCAACGTTGGGCGAAAAGAATGCTGGGGCTGATTGAAAAAGGCGAAAAATTCCCGACCTCCTACCCTTTGCCGCTGCAAGTATGGAAGCTCGGCGACCAGGCGATTATGACCTTGGGCGGCGAAACGGTGGTGGATTATGCGATCAACATTAAGAAGATTTTCGGGCAGGAAACCTTTGTGATGGGGTATTCCAATGATGTGATGACCTACATTCCGAGCACGACGATCCTGCGCGAGGGTGGCTACGAGGGTGAAATTGCAGCGATTGTGTACGGCCTGCCTGCTACCTGGGCTTCCGATGTGGAGATAGAAATTCTGAACGGCATTGTGCAGCTTGCGAAAGAAGCCGGCGTCGAAAAACCTGAATCCAGACTTTTGAGAAATTAATGAACCCGCACATGTTAATCGATAACTCGGATTATTTCATCGCTTTCGAGGCGCTGACCGATTCGCGATCTCTTCCCGCCAAACACTATTTTTCGGGCTTCGACCGCGCGCACGATACCTATAATGCGATTTCGGCGGCGAGCGACGGGAAAATTTACTATGCACTTTCGTCGGATAATTACGAGATCGGCGGGCAAATGTATGTGTATGATCCAGCGACGGATTCGATAAAATTTCTAGGTGATCTGACGACGATTTGCGGCGAGCAGGATTTAAAGGCGATCCCGCAGGGAAAAAGTCACGTGCGGTTTTATGAAAGAAATGGAAAGCTGTATTTCTCCACGCATGTGGGTTATTATCAGCTGATTGACGGCATGGACCGGCTGCCGGAAACTGCGCCGGAAGGTTACCAGCTTTATCCAGGCGGGCATTTTTTGTCTTATGATTTAAAAACGGAACAGTTTGAAGATCTAGCGACAGTGCCGGGCGGAGAGGGAATGGTGTCGATGACGATGGACCGTGACCGCGGACATATGTATGGAATTTCCTGGCCGAATGGAAATTTTATCCATTATGACCTGGATAACAATGTGTTTAAAAATCTCGGCCCGATTTCTCACCGTGGAGAAGCTGGCACGCCAGGCGAAGATTTTCGCTCGCTTTGCCGGTCTTTGTTTGTGGATGCGCGGGATGGAAGTGTTTATTTTTCGGTGGCTGAGGGTGATATTTTCACCTATAATCCTGAAACTGAAATCCTCCGTAAGCTCGAAAACGTGGACTTGCGGCTGGATTATTTTGGCAAATATGACCCGACGCGGCCGGGCAGTATGTCGTACAACTGGCGGAAAATATTCTGGTATCCGGCTGAGAATGTGGCTTATGGTGTGCATGGAAACTCGGGATATCTTTTTCGATTTGACCCAAAAGCAGAAACCATTGAAATTGTGGAGCGCATCACTTCCGGGCCTTCACGGAAGAGCGGGATGTTTGACCAGTTCAGCTATGGATACCTCGGTTTTCAGCTGGGGCCCGACCAGCAGACGATTTATTACCTCACCGGCGGGCCGATTTATGAAAATGGAAAACGGATAAAAGGGGAAGATCAGATTGCGAAAGGTGCGGCGAAAGGGCTGGAAAACCTGCATTTGATCACTTACCAGCTTTCAACGCAAACTTATATTGACCACGGCCCGATCTTCTACGGCGACGGCGAGCGGCCGACTTATGTGAACTCAATCGCGGTGGGAAATGATGGTTCTATTTACACATTGGCCCGGTTTACGCACGAAGGAAAAACGATACAGGATCTTGTCAAGATACCTAACCCTTTTAATTGACCCACTTATGAACAAAATCGCGGTTTTTGCGCTGGCCACGCTTCTCGTAGCGACCGTATCGTGTTCCAAAAAGCGTTACAAAGATGCGTTGACGCCAGAAGAAGCTTTGAAAAGCTTCCAGTTAGATGATCAATTCAAGATCGAAGTTTTTGCCGCCGAGCCTTTTGTGCTGGACCCGGTGGATATGGTTTTTGACGAACAGGGACGCGTTTTTGTGGTTGAAATGCCAGATTATCCTTACAAACCTGAGCCTGGAAAACAGAAGGGGGCCATCAAAATGTTGGTGGACTCGAATTCAGACGGGCGGATCGATAAGTCGGTGATTTTTGCGGAAAGTTTGTCGGAAGCGACGAGCATTCTACCCTGGAAAGGCGGGTTGCTGGTCTGCGCCGCGCCGAATATTTTCTGGATGAAGGATACCACCGGCGATGCGAAGGCGGACATTAAGGAAACATTGTTTACCGGATTTTTCGAAACGAATTCGGAGGCGCAGATTACCAATCTTCGGTTTGGTGTGGACAACTGGATCTACGCTTCCAACCACGGCCAGGAAGGTAATGTTACATTCAGCAAAGAACCTGGAAAACCGGCTTTACCGATGCGCAGCGCGGATTTTCGGTTTCGTTTGGATAAAAATTTATTTGAGCAGGAAACGGGTCCAGGACAATTTGGACACACATTTGACGACTACGGACATCGTTTTGTGACCCAAAATACCCTGCATCTGCGGCAGTCGGTAATTCCGTGGAGGTATACGCACCGCCACGCATTTTTGCCTTCAACCAATGGTGTTTACGACATTTCGGACGGCGAAATGATCATGTACCAGGAAACGCCGGCACCTTACTGGCGCGCCGAGCGGACCGCCCAGCGGGAAGCACAATACAAAGAGCAGGGCCTTGACCGCCACGAATATGCCGACGACCATTTTACGGGTGCATCGGGTGGCACTTTTTACAATGGTGACCTTTTTCCAAAACAATATTATGGCAGCATTTTCACCGGCGAAGTGGCGGGTAACCTCATCCACCGAGACGTGCTGACGCCTTCAAAAGACAGTCCGGTTTTTCACGCGCACCGGGATAGCATTGCAGAAAATAAAAGGGAGTTTCTGGCTTCGACTGATCCCTGGTTCCGTCCTGCGAACTTTGTAGTGGGCCCGGATGGCGCGCTGTATGTGATCGATATGTACCGTCAGCACATTGAAACGCCGGTCTCTATCCCGGAAGAATTGAAGGCGGATATGGATTTTAATGCGGGAATGGATAAGGGAAGGATTTATAAAATCACGCCTAAGAATGCGAATGCTAAGAATGCGGTCGGTGATTTGACGAAACTTTCGACGGCTGATCTTGTCAAAACTTTGGGTGGAAAAAACCAGTGGGCGAGGCTGTATGCGCAGAAGTTGCTACTGGAAAAGCAGGATAAAACCGTCATTCCGCAAGCTAAGACACTTTTTGAAACAAATACGGATCCCAGGACGAGACTGAGTGCATTGTATGTGCTGGAAGGTTTGGGCGCTTTGAATGCGGATGTTTTAAAGAAAGCGATCGACGATACGGAGCCGGGCGTGCGTGAACATGCAATCATTTTGTCCGAAAAGTTTCCTTCGCTTTTACCTGAAATCATTAAAAAAACAGCTGATCCTGCACCGCGGGTAGCGTTTCAGGCCACATTGAGCATCGGTAACCTGCCTGCGGCCCAATCCGCCCCAATTCTTGCGGAGGTTTTACAAAAACATTATAAAGACCAGTGGTTCCGACTTGCGGTGCTAAGTTCGGATGCCGGCTCGAATGAAGCGTTTTTGAAATTGCTCGAAGACAAATACGCCTTTTTCAAAAATATAGACGAAGAGAAAACAGCTTTCCAGACGGATCTGAACAAAACGATCGAAGCCCGGAAAGTGGGTAAGACTGACAAGGCAGTCGCGAAGAAATAAGCCGCAGCACCATTTGAATATGTATGAAAGAGAATTTTAAACGAAGGGAATTTTTAACAAAATCCTTCCATTTGACCACCGGTGTGGCTACGACATTCTGGCTGGCAAGTTGCGGTGGTGCCAAAACCGAAGAAAAGGAAGCTTCAAAAGACGAGGCGCCGAAAGATCCGTGCAATGATTTTTCCAAAGTGAGTGAAAATGATTTGAATGCCCGGAAAAAGCTGGGATATGTGAACCAATCGCCGATACCGGAGTCGAAATGCGGGAATTGCCAGCTTTGGCTGCCGCCGAAAAAGGGGGTGGAATGTGGTAACTGCCAGCTTTTCAAAGGGCCGGTAATGACGACGGGCTACTGCACCTACTGGGCGCCGCAAGTCGCTGGCTAAAATTCAGTGGCTAATGTTAGTGACTGATCTCACAGGCTGACCTACAAGTATGATTTTGTGCTCAGCACTTTTTAAAATAAAGACCTAAATCACTTTTCCTATATAAAACTCAAATTCAATGGAAACGGACAATAGAAGAGATTTTATCAAGAAGTCGCTGGCGGGCAGTGCGCTGCTGACGGTGGGTGGCATTTTGCCAGGATTCAGCCCGAAAAGTTATGCTAAAATTTTGGGCGCCAACGAGAAAGTGCGGGTGGGCATGATGGGTGTGAACAGTCGCGGGCTGGCTTTGACGGGCAACTATGCTTTGCAGAAAAATTGTGAAATCGTTTCGATTTCCGATGTCGATACCCGCGCCACAGAAAAGGCGATAGCCACGGTTAATGATGTTGCCAAATACAAACCTGCGGATGTTCCGGACTTTCGTAAAGCATTGGAAAATAAGGATATAGACGCGCTCGTGATAGCCGCGCCGGATCACTGGCACGCGCCCGCAGCAATCCTGGCTTCGAAAGCCGGCAAACATGTGTACCTCGAAAAACCTTGCAGCCACAACCCGAATGAGGGCGAAATGTTGGTGCAGGTGGCGAAAAAATACAAGAATGTAATTCAAATGGGCAACCAGCGTCGCTCTTGGCCGAATGTGGCTGCGGCGATTAAAGAAGTGCATGACGGCGCGATCGGTCGGGCCTATTATGTGAAGGGCTGGTATACCAACAACCGGGCGTCGATTGGTGTAGGTAAGGAAACGGCGGTGCCTTCCTGGCTGAACTACGATCTGTGGCAGGGGCCTGCGCCGCGGCGGGCTTTCAAAGACAACATTCTGCATTATAACTGGCACTGGTTCTGGCACTGGGGCACCGGCGAAGCGCTGAACAATGGTACGCACATGCTGGATCTGATGCGCTGGGGTTTGCAGGTGGATTATCCTACCCGCGTGACTTCTTCGGGTGGCAGGTTCCGGTATAAAGATGATTGGGAAACGCCTGATACACAGGAGATCAACCTTGAATTTGCGAACAATACCATGATTTCGTGGGAAGGCCGCAGCTGTAATGGTCGCACCAATGAAGGCAGCAGCGTGGGTGTGGTTTTCTATGGTGAAAAGGGGTCCCTGCAAATCTGGGAAGGTAATGCTTATACCATTTACGGGCTTGATAACAAGGTGGTTAAGGATGTCAAAAATGACTTTGTGATTGACCCGCTAAATAAAATGAACCCGTCGCAGGGACTGGATGCGCTGCACATTCAAAACTTTTTTGACGCGATCAAAAAAGGTACGCCGCTGGCTTCCGAGATCGTTGGCGGGCACCAGAGTACATTGCTGGCGCAGCTGGGGAACATTGCGGTGCGGTCTGGCGGGGTGCTGAATGTTGATCCGACGAATGGGCATATCAAGGGGAATAAGGAGGCGGAGAAGTTGTGGAAGCGGGAGTATCAGAAAGGGTGGGAACCTACGGTGTAATATGAAAGCAGCAACAGTCGCAGTAAAAGTCGAGAGCCTGACCAGGACGGAAACCAACATTTCGGTCTTTCTGATCGGGGTGATGTTTTTCATTTTTGGATTTATTTCCTGGGTCAATTCGATATTGATCCCCTATTTCAAAATCGCCTGCGAGCTGACGAGCTTTCAAGCCTATCTGGTGGCATTTGCGTTTTACATTGCCTATTTCGTGATGTCTGTGCCGGCTTCGTTTTTGCTAAAAACAGTAGGTTTTAAAAAGGGTATGATGTTTGGTTTCTGGGCTATGGCGGCCGGGGCTTTCATTTTTGTACCGGCTGCGATGACGCGGACTTACGAGATTTTCCTGCTAGGACTTTTCACAATCGGCATTGGACTGGCGATTTTGCAAACTGCCGCCAATCCCTACATTACCATCCTCGGCGCCAAAGAAAGAGCAGCGCAGCGGATCAGTATGATGGGGATTTGCAACAAAGCGGCGGGCATTTTGTCGCCGATCATTTTCGCGGCCGTGATCTTGAAACCCACGGATACAGATCTTTTCAAGCAGCTCGGCTCGATGACCGACATTGAAAAAAGCGCGGCACTGGACGAACTGATCCGCCGGGTGATTAATCCTTACATTGCTCTTGGAAGCTTTTTGTTTGTGCTGGGTTTTCTGGTCTTCAAATCGCCGCTTCCTGAAATTGATACCGAACATGAAAGTGCGGAGGTAGCCACTGCGAATGCGGGTAAAAACAGCATTTTCCAGTTTCCGCATTTGATCCTCGGCGCGCTGGCAATTTTCCTGCACGTCGGTACCCAGGTGATCGCGATTGATACCATTATCGGTTATGCTAATTCGATGGGCATTGATTTACTGGAGGCGAAGGTTTTTCCTTCCTATACATTGTTTTGCACCATTTGCGGGTATCTGATCGGGATTACCGTCATACCTAAATTCATCAGTCAGGTAAATGCATTGCGGGTCTGTACTTTGCTGGGGACGGCTTTTACATTGCTGATCATTTTTACCCACGGACAAGTGAACTTCCTGGGGCATACGACGGACATTTCGATCTGGTTTGTGGTGCTGCTGGGTCTGGCTAACTCGCTGGTTTGGGCTGGTATCTGGCCGCTGGCGCTGGATGATCTGGGGCGCTTTACCAAGTTAGGCGCTTCTATTATGATCATGGGGCTTTGCGGAAATGCGATTATGCCGCTTTTCTACGGATATTTCGCGGATAAGGTGGATGTGAGACAGGCTTATTGGGTTTTGCTGCCTTGTTATTTGTATTTGGTTTTTTATGCGGTGAAGGGGCATAAAATGAGGAAATGGATTTTTGAATGAGGGGTTGCGCTCAACGTACTAATGCGGCATGCATGTTATGTGTCATGCTGAGCGGAGTCGAAGCACGTTTCTGGCTCGGCACCTCGCCTGTTCATTGTGCCGAGCCAGTGGCGTGCTTCGACTCCGCTCAGCATGACAAAAGAGTGGCGACAAAACATACCAAAAATTGAATTTGAATGAAAATTAAGATCATAAACAGCACACTGATAACCCCTTACCGCTATCTTAAAAATGGTACTGTGGTGATCGAGGATGGAAAAATTATAGGTATTCACCAGGGTGACATTGACGTACCAAATGCAGAGGTAATTGACGCAGAAGGACATTATGTAGCCCCCGGCTTCATTGACATTCACATCCACGGTGGCGGCGGATATGATTTTATGGATGGGAGCTTAGAGGCGTTTTTAGGGATTGCGGAGACGCATGCGCAATATGGTACGACGGCGATGGTGCCGACTACATTGACTAGTGAAAAAGAGGATTTGCTGCTTTCACTTGACAATTATGAGAAAGCTAATGCACTAAATGTTAAAGGCGCGCAGTTTTTGGGGATGCATTTGGAGGGGCCTTATTTTGCTTTGAGTCAGCGGGGGGCGCAGGATCCGCGGTATATCCGGAATCCGGATCCGGCTGAGTATGAGGAGGTGCTGGCTTATTCTTCGTCGATTGCGCGGTGGAGTGCGGCGCCGGAGTTGCCGGGGGCGATAGATTTTGGGAAGAGATTGAGACAAAAAGGCATTTTGGCGGCCGTGGCCCATACGGATGCGATTTATGAAGATGTGCTCGAAGCTTTTGAAAATGGGTATACCTTGGCGACGCACCTTTATTCGGCTATGTCCGGCGTGACGCGGCGGAATGCATTTCGGTATGCCGGGACGATTGAAAGCGCCTTTTTGCTGGATATGGATGTGGAGATTATTGCAGACGGCGTCCACTTGCCGGCGCCGCTTTTGAAATTGATCTATAAAATAAAAGGTGCTGACCGTACCGCATTGATTACCGATGCCATGCGCGCAGCCGGGATGCCGGAGGGTGAAAGTACGTTAGGCTCTTTGAAAAACGGTTTGAAAGTGATCGTCGAAGACGGCGTCGCGAAGTTGCCCGATCGCACTTCGTTTGCGGGGAGTGTTTCTACATTTGATCGTCTTGTAAGAACGATGGTGCAGATCGCCGATGTTTCGCTGCTGGATGCGGTGCGAATGGGCTCAACGACGCCCGCGCGGATTATGGGCGTAGACGATCGAAAAGGCTCGCTCGCGGCTGGCAAGGATGCCGACATTGTGATTTTTGACCAAAACATAAATATTCAGCGCACCATTGTGGCTGGAAAAACCATTTACCAAAAACATTAGATCTAACTACACAAAGAATGAAAGTTGACAATCTGGAAGTAAAAATCTTTGAAACCCGGCAGGAAATGGGTGCCGCTGCCGCCCAGGCCGTGGCTGATAAAATCCGCGAGATACAGGATACCAAGGATTTTGTAAATATCATTTTCGCCTCTGCGCCTTCGCAAAACGAATTTTTGGCTGCGTTAAAAGAAGAAAAATGGATTCGGTGGGACAAGATCAATGCATTTCACATGGACGAGTATGTGGGTATTGCTGCCGATGCGTCGCAGAATTTTGGTTACTTCCTGAAAGTTCGTTTGTTCGATATCGTCCATCCACATTCCGTTTGGTATCTCGACGGTAACGCTACCGATCTGGATGCCGAATGTGCACGCTATGCGGATCTGCTTGAAAAAAATCCGATTGACATTGTTTGTCTGGGTATCGGCGAGAACGGACATTTGGCATTTAATGATCCGCATGTAGCATTTTTTGATGATCCGCTGGTTGTGAAACAGGTTGAGCTGGATGACGCTTGCCGCCAGCAGCAGGTGAATGATGCTTGTTTTGATACTTTTGATGAAGTGCCGCAAAATGCGCTGACGCTCACCATACCAACCTTGCTGAAAGCGAAATATGCCTTTTGCATTGTGCCGGGCGAGAAAAAAGCGGATGCGATTTACCATACCATCGCGGAGGATATTCAGGAATTATATCCTTCGACGATCCTGCGCAAACATCCGAATGCCATTTTATTTATTGATAAAGCGAGTTCAGGGAAACTGAAAGAAATTTCGTCGTACAGTCAGGCATAGTTTCACCTCGAGAAACTATCTTGCAAACATTACCTCAACCCATTTCAAATGAGAAAAGAACTCTTGACAGTCGCTTTGTTAGCCGCCATGGTATTCAATCAAGGATGTAATTCGAAGAAAGAGGAAGCAAAAGAGGAGACGAAAAAACCGCTGAGCCTGATCGTAGTTGAGCCGGGACATTTCCACGCCGCACTGGTTCAGAAATCGATGTATGACGATGTGGATTCGGTGGTGCATGTGTATGCGACCGAAGGACCGGACGTGAAGGCTTATCTTGATAAGGTAGAGAAATACAACTCAGCGCCTGAAAATCCGACGCATTGGAAGGAGGAAGTTTATACCGGCGCGGATTTCATGGACAAAATGCTGGCTGAGAAAAAAGGTAATGTGGTGGTTTTGGCTGGAAATAATCAGAAGAAAACGGATTATATCAAACGTTCGGTCGATGCGAAATTGAATGTGCTGGCCGATAAACCGATGGCAATCGATGCAGCGGGTTTTGATAAATTGAAAGAGGCATTTGAGAGTGCGAAAAAGAACAATGTGTTGCTGTACGATATCATGACCGAGCGTTATGAGATCACCAACACGCTGCAACGTGAGCTGGCTGCACTTCCCGAGATTTTTGGCGAGCTGCAAAAAGGTACGCCCGAAAGTCCGGCAGTGATGAAGGAAAGTGTGCACCATTATTTCAAATACATTTCCGGCGAGCCGCTGGTCCGTCCGACCTGGTTTTTTGATGTAAAACAGCAGGGTGAAGGCATGGTGGACGTGACGACGCATTTGGTTGACCTGGTCCAGTGGAGCGCATTTCCGGATGTAGCTTTGGATTATCAGAAAGACATTGAATTAATCTCTGCCAAACGTACCGCTACCCAGCTGACGCCATCGCAATTTAAACTTGTGACTAAAAGCGAAACTTTCCCCGACTTCCTGAAAAAAGACGTGAAGGATACGATTTTGAATGTGTATTCGAATGGTGAAATGAACTACAAGCTGAAAGGTGTGAATGCAAAAGTGTCCGTGCTCTGGAAATTCCAGGCCCCGGAAGGCACCGGCGATACGCATTATTCGATCATGAAAGGCTCAAAATCCAACCTGGTCGTCCGCCAGGGCGCCGAGCAGAAGTATAAGCCTGTTCTTTACATTGAAACCAAGGACAAATCGAAGGCTTACGAAGACGCGGTGGCGGCAGCATTCAAAACTGTGCAGGATAAGCATCCGGGTGTGGAATTGAAAAAGATTGCTGCCGGCTGGGAAATTTCTATTCCGGCGAAATATGATACCGGGCACGAGTCGCATTTTGCTCAGGTGGCGAATAAGTATATGGAATACTTGAAGGCTGGAAAGCTGCCGGAGTGGGAAGTGCCGAATATGATTGCGAAGTATTGGTTGACGACGGAGGCGCTGAAGCGGGCGAAGTGACCCTTCGACCGCCGGGCGGCCCCGTGCGCTCAGGGTGACAAGATGAGGGCGAGCAGCGATACACGCTGCTCACTTTTTTTATGAATAATGCTTAATGACTGTGAAAAACGCTTAAAAATCGGTCGAGTTTATGAAAAGTGCATATAAAGACTCGACAAGCAGTTGTTAGGGAGCCTTAAACAAAGTCAATGCTGCTTTCCCAACTAACGTTTGACTTTTAATCCCCGTCGCACTTCGCTCTCTTTTTACCGCTGCCAAATCTCTTCTATACTCCGCTGAAATTGCCAGACGCCGCCATTTGACTCCTGCCGACGCTGAACCTACCGGATTTACACGTCTATAACCAAAAGCATCCCGGGTTACCACCTTTCCAAAACCCTCAACATGTTGCACAGCGGCAACCAGCATATTCGCGCCCAACTTTCCATCAACAAAAAATCTGATTTGTGATTTTGGATTGACATACCAGCGTAGCCCAAAGTCCACAGCCCCACGATGATGAATTTCTTTGGTGACCCATCGCGAACCAGTCGAACTACGCTCGCCAAACATATCCGCGGGCATTTTCTTTTGTAAATAATTCAGTTGACCGAGAAGAGAAAACTTTTGATTCAACACGCGCTCGGCAAATATGCCCGCCCCGGTAGAATGATAGGAAGGAAAATTCTGAATGTATCCGTTTGGTATCGACTCTAACCCATAATAATTCCGGTGATACCAGTCTTTCCCAAGATCAACCTGCGCTCCAAACTCCCAGCGCGCGGTTTTTTGTGCATGAATGTTCGAGACATTTAATGTGGCGATTGCTGATAGAATGATCAATGCTTTCATAGCCCTATAATAGTTTAATTTAAAACAATCCGCACTTTTTCAACCCGCTCACTTTTTCCCTTTTCAAAAAGCAAATGCAAATAATAAACGCCGCGAGGAAGATCACCGACAGAAATTAACATTTTATTTCCGTCGCCTTGTTTTGTAAGTGCTTGTTTTGCAAAAACTATCATCGCAGGATTGGCCGAACTTTCACTAAATATTTGAATTTGATCTGGAATAGTTTCTTCAATTTCAGCAGTTGCAAATTCTAATGTTATGTAATCCTTCACCGGATTAGGATAGACTTTTAACATTCCGGATGAAAGATAAAATACGAAATCTTCGGAATAATTGCCGCAGCTATTTGTTGCAGTAAGTTTGACTTTGCGTAGTCCGGTTGTTGAATTTGCCAGGACATACATTTGCGTGCTCGGACTAATCGGACTGTAAATGTCTATCGCCATATCGCCCGAGCCAGCGTAATTGTTATAATTAAAATTTGATGAAGGACTCGACGAAGTTGCCGCCAGATTATAGAGCCCGCCGGCATTCACAGAGGTAGTTCCGCTCACTACACCGTTTACTGTTTTGGTAATATTTGGATTGCCGACCCAAACAGTCCGCTTAATTTTTACCGTCGCGCAAGCATTTGGAATGGTTAAAGTTGCAAAAATATTACCCGCACCGCTATAACCTCCCTGGCGGGTTGCCAGGTTACCAGCCATTGTCAGTCCGGCAGATGCAGACCAGACAGCGGACGAGCCAGCAGGAAATTGCGTCAGCGTATACCCACCATTGCCGCAAATCAAATCTGGTCCGATAATCGGCGCGCCTGCGGCTTTTTCGACTGCTCGCAAAGCATTTACTCTACCGTAACCGAGATCATTGTTATGCGACAAATCCGCGAATGTTGAGCCATTTCCAACCACATAATTGTAGCCTCCAACTTTGTCGCAAGTTTCAGCAATGATTCTCCGAACTTGCGTTTGGGTCAAGTTTGGATTAACTGAAAGAATCAAAGCAGCAATTCCGGCAACCGAAGGCGCCGCCCAGGAAGTGGCACTTTCAGAAGGCTGATTGTTATACTGACCGGCATCTTTTGTAGTTACGTAAGCGCCAGGCGCAGCTACATCGATTCGGTGAGACGGTCCATTGGAACCCTCCCAACGCATATCATTTGATTTGGAAGCGCCTACAACAAAAACATCCTTTACATTTCCAGGCAGCGGCGCCAGATAGTTAAGACCCTTGTTTCCGGAACTCGTTACCAGAAATGCGCCTTTCCCTCCGCGACCATTCAAAGCAGCATTATTCAAAGCAGCTTCAATAAGTGGATTTTGATTGACTGGTGCAGCACTTGGCGTAATTCCCCAGGACATACTTAGGATATCCGCATTCTTAACATTGATGGCATGATTGATCGCCGCAGCAATGTATGAATCCAACGTTTCCGTCCGCAAACTGCCGTCCGGTTTGGTTCCAAATGCCCTGATTGGAATAATCTTACTATTATACGCGGCTCCCGCAGTTCCAATTCCGTTATTTCCTTTCGCCGCCGCAAAACCCGCGCAGCTTGTTCCATGCTGCTCCTCTCCCGCTACCGTTCCGCCATTTGTGTTATACGGAGTTGCGTCAAATCCTGGCAACAAATTGGACTGCAAGTCCGGGTGGTTGAGCTGCACACCATCGTCAATAATCGCGATTTTAATATTGGAGCAGCCCGTAGTAATGTCCCAAGCTTCCGGCAATTTCATTTTGGCCAGGCCCCAGTTGCTGGCAAAGAGCGGGTCATTTGGGTTACCTGCCAGCTCCACAAATCGAAGATAATCTGGCCGTACGAATTCAAATAGGCCAGTAGTTTCCAGTTTTTCACAAGCTTCAACGGGATTATCGCTTGCCAACTGGCCGCCCAAAAAATAATTTTTTTTCGAATCCGTATCCTCAGCTTCGATACTTAAAGAGAATTTCTGAAAAGCATTCAAAACATTTTCAGTCAAAACATTTCTTTTCGGTCGGGCAACGATTCGATCAGACAATCCGGCAATTTCATCACCCGATTCGCTAACCAGCATAGGATGAGCTGATTTAACTTGGGTGCTTCGACGAAGATTTACCAATGCAAGTTTGAATTCTGTATCTGACGTTAGCGAATCGAAAACGACATACGCCATATCCGGAATGCTTTGTACAGGATCTATACTCCTAGCCTTGCCTGAAATTTGCTCAGGTCGCCAATCATTGACATTTGAAAATCTGACGAGGATTTTCGTCTTGGAATACCAAATCGGATACTTGCCGTCCTTCGTGGAGTAGTAGGCATCTTGCGCGGCGGCCAGTTGGATGGTAACAATTAGGAGTAACAGTAATTTTTTCAACATAGCAGCAATAGTTTTAAATGACTAAAAAAACATCGCTCGCTATGTACCCGTATTTTTTGACTAGATCCTAAACCATTTAACTATCGGCAGATATGATTTAACCAACGGTTTGTAATGTTTACTAACCTTCCTCACGCCCGAAATTCCCCACCCGAAACCGCTCAGCAGTCTCAAAATACTCCGCAAACTCTTTAAAAGACTAAAAGATATTACACAGCTCTGTGTCATTCTCGCAACTGCTATTTCAATCCGGAATTGTTTTAAATTCGTCATCAATTCTTTCGCATATGAGACGCTAATTAATCAAAGGATGTACGACTTTCGCTTCAACTACCCTCTTTCCGACAACCATCACAAGCTGCTTCTGAAAAATCTGAAAGACATTGGCCCGGAGATCAACCTGGGAATGGTTCCGGTAGGCGGTTTGGATGCTGATCGCCAGGTAGCGTCCCGGTGGCTGTCGGTACCTGGGTCCGAAATCGCTGCCGAAAACATATTTATCGCGGGTGGCGGACACCAGGCCATGACTTCGATATTGTTGTGTGCCGGGCTGGCAGGTAAGGTGGTGGTCGCCGATGCCATTACTTACAATGGACTCAAATCCGTGGCGGGAATGCTTAATGTAAAACTGGCCGCCTGCCCGACAGACGAGGAAGGAATGCTGCCGGATGCATTGTATGAAATTTGCAGGAAAACCGGCGCGAAGGCGGTGTACTTGATGCCAACAATCCATAATCCATTGTGCATTGTAATGCCCCTGAAACGTCGACTCGAAATCGTGGAAGTAGCCCGAAAACTGGACCTGATACTGATCGACGATGACGCTTACGGATTTTTGGAAGCTCAGCCGCCGCTTAACTTTGCCAGGTTGGCGCCTGAACGTAGCTTTTATATTTACAGTTTCGCAAAACCACTTTCGGCGGGACTAAAAACATCTTACATCGTGGTGCCGCCCCAATGGCAGTCCCGCATCATTGAGGCGATCAGAATAACCGGCAGCGGTGCCCCCATGCTGCTCAACAGACTGACGAGCCAGGTCATTAACTCGGGAGACGCCGAAGCTATTATTGTTGAAAAACGTGCAGAAGGCGCTTTACGTCAACAAATTGTAGCGGATGTACTAGCGGGCGTCCCCTACCATACACATCCGAACAGTTTTCACATCTGGATTCCGCTTCCTGCCGACCTTAATGTAGCTCACGCGGAAGCCCGGCTGCAATCCCGCGGCGTCGAAGTTGTCACCAGCCTTTCGTACCAGATCGAAAATGACGTTGCCAACAACGGCATTCGCCTTGCACTCGGCAACGTCCATCGCCACGCCGACATTCGTGACGGTCTGGAAATTGTGGCGGAGGTTTTGAAGAGCTAGCCGATGGAAGGCCGATCAATGAGAACTGGTGGAGAGACTCTCCGCCTTCTCAAAAAACTCCAGCAACTCTTTAAAAGACCAAAATACATTGCTGAGTTCCGGCGTGTAACCTAACTCCTTCTGGACGAGGATGTAGCCGCCAAACATATCCCAAACATACGCTTTCCAGCGTTCGGGCGTACTGCTGCTCAGCAGCATGTGTACTTCCCTGCCATAAGCCAGCAAAACCGCATCCGAAGGAGCATTAAAGTGTGTTTCTGTGTTCATTTTTGTAAAGTTAAATAGTGACATCCTGCATGTTTGCTTCGACTCCGCTCAGCATGACAAATGTGAGCTCACCCACCTTGTCGCACGAAGCGACCACCCCTTGTCACCCTGAGCGGAGTCGAAGGGCAAACCAAGCCAGCCACAAAACTCACCAACCTCTACCCTATAACCAACTCAACAAAACTGTAACGCACGCCCCCACCCCATGTAAATTACCCAAAAACTTACCGCCGGATTTATATAAATTGCCTCTTTAACCAAACCCCTTTCCACATGGCACATACTACCTCCAACCCGAAGATCCACGAGGGACGTAATCTCAAACGATTTCGTGAGCTCTTCGGCCTCAAACAGGAAGGCCTCGCGTTTGAGCTCGGCGAAGACTGGAACCAGCAAAAAGTTTCGCTCCTCGAACAAAAAGAAAAAATCGATGCCGACATCCTCGAACAAGTTTCCGCGATTCTTAAAATCCCCGCTGAGGCAATTCGGAATTTTGATGAAGAACAAGCTATTAACATCATTACCAATACATTTCACGACAGCTCATTTGTAAATCACGATAGTTCATTCGTGAATCTTGGCAATGCAAATACATTCAACATCAATCCACTCGCCGAAGTGAGAAAGCTTCACGACGAGAAAATGGAGCTTTATGAAAGAATGCTGAAAGAGAAAGATGAGATGATAGCGAAATTCGAGCGTTTGATTGAAGTAAAATAAAACGGAGTATGGAGCGGCTGGAAAAGTATCGAGCCGAAATTGAAGCACTTTGTAAAACTTACAAAGTAAAGACCTTATAGGCCTTCGGGTCAGTTCTGACCGAAAAGTTCACCGACGAAAGTGACATTGATTTGGGTCGTCGACTTCCTTTCAATAAAGTTGACCGTTAACTAACTTATTACCCCATCCGTTTTAATAGTCCCTAGGTTTACTTAGATTTTTATGCGAATACTAAGGTTATATTTCCATAAAATACTATTAATACTCAGCGACTGCATAAATGAGCAAATCAACTGCGATAGAACTACCTGCAATACCGAAAGACAAAGACTATGAAGATTATGTCTGTGCATTTATGCAAGCCGGTGGGTTGTATGTTGAAAGAAGCATTATTCATAGAGAGGTAGAGGAGCTATTGGAGCTGGACATACTAACTACGGACTTTCAGCCCGACTCCGCTACAAATAACCTAGTTGAAATTAAGGGTGGAGACTGGGGATTTAGTGACCTGTTCAAAATTTGTGGATGGATGACTTACCTAAACTATGATCACGCCTGCTTCATAGTGCAAAAGACTAGGCCAAGCATAAAATTCTTTCGAGACAAAGCGAAAGAATTAAAAATAGACCTAATTGACAATTCAGACTTATCCAGCACTCATGAAACACTGAAATCCTTTCTTCATATAAACCCTAGCAAGGAAGATATCGAGACTATCCGATTTTCATACCTGTTGGAACGGAAACAACTTGCACTTATAAAAAAATTGAAGAAAAGCAATCCAACAATTGTCGGCTACTCTCTGTTAGATGATTACTTTTATAAAATCAATTCCGGCTCATTCTTTGTCAGAAATCCAATAAAACGTATTAATCAACTCTTCAAGTATTTCATAGAATATAAGAATATATCGGCAAAGATATGCCGCGAACTAAATGGTGGAAACTTCCATGACCAAGACGTTGTAGAATTATCGAAAAAATGTTTCGAAGAAACTTTTTATAATCCATCAAATACAATAATACAAGTATCTCTTTACATAGAACATTTAGCAAGAGTTACTATCCTGAAATGTGCAATTGAGCACATTATAGAAAAATCAAAAGGCAACTATAACGGTGAGGATATTACAAATATATTAAGCTTTCTATCCTTGCCACGAACAATTAAGTCTGCTCTATTGGAAATTAGCAACGATCCATACTTCTTTCTTTATCCGAGATTCTGGCAATTTTTCACATATGTATTTGGTGGTTTTATATTAACAGATATCGAATCCAAAGAGTACGCTATTCTCGCCGAAAAAACAGGCATTCCAGAGGCGGAAATTCCAAACGCATTCAATGCATTTAATAAGTTGTTTCCAAAACAAAATGGTTGGTTTTTTAAAATTCCAAATAGCTCAATTAATTGGCACAATTTCTTTCCAATTGCTTTCTCTGGAATAGGAGCTAACTATCGTCGCATGATATATGCTAGTGATCAAGATTATGACGAGCTTTTCAAAGATTTATCTGGCAGCAAAACTTCTAGCGATTTGACCAAATGGAATAACCTTGCCCACAGTATATTAAAGTAACGTTAAAAAAATCACGAATAACATGAAAATTCAAAAAATATCAACGCAAGCCCTTATAGCTCTTAAAGATGCACTTTCACATATTTATTGGCGGAAAAAAGATTTGAGACAGTTCTTAGAACTGACTATTGAAAATTCGCTAATTGTTTCCACTATCAACTGGGAGGAGAATGTTAAGTATGAAAGCATTTCACAACTAATTGATAGAATGAACGCAAGGCCAGACATTTATCAAAATGATCTATTGAAGCTACTTCAAGAAACTTCAAATTTCCAAGATTTTAGTCATTTGAAATACTGGGATAAAAAAGGAGATATTACTGAAAAAGCGAAGGAAAGTGTTAAAAAATTACGACTACAAACCAAAGGGTATTTTGACTCATTAAACGAGTTAAATATCGCAGCTGAGAAAAGAGCAGAAAATATTGAGAAAGTCAAACAAACAATATCTTTTTCCGAAAAATTAAATGAACAAAAGGAAAAATTTTTCAACATCGCAATGGAAACGAGTCCTCAGAAAAGAGGTTATGAGCTAGAAAAACTTTTAAACGAATTATTCCACCTCTTCGATTTATTGCCAAAAGCGTCATTTAAAATAGTCGGAGAACAAATAGATGGGTCATTTACATTCCAAAATATCGATTACTTACTTGAAGCAAAATGGCAAAAATCTCTTGTAAATGCTGCCGACCTATATGCTTTTGGTGGAAAAATATCTGGAAAATTAAAAAATACTCTTGGGCTGTTTATTTCCCTAGATGGGTTTTCATCTGAATGCACTGAAACGAAAAGTCAAACGACAAATTCCATGATTCTTATGGATGGACAAGATCTAATGACTGTTTTAGATGGAAGAATAAGACTTGATGACCTAATTTTTATCAAGCGGCGTCATGCATCAGATACAGGCGAAATATATTATAAAACCTTAGGAGTTATATAATTATGAATTTGGACGATATCATTTTTAAATATAGACAATTAGCCTATAAGTTATTTAAGTATAACGATAGCGAGGGAAATTCTATTAAAGTTGCGTTTATCTTCGATTCTCAATCAGATTATTTGGACAAGTACTTATCTTTTTATAAAAGCCTACCTAACTTTACTGAACTAATTGTCTTGGCTTCTGATGGCACATTCAGGGTTACAAATAATGGTATCGATTATTTCATTAGGCACAATCATCAAGATATTTTTGAAGATCGAAATGGAAACATTCGTGGGATATCCAAAAGTATTACTCGTCAGGTTAGAAATAATCTAATCATGAGAATTAATGATCTGATAAATTCTCGCAGCTTCGATGACATATTGCAAATAGTTAATGAAAGCAAAATTCCAGGATTTGGTGAATTGTCTGTTTACGATACATCTCTACGATTAGCATCATATAAAAACTTAGAGCCCGATAAGGTGTATTTACACGCTGGCGCAAGAACTGGCTTTGAAATATTAGAAAGTAAAGGATACATAGAAATTGGTATGTCCAGAAAAAGATTTTTACATAAACACGAATTACCTATGCAGTTTCAAGCAGGGCTAAAAATGTATGAAGTGGAAAATTTAGCCTGTTTATATAAGGATGATTTCAAGTTACTAGAACAATTACAACTTAATCCTTAACATTATTTCCACGCCAACTCCACCCCCTCCCCAACCAAAAACCCCTGAAACCCCTCCAATAACCCCTTCTCCTCCCGCACCTTCTTCGGATTCACCTTCTTCTCCAAAGCAAACTTCACCAGCAGCCCCACAGCCTCCCCAATGCTCCATTCCACCGGGTGCAACCGGTAACAGCCGTTTGTAATGTGCGTGGTGCCGATGTTCTTGTTGGCGGGAAGCAGGTTTTCCATGCGTATGGGAAGCAGGGCGCCGAGGGGGATTTGGAATGGCAGGGAGGCGAAGTCGATGTAATTGTCGCCGGCGCTGCTGGGGTGGAGGTCGATGTGGTAGTAGCCGATGCCTACGCTGTCGGGGAATGTGGCGGCTTTGGTTTTATCGCCGGGCGCGCCATTTGCGACGGCCATTTCGCGGTTTGCAGCGCCTACGTGTTCTTCCTTGATGGTGAATAGTGCCTTGATGCGCCGCGATTCGCGGACGTAGGGGTATTTGGCGAGGCCGTCGTCGGTGCCCATGATGTCTTTCCGGAGGCGGATGCCGGGCCAACCTTTGCCGCCGTCGGGGCGCGGGGCCTCGGTTTGCAGCCAGTAGAGGAGCGAGAGACTGAGCTGTTTGGCGCGGTCGACGTGCTTGCGGAAATATTTTTCGCTGGCGCCGATGAGGTTGCCGAGCATATAATCGTTTTGCGGCCAGTTGACAATCGTGATGTCGCCCGCGTAGGTGCCGGGCGTGAAGTTCTGGCGGCTGATGATGCGGCGGTACAGCCAGAGGTTGAGCGCGTCGCCAGTTTTGATGCCCTCGGGGTGGAAACCGAGCGTTTTCGGTTCGAGGGTTTTGGGATTGGAGTACGCCAGGTCCAGCAGCCTGCCCGACCAGGGTTTGCTCATTTTGGGGACATGGTTTCGCCAAAAATCATATTCCGCGGGCTTTTCGATGACGTGGTTTTCGCCCGGTCGGTAGTCGATCGCGAAGCACATTGTGAATGCCTGCACATTGTCGGGGTTACCTTTCTCTGGCGCGTGGAGCTCGCCGGTTTCGGCTTTGGACTCGGTGCCGGTGACGAACTCGGTGCCGGTCATGGGCAGCAGGTCGCCCAGCTCCGTAGCATCGGCAAAATACGGCGCCGACAAAGTAACCCGCCTCCCCGTGCGCGTGCTCACCACATCGAGCGATTTCACGCGGTTGCCCTGCACTTCGGCGGACACGGCTTTGTGCTCGGTGAGGAGTGTAAGCCTGCCGGAACTGAGGTAAGGCGCCAACATCTCGTTCAGCACCGCCACCGCCACACGCGGCTCACAGCAAATCCGCGACACCGCCCCATCGCCAGGATTGAGGTATTTGCGGCTTTTGGCTTCGTCGGTGAGGGGATAATGTTTGATATAATATTCGCGGATTGCATTGCGGAAATCGCGGTACGCTTTTGGCGCGCCGTGCGTCTCGATCCACTGATGCTCGTCCGGCGGGACGCCTTGCTGGGAAATCTGGCCGCCGAGCCAGTCGGTTTCTTCGGTAAGGATTACGGTTAGTCCGTTTCTTAATGCGGCGAGCGAGGCGGCACAGCCGCCGAGGCCTCCGCCAACAACTACCAGATCTGCACCGAGTATTTCTTGCGGTTTGTTTTCACGCAAAAAAGGTTCGGACTGTTGAGCCGAACCTTTAATGTTATTTATTACTGCAATGGTGAGTGCTATGTTTCCTAGAAAGCTTCTGCGCTTCATCTTTTAAACTAAATTGTTATTTCCATTTGTCATGCTGAGCGGAGTCGAAGCACGTCACTGGCTAGGCAGGAAGCAAAAAAGGCATAGTGCCGAGCCAGTAGCGTGCTTCGACTCCGCTCAGCATGACAATGTTAACACTTACTTTACCCATCACAGTTAACTTACCTTTCCCATCACATACATTTCCTCCATCGTCGGACTTGGCACGCCGCCTTCTTTTTCAAGTGTGATCGCAAATGCTACGGAGCCGGGTTTGGTGTTTTTCATTCTCAAAACCTTCCCGGAAAACTGGTTTTCCAGCATCCCGATATCCACCGGTTTTCCATCCACAATGCTCCAAAGCTGGTATTGCTTGCCTGCGGGCGCGGCGGGAAGGTTTTGCACATCCAGCATCACCTCATTTGTTTTCTGGTTCCAGAATGCGGACGCCGAGCTCTGAGGAGATTTAGGAAGTCCTGCCAGATGGACCGTTTTTACTTCCGGACTACGATAAAGGCTGGTCAAAAACTGGTTATAATCAAAATCCCGCTTTAAGGTTGACATTTCAGATTTCATGCCGCTCAATTCCGTGGCAAGCTCCTCATTTGTTCCTTTCAGCTTCGACATCTGAGACGCTGAATATCCTGCAAAAACAGCCAGCAAAATTGCGGCTGCTACCGTTATTTTCGCCCAGAGCGGGGTTATTTCCTTGGTTTCAACCCTGTCAAAAACATTGTCGATCACTTTCGGATCTTCGCTTCTGGTATCTTCGGTTTCAGTTGTTCCGCTAATCGTTTCTACGTAATCACTGGTCAAATCCTTGATCGGCGTTTCCTCTGCATCCAGGGCGGCGTCGAAGTTCATTTTAGCAAAAAGCGATTCTTTCAATGAAGCTGGCGGTGCAGTCTGATGCTTCAATGCATATTCTTCAAGCGCGCTCTCGGTACGTAACAGTTCTTCCTTGATTTCAGGATAAATATGCGACATACACTCCACCTCCTGCTTTTCCTGGGGAGAAACAGTGCCCAATACATATTCCTCTAATATGCCGGACTCTATGTAGGCTTGGATATTCATACTGCAAAGTATTGTTTTAACTCTTGTAATGCTGTCCGGATCCGCGATTTCACCGTACCTAACGGAATGCTAAGCTCTTCCGATATTTCTTCATGGGTATAGCCCTGAAAATAGGCCATATCAATGAGTACTTTTCGTTCAGGCCGCAACAGATTCACAATGGCCTTCATTTCCGAACTGGATGCTTGCGAATCTTCATATACGTCACGCTCATTCAGCACAACCCTGTCTTCGATATCATCCATTACCGGCTTTCTCCCCTCCACTCTCACCGCATCTATCGCACCGTTTCGCGCAATATTCATGATCCAAGTGAACAGTCGGCCTTTCTCCGGATTATAAGAAGCAATGTTCTTCCAGATTTTCAAAAAGGATTCCTGTAACACGTCGGCGGCTTTCTCCTCGTCCCTCAAAGTCTTTGAAATGATATTAAACAGAGCCCCTGAGTAATGGTCGTACAAGAATTCGAAAGCGGTGCGCTCGTTTCGCTTTAGAGCCGCCACCAATTCCTCCTCCGAGTATTTTACCTTGCTGGTCGCCAAGAGTTGCTTAACTTTTAATTGTAACTTAGTTGCTGGCAATCTAGTAAAATTTCCGTAGAACAGCGCAGGCGAATTCCAAATTATTGACCCCGCCTGCCGCGTTCCGAAAACTACAAAAGCCCGCCTTTCCTGCGGCGCACCCATTCGCACATTTAATGCTCTCATCTTAGTGTGTTTTTTAGTGATATACGTGCAACACACCGGATTAGATCAACAAACCGGAAAAGCTTCTTACTTTCTTAGCGTTTCTACGCGCCAGAGGGTCAGGAAGATAAAAAGTGCCATCATACTGAATAAGTAGACGACATTGCGGGAATCGACGACGCCTTTTCCCAAAGCCTGGTACTGCGCATCCAGGGAAGCCCAGGAAAACAGCTGGGCAAAAATCCCCGTCCCTAGCAGCGAAGAGAGCGCCCCGAAACCGATGTACCAGATAAACGCCAGAAACACGCCCAGAATGAAGGCAACGATCTGATTATCATTCAAAGAACTCGACCAGATCCCCATCGAAACCACGACGCCGCTAAACAGCAGCAGGCCAATGTAAGAGCCGAAAACGGAGGCGGAATCAATGTTGCCTTCCGGGTTTCCGAGTTGATAAATACTGAAATAATAAATGACCGTGGGAAGTAAGGTGAGCAGCACCAGCGCCCAGTTTGCCAGGAATTTCCCGATCACCAGGTCGGCATTTCGCAGCGGTTTGGTGAGTAATAATTCCAATGTTCCGGTGCGGGATTCTTCCGCCAGCGAGCGCATAGTAATGGCCGGGATCAGGAAAATCAATACATAAGGTGCGAGGCTGAAAAAGGATCCGAGATCTGCATAACCATAATCGAGGACATTGGATTCCGGAAAAACCCAGACGATGAGCCCGATGGCAATCAGGAAAACCGCCATCACAATGTATGCGATGAGCGAATTGAAAAAACTGCCTATCTCCTTGTTAAAAACTGCCAGCACTTTATTAAGTATGATGAAGCTTGAATCAATCAAAAACCGGTTTTTCGCGACGCATGATAGCTGCGATCACGAGCGAAAGGATGAAACCGAATATCAGGTAGCTAAAAACGCCGAAAACGAATAAGATGCCCGGGGACATAAATTTCTGCGAAAGCTCCATCGCGGTATCGATCTCGGAATCACTTTTTCCCTGCCTTTCCAGCTCCTCGCGCATTTTATCCAGCGTCTGCGCCATAATGGTATTATCAATAAACTGGGTGTAAAACATTGTAAATGCCGAGGTCAGCAACCCCATCACCGCCGATAACAACGACCCAAGTCCCAATCCTTCGCCGTAGGACAAAAATCCCTTATTTTCTTCCTTAAACTCCTTCAACGCTAGCACGATGGCCACAATCATGAATACGAAGGATAAAAAACCCAGCATTCTGTTTTGCGCGAGACCTGCCACATTCAGGATTGTTGTGTAAATCATGATCACAACAGCGCCCAGTGCCCCGTATTTTAAAGCGAAGCGTGCAGTAGATACTTTTTCTTCCATAGCAATGATTTCTATCGTTTGTTTTGATAAACGCCGTAATCTTGTTTCCTGAAAATCAGAGAAATAACCAAAATCGGAATGATCGCCATCACGGTTTTCTTACTTACCTCATCCATCACAATCTCCGACCGCTGCATCGTCCCCACATCATTGTACATTCTTAGAAATTCCGCTTGCCCAATGTTCTTTACCAGTTCCGTCCGGCCAGCCATCATCAGCGATTTCATCTGCGTGAGATAGTCTGTAAAAACCTGTGGATCAATGTAAGTGACAAAAAAGTAAATCAGCCAGCCAGCAATCAAGGCACCAATCGTATTGACTACATATCCGATCGTCAATCCTTCCCAGAGGTGCAAAAGCCCGTTTCCGACTTTTTTACGGTAATACCAGCACGCGCCCGCGATCATGATCACGTGGATCCCGAAGTCCAGCACCTTATTATTTCCCAGCGGCACAATGCCGATCGCGTACAATCCTAAAAAGAAGATGAATACCAAAATACCTGTCACCAGGCCAAAAAGCAGCGAAAGTTTTAATATGGGTTTATTAAAATATGCAATGATCGATTTCATAAATACCACTCCTGTTTTCCATTATTAACTACACCTTTTACTTTTCCCTTCAACTTTTGTCCCAAAAAAGGTGTATTCCTGGATTTCGAGTAGGTTTTTTCAAATGTCCATTCCTCGTCCGGTGTGAAGAATGTGAGGTTAGCATTAGCACCCTCCGCTAGTTCAACTTCGGAAAGTCGGAGGATATGTCTTGGTGCGGAAGTGAGTTTTTCAACCACATTTTCCAAACTCAACCCACTATGCATTGTTGCTAGCGCAAATGCAGTTTCCAGGCCGGTTATACCAAAATCCGCATGGTCAAATTCCAGATTTTTACTTTCCTCGTCGTGCGGATTGTGGTCTGAAACAATCGCGTCGATGGTACCGTCTGCAAGTCCTACTTTCAATGCCGACAAATCTTCTGCCGAGCGGAAAGGCGGGTTTACTTTCAGGTTTGTATCAAAATCAATCAGGTCTTTATCTTCAAAAGCCAGCTGGTGCGCCGCAATGTCGCAGGATACCGGCAGGCCTTTTTGCTTGGCTTGCCTTACCAGTTCTACTGCTACTGCCGATGATAAAAGTGAAATGTGCAGCGTTGGAACATCCGACTGATACATGCTTTTTTCAAGCGCATATTCCAGCAGTTTCAAATCTCGCGTCAGCATCATTTCCTCGGCGAGTGCAGGCATTCCCTTCATGCCGATCAATGTGCTGGTGACGCCTTCATGCATTTGTCCGTACAGGGTGAGCTGCCGGTCTTCCGGGCGGTTCATCAGCAAAGCATTCAGCGGGGCGAGATACTGGATCGTTTTCAGAAAAAGATCGGCATTCTGCACTGGATGCTCGCCGTCTGTAAAAGCGATCGCCCCGGCGTGGTGAAGGTCGATCATTTCGGTAAAATCGGCGCCCTCGGCATTGCGGGTAACTGCTGCCGCCACGTGCAATTTCACCAGCCCGCCCTGTCCCGACTGGCGGATGTAGTTCAATGTGTCCTTGCTATGCACAACCGGCTGGCTGTTTGGCAACAATACGATTTCCGTAAAACCGCCGTGCGCCGCTGCTGCGCGTACCGAAGTAAGGTCTTCCTTATGTTCAAATCCCGGATCACGCGACGCGACGCGCATATCCACCCATCCTGGCGACACGCAAAGCCCGTCCACTTCTACCACCTCTGCCCCATCACCCGAAAGCTGTGAACCGATTTCCTTTATTTTTCCATCCTCCACCAGCAGGTCTTTCACCTGACCGTTGAAGGCGGATTTTTTATCAACTATTCGAACTGAGCGAATTAATAATTTCATGTTCATTTAAACGAATGACCGGTGTCAGATAAAAAGCCGGTTTCAAAAAAAAAGCTCCTTAATGGAGCTTCAAACCTAAAAATCAGGCACCTATAAACTTTTGGTAATCTTCGGCCGATAACAAACCACCCCGATCGTCAATGTCAGTCAAACTGATCTTCACCATCCAGCCTTCGCCATAAGGATCTGTATTCACCAGTTCCGGTTCACCGTCCAGTTTCTCATTTACTTCGAGCACTGTGCCCGCAACCGGTATAAAAAGGTCCGAAACGGTTTTTACCGCTTCAACCGAACCAAAAATTTCCCCTTTTTGAAGTGCGTCCCCGATCGTATTAATGTCAACGTACACAATGTCACCCAGTTCATTCTGCGCATGGTCCGTAATTCCGATGATGGCTGTATCCCCTTCAATACGAATCCATTCGTGATCTTCTGTGTACTTTATATCTGACGGGAAATTCATGATTTGATCAGGTAAGTTTAAACATCTTTGAACCGCAAATTACAGGATGCTGGGTGTATTTTCCAAATCAAAATTCTATTCGGCCAAATTGAACTTTAACTGCACCCCGCCCGACGTACTGGCCCGGTAAAACGAGTTGGAAACGAGTGGATCATTGAATGTCCGGTCGAAATAGAATTGAAGGCTGAGACGGTTATTGACCATATAATTGACCGTCGGGCGGAGCTGGAAGTTAATGTTACCCGCAATCGGAATGTTCTCGCCGTCGAATTTCCGCTGGATCGAGCGGGTATCCCTGAATGTCAGGCCGAGCTGCATCGTCATGTCATTTTTCAGCTTTTTCTTGACACCATTGATCTTGAAAGGCAGCGGTACATTGTTTTTCGTAAAGCCAATGTTGATCGTAACATCCTGGTTGAAAAGCTCTGCCACCTGCGAGTTGGAAAGGTTCAGCGCCACCGTCCTGTCGCGGTTATACTCCATCCGGGCAGTAATCCGGCTCTGCGTCCTGAACTCCACGCCCACCAGCGGCTGGAATTTTTCGGATAAAGTAATGGTGCTCATCGCGAAAACCGGAATGTACTGTCCAAGATCATTCAATCGCGAAGACAGCGGATATCCGGTCACCGCCAGGTTCACGTAAAGCGCCTCATAGTCCAGCGAAGAAGTGAAATTTCCCACGCTGTAATTGGACATGTACTTGTGTTTCAATGTAAAAGAGCTGAAAAACTTCTTGAATGCAGGAAGTTGGGACAGACCATTATAGCTGAAATCCCAGTTAGGCATCGGGAATTTCAGGAATGGGTTAGTGCGCACCGTGTTCGGATCTTTGCCAGTGTAGGCTGCAAAAAACGACGATATCAACACATCCTGCGAAGTCTCATTATACTCACCGCCACTCTGGTTTTCATTGTTAAGCCGATCACGGAGAATGGCCCGGTACGCCCTGAATTTGTCAAAAACGGGTGAGGAATTATCACGCCGCATTTTGGCAAAGGCAGTCCGGAAAGACATAAACGACATACTGAACTGACCATTCCGCAGCGGGCTTTGGGAAACAAAACTTTCGCCTTCGTCGGGCCGGTAAAATTCCTGGTAGGCGTCCTGCCGCGTCAATCGCGCTTCAATGATCAGCCTGAAATCCTTGAATGGTTCCAAAGTAGTATTAGCCGAAAAATTCTTGGAAATGGTTTGCTGGAAAGGCATATTCTGCTCCTTGCTTTTCGTGATCCAGCCTTTTTCCGCAGCCTTTATCTGGAAATTCCGGTCTTGCTGTCCCAGTACAAATGGTAATCCCGGCGCATTAGTATTATCAATTCCAAAATACTTTGGCGCACGCAGGTAACCCGGCAATGCGGTGGTTTCCAAAACAGTATAACTCACATTGATCCCGCGGACGGTCATCAATGCCCTGGTCAGGTTTTTCAGAATGTCCGTCGTGCGCATATCGATTTCCTCAATGTCACCCGGGCTTCTTGCAAAGTTTTTACGCGCCTGAGAAGGTGTATTTGCAAATTTCAGATATCGCAGTTTGTTGTAAAGCAGCACAAAATCCACTTTACCGGTTACGCCACGCTCACGGCTATTCCGGATAATGTCACCAAACGGAAGACCGGTCGTATCTTTCAATCCCAAAGCATTTGCCTGGTATTGGTAGGTGATGGTATGCTTGTAATCGGCTGTCATCCAGTCTACCAGCGGAATTTTATCCAGCGGCAGGCGGTAAGTCCAGTCAATTCGCTGGTCAAAGTTTTTGATCCTGCCTAGCTTTTTGAAATTGTTCCACAAAGAATCCTTTTTGGCAGCCGTATTAATGTCACCCATCGGCTCATCGATGATCGAGTTGGCCGAACCTTTGTAAGTCAATGTCATATTCCGAGTAAGGTTCCAGCCGAAATCGTAGTAGCGGTTAAACCAGAAATATTTCTCGTAAAGCGGCTGAATACCGTCGATGGTAAGGTCGGCATTTCTCAATTGCGTTTTCAGAAAACGACGGTCCACATCCGTCCGCACCGAAACCATATTCGGCAGCAATGTCACATTGATATCCCGGATCAGCTCCGTCCACCGGCTGGTCGATTTCCAGTTTTTAAAAGGCTCAAAAGGCTTCGGCTGGCTGCTGTAAGTATAATTGATCCCGGCCTTGTACGACCGCTGGGTATATTCCTGCGTCAGCACATTTCGCCGCTTGTCGTCGCTGAAAGCGTAGGTAAACGCAAAATTTTCAAAATCAAAGAAATGCATTTTCGCTCCCGGCTTCGTCTTGATCTTCCGGACATTCGAGAAGTTGAACCCTCGCTTGACGGCATTTTCTTCCACCATCCGCCGGTAACCGTCGCGTTCTTCGTCGCTCAGCAAATTATCCAGCGAGGTTTCGAGCGGCGTATCCGGGTCGAGCGGGTTAAAATGCGGCTTGACATTTCGCCTGTCGTAACTCACAAATAATGGTATGCTGAAACCCCACTGCGCGGGTAACAATTTGTCCAGTGCAATGTTGGACGACACGCCGTACTCCTGCGTAAAATTCCGGGAACGCTCCCCAATGCGCTGCTGCACACTGCCGAAGCCGAATGTCTCGATCCTACCCGAAGCCGTTAAAGTTGCAAAATCCGCCAGCTTCGCATTCAGCTGCGCGATGGCTGCGATACCACCTGTGTCATCAAAACCTTCGACGTGCATTTCGTCCACCCAAAGACAGAATGTTTTGGGGCGCTCATCATTCGATTTCGGGTTCCGCATCCCGATCATCATCACCCGCACCGTACTCAAATCCGGGTTACCTACAACGGTCAGCTTGTACCGGCCGTCCGACGACAAAATTGTGTAAGGTACACTCAGGTTTTTGTCGATCTGTCTGTTCCGCAATGCCTTAGCATTAATCAGATCATTCAACGCGATGTTAATTTCATTTCCTTCCGGCCAGATTTCCTCGCGCTCTGTCGCGGATGGACGGGTAGCACGTAAAGCTGAGAGGTCTATTTCATAGTAGTTTTGCGTAAGGTCCGTTCCGATTCGCATGAATGCGCCCACCATGCCGTCTTCACTTTGCTCGTTCTGCATGTGAACATACATTCTCAATCTCTTGCGGAACAACAGATCCAGGTTGACATTCTTATAAACCGCCCGGGAATCCCCGTCGCGCAAGTCCGTAACACAAAGGCTCATAGACTGCTCATTCAGCAGCAAAGGAGGACGCTGCGTGTTGTCCTGGTCACGTATCCAGCCCGGAGGTATGTTGTAAATGTATTTATTTAAGCCACCTCTTGCGTCGCTGTTTTCCTCAATACTCACAGTACCAACCGTAAACTTGGCATCATAAGGCTCAGGAACTTCTTGCAAACCAGGCGCGTCGAGGTTGGAAGTGTATTTCCGATACTGCTGCCCCACCATTTGCAACTGCGCAAAACGAAGTACCACAGGCTGCTGGAAATCAGTCAAATACATCCGCATAAAACGGATCGACTTGAAACCATTCATGTTCCCTACCACACCCGAAAATTCCTTGATCGGTACGCGGAAAAGATACCAGTTCTGGCCGTTTGTTTCGGTTTTGTCAACAATGTATCCGTTTCCGATTGCGAGCTGATTCGGTTTCAGGTCAATTTCGTATTCGTAGTAAGCTTCATTATCATTGATGGTATTGTCAACATTCATATCCTCCCCATCGGGCACATTTGTCGAAGCTGGCGTCACATCGGTGGCCCTGCCCTGGCTTTCAGGGGAGTTGTTCTCCATGCCAATGTAATTTTTATAGCGTTCCAAAACTTTCACATTCGCGCTATCAAGATCGGCACCGAGGAAAAATTTGAAATCATCACCGGAAGGGTCAGCCAGGATTTTTTCCCTGGCCGCAGGTGTCAAATTCGCAGGTAATCGGCTGATATAATTCCGGAAAAAGTTGCGCTCCTCTTCACTGGACAAACCATCCAAACCAATGTCCTGCTTCTCCCTCGCACCGGATTCGTTGCTGAATGCATTGATCAGATATTGCGATTTGGTAGCATATCCCCAGGCAGTCGAATCCACATTCACGCCCACTTGCTTCGGCACCAGCGGCAGACCATTTTCAAAATTGTAGCGTTCGTCCGGGATTACATCTTCCGAAATGTCACCGAGGTTGAAAACCAGCTTTCCGCCTGTAGTATTATTTTTACCTTCAAATCCATCCCTGATCACACCATTTTCACCAGGGATAAACGGGTCCAGCATCCAGAATTCAATGCTTTCAATGTTGGCATTATCAAAATCATTGTCCGAAGTAATCGCCCGGCTGATCGCCCCAAAGTTAGCACGCGGGGTTTTCAGACGTCCGTCCACAGTTAAGTCCGTATTATAGTTGTACATCCCCCGCTCGCTCGGATAATAGGCAATGTCCAATACTTGCTGCGGATAAGTGACAAGTCCGGCGATGGCGCGGTTTGGAAAAATCTCATTGGGCAGGAAAAGTCTTTCATAGAAGAATTTCCGATCATCTTCTTCAATGTTGGCGGGTGGTGTATATCCGCCCCCTAATCCTTGTGTTCCACCAAAAATGTTATCTACGGTGTAGGCCGAAATTTTCGCCCGCTTGTATCCATAATTCAGCGTTTTTCCATCCAAACCTTGTCTGAATGAAGTAGGTACTGAGGCAAGACGCCATTTTTGAGGCTGGCGGGAAAGGTCATAAATGGTACGGGCAGCTTCAAAATCATCGACCAGTGAACGGTTATTCACATCTTTTGAAACACCTGGTAAAAGCTTCGCAAATTCCCCTTTAAACTGAATGCTCGACATTTCCTTGGTTTGCAAAAGCGGGAGCGCATCCAGCCAGCGGGTCAGGAAAGGCACATCTTTGCGGAAATTCACATCGAAACCGAGCATCGTATTATTCACCGGCTCATTTCCAATTGATACCCTGGATAAAAAGCCGGCGGTTCTTTCACGGTACTTCATGATTGTCGCCCCAATCGCCAGGTCACGGTTCACCACATAATCGAGACGTGTTCCCAGCAAGGAGCGGATCTGGTTTTGGAACATATCCGGCCGCTCATATTCGATCACGATTTCCCGCCCCGAATTGAAGACGCTGCTATTCAAAATTCTCACCCGCCCGATCTGCGCTTCGACAATGTAATCGGAGCCAGGCGAAAGCGGAACGCCGCCGGAAGTTACGGTCACCGAAGTTTCGAGCACGCCAAAAGGCAGTTGCACCTCGGCTCCACCACTAGACTGGTAGGTACCTTTGATAAAAAACTTATTACGCTCCGTGATTTGCTGCGCATCGATCATCGTCGTGCGGTACAGCTCATTGAACACATATTTATTCCTGAACTGGTCCTCGCCCGCACCGAATTTTCGCGAAAGGTTGGAGCCAAATGGTTCGAGTACCGGGAAAATGATGCGGCCCGATTTACTATCCATCGTGATACCGTCCACAAAGTCGAAGTTACCGTCGGGTTGAAGATCATTCACCGGGTTCAATCTGTCCAAACCTGCGAGGCGGATCAGCGGAATGTTGGCAATGCTACTTTCCTGCAAATTCGGGTTATCAATCCCGGTCTGGTCATCTTTGTAAATGATCCGCAACTGAAATCCCTGCTTGTCGATCTGGCTGGTCCCGAGTGAATAGATGTTTTTCATCATCAAATCCCACATCGGCAGCTTGGTATTGTTTCTAATCGTGGACGATTTCAGCAATTTCAGCGCGATCACCTCATTATCCCGCCGCGCCTGGTAATCCTCGGTGAGCTCCCCCACTTTGTACGCGCGACCATTTAATGTATACTCGTAAGAAACCGCCAGCACCTCGTCATTCCTGAGCGCATTGGTCAAGGTTACATATCCAAGTTGGGGGTGAAATGTGTAGTCCCGGTCCAACACAAGCCTTTTTGCACCCCTTAATAATTCATAGTCAAGCGTTTTTTCGAGACCGAGACTCGTGATTGCACTGTTGGTGTTATCAACCTGCCTGAAAGCATCATTGGATGTCAATGTTGCATAAAGACCGTTTGCCGCATTATCAGCGGGCGACGTGGCGCGTATAGGTTGCAGGCTGGGGTTGGCTGATTTGTAGGGAGCAGGCTCACCCAAATCTGCAAAACCGACCACGTTTCTCAGGGACTCTGTGGTGGTTGTACGGTTGGTAACATATACTTCAATCCGGGTTATAGCCAGGCCGGAAGTAATCGTGGGCGTGTTTTGTAAAGAGGATTCGTATCTGTTCCTGAAATACTGGGAAAGGAAAAAGTTACGGTTTTCATCGTAAGTATCTGCCCTAAGCTCAAAATCCCTGTTCTGCGCTCCGCCCCTTAGTACAATTCTTTCTTTACTGGATTTTTGCTGCGAGGCGACAAACGTGGCGCTCAGTCTTCCGAATTGAAAATCTGTTTTTAAACCAAACAAATTCTGGACACCCGGTATCAGCTGACTGTTGATCGCCCAGTTGATGTTACCCGCTTCAATTTTCCGGATAAAACTTTCCTCCGGGTTCTTATAATTCAGCTTGATTGCATTCTCGAAGTTGAAGTTTGCCTTCGTATCAAAGTTGGTCTGAAAACCCAGCTGATCGCCCAGTTTCGCATCGAAGTTGATGCTGATCTGCTCGTTGAAGATGAATTGTGTATTGCGTCTCTGCCGGATCGGGATAGAGGGGTTATCCAGGAACTGGTGCATCAAACCCAGGTCCAGCGAAACAAAACCGGTCGGTTTGAAATTGATAAAATCGTCCCCCAAAAGTTTGGAGAGCCCGGGTGGAATGTCCAGCTTCGGCAGCAAACCCCTGGCACCCAACGCACTGTTACCGTCTTGCCGACCGGCATATTCGCGCAGCAAACTTTTGAATGCCCGGTCTTCTAATATCTTATCATACGTTTCCAGGTCCATGCGCTCGGGCGTACGGAAATTCAGGTTACCGGAAGGTGTCTTGACTTTCTCAGAAACCGCAATTTTCCCGGCGCTGTCGAGTACAATGTTGGTAGAAATGTTGGCAGGATCGCGCAGGTAAAGCGGCGATCTGGGGCGGGGTTCGGCGATCCGGTTGGAATAATAATCTTTCCAGCGCATGATCAGCTGATTTCCGGAACGGTCCAGGTTTTTCTTGGTCGTGTCGTCCCTGATCGTGTCTGCCAGCACCGCCCACTCCTGGGCATTCTTGGAATACGGATCGTCCACATCAACCGAAACGTTGGCGAGCAACACTGCTACGGTTGAAATGCTTATGACTTTAAATAAAAATGAGTATATCGTTGATGACAAGGTAATATACTTATTTAGAGAAGGTTATACCTGTAATTAAAGCCATCGAAACGATCTTACTATCGTAAAGAGTTTCTTCAAATATCATTGCTGTACTGGTTAACGCAGCGCCAGTTTTATTAAATTTTCCACGGTAATGTTTTGTCCTTCACGCTTGATAATAGCGTCCACACTCTTTTCTGCGGTGGCTTTGGGTATACCCAATGTTACCAAAGCAGCCAAAGCTTCATTTCTTAATGTTCCGGAAGATGTTTCTGAGGATTTTGGACCTGTTGACACCAGCTCTTCCTTGCGCATTTTATCTCTCAATTCCAGGATAACGCGTTGAGCAGTTTTTGACCCGATCCCTTTGATCGATTGTATCAGGCGAAGGTCTTCATCAATGATACCCTGCCTGATTTCGGACGAGGAAAGTGAAGAAAGCATGACCAGCGCTGTGGAGGGACCTATCCCTGAAATGCCGACAAGGTCTAGAAAAAGCTTTTTTTCATCATTTCCCCAAAAGCCGTAAAGTACGTGCGCATCCTCCCGTATATTCAGAAACGTTACCAGTTTGCAACGTTCGCCCAGGTCCGGGAGGGATGTGTAGGTTTGCAATGAAATGCGTACTTCATAGCCTATTCCGTTTACATCGATAATGGCGTATGCCGGATCTTTATAGGTTACAGTTCCGTTAACGTAGGCAATCATATATATAGTATGTGCATTTTGTGACTCTTGTTCACTAGCTTGAAATGATCAGTTTTTGACCCGGCTTGATAGAGTTTCCCCTGATCCTGTTACGCTTCTTCAACTGCCCAATTTCCAGTCCGTAACGCTGGGAAATGATCCAAAGCGTATCGCCTTTCTGAACAGTATGGTAACGTTTGCGGATGTGACGGTCTTTTCTGGCAGGCTGCTCCTCGGCACGATAGCTCGCAAGTGCTACGCGGGTGGTAGTCTTAGCTGGCGCCGCTACTTTCACTTCTTTGTAAATAGCAAGTCTCTGCCCTCTGCGAATATCGTTTCTGCGAATGTGGTTCCAGCGTCTTAGTTCAGCTACTGAAACATGGTACTTCCGGGCAATCGCACCCAGGTTTTCCCCCCGGCGTACGGTATGCGACGACTTTTTGGTTTTGTTGCTGCTAACCGGCGCTTCTTCCATTTCATCCTCTTCTTCGTCGTCGGATGAAGTACTGTTACTTGCCAGGGCATAAGGAAAGGATGGATTTGCACCCAGCGAATCAACTTTCGTGCTGTCAACCTTTGCAATAAGTAATCCTGCGGCGGTAAATCTTCTTGTGCAGGAATCCATGATGGTGTTCCTGTTACTTACAAAATACGTGTATTGTACACTCGGCACTTTCAACACAAAATCCCTCGTCTGGTCAGGCAGGATCGTCTTGGTGATCTGCGGGTTCAGCTTTTTAAGGTCTTCGAAATTGATGCTGCTTTGCTGGCAAAATGCCGCCAGGTCAATGTAACCGTTAATGTGGATGGTATCATTCGGAATCTGGAATTCGGTATTTCTTGGATAAATGCCGTGATCATAACCGAAGTTCATCATATAATTCATCGCCACATATTGCGGAACATACGAGCGGGTTTCTTTTGGAAGCACATTATAAATGGTCCAGAATGTGGTACCACGTGAGCGACGCATCGCGCGCTTTACATTACCCGGGCCTGTGTTGTAAGAAGCCAGCGCCAATTCCCAGTCGCCAAAAATGCGGTAAAGCTGCGCAAGATACTGGCAGGCGGCCTCAGTCGCTTTTGCCGGCTCGAAACGCTCGTCAATGTATTTATCCTGATAAAGACCGAATTCCCGCCCGGTTGCAGGCATAAATTGCCACAAGCCACCGGCACGTGCATGGGAAATAATCGTCGGGTTAAGTCCCGACTCGATCATGGAAAGGTATTTCAGCTCGGTAGGAAGACCGTGCTTTTGCAGTGCTTTTTCAAAAAGAGGGAAATAGAGCGGCATTCGCTCCATCATGGTTTGGGTAAACTCCGCCTTTTTGTAAATAAAATATTCTACAAACTCGTGGGAAGACTTGTGGTAACGCAGGGGAATCTCTTTTTCAAGCTTTGCAAACCGTTCTTTTAACAAAGCTTCGGGTACCGAGGGGTTTGGCCCGATTTCCTCCACTTCCGGCAAATAAGGCAGCAATGCCTCTGCCTGAGTATTTTTTTCCAGGGTATCTGACTCGGCGGCTAACTTCTCTTGTGGAACCATGGCCATGGATGGCGTGATCCAGCTTCCCAAACACATGGCTCCGAGCCACAACACTTTTGTCGAAATCCTCATCAATAATGTTTTTTGAAGGTTAATCAATTCACGGTTTTTTCAATGGCTAATATCTGTTTATGAATCACTTACAGATAAATAATCCTTCTTGATTTCCTGATGAATCAGAATAATCTCTTTTGCACATTTTGCTTTATGGTCACAAAAAATCTTTGACCGAATAACTTTCCGCTAGTGGCCCGTCATTCTGGCACGATAATTTTCTTAAAACCTTTGGTTAGATACAAACAACGCTCAGAGAGCAAGATCGCAAAAAACTGCTAAAAAGCAGTTAAGTAACCTATTGTTTTGTATTGTACTCGATGGCAACCTTATTATTCAACCTGGTAAGATAGCTCGTAAAAGCAAGCATTTTTTCTTCACCAAAATAAGGAGCCATTATTTGAATTCCAATCGGCATTCCGTTGTCGTCCAGACCGTTGGGAATTGATACGGCCGGGTTTCCAACCACATTTGCCTGCACTGTGAAGATATCGGCGAGATACATTTGTAAAGGATCTTCCGTTTTTTCTCCGATCGTAAAAGCAGTTGTTGGGGTTACCGGCGAAATCAGAAAATCGAACTGCTTAAAGAACTTGTCCGTTTCCTCCCGCACCAATCTTCTAACGCGTTGCGCTTTGGTATAGTATGCGTCATAATAATTTGCGCTCAGTACAAAAGTACCCAAGAGTATCCGTCTCCTCACTTCATCGCCAAAAGCTTCGGTACGCGTCTTTTTATACATCGATTCCAGGTCTTTCGACTCCGGACTCCGGTATCCGTAACGTACGCCGTCAAACCGGGACAAGTTGGAACTTGCCTCGGCAGTTGTTAAAATGTAATAAGTGGGCAGCAAGGAATCCAGCAGCGAAATTTTCACCGGCTCCACTTCATGCCCCTCAGCGCGCAGACGGTTCAAAACTTCAATCGTCTGTTGCCTGATTTCATAAGATATTGCCTCACTTTCAATCGCTTCCTGAATGTACCCGATCCGGGCTTTTCCAGTCCAGTTCAATGCTGAGGTGTATGCAGGTACCGGCTTTTCAGAAACCGTGCTGTCAAAATCATCCGCTCCGGCCATGATTTCCAGAATCAGCGCAGCATCTTCCACACTTTTTGTGATCGGACCGATGCAGTCGAAGGAGGAGGCATAGGCGATTAATCCGTAGCGGGAAACGCGGCCGTAGGACGGTTTTACACCCACCACGCCACAAAATGCTGCCGGCTGCCGCACAGATCCGCCGGTATCGCTACCCAAAGACGCGTGGCACATGCCCGCCTGCACAGCCACCGCCGAGCCGCCGGATGATCCGCCTGGTACTTTGGTAACGTCCGCAGCATTCAGTACAGGGCCGAAGGATGAATTTTCATTGGAAGAACCCATCGCAAATTCATCGCAATTTTGCCGGCCGATCACGATCGCATCTTCATCGAGCAATCGCTGCACTGCGGTAGCGGTATAAGGTGCCTGGTAGCCTTCAAGGATTTTGCTCCCTGCCTGCACACCGTGACCTTGATAAGAAAGTACGTCTTTAAGTCCCAGAACAAGCCCGGCCAGTTTGCCGGCTTTGCCGCTTGTTATCTTCTCGTCCACAGCCATGGCGGCCATTTTTGCCTCTTCGCCATACACTTCGACGAAAGCGTTGAGATGTTTATTGGACTCGATTTTTTGCAGATAATGATCAACTAACTGGACGCAGGTCAAACCTCCTTCACGCAAATCTTCCTGGATATCGGCTAGCGTCAGATACTCTTTCAATGTAAATCTCTTGTGGGGTTGTAAATAAAAATTCAGAGCCGATAAGTTGAGGCTTACAGGCTCTGATTATAACTTCGATAAGATGGAAGCGTTATTTGGGGTCTTCCATGCTTTTTTCAATATTTTCCTTAACGTCTTTAGTAGCGTTCTTGAATTCATTGATACCTTGCCCCAAACCGCGCATCAACTCAGGAATTTTCTTCGCACCGAAGAAAAGTAAAACGAACAAGGCAACCAAAAAGATCTCTTGTCCACCTAATCCCATAAATGCCAAAACGGTTACTGATTCCATATCTGTTTCTTTTTTAATGTTTACAAAAATAAAAATTCTTTTCTACAGAAACTACTAAACGGTTCTGTTTTATCCTATGTTAATCGTTTTTGCCTGCTTCTCCCAATCCCCGAATTTCTGCACATCGTTGCTCAGCGATTTGACCAGCCACACCACCAGTGCGACGTCATCTGTCACCCCGATAAACGGCAGAAAATCGGGTATCAGATCGATCGGCGAAACAAAATAGATCAATACCGCTACGATCGAGATCAGGCTTCTCCATGGCAGGCCGCGGTATTCTCCCGAAGCGTAAGCCCGCACCATTCTGATCAACAGCTGCACGTTCGTCTGAAACTCCGACAGGTTTCCTTTAAAACCAACCTTCTGAAGCTTGCTAACCGAGTCTTTGATCAGCTCAAATAACCGGGTGGAATTCTTGGCATATCTCCCCGCTTTTCCTTTGGCGCTTTTAAAAAAAACTGATTTTAAAATCTGTGAAATCATCGACTCATCATTCATTATACCCAGCAATAAAAAGTGGTTAAAAATGCCAATATAACTATCAAGATACGTAAAAAATTGCATTTTGGATTTCGCCTGAGACTTTTCTGGCAAAAAATCTGATTCCCCTTGGTATTAACAAATTATGTATCCTACTTTTAGGAGAAAATTTAAAAAGCATTAAATTCTATTCAATTAACCATATTTCTTTATGAAGATTACTGTTGTAGGAGCGGGTGCTGTCGGTGCAACCACTGCCGATAATATTATTCGTCGCGAGCTGGCAGAGGAGGTCGTTTTGCTTGACATTAAAGAAGGCGTGAGTGAAGGCAAATCACTGGATATGTACCAAACAGCTGCATTGCTCGGCTTCAACACCAGACCCGTCGGCTCTACAAATGATTACGAAAAAACCAAAGGATCGGACGTAGTCGTGATCACGTCGGGACTTCCGCGGAAGCCGGGCATGACGCGCGAAGAACTGATCGGTATCAATGCAGGAATCGTTAAAGGAGTTACTGAAAACATCCTCAAATATTCGCCAAAAGCAATCATTATCGTGGTTTCCAATCCAATGGATACCATGACTTACCTGGCCCTCAAAGAGTCGGGTATCAATAAAAAACGCCTGATCGGGATGGGCGGCGCGCTGGACAGCGCCCGTTTCAAAACATACCTCGCACTTGCGATGGACGTTTCCCCGCTCGACATCCACGGAATGGTAATCGGTGGACACGGCGATACCACCATGATCCCGCTCACCAGACTGGCTACCTATAATGGTATACCGGTAAGTCGTTTTCTGTCTCCAGAGCAGCTTGAAAAAGTAGCAGCAGACACCATGGTTGGCGGCGCAACATTGACCAAACTGATCGGAACTTCGGCCTGGTACGCACCGGGCGCGGCTACATTATTATTGGTCGAAAGCATCGTGCGCAACCAGAAACGGATTGTTCCTTGCAGCGTATATCTCAATGGTGAATATGGCCAGAAAGACATTTGCATGGGCGTACCGGTTGTGTTGGGTCGCGGCGGCTGGGAGAAGGTGATCAACCTCCGCCTGAGCGATGCCGAAAAAGCAGCATTCGAAAAATCAGCGGAAGCAGTCCGCTCGATGAACGGTGCATTGACATTGTAATTTCAAACAACATTTGCCAGTCCTGAAAACCTCAGGGCTGGTATTTTTAATCGGGGCGGCTGGCAACAGGTGCCCCGTTTTTTGGCTGTGGGAACGGAATCACATACACTATTTCAAAATGCGGCTCAGTTACCTACCCGCGAACTGAGGCTTATTTTCTTGTTGCTGCTCCTCAGCTTCACCAAAGTTTCCGGTCAGGAAACGCCCCCGCTGACCAACTACACTTCTTCCGTTTACAAAGCACACAACCAGAACTGGTCGGTAAGCCAGAGTGCCGAAAATCTCATTTACACAGCCAATTCCGATGGTCTGCTGGAATACGACGGCGCCACCTGGAAGCTATATCCACTGCCCGACGGGCAAATTGTCAGAACAGTTTTATGTGACGAAGTAACTGTTCCGGCCTCGGCGGGCCGTGGTCTAAATCGTCCTGCACACAAAGAGCAGCGCATTTATGTAGGCGGCTTTTCGGAATTCGGTTATTGGAAAAAGGAAGCTGACGGCCGGCTGAAATATTATTCCCTGAGCAAAAAAGCGAATTTCCCCAGCCTGAAAACCGAGGAGATCTGGCATATCCTGAAAACGCCGCAATACATTTACTTTCAGTCATTTGCCAAGATTTACCGGTACGATGGGAAGAATATCGAGGAGATCAATGCCCTGGGAAATTTCATGTTTTTGCGGTTTGTGCACAATCGGCTCCTCCTGCCGCTCATCGGCAAAGGTGTTTACGAATTAAAAGACAAAACCTTCCAGCCGCTGCCCGGCACCGAAGCATTATCAACTACCATCGTATCCTCCATTTTACCGCTTCCCGACGGTAACATGCTGTTTACCACCACCAAACACGGACTTTTCACCTGGAACAAAGGCATCCTGCGGCCCTGGCAAATCGGGATTTCTGAGGAACTGAAAACGAACATTATCAACCGGGCGATCATTCTTAGCCGCGACAGCAGCATGGTTTTCGGTACCATTCAAAAAGGGGTATATGTTGTTTCAAAAACAGGAAACCTGATTTACCGTTTTGACAAAGAGACTGGTTTACAGAACAATACCGTCCTTGCGCTGGAAGAAGATGCCCGCAAGCAACTCTGGATCGGGCTGGACCAGGGTATCGATATGGTGAGAATGTCGTCGGCGGTAGTATCCTATCAAACCAATGACAACCCGCTCGGCTCCACCTATGCGGCGGCGGTCTGGCGGGGGAAGTTATATGTGGGTTCTAATAAAGGTGTTTTTGTAAAAAAATGGGGTTCTTCCGAAGCTTTCCGGCCAGTGCCCGGATTGGAAGGCCAGACCTGGAACTTGCAGGTTTTGGACGACCAGCTTTTATGCGGACATAATGACGCCACCTATCGCATTGAAGAGCAAGGTATTAAGAGAATTTCTGATATAAATGGCGGCTGGATCATCAAGCCTGTATTTGCCGGGAAAGACACATTACTGCTCCAAGGTTCGTACACCGGTTTACACGTTTACAAAAAAAGTGCGCAAAAGTTGTGGAGTTACGCCTACCGCGTAAAATCCGTCCCGACTATTCCGGTGCGGCAAATTGAAACCGATTCAAAAGGAACATTCTGGCTCGGGCATGCCTATAAGGGGCTTTTTTCCGCGAAACTCACCCCGCAGCTTGATTCCGCGACTGCCTGGCGGGAATTTAAAGCGCCGAAAGATTTCCCAAGTGAATTCAGCATTGAGATCATTAAATGGAAAAACAAGATCCATATCCGCTCTGCCAACACATTTCTGGAACCCGACGCGCAGCATCATTTGCGGGTCAGTAAAGATTTCAGCAAAGACGATGAGCCATATAAAGTGAGAGTGGGCACAAATGGCGATTGGTTCAAAGTTTTCATCAACAGAATTGAATATTATAGTCAGGAAAACCGACCGGTAAATCTGGGATTAAGCCTGGTACGAAACAGCGAGACCATTATTCCGATCTCGTCGCAGCACTACTTTTTCTGTCTGGACAATGGTTATGCACTGTATAACCGCAGTTATATCCGGCAAAGTGACGAGGTCATTTCCATGCCTTTGATCCGACGTGTAGCCAACCTCCGTAACCTTCCCGAAAACTTCCCGCTGACAGGTAAACCGGCGCTGGCATCGGACATACGCGCTCTGCGAATTATGTATGCTTTGCCCGAATACGGCCAGAATATTCAATACAAATACCGTCTGAAAGGATTGACGGATCAATGGTCGGAGTGGACAAGCCAGAATTTCGTAGAATTCACGAACCTCGAATCCAATGATTATGTGTTCGAAATCCGCAGTAATGTGAACGATTCGGTTACTTCCTATGCATTCAGCATTCAGCCTTACTGGCGTGAAACGCTTTTTGCCAATATACTTTTTGCATTATTGGCGGGGCTGGCGTTGCTTGGGCTGGTCTATTATCAGGAAAAACGCCTGGCCAGGCATCGTACCAGACTTATCCAGGAGCAGGAGGAAAAATTGCGCCAGCAGCGGCTTTCCAGCGAGCGGCAGATCATGCGCATTCAAAATGAGAAGTTGCAGAGTGACATTCAAAGTAAAAGCCAGCAGCTCAGCAATGTAGCGATCAACGTGGTGCGTAAAAATGAAATTCTGGAAGAGATCAGGGACGAGCTGAAACAAGTGAAGGAAGAGCTCGGCCAGCAGCTACCCAACATTCATTATCAGAAACTGCTCAATAGTATCGAGCGCAATGTCGCCGGCAAGGACGACTGGGTGCTTTTCGAGCAGAATTTCGACGAAGTCCACGAGCAGTTTTTCAAAAGGTTAAGACAATTATACCCTACCATTTCTCCCTCCGAATTGCGCCTTGCAGCCTGTCTCAGAATGAATCTTTCCACCAAAGAAATGGCACCCGTACTCGGAATCTCGATCCGGGGCGTGGAGATAAAGCGCTACCGCCTGAGGAAAAAAGTGGGATTGAGCATGGATGCCAATCTTGTTCAGTTCATGATGGACATTTAGGGCCATTGTACAAATCGTCGACATTTATGCCTTCAATTCAATTAAACCTTGCATTATTCTCATTGATGTAGTGGTGATGTAGTGCTTTTTTTGATTCCTGGGATCGGCTGGTTTTATATTTGAAGTCAATTAATTCTTCTAATAATTCAATCAACCAATTAACTACTAATGAAAACTACTGTACGATTACTGTACATACTTGTTTTCCTATGCATTGGGACGATTACCTTCGCTCAGGAAATCAATGTCACAGGAAAGGTTACTTCCAGCTCGGACGGTTCGCCGCTTCCAGGGGCCAGCGTGCTCATAAAGGGAACCACCACGGGTGTTCCTACGGACGTGGACGGTAACTACACCATCAAGGTTCCTTCCACACAATCCGTCCTCGTTTTTTCCATGATCGGGATGATTGCCCAGGAAGTGCCGGTCGGAACACAGACCAGCCTGAATGTGGCTTTGCAGGAAGATGCCCGCGCTTTGAATGAGGTGGTGGTCGTGGGTTACGGTACTCAGCGGAAACTGGATGTTACCGGCTCCGTGGTGCAGATCAAGGGCGAGGACATTTCAAAACAGTCCTCCATGAATGCTGTCAGCGGTTTGCAGGGAAAAGTGGCCGGTGTGCAGATCAATAACTCAGGAAAACCAGGCGAGGCTCCTCAAATCCGTATCCGCGGCGTCGGTACTGCTTATGGTAGCGCCAACCCGCTTTACGTGGTGGACGGTGTTTGGTTCGACGATATCAGCTTCCTGAACTCGGGCGACATTGAAAGCATGAACATTCTCAAAGATGCTTCCAGCCAGTCTATTTATGGTGTCCGCGCCGCAAATGGCGTGGTCTTGATCACGACCAAAAAAGGAAAGTCGGGTAAGGCAGTGGTAGATTACAATGGTTTTGTAGGCTTCCAGAAGGTGACGAACCAGATCAAAATGGCGAATGCTAACGAATACGCCACTATGGTGAATGAATTAAGCAATGTCAACGGTAAAGGCAATGTGCTGGACCCAAGCCAGTATGGCGAAGGCACCGACTGGTACCACCAAATTCTTCGTAATGCACTGGTTACCAACCACCAGCTTTCGGTGAGTGGCGGAAGCGACAAAACTACCTACAACTTTTCACTGGGTTATCTGAACCAGGATGGTATTGTTGAAAAGAACAATTTTAAACGTTACACGGCACGTCTGCAGAATGATTTTCAAATCGCTAAGTTTTTAAAAGTAGGTTATACCGCTACGGGATCATTCAGCAGATCGAGGGACGAAGCAGCGAATATCTTCAGACAACTATACACGGCGGGACCTGTCGTGCCTGTTTACTACGCCGATGGTGCTTATGGAGACCCTACCGACTACAATCTAGGAGATGGAAATAACTACAACCCGCAGGTTACTATTGATTACTATAATCAGCTGAGTAAGAAAACATTATTGACCGCGAATGCTTACGCAGAAGTAAATCTTTTCAAAGGTCTGACATTCAAAACCAGCCTTGGCGGACGCTACGGTCAGGATGAAACCCGATCTTACACGCCCGAATATGTGGCCACGTTCAAGCAGCGCAATACAACCAGCTCCCTACAATTTATCAGGCCGCAGACGCGCTACTGGATTTTCGAAAATACTTTGACTTACACCAAAGAGTTTGGCAACCACAACCTGACCGCATTGATCGGCCAATCCGCACAGCATGACCAGTCTTACACGATGACTGCCAGCGCTTTGAATGTTCCTTATACAAGAGAAGGAGATTTATACATTGCTTTGGGAAATGCCGACGGACGTAATGTGACGGACGTAGGTGACCTGGCTACTTATGCTTCTTATTTTGGTCGGGTAAACTATTCATTCAGTGATAAATACCTGCTGAATGCTTCAATCCGTGCCGACGGTTCTTCGAAATTCTTCCAGGGCGGCAATGCCTGGGGTTACTTTCCTTCGGTGGGTGCTGGCTGGGTGATCAGCAATGAAGGTTTCATGAAAGGTCAGACCATTTTTGATAACCTGAAACTGAGAGGTAGCTGGGGTAAAATCGGTAACGCATCTGTCCCATCCAATCTATCCACATTAACCGTAGCAACCGGCGGCGGCCTGGCTGCGATTTTTGGTGGAACATTGAATACCGGCGCCAGCATTAACACCATCATTCCTCCGGTAACTGTCTGGGAAAGAGGCGTAGGAACAGACGTAGGTTTGGAAGCAGCCTTCCTAAAATCCCGTTTGAGCGTTGAATTGGATTACTATATCAAGAAAACAGAAAGAGCGATTTTCGACATTCCTGTATTGAGATCAATCGGTACGGAATCGGGCCGGATTGTGGGTAACCAGGCTGATTTCCAAAATAAAGGCTTTGAATTTGCATTGAACTGGCGCGACGATATCGGCAAGGATCTTTCATACAGCATTGGTTTCAATGGCGGTATGAACAACAATACGGTTCTATCAGTATCCTCCGGTGCCAACCCGATCTACGACGGTGGTGTAGGTTTGACCAGCGGCGCACTTGCTACCCGTACCCGGGTGGGCGACCCGATCGGTTCTTTCTACGGATATGTCGTGGACGGTATCTTCCAGAATGCGGACGAAATCGCGAAATCAGCACAGCCAAATGCGAAACCTGGTGACTTCAAGTACCGGGATATCAGCGGAACAAACGGTACACCGGACGGAACAATTACAGGTCTCGACAGACAGGTGATCGGTAACCCAAATCCGAAATTCACTTACGGGATTAATACCAGCTGGAACTACCGCAACATTGACTTAATGCTTGATTTCCAAGGCGTAGCAAAAGTTGATATTTACAATGCCAACCTGGGATGGAGATATGGTAATGAAAACTTCACCAAAGATTTCTACGACAACCGCTGGCATGGCGAGGGTACTTCCAATACCTATCCTTCGGCAAACATCGGCGGTGGTGCCAACTATCAGCCCAACACTTTCTATGTTCAAAGCGGAAGTTATTTCAGGGTGAGAAATGCACAGATCGGTTTCACATTCCCGCAGGCGGTGAACGAAAAGTTGAAAGTGCGGAAGCTTAGACTTTACGCCAATGCCCAAAATCCTTTGAACTTCTTCAAATACAAAGGATTGTCGCCTGAGGTGAGGGCCAATGAAAACAAACCGACACAAGCCGGAATTGATGCCAATGTTTACCCGCTGTCGGCTACTTACAACTTTGGTATCAATGTTACTTTCTAATATCAGCATCAACATGAAAAACATCATATTCAATAAAAATTTGAAGCGGACGGGCCTGTATCTTGGTTTAGCTTCACTACTCATGGTCCCCTCAGCCTGCGACCAGGGCTTTTTGGACGTAGATCCGCAGGGTAAAGAAGCGGGCGTCGTATTCTGGCAATCGGCCGACGACGCTACAAAAGCTGTCAATGCGATGTACGCCAACCTGCGTGGCTGGACCAACACTGCTTTCGCACCGATCGCAGTGGAAAGCATGGGTTCTGATGATGCAGAAAAAGGCAGTACAGCCTCTGACGCAACATTTTTTAATGATTACGACAACTTCTCGGTAGGTTCGAGCGATGGTCAGCTGGCCGATTTCTGGGCGGGTCAATATCAGAATGTTAATTATGCCAACCAGGTTCTGGATAATGTGCCGGCGATCAGCATGGACGAAACGTTGAAGGCGCGGCTTCTGGCAGAGGCGAAATTTGTACGTGCCTATTCCTATTTCCGGCTGGTAAGGGCATTCGGGGACGTGCCGCTGCGGCTGAATGTTCCGAAAGACGCCACCGAGTACAACCTTCCTCGGACTCCAAAAGCGGATGTTTACGCAGCTATCGAAAAAGACCTGACCGACGCGGCAGCAGTTTTGCCTCTTAGCTATGGTAAAAGCGATGTGGGAAGAGCCACCAAAGGTGCTGCGCAAGCTTTGCACGCCAAGGTTTCTATGTATCAGCAAAAATGGCAGCAGGTTTTTGACTTGACCAATCAGGTAATGACTTCTGGCCAATATTCGCTTTTTTCCAACTACGAGGCGCTTTTCAGGATACCTAATGAAAATTCTACGGAATCGATTTTCGAGATCCAAAATGAGCTGATCCCATCCAACAAGGATGCTTCAAACTCGCAATATTCACAGGTTCAGGGAGTTCGTGGCATAACAGGCGGTGGCTGGGGTTTCAATGTTCCTACCAAGGAATTGGCGGCCTCTTATGAAACCGGCGATCCGAGAAGAGATGCGACCATCATTTTCCGCGGAGAAACCACACCTTCCGGCGATGCAATTCCGGCAACTGGTGATAACCCGATGTACAACCAGAAATCCTATGTGCCTTTCGGCTTGTATGTTTCCGGTTTTAATGAGGGTTCTCAACAAAATGTAAGGGTGTTACGCTACGCCGAAGTTTTATTGATGAATGCGGAGGCGGCCAACGAATTGGGCAATACGGCCCAGGCGCTGGCTTCGCTTGAACTGGTGAGAGCACGGGCGCGGGGAGCCAGCAAAACCATTCTTCCAAAAGTAACTACGACTGATAAAGCTGCCTTGCGCACCGCCATCTGGAATGAACGTCATTCGGAGCTGGCGATGGAATTTGACCGCTATTTCGATGTGATACGCCAGGGACGGGCTGCTACCATTTTTGGTCCGAAAGGCTGGAAAGCGAACAAAAATGAAGTTTGGCCGATCCCGCAAAATGAGATCGACCTGAGTGCAGGGGTGTTGGTTCAAAATCCAGGATATTAATTGTAAACCACGACTTATCGATGAAAGCTATAAAGAATACATGCATTTGGGCGGTCACTGCGCTGCTGGTGGTGGGAATGTCGTCCTGCTATGAAAAGTTTGACCCTGAAAGTTATGCGCCCAGCGTGTCCATCGGCGGTTTTACGGCTTCCAATGAAATCGCTTCTTCCAATCTTGTCGCCCATTTTCCATTTGATGGTGACTATGTGGACGCTGTGTCTAAAACAGCGGGTGTGAACACGGGTACCACCTTCGCAAACGGGTTGAAAGGCCAGGCGATGAAAGGTGCGAAAGAAGGTTATGTACTTTTCAACCCGACTGCCGCTATTTTGGGATTGAAAAGCTTTACGCTGGCTTACTGGGTCAACAGTCCTTCGACTACCTCGGCTGGCGGTATCATTGGCCTCGTCGGACTTTCTAGAAAAGATGGCTTTTGGGGGAACATTGAAACGTTCTTCGAAAATGGCGGCACCAATACCGACGGTATTTTCAAAGCCCATATTCAGAATGATTCGATCGATTCATGGGTGTCCAAAGAAGGTATTGTAAACATTTACAACTCCTGGAACCACATTGCGCTGACTTACGACGCAACTTCGTCCACTTTTTCATTGTATATCAATGGTTCAAAAACCGCTACCAGTACTGTGGCGAAGTTCGGAAACCTGAAATGGAAAAATCCGGGGCAGATCGTGTTTGGTACGGTGCAGTTTCAAACAAAACCCAGCCTGACCACGGGCGCTACTGCCCAGGATTGGGCAAGTTACCTGACCGGCTTGCTGGACGAAGTGCGTATTTATGACGTAGCATTGAAAGACAATGAAGTAGACGCGCTCGTCAAACTGGAATCAAGGGGAAAATAATGCCTTTTAGAAACCTGCTATTTATTGGCTTACTCGTATGGCTCGGGGTTTCCTGCAAATCAAAACAGGACCCGGAGCCTACCAATCCTGTTATTCCCTCCTCTTTCGGTTTTAACAGCCTGAAAGTCAATGACAGCTACTCGGGATATGATTACGTAAATGTGAATGTGAGACCTAAAATTCGCTTCGCATTTTCGAGCACCCTGAATAGCAATTCGCTGCAAAATGGTATCAGCTTTAATTCAAAAGATGGAAAAGCGGTACCATTTACGGCAGTTTTGGAAGGTGGTGACAGTGCGGTATTGGTAACACCAACATCCAACCTCGATTATCTCCAAGCTTACACGGTCTCCGCAACAAAAGCCTTGAAATCCAAGAACAACGGCACATTGCTAAGTGAAGTCAAAGTAAATCTGACGACGGCACTCGATTCTGCAAACAAGTTTCCGGTAATATCCAATGATGAGTTGCTGACCCTTTTGCAAAAGCAGACATTCAAGTACTTCTGGGATTTTGGGCATCCGGTGAGCGGATTGGCGCGGGAGCGGAATTCTTCCGGCGACATTGTGACCACCGGCGGCAGCGGCTTTGGCATCATGACCATCCCGATCGCCATCGACCGGAAGTTCATTACCAGGGCGCAGGGTTTGCAGCGCATTCAGTTGATCACCGGCTTTTTAAAAGACAAAGCGCAAAAGTTTCATGGCGCTTTTCCGCATTGGCTCAATGGCGCGACCGGTGCTGTGCAGCCTTTCAGTGAAAAGGACAATGGTGCCGATCTCGTTGAAACTGCGTATCTGATCCAGGGTTTACTGACTGCCCGGCAGTATTTTAATGCAGGTGATGCAGCGGAAACTGCTCTACGGTCTGACATTACCAAAATCTGGGAGGCCGTAGAATGGGACTGGTTTCGAAAAAATAATGAGGATGTGCTTTACTGGCATTGGAGCCCGAATTTTAACTGGGATATGAACCACCAGATCCGCGGCTGGAATGAATGTCTGATCACATATGTGCTCGCAGCTTCCTCGCCAACACATTCAATTCCAAAATCGGTTTATGATAATGGCTGGGCTGGAAATGCCAGTTTCAAGAACGGAAAGGCGTATTATGGATTGACACTTCCGCTGGGAGAACCTTACGGCGGGCCGCTATTCTTTTCGCAGTATTCGTTCTTAGGTTTAAATCCGACGGGTTTATCAGACAGTTATGCCAATTATTTTACCCAAAATAAAAACCATTCTTTAATTAACTATAACTATTGTATCGCCAATCCGCAGTCATTTAATGGGTACAGCGATCAATGCTGGGGGCTGACGGCCAGCGACATTCCCAGTGGTTATAATGCCAATTCGCCTACGAATGATAAGGGTGTGATCACGCCGACTGCCGCATTATCCGCATTTCCGTACACGCCGACGGAATCGATGAGGGCGCTTAAATTTTTCTATTACAAACTGGGCGACAAGCTCTGGGGCGAGTACGGTTTTCACGACGCATTCTCTTTAAATGAACTCTGGTTTGCAGATTCTTACCTCGCCATCGACCAGGGACCGATTGTGATTATGGTTGAAAATTACCGCACCGGCTCTCCCTGGAAACTATTCATGAGCAACCTCGAAGTAAAGGCCGGCCTGAAAAAATTAGGCTTCACCAGCACAGCTACGACTGGCCGGGCGCTCAATTAATCTAATCAACTCACGATCATGAAGATATCCATCTATTACCTTCTTGGACTGCTATTTCTTTGCACACAGAATTTTGCTTTTGCACAGAAAAAAAAGACTGTTGCTGCCAAGCCGGCCACATTCAATGCAACCGAAAGACCTAAAAATTTATCCGACACCGCACTACTGGAACTGGTACAAAAACAAACGTTCCGGTACTTCTGGGAATTCGGGCATCCGGTCAGCGGCATGTCGCGCGAGCGGAGTAATGTGGCTTACGAATATGGGGATGAAGTTGTTACTACCGGCGGTACCGGCTTCGGGATTATGGCGATGATCGTAGCTGCGGAGCGGAAATGGCAGCCGCGGGATTCAGTTGCTGCGCGTCTTTTAAAAATGGTTAAATTTTTATCCAAAGCAGATCATTACCACGGAATTTTCCCGCATTGGCTCAATGGCGAAACGGGCAAGATCATTCCATTCGGCCGGAAAGATGACGGCGGCGACCTGGTAGAATCTTCTTTTCTTTTTCAGGGACTGCTGGCTGCCAGACAATATTTTGATGCAGATTCGAATCTAGAAAGGGAATTACGAAACCGGATTCAGTGGATTTGGGAGGAAGCGGAGTGGGACTGGTACACGCGCGGAAACCCCAACCAGCTTTACTGGCATTGGAGTCCAAATAATGGCTGGGCGATGAATTTTGAGCTTCGGGGTTACAATGAAACTTTGATCACTTATATCATGGCAGCCTCTGCGCCGCGCTACCCGATCACCGCGCAGGTTTACAACAAATGCTGGGCGCAAAGTGACCATTTCAAAAATGGCAAAGAGTATTATGGCATCAAACTTCCGCTCGGATTTGAATATGGCGGACCATTGTTTTTCGCACATTATTCCTTCCTGGGCCTCGATCCGCGCAAGCTGAAAGACCAGTACGCCGACTATTGGGAGCAGAATGTGAACCATACTTTGATCAACTATCAATATTGCGTCGAAAATCCGGGGAAGTTTAAAGGATATGGTGAAAATAACTGGGGACTGACGGCCAGCGATACCTACAATGGTTACAATGCACATTCGCCCACGAATGATTTTGGTACCATTACCCCTACCGCCGCATTATCCTCATTTCCTTACACGCCTGCGCAATCCATGAAAGCGCTCCGGCATTTTTATGATGATCTGGGTGACAAAATCTGGTCGGAATATGGGTTTAAGGATGCATTTAATGAATCGCAGAACTGGTATGCAAAGTCGCATCTGGCTATCGATCAGGGACCGATTATTGTCATGATTGAAAACTACCGCACCGGCTTGATTTGGAGACTTTTTATGAAAGATCCCGACGTGCAGAAAGGTTTGAAAAAACTGGGATTTGAAAGTCCGGCGTTGGAAGTGAGTGCCAAAAATTGATCATTGTTTGTCCGAAATTAACCGAAAGACCAGCGCGGAGCTGGTCTTTCGGTTTTATAAACAAATATAATAGTACCTTGATATGATGATTTTGGGAGAAATAGTAAAGTACAAACAAAACAGATCAACTTTCATGTTGCGTATTATTCTTTGTAGTGTCCTGCTGGTGGGCTCATTTTCAGCTTTTTCACAAACAAAAAAATTCACCCACGCCGATACATTACGCGGCTCGATCACGCCCCAGCGCGCCTGGTGGGATTTGACTTACTATCATTTGAATGTAAAACCGAATGCGCAGGACAGCACATTGACTGGCAGCACGCAAGTGGTTTACAAGGTTTTACAACCCTATCAAAGCATTCAGATCGACTTGCAAGAGCCGCTGAAAATTGAAAAAGTGACACAGGACGGCGAGTCGCTGGAATTCAAGCGGGACGGTAATGCCTTTTTTATTGATTTAAAGAAAAAACAGGAAGTTGGAAAAACCGAAAGCATCGAAGTTCTCTATTCCGGCAAACCGAAACTGGCGAAACGTCCGCCCTGGGACGGTGGTATTCAATGGATTCCGGATGGTGAGGGGAACACCATTATTGCTACTTCCTGCCAGGGATTGGGTGCCAGCGTCTGGTGGCCTTGCAAAGACCACATGTACGATGAGCCGGACAGCATGCAGATCAGCATTACCGTTCCAAAAAATATGACGGATGTTTCTAACGGAAACCTGCGGTCGGTGGTAGAAAATAATGATAACACGCACACATTCAACTGGGTAGTTCAAAATCCGATCAACAATTATGGCGTCAATATGAATGTGGCCAACTATACGAGTTGGAAAGAAACATGCAAAGGTGAAAAAGGCGATTTGCAGGTGAGCTACTATGTGCTGCCGAAAAACCTGGAAAAGGCGAAGGAACAGTTCAAGCAGGCGCCGATGATGCTGAAAGCTTTTGAACACTGGTTTGGCCCCTATCCTTTTTACGAGGATGGCTACAAGCTGGTGGAGGTACCTTACCTCGGCATGGAACACCAGAGTTCGGTGACTTATGGCAATGGTTACAAGCAGGGTTACCTTGGCCGGGATTTATCCAAAACGGGCTGGGGTTTGAAGTGGGACTTTATTATTGTCCACGAAAGCGGGCATGAATGGTTTGCCAACAACATTACCTATAAGGATGTAGCCGATATGTGGGTGCACGAAAGTTTTACCAATTACTCCGAAAATCTTTTTACGGAATACTACTTCGGGAAGCAGGCCGGCGCTGATTATGTGATCGGTACGCGTGCAAACATTGTGAATGACGTGCCGATTATCGGGGTGTATGGCGTGAATGAATCCGGCTCACGGGATATGTATTACAAAGGCGGTAATATGCTCCACACGATCCGGCAGATTGTGAATGATGATGAAAAATGGCGGCAGATCTTGCGCGGACTGAACAAGACTTTTTATCACAAAACGGTCGAAGGCTCGCAAATTGAGGCTTATATCAGTGAACACGCGGGGCGGAACCTTTCCAAGGTTTTTGATCAGTATTTAAGAGATATTAAGGTACCGGTGCTGGAATATGCCTTTGAGAAAAAGGGCCTGCAATACCGCTGGACAAATGTTGTGGACGGTTTTGATATGCCGGTAAAAGTAAAAATCGGCGAAGGCAAAGAAGAATTTCTCTACCCTACAACCGAGTGGAAAACTGTGAAAACCAAAGCTGAAAAGAAGCTGACCGTCGACCGGAATTTTTATGTAGAGGCGAAGGAGGCGAAACCCGCCTCATAGATCCCAGCATTCCATAATCAGCATATCGCCTTTTTTGGCCGAAATCCTGACGATACCATCCTTCTCGGCTTCATTACTGTTGCCGGTGCGGTGACCCATCGTCAGGATTTCATCATTTAAATTGTACTTCAACCCGCTGGTTTCGATACCTTCCACGACGCCGACGGGTATCAGTGAAATTGGTGTACCGGCTACATACCATTTTTCGAATGTGCCCGCCAGCGGAAATATCTTCGAATAATCATCAAACATGACCAGTTTGATCTGATCCTTGTAGCGCACCAGATTGGTAACATTGGTGATCGCATGATCCTGGCGACGGCCGGTTGCCCAAACAATGTTTGCGGCAGGAAAACCTTTTTCGATCAAAAAATCAATCCCTTTTTCAAGATCTGTCTTTTCCTGATCGGGTGTATTGACGATTTCAAGCGGATGCTGGCGGTCGCGAATTGCCTCAAAATCATGCTGCTGATCGAAATCTCCCAGCCAGGCGTCAATCTTGATGCCTAATTCCAGCACCCTGTAAATGGCGTGATCCAGTACCACAATGTACGGACTCCATTCCAGCAGTTGCCCCAGAAGTTCTTCACTACAAGCCTCGCCATTGGCGATAATCAGCGCAGGCTCCTGCTTTTCCTTTACGATATGGTGCGAGGACATGAATTACAATTTACTTTTAAACCCCCAATTTCTTCGCTGCATTCCAATATTCATCCATCTCCGCCAGTGTCATTTCCGACAAAGACTTTCCGTCGGCTTTGGATGCTTCTTCCAAATATTGGAATCTTTTGATGAATTTTTTATTTGTCCGTTCCAGGGCTGTCTCAGGATTGATATCCGCAAACCGGGAATAGTTGACCAGCGAAAACAGTAAGTCACCAAACTCTCCCTCAGCTTCATTTTTATCAATAACTTCCTCAGATTCGATGTCAAAATTTTGTCTGAACTCCTTCAATTCCTCTTCAACTTTTTCCCAAACCTGATGTTTTTCGTCCCAGTCGAACCCTACCCCACGCGCTTTTTCCTGGATCCGCATCGCTTTTACCAATGCTGGCAGCGAACCTGGGACGCCAGAAAGCACCGATTTGTTCCCCTCTTTCAATTTCAGTTTTTCCCAATTTTGCTTCACCGCTTCCTCGGAATCAGCCACAAAATCGCCGTAAATATGCGGATGCCGGGAAATCAGTTTTTCACAGATTCCATTTAAAACATCCTTGATATCGAACTGATTACTATCCTTCTGCTCGGATCCGATTTTGGCATAAAAAACAATGTGCAGCATCAGATCACCCAACTCCTTCCGGATCTCGGGCAGGTCATTTTCCATGATCGCGTCCGATAATTCATAAGTCTCCTCAATCGTCAGATGTCGCAGAGTTTGAATGGTCTGCTTGCGGTCCCAGGGACATTGCTCGCGCAGTTCGTCCATGATGGTAAGCAGGCGGTCAAACGCCATCAGCTGGCTTTTTCTATCGTCGGGCAGCGAATCAAAACTTTTTTCCATAGAACAAAGATAAGTAATCAGGCGCCAAAAGCCGGGCAAAAAACGGGCATTCCGCCGCGATTTGCCACAGCCGAACTTTTTCAAACCTTCCAGCGGTTTTCAGGTGTTCACCATTTACATTTCATCGTTGAGAAAAAGACCACCCAATCCGCCGGCAAAACCAGATCCGGCAACCTTGCCCTCCCTCAGAAAACGATTTTCAGCATTACAAAACCTGCCCCGGTTTTTCAAACTGGTATGGGAAACCAACCGTCTGCTGACCCTCAGCAACGTGTTTTTCCGGCTGCTCAAATCGGGCCTGCCGCTCCTTGTTTTATATATTGGCAAAGAAATCATCGACGAGGTGATCCGGCTGATGAACCATCAGACCAGCTCGCAACAATATCTCTGGATGCTGGTCGGGTCGGAGCTGGGGCTGACAATTGTCTCGGACTTGCTGAACCGCTGCATTAACTTATTTGATAGCCTGCTCGGTGACCTGGTCGCCAATAAAACGTCCGTGGACCTTGTTCACCAAGCAGCCCGGCTCGATTTATACCAGTTCGAAAATCCCATTTTTTACGATAAACTCGAAAGAGCGAGGCGGCAGACATCGGGCCGGACTGTTTTGCTTTCGCAGACTTTGGCGCAAATGCAGGACATTCTGACCCTGCTATCTCTCGGTGCAGGTTTGGTGCTTTTCAATCCCTGGCTGATATTGATTTTGATCATCGCCGTAATCCCGTCATTTATCGGTGAAACGCATTTTAACGAGAGAAGCTACTCACTTACGAGAAGCTGGACGCCCGAGCGGCGCGAGCTGGATTATCTGAGATACCTCGGTTCCAGTGCCGAAACTGCCAAAGAAGTGAAGGTATTTGGCTTGGAAAATTATCTCGCCGATCGCTTCAAATCTCTTTCCGACGAATATTTCGACGCCAACAAAAAGATAGCGATCAGCCGCGCTGGCTGGGGATATTTGCTGTCGGCAATCGGTACGCTGGCATATTATGGGGCTTATGTTTTTGTGCTTTTTCAAACATTATCCGGTGTCATCACCATTGGTACCATGACATTTTTATCGGGGTCTTTTCAACGAATGCACGGGATGTTGCAGGGTATCATGAGCCGGTTTTCAGGGATTGCGGAGGCGGCTTTGTATTTACAGGATCTGTTTGATTTTTTTGAAATACAACCTACTATATCTGCCAACGAAACCGGAAAAGTTGTTAATAAACCGATTACAAAAGGCATCACCTTCGAAAATGTCGGTTTTAAATATCCTGAGAATGATTTTTGGGCGCTTCGCAATCTTTCGTTTTCCATCAAACCCGGAGAAAAACTCGCGCTTGTCGGAGAAAATGGTGCGGGGAAAACAACATTGGTCAAGCTCCTGGCTTCACTTTACAAACCAACCGAAGGCCGCATTCTTATCGACGGGACCGACATTCAGGATTACCAGCTGGCCGATCTGCGTGCCAACATTGGTATCATTTTCCAGGACTATATCCGGTACGAAATGAGCGTTTCGGACAACATTGCGGTAGGTGACATTGCGAACATTGCGGACAAAACCGCGATCGCAAATGCGGCCGATATGAGCATGGCGCACGAGGTCATTTCAACATTGCCTAATCAATTCGATCAGGTTTTGGGTAAAAGATTCAAGGACGGAACCGAGCTGTCGGGCGGGCAGTGGCAGAAAATTGCGCTGGCGCGGGCTTACATGCGGAATGCGCAGATCGTAGTGCTCGATGAACCTACCTCGGCCCTCGATGCCCGCGCGGAGCATGAAGTTTTCAAACGTTTTTCAAGCCTGATTGAAGGAAAAATGGCGGTACTGATCTCCCACCGCTTCTCGACCGTAAGAATGGCCGACCGGATTTTATTTCTGGAAAAAGGGCGCATGTTAGAGTACGGCTCGCACGAAGAGCTTTTGATCCACGACGGGAAATACGCCGAGCTTTTTCATTTGCAGGCCGAAGGTTACCTTTAATTAAAAAGGAATTTTCAGGCTGGTCTGGATCAGGTTGCTGGCGCATTTGGCGATGATTTTGCCATGCACATCATGAATCGTGCCCTCCACGTGGATAATGTTCTTGCCCGCGCGGACCACTTTTGAGCTGGCGATAATGCTATCTCCTACCCTCGCTGCGTGCAGAAAATCGCAGTTCAGGTTGACGGACGTGTAGGCAAACTCGCGCCCCATCGCATACACCATCGTACCCATCACATCGTCTAGGATCGTCGCCGCGATGCCGCCGTGCAGGGTGCCCATCGGGTTGGTCATATCTTCTCGGACGGTATACGCTACCTCCATGTGGCTTTCGGTTACATTAAGCAGCTGGCCACGAAGCCACCGGCCTACCGGGGAAGGACTTTGATCCATCGTTTTCCCGACATATTGTTTCAAAAGGGCCAATCTTTTGTTTTCCTGATCGGGTACCGGGTTATTGTCGCTGGTCATGGTTTAATTGGGATGCAGATCTAGATTGATATTCCGAAAAATAGTAATTATCATAGAAATACCTAAGTAAGAGCGGCGATTGTATGGATTTAATTGCTAAGTTTTAAAGGTTATTACTACCTTTGCCGGAGTTTTTGCAAGAGATAAAAGCATACCCATATATGAATTTTACGTTATCGCAGGTTCCTGAGCGCTCCCAAAAACCACGTCAGAAGGGATTGACCATGGTGATGGATAAAGGCCTCAGTGTCAGGGAAACAGAAGATATGCTATCCACTGCCGCTCCCTATATTGATATCGTAAAACTGGGCTGGGCCACCTCCTTCGTCTCACCCAATCTGGACGAAAAACTGGCGGTCTATAAAAGTGCCAACATTCCCGTTTATTTTGGTGGAACCTTGTTTGAAGCCTTCGTAGTCCGGAACCAGTTTGACGATTACCGTAAGCTGCTCGACAAGTACGATCTGCAATATGCGGAGGTGTCCGACGGCTCTATCGAAATGGCCCAGGACGTTAAATGTGAATACATTCGCAAGCTGGCCAAGCAAGTTACGGTACTTTCAGAAGTCGGTTCCAAAGATGAAAATAAGATCATCCCGCCTTATAAATGGATCCAGCTCATCAAATCGGAATTGCAGGCAGGTGCCTGGAAAGTGATTGGTGAGGCGCGTGAATCCGGTAATGTCGGTTTGTTCCGCGCCAGCGGCGAAGTTCGTCAGGGATTGGTAGAAGAAATCCTGACAGAAATACCTTTTGAAAGCATGCTTTGGGAAGCGCCGCAAAAATCGCAGCAGGTATGGTTTGTAAAATTGCTGGGTGCCAATGTCAACCTTGGAAACATTGCGCCTTCCGAGCTGATCCCACTCGAAACAATACGTTTAGGCCTGAGAGGTGATACTTTCAATCACTTTTTAAATGCCAAAACGAAACAAAAATGGAAAATCGATTCTAAATAAATCAGCACATTATCACTTACCCAAAACGTAGCTATGGAATTTATTAAGCAGTTTATTGACATTTTCCTCCACCTCGACAAGCATTTGTTCGACATTGTTCAGGAGTACGGGACATTGACTTACCTTATTCTTTTCCTGATTGTTTTCACAGAAACTGGCCTGGTCATCATGCCGCTTCTGCCCGGCGATTCACTTTTGTTTGCCGCAGGCGCCATCGCTGCCAACCAGGATACCGGCCTGAATGTCTGGCTCATCATCCTTATTCTGATCGTCGCAGCTTTGCTGGGCGATAATGTCAATTATTTTATTGGTAAAAGATTCGGCGGGGAGATCAAGAAACGTGAGCGGATACTCTTCCTGAAAAGAGAATATTTGGAGAAAACCGAAGCATTTTACGAAAAACATGGCGGTAGTACGGTTATCATGGCACGTTTCATCCCGATCGTTCGCACGGTGGCACCATTTGTAGCAGGCGCAGGAAGTATGAATTACTCCAAATACATTGTGTTCTGTATCATCGGCGCACTCCTCTGGGTACCCGCATTAACATTGCTCGGCTTTTTCTTCGGAAACATGGAGATCGTGAAAAAGAATTTCGAGCTGGTTATTTTCGGTATCATCGGAATTTCTATTCTCCCAATGATTTTTGGCTATTTTAGAAGCAGATTCGCCAAGCCGACAGCCGCGTAATCCTGTTTTTGAATAAAATACAAAGCCCCGCAACATTGAATGCTGCGGGGCTTTCTTATTTACCAATGTTCGATCTTACGATTTCGAAGAATAGTTTGGTGCTTCTTTCTGGATCATAATATCGTGCGGGTGGCTTTCCTTCACACCGGCAGAAGTGATTTTCACGAACTGTGCTTTTTGCAAAGTAGCAATATCGCCCGCTCCGCAGTAGCCCATACCGGCTTTCAAGCCGCCAACCATTTGATATACAATTTCAGAAACCTTTCCTTTAAACGGTACCCGGCCCACAATCCCTTCCGGAACCAGCTTTTTGATATCATCCTCGGCATCCTGGAAATAACGGTCTTTTGAGCCGTCCTCCATCGCTTCCACCGAGCCCATACCACGATATGCCTTGAACTTCCGGCCTTCGTAAATCACGATTTCGCCTGGCGCTTCATCGCTACCAGCCAGCATAGAGCCGATCATGATCGTGCTTGCGCCGCCAGCCAATGCTTTGGTCATATCTCCTGAAAAGCGGATACCACCGTCGGCGATCACCGGAACATCCGGGTAAGTGTCTTTCAATGCATCAGCCGCCCACATGACCGCAGTCAGCTGAGGAACACCAATACCGGCGATGATACGTGTGGTACAGATACTTCCGGGTCCAACTCCTACTTTTACTGCGTCCGCTCCGGCTTCTGCCAGTGCCAGCGCCGCTGCGCCGGTCGCAACGTTACCTGCAATCACGTCCAATTTAGGATATGCTGCTTTTACTGATTTCAATGCATCGATGACGCCTTTTGAATGTCCGTGCGCTGTATCAAGACTGACCACGTCAACACCGGCTTTTACCAGCGCCTCTACCCTTTTCAGTAAATCAGGGGTAACACCTACCGCGGCACCTACGCGCAACCTGCCATATTCGTCTTTGCAGGCATTCGGGTGGGATTTGCGTTTCAGTATATCCTTATACGTGATCAAACCGGTGAGACGGTACTCTGAATCGACGATCGGAAGTTTTTCAATTTTGTATTCCTGCAAGATATGCTCTGCGTCGTCGAGCGACAAACCGTCGGATGCGGTGATGAGATTGTCCTTGGTCATGATCTCCGTCACGGGCTTGGACATTTCCTTTTGGAAGCGCAAATCGCGGTTGGTAAGGATACCGATCAGCTTGTGATGGTTGTCGATCACCGGGATACCGCCGATCTTGAATTCGCGCATGATCTGGTGCGCATCGCCTAGGGTTGCCGTGTCGGATAATGTAATCGGATCGAGGATCATGCCGCTTTCCGAACGTTTCACTTTCCGGACCTGCTCGGCCTGGGCTTCGAGGCTCATATTCTTGTGAATAATGCCAATTCCGCCTTCCTGGGCCATCGCGATGGCCAGCTCGAATTCGGTTACGGTGTCCATAGCAGCGGAAACAACAGGAATGTTGAGTTCGATGTTACGGCTCAGTTTTGTTTTGGTAGTCGTATTGCGAGGAAGAATTTCTGAATAACCTGGTACTAGAAGAACGTCGTCGTAAGTGAGGGCCTCGAAGAGGACTTTGGATGGGTCTGTGCTCATAGCAAATAAACGATTGTTATTTGCAGGGCAAAATTAACAAAAACTTTGCAGCAGAACAAAATTTTTAAGCTTTGCCAAATATTAAATTTTTAAGAATGCTACCTGAAATCATTATTTTTAAAAATTATTAAAAATATCATAAAACAGTTTAGGGATTATTGCCGCTTCTTTGACTATACCTTTGTATTCTACTTGACGGAATCAGAATGAAGCCAATATTTACCGACGAACAACTGGTAACTCAGCTCTCAGAAGGCAGCAAAAGTGCGTTTGGGGAGATTTATGAGCGTTATTGGTACAAGCTGTTCTGCATTTCGTATCACCAGATCGGATCGAAGGAAGAGGCGGAGGAATTGGTGCACGATTTATTTGAAAGTGTTTGGAAAAGAAAAAATGAGAGCAGCATTGGCCACCTGAGTTCTTACCTGGTAATTGCGCTTAAACATTTGATTACCAATCACATTAAATCAAAAATCACCTGGCGAAAATATCAGGAATACATTCTCCTGAACAAAATGCAGGAAATTTCTTCGACCGAGGAAAATATTCAGTTTAATGATCTGTCGGAAGCGATTGACCGGGCGATGAAAAAGCTGCCGGAGAAGACGAGTCGCATTTTCCAGCTAAGCCGATTTGAAAACCAGTCGGTGAAGAACATTGCCAAGGAGCTGCACATTTCCGAAAAAGCGGTGGAGTACCACATTACCCGCTCGCTGAAAGTTTTAAAAGACAATCTGTCGATCTATCATACAGATAATTAAGGATTTAGCCTGACAAAATGAACCAGTACGATTTCCAAAAAACCTTAAACAAGTATCTCACAGGGCAGCATACGCCCGAGGAGGAGGAATTTATTCTGGAATATTTGAAAACAAATCCTTTGAGCGAAGAGGCGGTTTTTGAAACGGAAAAAGACGTAATCGGGAAGCGTATCAAGCGAAAACTTTTTGCCAGCGTTTTTGGTAAGTCTCTGGTGATGAGGCTGGCACCTTGGATGGCGGCCGCGGCTTCGGTGCTGATCGTGGCAGGCAGCTGGTATTTTTTTACAAGAAAAAACAATACAGAAACGATTGCCGAGCTGGATAGCAACGTCAGCACGGGCGTTTTTGAAATTAAAAATACTTCGGAAAAACCGCAGCAGGTACCGCTGGAAGATGGCAGCGTGGTGATCCTGAAAAAAAACAGCAGCATTAGCGTCCCCGAACATTTCGGCCGGCAGCACCGCCTGGTTTACCTCCACGGCGAAGCATTTTTTCAGATCAAAAAAGATCCGTCGAAACCATTTATCGTTTCGACCGGCAGCCTGATGACAAAGGTTTTGGGGACGAGTTTTTCGGTAAAATCCTATGACGAATCGGCTTCCGTGGAAGTGCAGGTGAAGACCGGAAGGGTTTCAGTTTACGAAGGCGCGGTGACGAAATCGGCCAATAGAAATGGGGTGATCCTGACGCCAAATCAAAAGATTGTTTTTGATAAAAAGTCAAAGAAAATGTCGTTGTCCATCATTGAAAATCCCCTGCTGATCATTCCTGCGAATGAAACGGCGCATGGTTTTTCTTTTTCGGACGTGCCTGTCAAAGATGTTTTTTCAGCCCTGGAAAAATCGTATGGGATCGATATCGTGCTCGAAAACGATACCGCCGATTCCTGCCTTTTTACGGGAGACCTGAACGGACTGAGTATGTTTCAGCAGCTCGACCTGATCTGCAAGTCGGCCAACATTTCGTATGAAAGACGGGGTACGGCTTTGTTTGTTGAGGGTGCTGGTTGTGTTAATTAGTTTAAAAAAATGGCGATGATGCTCGAACATCACCGCCAGACGAATGCTGTTGATTACCAACAGTTTCGGTTGTTGCTTTTGCGTTGCGTTTCACAAAAACCTTTAAAAATATGCATAAAAAAATACCCCTCAAAAGGGTTGTTTACAAGGTCATGAGTACTACGGTTAAACAACTGATCATTGCCATATTATGCTGCGGCATGTCGCTGGCCAATAACCTCCATGGGCAGGAACTGCTCACCAAGGAGATTTCATTAAAGGTTGAGTCTGTTGAGATCAAAAAAGTCCTGCAAATGATTGAGAAGCAGGCAGATGTAAAATTTGTTTACAGCACGTCGAGCATTCAGGGTGCGCAGAATACCAGTTTGAAAGAAATCAAAGGCCCGCTCAACAAGGTCCTCGACCAACTGCTGACGCCGCTCAATGTGTCTTATGAAGTGGTTGGGACTTCCAGGATCTTGCTGCGAAAAAAGCCTTCAGGCCCAACCAGTAGCGCCGGATCGGCTGCGCCGCAACTCGAAATAGCAGACCGGAACATTACCGGCAAGGTCCTCGACGAAAAGGGTGTAGGGCTGCCAGGCGTAAATATTCTGCTGGTTGGGACGCAACAAGGTACTTCTACCAACGAAAACGGCGAGTACCGGATCACGGTACCGGACGCGGGCGGCACATTGAAATTTTCTTTCATCGGCTATGTAAGTCAGGAAGTGGCGGTGGACAAAGACGTGATCAATGTTTCACTGGCACCCGATGTGAGCGCTTTGAAAGAAGTGGTGGTAGTAGGTTATGGTACGCAGGAGAAGAAAGATGTGACTGGCGCGGTATCTTCCGTAAAGGGCGCTGATTTTCAGAATCTGCCTTCCGGTGGTGCGCAACAGGCTTTGCAGGGACGCGCGGCGGGTGTAAACATTGTGCGTAATGGTGGTGCGCCGGGCGACGCAGGTTCCATCCAGATCCGCGGTTTTGGTACGGTCAACAATTCTTCGCCGCTGGTGGTGATCGACGGGATACCTGCCGGTACTATGAATGATGTGAACCCGAATGACATTGAATCGATTGAAATCCTGAAAGACGCCTCAGCCTCAGCGATCTACGGAACGCGTGCAGCAAATGGTGTGATTTTGATTACCACTAAAAGAGGCAAGTTCGACGCGCCGATTTCGGTCACATTGAATGGTTATGTGGGTGTTACAAACCGCATTAAAACACTGGATGTACTGACTGCGCCCCAGTTGGCCCAAATCAAGCGGGAAGCGTATACCAATGATGGTTTGCAGGTTCCCGACATCTGGAATGATACAAAATACCAGACGCAGCTGACCAACTGGCAGGATGAACTTTTGAAACAAGGCGTGACCCGGAATTACGATGCGTCACTTCGCGGCGGCGGCAAATATTCGTCTTTTGCCATTTCGGGCGGCTACTATAATGAGGATGGTATTATCGGTAAATCGAATTACACGCGGTATACATTCCGTATCAATTCGGATCATAAAATCGGTTCACGGATCAAAATCGGGCAGAATTTACAGTTTACCAATACTCATAATGTTGGCCCCGATACGCAATCTTCACAAACCGGTCTGCTTTGGAGCGCGATCCGTTTTCATCCTGGTTTGCCTGTTAAAAATGCGGACGGATCTTACGGTTCTACCCAGGGTCTGGGTGCATTTGGTGACATTAACAACCCGATTTTTACAGTTGACACACAGGATAAGGACAATGTCCGCAACCGTTTTCTGGGAAACGTGACGGGAGAGCTGGAAATCGTGAAAGGTTTGAAACTCCGCGCCAACCTGGCGATGGACGCGACTTTTTCTGAAAGCCATACTTTCGACATTAAGATCAATGATCAGTTCAGGACGAACTCTTACAACCAGCTGAGCCTGGGGCACGATAAGGCCTGGTCGTTTTTGCAGGAATATTTCCTTTCTTACGACAAACAGTTTGGCAAACATTCGCTGAGCGTAGTGGCGGGTTATACTTCCCAGACATTCAATGATATCTATTCCAACCAGTGGGGACGTGATTTTTCAAGCGAGGATCCATCGCTCCGCTACATGCAGTATGCCGGTACGATTGTGTCGGTTCCCCTCAATAACGGTGGAAACGGCAGCAGGAGCTATGACGCGCTGGCTTCGTTTTTTGGCAGGGTAAATTACTCTCTCAATGATCGTTACCTCTTCACAGCGACGATGCGTAGCGACGGTTCTTCCAAATTCGCGCCCGGAAATCAGTGGGGTGTTTTCCCGGCATTCTCGCTGGGATGGAGACTTTCGGAGGAAGATTTCTTCAAAAATGCACTGCCGATGTTCAGCAACTTCAAGCTGACGGGCGGCTGGGGACAGCTGGGTAACCAGAATGTCGCTTCCCTGCAATATCTCGCTTTGATCAACTCTACTTACCGCTACGCTTTCGGAAATGGCGGCGTGCAAAACCAGGTTTCTGGCTCGGCACAAAGCAGGCTGGCAAACCTCAACATTGGCTGGGAAACTGCTGAAATGAGCAACTTCGGGCTGGAAGCCGGTTTGTTCAAAAACAGCCTTTATTTTTCTGCTAACTATTTTATCAAGGATACCAAGAAAATGCTGCTGGCGCCGCCGTCGATCGGTACCATCGGAACAGCTACGATTCCTGACCAGAACATTGGCCAGCTGAGAAACCAGGGGCTTGAACTGGAAGCTTCTTACCGCCACACGGTGGGTGACGTGACATTCAATGTGAGTGGTAATGCGACTTTTATCAAAAACAAAATCACCAAGTTGGCTACGCCGGGTGGATTTTTGGCGACGCAGCTATATGGTCGTGGTCAGCAGGAAATTGTACGGACTTATGAAGGCCATCCTTACGGTACTTTTTACGGATACAAAACCGCAGGTATCTATCAAAATCAGGGAGAGATCGATTCAGATCTTAACATTGCAAACGATTCCCGCAAAACCGACGGACAGATCATGCCGGGCGATGTGCGCTTTGTGGATTTGAATGGTGACGGTGTTGTGGATGATCAGGACCGGACCATTATCGGAAGCCCGCAGCCTAAAATCAACTACGGATTTTCGGCCGGAGCCAATTATAAAGGATTTGACCTGACATTGTTTTTCGTAGGTGTAGGCGGTTCCAAAATTTATAATGCCGACCGTATGCAGGGCCTCGACGCCAGCTATTCTTTCAATTTGTATGCCGATGAGCTGAACCGCTGGACGCCGCAAACTCCGGGCAACACGATTCCGCGCGTGAGCATCAACAACTCCAACCGGAATTTCAGGCCTTCGGATTTGTTTGTGGAAAAAGGCGATTACCTGCGTTTGAAAAACCTGACACTGGGCTATACCATTCCTAAAAATGCGATCAGCAAGCTGAAAATGTCGCAGGCGCGGGTGTATGTGACAGGTCAGAACATTATCACTTTTACCAAATACTCAGGATTGAATCCGGAGTTGGGATATGTGGGTAGTACCAATACGTACAGCCAGCTGAATGTGGATTACGCGCAGTATCCTTTGGCGCGGACCTGGACTATCGGAGCTACCATTTCATTCTAACCCACCGTTCAGATTTATACCGAAGAATCATGAAAAAGATAACCATACTAGCTTCCTATATCATCCTCGCAGCATTGACGGGTTGCGACGATCTGCTTGAAACAACCCCGTACGGGACCGTCACTTCCCAGCAATACTGGCGAAATGGTGATGACGTGGTGGCTGCCGTAAATGCAGTTTATTCCCCGCTGCTGGACGAAGACGGTTTTGCGCATACCGAGTATACATTCGATAACTGCTCGGACGATATGAACCGCGCCGGTGACCACTCGGATGAAACTTCGCTGGAAATGTTCACCTTCGACGCTTCCAACTCGCACATCCTGGCAACCTGGAAAACCAAATATGAGGTGATTTCACGCGCCAATGCAGTTTTGATCAATGCGCCGAAAGTGGATATGGACGAAACATTGCGCAACCGCAGCATGGGCGAGGCCTATTTCCTGAGGGGATTTGTATACTGGCGACTTTCGCTGATTTATGGCGAGGTACCTATTTTGCTGGAAGACGATGCACTGGCTTTGAATTTCAATAAACCAAAATCAACCTTAGCGGAAGTTCGGGCGCAGGCAGAAGCGGATTTCCTGAAAGCGGCAGCATTACTGCCTGTTTCTTACAGCGATGGCGAGGCGGGCCGCGTGACGCAAGGTTCGGCTTACGGCTTTTTGACCAAATTGTATGTGTACCAGGAAAACTGGGCGAAGGCGATCGAGGCGAGTACAAAAGTCACTTCGAATGCTGCGTATAAACTGGCAACCGGATTTAACCAGAACTTCGAGCTGGCTACGGAAAACAACCCCGAAATCCTGTTTTCGCTGCAATACGAAACCGGCTGGACGACGGATAACTCTCCCACTTTTTACCACACGCCGCAGGCATTTGGTGGCTGGGGCTTCCACGAACCGATCCAGGATCTGGTCAATGAATATGAAAAAGGCGATCCAAGGAAAGCTTCCTCCATTTTCAGCCCGGGTGATGTGGTAGATCGCAAAGCAGCTGGTAAAGAGACTTTTACGAAAGATATGACAAGGGTTACCGGTTATGCTTTCAAAAAATACACGCAGTTTGCTGATAATGGCGATATGAGCCAAAGTTTGAATGCGCCGTTTTTGAGAACAGCGGATGTTTATTTGCTGGCTGCGGAAGCTAAGATCCGCTCCGGCGCAAATGGTGATGCCGAACTGAATGTGGTGAGAAAACGTGCCGGACTTACCGCGATCACCAATGCAACAATGAAGAACATTATGCACGAAAGGCGCGTGGAGCTGGCAGGCGAAAACGAACGCCACCAGGATTTAATGCGCTGGGATAAAGCGGGTTTGATCGACATTGTGGCACATTATAAAATCGATCGCGGCCCGAACAAGCCGCCGCGTAATTTTGTAAAACCCAAACATTACTATTTCCCGCTGCCGCAGCGTGAGGTGGATTTGAGTAACGGTACTTTGATTCAAAACAGTAACTATTGATCTTTTGAAAAAAAGCATCACCTTATTAATGTTCCTGAATGTCTTTTTTGCGGGTTGCTCCTCCCGTGAAAAAGACATTCAGGGTTTATGGAGAACCGATTCCATTTCCAATTTTGCAAATGGTTTCAGTTTTACCAACGATACCAAAGATGCGCATTGGTCCTACTTCGACTACCGCGCCGATGGAACCCTATTTGAAAGAAGAAAAGGCGAGTACCGGAAATCGAAGTACAAATTCGTATCCGCGGATTCGCTGGTGTACCTGGATTCTACCGGAAAAGTGGCGAATGGTTATAAGATCTTGAAGCTGGATAGCAGGAATCTGATTTTGAAGAAGGAGCAAAAACCTTATTTTTCGGGTAAAAACCAACATTTATACGAGATCCGGTATTTTTCAAAAGCCGATCCGAACATTAAAAATTAGCTGCCTACCAGCACGCGGACTTTCTTGATCCGCTTCTTATCCGCCGACTGCACCTTGAATGTCACATTGCGGTGCGTGGCAATCTCGCCGGTCCGCGGAAGTCTTGAAAACAGTTCGAGCAGTAATCCCGCAAGCGATTCACTATTTCCCCTTACCTCCTCGAAATAATCGCTTTCAATGTTCAGAATCCGGCAGAGGTCGCTGATAAGTACCTTACCTTCAAAAACATAGGTATTCTCATCGACCTGCGTGAAGTTCACCTCGTCGTCCTCGTCGTATTCATCATTGATATCGCCGAAGATTTCCTCGATAATGTCTTCCAAAGTGATCAGCCCACTCGTGCCGCCATACTCATCCACGACGATCGCCATGTGCACGCGCCGGTTTTGGAAATCCTTCATCAGATCGTCCAGACGCTTACTTTCGGGAATAAAATAAACCGGCCGGATCAGTTTCTGCCAGTTGAAAAACTCATCCTGATGAATGTGTTGCAAAAGATCTTTCACGTTCAAAATCCCCTCAACATGGTCCAGATCATCCCTGAAAATCGGCACCCGCGAGTAGCCCGATTTATTGATCTTATCCATCAGTTCATGAAAATCCAGCTCAATGTCAAAGGCAGTAATGTGCAGCCGGGCCTGCATGGCTTTCTTGGCATTTGTCTGCCGGAAGTTGGCCAGGCCGCGTAAAAGATCGGTTTCTTCCTCGCTTTCGGCTTTGGCTTCCAGCATTTCGGTGGTCACCTCAGCACCTTCCGGCGTCAATACACCGGCTGCGTAGCCAAGCTTCATGACCGGCTGGGTGAGCGGGCGGCAAACTTTGATGAGAAACTGGGTGAGGCCGGTAATTCGGGGAATAAATTCGTTGGCGCGCCTCGCACTGTTATATCTGACAATCGCGTCGAGCCAGATCCAGAGCGCCAGCGAGCTGAGAATAATGATTCTTGTGATCTGATTATCATTCAATTGCAATTGGTTCCAGGCGAGATGCGCGGCGAGAATAAGCGCCACGAGCGTAATCGCCCGCTGGACCAGGGATAGAGAAAGCTGCTGAATCCGGGTCGGCAAGTGGCTTTCGCCCTCGTTTTTACGTTCCCAGGGATTTTCCAGAGCGCCGGAAGCTGCATAAGCGGCACGGATGCCGGAAAGAAAAAGCGAAATAAGAAGGAAAATTACGACGATGATCAGGTCGTAGGGAGCAAGGAAATCAACGGGTATCATAACCCCTGCGAATATGGGTTGCGTACTTTTTGGGGAAATCAAAATCCCCGTACGCGTTCGGGCAAGCGGATCGTCACTGTCTGCTGTTTCTTTCACGAAGTTGGAAAAAACGTTATTAATAGAGATTTTATAATCTAAATGTAATTATTCTGGTTCAAAAACAGTAGCGATTTCTTGCCAAAACCATTTTTGTTTTAAAATCTCTATTAATGTTCCTGTCAATCATTTAGAAAGGCAGATCGTCGTCGTCATCGCTTCCGGCTGCCAGTGACGGGGGTATCGGATCGGATGGTCTCGCAGATTGATTGCCGCGCGGTGCGCTGGATTGCTGCTGGTATCCCTGGTTGCCGTCTCCCTGTCCGCCTGAGCCGGATGGTCCGCCGAGCAGTGTCATGCTGTTGGCGCGGATGGTGACGCCGGTTCGCTGCTGACCTTCCTTATCGGTCCAACTGTCGGTACGGATGCGGCCTTCGATGTACACCTGGTTGCCTTTTTTCAGATATTTTTCGGCCACTTTGGCGAGTCCTTCCCAAAGTTCAATGCGGTGCCACTCGGTGTTATCTACGCGCTCGCCGCTTTTGTTGGTATAAGATTCGGTCGTCGCAATGTTGAATTTCGCTACTGCCGAGCCGCTTTCAAGATATCGTACTTCCGGGTCGCTGCCCAGGTTACCGATTAAAATCACTTTGTTAACGCTTCCTGCCATGGTCTTTTGATTGTGGATGTTTATTGATGCCTCCTTTAAAATAGAATGATAAATGTAAAGGATTTTCTAAATGTCCTGCTCGAAAATTTTGCCTGTCGCCTTGTCTTTTAAAATCAGTTTATTGCGGCCATCGTGCGTAACTTCCTGTTTGATAAGGTAATATTTCTCATCATAAGAAACATAGTTTGAAGGTTTTTCAACCCCTTCCCTACCCCGCCACACCGGCAGCTCCACTTTTTCCCAGAGTTTGGTTTTGGCCGACTTATATGCTGCGTCTATCACCGCATTCACAATGTAACCGTCATAGAATGTCTCCGCCGGCTCTTTTCCATTTTCAACGGAATTAAACATGTCGGTAAACATGTGGTTATAGCCTAGGTCATTCACCTCGTCCCCCACCGGAAACAGCCAACCGGTATTGCTTTCGGCTTTTTCGGCCACATATTCCTCTCCGGTTCCATCGGGATTTTGGCCCGTGGTGAACATTTCAAAACCAGTCCGGAGAAAGTTATTGATCCAGATCGTACCCTCCGTACCCATCACCTCGTCCCGCAAATCCATCCCGCCACGGAATGTCCAGCTCACCTCAAACTGCCCGATCGCGCCGTTTTCATATTTGACCAAAGCAATCGCGTGGTCCTCAGCATCAATCGGTTTCACCTGCGTATCCGCCCAGCACATTACTTCTACGGGCTTGATATCTTTTCCAATAAAATTCCGTGAAATCTCAATGCAGTGGCAACCCAAATCCAAGATACAGCCGCCGCCGGCCTGCTCGATATCCCAAAACCACTCACTATGCGGCCCGGGATGCGCCTCGCGGGATTTTGCCCAGATAATGCGGCCCAGCGAGCCATTTTTCACACTTTCAAGCGACTTCAAAAACTTGGGCGTGTAACAAAGATCTTCGAGGTAACCTGCGAAAATCCCGGCTTCCTCGGCCGCCTTCATCATTCTTAATGCTTCCTCGCCATTCCGTCCGAGTGGTTTGGTCGAAACCACCGCCTTCTTATGTTTGGCACAAAGCATTACCGCCTCTTCATGAATGTTATTGGGCAGCGCAATGCAAACCATATTCACCTCCGGATTGGCGATCACTTCCTCCATATTGGAAGACCAAAAATCACAGCCATAATCTGCCGCAAATTTCTTCGCACTCTCCTCCCGCCGCGCATAAATCGCCACCACCCTATCGCGCCCGCGCTGACCATGAATAGATTCCGCATAAAAACGTCCGATAAAACCGGAACCCAACATTGCTATTTTTTGCATAAACATTCGGTTTACATTATATATAAGCCTGCTCTTTGAGTAGCATGTCGATCAGGATAGGTTTGGGAAGTTCCTCAACCTGATCTTTGGTATAAAAAGCCAGTCCGGGAGGTAAATCTATTGCTTCCGGTTCCGAAATTTCGATCCACCAAAAATGGACGTTGAGACGCTGGTGTGTGAGAATGTGGGTGTAAAGCTTTGGGACGTCTGTGATTACGCCTTTTGAGAGTAGATCGGCGAGAAAAGGATCATTCAAAAATTCATCGGGAGAATCGGAAAGGGTTGCTGATTCGTGAAGATAAAAATCATAAAGTCCCTGCCAGATATCCTTGCTACCCCGCTCTTTCATGGCCAGCATGCCATTTTGCTCGATCACAAAATAATTGAGAAACCGCTGCCTAACTTTCAATTTTTTGGCTTTTACCGGCAGCTCCTTTTGCATATTAAATTCAAAAGCAAAGCAGATATCATTAAAAGGACAAACCGGGCAATCGGGGTTGGCAGGCACACATTGCATCGCCCCGAACTCGATCATGGCCTGGTTATAAGTCGCCGGGTCTTCATGAGAAATCAGTTTAGCGGCGATCGCAAGAAATTCCTTTTTTCCTTCGTTACTCAATATATCCGATTTGATTCCGAAGATCCGCGCCATCACCCGGTACACATTGCCATCGATGGCCGGAACCGCCTCGCCGTAAGCAAATGATGCGATAGCCGCTGCCGTGTAAGTCCCCAGCCCCTTCAATTTGGAAAGTACTGCTGCCGTGGACGGAAATTTCCCTTCAAAATCATTCACTACCTGCCGTGCCGTGAAATGCATGTTCCGGGCGCGGGAGTAATAACCGAGCCCCTGCCAGAGCCGAAGCACATCTTTTTCATCAGCCGCGGCCAGATCAAAAACGGTGGGATATTGAAGCAGGAATTTTTCGTAATAAGGCGTCCCCTGGGCGACTCTGGTCTGCTGGAGAATGATTTCCGAGAGCCAGATTTTGTAAGGATCAGTGATCTGGCGCCATAGCAGCGGGCGGTGGTTCCGGAGGTACCATGATTTTAGTTTTTTGTTAAAATCAACTACCTCAAAATGATCCGGTATCATAATAAATGCACTTATGTATGCTGTTTTTTAACCAATTAGAAAAAAAATGAAAACGCCATCCTTTTAAGTTCTGGTAAAATTACCGTACCTTTGTGTTCCCAAATTTCAGAGGAGTAAGTAAATAAATGAAATAATATCCACTTAAAGTAAACAATCAAAGTGACTAAGGCAGACGTAATCGCACAGATTTCTGAAAAAACAGGTGTTGACAAGGGCGACGTTCAGCAAACGCTGGAATCATTCTTCACCGTGGTAAAGGACTCACTTTCTGAGGGAGAGAACCTTTATGTTAGAGGTTTTGGTAGTTTTATCAATAAAAAACGTGCAAAGAAAGTTGCCCGCAATATCTCGAAAGGTACTTCCATGATTATTGACGAGCACTTTGTACCGAGCTTCAAGCCTGCCAAAGTTTTCGTAGAGCAGGTAAAAGAAAGTGACAAACTGAAAGCAGTCGCTGAAAAGTAATTTACCTGAGAAGGTTGAGTTATAATTTATGAAAAAATCCATTTTCCTTTCCTGCGTGCTTGCAGTTGCACTTGTTGGGACACTTTTCAGTCTTCCAAAAGTCGTTGTAAACACGAAAGGCAAAGAGGTGGACAAGGAAAGGAGTCAGACGGCAGCTACGTCTACAACGTCTGACTCCTCTCCTGAAATCAAGCATGAAGCGGCCTTGTCAGCGGATCAGCAGGCAACGATCGATCAACTGAAAACCAGCTTCGCTAACGCGGGCGAAAAAGAGAAGGCTGCCGCCGGGTTAAAATTGTCGGACAAATTTGTAGAGCTTCAAAAATTTGACAGTGCTGCATTTTACGCTGAGAAAGTTGCCCTTTTAAGCCCCTCCATCGAAAACCTTGTCCGTACCGGCGACCGTTATTATGAAGCCTACGGATTTGCCGTAGATGAAAAGAAAGCGAAAGTGCTGGGAAACAAGACCCGTGAGTATTACCAAAAAGCACTTGACCAGAATCCTGGATTATTGGCCGCAAAAGCCAATATGGCAATGACTTACGTCAATACAGAAAACCCGATGCAGGGTATTCTGATGCTACGGGAAGTGATTGACACAGACCCGACGAACGAACTGGCTTTGTTCAACCTGGGGATCTTATCCATGAGATCTAATCAATATTCAAAAGCTGCTGACAGGTTCAGACAGATTTTAACCAATAACCCTGCAAACAGTAAGGCGAAGTTTTACTTAGGACTTTCGCTGGTTGAGCTGGGAGATAAAGAGCAAGCCGGCAAAGTACTGGCAGAGGTTAAGAAGGAAGAAAAAGACCCGGTTATCCAACAAGCTATTACTGAGCTGGAAGGCCGTCTGAACAACTGATCATCATTACAATAAGAAAATTATTTTTTTATTATAAACGACATAATTTATGCCTTGCGGAAAAAAGAGAAAGAGACATAAGATTTCCACTCACAAGAGAAAGAAAAGACTTAGAAAGAACAGACATAAGAAGAAATAAATAAAATGACCGGACTTTTTGCGAAGATCCGGTCATCCTTTCTTCACCTAAGATCTAATGCCCGCTTATTCTGAAAAGCAGGAGGTTAATTATCAACATTATATAGCCATTCAGTTGGTTGAACATTGAGTAACGAATTACTAATCAATTCTACTCAAAAGGGAGAGCGTATAGCCCTTTTGCAGGATAAACGTCTTTTAGAATATCACGTCGAAACTCCGGACCAAAGCTTTACAGTGGGAGATATCTATCTCGGAACTGTACGCAAGCTGGTAGCCGGGCTGAATGCAGCATTCGTAGATGTCGGTTTTGAAAAAGATGCATTTCTGCATTACCTGGATTTAGGTCCGAACATTAACTCTCTCAACAAGCTTACCAAGGACGTTATTTCAAAAAGGGCCACTTCGGGCAAATTGAATAACTTCAAGATGGAACCTGAGATCGAAAAGCTCGGGAAAATCGATAAAGTCCTTTCTAAAAACCAACCTATTCTTGTCCAGATCGTTAAGGAGCCAATTTCTACAAAAGGCCCACGTTTATCCTGCGACATTTCCATTGCCGGCCGCTACATTGTGCTGGTACCTTTTTCCAATTCGGTAAACCTTTCCAAAAAAATTACCGATAAGCAGGAAAGAAACCGTCTGCAACGTTTAATGTCGTCGATCAAGCCTGCCAACTTCGGTGTGATTATCCGTACTGTCGCTACCGGCAAAGACGTAGACGAGCTGAACCGCGATCTGCAGGATTGTCTTGACAAGTGGGAAAACGGTATCAAAGCCCTGCGTGACGCCAAGCCGCGCGACCGCGTGATCGGTGAAATGAACCGCGCTTCCTCGATTATCCGTGATATGCTGAACGAGTCTTTTGACAGTATTACGGTGGATTCGCGGGAAGTTTATGATGATATCAAAGCCTATATACACAACATTGCCCCTGATAAAGAGAACATTCTAAGACTTCACTCGGGCAAGAACAAGATTTTTGAACAATTTGGTCTCGAAAAACAGATCAAATCCTTGTTCGGGCGCTCCGTCAGCCTTCCAAACGGCGGGTACCTGATTATTGAACATACTGAGGCACTGCACGTTATTGACGTCAACAGTGGTAATAAATCCAATTCCGAGGAAGACCAGGAGGCTACGGCACTGAGCGTCAACCTGGAAGCGGCCAAGGAAATTGCGCGCCAGCTGCGGCTGCGTGATATGGGCGGTATCATCGTTGTCGATTTTATTGATATGAAGAAGGCGGAAAACAAACGCGTTCTCTTCGATACGATGCGTGATGAAATGAAGGGCGACCGCTCAAAATATACGGTTCTTCCGCTTTCGAAATTTGGCTTGTTGCAAATCACACGTCAGCGTGTGCGGCCGGAGATGAACATTGTCACCCGCGAAACCTGTCCAACCTGCGGCGGTACTGGGACAATTCAGGCGAGTATCCTGGTTTCTGATGTCATCGCAAATAACCTCGATTACATTCTCAGCAAGCAAAATGAGCGTGGAATCACGATTTCACTGCATCCTTTCCTGCATTCTTATTTTACGAAAGGCATTATTTCCGAGCAGGTCAAATGGTTTTTCCATTACAAAACCTGGGTTAAACTGACGAAAGACAGTTCCTTGGGCGTAGTAGATTTCAAATTCCACAACCGCTACGGGGAGGAAATCGAGATTGTGCCTGTGAACTAAGTTTGGAAATTTCCCGAGGCTATTTCCCTTTCCAGATTGGGGCCCTTTTTTCTTTAAAAGCCAAAGCCCCTTCTTTTGCATCTTCTGTTTTAAGGAGTAAATCCAGCTGATATTTCAAAAAAATGTGGCGTTTACTCGCGTCGATTTCCCTCGTGTGGCGCAGTGCAGATATGCCAGCCTGAATTGCCAGCGGCGCATTTTGGTTGATTAGCTCAGCAAGCGTGCTCACTTCCGAATCAACATTCTCTTTTGAAACGAGTTGAGTCACCAGCCCCATTTCAAATGCTTCCTGCGAAGTATAGCTACGGCCGGTTATAGCCATTTCCAAAATTTTGCGGTCCGAAATAATCGGTATCAGCGAAGCCATCACTTGCATGGGCCAGATACCTCTTTTCACTTCCGGCAAACTGAAAGCAGCGGTATCAGTGGCAAAAACGAATGTGCAACCGCAAATGACAAGAAAGCCGCCAGCCAGCACCGGGCCGGTTACTTTCGCGATGGTAGGTTTGTGAAGGTTTTCAAATGCTTCCCCCAGCCTGGCTTCTTCCCGAATTTTTGGTAAAGTAGGATTTTTGATGTCAGCCGAGCTATCGTGAAAGGCATTTAAATCGGCTCCTGCGCAGAAAACCGGACCTTCGGCATTAATGATCACACACCGAATTTCCGGATAATAATGTGCAAATGCCAATGCATAAATGATTTCCTCCGCCATGGTCGGCGTAAAAGCATTGCGCTTTTCAGGACGGTTTAGCGTAATTGTAAAGATGTGACCGGACAATGCAGTTTTGATATACAAAAACTCCACCGATTCAAAAGACCTGATATCTTCTTGCGTATAAAATTGCATATCGATCTTGCAGGTTGGTTAAAGTCCTGATTACCGGGTCACTACGCCTTCCAGCATGGTAATGTATTGCTTGATACCTTCCTCAATCTCACGCATATAAATAAACTCATCCGCGCTATGTGACCTGGCAGAATGTCCCGGACCCATTTTCAAAGAGGGACAATCAAGGAGTGCCTGGTCAGACGTAGTTGGCGATCCGTAAGCTGTCCTACCGAGTTTCAAACCTTCCAGCACGATCGGGTGATCCATCGGAATGCTGGATGGCCGCAGGCGGATCGATCTTGCAATAACTTCCGACTGAATGTTGGCCTGAATCTCAGCAATCACCTCTTCGAGCGTGTATTGATCGGTGACCCGCACGTCGATTGTGAAGGTACAGGCATCGGGAACAACATTGTGCTGTGTACCCGCATTGATGATCGTCACCGACATTTTCACCGGACCTAATGTGGGCGAAACTTTCGGAAATTGGTGATTGATGATCCAGCTGATATCTTTCAATGCTTTGTAAATCGCATTATCGCCTTCCTCCCTCGCTGCATGCCCGGATTTTCCTTTGGCGACGCAATCCAGTACCAACAACCCTTTTTCCGCGACAGCCAGCTGCATTTCGGTAGGCTCACCGACAATCGCGAATGATATCTCGGGTAACTCAGGTACTACGGTTTCCAAGCCTTCTTTTCCTGAAATTTCCTCCTCGGCCGTAGTCGCGATTGCAACATTATAGGTTAGATCTTCTCTCTCAAAAAAATAGCAAAAAGTAGCGACCAGCGACACCAGGCAGCCACCGGCGTCATTACTTCCTAAACCGTACAACTTATCCTCTTCCACAATCGCCTTGAAAGGATCGAGCGTCCAGGACTTATTGGGTTTTACGGTATCGTGATGGGAATTCAGCAAAACGGTTGGTTTCGCAGGATCAAAATGCCGGTTGAAAGCCCAAAGGTTGTTTTTTTTCTGCTGAAAAGGGATTTGCTTATTGGTAAAAAACGCAGCGATCAAAGCGGCTGTATTTGCCTCTTCCTTGCTGAATGAAGGTGTTTCAATCAGGGTTTTCAAAAGCGCGATCGCCTCTTGTGTCAATATCTGTATGTCCTCAGAAACTTTTACCATCTTACCTGTCCGTCACCTTTAACAATCCATTTTTCTGTAACCAGCTTTTCCAGCGCAAAGGGTCCGCGCGCATGCAATTTTTGGGTAGAAATCCCGATTTCTGCACCTAGCGCAAACACACCGCCATCTGTAAAACGTGTTGACGCATTGGCATATACTGAGGCAGCATCCACTTCTTTCAAAAACGTTTCAATCGCCTGCTCATCCGTAGAAACGATCGCTTCCGAATGTCGCGAGGAATACGTTTCAATGTGTTTCAAAGCTTCATCCAATCCTTCTACCACTTTGATTGAACATTTAAAGTCCAGGAACTCCTTCCCAAAATCGTCGGGAGCTGCTTTTTGCAAAAAAGGATAACCGGCAGCCTGCAAGATAGCAAACGAGGGTTCGTCTGCAAAAACTTCCACATTCCACTTCGTAAATCCGTCTTTCAGCTTCGGCAAAAAACGCTCCGCCACAGCCCGGTCAACCAAAACGGTGTCCAGCGCATTGCAGGCCGAAGGTTTCGAAACTTTCGCATTGACCACAATGTCAGCACCTTTATCCAGATCGCCGGTTTGTTCGATATAAGTATGACAAACTCCTGCACCGGTTTCAATGGTAGGCACCAAAGAATTTTGTCTTACAAACTTAATCAGGCCTTCCGAGCCCCTGGGAATGATAATGTCCACATACTGTGTCGCAGTAAGCAGCTCGCCTACAAACTCGCGACCGGTTGGCAGCAAAGTAACCGCCGCCGAGGGCACCCCGAATTCTGCCAGCGTTTCATGAATCAGCGATACCAGGTAGGTATTTGAGAAATGTGCCTCCTTCCCACCTTTCAAAACGCAGGCATTGGCCGAGCGAAGACAAAGTGAAGCTACATCGATGGTAACATTCGGCCGGGACTCGTAAATCACCCCTACTACACCGAGCGGTACCGCTATTTTTTTTAGGGAAAGCCCCTGTTCGATGGTTTTATTCAGAAAAACTTCGCCGGTAGGATCGGGCAAGGCTGCGACGTCCAGCAGACTTTGGGCTAAATCTTTAATCCTTTTTTCATTGAGCAACAACCGGTCCTTTTTTGGATCTGCGTCGTCCATGGATGCCAAATCTTTTTGATTTTCCGCGATAATGTTGGCAGTATTCGCCAAAACGCGGGTTGAAAGAGATTTCAGCAAATCTGCCCGCTGCTGGTCCGAAAGCCTCCGGACTGCCGCCGAAGCCTCGCGCGTCTCTTTAAGTATTGGGATGATCGATTCCATTATAAAAGCACGATATCATTGGCATGCGCCACTTCAAAATTCAATGTTTTCAGGTTTTTACGGATTGCCGCCGAGTTTTCCCTGGCCCGTGCCACGGCGATCATTTCGCCGGTAGGGGAATATATTTCAATGACTTCACCGGATTCAAAATCACCGGTAACATCGGTGACGCCCACAACCAGCAGGCTTTTCCTTTTCAAAATCGCTTTTGCCGCGCCTTCATCCACCTGCAATGTTCCTGAAACAAGCCCACCACTACCAAGCCACCTGTTTCTGGCAGATAATGTACTTTTACCCGCCTCGATCACTGTTCCCGCATCTCCTTCCAAAGCTTTCAGCAGTTCATCTTTTTGGTTCATCCCAAAAATCACAACCCTGATCGCCATCCTCGAAGCGAGCTTTGCAAAGGTTAGCTTGGAGGCCATTCCCCCTAGCCCAAGAAACGATTTATCTGTTTTTACAAACTTAAAAACTTCGTTCACATTGGATACGTTCCGCAGTATCTGCCCCTCTTCATCGAGCAGGCCGCCCACCGAAGTACAGAACATCAAAGATTCGGCACCAAAACCCACGGCGAGCAATGTTGCCAATTCATCATTATCGGAAAACTTCAATTCCCGGTCACTGACAACATCATTTTCGTTAACGATCGGGATGATATCATTATCCCAAAGTTCTTCAAACGTGTCTTTCAGCTGCAAAAATTTATCCCTGTTTGCAAAATGTTGCCTTTCACAAAGACTTTGGGCAATGTATATTTTGTTGGGCGCAAAATGTGCTGCGTACAAACCTACCAAAAGCGGATTCCCGACGGATGCAGCCGCTTTCCGCTGCGTCATTGTGCCTTTGTAGTCCTGAATGTAAGACTTACCAGCACCCACGGCACCCGATGAAACAATGATAATGCGGTATCTAGAATGGATTTCTGAAACCTGCCGCGCGATTTCCGAAATGATCCGCACGTCGGGCTCACCGGAGGGAAGCGTGATGGAGGCCGTCCCGAATTTGATGACAAGTATGGATTTCGACACTTTTTACTAAAATAATCAGCACCCGGCCAGAAGCGTAAATGCTGGAATTGGAGGCCAAAAGTAATAATATTTCAAAGGAAACGAGCTTCGATCGCCGGTATGCGGTTAAAGCGTGGCGAGCACGCGGCCGTCAAAGTTTCTTTTTACTTTCAATGCATTTTGCAGAAGTTCGAGATATTCTTCCCGCGGAATCTCGATTGCACCGTACCGGAGCACATTATCATTAATAAACTGCGTATCCAGCAGCGAAAAACGGTTGAGTTTCAGTATTTGAATCAGATAGTGAAATGCTACTTTGGACGCGTTACTTTCTATCGTAAACATCGATTCGCCAAAGAAAACACCATTAATAGACACACCATAAAGTCCGCCTACGAGCCGGCCGTCGCGCCAGGATTCCACGCTATGCGCATATCCCAGCCTGTGCAAAGCCACATAACTTGCAATAATGCCTTCCGAGATCCAGGTCCCAGGCTCACCGACGCGCGGACCAGAGCAGCCACGCATCACACCTTCAAAATTGGTATTAACCCTGATATCAAAGTATTTTCTGTTTAAAATCGGCCGGAGCGATTTGGAAGGTTTATAGGTGTCAATCGGAATAATCGCCCGCGGATTGGGCGAATACCAGTAGATAGAACCGTCAGACTCTGCCATTGGAAATATCCCATTTATATACCCGTTAAGAATGTCGTCCGTACTGATCTCTAACATGCCAGATTAAATAAAAAAGAGCGTTTGCCGCGCAATAATAGTGTTTTTAAAAAAGTTAAATAGACCGGAATCTCCAAAGATTACAAAACTTTTACGATTGGGCGAACCATAAAAATATATCTTCTGTTTCTTTGGAGTGACAAATTTTTTTTCAAAATTTGCACCCTATTAGACTCAAAGCAAGTCAATGAATAGCAACGGCATACATACTGTTCTTCATACTACGCCTTTTCGATTCAGGTCCCTGTGGACCGCATAACTCTCTTTTACCTACGTGGTAAAATTCTCTACCCCACTTTCTTACTAAAATCCTAAACGTCCCATCGTTTTATTCTGGGTAGTTATTTTTGTTTCGAATTTTTTGTCAGCACAGCCATAATGAAAAATACCGAAGTAGTGGGCAGTAAGTTTATAGTTCAGACTGCCAATGAAAATCATCTCCATTTTGCCGATACAATTTGCGCAGAAATGGAGGAGAGCGCCAAAAAGCGTGGTACAGGTATAGCAAAACGCTCGCCCGTTTATATCATGGAAAAAATGGTAGAAGGGAAGGCAATCATTGCTACAACAGATACCGGAGAATGGGTTGGTTTTTGTTACATTGAAACCTGGGAACACGGAAAGTTTGTCGCCAACTCGGGCCTGATTGTACATCCTGATTTCCGGAATAGCGGAATGGCCAAAGCGATCAAGCAGAAAGCCTTTGAACTTTCGCGCAAAAAATACCCGGATGCCAAGATTATCGGCATTACAACCAGTTTGCCGGTGATGAAAATCAACTCGGATCTGGGCTACGAGCCGGTTACTTTCAGCGAGTTACCTGCGGATGATGCATTCTGGAAAGGTTGTGCAAGCTGCGTAAATTATGACGTACTCACCCGGACAGGCAGAAAACATTGCCTCTGCACCGGCATGATGTATGATCCGGATGATAAAAAGAATTCCGTTGCCGAGACGACCGCCGGAGTAGAACCTGAAAAACATTCCTGGGACTTTTTGAAGGAGTCAAGCCTGTATGAGCGCTGGATGCGTATCAAGCAACGCATTTTGTTGCGAAGGGAGGAACGATCCAGAAAGAAAAACGCCGGGGCCATGCTGGTACACTAAGTACTGCGCACGTATATAGATCCAACCATCTTGAAATACCTCGCCCGGCCGCTTTTAAAGCCCGATGCGAGGTATTTTTTTGTTTCTTTGTAATCCATTAAGCTTAACACAGTCCGAATTCATCATAATGTCACAGCCCAAAGTAGTATTAGCATTTAGCGGAGGATTAGATACCTCTTTTTGTGTAAAATATTTAGCCGAAGATAAAGGTTACGAAGTCCACTCAGTTTTGGTGGATACCGGTGGTTTTTCAGAAGAAGAATTGAAGACGATCGAATCCAATGCTTACGCTTTGGGTGTCAAAAAACATGCGACGATTTCGAAAACCAGTGATTACTATAATGATTGTATCAAATATCTGATTTTCGGAAATATCCTTAAAAACAATACTTACCCGCTTTCTGTAAGCGCTGAGCGTGTTTTTCAGGCAGTTGCTGTGGCAGAATATGCGAAGGAAATCGGTGCGAGTGCGATTGCGCATGGAAGTACCGGTGCGGGAAATGACCAGGTGAGGTTTGATATGGCATTCCGGATTATTATTCCGGATGCCGAGATCATTACCCCGATCCGCGACCTGAAACTGTCCCGCGAAGCTGAGATCGAATATCTGACGAAAAAAGGTGTGGGACGCGAGTGGGCGAAAGCGGCTTACAGCATTAACAAAGGTCTGTGGGGTACGTCGGTTGGTGGAAAAGAAACATTGACTTCCGAAAAATACCTGCCGGAATCGGCCTGGCCAACCCAGATTTCCAAAACTGAGCCGGAGAGCATCACGCTCGAATTTGTAAAAGGTGAGCTGAAAGGTGTTGCGGGAGAAACATTCGAAAATTCAGTGGCAGCCATCCAGAAGTTGGCGGCGATCGCCCAGCCTTTCGGAATTGGCCGGGATATCCACGTTGGAGATACGATTATTGGAATCAAAGGACGTGTTGGTTTTGAGGCTGCGGCTCCGCTGATCATTATTAAAGCGCATCATACGCTTGAAAAACATGTTTTGAGTGAGCAGCAACTTTACTGGAAAGAGCAGCTTTCAAACTGGTACGGCAGCTTGTTGCACAAAGGTCAGTTTGTAGAGCCGGTCATGCGGAATATTGAAACATTCCTGACAGATACGCAAAGCCATGTAACTGGCAAGGTGCATGTTTATCTTGCCTCGTACCGTTTTCACGTCGAAGGAATCGAGTCGCCTTACGACTTAATGTCTTCTGCATTTGGCAGTTACGGAGAAATGAACAACGCCTGGACCGGCGATGACGTAAGAGGATTTTCAAAAGTCGCTTCGAATCAGGTGATGATTTATCAGAAAGTGAGCGAGTCGAATAACTGAGAAATGACAAAAATTAACATAGGCATCATTGGCGCTGCGGGATATACAGGTGGTGAATTGATCCGGATTTTGATTAATCACCCGCAGGCTGAAATTGTTTTTGCGCATAGCAAGAGCCAGGCAGGAAAACCGGTTTATGCGACGCATACGGATTTGCTGGGCGATACGGATCTGACATTTTCCGGTGATGACATTCAGGTTTTATTAAATGACGAAAGCCTGAATGCGATTTTTCTTTGCTCAGGCCACGGAGAATCCAGCAAGTTTTTGAGTGAATATATTGTTCCCGAAACTGTCAAGATCATTGACTTAAGTACCGACTTTCGGGATGAATCAAATGGTTTTGTTTACGGCTTGCCGGAATTGCAAAAAGAAAAGATCAGGGAGGCATCCAAAATTGCGAATCCAGGTTGTTTCGCCACAAGTATCGAACTTGCACTTCTACCGCTCGCATCGGCCGGATTGATCAAAAACGATGTGCATGTAAGTGCAGTTACGGGAAGTACCGGTGCAGGTCAGTCGCTAAATGCTACTTCGCATTTCGCTTGGCGGAACAATAATGTTTCGATTTACAAAGCATTTACGCACCAGCATTTGACCGAAATCAAAATGAGTGTGAGGAAGTTACAATCAGAATTTGACAAAGCGATCAACTTCATTCCTTACCGCGGTGATTTTACGAGGGGTATTATGGCCAATGTTTACACGCCATTCAGCGGCAGTCTGGAAGAAGCCAAAACGCTTTACAAAAACTTCTACGAATCGCACCCTTTCACGCACGTCAGTGACGCGCCGATTGATTTGAAGCAAGTTGTCAACACCAACAAATGCCTGATCCAGCTCGAACTGCACGACGGACAGTTACTGATCTCAAGCATTATCGACAACCTCACAAAAGGAGCATCCGGCCAGGCGGTACAAAATATGAATTTATTGTTTGGTTTGCCTGAGGATTCGGGATTGAGATTGAAGGCGGCGGCATTTTAAATTGATTTTGAAAAAAATAGCATTGCAATACCATTATGTCACATTTATTTGATGTTTACCCCCTCTACGATATCGAACCTGTCAAGGCGCAGGGGAGTTATTTGTGGGACCAGAATGGAACGGAGTATCTTGATTTGTATGGCGGGCATGCCGTGATTTCAGTTGGGCACTGCCATCCTTACTACGTTGAGAAACTGACGAACCAGCTTCATGCGATCAGTTTTTATTCCAATTCTGTTAAAATATCCTTGCAGGAAGAACTGGCGGTAAAGCTAGGTGAGCTTTCAGGCTTTCCGGATTATAAATTGTTTCTGTGCAACTCAGGGGCCGAAGCCAATGAAAATGCATTGAAACTAGCATCTTTTCATAATAAGAGGACAAAAGTGATTTCTTTCACCAAGTCTTTCCACGGTCGTACGGCCGGGGCGGTTGCGGCGACAGATAATCCTGCAATTGTAGCACCGATTAACTATTCAGAGCACGTTACTTTTCTTCCTTTCAACGATGTTGAAGCGGCAAGCGAGGGCATTACGGATGAAGTTTGCGCGGTAATCGTAGAAGGTATCCAGGGCGTGGGCGGTATTAATGTTTGCTCAGACGAATTTTTGCAAACATTAAGAAGAAAATGCGACGAAACCGGCGCGGTGCTCATCCTGGATAGCGTGCAATGCGGCTACGGACGTACCGGAAAGTTCTTTTCATTCCAATTCAGCGGCATCGAACCCGATATCATTTCCATGGCGAAAGGTATGGGCAACGGTTTCCCGATCGGCGGAATTTTGATTTCTCCCAAATTTAAAGCGAGCTACGGTTTGCTGGGAACAACATTTGGTGGAAATCACCTGGCTTGCGCAGCAGGCGTGGCGGTGCTGGACATTATGAAAGATGAGAATCTGATTGAGAATGCTTCCGATATCGGAGATTATCTTTTTGAGGGGATTAAAGAAATCGGTGGTTATAAAGAATTGAGAGGCAGAGGTCTAATGATCGGGATTGAATTTGATTTTCCCGTAAAAGACCTGCGTAACAAATTACTTTTTGAACATAAAATCTTTACCGGAGTAGCGGGTAGCAACACGATCAGATTACTGCCGTCGCTTGCTTTGAGTAAAAAAGAAGCGGACATTTTTCTGGAAGCTCTCAGAAAAGAAGTTGCCGTACCCAATATTTAATTAAGCCTAACCTGAGGAAGCCGGAACAAGGTCATAATCAGATCAAAACCTTGTCTGAACTACTAACTGAATGAAACATTTCCTTTCGATAAAAGACGTCACAGATCTTAATCAACTGATCAGTAATGGTATCGCTGCCAAACGCAACCCGTTTGCAGAGAGTGAATTAGGAAAAAACAAAACCATAGGGTTGCTGTTTTTCAATTCAAGCCTTCGTACCAGGATCAGTACCCAAAAAGCGGCGCAAAACCTGGGCCTGAATGTGATTACCATGAATGTGGGGCAGGACGGCTGGGGCCTTGAAATGGAAGAGGGCGTGATCATGAATGGCGATAAAGCCGAGCATGTGAAGGAAGCCGCGGCGGTGATCGGCAGCTATTGCGACATTATCGGGATCCGCTCTTTTGCCGGCTTGCAGGACAGGGAAAAAGATTATTCAGAAATCGTTTTTCAGCAATTCAAAAAATACGCGGAGGTGCCAATCGTAAACCTGGAATCGGCTACCAGGCACCCGCTGCAGTCTCTGGCCGACTGTATTACCATTGAAGAATTTAAGATAAAAAAGCGCCCGAAAGTGGTGTTAACCTGGCTTCCGCATTTCAAAGCATTGCCGCAGGCGGTTGCTAACTCGTTCTGCGAGTGGATGAACCCGATGGATGTCGAGCTGGTGATCACGCACCCAGAGGGGTATGATCTGGCGCCTGAATTCGTAGGAAAAGGTCAGGTAATTTATGACCAGGACAAAGCATTGGAAGGCGCGGATTTTGTTTATGGCAAAAACTGGTCGTCGTATGAACATTATGGTCAAGTATTGACCAGCGATCCGTCCTGGATGATTACGGAGGCAAAAATGGCGAGAACGGATAATGGTAAATTCATGCACTGCCTGCCGCTCAGACGAAATATGAAAGTGGCCGACGAGGTGCTCGACGGCCCCAGATCGCTGGTGATCGAGCAGGCTGCTAACCGCGAATGGTCGGCGCAGGCGGCACTTCGTGAGGTGATTCTTGAATTGTAAAGGATTAAAAAACTTAGGATGAATACTTACATTTCAGCGCAACAGACGTTTTCAGAAGAAAAAAAAGCGATCAGGAAAACCGGCGTCCTTATTGTTAATTTAGGTACGCCCGACAGCCCTTCCGTACCGGATGTGCGCAAATATTTACGTCAGTTTTTGATGGACGAGCGGGTGATCGACATCCCTTACGTGAACCGCTGGCTGCTGATCAACCTGATCATTGCCCCTTTCCGCGCGCCAAAATCGGCGAAAATTTACAAGCAGCTCTGGCGTCCCGATGGCTCTCCTTTGAAAATTTATGGATTCTCGGTAAAAGAAAAATTGCAAAGGGTTTTAGGTGATGATTACATTGTTGAACTCGCGATGCGGTACCAAAGTCCCAGCATTGAAAGTGGCTTGAAGGCGCTGAGAAAGCACACTTTGTCTGAAATCGTCGTCGTACCTTTCTTCCCGCAATATGCCTCTGCCTCTACCGGCTCGGTTTATAAGGAGGTGATGGAAGTTGTTAAAGATTGGGAGGTATTGCCGGAAATCCGTTTCGTCAACCGTTTTCTCGATCACCCAAAATTCATTGAAGGTTTTGCCAATCTTGGTAAAAAATACATGGCGCAGCGCGAGTACGATCATTTTGTATTCAGCTATCACGGCCTGCCCGAAAGACAGATCACAAAAGGTGATGTAACTGGTAATTTCTGTCAATTCGGCACCTGCTGCGATAAATTGGATGAGCGCAACCAACATTGCTACCGCGCGCAATGCTTCGAAACAACTCGATTATTGGTGAAAGAAATGCAGATTCCGGAAGGAAAATATACCACCTGCTTTCAATCAAGATTAGGCAAAAATCCGTGGATTAAACCTTATACCGACGAAGTTATCCCGGAACTGACTAAAAAAGGCGTCAAAAATGCGCTGGCGTTTTCCCCGGCATTTGTGGCCGACTGTCTGGAAACAACCATCGAAGTAGGCGAAGAATATAAAGAGATTTTTGAAAAGGCAGGTGGCCAGCACTGGCAGCTTGTAGAGAGCCTCAACGATAGCGATATCTGGATCGAGGCTTTGGAAGACCTTATTACAAAACCAGCCGTTTAGTTAAACGGCTGGTTTTCTTTTAGATAATAACACTTTCTTTCTTATACAGATCCGCCAGCGTTTTCACCGCGTAATCGATTTCTTCTTCGGTATTATATTTCCCAAAAGAAAAACGAACATTAGCGCGATCGGGATCAATGTTCAGTTCATTCAAAACATGGGAGCCGATATCCGTCCCGCTCGAACAAGCGCTCCCGCCTGAGACTGCGATTCCTGCAATATCCAGGTTGAAAAGCAACATATCGCTGATATCGGACGGTGGCAGGCTTACATTTAAAACGGTATAAAGGCTTTTATCCAAATCCTCGGAGTTACCATTGAATGTTACCCCGTCAATTTCCGCACGAAGCTTTTCGATCATGCGTTTTTTCAACCCTTCAATGTGGCGCTGATGCTCGGCCATATCGCGATACGCTATTTCCAAAGCTTTCGCCAGACCAACAATCCCGTAAATGTTCTCGGTACCGCCGCGCATGTTCCGCTCTTGCGCGCCACCGTGCACAAATGGCGCAATTTTGATTCCTGGACGGACATATAAAAAGCCGACACCTTTGGGACCATTGAATTTATGGGCAGCGCCGACAATAAAATTGGCTTTCAATTTTTGCAGGTCATGCTTGTAGTGACCCATCGTTTGCACCGTATCACTGTGAAAAACAGCATTGTATCTTTCACAAATATCCCCGGCAGCATCCAAATCCAGCAGATTTCCCACCTCATTGTTTCCATGCATCAGCGAAACCAATGATCTCGGGTTCGACGCCAGCAATGTTTCCAGATGTTCCAGATCAACTTCTCCTTTTTCGTTGAGGTTGACAAAACTTAGCTGAATCCGGCCGGTTTTTTGTAAATGTTGTAGAGTATGTAAAACTGCGTGGTGCTCGATCCTGGACGTGATGGCGTGTTTGAGTCCAAGCGTCTCAATGCTGGAACAAATCGCTGTGTTATCTGCCTCAGTACCTCCGGAAGTGAAGAAAATTTCAGCCGGAGCCGCATTCAGGATTCCTGCAATACTTTTTCGGGCGCGCTCTACGGACGAGCGCACGGCGCGTCCGTAAGAATGTATGGAAGAAGGGTTACCAAACTGCTCGGTCATGAGCGGCAGCATTACTTCCAGCACCTCCGGGTCAAGCCGGGTGGTAGCAGCATTATCCAGATAAACTTTCATAATTTCCTTATTTCTTCGGCTCGGAAATGATCTCCTTAATGTCCGAAATGATCTTGTTCGCCAAATTGATCGCCGTGGTCTGCGTTTCGGATTCAGAATAAATCCGGATGATCGGCTCGGTATTTGACTTGCGCAAATGCACCCACTCACGGTCAAATTCAATCCGTACACCATCAATCGTATTGTGTGGCTGTCGGGCGTAGCGTGTTTGTATCCGGTTCAGAATGTTGTCAACATTGATATCCGGCGTAAGCTCTATTTTATTTTTTGAGATATAATAATTTGGATAAGATCTTCTTAAAACAGAAGCTGTCTTCCCAAATTTGGCTAAATGCGTCAGAAACAAGGCAATACCTACCAAGGCATCACGTCCGTAGTGGCTTTCGGGATAGATCACCCCGCCATTTCCTTCGCCACCGATGATCGCATTGTTTTCCTTCATCATATTCACCACATTCACCTCTCCTACCGCCGACGCGAAATATTTAGCGCCTGCTTTCACAGTCACATCTTTTAGTGCTGCTGTGGATGAAAGATTGGAAACGGTATTTCCGGGTGTGTTTTTCAAAACAAAGTCCGCAACCGCTACGAGGGTGTATTCTTCGCCAAAAGGCGTTCCGTCTTCGCACATTAAAGCCAGGCGGTCCACATCCGGATCAACTACAATACCTAAGTTAAATGAACCATTATTCAGCTCTTTGCTGATATCGCGAAGGTGTTCAGGAAGCGGCTCGGGATTATGGGCAAAATTTCCGGTAGGATCACAGTGTAGTTTTTTTATATTCTTGGTTGAAACACCCAGTGCTTCTAGTAACATAGGGACAACAATACCGCCGGTAGAATTCACCGCATCAACCACGATTCTGAAATTGGCGTTTCTGATTGCTTCTACGTCAACAAGCGGCAATGCAAGGACGTGATCAATGTGTTTTTGAAGATATGTATCGTCAGCCTGGTAGCTGCCCAGTTTTTTGACGTCAACAAATGCGAAATCTTCCTGGTCGGCAATCCGCAGAACTTCTTCTCCGTCGGCTTCTGAAATAAATTCTCCGTCGTGATTTAGCAGTTTGAGGGCATTCCACTGGATAGGATTGTGGCTGGCAGTAAGGATGACGCCGCCTGCGGCCTGCTCAGCAGTAACAGCTATCTCAACAGTTGGCGTGGTGGAAAGGCCCAGGTCAATTACATGAAGCCCAACACCTTGCAATGTTCCGGCGACGAGGCGGCTCACCATTTCTCCCGAAAGACGCGCATCCCGACCGATAATTACCTTTGAATTTTGTGGATTTGTACGCCTCAACCAGGTTCCGTATGCAGCAGCAAACTTAACAACATCAATCGGAGTCAGACCCTCTCCCGATTTTCCTCCCACGATACCTCTGATTCCTGAGATAGATTTAATTAACGTCACGATCTAGAATTCCTCTTTTTGTTTAGTTTGTAAAAATACTAAATTTCCCTCTCTGCAATCAGAATTTTGAACAAACAACCAGACCAGTGAGTTTCCGGCGTACCGCTAAAGGTAACCGGTCAAAATCTGCTTCGCTATCATCAAAATTGCCCTGGCACGCCAGAAAGCGCAATTTTAGCATCAAACTATCTTGATATACGGAATCTAATGTAGTTCGGATTTTATATTTTCTTCTCCTGCTAAATTTAATTCATCCACTGACCGCGCAAATGCCCCGAACCGTAACCCTGCGACTGGCTTTGCGACTGTCCGGTTTCCAGTCCGAAATACATGTCGAAAATGGCGGAGTCTACCTCATTGTTTTTAGTCTGAAATTTATCCAGGTATTCATGCAGGCCCGCCTTAAAAACATCCTCCACGTCGGTGAATTCCAGCTCACTGCGGATTTTGCTCAAAGCGCGCTCGGCGGGGTTGCTATGTCCGCGCTCGGGAATCGAACCTGCGACGGCATATAATGATAGTTCGGCCTGGCGGACGCAATAGGCGATGGACCTCGGGAAAAGTTTATCCAGGATCAGAAACGCCACAATGTTCATCGGCGTGAGTGCGCGGTGTGTTTGCCGATACATATTATAGGCGCTGACGGATTTCAAAACCGCTGTCCAGAGCATCAGGTCCAACGTGGAACCCGAGGTGCCCGAATCCTGCAATAAGGTAAAATATTTTACATCCAGGAACCGCGAACATTTGTCGGCGCGCTCGATATGCCGTCCCAGCCGGCCAAAATGCCAGGCCTCATTCCGGGTGATCGAAGCATCTACCACACCGTGAAAAAGCTGGCAATTTTTACGGATATCGGTAAAATAGGATTGCATGTGGTCCATATTCCGGAAATTGTCCGGCGAAGCGCCGCGGATCGAGAGATAGAATGTATTAATGCTCTCCCACATCTCTTTCGAGATCGTTTCGCGAATCGTCCTGGCGTTTTCACGCGCCTCGTACAAGCAGCTGATAATCGAATTCGGGTTCCGCTTATCGAATGTCATAAAATGTATAACATCCTCTTTTGTAGGCTTTTCGTAATATTTATAAAAAAGATAATGGTCAGCAGTTGCAATCAGGAGCGGTTCCCACTGTTCGTCCACGTCGGGCGGCAGATCCAAAGCCAGATTGAAGTTAACTCCTACAAAACGGGCATAATTTTCAACCCGCTCCATATAACGGTTCATCCAGTAAATTGAGTTGGCAACTCTGCTAAGCATAAACGGTAAGTATTGGATCTAAAAAGATTATTCAGAATAAATATTAAGCGAACATTCCAAAATACCTAATAAAATTTTGCAAATACAAGAACATACGAAAAGTAATAGTATATCTCAAAAGATTATTATTTTACCAAAAATAAGGAGGTAACCTTGGAATATTCCCGAAACATTTAAATTTTGTGAATAATCATTCTACAACCTATAACCCCAAATCACTGTGTCGAAAAAAGAACAGTTTGTCGCAGCCATTCAAAAATCCTATCAGACAGACAAGCCTGTGATCCACCTGGGCTCGGCGATTCTGGACGGTGAAATTATCGGCGAGGCAAAGGTAAGCCTGCCGCTGCGAATGATGAACCGGCACGGACTTGTTGCAGGAGCGACGGGTTCGGGAAAGACGCGGACATTACAGGTTTTTGCCGAACAATTATCTGCCGCCGGCGTACCGGTTTTCATGTCCGATATTAAAGGGGATTTGTCGGGAATTGCGCAACCTGGCAAGTCGAATGCCGCCTTGGAAGAACGCTCGCAGGTGCTGGGGACGGTTTTTGAGCCCAAAGGATACCCAGTCGAACTCTACTCGCTGAGTGGCCGGAAGGGCGCCCAGATGAGGGCGACAATACTGGAATTCGGGCCAATATTGTTATCTAAAATATTTGAGCTAAACGAGACCCAGGCCGGTGTTTTGGCTATTTTGTTTAAATACGCCGATGACAAAGACCTGCCAATGGTGGATCTCAATGACTTGAAAAAAGTCCTGAGTTACTTGTCGGAAGGTCCAGGCGCGGCGGAGATTAAGGCAGATTATGGCAGCATTTCCACCTCGACTGCGGGCACAATCTTACGCAAAATCGTCGCGCTGGAACAGCAGGGTGTCGGTACTATTTTTGGTGAAAAATCTTTTGACATTGACGATCTTATCAACCGCATCGACGGGCAGGGAGTAATTAGTCTGCTCAATATTTCGGATGTGCAGGACAAGCCGGCGCTTTTCTCCACATTCATGCTCAGTTTGCTGGCCGAGCTTTATTCCAAATTACCGGAAGCAGGCGATCTTGATAAACCAAAATTGGTTTTCTTTCTGGACGAAGCGCATTTACTATTTAAAGATGCGCCGCGGGCATTTCTTGACCAGATCGAGCAGGTAGTCAGGTTAATACGCTCAAAAGGTGTCGGGATTTTCTTTTGTACCCAAATGTCGCAGGATGTTCCGGTATCCGTCCTTTCGCAGCTTGGCAACCGCGTGCAGCACGTTCTGCGGGCATTTACACCGCAAGACGCCGACGCGCTGAAACAGACTGTCAAAACTTATCCGAAGTCAGATTTTTACGCCATCGACCAGGTTTTGACCACATTAGGTATCGGCCAGGCGCTGATTACGGTTTTAAATGAAAAAGGTATCCCGACCGAAGTAGCCGCCACACATTTGCTGCCGCCCACTTCCATCATGGGGCCGATGGTGCAGGCTGATTACGATAATCACGTACAGCAATCGGAAGTTTACCAGAAATACAAAGATCCGATTGACCCGGAAAGTGCGTACGAAATGCTGACCAAGCGGGTTGAAGCCAATGCGAAGGTCGCTGAAGAAGCAAAAGCGCAGGCCGAAGTCGCCAAAGTCGAAGCAAAAAAGGAAAAGGAGCAAACCAGCATGGTCTCCGACGCCCTCAACTCGCCCCTCGCCAAACAAATCGGCCGGGAAGTAGTACGCGGCGTTTTTGGGATGTTATTCGGGAAAAGCACTTCAAGTCGGACGCGAAAAAAGGGAGGGGGATTGTTTGGGTTTTGATTTTAAAAAGTTAATGTTGGCTGAAAAGTTTTCAAATCAACCACATTGACTTTTGGAAATGGGATTCTACTGATAGCATTAAAGTGGCTGTCGTGTGTAACCAGAAAGTCGGCGTTACATGCGACAGCACGATCTACAAACTTATCGTCATCAGGATCAGCAGTGACCAACCTCCATTGGTAATAGCGGGTGATCAACTCTACATTTGGTAGACAGTCCAGTGTTTCCATCACCGCATTTGCTACCTCCGCGCCCATTCTCTGACTTATCATTTCTTCATATTCACTCAAAATTTCAGTCGTTACGGGCAAAATAAATTCACCTTTGATCAACTTTTCAAATAGCCAATGCGAAGAAGAGCGTCTTGATATGGAAACCCAAAAAATATTTGTGTCAATGACTGCTTTAATCATTGCCTGATTTTCTGGAATGCTCATTCATCAATCTTTCCGAATCCGCTTCCGTCCAGCCGTTATTGTCCCAGGCAGCATCAGCAAGATTCATTGCCTTTTCCGAGAAATAATTTGCCAAAAAGCGTCTGATTGCAAGCAAATCGTCCTCTGAAACCGGACGAGAATACACTTTCAATAATTCGAGTTGAAGATTACTTAAAGCTTCCATAGTACTGCAACATTTCTGAATTCCGTTTCGTCTGGCTTTATTTACTAAAATACAAAGTCAGTATTCAGTCCTTTCATCATACAAGATCATTTCTTCAAAAAAACCGTCTTCCCAGCCTTTGCCGATTCCCTTGCCGCGTCCAGTATCTCAACCGCAATGACATTTACCGGCAAACCGTACATATCATTTTTGTCCAGCTTGATCCGGCCTTGTACTACGTCGGCGAGGACAGAAAAGGGGTCGGTGTAGGGGGCTGGTCTTGGGTCGAGCTTGATGGTTTCTTCGGGGGATTTTTCCTGGAACCGCTGGCGCACTGTGGTCGCATTTACAGCTACGGCGTAGCCTTTATTACCGAACACTTCCATGTCTTTTCTGGCGAAAGACCAGTTCCAGGAGCCCTGAATGATACATTGTGTCTTGGGATACTGAACAATGATCGTCGCCTCATCATCCACATTCTTATAAATTTCCGGCTTATCCTGGTGCGTCACGGCGGTCACCGAAAGTGGACGCTCGCCTTTCAAAAGCCAGGTCATGAGGTTGGCGCCGTAGCAGCCGAAATCAATCAGAGCGCCTGCTCCGTTTTTAGCCGGATCGGTCAAAATATCAAAGAATTCTTTACCCACACCGATTTCCTGAGGTCCCTGGTGCCCATCGTTGACCATGACTTTACGGATATCTCCTAACTTACCTTCCTCCACCAGCTTGTTGACATACTGGTTACTGGCGTACCAGGACGTTTCGAAATTGGTCAAAACCTGAATGTTGTTTTTCTGCGCCAGCGCCGCGATTTCCTTTGCATCCGCAAACGTCGTGGCCAACGGTTTTTCTACCATCACGTGGATTTTTCTTGGCGCACAGGCTTTTACAATGGTAATGTGCTCACTGATAGCTCCGAATGCCGATACCGCCTCGGGCTTGGCTTCGTCGAGCATCTTGTTCAGGTCAGAATAGAATATCTTTTTATCCAGCTTATATTTTTCTGCAAAACGGTTTACCAGCTCCGGGTTGGTTTCGTAAATCGCCACCAGTTCCACATCTTTTTTGTCCGAGCGGTTAAACGCCCAGCCCACATGCCCGTGACTCAGTCCTGCAAGCGCCAGTCGCACCGGTTTTTGTGCCATACCCTGAAATGTTAATACACTCAAAATCAGCAGTAATAAAATCCTCATAGTTCAGGTAGTTTAAGAAAGTTTATCAATAATATCTTTGATCACCTCCGACAAATACGCTCCATTATACGGCCCGTACCAGCTCATGGTTTTCGTTTCGTACAGGTCGCGGTCAAAGTATTTGTCGCTGGTAATGTAGCCGATATAGGCTCCGTTGAAACTCGTCACCATCAGGTTCAGCCCTTTGCTTTTGGCATAAATATCCAGCTCCCCCACCAGCTCACCCGAAAAATCGCAGGGCATACCCACCATCAGAATGTTGCCGATGCGTAATGCTTTTACAAAAACAGGATACTCTCCAAAACCTTTTTTAAACGCCCAGGGACGCAATACTAATTTCATGGTCAGCCTCGGCGTAGGGTCGCGGAGCGGGAGTGGCAATGTTAATGTTTCCAGGGTCGCGTTTTTGGCTTCCTCGGCTGGCCGCTCGGGTGTAAGTAATGCCTTTTGGACACCATAGGCCTGGTTTTTCACCTCATCAAAATCGTCGGTACCTTTTTCAATCGGGCCCATGCTGCCTACTGCGCCAGCCATGTACATCGCAAAATTATAACGGCCATTTTCGAGCGAATCGACCAGCATTCCCGGATAATCTCTGGACAGGACAATGTTTTTGGAATTCAAAACAGTTGAATGTGCGGCGAAAGAACTTAATATGGCCTTCTTGCCGGATTGCGTGACAAATGCAGCCGAGCGGATCTCGGGATCAATGTCTCCCTCCTCACCTACCAGCCTGTTCCGGATATCCACGCGGTCTGTCGACTCCATATAAGTGAGCTTGGCGGGTTCCAGTTTTGCCTTCGCTTCTACAATCGCTTTATAAAATGCATCTGCCAGTCGGTCAACAGTTGCCTGCTCAAATTTTCCGGAAAAAAACAAGGAGGAAACCCCGGTTCCCCAGCCGCCGATACTATTATGACTGTGCGTCGCGCCTAAAAAAACCTGCTCAAAAGGCACTTCCTTTTCGGTCAGACGCTTTTTCAAAACTTCCACCACGGTCGGTGGAATGATCAGCAGGTCGGCAGCGACGATGGCCGCCTGGGTCACACCATTATCGACAACCATGGCGCGCACGTAAATCGAGTCGTGGACGGAAGTGTACAGTTTTCCCCGTCTGTTCCCGTAACCCGCAGTCGGCGTGGGGGACGCAGGCGTAATGTTGACTTTCGCCCAGCCCGCCCTCAGCTGCCCGGCAGATCCCGCCGTATCTGGTTTGGCTTCGCCGATGATTTTCTTCCAATCACTATAATAACCCATCTGCCGGTAAGGCGTCAGATCTATCGTTGTGACCATGGTTGCGACGATCAGAAGCAACAGCAGAATGATCGAACCGATTATTGTCAGCAGGATTTTGATAAATCTCATGGACGCTACTTGGAAGTTTTGGTCGGGTAAAAGATAAAAGTAAAAGGGCTTTGGAATATCCTCATAAAAGCAAAACCCGGCAGCGCCTGAGCGTTACCGGGCAAAGTTCCCGAAAAATATCCAGATTATTATGCCTGTTTTACCAACTGAATATTGGCGATGAGCTTCACATCTTCCCCGATTACAAGGCCTCCCGAATCGGTTAACTGCATGTAATTCAGGCCAAATTCCTGTCTGCTCAGCCGGCCTTCTACTTCAAATGCAATGCGGAGGTTTCCATCGGTATCTCTTTCAACACCACCATATTCAGCATCCAGCTCAATCGGCTTGGTAATGCCTTTTAATGTCAGCAAGCCCGAAAGCTTGTAATTATCCCCTTTGACTTTATGGAAATAATTGGACTGAAAAGTAATATGCGGATACTGCTCTGCGTCGAAAAAATCGGCTGATTTCAAATGTGTATCACGCATTTCAACATTGGTATCGATACTGTTTACGTCCAGCGAAAAATGAATTTCCGCATTCTCAAAATTATTGAGGTCAGATGTCGCGCCGCCTTCAAAATTATTAAATGAACCTGTGATGGTTGAGATCACCAGGTGCTTGATCTTAAATTGTACTTCCGAGTGTAACGGGTCTACGATCCATTTTGTAACTGCCATACGCTTTCAATTTTAATGTCAAATGCTATTAATCCTAAAATTAATATTCCTGTTAAGAAACGACGATTAAAATGTTTTAATTCAGAACGCAGGCACTGTTTATGATAAAATAAGTAGCACATCATTTTTAAGTAATGCTTAGTAGTTACATTTACCAAACATCCAGAAATCGACGTATCCAATGAAAATGAAGGGAAGAGCCGTCTTCACGTACGACGTGTACGCGCCCACCTCTGTGACCACGATGCTGCGCCCGCGGCGCCAGGAAGGACAGGCGATTATCGGTGAAGCATTCAGCATTGAGCCCCCGGTCCCGTTTTCAGAATACAGCGATATTTACGGTAACCCTTGCCAGAGAAGCGTACTGCCGGTCGGCCGCGTCACGATTTCTTCCGAAGTGGAGGCGCAGGTACATCCGCCCAAACCCGTCCCCAGCCCGCCTCCTGCGTATATGCTTGTAAGCGAAATGCCCTATGACGTGATGCATTACATTTTGCCCAGCCGGTATTGTGAGTCGGATTTATATGAAATCAACATGCTGGCCTTGCAGATTGCGGGACACATTCCGCCGGGTTATGAGCAGGTGGAACTGATACGCTCGTGGATCCACCAGAACATCAAATATCAATATGGCGTCACCGACGCGAGCACCACTGCGTTGGACACCTCCCGCAATCGTATAGGGGTATGCCGTGACTTCACGCACCTTGCAATTGCCTTATGCCGAAACCTTTGCATCCCGACCAGGATGACGGTGGGATATGTCGACAAATTGAAAGTGATGGACCTGCACGCCTGGTTTGAAGTGTTTATGGGCGGCAAGTGGTACGCATTCGATGCGGTGCAGGAACACACGGAAGGCTACCGGATCGAGATCGCACACGGACGCGATGCAGCTGACGTGGCGATGGTGACGCAGTATGGCAATGCTATCTTACAGTCGCTGCACGTGGAAGCGACTGTAAAAGATTGACTTGCCGGGCTTGTGAACCCGACAAATTTCACCGATTAAATAACCCCAAGTTCTTTGCCGACTTTCGTAAAAGCAGCTACTGCTTTTTCCAGATGCTCCTGCTCGTGCCCGGCAGAAATCTGCACCCTGATCCGCGCTTTGCCCTGCGGTACCACCGGATAAAAGAATCCGATCACATAAATGCCTTCGTCCAGTAACTTGGCAGCAAACTCCTGCGCCAGTTTTGCATCGTACAGCATAATCGGCACGATTGGATGCTCGCCAGGCAGAATGTCAAAGCCGGCCTCGGTCATGGCTTTGCGGAAGTAAGTGGCATTTTTTTCAAGTTTGTCTCTCAATGAAGTCGAGGACGAAAGCAGGTCGAGGACTTTGATGGACGCACCAACAATCGACGGCGCCAAAGTATTTGAAAACAGATAAGGTCTGGAACGCTGGCGCAGGATTTCCACGATTTCTTTTTTGGCTGCGGTAAACCCGCCTGACGCGCCGCCGAGGGCTTTTCCGTAAGTACCTGTGATGATATCGATGCGTCCCATCACATTGCGGAATTCATGCGAGCCGCGGCCGGTTTTGCCCATAAAACCTGTGGCGTGACATTCATCAATCATCACCATTGCATTGTATTGGTCGGCCAGGTCGCAGATTTTGTCAAGCTGCGCGATGGTCCCGTCCATGGAAAAAACGCCGTCGGTGACGACCAAAATTCTCCGGCTTCCCTGCGCATCATTCAGTTGCTTTTCCAGGTCAGTCATATCATTGTGCTTGTATCTGAAACGCTTGGCTTTGCAAAGACGGATACCGTCGATCAGCGAGGCGTGGTTCAGCTCGTCAGAAATGATTGCGTCCTGCTCATTCAATAAAGGCTCAAAAACACCCCCATTTGCGTCGAATGCGGCTGCGTACAAAATACAATCCTCCATGCCAAGGAATGCCGCGGTTTTTTGTTCCAATTCCTTGTGAATGTCCTGGGTACCGCAGATAAATCTCACGGAAGACATACCAAATCCATGCGTGTTGATGGCATCAATCCCGGCAGCAATTACCTCAGGATGTGAGGACAAGCCGAGATAATTGTTAGCGCAGAAATTTAAAACCTGCTTTCCATCAGTAGCGATGCTGGCAGCCTGCGGCGTGGTGATAACCCTTTCTTTTTTATATAAACCGGCAGATTTGATGCTTTCAAGCTCCTGCTGCAGGTCGTTTTGGATGGTAGCGTTCATAAGGGGTCAATTTTGAATGACTGAATTTTAACCGGGTCGCCGGGCGATAAGTGAATGTTGCTGGATGCAAGCTAATGTTTTACCGGCTGGTATTTCTTGCGCAGTTCTTTGATCATTTCCTCGGTCATTTTGTCGAGGGTATAGGTCGGGCGCCAACCCCAGTCTTTGCGGGCGTGGCTGTCGTCGATTTCGGCTGGCCAGGATTCGGCGATCTGCTGACGAAAATCCGGTTTATAAGTAATGTTAAAATGAGGGATCACTTTCTGGATGCTGGCTGCAATTTCTTGCGGAGAAAAGCTCATGCCGGCGAGGTTATAACCCGTTCGCACCGCGATTTTTTCGGCGGGAGCCTCCATCAAACGCACCGTGGCGTCCATGGCATCGCTGATGTAGATCATCGGGAGTGTGGTTTCCGGTTTGAGAAAACATTCAAAATCCTCTCCTTTAACGGCTTTGTGATAAATATCTACCGCATAATCCGTCGTGCCGCCGCCAGGCATAGACTGGTAACTGATAATGCCGGGATACCGTAGGGAGCGAATGTCGGTACCATATCTTTTAAAATAATAATTCGACCAGTTTTCGCCTGCCGCCTTGCTTATGCCGTAAACCGTCGCAGGATCGAGGTACGACCATTGTTCCGCTTTCGTATCCACATTATCCCCGAAAACCGCGATGGAACTTGGGTAAAAAACCTTGCTGACCTGATTTTCCCGCGCCGCTTCCAGCACATTGAAATACGTCTGCATGTTGATATGCCAGGTTTTCAAAGGCTCCTGCTCGCCTTTCGCAGAGAGTATCGCCGCGAGATGGTAAATCTGCGTCACCTTATATTTCCTGACGAGCGCAGACAGTGCATTTCCGTCCGTCGCGTCCAGTTTTTCAAAAATTCCGTGATGTTCTTCCGGCATCCTGATATCCGAGGCAACCACTTTGCCTGTGCCGTAAATCTCACGCAGATACTCCACCAGCACGGACCCGATTTGTCCGTTTGCCCCGATCACCAAAATGCATTCCGATTTCATATAGGACGTGTTTGATTAAGGATAAAAATCACTTGCAATTTCCCATTATCGAAAAATATTTTCAAGATTTTGCGCTTCTTGCCGTAAAGGTTCCTGCACTATCCCACTTTCACAGAAATTCTTACTTTTACATACATTCAAATTTTACCTGCTTCAGTAAATATTCTTGCCACATGGAACAGTTAGACAAAATCGATACCAAGATTCTCCGGATCCTTCAAAAAGATGCTAAAAAAACAACCAAGGAAATTGCGACCATGCTGAACCTTACTGTTTCGCCGGTTTACGAGCGGATCAGGCGGCTGGAAAGTCTGGGGTACATTAAACAGTATGTAGCGATACTGGATAAAAAGCTCATCAACAGGCAGGTAACTACCATTTGCCAGGTATCAATGCGCTACCACAATGAAGCGTTTATTGAAAAATTCGAGCAGGAAATCCAGAATTTGCAGGAAGTGCAGGAATGTTACCACATGGCCGGGCAGGTGGATTTTTTGTTAAAAATAAATGTCGCCAGCCTCGACGACTATCACGATTTTGTCAAATACAAACTATCCAAAATCGACAACATTGGCGTGTTGAACAGTACGTTTGTCTTAAAGGAAATCAAACATACGTCGGAATTCTATATTTGATTTTCAGAGAAAATGTCTTTCGCCGAAATCAAAAATTCCGTTTTCCAACCTGGAAATTCAGCGTTTTGCTGCCTGGAATACCCGAAGCCGTGATACCCTGGATCACCACCTGGTACTCGCCTATCTGGTCAGAAGCGTAAAATTCGACTGTTGCTTTGCCGTTTTTATCCGTCACAACATTCGGCGCCCAATGCAGCAGGTTGCGGAAATCGGGTACGCGGCTGTTGGCCCGGCCGCCGTCATATCTTGGCGCGTAAAATTCCCGCTGCGCCTGAACTCCCTCATAAGGCATCACCATTACCTTCGGGTCCAGCTCGAAGCCGCCCAGATCGCTGCGGTAGGTTGAGAAGCTCACGATACCCGTAAAAGCCACCGGCCCCAGGAAGTAGCGCGAGTTCAAAACTTCGATTTTCTTGATTTTCAAAGGATCAAATTCGATCAGCTTGTCGGCGTCAAAAACAGGGATACCGTCGAGCAGCATCAGCGGATCCGTCGTATAAAATGTGTTCGGGATGAGCTTATCCACAATCCTGAAATGAAATTCTTTTTGCCGCTTCCGCACAAGTACCCCTTTTACATACTCCCTCAAAACCTCCTCCATCGTCGGGAAACGCGTAAAATCGTCGAGGAAATATTTTTCATCGGGTTTCCCAAAAAACGCCAGCGAATCGGCCAGGGTAGCTTTTTTCTCGGTGTAAACCCGCGGTGCGAAAACATTGGCCGTCTGCATGTTGATCGCTCGCGTCAGCAGGGTGTTTTCGAGGGTTTTATCAAAGAAAAATGCAGGTATCGGCTTGATAGAAAACTGTTTGGAAAAAGGATTGTTAATTTCAATGCGTCGCGTGGAATCCTCCGCCAGGTTGGTTTGAATGGTAATTTCTTTGGGGCCTTCAAATTTCCTTACTTCAAAAACGATGCGGCCAGTCGGGTCACTTTGCGCCACATATAACCTTGCAGGAACATCCAGCGCCGCCAGGAATGCGTCGACACCCTTGGCCGGGCTGCCGTCGGATTTGTTCAGCATTCTGCCGGTGATGAAATGTCCGTCATACTCAGGCACATACTCAAATTTAACCGGCTGGGCAGCAAAAACTTTATCCCAGCTCAACCGCCGCCAGCCGTGAGTCAGCATTAGATTATCGAGCTGTTGATCAGTATTTTGATTGACATTGCTGAAATAATACTCCGGGTTTTCAATGCTGCCCCTCAGATCAGCATTAAGCCACAAATAACTTGCCATGTCCTGCTGAACAGGCGATTTGATAGAGTCATCAAGATAAATCGCGACAGACAAATTTGCCATATCCTGCGCTGCCGAAGCTACCGCAGCGGAGAGATCCAATGTGATTTTTTCCCGGTTGATAAATTTCTTGCCCAGCTTGGCATCAATGTCCAGGCGCGTAGCCGGGCGTTTGAAATACAGCCGCTCGCTGACAGGTTTCACTTTATCATTCAATATTGTGATCTGCGAAATACCCTCGCCCAGCTTGGCTTTGTCGAGCACGAAAACCGCCCGGTTTTTATTCAGAAATTTTTTATCGGCGATAATGTTTTGCTGCCTGGTGTGGCTGAGCAGATACACCGCATTCGCCTCATCGCCGCTTAGTCGCGAGGTAACCGTTATTTTGAGCAAACTGGCGGTAGAATCTTTTACCTGCATTACATAACCCTGCTCCTCGACATTTGGCAAGGTGTACTCATATTTTGTGCCCTTCGAGTCCGTCACAAAAGCCTTATACGTGTCCCCTTCTTTCGGCGTAAACATAAAATGACCGATACCCGCGACGGCAGGCGTGAACTTCTGGATGGTATCTCCCTGCTGGTTGACGATCGCGCCATTGAATCGGATACCTTTTCCATCCGCCGCGATCGCCCTAAATGCTACTTTACTTTCAACACCCTTTACCAGCCGCCCGCCTTCCGGGAAAAACTGTACATCGTGGCGCGTATCGCCTTTTACCGTCCGGTCAGGCTCGAACCGCACAAACGGGTTCACCACCGTAATTGCCGTCTCGAAAAAATAATCCGCACTGAAATTCTTCATCCAGTTGGTGTAGCACCGCACTTTGTATTTCCCGCTTACCACCGTCGAAGGAATTAATAATGATCCATTTCCTTTGCCGTCGAGCATCGAGAATTTGGTTTGGACCAATGCATTGTTTTCACTATCAAGTACTTCCAAATAGCCGACCTTACTCAGATCCAGGAAATGGTGCGTGGCGCCATTCAAATTATAAGCCTTGAACCAGATCGTCTCGCCCACGAGATAAAATGGCCGGTCGAGGTGGACAAACATTTTCTCCTGAACAGCCCGCTCGGTATAGAGGCCAAACCGCTGTTTGATGGACGCTACCATGCCGTCTTCCTGCGCCAGGGCGGCAAAGGATAATGTCAGCAAGGTCAACAGGCAGGTAAAAATCTTAGTTTTCATTTATATCAAATTAAAAAACAGTCATTTCCAAAACGATGGCTTTTTGATGGTGCCACCCTGTACCCGGCAATCGCCGCAGTATTCCGACGAAGCCAAAATCCCGCTCTTGGTGGGCGTAGTATAAAAGCCCAGCAGAAACGCCTCCGATTCAAGCGCATCTTTCCTGGTAATCGAATCTGGCGCCTGGCAGGTGGGATATCTTCCATACCTGTCCCGAATAAAAATCCGCTGCCGCTGCTCCACTGCCGCGCTGAAATACCCGAAAATCAGCTCCTTATTATTGGCTTCGTTTTTAATGTTACCCGTCACCTGATTGGGCAAAGGATCAAAAAGACTGCCGGTACCCTGGGTTGTTTTGGCCAGCTGCGTCCAGTATTCAAAAGCTTCTCTGCTCAATCCATATTGCTTGACCAGAATGCTGTATCCGAAATACAGCTTGTTGGAACTTGCATCGATCACATTCACCGGTAACTCCTTCACAATGTCCTGGCTGAGCTTGATGGTTGAGCCGAGTTTAATATCTCCGGATTCCTGCGTTTTCCAGCAAAGGTTAATGTCCTCGTTTCTGGCAAGAAAATCCGACCTGTCCGCATTCCGTACGATGGATGAATAATGTGCCGCCCGGTACTGGTAGGTTTCTTCATATTTCCATCTGTAAAACCGCGTCGCGCCGGTAGCATCGTGTGTGTTGGCGTAAACAATCATGGCGTCTCTTCCCCGATCAAAACGGTAGCTGATACTGTCGATCGGCGGTGTATTACTTACCGTCACATAATCCGAAACATATTGGCTGCCGCTGCTTTTCCGGATATGTATCCGGTATTTGCTCGACAAATCAAATGCTTCCGGCGGCAGCGCGTATACCCCGGTTTCCGTTTCTGAAAACAAATATTGCTGACCATTTTCCGCTTCAACCGTCACAATCGCGCCGCTTTCTTTGTAAGGCACGCTGTCATTATTAATGTTCTGCGTGCGGCCGAGCTTTACAATGCTGGTATCTCCGCTCACATTCAGAAAACCGTCCACTACCAGATAATCCCCCGAGTCGCTGACTTCCGGGGGCGAAAATGGCTCAATGCAACTGTCGATGCCCAGCCCAATCAAACCCAGTAAGATGACCAGCTTTCCGAAATGCCGAAAAACGGGTGATGTCAAAAAACGTTTCATGGCCTGTTACTTCGTGTCTAAAAACCGGCTACCAGTACGATGGCCTCGTGGTGGTTCCTCCCTGCACACGGCAATCGGTGCAGGTCGATGGCGCACCCAGAATGTATTCAGCTCTTTCCCCACCGTAGTTCATCAGCAAAGCAGATGTTTCCAGCGCACATTGCCGATCGCTCATCGGGCTGCAGACAATGTCAAATGTATCTGGCGGGGCACAGGTCGGGTATCTTCCCAGCCTGGGTTCGATGGTCAGTCTTTTTGTTTCCTCGGTAGCCGCGCTGAAATATCCGAAAACCAGATCGCCCGAATCTTTCGTGTTCTGAATGTTACCGGTCACCTGCGACGGCTGCGGGTCAAAAAGACTTCCTGTTCCCTGCGTCGTTTTTGATAAGGTTGTCCAGTATTCAAATGCCTGGCGGGTCAATCCGTATTGTTTTACCAAAACACTATACTTGATATACAACTTGTTGGTCCCAACCGGCACGCGGAAAAGCGGCAGATCTTTGATCACATCGGAGCTGAGCTTCACGGTACTCCCCAATAAAATACTCCCCGACCGCATATTGCCCCAGCAGCGGCTAATGTCCTTTTCCCGGGTAACAATTTTCTTGTTTACCACTTCGATCGTCGAAAAATAAGCGGTACGGTATTCCCACGTTTCTTCAAATTTCCAGCGGTAAAACTGGGTTTTATTCTGTGCATCGTGTGCATTGACGTAAAAAACCATCGCATCGGTACCTGGGTCGAACCTGCTGGTGAGGCTATCAATCGGTGGCGTGGCCGAAACCGTCACGTAGTCTGATAAATATTCTTTACCCGCTTTTGTCTTGATCCGGAGGCGGTATTTCCCCGCAACATTGTACTGGCGCGGCGGCAGGTAATAAAGGCCGGAACCGCCGTCTGTAAATACATTGCTTTCGCCTCCCTCCGACTCCACCGTAACAGTGGCACCCGCTTCCACAACCGATGTGGCCTTCTCATTAATGTTCTGCGTTCTCCTCAACTCGATCCGGCTGGTATCTTTCCCCACATTCAGGAAACCGTCCACCACCAGATAATTCTGATCGGAATTGACTTCCGGCGGCGAAAACGGCTCGATACAGCAGTATAATGTTGTGACCAAAACCAGGAAAACAATGCTCAAAAAATACTTCATATCACGCTCAAAACCTGAAATTGTATGTTATCGTCGGGATCGGCTGGCCGAAGATCGACAGCTGGTAACCATTCACTTTACCCGCAACCGTCTGGAAATAAACCGATGACGGATTTTTTCTGCCCAAAACATTATACACCGCCAAAGTCCAAGAACTGTGCGCCAGCTTTTTGATCCGGTGGTTTCCTTCAATGTTCATCGCAAGGTCCGTCCGGTAGTAGTCAGGAATACGGAACTGGTTGCGGTCGGCGTAGTAAACCCGCTGAGCGCCATCGATCATATACTTCCCGATCGGCGGGGTGTAGGGCCGCCCGGTACTATATGTAAAATTGAATGATACGCTGAACCTGTGCGAAAAGCGGTAGTTCGAGATTAAGGTAAAATCGTGCGGCTTATCGTAGTTACTTGGGTAGAAATTACCATTATTCGGCGCATCCGGCGACTCCCGGTCGACGGCACGGAGCAATGTTCTCGCATAAGTGTAACCCAGCCAACCATTCAGTTTTCCGGTCATTTTTTTGATCATAAATTCTACCCCGTACGCTTTGGCCTTGGTCCTGATCACCGCGGCTTCAATGTTGTGGTTCATGATCAGCGAGTCACCGCCTTTGTAATCCAGGAAGTTTTGAATGTTTTTGTAATAGCCTTCCAGCGAAACTTCAATTTTATTACCCCTGAAATTGCGGTACAAACCCAGCGACAATTGCTGTCCGAGCTGCGGCTTGATGTATGGGTCGCTCAGTTTCCAGATATCTGTCGGCGATACCGTCATGGTATTGGTCAACAAGTGAATGTACTGGCGTAATGTGTTGTAGCTCAATTTCAGCGAAAGGTTATCCAGCACGCTGTACCGGACCGAGGCGCGGTACTCGGGGCCGCCGTACGATTTGATCTTCTTGCCTGATTTGTATTCCTGCACACCTTCCTGGTAAATGTATTCGATCGGCAGACCGGGCAGGTACGTGTTTACATGTTTTGGTCCCAGATACTGGAAAAATGAATAGCGGATACCAGCAGAAATGGCGAGGCGAGAGTTAACCTCGAACTTATCTTCCAGATATACAGCACTTTCCATAGCCTGCTCAGCTTCCAGCTCGTCGGGGATGATCAGCGATTCGGCTCCTTTCGGCTGGAATGATCCGGGGTGCAGCTTATAATAAATGGTACTTCCTCCAAATTCCAGCGTATGCCGTGGGTCGAGCTGGTAGCTCAGGTCGGCTTTGAAGTTGGATTGGTTAATGTTGAATTTCAGGTCAAATGAGTTCAGTGGCAAGCCGGCTGCGCCCATCGCGTACTGGTACTTGCTGTGCGATGCCGTGAGTACGCCATACAATCTGTTATTGAATGTATGTTTCCATTTGAGCGCGCCGAGCTGATTTTGATAAGAATAAAGCGTATCGCCATATAATCTGAACCGGTCGCTGCTCGTGTAGCCCGTCAGGAACAAGCTATTTTTTTCATTGATCTCGTGGCTGATATGCAGGTTGACATCATAAAATGACGCCGAGCTTTTATTGTAGTTCTCGTTATCCAGCGCCCTGATCACCCAATTTGAGTAAGTGGACCTTCCGCCCAGCAGAAACGAAGTTTTATCCTTCACGATCGGCCCTTCCAATGTTAACCTGCCTGTAACCAGACCGATACCACCCGAAGCCACAAATTTCTTCTTATTACCATCGCGACTATTAATGTCCAGCACCGATGAAAGACGGCCGCCAAACTTGGACGGAATTGTGCTTTTATAGAGCTCCACATCTTTCAGCACATCCGGGTTGAATGCCGAGAAAAAGCCGAACAAGTGGGACGGATTGTAAATCACCGCATCATTATACTGGATCAAATTCTGGTCAGTAGAACCTCCGCGAACATTCAAGCCCGTACTGTTTTCACCCACCGACTTAATACCCGGCAATGTCAAAACGGTACGCAGCAAATCGGTTTCTCCAAAAACCGTCGGTACCTGTTTTAGATTCTTGATCGTCAGCTTCACGGTACCCATCTGCGTGCCGACCACGTTTTTATCCATACCTGCTTTCACCGATACTTCTTTCAGCGCGATCACACTTTCACGCATTTCAATGTCGAGCTTGCCGTCGGAATAAAGGATTACCTGCCGCTGTGTTTCGCGCATCCCGGTGCTTTTAATACGAACCACCTGCTTGCCGCGGGGAATGGTCAGGGAATAAAAACCCAGTGCATCCGTAGTAACACCAATCGACGGAGAATTTATAAAAACCGCCGCGCCGATCACCGGCTCACCCGTGATCGCATTCCGGACATATCCAGTGATGGTGGAATTACCCGGCGTGATCTTGTACTTCCGGATTCCAATTTCGTGCACTTTGCTCTCGGCCGTGGAAAGCAGCTTTTCTTTCAAATCATTTTCAGGACCGACGTAAGCGATGGTATCATTGTCGCCAGCGCGGTCGGGCTCGAAAAGGCCGGGTGTGAGTTGGGTAATGATTCTTTGTCCCTCAGTAATGTAAATTCTCTTTTGCCCGTCGATTGCATATTCAAAATCCGAACCCCTGAAAACCTGGTCCAGTGCTTCCCGGATTGTCAAGTCTTTGATATTCAAATCCAGCGTAAGGCTGTCGAAACGAGTGGCGTCGTAGTAAAAAAAGTAGCCGGTTTGTTCTTCGACCTGTTTTACAAATTCACCAAATCGGGCCGAATCGAGGCGCATCGTGATTTTCTTCTCGGCTGCGTTTTGAGCCTGGGAGACATTGAAAACAAAAAGTGCGCAGAAAAGAAGGATTACAGGTAAAAGTTTTTTCATGGTTTGGCGAGTTCGTCGTGTCTGGCGACAATTTTGGCTATGGCAACTTCCCGGTTCTTACGAAATTTGATCTTTTCGTCCCGCAATACTTTCCGCAACTCTTTCTTCTGGTCCGGGAAAAGATTGAAAACACTCTTTTTGCTATGGACAGCATGGTACTCGCCATCGTTGAAAATGTAAAAGAAATTTTTTTCTGGATATAGCGCAATCACCCGCTTGTCCACGATTTTCTCCTGCCGCGATTTGGTCCTGCGGATAATGGTGCGCGTTTTTCCATCATATAAAATGTCGTAAAAACCGGTGCGCATTTGTTCGTTAATGTCTTTACCCGCTTCCAGCCGCGCGAAATGATGGTTGTCCAGCATGAAATAATCGACTTTTTCGGACTGCATCAGGATGTGATCACCATTGAAATGTTTGATCACGAGCTCGTCTTTGAAAATATCGTAAAGCATCGGAATGCTGTCGAACTTCTGGCCGTCGTAATACACGACACCATTATGCCATTTTCTTTGGTTGTAAAACTGAAATTCTTCCTGCCGCGAATCATATACGTAGTACTGGCGACCGTTATAAAGATTTTGGGAGATGGAAGTGGCTTCCTTGTAAAGTGAAACAGGGTATGCGGGCGTTTCGGCACCCTGGCTATTTGCTACCGCTACCTGGCCGTAAGATTGGCTTAATGCGGATAATGTCAGAAATAAAATAGCTGTAAAAATTCGCATGCAGTAGGATTTTAACCAATTACGACAAAACGCTTTGAATTCGTTGCAATATAAAGCTATGTACTTAAAGATGTGAACATAAGTTACATACTTCATTGGGTTTGAATTAAATTTCCTACACCCTCGACATCTCGCGAAAATGCATATTTACTGATAATTTTAAGGTTAACGCTACCTGGGAGAGGGTAATGTGATAACTTTGCCGGTGTTTTAATTCACACATTTCAAATTATTTAACATCCCTTTATGAAAATTTTAATTACCGGGGGAGCCGGTTTTGTTGGGTCTTCCCTCGCCATAGCATTAAAAACCAATTACCCTGATTATCAGGTGTATGCACTGGATAATTTAAAGCGCCGTGGCTCTGAGCTGAACCTCAGCCGCCTCAAAAAAGCGGGCGTCGAGTTTGTCCACGGCGACATTCGGAACAAGGAAGATTTTGATTCTATTCCTGCGGTGGATACCGTGATCGAAGCTTCTGCGGAGCCTTCGGTGCTTGCCGGACTGGACGGTACGCCGGATTATCTGATCAATACCAATCTTGTAGGGACGGTTAACTGCCTCAACTACGCGTTCAAACATAAAGCCGGATTTATCTTCCTGTCAACCAGCCGGGTATATCCGATCAAGACGATTGAAACATTGAATTTCGTGGAAGAAGAAACCCGGTTCGCGCTTTCGGACGAGCAGCCGGTGGCCGGGGTTTCATCGAAAGGTATCGCCGAAGATTTCCCGCTCAACGGTGCCCGCTCGCTGTATGGCACTACCAAGCTGGCTTCCGAGCTGATCATTCAGGAATATAATGAGTTTTATAATCTCAAAACCGTCATCAATCGCTGCGGCGTGATCACCGGTCCGTGGCAAATGGGCAAAGTGGATCAGGGCGTGATGGTTCTCTGGATTGCCAAACATTACTTTGAGCAGCAGCTGGGCTACTTCGGCTACGGCGGCACCGGTAAGCAAATCCGCGATATGCTGCACGTGGCTGATTTGTACAACCTCATCGACTGGCAGCTCCACAACCTCGACAAAGTAAACGGTGAAATCCTGAATGCGGGCGGCGGGTTACAAAGCAGCGCGTCTTTGCAGGAACTGACCAAAATTTGTCAGGAAGTAACCGGCAAAACCATTCCGATAAAAGTAGTCCCTGAAAACCGCACAGCCGACATTCGGTTGTACGTCACGGATAACACTCGGGTTACAGAGTTGACTGGCTGGGAACCAAAAATCGGTATCCGCCAGATCGTCGAAGAGATCACGGCGTGGCTTGCGGAGCATGAGGAAGATTTGGCCCCCATCCTAAAATAACCAACATTCACTCATTAAAAATGTGAAAATCATCGAATGTCCGCGGGACGCCTGGCAGGGGTTTCATCCTTTTATTCCAACAGAAAAAAAGGTAGCCTATCTCAACCAGCTGTTGAAAGTCGGTTTTGATACGATCGATTTTGGCAGCTTTGTTTCGCCCAAAGCGATGCCGCAGGTGAGTGATACAGCCAGAGTTCTGGAACATATAGATAGCCAGCATTCGTCGACACGTTTGCTGGCTATTGTTGCAAATGAACGCGGCGCAGCCGAGGCCTGTCGGTTTGAGCGGATCAATGATCTGGGTTACCCCTTTTCCATTTCAGAAACATTCCAGCAGCGCAATGCCAACTCTTCGATTGCAGAATCTTTGGACAGGGTCAACAAAATTGCGGACCTGAGCCACGCAAGCGGCAAAGAACTGGTGATTTATATTTCGATGGGTTTTGGGAATCCATACAATGATCCCTGGAATGCAGACATTGTTTTGGAGTGGGTTGAAAAATTGATGGTTGTCGGAATAAAAACATTTTCCCTGGCAGATACCGTCGGCCTGGCGAGTGTACGTGATATTACATTGATTTTTTCCAAACTCATTACGGCTTATCCGGAGCTGGAATTCGGTGCGCATTTCCATACTACCCCAACACATTGGCGGGATAAAGTAGAAGCGGCTTACTTGGCAGGTTGTCGGCGGTTCGATGGGGCCTTGCTGGGTTATGGCGGCTGCCCGATGGCGCAGGACGAGTTGGTAGGAAATATGCCTACTGAGCAGCTGGTTCATTTTCTGGACGAAAAAGAATCTCCATCCAACATTAATAAAGAGGAATTGGAGCTGGCCAGGCAAATGTTTCTGGAACTGGTCACAAACTAAAAAAACCGGAATCGCTTCCGGTTTTTTTAGTTTAAATATGATCTCAATGTCCGATGAATTTCCTTTTCACAATCGATAGCAGCGCAGTCACTGCCTCGCCGTTTACATCCCAGGCATACTTTGACGCGTATCTGTGCCAGATCAGGTTTTCTGCTTCTTCATAGCTTTTAACCGCGTCCAGCTCGTAGATCGCCTTGTCGAAATGTTCGCTGTTTTTATTAAAAAGCTGGTTGACAAACATAAACCGCTGCCCCAGCGGAATCGCACCTGCTATGGTTTCCACCTTCACATTCATGCTGCCGTACGCTTTATCGTCGGTCGGTTTTGGCACGTCCACTTTAAAGCGGTTGTTCAATGTATCCCGATCGGTAGCACTGGTTTTGGCTACGATTTCACCCAAAATAGCCGAAGCCGGCTCAGCTCTTGGCGGGCTGGATTTTGGTTTGTTAGCAGGTTCAAGATCCGTAAATGCTGAGTCAAAGAAAGAGCGGGACTCATTTTTTGCAGCCTGGGGCGCTTTGTTCGTATTATCCTGAATTTTCAGCTCCTGTAAATTAATCGGGAATATATCGGAAAACTGCACCAGGTGCATATCAATATCGTCGATCAGGTCCGTATTATCCTTTAATTCATAAAGCCAGCTTACAGCCTGCGTCTGGTACACCGAATCGGAGCCGTTGTCGGTCAGCCTGTCCAGCATGGCTTCGGCAATGCCGCGATGGATGTGAGTATATTTGACGAGCTGCTCCGCCTTTTCGTGCGTAAATTCCGCATCCGAGTCAGCCCTGATCTTGTCTTCAAAATAATTGGCAGGCGTAATAAGCAGCTTGATCGACTCCCTGACAGATTCCGTAAGCAAAGGTTCCAGATCGGCACGCTTCACGGCGATATGCTGGGAAGCAATGTTCATGAAATCTTCAAGCGCCTTTTTTACATCTTCATTGGCAAAATCAAAATACGGGCTGCGAAAAGATTCGGCATTGCTTTTCCATACTTCAAAAAGACGGTTGAGAATGCCCAGATTTACTTGTCTTACCGGTGTCAGTTTCAGCAGGCCAGCGCCATTTACAGTATTTTGAGATTGGTAAACCTCATTTAAAACAGTGGTGGAAAACCGGGCTGCGTATTGGTTGAGTGCATTTATATTCAAATTATCCGGCATAACGAATAAGAGCTTTTGGGAACGATCGTGTTTAAAAAAAATATGTTTGATTTGTAAATATAAAAAAATTGACCGTTAAGCGGGTCGATCCGGCACCAAACATGTTTGTAGAACCATCACATAAAAGAGAAAGTCAGTACCCCGGAACAGGTTGGATCGAAGTGATTTGCGGTTCGATGTTTTCCGGAAAAACCGAGGAGCTGATCCGGCGGTTGAACCGCGCCAAAATTGCCCGCCAAAAGATCCAGATCTTCAAACCAGCTCTGGATAAACGCTATCATGAAGAGAACATTGTTTCGCATAATGACAATTCAATCCGCTCCGTTCCCGTACATTCCGCATTTCAAATCATCGATCTAGCCGAAAATTGCGAGGTAATCGGCCTGGATGAAGTACAGTTTTTTGACGAAGGCATTGTGGATGCATGCAACAAACTGGCAGATGCAGGTAAACGGGTGATCGTGGCGGGACTGGACATGGATTTTCAGGGAAAGCCTTTTGGCTGCATGCCGCAACTGATGGCTACCGCCGAATATGTTACCAAAGTCCATGCGATCTGCATGGTTTGCGGCGAGGTGGCGTCGCACTCTTACCGGCTGTCACCTTCCAACGAAAGGGTGCTCCTTGGTGAAACGGATTTGTACGAAGCGCGCTGCCGCCGCTGTTTCAATCTGGGTGAAAATGCCTATAATTTGATCCACTCGCAGCCATGATCTCCCAGGCATTTAATTTAGAATACCAATAAAAAACGGCTGCCTCTGAGAAGCAGCCGTTTTTTATTGGTATCCTAAAAATTTAAGCACTTACCTGGTTCATCACCTCAGTCTGCTTGCGGATCGATTCCATGTGGACCAGCTTGAACAATTCATCCACCAAATTTGGGTAAAGGTTCATGCTTTTGCCCCAGCCAGCGCGGGTTTCCAGTACTTCGCGGAAACGGTCAACCTGGTAAGCAGCTACATTATTATCACGTTTGTACTCAGCCAGTTTCTCAACCAAAGCCATACGCTGTGCCAATGTTTCCAGCATTTCACGATCGAGGTGATCGATTTTGCCGCGGATAATTTCCAGTTGGGTAGCGTAGTCACTGCCGTAAGATTCTTTACGAACGTGCAGGTCGTGCAACATTTGGCCCAGTGCGGCAGGAGTCAATTGCTGTGCAGCATCAGACCAGGCTTTATCCGGATCGCGGTGTGACTCGATGATCAGACCATCATAGTGCAAATCAAGCGCACGTTGCGCCAGTTCATATAAGTAAGCACGTTTTCCGGCCATGTGGCTTGGGTCACCGATTACCGGCAGCTCAGGGAAAAGTGTTTTAAGTTCGATAGCAATGTTCCACATCGGAGAATTGCGGAACTTGGTTTCCTGCGCATTTGAAAATCCTCTGTGGATCGCACCGAGTTTTTTCACACCCGCCTGGTTCAATCTTTCCAGCGCACCGATCCACAATTGCAGGTCAGGGTTTACTGGATTTTTTACCAAAACAGGAACATCAACACCTTTCAATGCATCGGCCAATTCCTGCACATTAAACGGGTTAACAGTGGTACGGGCCCCCACCCAAAGTATATCGACGCCATATTTCAGCGCCAGCTCGATGTGCTGCGGATTTGCGATTTCAACGGCAACAGGCATACCTGTTTGCTCTTTTACAGTTTGCAACCAGGGCAAAGCTGCTTCTCCCATGCCTTCAAAGCTGCCCGGGCGGGTTCTTGGTTTCCAAATTCCTGCACGGATTACGTGCGCAAATCCTTCTTCCTTGATCTGGGTTGCGGTTTCCAACATTTGTTCCTCGGTCTCTGCACTGCAAGGCCCGGCGATTACCAAAGGCTTGCCCTCGGTATTGATCCAACTGCTTAACGGAAGGATATCTAAAGAAGCATTCATATTCAAAAACTTGTCCTTAGTAAAATAGATAATTGTAATATTTTAACCCGGTGTTAGGGGTATATCTTGGATTGACGTACATTTGATGCCAAAAACTCGAATAACTCATTAGCGACTACGACCTTCTTCCTGTGATTTTATTTCAACACTCACTTAGGAAAAACGTGTAACAAAAATGGCATATCCCTCACCAAAAGACCAAATACCTGTATTTTTTGAAGATACTTCCGTCGCCTTCGCCTCCAAATCTGACGCCAAACTGAGGAAAACGTACTGGTTATTCAGCCTTATGAATCAGGCTCGAGTGGTAAATTTAGGCACTTTTTTTATAAAGCTCGCACTAAAACTGAACTTACCTATAAAAAATCTCATCCGCGCAACCATTTTTGAACAATTCTGTGGTGGTGAGACAATTAACGATTGCGATGCGACCATTTCCCTCCTGGGTAATTCAGGGATCGGCACCATCCTTGACTACTCGGTGGAGGGCGAAGACAGGGAGGCCAGCTTTGACGCTACCGCCGCCGAAATCCTGAGAACAATCGATAAGGCGGCATCTTCCAGGACCATTCCATTTTCTGTTTTTAAGGTTACCGGAGTCGCTTCGGCGGATTTGCTTGAAAAAATTCAGCGGAAGGATGCGTTGTCCGCAGCAGAGGAAGAGGCCTATATGCGGGTGCAAGAGCGGGTCGAAAAGCTTTGCAGCTTCGCGCACGAAAAAGACGTCCGGATTTTTGTTGATGCCGAGGAAAGCTGGATTCAGGGTGTGATCGACGACCTCACTTATGCGATGATGCAGAAGTTTAATCGTGAAAAACCGATTGTTTACAATACTTATCAACTATATCGTCACGAGACGCTCGAAGCGCTTAAAACCGCGTATCTAACTGCTCGCCAAAGAGGCTATTTCATTGGAGGAAAGCTGGTTAGGGGTGCTTATATGGAAAAGGAAAGGCTGCGCGCCCGAGAAAATGAATACGTCAGTCCGATCCACGCAACCAAGCAAGCGACCGACGACGATTACAATATGGCAGTCGATTTTTGTCTTGACCACATTGAACATGTATCGATTTGCCTGGGCAGTCACAATGAATACAGCTCCCAATATTGCGCTGCAAAAATGAAAAAGCTGGGCATCAGCAACAATGATCAGCGGATCTGGTTTGCGCAGCTGCTCGGCATGAGCGACAACATTTCCTACAACCTTGCCCATGCCGGATACAATGTTGCCAAATATGTCCCCTACGGTCCCATCGACGCCGTACTCCCCTATCTGATCCGCCGCGCCGAGGAAAATACGTCCATCGCCGGGCAGAGCAGCCGGGAGTATTTGTTGGTCAAAAGTGAAATGAAGCGAAGAGGAATCGGTTCTTTATAAGTATCTTACTACTTTCGCGTTCTGAAATTGTCAATTGTATTTAAAAGGGAATGAACCAATCCAAGAATCCGGCGCCTTACCTGCTTTTTAGTTTCCTGCTTATCATTGTTGACCAGGCTTCGAAGCTTTTGGTGCATAAATACATGGAACCTGGCTTTTCCGGGCAGATATCCTTGATTGGCAATTGGCTGAAACTACATTACGTACTTAATCCCGGAATGGCCTTTGGCATGCAGCTGGGCCACGAATACGGCAAGTTATTCCTGACACTTTTCCGGCTTGTGGCCATGGTCGCCATCGGTGGGTATATGATTCACCTCGCCAGATCAGGCGCTTCAAAAGGATTACTTTGGGCTTTGGCCTTGATCCTCGCCGGTGCAGTGGGCAATGTGGTCGATAGTACTTTTTATGGAGTGCTGCTGGGTAATGCACCCTACGGCTCACCTACTCCATGGTTTCACGGCCAGGTAATCGACATGATTTTTGTTGATTTTTGGGAGGGTTTTATACCTGACTGGGTGCCGATTTGGGGCGGACAATATTATTCTACTCCGATCTTCAACATTGCTGATTCCTGCATCTTTATCGGCGTCTGCAGCATCCTTATTTTCCAGGGAAGCTTTCACTCGACCGGTGCGCACGATGAGCCGGAACTGAAAGATGAAGAGGAAGTTAGGGAAGAAAATGCCGGGCTGGAAAGTGAATCATACATTACGCCAGCAGCTGAGAATATTGATTTTCACGAAACCCACGAAAATCACTTAGATACTCCCACAACTGATCCGGCCTCCCCGGCGGACGAATTGGAACAGGATAAAAACGAAAAAGAGAGCTGAGAGCCCTCTTTTCCAACATTCCAGAATTTGATCTTCTTTTAATTTTCATCCTTCGTCAAAGGGACAAAGTCTTTAAATGCCTTTTTGATAGCCACGTCAGTCGCCTCTTTCTTACTTTCCCAGTTCGCATCCAGCTCTAAGGCAACAAGTCCGCTTAGGTTCATCAATGATTTAAATTCATCCAGCTTACGGATGAAATCCGGTGACCGGCGTGATGATTTCTGACCATATTCCCGCGCAAAAACGTCTCCCTTGTTTTGCAGCTCATTCTTTTTCTGCATTACGTAATTAAAGCGATCGAGCAAACCGCCGACGGATTTTCCTATCACCTCGGTAGCTTCCAGCGTACCAACAGTCGCTACTGTGGTACCACCGATTGTGGTAATGTAGCCGCGCGTCTGCTGATCTTTTGTAGCAATTACCGGAGCAAGACCTGTCGTCGCTCCAAGTGAAGCATTTAAAAGTGAGCGGCTGCGTTTACCTTTTTTTGCCCGTGAATATGCCCTTTTCAACTCACCTTCTTTCTCTGTCATTTGTTCGAGCAAGCCCCATGCATTTACCAGTGCACCGCGGTATAGGTTGTACACGTAGTTGTCCCGCAAGCTTTCGTCAATCGTGTTTTTAATTACAAATTTCACACTCCGCTCCTTCTTATTTTGGGCTTTATCCAAAACATAAAATGTAATATTAAAAGCCACTGTATCCAGCGGATCTTTAACGAACTCATAGCCAGGCTCCCAAATGAATTCATAGCTGGTAGCCGAGTTCTTCACTAATGCTGCGGAAGGAACATTCTTATTCTCAGAAACAAAATTGAATGTTGAAATATCATCCTCACCATTCGGATCGGACAATGTGAATCTTAGGTTGATCCGGTTATTCTCTGGGCTCCTGATAATAGGATTTTGAGGAATGATGGTAAAATCAGGCGACAGGTCCATTTGCGTGGCGTCCAGTTTCAGACGACCCTTTGTCCGGGCTTTTGAAGGCTGGTCTTCAACATAAAACTCCATGTACCGAGGACCTTTTTTCAGCAGGGCGAACTGGCTCATGGAAGGTTCCCAGGTAATTTCACCCGCTGCTGACAACTTCATCCCTTCGGGCATTTCTTCCAAAATAGGCACGAAAATAATCGGGTCGCCGTCGAGATCGCGGACCGATCCCATATCTATTTTATAAACATTCTGGGTCTTGTATTGTACATAAAAAGGCTGCAATTCATCTACCTGCGGCGGCCGGTTTACGTGGTTCACCTTGAAAACAATTTCACGGGAAACTGTCTCGCCCGCAGCACTCTGGGCTTCAAAAAGTACAGGGAAGTTTTTTGTCGTATTGATACGGTCGGCCACGTCGTAGCTGGGCGTCCAGACGAAATGTCCCAGCGAGTCAAACTTCATATCCTTGACCTGTCCGCTGGTAATGTTATATCTGATGGAATCGCTTTTTCCGCCTTTGGTCTGAAGGTGAAAATTGATCTCTTTACCTTCAAACAGAATGTTCCACTCAGGCGAATCAGGAAATATAATTTGTAGCGGGCCGCCCGAAGCATTCTTCATATTGTCCTGTCCCTGCGCATCCAAAACCAAAAAGACAGCCGCCAGAAGTATCAGTATTTTATGAATATGTTTTATTGGCATGATGTCAAAAATATAATTAATTCAATGGGTTAAAGAACACTCTGATCTAAACGCAAAACTAGCAAATCCTGTATAGAAAGCCCTGGGATTACTTATAAAATTGGGCGCAACTTAATTCGCAGTTTTGACGCAGAAAGAATTTGTATTTTTTAAATATTGAACTTTCGTAAGGGTTATAAAGAAAACAAGTGCAAGGCCACTTCCAGCAGATTTTATTAACAACGAAAAAACCGAAGAGCAGCCATTTTAAAGACTGCTCTTCGGTTTTTTAAGTTCAAATCCTGACTTATTATTTTTTCTTTGGCGTGGCTGCTGGTGTTGACGCAGGCGTCGTAGTAGCCGGTTTTGTTGGTGTTGCAGAAGCTGGTGCAGCTGCTTCCACCTTTGTTGGATCAACACCCAACTTTCTCAAAATCAAATCCGTTGCATTGTTCTCTTCCGATGCAGCAAACAAAATGATCGGTGTGGTTCCTGCTCCTGCGTCCATGTTCAATATATAAAGAAACCCACTTTCTTTACCTACTTCCTGGATTGCATTGTTCACTTTGGTCAGGATCGGCTCCAACAATTGTTGTTGTTTGGTTTGCAGCGATGTTTGCGCGTTGTTCTGCATTTCCTGGATACGGGTTTGCAGATTTTGCAATTCTTTCTCTTTATCAGCACGAATGACATCCGTCATGTTAGCCCCGTTTTTCTGATAAGCTTCGTACTTCTCCTGCGCTTCTTTATAAGTTTCTCCCAAAGCTTTGTCCAGCTGTGCTTTTGTCACTTCAAGCTGGTTTTGCATTACTTTGCTCTCAGGAAGTTTGCTGATTACATAATCTACATTGGTATAACCTATTTTAGTAAGTCCGCTTGCAGGGGTTGTTTGAGCTAACAGAGGGGTGGTGATAATGGTCATTACGACCAAAAAAGCCATCAATTTTTGTTTCATTGCTTGTTACTTATTTAAGTTTACTGGTTGTACTTTTTTGTTTTGGTGAGTTCTCTGCGGGTATCTGAGCCGGCTGGTCCGCCTTTCCGCCTTTACTATCATTAGCCCCGGCTTTGTTCGCTTTCGGATCGATTCCGAGTTCCTCCATCACATAATCCGAATAATCATGCTTTGGATTGGTGTAAAGCATCCCGATATCGCTGGATTTGTCAAACATGAAATCGAGCCGGCGCTGGCTGCAAACTTTGGTAACCGCCCGCTGCACCTTTTCGAGGACCGGTTTCATGAGCTCCTTCTTCTTTTGAAAAAGCATCCCTTCCATGCCGAAGATCTTGCTGTTGTACTCGCCCGCTTCCAGCTCTTTTTCCCTGATCTCGTTTTGCCTTTTGCGTTTCAGATCGTCGGTCAGCAGAATCTCTTCTGCCATGTAAGCCCGCTGCATTTTGTCAATTTCAGCAAACTTATCCGAGATTTCTTTGGCCCACTTGTCCGAGAATTTTTTCATCTCGCCTTGCGCCGCCTGATACTCGGGCATTTTACTTGTAATGAATTCCATATCAGTATACCCGATCTTTTGGGCAGATGCCACTGATTCACATAGAATTGACAAAACTAGTAAAATAAAAAACTTCTTCATGCCAGGCAGCTAATAATTTGCAAACTTCTTAACGATTTGCCGGTTGAAATATTATCTGATTTGCTGACCGATTGTAAAGTGAAATTGAGGTCCGCTTCGTTTTGGATCACCCTGGATTTTGTCAAATCCGTATCCCCAGTCAATACCCAGAAGACCGAATGCAGGCATAAAAATACGGGCACCTACCCCGGCAGAACGTTTGAGATCAAAAGGATTAAACTCTTTGTAAGAGCCCCAGTTGTTACCTCCCTCAGCAAAACCCAGGATAAAAATGGTTGCCTGCGGATTCAACGAAACCGGGTAGCGGAGTTCCATCACATATTTGTTGTAAACAATACCACCACCAGACGCCGGGTAACCATTTTGCGCCAGCGGGCCTACTTTTTGATCCTGGTAACCTCTCAATCCAATAATGTCCTGATCTGCCAGCGAGAATGATCCCTGACCTGCCAAACCCGATCCACCTACGATAAAGCGACCAAACGGACTGTATCCCACTTTGTTACCGTAAGCTCCCAGGAAACCCATGTGCGCCCTGGTACTCAATACCAGTTTGCCGGTAATGGTTGCATAATAGCTGGCATCGAACATCCATTTGTGGTATTCCACCCAGCGATAAGTGTCGGTTTTATCGGTGAATGCTTTCTTGCGCAAAACCGAATAAGGCGGCGTGAATGTTCCGCTCAAAGAAATGTTGCTACCGCTCCTCGGGAATTGGAAATCACTTAATGTATTCCGCGAAATGGTGGTATTGAATGAAATGTTATTGGAAGCCCCCGTGCTGTACCCAATCCGGAAAATGTCCAGACTGTCCAGACGATAGCGCTGGTAAGACAGCGAGTGCGTCATCACCAGTTGCCTGTCCGGCTCCTTCAGGCGGCGGCCCAGCGAGAATGTAATACCATTGTTGAAATATCCTCCGCGATAATTAATGCCGCGACTTCCGTTGGTGGTGTTACCTAATCCGTAAATCGAGCTATAATCGGTCATGCGGTACACGGTACGTTGCAAAGAAACACCGAAGTTGATTGGCTTTTTACCGCCGAGCCAGGGCTCACTGAATGAAAGCGAGTACGTCTGATACTGCTTGCCATTAGCCTGGAAACGAAGCGACAGTTTTTGTCCGTCACCGGAAGGCAGCGGGCGCCAGGTTTCGCGGTTTGGAATATTCTTCAAAGAGAAGTTATTAAAAACCAGACCCAAAGTTCCTACGAAACCAATGTAACCACCCCAACCGCCGGATAGCTCGATCTGGTCAGATGGTTTCTCTTCTACATTATATTCGATGTCCACCGTACCATCCGCCTGATTTGGGATTGGATTGATCTGAATTTTTTCAGGATCAAAATAACCCATTTGCGACAGCTGGCGCTGGGTGTTGATAATTTCTGTTTTACTAAATTTCTGTCCGGGCAATGTGAACAATTCCCGCAAAACCACGCGGTCACTGGTCTTAGTATTACCATTTAAAAGAATGCGGTTGATGGTTGCTTGCTTACCTTCAAACATTCTCAATTCAACATCAATCGAATCGCCTTCAACGGCTTTTTCAGTCGGCTCGATGCGGAAGTAGAGATATCCGTCATCCATATAAATCGAGCTTACGTCGGCGCCAGGGATACCATTGATTTTTTTATCAAGCTCCTCCGGATTATAAACATCCCCTTTTTTCACACCCAAACGATCGCTCAGGTATTGTGCTGGATACAAATAGTTACCCGACCAGCTAATGTTGCGATAATAGTACTTGGTACCTTCATCGATTTTCATATCAATACTGATCGTTTCGTCACCATTTTTAATGGTATCGAACTCGATCGTAGCATCACGGTACCCGTTTTTTCGGTAGTACGCGATCAGCTTTTCCTTGTCTTCCTCGTATTTTTTAGGAATGTATTTTGAGGGGTTGAAAAGCCTGCCGATCCTTTTTTGCTTGGTGCCTTTCATTTTACGTTTCAGCAAACGATCGCTGATCGCCGTATTTCCTTCAATGTCAATTTTTTGGATTTTGACTTTTTTACCTTTTGCAATGGTAAAGTTCAACGTAGCTTGTCCGCGGGTGGAATCAGGGATCTGTAACACCTTAACCTTGGTGTAATAGAAGCCTTTATCCATATAATATTTTTTGATAATCAGCTGAGTGTTCTTAATGATCGTCGGTGTGATTACCCTTCCTTTGATCAGCTTCACCTTATCATTCAATGTCTCTCTTTCTCCCTTGCGAATTCCTGAGAAAGACACTTTATAAAGCCTCGGCCGCTCCTTAATGTGAATGTTCAGCCAGATTTTATCGCCTTCGGTTTTGGTAGCGAGGATTTCAACGTCGTCGAGTGTACCAAAATCCATCATGCGTTTTACCGAAGAGCTTACGGCCGGCCCGGGAATCCGGATCTTGTCCCCGGGCTTTAATCCGGAAATAGAAACCATCGAATTTGGGTCCAGGAACTGGGTACCCGAAACGGTCACTTCTGCAATGGTATATTCTTTGGGGTTCGCAGGATCAATGCCAAGGTTGGCAGTCGAAGCGGCTGGTTTGGCGGTTGCCGCCCCTAAACCTACGCGCTGGGCGTTTGCCGATAAACAGCAGCAAACAACGATCAATGCGGAAAGATGTGCTAATGATTTATTCAAATTTTTCAAAAGGTTCATATTATTCTACCTAGCACTATTTCGCTTTAACTTGTTCACCAGTCTTCCCAAAACGCCTTTCCCGATTCTGATAGGAAAGTATTGCCTCATACAAATGCTCCCGGCGGAAATCCGGCCAAAAGAGGTCTTCATAGAAATATAACTCTGAATAGGCCAGCTGCCACAAAAGAAAATTACTCACCCGATGGTCGCCGCCGGTACGCAGCATTAAATCAACTTCCGGACGGGCTTCCGTCGCTAAATGAGCTGACAACACTTTTTCATTGATCTCGTCAACCGATAATGTGCCATTCTGAACATCCCTGGCTATTTTTTTTGCAGCCTGTGTGATATCCCATTTTCCGCTGTAACCCAAAGCCAGTACCAGATTAAGACCGGTATTGTGTTTGGTTGCGTCAATCGCCTCTGCGAGCTGTCTCTGACAACTTTTAGGAAGGCTTTCGATATCCCCTATCGTATCGAGCCGAACATTGTTGTTCAGCATGGTCGGCAATTCGTTGCGGATAGATTGAACGAGCAGCTCCATCAACGCCCGCACTTCAAATTCCGGCCTCGCCCAGTTTTCTGTGGAGAATGCGTAAAGTGTCAGTACCGAAACACCCAGATCCGCACAACCCTCCGTCACTTCCCTGACCGCCTTGATGGCGTTTCTATGGCCGAATATCCGGGCTGCTCCCTGGTTTTGGGCCCACCTTCCGTTACCGTCCATGATAACGGCGATGTGCTTTGGCAGATTGCCCGTATCAATGAGCTCCTTCATTACTGCTGACTCCCTTTAACCTTTTTTAACAAAATAGAATATACTACATCTGAGGACCTTCTTCCCGAAAGAAGAATTTATTAAATCCACGGTATCATACGGAATCACTTTGCTCATCAACAGTACGCCAGTCGGGGTAAATGTGTGTCGAAAGTTTAAAAAAAACACTTGCAACAAACTCCTGAAAGACTAAGAATACGCTGACAAACAGTCGCTTAAACTATGAAAATATCGATGGGATTTAAAACAGGGGCGCAATTTAGGAATAAGTAGCTCCCCTTCAAAATCATATTGAAGAGCCGCTGTAATTAGGTAACCTGTTTAATTATCAAGAAGATGCCTGATCGCGTCGGCATAAGTACTGCCGCTGGTAACCTGCGAAGCCTTCCGGTCGCGAAGGATGATCACATATTTACCGTTGAAGTGCTTCTGGATTTCCTTGATGTGGTGGGAGTTGACAATCCCGGCGCGGCTGACGCGGAGATAATGCTTGGGAAGCTTTTCTTCCAGTGAGGTCAAGGTATAATTGAGCAGATATTTCTGGCCATCGAGGGTATTCAGGAAAACATATTTTTCCTCTGCTTCAAAATGCGTGATCTCCGTCATCGGGATCAGCAGGATGCGGTCGCCTGATTTTACGGACAAAGAAAAGATCTCCTTCTTCGGCTTCATTTCTTCCAGAAGCCTCAGCAGGTTGTCGGAATATGGATTTGCGCTTCCCGGTACGTGCGCTTTGGTAATGTTCTTGATCTTCTCAATGGTCTTGATCAGGCGCTCATTTTCAACTGGTTTTAATAAATAATCGACAGAATTCTCTTCAAATGCCCGGATCGCATATTGGTCATAAGCTGTTGAAAATACTACCAGCGGCATTTTTGTCAGTTTCGAAAGCATTTCAAAACCATTGAGCAGCGGCATTTCAATGTCGAGAAAGATAACGTCCGGGCTGAATTTGTCGATTTCCACCAAACCTTCTGCACCATTCCGGGCTTCGGAAACGATTGTGAAAACTTCGGAATGTTTCTCCAACAACCTCCTCAGCCTGCTCAGTGCCAGAGGCTCGTCGTCGATAATGATGGTTTTAAGAGGAAACTGCATGATTGGATTGTTGCTGGTTCTTGATAGCCGATTTTTGAATGGCAATGTTGACTGACTTATCCGGCGAATTATGAAGTTCAAGTTTGGCAAATTCTCCATAAAGCAATTTCAGCTTATCCTGAATACTCCGGATCCCATAACCCGCGCCCATGGTTTCAGGGAATGCAGGACCGTTGTCGTGGACGCACAAATGCAGCCAGTCATTTTCCTCATAAATCTTCACCACAATGCTCCCCTGCTCCGCCATTTTGGAGATACCGTGCTTGATCGCATTCTCGACAATCGGTTGCAGGATAAACTTGGGCACCTGCAAATCCCGTAATCCATCATTCGTCACCTCGACGGTGAACCTGAGCCGGTTTCCAAATCTAACTTTCTCCACCTGCAGGTAAGTTTCCACCATTTCCAGCTCATTTTCAATCGTATCAAAATAATCATTGGTATTGCGGCCCGTCGTGTAGCGGAACAATTTGGAGAGCAGCAAAGTCATTTCCTCGGCTTTATCGGGATCTTCGTGTACCAGGCTGGCAATGCTGTTTAATGCATTATATAAAAAGTGCGGATTAATCCTGGCTTGCAGTGCGTCAAGTTCTGCGCGTGTTTTTAGTTTTTCAAGATTTAAAAGCTGGTATTCCTGGTCGGAAATTTTGCGGGAAATCTGTTTTCCTTCGCGGCTCAGAAAATAAAAAACGTTGGCAATGATAATAGGGCCGATCATATACCAGTACCAGGGCGCATTCTGACCGGCTTCCGTGGGATATTTGATTTTGTAATCCTCTACAATGTGCGTCCCGAAATAGAAGTAAATAAAAATCCCGAGCACATTATTCATTAAGAAAACAGCGGCCGTCAGGATAATGTGTTTGACGTACAGCTTTTTAAGGAACATATCGAGCCACGAAGTGAGGACCTGAGTAAGCAGTATTGTAAAAATGCCGGCTACCACATTGTTCAGTACCAAATACTGATACAGCTTAATCCTGACCGGCTCGTCGGTATAGACAATCTCTGCCGTGAAATAGGCAATTGCATTGATACCATATAAAATGATGGCTCCCAGCAATGTTGCCACCAATGTGCCGACCCAGCCCTGATTTTGAATAATCCCGATCAGACTGAAATCCTGCCAGCGAAAAGACCTTTCCTGAGAAGTAAAACTGAAATTCGCCCCCTCTACCTGCGCCCCGGTCAGGTCTACGTCCGACATGCTGCTGAAACTCAGGTCTGCATTCCTTAAATCCGAGTTTTTGAATGTGGTACCATCCAGTGAGCAAAAACGCAGCTTGGCATTGCGCAGGTTGGCACCATTGAAATTGATCTCCCGCAGGCTGGAAAAACTGAAATCCGAGTTTTCCAGGTTCATATTGCTAAAATCTCTGCCGTCGAGCGATGAAGCCGTCATGCGCATCGGCTTCACTTTACTGTCATCCATGGGTTATCATTACAAAAGGTTTTTACTGAGTGCATCGGCCGTCGTTAAAAAAATCATGGCTAATAAATCTGTGTGTTGCTTGACACAAATCTATCAGCCATGAAATCTTTAATTAAATGAATTCCGACGAACCACCCTTTTCCCGTGGATGAGTTTGCCGGGCAGCAGCATGAAAAATTGATTATTTCAATTCTTCCAGCATAATGTTTTTCCAGCGAACCTTGATACCGCCGCCGTCGTGGATCTGCAATGCAATGCCACCTTCACCGGCGCCGATTTTAGCGTCCGTAAAATCAACCATTTCATGACCATTCAGCCAGGTTTGGGTGCGGTCGCCTTCGGCGCGGATGCGCAGGGTGTTCCACTCGCCCATTTTTAAAAATCCTTCTTTTTCGTCCGGGATTTGTACCAGCCAGTTGCGACCATAAGATTCGTAGATACCGCCAGTATCATGGTTTGGCGGCGCCACTTCTACCTGCCAGCCCGAAACTTTTGTACCGTCAACAGTCGAGCGGAAGAAAACACCGCTGTTACCATTTGCCTCCTGCTTGAATTGCAGCGACAGGTCGAAGTTTTTGTAAAATTTGTCTGTAGTGAGGTAACCATACTTTTTATCAGGTCCGCTTTCACAGATCAGCTCGCCGTTTTCTACGTACCATTTTTCGGTACCATTGACTTTCCAGCCGCTCAGATCTTTTCCATTAAATAACTTAACCGGCTTTTTTTCAGGACCGGCAGGATTTTCTTTTACTACCAGAAAAGCGGAATTCAGGAACAAAACAGCCGCGCAGACAAGAAATAAATGTCTTGGTTTTAACATAAGGATAAGCAGGTTAGGATTAAAAAAATTACTTTGGGAATGTGGTCAAAATACATTTTCCATTAGTTTTACGGAAAATAACCAATGGGAAAGCTATGAAAAAAAACCGTTTTGTAGGGCGTTTTGCGACATTTTTTTTGATTGCAGGTCTGTTTTCAGTGATTGCGTTTTCTTGTAAAGAAAACGATGATGACCTCGTAAAGCCCATCACGATTACGGATATCATTCTTACAAATGAGCAATTCAGTATCCTCCGTGACATCATGCTGACCGCTGAGATGACCGATGCCCTGCGCAGCCAGAACTTCACACTTTTCGCGCCTAATAATGCTGCGTTTGGAAAGGCAAATATTTTTGCTGCTAGCGTTATTACTGGTCCGGGCAAAGATTCAGCGCGTATCTTTCTTCAAAATCACATCATTAAAAAAACGATGTCCTATGCTGACCTGATGAAATCAACCAGCGAACTGACGATCACGCAGAAGACACTGAACATCACAAAAGTTGACAGCACAGTTGCGATCAACAAATCGGACATTGTTATCAGAGATGTGAATGCTGCAAACGGACTGATCCAGGTAATCGACAGTGTAGCCTTCCGCAAGTAGGTTTTCACAATAAAATATAAAAGCAAAGGCCCGGCAGAAATTTTCTGCAGGGCCTTCTTATTGGAATGCTGTATTAATATTGATCGACGTGGGCGAAGAAAAAGCTTCCTTCGATTTGCGCATTCTCATCAGAATCTGATCCGTGAATTGCATTTGCTTCCATCGAGATTGCGAACAATTTGCGGATTGTACCTTCGGCAGCATTAGCCGGGTTGGTCGCTCCGATCAATGTACGGAAGTCGGCTACTGCGTTTTCTTTTTCCAAAATCATAGGGACAATCGGGCCCGACGACATGTATTTGCAAAGATCATTATAAAAAGGGCGCTCGCTGTGCACCGCGTAAAACTCACCCGCACGCTCCGGAGTCAGCAATGTTTTTTTCAAAGCAACCACGCGAAACCCAGCGGCTTCGATCATTTTAATAATGGAACCAGAGTGACCGTCCTTTACAGCGTCCGGCTTGATCATGGTGAATGTTCTATTCGTTGGCATACAATCGGCTTTATTTGTTTTTTGCTGCAAAACTACAATTTTTCACCTGATATTCGCCGCACATTCTGCATTGACACACTGCGCGCGGAAAGAGACTGTGTTACCGACCTTTAGTGTTCAGTATTAAGCAAATCCCAACAGTTTTGTTAATTTTGGGGCTTCATTACTACAAGTGAATTCCCCTTTTGAATTAAATAACTGTGAATCAAACGATTGAAGAGCTCAGCTCTTTTTTGTCAACTCCCCAAAAAATCATCATTACGATGCACCGCGACCCGGACGCCGACGCGCTGGGATCTTCGCTTGGGTGGGCAAGTTATTTGCTGAAAAAGGGCCATGAAGTTGCTGTTATCAGTCCCACGGACTATGCTGCGAACCTTCGGTGGATGTCCGGGATGGACCAGGTGCTGGTGTTTGAAAGACAAGCCGATCAGGTAAAATGCAGGAAAAAAATCGAGCAGGCAACATTGATTTGCTGCCTCGATTTTTCAGCATTATCCCGCTTAAAAGATCTCGGACGCGTGGTACAGGATGCCGCCGCCGTGAAGCTAATGATCGATCACCACCTCGAACCCGAACATTTTGCGAAGTGGATGATCTGGGATACCAATGCTGCTGCCACGGCCCAGCTTGTTTATGCGCTGATCAAAGAACTGGAAGCAGGACTTACCACCCAGGAGATTTTTGACAAATCGATGGCGGAATGTTTGTATGCAGGCATTATGACCGATACCGGCTCATTCCGTCACGCAAATGTTACTCCGGAAGTGCATTTGGCGGTAGCTGATCTGATGCTGACAGGTTTTGATTGCAGCCGTGTTCACAGGCTGATCTATGATAATGCGCCCCTATCGCGGTTACAGTTTTTAGGCTACGTTTTGTCTCAAAAACTCGTGGTTCTTCCGCAATACCGGACTGCCTATATGGTCCTGACCGAAGCTGAACTCGCTAGATTCAATTCCAGCTCGGGTGAGACGGAGGGTATTGTGAATTATGGTTTGCAGGTGGAGAATGTTGTGATGTCGGCGATGTTTATTGAGCGGAAAGGAGAAGTGAAAATTTCTTTCAGATCAGTCGGTTCTTTTTCAGTGAGAGACCTCGCAAGTGCACATTTCAGCGGCGGCGGGCATAAGAATGCATCCGGTGGCCGATCAGAACAATCAGTGAATGAAACGGTTGCCTATTTTTTGAGCGTGCTTCCCGAATACCAGGAGGCACTTTTAAGCGTTGACTAACATTAAAAATTGTATAGCTAAAAAAATCACTCTAATATTTTCTAATTAACACAATCCAATGAATCTTAAAACAATCGGTTATGCAATGGGCATAACTATTCTCGCAACTGCTTGCAACAAATACAAGACGCAAGTCACGGACAGCGGCCTTAAGTACCAGATATTTGATCACAATGATGATGCGAGAAAAGCGAAGCTCGGAGACATTATGACGTTCCACCTGGTTCTGAAAAATGGTACCGATTCTACTTTAAGAGATACATATAAAGAAGGCACTCCCGCTAAAATGGTGTTGCAGCCGCCACAATACAAAGGCAGCTTCGAAGAAGGACTTACCCTGCTCGCAGCCGGCGACAGCGCCAAATTCATGATCAATGCAGATACACTTTTTGCAAAAATCGGTCAGCCTATGCCTCCGATGATCAAAAAAGGTTCTGAGCTGAGCTTTACCGTGAAAGTGATGAGCGTACTTACTTCTGAGGAGTTCCAGAAACAACAATCGGAAGCTGGCGCGAAACAAAAAACGATCGATGACAAAACCATCCAGGCTTTTCTTGCAAAAAACAACATGAAGGACAAGGCGCGTAAAACTGCTTCGGGACTTTATTACGTACCATTGGCGGAAGGCGCAGGCGCTAGCCCAAAAGCTGGCGACAATGTGAAAGTACATTACACAGGCAAGTTCCTGGACGGAAAAGAATTTGACAGCTCTAAAAACCAGGGCAAACCGCTTGAATTGCAGGTTGGTGCCGGAATGGTGATTCCAGGCTGGGATGAAGGTTTAATGTTGATGAAAAAAGGCGATAAAGGAATTCTGCTAATCCCGTCAGGATTGGCCTATGGCCCTGAAACTTATGGCCCGATCCCTGGCAACTCGGTGCTTCAATTTGAAATGGAGCTGATCGATTTCGGTAAAGGTCCCCAGCAGCCAGCTGGCCAGGCCATCGCACCACCGACAAAATAAACCGGTTATAGATTTTTTGGACGGCCACTTCACAAGAGTGGCCGTTTTTTTATGTAAAATGCAAACCCTATAAATCGGATTACAAAATGAAATTGTGTTTCGCGACCAACAATCTCCACAAACTCAGAGAAATTCAGGCATTATTGGGCGACCAGTTTGAACTCGTCACTTTGCAGGACATCGGCTGCCACGAGGAAATTCCCGAACCTTATGATACCATCGCGGAGAATTCCATGGGGAAAGCCAGGTACGTTTTTGAACATTACGGTATCGATTGTTTTGCCGACGATACCGGTCTGATCGTAGATTCACTGGGTGGCGAGCCTGGTGTGATTTCGGCCATGTATGCCGGGCCGCAGCGGAGCCATGGCGATAATATGAATTTATTACTCAATAAGTTAGCTTCAAAAACCGACCGGAGCGCAAAGTTCACTACCATCATTACATTGGTATTGAATGGAGAATACCAGCAGTTTGAAGGTAATGTTGAAGGCCAAATCATCTTTGAAAAACGCGGAAATGAAGGCTTTGGCTATGATCCAATCTTTGTTCCTGATGGTTTTGACAAAACATTTGCCGAAATGACATTAACCGAAAAATCTCTTCTGAGCCACAGGTCGCGCGCTTTTGCGAAGCTGGTGGCTTTTCTAAAAAACAAATGATTTGTTCATCAACTAACCATTAAAAATATGGCTGACTTCAATGCTGAGGATTACCGGTTCGACGGAAGCAAGAAATTCGATATCAGTAAGGCGAAAACCAAGTTTAAAGACATTTATGGTGATAAGGAGGAATACGAATCCATGCAGGAGGAATCTGCCAAAGAACTGGACGAGCTGCAAAGCTTAATGTATGCCCATAACCGGTATGGCTTGCTGGTAATTTTCCAGGCGATGGACGCGGCCGGGAAGGATGGTACGATCAAGCACGTTCTGTCCGGCGTGAACCCGGTGGGCGTGAAAATACATTCGTTCAAGAGACCTACTGAAACAGAATTGGGTCATGATTTTTTATGGAGGACCAACCAGGTACTGCCGCAAAGAGGTACCATCACTATTTTCAATCGTAGTTATTACGAAGAAGTGCTGGTGGTAAAGGTAGAGCCGGATATCCTGACAACTTCTCAGAGATTACCAGTTGAACTGACGGCCGATATGGACAAACTTTGGAAAAACCGGTATTCTGACATTCGTAATCTTGAAAAGTATTTGTACCGGAATGGGATAAGAGTGATCAAGTTTTTCCTGAATGTATCCAAGGAAGAACAGGCAGAACGGCTGATCGAGCGGATTGAGGATAAGTCCAAAAACTGGAAGTTTGAAGAGCAGGATGTGAAAGTACGCGACAAATGGGATGACTATATGCAGGCCTACGAAGATTGCATCAATGCTACGGCTGCCAAGAAAGCGCCCTGGTATGTAATCCCCGCCGATGACAAGAAGAACCTTCGCCTGACTGTCGCGAAGATCGTGGCCGAAGAATTGGGCAAGATGGATATGAGCTATCCTGATTTAGGTCCGGAGCGTGCTGAAGAGTTGCATAAATTCATCAATGTGATCAATGCGCAAACCCAGGATTCCTGATCAATATAATTACTACTTACAACGAGAAAAGGCGGCCGAGATTCGGCCGCCTTTATAGCTATGCATGGTGTGAAGATAGATCTTATTTGATGACAAAGTTGCCTCCACCGATTTTATAACCCTCAGCATACAACTCTACATTGTATTTTCCTGGACGGAACTGTGAGGTGTTATCGTACAACAATTCAACTTGCTGGTTGTTGTTCTGGTAAGCCACAGACTCACGAGCTGTAAATTTCGATGGCGCACCATCTACTTCAAATTCACCTGAACCAGTTGCATTGTCTGACAAAACTGCTCCTTCCGGATCAAGTACTCTTACATAAATGTCTTTTGATTCTTGGGCAGTCAGCTCATTTTCAGGCAGTGTGAAGACAAATTTCAATTTATCCACTTTTTTGGATTTGTATTCTTCTCTGTCTTTTACTTTACCTCTTGAATTAACAGTCAGGATTTTCAGGTTTTGAGCTTTCAATGCTGCTGCTTTACTTACTTTCGAGCTCAATTCTTTGTTAGCCGCAGTAAATGTTGTTACTGAATCGGTTAACTCAGCCTGGCGTTGAACCAGTCTCTCACGCTCGCTGGTCAATGTACCTACGTGGGTGCTCAAAGAATCGTTAGAAGCTACCAGATGCTCATTTTCAGCCTTAAGCTGTGCGATCATCTCGTCTTTCTCGGTCAGGAATTTTTCGTATTCCTTAATTTTTCCAAGATACTTGTTGGTTTCCACTCTTTTGCTGCGGCTGAAAGCGAGTTTATCTGCTTCCAATTTCTCTTTTACTTTGGTCAATTCCGTAATGTCACCGCCTAATCTTTCAACTTCCGCAATTTTCGAGTCCAGAACTGTTGAAATAGAGTCCAGTTTAGTTTTGGTTACAGCCAATTCTCTGGCTTTTTCAACCACCATTGATTCTTGCTGCGTCAACTCTTGTTTTTGAGTCGTAAACAGGTAGCCAAACATGGCCGTCGCTAGCCCCAGGACAACAACCATTGCCCAGGCTATGCTTTGCTTATTTTTCTGTTCTTGTTGCATTGAAATAGGTATTTATTTTGTGATTTAGTTTACATGTTGACAATGTGTTGAGGTCTACATGGTTAATGTTATTTCAACCAATTGTGTGCCGACTTCAATTTTAAGTACCTGTTTGCACGCAGCTTACAGAGAGGACTATGACCGCTCATAACATTAAAAAGGCTCAAAACACAATGTTTTGAGCCTTTTTAGCTAACAACTTAAAATTGGTGGTCTGACGCGCTGGGCTTCACTTACATAAATCGGCGGTAAAAAAATTGGGTAATGTTTACCCAAAATATGGTGTAAGGATACAAAATTCTGGCTTCGCTCAACCCGCTAAAATCCTATTTTTGATGTAATATGGAAGGACTTCTTATCAGTGAAAATCAGCTTTTGGTATCCATCCACCGAAAATGAGGAAACTTGCCAGAGATTGTTGATTTGGGCACATCTGAGCTCTATTGTTTTTTCAGATTTGTAAATCCTGTTTTCCGATTTCAGTATAGCTTTTATATAAACTGGCTGATTAACAACTGAATCTGTTACAATTTTCAAATACTGCACGGTGGCCTGCATCTCAGGCTTCAACTTATATTCATATTCAGCAGAGTCGCGGCGAGAAACATTATAGCTGATACGATAAGACGGCTTGTTAATGTCAGCCTGAACAAAAAGCTCCAACTCCTTTTTCCAGTCAATATCCTTCGTTTTGATCTGCTCCGACTTACCATTAAGGACGGCTGTTTTTGAAACTTCCGGCTTTTTTTCTTCCAGATAAACAATCTGATTCTCAACAAAACCTTTCAGATCATAATAATGCTTTTCATTTTTCTCCTCCACTTTTTTGGTCTGACAGGCAGTAACCAGAAACAGCATTGATAGAATCTGAAATGTTTTTGAGAAGCTCGGGGAGCTTCCACATCTTATAGTCCGGGGCATTTTCAAAGTACTTATTGTCATTTAAAAGAACAGAGAGCCTCGGGTAAGACTCTCTGTCAACTAACACCTTTTGGGCTGAATAAATTACAAAATGCTGGTTCCGGTCATTTCAGCCGGTTTCGGAACACCAATCAGTTCCAGGATGGTCGGCGCAATATCAGCTAACTTACCATCTTTAATCGGCTGGTGCGGATCATTGTCCACCAAAATACAAGGTACCAGGTTGAGTGAATGCGCGGTATTCGGCGAACCATCATCATTCATCATATAATCCGAATTCCCGTGATCCGCAATGATAATCGATGCATAACCATGCGCAAGACCCGTTGTTACCACCGCCTGCACACATTGATCAACCGTCTCGCAGGCTTTCACAGCCGCTTCAAAAACGCCGGTGTGTCCTACCATATCCGCATTTGCGAAATTGAGGCATACAAAATCTACCTCGCCTTTTTCCAATTCAGGCACAATTTTATCCCGCAGATCAAAAGCCGACATTTCGGGTTGAAGATCGTACGTCGCCACTTTTGGTGACGGGCACAAAAGTCTGCTTTCTCCTTCAAAAGGTTTCTCGCGACCGCCTGAAAAGAAGAATGTTACGTGCGGATATTTCTCAGTCTCAGCAATCCGGATCTGCTTTTTACCTGCACCTTCCAACACTTCGCCCAACGTATTGTTCAGATTATCTTTATCAAAAATCACCCCGACACCCGTGAAAGTATCGTCGTAATTTGTCATGGTAATGTATTTCAAATCGAGCTTGTGCATGTTTTGCTCGTGGAAATCCTGTTGCGTCAATACCTCCGTGATTTCACGTCCGCGGTCAGTCCGAAAATTAAAGCAAAGCACGACATCGCCATTTTCAATGACTGCAATCGGGGCGCCCTGTTCATTGGTTGCAATGATCGGTAGGATAAACTCGTCGGTCACGCCCTCTTCATAAGATGCCTGGACGGCTTTCAGGATATCTGCGGCCGGCACGTGCTTTCCTTCTCCATGCACCATGGCGTCGTAAGCAAGCTTCACACGCTCCCAGCGCTTATCCCGGTCCATCGCATAATATCTGCCGGTAATGCTGGCCAGCTGACCTGTGGATTGCGACATAGAGGCCTGCAAGTCAGTCAGGAATCCCAGCCCACTCTTCGGATCTGTATCTCGACCATCTGTAAATGCATGCACAAAAACATTCGATACACCCTGTTCCGCCGCGATTTTGCAGAGACCTTTCAAATGCTCAATGTGCGAGTGCACGCCACCATCAGAAGCCAGTCCGATGAAATGTACCTTTTTGCCATTTTGCTTGGCATAATTGAGTGCATTTACCAATACAGGTTCTTTACCCAATGTTCCCTCAGAAACAGCGAGATTAATTTTAACCAAATCCTGATAAACCACACGACCTGCACCCAGATTGGTATGCCCTACTTCCGAGTTACCCATCTGCCCATCCGGTAATCCGACGGCCAGGCCGCTCGCTTCCAGTTTGCTGTGTGGGTATTTTTGTAAAATGCTATCGTAAAACGGGGTCTTCGCAGCAATGATAGCGGAACGGTTCTCTTCGCCGTTTTTGGCGATGCCCCAGCCGTCCATGATGATGAGAATGACTTTATTGCTCAATGTGAGTGAATGTTAAGAATTATTCTTTTTTGCTTTCTGCGGGCTGATTGTTTTCATCGACGATGACGTACACCTGCTCATTGGGCTTACGCATCAAAAACTTCTCGCGCGCCAGTTTTTCTAGCATTTTCGGATTACCAAAAACTTCTCTACGCTCTTCTTTTACCTGAACGATCTTCTCAAGAAGAACTGTTTTCTCCTTTTCAAGCTCTCTCATTTTGGACCGGTTTTCAAAAACCACCCTGAGATTATTATTGTCAAGCAAAGAAATCCAGACTACCCAAGCCAGCAATGTGGCGATGTAGAAGTTTCTAAGCGTATGCAGAGACCAGAATGATTTGTTTTTCATATCGAAATGTCCCTAAAAAAGAACCGGAGTGATGTGCTCCGGTTCTTGATATGTTGTTAGAATTTCAAACCTGGGAAGTATGCGCTTTCGCCGAGTTCTTCTTCGATGCGCAGCAGCTGGTTATATTTCGCCATACGGTCAGAACGTGAAGCCGAACCGGTTTTAATCTGGCCGGTGTTCAAAGCCACCGCAAGATCAGCGATGGTAGCATCTTCTGTTTCACCGGAGCGGTGCGACATAATGCTCTTATAGCTGTTACGTTTTGCAAGGTTAACCGTATCGATAGTCTCAGTCAAAGAACCAATTTGGTTTACTTTTACCAAAACTGCATTCGCGATCTGTGATTCGATTCCTTGTTGCAGACGGGTTACATTGGTCACGAACAAATCGTCTCCAACCAGCTGGCATTTACTGCCGACAGAATCTGTCAAAGTTTTCCATCCAGCCCAGTCATCCTCATCCATACCATCTTCGATAGAAATGATCGGATATTTAGCAACCCACTGAGTCCAGTAGTCAGCCATTTCAGGAGAAGTCAATTTACGGCCATCCGATTTTTTGAAATGGTACAAACCATCTTCGTAAAATTCAGAAACCGCTGCATCCATCGCGATGAAAATTTCTTCACCTGGCTTATATCCCGCTTTTTCGATCGCCTGAATAACTATCTCAATTGCTTCTTCATTAGACTTGATATTTGGTGCAAATCCACCTTCGTCCCCTACGTTGGTAGAGTAACCTTTGCTTTTCAATACGGTTTTCAATGTATGGAAAACCTCCACGCCCATTCTCAAAGCCTGAGAGAATGTATCAGCTTTTGCCGGCATGATCATGAATTCCTGGAAATCGATGGAGTTATCTGCGTGGCTACCACCATTCAGAATGTTCATCATCGGAACCGGAAGCGTGTTGGCATTTGTACCACCTACGTAGCGGTAAAGTGGCAGGTTCGCTTCCTGAGCAGCAGCCTTAGCAGCAGCAAGAGATACACCCAGAATCGCATTGGCTCCCAATTTTGCTTTGTTAGGCGTGCCATCCAGTTCAAGCATAATTTTGTCGATCAGGTTTTGCTCAAATACGGAGCAGCCGATCAATTCAGGAAAGATGATATCGTTTACATTTTCAACTGCTTTCAAAACACCTTTGCCCACGTAAACGCTTTTGTCGTCGTCACGAAGTTCAACAGCTTCGTGTTTTCCGGTAGAAGCTCCTGACGGAACTGCTGCGCGGCCCAGATAACCATTTTCGGTACGTATATCTACTTCTATCGTTGGGTTTCCTCTTGAATCCAGAATTTGTCTTGCATGTACTGACTGAATCGTACTCATTTGCAGCTTGTGGTTTGATTAGAAATTGAAATATGTTAACGGTACAAAATAACACAAAAAATCTTCATCCGTCTATTACAATTTAGTTATCAATGCCTCGAAAGGTGCTTTAAAAGAAAAAACCTCCGGGTTTCGGAGGTTTTCGAAGGTTTAGTTGGCACTGAGCAACTTAATAAATTCGTCAAAAAGATATCTTGAATCATGCGGTCCGGGCGATGCTTCGGGGTGATATTGTACCGAAAACGCCGGGTAATCCTTTCTTCTGATTCCCTCAATGGTTTTATCATTAAGATTGACGTGGGTAATCTCGATATCCGGATGATCTTCAATTTCGTCAGGCTTCACCGCGAATCCGTGATTTTGCGAAGTAATCTCGCAGAGTCCGGTAATCAGGTTTTTCACCGGGTGATTTAATCCTCTGTGCCCGTGATGCATTTTGTAGGTACTTATTCCGCTTGACAAAGCTAGCAACTGATGTCCCAAGCAAATCCCAAATAGTGGTTTGTTGCTTTTGATCATCTCATTTACGCTTTCCACTGCATATAGCATGGCTGATGGATCACCAGGGCCATTTGAGATAAAGAATCCATCCGGATTCCACTGCATGACCTCTTCAAATGGTGTTTTTGCAGGAAAAACCTTGCAATAGCAACCTCTTGACGTCAGGTTATTTAGAATGCTCTTTTTAATTCCGTAATCCATAACAGCGATTCTCCACTTGCTGCTCTGCTCATCCCCCATGTAGTAAGGCACCTCCGTCGTCACCTGCGAGGATAGTTCCAGACCATCCATCGAAGGAATTCTTTTCAACTCCTCCATCAATTGCGCCTCATCCAGAATTTCCGAAGAGATGATCGCATTCATCACACCTTTTTCTCTTACGTGACGTACCAGGTGCCGGGTATCGACATTGCTGATACCCACGATGTTGGCGCGCTCAAAATATTCCTGCAAAGAAAAGTCAGCAGTATCCCGGGAATAAATGGTCGAGAAAGTATTGCAGACCATCCCCCTGATTTTCACAGACGAAGATTCCTCTTCATCCTCTAACTGGACCCCGTAGTTGCCAATGTGCGAATTGGTGTTTACAATGATTTGCCCGTAGTACGAAGGATCAGTATAAATTTCCTGGTATCCCGTCATTCCGGTATTGAAACAGATCTCACCGCCGGTGGTACCATGCTTCCCCAAAGCCAATCCTTTGTATGCTGTTCCATCTTCCAGCAATAATAGCGCTTCCTTTTTTTGATTCATATGCGAGGTATTCTATTACTGTTCTTTGAGCAGGAATGGTTCCCTACTGGTGATTTAAAAAAACCGGTGCAAAAATAGAGATTTTTGCTAAAAAAAAGGGTTAAACGAAACCGTTCAACCCTTCTACTATTTTTTATTGATTTCCAAGACTATTCTTTTTCAGTTTCGCCTGGTGTTTCATCAACTTGTTTTGCTTCGTCCGCAGCTGGTTCAGACTCCTCAACAATCGGATGATCTTCCTTTTTAACAGGTGCAGAAGCTTGTACATCTGATTCCGCTTTCTTCACACCACCTCTTCTGCTGCGGCGTGTTTTAGCTGGTTTGTCAGCATTTGCAAGTAACAATGCATCATTGAAGTCAACCAATTCAATCAATGCAGTTTCAGCCGCATCACCTAATCTGTTTCCAAGTTTGATGATACGGGTGTATCCACCTGGACGTGAAGCGATTTTATCAGAAACAGCGCCGAAAAGCTCTTTCGTAGACTCTTTGTCATTCAGATAGGAAAATACAATCCTTCTGTTGTGAGTCGAATCTTCTTTTGCGCGAGTCAAAAGAGGCTCCACATACTTACGAAGTTCTTTTGCTTTTGCTAATGTTGTTTCAATTCTCTTGTGGATAATCAGGGATGACGCCATGTTTGAAAGCATCGCCTTGCGGTGAGATGCTGTTCTTCCCAAATGATTATCTTTCTTACCGTGTCTCATTGTTTTTTTGTTTAGTTGCTTCGAGCTGCGTTTTGCGCGCTACAGAATACATACTTATGATGGAATAATTAATCCTCGTCAAGGCGGTATTTCGCCACGTCCATTCCAAATGTGAGTTGTTTGTCAGCGACAAGCTGCTCCAACTCGGTCAAAGACTTTTTACCAAAATTGCGGAACTTCATCATGTCCGAAATTTCAAGTCTTACCAAATCACCCAATGATTTAACATCTGCTGATTTCAAACAGTTATAGGCACGTACAGAAAGATCCAGTTCAGACAATGAAGTCTTCAACAGTTTTCTCATCCGCAACATTTCCTCATCAACCTGGTTATCTTCTTCTGCTTTCTGCTTCTCAAACGTCATTGTTTGATCAGAGAACAACATAAAGTGTTGAATCAAAATATTTGCTGCACCTTTCAACGCATCTTCCGGATGGATAGAACCATCAGTTTGAATATCGATTAAAAGACGCTCATAATCCGTACGTTGCTCAACACGTGTATTTTCTACACTGTATTTGACATTTTTGATAGGTGTGTAGATCGAGTCTACTGCGATATAACCAAAAGGCAATTCATTTGCTCTTGGCTCATCAGCAGGAACATATCCTCTTCCCTTGTCCAGCAAAAGCTCCATTTCGAACTCTTTCTGGTCATCTATATGACAAATTACCTGATCCGGGTTCAACACTTCAAAAGCGTTGGTAAACTTACCAATGTCTCCAGCTGTGATAGAGGAAACATTTTTTAGGTTAACGACGATCCTGCTTTCACTCAGATCTGAAACTTTTTTAAAGCGAACCATTTTCAGGTTCAGGATGATTTCAGTTACATCCTCAACAATACCTTCGATAGAAGAAAATTCATGAAGAACACCAGGGAACTTCACGCTTGTTATGGCGTAACCCTCCAAAGATGAAAGAAGTATTCTACGTAACGCATTACCAATTGTTACGCCGTACCCTTTCTCTAAAGGCTTAAACTCAAACAACCCGTGAAAGTCATCTGCTTTTTCCATGACGACCTTATCAGGCATTTGGAAAGCTAATATTGACATAGTCCTTGCTCCTTTTATAGTAGTAAATGATAGTTGATCACGCTACCGTTACCTTTGCGATCGCAAAAATTTGCTGTTTCCAGCGTAAAAAGCACTCCCTCTAAAAAAGAGGAAGCGCCAATATTTTGAAGATTATTTAGAATACAACTCAACGATAAGCTGCTCGTTGATGTTTTCCGGGATTTGCTCACGTTCTGGGAAAGTAACAAACTTTCCTGACAATTGCTGACCATCCCACTCCAGCCAGTTGAAACCTTTGGAGCTATGTCCTGCCAGACTGTCTGTAACTGCTTCAAGAGATTTGGATTTCTCTCTAACGGTTACCACCTGACCCGGACGTAATGAGTAAGAAGGAATGTTAACGATTTCACCGTCAACAAGAATGTGTTTATGGCCAACAAGTTGGCGGGCAGCGCGTCTTGTAGGAGCGATACCTAAACGATAAACTGTGTTATCCAAACGAGCTTCGCAGTATTTCAGAAGGTTTTCACCAGTGATTCCCTCTTTAATAGAAGCTTTTTCAAACAGGTTACGGAATTGTCTCTCAAGAATACCGTAAATAAATTTCACCTTTTGCTTTTCCATCAACTGTAAAGCGTACTCTGATTTCTTTGAGCGGCGACCCTTTCCGTGCATGCCGGGAGGGTAATTTTTCTTAGCAAGCGCTTTGCTCGGACCCATGATGGGTTCTCCGTAACGTCTTGCGATCTTTGATTTGGGACCTGTATAACGTGCCATTAAAAACTTTTTGTTTACTTATTAATTAAAACCATTCAGTAACCCCAGTGTCCAAATTACGAATGGGTATCTTATCAGATACGATTTACTATACTCTACGACGTTTTGGAGGACGGCAGCCGTTGTGAGGAAGCGGAGTGATATCGCGAATGGTAGTCACTTCGATACCCGCATTCTGGATAGTACGAATGGCTGATTCACGACCAGATCCTGGTCCTTTCACAAATACCTCTGCTTTACGCATTCCAAGATCAAATGCTACCTGAGCTGCACTCTGCGCTGCTGTCTGAGCTGCGTACGGCGTATTTTTCTTGGAACCACGGAATCCCATTTTACCAGCAGAACCCCAAGAAATCACTTGTCCGTTGCTGTTTGTAATTGAGATAATAATATTGTTGAAAGAAGCTTTAATGTGAACCTGTCCAACAGATTCCACTACAACAACTCTCTTTTTTGCTTTATCCTTTCTTTTGTTCTGTGCCATTGCTGATTTAATAAGTTGTGGATCGAATCCACTGCTCATTGGTTATTTAGTAGCCTTTTTCTTGTTCGCGATTGTTTTGCGTTTACCCTTACGAGTACGTGAATTATTTTTAGTTCTCTGTCCACGCAATGGCAATCCCTTACGATGACGAAGACCACGATAACAAGCAATGTCCATCAAGCGTTTAATGCTCAGCTGCACCTCAGATTTAAGTGCTCCTTCAACTTTATATTCACCGGCAATAACCGCACGAATTGCACCAGACTCATCGTCAGACCAGTCAATTACTTTCTTGTTTAAATCAACACCCGCTTTATCAAGAATCTTTTTAGCAGAGCTACGTCCAATTCCAAAAATATAAGTCAGTGAGATTTCGCCTCTTTTGCGGTCGGGAATATCAACTCCAGAAATACGTGCCATAATGATTATCCTTGTCTTTGTTTATACCGTGGGTTCTTCTTGTTAATAACATAAACTTTACCCTTCCGGCGGATCACTTTGCAGTCCTCGCTGCGCTTTTTTACTGATGCTTTAACCTTCATCTGATTATACTTATGTGTTAATTTAAGGTGATCGACTCCTTATTTATACCGGTAGGTTATTCTGGCCTTCGATAGGTCATAAGGTGACATTTCCAATTTTACGCGGTCTCCCGGTAATATCTTAATATAGTGCATTCTCATTTTACCAGATATATGAGCAATCACTTCATGCTTATTCTCCAATACAACCCGAAACATTGCGTTTGACAAAGCTTCGAGAATTACTCCATCTTGTTCGATTGATGCTTGTTTTGCCATTCGTAGCGTTTATTACTTCACTTCCACCATAAGGCTGGTGTTGGCCGTTACTTTTTCTATGTAATCGAATGTTGTCAGAATTTCAGCTTGACCTTTGCGTACTACCACCGTGTGTTCAAAGTGAGCGGAATATTTTCTATCACTTGTTCGGATAGTCCATCCATCTCGTTCCTGCATCACCGATTTCGTACCCAGATTGATCATCGGTTCAATGGCAAGTACCATTCCCTCACGCAATCTTATTCCTTTACCCCTCTTTCCATAATTAGGAACTTCCGGGCTTTCATGAAGATCTTTTCCCACTCCATGCCCTACCAATTCCCTAACTACCGAATACCCTCTTTCCTCCACATAACTTTGAACCGCATGTCCAATGTCACCAACTCTCAATCCATCAACCGCTTGATCTATTCCTTTATAAAGTGATCTTTTGGTAGCAGTCAAAAGATTCATCACCTCTTTGGAAACTTCTCCAACAGGATAGGTGTAAGCACTATCACTGTGGTATCCGTTCAACTTTACCCCGCAATCGATAGAGATGATATCTCCTTCTTTTAATACGTAGCTGCTTGGAAAACCGTGAACAACTACTTCATTTACGGATATGCAAAGCGAGGCTGGAAATTTATTGAAACCCTTAAACGAAGGAATTCCGCCGAAATCTCTGATATACTCCTCAGCTACTGCGTCGAGCTTGCTGGTAGCTATACCCGGTTTTACCCAAGTTGCCACCTCCGCATGTGCCTTTCCGAGAACCTGAGCACTATCTTTGATGAGGTTTATTTCTTCCTCTGTTTTAAGATAAATCATCCTATCAGATCGCTACGCTCTCCGTTCTGCCTTTAACTCTTCCTGATTTCATCAACCCTTCATATCTTCTCATCAGAAGGTAACTTTCAACTTGCTGTAAAGTATCAAGGACAACACCCACCATAATAAGAAGGGATGTTCCACCGAAGAAGTGAGCGAAATCTGTCGAAACTCCCAAAAGACTCGCGAATGCTGGCAATGTTGCCACAATAGCAAGCATCAAAGATCCAGGGAAAGTAATACGATCCAAAACCGAGCTAATGTACTCTGAAGTCTGCTGACCTGGTTTAACACCTGGAATGAAACCGTTCCCTCTTTTCATATCATCAGCTATTTGGTGCGGGTTAACCGAGATCGCCGTGTAGAAAAAGGTGAAAACAATAATCAATACGGCGAATAACAAATTGTACTGCCAGGTTGTATAATTAGCAAAGATGGTAGCGACGTTACTCGCAAAGTCACTCTTCTCGGCAAAATAAGATGCTCCCAAAGACGGAATAAACATCAATGCCTGAGCAAAAATGATAGGCATAACACCCGCCGCATTCAGTTTCAAAGGAAGGTATTGACGTTGCCCGCCCATAACCCGGTTACCTACAACTTGCTTAGCATACTGAATTGGAATCCTGCGAACTGCCTGTGTCAACATAACAGCTCCCATAATCACGAAATACAACGCTACAATCTCTAACACAAATAAGAGGATCTGACCGCTACCACGTGAAACAAACTCCTTGTAAATAGCACCAGGAAAACGAGATACAATGCCGATCATGATCAACATTGAAATACCATTGCCTATACCCTTATCGGTAATTCTCTCGCCTAGCCACATACAGAACATTGTTCCGGCAGTCAAAACGAAAACTGATGAAATAGAGAAGAAGCTTCTGGAAACCAACAGCGCCTCATCCGGCACAGTCGTATTCAAATAAGCAGTGCCTTGAACCAGCGTAACAACAATTGTTAATACCCTTGTAATTTGATTCAACTTTTTGCGACCTGATTCACCCTCTTTCTGCATTTTCTGAAAGTATGGCAAAGCCATTGTTAACAGCTGAATTGCAATCGAGGCAGAAATGTAGGGCATGATACCCAATGCAAAAATAGAGGCCTTGCTAAAAGCGCCTCCTAAAAATGTATCCAGAAGTCCCAGCAACCCCTGAGTAGAAACGTTCATTTGATCCGGTTCAACACCAGGCAATGCCACGTAAGACCCCAAACGAAAAATAGTTATAAACAAAAGAGTGTTGAGAATACGTGTTCTCAACTCCTCAATCGCAAATATATGTTTTATAGTTTCTACGAATCGTTTCATTTTGTGGGCTTACATTAGCCTAACAGATAGTAAAGTTTACCTGAAAGCACAATTACAATTTAACCGCCTTACCTCCTGCTTTCTCAATCGACTCCGCAGCCGCTGCTGAAAATCCATGTGCATGGATTTCAACTGCTACCGAAATCTCTCCACGGTTAAGGATCTTGATCAAATCCTTTTTTGCAGACAAACCATGCTCGACAATCACCTCAGGGGTAATAACCTTCACATCAATTTTTTCTGCAAGAGCTTGGATTGCATCCAAATTAAGAGCTTTGTATTCTACTCTATTAATGTTGTTAAATCCAAACTTAGGCAAACGTCTTTGAAGAGGCATCTGACCACCTTCAAATCCTAATTTGCGGCTGTAACCAGAACGGGATTGTGCACCCTTATGACCACGTGCAGATGTTCCTCCTCTGCCTGAGCCCTGACCACGTCCAACCCGCTTCCCAACTTTAACAGAGCCTGCTGCCGGTTTTAATGAACTAAGATTCATACTATCGTATCTATTAAATTTCTTCAACTTTTACCAAATGGCTTACTTTACGGATCATTCCCGCAATCGCATCGCTATTTTCCTTTTCTACTGACCGGTTTAATTTACCAAGGCCCAGCGCTTTGATCGTTAGCTTCTGACGCTCCGGACGATCAATCGTGCTCTTAATTTGTGTAATGCGTACTTTTGACATGATTACTTTCAGATAAAGAAAAGCCTGTAAAGCTTATCCGTTGAATACCTTATCCAGTTTAACACTGCGTTGGAACGCTATCTGGTGAGGAGCTCTCATTTTCAAAAGAGCATCTATTGTAGCTTTGATAACGTTGTGAGGATTGGAAGATCCTTTTGATTTAGCAAGTACGTCTTTAATTCCTGCACTTTCCAAAACAGCACGCATCGGACCACCTGCCAGAACACCAGTACCAGGAGCAGCTGGTTTAATCAATACGAAACCGCCGCTAAATTTTCCCTCCATTTCGTGAGGAACAGTATGTTTTAGCATTGGAACCTGAATCAGGTTTTTCTTCGCATCATCGATACCTTTTGCAATTGCATCAGTTACCTCGTTAGCTTTACCTAAACCATAACCCACAACTCCGTTTCCGTCACCTACGACGACGATCGCTGAAAAGCTAAAACGACGACCACCTTTTACTACTTTTGCAACCCGATTGATCGCTACAACGCGTTCTTTCAAGTCTGATTCGTTAACCTTTGAAGGTCTTGTAACTGTAGACATAGTCTTGATATACTTAGAATTTCAGGCCACCCTCACGAGCTCCTTCGGCCAATGCTTTTACCTTTCCATGATACAAATATCCATTACGATCAAAAACAACCGCCTGGATGCCTGCCTCTTGTGCTTTTTCAGCAATTTTCTTTCCAACCTGGGAAGCTACCTCAACATTTGAGTTCTCTTTTCTTCCTCCAAGGTCCACCGATGATGCGCTAGCAAGCGTTACACCATTGATGTCATCTATTATTTGTGCGTAAATAGAGGTATTAGAGCGAAATACCGATAATCTCGGACGTTCAACACTACCTTTTACCCTTTTACGAATATGTAGCTTTAGACGTGTTCTTCTGTCTGCTTTTGCGTTAGCCATTTTAATCTTATCTAACTTTATTTATAACATTAATCTTTGGTAACGTACTATTTCTTAGAAGCAGACTTTCCAGCCTTACGACGAACGACTTCACCAACAAATCGAATACCCTTGCCTTTGTATGGCTCTACTTTTCTCAATGACTTGATTTTCGCAGCAACTGATCCAATCAACTCTTTATCAATTCCTTCCAGGATAACCTTCGGGTTTTGTCCTTTTTCAGAAGTAGTAGTTAACTTGATCTCTTCCGGAATTGCCATAAAAATATTGTGAGAATAACCCAACTGCAATTCAAGAACATTGTTTGCAGCGCTAGCTTTGTAACCAACACCAATAATCTCCAATTCCTTTTTGTAGCCTGAACCGACACCAATGACCATATTATTGATCAAAGAACGGTACAAACCATGCAAAGCTTTGTGACGTTTTTGTTCCGTTGGACGCTTCACTTTCAGTTCATTACCTTCCACTTCTACTGAAATATCGGAGTCAACAGCCTGAGTAAGTGTACCCTTTGGACCTTTTACTGATACGAGGTTATCCTCTGCAACTGACACGGAAACTCCTGCCGGCAAAACGATAACTTTATTTCCTATTCGTGACATTTCCTGAATAACTTTAAAATATTAATACACGAAACACAACACTTCGCCACCAACATTCAGCGTTTTGGCCTCCTTATCAGTCATCACACCTTTTGATGTAGAAATAATCACTGTTCCCAAACCACCTAAAACTCGTGGCAATGTGGTTGAACCTGAATATTTACGTAGTCCTGGCTTACTAATTCTCTCCAATTTCACAATTGCAGATTGCTTTGTGACAGGGTTATATTTCAAAGCAATTTTAATTGTTCCCTGAGGACCAACCTCGTCAAACTTGTAACTTTGAATATATCCTTTGTCAAAAAGTACTTTTGTAATTTCTCTCTTTATGTTGGATGCAGGTATCTCAACAACCCGGTGCTTCGCTTTGATAGCGTTTCTGAGTCTCGTCAGATAGTCTGCTATGGGATCCGTTAACATTTTTTATGCCTGGTTTAAACACCCCCTTAAAACGGGAGTGCAAAGTTAAGTAATTGAAATCAGAATTGAAAGTATTCTTACCAACTTGATTTTGTGACCCCAGGGATTTTTCCATCAGAGGCCATGTCGCGGAAAAGAACTCTGGAAATTCCAAATTTCCTCATATACCCACGAGGCCTTCCCGTGATCTTGCACCGGTTGTGAAGGCGGACAGGAGAAGAGTTGCGAGGTAATTTGTCAAGACCCACCCAATCCTCAGCTGCTTTCAGCTTCTTACGCTTGTCGGCGTACTTGGCTACTAGCTCTTGTCTTTTTCTCTCTCTTGCTTTAACTGATTCTTTTGCCATTGTCGGTAAATAATCTTAGTATTAGGTATTATCCTTATTTATTCGCGTTGGTGAAAGGCATTCCAAGTGCTTTCAGCAGCTCATAACTTTCTTCATCAGAATTGCTCGAAGTCACAAACGTGATATCCATCCCAGTGATCTTATTCACTTTTTCAATACTGATCTCAGGGAAGATAATCTGCTCTTTTACACCAAATGTGTAATTTCCACGTCCATCAAAACCTTTGTCGCTGATACCTTTGAAGTCTCTAACCCGAGGCATCGCAATAGTTGTCAATCTGTCGAGGAATTCATACATGCGATCGCCTCTCAAAGTAACCTTTGCGCCGATTGGCATGTTCTCTCTCAACTTGAAGTTCGAAACCGCCTTTTTAGAAATGGTAGCAACCGCTTTCTGGCCGGTGATCAAACTGAGTTCTTCAACTCCAACATCTACCAGTTTTTTGTCAGCTACTGCTGCACCGATTCCCTTATTGATCACAATCTTGGTCAAACGGGGAACCTGCATGCTAGACTTATACTGAAATTTACCTTTCAGCTGCTCTACAACTTCCTTTACGTATTTTTCTTTTAATCTTGGCTGTGCCATTTTTCTAAACAGTTAGGTGGATTGCCGACCCACACGCATTATTTGATAACTAACTTTAACGAAATCAGGATTACAATAAGTTACCTGACTTTTTCGCGAAACGCTGCAACTTACCTTTGTCATTTGCTTTGCGACCTGTTCTGGTTGCTTCGCCAGTCTTAGGATCAACCACCATCAGATTGCTGATGTGAATGGCTCCTTCGCGCTTCTCAATGCTACCTTGTGGGTTTTGTGCATTTGGCTTAACATGTTTTGTGATCATGTTAACACCTTCCACAGTAGCTCTTAATTTTTCTACAAGTACCTTCTTGATTACACCGGATTCACCTTTCGCGTTTCCAGAAATCACCTTTACGGTATCTCCTTTGCGAATATGTAATTTTGCAGGTGCCTTTTTATTTGAACTTTCCATTGAGGTATTTTCTTAACAGTTTAAAGAAATACAGTGATCGATTTCTTACAACACTTCCGGTGCCAGAGAAACGATCTTCATAAATTGCTTCTCACGCAATTCCCTTGCAACAGGGCCGAAGATCCGCGTGCCCCTTGGCTCATCATTATTGTTCAATAACACCGCAGCATTATCTTCAAATCTGATGTATGTACCATCTTTACGTCTCACTTCTTTTTTCGTGCGCACCACTACGGCTTTTGAAACCGTACCTTTCTTCATATTGCTCGAAGATAAAGCAGCCTTTACTGTTACGACGATCTTATCGCCAACTGAGGCATAACGCTTTCCTGTTCCACCAAGCACCCGGATCACGAGTACTTCTTTCGCTCCGCTGTTATCTGCTACTGACAGTCTTGATTCTTGTTGTACCATGATTACTTAGCTCTTTCAAGGATTTCTACTAATCTCCAACGCTTATTTTTGCTAAGCGGACGAGTCTCCATCACCTTGATCGTATCACCGATACCGACCTGGTTTGTCTCATCATGCACCATCAGTTTGGTAGTTTTAGTCATAAACTTACCATACTTGGCATGCTTTACTTTACGCTCAACAGTGATCACACAGGATTTCTCCATTTTGTTGCTCACTACTTTGCCTATCCTTTCTTTACGTAAATTTCTTTCTGTTGCCTCCATAATTTCTAAACTGATTTACTGCTGGTTAGATTTAGCCGACAGTTCGGTTAAGAGTCTTGCAATTTCCTTACGTGAGGCGCGAATACGCAGGGGGTTCTCAATCGGAGAAATCGCATGCGCAAATTTCAACCGGAGTAGGCGCTCTCTCTCTTGGGAGATCTGCTCTTTAAGCTGATCTTGCGAAAGATCCTTTATTTCTTTACTAGTCATTGCTTTAAATAATTAGTGTTCTTAATACGGTGGGGTTAACCCTATTCCTGATAATCCCGACGTACCACGAACTTCGTTTTAATTGGCAGTTTTTGTGCAGCCAAACGCAACGCCTCATTTGCAGTATCGAGCTCAACACCAGTTGCCTCAAAAATGATGGTACCTGGTTTAACCGGTGCGACCCAATATTCAGGGGCACCTTTTCCTTTACCCATACGAACCTCAGCAGGCTTTTTAGTGATAGGTTTGTCTGGAAAAATGCGGATCCAAACTTGCCCTTCACGTTTCATAGCACGGGTAACGGAGATACGGGCAGCTTCAATTTGTCGTGCAGTCAACCAACCTGGTTCGAGCGCTTTAATAGCAAACGATCCAAAAGCGATCTCATGTCCGCGAGTAGCCAAACCGTTGTACGATCCCTTTCCCTTTTGTTGCTTGCGAAATTTTGTCCTTTTCGGCTGTAACATGATCTAATCTATTTGAACCGGTAAAACCGGAAAATGTCTGATTACTTCTTCTTATTCTTGTTATTACTGTTATTATTCCTCTTGCGACGATCTGCATCACCACCACCGCCTTCTCCGCGAGGTGCTCCGCCACCTTCATTTCCTCTGCCGCCTCTTCTGTCTCTGCCGCGATCATTTCCGCCACGATCATTGCCGCCTCCGGTACTGCGATCCGCTCTGTCTGCTGCTGCTGTTGCTGCTGCAGGAGTCAAATCACGCTTTCCGTAAAGCTCTCCTTTGAAGATCCAAACCTTGATACCTATTTTACCATAGATAGTCTGGGCTTCCGAAATTGCATAGTCAATGTCAGCACGCAATGTGTGAAGAGGAATACGACCCTCTTTGTACTCTTCTGTACGGGCCATTTCAGCTCCACCCAAACGTCCCGCAAGACGAATTTTGATACCTTGTGTTCCTACACGCATAGCCGAAGCGATTGATTGCTTCATAGCACGACGGTAAGAGATACGAGCTTGCAATTGTTGAGCGATAGCTTCGCCAACCAATTTCGCGTCGATCTCAGGGCGTTTGATTTCGTAGATATTAATCTGAACATCCTTGCCTGTGATCTTTTTAAGCTCTTCCTTAATTTTATCAACTTCGCTACCACCTTTTCCAATTACAATCCCTGGACGGGCAGTGTGGATGGTCAAAGTGATACGTTTCAATGTACGCTCAATAACTACTTTAGAAATAGATCCTTTTGGGATACGTGCTTTAATGTAGTTACGGATTTTTTCGTCTTCAACTAATTTATCAGAGAAGTCTTTTCCTCCATACCAGCTTGACTCCCAGCCTCTAACAATTCCTAGTCTCAGACCTATAGGATTTACCTTTTGTCCCATTCGATATAGATCGTTTTACTTATGATTCGGTGATTACTGCTTCCTTATCTACCTCCGAAGCCGAAGCTGCTGCATCATCAATCACGATTGTGATGTGATTAGAACGCTTGCGAATTCTGTGTGCTCTTCCCTGGGGTGCAGGGCGTAGGCGCTTCAACATACGGCCACCGTCAATGAATACGGTCTTTACGATAAGATCAGCGTCTTCCAATTTTGCGTCCTCATTCAACTGTTGCCAGTTGGCTACCGCAGAAAGTAAAACTTTGTGCAATACAGGTGAAGATGCTCTTGGTTGAAATTTTAAAAGTGCCAACGCTTTGCTGACCTTTTGTCCGCGAATCATGTCGGCTACTAATCTCATCTTGCGAGGAGAGGTAGGCACATCTTTTAATATAGCTCTTGCTTCCATGTTCTTTCAGAAATAGGCTCGTTCCTTTCAGAACCAGCTATCGTCGAATAATTATTTTCTACCTTTATCCTTTTTTGCGGTGTGGCCACGGAAGTTGCGCGTTGGAGAAAACTCTCCCAGCTTGTGTCCTACCATGTTTTCAGTTACATAAACCGGGATGAACTTATTCCCGTTGTGAACTGCAAACGTGTGCCCGATAAAATCAGGCGATATCATTGAACGTCGTGACCAGGTCTTGATAACTGACTTACGCGCCGCACTGTTCATCACAGTGACTTTGTTTTCAAGACGGAAGTCGATATATGGTCCTTTTTTTAATGAGCGTGCCATGTTATACTATTATTTTTTACGACGGCTTATAATCAATTTCTCAGAATGCTTGTTGCGGTCACGGGTTTTCAAACCTTTCGCAAACTGGCCGTTTCTAGAACGAGGCTGACCTCCGGACGAGCGGCCCTCACCACCACCCATTGGGTGATCGACTGGGTTCATGGCAACACCACGAACGCGTGGACGACGTCCCAACCATCTTCTGCGACCCGCTTTTCCTAATGCTACATTCATGTGGCTTGCATTAGAAACCGTTCCAACCGTAGCGATACAAGTTGAAAGGATCATTCGCATTTCACCAGATGGCATTTTCAGAACTGCATATTTGCCTTCACGTGCTACAAGCTGAGCATAAGCTCCCGCGCTGCGGGCAAACTGACCACCTTTGCCTGGTGTAAGCTCAATGTTGTGTACAATTGTACCGACCGGCATTGCACTTAGAGGAAGCGCATTTCCAACTTCCGGTGCTACCGAATTTCCGGAAACGATTACTTGTCCAACTTTCAGCCCGTTTGGAGCAATGATGTATCTTTTTTCATCGTCCGCAAACTGGATCAACGCAATGCGCGCCGAACGGTTTGGGTCATATTCAATGGTAAGAACAGTAGCCGGCGAATCGAAACGATTTCTTTTGAAATCGATAACACGATATTTTCTTTTATGCCCGCCACCAATATATCGCATGGTCATGTGTCCCTGGCTATTACGACCACCTGTTCTCTTGATGGTTTCCAGAAGACTTTTCTCAGGTTTCGCAGCGGTGATCTCCTCAAACGTAGGAGCCGAGCGGAAACGCTGACCAGCACTTGTCGGTTTTAATTTTTTAACTGCCATTTGCTATTAACTCGTCAAAGATTTTGAATCGCTCAACTATTATGCTTCACCGTAGATATCGATGATCTCGCCTTCGGCTACCGTAATGATAGCTTTCTTAATGGTTGACGTTTTTCCACTTACAAATTTTCCTCCCGATGTGCGAGATTTGCTTTTTCCAATGCTGCGCATTGTGTGAACGCTTTCTACGGTAACCCCGAACAGTTTCTCAATAGCTTTTTTGATCTCTACCTTATTAGCAGTAAGAGCAACTTCAAAAGCGTATTTTCCTTGACCACCCTGAGCCGTTACCTTTTCAGTTATAATCGGACGTTTCAGTACACTCATGTTATTTGTTCAATTGGGTTTCCAAAATAGACAGCGCAGATTCACTTATTAAAAGACGGTCTGCATACATCAAATCGTAGGTATTAACCGAATCCACAGTGGCAACCTTCGCTTTTGGAATGTTGCGGCTTGACAGGTACACATTGCTGTCAATCGCAGGAAGGATCAACAATGTTTTTGTGTTAGTCAATGAAAGGGAATTCAATACATTCAGATATGATTTAGTTTTAGGCGCATCAAATGTGAATGCTTCCAAAACTGAAATGGCATCGGATTGTGCCTTGGCAGAAAAAGCAGACTTACGAGCCAATGCTTTTACTTTTTTGTTAACCTTGAAACCGTAGTCCCGAGGTCTTGGACCGAAAATACGTCCACCACCTACAAATACAGGTGATTTCATACTTCCTGCACGAGCACCACCTGTTCCCTTTTGACGCTTGATCTTGCGGGTAGAGCGGTTAACTTCTGCACGTTCTTTAGACTTGTGTGTACCCTGACGTTGGTTAGCCAGATACAGCTTTACATCGAGATAGATCGCATGCGTGTTAGGTTCGATGCCGAAGATTTCCTCAGACACACTTACCTTCTTGCCGGTATCTTCTCCTTTTATATTTAATACGGACAGTTCCATTAGTACTATTTCTCAATGATTAGAAATGAATTCTTTGCACCCGGTACTGAGCCACTTACAACCAAAAGATTTTGCTCAGGTATCACTTTCAGAATACGCAAATTCTGAATCTTTACACGATTGTTGCCCATACGTCCACCCATGCGGATTCCTTTGAAAACACGTGATGGAAATGAACAAGCACCAATCGAACCTGGGTGACGGGCTCTGTTATGCTGACCGTGCGTCTGGCCACCAACACCACCGAATCCATGACGTTTTACAACACCTTGAAAACCGCGGCCTTTTGCAGAACCTACTACGTCAACAAACTCACCTTCTTCAAAGATGTCCTGAACGGACAATGAAGTACCAAGTTCATGTTCCACTACAAATTCCTTGAACTCAACCAATTTTTGTTTGGGAGTCGTGTTGGCTTTTTTGAAGTGACCAATCATAGGCTGGGTAGAATTTTTTTCTTTCTTCTCACCAAAACCTAACTGAATAGCCTTATAGCCATCCTTCTCTTCGGACCTAACTTGTGTAACAACACAAGGACCAGCTTGGATCACAGTACATGCCAGAGCCTGCCCGTCAGCATTGTACAAACTAGTCATTCCGATTTTCTTACCAATTAAACCAGACATGTTTTGAAATTAAAATTAGCAGGTAAAACCCTTATTCTTTAAAACGGACTGCAAAGGTAAAAAACTGAATTTTAGTATCCAAGCAGTATTAAAATATTTCTCGCTGATAATCAGCAAAAAAGGTCAGATGAATGAACATCTGACCTCAGTTTTTGAGAACCATCATTAAGGCATGTAAACCACACCAACAAACGGCTTTCTTTGAGTTCAGATGTGGTTTCCGGAAATGGACCTTCACCCGTATATTTTTTTGGTTTAACTAAATAAACCCTTATGACTATACTTTGATTTCTACGTCAACTCCGCTAGGAAGTTCCAGTTTCATCAGCGCGTCAACTGTCTTAGCGCTTGTAGAGAAAATGTCAACCAGACGTTTGTAAGTACAAAGCTGGAATTGCTCCCGGGACTTCTTATTTACGTGTGGAGAACGAAGTACTGTAAATTTCTCAGTCTTGGTTGGCAAAGGAATTGGACCACTAACTACTGCTCCCGTAGCCTTCACCGCCTTCACGATTTTCTCGGCTGACTTGTCAACCAGATTGTGGTCGAAAGACCGAAGTTTAATACGAATTTTTTGATTCATGAGTATTGTTTGTTTCCGGTTCAGAAAAATAGCTCGAAGACTTTCGAACATCCATCAGCGAAAGAACCATTTACTTCACTGACTTATATCTATAAAAAATCCGTTGTCAGATCTCTCTGACAACGGATTGACATTTACGCTTTAACCAAACCCTTTGCTTTTTCAATCACAGTTTCCGCAATGTTGTTCGGAACGATTTCATAGTAAGCAAAAGTAAGAGATGCAGTTGCACGACCGGAAGACATTGTCCGAAGGTCAGTCACATATCCAAACAACTCAGAAAGAGGTACATCAGCTTTGATAACCTGGGCTCCGTTACGGGAATCCATACCTCTCATGATTCCGCGGCGACGGTTTAAGTCACCCGTGATCGGACCTGTATATTCGTCAGGTGTGAGAACTTCAACGTGCATAATCGGCTCCATCAATTTAGAACCAGCGTGACGCGCAGATTCTTTGAAACCAATTTTAGCAGCAAGTTCAAATGACAGCGAATCTGAATCGACATCGTGGAATGAACCGTGGAACAAACGCACTTTCATCGAATCCAAAGGATAACCTGCCAATGCACCATTGATCATCGCAGCTTCAAATCCTTTCTGAACCGGAGCGATAAATTCACGAGGAATAGCACCACCCACAACTTCATTTACAAACTGCAAACCTTGTTTTGGTTCTTTGCCTTCTTCGTTGTCGTCACGTGGCCCGATTTCGAAAACGATATCGGCAAATTTACCACGACCACCCGTTTGTTTCTTATATACCTCGCGGTGTTCGTAGTTCTTGGTAAGAATCTCTTTGTATGCAACCTGAGGAGCACCCTGGTTTACTTCCACCTTGAACTCACGACGCATACGGTCGATGATGATTTCAAGGTGAAGCTCGCCCATACCTTTAATGATCGTCTGGCCCGTTTCTTCGTTAGATTCAACCTGTAAAGTTGGATCTTCCTCGATCAGTTTAGTGATAGCTTTCGAGAAGTTATCACTGTCAGCCGCTTTCTTAGGCTCAATCGCATAACCGATTACAGGCTCAGGGAACACCATTGATTCCAGAACAATTGGGTTCTTTTCATCAGAAAGCGTATCACCTGTTTTAATGTCTTTGAAACCAACTACCGCTCCAATATCACCAGCTTCCAGTCTGTCGATCTGGTTTTGCTTATTCGCATGCATTTGGAAAATACGGGAGATACGTTCTTTGTTTTCTGAACGGTTATTCAAAACATAAGAACCGGATTCAAGAACACCCGAGTAAGATCTGATAAAGCAAAGACGACCTACGTAAGGGTCAGTTGCAATTTTAAATGCCAATGCACAGAAAGGATCTTTTTCAGACGGCTGACGGCTGATTTCATTACCAGTACGTGGATCTGTTCCGATAATGCTTTCACGGTCAAGGGGTGAAGGCAGGATAGCCATCACGTAATCAAGCATTGTCTGAACTCCTTTGTTTTTGAAAGAAGATCCGCAAACCATCGGTACAATTTTCATGCTGATAGTCGCTGCACGCAATGCTGCAAGGATTTCATCTTCCGTGATAGAATTTGGATCCTCAAAATATTTCTCCATCAACGTATCGTCGAACTCAGCAACTGCTTCAAGCAATTTCTCTCTCCACTCAGTTGCTTCTTCCAACATATCGTCAGGAATAGGTACCTCAGTGAAAGTCATGCCTTTATCAGCTTCATTCCACTCAATACCGCGGAAGTTAACCAGGTCAACTACACCTTTAAATGAATCTTCAGCACCGATCGGCAATTGAAGAGGCACTGCGTAGCTTCCCAACATTTCTTTCACCTGCGTACAAACTTTCAAAAAGTCTGCACCTGAACGGTCCATTTTATTTACGAAACCGATACGGGCAACATTGTAGTTGTTAGCCAAACGCCAGTTTGTTTCAGACTGAGGCTCAACACCATCCACCGCGCTGAAAAGGAAAACCAATCCATCCAATACGCGAAGAGAACGATTTACCTCAACCGTAAAGTCAACGTGACCTGGGGTATCAATAATGTTGATATGATATTTTTCATTACGATAATTCCAGTTAACAGTAGTCGCTGCGGAAGTAATAGTGATCCCACGCTCCTGCTCCTGCTCCATCCAGTCCATTGTAGCAGCACCGTCATGCACTTCTCCAATTTTGTGGCTTACACCTGAATAATAAAGTATACGCTCCGTTGTAGTCGTCTTACCGGCATCAATGTGCGCAGCAATACCAATGTTTCTTGTTAATCTTAGATCACGTGCCATGACAAATGGTGATGTGTTTATTTTATTCGATGTGCAATTTCAATTCGAAGGCAAGAATTTCGATAGCCTGAGAAGCCTATTTCGGAAATTCAGAGCGCAAAAGTACAGATTGTCAGCTATAAAAACAACATTGAGAAATAATTTTTGACTTATTTTTCAACATATCAACTCAGCTCCCATTAAAGCAAAACAGGTACCGCACGTCCATGCGATACCTGTTTCTTAATATATGAACTAGTCCTAAAACTAGAACCGGAAGTGCGAGAATGCCTTGTTGGCATCTGCCATACGGTGCGTATCGTCTTTCTTTTTAACAGCAGAACCTTCACCTTTTGCAGCAGCGATAATTTCGCCAGCCAGACGGTCAACCATTGTTTTTTCGCCGCGCTTGCGGGAATAGTTGATCAACCATTTCATGCCCAGTGACTGCTTACGCTCCGGACGAACCTCAGTAGGAACCTGGAATGTAGCACCACCCACACGACGGCTTTTTACTTCAACAGATGGAGTAACATTGTTCAATGCTTTTCTCCATGTTTCCAGACCATTTTCGTTGGTTTTTTTCTCAACCAATTCCAGCGCGTCATAAAAAATAGTGAATGCAATACTCTTTTTTCCTTCGTACATCAGGTTGTTCACAAACTTGGTAACCTGAACATCCCTGAACTTAGGATCAGGAAGGATGTATCTTTTCTTTGGTTTCGACTTTCTCATTTTGTCTTAAAATTTTTTACGTAGGTTTCGTTTTGCAACTTATTCACCCATGCATCGGCACAGATTACTTCCCTTTTATCAGATGAATTACTTAATAAAAGCAGAGAGAGTTACTTTTTATTTCTTTTTACCTTTTGTTGGCGCTGCCTGAACTTGTCCTGGTTTTGGACGTTTAGCACCATATTTCGAGCGACGTTGTCTACGTCCGTTCACACCAGCAGTATCCAATGCACCGCGGATGATGTGATAACGTACACCTGGCAAATCCTTCACACGACCACCACGGATCAAAACGATCGAGTGCTCCTGCAGGTTGTGGCCTTCTCCTGGAATGTAGGCATTCACCTCCTTATTGTTAGAAAGACGAACACGGGCAACTTTACGAAGTGCTGAGTTCGGTTTCTTTGGCGTTGTTGTGTACACCCTGGTGCACACGCCCCTACGCTGAGGGCATGAGTCCAAAGCCGGCGACTTGGACTTCCATGTAATGGTCTCTCTACCTTTACGTACTAATTGTGAAATAGTTGGCATTTAACAAATTGATTTTGATCCGGTTAACTAACCAGTCTTTTGTTATATAAACAGTTTTCCCGAAAAATCGGACTGCAAAAGTATGATAGTAACATTGATTTACAAAATGTTAAGAATTGTTTTTTCTCCTCCGCTGCCAATTTTGACCAAAAAACAGGCATTACAACCCAAATAAAAATCTTAGCGTCTTGTATCCATAATTTTATTTCCAATCGTTGTTTATTAGTATTGTTTTTCAAAACCCGTGTGCGCGTCGATCGTTTGATTTTATACTTGACATTATGAAACTTTTGCGGAGTAGTTTTACCCTCGTAATTAGCCTTATTACCCTAAGCATATACCTCTCCGGCTGCAATTCGGCGATGCAGGCCTATAAAGACGGACAAAAGAAATTTTCAAACGGAGAATATGACCTTGCCATCAAAGGATTCGAAAAGGCGGCCGCTGAAAATTATGAACCTGTCCAGACCAACTATTTGATTGCCGAATCCTACCGTCTTTCCAACCGTTTCAGACAAGCTATACCTTATTATAAGAAAGCCCTGGACGGTGGCCTCACCAGCCCCGATGCCAAATTCCAGTACGCCTACGCCCTGAAAGCCGACGGCCAGTATAGCGAAGCAGCCAGCCAGTTTTCAGCTTTTGCAAAAGATACTGCCAGCGCTGCCAACTTGCAGGAACGTGCGTTGAGAGAAGTTGAAATCCTCCGGATTGCGGACCGCCTCAAAACGCAGAAAATGGAAGTGGAAATCAAAGACATCCCACTGAATACCGCGGGTGCCGAATTCTCCCCTACCATTTTGGGCAATGAACTGATTTTTTCTTCTTCCAAAAAACAGAAGGTTTATAAGAACAATGGTCAGGCAATGCTGGGCCTGTATAAAGTCGCGATCTCTGAGGACGCAGGTACCACGCAGGGAAATCCCGTTTTGCTAAGCCAGGACATTTTTGATGAAGACGCCAATGAAGGCTCGCCCGCATTTTCACCTGACGGAAAAACATTGGTTTTTGCGCGTGGAAATACCGGCAAGAAGAAAGGTACTGCCGATGTAGACTTATATATGAGCCGCAACATTGATGGTAAATGGACGCTACCAGCAATTTTGCCCATCAACGATTCACTTGCCTGGGATGGCTCTCCTGCATTTTCAAGAGACGGGAAAACGCTTTACTTCGCTTCCAACAGAGCCGGTGGCGCTGGCGGCATTGATATTTACCGCACAAACATGGATGCCTCCGGAAGGTTCAGCCGGCCGGTAAATATGGGCAGGGACATTAACACTGCCGGTGACGATATGTTTCCTTACGTAGCCGAAGGCGGCAGACTCTATTTCGCTTCCGACGGGCATCCGGGATTAGGTAAGCTCGATTTGTTTTCAGCAACCAGAAGCCAGGGCGTGATTACAATTGAAAACCTGGGGACGCCGTTCAATAGTCCGCAGGATGATTTTGGTCTTGTATTTTATAAAAACCTGAAAAAAGGATTTTTCTCTTCTAACCGTGACGGTGGAAAAGGCGATGACGACATTTACTACTTCTCTTCGCCCGAAGAACCGGATAGCGCAGAAGTGGCCCGGAACAATGATCCGAACAACCCGCTGAATCCCAACAATCCTAATTATGTGAACGGAAAGCGGAAAGTGGTCAGATATTTCCTGGCGGGAAATGTGGTAACTGCGGGCCAAAACCCTATGCCGATCGATTCTGCAATCATTCACATCCTGCCTGACACTTCCGAGGTGCAAATTGCGCAGCTTTCCACTAATCCTTCGGGTAAATTCGGTACGCAGCCAGTTGAGGAAGGAGCGTCTTACAGTTTGCTGGTGCAGCGAAAAGGTTATATCAGCAAACGTGAACCATTTTCAATGAATGGCCGCTCCATCCCTCCTATTTTTCTAACCAAAGAATTGACGGATACTACATTTAATGTAACGATCAAACTGGATAAGCTGGAATTGAACAAGACTTTTGTCCTGGAAAACATTTATTACGATTTGAACAAATACAACATTCGCCCCGACGCGGCTATTGAGCTGGACAAACTTGTTCAAATCCTGAAAGATAACCCGACGATGACCATCGAGCTCAGCTCTCACACTGATGCCCGTGCGACGGATGCGTACAACATGACATTATCCCAAAACCGTGCAGAATCCGCAGTAGCCTATCTCAATACAAAAGGAATCGATGCCGACAGGATGGTAGCCAAAGGTTACGGCGAGCGCGAGCTGATCATTCCGAATGCTAAAACCGAGGAAGAGCATCAGCGAAACCGGCGTACCGAATTCACGATTTTGAGCTACTAACATACTCATCTCAAAAGCCCGCTGCGAACAACCCGCAGCGGGCTTTTTATTTTACACCGGTTCAATTTTTGTAATATTGTAGCTTTTTAAAATTCGAATTTGACATCAATCCAGTATTCTTTTAATGGCTCAGCGCATCATTTATTGGTTCAGAAATGACCTCCGATTGAACGACAACGAAGCATTATTCAACGCGGCGCATACAGGTTACGAAATTGTTCCGGTGTACGTTTTCGATCCCCGGCAATTTGAGCGTACCCGTCTCGGATTTCGCAGAACAGGCGCATTGCGCGCCCAATGTGTGCTCGATGCTGTGGCCGATCTCCGGAATAACCTGCGTAAAAAGGGCGCCGATCTTTTAATCAGAATTGGTGAGCCGGAGAAAATCATCGCACAGATGGCGCAGGATTACAATGCTGAATTTGTGTATACCAGCAAAGAAATAGGCCCGGAAGAAACCAGGATCGAGTCTTCCCTGAGTAAAAACCTGAAAATCGCCAACATTGACATCAAGCTTTTCTGGATGGACACTTTGATTTCCGCGGCGGACCTCCCCTTCCCGATTTCAAAGCTACCGTCCAATTTCAAGGCATTTCTTGCCGAATTGACTGATAAGCTAGTTGTGAAAGCATCACTTCCGGAACCCGAAGAGATCATATTGCCGACCGAATTTGAAGCCGGCTCGCTGCCTTCCTTACCAACATTGGGTATCGATCCGGAGGAAATTATTGCGCCCGCAGCCAAATCTGAAAACCGTCTGGCTGGCGAGACGCAGGCACAGGCCACACTCGAAAGTTTTCTTGCTGACATACATGTACATCAGGAAAACCCGGTTAGTCTGACCGACTCACGGCTTTCCCAATGGTTGTCGCTCGGCGGATTATCTCCCAGGAAAATTTACAACCGCATTTCCACACTTGAACATTCTCCCCAAACCGAATTACTCATCAAAGACTTGCTGAGAAGGGACTATGCACATTGGATTTTGCTTCGCTACGGCCCGCGGATCTTCAAGCCGAGCGGGTTTAAACATGACTTCTCTACACGCTGGACCAATGATCAGGCAATTCTAAATAGTTGGATAGACGGAAAAACCGATAACCAAGAAGTGAATGCGATCATGGATAAACTTCAAAAATCCGGCTTCCTGGCATTTAAAGAGCGGATCACGGCAGCAGATTATCTGGTCAATCACTTGGGTGTCAACTGGACCATGGGCGCGATGTACTTTGAAAGCTGCCTGCTCGACTATGAAGTCTCGGTCAGCTGGGGCAGGTGGAACAACATTGCCGGTGTAGGAGAATATTAAAAATCCCGTTTTTCGGGCCAGTTGCCCATTATCACAATACGTCCGGCACACAAATTTGTCAAAAACCGGTTATGTATTTTTTGCAAACCTTTTTGCTAGCTTTGGACAACTTTGAATTACATCCATTCATTCTAAACTAAAATACAAAAATGTCAAAAGGACTCATTGCAGTGATTGTCGTAGTTCTCATTTTGGGATTCGTAGGCTGCGGTAAATATAACGGCCTGGTAGGCAAAGACGAGGTCGTAAAAGAATCCTGGGCCAAAGTAGAAAGCCAGTACCAGCGTCGCGCCGACCTGATCCCGAACCTGGTAAGTACCGTCAAAGGTGCTGCTGATTTTGAAAAAAGCACTTTGACCGCAGTAATCGAAGCAAGGGCAAAAGCTACACAGACGACCATTAATGCTGACCAGCTTACGCCGGAAAATATCTCCAAATTCCAGGCCGCACAGGACCAGTTGAGCGGCTCACTTTCCCGACTGCTTGTTTCGGTTGAACAATATCCGCAACTAAAAGCCAACCAAAACTTCCTGGAATTGCAGGCGCAGCTGGAAGGCACCGAAAACCGCATTGGCGTAGCCAGAAACGACTTTAATGCCGTTGTCAAAGATTACAACCAGGAAGTTCGGACATTCCCGACCAACCTGTTTGCAGGCGTTTTCGGCTTCTCTCAAAAAGGCTATTTCACCGCATCGGCAGGCTCCGACAAAGCACCGACTGTCAAATTCTAGCATAACATCGCATTCCGGATCATTTGGCCCGGAATGCTTTTTTCTTTCCTGACCAAAACCATCAGCTTATGCCCAGCGATTCGCTTTTTTTCTCTGATGAACAGCAGCAGCGCATCATTGGAGCCATTCAACAAGCTGAAACACAGACTTCCGGAGAAGTTAAGGTGCATATCGAAAAGAAATGCCCGACCCCGGATGTGATGGACCGGGCCAAAGAAGTCTTCCTCTTTCTTCATCTGCATGAAACCGCCCAGCGAAACGGGGTACTTTTTTATCTGGCTTACGAAGACCGGAAATTTGCAGTCCTCGGCGACCAGGGAATCGATGAAAAGGTACCCGGTAACTTCTGGAATTCTACCAAAGACCTGCTCCGGGAATATTTTATAAAAGGTCAATTCTCGGAAGGCCTTGCCAAAGGCATAGAAGAAGCTGGTTTACAGCTTAAAACGCACTTCCCCTATCAATCTGACGACATCAACGAACTTCCGGACGATATTTCGTTTGGACAATGATTATGAATAAATCCCTGATCCTGTTTTTCTTGTTTGCGCTTACATTCTTCGGGGTAAGTGCGCAGGATATTCCTCCTAAACCGAACCCGCCACGCCTCGTCAACGATTTTGCCAGCCAGCTTTCGGAAGGTGAAAAAGCGAGTCTTGAACAAAAGTTGGTCGCATATAACGATTCCACTTCTTCGCAGATCACGATTGTGATCGTTAAAACGACAGGCGATTACCCGATTGCCGATTATGCATTTAAATTAGGCCGGGAGTGGGGTGTAGGTCAAAAAGACAAGGATAACGGCATCGCTTTGCTATGGGCCGCTACCGACCGGAAAGTTTTTATTGCGACCGGAGAAGGTTTGGAAGGCGCCATCCCTGACGCCATCGCCAAACGCATCATTTCCACTGTCATCATACCGCAGTTCAAGAACAACCAGTTTTACGCCGGGCTGGATCAGGGCGTGGATATGATCTTTAAATACGCTACCGGAGAATATAAAGCCGATCCCAAAACCGATAATGGTGGCGATTCTGGTTCTCCATTTTTAACATTCGGTATCATCCTGGTTATTATACTCATTATCATATTCAGAAATCGCCGTGGCGGACGTGGCGGAGGTGGCTTGGGCAACTTTGGCGGACCGATCATTTGGCCATATACTACCCATTCCGGGAGTGGTAGCTTCTCTGGAAACTGGGGTGGCGGAGGCGGCGGAGGCGGCGGGTTTGGAGGCTTTGGCGGCGGTAGCTTTGGCGGCGGCGGCGCAGGAGGTGATTACTAGTTTTTATTTTAAATAATTGATTTAGAATAAGTTATATATTTTTTTCAAAAGCCGTTTGCAGGTAATTCCTTGCAAACGGCTTTTTGTTTTTCAATCCAAATCAAAATTCTGCGTATAGTAGTGGCACAGTTTTTTGAACATATCCTATAAATTTTATCATTTAACCTAAGCACATATATGGAAAGGAAAAATAACACCGGCCTCCTCGTGGGTCTAATTTTGATGACAGTTCTTGCCGCCGTTTTTGGGTATCTCTACTATAACGAACACACATTAACTCAGAAACAAGACACAGACATCCAGGCACGCGTAAATGAACTGGCCAGCGCCGAAATCAAGCTCGATTCTATTGGCAAACAGCTCGACGCCAGGATTCTGGAAGTGCAGAACCTCGGAGGTGATGTAGAAGAACTACAAAAAGCAAAAGCATCCCTCGAACAAGATAGGATTGCGCTCCGCAAGGGTAATGCCAATATGAGCAAAAAAGTGAAGGAATACGAAGCATTCCTCACCCAGAAAGATGTTGAAATCGCTCAGCTGCGGGAAGAAAACCAGCAGCTGATCAGCCAAAACGAAACATTGAACCAGGAAAAAACCGAACTGCAAACTTCCAAGCAGGCGGTGAGCGATTCGTTGAGCGGGGTAGTTGCCAAGAATACTGAGCTCGAATCGAAAGTAACGATGGCTGCTGCGCTGAGAGCACGTAACGTGAAAGTATATGCAGTCTCGTCCAAAGGCAAAGTGCGTGAAGGTGATAATGTTAAATCCAAAAGAGTGGATAAAGTACGGGTTGATTTCATGCTGGAAAAAAATCCGTTGACGCAGGCAGATAATAAAACCATCTATCTGCGCATCATAGATCCAAGCGGCGCGACAATTTCGGATACTAAAACCGGCTCGGGTACATTTGAATACAATGGTCAGGAGCAGGGTTATACCATCAGCAAGGATGTGCTCTACGCTAATAACAACCAGGACGTGAGCATTATGTATGACCGTGATGCGCCTTTTACAAAAGGCACCTATACCATCGAACTTTATTCAGAAGGATTTTCAGTAGGAGAAGGGACATTTTCGGTGAAGTAACCGAAAGGTTTATATTCAATTTAAGCGGCAGCCGGAGTAACATCACGGCTGCCGCTTTTGTTTTGGCTGGTTTAGATATTTATCCATAATTCCTATCTTGTGCGGTAAATCATATTACTGAATAGCCCTAAAACCAAATAAAACATTACTCTTCTATGTCTGCACAGTTATCTCAAAAACACCCCACCGGGCTCTATATCTTGTTTTTTGCCGAAATGTGGGAGCGTTTCAGCTACTATGGGATGCGGGCAATACTCCTTCTTTTTCTTATCGATAAAGTAAGCGGCGGGATGGCCATGAGCGCGGGGGAAGGTGCGGCGATTTATGGGATATACACCGCGTCGGTATACCTGCTGACATTGCCGGGAGGCTGGCTGGCGGACAACATTTTAGGACAGAAAAAGGCGATCTGGTACGGCGGTATCGTCATCATGATCGGCCACATTATCCTGGCCATACCCGGTGGGGCTGTCTTGTTTTTTCTGGGATTGACTACCGTCGCAGTTGGCACAGGTTTGCTCAAACCCAACATTAGCTCCATCGTCGGCGAGCTGTATCCCGAAGGCGGTGCCCGGCGCGACGCCGCATTCTCTATCTTTTATATGGGTATCAACCTCGGCTCATTTTTCGGGATCGCCATCGTCGGATACCTGGGTGAAAGAGTGAGCTGGCACATGGGCTTCGGGGCTGCGGCAATTGGAATGTTACTGGGATTGATCGTTTTCAGGATCGGTGCTGCCAGACATTTAAAAGGTTTGGGAGAAGTACCTCCCGCCAAAATCGCCACACCCGAAAGTACGGCTCAGTCCGGTAAAAACAGCGTTTTAGGGTACGGATTAATCGCAGCGCTGGTCATATTCCTGATCGTTTTACAATACACTGGCACCATCGATATGACCACCGCGCAGGGATTGGCGCAGGGTGCAGGCGTGATCATTGTCGCCATTTCGGCCTCCTACTTCTTATTTATCCTCATCGCCGGCGGCCTCACCCGTGTCGAGCAGTACCGCGTACTCGTCCTCATCATTCTCTTTCTGGCGATTTCTTTATTCTGGGCAGGATATGAGCAGGCAGGTACTTCACTCCAAATATTTGCAGAAAGACATACCGACAGAATGGTCGGGGGCTGGGATGTACCTTCCAGTTGGTTCCAGAATTTTCAGCCTGCATTTGTACTCATTTTCGCACCGATACTGGCGAGTCTCTGGATCTATTTGTCGTCCCGGAACATGAACCCCTCGATTCCGGTCAAGTTTGCGGCCGGTTTGATCCTGCTGGGTTTGAGCTTTTTCGTGATGGTAGCGGCGTCCAAAATTGCCGTAACCGGACAGCTCACTTCCCCGCTTTTCCTGACATTCACCTATTTATTAAATACCATCGGCGAGTTATGCGTAAGTCCCGTAGGTTTAAGTTCTTACACCAAACTGGCGCCGAAACGTTACGTAAGTCAGTTGATGGGTATATGGTTTGTTGGCGCATCACTGGGAAATTTGATTGCAGGCTTGTTCGCCGGAGGTTTCGACGAGGGCAATGTCATGCAAATGCCTGCCTTGTTTAATCAAGTAGCCATCATTTCCACCGCTTTCGGGCTGCTCATATTGGTATTCTGGAAACCGATAAAAGGATGGATGGGCGGAATTAGTTAGGAACATTGTTTTAAAAATCTTCACAAACAAACACTTAAAATGAGATTAGCTAAAATCTGCTATTCAGCATTGGCGGCGTCATTAATGCTGACCGCCTGTAAAAAAGAAAAAGAGGAGGCCACTACCGAAAAAGTACCGGGCTTCGACGTCAGCTCGCTGGATTCTACAGGCAAAGCCTGCGACGATTTTGATACCTACGCAAATGGTGGCTGGAAAAAGAAAAACCCGATTCCCGGCACAGAAAGCCGCTGGGGTGCATTTGGTATTCTTGATAAAGAAAATAAAGAGGTCAGGCTGCGCAGCATTATCGAAGAAATCAGCAACAAGAAAGACCGTAAAAACAGGAGCGAAGAGCAGCAGATCGCCGATTACTATCAGTCGTTCCTGGACACTGCTACCATTGAAAAGCGTGGGCTAACCCCTTTAAAACCTTACCTGGACAAGATCAATGAGGTAAAATCCCTGAAAGACCTTTCGTCGGTAACAGGTGAGCTTCAAAAAGTAGGGGTATCAAATGTGATTGGTTTTGGTGTGGAAGGCGATTTGCGCAACAGCAAAATCAATGCATTGTATCAGGGCCAGAGCGGTTTAAGTCTGGGTGAGAAAAGCTACTACGAGCGCACCGATTCAAGTACCGTCAAAGTGCGCACCGAATTTGTAAAGCACGTAGACAAAATGTTCTCGATGGCAACCTGGGCTGATCCCAATCCAGGCAAGACGATCCTCGATTTTGAAACAAAACTTGCCAAGCTGCAACTGACCAATGTGGAGCTGCGCGACCCGGTGAAAACCTATAACAAAATGGCTTTCAAGGATTTCGAAAAACTGACACCGGATTTCGACCTGAAAACTTTTTCCGACAAGCAGGATGTGAAAGCAGATACGGTAATTGTCCAAAACAAAGCTTATCTGCAAAATCTGAACACATTATTGAAAGCAACCCCGCTGGCAACTTTGAAATTGTATACGAAATGGCAGCTTCTTTCCCGGTTTGCAGGTTATCTGCCGAAGAACTTCGACCAGGAAGATTTTCGCTTTTTCTCTACCGTTATGCGTGGCACAAAACAGCAGAGAAACCGCACAGAACGCGCCATCCGCTCCACCGATGGACTTTTGGGTATGCCTTTAGGTAAATTGTTTGCCAAGAAATATTTCCCGGAAGACGATAAAAAGAAAGTTTCTGAAATGATTGAAAACGTGCGTACCGTGTACGGCGAACGCATCGACAAGCTGACCTGGATGAGTGATTCCACCAAGGCCAAGGCGCATAAGAAACTGAAAGCATTCACCTATAAAATCGGCTATCCGGATAAGTGGAAGGATTATTCATCGATTGACATCGCTCCGGACAAGCTTTTTGAAAATGTCATTTCTGCCTCTCTTTATCAGAATAAGGAGGCCGTCGAGAAAATCGGTAAGGAAGTGGATAAGAAGGAATGGGGTATGACGCCGCAGACAGTCAATGCTTATTACAACCCGCTGAATAACGAAGTGGTGTTTCCGGCAGGTATCCTCCAACCGCCATTTTACAACCGCGATGCAGACGACGCGATCAATTATGGCGGTATCATTGCGGTAATCGGGCACGAATTTACGCATGGTTTCGACGACCAGGGCTCACAATTTGATGATGAAGGAAATTTGAAAAACTGGTGGACGGCCGCCGACCGCACCAATTTCGATAAGCTGACCAAAAAGTACATTGATTATTTCAGCGGCATCGAGGCTTTGCCTGGTTTCAAAATCAATGGTGCGCTCACAATCGGCGAGAATGTGGCTGATTTAGGTGGGTTAACATTAGCCTATCACGCTTTGGAAAAATCTTTGAAAGGAAAAGCAGAGCCTGCTCCAATCGATGGTTTTAACTGGAAGCAGCGGTTCTTTCTTGGCTGGGCGCAGGTTTGGCACATGAACACAACCAACGAAGCCTTGCAAAACCAGGTGCAAACCGACCCGCACTCACCAGCGAAAGACCGGATCAACGGTCCGCTGCCACATTTGAAAGAATTTCAGACAGCCTGGGATTGTACGCCGGGCAGCAAAATGTCGCTGCCGGATTCGTCCCGCATTGTGATCTGGTAGGCTACTTGCCGGCCAGATATTTATTACGGTAAACACTTGGACTACACCCCTTAGCCTGCCTGAATTGGCGGGCTATATTTTTGCTGTCTGTAAGCCCCATATCAAGCGCGATTTCAAAAACAGACATATCCGAATCGAGCAGCTTCTGGGAGAATTTCTCAATCCGCAGGTTGAAAATATATTTGTAAATCGGATAACCCGTAATCTCCAAAAACCGCTTTTCCAGCGCCCGGCGTGATAATGGCACCTGCTTTACCACTTCATCTACGTGCAGGTTTTTGTCAATGTTCTGATGAATGTATTTTAAGGTTGAGGCAATGTAATCGTCATTCGTAGCGTAAATGTCCGTCGAGTGGCGGGTGATCACCTGCATCGGTTTTACGATAATGTCGTAGAAATCCTTTGCGCCGTTTTTAATCATGTGGTCGAGCAGGCGGGCAGCATCGTATCCGCCTTTTTCAACGTCCAGTGCAATGCTGGAAAGCGGCGGATCGGAAAGGTCGCAGATCATTTCATCATTATCCACGCCCAGCACGGCCACTTCCTCGGGAATTCGTATACCTACCTGTCGGCAAGCCTCGGTAATGTGCTGGCCCTGGTTATCGTCGCAGGTCATGAGCGCAATCGGCTTCGGCAGCGATTTCAGCCAGCGGCTCAGCGAGCTTGGTTTGTAGTACCAAAGCTCCGTCGACCGCGCCTTTTTATGTTCGAAGTAATGTACCTGATGCCCTTTTGCATTCAGTCTGGCCTCAAAACCCTCCGCCCGCTCCCGCGACCAGACAATGTCATTGAAACCATAAAAAGCAAAATTGGTAAAACCCTTTTTGAGAAAATAATCCGCGCCGAGCTGCCCTGCCTCGTGGTAGGCACCGGTAATGTTGGGTATTTCGGTAAAACGCTCCTTAAAATCCTGCGCGATCACCGGTATCCCGGCTTTCAGGATCTTCTCAATTTCCTTGTTATATAGCTGACCAACAATACCATCTGCACCCCATTCCAAAGCCCACTGTAAAATCCCGTCGATACCAATCGTCTCGCGGTGGAAAAGAGGCATCCGGCAAAAAACCCATGGCCCAAATTCCTTGGAGTACGCATTAATCCCCTTCATCAGGCTCTTGCTGTATCCTTCGGCAAAATCGAGAAGGAGAATGATTTTGTACATGGATTAGATTTTAACTTCTGGATCAGCATTTTAACTGAAAAAGTCTTTGACACTTGTGATGGTTTCGTTTTTGATCAAAGGCTTGGCCCAGATACCGATGCTCAGAATGTAGCCCAGCGGGATCAGGAGAAATAACATCGCCAGTTGCAGACCAAATAATTCGCCCAAACCGCCTACGATCAAAGGTACCACTGCCCCGCCCGCAATACCCGCGCAGAGAATGCCCGAGAATGTGCCGTGGTGACGGGGAACAGAATTTAATGCCAGAGAAAAAATCACGGAATACATCACGGAAGCAAAAAATCCCGCGGCAGGGAATGCCTGCAAAGCCAGGTCTTTTGATCCAAACAATGCTGCTAGTAAGGACATAACGGCTCCGGCAGTGAAGAAAACCAGGACTTTGCGGCTATCGATAAGTTTCAAAAGGATCAGCCCCAGAAAGCAGCCTATTGTTAAAAGTCCCCAGAAATAAGAGATGACGGAAGCGCCGGTCGTAGCCGGATCGACATGATGGTAGGTTTGTAAAAATTGCGAAATCCAGTTCGCAATCCCCTGCTCGGTACCCACGTAGGCGAATATTCCGAGAAAAAACAGCCAGACAAATTTATTGGCAGCCAGCTCTTTAAATGATTTTCCCACATCAATACGCTCATCTTCCAGCAGCTCCACCTTCGGAAACCTGACCAGTGAGATCACTACCACCATCGCCAGCGCTATTACCGCAAAAACCCAGTATAGCGAGACCCATTTCAGGTTTTCAGGCACCAGGTTATTCAATGTATTAATCAAAAAACCCGATGAGCCGGAATGCACATTCAGAACCAGATAGCTATAAAGCAAAGGACTTAAAAAGGAAGCAGCGCCGAAAAAAAGCTGCGCCAGCACCGAAAAAAAGGCAAATTTTTCTTCCCCGCCAGCCACCCGCAGCAAAGGATTGATCACCACCTGCAACATCGCCATCCCGATCCCGATCATAAAAAGCGACGTCAGCGCAATCGTAAAACTGGGTATTATGGCAAAAAGTAACGCACCGGCAAAAGCCAGCAAAAACGCCGCGATCAGAATGATCTTCTCGCCATACTTCTCCACCATCAAACCCGCCGGGATTGACATTACTCCGTAAGCCACAAAAAACGCAAAAGGCAGGAAACCCGCGAGGCCGATGCTCAGGTCAAAACTTTTTACAATGTCGGGGATAATCGGGCCAAGAATGTTGGTAAGAAAGGAAATGACGAAGAAAATCAGCAGGATCAGTACGACGATAAAAATGTTTCTTTGCATGTGGGAGGTGTCAAAAATTATTTAATCGTCCAAAAGTGCTGCTGCGCCCAGCAAAGCGATATTTTCATTTTCAGAAAGCAGTAAGGTCAGGTGCCGCAGTGACTCGGGATAGGCAAAATCTTTCAAACTTGCGAGCATACTTTCCTGGAAAAAAGCATTGGCTTTTGCGATAGAGCCACCCAGCACAATCGCTTCGGGATCATACGTATACATAATTGCTTTGACCACCGCGCCCAGGTGCACGCCGAATTCTTCCCAAACCTCGATTGCCTTCTTATTCCCCGCAAGGGCAGCTTCGTGGGCACCGAATGCATCGATGCCCAGCGAATCTTCAAAAAAACGGTTGCAAACATAATTTTCCAAAATCGAATCCTTATAAGGCAGCATCCCTATCTCCCCCGCCCCGCAATTTCTGCCCGTATACAAATGATTGTCAATGATAATCCCGGAACCCAAACCCGTCCCGATCGCCATCCCGATCACCGAGCTATACTTTTTCGCCAGACCAAACCGGTGCTCGCCCAGGATAAAACAGTTCACATCATTATTGATCGAAACCGGCAGATTGAACTCATTTTCAACGATTTCCTTCAATGCTACCTCCTCCCACGAAGGAATGTTCATCACATTATACACAATCCCTTTATTCACATCCACTACCGACGGTACGCCGATGCCAATCCCTTTCACAGGGTATTTGGTAAAAGGCCTGATCAGGTCCATCAGCTGGTTTAATGTCGACGGCAGGGAATGTTTGTTTTCCAGCGCCATCTGGTTTTGCCAGGTAATGTACCCGCCTGACTCTATCCCGGCACGAATGTTCGTGCCGCCGATATCTACACCTATGTTCATCGAGCCTTCTAAAATGTTGAGTAGTTTTTGGTATCGGAGGTATTCAAAAATGTTATTTGGCTGCCAGCACCGCTGTCCGGCTGGCAGTTCCGGCGGCATCGAAGCTTTTCAGCTTGATCTGCCCTACCAGTCTTATCGGTGCTTTATAAACTGTCGAACTCACAGTCGGTTCCGATCCGTCGGTGGTGTAGCGAATGGTCAGACCAGGAAGCTCCACATTGGCTTTCAACTCGCCGTTTTCAATCACCGCGCCCGGCATTGGGATGCGGTAGTTGTAGCCACCGTTTAGGTACCGCAGTCTTGGTAAATGTCTTTGTGCGATGGAGTTAGCAAAAAGATTCCACCCATCATTGATCATTTTCTTGCGCGCTGCATCGTCCGCCACATTCTCCCACTTCCGTTCCGACCATGCGCTTTCCGAGAAGCCCAGCAGTTTCGGCAGCACCGAATATTCCATCATATCCCGGCCTTTGATAGTCTCACTCCAAAGCTGCGATTCCACCCCATAAACATTCTTTCTGGCTTCGGGTTTCATGAGTTGTTTACCAACAAATTCCTCCTTCATCGGTTTGCCCATCGCCGTTTCCTCGGTGGTTTTGAACATATTAAAAGGAGAAAAAGTCCACATGTCACGTACATCCACAAACCCGCCCCAGTACAATCCCGGCTCTTTCGGATCATTGTTGTACGACATATCATAATAGAAATTTGTCACATTGCAGAGGATCACCTGATAACCGTCGTTCGCCATGCGGTTGCCGAGATCGACGTCAAACACGTTGTTCCAGATATAAGGATACACCGGCTTGCCTGCAAACTCAGGATTCGACAGGTATTTTCCGTCAGCCGTTTTGGTCAAGGCGATTTCTTCCCAGCCATGCACTTTCAGGTTTCTTTTTTCCAATCGTGGTAAAAGCGTACGCACAAAATACGTCTGCAAGCTTTTCGGACCTTTCAGTTCAGGATGCTCCTTCAAAAGCTTGTCGATCATCGGCGATTTTGTCCAGACACCCTCAGCCACTTCGTCGCCGCCGGTATGGAAGGTATCCATCGTCAAACCCGCTTCCTTGTACATCTTCGCAATTTCGTCCACCACTTTTTCATAAAAATGATAAACCGACTCCCGCGCCACGCAAACCACATTGTTCTTATAAGCCTGCGCCGACAAATAAACTGACTTATCATCCGGGTCGATGAGGCGGTATTCGTTCGCTTCTTTTTCCTTGCCTTCTTTCATCAACCTTTCATACCGCGCCTCCATGGATTTGATCGCCGCCAGCGCGTGGCCAGGGAAATTCACTTCCGGGATGACCTTAATGTGCCGGTCGTTTGCGTATTTCAGGATTTCGATAAACTCGGCTTTTTTGTAAAAGCCGCTGCCAAATTTGCCATCATCATAAGCTTTTGGGCCGGAGCCGTACGAAGGATGTAATGCTGTCGCGCCGATGCCGGAAGTATGCTGGCGCTGTGCACCTACTTTCGTTAGTTCAGGCAAACCGTCAATTTCCAGCCGCCAGCCTTCATCTTCGGTGGTGTAAAAAAGAAAATGGTTGATTTTATAAGACGCCAGCAAATCGAGCATTCGCTTCACCGACTCCACCGTCTGGAAATTACGTCCCACATCCAAATGCATACTTCTAAACTGGAACCGCGGTGCATCTTCAATCTGCACATAACCGATCACCGCCGATTCTGCTTTTTTAATGTAAGATTCTGTCGGTATCAGTTGCAAAAGACTTTGAATACCATAAAAAACACCCGCCGCGTCGCTACCGGTAATCGTGACGCCGCTTTGATCAACATTCAGTTTATACGCTTCTTTCGAAATGCCATTCACATTCACCGCACCGGTTTTCAGCACGATTGAAGGAGCAGACGCAGCAGAAGCTTGTGGTGTTCCTTTTTGAATCGGAAAGTCTGTTCCGGTCACCGCTTTCAGTTTCTCGATCAGCAGCTTAGCTTCTGTTTCAAGGCCTTCCTGATAAAAAATATTCGCCTGACTGCTCAATGCGAAAGTGCCTGCCGAAGAAGTCATTTTTACAGGCGTCGGGATGACTTTTAAAAGCTGATCCGCGCCTAACGTGGTAAAAGCCAGGTTATCCTGGTAGCGGTTTTCAGGTGTCGGCATTTTTTTCAAATCCCGGGTGCCGCGTAGTATCTGCTCTTTGGTTATGAAAGGCTCCACCGCAAAGTCCTTCACCTGCACAATGTCCTTTTCTTTTCCTTCTTTATCATAAAAAACAAAATACAAGCCCATCGGCGCATCCGTTTCCTTAATTATACCTTCTGTACCAGTATAGTTAACTACCACCGAATCGCCCGGTGCCAGCTTGAAATCCTTCGCTGCCACCATCTGGTACCAGTCACCGTTAATGTGCTCAATCACCGCAGGTTGCGGTGTTTTATTAGAATGGATCGGCCGCGGCGACATGTTGAAAAACAGCTTCCAGTTGCTTCCATCCAGTGTAATGTCACTGCCATTTTTAATTGTAAACTTCGCCTCAAAACTGCCCTCCGGCTCAGTAAAATTTGTAATCAGCTTCCAGGAAATGCCGATTTTCTCTGCCTGCTCCTTGGAAATTTCCCCGGATTTGCCGCAACCCGACAAAAAGGCCAGACAGAGAATAATGAGTTGAAAATGAAATGTTCTTTTCATAAAATGAAGAAGCATAAAATGTTTTGAGACCTGAAAAACCGGCGCCTGAGGAGCTCGGTGAGGCAGATATGATAAATACTGATTAGTTGGCAAAATATACTAGTCTTTCGGATTTACCTCGAAAGAAATCCAATTAATTCTTGCCCCGATAGCCTTTCTAAATCGCAAACGCGTATTGAACTCTTAAACGGTTCATGCATGGAAAAACAGTTGGCCACTTCTTCGAGATTGCTGTCGCTCGACGCCATGCGCGGATTCACGATCGCGGCGATGATTATGGTCAACTTTCCGGGAAGTGAAGCGCACGTTTTTCAAACATTACACCACACGATCTGGAACGGGCTCACATTCACGGACCTCATCGCCCCGGTTTTTCTCTACATTGTCGGCGTCTCCATCGCACTTGCTTACTCCAAAAAACTACTTACCGACGCTCCAAAAGGTGATTTGTATAAAAAGATCGTGATCCGCTCACTGAAAATCTTTGCCGTCGGCATGTTCCTCAACATGCTCCCAAACTTCGATTTTGCCAACCTGCGCTACACCGGTACCTTACACCGCATCGCCATCGTTTTCCTCGTCTGCGCGATGTTGTTTTTAAATACAAACTGGAAACAGCAAGCCAATTTAGGAATCATAATTCTGATAGTTTACTGGCTCGGGATGGTTTTGATCCCCACGCCCGGCCAGGGTAAAGTCATGCTCGAACCCGGCAACAACCTCGCCGCCTGGATCGATCAGCAATTTCTGCCCGGCAAAATGTGGCAGGGTAACTGGGACCCAGAAGGTATCCTGAGCACATTTCCGTCCATCGTCACCGGCATTACCGGCATGCTGGCTGGCAGACTGATGCTCACCAGCCTAACGCCCAATGAAAAAAGTAATTACTTAATGTCGACCGGCTTATTTGTCGCCGCGGCAGGCTACTTCTGGGGACTTACCTTTCCGGTCAATGAAAACCTTTGGACCAGCTCTTTCGTACTCGTCACTTCTGGTTTCGCGTCCATGCTGCTGGGTACCTTATATTTTATCATTGATATAAAAGGAAGAACAAAAGGCATCTCACCCGGTGTGATTTTCGGTGCCAATGCCATTGCTGCCTATGTGCTCGCCGACATTCTTGCGCTATTTTTTTATCTGCTACATTTTGATGGAAAAACCCTGAATGAAATGGCCGTCACCAGCCTCTCGGAAGCGGGTATGGACCCGCGGCTGGCGAGTATGTTGTATGCGGTATCTTTTGTGTTTATCAATTTCATACCGTCCTACATACTCTATAAAAGGAAGATTTTCATTAAGCTATAATCCTAAACCCACTGATCAATGATGTACCAAAGGCACATTCGCCTGCTGCTCCTTTTTCTCTTCGCGTCGCTGCTGAGCCGGGCTACTGCCCAGCAAATCGATCTTTCCAAAGCACAAATCTTTGTAAACACAACCGACAAAAACCTGACATTGCGGAGCGTCGAGGTATTGCAGCAGGAAGTCGAAAAACGCAGTGGCATTAAACTTCTCATTTCAAAAAAACTACCGAAGGCAGGTAATGTGATCATTATTTCTGCTGAAAAAGACATTGACAAACTACCACAGAACTACCGCACCGCACTGGCAGCGCTGGCACCGACCAATGCCGAGGGTTTGAAAATCTGGTCAGATAAAAAATCTAATTCCGTAATCGTAGCGGGGAAAGATACGCGGGGGATTTTATATGGTGTCGGCAGGCTGCTGCGGAGTATGGAGATCAGTACCGGCAACCTTACATTACCGGATAACCTGGTGCTTTCCACCAGTCCGCGCTATCCGATGCGCGGCCACCAGCTGGGTTACCGGCCCAAAACCAATGCGTACGACGCATTCCCGATCGAACGTTTCGATCAGTATATCCGCGACCTGGCTTTATTTGGAGCAAATACCATCGAAATTGTCCCGCCAAGAACCGACGATGACGCGACGAGTAAACATATGAAAGTGCCGCCTGCGCAAATGATCGTCGAGCAATCGCGGATCTGCAAATCTTACGGGCTCGACGTTTCGATCTGGTATCCGAACATGGGCAAGGATTACGTCAATGCGGATTCGATCAAAAAAGAATTGCAGGAAAGAGAGCTGGTTTTCGCCAGTTTGCCCAAACTCAATTCCGTTTTCGTACCAGCCGGCGATCCCGGCGAGCTGGAACCCGACGTACTTTTTGCCTGGCTTGAAAAAGAGGCCGGCGTTTTACAGAAATACCATCCCAATGCTAAAATCTGGGTTTCCCCGCAGGTTTTCCGCCCCACGCAAAAGTGGTTTGACAGTTTTTTTGAACACGCCAACAAAGAATACCCCTGGTTTGGCGGCGTCGTTTTCGGGCCTTGGGTCAAAATTCCGGTGTACAAGATCCGTGAGCTGCTGAAACCCAACATTCCGATCCGGCACTATCCCGACATTACCCACAATTACAGCTCACAATATCCGGTGCCGCACTGGGATCTGGCGTACGCGATGACATTGGGACGCGAGAGCATTAACCCCCGTCCTTTCGATGAGAAGGCCATCCACAATGCGCTCGACCAGTTTGGCATCGGGAGTGTGAGTTACTCTGAGGGTACCAATGATGATGTGAACAAATTCGTATGGAGCGACCAGGACTGGAACCCAGAAACGCCGGTGATGGAAACGTTAAGGGATTATTCCCGCCTATTTTTTGGGCCAAAATATACAGAAACCGGCGCGCAGGGATTGGTAGCACTGGAAAGAAACTGGAAAGGCGAGCTGATCACCAACGATGGCGTGGAAACCACATTCATGCAGTGGCAAACGCTGGAAAAAGATGCCCCGAAAAAGCTCTTGCAAAACCCGCGTTTTCAGATGGCATTGATCAGGGCTTATTTCGATAACTACACCAGACGAAGGTTAATTTACGAAACCGAGCTGGAAAGAAGTGCTCGCGAAATCCTCGAATCTGCGCCGAAAACCGGTTCTGCCACGGCGATCGCCAAAGCAAGAGAAACATTGGAACGCGCCTGGAAACAGCAAATTTTGCCAGATTATCAACAAAAATGCCAGGACCTGGCCGATTCACTTTTCAAGAGCATCGGGGCGCAGCTGACCATGAAAAAACATGGCGCCATGTCGGGCAGAGGTAATTTTATCGATTTGATCAACATGCCGCTCAATGATTCGCCCTGGTTCCTCGACCAGCTTGCACGCATTGAAAAATTAACCAGCGAGACGGAAAAAATCAGCGAGATTAACCAGATGCTGCGCCGAACTGATCCTGGCCCGGGCGGATTTTACGATCATTTCGGAGATGCCGAAAGCTGGTACCGCGTGGTGCCGGGTGTGGGTCTGGAAAAAGATCCGGGAAGCCTGGAATCACCTCGGATTGGTTTTGGCGTGGGGTTGGTGGGCGAAGAATGGGTGGATGAAATCCAGGCGACGGGTTTCAAAGGCCAGATCACGCCACGAAGCTGGATGAAGCAGGCCAAAACATTATACGATCAGCCTTTAAAAATCAAATACGACAACCTCGACCCGAAAGCGACTTACCGCATTAAGATCTCTTACACCGGCCGGTTCCGCTCGCGCATGAAAATGACCACCGACGACGACCTAACGATCCACGATTTTATCCAGACCGGACATCAGCCCACATTTGAATTCAATGTACCCAAACAGGCCAATGCCGACGGCAGCATTACATTCATCTGGAATTGCGGCGAAGGCGAACGCGGCTCACAAGTGACCGAGATTTGGTTGATCAAGCAATAATCTGACATTCTTTTTTCATGGAAACACCCCTTCATTTAGCCGAAAAACTAAAAGCCGGCCACAACATTTATGGCACCTGCATGACCTCCACCGGCCCCATGTGGCCAAGCGCCGTCAGAAAAGCCGGACTCGATTTTGTCTTCATCGACACCGAGCACATTCCCCTCAGCCGCCCCGAACTGGCGGTTTTGTGTCAGCAGTTCAAGTCCATGCACATTGCGCCGATCGTCCGCATTACCAAACCCGACGCGCACCTGGCCTGCCAGGCCATCGACGTGGGCGCCACCGGCATTGTGGCACCTTACATTGAAACCCGGGAACAAATTCTGGAACTGGTAGGCGCAACCAAATACCGGCCGCTCAAAGGCGAGCTGCTTCATGATTATTTGCATGGAAACAAGGAAATCCCGGGAAACCTGAAAGAATATGTCGCGAATTTCAATGCGGGAAATCTCTGCATTGCCAACATTGAAAGTGCGCCAGCCGTAGACAGGCTGGACGAATTATTGTCGGTTCCAGGGGTGGACGGTGTTTTCATCGGCCCGCATGATTTGTCGGTAAGTATCGGTTTACCGGAACAATACGATCATCCCGAATTTGAAAAAGTGGTGACGCACATCATTAAAACCACCCGCGCCAAAGGACTGGCGATCGGAATCCATTTTTCTTTCGAGCCGGAGCGGCAGATTCAGTGGATGAAAGCTGGCGCGAACATTGTCGTGCACAGCTTTGACATTGCGCTTTTTGCTCAAAGATTACAGCACGACTTAAACATTATAAGAGAAGCAGCGGGAGATCAGCTGCAAAGCGGCGGCGTGCAGCTGATTGTCTGATTATTTTTTGCCCTCCCACATCATCAGGCCCTCGATCAACGCAGTCAGTTGTTCGTAGGGCATGTTGGGAGTCAGGTAGGCGTGCGGCCCCATCGGATCGTCCTGCCATTTATTATTACCGCCTTCAATAATGATCCTGCCTCTTTTTAGACCGAAATAGGGCAATGCGCCGCGCACGCCAACAAGTACCGCCGTCTGGTCCCAGCTCATACGGCCATTTTCATCCTGCTTGCTCAGCGGCATCGCCATCGCAAAAACATCTTTCACAGGACTTTTAAGTCTGTCATTTGCCACCACGCGCAACCCGGTTTTGACTTCTTTTCCAATTTCAAAACCACTGAAAATGATCTCGGTAGGCCACTCGGCAAATACTTTTTCAGAAGCAACCGAATCAACCAGCACATTGTATTCCCGGCCCGACGGAAATGCACCCGCCATCGACACCAGCTGTTTTACCTTTTTCTTAACCAGCATATTCCCCGAAAGCTGCGAATAACTGTCTGGTTTGGAATCGAGCAAATCGGCCAGATTAGTCAAAAAACCGATGGTAACAATCGTAACACTTTGGTCGGGTTGCTTAGCAAGGATTTCGCGATAGGTTTTGACGGCGTCGGGCGCGTCGGAAGTTTTGTTGATTTTGTGCGGATATTTTTCGGCCAGCATCGCAGGCCATTTTTGACTCGCGCTTTGGCTGGCACCGTTTCCTTTTGGCGCGCCGGTCGGTAACTCGGGGCGGCCGAAGTAGGTATTCAAAATGTCGATCGCGGGTACTACCAGCTCATCTTTATTGGAAGCGATCACCGCCAGCGGCTTTACCTCGCCTTTATCGGCCAGCGCGTGCATCACGGCCATCGCGCCTACGTCGTCGTAGTCGGGGCCAATGTCGGTATCGAGGATCAAAGTGTTGGGTAATCTGCCGGAAGTCTGGGCGAATGTGGCGGTAGTTAAAAAGCAGAGGGCAAATAAATATTTGTACATGTTAATATCGCGGGCTTGTGGGGGTATACTGATTCTTATTCGTGTAACCCGGCCAATCTGCTGCAAGTTCCAACGGCTTTTTAGTCCTTCACTACCTGAAAAACCTGTTTTTCTTTCCCATCCACAATTTCAACTACATATAATCCCAAAGCGAATTCCGGAGAAGAAAGATCGACTTTACTGTTCTGCGGGAAACCGGTCGCAGTAAAATGACTTTTCTGAAAAACCTGCCCGTTCAGCCCGTAAATGTTTACGCCAATTTCTTTGCCCGCATCCGCCTGATAGTTGACAAAGAACATTCCTTTCGATGGATTAGGATAAACCGTCCACGCCAATGTTTCATCGAAAACCACCGGCCGCACTCGCGAATAAACAAAGCTGCTGTCCGCATCCACGACTTTCAAACGATAATATCTCGTCCCGAACTTGCCTGGCTGCTGGTCAGTGAAGTTGTACCGGCCATTTTTGTTCAAACCACCTTTGCCGTCGATTTGAGTCAATGTTGTAAAAAGTCCCTGTCGGTAAGCATCATTTCCCGCGGCGATCTCAATTTCAAAGTGATCAAAATTCTCCTCCGAAGAAGTAACCCAGTCCAGCAAAACATCCTGGCCGCTTCCCTCACCCACTTTTTTTCTGGCATCAAAACTCACCAGATTCACCGGCAAAGCGGAACTCGTACCCAAAATCCCTTTCGCCAGCCAGAATTCCGAGAAATCCTTCACCTTCAATTCGGCATAATAACCTTTGTCATAAGGTACTATGCGGATTTGCGATGGTGCGTAAAACAGCCAGGTTCCATCGGTATCATTCGTTGTCAACCCGTCTTCTTTTGACTGGTCCTTACCCTGAAATTTCGCCACGCCCAGTTCATAAGCGTTCGCAGGTTTGCCGCATGCCGCGCAGCCCGTAGCTTTTAGAAGCGCCTCATTTTCCGCATCCAGAAAATAAAGCCGCACGAGTGCCGAATCCAAAAGGTTGTAAGTGACCGGCTTGATCGTCACATTGCGGTCCAGATAATACTGGCTATTCGCATTTCTGATGCCCGAAGTATTGATAAAAGCCTGGACATCGGTATTGCCCGGATTCTGCGTTTTCGGGTTTACGGAGGCAATCAGCTGGTTATTTTGTAAAAAATTCACCCATCCCTGCCCCGGCGAAACCGTTTGCGTCACCGGCGCGGCCATCGTCGGGCCGTCGTAAATATTGCTGACCTTATTGTAAATGTGGATATCGTCCAGCCCGATGCCTTCGCCGTGGGTAAAACCGTCGGATATCAGCCCAAAACGGATTTTCAGATTGGTAAAACCCGTCGGCAGACCGATCGTCGCCACGTGCCAGCGGGTGTTGTCATTCACACTCCACGCACCTTTCCCCGAGTAAGTCCGGTTATACCAGTTGAAACCCTCGCCTTCCGAGCCAAGCCGCGTCCACGCGCCGCCATCGCCAGAATATTCTACAAAAACATAGTCGCAGGGCGTCGGATCGCAAACTTCCAGATCCAGCGAAACACTGAAACTCAATGTTGGATTTTGCAGCTCGTTGACCGTGAAGCAGGGCGAGTATAAGTAAGATTCTTCCCGGTCATTATGTCCGCCGGACAAATTCGTTTTCCAGATTTTCTTGCCGCTCGCCGCCGTATTTACCGTAGCAGATACCGGCGTGCCATACGCCCAGGAACTGTTTACGCCTTTTGGAAACCAGTAACCATTGTTCGCTTCAAAATCTTCGAGATAAGGAAATGTCGTGACCACCGGCGCATTGTTGACCAGCACTGAAACCGTATCATTATCGTGGTAACCATCGCTCGGCAATGCTACCCACGCATTCACATGCTGCTCCCCGAATGTTGTAAAAGTTGCTTTTCCGTTAAATGTGTAATCGATCGTCGTCCTGCGCTCGATCGACGGGATCACTTCCTGCACCTCCACGCCGTTGACACTAAAAACGACCGGAATATTGGTCACGGTTTGGGAAGAACTGTTTCGGATCCTGATTGTCACCGGCTCCTGAAATCCCAGCCCGCAGCTTTCCGGCACCGGCGATACCAGCGCCAGCATTTGAATGTCATTCACGACGGTGTAGATTTCAATATCATCAAAAGAATAACCTGCGCCCGTGGCGTAATCAGCCGTGATCATTTTGCCCCACTGGCCAAATCTTACCTGAAAGCTGGACGAGAAATTTTTGTTACTGGCAGAAAGCAAATTGCTCAGCTCAATACCCCGGGGCGTCTTGTAGCCATCCTGCGGCAGATTTTGATTGGCGAAAAGATCATAAGCCTCGATCCACGGATCTGTATCTTTTCCCCTGATCCAGACCTTGTTATTGGCGTTCGCTTTCTGTCCGTGATTTTTATACCTGAAATTCAGCCTCACATCCGCGTTCTCAATGTCGTAAGCTGAGAGATTAAAAGTCGCATCGAGGTACGATGTGTTCCCGCCCGAATTATACCGGTTTGCATCCAACGTAAGCGCTTTTTGTCCAGAGTAAGCTAGCCCGGAATTGACAAAGCTCCGCACGCGACCCGCATCCGAAGAGGCTGAAAAATCATAACGTCCGTCACCTTGAAGGCCGATTTGTGTGGTAGTCACAGACTGTGACGTCAGATATTCCAGATCGTCCAGAAAAGGCAGTGCGATCTGATCATTGGGCAGTTGCCTGAATGTTTTAGTCAAAGTATCATTCGCCGAAACCACATCATTTTGGTGATGAATGTATACTTTGAATGTGTATGTGCCTGGTGACGAAAGGTTTGCGCCTACTGAAAAAGTGTGGTCGTAGGTTTTTCCTTTTTCAATAAAAGGCGTAATCGTTTCGACGGGAATCGCGGTACCATTTAGCTCGTAACCCACATCGAGTGGTTCGTTCAGGTCCACATCGTCCAGGTTTTTAATCCTGATTTTGACAAAAACCGGATTACCCAGCGCCGTAGAAGTACCTACCCTACCCGAGCTAGCCGGCGTGAGGATGGACTCTATTTTATAATCTTTATTTGAAATGTTGCCCTGGCAAGTACCAGAGTCAGGTTTGCGGGAGATAGAAACCGCCCGTCGGCCAGGATGACCATTCAGCCGAGCACGCACCGAGCAGATGTAAGTGGAATCTTTGGAAAGACCGCTCAGGACGAAATTCGTGGAATTGGTCGTACCTGCCGAAACCATTTCGGTACCTTTCAAAATCATCACTTCATAATCCGTCGCGCCACTCACCGCCGTCCAGTCCAGCGAAATATATCCTTCACATTGCAGCGACGACAAGGTTAATGTTGGAATGCCGACAATCGTAAAATCGCCGCTGACCCGCTGCTCGCCGGTACTATTCTGGATCACACGCACCCGGGCGTTGTCCGTGATGGTACCTGCCGCAACCGTCCACAACATTTGCCGCGTACCCGCCGCCAGGTTATTGCCCAATGTCGACCAACTGCCGCCTGCATTCAGGCTGAGCTGAACCGTGAAAGTGCTTGTCGTATTTCCGAAAGCATCCCAGTGAATATACTGCGCATCACCCTCCCGCAACCGCTCATTTCCGACGGGATAGGTCAGTTCCAGTGAGTTAGGGATAATATCATACACAATAAAATATTCCTGCAAAGGATTTTGCGCCACCGAGCTGCCCTTCACTGAAATTTTGTAATTCCCCTCGCCAGGATTGTTGATCACCACCTGCTCAATGTTATTAATGTTGTCCACACCTGTTGTGGCCACATTGTTCACATTCGAGGGTGTAGGGTCAAGCAGCCGAGGGAGTACCGTTGTAGAATTGGGCGTAACTACTTTTAAGTCAAGATCATGCACCAGATTTTGCGCCGACAGAATAGCCCCGGCGGGATCGTTCCAGTACAGCATTACTTTCAGCTGCGCCGTGTTGGGAGGGATCGGGATCGAAATTTCTTTGGTTTGCTGATGTGCCAGCGAATCGTTGACATAACTATTGGATTCCAGCATTTTCAACGGACGGAGCAGGTTCAGCCAGCCAAAACCGTATCGGTAGTCAGGCCCTTCATTGCCTTTGTCGACGGCACCATTCAGTACCAATGCTTTCATCAGGCCGTTTTTCGGATTGGCATTGCCGTGAAGCTGCCGGTAACGCTGGTAAAGTAAGGTCAGCCCGCCCGCCACTGCCGGCGACGACATACTCGTACCCGATCCGCTCCCGTACAAATTGACGGGAATCGTGGACATCACCGACGTACCCTGCGCCGTAATTTCCGGCTTGATCCGCCCGTCCCGCAGCGGCCCCCGGCTCGACGTAGAAGCGATTGCCGCAACTTCGCTGGTGTTCCCGACGCACATCACATTCTTGGCCGTCTGGTACCCGCTCAGAATATTGGCAAAACCCGCAGGATACGGGCTGCAATTTACCGCCCCGCTGTTTCCCGCTGCAAAAACATGCTGTAAATAAGGCAGTTGAAAAGCTTGCCGGTCGAGAATGTAAGCGTACAGGTCGTAAACCCCGAATGTTTCGCAGGTATTGATATCCCCGCCGTAAGAATTATTGGTGACCACCATCCCGAAATCGCGGCTGTACTCGGGCGCGTAGGCCAGAATGTTGGAAAAACTCTGCGCCACGTAAGTCGCTTTGGGCGCAAAACCGGTGTACCGCTCGTTCATAATCCCCGCCCCGGCCAGCGTACCCATCACATGCACCCCATGCACCCCCGCCTCGATAGCCGCGCGGTTGATCATCCGGCCATTAAAATCGACGTGTTGCAGAGGGTTCGAATCATCCCCGACGCCTACTACTACGCCTTCGCCGCTCAGGTTGCGCCCGGCAGGCATGGACGAACTCAGCAAATTAGCCCGCGCATTGGAAGTTGTTTTATTGTTAAAAGCCTTATTGTCAGGTGGTATGGCCTGCACATATTGGATAAAACGTTTGCCGGCCAGCTCTTTTAACCGCGTCTGCGGAATACGCAGGGCCAGGATCTGGTGCATTTTATATTGCTCCGAAAGTAGTTCAAAACCCTGCGCTTTCAGGCTGTCGCGGATTTCTTCAAAACCAATGCTGGCAGGATAGCTGATCCAGACATCCAATGTTCCCGGTGCTTTGATGGCATGGGCTGGCATGCGGCCGTTCGCGAGGCCGGGTTGCATTTTTTGTTCCGGTGAAAGTTCAATGATCGCCCTGCCTTTTGTTCTGGCCAGACTATTCTGAAAATCCTGCCCGGTGACCGTAGCCGTGTAAGCATTGTTGGGAATGTATTCGAGCAGCTCAATGCCCTCGCTTTTCAGCTGCCGCTTTTCCTCCGCGGTGGGAATGCTTTCAAACTGAATAATGACAAAAGATTTTTGACCTTGGGCTGCGAGACGAAGACTAGGTAAAGTAGTTTTGTCAGGCGCTATGTTTTTTGCTGGTGTGAAAGTGCCGCTTTTCAACATCAGGCGGTAATCCTTGTTATCCTGCGCCTCGGTTGATAGGTTGGTTAAAAACAGAAACAGAGTCAGATAGAAAAACTTCCATTTCATAAATTCGGCACGGACACAATTATATAGTTCTACTTTACTTCGTAAAAATATAAAATTATTTCACACTTATGGACTTATACGGTTTAATAGGTTACCCCCTTACCCACTCATTTTCAAAGAGATATTTCACAGATAAGTTTGTGCGGGAGAAGATCAAAGAGAGCAGCTATGAGCTCTTTGAAATGAAATCGCTGGAAGAATTGCCGCCTTTATTGAAGAAAAAAACAGATCTCCGCGGCCTGAATGTGACCATCCCCTATAAAAAAGACGTGATCGCCTACCTCGACGATATGGACGATGCTTCGGCAGAACGTATCGGCGCGGTGAATACGATCAAGATATATGCCGACGGCAGCACAAAAGGTTTTAATACAGATTATTACGGTTTCCGTCAGTCACTGGTAGAGTGGCTTGACCGCCGCGGCGAGGTTTGTACCAATTTCAAAGCATTGGTTTTGGGAAATGGCGGCGCGGCCAAAGCGGTACTTGTGGCGCTGAACGATCTGCACGTGGATTTCAAGCTGGTATCCCGCCAAAAAAGTGAGGAATCGATTACATACGAAGAAGTTACCGAGGATATCATGAATGAATATCTGCTCGTTATCAACACCACCCCGCTGGGCATGTTCCCGAATGTGGAAGAAGCCCCTGCAATACCTTATCAGTTTGTTGGCAAAAGACATTATTTCTACGACCTGGTATACAATCCGGCCGAAACATTGTTCTTGAAAAACGGCCACGACAAAGGTGCCGCGACGCAGAACGGACTCAAAATGTTACAGTTACAGGCAGAAAAAGCCTGGGAAATCTGGACGACCGAAGAAAATCTGTGGAGTATTTAAGTGCGGGAATAAAAAGTCCAGAGATCATTTTCGACTTGCTCCGAGCCTCTGAAAATACCTCGCGGAACCGGCGCAACAACTCCTTCGCGGATTTGAATGCTGCCCTGGCAGCGGCGGATTTCGTCCCATAGACCGGCGTCCAGAAATGACTGAATTACTGCCGCGCCGCCTTCGACGAAAACCGACTGGATTTTCCGCTCGTGCAGTCCGGTTAAAAGCTGTTTAATTTCATCATAACCCGCTTCCACTTTCATATAAGCTACCGGGAATGTTTCAGCACATCGCTCTGGAGTTGCCGGCAGCGGCGTTTGCTCCTGATAGTTGACGACGATTGTCGGCTGCGTGCCGTCCAGTAAATGATGTGTTTGGGGAAGCTGCAAATACCTATCCAGCACGATCCTGACAGGGTTTCTGCCCACCCACAGCCGCACATTCAGACGCGGATTATCATTCAAAGCCGTTTTGAAACCCACCAAAATCGCATCTTCCTCCGTCCGCCATTTATGCACACGAACATTGGACAGCGTTCCGCTGATTTTCACCGGATTTCCGGAAGAGTTTCCCAGAAAACCATCGGCAGTTTCAGCCCATTTCAGGATCACGTAAGGCCGCTGGAAGTTCATGGCAGTAAAAAATCGCTTGTTCAATGCCAGCCCGTCCGCTTCCAGCACACCGGTTACCACTTCAATTCCGGCGTCCAGCATCCGTGCAATGCCGCGCCCGGAAACCAGCGGGTTTGGATCCACGTTACAGATCACCACTTTTTTGATTTTTCGACTAATAAGCAGGTCGGCGCAGGGAGGGGTTTTGCCGTGGTGCGAGCAGGGTTCGAGCGTCACGTAGGCGGTGGATTCGGGGAGCAAATGCGCGTTACCTTTCTGGTCCGTGTCTTCGATGGCCCTCACTTCGGCATGCGGGCCGCCGTACTGCCGGTGCCAGCCCTCGCCGATAATCATGCCATCATGCACGATGACACAGCCGACCATCGGATTCGGGCTTACATTACCGCGGCCGTAGCCCGCCAGCTGCAAAGCCCTGTGCATCCATTGAATGTCCGTCTCCATCGCGCAAAAATACAAACGTCCTTTTAAAGTCAGCTTTCGCGAGTTGGCATAATTTGCTAACTTTCCGACATTGGATTAAAAACGATTGAAAATGACTTCGGCACGCCAGCTATATCAATATATCTTAAAAAGCATAAAAGTTTATCCCGACAAAGAAGCGCAGGCCATCGCATTCATGCTCCTGGAACATTATGTGAGGCTTCGCAACATTGATGTGCTGGTGGACCGTCCGATCCCGGAAAATACGGCACAGCCGGATTGGGAGAACATTATTGAAAGGCTGAACAACAACGAGCCCGTTCAGCATATCATCGGCTCCACCGAGTTTTGCGGGCTCGAATTCCGGGTTTCTTCCTCCGTGCTGATCCCCCGCCCCGAAACCGAAGAGCTCGTACAAATGGTTACCCGCGACTATGCGGAGCCTGAAAAAAACATTTCAATTCTTGATATCGGCACCGGGAGCGGCTGTATCGCCATCGTGCTCGCCCGGTTTCTGCCGCACGTGTCAGTGCACGCCTGGGACGTATCCGACGAAGCCCTGGAAGTAGCCAAAGAAAACGCCCGCCAGCTCATTGCTGATGTTACTTTTGCCAAGCAGGATATGCTCAATGTTACCTTCCCGCTGCCTGGAAATGTGATGCAATTCGACTGCCTCGTGAGCAATCCCCCCTATGTTACTTACTCCGAGCAGGAGCACATGCGGCCCAATGTTCTGCGTTTTGAGCCAAAGGAAGCATTATTTGTTGAAGACAGCGACCCGCTTTTGTTTTACAAAGCCATCGCCGACTTTGGTGTACATTGCCTCAAATCCGGCGGAAAAACGTATGTCGAGATCAACGAACATTTCGGCTCGGGCACCAAGCAGGTTTTTGAAGAAAGAAATTATAAAAAAGTGGAAATCTTGCGAGATATCCACGGAAAAGACCGGTTTGTGCGGGCTGTTTGGGAGTAAAAATCACATTTCATGTACATAGAAAAAATCAAGGAAGTACTGGATGAGATGGGCCGGGTTGTGGTGGGGCAGGATAAACTGCTCAACCGCTTGCTGATCGGTCTCTTCACCGGTGGACATATTTTATTGGAAGGCGTGCCAGGTCTTGCCAAAACATTGACCATCAATGTGATGGCAAAAGTATTGCACCTGGACTTTAAGCGCATCCAGTTTACCCCTGATCTGCTGCCTGCCGATTTGATCGGTACGATGATTTACAAACCAAAAATCGGGGATTACGAGGTAAAAAAGGGCCCAATCTTTTCAAATTTGATTTTAGCGGATGAAGTAAACCGCTCCCCGGCGAAAGTACAGTCGGCGCTGCTGGAAGCAATGCAGGAAAAGCAGGTGACGATCGGCGACGAAACCTATCTCCTCGACCGCCCGTTTGTGGTGCTGGCTACGCAAAACCCTGTGGAACAGGAAGGTACCTATCCCCTACCCGAGGCGCAGATCGACCGGTTCATGATGAAGGTGTACGTCGATTACCTCGATAAAGCCAAAGAATTGGAAGTCATGCGGAGAATGTCGGACATTAACTATGATTACCAGATCCGCCCGATCCTGAACAAAGAAGAAATCTTCGCAATCCGTGACAATGTAAATAAGGTCAACATTTCGGATACGCTGGAAAGGTATATTATTGAGCTCGTCTTCGCGACCCGCCGCCCGCTGGATTACGGGCTCCGCGATGAGGCGCGCTACATTCAATTTGGGGTGTCGCCGCGTGCCACCATTTACCTCAACCGCGCTGCCAAAGCATTGGCTTACCTGGAAGGCCGCGACTACGTTTTGCCCGAAGATATCAAGGAACTCGCGCCGGACATTATGAACCACCGGATCCTGCTCAACTACGAGGCGGAGGCCGACGGCGTGCGTACTATGACGATCATCGATTCCATTTTGCGGAAGGTCGCAATCGGCTGATCAAGGCACTGGGTCATGGCCATGCCCGCCCCACGGATGGCACCGGGAAAAGCGTTTCAGGCCCATCCAGCCGCCTTTTATCGCCCCGTGCTTCGTCACCGCCTCGATCATATACTGCGAACAAGTAGGGGTATACCGACACGAATTTGGCAGGTACGGCGACAGCACTCCCTGGTAAATCCGGACCAATCCTATGAGTAAAAATTTCATTTCTTGTCTTGTCTCAATGTCGTATATTTGACAATTAACATCACTTACGCATGATTTCCTATATCATCTGGGACGCCAGTCCTGAAATTTTTACAATCCCCGAATTTCTAGGTTTTGGCCCTTTCCCCGTCCGCTGGTACGGGCTTCTTTTTGCCCTCGGTTTTCTGATCGGCCAGCAGATCATGATCCATATCTTTAAAAAAGAAGGGAAATCACTCGAAGATATAGACGCGTTAACTTTATATATGGTTCTCTCGATCGTCATCGGTGCGCGCCTGGGACATTTTCTTTTTTATGAACCCGAAACCTTGTTCAAAAATCCCCTGGAAGTGATATTGCCGCCATACGCCGGACTGGCAAGTCATGGTGCGGTGATCGGGACGGTGATCGGGCTCTGGCTTTACTCCCGCTCGCGGAAAGCTACCGGGCAAACATTTTTCTGGGTTACCGACCGCCTCACGCTCACCTTTGCGCTGGGCGGCTGTTTTATCCGTTTTGGTAACCTGATGAACTCCGAAATCGTCGGTAAGCCTACTGATCTGCCCTGGGGCTTCGTTTTCATGCATAATACCGAGTTCAGACAAATTCCCCGCCACCCGGCGCAGCTCTATGAATCCATTTCCTGCCTGATCCTTTTCTTCGTTTTATTCTGGATCTGGAACCGCTACAAAGCCGCCACCCCACGCGGATTGATGGTGGGCGTTTTCCTTGTATGGGTATTTACATTGCGTTTCTTGTATGAATTCCTAAAAGAAAACCAGGAAGCTTTTGAAGCGAATTATGCCCTGAATATGGGCCAGTTTCTTAGCATTCCGGCGGTATTGTTAGGCATTTATTTCATAATCCGGTCGAGGAATAATCCTCTGGAACGCACAGCCTGAACCAAATAGAGAAAACCGCCAAGTAAGAAAGCCGGATTGGTTTGTTTTGATTAAATTGAATGGATATTCGAATCAAACCCCCAATCCTGTCCAAGATGAAAACATCGTTTATTTTCGCATGTTTGCTTTCCTCGGTTCTGCTTTTCAGCAGCTGCGGCAATAAAGAAAAAGAGCAAGAAGAGGCAGAACAAGAAGAAGAAAAAGCCAAGGAAGACGACAGTCCTGCCGATGCATTACAGGCCTTCGCTGACAAAGCAAAAGCCATCGGTGACCGCGAGACGGTTGATCCTGTGGATTTCCGCAAACTCAAAGAGCTGCTTCCCGAAAAGCTCAGCGGCCTCGACCGCACCGAAGCCACCGGCGAAAAATCCGGCGCGATGGGCTTTACGGTTTCCACGGCGCAGGCTAAATACAAAAGCGGCGAAGAAAGCATTGATGTGGAAATTGTAGATACCGGCGGCATCGCAGGTGTTTCTACCATGGCGCTGGCAGCCTGGTCGATGGCGGAGATTGATAAAGAAACGACCTCCGGCTACGAAAAAACGACGAAAATCGAAGGCTATAAGGCTTTTGAAAAATACAATAACGACAGCAAGTCCGGAGAAGTGAATGTGCTTGTGGGCGACCGATACCTGGTAAACGTTGAAGGCAACAACATTACCGTCGACCAGATGAAGGACATTCTCAAAGAAATCGACCTCGCGAAACTCAAAGATCTCAAATAGGCCAAAATGAACAAAGAGAAGCAATGTGCTTCTCTTTGTCAGGTTTTAGGAATATCGCGGGGGGTAACTTCTGATGCTATTTCAGATTGTAGCAAAATCTACTTTTTCTCTCAGTATCTGCTTGGCTTTTACCAGCTGGTTCTTCACCGTATTTTTCGAAATTCGCAGGAACTCTGCAATTTCCTGGTAAGATTTACCTTCTTCAATGTTCAGTTTCAATATTTGTTTTCTTTTCAAAGACAGCGAATCGACTGCGGCCTGCACGAGACTGATCCTTCTTTCGCTTTCTTCCCGCTCCTCTTCGCCAGCCGACCTGATGGCCTCCATATAGTATTTCCGCAGCTGCTCGCTTTTCTCGATCTTTTTGAAATGATCGAAAGCCATATTCCGCAGGCAGGTAAACAGGTAAGAATTGAAATTATAATCCGGCTTAATCTGCGCTCTCTTGACCCAGATTTTGATAAAAACATCCTGGACCATATTCTCCGCTTCCTCTTCGTCTTTCAGCAACGAAATGGTGAAACGCAGCGCAGGCGTCTTGTAGTAATTATAGAGTTCTGCAAATGCGGCTTCATCGCCTTGCGTCACTTTTCTGATGGTATTTTCGTCAGGATAGGCCACGGTTGTAAAGTTTATCGTATAGAAAGGGTTCGGGTTAGCTACTGGACTTTATTTTAAAAAGAACTTTTATTCTTTATTTAATACAAAACTAAAAACTATTCGAATGTGACAAAGCGCACGATTACTAAGCTGATATTCAAGTATGCTGAGAAAAATAAAGTTGTTTGAAACGCGACGATAGCAACTGAAAATTTTGCTATTCAAAACCTGAGTAACGTTTTCTTTCGAGTGGTGTCCTGAATTGTTTGATAAATCTACACGAAACATTTTCATTCCCAAATCGCAACTTGCGCAAAATTATCTTCAATTTGCGCAAAGTCGCTTCATTTAGCAATTCGGTAACAATAAGTTATCGTTCGGTTCTTATAAATGGTGCCGGACGCCGATAGCCTGCCCAACCGCTTCAAGAGTATTAAGCAATACGAAGCCAACATTTTCCTAAATCCCGTCAGAACAATTACCCATGGATCAAAGCCGCATCATTCAAATCCTTGAAAAAATCTCTTCCGTAAAAATGGCCGTCTACGGCGATTTCTGTCTCGATTCGTACTGGGTTATGGACAACCAGGGCTCCGAAGTTTCGATTGAAACCGGCCTCTGGACAGAAACCGTCGCCAGACATTACCATACCCCTGGCGGCGCAGGCAATGTAGTGGCCAATCTGGCCGCATTGAAGCCTGCTTCCATCAAGGTGATCGGCACAATCGGCGACGATATGCAGGGTCGGGAATTGACTGCGCAGCTTAGTAAGCTTGGTGCTGATACGTCCTCCCTGTTTATCCAGCAGGAAAAATTCTTGACATATAACTATCTCAAAAGGCTTATCGACGGCCAGGAAGCGCCGCGTATAGACTTTGGGGTTTATAATAAAAGAAGTGAAGATACCGACCAGAAAATCCTGGCGGCGCTGGAAGATGCCCTGCAACATTGCGACGCCCTGATCTTCAACCAGCAGGTGACCGGCAGCATTAATCATGAATCTTTTATTGAAGGTGCGAATGCGCTTTTTACAAAATATCCCGACAAGATCGTGATGCTGGATTCCCGGCATTTTAATGATCGTTTTGAAAACACTTACCTGAAAGCAAACGATCGTGAAATTGCCTCGCTGACAGGCCTGACGGTTGCGCCAGACGAAAGTTTCCCGGTTTCAGACGTCAAAATTTTTGGCAAACAGGTTTTTGAAAAAAGTGGGAAACCGGTGTTTGTAACCTGTGGGGAGAGAGGCATTATTGCTTTTGATGAAAGCGGTTACCACGAAATTCTGGGCTTGCAGCTCAAAAACAAGCTCGATACCGTCGGCGCGGGCGATACAGCCATCAGCGCAATCAGTCTTTGCCTGGCAGCCGGTTTTTCACCTGCCGAAGCAGCCGTATTTGCCAACTTCGCGGCCGCAGTAACTGTACAAAAATTGTATACAACCGGCACCGCCAATGCCGAAGAAATCCTGGCAATCAGCAACGAGCCGGACTACATATATAACGCTGACCTCGCCGAAAACGAGCGCAGCGCCACATTTTATCCTGATACAGAATTTGAACTTTGTGCGCCGGAAGTGCTGGAAAAGCTGGGCCACATTCGCTACGCGGTGTTTGACCACGATGGTACGATTAGCTCGCTGCGGCAGGGCTGGGAGGAAATTATGGAGCCTGTGATGATGAAATCGATTTTGGGAGAACAATATGAGACGGTCGATGCGGGCACATTCCATAAGATTAAGGAAGATGTGAAGCTGTTTATCCATAAAACCACGGGTATCCAGACGATTTATCAGATGGAAGGTCTGGTGAATCTCGTGCGTGAATTCGGTTATGTGCCCGAAGATCAAATCCTGGACAAATTCCAGTACAAGCAGCTTTACAATGATGGGCTGATGGAAATGGTGAACAAGCGCATGGACAAACTGGCGAAAGGCGAGCTGGGCCAGGAAGATTATACCATGAAAGGTGCCGTCGCATTTTTATATCAATTAAAAGAAAGAGGCGTGACGATGTACCTCGCCAGCGGTACCGATGCCGAAGATGTGCGTAACGAAGCTGAAATGCTGGGTTATGCCGATTTGTTCGACGGCGGCATTTACGGCGCGCTGAAAGATTACACCAAGTTTTCCAAGAAAATGATCATTGAAAAGATCATTAAGGATAATAACCTGAATGGAAATGAGCTGGCTGTTTTTGGCGACGGTCCGGACGAAATTCGTGAGGGACGTCGCGCTGGCGGCATTTCGGTGGGTATTACTAGCAACGAAGTGCAGCGTTTCGGACATAATCCTGCGAAACGTCCACGGCTGGTAAAAGCCGGCGCACAGCTGATGATCCCCGATTTTTCTCAATATAAAAAACTGATTTGCCTGCTGTTTCAGGAAGATGTTAACTACGCCGAGGCATGAGCAGGTTGTCCCGTCATAGCGTCGTTTGGTGCACATTACTAAGCTGCCTTCTGATTTTTTCCTGTACCAAAAAGGAGAATGCGGATGCCGAGGATGCATTCTACCAGGACAAGCCGTTTTGGCAGGAATACCACGACGCTTATCCCGTCGGGAATAATGCGGGCGAAAACGAGGTACGTCAGATTATGGCAGATCAGGACGGTAATGTTTGGATCGCGACGGCAGCGGGGATTTTTGAAAAAACTAAGGAATCAAGAGCCTGGACAAAGATTATCACTGGTGAAGACGATGGGCCGGCTTATGCCGTAGCCGAGGATACGAGCGGGGTAGTTTGGCTGGGCACCTGGAATGGTCTATATAAAACTGAAAACAATTCTGTAAGTAAAATAGCTGGTCCCGCAGGACCAATTTCAGCGATCTGCGCTACTGTCGACGGCATTTTTGCCATCGGGCCGAATGGTTTTTGGATGAATAAAGGTCAGGGTTTTGTCAAAAAAGAAACCAAAATTGCCCGCTCGGTGCGGGATGTGATTTCAGATCAAAATCATGGTTTGTGGATCGCTACCGATGTGGGGCTTTATCATTGGAGAGAACAAAAAACCGATCATTTCTATAAAACCGACGCGCTGATCAGCGGCTACACGAAAGGTTTGGCGCTGGATGATCGTAAGAAGCTCTGGATTGGTGGATTGGGCGGAGTTACCATCCAAAATGCAGAGAAAAAAGAAAAAGAGTTGCGGCCAGCTGACGGCATTCCTTCGACTTATGTGACGGCAGTAAGGTATGCGCCGGATAGTTCGATGTGGGTGGGCAGCCAGGCGGGCGTAGTGCGTTACCGGCCCGATGGTACACATTCGCTACTGATTTCGCGGCGCTGGCTGATGCATGACCAGGTAAACAGCATTGCATTTGATAAAGAAGGTACCGCCTGGATTGCGACGCCTGGCGGTGTGAGCGCGATCCGGAAACGGAAAATGACATTGGCCCAGAAGAATGACTTTTTCTATGATGTATTGATGAAAAGGCACATTCGTGCGCCGTGGATCGCCGGGCAGGCACATTTGAAAGTGGCCGGAGATACGACATCCTGGGAGCCGGAAGATGACGATAATGATGGCGAGTACACTGGAAATTATCTGGCAATGGAAAGTTTCCGCTACGCTGCTACCAAACATCCGGTCGCGAAACAGAATGCTAAAAAGGGTTTTGGCTTCCTGAAACTTTTGCAGGAAGTGACGGATACCGACGGATTTTTCGCCCGCACCATCATCCCCGCCGACTGGACGCACATGCACGACGAAAACCGGACGTTTACCGAGCGCGAAAAAGCGGATGAGTTGGTGAAAGAGCCGCGCTTTAAACCGGTGGAAGTGCGCTGGCACAAGTCAAAAGATGGAAAATGGCTTTGGAAAGGTGATACCAGCAGCGACGAAATGTGCGGCCACATGTTTGGTTACTATTATTATTATACGCTGGTCGCGGATGAGGCCGAGAAAAAAGTGGTGGCGGCGCATGTTGCGAAAATCGTGGATTATCTGATGGCGCACAACCTCAACCTGGTGGATGTGGACGGTACGCCTACACGCTGGTCGGTATGGTCGCCGGACCAGATTAACCGTGAGCCGGAGTGGCTGCCCGACCGCAACCAGAACTCCATGGAAATGCTGACATTCCTGAAACTGGCCTATTTCATGACCCAAAATCAGAAATATGAAAAAGAATATCTCCGCCTGATTAAGAAGGAACATTACCTCGAAAACATGAAGGAGGTAACCAAGCAAAATCCGGCCTGGCTGATCTATTTTGACCTGGTTTTGCAGGCTTATCTCTACCCGATTTTGATTAATTGTGAAAAAGATCCGGAGAAGGTAAAGTTTTACAAAGAACACCTGGAAGAATGGTTTACCAAAAGAAAAGCCGACCATAACCCGCTCATTAATTTCATTTACTGCAATGCGCTGAACAAAAAAGCGGAGCTGCAAAACTCCGTCGATTTCCTGGTAGATACCCCGCTGGACCTGATCGACTGGCCGATTGACCACCGGAGAAGGGAAGATATCAGCGTGGTGCGCACACCGATTTTGGAGGATGAACAGGTGAATCAGTTGCAGCCTGCCAGCATTCGGATGACAGTTCGCTGGGACAAAAATCCGTGGACATTAGCAGGCGGAAACCCGCAGGTGGAGCGTGAGCCGGTTTTCTGGTTGCTGCCTTACTGGATGGGCCGCTACCAGGGTATGATTTCCAAATAGTTGGCAACATTAAACAACAGCCATGAAACGATTAATGCTACTTTTAGCTATCAACATTCTGTTTTTAGCCATGAACCAAACCCAGGCACAAACTGCCGAAACCTACGCCGAAAAGCTCGGCTGGCCGAAAGGCGCAAAAGTTGTGATTTTCCACGTGGACGATGCGGGTATGTCGTACTCGTCGAATGAAGGCGTGAAGAAATCGATCCAGAATGGCATTGCCACTTCGTGCAGCATTATGATGCCCTGCCCCTGGGCCGCAAGCTTTGCCAAGTTCGCGATCGCCAACCCGAATATGGACGCGGGGTTACATTTAACATTGACATCCGAGTGGCAGGATTACCGCTGGCCGCCGCTGACCGGCATTCCGCACGCACCGGGACTCACTGATAATGAAGGTGCTATGTGGCACGAGGTGGAGCAGGTGATAAAAAACGCAAGCCCCGATGAAGTGGAAGCAGAAATCCGTGCACAGCTCGACCGTGCATTGAAACTGGGTTTGAAACCGACGCACATGGATTCGCACATGGGCACTTTGTTTGCGCACATTCCCTACCTCGAACGCTACATTAAAGTCGGCGCGGAGCATCAGATCCCGGTCATGTTCCCGGGCGGGAATAATAAGCTTCTGATTGAAAGTCTCAACAATCCCGTGATTAAAAAGCTTAAATCGGAAGGAAAATGGAAGGAAGGCATGAAGCTGCCAAATCCTGAGATTACCAAACAAACCGGCCCGGTAGGACAGAAAATCTGGGCGGCGGGACTACCCGTGCTCGACGATCTGCACACGATCAGCGGTGACTGGAAACCCGAAGGTAACAACATTACGCCCGAGCAGTGGGGCAAATACAAAGCGCAAAAAATCAAGGAAACTCTCACGAATATGCAGCCTGGCGTGGCGATGATCATTGTCCACAGCAGCGACATCACAGAGGAATTCAAGTACATCAGCGCCTCGGGCGGCTCGCGCCATGCTGATATGCTGTCGATGATGGACAAGGATTTAAAGGAATTTATCAAGTCGCAGGGCATCATCCAGACTACCTGGAAGGAAATGATGGAGCGGCGGAAGAAAGTAAAATAGTTGGCGTACATGAAGAAATTGATTTTAACACTAGCCCTCAGTTTAAGTTTTAAAGTATTATCGTTAGCACAACAATCGTCTGGCACCGGAAGCCAGAATGTTGTACAGCAAATGCTGATTTTCCCGCACCAGCCGCAGCATGTGCATGGAAGCAGCTTGGTAAGTCTGCCCAATGGTGATTTTTTGGCAGCATGGTTTCAGGGAAGTGGCGAGAGGACGGAAGACGATGTAAAAATCATGGGAGCGAGGTTGAAAAAAGGCGATACGAAGTGGAGTGAGCCGTTTTTGATGGCAGACACCCCGCACATTCCCGACTGTAACCCGGTGCTTTTCCTGAATGCGCAAGGTAAACTTTTCCTGGTCTGGATCGCGGTGCAGGCCAATTTGTGGGAGCAGTCGATTCTGAGATTAAGGACTTCAACAGATTACAACAAACCCGGAGCGCCGGTCTGGAATTGGCAGGATAACATTCTTCTGAAACCGGATGAACATTTTGCCGAAGAGGTCGCAAAAAAGTTTAAGGATTTGCCTGAACATCAAGTTGGCTGGGCAGGTTACGCACCGAAATATGATGAAATGATCATCGAAGCCAGCAAGGATAAGTCTAAACGCAGCATTGGCTGGATGACGCGGATTAAGCCGCTTTTGCTGGAAAACGGGCGGATTATCCTGCCGCTTTATTCCGATGGCTACAATTTTTCGATGACGGCGATTTCAAATGATAACGGTGAAACCTGGAAACCCGGACTGCCGATTGTAGGCCGCGGACCGATCCAACCGGCGATCATTAAAAAGAAAAACGGTAACCTAATCGCCTACATGCGCGACAGCGGCGATGAGCCGACGCGGGTACACATGAGCGAGTCAGCCGACAATGGTGAAACCTGGAAAGCAACCGTGAAAGCGGACATCCCGAACACCGCGAGCGTAGAGCTGATCACATTAAAAGACGGCCGCTGGGCTTTTTTAGGAAATGACATTGATGACGGACGCTATCAGCTAAGCCTGATGCTTTCGGACGATGAAGGAAAAACCTGGAAACGAAAAGCTTTCATCGAAAACGACACGACGAAAAAAGGGGGCTACTCCTACCCTTGCCTAATCCAGACACCAGACGGATTGCTGCACATGACTTACTCGCACCACCCAGAAAAAGGGAAAAAGTCGATCAAATATGTAGTTGTCGATCCTACGAAGTAAAATTTAACTCTGCTAATTATGAAAACCCACGTATCACTCCTCATCTTCATCATTTCCGCATTCTATAAACCGGATACCCGTGCCCAGGCGGTTTACAAAGACAAACCTTATTTGCAGGATTACAGCATCAAATATTATTCAGATAACAAAACAGACCTTCTACAAGCCGCCTCCGACCGGAATGGCAACATTCAGATTTTAGCAAAAGAAGGTTTGCAGCATGTTTACGATGGCGAGTTTTTATACCCCGGAAAAGTCGTCCCTGACAATACTTACCGATTTTTAAAATACAAAAAAATCTCAGCGATCACGGCTTACGAAAACCAGTTTACTTACCTGACCGACTCCGTGATTTTTAGCAATGCATGGGCTGGGACATTGTTTTCCAAACATTCACTGCCCGGCGCGGACATTTTTGCAGGTGGTAAAGACCAGACCTTTCTGATATCGGATGGAAAATCTTTGCAGCTGATCAGGAATTCCCAAAATCTGTGGAGCGGCAAGCTGGATAGCGACGACATTCAGGACATTGTCTACCAGAATACGGCAGATCAGTTCTGGATTTTAGGTAAAAAATCCTTGTATTCTTTTTCATTAAAAGATAAAAAACTCTCAAAACAACTCGTGGGAGCAGATTTTACTTCTTTTGATATTACGAACAAAAACACCACCATTACCATCGGCACAACCGACGGCTACCTGACATTTAACATTGCGACCGCCAAACAAACCGGCGCAAGCCAGAAAAAAGTGCCGGTACCCAACATTACGGCGGTGAGAGAAGTAAATGGAAAAATCTGGTTTGGGTCGGATGAGGGCGCATTTGCACTCCGGCAAGACGGGAAATTCGACTACTATAACGGTGAGCGCTGGCTGCCGGGAAACAAGGTTACCGACATTGCCGAGGGACCTAGAAAATCCGTTCTGGTACTGACTACCAAAGGTTTGGGACAAATCATTTTCAAATCAATGACCCTGGAAGACAAAGCGATGCTCTTCGAAGAGCAGGTACGGCAGCGGCATATCCGGAATGGTTTCAATGCGACATTGGTCGGGATGGATCATGGGAATCTTTCGACCGGCTACATGGAGGATTCGGATAATGATGGCTTATGGACTTCGATGTACCTCGGCGGCGAGATTTTCAGGTATGCGGTGACCAAATCGCCTGAGGCTTTGGCAAATTGCAAGGATGCGCTGGACGGTATGGAGAGGTTATATACCGTCAATCCGATCCCTGGTTTTCCGGCGAGATCATTCGAGCGGTCGGGCCACATGAAGGAGTTGCATGACATTGAGCGCTGGCAGCATTCACCCGATAGAGAGTGGGATTGGAAATCGACAACGAGCAGCGACGAGATCATCGGGCACATTTTTGCTTTTGGTGCGATGGCGGAATTAGTGGATGATCCTTCAATGAAAAAACGGGCTATTACGCTGATTGACACGGTGATGTCGCACATTATCAAGAACGATATGTACCTCATCGACTATGACGGCAAGCCGACCATGTGGGGCAAGTGGAACCCAGAGTATGTAAATTCATTTCCAACGAATGTGGGCGACCGGAAGCTGAATTCGTCGAACATTATCGGGATGCTGCAAACGGCTTATCATTTTACCAAAAAGGAAAAATACAAGAAAAAGGCCATCGAGCTGATGACAAAATATGGTTACCTGGAAAACATGATGCGCTCGATGAAAGAAATCGGAAAAGCGCCTGCGGATGCGGATGAGCACGCCAAGCACATGTCCGACGGCTGGAACCACTCCGACGATGAGATGTATTTTGTGGGTTACTGGGGCCTGTACCGATATGCTTTAAATGATACTTTGAAAGCAAAATACAAAACGCAGATCCTCGACCACTGGCAAGTGGAAAGGCCAGAAAAGGAAGGTGCCTGGAATATCTTCACTGCATTAACCGGTGCGAAGGAATTTGACCTCGATGAAGCAGTCTGGTACCTGCAGGAACACCCGCTTGACCTGATCGACTGGGTGATTAAAAACAGCCACCGGAAAGACATTGAACTGCTGGAACCCAACTTCCGCAAACAGACCACGAAGGAAGTTCTGCCTCCCGACGAGCGCCCCGTTCAACGGCACAATGGCAATATGTTCAACCTCGACCGGAATGGTGGAAATGGTGCTTCTGAGCACAGCGCGGGGGATATTTGGCTTTTGCCTTACTGGATGGGCAGGTATCTGGGCGTGATCACCGCGCCGCAAAAATAATTCACAATGCACGTTTTTGTCGCCTTTCTTTTCCTGTGTTTTCTTATGTTTAAAACTGATATTCAGCACATTCCTGCTTTGGACGAAAAGCAAATCACCCACGATTTAACTTACCACCATGACCTGGACAACAATGATAACTTTTCGCCCGATGGAAAATGGCTGGTTTATGACACCCGCACCGACGAAGGCGGCATCGCGGCTTCTTCCCGGATCGAGCGCGTGAACATTGCGACGGGTGAAAAGCAGGTTTTGTTTGATATCAAAAATAATCAGGATTGGGGACCTGGCGCGGGAGCTGTGAGTTACAGCCCGAAAGAAAATGCGGTTGCTTTTATCCACGGTCTTGAAAATAGTACCAAAGAAAATCCCTTCCAGCAGTGGCGGCGGTCGGGCGTGATCATTTACGACGACAAACCTAATGTGCCGATTTTCATGGATGCCAGAGACATTTTGCCACCTTTTACGCCGGGCGCACTACGCGGCGGCACCCACCGGCACGAGTGGAGCGGCGATGGAAAATGGATCGGATATACTTACAATGATGCCATTTTAAAGGCATTGGAGGATAAAACAGGCAAAAAACATAACCTGCGGACGATCGGTGTTTCCAGGAAAATCCGGCCGGTTGTTGTAGATAAATCTGATGAGAATGTCAGCGGCGAGTGGTTTAGCGCGCTGGTGGTGAGGGTAGTACCTGAGCCAAAACCGGGGAGCGATGAAATCAGTCTTGCTGCGAGTGATAGCTGGGTAGGTACCAATGGTTATTTGAAAAAAGACGGAACCCGGCAAATCGCCCGTGCTTTTTTAGGAACCGTAAAGGATAAAAATGGAAAGGATGTACCCGAAGTTTTTATCGTAGACATTCCGGAAGACATCACGAAACCAGGCCCCCTCGGTCCGCTTGAAGGAACAGAAACCGACTTCCCCATGCCGCCAGCAGGCACGGTCCAGCGAAGATTAACATTCACCGCCGACAGCAAGAATCCCGGGTGTCTTGGCGTAGTCCGCTCCTCACCCGACGGCAGCACGCTGGCATTTCTAGCCAAAGATGAAAAGGGCATAATGCAAATTTTCACGATGTCCCCGCTCGGCGGAAAGCCAGAACAACTCACTGAACACGAATCCAATGTGGCTATTAATGTCAGATGGCATCCCGACGGGAAACATCTGACCTATATTTGCGATGGGAAGATTTTCATGTGTAAAGTTGGAAATGAGCCATTTTCGGAGCGTGTGAAGGCGCTGAGTGAGGCATCGGGATTTGCACCTAGCAATTTGGTCTGGTCTGCGGATGGGAGGGTTTTGGCTTTTAACCGGCTGGTGAAGAGTGCCGGTAGCGGGAAAGGGACGCAGCAGGTTTTTGTTTTGAGACCAAAATTATAGCCAACTGAGTGCCTGCAACTGCTGGTTTAGAGATTGTAAGTAATGGAACAAATCGTTATTTTTGATCACATTCAAGCATCTAATCTATGGAAACCTTCATTGTACAACCGAAAAACCAATATGAGAAAAGAGCTTTAAAAGCTTTTTTTAAAGCATTGGATCTTCCTTTCAAAACTGAGCAGCGAGAAGAAAGTTTATACAATCCAGAATTTGTAGCGAAAATTACAAGGGGGGATGAAGATGTAAAAGCCGGGCGTACCACGACGGTAACTCTCGACGAAATATGGAAATAGAGTTTACCTCGGACGCGAAAGAAGATTTTAATTATTGGAAGAAGACTGGAAACTCCCGAATTCTTAAGAGAATCAGACAACTACTAGAAAATATTCAAGAAACCCCTTATCAGGGAATCGGAAAACCGGAAGCCCTTAAAGAAAATCTCAGCGGGAAATGGTCGAGACGAATCGACAAAGAGCACCGGCTGATTTACATGTATTCCTCTCAAAAAATTGTGATTTATTCGCTCAAAGGACACTATAAATAGTGTCCTTTTTTGCTTTGTAAATGGGGTTTTGCCAATCTCTTATCAGCGCAATTGTAAGGGAAACCTCCAACACTTTGCGTCTGGTAAAGACATCTAAGCTTCTTCGGGAAGACTTACTGGATGTATATCGAGTAAAATTCAAACACCAAGTACAAATGATTCATACCATGCGCTGGTTTGGGCCGAATGATCCGGTATCGTTGATGGATATCCGTCAGGCGGGATGCAGCGGAATTGTCAGCGCATTGCACCAGGTTGCGGTTGGGGATGTGTGGACGGTGGAGGCGATCGAAGAGCGGAAGCGGCTTATTGAAGCTGATAATCAGAAATACACAACATTGAGCTGGCTGGTGGTGGAGAGTTTGCCGGTTCATGAGCACATTAAAAAGGGACTTCCTTCGCGAGATTTATACATTGAAAATTACAAGCATTCCCTGCGAAACCTGGCGGAATGTGGCATCAAGACCGTTTGCTACAACTTCATGCCGGTGCTCGACTGGTCGCGTACCGCACTGGATTATACGCTGGATGGAGGTGAAAAAACGCTGCGGTTTGTGTGGGAGGACTTTGCGATTTTTGATTTATACATTTTAAAAAGGCCCGGCGCTGAAAGTGATTATGAGCCGGAAATCAGGGCTTCGGCGCAGGAAAAGTTAAGCCGGATGTCGCCGGAAGAAATTGCGGTTTTGACCAATACGGTGCTGCTGGGTTTGCCGGGTTCGGAAGAAGCATTTGAGCTGACCAATTTTCAGGATTTGCTTAATGCTTACTCTGAAATCGGCGATCAAGAGCTGCGTAAAAATCTCTATTATTTTATTCAGCAAGTTGCTCCGCTGGCTGGGGAACTGGGCATTAATCTTTGCATTCACCCGGATGATCCGCCTCGCTCGCTGCTGGGTTTGCCGCGGGTGGTGAGTACGGAATCGGATCTGCGTCAGTTGATGGAGGCCTGCGATGTGCGGGCAAATGGTATCACGTTTTGCACCGGCTCGCTGGGTGTGCGCGCTGATAATGACCTACCGGGCATGATCGAAAAGTTTGGCGACCGCATTCATTTTGTGCATTTAAGAACAACAAAAAGGGAAATTGATCCGGCTTCCCAACATTCTTTCAATTTTCATGAAGCACCGCATTTGAGTGGGGATGTGGATATGTACGAGGTGGTAAAAGCTTTGTTGAAGGAAGAAAAACGCCGCGCAGCACTCGGCTACGCTGATTCAATGCTACCGATGCGCCCCGATCATGGTTTCCAAATGCTGGACGATTTGCATAAAAGAACATATCCGGGCTATTCTGCGATTGGCCGCCTGAAAGCACTGGCGGAACTAAGAGGATTGGAAATGAGCATTTGGCGCTCGTTTCTAGAATAAAGTGATATTTAAATTTTGAGATAAATGTCTTTTGAAAATACTTTTTCATTGAATGGTAAACTGGCCCTGGTGACTGGTGGCGGGAGCGGAATTGGCTTCAACATTGCGCAATGTTTGGTGTGGGCGGGGGCCGAAGTTGTCATTACCGGCCGGCGTGAGTCGGTGTTGCAAGAGGCGGTTTCGTTATTGGGAGACAAAGCGCATTACCTAGTCAATGATGTGACTGATTTAAAATCGATACCTGCGCTGATCGAAGATATTGAATCACAAATCGGGGAGATTGATATCTTGGTCAACAATGCGGGTATCAACATGAAAAAACATGCAATCGAAGTCACTGACGAGGATTTTGATAAAGTTGTTCAGACGAACTTGCACGCCGTTTTTTCAATTACCCGGGAAGTTGGCAAGAAAATGATCGCCCGGAAACGTGGCTCCATCATTATGATTACTTCGATGGCAGCGCTTTACGGAATTGATCGCGTGGTGGCTTATACAGCTTCCAAATCGGCCGTCGGCGGTATGGTGAACGCGCTGGCGACGGAATTTTCCCCTTATAATGTTCGCATTAACGCCATCGCGCCCGGATTTATTGAGACCCCTATGATGCTCACCGCCATGAATGGTGACCCTGCTCGCCGCGACAAAGCGATGGACCGCACGCCGATGGGAATCTGGGGAAAACCGGATGATGTTGGCTGGGCGGCGGTTTTTCTGGCTTCCGAGGCTGCGAAGTTTATTACCGGGGTTTCGCTGCCGGTGGATGGGGGGAATTCTATTGGGTTTTAAGGTATTAGTCAGAACTCCGGTGCTTTCATATTTACAGTTTTTCAAAAACGCATATCAACACAACCATGAACTACCTGAAACCTGTCTTTTTACTTCTACTTCTTTTTTTCACAATCAGCAGCTCCCAAGCCCAGAAAATCAAGTGGAACAAGGTAAAAATTCTTGTTTATACGCGAAATGGGAAGGGTTATGTTCATGATAACATCGCCAATTCGCTGGTGGCGATTCAGGCGCTGGGGCGGCAGAATGGGTTTGGCGTAGATACTACTTCGGATGCTTCGAAGTTTACGGATGAGAATTTGAAACAATATGATGCGTTGGTTTTTTCAAATACCAATAATGACGTATTTGACACTGATGCTCAAAGGGTTGCATTGATGCGGTACATTCAGGCTGGGGGAAATTTTGTGGGAATACATTCAGCTTCGGGTACGGAGCGGAAGTGGAAATGGTTTAAGGAAATGCTCGGCGGGACGTTTTTCTGGCATGAGCCGGGACAGGCTTTTTCAGTTAAAATCCTTGATCCTAAAAATCCTTCGCTGGCACATTTAGCACCGGTTTGGAAGCGGCCGACAGATGAATTTTATTTTGTAAAAGAAATGGCGGTTAATCTTAACGTGCTGGCTGTCAATGATCATACCACCATTGAGAAACCTGCTGGAAAAGCGCTGGACACCTTCGGGGATGTGTTCCCGTCGGTTTGGTGGCATGAATACGACGGTGGCCGCGCATTTTATACTTCGCTCGGGCACCAGAAAGAAGATTACGAAAAAGAGGATTTGAGAAACCACATTCTGGGCGCGATTGAATTTGCGATCGGGCCGCAGAAACCACGGAATTACAGCAAGTCTTACGCAACCAATCCACAGGATGCGGTGCGCACAAAATAGATCAGTCAACTATACTATTTCCTAATCCAATGAAAGACAACGAGCAAGAAATTAGTCAGGACAGAAGGTCATTTATTAAAAAAGCGGCCACCGGAACAGCCGGGATCATTGCGGCTTCGATGTTCCCGACGATCGTTCCGGCCAGCGTTTTTGGCAAAAATGCGCCGAGTAACAAGATCAACATTGGTCAAATCGGTTTCGGGCGGATCGGCTCTTCGCACGATTTGCCGGAAGTGATCAAAAATGAAGCTGCGCATGTGATTGCGGTGGCGGATCTGGATAAAAACCGTTTGGCAAATGGTAAGGTTTGGATTGAGAAAAAATATGCTGAACGGACTGGAAAAGAGAAGTATCTGGAAGTAAAAACGTATGATGATTACCACGAAATTCTGGCCAGAAAAGACATTGATGCGGTGATTATCAGCACGCCTGACCACTGGCATGCACAACCGGCGATGGAAGCTGCCGTGGCCGGAAAGCACATTTATATGCAAAAACCGACTTCGCTGACGATCAAAGAAGGCCGCACGATGGCAAATATGATCATCAAGAAAAAGGTGATTTTTCAGCTCGGAAGCCAGCAGCGTTCGGTTTCGCCGTGGCCGCAGTTTAAGCGGACTTGCGAGCTGGTGAGAAATGGCAGGATTGGAAAATTGAAGAAAGTATATGTGGGTTTACCCGGCGATCCGGCGGGTGGGACTACGACCGAAATGCCGGTGCCGCCCAATTTGAATTACAATATGTGGCTGGGCTCGACGCCGGAAGTTTATTATACCAAAGACCGCGTACATTCTCAGACCGACATGCTCAATGAACGTCCGGGCTGGCTGCGTTTAGAGCAGTTCGGTGCCGGAATGATCACGGGCTGGGGTTCGCACCACATTGACATTGCGCATTGGGGCATGGATACCGAACTGACCGGACCGATTGAAATTGAAGGGAAAGCAACATTTCCACCGAAAGGGTCAGGACTGTGGGATGTGCACGGAGATTTTTTGGTGAATGCCAAATATGCAAATGGGGTGGAAATGGAAATTGGCGGTACCAATCCAAACGGGATCAAATTTGAAGGTACCGATGGATGGATTTTTGTTTCCCGCGGCAATGTGGGCGTGACTGCGTCCGATCCTGTGGCCGCTACGACGGCTGCGAAAAATGAAGCGTTTTATGCAAGCGATCCTAAAATCCTCGGGTCAGTCATTGGGGAAAATGAAATACATCTTTACGAAAGTCCGGAGCAGCACCGGAACTGGATCGAGAGCATTCAGAGTGGCAAACAAACGATCAGTCATGCCGAAATTGCGCAGCGCTCTTGCACGGCTTGCCTGCTGGCGCATACGGCTATGAAGTTGGGCCGAAAATTAAAATGGGATCCTAAAAAGGAAGATTTTATTGGAGATAAGGAAGCGAGTGCCATGTTATCCCGCCCGCAGCGCGCACCTTACGGCACAAATTATGTAAAGGGTTAAGTCATTGATTTTAAAACAACAAACCAGGCAAATCTTCGAAAATTGCCGGGTTTGTTGTTTTAAAATAAAACCTTAATAATTCCCTTTATACTCCCGCGGTGTCTGGCCAATGTATTTTTTGAAATTACGGTTGAAGTTGGAAAGTGAATCAAATCCGCTGTCGTAGGCGATCTGGGCGATGGTCCATTTATCTTCCAGCAATAATTTGCACGAATGTCCAATCCGGATTTCGTTTACAAAATCGATAAAAGTCTTGTTCGCGCGCGCTTTAAAATATCTGCAGAAAGCGGCCTCCGTCATCCCTGCCAGCGAGGCTACATCGCCCAGTCTGATCTCCTGATAAAAATGCTGCAGCACATAATTGTGTACTTTTTGCATGCGCTCGGTTTCCGAAACTTTGTAGGTATTTACATATCCATAACTCGAAATCGGGCTGCCGCCGGTTTCGTGGGCCAGCTTGTCGAGCAATGTGAGGAGTTGCAAAATGCTTTTGAAACCTTCGGTATGCGTGAGCGACATTAATTCGCTGCGTATATGCTCCCTCAGTTCGCCCTTGTATTCGATGCCTCTTTTGGAGTCGATCAGTAGCTGCCGGAGCGCTAACATTTCCGGTTTTTCAAGAAAATCTTTGCCCAAAAAATCCTCCTGGAAGTACAGCACGATGCCGTGGGTCATGAGGTTGGACGACTGGTCGAAATAGGCGGGATCGCTGCGCCACAGGTGGGGAACGTCAGGGCCAAGGAAAACGGTATCGCCAGGCTCGAAAGTCTGGACAGAATCACCGATGAGGCGTTTTCCGGTGCCTTCCAAAACGGTAAATAACTGGTAATGCGGGTGGAAATGCCAATTTGGATCAAAATGAGGCGCTTTAAGTTCCTGGACAGTTACTGTGCGCACCTGGCTTTCCACATTTTTATGAATTGGTGCCTTCATACAAACTCCTGAATTTTACCACTGAAATTTAAGGGTCAGTAAATCTAACATCAAAATACGATTACTTAACCATTTTACCGGCCGAAATTCATTTAGCAAGCGGTAAACGAATCAAGTAATGTCAGCGTTGTAATCGATGCTATCAGGCGGTTTGGCGAATGGCATAATTTTTGGAATATTCTGCTGTCGCAACTAACCATTGCAACCCTTTATTTGACACCATGTCTTCATTTCGTTACTCTGTTATCTTTTTAAGCATTATGAAAAGCTTTGTACATCCGGCAGTATCGTTGCTGCTTGTTTTTGTGTTGGCGGGCTGTGGAAAAACAACCACAATCAACAGTAATATGGAGCTCACAGGTAAGTGGGAATTGGAAAGCATTGTGCAGGATAACGTGACCATTAAAAAACCTGCTCCGGCGAAAGGCCAGTTTGAAGTAAGTTTGAATTTTAAAGAAAAAGGCGAATTGGAAGGAACGTCTTCCAGCAATCTGCTCACAGGATTTTATGAAACCGCCCAGCAAAATACCATCCAGATCGGCGGCGGCGGTACTGAAAGAGCGGAAACAACCTGGGGAAACCTGTTTGTGAATGCATTGCCGAATGTGAATGTCTATGACTTGAAGGCAAACCGGCTTGTTTTGTTTTACGAGAATAACAACCAACTGATTTTCACCAGGGTACAATAACATTTACATTGAAAATATTAGAGCAGTTTCGGTCCGAAGGCCGGAGCTGCTTTTTTGTGTATATCAAGATCAAATCAGTACTTGTCAAAACGAATCAAATAAAGGGTATTTTTTTGCTGTAAAATTGTACGGATATTACTTGCCCGACGATTTTACAGTTAAATTTTGCATTTGATGAAATACAGCATGAACCTCCTTTTGTGGGGGACTGAAATTGACGACCGACTTTTTCCAACATTGGAATTGATTAAAGAAATCGGTTTTGACGGCGTGGAAGTGCCTATATTTAATACAAATCCGGAACATTGGTTCAACTTCCGGAAAAAGCTTGACAGCCTGGGACTTGCCTGCGAAACGGACACGATTTGCGGCCCGGACCAAAATCTGATCAGCCCCGATCCTGCAATGCGCAGACACACGATCGACCATCTGAAAAGTGCACTTGACTGCTCGCTGGTACTAGGCGCAACCCGACTGATGGGGCCTTATCATTCTGCGTTGGGTGTTTTCACCGGTCAGCCGGCTACCGAGGAAGAGTGGCAGTGGGGCCTCGAAGGCATCCGCGAAGTGGCGGATTATGCCGAATCGCTGGACATTACACTCGGCCTCGAATACCTCAACCGTTTTGAATTATACCTGACCAGCTGCACCGACGAGCTGATGCGTTTTGTGAAAGAGGTGAACCACCCGAGCTGCAAAATCATGTTCGACACCTTTCACGCCAACATCGAAGAAAAAAACATCGGCGACGCCATCCGCAAAGCCGCCAACGATATCACCTTCATACAACTCTCCGAAAACGACCGCTCCACGCCTGGCAAAGGAAATGTGGATTGGGACGGTATTTTTCAGGCGATTAAGGACATTAATTATGACGGCTGGCTCAGCATTGAAGCATTTAGTCCGAAGCTGCCGGTGGCTAATATCTGGCGGAAGATGTTTGATTCGGAAGAGCAGTTGATGCGGGATGGGTTGGGGTTTATCAAGAGAAGGATCGAGCAGTTGTAGCACCAAGAGCCAGAGGCTCGACCGATGTCCTAACTCCGGGTTTCAACCCGGAGAGACAAGGAGCGAGATGCCGACTGAGTATCAGTCAACACCAGTCATATCAAGCGTCTGGGTCATGCCTGCCTCGGGTTAAAACCCGAGGTTAAAATATCGGTCGAGCCTCTGGCTCTCATAAAACGCAATAACGAAAACCGGTTAAACAGGAAATTAGATTTCTTGTTTAACCGGTTTTCGCAGTAAAGTGGCGGTCATAAAGTTGAAGCGATACCTTTTAAAAACTCTTGTTACCAGCAAATAAACGGATTAGGAAACAATACTTTTTGTGTTACATTTTAGCCGATCAAACATTTCTTACTGTCATGTCTACACTGGTCAATAAATATCTCGTGACAAATCAGAAAAAGTACAGAAAGCTGCTCAATAAGGTTGATGCTTTGATGAAAAAGGGTGAGTGTAACGTGACCGCCGAAGAGTCAGATGAAATTCTTGCGATCGCACTCGCTTTGCTAGAATATGAACAAAAACATTTTCCAATCACCGGCCCTACCACTTTGGAAGGTATTGCAGAGCTTGAAATGTACGAAAAGCGACTGAATGAAAACTTTTAACTCGATTGACGAAGCTTTTGGATGGTGGCTTGCCACAATTTATCCCACATTGCCCGCTCAGGCTAAGAAAGGAAGACTTACCTACGCTTGGAGAGATTTCACTCACAAACGAGGAATATCCCATGCAAGGATGAAGGAAATTTTATCGGAATACGGTGAATTTGAGATTCAGACTATTATTAAGTATTTACCAAAATGACTATTAAATTTTCATCGATCGACGAGGCTTTCAAATGGTTTCTTGAAAACACCTACAAAAAACTTCCCGCAGACCAGAAGAAAGGACGTTTAACATATGCTTGGAGGGATTATACGCATAACGGAAGTATTACCGAGAAAAGAATGAAAACTATACTTAATGAGTTTGGCGAAATAGAAGTAAGAACAGAGGTTTTATACAAAACGGAGTAAATTATATTTCAAGTTAAGACACCTTCAATTTGGAATATTTCCACAGACGCTTATATTTGTAATATGAAAAAATTCTCTTCCATTGAAGAAGCATTTGAGTGGTGGCTAAAAAATATTTACCCAGCTTTACCAGCAGATGTTAAGGTTGGAAAATATCTAAATGGCTGGCGGGACTTCACATATAACAAAGGGATATCGCACAAACGTATGAAGGATATATTATCAGATTTTGGGGATGTGGACGAAAAAACACTCATCACTTTTAAATTAAAGTAAAAAAATTTCGCGCCAAAATTTGGAAAAATTCCACAGATGGGCGCAAAGAAAAACCCGGAGTACAGTCGCAAAACATTACATCCGGGTTCAGTTCAATCAATTACAATTAAACTTTCACAAAACTATGAACAATCACCAAGATTCAAAATCACAACAAACTAAGGCTGCTGATCAGGCAACATTGAGCCAATTGAACATTGTCGACGAATTTTTCAGAAGAGACTCCGCTGCTGAAATGATTGAATCGCTTCATGTGATGGTGGAGAATTTTCTTTTTACCGAAAATCTGGCGCGGGTGACGCCGGAGATGCGGGTGCATATTGTAAATAATCTTCGGACAGCGACTTTTATTGCGAGGCTGGAAAGAGGTCAACGATAAAAATATAAAACAACAACTAACAAGAGCCAGAGGCTCGACCGATATCTTAACCACAGACTTCAGTCCGTGGATCAGCCACAGCACCGGAGGCTCCCGGATTGAAATCCGGGGCCATGAGATCGGTCGAGCCGCTGGCTCTTAGGCGTGCATCTTATGGAAATTAGACTTTAAAAACCAATCTCCTTCGCCACAGCACCACCAAAATCACCGACCAGATCAGCAGATAAAGCAAAGCGTACACCAGCGAAGCATTGTACGGACTTTCGAACCTCGGAACTATCTGATATTGGTAAAAATAAGGCACAAGATTCATTTGCTCAGATGGCTTGGCGGGGTTTGTGATTTTTACCACATTGAGCAGCCTGATGATGATGCCGGAGAAGAAAAAGACGACCATCGGATTCACGCCGAACATGACGAAGTAGGCTGTCCAGCTTTTAAAACCTTTTATATCAATCACATAAAATAAAATTGACAGACAAATCAGTGCCCAGCCGGCGGCGTAGAGGACGAAGCTGCTGGTCCAGAGTGCCTTGTTGAGAGGAAAAACGAAACTCCAAATAAAGCCGATTAGTACGCCTGCTAATCCGGCAACAAAAAGATAGAACGCTTTGCGCGGCTTTTCCAGATTGGATTTGAGTAATGCTCCGGCGAGTAAGCCCGCGATGCCGGTGCCGATGGCGGGTAATGTGCTCAGGATTCCTTCCGGGTCCCAGGTTTTGGAAGTTGCCCATAAGTGGCCGGGAAGCAGGAAGTTATCCAGCCAGGCGGCCAGGTTTGTGCCTTTTTCAAAGTTTGGTTCTCCGATTCCCGGCACGGGGATCAATGTCATGATTGCCCAATAAATTAGTAAAACACTTACGCCGACGATTGCCTGCGTGACCCAGCCAGTCCGCCAATAAAGCAGCGAGACGATGAGATAAACGATGGCGATGCGCTGCAAAACGCCGGGAATGCGGACGGTTTTGAAATCCTCAAATCCGCCGAAAGCCAAGATTAACATGATAGTAAATAAGGCGATTGCGACCCAGAATTGCAGTTTTCTGTCGTAATTACCAAATAACGCCACTACCACGACTGCCGTAATCGCCAGTCTGAAAGCCAGTAAGGCTGCATCTTCCAACCCAGCAAATTGTATCCGGCTAAAAAAGCTCAGGAAAAGTCCCAGACAGAAGATCCGCAATGTGCGGGTGACAATTCGTTGCAGGATAATTTGGTCGCTGACATTAGGCGCAGACGCCAGTACGACCGATACGCCGACGATGAAAAGAAATGTTGGGAAAACCAGGTCCGTAGGTGTACAACCGTGCCACTCCGCGTGTAACAGGGGTGCATATACGTGCTCCCAATCGCCGGGATTGTTCACTATGGTCATCAGGATCATGGTCAGTCCGCGAAGGACATCGAGCGATACAAGCCGCTGTTTCATGGGTTCAGGGGTCATTTTGATACTACTTCGCTTTTTATAATACTTCTCGCACCATGTGGTCATACCTGTGGCCGACGAAATCCTTTTCGCCGAAAACCTGAAAACCTACATCTTCATATAATTTCCTGGCTTTCGGATTGACTTGATCTACAATCAGCCCAACTTTTTTGTACCCGAGCGAAGCAGCGTGGTCACAAAGCGCCCGGATTAATTTTTTCGCAATTCCTTTGCCGTGATGTTCTTGACTAACTGCCAGACAATCAATGTAAAATTCGCCAGCCTCGGTTTCGTTAGAAAGTGTATAGTCCGGCTGTGACTTCCGGATTTCCTTTAAAACGGGCTGCCTCAATTCATGCAATTTTCCACCATCGTAACCGAGGATCAAGCCTACGATTTCCGCATCTTCTTCAAAAACAAGGGTATTTTGATAGCCGTACTGATTCCCTTCAGTTTCAAAAAATGACTTAAAAAATGGCACTGCTTCCTCTGGTTTGTCAACATTCGCGAAGGAAAGCGCAATCTGGTCCATCGCCAGTATGATTAACGGAACTGCTGCCGGGCTGTCTGCTGGAACTGCGTGTCTGATCATAAGTGGGTTTTTATGTCTATTTTTTGCAACAAACTTCTCATTTAATTGATATGGTAGTCAAAATAAAGTCAGTACTAATCAAAAGACGTAAAGTTTTTAGCATTATTTTACTTTAAAATTGTATTGCCAAAATCTGCATAATAACGTGGCATTTGTATTCGCTGAACCTTTAAAATCAGCGCCGAACAAGCGAATACCTAACCTTTTGACTAACTTAATCAATTAACCTGTTTAGTAGCATGTCCCAAAAAATTAATGTTGCCATTGTCGGATTGGGCTTCGGAGCCGAATTTATCCCCATTTACCAGCAACATCCCTATGCAAACATGTACGCCATCTGCCAGCGCACCGAGTCTAAACTCAATGCGGTGGGCGACCAGTACGGAATTGAGGTACGTTACACGAGCTACGACGACCTTTTGGCTGACCCGAATGTAGACGCGGTGCACATTAACTCCCCGATCCCCAACCACGCCGAGCAAACATTAAAAGCATTGCGCGCCGGAAAACACGTAGCATGCACCGTACCGATGGCGACGAGCGTGGAAGATTGCATCGAAATCGTGAAGGCGACCAAAGAATCGGGCAAAAAATATATGATGATGGAAACCGTGGTTTATGCGCGGGAATTCCTGTTTGTCAAGGAGTTATATGAAAAAGGTGAGCTGGGAAAAGTGCAGTTCCTGAAAGCAAGCCATCAGCAGGATATGGAAGGCTGGCCTGATTACTGGCCTGGCTTGCCGCCGATGCACTATGCCACGCACTGCGTAGGACCAGTGGCCGGTTTGCTGAAACTGGAAGCGGAGTATGTGTCGTGCTTCGGCTCGGGCACGATCAGCGAAGATCTGGCGAAGATTCACAACTCACCTTTTGCAGTTGAATCGGCTCATATCAAGTTCAAAGACAGTGACTTGTCAGCTTATGTTTATCGCTCTTTATTCGATGTGGCACGCCAGTATCGCGAGAGTTTTGAAGTTTACGGAAGCAAAAAATCGTTTGAATGGCCGCTGATCGAAGGCGAAGATCCTGTGATCCATACAGCGAAAAAACCGGAGCACGAAATTCCTGAAAAAGTGACTACGCCGGATTACGCACATTATTTGCCGGAAGAAATCCGCGCATTTACCGGTCACGGCGTGTATAACCTGGAAGACAACGCGCATTTATCGTTTGTACAAGGCGGCGGCCACGGAGGCTCGCACCCGCATCTTTGCCACGAGTTCATCAGCGCATTAATTGAAGATCGCGATCCGTTCCCGAACGCATGGCAATCAGCGAACTGGACAAGTGTCGGAATTTTGGCGCATGAGTCGGCATTGCAGGGCGGGGCGTTGATTCAGTTGCCTGATTTTAAAAGTTTATAAAAGAAGCATCGTGCTAGCCCTTCGACTCCGCTCAGGGTGACAAAAACGCGTTGTCACCCTGAGCGGAGTCGAAGGGCTAGCACGATGCCACTAATTACAACAGAAACAATCAAACTCAATGAAAACCAAAGCGTTATCCTTTATCCTTGGTATTGTTCTCCTCGGGTGTGCGTCGCAGCAATCGTCACAGAATGCGGCTATGAAAAGCACTTCCGCGAAGGAAACATCGAAAGGGCGGCGTCTCGAAATTCTCTTTTTGGGGGATAACGGACATCATAAACCCGCCGAACGTGTGCCGCAAATTATGGCTGCACTGGGCCCAAAGGGCTTTAACTTTACGTATACCGACAATCTCAACGACCTCAATGCCGAGACTTTGAACAAGTACGATGCATTGATGTTGTACGCCAACTGGGATTCCATCGCCCCGCCGCAAGCCAAGGCCTTGCTTGACTATGTAGCTAGCGGAAAAGGTTTTATTCCGATCCACTGCGCTTCTTATTGTTTCAGGAACAATCCGGAAGTCGTGAAGCTGATCGGCGGGCAGTTTTGGAGACATACTTTTGATACCATTCAACCGGTTTGGACAAAACCTGATCACCCTGCGATTGCAGGTGTGAAGCCTTTCAAAACCATCGACGAGACTTACCTGCATACCTTATTGCAGCCCGACAACATTGTTTTGACGGAACGTACGATTGGAAAAGATCAGGAAAAAGATAAGCCTGGCGTACAGAAAGAGCCGTATACCTGGGTAAGAACGCATGGAAAAGGCCGCATTTTTTACACCGCTTATGGTCACGACGAGCGTACCTGGGCAGTGCCTGGTTTTCAGGATTTGATTGAAAAAGGGATTCTTTGGGCGGTAAACGATGAAGCAAGAGCTGCTTTGACTGCACTTGCACCGAAACCATTTGAATACCGCGAAGCCAAACTGCCCAACTACGAGCAGCGCCCTGGCCCTCAGATGCAACAATTGCCGCTTTCTCCCGAAGAATCGGTCAAACACATTCAAATTCCGGTTGATTTTACACTGGATGTTTTCGCTCACGAACCTGACGTGATGCACCCGATCGCGATGACCTGGGATGAGCGCGGAAGGTTATTTGTTTTGATCACCAAAGATTATCCAAACGAAAGAAAAGATACCGGTGGCAGCGATTACATCCTGATTTGCGAGGATACCAATAAAGATGGTAAGGCCGATAAATTCACGAAATTCTCGGACGACCTGAGCATTCCGACCGGTTTGGTTTTCGCAAATGGCGGTTTGATCGTCTCACAGGCACCGCACATGCTGTTCTTGCAGGATACCAATGGCGATGACAAAGCGGATGTGAAGAAAATCTTGTTCTCCGGTTTTGGTACAGGAGATACTCACGCGGGTCCTTCAAACCTGCATTATGGGTTTGATAACTGGGTTTATGGTGCAGTGGGTTATTCCGGTTTCAAAGGGAAATTCGGACAAAAAGATTCATTGGATTTTGGTCAGGCGCTTTTCCGGTTCAAGCCGGATGGTACCGACATGGAAATTGTTGCAAAGACTTCCAATAACACCTGGGGATTGGGTTTCAATGAAGCGGGTGACCTTTTCGGATCTACTGCTAACAACTCACACGGCTGGTACTCTGCGATCCCAAACCGCTATTTTGGCAAAAGCAAAGTAGATAACGGAAGCCGCAGCACGGATACGCATAAAGATATGCAGCCGATTACACCAAAAGTGCGTCAGGTAGACGTTTTCGGCGGATTTACCGCAGCAGCCGGACATAATTTTTACACGGCAAGAGCTTATCCTAAAAAGTATTGGAACAGAGTAGCTTTCGTTTCCGAGCCTACCGGGCACATTTTGCACCAGAACATTGAAACAAAAAAAGGTACGGACTTCGAAGATGCATTGGGCTTCAACTTATTGGCGGGTGCCGACGAGTGGGTTGCCCCAGTGTTTGCAGAAGTAGGTCCTGACGGTGCAGTTTGGGTAGCCGACTGGTATAGTTACATTATCCAGCATAACCCGACTCCAAAAGGATCAGAAAACGGAAAAGGAAATGCTTACCAGACTGATTTGCGTGATTTTACGCATGGCCGTCTGTATCGCATTGGCTGGAAAAACGCACCGAAATATACGCCGATCACTTTGAGCAAAGACCGCCCGGATGAATTGGTAGCGACCTTGAAAAACAACAATATGCTGTGGCGCAGTCACGCTCAGCGATTGCTGGTAGAGCGTGGGAATAAAGATGTTGTACCAAAATTAGTGGAGCTGGTTAAAGACAAATCGGTAGACGAAATCGGGCTGAATACGGCTGCGATCCACGCTCTTTGGACATTAAACGGACTGAATGCCATTTCTGATCCACAGGTTTTAGCGTCTGTTACCGAAGCTTTGAAACATCCTTCAAATGACGTTCGTAAAACGGCCGTACAAGTTTTGCCTCACAACGCTGCTACAGGTCAGGCGCTGCTGGCTGCCGATGCACTGCATGATAAAGAGCCGCTGGTGGTGCTGAATACATTGCTGGCATTCTCGGAAATTCCTTACACGCCGGAAATCGAAAGCGCGGTGCTGGCTTTAATGGATTCGTATCCGCAGGCCGACGATCGCTGGATGCCGGATGCATTTGCAGCAGTTCTGAACTCGCATAACGGTTCTCTGCGTGAGAAATATCTAGCGCAACGTGTTGGCAAAGTAGGCGCAACGCAGCCTGGCATGAGCAACCACGAGACGGCGGCAGTAGATCATTCAACCATGCACCGCGACCATCAAACTGCGGCGCAACCGACCGTGCAAGGATCGGCGGAATTGGCGATCACCAACATTACCATCGAACCAAAAACGCCGTATGTACGTGAGTATGCGCGGGTTGTAATTGACATTACCAACCAGGGCAGCGTCGCGGTTCCAAAAGGAACAGTGCCCGTCGTGAATGTAGGTATTCGAAGCCGCTCTCTAAATACAAACTATATCAGCCGTCAACTTACAAATGGAATCGCTCCAGGTGAAACCGTAAAACTGGTGGAAGGTAACAATGGTCCATGGAAATCGGGTTTTGGTTTTACTTCTGATGAAGCTGGAAAAGTAAATGTTACCGCTACGGTGGATGTGGACAATATTGTCCCAGAAAAGGATGAGATCAAAAACAACACCATGAGTAAAACCTTCGAAGTGCGCCGCCTCGACAAGCTTTCGGATTTTGCATTGGAACGTGCCGTGCGAGGATATACCTCTTATGCGAGCGGTGATGATGTGATTAAATTAATCCAGACTGCGCAAACCATTGACTTACAGGGACGCAACGCGGTGATGAAAGGTATCATCGGCGCGTGGAACCCGAAACGCCAGGAAAAAGCCAATGATGAAAGCAAAAAATATCTTGCCTCAATCAAAAACACCATTTCCGACGACCAGACTGCGAAGTACACAACATTCCTCGAATCTTATGGCATCAAAGAAGAAGTAACTACCGATCCGAATGTGCAGATCGTCAACATCAAGGCCATCCGCGAAGAAATGAAGTTCAGCGTAACAGAATTCAAAGTAATCGCTGGAAAAACGGTTGAGCTCGTTTTTGAAAACCCGGATGCGATGCAGCACAATGTGGTCGTTGGAAAACCAAAATCTTACGAGATTATCGGTGCAGCGGCTGACAAAATGATCACTGCGAAAGACGGAGCCGAGAAAAACTACGTTCCGAACATTCCGCAGGTTTTGGCAGCAACCCCGCTGGTAAACCCAGGCCAGACATTCCGTCTGAAATTCGTGGTGCCAGATGTAGTCGGCGAATATCCGTTCGTCTGCACATTCCCGGGCCACTGGCGGTTGATGAAAGGCGTGATGACGGTTGTGAAAGAACAAGCCGTGCTAAGCAAATAAATTAATGAAAATGAAGCTTTTAATCCTGGGCGCAGAATGCTGGCGCTCAGGATTATTTGTTTAAAAAAGTGCCCATGAAAGTTGTACAATTCACAATTCCGGTCCCTAAGGAAAGTACGGTGGTGGTGCAGGAAAGCATTCTTCCGCATTACTACAACCACCTGCACCGGCATCGGGAAGTACAGATCGAGTGGGTGATGGAAGGCTCGGGCATTCTCATTGCCGGCAATTACATGCAGCGTTTCGAGAGCGGCGAAGTATACATTATAGGGCCGAACCAATCCCACATTTTCAAGAGCGATGAATCCTATTTTAGCGGCACCGAGCAAAAGCAAATCCACTCAGTATCGATATTTTTTGATCCCGCACATTTATCCCAAAACATCCTAAGCCTCCCGGAGATGACGGGTATCCGAAGATTTGTTAATGGTTTGCATAATGGTTTTCAGATTGCCGGACAAGAATCGGATATCATCAAGAAATCGATCATGGAAGTGATGCAAACCAAAGAAAGTCAACGCATTGCATCCTTCATTTCTCTGCTGCATCATTTCACTACCACTCGTGACCTGAAACCGTTGGCCACCAGCAGCAGCGAGCACCGGATTTCGGAGGTGGAAGGTATCCGCATGGATCGGATTTTCCAATACCTCGTTTCACACTACAAAAAACACATTACCCTCGCCGAAATATCCGAAATCGCCAGCCTGACCCCCCAGGCATTTTGCCGCTATTTTAAAAAGCACACGGACAAAACTTTCATCGGCTTCCTAAACGAAGTCCGCATCAACGAAGCCTGCAAAATTATCCTCTCAGGAAAATTTGAAGGCTTTTCGGACGTCAGTTACCAAACCGGATTTGACAATGTGACTAATTTTAACAGGGTTTTTAAGAAGACGACAGGGTTGTCGCCGAGGGAGTATCAGAAGGGGTTTATTGAAGGGTTGGGGTAATTAGCATCTATCGATCCGTAGGTGGGATTTTATTGGGTGACCAAACTATCGTCCTTTGAGCCATTCTTTAAGTGTTTTCATTACATCTTCATGTGCATTACCTTCCTCGATTTCTATTTCGGATTTCTCAAGAGATGCAATCATAGTATCTCACCAATCTGACTAATAAGTCGTTCCTTAACCTCCATAATCGCGTTTTTACGAGTTAACTAATTTAAGATACAATGATTTCGCATTTAAGCAAAATGCCTGCTAACTTGTAAAAAACATCTATAAATCCTCATTTTGAGTAATTCTAAAAACCCCTGGCAAATCTGGATCGATACCGGTGGTACTTTTACAGACTGCCTCGCCATTGATCCCAAGGGAAACAAGACCAGAATAAAAGTGTTAAGTTCCAGCTGCCTGCGTGGGAGGATTACCCAAGAACTGGCGCCCGGCGTTTTTGAATTTGAATCAAAATGGGCTTTTGGTGATGCGCTTTTGGAAGGCTATACTTTTCGGTTGCTGGGGCAAAATAAAACTTGTAAGATTCGCAATATCAGCACTTTTGCGAATCAGCTAACGTTAAGCACACAATTCAAAATTGAGGCTCCCGCTGATTTTGAAATCACAACCGGCGAAGAGGCTCCGATTTTGGCAGCACGCCTTTTGACCAACACACCGTTAAACCAGCCGCTGCCTCCGATTGAAATGCGGCTCGGCACCACCAAAGGCACCAATGCCTTATTGGAAAGAAAAGGTGCGAGAACGCTTCTACTGGTCACAAAAGGCTTTAAAGACCTGCTTTACATTGGTACCCAGCAGCGGCCGTCACTTTTTCAGCTGAATATTCCGGAACCAAAATTGCTTTATGCAGACGTGCAGGAAATCGAAGAGCGCCTGGATGCGGAAGGGAATATTTTGCAGGAATTAACATTACCGGGCGCAATCCAACCAACTGATTACAAGTCAGTAGCTATCTCCTTTTTACATTCCTACAAAAACAACACGCACGAAAATGACATTGCAAATGCGCTGAGAGAAAATGGAGCTAAATACATTTCGGCCTCTGCTGACCTTTTTCCGTTTTCGCACTACCTCCGCCGCACGCAAACTGCCGTCGTAAATGCCTACCTCGATCCGATTCTCGATCAATATTTGTCTAATATAAAAAGCAAGCTGCCGGAAGGAACTTTGAAAGTCATGACCAGCACCGGGAGCCTGGCAGAGTTGAGCGTATTTCGGGCGAAAGATAGTCTGCTAAGTGGTCCGGCAGGCGGCATGATTGCTGCCGCAAATACCGCGAAACGCCTGGGATTCAGCAAAGCGATTACTTTCGATATGGGTGGTACCAGCACAGATACCGCATTGATCGACGGCGAGCCGGAGTTGAAATACATTACAGAAATTGACGGCATTGAATTTCACAATCCGACACTTGCCATAGAAACCGTTGCAGCAGGAGGTGGCTCTGTCTGCTGGTTTGACGGATTTTCATTGCAAGTCGGGCCGGAAAGTGCGGGGGCATCGCCTGGGCCGGCCTGCTATGGAGCAGGCGGCCCGCTGACGATTACGGATGTGAATTTGCTACTCGGAAAGTTGGATGCTTCGAAATTTGGTATTCCTGTAAACGCAAATGCGGCTATCGCAAAACTCCATGAATTAATCAACTTAATCTTTGAAAAGACCGGTAAAACATTAGCATCAACAGAAATCTTAAAAGGCCTCGAAAGGATTGCTAATGAAAAAATGGCCGACGCAATCCGTAAAATCTCCGTCGAAAAAGGCATTAACCCTGCTGAATTTGCATTGATCGCATTTGGTGGCGCGGGCGGCTTGCATGCTTGTCAATTAGCGGAATTACTAAATATGAATTCCGTAATTATTCCTTATGACGCTGGACTTTTCAGTGCGGTCGGAATTGGAGAAGCATTGGTAAGTACTATTGTTTCAAAACAAATCTTGCTGCCGTGGAATAATTCACAAAATCAAATTGAATTTTGGAAAAATGAATTGACAACAGCTGCCGGAAATATCCTGAAAGCACAAAATGTCGAAAGTTTCGAAGTTGCTTTTTGCACCTGCTTTTTGCGATTTGCGGGTCAAGAAAACACAATTGAAACTGATTACGATGGAGAAAATACGATCGCTGATTTTGAGAAAAGCTATCGGGCACAATTTGGCTACTACCCAGCCAATCTGATAGTCGAACTGGAAAGCCTGAAACTCAAATTACAGGAGAAAGGTGTTAAATCAGAATTTGAAAATGTCAGAAAAGAAGGACAGGAAGTTGTTCCAATTAAAACAATAACTATTCTTCATGCTGAAACCGACTCAACATTAGCAAATATCTACGAATGGGATTTACTCAAACCCGGAGAACAGATCACCGGTCCCGCCATTTTGCTTAGCAATACGTCCACTTCCTACATTCCCGAAAGTTGGAAATTAGTTATCCAAGACAATCAGGACGCCATTATTCTCAAAACCAAAGAAACTGAAATCGCCAGCGAGCAGCACAGCGAAGCCGTCGCATTGCAGCTTTTCACAAACCGTTTCAAAGCCATCGCTGAGGAAATGGGTGTTCAATTGCAGCGCACTGCCTTTTCTGTCAATGTAAAGGAACGGCTGGATTTCTCATGTGCATTGCTCGACGCGGAAGGTGAGCTGTTGGTCAATGCACAACACATTCCGGTGCATTTGGGAAGTATGGGCATTTGCGGCCGGCTGGTCAAAGAAGCAATTGAAATCGGTCCGGGCGACGTGGTAATCACGAATCATCCGAAATATGGCGGCTCACATTTGCCCGATATTACATTGATTTCAGGCGTCTTTAAAGATGAAAATGAATGTATCGGCTACGTCATCAACCGCGCGCATCATGCTGAAATCGGAGGAAAAACGCCTGGTTCTATGCCGCCGGATGCGACCTGTCTTGCTGAGGAAGGAGTTGTGATCGTGCCTCAATATCTGGTCAAATCCGATGATTTTCAATGGGATAATATGCGGAAATTGTTTTGCGAAGGCTCCTATCCTACCCGCTCATTTCTTTCCAACGAAGCCGACATCATCGCCGCACTTTCCGCATTGCGAAAAGGTAGCGAGCAGCTTTTGACATTGGTAAAAACACATGGACTGGCCGAGGTGCGGAAATATATGATTTTGCTAAAAGAAAGCGCAATCATTCAATTACAAACTGCACTGAAACCCTATCACAACCAGACGTTTGAAGCAACGGAATTGCTAGACAATGGGCATCGGATTCAGGTAAAAATATTAGTGAATGATGAAAAACAGATCTTCGATTTTACAGGAACTTCGCCGGTACATCCCAACAATTTGAATGCCAACATTTCGATTTTGTACAGCGCGATTTTGTACGTATTGCGACTTTTGGTCAACAAAGAAATTCCACTGAATGATGGTCTAATGAAAAACGTCGAAATTATTTTGCCTGAAAACAGCTTTCTGCATCCTGATTTTTCAGATGATCCGCTGGAATGTCCGGCTGTCGTCGGCGGGAATACAGAGGTAAGTCAGCGATTGGTGGATACTTTGTTGAAAGCATTTGGCCTGGCGGCGTGCAGTCAGGGGACTATGAACAATTTTCTGTTTGGGAATGATCACTTTGGCTACTACGAAACAATTGGCGGAGGTACTGGCGCGGGAGACGGCTTCAACGGGCGCTCGGCAGTCCACCAGCACATGACCAACACGCGCATTACCGATCCCGAGCAATTGGAGCGCAAATATCCGGTGCGTCTGCTGGAATTTGGAATCCGAAAAAATTCCGGCGGGCGGGGAAAATTTAATGGTGGCGACGGGATCATCCGAAAAATTCAGTTTCTTGAACCTCTGCAAGTTACGCTGCTAGGCCAGCATCGGAATGAGGCGCCTTACGGATTAAATGGTGGAGAAGACGGCGAGCGCGGGAGGCATACGCTGATTACAAATGGTGAAGTTTCTGAACTGCCAGGAATATGCAGCCTGGAAGTTCAAAAAGATGATATTTTGATTATAGAAACTCCCGGTGGCGGGGGTTATGGTTAAATTTTCAATGTCAAACAAAACCTCCAAAACCCTTCTCGGAGCCGCCTTCCTCATGTCAACTTCCGCCGTCGGGCCCGGCTTCCTGACGCAGACGACCGTTTTCACCCAGCAGCTCACCACCAGCTTTGGGTTCGTGATTTTGTTGTCTGTGATCATTGATCTCTGCGTCCAGTTCAACATCTGGCAAATCATTACCGTCTCCGGAAAACACGCTCAGGATCTTGCAAACGCATTATTCCCTGGCTTGGGTTACCTGCTGGCATTTCTGATCGTAATCGGCGGATTGGCTTTCAACATTGGCAATGTAGCCGGGGCCGGATTAGGTATTGAGGCCATGACAGGAATCCCCGTCGAAATCGGGGCAGTCGCCAGCGCAGCCATCGCCGTCGCGATTTTCTCTTTCAAAGAAGCCGGCAAGGCAATGGACAGCTTCGCCAAAATCCTGGGCTTCATCATGATCGCATTAATTTTATACATCACCTTCACAACAAGCCCGCCTTTAGGCGCGGCTCTCCAACAAACATTCATTCCGCAGGAATTCAACTCAATTGCCGCCCTGACTTTAGTCGGCGGAACAGTAGGAGGCTATATTTCATTTGCCGGGGCTCATAGGCTGCTGGATTCTGGAATAAAAGGGGAGAGTGATCTGGGAATAGTCAATCGGAGCGCATCGACGGGGATTTTGGTTACAGCTGTGATCCGGTATCTTTTGTTTTTGGTAACATTGGGAATCGTGATGGCGGGCGCGAACATTAATCCGGACAATCCCACGGCCTCCATTTTCGAAAATGCCGCTGGCACATTCGGAAGACAATTATTTGGGCTGATGATTTGGAGTGCCGCGATCACCTCGGTTGTCGGAGCGGCATATACGTCGGTTTCGTTTTTGAGATCATTTCATCCGTTTCTTGAAAAATACCGCACCTACATTACCATTGCCTTCATCACTGTTTCCACGCTCATTTTTCTGCTCGTCGGGCGCCCCGTCAAAGTACTCGTTTTTGTCGGTACATTAAATGGTTTTGTCCTTCCGATTGCGCTCGCGATTTTATTGGTAGCGAGCCGAAAATCAAGGATAATCGGTACTTACAAACATCCGCTGGCATTGCAAATTGCCGGCTGGGCGGCAGTCGTGATTTTGGCAATAATGGGTGCGGGATTGTTTTTAACTCAATTTCAATATGTGCAGGCTTCTACTTTTCTGTTTCATTTTAGTCATTTCAAATCCGGCAATCGCTCAGAAATCCAAAGAGCTGGTTATCAAAATCAATGCAAATGACCGGGCGCAGCGTATCGACAATTTCGGCGCGGCGGGTGCGTGGTTTTCAGAAGGGATTGGTAAAAACTGGCCTACTTCAAACCGGGAGCAATTGGCTGAGTGGCTTTTCAGCAAGGAATTGGACAAAAGTGGAAACCCGAAAGGCATCGGCCTCTCTGCATGGCGCTTCAACATTGGCGGCGGCACAGCCGAGCAGGGCGACAGCAGCGGCATTGTCGATTTTCGCCGACGTGTAGAATGTTTCCTGAAACCCGATGGCACTTACGACTGGACGAAACAATCCGGTTACCTCTGGTTTACCAAAAAAGCCAAAGAATATGGCGTCGAAAACCTGATCGCATTCTCCAACACGCCGCCGATCCAGTTCACGAAAAATGGTCTGGGTTACAAAACGGAAAAGGATTATCAGGCAAATTTGAAGCCCGAGAAATACGGAGATTATGCGCAATTTCTTGCGACGGTTTTACAGCATTTTGACAAAGAAGGCCTGCATTTCAACTACATAAGTCCGGTCAACGAGCCGCAGTGGGATTGGTCGCACCCTTATGGCAAAGGCTCGCAGGAAGGTAGCCCGTGGCGGAATGAGGATATTGCCAAAATCGTGCGTGCACTGGATAGTAAATTGACCAAAACTGGCTCCACCTCCAAAATCCTGATCACAGAAGCTGGACAACTAGATTATCTATATGGAAAAACTGGCGGTGCGGCCAATCAAACACAGCATTTCTTCCAAAAAGGCAGTCCACTGCAGCTCAGCAACTTAAAACACGTCCCCAGCTTGATCGGCGGCCACAGCTACTTCACCGACAAAGGCGACAGCGCCCGCATTGCGATCCGCGAACACGTCGCCGACACCACCCGAAAATACGGCGCAGACTTCTGGCAAACAGAATATTCAATGCTCGGCGACGGCTACAAGGAAGGCAAAACCGGCAAGATCCCCGCCATTGACTGCGCCCTGTTCCTCTCCAAAGTCATCCACGACGACCTCGTCTATGGCCACGCCGCCGCCTGGCAACTCTGGAACAGCTGGGAACCCGGCAGCCCCGATTTCGACACCCGCTACTACCTCATCGCCCTCAACCCGGCTAATAAAGAATACACCGACGGAACAGTAACCGCAACCAAAAATCTCTGGGCATTAGGGCATTACAGTCGCTTTGTCAGGCCTGGAATGCACCGGCTTAACATTGGTCGAAATGATACATTGACACCTGTTCAAATTGCGCAAGATGTGATGGTGAGTGTTTTTTCAGGTGAGAAGCAGATTGTGCTTGTGGTTAATAATTATACTTCGGAAGAGCGGGTTTTGAAACTGGATTTGAGTGGATTTAAGGTAGAGAATGAATTTCGGAGCTATATTACTACTGCGAAGAAGGGTGTGGATATGCAGTTTGGGAAGGGCAAGAATTGGAGGAATGGGGTGAAGGTGCCCGGGAGAGGGTTGGTCACGGTTGTTTTGGAGAGGAAGTGATGCTTCAAGACTTGAGGCTGATTGTTAACCCTCAACTAATATCTTATATTGCATCCCATTAAAATCTATACATACATATCCTCCTTACATTGAACATACAAACAATTTTAGACGGGCTTCCTGGTTTGTCGAAAACAAGTGCCAGTCATCTTTATGAAGGATGCGTTGTTTGCCTGGCCAGACATAACCATAGCTACAAAGGCACCCAACTGGCTCTTCAAGGCGACGCTACCGAAGAAATAAGCCTGGCCTGGAATAATATATTTGATGATCAGCTTGATCGAACCTGGGCAGATCAATTTTATGCAACAGAGCACGGCGCTGTCTGCTTGGCAATATTAATTGCTCTTCGTCTAACCGACTATACCATTGTCGAGAAATCTGCAAGAAAGAATGGATTCGACTATTGGTTAGGCAAAAAAGATGACATTTTATTTCAAAGGAAAGCTAGACTAGAAATTTCGGGAATCTTCAAAGGTAAAGAAAGCGATATGCTCGCCAGACATAAGGTAAAAATTAAACAGACAAATCCATCCGATAATCTTCTTTTACCAGCTTATGTCGGAATTGTAGAATTTAGCAAACCTATGGCAATTTTCGGCGTAAAAAAATGAAAGTTCAGGAGTTACATAGCAAAGCAATCGCGGCAGCAGATATCGCTTTTGTAAAGAAGTTTCATGGACGTCTCAATGAAGCTAAGGAGCTGTTCAAAGAAGCATTTGCATTAGAAAAAGCAGCAGCTCACTCGGCATTAAAAGAAAATATGGGTGAACCTACTCTTTCGGTTCTTTTAAAAAGTGCTGCATCGCTAGCAATCAATTGCGATGAAACAAAAGAAGCTGAAAAACTAATTTGTCTGGCTCTCTCCGGTGAGCCGCCCATAGAAATTGCTGAGGAGCTAAGAAATTTGCTCGAAGAATTATATTTTCAACGACACCTACAATTGCAAGGAATATCCTTAAAATCAACTGAATTACAATTAGTTATTGCAGGGCGTGGAGTGGGTTACGGTATGGCTAAAACAGAACTTGTGTTTGATAGAATTAATACAATTGAACAACTAACGTTCAGAACAGCCGAGAGAATGTTAGGAAAGGCTTTCAGAAGATCAGGAGCCGTACCCAAAACAATCAAACTAAATTTTCAACCGTATCTTTCAGTCCCCAGAGCGGCAAGCCTTGCATTTACCATTCGTCTTGGCGAACTATCCGAACAAATGACATTAGAAGGTTTTGACCCAGCTGTAAAAGTTGTTGAAAACTTAGTTGAGAACATTGAGTTGGTAAATTCCGCAGACTTTGAAAAACTAAAAATCAACATACCTGATAAGACATACTATAAAAATTTTGTCGGGCTTTCAAAGGAGCTAGCGCCAGACGGGAACGAAGTTAATTTGGTGGGATTGACGATCGCTAGACAAGGAAGTCTTACCGACGTCCAATTCACAAGAACACGAGAAGATATTCGCATACAATCTTTTGACGATCAACCTGAAAGCGATGCGACAGTTGAAGATAATGTTGAGTTGACAGGTCGGCTCTTTGCGGCTGATGATGAAAAAGGTAGTATTCGACTAAAAGTGGATGGGGCTTTAAATTACTCAGTTATTATTCCCGATGGCTTAAGCGACATTGTGAAAAAATATTGGGGCGAACAGGTTAAAATCAAAGGTGTTCAAGTCAAACCGCGTGCTATCAAGCTAAGTGACATTGATCCTGCCTAATACTTAACCAAAACTAAGCAAATCCTATGATTGGCTGCCGATAGAATCGGCAACCAATTCCTGCTTAACCTTTTTTCCCAAAGGCCGAAAGTTCCCTCAGCAGCCTCGTCACAATCTCAGCATTATAAAACGCTTCCAATTTGTGCTCATAGCTCGGGTTCCATCCGTCGGCTGGGCGGAAATAGTGTAGAACCATGTCATTGTGCATTCGTTCAACTTCGATTAGGTCTACATCGCGATTAATGTAGTTGACCAGAAGTGCTTCCGCAGCGGATTGGCGGTCGTTTTGATTTTGTTCTGCTTGCATTTTTTTGGATGATTTGGACATTTCGCGCAGCAAAAAACGGTGCCGCACTTGCCGTGTCCAAACCTTCCCAGGCCAATGGCTCGAAGCCATTACGGTAGTTACGGCACCGTATCCTGGATATAAGCAATACGATGCTAGGGCAGTAGAAATGCCGCAATACGAATCGGCGGCATCTATGCCTGGGAAAATTTGGACGCTGTAAACTTACTGGCTTTGGCTAAGAAAGCAAAAGAGAAAAATTGAAACACTCAGAATTGAGGGGTTAACGCTACTTACAGTGTGACGTGAAAATTACAGTGTGACGTGAAAAGTTTTTAGCTTTATGTGATTATCCTGAACACATGCTCTTACCATGAAATCAAGAGAACCAAATACACACAAAGCACTTCCAAAGGGTTCCAAAATAGACCCTTCTTTGAGTGAAAAATATGCTAATAGTAATCTGTTCAAAGAGAAGTTTGCTAAAAACGACGAGCTGATACGGAGAATTGGCCTTCCTGGGCTTCGAGGAAAATTCGAACGTCAGAATGCTATACTTCGCAATGGCAACCTTCCCAAGTTTGACTAGCCTCCCATAAATTCTTTTATCCCCCAAAACCGCCAAAGAAAATCCTTCAAATTACCTTACATGCCAAACGGAAGGGTGATTTAAGTTAATATTGGTAAAAAAGCCGCTAATTTCAACGAAGTTTATCACTCGGGTTCGGGTTAATTTTACAAATAGTTAATTGGAATATAATATCGGGAGAATGTCAGCAAACTCCTGATCATCCGGTTCTTGCCTCAAAAAGGCAGGCTGATATTTTATTGCTTTTAGCGCTCAATAACTCCTAAACCAGCCATGCATTTCTTTACCCGACATAGAAAATCCCTCTCGATTTTACTCCTGAGCGCGTTTTGCTCGGCAAATACTCTCGCGCAACGAACTGCTTATCGGCCTTCCAAAGAAGAACTAGCTGCTTCCTATAAAAGGATGGAGCTCATGGATTCGCTTACCAAAGGATCGGTTTTGAAGGCGAGCATTCAGCCGGGCTGGCAGGCGGATGGACATTCGTTTTGGTATAAAAATATCCTGAAAGATAGTCTCACGGAATATATATACGTGAATGCTGCGGACGGGAGAAAGTCGAAGATCCTGGATAATGAAAAAGTGGCCAAAGCTTTGTCGGCGGTTGCGGATACTACTTTTTCTGCGCCGAAGCTAATGCTGGAAGAATTGCGGGTTGATCAGGTGAACCATACTGTTTTTATAAAAGCCAAAAACAAGTGGTTTTCTTATGATACGGAGAATTTTACCGCTACGAAAATTGAAAAACCAGGCATTGAAAAACCAAAGGAGATTGGCTGGACGCGACAGTTGAGTCGCTGGCGGCCTTTTCGAGCGGATAGCATTTCGTTTGATAAAAACCAGAAGGCATTTGTCAAAAACGGCAACATTTTCCTAAGTGCGCCGAATGGCAAAAATGTGCAGCAATTCTCTTATGACGGCAATCCGCTCCGGCCTTTTGGCGAGTTGAGCTGGTCGCCGGATGGGGCTTATATTGTTTGCTACCGCGTTGATGAACGTGAAGAGCGAAAGGTGAGCTTTATCCTTTCTTCTTTGCCCAATACCACGCGCGGCGAGGTGAAAACCCGTGAATATGCACAGCCGGGGGATGAATTTACGAGCTATGAAATGTTTGTGATCAATGCCAAAACCCGGGAAATGGTGAAGGTAAAGTCGGAGGTGATCGACTTTTTCAATGCGCCGGTGATCCGCTGGCGGGATGGTGATGCGACGCATTTTACGTATGAAAAAGTAGACCGCGGCCACCAGCGTTTCAGGGTGATCGAGGTGGATGCGGCAACGGGCGATACCAAAAATATCATCGACGAAAAGACTAATACCTTCATTTACCAAAACCTGATTTATACACATTACCTGCCCAAGGAGCACGAAATTATCTGGTCTTCCGAGAAAGATGGCTGGCGGCATTTGTATTTGGTAGATGAGGCGACAGGCAAGGAAAAGAACCAGATTACAAAGGGTGAATGGGTGGTGCGCGACATTGATAGCATTGATACCCAAAAAAGGGAAATCTGGTTTCGGGCAAATGGTATGGACCCGAGCGAAGACCCTTATCACATTCATTACTACCGCATTAAGTTCGACGGAACAGGTTTGGTGAAACTCACCAGCGACAAAAAAGCGACACATTCGCTGGCATTTTCGCGCGACCGGACTTACTATATTGACACTTACTCAACGATGGTGACTCCCCCGGTGATGGAGCTGCACAGGACTGCCGACGCGTCGCTGGTGGTGAAGCTGGAAGAGGCGGACATTTCGCAATACCTGTCGCTGGGGTTCAAGTTGCCAGAGATTTTCAAGGCCAAAGGCCGCGATGGCAAGACGGACATTTGGGGCATCGTGTACCGGCCCAGCAAGTTTGATCCGAAGAAGAAATACCCGATCATTGAGAACATCTATGCCGGTCCGCAGGATTCATTTGTGCCGAAGGCTTTCCGGCATTATGGCGAAATGCAGAGCATGGCGGAGCTGGGTTTTATTGTGGTGCAGATGGATGGAATGGGCACTGCAAACCGCTCGAAGGCATTTCACGACGTTTGCTGGAAGAACATTGCGGACGCCGGTTTTCCTGACCGTATTGCGTGGATGAAGTCGCTGGCGAGCAAATATCCATACATTGATTCTACGAAAGTGGGTGTTTATGGCACTTCCGCAGGTGGGCAAAATTCGTTGGGGGCGCTGCTTTTTCATCCTGGGTTTTATGATGCGGCGGTTTCGGCCTGCGGCTGTCACGACAATCGCGTTGATAAACAATGGTGGAATGAGCAGTGGATGGGATACCCCGTCGGCAAGCATTATGAAGAGCAATCGAATGTGACGAATGCGGCGAAATTGCAGGGTGATTTGCTGCTGATTGTTGGCGAGGCGGATACCAACGTGCCGCCGGAATCGACTTACCGCGTGGCCGATGCATTAATCAAAGCAAATAAGGATTTTGAATTGCTTGTGATTCCCGGCATGGGGCACAGCGACGGCGGCGTGTACGGCAGGCGTAAAAAGCGGGACTTTTTTGTAAGTAAGTTGCTGGGGGTGACGCCTCCGAACCGGAATAAGAAGATTGCATTTGTGCAGTAAAATTCCTCCTCTCTCAAACATTCTGAACAGGTACCGGGCATCTGCGGCCGCAAATGCTCACAGGAAAAGTATGTATTTCAAAAACGTATATCTATGATCGTTTGCTGATTCAAGCAGTTTTAAAGTTTTACTACCACCATCTAACTCAATTAAAATGAATAAACTATCCAGATTTATTCGGGAGGTTTCTTGTGCCCTGCTTTTTAGCTTCGCCCTGATCTTGCTCCCCGCCACGAAGGCAAAAGCCGCCGAGCGACAGATCAGCGGACAGGTGCTATCCGCCGAAGATAAAGCCCCGCTGCCGGGCGTGACCATCATTGTGAAAGGTAACAATAGCGTCGGGACGGCGACGGATACCGAGGGAAAATTCAAGCTGACGGTACCTGACGAAGCGACTTTGATTCTCAGCTACATTGGTTACACGAGTCAGGAAATTGTGGTCGGAAATCAGAGTGAGCTGACCATTGAACTGGCTCCCGACCAGAAGCAACTTTCGGAAGTGGTTGTGATCGGGTACGGCACGCAGAAAAAGGGCGACGTGACGAGTTCTGTGGCGAGTATCAAGCGGGAGGATTTTATCAAAGGTACCGTCCGGGATGCGGCGCAGTTGGTCCAGGGAAAAGTGGCCGGTTTGCGCATTACCACGCCGAGCGGCTCCCCTACTTCCAATACGCAGATCAATTTACGCGGGATTAACTCTATCAATGGTACTTCCGATCCGCTGATTTTGATCGACGGAATCCCAGGCGGATTAAACACCGTGGCACCGGAAGACATTGAGTCTGTGGATGTTCTGAAAGACGGCTCGGCCGCGGCGATCTATGGTACCCGCGCTACCGGAGGAGTTATTTTGATCACCACGCGAAAAAATCGTGGCACCAGCAAATCGACGATCGAGTATTCCAATTATGTGAATGTGCAGACCATCGCCAGTCGTCCGCAGCTGCTGACCGGCGACGATTATCGTCAGAAAATCAAGGAAGGAATTGATTATACGGATTACGGCGGCAATACCGACTGGCTTTCGGAAATCATGCAAAAGCCTGTGAGCCACAATCATAACCTGACGTTTTTTGGAGGGAACAGCACCACGAATTTTACAGGTTCGGTCAATTACAGAAATTGGGAGGGTATCTTTTTGCGGTCGGGACAAAGTCGGTTCACGGGTCGAGCGGACTTAAATCATTCCATGTTTAACCATAAACTAAAAACCAACCTGCAACTGATCAACCGCATTACGAGCACAAACGGGGCGGTTTCTCCGGCGGACAATGATGCGGCTTACGGCTACATTTACCGCCAGGCAATGATCCGCAACCCGACGGACCGCGTGAAGACTGAAACCGGCGCTTGGCAGGAAAGGGACGGGTATTTTTATGAAAACCCGGTTTCCAGGATCTACGAATCGAATTACGCGGCGAAGTTTAAGGAAATGCGGATGAGTGGAAGCATCGACTACGCGCCGATCAACGATTTGAATTTCAAACTTTTGGTATCGAATGTACAAAACAGCACGCTCGACGGCGGCTCGACGACATTCAACCATACGAATACGAGGCTGAGCAACCAAAACGCCACTGCGTTTCGCAGTACCAATGCGGACAACCAAAATCTGCTGGAATTTACGGGTAACTATGCGAAATCGTTTGGGAAACACCGGTTTACCTTACTCGGCGGATATAGTTGGCAGGATGCGACTTATGAAGAATTTTCGGCCAGCAACTGGGATTTCCCGACCGACTCTTACGATTGGAACAATCTCGGCGCGGGCGGTGCCTTGCAAAAAGGACAGGCCGCGATGGCCAGTTCTAAAAACAAATGGCAGCTCGCAGGTTTTTTTGGCCGTTTAACTTACAGTTTTAATGAAAAATACCTGTTCATGGCGAGTGTCCGCCGCGAAGGTTCGTCGCGCTTTGGGGTGAACAACCAGTGGGGAACATTTCCGGCGGCTTCTGTGGGCTGGCGGCTGAGTAAAGAAAAATTCATGGAAGGTTTGACTGGTGTTTCCGAGATCAAGCTGCGCGCCGGTTTCGGGGTGACGGGTACGATTGCCAACTCGCCTTATTTGTCGCAGATCAGCTACAATTTTGACCGGAACGAAGGTGCATTCATTGGCGGAAAATGGGTACCGGGTTTTGTACCGGCGCGTAACTTCAACCCAAATCTGCGCTGGGAGAAAAAAGAGGAAGTGAACGCGGGGATTGATTTTGGTTTTATGAAAAACCGCATCAGTGGCTCGGTGGATTTTTATAGCCGCAAAGTGAAGGATTTGCTTTACGATTTCCCGGTTCCGGTGCCGCCTTATCTGACCAACATTATGCAGATCAATGCGGGTACGATGAAAAACCAGGGACTTGAAGTGCTGCTGAATTTGGTACCTGTACAAACTGCCAACCTGCAATGGAATTCCGGATTTACGTATTCTACCAACCGCAACAAGCTGGTGAGTCTCTCGAATGATCAGTTTGAAGCAGCCAATGATTTTTTTGATGCGGGATATACCGGCGAGCCGATCCAGGTAAGCACGCACCGGGTGAAAGTGGGCGAACCGATCGGGCGGTTTTTTGTCTGGAAATCGGTGGGTGTGGATGAAAAAGGCGCCTGGCTGATTGAAAACAAAGATGGAGAGGTAATACCGATCGCAAATGCGACGCCGGAAGACCGCCAGTATTATGGAAACGGTATCCCGAAACACATTCTCGGCTGGAACAACTCGGTGCGTTTCAAGAGCTTCGATCTGGCGGTGAACATGCGCGGCGCCTTTGGTTATGACATTCTCAATTTCCAGAGTATGTTTTATAATAACCCCAGAAACAAGGCTTACAACATGCTCAAAACTGCCTACGATCCGATCGATGGCAAGGTGCTGAACACCGATCTGGTGTATGTTTCCAACTACATTGAAAACGGGAATTACTGGAAAATCGACAATGTGACATTGGGCTATACCCTGCCGGTGAACCTGGTGAAAGGCATGAAAAACGCCCGGATTTTTGTCTCAGGACTAAATCTGATCACACTTACCAAATACTCGGGCGTGGACCCGGAAGGTGTAGTCATGACCGGCTTCGCGCCAGGCAGCGACCAGCGTGATAAGTATCCAACTACCCGCACATTTACCGCCGGCCTCAGCGTAACATTCTGATCTTAAACATTTTTGAAATAATGAAAAATAAAAATATCAAACATACGGTACTCGCCACACTGCTGCTGGCAGGTGCTACATTTTATTCCTGCACGGATTTAAAGGAGGAAGTGTATTCCGAAGTTTTGGCGAGCAATTACCAGCCGACTGAAAAGGATCTGCCTGCGATTGTTGCGCCCGTTTACTCGTCTTTGCGCAGCTTAATGCTGGGCTGGCAGGGCTATTTCGATTTGCAGGAAGAAGCGGCCGACGCGATCATTACGCCGGTGCGCCCAAACGGCTGGGACGATGGCGGCACTTACCGCCGGATGCACCAGCACACGTGGACTTCGTTGCAGTGGCAGCCGGAAAATGCCTGGCAAAGCTCATTTCGCAGCATTACGACGGCAAACCGGGTTTTGTCTCAAATTTCGGATGGGGATATTCCTTTGACGACGGGCAAAGAACAGATTGAGGCCGAGCTGCGAGCGGTGCGGGCGTTTGCTTATTATTTGCTGCTGGACAACCACGGTAATGTGCCGATTGTGACGGATTTTAAAGACGTGAACCTGCCCAAACAGAGCACGCGGAAGGAAGTTTATGATTTTGTGGTGAAGGAATTATTGGAGGTAATGCCCAACCTGAGCGAAAATGCGAGCACGACTTACGGGCAAATGAACCGCTGGGGCGCGAAAGCTTTGCTGGCGAAAATTTATTTAAATGCGGAGGTTTACACCGGCACACCTCAGTGGGAAAACGCGATTGCGCAGGCTGATGAAGTGATCAAAAGTGGGAAATATATGCTGGATGCCAATTATTCGGACGTTTTTACCTGGACGAATTTCAATTCCAAAGAGATCATTTTCGCGATTCCTTATGATGAAATTTACGGTACCGGAAACCAGATCCACATGAAAACGCTCGATCCGCTGAGCCGCACGGTGTACCCGATGAATGCAGGTCCGTGGGGCGGAAACTGCGCGGTACCACAGTTTATTGATACTTATGATGCCGAAGACAGCCGCCTCGCCGACACCTGGATCATGGGCCCGCAGAAGAATGCGACAACCGGCGCGGTGGTGATTACCTACAACAAGTCGGTGCCGAGTATGGAAAAAACTTCTTCTACGGACGGTTTCAGGATTGGAAAATATAAAATCAAACCTAATGCGACCGGCAGTCTCGATAATGACTTCCCATTTTTGCGCTATGCCGATGTGCTGATGATCAAAGCGGAGGCACTCTTAAGAACTGGAAAAGCGGCTGAGGCTGCGACGATTGTTTCGGATGTTCGCAAAAGAGCATTCAAAACCAATGCTGCAAAAGCGACGGTTACTGCTGCTGATCTGGCAAAAGGCAGCAGATATAACTATGGTTATCAGGCCGTTGACGGTAGCGTTACGGAGCGCCAGGGTGGTGATGACATTAAATTCGGGCGAATGCTGGATGAGCTGGGCTGGGAATTTGCGGCTGAGGCGCACCGTCGTCAGGATTTGATCCGGTTTGGGGTTTATGAAAAGAAAAAATGGTTTAACCACCGTCCCCAGGCTGCACAGCGCGCCTTGTTCCCGATCCCGCAGGCCGAGCTGGATAAAAACACGAATTTGAAACAAAATCCGGGCTACTAGTTGTTAATCGGTTAGGTTAAGTAATGTAACCCTGCCCGCGAACGCAATGTTTGCGGGCAAGTTTTTTTGCCCTAATTTGGGCGATCATTCAAAGATTCGGAAAGCATGTTCTCCAAAGAAACCTACATACAGCGTAGACAAGTTTTGAAGCAAAAAGTCGGCAGCGGCGTTATTTTGCTGATCGGCAATGAAGAAAGCGGCATGAACTACCGCGACAATGTTTACCCGTTTCGTCAGGACAGCACATTTCTGTACTATTTCGGTCTGGACGTCGCTTCGATCCACGCGGTGATTGATATTGATAATGATCAGGAAGTGATTTTCGGCAATGAGCTGACGATCGATGACATTGTCTGGACGGGACCGAAAGAGTCGCTGGTAGATAAAGCTGCGAAAGTGGGCGTGACGCAGGTGAAGCCTTTGTCGGCGATTGATGGTTATCTCAAAGATATTTCAGGCAAAAAACAAAACATACATTTTCTGCCTCCTTACCGCGGGGAACACGCTTTATTGTTGCAGGAGTGGCTGCACATTTCGCCTGCCGAAGCTGCGCAAAGAGCGTCCATAACATTGATTAAGGCGATTGTTTCGATGCGGTCTTATAAAACTGCGGAGGAAATTGCAGAGATCGAAAAAGCGGTGGATACCTCGGTGGATATGCACCTCGAATTCATGCGCACGACGCGTCCAGGTATTACGGAAAGGGATCTTGCGGGAAGATTGCAAAGCATCGCCATCGGCCAGGGCGGCGACATTTCGTACCCAGTGATTATGACCGTAAACGGAGAAATCCTGCACACCCACGCCCGTGACCTACCGATGCGAGACGGCCAGATGAGCCTTTGCGACGCCGGGGCCGAAACAGCGATGCGCTACTGCGGCGACCTGACCCGCACCATCCCGACCGGTCAAAGATTCACTACTCTGCAAAGGGAAATGTACGAAATAGTGCTCACCGCGCAGAAATCGGCCATTGAAGCCTGCAAACCAGGCGTGTTATTCAAAGACGTACATACATTGGCTTCCACCAAACTATTGGAAGGCCTGAAATCCCTGGGCGTCATCACCGGCGACCCTGTCGAAGCCGTCGCAAACGATGTGCATACCTTATTCTTCCAGTGCGGCCTCGGCCACATGATGGGTCTGGACGTCCACGACATGGAAAACCTCGGCGAGCAATACGTGGGTTACTCCGAAGATTTGAAAAAAGGAACCACATTCGGCTGGAAATCCCTCCGACTGGGCCGTGCGCTGGAACCTGGTTTTGTCGTAACCGTGGAGCCAGGCCTATATTTGATCCCCACATTAATCGACCGCTGGAAAGCGGAAAACAAGCTTTCGGAATTTGTAAACTACAATAAGCTGGAAATGCTGCGCGATTTCACGGGCATCCGGATTGAAGATGACATTGTGATTACCGAGGATGGAAACCGGGTGTTAGGGAAGTATTTGCCGAAGGAAGTGTCGGAAGTGGAGGCGCTGCGGTGATTCTGAGCGTGCGGTAAGAGTCATCCAGGACCAATATTTTGGTGCGATAACACAAGTTTACGAATACCTGAAAAAGCAAATGTAATCCAGATCTTCTCGAACACATTGAAAGAGTTGGTATTCAGCTGCTAAGTGAAAAGCGTTAAGCTCAAAATCTATTTTTCTCCCCTGCTCCACCCCTCAAAAACCGCCTTCTGCAAAGCATCCGCATTCTCAAAAGGCTTAATCGAAAACGCCTTTTCCATCCTCGTAATCGTCACGCCGTCCTTCGCTTCCGAAACTTCCTTCGGCTCGGTATCAATATCCAATCCCGCGTAACCAAAGTACTTTTTATAATCCGGCTCGGCAGTTGTGTAGATGTAGCTGAATAGTTCTTCCAGCGGATTCCCAGCGACTTCCGTGATCACTTCGCGGAGTTCGTTCTCGGAGAAGCCGCGTTTTTTCTTGATATAAAAATCATTGTAAAGTTTCCGCATGACGTCGTCCAGAGACTTTTTGTTTTGAGTTTCATGGCGGATCGCGAAGTCGAAGAGGAGGCCTACGATCGGGCCTTTCTGGTAGACGGAGATGGTCTTATTGACGGGTCGCCCGTTCTGCCGAAGGGGCCGTCGGACCAGGTTTCGGCGCTGGCCTGGGCTAACGATTGGTACAAACGTCCGGGTTTATTTTCGACCGTCGAGATCTGATCTTTAAAAAAATCGAGCATTTTTTCAATTGTATAAAGACCGGCTTCTTTCAGGATGATTGGTTCGTAGTACACAGTCAGACCTTCTGCTACCCAGAGCATATTGGTTTTACTTCCATTATCGTAATCAAAAGGCCCCAGCTCGATCGGGCGGATTCTTTTGACATTGTAGTGATGGAAATATTCGTGCGTGATAAATCCCATCATACCGTCCCAGCCGCGGGAATCGAGCAGATCGCCACTGAAACTGATGGTTGTAGAATTCAAATGTTCGATGCCTCCCTGGCCTGGCCCGATGCCGATAAACGTGTAATGTTTGTAAGGAATGTCACCAATCTGTGCAGACGCTTTTTCGACAATTTTTTGAATGTCGGCCATAAATTTGACCTTATCAAAATTGCCTAGTTTGTAGCCAATAAAGCGGTGCGGAATACCTTTGACTTTAAATGGCGGCAATTCTTCCAGGTTTCCGACAAGGATCGGGCTATCATAAAGAACGTCGAAATCCGGGGCTACATAGGTAAATTTTTGCTTTTTCAAAGAATCCAGACCCGTCGCCACCCTGCTCCAATCTTTATAAGGTTTAACCGCCACTTCCGCCGACAGATTGATTTTACCATTAACATATAAAAATGTAGCCGCCGGAATAATGTAGGCGTGCTCCTCATCCAGATAGCTGGTCGCTACAAACTTCCGGGTGGTTTTTACATCATAGTCCAGGGACAAAAGTTTAATTCCCTTGACCGCGATCGTCCAGCCGGTTTTACCCGTTTTTACCCACTGCAATGTATTTCCTTTGTCATCTTTCGGCGTGAAATTCTGCACATTCGCCGCGTAGTCCATCAATTGATAGTAGCCCGGTGTCCAGTCAGGCATTTTCAAAAGCAGGCTATCCGACTTCTCAGGCCTGTATTGAAGGGTGACGTGAAATGTATGACTGGCCGGATTTTCCATCGACACCGTATATTTCAGCGGCTCTTTGGCAAAGGAAAATCCGGCAACCAGCGTAAGGCAAAAAGTAAGGAATCTCATTGGAGTAAATGCAAAAAATTACCTGCCTGCGTTAGTTAGCACGCGGTTTTGGCAATTCCTTTCTCGGGATTTTTTGGTCTAACTGAGCAGTATTGTAAACAAATGCTGCCACGACAGTCGCCATTTGTTTCAGATCATCCATCACCAATCTTTCGTAAGTATCCATGTTGGTGTGGTGCGTGCGGGTACCGTACTCGATGCCGTCCTGGATAAACTGGAAGCCTGGGAGACCTACCGCGTCAAAACTCTGGTGATCGGTGCCGCCGGTATTTCTGATCGTGATGGTCGGATGATCGATGATATCGGAGAAGGACGCCAGCCATTTTTCAAAAATCGCACGCGGGCCTTCGTTGCCTTGCAGGTAAATGCCGCGGATGCGGCCGGTACCATTGTCAATGTTATAATAAGCTGAAAGCTTTTCGTGCGCGGGCAGCAATTTCATTGTCTGCGGATCGCCAAAGGTGTTTTTGACATAATTCCGAGAACCGTGCAAGCCTTGCTCCTCGCCCGACCATAACGCAATCCGGATTGTTCTTTTTGGTTTCAAACCGGCAGTTTGCAAAATCCGGATCGCTTCCAGCATAACTGCACATCCCGCCGCATTATCTGTTGCGCCAGTCGCGCTGTGCCAGGAATCCAAATGTCCGCCCAGCATCACCACTTCGTCTTTCAGCTTGGGATCGGTGCCCGCGATTTCGGCTATCACATTGCCGGTAGTAAGTTTTTTATCAAAAAAAGTTGTAGCAGATTCGGCTTCCAATGTTACCGGAATGCCACTTTCGATCAGGCGGGCAATCAAACCGGCATGCTCCGGCGCGATCTCAAAAGCAGGATTTGCAATCGGTGAATCGCCGCGGTAAGATGCTCCGTTACTGGTAAAAAATGTTCCTTCACGACCAGGGCGTCCCACGATTTCCAGCTTCACATTCTGCGCTTTCATGGTACTGTCGACCCTCGCTCTGAACGCTCTCTGCACCCGCAAACGCTCCATCTGTTCCGGCACGTTGATCGTCGGCGAAGCAACTGCCGGGACCATTTTATCCAGTTCTTCTGCCGTGTAGCGGGTTGCATCTGCCTTGAAAGTAGGGCCGGAATCCACATTTGGTCTGGTCAGAAGGATCTTCCCAGCCAGTTTTCCATCTGCATATTTCTTTAAATCTTCCTCGGTCTGAATGTTGACCAAAGCCACTTCACCGGTAACCGGCCCCTGCGTCCCCGCAGTCCAGGCCCTCGGAATCCCGATCAGCGGCATATAATATGGCTTGGTCATCGCCAGATAACTTTTTTCCACCTGCCAGCCTTTGCCAAATTCGCCCCACTCCTGGATTTCGGCTTTTTGTAAACCCCACTTTTTCAGCTCACTTACCGACCATTCTGCCGCTCTCTGAAAACCCGGTGAGTTGGTTAGTCGCGGGCCGGAAACGTCCGTCAAATGATGGGCAATGTCCTGCACTTTTGAATTTTCCAGACCTTCCTTCCGGATTTTAGCCAGCACAGCCTGATCGATTTCCTGAGCAAAAACGAAGCCCGGACAAAGCAGTAGTAGTGAGTAAAGTGTTGATTTCATGAGATTTATACGATATCGATTGTAGAAATGTCTTTTTTACCAATCATATAATATACCGGAATGCCGAGCAAAACTATGATCAACCCCGGCCAGGTGTACTCTGGTTTGTAAATGATCAACAGCACGCAAAATGCGACGCCCATAATAATGTAAATGATCGGCAGAATTGGGTAACCAAATGCTTTGTAGGGCCGCGGTGCGTTTGGCATTTTCTTTCTTAATATAAATATTCCGACAATGGTCAACATATAAAACACGACAACCACGAAGGAAATCATATCCAGCAAATTGCCATACTTCCCACTTAAACTCCACAAACAAGCCACCACACATTGAATCCAAAGCCCGAATTCCGGTACCGAATTTTTATTCAAGGTCGCCGTTTTTTTGAAGAACATTCCGTCTTTGGCCATCGAATAATACACCCGCGCACCCGACATAATCAATCCATTATTACAGCCAAATGTTGAAATCATGATCATAATAGCGATAATGATCGTTCCCGCGCTGCCAAAAATGACATGCGAGGCAGTTACCGCTACACGGTCTTTATCTGACGCGGCAATTTCTTGCAAAGACAAAACACCCGTGTACATGACATTGGTCAAAACATAAATCACGGTTACGATAATGGTCCCCAAGGCTAAGCTCAATCCAATGTTGCGCTGCGGATTCTTAATTTCTCCCGCAATAAAAGTTACATTATTCCAGGAATCGCTGCTAAAAATGGAGCCGACCATTGAGGCCGCGATCGCACCGAATGCGGCGATTGTCGTGTAGGATTCTACCGAGCCGTCGATGCTTAATTTATGCAGGTCCCACATCGTGGCCGAGTCCCAGTTTGCCGCCCAGATTTCGGGTTTCATGAAAATCAAACCAAAAACGATCAAGCCCAGCAAACTCAGTAACTTGGTGAGCGTGAAGGTCGTCTGGATAATTTTGCCGCCATTTACGCCACGTGTATTAATAAATGTGAGCAGCACAATGAGCACGAGCGAGAGCAGCTGCGCCGGGGATATTTTGAGAAATCCGAGATCCATCGCAACCAGGTCTTCGCTGAACATCGGTAAAAGGTAGGCGGTGAATTTAGCAAAAGCCACAGCCACCGCGGCGATCGTAGCAGTCTGGATCACAGTGAAAAAGCTCCATCCATAAAGAAAGCCTATAAGTGGGTTATAGGCTTCTTTTAAATAAATATACTGGCCGCCCGCCTTCGGGAACATGGCGCTCAGCTCGCCGTAACTTAATGCTGCGGTCAATGTCATAAAACCCGTGATGAGCCAGACGAACATCAGCCACCCGACGCTGCCGGTGTTCCGGGTAATGTCGGCGGAAACGATGAAAATCCCGGAACCGATCATACTGCCGGCAACCAGCATGGTGGCATCCACCAGTCCTAATGAAGGTTTAAATGCTGTTTTTTCAGCTGGCTCAGCGGTACTTTCCGGCGACATAAAGGTGAAGGTTAGGTAAGTTCGGTTTTTTGATAATGTAAGCTACGACATTATTTGAAAGTATAAAATTTCCATTTGGTTTTAAAATCAGGCTTCAAAGGCTGGTTTATGAGCGTCGCCCTGACCATTTCAATTGGCATATTGTTCTCTTTCATGATCGCGTCGTGGAACTGCTGGTAGGTCATTTTACCGCTTTCGACGAGTTCTTTTTTCAAACTGTAAATCTGCAAACCGCCGATCAGATAGGCGATCTGGTAAAGTGGACCATAATTTCCTTCGAAAGACCGCCGCACTTCGCCCTCTGCATTAGCGCGCTCATGCCCAACCCGGTCGACCAGAAAATCGATACATTCCTGCGGCGTCCATTTTCCCAAATGATAGTTCAAAGAAAAAATGATCCGTGCGCACCGGTGCATCCGCCAGAATAGCATGCCAATCCGTTCCTCGGGGGTTTTGGCGAAGCCTTTTTCATAGAGCAATAATTCCCAGTAAAGCGCCCAGCCTTCGGTCCAGAATGGTGTGCCGAACTCGTCGCGGTAAGATTTGTAGCGGCTGCGCATATAATATTGCAGGTGATGGCCAGGCACCAGCTCGTGGTGGACCGTCGAGCGGGAGAAATAAGGATTGTTTCCGCGCATGCTCATGAGCTTGTCCTCATGCGCCATCGTGTTGGTCGGGTAGGAAATGATAATGTCGCGGCCGCCTAGGAAAAAGGGATTAACCAACTGTCTTTCAGGAGACATCATTTGCATTCCCCAGGTCTCGTCGGCGATTTCCGGGTAGGTATAGAGGTTGTTTTTAGTAATAAAATCCTTTGCATCATTGTAAAGCTTCATGATCAGCTGCGGCTGCTGGCCGGCTGGGACGTAACTGTTTTTCACCTGCTCCTGCGCCTTTTTCCAGTCGGTACCGAAGCCCATTTCCTGCGTAGCTTTCAGCAATTCCTTGTCGCACCAGGCAAATTCTTTGTTGGCCAGCTCAATCAATTCCTCCGGCGTGTAGCTGATCATTTCCACGTTCAGCTGCCGGATCAGCTCATCGCGCCCGATGGGCTTGCCCTTGATACCGCTTTTATCGTCTTTTTGGGTGGTGTTGAGTTTTCCTTTTGATTTAATGACTTTGGCGTAGCTGATTAATGCACTGTCCAGGCCCTGATACGGTTTTGGTACCCACCATGAGAATAGCGGATCATAACCATTATAAAATTCATAAGTTGCTTTCAGTCGAATTTCGATGCCATTTACTGCTTCCTCGCCGCGGTTTGCCAGCGGCATATCGATGGATTCTACCTTTTTGATGTCTTCCGAAGATTGTTTGACGATTTTCAAAAGGTCGTTCAGCTCGCCAGCCACTTTCTGTCCGTCTACATTATTTCCGCGGCGGCGGCTTTTTTCCAGTTCGTAAATTTTATCGGCGAAAGGAATGTATTTCAAAATCTGGCCATACTCTTTTTCTTCCTGCGAAAGGCTCAGCTGGTGGTCGTCAATGTTTCTTTTGAGGAGAATGTAATCGACTTTGCCGTAAATGCTCATGGCGCTGAAATCGACTTTGGAGAGTTTTTCGAGGTAGCTTTTATCGACTTCGGTCAATCTTTTGCGCTGCTCAGGGGAATTAAGGGCGGGTTGCGGCGAGGCAAATCCGCGTCCTTTGACCAGTTGCGGTGCATAGAACGAACTTACTGCATTGATATCCTGCTGGTAATGGATAACCAGGCCCGCTACCTCGGAGGTCTGTTCGTAGAGGTTGAATTTGGATTTTTGGGCCTGGGCGAATGTGCTGCTGGCGAGCAGAATCAATAGGGTTAGGTGTCGCATTTTATTTTTTTTAGCCACGAATACACTAATGCACACGAATCTTGACAACCGGAAATCAATTATACCGTTCCGGATCGTATAGCCTAATATCCAGGGCCGTCGATGACTGGTCTGCCAATTCTGCCACTACCTTCCCGGTCGCAGGGCCCAGACTGATTCCCATCATGCCATGCCCTCCTGCTACGATCAGGTTTTTTAATTTTTTGGAATAACCTAAATATGGTAACCCGTCCGGAGAGCAGGGGCGAAAGCCGTACCAAATCTTTTCTTTGGCCGGAACCTGTACATTCAGCTCCGGATAATATTGCGGGATGGCGTTCACGATACCTTCCACGCGGTTCATGTTGATTTTGTTATTCAAGGGCGCGAGCTCCATCGTTCCGCCGAAACGAACTTGCCCGTTCATCGGCGTCACCGCTACCCGGGCCTCGATCAGCAATGCAGGGTGGGCGATCGGATGACCGGCATTGGGCTCCATGAAAGAGTAACCTTTGCCAGGCATGACAGGAATTGAAAGTCCGGCCAGTTTGGCAAGCTGCGGCAGCCAGGAGCCTCCTGTCATGATCACGAGGTCACCTTCAATATTCCCTTTGGAAGTGCGGACGGATTTGATTTCTGAATTTTGAATGTCGTAGCCGGTTACCTCCGCGTTTGTGATCACTTCTGCACCTTTGCTTTTAATGTTTTTCAAAAGCTGGTTAAACAAAGCCGTGGGGTACAAATGTGCATCGCAATGATAATGTACCGCGCCGGCTACGTCCAGCTGTATCCCCGGCTCTATGGCCTGCACCTGCTCTTTTGTCAGCATTTCGACATCCAGACCTAGTTTCTGCGCATCTTTTCCGACGTGTATTTCCTCTTCGCCCGCTTTTTCAGTTTTGTAAAGCATAAAAATACCCTTCTTTTCCAAACCAAAATCCAGGTTTTCTTCTTTGGCAAGATCTTCATAAAGCTGCTTGCTCAGCAAATGATAGTCGCGCAAATGTGGCGCAGCACGCTCTACTGCGGCGGGGGTAGCACTTTTAATAAATTTCAAGCCCCACGAAATCAGGGAAAAATCGAGGGAAGGTTTTACGTAAAAAGGACTGCGGCTGTTGAACATCCATTTGATCCCTTTCGAAACCATACCGGGGGCGGCAAGCGGGATAAAATGGCTCGGCACGATCATCCCGGCATTGCCCTGCGAGCAGTTATCCGCCAGATCGCCCTTGTCCAGCAGCGTCACTTTCCACCCGCTTTTCAGCAGATAGTAAGCCGAAGCCAGACCCATAATTCCTCCTCCGATAATCGTCGCTTTGCCCTTCATTTTTAACTTTAAATCACCTGAAACCCGTAAGCATACGGATCTTCTTCGTCGTCTATGAAAATATTATTGTACCCCGTCACTACGGCCCAGCCTTCGATGCCGGGAATGATGGCGGGTTTATCGCCGATGGTCACCTCATCTTCTACGGTTCCGATGAATTTGGAGCCGATAATGCTTTCGTGGATAAACTGATCGCCTTTTTTGAGTTTGCCTTTGGCGTGCCACTGGGCCATTCTTGCCGAAGTACCGGTGCCGCAGGGTGAGCGGTCGATGGCCTTATCTCCGTAAAAAACAGCATTTCTGGCGGTGGATGTTTCGTCTAACACTGCGCCTGCCCAGAGAATGTGGCTGAGTCCGTTAATGTGCTCGTTTTCAGGATGAACAAATTTATATTGCTCATTCATGCGCTTACGCAGCACGCGCGACCAGCTAATCAGCTGATCGGCGGTATGGTTTTCCAAACCTTTGAAATTTTCCTGCGGATCGATGATCCCGTAGAAGTTACCGCCGTAGGAAACGTCGATTTTCAATGTGCCTAAGTCCGGACATTCCACCGTCAGATTTTCGGCGGCGAGGAACGATTTAATGTTGACCAGCTTTACGGACGTAACCCGCTTGCCTTCTTGTTTGTATTCAACCAAAACCAAACCGGCCGGCGTTTCCAGGCGCAGTTTTCCCGGAACTTTGGGTGTTACCAACCCTTCCTGGATTGCGATGGTGACGGTTCCGATCGTGCCATGACCGCACATCGGGAGGCAGCCGCTGGTTTCAATGTAAAGCACGCCGATATCATTCGCTGGATCGACGGGTGGATACAGAATGCTTCCGCTCATCATATCATGCCCCCGCGGCTCAAACATCAGGCCTTTGCGGATCCAGTCGAATTCTTTCAAAAAGTGCAGCCGACGTTCCATCATGCTGTTTCCATCCAGCAAAGGTCCGCCGCCTGCTACTACACGCACCGGGTTGCCGCAAGTATGGGCGTCGATGCAAAAAAAGGTTTTACGCATTATGAAACAATGTCTTTTGTCACCTCATTATTGACCGTCCGCCAGATACCCAGCGAATTGGCGTTTTGTAATGCTTCCGGCAAAAATTCGTCGGGCCAGTTCTGGAAGCTCAATGGTCTTACGAAACGTTTGATCGCGTCGGCGCCTACCGAGGTGTACTGGGCGTTGCTCGATGACGGGAACGGTCCGCCGTGGTGCATGGATTTGCACACTTCCACGCCGGTCGGGAAGTTATTGAAAATGATCCGTCCGCATTTGTTCTGGATTGATGCGATTAGTTCGGAATTAGCCGCGATGTCGCCGGTGGTTGCCAGCAATGTTGCGGTGAGCTGTCCGTGCACTTTGGAAGTTACTGCCAGCATTTCGGCTTCATCCTTACATTTCACGATCAATGCGAAAGGTCCGAAAACTTCGGTTTGCAGATCGTCATTGATCAGAAAATCAATTCCTGAAACAGTCGCTACCGTAGCGGTACCCTGCCCTTCTTCGGCCTCGGCAGTTGCATTTGCAAGAATGCTTACGCCGGATTGTGAAATCACTTTTTCGCGGTTGCTCCAATACCCTTTTGCGATGCCGGAATTTAGCATGTAAGCGGGTAATGCTTTTAGGATTTCTTCTTCCAGCACTTCCGTGAACTGATTTAATCCTTCGCTATCAATGCTAATCAGCAAACCGGGATTGGTACAAAATTGTCCCACACCCAATGTCAGCGAGCCGGTATATTGTTTTGCGAGCTCCGCAGCGGACGTATTTAATTTTTCAGGCAAAAGAAAAACCGGATTAATGCTGCCCATTTCGGCAAAAACCGGGATCGGCTCGGGACGTTTGCTGGCAATTTCTACCAATGCCAACCCACCGCGGTTTGAACCTGTAAAACCCACCGCCTTGATCACCGGATGACTTACCAGTGCTTGCGCCTCTTCGTTGGTTTCACAAAAAATGTGGGCAAATGTTCCTTCCGGAAAACCGCTCTTGGCAACCCCGCGACCGATCGCGTCGGCCATCATTTGAGAAGTTTCGGGATGGCCAGGGTGCGCTTTCACTACCACCGGACAGCCTGCCGCGATGGCGCTGGCAGTATCTCCACCAGCTGTCGAGAATGCAAAAGGAAAATTGCTCGCGCCAAAAACCGCTACAGGGCCTAATGCAACATTGGTTTTGCGGATATCCGGTTTTGGCGGGGTACGTTCCAAATTGGCCGTATCAATGCTGGCATCCAGGGAATGTCCTTTTTCTACGGCTTCAGCATAGCTTCTCCACTGAAAAATCGTCCGGGCTTTTTCTCCGGTCAATCTGGCTTCGGGCAAATGGGATTCCCTCATCGCCGTCTGGATCAGCTCGGGACCAAGTGCTTCGATTTCGCTGGCAATGTTGCGCATCAGAGCAACACGTTTTGAAACCGGGTATTTGTTGATTTCTACGAAAGCAGCTTGTGAATTTGCGAGGATGCTTTCGAGATCATTTTTTATTGCATTCATGTAAATGGGAATTAGGAGACTCCTCCGGAGTCAAAAAATAAAATTGGTTTCGTTTGCTAGAAACAGGGGACCGCTCTGCGGTCGCTCGTCGGGCATATCTTTTTCAAGCATTAAATGCTGTTACTAAGTTCCCTCGCTCCGGAGGAGCGCCCTGTTTCTAGCATCACCACCACTATAAAGTCCTCGCTCCGGAGGAGCACCCTGTTTCTAGCATCAAAACCACCACAAAATCCCCGCTCCGGCGGAGCGTCCTGTCCTAACACAGGCGCTCGAAAAACAAAAATTATGCTAAATACGAATCAGCCGTCAGATTCAAATAATCGGGCAATGTGGGCTGCGTTTCGATGGCTTTGTCGATGATCGCGATCACTCTTTCTCTTTCGGCACCATCCAATACCAATCTTGGCGCGCGAACGTATTCCGAACCGATATTCATTTTAGCAGCGGCCAACTTAATGTTCTGAACCAGCTTAGGATGAATGTCCAGTTCCAGAAGCGGCAGGTACCAGCGGTAAATCGCAAGTGCTTCTTTATACATACCGGCTTTCACCAGATTAAAAATTGCGACGGTTTCTTTTGGAAATGCATCCACCAAACCACCCACAACACCGTCGGCGCCCAGCATGACTTCTTCCATGATCAAGGTATCCACGCCGCAGAAGATCCGGAAACGGTCGCCGAAACGGTTGAACAAGCGTGTAACATTGCTCACGTCGCGTGTTGATTCCTTGATCGCGTGAATGTTGGCTTCCTCGGCCAGTTCTTCGAACATTTCCAGGGTTACCTCAATTTTGTAGTCTACCGGATTGTTGTAGATCATCAAAGGAAGCGCAGTACTTTGTGCGATCGTCCTGAAATAGGCAACAGTCTCGCGGTCGTCCGCTTTGTAGCGCATCGGAGGCAGCACCATCAAACCGTCCGCACCAATGCTTTCAGCTTCTTTTGCAATGCTGACAGCCTCGGCAGTAGCTTGCTCGGCGATACACAAAACCACTGGCATACCCTCTGGAACGACGGTTTTGGCATATTTTACCAGCTCCACTTTTTCAGCGCGGGTAAGCGTACTCGCTTCTCCCAGAGAACCTGCTACGATGGCACCTGTGACCCCAGCTTCGATCTGAGCTTGAAGATTTTTGCCAAACAGTTCAAAATCAATTGTGTCATCTGCTTTAAACGGGGTTACCAGCGCAGGAAAAATGCCATACCAGGATTCTTTGTTCATATCACTTGCTTATTTCTTATGAATTTTATCAAAGGTAAAACAATGATCGCTGTCGGTATTCGCGTCTTTTAATCAATATTTTACCGATTTTAACCTAACCTGGTTTTAAGACTATGGCTTGTTTTCAACAAATACAACCTGGGTGCGGTCGGCTTTTCTGATCTTTTTCAAAAAATCAACCCACGCCGGAAAATCGGAGGAAGGATACCTGCCGCCGGTCATAACCACGCTCCTGTAACATACGAGGCGGTTGTTGTCCAAAACTGCCTTCATTTCATAAGTACCAAATGCGGAGCTGACTTTCACGGCGGGCAATGTAGTTTCCAATTTGTAGTTGGCCGGAACATGGTAGGCCATCGTGTCCAAATCGGTAAAATTGTAATCCGAAAGCGGCAGGTAAAAATCTGTCGGGCGCTCCGAAGATGTCGGCATCTCGATGGTCCGGCTCAGCAGCGCGGGTTTTACAAATAGCCGGGTGCCGGTTTTGGTAGCGCAGTTGCGGACATTCATGGTCAATGTTTCGCGCACGCGGGGCTCGGCTTCGTTTTCTTCTATCAATTCAAAACGCTGTAAATCAAGGCTGGGAAGGTTAATGTGGTTAATAAGCCATTTTTTCTGCTCCTCTTTAGTGGTATTATAAAGTACGGCCTGGCGCATCTCCTGCTGCAAACCGGCGTAGCGCACCTGCACTTCAATCTGCCCGGTACCGTTTTCTTCCAGATTGACACTGGCCTTGCTGCTCCTGACATTTTGCTGCGACTTGTAACCCGGCGTCGCCACCAGCTTGCCGCCCTCCGGCATCACCAGCAAAGCATACCTTCCACCCGTGAATGTTCCGAGAAAATTGGGCTTGGCCGTCTGGCTCGTACATTCCAGCCACATGGTATCTTTTGCCAAAACCGCGCAGGCAATGACGTGGTTAAATTGGTTGCTGGGGAAATCCGCCATGATCTTCTCTTCCTCGCCTGCTTTTATCAGCGCCGGGTGACATTTGATGCCGGCCGTACGCAAGGCAGCCAGGGTAAAATTGGTCAATGCCTTACAATCTCCGTAACCCTTGCCGGCCACCGTCATCGCATCTATCGTCTGCCAGCCGCCGATCCCCAGCTGAATGCTCACATATCGCGACTTCGCCTGCATCCATTTATAGATCGCCTCCACTTTTGCCCGGTCAGTTTTCAGGTTTTTGACCAATGTTTTGATCTCCTCCACCGTCGCCGCCGGCAGCGCATCACGGCCTGCATTTAATGTATAGTAAAACTTACCCATATCTTCCCAGGAGTTAAAGTTACCCTGGTAACCCTGGATCTCGAAGTCGGAAGGTGCGGTGAGGACGAGGGGCTCACCATCGATTTGCGGAAGCGGATATTCGTCAGTCTGATCATCGGCAGGCAGATTTGCGATGCTCCATTCATAAACTTGTGATCCGGAAGCAGGTGATTTCTTCACCGGCGGCGCACCATTTTTTTCTTTATACCGGAATGCGAAACCTTCGGGCGCTTTGATCTTGAATATGGCCGATTCAATGGCTGTACCCTCTTTTTTCCCGGCACTCCACTTGGGATAAAACATCATATTCCGGTCGACCGTCTCGTAGCTGAATTCAATTGTATACGGATAGGTAAATGCCTTCTCTCCAAACTGGGCCTGCTTCATCCTGGCGTCAGTGATGGCATCGCTATACAAACCCAGGCCGAAATCCTGGATGTCCGTCGTTTTCAATTTTTTGAGCAGCTTGCCATTTGCGTCGTACAGTTTTCCTTCAATGTCCTTGATTTTGGTAAACTGATCGTACCCCACATACAGGCTGCGGTAGCGTTCCTCTCCACTTTCGTCGAAAATAGTCACAATCAAATGTGTACTCAGCCGACCTTCCGCTTTTGATTTGATCTCCCATTCCAACTCACTGAGACGGATCACCGCATGAGCGCCTTTCAAGAGCTCCGGCTTGATTTTGCCGACACTTAAATCCTGGTCCGCTTTTGCCAGAAAGGGATATAAAAACAGGAGTATTATTAATCTGACAGGCATTGTTCCAGAATGTTAAATGCTATTTTTTCTTGATAACCAGCGGCTGCGCATGCTTTGTCACGACGCGGTCAAAAAACTCTTTCAGGTCGTGGTACTCTTCCGGCAGGAATTTGATTTTATTGATACTTACCTTGCTCGTCACCTGGATCACATTCCCATCCTGTTTGGCCTGGTACAGAAACCGCGCAGAATTTCCCGGAAGCGTGATCACTTCTGCCTTCGGCATTTCCTCGATAAAATAACCCTCAGGCAGCCTGAATGTTCCGATGAAAGAAGTGGCAACCAAAGTGGTGAAGTCCAGCGGATAGATGCGCTCCGACGATTTGAGTGGATTTTCCTTCATTTTTCCGGCGGTGATCGGGTCAAAATAATAGGTTCCGGGTGACATACTCTCGCTTTCCGTCTCAAACTCACATTTCACACTGACAGGCGCGTCCAGCTTTTCGGTCTTATTAGAAACTGTCAAATTTTTAATGCTCCATTCCGAAAATTCCTTTTGAAAAGCTTCCAAATACTTTTTGTCAGGCTCGGACGCAAAATCTTCCCGCCAATCCAGCGCCTCGTAACCACCCAGTGACGCACTGTATTTGCCTTTCAATTTACCATCTTCCGGCAAAAACTCAGCATCGACCATCACAAGCGTGCTATTGGCATCTTTTGGAATAATGTCAATAAAATGCCCTTGATAAACCTTGGGAATGACCCTCCCGAAACCATTCAGCGCATATTCAGGCAACACACCGGGCCGGGCAAATTTCTGGGTGGCGTCGAGCAGATAGGCCACGCTGTCTACCATGACCCGGGCGATCACGTAATTAAAGTTTTCCAATGTCGGGAAATCCTTGAACACTTTTCCGTGGCTGCGCGTACTCAAAACCACAGGATCACAATCCAGGCCGGCTTTTCTCAACAAATTGATCAGCAATAAATTAACCGCTGCTGAATTTCCTTTCCGGTTCTGGTAAGCCTTTTTAATGTCGGAAGCCGGCATGAGGGCTACTCCCTCGTCCCACTTCATGGTTTTTTGAATGTAAGAATACCCCACATTCATTTTGTCTTTGGGGCTGGCTGCATTGTCCAGCAATTGTTCAGGGATTTCTTTTCCAAAAACCGGCGCATTGATTTCTTCTCCAAAAAGTGCCGCCTTCCTGAACTTCCAATCGATCTGGTCCCAGGTACCGGCAAATTCTTCACCGATAAATCCAGCAATCTTGTAAGCCGAAGGTTCAAAACTTACTTTCGAAATGTAGTCGTCAGAGGTTGTAATAAAAGGTTCATTAACAAATGCCGGTGCATCCTTCACTACCAGTCGGTAGGAAGTACTTTTTCCTTCCAACATTTTCAATCCAAATTTCATGTCCACTACCTCCGATTCGTTGATATAAAAAGGAAGGTATCCGCCGAACGTAATGTGGTATTCTATAAATGAGGGAATTGTTACTTTGTACTCACTCCACTGAATTGGTATGGATCCCTGAAAAGGCCAGGCTTTGGGAGTAGCACTTACTAGGAAGGGCGTGAAGCGGGTGTATGAATATTCGATCACGGAGCCCTTTTTAACATTGGGTAAGTTAAACTTCCGGGTCAGGTAACCTTCTGCAGATTTTTCCGTTTGAATAGTACTTTGATCCAGCTTCGTGGTAACAATTTCATTTCCATCCAGGTTATAAACAACACCTGAAATGTCATCCAGCTTTTCTTTGGCTCCTGTTTTTGCACCTTCATAATAGGTCAATAAAATATTGCCCTGATCCAGCCCCGACTCTTTAAAGATCTTGATCCTGGCCCAGATCTTCGTTTTGATAAATATCCCCCGGTTTGCTTCATAACCAAATGTGGTTTCTCCATAATCATATAAAAACATGGCATCTGCTGAACTGTCGCCCGGGCAAACTTTCATTTGAAGAGAAGCCTTGTCAATAACCCCAAAAGTCGGCTTGATATCTTCCTGCGCCAAGACACGGAATGTGCAGGACACAAGAAGAAGTAAGGTGAGCGTGCGTAAAAGCACCATGCGCAGTTGCCCGCGCTGAGGGTAAAGTGTAAGCATGAATTGGTTTGATGAGGAGTAAAAAAGCGACCGTCGCCGCGACTACATATTTGCAGAATTAATTGGAATTTCAAAGTGTGATTTGTAACCATCTGTGATTTTTTTTCACGGAAAAATGCCTTTCCCTGAAAACAGATTAAAATCCCTAATTTTGAAACACAAACACCGTATCTGGCTGTTGTTTGAATGTCTGTTCCTGCTAACCCGGAATCTTTAACATTATCTAATTACTATGTCATCTTTTGAAAATGAAAGCCCGATTCGGGTATTGGTGGTGGGCTGTGGCAACATGGGCGCTTCCCATGCATTTGCTTACCAGCTGATCGACGGTTTCGAAATCTGCGGGATCGTATCGACCGGTAAAAGCAAAGAAGTACTAAACGAAAAGCTGGGCGGCGGTTACAGCCTTTTCAGCGATTACGACACAGCACTGGCTGAAACCAAACCGGATGCAGTATGTATCTCGACTTACCCGGATACCCACGAGGAATTTGCCGTGAAAGCTTTGCAAAGCGGCGCGCACGTGTTCATCGAAAAACCGCTGGCGGATACCGTCGAAGGTGCGAAGCGTGTCGTGGAAGCTGCGATAGCGGCCAATAAAAAAGTGGTTGTCGGCTACATTTTGCGGGTGCATCCTTCCTGGGAGCGTTTCGTGACCGAGGCGCAGGGACTTGGCAAGCCGCTCGTGATGCGGATGAACCTCAACCAGCAGAGCCACGGCTATATGTGGGGCGTGCACCGGAATTTGATGAAAAGCCTTAGCCCGATCGTAGACTGCGGCGTGCATTATATTGATGTGATGTGCCAGATGACCCGCTCGAAACCGCTTCGTGTGAATGCGATCGGTGCGCGGATGACGGAGGACATTCCGGCAGGAAATTATAACTACGGCCAGCTGCAGATCTGGTTTGAAGACGGCTCGGTGGGCTGGTACGAAGCAGGCTGGGGACCGATGATCAGCGAGACTGCCTTTTTCGTGAAAGATGTGATCGGGCCGAAAGGTTCTGCGTCGATTGTGGCGAAGGATGCAGGCGGCAGCGGCAAGTCTTCTTCGGTGGAAGCACATACTAAAACGGAGTCGATCCGCGTGCACCATGCTGAGCTGAACGACCAGGATGAGTTTGTGCATGAAGACACCTGGATCAACCTCGAAGATGAACCGGACCACCAGGAATTGTGCAATCGCGAGCAGCGGTACTTCCTGAAAGCTGTACGTGAAAATCTCGACCTGACCGATCATTTGCAGGATGCGGTGATGAGCTTGTCGATCGCATTTGCCTGCGACGAATCTGTCCGCACCGGCCGCACAGTTGACTTGGTTTAAACCGCATTTTGTCACCTTTGGGTACAATTCGACATATTATTTTATCAAAAAGTAATACAGAATTAACCTGAATTATTTTGCTAAAACGATAAAGCCACTTTGCCCTTCGGGGACAAAGTGGCTTTTTTTGGTTTAAATAGAATCGTAATCAGCTGATTTATAGACGTTAAGCACCTATGTTAAGCATATATTATGCAAACGTTTGCACAAATAATTATGTTTTTTACAGTTACATATTTAAAATTTATTGTTAAATATTATAATATTGCAACGCATTTTTAAGGCTTTATAAAAACTCCCGACTGACACCATAATTTTTTGACCCTCTGATAACCGGCTTACTACATACCCAACTAAGCCATCGAAACGACCCGCGTCATAAAAATGTGCTATTACTAATGCTTTGATCAAAAACAAGAACTGAACATCCGCCTGCTTTTAAAGTATGTTCGAACATCATTGTGACTCAATCTCAATAGGAATAAATAAATATATCTTATCATTATTTTTTAACTACTCGCTTAACAATCTGATCACCCTTAAACATTTGCCTATGACCAAAGAATGACCTGACCTGTGCGCACAGTCCATGCTGTGAAAGAAGAAATTTTACTACTCTAACCGACTTTAAATGAAAATTACCGATACCAACCAATGGTTGTTCCGCTTGCGGGGCATCCGAAATTCTCTATTACTCCTGCCCGCGCTCTCGTGCTCTTTTGTGGCAGTCGCTAGTAATAAACCAGACTTCGAAGCTACCTTCATCCGGGTAGATAAAACAATTAAAGGCAAGATCACTGACAAGGAAAACAACGAAGGTCTTCCAGGCGTAAACGTTGTGGTGAAAGGTACCAGCGTAGGTACAACTACCGACGGATCAGGAAATTACACCCTTTCCGTACCCGATGCAGGCGGCGTGCTGGTATTCAGCTTTGTGGGTTATATAGGCCAGGAAGTTGAAATTGGAAACCGTACTACATTGGATGTAGCGCTGGTATCTGATTCAAAAGCGCTGAGCGAAGTAGTCGTAATCGGTTACGGTACAGCGAAGAAATCGGATTTGACAGGATCTGTGGGTTCTGTGAAAGAAGATCAGCTGAAAGAGCGTCCGGCGCCTTCTCTGAACCAGGCATTGCAGGGTAAAATTTCCGGTGTGCAGGTAAACGTGAACTCGGGTCGTCCGGGTGGCCGTGCCAACGTGCGTATCCGTGGTTTCAGCTCCATCAACTCTTCCAACAACCCGCTTTACGTGGTGGATGGTGTAATGCTTCCGCAAGGAAACCAGAACCAGCAAAGCCAGGCGATCGACTACATCAACCCGAACGATATCGTTTCCGTTGAGGTATTGAAAGATGCTTCTTCCACAGCGATTTACGGTGCGAGAGGTGCGAATGGTGTTATTTTGGTTACGACTAAAAAAGGAAAAGCGGGCGAAAGCACCATTACTTACGGTCTTGACCTGAGCGTTCCTTTCACTGGTCCGCAGAGAGCTGAAACTTTGAATGCAAGAGAATATCTGGCAGTAGAAGATCTGGCTTATGCCAACATTAAAAAATATGACCCGGCTGGCTGGGCATCAGGCAAATATGCGCCACAAGATCCGAAAGTGCGCCGCGCTGCTTTGAATGCTGCTCACCCGGATGTATTCTCGGTGGATGCTGCGGGTAACTTTATCCCGAACTACGATACCAACTGGTGGGACGAATCGATCCAGCACAAAGTGGGCCAAAACCATCAGCTGGGTTTCAGCGGCGGTAACAGCAAAACCACTTACTCGCTGTCGCTGAACTACCGTGACGACCAGGGTTTGATCAAAACTTCATACATGAAGCGTTACGCAACCCGCTTGACGGTAGACGATCAGGTGAAAAAATGGATGCGCATCGGAGGTACATTGAGCTACAACAACCAGGCTGAAAACCTTGTCGATATCAATGATGCTGTACCTCGCCAGATGGTGGAGGATTTTCCTTTCCTTCCTGTAAAATATCCTGACGGAACTTACGCCAACAACCGCGATTATCCACAGGCTGAGGGTTCTTTCAGCTCGGTACACCGTTTGATGGGCCGTAAATACAACCAGAATACGCAAACTACATTGGGTAGCCTTTATGCGAACCTTACTCTGGCGCCGGGATTGGAATTCCGCTCGGTACTGGGTGTGAACGTGCTGACGCAGGAGTACAACGAGTCGCAGACCCGCACATTGGCGATCAGCGAATTCGGTACTGCTGGAAAAGCAAGCCGCAAAGAGACTTTCTGGTCGTTTGAAAACTATTTGACTTATAACAAAACATTCGGCGGCATTCACTCGCTGACTGCTTTGGCGGGTATTTCGTGGCAGGAAACGAACATTGCTACTACTGGTGCAAGCGTTCGCAACTTCTCTACCGATTATTTTAATTTCAATAACCTGGGTGCAGGTGCTACCCTGCCAAGTGTTGCTTCCGGTGCTTCAAGGTTTGCGTTCAACTCGTACTTCGGTCGTTTGAACTATACATTGAAAGAAAAATACCTTCTGACATTCACAGGACGTGCGGATGGTTCTTCCAAATTTGGTGAAAACCACAAGTTTGCGTTCTTCCCATCTGCTGCCTTGGCGTGGAAAGTGTCTGACGAGGAATTCCTGAAATCGAATACATTGATCTCCAATTTGAAAATCCGTACCAGCTACGGTTTGACAGGTAACTCGGAAATTCCTCCGTACTCATCTTTGTCACTGCTTAGCGCCAACTACGCAACGATTTACAGCGATACCCGCGCAAACGGAACTGGTATCAACAGATTGGCAAACCCTGATTTGAAATGGGAAAAAACAGCTCAGACAGATGCCGGTCTTGAAATCAGTATCCTGAAAGGACGTGTTTCTCTGGAGGCAGATTACTATTACAGAAAGACTACTGACATGCTTCTGGATGCGCCGGTACCACGTACCAGCGGTTATGCTGTAATCCGTAAGAACATTGGTTCGATGGAAAACAAAGGTTTTGAATTTGCTTTGAACACGACCAACATCGAGCGTCAGAACTTCTCATGGACTACCAGCTTCAACATTTCTTTCAACAGAAGCAAAGTATTGTCGCTGGCTACACCATCTGACATCTTCGGCGTGGGTGGTCCTGGTATCACCAACCAAACCAGCGTTATCCGTATCGGCCAGCCAGCTGGTGCATTCTGGGGCTTGACCCGCCTGGGAACATGGAGCGAAGCTGAAAGAGATCAGGCTGCGAAATTCACCAGCTACCGTAACAACCTTACTATGCTGCCAGGTGATATCAAGTACAAAGATTTCAACGGCGACGGCGCGATCACAGATGCTGACCGTACCATTATCGGTAATGGTAGCCCAAAAGGCTGGGGAACATTGGCGAACACAGTTCGTTATGGCAACTTCGACCTGACGCTTGACCTGCAATTCTCATACGGAAACGACGTGATGGATATGAACCTGCACGCTTCTGAAGACCGCGTTTCTATCGCGAACAGCTACAAAACAGTATTGGGCGCATGGACTCCTGAAAACCAGAATTCACAAATTGCTGAGATCCGCGAAACTCGCGCTGGTTATGTAACCAACGTGGATACGCACTGGATTTTCGACGGTTCATTCCTGCGCGGAAGAAACTTGCTGCTAGGCTACAACTTCCCTGCCGACATGATCAGCAAGATCAAACTGAGCAAACTGAGACTGTATGTTTCTGCACAGAACTTCTTCCTGCTTTCGCCTTACAAACTGGGTGATCCTGAGGCTACGCCAATTCGCGGTGGTGATTCCGACAACGTCTTTTCACAAGGTATGATCTGGCACGGATATCCAAAACCAACGGTATTTATGGGTGGTTTGCAGATCGCATTCTAAGGTTTGGACATTTAAAATAATTTGAAAAAAATATTGATTATGAGGCTATTAAATATAAAGAAATTCGGTACGGCGATCCTTTTCGGCGCGATCCTGCTGGGACCTACCAGCTGCTCCGACTTCCTGGACGAGCAAGATCCGTCCAACCTTACCCCGGAGAGCTACTATACCATTCCTGACCACGCGGAAGCGGCAGTAGCTGCAACTTATGCAGGTATGCGTTTCTACGGTGATGGTGCGGGTATCTTCTCCGCCAACTGGCAAATGCTGGAAGCGGTAACAGGTACGGCTACGACTGAAACCGGTCAGAACTCCGATTTGAACAACTTGTACTCACTGACTTACGATGGTAATACAGGACACATTGTAAACTGGTGGAACGGTTTGTACCGGATGATCGCGAATGCTAACCTGGCGATTGAAAAAATCCCGACGATCGATTTCCGTGCCCCGGCAACTGAGGCGCAGAAAACAAAATTGATTGGCGAAGCACGTTTCCTGCGTGCATGGGCCTATTTCTATGCCGTACGTCTTTGGGGCGATGTGCCTTTGGTGACTAAACCACAAACTGCGACATCCGAAGATTTCTTTGCAAAAAGAACGCCTCAGGAAGAAGTGTATAACTTTATCGTGGAAGACCTGAAAGCTGCCGAAACTGCTGGCCTACCAGTATTTGAAACAACTGGCCGCGCGCACCAGATGGCTGTAAAAGCACTTTTATCGAAGGTATACCTGACGATGGCAGGATTCCCGCTGAGCAAAGGCGCTTCACATTACAAGCTGGCTGCTGACAAAGCGCTTGAAGTAATCACTTACTCAAAAGCGAACCCTACTACCGTGAACCTGTTCCCTACTTACCTGGACATTCACACGGAATCACAGAAAAACAAATTGGAACATTTGCTCCAAATTCAGTACAATGTGGCAGTAGCAGGTTTCCCGCTGAACGATTACTTCCCGAACTTTAAGGCGGTGACCTACTCAGGTCCTGGTGGAACAGGAAGCACAATCCCTACGCTTTCTTTCTACAACTCATTTGATGACAAGGATTTGCGTAAAAAAGATCAGGAAGGCTGGTTCTACACGACGTATTATACCAACGGAAATGGTGCGAAGTTTGACCTGGGTGCGCCTTACGTGTTCAAACACTTCAACCAGCAGGCGTTGGGCGGACCGGGCATTACCCCTACCCGCAACAACAACCTGAATGTGAATCTGATCCGTTTCGCGGAAGTACTTTTGATCTATGCAGAAGCACAAAATGAAGTAGGCGGCCCAAGCGCAGAAGTTTACGACGCTTACAAAAGAATCCGCGACCGTGCGAAGCTGACTACACCTGCACAGGCAACGTTCACTCAGGCAACATTGCGTGAGGCGATCTGGCGTGAGCGCTGGTACGAGTTCTGCTACGAAGGAATTACCTGGTTTGACATGGTCCGCCTGCGTAAGGTGTTCAATGAAAAAACAAAAGGTTTTGACAATTTCGTAGGTCACCTGAACTTGAACGTAGGTGCTGGTGTGGCTTTGCAGGAAAAACATTTGCTGTTCCCGCTGGGTATCCAGGAAATGAAAAACAATCCGGGCCTGACTCCTCAGAACCCAGGTTATAATTAAGAATCATTGTTAAGTCTGACAAGCCGGCCGGAAAGCATTTGCAATCCGGCCGGCTTTTTTTAATGTGTCTCAGGCAGGTTTTAACATTGATTTGGGCTAAATTGGAATGTTCCTGAAAGCAGTGGGTTTATGGCAGCGCGAACATTGAAAAACTTCATCCAACATTACTTTCACAAACAGGGCAGCTGGCTGGCGCTGATCTTGTGCTCGTTTTATAGCACCGCCTATTCGCAGCTCAGCATTCAATCGCCGGTCAATAACCAGGTGATGCAGCGGGATACCGCCGGGTTCGCGACGCTTCCGGTGACGGCTTATGCCCGTTTTCCCTACATTAAAATAAAAGCCAGCCTCACGCCGATTGAAGGCAATGTATATCAACCCAAAGAATGGCTTTTTGAAGAAGACCAGCTGCTGCAAGGATTTCTGACTAATTCATTTAAATTAAAAACCGGTTGGTACAAGCTCACATTAACTGGCTACACCGATCTGGGAATTACGGATTCGGTGACGGTGCCGCGGGTTGGTGTCGGGGAGGTTTTCCTGATAGCGGGCAATTCCAATGCGATGGGCCTGCCCGGGCTGGGTTCCAAAGATGCGTCGGACAATGTTGTTTCTTTTAATGCTGTTAATAAAACCCTTAATGCTGAAAACATTACGGTCGCGCCAGATGGGCCGATGCCGCTGCCGACATTTAGTCCGCTGAAAAAGGATCATGCGATATTTCCGAGCGGTGAAGTGTCGTGGTACTGGGCGGAACTGGGCGATATGCTTTCTAAAAAATGGCATGTGCCGGTACTTTTTTTCAATGCAGCCTGGGCGGCGGCGAATGCTGAAAACTATGCAGACACTTCTTCCGGCAAGGACGCACTAAACATTTACGTCGGGAAAACCTGGCCCAATCGCCAGCCTTACAGCAACATTGTGAATGCAATCCGCTACCTGACTTCGCAGACCGGGATTCGCGCGATATTCTGGTCGCATGGTGAAAACGACGGGCAGCTGAAAGTGACGGAGGATGATTATTTCAATGATATCAAAACATTAATTGAAAACAGCCGGAAGGATACCGGCTATAACATTCCCTGGTTTATCGCGCAAAATTCTGCGAGTAATCAGCTTAAAGGAATTTACCAGCCGGTGCTGAATGCGCAGGCCAGGTTGGCAGCGATCAAGAATTTCAACACATTCAAAGGTCCTTATCTCGATACGATTCAGATGCCGCGGCCCAGTTCCGAGCATTTCGAGAACATTACCGGCGGTATCCAGGGACTAACATTAGCCGCCACGGCCTGGAACCGCGTACTGCCGGATTCTTTATTGAAAAAAGTAATCCCGACGCTTCCCGGATTTGACATTCATACCGGCATCACCCCTGCCCGACTCTTCCCCGGCGCTACTTTTCAGCTACCGTATTTTTTTAGTGGAGATCTTGCAGAAAAAACTGAAATCCAGGCGGAACTGCATAGAAATGATGGTAACTACGTGGCAACTGTCGGGAAAGGCATCACCAGCCCGATTCAAATAAACATTCCTGAAACCTTGGAAAATGGAAGTTATAAGGTCCGCTTATCTGCGACGAAGCCGGTGCTCCCGGGCAATGCTACTGATTCTTTTTATGTTAATCGTATTTATGATCGCATAGAATTTGTCAACAAAATTGCTGCACGGTTAATCGGGGACAACATTCACATTTCCTGGCTGCTGGCGAATGATCCAACATTGACTAACATTATCCTGCAAAAAACAACCGACGGAGTCAATTACGCAGATTTACAAACATTCGCCGAGCCGCAAAACCAGTCGCAGGTTTATAGGTATACCGATCAGAATCTGGGTGAAAAAGCGATTTTTTACCGGTTAAGATTGGAACATCAAAACGCGAAAGTAACCTACTCGACCGTAGTCACCATTTTCCAAAATGGCGGCCCGGAAGCTTTGACAGCATTCCCGAATCCAACATTCAGCGAACCGAACCAGCAATTTTATTTAAAATCAAAAACCGGGAATCCGCTTCAATGTGCGCTTTTTGATATGACAGGAAAAGAGCATCCAATCTATATTTCCGATCGCGAGGTGATTGGTTTGACAGTGGTGAAGCCGCAGTATCGGTTGCCGACTGGTACTTACATTCTCAGAATCCAGGACGGATCTGAGATTGAGACCCGGCGCATTTTATTCAGGTAAAACAAAAAATGGCAGACACTTTCGCGCCTGCCATTTCTCCATATTGATCTTAAAAATTAATCCTCAAATAAGCTGCCGAGCCCGCCAATCACCGAGCCACTTTCTTTTCTGGCATTTGGCCCCATGACAGACAATCTCTGGATCAGTTTCGAAATCGGCATTGACTGGATCCAGCAGCGGCCGGTACCTCTCAATGTTGCCAGGAACATGCCTTCACCGCCAAAAACCATCGATTTCAATCCACCCGAGCGCTGAATGTCAAAGCTCAGCGACTGCTCGAATGCGACAACGCAGCCCGTATCTACGCGCAATGTTTCATTATTCAATGACCGTTCGATCACCACGCCACCTGCATGCACGAATGCTAGACCGTCACCTTTCAGTTTTTGAAGAATAAAACCTTCGCCACCAAAAAGTCCCGAACCAAAACGCTGATTGAAGTGGATTTTCATGCTGGTACCCATCGCAGCGCACAGGAAACCGTCTTTTTGCACGATGAGCTCATTTCCATAAATCTTGGCAAGGTCGATCGGCATCACGGTTCCGGGATAAGGTGCTGCAAAAGCCACCTTTTTCTTGCCGACGCCACGGTTGGTAAAATGCGTCATAAAGAGTGATTCTCCGGTAATCAGACGTGTTCCCGCCTGGAAAATCTTGCCCATAATGCTCTGGTTCGCTTCCGAGCCATCGCCCATTTTAGTTTCAAACTGGATCCCGTCTTCCATAAAAAGCATGGCGCCCGCTTCCGCGATCACGGTTTCGTTTGGGTCAAGCTCAATTTCCACGACCTGGATATCGTCGCCGATAATTTTGTAATCAATTTCGTGTGAGATCATTTTTTGTCAAGGTTATTTAGTGAATATCAATCAGCGCAAAAATCACTCTCTTTTCGACCCTACTCCTCTTCTTCCTCCTCTTCCCCGGAAGTTTTCTTTTTCTTCCTGGTCTTACGCCCCGGAATATCCTCCCGGTCGCGGAGCTTCTTATCGTCCACATTCTTGTTCAGGAACTCGTTGATCTTGTCCATGTCGAAGCTGGTGGTAATTTCTCCGAAAGAATTGATCTGAATGTCAAATCCGTCGAGGTCTTTGTGGACCCTGGGCTTCTCTGCCGCAGGTTTTGAGGTGTCGCCTTGTTTCTTCTTTGCCATTTGTTCAATGTTTACGAAAATATGCAAATGATCAATCCTGCATGAAAAGATATTGATCCGACGGTTCTAACATTCCTATGCCAGCCGTATTTGGGCTGATAAGCGGCTAAGCGCATTTTCCAGCCTCCTGACCACTTCTTCTTTGCCTAATATTTCCATGATGATCATCAGGTCTGGGCCAGCACCGGCACCGGTCACTGCCAGCCGGAGCGCCTGCATGATTTTTCCCATTTTTATACCCAATGTTTCCATCGTCTTAGAGATCAATTCTTTGATGTCATGCGCCACAAAATCGCCTTCAAAACCGACAAATGCATCTTTCAAACCTGAAATAGCATTCACAGCTTCTTCATTCCATTTTTTGAGTGTCACCTCCGGATCATACGTTTCCGGCGCTTCAAACAAAAACAGCGATTCGGTCACGATTTCTTTGACAAAATGTACGCGGTCTTTGAGCAAATGTACGATCTGGCTCAGCTGCTCATCGGTTAATGCAATGTTCTTTTCCTGATAAAGCGGTTTCAATGAAGATGTTACCTCCGCTTCGCTCAACTGTTTTAAATATTGCTGATTGAACCAGTTGGCCTTCTGAATGTCGAACCTCGCCCCGGCTTTATGCACCCTGTCAAAACTGAATGCGCTGATCAGCTCATCCATACTGAAAATTTCCTGCTCGGTACCCGCATTCCAGCCTAATAATGCAAGAAAGTTGGCCGTAGCGCCGGGCAGGTAACCTTCTTCGCGGAAGCCGCGCGCCTTATCACCCGTATTCGGGTCGGTCCATTCCAGCGGGAAAATTGGGAAGCCGCCGAGGTCAGCATCACGTTTGGAGAGTTTTCCGTTACCGTCGGGTTTCAATAACAATGGTAAATGTGCAAACTGCGGCATGGTGCTTTCCCAGCCGAGATAGCGGTATAATAAAACGTGCATTGGCGCCGAGGGAAGCCATTCTTCGCCCCGGATCACGTGGGTAATGCCCATCAGATGATCGTCGACAATGTTGGCTAAATGGTAAGTTGGCATCCCATCAGATTTCAGCAAAACCTTATCATCGATCTGCGAAGAATGTACTACTACCCAGCCGCGGATCAGGTCATTGAAACGAATATCCTCTTTGGGAGAAATCTTCATCCGGATCACGTACGGATCGCCGCTTGCCAATCGCCCCGCAGTTTCTTCCGCCGACAATGTCAGCGAATTGGTCATTTCCATGCGGGTGATTGCATTGTACTGGGCGGCAGCTACTTTCGCAGCTTCGAGCCTTTTACGCATTTCGTCCAGTTGCTCCGGCGTGTCAAATGCATAGTACGCCTTGCCTTCACGGATCAGTTTTTCAGCATATTCGCGGTACATCGGTTTTCTTTCCGATTGCCGGTAAGGCGCATGCGGCCCACCCTGGTGCGGTCCTTCATCTATCTCGATGCCGAGCCACTGCAATGCTTCCAGAATGTAAGCTTCCGCCCCCGGCACATACCGGTTCTGGTCTGTATCTTCAATACGAAGCAACATTTGGCCACCCTGCTGGCGCGCAAACAAATAATTATATAAAGCGGTACGCACCCCACCCGCATGCAGCGGACCGGTTGGGCTAGGGGCAAAACGTACTCGAACTTGGGGAGTTGACATTGGGCTTCTTGGGAAAAAATTGAAATGAGGGATTTTTTTGTCAGGTACGGTCAGGGATTGTCAAGTGTTGTTTTTTGTCATTAGTAGTCATTGATAGTCATTTATTGTTTCTTTCTTAGTAAGCATAATTTAACAATACCTGACCATACCTGACAACACTTGACTACTAATGACTATAAATGACGACCAATGACCACCAACGACCAAAGTTACTCCACCGCCACCACGCTAATCTCCACATTCACATCCTTCGGCAGGCGTGCTACCTGTACGGTTTCGCGGGCGGGAGGGTTGGTGGTGAAAAAGCTGCCGTAGATTTCATTGACGGCGGCGAAGTCGTTCATGTCGCGGAGGAAAATCGTGGATTTTACCACATGGCCGAAGCCCAGTTTTGCGGCGCCGAGAATGTGACCTATGTTCTGCATTACCATGCCGGTTTCGGCTTTAATGTCTCCCGACGTGGCTAGTTCGGCAGCGATCTGACCGGAGACGTATACGGTTCCGTTTATTTTCACGGCCTGGCTGTACGGACCGATCGGCGCTGGTGCTTTATCTGAAAATATGATTTCTTTCGGCATAGTCATAAAAGAGTTGATCGCGCAAAATTACGAAATGATGGCGTGCCGATTGACTTATCAGCCTTGAAAAAGCGCTTTAAGCTCCGTGGCGTCGGTGGCGCTCATGCGGCCTGCGAGAACCAGCCTGAGCTGGCGGCGACGAAGTGCGCTCAGGTAAAGTTCCTTTTCTTCGTCGGTTTCCGGTTCCAGCGGCGGCACTTCTATGGGGCGACCGTTTTGGTCCACCGCCACAAAAGTATAGAATGCCCGGTTGGTACTTACACGCTGCCCGGCAGGAATATCCTCAGCCCACACTTCCAGAAAAACTTCCATGGAAGAGTTGAATGCACGGGTTACTTTGGCGCGCATCGTCACAATGTTACCTAGCCGGATCGGTTCCGTAAATGAAACATTATCCACCGAAGCCGTCACCACAATGCGGTTGGAATGTTTCTGGGCCGAAATCGCGGCGCAAATGTCCATCCAGTGCAGCAGCCTTCCTCCCATCAGGTTGTTCAATGTGTTGGTATCATTGGGAAGCACCATTTCGGTCATGGTCACTTCGGATTGATGGGGCACTTTTGATTTTAACATAAAATAATTTTGAGATCCTAAAATTTGGGACAGCGGGTTTTCTTTCTTTCCTGCGCCTGCATGCGGTTTCCGATCAGGTAAGTGGCTTTTACTTGCAGAAACAAGTAGCTATCCTTGCTTTTCGCGCTCCCGCGGCTCCATCCAGGCTGTCGCGGCTGCTCGCCGATTTCAGGTGCGCGGTCGGAAAGCTGACGTGCCAGGTCACTGGAAAGCTGATCGGGGCTTGGGTAAACGGTGCTGACGTCGTCGAGGTAATCGGAGTTGACAAAGTTATTACAGAGTTCGAGGCCAACACTTAACCTTTCTGTCGTTTTAAAAGAAACACCAATACCGGCCGTGAAAACCAGCGGAAGCCTTTTATACTTGACACCCTCCGTAGTGAGTGGCGCGAGACTGTACCACTGGCCATCGAGCTTTGCTTTGGGACTTAATAATGTAAATCCTGCACCGCCGAAAAGATAGGGATTGATGGGCGCCTGTTTGTTAAAAGAAAACAGATCAGCCTGTATGCCCAGGTGAATGTCGGGATTGAATGTTTTGAAAGAGAGGTTGTTCTGGAAGTTTTTGGAATATTTCTGATCGGCCGAAACCTGATAAAATCGGAGTTCTCCCCGGGCGCTGACATGCTCAGTTAGTCTGTAAAGTCCACCCAAAGAAATCGACGGGCCGAGACCCAGATGTTTCATATTCACCCCGTCGCTGAGATCGCCCATATAATAAGCCACGCCAAGCCCGGCCGTGACGCTCACAACCCCGAAAGGATCGACAAAGCGGTTGCCAAATTTGGATCTGCCCTGCGAAAAACCGGCTTGTGAAAAACCGATAATCAGCGCAATCAGCATAGTAAATTTCCTTATCATAACTCCCTTCCTCCCAATTACATTGAATGTCGCAAGTTGTAAAAGAAACTGATTTATCCCAAATTGTACTTGTCAACTCGAGTTGACTTTAACAACCTCACCTACTATGACCAAATTCAGACTTTTACCTGCACTTTTATTTTTATCATTAATAGTATGCTCATGCTCAAAAGAAGATCATGTATTGCCGGAGCCGACCTGCAAGTATCTTGGAAATAGTTACAAGATTATTTATCCTGGTGGCCGCGGAGAGGAATATACCTCTGATTTCGCATTGGATGAGAATGGCAGACTAAAAGATGCCAACACGTCGTATACTTCCACTTTTATAATTACTGAAAATTCAATCAGTTCTGAATATTCGAGGTCAACCAATCAGCAGGATTATCACTTCATTTATGATAGTAACGGTTTCTTGATGCAGCAAATCACAACCACCGGATTTATTGCCAAATCGAAAGGAAACATTGGTTATGGAAATGGTTTTTATAATGATGTGAGCGCGATCACGACTCTGACTACTGACTTTGTTTATGCTTCCGAAAAAGTCGTATCAACGTCATCGAAAAGTGTGACCGTATTTATTGGGGACAATCAGAGCCCGGTTGAAACAACTACTTCAAGTGCCCGGACCTATCAATATGATTCTGACGGCAAGGCCCAATCTTCCACGGAAAAATTCAGTAACGGCGATCTCAGCGTTACTATATACAAAAATGATATAAGGTCCTCGAATACCTACACTTCGTCAATCAATGGAGCCAAGCACATTGTTAATTATGATGAAACAGGCCTGCCAAGTGAGGACATTATAGGTAATGCTACTTACAAATTAGGTTATGATGCAAAAGGTAACCTGGCCTACGTGGAGCAGATTCGCGATAATGTGACAAAGTATCGCCAGGAATTTAAATATGACGACCATCCAAATCCTGAAACACTAATCCCTACTCAATTTAAAGGTATTCCCGAGCCGATAAGGACTGCTCAGTTATCAGACGGAAAAGGAGCTAATAATCTAACCGAAGAAAAGTTTACAAGTTTTGAAAATTATCCCAATTCGTCCCAGAATTATACGCATACTTACAATGCATCAGGATTCCCCGAAACAACAACACTCGGCAGAACTATTGATCAGGAAACCATTTCGAGGGTTACAACATACAAATACCAGGGCTGCCAATAACAAAGAAAGGCTGCCTACCCGGCAGCCTTTTGAACTTTATATCTTGTAGAAAATCAATCAGCCCGCTTCACCGAGCTGGCCCCCGAAGTACTCGAATGTATATCTTTCGCGCCGCCGGAATATCTTACGCTGCTGGCGCCGCTCGCTTCTGCGTTGACCGTGGCACTTGCCATTACGTGTGCGCTGCTGGCGCCTGAGGCGTCAATGTTGGCCACTTTGGCTGAGAAATCCTGTCCTTTGAAAGAAGATGCGCCGCTCACTTCGCCTGTCAGGACATCTCCTGATCCATCGAGTTTCAGCGAAGATGCGCCGGAAAGATCAAAGCTGATTTTCGGTGCATTGCTGGCGATCGTAACCTGAGAAGCGCCCGAAACGTCGATGCTCAGATTTTTTGTATTTGGGAAATTCGCAACATTGGCTTTGCTCGCACCTGAAAAGTCTATACCGTCCAGCGAAGGCATGGTAATGTTCACATTCACAGTTATGCGGTTTCTATTCCAGCCGTTGTTTTTGTAACCTAAATGAAATGTCGAGCCTTTCACCGACGATTCCAGATCTTCCAGGTCTTCCTTGCGGCCGGAAGTGGTAATGCTGTACCCGCTTCCTTGCTTTACTTCGATTTTGAATGCGCTTCCCATAGACAGTTTCGTAAAACCATTGGCTGAGAAGTTGCGGGTATCCTGAGCGCTAGCGCCCAGGGCGACCAGGACAAATGCGATAACAGGAAGGATAAGTAATTTTTTCATGATGCTGTTATAGTTATTTTTTCAAAGATGGTGGACCGGTTTGAAAAGTTGCATGTTCGGCGATCTTACTGCTGAACATTGATCTTGCTGGCCCCGCTTGCATGACGGTCCAGGTTCGGGATGTGGCCAAGATCTACCTTGGAAATCCCCGACGCGTCCACGTCCGCAGACTGGATATTCATTTCGGTTGCATCCAACTTGCAAGCGCCATGCACATCCAGGTTGGCCGATTTGGCCGAACCTTTCAATATTGTTTTGGACGCACCTGAGATACCCACGGTCAGCTGGTCTGTGTCTACATTGATTTCGGTTTTTGAAGCACCGGAAACGTCGACATTCAATTTCGGAAGCCCTGTGAAACCCGATACCACTGTTTTGTTGGCACCCGAAAGTGAGAGACTTTGAACTGTTGGCATGGTGATCACCAGTCCGATCCTTTTCCAGTCATTATTAAGAAGATTAAACTCTTCCGTCCGTTTCACACGTAGCACACCGCCTTCAACCATTACTTTAATGTCATCAATGGTTTCCTGCTCCTCCGCATCTACCGCCACATTAAACTCGCTTCCCTGGCGGACAATGATAGAATAAGCGCCGCCGATGTCGATTTTATTAAAATCAGAAACTGTGAACTGTTTGATATATTTTCCTCGGTCGCCCAGTTCCATGCCGCTGTCATCGTCATTCTCGAAGTCGTAGCCCGCATTATCGCTGTTTTCCTCATCAGGGTTTTTCAGGAATTTGGCCGGAATATTGGTACAAACCAGACCCGAATCCCTGCGGATTTCCCATTTAAGTGAATTCCACTGCACCTCGTCGTTATCAAGATGGTAGCGGTTCATGTTCGGGTAAGAACCGTCCCAGTGACTCAGCGTGTAGTAAAAGTCACGTGACATTACGAAAGGCTTATTATAAGGAATGCTCAGGGTCAGATCGATGCGCTGGTCACGGAAAGGGCCTTTTCCTTCAAAAACGGGCGCTTCGGTAAACAGGAATGTCGAGTCTTTTACCTTGATATCATATTTCAGCATCTCCGCATTTTTCTCTGCATCCTCACGGGTACGTCCTCTTGCGAACAATACTTTTTCGAGTTTCACACTGTCGGATTTATTGTAGCCCATGATCCGGAAGGATAAGTCTACATTTTGATCATCATGCGAGTAGTTGTAATCCAAAGTCAGGGTGCCGGCTGGCACTGCGTAATATGCATTTTGCACAACCTCACCACGTTTTGCAAAATTTCTTTGATAAGAAACCCCACCGATCGTTGTACCGATAATACCCACGATCCACAGTCCTAACATGGTGAGCCACACCGAGCTGCCAACAATTCTTTTATTGGAAACCAATGTTAACCCCAGCAAAAGGAATGTTACCATCGGAATTGCGGAAACCAGAATCCCGGAAAGAATAAGAATATCGGGTATTTCTCGGATGATCAGAAGCGGGATCGGTAGATCGTCGAATTGTGCAGAATTGGTCAAACCCAGTGCCACGCCTCCGCCTACAACCAGTGCCAATAATCCCATCACTGACATTGCGACCAGTATGACGCCAATCGTGACGCGGATAATCGGGCCAAGACCTTTTAATAAATTACCTATTGCGCCAATCACCAGCGCAATTGCGCGGAATGGAAACAGCAGGAGTTTGGTGATGCCATGTTCTTCTCCGCCTTTTTCGTCCAGGTTAAGGCTTTGTTTAATGTTGGATTCAATGTTGGAAAGCGTAATTGGCTCGCCCTGCATTTCCATTTTCTCGGTCAAAGTATGTGCCACCGGCGCAATCACCCACAGCACGATATAAATCACGACACCAGTTCCGAAAAGCAGGATGGAAAGTACCCACAGAAAGCGCACGACGCCCAGATCAACTCCAAAATAAGAAGCAACCCCTGCTGCTACACCTCCAACCACCTTGCGGTCCGGGTCACGGTAAAATTTCTTGATCTTAGTATCTTCTTCCAAAACCGAAGAACCGGGAAATGCCACCCACATTGCGATGTAAACCAGGACCATAAATCCGGAAACCGGCCCGAATTCATCTTCCATATTCAATCCCAGTATACCGGAGCTGGCAGGCAAACCCACTACTGCGAGCAAAAATGCAAGCCTCACCCAAATCGGGTCCACGGTAAAATAATGCGCCAAACCAGCGGCTACACCACCAAGCAGCTTTCTGCGCAGGTCGCGATACAGTTTTTTAGGAGCGCCGAATGTGGCCGATTCTGTTTTAGGAGCGGTATAAGAAGAAGCAGTTGACGCAGAACCCACTCTTTCTTTGGAACCATAACTTTCTGATGCAGCCGAAACTAGCGGATCAGCCAGGATATCCTCGGCCTGCTCGATCGCCTCGAAATCGGCCACGGTACCCATCGCTGCGATCAGCTCATCTACGTCGGCGAGAGAAATGACCTGCTTCGCCTCTGCTTTTTGTTTGTTGACAAACCTTTCGGCGATCCTGCCTTCGATGTCCGAAACGATTTCCTTACTGTCGGCAAACGAAGAAAAATACTTCTGGATCGAGGAAAGATAACCTTTTAGCTTCTCGTACCCATCTTCCTCAATGTGAAAGATGATACCACCTATATTAATGCTGATTGTCTTTTTCATGATTGGATTAATCGAATGTCTCTAAATGATCAGTTAGGGTCCGGAAGGTTCGCTGACGATGTTTTGCTCAGTTCTTCTGTGCGGTGAATGACCGTTTGCACAGACTCGGCAAGCTCAAACCAAGTAGCCTGCATTGCGTCCAGAAATATTTTCCCCTCATCCGTCAAAACATAATATTTCCTCGGAGGCCCCGACGAAGACTCCACCCATTTATAGTCCAACCAACCTGAATTTTTTAACCTGGTAAGAAGTGGGTACAACGTGCCTTCCACCACCATGATGTGCGCGGACGTCAATTCATCCAACATATCAGAGGCATACACTTCGCCCCTTGATATGATGTGCAGGATACAGAATTCCAGAATTCCCTTCCGCATCTGCACTTGGGCATTTTCAATATTCATGTGCTTTCATGTGTTAATTAAATGAATAAGTTCATGGCTAATAGATAGAATGCAATTTTCTAACAATACAAAGGTATACACAGGTACTTTGCGATGCAAGGTACCATGTTAAAAAGATTTGTCGCTTGGGAGGAGCGGCGAAATTTTAAGGATAGCCGGTAAAATAAGTCGATGACTAGTGGGACATTTTCTGGCGCGCATTTTTATCTTAAATTCAGAACTTTAACCAATGATATTTTGGCACCGAAAACACAACTATACATCATCGCTGCGATGAGCGAAAATCGGGTAATCGGCTCGGGAGACCACCTGCCCTGGCATTTGCCGGACGAGTGGAAGCATTTCAAAAAAGTGACTGCCGGGAAACCGTTTCTGATGGGACGAAAAAGTTTCGAAGCGCCCGACGCGCTGCATTCGACCTATAAGAATGTGGTGATTACTTCTTCGCCGCCGGCAAAGCAGGAACCTGATACTTTATACGCAAAAGATATTTCTGCTGCACTCGCGTTACTTTCTGATGAACCGGAAGTATTTGTATTAGGGGGCGCTTCTGTTTTCGGGCAGATGCTTTCTGTTGTTCAAAAACTTTTTTTAACCATCGTCCACGCACAGGTGGAAGGTGACGCTTTTTTCCCGGTGGTAGACCAAAACGATTGGGAGCTGGAAAGTTCGGAATATCACGGTATCGACGACGAACACGAATTTGCGTTTTCGATGAATGTTTATAACCGGAAAGTCCAGCGCTAGAAGCAATCCTGCACTTGTGTTTTTACTAAAAAACCATGTACAGGATCTTTGCACACACTTTTTTATTACTGATTACTTTTCCGGTTTCTGCGCAAAAATTATTCGGGAACGAATGGATCAATCCCGCGCAGACCTATCTTAAAATTCCGGTTGCGAAAACTGGTTTTTATAAAATCTCAGGATATGAACTGGCATCGGCAGCTTTACCTGTCGATGAAATCTTACCAGGAACATTACAAATGTTCCGCCGGGGAAAAGAAATTTCGATAACCGTAAATGCCGGATCTTCCAAAAAGCTGGGTGCCGGGGATCAGATTATTTTTTACGGAGAAAGGCATGACGGCAACGCGGATTCAACATTGTATGTCTCGCCCAAGGCAATGCCGCACAAGTATTACAGCCTCTTCTCCGATACGGCGGCTTACTTCCTGACTTGGCGCACCGATGGTGGTTTTGGAAAAAGAATAACCCAATCCGCTCCAAGTTTTCCGTCGAAGAATGTCAATTATCATTTCACAGAATCCTTCCAGCTTTTTAACTCACATTATCTCCCGGGTGCATTTTACCCCGCGGGCAGCAATTTCGAAATTGGTTCAGTTCTGAGTGATTATGATACAGGTGAATGCTGGTCGGGGCCAGAGCTTGGGGAAAATGAACATTTTACCATCACATTTAAAATGGAGAGTGCGCTGGCTGAACATTTTGGGGAAGCTGAAATTGAGCTAATGCTGACTGGCCATACAGTTGGTGAACATGCATTTGAGCTTTGGACTGGAAGTTCGCAAGATTTAAAAAGGAAACTTACCAACATTACAGTCAGTGATTATCAGTCTGTAAAAGTGCAGGCCAGGTTGAATGTTAAGGATTTTCCTGCCGATGGCAATCTGGCTTTTACATTGGTGCCAATAGAAAAAGGTGGCCATGTTTCTGTTTCTTACGGATTGCTAAAATATCCTCAGAAAACTACGTTTAAGGACTTTTCAGATCAAAAAACATTTTTATTTCCTGCTTCTGAAAATCAGTTTTGGCAATGTGAAAATCCTGATGGAATTGACTTTTATAACATTACCGATCCTCAAAATTCTGAGATATTAGGTAAAACAGATTCGGGAATTTCGCTGGGGGAAGCTGTCAAAGTTATAGGAGTAAAGGAATTTCTAAATGTTGCCAGAATGTATTTAGTCAAATTCAAAAATCTAAATCCTGCTGATTTTGACTACCTCATCATTTCACACGAATTCATGCATTTGCCAGTCTTTGGTATAGATCCTGTGACGGAATATGCAACTTACCGCGCTTCGCCAGCCGGTGGAAATTACAAGCCGCTGGTTATCAACAGTTCCGAGGTTTTTGATCAGTTCAACTACGGAGATCCAGGCCCTATGGGACTACGGAACATTATTTCATGGCTGCATCAGGCTGGCTCACTGCGGGTTGTGTTTCTGATAGGCAAATCTATTGATCCGCAAAAGGCGCGGAAAATGGCAAATGCGAGAAATGTGGATATGGTACCGAATGCTGGCTGGCCAGGCTCGGACGTGGCACTGGCGATGACACCAGGCGGAAAATCAGATTCAACTGACTCATATCCAATTATACCGGTCGGGCGGATTAATGCATCGACTTCGCTGAATGTTTACGATTATTTACAAAAAGTAAAGGCACTGGAAGCGCAGCCTGTGAATGCGTCCTGGCGGCGAAACATTCTGCATTTAAGTGGCGGCAGGTCGCGGGATGAGCTGACTGAATTTAAAGGATATGTGAAAGATTTTGAGCGGAAACTCGCAGGTTCACATCTCGCGGTAAATATTGAAACGATTTCGAAACAAACTGACGATCCCGTCGAAGAACTGCCGATTCAGGAACATTTAAATAAAGGCGCAGCATTGATGACGCTTTTCGGACATTCCGGGATTGACGTGACGGACATTGACATCGGCTACGCCAGCGATCCGAAACGGAAATACAACATGCATCCGCGATACCCGGCGGTGATCGTCAATGGCTGTGCTTCCGGCAGCATTTTTTATTCAGACAAAACCCTCAGCAGCAACTGGATTTTCACGCCCGAAAATGGCGCTGTACTGTTTCTGGCGCATACATTTAATGGTGTTTCCACGGCATTGAAAAAGTATACCGAAACTTTCTACGAAGTCCTCGCCGACAGCATATTCACGCACCAACCTTTCGGAAATATCCAGCAAGAAGCTATCAAAAGGATTTTCAGCCGAAACCCCGACATTAACGACCGCATCACCGCCCAGCAAATGAACCTCCACGGCGATCCGGCAATCCGCATTTTTCCCGGAAAGTTTTCCGATGCAAATGTTGATTCAACATTTGCAGGTGATCCCAGTTTTGAAGATCACATTCCACCGGTAATGATTGCTTCCCTTGATGGTCGGGAAATTGAAAATAATGAAACAGTTTCTGCCCAGCCGCACATTGACATTGATTTACTGGATCAAAACATTGCAAAATCTGATACAACCAGCATTATTATCTGGCTAAAAAAACAATGTTCCGGTTGTCTGGAAAAACGATTATCGCTCGCAAATGCAACCTGGAAATATCTATCAAAAGAGCACATTCAAGTAGCACTTAATTTTCCCGAAAAGCTGGATGCAGGCACTTATTTGCTGACTTTACAGGCCCGGGATTCTTTGAGAAACTTCGCCCCTGATTATCAGATCCATTTTCAGGTGACCGACGAGAAAGGTTTTATTTCTTTGAAAGTGTCCCCCAATCCCTCGGATTCGCATTTTCAGTTTAGCTTCGAAGCGGGAAGCCAGTCACAGGAATCGGCTGCGCAGTTTTACATATATAATAGTACAGGTGCAGAAATTCTGCGTAAAACGATGCGCATCCAACCTGGTACAAATGCCTGGTACTGGCATCCCGGAGAGCTTCCGGCAGGGCTTTATATTTATCAAATCGTACCCGATGAAAGTCACTTTTCCACATTTTCAGAAACTCCGGCGGCTTTGCAGGGAAGATTATTATGGGTTCGCTAGCAATTTTCTTTCGGTAAAAACTTCTTATTTTTGTCAACTACATAAAAAACAATTCCCTTGAAAGAATACGGAAGTAACGTACAAAAACTTGCCGAGCACATCGTAAGGATGGAGGACAAGACCAAACGCAACCTTTACGCACACATTCTGGTCGAGCTCATGCGGCAAATTCACCCGAACATGAGGGACAACCAGGATTATACCAACAAGTTGTGGGACGACCTGTACATTATCTCCGGATTTCAGCTCGATGTGGATAGTCCGTTTCCTCCACCATCGCCGGAAGCGCTTGGGAAAAAACCGCTTAAAGTAGGCTACAACCAGCAAAACCTAATGTACCGCCACTACGGCCGGAACATCGACCTGCTGCTGGAAAAGGCAGTACAAACAGAAAATTCGGAAGACAGGCTGGCTTTTGTATCGTACATTTTCCGCCTGATGCGCTCGTTTTTCAATACCTGGAATAAAGATAATCCGGAAGATAATGTGCTTCTCGGCCAGCTTGAACAGTTAAGTAAAGGCGCGCTGAAAGAAGAAATCGACTACATCCGCGAAAATGGCCCAGTGGACGCAGCTCCAAAAGACCGTAATAACAGTGGCGGCCAGGAACGCAACCGCGGCAACCACGCAGGCGGTGGATTCAAGGCACAATCCAACCATAATCCTGAGCGTCAAGGCGGTAATAACAATCAGGGAAATCCTAACCGCAACCGGCCAAACAACAAATTCTCCGGCCGGAATAACAACAACGGAAACAACCGTAACAACCGCAAGAAACAAGGGGGAATGTAGGCCCCAAGTTTTGATAGTCTTTTTATTTGCCCAAAACCATCTATGGCTTCATTTAAAATTACCGGAGACAGACGTCTTAAGGGCGAAATCGTACCGCAAGGCGCCAAGAATGAGGCGCTGCAGATCATTTGCGCCGTATTGCTTACCAAGGAACCTGTCACCATACATAATATTCCCAATATCCGCGACGTCAACCAGCTGATCAACCTTTTGGGTGATCTGGGTGTGCGTCGCACCCGTTTAAGCGAAACTTCCATCCGTTTTGAAGCGGACGATATCAATCTGGATTACCTGGAATCGGATTCTTTCAGACAAAAAGCGGCGGCTTTGCGCGGCTCGGTGATGTTGCTGGGACCGATGCTGGCGCGTTTTCGCAAGGGAAGAATTCCAAGACCGGGCGGCGATAAAATCGGCCGCAGGAGGCTGGATACGCACTTTTTAGGTTTTGAAAAACTGGGTGCTACATTCAGTTATGACGAGGAAGACGGCGGTTTTTACCGGGTCGATGCGGCGAATTTGAAAGGCACCTATATGTTGCTGGATGAAGCTTCGGTAACCGGGACTGCCAATGTGCTGATGGCGGCGGTAATGGCCGAAGGTACAACAACCATTTATAATGCTGCCTGCGAGCCTTATTTGCAGCAACTTTGTAAAATGCTGAACCGCATGGGTGCGAAAATTTCCGGTATCGCTTCTAATTTACTTGTGGTAGAAGGCGTAACCGAGCTGCGGGGGACAGAACATACCATGTTGCCGGATATGATCGAGATCGGCAGCTTTATTGGTCTGGCTGCAATGACGCAATCTGAAATTACCATTAAAGATTGCCAAATACCACAGCTGGGGATTATCCCTGATGTTTTCCAAAGATTGGGTATTAAAATGGAATTCCGCGGCGACGATATCTTTATCCCTGCCCAGGAACATTACCGCATCGAAAATTACCTAGACGGCTCGACACTCTCCGTAGCCGACGCTCCCTGGCCGGGATTTACGCCAGATTTGCTGAGCATTATCCTGGTAACTGCCACGCAGGCACAAGGTACCGTGCTGGTCCACCAGAAAATGTTCGAAAGCCGCTTATTCTTCGTAGATAAACTCATAGAAATGGGCGCGCAGATCATCCTCTGCGACCCGCACCGCGCCACAGTGATCGGTCACAACCGCGAAACACAGCTCCGCGGCATCAGAATGACATCCCCGGACATTCGCGCCGGAGTAGCATTGCTCATCGCAGCATTATCAGCAAGAGGCGTCAGCATTATCGATAACATTGAACAAATCGACCGGGGGTACCAGAATATTGATACGAGGCTGAATGCGATTGGGGCTGAGATTGTGAGATTGTAGGATAAAGCTATACATGAAAAAGGCCCGAAATGTTTAGATTTCGGGCCTTTTCAACTTTATAGCTATTTATTTCTTCTTCCCATAACTGCACTGCGCATTATCCGCCTTCACGAAATACGACTTATAGTTCGTTGCTTTCGGATCCATGCATCCTTTTAAATCGAGCAGTTCCACTTTGCGAAATTCTACGGGGTGGCTTTCACTTTGGAGGGAAATGGAGCCGTGATCGAGCAATTTTCCAGCGATCATCAGTGATGGATCATTGCCGCTTACATTCCCGCCGCCCAGTTGCGGTTTGTTGTATTCCAGCACCATCTCACCATTCGCAAAATGCTGAATAAGCGAGTCGCCGAGTACCAAAACCTCCGCTTTTACCCACTGGTCGCCATTATAGGTTTTTGACGTGGAGTTCACACAATGTTGGGTAATCAGTTTTCCATTCATCACCACATTCGTTCCAGGCGTGCACAGGTTACAGGTTGTACGTACTTTATCATTTCCACCCAGAAGCTGCACTTCAATCGAAGCCGGAAAATCCTGGTCTTTACCCATCGTCGAAGCCGGTTGCCCGTGCACCATGATACCGCTGTTACGCCAGGCCCAGCCTTCTCCTTTCGGCGCCTGCTCGCCTACAAACCGGTATTCCACCGAAATTCTGTAATACGAAAAATCGCCTTTGTAGAAAATGTGGCCGTATTTCTGTTTGAAATCGTCGTACTTGTCGTACCGCACCACCATTTTTCCATCTTCTACCCTGAATGTGTTATTATAGTTGTCATTCAGGTCATATCCTCTGATCTTAATGTCCCAGCCGTCCAGATTCTTCCCGTTAAAAAGCTGCTTCCATTCTTGCTTATCTGTGTTTTTTTGGCCCATCACTGTCATGCACACGAGGCTGAACAGGATAATTAATTGTAATTTCATGAACTTCGGCTGAGTTAAAATGTAAACTGTGGTCGGATTTTTGTGCACTGCATTAGCAAGGCAATGCGCCGGTAAATATACTAACACGCCCCGTTCATGAATTCAAAAATCAAAGAGAAAATCGTCCTATTCTGGTTCCGCAGAGACCTGAGGCTGGATGATAATGCCGGACTTTACTATGCGCTCAAATCGGGATATCCGGTGCTTCCGCTTTTTATTTTTGATAAAAACATTCTGGACGATCTCACGAATAAGAAGGACGATCGTATCACCTTCATTTACAAGCACATTGAAGACATTCGCAAAGAACTCCGGTCGCATGATGCAGATATTCTGGTAGAATACGGTTTTCCCGAAGACGTCTGGAAAAAGCTGAGTGACCAATATGACATTGCGGAGATATATACCAATACCGACTACGAACCGTACGCGACGGACCGGGACAAGAAGATTTTCAGGATCGTTAAAGAAAAAGGTACTGCATTTAAAGGCTGCAAGGATCAGGTGATTTTTGAAAAAAATGAAATTCTGAGTGGTCAGGGGACGCCGTATACTGTTTTTACACCTTACAGCCGCGCCTGGCGGGAGAAGAGCAATGAATTTTATCTTTCGTCTTACCCAACCAAAAAGTATATTAAAAACCTTTTGAAATGGACCGCCCCTGCAAGTCCAACGATCAAAGAAATGGGTTTTGAAGAGTCGGACTATGATTTTCCGTCCGATCACATTCAACCCGAAAAATTGAAACATTATGCCCAAGAGCGCGATTTTCCGGCAGAAAATGCGACGAGCCGACTAGGCGTGCATTTACGTTTCGGCACGATCAGTATCCGGGAGCTTGCGCGGGAAGCCAAAGATCATAGTGGTGTCTTTCTTAATGAACTGATCTGGCGGGACTTCTATCAGCAAATTTTATGGAATTTCCCGGAAGTGGGCAGGGGAAAAGCTTTCAGGAGCGCTTACGACAACATTAAGTGGCGCTACGATAAAGAAGATTTTAAAAAATGGTGCGACGGGCAGACTGGCTATCCGCTGGTGGACGCCGGTATGCGTCAGCTTAATGAGATCGGATTTATGCACAACCGCGTCAGAATGGTCACTGCCAGCTTTTTATCCAAACATTTGTTGATCGACTGGCGGCTGGGCGAAGCATATTTTGCGGAGAAATTGCTGGATTATGATCTGGCCGCCAATAATGGTGGCTGGCAGTGGGCGGCAGGCTCGGGTACCGACGCCGCTCCCTACTTCCGTATTTTCAACCCTACGGCCCAGGCTGAGCGGTTCGACCCAAAGCAGGAATACATTAAAAAATGGGTCCCGGAATTTGGCACTGACCAGTATCCGGAACCCATGGTAGATCACAAGATGGCGCGCGAGCGATGCCTGAAAGCATACAAGCTGGCGCTGAATGCGGATAAATAATTACTTGCCGCCCGCAATCACAGTGACCATACTTTCTGGCTGAAGATAGAGATTCGCCATCGCCATCACGTCCTGGCTGGTCACCGCGTGAATGTTGTTGATATAGTTTTTATAAAAATCGTCAGGAAGTCCGTCAAGTAACAAAACTTTTTGACGGTCTGCTACTTCAAAAGCGGTATTCAATGATCCCGCAAACTCGCCTGCCATGAAATTTTTCACGGTGGTAAGTTCTTCTTCGCCCACCATTTCGGTCTGCAACTTGAAAATTTCTTTCTTGATTTCGTCGATCGTCTGCTGCGTAAATTCCTTCTTCACGTCGGTCCCGATCATAAAATAGCCTTCGTGACGCAATGCGACCAGATGCGACGAAATGCCATAAGTAAGCCCTTTCTCCTCGCGGATGTTTTTCATCAGCCTCGAACCAAAGTATCCGCCCAGAATTTCATTGGTCACCAGTAACCGGAAATAATCCGGGTGATGACGGTTAAACAAAATCCGGCCCATACGAATCGAAGACTGCACACTTTCGGGACGTGCCACAACGGTTTCCTGATTCTGATAAATCGCGCCGGGCGTGAAATTCACTTGCGAACCTGCATCATTAAATGTGCTTTTTCCAAAAGTATCATTGACTACCTGCACATCGGCTTCAGAAACCATACCGGCGAGGACGACGGTAAATTTTCCGTTTTTAATAAACTTGTTATAATGATCGAGGATCGCATCGGGCGATAAATTGGCGATATTGGTTTCGTCCTGGCTCTGGCCGTAGGGGTGATCCAGGCCAAAAAGCTGCGCTCTGAACTCGGTCGTCGCCAGGTAAGCATTCTTTTCTTTGTTGACTTTGAGGTTTTGAACAGTAATGTTGCGGAGTTCCTGTAATTCCTTTTCAGGGAATGTTGCTTCCTGGATAAGCTGGCCCACAAGTGACAAAACTTCGGGCAAAAACCTGGAAAGACAATAAACGACAACACCTATACGATCCGAAGTGTGCGTCATTTCGGTAAATGCGCCCAGCTTGTCAAACGCCTCGCTGATTTCCTGCGACGCCATGCCACGAACACCTTCGGGCAGCATTTTGATAGCAAAGTACGATGCACCGATTTTCTCTTCGTACCAGTTGCCGGCTTCGAAAATACATTCCAGCCGGATCACCGGCTGCTCGCCAATGTTGATCACATGCAGGGCAAGGCCATTATCGAGTGTATAGGTTTTGGGATCTGGAAAATGAACGGAATGTATAACCTTAAAATCTGGTGCTAACGAGCGGTCTAACGACATGAGAAACGTAGGTATAAAAAAACGAATGACGTTGCAATAACGCCATTCGTTTCGTAAAAATTAAATTTCTTGTTTCAGTATTAAGTTTCTTGCGACAGTTAGTTTTCTGTGTCTGAGACGTCCAGTTTTTCCGCTTTGTTCAAACCGACTGAAAGCGTGATACGCAATGTCTGCGCCAGCGGGCTTCCTTGTTTTACTGGAAAGAGGTAAGCAAAATCAACTGAATATTTGTCCATAAACCGCGCGCCTGCACCAGCTGTGAAGAATTGGCGGTCGCCTTTGTTTTTGTTTTCTCCATAATATCCGGCTCTCAGAGCGAAGATATTGTTGTACCAGTATTCCGCACCTCCTGAGAGCGCAATTTCCTGCATTTCCTCTTTGAAACCATCCGGTGCATCCGAGAATGATCCGAAAACACCTTTCAAAAGTGGTTTTTGGTTAATTGTTGTCGTTCCGTCTGGTGTTGGTACCATCAGCTTGGCAGCGTCCAGGATAAAGTTAAACTTGTTTCTGCCATCTGCCGAGAAGGATATTCCACCACCTAGTTTCAAGGTTGTAGGGATAAAGTTCTCAGTATTGGTCCCTGAACCGTAATTGACTTTACCGCCCAGGTTAGAGAGTACTGCCCCCAGAGACCAGGTAAATTCACCTCCGGTATCTTCATTTCTGATCTGCTTGCGGTAGTAAGCGCTGATATCACCGGCAGCAGTCCGTGCCGGGGCTATTGAAGCGTTATTAATGACAGACGTACCCGCAAGGTTGGATGAAATGTATTTTAATGTCAAAGCCATCGAGAAATTCTTGGCCAGCTGACGGGAGTAAGTTCCGGCAAAAGAAACTTCCCGTGAGTTGAAATATCCCATTTGGGTACCAACCGCGTCACGCAAATCCAGCTCACCATTGTTGAAGTAATTGACAGAAAGCGCTACTGCCTGCTTATCGCCTAATTTTTTGTAGCCGGTCAGGTAACCCAGCCACATATCGTCCACCAAATTTCTAAGCCATGGCGTATAAGATGCCGAAATACCAATATCCCGGGTGTTATATGGAAGTTTGGCAGCATTCCAGTAAGTCGAATTGGCGTCAGGACTTAATGCCACACCGGCTTCTCCCATCGCTGCGCTGCGTGCGTCAGGGGCAAATGTCAAGAAAGAAAGTGGTGAAGCAGGAATTCGTCTCGTGAGTGTGGTTTGGGCCAAAAGCGTACCCGAAGTTAAAATGAATAGTGAGGATAATGCACCAAAAAATAGTCTCATAGAAATTGGATTTGCGATAGGAAGTGCTTTAAATCAGCTTCTTTAAAGGGTCAAAAATACGATGAAAGATAGTTAATACTAAAAATAATGATAAGTTTTATTCTCTCAGGGAGAGCGCACGATCTGTCCCGCTCTCTGGTCAGTTGAATTATCTTTTAACGACCTGATTATCATCCTGTATAAAAGCATTGTGTGTGACGGAATCCTGCGATCCAGGTTTACCGTTTCTCTGATCACGGGGTCACTGTTGTAATATTCCCAGCGAAAATTACCGAGCTCCTGCCCTTTTGATGTAAAAATGCTGAATCTGAGTTCAACATCCTCATTTTCCCGGCTGTGACCCAGCGCAAAGGAAAGTTCTTTATCAAACGGATTGGGATAAATGTTCCACTGATTGATGGAGACACGCCTTGCGGCTTCCACTTGAAAAGCGAACGCAATTTCCGAAAAGTTAGTATACGTATCCCACACTTTTACACTGGTTACATATTTACCGGCGGGCAAATTAGCAAGCGGGTAACGAACCACCCCGGAACGGTAATCATCGGTATTTGCTGTGAAATAATCATTCAGGCTGATAGTCAGCGTGTCATTCAATGTTAATGTAATCCCGTGGCCGATGCCCGCATTGGAAATATTGATCCCGTTTTCGTCGCTCACATGCACCCAAAGTACCGGCGAAGGCTCCACCACGTCACCGTTCCTGAAAGAATCATTATTCAGATAAGCCGAAATTTTAGGGGGAACGTTATCGGTCACCAGCTCCCCGCTCCCGCCGATCATCAGGTCGAGTTGCCCGGCTGCGGTGGATGTACTATCGGCGCTCACCGCAAAAACGCTGGCCCTTCCTAACCCCACCCTGTAATCAATATCCTTGGGCATCACAAATTCACAGGTAAACTTCCCTCCTTTCACTGTTACGCTGCCGTCAAATAACTTGCTGCGAAACTCCGAATAGTTTTCCGGGCTGCCTTCGTTGCCCAATGTTTGAAAAGTGATTTGTTTGTCAAAAATCGCCACCCGCGCAGTGCCATCGAAAATACTATCACGCTTACCATTAACGCGGTCGCAAATCTCTCCCCGAACCGTTACTTTTTGCAAAGCACGCAGGTTATCAGGCATTTGCTCCCAGCGAACACTTTTTTCACTCAGCCCGAATTTCATGGACGGATCGGCCAGTAATGTGAAATTCCGGTTCAAACTGCCTACGAGCGCTCCGTTTTTGGTATCCCTGAAAAAATCGCCCATGCGCTTCCCGGCGGCAGGTTTGACCAGCGACTCGTAAAATGCTTTGCTCAATGTAAAATTGGTACTGGAATAAACCGGCCGTGTGGTGCTAATCGCGCCGATCGCCGCGCCTTTCGGACTCAAAACCATGATTTCCGCTCCCGAAACATTTCCCGGATCGTCATATCTTCCAAAATCGCAGGTCGCGGTGAAGAGCAGCGTCAGGTTGTCAATCCCACGGGCAGACTGCATATCGGCCAATGTAAGTACCTGTTCCTCAGCCCAGCCGCTCACGCCGCCATGACCGGTGTAGTTCAGGATCAATGTTCCGTTATCAATGCTGTTCCTGATTTTATTGTTTACCGCAGGCGCTTTCTGGCCTTCGCTCGTCGTGGTTTGTACGGATTCGTCAATGAATATTCTGGATGACAAAAATTGAGGCTGGATCAGCTTCGCCAGCTGGTCGGCGTGGCTCTGGTGAATGTTGCCGTCGCCATCATCGGCCACGAACTTGACATTGTTACGCCAATGACCGATCGACCGCCCGGACTCATAGCGTATCAACTTATCTACCACAACCTCAGCCTCAAAAAGCGATTTTACCGGCAGCCTGCCCACACCAATATCCAAAGTATGGTCCCCGGCCGTCGATTCCTCCCAGCTACCTTCGCTGGCTTCCATAAAACCATAATAATCGTCGGAGGAATAAGTGTAAACCGGATTCAGCGACTCGCGGCTCTCATAAACCGGGATGAAATTACTTCGCTGCGCCGGTGTCTGATTTTTCAACTTATCCCGGTAATCATACGTAGCATCGCCGAAAAGCAGCAGGTATTTGAGATTGCCGGGCGTTTTTTGATAAAGCATTCTGACAAAATCGCGGATCGCCGTCGCGTCGGGTTTACCGGATGAAAATTCATTATAAACTTCGTCACTACCCACCACCAGCACATTCAGACCATCATTTGTTTCCCGGAATGCAGCTAGTCGCCGCGCCTCGGAGAGCCACGCTTTTGGAGAAACGATTAACAGGTCCGGTGCTTCTGAGGCTGCAATGTCCTGGTTATCGATCCTCGTCCACGAGACCGGCTCAAAAGCTTGTTCGGGTTTGAAACTGATGTATTTTCCCAATTTACTGGCGCCGCTGGCCGTGAAAGAAGCATTACTTCCTGCATTCTGAATAATGACGGCGGCAGGCTGCAAAGGGTTGCTCACATTCCAGATGTTCCAGCCATCTGCGGCACGCTTCATCTGGTATGTAGCAGTGTCTGATTTTTGAGGTAAAAAATAAAACAGCTGCTGCTTATCATAAAAGTTGAGCTCTCTTTTTACCTGTAAGGCAACATAATTCAGATAAGCCTGCGCCGAGGCTTGACCATTTTTATCATAAGTCACATTGATTTTGAAAGCAGAAGCAGCAGGGGCGGCAAATGCATAAACGGACTCGGCACGCAGAGCCCGCACATCGTAAATTCCGCCACTCACCGTCCCGATCTGGCTGGTACCGACCATATTATCGTTCACATTCCAGACAAACTTTGTCGTAACTTGCGCCGCTCCGATGGCTGACGTCCTGAGTTTTGCAGAAGAATTTAAGATCACACCCGGCAAATCCACGTTAATGTTCGCTGGCGAAGCTCCGAGGTATTCGCCATACCACTCTCGACCTGATTTTAAAAGGTTATAGGTTTCGAGCTCGTGATACCAGTAATCGTCAAACTGCGTCACTACCGGCGCATTCTTTGCAATTATGTTGGGTGCGCCCGCAATCCGCAAGCCTTGTCCCTGCCCGAATGTGAGAAAGTAAAAATTGGTATCCGCGTAGCAGTTGATCTGGTGTTGCAGCTCGGCTTTGGCAGAATCGTAGGTGATAATGTGCGGACTTTCGGCATAGAAGTAAATAGCATCACCATTATTCAGCTTACCATCTTCGCCGCCTTTAATCCAGATCGCATTTTCTTTGGGCTGACTTTGACGGGGAGCGGCATTTGCCTGCGGCAGCATGGCGCCACCATTCCCGAACAACCTTATCTGTCCCGGGTCAACTTTTCCAGGATCAATACCCATTTTTCGGAGGGCAGAAAAATCGATTTTGTGGATACCGGTCTGTGTTACTCCCAGCTTGTACCACTGACCGGAAGAAAAAACAGCATTCTGCGCGTGGAGCGAAAAAGCAACCAGCATTGCCAGAAAGGCCAAAACCGTCTGGCGCATCATTCTTTTTCCATCAACACGCTTCAACCAATGCATGGGCCGGTATGGTATAGAGGCGCTGTGAAATTTTGTCCGTGCACAGCACACGGGTCCTTCTTAAAATGCCACGGGTAAATGTCCGGTTTTGAAAAACAAAGCTGGAACCTTCATTCAGCTGTTTTAGCGCGATTCTTCCTTCCTGCAAAACAGCATCGTCGTATCTCCGGATTGCGTTGAAAAGCAGCAGGTCGCCGCCTGTGGAGGCACCGGGATTTTGAGCATAACGCATCAGTGGCATCAGAATGTCTTCGGGGAAGATACTTTCGGTCAGTACCGGCTGTAAAAGCGTACGAAATTCCTGTTTCCACTCCGCACCATGCGGCGCTACGCGCTTTCTCCTGCCTTTGTATTTGTAATGCACCACACAATGTGCTACTTCGTGCAGGTAGGTGATCAGGAAATTGTATGGGTTTAAATTAACATTGACCGTGATCCGGGGAATAAAGCCTGGTTTTACTGTAAAATCGCCCAGCCGGGTGCGGCGGGGGCGGGAAAGCAGGAAGTCAAATTTGTAGCTGCGGTAGAGTTCTTCACAATACTGGCTTGCCAGCTGGGGCACATGCAGCGCTATGGAAACACTTTTCATTCATTAAATAAAAAAAGAAAAGCCCTATTTTCATAGGGCTTTTCAAGATTTTCGACTCGTACGTCTGATTACTTTTTAGTAGTATCAGCAGCAGTTGTGTCAGCCATCATTGTAGTGTCAGTAGACATAGTATCAGCAGTCATTGGAGCTGCTTCAACTGTTGAGTCTGCCGATCCTGATTCGTCAGCTGGTTTGCTAGTACAAGAAGCGAAAGCTACCATCCCGGCAACAAACGCGAATGCAAAGAATTTTTTCATTTCTTGGGTGTAATTAAGGTTCGGTGCAAAGGTAATAGCTTTAACTTGAATATTCCTACACTTGCAGTTTGTATTTTTCCAAGAACTTAAAATTTCCTTAGAAAATATTCAAATCACTTCCTTTTGTCCTATAATTTCTGTGCCTGATGACTAAACCTGCGCGACATTGCGATTAAAAGCGCTTACACAGGCCGCTACTTCGGGGAGAAGCTCAGGATTTTTCTCGATACCATTACCTACCACAATCACGTCTGCACCGGCGCTGAGGGCGTTTTCCGCCTTTTCGTAAGAATCAATTCCTCCGCCGACAATGATGGGCGTATCGACGGCTGCCCGCACTGCTGCTATGGTTTCACCAGTAACCGGGTAAAGTGCGCCGCTGCCGGCGTCGAGGAAAATGTTGCTTAAACCCAGGTATTCACCCGCCAAAGCGGTGCATGCAACGATACCTGGCTTGTCTCTGGGAAGCGGTGTTGTATTACTAATGTAGGAAACCGTGGTAAGCCTGCCGCTTTCGATCAGCAGGTAGCCGGTCGGCAAAACTTCAATTCCGCTCCTTTTCAGCAACGGTGCCGCAATGACATGCTGACCGATCAGAAGGTCTGCATTACGACCGGAAATTAAGGATAATAAAAGGATTGCGTCGGCTGACGGATCGATATGTAAGCTGCTTCCCGGGAACAGGATAGCGGGAATGTTGGTATGCTCGTGAATGGCAGCGATCAATTTGTCGATCGCGTAATTGGTAATTAGGCTTCCGCCCACAAAAAAGAAATCCACACCATGCCCTTCCGCATATCTGAGGAATTCGGGAAAGGTGGAAAAATTGACTTTATCGGGATCTAAGAGAACAGCAAACGATTTCCTTTTTTCTTGTTTTCTTGTGGAAAGGAGGTCTGCGATTTGATGATTCGCTGCTTTCATTCAGTTTTTTGTTCGTCTTGCATTAAATGTTTTAGCTTCTGGCGAGCCCAACCCACTGCCAATGTCCAGGCTAAACTTTGCACCGCTTGTCCCGCTGTGGAACGCGCTTTATCTTTCTTAAGCTTGCTTTTTTCGATGAGTACAAACTCCTCTTTCGGTGCCTGCTTTTTCTTTTCTGCTTCCTTATCCTTTTTGGTTTTAGGCAAAAAAGCATTCATTACCAGATAGCTCGTCGCAACCACCCCGCCTATGACCAGCGCCTGCTTTCCATAGCTGGTTGCTTCGGTTTTGAGATCGCTCCATTGATGTTCAAGCTTCTCACGATAAACGTCCGCATCCAGCTGCAGATCCAGTTTATCCTTATCCGTATCGGACGAAAACGGTTTAATTTTTACGGAAGAATCTATCGGCGAATTCATCTCATCCCTGTTTAATAGTGGTATATGAAATTCCCAAAGGAACCCAAAAATAGCGATTTGACGCCTGGCATCCCAGACCGGCGGTGAAAAGTGCTACTCCTTTTCTTTGGTAAAACGAACAATTACATTCCTGATCATCCTTACAAAGGCTTCTTTCCAGACGATCCAGATGACGAGTTTTAATACAAAAACCCCCAGCAGGATCAGGAAACCGAGATAATCGCTGTGCAGCCATCTGTTTAGGAAAGTCCCTATCAGAATTACCACCAGGATCAGAATTGTCAGCGCCACGCAAAGCAGCAATGCGCCATAAACGGCCATCACCACCGCACGTTCAATCTTATCCCTCGTTTCGATCTTGAACAGATCGATCCGTGTTTCGAAATACTTAAAAAGCGTTTCTTTAATTTCCTCTAACTGACTTATCATAACCAGTAGTTGTCAAATCATGTGTATTCTATTACGCGGGGCTTCAACAACTGATTTGCAGACCCTTTACACACTAATCCAAAAACATACCAAGAATGGACGATACTACGGAAACGACCAGACCAAATATTAATGCAGAGATGAAATTGCTGATCGCGAACCCGTCGACGAGATAAGTCGCCAGGTAAATGATGAACACATTGACAACAAAATAGAAAAGCCCCAGTGTCAGGATCGTGATGGGCAGGGCCAGAATCTGAAGAACCGGTTTCAGAAAAGTGTTCAGCAGGCCTAATACGATGGCGACGATGATGGCCGTGGTAAGGCTGTCGACGACGACACCAGGAACCAGATTTGCCGCGACGATGATCGCCAAAGTACTGATTACAAGACGTAGGAGTAATTTCATACCACTTCTGTTTTATTGGTGACGGCTACGAAGTACGTCAATTACCTCGTCTAAGTCAATGTTTTTTTGTTCCAGCAAGACCAAAAGGTGGAACAGCAAATCCGAAACTTCGTTCTTGAAAAGCTCGCTGTCGTCGTCCTTGGATTCGATCACAACTTCCACGGCTTCCTCGCCTACCTTCTGCGCAATTTTGTTGATACCCTTGCGGAACAGGCTGCTGGTATACGACTCTTCGGTCGGGTTTAATTTTCTTTCCCGGATTACCTTTTTCTGAAGATAATTGAGAAAAAACGCTTCCCCGATGCGCACATCCTGACTATTTTTTTCCCCAAAACAGGTGTCGGCGCCCGTATGGCACACCGGACCGGCCGGAGTAGCCTTGATCAGCAATGTATCACCGTCACAATCGGCGGTTATCTCGTTCACAAAAAGAAAGTTACCCGATGTTTCACCCTTAGTCCAGAGCCGCTGCTTGCTCCGGCTGTAAAAAGTAACGGTGCCTTCTTTTTTGGTTTTTTCCAAAGCTTCGACATTCATATAGCCCAGCATCAGGACTTTGTCCGTGTGTAAATCCTGGATGATGGCCGGTACAAGGCCGTCGCCGGATTTATCAAAATCAATCGTTGAAAAAGTTTCGCTCATTTGTGTTTTATCAATGTTGAATTAACGGGTCATCCTGATCGGTAGACCTTTTTCATTTAAATATCCTTTCAGATCCGGGATATCGATTTCCCGAAAGTGGAAAATGCTGGCTGCGAGCCCGGCATCGGCTTTTCCTGCGGTGAATACATCATAAAAATGTTCCATATTCCCCGCGCCGCCCGAAGCTATAACGGGAATGTTGGCATTTCCGGATATGGCCGAAGTTAGTTCCAGTGCAAAACCTGCTTTTGTGCCGTCGGTATCCATGGAAGTCAGTAAAATTTCACCCGCGCCGCGTTCCTCCACTTCCTTCGCCCAGGGTATCGTCCTGATTTCCGTCGCTTTACGTCCGCCATGCGTATGTACGACATGCTCGTGCCCCTGCTCCGTTGCAATGTAACGCGTATCTATCGCGACCACAATGCATTGACTGCCAAATTCCAGCGACAATTCATTAATCAAATCCGGATTCCGTACTGCCGCCGAGTTGATCGAAACTTTGTCGGCGCCTGCATGCAGCAATGCTGAAACATCCGCAATCGATGAAATGCCGCCGCCTACCGTAAAAGGAATGTTGACGGTCTGCGCTACCCGGCGCACCAGGTCGATAAATGTCGAGCGGCCGTCGATGGTAGCGGTAATATCCAGGTAAACCAGCTCGTCGGCACCCTGCGCGGCGTACAATGCGCCCAGTTCCACCGCGTCGCCGGCATCACGCAGGTTCACAAAATTAACCCCTTTTACTGTCCTGCCGTCTTTGACATCGAGGCAGGGAATGATCCGTTTGGTAAGCATATATCAGACAATAAATCGCTCTAAATCGGGCAGGCTGATCCTGTTTTCATAAATCGCTTTGCCGATGATCACGCCGTAAATGTTCATTTCCGCCAGCTTTTCAACATCCTCGATCCCGCTGATCCCGCCGCTGGCAATGATTTTTAGGTCAGGACATTTATCCTGCAAGTTTTTATATAAATCAAAAGAAGGGCCTTGCAACAAACCGTCCTTCGCAACATCGGTGCTGATGGTGTACTTTACGCCTTTCTCCACATATTCTTCCACAAAATCGTACACCCATATCTGCGTCCCCTCTTCCCACCCGCTCACGGCGATCTTCTCATTTTTTGCGTCGGCGCCGAGAATAATCTTTTCACCGCCATAAACCGAAAGCCAGTTTTGAAAAACCTCCGGCTGCTTCACCGCTACGCTTCCGCCAGTTACTTGTTTTGCACCGCTTTCAAATACAATTTTCAGATCGTCGTCGGATTGTACCCCACCGCCGAAATCAATGTGCAGGGAAGTCCGGCTGGCGATTTTCTCTAGAACCTTCCAGTTAATGACTTTCTTTGCTTTCGCACCGTCGAGGTCTACCAGGTGCAATCTTTTCAAACCCGCGTCTTCAAATTCCAGCGCTACTTCCAGCGGGTTTTCGTTGTAGACGGTTTTCTTGCCGTAGTCACCCTGGGTTAGCCTGACGCATTTCCCGTCGATCATATCGATAGCGGGTATAATTTCAATCATTATCGAAGGGTTTTTATTTAAATTTTCAAAAAGTTCTCCATGATCTGCTGCCCCACATCCCCGCTGATTTCGCAGTGAAACTGAGCCGCATAAAAATTGTCGCGGTGCAGCATGGCGCTGAAAGATGTCGCATACTGGCAGCTGGCCACGGTATAGTCGCAGACGGGCGGGGCAAAGCTATGGACAAAATATACATAAGCATTATCGGGCACGCCGTAAGTAAGCGGCGAAGCGTAGTTGGAAATGTTATTCCAGCCCATGTGCGGCACCTTCATGCCTGCCTCGGCGGGGAAACGTTTCACATCCACATCAAAAATGCCCATACACTCCGTATTGTTTTCCTCCGAAAACCGGCACATCAGCTGCATACCGATGCAGGTACCAAATACGGGTTGTTTCAAAGAAGGTATCACCTTGTCCAGCCCCACTTTCCGCAGGTAATTCATGGTGGTACTGGCTTCACCCACACCAGGGAAAATCACTTTGTCGGCCGAGCGGATTTCCTCCACGTCGTCGGTATAAATGTACCCCGCGCCGATACGGTCGAGCGCATACATCACAGACTGCACATTACCGGCGTTGTATTTGATAATTACGGTTTTCATTGAATTGTGCTATTGTGGCCTAAACAAAAAAAGCCCGATTGATTAATCGGGCTTCTGGGATACTATGTATTCAACCTTATTACAACACTACTTGCAAAAACATATCACCCAAGACGTCCGATAGCCAGTTGGCTATGATGAAATTGATGATGTGTTTCAGCTTTGAACATGATGCAAATGTAAGCAAAAATTACAAACCGAGGCAGTTTAACTGTAAAGATTTCATTAAAATTTGCTTAGAAAAATCTTGTACATTGCGTTTTAAACAGGCATTCTACTGCATGAAACCTTTTATTTCACAACTATTCTTTTTGATCATTACCTTGACTACCATCGCATCACAGGCGCAGACAGAAGAGATGGCCCGCCGGCTTTTTGACAAACACGCTACCTACCGTGAAGCTTCCCTGACCCAGCGCCGTTTCAAACAAAAAGACATTCTCCCACTTATTTCCAAACGTCAGGGCAACCCGATTTACAACATTGAGTCGGTAGGCGAATCGTTTGAGGGCCGGAATATTCAGATGATCAAGGTGGGAAATGGTAAAAGGAAGGTTTTGCTGTGGACCCAAATGCATGGCGACGAGCCGACCGCGACGATGGCAACCTTTGATATCTTCAATTTTCTGGAAGGTAAAAATGACGGTTTCGACGCGCTCAGAAAAGACCTTTTAGAAAACACTACATTATATTTTGTACCAATGCTCAATCCCGACGGCGCAGAACGCTACCAGCGCCGCACCGTGCAGGGCATCGATATGAACCGGGATGCCGCTGCCAGGCAGACACCCGAGGCAGTGATTTTGAAAGGTTTGGTGGACAGGCTGAAACCGGATTATGGATTTAACCTGCACGATCAAAGTCCGAGATATTCCGCCGGCCGCAGCCCAAAAGTGGCGACGATTTCTTTCCTCGCTACTTCTTATGATTACGAGCTTTCGATCAACAAAGTACGCGAGCGCTCCATGCAGCTGATTGTGGGGATGAATAAAATCCTGCAAAAGTACATTCCCGGCCAGGTAGCCCGCTACGCCGACGACCATGAGCCGCGCGGTTTCGGGGATAATGTGCAGAAATGGGGTACCACGCTGGTTTTGATCGAATCGGGCGGATATGTGGGCGATCCGGAGAAACAGTATATCCGGCAGCTCAATTTTATGGCAATATTATCTGCACTCGCCAAGATTTCTGATAACTCCTTGACCAAAGAAGACCGCGACGACTACTACAAGATTCCGGAAAACGGACGATGGCTTTACGACCTCGTGGTACGGAATGCTACCGTGCGGCAGTCGGGCAAATCGTTTACTGCGGATTTTGGTATCAACCGGAATGAGGTAAGTTATTCGAATGCTACCAAGTTCTTTTATTATAGTAAAATTGAAGACTTCGGCGACCTGCACCCGCAGTACGGCAGCCAGGAATTGGACGCTACCGGCCTGACCGTAGAAAAAGGGAAAATTTACCCGACCGCCTACAAAAACGTCAGCGAAATCAGCAAACTCAACGCTTTAAATCTGTTAAAAGAAGGTTATACCTACGTAAGATTGGCGCCCGATGCCAACACCCGTGCGCTCGGATTGTACTTCACAACCTCCCCGCTGCACATTCTCCGGGCTGGCCAACCTGCACCTTCCGGCACGCCCGGATTGGGGAACACCGCGACATTTATACTGAAAAAAGGTAGCCAGGTAAAGTACGCGGTTGTCAACGGATTTGTATACGACCTGGAAAACTTCGACATCGGTAAAGGACAAGGAATTGTAGAATAACTGGCTGATTTTTAGGAAAAAGTACAAATCTTAAATAACTGAGGCATAATATAGCCTTAACATTGGGGTAACATTGGCGATCTACTTTTGTGTCGAAAAATTGACACCGAAAGATGAAAACCAAACTGTTTACAATTCTCTTCTCCCTCACAGCTGTTCTCACAGCATTTGCCGATCCGGGTTCAATCCGCGGGTCGATTAAAGACGCAAAAACAAAAGAAGCCCTCATCGGGGCATCGGTTTTAATAGAAGGCACCCAGATCGGTGCCGCAGCCGACGTCGACGGTAACTTTATCCTTACCAATGTTCCTGCCGGTACGCACAAGGTTATTATCACATTTGTTTCTTACCAAACCAAAGAAATCCCAAACGTCCGCGTAGAATCCGGTAACACAACTGTAATCGATACCGAGCTGGACGAAGAAGGAAAAGCTTTACAGGAAGTAGTGGTAAGAGGTGCACGCGCAACCAATACCGAAGTAGCGGTCATCAGTGAAATCAAACAATTGAAGCCGATCGCAGTAGGTATCTCGGCCCAGCAAATCCAGAAATCACAAGACCGCGACGCAGCTGCGGCGATTCGTCGTGTACCGGGTGTCAGCATTGTTGACAACCGTTTTGTCATGATCCGCGGCTTGGGCTCGCGCTATAATGCAGTTTTGATCAATGATGTGATCACGCCTTCCAGTGAAGTAGATACCCGCTCGTTTTCTTTCGACCTGGTACCAAGTAATATCATCGACCGGATGATTGTATACAAATCCGGTTCAGCCGAATCTCCGGGCGATTTTGCAGGTGGGGTTATCAAAATTTACACAAAACGCCGCCCAGACCAAAACTTCACCGATGGTGCTGTGACAGTAGGATACCGTGCCAACACGACATTCCAGAATGTTCAGACACATACCCGCAGCGGTGCCAATTTCCTGGGCTTGTGGAACCCTGACCAGACATTATCGAGCGCTTTCCCAAAACGTTCTGCGGATTTCAATACATTAAGTTCTTCTGAAAGAGCTGCTTACGGGAAGTTACTTCCAAATACCTGGGCATTGAAAAACATCAATGTTTCTCCTGATCTCCGCCTGGCATTTAACCTGGGCCGCCGCTTTGATATCGGCAATGTGGATGTGAGCAACATTACCAACATTAATTATTCTTTGACCAACCAATACGCAAACGTCGCGCTGAAACTGTACCAAAATGGTTTGAATGCGAATGATGTTTTCGAAAAATATAACGACGCAAACTACTCCCGCCAGTCACGTATCGGCGTGCTCCACAACTGGACTTTCCGCTTCTCGCCGGTTTTCAACCTGGAATGGAAAACTTTGTTTAACCAGCTTGGAAATACCGAAACAGTGGCCCGCGATGGCCAGCGCGTAGTGGACGGATATGATGTGCGTAACTACTCGCAGCGCTTTGAAAACCGGACGATTGTTACTACCCAGGTTTCGGGAGACCACAAAATCGGTGATCTGACAAAACTAAACTGGATCACAGGTTTCGGCTACACAGGCCGCTGGGAGCCAGACTGGAAACGTATCCGCTTCCAGCGTGTGACCGGCGCAACCGGAGCTGACGGAGAGCTGGTTCCTTTCCAGGCCGTAGCGCCGATCGATCCTAACCCGATCGACCTGGGCCGCTTCTACTCGAAACTGAGCGAGCGCGTGCTGACATTGGCTGTAAATGGTGAGCATGCATTTGGAAATCCTACCGACCGCGAGCCAAACAAAATCCGCTTCGGGGTGTACGGCGAGCGCAAAGACCGCGATTATTCTGCAAGATTTTATGGGTATACCAACGTAGGAAATGCATCAGAAATCCTGCGTGGCAACATAGGCACTATTTTCACTCCTCAAAATATAACCGGACGCGATGGCGGATTGACTATCAAAGACGGTACCAAAGACCTGGATTCGTACCAGGGTATCAACAACTACTACGCAGCTTATGTAAGCGGCGACCTGAACTTCGGTTCAAAAGCGATCCTGACGCTGGGTTTCCGTGGCGAGTACAACAACCAGCAGCTGCACTCTACGGTGGTAAATGTGCGTAAAGAGCTGGTAAACAACATTGTATTTATCCCGCTGCCTTCGCTGAACTTCACTTACAAGCTGACCGAGAAACAAAACCTGCGTCTGGCTTACTCGTCCACATTGAACCGCGCCGAGTTCCGCGAGCTGGCGCCATTTACTTACTTCGACTTCAACCTGCTGGCTGATATCCGCGGTAACACGGCGCTGAAAACCGCTAAAATCCAGAACATGGATGCCAAGTGGGAGTTTTATCCTTCGCAGAATGAGCTGATCTCGGTAACTGGTTTTTACAAACATTTCAAAAACCCGATCGAAACATTCCTGATCCCGACCGGAAACGGACTGGCCTACACATTCGTGAATGCAGGATCGGCACAGAGCTACGGTGCTGAGGTAGAGATCCGCAAAGGTTTCCAGGAAGCATCCAGCCAGTTTTTGAAAAACATTACCCTGATCGCCAATGCTTCTATCATTAAAAGCAAAGTGAACCTGGGACAAGTGGTGGAAGGCCCGGATTTGAGCGGCGCGATCCAGAAATACGACCTGACAGGCATCACCGACTCGAAACGCCCGATGGCCAACCAGTCGCCTTACCTGATCAATGGCGGGGTTTACTACGCCGAGCCGAGCGGCTGGCAGTGGAATGTCCTTTACAATGTATTTGGTCAAAGGATCTTCGCAGTGGGTAACATGGACAACCCAACAGTTTACGAAATGCCGCGCCACGTAGTAGACCTGAATATCAGCAAGAAATTCAAAAGCAACCTGGAATTGAGATTAGGTATCCAGGACATTTTCAACCAGCCGGTACGCTACTCGCAAGATTTCAACCACGACGGAAAAATTGGCATGGATGTGACTTCGGTGAGTGCCGGTGCCGATCAGGACGTGCGTAAGTTCAGAAGAGGCAGCTACTTCTCTCTGACCGCCGCCTACAATTTTGGAAGAAGAACGATCATCCCATAACCTCTTAACATCTATCTGTTCATCCTTTTTTAATCTGTAAATCAACTTCAATTCACTATGAGTATCCACAAAAACCGGTCGTATTTTCTGCTCCTGATTGCCGCGCTGTTTATGGCGATGTCGGCCTGCGATAACGACGACAAACCGGCTCCGGTCGAAGATGTATTGGCTGTTTCTTCTTTCCTTCCTACCAGCGGATTAGCTGGAACCAAAGTTGTCATCACAGGAACAAAGTTTGACGCAACTCCTGCAAACAACGCTGTTTTATTTAATACAACTCCTGCAACCGTTACGGCTGCAACCCCAACTTCGCTTGAAGTAACTGTTCCAACCGGCGCTACTACGGGCCCGATTTCTGTAACTGTTGGTGGCAAGACTGTAAAAAGCACTTCTCCTTTCACCGTAACAATCCCTACTGAACGTTCGGTGGTTGAAGTCACTGGCGAAATCAAAGCAGACACAAAATGGACTGCTGACAAAATCTATCTTCTGAAAGGTTTTGTATATGTTACTACCGGTGCAACATTGACAATCGAGCCAGGTACATTGATCAAAGGTGCCAGCAAAGATGCGGATCCTACTGCATCTGGTAAAGGTGGTGCGCTGATCGTGGAAGCTGGTGGAAAGCTGATGGCTGCCGGTACTGTTGACAAACCAATCGTTTTTACATCCAATGCTGATCCTGGAAAACGTACTTACGGTGACTGGGGTGGCGTTGTTTTGATTGGTAAAGCACCTAATAACCGTCCTGCAAGTACTGCATTCGAAGGTGGTATCCGTGGCACGATTGGCGCAGACAACATTGCTGCTGATAATTCAGGAACATTGCAATATGTACGGATCGAGTTCGGTGGTATCGCATTGAGCGCTACTCCAAACAGCGAGATCAACGGTTTGACATTGTATTCCGTAGGTTCAGGTACTACAATCGATCACGTACAGGTTTCATACAGCGGTGACGATTCATACGAGTGGTTTGGTGGAACTGTAAATATGAAATACCTGGTAGCTTACCGTGGTTATGACGATGATTTCGATACTGACTGGGGTTTCACAGGAAAATTGCAGTACGGTGTTTCTTTGCGTGACCCACAATTTGCGGATCAGTCTGCTTCAAACGGTTTCGAATCGGATAACTATAACCCAGGTGAGCCGGCAACCGGCGCAAACGCAGGTCTGCCTTTGACAGCGCCTATCTTCGCTAACTTCTCGAACTTCGTTACTGGCGGGACTCCTCCTGCCACACAACAGTCAGGAACTGGCGTTTACCAGTCGGCGATGCACTTGCGCAGAAATACATCTATCAGCATTTTGAACTCACTTTTCGTAGGTTACCCAGAAGGTCTTCGTCTGGACGGAACTGCAACAGGTACTTACAAAAATGCAACTGCCGGAACATTGGATCTGAGAGGTATCGTATTGGCTAACAACACACTTCCTGTGGTAGGAAAAGGTGAGATCACCAACGATCAGGCTACTGCTTACTTCTCTGCTGCTGCCCGCAAAAACACTATCGTGACAGATCTTGCTTCATTGGTTTTGAATGCTGCAAACTTCACATTGACTACGCCTTCATTCCTGCCAGGAGCTACTTCACCTTTGTTGAAAGATGCAGTTTGGGATGGCAAAGGAGCTGATGCGTTCTTTACAAAAGAAACTTTCAGAGGAGCTTTCGGAACAACTGACTGGACTACCGGCTGGACAAACTGGGATCCACAGAATACGATCTACAAATAAGCCTCCAAGAACTTATATAATTGGTGTCAGAATTTCGAAAGGCCGGAAGCACATGCTTCCGGTCTTTTTCTTTGTTTTCCTGCCCCGAATAGAATATCTTCGAATTCATTTACTTTGTCTTGACAATTATTATTTGGTTGTCGGACTGCTTACCCAAATTTTGAATGTCCGAGTTTCAGGCTTATCTACAACTAGGTTTCGATCACATTACCGATTCCAATGGTTACGACCATATTTTGTTCATCATGGCGCTTTGTACCATTTATACATTGATCGACTGGAAAAAGGTGGTTATCCTCGTGACAGCCTTTACGATAGGACATTCGATCACGCTTGCGCTTGCTACTTTGGGCCTGGTCAGTATCAAGCCCGAGTGGGTCGAATTTCTGATCCCGATCACGATTGTGATTACAGCTTGTCTTAATTTTTTTTATAAAATCCCAAAAAGCTCTTTTTCCCAAATAGAACCATCCTCCAAAAGCCGCTACCCGCTCGCGCTGTTTTTCGGGTTGATTCACGGACTCGGTTTCTCCAACTACCTCCGCGCGTTGCTGGGCAACGAAGCCGACATTGTGAACCCGCTGCTGGGATTTAACATTGGTCTCGAACTCGGGCAGCTGATCATTGTATTTATCGTTCTCTCGATCGCATTTGTGCTGATCGAAATCGTGAAAATTCAACGCATGAGCTGGATTAACATTCTCTCCGGAATTATTGTGGGAATGGCGCTGTCGCTTATTTTAAATAATGCGCTTTTCAGATCGATGACGGGCATGGCGGAAAACTAACAAAGCATACAATCTCAATGACAAACCTAAATATGAAAAAAGCAATTCTTCCACTTCTGCTTTTGCTGGTCGCCGCGGCTTCCATGGCCCAGCAATTGCCCGCATCAGCAAATTATCAGTATAACGATCGCTTTGAGCAGATGGGCACCATCCTGCCCACCCCCAACTCTACCCGCGCAGCCTCAGGCGCGCCGGGCCGCGAGTACTGGCAGCAGCGCGCTGACTACGACATCAAAGCCGAACTCGACGACGATAACCGCCGCATTATGGGCTCGGAAACCATTACCTTTTACAACAATTCTCCGGATGATCTGAAATACATCTGGATGCAGTTGGATCAGAATTTATTTAAAAAAGACGGCATCGGCGCATTGTCCCGCACCGGAAGCATCAGCGACAAAGGCATGAGCACCACGCAGCTCGCCGCATTGAATACTGGTCGCGGATCTAAATTGGAAGCGGGTAAAGAATATGGCTATGAGATCAAATCCGTGAAAGATAAAACCGGCAAAGCATTGCCTTTCACGATCAATGGTACCATGATGCGCATCGATCTCCCGGTGACATTGAAACCTGCTACCAATGTTGTGTTTTCGGTAGACTGGGCCTACAACATTACCGAATACTACGGCCGCAGCGGCTACGAATATTTCCCGAAAGATGGTAATGCCAACTACTTCATCGCACATTGGTTTCCACGCCTGGCACCTTATGATGACGTAAATGGCTGGAACCACAAGCAGTTTTTAGGTCAGGGAGAATTCGCATTGATCTTCGGAAACTATAAAGTTGCCATCACCGTACCAGCCGACCACGTGGTAGCAGCCAGCGGCGAATGTCAGAACTTTGCACAGGTTTTGACCTCAACCCAAAAACAGCGTTTAAAGCAAGCTGAAACTTCCAAAACACCGGTTTTGATCGTCACCCAGGCCGAAGCTGAAAAAGCAGAAAAGCGCGAAAACAAAACGCCAGGCAAGAAAACATGGATTTATAAAGCAGATAATGTACGCGACTTCGCATTTGCCAGCAGCCGGAAATTCATCTGGGATGCCATGCAAACCGATGTTTACAAAAGCGGCCGCAAGATCTGGTGTATGTCAATTTATCCCAAAGAAGGCAACCCGCTGTGGGAACAGTACTCGACCCGCGCAGTGGCCCACACATTGAAATCATACGGTGCCCGCACATTTGAATATCCTTATCCGGTAGCCATTTCCTGCCACGGTGTGTCCGGCGGCGGTATGGAATATCCGATGATCAGCTTTAATGGTGGTCGACCCGAGGAAGACGGTACTTATAGTGAAGCTACCAAATATGGCATGATCGGAGTAATCATTCACGAAGTGGGCCACAACTTTTTCCCGATGATCGTCAATTCCGACGAGCGTCAGTGGGCGTGGATGGATGAAGGTTTGAACACATTCTGCCAGTACCTGGCTGAAAAAGAGTGGGATTACAACTTCCCGACCCGCCGCGGCGAGCCTAACCAGATTACGGAATATATGTCTTCCGACAAATCCGTTTTGACGCCGATCATGGCATCGGCCGAGAATGTCATCGGACTCGGGCCCAATGCGTACGCCAAACCAGCGACCGCGCTAAATATTCTGCGCGAAACCGTCATGGGCCGCGAGCTTTTTGATCATGCATTTAAAGAATATGCAACAAGATGGCGTTTCAAAAGCCCTACCCCGGCCGACTTTTTCCGCACCATGGAAGATGCTTCGGGCGTAGACCTAGACTGGTTCTGGAAGGGCTGGTTTTACGGTACTGAGCCTGTGGACCAGGATCTGGTAAGTGTTGACTGGTTTAGCATTAACACCCAAAATCCAGCAATTGAAAAGGAAATTGCCAGAAAAGCAGCCGCCGAAAAGCTCAATACCATGAGCAAAATCCAGGACGCCAAAACAAAAGGCCAAACTGTTGTGGCGCAGGATTCTACGATGGCGGATTTTTACAACCGCTATGATCCTTTCAAAGTAACCGAAGCCGATAAGCAAAAATACGAGCAGTACCTGGCTACATTATCCGAAAACGAGCGTCAGCTGATGCAGGATAACCAGAACTTCTACACCATTTCCATCAAAAACAAAGGCGGCCTTCCGATGCCGGTGATCGTGAAAATGGGTTTTGAAGACGGTACGGATTCTGTGGCAGTGTACCCTGCTGAAATCTGGCGTTTCAATGATCAGACCATCAATAAGGTGATCACCACCAAGAAAAAAGTCGTGCAGTGGACGCTCGACCCATACCAGCAAATCGCCGACATTGATACGGAAAACAACTCTTTCCCGCGCGTCTCAAAACCAACCCGTTTCCAGATCTTCAAGCAGGATCAAAGCAGAAAAACATTGAACCCAATGCAGCAGGAAGGCCAGGGCGCCGGAAAAGTCAGCACGACGCCGAAGAACTAGAAAAGACACCGTTTCCAAACATTTCAAAAAATCCTGCCCGGAGCCAATTTGGGAAGGATTTTTTATGCAATTTCAAAATGGATTCTATGCAATTTCAAAGTGAAAGCTATGTAATTTCAAAGTAGGCTCTATGCAATTTCAAAATAGAAGTTATGCAATTTCAAAGTAACTACTAACTTTGTGTTCATAATCAGCCAACTATGAATTTTTTAGAGCGGGATATTAAAGACGCAATCCGGGCGCAGAAAGATAAGTATCCGGTCATCGCTGTCACTGGTCCAAGACAGTCCGGAAAAACTACGCTTTTGAAAACCTTATTTGCCGATTATGAATACGTCTCGCTCGAAGATCCCGACAACCGCGCCTTTGCAAATGATGATCCGCAAGGTTTCCTGAACCGGTATCAGGAATATGTGATTTTCGACGAAGCCCAGCAGGCACCTGTGCTGTTTTCCTACATTCAAACAATCGTTGATAAATCCCGGAAAATGGGTCAGTTTATCTTGTCCGGCTCACAGAATTTCCAGTTGATGACCAACATTACGCAAAGCTTAGCTGGCCGCGTTGCGATTTTCAGGTTGCTGCCCTTTGACTTTGACGAAATGAAATCAGGAAATTTGCTGGCCGACAATTTCCCGGAAGCCTGTTTGAAAGGATTTTACCCCGCGATTTACGACCGCAACATTGATCCTACTGTTTTCTATGCCAATTACCTGCAGACCTATGTCCAGAGAGATGTTACCGAACTTGCCAACATCCGTGACACCCGACAGTTTCGTAATTTTTTAGGGTTGTGTGCTGGAAGAATCGGACAACTTTTGAACTTAAATTCTCTTGCGAACGATTGCGGCATTTCCCAGCCCACTGCGAAGGCGTGGCTTTCGATTTTGGAAAGCAGCTACATTACTTTCCAACTTCAACCTTTCTATCAGAACTTCAACAAGCGGATTGTTAAAACACCCAAAATATTTTTCTACGATACAGGCCTCTTATGCCACATTCTTGGTATTCGAAATAAGAAAGTGCTGGCCGAAAACCCTTTAAAAGGGAATATTTTTGAAAACCTGATCATTGCCGAAATCTTGAAAAAGAATGAGCATCAGTATCTTCACAACGAATACTGGTTCTGGCGCGATTCTAATGGGCATGAGGTCGATTTGCTAACCCAAAATGGAAATGTATTTGACATTTTCGAGATTAAATCAACGCAGACAATTATGTCGGAACAATTCAGGGGAATGAATTATTTCAGTGAAGTTGCGGCAGGTAAGGTAGGCAAAAAGACGCTTATTTACGGCGGGAAGGAAAATCAGCAGCGGACGCAATACACCGTCATAGGATGGGAAAACATTTAAATTAAATCAAAATGAACATTACAATCCTCGACGGCTATACCCTCAATCCCGGCGACCTCGACTGGGCGCCGATCATTAACTTGGGCGAAGTAAACATTTATGACAGGTCCAAAACGGATGAAATTGTTGAGCGGGCGGTGGATTCGGAAATCGTTTTGGTGAATAAAGTTGTCCTTTCGGAAGCCACTTTGAGCCAATTGCCGAAATTGAAATACATTGGCGTGATGGCGACGGGGTATAATAACATTGACATTGCAGCGGCCAGGAAGCACAACATTATTGTCACGAATGTGAAGGCTTATGGGCCGGCGTCGGTGGCGCAGCAGACATTTGCCCTGCTGCTTTCGCTGGTAAACCACGCCGAGCTGCACAGCCAGAGCGTTTTTGCTGGCGAGTGGGCGGCTTCGAAGGATTTTTGTTATTGGAAAACACCGCTGATCGAATTAGCGGGAAAAACAATGGGGTTGATCGGATTGGGTGATATCGGCTCGCAGGTGGCGGCCATCGCGCGGGCATTCGGGATGAAAGTGATTGCCTACCGCAAAAATCCGGTCGAAACCGAGGGCGTGGAAATGGTAAGCCTGGATGAAATTTTCACCCAAAGCGACGTCCTCAGCCTGCATTGCCCGCTCACAGACGATACCCGCGAGATCGTCAACAGAATGACCTTATCCATGATGAAACTCAGCGCTTTCCTGCTCAATACCGGCCGCGGCCCGCTGATCCAGGAAAATGATTTGGCGGAAGCATTAAAAAACGGCACCATCGCTGGTGCCGGGCTGGATGTACTGTCGGTGGAGCCGCCGAAAGCAGATAACCCGCTGCTATCTGCTCCTAATTGCATCATTACCCCGCATGTGGCCTGGGCGACATTCGAGGCAAGAAAACGGTTGCTGCGGATGGTCGCAGATAACATGGAGGGTTTCATTTACGGAAACCCGGTCAATGTGGTTTCGTAAGCTGGCTTATTCTTTCTTTTTGCCGCCGCGCTGTTTTTTCTTCTTGTGTCCCCAGTTCTTTTTCATTTTGGAGTACGACTTTTTATCAACTGTTTTTTTAGATTTCGAGCGGGAGATATTTTTCTTTTTCCGCGCATTAATGTTGTTGACCAGCGAATTTTTGACGCCCAGTTTGTTCTTTTTCTTGCCTTGTTTTTTCTTTTCTGCCATGTTAATGAAGTTTGGCATTGAGATGTCAATTTTCATGCCGGGCACGGAATGCCAAGCTTGAAATGTCCACTATGGAATTAATCATTAGTTTAGTTTTTCAAAAATCAAATCCATGAAATACGCCAATCGACTTTCTTCGGGAGCAAATAATGCGGTCATCGCACTTTCCGAAAAGGAAGTCGCCAAGCTTTTCCTGGAAGACACCCGCTCGGACATTGGCTCGGAAGCGGAGAAAATGAAATTCGCAAACAATGTAAACGGGCTCGTCGTGAAATTTATAAGGCTGGATTTTCACGAAGAGATTCAGGCTGAAATGCTGGTGATGGAACGTCTGAAACCGATGGATTTCCGGGCTTACGAAGTCGGCGTGCGCGAATTGTGGCTGGATGTCTTTGAAGATGAACTCAAACAACTTCACGCAGCAGGTTTCGTACACCGCGATCTCCGCAGGCCCTCAGGTATCGGCGGCTTATACTACGACAACATTCTCCTTACAGATCAGGGTTTACGGCTTATTGATGTCGGCATTTCAGCATTAAAATCCCAGGTTGGTGACAAGATATTTGAGAAGTACCTCGAAACTGAAAAGGCTGAAATTGATGCTTTTAAGGACTATTTTTTGAATCGCTGATGCCGATTTGATAATCTCCAAGTGAATATTCCTTAAAAATCCAGCTTGTCGCATTTCTTCAATACCCGGTTTTTTAGCCGCCCTACATTTGCAGGTAGTTTAAAAAAACCGTAGCCATGAAAAATAACTTCCGTAAATCAATTTTCAGCATTGCATGGGCAATAGCTTGCCTGGCAGCCTGTTCACAAAAAGACGAGGATTCGTCCCCCGAGCCCCAGCCCTCAACCAGTGCCACAGTCACCGAAATCGGGCAGCCGCAGGGAGTTGCCAGTAGCAAGTCCATCGGTCCGGAAGGCGGCGAGATCAGTTCCAGCGACGGATTGGTAACATTAACCATTCCGGCAGGAGCCCTGACCAGCACCACCAACATTACCATCCAGCCCATTTCAAACCAGTCGCCAAACGGCCTGGGCCTCGCTTATCGCTTTTCACCCGACGGTACGCAGTTTGCCAAAGATGCAAAGCTGGTTTTTCAGTACAATGCCGATAGTGTGGCCGTTAACGATGCACAAATGCTGGGCGTCGGCTTTCAACAGGCTGATAGGCGCTGGCAGCGGGCCGCCAACATCGAAGTCGATACACTTAACCGGCTCATTTCCGTCGCTATGCCACATTTCAGCGATTGGAGCGCCTACGAACTCGAACAAATTGAAGGTGCGGGTATCGAAGGGTCGCAGGCATTGGAACTTAATCAATCTGCCGACCTTCTGCTGAATGAAGCACTACTGATCGTACCATTGGATCAGGATCCCAGCAAATCATTAACCTTTAAGGACGCGAAATGGTCGGTTGTTGGTGGTAGTGCGAATGGTACGGTTACCTTCAAGAAGGGTGCACTGGCCACTTACACCGCCCCAGGCAAAACCCCTCCGCAGAATCCAATCACTGTTGAATTGGAAATCACATTCAAAAATTCGCCTAAAAAAGTTTTCCTAAGAAAAAGGATCCTGATCGGCGGCGACTATTTCTATGGCACATTTGACGGCCAGCCGTTCAACTGGACACAAACGAATTGCATTTTGAAAAACGGGCAGGTCATTATGACCGGCACAGATGAATCTTTTACACAATCCTTAAACATTATTTTACAATCAGCAGATCCGGAGGCATTGCTAGGCTTCTACCCTTACAAACAGGGCATCATGGCAGGTGGTGCCTGGGGCGAGTTTGCAGTTTCCTATTTGACGCACAATGGTTACATCTCTGTAAATACGCCGTGCATGGCACGGAAGCCCATGATTTCAGGCGGAGGTGTAACCATCACTGGTTTTGATGAAGTGGGCGGTACATATTACATCAAGGGTTCGCTGACGGGGACCTATTTCAGATTAGCAGGAGACAGATGCCCTGGCGCCGAGTTTCTTAGTGCACCCATCCAGGGTCAATTCCGGCTGGCAGTAATTAAACAATGAGTCTTTGGAAACAATAAGCTGTGATATAAAAACAAAAAACCGCTGAGAGATGCTCCCAGCGGTTTTTGATGTTTAGCAATTTCCAATATTGCTTGTGCGCAAAATTATAGCGGTCTGACCGGGTGATAGATGTTCACTTTCAACGGGTTATCCCCCAAAACTTCGATCAGGTAATACTTTCCGGCGGCAGTTTTACATGCGATAACCGTTTTCACCGGCATGTAATTGGTCCAGAATGCCGAGCCTGCGGGTGCATTTGCGATCGGCGACTGGTTGAATGGCAGCGTGCTCAAAAGAGTGGGTGTAACCGAAGCGATATCCACGATTTTAAGATTGCTGAAAGATACCTTCACCGGTTTCAATGCTGCGTAGCATCCGTAAGCGCCCCAGCCAATGTCGCCGCCACTTTCGGAAGTGATAGCAAATGGGCTTGTCAGGTTGAAACCTTTTCCCTGCGGCATCGTCAGCGTTTGCACGAGGCGAAACACTTCTTGCTTAATAGGCACCATGTTAACGCCCATCTTGGCATTAGATAGTTCGTCGGAATTTACAACCGCGGCAGTTTGAGAATTAGCCGATGGTACCGGTTCGTTTGTGTTACTACAGTTAAAAAGAAAAACGGAAATAGTAAGTAATGCGACACTCTGAAAAATACTTTTCATGACTTTTAGAATAAATTGGTTTTGTTATAATTTTAAAAAATCTGAATGTTAGCGATAAGACGATTAATCCCTTTAAAATAAAAGCTTTGGGTATTAATTATCTGTCTCTCTACATTCAGCTTTCAAAACAACAACAGGAAAAGTTCAAAAAGGAGCCGCGATTATCTGACGGTATTTTGTAATTATCGAAAGGTAAAAACAGGGATTTTCGAGCCAGAAATAATGCCTTAAAAAGAAAAAGCTGACCTGGTGGTACAGGTCAGCTTTGATATAAAACCGAAAAATGATCGAATCAGGCGCGGGCAAGTCCTCTGACCGGCACGCGGAAATGTTGGTTGCTATCCTGATACACCAGCGTCGGAACATCGTCGGAAAACTCTTTGAAATCGCGGATAAAATGCGCCTGGTCCGCGTAGCCGAAGTTGTAGGAAACATCCAGCCAGTTGGGCACGGCCGAAGTTTGCTGAAAAGATTCATAAGCATTCCGGAAGCGGATTATGCGCTGGTAGAGCTTCGGAGAAGTACCATAGGAATCTTTGAAGCCACGCTCCAACTGCCGCTTACTGATCGATAGACTTTCGCTCAATGCTTCGATGGAAACATTTCCTTTCGCCTGCCGGATAATCCGCGTCGCCTCGATCAGATAGTTCCGCTCGCTGGTCAGGTTCCGGAAACGCGCAGTCAAAAATTTCTCCACTTCCGCAATCACCTCTGACATTTCCGTGATCCCATAGACGCTGTCCATCAGACGGTTAAGCACACCTCCAAATATGGAATCCACATCCGTAAACTGATTGAACATTGCACCTGCCGGAATTTTGAACAACTGGATCAGCGCCTCCGGTTTCAGCCGCACCCCGAATTTCCGACCCGTACCTACCGCTTTCCAATGCACGGTATCCCGGTATAATCCGACGAAAAACGCCTGCGGCAATTTCTGCCAGATACCATCCCTGAGCACATGCGCGCAGTTATCGTCCAGGTGCATGATCAGCTCCAAAGCACCGAAAGGCAGGCAACGCTGCACCGGCGATTCCTGCATACCATTTGCCTCGAAATGATGCAGCCAGTAACATTCCACGAAAGGTTGGAGCGCCGGAGAAGGTTGAAATTCCTGATAACTCGTTTTCATTGCGGGTCTACACCTGGTTGTTCAAAAATCGATTTATAAAGATAGTACGACCAGCAGGAGCGTACTATCAAATTCTTTACCGTTCACTCAATTATTTATCGCACTGCCGTCGCCTCGATCTCAACTGCCAGCTGCGGAAAAGCGAGCGCCTTTACTTCGGTTAATGTGCTGGAAGCCAGGCAGCCTGTGGCTTGCATCCGCTCGATCACTTCTCCGTACGAGGCAAAAAATTGTTCGATAGAAGTGGTGTAAAAATTCAGCCGCACAATGTTGCGCATCGCATAGCCCGCCTCGGTGAGCACTTCTTCCAGGTTGTCAAAACAAAGTTTGATTTGTCCGCCCATATCAGCGTCGATGGGCATACCTTCGGCGGTCATCGCGGCTTGTCCGGCGCAGTACAGGGTGTGCGTGCCGTGCCGAATTTCTACGGCCTGGGCGTACCCGAGCTGGTCCTGCCAGGTCCAGGGGTTGATAATAGTTCTATTTTTCATGGCTATTTAAGTTTAAAAAGATTTAAAAAATATGTTACAAATTGGTCAATGTTAAAGTTTGGCAGTCTCTCCCTTTGCCGTTTTTGCTGCTTTTACGTGCAGGGAAATCTTCACGTTTGGGTAGATATACAGTTTCTGTTTCGGGTCGCTGTACATTTTCATACCCCACTTCGTACGGTCGAGATTGAATTTTGCATCGGTTACCAGGCTATCATTGACCGTGCGGATATGCGCCGGGAATGTGATGGAATGTGTCTGGCCGAGCATGGTAAAATCGCCGGTTAAAAGATAGTTGGCGTCGGCTACGTAGCTGGTATCGACGCCACCGTACGCACCTACTTTGGTGATCTTGAATTTCGTCTCAGGATACTTGACCATGTTGAAGAAGTTCGCACTTTTCAAATCCTCCAACAATGTTTGCCGCACCGGATCGGGCAGATCGTAATCCACAATCGACGCGACGGGAATTGTAAATTCGCCGCCTTTTACCCTACCCTCCGACGACAGATCGATGCCGCCTGTGACGTCGAAAGAACCAATATGGGAATGGTCCGGCGTGGCACCGTACCACTCGATTTTGGAAGCGGCCTTATCTACCTGAAATGCCGACGATTCACTGTTAAATTGTTTGTAACCAGCCAAAACCGCCGCTACCGCACCTACGAGAATAATACTTTTCATGACTAATGATGTTTGAATTGTTTTGAAAATTTGATTGTGTTTGCCTCATTTCTAAGAACAATACAAAGGTAGCCCAGCCGCCACGCCGGGTATTGAAGAAAAGCGACATCAGGATTTTTTTTATAGCTGCTCGCCGACGCATGTTTCGTACAGCACCTGTCCGGAATTTTCGATGCGCCAGAAAAATTATCGCGCTTAATTTTTACCTTGGAACACTATCCAATTATACTAACTAACATGACAAGCAATATCATTGCAGACCTCCAAAGCAAAAGGAACATTATTTTGGAAAACTGGATTGCCCAGCGCGAATTGGCGGAAGATTTCGGTGGTAATTTCAATAGTACCGACGATTTGAAAACGCAATCTGCGGAGCTTCTGGATATTCTTTTACAAACCATTACCTCCCAAAACATTAACGACCTTTATTCCTCGGACCTTGAACCTTTATTTGACTACATCGGCGGCCTGACCGTATCCCGCGCCAAACAGGGATTCAGCCCCAGAGAAACTGCCGTTTACATTTTTTCGCTCAAAGATGCCCTCCTGAAAGTATTGGGCGAAACCATCAGCGACAACCGCGAGCTTTACACCACCACGCTCGAAGTGAGCAAATTCATTGACAACATAGGTATCACCAGCTTCGAAACGTTCATCAGGGGACGCGAGGAAGTGATCCTGAGCCAGTCCGACGAAATGGCCGAGCTTTCTACGCCGGTGATCAAGGTGTGGGACGGGATCATTGCGATGCCGATCATCGGTACGCTGGACAGCGCCCGCACGCAGGTAGTGATGGAAAATCTGTTGCAGGGCATTGTGGATAATGAAAGCAGCATTGCGATCCTCGATATCTCCGGCGTTCCGGCGGTGGATTCCCTGGTGGCGCAGCATTTGATCAAAACTGTGAGCGCTATACGCCTCCTCGGCGCCGACTGTATCATCAGCGGTATCCGCCCGGAAATCGCGCAGACGGTCGTCCACCTTGGCATAGATCTTTCCAAGATGGTCACCAAAGCTACCTTGGCCAGTGCGCTGAAATACGCTTTTGCAGCACTTCAACTGGAAGTGAGGCGCGTAGCCAAAGAAAAGTCTAACCTTTAATATAAGTCGGAAAGCATATGGAAAGAATACCTATCCTTAAAATGGGTAAATTCTTGCTGGTTACCATTCAGGTCGACTTGTACGACAGGCTTGCGCTCGCATTGGAAGAGGACCTGGTAATGATGGTGCACAAAACAGGCGCCAAAGGTGTATTAATAGACATTTCTGCCCTATCCATCGTCGATTCATTTATGGGCAAAATCATCGGGAACATTGCGGCCATGTCCAGCATTCTCGATGCCGAAACGGTCGTGGTGGGCATGCAGCCCGCCGTGGCGATCACCCTCATAGAACTTGGTCTTCCGCTGTCCGGCGTTTATACCGCACTGAATGTGGAACGTGGTATGGCATTGCTGGAAGCAAGAATGCCGGAAGAAACGGGCAATGACCGGGACAATGACGACGAATAACAGGGAAACAATTATCATTCAGCAGGAAAGGGACTTGATTATCTGCCGCAACAGGGTCAAAGACTTTGCGGTCAGAATTGGTATGGGCATCGTAAACCAGACCAAGCTGATCACCGCGGTCAGCGAACTTGCACGTAACATGCTTATTTACGGTGGTGGCGGAAGTGTGCTGCTCGAAGTCGTATCACGTGGCAGAGAACCCGGGATTTCAGTTGTTTTTCAGGATAAAGGCCCTGGTATAGCAGATATTACAAAGGCCATGCAGGATGGTTTTACCACAGGTAAGAGCATGGGAATGGGCCTTCCCGGGGCAAAGCGGCTCGCCAGCGAATTTTTCATCGATAGCGTGGTCGGAAAGGGCACCATTGTCAAAATCATCAAGTGGAAAAATGGATAGTGCCAAGCAGTTGGCCTTCGATCTCAAGGATAGGAGTTTTTTACCCATTATAAAAAAAGATGCGTCCCGACTGGCCCTGATGGCCGGGTTTTCAGCTAAAAGGATAGCCGAGATGGAAATCGTGGTGAGCGAGATCGGGACCAACCTTTTGAGACACGCCGGGGGCGGCGAGATCATTGTCCGCTATATGAGCGACTCGCCGGGCGGAGGTATCGAAATCCTCAGCATTGATAACGGTCCCGGCATGGCCGATCCGTTGAAAATGATGGAAGACGGGGTCTCGACCAAAGGTACGCTGGGACAAGGCCTCGGCGCGGTCCGCCGGTTGTCGGACCAGTTGCAGATTTACTCAGTACCCGGCTGGGGTACCATTTTGCTGACCCGCCTTTTTGACAACAACCATGTGCAGGAAAAAACCGCGCGCCTGGGAATTTTCCCGATCGTGATCCCGAAGCCAGGCGAAACCTATTGCGGCGACGGCTATGGCTGGAAAGCCAATCCCAACTTCATCAAGGTCATGCTGGCCGACGGGCTGGGCCACGGCTCGCTGGCGCACGACGCTTCTCAAAAAGCCATTCACGCATTTCAGAAAAGCGTGTATAACACACCCCACCAGATCCTCATGGACGTGCATCAGCAGGTAAAAAGCACACGTGGCCTGGTAGCGACGGTGGCGGTATATGATTTGTTGAAAAAGACCTGGCAAATTTGCGGCGTAGGCAACATTTCGACCCGGTTACAGGATGCGATTTCTTCCAAATCGTACCTGCCGTACAATGGGATAGTTGGCGTGAATGTGCCCCGGCAGCTCGAATCCCAGACGGTACTTTCGGAACCGGGCCGACATTTGACGCTTTGTTCGGACGGGGTTTCATCGCGGTGGGACCTTTCCAAACATGCCGGCGCTTTTCGATGCGACCAGTCGATACTTGCTGCCGTGATTTACAAGGATTTTGCGCGACATACGGATGATACCGCGGTGGTGATCGTAAAAGTTTAGAAAGCATGTACATACTCACAAAGCTGACCCTCTCTAATGATCTTGACCTGATGCTGGCCCACAAACGCTCCATGCAGGTAGCGGATTACGGCGGTATCGGGATTATACAACAAACGAGTTTTGCCACGGCCGTATCAGAAGTGTGCAGGCTGATGCTCGACAAAGAATCCCGTCCCTGCATGTATCTAGGAGTTTTGAAATCAAAAACAGGCCGCAGCTGCGTCTACGCCCGCATTACCGACCCGCGCGTCACCAGCATCAACATTCAAAACCCAAACCTGGTATATGCGCGCAAGCTCGTGCACGGTTTTACGGTGGAAGACGATGCAATCACGCTGATCTGCGAAATGCCCACGACCGTCCGGCTCAGTAAGGAACTGATTGCCAACGGACAAAAGCTCTTTGAAGAACTTCCTGCCGTGACGCCCTACGAGGAAGCCAAGCGCCTCAACGACCAGTTGCAGGAAATGGCCAACCGCCTGGGCGAGAGCGAGAAAAAATACCAGGTACTCACCGACTCCCTGCCGCTGATGATGTTTACGGTCAGAAGCGACGGTCAAATGTTGTTTGCCAACGAAGGTTTCATGCATTTTGCCGGAACCCGCGCGTTTGAGCAGCTCAATTGGCTCACCTGGCTGGCCGACCGGCAGTCGGGGATTTCGATCAGCCGGATTTTGGAAAAAATGAAAACCGGGGAAGCATTCTCCCTGGAAATATCCCTGAAACAATCCCTGGACGAAAACCGCTGGCATTTACTTTCCATGAACCCGATCGAAAACCCTTTGACAGGGCAAGTGGACTGGTCAGGATTTCTGGTAAACATTCACGCCCAGAAGCTGGTAGAAGAAACATTGCGGGACAATGAGGAACTGAGACATATCCGCCTCGCGCTTGAAACACGGCAAAAAGAACTCGATCTTACCGTAGCCAATCTGAACCGGAGCAATCAGGAACTCGCCAAATTTGCCTACGTGGCATCCCACGATTTGCAGGAACCTGCCCGGAAAATGGTGGTTTTTTCGGATATGCTGCTCAGTAAATACCACGATTCATTGCCTGCGGACGGCGCAGGAATTTTGAAAAGGATCAAAACCGGCTCGGAAAGAATGGTGGCCGTCATCCGCGACTTGCTCGATTACTCCAAAATTTCCATCGACCGGCACATTGAAATAGAACCGGTGCAGCTGACCCAGATCGTGCAGCAGGCCAGGGAGCAACTGGAAGCGCAGATTGCCGACTCAGGTGCGGAAGTGCGGCTCGACAACGACCTGACCTTTATGGGAAACAAACAACTGCTGGCCCTGCTTTTTCAGAACCTGATAGGCAACGCAATAAAATTTGTTGAAAAAGATATTCGGCCCGAAATCGTCATTTCTGCGCAGCAGGTGCGGTTATCGGAGCTAAAAGGTGTTAACCTGGACCCAAATTGGGCCTGGACCAGCATCAGCGTCACAGACAATGGCATAGGATTTGACGAAAGATTCCTTGAGCGGATTTTCGAAATGTTCCAGCGCCTGCACTCACAGGATCAATATAAAGGCACAGGCATCGGACTGGCTATTTGCAAACGGATCGCAGAGATGCACCGAGGGCAACTTATCGCCAGAAGTAAGGTTTCAAAAGGCTCAGTTTTCACGATTTATCTTCCTAATATAAAACTATCAGAACATTGAGCCATGAAAGAAAATAAGCATATAGTATTGGTAGAGGACGACGACGACGATATTTTCTTGCTCAAAACAGCTTTTGAAGAATTAAACATGCTCGATAAGGTGCAGCTTTTCCGGAACGGACAAGATGCGCTGGTATACCTGCAAAATCAATCCGAGCCACCCTCGTTCGTGATCAGCGACCTGAACATGCCGGTCATGAACGGTTTTGAACTGCTCGACGAACTTTTGAAAAAGAACTTCTTCGTGAACGGAAATCCCCAGTTCGTTTTCCTGACCACCTCCGAAAAGTCCATGATCCCCAGCCACTCGTTCGGCGAAAGTCAGTTTTCGTTTTTTACAAAGGGGTATTCATATAATCAGATGAAAGACACGCTCTCGATTATAACGACCGGCAAAGCGTAGGGCTCAAATTATCCGCAAAAACTTAGCAGATTCGCAACCTGCTGCCGACCGCAATACGAATTATACGGAAAGAATTAAAGTCAACCAACACCCCACTAACAGATTCCCGGGCTGAATTCTGGTATCTTCTGGAATGCCAGGGCTTTAAAGAGCTGGCGCATTCGCTCAAAATGGTGCACGATCTGGCGCTTTATCATTCGGATGTTCCGTTTGATGCGGCCGAAAAGTCGGCGCTATTTGATGTGAATTTACTTGTAGAGGGATTCCAGAAGATGGCGGGCAAAGCTTGAATTTAAGGGATTGTCAGTGACAGTCCCTTTTTTATTCTACAAAGTCGAGCAGCCTTAAAAACAGCAACATGAATTATACACGTTTCTCAAACATGTATAGAAAACAGCACTTTACTATATATGTTTTTCGGATATGTATAGAAAATGCCACTTTTCTATACATATCCGGTTACCTCACATTCACATTACCCAGATGATCATATAAGGCCACATTAATGTAATAGTTGTCTCTACCGAATTTCTGCTTGTGAAGTATACCAATTTTCGAAAGTTCGTCCAGATAGCGGGTGGCCGTGATTCGGGATACGGCCAGATCTGACATAACGAAGTCAATTTTGGTATATGGATGCTGAAAGATATTGTTTAGCAAATCCTGGCTGTAAATGGCCGGAAGCTCGCTTCATGTCCTTCGCTTCCTGCAGAGATAATGTACTGATCAAAATCGCTTCATTGGGAATGCTCGCAACCGCACCTTTCAGCTCAGCCAAAGCCGCACGTGCAGCCGCGACTTTTTTTAGCACCGGCTTGGTTTCAAGGTCAATGTCAAATGGAAGTAGTGCGATTTTGTAATTCATAGCGCTCTGTGAAATCTCATATTTTCAACCGCTTTTTCTTGCAGCGTCTAATATCAACCTCTTCCTTCCGGTTAACAAATTTACATCGTCTATTTTTTGTAATTCACCTCTCACAAACTCCACCGCACCAGCGAAGCTCCCTTCACATCTCCCCTTTTGTTTTTGCGAGAAACTGCATGCCGGTTTTAACAAAAACCAGATGGATAATACACCTGCAAAAAGTAACCTTTCATAGGAGTTATTTGGAAATCGTTTTCAAATAATCTTGATAAGCATTTTCAATGTTGACCTTGCCTGCATCAGGTTTGCAATAAATGAGGACGCCGTAGCCCAGGTGAAATTCCTGGCCTTTTTTGATTACCTCGGCGCTTTTCTCGCCTTTTTTCATGGCTTCCCGGCCGAATGCATTCGCCGCCATCAAACCATAATCGCGGGTGTGGAACCAGCTTGGGCGGAAGTTTTTGGGATCGGGCATGATCGCCACGCCGACGTACTGGTTATCCACCGGCCCGCTGTAATCGACCCATTTTGAAGCTTTGCCCCAGGTACCTTCGCCGTCTTTCAAACCCTCGGCATTGGTAATGTGGCCTTTTCCGTACTGCACGCTGAATTTGGTATTGACCCGCACGCCGAGTCCCATTTCTTCCTGATCGCCAAATGTAATATCACCGGAATCGGACGAGAAAGTACTGTTCACCAAAAGCAATGTTCCCGCCGGACGCACCAGGATCGTGTATTTTACCAGTTCAGCCAAAACCCGGTCTTTTCCATCGGTACTCATGTAATAATTGCGCACCACAAATGTCCCTTTTCCCGGCCCGCCTTTGGGTTGTTCCACAAACATTTCGTGCTCCACTTTCGCTTTCAGCCGCCAGTAATCATGACCATTGATATCGCCAAAACTCACCCAGATACCCGGATGGAATGTCGCATGATCTTTGGGATCACCCTCCTGCGGCGGGTAGTTGCGGGTAACCTGAATACCGCAGGGCGACTTCACATGCGCAAAGTATGGTCGCGTAATTTTCTCATCTTCATACACATAGCTCGCAAAAGGCTGGCCGCCGATCAGTATGTTCAACGTGCCCGGCTTCTGCTCGAATGTTACAGCCGCTCCGGCAGCATCTTCTTTTTTTACGTTTTGCGAAAATGCAGGCGCAGCCAGTGAAAGCGCGATAACGCAGCAGATAATGTAGGTTTTAATGTATTTCAAAAAGATTGAATTTCTTGTCATAACCTAGGTTTAAGTCTCTTGATAAAATAATGCGAACTAGCCTTTCCAGGGAAGTTCATAGCCTTTCCGGTACGTCCGGCTGAGCATTGCATTGGCCTGCTTGTCCATGCCGGGACATTTAATTTCCTCTTTTACAGGATCATATTGCAGCGACGGCGCGCCGAGCCGGGTGGTAATGTTCGCCAGCAAAGCCATATTGGTAGCAATCGCGCCTTTTTCGATCGGCGAGTTGAGTTTCGCAGGATTGTTTTCGCGCACCGCCGTGATGAAATTGGGCATAATCGCCTCCACCGCTTCCGGGGCTTCGATTTTGATCTGCTCCTTGCCTTTTGTGACAATCACCCCGGCGCGGTCAAATTCCATCTTTCCTTCCGTCCCGTACGCCACATTGCCATTGTCGTGGCCTTCCAGCGTGTAATCCGTCCAGAGGCGCATTTCCCAGATGATCTGCGTGTCGTCGTACTCGAAAATCGTCGTCTGCGTGTCCGGCGTTTCGTGGTCGTCTTTGTAAAAATATTGTGCTCCTGACGATATGACCCGCTTGGGATACCTATCGCCCAGCGCCCACACCGCCACGTCGATCTGGTGCACGCCATCATTGGCCGCATCGCCATTTCCATAATCCCAAAACCACCGCCAGTTATAATGCCAGCGGTTTTTGGTAAAAGGCACTTTCGGCGCGGCACCGAGCCACATATCGTAATCCACACCCGCCGGCGGCGCCTCGGCTACGGCTTTTCCTATCGATTCACGGTACTGATGGTCAATCGCTTTGATGGTATGTACCTTTCCGATAATGCCATTCCGCAGCTGCTTCATGCCCTCGATATGTGCCCCGTTGCTCCGCCGCTGGGTGCCGTGCTGCACACATTTGTTGAATGATTTGGAAGCTTTCACGAGCAAATTGACTTCTTTAATGTTGTGCGCGCAAGGTTTTTCCACATATACATGCTTTCCCGCCATCATCGCCCACAGGGCCATGGGCGTATGCCAGTGATCGGGCGCGGCGATAGAAACCGAGTCGATGGATTTGTCTTTGAGCAACTCCCGGAAGTCCGAGAATTTCTGGATCTTATCTGCATTCGGAACATCCTTAAATGCTTTTCCAAGCTGGGCGGGATCTACATCGCAGATTGCTACGAGGCTGCAACCCTTCATGTTACCGAAGTTCTTGGTGTGGTTCCGGCCCATGCCGCCGGTACCGATCACGGCGTGCCGCACCATATCGCTCGGCGGCGTTTGGGCCCAGCCCGAAGCAATGTAAGGCGCGGCAAACAAGCCCGCACCCGCGGTTTTTATAAAATCGCGCCGGGTTACTTCCGGCGCGATTTCCTTTGATTCGATATCTTTCATGCTTTTTCATTACTGTTTATCCCACCAAACCCTCGTCTTGAAATTGTCCGTCCCCTGCCGTGCCACCGCTTCATTGTAATTTGCAGTGTTCAATACCGGCTCATCTTCCGGGTAGCGCAGTCTGCGCGGGTAAGTCCCATCGGTTTCATTGCTCGGATAGTTGATCGGGATCAGCTTGGGATAGCCCGAGCGGCGCACATTGGCATACGCTTCAAGTCCATTCATAAAAGTGGCCGCCCAATATTGGGTGTTGATCTGTTCAATGGCTTTTTCTTTGTCACCGACACCTAAAAACGGATTTGCAGTCAGATAAGCCGCAATTTCCGCGTCCGTGATCACCGCCGACGCATCGTATTTTGCCAGGTTTTTCATTGCCCCGGCCACGCCACTTTCGTAAAGGGCTTTGGCATCCCCGCTGATCCAGCCGCGGATTACCGCCTCGGCGAGCATATACTGCACTTCGCCGTACGTCAGGCACATTCTCGGACCGTCCAGTTTGGCATACACATCGCGGTTGATCCCCGAGTATTGGTGCTGGTCTTTGGTATTATCCCAGCTCGGATCGTTTTTGATCGTCACCAGGTTAAAACCATTCGGCATTCCTTTCTGCACTGCCGGATCGGTATTTTTGGTCGAAGCTTTTGCAGGATCGGAATACACGGCCACCATATATTTCAGGCGCGGGTCGTTTCTGGTTTTCATATAATTAAAAATCGTCGCGCTGATCTTGCCCGGCGATACGCCCGAAACCGACAATGTCCAGCTCTCGCCATTCACCAGCGACTGGTTCGCACCCGTCTTATCCGGAAACCGCACATACATGTTGTCGTCCACCGAAGTGAAAACGCCCCCCGCAAATGCCTTTTTCACCCACGTTTCAGCCGTTTGCGGTTCTACTTTCTGCAGCCGCATCCCCAGCCGGAGCATCATCGAGTAACCGAATTTTTTCCATTTTGCCACATCTCCGCCGTAAATAATATCGGCTGCGACAGGTCCTTTGGTCGCGTCCAGCTTGGCGGTAGCATCTTCCAGCTCGCTCAGCATGCTGTAATAAATGTCCTTCTGCGTGTCGTATTTGGGTTTGTAAATCGTGCCGGTGTATCCCTGGTTCGCCTCCGAATAAGGCACGTCGCCGTACAGATCCGTCATCCGGTGGTAGATCACCGTTTTCCAGATACGCGCCATGTTGTAGAGGTTGCTCATTTCCGGCTTATCCTTCGAGAGCAGGATCGCATCTTCCAGCAGCTTGCTTCCGCCGTTGATCGCATTGAATGTATTTTTCCACAAACTCTCGCTGCCGCCTTTGTTGTACACATATTTATCCCCAAAAAAATCGAAGGTACCCGCGTCGCTCAGCGTCGCGAAATGCTGGACGAATGTTTCGGTATAATGCAGCGAAGCGCCGTCGTCACCCCGCGAGGAAAAAAGTTGCGCAGAAGTAAACAGGTACGCCGGGTTAAATCCCTCGGCAGTCGCCGCATTCGGGTCTTTGTTTAGTTCTTCAAAATCGCCATCGCAGCCGGACAGTATTACCATGCTGCTTGCGAATATCAGGCTTAGTATTTTTTTCATTTTCAAAAAGATTTATCCGTTCCTGATTAGAATTTCAAATTCACATTAAAACCGTAGCTTCTGGTCGGAGGCAGCTGCGTAGACTCGATGCCCTGATCATTACCCGCCGACAAATTCGTTTCCGGATCGATACCGGGCGTATGTTTCATGAGGGTTTGCAGGTTTCTGCCAACGATAGACAAGCTCGCGCCTTTGACAAAGCCGATTTTCTCATACAATGCACGGGGTAAATTATACGTCAGCGATACGTAGCGAAGTTTGATGAAGCTGGCATTGTAGAGATAATCGTCCAGCGCGTCGCGGCGGCGTACGATAATGTCCCGGTTGTTGATCTGCGCGGCGGTGACCAGCACTTTGTTTTCCTCGCCGGTTTCGGTCACGCCGGGCAGTACTACCCCATTTTCACGTCCGAGCAATGATCGTGGCGACATACCGCGGTGTTCGAGGTTATAATTCGTATTGGAATAAATCAGCCCGCCGAATTTCCCATCCACCTGCGCCGAAAGCGTAAATGCCTTGTAGCTGAATGTGTTGGTGATCCCCGTGGTGTACCGCTGAATCCCCGAGCCGAATGCTTTTACAGTTGTTGGCACAATCGGCAAACCTTTGGCATCCATCACATCCCGGCCATTTTCATCGCGCTTGATCGTCCGTCCCACGATCTGCGAATACTCTTCACCCACCACCTGTTTCAGGAAAACTTTGGTAGAAGTTCCGAGCAAAAACTCATTCGTCGAATTCGAGATTTTCAGGATTTTACTTTTATTATAAGCCACATTGAGCGACACATCCCAGTTGAAATTTTTGGTTGTGACAGGTTTCACGGTAAACAATGCCTCCACACCACGATTCCGCAATTCTCCGACGGTCACCACGGCACCATTATAGCCGGTAGTCGACGAAACGGTTTCCGTCGTAATGTCATTTTTGGTCGAGCGATTGTAGACTGCCAAGTCAAGACCTAGTTTATTATTGAACAAACGGAGATCCAAACCGGCTTCCAACTCATTCACACTCAGCGGACGCAGGTTTTTATTTGGAACAATCGCCTGGTTAATGGTTCCCAGCGGCTTGCCGTCGTAGCTGTAAGGCAGCACGCCGTAAGTCAGGTTGAGCTGGTAAGGATCGGTAGCACCACCGACGGAGGCGTAAGAAACGCGGAATTTACCAAAACTGATCGCTTTCGGCAGATTGAAAGCATCTGAGAAAACATAGCTCAAACTTGCCGACGGATAAAAATAGTTGTTCGATTCAGGACTAAGCGTCGAAAACCAGTCATTCCGGCCGGTAACATTCAGGAAGAGGTAATTTTTAAAGCCCAGTTCCGCAGTACCAAACAAGGAGTTGATCTTATTATCGGTGATACTCGTCGTCGTATTCCGCACGGAAGTATTGTTGATCACTTCCAGCCGCGGCGTGATAATGCCCGAGCCGCTGATGCTGGTACCATAACTGTGCTGCGACATTAAGTTACCACCCGCATTCACCACCAGGTTGAAATCCTTGCCCAGCGCTTTGTTCAGCCCGATCATACCTTCAAAATTGCGCTCGTAAAAGTTGGTCTGGATCTGATCGATCTGACCGTTCGGACGGTATCCTGTACCATCGGGGACAATTTTATTGATCTGATAAGAAAACATATCCTGCCCTACTTTTCCCTGCACAAAAAGCCAGTTGGTAATGTTCCAGCGCGCATTGATCGCGGCAATGAAACGGTCTTTCTGGGTGTTGTTTTTGATTTGATTCAGCGCATAATAAGGATTGGTCGCGCCCAGATCGGTACCTAATACTTTTTCTTTAAATGTCAAAGGATCGTAGCCGGGAGACAGTGCGCTCGTCGGCATGTTGCTGTTGACGAACAAAATGGTCCCTGCACTGTTGGCATTATTGGTTTCCAGCACGTAGCGGTTATCCACTTTTTCGTTGATGTAATCCACATTGGCGCTGATGATAATGTTCTTGGTCGCATTTTGATTGATGCTCAAACTGAAATTATCCCGCCGCATTTTCGCATTTGGAATAATCCCCTGGTTGCGCATATCCGTCACGGCCACCCTGAAATTTCCTTTGTCGCCGCCGCCGGTAAAAGCTACATTGTTGGACGACGTATGTCCATTACCGTAAAAATCTTTCAGCACCTGATCCTTCACATAAGAATAAGGCCGCTCCACGCCATCCAGCTGCACCGTCGGCAGCCCGTCATACTTGGCGCCCCAGTGATTTTGCCCATGCGCCGCAGCCACGCCGACACTTGCCGGTTTCACACCATTGTAACCCTGACCATACTCCTTTTGCAGCTGCCAGATAAAATAAGGCACCTCGATCGTATTGTTGGAATTGAATTCAATACCAATCCCTTTATTTCCTTTGCCCGATTTGGTCGTGATAATGATCGCCCCGTTTTTGGCACGCGAACCGTACAATGCAGCCGCGGCCGCGCCTTTGAGGACTGTCATTTCTTCCACATCGTCGGGGTTAATGCTTGAAATGTTATCGCCCCAGTCAGGATTATCGCCCTGGGTTTTGCCAAATTTGGTATTGTTCATCGGCAAACCATTGATGATAAAAAGCGGCGCATTATCGCCCGAAAGCGAAGTATTGCCACGGATCGTAATGCGGCTAGAACCAGCAGGGCCGGTCGCCGCTGCCGAAACATTCACCCCCGCCACTTTTCCCGCCAGGGAGTTGCCAATGTTGGTTTCACGGGTTTTGGTAAATGCGCTCCCGTCGACCCGCGTAACCGAATACCCCACCGCTTTCACTTCTTTCTTGATACCCAAAGCCGTCACTACCACTTCGTCCAGCGATTTGGTATCGGTCAAAAGCTTTACTTCCAGCATGGAATTACTGCCCACGGTCACTTCCTGCGGCTGGTAACCCACAAAAGAAAATACCAGCACCGCATTCGGCCCCGGCGCCTCGATGGTAAAATTGCCACTCGCATCGCTGCTGGTACCTTGCTGACTGCCTTTTACCAACACATTCACACCGGGAAGCGCCTCCCCTTTTTCGTCGGTGACCTTGCCTTTGACCGTTTCCAGCGCCATCGGTTTTCCGGCATTTTTGGCTGTCAGATTTTTATCTTTTTCGGCCGTAAACATTCCGGCTGCCTGGCCAGGTACTGCCAGGGCCGCCAGGGCAATCAGCAGGCCGAAGCGCCAACAATAGTTTGTAAAGCGCGTACCATTTTCTGGTAAAATTTTCTGTTTCATGCAAATCATTGGGTTTAGGTGTAAAGAGTTCCAAAGGCTTTTTCGAGATATGGGGCCGATGGTTACAATTACATGTACGCCGGCTTATGATATTCAGGCCTCCATTTTGTACAGTTTTTTAAAAATAAATTCCTAAAAAGGCTACCGATCAAGACTTTTTGAAGTATTGCTTAAAAAACCACCTGTTTACCTAAACCTTTAAACTGAAAATGAACCTCTTAAACCCTGTAACCAGACGGAATTTCCTGGAAAAAGCCGCACTCGGAACGTTCGCGGGTAGTGCGATGTTAGAATCTGCATTTACCGGCAGCGCGCCCGATCTGACGCATTCAAATGCTTTCGCGAAGGATGAGAAAAAATTCGTCCCGGTGATGATCACGCCTTTTGATACCAGCCTGAAAATCGATTACGACAAACTTTCGCGGGTCATCGATTTTTACCTCGCCGCGGGTGCCAAAGGTTTTTTCGCCAACTGTCTGAGCAGTGAAATGTATTTTCTGAATGACCAGGAGCGGATCGACCTGACAAAGTATGTCGTGAAATATGTCAATGGAAAAGTGCCCGTGGTTTCGACCGGCTCATTTGGGGATACGCTTGAAAATAAGGCTTTGTTCGCGAAAAAAATCCGCGATACCGGCGTAGATGGCGTCATTTTGATATCCGGTCACTTTGCTGAAAAAACGGAAAGTGATAATGTACTGAAAGAGAATTTTGAGAAATTTTTTACGCTGGCGGGCGATATGAAAATGGGCACATATGAATGTCCGGTACCCTATAAACGTATCCTTACGCCGGAGGTTTTCCAATTTCTGGTTTCCAATAAAAATATGGTGTATCACAAAGACACGACGGAGGACATTCAAAAAATCGACGAAAAGCTGGCGGTGGCAAAGGGTACGCAGATGGAACTCTACAATGCACATTCTGCCTCTGCACTGAAATCGCTGCAAGACGGCGCGAGAGGTATGTCGCCGATTTCCGGCAATTTTTATCCCGAGATCCATACCTGGCTTTGCAAAAATGCCAGTAACCCCGCCAAAGCCGAAGATGCCAGCTGGATCCAGGCGGAAATCGCCCGCATGGAACCACTCATTTCCCAGCCTTACCCGCTCAGTTCCAAATATTTCCTGAAAAAACGCGGCCTCCCGCTCGACCTCGTCTGCCGGGCCAAAAGCAAAGTGGTAACGCCCGAACAGCAGCAAACCCTGGATGCGGCGCACGCCACATTCCTGGGCTGGTGCGAGCGGCTTGGGATTAAGCCCGTGAAAGTATAGGAGATTTTAACATTCTCAATATAGGAGTAACATGGGTGCCCCGCCGCCTTTTTAATCCAAACTAACTGGCGGCTAGCATGTTCGGTAATTATTTCAAAATCGCCTGGCGCAACCTGACCGGCAACAAGACTTATTCAGCGATCAACATTGTCGGATTGGCGGTCGCAATGCTGATCGGGTTGTGGATTTTTGATGAATTGTCATTTAATAAATATCATCAAAATTACGGCCGGATGGCGCAGGTGATGCAGCAGCAGACGCTGGATGGCGAGGTAAATACGGGCGGCAATGTTCCCGCGCCGCTTTTTAAAGAATTGAAAACCAGCTTCGAAGGAGATTTCAACCGAGTTGTGATTACGTCCTGGCTCCAAAGACATACGCTGGCTTACGGTGGATCGAGCTTCACGACGCCGGGTAACTTTATGTCTGCTGGCGCGGCGGAAATGCTATCGCTGAAAATCACCAGCGGAAGTGCTTCCGGGCTGAAAGATCCGGCCACGATCCTGCTTTCCGAGTCGGTAGCGAAAGCGATGTTCAAAGGCGCCGATCCGGTCGATAAGACGATCAAACTCGATAAAGAACAGAATGTAAAAGTAGTTGGCGTTTATGAAGACATTCCATACAATTCTGAATTTCACGACCTGCGTTTCATCGCGCCTTTTGATTTGTTCGCGGCCTCGACGGATTGGGTAAAGGCAGCCGTAGACAATAATGAGTGGGAAAGCAGCTCGTTTCAAATCCTGGCACAGTTGGCTGAAAACACCGATTTGAATGTAGTTTCCAATAAAATCAAAGACATTAAGCTGCGAAAAGCAGGGGCCGATGAGCTGAAATTCAAGCCGCAGATTTTGCTGCATCCGATGAGCAAGTGGCATTTATATTCCGAGTGGAAAAATGGTGTGAATGCAGGCGGGCGCATTCAGTTTGTCTGGCTTTTTGGCATTATCGGTGTATTTGTGCTGCTGCTGGCTTGCATCAATTTTATGAACCTGAGCACCGCGCGCTCCGAGAAACGCGCCAAGGAAGTAGGCATCCGCAAAGCGATCGGCTCGCTGCGGCTGCAACTGATCGGGCAGTTTTTCAGCGAATCGTTTCTGGTGGTTTTCATCGCGTTTTTTATTGCGCTGCTGCTCGCACGGCTGGTTTTGCCCACATTCAATGTCATCGCCGACAAGCAAATGCTGATACCCTGGGACAATCCGGTTTTTCTGCCCGGCGGCATATTATTCGCATTGCTGACCGGATTTATCGCGGGCAGCTATCCGGCATTTTATTTGTCCTCATTTCAGCCGGTAAAAGCATTGAAAGGCAAATGGACGCCGCTGGGATGGAGCGTTACATTGCCACGAAAAGTGCTTGTAGTGCTTCAATTCACGGTTTCGATCACATTGATCATCGGTACTGTGGTGGTTTACAAACAAATCCTTCACGCCAAAAACCGCCCGATCGGCTACAACCGTCAGGGCCTTGTGACGATGCTGATGACCAACCGGGAAATGCACACGCACTTCGACGCGGCGCTCGACGACTTGGTCAAGACCGGGAGTGTACTCTCGCTCGCAGAATCCGCCGCGCCGCCTACCGAAGTTTTTTCGGCCAATGTGGGTTTCAACTGGAAAGGCAAGGATCCGGTCCTGCAATCCGAGTTCGCGACGATTGGAATTTCTCATGATTTTGGGAAAACGGTTGGATGGGATTTCGTCGCTGGCCGCGATTTCACAAGAACATTAGCGAGCGATTCGGCTGGATTTGTCGTCAACGAAGCAGCGGTGAAGTTTATGGGTTTGGGCAAAGAAAACCTGAATGACGCGATCGGCGAAACCGTCACCTGGGACGGCCGGCCATTTAAAATTATTGGCGTAATCAAAGATATGCTGATGGAATCGCCTTATGATCCGGTCAAAAAATCGATCTTTTTTATCCACCCAAAAGGCGGCCGCTTCGTCACCGCGAGACTTAATCCGGCCGCAAGCGCCAGTTCAGCATTAAAAAACATTGAAACCGTTTTCAAAAAATACATCCCCGACACACCTTTCAACTACCAATTCGCCGACCAGGAATATGCCCTGAAATTCGCCGCCGAAGAAAGGGTAAGTCAGCTCGCCGCGACTTTCACGGTCCTCGCGATTTTCATTAGCTGCCTCGGCCTCTTCGGCATGGCCTCGTTCATGGCCGAACAGCGCACGAAAGAAATCGGCATCCGCAAAGTCCTGGGCGCATCGGTCGCCAACTTATGGCAGCTCCTTTCCAGCGATTTTGTGATCCTCGTCGCCATTTCCTGCCTCCTGGCCACACCCATCGCCTGGTACATTATGGCCAGCTGGCTGGAAAAATATACGTATCACACCCAAATTTCCTGGTGGATTTTCGCGGTAGCGGGCGTCGGTTCGCTTGTGATTACGCTGGCTACGGTGAGTTATCAGGCAATCCGGGCGGCGCTGGTGGATCCGGTACGGAGCTTGCGCGGGGAGTAGTTAAACAAATCATTATGAACTCATCAAACCTTCAAAAATTCCTGGACGCGCAGAAAAATGACTACGATTCCGCGCTGGCTGAAATCAAAAACGGCCGCAAGGTGGGGCATTGGATCTGGTATATTTTCCCGCAAATCAAAGGTCTGGGCATGAGCAGCACATCTGCGCATTATGCAATAGAAACTCTGGATGAGGCTGCTCAGTACCTCGCCCATCCTGTTTTGGGCAAAAGATTAATTGAAATTTCCGGCGCAATGCTGGCAATAAAAGGAAAATCAGCAAATCAAGTTCTCGGAAGTCCGGACGATTTGAAACTGAGGTCGAGCATGACATTATTTTGTCTGGTGCCGGAAACAAATCCGGTTTTTCAGGCGGTACTAGATAAATATTACGAAGGAAAGCCAGACCCGCGGACGTTGGCATTGGTATAATGAAAAACGTAAACAATGACAAGAATGGGATTTTTGCTATAAACAGGGCGCTACTCCGTAGCGTTTTTTCAAATCAACCATCAATAGGTAATTCTGGATATCAATTCTTAGTGTATGATTTTTAATATTGTCATCTCTTATATGTCTTATATGCGTCCCAAATCAGCTGTCCGTCAAAGTCTATTTCATAGTCGGATGCTTTGCTATCCCCTCACCTAAATAATGTTTTGAGTAAGTAAAGCGGTTATCAGACGAACCTAGGTCATGATTAGTCTCATCAATCACATGTATTTGAAAATCTCTAAATCTGTACTCGTTCACTTATATGATAACGGTTTATTTTATCACACTGATTATCAAATTCCCGCCCAAACCTTCCCGAACAATCCGCATTAAAGTCGATAACCGGATATCACTCGCATTATTCTCAATCCGCGAAATGTAAGTTTTCGTTGTACCGCATTTGTCGGCAAGTTGTTCTTGCGTCATACCTTGTTTTTTTCGCAATTCCTGAATCATTGCGCCTAGTTTAAATGCTTCAAATTCCTCTTCGTATTGCTCGCGTTCGACTGTTCCTCGTTTTCCATATTGCTCGTCCAGATGAGCTGAAAACGATGTTAATTTTTTATTTTGACTTTCGTTGCTCATTGAAGTATTGCTTTTTAAGTTTTTCAGCGAGGTCTAGTTCACTTTGGGGAGTCTTTTGTGTTTTCTTCTGAAATCCATTTGTCAGTACAATCAGGTTTCCTTTGTCGAAAAAACCGAAAACGCGATAAATGTCAGATCCAACTTCAACTCTGACTTCATAAATTCCTGTTGAGTTTGTGATATGCTTGAAATACTTTTCAGGCACGCGATCTACGGTTGCAATAAGCTGTAAAGTCCAGTTAAATTTCTTTTTTACTTCTGGTTTCAAACTCTCAAAGAAATCGAGGTAGTAGTTCTCGTAGTAATAGATATCCCTGATAAACTTCTCCGTCATCGCTAGTATAGTGGTGTAACTTTTCCTTAAAGTTAGCTAATCAGATAACAACTAAAAAGTTTTCTTCAACACCTTTTCAACGAACCGAACCATATTTTTAAAATAATACTCTTATTCCTTTATCTTTTTCTAACATCACGTTAAGTAAAACAGGAGTTATTTAACCTTGTTTACTCATGAAACCAACATCCTACACCATCATCCTATTGACCGCATTCACCCTGCTTGGCGCAAAAGCTTTTTCCCAGGACAAATTTGCATTGTCCGCGTCGGTTACGCCATTTTTTACGCATGCCAAAGCCACCGTTGACGCTACTGTACCAAATCCGGATGGCAGCGGAACGTTTGTTAATCAGAGACTTAAATCGGAAGCGTCGCTGAAAGGGTTTTGGGTTGGTTTGAATGGGAGATACTTTTTTTCAGAAAAATGGTCTGCCTCGACAGGCTTATGGTTTGGGTATTCAACAGATAAGGGAAAAGCTTCCAGCGGCCGGTCGCATAACTTTTCTATACCTGTGCTTGCGAACTTCCAGCCGTCTATGCGGAAGGTTTCACCTTATTTTTCCGCGGGCGCACTTTGGAATTTCAATACAACAAGCCACGTCAACATTCCCGACATCGGGACAGTCACTTTTAAATCCGGCAAGAACAACACTTCAAGGGTATCGCCCACAATCGGCGTCGGGGCGATCTACCACGCCGCTCCGCATTTGGCGCTGATCGCCCAGCCGACTTTCAGCTACGCAATACCGCCTTCCGGCATTGACAGCCATGTGTATCAGGTAGGTCTAAACGTGCAGGTGATGTATAGCTTTTGAGCAGATATCGGTCGGTTTGTAAAAACCGCGACCAGATTCCGTCGCGGTCCAGTTTTGTTATTGGGTCAATCAATTATCCTTTTTCGCTCCCGACTGCGGGGCACCGGTGCGGCTGCTGGCAGGTTGTTCGGATTGTTTCGTCGCGCCTTTTGAGGACTGACCAGCCGTGCCGCCTGTACTTACCTGCGATTTGTTATTGCCGGTGGTGCGGCTGCCTGCATTGGTAGCTCTGCCAGCCTGGCTTGCGCTTTCAGTCTTACCATTTACCTTTTGCTGGCCGCCGTCGGTGGTGCTACGGGGCGCGGTAGTGCTTTTGTTGGCGGATGGATTTTGTTTGGTGGTATCCTCCGAGCTCAATTTCGGATTGGTCGAAATGGTGGTGGATTGCGCGAAGCTGGCCGATGCCGAAATGGCTAAGGCAACAGCGGCTATGATTAGCTTTTTCATAAACATTCAAAATTTAGAGTTTGTTGAAGTGCCATACTATGTCAAAAGCATGCCAGAAGCGCACGACCCCTTCTCAAAAATTTTCTTACGATAACAACAGAAGATTGAAAATGGCCCGGTTCGACAGTATGTACCTGAGCCGTAAATATGTAACTTATGGGAAATTCGAATCCATGATGAAAACTTTATACGTTACAGTATTCCTGGCTTTCCTGTTTTGGCAATGCAAGACGGATGACAAGCCTTCAATCGATCCAGGGCAAACCACGCCCATCGGTGTATTTAAATTCACCATTCCGGGAATTGAGCCGAAAAATATCACGGTTGCAGATGATCTGATCATTGTGCATTTACCCGAAAACTATTCGAAGGAAGATTACATCAAACCGGAAGTCATTTTCGGCACGGGTTATTCATCACAGTCTACGCTTTTGAATGGTTTTCACTATAAGGGCCAGGATCTCCGCCTGGATATTCAAAGTCTGAAAGCTGAACTGCTGTCGTATTACGTGATTGTAATACCGCACCAGGCAGTCGTTTTTCAGGGAAGTGTGGAAGAAAAAACATTCACGCTCGGCCCGGAGCTGACGATTTCGGCGATATATGATATCCTGGGAACACGCACAACGGTGGACGACAGCGGCAAGGCGCTGGATAAAGTTTTTATAAGGTTTACTGATCAGGCAACCGGGAAAGTTGCCGCAGAAGTTTATGAATCAGGAAGTTATGGACATGGAGGAAACGAGCTGATTGTTGAATTGCCGCCATCCTTGTTGCCGGGTGAATACGCTGCGGAGCTGGTTTGGGGCTCGCAGGCTGTAACTGTGTTGCGCAAAGTGACCGTAAAACCCGGGACGGTTCAATTGAAGCGGGCTTCCTGGAAAATGCTGGAAAATGAGCCTGATATTGAAATAACCGGATTTAACCTTCCACCCACAGCGCGTTATGAAGCAATCGTACAAAATGACTTTATAAAACCGCAGCGCATTGCGTTGAAATACGAAAAGCCAGGCAAGCTGTCGGGAATGCTGCCCCAGGCGATCACCTCCGGGAATTATAAGATCACTTATCTGCTCGACGGAAAGGAGCAGAAGCCTTACGAGGCAAGGGGGTGGGTAGAAAGGTATTCGGGCGACGACAACATTTACATACGTAAAAGCAATACGCAGCCCATTTTACGGATTGTAACACAGCCTTCAAAGCGGAGCTTTTTTAGTACACCCACCTTAACTGATGTCGATTATTACCCGCCCACCAAGGAAATCGACAGGCGTGAACCGATCCTGGCTTACACCCAGGCCGATGGTCCGACTCCCGATCACAATGCCATGATCCTTGTTAATCAGGAAACCGGCAAAACATATCAGTTGACTTTTTCCGGCGATGCGTACGGAATTTTCGACGCCTTCATTATGCTTCCTGCTTATCCAGTCCCTGCCAATGTACCTAACGGCCGATATGCTATTTACGTCGAGCGCGGGACCGAGAAAACGGAGCGGTATGGCGACATTATTACGCTGAAGTAGCTGCGATTACTTCCGGCAGCAGGCAATTGGTGATAAAAGTTGCGGCGTCTTCTTCATAGCCATTTGGATTTGTCCATAAGCTATCGTTACATTAAGCTGATCATCAAACTTATTTTACCATGAAAGTACAAATCTGGGCCAATCTGGGTGTCAAGGATGTAGCGAAGACTAAAGCATTTTACACGCAACTGGGAATCACAAAAAACAGCGGCCACGAAAGCAATGATCTGACCAGCTTCATTTTTGGCGACGAGGGTTTTGTAATTCACTTCTTCAAGGACGAGCAATTGAAGCAAGCCATGAAAAGCGACCTCGCCGACCTCACCAAAGGCAACGAGGTGATCTTCACCATCTCAGCCGAAACAGAGGCCGAGGTAAACGAATGGGCCACGAAAGTAGAGGCAGCCGGCGGCACCGTATTCGACCCGCCGAAGGCGTTTCAGGGCATGTATGGATGTGCATTCGCCGATCCCGACGGGCATAAGTTTAATATTTTGAAGTGGAAGTGAGAGGCGGGGGAAATTCACCTCACTTATCCTTCCTGAATAGCAGCTTCATCGTCACCTCATCAACCGCATTCATATCCACCAGTTTCAGCGACTTCACCATTTTGACGGTCGACGTTTTGTAATGCTGAAAATGAGGCGTTTTCAAATGGCTCTGGTAAGCCTCCCGACTGGCATAAATTTCCACGATCCGGCACTGCGTACTATCCGCCTTCTGAAACATCGGAAATATCGCCACCACGCCCTGCTCCAATTTGACCGACGCCGCGGCCTCTGTTTTCAGAATGGCTGTATATTCCTTCAAATACTTTGGAAAGATCTCGATTTCGGAGATGCGGACGAGCATGGGTGAGGTTTGGGCCGAGGCGTAGATGCATTGGAAGGTTAGCAGGATGGTTAGGATGAGTTTCATGGGGTTGGATGAGTTTGTTGGATGTTTACTAAGTTAGCGAGGTGGAGGCAGCTTGCCAAATCCCTCATTTGCCACTATCTTGTTTTCCTGAAAAACACAAAATGGCCTACTACATCACCCTATTCTCTCCCGATACATACAATGCATTCACGCAAACTGAGCGGTCTATCTCTGGTTTTCGTGAAAATCAGAAGACGCAGGCAAATGCGATCAAAAAAGGGGATAAACTGATTGCTTACGTGACCAAACTGTCGCGCTGGGCTGGCATTCTGGAAGTCACGGGGGAATATTTTATTGACAATTCGCCGGTTTACTCGGAAGATGATGTGTATACCCTGCGGTTTCCGGTGAAGGAAATTGCCTGGCTCCCGCTCGACCAGGCGCTTCCTGTCGATGATGAAGAATGCTGGACTAGTCTTTCTTTTACTAAGAATTTACCGAGGAAAAGCACAGCGTGGACTAATATGGTGCGAGGCAATGTCATCGCAAATTGGAGAGAGAATAAAGCTTAAAATATCGACGTACTCTGGATCAAAGGCAGGTCGATCGTCGGCGGAAAAGAGGCTTGAATATATGAATGATAGGGTGTTGGATAAGTATCAGGAGCGGGCGGGGGATTTGGGGTGAAAGGCTCAGTTATTCGAAAATTTCGAATAACTCACATTTTTTGCCAATTATAAATAACGTTGATTATTCTCAACAATATCTAAGTTTTGGTTTGTAATAATCAACAAACCCACCGCTATTCAGAAAATCGTCACCGTCGTCGATAGGAAGAACCGGAAGATGATCTGCGATAAGAGCCGGACGATGATCGCCTGGATGAAGGGGAGCTTCTATAAGACTTCGATGACGATTTTCGGGAAGACCCGCCATAAGACGACGCGCCCTTTTTCAAATACGTTTTATTCCCATTTGAGTTAATGTAATATCTGCCACCTCTTGGACCAGTGTGTATGTTGGGTTGCTGTATTGGAGTTGGATAAGTCAAGAGCGACAAAATGAAAAATTCCTGAAAAGTTGCAACAATGGTATTCCAACACACTTAAAACATAAACTAATGCTACCTAGCTTCAACGAAGCCAATTATAAAGAAATACTGCATTAAGCGATTAGCCAGATCTAGGCGGCACGTATACGGATCGCCCGTCAGGTCAATAGTAGTACCCAATCTGTTTATTGGAATTCAAGAAAATTGCTTTCTGAAAGGCAATTAGAAAAAGGTTCCGGCAGCGGTGTGGTCAAACAATTATCCATTGATCTGAAAAATGAGTTTCCGGATATAGATTTATCTCCGCGAAACCTTTGGGATATGAAACCTTTTTTTACGAGCGATACTATCAGGCGGATACAAAACTGCGACAGGCCGTCGCAGTTTTGCCATAGGGACATATTTGCTTTTGATTAATAAGGTACAAGATGATTCTCAGACTGAATTCTAAGCAAGCGAGACCCTGAGCAAAGGTTGGTCGCGGGATTTATTGCCCAATGCCATTAAAATGGATAGTTACAGCCAGGCCCAAAGCAAATCAGGACACACAATTTTGACCAAACGCTCCCGGAGGCACATGCCGATTATGCGAACGAAGTATTCAAAAGCACCTACAATCTTGGATTTTTAGGCGTTACGGAAGCTGTTGAAGAATTGGAACAGGAAAACAGGCTTATCGCGAAAATTGAGTCATTTATACTGAATTGGGCAGAGGATTTAGCGTCATCGGTAACCAGTACCGGCTGGAATACAATGGCAGGGAATATTTTGTAGATATGATCTTCTTCCACTGTGGTCTGCGTTCCCCGGTGGCGATCGAATTGAAAATTGGCAGTTTCAAGGACGAATATGTTGGTAAAATGAATCTCTATCTCTCCTTACTCGACCGCCTGGAAAAAAGCGATAATGAAAACGCTTCCATCGGCATTATTTTCTGCGCTGATAAAGACCATTTGGATGTTGAAAGCTTTGCAAGACATTAACAAACCGATAGGTGTAGCCGAGTATCAGCTTTTGCTGCCGCAGGCTGAATTGCAGATGTTGGTGTTGAATGAATTAAATGCTACTTGACAAGAGAATGACAAACGACTCCAATAAATTTAACCTAACTTGGGTTTTCCTGAGTTTGGAAATGCGCCGCACATTTGGTGTGTTCCAACTTCCTCAAGAAAGAATTATTGAGCCGCCTCGTAAATTTAAGTTTTCAATATAAAATTCAACGGCATTTGTAGTTTTCTTCTGGCGACATTATTAAGTGCCGTTAAATAACTTCTTTTTGCATGGGACAATGGAGTTTGTAGTATTACTTAACTATCTCTCCTTTGTCTAATGAAAAACAGGTTTCTCATCATTACTATTTGCACTTTTGTCCACCTTCAAAGTTGCACTACCTCCGTCGTCCCACTCCGTGGCAAGTACCAGGAAGGATCTGTAAAATCGAAAATAGAGAAACCGTTCGAATCGGTATGGGAGAGCGTTATTGATCTCATCGCAGAGACAGGCGTGTCAGTAAAAATGATTGACAAGGCCAGTGGACTTATTATTGCAGATATCGCTTCATTCTCTGGGTTGTTATCATTTGAAGAATCACGTGGCGACTTGGCCAATCCCAAAGCACATATTGTGATCGAGCGACTGAATAGTGACTTCCCAAATTCTGCAAATAAATATGATGCTACTGCAATTTGGAACATGAGGGTCAAACCCTTATCCGGCAACGTAACAGTTGTAAGTGTCAATCTCCATTCCATTCGCGTCGACAAAGCACTATTACCATTAAGAGGGAAATCAACTGGGAACTTTGAGAAGTGGCTGATAGATGGGATTTTTGAAGGCGTAGAGTAAGTAAGTTGCCTTAGGTTACAGAACAGTTTGAGTAGGTTTAGGAAGGCTATTAAATCAGTATGGATTTATAAACTAAAATGGGATTTGGACATATTTTCACAGGAAAGACTATTTACGATTTCCTCAAACGACAAAGTCTTGAACTTCAAGACGCGGTAGACTTATTAGAAATTTCTTCCGACGAAGATCTGACGGAAATTAAACAGCATTTGTTTGATAATCACCACGTAACCCTCTTAGAAATAGGTACCCCAAAAGCAGACCAGCCATATCATCCGGTTATTGGACCTGGTGATCGTCGCGACAAAAATCGTATAGAAGTAAAAGTTGACATTCCTTTCATCGGAAGAAAAGTACTTTTCGACTATCAACCCGATCCGTACATCTCCGTTTATTTGGATCTTGGTTACATAATAAAAGCAGGAGATAGTCTAGGTGGAACTATCACAGCTGTGGTAGCAATGACCGAATTCGATGCAGAGATTTTTAAATCCCGACTGAACAATTTTCTGACTTCAATTTCAAAAAATATTCCGGCAATTAATGCCCATCTGGCAAAATGGAACGATTCGCTTAAGAATGAAATTGATGGATTGCTCGAAGTTAAAAGAGCGAATTCAGACAAAATGAAAGCTTTTATGAAAGAGATAGGCCTGGATATTAATGCAGACTCTACGAATTATCTTGTGCCACCGATAATAAAAAAGACTCTCATACCTTCACCAATGCAAAAAGAAAAATCATCTGAAAGTACTGCCATACCGACGTTGGCATCTGAAATTTACGACGATATTCTACAAGTAATTGTGAGTGCTGGCACCTCGATAGAGCGGAAACCGTCTCTTTACTTTCAGAAGGAAGAAGAAGACTTGCGAGACATTTTCTTACTGTTTTTGGAGACTCGATACGAAAATACTAGTGGGCATGGAGAGGCCTTCAACAAGAATGGAAAAACAGATATTTTACTTAGGTACGCTCCCGATAACTCCAATATTTTTGTGGCAGAATGCAAGGTTTGGAAGGGGAAATCGTCACTTCATAATGCAATTGACCAGCTGTTAACTTATCTAACGCACCGAGATTCAAAAACTGCTTTGTTGTTCTTTGTCAATCAAAAAAAGTTTATCCCAGTTTTGTCGATATGTCAGGCTGAAATCAAAAAGCATCCGTGTTTTGTCGATGAGTATGGTGAAGCGACGAAAGGGTCATACGGGTATCAATTTTCTTTGAAGGGTGATCCAGAGGCTCGATTTCGACTCCAACTGCTGCTTTTTCACTTTGATTGATAAAGTATTATTTAATTGCATTCTACTGAAGAAGATTTTGCGATTGTATGGAGTGGTATTGTGTAGAAATTGTGATATTTATTTTGTTAGCACTCTTGAATCGAAATTGACTCTCACAAAAAGCGGCTTTTTTTGATTGCATGAAAGGAGTTTATTTTAGTAAGAGACCTATAAGTATCAAATCCCTCCTTAGCGCATACTTGGTATAATCAAGGCTTTTAGAGGCTAGCGATAGACTTTCTATGCCTGCCCTTAAATGTACTCTCTTACTACGATATAGTTGTCGTCAAACTAATAAAATGCACCTATGACCCCAAGTGGTAGAAAAGAAATAAAAGATAAAATGCTTGATAGCGAAAGTGCAAGCCCTGGATACAAAAACCACCATCTTATAAGAGTTGGTGCGAAAGAGATAAATTTTAGCAAGGTTAGTTTTGAGCATACCTACTTTGAGCATTGCTATTTTAGAAATTGTCAATTTAATTCATGCGATTTTACGGGCTGTAAGTTTATTAACTGCAATTTTCAAGGAAGTTCTTTTGGGGGAAGTAAATTCGACTATGCGTTTTTTGAAAAAACATTTATTGATTCTGATATATTAAGTAGTAATTGTCCGTCTTTTAATAATTTAAAACTGAAATTTGCCAGAGCATTAAGAATGAACTATCAGAGCATAGGTGATGCGGAAGCTGTAAATATGGCAATAAGTATTGAGTTGCAGGCAAGCAAGGAGCACTTGTATGCAGCTTGGAACTCAAACGAAACTTACTATCGTACTAAATATGAAGGATGGACGAGGGTTAGATTCTTCTTAAAATGGCTATACTTTAAGATACAACACTTCGTCTGGGGAAATGGAGAAAGTTGGCCAAAATTGCTTAAAACCGGAATTATACTCTGGTTAATCTGCGCAGTGATTGATACTTTCTTGTTAGAGGACTGGGAGAATACATTAAGCTATTTAAAATCTTTTTTGACAGTCCCATCATACTTTATGGGTATCAAAAGACCAGAACATTATCCCGATCTGTATCTGACGTTGCTTACAACCATTCGATTCGTTGGTTTTGCATTGTTTACATCGATTATTATAAAGAGATTTAATAGAAGGTAATGGAAATATACGCGTTTGGATCTCTAACAAGAGGAGAAGTCGACAAATATTCAGACTATGATTTCTTGATTCTTCGTGAAAGTCATGAAAAAATAGGTGATTTAAATAAAGATGATTTTTCCATTTATACTTACAAAAGAATTGATAATTTATGGAAAGAAGGTAATCCATTTGCCTGGCACTTGTTCAAAGAATCAAAATGTATATTTACCTCACTGGACAGTCCTTATATACCAAGCCTGAAAATGCCGAAAAATTATATGAAGTGTGAGAGTGATTTAGAGAGGTTTTACCAGTTATACTTGGATGCCAAGAACTCCCTTTTGGCGAGCAATATTTCAACGGATTTCGACTTATCCATGATTTTTTTAGCTATTCGAAATTTCGCATCTTGCTTTGCACTTGGAATTTTAGGGGAATGTGTCTTTTCAAGAAATTCTGCAAGGATGATCGGAAAATATTCGCTGGATATTGTGAATGATGCTTATGGTATTTTGATCAAAGCCAGGGTGCTAGCTACAAGAGGTATCGGAGCAACAGCCACGGAGGAAGAAGTCAGCGTCATACTAAAGAGCCTTTCACAAATTGATATTTGGTTTAATTCACTTATTAAAGAGTCCAATGGATGAGTTTCTAAACAGAATTGCAGCCCAACGCGCAGTAATTAATATAGTCAATGGAGGCAGAAAATTTGTCTTTCCGCTTGTTGGATTGTCGTTAAAGTCAATCGAAAGGTGGCGGCATGAAAATTCTATCGGCGAGAATTCTGAAATCTTAATAATTCTGAACCTGATTTCTGCGAAGCTCTTCTTTCTTGCGAATAAAAGTCAGGAGCAAATTACTAAAGAGTATAGGCTGTTAAGTAAAAATGTTAGTGAACTAATTGAGCATTTGAACCAAAATATATAGAGAGCTAGTATTAAAAGAATACGAATCTTGAGAGGAGAAGGACTCACCATTCTAAATCACTTATCTTAGAAAAAGAAAGAGGAGTTTTGGACTATTAATGCATTTCGTCCCCTAACGATTGTTAAGTTAAAGAAAATCTCGGCCCCGCATCATTGTTGATATCCTTCCTCCAAGGCTGCACATTGGCAATTTGCCTCACCCAATGTACCTGTTGCGGTTCCAAATATTCCCCTATATTTGCCCCGCAAACGTTTACAAAATTTATATGAACAAACAACCAAAACGCAGGCCAGAAATGGCACTGGAGAAGCAAGAGGGTGAGAGTCCCTTGACCTGCCAAAGTTCGCTTTGTAGACGTTTGCGGTGACTTCTCCTTTCTTTTCATCCAATCCATTTTTACAATGCAAACGTCTAATGGAAAAGGTGTTGACTCGAATGAAGATTCAGTCAACCCAACGCATGATGCACGTCACGCATCAAACCCCAGCATTCCGCTGACGGATTCACAAGCCGAGTTTTGGTATCTTGTAGAATGTCAGGGCTGCAAGGAGCTGGCGCATTCGCTCAAAATGGTGCATGATCTGGCGCTTTATCATTCGGATGTACCGTTTGATAAGGCTGAGAAGACGGCGCTTTTTGATGTGAATTTACTCGTGGAGGGTTTTCAGAAGATGGGAGAAAAGGTTTAGAATTGGAGGACTGTCGGTGACAGTCCTTTTTTTATTTTAAAAAAGCATGTTTGGCCTCTATGAATGCACCACTTTCAGAGTTACCGCTGATTACCAATGATATAAAGCAACTCATTGAGCAAAGCAGACAAAACGTTGCGGTCTCAGTGAACGCAGAGATTACCCTTTTGTACTGGAATATTGGTCGGCGGATCAATCAGGAGATTCTGAATTTTAGCAGAGCCGGGTACGGAAAGCAGGTAATTGACAGCCTGTCTAGGCAACTGACGTTAGAATATGGCAATGGATGGAGCAAACGACAGCTGCATCACTGCCTTCGTGTTGCTGACGTTTTCCCCGAAGTTGAAATTGTGCACGCATTGCGTACACAATTGAGCTGGACACATATCAGACAGATTATTGCGATTGATGATGAGTTGAAGCGAAGCTTTTACATCGAGATCTGCAAGCTTGAAAAATGGTCATCGCGGCAATTGCAAGAAAGGATAAATTCCATGCTTTACGAACGCACTGCTATCAGCAAGAAGCCCGAGATAACGATTGCCAATGATTTGGAAGTATTGAAAACAGAACAGAAGGTAAGTCCGGATCTAGTTTTCAGGGATCCTTATTTTCTGGACTTTCTGGGTCTTGCCGATACTTATTCCGAAAGGGATTTAGAAACAAGCATCATCGTGGAATTACAGCGTTTCATCACCGAAATGGGCAGCGATTTCGCTTTTTTGGCAAGACAAAAAAGGATTACCATTGATAATCGCGACTAATATATCGACCTGCTCTTTTACCATCGGCGACTGAAATGCCTGATTGCCATTGACTTGAAAATCGGTGAGTTTGAGGCTGGATTTAAGGGGCAGATGGAATTGTATCTTCGTTACCTCGAAAAATATGAGCAAGTTGAAGGTGAAAATACGCCGATTGGACTGATCCTCTGCACAGGCAAAAACGAGGAGCATGTGGAATTGTTACAACTCGACAAAAGTAATATCAGGGTAGCGGACTACCTTACTGCCCTGCCGCCACAAAGGCTCCTGCAAGAAAAACTTCACCGAGCCGTTGAAATCGCTCATCAACGACTTACTCAACGAAATTGACAGTGTGAATGATCTAGCGCTTTAACCGAACACATCGACTTACTACTTTGCGCAAAAACTATCAATTATAAAATGCCGCCAACTGCTCCAACCGCCGCTTCGCCAGCTCATTTTCCATCGGCTCAAATCGCGCCACCTCCGCATTATCCTTCGTCACCACTACATAAAACGGCTGCTTCAACTTGCTGGTCATGTGATAGATAGAAACCAGCTCCGCAACATCCTCCGACCATGCCGCCATGCCATACAAGGAAGGAAAAGGTGTCTTCGCTAACTTCTGATAAACCTCCGGCGCCAGGCTCAGCGGCAGCGGCTGCCCGCTTCGAAAGCGCGTTTTTTCCAGCAAAGAATCCAGATACGCGTCCGCAGGCACATTCGGTTTGCGCCAGATTCCTTTTGTAAATGGCGTAGGCGCGACGACCGAATCCTTCTCACCAAAATGAGGCGTCACCTCCGTCACTGCATCTACCACGTGCGTCGCTTCATGCAACAGCACATACACGAGCGCATCCATATTTCCCGCTTCCACGCGCAGCCGATAACCCTCCGCAGGCTTGAAACACGTATTTTCCTTCCAGGTCGCCCATTCAGAAATCGTTTCATTCAGCAGTCCTGCCCGGAAAGTAATGTTGAACATTTTCTTCTCGCCGACTGTGTCAAGCAGCGAAGTCAGTGCCGTGTTGGGCATATTGTCCATGAAACTGATGCTTTGCAAATGTTGCTTCAAAACGCGCTGGTGCAGTGGTGGCAACAGGGAGAATGCATTGCGTACTTTTTCCTTTTGTGCCGATGCCAGCTCGTGGTTAGCTGGCTGCATTCCAGCTTTGCGGAACATTTTGAAGACACTTTCGGGAGCGGGTTTGATGCGTTGAATTAGTTCGTCTTTATTTATGGACTTTGTTTTTTGTGCCAAAGTAAATGTTGAGAAAAACAGCATTAACATAGTTGTCATTATCCAATTCAGCCGCATTTTTCCAATCATGATTTCAATCCAATGTTTTTATAAAATAACTTTGGACAAAGTTCACCACTATGTCTCCATCCGACAAGCTATTGCGGGATTAGATTGACAACAATTAGGATTGAAAGTTCTTACTGATTCCTATTCAATACACTAATAATCAACTTCTTTACAGTTTCCATTTCCTCCGGTTTGCTGGCTGCGGCGAAAAGTGTAAGACTTGCCAATGCTTCGTTGCTGATAATTGCGTTTTCTCCCGATTTCAACAAACCATTAACTTCCAGAAAAAGCAGAAAGCAAGCGGCCGCAATCCGTTTATTACCATCGACAAACGAGTGATTTTTGATAATTAAATAAAGCAGAGTAGCCGCTTTTTCCTCGATTGACGGATAGAAATCAATTTCCCCAAATCCTTTACTGATCTGCGCCACCGAACTTCGGAAACTATCGTCCTTCTCTTTTCCAAATATGAAGGAATCGAAATCCTGCCGCATGGTTTCAATAATGTTTTGGTAAGACGATAAATCCGGATAAACCGCTGCTCTCTGACTGATACCGTTCTGATCCAACGCTTCATGATCGTAATCGTCGAGCAACTCAAGTCCTTTTGCAAAATGTGCAAGCCAGCTCATGTCGGCCTCGTCAACTTTAGATTCAATCGCACGGCTCAGAATCCGGATCCCATCTTTCAGCGTTTGCACCTGCTGGTTTTTCTGAGCAAGTCGCTGTTCGTTAATGGAATAACCCTGGACAAGATATTCTTTGAGGCGCTGGGTAGCCCAAATTCGGAATTGGGTTGCCTTGCCGGAGTTGACGCGGTAGCCGATTGACAGGATCATATCCAAATTATAGGTTTCCAATTCCCTGGAAACATGTCTTTTACCTTCCACGGCAACTATTTCCATTTTGGAAACAGTTGCCTCTCGCACCAATTCATTACTATTAAATATGTTCCGGATATGCTTGCTAATCGCAGGTACTTCGGTTCCAAACAACGTCGCAATCTGTTTTTGGCTTAACCAGGTCGTTCCATCTTTCACTGACACTTCCATCTGGACTCCGCCATCTGCACTTTCATAAATCTCAATCTGCTTCTCCATGTTTCATAGTTTGTTTGAACCAATATAGAAGTAAGCCTCACAAATAATATGGTGGATTATCCTTCGGTAAATGAGATGGACGACTTTCTGCGCGTATGCAACGTGCTGGCACTTTGAAGTTTTAAGCAATTATTTAAAGGTGCTCATCAACCCGTAATTTTCAACGAACTAATCAATGCATTTTCGAAATCCAAATGATAATGCATTACGCCCGGACTGCCTGGGAATGTACCGCGTGCTTCCACGGTAAGAATCCCTTTCGCGCCGGTTTGCATGAAATCAAGGGCTTTCGCCTGCATATTATACTTCTCGGTCGCCTCCTCGATCCATTGCTTGATTTCACCTCTGCCCGTGTAAGAAGCGCCCTCGTCAAACACAGTTGCGTGTTCTGTAAAGTAATTGGCAAATGCGGTACTGTCTGCTTCGTTTTGTGCTTGAATTAAGCCTGCTATATTTTCAGGAAGTTGCATGATTATTTGAAATTTAAATGATTGAAATTTTGATTTTGTATTGATTTAAATTTGCTCAATGCTTATCTAAATCGTACGGACTGTGCCGCCGTCGATAATATATTCGGTGCCTGTGAGATAAGCCGCTCTCGGCGAAACCAGGAAGCCAACAAATTCGGCAACCTCTTCCGGCCTGGCCGCTCTGCCAAATGGAATGCCGCCCAGTGCGTCCATAACGCTCTTTTCTGCCTCCTCGATCGTGCCGCCCGAGCTGGCAGAAATGCGCTCCAACATTCGCTCGGACGAAGTCGTCATAATCCAACCGGGAGAAACAGTCAGCACCCGCACGCCTTTCGGAGTCACTTCATTTGATAGACTTTTGCTATAATTCACTAGTCCAGCTTTGGCGGCCGCATACGGTAAGGTAGATTCATAAAGAGGCAGTTTGGCCTGAATAGAGGCAATGTGAATGATCACACCTTTGCCGTTTTCAATCATACCGGGCAGAAAGCCGCGATCCAGCCGCACGGGCGCCAGCAGGTTGGTTTGCAGTGTTTCTTCCCATTGTTCGTCGGTCAGCACGGCAAAGCCGCCGCCCGGCGTTTCCGAGGCTCCCAAATTATTGACCAGAATATCCAGTCTGCCGAATTGCTTGTGAATTTCTTCCACCACTTTTTGCGTTCCTTCCGGCTTGCTCAGATCCGCGGCGATGAAATGGATCTTGTCATCTGGTTCTTCCGGCTGATTTCTGGCGGTAACTATGACCGTTGCACCTGCTTTTAAAAGTCGGTCCGCGATGGCTTTTCCCGCGCCTTTGGTGCCTCCTGTTACCAAGGCAATTTTGTCTTTTAGTTCGTTTTCAAAGTTGAAATCCATGTCCTTTTTGTTTTTTTGTAGGACAAATTTCAGCACTATGCTTCCCACCGACAAGTACGGATTTACGATTCTGATAGGGATAAATTTATCCCTATTGAACCGCTGGGGCCATATAATTACCTTTGTATCATGTACGAAAGAAAGACAATGCCCAACCTGAATTGCGGCCTCGACCTGATCGGCGAGGTGCTTTACGGCAAATGGAAAATACGGCTTTTGTGGTTTATCCACCAGGGCTTCCAGCGTCCCAGCGAGCTGCAAAGAAAAATACCCGACGCCTCCCGCCGGGTACTGAATGTGCAATTGAAAGAGTTGGAAAATCACGAGCTCGTCGGCAAGATCATTTACCCTGTGGTCCCGCCGAAAGTGGAGTACTATCTCACGGATTTCGGCAAATCACTCATTCCCGTCATCGGCGTGATCGGGCAGTGGGGGGATGAAAATGAAGTGCGTTTGCGGGAGCTGATTGAAAAAAATATTTTGCCCAGCCATTAACCCATTACGCCGAGTTGCTGTAAAAGCCCCATGGTGTCCATAATAATCCGGCTTTCGGCAAATAACCCGTCACGGACAACATCGATCACGACGCCCCAGGTTTCCACTTTCTTGTTCGTTGGCGGAATTCCCATAAAGTCGCCGTCGTGGGTGCCGGTCCAGGAGAAGCGGGTTACGACTGTGTCACCTTCCGCAACTTGTTCGTCCACCGTCCAATGCATGTCGGGAAAGCCGGTGAGCATGGAGTTGATCGCGAATTTCAAACCTTCTCGACCTGGGCCTTGTCCCGGGAATGGCAGATGTTCCAGAAAATCTTCCGCTGCCAGTTCATCAACCGCATTTATGTTCTTCTTATTAATTACTTCTTCGACGAAGTTGCTCATGAACTTCTTGTTTTCTTCCGGCGTCATTTTTTTGAGGGTTTATAAGGAATTGAGAGTTTGAATGTACTTATAAGGCTATTCTGCGTTGATATACTGATCTTTGAAGTAATTGAGATTGGAACAGGAACACATGAAAAGGAAAGACATTTTTGTATTCGCTACGAGCTTCATTTTGATAACGACGCTCTTTATTGGAGCCGGAAGCTCAAAACCAGTTTTTGTAAAAAATACCAATGAAAACGGCTTTGTATTTCTGGAATTATTCACTTCCGAAGGCTGTTCGAGCTGCCCGCGCGCGGACGAACTGCTCGGGAATGTACAGAAACAAAGCGGCGACAAACCAATTTACATTCTGGCGTATCACGTCGACTATTGGGACCACAACGGATGGAAGGACATGTTCAGTAGCGCCGAAAATACCAAACGCCAATATTGGTACGCCAACAAATTGAAATCGCAAGTCTATACACCACAAGTAGTTGCGAACGGAAAGACTGTATTTGTAGGATCGAATAAGACAGCTTTAACGAATGCTCTTGAAAATAATGTTCAAGCTTCCTCAACAAACACTTTGAAGTTGACCGGAAAACGAGAAGCGGGAAAAATGGCAATCACCTATCGCGTATCGGGCAGCAAGGATGCCGAGCTGATGATCGCGACGGCTCAAAAGAATGCGGAGCGTCAGATCAAAAACGGGGAAAATAGTGGCCGCACGCTGCATCATGTTCAGATCGTAAGGAAATTGGATGCTTTTAAATTGAGTAATATGGGGGTTGGACAAGTCAATATTTTATTGCCAAATGAATTTACCGCGGGCCAGTGGGAGGTAGTTGGTTTTTTGCAGGATAAGAGGACGGGGGAAATATCTGCTGCGGATAGGCTTTGAGGTAGCAGTTAAAACTAATTGCGGCATTCGCGGTAATGAACCTCCCTGCTTGTAGGTGTTTATGTTTTTGTCGTTTGAAAAAGTTAGATAAATGTCAGCAGATCGTTTTTTAACGTGGCCGATCCACTAATCGAAATCCGGATTAGCGTCCTTCCCGAATTCAGCAGTTGATCCGGCAATAAGTTTGCGTGTTTTTATGATGAAATGAATGTTTGAACTTGTTTAGAAGGTTATCCTGCGTTGATTTACTAATCTCTGAAACAGGTAACCGTTAACATTATACGGGCGCACAAGAATGATACTTCCGGAGCGGAATAAGACTTTTTCGCCGACTTCTCCCAGGAACAGGTTGGGGTACGGGCTACTAACTGCCGGTGTAATGCTCGCCGGTTTTTTGTCGCGGCGTCTGCTCGGGCATTATCCATTTGTGAAGCTGTATGTCGGTGATGCGTTGTGGGCCATGATGGTGTTTTTCGGCTTTGCATTTATTTTCCGCAAATGGCCGACATGGAAGGTAGCCGCGGCGGCGCTCGGATTTTCGGTGTGCATTGAGCTTAGTCAGCTGTACCATGGGCCTTGGATTGATAGTATCCGGCAGATGCCACTGGGCGGGTTGGTGCTGGGGTTTACGTTTGTTTGGAGTGATCTGGTTTGTTATGCGGCGGGCGTGGGGTTTGGGGTAATTGTTGAGGTTTATCTTATTGTTAAAAAAAGAGATCCTAAAATAATGATCTCACTAAACGTAATGTGTATAATTTACTTTAATATTATACATGAGAAAATTGTTGATAATAGATGCTGTGATACTGGTTCTGCTGTTTGCCGCAGCTACCCTACCTGATTATTACATCAATTCTCCCTCATATTTCAATTTCGCAGATTCAATTCGCAACTTCGATTGGTTGATCTTTGCAGGAATTTTGGTGGCAGGCATCATACTTTCTGGCCTTTTAGCATTGATTCCTCTAAAAAATATGCGCTATTTTCTTCGCTTACTAAGCGTAGATATTTTTGTCAATACGGCAGTTCTGCTTTTTATAATGTACCACGGGATCTCCTCAATTGTTAAATATCAGAGAGAATACGAAGCATTATCATTGAAATACAAATCCAGAGCAGAATCTGATATCAAAAACGGAGTTATCATTTACGAAACAGCAGGTTTCCAAATAGGACTGGATCCGGCACAACAAGCAAAAGAAGATAAAATTGATAGCCTCAGAAGAACTTACGGAATTACCTACAATAATACCGGATGCATGATTACCTCCGTGGAATTGAGAGCGCAATCTGATTATGAACAGCTTACCGAACCGTATCTCGATCGAAGAAATGGTGCAGGCTGGCGAGATCGGATGAATCTGGAAATCGAGAAAATAAGAAAACATTGATATTTCAACATCCGGAAAACTTCCGCTTGAAAATCCCCTCTTAGGCAATAATCGTCTTTTCCAAAGTCATTCCGCTGTCTGGCCACATTTGGCAAGCTTTTTACAATCATGTGACCATCACCGCGGATTCACACAATATGACACAGCCCGCGCTATTACCATTAACAAACTGCATGAAGATTGCCGCATTGAGTGCTTTTGAAAGCCGGAATTACCGGTTATTTTTTGCCGGACAAACCATATCGCTTTTAGGCACCTGGATGCAGAAAACGGCCGTCAGCTGGGTGGTTTATTCGCTCACTCACTCCAAATTCATGCTCGGCGTGAGCATTTTTGCGACGCTTTTTCCCTCAGCCATGCTGACTCCGTTCGGTGGCGTGGTTTCGGACCGTTATAATCGCTACCGTGTGCTGCTGACTACCCAAGTGCTTTCCATGGTACAGGCGCTCGCGCTGACGCTGGTGGTATATTTCAAACATTACGCGGTTTGGGAAATTATTGCGCTGAGCGTGGTGCTGGGAATGATCAATGCATTCGATGTGCCGGCCCGGCAGTCGCTGGTGTATGAGCTGGTGGACGATAAGAAAAATCTACCTAATGCGCTGGCGCTGAATTCGTCGATGGTCAACCTGTCGAAATTGCTCGGGCCTGCGATTGCTGGCGTGGCCATCGAGCGGTTTGGCGAAGTGGTTTGTTTTGCAGCCAATTCATTCAGCTTTATTGCGGTGATCAGCTCCCTGCTGCTGATTAGGCTGCCAAAATTTGTGCCTGTAAAACACACCAAAAACATCCTCAACGAACTTGGCGAAGGGCTGACGTACATCCGGCAAACGCCCGAAATCCGGTACATTATCATCATGCTGGCACTGGTGAGCCTGCTGCTGCTTCCTTTTACGAGTCTGATGCCGATTTATGCAAAAGACATTTTCCGGGGCACGGCTTCTACATTCGGCCTGCTCGACAGCGCGATCGGTTTTGGCGCACTGGGGGGCGCAATTTTCCTGGCAACATTGCCGCCCGGCACCAACCTCAGTCGGATACTCGCCATCAATACATTCGTTTTTGGTACGGGGCTAATCCTGTTTTCCTACACAAGTTTGTACCCGCTGGCACTGCTCTTCATCGCCATCGGTGCATTCGGGATGATGTCGCAAACCACCATCAGCAACACGCTCATCCAAACGCTGGTCACGCCCACGATGCGCGGGCGGGTGATCAGCATTTTTGTCATGGCTTACTCCGGCGGCGTCCCCATCGGCAGTCTCATCGTGAGTTACCTTTCGCAGCATATCGGCGTACAGGCCACGGTGCTGGGTCAGGGGTTTCTGGCATTGCTCATCGGCATCCTGCATGTAAGGTATTTAAAAAGGAATAAGCCTAACCGGCGGGTGGCGACTACGAATAGTTTGAATGCGGAGATTCCGCAGGTTTGAGGCAGGATATAAATGTCGGCATTCTCAACCTTCTAAGGAACTTTGTGGCTATTCGGACGCTCTAATATCTTCTCTTTCACGATGTATTCTGCCAGCTTGTTGGCGAAGGTTTGGGCTCCAAGCTCACTGACGTGACAAACGTCGCAGAAGAATTGAGGCTGCTGAGGTAAATTCCCAGCCATGTCAAAATAGTAAGTTCGATTCTTCAAAGCCAGGTTGGTTAAAATCTGGTTATGCACAAAAATCCCCTTTTTCACATTGTCCGCATCACCCCATATTGAAACAGAACAAGCGTAATTACAACCGGCATAACGAGCCTTATCCGAATCTTCTCCTGTTAACTTAGCGCCCTTGGGAAAGTAAGAAGCATACTTTAATAAAAGCAACCGATCGCCTCTCTCCTTTGCCAAAGAAATAATTCCATTCAGATTTCTTTGGTAGGCCCCAGCCGTTTTGATACTTCTTCCATACTTGACCATTCCGGGAGCAACTTCTTCGCGACTAGCATATTTACGCCGCAACACGAGATCCGCCAGCGTACTTATTAAAATGTCGCAGGCATAAGGAATAATCGCGTAATTAATTTCAGGATGATTTTGAAGCCGGTGAATATCCTTATACCACTTTATATGGCTGTAATCTAACCGAAAATCCTCAGGCGGAATACAATTAGCGCGATTTTCATTAATTGCCTCATAGTAGATCACAAGATCAAAGCGATTATCATTAAACAATTTATACTTAATTAAATTATCCAGCGATGTATGCCCGGCAACCGCTGCATTATAAAAGGCAAACTTTTTCTTGTAATGATATTTCCTCCTCAGAATAGTATCCAGACGCATTTCTAGCCGAGACCAGGGTGTACTGACAACTGAGCCACCTAAAATAAGAATATCTTCTACGTCATCATCAGCCCTTACATTCTCCGCTCCTAACTCCCCAATTATTGGATAGAATCCTTTGTACACGTAGTCCGCCGGCTTGAAAAATGGATAGCCATAAAACACAAATATAGCACGACAAGAAAGCTCCAAAACCAATAGTAACAGAAAACAGAAAACAGCTAAAAATATGATATTACGGGTAGTCATTCAGGTAAAGCGTGTTGAACAAACATTAAACTTTGCTAATAAATATGTTATTCTACTTAAAAGCAAATGCACATCTGTCTACTATAATCCGAAGTGGATATTAGCATTAAAAATCTAAGGCATTTAGTCTGAAATCTACTCAAAAAAAGGATATACTCTTCACAAAGTACATCAAAAGCTACCCTTAAAACACTGGTTGAGCCTTTAAATAAATGATATCAACCGCAAGATAAATAGGAAACAGCCTAGGCCTTTTCAGAAACAACTATTTCAGCCCACCACCCCACTATTCCGGCAAGTACAATCACTATCTTAGCCTATTTACAATATCCGAGCACTTACATCGCTTTCCGGGTAGTAACCGCAGAATAAATGATTTGCGCCGCAGAATAAATGGTTTAGGTATTACTCACTCGCCAATATACATTTATTGACATCGGATCGTGCTGCCTGTTAAGATTATAATACATACATAATAAAACGACCTACAAAAGTGACCAATCATTCATTACTAGCGAGCCCAATAACTGATTAAATACATACTAGCAACTATGAAATATCTATACAAGATAAAACAACAAGTAGTATCCTTTGACATTCTTGCATTTTCATTTGTTCTGATCGCAGCCGTTTTACTAAATTATAATTACAGTAATCGACTGGATATCATTTCAGATGATGATGATCTGTATTTTTCATTTGGCATGATGCTGTTGGAAGGGAAATACAGAGGCGCTGATGACGGGCCACTTTACTATACCTTTCAATTGCTTCTCCAACTTCTCACAAATGATGCGATAAAGACATTTTACATTAACTACATCATCACTTCCTCCGTTCCGTTCATACTTTTTTATCTACTATTAAGAAGTCGAGGCGTAAATATCTGGTTATCAGCCATTATCGCGATCATGTTCATGTTCTCTCTTCTCAACTATCCGATAACGCCCAAACTAACGCATTACGCAATTATCTACTTGCTGCTGGGGCTTTTGGCATTCAGCTATTCTAAAAAGAATATACATAAAGTATTCTTCTGCTGCCTTTTTGTCCTTTTGGCCGCCTACGCCAGGCCCGAGCTATATATCGGATTTTTTCTTTTAACCTTGGTCACCGCATACTTGAGTTATCATGAAGGACAATATAAATATCTATTGATTATCATATCCGTGGCAATTCTATCCGGATACTTTTTAGGCACACCGATTGGCGAACGGGACAGGAGTTTTTGGACATTTAAACATCATTTTTCTATTAATTATATCCAGGCCAACCCACAGCTAAATTTATCTCCCTGGAATCATTTCAACCAGATTACCACAGAAGCTTTTGGTCACAAGCTGGTATCCATAAAAGACGCCATCATAACCAGCCCAAGTTTGGTAATTTGGCACATTAAGCTTAATATAGTTAATTATCTGAAAATGCTTCCAACCTATTTCACAAGCATTATTTTTGAAAATATTCAATTTCCTTTTCGCAAATATGTACTTATTCTTCTTGGGCTACTGACTATTTTTCGAATAAACTATACCAAAACCTACACTAATTTGAAACTCATTTTCAAAGAAAATCTATTCTTCCTAATTATTTTCTTGATAATCCTTGTTCCAACTTACATTTCTAACTTCTTTATTTATCCCCGACCGCACTACATTCTCTATCATTTCTTTCTTTATCTATTCTTATTCTCATTATTATGTACTAGCCTCAGCTTCAAGAGAATTATTGAAACTGAGCGCCGTTGGTTCAGGTTAACAATTGTCGGGTTCAGCATTCTTTTAATTTCTTTGCTGTATGTTCCGCAATACAAAAAGAGCATTGAAAATAAGCCACTTCCTTCCAAAGATTTTTCTCTAATGCTCAGGGCTTGTAATTTGAAAGGACGCGTGTCGGTTCTTGGTGGAGATGCACCGTTTTCATATAACCGTTTTGTCGGACAGAATTGGCTATTTAACTATTATGATATTATCAGACCATCGCATTTTGATATTTGCATTAATAATTACAAAATAAATTGCGTAATTATTAATGATAAGATGAATGACTACTTTAAAGATGATCCATCTTATAAACAGTTCATTGGAAACCCTCAGTCGATGGGATTCAAAATGGTTAATAAGACGGAAAGCCATCAGGTCTACGCTAAGTCGGAAATAATCTGATATAATTCGCAAATCTTTTCCTTCACGATACATAGTTACAAACTTAAAGTGCGAGTATGCAACCAGCGCGTCTGTTGTTAGTAGTGCCCTGTTATAACGAGGAAGCGATAATTCGTCAAACATATGAAACATTAATAGACTACTATTACCATATCAAAAGGCAGGGAGTTGTTGCAGAAAACAGTCAGATCTGTTTTGTTGATGATGGCAGCTCAGATAAGACCTGGGCTATGATTCAGGAGATATGCACCCAAAATGTTAATGTTGTTGGAATCACTTTATCCAGGAATTTTGGCCACCAGCAGGCGATTCTGGCTGGCTTGGAAAAGCATGTAGATGACTTTGATTGTTTTATTACCATTGATGCAGATTTACAGGATGATATTCATGCCATCACAGCCATGATCGAAAAGCATCATAAAGGTGCAATGATCGTTTATGGTGTGCGGAATGACCGCAGCGCTGACGCCTGGTTCAAGCGCATCACCGCTGAAGGTTTTTATGTGTTAATGCAAAAGATGGGCGTGCCTGTCATATTCAATCATGCCGACTTCCGACTGATCGATCAACGCGTTTTAAAAGAATTAAATAATTTCCGGGAGGCCAATATATTCCTTCGCGGTATAGTGCCGCTGATTGGTTTCGAAAGTGAAAAGGTCTATTATAGCCGCCTGGCCAGAGAGGCTGGTGAAACGAAATACCCGCTCAACAAAATGCTTTTATTCGCGTGGAATGGGATCACGTCATTTTCAACATTCCCCATGAGGGTGGTCTCCTATTTCGGCATAATCAATTTCCTGATAGCCATGTTGATTGTTGCATACATTCTCTTTTCCTTCATTCTCGGCGATGCCATACCCGGCTGGACCTCGACTTTACTTCCCCTGATGTTTTTCAACGGCTTCAACATGATGGCTATCGGACTCATCGGCGAATACATCGGCAAGATTTATCAGGAAGTGAAAAGCCGCCCACGTTATATTATCGAAAAGACACTTAACAATTAACATTTGGCACATTGACTTTTTTCGTTCTTTCAATCGTATCCTCGTACCTTTGCGGCTTCAAAAAATGAGACGATGATTACAGTTGAAAATTTGGCCGTTGAATTTAGCGGTTCTACGCTTTTTAGTGAGGTTTCTTTCGCTATCAATCCTACCGATAAAATTGCCCTGATGGGTAAAAACGGAGCAGGGAAATCCACGATGATGAAGATCATTGCGGGAGAACAAAAAGCCAATCGCGGCCATGTTCGCGCACCCAAAGATGCCGTAATCGCCTATTTGCCGCAACATTTGCTGACCGAAGATAACTGTACCGTTTTTGAAGAGGCCGCCAAAGCATTCAAGCAGGTTTTTGAAATGCGTGCCGAAATGGAACAACTCAATCACGCGCTCGAAACCCGTACGGATTACGACAGTGACGAGTACATGGCGATCATCGAAAAAGTGACTGAGCTCGGTGAAAAATATTATCAGCTGGAAGAAGTCAATTACGACGCGGAGGTGGAGAAAGCCCTAAAAGGACTGGGATTCAGGCCGGAAGATTTTCACCGCCAAACCAAGGAATTCAGCGGAGGCTGGCGTATGCGCATTGAGCTGGCCAAAATCCTTTTGCAAAAGCCCGACCTCATTTTACTCGATGAGCCAACAAACCACATTGACATTGAATCGGTGATGTGGCTGGAAGATTTTCTGGTGAACAAATCCAATGCGGTGATGGTCATTTCCCACGACCGCGCCTTTATCGACAACATTACCAACCGCACCATTGAAGTAACGATGGGACGGATTTTTGACTATAAAGCCAATTATTCGCATTATCTGGTGCTGCGCGAAGAACGCCGCTCACACCAGATCAAGGCATACCAGGAGCAGCAGAAAATGATTGCCGATAACATGCAATTCATCGAACGCTTCCGCGGGACTTACTCCAAAACCAACCAGGTTTCTTCCCGCGAACGCATGCTGGAAAAGCTGGAAATCATTGAAATCGACGAAATCGACAATTCAGCCCTGAAATTGCGTTTTCCACCTTCTCCACGGTCGGGCGACTATCCGGTGACCGTGAAGGATGTTTCCAAATCTTACGGTGATCATGTGGTGTTTAAAAATGCCAGTATGACCATTTCCAGAGGCGAAAAGGTATCGTTTGTCGGACGAAATGGGGAGGGTAAATCGACGATGATCAAAGCCATCATGGGCCAGATCGATGTCGAAGGAACCTGCCAGCTGGGGCATAATGTCAAAGTCGGCTACTTTGCGCAAAACCAGGCTGCCTTGCTGGATCCTAACCTGACGATTTTCCAAACCGTGGACGAAGTTGCAGAAGGCGATGTAAGAACGCAGATCAAGAATATCCTGGGTGCCTTTATGTTTCAGGGTGATGATATCGACAAGAAAGTGAGCGTATTATCGGGCGGAGAAAAAACGCGGCTCGCGATGGTGAAGCTGCTATTGGAGCCCGTAAACCTGCTGATTCTCGATGAGCCTACGAACCATTTAGATTTAAAATCCAAGGATGTTCTGAAAGAAGCACTCCGGAATTTTGACGGAACATTGGTACTCGTTTCCCACGACCGGGACTTTTTACAAGGCTTATCTCAAAAGGTTTTTGAATTTAAAGAAAAGCGCGTAATCGAACATTTTGAAACGATTGACGCATTTTTGGAAAGGAACCGGATCAAGAGCATTGCGGATTTGCAGCTCGCGAAGTAGCAATGGTTTTACTCTAAATCACTCTTCTGGTTTGCTATCTATGCCTTTGCGTTTCAAAAAACCCTAAGACGGCAAGTCTATCCCGTAAAGCCCGCCCGGAAACCCGATGGCGACTCACCCGTTTTGGATTGGAACAACCTGCTGAAATAAGCCGGATCATTGTAACCCAGGTCATAAGCGATTTCTTTGGCAGTCAGCGAAGTATGCACCAATAAACGCTTTGCTTCGAGGATAATGCGGTTTTTGATCACTTCATTGGGCTGTGGCAACCGTAACCGGTTGAATTTGTGCGTGATCGTTTTTGGCGCCATGCATAGAAAATCGGCGTAGTCGGCTACGGTGTGTTTGGATTTATAATGTTCGTCGACAAGCCTGGTAAATCTGCGGAAAAATTCAAGATCGCTTTGCTGCCCGGTGACGTCGTGCGTTAGATGCTGCCTTTTCCAGGCGCGCGTGGCGCGGATGAGGAGTTGTTTGAGATAGGTGCGGACCATTTCTTCCATCGAGCTGTCGTTGAGGTTAAATTCCTGGATCATCTCTTGAAATAACCCTCCCAGAAACGCAATTTCTGCATCCGAAAGCTCCACTTTGGGCATATTCCGAATGTTATTGAACAGCAACCCATCGCACGCAACTTCCTGATCGTGAATCTGAATACAATAAAAATCACGGTTGTAAAAAATGAAATATCCACTTCCCTCGCCTGCTTTTTCCAATTCGAGATACTGATTGGGACTCATAAAAAACAAAGTCGGCTGCTGCGTTTCATAACACGCAAAATCCACCCTCAGCTTATAGCCAGCAGGCAGATACAGAATTTTAATGTATTCCTTATAAGCAGGCCCGTTGATCAGATCCGTTTGCTCCTGATTCACTTGCAGCAATCCCAGCGTCTTTAAATTGTTGTTGAAAACAGTTGTACTCATAGCTATATACGCTTGGGAATATCGGGATTTTTTTGTTTCAAATAAAGAAAAAACCTGTGAAGCAATCATCGCTTCACAGGTGGAATCGTTTATCTAGCTTCTTGCGAATTTTTCAAGTTCAGCATTGAATTTATCCATTTCTTCAATGAAAAATCCGTGGCCGCCTTTTTCAAATTTGATGATGTGCGAACCTTTGATGGCTTTTTCAAGCTGCTCAGCACCTTTGAAATCACACAGTTTGTCGTTCACACCATGGAATATCGCCACCGGGATTTTGATTTTCGACAATACCGGGCGCAGGTCCAGCTCTCCCAAGGCGCTGATTGCCTGTGTTGTAGCGTAAGGTGAGGCATTCAGGTTGATGTTTTCCAACCATCTCATCGTCTCTTCGGAAAGTCCTCCTTCTTGTCCCTGAAATGCTTTTCCGAAACCAGAAATCAGTTACTCGCGGTTGGTTTTGGTCTGCTTGATCAGGTCTTTTGCACCCTGTTCGGTGATGCCGAACGGATAACCTTCGCGCTGTTTCCAAGACGGACCGGTGGCGCCGAATACGGCCAGCTTGCTGATGTGCGCGCTGTTATATTTGGTCACATAGTGCAGCACCACAGCGCTTCCCATCGAAAATCCTCCCAGTGTTGCGTTTTCAATTTTCAGTTTTTCCAAAACTACCTTAATGTCGTCGGAGAAAGTATCGAAGTCATATTTCCCATAAGGTCTGTCCGACTTTCCGAACCCGCGGAGCGAAATGCCGATCACTCTGAACCCTTTTTCAACCAGATATTGGTATTGATATTCGTACATCTCATTATTGAGCGGCCAGCCGTGAATGAGGACTACAGGCTGACCTTCGCCCAGGTCGATCACATGGAGTTTTACATTTTTTTCTACTTCAATGTATTCTTCTCTTCCAAATGCGGCCGGCTTGCGGGATTGTGCAAATAGCATTTGGCTTTGGATCAATGTGAATACGAGGGCGATGGTGAAGGCAACAGTTTTCATGTGAGCAGTACGTTGGATGTTTGAGTTAATTTGCTAACCATTAGCAGATTGTCGTTTCGTTTCGACATGACAAAGGTTGCCTCTTTAACTCCGCAGAAGAATGGATAAAATACCAAGCGACTTGTACATTTTTCCCGCAGCGTAAAATTATCATTAGTTAAAGGTTCGAAGCAGCAACAGACTAACTACTTATATATAATTTTCTTATATATTTGACTGGAAATTGTTAGGCAGGAATGAAACTACACATTACATCGCTTATTTTGATTGCCGTCGCGCTTGGGCATCATGCGTTTGCGCAGCCAGCAAAGCTTAAAGGAACCTGGGTAACTTCGCAGCAAGAGCTGATCGAAATCCGGAATCTGGGCCGCGACTCTACTAATGTCCTGGCAAACAACTTGTTGCAGGAGAGTTATTTCCATTTGTTTATTTATGGCGATACATTGAGTTTCCAGCATATTTATACAAGCTCTGCTACCGACTTCAAAGTGGAGTATACAGACCGGTATGATTTGAAAATCATCAGCAGTAATAATTCAAGCCTCGTCGTGAGGCCGGTTTCCAAATTGTCCAAAAAATATTTCCAAAACCGACCGCTTTTAAAACTTAGCAGAAAACAGGATTTGATTGATACGACCATTGTTTTCGAGAAAATGATTTACCATGCTACGCCTGCCTGGGAAAGTCCCACGGTTACCATTAAACTCGACAACCAGAAAAATCTCTCGCTAAACATTACAAATAACTATTATAAGTACAATGGTGACCTGGCGACCGGACATTACGTCGCCGTGCTCGATGACAGCACTTATCAGGAGTTTATTAAAACGCTGCAAAACAGCAGCATCAGAAGCCTGCAATTCGGGACCGTCGAGGTGAAGGATTCTCCCGAAATTACGCTCGATATTTATTTCAGCGGGCAACGCAAATATTTAAAATCAACAAATGTCCCGACACTGGCCAATGGTCTTCTGTATTTTATTATGCGGCGTTTACAAAAGTATCCCGGGTTAAAATCGTCAGAGATTCTTGATTTATTAAAGCGTTAGCATTGCTTTTTAATTTCAACGAACTAATTGATTTATTAACCGACGCTTTCAGCGTCTAAAGAGCTCCAAACCTACCTCTAACAGACGCTTAATGAGCAGCTTTATCCAGGTTTATTGTTTTTAAACATCTACTAAAAGTGGCTGCGGTGGTGCCCAGGTAGGTTGCTATATAATGGTCAGGAATTCGCCGGAAAAGGGACGATGGCTGACTGATGTAATGTGCGATCCTTTGTTCTACAGAAAGATATTTAAAGACCTTTACGCGATCGGTGAAATTGATCAGGTGTTGTTCCAGCAACTGTACGGCCAAACCGGCCATATGAACATCTTCTTCCACAAGCTTGCGATACGCCTCATAGGAAATCGAAATGCCTGTGGTGTCTTCCAATGTTTCCAATACATCATTTGACGCTTTTTGCATCAGAAAACTCTCCGCAATACACACGATGTCGCCGTCAGAAACAAGAAGCGAAGTGATGTCCTCTGAGCCTCTCAGGTAATAAGTTCGCATGGCGCCTTTTTCAATCAGATACAGACATTTACTGACCTGCCCCACATCCACCAGCACCCGCCCTTTCGGAATCATAAAGCGCCTCATACTATCCTGAAAGCGCGTTTTCACATCTTCTGACAGAATAAATCTGGAAGCATCCAGGATCTTTTGTAGCGGTTTTGTGTCTTCGGTGACTTTCATAAAAGTGCAAGCAAGCTGACGTTTCCAATCGTTTTCCCCAGAAGTGGTGCAAATCTTGTCGCCGGACAAGACAAATCTGTGTCGTAGCGCAAGCCAAATCCGTGTCATAGAACAAGGTATACAATTATAGCCTTTAAGTTACTTTGTATTGTACAAAAACAATGCTCACCTATAAAAATTTAAATGAATGGAAAATTTCAAATTAAAATGTGCAAGGACCTTCTCACCTATTTTATGGAGTATAAGGTTTGTTTCAGCAATGGCTTTAATCTTGTCAACAGCTTCTTGCGACAAGAATCTTATTCAGGAGATATCCACCTCCGGAGGCACCTCATCAGCAAGGATATCTTCGGAAGCCCTATTTACTGCATCTTACGAAATTGAAGAATATTCTGCGACAGAAATTCTTTCCAGAATCCCGGAGGATTCAAAGGAAAAACCGTTCATTGAAATTGACGCGCAGCCTCGCTTGGACAGGCAAGGAGTCGAATTTAAATTGTTTTTGGATGGACGATACGAAATAACGACTACACAAATGGAACCCACCAAGTTGGAACTATTACCCCAGTCGTTGCAGAAAAAAAAGGTTGAGTCTGTAATCTCAAACAAAACATTTATAGAAAATGATATAGCTCATTTCTATGATTCAAATGGAAATGAAACTGGGAAATCACAACTAAAAGTGACAAGATTCACAACTCTGGCCGAAAAAATATTAAAAATGACCGAAATCAACAAAGGGCAGGTTGCTAATGAAATAATAGGACATCCGCTTATCAACGAAGCCTATATTCTAGGTTTGGCGAAAGAGAAAAATGCCGAGATAGATGAAGATAAAGGAATTACAAAAATAAAATTTGATTTGTCCCGATTCACTGCGGAAAGCAACGAAAGCATTGAAAACCTATCTAAATATGCTGTACAGTATTATGATTTTAAGAATAAAAGGTTGGTTGGGGAAACACTCCACGATAAAAATGGAGGCAAATTGCTCTACCGCTCCACAATTTTTTATACTCCTGTAGACAAAGGAAATCAGGTTGAAAAGGTTCTATCGGAATCGTTCGACGAGAATCCTAAAAACGGGATAAAAACGAGGCACATCAAGCAAACGTTTTATAGCCGTATGAAAACTCAAGTAAACATTTAACCTTACTTTCTATCATGAAAACGCAATCTCTACTATTTGTAAAATACATTTTATCCTCCTGTCTTATTGCAAGCACTTCACTCGTCTGCTTTTCACAAAGCCGCGGTGTAGATTGGATTCACGGACTTGGCGGAAACAGTTCTTCACTTCAGGAAGTAGCAACATTTTATCAAAGTAACAGACCTATTTTACTCCCTTCCCGAAACAGCTATCCTACTGGCGACGGAATAAGCTCCATGGCCACAATGGTACAAACATATACTGGAGGCGCGAATCGCATTGGTATAGGCCATAGTATGGGAGGTGCTGCTATAAGACATGTAACCCTAGGAAACAATATCCACTGGAGTGGAGTTGTAACCATGGCCTCCCCTTTGAGAGGTGCTCAGATAGCAGCTTCTGGTTACAACGGAACAAATGCAGCTTTCATTAATAACGGCATTAACCGCATGATGGCCGGCCCCGGTGTTGGAGCAGGCTCTGCACCTCCATTATATGCCGGCCTTGGCCTCAAATTAGACCCTGTCTCAGGTCTGCTTGGAGAAATCTTTTCACAATCTATTGCAGGCAAAGTCAACGATATTTTAATGAGCAGTTTTGGCCTTACTGGACAAACGGCAACAGACCTTAGTCCAGGAAGTGCATATCAGAATAGCAAAGTTGGCCTTTCAGCCTCAGTGCCCAAAATATTAATTTGGGGTAACGAGTCCTATCCTATCCTTTGGCGGACTGTGGGAACATACGCCAAAGACAATTCAGCTGATGATGACGGTGTAAACAAGGCCTCGCAAATCGCGAATCAGTACAATCTTATTGCGAATGGGGAAGAAGCGGCGAGTTGGGTAAATCTACCACTACACGGCTTTCATCAAATGCGAAAAAATAAGTGGCAAGAAGGAAAAAATTGGATTAACACTGACTCTAATACTGGCTGGCGGCAAGTGATCGGCGCTACTTGGGTTGAAACTGTTAATGGCACATACTGGGAAAACACCTGTTCGGAAGAATATTATTACACCTACTGCGATACTCAACCCGACCCTGCCCAATGTCGCTCTTATTGCATACTCACTTACCCTACGGCTTACAACATTTATCACGATATACCGAGTGATGGAGTTGTGACTCAGGAATCCGCCACGAATCAAGGAGGAGCATGGCAGGGGTTTTCGCAACAAGCCTTCGGCAATATTAATCACGGTGAGTTTAAACGTATTAATAGGATACAGGACACAATGAATTGGGTATTTGATGGTGGAAACAACTCATCGGTATTTAGAATTCATAATTGAAATGAAACTCTCTATAACGTTCGTATTAATGTTATCAGGGTTGCTCGCATGCAACCCTGATAACATTACCACTCAAACTGACAAGGACGGCGTAGTAACACAACAGCCTTTTTTATGGAAATCCAGTATTTCAGATGGAACGCTGGCCTATGGCTTATATCATGGCTACGTTATCGATGGCAAAGGAGTACTTAGTATCGCTATCCAAAAATCAGCTGATCCAAAAGTTTATGGAGACTTTTATCTTCAGTTGAAGGATGTAAATACAGGCGAAAATATCTGGATCTGGGATGATTTTTACAAAAAGCAAATAGAAAGGACATTTCATGGAAGCATCGTTGTAAACGAGGGGAAATTGCTCTTACATGATCGATATTCAGACTATTGTATAAACTATCAAACTGGAAAAACTGTCTGGAAAAGTCAGAGAGGGTTTTTTTCCTCTGACGGACCGACGAATATCGGTAATAACTATTTTATTTCCGGAATTCCACCAACCTCTAAAGACCATAAAAAAATTGATGATAGTATGTTTATGGGGGATTTGAATTCCGAGAAAATAACAGAAGTTATAAAACCTTCATATAGTGACGAATTCACTGCCTACAATGGCGAAGAAACATATATTGGCAGTATTTACCGTCACAAAGCGTTCCTTGTCGGCACCGAGACAATGCTGCTAATTCCATATGACGAAATTGGCCCCCAAGTGAAATACAACAATACGCGAAGTTTCTTCGGACTTTATAATTACTCTAAAAATACATGGGTTTATAAACGGGCTCCCTTGAGCATCGAAGAAGATGGAAGCAGCCCTAGTCTCATGCCTATTATTGATCATGATAAAGTGTTTTTGACTTCATTTAATTCGGTGGGCTGTTTTGACCTTCTTAGTGGAAAGCGCATTTGGCAATATAGAATGACCTCGGCTCAAATGATGGGATTGGATATTATTAAAGCTGGAAATAAGCTCATCATTAATGGAACGGATGGAACTATTTACTGTATGGATGCCGGCAATGGTGCTATGCTATGGTCCAAAGCATCCACTGCAACTAATAGTGATCTCTATCATCAAGACGGAATTTTATACTGTATCAGGGGCGATAATTTGAGAGCATATGATCTACAGAACGGAAAGCTTCTTTGGGATATGCCTTCTCTAGATGCAAGGGTAGAAAACAATCGGGGCTCCATATTTAATGGTTTTGTAACAGGGATACCTGCTCAAAATGGTAGAAAGGGACGCATTTTTGTTAGCACAGAATTGAACGTATATTGTTTTGAGGCAGTTAATTGATACTATGATAAGTCCGTTATGGCAGATACCCTACCCCACCGGCAATCTCCCCTTCAACGCAATGCAAAAACAAGTCGATCCATACATTTGCTGGCCGGAAGTTGGCTGAATGTTTTTTTCCAGACCGAGCGGGCGCGATGCTGAATTAACCAAGGCGAGATTTAACGAATGCAACTCAATTGGCACGGGCTTGCAGCCCACCAGGTTGGGGAGTGCGAAGGTAGCTTGTCCGTCGCCGCCGAAGGTATTGCCCAGGAGTTTGAATAATGCCGGATGCTCTGCGATGCGCATTTTTCGGCCGTCGCAACGGGCCCAGCCTTCTGGTGCGATGCGGGCGGGAATGACTCTGATTTCGGCTAGAAAAGGCTCTTCCATTTTGGGGATCGGGTTAGCTTGAAAGACGATTAATGCTGGCTTTTCGGGGAGTAAATTCCGTATAGTGATATAATGTAATTGACGTATAAATAGGGTTCATCATCGCTGAAAGGCCTTTCTCCGTTTCCGGGGCCTTCGTCCTGATGGATGGGAAGGCGACCTCTAAGATCCGGAAGCGCGAATGTTGCCTGACCGTCGCCGCCGTAAGTTGTTCCCAGCAGGTTGAAGAGAAAATGGTTTTCGGCGATCGGAAGCAGCGACCCGTCGCAGAACGTCCAGCCGTCGGGAGCGATCTTCCCGGCAAACATTTTGATCTCGCCCACATAAGGATAGTCTATCACAAGTCCCCTATTCTTTGACCACTTTCAACACCGCATTACCCTCCGTTTTCAAGAAAAACAAGCCGCCCGTCAAACCGGAGATATCCACTTTTTGAACTCCGGATGATTTTTTAATTACCCTTAAAACCTTCCCTCCGGAATCGATCAACTCAACTGATCCTGCATTGCTTTTCTTCCAGTCGAGCCAGAGCTCATTTCTGGCTGGGACCGGATAAGCGACCAGTCCGGCATTGTGCAGTAGTTTCAGGGAAATTAATTTGCTATACCCTGTTTTGCCGTCGAATTCTAGGATTTTCAATCGATAATATGCCTGGTCGCCGGTGTGCGTGAGCGAATCGGTGTAGGTATATGCGGTACTTGTCAGGATGTTGGCACTTACTTCTCCGATCTTGGAGAACGTTTTGCCGTTTTCGCTATACTCGATCTCATACATCTGAATGTTTTCCTGCTCGGCGACTTTCCAGTCGAGCTTCACTTTTTGATCATCTGTTTGCTTTCCCTCGAAACTGATCAGTCGCACAGGCAACGGATTCTGGGCAGCAGTCCCTCCGAAAAAGCCGCTGAACCCTTCCACGGAGAATGTTACTTCCCAGCGGTTCAACGCCGCATTAAATCTGATATCCGAGTCATCTGCGTCGATCACGGTACGGGAATCTGTATACGACGAAGGGCTTCCACTGCCATCGGAGCTTTCTCCGTGAAACTGGTAAATCCGGAGGTTGGCCTTTCTCCCGTCTTCACCCTCGACTTGGCCGGTTGGTAGATAGTCGGAAGGACTCAACTTTGCATTCAATGCGTCAAATTCTGCCTGGGTGAAATACAGTACCACCCGCCCCGAGGAAGATTCCGGGTTCTCGGCAGGCGTTATATCAAAATGCCTTTGAAGATATGCCGCGCCGGCGTACGAATTCACCTGCGCATCTACCCACACCTTGGCCGTAACGTCGCCACTTATATTGGTGCCCGGTATCAATGTCAGAAGGTCTGCATCGCAAACAGTACCTGCTACGGTAAAAGTATGCGCCACCTTAGGACCGTCATCACTGAATGTGAATGAACTGGTTTTTGCATTTCCAGCCAGCGCAAAAGCATTGGGCGGCCTTACACCCTGAAATTCGAATGCACCGATATCGACCTGTTTATTAAATATCCTATTGTTTCCTGCCAAATCAGTATTTGATACCACATCTGCGGCAACCCCGTTTAAATCGCCCGCATCAATAGCCCTGCTGCATTGATCCAGTGAAAAGTCGCCCGCTTCCGTGTCGACAAATTGCGGGTCTATATCCAGGTTTCCGCCCTGATCTTCATCACTTCCGAGCTGCCAGTTTGCACTTCCTCCACTTCCGCCGACGATACTATTGGAAAAACTAGCAGTGGCGTTGGAAAAAAAATTGAGCTGGTCCGGGCCACCTTCGCCGCGCCGGACGTTTTGTGTGATAATGCTGTTGTAAATCGCCGCAAGTCTTCCGTCGATAGACAAAACGGCGACACCAACCATCCCCGATTCCGATATTTCAGATATATTCTGAGCGACTGTTGTATTAAGTATCCCAATTCCGGCGATATTTCTGCCATCGAGGATGGCACTGCCAAATCCCTTGTCATAATTGTGGTAGATGGCCGAATTGAAGATTCCCGAACTCGCCTCAAACCCCATGAACCCTCCACCCACATGTCCCAGATTGTTTCTGATGATCAGTCTGTCAAAAATGGCTATTTGTCGTGTCTGATAAACGAATATGCCTGACCCGTAGGCGGCAGGAGTTTTGGTTTCAAGGATAAAAAGCCTGTCGTCCACATTTGAAGACGTATTATTTGCTCCTTCGATCGTGAACCCGTCCATGACACGATCCGTGTTCAGGTACATTCCGTAAACAAGGTGGTGGGCGTTTTCGCTGAATGCATTAGGAATACCATTGTTCGAGACGTCAGTAAAATTGAATTCATCATCCTGATTGAAGTCACCACTCAAAACACTTGCATTCTCTTTCAGCCGGAGATTGCGTTCTGCCAGCGACGATTCAGTCCCTTTAAATCCCCCGTATAATTGAATGTCACCTGTGAGAAGGAAGCTATTTAAAGGACTTTTCGGATCGGCATTTGAAAAATCGTCCAGGCGATAAAGTGGATGATAAATGCCACCTGCAACCCAAATTTGTCTGACATTCAGAAGATGGGAGGCAAGAACCGCATCGGCTACTTCGGCTGCTGCGTTGTTCCAGTCATGTCCATTTTTCGAGCCAGAGCCGCCTTTTTTGACAAACAATATTCCATTCTCATTTGGCGTGAGTGTGGTTGATAAAATGCCGTATACACTTTCCAGCGCGCCGATGTCGACGGTATTTTTTATAATGCGCGGGGTTCCGCGAGGATCGGTTGTAATGCCTGATAAATCGGGATTCTGGCCGGATTGGAAATACAGATTATTGCCTTTGTTGACGGCAGGGCTGCCCGGTTTTAACCCTAAAAGACCATTACCCTCGTCAAACAAAGCAGGATTTACATCCAAATTACCGCCCAGATTGTTTCCAAAAGCTGCATTCCATGAACCGCTCCCGCCACTTCCCGGCACAATGCTGTTGGCAAAAGAAGGCACTGTTCCATCCAGCACTTCTACCGCAGCGCCCGTGCCGAGATTAGCGCTGATAATCGTGTTGCGGATTTTCGGAGCTGCGCCTGCAAGTACCAGCGCGGCACTGGTCTGTCCGGTATTCGCCGAGATCGTATTGTTGGTTAAAATAGCAGAAGAATTCAGGGTATAAACCGCACCTTTTCCATCCACGCTATTCGCATTGACAATCGCGTTGGTTAAAACAAAATCGGATTCGGAAGCATAAATCCCGCTGCCATCCAGCGCATAATTGCTGGTGATATGTAAATTGCTCAGCGATGGCGCCGAATTGAAAAGAACGATCCCACCTCCGACATTCTGCGGAATATCGCGCCCGTTAACAGAAACTGCCGACCCGTTGTTTGCATTTCCTCCCCGGATAACAAATCCGTCCAGGCTCGCGCCAAATACATCGCCAGCAGAGGTTACTACGTGAAAGACAACCCCGTTTCCGTCCAGCACGGAGGCAGGTGGCCCGTTAACATCCTCAGCCTCCACACTATTACCTGCGGAAATGTTGAGCTTACGTTCGGCAAGCGTTTGTTCAGTGCCTTTGAATCCGCCATAGATTTTGATATCAGGCAGTAACAGAAACGTGCTGTTGCTCGAACCTTCTCCGGTTTGTTCTATATAGTCGCCATCATAGCGGGGATAGTAGGTTCCATTGGCAACCCATATCTGCTCCACACCCGGATTTTCATGGGCATATTTGAGGGCTTCCGCCAGTTCCCAATACGCATTTTCCCAGCTGCTGCCATCATTTGCTCCGGGCGCCCCACTTTTTACAAACACAATCGGAAGAACTGCCGACGAGGTTGATTTCAAATGGCCCGCAGGCTTTTGTTCCTGAACACGTCCGACGGCAAATGCTTCGCTGATTAGCAGTTGAATGAATAGCAATGTGCAGAAAATCAGGAAAGAAGCGCCGCCGCCGGAAGTGTATAGTTTCTTCATTTGTCTGGGACCTAATGACATTGAGTAATGTGCCCGACAAAAGAAAAGAATGCTACTACACTGCGCAATGACAAGTTCCTACTATACGTAGTGAAATTTTGGGGAGATACGGAAATTAAACAGCCAATTGTGAAGGTGCTTTTCCAAACTGTTTTTTAAAAACATAGGAAAAATGGGACAGGTCTTCGAAGCCTACTTCGAGATAAACATCGCTCGGCCGCTGGTGGTACTGTGTAATTTGAAAATACGCTTCATCTAAGCGTTTCTTTTTCAGCCAGTTTCCAGGTGTCATGCCAAAAGTTTTTTGAAAATCACGCTTGAAAGAGGATTCGCTGCGACCCGTCAGAAAAGCAAACCGCTCCATGCTGACATTGAACCGAAAATTCCGGTTCATGAATGCTTCCAGGTCAATTTTGTCCGGCATCCCGAAGTTGAAGAAGATATTGGCGAGGCCGGGCTGTGATTTGAGTAAGATCAGCAATAATTCCTCGCGTTTCAAATCGGCGAAGGTTTCATCCAGTTCAAGATTACCGAGATAGTAGGGCTCCAAAGATTGAATGTAATGCTTCAAAAAGTGGTTTTCTTCAATAAATAAAAATGAATCCGTGTAGTCCGATGGTTCGGAAACACAAGAATGCCGCTCCGCAAACCGTCTTAAAAATGCTTCATCGAGGGTAATGATGATTTTTTCAAACTGGTCATCTTCCTTGAACTTGGTGTAGTGGATCAGTTGATTTTTCCGGGCGATAAAATAGTCGCCCGGATGCACGGAATAGCGTTTGTTACCATCGTAAGCCTTCATCGAACCCTTCAAGAGGAACATAAAATAATGTTCCGGAATGAAGTATTCCGGGGAAATTTCCGGACCAAGGTAGCAGGAGTGTATTTTGTTGATTTCCACTTTTCGATAACAAATGTTACGCAAATTTAATCACCTCGGCCGGCTGTCCACGCTCGCCAATATCGCTTCTTCCCTGCTGCGCGGATGCCAGTTCAGCGTTTTAACTGCTTTTTTGTTCGACATGCTCGTATATGCTTCTGCGGCTGTCGGTTGCAGGTCGGCAATCAAAGATGCGCTTTCCGGACGTTCTTTTTTAATCAGCTCAGCCACATCATAAAAACTCACGGCTCCTTCCGATGTAGCCAGAAAACGCTGTCCGGCGGCTTCCGGCATGAGCATGGCCTTGATATGAATGTCCGCCACGTCGCGTACATCCACCACGCCAAATGTAAAAGCAGGACTCTCTTTAATGTTACCGTCTAAGATCGCCTTGATAACCCCCTCAAAGGAAGCAGGATAAATGCCGCCGATGATCGGGCCAAAAATCCCGACCGGATTGATAACCGCCAGCTCCATCCCTTCGCCCTCATTTTTGACAAATTCCCAGGCGGCTTCTTCTGCAATGGTTTTGGATTTGATGTAGGCAGGGATCGCAGCGTCTTTATCCGTCCAGTCGTTTTCATCAAAAATATGCCCTTTCCGATCTGAACCATAGCCGATTGCCGCGAAGGAGGAAGTAAGTACCACCCGTTTGACGCCTGCATTTCTTGCCGCCTTTAAAACCCTGAGGGAACCGTCACGGGCTGGAATGATCAGATCATTCTCATCTTCCGGCTCGCCCAGCGGGAAAGGTGACGCTACATGCAGCACATAATCGCAGTTTTCAACGGCCGCGTCCCAACCATTATCGCTCGTCAGATCTGCTTCAAAGAATGACAATTTTGACAAATCCGTCAGCCCTGCTTCATTCAATGCGTCAACGATACTTTGTGTTTTGGACAATGTCCTAAGTGTTGTTTTAACGGTATATCCTTGCTGCAAAAGTTGCAAAATCGTGTGGATGCCCACAAATCCGGTCCCGCCGGTCACCAATACTGTTTGATTGCTCATTGCTCTTTTTATTAAGTTCTGATGCAAATATCAGTGATTTCGGAAGCGGTGACTTTGCTGTGGAGGCCAAGTTTGCTTTGTTGTGGCGGTCAGTCCTGCTCTGCATATTTATAGTCACTCTGCCTGGGCATGGTAGCTACTTCATACTTTATATTCCACGCTTTAATGTGCTCCAAAATTGGCAAAAAGGCCAGGCCCTTTTCTGATAACCGATATTCAACCCTCGGCGGCAATTCCTTGTAAGCCAATCTTTCCAATAAGCCGTCTTCTTCCAATTCTTTCAACTGCTCGGTCAGCACTTTCCTTGAAATGTGCGGGACGATGGCGTCAAGCTGACCAAAACGCATGGTACGGGTTCCCATTACATTGATAATCATCGGCTTCCATTTATTACCAATCGTGCCGATGGCTCTCGTAAACGGACAATTTGAATTACAGAATCTTTCGTCTTTCATCGCTCTGAAAATTTGTAGTTACCCATTGGTAACCAGAATAAACTATAATAGTTTCAAAAGTAAACTATTGATGGTTCCTTTGCAATACAAATTTAAATAAAATTGAAAATGAGCAAGTTAGAGAATAAAGTAGCGGTAATTACAGGCGGCAATAGCGGTATCGGGTTTGGTATTGCCAAGGAGTTTTTAAATGAAGGTGCAGTAGGAACAATCGTCGGCAGATCGCAGGAAACGCTGGATCGTTCTATGGCGCAACTGGGTGGTAATTTTATTGGTATCAATGCCGATGTGACCAGGCTTGCCGATCTGGAAAGGGTCTTTAAAGAAACATCCGAGAAGTTTGGTAAAATAGATGTGATCGTGGTCAATGCAGGTGGTGCGGTAACCGGAGCTGCATTCGGTTCTGTGGCCGATACTACCGAAGCCGACTATGACCGGACGATGGACCTGAACCTGAAAAGCGTCTATTTCACGGTTAACAAAGCACTGCCGTATATGAATGACGGCGGCTCGATCATCCTTATCGGGTCCAATGCAGCGCACCGGGCCTATACTTCATTTTCCTTATATGGCGCGGCCAAAGCGGCTGTGATCCATTTCGCGAAAGGCTTTTCAAATGACCTTTTGCACAGAAAAATCAGGGCGAATGTCATCTCACCGGGCACCACGGATACACCCGTATTCGACCGGTTCGTGCCCGCAGAACAACTGGAAGCTGTCAAAAAATACTGGGCGGATGTGATGCCGATCGGCCGGATCGGGCAACCTTCCGACATTGGGAAAACCGCCGTTTTCCTGGCCTCCGACGACTCTTCGTTTATGCTCGGCGCCGAATTGCTTGTGGATGGCGGGCTGAGCTATTTATCCAAATAATTAATCACACCGACGCAGGATCCACAAAAACTGCGTCACTAAACAATCTCAAAAATGAATCCATCAAAAAATAACTCAGCGAGTTACGCCATCATCGGTTTCGGAAAGATCGGCCAGGCTTTGGCCAAGGCATTTGCCCGCAAAGGCATCGAAGTATCCATCGCCACAACGCGCGACCCGGCAAGTTTTGCCTCCGATGCGGCCGCAATCGGCCCTACCATCATTCCCGCAACCCTTGCGGAAGCCGTCAATGCGGATGTGATCTTTTTGGCGGTGCGTTTCGAATCGCACCCGGAAGTTGCAAAAGCACTACCCGACTGGCAGGAAAAAATCATCATCGATGTGACCAATGCATACGGAATATCTCCTGAAAAACTCGGAGGACAACCTTCCGCAGTGGTCGTCGCCCAGGCCTTCACCGGTGCCAGACTTGTGAAAGGTTTCAATCATTTGGGCGCTGCGATTCTTGGCCAGGATCCTTCCGTGCATGGCGGAAACAGAGTCGTGTATCTGGCGAGCGACGATGATAGCGCGGCAGCAGAAGTAGGCGCGCTGGCGGAAAAACTTGGTTTTGCACCCGTCGATCTCGGCGGACTTTCGGAAGGCGGATTACTTGTGCAGGCGAAAGGTGATAGCTGGGGTCAATTGATTTTCAAGGACCTGGTAAAGTTTAATTAAGCGATCATTCACATTCATAGAATACACAAAATGAATAAGTTAGAAAACAAAGTAGCGGTCGTTACCGGTGCTTCCAAAGGAATAGGTGCCGCTATCGCAAAACGCTTTGCCGCAGAAGGCGCCAGGGTGGTTGTCAATTACGCATCGAGCAAAGAAGGCGCGGAACGCGTGGTAACGGAAATTACCAATAACGGAGGCCAAGCCATTGCAGTACAGGGCGATATATCCAAAGAAGCCGACGTAATCCGGCTGTTTGAAGAAGCGAAGAATGCTTTCGGTACGCTGGATATCCTGGTGAACAATGCGGTATTTCAGCAATTTCTACCAGTTGAGCACGCCACGGCAGAAGCTTTTCATCAGCATTTCAATGTCAATGTGCTGGGGCCTGTCCTCACAATCCAGGCGGCTTTAAAATTGTTTGGCGAAAAAGGCGGTAACATCATCAACATCAGTTCGGGCGCCAGCAAATCACCGATGGCGGGTGTCTCGCTGTACTCCGCCACAAAGGCCGCATTGGACGCCATCACGGTTTCTTTATCCAAAGAGCTGGGCGCCAAAAACGTCCGCATTAACTCCATCTTACCAGGCGCCACCGAAACAGAAGGCGCCACCAGCGCGGGCGTCACCCCCGGCAGCGAGTACGAAAAAATGTTCGTCGCCAACACGCCACTGGGTCGGAGAGGCCAGCCCGAAGACATTGCGAAGGCAGCGGTGTTTCTGGCATCTGAGGATGCTGCGTGGATTACCGGGGAGTCTATTTCGGTTTCCGGGGGAATGTTTGGGTTTTAGAAGTTTGGGGTAGGTTTTGGTATGAAAGGTGAAAGTTATTTTCAGCTTTATTGTCAATCAGAAATAAAAACTGCGGCGGGCTGTCGCAGTTTTTGTTTCCTCAACTCAAAACCGCATGATAATAATAATTCCCTCCCTCATCTTCGAATTCCTCGATCATTGAGAACCCATATCCAATTAGTAAGGCTCTATACTTTTCTGCTCCGAGGGACAGCGATTGCTTTAATGTAAGAACGTCTTCCCAGGTTACCTTTTGAGCTGGTGCAGTAAACAAAAATTTCCCGCCGCGATTCAGCGCATGAGCGGCTTTTTGTAAGACAATTTCCTGCTCTTTCTCGGTCAGCAAAAACACCAATCCCCACGCCACAATCGCATCGAATTTCCGGTTAAAAAATGGGGAGTCCTCCACGGCTTCGCAGGCGACCGGGTTGTCGGGGAAGTTCTGCCGGAAGATTTGAACCATCGAAGGTGACGCATCGAGCCCGAAAACAGTCAAACCCTCTTCCACCAATACCTTGGAAACAGGCACGCCGGTACCGCAACCTATATCGAGCACCGTGGCATTCGGAGGTAGCGTCTTCGCCCAGCGCCGGATCGACGATACTCCAATTCCATTCGCATCCTGCGAGCGACTTTTACTGAAAATTAGTGCGTTCTCCTCATAGCCATTTGATTTATCCATCTGCATTGAGATTGAATGTTGTCTTGCCTTACATTGCTATCATTACTTTTTATTTGCTGCTTTTCAGGCTTCCCGAAAGCCAGGGCTTCAAAACCTTGATAACCTGCGGCATCACAACCCAGGTAAGCAGCCCCACCATACAACTGGCTATAATCAAGGTCCGGAACGCAGGATGAAGTTGCTGAATGAATGGACCGATAACATAAGTCAGAAACAGGCTGGTCGGGTATACGCCGCAAAGTGTGGCCACTGCCATTTTCCACCTCGGGGGAGGAACCGGTGAGCGAAACCACGCTTCTAGCCCGGTAAGCTCCCGATAGACCGGCTCTTCCGTCAATGTCGACGCATAGGCTTCCCAATCTTTAAAAAACTTTGAATTATAAAAAGCATCGCGCTCGGCCTGGTTGGCGAAAGTCCGTAATATGCCAATTTCGCGGCTCTCGCTACCCGGCAAAGCAGTCATCATGGCGGCACCATGCACCCCGCCATGCCAAAAAGAATCGCCCAAAAACTGCCGCAACGCTTCTTTGAACTCTTCCTCTTTTCCAAGAAGTACTTTACGGGTAATCGCTACGTGAATGGGCATAGGAGTGTTATTGCATTTTTGTTGGAGTAGCCGTAAATATACTAAATGCGGGGTTTTGCCGCCTGCGATCCGAGAACAAGTGGGTAGGCTTTGTTTTGTTCCAGGATGTTTAAAATATCCGGGTTGTTTGGACGGATGAAATTACTTTAACAGTTTGGCGGCTGAACTATCACACCTATTCAAGTTCTCCATCAATTTATGTCAAACCTCAACGATACTAAACAATTATCAACATCATAGACTATTTTTCCATGCGATCGTCCATAAAAATACTTTTCCTTGTCTGCCTTTCCTGCCTGAGCTTGTTAGCATGCAAAGAAAACAAAGAGCCACAACGAGCTCAATGTGGTTGCGATAGCGACGCAGAGGCAGTGATCAATACGATATCCGGAAAAATAGAAGTTGACACTTCTAAACAGCCTGCGGTTTACAGATTGCAAGGTTACTATGCAACTGGATTAACGGTTTGCAATGACTCAACTTTTCAAACGCTTTTAGCTCAACATAAAATTGCAAATGGTGATAGCGTTGTATTCAGCGGAGAAGCAAAAAATACCTGTGCGGATTGTGAATTCTGCGGCCTGATTTCGGTTAAGACCTTAACAAAAAAATGATTATTGGCTGGAAGCTATTAGCGCAGTGGCCTGCTAACCTCTCTCTGGAACCGGGTTTTTATCCAAAAACCTAGCCATATCTTCTGCCTGTTCTAAGAACAAATCAGGCATTACGAAGGACTTAGAGACGGATACATGACTTGCTACTTTGGCATTCGTATACCCAGAAGCAAACGCAGGCTCTTGTCTTGGGCTATCCTTTTTTATTGTTTGAGTCGCCATAGTGTCTTTTTTAGAAACCATTTTCCTGACGTCAGGAAAATGGTTTTGTAAAATCAATTTCTAAGTCAAATAGTAGTATAAGCGAAAGGTCTGCAATGTAATTCTCTCACCACTGGCGAGAGTTGATCCGTGTGGTTGAAAGCTTTATTTTTTACTCCTTTTCGTACCTCTCAATACTTTCTTTTCCTCACTATCAAGCTCCGCTGAACTTTCTTAACATCGTCAGCCGGAGGTAGTTCTTCGGGTTTAATACCTCTCTCAATTAGCATTTCCCCCACTGCCAGGTTATTATCTATATGCTCTTTTTCGATTGGCGGTATACCTTTGAGATCTCTGGTTTGAACATTAATGCTTGTCATCTCAGCCGCTAGATCTTTCGCTTTCAAGCTGATAGTTGGAAGAAAATCGGCGACCGGACGGTTTTCAGGGATATTCATTTTTCGTTTCAATAGCTGGGTCGAGTGGCGGAAAAGTGCCTGGTCACCTTTCGATCTCCGAGGCCGCATTTTCAAATCCCTTGAAAAGTAATGTAATGTCTTCTGTCTTCATAGCATGTTTTATAGTGATTCAGTTGGTATATAGTTAATGCATATTGACCATTTTCCTGACGTCAGGAAAATGGTTCTGACCTAAACTTTCAAGTTTGTGATGGTCCCTATTTACTCGCTCCATTTACCGAACGGCAGCTTTTTACCGTTTATTCATTCCCCCACCTCCCATCCAAAATTTCCCCTATATTTGCCTCGCAAACTTTAATAAATTTTTCATGAAACTATTTTCTAATGTCAGACCAAAATGGTCCTGGAGAGGCATACGGGTGCAAGTCCCGAGACCTGACCGATGTAGTTTCATTCGTTAAAGTTTGCGGTGACCTCTCCTTATTTCTCACTCTTTTTTTCATGGTCAAATGCAAACTTTAACGAATGAAGAAGGAATCGGCTCGAATGCAAACCCAGTCAACGCAACGTCCGATGCACGTCACGCATCAAATGTCGGCGACCCGTTGACGCAATCGCAAGCAGAATTTTGGTACCTGATCGAATGTCAGGGCTGCAAGGAGCTGGCACAATCGCTCAAAACAATCCACGATCTGGCGCTTTATTACTCGGATATCCCGTTTGATCAGCGTGAAAAATCAGCATTGTTCGACTTGAAGGTACTTTGGGAAGGCCTCGAAAAAATGGGGGCGAAAGCTTAGAAATTGAGGACTGTCGGCGACAGTCCTTTTTTATTGTAGCACGTGAACGCTCCGCAGGATGCTGTATATCCAAATCCCGTCACACCTCTCAGAGATGAGCAGCGCGTCCAGGTCGCCAGAGACAAAGCGCAATATTATTTTTAATTAGTATAAATAATTTTACTTTTGCAGAAAATTAAACGTTTGCTTGATGAAAGTAAAATTACACTCCCTACTATTCTTTATCGCTTCCATTTTTTCCGTCCACCTCGCTTACGCCCAATCTGATTCCGGGGTAATACGGGGGATTGTTTTGGATAATCATAAACAGCCTGTCCCGTTTGCTTCCGTCATGGTGAAAGGGACTAATATTGGCACCACCGCAAATGGTGACGGAAGTTACCGGCTTGGCAATTTGCCCAAAGGAAATGTTTCGATCAGAGCCTCTTTTATTGGATATACAATTCAGGATAAGGACATTACACTTGAAGCTGGCTCGGAACAAAACCTCGACTTTGAACTCAAAGAAAGTTCTTCCCAGCTCGATGAAGTGATTGTTTCCGCAGGACGCAGGGTGGAGTCGTTGGCAGAAACGCCGTCATCTGTAACGGTTGTTAATGCGAAGGAAATTGGTGCACTCTCAACCATAAGCCCCAACATTGCCAACATTCTGGCGTTTTCGGTTCCGGGTTTGGGCGCTTCTACCAATCAAACCGGCAACTCGGGACAAACCTTGCGCGGTCGTAACCTGCTGGTGCTGATTGATGGCATACCGCAATCCACGCCGCTCAGGGCCGGCGGGCGGGATATCCGCTCGATTGATCCTTCGGTGATCGAGCGGGTGGAGGTGATCAAAGGTGCCACGGCGATTTACGGAAACGGTGCCGACGGCGGACTGATGAACTACATCACGAAAATTCCAAAGACGGACCGGAAAATCGGTGGATACAGTCAGTTGAGCCTTACAGGCAATACCCGTGGAGATAGCACGCTGGGTTTCCGTGCGTCGCAGCAGCTTTACGGACGGGTGGCTAAGTTCGATTACGTCGTAAGCGGAATGTATGAAAAAACCGGCGTATATAGAGATCCGAAAGGGCTGGTGATATCTCCTGATTACGGATTGGGCGAAACCAAGATATACAATGCATTCGCCAAGGTGGGTTACAATTTCACTGGTTCCCAGCGCATTGAGGCGATGTATAATTATTACAGCTCCAACCAGCATTCTGCTTACGTGGCCAAAGCCGGTGTTTACAGAGAATCTCCCGCGATCGGCGTGTGGGGAACCCGGAAAGGAATTGACGAAGGGACCCGCTACAACCACAATGCCAATATTCAGTATACCAATAAAAATATCGTGGGCCGGACTTCTCTGACTGCCAATGTGTATTTGCAGGATTTCTGGACGGTTTATTCCAATTCAGAATCATTTTTTGGCAGCGGACAATCCGCCATTATTTCTACTAAAAAAGGTTTCAGGCTTAATCTAAACACACCCTTTACTGTTTCGTCCAAACTGTCGGGAGACGTCACTTATGGTGTGGATATATTGAATGATAAGACGGAGCAGAACCTGGTGGACGGCCGCTCTTGGGTGCCGCGCATCAATATGAATAACCTGGCGCCCTATGCCCAGCTTACGACGCAATGGTTTGATTACCTGAACCTTAAAACAGGCCTGCGTGCTGAAAATATCAAAATGGACATTGCCGATTACGCCACGCTGGCCACGGGTCCCGATGGTGCAGGAAGCATTAATGTGACAGGCGGAAAGCTGGATTACAATGCTTTTGTGTTCAATGCAGGACTTCGTTATTCCAAATTCAAGCGGTTTAATCCATTCGTCAGCTATTCACAATCATTCTCGATTTTTGATCTGGGCCGGATATTAAGGGCTGCAAACGAGAATACGGTGGCTGGTCTGCAAACCGAGCCGATCATCGTAAACAATTACGAAGTCGGTTTCAGCAGTGCACTGGGACCATTGAATGTGTCGGCTGCCTATTATTACAGCACATCAAAACTGGGTTCCAATTTACTGCTCGTGGATGGTAAATACGTGGCGGAACGGTTGCCTGAGCGGGTTTGGGGTTACGAATTTCAGGTGGATTATCAGGTCACCAACAACTTCGTTTTGGGAGGTAACTATGCTTTCGTGGAAGGCAAAGGGGATAAGGACGGCGACGGTAATTTCAATGGTCCAACCGATAAATATCTGAACTCAAACCGTATTACACCGGCGAAAATCGCGGCTTACGCCAGGTACAACAAAGCCCGTTTCAATGCAGACCTGAACTGGCTGTATGTGGGCAAGCGCGACCGGTTTGCACCTAACGAAAAAGGTGTTTATCCGATCGGGGAAGGTCCTATCGAATCTTATAATACATTCAATTTGTCTTTGGGGTACAAAATCACGGAAAACCTGAAAGCTGATTTAGGTATTGAAAACTTGCTTAATACAATTTACTACCCGGCTATTGCCCAGTTTTACGGCACGGCCATTGATTACCGGAGAGGGAACGGGCGCAGATTTAACCTTACCGTAGGATACCGGTTTTAGCAAATATGAAATTCAAAAAAGTGGTCAGCTTTTTACACCTCTGGCTCGGACTTGTGTCCGGGCTTTTTGTGTTTTTGATTGCTGTCAGCGGCTGCCTCTACGTTTTTGTCGACGAGCTAAAACCCATCGTTTACCGCGAGCGTCTTTTTGTTACCCCGGAAAATAAGGAAAAGCTCCCTTTGACCCAACTGCTGAGCATTGCCCAAAATACAATCGGAAAGGACAAAATCATCACGCGGATCGAAATGGCCAATGCGCCGGACCGGTCAGTAACGTTCCGGTCGCAAAAGAATAACACCGATGGATTGACGCACTGGGACTATTTCGAATACTATTACCGGGTATACATTAATCCTTATTCGGGGAAAGTAATTTACGTGGAAGACTCAAAAAATGAGTTTTTTCAGCTCGTACTGGCATTGCACATGCGAATGCTATTTGGAGAAAAAGTAGGGCATTACGTGGTCGGATATTCGGTGCTGATCTTTGTCATTATGTTGATTTCAGGCTTTATTCTCTGGTTTCCCAAAAAGTGGACAGCCAAAAGCATTAAGAACCATTTCACTGTTAAATGGCGTGCAAAATGGAAAAGACTCAACTATGACCTGCACCAGATCCTAGGACTCTATGCATTTCTTATTCTGTTACTAACCTCCCTGACGGGTCTGGTCTGGGCATTTGACTGGATGCAGGATTCAGTACGTTTCGTCGCAAATGGCGGCAAAAATATAGAAAAGCCCGCCCTGCTGGTTTCAGACACATTGCAGCCGAAGGCCGTTTCCGGATTGGATCAGGCATTCAAAACCACCGCCACTCGCTACCCGGATGCGTATGCGTACCAGGTACTATTGCCCGCCAAAGCCACTTCCACAATCAATACATTGGTCTACAAAAAAGACTGGAACCGCTTCGACCGCCAGCTGATCGTATTTGACCAATATTCCGGAAAAATGCTTTCCAACACCTCCTTTCAAAACCTGAATAACGGCGACAAAGCCTACCAACTCAATTTCGACTTGCACACGGGCGCATACATGGGTCTGTTCGGTAAAATCCTCTCCTTCTTTGCAGCCCTGGCCTGCTCTACATTACCCGTCACCGGTTTTTACATTTGGTGGGGTAAAAGGAGAAAAAAGTCAACTGTCCGAAGCGGGAAGGTTGGTGCTGGGCTTGTTTAATATGTGGGAGGTTGGAAATAGCAAGGTGCAGAAGTGATCATTATGGGCCGACGTGAAAATGTAATTCAGGATGCAGCAGCAGAACTAGGCGTGACTGGGTTTGTGAGCGATCAGAGTAAAGTTGCAGATATCGAAGCGCTGGCAAAACAAGTAAGCGAGCAGTTTGGGAAACTGGACATCTTGTTCATCAACGCAGGCGTGCTGGGCGGTGCGGGAATTGAAACCGCAACAGAAAGTGATTCATGTATACTTCCAGCAAAGCGGCGTTAAATGCGGTCATGAAAATTGCGGCGATTGAACTGGCACCGCGGAAGATCCGGGTGAACGCGATCAGTCCCGGCCCGACGCAGACTGAGATTTTGAATAAAATGGGTTTGGATCCAGCAGCCCGCCTGGCATTGGACGGCGGGATGATCGAGCGCATTCCGCTGAAAAAAGTCGGAAGTGCCGATGATGTGGCTAAAATGGTGACCTACTTTTCAGGAGAAGCTTCGAGCTTTATTACCGGGGCGGAAATCGTCATGGACGGCGGGATGAGTCTTTGACCATTTGGGTTACTTAGCGCAGCATTTGAAGCAAGCGCAGGTGCAAATCACTGTGCTTTTTTGCACGTTCAGGGCATCGATTGACATTGAAGGATAGCAGCATCATGAATGAAGAACAGATCAGAAAAGCGGGTGAAATCCTGTCCGATCCGAGGAACCAGAAGCAGGAAGTCCAGGCATTGCAGGATACCATGTATGTCATCGGCGGCAAATGGAGACTATTGATTATCAACTCAATCTGTAATGGAAACAGGCGCTGTCGTGATATTCAAAGAAGCATTCCCGGCATAACAACACGAATGCTGTCCCGGGAATTAAAGGATATGGAAGCCAATCAGCTGATAAAACGCACAGTGACCCCCGACTCGCCTGTTTTGGTAGAATATACAGAAACAGATTACTGCATGTCATTTGGCGGGATCATTTTGGAAATGATCAGCTGGGGAAAACAGCACCGGGAAAAGGTAATGAAAGATCAGGGTAATTAAATCCTGCTGTAAGTAGCAGGATACAACTTTCTGAACATGACATAAGTGACGGTCACCATCATAAAGGCAATGACTGCGTCAATGGTGGCGGGTAAGCCAAGGACAGCTACTTTGGAGAAGAAGGCGAAGATAATGTCGAAGAATATGCCTGCAAAAACCCATTCTTTTAATCTCAGCAGTCGGTTTGGAGTGAGCAGTACAGCCACACCGGAAAGTTTGGCTACGCCCAAAATATAAATGAAATGAGGAGGATAGCCGAGTTGCCGGGTGATTTCCCACACCAGCGGATTTTTGGTCAGTTCAAAAAAGCCGCTTGCACCAAACCATAATGAAGTCAATGCTGCGCCAGTCCAATAGATAATTTTTGAAGTTTTCATAATCGTTTTGTTTTAAGTTCTGAGGCAAAATTGTGGCGTTTAAAGGCGCAGCGATAGCAGAATTGCCTCGAAGTGGACGATTAAGGGGGCGAGTTGGACAAGTGGTTTTAATGTTGAATGACTGAATGAGTGCCGCGGTGGAGCCGAATGAGTGAATGGTTTTTGTCTTTTCGCTGTCTAACTCACCTGTATTAATGTCTGACTCGCGGTAAGCTTTGTCGGACCCAGGGCTTTTGTGGTTCATAGATAATGTGATTACATAGACATTTGGGCTTTGGTAATCAGACATTTATATAGAAATGAAAAAGCCCGGTTTAACATTTTACAAAAGTGCAGCGGTGGTGCTGACATTGATCTTTGTGGGACTGCAAATCAGCTCACCTGACATTGAGAATCCGCCGGTGACGAGCGAAATATCGGTTCCTGCGGAGGTGAAGCAGATATTGGAGCGGGCTTGTTATGATTGCCATTCCAATGAGGTGAAGGTTGAATGGTTTGATAAGATTGCCCCGGCGTCTTTCCTCGTGGCACATGATGTGAAGGAGGGACGGTCGCGGTTTAATTTTTCGGAATGGGACAAGAATCCTCCGAGTGTGCAGGAGTTGCTGCTCTGGGAAATGGTGAATGCGATTGAGCAGGAGAAAATGCCTTTGAAACTTTACCAGGTGGCGCATACCGGTGGCAAGGTGTCTGCGTCAGAGCTGGCAGTTTTGAAACAATATGTGAACAAGCTTCCCGGAAGACATAAGATCGATACAGCTCGGATTGTAGCTAAAAATGCTTCACACCAACAAATTGCACCCTCTAAGACGCCAGTTGCCTTAAATGGCATTCCCTATTCTGCGGATTATAAAAACTGGAAGATCATCAGCATTACCGATAAATTCGACGGCGGAAGCATGCGGGTTGTATATGGAAATGACATGATGGTAAAAGCCATCAAGGATCACCAGCTTCCTTTTCCCGACGGTGCGAGGGTGGTAAAGGTCGTCTGGGGGAAGCAGGCAGAGGATAAGGATGGTAATGTACTGCCCGGCAACTTCCAAAACGCGCAATTCATGATTAAGGACAGTAAAAAATACAGCAAAACCGAAGGCTGGGGATTCGCCAGATTCGATGGACTTGATCTCAAACCCGCAGGCAAAACGGTTCTGTTTGAGCAAACTTGCACCAACTGTCACCGGATGTTCGCTCCTCAGAGTGACTTTGTTTTCAACATTCCAACCAAATAAATTTATCAAAAATGAAATTCAGCATTTCAATATACATCAGCGCGCTCGCACTTTTACTGCTATCCTGCGACGACCGCAACACTGCTACGCTCGCCCCGGATTACCTGTATGATGCTGGAAACCAGGCAGTGATCAAATCCATCATTAACAATAAAAAGGGCACCATTTCAATGCTATATGGAAATGATCTTGCGCTGCAAACTGCCCATGATTCTTTATTAAAACCAAACGACGGCGCACATTATACCATGGTAACCTGGAAACAGAAACCCATGCCGCACTGGTATGGCACCAATATGAATGGCGAGATTTACTCCATAGAGCATTTGAAAGTGGTCCAAAGAAATGACACGCAACTTGCTTTTGACTATGAGTTCCAGGCTGGGAAAGGTTATCAGCCCGGCGACGACCAACCAGAAAAAGAACAAAGGATTAAATTGATCACTTCCCAGCGGGCGGCCGTTTTCCCTTAATATTGCTTGCTTGGAATCGCAACATTGCCCGATTTGATATGGCTACAAAAGCGCCTTTAAAAGTCTCAAACAAAATCATCTGGACCAGTTCCATCGTGATCGGTTTGCTTTCTTCTGTGCCGCAGTTGGCTTCACACAAATTTGTGCCTTTGGAGGCGGCTGTGAATGCGGGCATTACAGCTGCATTTGCGGTGATTATGTGGTATTTCAATATTTACATGGTTTCGCAAAAAAGCAATCGGTCGCAGGGGCAGAAAATATCCTATGCCAAATTGCTCAACTCCCTGGCATTTGGTCTTGTCCTGATGTTTGGCCTGGCTTACATTCAGCAGCTTATCCTTTCGCACATTGATTTCGGCCCTGCCATGCTGATGGTAGAGGTGCGCGGGATTTTGATCAACCTTGTGTTTTATATGTTCCTGAATATGCTGCAACAGAATTATGAAAACCAGCATGTGAGTATGGAACTGGAACGGTTTCGGAACGATAATCTGAGTGCGCAATATGACCTTTTGAAACAACAGGTGAACCCGCATTTTCTGTTTAATAGCCTTAATACCCTCAAAGCAATGGTCGAAACCGGCGACCAGCAGTCGGTTGATTTTATATTAAAGCTCGCTAACTTTTATCGCTATACGTTGGAAAGCCGCAAGCTGGATCTGATTCCTTTGAAAGTAGAAATGGATATTCTGAATGCGTATCTTTTTTTGCAAAAAGCCAGGTTTGAAGATGGATTTGTTTTCCAAAATAAGCTTGATGATGCCGTTTCAGATACATTAATCCCTCCATTTACCTTGCAATTATTGGTTGAAAACTGTCTCAAACACAACATTGTGTCCCTCAACCGGCCTTTGCAGATCCGGATTTTCATGGAAGGAGAAAGCATTGTTGTTGAAAATCAGGTCCAGCCCAAAAAGAACCAGGAGGATTCTCTGGGTGTGGGCTTGAAAAACATTGAGCTCAAATACAGTCATTTATTACACAAACAGGTGGAGGTAATCAACGGCCAAGACCTTTTTCAGGTTAGACTTCCTATCATTTATGAACATCGCAATCATTGAGGACGAGCTGAAAACAGCCAGATCTCTTGAAAACATCATCCTGCAATTGCGTCCGGCAGCCAAAATCGCCGGTCCCTATCAGAGCGTCGAAGAATCGGTTGAAGCACTTTCGTCGGGATCGCAGCCAGACCTGATTTTTATGGACATTCAGCTGGCGGACGGGCTAAGTTTTGAGATTTTCAAATCGGTGGAGATTGATTGTCCGGTCATTTTCTGTACCGCTTTTGACGAATATTCCCTGGAAGCTTTCAAGCGGAATGGCGTGGATTACGTGCTGAAACCATTCTCGAAAGATGACATTGCGGGCGCACTCGGCAAAGTCGACGACCTGAAAAATTTTTTCCAGCAAAAGGCAATTCCCGACCTGACCGAATTACTGAGCAGGATGGCACCCCAGGCCGATAAAACCAGTTTTTTAGTATTTAAACACCAAAAATACACAACGGTCCAAACCGCACAGATCGCCTTTTTCTACATTAGAAATGAGACTTCGATGATTATGTGTTTCGATGGACAGGAGTTTTCACTGAGCCAATCCCTCGATCAGATCGCGGCGTCGGTGAGTCAGAAGCAATTTTTCCGGATGAACCGGCAGTATCTGGTCAACTTTTCAGCGATCAAGGAAATCGAACATTATTTCATGCGAAAACTGTACGTCAAGCTGGTTATAGAAACGCCTGATCAATTGCTGATTAATAAAGAAAAAGCGCCGTCGTTTCTGGCCTGGATGGAGAATCGTTAACATTCTGAATTTTCAAGACCTTCATGTCCGATTGAAGGTTATGGCGGACGTTTGAGTTTTGTATAGAGCTTCCTAGCTAAAAGATTTGCTTGCTTTCCGGTTACGTTTCTTCACAATCTTAATAATCTCCCACGTACTTCCTCCAATAAACAACAAACCAACGCCCCCGATAAGCAGGTAGAGACCCGTATAATGCTTGACTTGCCCGGATGTAGGTAGAAATGCCCGGCCAGTAGCCTGGTCAAAATAAACTGCGATGGTGTCAACACCTGATAGCTTTCGGAAGTACTTTCTGCCCATATCAAAATGATAAGTCTTTCCCAGATATTCCCCGTATACTTTATCCGGATATTTTACTGTTCCCGCCCCCCTTTCTCTGTATGTGATTTTCATACAAACAACCGGTGAATGCGTCGACATGTCATCCTGCCATTTCGCATCCTTGTACATCATGTAAGTCATTGCGACGAAGAAAATGCCTAAAAGAAATGCGATGAAATAGGTTACCCAGCCATGCCGATTGTCACTAACCAGGACTTCATGCTCAGGATTTTTGACGTTTAAAGTATTCCGTATCAAAGGAACATGCCGTACAAATTCTTCGACAGGTATGCCTTTGAAATATTCTTGTATTACCCCCAGACCTTCCGTTCTAAAAGAAAGCAGAAAGCTGTCGCCGTTTTTAAGGTGAAATTGAGTGAACCCCAGCAGCAACTTGCCATTGTTATGATAGATACTGATTTTGTGAATGTCGCCTTCTTTTATGCGTAAAGTTCTGCCAGGAAGCTGTATGTCCAGTTCATGTTCATCCGGAAAAGTTGTAATCACTACACCACGAGCATAAGGCCAATGATTCAGGTCAACAACTAAAATGACCGCCGCGATGCAAAGAAATACGAATGAGATGACGAACAGAATCGTTCGGCCAATCAGTGGATCAGGCCCCGAGAAGGTTGAAAAGAGAGCAGCGTTTATAATAATAATACCTATGAAAGCACACATTAACGCAAATAGGCAATCGATCCTTAGGAAAATCGACTGGAACGTTGTGTAGTAAATTCGTTGCACTTTCAGAGGGGAATTCGTGCCGATGGTATCACGGGTGTATCGCAGCATTCGCCACAATAGCCATCCCATGGGAAGAAAAACGACCAGAAACACCAGCAACGTGCCCATTTGCGTATATGTTTAATAATAAACAAGCTTCAATTCAAGCCGTAATGTAATAAAACAAAGGTTACATATTATGCTTAGGGTTTCGGCCGGGAGATGGCGAAGATGGCGGTTGGGGGGAGGTTTTTGTATTGTAACTGGTAAAAAAGCTAAATTTGGCTGGATCGCGAACGGAATCTTAATGAGCAAAGAAATAGAGAAATACCAATCATTGTTAGGCGATATAAAAACCGCCATACAGCAAGCTCGGTTACGTGCCGTACTTGCCGTAAACACCGAATTGATATTGTTGTATTGGCAAACGGGTAAGATGATAGCCGAACGCCAAAAGCAGGAAGGCTGGTCGGCAAAGGTAATTCCTCGCTTGGCAATAGATTTGCGGAACGAGTTTACGAACCTCAAAGGTTTTTCGGAGCGCAACCTGGGCTATATGTTACGCTTCGCACAAGAATATCCCGAAAGTTTAATTTTGCAACAGCCCGTTGCAAAATTGGAATCCATTAAAACTGAGTCGAGTGTAATTTTGCAGCAACTTGTTGCAAAATTGCCTTGGGGCCACAATATTTTACTCATGGAGAAGGTAAAAGACAAAAGCGCCCGCCTGTATTACGCACAGCAAACCATAGAAAAAAGTTGGTCAAGAGATTTATTGCTTAATGCTATCAAAATGGATCGTTATGGCCATTCAATAGCTCAATCGAAAACGCACAATTTTAGCAGTACTTTACCCGAAATAAGGGCCGATTATGCCAATGAAGTATTTAAAAGCTCTTATAACCTAGGTTTTCTGGGTATTACGGAACCCGTAAAAGAGCTGGAATTGGAAAATAGGCTTATAGCCAAAATCAGGGCTTTCGTATTAGAGTTAGGGAAAGGGTTTTCATTTATAGGCAATCAATACCGGCTTGAATACAATGGCAAGGAATATTTCGTAGACATGCTTTTCTTCCACAGAGGCCTGCGTTCACTGGTGGCGATTGAATTGAAAATTGGCAGTTTCAAAGCGGAATATGTAGGTAAAATGAATCTCTACCTCTCCTTACTCGACCTTCTGGAAAAAAGCGAGAGCGAAAATCCTTCGATCGGCATTATTCTTTGTGCCGATAAAGATCATTTAGATGTTGAGATTGCTTTGCAGGACATTAATAAACCGATTGGTGTGGCTGAGTACCAGCTTTTGCTGCCGCAGGCGGAGTTGCAGATGTTGGTGTTGAGTGAGTTGAATGCGGAATACGAAAACAAACAATGATATTTAGGTTGTGCTGTCATTTCTACAAATTTTTCTTTTTTCCGATTCTAAATTTATTGCCGCAAATAGTAGGCCTTATGTATGTCAAATGATAGTATAGATCTAGGTACCTGCATTTATAACCTAATGCTTGCCTGTAGCATACAAAGCATATACTACATGTTAATCTAAATAAAGAAGTGACATGGAAATCAACTACAAAGCTTTTTATACACAGTACGCATACGACTACCATCTGTATAAGGTGACAACATTGTCTTCAATTCTAGATAGATGCGAGGCTTTTCAGGAAGACTATTTAGCGGCCCAAATCTCAGGCTATAATGAGGCTGATTATGCTCGTTTTTTAAAAGGCGAAATTCGAGTAACCTGTTTTCATGTGATAGAAACTCTCTTTGAACTGATTTTTGGCCTAGAACCAAAGGAAGGGAAATGTAGAGATCTTGATTTATTGCAGGCTATTAGTACTTCCAATTTCCAAAAAAACTATTCGCGAATAGAACGAATAGCAACAGATGAAAGCGAACTTGCCTTTTTAGATCTAGCGACTGCTCAGTTTGGAAATCATCCATTGTGGATGCACATTTTCTTTTTTGCTCCACCTTTGAAAGAGCCGGGTGTTCCAGAGCTGCTACAAGATAGTTATGAAGCAATCAAACTTTTCTTAAAAGAGGCTGCTATAACATTTTCACGTCGATATGAATACAATGCATATAAGCATGGCACACGTGTACTTAATGCTTTCCAAGAATTCGGTTGGAGTGATCCTGATGGACAAAACGCCGTTAAATACGATCTGAGTGACTCCATGTCCTTTTTTACAGTAGAAAAACAAGATGGAAAAGCGGTGAACGAGGTTATTACTACTAAAATGTTTAATACAAAAAAGGACATTAAAATGATTCTGTTAGCTAATATGCCAATAACTAACATTATTCGGCGCAGAAGGTGGGTTTTAGTACCGGAAGATCGCGGAGGCGATAACCCGGGATCAACAAACTTTATGAAGGAGGCAGTACTTGATATGATTCGGACTCACAATGGCCCTGCAGGATTTATTATTGATGATATCATCACAAGGCGCAAAATTTAGCTTTATTCATTAATATCGTGCTATTACCTTCAATCAGGCAAATAATTTCTATATATCAATACATATTCCGGATATTTATAAAGAGTCAAGTTCACTTTTTAACTGCTCTTTTATATCGGCGGTCGGAACATGATCAACTACCTTATATGTTATAGATTTTAGTTCTTTATAACTGTTTTTCAGGTTTTCATCAACAGGCGTCTCAATTCCGTGCAATAGGTAATTGCGAATTTGTCTTAACTGTCGCAGTTCGTTAGCTTCCTTGTTGTTCAATATTTTCTTATCCTTCAATAGTCCAAAATTCGGAATCATATAACGTCGCACATCTGAGTCAGAATCTTTTAAGATATCCCTAACAGCTTTTTCTAAAACAACCCAGCACTTTACAAATGATTCGAATCCCGACGCTTTTCTTTCAGAAACATGCAGGTTTTTGAAATAGTTTTTTAAGTCAATTTTATCATTATCATAAAACTCAACCATTAACATGTTAAGCAGCTGGTCCGTTACGGATTCTTGAAGGTCGGTATTTATCATAGTGATGTAGCTGTTAAGTTCACTAACATCCAGAGTCTTAATTGTATTGAGGTAATTGTTCAATAAATATGTGTCTCCCAGCTTTATTTTGTTCAAGTAATCCTTATCAATATTACTTAGCAGGTAGTTGGTTAATTCATACTTGTCATTTATTTCGTTGTGCTTTTTAGTTCGTTCAGACATAGCCGCTTGAAGTCTTTCAAGGGCAATTTCACCGCTCAAAACTAATCCATTTATCTCATCGAGGATAGCCAATTCTTCCTTAGAAAGCTTTCCAGAAAATGGTTTGTAAACCAAGTCGTGTTCAACCTCGGACCACGCATGCATTAAAACAGATGCGATTTGTATCTCGGCAATTGTGTCAATATATCTTAACGTCAAATTTTCCTTTTTTAGTCGAACTCGATAGTGAGTTGCCCAATAACCGGAAAACCGCTTGTCATGTTTAGGTATATGGGGAGTCAAAGGGAATTTTTTTGTTTTCTCTACGTGAAAAAGATCATTAATTACTTCATCGATTATTTCGCGTTCGGAAGGAAAATACAAAGAAACCCTTATGCCCGCTAAGTCGATAATATCCGAATATATTGCTTCAACAGTTCCATAATTTTTCTCTTCATTCCTTTTTAAAAGCTTATCTTTTAATCTATCTGGCTTTTTAGCTCGATGAGTTACAATAGCTTTGATGCCACGTTTAAATAACTGGTCTTCAATTTTTGAAGCAACAATTTGACAAAGTTTTTGATAATAGTCGAATTCTTTATTATACTGTCTAATGAAATCATCAATTATGTCCATTGTTGATCGTTATGGCTTTCGTAGAAGTTTTATATTGTCTTTTATCTGTTTGCGCCTTTTTTCAATAAAGACATAATCAAAGCATATTTAACTACTGCTAGACGTAGAAAGGCAGGGTTTGCAAGTTGATCAGACTACTCATGTTGCAAGTTCAAACTTTATTCTATATTTGCCCTGCAAACTTTTTAGAAACACTTTATGAATTTTATTAGAATAGCCAGGCCAAAATGGCCTTGGAGAGGCATACGGGTGCAAGTCCCGAAACCTGGCCGAAGTGTTTCTTCGTTGAAGTTTGCGGTGACCTCTCCTTATTTAATCACCCAAAAACCATTGCCAATGCAAACTTCAGATGGTAAAGGAATTGACTCGAACCCAAATTCAGTCAACGCAACTAATGATGCACGTCACGCATCAAATGTCGGCGACCCGCTGACGCAATCACAAGCCGAGTTTTGGTATCTCATCGAATGTCAGGGCTGTAAAGAGCTGGCGCATTCGCTCAAAATGATCCACGATCTGGCGCTTTATCATTCGGATATTCCGTTTGATATGGCTGAAAAGTCGGCGCTTTTTGACGTGAAGCTCCTTTGGGAAGGCCTCGAACAAATGGGGGCGAAAGCCTAAAGGTTAAAGGACTGTTGGCCACAGTCCTTTTTTGTTTTCCCAGGTCAGCTTTCACTTTCACACCATCCCGCATCGAACATGCAGCATCTATCGTTTCAGTATCTTCAAACTTTGCGTTTGCGCTGCGGTGCTGACCCGCAGGAGGTACATTCCGGTTTGTTTCTGAGCCATCGGGATGGTTTCCTGGTAGGTACCTGTTTCGGCAGTCACCACTTTATCCAGGATCGTGCGGCCAGAGAGGTCCAGCAACTGCAGCCTCACTTTTTCTCCCCCGGCACCTTCAATGTTAACGGAAAACTGATCATCGACCGGGTTAGGATAAGTAGTAGCGCTGAAAGCCGATTTCGCGGTTTCGTCTTCGATCGCATTTTCATCCATGTCCGTACCACCTACCCTGAAGAGCGCTTCCTCGGCTGGCGAACCCGGCGTGTCAGGATAATAATAGGGGTTAATCGACATTTGCACAGCTCCGGAATTTCCCGCTGCAATATACCGGCCGTTGCCGTAAGTGACGGTATTGAGGTGCTTATAGGTGGATGAGGATGGATTTGACCACCATGTGTTGGGTATAAATCTTACGATCTTACCGTTTGTACCTGTGATCACAAAATGGTTTTCATAAATGATATCCGTATAGTCACTCTTTCCTATCGCGACATTGGGGGTTAGCGGTGTCCACTTTATGCCGTTGGTAGAGGTGAGGATGGTATTGTTTTGTCCAGCCGCAATCCATTGGTTGTGGCCAAACGCCACACCATTCAGGTGGTTTGTGGTACCACTGTAATGGTACGACCAGTCACTGCCATCCGGCGAATTCCCAATAAGACCGTACGGGCCGACGAGCACGAACATGCCGTTTCCATAAGCCACGGTCTTGATGGAATAAAGTACCTTATTCGTTGATTTCTTCCAAACTATTCCATCGAAAGACCACATGATAAGGCCATGGAGCCCGACTGCCACGAACCTGCCACCGCCGAACGTGACGCCGAGGAGATTTTGTCCAAACTCTACCTGGCGATAGGTCCAGTTTTTCCCATCCTGCGAAGTCTGGATCAAAGCATCTTCCCCCACGGCTACAAATAAACCATTTCCGAAAGCAACGTCATGAATGGCTTTTGTGCCACCAACCAGCTTTACCGTTTGCCCGACCGTAAAGTTAACTCCATCTGCGGAGGCAATGGCGAGGTTGGTTTGTCCCAGCCCCGTCGCTCCATTATCCAGAGGCACACTTCCTACTGCTACAAAAGTCCCGTTTCCATAGGCCGCGCCAGTAAGCTGCATCGTCCTGAAATTAGTGGTTGTGGAAGACCACGCATAGCCATTGTTATACGATGAACGGAACGTTCCCATACCTCCAACGGCCAGAAATGAATTTTGAAAATAGCGGACGCGGTTGAGATACCAGGCGGAACCGGTCGGCTTGGGCGCATCACCCCAGCCCTCGCCGGTGGAAGACACCAATGCCACATTTTTGTTGGAGCAGACAGCCACAAACCGACCATTCGACGGATTACATTCGACGCCGCTCAGCGACAACGTTTTGTCCTGGTTTGGAACGGCATTCCAGTATTTACCTTCCTTTGAATACAAAATAGTTCCCTTGTCACCTACGATCACAGAAGTTCCGTTGGGGCGACCCGCTACGGCCCGCAACTCATTATTCGTGCCCGAACTTTTTACGGACCAGTCTATGCCGTATGCAGAAGCTGTTTTGATCAATCCGTTGGGCCCCACAGCAATAAAGCTGTAATTTACATAGGCAACATCGTTCAGATTATCCAGGCCATTGGGACGTTTTGTCCAGTTTTGGCCGTCCGGTGATGTCAGTAATGCGCCGGCTGTGCCTACGATTACGAATATTCCGTAACCGTAAGCGATACCCTTGAATTTCTGTGTGGTGCCCATCAATTTTTGGCTCCACGAAATCCCATCCGTCGAAGTGGCGATCAGGCCCGAACTGCCGACTGCAACAAACAGGTTGTTGCCGAAAACAACACTGTATAATGTGCCGCCAAAGGCCAGGCCTGTCTGTACCGTTTTCCAGGTTGCGCCGTCTGTTGAAGTGCGGACAATGTTATTTTCTCCCACTGCAACATATTTCCCCGCTCCGAATGCCACGTCATTAAGCTGTTGCTCCGGACTTATGGTTAGTGCTGTCCATTGCGTTTGAGCATCCGCAGTGAATAATTTTAGTAATAAAAAAACGAATGTCAGTGTGTGAATGAAATAATGAAATGATCTGGTGGTAATGATTTTTTTCATGACTAATAGCATATTGAAATAATGGCTGAACAGCTCTCCGGGAACACAAACTGAAATGTCTGTTCCGTAAGGCAATGCAAACCTAGGGCGGATAAATGCCGGCAACAATTTTAGGGGGTACACAAAAGGTCGACAACCTTCAAATTGGAGGTATACAAAAGGTGAACGTAGGGGGAAATTGATTTGCCTGCCGGCGGGAATTTGGGTTTGACCTTTTTTCAAGGCGGCCACCGCTGTGGGAGGGAGACGGGTCTCGAACTTTGCCTTTAATTGGCTCGTAATCAAGGTTTTGTCTCCTTTATTTGAGATGAACTACACGAAAGACTCACTATTTTTTATACATATAGTACAACAGTATATTTGTTATGTATAATTCTTTTAGCGAAAATTGCTTGAATTGATGATGGTTTTCGCTGGTTTTTGAGTCAGTTTTCGGGTGGTTTTTGGTGTTCAAAGTTTGGAAAATGCCTGTGGTTTTGGCGGTGGTAACTGCGATGTTATTGGGGTAAAAATACAAATTTTTGTAAGAGTTTGTCTGCTGGTTGCAGTAAGAAAGCGTGATCCAAAATCAAACTTTCGGCAGTGATAAGGATTTGTTGCCGAAAGTTTGCTAAACGACAATTCTATTAATTGAAGGAATCTATTTGTCTTCTTCTGATTCCTGTTTGACGTCAACTACACCAACTTCCTTTCCGAATAGCCACAGTAATTGATTGACCTTATCAAGTCGAAGTGTTTTCTTGCCTTGTTCCAAATCACGAACAAAGCGCAGACCGACACCTGCTTTAAAAGCAAGTTCTTCCTGTGTAAGCCCAACTGCCTTACGCCTTTCTTTTAGGAATGATGAAAAAGTAGACATGTTATATACCCATTATGGTATAAAGCTAACTAGTTTGGCTGGATTATACCAGATCAGGTATAGCTTCGCTATTCGACATATTTTATTCCTTATGGTAGTTGTGATTTTTCATTATCCAGTAAATTGTCACAACATGGTTTAATAGAAATGTCACAACATAATCTAATAGTATTGACACAGCAATCGTCAATAGATTAATAACAGCCTGATTTGATGGATTGATATGGCAACACCACAGATGCCTATCATTCCCTTTCCATTAAACGCTATCGGGTCACGGCCGAACTGATTGCAAGAGTAAGTTTGGGAAAGTGGGATGCTAACGAAAATGAAGAAGATCGTAAACAATGGCCTAATCTAAGCTGAAGCCCAGGTAAAAGGCTCGCCAGAACCAACGTTAGTGACTATGTGCGTGATTGCAACTAATGGGTTTTCAGAGTGTTGCCTTCGACAGAAGCACATATAGACCTCCTTCAGGCTCAGAATTTTATCTACGACGTTTGGCAACATTACAACATTTTGGCCTTTGTAACCACTCTTAACACTCGGGTATGTTAATCCCTGTGCAGGAGTTCGATTAAGAATATAATTCGCGTAGGCGGCGGAAATCTTATAGTCATCTGGTGAATCAATTTCTGTCTTGGCAAACTCGTTGCAGATAATTTTCGATTGTAGCGCGAAGTGTTCAGTGTAGTCAACATCTTCTCGCAACTTGAGCTGTTCAATTGCTTCTTCGACATGTGCCCGCTGATTTTGTATTGACATTTGGACGTATTTGCTTGTTCCCGAATATTGATCTGCATAGATTATCTCTGCAAGCTGGACAGTTTCCAAGATTTCCCAACGACTGACAGTGAAAATTTCTTCAAATTGGCCTGGCAGTTTGAGTTCTTCAATCCGTGAACTAGTTTCAAAATACGCGACCGCGCGCGGCATTTCAATCTCCGGAGACACGATCGAGCCGTAAAAGACACCTTGCTCAGGAACATTTGCTCGCCCGAATTTGACTCTATCTCTTAGTACTTCCGGATCGCTTATATAGCTTACTTGGTCAGGGCGGGTAAAAATTTCTCCTCCATAGTTAATTCGTGCCCGTTCGATGAAATGGCCTTTGTGCAACAGACTTGTTGGGATGATCTTATGATCCAGATTCTCGATACTTTGATAGATCATTTCGTAATCTACATATGCGAGATTGTACATTATCTGCGAAAGGAAATTTAATGTCGGATGCATTTTGCGTTCTGATCAAATTTTGAGTCGTAAGGGACGAGGGGCAATACCTGGGTCATTACTTTTCTCCCAGTTTAACCAACTGGCTGATAGCCATATACAAAGGTTTAATAAATGACTACTAGTGCGGTCCGAGTTTTGTTTTGTCAAATAGCGGGAGGCCGACAGCCATTTAATTTCTGTGAGTAAAAAATTAAACTACTTTCACATTTTCCTAATTTTTGTTTATTTCTTCGCATCTCTAGTCAATTTGTTGAACCAGTTATCCTCAATAACCTAGTGGTCTGTATTCCTTGAAAGTAGCCTCGGTTATGATGTCAATCCATGGCATTCGTCCTAACCTGATCCAATCTACCACAAACGCAAGTTGGGATAGAAAAATACCATAGGTGAGGTCATTTTGCTGACCCGCCCAGTATCCTCTCTCGTGGTGATGATCTAGGTAAAATAAACTTCTGACCTGGTCTGCTCCGCTATAAAAATGTGGAGTGCAAAAATTATGAGAACCCGCAATGATCAAATCCGGATTGTTTTCATTATCATCCATTTCGAAATTTTTAAGCGCCTCATGTATTTCTTGCGTTGACAATTCTTTTTTATTTCCAATTTGAACGTTCCTTCCAATAAGCACAGCAAAAGCCGGGTTTCTCCTTTTTGGCAGATAGTCCGGGAAGGTTGAAATAACACCTCCCTGTTTGACGTAAGGATCAAGTTCATGGTGTACAACCGGGTGTCGCCTATTACAAATCTTCTTGAAGTTGATACACTGAGTAATGCCTTTTGTCAATACACAAGTTTTTGGATTTTGAGTAATTTTTAGCGTGTTTTTTGCTTCAATGTAAGCATAGACCGCTTCGATTGGAATCTTTTCTTTTAATTCATAGCTTCCCTTAGATATACTTCGAATCGTTGGAAATCTATCCTGATCAAAGATAATGATATCATCACCAGCTGTTTTGCCATCTCTGTCAATGACAAATCCTCGACAGATGCCATATTTTTGAGGCAAAAATGATCGCAAAATTTCACAAATCGCAATCTCAAATTCTGCTCCCTTTTCAAAGTTGTATTCTGATTCAATTATCTCCAACCGCCTAACGACGCTTTGGTGAAGATTTCGGACATAGTCCCCATAAAGATGTTTCTTCTCCATAGCAAACAAGTAGTGATTTGAGTATGTTACTATGACAAAATGTAATACCGCTTCGACAAATATTTGTCTATCGCTTATTTCATCGGTAATGGAGGAAAGAATTGAACTGATCGAATATCTTTACTTTTTTCGAATAATTTTATTTCCGATAGGGTGTCCTTAATATGTTCAGCCCTTCCCATTGCCAGTTCTTTCTCGTATTTAGCTCGCAACTCGTTCAGTTCGATTCTTAACTTCTCATTCTCGAGAGAATTGGCCTCAATTTCCTGTATGGATTTATAATTTTCCAGTCCCCATGTGATAGCTCCTTTAATCAAAATACCAACGAAAATCAATACTATTGCACCCTTCGGTAAAGAGACTTCAAAGTTTCCATTTTGCAGAGCTATTTCCGGCATCCAACCGGTTTTTACCTTGATTATAATGGAATTACCGGTATGTGCGGACAATATTTCAAGAATGGCGTCTTCCGGATATTCATCAAACGCAATAGGTAATCTCGCCTGGTGTTCAACCGCTAGCTGATACACTGACTTAAAGATGTAATCATATGCAAGCAAAAATCTCGACAGACCTTCCATATTTAGTTTATCATATGAGATGTAAATCGTCTGCACCGCAATTTGACGATTATCAAGGTTGAATACACCTTGGTGCTTCGCATAGATATTTAGGTTCCCCATCAGCAATTCGTATAGCCGCGCATTTTCCTTAGCAAGCATTTCCTCCTTAACAGTACGTCTGACAGAAACCTCACCCTTTTCATCGTCGTAGTAATCGTATTTGCTCGGATCGTATTTCTTTCTTTTCTTCTTCGTGGATCTTTTTTGCAAAAGAATATATAGCGAGGCACTGACAAGTATTACTATAATTAATTCCCCGACGGTAAGCAATTCAGATATGTAATTCATAGAATATGGTATAGAGGTAATGATATGGTTGTGAGCTAAATTTATATTGAATATTTGACTTCTCAAATGTCGAATTGTTTGCCCTATGAGCCAAACAATACTCACAAATAGAGTTTCTTCGTTTTGGTTATAACATCAGTTTAAAACGATGTTAGGCCAGACGCTCAAGGTGATATAAGATGGTTCGGACCTGCACCTACAAAATGCTGCCTGATTATACAGGAAGATTACGAAGCAAAAAATCACGTATCGTTCCGACGCTTCATCGCTCAAAATGATCCACGATCTGGCACTTTTTTACTCGGATATCCCATTTGGTCAGAGAGAAAGGTCAGCTCTTTTCGACCTGAAAGTACTTTGAGAAGGCCTCGAAAAAATGGTTGCAAAAGCGTAGATATGGAGGACTGTTGGCGACAGTCCTTTTTTGTTGTAGCTCAGGAAAATAGCTGTGAAACAAACCGTCACCGGGGCGTAGCCAGGGAAAGGAAAGAGTGCCTTAGTTGTTTCAGATTGTCGCCTGATTTAAAACTATTATTTTTTCACCTCAGCGCAATCGCCATTCTCACACAAAGCAAAAAGTGACGGGGTTCACCCCTTGACTGCAAATCCATGCCGCGGTTTAAGGAGCGGCGATAGCCGCGGTAAATAGCCGCATGGATTTGCAGTCGTCACTTTTTGCTTTGTACCTTTCGTTGCGCTGAGGTGCGAGCGTAAATATGCAATAAGTTAAAATCCCATCGAAAACCCTTTCTGCTTTTTCCGTTTTGGCTTCTTTAACGGATTCGGTATATACTCGCCATCCTTGATAGGAGACAACAAAGAATCAAAAGACTTATCAATCTCCAATGAACTATCATTTCCTGCATAGTAAACATTACCTGCACTGGCAGGCTGACCAACAGCCATTCCGATCCTTTGAGACTTTCGCTGATGAAGAGAAAAAGGATCCTCGACACATCGCTCGGCGATTCCCTTCGCGCTATATTGCTTGCCCAATGCACTTCCATTGAAAACACATTTAGTACGGTGGTCTAAATATGTGATCCCGTACAGCTTGCCTTCTTCATTTCTTCGGATCACCGTATCGATCCCGTCTTTTTGAAGAATATTGATTAGTCTGGGCAATGAAACGTTTTGTTTGCCATACAAAGTAAAATCTATACTATTCTTAACACGTAACGAATCCTTTGTACGGTTCGGATTCATCTCATTGTACAGAAAACGCACTTTCAGCCTTCTATGTGTTGGTTTGAAATGAAAGTCGCTTGCTTTGATGGGCACCCCAACCCGGTTGCCATCTTTATCCAGCACGCGGTATAAAATGCCATTGTTCTTTCTGATCCTCGATCCCTCAGAGCCAATGTCTGCAGCAACATTATAATGGTTGAGCGCTGCATTCAATTCACCCATCGTGGTGAACTTGTAATCGTTCAGAACCTTTTCGAGCACATTGGCAATAGCCTTCTTGGTTTCTGACTTTCCATACTCTGCTTTGATGCTGACTGGCTTCAAATTAAACTCCTGCGCTGTTCGATCTTGTGCCTTCACCAAACCAAAATCGATCTCAATCTCCTTCCTGGTTTTCTCCGATTGATTTTTGCCCAGGTTGTGCAATGAGATCCGGCTGCCATCAGCTTTGATGTTGGTCGTCACAATATGCACATGCGGGTGACCGGCATCTCGGTGCTCGTATACGAGGGCGGGTTGTTTCTCAAATCCAATACCTTTTAAATAGGCTTTTGAAATCTCCGCGAGCTGTTCTTTACTCAGCTTTTCCGATGGATCAAAGTTTAAGGACACGTGAACCGTATTGACCTTTGTCCTTTTGTTCAAAGCCAACTGCCGCTGAATTCGGTTTAGCTTTTGATCAAACGTCATCGCATCCGCATCCTTTGGATAGTTGATCGCCGAAATGCATTCTGCATGTCCCTGTTCCAGTTTGTTCTCATTGTATAGCAGCACAGCCCGGAGCCGACTGCTGGTGTGGATCACTGCAACCATCGATCTGCCAATTTATCAGTTTGCGATTTGATCTTGTCCAGGATTGAAAACAGGAATGTCTTTTCAGCTTCGTAGCTGGCAATCCAGTTTCTGAATTCTGAAATTTGGTTGACCGCATTGAGGCGTTTGGTTGCTTGGTTGAAATTGTTACCAAGCCGGTTAAGCTCTTCCCGCAGTTCTGACAGTTCACTGATCATCTGATCTTGCGAACCGTTCCTTTCGATCACAGTCACCGGTCGGTTTAAGATCAAGAGCCTTAAAAATTCACTTAATTTTCGGCAGGTGGTGCGGCTGCGCTTGGCTTCCAGATTGGCGTATTCTTTGGGTGTTAACCGGAAGATTACATGCCTTGTCTTGTTCGATTTTTCTTCTTTCATCACGATCCTATCTACACTTCAAACATTAAAAACTCCTTCACAAACCTGGACCGACTTTGGAGGGGAAGGCCAGATCGGGTGCGCAGCAACCGGCGATTGTATTACAATCGTACATCTGGCCAGACGCGCAAAGCAGGCGGCTCATTTGGATTTCAAAGTATCTGAAACCGTGTGCTGAGCCGATTTGTGAATCTAGTTTATTGAAATGGGATTTACCTATCCTGTGTAAATTTGCCTTAGGATCGAAAGCGTTTTAGGCTGACGTTTGTCTGTTCGAAAAAAGTTGTGTTTGTTCGAGAATGGTCGAAAAACTTCGAGAATGTTTGTGTTTGTTCGAGAATTTTTGAAAATGTTTGAGTTTGTGTGAGACTGCCATTTTAAATTACTTGAATAGTCATGCGGGTAACCTTTCTAGAACTTTTCTATAGGTTTGGTAAAACGCTTTCTTATCCATGGCCAGACAGTTTTATTATTTCGCAATCTTTTTTTTATAATTCTGATTTTGCTGGAAAATTTGATAAAGACGATGTTAATGATTGTCAGTCGAGGAGTACGGTGATAAATCACTTCATATACTAAGGTCTAAGTGGCCACCCCCTTTCTGGTTGATGTTAATCGCTGTCCTGATTGAACCATGAACTTGTATTTCTGCCGGAATCGTTTTGAATCATGATGGTTTCTGGTGCGATGCCCTCGAGCCGCTCATCGTCCGATCCAACAGTCGGATCATACCAGTCTACTTTCTTTCTGGCCCAATCAAGCCAGGCAGTCATCTCTTCACTCATGTTATTCTCAGCCAGGGCGTCACGCTCCCTCTGATCAATGTACTCGCGGAGAACCTGACTCTCTTTCCAACGGCTGGCATCCCTGGCAAGCTGCCGAAAGGATTTTATCTCCAGTTTTTTTTTCTGCTCACGTTCGTTTTTTATTCTTTCCTCCTCAGCCATTCTGGCGCGCCTCTTCTCCCATTCCTCGTGCTCTTTTCTAAGGTGTTCACCCATCAATTCCAGTTTGGAAATAAGCTTTGATAGCTGTTGCTCGACCTTTTGTAGTTTACCATCCTTACAACTGGTGGTGGTGTATCCCTGTTCGAACTGGAAGGTTAAAGTGCCATTCGCTTTAAAGGTTCTGGTTTGCCACCGGTCGGTGCCGATCACCACGTTGCGAGCTTCTTTTAAAGTCATATCTATGGCTTCACCGCCTATCACAACCTTATAATTACCGTCTTTGAGAAGAAAGTCGTGGCCTCTCGTTCGCATTGCTTTGATGAAAGTATCCATAATAAGCAGGGAACGCTCAATAAGACCTACGGACACGCTTATGCGAAGATTCTCCGAATAAATCAACCTAACGCCATCCTGATCAATATATTCCTTTTTCGACGCAAAAGCCTGTCTGGCCTTTACAACCAGCGGGTCCGGGTTTATTAAAGAATCTTTCACTACAAGATCAATGGCCGAGTCCGTTTCAATTGATCTTTGCAGGGCTACCTGAGGAGAAAGCCCATCCTCAATTGCGTTTTCTCCTTCTACTCTGAGAGAAAGGTGCAGCTGCTGCTCGCCTTCACTTTTCTCGGGAAACGCCTTAACCTTCACTTTCTTTCCTGCCTTTACCTTATTCCAGTGTCCCTGGTCAGGTAGAGGAATACTCATACGTATGCAGGCCTTTCGAAGGCCATTGTCTGAAATATTATATTTCTTCGAAAGGGCCGTCAAAGAATCCGACCACACCAAATCATATAAGTCCTTACGTGAAAATATCATGTTGGTAATATGGGCAAAAACTACTTATCCTAATCAGCGTTGCTGCCAGAGCCTATTGGTTTCTTAAATCTCCAGGAAAAAAAAGGAGATTTACTGATTCCTGTTAAGTACACTAATAATCAACTTTTTAACCGTTTCCATTTCCTCAGGTTTGCTGGCGGCAGCGAAAAGTGTCAGACTTGCAAGAGCTTCATTACTTATAAGTGGGACACCAGCCACCGATTTTAATAGATCATTATTTTCTAGGAACAACAGGAAACAAGCAGCAGCAATTCGCTTATTCCCGTCAACAAACGAATGGTTCTTAATGATCAGATAGAGTAGTGTGGCGGCTTTTTCTTCAATTGAGGGATAGAAGTCAATCTCTCCAAACCCTTTACTGATTTGAGCCACAGAGCTTTGAAAGCTATCATCTTTTTCCCTTCCAAAAATTTCTGAGTCGAAATCTCTTCTCATGCTCTCAATGATATTTTGGTAATCTGATAGCTCCGGATACTTCGCCTGGCGGGTTGTAATACCTTTCAGATCCAATTTTTCATGATCGTAGTCGTCCAGTAATTCGAGGCCTTTGGCGAATTGTTCAAGCAAGTTCTGATTTGCATCGCCCATCTTTGTTTCAATTGCCCGGCTTAGTATCCGGATTCCATCCTTTAAAGCCTGTACCTCCTGTTCCTTTTGATTCAGCCGTTTCTCGTTAATTGCATAACCCTGGATCAGATAATCTTTCAAGCGCTGTGTTGCCCACTGCCGGAATTGTGTTCCTTGCTGTGACTTAACCCGATAACCAACTGAGATTATCACGTCAAGATTATAATGATCCACTTGATATATTTTACCATCCGCGGCAGTTGTCGCAATATTTGCGACAACTGCCAACTTCTCTAATTCACCTTCAAAAAAAACATTGTTTACATGCTTACCAATCGTCTTAACGTCGCGGCCAAAAAGCTCAGCCAATTGACTACGATTAAGCCACACAGTATCGTTTCCGAACATAACGTCTATTTGGGTATGGCCGTCATTGCTCTGATATATTTCTATTTGATTCTCCATTAAACGAATTTAAAAATAATCTGTACAATAAATGTGGGAAGACCAACATGCGTATAGAAGGGTTGTGACTATTAACCGCCGAGATTTAGTCAGCAGCGACCCATGGCCAAGAACAACAGAGGGCAGACACGGGAAACCTTTTTTAAGGAACCATACGCTTGCTACGGGAAAGGTGGATTTTTAGCATGGTACCCAAAGCAGCTTGCCGCGACTTGAATCAAGGATACGACTACCTTAAAGAATTTGGACTCCTAAAAAGTAGCTGCTTTATACCTTTAGGAAAACGGTGGCTTTTATGTACTCTGTGACCTTTCGATTTTTCTTCCCTTTTAGCTCTGAAAAGTGCCGTTTTCGCCACTTTCAAATTACAGATTAGTGGTACACCAAAACAAATTACTGTATATTGCGAACTACCACGTTAAATTGTACTATTTGAATGGTGATTGGATACATACGGGTTTCAAAGACTGAGCAGAACCAAGACCTACAATTTGACTCCCTTAAAAAAGCAGGTTGCGAGAAAATTTATCATGAAAAGGTTTCCGGAGCCTCAATGCAAAAGCCAGAATATATAAGGATGATTTCGGAGCTTAGAAAAGGAGATGTGATAGTTGTTTGGAGAATTGATCGCTTAGGCCGGACAACTTATGAGCTGATAAAGCTCATGGTAGAATGGAAAGAAATGGGAGTAGACTTCCGGAGTATTTCTGAGGGTATTGACACTTCTACCAAAATGGGTCGCCTTTGGTATATGCTCAGTTCAGTGTTCGCGGAAAATGAACGAGAGATCTTAATGGAACGTACCTTGGCAGGAATGGAAGCTGCCCGTGCTCGCGGTAGGGTGGGAGGCAGACCAAAAGGGCTGACAAAGAAATCGAAGGAGCTCGCAGGCTTAGCAGCAACCTTATATCAAAGTAAGAAATATACTACAAATCAAATTTGTGAGCAGTTAAAGATTGGTAGCAAGACAACGCTTTATAACTATTTGCGGCATGAGGGGATAGAAATTGAGGGCTGGATTCGGGTTAAAAGGGAATAGATTGTTGTTCAAATGATAATTTATTAATCAATGCGTCGGAAAATTTGATGATAAAATAGTTATTATCCGCACTGCGATTATACTCCAATTACGAGACTGCGCTGATCTAAATAAATGTGCTGAATCATATTCGGTTATGTTATCTTCGTAATAACAACAATACTAATAATTTAACAGAAGTAGAAAGTGGCTGAAAGAAAGGATGTTAGTTCCTTGTCGCAAGTTAATAAAATGGCCTTTGCGGGGCACGAGTCTTTTCAATGCCGAAATTTATGGCTTAAGAAAGGATTTGATTATGTAAAAATGAATAAGTCTTTCAACGACGAAGATGCTGTTGTAGAGCTTGGTGTCGGAAAAAACATGGTTAACGCTATCCGATATTGGATGAAAGCGTTTAATCTGTTGACCTTAGATGATAAAACTACTGACTTGGCAGATTTTCTGTTGAGCGACAATGGTTGGGATCCTTATTTAGAAGACGTTGGGACATTGTGGCTCCTTCATTTTCAGCTTGTTACAAGTGGAAAGGCATCGGCATACGCCTTGATATTTAACGAGCTACGAAGGGATAAGATAGAGTTTACGAAAGACAATTTTTTAACATTCGTAAAACGGAAAGCAGAAATACTTCAAATTACAATTAATGACGGCACGGTATTGAACGATTTTGGAGTCTTTATAAAGATGTATAACCGATCGATTGCACAGTCCAAAGATAGAGAAGAAGGGTTTTCCGGTTTACTAACAGAATTGGACCTAATGAATGTATCTCCACGTGACAAGGATACTTTCGTGATAGAGAATACTGATAGACGTAATTTACCGGATGAAATAGTATTGTATGGAATGATGACAACCGGAGGTTTTAATAAATCTGTAAACTTTAACACTTTACTTACGGAACCTAACCAAGTGGGAAGTGTATTTGCATTGAATGCAACGAGTCTTTATACAAAGCTCGAAAGTATAGCCCAGAGATTTCCTGAAATTGTCTTTAGCGACCAAGCCGGTATCCGAGAAATATCATTTAAATCGAAGCCTGATCCACTTTTAATTTTAGCTAATTATTATGAGCAGTAATACCTACACTCCGTCAGTAAACATTATTCGCGATGCTGAAAGGGAGTTGGTATACTATCCAACACCTAATGCTCAAAGGGCTGTTCGTCAGATAGAGAGTGATTTTAAAAAGGGCAATCGTTCCTTTAACATAATAGGATCTTATGGTACTGGTAAATCTTCATTCTTATGGGCGTTAGAACAAACTCTAAGGAATAAAAAAAGGTTTTTCGACATAAATTTAATTTCCGATCCGACAGTTGAAATAATAAATTTTGTTGGAGAATATAAGTCGCTAATCGAAGCTTTTGCAGATCATTTTGATATTAGAGACATTAGTTCAAAAAAGATTCTTTCAGAGATTTATAATTGTTATTATGACTTAGGAACAAGAAACGCAATATTGATAATTGTTGTTGATGAATTTGGCAAGTTTCTTGAATATGCGGCACAGAATACTCCTGAAAAGGAGCTGTATTTTATTCAGCAACTAACTGAATTTGTCAATAATTCAGATGAAAATATATGTCTAATAAGCACAGTTCACCAAAACTTTGATGCATATTCCTTTTCTCTTTCTGATTCGCAGCGGAAAGAGTGGTCGAAAGTAAAAGGCCGTTTTAGGGAAATAACATTTAATGAACCAGTTGAACAGTTATTATTACTTGTAGCTGAACATTTAGAAGGTAATAATAATCCAGTTGAATTAAAAGCTATTAGTAATATAAGAGAAGCTCAAAGAATTGCTTTAAGTACATCTGCTCTAAAAATAGATAAGGCGGTAGCTCCTGAAATTGCTGATAGGTTGTATCCACTAGATTTGTTGAGTGCTACTGTTCTAACATTAGCACTTCAAAGATATGGTCAAAATGAGAGGTCACTATTCTCTTTCCTTCAATCAACGGACCATACAGGACTAAGTAAAGTTCGTATTACGAAAAACAACCCATTTTATAATGTTGCTAACATATACGACTATTTAACGTTCAACTTTTACTCCTTTCTAAATTCCAAAGACAATCCTGATTATTTAGCATGGATGGGTATGCGATCGGCGTTGGAGAATGTAGAACGGTCTTTCGTTGAGAACTTGGATGGTTATGAGAAGCTTATCAAGGTTATTGGACTTTTAAGCCTAGTTATGCCAAAAAGTGCTGTTTTGGATCAATCTTTCCTCGTTAAATATGGAGAGGTGTGTTTAGGTCTTGCGGACGTCTCTCCGATGATTGCAAGCCTGACCCAACGCAAGATAATCCTATATCGAATACATAATGCTCGATTTGTGCCGAATGAAGGTACTGATCTAGACATTCAATTGGCGCTCCGAAAAGCGGGGAATGATGTTGATGAAATTAGAGACGTTACAACACTGCTTCAACGTCATTATCAACTTCCACCTGTTTTGGCAAAGATGTACTCTTATCAAAATGGAACACCTCGCTCATTCCAGTACTGGATCTCAGAGAAACCAATTAGTACGGTGCCAAAGGGAGAAATTGATGGTTATTTGAATCTCATCTTCCGTAAATCACTTTCTATCGATGATGTTAAAATATTTTCTTCTACGCAGCACGAAGCCATAGTGTACGTATACTATCAAAATACAGCGCAAATTCGAGAGCAGCTTTTTGAAATCGAAAAAACACAAAAAGTCATAGATAGAAATCCAGATGACAAAGTAGCTATACGAGAGCTTAATAATGTAATGGACCATCAGAAGAATCTTCTGAACCATTATATTCTGGACGGGCATTTCCGCAATGAAGTTACTTGGATTTTTAAGGGAGAGTCAAAGGAGGTTTTTAGTCAACGGGATCTTAATAAATTGCTGTCCCAGGTATGCTACAACGTTTACAGTGATACTCCAAAGTTTAAGAATGAGTTGGTTAATAGGCATAAAATTTCTGCGTCTATCGGAAGTGCAAAAAAAATGTTTTTGCAACGTCTAGTATCGCAATGGAATGAACCGGATTTGGGATTTGAGAAAGATCGATTCCCTCCTGAGAAAACCATCTATTTGACTCTAATCAAGGAGAATGGACTCAATTTGAATTTGGAAGACGCAGATAATATTCCTGTAATAGGAGAAAATTCTTCGTTTAAACCTTTATGGAATTCCTCAATTAAATTTTTGGCTGAATCAAAGCAATCAAAGCAATCAGTAGCAGAATTTATAGAAACGCTATCGAAGAGGCCATTTAAATTAAAGCAAGGTCTGATAGATTTCTGGGTTCCTACGTTTTTGTTTTTGACTAGGAACGATTTTGCACTTTTTGAAGAAGGAACCTACGTTCCTGATATTAGTTCCGATATTCTTGAGCTAATCGTCAAAAATCCCCAAAAATATGATGTCAAGGCGTTTGACTTAGACGGAGTTAAACTTGATTTGTTCAATAGTTATCGCCATTTGCTTAGCCAGGGTTCTCAACTTCATTTTAGTAATAAGGTTTTCATTGAAACAGTTAAACCGTTTCTAAAATTTTATCGAGATTTACCTGAGTATGCCAAGAACACGAAAAGACTAAGCAAAGAGGCTATTGCGGTACGCGAGGCGATTATTAACTCAAAGGAACCTGAAAAAACGTTTTTTGAGGATTTCCCACAGGCATTGGGATACTCTTTTGGATCAATTCTTACTACCAAAGAGCATTTTCAAGCTTATATTTCTCACTTGCAAGAAGCGATTAGAGAGATCAGAACATGTTATGACAATCTTGTAAGTCGTTTTGAAGAATTTATTATTAATGAATTTATAGGAGAAGAAATTGAATTTGAGGATTATAAGCTGCGACTACAATCGAGGTATAAGAACTTGAAAAGACACATGCTTCTAGCTAATCAAAAGGCTTTTATACAAAGGCTTGACTCTCAGTTAGATGATCGTAAAGCCTGGTTAAATTCAATGGCTCAGGCAGTCATCGGTAAATCGCTTGATATTTTCCGAGACAATGACGAACTTCAACTATACGACAAGCTGCGGAGAACTGTTCGTGATCTAGACAATTTGACTACTATTTCTGAGAAGGAGTGGGACGGTGAAAAGGAAGAAGTATTTAGTCTTGAAATTTCTTCCTTTGTTGATGGTATAAGTACAGATCTGGTAAGAATGCCAGCTAGCAAAAGAAAGCAGGTGTTACAAGTTGAAAAATTTATTCGGGAACAACTGCAGGTCGGTGATGACGTCGTTAACATCGCGGCCCTAACTAATATTTTAAAAGAATTGCTTAGGAAATGACAAAAGTAAGACACCTTCTAGGAATTTCAGGCGGAAAGGACAGTGCTGCTCTGGCAATATACATGCGCAATTTGTATCCCGAGCTCGACATTGAATATTATACCTGTGATACGGGGAAAGAATTGGAAGAGACATATCAATTGATAAAAAATCTAGAAGTTTATCTTGGTAAGACAATAGAGCTTCTTCAAGCAGCAAATCAAAGTACGCAGGATCCGTTTGACCATTATTTGGACCTGTATGGAGGCTTCTTGCCTTCAGCTAATTCGAGGTGGTGTACGAAAAAACTTAAACTTGAGCCTTTTGAAAAATTCGTTGGCAATGACCCTGTAATTTCATATGTTGGCATCCGGGGGGATGAGGATAGGGAAGGTTACATATCTAAAAAGCCAAATATTCAGTCTATTTTTCCGTTTCGCAAGAACATTTGGAGCGAGGATGTAATTGGCAAAGCGCTTACAAATAACAACCTCGTGAAGTTGATTGAACAGTTTGATGGATTATCATATACACCGTCAAAAGTTAGATTTAGAGAATTGCTGCTGAAACCAATTTCATTCAATTTTACTCAAACCCAGAAAACAAATATTTTATTAGATGTCGATGTTAGGCTTTTTAATGAGTTGATATTTTCGTTTTTAAAGCAAACTAGTTATCCCTTGTCAGAAGAGAATACCTTTCCCCTGGTTGATAATGAGGACGTTTTAATCAGAGAAGATATTTTTAAATTATTAGAAGAAAGTGGGGTTGGCGTACCTGCCTATTATAATAAACTTGATTTCGACCTAAACGGTAAAGTAGGGCAATATTCAAGAAGTAGATCTGGTTGTTATTTTTGCTTTTATCAGCAAAAAATAGAATGGATTTGGCTGTATGAACAACATCCTGATCGCTTTTTGAAAGCAGTTGCATACGAAAAGGACGGCTATACTTGGAACGACAACGAGAGACTTGAAGATTTAATTAAGCCTGCTCGGATGCAAGCAATAAAAGAAGAATATTTGAAAAGAACTGCAAGAATTGCTCATAAGTCAAAATCACCGTACCTATTAGACATTCTCAATGAGGCTGAGGGTGAGGGATGTGCTAGCTGTTTTATTTAAGTGATGTAAATTAAATATAATGAATTTTGTTATCGAATCTTGGACCATTAGACAATTAATTGACTTATATGAGTCTGGTTCGCTGAATTTAGCTCCTCCTTATCAAAGAGGCGATATTTGGTCTGCTAATGCGAAAAGGAAATTAATTGGTTCAATTAAGTTGTCCTATCCTTTACCAGCATTCTTTTTTTACAGAAATGACGATAATACATTTGAAATTGTCGATGGACAGCAAAGGACTAGGACAATTTTGGGCTACCATAATGGATTTTTTGCGGACGACGGAAAAGAAACGATTGAGACAGTTGACAAATCTTTTTTTTATCAAGATTACAAGATTGCAGTCTATGTTATTTCGAATTCTAGTAAATCAGAAATTGAGGACTTCTATTATCGTGTAAATTCCTCAGGAATTAAACTAAATCGGCCAGAAATTTTAAAAGCGCAATATTCTTCCACGCCACAGCAGATATTGGCTGAGAAATTAGCTGACCACCCTGACTTCGAGTCTCTGCAAATATTTAGCGAAACATCTTTGAATAGATTAAACCACACAGATTTAGTAACTGAGTTGTTAACCTTACTATTATTAGGTAACACAGACAAAAAGATTCAAGTAGATAAACAATTTTATGGTGATGAGGATTTTTCTGAATCAAAGAGTCGTGAACTTGAAGAACGATTTCTTGACATATTATTGCATTTGCAAAGGTTTAACTCTATTTATCCAATAAAGAAAACTCGGTATAAGCAGCGAAGTGACTTTTATACTCTTTTCGGTTTTTTAGACAACAATAGGGTACTCACCGGGGAGACTTTGGATCATTTTTATAAGATATTGATTTTAATTGGTCCAGATATTTATCCTACCAATGAAAAGTGTTATTCATTTAAAGAATATGCGGACAATTGTGTGAGCCAGTCAAATTCAAAAAAGGCTCGGGACGCTAGGTCGGAATTTTTTGCAAAGCTTTTAGAAAATTCGGATTCGGTACCGCTAAGTAAGTCTGAGGAAGATGAAGACGCAAATCTTGTTATAATGGATGCTTTAAATTTTTATGAACTAACAAACGATGATTTAACTGAAATTGAAGGCTACTGGCCTATCAAAGTATCTTCTCTCATATCTTCAACTGGTAGAACTTTGTTTTAGAATGGAATTTCGAGATCGCTCATTAGTTTTATCAGAGGTTGGCGGGGAGCTTGTTGATGAGCTTAATGAAATAGTGAACGATGGCACTAGATACCATCTTAAATATTTATCTTCTGAATTTAAATTTTCAAAAGGGGGAAACTCAAATGTATATGCATTAAGAGATTCTAGTGGAAGGAATGCTGATTTTGCTATTAAAATTTGCAATTATTCGAGTCCTGGAAGGAACGCTAGCCCTCATGTTAAGAGACGTCATGGCCGATTTATGAACGAGATTTTTGTTTTACGAGAATTAAAAGAGAAGGGTAAACAAAACATAATCCAGATAGAATTTGATGGTGTAATTAATGTTGATAATAGAGATTTTCCCTACTACGTTATGGAAAAGGCTGACACTGACCTAAAAGAATATATACTTGGGAATAACAATTTGGACGATTCTGAAAAGGTTAAATTATGTTTAGATATCTATAATTCGATAAAGGAATTGCACGATGAAGGATATTATCATCGAGATATTAAGCCGGATAACGTACTCTTATCATTTAAAGGTGGTGAAACTGCTACTTGGAAATTATGTGATCTTGGAATAGTCGCGCATAGAGAAAAGGATTACGATGATATCGGTGAGCGGATCGGGCCCATCGGTTGGTTATCTCCCGAAGCAATGAATAAGCTGTTGACTCAGAAAGCAAATATCGGTTTTGATTGTGTTATAGATGATAAATCGGATATTTTCCAGTTAGGCAAGCTATTCTGGTTTATCTTTCAAGGTAATACCCCAATTGGTCAACTTGAATTAGATGACTTTATTTGTGAAATTGTTCATAAGGATGATATTTTCACATTAATCAAAGAGATGCTCAGATACTCAAAAGAAAAACGAGCTGACAGAGAAATGATTGATTTGTTTATGGGTGATATCGCAAAAAGATACGCTGTAGCCTAATTAATGAAATTTAGAGAGTGTTTAAGAAACTTACGGCCCCATATGGATCCTCAAATAGTTGAGGCTCATCGGCTAGTTTCGACTGCATCAAATCAAATCCTCCGTTAGCATATTCTTCCATAAGACGAATTAGATCAAGAGCTTTGTCATCAGTCTCTTTTTCGTCTAGCTCCTCTAAATCAGCAAAATTTATGTCTGAGAGCACCAACAATGACATAAATATATACTCGACCAGTTCCCTTGGTCTCCAAGATTCAATCGTTAGAAATTTTGCGCCTTCGGTTGCGCGGCTAAACGGAATTCTATACTCTTTACGTATACCAAGAATGGTTGCATATATAAAACACTCATAGTAGTTTGCGAAAATCTTGCCTTGTGAATATTTCTCTTCTTCTGTGCCTAGCGACGTATCAAATGCCCGTTTTCGAGCTAGTCGATCGATTAAGCCAATAAATCGTATTGGATATCGAGGATCTTTTTTTTCGAATCGGTCGAAAATAGTTTGCATTTATATTTTAATTTTTTGAATTGTTACTTCGATTTCGTTTCTAAAAGAATTAGCGATACCGTCAGGCATATCCAATTGGTAAACGTTCAATTCTTTACTATTTAGTTCCAGTTGTTCTTTCAGTTCTACTAGACGGTCCATATCCGGTTTGTAGCGACCATCCCGACTATCGTCTTCAATCAGTAATTCCTTTACAATAACAATGCTTTGTGTAAAAGTATTTGCCGTTTCTTTGAAAAAAGTCATGGATTTTACAACATCAAAGTCAGATACTGGTGCATCTGAAATTAATGGATAGTATGATGCGTAATTTCTGGTTTTGTTAGCTGACACTATTGCCATAACAATTGACAATTTTAACGAGCTGACAAGAGATGTATTTAGATTTCCGACCTCTTTGCTATCATTATCAATAATTGCTGGTCGGTAACCACCATCTGTTGTGTCTATAAAGCGAATACGGCCATAAAATGCTCCTGTTGGAGCGTTGATATTTTTATAATGCAGATTTGCCGTATCTTCAAGTTGCCGTACTAGCTCCTCATACTTTGTTTTCTTAATTCTTTTAGTGAGTTCAACTAGATCAAAAAGAATGGCCTTTTTTTTGGTCAAATGAGGTGGTACCTGTCCTTCTGATAACCGTGCCAAAATATCATTGATTTCTCTTAAGCGACTTTCTTTTTGATTTTTTTTGTTCATATCGGTAACTAAATCACCTTCATATTTTTGAATATCGTCCACCGCGATATTCATTGAATTTACAATGTCCCGGGCATTTGTTATTCCGCTTAGCTGCTCTTGTTGTTGGAGCTCTCGTATTTTGGAATCTAGCTCGTCTTTTAAAGTTCTAACATTCTCTCGAATGTAATTTTGTTGCAGTATCGATTTTTGTACTCTTTCTGGAATAGTATCGATACTATACTTCATCCCCAAACCAGCCTGATAATAGTGCCTAAAAAACGGTCTTAAATTTTTACGTTGTTTTTCGGTTGGAATTATTTCTGGCTCCGATTTTAATAAGCTGTTTATCGCAATGAATGCATCAGTACCTCGTGGTGCAGGTCGATCGCAAACTAAACAATGTTCCTTTTCCATCATTGAGCGCACATACATGGGTTCGGGAACGTTTTCCGGAAGTCGGACTTGAAGTTTTTCAGCTGCTTGCTTTGTTAGGTTGGCCTGATACTTACGATCGGCTACAACGTCATCATAAGCAGTCAGTTTTTCTTCAAACTTTTCAATTAAAAATGATGTGTTCATCAATACCCAGTTGTCATTAAACAGGGATTTGCTTAGAATTTCATCAAAGCTGTCTGATTGCTTCGTTGCCGCTGTATAGGATGTTTCAGCTTTATATCTCTCTTTGATGAGTTTATTTATTGTTTCAGCAAACTCAATGCTGGCCAACAGAGAATCTTTCTTTTCTTGCGCATGTTGCTGATTTTGAGAGGCATTGGTAATTTGTTGCTCTATTTGACGAACATCTTGCTCTAATAGCCTCTGTTCTGTTTGTAATTCGATAATCTTTGCCCGGTCTTTCTGAGACTTTTTTAATTCTTGGTCAAAAGCGCTTCTGGCGGATTCATGAGCCTTTTCTGCTACACGAATATATTCTTCCCAACGATCAATGTCTGAGAGACGCTTAATTACAACTTTTAAAGATGCGTTACTTGACGTGTCTATGAGGTTACTTATTCCACGTTCGCCTTGGAACCACAAATACGGACGAACATCTGTGGGAATAAGTCTGTCTAGGACTTCATCATGCAAATTGTCCGGGATTGGCTTGTATGAAATTATGTCATATTCTAATATCTGGAATTCGCTTGATCCCGGTTCAATCCAGGTTTTTTCATCCAAGCGTTGAATGCCGTAAGTTCTTATTAATTGATATTGTTTCAATGATCCATTACGGACGTTCTCTACTTCTATCACTACTTTGGTTTCAACGAATTTACCAATTTCACATTCTACTCTTGCCTTTTCTGATATCAGTTCTCCTTTGACCAGATTTGTTGTCTTCAAGCCTCCTGGTATGGAACGAGGAGAAGTGTCTGTTATCCCATTGTTAAAAACCCATTGGAAAGCATCATATAGTTTTGACTTGCCATATCCGTTTGCGCCGAGAATGATATTAAGACCTTCAACAAAATTGAAGTTATTTTCTGTGCCGTAATAGCACATAAAATTGCTTATGCTGATTTTCCGGATTAACATATTTATCGAAGGGCATTTTCAAGATGAGCATTTAGACGAGCAGCAGCGGAATTAGTTGTCGTATTTTGATCTTCTACTTCCTTGACCATTTGTGTGACTAAATTGACGAAAGTTTGTGTTTCTAGTGAGAATTTGCTGGTCATCGACATCTGATCAACGTCAGTTGGAGTGAGACCGTACTTCTTTTGTATTTCATCGTCTTTTAAAAAGGACTTAATCAGCTCAATTTGTAACATATTCAGGAGGTTAGGTCTAAGTGGATGGTGTCCAAGTTGAGATTATATTGCTGGCATATTTCCCAAAAGGTTTGTGTAGCTTGGTATTTGTTAGTGGACAGAAATGCAAAGTGTACCACTCGTTCTAGTTCTTTTCGAACGAGTTTTCTCTCCAATTGAAAGCTAGGACTATTTGGATCTACTCTTGGTATAACCACCATATCATAAATGTATGCAAATCCTTTGTCCCGGTGCTTTCTTAAAATGCGACCGCGTCTTTGAATGAATTGCCTTGGATTACCCGTACTTGAACAGAATATCGCTTGTTCAGTCCTTGGAATATCAACTCCTTCGTCCAAACATTTCATTGAAAGTAGTGCATTGACCTGACCCTGCTCAAATTGCTGCAAAACTAAATCTTTGTCAGCGGATTCACTGGTGTATTGGGTTAAGGTGGTCAGTGGAGAAACTCTTCGAATTATTGTAGAATAGAAGTCAATAATTCGGTTTTCATCGGTAAATTCAGGAAATGTATCATTGTCAAATTCGCTATCCTCATAATAGCCTTCTGGTGCATATACCAAAGTATAACCTATCTGTCCGCGTTCGCTTATAATCTCAGACAAAATGGATTCAAAAGCTGCTAGTTTTCCTTGCGCTTTATGGATTATCCGTTTGCGCTGCATTAAAAGCATTTCTATTTGTTTGGATGACGTGGCTTCATGAGCATTTCTCGCATAGAGTCGCGCAAGCTTATTAGAAATTTCTGAATAGACTTCCATCTCCTCCGAAGTCAAACTTACAACCTTTGGGTAATAGTAGTAAGGGCAAAGTATTCCTTCATTAATGGCCCGTTCCATTGAGAAGTTGTATACATATGGTTCTTTATCGTTAAAAAAGATTTCCATATGTTCAGATCCAATAGGATCATAAATGCGTTTAGGAGTTGCTGAAAGCCCTATACGTTTATTAAGATGTATGCTTTCAAGCAAACGAGAAACAGCCGGGGATGCAATATTATGAGCTTCGTCCGCTAGTAAAATTGTTGAAGACGGAAGCTTTTTAAAATATGTTTGAAACTGCGCCTTCGTGAACGACTTGTATGTTACGATAACTATAAACGAGACATTTACTCCAAAACTAAGCTGAGAAGTTATACGACTTAATTGAGCCTGCCAGTCCTTGGTTTCAGACGACACCGTAACTATTTCCCCAAAATTAAATTTCTTAACTTCTTGGATCCATTGTGTCAACAAAACGGTGGTCGGCACTAGAATTACGGCTTGGTAGCAGTTGTTTGTCTGAAGTGATTCATTCAAAACGCAGTTCAGGGAAGTTATTGTCTTGCCCGTGCCAGTAGCCATGGCAAAAATACCTTGGTAATTATTGTTGACCCAGTTTTGATAAGCTTCTTTTTGGTAATCCCTCGGGCCACTTTCATATGGAAAACGGGGTGTGATGAGGTATTTCTTAATATTTTCCAAAATCTTTAATACTGCTTGTTGATGCTTCTTACTCTTAATTTCTTTGGCTTTTAATAATACTAAATTTTGTTCATTTACAAGTAATTCATCCAAGTCTTTCCCACCATACTCACGAATTATGACTTCCTCTATCTGTTCAAATGGAATAATTTCAGCATAGTCCGTAAGACCGTCAAAAATCTGATTATAGTCGAATTCGTACTCTGAAAAAATGTTCTCGTCCGTTTTCCAAGAGACTTTGATGTCCAATTCTTCCAAATTTTCAAGTAATCCTGATCCTGTGAAGTTACAGGATCCCCTGAATTTAACCTTGCTCGAATCATCATAAAAAATTCCAGATTTGTAATGAGCTATTCCGCGACGCCCTACTGGTTTTATTGCCCGTATCTGAATTCGATTAGCCGAAATCAACCAGGCAATACATTCGAAGAAGTGGATGCCATAACTATCTAATGATTCCCTTAATCTTTTAAAGTCTTGGACGGAATACTCAAAGCTATCAATGTCTGCTGTTGTACCATGTACAAGAGCAGCTTTATCAAAAGTGGATAAAACATGGTTTATAATAAACCTTACCCTACCACCGTTACTGATAAATTTTGCGAACCCTAGGGATAAAACGCTAATTGCCGATGAACTAAAATAACCTAATAGAAGATCAAGCCTAGTGCTTTCCATCAAGGACTCCATGTAAAAGGTCAATGGCTCGTTCTCCGTTCCTGTTCGGTACTCTTCACTTTTTGGAAACTCAATACCGGACAGCATACATGCGATTTTTAATTGACTCTATTGTTTGTTCAATTTCATCCTTTGTCGTGTATCGGCCAAGAGAAAACCTGATAGATCCCAAGGCATTGTCATCATTTAGGCCCATAGCCTTCAAAACATGAGACGGCTCAGATATGGATGCGGAACATGCGGATCCATTTGATACGGCGATATTGTCAAGTTGACCTATCAAAACATTAGCATCGATTTCAGGGAAGCAAATATTTGTGACATTATATAAGCGTTTTTTAGTATTGCCGTTAACAAACGTGCCTTCAATTTTTAATAATTCCCTTTCCAGATGATCTCGTAATTGGACAATCTTCAAGGCGTCAAATGACATTTGGGCTTCAGCAAGTTCAAAGGCTTTCCCCATTCCAACGATACCAGGGACATTTAATGTGCCACTTCTTAAGCCTCGTTCGTGTCCACCGCCGTGCGTTGATGCTTCAAGGGTGATGCCGCCAGGCAATACCTTCCGAATAAATAACCCACCGATGCCGTTGGGACCATAGAATTTATGGGATGAAAATACTATGATGTCCACACCGGTATCATTTATAGAAAATGGAATTTTTCCAATAGCCTGGGTTGTGTCCGATAAAAATACAGCTTCTACCTCATGAGCAATTGAAGCCGCTTGCTGTAAAGGTTGTTCAACTCCTGTTTCATTGTTTATTGCCATCAAAGCAACCAAAATCGTGTCTGGACGAACGGCAGCCCTTATGTCTTCCTCATTTAGCATTCCATCGTGAGAAACAGATAAATAGGTTACTTCAAATCCTCTTTTTTCTAAAAATCGACATGTGTCAAGTACAGCAGGATGTTCGGTTTTAGCAGTGACAATATGCTGACCTTTATGGTGATAGGCATTGGCAACCCCCATAATCGCTAAATTTATTGCCTCTGTTGCTCCTGAGGTGAAAATTATCTCGCTACTATCACATTGCATGAATTCAGCAATCTGATTTCTGTTCTGTTTTACGGTCTCGCTAATTTGTTTTCCAAACTTGTGCGTGCTAGATGCGTTACCGTATATTTTGGAGTAGAATGGTAACATCGCATCAATCACCTCCGGAGCAGTTGGTGTTGTGGCGTTGTAGTCTAAATAAATAAGATCCATTGCAGAGGATGGCTAGTTTAATGGACTAATGTAATGAAAATGGAATTGTATTTTTCTACATTCGTTGTAGCGCTTTATAGTTCTGATGGTTATTTTCCATAAGTGTAATATGTGTCAGTGTAGAGACGGTGGATATTGTAAACGCGCTGTCGGTGCTGACGTTTGAAGTGTCGGTAGAAGAAATTTCATTGGACGACAACATTTTATAATCTACTCTCAATCATGAATGATGATGCGATTTTTGACAGTTTTAGCACATTGTATGAAGCGCAAACCAAGCTTACAGACTATAATGGCGTTTTTATCAAAGATGGAATAATCAACAAAAAGTTATTCCTCAGTAGCAGGGAAAAAATCCTTTTTATCGCCAAGGAGCACAACTTGCCTAACACCTACAATAAGGAAACTTATGCAGCAGACTACCGGATATGGTGGGAGGATCATGTGCATTTGGGTTTTTCGGTCAGAATAAGTGAGTGGGCACATGGTATCGAAAACAACTTTTCAACGCCATATGATGCGATAGAAAAAAATCACCGAGAACAAGCTTTAAAATCAATAGCCTTTATCAACGTAAAAAAGACCGCCGGTAGAGCAAAAGCTCACCCAAAAACGATTTGGGGCTACATTGGAGTGAGCCGTTCACTGCTGCTACAACAAATTCGTGAAATTGCTCCAACGCTAATTGTTTGCGGTTTTCGATATGACAATTATCCCATTCAGTTGTTTGAAGTCCCAATTAAAAAATCGGAGTCCGGAACTTTTAGCATGGGGACATGGGAAGGTATCAAGATCATTAATTTCTTTCATCCATCCTGCCGCAAAGATAAAAAGTGGCTTTATAATGAATTGGCACTCGCTTATAAGAGCATAAGATTTTAGGTTTTATTTTTATTATGGTGCTAATAAGCAGTAGGATGTATTGTCAGCCTTAACATTTTGGATATAATTTTGTATGGATAATATATTAAGGATTTCCTTATGACAGATTACATAGCTCTCTTAGAGCAGCTTAAAAAAGAGATTAGAGAAGCTCGGTTAAGAGCGACGATTTCGGCTAACGTCGAAATGCTGTCTCTTTATTGGAGAATTGGTAAGATCATATTAGATCAAGAAAAGCAAGAAGGGTGGGGGCAGAAAGTTGTGTTACGTTTGGTAACAGACTTGAAGGCGGAATTTCCAAATATGAAAAGTTTGTCGCCGCGTAACCTGCGGTATATGAAGTCGTTCGCTGCGGCGTATCCTGATGAGTCAATTTTGCAAGTCACACTTGCAAAATTGACCTGGTACCATCACATCACCTTACTTAGTAAAGTAAAAGACCCTGACAAGCGCCTATTTTACATCGCAGAAACAGCTCAGCAGGGCTGGTCCCGCGATGTTATGATCATGCAAATTGAATCGAATTACTCAGAACGCCATGCTAATACAGTATCAAACTTTGGGCGGGCTCTTCCGGATCCTTTGTCTGATCTGGCACAACAATCGATCAAAGACCCTTATCTATTTGATTTTTTGACGTTGGCTGACGGTTATAAGGAACGAGATCTGGAAAATGGTCTGGTTGCGCACATAACGAAATTTTTACTGGAACTTGGCAAGGGATTCGCATTCGTAGGTCGACAATATCCGATCGAGGTCTCAGAAAGAGAGTTTTCGATAGATTTATTATTCTACCACCTAAAACTAAGAGCTTATTTAGTCATTGAGTTGAAAGCGGTTGAATTTGAACCAGAATTCGTCGGTAAACTAAATTTCTATTTATCTGCTGTTGATGACCAGCTACGAACCGAGCATGACAATCCGACTATTGGGCTTCTAATCTGCCGAAAGCGTGATAAAATGATGGCAGAGTATGCTCTGCGTGATGTAAACAAACCAATAGGTATATCCGAATACCGGATTTCTGAGTCGCTACCTGATGACCTAAAAAGTACTTTACCGACAATTGAGGAAATTGAAGAGCGATTAGAGCAGGGGGAAAGCAAGTGAATGAAAGCACGAGCTAAAAAACTGTTAATCTTTAAAGATATAACTCTTCAATACTTTCAGATAATGTAATCCCGCTTAATTTTCATACAATGTCAAACGAGCCAAGTACTTCATCCAGTTCGATAACAACCACTATACAGCCAAAGTCTAGTGACGTTGAATCACTTTTTGACTTTTTAGATAGGAATGTAGTTGGAGATATAATTACACTTTCGAAGATTGAAACAGGGAAAAGTAATTCATTGACATACTGCTCAGTACCTCAAACTCAATGCCTATTTTCATTTTGTGATCTTTTAGGCTATCTAGAATCAAAAAATAGAGAGGACGATACACATGGTAACCTGCGCCATTTCTTTGTTAATTATCTTGATAGTCAGTATATTAAATACTTCCCTATCTTGAAGAAAATCTATCGGCATGGGCTAATTCATTCCTATTTTCCAAAATCTGTTTATTGGGGAATATCGAAAAAACTTCCTGAGGGAGGCAGTCTATACAAAGATAATTCATTGAACGTCAATCGTTTTTCGAATGATGTGTTAGCCGCATATAAGAAGTTCAAAACCAAATGTCGTGCTTCTAAGGAATTGGGTGATAGTATTGTTAAACGATGGTCTTCTCTTCAACACAAGGGATCGGAAGACGCTATTATTCAGCTTTTTTCCTTAGTACCTGACAAATGTGCTGAGCTTGTCAAAAACATTCGTCAATTGCGACCATTCGAACTTTGGTTTGATGTCTCCGCCGATACAGAGAAATATTTCTTGAATTCAATTAGGAAGTTTCCGTCTCTGAAACATGAGAGATGTGACCAAATGTTTCACGATAATTTCAATACATATAGAATTCAAATACCTGATTTAGAAATTGTATCAAAAATAATTGAAGCAATTTTTCCCAGTAATAACTCGTATTTTCTAGAAAAAATATTTTGGTATTGCACATTCTCGGATATTAAAGCGCAAGATTACGAGATTGAACTACTTTTAAATTCCGCACGAAGATATATTATTGATAGAGATTTGGTTACATATTCTGACTTGTTTAGGAACACTGAGTCAAGTCGCAGATCCCTTAACTATTTCCTTACGTCAGATCCCCGTGATTCACAACTTAAAAATATTTGTAGGTATAAACCATTTTTGAATGAAGATCTCATCAACTATAAGAATTTAGTCAATTGGACGAGCATTTTCTATAATGATGAAATTGAGTGGGTAGCGGATGTTGAAGTATTTAAATCCAGCGACGCCGCGGATTTTAAAAGATTCAAAAGAAATTTAGAGACAATCAATGTCATTGATAATACATATGGAGCGTATTTGGGGGTAAAACGCCAACGGCCTTACTTTCTTAGAAATGGCACTAATGAACTTGTCTTTCATAATTCCTCGATTGAGACAGTTGATACTACTGATTCGAACAATAAGTATCGACTGTCACCAGAAAATCTCCAGAGTATAACTATTGATGGGTTACGGGGCTATATTAGAGATGTGGAGATTAGTAAATATCGTAACATCTCATTGGATGATCTGGAAAAAAGTGATGAAGAGCTAGGAAAGGTTGCTCTATTTATAAGTACGTCTGCCGGAAGCTGGGGGAGGGAAGGCTATCATGATGTTAGCATCGACAGCTTATATGTATGTCTTGAACATAATGAAAATTTGGTTGTAGATGATAACATATTCACCTTTCTGATGAGTAAAAGGGTTTTTAAATTGAAACGTGAACGCAGTTTTCTTTTAAAATCAGATAGTTACAGTCACAGAGGGAATGAACAGTTCCAAGAGATCTTTGCTTACCTATATGATCAATTGGAAGGGGATTTTTATTCTAATGATAAACGAATATTTAGCATTGAACAATTTTCGCCCTCACAGAAACTAAAGTTTAAAAATCTAAACCTATCCGAAGCCTATACTTTATCCCATGTCACTGAATTGATGGAACATGGTTATTTGGGGTTCGAGTCGTTAGCAGGTCAGACTTACACAATTGATAGACCATGCTTTACACCAACAATCCTTCGGCCATTTATTCCTTATATACTTGACAATGACTTTTTTGAAAGATATACAAGTGTTTTAAAAAGAGAATACGGGTTAGAAGATTGGCATAAGTCACTGATTAATAACGATTTTGAGTAGAGTTTTACTTTTAGATGGTTGTAACTAAACGTCGGATCAGTGCTACATGATAGAATACTTCAAATAACCCCAAACCAAATAATATTTTATTGTATAACAAAATGATATGTTTAGTATTATCTGTTTGCAATGAGCGAAACGCCAAGCCTCCGCGATTGACGCTTCGCTCTTACAACCCTACATCCCCTTCAATCGCTCCCGCAACCCCTTCATATCCTCACTAATCTTCACGTCCAAGATCTTGGCATAAATCATAGTCTGCTTCAAAGACCGATGCCCGAGCATCTTGGAAACCGTCTCAATCGGCACTTTATTACTCAGCGTCACGGTAGTAGCGAAAGTATGCCTCGCGATATGAAAAGTGAGCGTCTTCGAAATCCCGCAAAGGTTAGCAATCTCCTTCAAGTAAGCATTCATCTTCTGATTACTCAGCACCGGCAGCACGACGCCCTTATTACAGCACTGCGGATGCTCCTTATACTTCTCGACGATATCGAGCGCAGTAGGCAGCAGAGGAATACGTGTAGGGGCATCCGTTTTCTGCCGGGTGGTGTCAATCCATGGCTCACCATCCATTCCCACGACAATATCTGTAGTCTTCAACTGCTTCACATCGACATAAGCGAGCCCGGTGTAGCAGCAGAAAAGAAAAATGTCCCGCACCTGGCTGATCCGTTCGACTTCGAAAACTCTCTCAGTAAGCCGTTTCAGTTCATCCCGAGACAACGGATTCTTCACCACTTCCTTCTTGGTCAGCTTAAATCCCTGAAACGGATCTTTCTTCAACCATTTGTTATTAACACAAATCAGTACAACCTTTTTCAGATTGCTCATGTACTTAATCGCGGAGTTATGGTTGCAACCTCGTGCGCTACGGAGCCAGAAGTTAAATTCCGTAATGAACTCGAAGTTTAGATCTTTGATCTCCATATCATCCTTCTTGTACTTCCATTTGATGAAGGAAGCAGTATGCTCCTTAGCGGTCTTGTAGCGCTTCAAAGTGAGTGGTGCGAACTCCTGGCCGACCAGCGCTTCCATCTGCTCATTATGGTGCGCAAAGACTTCAAGAATGGTACGGGTCTCATTGCTTTTGCCAAGCAAAATGTTTTTCAAGCCTTCCGCAGAAATTTCTTTATCATCTTCGGTAAGAATCTTCTTGGCCTGATACACTTTGGCAGTAAGCATGTCCAAATACGCATTGAGCGTTTTGGCATCTTCTTTGTTTCCGGCGGGGCGTCCGACTGAGGAATTCCACCTTTCGGTATTCCATAGCTTCTTGGTAGATAGCTCGGCGACCTTGCCGTCGACGGTAATTCGCAGGTAAACGTAGCGAACTGTTCCTTTTTGATTTCTGGCGGGCTTTAAATAGAAAAGCAGGCCGAATGTTTTTTCCAACATAACACAAGCGTTTAAAAGTGGTTAAATATCGAGCTACCACGCTTGCCAGTCAAGATGTCCATGCGGTGAACAGGTTGTCTATCAATTTGTTATGCCGTTTCCAGTGAGTCTTTTTCTCAAAGTGAGTGAACTACACGAAAGACTCACTGAAAACATGGGAATTTTTGCATTTTTTGATATGATCTGAAAAACAAAAATGCCCGCAAATCATTGATTTACAGGCATTTTGTTTGACTTTGAACTTATTTCAAGGGAGGGAGACGGGTCTCGAACCCGCGACCTCTAGAACCACAATCTAGCGCTCTAACCGACTGAGCTACAACCTCCGTTTATTCTTCTCAAACACGGATAATCCCGTTTTCGAGGACACAAAAGTAACAAAAGGTTTACAGCTTGCAAGAGATTTTATCTAAAAATTTAGCAGCTGCAAACCCTTTGCCTATATATCAGACGATTACTTCGCCGAAGTGAAAAGCGCGTCAGCGGCTTTCCAATCCACTACATTCCAATATGCTTCGATGTAGTCAGGACGCTTGTTTTGGTATTTCAGATAGTAAGCATGTTCCCAAACGTCCAGACCGATGATCGGTGTGCCTTTTACTTCGGCGATGTCCATCAATGGGTTGTCCTGGTTTGGCGTAGAAGTGATCGCAACGCCGTCGCCGGATTTGATCAGCCATGCCCAGCCTGACCCGAAACGGCCGATGGCTGCTTTTTTGAATTCGTCTTTGAAAGCAGCAAACGAGCCAAATTTCGCATTGATCGCCTCAGCCAGTTTGCCGGTTGGCTCTCCGCCACCGCTTGCAGAAAGTGATTTCCAGAAAAAGCTGTGGTTCCAGTGCCCGCCGCCGTTATTCCGAACTGGCGCAGGCGCCTTGCTGATGTTTGCAATAATATCTTCTATTGTTTTGCCTTCCAATTCGGTTCCTGCTACTGCTGCATTCAGGTTGGTAACATAAGCCTGGTGGTGACGGTCATGATGTATCTCCATAGTCAATGCATCGATATGCGGCTCCAATGCATTGTTTGCGTAAGGTAAGGGATCAAGTGTAAATGCCATTTTCTGTGTAGTTTAAGATTAATAAATCTGCTTTATCAGTTGGCTAACAGCAGAAAAACGCTTTATGTTCTTAATTGCCTAAAAAATTTGAGCAGCAATTCCTGCGATTCCGCCGCCAAAATGCCCTTCGTGAGCTGGGTTTTTGGGTGTAAAATGGGTTTTCCAAGACGCGTGAAACCGCGCTTTTCGTCCGATGCCCCTATCACCACCCGCTTCATTTGTGTCCAGTATAAAGCACCCGCACACATGACACAAGGTTCGAGCGTGACGTACAATGTGCAATCGGTTAGGTACTTGGCACCCAAATGGTCTGAAGCCGCTGTGATCGCGATCATTTCGGCGTGGGCAGTTACATCGCGCAATAATTCAGTTTGGTTAAAGCCCTTTCCAAGGACCTTTTCGCCACTTACTACCAGTGCCCCCACCGGAACCTCGCCGGCGTCGTAGGCCTTATGCGCCAGCCGCAGCGCCTCGGCCATAAAGTAGCCGTCCAGAATGTCCGCTTGTATATCCATTTGGTTTATCAATAAAAAACAGGACATCGGTATGACGTCCTGTTTTGTTTTTTTTAATGCTCAATATTTAAGGTTTCATCACCCGCTGCACCGTGCTCTGATCACCGTTTTTGATGCGCAGCAGGTACAAACCGGATGGATAGCTGCTGAAATTGATCTCTGTCGTTTTTTCGCGGATCACATTTATCGCTCTCGACCGGCCGCTCAGATCAACCACCTCAACCGACGCCTGTTTTGGCACCAAGGTACCAGTGATCTCCACAATGCAATTCGCCTGGATCATAGTCGGATACACTTTCACCCAGTCGGCAGATTTCGATGGCTCTACGCCCAGGATCGGATCTACCTGCACCCTTGCCGAGCCGACGCCGTTTCCAATACCGCAGCCATTCGTTACTCTTGTGATGGTATAGGTCGAAGTTGTCTTTGGCGTTACCCTAAACGTATAGGGTGTAACGGAAGCTGTGATCAAGGTATCCTTCGTGCCATTGTTCAAGGTCAGTGTCCAGGGTGATCTGCCGGTGATTTCCGCTTTGAGATTCGCACTTTCACCTACCAGGATCGTTTGCGTGCCGGTCAATGTTGCTATCGGGAGCGGACTTGCGGTGATCGTAATTGCGCTGACACTACCTTTCACTGTAAATTCGGCATTCGCGCCTGAGCTGATCACCCGTACAAAATAGCTCCCGCCTTTGGTTGTATCAGGGAATGTCGCAGTTACGATGTTATTGGTCGCGGTCGATGGGATGGTCCGGAACTGCGCGTCTTCGTTGTTGGCCGCGATCTGTACTTTAAAGGTATTTTCAGAAGGAAAATCGCCAGACTGCTGGAAAGGAACGCTGAATGTTTTTCCTGCGCAAACTTCCGCAACAGATGGATTTCCTGAATTGATCGTCGGCACTTTCACCGTCACCAGCGCGCTTCCGATCGGCAAACCTTTGCCGCAAGCATTGGAAACCTCGGTCACGACATACGTGGTCGTCGTGCTCGGCTTCACTTCCACCTGGTGGTTCGATTGGTCGGTTGTGTCGGTCAAACCATTTGAAAGCGCATAAATCCAGGGACCGTCGCCGGTAAACTTAATGTTGATATTCGCCGTGCTGCCCAGATCAATGGTAGAGTTACCGGTAATCGTGGCCGATGGCAGCGACTTAATGTGAATTTTGATCTCTTCTTTCGGACTTTCGCAACCATTCGTAGCACCGGTTTGGGTTACAAAAAACGAGTAATCCTGTACCTTTTCGGTAAATGGCGTGAAGGGGACGCCCTGAAATTCCGTAGCATCCGCCGAGCGGTACCATTTTAAAACATTACCAGTCGCTTCCAATCTCGGTGCCACTTCATTCTGGCAATATGCAAGGGATGTTTTAGTGTCTGGAACCGGTGTTGTGTTGATTTTGACATCGATTTTCGCACGGTCGCTGGTACACCCTTCCAATGTTTGTGCCACGAAATAAGACTTTGTCCCACCCTCGGCAGTAGAAGGAGTTGGCGCAGTATTGCTTCCGCTTCCGCCAGTCTGGCTGTCATACCAGTTCAAAGTAGCATTGGTAACAGGCGTCGCAGTCAAAGGATCTACTTTGATAAATTGGCAATATTCGATTGAAGGCTTTTCGATTGTTGGAACATTCGGTAATTTCTTGATGCGCACCTTCTGCGCTACACGCGCCGGACTTTCGCAGTTTTTCGCTGATTTCTGTGTGACATAGAATGTCGCTTCGCCAGCAGTTTTAGCATTGACGGTCGGCGTAGTCGCAGAGCCGGTCCCGCCTGATGCTGCGGTATACCAGTTCAATGTGTTTCCGTCCGCCGCTTTTGTCGGGAATGTGTAGGTTGAATCTCCTCTTGTCTGGCAATACGCTTCGGAAAGTGCCGCCAGGTTTGCTGGTGTTGGATTGACGGTCACATCCAGCTTAGCGCGTGGGCTTTCGCAAGATAGTGATCCGTATGCGCTTAATTGCGTAACATAAAAAGAGGTTACGCCAGCGGTTGTAGTTAATGGAATAGGAGCCGTTCCTGTACCAGTACCACCTGTCAGGGCAGCATACCATTTATAAGTGGTCCCAGAGGGCGTCAGAGGATCGGCCTTGATGCCAACGCAATAGTCCAACGCTTTAACAGTCGGTGCCGCGGGAGTAGCGTTTACGACTACATCAATTTTAGCCCGTGGACCTTCGCAAAGTGTCGCAGCTGTCTGACTGACATAATAGCTGGTCGTTCCAGCTGTTGTAGTGACTGGGATGGGAGCTGCACCTAGCGCTGTCCCCCCTGTCGCAGTAGTATACCATTTTGGTGACGTTGCAGTAACAGTTAGAGCCGTTGCGTCAGAATTTTGGCAGATACTAACAGGCGAGGTAACTGTGGGCAGCGCAGACAAATTTTTGACAGTCACTTTCAATTCGCTTCTCGCGCTCTCGCAACCATTTACTGTCTGGCTTACAAAATAGCTTTTTGTACCCAAACTATTAGTAGTTGGCGTGGGCGCCGAAGCAGATCCGGTCCCGCCGCTGGACGCAGTATACCAAAGCAATGATGTGCCGGTAGCCGTAAGCGTTGGAGCAGTCGCATTTAAACAATAATCGATATTGTCGACCGCTGGTGGGGAAGTTTGATTAACTGTTACCTTGATTTCCGCCTTTGAACTTGTACAAGCACCAACCGTTTGTGTCACGAAGTAGGAAACTGTTCCAGCAGCATTAGTCGAAGGTGTTGGAGCAGAACCAAGAAGATCTCCATTTGCATTGTACCATTTGAGACCAATACCTGTTGCTGTTAGCGGTGTCACCGTTTTACCAAAACAATACGAAACGTCAGCTACTGTTGGCGCATCCGGCGGCGTACATGCGGTTACAGTAACTTTGATTTCTGCCCTGGCACTTTCGCAACCAGAAGCCGATGATTGCGTCACGAAATAACTTGTAACTCCAATTGTTCCGCTGGATGGTTTAGGTGATGTTGCCGATCCAGTTACATCACTTGAAGAAGTATACCATTTCAGATTAATTCCATCGGCCTCAAGTGCTTTCGTTGGAGCATTTAAAGTATAACTAACATTCGCAACTTTGGGTGGATCAGGAGGTGTGCAGGCCGCTACGATTACCTTAATTTCCGCCCTAGGGCTTTCACATCCACCTACCGTCTGAGTCACAAAGTAGCTGGTAGTTCCAGCAGTGGCAGTGGACGGTTTAGGCTTAACGGTTGTACCATCTCCTCCGGTTGCAGAAGTATACCATTTTAAATTTTCACCAGTTGCATTCAAAGTGAACTCTGGATCGCCGATTTTCTTGTTCACGTCGGAAACTGCCGGTGCGGCAGGGGGGGTGCACGCACTTATAGTTACGACTATCTCTGAGCGTTCGCTTTCACAACCATTTACGATTTGGCTTACCCAATAGCTTTTTGTACCAGCCACGGCACTTGATGGTTTTGGAGCTGCTGGAAGTGGGCTTCCCGCTGTCTCCACATCATACCATTTGAACGTAGCTCCGCTAGTTCCTGTAGGATCAGGAATTATTGCCGTAGATGCATTAAGCGTATATGAAATTGATGAAGAAAGCGGAACAGGTTTTACAGGAGCTTCCTTAATTGTAACAGTAACTTTTACTTTTGGGCTTTCACAAGCAAGTGCATAATCAGCAGTAACAAAATAATCCTTTGTTCCCACTGTGGATGTGGAAGGAGTAGGGGTTGTTTGGGTACCTCCACCTGTCTCACTTTCATACCAAGTTAATTGAGCGCTAGATCCACCAGGTGCACTGGCAAAAACCGCGTTTTTAAGAATATCAGAAGTTATTGCGGAATTCTGGCAAATAGGCGCTGGTGGAGTAACGCTAGGTTGATGAGCGACTTCGTAAACGTTTACCATTATTGTGGCCTTCCCACTTTCACAACCATTTACCGTTTGAGAATAAACATAATTTCCACCTATATGTGAGTACGATGTGTTTATAACAGGTGTTCCAGAAAGCGGTGTACCATCTGGAGCATACCATGTAAAGGTTGTTCCTGGAGTTGTCGAAACTGGAAGAGCGGCTTTTGTGTCACCAACACAAAAACCTGGATAGACTCCGCTATATGGCGTAGCTGGGGTTGCTTTGACACTAAATGCGGTACTTTCTGAACCCGCATTTGCCGGAGTGATAACTAGCACTTTCGCCTTATAACCCTCGCCAGCAGTTGCATTTGGGGGGACTGCTATATTTATCGGACTTGACGTACCAGTAGCAGTTTCCAATGGATTAGCAAATGATCCAGTCGCATCTGATAGTTGCACTGTATAAGTTGTCCCACTGGAAAAGCCTGATGCAGTAAATGCAACAGATATCGACCGCCCCGAGCATACGGACTCAGGCGTGACCTTAACCTCGGTGATCGTTTGCGCTAGTGAAATTGCCACTGAGAAAAGCGTGGCGAGAAATGTTAAAAAAAGGGCTTTGCAGGTAAATGTTTGTTTCATGTAATCGTCTAAATATCTTTCCTCTACCAGTTTGATTGGTAAAGTTAGAGATATTTTTCAAATACACTTAAACCACATTACGGAAGCTGGCTTTTCCTTTCCAGGAGCGAACTGTACACAATGTCCTGGATTTTTCGGCGTGTCCACTGGGTTGTAATCTTCGTATTTTCAGGATCGGGATTCACGCGATTGGACAAAAATATAAACAATAAGTCCTCTTCCGGGTCCATCCAAACCATGGTACCGGTAAACCCTGTATGTCCGAAGGAATTGACCGAAGCCTGGGGCGAAACGTACGAACTGCCGCCATCGCCGGGCGCTTTATCCCAACCCAAACCTCTGTGATGCGACTCATCATACACCCGCGAAAAGAAAGGGACCGTGGCTTGCTCGAAATACCGTTTTCCGGCATAATTCCCTTTCCAAAGGTTCATTTGAAACAAAATCGCCAGGTCACGCGCCGTACCAAAAAGCCCCGCATGTCCCGAAACGCCGCCCACAATTGCGGCCATTTGATCGTGCACGGTACCTTGCAAAAGTTGCCCGCGGAACCGGTAATCATTCTCTGTCGGTGCAATTTGTTTCTCGGGAAAACGTCTCAGCGGATTGAATCCCAGGTATGCCAAACCCAGCGGATCGTAAATGTTGGCCGCCACAAAAATGTCCAGCGATTGTCCGGTAATCCTTTCTACCACTTTTTGTAAGGTCAAAAACCCGAGGTCGCTGTACAGAAAACCGTAGCTGCCACTGCGCTCTTTCCGGTTGTTCATCGGCGACTCGATCACCCAATTCCACACCGAATCACGCAATGCTCCTTTGGCAAAAAGCTTCGGAGCCACCTGCAAATAATAGGACGTATCGGCCCGTGAACTGTAATATTCCGGAAGCAGCCCGCCCGCGCTGGTTTTGGTACGGTCCCAAAGCGGGGGATAAAATGATACCAGACCCGAGCGATGCAATAAGAGGTCACGAATGGTGAAATTCTGCTTATTAGTACCTACCAGTTCAGGCAGATAGGTTGATGCTTTCGTATCAAGATCAATTAGCTTGCGGTCATAAAGCAACATGATCGCCTGCAAGGTGGCGGAGACTTTGGTGACAGAAGCCAGGTCATAAATCGTTTCAGGCGTCACCTTTTCTGCCGTTTTATAACTCAGTCCGCCAAATTGTTTATCATAAATGACTTTACCCCTGCGCGCCACAAGAACTTCGCAGCCAGGAAAAACATGATCCGCGACGGACGCATTGGCGATGTCATCGATGCGTTTTAAAAAGGTACCATTCATGCCCACACTTTCGGGTGTTCCAAATGCGATGCGGTTGATCGAAGTCGTATTCACCCCAGTGCCAGATTTAAAAGAAAGCACCGAAACTGGCAGCTTGCCTTTCGAGCTCAGCGCGCCAAAAATCACCTGCGGCACAATTTCCTGCGGATCCTGACCATCCTGATTGGCACAAATTAAAACATCGGTTTCAGGAAAAAACTGAATGCTGTAAGGCGACCCGAAAAGGCACAGGATCACTTTTTTATTTTGTTGTTTCAACTGGCTGACAAAATCCGCCATGCCGGAAGTCACCCCGTAATTTCTTTTTGGGTTGGACGCAATGCCGTGAATGTCAACAATAACCGTATTGTAAGGTTGCAAATAAGTCAGCATCTGAGAAATCTGCTCCTGCGACGACGGCCCTTCATAAAATGCGTAAGACCGCATTGGCTTGTAAGTCGAAAGCATTTTTTGAAACGCGACACTGCTCCCCTCCCCGATGCTCACCGACGCCATATTCTGGTCCATCACCGAGCCGATCGGCAGCAGGTTATTATCATTTTTGACGACAGTGACGGAAGCCTCGCAAAGTTCGCGGTACAGTTCCTTGCTGCTTTCCTGGTTCAGGTCGGTATAAAGATTGTTAATGTCAATCGGTGTGTACTTGCTCAGTCCGGCCCAGTATTTAGCCTGCAAAATCCTTTTTACCTTATCATCAATGATTTTCTCGCTAATGATCTTTTTATCAATCGCTTCCTTGATCTTGGCGACAGTTTCGGCGATACTTTCAGGGTAAAGCAGCACATCATTTCCAGCTACAACCGCTTTCAGGTTCACGTCAGCAGCTTTACCATTTTTCAAAACACCTTTCATATTCATCGCGTCGGTGAAAACCAATCCGCGGAATCCTAAGTCTTTACGCAGCAAACCATTCACCACTTTATCAGAAAGCGAGCTGGCCTGGTTTGGCGTGCTATCCAGCGCCGGAACATTCAAATGTGCATTCAAAACACCCATCAAACTATCGGCAATCATTTCGCGGTAAGGATACAGGTCAGTTTCAGTCAGCTGCTCCAACGAATGTGTCAGTACCGGCAGTGTAAAATGAGAATCTGCATCTGTATCGCCGTGGCCGGGGAAATGTTTGGCAGTCGCGATCACTTTATTATGCTGCAAACCTTTCATATAAGCCACAGCCTTGCGGGTCACATTCTCGCGGTCTTCGCCGAACGAACGTATACCAATCACCGGATTAGCGGGATTACTGTTAATGTCGGCCACCGGCGCGAAGTTGATCTGGATTCCGAGGCGGCTGCATTGTCTGGCAATGTCGCTGCCCATGCGGTAAATGAGCTGGTTGTCCTGGATGGAGCCGAGCACCATTTGTTTCGGAAAAGAAATCGTGCTGTCTAGACGCATACCCAGGCCCCACTCGCCGTCGATGCCAATAAAAAGAGGAACTTTTGATTGCGCTTGGTAGCGGTTTGTGAGCTGCGCCTGCCCTACCGGACCGCCCTGGAAGAAGATAAGTCCGCCGATATGAAAGTCATTGATCAGGCGATCAATGTATTTATAATGTGCATCGTCACGGTTTGAAAATGTAGCCACCATGAAAAGCTGCCCGATCTTCTCCTCAGTGCTCATGGAATTCAGTGTGCTGTCGACCCACTCATTTTCAGGCAGGACAAGCACCGGATCAGCACGTTTTTTTGGGGCTTTTTTCAATTGCTTTTTAACAACCTTTGCCTCCCCAATAACCGGCATCCCAACACTCAAATGCTTCCAGGCTACGGAAGCGACCGATGTCAGAACAACCAATAAAATGACACTTGCAAGAACACGAAACCGGCCGAAAAACCAATTTTTCATATCTGGATCACTGACTTTAACGAGGGAATGTTAGGTTATTCGAATTTAACATTGATTCTCAGAGTTTATCAACAGTTACATGGATAACAATTTTCATTTCCGTTTTAATCCAAAAAAATGAAGTTTTAAGGCAATTCTAATAATTGTCTGAGCAACTACTTTCTTCACAATAAAGTTAGCTGCTACTCGCTCCGGGTAAGGTTTTTAAAAATTTCTTCCAGCGAATTCCCCGTCGAACGCAGTTCATCCAGCGAACTGTCGCTCACCACCTTTCCTTTATTAATGATAATAACCCGGTCGCACAAAGCTTCCACTTCCTGCATAATATGGGTCGAAAAAAGTACCGTTTTATCCTTCCCAGCCGTGCGGATCACCTCCCGGATTTCCTGTATCTGGTTGGGATCGAGGCCGGTAGTAGGTTCGTCCAGGATCAAAACCTGCGGATCGTGCAAAAACGATTGCGCCAATCCTACCCGCTGGCGGTAACCTTTGGAAAGCTGACCGATCTTCTTCTTTTTCTCCGGTTCAAGCCCGCACATGGCGATCACTTCTTCCACCCGCGTTTTCAATGTTGCACCTGACATTCCGTACAATTTCCCCGAAAAAAGCAGGAATTCCGTCACGAACATATCCAGGTAGAGCGGATTATGCTCAGGCAGGTAACCGATGGATTTTCTGGCGGGCATCGGCTGTTCAACCACATTAAAGTCCGAAACTTTCGCCAAACCCTCGGTCGGTTTAAGATAACCCGTTAATATCTTCATGGTCGTAGACTTACCCGCACCATTTGGCCCAAGAAAACCTACGATTTCCCCTTTTTTCAATGTAAATGAAATCCCATCTATCGCCCGCTGCGCCCCGTAAACTTTTGTGAGATTGGTTACTTCGATTGACATTTAGTCGGTTTTGAAAAGGAAAGAATAAAGGATGAAAAGGTGAAGGGTTATTGGTTAATGCTAGACTTTCAGGAACAGTTTGTTTCTGTATAACAAATACATAAATGCCCACTGGACGGCCAGAAAGGCGAAAACTTCACCCATCGCCTCAACCGGGTGAGGGAAGTAACTGAGTATCCCTCCAAAAAGTGCCTCGGCTGTATAACTGAATGAAATGAACCGGCCGATCATATAAATCACGATGGAATTCATCCCGATCACAACAAAAAACAGCGTCCATCTGCGGTAATTCAGCACGTCGACGATCCAGTAAAACAGAGCCAGCAGCAATGTGCTGAACCCGCCTGCGCAAAGCACGAACGAACTCGTCCAGAGATTCTTATTGATCGGGAAGAAATAATCCCAGACCAGGCAAACCAGCAAACTTACGATACCCGCGAAGAGCAGGTAAATCACTTTCATGTTTTTAGAAATAATCTCCTCGCTCGTTCTCAAAAGTTCACCTGCAAAAATACCCATCAATGCTGTCGCAATCGCCGGAATGGTCGAAACCAAACCTTCCGGATCATGAATCCCAAGATGCAAACGTCCGGGAATCAGCATTTTATCAAAATAACTGGCTGGGTTACATTCAATCGTCATGAGTCCGGCGCCACATCCCGGGACCGGGTAAAACTGCATAAATAAGTAGTAACCGATCAGCAAACCCGCGAACCAGATCCAGCGCGCTTTTTTTCCTGTGTATAAATAAATGATCTGGGCAAACATTCCCGCGAGACCTATCCGCGCCAAAACGCTGGGATACCGCATGTTATGCCACTCGGTTTCGAAAATTCCGTTATTGTAAATGATGCCCAGAAGTACCAGGATCAATCCCCGCTGAATTACTTTGCGGATCAGATCAGACGGTGGGACGCCTTTTTCAAGCCGGCTTCCCAGGGAAAATGGTACCGAAACACCGGCCATAAAAAGGAATGTCGGGAAGATCAGATCGTACGCCCGGAAACCGTTCCAATCGGGGTGGGTAAACTGGTGCGCCAGGAAAATCGCCCACGACCAACCGGTCACTTTGGCGAGCACAGCGAAAATTTCTTCGCCACCCGAAATCCAGAACATATCAAAACCACGCAATGTATCCAGCGACAACAACCTTTGCGGAGGGGTACTTTCTTTCATTTGATAAAAAAGGGTAAAAGGAAATAAAATTTGGAAAAACAGCCGGACATTGAAATAAAATATACCATACCTACTGCAAAGATGCTAAAAAATACTACTTACGAAGGTTAATAATACACATTTTATATTTTTCTGCAGCCGCTTTACGTTATAAGCATCACATTTTAATCCATAGTTAATCTCGCCCCATGAAAAAATTCCTGATGCTCTGTTTTGTAGTAACCGCCTTGTGGTTTACCGGCTGCGCAACTTCCAAGACTGCCAGCACGTCCAACCACGACGACGATTTCCAGACCGAAGAACAAATCTCCAACAGCAAGCTCAACAACCGCCGCCTCGAAAAGAACCTCGATAAGTTCTCCGCAGAACTGGACCTAAGCAAACGCCAACTGAAACAATTCAAAAAAATCGACCGCCGCTACGCCCGCCTGGAAAGAAAAATTTCCCGCAAAAGCGATTCAAAACGGCGTGATAAAAAACAGTTGGCCGAAGAAAAAAGAATTGAAATGATCGGAGTTTTGACTGCGGATCAGCAGCAGAGATTGGAAGCTTTGGCTAAAAAGAACCGGTTTAGCCTGGATCAGATTTTTGGAAGATAGAGGGTCAAAAACATGATGAAAATGGATTCAAATCCAAAATAATCATAATATAAATGGATTTAAATCCTTAAATATTATGATTAAAATGGATTTGAATCCAAAAATATTATAGTTTTGTTGGAACCGCTTATTGATATGATAGCCAGAAACCAGCTCAACTTCGCCCTAGAACACCTTTTCAAAAGGAAAGCCTTCATCATTTACGGACCCAGGCAGGCGGGCAAAACTACCTTCTCCGAGCAGCTTCTTGAAAATTTGGGCAAAAAGGTACTCCGACTAAATGGTGACGATGCTGATATCCGAGGCCTTTTTCTGAAACCAAATGCCACTTTACTGGAAAGAATTATAGGTGACAATGAAATCGTCTTCATTGACGAAGCTCAGCGAATCGCGGAAATTGGAATTGTTATCAAAATTATCGTCGATCAATTCAAGTCAGTTCAGGTAATCGCGACAGGCTCTTCTTCTTTTGAATTAGCAGGTAGCATTAACGAGCCCCTGACCGGCAGGCGATATGAAATGCGGCTTCTGCCCCTATCTTATGGCGAACTGATTAAGCACACAGATTTTCTAACCGAACAAAGGCTTTTGGAACAAAGGCTCATCTATGGATCTTACCCCGAAATTATCGTAGACCCGAATAATGCTGAAAAACATCTTAAACTGATTGCAAACAGCTATTTATACAAAGACCTTTTGATCTTGGAACAGATTAAAAAACCGGTGTTATTGGAAAAAATCGTGAAGGCGATCGCCCTGCAAGTCGGCAGTGAAGTGAATGTGACGGAAATAGGCAGGCTCGTGCAGGCCGACAATAAGACTGTTGAAAAATATATCGACTTGCTCGAAAAAGCATTTGTGATTTTTACGGTGCCGGCATTTGCAGGCAATGTGCGAAATGAAATTAAGAAAGGCCGGAAAATCTACTTTTATGATAATGGGATCATTAATGCAGTTAATAACAACTTTAATGCATTGAGCAGCAGAACCGACACAGGTGCATTGTGGGAAAATTATCTCATCAGTGAGCGTAAAAAGCTTTTAAATGAGAAGGAGATGGATGCGAAGATTTATTTCTGGCGTACCACGCAGCAGCAGGAAATTGACTATATCGAACAAACCGGAAACCAGCTCAGAGCCATTGAATTTAAATGGAGCGCAGCTGCTAAAAAAAGATTTCCATCCACATTTCTGGAAGCATATCCACACGCAAAGACCGAGATTATCACTCCTGAAAACAGGGACGATTTTCTGACAAAATAACTCTTACCTCAATCCTTCAAGCCACCCCTGCACGGTAGGTCCACTGATATTGAACAAAATTCCCGGCAAAATTCCCAGCAGAATCGTCAGTAAAACCAGTGGGAATAACATTCCTTTTTCCCTGATCGTCAAGTCAGTGAGCACTTGCGACTGGTGGTTTTTATACCAGAAGGCGCCGAAGAACATGCGCTGGTAGGTCCAGAGGAAGTAGGCGGCGGCGAGGACGATGCCTAATGTTGATACGGCAGGGATCCAGACGGGCAGGGAGTTGGATTGGAATGCGCCCATCAATGTGAACAATTCGCCTACGAAACCGGAAAATCCGGGTAAGCCCAGGGATGCAAAAAAGGCAATGCCGGTGATGATGGTGTAATGTGGCATGACGCCGATCAGGCCGCGGTAATGGTCGATGCGGCGGTCGTGGGTACGGTCGTAGAGGACGCCGGTGAGGAGGAAAAGCATGGCGGAAAGTACGCCATGGCTGACCATTTGGTAGATTGCTCCGTTGATACCTTCGGCGGTGAATGCGGCGATGCCCAGCAGTACGAAACCCATGTGCGAGACGGAAGAGTAGGCGATCATCTTCTTTAAATCGGTCTGCCCCAATGCATTGAAACCTCCGTAGACAATCGAAATCATTCCGAAAATTGCCAGCGGGATCATGCTGTACTGAGCTTCGAGCGGGAAAAATCCATCGACGATCCGGATAAAACCGTAACCTCCTATTTTTAACAAAATACCAGCCAGAACTACGGAAATGGGTGTAGGTGCCTCTACGTGGGCGTCGGGCAGCCAGGTATGTACCGGCACGACAGGAAGTTTGACGGCGAAACCGATGAACAAAAACCAGAATGCCAGCAGGCGCAAAGGAATGTCGGCGATGGAATATTGCGAAGTAAGACTGAGCAACGAGCCGGGAATGTAATTGCCGGGATCGGCCAGGTAGGCGAAACGGAATGTATGTATCAGCTGCTCCGGCGCGATTTTCCCGTCGATGAGCCACTGCTGGATTTGCGGAATAATGTCAGGATGCGCCGCATCGTCCATGCCCAAAATGCCGACTGCGCGCGCGGTTTCCAGCGGATCGATGACCGAAAGGTACAGGCCGATCATGACGATCAGGATCAGCAATGAGCCAAAAAATGTATAAATAAAGAATTTTAGTGCTGCATATTCTCTTCTTGGCCCGCCCCAAAGTCCGATCAGGAAATACATCGGCAGCAGCATGAATTCGAAGAAAAGATAGAAAAGGAAGAAATCCTGCGCCAGAAAACAACCGATCACACTACCCGTCAGCAGCAGGTACAATGCAAAATAAGCCCTCGTTTTTTGAACAATATTCCAGGAACTGACTACCCCTACCAGCAAAACGACCACCGCCAGCAGCACCAGTGGCATACTAATACCATCCACGGCCATGGCATAATCGATCGAAACGACGCCCAGCGAGCCGATAGGCAATGTAATCCAGTCGGTTACCTCACTAAACTGATGTCCCGGATTTTGATTTTGAAATGATGCATATAAAAGAATCGCCACCAGCAGATCCAAAACCAATGCTGCGAGGGCGATAATGCGGAAATTTTCGGTTTTCGGGGAAGGCCAGGCGGCGACGGCCAACGCGCCCAGCAAGGGTATGGCAACTAAGAGGGAAAGTATATGATCGATCATCAAATAGGTATTTAAATGCGGCCAGGCCCTGTTTTCAGAACATCATCAGCCACAAAATCAATAAAAATACGCCCGCTGCGGTAGCGACGTAGTAAGACTGGATTTTCCCATTCTGTACGTTGCGGACGGCTTGGCCGGCGGCACGAATTGAAAAAACAGTCAGGTTAACCCCGCCATCGACAAAAATCCGGTCGATCCAGGCGATCAAATGTGCGCCTATCACGCTCCACCTGGCAACAATGTCAATAAATCCATCAACAATCCGCTTTTCAAATATTTGCAGATATCGGGTAATGAAGGCAAAAGGCCTGATAAAGTAATGTTCCTGAGAATAATCCTGCAGCCAGCCGATTTTTACATTTGCCACTTCTGATTCCCGGGTTGAAGCTTTTATTGAAAACGGATCGTCCTTTTGAAACTGCCTGTAAGCCAGAAAAATAGCGATCAAAGTAGTTGCTGTCGCCACGATCGGTACCCAGAATAAATGTCCCGATTCTTCACCGCCGATGAAATGCAGGAACCACCCCTCGGCATTGAACGGATTGATTGAAAACCAAAAGAAAAGCGATAATGCGGACAGCAGCGCCATCGGCAGCCACATTACCGCAGGAGATTCGTGCGGATGTATCGAAGGAAAAGCTTCAAACCGCTTTTCACCAAAAAACACCAGCCAGATTTGCCGGGTCATATAGTAAGCTGTCAAGCCTGCCGAGAAGATCACGATAATCGGAAAAATGTAGCCTATCATCCCAAATTCCGAAGCCCACAAAAATCCTTCGGTAATGATGGCATCTTTGGAAAGAAACCCTGAAAACAAGGGCAACCCTGCCAATGCTGCGCCGCAAACCGCAAAGCAAATGAAGGTAACCGGCAGTTTTTCCCGCAATCCGCCCATCGTCCGCATATCCTGCGGGTCGAAATTTTCGTCTGAATTTGAGGGTGTTACTGCGTGGATTACCGAACCTGCCGAGAGAAAAAGTCCGGCTTTGAAAAATGCGTGCGTCACCAAATGAAACAATGCCGTTTGCCAGCTTCCAAAACCGACGGCGATCACCATCAGGCCCAGTTGCGACATGGTAGAATAAGCCAGCACGCGCTTGATATCCCAGGCATTCAGAGCTTTGAATGCGCCGGTGAGCATGGTAATGGTACCGATGATGGTGACGACCAACCGGGCATCGAAGGTGAGGAGGAAGGAAATTCTTGCCAAAAGAAAAATACCAGCCGCCACCATCGTAGCGGCGTGGATCAATGCGGAAACCGGCGTGGGGCCTTCCATGGCGTCGGGCAGCCAGCCGGAGAGTGGGAATTGAGCCGATTTTCCGACGCAGCCACCGAAAAGACACAGACCGATTGCGGTCAAAATTCCGGGATTAATGTCGGCAATTCTTAATGTTAGTACCTCAAAGTCGGTAGAACCTGTATAGTAAAACAACATTAATATACCCGTCAGAAATGCGGCATCACCGATACGGTTGAGCACAAAAGCCTTTTGCGCAGCCCAAACTGCCCTGGGTTTGAAATACCAGAAACCGATCAGCAGATAAGACGATAATCCCACCAGCTCCCAGAAAATGTACATCACCAGCAAGCTTTCAGCCAGCACAATGCCGATCATCGAGAAAAGGAAAAGCTGGATAAATGCGAAATAGCGGTGCAAATTGGCATCGCCATGCATATAAGCCGTGGAATATAGCTGCACCAGCGCGGCCACGAAATGCACGACCACCAGCATCACGCAGGTCAGAATATCAAAGCGAAAAGATAAGGTAATGTTGGTATCGCCGGTGCTCAGCCAGTCGAAACGGACAATGTTGATTGCTTCTGTATCAGCGTATTGGAGGGCGATAATTAGTCCCAGTGTTGTGACGCCTGCACTTACCCAGCCTGCCATTTTATTCAGACTTTTTCCGCCAAGCCAAAGCACCAGAAAACTTAGAAATGGCAGTCCCAGCAGCAGGCAGGCAGGTAAAAAGTATGCGGAATTGGGCATAAGGTGCTGGAAAACGATGGTTCGGCAAATATCCTGATTTCACAGCCGAATTCAAACAATGCTAGATCTCTTTCTCGATATCCGCGATGGCGCCCGAACCGTGCATTACCTGCAAAAGCTCTTTCAAATCGTATGTCGAGCGGTTGTAAGTATTCCCCAAAACAATAATCACCGCATCGTCCTCGGGCGCTATCCAAAGCATGGTGTTGTAGCCTTTCCACCAGCCGCCATGGTAAATGAAGCGCGGCGTATTGTCCTCCTTGGTGTGCATCCTGAACCCGTAACCGTAATTCCGGATACCTGCGCGTTCGAAACTGCGGGGCTTAAATGCCTCGTCGAGCAGCTTTTTATCGATCACCAAACCTTGTGTCAGACCATTATAAAAACGGTAAATGTCGCCCGTGGTGGAATACAAGCCTTTATCCCCGACTACATCATCATAATAATCTTTTTCCAGCCTGCGTCCGTACTGATGGCCGGCTGTGCGGCCGACGATGGCTTTGGCGGTGGTATCGGTGACCAGGAATGTATTGGTCATGCCGAGCGGTGTCAGAATTTCTGTGTTTAAAAAGGTACCAAAAGGCTCGCCGGTCACTTTTTCGACGATTGCCGCCAGCACGCAATAATTGGTGTTACAATAATTGAATGACCTTCCGGGCCGGTTGTAAGGAGTTGGCGTAGGTTTTACTTTGGCGTACCAGTCGAGAATGTCCAGGTTATCAGGATATTTCTTGCCGTGACGGACGCTGTCATCGAAAGAATAAATGTAGTTGGGAAGCCCGCTGCGATGACTCAGCAACATATCGACTTTCACGCCGTGATAAGGAAAATCTGGAAAGAACCTTTGAACAGAATCGTCAAGGTTAACCCTGCCTTCCTGTATTAATTTTAAAACCGCAACCGCCGTAAAAGGTTTGGAAAGTGACGCCAGCTGAAACCGTGACTCGCTCGTCAGACTGTCTTTTTCCTTCATGTGGGCAAAACCGAAAGAATTCTGGTACAGCAACTTACCTTTCTGGACAACCAGCACATTGCCATTAAAACCAGCCCGTCTTTTCCGCTGGAATATCTCTTCGATCTTGGCAATTTTGAGCGCAGTTTCAGCATCCGGCTTTTCCAGCGGAGCGGGGTCCAGGTTGGACACCATCTTGCCGTTCACCATTTTCGGTTCGTTTTCCGATTTGCCTTTCCTGACTAACCCCCAGGAAACCACCAGAATAACCAGGATAGACAACGCCATCCACCACACTTTCGGCTGCACTTTTCTCAACATAGGCTTGTGGCCTTTAATTTTTTCGGAACGTTGTAATCTAAACGATTGAATGTCGAAGAACTTCATATTTAGATTCTACAAATTAAACGCAGAATGGTTTATGGAACTAGTATTTTAACATGTTCTTTGCGTCCATTTTTTTGATAAGTTAATAAATACAAACCGGATTTCAGAGGCTTGTCAGGATACAAATGCATCCGATTTGTGCCTGCGGATTCAAAATGAAAGGAAATCGGAATTCCAGTAATGCTGGTCAGGTTGATTTGAGAAGGATCAACCGCCAGGCCGGTAAATGTAATTTTTTCAGGAGATGCAGGATTCGGGGCGACAATCAATGTGGTTTCCTGACGAACATTCACAACATCGATCACATTCGAAAATGAAAAGCTGTCGTCCTGATCAATCATTTTTAAGCGGTAATAACTCGTTGACGCAAGCGGATTTTCGTCTGTAAAATTGTACTGCGTCCGCCCCGCAGTTTCTCCCGCTGCGTTTAATGTTCCAATGGTTTCGAATATTTGCAAATCCGTACTACGCTCAATTTCAAATGCTTTACTATTCTTCTCCCAGGTTGTCTCCCAGCTTAGACCAATGTTACGCTCACGCTTTTCTGCTTTAAAATAAGTCAGATCGACAGGCAGAATAATCGCCAGCACCTGACCATTGATGATGATTTCATCAAACCACAATGTGCCGTAAATCGTGTTTGAACCATAACCGTAAATCCGCAGCGCAAAGGTATTGGCCGTCAAATTGTTGAAACTGACGGGAATGCTATAAGAATTAAACTTCGCCACATCGGATAATGTGTACGCCCCGAGGTCAGCCGAAAAATTATCCATGCTCGTCCGCACCTTGATCTGCGGCGGCCCGTCGGCAGAGCGCCGGAGCCGGAAAGAAATGGAGGTAATGTTGTATTTGAATGAATTGGCAGTGAATTTGAATTCTACATAACGACCCGCTGAAAAGCTGGCAGGCCACGGCCGCGCGACATATCCCGCCACAATCGCATCGCCAAATCCGTAGCCACCATTCAAAGCATACGTATTCGCCCCGCCGAAGAGCGCGGCATTGGAGGGAGAAAAATTCGCGTGGCTCGACACACCGATCAGGTTAAGATCCATCGCCCATTTCACCTGAAAATTGGTCTGCGCCTGAACATTAAAAACAAAAAACAGCATCGCGACCATCGCAATGCTGCTCAAAAATTGATTGTGGTTCCTTTTCATGTTTGTGTCGGTTTACAGTATTTGCTTTATGCAATACGATAAGCCGACGAAAAGGTAACAGGCTTGTAGAAGTGGATTTTTTGACCGAAGAATTTAGAACAAAGTAAACTGTGTCATTTTTATCGGGTGAAATGTCCCAATGATGACAAATGGATTAAGTGCCATCATGTGAAACTCCCGGGTGGTGCCCAAAAACAGATATAGGTCTTTCGTCTTGGCGAAATCATCAAAATATTTCTTCCTAACGTCATCACACGCTTTTGCTTCGTCACCCTCATGACGTTTCAAACAATTCCAATACAACATTCCGATTTCCCAATCCTCGATCATCATTGTCCTTTCAATACCATCGTCGCTGGTGAATTTGTATGAAAATTTATATGGAAGCTTTGGAACAACCTCGAATGGATTGTCTGAATTCTTGAAGAGATTTAATTGGCTCGCATTAGCTTTTAACATGTCGAGCTTCTTCTTATCCAATCCCTTTCCACTTTTTCAATTTTGAAGTCCAGAGTTGACTTGGGTTTGAAAACAGCCAAAGAAGTGTACAATTTACTGTCTTTCGCATTGGCAATCAGTGTCGTCATGTTCGTATGAACATTCCTTAGTACAATGTCCTTTCTAAGCCGCCAGGTACCGTTCTCTGAGCCGATACTTCCGACAATTTTGAATGTCGCATCAATTGATTTCGGCTTGTAACTTTCCGAACGAAAATCAGATTTATTCTTTTCTAGATCAATTTCAATCCAATTATATTTACTGTATTGCTTGTCATATTCAAGCTTTCGAAACGGAATTGGATAAATCCTGATCCAGCTTCCGTCTTCGAGGAAACCTGCGGTACAGACCAGTTCATCATACTTATTTGATAGTGTGGGATAAGTTTTGACCGCGATCAAAACCCTTGTTAGTGCCATTTCAGATATGTTTTAATTCAAAGTTCCATTCGGGTAAATTAATGATTGCTTCCGCTAAATGTTTTCTGTGGCACTGGCAAATGTTTGCTTCGAAACAAGTCAATGCAATTCGCTTCTTTTCTTTTAACAAGTTCAGGATTTGCCCCTGCTGACTTACCGTCTTTTTTAAATTTTGCTCTTTATATATTTCAAAAAGATAATCGTAATCTTTCTGAGTGTTAAGTTCTTGTCTTTGGTCAGATTTGATTCCAACCTCGGGAATATGCAGGTAATCAATGCCTAAATTCTCGCAAAAAGTTTTCAATTGCTTTTTAGAAAAACCAAACTTCATGCTCAGTGAATTATTCCTAACATCAACCAAAACTTTCACATCATTTTTAATAAGTCGATTGAGATATTCTTCCAAAGAAATTCCCTCATAGCCAATAGTATATAGGATCGTCTTATCATTAACAGGCTTTGCCTTTAAAACATCCTGGTACTCTTCATCAGTAAGGATCTCCTTTGCCTTGACACTGTTGATTGAATAATATTGATAATTCACATAGGTCAATCTAATCAGTGAATTTGTCGATAGATTGCTGTAAGAGTTTTTAACATCAACTAAGATTTTCTTGTCCCGCTCATTCAGCAGCTTAATGTAATTCTCCGTCCCAGTTTTAGTATAGCTTGCCTGATCTTCTGATAATTGTCCATGTCCAACCATCGCCACGAGGTCCGCATTGGCTGAAAAGGAATAGCAACCGTATTTATACGGAACAAAGTCGTAGTCACGCTTTGATTGCCTCTCGGTAAAAAGAAAAAGCAGCTTTTGTAAGGATATTTTGGGCAAATTTCCCTCAAAGGCTTGTAATAAGGCCAGTATGATTTTTCGTCTGTAAAACATGTTGTAAAGGTAGAGAAATAGTCACAAAGACGTTTCGAGTTGGCAAATGGATGAATTAACGGTAACCAGCTTCCAAATCCCCCTCCTACCCCCGATTTGCTTTTTTCCCCACAAAATCTGCATATTCGCATTCCTATTAATACAGCACAAATGAAAAACTTACACGATCTGCCCTGTCATGGTGCGGGCCGGCGAAAGCCCCCGGATGCACGTACTGTAGCATTAGGACACCTAAAACAGGGCGCCCACATTTATCCTAAAATATAGTACAATGAACAATCAAACACACTCTGCCGAGTCTCCGGACTCGATGTGCTTGGCTTATGGCCAGCAAGTGCAACAATTATTTGAACTCAACACCCCCGCTGAGATGGCCGAGCATCTGTGGGAGATTTACAGCGGTTTTCAATTGTATGATCACCAAGCCGGTCACAATCCGCGCAAGGTGGACATTTTCTACACTTTTCGCGATCTCGTGCACTTCTGCCAGAATGTGGCGGCGATGAAAGCGGCGTAGGAATGAAGCTTTGCTATTAGAAAAGAATGCCCAGGTGTCAGAAATACTACCTGGGCATTTATTTTACACCTCTACCTGTTTGCTAGTATCGCCCACCTTTCTCTTTTTTTCCTCTAATCTTCGAAAAGTGCTTACTAGTGATTTGGATTCGAAATGTTCAAGTGGATGAGAATTCCTTGAAAAACGAACCTCGAAAGTAATGTCAAGCGCTCTGGCCATTAAGGACAAAATTTCCAGGTTAGGCATCCTGTCTCCTCGAAATAGCTGGGTTATCCAGCTTGGAGATGTACCTATGGCCTGGGCCAGACTTTTCCGGGTCATCTTCTTTTCCTCCATCGCGTCATTTATTATTTCCAAGAATCGGGCAGCCAATACTAACGCATCTATTTTATTATCTTCTGACGGCGAAGACGCAAAAAGGTGAGCGTAGTCGGCTGAAACTTCGTGGTTATTACCAGACATAAATTTGCGGAAGTTAAAGATGAGTTATAATTGGGGCGTGTATGCATAATTCGCAATGGCTGTTATTTTCGATATTTCTTTGGCTTTGTTCTTTTGTGATTTCTTCTTTTCGTGCAGAATAGCCATGATAACTACGAAGCATCCCTTTTCAGATCTGATTTCCTTGCAATAGATCCTGTCATTACTCCCTCCCTTGAAAAATTTCATAGCAGTTACATCCTTGCACTTTTGATTAATATCCTCTTTGTCATAAGAGTCCGGCATTCTTATCTTGTTCAGAATGAGGTTCGAGATATATCTAAATTTGCTTTTATGCTTATCTGAGCGCGTCAGATATTCCATTATTTCAGCTTTGTTTCGAGAATCGACGAATATTGCCCTCATACGATCTTCGGAAATTACGATCTTTTCACATGCTCTTAGTTCCACAAAATTAATCTATAGGTAAATATTTATAATCAAAAACCACAAAAAAAGCTACGTCCAAATGGAAGAAAATTTCTGTTTTCCATTTAGACGTAGCTTCTTAAAAAAGTAACGCTCTCAGCCGTAAAAAGGCAAAGCGTTTATTTAAAGGTTAAAACTCCGCGCTCTTCGGATACCTCGGGAAAGGAATTACATCGCGAATGTTGCCCATGCCGGTCACGAACTGTACAAGTCGCTCAAAACCAAGCCCGAAGCCGGAATGTGGCGCGGTGCCGAACTTGCGGGTTTCGAGGTACCACCAGATGGTTTGCGGGTCGATACCTACCTCATTGACACGTTCCAGCAGTTTTTCGTAGTTATCTTCCCGCTGACTTCCACCGATAATTTCACCGATTCCAGGGAAAAGTACGTCCATCGCGCGGACTGTTTTTCCATCTTCGTCGAGCTTCATATAAAACGATTTGATCTCGCGCGGATAGTTGGTCAGAATCACCGGTCTTTTGAAATGTTTCTCTACCAGATACCGCTCGTGCTCGCTCGAAAGGTCGATTCCCCAGCCCACAGGATACTGGAATTTCTTTTCTTTATGCGGTTTTGATTTTAATAAAATATCAATCGCCTCAGTGTAAGTCAGTCGCTCGAAAGGATTGTCTACCACAAAGCTCAGCTTTTCCAAAAGCGGGATAGAGCGCTCATTCTGAGGCTTGTTCTTTTCTTCTTCCGCCAAACGGTTTTGCAAAAAGTTGAGATCATCCTTGCAGTTTTCCAGCGCATAAGTGATCACTTTTTTCACAAAATCCTCGGCGAGGTTCATGTTATCTTCCAGCTCGAAAAACGCCATTTCCGGCTCGATCATCCAGAATTCAGCCAAATGTCGGGTCGTATTTGAGTTTTCAGCGCGGAATGTGGGGCCGAATGTATAAATCTTGGAAAGCGCCATCGCACCCAGTTCGCCTTCCAGCTGACCGGAAACCGTCAGGTTTGCTTCTCTTCCAAAAAAGTCTTCTTTAAAGTTGATCGCACCTTCCTCAGTCCGCGGTAAGTTATTCAGGTCCAATGTGGTAACCCGGAACATTTCGCCCGCACCTTCCGCATCCGAAGCGGTGATCACCGGCGTGTGCAGGTAGAAAAATCCGTTATCATTATAATATTGGTGCACCGCAAAAGCCAGCGCGTGGCGAATGCGCAGGATCGCGCTGAAAGTGTTGGTCCGCGGACGCAAATGCGCGATTTCACGCAAAAATTCCAGCGAATGTTTCTTAGGCTGCAAAGGATAAGCGTCCACATCCGCCGCGCCATACACCAGAATGTCATTGATTTTGACCTCAACCGCCTGGCCAGAACCCTGAGAAGCAACCAGTTGGCCCTCGATTTTCAAACACGCACCGGTCGTAACAGTCAGCAACAACTCCGCCGAAAATTGGCCCGGCTCAGCCACGGCCTGGATATTATGTATGGTAGAACCGTCATTCAGCGCGATGAAAATTGCATTCTTGCTTTCCCTTTTTGTCCTGACCCAACCTTTGACGGTAACAGCCTGGCTTTCAGGAGCAGTTTGTAAAATTTCCTTGATTTGCAACGGTCCCATTTTTTGTCAATTCAATGTTAATGTCAATTATAAATGTCGCCCGGTTTCCCGAATGAGGCGCAAAATTACAAAAACCCGTTTTAAAACCTATCGACGCGCTACAACTAACTTTTCTGGTGGTTACCAACCTTGTAGACGCTGGAATTCGCTTAATTTTGCCGCCCTGTACTGCTAAAAAACACCACATTGAATAACCGACTTGCGCTCATATTATCAGTCATTTTCCACCCGCTGATCCTCACGACCTACCTTTTTGCCCTGCTGTTTTTTGTCTCGCCGGATCTGGTCGGGGTCAGTGCATTTGAGCTGCCTGCCCTTGGAAGCCTGCTGATGCTACTTTTCCTGAACACCTTTCTGGCGCCGACGATCATTATTTATTATTTCAAAAAGATGGGTATGATCAGCAGCCTGCACGTGGACAATCTGGAAGAGCGGAGGCTGCCTTTTCTGGCCTGCGTGATCATTTACGGCATTGCCACCTACCTTTTCGGCTGGCAGTTACAGCCCATCGACGAACTCGCGCCGCAGATTTCCGTGATCCTCGGCAGCGCCACACTTTCGCTGGTGATCGTCACGATGGTCAGCTATTTCTGGAAAATCAGCGCGCACGCGGTTGGTATCGGCGGGTCGATTGGCATATTGTCCGGACTTTTGATCCGGTTCGATGAAGGCACATTACTTATCCCGCTGCTCATCACGATCCTGATCGGCGGCTGGCTGCTCAGTGCCCGCCTACAACTCAATGCACATAATCCTTTGCAAATTCTTGTCGGCGTGCTTTGCGGCGTGCTGGTCAGTAGTATGACGGTCTATTTTTTCTTTTGATACAAACACTTCGCGCATTAATATGTATCAAAACATCATTTACGAAAGCAAAAACGGCATTGCGACCATCACGCTAAACCGCCCGGAAGTTTACAATGCGCTGAATCCTGTCATGATCGCCGAAATCACGCAGGCCATGCAGGAAGCCGAAAACGATGCGACAATAAGAGTGGTAATACTCACAGGCTCAGGCGAAAAAGCCTTCTGCTCCGGCGCTGACCTGAAAGATGCGCTCAGCTCACCCAAAAGTGCCTGTGAAATTTTGCAGGAATTTTACGACCCCATGATCCGCTCGATCCGCAACATTCCCAAGCCGGTCGTCGCCAAGCTCAACGGCCTGGCCGTCGGCGCCGGCTGCTCCCTGGCCCTGGCCTGTGACATAATCATCGCCAGAGAAGATGCTTATTTGAGTTTATTATTTGTTCAAATCGGCCTCATGCCCGACGCGGGTGCTACTTTCTCCCTCCCGCGCCGCGTTGGAATAGCCAAAGCATTTGAACTTTCTTCGACCGGCCGCAAAGTCTACGCACCGGAAGCCGAGCAAATCGGGCTAATCAATAAATCGGTTCCGGCCGAAGAACTGGACAGAGAAATCGAACAACTATCGAACTACTACCGATCGGCTCCTACCCTCGCCATCGCCGCCATGAAAAAAGTTTTGAACGAATCCTATCAGTCAAACCTGTCTCAAATCCAGGACTTTGAGCGTGAAAACCAGGAAATGTTGTTTAAAACGCGGGATGCACAGGAAGGTATTTCAGCCTTTTTACAAAAAAGAAAGCCTGATTTTCAGGGGGAATGATCTAGAAAAATATTTTTTAGCGCCTCACATTTGTTAAAAAGACCTCTTTTCCTATCTTTGCAGTCCCGTTTGGGAATTGGTTGCGTAGCTCAATTGGATAGAGCACCTGACTACGGATCAGGAGGTTTGGGGTTCGAATCCCTACGTGACCACTTAAAAAGCGCCCTTCGTGAGATTGGCGCTTTTTTGTTTTGTGTGTATAAACTGCAGTGATACCCTCTAATTCAACTGTAATTGGATGTTGGCCTTTTGATCCAAATAGTGATGAAACCGATCGGCTGCTAGTAATATTGACTAAAAAGCAATCTGAAAGCTCCGACGATTTGGCTTTGGAGTACTATAAAAATCGGGCTGACGATTTCAGGAGCAATGCCAGCGCAGTTATTAAGGCAGCAAAACCTTTGCATTAATCATCCAATAAATAATCTTCGGGATGAGTTCTCGAACGAAAGTTGGATCTTCCCAGGAGAGAAAGGTTTCACAAAGGACGGATTGATCTTCTGCGCGAATCGTAAGGGTAAATTTTCCAGTGAAAGGAGACACAAGTTGCATCCTGTTGGGGCTTTTGATAAATTCCTTAATACCGTTGATGCCCGCCAGACACTTGTCAAGATTATCAAAAATTTTAAGTGAGCGAAACAAGACCTGATCTTCTGGAATCACAAATTGCCAATGACAGGTTTCTGATCCAGTTCTTGTAAGCACTTCAAAGCGTGGTTGAGAATTGAGAGAACGCTGCTCGGCCGGACTGAGGTCGGGACTACGTAGGTGCAAATAATCAATCGCTTCATCGGTGTACGTGGGGGTAATTTCAAAAATCTTAAGCTCCTGATAAACAGTTTCTGATACTTTCTCGCCCGAGGTTGATTGAAAGAGTTTTACAAACTGCTGAGCCGTATACATATGAAAATACTGGCCTGTTTTTTCGTAAAATTCTTTGTGCAAAGCGGGGAGAGGACCTTGTTTTAATCCAGACTGTATTAGAATCCAATCTTCTTTCTGATCGTCGCTTATAAATATGATAGGAGTTTGGTCTTCCTTGGCCTTTTTAATCAATTCTTGCCAGATAATGAAGTCTCCGAAGCCAGCAAAAGGATCTTTTGGCCGATCATTTTTTTTATCTACCCAATCTTTAAAACCTGGTGGAACATTTGCACTGAGGCGTTTTTCACCCAATTCTAGATAGTTTTTCAATTCAATATCGGTAGGCGGAGTACCCATGCTATCTCCGACTATTTCAGCAATTTGGTCTAATATTTGGTCATGGGAAATTCGCGCCGCAAGGCTGTCTTTGGCAGATTCAATTTCAGCGTTGATTTTTTTGATAAGCTCTCCGAGGTCTTTCAAAAGTTCTACGCTAAGAAAAGGGTGCTTCCGATCATTTTCAAAGGCCTTCTGGACGCTACTCAAATTGTTCAGTGGCTCTTTATAGGAAGAAATTTGCTCGCTGATTATTGGGAGACGATTTTTAAAAAACTCCTTTCCAACCCAATAAGGCACCCATAATCGACCTTGCATTTTTGTTAAAATATCTATGAGTTGTTCGCGAGTTCCATCGGAGTAGCGATACAAATTAAGGAGTATGTTGGTATCCAGACAGAAGACCGCGTCTCTCCAAAGGTCTTTGTAGTGCTGTTCTGGCTTGCGAAAATGTTCATGGAAAAGTGCTCTCATGTACTTTTTGAATTTTTTAAGTCTCAGAAATCAAGTCATTGACCGGGCATTTCCGTTACAACTTTGCTAGTCACATTTTTATTAGGACTTGATTAACTATTGTCTTTGCCCGACTCCAATGTTCGGCTTGCTAGCTGGTTTAATTTATCGCCAAGTTCAACGGTTATTTCACCTCTACCGCCTGGAAAGAACCTTTTTCGTGAGTTACCCCCGCTTTTATACCAAAATGATAAGTCACGAAAATTTCCTTTTACAATCCCTCCACAGCCGCAGAGCGGCTTCCTGTTTCTAGAAAAGAATCACATTATTAGATTTTTTAGCCCCAGCGGGGCGACCTAAACAATTGCAGTTTTGTAGAAGGCTCCTAAAGGAGCCATTTCTGTCACATTTGAAAATATTTCTACAAACAGGCAGCCCGCCGGAGCTACATTGTTGCACTACCGCCCCCCAATCAACCGCTCCAACCGCCCCATCATGTCATCCTTCTCCTTCAACATCCGCTCATAAAGCGCAATCTTCTCTTCATGAATCTGAATGATCTTTTCGATTGGGTGAAAATTGATGGTGCCGTTATTGAAAGAATTCTCAAACGCCTTTTCGTGAAATGTATTTGAGATAATGTTGACAGCCTGTTCCTCATCAAAATTCCGGATCGCCTCAGCAGGAATTTTCAAGATAGCCGCGACTTGTTCCAGAATGCTCGAATCAATTTTTTCCTTCTGTTCGAGTAACGAGACTTTCTGCTGGTTCCAGTCTTCGCCGAGCTCGAATGCCAGGAAATCTTGCTTGATCCCAAGCATTTCTCGGAAGCGTTTCAGGTTACGCCCTTCGTGGATCTTCGGATTGGGAGTAGTATGTGTCATTGCGGAAAGGTTTTTTGGTTAAAAAGGCAATTTATACAAATCCGCCGGGAAGTTTCCGGGTAATTTACGGGCAGCCCGCGTAGGGCTTGTGATGTAAGTTACCGGGATACCCGCGCAGGGTAGTTGCATTGATAAGCACCCTGACCATCATTAAACCAACTAATAACAATTGGTTTCGATTATGACAGACTTCTTGCATTATATTTAGGTTATCTTTAGCCTTTCTTATGATATGGCTTCTTACCACCAAAGTACTGATCTCGAATTAGCTGCGCTGATAGCAAATGACGATGACCAGGCATTTGCCGAAATCTATCGTCGCTACAAAGGCGTGCTCTTTTTGCATGCTTACAGGATGCTGGGGGATCAGGAAGAGGCCAAGGACATTTTGCAGGAGCTTTTCACTACACTCTGGCTCAACAGAAAAGTAATCAAGCCGCACACCTCCTTCTCTTCATATTTATACAAGGCGCTTCGAAATCGTATCTTTGATGTCATTTCCCACAAGAAAGTGAAGCAAAAATACATTAGCTCGCTGGCTGCATTCATTGAACAAGGTGAATGTGTTACAGACCAGCAGGTAAGAGAAAAAGAACTCACAGTAATCATTGAGCAGGAGGTTTCTCTGCTACCTCCCAAAATGCGTGAGGTTTTCGAGATGAGCAGAAATACGGATCTTTCCTATAAGGAAATCGCACAGGAGCTCCATATATCAGACAAGACAGTAAAAAAACAGGTCAGTAATGCCCTTCACATTCTCAGGCAGAAGCTGGACCTGGCTTTCGTTCTGATGTTTATTTCTAAAGATCTTTAAAAAAGGTTAAATTTTTTTTGCGCTAGTCTACTACTTCCATCCACGCAGCCCGTCTTATGCACAGACGCAGAAAACATGGATAATGGACGAATCTCTGGCCAAGGAGTTATTTCAAAAATACAAAGACGGCACATTGACCGAGCAGGAAATGGCGCTGCTGGAAAGCTGGTATACTTCCCATGCAAAATCCTCAACGGTAACCATTACGACCAATGAGATGGAGCAGCACCTGGATCAGGTGTGGGAGTCCCTTCCGGTACACAAAGACAAGACTGCATCTTACAGCAGCCCGGTAAAACCTTTGTTTAAATGGGTCGCCGTCGCCGCTTCCATTGCGATCCTTGCTACAATCGGCGTGAATATTTTCATTAGACAAAAAAATACGCCCAAGATCGAAACCGTTGCCATGGTTCAGGATGCGGCACCAGGGGATAACAGAGCCAAGCTGACATTGTCAAACGGAACGAGTATTATGTTGCACGAAGCTGGCAACGGTAAACTGGCCCAACAGGGGCAGACTGCTGTGATCAAAACAAAACAAGGGGAAATTGTATATGAATTTGATATGCAGGAAGTTGACAGCCGCACAAAGAAAATCACCTACAATACCATTTCCACTCCAAAGGCAGGGCAATACCAGGTAAAGCTGCCCGACGGTACGCGCGTCTGGCTCAATTCGGCCTCATCTATACACTTTCCCACCGTTTTCCCGACAACGGAACGAATAGTTGAAATTGCCGGCGAAGCCTATTTTGAAGTGGCAAAAGTTACCAGAGATTCCAAGCGCGTGCCGTTTAAAGTAAAAGCAGGCAACCAGGTTGTAGAGGTGCTCGGCACACGCTTTAATGTGAATAGTTATGCCGATGAAGCTATCATTCAAACAACCTTAGTGGAAGGCAGTATCAAACTGGAATTGGCGGGAAAAGAAAATCAAGGCGTATTGTTGAGGCCAGGAGAGCAAGCTTTGTTAGCCAGGGATATGAAAAAGAGTACTGGAATAGCGGCTGGAATGTTTGAAGTCAAACAGGTGGATACAAAGACAGTCATCGCATGGAAGGAGGGATATTTTCGCTTCAACAACGTAGGCTTGCCCGAATTGATGAGACAGCTTTCACGCTGGTATGACATGGAGGTGGTGTATGAAGGGCCTGTCAAAGAGTACGAATTTGTAGGCCAGATCGAACGGAATACTAAACTATCAAAGGTCCTGCAGATACTCGAACTGGGGGATGTCCACTTCCGGATTGATAATAAGAAAATAGTAGTGACTAACCAACCCTCTGATTTAAACCCAAACCAGCCGATTATGGATAAATAAAAGATGAACATCTGACATTGAAATTCCAGGAATAAAAAAACCGTCTCAGATCTGACCTGAAACGGCTAGTTGATCCGGAATGCTCCCAGACCCGCAAAAGCGGAACGGGAAAAAACTGCCCTTTTTTGATGGAAAAACAATTTTTACAATCCAAACCCAAACAAAAATATGCAAATTATTTTACACAGGAAAGTGACGTGTATTAACATCCGTTACTCGCTTAAACTCCTTTTGATAATGAAACTGATAGCGCTTTTGATAGCCGTCGCTTGTGTTCATGTATCAGCCGACGGCCTCTCGCAGAAAATTGTAGTTTCTGTTAAAGACGCGACGCTCCCAAACGTATTTAACCGGATTGAACAACAAAGTGGTTACAAGTTTTTCTATGATAATAAAGTCATAAAGAAAGCCAGGAATGTGACTGCGTCACTTCAGAGCAGTTCTGTCCAGGAGATCATGGATGAGATATTGAAAAACCAGCCGCTTACTTATACAGTGGTGGATAAAACCATTGTGGTCAAGAAAAAAGTGGAAAAGCAGTCTGTTCCACAGTCCGGATTATCACCGGATCTTCCGCCACCCGGAGAAAGTGCCAATCCAGGCGTGCAGCAGGGCATGGAAAAAAGAATGCAAGGAATGCTCATCGATAAGCTGACCCGCGCTGAACAAAAGGACATAGCCGTGCGAGGAACCATTACGAATGTAGCCGGCGAAAGCCTTCCAGGAGTTAGCATTCTGCTGAAGGGCGCACAGCTTGGGACAACGTCTGATGAGAACGGGAAATTTCAAATTGATGTGCCGGATCAGAATGCAAGACTGGTTTTCAGTTATGTAGGCTACGTGTCTCAGGAAATTTCTGTGGGTGCGACAACCGTTTTGGAGATCAGGTTGGCAGAAGATGACAAAGCTCTGGAGGAAGTAGTGGTGGTAGGGTATGGTACGCAGAAGAAAACCTCAGTTACAGGAGCTATTGCTACGATGAAATCCGATGATGTCAAAAACAATCCGGTGCCCAACCTGTCGAGCTCGCTGGCTGGACGTTTAAGTGGGGTCTATGTAAGCCAGGCATCCGGTGCTCCAGGGTATGCTCCGCCTATCAGGATCCGATCTGTTAACACCTGGAAAACTACCGGTAACGACCCGTTATATGTGATCGATGGTGTGATCATGGACAAAAGAATGTTTGACGCACTGGATTATTCCGAAGTTGAAAATATTACTGTACTGAAAGATGCGGCATCCGGCGCGATATACGGTGCAAGAGCTGCCAATGGAGTAGTGCTTGTAACTACTAAAAGAGGGACATCCGGTAAGTTTCAGCTCAATTACAATTATTCATACAGTTTCGATAATCCATCCAAAATACCTAGTTATGTGGATGCCCGCGACATGGTCAGGCTCAACAATTATGCACGTACAAGCAGAGGCATCGCACCGGCCTATGACGCTGAGGAAGTTGCTTTTTTTGAAAATAATGATCCGGGACGAGGATGGTACACACAGGCCTACATCGATCCTGTACTGCAAAGACATTCTCTATCCGCCAGTGGTGGAAGCGACAAGGTGAAGTATTTTGTGGCCGGCTCCTACTTTGATCAGTCGGCCTTTATTAAAAATGCCGATTTTAAAAAGTATAATTTCCGCTCCAACATTGACGTCAATCTGACCAAAAACCTGACAGGTACCTTCAATGTCGCCTACAATGAGGGCAAAAAGACGCGGTTTGCCATGCAGGAGGACCTTGACGGCTTTGACACGAATCCGACTTTTGGTAGTTTGTGGGGCAGGTTGCTTTACTATTTACCTAACACAGGACCAAAGACATCAGATGGCAAATTCATCAATCCAGGCTGGATAGGCAATCCACTCGCCTTTGTGGAAGAAGGCGGCTCGGTTACGCGCACAGAACGAAACATTGCAATGGTTTTAGGGTTAACCTACAATGTTCCATTTGTTAAAGGGCTGTCTGTGTCAGGTAAATTCAGTCCGAACTACGAGGCCAGGACGATGAAGCTTCATGAGCTAAAAACAACGCTTTATGATGTAGTCAAAAAGGGAACCAATGGAGCCATTTTCACGGACGAGATTATCGGCAGCATAAAATCCGCTTATCCAAATAAAGAGCGGCTGGTGAAAACCCAGGAAGCAACCAACAATTACCAGTTGAACTTCAGCGCGAATTTTACCAAACAGTTCGGCAAGCATAACATCGACGCAATCGCAGTTTATGAGCAGAGCGAAGGCAAATACGATTATTTCTACGGTGTAAGAGAAAACTTCCCGCTTGTGCAAAAAGACCAGTTCTGGGCGACATCCTCGGCCAGGGCTGATTCCTATGTAGACGGAACAGAATCGGAAACCGGCCGCGCATCCTATATTGGCCGGATCATATACAGTTACGACGACAAGTATTTTCTTAATGCAACTGCTCGTCGTGATGGATCAATGCTTTTCGGACCGGAATATCGCTGGGGTTTGTTCCCTTCTGTATCGGCTGGGTGGGTATTGTCTAAAGAGAATTTTTTCAAAGTACGGCACATTGAATTTCTGAAACTGCGCGGGTCATGGGGGTTGGCCGGTAATGATGCTGTCGGCGGATGGAAATGGAGCGAATCGTATGGGGTAAACGGCGACTATCTGTTTGGAACTACGCCCCAGCCGCGAGTAGGTTACAATGGAATTGTGAACGAAAAACTTACCTGGGAGAAAACCAGTGAGCTTAATGTAGGCTTTGATACACAGATATTTGATCGTTTTTCACTATCCGGGGAATATTTCAAAAGACACAATTACGATATCCTTGACACCCGGATCGCTTCCCTGCCTAATTCTTTCGGAGGAAGTATGCCGCCAGAAAACTACGGGATTGTCGATGGACACGGTTATGAGATCGAGCTGGGCTACAATGGTAATGCCGGTGATGTAACGTATGGCATTAAAGGCAGCTTCTCGTATTCTAACAACAAGGTGAAAGTGAGGGACGTCGCTCAGAATGCCCAGGACGTAGATAACCCGAACGGGCGCCCGACCGACTATATCAGAATGCTTGTATCCTCTGGCATCATCCGTACAAGCGAACAATTGGACGCATTGCCATCGGGCTATACTATTTATGGAAAGCCAGCTGTTTTGGGTATTATCAATTTTGAGGATGTAAATGGTGCACAGGGCGTTCCTGATGGCAAGATCGATGATTACGACAGGCAGGTTTTGAAAGGCAAACATTCTCTTAATCCTTACACATTTGGATTAAATCTTAGGGCCAGCTGGAAAGGCATTGGACTGGACGTATTCGTGCAGGGTGTAACCGGCGGCTCGAAGCTCTATGACGATGGATATAGCAGAAGGTTTTTCGACGGCGCAAGACCACCTTCATTCTGGCTCGATTCTTGGTCGCCTGAAAATGTAAATGCGGCCTATCCGCAGCCGGTCACCTGGGACGCATCGAATGATCATTTGCCATCCACTTTCTGGTTAAAGAATGGCAGTTTCCTGCGCTTTCAAAACATAAATCTTAATTATTCGCTGCCCAAAACTTTGACTAAAAAGATCGGCATGTCAGCAGTGAGCTTTTACTTGTCCGGGGCAAACTTGCTTACACTTTCGAAATATGACTTTCATGACCCGAGCGTCGCAAGTATGAACGCATATCCGACGATGAAAACCTACACGATGGGCGTAAACCTCTCATTCTAATTAGTTTCCACTTTCTTATAGACTTACAGACATGAAAAAAACATATATATATATATCGAGCCTGTTTTGCCTGATGCTGCTGGCCGGCTGCGATCCTTTGGACAAAGCCAACCTTGCAGCCCTCAGCAGCGAGGACGTTCTCACAAACCCCAAAGTGGCTGAGGCTTATGTGAATGACATGTACGCCAACTTTATGCCGTCCTCATTTTCAGTTGGGCGACTTACGGATGAAACCATGGTGATCAACGGGGAGTATGCAGCAGGACTCAGTGATTATCTGAAAGGAACCCTGACCTCGGACACTTATAATGATTTTCCCTACGAAAACATCCGGAAAATCAACATTTTCCTTGCCCAGGTGGATAATGCAACATTCGATGAAAACGTCAAAAAGTCATTGAAGGGCGAAGCGCTTTTCTGGCGGGCATTTGCCTATTTCAGGATGGTCAAAGCTTATGGAGGGGTCGAGCTGATTTTAAAGCCAGAAGCGCCGGCCAACAAGGATGCGATTTTTGTACCCAGAAGCAAAACCTCCGAGTGTATTGCCCAGATTGTTAAAGACCTGGACGAAGCCATCACATTGGCAGAGCCACTCAGTACGATCGGACGGATTGATAAAGGTGCTGCCATGTCTTTCAAAGGACGCGTGCTGCTGTATTGGGCCAGCCCGCAGTTCAACCGTACGAACGATCCGGCGCGCTGGACAGCGGCCTATCAGGCAAGTAAAGATGCCCTGGCATTCCTGGATGCAAATGGCAAAGGACTTTATGCGAATTATAAAGACCTGTGGACTGATGAGATGAACAAGGAAGTGATCATGGTCAAACGGTTTCAGTACCCCGGGTTTTCGAACGGCTACTCGCAAGCGGGAATGCGTCCATTGCTTTACTCACGCGGGGCAGTAGGTGATAATGTTCCTTCTCTCGAACTGGTGAATGCTTATCCAATGAAAGACGGCTCGAAGTACGATCCAGCCAAAATGGACTATAGAACCCTGTTTAAAGACAGAGACAAGCGTTTTTATGCTTCCATCGCTTACAATGGTGCGGATCCTTATCTGGCTGAAATGTTCGGAAAGGAAAATATGTGGACCTATTACTATGATGCCGATGGTAACGCGGCTACGGGGATCAATGGGAAAGAAGCCAGGGCAGATAACAGCGAAAACCTGTATTCACATTCGAGTTTTTACCCTGCCAAAATGCTGGACCGTAACATTACCCGGACCACCGTAGAAGACGGGCAGGTTGACTGGATTGAGATCAGGTATGCAGAAGTACTCATGAACATGGCAGAGGCTGCCAACGAAATTGGTAAAGCCAGTGAGGCACTGGTTGCGATGTACAAAATCAGAAGCCGGGCCGGCATCGAGCCGGGAGCCAAAGCGAACTATGGCATCGCTGCAGCAACGCTTCCCGAGATCAGAAAAGCAATCATGGACGAGCGTTTAGTGGAGTTTGCTTTCGAGGGACAACGCTTCTGGGATTTGCGCAGATGGCGTATTTACAGCTCCACATTTAACAGTTTCAAGGATAAATACTTCCACGGATTACGGGTGGAATGGAATGGGACAGCAGCCGACCGGCCAAAAGGTATTGTTGATATTAACTCGATCGCCAGCAAATTTACCATCACCGAAACCCGCGATTACCAGCCGATCGTCATGCTGGATGAAGATAAGTATTCTTTTTTTGGTATTCCAAAAGCCATTCTGGACCGCAGCAGCAAAATCGAACAGAATAAAAGCTGGGGAGGCACATTCGACCCACTGCAGTAGTAATATTTTCAGCAAGAATTCCCTGAATAAATGATGGTTCCGGGAAAAATGCATGGACTTTCCTAAACCCTTTTAGATACGGGAGCGCGTTGCAGCGCGCTCCCTCTTTTTACCACAGGCTAAAAAGCAAGCTACATTTGCAGCAGGCCCGCCGGGTATCTTAAATCCTTATCCACAATGAAATACATTTTTCTAAGCATGCTGCTTTGTTTGGCCGTGGGCGTAACCGGGCAAAACAGCGAGAAATATATCTCCATCGAATCCGCTAAAAAGCAATATGCAAAACTAGCCGGGCAACCTTTTTATGTTTTTCAAGAAAACAGGGAAAACCCCATCCGGTGGAACGATTCGCTGAAGGTGTCCTGGTTAACCCAGGATATTACTAAAAAACAATTTGCACTCTCTGCGCGGCCCGGCGAATACTTTGTCTACCAGATCGGAGTCTGGGCAGGTAGCGGTAACATTCAGAACTTGGAAATAAAATTTTCAGATCTGAGAAGCAAGGATGGAAAAACGATCTCTTCAAAGCGGGTAAGTTGTTTCAATGCGGGCGGAATTGACTATCTGGGCAAGCCTTTTTCTAAAAAGATCAATATTCCGAATGGTAAGGTGCAGGCATTATGGGTGGGCGCAGATCTTACCGGTGTGACTAAAGGAATTTATAATGGTACCACTAACATATTAATCGATGGTAAAAAACAATCTATAAAAATACAACTCGCGGTTGACGGCAATGCTGTTGAAAACCACGGCTACAACGAGGGAAAAGGTTTATCGCGCATGAACTGGTTGAACAGTACTGTCGGCATCAATGAGGAAATCGCGAAAGGTTACCAGCCTGTGACCCGCAAAGACAAAACCCTGCATATCCTGGGAAGATCCTTTGTGATCGGAAACGACGGTATGCCAGCAGAAATCAACAGTTTTTTTACGAGTTCCAATCAAAGCATATCTGAAAAAAGTGAGCCGATCACTGGTGGCGCATTTCGTTTTGTAGTGGAAAAAGCAAATGGCGAGATTATAAGGCTAACGCCAGGAGCTGTGAAGTTTATCGAGGAAAAGGAAGACCATATCAATTGGCAGGTAAAGAACACATTGGCGGAATGCGAGCTGATGTGTTCCGGCAGCCTGAACTACGATGGATTTGTAGATTATAAAGTCTCTTTGAAGGCATTGAAGCAATTAAAAATCAAAGACATCCGTCTTGAAGTGCCGGTGACCAAAGAAAAAGCAACATACATGATGGGTCTTAACCGGGAAGGTGGCCTGCGGCCCAATTCCTGGAAATGGCAATGGGATACCACTAAAAATCAGGATGCACTGTGGCTGGGTGCGGTAAATGGCGGACTGCGCCTGAAATGGAAAGCGGAGAACTATAAGCTGCCGCTGGTTAACATTTATTACAAGTTCGAGCCCCTGCGTCTTCCTCCCTCCTGGGGAAATGAAAATAAAGGAGGCGTAAATGTGGAGCAGAAAGGCAATTCCGTCGAGGTGATGGCCTACTCCGGCAGCCGGGACATGGCCGCGGGCAGCGTGCTGAATTATGACTTTGAGCTTTTGATCACGCCCTTCAAAACCATCAGCAATGAAAAAAAATACGGCGACCGATACTTCCACGGTGGAGGCACTAATGCGATCAGTAAAATTGACAAAGCCGAAAAGGCCGGGGCCAACATTATCAACATCCACCACGCCGAAGACATTTACCCGTTCATCAATTATCCCTATCTCGATGAAAATACGACCGAACTGAAAACGCTGGTGGATAAAGCCCACAGCCAGGAAAAACGGCTAAAACTGTATTACACAACCCGGGAGCTCACCAAGAATATTCCCGAATTTCAGGCATTTTACAGTCTGGACGGAGAAGTACTATTTCCCGGACCGGGCAATGCGAGCCGGACGGAAGCATTGCACCCAAAAGGCCCTAATGAATGGCTGGTTAAGAATCTAAGGGAAAAATACGTTCCGGCCTGGTATAACCCTGTCAGCGAGGGCAAGTTCAAAGGCTCGTTCGATCTGTCGGTGATCACCACGCCCAACAGCAGGCTCAACAATTTTTACATCGCGGGGCTCGACTGGATGGTTCAGAATTTAAAGATTGACGGCATCTACATAGACGATGCCGCGCTCGACCGCTTTACCTTGCAGCGGGCCCGAAAAGTCATTGACCAGAACCGCCCGGAAGGTCGGATCGACCTGCATAGCTGGAACCATTTCAACAGTTGGGCAGGATTTGCCAGCTGCCTGAACCTCTATATGGAACTACTTCCGTATCTAGATCTGGTGTGGATTGGAGAGGCACGAGATTATAACCGGGCGCCGGATCATTGGCTCGTGGAAGTGTCAGGCATTCCGTTCGGCTTGCCGGGACAAATGCTGGAAGGCGGCGGTAATCCATGGCGGGGAATGGTTTATGGCATTACCAACCGGTCGGGCTGGACCGGCAACACGCCCGACGAGCTATGGAAATTTTGGGATGAACACAATTGCAAAGATAAAGAACTGCTTGGCTACTGGGACAAAAACTGCCCGGTTACGACCAATAACGAGCACATCATGGCTTCGGTTTTCAAAGGAGAAAACGAGAGCATTATTGCGATTGCCAATTGGGAGAAAGAAGCGCAGAGTACATCGGTTTTGATTGACTGGGATGCGTTAGGTTATGACGCCTCTAAATGCACTATCTCGATGCCATTTATCAAGAACTTCCAGGAAGAGCAGCCTCTCCAATCGCTGAGTTCCGTACATGTTCCGGGAGGTAAAGGGTTCATGATTGTGCTAAAAGAAAATAAATAACAGACTTATCAAGAATCGGTAAATGAGAAATAGTATCCGTGCCATTATAACATTTGTGATTGCCATGTATCATTTGGCAGGCACCCATGCACAGACCATTAATATTGACAACTTGCCTATTTACAATAAGCAAACATTGCGCAGCAAAACCGACTGGCTTATCACCGGCAATGCCCAGAAATCGGCTATGTACAAAACTCCGGAAGGGCACATGGTTTTGAGTAACGGGCTGGTGTCGCGAACATTCACGATTAACCCGAATGGTGCCACCATTGGACTGGACAACCTGATTACCAATGAAGCATTGGTTCGTGCGGTATCTCCCGAGGCGGTGATTTGGGTGAATGGACATGAGATCAACGTGGGCGGACTTACCGGTCAGCCTATTGGAAATTACTTGCTGCCCGAATGGATCTCCGGTATGAAAGCCGACCCGTATAGCCTGAAATTAATGTCTTATACTTCGTCGCCGATCAAAGAACGTTTCGAATGGAACCGCCATACTGAATGGTCGTCCCAGCAATTGCCCTGGCCGCCGAAAGGGATAGAAGTAGCATTCACTTACAAGGCCAACGAGGACGTAATCAGGAATTTCAAAGACCTGAAAGCACAGGATTCGAAAAGGGAAGTTTTGCTGAAAGATGATTTCATAAAGTTATCATCGGATTGGAATATTGTGTCGTCCCATACTTTGGCCAATGCGTTTAATAATGAAGGTAAGGCGGGAGAAATCCTCGCGCCGGCCAACGCGGTGGTTTTTGGAGAACGCGCGCTGCCACAGCAAACCAAAGTGATCATTTGCAAGCTCAATTCGGGAACGGATCAAAGTAGCGGATACGGTCCGGGCGTTGCATTGCAGTTTGAGGGTGACAAATCTTCTAAATTTCATCTGTCACCGGGTAACAAGCGTTTCCGCGTGTATCACGATGGTAAAAGCCAGGATTTTGAAGGTTTTGATACCGGCAAATCCTATTTTCTAAAAGTACTGCTGGCAGAAAAAAAGATGATCTGCTCGGTTTCTGAGGATGGAAAAACTTACCGGGTACTTACAGAGTTGCCGACCAGCACCTATCCGACACATATTCGGCTGGGGAAAACTGATCCGCGTGGGGGTAAAGTGAAAGGTAATGGTGTAGACGGGGCGGTGGGAAGAGGCAAAATAGAGCAATTACTTTTATTAGGTGGAAATCAAGGATCGGATGCCGATTTTGACTTTCTCGAAAGCCTGAAAGTGACGGTACACTATGAATTATATGACGGACTGCCCTTGATCAGCAAATGGTTGAGTGTGGCAAATGAAGGAAAATCAGAATTTATCGTCAACAATATAAAAAGCGAGCATCTGGCTGTAACCGAGGCGGAAAGTGCCGTGGAACACAAACAACGCTGGGAATTGCCGCCCATATTTGCCGAAAGCGACTTTGCATTTGGCTCTATGTCGCCAAATGCCGCGCAAAATGCCTGTGTGGAATGGAAGGTAGACTCGACTTATACGACGCAGGTCAACTATCTTTTGCAAACCCCCTCGCTGCTGGTATGTATGCCCAAAACCGGCATGGGACAGGAAGTTGCCGCCGGAGCTTCATTTGAAAGCATGCGGCTCTGGGAACTGATCTATGATAGCTACGACCGGGAACGCAGAGGCCTGAGTGAAAGAAAAATGTACCGAACAATATCGCCTTGGGTTACTGAAAATCCGGTGATCATGCATGTAAGCAGCGCCCAAGATCAGCCGGTGAAAGCGGCAATTGATCAATGTGCCGAAGTAGGTTTTGAAATGGTGATCATGACGTTCGGCAGCGGGTTTGATATCGAGAATACGTCGCCCGAAAACTTGCAGCGAATGAAGGCATTGAAGGATTATGCCAAATCGAAGGGTGTTGCGCTGGGCGGCTATTCGCTGCTGGCGAGCCGGGCCATTAACAAAGAAAATGATGTGGTAATGCCTGCTGGAAAGACGCCTGCATTCGGGAATTCTCCCTGTCTGGAAAGTGAATGGGGGAAGGAATATTTCAAGAAGCTATACAATTTTTACGAAACAACCGGGCATGATCTGCTCGAACATGACGGTTCCTATCCCGGCGATGTATGCGCCTCCACCACACATCCTGGCCACCGCGGGCTGGAAGATTCGCGCTGGAAGCAGTTCGGGGAAATTCAAAAGTTTTACCGCTGGTGTAGAAGCAGAGGCATTTACCTGAATGTACCGGACTGGTATTATTTGAACGGCAGTACCAAAGGCGCCATGGGCTACCGGGAAACCAACTGGTCATTGCCGCGTGAATTGCAGGAAATAATAGAGCGTCAAAACATTTATGATGGCACCTGGGAAAAAACGCCGTCGATGGGCTGGATGTTTGTTCCATTGGTCCAATATCACGGCGGGGGCGCAGCTGCAACCATTGAACCGCTTAAAGAGCACCTGCCGCATTACGAGCAGCGGCTGGCCAATTTATTTGGCGCAGGTGTGCAGGCGTGCTACCGCGGCCCGCAATTGTATGATGCCCCACAAACCAAAACAATGGTGAAAACTTGGGTTGATTTTTACAAAAAGCACAGAAGAATACTCGACTCGGACATCATCCACATCCGCAGGCCCGACGGCAGGGATTACGACGCGATCATGCACGTAGATCCGCATGGAAAAGAGAAGGGTTTGCTCATGATTTACAACCCGCTCGACCAGCCGATCACCAGGGAAATTGATATAGACCTTTACTATACGGGACTGCAAAGGCAGGTTAGTATTTCGGAAAATGAAGGGGCGGCTAAAAAAATGGCATTGAACGGTACTAAAATGACTTTGAAAGTCTCCATCCCGGCCAAAAGCCAGAAATGGTTTTTGCTGACACCTTAGTGCATTTACTTTTACCCACATTATCTCACCGACATGCGATTCTTGATACTTAAAACACTGGTTTTAAATGCATTAATTTTATTCTTCACTCCGTACTGCCATGCGCAGCATGACTTTGCTACTGACTATTTTAAAATCCATATCAACAATAAGGGATGGATTACAAGTATGAAGAATGTAACGGGAAAAACTGCTCAGCGGGAATTTAGCCCTGCTGACAAACCTTCGCCATTGCTTTCTCTTTACGATAGTAAAAAAGGGATATATTACCAGCCAACGAAGGCCACGTATAGTAAGTCAAAAAACACTTTTGCACTGCAATATCCCAATGGTTCGGTTGCCACTGTCGTATTGGTTTCTAACAAGAAGTATTTCAAGCTGACTTTGCAATCGCTTGGTCCCAAAAATGGTATCGACAACATTCAGTGGGGTGCCTATCATACCAATATCATCAACCTTTTTGGAGAAATTATCGGGGTTGCCCGCGATACCAGCGATGCTGTCAATTATGCGATTGGCATGCTGGCGCTGAACGATAATACTCTGGGCGGAACTTCTGAAACAATAGCCGACGCGGCGCCTTTTCAGTATATTATTCATAGTCCCGATAAAAAGCGCTTTCCGCTGCCCTCGCACCTGCAAGAAGGTCAGATTTTTCCCATTGGCGGAGACGGTATCAACGACGTCGCTTTCTACGCGCACAAAGAACCTTATTATCGGATTTTATATGGAAACGCAGCCCAGATCGATAGTCAGGGCAGAATCTCCATTGCGTACAGTTCGAGAGACCGGGCCCCGAAGCGGGAGGTTTACTTTTCGCTGATACCGAATATGGAAGTCAACAAACCAAATCACCTGGAAGTACAGCCGTTGCCTGGTATAGATTATAATGGCTCTTCGGTTGCGTTTTGGGGAAGTCCGGATAGTACGGCATTGCTGGATGTCGTGCAAAACATTGTGCTGTCGGAAGGCCTGCCTTATCCTACAATCAATGGAAAATGGGTAAAAGATCCGACCGCATTTGTTCCGGACGTCATCACTGTTGGTGGGGTGTATGATAGCATTGTACCCTATGCCCATCATTTAGGTTTTAAAGCAATCAGCTTATATGATCAGGGTTTCGTCAGGCCTGACCGAGCGAACGCGGGATATCTGGACGGAAAAAACTTTGAAAAGAAACCATTGAAAATGGCGTCCGGAGACAAATCGCATAAAGAATTTGCTGAAATCGCTGCCAAATCCGGATTGATCATTGGCCGCACGCCGATTACGACTGCGTTGGCTCCCGGAACACAGGATGCAAGCCCGGTTCCCGGTGTTAGTTTGTGTTATCAGCAAAAACGATTGCTCGTGAAGAGTATAGCGCCTGGCGATACGATTATTCTTGTCAATGATCCAAAAGATCTGGACGAAATCGCCAGCTGGGAAGGTCACGCCAAAAGCCTTAATATAATCAAGATCGGCAAGGAGCTGATTCATTATATGGGGGTTTCTGATTCAGCACCATTCCGGCTGCTCAATGTGAAACGTGGCTACTGGGAAACCACCGAAGGCAATCATGAAGCTGGGGATACAATCTACAAATTGCAGGTGACCATCAATTATGGCTACGACGGGCTCATTCCCAACATGCAATTGCAGGACAAAATAGCCGAATACTATGCCGACGTATGTAAGATCAATGGACTGGCATACTATGATTTTGACGGTCAGGAATTTTTGTTCAACAATGGTCACGGTTATTATTCCGTCAAACGGTTTTTCCATAAGATGTTTGAGCGGGCGAATAAGCTTGGTGTGCCGTATATCCGTTTCACTGGATCTACCTTGTCCGAAGGTTCCTGGCATTATCAAAGCATCTGGAATGTGGGCGGCGGTAAAAATCTTTATGACGTTGAAACCAGGGAATGGGGCAGTGCCACCAGCCAGGGCAAAGATCTGAGAGACGTCACGTATGCCAACTTCTTCCCATCCGGAATGGGCGCAAACTTCCCGATCAACGCAAAATCCACCGTCGCCGAATATGAGCACATTCAAGCAATTTCGGTAGGGATCGGCTCTACTTATAGTCTAAAACTTGATCAGAAAGAAGTCGAAAGCTGCCCACAAAAGGACGCCATTTTTAAAGCGATCCATACTTGGGAAAACGCCCGTGCTGCAAATGCCTTTCCCCGCTGGCTCAAAAAAGAACTTGCCGATCCTGTCAATCAATTCCATCTGGAAGAGCGCAGTGTTGATAGCTGGCAGCTGTATAAAACAGACTTTGATGGTAAAAATAGAAAGCCCTATTGTATGCTTAAACGAGATTAGAATTACATAAAAAGGGTTGATATTCTTATTCCTGTTAACCAACTTCTAAGGCACCAAAAAATTAAAAAAGGCCTGTAAATCAAAAGTTTACAGGCCTTTTTGTTTGCCAAAAAACCATATACGCGCCGCCGCACCCTCATGCCTGGCATACATTTTATAAAACAGGCCAGCCAAACTAAAAACCTGTTATTATGAAAAAGTTAAGTGTAATGTTAATGCTGTTGTGCAGTATGTCGGCGATGGTTGCGTGCAATGATGACGATGACGACCAGGACACGATGATCCCGGAAAGTGACCGCATGTTTGTAATGAATGCCGCCGATGGGGGGATGTTTGAGGTCAAAGCAGGCGAAATGGCCGTGGCAAAAGGTGACAGTTCCAAAACGGGTATGGTGATGGCGGGCGACTCGATGAGTGTCAAATCCTTCGGGCAAATGATGATCACGGACCATACCAAAGCGAATAACGAATTGAAAACACTCGCCGATAAGAAGGATGTGACCATTCCGACCACGCTCTCAGCTACCAAGCAAAAAATGCTCGATAGCCTTTCCGCAGCTTCGGGAACTGCGTTTAATATGATGTATACCAAAATGATGGTAAGCTCACATCAGGAAACCGTGTCTTTATTTGAGAAGGAATCGAGCTCAGGCCAGGATGCGGACCTCAAATCATGGGCTACCGCCACTCTACCGACGCTCAAACACCATTTGGAAATGGCCCAAATGATGCATAAACCCTGAGCTATTACTTAAATTGAATTACTTACATTTGAAAGCAAAAAGCCCGTGACATAACACGGGCTTTTTGCTTTATTAGTTCTATTAAATTTTTCCGGCAGTGCGGCAAGTAGCTGTCGGAGAACCATTATTCTTCATATGAGAATTCCAAAATCGCTCCCTCCTCTTCCGAACCTTTGGGATTTTCAGCCGACGGGCCTGACGTAACTGCGGAACTGTCTGTCACCAGGTAAATGCGGCGCCCGTCCGCGGAAACTGCGACGTCGCGGTAGCGAACCTTCTTGGAAAAATAGTCCGTTTCGCTCTCAATCTGCGTTCCGCCCTCTTTGAGTTTCAGACGCACAACTTTTCTACTTTTAAGAGAAGTAATTAACAGGGAGCCTTTCCAACCTGGTATGGCTTCCGAAGTATAAGCGGCAATGCCCGAAGGTGCCAGCGAAGGCCACTCGGGACTTTTTTTCCCTGCCCGGATTGTGTCCGCATAGGCATGTAACTCGCTGTTTTTGGTAGGAAAAAAGCTTTTAATTGGTGGCACGTAATTTTTTAGCAAGCCGGCATTCTGCTGTTCACTGACGATCAGCGGGTAGGTGCTGTTCCAGATTCCGGGGAGTGCTTCTTTATCAGTCACGCCGGCGCAAAGACCATTGTAGTTACCATCCGGATAGCCGATCACCAGCGGGTGACCGTAGTTACTGCCGCGTTTAATCACATTGATTTCATCGTCGGAAAACGGCCCGTGCTCAGAGGATATAAGCATTTTTTCACCATTCACCGGCATTTCGGCTAATCCCTGCGGGTTCCGATGGCCAAGGGTCCATACCGCATTACGTGACCGGCCGTTAAAAGGGTTATCGGCCGGAATCCATGCTTCCGGGGTCATTTTATCATTTTCCGGCTCCGTATTGAACCGCAGGATTTTGCCCTCGTACACAGAAATATCCTGTGCATGGTTTTTCCGCTCGGCATTCCTAAACTGCCCTGCACCCATATCGCCGACTGAATAGAACAGATAGTCCTTTCCGCCTACCTGTGAAATCAGCAACCTTCCTCCATTGTGATCATTACTGCCGGGAATGTTCTCACAAATGGTCTGCAAATTTTTCAGTTTACGGGCTTTCGGATCATATTGACAGCGGACAATTTTGGTTTTGAAATGAAAACCATGATCCTTCGGGTCCTGCCCATCGCCCTTCCGTTGTTTGCCCTCGAAATCGTACACAAACGCCAGATAAACAAAAGGTTTTCCGTTGAGTAGCTGCGGGTGCAGTGCCATGCCCATCAAACCACCCTGGGGGGACGGCTTTCCGCCATCAATGGAATCGTTAAGTGCGTCGTAGTCAGGAAAGCTTTTTTGGTCACTCAAATCCAGCAAAATTTCCTTTTTCCCACTACCCGGATCTATCTGCACAACGTGGTAAGCTTTGGATTCAGTAACCCACAACTGTTCGTCCGGCCCAAAAATAATTTCCCACGGCCCTGCAAGCCCTTTTGCAATCACCCGGTCTTTGAATTTTTCCTTACCTGGCCCCTGCGCCAACGCCGTCATGTGGAGTTGGAAAAGAATAAAAGCCGTGAAAAGCAGGGCACTTTTCACTTGGTTACGCAAGTCGCCAGCATGTTTCAAATGAATGTATCCGCAAAACCTGTTACTCTGCATTCGCCTCGTCATTAAAATCGTCGTTTCTGTTGCGCTCAACCCCATGCTGACCTGTGCCACCTTTGATCCGGTCACGCGCCTGTTGCTCGGTCAGATCTGCCTCATCCTGGTAATCATCCGTTTTTTCATCGTTGAAATTGTCGTTCGCATTTCTGCCTTTTGCGAGTGCCTTTGCAACTTCCGGGTCGCGCACTTCTTCATTTTGGTTTTCCAGATCCGAATTCATAAATGTTTGTAGTTAGTGAAGAACTTAATCGCGGCCAAATGTCAAAAAATGTGCCACGCCTGCAACCAGTGGCCACATCCAAACCTGCCATCTAACTAATTCGCTTAAAATTTCTGCAATCCTAACTCGTTGTGCCAGATTATACTTTGATGATTTTGAATACACCCTTATATTTATAGTATTATTACTACAATACTATATGAGATTAAACCTTTACTACATCCTCTTCCTTTTCCAATTTTCCTGCCTGCCTGTCTTTTCACAGACCGATCCTTTTCATTTCAAACACATTTCTGCTGAGACCGGGCTGGCAAATAATAATGTCAACTGCATATTTCAGGATCACCTCGGTTTCATCTGGATTGGCACAAATGGTGGGCTAAACCAGTACGATGGACACGATTTTAAGGTCTATCAAAATAAGGATTCGAACAAAAACAGTCTTACAAATAATCTGGTAACCAGCATTACAGAGGACAAAGCGGGGAACCTCTGGATCGCGACGAGCGGCGGCGGTCTTAACCGACTGGATCCGGCACGCAAGCATTTTAAAGCCTTTGTATCAGTAGCGACAAACAGGGGGACCATTTCCGGTAACTATATCAACAAAATCACATTCGACCGCCATGGCAAATTGTGGCTGGCAACTACCGGCGGACTTGATGAGTTTGATCCGGGCACTGGCCTGGCTATTGCCCATTTCAGGTCTGATCCGGGAAAGCCAGGCAGCCTGAGCGATGATAATGTTAACACCGTCTACTGCGACCAGCAGGACAATATCTGGGCCGGAACTTCCACCGGCCTGAACCTGCTGGACCGTAAACAAGCAGCATTCAGATTATTCAATTCGAATAAGAAATCGCCCGCATTTATTTCTGGAAACGATGTCAGGGCTATATTTCAAGATTCCCGTGGCAGGATATGGGTAGGCACAAACGGCAGTGGCCTCAATCTTTACGAGGCGGAAAAAGGGAGTTTCCGTTTATTCCAGCATCAGCCCAATGATGCGTCGAGCTTGTCCAATAACAATGTCACCAGCATCAATGAAAATGAAGGCGCGATATGGGTAGGGACAGAAAATGGCGGGCTGAATGTTCTCGACACCAAAAAATGGCGCTTCACAGCCTACGTGCACGATGAGGTAGATGTGACCAGCGTGGCGGGAAATTCGGTGGATTGTATTTTTAAAGATCGTCAGGATAACTTCTGGCTGGGCATTTACAGTGCAGGGGTCAGCATTTACAAATCGCACAACCATTTTGCACATTACCTGCACAGTTCGTCGCCAAACAGCCTTTCCAACAATTTTGTGATGTCTTTTAACGAAGACCTGCAAGGCAACTTATGGATCGGTACGGACGGTGGTGGACTCAACCGGCTGAACAGGGAATCGGGCCAGTTTACCACATTGAAACAGCAAACCGGGCGCTATGCTATTTCGGGAAACCATGTACTCAGCATTGTTTTGGAAAATGATCAGACACTCTGGCTCGGTACCTGGGGAAACGGCTTATGCCATTTCGACCCAAAAACGGGAAAACAGCAAACATTTAAAAAGCAACCCGGTGCCGCCGGCATTTATTCCAATGACATTTATGCGATTGCAAAAACTCGGGACGGCGCACTTTGGCTGAGCACTTACGGCGAAGGTATTGACAGATATGATCCTGCCACCGGCGTTTTCAAGCACTACCTCAGCGATCCGGCGAATAGCCAAACGCTTTCAGATAATACGGTCAGTTGTTTTTTAACTGATAAAAAAGGGAATTTATGGCTGGGGACAGACGACGGCAAGCTGAACCGGTACAACCAGGCGAGCGATTCCTTTACCCGCTTTCAGATACCCGGCTCCCAGGCGTTTTCCACTGCGGTAATCAACGCGATCATCGAAGACCGGAAAGGTATCTTGTGGATGGCCACATCCCGGGGCCTTTGCAGTTTTGATCCCCTGACCAGCAAAACAAAGAGATATACTGAGAGCGAGGGATTGATCAATGATGCTACCCAGGCCATCGTGGAGGACGATTCCGGAATGCTCTGGATCAGTACTGCAAACGGTATTTCAATGTTCAATCCTAAAACAGGTAGATTTCAAAATTATCCGGTAGAGTATGGGCTGCAGGCGAGAGAATTCAAGCAAAAAGCTGCGTTTAAGGACCGCCAGGGGAATCTTTATTTTGGAGGTGTAAACGGTTTCAACAGATTTAATCCACATTTTATCAAAAATGAGCACCGTACTTACCCGATCCTGATCACCAGTTTTACCATTTTCGACCGGCAAGACTTGGGTGATAAAAACAATGTAGCGCCCGACAGCACCAGCATTTCCGAAACGTCCCTCATGCGGCTGACTTACGACCAGTCTTTTATTTCTATCGGTTATTCTGCGCTTGATTTTGTTTCGGAAGGCAAGAATTATGCTTACATGCTCGATGGTTTTGATCACAACTGGAACTACGTCGGCAGCAAAAACACCGCCACTTACACGAATCTTCCGCCGGGTTCCTATACATTCAAAATCAAAGCGCAAAACGTTTCCGGTGAATGGGTGGCCGGCGGGCAAAACTTTCAAATTGTGGTGGCGCCACCGTTTTGGGCAACCTGGTGGTTCCGCCTGGGAGCAATTACTGCTTTTTGCTGTATTTTATATTTACTTTATAGTCAGCGAATTAAAGCGGTTGTACGCCAGAAAGAAAAGCTTGAAGAACTGGTGGAAGAGCGTACCATTACCACGCAGCAACAAGCACGGGAGCTTTATGTACAGTCCGAACATTTGCAGGCGCTGAACGAAGAGCTGCAGGCACAATCGGAGGAACTGCGGGCGCAAACCGATGAGCTTTACCAGCAGCACGAGCGGGCCCAGCTCGCCCGCGACGAAGCCGAGCAGGCCAACCGCGCCAAAAGCATATTCCTGGCAACCATGAGCCATGAAATCCGGACACCGATGAACGGGGTGATCGGGATGACTGCCCTGCTCTCGGAAACGGAACTCAGCCCCGAGCAACGCGACTACACGAATACCATCGCCAGCTGCGGCCAGACTTTGGTCAATGTGATCAACGACATTCTTGATTTCTCAAAAATCGAATCCGGCAAGATCGATTTGGAAGAGCATGAATTTGACCTGCGGCTCACAATTGATGAAATACTGGCACTATTTGCTCCCCAGTCGGCACACAAAAATATCGAGCTGTCCTGCGAGATCGACCCCCGCCTTCCGCACTACCTGCTCGGCGACAGCTCACGATTGAAACAAGTACTGGCAAACCTGATCAGCAATGCACTGAAATTCACAGAAAAAGGCAGCATTTCTGTTCGGGCCTACCCACGTGAAGAAGCGCGGGATGGCAAGATCACAGTCGGTTTTACGGTAACAGATACGGGGATCGGCATTCGGGAAGACAATCTGCAAAACCTATTTAAGGCTTTTTCGCAGCTCGATTCGTCGGTTAACCGGAAGTACGGCGGTACCGGCTTAGGCCTGGTAATTTGTGAGAGACTGGTCCGGCTGATGCAGGGAGGGATCACTGTGGAAAGCAAGGTTGGGAAAGGGTCATCATTTCATTTCCACATTGTAACCGGTTTCACAGAAAAAGTTTCGCCCAACCTGGCCGCGACCGTTGCGCCCAATCCCCAGGCGAAGCTGCTGGACAACGAGTTCGCCTCTCGCTTCCCTTTGCGCATTATGGTAGCGGAGGATAACCTCGTCAACCAGAAATTCATCGATTATGTGCTTGGAAAACTGGGCTATAAGAACATTACGATTGTAAATAACGGGACGCGGGCCGTAGAAGCACTTGCCCACCAGCCGTACCAGGTTATCCTGATGGACATTCAAATGCCGGAAATGGACGGTCTCGAAGCCACCCGGGTTATCCGCGAATCACGGGATCAGCAGCCATACATTATCGCATTAACCGCCAACGCCATGAGCGAAGACCGCCAGAGATGCATAACCGTCGGAATGAACGACTATATGTCAAAACCAGTAAAGCTCGAAGTGATTAAAGAGGTACTGGAAAAGGCCTTTTGCTGTCTGCAAACGGCGGTGGTTAGTGAGAGGACAGTCCAGCGTATGTAGGTAATATGAAACTCGCAGGAAGTTCGGTATCAGCCAATTTTCAAAGATCAAAAATCAAGTCTTTTTTATAAAAATCCCTGCTTAATATCCTAAGATACCCGCCTACCAGCCTCCAAAGACTTTCCGTATACCTTTTGTACACCTTACTGCACCGCCCTGTGCACCTTTTATACACCCTTTGAAATTGCATTACCCCTCGCCGGGCTGGTAAGTTTGTATCGTCGATTCAGGACACACATCTGGTCGGCGGATACATTCATTTTTTAACACTTATAAAAATTTCAAAGCCATGAAAAATCTAGTACTGAGTATTGCTTACCTCTTTTTATCATTTACATTATTCTGCTGCAACGATGCCAACAATCCGCAGCCGGTTTCGGCGCAAGGGGCTCAGGTTATGAGTGAAGCACAATCCGGGCCACTTACTTCGGCCATGCAGGTTAGTAATCCTATTACGGACCGACCGCGTCCGGGTTCGAAATTTGAGTGGCAGCTGGCAACGACCGCAACATTGCCTTACCTGAAAGGAATGAAACTGACAGCGCCGTTTGCCATCGTAGAGGAAGCGCAAGGTGACATTAGCTGGGGAAATTACGTGGGCTGCTACACCGAGCTGAAAGCCTGGACGATGCCTTTTGCCGAATTAGGGATCGTTGATGTGAAAACGATCACACCAGAATCCCTGAAAACATTGACCTATTATTTAGGAACAGTTTCTACGGCACCGGCAAATTCGACTTTTTGGAAAAATGAATTACCAAATGGAGCGGTGCTGGCTTACAAAGATGCGAAGGGTAAAATGACGCTTGTCAGAATCAAAGGCACATCTCCGCTGGTGATGGAAATTTACAAGGAACACTACTACACCATCTATTAAAAGAAAGAGGGTGCCTCAGTTAACTTTGAGACACCCTGCTTTTTAACATTAAGGAATAACCACAAAAGACGTTGTCGCCTGGCGATCAGCGCTTTTGATCTTGATACTGTATTTCCCCGGCGGGATATCCTGCAACTTTGGCCGGACGATCTGCTCCCCGGAATCGGTTTGCGGCGTCGGGTCTGAAAAAACAACGGCTCCCTGCACATTGTAAATCACCGTCGTAAATCGCTCGGTCGCTTTCAGACCGGTTATTTTAAAACCGATGTGTTTACTCTGCCCCGGATTTGGAAGTGCCGTCACCGTCAGCGCTGCGTCGCTTGCTTTAATGCTGATAATTGCGCTGTACTGGATCGTCCCGTCAAAATCCACTTGTTTGAGCCTGTAATAGGTATAAACCGGATAATCGTTAAAATCCTGTTGCTGATAACTATGGAGCGTCGCCGTGGAGCCGGCGCCTTTCACTTTGGCGACTGTAATGAAGCCGCGGCTCGGATTGAGCGTGCGCTCCACTTCAAAATAATCGTTATTGGTTTCCTCGCTGGTTTCCCAGGTTAGCGCAACATTTGCATCGTCAATCCTTTCCCCTTCAAACTTGATCAGCGTCACAGGCAAGCCACCCTGCTTACATACTACACCTGAGCAGTCACCTTCGTAAGGAACGCGGTCGTTCACCAACAAATTAGTGTAATAATCTGCCTGTGTCATAGCGAAAAGCGCATCGGCCGCTACCTTCTCGGGAGGGTCGGGCGCATTGTCTTGCGCCAGAACAGACTGGCAGCATGCAAAACAAACTGCGCAGTATAAGATGAATCTCATAAAATTCATTCGGTTGGCGGGTCGCTGATCAGTAGGTGTTGGTTGCAGTTTTCAGATTATACATGAAGGGCGAAGGATCGGCGGTCCACTCTCCGGTTTTGTCATTTTGTGAGTAGGTCGTAATCTTAATTGCTTCATAAGTCAGCTTGTAACTTTCTGCAATTTGTGTGCAACCCGATTCGCAGCCATTGGCAGCACTGGTTGCGTAACTCACAATAACTGGATTTCTAAGCTGGATTTTGTTGGTAACCACTCTGGTTCCATCACCGTGAGAAGCTGTTGTGGCTACGATTTCGACTTCATCAATCCGTGTGGGTTTCGTCATCGTGGCCAGTAATTTGTTTGAGGATAAGTCAGACAGTTTCGTGATTACCATCTCTTGAAAACTCACATTTCCAGGTTTTTGGCCAGCTCCGGCAGTCACAGAAAATTGCCTGCTGGAAATCTCTGTATAATCCTGAAAAGGACCAGCAAGACTTGCATCCCTGGTCAATTGGCCGGCTTTCATGTAATATTTTTGAGCAAAACTAACTTGTGTAAAAAAGCAAAACGCAAGCGTAACAAAAGGAAGCAAAAGTTTTTTCATTAATAGATTTGGTTAAGTTTATTTAAAAGTAATTCAAAAGCCCCGATTATTTCGGAACCTGTCGAAAAAGACGTAATATAAATTTGCCAAGAAATTTTAAAACGAGGTTAGACTTGATGACTGGTTCGCTTTGAGTTACAAAATGTCAATTCATTTGATATAAATAATAAATCACTACGTATACGCACCTGCTCCAACTTCACAGCCGAATTCATCCATGAACAGAAGAACTGCTATAACACACGTCGCGGCCCTGCTTGGCGGGGCATTTTCTGCGCCGACTTTGCTGGCCATGAAGCGCTGGGAAGACCGCGTGGCCCCGGAAAATTTTTCTGCGGAATTAACATTGACCGAAAACCAAAAATTGATCGTCGCCGAAGTGACTGAAATGATCATTCCCAAGACCGCTACACCCGGCGCGAAGGACGCGGGTGTTCCGGGTTTTATCGTGATGATGGTGCAGGATTGTTATAAAACGCCTGAGCACCGAAGCTTCGTGGAGGGACTTAATAATCTGGAAAAGAAGCAGTTCTTAACGATGAACCCGGAGCAAAAAACAGCGTTATTGACGCAGGTTGAGGCAGACGCTGTCGAAGAAATGAAGGCTTATCAGGTGCAGCAAACTAAAATGGGCGATAATGAAGACCGTGAACAAATGGCCGCCCAGGCAAAAGGCCTGCCTTACTGGCGACTGATGAAAGAGCTTACCATGCTGGGTTATTTTACGTCGGAGGAAGGCATCAAGTCATCTTTCGTATACGCGCCGGTTCCGGGAAAACTGGAAATGATCAAGATGCAGCCCAACCAAAAATCCTTCGCCTACTAGCTAACATTCACCATGAATTTGAATTTAAAATCGGATAAGACACATACATTCGACGCGATCGTGGTCGGCTCGGGGATGACGGGCGGCATGGCAGCCAAAGAATTGACAGAGAGAGGCTTGCAGGTATTAATGATCGAGCGCGGGCGGGAAGTGAAGCACATTGAAGATTACGATACCGCCATGAAAGGCCCGTGGGAATTTGAGCACCGCGGGAAAGTTTCGGTCCACTCGGCGGAAGAATATTGGGCAAACAGCCGGTTTGGGACATTGGCGAATGAAGAAACTGCTCCGTTTTTTACCGATGACAAAAAGAATCCATACATAGAAAAACGACCTTTTGACTGGATCAGGGCCTATCATACCGGTGGAAAATCGATGCACTGGGGCCGACAGTCGTACCGGATGAACAAGAAGGATTTTGAGGCAAATGCAAAAGAGGGCATCGCGATCGACTGGCCGATCCGGTACGAAGACCTGGAACCCTGGTACACGCATGTCGAAAAATTTGTAGGTATCAGCGGCCAGGCCGAGGGCTGGGACGTACTGCCCGACGGACATTATCTGCCCGCGATGCCGATGAGCGCGCCTGAACTTTATTTCAGGGAAACCATGATGAAAAAGCTGAACCGGCCGGTCACGATCGGACGCGTCGCTAACCTGACCAAGCCGCAGCCCTGGCATACCGAACTCGGCCGCGCATCGTGCCAATATCGTAGCAAATGTGCCCGTGGATGTCCTTATGGCGCTTATTACAGCTCATTATCGGGCTCCATACCTGCCGCAAGGAAGACCAATAAATTGACGGTTTTGCACGATACCATCGCCAGCGAGATCATTTACGACGAAAAAACGAAGAAGGCCAAAGGTGTCCGCGTGATCAACCAGAATACGATGGCGGTCGAAGAGTTTTTTGCCAAAATTGTTTTCCTGAATGCGGGCTCGATAAACTCGGCGGCACTTTTACTGAACTCAAAATCAACCCGTTTCCCGACCGGGCTCGGCAATGACAGCGACCAGGTCGGCCGCAACATTATGGACCATCATCTGGGCGTAGGCGCGAATGCGACGGTGGAAGGATTTGAGAATGATTACATTTTTGGTCAACGACCTAATGCGCTGTACATCCCGCGTTTCAGGAACTGGGGAACCGACAAAAAAGACTTTCTGCGCGGCTACGGATACCAGGGCGGCGCAAGCAAATCGGACTGGAAGCGGGGAATCACGATGAATGGTTTCGGGGCGAATTTTAAGGAAGATATGTCGCACCCGGGCGCGTGGACGATGGGTTTCGGAGGTTTTGGAGAAATCCTGCCGGATCCTGCAAACCGCATGTTTCTGGACAAAGAAAAGAAAGATAAATGGGGCATTCCCATGATCGTTTTCGACGCAGCTTTTGGCGAAAATGAGCTGGCGATGCGGAAAGATATGATGGCCTCGGCGGTCGAAATGCTGGATGCAGCTGGTTTCAAGAATGTTACCGGCTTCAACCGCACCGATACGCACCCCGGCCTGGGTATCCACGACATGGGCACGGCGCGCATGGGAAAAGATCCGAAAACATCGGTACTCAACAAATTCAACCAGGTGCACGAGTGCAAAAATGTCTTCGTAACCGACGGCACGGCGATGGTATCGTCTTCGTGCGTCAACCCGTCGATTACCTACATGGCGATGACGGCGCGGGCGGCCGACTATGCTGTTGCGGAGTTGAAGAAACAGAATTTATAATGTACCGGGAGGCTAACCGTATTTCGGTTGACTAAATAAGTCAGCGAAAAGGACCAAATGTCACTTCGCCATTCTGGTTCCTTTGATAAACGGCAATGCAGTTAGCCTCATATTTTTGATCAAAATGAGGCTCTGCGCCGGATAATTCAGCAGGTACAGGCTTGGCCGCATTAAAGAAATAAACCGTCGTAGTACCATACTTCGTGTAGGGCATCAGGTCACCATACTTCCTCATTTCACCCATCGCCGGCGCTTCCACAGAAACCGCATAAACCCGCGTAATCGGCCCGGTATTATTCTCATTCCGATAAACCGCCACTTCCTTGAAATCCCCTTTCAGGTCACTTGCTTTGGGCAGAGTTGCGGAATCGTAAATGATATAGCCGATAAGCAAAAGTGCGGCAAGGAAAAGGATGAGTTTTTTATTCATGTGTCAAAGGTAGTCTCTTCTTACCTTTTTTGATAGAGAGAATCCCCTGCGCCGGTGCTTTACTGGTTGAAACAACTCCCTGACAAATGTCTCGAAAACTACTACTCCACATCCTTTTTTTGATTTGTACTTCGGTGGCGGCGCAGCAAAATGCAGATTTTAATCTCGATTTTGAAAATGTAAAAACTCCGCAAAAGCTCCCTGCAAACTGGATGCAGTGGGGTACTGGCTACCAGGTAATTACCGATAGCTCGCACAAATTTGAGGGTGCGCGATCAGTGCTGATGAAGGCGCCGGAGGACATTAAGCCAGGTACATTCGGATGCGTAGCGAGCACACTGCCAGCCATTTATGAGGGTTCGGAAATAGAATTGAAAGGGTATTTGAAGTTTGAAAATGTCGTGGGAAGTGTGGGTTTAATGCTGCGGATTGACGGCAATTCGGGGCCTCTGCAATTCGAAAACATGCAAAGTCAGGGCATCCAAGGGACGCAGGATTGGACGCAGTACAGCATCAAACTCCCCTACTCTTCCAATGCAACCAAGATTCATGTCGGTGCATTGCTGGTTGGAAAAGGGGTGGTTTGGGTCGATCATTTTGAAATTTTCATCGACGGCAAGCCGCTTGCCCAGGCGCCTGGCCGAAAACCTGCCGCTGCCTTACTGGACAAAGAATTCGACGGAGGATCCGGCTTCACGATTTCCAAACTTTCTCCCACGCAAATCGATGACTTAACAAACCTGGGAATGCTCTGGGGATTTTTGAAATACCATCATCCAGCCGTGGCAAACGGTGATTACAACTGGGATTACGAGCTTTTCAGGATTTTGCCAAAAATTATGGCCAACATTTCCGCTACCGAAAAGCAGAGAATTATTCATCAGTGGATTACGAAACTGGGCCCGGTAAAAACTACTTCTAAACAATTTGATGAAAGTACAGCAGTGCTAAAACCACAACTGGATTGGCTTAAAAAAGCTGGCTTTGGAAAAGAGGTGGAAACGTTGCTCGACAGCATTCAGCACGCGTCCAGAAAGGATACCGGCTACTACATTGCCTTGCAGTCCGGCGTCGGCAACCCTGATTTTCAGAATGAGAATGCCTACGGCCAAATGTCTTACCAGGATGCAGGAATGCGGCTTTTGGGGTTGTTTCGCTACTGGAACATGATCGAATATTTTTTCCCGTATAAGCCTTTGATAAAGGAAGACTGGCACGCCGCGCTCCGTGAGTTTGTGCCAAAATTCGCGGAAGCCGGCGACGAAACTTCGTACAAATTGGCCACGCTGGAACTGATCACACGGGTGAAGGATACGCACGCAAATGTGTACAATCAAAGCCCATCTTTGGACAAATATTTTGGCAGCCGCTACTCCGCGGCGCAGCTTTCTTTTGTAGAGAACAAGCCAATAGTGACGGATTTTTTTAATGCTTCGCTCAGCAAGCAATCAGGGCTCGAAATTGGGGATGTGATTGAGGAAGTGAATGGTAAAAAACTGGGAGACATCATTAAAACCCAGCTGCGCTACACTCCTGGCTCCAATATGTCGACCAGGCTAAAAAATCTCGCACCCAATATGCTGCGTACCAATGATTCTCTGTTGACAATCCGCATCAAACGCGGGACTAAGACTATGAATTTAAAAGTGCCGGTTTACGGACAAGAGCAGGTCAACCTTTATGCGAATTATAACAAGAAAGACACCTGCTTCAAATTGCTCCAACCAGACATTGCCTATCTTTTTCCAGGTAAATACAAAAATAGTTATCTGCCAAAAATCCTGCCTGAAATCTCAAAAACAAAAGGTTTGATTATTGATATGCGGTGCTATCCTTCCGAATTCATGGTATTTACATTTGCACCTTATCTTTTGCCAGAAGCCCGTGCATTTGTAAAATTCACCACCGGGAGCGTCCAGAGTCCCGGACTTTTCACATTTACGCCGGTGCTGAGGACCGGGGCCAACAATCCCGACTATTATAAAGGTAAAGTGGTGCTGATCGTAAATGAAACCACATTAAGCCAGGCGGAATATACTTCTATGGCCTTCTCGACGGCGCCCAATATCACCATTATCGGAAGTACCACAGCCGCAGCCGACGGCAACGTGTCGCCCATCGTCCTGCCGGGCAACATCCGTACCGGTATCAGCGGAATCGGTGTATACTACCCCGACGGTCGGGAAACACAGCAAGTCGGAATTGTGCCGAATGTTGAAGTGAAACCGACAATAGCCGGCATTCAGGCCGGACGGGATGAGCTGCTGGAAAAAGCGGTGCAAATTCTTGGGGCTAAATAAATTAACCCCACCCCGCTATTTCAGAAAGTTATTAGGAGAAACACACCTTTTCCAATACTCTACAATCACCCGGATGGTCTCTACGAGTTCACTATAAGCGACTGGTTTTACAAAATAACCCTGTGCCAGTGCGTTGTATGCGCCTAAAACGATGTTTTGGTTGAGGCCAGTTGTGAAGTACAGGTAAGGAATGGTGAGCAGGTTGGTCTTGGCGTCGCCTTTTAATTTTCGTTTCAGCTCAATGCCATCCATGACGGGCAGATTGATGTCGGACAGGATCAGAAACGGCGCGGGAATATCGCCTTGCAGATAATGAATGGCGGAAGGGCCGTCGTCAAAATAAATGCGTTTATTGGTATAACCCAGTTCAACAAAAGCCTGCTCCATGAGGCTCTGATCTTCCAGATCGTCTTCAATAATAATAATCGAACCGTTTCTATTCATGTCAAGGGTAAGTGTCAGTTGGCAATAACGAAGTTAGCCGATTTTGCGGCAAAGCTGGCGAATAACTTCGAATTCCTGCGTAGACCACGTCAGCCCCAAACCGATTTTAGCGTGAGGAATGTGGGTTACCAAATCCTTGGCAACCCACATTTAATTCTAATACTTCAATTCCTTCAACTTTTTCGCAACGCGGTTTGCTACCAGCTGATATCCTTTGTCATTCAAATGGATTTCGTCGGTACTGTCGGCGGCGCGTAGTCCGCGGGGGAAATTCTTTTGGGCGATGTCAGATTCGTCATTTGAATCAGGTGTGTAATTGACTTCGCTCATTTCGGCGGGGGTGGGCGGTGTCATTTCGACGTATGCATTGCCGTATTTCGAAGCCAGTTTCTGGTTGATATCCATTACCTGATTGTAGTTGCTGGTGCCTTCATTGTCCGGGGTTGCCAGAAGGATACCAAGTACCACATACCGTTTTGGATCCGAAATGTAGGCGATGGAGCTGTCGAGGGCACTCATGATTTCGTCCTCGGCGTTGAAGTTGCCAATGTTGTTACGTCCATACCACAAAATCTGGGTGGCAGACCGCAGCCGTACGGCATCATCCAGTTCAAAAACCGAATCAGCCGGGATTTCAACATCACTTTCGGTCTCAGGCTTGATCGTATACACCTCATCTCCTTCAACTTTCCGGGTGATCGTGCATTTTACCCCAGCCACCGTTCCCGTGCGGCTGTAAGTATCATTGTTGATCGGTGTGGATAGAAATTCGTTGTTGATCTTGGTGACCTTTACTTCATTCACCCCGTCGAATTTGCCCTTGTCCACGGAAATTTTCAGCGGCATCCCACCTTGTCTGATGGCGATCGACAAGGCAATCTGGCCGACGATTCCGTCCGTGGCGACTGGCCGGGATTTCATTGCGGCAGCGACATAATTTCCATAAGGCATTGAGCCGCCCGCGCCAATGGTGAGACTGTCGCCGAAAAAGGCCAATGTCTTGTCGCCCACTGGTTCATAGTCGTCGGGATTTTTACCGCCTGTCCCCTCTTCCCCAACATTCCTTTTGGGGAACACCTCGTCGAGTAAACTGCTGCAAGAAGTCAGCAAACTTGTGGCCAAAATAGCCGCCCCAGATTGATGAAAAAATCGTCTGCGGGACAAAAAACGGTCCGGCCCCTTAGCGCCAGACTTAGTGTGATGGTCGTCGATCATTCGTTTAGAAGAACTTTGAGTTGATGAAGAGGGTGTTAAACAAGTCCCTCCTGCGGCATATCAATCAATAATCGTTCCAACTTTTTTCGAATTTTCAAACCTCATATTAGCCAAAAAAGCGACTTACGGTGACATATGAACGCAGCCCGCTATTTTGTTGTGTTACTAAATCCAGCTTATGACGTCTAAATTATAAATGGCGGTGAAAAGCTAGCACGATCAGCGCCATCATTTTTTTCGTCAATTTTTTAAATCCTCACAAAATGAGCTGGACAAGCATTTGGGTGCACATGGTATTTTCTACGAAGTATCGAACACCATTTTTAAATGACTCGATACGAAAACGGGTGTTTTATCACATGAAAGAAAATGCTGAGAAAAAAGACATTTGGCTAGATGTCGTTAACGGTTATCACGACCATGCACATTGTTTGTTCGTGCTGGGACGAGATCAAACATTAGCAAACGTGGCGCGGCTGATCAAGGGAGAGTCTTCTTGCTGGATTAATCAAAATAAACTGACCCGGGAAAAATTTAGCTGGCAGGATGATTACTGGGCCGTCGGTGTCAGTGAAACACACATTGCTCGCGTCCGGCAATATATCCTGAACCAGGAAGCGCATCACCGGAAAAAGACTTTTGAGGAAGAGATTGATCGTTTTAATAAAAAATACGGGTGGCAGCAGTTGAAGGATTGAATTTGCCGCGCGGTTTCTTAGCGTTAGCCGTCAGCTAAAGCTGGCGGTAAGAAAACAAAAATTGACTCCCCCTTTCCTTATCCGTCAGATAAATCTGTCGGCTAGCGAAGAAAACAAATCTTCCTCTCATTTTCCGTCAGCTTAAGCTGACGGCTATAGGGGGATGGAATATTGCGAAATCGCGGTACGAATGAATTTACATCGCCACCAGCCGCTTCACGGCAACAAACCTCTTGTGATAGTAGCTTGCATTGAGCAAATCGTAGCGGATGCCGCCTTTCCAGGCTGAGTGAATGAATTTTACGTAGCCGGGAGCAACTTCGGTGATTATACCAACATGCCCTATGCGGCTGCTTTTGGAGCTTTCGCCTTTGAAGAAGATCAGGTCGCCGGGCTTGGCGTCGTCGATATCGATGGTTTCGCCGTGCTCGGCTTGTGCGGCGCTGGAATGTGGCAGGGTAATGTTGAGCTTGTTGAAACAGTATCTTACAAAACCAGAACAGTCAAAACCTTTTTTGGAAGTGCCGCCGGAGCGGTATGGGATATGTAAATGTTTGTTGGCAAAGGTGACCAGCGACTGAATCGTACCGACGCTGTCTGCTGCGACGGTTTCTGATTTACTCTCGACCGGACGCAAAGCCTCCGCTTCGGACGGGTTGCTGAATGAAGAAACAGTTAGCAGGAGGGCAAAAACAACTATTGAACGAATCAAAAAATGCATGAACTAATGAAGGGTTCGGACTTTTACTGACAAACAATAGATTCTATGGTTTCAGATATTAAAAACCCTAGAAATGTAAAGCTAAACAGTTTTTTCTAATATCGGATTTTAATAAATCGTTAAATTTTGGAATATTTTGTAATTCACTTAGGTTTCAGCAAGTAGCACTGTTTTCGTTAAAGTAAAGGTTTAAGAGGCTTTTTGCCTACTTTTGCAGCCGAAACGAGCGTGCAGCATTTATTCAAAAACATTCAGATGAAAACAACCGACCGTTATCTTCAGCGCGGTGTGTCGGCTTCCAAGGAAGATGTGCATAAGGCCATTGAAAAGATCGACAAAGGCATTTTTCCAAAAGCTTTTTGCAAAATTGTCCCCGATACTTTGGCTGGCGACCCTGACTATTGCACCATCATGCACGCCGACGGCGCCGGGACCAAAACTTCTCTGGCGTACCTCTACTGGAAAGAAACCGGCGACATTTCGGTTTGGAAAGGCATAGCGCAGGATGCGATCGTAATGAATACCGACGACCTTTTGTGTGTCGGCGCGACGGGGCCAATGTTGTACTCCTCTACCATCGACAGAAATAAAAACCGCATCCCCGGCGAGGTGATCGCGGAAGTGATTAATGGAGCAGAGGAAGTGCTGGAAATGTTGCGCAGCTACGGCGTGGAAATTTATAGTACCGGCGGCGAAACGGCCGACGTAGGCGATCTGGTGAGAACAGTGACCGTCAACAGTACGGTGATTGCCCGGATGAAACGTTCGGAAGTGATTGATAATGCTAATATCCAGGCTGGCGACGTGATTGTGGGGCTGGCTTCCTACGGCCAGGCGACTTATGAAAATTTCTATAATGGCGGTATGGGCAGCAATGGTCTGACTTCTGCCCGCCATGATATTTTAGATAAATATTTAACCAAATATTCCGAAAGCTTCGACCCGGAAGTAAGTGAGGATCTGATTTACAGCGGCACCAAAAAACTCACGGACAATGTCGAGGGCGCGCCGGTGAATGTGGGCCAGCTGATCCTCTCTCCTACCCGCACCTATGCGCCGGTGGCCAAGGCCTTACTCGACGAGATGCGGCCAGACATTCATGGCATGGTACACTGCAGCGGCGGCGCGCAGACGAAAATTCTACACTTTGTTGATAACCTTCACATTATCAAGGACAATCTGCTTCCAGTCCCGCCACTTTTTAAACTGATCCAGGAAGAAAGCGGCACGAGCTGGCAGGAAATGTACAAAGTCTTCAATATGGGCCACAGGCTGGAAATTTACCTGCCCGAAGCCTTTGCGCAGCGCGTGATAGACATTTCAAAATCCTTCGGCATCGACGCGCAGATCGTGGGTAGAGTGGAAGCTTCGGAGAGCAAAAAGCTCACGATCCGCTCTGAATTCGGCGAATTTATTTATTGATTTTAGCTTAAATGTTTGAAAGCTTCCTGACCAGATCGGTTCAGGAAGCTTTTCTGATTTCATGACTGGTACAATCATTGCGATAGGCATTTTATTGTAGTATAAATTCTTTGTTCAACATAGAATTTATTTTGAAACAAATTTTGCCACACTTAAAATGATTGATGATGAAAAACTTTATCCTGCCAAAAATTGCGGTAACATTCATAATGTTGCTTTCCTACGCACTAATGCCAGCCCCGGCATGCTCGCAAAGTCCGGATGTGAGGATCGATTTAAATAATAACAACGGCTATATCAACGGTTTGTCAGCGGCGATCAATATGGTCCATGCAGGCGACGGCTCCAAGCGCATTTTCGTTGCCGAGCAAGGCGGGACTGTAAAAGTTTACCAGCAAAACGACCGGACAAACCCAACCATTTTTCTGAACATGAACAGCAACGGCCAGATCATCGGCAGCGGCGGCGAGCGTGGGTTGCTGAGCATTGCATTCCATCCGAATTATGCGGTAAACGGCTTTTTATATGTGTATTACACCAATGTGGCAGGCAACCTGGTGCTGGCTCGGTATACGGCTGCAACGCCTTCCGGCAATACTGTCCCGATTTCCAGCCGGGTGCAGATCCTCGAAATCCCGCATCCAGGCCAATCTAACCACAACGGCGGCGAGCTGCATTTTGGCTATGACGACGGATACCTGTATTTATCGACAGGCGATGGCGGAGGCAGTAATGATCCGAACGGAAATTCCCAAAATACAGCGTCGCTGCTGGGCAAATTGCTCCGTATAGATGTTGACGTTCCGGCCGGCTCACCACTGCCTTATGAAGTGCCGGCTGACAATCCCATCACCGGGTCGCTAGTGTATGCACGTGGATTGCGCAATCCCTTTCGATGGAGTTTTGACCGGGAATCGCATGATATCTGGATTGGTGACGTGGGACAAAATAATCGCGAGGAAATCGACCATTTATCTGCGGCAGACCTCAAAGGTGCGAATTTTGGCTGGCGGTGTTTCGAAGGTGAAATCGCCACGCCCACGATACCCAACCGCGACGGTTGCCCAACCCAGGCGAGCACGGTCGCACCGGTCTACACCTATCCCACCGGCACCGCGCGCGGAAGGTCGGTAATCGGCGGCGTGGTGTACCGCGGGGCGAGCTCGCCGCTCATGTACGGTTACTACATTGGAATGGACAATTCTTCGGGGCAAATCCATAAAATGCGGCCGGGACTTACGCCGGAGGCCTACCAGACTTCCCCGATCACGGGCATTACCGACATTGCGGAAGACGAAGACGGCGAGATTTACGCAGTGACCGGCAGCACCATCTACCGGATTTACACAGAAAGCCCGCTGCCCGTCAAGCTGATGAGCTTTTCCGGCGCGCCGGGCAATGAAGGTGTGAAGCTAACCTGGCAAACAACGACCGAAGAAGACTCAAAACTCTTTGAAATTGAGCATAGTGTGGATGCTATTACATTTGAAACGGTAGGCAAAGTTCCGTCGCAAAATTCCATCACTGGCGGCAGCTACCAGTTTTCTCACGCTACCAAAGAAGCCGGAATACATTATTATCGCCTGAAAATGATCGATACTGACGACACATTCGAACATTCCAGGATCATTGCTGTGGATACCGGCCCGGACGGACTGGCCGCAAATTTCATCCGGCCGTCGCTGATCACAAACCGGATCATGAACCTGGTACTCGACGAGCCTTTCGAATCCGTAGAACTGATCGGCACTGGCGGCCAGGTGATGCTACGGGAGGAAATCACAGGCAAAACCGGCGCGATCAACATTCCGTTTTCGTCGATCGCTTCCGGGATTTATTTGGTGCGGTTATCGGATCACGACCGTGTGGTGCAGCAGAAAGTGCTGGTGATGGAATGATAAGGCGGACGATTTTCTCAAAAAATACCAGATCACATCCCGCGATGTGAAATCCTATGCCATATCGCCGAAGGCCTCACCAGCCTCTGAATCGGCTAAAAGCTCTTATAGTGGGGTTACCATAAATAAGCATTGGCGGAATATTTGCCGGAAATTGAATATTTACATCTCGGTGGGGTTGTTGAGTTTTGTGAGGAAGAATCGGTTGATGTATTGATTACTTTTCAGCAATAAAAAATAATTTTGTAGTAACGGGATAAATCGAACTTTTTGAGAATATGACCTAAACCTTAAAACCCAGCGGCACGGGTTATTGATACAGCGTTATTCTCCAATATATAAGGTTGCTGATAAAGGCTCTTAAATAGTTTTGTTTCCAAGAGGCTGCGTTGATATTGAGTAATTGAATTATAAGTAAGACTACCAATTTCGATATTAATTTTCATTTGGTTAGTAACAATTTTCATATTGTCCTCTCCTTTTAAGGCAGGTTTTACATTCTCAGTTAGTTCCAAATCCGCTTCGATAACTTCAATCCATTTTTGTTTAATATCGTTAAGAGATGGAAGTAAAGATATTTTCTCTTCAAAAATATCCTTTATACATTTCAATAGATTATTTCCTATCGCATTATTGAACTGCCCAATTTCCTCTTCGGTTAAATTTTGATGATAATACTTACTCAAAGAATCGGATTTGTTAATCCATTGGCCTAGCGGTATTTGATTAATTGAACGTAAAATGCTCCCTTCAAGAATTGCATATTCTATTCCATAATGATAATCTTGTAATCGAACAACAATCATTAAGTCAACAGAAAACGGATTTTCTGCAACTTTAAACTCTTGAAATCTAATATTGTAAACCTCAAAAAAATCGTCTTTCTGATAGTTGTGAAAAATGTTCCCAATTTCACCAAGAAAGCTTATCGAGGAATAATACCATTCTCCAATTGCTTTGTCGAAAAATCGCTTTTCCTCATGATATGACATGAAGAGATCTTTAAATTCAGATATTGATTCTAACAACTTGACAAATAGAGGATAAACAGATTCTTCATACACCACATGCTGAGCTTCCAGAGACCGCTTTACCTCTATCTTATCCCGCCTTGCCTCTACCTCTTTTTTAAAAAGAGTAATTTTCTTTCTCAAATCACTAGGATCGTCAAGGCTTTCTCCATTTGCACCTCGAACATAAACATTAAGTGAAGAAATAAGAGCTTCCCCTATATAACTAACAAATGGCTCATAAATCCCAATATCTGCCTGACTTAAAGCCGCAAAATATTCATCTTTTTCACTATTCTTTACAACCGCAGGCGGGTAGCCAAATCGCATCAGAATTAAATTCATCAATAGCCGACTCATCCTGCCGTTTCCATCATCAAAGGGATGAATTGCTGTAAATCTATGATGAAATATAGAAGCAATTACAAGAGGATGAAGCTCTGCTATGCTGGATACTTGTTTATACCAGTTTAAAAGATCATTCATCAGAAATGGTGTGTCCTCCGGCGTCGCATAGTAGTGGATTTCACCAGTTCTGGTTTCTACATGATTTGGCATTCGCTTATACTCGCCCAGGTGTATTTTCCTTTGAACAGTTCTCCCATCCTCGGCTTTTGACAAATTTTCATAGGGCTTAACCAAAAGCATCTCATGCATGCCCCGGATCTCCTTTTCAGTGAGCTCTTCTCCGTGCTGGACAAAATGTGCCAGATAGTCAATCACCTGATTATGTCCTTCGATGTCAAAATAATCTTTAAGGGGTTTGCCTTTCGCTGTTACGCCGTGCATCAGTAGTGCCACCGTTTCTCCATAATCCAGAGAATTTCCCTCGATGGCGTTCGAATTGTAGTTCCACTCCAATCTCAATTTTTGCATAATGCGACCCTCGACGTCCTTTGCCAAAGGCCTTAAAGCATCAATTTTTTCTCTCAGAGAATTGACTTCTTGAATGACTTCCAGATCGTTAAGAGCTGAAAAAGATTCATTAATGATTAACTCCATTTTGAAGCAAGATAGGATATGTCTTATTGCGAATTAGCCGGTAGGCCAATTTATGCAATATAACCGGATTTAGGAATTTGCTTTTCTACCTACAAAATCTGCATATTCGCATTCCTATTAATACTAAGTCTTATGAACAATCTTGCAAGAAATGCCCTGTTATGGTGCGGGTCGGCGAAAGCCCCCGGATGTTTACTTAGTAACATTAGGACACCTAAAACAGGGCGCCCCAGTATCCATCCTATAATATCTAAGTACAATGAACAAACCAATTCCAGACGGGTCTCCGGACTTGTCACAACAAGCTTATGCCCAGCTCATTGAGCAGCTTTTCGAGCTCAATAAGCCTGCCGAGATGGCAGAACATCTTTGGGAGATTTATAGCGGGTTTCAGATGTTTGACCATCAAACAGGTTATAATCCCCGAAAGCTGGACATTTACTACACCTTTCGTGATCTGGTATTTTTCTGTCAGAATGTGGCAGCGATGAAGGCAGCTTAAACTGTCAACCTGAGCGGACAGGGCAACCGGTCCGTTCAGGTTAATATTAATTATTCCTTTGCAAACCCCACTTTAATCTCTCTAACCTCCCGCACCCACCGCGCCGGTTTCCTATCATGCGACACTATCATACGGAACGGCCCTTCGCCATTTCCAAGCGGCTGGCCGTCTTTTTCGAAAGCTACCATGATTGTCTGATCTGTAAACTCAGGATCGACTTCCGCCAGGGAATAGATCACTTCGTAGCCGTCGGCGGCTTTGATGAGGGCGAATTTGGCCAGGCTTTTGCCTCGCAATTTCGCGCCAGTGGTTACGCCCGCTTTTTCCAGGATTTCGATTAATGCTACGCCTTTGAAGTCGTGTTCGGTTCCGTCGCGGTCTTTCATTTTCTGGGTTACCGGCCTATAGGCGGAGAAATCTTCTTTTTTCAATATCAGCGGCGTAGCTACTTCTCCGCTCACGCTTAATGTTTGACCAAAGGAAAAATTGACCAGAATAATAGAAAGTGCGGCAGTAGCGGCGATTCGGGAAAGGAATGTTTTCAGCATTTCAAAGTGCGCTTTAAAAATGAAAGAAAGAATTTCAAGCGATATGTACGTACGGATATATCGCAAAGATAAACAGTGAACATTTAAATCAATAGCTTAAAATTCAGATCAATGCCTGAATTTCGTTTTCAGTGGAAATCACCTCCTGTAGCCTGGCGTCGAGTCTTTTATAGGCTGCGATCACGTTTTTTGCCGTTTCGGTCAGCTCGGTGCCGCCGCCCTGCTGGCCGCCTTTGTGGGTGATGACGTAAGGTTTCTGGCCGTGGGTGTTCATGTGGTCCACCATTGCCCAGGCTTTTTTGTACGACATCCCCATCGCTTTCGCCGCCTGCACGATGGAGCCGGTTTCGGCAATGCGTTCGAGCAACTCCACCCTGCCGGGACCAAAAAATTTCACGTCGTCGATGAAAACCCAATGCCGAAAATGTACGCTGATATTTTTGTCCATGATGTGCTGGTTAAGATCTTTCAAAAATAGGGACTTTGACCGCAAAAGCAGAAACAGGCTGCTTTGAGCTGCTTACAGCCGGTATTTCAGCTTTTTACTTCTACATTTGCGATTGAGCATTTTTGCGCTCTGCACCCTGATAGCTAACATTCATTTTTGAAAATACTTTAACACACAATGGGTTTTTGCCTGCTGCCTTTTTCTGTTGTTCTGATATTCGTCTTTTTCTTTCTCAGGTCGCGGCAGGCGGGCATTTATACCAATATCCGCCGGTCTTTTATCTTTTCTTTGATCGCCAATGCCGTCCTGATTTTCGGGTTTAATGAGCTGGCGTCTGCATTTAACATCCTGAATTCCAGTGCTGCTATCATTTTCTGGTTATCAGAGGTTGTCGCGGTATCCGGTTTTTTATTTTATCAAAATTCAATTAGTAAAATCAGTTTCTCGAAACTGGGCACATTAAGAAATGCTATCAAACTATCGGGATTTTCAAAAACCAATAAAATCATCGTTGCTGCGGCCCTTGTTTTTTACATAATTCCACTCCTTTTCCTCAGCATTTACGCATCGCAAAACAATTTTGACTCCCACAGCTACCACCTCAACCGCATCCTGATCTGGATCCAGAATGGCAATCTCGACCATTTCCCGACGGTACATTTGCAGCAAACCTATCTCAATGTTTTTGCCGAATACCTCGCGCTGGACACGTTCCTCCTCGCCGGCTCCGACCAGTTTACGGGTATCATTCAATTTGGCTCATTTTTAGGATCGCTGGCGGGGATAAGTCTTTTGGCAAAAAGATTTGGATTAAAACAAAACGGGCAACTGCTGGCCGCAGCATTGCAGCTTACATTACCCATCGGGATTTTCGAAAGTACCTCCACGCAGGTCGATTACTGCGCCTGCTTTTTCTTTGTCCTCTTTGTTTATTTCGGTTTTGAGCTGCTGCAAAAACCTTCGAATTCCACACTTTTTGTATTCCTGCTTTCGCTGGCTTTCGGTGGTTTTTCCAAATACACCATTTTTATTTTCGGGCTGCCTTTTGCGGTTTATTTTGGTTTCCGTATCCTGCTGCAATACCGGATTGCGTATGCTTTGAAAGTTTTGGTGCTGGCTGTCATTTTGTTGGGAGCGATTTTCGCGCCATTTTTTTACCGCAACTACGAAATCTTCGGGCATGTGATGCGGCCTTTGCGCGGGACGGCTTTTGCGTCGGAGGAATTGCCGGTGGATAAATATGGTTTGAAATACACCATTTCAGGTATCGTCAAAAATGCTTCGCTGAGCCTCGGTTTGCCGGATACGCGTTTTAATCAATTTCTGGAAAACAAGATCCGCGATTTTCATCATTTGATTGGTGTGGATGTGGACGATCTGGGCTTGCGGCTGGATGCTTTTACGGTGAAATATTCGGTGCATGAGGATATGATCCCGAATACGCTGCAACTTTGGATGATTGTTTTGTGCAGCATTCTTTTATTTTTTATAAAAGGCAATACAGAGTTTAAATGGCTGTGGATCTGTGCGGTACTGGGTTTTGTATTGTTTTGCACGCTGATGAAATTTCAGGCGTGGAGCACGCGGACACAGATGCCATTCTATACCATGGGCTCGCTTTTGATTGCCTATGTTTTTGTTCAAAAATTGAACTGGAAAATTGTCTGGCTGGCGGTGCCCATGATGCTCATTTCCAGTGTTTTTGTTTACGGTAACCCCAATAAAGAAATCGTTTCTATCAATTTTTTTACAAGGAAAATGCTCGGCCACATTCCGGTAGCTATTTGCGAAACCGGCGGCGCGCAGCAGGAATTGTATGAAAAAACGCTAGGTGCTTACTATGTTTTTCCGGGTGAAAATCATTGTCACCCGCTGAGAGACTGGCCGGGTTATGCCGAGCGGCGGAAAGTTTTTTCGCTGCTGGAAAAAGTGGGTTATTATGATGAAGATAAAGCTTCCAACATTTTCCGGATCGACCGCGCCCATGCGTATTTCCTGAGCCACCCGGATAATTTTGCCAACTTCAAACCGATACTCGATCAGGTCGATTGGGAACATAAAAATGTGGGAATACTCTTCCGTCAAAATGGTTATTACGACTATTGGGCAGCGATTTCCACCAAAACTGCGCATCCCGGCAAGATGCAGTACATCCGCTACAAAAAGGAATTCATGACGTTGCCCAATGCGCAGAAGGAATTTTGCTACGATTACATTCTATCGGACCTTCCCGCTGAGTTGGCGGCATTTGTCCCCGCTGCCAACATTGATACCATTTACACCACGCGGTTATTTCAATTGGTCAAATTGAAGAAGCCCAGTTGCGAGCGTAACCTGTATTGACGGTCGCAATCCTGAATTTTCCCGTAAATTTGCGCCATCATTTATCCACCCAAAACGCCTGCTATTTTGAAACTCTGGCAAAAGGAAAATACGATTACCTCTGAAAAAATTGAAAAATTTACGGTCGGCAAAGACCGTGAAATGGACCTCCATCTGGCCGAATTCGACGTCCTCGGCAACCTCGCCCACGCGACCATGCTGGAAACGATCGGCCTGCTGACAGCCGAAGACCTTACTGCATTGAAGGCCGAGCTGAAAGTGATCTATGCCGAAATTGAAAAAGGCGAATTTGTGATTGAGGACGGGGTAGAGGATGTACATTCTCAGGTAGAGTTGCTTTTGACGCGGAAACTGGGCGATACCGGCAAGAAAATCCATAGCGGACGCTCGCGGAACGATCAGGTGCTGGTGGATATGAAACTGTATACCCGCGCGCGACTTTTTGAAGTGGTGCAGGCGACGGAAAAGCTTTTTAATGTGCTGGTTCAAAAATCAGAAGAACATAAAAATGACCTGCTGCCCGGTTATACGCATTTGCAAATTGCGATGCCGTCTTCTTTTGGACTGTGGTTTGGGGCTTACGCCGAGGGTTTGATCGATGATATCATTCAACTAAATGCAGCTTACCGACTCGCCAACCGCAATCCGCTGGGTTCTGGCGCAGGTTATGGTTCTTCCTTTCCTTTAAATCGCACATTGACAACCGAGTTGCTGGGTTTTGAAGGCATGCATCACAATGTGGTTTATGCGCAAATGAGCCGCGGACGCACTGAGCAGGCAGCATTAACAGCAATTTCTTCTCTGGCGGCCACGGTTTCCAGACTGGCGATGGATGTTTGTTTGTACAATAGTCAAAACTTCGGCTTCATCATTCTCCCCGACGACCTCACGACCGGCAGCAGCATTATGCCGCACAAAAAAAACCCGGACGTAGCTGAACTCCTGCGCGCTAAAACCAACAGGATGAAAGCATTACCGATGGAAGTGACGATGGTGCTGAGCAACCTGCCGTCGGGTTACCACCGCGATATGCAACTTTTGAAAGAGATCCTGATGCCGGCATTCGACGAAATCCTGGATTGCCTGGATATCGCCGCATTCATGCTGGAACATTTGAAAGTGAAGCAAAACCTGCTCGACGACCCGAAATACGACTTGCTTTTCAGCGTGGAGCGGGTGAATGAGCTGGTGATCAGCGGCGTACCTTTCCGGGACGCGTATAAACAGGTAGGCGCCGAAATTGGCGACGGAAGTTATGTCGCGCCGCGTGAATTGAAACATTCTCACGAAGGCAGCATTGGCAACTTACAGTCTGCTGAAATCCGTGAGCGGATGCAGCGGGAAATTGCGGTTTTCGGATATGACAAAGTGCAGGCTGCATTACAAAAGCTGATCAGTGAATAAGTATGGTAGCATTCAGGGCAGGCGCTGTGGTTTCTGTTACGGTTTGGATTTTGGGATTTACATTAAATCCTGATCAAAAACCTGTCCCTGAACAACCGACTTTACATATTACCGCGCCTGACGGAAGGCAACTGGCGATGCAATATTGCCAGCGGTGCCATCTTTTTCCGGAGCCTGATTTGCTGGATAAAACTACCTGGCAAAACAACGTTCTGCCGAATATGGGTAGGCGGCTGGGAATTCCGGTGGCGAATGCTGACCAACTCATCGAGCCGGAACCGGCGGATCAGGAAATTATCAAGCAACTCAAAATTTATCCTGAAAAACCTTTAATTCCCGAAGCCGACTGGCAGAAAATCGTGGATTATTATGTAGGTACCGCGCCTGCCGAACCACTTCCGCAAAAACCTTACACCGCGCCGATTGAAGAGCTTACCTTGTTCAAAGCTGCTACGGTATCGATTGGTGATAAGTCAGTTCCAAAAACAACCTTACTCAAATACGATCCGGTTTCTTCGAGGCTGTACATTGGCGACGACCAAAATGCCTTGTACGCGCTGGACAGCACATTCCAGCTGGCCGATAGCTGGTGGATTGACACAGCACCGACGGACATTGATTTTCCTAAAAATGCGCCGCCGCGATTATTGACCATCGGTAAATTCAACCCGTCGGACCAGAAATTGGGAAGGTTAATGTCGCTTTCCAAAACAAAATTGCCGGCCAATGCGGTGAACATTCAAAACCTGCCGCGGCCGGTGCAGTTTACAGCGGGTGACCTGAACCTCGATGGGAAAGAGGATGTGATGATCTCTGGTTTTGGAAACAATGTGGGCAAATTGTTCTGGCTGGACGGTTTTCAGCCTGAAAAAGAACATATCCTGAAAGAATTACCGGGTGCGAGGAAAACCGAAATCCTCGATTTGAACCGGGACAAAAAGCCGGACATCGTCGCCTTAATGTCGCAGGCCTGGGAAGGGGTTTCGATTTTTTATAATGCTGGAAATGGGAATTTTAAGGAAAAGCAGGTGCTGAAATTTCCACCTTCTTATGGTGTCAATTATTTTGAAATGGCGGACTTCAATAAGGATGGTTTCAAAGATATCCTGCTAACAAATGGGGATAACTGGGACTTATCGCCGATCCGAAAGAATTACCACGGGGTCCGCATTTACCTGAATGATGGGAAAGACAATTTCAAAGAAACCTGGTTTTACCCGCTCTACGGCGCCAGCAAGGCAGTAGCGCGGGATTTTGACAACGATGGTGACCTAGACATCGCGGCGGTTTCATTCTATACAGACCTCGATAATCCAGCCCATGCATTTGTGTATTTGTCCAATGAAGGAAACCTCAAATTCAAGCCTTCCGCCACGCCCGAGGCGATTAATGGAAAATGGATGACCATGGAAGCCGCTGATTTCGACAAAGACGGCGACGTGGACATTGTACTCGGCTCCTACTTCCAAACCCTGGGCGAAATGACAAAGCTGATGTCGCACGGCGTTCTTACATTCCCGCAGCTTTTGATTTTGACCAACCAGAAAAAGTAGGCACAAAAAAATGGCCGACGCTCTGGCCGGCCATTTCAACATTCAATTCACTTTATTTCAAAGACTATTTCACATCCCAGAAAAGCTTGGTAGTCAGCTTGTCGCTTTCGCGTACCAAAGCGTAGTTGTCGGTATTGTAGGTGATCTCGTTTCCTGGGTAGTTCCATCTCACAGGAGGCGTAGTCTGGTTGTTGGCATTGTCCGTCTGGAATGTTAGCGCTGGCAGATCCAGTCTGCGGATATCCGCCCAGTTTTCGTAAGGCTGAACCACATTGTAGTGCAACCACTTCTGGGTAGCGATCAGGCTTAGTTTCGCAGCGCTGGTTGTTGCTTTTGTCCAGTTTACAGCGTCAGTGGCGATGTAAGCGGCAATCTGCGCATCGGTTGGCGAAACCGGTTTGGTACCCAATGTTGCATTGCTCAGGTTTGCAATTGCTGTGTAAAATTTCACAGATTGCGAGATGGCAGTTTCATAAGCTGTTTTAGCAGAACCATCCACACCAGTTCTCAGGTAATATTCCGCTTTGATCAGGTTAATCTCCGGCGCATTGATGATCACACCTGGGAAAAACTGGTTGGAGCTCAACACATAACGGTTGTAGATTGATACGGTACCCGTGTTAAAAAGCGCAGTTTGCGTTGCAGAAGTACCGATCGGGTCGATACCGATGTAAGCGCCTTTTGCATTTTCTCCCGGCTCAAAAAGCAGTTTCAGACGTGGGTCGGAAGTGCTGTTCATGAAGTCGATCATTTTCTTGCCAGCCGTGTTACCGTACCAGCCAGCCGAAGCCAGACCATCCTGGAAGCCTTTGGAGTTAACGTCTGTATTCACATCATACACATTGATCTGAATGTTCTGGTCATTGGTTTCAACCACAGGGTAAGTCGCAGGATTGTTCAGGATCTCAGCAATTTCAGTATTTGATCTTCCGGAAAAAGTAGCGGCAGCAGAAACACGGTTCAGCATGCGCAGACGCAGGGAGTTTGCAAAACGCTTCCACATTGTGATATCGCCTTTATTAACAAAATCCTGGGTCTGGAATCCTTTCAGGTAACCTGCACCTACTGTAATGGTATTCAGTTCAGTAGCGATGGCTTTCAAATCGTCCAGCATCATCGTGTAAAGCGATTCAGGCGAATCGAACTTTGCATTTGAACCTGCATAATCCCCACCATTTGTGCTCAGCATACCCGCTTCTGTGAAAGGGATCGCGCCGTGCAGATCCACCATACGCTGGGTATAGTTGTACAGATAAACTTTGGCGGTGAGCATGAAAATCCTTTTCGCAGCCTGCTCTTCGGCAGGTCTTGAATTATAAATCTTTTCAAGCTCGCGGTACTGCGCAAGGGAATTGTAATAGTTGAACCACATATCCTGCACACCAGCCGATGCGGGTACATATTGTCCCGATTCGTTTGGCCAGCCTACTGCCTGGTTGTAGCGGCTCAATGTTGTTCTCAGGGTTACGAAATACTGTCCGTAGCCTGGAAGGATGTAATCTTTGCTCGCGAACAAGAATCCTGTATACTGCTTCTCAACTGTTGACTCAGCAATTTTAGACGGATCGGCATACCTTTCGGTGAACTCGGATTCCTTGCAGGATGCTGCTACCAGCATAAGTCCTGCCAATATGAATGATGATATTTTTTTCATTGTCATGATCAGATTTGAAATTAGAAGCTGGCTCTCAACATTACACCCATCGTGCGGAATGAAGGGTTACTTCCCGCATTGTTGATGTTCTCGTACCACCGTGAGCTTACGCTGGTTTGTTCAGCATCCATGTCTTTGATGGTTCTGTACAAGAAGAAGAGGTTACGGCCAAACACAGAGAGTGATACATTCTGAGCTCCGATTTTTCTACCCCAGGTCGCCGGCAGTCTGTAAGCAAGAGAAAGCTCGCGCATTTTGAAGTACGTGTTTTCCTGTACGTACAGCTCGTAACGTGCGTTACCGTATTGAGGACCACCCCAGTTGTAAGTCGCATTGTAGTAAACTGCCTGCGAAACTACGTTCGTGTTAGTTTCGCCATTGGCTGTCACACCTTGCATCAGCATACCGTCGTGGTAAACCGGCTGACCATTTGGACCTGCGCTCTCGGTAGTTTGAACACCATTTCCGGCTGCGTCCACATAGTAAGAAAGACCGCCGTGCTCTGTATCCATTGCATTCAAGCTTTCTTTTGTCAAACCTCTTGAAGTCATCCAGTTGATACCGGTTGGCATCAGGTGACCGCCTACACGGAAGTCAATTACCGCATCCAGCGTAAAGTTTCTGTAACTGAAACTGTTGATAAAACCACCTGTCAGTTTAGGCATTGCATTACCTACCTTGATCCAGTTATCGCCATCCAGCTGGTACAAACCATTTGGTCCAACCACGCTTTCACCTTTATCGTTTTTCAAAACACCGTGTGCAAAAATGTCACCCATCGGACGGCCCACTACGGAGCGGATCTGCGCAGCATTACCATCGAAATCGGCATGCAATAACTCGGTAGAACCGTTAGCCAGTTTCTCAACCTTGTTTACGTTTCTCGACAGGTTCAGGGTAAGGTCCCAGTTCAGGTCGGTGGTTGTTTTTGCTCTCAGCGGGCTTACGTTGAATGCAACTTCAACACCCTGGTTGCGCAATGTACCAATGTTGGCAAGAATAGTTCTTGCACCAGAGGTCGCAGCAATGTTCAAAGGAAGGATCTGGTCAACGATCTGTGCATTGTAGTAAGCGATGTCCAGTCCGATGCGGTTGTTGAACAATTTCGTTTCCAAACCGAATTCAAATTCACGCTTCTGCTCAGGACGGATTTTATCATTGCCATAATCGGAGCTGATCGTCGTGTAAAGTACCGATTGGCCGCCTGGCTGCTGAATGTTCAGCGATCCCTGCTGGTAGGCATTGTTTGCCTGGTAAATGGTTGGGTAGTTACCCACGATACCGAAAGAACCTCTCAGTTTACCATAGCTCAGGAATTGAGGCAGCTGGAATGCGTCGGAGAACACAAAGCTGGCATTCACAGAAGGATAAACAAATGCATTGTTTCCTTTCGCCAAAGTAGAAGTGCGGTCTCTGCGGATCGTTCCTTCCACGAAGAAAATGCTCTTGTAGTCGAAGTTAACTGTTCCAATGTATGCGTCGCGCAGCCAGCGGCTTCTTGTCTGTGCGCCGCCTGGCGTATTCACACTCGCAGAAATATCGAAGAAATTCTCTGTGCTCAAACCGCCATTTACTGATCTTGACACAAATGTGTTCAACTGCCTGTTGGCAGAATAACCTCCTAAAACTGACAATGTCACATCAGACGCCAGCTTCTTTGTATATGTTAAAAGAAGGTCACCGTATACGTTGTTGTACTGGTTGTTGTTCATTCCGAAACCACCTGAGTAACCGAAAGCCAGAGGGACGCTGCTGTAATCATGGTTTTCCAATCTTTCGGAAGTATAATCCGTAGCAATACGTCCGCGCAGTTTCAGGCTTTCCAGGATCTGCCAGTGCTGGGTAATGCTGGCAATAATACGGTCGCTGTATTCAAACGACTGATTTTTTCTGGTGCTCCAAACGTAATCCGCGATATCGGATTTGAAACCATTGTAAATAATGTTTTCACCAGGCGTGAGGCTTGGGTTAGTACCCGTTACGTATTTGTAGCCGAGGCTTGTTTGATATTTGTCAAAATACCAGTCAGCCGACTCGAACCGGTTCATCATACCTGTAAAGTTGTTGATCATACGATCCACTTTGTAAGGACGGTTGCGGGTAGTCTGGTTCACGTAATTCACCATCAAATCCGTAGTCAGCTTTTTGTTCAGATTAAAGCTCGCATTCAGGTTTGCGATGTTCTTGCTGTTTTTGGAATTATAGCTGATCATTCCGTTGTCCTGACGGGTAAACGAGAAACGAATGTTTGCGTTGTCAGTCGATTTGGAGATGGAAAGGTTGACATTGGAGCTGCTCGCATTTTCGAACAAATCGGCGTAGCTGTTTCCTGATGGAGAGTACGGGCGGATTTTTCCGTCGAATGCCATCACAGGCTGTCCGTCGAATTTAGGACCAAAGTTTACCGTAGCACCCAACAAGCCACGGGTTTCTTTTACACCGTCACCGTTGGTATCATAGTAGATAAATCCCGCCGCATCCTGACCGCCATCGTTGTAGTTCAAAGGATAACCCGGACCTCTTACATCCTGGTAACGTGGCAGATAAGCAATTTTATCAACATTGTAGCTGGCGCTGAAATCAACACCGATCCCTTTTTTTCCTTTACCGGTTTTGGTAGTAACAAGCAGCACCCCGTTCACCGCCTCAGATCCGTAAAGCGCAGCAGCAGAAGCACCTTTCAATACTGAAATGTTCTCAATATCAGCAGGGTTCAAGTCCAGAAGACCATTACCCCGAATACGCTGATCGTTCCAAAAGTCACCGTTACGCGCTTCACCGTTACGTATTGGAATACCATCCAAAACGATCAATGGCTGCGTGTTACCTGTAATTGAGCTGAAACCGCGGATGTTGATACTCACACCCGAAGTAGCTCCACCCGGCGTTGCGTTGATCGTCACACCCGGAGCCTTACCGTACAATGCAGTTGCAAAGTTGGGGGAAGCGGTTTTCACCAGAGCGTCGGCATTTACAACCGACGTAGCATAACCCAGTGCGCGTTGTTCCTTGGCAATACCAAGCGCGGTAACCACCACTTCACCAAGCTGGTTGGCATCTTCTGTCAGCGCAATGTCCAGGACAGTCTGGTTTCCAATAACTGATTCAATGGTTTTGTAGCCGATGTAGGAGAAAACCAATGTGTTACCGGGAGCAGCAGCCAGGCTGAATTTTCCCATAACGTCGGTCGTGGTACCATTCGTGCTGCCTTTAACCAGCACAGATACCCCCGGAAGTGTGGAGCCATCGGCTGCTGATTTGACCGTTCCTGTAATCGTTTGAGCGAATACAGGAGCACTTGCCAGCATAAACATGACGACAAGCCTAAGTAAATTTTTGCCCATAAATGAATTAAGTAATTATTGAGGATTAGAAAATTAACACAATTTTAACAGTAATTTTTTTAAAGCAAACTTCATTCTTAAAAAAAATTACTAATTGTTCGGAAATAACTGCATCTCGCAATAAGATATTGCATCAATCCGAAAAAAGAGGAAGAGTATTTGGGATATAAGGGTGACGGCAGATATTACCCTAATTTTACGAAATCAGGTGGGCAAGGTTTGTTGCTAAATCGATTTCCGTAAATCCAGGAATCAGATTTCTAATTACGGACTCACATTATAATGTAATGATCGTCCCCGCCAGCCCCTCAACCGCCTGCAACAAATCAGCCGCGTGGCAAATCGTTACTGTTGAAACACCGGCTTCGAGTGCTGCGAAGGAGCTGTCCAGCTTGGGGATCATGCCTTTGTTGATGACGCCGGTGGATTTGTAATCGGCGTAAGTAGGCGGCGTGAGGGAGGAAATTACTGCGTTGTCGTCGTCAGGGTCGGATAGGACGCCCTTTTTTTCGAAACAATAGATCAGTTTTGTTTTGAAGAATTGGGACATCGCTACTGCCGTACCCGATGCCATGTTATCGGCATTGGTATTCAACAATAAACCTTCCGAACTGTATGTGAGCGGCGCGATCACCGGGATAAGTCTGGAAGTGAGCAGGGCGTTGATCTGCGTACCGTTTACTTCTTCAATGTCTCCTACGAATCCGTAGTCGATGGTTTTCACGGGACGCTTTACCGAGCGGATAATGCCGCCGTCGGCTCCGGTGAGGCCGATTGCATTGCAGCCCGCAGCCTGTAACTGGACTACGAGATTTTTGTTGACCAAGCCACCATATACCATTGTTACTACATCCAGCATCGGTTTGTCGGTGATCCGGCGGCCTTCTACCATTTGTGTTTCTATCTGCAAGCTGGCGGCAATCTGCGTTGCGATCTTGCCGCCGCCATGTACAAGTATCTTGGGCGCATTGATTTTCGCGAAGTCGTTCAGAAAAGCGGAACATGCCTCGGGGTTGTCGATTACATTGCCGCCGATTTTAATGATATATAAGGATTGGGACATCTGGGCCGGATTTATTGTGTCGGGATTCGAAGGCGGCAAAGTTAGCACAAACGCATTGTGACAGAAATGTGAATTTTAAATGATGAATTTTTTTAGCAAAATTACGTTGACTAACTCAAACCGGTGCGCGGTGCCGGTGAACCGCAGATGTATCCCACCAGCTATATGAAAAGGCGTTTTTTCTTCCTTCTGATCAGTGTTTGTTTTTTCCTCACGCAAACAACTTTTGCGCAAATTCAGAAAGCCAAGGCACATTGGACCTATACTTTTTCTAAACCCGAAGTCAAAAAAGGTGAGACCGTCGACCTGATTTTCAGCGCGACGATCGATAAGGATTGGTATATGTATTCCTCCGATTTCGATCCCGACCTGGGGCCGATGCTGACGACTTTTACATTTGAGAAGAACAATACTTTTGAGGTATCCGGGAAGCTTAAACCACAGAATCCGAAGACTAAGTTTGAAGAAGTTTGGGGTGGAAATGTTCGTTATTTTGAAGGAAAAGGTGTTTTTATACAAACAATAAAAGTACTCGCCGACAATCCGGTGATCAAAGGCACCTCCGAATACCAGACTTGCAGCCACGTAACCGGCTTATGTATCCCCGGAAATGAAGATTTTGAATTTAAAGGATTAAAAGTAGCGAGTGTCGGCGGAGCAACGCCCAATGTTGGCGCAGTAGTTGGCACGCAGGATTCTTCAACAGCCGTAGTCGCAACTCCGACGGATAATCTGGTCGATTCCGCATTTTCAAAAGATGCTCAGGGACCAGATTCTGCTTCAAAATCGGCCACCATTAAAACATCTGCAAATTCCGATGATCCTGCGGCAGGCAAATCATTGTGGGGTTTTGCGCTGGCTGCCTTTCTGTCCGGTCTGGTGGCTTTGTTGACTCCCTGCGTTTTCCCGATCATCCCGATGACCGTCAGCTTTTTCACCAACCAGGAAAAAGGCAAACTGAAAGCGCTCATATACGGCATATCGATTGTGCTGATCTATACATTAATAGGTACCGTAGTTTCACGGCTTAATGGTCCGGCTTTTGCCAACTTTCTGAGTACCCACTGGCTGCCGAACCTGCTCTTTTTTGGTATTTTCTTTGTCTTTGGACTTTCATTCCTGGGACTTTTCGAAATCGTTCTACCAAGCGGCTTTGTCAATAAAATGGACCAAAAAGCCGATCAGGGTGGTTATGCCGGGGTTTTCTTTATGGCATTTACCTTGGTACTGGTATCATTTTCCTGCACGGGACCAATCGTCGGGAGTTTGCTGGTAGCCTCGGCGGGTGGCGAAGTCGTGAAACCGATCATTGGCATGGCGGCATTTTCATCTGCTTTTGCAATTCCCTTTACCTTATTTGCGCTTTTTCCGCAGTGGCTGAAATCTTTACCAAAATCGGGCGGCTGGCTGAATACCGTTAAGGTGGTTCTGGGCTTCCTGGAACTTGCCTTAGCATTAAAATTTTTCAGCATCGCCGATCAGGTTTACCACTGGCGGTTGCTCGACCGTGACATTTACCTGGCATTCTGGATCGTGATTTTCAGCTTGTTGGGGTTTTATTTATTAGGAAAAATCAGGACGCCGCACGATTCTCCGCTTGAAAAAGTAAGTGTCCCAAGGCTTTTATTATCGATCGTCACATTCACATTCGTCGTCTATATGATCCCCGGCATGTGGGGCGCGCCGCTCAAAGCATTGGCCGGCTACCTTCCTCCGCAGCATACCCTGGATTTTGATTTAAACAAAAGAACCGCTGGAATCGCCTCCACCCTACCCCCCGGAGAATCCCGCAAATACGCAGACCTTTTTCATCTCCCCCACGAGCTGGATGGTTTCTTTGACTACAAAGACGCGCTGGCCTACGCCAAAAAAGTCAATAAACCCGTTTTCATCGACTTCACTGGTCATGGCTGTGTGAACTGTCGGGAAATGGAAGCCCGCGTATGGGTTGATCCGGCAGTGCAGCAACTCCTCCGCAATGATTTTGTGATCGTAGCATTGTACGTCGACGACAAAACCGAGCTCCCGGAAGCCAGCTGGTACACTTCGAAATACGATAACAAAGTCAAAAAAACCATCGGCGCCCAAAATGCTGATTTGCAGATCGTAAAATACAACAACAACGCCCAGCCACATTACTGCCTGGTAGATCACGAAGGAAACCTGCTGGTACCGCCAAAGAATTACGATTTGAAGCCTGAGAATTTTGTGGCGTTTCTAGAGAGCGGGAAGGCGGCGTTTAAAAAGTAGTATCTTTCTTTAAATTTTAGTTTATGGAAGAGTTGGCAAAGAAAGCGGCAGATTTTTTCAAGGACAAGCCAGTAAAAAAAGCTTATGTCTTTGGCTCGACCGCGCGGGGCGAACAAAACCTTTCCAGTGACATTGATATCCTGGTCGACCTGGATTACGAAAACGGTGCCGATTTTTTTACTTTTTTGGATATGCGCGACCAGTTATCCGAGTTACTTCAAACACCGGTTGACCTGGTGAGTTCAAATGGTCTTTCTCCCCATATTAAGCCTCATATTGATCAGGAAAAAAAACTGATTTATGAAAAGAGCTGACTTCGATGAGGCTCGCCTGCTGCACATTGCGGAAGCGATTGGTTACATACAAACCTTTACTATTAATAAAACGAAACAGGATCTTTACTCCGATCCGATGCTCCGATTTGCGATCGAACGTCAACTGGAAATTATCGGCGAGGCTGCCAATCATTTATCCGAAAACTTCAAAACTACGATACCGGAAATTGAGTGGCAGAAAATCATTGCATTCAGGAATTTCATCGTCCATGAGTATTTCGGAGTCGATCTTGAATTAGTCTGGGATATTGTCGCCAACAAGATACCCGAGCTGAAAGCTGCTTTGAAACTATAATGCAAGACCTCAGATCCCAATACCAAAGTCCTGGCCGAAGGGCTTCTTTTGTGGACAATTTCCTATCATTGCGGGAATTTTGAATGATATATACTTTCCTAAAAAACTCAATCTTTCATGACTAAGATTTGGTCGACTGCGCTGCTCAGTATTTTTTCTCTTGTACTTTTTGCCCAAACTCTCCGCCCGCCGGCTACCCCGCTTGTTTCCATTGATCCTTACACCAGCGTCTGGTCGTTTGGTGACCAGTTAAATGGCTCTCCAACAAAACATTGGACCGGCAAGCCGCAGCCGATGGATGGATTGATCCGGGTGGATGGGAAAACCTATCGCTTTATGGGCGCGCCGACGCCGGTGATGAAAACGATTTTGCCGACTGCTAAGCAAGGCGGGTATCTGGCTAGGTATACTACCGTAAAACCGGATGCAGATTGGTGGTATAAAGAGGGTTATAACATTACCAACTGGAAGCAGGTGCCTGCGCCGTTTTCGACCAAAGATAAAAATGACGCGATGCTGAGAAGCGGCACCGAGTTTCAAAAAGAGGTTTGGTATCGTCGCGAATTCACATTGACGGCTGCTGATTTTGAAAAGCCCACATTGAATATCTTTCACGACGACGATGTGCAGGTTTATATCAATGGTGTTCCTGCCTACGACTGCGGCCCTTGTTTTACAAGTGATTACGAATTCAAACCGATCAGCGCCCCGGCACGCAAGGCTTTAAAAAAAGGCAAAAATATCCTGGCGGTTTATTGCAAAAACGGCGTCGGTCCGGGATACATTGATGTGGGGCTGGCGGATGAAATTGCTCCGAAAGGCGACGATGTAATATTGCCAGCCAAGCAAACTGCTTTTGAAATGAAGGCTACGCAGAGCATTTACACTTTTGAAGCCGGGCCTGTGCAGCTAAAGGCCAGTTTTGTCGCGCCTTTGATCATGAAAGACCTTGAAATGATTTCCCGGCCGGTCAATTATGTGGTTTATGATCTGAAAGCAAACGATGGCAAAACACATCAGGTTGAAATCCTGAACTCGGTTTCCGGACTTTGGGCGGTGAATGATGCGAGCCAGAAAGTGGAGGGCAAAACTGAAAATCAGAATGGCCTTGTGACGCTTTCGCTGGGTAATGTTGAACAAAAGGCTTTGGTTAAAAAAGGCGATGACGTCCGCATTGATTGGGGGCGTGCTTATCTGGCGGCTGGTGCTGGCAATGTGAAAAGTTCTGCAATCGGAGCGCCGGAGGAATTGCTGAAATCGTTTTCAAAAAACGGCTCAATTAGTACGAATCAAACAAGCGCTGCATCGGCTGATACCAAATCCATGGGTGTCCTCCTTTCCGAAAAGGTAGGGAACGAAGGCAAATCGCTGCATGTGATGCTCGGTTACGACGACGGTTATTCCGTTTTATATTTTGGTCAAAACCTGCGGCCGTGGTGGAATAAGGATGGGAAAAACAGCATTCAGAATGAACTGAAAAATGCGGAGGCTGATTTTGCCAAAATCCTCAAAGAATGTGAGGCGACGGATGAAATGATCTATCAGGATGCGTTGAAAGCCGGAGGTAAGCAGTATGCCGAATTGTGCGTCCTCGCATACCGGCAGGCGATTTCGGCGCACAAACTGGTGGCTGATGCTACCGGCACGCCGCTGTTTTTTTCGAAGGAAAATTTCAGTAACGGTTCTATCGGGACGGTGGACATTACCTATCCTTCGGCACCGCTGTTCCTGCTATATAATCCGGTTTTGCTGAAAGGCATGATGGAGCCGATCTTTTATTATTCCGAAAGCGGCAAGTGGACAAAACCTTTTGCCGCGCACGATGTGGGCACTTACCCGCAGGCCACCGGCCAGACTTACGGTGAAGATATGCCCGTGGAAGAATCCGGGAATATGCTGACATTAACCTACGCGATTTGCAAGGCTGAAAACAACATTGATTTTGCCAAAAAACATTGGAAAGTGCTCACTACCTGGGCGAATTATCTGAAAAAAGAAGGTTTTGACCCTGCCAACCAGCTTTGCACCGACGATTTCGCCGGTCACCTGGCGCGTAATGCCAACTTATCGATCAAGGCAATTATGGGTTTGGCGTCTTACGCGAAAATGGCGGAGCAGCTTGGCGACTCTAAGGAAGCAGCGGAAGTAAATGCATTGGTTAAAGATTTCGCGCAAAAATGGATGCAGCTGGCTGATAGCGGCGACCACTACGCGCTTTCTTTTGATAACAAAAACTCGTGGAGCCAGAAGTATAACATTGTGTGGGATGAGCTCCTGAACCTGAACGTATTCCCCAAAACGGTAGCCGAAAAAGAGATCAAATACTACCTGACGAAACAAAAACCCTTCGGCCTCCCCCTTGACAGCCGCAAAACCTACACCAAATCTGACTGGATCGTCTGGACGGCCACACTAGCCAAAAACAAAGCCGATTTCGAAGCCTTAATCGCCCCTATTTATAAATACGCCAATGAAACCCCTGACCAGATCCCGCTCTCGGATTGGCATGAAACGGTGGACGGAAAGTCGGTTGGATTCCGGGCGCGGTCGGTTGTTGGCGGGTATTGGATGAAGGTTTTAGGGGAGCGGTGGAAGTGAGGGGGATAGATGTACGTTAGATTAAAATATTAAAAGGCTGCTCAGAATCTGATACAGCCTTTTAATATTTAATTGCTAAATACTAATTCAGCTGCTTAACCGCGTTGTCAGGCATCAAAATATGTGCATATGAGTATTGACCTGGATTTTCCGGTGCCGCGAAGAAAATAAAATCCATCTCCGGGCCAGGCGCAGTGAAAGTAAGTGTTTTCTCCACCCAAGTATTTTTAAAACTGGTAAAATCCACAGATCCATCATAAAACGTATTGCCTGATCGCACACTGAACATGGCCGTTTTTGCAAAGGTTGAGATACGGTTAGTCGTACCTGCTTTGGGTACAGTAGTGGCTACCCAAACAGTCAATGCGTATTTTTTTCCTGCTGTCAAAGACTTGATTTTAGTTGTAACAGAAGACATTGTACCGTGATTATACATACCTGACGTCGTGATCGTGACAAACGTATTGGTGGTCGACAGTCCTGGAATTGTGCATAGATTTTGAACCCAAGGTATTGTAGGTTTTCCCCACAATGATACCAAGTTAGAAACTCCAACCGGGTATAGAGTCTGATTTTGAGAAAAGCCCAGCGCGGTAGTCCTTTGCCAGTTTGCAGGAAGTTTATTCTCGCCAACTGTCGATTTTGTCGGAGAGCTGAAATACAAGCTTTCTGTCTTCAAATTCGAATTCTCATTCAAATGATCCGCTTTCGGTTCCGGTGTTTGGACTTCATTTTTTGAACAACTGCTTATCATCATAAGACAAGCCAGGCCCAGGGCCGCAGGTAATTTTTGTGTTAGATTCATTTTCTTAAATTTTAGTGTGATAGTTAATTAAAGCTTGACAGGCGCAACATTCTTCAACTCGTAAATGCCGTTGCTGGGGACAAAAAGGTTAGTAAAAGTGTAGGTGTCTTTGTCTGGCTCAGTAGCCTGGAAATAGAAGGGCGCGTTGTCCTTAGTAGGCGTGAAAGTAATGGTCTTCTTAACCCATTTCGCCTCATTTCCAGTAAGATCGACATTAACCGTCAGCGGCATGTCATTTGTGTAAGGATACATCTTGATTTTTGCTGCTTTAGCATATTTGCATGTACCATCGGCGTTAAAAGGCTCATTGCGAATCGTAGTTGCCAGGTACAATGTAATCGAGTACGTTTTTCCCGGCACCAGATTCTTGATTGTAGTGGTTACACCAGGGGCCCAGAAAGGTTTTGAATCATAATGATGCTTGGCTCGCAGGGTCAACATTTTGTAGGCGTTCAGGTATCCGGGTATATATGCCATTGGCTTTAACCATGGTCCCCACGGAAAGCCGGTCTCACCCCACACAGAATAAAACGATGATAGTCCCGAGAGAGGCCCATTATAGCCATCTGGAATTGCGTTGAGGCTTTGAGCCCAGTTTGCCGGATACTGAAATATTCCGGTAGTCGGCCCCTCTACTGGCGCAAAATAAGGGGCCAGTGTTACTTCTCCGTCTGTCTTCAAGCTGGAATGCCTATTGTCAGTGCCTGCCAGCGGCTGCGGGGTTTGTACATCGTCTTTCGAGCAGCTGCTTAGCATCATCATGCAGGCAAGGCCTAATCCAGCTGATAGTGTTTTTACTGTTTTCATTTGTTTACTGTTTTAGTTGAACATTTGATTTTGTCGACAGCAAAAGAAGTGGATCAACTTTGTAAAAAGCGTTTAGAATGATCCGGTGGAGCGGGTCGGTTATCCTGCGGTAAATGAGGCGATACCCTTCGAAATAATGGTTTTTAAATAAAATCAATTACTGATAACCCGCGCGTGGAATTACTTCGGCTGATTATTAACCGTTACTTATTGCACAAAATGGTTCTTCAATGATTATTATCATTTATGGTAATTAATGGCAACAAAAAGGCCGTCTCAGCTGATGTAAGACGGCCCTTATATATAACTTAGCCTCTTCTACTTCTGCCAGATTGCATTCTGACCTATGAAAAGGTGGGCATATGCCTTTTTCCCTTTTTGTGAGGAGGTAGCACCAAATGTGAACGTCATTTCCGTATCGTTGGCCACAAATTCAATGGTTCTTTTAATCCAGTTATTTTGTGGGTTAGCTAACATATAGGTGTCAAAAAACTGGTTCGTACCTTTTGCGCTTAATGTTACGAGCGCGTTGCCCACATAAGCTGCCGAAGCATTTGCCTTTGGACGCGCAGATGTAACATAAAACTCCATGACGTATGTATAGCCCGGCTTCAAATATTTAATTGTGGTTTTTGCCTGAGACATATCTGCTTTTTCCCATTTATAGTCAGTCGTTGATGTTACGGTGACAAAAGAATTCCACGGTTGGGCCGGAACCATCGGAAAATATTCGAGCCAAGGAAACGCTTTATTAGCCCATAGACCCATGCTGGTAGAAGTGCCGGCCGGATATGTTGCGGTGTTACTACCTTCACCTCCACCAGTAACTCGCTCCCACAAATAAGGAAAAGTATTGAAACCTCCATAAGATTTTGTTGGCGCAATCCAGGGAAGCGCCGCCGTTTTCAAATTCGAACTCGGATTCACACTTACCGCCTGCGGCTCAGGCGTTTGTACATCTTCTTTCGAGCAGCTGGTCAGCATTACCGCGCACGCCAGGCTCAAGCCAACGGACATTTTTTGTACTAATTTCATTTTTCTAGCTTTTGTAGTTAAACATTTGTTTTTGTTTGGGCTACAAAAGAAGTTTGTCCGCGCTGCACAATTGCCTTTAAACAAGCATTTGGCTGATATGGCTTATTCTGCGGTTATATTAGGTGACCTATTTGCAAATAGTACTTTCCATATAGGAGTATTTGCTAGTGGCGGATGCGAATAAGTACGATATGCTGCGCGGAGGGGTTTGGTTTTTTAGTAGAGAAGCTGATAACGCCGATCATTCATTGAGATATACCGCTGGATAATCCATTTTTAAATCGCAGGCATTACCTAAGAATTCAGACTTGGCTTTTTAAAAACAAAAAATGCCGCCCGGGAGCCCTGGGCGACATTTCAAGCATTTAAATGGTCCAAAAATCGGCCTAGTTGAGCTCTTTAATCGAAGTTTTATCGACATAAATATTGACCCAGGAATATTCACCTTTTCCAGCCAACTTGGGTGCGAAGGTAAACTGCACATCCTGGGAGATCGCCGTGAATATGATCGTTTTTGAAATCCACTGGCCTTCTTTTCCCGCAAAGTCGACATAGTCGCTGTTGGCAAAGCCAAAGTCAGCCCCCGAAGCATATTTGGCTATCTCTATTCCTTTCGAGTACGCGGCGGAAACCGCTCCGGGCCGCAGATCGCCGAGCGTAGTAGACACATTAAAAATGATCGCGTATTTCTTACCAGGTTTCAGATACTTGATCTTGGTTGTCACAGCCGACCGTTCTCCCTGCGGCGAATTGGGGGAAAATTGTGTGGTTGCTGTAAGGATCGTGGCATTTCCCGGCACAAAAACATTGGCTGTCAGCGGCTTAGCCCAGGGGAATTTCGTATCCCCCCACTGGTGCGTCAGAGTAGAAGTTCCTGTCGGCAAAGCCGCCATATCCAACGATTCATTTTCTCCGCGCTTCCAATTTGCCGGGTAAACATTCCATCCCACTGGACCGTTTGTAGACGGGAACGAAGGTGCAGCTGACAATACTGCATTAATTTGCCTAAGACTTGAATTTGCATTAACACTTTTCTCCTCCGGTTGCGGCGTTTGAATATCTTCTTTCGAGCAGCTGCTTACTATCATTCCACAGGCCAGGCTCAGGCCAACTGACCACATTTGTACTAATTTCATTTTTCTAGCTTTTGTAGTTAAACATTGTTTTTATTTTGGGCTACAAAAGAAGTTTGTCGTCTGCTATAAATGCCTAGAAACGAGCATCTGGCGGGGGTGGTTTATTTTACGGTTGCGGGAAGTGGGTGATTTGCAAATAGTACTTTTGGTACAGGAGTATTTGCTAGGGACGGGGACGAATAAGTACGATAAGCGGTTTGGGCAGGTTTGCAGTCCCAGCATTAATAATCCGCCTCATATCCATGCCCGCGGCTCGCGTAAAAGTTGAGCCACCTTGCGGCGGAGTAAAGAATGTGAATTTTGCTTGCAAGGCTATCCTCCGGTGAAGTTGGGGGGTAATCTTTGAGTCTTTAAATGCAGCAAATTGTTCTTATCAGCGATTTTATCCGCCACCTTTGAAACCCTTTCGGCATAAATCAAAGCCTGAGAAGCGAATTGTGTTTCCCAAGCCAACTCAAATAGGTCTGTACCTATAAGGTCCTCAGTATCTTTTAAAAACTGCGCTCGAAACACATTGATTTCCTCAACTCCGGATAAATACACGGATAACCCATCAAATTCAGTTGCAAGTTCGAGAACATAGTATCCATGATATTCCCTTTGAAAGTCACTTTTTGAAATTTTAGGCCAAGCCGCAAGCGAATCATATTTTAACCAAAGCCAATCGTCCGCAACCTTATCCCTTCCCACGATGGGAGCTCCTATTATGTCGAGAGGAGAATCTTAAATGTTATTCCATTCATTTCGAAGCTCTTCTCCACTTAAAACCCGACGACCCAGTAATTTTCCGAACCGTCCAGGCTTCTTTGCTTTCTCCTTTCCGGTAAGCACAAAATATATTTCTTCAAAACGTCTTTCAAATCCGTTTTTAGGTTTCCGCATCGGAATCCAATTAAGTCCCATACTGCCAGATTAAGTTTCTCGAAATAAGTAAAAAGCCCCCCTGGGTTCTGATTTATCCCCTATCATTTATCCAGAGGTCACTTTTACGTGACCAATGCCAATCCCCGATTTGCTTTTCTCCTCCCACTTCCCGAATTTTCGAATTCCTATAAACACAATACCAATGAAAACTCTTAGACGAACTGCCCTGTTATGGTGCGGATCCGGCGAAAGCCCCCGGATGCCTCGTATTGTGTGCATTAGGACACCTTAGACAGGGCTTTATTAATCCTAAAAACAACAATACAATGAACAAAACACACTCTCCCGAGTCTACGGACTCGAAGTGCGAGGCTTTTGCCGAGCAAATCCAGCAGCTCTTTGAGCTCAACACGCCTTCCCAAATGGCAGAGCATCTTTGGGAAATGTACAGCAGTTTCGAATTGTATGAGCAACAAACCGGCCACAATCCGCGGAAACTCGACATCTTTTACACTTTCCGGGACCTTGTTTTCTTCTGTGAAAAAATGGCAGCATTAAAAGCTGCTTAAGAATCCATTTTTTTCTTTTCCCGTCGGCTTAAGCCGACGGCAAGGGATTCAGAATGATCTGGAACGATCTTGTGTGAGTCAAATGATTTGAGTTGATTGAAATTGATCCAAAAAACAAAAATCCCCTTCCGGGGGATTTTTGTTTTTTAAGAGGAAGATTTACAGAATATTACGCTTCCAGAAGCAATTCTTCTTTTTTGGCTTTTTTCTTTTGTGAACGTTTCGCAAATCGTTCTTTGATCCGATCCACCACGTAATACACACTCGGAACCAAGAAAATTGTCAGTAAAAGTGAGCTTGTAAGACCACCAATAATCACCCATGCCATACCATTTTTGATTTCGGCACCGTCGCCGGAGGCGAGGGCGATGGGGAGCATACCGGCGATCATCGCGATGGTCGTCATCAGGATCGGGCGGAGACGTTCTTTGCCGGCTTCGATCAATGCATCTTTCAAAGCGTGGCCTTCTTCTTTTAGCTGATTCGTAAAATCGACGATCAGAATCGCGTTTTTAGCGACCAGACCGAGGAGCATGATCATACCGACAATCGAGAAAATCGTCAAACTTTCCATCGTCAAAGCCAATGCCGTCAGTGCGCCGACCAATGCTACCGGGATCGAGAACAAAACCACGAAAGGATAAATGGTACTTTCGTAAAGCGCCACCATGATAAGATAAATCAGCACGATACCCAGGATCAGCGCTACGCCCAGACTTCCAAATGCATCAGCCTGGTTTTTCAAATCACCACGGTATTCGATGAAAATACCCTCAGGCAACTTCACAGTGGCCATTTTTGCCTGAATGTCGGCACCGATAGAACCCGACGGACGACCTACTACCTGCGAGTTGATCGTGATCGAAGACAACCTGTCGATTCTTTGCAGGACGCTTTCGCCCATACCTTCCCGGATGGTCGCAAATTGCGCCAGCTCGAATGTTTGGCCCTGGTTATTTACAAATGTCAGGTGGCGGATATCGTCGGCTTTTGAGCGGTCGAACTGGTCGAGGCTGATCATAATGTCATATTCGCGACCATTTTGCTTAAATTTCGAGCGATCGTCACCACGGAATGCGGTTTGCAGCGCAGTACCTACTTCGGTTGCATTGATACCCAGCTCAGCCATTCTTTCACGGTCGAGCGTCACGCCTACTTCCGGTTTCGGATCATCCACGGAGTAATCAACATTCTGAGTTCCAGGGATCGACGCTACAATGTCCTTCACCTGCGCCGCAGTTTTCCGGATCACATTCATATCGGTCCCCTTAATCGCCACCTGGATCGGCGCCTGGTTGGCATTACCCGTAATCGAAGTCGGCGAAACGGTCACTTTCACGCCCGGTATCTGCAAAATTTCTTTTTGTATTTCAATCCCGAAATCTTCCGAAGAAATCGTTCTGTCCTTTTTATCAACCAGTTGCACCGTCAAATTTGAAATGTTGCTGCTTGACGTATTTCCAAGACCGGTATTGCTGTAACCCACATTGGTAAATACCTTGGTCACCTCTTTTTTGCTCAAAAGCAACTTTTCGACACGCTGAGAAACCTGGTTACTTTGATATACCGAAACCGTCGGCGCGAGTTCGAGTGAAATATTCAGCTCGCCGCGGTCGCTTTGCTGCATGAATGCCGCTCCGATAAATCCACCCGGTACCAGTGCGATGGAACCTACGATCAGCATCAGCGAAAGAATGAAAATGTATCTTTTGTGACCCAAAATCCAGGTCAGGATGCGACCGTACTCGTCTTTGATCCGATCCAGAAAATTTTCAAAAGCAATGTTCAAGCGGCCCCAGAGGCTGTTTTTACTTAAAACTTCGATTTTACCAAAACGCGAAGCTAGCAGCGGCGTCAATGTGAAGGATACGAACAAGCTCATCAATGTTGAGAAAACGACCACGAGCGAGAATTCCCTCAGAATGTTACCGATCAAACCTGAGGTCAAAGCCAGCGGAACGAATACCACGACGTCTACCAAGGTGATAGCCAGCGCGGTAAACCCAATTTCGCTCCGACCGTCCAGCGCAGCCTGCCGCTTGGCTTTGCCCATTTCCATGTGGCGGTTAATGTTTTCCAAGACCACAATCGAGTCATCCACGAGGATACCGACCACGAGCGAAAGCGCCATCAGCGTCATCAAATTCAGCGAAAATCCGAGCAAACTCATCAGAATGAATGTCGGGATCATCGAAGAAGGCAGCGCGACAAGAATAAACATCGAGCTTCGGAAACTGTGCAGGAAAAGCAGCATCACCACGGACACGATCAGAACCGCCAGTCCCAGGTCAAAAACCACCGCGTCCGCAGAAGCCAACGTATAAATCGACTGGTCGGAAGCAATGTTGAATTTCAAATCCTGGGCCGCATATTGCTTTTCAAGTATAGTCAGCCTTTCTCGGGTCAACTTACTTACATCCACTGCATTAGCGTCGGATTGTTTCTGAATTTGCACCGCAACCGAAGGCCGGCCATTAATGTGGTTCACGGCAGTTGCATCGGCGATCCCGTCAACTACCTCGGCCACATCTTTCAGAAAAATCTGTCCGCCAGTTTGCGAGCGACCGATAATAATATTTCTCAAATTCTCCACCGTAGTCAGTTTCGCATCAAAGCGGATCGACAGCTGATCGTCCTGCGTTTTTACCTGACCCGCTGGGTATGAAGTATTTGCAGCGTTTACTGCCTGTGCTACCTGCCCGATCGAGAGCCGGTAACCTTTCAGTTTTTCCTGGCTCACATTTACCTGAATCTGACGCTCGGTACCACCGATAATGGTCACCTGCCCTACTCCCGGCACGTTCGAAAGCTGCGGTTTTAGTTTATCGTCGAGCAAATCATATAATGCAGATGGCGATAAATTGGCAGTAACACCCATTCTCAAAACCGGAATTTCGTCGGTCGAGAATTTATTGATCACCGGGCGGTCGGCGTCGTCAGGTAAAAGAGAAATCACCTGCTCTACCTTGCGCTGGGCTTCCTGCTGCGCCAAATCGACGCTCACGCCTTGTTTCAGCTGAATAATCACCGACGAAACGCCTTCCTGCGAAGTGGAATTGATCTGGTCCAAACCTTCGATCGCAGAAACCGCGTCCTCGATATGTTTGGTAACATTGGTTTCAACCTCATCCGCCGCAGCGCCGCGGTAGGTTGTCATGACGCTTACAACATTGGCCTCGAATTTTGGCAACAAATTGTAAGACAACTGGTTATAGCTGATCAAACCGAAGAGTATCAATACTACGAATACTACGGTGATGAAGAGCGGTCTTTTTACGGCTACCTCTGTGATTGACATAATCTTGTAGTTTCCTGATGAAAATTATTTTGTGACATTCACCGCAGCACCATCGCTCAGGTTGATCTGACCGGTTGTGATCACTGTTTCGCCTGATTTCAAGCCACTTAACACCTCAATGTTACTGCCCAATTCACGTCCAACTTCTATTTTGCGCTGCTTGGCCACATTGTTTTCAACCACATATACATAAGGATTTCGGATACTTTCCACCAATGCGCTGCGCGGGATCAGCAGGGATTGCTGACTTGTTTTTTGAAGAAATGACACCGAAACAAATGTCCCTGCACGAAGCTGACCGGCATTTTTGATCACAATCTCCACCGGATAATTGTGCGATTCGTCACCCTGCGGCGCGATATAGGAAATCACACCATCGATTTTATTAGGATTAATGTCCGCGGCAACTTGTACATGCTGGCCTTCTTTCAATTTATACACATCATTTTCACCCACCATCACCTGCACTTTCAGCCGCGAAACATCCAGTACGGTACCGAGCGAAGTACCTACATTCACAAATTCACCTGGCTCAATGTTCTTTTTCACAATCCGGCCGCTGATCGGTGCCTGGATCGACGCGTCACTAATTTGCTGCTTGATCTGCTCAGCCTGATTCAAGGCATTTTCGTAGTTGTATTTGGTATCATTTACCTGTACTTCGGTGGCTGCATTTCCTGCCAGAAGCTTTGTATACCTCTCCGAATCTTTTTTCAGCTTGTTGATATTCAGCTCAGTGGCTTGCAGCGAGAGTTCTTTCAGCTTACTATCCACTTTCACCAATGTGGCTCCCTGATTTACGTAAGTTCCAAGCTCATATTTCACCGAAAGCACCTTACCGGCAGAAGTTGCCATGATTTCGGCTTCTTTAAATGGGATCAGACTTCCGGTTTTGACCAGCTGCTGGTCCGTGCTGCCTTCTTTCACCGTCGCGGCCGTCACCGGAATGGTAACATTCTTGGTATCAGGCATTTTTTTCTTCTCGTCCAGTTTGGACTTATTAGCAACCAGCCGGAAGCCGATGAGCAGGCCGATGACGAGGATAGAGCTGGCTATGATTATTTTTCGTTTCATGACTTTTCAATTTTGAATGACTGACCGGGCCGCCGGGCGATGAATGATAATTTTTATTGACTACTAATGACTTAATGACTATTAATGACCTTTTACGGAAGTGCTGTATAAAAATCGTTTAATGTGCCTTGCGACTGCTCGATGCCCAGTTGCGCCTGGTAGTAGCTCAGCATGGAGTTGATGTAGTTGCTTTGCGCTTCTTTGTAGGAGGTTTCAGCATTCAGCAGGTCTGAAAGCGGGATGGTACCTTCACGGTATTGGAGGGTTGTCACATCATACACTTCCTTTGCCAGCGTCACATTCGCCTCGTCGTTTGCCAGGTTCAGCTTCGCTTTTTGCAGCTGTGTGGTAGCATTGTGGTTTTGTAATTCGTAATTCTGGGTGTTTAGTTTCAGCTGTTCTTTTTGGGTTAATAAATTGAGATCAGCCTGCTTGTACTGGGCATCGCGTCGGAAACTATCGAAAATCGGAATGGTCAATTTCAGTCCCACAGCACCGTAACTGAACCAGTTTCCCCAGGACTCACCCAAATGACTTCCCAGCGCCTGCATACCGTAGCGGCCGTAGACCGAAACTTTGGGAAGATAACCTGCCTTAATACGCTCTTTTTCAATCTGCTGCAATTCCATATTCACATTCTGGATGCGAAAATCCGTCAGGTTCGAGGCATCAAACTTTCCCGGGTCCATCAGCTTAAATGGTTTGTCCAGAGGATTATCCGTCAGTTCCAGCTGCTCCGAGAGCGGCATACCCATCTGGAATTTCAGCTGGTTGTTTGCCAGAATCAGGTTACTTTCTGCCAATGTCAGCTGCGATTGAATGTTGTTCAAACTCACCTTCGTACGGTCGTAATCCACTTTTTTGATCACGCCATTGTCCAGTTGCAGTTGTAATGTTTGGAGGATACGGTTCGTTTTTTCAAGGTTATCTTTCAAAAGATCGATCTGTGCATTCGTCACAAATACCTGATAATAAGCATTTGCAATGTTATAAATGATCGTCTCCTGCGTCTTTTTCGAGTTCAGCTCGGCATTGGCAATGTTAGGCTTGTTGGCTTTGATACCGGCCAGGAGCTGCTGGTCAAAAATCACCTGATCGGCTTGTGCCGAAACGTTGGTGGTATACTTGGTACCCAGCGCCACCCGCCTATCTTCCCCGCCAAACAATGCACCCGGCAAAACCGTCGACTGCAATTTGAGGTTATCGTCCAGCGCACCATTACCTGCTACCTGCGGCAAATAGTAAGAAAGCGCCTCGCGCGACTGCTGGTTGGCAACTCCTTCCTGATACTGCGCAATTTTCACATTGCTGTTGTTCTTGACACCGTAGGCGATACAATCTCTCAGCGTAAGCCGCGTCGTCTGGGCCGACGCTGCCTGAGCTATGAGCACCGCAGCGAGCATCACCCATATTTGTTTCAGATTCATTGGATTTTTCATGTAATTATTGTGGCTAATCTTTTAGATAGTTGATACCTCTACTGGTGATATATCAACTATTATTTCAAAAAATTTTATTTTTCAATGACGGTGAGCACCCTGTCGAGAAAGCCGATAAAAGTCTTTCTCTCTTCCTCAGAGAAATGCTCCATGATCTGGTTATTAAATGCGATGGCTAATGTTTGGATACGTTCACAGACAAACTTTCCGCTTGGTGTAAGTGAAACCATATTCTTTCTTTTGTCCTCCATGTCACTTTCGATTTTCAGGAAACCATCTTTGTGCAAAGTCTGCACAGATCGCTGAATTCCTGCTTTATCCTTTTGCAACACATTGGCAATGTCCTGCTGCGTCATGGCATTAACCTGGAAATATACAACCATCAGGATAGGCAGCTGCTCGGCCAGTACCGGAATCCCCTCACTGATGAGTTGCGCATTCATTTTTTTGAAAACAACTTTGGTAACCGAGCCTAATTTGAACTGCAAAGAGTTCTTCATCTCTTCCCGAAGGTTTTCCCACTTGTTAATTCCTGCATCCATGTTGTTACAAAAGTAATTTGCGTTGACATATCAACCAAATGTTCAAAAGAAAAGTTTTGTAAGTGGAGAAAATTCAGGGATAGGCGGTTACAAAAAAACCCAGGACCTGAATCCTGGGTTTAAATGACTAAAGAAAGAGCTTATTACTTACTCAGTGTCTTGATCAGCATTCCCTTTGTCACCTTATCTGAAAGCGACATACCATTGATAATCGCCAGATCGTCCATTTGCTTGTCCGATTGGTTGCTGTCGCGCAAAGCATCTCTCAAAGATCCGTCGCGCTGAACCGTTTTGATGCGGATGCGGTCAGGCTGGCGGTTGATAATGTTGGGATCGGAAACCGATTTGAAACCCTCGGCCACCGATTTAAACTGACCCACACTGCCTCCAAAGTTAGATGCCTGTGCTATGCCATGAATCGCGTAAATGCTGCCGCCGTACTGGATCAGCCAGGTTGCTACCTGGATAGAATTGGCTGTCGCTGCTGCCGGCTGGCCGGTTTGGGTTTGTGCAGCCTGCGTCGAAATCATGACAATCGCCGGGTTACCATTGATGGTCGTCTTGTTATTTTCAGAAACCTGCAGACTGTAATTTTTAACAACCGTCTGTGCGGCTTCTTCCAAAGATTTGCCCGGCGCCAGCATAAAGAGCATCATAGACTTACCGTCTTTTGCTGCCATCTGGAATTGAGCCGGGGAGTTTTCATATTGCCAGCCGCTCGGTACCGGAAGTTGGAACCTTAATGTTGGGTGATAAAAGACATTGTTTTCAACAAAACCCTGCTTGGGATCTGTACCATATATAATGCCGTCGATTTTGCGTAAATAAGTGTCGCGGTTTACATTATATTTTGCAGGATGCGCGGTCTGATATTCCGTAGCCCACTTTTCAACTTTTGATTGCCGTCCGCCCGGATCTGGGTGGGTGGACTGGAATGTTGGGATAGACTGGCCGCTTTTGTCGCTAATCTTTTTTAATGTGCCAAAGAAATCCGCCATTTGATGAGCATCGTAGCCAATCTTGCTTGAATACTCCACGCCAATTTTATCTGATTCGGTTTCATGCTCGCGGCTATAACTTAAAAGTAGGAGCCCCAGTGCCTGCTGCGTCTGGTCGGCCAGACCGCGCACCGTTTCGGAAAGTACCATCCCGGCAAGCAAACCTACCTGACCGAAAATCTGTGAAGTCTGCTGACGTGCCGAGTGCCGTGCCGTAATGTGCCCGATTTCGTGACCCAAAACGCCGGCGAATTCTGCCTCATTATTGAAATGTGCCATAATGCCCCTTGTGAAATATACGTAACCGCCAGGCACAGCAAAAGCGTTGACTACCGGCGAGTCCACAATGAAAAATTGGTACGGCAAATCGGGCCGGTGCGAGATGTTGGCCATCGCTTTTCCTTTCTCGTTAATGAAGGCATTCAGGCTCTTATCGTCGTAAATACCCATCGTAGCGACGATTCCGGGGTGTGATTCGGCACCAAGGGCAATCTCTTTTTCCTTGGACATGAATATGATTTCCTTCTTGCCGGTGACAGGATTTTTGGAACACCCTGTCAACAAACTGATTGCGACAAGGCCTGTCAGAATGTGATTCTGAAATTTCACTTTCATACGTTTTTTGTAAAATGCGGTTGGACTACGGAGTTGTTCAAATCTAGTTTTAGTAACGGATTTATGCAAAGAATCATGCCAAATCACCTCATGGAAGGCAAACGTGGATTTCAATTAATTTTTACATTATCTGCTGTAATCTATAAATTACCATCGATTGGTACAGAAGTTGTCCAAAAACATTCCAAGCAAAACCGAAGCTTTATGCGCCATACTTTACATGCCCTATGAACCCGAAAAAGACCACATATAGTCTGCTCCCTTCCTGGCTGATCCGGTTTGATGTTTTTGGGCTTTTTGAAAAGGATCCTTTCGGCAACTTCCTGTTTATCAAAAGGGTACTGATTTTCATTTTAGGCTGGTTTACCTATTATCGCTACACGGCGGTCAACAAAATCAACATTATCGGCGGCGAGCAGCTCCTAGAATTGCCCGACAGCGGCGTGCTGTTTTTATCCAATCACCAGACTTACTTCGCCGACGTCATCGCCTTTTTCCATATTTTTTGCGCTGCCAAATGGGGCTACAAGGATACGCTTTCACCTCCTTTTTACCTGTTTTCCCCGCGTGCACGGTGCTATTATGTTGCGGCGGCGGAAACCATGAAGGAAGGTATTCTGCCAAAACTGTTCAGCATGGGCGGCGCGATCACCATCGAAAGATCGTGGAGGGCAAATGGGGAGAATGTAAAAAGAGAGCTGGACAATTCCGCGCAGGACCGCATTGGGCTGGGGCTCGGGCATGGGTGGGTGGTAAGCTTTCCGCAGGGTACCACCAAACCATACGCGCCGGTGAGGAAAGGCACCGCGCATTTAATCAAAGAACACAATCCGATTGTAATTCCGGTGGTAATCAATGGTTTCCGCCGGGCATTTGATAAAAAAGGGTTACGTTTCAAAAAGCGGAATACCAAACTAACCGTCTATTTTAAGCCTCCCATGCATTTCCTCCCCGATGAATCCGTCGAAAGTATGGTGCAGCGCATCACCAAAGCCATCGAGCAGGAAGCACCCAGCGATGGTAGCGCAGTTGTAAATTAACTTTCATGGTATGCTTTTTTCAACATATATACTATGGGTAAAAAAGTATTGATCACCGGCGGTACCGGCGTAATCGGAAAGCATTTGACTAAAATTCTTTTGGAAAAAGGATATGAAGTAGCTTATCTGAGCCGACAAAAAAAGAGCATTCCGTCTGTTCAGGTTTTTGAGTGGGACATTCAAAAAGGATACCTCGAAGAAGGCGCGCTCGACAATCTGCATTTTCTGATCCACCTGGCAGGCGAAGGTGTAGCCGAAGGAAAGTGGACTGAAAAACAAAAAAAGCTCATCCTTTCCAGCCGGGTAGATACGATCACATTTTTGACCAATCAATTAAAAGTGAAAGGTATTAAACCGGCGGCATTTGTATCCGCCTCCGGTAGCAGCTATTATGGCGAAGATACCGGCGATGTAAAACATACAGAATCCTCCCCGCCCGGCAACGATTTTTTATCATACGTGACAGTTGAGTGGGAAAAAGCCGCTGATCAAATTGCGGAAATGGGCGTTAGGACTGTAAAATTGAGGACCGGCGTAGTGCTGGATAAAGAAGGTGGCGCACTGCCGAGAATGGCCGCTCCTGCTAGATTAGGCTTCGGCGCCCCGCTGGGATCGGGAAATCAGTGGATACCCTGGATTCACATGGAAGATATTTGCAGCATGTACGTCGCGGCGCTGGAAGATGAAAGCTGGACAGGCGCTTACAATGCGGTGGCACCAAATCCGGTCACCAATGAAGAACTGACCAAACAAATCTGCAAAGCCCTCGGCAAACCCCAGTGGCTCCCTAATGTTCCGGCATTTGCGTTAAAATTGGTTTTCGGAGAAATGGCGAATGTGGTAATCGGAAGTAGCTACCTTATTAATGAGCGGATCTCGAAAACATCTTTCAAATACACATTTCCCAACATTGAAGCCGCAGTCAGGAAAGAGTTACAAGAAAACTGATAACTATTCCTCCTCTTCCTCAATGCTTAAAACCTGCGAAGTCGACAGCCACTTATCGCGCTGCAATTTGGCTTTGAAATCATCCAGCACATTCAGCTGAATGTTTCCATTACTGAAAGTCGACATTTGTAGACCTACAAAAGCCAGCGCTTCATTCAGCCTGTTTTCGAGCGGCTCTGCGGTAAAAATGCAGTCATGCCAGTACCATTCCAGCGATTCACCCGCCACTTCTTCTACAATTTGAATGTAATCTTCGAGCGTATAACCAATAAACGGTTTTCCAAAACGCACCCAGAGCAGCCGCATCACATCGTCCAGAGAATGTGCGTGATTGGTTTTCTTTCTGAGGTACAAATCGAGGATCAGTGCCGCCAGCGCACCTTTATGGTACACCGAGACTTTACGGTTCGGGATACCTTTTTCGTAACCATCAAGCCAGAGATCAAAAGAAGAATCAGCCAGGGATTGCGTGGCATAAGCAGCGGTTTCAAAATGCCGCTTCATGTACACCTGCAATTCCTTTATATAGGTATCGTGACTGAAAACCCCGGCGCGTTTCAGGAAAAGATCTCCGTAATAAGTGGTGCAGCCTTCGGCCACAAAGCAGGTGCGGAAGTAATTTTCTTTGGTAAAATCATAAGGCAGGAGCTCTTTCGGGCGAATGCGGATAATGTTCCAGGTATGAAAAAGCTCGTGTGAACTTACGCCCAGCAAATCGGCGTATAGACCTTCGCCCTCATCATCAGGCCCCAGCACGATCATCGTGGAATTCTGGTGCTCCACGCCGTGGTAGAATGCAGTGGGTAAAATCAGGTTTAGAAAATGGTAATCTTTTTCAGGAAACTCCTGCATCATTGCAATCTGCTCCCGCGAAAACCTTCTGAAATCCCGCTCGATCCGCCGCCAGTTGGGTTTCAGGTTTCCATGCATCCAGATCTTGAAATGTACCCCTCGGACATGATATTCGCATTTTTGAAGTGATTGCGAAGCCAGCAGCGGACTATCTACCAATTGATAAAAATCCCTCGCCGAAAGTGTATTCAATCCGCTCGAAGGCAGCCCGCAGGCGATCTGGTAACCCTCCGGCAAATCCAGGCGAATGGTATAAGGCTCCTGGATGCGGCCTTCGGTGTACATGCAGAAGTTGATGAAATTGAGGTACCATAACTCGCTGTCAATGTAGCTGCTGCCCGCATTCTGGATATTAGCGTAATATGTGTATCGGATGCTTACCTCGCTGAGACCAGCGGTTCCAACGCGCCAGCGGTCTTTGGTTACCTTATGAAGCGGCACTTTCTGGTTTCCCTCCGAAATCGCTTCGATAAATTGAATATTTTTGGCGAAGTTTTGAATTTCGTATCGTCCTGGTCTCCACGCTGGCAGCTGAACTTCGATAAAGTCGCTGCTGATTTCGGGAATGTTGTAAGTAATTTCTAAAAGGCGGGACTGAGGATCTGATACCGAAATGTGATAATGCATACGTCGTCAACAGGTATTTAGAGGAGCTTTTGAGCAATAGAAGGCAGGTAAACCAAAATCCGCGAATCCTGCGTTACTAGTTACCATTATATAAAATAAATGATTTTAAGATGAAAAGCAAAATCCTCCTATCCTGCATTTTCCTGCTCACGATACTGGCTAGTCTGCCACTCCTGGCGCAGGACGATTACTACCGTCCCGACTCGATCGGCAAGGAAAAACCGGTAGAAAAAGAGGTGCCGCCAGTGGAATATAAAAAGCCGGAAGCGCAAAAAAGTGATGTAGATTTCAGCCAGCGGCCCTTTAAGGAGCGTATCAGGCTGGGTGGAAGTTTCGGGCTGAGTTTCGGGACCGTTACCAATATTAATCTTTCGCCGATGGCTGGTTACGAACTCACCGAAAAGTTGGTGGCAGGTGTGGGACCAACATTGATGTATTTCAGATATAAATATTACGATATCAATACGGCTTATTATGGCGGCAGAGCTTTTATGATGTACCAGATCTTTCCGGTGGTGAATGTCATCGCCGAGTTTGAGTCGATGAATGTGGAGGGATCTTACCAGAAACGTCAGTGGCTCGGCTCTCCTTTGGTCGGGGCCTCCTACTCCACGCCGATCGGCGGAAAATTCATTAAAGCCGTGCATTTCACAGCATTATATAATTTGAATTACAATAATCAGATCGATAAATATAGCGGGCAGAACCTTTCACCTTATGGAAGCCCGTTTGTGTTCCGGGTAACATTTTTGTAAAAATGATACCTTATTAAACTTAAATATACCATCATGGAAAATCCGGTTTTAATTTTTGGCGCAGGCGATCTGGGATTGCAGGCGCTTGATATTTTCAGAAGAAATAATGTGCTCGTTTATGGTTTTCTGGACGATCATACGGAGCTGCAAGGCAAAGAATTCGGTGAGGTAAGTGTGCTCGGGCATACGGACGACACGAGTTATCTCAGCATTATCGGCTCCAAATGTGAAGTTTTCGTGGCTATCGGTGAAAAATCGGTGAGAGAGCGGATCGTCGAAATGTTGTCCGATGAATACAAAGCGATGCCCGTCAATGCGATTCACGACAGCGCGGTGGTTTCCGATATCGCCTCGATTGGTCACGGCAACTTTATCGGCGCCCGGACGACGATCGGTGCAGGTTCTAAAATCGGCCATCATTGTCTGGTGCAAACTGCTGCGGTTATCGATACTTCGGCTGAGATCGGCGATTTCGTGACCATCGGAGCAGGCGCTGTTATCAATGATCGCGTGCGGCTGAATGATGGTGTTTTTATAGGTTCGGGGGCGATTATCGTGGCCGGCATACAGGTTGGCAAAAACGCCCGCATCGGCGCGGGTTCTGTCGTGGTGGAGAATGTGCCAGCCGGAGCGACGTATTTTGGTAACCCTGCGAAGAAGATTTAATTCCTCCTTTGTTTTTTTATTAAACTGTAACCATTACTTTTGCAGTCCTTTTGACAGAAAAAGTGAAAGAGCTAAGTAAATATAACATAGACATTTACGGTTTGGAAGACAAACAGTATGACTATGACATGGAATCCGGCGACGCATTTTTTCAGGAATTAGAGCAGGACCTGATCGAGCAGGGACATTTCAAAACGCATGTTGTTTTGAACAAGTCGGCCACCATGATCCAGCTCAATTTCCACACCATCGGAAGTGTTACGCTGACTTGTGACCGCAGCCTTGAACCCTTCGAAGAACCGTTTGACTCCGATGAAAGGATCATTCTGAAATTCGGGGACCACGACGAAGAGCTGACAGACGAGATCGAGATCATCAACAGGAATACGCACAGAATCAACATAGCCCGGTACATTTTCGATTTCATCGCGCTATCACTTCCAGTGAAAAAGATCCACCCGGATCTGCGCAGCGAGGAAGACGAAGTGGAACTGGAAGAGGGTGAAGAAGACGGCGTATTAGTTTATTCTTCGGCTGACATGGAAGATCCTGAAACCGAGGAAGAAGAAAAAGTAGACCCCAGGTGGGAGGCATTGAAAAAATTGAAAGGCGAATAAAACCGTCGGTTAAAACCGACGGAGAATGAAAAATAGATCGTTTACCGTCGGCTTCAGCCGACGGCTAAGACAAAAAAGCAATACATAAACAAATAGACATAAAGCATCATGGCACATCCTAAGCGGAGACATTCTTCTACTCGTCGCGATACACGCAGAGCGCATGACTTCCTTACCGGAAAGCAGCTTGGTACAGATTCTTCAACCGGAGAAATCCACCAGTTACACCGCGCTCACATTCATGAAGGAAACTTGGTTTACCGGGGAAAAGTGGTAGTTGAGAACTACACCAAAACCGTTTAAAATCAGTCAATGAAGATATCAATTTCGCAGCAGCCCTATAAAAGTTGTTGCGAAATTCTTTTTTACTGCGGCACATCTGCTAAATTTACACCTTCGATTTCCAACTTATTAGTCTAAAATAACAGCGTGTAAATGAAAATTGCGGTAGATGCTATGGGGGGAGATTTAGCTCCACAGGCAATTGTTGAAGGGGTCATTCAGGCTTCTTCTGAACTACCATCGGAGGCGAGAATCGTTTTGATTGGCCGTGAAAGTGCGATTTGGGACATATTCAACCAGCATCATTTCACGCCTACTAATGTTGACGTCGTTCACGCAGAAGATGTTATTGAGATGGGGGAGCATCCTACAAAAGCCCTGTCCCAAAAACCAAATTCCAGTATCGGTGTTGGTTTTAAGCTGCTTAAAGAAAAGGAAGTTGATATTTTTTGTAGTGCCGGAAATACCGGTGCCATGCATGTAGGAGCACTTTTCAGCATTAAGGCGATTGAAGGAATCCTGAGGCCTGCCATTGCGGGATTTGTACCACAGGTCGGCGGCGGTTATTCGATTATGCTGGATATTGGCGCCAATGCCGATTGCAAACCCGAGGTACTGGCGCAATTTGGCGAAATCGGTTCCATTTTTGCCCAATACACGTTCCAGATCGAACGTCCCCGTGTAGCCCTCATGAATATCGGCGAGGAAGAACAAAAAGGCTCCCTCACCTCCCAGGCTACATTTCCTCTTCTCAAACAAAATAAGAAAATCAATTTTATCGGTAATATTGAAGGTAAAGACCTCTTTACCAATAAGGCCGATGTGATCGTAACCGACGGTTTTACAGGTAATATCCTGTTCAAGCTCGGAGAATCGCTTTACGAAATCTCGAAAAAGCGAGGTTTCCAGGACGATTTTATTGATCAGACCAACTACGAATCAATAGGGGGAAGCTCCATCATAGGTGTGAACGGCAATGTGATGATCGCGCATGGCATTTCTTCTCCCCTGGCAATCAAGAACATGATCGGCTGGGCTTATAAACAAGTAAAATCCAAGGCATATTTACATATTGCGCAAGCATTGAATTGATCCGGATACAGACAACCACATGTATAAAGCTGATACTGTCTTTTTTTACCAAAACCTATTCGGATTTTGAATAGTTAATTTATCATGACCCAAATAAGAGCCTCCATAACAGGAATACAAGGGTATGTGCCTGAATATATTTTGACAAATGCCGAATTGGAAACAATGGTTGCGACAAACGATGAGTGGATCGTAAGTCGTACCGGTATTAAAGAAAGGCGTATTTTGAAAGGGGAAGGTCTGGGGAGTTCACACATGGGTGCCGAAGCTGTAAAAGGTTTGCTTGCCAAAACCAATACGTCGCCCGGAGAAATTGATTTGCTGATTTGTGCTACCACTACACCCGACTTTGTTTTTCCCTGCACCGCAAATTTGATTTGCGATATGGTCGGCATCCGGAATGTCGGTAGCTTTGATATCCAGGCTGCGTGCTCCGGATTTTTATATGCATTGACATTGGGTTCCCAGTTTATTGAGACTGGAAAATATAAAAAGGTGATTGTTGTCGGTTCCGATAAAATGTCAGCGATCGTCGATTATACCGACCGCAAAACCTGCATTCTTTTTGGCGACGGAGCCGGCGCAGTTTTGCTGGAACCGGATACCGAAGGAAACGGAATCATTGACTCCATCATTAAATCCGACGGCGCGGGGTATCCTTATCTCAACCAGAAAGCCGGCGGAAGCAGATACCCTCCCACCCGCGAAACGGTAGATAACAGACAACATTTTGTGTACCAGGACGGCGCGCAGGTGTTCAAGTTCGCGGTTACCAATATGGCCGATGTGGCTGCCGAAATCATGGGCAGAAATGGCCTGACCGGCGACAATGTTTCGTGGCTGGTACCGCATCAGGCCAATCGCCGCATAATCGAAGCCACTGCCAACCGCATGGGCGTGGGGATGGAAAAGGTGATGGTAAACATTCAAAAATACGGTAATACAACAGCAGCAACCATCCCGCTATGTTTGTGGGATTACGAATCACAACTCAAAAAAGGCGACAATCTGATCCTGGCCGCTTTCGGGGGAGGATTTACCTGGGGCTCCATCTACCTTAAATGGGGGTACCAGGCCTAGTAAGTGATTTGAAAAGCTTTCATTTAATTTTATTGACACAAAATGGCAACTACTGCAGATTTGCGTAACGGACTGGTAATCAATTTCAACCATGATCTGTTTCAGGTAATTGAATTTCAGCACGTTAAACCAGGAAAAGGTAATGCATTTGTGCGTACCAAGCTGAAAAGCCTGACTTCCGGGAAAGTACTGGACAATACTTTCTCTTCCGGCGCAGGAATCACCCCTGTACGCGTCGAAAGACATAAATTCCAATATTTATACAAAGACGAAGTCGGCTATAATTTCATGAATGCCGAAACTTTTGACCAGGTTTTGATCGACGAAAAACTGGTAACCAATGCGGATCTGATGAAAGAAGGCCAGGAAGTGGAGATCCTGATCAATACTGAAACTGACGCAGCATTGCTTTGCGAATTGCCCCCTTTTGTTGAACTGGAAGTAACTTATTCAGAACCAGGTTTGAAAGGTGATACGGCCAACTCGCCCAAAAAAGCAATCGAAGTAGAGACTGGCGCGAGAATTATGGTTCCTTTGTTTATCGAGGAAGGCCAGAAAATCAAAGTCGATACCCGCACTTACGATTACGTTGAAAGAGTAAAATCATAATTATTTGTTTTCTGTGAGAGGTAAATGATCTTTCTCAAATACTTATAACTGAGCCGCATATTGGGTCAGTCAACACAGTTTAAATTACAATAAATGGAAACCAGAGAAATCCAGAAGCTGATCGATTTCATTGCCCAATCCGGTCTTGATGAAGTCAATATTGAAACGACAGATTTAAAAATAAAAGTAAAACGTTACGGCTCCGCGCCTGCTGTGGCCAGCGTTTCTACGGCCCCGGCTACGCCAGCCCCATCTTTTGCACCAGCGGTACCTACCACGGCGGTTACCCAGTCGGCTCCGTCAGAGGCAGTTGCTTCCAGCCAGTCTGCCACGCAAAACCTGATTACCATTAAATCCCCGATGATCGGAACATTTTATCGTGCATCAAGTCCCGAAACGCCATCTTTTGTGAGCATCGGCGACGAGATCAAGCCGGGTAAAGTCGTTTGCGTGATCGAAGCAATGAAACTTTTCAACGAGATCGAATCTGAAATCTCGGGTAAAATCGTGAAAGTACTGGTTGAAAATGCTACGCCTGTGGAGTTCGACCAGCCGTTGTTCCTCGTGGAGCCAGCCTGATCCAAAAGGCCGGTTTATTAAACTAAATTGATTTTCATGTTTAAAAAGATACTCATTGCGAACCGGGGCGAAATCGCCTTGCGTGTTATCAGGACCTGTCGCGAAATGGGCATTAAGACTGTTGCGGTGTACTCAACAGCTGATCGGGACAGCCTTCATGTAAGATTTGCCGACGAAGCGGTGTGCATCGGTCCTCCGCCCAGCCGCCAGTCATACCTCAGCATTCAGAGCATCATTTCCGCTGCCGAAGTAACCGGCGCCGACGCTATTCATCCGGGTTACGGCTTTTTGTCCGAAAACGCTGAATTCTCACAGATTTGCGCTGATTATGGTATCAAATTTATTGGTGCCACTGCCACGCAGATCAACGGAATGGGCGATAAAGCCACTGCGAAAGCGACCATGATCGCTGCCGGCGTACCGGTTGTACCTGGTTCAGAAGGTCTGCTTGAATCCATTGAGCAAGGAAAAAGACTTGCTGAGGGAATCGGATATCCGGTGATCGTAAAAGCTACTGCGGGTGGTGGTGGCCGCGGAATGCGGATTATCAACAAGCCCGACGAATTTGAAAAAGCCTGGAACGATGCCCGTACAGAATCTGCTGCGGCATTTGGCAACGACGGCTTATATCTTGAAAAATTTGTAGAAGAGCCCCGCCACATTGAAATCCAGATTATCGGAGATCAGTTTGGTAAAGTTTGCCACTTATCCGAGCGCGATTGCTCCATCCAGCGCCGGCATCAGAAACTGGTAGAAGAAACACCTTCACCGATCATTACGCCGGAACTTCGCGAGAAAATGGGTGCGGCTGCCATCAAAGGCGCGCAGGCCATCGGATACGAAGGTGCGGGTACCATTGAATTTTTGGTCGACAAGCACGGCGATTTCTTCTTCATGGAAATGAACACCCGGATTCAGGTAGAGCATCCTATCACAGAAGAGGTTACAGATTTTGATTTGATTAAAGAGCAGATCAAAGTGGCTGCCGGCGAGCCGATTTCAGGCCAGAATTATACGCCGAAATTGTATGCGATGGAATGCAGGATCAATGCTGAGGACCCGGCCAACAATTTCCGCCCGGCTCCTGGTAAGATCACTAATCTGCATTTCCCAGGCGGCCATGGTGTACGGATCGATAGCCACGTTTACAGCGGCTACACCATCCCACCAAACTATGACTCAATGATTGCGAAGCTGATCGTCAGCGGACAGTCTCGCGAAGAAGTGATTACCCGCATGAAGCGTGCTTTACAGGAATTTGTGATAGAAGGAATCAAAACCACGATCCCTTTCCACATCAAACTCATGGACGATCCCAGCTTCAAATCAGGAAACTTCACAACCAAATATTTGGAAACATTCGATTTCTCGACGCTCTGACTTTTGGTTTGATATAATGAAAAATGCCCTGTAAACGAGATGTTTGCAGGGCGTTTTTGGTTTTCTTGATTATCCCAATATTGCTTCCTCGGAAATGTCAGGATAGTCAGACATTAATTTATAATGCCGATTAAAGGCTTCCTGTCTCACTTTAAAATGTTCAGAAAGTTTACGAATGACTTCTTTTGACATGCCTTTTTTATAATGCAGGATTTCAGAAACGTAACCCTTACTTGTATTTAAAATACCGGCAATGTCACGCGCTTTTAGCTGATGATCAGCCATTAAAGATTGGAGCATTTCAACCGGATCATAATTTGGTAAAGTTTCTTGCTGTGCATCATAGGTTTCAATTAGCAGCGTCAAAAGCTCAATTTCATCCACAAATTGACTTGCATCCTCGAAATCGTCGAGCCTCTCCAATTCCCTGCAATATTCATCATACTGCTCTCTCGTCTTAATAACCTTATATTTCAAAACTTCCATCTTTAAAATTGATTAATCGAATATTGAAGCCCCCGTCTGCACAAAGTGGTGTATTCGGCATGGGTGCCAATCCAACATACATACAAGCGCACATTATTTGAGCCGAACACATACTTGCAAATCACCCGATAATTGTTTCCACCAATATCAAACACCGCACGTCGAGATCCATTTCCCAGAAAATCAGCCGTGGAAAATGTGTCCCTAATATCTTCCGGCGATTGCCAATCCGCCCATTTCAATCTTTCAAGCCAATCTTCAAAGGAAGTTTTACTTCTAGTATGCGCTCTTACAAAGTCATTGACACTTTGCTTCTTAATCAGATGGACTCTCATAAGTAAGTGTGTAAATATAAAAAAAGTTCTCATGAAGAGAACTTTCTACAATTTAGATTTTTAAGAATAATCAAACAACCCCAGGCAACGAATAAGGCGACCGGTATTTTCTCGTCAGCATCTTGTTAGCCTCATCATCCCCAACAAATTTCTCCGCTTTCGGGTCGAATGTCAATGCTCGTCCAGTTCGGTAAGCAATGTTACCCAAATGTGCCAGGCCGGATGATAAGTGCGCTGTTTCGACGGGTCCATTCAACAATTTTGGATCGCGTGCTACTACTGCGTCGATGAAATTTTTGAAGTGGTCGCCGCCAGCTTTTCTGGTGGGGCCGGGTTTCTTTTCTTTGCCCAGGAATGTTTCGTAGAAGTCGTAGCCTTTTACGACCATGTAGCCCTCAGAGCCGTAAAAGATGTTTCCGATACCCATGCCGCCTTCATCATTAGTCATCCACGGACGGACTTCAAATTCAATGATCTTTTTTTCTTTTGGATAAACAAATGAAGAACTCAGCACCTCCGGCGTTTCCTTCGCATCATTCCACAGGAATTTACCGCCTGACGAAGTGATTTTTTCCGGGAAACTTTCGACGCCCAAGCCCCACATACACATATCGGTTTCGTGGATTCCCTGGTTGCCGATATCGCCATTTCCGTAGTTCCAGTGCCAGTGCCAGTCATAATGCACGTAGTTTTTTGAGAATGGCTTCATTTCGGCCGGGCCAGTCCAAATATCGTAATTCAAACCTGCCGGTACTGCTTCCGTACCTCTATCGCCGATGTCCGGGCGCCATTTATAGACCAGGCCGCGCGCCATGTACACATTACCGATTAGTCCGTCGCGCAAATGTTTTACAGCTTCCTTTAATGCTTCCGAGCTGCGTAGTTGCACGCCGTGCTGCACCACTCTTTTATATTTATTTGCCGCCTCGATCATTTTGCGGCCTTCATGCAAATTGTGCGAACCTGGCTTTTCCACATACACATCTTTACCGGCCTGACAAGCCCAGATGGTCGCCAGTGCGTGCCAGTGGTTGGGCGTCGCGATACTTACCGCGTCGATGGATTTGTCGTCAAAAACCTTCCGAAGATCATTTTCGGTCTTTACTTTCTTGCCGGTTTTCGTTTCGAATTCCTTTGCCCGGGTTTGCAGAATGTTGTTATCCGGGTCGCAGAATGTGGCGACTTCCACGTTAGCCAGATTATTAAAACCGGAAATGTGCGACTGGCCGCGGCCATTTACACCCAATACCGCCACACGCACTTTGTCATTCGCGCCGAAAGCGCTGGCCGGAATAATGCTCGGAATAGAAAGTGCCACGGCAGCACCGGTCGAATTTTTGATAAAGTCCCTTCTTGAAACTTCGTTTGGTTTTTCCATGAGTATAAGGTTTAGAATCGCAAAACAAGTAAGGTAATGTTCTTGCATGCAATCGGTTAGACGACATTTAAGGTTGCATACCCTATCGGTTACTTATTAAAAAATACTGTTGAAATCCTCATTCGGACTATACCCGGTCACAGAATTTGTATGACGCCGTAGCCGCTCACGGTTAAAATCGAAATGACGCTGATCCAGAAAAAGATGTCGTAAATCACCGATGGCCTCAACATCTGGGGCAGTTCGCGATATCGGAATACCAGTGAGACGTAGACGACCAGCAATAAGAGTATGGAAGTGGCAATTCCGCCCAAAATCACCATCTGGACCGGCGACTGCATGAATAAAAACAGCACGCACCAGATGCCCGGCAAAGCCCAGGAAAGTATGCCGATCGTTTTTCGCTGCTCCTCCGAAGTATTGAATTTCATCCAGCCTAACTGCCCGAATGCATCTGCCCAAACCCTCGCCCAGCTGGCCGCTGCCGTAAAAAGTGTTGAGTACAAAACAAAAAATGCGCCGACCAAAAAGAGGTTTTTGGCCCAGGGACCCAATGTCTCGGTAAATATCCGCGAAAGCACATCGATCATTTCGTACCCTTCGGGCACATTGCCGCCGCTGTGCAGCACCGCCGCGCCCAGCAGGTAAAATGCTGCGGTCACCGCGGTATAAACCACCATCGATAAAACCGCATCGAGATACATGACCTTAAACCAGCCTTTGGCCCGCTCCGTCCACTCCGTGCTGCCGTCATTTGGGCCGGTGTAGGCGGCGTAGCCTTTTTCAATACACCAATAATTGTAGTACATGATTTCGTCGCCACCTACGCCGGTGATCCCGAAAGCCCCGAAGCCCATCGCTACCATACTGGCTGGTAATGTGAACTTTAAGCCCTCTTCGATCTGCGGCCAGTGGATGGCGTATCGCGTGCCTTGAAGTAAAATGAGCGAAATCAGGATAACCGCGGTGAACAGGATGATCATCACCAGCGCACCTTTTTCAATTGGTCCGTAGTTGCCGCGATACACGAGAAATGAAGTGAGCAATACCGCAATGATTGCCCACACATTTACTGGTATCGCCGGAATCGCCATACTTAACACAATAGCAACCCCACCCACGATCCCACCAACCTGCAAAAGCTTCAATCCCTGCAGCGATAGCCACAGCCAGATACTCCAATGCGCTTTGCCGAGCCGGAGCCCAGGCAGCTTATTGAAGTTATGCATGATGAATGTGCCGGTGTAAATGGCGTTTTTCCCGAATTCCAATTGAAGCGCCACTTTCGCCAGACAGCTCAGAATGATCAGCCAGAACATGACGAAACCTGCTTTGGCGCCTAATGCGGTGGTTGCGATGAGTTCGCCGGATCCGACGATGGCAGCCGAAAGTATAAAGCCGGGCCCGAGATAACGAAGTCTGCCCGAGAAGGTTTTGGGAGGAGAAAGTATCTTGGACATTTAATATTTTTAATGTCCAAAGTCAAATTTGTTTTCCGATTACTCTTTATTAATGCCACGAATACACGAATGATGCACGAATGTATTCGTGGTTGATTCGCGGCCGCCGCTGCGGTGTATTCGTGGCATAAAAACCTTATAAATTCCCAACAGCCTGATGAATCTGCGTCACCGTATCCGCATAATTATCTTCGCTGGGCAGTCCGAAAAGTGACTTTTCCTTGATGATTTTTGCCACGTTTTCCGGCACGAGTTCTTCCCAGCCAGGCTCGCCACGTTTTATTTTTTCCAAAACAAAATCGGTGGTAATGTGCATCCGCTCTTTGTTATAATTCCGGATATCCTCGATTTTATCATTAATAATCAGATACTGGAACAAAGGCCGCAAATGATCGGGTACCACAAAATTCTCGCAGCTGTAAACCGAACCGTCGGGTTGTAATGTAGGGTAAATGAACAACTTAACCTTCCTGCTAAACAATGTTGCGAAAGATTCCAGGATACCTCCCGGAAGAAATTCATAATGTTTTTCTTCAAAAATATCCTGCAAACTCGGACTTCCCAGCAGCAACCCTGCCTTTAATTTGGTAAGCCTCGACAAGAATGACACGAGCTTATAATATTCATGGTGATTCGAGATCATTACCATGTGGCCCAGCGAGCAAAGAATATCGACGCGGTCGAGAAAATCCTTTTCGTCAATGTCGCGGTCGCCCGCTTTGAGGTTATGCAATGTAAGTTCCGAAATCAGCACCACTTTCGATTCGTCGACATCCGGCTCGGCCAGAAATTGCTTCGTACCATTGCTGATCAGGTCAATATGCACATTCGTGATCGGCCGCAGACGGCCTCTCATCATGAGGATATGCTTTTTGTATAAGGCCTCCGAAGGTTGCAGCACGCCCCCATCGCTACCGAACAGCGCCGCATCTGTAAACCCATTTTTCACCAGACGAAGGCTCATTAGCCGGTTGTCCACCCTCGAAAAATCTGGCCCGCTGAAACGTACCATATCGATTTCGATACGATCCGTCGTCAGGTCGTCCATCAGCGAAAGCAGCAGGATTTCAGGTGATTTGTAATAAAAAAAACAGCCGTACATCAGGTTCACCCCAATGATGCCCAGTGCCTGCTGCTGCAAAATATTCTCATCGTCCCGCATCCGCACGTGGATCACGACGTAATTGGTCGGCCCCATCGGCGTGAGCTGGAACTGCAGGCCTATCCAGCCGTGTGATTCGTTGGTTTTCTGAAAGTTGAGTGCTACTACTGTATTCGCGAAAGCAAAGAACTGACTGTCTTCGCCGCGTTTTTCCGAAAGTCGTTTTTCGACCAGGTTATATTCCCGGTTGAGCATTTTCATCAGCCGCGATTCCACCACATACCTGCCGCCCTCTTCCGTCCCGTAAATCGCGTCACTGAATGTCATATCATAGGCAGACATCGTTTTCGCAACCGTTCCCGACGCCCCGCCTGCCTTAAAAAAATAAGCTGCTGTTTCCTGACCAGCCCCGATTTCAGCGAAAGAACCGTAAATCCGCCGATCCAGGTTAATTCTCAGTGCTTTTTGTTTTGTACCAAGGTTCTTTTCGTACATAACTTTAATAGGTAATATGAAACGCTATACTTGTAAATATAGGAAAAATACACGACCATATCATTACATTTAATAGTCTTGTGGCATGAGAATGGAAAAGTTCTAATTCTTAATGTTGGGTTAATTTCAATTTTAAATCAAAATATGGTCCCGGAAAGCCCCTATTTTTTTACCTACGGAACATTGATGAGCAGCTTCGAGAATCCTTTTTCGGAGAAATTAAGGTCAAATTCCAGCTTTATTGGCAGAGGTACATTTACCGGAAAACTGTACCGGATCAGCTGGTATCCCGGTGCGGTTTTTAATGTTTTGGAAAAAACGAAAGTGTACGGAGAAATTTACCGGCTGCATGCACAGGAAATCTGGAAGGAGCTGGACGAATATGAGGATGTGCTGGAAGACGAAAATGCCAGTTTGTACGTCCGCAAAATCATTCCGGTCACATTGGAAAGTGGCGGGGAAATTGCATGCTGGACTTACCTGTACAACCAGCCCGTAGAATTTTTGGAACAAATAAAAGACGGAATCTTTAAAAGCTAGGCTTGCAAGCTTTCGCCGATAATACGCAGGCCGTCCAATGTGAGTTTCCGGTCGATTTCTACAAATTCATCCTGCAAGGTTTCGATGATCGAGGATAACCCGCCGGTGGCTACGGCGATACATTCACCGCCCAGCTCAGCGCGGATGCGGGCTAATAATGATTTTACCAAACCTTCATAACCCAATAAAATTCCGGCCTGGATCGCCTCAGTAGTGTTTTTACCAATCGCAGTAGCAGGTAGTTGCAGCGGGACTTCCGGGAGCTGGGCGGTATTAGCAAATAAAGCTTTTACAGCTGTCACCAAACCAGGCAGGATTGCCACGCCCAATATTTTGCTTTCTTTTGAAACCGTCGTGAATGTCAGCGCGGTACCGAAGTCTACCACCACGCAATTCTCTTTGTACCTGTTACTTACCGCTACGGCATTGGCAATCAGATCGGCGCCAATCTCGTGGGGATGGTCGATTTCAATGCTGAGTGCGGGATAAATTTCGGGGCCTACCACAATGATATCTTCCCCAAACATCGTCCGTAACATGCGCTGGATCACCGGCGTCAGGGCGGGTACTACGCTGCACAAAACCACGGTTTCCACATCGCCAAACCATAATCCCGCTTCCAGGAAATGCAGCCGCAGCTTCGACTCATAATGTACCTCATTTTCCTGCACCAGCGAGCGCGTACGCCATATATGCTCCCAGTTTCCAAATTGGTACAGTCCAAAAACAGTGTCGGTATTACCCACGTCGACGGCTAAAAGCATACATTTGAATTAGATCCTGAGGCAAATTACGGGCATTAATCTATAATTTTATCAAAAAATCAGCCGAGCCGCCAGCCCCAACAATGATCGCAGACACTTATATGCACTTTTTAAATCGTTACCGCCTTCTTTTTCTGGGCTTTACCTTATTTTTCTTTTACCAAAAAGGTCACACACAGGCTATCCCGGAGTGGCAAGACCCCCAGGTAGTGGCCGTCAATACCGAAAAACCGCATACCGATTTCACACCCTATCCTACCGAAAAAAGCGCACTGCTCGGAGATAAAAAAACGCCCTTTGTGCAATCCCTGAACGGAAACTGGAAGTTTAAATGGGCGCAAAACCCTTCTAAAACGATCCTGAATTTTTATGATCCCAAAATGCCCGATGCAACCTGGGAGAACATTCCGGTACCCTCCAACTGGCAGGTATTCGGCGCGCGCGAAGGCAGGAGTTACGACAAGCCTATTTTTTCCAACATTAAACATCCTTTCAAAGCCACGCCGCCGAGAGTTACGGCGGATACGAACTCCGTGGGCATGTACCGGACCACATTCAATGTGGAGAATGTGGCGGATAAGCAGATTTTCCTGCAATTTGGCGGGGTGCAGTCGGCCTGCTATGTGTGGCTCAATGGCGAGGCGATCGGGTACCACGAAGACGGGATGACACCTTTTGAATTTGATGTGACCGAAGATGTAAAACAAGGCGCGAATGTGCTGGCCGTGCAGGTAATCAACTGGTCTGACGGTAGTTATTTGGAAGACCAGGATTTTTGGCGGCTCTCCGGGATTTTCCGGGATGTCAATCTTTTGCTGCTGCCCAAAGTGGCATTGACCGACTTCTCAGTCAGGACAATCCTTGACGCAAACCATGAAAATGCGACTTTAAAGCTGAGTGCTTTTGTTAAAAATTTCAGCCCGCAGGCGATCCACGCACACCAGGTTTTATTCACTTTATATGACGCCAATAAATCGGTGGTGGTGACGCCGGTGAGCCAGATGATCACCACTTTGGAAACCGGTAAGGAAAGTTCGGTGCGGGTGGACGTGCCTGTACCAAACCCAATTAAGTGGAATGCTGAGACGCCCTATCTCTATACATTGAGCATTCAGCTGATGAATTCCGACGGCAAAGTGATCGTCGCGACGAGCCAGAAAGTGGGTTTCAGGGATATTAAAATTAAGAATGGGCAGCTGCTGGTTAATGGAAAAGCGATCACAATTAAAGGCGTCAACCGGCACGAATTTGATCCCGAAACCGGCCGCGTGATCAGCCGGGAAACGATGGTCCGCGACATTACCTTGATGAAGCAAAACAACATTAATGCGGTCAGGACGTCGCATTACCCCAATAATTCAGAGTGGTACGACCTCTGCGACCAGTTTGGGTTGTATGTGATGGACGAGGCCAATATTGAAAGTCACGAGCTTTGGAGCAAAAATGTCATCCTCGCTGACAATCCGCAGTGGCGATTTGCCTTTCTGGCGCGGGGAAATGCGATGGTCGAGCGGGACAAAAACCATCCTTCGGTGATCATCTGGTCGCTGGGAAATGAGTCCGGGATGGGGCAGAACTTTACGGCCATGGGCGATTTTATCCACCTCGCCGATCCGACCAGACCGATACACTACGAAGGCCGGAAAGAGTACAAACCTACCACATTGAGCAGTTTTGACATTATTTCGGTCATGTATCCCTCAGTTCAGGATATGATGGATTTGGTTAAAAAAGATAAAACCCGTCCGCTGATCGTCTGCGAATATGCCCACGGTATGGGCAATAGCATTGGCAACCTGAAAGAATACTGGAATGTGATTGACCAAAACCCAACCATGCAGGGCGGCTTTATCTGGGATTGGGTGGATCAGGGTTTGAAACTCAAAAAGCCGGACGGAACCACATATTGGGATTATTTCAACTACATTGACGGCGCCAATGCCGGCGACGGACTGGTTAACCCCGATCGCACGCCGCAACCTGAATTGGCCGAAGTGAAAAAAGTGTATCAATACGTCAAATTCGAAGCGCCGGATACTTTGCGCAGCGCCGACAAGCAGATTGTCGTGCACAATGCATACGATTTTCAGCCTTTGAACGCTTACGAACTTGCCTGGACATTGCTGGAAAACGGCAAACCGGTAGGCAAAGGCGGCACAATCACCAACCTGGCAGCGATGGCATCGCAGAAACAGCAGCTGAACATTCCCTACCAGCTTCCTGCCACGCAAAAACCGAATGCTGAATATTTCCTAAACCTCAGCGTAAGATTAAAGGAAGCTTCCTCCTGGGCACCGAAAGGACATGAAATTGCATGGCATCAGATACCCATCGCGAAATCCGGCCCGGCAGCGCCGAATGTAAGTTTATATGGTGAAAAACCTTTGCGGATCGCGCAGATTAGTTCTGGCAGGATTTCCGTTTCAGGGCAGGATTTTGCGGTGACATTTGACAAAACAGCCGGTCGGATCATTTCTTTTAAAAACAAAAAAGAAGAAATGCTGGAAAGCGGACCATATCCCAACCTTTGGCGGGTACCAACCGATAATGATGAAGGCGGCGGCGCGAATAGTTTCGCTGCTAAATGGCGTGCTGCCGGGCTGGACACTTTGGAAGTAGTTTCTACGGAAATGAAAACCCAGAAACTTACTGCACAGATTTACCGCGTGACCATTGAAAGAACATTAAAAAGCGCAAAAGGCGAAGTTACCGTGCGCTCGGAATACAAGGTTTATGCCTCGGGCGATGTGCAGGTGGACAACAATTTTACATTCACCGGCGAGTGGCCAAACCTGGCAAAAGTCGGCTTGCAACTCGCCATGCCCGCAACATTTAACAAAACCCAATGGTACGGAAACGGCCCGCAGGAGACTTATGCAGACCGGAATACCAGCGGGAAAATCGGGATTTATGGCAGTACCGTAGCCGAGCAGCATTTCCCCTACATTGCCCCGCAGGAGAACGGAAACAAAACCAACGTGCGCTGGGCAACCATCACCAATGCCGAAGGTTTGGGCCTACTTGCGATCAGCGATTCCGTTTTTAACTTTAACGTACATGACTATACGGACAAAGCATTGCTTGCCGCCAAAAAACGTGGCTCAGTGCTTGAACGCGGCAATGTGACGGTCGCCAACATTGACCTGGCGCAAATGGGATTGGGCGGGGATGATAGCTGGTCGCCGCGGGTGCATGAAAATTACCTGCTGCCGGCTAAAAGTTATTCGTACAGTTTCAGACTGCGGGCGATTGACAATACTTCCAACATTGAGCAGATCACCAGAACGCAGCTGCCCTATACCAAAAAAGTATCGTCTAGTCAGAATGTTGCCGCTACGGATGAAGCTGTTTCGGCGGAAGACAATGCGGTAGAGGAAGAAGAAGTGGCAGCACCCGCGGAGCCAGTTCGCAAGCCGGTTGTGAGAAAAGCGCCGGTCAGAAAAAAACCGGTTCGCAGGAGAAGTTCTTCGCGACGCAGGAGAAGGCGTTAGACAAAAAGCCGGACCTAACACATCGGTCAGATCCGGCTTTTTGATTGCTTTATTTCTTCGGCGAAAGCGCGTATTCCGTCTTCACCGTGATAATCTGCGCGATTTTCACAAAAACCACCTGTGGCACTTCGATTTTGTGATCGGTCAGAGGTACTTCAAATTCAGAAGTAATTGTGATTTTTCCGCCCTCAATCTTCATTTTTCCTTTGATCGTCCGCTCTTTCGTCACGCCGTGCACGGTGAATTTTCCGGTTGCCGAGGCGTCGTATTCTCCGTCTTTTGAATAATCAGGAGCCTTGTCAATCGTACCGCTGAATGTGGCCGTCGGGTATTTGGCCGATTCAATGTAGTTTTCATTGAAATGTTCCTGCATTAATTTATTGGGAAAATCAAAATCGCGCATGTTCATCCGGATCGCGAGCTGATTGTTGGCCGTATTCAGGATCACCTGACATTTGTTATTCTTCGCATCCACATTCTCCAAAGGTGTTGCCGATATGAAACGCGTAAAGCCGGATGAAGTCGAAAACATGCCTCCCTGGGCGAAAACACTACCAGAACACAAAGCGATACTGAGCACGGTAAGCATGACCGCGCGACTCAAATGCAGTTTCATAGTTTGTTAGTTGGTCAGTTGTTGGATACTCTTTTATTCTTTTTATCGAAGCTGAATGTCCGCGACAGGTTGAAACCGTAGTGAATGTCGCCTTTGCCCCAGCTCCCCGCCGTCTCGCCGATGAATTGCTTTTCAATCATTCCCAGCGAGTTAGTAAAATGCAGCTGGAAAACGTGCCCGCCGGTTTCGATATCCACCCCGAACGACATGGAATCGTAGTAAGGCGCGGTCTGCGTATTTTTTTCTCTGGCCGTATAAAAATACTCACCATTGATAGATACCCGTTTCGAGATCTTGTACCGCCCGCCGATTCCCATCGCGAGCAGCACCTTTTCGTCGCCGGTTACATCCGGATGATTCCGGTGCAAAAAGCTTGGTGAAAGTTGCAGCGAAAGCCTTTCTCCGAATTTCCGGGCAATCAGGATCTGCGCAGTGTAGGTGATCTTATCCTGAAATTCGAGCTCTTTGTTGAGGGTAGCAATCGCCAGACTACCAAACGCCGTCACCGAAATGGGCATAGCGCCCGCGCCTGAACTTTGTTTCAGCAATTTCAACTTCCCCAAAAAATCATAGGCTTTCTGGTTCGTGCTGCGTCCTACCCCGATCATGAAATCGTCGGTGAGCCCGTACTCAAATCCTAGTCGCATCGTCGCCTGGTCTAGCCCAAAAAACTGGTACGCGCCGGAATTCAGCTTTCCGAAACGATGCGAGATCCGGAAGTCCATGTGCTTTTTCTTCATCGTCTCCACCGATTGTCCGTTGACAACCCGCGTCGATTTGAATGTGGCGGTAACCGGTACTTTTTGCGAACTATCCTGCTTGGAAAGCTCATTTAATAAATCATCTTGTGCGTAAGCACCTGTTGCTGAGCAAATCAGCAACACTATCAGGCGGAGTGACTTCATAAAGATGTGCAGTTTAAGCTGTAACTGTAAGTGTATTTCCGTCGGTAGACAGCGCCGTTTTGTAGGCTTTGAGGGCAGTTGTGGCAGGTCCTTCTTCTACCGCACCGGTTGTAGAAAATTCAGAACCATGATTTGGACACCTAAAATCGTTTTGCGCTGGACGGAACCCGATGGTAGTACCCTCATGTGTACACGTTTTCGAAAGCGCCACGTATGATCCGCTGGCGGTATGTGCCACAATCGTATCGCCGATTACCTGAAAACCTCCGGCGGCGGCTAGCCCGGTAGCTTTGGTAAGATCCACGGTAAAGTTGATCGCGCTGCCTGTCGTTGTTCCGCTGATGCCATTTGTACCTGTTCCAGTCCCCGGGTCAGGTGTAGGGTCATTGTCGCTGCTGGAACCGCAGGCGGTCATGGTGGTTCCGATGCAATAAAATGCCATCAATGTGGAGGTACTAAGCCCAAGGCTTCTCAGGAATTCTCCCCGTTTCATAGTTTCTGGTTTGTGAGTCTCCATGGTGATCTGTTTAGTATATAGATAAACTGTATTAGTGGAATTAGTAGATATAAATCCGGTATCAGGTAATGCTAGTATCTTACCTGTAAAACGCTGGCGTGTAACGTACGGACAGCCATGCACCTGTCGTAAACAGGTTTACCTTACCATAACCAACCCCTTTCAAAGGGATTCTTACGTACGGCTCGGCCAGGATGGAGAGTTTTCTCGTGATGGTATGCTCATAACCGACAGATGCATTCAGGTGACTGAGGAGAAACAAGCCTGTTTTACCTTCCCAACCTGGTCTTTGATTATGTTTATATTCTTTGTAATAATAGGTATACTTCTCCTTCTGAGCATAGTACGATGAAAATCCGGTCCCAGCAAACCATCTGGAATGTGGCATCTGCGCAATATCAAACCTTACTCCGATAGGAATTTCAAACATGGTACAAGTTCCATCTACCCCATAAGGAGTGTTGATATCCGTAACATATTTATTCAATTTATACTCACTGGCATTGGCGTAGTAATCTTTTACACTTCTTACCACACCTGCCTGCACATATAGTCTCTTGGAAATTCCATATTCTCCGAGCAATGAAAAGGCAGCGCCTGGTTTCGTGAAATTCTTGAAACCTACCGTACTCAGATCCGGAGAATAACCTAGTCTGATCGCCCACTTTGGTGATTCGATCACCTCAATATCTTTTGATCCGGCCGAAGATTCTGCTCGTATCTGATCATTTGGTTCTATTACAATACCAGGATAAGGAATGCTGTTTTTCCAGGTCAAAGACCTTCCGTCAAGCATCGAAGCAGAGATCAAAAGTTTTTGTTCTGAAACATTTGAGACACCTTCCAGATTTTTACCTTCAATATTGCCAGCTTCCGCTCCAACCCCGTCAGGACCAGTTACCTTCCTTGCCCCAAGTTCGGAGGCAACGGTCCTTCTAGAGTCGCTTATAAGGTTTTTGTTTTCACTGGATAAAATAAGAGCCCCGTCGCCTCCTCCCGTCTTTGAGCGGTTAGGCTCTAAGTACACTCCGCCTGCCTTAGATTGGCTCCGGGGCAATGATTTTGAACTACTGTTGATTCTATTTGCTAACTTCTCATCGTGATAAATCCTATTTACTTTCACCGGTTTCTCAATGCTGGCAACCGGCTTTTCTACTTTTACAGCAGGGCTTTCTTTAATGTTATTTTCTTTTTCTAAATCTATTGTCTTTTTAAAATCAGCATTTTCCGAAGCAGCATCTTCCGAACCTGCTATTTTTTCTGAACCAGTTATTTTTTCACGGTCTGCTGTTTTGTTCAAATCCTCAGTATTTGCTTCGGTAACATTCTCCGCACTGGTTTTCGGAGCTGCTGTCACCGTCGGCTGCTGCAATTTCCTGGCTTCTTCATTTCTGGAAGACACCCAGTAGTACGATGCGATTCCGGCCGGGATCAGCAGGAGCAGCATTCCCAGCGGCCACCATTTTTTGAGCCAGCCGCCCGCAGTCTTTCCATCCTGCTGGTCAAGCCGTTTTTTCAGACTGTCCCAGTCTGCTGGGTCAAAGTGTGGATCAAGCTCTTCGGATGACTTTCTGAAGAGCTTGTCCAGTTCGTCATCTGGCAACTCTATCATAGTCGTCAATATTAATTTTGGATAACATTTCTCTCAATTTTTCTCTTGCACGCGACAAATTTGATTTCGACGCTCCGACCGAAATACCCAGCTGCTCTGCAATTTCTTCGTGTGTATAGCCGTCGATCACTGATAAACTGAATACAATCCGGTAAGAGGGCGTAAGTTTCTGGATCAGGGCCACCAGCTCTTCATGGGCCAGTTTACTGATCACCGTTTCGTCAACAGACACCTGGTCGGCTACTTCCACATCATCAAACACATCCCTGCGCACTTCCTGCCGGTAATGGTCCAGCGCTGTGTTGATCATGATCCGTCCCAGCCAGGTCTTAAAAGGTCGGCTCTGATCGAAGCTTTCCAGCTTGGTAAAAACCTTTAAAAATCCGTCGTTTAGAATCTCTTTTGCCTCATCCCGGCTCCGTGTATAGCGTAAACATATACTCATAGCATAGCCGTAAAACTGTTTATACAACAGCTCCTGACTGCGGCGGTTTTTTTCTAAACAGCCGTCGAGTAGTTCATGAAGAACGGCGGAGTTATACTCGGGCATGCTATTCGCTTTTTTTCACTTATACGTGCAAACCAAAAAGACGGTTGCTTGAAAGCTTGAAAAATTAAAATAAACTTTATTATCTACTTTTACAATCTGAGTTTTTGCAAAAAAGACCCACTGTAATATTGTTTAAAAAGAATTGAATAAGAATGGCAAATAATGAAAATAGCAGTGACCGGACGGCTGTTCTTGGCGTGAAGAAAATGAGCTGGCAGGGATTGAAAACCACACTCGCCCTGCTGCGCTATCTACGGCCCTACCGGGGCACATTTATCATCGGAATGGTGTTCCTGGCGCTTTCTACTGCCACCTCGCTGGCTTTTCCGAAACTCGTCGGAAGCATTGTTGAGGTAGTGGAGGGTAAATCACAATATACGATCAACCAGATCACCGTCTTCCTCTTTTTTGTGCTGGTAGCCCAGGCATTATTCTCGTACTACCGGATTTATCTTTTTACCAAAGTCAGCGAGCTGGCGATGACCAATATCCGGAGGGATGTTTTCAGCAAGATTATCACACTGCCCATCGCATTTCTGGAACAAAGACGCGTCGGGGAGCTCACGAGCCGCATTACCTCCGATGTGTCGCAGCTGCAAGGTCTGCTTTCCTTCACCCTGGCCGAAATGTTCCGGCAGATCGCCACATTGGTTGTCGGTATCGGAATCCTTTTTTATACCTCCTGGAAACTGACCCTTTTTATGCTGGCCACATTTCCGGTACTCGTCGTAGCGTCCGTTTTCTTCGGCCGGCACATGCGGAAACTGGCTAAAAAAGCGCAGGACGAGCTCGCTGCCGCGAATGTGGTGGTGGAAGAAACATTGCAGTCCGTGAATGTAGTCAAAGCATTTACCAACGAACCGCTCGAAATTAACCGGTACCAAACCATCCTGCAAAGAGTGGTGGATTTGTCGCTATACGCGGCCAAGTTTCGCGGTGGTTTTGTTTCGTTTATCATTTTCGCCTTGTTTGGCGGGATCGTAGGTGTGATCTGGTACGGTGCCGGGTTGGTACAAGCCGGTGAATTCGGGCTTGCGGATCTGTTTACTTTTATTCTTTACACCACATTTATCGGTGCATCCATCAGTGGTATGAGCGACTTATATGCGCAGATAAATCGCGTCATCGGTGCATCGGAGCGGATTTTTGAAATCCTGGAAGAAACCCCGGAAGTGACGGTAGAAGAAGCCAATACGGCCGAAGCCGGACGCATGACCGGCGAGATCACCTACGACGATGTACATTTCTCGTACCCTTCACGAGCCGATTTGCCGGTTTTGAAAGGCATATCCTTTCACATCAATCCAGGTGAAAAAATCGCGCTCGTCGGGTACAGCGGTGCGGGAAAATCCACGATCGTGCAGCTGCTGATGCGTTTTTATAATCACCAATCCGGCGAGATACGCATTGACGACAAACCGCTGCAGGCTTTTGGCATTTCGGAACTTCGGAAGAACATTGCCATCGTGCCGCAGGAAGTAATGCTTTTTGGCGGTACCATTTACGAGAACATTGCCTACGGAAAACCGTCGGCCACGCGCGAAGAAATACAGGACGCGGCAAGGCGGGCACATGCATCTGAATTTATCGATACCTTCCCTGAAAAGTTCGAAACCATCGTCGGCGAGCGCGGTATCAAGCTTTCCGGTGGGCAGCGTCAGCGCATTGCCATCGCACGGGCCATTTTGAAAAACCCTAAAATCCTCATCCTCGACGAAGCTACCAGCTCGCTTGATGCCGAGTCTGAAAAGCTGGTGCAGATCGCGCTGGACGAACTCATGCAAAACCGCACGACCATTGTCATCGCCCACCGCCTGGCTACGATCCGGAAAGTGGATATGATTTACGTCATCCGCGAGGGCCGCATCGCCGAGTCGGGCACGCACCAGCAACTGACCGTCATGGACAACGGTCTTTACGCCAATCTCATCAAGCTGCAGTTTGAAACCGCCGAAAGTCATTAATGGAAAATAACATTGAAGTCAATCAATCTTCGTCCCAGGTTTTCTTTGAGACGGAGCTGAATAAAGCGCGCCAGGCGGAAGCCGGGGCCAGTGAACAATTCGCACAGTTATCCGTAGCCCGGGTCGCCATTTTCTTACTAATAATTGGCCTGGCGTGGATCTGGAACCGCACGGAACAAAACTTTTGGGGGATCGGTGTGGCGCTGCTGCTGGTTGTTTTTTTGTTTTTAATGAAAAAACATCAGCGCGTCAGAAGGACTAGGGATTTTCAAAAAAACCTGACAACGGTTAATGAGGACGAGCTGGAAAGGCTGGGATTTCGCTTTAAAAGAACTGATACCGGAGTCCAGCACCAGGAAAAAGACCACGCTTATGCGACCGATCTGGACATTTTCGGGGAATATTCTTTATACAAATTGCTAAACCGCACCCGCACCTCCGAAGGTAGCCGGCGACTGGCCAACTGGCTGAAAAATCACGCTGCGCCGGATGAAATTTCAAAGCGGCAGCAAGCATCTTCTAATTTCACCGAGCACCCGCATCTAATGCAGGAATGGGAAGCTACGGCGCTGCTCCACGAAGCGGCCGCCGGCAATGTGGGCGTGCTTCGCGCCTGGGTGGCCGAATCTCTGGCAACGGAACTTGCTGCTATGCTCCGTCTGAGGTGGTTTGCGGTCATCACCATCATCATTGCAATTTTGATAACTGCCGGGATTATCCCGACGTGGGTACTGCTGATTAGCTTTCTGGTCAATGGTCTTATTCTTAGGCGGTTTCTTCCCATCATTCAAGACATTACCAACCGCACCGGCTCGCTGGGCAAGACGCTGGTAGCTTATGGGGATTTGCTAAAAAATGCCGAAGCCGCACCATTCCAATCAGCCTGGTGGGCGCAGCGCCGCACATTGATCGATCATTCAGCCAGAGAGCTGAACCGTATCGGTCAGCTTTTTGAAAGACTCGATTACAGAAATAACCCATTTTTTTCACTGCTCATCGGGCTCCCGACCTTGTGGGACCTGCATTGCCTTGCTGCAATTGAAAATTGGAAAAAAGCCAATCACACCAAACTCCTTGACTGGCTGGACGTGCTGGCGGACATTGAAGCGATGAACAGCCTGGCCGGTCACGCATTTGCCAATCCGGAATGTGTTACCCCAAATGTGCTCTCGCAGGAAGCCGTTTTTATCAAAACTACGGCGATGGGACACCCGCTGATCCCGGCGCAAAAAAGGGTCAGCAATGATTTCGGCCTGGAAGGTACTGGCCACACGATGCTGGTAACCGGCTCCAATATGTCAGGAAAAAGTACGTTCCTGCGTACGATCGGGCTGAACCTGGTACTGGCGCAAATGGGCGCGGTGGTGAGCGCGACGGCATTCAGCTGTTCGCCGGTGCGGATTTTCAGCAGCATGCGCACCCAGGATTCGCTCGAAGAAAGCACTTCGTCTTTTTATGCTGAACTAAAAAGACTGCGAAAGCTTCTTGAACTGGCTGATGAAAATGCTTCCTCCGCGGTTTTTTATCTGCTCGATGAAATCCTGAAAGGTACAAACTCCGCCGACCGTCACCGGGGTGCCGAGGCGTTGATCCGCCAGCTGCATGCCAAAAATGCTTCCGGCCTGGTTTCGACGCACGATCTGGAACTGGGTGAGTGGGGCGCGACGGAAAATTATGTGCACAACTTTCATTTCCGGTCGGATGTGGAGAATGGCCAGCTGCATTTTGACTACCGGCTTTATGAAGGAATTTGCCGCAGTTTCAATGCTTCCGAATTGATGCGGATGATGGGCATTAACATTGACCTGACAAATAAACCGCTCCCGAAGTAGTCCGCCGGGTCGGTTTTAATGTTACAAAATGAATTACGTAACTTTACTCATTACATTTACGTTTATAAGTACTATAAAAAAAGGATGGTCCAAGAACCCTTCTCTGGTTTAATAAATTAACTGATAACGATTACAAAACCTGAATGGAAGTATTAATAATGGCGGGACAGCTCATATTGGGCTTGTCCATTTTGGTAGGATTACACGAGTGGGGCCACATGGCGGCCGCCAAGTTGTTCGGAATGCGGGTAGAAAAGTACTTTATTGGTTTCCCTCCAAAGATTTTCAGCATTACAAGAGGCGAAACGGAATATGGCATAGGCGCGATCCCCCTGGGTGGATTTGTGAAAATATCGGGGATGATCGACGAATCGATGGATACTGCCGCGATGGCACAAGAGCCGCAGCCGTGGGAATTCCGCTCGAAACCAGCCTGGCAGCGTCTGATCGTGATGCTAGGCGGTATCATCGTTAATGTGATCGTCGGGATTTTCATTTTTATAGTCATCGCTTATAAAGAAGGTGATAAAGTCCTTTCGGTAGACGAAGTCAATAAATATGGTATCGCGGCAGGCCCGCTTGCACAGGAAATCGGCCTTAAAACCGGGGATAAAATCGTTAAAGTCAATGGAAAGGCGATCACCGATTTCAGTGATGTGGTAAGCTCGGACGTATTCTTGGGCACAAACAGTTCCTACACCATTAACCGGAACGGAGAAGAAATCCAGATCGAGATTCCAAACAACTTTGTAGAGAAGCTGGACGGCAAAAAAGGCCCGGAAGCGAGAGGTAACTTTATTCGCGCCGCCGAACCATTTGAAATCGGTGAGCTGGTACCCGGCCTGCCTGCTGAAAAAGCCGGAGTAAAAACAGGTGATAAGGTGGTTTCGATCGCCGGAAAGCCGATCCATTTCTTTCATGAAATGCAAAATGAATTGCAGCAGCTGAAAGGAAAGAAAACGCAGCTGGTCATCCAGCGCGGCGGGGAACAGAAAACTTTGAATGTGGAAGTGTCGGAAGATGGCACGCTGGGTTTTTATCCGCTTAGTCTTTTGAAATATACCACCATCGAATACACATTGAACGAGGCGATCAAAATTGGCGCGAATGATGCATTCAAAGTGGTTTTTGACAACATTAAAGGTTTTGGTAAAATCTTCCGCGGCGAAGTCTCCGCCTCTAAAGCATTGAGCGGCCCGATCGGTATCGCCAGAATGTTTGGCGGTGTGTGGGATTGGGGACGTTTCTGGTACCTGACCGGCCTGCTTTCGATGGTGCTTGCCTTCATGAATGCATTGCCGATCCCTGCTCTTGACGGTGGACACGCCGTGATCCTTACCTACGAAATCGTTTCAGGCCGCAAGCCTTCCGACCGGTTTTTGGAAAATGCCCAGAAAGTCGGAATGGTACTTTTGTTGGGCCTGATGGCTTTTGCAATATTCAATGATGTCTGGAAAGCTGTTTTTTAACCCGGGAAAATGGAGCGTGTTGCTGCTCTGCCTGGCGCTTTCGCTTACTGGGTTACGGAACCACGAATACCACGTGTCCGTGACCCAGATGCTATACAATCCTTCTGCCAAATCATTTGAAGTGAGTATCAGGGCGTTTACGGACGACCTGGAAAAGGGTTTGTCGGAGGATAACGACAAGCGCCGGTTTACGATCAAAAATGATGACAAGAATGACCAGGCCGTCGAGCAGTATATCCGGAAGTCTTTTGTTTTTACAGACAGCCAGAAAAAGCCCGCCGCGATCCGCTACGTCGGGAAAGAGCAGGAAGAAGACGCTACCTGGATTTATCTGGAAATCCCTTTTCAGGGAACATTGAGCGGCTGCAAGCTCCAAAATACTACGCTCATGGAGGTTTTTGAGGACCAGGTGAATATGACAAACCTCAAAATTTCCACTGAGAAAAAGACTTTCCTGTTTAAGAAAGGTCAGACCACACATTCGCTTTAATACGAGAAAGTTTGTAGAAAAACTACTGCCACATTGTTTGGTGGCATAGGTATTTTTGTTTATACTAACCTTTCTTTAGAGAGTCGTTTTATATATATTGGGAAATGATTATCTGTCATTTTGACAGAATGCCTATGAAATTTGAACCTTCTGACTTATATAGTCGGCTACTTATGTCCGATTCGGATATGGATAGCCTTGAAATTGTCCCCCTCGGTAGCCCCGACGGCTCCGATGAGCCTTTTGAACTTCCCAATGAACTAGCCATACTGCCGATCAGGCAAACAGTACTTTTTCCCGGGATGGTTATTCCGGTTACCGTCGTGCGTCAGAAAGCCATTCGGCTTGTTAAGAAGATATACCGCAACTCAGACATAAACCAACGTATACTAGGCGCTGTTACTCAGGCGATTCCCAATAAGGAAGACCCTACGGCTGAGGACTTGTATAATGTAGGTACGGTTGCTCAAATACTGAAAATGATCACATTACCCGACGGGAATGTGACGATCATCGTGCAGGGCAGGCAGCGTTTTGAGATCAAGTCGATCGTGAGTGAGGAGCCTTACCTGACAGCCGAAGTACGCGGGATTGAGGATTCATTTGTAGGACCCACCAAAAAGGAGTCCAAGGCTTTACTGCAATCGCTGCGTGATGGTGCGCATAAGATTATGCGCCTCAACCCGGAAATCCCTCAGGAAGCCCGGATCGCGCTGGATAACATTGAAAGCCCGATTTTCCTGATTCACTTTTTGTCCTCGAACATTAATGTTGAAGTAGCTGATAAACAAAAGCTGCTGGAAGAAAGGAACGGCCACAAACAGGCGACGCTCCTGCTGCAATACATGATGCGGGAAATTGAAATGCTGGAACTGAAACGGGAAATTCAGACGAAAGCAAGCTCCGACATTGACCAGCAGCAGCGTGATTATTTTCTCCGCCAACAAATAAAAGTGCTGCACGACGAGCTGGGCATGGATAGCCCCGAGCGTGACCTGGACGATATCCGCCTGAAAGCCGGACAAAAAAAATGGTCGGACCAGACGCGGGCGCATTTTGAAAAAGAACTCAATAAGCTGCAACGCATCAACCCCATGGCGCCGGAATATCCCGTGACCATGAACTACCTCGAAACATTGGTGGATCTGCCCTGGGGACAATATACCAAGGACAATTTTGATCTGGTGCGGGCACAAAAAGTGCTGGACGCCGATCACTTTGGTCTTGAAAAAGTGAAGGAACGCATCATCGAATACCTGGCCGTTTTGAAGCTGAAAGGCAATTTGAAAGCGCCGATCCTTTGTTTGTATGGCCCTCCGGGAGTGGGTAAAACTTCACTTGGAAAATCCATTGCCAAAGCACTCAACCGGGAATACATCCGCATGGCACTGGGTGGTGTGCACGACGAGGCGGAAATCCGCGGGCACCGGAAAACCTACATTGGTGCAATGCCGGGCAAGATCATTCAGAACATTAAAAAGGCAGGTTCTGCCAATCCGGTATTTATATTGGATGAAATCGATAAGGTAAGCTCCGATTACCGCGGCGATCCTTCGTCAGCTTTGTTGGAAGTACTCGACCCAGAACAAAACTCTTCATTTACAGATAATTACCTGGAAGTCGAATACGATCTTTCAAAGGTATTATTTGTAGCCACTGCCAATGCGCTGGACACCATTCACCCGGCGCTGCGGGACAGAATGGAGATCATAGAAATGACCGGCTACACGATTGAGGAGAAATTACAAATCGCAAAACGGTATCTGGTTCCGAAACAACGCAAGGACCACGGTTTGAAAGCTACCGACGTGAAGGTAGATGATTCGGCATTGCTTAAAATTATCGAAGGCTATACCCGCGAATCGGGCGTCAGAAACCTGGAACAAAAGGTAGGCGGTGTGGTTCGGAAAATTGCAAAATCCGTGGCGATGGAGCAGGATTATCCCAAAACGATCAAAGCGGAGCACATTGAAAAATACCTGGGTGCGGAGATTTTTGATAAAGATCTGTATCAGGATAATGATTTTGCGGGCGTGGTAACCGGGCTTGCGTGGACTTCGGTAGGCGGTGAAATTCTTTTTATAGAAACGAGCCTGAGCCGCGGAAAAGGTAACCTGACATTGTCCGGCCAGCTTGGGGATGTGATGAAAGAGTCGGCGGTAGCAGCATTGTCGTACCTCAAAGCCAATGCCGATCGCATGGGTATTGATTACCGGATTTTCAATCACTACGACCTGCACGTGCACGTTCCTGCGGGCGCGGTGCCCAAAGACGGACCTTCTGCGGGTGTGACGATGGTGACTTCGATGGCTTCTATTTTTACGCAGCGCCGGGTGAAACCATTTATTGCGATGACCGGCGAGATAACCTTACGCGGAAAAGTGCTTCCGGTGGGTGGCGTGAAGGAAAAGATTTTGGCGGCGCGCCGGGCAGGTGTAAAAGAAATTATTCTTTGTATTAAAAATAAAAAAGACGTGGAGGAAGTGCCTGCGAACTACATTAAAGATCTGAGCTTCCATTATGTGGACCAGATCGATGAAGTTTTGGCTTACGCGCTTTTGCCGGATAAAGTTAAAAATGCGACAACCTTCATTTTCCCTGAAGAAAGAAGAGAAAAAGAGGAAAGCGGCTATGTAACGCTGAGTGTCTAGCCCCGATTTTTTAGTTAAGGTTCAAAATGAGAAAGAGACGTGTAAAAGCGTCTCTTTTTTTAGGGGCATACCTGCCCAAATCGCGTCAAACATATTGTACTTATCATTACCCAAAATGGCTTTACCACTTCTCTCTCCGGCATTATTGGATCAGCGCCCCGAGCTGCTCCCCAATCACCAGGCTTTACTGTCCCTTCCCGAAAAGATCATCCAGTTTGGCACCGGTGTTTTGCTCCGCGGCCTTCCCGATTATTTTGTGAATAAAGCCAATCAGCAGGGGATTTTTAACGGCCGGATCGTGGTGGTGAAATCAACTGGAAATGGGGGTACCGATGCTTTTGCGGAGCAAAATAATGTGTATTCGCATAGCATTCGTGGCATTGAAAATGGCAGCCAGGTGGACGAGACGGTGATCAATGCGGCGATTAGCCGGACACTTTCGGCGAGCACACATTGGGCGGATATCCTGCAATGTGCGCACAATGCTGAGCTGAAAATTGTTATTTCGAATACGACGGAAGTGGGTATTCAACTGGTAGACGATGATATTCTGGCTTCTCCGCCGGTATCGTTTCCAGGTAAACTGACGGCTTATTTGTATGAGCGTTTCAAAGCATTTGGCGGCTCGGAAGAATCGGGTATGGTGATTGTGCCAACGGAATTGATTGTGGGAAATGGGCCGAAACTGCGCTCGATTATTTTGGAACAGGCTACGAGACATAACTTGGAGGAGGCATTTATCCAGTGGCTTGAAAAGTCAAATCATTTTTGCAGCTCGCTGGTAGACCGGATCGTACCGGGCAAGCCCGATTCAGCGACGGTAAGTGAGATATGCGAGAAGCAGGGTTTTGAAGACAATTTGTTGATCGTTTCGGAGGTATACCGTCTCTGGGCGATTGAGGGTGATGAAAATGTGCGGAAGGTTTTAAGCTTTGCGGATGCCGACAGCGGCGTAGTGATCGAGCCTAACATTGATCTTTACCGCGAGCTAAAACTGCGTTTGCTGAATGGGACACATACATTGGCTTCGGGATTGTGCTTCCTGCATGGACTGGATACGGTGCGCGAAAGCATGGAAAATGCGGAAACCTCGGCTTTTATCGCGGACTTAATGTTGAATGAACTGGCGCCCGCCATACCTTATGAAGTGGATCCGCAAAGGGCTGCGGAATTTGGCAACCAGGTTCTGGACCGGTTTAGAAATCCTTTTATCCGCCACCAACTGATCGATATTACAGTACAGTACACCGCCAAAATGAAAATGCGGAACATTCCGACGCTTTTAAATCACTATGAAAAAACAGACGAGGTACCAATGCTTTTTGCCAAAGGTTTCGCTGCTTTTCTAAGATTTATGAAGCCAGTCGTGCACAAGGAAGGCGCATTTTACGGCGACCGAAACGGTGAACCATACTCCATCCGCTGCGACTCGGCCGCCTATTTCGACGAAAAATGGCAAAACGCCGCCTCCCCGCTCGACCTCGCCGACCAAGTCCTGAGCGATACCACATTATGGGACACCGACCTGACTCTGCTACCCGGCTTCGCCGACGCCGTGAAGGAAAACATGAAAGAATTAATCGACACCGACGATACCAGCATTAAGGTGACAGGGTTTTGAGATAAGATATGTGCGACCCGGTTATATTCGTGGACAATCTTATGTTTATATTTGAGAAAATACACCATTATGATTGTCCCTTTAAATATTCCTGTCCACGAATTTTTCAATGATGAAGAGCTGGTTGCGTTCAGCATTGCCAATCCGGAATTGGTAATTGAAAGGGATGAGCGCGGACAACTCTTCATTAATATGACACCCACTTTTGCGATCAGCAGTTCAAATAACAGTGAGTTAATTACAGAACTTGGCATCTGGAACCGTAAGTATAAAGCGGGCAAGGTCCTGGAATCCAACGGAGGCTATTTTTTGGCGGATTCTTCCATGCGCGTTCCGGATGTAGCGTGGATCAAACTGGATCGCTGGAAGGCATTAAGTATGGCGGAGAAGAAATCATTTCCGCATCTCGCGCCTGATTTTATCATAGAATTAAAATCAGAAACGGATAGTCTTACCGACCTGCAGGCAAAAATGATAAAATGGGTGGAAAACGGTGTGAGACTGGCCTGGCTTATTTGCACAGATCAACAGCTTACCTACATTTATACGCCTGATTCGCCGGTTTCGACTATAACATTTGACGAAATATTATCAGGCGCAGAAGTGCTGACCGATTTCTCGGTCAGACTCGGCGATATTCTTGAATACTAGTTACTTACCCCGAAACTCTTTCACCAGCGCGATGCTCTCCGCAACTTTTTGCTCGATCCAGGGATAATTTCCTTCGGCTACGACGTCTTTTGGAAAAAGATTGGATCCTAAACCAACTGCGTAAGCGCCAGCTCCAAACCATTCGTTGATGCTTTCGCGGGTGGGTTGGACGCCGCCGGTTACCATGATTTTTACTTTTGGCATCGGGCCGCGGATCGCTCTGACGAATGCTGAGCCTACGACTTCTCCCGGAAATAATTTCACGACTTCCGCGCCGGCTTGCTGGGCGTTATAGATTTCCGTTAATGTGGAAATGCCTGGTATCCAGGGAATGTTTGCCTTTTGGCATGCCTGGCCCACTTCCGGGTTCAGGCAGGGTGTTACGATAAAATCGGTACCGGCATCGATAAATTTTTGTGCAGTCTCGGCATCGTAAATAGTGCCGATCCCGAGTGATAATCCGGGCAGGCTTTCTTTGGTATAGGCCAAAAGCTCGGTAAAAACGTGATACGCATTCTCGCCGCGGTTGGTAAATTCAAATGCCCTGGCACCGCCGCGGTAACTTGCGTTGATCACTTCCTTGGCAATTTCTATGTCTGCGTGATAAAATAAAGGGACGATGCCGACTTCATTAATCAGCACCAATGTTGTTTCTCTGTCCATATTCTGGGGTGTTTATCTTTTGATCCTTCCCGAAGTTTCTCCTTTTCTGATCGCTTCCACTTCCGCGACCGTCGAAATTAATGCGTCTCCCTCGATCGTGTGTTTCAGCGCTGAAGCCGCTACGCCGAATTCCAATGCTTTCAGTTGATCGTCGAAAGTGATCAGACCGTGGATAAGCCCGGCGATGAAAGCGTCTCCTCCTCCTACCCTGTCGATGATCGGGTTGATTTCAATGTCGCCCGTTTCAAGCAGCTCTTTTCCGTTCCACAAATAGGCCCGCAAAAGGTTGTGAGAGGCGCTAATGGAAGTTCTTTTGGTATCTACAACCATTTTTACTCCGGGATAAGCCTTCTGTAAATTGACACAGGATTCGACAAAATCATTCCCGTCAATGTCAAAAATCTCCTTGATATTTTCACCGTTTGCAATCACAATATCCGTGTTAGCAGTGATTTCTGGCAGAATTTCCGTCGGCTTTTTACCGTATTTCCACAAATTGGGCCGGTAAAAAATATCTCCTGAAACAGTTACCCCCAATTTTTTGGCAGCCTTCACACCAGCGAGCAAAGTGTCAGCAGCACCCTGAGACAATGCTGGCGTAATTCCTGCCCAGTGAAACCATTTGGCATCCTTCAAAATCTCCTCCCAGTTCACATCTTCCGGCTGCATTTCGGCCAAAGCAGAATTGGCACGGTCGTACACGATTTGGCTTCCGCGCATGGCAACGCCGGTTTCGAGGAAATAAACAGCGATCCGGTTTCCGCCGTAGACAATGTGCGAAGTATCGAGTCCGATAAAATCGAGGTATTGGGTGGCAGCCCTGCCGATCGGTGAGTCGGGAAAACGGGTGACGTGTGCTGCGTGGTGACCCCAGTAGCTTAGTGCGGCAGACACATTGGCCTCGCCGCCTGCATAGGTTACATTAAACTGACGGGCTTGTTCGAAACGTGAGAAACCGGGAGTGGAAAGCCGCATCAGGACTTCGCCGAAGGAAACAATCTGAGCCATATTATTAACTATTGCCTGCCTGCTCCTTGAAGTCAGTTCCAGGACTTTGATAGATGAATGACGGTCAAAAATAAGGATTAAACATTAAAATAGCCCACAACAATCGGTCGGGGCTATCTTTAAAATGTCGTTAAAACCAGGTTTATTCTAAAAACCAAAGTACCTGTTGGCATTGTGATAAGAAATATCCTCCACCATTTTGCCAAGCCAGGGAATATCATTGGGTAACTCGCCATTTTCGACGTCGGCGCCGATGAGATTACACAAAATCCGGCGGAAATATTCGTGTCTCGGATAAGACAAAAAGCTTCTCGAATCCGTAAGCATTCCTACAAACTGGCTCAGCAGGCCCATATTCGATAATGCATTCATCTGGCGCTCCATACCATCTTTCTGGTCCAGAAACCACCAGCCGGAGCCGAACTGCATCTTACCTGCCACGCTACCATCGTTATAGTTACCCGTCATGGTAGCAAGCACCTCGTTATCAGATGGATTAAGATTGTAAAGTATTGTTTTCGCGAGTTGATTGGTCGAATCCAGTTTATTTAAAAACCGGGACAATGCCTGCGCCTGACTATAATCGCCAATGGAATCCCAGCCGGTATCCGGGCCGGTTTCGCGCAACATTCTCGCATTATTATTCCGTAAAGCCCCGAGGTGAAACTGCTGCGTCCAGGATTTGGCGTGATCCATTTTGGCCACTTCGTAGAGCAATGCCGATTTGAAAGCAGTCCGCTGCATTTCAGTTGGTAACTGACCATTAAATGCCAGATTGAATCCTTCCTTTGCCGCCGCCTCATCGTAAGTTGCATAAATGTGCTCCAAACCATGATCCGAAAGCTTCCCGCCCATCGCGGCAAAAAAGTCGTGACGGTTTTGCAAAGCTGCTAGCAAATCATCATACGTGCTGATTGTCAAGCCGGAAGAAGTTTCCAGTTTGTCTAAGTACTCTTTGAAATCTACCGGAGAGTCGATCAGCAGCATGGATTTATCAGGCCGGAACGTCGGTAAAACCTTGATATCAAAACCACTATCGGCGATTTGCTGGTGGTATTCCAGGTTATCGGTCGGATCGTCTGTGGTGCAGATCACTTTCACATTCATGCGTGTCAGCAGGCTTTTTACAGAAAAATCCGGCTGCCTCAGTTTCGCGGAACATTCATCGTATATCTCTCTCGCGGTATCTTTATTTAACAAAATATCTACGTCAAAATAGCGCAGCAATTCCAGGTGTGTCCAATGATAAAGCGGGTTACGCATCGTGTAAGGCACCGTCGCAGCCCACTGCTCGAATTTCTCCCAGTCGCTGACATCGCCCGTGCAATACTTTTCATTGATACCATTTGCGCGCATGGCCCGCCACTTATAATGATCGCCGTAAAGCCAGATCTGCGTCAGGTTTTCAAATTGCTTGTCGCCGGCAATCTGATCGGGTGGCAGATGGCAGTGGTAATCAATGATCGGCATTTCCTTCGCATAATCATGATAAAGGATGCGTGCCGTTTCGGAGCGAAGCAGGAAGTCCTCGCTGATAAAAGTTTTTTGCGCAGTAGCTATTGTTGTCATTTTAGTGAGTTTGAGCTGCCCTCTCAATGCCATATTCTAATCCCCGGAGCTCTGCCAGGCCGCGGAGCCTGCCGATAGCCGTGTAGCCGGGGTTGGTTCTTTTTGTCGCCGAAAGATCGTCGAGCATCCGGTGGCCGTGGTCCGGCCGGAAAGGCATGCGCAGATCTGTGCGTCCCGCCTCCTGTCTTTTTTTCTGTTCGGCTACCAAAGCTTTCATCACGCTGTACATATCCACATCCCCATCCAAATGATCGGCCTCGTAAAAACTGCCGTCAGGTTCGCGTTTTGTGGCCCGCAAGTGGATGAAATGTATCCTGCTTCCCAATCTGGTTACCATACCGGGCAGATCATTATCCGGCCGCACGCCATAAGATCCGGTACAAAAACAAATGCCATTTGCCTGATGATCAAAAGCATCCAGTAACATTTGGGCATCATTTTCAGTACTTACTACCCTCGGCAAACCCAGGATCGGATAAGGAGGATCATCGGGGTGGATGGATAACCTTACCCCCGCTTCCGCCGCTACCGGGCCGATGGCCTGGATAAACTGGTACAAATTCGTACGTAATTCCAGGTCCCCTACATTGTTGTAAGTTTCCAGCACTTTACGGAATTCTTCAATCGTGAAGCTTTCCTCTGATCCAGGCAAACCCGCGATAATGTTGCGGACAAGTTTATGAATGTCAGCCTCAGAAGCTCCGTCGAGCCATGCTTTTGCAGCTGACTTTTGTTCTTCGGTATATAATGCTGCTGCCTCGGGCCGGTTCAGAAGATAAAGATCAAATGCTGCGAAATGTGTTGCATCAAACCTTAACCCCGTCGAGCCGTCTTTCATCGGCGCATCCAGATCGGTCCTGGTCCAGTCCAGGATCGGCATAAAATTGTAGCAAACCGTATCAATGCCGCATTGGCCAAGGTTACGCAGTGTTTGCTGGTAGTTTTGAACGTATGTCTCAAAGTCCCCGGTGCGGGTTTTGATCGCTTCGTGGACCGGCACGCTTTCCACCACCGACCAGGTGAGGCCGGCCGCTTCAATGATGGATTTTCGTTCCTGAATGTCGGCGATTTCCCAGACTTGACCGTTGGGAATGTGGTGCAGCGCGGTGACGATGCCCGTCGCCCCGGCTTGGCGGATATCCTGCAAGGAAACCGGATCGTTTGGGCCGAACCAGCGCCAGGTTTGTTCTAATGCCATTTTTACTAAATCTTTTATGCTACTAATCGATGTTCCGGTACACGCTCGCGCAAAACTTTTAATGCCCGGCTCATCTGCGTTTCAACGGTTTTGACTGAAATTTCCAGGCGCTCGGCGATATCGCGGTAACGCAGCCCTTCCTCCCTGCTCAGCCTGAAAATCAGCTGGCATTGGCGTGGAAGCGCCTGGATACATCCTTCGATGTGTGCGTAAAATTCGTTAAAGGAAAGTTCTTCAACAGGCGAGAAGTGATCGGCATGGGTCATATTCCACTGAACCGATTCCAGCGACTCCCTCTCGTTCTGGCGATGTACCCGAAGTTTGAGATAATCGAGTGCCTGGTTGCGAACTGCCCTGTAAATGTAAGCCTGAAATGAAGTATGAACCTCAATCTGATCGCGATTTTTCCAAAGTTTTACAAATACATCAGAAACCACTTCTTCGGCAATTTCCCTCGTCACCACCACCCGCATGGCATAGTTGCACAGCGCCCTGTAATGATTTGTGAAAAGCTCGCGGAATGCCTGGTAATCTCCACTTTTTACGACTCTGCCGAACAGATTTTCAAGTACATTTTTTTGAGAATACACAGACTTAAGGTTGTTGGTAAATGATTGAGTCTCCATTTAACTGGGCTAGGTTAATTATAGAAAATTTCCTGGATGTGTAATGGGGACGGGTATAGGAAGACCGTCAGAATGATATCTAGTTAAAGAGAGATTCGTTGATACACAAAAATAAATCTTGAAAAAAAGCAATAAATCTACGCAACCGTTCCCGGAACCGTTCCCGATTACGCAATTTTTCCCGGAACCTGCGCGGATTTTTATTACTTTGTGCAACTTGAAGCGATGGGTGAATTTTTAGAAAATTTAGTACGATTGCATTATTCCAATAACATCATGAAAAAAGTTTCTATCACCATCAAAGAGATTGCCCGGCAGCTCAACATTTCAAAATCCACCGTATCCCGGGCCCTGCGCGACAGCAGTGAGATCAGCGAGGAAACGAAGAAAAGGGTGATCGATCTGGCGGAAAAACTCAATTACTACCCCAACCCCATCGCCATCAGTTTGTTAAAAAACCGCACGCAAACGATCGGCGTCATTGTGCCCGACATTGCGAACCGGTTTTATTCCTCGGCGATTGGTGGCGTGGAAGATATTGCGTACAGTCGGGGATACCATACCATGATTTACCAAAGTCACGAGCTGCTGGAACGTGAGCGCTCGGCGTCCAGACACATTGCTTCCCGCCGCGTTGACGGGCTGGTGGTGGCGATTTCCAGTCAGTCAGAGAATGTGGACCATTTTGTTTCCCTGCAGGAACAAGGTATCCCGGTGGTTTTTTTCGACCGTGTGAGTGATGCGATGCAGACGCATAAGGTGCGGGTAGACGATTACAAAGGCGCATTTGAGGCGACCGAACATTTGATCAAGCGCGGCTGCCGGCGCATTGCGCACATTGCGGGACCGAAGCCGGTATCCATCACGCGGTTCAGGCTGGAAGGTTATAAGGATGCGTTAAGGAAACATAATATTGAATTTCAGGAAGAGTGGGTTTTGCACAGCGAGATCACGCAGTCGGGCGGGACTGAGAGAACTTACCAGCTGATGGCTTTGCGGGAGCGACCCGACGCCATTTTCGGCGCCAGCGACCGGATTACGATGGGAATACATTGGGCGCTGCGGCAGCTGGGCTACAAAATGCCGGACGATGTAGCAGTGATCGGCTTTTGTGACCTTGCCATGTCGTCACTTCTCGACCCGCCGGTGAGCTCCATCACGCAGCCTTCCTTTGAAATGGGCCAGCAGGCGACTTCGCTTTTGCTGGATTTGATAGAAAGCAAAAATACCCCGGTCGAATTTGAGACCAGGGTACTTCCTTCTAATCTTGTTATTAATAAATCCTCGCTAAAAAACTAATCTTTAAGCGCCTGTTCCGCCGGTCAGTGATCTCAGCTTTCTGTCGAACTCGGCCAGGATGCGCTCTTTCATCTGCACTTTGCGCTTTTGAATGTTAATGCGTCCTGCGGCTTGTTTGTCTATCTCAGGGTCGCCAGTGGCAGTTCTGTCAAATTCGAGGATCGCAAATTCGAGGTCGCTCTTCTCGCGTTTGGCCAGCCATTCCAGCTCGCGGTACTTGGTGCGGATCTGCTCTTCCTGACTTTTCATTTCAAATGCAGGATACTTGCGGCTGATCACGCGCGCCAGGTAACTGAGCTCAAAAATCTTGTCGCAAATCATCCGGAAACGTTCTGCCAGCTCTTTGTCGGCCATTTTGAAAGGAATTTTGATCTCCTTCCATTTGCTCAGCAAAATTTTGGCTTCCTGCGATGCCTCAATGATATCCGGCCCTTTCAGCAATGCTTCGGCTTGTTGCAACAATTTCTGTTGTTCCACAATACGCGGGTCTACACGTACTTTTGGCTCGATACCTTTGGCCAGGTTATACTTGTCGTAAAACAGTTTCAGGAAGTGGCGATAAGCTTTGTTGACCTTGAAAAAACGTTTGGGAGGCACTTCTCCGACATTGTTCCAGGCATTGCGAACATCTCTTGCTTTTGCGTACGCATCGTCCAGGTCGCGGGAGTAGCTCAGTGTTTTCGTGATCTTGATCAACTTTTCGTACTCCTCGATACGCGCCTGGTTCACCCGGTTTTGCTCATCGAAATAGTCACGGCGGCGCTGGAAGAAATCGTCCAGGATTTGCTGAAAAGTAGTCTCAACTTCTTCCTGATACTCTTTTTCAACCGGTCCGGTGCGTATCCATTTCGCTTTGATTTCCTGGATCTGATCGGTAGCAGCTGCGTAATCTTCCACGGCGGCGGCCACTTTCACATCCTCTATCAATGCCCTTTTGATTTCCAGGTTTTTCAACTGGTTTACTTCAATCAGGCCTTTCAGGTATTCTTCTTTCTCTTCCAGTCTTTGCAGCAGGGGGACAAAATCGCCGAGCGCATCAAAACCTTTTAGCTTACGTTGCAGTTGGATCAGCTTGGTCAGATAGGAGCCTTTATTAAGTGCCTCGTCTATTTCCTGTTCCAGTTGCTCTACTTTGTTCAGGACAATGTTAAAACGATTCTTGAAATAATCTATCGCTTCCTGCTCTGTCCTTTTTACTTCTCCAATTTGCCGGTCGGGGAATTCCAGGTACCCCTTTAAAAATACTTTGCTGTCTTTGACGTAGCCGTATTCATCATTCAATGTGGCATTTTCCATTCTTTCAATTTTTTTATCTGCTAAGTGTAGGGATATATAACGATATTTGTTACGCACAAATTAAACAAAAAATGAGTAACGAAACCATTATTTTCTCAATGTCGGGAGTGAACAAAGTCATTCCGCCAAACCGGCATATTATTAAAAACATCTATCTATCCTTTTTTTATGGTGCAAAAATCGGGGTACTAGGTTTAAATGGTTCAGGTAAGTCCACACTGCTCCGTGTCATCGCGGGCATTGATAAAGACATTCAGGGAGACGTGGTTTTCTCTCCCGGCTACTCGGTGGGAATGCTGGAACAAGAGCCTAAACTCGACCCCAACAAAACGGTAAAAGAAGTAGTAGAAGAGGGTGTTCAGGAGATCGTCAACCTGCTGAAAGAATTCGATGAGATCAATGAGGCTTTCGGTGCGGAAGATGCTGATTTTGACAAACTGCTTGAACGCCAGGGAGAAGTGCAGGAAAAACTGGACGCTGCCGATGCCTGGAACCTGGACAACCGCCTCGAAATTGCCATGGACGCCCTGCGCTGCCCGCCTTCCGACACGCCGGTAGCTACACTTTCAGGTGGTGAAAAACGCCGCGTAGCACTTTGCAGGCTGCTCCTGAGGACGCCGGACGTGCTTCTGCTCGACGAACCTACCAACCACCTGGATGCCGAGTCGGTACTCTGGCTGGAAGAACATTTAAGACAATATAAAGGAACGGTTATCGCCGTGACCCACGACAGGTACTTCCTGGATAACGTGGCCGGCTGGATCCTGGAACTTGACCGGGGCGAAGGTATTCCGTGGAAAGGAAATTATTCGTCCTGGCTGGAACAGAAGCAGGAACGTTTGAAAAAAGAAGAAAAAACCGAATCAAAACGTCAAAAAACCTTGCAGCGTGAGCTGGAATGGGTAAGAATGGGCGCGAAAGGTCGTCAGGCGAAATCAAAAGCACGTCTCGGAGCATACGAAAGATTGCTCGGCGAGGAAGGCAGGGAGAAAGAAGAAAAATTGGAAATCTTCATTCCGGCAGGGCCTCGACTGGGTAATAAAGTCATTGAAGCACACAATGTTTCGATGGGATTTGGTGACCGCCTGCTTTATGAAAACCTGAATTTCTCGCTTCCGCCAAATGGTATCGTCGGCATTATCGGGCCCAACGGAGCTGGTAAAACGACACTTTTCAAACTGATCACCGGTCAGTTGAAGCCGCTTGAAGGACATTTTGATGTAGGCGAAACCGTGGAACTGGCTTATGTGGACCAGGAGCATGATAACCTGGACGCTAACAAAACGGTGTATCAGAGCATTGCGGACGGAAACGACTGGATCATGATCGGCGGAAAACAATCCAATGCGCGGGCTTATGTGAGCCGGTTCAATTTCGGCGGCGGCGACCAGGAGAAAAAAGTCGGTAACCTGTCGGGTGGAGAACGCAACCGGGTACATTTGGCAATGACCTTGAAGGAAGGCGGTAACCTGCTGCTGCTCGATGAGCCTACCAACGACTTGGACGTAAACACATTACGTGCTTTGGAAGAAGGTCTGGAAAACTTTGCAGGCTGCGCGGTAATCATCTCCCACGACCGCTGGTTCCTGGATCGCGTGGCAACACACATCCTGGCATTTGAAGGAGATTCTCAGGTTTACTGGTTTGAAGGTAACTTTTCCGAATACGAAGAAAACAGAAAAAAACGCCTGGGAACGGAATCTGTACCCAAACGAATCAAATACAAGAAGTTAGCATAAGAATATTCATCAGTATCCACCATCAATGAGTCAAAATCCAACTTCGTCAAAAATACATTTCATATCTATCGGTGGCAGCGTGATGCACAATCTGGCCATCGAGCTTCATTTGAAAGGTTATATAGTTACGGGGTCCGACGATGAAATATATGAACCCTCGTCGAGCCGGCTGGCAAAACACCATTTGCTTCCTCAGGAAATAGGCTGGTTTCCCGAAAAAATCACGGCAGATCTGGACGCCGTCATCCTGGGCATGCACGCCCGACAGGACAATCCCGAGCTGGCAAAAGCCCACGATCTGGGAATTAAAGTGTATTCTTATCCCGAATATATATTTGAACAAAACCAGAATAAGCAGCGTGTAGTGATTGCCGGAAGTCACGGAAAAACGACCATCACTTCTATGATCCTGCATGTACTGAAATTCAACAACCGGATTTTCAACTACCTGGTAGGCGCGCAGATCGAGGGTTTTGAGAATATGGTGAAGCTGTCCGATGAAGCGCCGGTGATCGTGATCGAAGGAGATGAATATTTCACTTCGCCGCTCGACCACACGCCGAAATTCATGCATTATCAGCCGCACATTGCATTAATCAGCGGTATTGCGTGGGACCATTACAATGTTTTTCCAACCTGGGAATCTTATGTAAAACAATTTGAACTCCTGGCAGATGCCATCCCAAAAGCCGGCGCGATCATTTTCGATGAAACCGATGATATGCTTGATGTGATCGGCCAGAAAGAACGCCCCGATGTAGTGAGCGCTCCTTATAATGTACATCCCAACAAAATTGAAAATGGTAAAACGATCCTGATCACGCAGGAGCAGGGAGAAGTTCCGGTGCTGGTTTTTGGAAACCATAACATGAAGAATATCAGCGGCGCACGGATCGTTTGCGAAAGGCTGGGTGTGACTGACGAGGATTTTTACGCGGCAATCCAATCATTTAAAGGTGCTTCCAAAAGAATGGAATTGCTGGGTGCCAATAGTTCCGTAAGCATTTACCGTGATTTTGCGCACGCGCCTTCCAAAGTGGAAGCCACCACTGCAGCATTAAAAGAGCAATTTCCGGAACGTACCCTCGTAGCCTGCGCCGAGCTGCATACTTTCAGCAGTTTGAACAAGGCTTTCTTGAAACAATACCGGAGAAAGCTGAAAGCCGCTGACATTGCAGTCGTATACTACAATCCACTTACCGTCGAGCACAAAAGATTGGAAGCGATTTCGGAGGAAGATATCCGGGTGGCTTTTAAGCGGGACGATTTAAAGGTATTCACGGATGCCGGCGAATTGACCTCATTCCTGAAATCGCTGAGCTGGGAAAATGCCAGTCTGCTGCTTATGAGTTCCGGCACTTTCGGCGATACGGATCTTAAAAAACTGGCGGAAGAAATTCTTGCAAAAGCAGAATAAGTAACTAATAATCACACATTTAAATAAAAAGTATGCAGTCCATAGTCGTTTATTGTGGTTCTAATCCCGGCAAAAAAGCATTATATAGTGAAGCTGCCTACGCGCTCGGCCACGAGCTGGCAAAGCGGAGTATTAAGTTGATTTACGGCGGCGGAAATATGGGTTTGATGGGCCGGGTTGCCGACGGGGCGATGGATCACGGCGGTTTTGTGACGGGTATCATTCCTAATTTTCTGTCAAAACTGGAAAATGCGCATAAGACACTTTCTGAACTGCATTTCGTGGAAACCATGCACGAAAGAAAGGCCAAAATGGTGTCCATGTCGGATGGCGTGATTGCGCTGCCGGGCGGATACGGCACATTTGATGAGCTTTTTGAAATATTAACCTGGTCGCAGCTGAGGATTTTCCACGGCCCGGTGGGTTTGTTAAATGTCAACGGTTACTACGACCTGCTTCTGGCTCAGCTGGATAAGATGGTGGAAGAAGGGTTTATGCATCCCGATAACCGGAAGCTGCTTTTGGTGGATGAAAACCCAGATGCGTTGCTGGAAAAAATGGAAATTTACCGCAAAGAAAATCCGGGAAATAAGCCTCTGGACAGGTCGTTATATGTAGACAATAATTAACTACCTCCCTTTGATGCGTCACTCACTACTGATCACAATTTTTACTTTGTCTGCTTCCCTGTGCGCCCACGCGCAGCTGGAAAATCTGGGAAAGACAGTCAACACCGAATACAATGAAATAAGCCCGATTATCGCCCCGGACGGGAAGACCATTTACTTTTCAAGGATAAGTCACCCGCAAAACACGCACGGCTCGAAAGGCAGCCAGGATATCTGGTATTCGGAGTTGAAAAACGACAAATGGTCGCAGGCAAGACGGCTTCCGCCACCACTTAATAAAGAAGATTACAACAGCCTTTACAGCATTACGCCTGACGGTAACACCTTGCTGATCAAGGGTTCGTATAAAAACGGGGTTTACGAAACCCGGGGATTTTCTACCAGTAAAAAAACTGCCCGCGGCTGGTCTGCTCCTAATAAAATTGAAATTCCCGGATATGCCAAGATCAGCAAAGGGCAATTTGATTGCGGCTATATGTCGACTGACGGCAAAGTACTTGTAATGTCTTTCAGTGAAAAAAAGAATAGCAAGACCGACGATCTTTATGTCAGTTTCAAGCAAAAAAGCGGAGAATGGACAAAACCGCTAAACCTGGGACCTGAAATCAATACCGAAGAATTTACGGAAACTACCCCTTTTCTCGCCCCTGACGGAGTAACATTGTATTTTTCCAGTGACCGGAAAGGCGGCCAGGGCAGCAACGACATTTATTACAGCAAGCGCATCGACAAGTCGTGGAAGCGGTGGAGCCGCCCGGTGAATCTGGGCCCAGCGATTAATACTGATGGTTATGATGCATATTATACGATTTCCGCGCTGGGAGATTATGCTTATATGATCTCTTTCAAAGGTACCGAGGGCAAAGGTGATGTCGTACGTTTTGACTTGCGCCCCAAAACGGTTCCGGCCGATACCACTGCCGAGGCGCCTATCGCCAACATTCCGGTGGCCGATCCTGTGGTGATGATCAGTGGAAAAGTGATCGATTCCAAAACCGGAAAACCGGTCGAGGCTACCATTATTTATGAAAACCTGGCGGATGGCGAGGAAGTGGGCACGGCTACGACAAACCCTACAACCGGAGAATACAAAATCGTACTTCCTTACGGCCAGAAATACAGCTGGCGGGCGGTAGCGCCAAACTTCATCGCCGAAGGTGAGAACATTGACCTGACCGACTCGACCGGCAGCGGAAAGGACAAAGGTTTTAGAGAAATTGCAAACAAATCACTGAAACTGATCCCGATAGAGGAAGGTCAGATCGTGCGGTTGAATAACATCTTTTTCGCCACAGGTAAGTCAACATTAAACCCCGAATCATTCCCGGAGCTGAACCGCATCGCGATTTCGATGACCGAAAATAAGACATTGACCATTGAACTGGGCGGACACACCGATAATACGGGTAGTGCGGAATCCAACATCAAGCTTTCGCAGGACCGCGCCGACTCCGTGCGGGAATATCTGATCGGCAAAGGCATCGAGCCCGACCGGGTAGCCAGCAAAGGTTACGGGGAAACTTCTCCGGTTGCGAAAAATGACACGCCTGAGGGCCAGCAGCAAAACCGCCGCGTGGAATTCAAGATTTTAAAGAAGTAGGTTTTCGTCAACACGCCGGATTTTCCTTTTATTTTTAGGGAAAATCATTTCTGTATGACCGCAAAACGTACGCCTGCACTTGGCTTTATCTTTATTACGCTTCTTATAGATGTGATCGGGCTCGGAATTATCATTCCGGTCATGCCAAAACTGATCAGCGAATTGACAGGGGACAACATTAGCGCCGCATCCCGGGACGGCGGCTGGCTTTTGTTTGCTTATGCTTCCATGCAGTTTGTTTGCGCACCCATCATCGGGGCTTTGAGCGATCAATTCGGTCGTCGGCCGGTTTTATTGGCCTCTTTATTTGGTTTTGGGATCGACTACATTTTCCTTGCTTTCGCACCTACATTGGCCTGGTTATATGTTGGCCGGATCATCGCTGGGATCCTGGGCGCCAGCTTTACGACGGGTGCGGCATACATTGCGGATATCAGTACACCTGAGAAAAGAGCGCAGAATTTTGGCTTACTCGGTGCAGCATTTGGGCTGGGTTTTATCATTGGGCCGGTGGTAGGCGGACTTTTGGGTCAGTTTGGCACCCGGGTTCCGTTTATGGCGGCGGCTGGATTTTCATTGCTTAACTGGCTGTACGGCTACTTTATTCTCCCGGAATCCCTGGCGCTTGAAAACCGCCGCAAATTTCAGTGGTCCCGTGCTAACCCTATCGGCTCGCTGCAAAACCTCAAACGCTACCCGGTTATTTATGGACTGATCTTTTCGCTGGGGCTTGTCTACATTGCGGTACATGCTGTCCAAAGTAACTGGGCATTTTATGTGATTGAAAAATTCAAGTGGGACGAGGCGCACATTGGTTACTCGCTCGGGGCAGTCGGCATTCTGAGCGCTGTGGTACAAGGCTATCTGATCAGGCTGATCTTACCAAAGCTGGGGCAGCGCAGAGGTGTATATGTGGGTTTGTTGCTGTATGCGCTCGGTTTTGTCTTGTATGCATTTGCTACCGAAGGCTGGATGATGTATGTTTTCATGATCCCGTACATTCTAGGCAGTATCGCAGGGCCTTCTATCCAGGGCATCATTTCTACGCAAGTGGCAGCCAATGAGCAAGGTGAAATTCAGGGTGCATTGACAAGCCTGCAAAGCCTTACTTCCATCATCGGCCCTCCGCTGATGACCAATCTTTTTTCCACATTCACGCGGCCTGAGGCGAAAATTTATTTCCCGGGCGCACCTATGCTTACTGCCGCAATCCTGACACTAGCCAGCACTATTTTGGCGAGAAGAAGTTTGAAGAAAAATTTGATTGAGCCTAGTAAAGAAGTACCAGGAAAATAAAAACCACCAGCCAGAGAGCGCCTGTAAAATGCCAGTATCGTGTAAAAAGCTTGATACGAAGCCGGTTTGGTGGGTTCACGCTATAAACGAAAGAATCGACGTAGCTCCGGTTTTTGATTGCCTTGCGGAATAGATAGATTAGGTAAAAAACACCGCCCAGAATGTGGGCCAAATGCAGACCGGTTAGCAAATAAATAAATCCCTGAGAAGTACTGGCACCAATAAACACCCCGGTTTTTACCATCTCGGCCCAGCCACCCACTTGCAGCAGAATGAATGTCAGCCCGAGCAGCAGCGTAGCGCCCAGGAATACCCGGTAATGCAAAAACCGCTCATTACTAAATGCCAGATGGGCTTCATGCAAAGTAATGCTGCTGAAAAGGATGACCAGCGTACTCAGCCAGAACATGTCCGGCAATGCTACCAGATGTCCGGTTTCCCGATGCATCCGCACCAGGAAGATGAGAAAAATAGATGTAAAAAGTAATGAGCTGCCCGCAACACCAAGCCAAAGCATGAACCCGAGCGGTTCACGTCGCTTTGTAAAAGGGCTTTCCCTTAATTTGGTAGTTGGTTTCGGACTCATTTAATAATGCAATAGGGATACAAAAGCATGTCGGCTGCTGAATATAACGACTATTTCAAGTAACCGGACATATTATATTTCTAATTTACTTTAAGTGACCTTGCCAGACTTTAAATTCCGGAAAAGTGGCTCTCAAATCTGTTTCCTGATCAAAAATCCCGAACAGTGTTGAACCCGACCCACTCATAGACGCATAAACTGCGCCAACGTTGTATAACTCGCTTTTTATTTCTTTTAAAAGCGTATACCTGCTGAAAAGTGTTGCCTCAAAATCATTTCTTACCCGGTCTTTCCAGCTGGTAATCGGGTCTTTCAAGATCTTACGCAAATCCTCTTCACTTGGTTGCGCCCTCACTCCCGCATAAGCCTCCGCAGATGAGATATGTATACCCGGATTGACGAGTACGATCCATTTTCCTTGTAAGCTCAATGCTATTTCTTCAAACTCATCGCCTTTACCATAACAGTAAGCCGGACGGTCAAGAATGAAAAAAGCACAATCGCTGCCCAATCTACGTGCGTAAGAAATTTGTTTTTCAACAGAAATTTCAAGGCTAAACAGTTGATTTAACGCTTTGATCGTAAACGCAGCGTCAGAAGAACCTCCACCCAGCCCCGCTCCGATCGGGATATGTTTGAGCAAATGCAAATTTACCGGCGGCAAATCGTAGTCACTGGCGATCAACTGGTATGCCTTGGAACACAGATTATCAGAGCCATCACCCGGTATTGTAATACCACTGGATTGAAAACGAAAATTGTCGGCAACCGAAATTTCTAGGGCATCGGTCCAATCTACCGGATAGAAACAGGACTCGATGTTGTGAAAACCATCCTGTCTTTTTTCTACAATGTTTAAACCAATGTTAATTTTTGCATTCGGAAATACCAGCATCATTCTGCGAAATTAGGCAACAGCCTTATCAAAAATTATTGCTCCCAGCGCCAATCCTGGCCGATAATCAACTCCTCTTTCAAACCTTGCGTGATCAGGAATTCTTTGGTTTTCTGGTCGGACAATCTTTTAACAGGTATGTCCGAGGTGTTCGCTAAGGCATACAAATACATGGAGGCAATACGGACCGTATTTTCAAGCTGCGCTTTATTTACCAAACTAAAATCGTCACAATCGGCGTGGTAACATTGCAGTACGCCCGGTTCCAAATTACCCGATAGCCCTGCAATGGGCACGCCTTGCAGCATAAACGGCTGATGATCGCTGTGCAAACCTGCCCGGTTGATCGTCTCATTTTTGTAATTTGGATCTACATCGTGTATCGCCGCACCGACATTCGCGAAAAAATCATTCATATTATCCCAGCCAAACGCATTCACGCCCTTCGGATCATTGGTCATGTCCAGGTTCATCATATAACTCACCTTGTCGAGCCCTCCCGACTTTTTCAGTTCGCTCACAAAATGTTTAGATCCCAAAAGCCCCTGCTCCTCGCCCATAAACAAAACAAATTGCACCGTCTTTTCAGGTTTGACCTTCAATGCTTTAAATGTTCTTGCTATATCCATCACTGCAAATGATCCGATACCATTATCGATCGCGCCGGTTGCCAAATCCCACGAATCAAGGTGCCCGCCGATGATCACTTTTTCATCCGATTTTCCTTTCAATGTGGCAATCACATTTCTGGCTTTGATCGGCTTCGACAGGTTGTGCATATCGATATGTGCTTCCAGCGGAGCTTCTTCACTTAGCCATTTTCTAATCTCCTTGCCGCTGTCATTAGATACGCAAACCGCTGGAATTGAAATAATTGCTCCGGTAACAGAAGCTGTGCCCGTCAGCAGAATTTTGCCCGGCGCGCCATTTACCATGATGACACCACGTGCCCCATACTTGATAGCCAATGCTGTTTTTTCAGAGCGGTGCAGGTTCTTTTTCCCTGTCACGCCCACCAGGTTAATGTTAGCCAGGGCGACTTTTCCCTTCACTTTTTCCTTGACGGCTTCGAAATCTTCCTCCAAGCCGTTTCCCACATCCACAATCTCACCCTGCAAGTTTGCCTCAACGGGAGAATGTGCGAGTGAAACCACGGGCACGTCCCTAAAATTATCGCTGCTGCCTGGCGCGATGGAGAGTGTGACAGTGTCGCGCATCCACGCTTCAACCTCAAACGGCTGGTAAGCCACATCGGTAAAACCGTAACTTTTCAAAAGCTTAAATGCGTACTCCTCGGCCTTTTCACCGTTGGCGCTGCCGGTTAGCCGGTGACCGATGGTCTTTGTAGCATCTTCGAGTGTAGTATAAGCCTTACTGTTTTTTCTGACCTCACTGTCAATTTTCGAGAAGGGCTTTTCCCATTTTTTTTCGCCTGGAAGAAACCCGGAAAAGGGCACAATCAACCCACCAACCAAGACTGCTAGTAAAACTTTTTTCATATTTCCCGATAAAGGATGCTGTGATTTAATCGTAATTCAAATATCCACGGATATTTGACCTTGTGCAAGATAAACACAAAATAGGCTCAAAATAGATTCCATGAAATCAATTATGTTATAGCGCATGCAGAATTTTTTCTACGCAGCACATAACGCCTAGTTCTATCAGCTTTCTGGTCGATTTGCAGCGCTATTAATTAAGTGTAAATTTTACACTTAATTAACTTCCTTTCCTTGAACTTTTTGACCAATTTTGTACTTTTCAACTCTTATATTTAAAAATTAAAGCATTCTGATCCATTAACCTGATATAACAATGTATTTTCTGGGGTTTGATTTAGGCAGTTCTTCCGTCAAAGCATGTTTGATACACGCAGACTCGGGCGCAGTGGTTGCATCCGCATTTTATCCCGAGCGCGAAATGACGATAGCCTCTCCCAAGCCAGGTTTTGCCGAACAACAACCTGAAATGTGGTGGGAAAACGCCTGCCTGGCTTCTAAATCTGTCATTCAAAAAGCGGGTATCCCGGCTGAGGAAGTCGGTGCAATCGGTATTTCCTATCAAATGCATGGCCTGGTAGTTATTGATAAAGACATGAATGTGCTGCGGCCATCGATCATCTGGTGCGACAGCCGGGCGGTGGAGGTAGGCAACCATGCGATGGAAACTATTGGGGAAGAATATGTTCTTCCACATCTGCTCAACTCCCCCGGCAACTTTACTGCTTCCAAGCTCGGCTGGGTGAAGCAAAATGAGCCAGAAGTTTTCGGCAAAGTATATAAATTCATGCTTCCTGGTGATTATCTGGCGATGAAAATGACCGGCGAAGTTGTCACAACCCCTTCCGGACTATCCGAAGGAATATTCTGGGATTTTGTCAACCAAAGACCTGCAGATTTCCTTTTCGACTATTTCGGTTTCGATGCTTCTTTGCTTCCCAATATCCTCCCCACTTTTGCAGAGCAGGGAAAAATCACTGCCGAAGCTGCTACGGCGCTTGGTTTGAGAGCAGGTATTCCCGTCACTTACCGGGCTGGCGATCAGCCTAATAATGCCTTCTCCCTGAATGTTCTGGAACCAGGGGAAGTTGCCGCCACTGCGGGTACCTCCGGCGTGGTTTATGGCGTGAGCGATCAGATCAAATTTGATGCTCAATCCCGGGTGAACACCTTCCTGCACGTCAATCCGGTTTCGAATGCTTCCCGCTATGGCGTTTTGCTTTGCGTTAATGGTACCGGTAGCCTGAATGGCTGGCTTCGTAATTCCTTGTTCCAGGGAAATGTCTCTTATCCCGAAATGAACCAGATCGCGGCGCAGGCACCGGTTGGCTCTGACGGACTGCTTTGCTTTCCTTTTGGAAATGGTGCCGAAAGAATGCTGGAAAACCAGGATCCCGGCGGAACATTCAAAGGGCTTCAATTCAGCCGTCACGGCGTAAGTCACTACACGCGCGCTGCCCAGGAAGGAATCGTTTTCGCCTTGTACTACGGGATGGAAATCATGGAAACCGTTGGAGTTTCTTTGAAAAACATCCGCGCAGGTGAGGCCAATATGTTCCTGAGCCCTGTGTTTCGCGAAACATTTGCGAATGTTTCGGGCGCGACTGTGGAACTTTACAATACGGACGGTGCACAAGGTGCTGCACGGGCAGCAGGCTTTGGTTTGGGCTATTACAAAACCCGCTCCGAAGCATTCACCGGCCTGACCGCGCTGCAAACCATTGAGCCACAAACAAATCTGACGGAAAGCACCCGTGAGGCTTACGCTAACTGGAAAGAAGCACTTTTGACAGAATTGTAATTACAGCCTGGCCTCATCACTTTTTCCAAGTATGGTGAGGCCAGCTCATAACATTCCCAAAATGCTTCCCGCAAACTGTTGAAGCCAAACAACATTATCCATGACTTCCGGCCGCAGCTGGCGCTTTGGAATATTCCTCCACTTTAAAGGCCTGGATTTCTGTGACATTCACTGTCTGATCTTCCTTATTCTGATATTGCCGGTAAACGATTTTACCCTCCACGGATACTAGCTTTCCTTTGTCCAGCAAGCTTTCGCAAATCTGCGCTAACTGCCCCCAGGCTACGATCCTGTGCCAGCTGGTTTGCTTGACTTCCTCATTGCTTTTATCAATATAATTTTCATTTGTGGCCAGGGAAAAGCTGGCCATTTTCCGCCCGTCGAAATCTTTTATTAAGACCTCACCTCCGACATTTCCGATTAGTCTGACTGAATTCATGACTGTACATGTTTAAAATAATTGTGAATAAACTCTGTCGCAGAACGACTTCACAAAAGTGCAGGATCAGAAACTTTCGATCCGGTTTTTAAACATTTGTAGTCGGATATAAACGTTTGCACCCGTTTGCAAACGGATAAATGGCCGTTTATGAAAAAAACGAATGAATGTATATATTGCGAGCAGAGAATATACACACTTGTCGACGCCCAAAACCGTCGGCCATAAAGGAGCATCGATGAAGAATTGCGATGAATGCGGGAGGTCAGTGATGGGCCGGGTAGACAAAAAGTTCTGCTCGGATATGTGCCGGAATACCTACAATAACCGGCTTAATTCAAGTTCTTACAACATTATCAGGAAAGTGAATAATCAGCTCCGGAAAAACCGGCGCATACTCGAACAGCTTTGTCCGGAAGAGAAAAATAAGACGACCAAAAGCGTCCTAACGGCAAAAGGATTCGATTTTACCCTGATCACCAACCTCCGCCCGACACTCAAAGGCAGCATTTATCACTTTGTATACGATTACGGCTATCTCGAACTGGAAAACGATTTTTATCTGATCGTAAAAGATAAAAGGTTGGAGAAATAGATATTTTTGCAACGATTTCAACCACATATCGAATGAAAAAAGTAAGCCTCAGCGACTCAGGACCCAAAGTATCGGAAGCAATTTATGGTTTTTGGAGATGGACGGACGAAGGTGCCGTCACCACTTCCCAGATCGAAAAAACGATCAATCTGTGTCTTGATTTGGGCATCAATACCTTTGATCATGCAGATATTTATGGTGACTTTACGATTGAGGAGCACTTTGGCAAAATCATTCAAAACAAATCTTTCAAGCGCGAGGATATCGTGCTTTTCAGCAAATGTGGCATCCGGAAATCGGCCGATAAGTATCTGACTTACTATGATACTTCTAGGGAGCACATTATGAATAGTATCAACGGTTCCCTGAAAAGACTTAAAACGGATTATCTGGACATCTTTTTGCTGCACCAGAGCGATTTTCTGTCTGATCCCGAAGAGACTGCGGGAGCACTGGCAGAGATTGTAACTTCCGGAAAAGCGAAACACATTGGTGTCGCCAACTTTACCGTTTTTCAGCACCAGTTGCTGGCTTCTTACCTCCGTATACCGATCGTAACCAACCACATTGAGCTGAATCTGATGAATACTTCGGCCATCGAGGACGGCAGGATTGATTTCATCAAACAAAGTTTTAGCAAACCGCTGGCCTGGGCACCTTTGGCAGGAGGAAAAATCCTGAACGGTACCGACGAAAAGGCTGTGCGGCTGCGGGCAAAGCTGGAAGAAGTAAGCAAAAAATACAATGCGAACATTGAGCAGACAGCGGTTGCCTGGCTCATGAAACTGGGCACTTTGCCAATTATCGGCTCACTTTCGGAGGCGCGGATAAGAAATGGTGCCAGCGCTTCGGACATTGCGCTGACGCGGGAAGATTGGTACGAAATCTATCAGGCGACCGGAAAATAAGATTTAGGGCGGCTACTTATTTAGCACAATCCGCCAGGTATTACCGCTGAACACCTGATATTTTTCAGAAAAATTACCCATGTTGATGGCGAGTGAAAAGTTGAGTAGACTATTGAAATAGCCGACATTATCTCCTTCTTTCACCTCGCCAAAAGTATTTACGTAGCGGACTTCACCTTCGTAAATCACCTTATTATTATTCAAAACCTGCACTTTGATCAGGTCACCGACCTTAACATTCAACTTTTCAAAAACCGGCTTGCCAATATTTGTCCAGACATTTCCATACTGAATGTCCAGGATCGGGATCCCGCCGGTTACTTTTCCATTTTCAAAAACCGCTTTTTGGTAAGGTATCGAAACAACTTCGGTCGCCAGCTTTTTACCAACCCCTTCAAATGTGATGACCTTCGCCGCAAGCCTTGCACCAGTGTACGCATATACGTCGCGACCGTGGAAAGTGTAGGACTCGCCTGAATTTTTCCGCCGGTTGACCGCCTCGTCGATTTCCCGGACTTCCTGGATTCCCATTTGTTCGGCTACCAAAGTCAGGGTACCATTGTCGGGCGTCACAAAGTAATGTCCTGTTTTGGTCAACATGACTACGGATTTCCTTTTTGTACCTACGCCAGGGTCAACCACCGACACAAAAACAGTCCCCGCAGGCCAGTAAGGCGCAGTTTGAACCAATCTGTAAGAAGCCTCCCAAATGTTATAAGCTGGAATCTCATGCGTCACATCAAACATTTTAATGTTAGGCGAAACGCCGGCCGCCACTCCTTTCATCGCAGAAACCGCACCATCTTTTAAACCAAAATCGGATTGAAAAACTAAAATGTTGTTTTGTGCAAACAATGTCAGAGGAAGCAAGAACAAAAAGAGGAAGCAGAATTTCCGGGTTATGCTCCGAGTGTCGCGAAAGGTTTGAAAGTGGAAAAGTCCAACCATAGGTCTGTTTAATTCATGTGTTAGAAATACAGTCTTTACAAAGTTAAAAACGTGGCATGACTTTTTGAAATACGGCGGCATCTACTCATCTACAATCAAGTATAAAATATGGCTGTCATCGGAGAGCTGATAAAGCGAGCAATTGACTTCACAGGAATGATCACGAGCGATCCCGACCCTGTCCACGCCCAGGAAAAAGTCCTGAGAAATCTGCTGGAAACTGCCCGGCTTACTGCATTCGGAAAAGCATACGGATTTACCCAAATACTTGAAAGTGATAACATTATTGAAGCTTTTCAGTCAGCGGTGCCGGTTCATGATTATGATAAACTGCACGGTGAATGGTGGCATTATCTGCTTGAAGGACACCAGAATGTAACCTGGCCAGGTGGTCAGCAATATTTCGCACTGAGCAGCGGTACCACCAGCAACAGCAAGCATATTCCGGTGACGGACGATATGCTCAACTCCATCCGCCGCGCCGGGATTTCCGAAATCACCAACATTAACGCATTCAATTTACCGGGTGATTTTTTTACCAAACAAATATTAATGTTGGGAAGCAGCACCAGCCTGATCCAGAAAGATGATCACCAGGAGGGCGAAATCAGCGGGATCAGCGCGGCTAACCTGCCGACCTGGTTTGGCGGGATTTATAAACCAGGAAGGGAAATAGCGGACATTCCCGATTTTGATGAAAAAATAAAAAGGATTGCGCAGGAAGCTGCCAGCTGGGATATCGGCTGTATCTCGGGCATACCGTCGTGGGTAGAGCTGATGCTGAAAGAGGTAATCAACTATAACAAGGTGGCCAACATTCATGAGATCTGGCCCAATTTGATGGTATACACAACAGGCGGCGTTGCGTTTGAGCCTTACCGGAAAAGTCTGGAAAAACTTTTCGCGCATCCGTTGATTTACATTGATACCTATCTGGCGTCGGAAGGATTTATTGCAATGCAAAAAAGGCCCGATACCTCTTCGATGGCGCTGTTTCCGGAAAATGGTATTTTCTACGAGTTTGTGCCATTTGATAATGATCATGTAGATGAAGACGGCTTGGTAAGACCGGACGCAAAAGCTTTTTCTCTCGCAAATGCGGAGGAAAATGTGGAGTACGTACTCGTTATTTCCTCCGTTTCCGGCGCGTGGCGGTATATGATCGGCGATACGGTAACGATCACCGACAAGCAAAAAGCGGAAATCAAAATTACCGGCCGGACAAAGCATTTCCTGAATGTGACGGGCTCCCAACTATCTGTTAATCAAATGAATGATGGCCTACGGGTTATTGAAAAGGAGTACGACGTGGTGATCAAGGAATTTATCGTGGCCGCAGTGCACCGGGGCGACGATTACATTCACAAATGGTTTTTGAGCTGTGATAAATCGCCGGACAAGGTGAAGGTGGCGGAGTCGCTGGACAATACATTGATGGAGAATAATAAAAATTACAAAGTGGCCCGGGGACGCGCATTGAAAGGAGTTGAAGTAGAGCTGATCCCGGAAGAAATTTTTTATAAATGGAGCGAAGAAACCAAAAAGCTGGGCGGCCAGATCAAAATCCCGAGGGTGATGAAGGAGCCCGATTTTCTGGAATTTGCAGCATTTGTGGAAAAGAACCTAGGAAGCCTTTAACTCAGCTTCTTCCAGTTTTCGGACCTGCTCGATAATGTCATTTGGCGATAGATACAGCCTCGCAATTTTGCTTTTATACTTTTCCGAAAGGTTGGCGTGATTGAGAATGAAATGTTTGGTCTGGACGATGTAGCGGCCCAGTCCATGATTGACCGCGTAGGTATCGGCAGCACGCTCCGCCTGCTTGATAAAGCTGGCAGAAAACAGGTACCCCAGGCCAAAACGGGCCATTTGTGCTACACTTTTACTTTCGTAATCCATAATGTGGCCCAGCTCGTGACCGATCCAGCCAACCATAATATCGGACGGAATCTGGTGGATCGGGATCGCGGAGGTTGTCAGGCGGAACATTGCGCTGATGTTAATGTTGTATTCCCTTTTGCCACTCAGCATCGTGCTGAATTTAGGCTGAGCCTGCATCACCGATTTCCTGATCCTGCGTTTGAACACAAAATGAATGCAGGTATCTCTCAATTCCGGGTAAAATGACAAGGCTTTTAAAACCTCGTTCTCAATAATTTTCGGGATTGTTTTATTCGATCTGTACGTCGAATAATCCGGCGCGGCGGTAACTTTCTCTGTTTGCAGCATAACATTTACAGCTGGACGTTTTGATACCAGGACTGAGAAAGGTTTTAAAAAATTGTTCCCGTGAATGCATAATTCGCTATTCCTTCAACTGCTTTACATCCAGCTTCCGGATAATTTCTTTTTTACTGAACAAAAGTCGCCAAACCGCAAAGCGCATGTCGTCGTTTTTCATGCATTCCTTGCAAATGATACTTTCCGCATCGACCGGAACATTGTATACCAGCAAAGTATCATTGAGCTGCTGCAAATTTTCTCCCGCTGTGGCTTTGCTTTTTGCGCTGAAAAGATAGGCGTCCAGAATTTCGCGCTCCTTAGGTGCCAGCTTCGGATTTTTAATGTCCTGCACGCCCAGCAGCTCAATATTAACACCATACTCTTTTTCCAAAGCGGCTATCACCGGAATGTTCCCAAGGTTTCTACAAAGTGTATCAGCCGTTTTTGGATCCTTCGAGAGCTGGGTATCTAGCGATTTTTCCGCGATTTGCGCAATTTTTTTGCCCCACTCATTGACGTAATAAACCAGCTGCGTGTTGGTCACCCGCTTGATCTGCGTCGCTTTCATCTCTTTATTGAGCTCCTTTGTATTTCCAACACGCCCGCCGGAATCACATCCGCCAAGTATTGCAGCAAAAAAAATGGCAACCAGTATTTTTTTCATTTTGTAAAATGGTTTCAAAAGCCTTTTGGCTGAGTTCCAGACCTTTTTCCTGGAAATATTCATAAACCTAAATTGCGTATCTTTGTGCCCCAAATGGCCCGTGTCAAAGATATTCAATAAAGATGATCGATAAATTAGAAGCTATAAAAGAACGTTTCGAAGAAGTTTCGCAACAAATCATACAGCCCGAAATCGTTTCGGATTCGGCGCGGTATTCCAAAATTAGCAAAGAATACAAGGATCTGGGCAGGATCGTTGAACAATACAACCTGTACCTGAAAATCCAGAAGGACATCGCGGGCACGAAGGAGCTCATCACCACCGAAAAGGATGAAGAGCTTCGCGAAATGGCGAAGGAAGAACTCGACGAGCTGACACCGAAACTGGAAGAGCTGGAACAATCGATCAAGGAATTACTCATCCCGAAAGACCCGAATGATAGCCGCAACATTATCCTGGAAATCCGGGGCGGCACCGGCGGTGATGAGGCTGCGATTTTTGCCGGTGATTTGTTCAGAATGTATCAGCGTTTTTTTGAAAAAATGGGCTGGCGGTCTTCTATCATGGATTTTACCGAGGGGACCAATGGTGGTTACAAAGAAATTATCTGCAAGGTCGAGGGCGAGGATGTTTACGGTAAAATGAAATTTGAATCCGGCGTGCACCGCGTGCAGCGCGTTCCGCAAACCGAATCGCAGGGGCGTATTCATACCTCGGCTGCTTCTGTGGCGGTCTTGCCGGAAGCCGAAGAAGTAGATGTGCAGATCAATATGAATGATGTCCGGGTGGATACATTCCAATCCTCAGGCGCTGGTGGTCAGTCAGTTAACACGACATATTCGGCGGTTCGGCTTACGCACATTCCTTCCGGGCTCGTTGTAAGTTGCCAGGATGAGCGGTCTCAGCTAAAAAACAAGGACCGTGCATTGAGCGTTTTGCGTTCGAGATTGTACGAGATCAAGCTGAAAGAACACAATGATGCGATCAGCTCGCAGCGCAAATCCATGGTAGGCAGCGGCGACCGCTCCGATAAAATCAGGACTTATAATTATCCTCAAAGCCGCATCACCGATCACCGCATCGGGTACACAGTTTATAATTTGCCCGCCGTAATGGAAGGTGACATTGCGGAATTCATTGAGCGTCTGCGCATTGCAGAAAATGCCGAGCGGATGCAGGAAGGTGAGACGGTTTAATTATTTAAAACTCAAAAATTGGATTGCTACTAATTCTCTCCCCACCTGTTGGACACCATCCAGGATACGCTGGGTCTGTTTTGCAGAAGGTTTCTTGATTCCATTAATGTATTGGGCCAGCAAGCTTTGACTCATGCCGATACGTCGGCCCAATACTTTCGCATTGATTACCTTATAAAATGCGAAAAAACTTGGAAGGTCTGGCCTCAAAATAATCTCATCAATCGTATACTTGAATCCCGCCTCCTCAAATCCGAGGTTCACAGCTTCGAGAATGTTGGCTTTCAGCTCCTCGAAATCTTCCCCCTCTGTTCCTATAAATTTGTCCAAAACCGTAGTGACGGCACTATATCCGACATCTTCCTTGATGATGTCCATCGTGATTTTTGGCTTTTTCATCTTTTATCAGTTTTGATTTCTGCCTGTTTTAAAATGGCTGTCAACAGACCTTTTTTCACTTCTTTCGAACCATGAAAGGGCACAATGAGCTGCGTAGGCTTGGTACGATGCTTCATGATAACATGGCTTCCCGATTGCCTAACTACGTACCAGCCATCTTTTCTCAAGATCTTAAATAACTCTCTGCTCTTCATACAAAAGTAATAAATATATTACCCAGGAGAACTTTCGTTTTCCTGAGATGCACATTAATTTGTAGGAAGTTGAGTGATTAAGCTTAAATCAGAAATGCGTTACTTCGCCGGAAAGCGCTCCGTGTAGGTCTTTGCTTTGTAAGTTTCGAAGGCTTCTTTTTTGTGGTAATCTTCGCCGATGAAGGTGATGATTTGGTGGAATTCTTTGGCTTTGAGGTAGCCGGGGAGCGGCTGGATCATGTTGAACTGGTCGTCGAGGAAGACGGTGGTGGGGTAGCTCGGCTGGTTGTTGGTTAGGGCAAGGGCGATTTCGTTGATGCCTCTTCCGCCTTGCGCCAGGTATTTGAAGTTTTGGTTACCGAGTTTAATCGCTTCTTTTTGCTCGGCGTCGAGCTTTACTGCGTAATACTTTTTGTTGACGTAGTCGATGACGGCTTTGTCTTTAAAAGTTTCGCGATCCATCACCTTGCACCAGCCACACCAGTCTGTGTACAAGTCGATTAACACTTTTCTTGGCTCCTTTTGAATTTTTGCATAAGCCTCTTCAATGCTCATCCACTGGATTTGCTCGGCAGGACGCTCCGCTGAATCGGATTTGAAACCGGTTGAAACTGTGAAGGTTACCAGGATCAGTAATGTGCTGGTGATGAGTGCTTTCATAGTGCATCTGCTTTCTTTGGCTAACAATTTACGAAAGAAAATAATTGTTCCTGATTATTCTGGTTGACCTTCGACATGCTCCTCCGTCAATGTTTTCTTTTTAGCCAATGAAATCATGATCCCGCCACCCACAATCAGCGCCATCCCGAACAATGTGAAAACCGACGGAAAGGCCTCTCCCATCAAAAAACCGATTAAAACTGAAAAAAGAATGTTGGAATAACCGATCGCGGCGACACGCCCGGCTTTATCATAAGTGAAGGATTGCGTCAGCATTTTTTGTCCCATCAATGCGGTCAATCCCAATGCCAGAAATCCGGCCCACTGAATTAAATGGTCGGGCCAGCGGAATGTACCGATCAGAAAATCAAGGTGTTCGACGGGATAGTACGTGCCGATCAGCATGGATACGATCGGCATTAGGATCCCGCTCAACATGAATGACAAAATAATGGCGCGGGTGTCGTAAACTGCGCCGAGCTGCCGGATGGATAAATAGGAGACTGCGGTCAACAATGCATTGCCCAAACCCAGGGCATTGTCCCGCAAAGAAATCGAAAGATCGGGCCGGAAAACGAACAGGATACCAGAAAAGCCAATAAATATCGCGAGCCACTCGCGGGAATTGAGCGTTTCGCCAATTAACAGCCAGGAAAATAATGCAAGAAAAATGGGATACGTATATTGGTAAGTCGAGGCGCGGCCCAAACCCAATGTTTGTATCGCATAAAAGAGCATGTATAGCGACAATGTTCCGACTACGCCCCTGAAAATCAGCAGCCCTAGCTTTCCACCTTGTTGCTTGCGCGGCCTACGCCAGATGCTGGTCAGGACGAATACCACTCCGACGATATTTCTAAAAAAAACGAGCTGTACAATATGAAATTCCTGACCGAGCCACTTCGAAATTGCAGAGGTCAAGGAAAAGAAAAAAGCGGCTCCCAGCATCAGGATAATGCCTTTTTGTGGAGAATCGGTAGACAGATTTTGAATGTTAGCAGCCAAACGAATAGCGTTTGGCCAAAGATAGCGCATATCTCAAAGAGACGAAAATCAATTCAAATCCCTACCTTTGCGGGCGTTTGGTGCCAAAGCTGGTTCAATCCAGCCAATGGCTTAATAGGGAATTCCGTCGAACCGGAAGCTGTCCCCGCAACTGTAAGTCTGCAAATCATTGACCCGATCTTCTTTGCCACTGTTTCTTGTAAACGGGAAGGCGCGGAGTCAAAAGACGAGCCAGGAGACCTGCCAAATGTTTGATCTGCGTGTTTTCGGAGGAAAAACAAAGGATCGTCCGCTTACTATTTACAACATTCAGGTGACCGTCGAACGGATTTTTATGGCTTTTTGCTGCGCGGGTGCGGGATTTTTCCTGTGTCAACCCAGCTATGCACAAAACGATAGCATTAGCCTTAATCCTGTGACTGTGAAGGGTTTTGTTCCTGAAAAATTCATGAGCGGGCTCAAAATCCAGCGGATTGACTCGGCTGCATTGGCGCAGTTTCAGTTTCAGAATATCAGCAACATTTTGTCTGCCTATACACCGATTGCATTTAAAAATTACGGTTCCGGACAACTGAATACGGCTTCTTTTAGAGGTACTTCGGCCAACCATACGGCGGTTTTGTGGAACGGGCTAAACATTAATTCGCCTTCGCTGGGACAGACGGATTTTTCGACGATACCCGTGATGGGTTTTGATAAATTGTCGGTTCAATATGGCTCGGCTGCCAGCATTGTCGGCTCGGATGCGGTGGGTGGAAGTATCCTGCTGGAAAGTGCGGCTTCGAGCGAACCGCTAAGAATATCCGCTGGTATTCAGCAGGAAAGCTTTGCGAATCGTCAGGTTCAGGCTTCGGCGCGCTACGGAAGCGTAATGAATAGTCAGTGGAAATTTTCGGGAAAAACAGCTTCTTATGCCGGGCGAATGAACAATCATTTTCCTTATTCGGAGAGAAAAAATTACCCGGTGCTTCCTTCGGAAACCATGCAGCGTGGGCTGGTGCAGGATTTTTTTTTACAATCTAAAAATGATCAGGAAATCTCCGCGCACATTTGGCTTACCCGTAACAAGCTGATTTTGACTCCGGATGAAATCGCGGCGAGGGAACTGACGTTGACCGAAGCTTACCGCACCATGCTGCGCTATCGGATTAAAGATTTGACATTCAGAACTTCCTGGGTGCGCGATATCATTGATTACGCAAAAGGCGATCTTGATAATCCCGACCATGCGGTGACGGATAAATTTACTAACCGCATTGAAAAAGATTTTGAGTGGCTGGCAGGCAAACTAAATAATGCGATTCAGATCAAGGCAGGTGGAGAGTGGAGCCACTACCGCGCGCACATTGCCGGTTATGAAAAACCGCTTATTACTGAAAACCGGGGTGATTTTTTTCTATTAACCCGCTGGCAGGCATTGAATCGGTTCTTGATTTCTGTAAATGTCAGGCAAGCTTTGGTAACCCGGTTCAGTCCGCCGCTGACGCCTTCGGCCGGGCTGGAATATTTATTGGTAAAAAAAGGAGGATATGCGCTGAAACTCAAAGGTTCTTACGCCAGAAGTTACCGGGTACCTACATTGAATGAGCGCTACTGGCGTGAATTGGGAAATCCTGACATTAAGCCTGAAACCGGCTGGAACAAAGAAATCGGTTTGGAACAAAGTTTTAAAACGGATGAAAATCAAATGTTGACGGCTTCATTGACCGCTTATCATAACCGGGTGAAAAACTGGACTTACTGGAATCCGGTGAAAAATTATCACGTCGAGAATTTGCAGCAGGTTCTGGCAAAAGGCCTTGAATTTCAGCTGGGTTGGCGCAACCAGTTCCAACATTGGAAATCGGGTGCGAATGTTGGTTATGCACTGAATAGCAGCCAGCAGGAAAAAGCCTATGATGCTTATTCGCAGGATGTAGTTGGGAAACAGTTGGTATTTGTGCCGCTGCATTCCGGAAATCTGACCGCATTTGCACAGTACAAAAACACCAGGTTAACTGCTCAGGTACAGGCGATTGGCAAACGTTTCAGCACATTCGACAACTCGCAATCACTGGATGCTTATGCACTGGGAAATCTGGTAGCCGAAACAACCATCTCTTTGAAAAAAGTATCTTTTCGCATTCAGGGACAGGTTAATAACATTACAAATACGTTTTATCTGAACGTAAGAAATAACGCGATGCCGGGAAGAAGCTTTTCGGTGAGCCTTATCGGGAATTATCAATCAATTTAAATAAACATGAAAAAACAACTAGCCAGATTATCAGCAGCGTTTTTGTTCTCACTTGTAATTTGGTCGTGTAACCAAAGTGACCCGGATCCGAAAGGCGATTACATCAGGGGTGTCTTTGTGATCAATGAAGGCAATTTTTCTCAAAATAACGGTACGATTTCCTTTTTGACCAGAGAACAAAATACTGCGGAAGCCGATATTTTCACAAAGGTAAATGGTACCGGACTCAAAGGCGGCGTGCAGGGATATGCGGTTTCGGGTGATCTGGGGCTGATTTTGGTCGACAATTCGGCGGCGGGACTAGACAAGATCGAGTTTGTGGATGCCAATACATTTACCAGCACAGGCAGCATCGGCTCGCCGGACATTGAAAATCCACGGGAAATTGTGGTAGCAGGCGCAGGCAAAGCTTATGTTTCCTGCTGGGGAACCAACGCGGATTACACTTACAAAACCGGCTACATTGCCGTAATTGATTTGTCCACGAAAAAGGTAATCAAGAAAATCGACATTGCGTCCGGGCCTGAGAACCTGGTATATAGCAATGGTAAACTTTACGTAGGAACTGTTTCTTACGGCGGTGGAAAATCGCTGACGGTAATCAACACCAGTACCGATGTAGTGGACAAGACGGTTGCCCTGGATGGTGCTGTGACGCCGATCGGTATCGATGCAAATGGAAAACTTTGGACGGGTGCAGGCTTGAAAGCCGTGCGGATGAATGCTGAAACTTATGCGGTAGAAGCCTCCATGCCGATCGGTACCGATGCTTCCAAATCAGCCGGAAATTTCGTTTTCAGTGGCGATTTGAAAACCATTTTCTTTATCCTGTCATACTCCGATGTCAACTATGTGACGCACGGTGAAACCTACAACTTTGCCGTGACCGACGCTCAGATCAATGTTACTACGCCGGTTATCAAACGTGTTTTCTCAGGGTTGGCGGTTGATCCTTCGCAGGGCTTGATCTACGCCGGGGTTACACCTTCGTATGCGCAGGCGGGTTATGCACTGCGCTACCGCGCCGACGGAACATTGGTAGATTCCATCAAAGTAGGCGTTGCTCCTACCGGTTTTGTTTTCAAATGAAAATGAGCTTTTTATAAAAAAAGGCCTCCCGAGTGTTCAGGAGGCCTTTTTTTATTTTCTTATCACTTGAAAAACCCTTGCGGGTCAGGCATTTTCGCTTTGAGTAACTCGACAAAATCGAGGTTCAAGCCCGAGAAATCCAGGTTTCTGCCCTTATGCAAATGTTCCCAGGACTTATCCAGCTCATTCAAATTATAATGTAAAAGAGCCAGATTATATTGTCCCAATGCGTAGCTCGAATCGATGGCGGTAGCATGTTTCAGCAACTCGCCGGCTTCGTCTAACTCTTCTTTCCGGCTGGTAATCGCATATAATTTCAGGTCGACTGTCGAAAGATCCACAAGCAGCGGAACATTGTCGGCTGCGAGGTTCACACCTTTGCTCAACATTCTTTTGGCGTCCACCCAGTTCTCGCGCTGGTAAGATACCACGCCTAAGCCCCAGTATGCCTCCACATTCTTATCATTCAGCAGCTGGGCAAGATTAAATCGGTAGCAGGCCGTATCCAGCGAGCCTTCCTGTAAATATTCCCAGGCGCGTGTAGCGAAAAAGGTACTGGCTTCGGTGCGGGTAGTGAAAGACTTGTCACATTCACTCAGAAATTTGATCTCTTCGTCGATCTGCTCGGAGGTTTTGCTGATCTCTCCAAACAGGGGAAGTACGCGTCTTTCTTTGAGTTCGAGGGGCTTTTTTGTAGAAACGTTTGTATCCGAGTTTGGACCGGCGCTCGCAAGATGAGTGTTCTGAGCCAGGCCAATTGCAGGTATTAAAATAGCAATCCAAACAGCAACAAAATCTTTCATAATTGACTTAAAATAGAGAAACAGGTTTTCTATTGTCCAAGTTAAACGGATTTCTCCAAATAGTATTGCATTATTTCCGTTTACTTCTGCCGTGCCCGTTCCGGCGGTTTTGGTTACCTTTTGCAGCCGTCCTGGCCGCTGGCCGGTATACCTTTTTCTTCTCGTGAAACGCCCCCAGAAACTCAGGATTCTCCTTCCTTTTCTGGTTGTCAATTTCTTTTAACATATCCTGGCGCTCGGTAAATGGTGTCGCCGCAATCTCTACATCGTCGGGCAGTTCCAGCCTGGGAATCTCCATCCGGATCATATTTTCGATCTTCGCAATGTGGTATTCGTCCGCGACGGTCATGAATGTGATGGCCTCGCCAATGTTGTTTGCCCGGCCGGTCCGGCCGATCCGGTGCACGTAATCTTCATAAATCAGCGGTACATCAAAGTTGATCACGTGGCTTACTTCCGTGATGTCGATACCCCGCGCCACCACGTCCGTAGCTACCATTACCCGGATATCGCCGGCCCGAAATGCTTCCATCGCGTTGATCCGCGTGTTCTGGCCTTTGTTGGCATGGATCACCCGCAGCTCGTCCTCACGGACTACCCTATCCAGCAAATTTTGATGTACCAGCCCAGCTACCTCCCGGCTTCTGGTAAAAATCAGGACGCGTTTGAATGTTTCCCGGTCTTTCAAAAGCGCAGTCAGCAGATTCATCTTCGTCCTGAAATTGGGGACTTCGTATAAGGATTGCGAAACCATTTCGGCGGTCGTCGCCTGCGGAGTGACTTCAATGCGGGTTGGGAATTCGAGAAATTCATGTGAGAGCCTTTCTACTTTTTCGGAGAAGGTGGCGGAGAAAAGCATGTTCTGCCTTTTTCTTGGAATAATTTCGAGCAGCTTGCGGATCTGCGGCATAAAACCCATATCCATCATTTTATCCGCCTCGTCCAGGATCATCACATTTAAATGCTTGACAATGACCTCTTCCTGAAAATAAAGGTCCATAAATCGTCCCGGGGTCGCAACGATAATGTCTACTCCTTTCCGGATTGATTCGATCTGCGTTTTTGGCCCGACGCCGCCGTAAAGTACCACGGTCCGGATGTCGGTATGCTTGCTGAGCTGGGTAACCGCTTCGGCAATCTGCATGGCCAGCTCGCGGGTTGGCGCCAAAATCAATGCCCTGGGATGCTCTCCCTGGGCATATTTGATCCGCATTAATAAGGGTAAAGTGTAGGCGGCGGTTTTGCCGGTACCTGTTTGTGCAATGCCTAAAATGTCCTGTCCTGCCAGCGCCAGCGGGATCGCCTGCTCCTGGATCGGGGTGGGTTCTGTGTAGCCGGCGTCTTCAATGGCATTGAGTAACTGCCGGTTAAGCTTAAACTGTTCGAATTTGTTTTGCGTGATCTGCATCCCGCAAAGGTACGAAAACTAGTACGGAAGCCCATTCTTACAGCTAAACTACCTCATCGACCATCTCCGCCGAACCGATATATACCGGTGAACGCTGGTGAAAAGAATCAGGAATAATGTCCAGAATGCTCCCAAAACCGTCAGTCGCCTTGCCGCCCGATTTTTCCGCGATGAATGCCAGAGGATAACATTCATAAAGCAATCTTAACTTTCCTTTGGGATCTTTTTTGGTTGACGGATAAAGGTATATGCCGCCTTTTAAAAGGTTTCGATGAAAATCCCCCACCAGCGAACCAATGTACCTCGCACTGAAATTCATGGCTTTACATTTCGTAATGTAGGTTTTTACAAAATCGGGGTAGCTGTTATAATGTCCCTCATTGACAGAATAAATGCTGCCGCGGACGGGCGAGCAAATGTTTTTATGTGATAAAATAAATTCACCCAGCGAATGATCAAATGTAAAACCATTCACCCCGTCGCCGGTTGAATACACGAGCATGGTTGACGAACCATATAATATGTACCCAGCCGCCACCTGCTTTCTGCCGCCCTGCAAAAAATCCGCCATCGTAGCTGGCTCGTTGATCGGGGTAATGCGACGGTATATCGAAAAGATCGTCCCGATCGACACATTCACATCAATGTTGGAGGAGCCGTCGGGCGGGTCCATCGCTACTACATATTTGCCGTGGTTGTTGCCTGTGTGTATAATGTCCTCGTCTTCTTCCGAAAGTATCGCACAAACCTCGCCGCCATTTTTCAAAGCCCTGATGAAGCGAATGTTGGCCACAATGTCCAGCTTCTGCTGATTTTCGCCCTGCACATTTTCGGTACCATTTCCACCGGCAATGTCTACCAGCCCCGCGCGGTTAATTTCGCGGTTGATGATCTTTCCGGCAAGTGCAATGTCACGCAGAAGCTGCGAGAGCTCTCCCGTGGCGTAGGGAAACGCGCTCTGGCTGTGCATAATAAAACGGTCGAGCGTTACGCCTACGGGTAATGCAAGTTCCTGAGCTGTCTTGGTGTTCATGGGCGCTGAGATTGTGTTCGAAAAGTGAAATTTAACTCTTCATTAAATACAATTCCAAGTCTTTGGCCCAATTAAAATTTTTTAAAAAAGAATATAATTTTATCTCAACTAAATAATTGTTTTATCCTAAGGGTGAGTATGTTATGTAATCGTCACTTGTATTTTTTGAGTTTTATCAAAAGCAAAAAAACAAAAACAGCACAGGATAGTTTCCCGTGCTGTTCTGTTTATATGTCAGCTATTTTGACTAACCCAATCTTGCGAGTGCCTCCTTCAAAACACCGATCCGCGCCTCGGCGTCGGCTTGTTTCTGACGCTCTTTTTCCACTACATCACCCTTCGCATTTTGTACAAAACGTTCGTTGGAAAGCTTTTTCAAAACGGAATCCAGAAAGCCCTGGGTATAAGCCAGCTCTTTTTCCAGATTCTCTTTTTCGGATTCAACATCCAGCTCATCGGCGAGGTTGATGAAAAACTCATCCGATTTCACGCGGAATGATGTCCCCTCTCCTTCCTCCGTCACGTAGCGGATCGCTTCCACATTCGCCAGCTTGATGATCAATGTTTCCAGACTTTCGTAGCGCTCTCTTGAATCCGTGCGGATCGCGAGCGGTAACGTTGTCTTTGGACTGATACCTTTTGAATTCCGCAGATTCCGGATCGACGAAATCAGCTCAAAAAGAATGTCAAAATCATTCAAAAGTGCCTGATCACTCTCTCCTGCCTGCGGAAAATGTGCGATACAAATAGAGTCATTTGCCTCACGCTCAATGATATTTTGCCAGATTTCCTCCGAAATAAATGGCATAAAAGGATGCAGCAGACGCATTTGCCGGTCGAAGAAATCCAATGTGGAATCATACGTATTCAGATCGATCGGCTGCTCGAAACCTGGCTTGAGCATTTCAAGATACTGCGCACAGAAATCGTCCCAGATCAGCTTGTACACCGAATTTAATGCGTCCGAAATGCGGAATTTGGAAAAATGATCATGTACCTCGGCCAATGTCTGGTTCAGCTTGCTTTCAAACCACTGGATCGCCAAAGCAGAACTATCCGGCTGTGGAATCTCGCTATCGACCGTCCAGCCTTTCACCAGACGAAACGCGTTCCATATTTTATTACCAAAATTCCTGCCCTGCTCCACGAGCTTATCATCGTAAGGCAAATCGTTTCCAGCCTGCGAGCTGAAAAGCATTCCGGTGCGAATGCTATCCGCGCCGTACTGGTCAATCAAATCAATCGGATCAGGCGAGTTACCCAGCGATTTTGACATTTTCCGGCCCAGCTTATCGCGGACAATTCCGGTCAGATATACATTTTTGAAAGGATAAGTACCTTTATATTCATACCCGGCAATGATCATCCGCGCCACCCAGAAAAACAGGATTTCAGGGGCCGTCACCAGATCATTGGTAGGATAGTAATAATTAATGTCTTCGTTATCAGGATCTTTGATACCATTAAAAACCGAAATCGGCCACAGCCAGGACGAAAACCAGGTATCCAGCACGTCGGGATCCTGGGTAATGTCCTCTTCGGTCAGTGCAAAAAGCTGGTACTCGTGCTGCGCCTTCCGCAAAGCCTCTCTCTTTGATTTCGCCACAATCATCGTCCCGTCTTTCAGATAATAAGCCGGGATGCGATGGCCCCACCAAAGCTGGCGACTAATGTTCCAGTCGTGCACATTCTCCATCCAGTGCCGGTAGGTATTCTTGAATTTCGGGGGCAGCAGCTGCACGGTATCATTCATCACATTTTCAAGGGCTGGCTTACTGATCTTCTCCATTTTCAAAAACCACTGCTCCGAAAGCCGTGGCTCGATCACCGAATTCGTCCGCTCCGAATGTCCCACATTGGATTTATATTCCTCGGTTTTCACCAGGTTACCCGATTCTTCCAGCAACTTGATGATTTTTTTACGGGCAACAAATCGGTCTTCACCCACCAGAATCTGCGCCTTTTCATTTAATGTACCGTCTTCATTGAGCAGGTCAATAATCGGCAAATCGTGTCTTTTGCCCAGCACATAATCATTGTTATCGTGCGCCGGGGTCACTTTCAGACAGCCGGTACCGAATTCCATTTCCACATATTCGTCGGCAATGATCGGTATTGTGCGGTCGATCAGCGGGATAGCGACCCGGCGGCCGATCAAATGCTGGTAACGCTCGTCATTTGGATTAATGCAAATTGCCACATCGGCCATGATGGTTTCCGGGCGGGTAGTGGCAATGATCATTCCCTCATCCGTCAGCGCCTCGCCGATTTCGTCCACCAAAGGATATTTCAGGTAAACCAGCTTCTGGTTCACCTCTTTCATAATAACCTCCTCATCCGAAACCGTCGTCCGCGCCTGCGGATCCCAGTTGACCATGCGGTGGCCGCGGTAAATTTCTCCTTTATTATATAAGTCAATAAATACGTCGATCACCGAATCATATAAGTCCGGCTCCATCGTGAAGCGGGTGCGGTCCCAGTCGCAGGAGGCTCCGAGCTTGCGGAGTTGTTTGAGGATAATGCCGCCGTATTTGTGCGTCCACTCCCAGCAATATTCCAGAAATTCGTCGCGGGTGAGGTCTCTTTTATTGATGCCGCGCTCTTTGAGCATCGCCACCACTTTGGCTTCCGTGGCAATCGAGGCGTGGTCGGTACCGGGTACCCAGCAAGCTTCTTTACCTTCCATGCGCGCCTTGCGGATGAGGATATCCTGGATCGTGTTATTGAGCATGTGCCCCATGTGCAGCACGCCCGTCACATTCGGCGGGGGGATTACAATGGTGTAGGGTTCCTTGTCAGGATTGGGTTTCGACTGGAAGAATTTGTTATCAATCCAATAAGAATACCATTTATCCTCGATCTCCTGAGGCGCATATGTTTTGGAAATCATTGTCGTAAGAAATTTGCTAGAACCGGTTTCCGGTCATCCTAAAAAGACGGCAAGTTAGGATTTGCAGCCGAAATTTCTAAACGAATTGTTCCTCTTTGCGGAGCGGCAGCCACACGGTAAATGTGCTTCCTTCGCCCGCTTTGCTATGTACGGTGACGGTTCCCTGATGCGCTTCGACCATTTTTTTCACATAACTTAATCCCAGCCCGAAACCTTTCACATCATGCACATTGCCGGTCGGTACGCGGTAGAAGGTGTCGAAAATCCGCTGTTGCTGCTCGCGGTTCATGCCGATACCTTTGTCGGCGATGGAGATGGCGATACCGTTGTTTTCATTATAAGTGCGGATGGCTAGGTGCAGCTTTTCGGGCGAGTATTTGATCGCATTATCGATCAAATTGTTCAGAATGTTTGAAATGTGAACTTCATCGGCGGAGACAATTTCATCGGTAGCTTCAAAATCCAGGTCCACTTCACCCTCTTTTTGCTCGATTTGCACACTTAACCCATTCAAAGCCTTGCCGATCAGATCGTGAATGTCGGCGTCGCTGAGCTTTAACTTGACGTGACCTTTGTCCAGCAAGGCCATTTGAAGCACTTTTTCGACGTGCGTCCCCAGCCTTCTGTTTTCCTCCCGGATAATGCCCAGGTAGCGATTGAGCCTGGTTCCATAATTTACATGCTCCGATGAAGCCGAATTTTCCTGCGCCATTTCCGCTGCCAATGCAATGGTAGAAATCGGCGTTTTGAATTCGTGGGTCATGTTATTGATGAAGTCATTTTTAATGTCCGACAATTTTTTCTGACGCAAAATGGTGGTTACCGCCATATAAAAGCAAGCCATAATCACGACGATCAAAATGCCTGAGCCGCCAAACATTACACCCATGTTGCTAAGGATATAGCGCTGCTGGTCAGGGAAATACACGTAAAGTGCATTCTGTGCATTCACTGTTTCATTAGGAAAAAGGGAGGCTTTGTATGACCTTTCTTCCCAGTCGCGCGCGCGAAGACTGACTGTCGAGAAAATCATGCTGTCTTCATTCTGGCCTCTGACGGCAAATTCGTAGGAAAGCGAAATGCCGTTTTGGATGAGTTCTTTTCTTAATAATGTATCCAGTAAAAATCGGTTAACCCGCTGCTCGATAGGTCTTTTGGTATAAATAAAATCCTTCATGACCTCTTTCAGCAACTCGGCGCGGTCGGGCTCGGCATGGATCATTTCGCGGTTACGCCGCGCACTTTTGTTTCTATTTATGTCCGCCACTTTTCGATTGGCCATGTTACCCGGAACAGAATCTGCCTTAAATGGTACGCCGTAGGATCCTGTCCTGGTTTTGGACTGCCCATCTACGCCTTTCATTGCATTACCGAGGCGTTTTTCTTCTTCGAGCCTGCGTCTCATAAATTCATCGATCCCGGCCGCGCCGTATTGCTGCGCCTGGAAAAATTCTTCCATGATTTGTTGCTGATGATCCACCATTACCCTGAAATTCGGGCTGAGTACGTCGGTAGGCACTGCTTCTGTAATGATCTGATAATGAATCTCTTCACCGTTCGGACCGATGGCAATTTCCATCCTCGGCTTGTAGGCCACGGCAGGTTCACGGGGAGTTTGCGTTTTGCGGGCAGCGACCCTTTTGAGAGGCATATCTCTCAACTGCGAGATCCGGTCGAGCTTGCTTTTTTGCTGCTCGGTTTCGATCCTTCTTTGGAGCAAATACATCATTTCCTGCTTTTCCAGGCGATGCACCACCTCCTGCACCGACTCCGAAACTTTATGATTGAACTGATCATTCCTGATCGCAATCGCCTCCCGGATCCAATACCATTGAAACCCAATCAGGCCGATCAGCGCCAGGCACATCAGGCCCACTATGATTTGAATTTTTCTTTTGGTCATAAATTTTGATTACCCATGCAACACCTCACCCTACAAAACCGACATTCTTGGCAATAACAAATTTAGCGCTTCCAATCCCGCACAATTTGTTTTTAACATTATTTAACAGCGGCCCGAAAAGCCTTCCAATAGTTTTGTAAATCGTTCACATATAACCGAATGTAACCTATGAAGACTGTTTTCTTAAAAAGATTAACCTGGTCGGTGCTACTGCTGGCAACACCCTGCCTGACCTATTCTGCCCATGCCCAAGCCGATAAGAAAGGTAAATCGGAGGATAAAAACGGAAAATCCAACATTCACATTGAGGTGAAGGAGGACGATAATGGAAAAGTTAAAAGCATCAGGAAGGATTATAAAGTAGATGCGATGTCGGACGATGAACGGGACAAATTTGTCGAAAAGGTGCTGGATTCGCTGGGTGTGGACAAAGGCAAAAAACAAAGCATTTCGATCATTGTGGACGATGACGAGGACGATACGGTCGCGAAGAAGAAAAGAAAAGTCATCATCGACCACCGCGACGACCGTGACCCGCTGGCTTTTCACTGGGACAATAATCTAAGCTATGATTTTGATTCTAAAAAATTCAAAAGCGGCGTACGGGAATTTGAAAGAGAATTCCGTCCCAAGGCGCGTGTTTTCATGAAAGACATGGAAAATTTTGGAAACCGCATGGGGGATGTTTGGGAACGTGAGGTAACCAAACCGGCCAGCGTACGCTCGCTGACAGCTTATTCCAACAATCCGGACAATGGTATTCTTAACCTGAGATTTGTGGTACCGGATAAAGGCGATGTTCGTATAGCTGTAACGGATACGAGAGGAAAAGAAGTCGGCGTGAAAGAAATCAAGGATTTTGAAGGTGAATTTGTCGGTCAGATCGAGCTTAAAAAGAATACGAAGGGAACATTATTCGTGACGGTTGTCCAGAATGAGGACGGCATGGTGAAGAGAATTGTGATCCCGTAACATTGAATTTTACATGCGTGATCCCCTCATTTAGAAGTAATGAGGGGATTTTTTATTTTCAAAAATTGGGATACAATTAGGCTGACATCTAGTAAGAATTGTAAATTTGCCCAAAATCACCTTCTACTGCGACATCAATTTCCATAGCTACGTATGCTGAATCTTGTACTATTTGGCCCTCCCGGCGCCGGGAAAGGTACCCAAAGTGAAAAAATTATTGCCAAATACAATTTAATCCACCTTTCGACCGGCGATCTTCTCCGCTCAGAAATTCAAGCAGGATCGGAATTGGGACTGAGGGCCAAAACATTGATGGATCAGGGCATTTTGGTGCCGGATGAAGTGGTGATCGGTATGATCGAAAACAAGCTGAAAGACCATCATGACGCCGCAGGATTCATTTTTGATGGTTTTCCAAGAACAGTAAAACAGTCGGAAGCGCTGGATGAGCTGCTGGCCCGCTACGACGAAAGCATTACTGTAATGATCGCATTGGTGGTGGATGATCAGGAATTATCGGCCCGCCTGCTCAATCGCGGTAAGACCTCTGGCCGTCCCGATGACCAGAATGAAGAGTTGATAAACAAAAGAATTCAGGAATATAATAACAAGACAAGGCCGGTGGCGGATTACTACCAGCAGCAGGGAAAATTTGTCGCGATCGACGGTATCGGCGAGATCGATTTTATTTTCGAAGAAATCACAAAAACCATTGCCCGCGTCAGCCAAGCCTGACCCGGACATTTTTCACTATACGACACATGGCTTCTTCCAACTTCATCGACTACGTTAAAATCAATGTGCGCTCCGGAGCAGGTGGGGCTGGTTCCCTGCATTTCCGGCGTGAAAAGCACGTTGAAAAAGGTGGTCCTGATGGCGGCGACGGCGGACGTGGCGGTCACGTGATCCTGAAAGGAAACAGCCAGCTCTGGACACTTCTGCATTTAAAATATACCAAACACGTCAAAGCTTTTGACGGAAAAGGCGGCGAGGGCGGCCGAAGAACCGGTGCAATCGGGAAAGACATTATTCTGGAAGTTCCGCTGGGCACGATTGCCAAGAATGCGGAGACCGGCGAAGAGCTTTTCGAAATCACTGAGGACGGCCAGGAAATGATCCTGCTCAAAGGCGGCCGCGGCGGAATGGGTAATGACCATTTTAAATCAGCTACCAACCAAACCCCACAACATGCACAGCCTGGCGAACCTGGTCTGGAAGAGTGGATCATCCTTGAACTAAAAGTACTGGCGGATGTAGGCTTGGTTGGATTCCCGAATGCAGGTAAGTCTACATTGCTATCCGTAGTATCTGCGGCAAAACCTGAAATAGCTGACTATCCATTTACTACGTTAGTCCCAAACCTTGGCGTAGTGTCTTACCGCGACTATAAATCATTTGTGATGGCCGACATTCCTGGTATCATCGAAGGTGCGTCGCAAGGCAAAGGATTAGGTTTGCGTTTCCTTCGCCACATTGAACGAAATTCCATTTTACTCTTCATGGTACCCGCTGATAGTGAGGACATTAAAGCTGAGTATCAAACCCTTCTACACGAACTTCAAGTTTACAATCCCGCGCTCCTCGAAAAAAATCGCATTCTGGCGATTTCAAAAATTGATTCCCTTTCTGACGCCGAACGTAGTATATTAGAACGTCAACTCCCTGAAAATGTTTCTACATTGTTCATTTCAGCAATAACTCAAGAAGGAATAGAACGATTAAAAGATTTGATATGGGAGTCGATCAATTTTCCGTTTTCGGTAGGCTAACATCGGTTCCCCGTATAATAATAATTTCTTGAAACAGGCAACCATTTGGTGCATATTGTGTGTCCGAGAAGTTACGTTAAAGCATATTTACTCACTATGAAACACTATCTACCATTTATACTTTGGGTAGGATTAAGCTTTTTTTCTTTCGAATCCATTGCGCAAATCAGCATAAGCTTTCCATCCGATCGTGCAGTGTTTCAGCGCGATAAAGGCAATCAGGCAACCCTATACATTGCAGGAAGCTACTCCCGGCCGGCAGACCGTATCGAAGCAAAATTGTCGGCAATGAATGGCGGCAGGGACGTTGATTGGACACCGATAGACACTAATCCACAGGGCGGTTTTTTTACTTCGAGTTTACCTAATGTGCAAGGCGGCTGGTACCGGCTCGAAGTCCGGGCAAAAAAAGGCGACCAGGTTGTAGGCAATTCTTCGTCTGTCGACCACGTGGGGATCGGGGAGGTTTTCATGGTTGCTGGTCAATCCAACGGTCAGGGATTTTATAATATGGGTGCCCCGGGAGCGTCTGACGATAGGGTTAATAGCATTGACCATAACAATATTATCTCTTCTGATAATCTTCCAAACTACCCCAGGTTCGCGCACGTCGACGGCGAATCGAATATTTCTCCAAGAGGACAATCAGCCTGGTGCTGGGGAAGACTTGGCGATCAGCTGGTTGCGAAACTGGGTGTGCCGGTATTGTTCTTCAACACGGCATGGACTGGCGCTGCGGTAAGGGCCTGGAAGGAAAGTATTAATGGCATTGCTTATTCTGTTTACGCACCCGTCCCTTTCGAACCATTTGGCATGCCTTATGGTAACATGCGGAATGTGATCCAAAAATATACGCCGGTTACTGGTCTGAGGGGAATTTTATGGTTACAAGGAGAGGCCGATAACTTTGCGAATACGGGTGCCGACAGCTATGCAAATGATCTGAGAACTGTTATCGAGGCAAGTCGGAATGAGTCTGGAAAAAACATTTCCTGGATGGTTTCTCTCACATCTTACGACAATCTGCACGGCACTGATTCCAGAGTCACAGATGGACAACAAAAAGTGATTAATTCGGTTTCCAACGTATTTCAGGGACCCAACACTGATTTAATTCAAATTCCCCGTATCGATGTTGAGGGTGTTCACTTTCAAAACGAAGGGCTTTCACAACTTGGGGACGCTTGGGCGCAGCAGTTGAATGACGATTTTTTTGCGAGGTCGGAGCCTTTTCAGGGCGTAAGTCCTTTAAAAGTTACGGCTAATTGTGCTGGAAACGGTAACCTTAATTTAAATGCCGATAATGCTGGCCTCGGCTCTTACAGCTGGAACACGGGGCAATCTTCTAATTCGATACAAGTTGGAAACGGCACCTATTCCGTTTCGGCTCGCGATGGCAGGGGTAACTACATTTTCTCGCCGGAAATACGGATTACAGAAAACATCCAGCCTTCCAAACCAATGATTACACTGGAAGGCAGCAACCCGGTTTGTCTGGGTAATACCGCAACATTGATTTCAAGTACTAATGATAATATTCGATGGAATAATGGGGCGACTAATGATCGGCTTCCTGTCACTACTGCCGGTGATTATTTTGTCACAACCAGAAATTCTTACGGCTGCGAATCGACCTCTGACAAGATCAGTATGAAAGTTTTCAATTCCCCACTGCCTGACAAACCCAAAATTACGGCATCGGGCGCGGTAACATTCTGTGACGGCGGCGAAGTAAAGCTAACATCGGATTCCAAAGTGGCGAGCGTGTGGTCGAGTGGAGAAAACGCGGCCAGCATTAATGTCAGATCGTCCGGAGAATATAAAGTTAAAGCATTGGATGATCTTGGCTGCTACTCACCAGATTCCGATCCTATCAATGTAAAAGTAAATGCCTTACCACAGAAACCTTTCATCTCAACCAGCGGTTCAACCGAATTCTGCGCCGGTGAAAGTGTAACATTGACTTCCAGTTTTGACACGGGAAACATTTGGAGTAACGCATCCGTAGACAAAGCGATTTCTGTCACGGCTACCGGAAAATTCACATTAAAGCAGCGTGATTCAAATGGCTGTGAATCAACATCCGACGAAGTTTCGGTAAAAGTAAACCCGCTTCCCCCAACCCCTGCTATCACCGCATTACGCCCTACGACTTTCTGTTTGCGGGATTACACCACATTGCAAAGCAGCGAGGCTTTTTCTTACACCTGGAGCAATGGTGAAACGGGACGCGAAGTAGAGATCCGGGCTTCCGGTAACTTCACGATATCTTCAAAAGATGAGCATGGCTGCGTTTCCCAGCCTTCTCCGGTGGTGCAGGTTGTTGTAAATCCTTTGCCTGTAAAACCTACCATCACAGCCGACGGCCCGATTGTTTTTTGTGCAGATCTAAGCGTCAATCTTCAGGCCTCAGCAGCCGCGGGTTTCCTTTGGAGCAACGGGGCGTCAACGCAGACCCTGAAAGTAACGAATGCTGGTACTTACTCTGTGCAGACCATCAATCAATTCCAATGTTACTCCGATCCTAGTAACCGAATCACGACGGAAACCCTGGCATTACCGCCGGCTCCAACTGTTCAGGCACTCAGCGCAACAACATTCTGCGATGGTGATACTGTGACTTTACTGGCGACAAAAGGGAATTTGTTTTTCTGGAATAATGGAGAGGAAGGCCCGACCGTAAAAATTGTCGAATCCGGCACTTATTCGGCGCGGGTGCAGGATACGAAGGGGTGTTATTCCCCTTATTCGAAAACAATTCCTGTTGAAGTAAAACCTTCCCCAAGCACACCCACCATACGGCAGATCGGAACATTCACTTTGCGTGCTGAAAACAATTTAAGCAGCGGCGAACACATGTGGAAATTCAATGATGTAGCGCTGACGGATACCGCGGCAGTGATTAAGGCTGTGCGTTCAGGTTCTTATGTTGTCAACAACACCATTATTTACAGCCCGACACTCACGTGCTACTCCGAATTCTCACAACCTTTCATGTTCGTGCTGGATACCAGCAATCCGGGTTTTGTAGCCTACCCGAACCCCAATCCAACCGGTAAATTGACCGTCGAAACCTTGCAGAATATCAACAACGCCGAAGTACAGATCATTGACAGTCGTGGTATAATCCACAGAATCTTCTATGTTAAGAAATTCGACAGCCAGCAGGTATTTAATCTCTCAGGACTTCCAAGTGGCATGTATGTTGTTCGTGTACACTCAGTTTCGTTCACTGCCTCACAAAAATTGTTCATTGTACAGTAGAAACAGGCACTTCAAACTCGCCAATCAAAAAAACCAAATAGTGCTATTTAAGCAAAATAATCTTTTACATTTGTGACTATTTTTCTCTAAGATCAAGCTCACTCAACAACTCAATCACGCAGAATATAAAAAACTTTACCCGTATCAGAATTACCAATGCGTTATAGAATTATTCTTCCGGTAGTGGCAAAGGCGCTGCTGTTGATATGTGCACTCTCTTCAACAGTATTTTCACAAATTCCACCAATAAAGATCACCTCACCTACTTTTCAGGCTGTTTATCAGCGAGACGTAATTGGCCAGCGGGAAATATCCGTATCCGGAACATTCAATGTTACGATGGATAAAATCGAGGTAAGGGCGGTTCCGGTAATCCAGGGCCAGGGAATTGATACGCCTTGGCAGACCTTACAAAGTGCACCAAAAGGTGGTGTGTTTACGGGAACTATTAAGCTTTATGGAGGCTGGTACACCATTGAAGTACGTGCACTTCTGGACGGAAAAATCGTGGGTCGTGATGTGCTCTCACGTGTTGGTGTCGGGGAGGTTTTTATTATCGCAGGCCAATCCAATGCGCAGGGTTTACGCGCTTATCCAGGCCCTTCGGCAGAAGATGACAGGGTTTTATATATTTCAAATTACAACAATGATACCCACGATTTCCTGACCGATCCGGTTCCACCTGCATTCGATAAAATCAATTCAAATCTTGGAATTATGTCTCCACGTGGACAGTCGGCCTGGTGCTGGGGTCTGCTGGGTGATATGCTGGTTCGGAAACTGAATGTTCCCGTTCTTTTTATCAATACTGCCTGGGAAGGGACGGCTATTGAAAACTGGTCGGCCAGTGCGCGGGGGGAAACGACAAAAAATAAATACGGAGGCTTCGTTTATCCTCCTCAAATGCCTTACGCCAACCTCAGAATCGCGGCAAGGAACTATGGAAACCAGTACGGCGTCCGCGCGATCCTGTGGATGCAGGGAGAAGCAGACGCACTTTTTAAAACGCCGACTGCTTTTTACAGAGACAATCTGCAATACATTATGAACAGGCTGGGCCTGGAAACGGGTGGTAAAAGGATCACGTGGGTAATTGCGAGAACTTCGCGTACTTCTGCCGGCTCCGACATTGCTTCAAGTATTAATCCTGCAATTGTTGCCGCTCAAAATGCCGTCTTGGAAACACCATTTAATCCAACATATCCCGGCCCGGAAACGGATCCGCTGGTTCCTGACCGCGGTGACGGTACGCACTTCGTAGGTAAATCGACTTCTGACACCGAGGGTACGCTGGCTGCGCTTAAAATCCTGGCAAATGCCTGGAACGAAACATTAGGAGCTGATTTCTTCTCGACTGTGCCACCGCTTTCACCAGCACCCGTACCGACAATCAGCGCGAATTGCGTGGCGGAAAACAATGCGGTGACCATTACTTTACCCACCGGATACAGCTCTTACGAATGGTCCACCGGGGAAAGAAGCAGTACCATCCGCGTATCATCAGCCGGAACCTACCGCGCGACGGTGAAAGATGATGCCGGCAACTCGATATTGTCTTCGGTAGTAGTTCTTGAAAACGACGCGAAGCCGGTAAAACCGACCATCGCGCAGCAAGGACAGCAGCAAGCATGTGCGGATTCTACTTTCCAGTTCTCGGTTTCGGATGGCAGCGACATTTACAGCTGGTACAAGGAAGGCTCCAACACGGCAATCGCCACAGGCGCGGCGGCCAGAATTGCTGAAAGCGGCAACTATTATGTAAAAGGCCAGAATGTCTTCGGCTGTATTTCCGAGAACTCCAATTCCTCTTCTTTAATTATCAGAGAAAAAATTTCGAAGCCTGTTATTGAAGCTTCCGGGCCATTTAGCATCACCGCCAAAATTGCAGAAACCGGATTGAACGAGGAGTATCTGTGGAGAAGACCTGATACGGAAACAGATACGATAGCCGACATTATCAAAATCCTGAAAAGTGGTGTTTATTCTACCAAAGCGAAAGTTGAGTTCAACCTGAATAACAATGTGCTGACCTGCTACTCTGACACAGTGGCGCATGAATTTAAAACCAATGAGGAAAACGAGGTAGTGATTTATCCTAACCCAAGTCAGGACACTTACGTGTACATCGAGTCGAGGGATAATATCAAAAATGCCCAGATCACTTTGTTCGATATTTTCGGAAGGGTTGTGAGCACCAGTTCAACCGCTTTACTGGACAGCCGCTTACAGATCAATGTGGGTACGCTTTCTACCGGCAAGTACATTATCCGTGTCACCGGCGAGGGACAGAGCCTCACCAAGCAAATTATAATACGATAAACATTATTTCTTCTTTATATACTAAATAAGCCTCGGAAATCCGGGGCTTATTTAGTATGATCCTAATTAAACAAAAGAAAAAGTAAAGAATTTGATTGATAAATTTGCAAAGGCTAATTTTGAGATACGGGAAAGAATGTGCCCGTAGACTACTTTTACACGCACGCTTCACCAGATCTTACCAGCGTATAAGTCAATGAAAAACACTTATCTTCCTTCCGATTACCTGCCAATTTTAGTTCAATTTCTGCTGGCTGCCGGGTTTATCGGCGGTACCATGATCGTGACCCACCTCATCGGGCCAAGCAGAAAAAGCAAGCTGAAAGACGATCCATTTGAATGTGGTATTGAGTCTGTCGGAGATGCCCGGACACCGATTTCTGTTAAGTACTTTCTCGTAGCCATTTTATTCGTGCTTTTCGACGTCGAAGTAATTTTCATGTATCCCTGGGCTGTAAATTTTAAAGGCTTAGGAATGTTTGGCTTTGTTGAAATGTTATTGTTTATGGCGCTGCTACTTTCCGGCTTTTATTACGTCATCCGCAAGGGAGTGCTCAACTGGGAAGAGTAGGCTTTAACATTGAAACACGGAAAAATTATGAAAGAAGTAACGATTGTGGAGGCCCCGAAAGGGCATAGCGGATCTGGTTTTTTTGCAACTTCATTTGACGAAGCGATAGGCCTGGCCCGCAGTTATTCATTGTGGCCGCTGCCTTTTGCCACTTCTTGTTGCGGTATCGAATTTATGGCAACAATGGGTGCGCATTATGATATTTCCCGCTTTGGCTCTGAACGCCCGAGCTTTTCCCCGCGCCAGGCTGATCTGCTGATGGTGATGGGAACCATCGCGAAAAAAATGGCGCCTGTTGTAAAACAGGTATACCTGCAAATGGCTGAGCCCCGCTGGGTAATGGCAGTAGGTGCCTGTGCATCCAGTGGTGGTATTTTTGATACTTACAGCGTTTTGCAGGGAATCGACAGAATTATCCCGGTTGACGTGTATGTACCAGGCTGCCCGCCAAGACCTGAGCAAATCATCGACGGTCTGATGCAAGTTCAGTATCTGGCACAAAATGAAAAATTGCGCCGCAGAAATACCGATGAGTATCAGGAATTATTAGCATCATATAATATTCAGTAACCCATTATGCTAACAAATCAGGAAGTCGCCGAGGCGCTTTTAGAGAAATTTGGCGATCAGGTTTTTGATTTTGAAGAACCTTTCGGGCTTCTTACACTTTCGACCACGCGGGAAGAAATTCTTTCTTTGATGGAATTTCTGCGCGACCATAAAACCTACCAGGTCATTTTCCTGACTGACCTCACCGGAATCCACTTCCCCGATGTACCGGGAAAAGAATTTATGGTGGTGTACCACATGCACAGCTTCATCCATAATTTCCGGATCAGGATAAAAGTGTCGCTTTCTGAGGCGGATTTGCACATTCCTACTGCTACCGGACTTTTTGCAAGTGCCAACTGGATGGAGCGCGAGACCTTTGATTTTTTCGGTATCCTGTTTGACGGTCACCCTAATCTGATCCGCATCCTGAATATTGAAGAGATGGATTACTTCCCGATGCGTAAAGAGTATGCAATGGAAGATGCCACACGTGAAGACAAAATTGACGCACTTTTTGGCCGATGATCTTATATTGAGTAACAATGGCAGATATTGAATTATTACCGCATAATGTTCCCTCGCAGGCCGAGTTACCCGAACTGGTTGAAGAACTGACCACCCTCAATCTCGGCCCTACACACCCTGCCACCCACGGTATTTTCCAGAACATCCTGAAAATGGATGGGGAAAAAATCGTTTCAGGCGAACAAACCATCGGATATATACACCGTGCTTTTGAAAAAATTGCTGAAAGACGGCCATTTTATCAGATCACGACCCTGACCGACCGCATGAATTACTGCTCCTCCCCGATCAATAACCTGGGATGGCACATGACGGTTGAAAAACTCCTGGGAGTGGAAGTTCCAAAACGCGCGCAGTACATCCGCGTGATCATGATGGAGCTTGCGCGTATCACCGACCACATCATTTGTAATAGTATCCTCGGCGTAGATACCGGCGCATTTACGGGCTTTTTGTACGTAATGCAAAAAAGAGAGGAAGTCTACGAAATTTACGAGGAAATGTGCGGCGCCAGACTTACCACGAATATGGGACGTCTCGGTGGCATGGAAAGGGATCTTTCTAATACCGCTATCCGTAAAATCCACGAGTTCATTAAATCTTTTCCACCGGTACTGAAAGAGCTTGAAAAACTGCTCAACCGTAACCGGATCTTCATGGACCGGACGATTAATGTGGGTTCTATTTCACTGGAACGAGCACTTTCTTACGGTTTTACTGGGCCTAACCTGCGTGCAGCCGGATTGGATTACGATGTACGGGTGATGAACCCATATTCTTCTTACGAAGATTTTGATTTCATTATTCCTGTCGGACAAAATGGCGATACATACGATCGGTACATGGTCCGTAATGAGGAAATGTGGCAGAGTTTGAAGATAGTAGAGCAGGCGATCAATAATTTACCGGAAGGTCCGTATTACGCTGATGCACCGGAATATTACTTACCTCCGAAACAAGAGGTTTACCGCAACATGGAAGCATTGATTTACCATTTCAAAATTGTGATGGGAGAAATTGATGCGCCGATCGGTGAAGTGTATCACGCTGTAGAAGGCGGAAATGGTGAATTGGGCTTTTACCTGATCAGCGATGGCGGCCGGGCTCCTTATCGCCTGCACTTCCGCAGACCAAGCTTTATTTATTATCAGGCCTATCCCGAAATGTGCAAGGGAAGCACATTATCTGATGCCATTTTAACGATGAGTAGCCTGAATGTTATCGCAGGCGAGCTTGACGCATAGCTTATTTTATAGATCATATCTAAGAAATGACGGAATCACCAAATCTGGTAGCGTTCACCCCAGAACGGCTTGAAAAAGTAAACGAAATTATTGCACGTTATCCGCAGGGCCGCCAAAAATCGGCTCTGTTGCCTGTTTTGCACGTGGCCCAGGAACAGTGGGGCTGGCTGAGCAGCGAAGTGATGGATTATGTTGCAGCAATCCTGAGCATTCAGCCTGTTGAAGTATACGAAGTTGCCAGTTTTTACACCATGTACCACCTTGATCCGGTGGGTAAGCATGTGATAGAATACTGCCGTACAGGACCTTGCTGCCTGATGGGCGGAGAAGATGTATATGGTTATCTGAAACAAAAACTGGGCGTCGGCGCGGGTGAAACTACGGCTGACGGACTGTTCACATTGAAAGAAGTTGAATGTCTGGCCGCTTGCGGCTGGGGGCCGGTTTTCCAGATTCGTGAGAAATATTACATGAACCTCACTAATGAGAAGGTCGACGAAATCATTGAAGATTTAAGTAAATAAGCCGTCAAGGCCGCCAATATTATCCTCAAATGGCTAGAAAAATATTAACGGAGCATATCAACGTCCCTGGAATCGAAACCTTCGACGTCTACCGGAAACAGGGGGGCTACACTGCCGTTGAAAAGGCATTGAAAACCATGACACCCGAAGAAGTGGTGGAAGAGGCTAAAAAATCGGGTGTTCGCGGAAGAGGCGGCGCCGGGTTTCCGATGGGAATGAAATGGGGCTTTCTGGCGAAACCAGAAGGTGTACCCCGCTACCTCGTCTGCAATGCCGACGAATCGGAGCCGGGGACATTCAAAGACCATCATTTAATGAAATCGATCCCGCATTTGCTGATCGAGGGAATGATCATTTCCAGCTTCGCATTGGGCGCTAATAAATCTTTCATCTACGTGCGCGGCGAGTTGCTTTACGTGGTTCGCATTCTTGAACAAGCCATTGAAGAAGCCAAAGCGCAGGGATTTTTAGGTAAAAATATTCTGGGTACCGGGTATGATCTTGAACTGGTTGTTCAGCCAGGCGGTGGTGCTTATATCTGCGGTGAAGAAACTGCGCTTTTGGAATCACTTGAAGGCAAACGAGGTAACCCAAGAAACAAGCCTCCCTTCCCTGCTGTGAAAGGTTTGTACCAAAGCCCGACGGTTGTTAATAATGTTGAATCCATCGCAAATATGTCTTGGATCATCAACAATGGCGGCGAGGAATATGCAAAAATAGGAATTGGAAGAAGTACCGGTACGAAGCTCATTTCAGCTTCCGGTCACATTAATAAGCCGGGCGTTTATGAAATCGAGCTGGGTGTAAGTGTGGAAGAATTTTTGAATTCCGACGAATACTGCGGCGGCGTTAGAAAAGGTCATCATTTGAAAGCGCTGGTTGCCGGCGGTTCTTCGGTACCCATTTTGCCTGCGCACCTGATCATGAAAACGGCCAATGGCGAAGATCGGTTGATGAGCTACGAATCGCTTTCCGATGGTGGTTTTGCAACCGGTACTATGCTCGGCTCAGGTGGTTTTATTGTTTTTGATGAAACTGCCTGTATCGTAAGAAATACCTGGAATTTCTCCCGTTTTTATCACCACGAATCTTGCGGCCAATGCAGCCCTTGCCGTGAAGGTACCGGCTGGATGGAGAAAATCCTGCACCGGATTGAACACGGTCACGGCAGCATGCACGATGTGGATTTGCTGGTAGATATCTCGAAAAAAATTGAAGGAAATACCATTTGCCCGCTGGGTGACGCGGCAGCCTGGCCAGTTGCCAGCGCAATCCGCCACTTCCGCGACGAATTTGTCTGGCACATTACGCACCCGCAGGAAGCTACACGCCCCGGTGCAGTGTATCAGGGAGAAATGGCGCTGGTATAATGGGGGTAAACAAAATATTGGTTTGGCTTAAAGAAAACTGTTTAACGTTAGCGCTCATTTTTGGATTGATTAGCTCATTAGTACTCGTTGCCGTCAAAATCCAGGCTTCTCTTGGGTATCACCCTGACATTTCAGGCAGTGAAGGCAGCACTATTGCGCCAATCCAGCTTTTGACGGCCGACCGCGACATTTATCTCGATCCCGAATCAGCACCGTTTCGCCTCACACAATACACGCCGCTTTATTTTGTCATCGTCGCATTTTGCTGTAAGCTGGTCAACTGGTCAGCCGTAGATGTGCATTACATTTATCTTGCAAGCCGCTTTCTTTCCAATATTTTTTCTTTGCTGGCGGTCTCGGTTATAGGTCTGCTGGTTTTTAATATTACAAAAAAGAAAATTGCGGGTTTTCTCTCTGCCCTATTTTTATATCAGATTTTAAGTTCCTGGTTTTTAACCATATCCCGCCCGGATAGTCTGCTTGTTTTGCTGATATCTTTTTATCTCTGGGCCGCATATCTTGCATTAAAAGACCGCGCAAATGATAACTGGTGGTTTCTCGTCATTTTCATTTCTGTTTCTGCCTTTTTTGTAAAACAAAGCGGCGCGATTTTGTCCATCACTCCCGGGCTTTTCTGGATTTTAAACAGACAGTGGAAAACATTGGCCAAGCTGACATTATTCGGCTTTGCTGTTTTTGGACTGTACCTCCTGATTTTACCAGTTAATAATGTTGCACTCTTCTTTACCAACATTATCGGTGGCGTAGCTAACTCTGCGAGCTGGAACTGGTTCTACGACTGGACGTTACAACATTGGCTGCTTCAATTTGCACCGCTGCTTGTGGCAAATGCATTGGTTAGCGCCTATATCATTTATCGAAAATCATCTCCATTTTATCTATTCCTGACGTTAGCCAGTTTCATGTTCCTCGTCTTCTCGACGATGGCAGCATTCAAAATTGGCGCGGGAGTGGGCTATTACCAGGATTATCTGATGGTTTCGGTTTTGCAGATCACATTATTCATTTGCGAAACTTATAATAAGCCTCTTTTCAATAATGTTTTTCTGAAAGCCGGTTTGTCCCTTTACCTGCTGGTCGCATTCTTTTACTGCCCGCTTTTCGTGCACATGAAGTACAAGGCAGGTAACTATATGAATTTTGAAGGCATTTATATTGAAGAGCGTGATGTTGCCAACTATCTTTATTCAGAGAAAAAATTGCAGGATGGCGACTGGGTATATGTTTGTCCAGGGGAGAATTTCAGAGGTTATTTTTTAAATCAGTTTTTAGTAAAAAATATATTGATACCTTTTCCCGACCTGGTTTTCCTGGCTGATAAAAATGGGACATTTCGGTACGATAAATTCAAAAGCATGGCCGTTAACAAGCAGATCAAATATGTGATAGCGAATAAAGGCACGAAGCCTGTCAACATTTTTGATTTTGATTTCGGGCAATCATTAAGATACAGTTCAACCATAGGCTCGTTTGACATTTACGAAGCTAATAATTGATATTATTTGGCATGGAAGAAGTAAAACCTCAATTAGTAAAAATCACATTCGACGGCATCGAAGTGGAAGTCGAGCCTGGTACGACGATCATGCAGGCGGCAAGAAAAATCGCCGAAGCTGATCCAAGCCAGTCGGGCCTGGTTCCTCCCGCAATGTGCTACTACAAGCCGCTGCCTACTTCGGGTGGAAAATGTCGGGCTTGTCTTGTAAAAGTGGCCCAGGGATCCGCGAAAGATCCGCGTCCGATGCCCAAGCTGGTGCCTTCGTGCATTACGCAGGTTCAGGAAGGTATGGTGGTTGAAAATACCACAAACCAGGGCGTACTGGATACCCGCAAGAGTATTGTCGAATTTCTGCTGATCAATCACCCGCTCGACTGTCCTATCTGCGACCAGGCAGGAGAATGTCACTTGCAGGATTTCGCATTTGAGCATGGATCTGTAAAAACACGCTACGAGGAAGACCGCCGGACTTTCGATAAAATCGACATCGGGCCTTTCATCCAGTTGCACATGACGCGCTGCATTCTTTGCTACCGCTGCGTGTACACAGCCGACCAGATCACCAACAAGCGTGTGCATGGTGTCATGAACCGCGGGGATGCGTCCGAAATCAGCACGTACATTGAAAAAGCGATTGATAATGATTTCTCCGGAAATGTGATCGACGTTTGCCCGGTAGGCGCTTTGACCGACAAAACATTCCGTTTCAAAAACAGGGTCTGGTTTACCAAACCGGAAGATGCACACCGTGACTGTGATAAATGCAGTGGAAAGGTGACGCTTTGGTACCGCGGCGAAGAAGTGATCCGCGTAACTGCCCGCAAAAATACCTGGGGCGAGGTTAATGATTTTATCTGCAACACCTGCCGTTTTGACAAGAAAAAAACCACTGACTGGGTCTTGGAAGGTCCTACCAAGGTAAAACGCAGCTCCGTTATTTCTGCAAACAAGTACCGTGCTGATCTGGTCAAAAAACCTGATTTCTCTCTGAAACTGGCCGCATCGCAATTCAAACCGATCGATGATCGCCGTGAATATGTGACCGACGAAGAAACGATCCGTCACCAGAGCATTGAAAACAACGATAAAGCAAACCACCGTTCTTTGCTGGCGAAAAACAATTGATCCTGCATTCAACGCATTATCTAATAGATTTTAAAAAATGGATTTAACCGAATTTCTGATCAAGACCGCAACGATATTCGTTGTTTTTGTCCTGACACTGGTCATCGCGATGTACTCTACCTGGGCTGAGCGCAAGGTGGCAGGTTTTATCCAGGACCGGCAGGGCCCGAACCGTGCAGGCTGGGGCGGTTTGCTGCAACCACTTGCTGATGCGGGTAAGATGTTTTTTAAAGAAGATTTTATTCCTGCTTTGGCCAATAAATGGCTTTTTATCGCCGGGCCGAGTTTGGCGATGTTAACAGCATTGCTGGCCAGCGCGGTAATACCTTTCGGCAGTACTTTCCGTTTTGACGGTCACGAAGTGGTTTTGCAAGGTGTCGAGTCCAACATTGGTATCCTGTACGTTTTTGGCGTCGTGGCGCTGGGTGTTTATGGGATCATGGTCGGTGGCTGGGCTTCCAACAACAAATTCTCTCTGCTCGGCGCTATCCGCGCGGCTTCACAGAACATTAGTTATGAAGTTGCGATGGGGCTATCATTAATCGCGATTCTGATGATGAGCAGCTCGCTTTCACTGGGTGAAATCGTCTCACAGCAGCATGGCGGCAACTGGAATATTTTTTATCAGCCGCTGGGCTTTATCATTTTCATCACCTGCTCATTTGCTGAATGTAACAGGGTACCTTTCGACCTTCCTGAATGTGAAACGGAGCTCGTAGGTGGCTATCATACAGAATACGGAAGTATGAAACTTGGTTTTTACCTTTTCGCGGAGTATATCAACATGTTTGTATCCTCGGCGATCATTTCAGTTTTGTATTTTGGCGGATATAACTACCCGGGTATGGATTGGGTTTACGCCCAGCTTATAAAAGCGATGGGACCTGAAACCGGCCATAACATTGCTACATTGATCGGTACTGCGGTATTTTTTGGCAAAGCTTTGTTCTTCATCTTCTTTTATATGTGGGTTCGCTGGACAATCCCACGTTTCCGCTACGATCAGTTGATGAACCTTGGCTGGAAAAAGTTAATCCCTCTGGCTATTTTTAACATTATTATTACTGGCGCGGCGGTGCTTTTCCTGAAACCTGCCATCACTGCCTGGTTAAACTAATTTCGGCTATGCAATTGACCAATCGCTCTAAGCAAGTCAGCAATAAAGAAATGACGTTGATGGAACGTGCATACATACCTGCCATTGCGACGGGTCTGGCGATTACCATCAAACACTTTTTCGCAAAAAAAGTGACCATTGAATATCCTGAGGTGAAACGCTATCTCGGGCCTGTCTTCCGTGGCCGCCACATTCTGAAAAGGGATGAAGATGGTCGGGAGCGCTGCACGGCTTGCGGCTTATGCGCTGTGGCCTGCCCGGCGGAAGCTATTCAAATGGTAGCGGCAGAAAGAGAAAAAGGGGAAGAGAATTTATATCGCGAGGAGAAATATGCGGCGGTTTACGAGGTGAACATGCTGAGATGTATCTTCTGCGGATTGTGCGAAGAAGCCTGCCCGAAACAAGCGGTATACCTCCGTCACGACGAATTTATCCCTGTATTCACAGAACGCGATCAGGTGATCTGGGGTAAAGATCTTTTGGTAGAAGACATGAATAACAGGTATACCCGGGAAGCCTGGACCAAAGAAGAGGCCCGCGCACTGGACGCAAAAAGAGCCAGCGGCGAAGCTACCAATGTTGTCCCAAGAGCAATTCCCTGATCACCAAGACTTTCAGTAGTTATAACAACCATGAATTCAGCTGTATCTTTTTTTTATTTCCTCTCGTTTCTGACCATCCTTAGTGCGGTCATGGTGGTTGTTTCGCGCAACCCTATTCATAGCGTACTGTATCTGATCCTGACGTTTTTTACACTTTCGGGACATTATATTTTATTGAATGCACAGTTCCTGGCCGCTGTCAATATTATCGTTTACGCGGGTGCTATTATGGTGCTTTTCCTCTTCGTGATCATGTTTTTAAATATGAAACAAGACCATGAAGAATCGAAAACCAATCTTACCAAAGTAGCTGCTACGATAGTTGGCGGGACTGTATTTGTGATCCTTTTCGGCGCGTACCGTAAAACGATTATTCCTTCATACGATCCGCAAACATTTGACTCACAGGTGGGTATGATTGAAAACCTGGGACATTTACTTTTCAGGGATTACCTGTTGCCTTTTGAGCTTGCATCCATTTTGCTGCTTGTAGCGATGGTTGGCGCAGTCATGTTGGGTAAAAGAGAAATCGGAGAAAGACACTTTTAAGCTTCAAAACATTCCAGTAAAAAGGGAGGTACTTTTCAGTATCTCCCTTTTTTGTGTTGTATCAAATCTCTGTTTACTCGCTGTCAACTTCGGTGTAAGCTTCTACCGGGATACAAGAACAGATCAGGTTTCTGTCTCCGTAGGCGCTATCGACCCGACTTACGCTTGGCCAGAATTTATTAAAGCGCAGGTATGGAAGTGGGAATGCTGCTTTTTCGCGGCTGTAAGATCTGTTCCAGCCTTCGTTGAGCAATACGCGGGAAGTATGCGGCGCGTTTTTCAAAACATTATCCGCACGATCCGCAACACCTTCTTCTATCTCCTTAATTTCCTTCCGGATAGAAATCATCGCATCGCAGAACCTGTCCAGCTCAGCTTTCGACTCCGATTCGGTAGGCTCGATCATCAATGTACCTGCCACCGGGAATGACAATGTTGGTGCGTGGAAACCGTAGTCCATCAAGCGCTTCGCCAGATCCTCAGCCTCTACCCCTACTGATTTAAACGAGCGGCAATCCAGGATCATTTCATGTGCGCAACGACCATTGGTACCTGTATAAAGTACGTCGTAATGTCCGCTCAGACGCTCCTTAATATAATTAGCATTCAGGATCGCGTATTTGGTTGCATTCGTCAGTCCCTCACCGCCCATCATCGCAATGTATGCGTATGAGATTGTCAGGATACTCGCACTGCCGTAAGGTGCCGCGGATACCGCACCCGCCTCGCCTGCCGGCAAATGATCAGGCTGTACGCTGAAATTGACGTGACCAGGAAGGAAAGGCATCAAATGTTCCGCTACTCCGATTGGTCCGACACCAGGTCCGCCGCCGCCATGAGGGATACAGAATGTTTTATGTAGATTCAAATGGCAAACATCTGCACCGATGCTCGCGGGGCTGGTCAGACCAACCTGCGCATTCATATTTGCACCGTCCATATACACCTGGCCGCCGTGTGCGTGAATCATTTCACAAATTTCAATGATACTTTCCTCATACACCCCGTGGGTGGAAGGATAAGTGACCATCAGGCAGGAAAGATCGTCGCGGTATTGCTCTGCTTTTGCTTTCAGGTCTTCTACATCAATGTTACCTCTTTCGTCACATTTGGTAACTACTACCTTCATGCCCGCCATCACTGCGGATGCTGGGTTTGTACCATGTGCCGACGAAGGAATCAAAGCAACATTACGATGCGCCTCGTCCCTGCTTTCATGGTAAGCGCGGATCGCCATCAAACCGGCATATTCGCCCTGAGCGCCGGAATTTGGCTGGAATGACATCGCAGCAAAACCGGTAATTTCACAAAGCCAGGTATTCAATTCACTCACAAGCTGGGCGTAACCTCCTACCTGATTGGTCGGTGCAAAAGGGTGAATGCTGCCAAATTCCGGCCAGGTTAGCGGGATCATTTCAGCAGTTGCATTCAATTTCATCGTGCAGCTGCCCAAAGAAATCATCGAGTGTACCAGCGACAAATCTTTGTTTTCCAAAGATTTCAAATAACGCAGCATTTCGTGCTCGGTATGATGCGTATTGAAAACCGGGTGGGTCAGGTATGCACTTTTTCTTTCCAGGTTTTCAGGAAAAGCAAATTCATATTCTTCCTCGATCACCATTTCCCCCTGGAAGCCCGACGTTTCTGCAAAAACATTCAACAATGAAATGACATCATCGAAAGTTTTACCCTCGTCAAATGCTACCGTGACGCTATCGTCTTTATTATATTTCAGGTTAATACCCCATTTCAAAGCCTGCTCCCTGATTTTTCTGGTGAGCGGCGTTTTGATGGTTACTGTATCGAAAAAGTTTTCGGTAACAACGTCATAGTTGAATTTCCTGATCGTATCAACAAAAAGGCAAGCCAGCCCGTGGACGCGCGAAGCAATAGATTTAATTCCCTCCGGCCCATGATAAACCGAATAAGCTCCGGCAATCACAGCCAGCAAAACCTGCGCGGTACAAATGTTGGAAGTCGCTTTTTCACGACGGATATGCTGCTCGCGGGTTTGCAAGGCCATTCTCAAAGCCCGGTTACCCTCTCCATCCACCGATACGCCGATAATACGTCCGGGCAAACTGCGCTTATAAGAATCTTTTGTAGCAAAATAAGCCGCATGCGGGCCACCATACCCCATGGGAACACCAAAACGCTGGGAAGAACCGACCACAACATCAGCCCCCATTTCGCCCGGCGATTTCAACAATGCTAATGCCAGCAAATCGGCAGCCACAGCGACAGTAACATTCAAATCATGTGCAGCCGCAATGAAATCGGTATAATCGATCACTTCACCATTTGTAGCCGGATATTGAACCAGCACACCGTAGAGGTTTTCGCTGGTCAGGTCAAAAGTGGCGTGGTTACCCACAATCACCTCAATGCCGATAGGCTTTGCGCGGGTACGGATAAGGTCGATGGTTTGCGGGTGACAAAGTTCAGAAACGAAAAACGTTTGAGCCTTTTTCTTGGCCGACGGTCTCAAACTATGCAGCATCGTCATCGCCTCCGCTGCCGCAGTAGCTTCGTCCAGCAGAGAAGCATTCGCAATCTCCATCCCAGTCAGGTCAGTCACCACCGTCTGGAAATTCAGCAGCATTTCAAGCCTGCCCTGTGCAATCTCTGCCTGATAAGGTGTATATGCCGTGTACCAGGCCGGATTTTCGAGGATATTTCTCAGAATTACATTCGGCGTTATCGTGTCATAATAACCTGTACCAATGTATGATTTCAGCACCGCATTTTTTGAAGCAATTCTTTTAATGCCCTGCAAAAACTCTTGTTCCGATTTTGGTCTCGGTAAATTCAGCGCTCTTTCCAGGCGGATTGCAGCGGGCAATGTCTGGTCTATCAACTCATCCAGGGAAGCGGCCCCTATCGTGCTCAACATTTCCTGCAATTCCTGCTCATCCTTGCCGTGATGGCGGCTTTCAAATTTATCCTGATTTCGAAGATTAACTTTCATTCAACGTTTAGCTTGCAATGCCGTTAATGTGGTTGTTTTAAAATACAAAAGTAAGCAAAACCAACCAGATCTTTTGAAATGACCGTTCTTGCCTACTCTTGAATATGTACAAAAAATGAAGTCGGAATGTTCCTAGTGGTTTGGACAGCCACAATCGGTTTTTCGCTTGAATATGCCCAGGATCTTTTTAGACCGCGGTTTCTTGTAACCCTTGTATTTTTTCTTTTTACCAAACATTTCCATTTTCGTGGATGCCGGTTTTGCATTGACAGTTTCTATGCCCGAAAACCCGCAGGTTAGCGTGAGCAGCAGAAGCCAGGGAGCAATTTTTCTCATAATCAACATTGTTTTGGAAAAACAGGACACTTATTCAACGCAGCCGTACCACAATCCTGTATATTAATTCAACGGTCATACAATTTCGATAATTCTCAGGCCTTTACCAATTCCAGGATCGTGATTTCCGGTAAAATTCCAACCCGGCCAGGATATCCGAGATACCCGAATCCGCGGTTCACATATAAGAATTGTTCATTTTCTTCATACAAACCCGCCCACTCCTTGTAGCGGTACTGCACCGGGCTCCACTTCACCTTACCTATTTCCACGCCAAACTGCATTCCATGGGTATGACCCGCCAGCGCGAGATCAATGTCCTTATATTTGGGTAAAACCTGCGCCTGCCAGTGGCTGGGATCATGGGAAAGTAAAATTTTCACCGGATACTCATCCGTATTCTGGTAAGCCTTTTCGAGGTTTCCGTATTTGGCAAAATTACCCGCGCCCCAGTTCTGGATACCAATTAATCCAATCGATTCGCCGTCAACCGTAATCGGCCGGTTTTCGTCCAGCATCAAATTCCAGCCCAGCATGTGATGCGCCGTCCTCAGATCCGAAAGGTTCCTGGTTTTGGCATCCACACTTGGCCACTGAAAATAGTCACCGTAATCATGGTTTCCCAAAACAGAATGCACGCCCAGCGGCGCCCGCACCTTATCGAAAATATTCATGTAATCCTTCACCTCAATCGCGCGGTCATTGACCAGGTCACCGGTAAAAAATGCAATATCCGGTTTCTCTCTCAGCAACATTTCCACGCCGCCTTTCACCGCTGTTTTATTAAAAAAACTACCTGAGTGAATGTCTGAAAGCTGCGCGATTTTCATTCCGTGAAATTGTCTTGGCAGATTTTTCAAAGGTACTCTCACCCGCCTGATCCTATAATCGTGCGCGCCGGAAATGATGCCATAAGCAAATGTGCCCATCAAAGCTGCACCCGCCGTCACTGCGGTAGTAGCCAGAAATTGAGAGCGTGGAATGGTCGGTTCACCAGTTTCAGGAGAAATAACTGCGGCCGAAGGAAAAACGAGGCTTACCAACCATTGAAAAAAGCGGCGTACGTCATCTATCAGAAGAATAAATACTGCCAAAACTTTTGAGAGATAAGGGATTGCGATGAAAGCAAAGAGGAATGTTCTCGTAGTACTTTTGAAATAATCGGGCGGCAAAAGCTGCATGGCAATGTAAGAAAGCAGGGTCAGAAAAGTAAAACCCCAGTAAGCGCCCCCGATCCAGCGCTGCGTGACCGGGGCTAGATTCCTGGTTGCGAAACGGAGGCCCTGCCATACGTACCAGTCAATCGCAATCAGTACGAATGTTAATAACAATAAAACTATGTTTCTGGACATTGTGAAAAATCAAATTGAAGTATTTCCGATAAACATCGGTCATTATCTTCTCGTTCGGTCTCGCAAACGGAATATTTGATAATTCGACGGCGGCCAGAAATGTGAAGGCCAGTGGCAAATTTTCAGAGCCGAACGGTTTTCGGTAATTTTGGAGCTCATTAATGATCCCGCAATGTCAAAGTTTGATTTTAAAAGATTCCACATTCGCTCCATGAACGCAGCCTCGGCCGAAGAGCGGGCGCAGATCAATCAGGAGTTGAAAGATTTATACGCTTCTTTGCCTGAGGATGAAAAAGTGATTTTCAATGAAGAGCTGCAAAAATTCCTGACCACGGAAGTAGGAAGAATAAAATCAGATTATGAATCTGTGAGCGGGCTAAACGGTCCTAACTAAGATTTTGGACTACAAAATCGGTCTAATAATCTTAATTCAGACGCGGATCGATGGGGTAATGTGCGATGGAACGATATTCGCCGCCCATGTTACGAAGGATTTCCCGCCAGAAATTTCCCGGAGGTGTCGAAAACAAAAAGTCCGAAGTTGTATTGGAAACAATCCATGAATCCTGGCTCAGCTCATCGTCCAGCTGCCCGCCGCCCCAGCCTGAATATCCGATAAAAAACCGGACATCATCCTGGGTTAATGTGTTCAAGTTGAGCAATGTTTTCACTGCGGTAAAATCGCCACCCCAGAAAACATCTTTCATAATTTCAACCCCGCCGGAAACCAGGTCCGGGCGACGGTGAATGAAGTGCAGGGTATTTTTTTCAACCGGGCCTCCCAGGTGCAATGTAATGTCCTGGTAGATCGTGTCGTCGAGCACATCTCCCAAAAACAATTCCGTGGTTTGATTGAGCACAAACCCGAAACTTCCCTGCTCATTATGCTCACACATCAGGATCACACCCCGCTCAAAATTCGGGTCTCCTAGATATGGTTTAGCGATCAACAGGCTTCCTTTTGAGACTTTCATGGCCGACGACATAACCCCACGGTTAAAGTTTGTAGTCCCCAATATATTTATTTTTTGGTAACAATTAAACTTCATTTGGCAAATCAGGAGCCACTTTTAACTATTTTTCCGGTCAAAGCGCGTAACAAAGTAACCACCAGTCAATAACATAGAATTCAAAATATGGCACTTATAAAATCCGTCCGTGGAAAACACCCGGTTTACGACGAAAGCTGCTGGTTTGCCGAGAACGCAACCATAGTTGGCGATGTGGAAATGGGCGAAAACTGCACCGTATGGTTCAATGCCGTCATCCGCGGTGATGTAAACAGCATCCGCATTGGCCACCACTCCAATGTGCAGGACGGCGCGGTGATACATTGCACCTACCAGCGTTTCGCGACGACCATCGGTAACTACGTTTCTATCGCCCACAATGCCATCGTCCACGGCTGCACCATCGAAGATCGCGTCCTCATCGGCATGGGCTCGATCGTCATGGACGGCGCAGTCGTCGGCGAAGGCGCCATCGTAGCCGCCGGGGCCATCGTCACCCAGGGAACCAAAATCCCCCCGGGAACCATCTACGCCGGAAATCCGGCTAAATATTTAAAAGATGTTTCACCGGAATTGAATGCGGTTATTGACAGGACTGCTAATAATTATATTGTTTATTCGGGATGGTTTAGGGAGGAGGAAAATGAAAGCAATGTTTAAACCCGAGCCTAACTCATCTCCTTCCGCGCATTCAAATACCCTTTCACAACCGTAAAAGTCGTAATCGCGAGGAAAAATAAAATAATGTACTGAACATAATCGACGATCCAGGGGAAGCGCTCGCCGAAGAGGTAGCCGCCGCCGGTGAGTGCGCCGATCCAGATGGCGCCGCCTGCCACGTTGTTGATTAGGAATGCGGGGAAAGTCATTTTGACCAGACCGGCCAGAATTGGGGCGAAAGTGCGGACTACCGGCAAAAACCGGCTGATAATCAATGTCCGGCTGCCGTAGCGTTCGAAATATTTGCGCGTCGTTTCAATGTGCTTTTTCTTGAAGAAAAATGAATCAGGCCGGTTTTCAAACATTCCCCCAAAATATCGCCCGAAAATGTAGCCCAGCAAAGAGCCCAGTACCGCGGCAGTGAACATGGAAATCAGAAGAATAGCGATTGGGACGTCCAGAATGCCTGTCCCGCAGAAAACACCAGCTAGAAAAACCAGGTAATCCCCGGGCAGGAAAAAGGCAAAAAAGAGTCCGTTTTCGGCGAAAACAATGAAAGTGATCACCAGTAAACCTCCTGTGCGGATGATTTCTTCGGAGTTAAGAATGTATTGAAAAAACTCGGCAATTGAATTCATAGGCAAGGCAAAAGGCTGATAAGCTCTTAAAATTAGGCATTTTCCGACAGTTCAAGCCATCTCATTTCCTTATCCTCCTGGCTTTGGGTAATCTCCTCAATTTGTTTTGACCATTTTGCCAGCTCATCATGCGAGCCGCCTTTGTTCAGGTTCGCTACCAATGTTTCCTTTGCTTTTTCCAGGTCGGCAAGCTCTTTTTCAAGCGTTTCCAGTTCCTTTTGCTCTTTGTAGCTGAGCTTACGCTTTGCTACTTGCGCCACAACCGGTTCTTTTACAGGAGTTACCGGCTCGGGCACTACCACTTTTGGTGCGGGCGCCTGCTGACCAGCCGATTTTTTCTCGGCTTCCTGCTCGTCCTGATAGTCACGCAGTTCTGTGTAATTACCCGGGAAGTCACTAATCTTACCTTCGCCTTCAAAGACAAATATGTGCTGTACCAGCCGGTCGAGGAAGTACCTGTCGTGGGAAACGATCAGCAGGCAGCCCGGAAAGTTGAAGAGAAATTCTTCGAGTACATTCAAGCTGGCAATGTCCAGGTCATTCGTCGGCTCATCGAGGATCAGGAAGTTCGGTTGCTTGATCAGGATTAAAAGTAATTGCAACCTTCTTTTTTCACCACCGCTCAATTTTGAAATAAAATCATATTGTTTGGAAGGAGAAAAAAGGAATGCTTGAAGTAAATGTCCGACAGTTACTGTCTCGCCCGTTCCCAGCTGAACTACCTCGGCCACATCTTTTACAATGTCAATAACCCGCTGATTTTCATTAAAAACCAAATCCGATTGACGGTAGTAGCCAAACTGTACGGTTTCGCCTTTTACAATTTCACCTTTATCAGGCATCAGTTCGCCGGTGATCATATTGAGCAATGTGGACTTGCCCATACCATTCTGGCCCACGATCCCTATCCGGTCGCCTTTTCGGAAGGTATATTCGAAATCCTTGATTAATGTGCGGTTATCAAAACCTTTGGTCACGTGGTTCAACTCAATGATCTTGCTGCCAAGTCTCGACGTACGGACATTAAGTTCCAGCTGCGTATCCGGCTTTTTCTGGCTGGCTTTTTCTTTGAGTTCTTCGAATGCATCGACGCGGTATTTTGCTTTCGTCCCGCGTGCTTTGGGCTGTCTGCGGATCCAGTCCAGCTCCTTCCGCATCAAATTTCTAGCTTTATCAATGCCCGCAGCCTCGATTTCCTCGCGTTCCGCCTTTTTTTCAAGGAAATAAGAATAGTTACCCTTATAACTGTAAGCCGATCCGTTTGCAAATTCCAGCATTTGATTACAAACCGTATCCAGGAAGTAGCGGTCATGGGTAACCACCAGCAATGTGGTGTTGGAAGTATTCAGGTAATTTTCGAGCCACTCCACGGTATCAAGGTCCAAATGGTTGGTTGGCTCATCCAGGATCAGTAAATCCGGATCTTCCAGCAGCACTTTTGCCATGGCCACCCTTTTGCGCTGGCCTCCTGACAATGTTCCGAAAAGTGCGTCGGTATGATGGATTCCAAGTCTGCCTAAAATTTCCTTTGTCCGGTATTCAAAATCCCACGCATTGTACTTGTCCATATCCTCCATTACCTCGGCCAGCTCGTCGTGGTTATCGGTTTCGATGGCGTGCTCGTACTTTTTGACAACTTGTGCTACCGGGTTATTGGAAGAAAAGATCACTTCAAGCACCGGGAGGGTTTCATCGAAAGCCGGACTTTGGTCCAAATAACCCACCCGAATGTCTTTCCGAATGCTGACTTCGCCCTGATCCGCCGGGATTTTACCTGTGAGAATGTTCAAAAAAGTGGTTTTGCCGGTTCCGTTTGTCCCGATCAGCGCTACTTTATCTCCCCTGCTGATCCCAAAATTGATGTTCTTAAAAAGCCACTGATCGCCGAATGACTTGGCTATATTTTCTGCTGAAAGATAATTCATGAGTAAATGTAAAATTCGAAGTCTGCAAAGTTAGGACAGATATCAAACAAGAAAGAAAAAATTCGTTTTAGTAGGGTAAATAGGCTAATATTGCCACTTATATTCAGTTAGATGGTTCCATTGAACACGTTTTTTACCATGTCCAAAAAATTTCTTTTCCTAATCTCAACAGTTCTCCTAACGTTCAATTCCTTCGCACAAGACAGTAATTTTAAAAGCTACACGCAGAAAATCGGAGGCAGTCCTCAGGTGTATGATATGGTCGCAATTCCCGGCGGCGAGTTTACGATGGGAAGCCCCGCAAGTGAAAAAGGCCGCAGAGCCGATGAAGGTCCCCAGCACAAAGTAAAGATCGAGCCTTTCTGGATGGGCAAATATGAGGTGATCTGGGATATTTATGATTTATATTCTTTTAAAAATATGGAAAAGGAAATGGCTGCAAGGCATCCTGATCCTGATAAATCCGTTCAGAAAACCGACGCAAGTACACGCCCCAGCCCTCCTTATGTAGATATGTCTTTTGGCATGGGCCGCGCGGGTTATCCGGCAATCAATATGACGCAATATGCTGCGATCCACTTTTGCAAGTGGCTTTACGAAAAAACCGGCATTTTCTACCGCCTGCCAACAGAAGCTGAGTGGGAATATGCCTGCCGCGCGGGTTCTAAAACCGCTTATTCATTTGGTGACGAATCTAAAATTGATGAATACGCCTGGTATCGCAAAAACAGTGACGCAGCCTATAAGAAAATTGGTCAAAAGAAACCGAATGCGTTTGGACTTTATGATATGCATGGCAATGTGATGGAGTGGACATTGGATCAATACATTCCCGACTATTATGCCAAACAACCTGCCGGCGAGAAATATGCGCCGGTGACCGAGCTTTACCCGACTGCTGTAAGAGGTGGTTCCTGGGATGACGAGCCTGCTGATTTAAGAAGTGCAGCTCGTACCGCTTCCAAGCCTGAGTGGAAAATCCTCGACCCGCAATTGCCGAAAAGCGAATGGTGGATGACCAGCGCATCATTTGTTGGTTTCCGCGTGGTACGCCCGCTGAAAACGCCTTCTGCTGAGGAGATCAATGCGTATTACAGCCCGAAATTGATTGAAGACTATTGATATATAAACTCTTAATAAAAAAGTAATGGAACAAAACAGACGCAATTTTCTGAAAGCATCCGGCTTGATCGCAGGAGGTGCTATGCTGAATCCGCTGGGCGGGTACGGCTTTCACAGTTCTGTCAATGAGACGATCAAAGTAGCGCTGATCGGTTGCGGAGGAAGAGGTACAGGTGCTGCTGCGCAAGCATTGAGCACTTCACAAAATGTACAAATCGTTGCGATGGCCGATGCATTCAAGGATCGCCTGGAAGAATCATACAAGAATTTGACTACCAAAAAATATAAGGATGCTTCTGGTACTACGGTTGATACAAAAACCAAAGTAGATGTTCCTGAGGACCGTAAATTTGTTGGTTTTGATGCATTCAAAAAAGCCATCGCTTTGAAGGATGTGGATGTCGTGATCTTGGCTACACCTCCGGGATTCCGTCCATGGCATTTCGAAGAGGCTGTAAAAAACAATAAGCACATTTTCATGGAAAAACCGGTGGCTACCGATGCGCCCGGAATCCGTAAAGTGCTTGAACTGGCTGAGGAAGCTAAGAAAAAGAAATTGAATGTGGTGGTTGGTCTGCAACGCCACTATCAGGCAAACTACCGCGAGGCGATCAAACGCATTCACGACGGCGCGCTGGGCGATATCGTTGGCGGGCAAGTTTACTGGGTCGGCAGCAGCCCCTGGATGAAGGAACGTCAGCCAAACCAGACGGAAATGGAATACCAAATGAGAAACTGGTATTACTTCAACTGGCTTTGCGGTGACCACATCAACGAGCAGCACGTTCACAACATTGACGTAGCAAACTGGGTGAAAAAGGGTTATCCTGTATCAATTCAGGGAACTGGCGGTCGCCAGGTTCGTACCGGTAAAGCTTATGGTGAAATTTTCGATCACCATACATTGGACCTGGTTTATGCGGATGGAACAACGATTTCAAGCCAGTGCCGTCAGTTTGAAGGTACCTGGAACCGGGTAGACGAAGCTTTCGTAGGAACAAAAGGTCGTATCGACAGTTTTGATGGCAAGAAGACAATTTTGAAAGACTACAAAGGCGGCGTCATGTATCAGCACGACGATAAAGGTGACAAAAACCCCTATCAGGTTGAGCACGACGAATTGTTTGCAGCGATCGCAAAAGGTGAATACAAATTTGCTGATGCTGAAAACGGCGCAAAAAGCACCATGACTGCCATCATGGGCCGCATGGCAACTTATTCTGGTAAGATGATCAAGTGGGACGAGGCTTTGAACTCCGACATTAATCTTTTCCCTGATAAACTAGCCTGGGACGCTTCTCCGAAAATTCTTCCTGGTGCGGATGGTCTGTACCCGGTTGCAATTCCTGGTAAGACGCAGGTTATCTAATTATCAGATAGATATCAACAAAAAATGGCTCCTCGCGAGCCATTTTTTGTTTGGATTGATAGCATTTACGGAAAGCGATATTTATATTCGGTAAGAATACCTCCGCCAGCATTAATTGTGAAACGAAAGTTTATTGTCAGTGAAATTGAGCCTGAGAAATGCCTTTCTGATTTTGCTCGCCGGTATGCTTCTGCTTGCCATCGGCTCCTTCCTAAATTCTTCCCAGGCAAAGCTAAGTAGCCCCATCATTCTGGGTGGCCTTATTATTGAGTTTATCGGCTCGATATGGCTGGTTTTGACTTTGAATCAGCGACGTAAAAAGCAAAAGCTTTGATTACAGCTTGCTTAATTTATTTCTGAGATAAAAATCCGCCAGTACAATCGCCGCCATCGCTTCTACGATCGGCACCGCTCTTGGCACTACGCAGGGATCATGTCTTCCTTTGCCCTGAACAATCGCAATGTTGCCTTCCTGGTCTACGCTCTCCTGATCCTGCATGATCGTCGCTACCGGCTTGAATGCTATTCTGAAATAAATGTCCTGGCCATTTGAAATACCGCCCTGGATACCGCCCGAATGATTGGTGCGGGTATTTACTTTACCATTTTCGTCTGTGTAAAAAGCGTCATTATGCTGCGAGCCCAATAATGTTACACCCTCAAAGCCGCTTCCGTACTCAAAGCCTTTTACCGCATTGATGCTTAACATCGCTTTTCCAAGCTCGGCGTGCAACTTGTCGAACACCGGCTCGCCCCAGCCTACCGGAGCGCCTGTAATCACACAATTCACGACCCCTCCAACAGAATCTCCCTGCTTACGAATACCATCGATATAATTGAACATTTGCTGTGCTACAACCGGGTCCGGGCAGCGTACATCATTGGTTTCGGTAAGAGACAGGTCGAGTTCGGAGTAAGATTTTTCCAGTTTTAATGTTCCAACCTGCGAAACGTATGCCTGAATATTGACGCCGGCTTCCTGCAACAAGGTTTTTGCCAGTGCGCCTGCTGCAACCCTCGCCGCAGTTTCCCGCGCAGAACTTCTTCCACCGCCGCGATAGTCCCGGATGCCGTATTTTTCCTGGTAAGTATAATCTGCATGCGACGGGCGGTATTGCGTCGCAATGTGCGAATAATCCTTGCTACGCTGGTCCTGATTGCGGATTAGAATTGCGATAGGCGTGCCCGTCGTTTTTCCCTCAAAAACACCTGAAAGTACTTCAAATTCGTCCGCCTCTTTTCGCTGCGTCGTAATACGCGATTGTCCGGGCTTGCGCCGCGTCAATTCACTTTGAATAAAATCCTGGTCGAATGTTACGCCCGCCGGGCAGCCTTCAATCACAACACCGATCCCGGCACCGTGTGACTCTCCAAATGTGGCAATCTTGAATATCTTACCGTAAGTACTTCCCATCAAATATTATTTTCTAAAAACCCAGAACATCGTCAGCAACAGTACGATTACTACTGCATTCGTCGCGTTCTTTAAAATCTTTTTGTAATCAAATAGCTGGCGGCTGCTGTCCAGACTTTCCAGATTATCATATAAACCTGCAGAGCCCGACAAGGATAAATTTGCCAGCTTGTAATCTTCGCCTTCCACTTTCAATGATTTGGCAGACTTTAATGTGTCATACTTCGCCGTAGCCAGGTTGAAAAATACCCACTGAAAATACCTGCCCATCGGAAATGTTCCATCCTTCCTCGGAACAACAAAATAATCAAATGTTTTCTCTCCGGCCACACTCTGATAACTTCGCTTTACAACCTGGCTTACCTCCGGAGGATAAATATCGAAGTAAGAATTTACCTGAATAACCGGCGCCGGGATCGCGGTAATGTTGCCTGTACCTTCCACTTTGAACATATACCGGATACTCTCTCCGGGATACACCAGATCCGCCGAAAGCGATTCCTTTAAAGCATAATGTCCCACCGCCACCTGATCCCGAAGCGGATGGTCGGGCAGCTGCTTCACCTGCACTCGCGAAGGTTTCGAGCGAAATGCTCTGATCACCTTATTAGCCACATTCACTTTTCCTTCATTATCCGTCACGAGCATATCCAGTTTGACAGACCGGAATAAAATGTCCTCTGTGGTGATGGGGAAAAGCCGCGCCTGATACATATTGTATTCGGTGTACTTTTTGCCGGAAATGGTCACTTTCCTTTTCACTATTTCCTCAATACCAACATTCTCTTCCCAGCAATTCGCCGGTCTCACGGCTTTCAGGATAGCTTGGAGCTGCTCATTGAACCTGTAAAATTCCATCTGCACCGGCGCATTTTCAGCGATATACAAGGAGACACGCAGCGCGAAGCCTTCCCGGATAAATACATTTTTCTTGTCTGTCTGTACGGATAGAAAAATCCCCTCCCCAATGTTGTCAAGCTCAGGTTCCAAGGTTTCCCCCTGCGCTATTGTCGGCTCATTCCCGCCATCATTACCCGCCGAAAATACCACAGTCGTTTCGTCCGCGTGAAGACGTTGTCCGTTGATGTTTAATATAAACTCAGGTACAAGATAACTTCCCGGTTTCGAAGCAAAATATTCCTGCGTAATGGTCTGTATGACCACTTTTTTTCCATCCACCGTACTTATCGAGCTGGTAGCAGACTTACTTCTTTTTTCAAGATCTTTTATTTCAGGAAACACAACAGCCGGGCGGTTTTCTGCATCACGGATAACAACAGATATTAGAAGTGGCTGTTCGATGGAAAGGTTTTTTTGACCGAATTCGATTGTAGCAGCGTCATTTACTACCTGCGCTCGGACTATACCCGAAAAACACAAAATAATATTTAATAACGCATATAACTTCATCGAAATATTTCGTTAACTTTATTAGGATTATGCTATTGTACGGATCTTTTTAAGATTTTTTCGTTATTCATTGACTTCCCTAAACCACAAAACTACATAATACTATGGCCTCGATGCTTGAATACATTAAAATTATTCTGCAAAAAGTTAGCTTCGATCGGAGATTATTTGAAAAAGAATTGAGAAAAGCGATTCGAATGTTAATGCCGGCCGAGGTGAAGCGATTAAGGCAGTGGTGCTACGATCATTACGCCACGATACATTTACCAGTTCTCAATACTTGCTTCGCGCGATTGTCATCGTTATAGAAGTTCTTACGTTAAGTCATACTATTTTTTAGGTCATAGAAAAAGAAACGGCCGTCTGGAATTCCAGACGGCCGTTTCTGCTTTTGAGATGCTACTCTTATTTTTTCTTAGGAGTCGCGGTTCCTGCTTTTGCTTTCGTTCCGGTGGTGCCGGTAGCCGCTGGCTGCGCAGCAGGTGCTACTGCTAATCCCAGCGCCTCTTTGGCGGAAGCATTATCAGGGTCGACTTTTAGAAGCTTCTCCCAATATTCCTTAGCCTTGGCTGGGTCCTTCAATGTTGTCTGCGCATAAAATGCCAGGTAACCATAAGCTAGTTTCAGATAGTTCTTATACTTGCTTGGATCCGGATCTTTCTCGGCAAGCTCAGTCAGCTTCTGATAATATGGTGCTGAAATCCCCTTGTCTATATTTTCCTGACGGTCGTAAGCATTGTATAATGTACTTGCTCTCCAATAGTATCCGTAAGGCCAATCCGGAAGTTTCTGAGTAACTGTGGCAAAAATAGAATCAGCTTTCAAAAACAACTCTCTTCTCATTGTTGCGATTTTTGCGCTATCAGCATAGTTAGAGTCTGTTTTTACAGGCAAAACATTTGCAGTCGCCATCTGGAAGTTTGCAAGACCAGTATAGTAGTAGTCATTTGCACTAGCCTTAGCAGTATCCAGGGAAATCCCTTTGCTGTAAGCATTGGCTGCATTTGGATAATCTTTCGCTGCATAGTAAAGTGCCGCAACCTCCTTGTAAGTAGCAGCAGCTTCCGATTTGCTGGTATCCATGTCAGCACCTTTCATGATATAAACCATACCGGTCGAATCATAACCCTTTCCGTCCGTAGCTTTCTGGTTATAAGCACGTCCCAAATATTTGTAGTCGTCACCGATTACTTTTTCAGGCGCAACTTTCAGGAACTCATTCAAGTTTTGGATAGCCTTGTCTGGATCATTTTGCTTAAAATAAGACCAGCCATACATTCTCAACGTGATCGGGTTGTTGATTTTCCCTTTGATGTCTTCCAATAATTGCAAAGACTTTGCATAATCGTCAGCTGTAAATGCAAACTGAGCAGCGCGCAGTTTCATTTCAGGGTCAGTTGTTCCGCTTTTCTGAATGTACAGGTCAAAATTTTCAGCTGCTTGCTTAAACTTTTGCGCCAAGAAATAAAGCTCTGCAAGGTCCTTGTAAGCAGGTGCAAAGTTTGGATCTGCTTCAATCGCTTTCTTATAGTTTTCAAGCGCCAGGTTGTAGTTTTTACCACGCAGATAAATAGAACCGATGCTGTTGTGAGCCAGTGCATAATTTGGTTTAGCTGTGAGTGCATATTCATAAGCAGTTACCGCATTACCACCTTCATTACGTAACATTAAAGCGTCCCCCTTTGCGATATACGCATCGGCAAGATTCTTATCACGTTTGATAGCCAGGTCTAAAAGTCTGATCGCTTCGGCAGGGTCGTTTGTTTTGTCAAACAATGTGTAAGCCTCACCGATTCTGAAAAGAACCTCTGCATCTTTACCTTTTTTCTTTTCAGCTTGGTCAAAAAGCTCTTTCGCTTTTGCTCTGTCGCCTTTGCCTAACGCTACTGTACCCTGTCCAACCATGTTCAGGTACGACTTATCGTCAATCTGAAGGCCTTTGTCAAATGCCTTCTGCGCTTCATCCAGTTGATTTGTTTTTATATAATAATAACCAAGATAATATTGGTTATCAGCCGAAGGAGTGCCCTCAGCTAACTTCTTGAACAATGCTCCTGCATCATTATAACGCTCGCCATGTATCAGCATCAGACCGTCTTGTACGGTTTGTGCCTTGACATTGACAAACGCTAATAAACCAATCACCAGTGCTACTAATTTCATTCTCATGTTTCTGTTCATTTTTTACCCGGTTAAAATAATGATAAAAAATTTGGCTTTTCAATAACAAATCCAAATCTATCCAATTGTTAAGCTAAAAATCCTTCCCGGTGGTAATCTCAATTTCACGCGGGTAGGGTACTGTGGGCAACAAACCCATTTTTTGAATAATCAATCCGCCAACGTCTCTGGCTATATAGGTCATCAATCCACCGCCCAATCCTGAGTAACCTTCCCGGCTCAAAATGTAAACGTCCCTGTAAAGTGGGTATCGTTTAAATTCCAGGCCTCCCTGGAAAGGTTGAATGTAATCAGTCAGTGAATCCGGATTCATTTTCTTCGATACGCCCAGTACATTAATTCCCTGGGAGAGCTCCTCTGATGCAAGTGAATGTCCGTCACTAATCCAGTTAACTCCAATAAAACCAAGATGTAAAGGGTCTTTTCTCACATCTTCAATCACCTTTTCGTTGGATCCTGCGGAAATAATCCGCAATCCCTGAATGTTGGTAATGTTGAATTTGTGTAAAACAAAATTAAGGTTGCTTGCATTCGCATTGTCAAATACCAGCGTGATCAACCCCTTCTGATTTCCTCCCTTCAACTGTGACCAATCCTTGATTTTACCTTCAAAAATTCCCTGAATTTCCGCCATCGTAACGAGACTGTCGGAATTCGCCTTAGTTGTTACGAGCGCCAGACCATCCGTCGCAATATGTTGAAACTTCTGGCTTCCCTTTTGCCTTTTGATGATTTCCAGTTCCTTTTCATTGAGCTGCCTCGTTGAAAAAATGATCCTGGCGCTGTCATTTAAAAGCTGGCGGATCGCCTCCTGCTCTGGCTTGTAATCTATTTTGAAATGCGCATTCGGATAAATTCCCTCGTAAGCGTTGGTCAATGCATTTACCAAAGGCTTAAACGACTCATCCGAAGCGATTGTAATCGTACCCTGTCGTGGATTATCGAGGTTTTTATTGGAGGATTCACATCCGAAAAAGCCCAATACCACACAAAACAAACAGCTCTTCAACTTGATATTCATGGCTCGTCCTGATTTCTTTTTCTCCAAACCCGGTAGCCTCTGTAGCCACCGTACACAATAAGTGTGCCAGCAAACGCATAACGGGCCAGACTACCGATTGGTAATAATCTAAAAGAGAAGGAGGAGAAGATCAAAAAGACCCCTCCTCCTATGTATGTCAGAGCCATTACTATAGAGGTTAGATCACCGATCTTCTCATGCAATGGTTTCTCCCTCATGAGTTACTCTAGCTGGAAATTGATAGGCAAGTTGTATTTAACACGAACTGCACGTCCTGACTGCTTTCCTGGTTTCCACTTCGGCATTGCTTTCACAACACGGATAGCTTCTTCATCGCAACCAAAACCCAATCCTTTCAATACTGCCACATCCTGGATACTTCCGTCAATGTTTACAACAAATGACATAAATACCCTTCCTGATACGTTGGCGCGTGAAGCTGCACTTGGATACTTAATGTTCTTACTTAAGTATTTGTACATTTCAGCAGTACCTCCCGGGAACTCAGGTTGTTGTTCAACGACCGTAAAAACCTTTTCTGGTTCTGGTGCTGCTTCAACTACCGCACCTTTGCTCGGAGCAGCAACTGCTTCCGGTGCAACGATAATTTCATTCGCGTTAGGATCACCTTCGATTGTTTTATCAGCAACAACAGCTTCTTTAATCTCCTCAACTGTTGGTGGTGGAACCTCTTCAGGAACTTCCTCATCCTTCTTAACCTCAGGAGGCAAGAATTTTACCGTGTTCACCTTAGGCTGTTCAACCGGCGGTGGTGGTGGCGGTGGTGGTTCGGCCGGATCAATTGGCGGCGGTGGTATTTTCATTAAATCCACCTCGACCATTACTTCTTCTTTCTCGTTGCCTGCTGTCAATTTATTGATGATTGACGGCGTAAACATGGCGAGAACGAAAAGAGCTGCTCCGATCAAAGTGGCCTTCGTAACATCTGCTCGATATCCTTTACGAAGTTCAAATGCACCGTACGCCTTGTTACGATCGGCAAACACTATATCATCAAGTGTTGCATTCGGGCTTATTTCTGCCATGGCGCTTTGATAGTTTTTCGTTTAAATTAATTTTTTGGAATGATCTTGTCTCCTAAAAGTGTCTTCTCAGAGTCAGTAAGTGTCTCAACGAGCGCGTACCTTTTAGATTTCGTGATAGCCATCTCATCCAATACATCAACCATGTTTTTATAGGTCGAAACCGGAGTCGGCTTGATTACCACTACAAAAGGATCATTTCCTTTTTCATCTTTTGGATTCGCTGCATTAATTCTCTTCGCTGACGCAAAAATCACACTTCTAAGGTCAAAACCGTAACGGGTGGTTTTCAAAGACTCCTTCGCCTTATCATCGTCAGCCGCAACGCCGTCGAGATAATATACATCGTCATTTGCTCCCATAAACAGGGTCAAAACTTTCGATGCTTTTAATGGCTCGGTTTTCTCCTGGTCTTTTTCATCCGTCTTATCAGGTACCGCCAATGTCATAGACGTTGGTTTCGACATCGTAGTCGCAAGCATAAAAAAGGTAATGAGCAAAAATCCAAGGTCCACCATCGGCGTCATGTCCACACGGGTGGACATTTTCTTGCCCCGAACCTTACCATCACCTTTACCGTGCCCACCACCCGATTCTTCAATTGCTGCCATTTTCTCTTAAAATTAAAATGATACCTTTTGAAACGTTACTCGTTCGTGTAACCTGCAGGTGCCTGTTCGCTACCAGTGATCAGGTTAAACTTGTTGATATTCTGCGATTGTAAATTGGCCAGCACATCTTTGAAAACAGGGAACTTCGCAAGGTTGTCACCTTTCAAAGCAATTCTCAATTGGCTGTTCGCTTTACGCGCCGCATATACCCAGTCAGCCAGTTCGCTTGCTCCCGTAGAGTCAACAGGGATACCAGGCTGTTTCACATTCGGCATCTGCTCTTTTGACATGTTCAGCCAGGGTTTCAACTGATTCAGAGGAAATCCAAAGCTGCTTTGAAGCGCAAACTTTGCTTTCTCAGTTTCAGTGAATGTAATCCCTTTCGACTGTCCAATGTTTTCCAGCATAGCTGCTCTCACCGGTTTTGCATCTACTCCGAAGAACACTTTACCCGCCTTGTCAATACTAATGATCATAATGTCATCATCCGGTACCTTGATCTGCGAAATCGATGAAGGAGTTGTAATCTCAGCCTCATTCGACTTAAAAGTCGCCGTCATAATGAAGAACGTCAGAAGTAAGAACGCTACGTCAGTCATCGCAGTCATATCCGTATGCGGGGCGTGCTTCTTAGGTCTTACCTTTCCCATATCACAAATATATAAGTTTTTTGTATATTAACGAAACTTCAATATTAATTAGTTCAAAAAACTATCAATAATGTGCAGCGAAGTTTGATTGAAGGCTCATGCCAATTTCATCAATGCTGTAAGTAAGATCGTCAACACGGCTGTTCAGGTAAGCGTATGAGATCGTAGCGATCGCAGAAGTACCGATACCAAGAGCGGTGTTGATAAGGGCCTCAGAAATACCAGTTGCAAGTGCAGCAGAGTCAGGTGAACCAGAAGTACCAAGAGCGGCGAACGCTTTGATCATACCGATTACCGTTCCAAGAAGTGCAAGAAGTGTAGATGCACCCGCAAGTGTAGCGATGATCGTCAGGTTTTTCTGCAGCATTGGAAGTTCAAGCGTAGTAGCTTCTTCAATTTCTTTCTGAAGAGCTGCCAATTTTTGCTCTTTGTCAAGTGCAGTTTCAGTAGTCAACTGCTTATATTTCAAAAGGCCTGCTTTCACAACATTACCAACAGATCCTTTTTGTTTGTCGCATTCTTTGATTGCTTCTTCGATTTGATTTTTGTCAAGCAGGCTTCTCAACTTGCGAACAAATGAATCAATGCTGCCTGAGCCGCTTGCTTTGTTCAAAGTGATCAGACGCTCGATTGTAAAGGTTAACACGATCAGGAAACAAGTCATCAAAATTGGTACGATAGGACCTCCTTTGTAAACGATTCCGTAGTAATCTCCATCGATTGGGCCTTTTGCGTGATCGCCATCTTTAAAGTGTTCGGGAGCTCCCAGAACGAAAATGTAAACGCATAATGCAATCGCAAATAGTAGAGGGATTACCAATGCCGGGTTCAAACCGCCTTTGCCTTTTGTTGCTGCCGCTGCAGGCTTTGGAGCTGGTGCCGGACTTGTAGCTTTCTTTTCCATCAGACTTACTTTTAAAGGTTAAATTGAGATTTTGGTTGTGAATTAAATAAAACTTTTGGTTAAAACTGGTTTTGGTAAAATAAAATTTTGATTGCGTTTTTGAATTATCGACTTCTACAAAAGTATGAGTTTTCCTTTTAAAAAAAAGCAAGCATTTCCTCAGATTTTTTCCCAGATTTTTCAACATTCATCCGGCGAATTGCATATTTTAAAGATTCCTTCACTTTGTAAATTCGCAGAAAATCTGGGTTTAATGCTCACTAAGAACAGTATATAGTGATTTATCAAATCAACATATAATTGTACTCTTTGCTTCAAAGTCTGCATACATGTTTTCAAAAGCGCAGGTTTGTATTTGAAAAAATTTCAAGATTACACTGGAAAAGCAAATATTATTTTTCTCCTACTATGTGTCGAAACAACAATTTTAAAACCGATTGCGGTTCCTTATACAGGATCGGGCATGATTGTCCAAAACCTGCAACCCGCCCGGCTGCATTTCTCCACAAAAGCCGATCGCTTTTCCGAAGCTAATTTCCACTGTTCCAATAAGGGAATCGCAAAAATCCGGTAATTTTGGTTTTCGACAGACAACCTGAGGTTAACTTAACAAATTCTTAAAATGAAGATTGACGAAGAGTCCCTGAAAAAAATCGCGCATCTGGCACGTCTGGAAATCAAAACCGGTGAGGAACAAGCGCTGCTTAAAAACATGGACTCGGTGCTGACCTGGATGGATCAGCTGAATGAAATTGATACTGAGGGCGTGGAGGCGCTCACCCACATTACCGGAGAAGTGAATAACTGGCGAGAGGATAAAGGCGCAAATTCCTTGACGAGAGAGCAGGCGGTAGCAAATGCGCCCGCGAAAAACGATACCTATATAATGGTGCCGAAAGTGATTGAGTAATTCTTGGACAATTTGTCCAGTTCGTTGTCAGAGGATCTGGAAAGTGTCGGCGTCGGATAAAGCCGGAAAACGATCACGGTAATGTTCCAGCTCCGTTTTAGAAAAGTGCACTGTTTTTTCCATTTCCAAATCTGCCAGCATATATTTCGGTTCGCCCAGAAAATCCAGGGCAACCGAGTCTCCCCGGTATTCCAGATTATTCCCATCGATGCCAATCCGGTTTACACCCACTACATAAGCCTGATTTTCAATCGCCCGCGCCTTTAACAATGTGTTCCATGCATTGGCCCGTTTTGCTGGCCAGTTTGCAACATATATAAGAAGGTCGTAAGGATCCTGAACCGAATTCCGGCTCCAAACCGGAAAACGCAGATCATAGCAAACCAGCGGACAAATTTTCCAACCCTTCCAGTTTACAGTCAGCCGGCTAGCTCCACTGGTATACACCTCGTGCTCACCTCCCATGCTGAAAAGGTGGCGTTTATCATTATAAGTGAATGAACCGTCGGGATTAACACAAAAAAGCCGGTTGTAAAATCGCCCGTCTTCCTTCACAGCAAAACTCCCGATCACCAGCGAACCAGTCTGCGCAGCGATTTGCTTCAACCATTTCGTAGTAGTCAGGTTCACCGGCTCCGCGATCGCCGTATTCATCGTAAAGCCGGAGTTGAACATTTCAGGAAGTACAATAACATCTGACTTCTCCGGAAGCGATGCAATTTTTTCTTCGAGCGAAGAAAGATTGGCCGTCACGTTTTCCCAGTACAAATCAGTTTGCACTAGCGTAACCGATAATGTATCAACTTGTTCCTCCTGCATTACAGTCATTTTAATGTGCGGCAGTTATTTGCGGCCCGGAAAACGCATTCTGTAATCTGCGTCAACATTGCCTTTCGAAATGTCCGTCAGCTTTTTCTTGATAAACTGCTTTTTCAATGTAGGCAGATAATCGACGAACAATTTCCCAAGCAGGTGATCATATTCATGCTGGATAATGCGAGCCGCCATACCAGAATATTCCTCCTCATGCTCATTCCAATCCTCATCCCGATAGCGGATCTTCAATGTTTCAGGACGGTAAACATCTCCTCTGATGCCCGGAATGCTCAGGCAACCTTCTTCAAAAGCCCATTCCTCGCCCGTTTCTTCTAAAATCTCCGGGTTGACAAACATTTTTTTAAAGTCAACCAATGACAAATCCGGCTCGTCATCCTCGTCGTCCTCATCCTTCTTGCTGAATGGCGTACCATCCACAACGAAAACCCTGATATTCATACCGATCTGCGGCGCCGCAAGTCCCACACCGTTGGCCCCGTGCATGGTTTCAAACATATCCGCGGAAAGTTTTTTCAGGTCAAGCTCATCTTTTTCGATAAACCTTGTGGCTTTTCTGAGGATAGGATCACCGTATGCAACTATTGGATAAATCATTTTTACTGAGACTTTTGTTCGTTTTTTGCTTGTACAATAATGCTACCTTCTGCTCTCCATAAACGATTGGAGAATGATCGTAGCGCTAATTTTATCAATGTTCCCTTTTTCCCTCCGATCACTTTTTTTCGAGCCCGCCGCAATCATCGATTGCAATGCCATCGACGACGTAAAACGTTCATCGTGTGCATGTACAGGGATATCTGGGAAATTTGTATTTAGCTGTTTGATAAATGCCTTCACCCTGGCAGCGTTCTCACTTTCGGTATTATCGAGGCGCTTTGGCATTCCTATAATGATCGCTTCAAGGGGTTCCTGGGTAATATATTTTTTCAGGAAATTCATCAGGTCGGCCGTCATGACCGTATCCAGTGCCGTAGCGATAATTTGAAGCGGATCGGTTACTGCGATACCGCTGCGCTTTGCACCAAAATCAATAGCCAGAAGACGTGGCATTTATATTAAAGAATGTTAATTATTTGTAAAGATACGCGCTTTCAATTAGCTTTTCCTGATTGCGCGGGCTAACAAATCAATTTTGGCGCCGCATGAAGTAATCCAATTATATTTGCCCTCATGATTGAAAAGCGCTGGAAACACTACCCTGAATTTACTCCTGAACAGCAGCGGGACACCGAGCTACTTGCAGATTCCCTAAAAATAAGTCCCTCACTGGCAACACTTCTTGTTCAGAGGGGCATACTCGATTTCGACCAGTCCAAAAGGTTTTTCCGCCCCGAGATCAGTCATTTGCACGATCCGTTTTTAATGATGGATATGGACCTGGCTGTCCGCAGATTACAAAAAGCGATCGAAGTCGGAGAGAAAATCCTGGTTTATGGTGATTATGATGTGGACGGTACTACTTCCGTAGCATTGTTCTACGGTTTTCTCAAAAAAATATACGCCAACATTGACTATTATATTCCCGACCGGTACGAAGAAGGTTACGGCGTGTCCTGGCAAAGCATTGACTGGGCTTCCGAAAATGGATTTACCTTAATAGTAACCCTCGACTGCGGCATCAAATCCGTGGATAAGGTCAGCGCGGCATCCGAGCGGGGCATCGACTTCATTATTTGCGACCACCACCGTCCCGGAAACGAGCTACCGCAAGCCATCGCGGTCCTCGACCCCAAGCGGGAAGATTGTTTATATCCTTATAAAGAGCTGACCGGCTGCGGCGTAGGTTTCAAATTATTACAGGCATTTTGTATCCGCAACGGATATGATACAGAAATCCTTTTTGATTTTCTCGATCTGCTCGTCATCAGCATTGCCTCCGACATTGTCCCGATTACCGGTGAAAACCGGGTGCTGGCCTATTATGGTTTGCAAAAATTAAATGCTTCGCCCCGAACCGGTGTGAAAGCCCTGATCAACATTTCGGGGATTACGGGTGTGCTGGATATTACAAATGTGGTTTTCGGGATCGGGCCGAGGATTAATGCGGCCGGCAGGATCAAGCATGCCAAAGAAGCGGTGAAATTACTGCTCTCGGAAATCGAGGAGGAAGCTTTTGAATTTGCACAGGAGATTAACAAACATAATATAGAAAGGCGGACGTTCGATTCCAGCATTACCGAGCAGGCGCTGTCGATGATCGAAAGCGACTCCTGGTTTTCGGATGCAAAAAGTACCGTATTATATAAGGAAGACTGGCACAAAGGTGTGATCGGGATTGTGGCGAGCCGGTGCATCGAAAAATACCATCGCCCGACCATCATTCTCACGCAATCCCACGGAAAAGCAGCCGGCTCGGCGCGCTCGATTCCGGGATTCGATGTGTATCAGGCCATCGAGGAATGTGCGGATTTATTGGAACAATATGGCGGGCATACCTTCGCCGCAGGCTTAACATTGCCTTTGCAAAACCTGGAAGCATTCCGGTCGCGTTTCAATGAAATTGTCAGCAGCCGCATCTTGCCAGACCAGCTGGTGCCGATGATCAACATTGACCTGCCGCTGCACCTGGAAATCATTACACCGAAATTTTATAACATTCTGCGCCAGATGGGTCCCTTCGGGCCAGGAAATATGACGCCGGTTTTCGAATCACGCAATGTTACCCTGGTGGGACGGCCGTCGCTGATGAAGGAAAAGCATATCAAATTTGATGTAAAACAAAACGCCTCGCAGGTTTTTACAGCTGTCGGTTTCGGAATGGCCCAGTTTTATCCTGATATCGTCAATGGCCGCTCGTTTTCCATTTGCTATGCTTTGGAAGAAAATACCTTCCGTGATAAAAAAACGTTACAACTCTCTTTGAAAGACATTAAGCTGCATTGAGCCAGCAAAAGCTCTGACTACAAATGATACTGAGAACAGAAAATCTCGTCAAAAAATATGGGGCGCGCTTTGTGAACAACAATGTCAGCTACCAGGTGGAGCAAGGCGAGATTGTCGGTTTGCTCGGCCCGAATGGTGCAGGGAAAACCACATCCTTTTATATGGCGGTGGGACTTGTAAAACCCAACAGCGGCAAAGTATATCTTGACGATAAGGACATTACCGGGCTGCCTATGTACAAACGCGCCCGCCTCGGGCTTGGCTATCTGGCGCAGGAAGCTTCTGTTTTCCGCTCATTGACAGTCGAGGAAAACATTAAGGCGGTTCTGGAACTGACTGATTTATCGCGACAAGACCAAAAGCAGAAAGTAGAAGAGCTGCTGGAAGAATTTCACCTCGGCCACGTGCGCAAAAGTAAGGGCATGGTACTCTCAGGTGGCGAGCGCCGCCGTACCGAAATTGCCCGCTCCCTGGCAGTAGATCCGAAATTTATTCTGCTGGACGAACCTTTCGCCGGGGTAGACCCGATTGCGGTGGAGGACATTCAGAGTATCGTGGCGAAGCTCAAACACAAAAACATCGGTATCCTCATCACCGACCACAATGTAAACGAAACGCTTTCGATCACCGACCGCGCCTATCTTTTATTTGAAGGAAAAATATTGAAACAAGGTAGCGCCGAAGAACTCGCTGAGGATGAGGTAGTAAGACGGGTTTATTTGGGACAGAACTTCGAGCTGAAAAGAAAAGTCTGATTTCAGCCAGCTTATCAATAGAAAAGGGAATGCTACAAGGCACTCCCTCTCTTATAATTATTCACCATGAACTGTATTACTTTCTAAAAAGAAAACAGCACTATTTTTTGGGGCACTTTTTACAGTGTTTACCACTCTTCTTATAGTTTTTGCAGCACTTTTTGAATACACATTCTTCACTATCCGCAAAGGATTTTATCCATTGATTATTCTCCTCAAAAACCATCGTGTACTCTGTCAACGAAAAAGCGCTCATCCCACATTGCTGTTAAAACATTTCAAAAGTAATACCTATTTAGAATCATTCAAATGTTTCAAGTGAATTATTTTGAATAAATCTAAATAGTAGTCCATCAAGGTATTTTTTCCCAGATCTCGTGCATGGGTTTTCCATCGCTACTTTTGCCGCTATGGTCCCACCTGCCATTATCCATTTTATAGTCAAATTTCAAAGAAGAGCCCACCCGGTTATTATCCTTTGAAAAAAACTGGATGCGCTCAGTATATTTTCCATCTTTTGCCGTATAAGTACCCCCGCCGGTTGCATAAAATGCTTTCGCCGCCGGATCGATCGCAAACCACTGAAACCGGGTTGCGGATAAAAGTTTTAGTGTTTTACGGGTGCCTTCCTGGTGGATCTTCACAAGCTCGCCACCTTCATTTGCTTTTTCTGTAATGTGCCAGGCGCCAGCCATCGGAGCCGTTTTTGCGTCATCCACCTTCATCCAAACCATTGCTTCTTCGTACCGCAATGTGAGAATGTCATCTTTTACCGTCACCGTAAAAACAATCGGGATACCGACTTTGGTGGTGTCGGCAGAATTGAATTCGGGCGTGTAAGTCATCTGGTCGCCGCTCATCGTAAACGGGCCGCCTTCGCTCCGCTCAAAATATTTGTTGTTGATACTATATGATGCAATCACAAGATAATTGTCCGCCACAATCAGGCTCGACGCACTTCCCGTAGGTTCCTGCGATTTCCACGCACCTTTCGGCACCTGCCCCATGGCAAGGAATGTTACAAATAAGAAAATGATGGTAAGAATATTTTGTCTCATCGTAAATCAGTTTTTATACTAGCACTATACGTTATCAAAATTGTGCCAAAACCTGATTTACCAAAACCATTCACCGGAGCACTTCACCCAGCACTTCCAACGATCGCACCTCTCCCAGCGTGTCCATGTGGATTTTGTAAAAAAATATCACCTTTTCCAAAATCCTGATTCGCCGCGTCCGGTCCAGCGAAATGTGCGTTCCGTAATCGCTATATAAAAGGTGCGCCGTAGCATCCTGCTCGATTTTATCGGGCATCTGCGAGTAATGATTATCCTTCAATTCCCTTTCCAGATCATCCATCGTTTCGATGCCAAAACCCAGGAAATTAGCGAGTTGTAGAAGAAACTGAATGTGGAAATTCTCAAAATCGGCCTGCGCATCATCTAGGAATAAAATCGAATGCTCGAGAAACTGGAACAACAACACATTGCTCTCCTCCTCTTTGAGCGTTTTACCCAAAATCTCCGTCACAAAAAGCGCCAGGCTTGACTTAATAATCTCATAAGGAACAGTTTGCAGTGGCGCGTAACATTTCAGTTCAGATATCCGGTGCATGGTATCCTCCTTACTTTTATGATACACCACCATATCCAACAGGCTTAGCGGCTGAAACAATGCAATTCTGTTGGTCCGCGACTTACTACTCCTGACACCATTCACGATATAGGTCTGAATGCCAAAGGCTTCAGTGTAAATTTTGGCAATGATCGACGACTCCCGGTACCGGATGTAACTGAGGGCGATGCCGCGGGTTTTATGGAGCATGTTATTTTTTAAACCTTTATAACCAAAAATAGTTATCTTTCTGTTAGCTAGCCCCGACGAGGTCTTTTACGCTTTCAAAAAGCAACCCAAAATTCGGGACGATTTGAAGATTTTTAAGCAGCAGGATTTGTACCTTTGTAAGATTAACGAACTAAACAAGATTATAAAATCGTTAAGCTAATATTAAGGAATGAGCTTTGCAGACTTGCAAACAAACAATATTTCTAACGCATTACTCTTCTTATGAGCGACGCCATCAAGCATGAGTGCGGCATAGCACTTATCCGTCTTAGAAAGCCTTACCAATATTACATCGACAAGTACGAAACGCCGCTTTACGCCGTACACAAGCTTTCGGTAATGATGGAAAAACAAGTCAACCGGGGCCAGGATGGAGCCGGAGTTGCCAACATCAAAATCGACGTTCCGCCCGGAAAACGATATATCAGCCGATACAGATCCGTAGAACCTCAGCCACTTACGGACATTTTTTCCAAAATTCACAAGAAATTCCGCAAAGGTTTAAAGAATAACAGGGACCGAGTAACCGACGGAAAATGGTTGCAGGAAAACCTGGCATTTACCGGCGAAGTCTGGCTGGGACATTTACGTTACGGGACGCACGGTTCCAATGAAGTGGAAAACTGTCACCCAATGTTGCGTCAAAGCAATTGGAGAAGCCGGAACCTGGTGATGGCGGGGAATTTTAACATGACCAATGTTGACGAACTTTTCGGCAAACTGGTTTCCCTGGGGCAGCACCCGAAGGAAAAAGTCGACACCGTAACGGTGATGGAAAAAATTGGACATTTCCTGGATGAAGAAAACCAGCGCGTATTCGAGCGGTTCAAGGGAATTTACGAAAACCCGACATTATCCGACGTCATTGAAGATAACATTGACCTCCCACGCTTACTTTACCGATCCTGCCGTGATTTTGATGGTGGCTATGCGATGTGCGGGTTAACCGGCTACGGCGCATCTTTCGTGATCCGCGACCCTGCTGGAATTCGTCCGGCATTTTATTATGCTGATGATGAAGTGGTTGTGGTAGCATCAGAAAAGCAGGCAATCAAAGCGGCGTTCAATGTTGACTACAATCAGATTACAGAAATTACTCCGGGCTCAGCCCTGATTATTGATAAAAACGGAGAATATAACGAGTTCCCGATCCTGCCAAGACTTGAAAAACGCTCGTGCAGCTTCGAAAGAATTTATTTCTCCCGCGGTACCGATCCGGATATTTATAATGAGCGCAAGCAACTTGGCAAACTGCTCATTCCGCAAATTCTCAAAGAGGTCAATTACGATCTTGAAAACACCATTTTCTCTTACATTCCAAACACCGCTGAAACTGCATTCCTCGGGATGATTGAAGGTTTGGAAGAATATCTTGCCAAGAAACGGAAGCAAGCTATCATGGAGGGCATCCTGTTTGAAGCTGATCTGGAAAAGGTACTTTCTTTCCGACCTAGGATCGAGAAACTGGTGACCAAAGATGTAAAGTCGAGAACATTCATCACTGCGGACGCCCTGCGCGACGATATGGTGTCCAGCGTTTACGATACTACGTTCGAAGTAGTACGTAAAAATGTGGATACCGTCGTAATTATCGACGACTCGATCGTAAGAGGTACTACCCTGGAAAAGAGCATTTTAACAATGTTGGATCGTCTGAGTCCGAAAAAGATTGTAGTAGCATCTTCCGCTCCGCAAATTCGCTTCCCGGATTGTTATGGCATTGATATGTCCCGCATGAAGGACTTTGTAGCCTACCGCGCGGTGCTCAAATTACTCGAAGAACGCGATCTGGAATATTTGCTGGAAGATGTTTACACACAAGCTGTGACCTCCATCGCCACCAAGAATCCGTATCATACCAATTATGTGAAGGCGCTGTACGATCCTTTCACCGACGAAGAAATTTCACAGAAAATCGCTGAAATAATCCGTCCAAAAGATCTGAACGCCGAAATCTCGGTCGTTTTCCAAACCGTTGAAAACTTGCATAAAGCATGTCCGCAACATTTAGGAGACTGGTATTTCACTGGTAACTATCCAACATTGGGAGGAAATAAAGTAGTTAACAAGGCATTCTCTAATTCTTACGAAGGTAAATTGGAAAGGGCTTATTAATGGCAAAATTTAAGTTGAAGAGATAGCCGTTCAAATTTTTGGACGGCTATTTTTTTGTAAAACATTTAAACCAATCTTCTATTCGTATAACTTGCCTCCACATTTAAAAACTTTGGTTACAAAATCACCAGCTCAATGAAATTAAAAACATTTTACTCTGTACTTTTTGTACTCTCCTTTATCACTTTCGCAGCTTCGGCCCAGACGACTGGTACACTGAAAGACATCAGCTTCCTGGAAGGACATTGGCTGGGAAATTATAATGGCGGGCCGATTGAGGCTTCGTGGACAGCGCCGGCCGGCAATAATGTGATGGGATATATCAGGATGATTAAAGATGATAAACCTGCTCTTTATGAGGTGTTTGCATTTGAGCAAACAGAAAAAGGACCAGTTGCGATGGTAAAACATTTCAAGCCGGGCCTGATTGCTTTGGAAGAAAAGGAAGTGTCAGATCGCTACAACTTTATCGAAGCCAAGAAAAATCAGGCGCTTTTTGAAAAAGATGATGTATCGGTGCGGATCATTTACGAGAGACGTTCACAGAATCAACTGGTGATCCAGCGCGGCAAAATGGAGGATAACAAATGGGTATTTGTTGATCTGTTTGTTTTTAACAGAATCCCTTAGAAAAATAATTACGCATTTTACGACAGCATTTCCGGACAGATTTGCTGTTTTTTTATGCCTAATTTTTTAAAATCAAATACACCCCAGCTACCAATAATGCTGCACCAGCGATTCTAGGCAATGTGATTTGATGCGCCGCAAATCCTTGAAAACCAAAATGATCGATCGTGAGCGCGGCGATCATTTGCCCGGCTACCACCAGACATAACATATTGGCAGGGCCGATCTTACGAATGATAAAAATAACGGTCAATACATAAAATGCGCCTAAAACGCCTCCCATAAAACGCTGCCAGGAAATATGGCGGAGATCGGCTAATGCAGGTACAGGATTCTGATTGAAACAAGCAAAAGCTACCAGCAAAACCATTAAACCAACAAGAAAAGAGGTGATAGCCGCCAAAATAGGATTATTGAGCGACTCGCGCAGCTGGGCATTTACTCCCGACTGGACAGTATTGAAAATCCCGATCAGGAAAGCGAAAAATAGAAAAAGCCAGTTCATTATGGCAGGGAAGATGATTTGATAGGCGAAATATATTGAATCGTCTGGAATTCGCTACTGCTTCAAGTCGCTTACTTCGTCGGGATCGACAGTTTTGTAACGCCCATAAACTCGGAGAATAATAGCCAAAGCTACTGTAACTTCCGCCGCGGCCACAACAATGACGAAAAGTGCGAAAAGCTGTCCAGTCAGTCGCTCCGGATCGTGCCTGCCAAAAGCTACCAGGTTGATATTCACCGCATTCAGCATCAATTCAATCCCCAATAAAATTCCGATGAAATGTCGCTTGGTCACCACGATGGCTAAGCCAATACAAAAAAGCAGCGCCGCTACGAGCAGATAATGTTGTATCGGTATCATCGTCAGGAGGTTGGGTTACGGTTCATGGCAAGGTATGCAGCACCAATCAAAGCTACCAGTAACAACACCCCCGCAATTTCGAAAGGAAGCAAATGACTGGTCATGAGCTCCACGCCAATTGTCTTAATCGTTGACTTATTGGTCATTACATCGCCTTTCATCCGAAAATCGGACGTAACAATAATCCGCAACATCACGACAAACAAGCCGGCGCCAACCAAAAAACCCCACACTTCACGCCTGATCAAAACCTCAATTCTATTATGCTTGGACGAATTGTCGTTCTTCGTAATTTTCTGCGTAAGCATGATTCCAAAGATCAGCAAAACCAGGATTCCGCCCACATAGATCATAATTTGCGAAACCCCCAGAAAATCTGCGCCTGCCAAAACAAACAAAGCAGCGACACCCAGGAATGTCAGAAAAAGCGCAAATGCTGCATGGATCAGGTTTTTTGAAAATAAAATGAAGAAGGCAGCAAAGATTGCCAAGGCTGAAAACCCGTAAAATGCTGCTGCTTCCATAATCTTAAATTAACATGCTATATTCCAAATAGGCACAGCCCTACTCTTTCGGCTTAGGTTTCATCGATGGTCGAAACGCTGGTTTCGGCTTCGGTGCAGGCGATTCCTCTTTTATTTCCTGAGTTGGCTCAGGTGAAGGACTCTCTATCGGTTTTTCAATACCCTCTTCCGAAACTACTTTCGGCTTCATAGTAGGCCTGAATGCAGGTTTTGGCGCAATCGGTGCTGCTGTAATTTCCGGCGCAGCATCTTCAACAGGTTTTTCAACCGGCTCCTCCGAAACCACCTTTGGCTTCATGGAAGGACGAAAAGGAGGTTTGGCCGCAGCCGGTTTTACTTCAACTGGTTCTGCCGGATTTTCTGAAATTGGCTTTTCAATATTCTCTTCTGCAACCGGCTTCGGCTTCATTACTGGCCTGAAAGGCGCTTTTGGCGCAGGTTTTTCAGTTTTCGCTTTACTTTCAACTACATTTTCTTCCTTCGCCTCAGCTACCGGAGCCTTGGGTTTAATGGTAGGCTTAAATACCGGCTTAGCCGCAGGTGCAGCAGGCGCCTCAGTTTGTGGCACAGCAGGCTTCGCAGCCGCTTTAAGTGCTTCTTTTTCTTTTTGAAACTGATCCAGCAGGCGACGTTTTTCATCGGCCTCATCCGGGGTAAGATTGGCATAGTTGTAAACCATGTCCCTCACATCCAGCTCGCTATAATCGAAAGTTTTGGTCATCGTCAAACATTCCGTCGGGCAAACCGTTGTGCAGAGTCCGCAGTAGCAGCATTTGGCCATGTCAATGTCAAACTTCGCCGCATACAACCTGATCGGCGAGCCGTCTGATGCGCGACCAACCTCTTCGATGGCGCGGATCGGCTCGATTTCAATGCAGTCTACCGGGCAAACTTTAACGCATTTATCGCAGACAATACAATCATCCATCTCATTATGAAGACGATAACGCCCATTGTCCGGGATAGGAATGGTTTCCAGGGGATACTGGATGGTGACCATTCCATCCTGCTGGTCGTAGAAATTACCCGATCTGATATCACCTGGTTTGCGGCGGTTACGCGCGCTCCAGAGGTGGCGCAGCGTCAGCTTCAAACCCGTCACGGTCGTGTTAATCCCCTCCGATATGTTCTTAAAATATGTTGACAAACCGCTCTACTTATCTGATTGCTTACCCTAGCCCAAAGATAGAGTAAACTTTTATCCAATATAACACTTATGCCGACGAATGCTCTGAACTGAGCAGGCGCTCCAAAGTTTTAAGATATTTCGCAGCCAGGAAGTTCCTGTCAAAATGCGCTTTTGCATATTGGTAGCCATTTTCGCCCTGCGTTTTTAGCAAATCCGAATTTTGCATATAAAATTCTATTTGCGCTGCAAGGTCGTCAGGACATTCCGGTTCAATGTATGAGCCTGCATCTGCTTCTTCAATCAACTTTCTTGAAATGCCGTCAATAGCCATCAAAACCGGCTTTTTGCAGGAAAAATAATCGAAAGTTTTGTTACTGTAAACCGTTTTGAAAATGTCAGCCTTTTTCAAAACCGAAATACCAATATCGGCAGCAGCAATAAACTTAAACACCTCAGACTTAGGCATGAGATCCATAAATTTAACATTCCTAAGACCCCGTTTTTCACTTTCCAATATCAAGTCTTTTTTCTGCGGCCCATCGCCAATAAGCAGGAAAAATGCTTTCGTATGATTCAACTTCTCAGCGGCGTCGAGCAGTTGAATCAAATGATTAGCCGCACCATGCGCCCCAACATAAATGATGACAAAACGATCACTCAATCCTAGTTGTTTACGGAAAATTTCTCTGTCAAAATCAGCAAGAGATGTCTCAGACAAACGAAAATCTGCTGCATTAGGCGCATCAAAAATTTTCCCACTGGCGACATTCATTTGCTTGATCAAAACTTCACGAAAAGCAGGAGTTAGCACTGCAATCAGTTTCGCCTTTTTATATAAATATCTCTCAAAAATCCTGGCAAATTTGATCAGCAAACGATTCTTCAATACTCCCGCGCCAATCGCCGACTCAGGCCATAAGTCCCTGACTTCCAAAACGAACGGAATACCTTTAAACATCGACATAACCTGCGCTACTAAGCCTACAAACAAAGGAGGAGAAGTAACAATGATCAAATCGTATTTCCCAGTTGCATGAAAAAGCCCGGCATAAATGGAAGAAATCACAAAAGAAAGAAACGCCCAGATACGTCCAAAAAAACCGTCATGATACCGAGCCGAAACCCGGCAGCGAATAATATTAACCCCATGAATGTTCGTGGATTTACTGATATAACCCTGCCGCCACCCCACATCCGAAGACATATAGTGTCCACTCCCTGCCAAAACCGTCACCTGATGCCCAGCCTCCACCCAAATCCGGCTCATCTCATTCCACCGGGAACCGCCGCCTGAGTTGTCTTCGAGGAAGAATTGGTGAATTAAGAGAATGTGCATCGGTTATTCGCTGATCAGGTAATGATCTTTCAAATAAGCCTCTGCACTACAGACACGGATTGACCGGCAATTTTGAAAGTCTTTGATGTTCCGAGTTAATAAGAAGTTTGCTCCTGAAAAAATGGCGAGTTCATACTGAACTGCATCCTCGAAATCATTGATATCCGGATTTTCCAAAGCGCTGGCCGCAATCCAGGCTGGAATGTTGATGATAGGGACAACTCTTGTAAACGAATTGATCATTGCCCTTGTAGCCGCCTCTCCGAAAGATTTTCGAACCTGATAATGTGTGTGGACCAGATTAATAACCGAAGTAGTTCCCTCGATCTTTCCTTCTGCAATTTGTCGAAGAACCGTTGCTGCCGGTTTTTCAAAGCCATTTCTTTTTAAAAAGTAATCAACCAAAATGTTGGTGTCCAGCCAAACCTTATGCATGCTTTCGTATTATGTGATTCCGAAAATCTTCCTTTTCATCGAAATCAGGAGTAGGCTTCAACCCTGCCTCGCGCTGCAACCGCGCGATAGTTTCTATGGCAGACAGTTTCGCGTTTACTTCTGAGCTTTCCGATTTCTCTTTTGACGTCGGAAATGCATTTTGGTAACGGTCGTCGAGCATTTTTTTTAAAAAATTTTCAATAATGTGCTCCACAGTGTCGCCATCGGCCTTTGCAAGTTGCGTAGCCTTCAAAAAATTTTCTTCGTCGATGTTGATTGTCAGTTTCATAGTCATAGCTGTTTTCTTAAAAATACAAATATCTGTTAAAACTCTCCCGTGTTCTTCTCACGAATCACTGTCCTAAAAAATCTTCCATCCGACGAAAAAACAATCCTCTTACATTCCTCTTTATTTCCATAATGATCCGAAAACCAGCCTTCGGCCACCTTTGGCTGAATTTCCAAGCCAGCCTTATCTTGACATTGAATGCTAAAATTTTCCATAGAAAAATTCGAGGGATGCCAGATTTGGTGAATGCTTAGACCCGTCAGAACATTACTTATTTCATCTTCAATCGTCCATAAATACTTCCCTTTTTGTTTGGCTACCTTTCTTTTATGTGTGATTCCTTTTCCCAAATGTTCGTAGCCTTCAAATTCAGCTTCAATAGATAAACGATCTTCGTCTTCCCAGCAACTGCCCGGCGCCTTTTCAATCCAGCCAGACCAAATAAAACGGGATACCCGCTTCATTTGATCGAAGTCACCGATCATAGCTGTGTTGTGCGACGCGGTTCCCTGAAAGTATCGCGAAAAATGTTCGTCGGTGTTGTATGAGTAGCATCCCGCGTCGCGCAGGATGTTTTCACCATTTACCCAAATGTCAAGATGCATGTTATCCGCTTGGAAAGGCCGGTTTCGGTAACTTCCGCAGCGTAGGAATGTAATGCTATTACTATCACGCAGAATGTAGTAGCCGCCGATTTCGAAGCTGGTTATATTTGACAGGTTTAAATCAGAGGTCTCACCACGCGGTCTGAAATTTCCTGCTAACCAATGTGCTTCTTCTTCCCATTTTCCTGGCCCATATCCCGGATCAACATTCAGCATAGTGGCCAATGCCGCTAACTGAGGCCGGAAATCTGGAAAATCACAAGAGGCAAGCGTAAAAAACAACGCGCCATCATTGTTGCCGTAATTCGGCAGGCGCCCGGTTTTATCATCCTGGCAAGTCCGCAGAAATTGCAAGGACTTTCGGGCGCGTTCAAAGATTGTTTCTGACCAACATTCTCCATTTACGTTTGCCAAAGCGATTGCCCAGCTTAGCAACTGCACGACGACCCGGTGATAGTTCATCGAGAATTGCAGGAATGTGCCGTCTTCATAGATCTGATAGGCTATTTCCTGCTCGAATAATCGTTTTCCCAATTTTTTCCAACCATTACTTTCAGGAAAAAACGGCAGCAGCAAGCCCACCACATAAAGTCCAAGGGATTCCGTCAGCGCGTGGTTATTCCGCACAGCAATCAGGGAAAAGTTGATGTTTTTCCTGACGTGGCACATTTGGTGTTGAATGCTGGAAATGATTTTGTTGAAAAGCTCCTGCGTGAGGTTTTCCGAGTACTTGTAATAATATAACGCAAAAAGCCAGTTCAAAACCCGCAGCGATATTTCCTGTCCACATTTCCAATTCGGCCCACAGTTGACGGGATTTTCTTTGATCCAATCTTCGATCAGATTAAAAACCAACTGAAATTGATCTTTCTCAAAATGATGGTCGTACCGGATCAAATCGTACAAAAATGTAAATCTTGACTTCTCCCATACATATTTGATATCACCAGCTTCTGCTGAAAAATCAGGAATTTTAGTCCAATGTTGGTTCTTAGGATAAGTATATCCGGTCTCAGGATTCGTATGCCAGTCGCTTACATGGTACCATTTGTGAGAAAAATAGGAGAAGATATTTTCTGAAATCCGGCTTGCATTTAGCTCCAAATCTGTCAAAGATTTGTCTCTTTTTACTTGAACATTATCAGGCTCAAAGAAAAAATTCACTTTCAAACTCCGCCAAGCAGCAATTGAAATAAATGCCTGATTTCTGACATTAGTAGAAAATCTGAGTCTCAGCAAACCTGTGCGAAGTTGCACTTCGCGCCAGAAACGAAACGCCGTATATCGCCAGCCCATATTTCGGCAAAAGTCGAAATAGCCTTTTATTGTATCCAGCCTCATCATGGCACATCAATCCACTTGGTATTGCGGATACTTTCAACTGCAGCGATCGTGGCCCTGCTGGTATTGACAATTTCGTCAAAGCTGATCAGCGTCTTACCAGACTTAATCGCTGCGAAAAGTTGCTCAAACTGCTCCTGATGACCTTTTTTCTTGCCAGCCCGGTAGCGGCTGAATCCTTTGAAACCATAGCCAGTCAGTTTTGAAAAATCGTCCAGGATTAATGTTCGTCCCTGGGAATAAACTTCGACGCGCTCTTTGGGATAGGATCTGTGGCCGTTTGAAAAATAATTTACTACGCCGGTCGAGCCGTCGGCGCAACGCATGGAAATGTTGGCATTTTCGCAGGTGGTGCTGCCGGACATGGCGTTTGTGCAAACTGCCGTGATGGGACTGCCAGTCAAAAAACTGACCAAGTCGATAAAATGGCAGGCTTCGCCGATGATCCTGCCGCCGCCAATTGCCGGATTATTTTGCCAGGCATGTTCAGGTAATGCCCCTGCATTAACCGTAATGACCACATTCATCGGCGCGCCGCCATCGAGCAGCGATTTCATTTTCGTGGCATAAGGTGAAAAGCGCCGGTTAAAACCGACAGTCAGACTAGCTTCCGACTTTTCCCAAACCGCAATGACTTCCTCCAACTCAGCCACATTCACCGCCAGCGGTTTCTCTACAAAAACATGCTTTCCTGCCGCCAGCGCCTCGGCGGCCATTTTTGCATGAAGGTTATGCCTGGTCGCGATGATTACCAAGCTCACTTCACTGTCGGCCAGTATCTCATGATAATCTGCCGTAGCGATCGGGATTTTATATTTCGGCGCCAATTCCACCGCATTCAATCCGCCAGCGCATCCAAGATATTTCACATTGGATTTTTTGAGTGCAGGCAGCAAAGTCATCCGCGCATAATTTCCTGCACCTATCACTCCGGAAACAATTTCAGTCGGCGGAAACAGAGCACTTTGCACCCTTTCAATTTTTTTGACTTCCGCAACCTTCGCGTAATCGATCGTCCAGGCAATGTTTTTCTTCATCGCATCGCCTGCATAGATTTTGGTAAAATCATCCAGCGGAACTGGCGTAGAAAGTAGCGGCTTGACATTCAGTAAACCTCTGGAAAGCATTTCGAGCACCGCCTGGAAGTTGCGATTTTCAGTCCATCGCACAAATGAAACCGGGTAATCAATTGCTTCTTGTTCATAGCCCGGATCGTAACGTCCGGGGCCATACGAGCAGGAGACCTGGAAAGTCAGCTCCTTTTTATAAAATTCCGCGCGGTTCAGTTTCAGTCCAACATTACCTGTCAAAACAATCTTTCCGCGCTTCCGGGCAATGTTAGCTGCCTGCGAAATGATTTTGTCCGACTTCGAGCTGGCGGCTATAATCACCCCATCCGCGCCGATACCATCAGTCACATTTCGAATGTGGTTTTCAACACTCTGAGTTTGAGGGTTAACCGTAATGATACCCAGGTCGGCAGCAAGTTTAAGTCGCTCATTTTCAGGCTCGACACCAATTACTTGGCAACCATTTGCTTTTAACAATGCTGCCGTCAGCCAACCGATCAATCCCAGACCAATCACAACAACCGTCTCACCCAGAGCGGGTTCCAACAACCGGATGCCTTGTAACGCTACCGCACCGAGTACCGTAAAAACAGCTTCTTCGTCGGGAACATTAGCCGGGATTTTACACACCAGATTGACTGGTACGCAGACAATTTCCGCATGCGGACCATTACTTACCACCCGGTCACCACATTTGAAATCCAGTACGCCTTCACCCACCGCAACTACCTCACCCACATTGGAATAACCCAGCGGAAGTAGTTCATCCAGCTTGTTTGAAACCGCCCTCATTGTGGGTAGCAACCCTTCTGTTTTGATTTTTCGTAAAACCTCCCTAGTGCGGTCTGCGTTGTGCCAGACTTTACTTAATAAATTGGCCCTACTGAAATCCAGGAGCATTTTTTCGGTGCCGGGAGATACCAGTGTTTTGTGCGTTCGGATGAGCACACAGCCTTTTTTGACGATTGGGGTGGGGACTTCCTGCAGGATGGTTGCGCCTGTACGCAGGTGCTGGGCGAGTTGCTTCATGTGATAGTGTGTGCAGCCTTCAAATGTTCTGGGTCGAACATTGCGGCGTACATGCAATCGCAAAAGTTTTAATATTTTTGGTAAAATCCAATTTCACATCGCGTACAAAATCCTTTACCGCTTCAATGAAAAAACAGCTCAACGTTGGCATCGTAGGTTACAAGTTTATGGGCCGGGCGCACAGCAACGCCTGGAAAAAAGCACCTTTATTTTTTGATATGCCGGTGACGCCGGTACTGAAAGCCGCGTGTGGAAGAAACGAGGAATCGGTGCGGGAATTTGCCGATAACTGGGGCTGGGAGGACATTGAGACGGATTGGCAAAAGCTGGTTACACGCCCGGATATTGACATTATCGACATTGCGCTGCCGCAAAACCTGCACTACGAAATCGCGCTCGCCGCGGCAAAAGCCGGCAAGCATATCTTCTGCGAAAAACCACTTTCGATGACCAGCGTACAAGCGGAAGAAATGTTGAAAGTGTGTGAAGAAAATAAGGTTACCCACTATCTCAACCACAATTACCGCCGGACACCAGCGGTGGCGCACGCCAAAAAAATGATTGAAGACGGCAAAATCGGGCGGATTTTTCACTGGCGCTGTGCGTACCAGCAAGACTGGATTGTGGACCCGGCATTTCCGCTAACCTGGCAGCTGCGCAAGGAAACTGCACAAGCCGGGCCTCAGTGGGATTTGAATTCGCATGCGGTCGATCTGGCGCATTTTCTGGTGGGCGACATTGATACGGTTTCGTGCCTGACAGCCAATTTTATCAAAGAGCGCCCGATTGCCGATGAAAATGCATCCGGTAGCCTCTCTGCAACTTCTCTCGGAACTGAAATGGGTGAAGTAACTGTGGACGATGCAGCATTAATGATGGTAACATTTAAAAATGGCGCGGTGGGGTCATTTGAAGCGACACGTTTTGCGAGCGGCAGAAAAAACCGGCTGACATTTGAAATTTACGGGAGCGAAGGCAGCATTACATTTGATCTGGAAAGAATGAATGAGCTGCAATATTTTTCGAGAAATGACGCCGAGGGGGACCAGGGTTTCCGTACCATACTTGCGACGGAAGCCGCGCATCCTTATGCCAATAACTGGTGGCCGGCCGGACATATCATTGGTTATGAGCACGCTTTCGTGCATGCGGTAGTCGATTTTGTGGACGCCGTGGAGAAAGGTATTTCTATCAAACCTGATTTTTCTGATGGTTTGAAAATCATTCAGGTTTTGGAAGCAGGACTTCGCTCGGCGGAAACGAAGCAGCAGGTCCAGCTATAATGTTATTTCACCATTCCCTTTTTAGTCAGCCAAAAATCATGACGAAAATGATCAGAAACATTTTACCGGGAAAATGCTGTAAAGCATTCATTTTGTGTGCAATAGCACTCCTTATTTCCACCAGGATTTTGGCACAAAACAAAAAAGGGAATGGTGATATTTATAAAAAAGACAACCTGATCGCGTGGTGCATTGTACCATTTGATTCCAAAAATCGTGGCCCGGTGGAGCGTGCGGAAATGCTGAACAAGCTGGGAATCAATAAGCTGGCCTATGACTGGCGTGAGAAACACATTCCGACATTCGATGCAGAACTGGACGCTTTGAAAGCCCATAAAATTAAGTTGCAGGCATTCTGGCTATACTCCGGCCCGCAGCCTGAAACGGACAAAAATTTTGCTGCGATCATTGATGTACTGAAACGTCACAAGGTCAAGACGCAGATATGGTGCATGGTCGGCGGAATCAAAGATCTGGACCAGATGTCGCAGCAGGAAAAAATAAATGCGCATGCCCGGGTCATCGCTTACATTGCCGACAAAGCGGCGGAAATTGGCTGCACCGTAGGCATTTATAACCACGGCGGCTGGTATGGCGAGCCTGAGAACCAGCTGGAAATCATCAATTATTTGAAAAAACCCAACATTGGTATTGTTTACAACTTCCATCATGCGGAGGAACAGCTGGAAACATTCCCGAAATTTTTTCCAAAAATCCTACCGCATTTAATGGCCGTCAACCTCGCCGGACTGATCAAAGGAAATCCGGTTAAAGTAGTACCGGTCGGACAAGGCGATGCTGAGCTGGAAATGATGCGGATTGTGCAAAACAGTGGATACAATGGCCCTGTCGGGATTATCAACGAAGAATTCGCTTCCGACGCCGAAGTGGGGTTGCAGATGAATATCGACGGAATGAAAAAGATTCTTGCCGAACTGGGCGATACCAGCGCACTGAGAACCTACCGTTAACTTGCCGGAAATCTTTCAGGCATACTCATTAAAAGTAATTTTAAAGGTTGTACCCTGGTTCACTTTACTGAAAACCTGTATTCTTCCTCCCTGCGCCTCGATCTGATTTTTGATCAAAAACAACCCGACACCATGCGCGTCTTTGTGATTATGGAAAGTTTTATAGAGCCCAAAAACCTTATCGGCGTGCAAATCCAGGTTGATCCCTTTCCCGTCGTCGGTGTAGCGCAGCTCTTTTATTCCTTCGCCATTGAGGTAAAATTTCAATGAAATGTGCGCGGGTGCATTGTCTCTTTTGTACTTGATACCATTCGAAATCAGGTTGATCAGGATACTTTCCATATAAGCCTGTGGGAAAATAATCGTGTCAAAATCGTATTTTAAATCCACGGTCGTACCAGTTTCGATGATGCTCTCGCTGAGGATCGAAAGCACACTGTTGGTCACCTTATAAATGTCCAGTTCCTCGCTTTCCGCGTTATTATCCCTGATCTTAATAATCTCCGAAAGATCGTTCAGCGTATGGTCAAGGTTTTTTGAAACTGTTTTAATCCTTTGAAAAACCGCCAGGTTTCCGTCTGACAGCGCAGGTTCGTCTACAAAAGTGGTCAGAGACTCAATGTTGCTGGAATGATCACGAAGGTTATTTGAAAGGATGTGGGTAAAGTTTTTAAGCTGGTTGTTCTGCTGGGCCATCTGGTCGATCGATTTGATCAGATTCAGCTCGGCCGTTTTGTATCGGTCAATGTCCATGATCACGCCGCGGATCTTGGTCACCTCATCATTTCGGTCGATGACCGCGCTGCCCGAAAAACGCACCCATTTTCCGTGCCTCGAAGTGCGCATTTTCAACTCATGGTCCCAGGAAGTTTTGGTACCGGCGGAGTTGAGCAAGGCCAGTTTGATCGTCATCTGGTCTGTCTCAGAGAAAAATTGCAGCAGATCTTCTTCCGTAACAATCAATGTTTCATCCATTTCAAAGATTTCCCCAGAGGTTTGCGTCCACTTGAATTCTTTGGTTGTCAGATCAAACTCCCAGCCGCCCAGCCTGCCCACTTCACCCGCCGCGGTGAGAAGAAATTCGCTCGCCGCGAGCTTTTCTTCAACAATGTTGCGCTCCGTGATTTCCTTCTGCAGATCAGACACCGACCTGATAGAAAGAATGTTGGGGAAAATTTTAAAAAGGTAGAAAACCGTCGTAAGAGAAACCGCCGCCGTGAAGAACCGCACCAGTGCACTAAGCCTGTAAACCGGCACCCAGAAAATCAGTGCATCGATAAAATGGGTTGTACCGCAGAGTACAATGAATGCTACAAAAAGCCAGATGGTTTTGGGAAAAGGAAAGTCACGCCGGGACATGACCACTTTCATCAAAAATACCGGAATGAGAAAATACGCACTCCAAATCAGAAGGTCCGAAATGATATAGAGCCAACCATGAAAGTCTGTCCACTCTCCGCAATACCACCTGGCCGGCCAGTTTTTAGTGCTTAAAATACCTTCAAAAAACCCGGTAATCTGCTCTGAAACGCCTGCTTTTTGATTTTGATTAATAATTGTACCGGTCTTGCACATGCGGATACTGTCCGCATCGGTGACACACAATATGTTTTCAGGTCTCATATCTTTTCATCATAGTAGGGAACGATATCGTTCGATCGTCGGACATAGTTCAGGTCCTTAGCGGAATATTTTAATACTCAACCCCTGCGGCTATGTCCAACAAAAAGTAATATACGTAATAGATGATGATCGAAAAAGTTTTACCCGGGCTTACAAATCTTTTTCCAGTGAAATCGTGCGTGTGTTTTGAAGATAGAAATGCAGGCAACGAATAATTTTGGGCATAAAAAAAGCATCGATTTCTCGATGCGCTTAGGCCAAAAACAAAAAAGCACCGATTTCTCGATGCTTTTCCTTCCGTGGGAGTTGAGGGATTCGAACGGCAGCGGCCGACCGTCCCCGACCCTCTGCTTGTAAGGCAGATGCTCTGAGGCTAAAAACAAAAAAAGCACCGATTTCTCGATGCTTTTGTCTTGTGGGAGTTGAGGGATTCGAACCCCCGACCCTCTGCTTGTAAGGCAGATGCTCTGAACCAACTGAGCTAAACTCCCTTTTCCCGTCGTTTGGGAGTGCAAATATGTGCGACTAAACTTTTTTCTGCAAACATTTCAGGCAAAAAAAATGAAATAATTTGCAAGACTCTGAGGATCAGCTAACAATTATTCGAAGTTCAGATACAGCGTAACTGTATGAGTTGTCATTTTCTGGATTCCTACGCCGGTTGAATTTTTTGTGGGCTGATACATATTTGTCAAACCTTGCGAAAAACGCAGCTCGGGTGAGAATTTGAAGAATTCGAAAAATTGCTCGTAACCTACCCCAAAATCAAGTGATACATCGCTTGACTTGGTATCCAGCCGCCCGCTCCCGCTGCCCCCGCGACTCCTTTTTACATTGGTTTCCAATCCGAGCGTCGCGCCGGCGAGCATGTACATACGCGAGTTTACGCGCCTCAACGATTTGTATTTCAGCATAATCGGAATTTCGATCCAGGTCGATTCCCGTTTTTCTGTCTTCTCGGTACCATTTGGATAGTTGAATTTGACATTACGGTCATAAAGCGAAACCGAAGGCGTCGTGCGCAAATCGAAATGATCCGTCAGAAAAGCATTGACGATAAACCCCATCCTGAACGCCGCGCTGGTGGGCGACTGGATCACATACGCCGAATCTTTCGGAATGAAATCGTTACTATGCTTAATGTTGAAACGCGTGAAAGGGACCGCGAACAAAATCCCGTAATGTATCGGCTTATCATCGTAATATTCAAGATGTTTTCTCCGGTAGCCGATGCCTTGTGCGTGTGTTTCGTGGGCTGTCAATGCCAGCAGCAGTATGCCAAAAATTACTTTTGACCGATGTAAATTGAACAGATCCCGAAGGTAAGTGGTATGCATTTGGTGTTTATGAAACCTGCTTTTTTATAAATTTCAAGAAAAGCCTCTCCATCTGGAAACGCCTGAACTGATTCGGGCAGATATGTATACGCCGAACTATCCTTTGAAACGGCATTACCGATGACAGGTAATATGTATTTGAAATAAAAATTATAAAGTTGCTTGAAAGGGAAACTTTTGGGCTTGGAAAATTCTACCACCACACAAGTCCCTCCTGGCTTCATCACGCGGTTCATTTCGGTCAACCCGGCCAGTAAATCCTGAAAATTGCGTACTCCAAACGAAACGATGATCGCGTCAAAATAATTGTTTGTAAAAGACAAACTTTCGGAGTCACCGCTTTGCATCGTAATGATGTCCTGCTTGCCCAATTTGGCGATTTTCTCGCGTCCCACGGCCAGCATTCCTTCCGAAATATCGACGCCAATGATCTTGTCGGGTTTCAGTGAAAGTGCCTCGATCGCAAAATCGCCGGTACCGGTGGCAATGTCCAGGATCACTTTCGGCTGCTGTTTTTTGAGCAGCTTAATCGCCCGCTTCCGCCAGTAAATGTCTACACCACCACTCAAAACATGGTTGAGCAAATCGTATTTGGGAGAAATGTTGTCGAACATTTCAGCTACCTGCTCTCTTTTACTTCCGTCTTTGTCCTTGTATGGTACGACACTCATTTTTGCTTCCGATAAATGCACTAGGGAACAAAACTAACAGATAAATACGGTTATCGCGTTCCCGCCGCGGTCCAATTTGGCGGCGAGTCTGTTACCTATCGCACAAACGCACGTCTAAAGGATCATAGAAACAAAATGTCTGATCCAAACCACATTGATATGCGCCCACTTATTCTCTTATTCAGTCTGCTAGCAATTTGCGCCCATGCTCAGCAAACCTGGCGAAAACCTTCTACGAATGGAATTAGCAGCAAAAAAAGTTACATCCGGAAAGACAGTCACCAATATTCGTTGACATTTCGCGGCGGGCTTACCCAATTTTTCGGCGAGCTTGGCGACCAGGATATGCGCAGTGTGATTGGCGTGAGTCTTGGAAAAAATTTCATTAAAAACTTCGCGCTGCACTTAGATTATAATGCCGGAAAAGTGGGCGGAGAAAAGCAGGCGTTCTTTAATTCTTATTTTATCAATGAGTTTATTACGATTGAATGTCTGGCAAAGTGGAACCTTACAGAGCAATTTAATCGGCTGGAACCGGGGCCAGTTAACTTTTTTATTTATGGAGGTTTAGGTCAAATTTATTTCAGTGCAAATGCATTTAACATTGACGACGACAAGCTGCTAAGATTCACAAATAGCCAGCTCAGTGCCAGAAACCGACTTTTTCTCCGCTGGGGACCCGCCAAAGGACCGACCGGAATCAAGAAAACGCGTGAGGGAATATTGCCGCTCGGAACTTGTCTGGAATATGAATTGCTACCGAATTGTAAGCTGGGGATCGATTACCGTTTTTACTTTGTAAGAACTGATAAAATGGACGCGACTTCCGGCAGGCGACTGATCAATCCGGAGGAAAGCGACAGTTACAGCGATACGCCCAATGATAAGTTCAGTTTTCTTTCTTTGTCCCTAACTTGCCGATTCGGAAAACCAAAATGAATCTAACCGGGTTGTACGCCCATCATGAACATGTCCGTTAACGCCGTTAAGTACAAGCTCTATCCAACGTTACTCAATGTTTTCGATCGTTTTGAAAAAGGCTATATTGATGAAAATGAACTGCTTAACAGAGTTAACCGGGTACCCGTCCCGCAAACCGAAGCCCAAAAGCGCGGTGCATCATTTGAAGAGGCGGTGATCAAAGGAATGGATGAAGATTTGTACGATTATCAAATCCTGGAAAAAGTCCGCGCGCTGCTCCCCCGTCCAATGCTGAAAACGCAGGTATACTGCGAATACCAGCTCGATGATGTTTTAATGTATGGTTATGTTGATGTTTTAGGCAAAATCATGGCCGTCGATATCAAAACCACCAGCAAATACGAACCCGGCTGCTACGCCATCAGCCACCAGAATTTTTATCTACCTGCACTACGCGGAAAAGGCATCCGCAGTTTGCGCTACATCATTACGGATTTTAAGGAGGTGTATTTTGAAGATTATGATCATACGCTGGATTTTGCACATCAGATTCAGCAGATCAAATCCTTCTGTGTGTTTCTTGAAACCCACCGCGACCGGATTACCGACCGGCGGATTTTTGGCGGCTAAGCCCCGACTGGCTCTTGTCATAGTCTTCTGCATCTAAAATGCGTTTGCCTGGTTACGAGATCCAAATTTTGTCTTCCTCAACGCATCGCGAAACAAACTTACTGGCCGAAGCCTCAGAATAATCCTCCACGAAACATTGAGCCGTCTGCGCATCCGAGAATTTTGCAGTTCTTTCCAACATTAACTCGGTACCTGTCGAGTTAGTAACGTATGTAGTGATACGGACGATTTCCTCACCGGATTCGGAGCAATCGCGATGCAAGCAAATTTGGGTTTGGGGATTTTGGAGAGGGATGATTTTGAAGTTCATTGTGTGAATAGTTTAGTTGATTGCTACTTTATTTTCGTGCTAAAAGTAAGCGGTGCAAAAATGATAATGCACAACGGATCTGATGTAAAGTATACGTTTATGAAAAAGTTTCGTGATATCAGAACGACGAAAATTATTACTTAGCGGTAGCCTTCTAATTAAGCTTCTCGCTGTAAGTATGTTAACAAATAACGTAAAGTACTATTAGGCAATTTCTATTTGAATTCATTAATATTTCTACATAGTATAGTACGATTACTATACTATTAAGCAGATTTACAAGATTTATCCGTTAGATAATCCTCTTCAACCGTTAGTTCAACGCTTTTTCCAAGGTTTGTAAAGTATTGGATATTTAAGCGCAGCATACAGAGTGCTGCAATTATTCATCCCTTTACAAACTATTTTTATGAAAAAACTCTCTCCGTCCAGGCGCGTTACACCGCACCTTTTAATTCTTCTTGTTCTTGTTTTTGCCCTGATAAACCAGTCTTGCCAGGATAATTTTGAAAGCGAAAATGCATCCCAGAGTCCTCAGAGTGCAACAGCCAGAACTGAAAATACAATGCTCAGTTACAATGACTTTCTGAAGCAGATTGAAGGCTTTAAAGACAAAGAACTATACGATCATTTCCGATCGAACGCCGAAGCTGGACTTCGGACAGCCGAAGAACCGCTACTCGATTTTCGGGTCAGACCGAGCACCACAGATAGCGTGAGAAGGATTTCAGTCAATAACCACACGACATATACGATCCCCGTATACAGACGATCGCACACCGGCGAGGTTTTTCGAAACATTATTATCGATTCAACCGATACTGGCGTCAAAGCATATCTTGCCTGGTATTTCCCGGACAAGAATTGGATAAGGGAGTACCGAAAAGACCGAAAACGTAGTTTCTACGGAACCGTGATCATGAACAACTACGACGACCTGCCTTCTAGCGGAAGACCTGGCGGGCGAGTGGATCAACAGCCGGTTTGTGCTTCTGTAATGGTACTGTCGGAGATTGTGGAACATTTATGCTGCCACAATGCACAGCACGCCTCCTGCAATTGTCCAAATGGAAGCAAGTATTCTTTTGAATTTCTTTATAATATAGTCACAACTTGCATTGATGCCTATATTCCTCCTTCAGGGGGCATGCCAGGTGGCGGAGGTACAGGAGGAGGAACGATACCAAATCCAGGCGGAGGATACGACCCCTGCAATGGTGGCGGCTTACGAACTTCAACGACTCCCTGCAATCCGAATCCGCAAAATCCTGGCCCTGTGGTTACAGCGAATGCGACGGTTGCACCGCTGATCAGCATTGCATCCAGCAAAGGAATCAACTTCACATCAACTGAAATCGCAATTCTTAATTCACAGGATATAACCATGGTCACTAGAATTAAGGACTTGATTTCTACTTTCGGAAACGCTGTTAAAACGGATTATAACAATTTAATGATGGTACTGACAGGCCGAGGTTTGAGTCCCTTGGAAGACCAGGGATTGGATGCACTTGGTGATAATATTGCAAGTTATAAGTTCACTATGCGGCTTATGTATGCGGCTAATGCCTATGCTGCTCAGACCAGTACTGCTCTGATGTTTAATTACTGTGGGTCAACATGCGCCACCTGTAAAGCAAATGCATTCAAGCATGCGCTCTTTCTAATTTTTAACGCCAAAACTTTTACCCAAAAATCTGCCGAAACGCTAGCAGGGGCACATGAATCGGGACAAGCTGGGTTGGATTCGAAGATGGATAAAGAAAATAATGCTGCTGGAAGTGCAATATTTTCTCACTTTAACGGCTCGGGTACTACCGAACAGTGGGTTAGTCGTGTTAAAACGGCAACAGACTTAGGCCAACAAGGGCTGGTATTTATAAAAGGCAATGCGCTGATAAGTACAAAGGAAGCAGATTCAACTTGTCCATAATAAAAAATTATTTATAGAACAGTCAACAAAATGGCCGTCCATGAGAAAGTTTCTATATGTCGTGTTCATCGTTGTCATTGGTTCGCCCTTTTTTTTTGTAATCTTCATAATAGCTTCCTTGATTGTCGATTCCTGTAAAACTGATGGAACATGTGACCAGCTGGAAAATATAAGCTTCAGAGGCATTCACTTTCAATTTCCTATTAGAGTCGGTGATGTGATGAAAACGAGAAGGAATGGGTTTTCCCGCTATTTTAACCACCTAAAAACTGAGGGAATGGCTGGCAAAAACATTTCCGAGGAATGGTTTTTCGAATGGGATTATGGAATGGGAGATCCAAAAGGATTACCTGATATCATCAGGAAACAGCTGATCTATGGCGTCGCATTCGATCTAATTGAGGACAGTTGCAAAACCGATCAGGAGATTATAGGAGAGCTTCAAAAGACGTATCCGGGAGATTACGAGTACTCGGAAGAATGGGGATTAAAGCGTTACAAATGGGAGCGGGATTGCCTGACCATTTTTGTGAAACGTAGGTATCATGAAGGAGGAATCAGTGTGCCAGAAGTTTCTTTTTGCTATGGACTTACTGACATGCAGACGCGGATGTACGGGCTATACACTGGGTACATTAACAGGTATCCGGACTAGTTCAAATTTTTGCAATTGGAAAAAAGAATCCTACGCAAACAACAAAAAAGCCGCTGCGATTGCTCGTAGCGGCTTTTTCTGTGGTGATGGACGGAATCGAACCGCCGACACAAGGATTTTCAGTCCTTTGCTCTACCGACTGAGCTACATCACCAGGCTCAATTGGTTCCTTTCGGGAGTGCAAAAATAGAAAGCTGTCCTGGCTTTCCAAATTGAATGCCAAATTATTTTTTGGAATTTAAGGCTGATTTTTTGCAAGTGTTTGGTATTCAGCAAGTGTTCGGCGCCGATTTTCCAAAAATTTCCAAATTAATTTTTGGAGATTGTCTTGGTACTACATTTTTCTCATATTTGTTTAGGTATGCTTGCATACTATTGAGCCGGTTTTACCATGGAAATTGTTCAGCAAGTCATATTTATCCTTCTCCTAGCGGCCACGGGTTGGCTTGTGGCGAGGCGCGTGGGCGTGATCGGTAAAACGATCAGACTTGGACGTGACGAGGATAGACGCGATCAGCCAGGAAAGCGACTTTCGATGATGCTGCGTATTGCTTTCGGGCAAAAGAAAATGTTTGACCGCCCGCTGATCGGCTTCCTGCATTTGGCGGTTTACCTTGGATTTGTTTTGATTAATGTTGAGGTTCTCGAAATTGTAATTGACGGCATTGCTGGTACGCACCGCGTTTTTGCGCCGATGGTTGGTGGATTTTACGGCATATTGATCAGCTTCTTTGAATTTTTAGCCGTGGGTGTGTTAGTCGCCTGCGTGATTTTCCTGATCCGCAGGAGCATTGTAAAGGTGCCACGATTGCAACCGGAGCGCCACCGCGAAATGCATGGCTGGCCTGCGCTGGATGGCAAGCTGATTCTCGTCTTTGAGATTGTGTTGATGATTGCGATTCTTTCCATGAATGCGGCGGATAGTGTTTTGCAGGATCGGGACAATGCACATTATACTCAAACAGGCACTTTTCTGTTTAGTCAATTCCTGAAACCCATTTTTGCAGGTATTAGTACGGAGCCGCTAATCATCATTGAGCGGTTTGCCTGGTGGTTTCACATTACGGGTATCTTCATTTTCGCGGTTTACGTCACCTATTCCAAACATTTGCACATTGTCCTCGCCTTCCCGAATACTTATTTTGCGAAGCTGGTACCGAAAGGAAAAATGGATAATATGCCGGTGATTACCAGCGAAGTCCGTATTATGCTCGGGCTGGATCAGCCGCAGGAAGGCGCTGTGGTGCCGGAACATTTCGGGGCGAAGGATGTCCAGGATCTGAGCTGGAAGAATTTGATGGACGCTTATTCCTGTACTGAATGCGGGCGGTGTACTTCGGCTTGTCCGGCCAACATTACCGGCAAAAAGCTCTCACCGCGCAAGATCATGATGGATACGCGCGACCGGCTGGAAGATGTGGGACGAAATATGCTGGCGAATAAAGGCGAATTTGTCGACGATGGGAAACAGCTGATCGGTGATTATATCCTTGAAGAAGAAATCCTCGCCTGCACTACTTGCAATGCTTGCGTGCAGGAATGTCCGGTGCTCATTAACCCGATGGACATTATTTTACAGCTGCGCCGCCACAACATTATGGACGAATCGAAAGCGCCGAATTCGTGGAATATGATGTTTCAAAACCTGGAAACGAACCAGGCTCCATGGAAGTTTTCGCCCGGCGACCGGCTTAACTGGGCACAGAAGCTGAATGAGTAAAACGCCTTTATTTTATCGATAAAGCGGTTTTTTAAATATAAAAATGGAAGAGCAAACATATAAAGTCCCGACGATGGCCGAAATGGCTGCGCAGAATGAGACGCCCGAAGTCTTGTTCTGGGTAGGCTGCGCCGGCTCCTTTGATGATCGGTACAAGAAAGTGACCATTGCTTTTACAAAAATCCTGAATAAAGCCGGGATCAAATTTGCTGTTTTAGGGACAGAAGAAAGCTGTACCGGCGACCCTGCACGGCGCGCAGGAAATGAATTTACATTTCAGATGCTGGCGATGTCCAACATTCAGGTGCTGGATATGTACGGTGTGAAGAAAATCGTGACAGCTTGTCCGCATTGTTTCAACACCTTAAAAAACGAATATCCCGAGCTGGGCGGAAACTACGAGGTGCTGCATCATTCAGAATATTTGCAGCAGCTCATCAACGAGGGCCGCATACGTACGCAAGGAAATCAGGCATTTACAGGAAAAAAAATCACATTTCACGATTCCTGCTACCTTGGCCGGGCAAATGATGTTTATGAGGCTCCGCGACACGTTTTAGAATCGCTGGACGCTGATTTGGTGGAGATGAAGCGGTGCAAAACCAAAGGTCTTTGCTGCGGCGCGGGTGGCGGACAAATGTTTAAAGAGCCCGAAAAAGGCAGGAAAGATATCAACATTGAGCGCATTGAAGAGGCTTTACAAACCGGCGCCCATACGATTGCCGTCGCCTGCCCGTTTTGTATGGTAATGATGACCGACGGGCTTAAAAACAAGGAAAAAGAGGATTCTGTCAAAATCTACGACCTGGCCGAACTCATTGCGCAGGCCGAAGGGTTATAATTAAACGTTATTTTTACGATTCAACCGCTGATCTACTATGTATATTCCTTTTAGCTCCATCGATTTACAGGCCAGGATCTGGATCTACCAGTCGGGCAGGGCATTGACCGACCAGGAAACCGGCATCATTACTGAAACTCTGAAAGCTTCGCTCGACGAATGGCAGGCGCACGGAAAAAAATTGACGGCTTCGGGAAAGATATTTGAAAACCGTTTTGTGGTAATCGCTGTGGATGAGCGCGATGAGCTGCCCAGCGGATGTTCGATTGATACTTCCACACATTGGCTGAAAGAAATCGGGCAGCGCATGAACATTGATTTTTTTGACCGCTCGCTGGCTTATCTGGATGATAATCATGAGGTTCAAACAATTCCTGTCCCCAAAATCAGACAAGCGGTGATGGATGAGATCATTCATCCGGATACCACCATTTTTGACAACCAGGTAAGTACGAAAGCGCAGTGGATGAACCGCTGGAAAATCCAGGCGTCACATTCCTGGCTGAGCCGCTATTTTTCCGAACAAACCAGCTCTTAAATCATTTTCATGAGGTTTTTAAAACTTGCCGTCCTGCTCATTTTTGGTGCATTTCTCACTTCCTGCAATGAGAATGTGGTGTACAATGCGCATGAAGATATTAAGGACGGACTTTGGTATATCAAGAATAAACCGACTTTCAAGGTGGAGATCAAGGACACGGTGCAGGCTTATAACCTGTACTATGTTTTAAGAAACGCGCTCCAATATCCTTATTATAATCTCTACATGAACCGACAGTTTATCGGACCGGACAATAAGATGATTACCAATACATTAGAGGAAGTTTTTTTATCTAATGAAACCACAGGAAAACCTTTCGGGAATGGTCTGGGCGACCTTTTTGATCATAAAATACCTTTTCTGAAAAACTATCATTTTCCCCGATCAGGCGTTTACACCTTTACACTTACCCAATCCATGCGGCAAAATCCGCTGCCTTTTATTCTAAGCGTGGGAATCAGCGTGGAGAAAGTCCAGCCGAAAAAAAATTAAGCATTTAACGAGCCTCCCGCAGGATTTCCGGCCGGGCCTGCTGTCGATGGTGGGAATGTTGACCCATCCGGCCTTTTCCGCGGTTTGTTGCGGTATCTGCGATAAGGTTTTTTCTTGAAATCTTTTTCAGCCGCCACTTCCTTCCTGATTTCCTCTTTTTCAGCTTCTACCTCGTGTACGGGTTCCCCCAACAAAAATCCGAAAGGTTCGAGACTTGGAATGGTATCGAGGATCACTTTCAGGATTGCGGTAACTGGTAATGCCAGGATTAAGCCGGAAAGTCCCCAGAGCTGCCCGCCCAAGAACAGGGCTACGATGGCAGCAAGCGGGTTTACGCTCACTTTTGAACCCACAATGTTGGGTGTAATAAAATTACCTTCCAGAAACTGCACAAAACTCATCACCCCTATCACTCCCACCGCATACCAGGGCGAATCCATCGTGACGATCGCCAATAAAGCGGGTAGTACCGAGCCGATCAGGATGCCGATATAGGGGATTAGAATTAAAAATCCAGCCAGAAATCCGAAGAAGATCGCGTGCGGGATGCCTAAAATGAGCAAACCAATACTGTTTAGCACACCTACAATCACAATTACCAGGAACAAACCGGACAGGTAGCTTTGGATCACTTCATAGATTTTTTTCAGCAGGACATTCAAATCTTCATTCGGCACATTCTTGATCGCTTTATGTACGAACATCCTGAAAAAATCGCGGTAAAGCAGGAAGAAGAAAATATATAGCGGAATTAAAACGAATGTTGAAATCGCGCCAGTGGTAGTTACCAGGGTGTTTAACAAAACGGCGCGCCCCTCGGTTAACGCATTCACCAGGTACTTTTTACCCTCACTTACCTGCTGGCTGCGACTGATGTTGAGATACTGCTCCCCCATCGTCAGCGTCTTGTCCATGATGATTTCAGCTTTTTCGGTGATCCTGGGCAGCTCCTCGGCAAAACTGCCGATTTGAAGAGAAACCACGTAAAGCAGTATGGCGATGACCGTAAATAAGGTGAGGATACTCAGCAAAATCGCCCCGATGCGCGGCACTTTATGTCTTTCAAGCCAACCACAAACCGGGTAAAGCAGGATCGCAAGCAGGATAGAAAATGCCAGAGGAATGATTGTTTCCCGAAGTACGTAGAGAATGTAAACTGTGGCGATGAGGGCGACCAGCGTGCTGGCCAGCTTCAGGTACAGGGGCGTTTCTCTATCTTTGTTTGGAACGGGACGTAACGTTGGATTCATGAATAAGGCAATATATGTGTGGTTTGCGGTAAAAACCCTGCTCTGTACCTGTCAACCTGATCAGAGAACGAATGATTTCAGGAAAGTCCGGTCACATTACAAAATTAGTAAAATAGGCAAGCTTCCCTCCCAGGCCTCCGAAAGTTCGGGACTGGCCAGAGCAGGCGGAAAAAGTACATTCTGGACGCACAATGACAGCGGCGGCAAGCCTGAACTATACGAGTTTGACCTCACAGGCAAGCTGATTTCAACAAAAAGCATTCCGGGTACGCAGAATGTGGACTGGGAAGATCTGGCGCAGGACCCGAGTGGAAACATTTACATCGGCGATTTTGGGAATAATGCAGGCACGAGGAAGTCGCTGGACATTTATAAGTACAATCCCACAGCTTCCACTACCGAGAAAATTTCTTTTCAATATCCCTTTAAAAAAGTCGATAAAGACGCTCCAAACGATTTTGAGGCCTTTTTTTATCACGATCAAAAACTCTGGCTTTTCTCAAAAAACTGGGGCAAGGACAAGTTTGTAAAAGTATATACACTTCCTGCCGAAAAAGGCACATACAAGCTGACGCCGGTCGATAGCATTCAGGTCAGCAGCCAGGTAACTTCGGCGGATATGAGTCCCGATGGGAAAACATTTGCCCTGCTGACCTACGGCAAAGTGCTCACTTTTGAAGTGTCGGGTGAAGAGATTAATTTTAAAAAACCGGTTGGCTGTTTCAGGCTTGTGAAGAAGCAATCTGAGGCGCTTATTTTTTTGAACAATACCGATATGCTGATCACAAACGAGCAGGGTGATTTCTACAAAATTACTTACCAATGATATTATGTTTGTGTTAATAATCCGCTTGTGCATGTAATGTGAACATCACATCCGCTAATTTCGAATCGCGTTTTAATCACAAAAACCATGAGCACCGCAAAATCTGCAGCATCAGCCCCGAAAGTCCTGGTCGTTGATGATGACTCCGATATCGTTGAACTGCTGGAATATAATTTAAACAAGGAAGGCTACTCTGTACAGACTGCCTCAAACGGGAAGAAAGCCATTGAGATGGCAAAGACATTTATTCCCGATCTGATCCTCCTCGACATTATGATGCCGCAACTCGACGGCATCGAAACCGGCCGGATCCTTCGCCAAAATCCCGAAATTAAAAACACCTACATTCTCTTTCTGACCGCCCGCTCCGAGGAATATTCCGAAGTGGCTGCATTTGACGTGGGCGCCGACGATTACATTACCAAGCCGATCAAGCCGCGGGCGCTGATGAGTCGGATCAATGCACTTTTCAGACGGGAAGCGCAGAAAGCCGAGTCGGGAGATACCATCGAAATCCGTGACTTGTCTATCAACCGGAAAAATTATACGGTGACGCAGGCGGGAGAAAAATCGGTGATCTTGCCTAAAAAAGAATTTGAACTACTTTTTTTCCTGGCGCAGACACCTAATAAGGTTTTCAGCCGCGACGAATTATTGCAAAAGATCTGGGGTGCAGACATTTACGTGCTCGAAAGGACCGTGGATGTACATATCCGGAAATTGCGTGAAAAGCTTGGCGACAGCTACATTAAGACCCTGAAAGGCGTCGGCTATATGTTCAGCAACGAAGATTAAGACTACTGTTCAATGTCTTCCGGCTTGATTTCTGCCGGTTCGTCCTTGCCTTTATTTTTCTCTTTGTCCTTATCCTTATCCCTTTTCTTGCGGAAGGCGAGCTTGATATTTACCTCGCCATTTTCGTCGATCGCGCGTAAAAATATCTTCGAGCCCTCCTTCTTTTCGGCATTGTTCGGATCGAGTACGTAGGTCGAATCCCGCTTTTTGAGGTTGCTCAGCGGGATCTGTATATTGATATCCGTTTTATTTCCGAAGCTGTAAATCCCGTCCAGATAGAGTGTCACGACGTTCGATTCTATCTCCATCGGTGCAATTTCTATTTCTTGTCCGCGCAGCTTGATGTCATTACGGATTGGCGCAAAACGAACTTCCTCAAAATTCCGCCTCTTGAAAATCAGCTTTTTAATTTTCATAAAAGGCTCAAAATTAATAATGTAACCATTTCTGAGATCGAAATGGAGCCTGCCCTGCATGGTTTCGGGCATTAGCTTAACATTGTTATTCAAACGGGTTTCAAATTCAAAATCCGTGTTCAGAACACCTTTCAAATTTTCGTGGGTGATCGCTTTCTGCCTGAAATCGTCGAACGAATAAAAAACAGAATGAACATCCGCATTGCCAATTTTCCCTTTCACTGCCAGCTTCGGCAGCCCGACGCCCGAATTATCCATCTGCCCCTCAATCCTGACATTACCACCTCCGAAAGCCTTCATCACGAAATATTCAATACTTACCGCATTGTCCTTGATCGTCACCTCTCCTTTTACATCCCTCGCCAGAAAATGCCTGTATGTCAGCTTCTTGGCATCGAGTTTGGCTGTAATTTCCATCTGGTCAATCGCGTCATCAAGCAGTTCGGATAGTTTCAGTTTCTTCTTCTTGCGGTTTGGCGTCAGCCGCGGCGCAAGTAAGGTTTCCAGCCAGTTGAGCTGCCAGTTTGGAATATTCAGGTCCACATTGGCTTTCAAAGGTTTAGGCGAACCGAACAAGTATGGGATCAGATCCAGCAGCCGGCCGCGCATGTAAAGCATATTTTGTCCGTCAAAAAAATGGACGTCAGGAAATGCCACCACTTGTTCGTTGAATGTAAAATCACCCTTGATCTTCGTCAAATGTACCCGCCGCGGCAGGTAGTCCATCCCAATATCATTTAGTGAGACTTTACCCGCGATTTTTCCGTCAAAACGGTCATTTACACGATCATAGAAGTTTTTAAGGCTACCATCAAAATGAAAATCGATCTTTGCAGAACCCGCTTTAAACTGGTAGCGCGACGGATCGAGTAAGTCACCCAAATTCGTCGAGTCTGCTTCAATGTGGCCGTCGAGGTAAGCCCGGGGATTCATAAAATCGTTGACAGCCAGTTTCAGGTTAAAGGGTATCGTTTCAAAAAACCCGGCCACTTTTGGCGCACTCAACCGTGAATTTTCAGGGTCAGGTTCACGCAAGGTATCTGCCTGGTTGGTGAAAGTCCCCGTCGCTCTCATGCCTCGCAATGTGCCGACGGGCAACTCATATTTGAAAGTATCGGTTTGAAAATAAACATCAACCCGCGGCTGCATACCAGTAAGTTCTCCCAAAACTTTTACCTGCGTATCCACAGTCGTCTGAATGCCTATAGAATCAATTTGCGTTTGCAGACGCGAGGTCAAAAGCGGCAGAGCGTCTTTTATCGCAATTTTTTTTGCTTCAAAATTCAGATTAAAATGTTTGAGAGAATCCGAGAAATCGAATGTACCATTGATTCCGATTTTATCCTGCGTGCTGCTTTCCAGTACCGAGGGATAGATGGTCAGCTTTTTGGCGTCCTCGTCAAAAGCCATCGCCAATGCCAGGTTCGTCTCCTGATTTACCAGAAACCCACCTTTTTTTGGCTTGAATGTCAATCCTTTAAAAAATACGGCGCCGCTGAAAACAGCATTCGTGGTAGTATCCGTGACGGTGATAATGTTGGTAGCATCCCGGAAAAGCGCGCCGTAATATTTCTGCTTGACGGAGTCGGCGTAATTGACCCCGAAATTGACGAACCGGAGATTGCCCAGCTTATCTAAAATGCTGTTATCGCTGTCTTTTTCTTTCTTTTCTTTTGATTTGGTGTTTGATTTAAAAAGGCTAAGGTTCGAGTATCCGTTACGCTGGACAAACATTTTCATCTCGCCATTTTCGATTACGAGATTTTTGACCTTAAAATTTCCTTTGTAAAAGCCACCAATATCCAGCGCCACATGCACGGCCTCGGCTACCAGGAAAGGTTTTTTATGCACTTTATACAAGCTATCTGTCAGCTTGACATCCGTGAGGGTAAAATTGAGTCCGAGTCCTCCGTAAAAAGGCCGGAATTTGAAGTCGCCGATTTCAATGTTGCCGCTGATGTTTTCATTCACTTTTTCCTGTACAGTCCGGAAAAGCTTTTCTCTGTTCCTGTAAACCCAGATTTCGATCGCTCCAAACAAGAAAACAGCACAGAGGGCTACAATTCCAAAGATTTTTAAAACTCTTGCAAACATGGAAAGAAGGGATTTTTAAGCATTCTTATCGGGAGGAAATGTATTTGCTCTCGCTGAAATGTTCTAGTTATTAATAACGTGCCAACGTATATCCTACCAACCGGGGAAGGCATCTTAATGGTTCATCTTCGCTATTCACGACAAAAAATAGTAGTTTTGCCGACTCTTTAGAGACATTTCTAAAATACGTTTCCCTAATATTTATTGAATAAAAAATGCTACTAAGCGAACAGGAAATACTGCGCCGTCAGAAGCGGGAGGAATTGGTCCGGATGAACATTGAGCCTTATCCGACGGAAGAATTTGTGGTAAACGCTTATGCCGCAGACATTCTTAAAAATTACGAGAACAATAAGATCGATTATAAACATGTGACCATGGCCGGCCGGTTGATGGGTTTCCGGATCATGGGCAGCGCCGCTTTTGCCGAGTTGCAGGATAGCAGCGGACGCATTCAGCTCTATTTCCGCCGGGACGATCTTTGCCCGGGAGAAGACAAAACCCTTTACAATACGGTTTTCAAAAAACTCCTCGACATCGGTGATATTATCGGGATTACCGGATTTGTTTTTACAACACAAACCGGCGAAATCTCTGTCCACGTTCAGGAATTTAAGATTTTAAATAAATCATTACGCCCGCTGCCGGTTGTAAAACGCGACGAGGAAGGTAATGTCTACGACGGCTTTACAGATCCGGAATTGCGCTATCGTCAGCGGTATGTAGATCTGATCGTGAACCCGGAGGTACGCGATATTTTTATCAAACGCGCCCGGATCATTACCACGATGCGCTCGTATTTTGATTCAAATAGCTGGCTGGAAGTGGAAACGCCGGTTTTGCAGTCGATCCACGGCGGCGCGGCAGCGAGACCTTTTGTCACGCACCATAATGCATTGGATCTCGGACTATATCTCCGCATTGCGACTGAGCTGCATTTGAAAAGACTGATTGTAGGTGGTTTTGAGGGGGTTTATGAGTTTGGAAAACTGTTCCGGAATGAAGGAATGGACCGGACGCATAATCCGGAATTTACGACCGTAGAGCTGTATGTGGCTTATAAGGATTACCTCTGGATGATGAAAATGACAGAGGAAGTGTTGGAAAAGGTGGCGCTCGCTGTAAATGGTACGACTAAAACCAAATTTGGCGATGTTGAACTGGACTTTGCAGGACCTTACCCAAGACTGAGCATCACCGACGCGATCAAACAATATACCGGTTTGGACGTGGAAGCTTTAGATGAAGTCGCGATCCGCGAGCAATGCCGCGCATGGGGCATGGATGTGAATGATAGCATGGGCAAAGGCAAGCTGATCGATGAGATTTTTGGTGAAAAAGTGGAGGAACACATTATCCAGCCCACCTTCATCATCGACCACCCGGTAGAAATGTCTCCGCTGACCAAAAAGCACCGGACCAAAAAAGGAATGGTAGAGCGTTTTGAGCTTTTTGTAAATGGCCGGGAAATCGCAAATGCCTATTCTGAATTAAATGATCCGATCGAGCAAAAAGAACGATTTGAGGATCAGCTGAAATTGAAGGAGCGCGGCGACGACGAGGCGATGGAAATGGATGATGATTTTCTGCGCTCGCTGGAATACGGCATGCCGCCTACCTCAGGTATCGGTATTGGTATCGACCGGCTTACAATGCTGCTGACCGATAATTCAAGCATTCAGGAAGTGATTTTCTTCCCACAAATGCGTCCTGAAAAGAAAGTTGAAGTAGCCAAAGAAAGTGATTACCTGAATGCGGGGGTACCGGCGGTTTGGATCCCGGCTTTGCAGCAAATGAACATTCAGACGATCGAGCAGCTGAAAAGCGCTAATCCGAACAAAATTTTCAATGATCTGGGCGGGCTTCGGAAGAAGCTAAAAATAGAAGAGAAATTACCTCAGCTGGACGATGTGAAGGTTTGGGTAGGATAAAACATTAAAAATGCCGCCTGATGGGGCGGCATTTTTAATGTTTGGAAAAAAAATATAACTATATCTTTTTTACCTGCACAGCGTTAAGTCCTTTTTTTCCTTCAACGACTTCGTATTCTACTTGGTCATTTTCACGGATGGTAAGTCCTCCCAATCCTGTCACGTGGACAAAGATGTCTCTGTTTGTGTCGTCTTCAACGATGAAGCCGTATCCCTTAGCTTCATTGAAAAATTTTACAGTACCTGTTGGCATAATGGTTGAAATAAAAAAATTGAAATAAGGTGAAAATACAAAAGAATCCGAAGCGTTTCAAAAAGGTGACTAAAAGACTTTACCAAATAATTGAGGGAGGCTCAACCTATTAGCAAAAGAAATTTTGGCAATTTTCATCAAGACATCTTGATTATAATGAACAACTTACAAAATCTTTAATCACAAAGAAACAAAAATTGTTTGTAAAACAATTTTTTTGCCCGAAGATTTTGCAAATTTACGAGTTACCGGTATTTCGCTATTTATCAGCCCTTTGAATAAATAATTTGCGCTGTAATTGTTTACGGCGGTGAAAAATGCTAATTATGAGGGGATTATTCAAAAACAGGTATGAACAAACTTCGGTATTTTGTTGAAGACCAAATATTTGGAGTATGCGCGAAGCTCGGCGAAAAGCTCAATTTCCCAGCCAGCAGCATCCGTAAATACTTCATTTATGCCACTTTCATGACCTTTGGCTCTCCCATTATCCTGTATTTGGTGCTGGCTTTCTGGATGGAAATCCGCCAGCATTGGAGAAAATACAACAGCCCTACGATTTGGGAGTTATAGCCGATTTAATGCCGGTTAGCTGATTAAACCGGTGCTTTCCAAGTACAAAATATTCCCACACAACACTTCTGTAATACAGCGGCGCCCTATAATTTGTGCGCGGATTTTGCTTTACCAGCATGGGGATCATCCTGTAAAAGGCGTAATGTGCCCTGATGATCGCGATGACGTCGGGCCAAGCGCCTGTCGCCATAAACCTTACGCTGGAAATCCCATCGAGAATCAACCTGATAAAAACCGTTTTCCACCGCCGTCCTTTTGGCAGGTTTTTAAAAAGCATGATCAGGTTGTTGCGATAGTTGAGGAAGGTTTTCCGGGGATTGGATTTGTGCAAAGTGCCTCCACCGACATGGTAGACCACTGATTTTCCACAATATGTAATCCGGTATTTCAAATTCAGCAGCCGCCAGCATAAGTCGATTTCCTCCATGTGCGCAAAAAAAGATTCGTCAAAACCGGAAGCCTTATGAAATGCCGACGCGCGGACAAAAAGGCAAGCGCCCGTGGCCCAGAACACATCTTTTTCGTCATCATATTGGGCCTGGTCCTCCTCCCGGGTATCGAAAATCCGTCCGCGGCAAAAAGGATAACCCAGATAATCCATGTAGCCGCCCGCGGCACCAGCGTATTCGAAGTGGGTTGGCAGGTCGTAAGCCAGAATTTTCGGCTGGCAGGCAGCGATTTTTTCGTCGGAATCCATGAAGGAAATCACTGGTGCAACCCAGTTTTCCGTCACTTCAATATCGGAATTCAGTAGAATGTAATAGTCGGAGTTGATTTGGCGCAATGCCTCATTGTAGCCGCCGGCATATCCCTTATTTTCAGCGATTTCCAGGATGTGCAGATCCGGATAATGTTGCTGGAGCCAAACCAGGGATTGATCGCTTGACGCGTTATCGGCGATCCAGATGTCGTGGCCATCTGAATATCTGACAATATTGGGAAGGAATTTTTCGAGATAGTGACGACCGTTGTAATTCAGGATTACAATCGCAACAGAGGATGCCATAAGTTATTTCATAAACCCACCCAGGTCAAGTCCGGGAATATTGGGGAGCACGCCGTCGGTCGCTTTCTGTAAATGTTCTTTAATTTTTGGTTCGATATTGTCAAATGCCTTGTTGACGGCAGCTACGATGAGATCTTGCAGCATTTCTTTATCATCAGGGTTGATCAGGTCCTGGTCTATTTCCAGGCCAATTACCGTTTTTTGACCATTCACTGTGGCTTTTACCATTCCTCCACCCGACTCAGCAGTTTCCGTGATGGTGCTGAGCTGGTCCTGTGCCTCTTTCATGCGGGATTGAAGATCTTTCATCTTGCCCATCAGCCCCATCATGTCAGCCATATTTCCGAACATATCTGTACTTTTTAAGTTTTAGCTTTTATAAAACTTGTTTTACGGAAATGGTTCCTACCGTAAAAGCATAAAAGTACCATTTTTTTCAACAGTTTGATTGATGTCGTCCACGAATGTCATTTTGTAGACATACGACCCAACAGGCGCATTTGACCCATTGATGGTCCCATCCCAGCTCTTTGTAATGTCATCGGAATAAAACACTACCTGCCCCCAGCGGTTCAGAATTGACAGGTTAAATGACTGTAACTGATCGGATTTCGCTTCCAGAAGATCATTATAACCATCGCCATTTGGAGAGAATGCATCCGGCATAAAAACACCGGCGCTTCTTTTGTAATTGATGATGTTGGAGAGGCTTTCGAACGTACTATCCGCAGATTCTGCTCTGACTTGAAAATTGTATTGCAGATCGCTCTGCGCGTTTAACTTGATAGTATAAACAGTTTTTAACTGGACAGGAATATTTTCTGCGCCACCCGATCCCAGTTGTATTACATTATAGTTAGTAACCCCGGCAAGTAATGGTGATTCCGGCGTCCAAACCAGATTGGTCAGTTCTTTTTTAAGCAGTATGGTGCACATCGGCTGGGAAACCGGAAGCTTCTGCCCGCAGGAATTTTGGTAGCTCAGCCGATAGCAATACGACATTTCACTCGTTTTGACATCGGGGTCCGAATATTCGCTTTGGTTATAAAGCGTAATAATTTTCTTGAAAGTGGTGCTGCCAGCTTCTGCTTTCTCGATCGAAAGATCATAAGTACTGTTTGGGCCAGCTCCCGGAACACTTGCTTTAATAACCACTAGATTTTCTCCCGACACAGACACTGATGCTTTTTCGAGCGGTTTCGCCGTCGAAACCTCAGTTTTCACGCCGACCGGCGCGGACGTTGAAGTAATACCGTTTATTTTAGCAATGATCTGATATTCAGAATAACTACCGCATTGTACATCTGGATCAGTAAAAGTTACCTCAGAAACTGAGCTGAAACTTTTTATAAGAACTCCGTCCCGCATTAAATCGTATCCCTCAAAATCAGCTGCCTCCGGATATTGACTCCAAGTCAGTACATTAGCGCCATTTTCTGACTTTCCTGACAAACTCATGCTACTGTAAGCCCGGCTCTGCGAAACTCCCTGACATAAATCTTGATAGGACAATTGAACCTGATAAGCCTGATTTACATTCAAACTGACAATGTCGAAAGGCTGCAAACCGCCCGAAGATCTACGGCCGGCTGTTGCATAAGTTCCGCCATTTGAGCGGTATTGAATTTCGGTGGGAATCGCAGTAACGCCGAGATAGTTAACTCTCAAAGTTCCGCTTCCCAGCATTTCAATTGATTTGATTGAAATATCATTTAGCTGAGATTGCTGAAATGAAATTGGCAACGAATTTACAGCGCCCTGGGTACAAGATTTGCCAATGTGCTGCCCGGTAATTTTTACAGTAGGACTGCTGCTGACATCGGTGTAGTTATGGTCAAAAACAAAGCTGTCACCGCTTTTATAAAGAGAAGTTTGCCCGTCGCCCCATTCAATCAGAACTTGATCGTAGCCGGGTATAACAAGATCTTCGGCAAGGATCAGGGTTATTTTTCCTCCGCCACAAGACGCATAGGTGGCCGAAACGGGCCGACTTTCATAAACGGTAATAACTTTGCAGGCATACACCACGCCTGCGCTGGTCACGGCTTGTTGAAATAACGTATACACGCCGCGGTTTCTGTAAGTAACGGAAGCTACATCTTGGATAGCCGGGTTTGTTGATCTGCCATCGTACGCAGCTGCATACGCAACAGAAAGTGCATTATTCAAGGTGTTCGTAATACGCACCGTTAACGGAGCGCAGCCTTCCGTGAAATCGACATCAAAACTTCCGCCGCCCCGATCGCACAATCCCTGCGCAAACGCCTTCTCAGGCAGCAACTTAAAAAGAACAATGAAAAGAAGAATGGGTAATTTTAATTTCATAAGTGTGTAAATATTAGGGTATAAAAATCGCTACGGAATTTAAAATTAACATTGATGAATGATAACAAAAATTCAAGAGTATGACTTTCGGGTGCGCTTTGGGGATGATTTAGTAACGGGATACAGCCAAAAGTATTATCCGTATTTTTAACCCGATCGAAAAATCCTACCTGATCAGCATAAAACTCCCGCTTTTTGAAACCGCCTGCCCGGATGCGTCGATCGCTTCAATTTTGTAAATGTAATAACCGCCCGCTGCCTCTTTACTATCGATTTTTCCGTCCCAGCTATCCGTTAAGTTGCTGGTATTGAACACCACTTCACCCCAGCGATTGAAAACAGACATTTTAAACTCAGAAATAAAATAAGCTTTAATTTCAAACCGCTCATTATAAGCATCGCCATTTGGCGTAAATGCATCGGGGATTAAAATGATCGGCTCTCTCCTGATCTTCAATATGTTAGACCTACTTAGAAAGCGGCCACCAGCGTCTTTTGCTTCTATCTGAAATGAAAATTCCGTTTCGGAACCCAGGTCCAATGTGTGGCTGGTACTGGTTTGTTTTGGAATAATATCCTGCGTATTCCCGCTGTCATCCAGCACAAACAGATCGTACGCATCAACTGCTTCTGTGAAAGGCTGATCAGCATTCCAGAAAATTTCAGCGGTACCACTTTTTAATAAAATCGAACATACCGGCGGACTGTAATCCGGGGAAGTGAGATTACAGGCGTTTTTATATTTAAACCGGTAACAATAGGAATTTTGGTTCGTATTGACATTCGTATCATCAAATTGCAGGCTGCCATTTCCCGGCGGAGAAATTTGGCTAAAATCCGAATTTCCCAAAACAGCCCGCTCCACGATCAGATTATACGTGCTCGTCAAACCTTCACCTGTCAACTCAACGGTTGTAGCTATCGTGCTTTCATCTTTGACAGTCACGCTCGCCTCGCCGACATCGGAAGGCGTAGAAGTTTTGGGTTCCAGGCTGACGGGTGCAGAGTAAGAGCGCACGTCATTTTCAATGATTGCGACGATCTCATACTTATAGGTTGTGCCGCATTTCACATCTTTATCCAGATAAGAAAGCTGGTCCGCCGAACTAAAAATCACCACTCCATCCCTTTTCAACTGATATTCCAGCAACTTTTCGGTATTAGGCTGATGCTCCCAGGAAACGGAAATGATCTCGTCCAGCCCAAAAGCACCTTCTTTGATGATCATGCTGCTCACGATCGGGCTTTCCATCACATTATCACAAAAATCTTTGGATGCCAGCCTGAACCTGTAAACCTGTGCAGGATTCAGTCCGCCGATTGTCACAGATTGCGCACCGGCAGTTTGTCCCGACTTACCGGTACCTACAAATTGACCATCACCTTTATCGATCAAAACCTCTGTCGGAACTTTGTCAATACCCTGATACAAAATTTTTGCCTCGCCGGTAGGCAGCATTTCCACACTCCGGATGCGGATGTCCTTTAATTGATCCGAGGCTGTTTGTGAAGTTAATGTGGTGGTTTTTAGAGAAGATTGGCAGGAGTCGTCCTTATATCCACCGGTAATTTTAATGTCGGGCCGGGGCGCGGTGGTGGGATAAGCATGTTGTAGAAACAGGGAGCCGCTGGCACCAGGCGTGAAAATCTGCTGAGTGCCGTCACCCCAATCAATTGTTAGATAATCATACGCGCCGGCAATGCTGTCATTCTGGATTTCCAGCTGGATCAAACCATTTTGGCAAGTTGTAATCTGTGCTTTTGGACCACGTACTTCCTTGACCAGCACATCTTTACATTGACTAAAACCGGTTCCGCCCACGCTGCCGAATTGTAGAATGGTATATGTACCGGGAAGCTGGTAGGTAAAAGAAGAGTCGGTCGAAACCTCGTTATATGCTGGCGGGGTATCTCTTTTTTTGTCAAAATTAAAAGCGTAGGCCACGCTTTCTGACTTGGGTTTCAGGTTACTGACTTTTACAGTAAGCGGTGCGCAGCCTTCCGTGGGCGTAATGCTGAATGCGCCTGTGGTTCCGCAAAATTGCGCTGAGGCATTTTCATGAACGAACAAAACAATGCTCAATAAAAATGCGATCAGCAGCCTAATGTTCATACGTGAGTAAAATTGTCCGGAAATAGTGCCTTGGGTTAATGCTTAAACCTGTGAAACGGATAAGGCAAATCCTTTGTTGAAATGCATAAAGGTTCAAAAATAGAACTTTCAACATTAACAAATACCTTTGCGCTTTAAAAACGAGTTTTGATTTAAAAGTATTTTTCATCAACCCGATTAATGAATACGAATAACAATCCGATTCAGCTGGACTCCATCGAGGAAGCGATCGAAGCTATAAAAAGAGGTGAGTTGATCATTGTTGTGGATGATGAAGACCGCGAAAATGAAGGCGATTTTATCTGCGCAGCCGAGCTGATCACACCCGAAATTGTCAATTTCATGGCCAGGGAAGGCCGCGGGCTCATTTGCGTCCCGATTACCGAGGAGCGTTGCGCCGAGCTCGACCTGGAAATGATGGTTAACACCAATACTGCCCTGCACGAAACTGCATTTACCGTGTCGGTAGATCTGCTGGGAAATGGTTGTACCACAGGTATTTCTGCCAGCGACCGTTCCAAAACCATCCAGGCATTGGTAAATCCCGCTACCAAACCTGCCGATCTGGGACGCCCTGGACATATTTTTCCTTTGAAAGCTAAAAAAGGCGGGGTACTCCGCCGGACAGGACATACCGAAGCCGCCATCGATTTCCCACGACTTGCAGGCTTGTCTTCGGCTGGTGTTTTGGTAGAAATATTAAATGAAGACGGTTCGATGGCGCGGCTTCCACAGCTGCGCGAAATCGCTAACCGATTTAATCTTAAACTGGTCAGTATCAAGGATCTGATCGAATACCGTCTTCGCGAAGAGTCACTAATCAAACGTGAAATCGGGGTAGATATGCCTACCAAATGGGGACATTTCGACCTGATCGCCTACCGTCAGATTAACACCGGCGACTTACATCTTGCCTTAGTAAAAGGTACCTGGGAAAAAGACGAGCCGATTTTGGTGCGCGTACATTCATCCTGCGTTACCGGCGATATTTTCGGATCCTGCCGCTGCGACTGTGGCCCGCAGCTCCACGCAGCGATGGATATGGTGGACAAAGCCGGCAAAGGTGTGATCGTATATATGAATCAGGAAGGCCGGGGTATCGGGTTACTTAACAAATTGAGAGCGTATAAGTTACAAGAAATGGGCCGCGATACGGTAGAAGCAAATCTGGAACTCGGTTTCCCGATGGACGACCGCGATTATGGTGTTGGCGCCCAGATATTGCGCGACCTCGATGTGACTAAGCTGCGGCTGATCACTAACAATCCTAAAAAGCGTGCAGGATTGATCGGATATGGTCTGGAAATCGTTGATTCTGTGGCGGTTGAGATTCCTGCAAATCCTTATAACGAAAAATACCTGCTCACAAAAAGGGACAAAATGGGACATAATCTTAGTAACCTCAGCCTTCCAGTAAGTAATAAATGAAGGCCTGATTTTTATAACCCGTTTCCCAGGCTATTTTAACAAGTTTTTGTTTTTCGATGGATATTAATCAGGTTTTTGAAGCATTTAATTCTCTGCGTGTATTGGTGATCGGAGATGTAATGCTGGACTCTTATGTTTGGGGAAAAGTAGACAGAATTTCTCCCGAAGCCCCTGTTCCGGTTGTGAATGTTCAAAAACGCGAGTATCGTTTGGGCGGCGCAGGAAATGTACTTTTAAATGTGCAGTCGCTTGGTGCAGAGGCAATTGTGTGCTCGGTAATCGGGACCGACAATGCCGGGGATCAGCTGGAAGGAAGTTTATTGGAAAAAGGCCTGAACTGCGAAGGCCTGATCCGCAGCGGCGACCGCATTACCACGATCAAAGAGCGCATCATTGCTGGTTCACAGCAAGTTGTACGTATTGATACGGAGACTGATAAGCCTATTTCCAAATCGGAAACCGCAAATCTGATTTCTAAGGCAAAGGAACTGATCCCCTCTTGCCAGGTGATTATTTTTGAAGATTATGACAAAGGTGTTCTCACTCCTGAATCAATTGCTGAGATCACCTCTTTCGCCAACGAACACAATGTTCCGACAGTGGTCGATCCAAAAAAGCGGAATTTTTTATCCTACAACCACACAACACTTTTTAAACCCAACCTGAAAGAACTGCGGGAAGGCTTGAAAGTTGATTTTAATGTAGATAACCCAGCCGAATTACAGGAAACTGTGCAGCTATTGAAGGATACTTTACAGGTTAGCGGAGCCTTGATAACACTTTCCGAAAGAGGCGTTTTTATTGATTATCAGGACGAAATCCATAAACTACCAGCACATATCCGGCAAATCGCTGATGTTTCTGGCGCTGGTGACACGGTGATCAGTATCGCTGCATGTTGTGTAGCATTAGGCTTACCGCCGAAAGAAATTGCCTCCATTTCAAATCTCGGCGGCGGACTGGTTTGTGAGCTGGTGGGTGTAGTACCAATCGATAAAAACCTGCTCAAAACCGAGGCTGCAAAATTGTATTAAACTGGATTTTACCAGTTGATTCCAGCCTCGCCAAAACCCATTTTCCGGACAAATTTGGAAGATAACCGCGATCTGCTCGTAATGTAGCGGACGCTCGCACCAATGTATGGCGTAGTCGCAGGCGTGTAAGAAGTAAGATTTTCTCGTGCGCTATTGAATGTCCGCAACTGCCTGAAAGTGGTCACCCCAGCTTCCAGCGACACATTGATCGCGGTAAACAAATGCGCATTGGCCGAAACGCCAATCTTGATATTTCTGTAATTTTCTCTTCGCAGCATTTTCTCTTCCGGCGTCTGAACCTGAAAACCGCCGCTGTAACCATTGAGGCCCGCCAGCATATCCACATTAAACCATTTGGTGGCTTTGTAATTCACATCCGCCATAAAAGGCAGCAGCGCAGAAGCACGCCAATGTCTGCCCAAACCCTTGTTTACGCCAAAAATGGGAATGAATCGCAATTTCTGGTTGTAAGCAATCACAGAACCGTACATAATCTGGGTCCGTAAACCCAGAATGTGCATCCGTGCCGCGCCGCCCCAGAAGAAAGGCTGCGGACTGAAAAATGTCTCATTCGTTTCCGTCATTCCCAAGCCGCCACCGTATACCCAGAGCCGGTCTTTGATACTCGCCTGCATCCGGATCACCCCCAGCGACAGCGTTTTATAGCCATTTTCGGGATTATTTTTTCCATCAATCGTCGGCTGGATTTGTGTGTACTGGGCAATCGCCACGGTGTGAACTGCGCGCAAATCCAGCTTTTTTCGCAAGCTATATCCCAGCTGCACTTCGCTTTGAATTGGAATGATTCCGAAAAATCCCGTCCGCGACACGCCATAATCCCTCGTCCCATCCAGCGATGCAGGAACCGTGTAATCTGCTTTCAAGGTGAGGTTTGGATAAAAAAGTCGGCTTAACCCAAAATGCTGGGCCGAAGCGACGTGCGCAAAAACCAGAAATACGAGAGCCAGCAGGTAGCGTGAAAGGATCATAGGAAGAAATTCAGGGGTGCGTTAATCTGGCACATAACGCGGAATTGAAAATAGGTATTGTACACCAGGATCATTGATATCTCCCGGTCAATTAGTATTTCACCGTTTATTTATTAGTTTTTATTCATTTGTATAAGATCGCCATCTTTACTAAGGTTTATTTCGGGTTAACACTACGCTTCATTCTTCTCTCAAAATCCGCAAAACTGATTTCCAGCGGCGGGTTTTCAATAAAAGAATTGGTAATGATAAGATGTTTCACATCTAGCTTTTCGGATGAAATAAAATCATAAAGCCTTTTTTCAACAGGATAAACAGTCCGGCTACCGGTCGCTGATTCTGAATGGATTCCTTTGTAGTAAATGAGTTTTTGTTTCGGCAGGTAGTAAAAAACGTGCAGCTGATCCCACTCGTCTTTCACGCCCGGATTCATCACAAAAATGCTGACACCATTTTTGGAAAAGCTTTGCTCATAAATAGTGAGCACGCCTTCCGCCTTTCTGGCCTTCCAGGTCGAATCTTCTGTTTTGTTATACAAATGCTCCCGTTCTTCCGACATCATACCATTTCCTTTTGGCGTGAATACGTGCGCGCCATGCCTGAAAAATGGTGCAAAAGCTGAAATCCAGGAGACATGCGCGGAACAAAACACGTTGCCGAACCGCCGCTCCGGAAATTTCGCGATTAAGGTCTCCACAAATTTTTCGGCAATCGCTTCGTGGTTGATCGGTTCCATAAATAGGTCAAGCGTTCCCTGGCCTGTTATCCTGACCAACGATTGCGCTTCCGAACCGTTCCCAAACTGCCGGATCACGAAAAGGCTGTCCCTTAGCGGGAACACCTTGAAGCGGGTCTTTTCCTCGTAAGTTGGCTCAGGCGCAAAAGTATTCTCATCCAGCCGCTTATTGATACTCACCCACTCCAAACGATATTTGACATCCACATTGATCCTGGTACTGATTTCCTCGACGATGCGCGGCAGTAAGAAGCCATCAGTTTTCTGATAGTTCAGGTACTTTGTAAAATCCTGATAATGTTCAGGTTTTGAGCCAATCAGCGGATCATTATCTATGTGTGAACGCGCGATCTGCGTAACCAGCCCGCTTTTTTTCTCAATATAAATGTCCAGCCAGCCGCTCCCCGTTCTGGCCTGGATCACGTGATTCTCCTCGTCATTTACGAGAGATATACCAGTATAATGTAATTCGGTTGTGTCAGCCGTCAAGACCTGCAAAAGTGCGATAGGATTTTCTGTCAGCAGATCGGCCATTTTTGTTTTCGCCCGGTCCAAAACATACCTTGATGTATCCATCGAACCTCTCAACGAATTATTTCTTAGCCCGATCGAGACGGCTTTATCCGACTTGAAATCAACTTTTACTTGCTTAATATTTCCCTGATACATTTCCGTCATGGATGCTGACAAGCGGCTGCTGGCTTCCTTCATACTTATTTCCAGCTGCTTTTTCATTGAATCGGGGGCTGCTTTCATAATTTCCTCCATCAAATCTTTGGCAGCGTCGGCGTGAAAAGGGTCAGCAACTGTTTGGCCCAGGCTTTCAAATGTTATTTGCAGCTCAAAGCTCGTCATCACTTTTCCCTCCGACATTTTCCGAAGTGATGTTTTCAAAATGTCCCTCGGCTGCTCATTTTGAGCATATAAAAAAGAGTGAGCCGATAAAAGGAGTATAAATGCTAGTACTAATTTCTTCATCCGGTGTATAATGTTTGCAGGCAAATCGTCGGGCAAACTTAACCAAATTAACATAATGAATAAGGCACTTTTATTCCTGATAGGCTTCATTCCTACGCTTGCTTTCGCGCAAAATTCGGAGGCGAGTTATGCTGAAAAACTGGGCTATCCGAAAGGAAAGAAGGTTTTGATCATTCATGTGGATGATGTCGGAATGTCTTACGAGTCCAATCAAGGCGCTATCAAAGCGATCCGCGAGGGTGTGGCGAACTCGCTGAGCGTGATGATGCCGTGCGGCTGGGTGCCGGGTTTTGTGAATTATTGGAAAGAAAATAAAGACATTGATGCAGGCCTGCATCTGACGATGACTTCGGAGTGGAAAGATTACCGCTGGGGACCACTGGCCGGGAAAACGAATGTAAAAGGTTTGACCGACAGCCAGGGCGCAATGTGGCGCGGCGTCGCTGATGTGGTTAAAAATGCTTCGCCTGATGAAGTTGAAACTGAAATCCGTGCGCAGCTCGACCGCGCCAGAACAATGGGTTTTGAACCGACGCATTTGGATTCGCACATGGGCACTTTGTTTGCTACGCCTGAATTTTTGGAAAGGTATCTTAAAGTCGGGATGGAAGAAAAAATTCCAGTCATGTTCCCTGGCGGGCATAACACAGCGATCCAGGCGGAAGAAAAAATGATCGCGGATAGATTTGAAATGACCCAAAAAGTGGGAAAACAACTCTGGGCCGCTGGCTTACCCGTCCTCGATGATCTCGAAAATTCAAGCTACGGTTGGAAAGGACCCGAAAACGGCGACAAATCGGAAAAAGCATTGCAGCAATACAAAACAGCCAAATACATCGCAGCACTGGGCAAACTCAAACCTGGCCTTACAATGGTGATCATGCACTGCACCATCCACACCGAAATCTTCCCAAAAATCTCCGACTCCTGGCCCACCCGCGAAGGTGATTTCCTGGCCATGATTGACCCAGAATTGAAGAAGTACATTGAAAAAGAAGGTATTGTCCTGACGACGTGGCGCGAAGCGATGCAGCGGCGGCAGAAGGTGAAGTAGTTGGTTATTCTCGCTGCTGACTTTCCCAGATTTTTTGAAGTTCCTCCACATCGGCGAGGTCTTTGATGCGGGCGGTCGCTTTTTTCTCAGTAATCAAATCTTTAAGATGGATTACGCGAAAAGGAACGCCTTCAAAATCAGCCTTTAATGATCTTTCATAACATTCGTCAAAATCATTTTCCGCAAATGCCTTTAGCGAATGTCCAAGGTCCAGCTCAAAACCCGAGATACCAAAACGAACCGACGTCCATCCGAAAATAAGCGGCATATCCCGCAGCAAATGAGCGCCCGGAACATCATTTTCGTTCAAAGCATTAATAAAGGCGACAGTATTTGAGTATTCATTTTTAATCCATAAATCCATATCCTGCGTGGTACGAATGTGTCCGTGCACAACTCCGGCCATTCCACCCACCATCATAAATTTCACCTCGTATTTGTTCAGACTTTGCAAAAGGTGAAGCACATCGTCGCTGCTGATATCCACTAAAATCGCATTTTTATTGATTGGATTTGAACGATATAGCTTGCCAGCCAGCTTGTTAAGCCTGGTCAATTTTTCCAAATTCTGTGTATAATGTGAATTCAGATCTGTGACGGACATGCTATGTGTTGAGCTTTGATGTGCAATAAAGTTAGTTAAATGCTCGGAGGATGAAAATCTTTCGAAAAGTCGTTACCCTACTTCACCCTCTCCAAATGCACTGCCACCACCTTATTATGCTGAGGGTCACCTGACTGATACAGCAGTACGCCATCGGATTTGTAATAGCTGAATTTTGTTTGGAAATCCATTTTGTCGCCTTCCCAGCTGGCATTCTCGTTGGTTTCTGATAAAGAAAAATTAGGCAGGACTTTCTTTTTGGTTTCGTCTGAGGTGAAAAAGAGCTGGAATTTGTGACCTTCTTCGCCTTTGATCAAGCCCGAAACATTGTAATGTTCGTCTCCTAACTTACTTGTTACCAATGCTTTTCCCTCAAATCTCGACTTCCAATTTGTGTGATCATAGCTAGTGTTTTGAGTGTCGAATGCGATTTCCCACCTGACCGAATCGGGCTCCGGGTTCAGGATTTCTAATATGATCTTTTTGCTGACTAAATCAGGATCTGCAAAGCTCCCCTGCCATTTTCCGATTAGCAAAGGTTTACTTTCGTCGCTGCTGAATGCCCAGGGACGGTCCCGGTAATCCATCGCTTTCCAGACGTAAAACCGGCCGACGCTGTACAGTGCAAACCCGACCAATACCAGCAGCGCAATGACGATGTATTTTTTCATGAGAGCCTGACATTCAGTTGAATTGCTAAATAAATATAGCAAAGCTACCTCAATTGACGCCCACGCAGGAGTAAACTATCTCGTAAAAATCGGCTGGTAAAAATGGCTTCACGAGGTAGCCGTCAAAACCATTTGACAGCGCACGCTCGCGCTCGTCTTCGAATGCCGATGCAGTTAATGCGACAATCTGAATGTCTTTGTCTTTTCCGCGAATCTGCCGGGTCGCTTCAAAACCATCCATGACCGGCATCCTTAAATCCATGAAAATCAGATTGTAATGATTGGCTGAATGCATTTCTACGGCCTGTTGACCGTCGGATGCGGTATCATAGGCGATTTCTTTTTGCTGTAAAAGCCGCGTGGCAAAAAGGAGGTTAATCGCATTGTCGTCGACGACCAAAACACGCGCATCGTCCCGGATTTGGGTATTGATGAGCTCCGCGGGCGGTTTCACTTCTGCCACCTTTTCTGTATAGGGTAACTCAATTTCAAACGAGAATGTAGATCCTTTTCCAAAGACACTTTCCAGCTTCAATTCCCCACCGAAAAGACGCACCAATTCTTTTGAAATAGCGAGACCCAGACCAGTTCCACCATCATGGCGTTTCACCATGCTCCTTACCTGCGTAAAAATCTCGAAAACGGTCTCTTGCTGCTCATTTGAAATACCTATCCCACTGTCAGTTACCGAGAATTCCAGTTTGATGAGCTCGGTATTCCGGCTGACTTCCTTTACTGAAAATTTAACAAAACCTTCGTCCGTAAATTTGATGGCATTGTGTACAAGATTAGTGATGATTTGGCTTAGCCGCACCTGGTCCACGAGAAGCTGCGGTAATGTTACCGTCTCAAATATCAGGTCCAGCTTTTTTTCCCGCGCTTTTAAAACAAATGAGTTATAAAGATTCCTGAAAAGCAGCTCCGGATTGAAAAGAATGGGTTGAAGTTTTACGTGATTTGAATTAATCTTATTGAAATCCAGAATGTCATTCACGACGGACATCAAATGCGTGGAAGAAAATTTCAATGTTTCGATCAGCTCTTTTTCTTCCTCTTCGCGCGATTGATTTTCTTCCAATAAATGCACAATTCCCACAATTCCGTTCAAAGGCGTGCGGATTTCGTGGCTCATCGTGGAAAGAAATTCTGATTTCGCCCGCGTCGCGCTTTCGGCTACTTCTTTTTGTTTTTCCAAAATCTCATTTTGCTCTGCGAGGGTATAGCGGTAAAAAAACTCCCGCTTGTCGCGACGTCCGGTAAACAAGATGATCACCGGAAAAAGCAGGTGTCCCATAAAGAAAAACAGGCCTCCCTGTGCCAGAAACTGATAAAAATAGCTGGGATGACCCCAATATAAAGCCGTTGGAAAAAACAGGAATACCAGCCCCGTGACAATAAATGCGTAAATCGCCGGCCAGCGGACGACCAGCATGATGAAAATCAGGCCGAGCGTCATGTTGAAAGTCGCGCGGTCGTAAGTGGCGTGCGGCACGGTAGCCAAAATGTAGGCGTGCACGGGTACCAGAAGCAGATACGTCAGAAATGCGGCCCGCTGCGCGGTAATTTTATTCAAATAATAAAAAGCCAGCACAACCGCGACCAGCGCACTGAAAATTAGCTCAGCCTTTAAAATGCCGAAAAAAGCAGGATTGTTTTTGATCAGGTAAACAACCGAAGTCACGGGGTATCCCAGCATAAATGCGAAGCAGAAAACCAAATTGCTCCACCGGGATTTTATTTCACTTTCCTTTTTCCATGCTTCATTAAATTCACCTGTGTAGTGAACATTATTCAAAAATTAAGAGAGTTTAAATCGTCGAGTATTTCTTCAAATGTGCCAACCTTAGCCGGACATTATCCAAATGTAAAGAATTCGCTACAAAAAATAGGGCACCCGACTGATCGGATGCCCTATTTTTTGTAAAACTATATCTACGAATCTTACAGATCGATCGCCTCGCCGTAAGCTGCTTCGGTAGCGCCTTTCAATGCTTCCGACATGGTCGGGTGCGGGTGGATAGATCCCAGGATTTCGTGGGAAGTTGTTTCCAGCTTGCGGGCTACAACTACCTCGGCGATCATTTCGGTAACATTGGTACCGATCATGTGCGCGCCCAGGAATTCGCCGTACTTGGCATCAAAAATCACTTTTACAAAACCATCCGTCGCACCGGCAGCAGTTGCTTTTCCGGAAGCTTTGAATGGGAATTTACCGACTTTGATATCGTAACCTGCTTCTTTGGCTTTTCTTTCGGTAAAACCAACAGACGCGATTTCAGGCTGGCAATAAGTACAGCCCGGAATGTTGCCATAATCAAGCGGGCTTGTTTTGTGTCCGGCGATTACCTCGGCGCAAATAATACCTTCGGCAGTAGCTACGTGCGCCAGAGCTGGGCCAGGCGTGCAGTCACCGATCGCGTAGAAACCTGGAACGCTGGTTTCATACTTTTCATTGACCGTAATTTTGCCTTTGTCAGTTTTAATACCGGTTTCTTCCAGACCAATGTTTTCCAGGTTTGCCACGATTCCGGCAGCCGAAAGCACTACGTCTACATTAAATGTCTTCTGACCATCAGGCGTTTTCACAGAAACCACACAGCCATTTCCACTGGTATCTACGCTTTCTACGGTAGAGTTCACGTAAGTTTCGATGCCCAGTTTTTTATACTGTTTTCCGATTTCTTTTGAAATGTCCTCATCCTCAACAGGAACGAGGTTTGGCAGAAATTCCACGACAGTTACCTTGGTACCCATCGAAGCATATACATAAGCAAATTCCATCCCGATCGCGCCGGAACCAACTACCAGCAAAGAAGAAGGCTGGTTTTCAAGGCTCATCGCTTTGCGGTATTCAATCACTTTCTGACCGTCGATTTTAATGTTTGGCAGCTCGCGGGCACGTGCGCCGGTAGCGATGATCACACCTTTGCTCGCTGTATAATCGGTTGTTTTTCCTTCTTTATCCGTCACTGCAACCGTCTTCTGGCCTTTCGCTTTTCCGGTACCCATGATGACGTCGATCTTATTCTTTTTCATCAAAAAAGACACCCCTTTGCTCATGGTATCGGCCACGCCACGGCTGCGTCTGATCACGCCGGAGAAATCCGCCGAAGAGTCAGCCACGTTGATACCGTAATCTTTTGCATGCTTGATGTATTCAAAAACCTGCGCACTTTTCAACAATGCCTTGGTTGGGATACAGCCCCAGTTGAGACAAATTCCTCCCAAACTTTCTTTTTCAACAATAGCAACTTTAAGTCCTAATTGGGAAGCACGAATGGCTGCGGGATAACCCCCGGGGCCGCTGCCAATTACAATCACATCATATGTCTGAGCCATTTTCCGGTATTTTTATTTATAGTAAATCGGTCGACTAAATTTCACGCAAAGTTAAGACGATTTGCGGGAATGCCTACATCTGTAAGGCCGCCTATTTGAGTGAAACTGACCATTCTTGTGAAATGTTATACCTTTGCTAAGTTATGCTTTGGCAGTGCTAGTTTTTCTCATAACACTTCATGCGTTGTCACCCTGAGCGGAGTCGAAGGGCTGCTACTGGTTAAGCACAATGTTAAGGCGCTTTGCCTAGCCAGTAACGCCCTTCGACTCCGCTCAGGGTGACAATGCGTACAACGAGGAAGAAGAAATAACTTCTCAAAAGGCAAATGTTTAACTTAAAAATTCAAAACTTCAAATGACAGCAGAGCAATTGAAAGACTTGAAGGCCCGTGTAGAGGCTTTGGGGAGGTATCTTTGACTACGGTAACCGAAAAAAACAATTAGAAGACCTTGAACAGCAGACTGTTCAGCCGGAGTTCTGGAATGATTCAGAACGTGCCGAGAAAACCATGCGGGAAATCCGCGGATTGAAATTCTGGACCAATGGTTACGAAGAACTGGCCCGCCTGCGGGACGATCTGGATACCATCTGGGAGTTTTACGAAGCCAAGGAAGCTACCGAAGAAGAGGTAGACGAAGAAGGCAAAAAGCTTTCCGACAAGCTGGAAGAGATCGAATTCCGGAAAATGATGGGCGAAGAAGGCGACGAGCTGCCTGCCGTGATCGAGATCAATGCCGGCGCCGGTGGTACCGAGTCGCAGGACTGGGCGTCGATGCTGATGCGTATGTACATTATGTGGGCCGAGAAAAACGGCTACAAAGTACGCGAAGTAGATTTGCAGGATGGCGACGTGGCCGGCGTAAAGTCGGTAACATTGGAAATCGACGGCGAGTATGCTTATGGCAATTTGAAATCGGAAAATGGCGTGCACCGCCTCGTCCGCATTTCACCGTTTGACTCAAATGCCCGCCGACATACTTCATTTACTTCGGTATATGTGTATCCGCTGGCTGATGATAACATTGAAATCGATGTGAACCTGGCCGACATTACCTGGGATACCTACCGCTCAGGCGGCGCCGGTGGACAGAATGTGAACAAGGTGGAAACCGCAGTTCGTCTGCACCACAAACCTTCGGGGATCATTATTGCGTGTCAGCAGGAACGTTCGCAGCTCATGAATAAGGAAGTGGCGATCAGGCTTTTGAAATCGCGTCTGTACCAGATCGAATTGGAAAAACGCAACTCGGCGCGCGCAGAAGTAGAAGCTTCGAAACGCAAGATCGAGTGGGGTTCTCAAATCCGCAGCTACGTGCTCGACGACCGCCGCGTAAAAGATCACCGCACCGATCACCAGACTTCCAACACCGAAGCCGTTTTAAATGGTGAAATCAACGATTTCATCAAGGCATATTTGATGGAATCGTAAGAATACTGAAACCTCCGGATGTTGCATTCGGAGGTTTTCTTTGTTTTTTGCTAATGTGCAGATTATGCATCTCCCCTACCACAAACTCGGCTCCGGCACGAACATTCTTCTCGCTTTCCACGGCATTGAACAAGATGGACTTAGCTGCTTTAAGCCTTTTGAAGAAACATTAGGGCAACACTATACCATTTATGCTTTTGACTTATTTTTTCATGGTCAACATAAAAGTGCTGACATTGAGCTCGTTACGAAAATTTCCTGGAAAGAGCAGATCCAACGTTTTTTAGTTCAAAACAACATTCAGCATTTCGATATTGCGGGTTTTAGTCTTGGCGGGAGATTTGCTTTGGCTACTTTGGAAAGCTTCCCTGAGCTGGTGGAGAATGTTTTTTTGATTGCGCCTGATGGGGTTTCCGAGCATCCGCTCTATAATTTGGCGACGCGCTTTAAAGTTACGCGCCGGTTATTTCGCTGGACGATGGAGAAACCGGCGGCATTTTTTGCTGTTGTGAATGTGATGAAAAGTTTGAAACTGCTCAATTCAAGCCTAGTACGGTTTACGGAACAGGTTTTGAATACGCCTGAAAAGCGACAAATAATTTATAGATCCTGGACCGCATTTAGCCCTCTTCGGTTTGATATTCCACAACTTTATGAGGTCAGCATCCAGAATCACATTCACATTTTTCTGATTACCGGGAAGTACGACAAGCTTTTAAAACCTGCTTCTGTCGAAAAGCTGGCGAAGCTCCTGCCGGCGGATCAGCACATTCAACTAAAAACCGGACATTCTCAGCTGGTTGCGCAGGCTGCTACGTGGATTTGCACATTATTTCGGTAAATTGTCCGAAATCAATTTCGAATTCATGGAGCAGGTTTTACCCAAGAACGACACCGGCTGGCGGTTAAAAGCAATCATTGGCGGCTCAGCCGGAAACCTCGTCGAATGGTACGACTGGTACGCCTACTCCGCGTTTTCCCTCTATTTTGCCCACACCTTTTTTCCGGATTCCAATCCGACCGTCCAGCTGCTTAACACTGCCGGGATCTTCGCCGTCGGTTTTTTAATGCGTCCCATCGGCGGATATGTTTTTGGTAAACTGGCCGATACTAAAGGCCGGAAAGTGGCCATGACATTATCCGTGCTGCTGATGTCTTTTGGCTCGCTTTTGATCGCTTTACTACCTGGTTATAACCGCATTGGCATTGCAGCGCCCGTTATGTTGCTGGTTGCGAGGCTGCTGCAAGGTTTGAGCGTCGGCGGAGAGTATGGTACCTCGGCGACTTATCTCAGTGAAGTTTCTACCGAAAAACGGCGTGGCTTTTTTTCCAGTTTTCAATACGTCACGTTGATCGGCGGACAGTTGATCGCGCTGGGATTGCAGCTGATTTTGCAGAATATCTTCCTGACAGACAAGCAAATGCACGATTGGGGCTGGCGCATTCCATTTGTTTTTGGTGCGGTGTTATCGCTCGTCGCCCTGTACTTACGTGCGCATTTGAATGAAACCGAGGCTTTTCAAACGAAAGATCTGAACGAAAAAAAGAAGGGCTCGCTGCGGGAGTTGATGAAACATCCGAAAGCCGTGCTGGTTGTGATCGGGCTAACACTGGGCGGCACGCTGGCATTTTACACGTACACCACTTACATGCAGAAATTTCTGGTCAACACCGTTGGGTTGACAAAATACCAGTCGACAATCCTGACTTTCTGTTCATTACTGATTTTCGCGCTGCTTCAACCAGTTTTCGGCGCTTTAAGTGATCGGATCGGCAGGAGGCCGCTGCTGATTTCGTTTGGTATTTTGGGTACCATTTGCACTTATCCGCTGCTCACCACCCTCAGCCATACTACCGGAATGTGGCCTGCATTTGGCCTGCTGATGGCAGCCCTCATCATTGTGAGCGGCTATACTTCTATCAATGCGGTTGTCAAAGCCGAGCTCTTTCCGGTGGAAGTCCGCGCGCTCGGGGTGGGTCTGCCCTACTCTTTGACTGTCGCATTGTTTGGTGGAACTGCCGAGTATCTGGCGCTCTGGGCTAAAAATCTTGGTCACGAAAGTTACTACTACTGGTATGTGACTATTTGCATCTTCTTCTCGCTCATTATTTACGTGAGAATGAAAGATACCAAGCACACTTCACTGATCGACAAGGAGTAAGCCGCCTGCTATTCACTTTTTTTATCATCGTCATAAGTAACTAATCGGTGGATCAGCAAATACCAAAGTTCTTCAAACCATAACAGGAGCAGTTTTATACAGATACTTGCGCTTGTATTCCAGCGGCGTCATATCGGTCACTTTCTTGAAATGCCGGTAAAAGTTGGAAACATTGTTGAAACCGCATTCGAAACAAATCACTTCCGTCGCCAGCTTATCCTCGATCAGAAGCCTGCAAGCCTGGCTGATCCGGATCTCCACCAGAAAATCGTTGTAGGTTTTTTTGGTCATCAATTTGAAATACCTGCAAAACGACGTGATCCCGAGGTTCGCAATCGCGGCTACATCCTGCAAGGTGATATCATTCCGGAAATTGGAAAGCGTGTAGGAGTAAATCTTGTTCAGCCGCGCAGTCTCCGTATCATTGGATTTGTAAAATGCGTGAGCCGAAGCAATTGTCTCATAGTCAGCGGCCTCCGCCAATATTTTCAAAATCGAAAGTAATGCGATCAGCCTGTCCAGGTTTTGCGCATTCACGGCTGAGTACATCAGCTGGACGATCTTTTCCTTCGCCTCGCCTTTGATCAAAAGTCCGCGACGGGCCTTTTCATACAATTTCGGGATCTGATAAGCTTCCGGCAGTTGCAGCAGGTCGCTCCCCAGGCAGTTGGGCAAAAAATGAATGATGATAACTTCTACGGAGGTGTTGCTCACACCTTCTTCAACCCGCCAGGTATGCGGCAGGTTTTCACCCATGAGGATCAGCTCACCGTCAGAAAAGTTGCTAATGTTATCGCCGATGAAGCGGACGCCTTTTCCTTTGATGAGATAATGCAGTTCCAGTTCCGGGTGGTAATGCCATACCGTCCCAAAACCTGAATCTTTGTCATGGCGAATACTAAATGAAGTCCGCGTCGAGGTCGGGACTTTGTGGAAATGCGGTTTCATTTTTTTAAGTCAATTCCCGACAGGGTTTAGGATAGAATGTCGGTGCATAACTGCAAAAGGAAATTTCCTGGTTATCTATTCAATTTTACCCCAGAATTTTTAGAAAAATACAATTCTGTCCTGCAAAACTGATAGTTTAATCCAAGTTACAAGATTAAATGTTACTCAATTGCCCTGAAATGAATTGATTTTGTCCAGGTACTGACCCCGCGCAGCAGGATCGGCGTACTTTTTCATCTGGCAAAAAATCTCATTTTTCAGGTTTAAAAAAAGATAGGATTGAAAGCTGCCTTCCGGGTTCAGCTGCACACGATCATTCCAGATCTTGGCAAAAACTTCTTTCGTAATGTTCTCGGCTTCCGTTTCGTCCTTTAAAATAATCGAACAAAACTTGAATGCCGTGACGTGAAAGTGGGAATAAAGCTGGTTAAAAGCAGCTTCGTCTCCCTGGGTAACCTGATACAGAATCTGTTGGTAAGGATAGGTCATGACAGGCTATTTCAATGGTGCAACCAGACTCTTTTTGAAAACATTACTAATACCCAAATCCAGATGGAGCTGCGCTATTTTATCCAGCAACTGGTCGGCGCGCAATTTCAGGTCGTCGGTGAGGACGCCCACATCTCTCCGGGTGTAGGTAGACATCGGAAAACCACGTTTTTGCAGACAATACTTCGCAATGGTAGGATATGCCGAATGCACAATATCCATGGATTCTACGAAAAACCGCTGTACATCAGCCACTTCCTGCTGTTTTGCAGGATCATTGTAGTTATTGCAAATCCAGACAATCAGCTCCGGATAAATATTCCCCTGAATGCAGGATAAACCCGCAGCACCTGCTTCCAGCGAAGCCACGGCATTGACCATATAGGCATCGTAAAGCCCAAACTTATAACCCTCGGCGGCTTGAATGCGTCTTATTACTTCTTCAATATCCAGGCAGGTATCTTTGTGGTAAACAATGCGTCTGGTTTGAACAAGCTCATGCAGGACGGGACTGTTGATCAATCTTTTGTAAGGCACCGGACATTCGTAAAAACCAAGCGGAATGTCATCGGTGAGGCTGATCAGTTCTTTGGCACGCTCGATAAAAACTTCATCTGACTCATCTTCCGCCGCCAATAGACTTGAAATAATGATCACCGCATCCACTCCGGTTTCATATATACGTTTTACAAATGCTGCCTGCTCGGCAATCGGGCCGCCAAATGTGCCCGTAGCCACCACGGGTATCCGGCCGTCCACCTGGTCTACCACGGTTTGCGTCACCAAAAGTCGCTCATCTTCCGTCAGTTCGTACATTTCACTGGAAAGACAATTGGCAAAAAGCCCGGCAGAACCCGCCTCGATATAAATGTCGGTTAATGCACGCAGCCCGTCGTAATCCACTTCTCCCGAATCCAGGAACGGGGTAAGCATGACAGGGATGAAGCCTTTCGGCAACGACTCGGAGCGGGAGGGAGCAGATTTCATGTGTTCAGGTTTTGTAAAGCGTTATTATTTTTTCTCAAAAACGACTTCCTGCCTCTCAGGAACCCGGCCTTTTATTTTTGTCAAAAGCACGCCCACGAGGAAGATGGTCAATGTTCCTACGACCATGATCATATTTTGATGGAGCGGGTTACGCAGGTAGGCATATTCGTCGGGCAGCTGTGACGAGAATGTCATCCAGATGATCACTACAATGCCTATCAATGTGGCTGTGAGCGCCTCGGTGTTGCGGGTACTTTTTGAAATCATACCCAGCAAAAACAGCCCCAGCATTCCACCGGCAAAGATTCCCGACAACATCCACCAAACATCTAGCACACTTTTCACGCCGATCATCGCAATCCCGGTGATCATGCCCAGCAAGCCAAAAACGGTCGTAGCAATGTAAAGCAGCCGCATTGATTGCGCCGAAGTGAGGTCCGACTTCACGTATTTTTGATAAATATCGACCGAAAAAACGGTGGCGGAAGCATTCATTCCTGAGCTGATGGTACTCATAGCGGCAGACATAATCGCGGCGATAATCAGTCCCAGTAAGCCTACGGGCACTTTGTTAACCATGAAATGCGGCATCACCTTATCGCCATAATCGGCGGGGGTTAATGTAGCGGCCAGCTGGGAAACGGCGCCCGCTGCGGCTCCGGGCAGCCTTTCCGCAGCGACCTGCATTTTAATGGCCTGCAAGAGCACCGGATTGCCCTGGTAGTAAGCAAAAAGGCAGGATCCCAGAAGAAAAAACATCAGTGAAACAGGCAAATACAGGTAAACGCACAGCCAAACCGAACTCGCGGCTTCTTTGATGGATGAGGTTGTATGATAGCGCTGCACATAATTTTGGTCCATCCCAAAATTGTTGAGGTTCATGAAAAAACCGTACAGCAACACGACCCAGAACGATGACTGTGTAAAATCCGGCGCAAAGGTGCCGAGACTGAATTTGTCGCCTTCTTTTCCAATGTCGATTATTTTTGTAAAACCTCCATCCACGCCATCTACCACGAGATAAAGGATAATCAACGCACCGATAGTTTTGATCACGCCCTGCGCTACTTCGGTCCAGATCACCGCCTCCATACCGCCCATCACCGTGTAAAGCACAATGCAGATTCCGACCACCACCATAATGGTCGACATCGGGTAGCCGGTCAAAGCTTGCAGACTTAATGCGATGCCAAAAAAAATCGAGCCCATTCTTGCCAGCTGCGTAAGCAAAAAGCAGATCACGGCATACGTCCGGGCCCAGGGGCCAAAGCGGTGTTCAAAATGTGTGTAAGCTGAAACTTCGCCGGAGTTTCTGTAAAAAGGAATAAAATATTTCGTTGCTGCCCAGGCTGAGAAAGGCATTGATAAACTAAAAACAAATGAATTCCAGTTGCTCCCGAAGGCTTTTCCAGGTACACCCAGAAAGGTATTGCTGCTCAGAAATGTGGCATAAATGGAAATTCCGATGGCCCAGCCGGGAATGCTTCCCGAGGCTTTTGTGAACTGTTCGGCGGTGGTATTTTTTCTTGAAAAGTATATCCCGACCCCGACCATACCGATCAGGTAGGCGATTACAATAAGCAGGTCTACGAGGGGTAAGGATTTCATCGAACTTTGGAGGTATTTATAACTTTACCACAAAGAAACAGGATGAAGTCTATGGGTTTGTGTCGTTTTGTGACCTTTTATTGTAGGATATTATCCTACAACCGGCACATTGAACAACATTCGGCTTATGATTCTACTATTTTTTTATCCTTGAAGAAATAACCGATTCCTACGGTGGAAATGACGATTAGGACAATCAAAATAATTTTTGTTGTCAAACCTTCATTCGGGTGTTCGAGGAGGTACCGGATGTCCTGCGCTTCTTTCCCGGCCCACACTGCCAGCACCGTACGTGGGATCATTCCCAAAGTACCGCCAGCCAGCACCTGCTTGAACCTGGCACCGGCCATCGCAAAAAATAAGTTGGTGATCGCGAAAGGGAGCACGGGTGAAAGTTTTGCGAAAAAGATCAGGCGGAGTTCATTTTTATAAAAGCGCCGCAAAAGGTTGCTGACCTGCGGATAGATTTGGATCAGGTAGCTGCGGATCGACTCGGCATGGAGAAAGTGCGCTGATACATATATGATAGCAATTGCACCGAGGTTGAGTCCGAACAACATCGGCAGCGAGCTCCAACCTAAAAAATAACCGTAAACCAGCGCCAGGAATGTCGGGGGTGTTAATGCAGCCGAAGAAGTAATTGTCAAAATGAATGTGATGCCGAGCCACCATTCGAAAGGCAATGTCCGCAGTAACTTTTCATGATTGATAGCCCATGCCGTAAGGATCGACGTGGTGACAAGCGGGACAACCGTCATTAAAATACTCACCACGACCGGTAACGAAATTTTTTTATGCACGGAAGTTTCCAAGGCTGATCAACATTAAACATTTACTCCGGTATGTGGATAACCACTTGTTTCGTCAAAAGGTTTTTGATATTGTTACCTTTTAGTAATCAATTTTCTAGCCACGAATAATGAAATTCGCAACCAAAGCCATACATGCCGGCGTGGAGCCGGATCCTACTACCGGTGCAATCATGACGCCGATTTACCAGACTTCCACCTACGTTCAGGAAAGTCCGGGGAAGCATAAAGGGTATGAATATTCCAGAACACATAACCCTACCAGGACTGCGCTGCAAAATGCTTTGGCCGCTTTGGAAAATGGTAAATTTGGCATTTGCTACGCCTCGGGCCTAGCTGCTACGGATGCCGTTCTGAAATTGTACAGTCCCGGAGACGAAATTATCGCCACGAATGACATTTACGGCGGCTCCTACCGGATTATGAAGCGCATTTACGAGAAATTCGGGCTGGTTTTTCGTTTTGTCGATATGAGTAACCCGGACAATGTGCAGGATGCTATTTCGGAAAAAACAAAAATGGTGTGGATGGAAACACCCACTAATCCGCTGCTGAAAATCATTGACATTGAGCAGATTGCCGGTTTATGTAAAGAAAAAGGAATCCACAGCGTCGTCGACAACACATTTGCATCGCCTTATTTACAAAACCCACTGGATATGGGCGCCGACATCGTCATGCATTCAGTGACCAAATATCTGGGCGGGCATTCGGATACGGTCATGGGCGCCTTGATTACAAATGATGACGAGTTGGCGAAGCAACTGGCTTTTATCCAGAATGCGAGCGGCGCTGTGCCCGGTCCGCAGGATTGTTTTCTGGTATTAAGAGGCATCAAAACATTGCATATCCGCATGCAGCGGCATTGTGAAAATGCTTTGAAAGTAGCGGAGTGGCTGGAACAACATCCCAAAGTCGCCAGAGTGTATTATCCCGGACTGAAATCTCACGCAGGATATGAGCTGGCAAGTCGGCAAATGCGTGGTTTTGGCGGAATGTTATCATTTGAATTGAAAGGAGATATTTACGCCGAAGCAGTGCAAACCATGGAGCGTTTGCAGGTATTTTCCTTGGGCGAATCGCTCGGCGGGGTGGAATCATTGTGCACGCATCCCGCGAGTATGACGCACGCCAGCATTCCCAAAGAAGAGCGCGAAAAAGTGGGTTTGAAAGATACGCTGATCCGTTTGAGTGTGGGTATTGAAGATGTGGACGATCTGATCGAAGACCTGAAACAGGCGATTGGTTAATCGGTTTTCAAGTTGGCATTAAATGTCAAAAAGCTTACTTTTGAAATTGCTTTTTACGACACTCAATAATCGAAATAACGAATGGAATTAACAGGAAAAGTGATCGCTTTGCTGCCCGAGGTACAGGGCCAGGGCAAAAACGGAACATGGCGCAAACAGGAATTCATTCTTGAAATTCCTTCTCAATATCCTAAAAAAGTCTGCATTTCGCTTTGGGGCGATAAAATTGATCAGGCTGATTTGGGCATCAACGACTCGGTGACAGCATCCATCGACATTGAAAGTCGTGAATATAACTCGCGCTGGTACACTGAGGTAAAAGCATGGAAAGTGGAAAAAGGCGGAGGCGGTAATGCGCCGTCAAATTCCGGAAGCGCGCTGCCGCCGGTGACGACATTCACGGAAGATGAATCCGACGATCTTCCATTTTAATCAAAAAAATCCCGGCTTTCGAGTCGGGATTTTTTATATGAGATTTGAAAAGACATTAATTGGATTGATAAGCCATCGACATCGTAAACTTGTCGATCATTTCCTGGGGATGTACTTCCAGCACCCGCGCCAGGACCATGACTACCAGCGTATTCGAAGCGATTTTTCGTGGGATACCCGCTACCGTCGCAAAAAGGTCAACCGTCACCGATTTCTTTTCATCGAGCAGCTTCATCAGTTTTTCCTCTTTATCCCCATATTGAAAACGGATATCCCGCTCTCCACGTCCCCGGCGCATGATTTCCTTCATTTCGCGACTCGCCTGCAATGATTTGTCCTCCACACGAATGTAAGCCTGGCGGTTGCCCGTATCGTCGATCACATAATGTGGTTTATCAATGCTGCGCGGCACGGTGATTATCAGCACATCGCGGTCGGGGCTGACGGGCACGCGTTCTTTTTTGTAGCTGATTTTGGGGAAAATGTACTTGTCGATGGCGCGGGAAAGCGTGAATTCGTCTTCCTCTGCATCTTTGAGGCCTTTGATTGTTTTGTCGTCACCGATCCCGACGAACAATTTGCCGCCACCCGTGTTTGCGAAAGCGACCACTTCGCGGACAATCTTTTCGGGATGATTGGATTTCAATTTGAATTCCGTATGCTCACCCTCACCTTTCTTCACCAATTCTTTCAACAATCGAAGTTCCATTAGTTGAAATGGATAGATTTGTGAAACAATATATGAAAAAAGGACAACACATTTTGTGTCGTCCTTCTATTTAATATTCATCTTCGTTGAAAAAGAAATCGTCTTTGGTGGGGTAATCGGGCCAAATCTCTTCAATGCTTTCATAAGGTTGCCCATCATCTTCCAGCTCCTGTAGGTTTTCAACTACTTCTAACGGAGCTCCTGTTCTGATCGCAAAGTCAATTAGCTCGTCTTTGGTAGCTGGCCAGGGAGCATCTTCAAGGTATGATGCGAGTTCGAGAGTCCAGTACATAATATTTTCGCCTATTAAGAGTTACTTTACTTTTTCTGCAAAAGTAAAAAATTTGACATCTTTTAAAAGCTTAAAGCGAAAAAAAACAAAAATAATTGCCAGACCAAAAAATATAATTTTATTTAACATTTAACTAATTAATTATCAAGTACTTACACTAATCAACCTATAATCAAAGTTTCCGCCGACATCCCCAAACCATATCCGATTTTACGTATCATTTGAAGCGTTACCAGCCGCCTCCGGTTAAGTACTTCCAACATTCCGAAGTAGCTGATGAGCCATTTTTGATCCTGTAAAAATTATTTTCCCAAAGCTGCTTTTCGTAATTTTCGTGCTTAATAACATTCAGAAATCATGACTATTGAAGTTTGTGCTTACTCGCTGGAATCTTGTATCAATGCCCAGGCAGGTGGTGCACGGAGAATTGAACTTTGCGGCGGATTGGGTGAGGGAGGTACTACGCCCAGCGCCGGGTTGATCGAAGTGGTAAGACAGCACATTGAAATTCCTATATATGTCATGATTAGGCCGCGGGGCGGAGATTTTGTCTATGATGTTTTTGAAGAAGAGATCATGCGGAAAGACATAGACCTCGCCAAAAAACGGGGTGCTAATGGTGTAGTACTAGGTATTTTAACCTCTGACGGACAAGTAGATATAGCCAGAACAGCAGCATTGGTCGATTATGCATATCCGATGAAAGTAACTTTCCACCGCGCCTTCGATTTGACGCCCGACCCGCATAAAGCACTCGCAGCCGTCATTGAAACCGGTGCCGAGCGCATTCTTACCTCGGGCCAAATGCCGAGTGCGATCGAAGGAATTTCACTCCTGTCTGAATTATCAAAAGCAGCAGCCGGAAAGATTGAGATCATGGCAGGCGGCGGGGTTAATCCGGGTAATGCAGCTGAATTCGTTTCTGCCGGGATCCACGCACTTCACCTTACCGCCAAGGCTTTTCGTCCGGGCCGGCAAAAATATTTCCCCAAAAACATTTCCATGGCCGGAGAAATACCCGATGAACGCTCGGTGCTGTACAGCGATCTTGCTGTAATTGAAGAAATTGTACAGGTAGTTTCATAAATTGGGGTACCTTATCCGAAGACCACGTCGCACCCTGCCTGTATGAAATTTGTCAAAGCGATCCTTTCCCTCGCCGTTACCATTGGCCTTGCCTATTATTTAAGTTGTCCACTCGGGCCTGCTCCGGCACTGGGGCCTTTTCTGAGCCCATTTACCGGTTTTTGGCAAAATGGTGAGGAAACACTGGACCCGAAAAGTCAGGAGGTACTGGAAGTCGCGGGGCTGAAAGATGAAGTGACGGTACGCTTTGACGATACAGGCGTGCCCCATGTTTTTGCCAAAAATAATTACGACCTTTTTTACACCCAGGGATACCTCACGGCCAAAGACCGCCTCTGGCAAATGGACTTACAAACCCGCGCCGCGGCAGGAAGATTATCTGAAATTTTGGGGAAGGTAACATTGGACATGGACCTCAGGAGCCGACGCCTGGGGATGGGCTACGGCGCTGAGGAAAACCTGAAAGTAGCGATGAGCGATCCGCGCTCGAAAGAAGCCTTGACCGCTTACTCGGCTGGTGTGAATGCCTACATTGAGCAGCTCTCTCCCAAGGATTATCCGGTAGAATTTAAGCTGCTGGGCTACAAACCGGAGCCGTGGAAGCCGATCAATACATTATATATGTTGGAACAAATGACATTGACGCTCACCAGTGCGCCGGATGAGCAGATGATGAGCAGTATTTTGAAAAAATATGGCAAATCTGTTACCAATGATCTTTTTCCGGATTATCCCAAATTGCAGGAAAGCCCGATCATTCCGGCGGGTACCATCTGGGATTTCAAACCGCTGGCTATACCAAAAGCCCCGGTGAAACCCGTACGCAGAGATAGCATTTCCTTTTTACAAAAATCTGGAAGCATTTTAGCAAGAGAGTCGCCCCGCGAAGACGGTATCGGGAGCAACAACTGGGCGATCGGCGCGGAAAAATCTATCACGGGATATCCGATCCTTGCCAACGATCCGCACCTCGATCTGAGCTTACCATCGATCTGGTACCAGATCCAGCTGCATTCGCCCGAATTCAATGTTTATGGGGTCTCACTGCCTGGTGTCCCAAGCGTGATTATTGGTTTTAACCAGAATGTCGCCTGGGGCGTAACTAATGTGGATGCAGATGTGACGGATACTTATAAGATTAAATTTAAGGACAACTCGCGGGAGCAATATTGGCATGATAATCAGTGGAAGCCGACGCGCAACCGTGAAGAAGTTGTTCAGGTAAAGGGCTCACTCACGCCTCGCAAAGAAACGGTGATCTACACGCATCATGGCCCTGTAACAGACTCGGACAGCGGCGCTGCGGTGCCCAATATGGCAGTTCGTTGGATCGGGCACCAGCCAGGCAATAGTTTTATCACATTTTATGAATTGAATAAAGCCAAAAATTACGATGATTATCGCAGCGCGCTCACACATTATCTTGGGCCTGCGCAAAATTTTGTGTTTGCCGATAACAGTAAGAACATTGCGATCACCGTAAATGGAAAACTGCCTTTGAAATACAAGGATCAGGGCAAATTTGTCCTCGACGGCACCAACCCCGCCACCGACTGGCATGGCTGGATTCCCTCGGAGCAAAATCCTTACGTCAGAAATCCGACGCGGGGTTTTGTGAGCAGCGCCAACCAGTCTTCTACGGACACGACCTATCCTTATTATATCAACTGGGTTTTTGCGCCATCCGAGCGGGCAATCAGGATTAATGAGCGGCTACAAGCGATGTCGAATGCAAATGCCGACAGTTTGAGATCCATACAAAATGACAATTATAACGTGCAGGCGCGGACGGTACTTCCGCGGTTACTGGAAATTTTGGAAACCAGTCCCCTGAACTCGGCCCAAAAAGCAGCCAAGATCATGCTCGCCAACTGGAATTATCAGAATAGTCCGGAATCGGTGGCCGCATCGATTTTTGAAGAGTGGATGCCTGCGCTACGTAGCGCTATCTGGAATGATGAGTTCGGCTCTCTGATCATTCCCACCCGCGACCGAACCTTATACCTGATCCTGAAACAACCCAATGAAAAGTGGTTCGACAATGTTAATACACCTGAAAAAGAAACACTGAACACATTGGTTTTCGGCACATTCAAAAGTTCTCTCGACACATTAACTTCACGTCATGGCGCGATGAATGCTTCCTGGGCCTGGTCAAAAGTGAAGGGTACGGAAATTAGGCATCTGAGCCGGAGTTTGAAACCATTTAATTCTAAAATACTTAATACCGGCGGGGGGAGCAGCATTGTGAATGCGATAACCAAACATAAAGGTCCTTCCTGGCGCATGGTGGTGGAACTTGGCCCTACGCCGCGGGCTTATGGCATTTATCCCGGCGGGCAGTCGGGCAATCCCGGAAGTCCGTACTACCTGAATCTTCTGGACAAATGGGAAAAAGGCGAGCTTAACGAGCTGATCTTTCTGAGGTCGCCTGATGAAAGGAATACGCATCTTTCCTCCAAAGTTATCCTCCGAAAAAAATAAGCCCCGCTATGAACATTATCCTGATCGTCATTTTATCGGCCGTACTTCAAGTCTTTGCGCCTTGGTGGGTCGTCGCAATCATTCCTTTTGTAATCCTTTTCTGGCGCCCGGCCTCTGCCTGGGACGCGTTCGGGGCGGGATTTTGGGGAATTGCCTTGCCCTGGCTGGCTTACGGCTACTATCTCCGTTTTGTGTCGGACAGCACCCTGTCCGACCGCGTCGCCGCGATCTTCTCACTTCCGAGCGGCATTTTGCTTTTATTGGTCTCCGGTTTAGTCGGCGGATTGGTCGGTGGATTTGCCGGATTATCAGGTTCTTTTACCAGACAAATATTCCATGGCCACCCGACGGCCGTCTCCACCCGGGCCTGAGCAGCGGGAAAGTTGGTTCTGTCCTTTTCCATTGTACTTAAACACAAATCATTATCTTTGCGGCTCGTTCAAAAAAACCAATAAAACTTAAAAACGTGAACAACAATACTTCCTTAATCTGGAACGTCGTCCTTTCTCTTGCCGTGGCGGTGTTATTCTTTTTACATTTTTCAAGCAAGTCTTCGTCAGACGCAGGAGTTGTTGCAGATGGTGGTGTGGTAGCCGGAAAACGTACGGTTTACGTGCAGGTTGATTCACTGCTGAAAAATTACGAATTCTTTAAGGATACACGTAAAGAGCTGGAAAACAAGAACTTCCAACTTGAAAATGAATTAACAACAAAAGGCCGCTCACTGCAAAATGAAGTTGCATTCTTTCAGCAAAGAGCACAAACAATGACGCCGGAACAAGCTCGTTCTACTGAGGCACAATTGATGAAAAAACAGCAGGACCTGGTTGCTTACCGCGATCAGTCGGCTCAGGCGCTGGGACAGGAAGAGGCTAAGAAAAACGAGGAGCTTTATAAAAACATCCGCGCTTATATCGAGAAGTATAACAAGGAAAATGGTTTCGAATACGTATTGGGCTATTCTTTGGGCGGCGGAATTTTGTTCGCTAACCCATCTCTCGACGTAACCCAGAAAATCCTGGACGGCCTGAACAAGGAATACAAATCAACCGGCAAACCTGCTGCGGCTGATACGACCAAGAAGAAAAACTAATTCATTTTCAGACATAAAAACCGGCTGTCTTCGCAAAAGGCAGCCGGTTTTTTTTATTTCAAAATCACCACTTTACCCGTTTGCGTTTTGATTGGCGCATTTTCCTGGTCATACAAGATGACTTTGTAAGAATACAAACCGGCAGTTTGTCTGTCGGGATACCAGTACCAATCCTTTTTCAGGGACAGGACTGAACTTTCAATGCTCTTATCTTCCACTAAAATTCCCTGCGAGTTGTAAATCAGGTATCTAATAGATTTTAAGTCAACTTTCTTGACAGATTTCAGTTCAAAACGCAGATAAGAAGATGCGGGATTTGGACTTACCACCAGCTCAATGTCCGGTTCTTCTTTTTCATTTATTTCAAAGCGAAGTCGATAAGGTTCGGAAGACGCGTTACCAGCTCTATCCCGGGCATTGACCAAAATCTCATAAATCCCTTTACCCAATTCGCTTTTTAAGCGCAATGTTAAAATGCGGCTACCCGCTGCATCCATGACAATATCACTAGCCGGATAGGCGACTTTTTCAAAATCACAGTCATCGTCCCCGCACTTTTTAATAAAAACGTCGATGAACGAAGTATCCGGAAAAAGCTGGCGATCATCGTTCAATGCAATGTTAATAATTGGATTCGAGCCGATTACTTCATCCTTTTGAAGCAACCGATCGTTAAAAGTCACATCTAGGAGCGGCGGAATGTTATCCTTCACATTCTCATAAGAAAACGTCGTTTTGTCTTTGACCAGATTCCAGTCGATTTCTATTTCAGCGGTGTTATTGTCCTCATTTAACTCGGCGATGGTTCTTTTTGAATCTAATTCACAACGAATCCTTTGAATGTCTTTGGAGTTCAGCAACGTTACCTGCCACTTTGTTTGAGAAGGAAATGATTTCAGCACTTGCTCCTTCACCACATTGCCCTTCTTGCCAAAATAAGTCAACCTTACGGGAACACTCTGCCCACCCACAAACCGTCCCTGGTTTGAAATAGAAATATTGATTTTCAGCGAATTAGAGTTGCCAATCGTTTGATCAGGCGATTGTGAAGATATGGAAATGCTCTGATCCGGATCGACATCATAATCAGGTTTATCAACCGTTACCAGCCGCAATGCGGGATCGCCTTGCAGGACTGACTGATGCACATTGGCAACGCTGAACTCATCCTTAAAATTGGTAACAATTTCCTGGACTAGTGCCTGCTGGATTTTACCAATAGAAAGATCCGTCGTAGCAGGATTCACGAACATGTTGTGATAGAGCTTTTCCAGGTATTTAGACGAAGGCCCGACGAAGCTTTCAAAAGAGTTGGCTATCACGGCAACCGTTCCTCGGTTAGGCGCCAGCAACCAATCCAGCGACAACGGCACCCGATCCGATGAAATTGGTGTTTTGGGCTTAAAATTGAAACGTGCACTAAAAATATCCCCCACGCCGCAACCATTGAAGTACATCATAGGGTATCTGTAAATGTTATTATACCCTCTCGGCGCGTCGGTAATATATCCGAAGTCTAGATCCGTAATATAAGTCGCGCCGTGTCCGAAGTAGGTCATAAGCCCTACGCCTTCATTTACGTCAGCTGTAATGTTCACTGGTTCAGTTTCCATGATTCCTTGCCGCTTGACATATGGTTTCACAGTTCCTCCAATCACACCATCATTCACCATCGGCTCCAATGCTTGCAAAAGTCCTTTTAGCTGCGTTACCTCTTCCGTACTTTTTCCGCCATTCAAATGAAGTATCTTTTTTCGCCAGCCGTAGTCTCCTGCGGTGTTCTGCTCATAATCTTTGACTTTCTGTAAATAATCGAGAACATGTTGGTTGGTTAAACCGGAAAGTCGACCGACAGGTATCGCGGGCACATCCTGGTTCGCCCCGGCCAACCCGGCTACGAGTAGTATATCCGAAGCAGGATAACCAATCGAAGGGACCTGGTCGGGCAGCTCTCTCAGTATTTTTTCATTATAAGTAATCGATTTCCCGATCAGAAACAAATACTTATCCTTCCCACCGTCTCCTAGCATATAAGCCATAAACTGCCTGATCGCCACCGGACTTGGTTCTCCGTAATTAAATTGATTGTAAATGTCCACCACATCGGCTACCATCGGCTTAAAACTTCCGCCCGAAGCCGACGCCCGGTATTTCGCATATTCTTCCGCACCGGAAAGCAGGTTATTCGTTGTAATTATGAAGTAGTTTGCCTCCTTAGGTTCGAGCCGCTTGAATGTGACTTCCCTTATTTTCTCTGGCGCAATGTTATTAATTTCTTTTGTCGCTAAGAGTGTCGACATTTTTCCCGGGAATCGGGGGATCATCAGATTCTGATAAGAGCCCTTTATGACGACCGGGTTATCATTGTCAGATATATCCAAAAATGTAGTTTGGGAGGACACACCTTTAATCTGAACCTTCGTCCAATTAGCGGTACCAGGAACTAACCTAAATTCTTTACTAGCTTTCCCATCCAGTTCGAGATCCTGAGAATATTGAATGGAGTAGTAAGCCAATGAAAACCTGTCGAACTTTTCGATGCTTGTGCTTTTTAAAACAAATACACCTTTGTTATCTTCTCCAACATCCCCGGGTTTTAGTTCGAAAGTGTATTCCGTAGCCGCAAAACCACTATTACTGATAGCGCCTACCAACCGCAAGGATTTTGTATTCCTGCCTAACCTTACCTCAATCTTGCGCTCATTACTATATCTACCGTGTATAAGCAGCTTGACACTAGCCTTCGCAAGTTTATCCGCTACGTGCCTTAATTCGAAATTCTGAATAAGTACACAATCTTTTTTCATCATAGGGCCTGTCTTACTGGCCGCCAGTTCAAAATAACTATTGATCAATTCCTTCTTGACGGCTGATTTTGTGCTTAATGAATATTCTTCATTAAAAACTTTTGTCTGCAATTCCTTATGGATTGTCTGCAACCCCAACTTCGAATCAACAGCCTGGTCCACCACCTTCGCCCTGCTTCCTGCCACATCCCCTACCGTCAAAAAATACGAACCTTCATCCGAGTACATGCTGAAATACGGGTTCAAACGCGAGCTCATCGGTCGGTAAAGCAAGGAATCACTACTGCCATCATTTGGCACACCGTAAAAAACTATTTCATTATTCGTGGTGCTGATGATCGCTACTTCCTTCCCCCGGTGCCAGAGTTGCAGTTTTTCAGGTTTATCGGTTGGGAAAGTTTTAGGGAGCGATGAAAAAGGAACCCGGTGCAGGCCTTTTGCGGTCACGCCTATCTTAATGTAGGGTTGGTCGTAGGCAATCCACTGGTTGGTGTATCCCGCTCCCGATTGGGCCAGGCCGGTTTGCTGAAAAAGTAATGCTGCGGCTAGCCAAATTGAGCGTATAAGAAGTTTGTATGTATAATGCATAAACGTGCTGATCATTGGGAACCAGCAAAATAGAACATTCAAAACGGGTTACCATTTCCGTTTATCCTGCGTCAGGAATCGGTTATCCATCGGTAACACTGGCCTCTTTAAATCTTTTGGTAAAAACACAAAAAACCGTTGCGAGAAGCTCGCAACGGTTTTGAGATTGATATTCCTTAAACTAAAATCTATGCGTTCTGGGACGAGAATTTCGCGCCAATGTATTCGCGGTTCATTCTGGCAATGTTTTCAAGGCTGATTTCTTTCGGACATTCTGCCGAGCAGGCGCCGGTGTTGGTACAAGCTCCAAAACCCTCTGCATCCATTTGGGCGACCATTTTCTCTGCCCGGATACTGCGCTCGGCCTGGCCTTGCGGCAATAATGCGAGCTGGGAAATTTTGGCTGACACAAAAAGCATGGCCGAAGCATTTTTGCAAGCTGCTACGCAAGCCCCGCAACCAATACAAGCTGCTGCGGAAAAAGCATCGTCTGCTGCATCTTTTGGAATCGGCAAACTATTGGCATCTTGCGCGTTACCGGTATTTACTGAAATAAATCCGCCCGCTGAAATGATCCGGTCGAATGCATCGCGATCGACTACTAAATCCTTGATCACCGGGAAAGCCTCGGCGCGCCATGGTTCTACAACAATGGTATCCCCATCATTGAACGACCGCATGTGCAGCTGGCAAGTAGTTACGCCCTTCAAAGGACCGTGCGGCCGCCCGTTGATATACATCGAACACATTCCGCATATACCTTCCCGACAGTCGTGGTCAAATGCCACCGGTTCCTTTCCTTCTTCAATGAGCTGCTCGTTCAACACATCGAACATTTCAAGAAATGACATATCAGGAGATACGTGGTCCAGTTTGTAGTTCTCAAAGCCCCCCGCCGTATCTTTATTACTTTGTCTCCACACTTTGAGAGACAAACTCATATTTCCTTCCATACCTATATCCTTTATCTGAGATTACTTTTTCTTATAAACTAAAAATTCACTATCGTAAGCAAGGTAATTCCTGCCGTATACTTTAAGCTTTTCCACGCTGTCTTTCTGACTGAATGTTTTGGCCAGATCATATTTTTGAGCAAAAACCTTTTGCTCTTCTGGTGTAGCATGACCCAAATCCCATGGCCTGAAAACCACCCAGTTAGGTTCTATATAATTGATCAGCTGCACATACGATTCCGTCTTTAACTTCTTTCTCGCATTGATCACCACCGTATTACACAAGCCCGGATAATCATACATGGTCAATCCTGAATAAAAACCAATGTATCCCAGCGGTTCCAGGAAAACTGTTTCCTTCGGGCTTTTTGATTCATCCTTTAACCAGAGACCGATCTTTTTCCGCAGACCATTTTCGATCACATCCTGCTGCGCGGTCATCTGCATCAATCCTCCGAAATAAACCCAAAGCTGCGCGGCAAGTATAAAACTCAAAACACCTACCGGGAGCCACTGACGGTTTAGATTAACAAAATTTCTGGCCGGCTGCGCCACTGCACACGCAATGCTGATCAGGCAAATCACCATCACCGCCGGAATGTACCAGGGGTAGATCGTCGGTGAAAAAATATTCAGGTACGATGCTACCAGGAATGCTGCGAATGAAAGAAATCTGGCATTCGCATTAACTTTTGGTATAACCCAAAGAAACACGCCCACGTAGGTAATCACTTTCATCACAAACAGCAGCAAAAACGGCCAGCTGTCGTAGTAATAATAAGCCGGAGCGAAGATCCACAAAAACGGTGCCTCGGACGAAACCAGTCCCATAAACACCGACTGGAAATAATGCAGCGTCCGATTGATGATGCTTTCGGCAGTTAATGTAAACCCTTTTGCCAGGATCGTATTCGGGACTGGGTTACCGTAGTACCACCATGCAAAAAGAATCCAAGGCAGATAAAACAGGATACCAATTAGTCCTCCCTGAAAAAACCCTTTGAAATACTCCCACGAGCGGTTTTTAAACAAAAGATAACCTAATAAAAGCGACCCGATATGGATAAAAGCATCCGGCCGGCTCCACATCAGGAATGCAAAGATCAATCCCAGTCTTAAAGGATTTGGCTTGACACTGATAAACAACTCTCTGATCAGCAGTACGATACCCAGCAGCATAAAGGCTGTTTCCATACCATTGATGCTGTAATCAATGCTCTTTTCATCAAAAACCAACGCCAGTGATACGAGCAATGCGGGTAGAAAAGCAGCTTTGATATTGTCAGTAAACAAATCAAAAACCAGCTTCACGACCAGCCCGATCAGTAACATATTAATGACCCGGAATGACCAGATCACGGCTTCATCGTCATGCGTAATGAAATTGAGCAGTGCAGGAACCAGCGTCCCGATCGGGGAAGTGAATGAATGCACGCGCTCATTCATATTAAATGTAAACCCTAATCCCTCCGACAGGTTTTTCGACGCTCTGAATGTAATGTACCAGTCCTCCCAGCGGTGATCGGTATAAACAGCGAAAAACAATGCCGATAGTGTGCCAAGAGCAAAAATGAACCAGGAAAAATATTTTGAACTAGTAAATGCCATATCTGACGATAGAGGTGGATAATCGGACTATTTGTAACTCCTTTGAGCGATTTTAATGTTTTCGTAAACCAGCTCTTCTTTGTGGAGTTCCCATTCTTCTACCCCTTTATGTTCCCAGGCCGATACGAACATGAAATTTTCGTCATCACGCATCGCCTCACCTTCTTCTGTCTGATATTCTTCCCGGAAATGTCCGCCGCAAGATTCGTTTCTTGTCAAAGCGTCGATACACATCAGCTCGCCCAGCTCAATAAAATCCGCAACGCGGTTGGCTTTATCCAGTTCTGGGTTAAAATAAGTAGCATTACCCATCACTTTCACATCAGACCAGAAGTCTTTCCGAAGCTGTCTGATTTCTAGGATCGCTTCTTTCAAACCCTGCTCATTCCGCGCCATACCGCATTTATCCCACATGATTTTGCCCAACCGGCGGTGGAAAACCTCGGGTGATGTTTTTCCCTGAATGGTCAGCAGCTTCTCGATTCTTTCTTTTACCTCACGCTCAGCAGTTACAAAAGCCTCATGATCCGTTGAAATTTTTCCGGTCCTGATTTCGCTGGCCAGATAGGCACCAATCGTATAAGGAATTACAAAATATCCGTCGGCCAGACCTTGCATCAGCGCCGAAGCTCCCAGACGGTTGGCACCGTGATCGGAGAAATTCGCCTCACCCAGAGAGTATAATCCTGGTACCGTGGTCATCAAATTGTAATCAACCCAAAGTCCGCCCATGGTGTAGTGGACCGCCGGATAAATACGCATCGGAACTTCGTAAGGATCCTCGCCGGTGATCTGTTTGTACATATCAAACAGGTTACCGTATTTCTCTTTCACAACCGCTTTTCCCCAGGAAATAATGTCCGCGTCGGAAGCATTGTGAATGTTGTTTTTATTGGCTTCTCCGCGACCGTAACGTTCTACCGCGGCGGCGAAATCCAGGTAAACCGCCAGTTTGGAAGTACCTACGCCGTATCCGGCATCGCAACGCTCCTTCGCTGCACGCGACGCAATGTCACGCGGAACCAGGTTACCGAAGGCAGGATAGCGTCTTTCCAGATAGTAATCGCGCTCTTCTTCCGGGATTTCATTTCCCGGACGGTTATCATTTTTTGCTTTGGGAACCCAGATGCGTCCGTCATTTCTCAATGATTCGGACATCAAAGTCAATTTCGACTGGTGCTCGCCGGAAACCGGGATACAGGTCGGGTGAATTTGTGTGAAGCAAGGGTTTCCAAAAAATGCGCCTTTTTTATGTGCTTTCCAGGCCGCGGTAACATTGCTGCCCATCGCATTGGTAGAAAGGTAAAATACGTTTCCGTATCCGCCGGTGCAAAGCAAAACTGCATGCGCGCCATGTCTTTCCAACTCGCCCGTAATCAGGTTTCTCGCAATAATACCCCGGCATTTACCGTCAATGTTGACGATATCGAGCATTTCGTGGCGGTTATACATTTTCACCGTACCCATACCTACCTGCCGCTGCAAGCCTGAGTAGGCACCCAGCAACAACTGCTGACCGGTTTGGCCTGCCGCATAAAATGTTCTTTGCACCTGCGTACCACCAAAAGAGCGGTTAGACAGCAAGCCGCCGTACTCGCGGGCAAAAGGTACCCCGGCAGCTACACATTGGTCAATGATATTTCCGGAAACTTCGGCCAGGCGGTGCACATTACCTTCTCTTGCACGGTAATCGCCTCCTTTAATCGTATCATAAAAAAGACGGTAGATGGAGTCACCGTCATTCTGGTAATTTTTAGCAGCATTAATACCTCCCTGTGCGGCAATCGAGTGCGCGCGACGTGGAGAATCCTGGAAACAAAAAGCCTTCACTTTATAACCCAGCTCCGCCAATGTAGCAGCAGCCGACGCACCGGCCAGACCGGTCCCAACAACGATAATTTCGAGGCTGCGTTTGTTGGCAGGGTTAACCAGAGGCACTGACGAGCGGTATTTGCTCCATTTAGTTTCTAATGGTCCTTGTGGTATTTTGGCATCCAAACGGGAAGAAGTTGCCATATCAGTTTTATTTAATCAAAATTTTGAGTGGATAATGTGCCGGATCGGCGTGCTTACCTGTGTTGCCGGGATTACTTTACCCAGCCCAGATAAATAGAAATCGGCATCAGCGCGAACAGGATCGGTACAACGATAGAAAACGCGGTACCTACGAAAGAAATGATGCCATTGTACTTGACGTGGTTCAACCCCAGCGACTGGAATGCGCTTTTGAAACCGTGCAGCAAATGCCAGAAAAGCGAAATGCAGCCGGCAACATAGATCAGTACCACCCAGATATTCTTGAAAATATCCAGCATCATGTCATATAATGGAAGTTCTTCGCCGGTCGTGAACTGGTTTGTCCTGTTAGGAATCCAGAAATGCGCGGTATGGATCACCAGAAAGATCAAAAGCAATGTTCCCAGCAGCCCCATGCTTCTCGAATACCAGGTACTATTGGCCGAAGGATTGTTGACATTGTAGCGGATAGGCCGTGCTTCGTTGTTATTTTTCCATAAAACAAGACCATCGATAATGTGGATCAGAAAGCCCGCAACCAGCCCGATTTCCAAAGTCCGGACGATGGGGTTGGTACCCATAAAATGGCCCCAGTGAGTGAAAGTTTCGCCGCCATCATTATAGAAAATCATGGCATTGATGCTGGCATGAATTACAAGAAAGCTTATTAAAAATAGTCCGGTAAGAGCCATCAGCAGTTTTTTTCCGATTGAACTCGTTAACGTTTGTGAAAACCACGACATAGCAAACACGAATGGTTTTAGTGCAAAAAAAAGAGGTATATTTAGAACGATTCAAAGGTATATCACAAACCTAAGCAAGGCAAAAAAACATGCTCCTTTTTGGCTGAGCCTGCACAATTTATAATCATTATTAAGAATTATTTTAAGCAAAAATAAGGTGCTTATCAGCAGATTCCGGGATTTCGGCGCACAGGGTTTTGATCCGCCACAGATTAACGAAATCGTCACTTTCCCTGCACACATTTTTGTTTAAATTTTTCGTTGAAAATAGTCGGAGGACGGTTACAAGAACCTCTGACCTCTATCTTCTAAGCTTGACCATATTTTCTATGCGATCGTTTTTACGAATAATTTTACTTTCCTGTGTTGCTTTGCTCTGTTTGGGTTTTGAGGCGATGGCCACGCACATTCGCGCCGGGGAAATTACGGCCAGAAGGATTTCGGCCACAACCCTCACCTACGAAATCAAGCTCACCGCCTACTTTGACATTATTAACGGGCCGGGTGCTGCTGATGCGCAAAACACGGTCGAGTTTACCATTGGAAACGTCAATTCGACAGGCACCCCGGTTATTTTGACGGCTCCACGGCAGGAATCCCAACCACCGAATATTGGAAATGGTACTACCCGCAATACCTATATTATTAACTATACTTTTCCGTCCACGGGAGAGTACCGTATTTCATTTGAGGAAGATAAGCGAAACAACAACATTTTGAATATAGGCCCTCCGCCTACTGAACAACTAAACTTCTACGTCAGCACGATCCTGGAAATCAACGCCAGCTTCGGCCAGAACCAGACGCCGGTGCTGCTCAATGCACCCATCGACCTGGCGGCTGTGGGCCAGCGCTATATCCATAACCCTAATGCATTTGATGCCGACGGGGATTCACTCGCTTACCGGTTGTTTACGCCACAAAGAAGCGGTGTCAATGGTGCAGGGATCAATTTACAATATGTTAATCCTAATCAAATTGGCGCGCCGGGCAAGACAGAATCAGGTGCCTCTCCTGCAACTTTTAGCCTGAACCGGCTGACGGGTGATTTGATCTGGGATGCGCCTGTTACCAAAGGTTATTATAATGTTGCTTTCATTGTCGAGGAGTGGCGCGACGGCGTGCTCATCGGGCAGATCGTGCGGGATATGCAGATCATCGTCGAAGATGCCCGAAACGACCGGCCGCTGATGGACCCGTTGAACGACATTTGCGTCGAGGCAGGGACATTGATCAACCAGCCCATCAAAGCCACTGATAAAAATGGCGACAGATTGACCTTGACTTCTACCGGCGGGGTGTACCAGAGTACATTGATCACGCCGGCGCTGGCTACTTTCAATGTGGCCAACCAGGGAGCCCAGAGCCCGGTCACCGGACAGTTTATCTGGCAGACTTCCTGTAACCATATCCGGCAGGAACCTTATGATGTGCTTTTCAAAGTCGAAGATGCCGCTGGGCCGGGCGTGCCAAACCCATCGCTCTTTCGCAAGCTGGCCGATATGACCACACTGAACATCCGGGTGTACGGGCCAAAACCTCTGGGCTTGCGGGCTGTGGCAGCTACCGATCCGGCGGGCGTGGCTTACCGCCTCAACTGGACTTCCTATAAATGCCAGGTGACCGGCGCCAAGATCATTGTCTACCGAAAAGAAGGCTGTACCGATATTTCCGAGGACGTCTGCCAGGAACCGGGCATTCTGCTCCGCGCGGGCTACGAAGAAGTTGGCCGCGTCAATTCCGACCAGACTACTTTCCTGGACAATAATGCAGGTGCTGGTCTGCGGGCCGGTATTTCTTATAGTTACCGTCTTTTGGTTGTTTTTCCAAGACCGGGCACCAATGTCAACGAGCCAGGCAGCTTGATCGGTGGCGGGGAAAGCCTTGCCTCTGATGAATTCTGTCTGAAACTGCCGATGCTGATGCCGGTCATTACCAATGTTACCGTCGATTCCACCAGCGAGGCAAAAGGCGTGATTTCTATCCGCTGGACCAGGCCTGCGGCTTCTGCCGGGCTTCCTGCACAGTACCGGTTGTTCCGGGCAGTGGGCCAGAGTGGCACTGCATTTACACAGATCGCTGCTATTAACACAAATCTGGCTGCTGGCGCCCCAGACACTTTCTTTGTTGACAGAAACCTGAATACTGTTGCAAACCCATACAATTACAAACTCGAATACTGGTACACCCAGGGCGGCAAGCTGGTCAAGTTTGATGAAACCAAAACAGCCAGCAGCGTCCGGCTCGAACAAGGCTCGGCAGACCCAGGAAGTGTCCGTTTGAACTGGTCGGCCCTGGTGCCCTGGGACAACACAGGCCGCACCCACCGGGTGTACCGCGAGGATAAAACCAAGCCCGGCACATTCAACCGCATTGCCGATGTGCCCGTGGAAGGCGCTTCCACATTTACGTTCCTGGATGACGGGGTAGATAGGTATGCAGCGGACGGGACTGTGAACATTACCATTGTGGATGATTCGACTTACTGTTATAAAGTAGAGACGGTCGGGTCTTATAACAACAGCCAGATCCAGCCTTCGGTACTCTTTAACTTCTCGCAGATCCTGTGCGTATCTTCTTCCGATACCACCAAGCCCTGCCCGCCGGTACTGGCGCTCGATCCTTTGAACTGCGATTCTTTGAACGCGCACCCGGATGCATTTTGTGACTTACCTGGTTTTACAAACCATTTGTCCTGGACTTACCCGGCATCGGTCGGCGGGAAAGACTGCGACCCGAATGTGGCTGCTTACAAAGTTTATTACGCCAGATATGAAGACGACCAGCCGGCATTGATCGCTACGGTCACTACCCCGCCTTCGCCGCTGGCCACCAATTACGACCACGAGGGGCTGAAATCTTTTGCCGGCTGCTACTATGTTACGGCCGTCAACCGCTTTGGGGCGGAAAGCGCGCCGAGCAATGTGGTCTGCAAGGATAACTGCCCCATGTTTGTACTGCCCAATGTTTTCACACCAAATGGTGATTTGAAAAACGATGTTTTCCAGCCGTACGAATGCCCTGCTTTTGTGCAGTCGCTGGAATTCAAGGCTTTCAACCGCTGGGGCGCGCAGGTTTTCACCACCAAAGACGTCAACATTAACTGGAACGGAAAAACCAATGCCGGCAAAGACCTGGCAGCCGGCCAATACTATTACGAGGTGACTGTTTACTTTGAATCTTCTAAAAAGGTCAGCGAGCCTACCATCATCAAAGGATGGGTGCAGCTGCTGCGCTAACCCGCCGCCTTTTTTCTTTCGACCGCAAGTATTTCCTTTGTAGCCCCGCCCGTAAAGTGCGGGGCTTTTTTTAGCTATTTTAGATCAAAAATTTACTTTTTGCGATCCGCTGGTAAAACGCACATTTTTATTCTATTTTTTCGTTTCGTTTACACCAGTTACCGGCAATAAACCGGCTTGGCTGCCACGTTTCCTTAGCTCTATCTTGTTCCTATGCTTACTGCTTTACGTACATTCATATTTACATTCTTCCTGGGCTTGCTGCTGATCGGCTACGATGCAATGGCCACGCACATTCGTGCTGGGGAGATCACAGCCCGGAGAATTTCGGCCACCATGCCTACCTACGAAATCAAGCTCACCGCTTACTTTGACATTATCAATGGCCGGGAAGCTGCGATCGGGCAGAATGATGTGACTTTTACCATCGGGAACGTCCAGTCTACGGGTAACCCGGTGATTATGAAAGCGCCGCGCGTGGAAAGAAACCCGCCGGATATCGGTAACAACACGACGCGCAATACCTATATTATTAACTATACATTTCCCTCAACTGGCGAGTACCGTATTTCTTTCGAGGAAGATAACCGGAACAATAACATCCTCAACATTGGTCCGCCACCCACCCAGAACCTGAATTTTTACGTCAGCACGATCCTGGAAATCAACGCCAGCTTCGGCCAGAACCAGACGCCGGTGCTGCTCAATGCACCCATCGACCTGGCGGCTGTCGGCCAGCGCTACATCCATAACCCCAATGCATTTGATGCCGACGGGGATTCACTGGCTTACCGGTTGTTTACGCCACAACGGAGTGGTGTCAATGGTGCAGGGATCAATTTACAATATGTGAACCCCAACCAGATCGGCGCGCCGGGCAAGACAGAGGCAGGCGCCTCTCCGGCAACTTTTAGCCTGAACCGGCTGACGGGGGATTTGATCTGGGATGCGCCAGTCACCAAAGGTTATTATAATGTGGCCTTCATTGTTGAGGAGTGGCGCGACGGCGTGCTCATCGGGCAGATCGTGCGGGATATGCAGATCATCGTCGAAGATGCTCGCAATGACCGGCCGCTGATGGACCCCCTAAACGACATTTGCGTCGAAGCAGGGACATTGATCAACCAGCCCATCAAAGCCACCGATAAAAATGGCGACAGGCTGACCTTGACTTCTACCGGCGGGGTGTACCAGAGTACATTGATCACGCCGGCGCTGGCTACTTTCAATGTGGCCAACCAGGGAGCCCAGAGCCCGGTCACCGGACAGTTTATCTGGCAGACTTCCTGTAACCATATCCGGCAGGAACCTTATGATGTGCTTTTCAAAGTCGAAGATGCCGCTGGGCCGGGCGTGCCAAACCCATCGCTCTTTCGCAAGCTGGCCGATATGACCACACTGAACATCCGGGTGTACGGGCCAAAACCTCTGGGCTTGCGGGCTGTGGCAGCTACCGATCCGGCGGGCGTGGCTTACCGCCTCAACTGGACTTCCTATAAATGCCAGGTGACCGGCGCCAAGATCATTGTCTACCGAAAAGAAGGCTGTACCGATATTTCCGAGGACGTCTGCCAGGAACCGGGCATTCTGCTCCGCGCGGGCTACGAAGAAGTTGGCCGCGTCAATTCCGACCAGACTACTTTCCTGGACAATAATGCAGGTGCTGGTCTGCGGGCCGGTATTTCTTATAGTTACCGTCTTTTGGTTGTTTTTCCAAGACCGGGCACCAATGTCAACGAGCCAGGCAGCTTGATCGGTGGCGGGGAAAGCCTTGCCTCTGATGAATTCTGTCTGAAACTGCCGATGCTGATGCCGGTCATTACCAATGTTACCGTCGATTCCACCAGCGAGGCAAAAGGCGTGATTTCTATCCGCTGGACCAGGCCTGCGGCTTCTGCCGGGCTTCCTGCACAGTACCGGTTGTTCCGGGCAGTGGGCCAGAGTGGCACTGCATTTACACAGATCGCTGCTATTAACACAAATCTGGCTGCTGGCGCCCCAGACACTTTCTTTGTTGACAGAAACCTGAATACTGTTGCAAACCCATACAATTACAAACTCGAATACTGGTACACCCAGGGCGGCAAGCTGGTCAAGTTTGATGAAACCAAAACAGCCAGCAGCGTCCGGCTCGAACAAGGCTCGGCAGACCCAGGAAGTGTCCGTTTGAACTGGTCGGCCCTGGTGCCCTGGGACAACACAGGCCGCACCCACCGGGTGTACCGCGAGGATAAAACCAAGCCCGGCACATTCAACCGCATTGCCGATGTGCCCGTGGAAGGCGCTTCCACATTTACGTTCCTGGATGACGGGGTAGATAGGTATGCAGCGGACGGGACTGTGAACATTACCATTGTGGATGATTCGACTTACTGTTATAAAGTAGAGACGGTCGGGTCTTATAACAACAGCCAGATCCAGCCTTCGGTACTCTTTAACTTCTCGCAGATCCTGTGCGTATCTTCTTCCGATACCACCAAGCCCTGCCCGCCGGTACTGGCGCTCGATCCTTTGAACTGCGATTCTTTGAACGCGCACCCGGATGCATTTTGTGACTTACCTGGTTTTACAAACCATTTGTCCTGGACTTACCCGGCATCGGTCGGCGGGAAAGACTGCGACCCGAATGTGGCTGCTTACAAAGTTTATTACGCCAGATATGAAGACGACCAGCCGGCATTGATCGCTACGGTCACTACCCCGCCTTCGCCGCTGGCCACCAATTACGACCACGAGGGGCTGAAATCTTTTGCCGGCTGCTACTATGTTACGGCCGTCAACCGCTTTGGGGCGGAAAGCGCGCCGAGCAATGTGGTCTGCAAGGATAACTGCCCCATGTTTGTACTGCCCAATGTTTTCACACCAAATGGTGATTTGAAAAACGATGTTTTCCAGCCGTACGAATGCCCTGCTTTTGTGCAGTCGCTGGAATTCAAGGCTTTCAACCGCTGGGGCGCGCAGGTTTTCACCACCAAAGACGTCAACATTAACTGGAACGGAAAAACCAATGCCGGCAAAGACCTGGCAGCCGGCCAATACTATTACGAGGTGACTGTTTACTTTGAATCTTCTAAAAAGGTCAGCGAGCCTACCATCATCAAAGGATGGGTGCAGCTGCTGCGCTAACCCGCCGCCTTTTTTCTTTCGACCGCAAGTATTTCCTTTGTAGCCCCGCCCGTAAAGTGCGGGGCTTTTTTAATTCACTACGAACAAACCTAAAATCGCTTATGAAAAGGGCATATATTTTCCCTGGACAGGGATCGCAATTCAAAGGCATGGGGCTGGATCTGTACCAGTCTTCCGACTCGGCCAAAACACTTTTTGACCAGGCCAATGAAATCCTGGGCTTCGAAATCACAAAAATCATGTTTGAAGGCACCGACGAGGAGCTGAAACAAACCAATGTTACCCAGCCGGCCATCTTCCTGCATTCTGTCATTTTAGCAAAAATCAACACCGACTTCGCACCTAATATGGTAGCCGGACATTCGCTCGGAGAATTCTCTGCACTGGTAGCGGCGGGCGCGCTATCTTTTGAAGACGGCCTTTCATTGGTTGCAAAACGTGCCGACGCCATGCAAAAAGCCTGCGAAATCCGTCCTTCCACGATGGCGGCGATCCTAGGTCTTGCCGACTCAGTCATCGAGGAAGTGTGCGCCGGGATCACAGACGAAATCGTAGTTCCTGCGAATTACAACTGCCCGGGCCAGGTTGTAATATCGGGTACGATCGAAGGCGTAGAAAAAGCTTGCGAGCTGCTGAAAGCTGCGGGCGCAAAAAGAGCCTTGATATTGCCTGTCGGCGGCGCATTTCACTCACCTTTGATGGAACCTGCACGAGAAGAACTGGCTTCCGCCATCCACGCGGCCCAGTTTCAGCCACCGATTTGTTCGGTTTATCAAAATGTAAATGCGAAGCCCGCTACCGAAGTTTCGGTCATCAAAGACAACCTCATCGCACAGCTGACGGCACCTGTAAGATGGACGCAATCCGTTGAGCAGATGGTCTCTGACGGTGCAGATACCTTCATTGAATGCGGTCCGGGCAAGGTTTTACAAGGCCTCGTGAAGAAAATAGCTGGCCAGGTAGCACTGCAAAGCATTTAATTTTTTTCTCCAAAAGCTTGACAACTTAAACCCGTCGCATTACTTTTGCACCACTGTTTACGGTTTTGGCCGATGGTGTAATGGTAACACAGGACATTTTGGTTGTCTTATTCAGGGTTCGAGTCCTTGTCGGCCAACAGTAAAGTAAAGAGCTCATCAAAAGTGAGCTCTTTTTTTGTGCTTTTCTTTTTAAGAATCAGTAAAAATTAACCGATGAATTAGCCATTTTTCTCTCTTAACTGCCCTTTTTCATAGATAAGTGCACTTTTAGGTAACAAAATTCAAAAATAGGTGACTTATACAGTTTTGTTAGTATAAAATTTCCTGATGAAATATTACATTTACCATGTATTAACCTAAACAGCACCCATATGAAAATTGACAAAGTGAAAAAGCGTGATCGTGAACGCACCAAGAGCAAGATACTCAAGGCCGTTGGCGAAGTAATCGAACAACATGGAACAGAAAAAGTTGGCGTAAACCTGATTGCAAGAACAGCAGGCGTAAACAAAGTTCTTATTTACAGGTATTTTGAGAGTGTGGACGGCCTGATGGAACAATATGTGCGGTCAGGAGAGTACACGTCTACGATGGGCACGGATTACATTGATGCGATCCCACCCTTGGCGCCCGACGAAAGAGGCAAGGCGCTGAACAGTTTAATGCTAACTTTCATGCATGACCTCAGAGAGCGCAAAGCCACGCGTGACCTGCTCAGATGGGAAATCGGCACCGGAAAATCCATGTTATCGGACGCCCGCAACCAGGTAGCTTCCCGTATCCTGAGCAAAATCGGCGATTTACCCTACTATAAAGACACCAGTGCACTTGTCACTTTTCTATCCGCCGGGATCTACTACATGGCTATTTCCACGGATTACCGGGAGAAAATGATCGATGTGGACCTGCATTCCGACGAAGGCTGGCAGCGCATCGAGAAGGTCATCGAAAGTATCATTGCAGACGTAAGAGGTTAAAACATTTGCCAAAGAGTCTTCCCGCCATCGGGAGGACTTTTTTTTGTAATTTGCCGGCCTTATGAGTGTTTTAAAAAAACTGGCCAGTGAAACTGCAACTTACGGGATCAGCACCATGCTGGGCCGCTTCCTGAATTACCTCCTCGTCGCATTACACACCGATCTTTTCGAACCAGAGCAAATTGCCGCGCAGGGGCAACTCTTCGCCTACGCCGGTCTTGGCCTCGCACTGTACACATTTGGGATGGAAACCGCATTCTTCCGTTTCGGGCGTGAAGAAAAGGACCGTCAGCAATATTATAATCTTGTCCAAAGCGCAGTCATTATTGTCAGCCTGGTCTGCTCCACGACAATGTTTGTTTTCGCGCAACAAACCGCCGATCTGATCCGATATCCGGATAGTGTTTCTATCGTGCGGATGTTCGCCGTCATCATGGCGACGGATGCCATCGTTTCTATTCCTTTTGCGCGGTTGCGGCTGGAAGGCAGGGGTAAAAAGTTTGTGATCATCCGCGTCGCAAACATTCTCATCAATATTTTCCTGAACCTTTTTTTCCTGCTGGTATGCCGCGATATTGCTGCGGGGAAATATCTGACATTCCTGAAACCGGCGATCGACGTCATCTACAACCCGTTGCACGCGCCGGATTACATTGTGATGGCCAATCTGATCGCTAATGTGGCTTTCTTCTGGATGCTGCGGAAGGAATTTGCCAATTTCCGGTTTGTTTTCAATGCTACTTTGTTCAAGCCCGTCTGGGTTTACGCTTTCCCGATCATGATCATGAACATTGGAGGGGTGCTGAACATGCTTTTCGACCGGGCATTTATCCAGTTTTTGTTACCGCAAAATTTTTATCCGGGCCGGAGCAATGAGGCTGCGATTGGGATTTATGTACAATGTTACAAGCTGTCTATTTTCATGAACCTCGCGATCCAGGCATTTAAATATGCAGCAGAGCCATTTTTCTTTTCAAAAGGAGAAGACAAAAATGCGCCACCAGTTTTCGCGATGGTCACCAAATACTTTATCATTATCTGCGTGCTGATGTGGGTCGGTATTTGTTTAAATCTTGATCTTTTCGCGGCGCTTTTCCTTAAAAAGAAGATTTATCACGAAGGTTTGGTGGTGGTACCCTGGCTGCTGGCAGGATATCTTTTCCTGGGCGTTTATTATAACCTCGCTACCTGGTTCAAACTGACGGATAAAACGCAATATGGTACCTGGCTGACATTAACCGGCGCGGCGATTACGATTACGACGAGTTTTATATTGGTGCCGCAAATTGGTTATCTGGGCTTTGCGATTGCTTTTGCGGCGTCAGGTTTTATTACGCTTTCGCTTTGCTATTATTTTGGGCAAAAATATTATCCGGTGCCCTACGATGTCGCTTCGGCGCTGGGATACATTGGCGGGGGGGCTTTGCTGATTTACGGGTCTTCACTTTTGAAGATTCCTAACTTACTGGTTTCCGTCCCGGTGCATATGGCGCTTTTTACGGCCTTTGCTGGGGTAGCATTTTTTTTGGAGCGGAAGAATGTGCCTTTTTTGAGGCGGAGGGCTTGATTTTTAATGCCACGAATACCCCGCAGCGGCGGCCGCGAATTGGACACGAATCACGGTTCCATTTCTCTTAGGAGCTTATTTGAAAACAGAAATTCTTTCAGTTCCGGCACGTCGGTTTTAATAATGTTGGAATTAACTCCTTCCCAAAGTTTTGCTCCCTGATATAAGAACATAATGTTCTGGCCAATTTCCATTACGGAGTTCATATCATGCGTGATAATGATCGTTGTGATTTCGTATTCCTGTGTGATTTCCTTGATCAGCTCATCGATTTTGACCGAAGTAAGTGGGTCAAGACCGGAGTTGGGTTCGTCGCAGAAAAGGTATTTGGGGTTCATGACGATGGCCCGGGCGATCCCTACGCGTTTTTTCATCCCGCCGCTGATTTCCGAGGGCATTCTCTTGGCGGCAGCATCCAATCCCACTCTTTGGAGACAAAAATTTACTCGCTCCTGCTTTTCCTGCATGCTTTGATCGGTCAGCATATCCAGTGGAAACCGAACGTTTTCTTCTACTGTTTTAGAATCGAATAATGCGCCGCCCTGGAAAAGAACGCCCATTTCTCGTCTTATCGATTGCTGCGTTTCTTTGTCACCGTTATAAAAATCCCGGTCATTGTACAGCACGCTGCCTTTGTCCGGCGTCACCAGCCCGATCATACATTTCAGCAAAACACTTTTACCCGTCCCGCTGCCCCCGATGATTAGGTTGGTTTCCCCTTTTTTAAATTCGGCCGTAATGCCTTTCAGTACCTCTTTGCCGTTAAAAGCCTTGGTAATGTTGCTTATCTGAATCATGTTTCAATAACAAAGAGGGAATGTTACAAAAGCAGCTGAGCCAGCAGGTAGTCTGCAATCAATACTGATATACAGCTGTTTGTCACTGCACCCGTGCTCGACTTACCTACTTCCAGTGCGCCGCCTTCTGTAAAGAATCCTTTAAATGATGATATAGTTGCGATCAGAAACCCGAAAACAAAAGGTTTGACACACATAAAAAAGATGTTGTAAGGCACAAAAGAATCCCGGATCCCGTACAAATAATCGCGCTGGGTAATTACGCCGGTTAATGTTCCGGCCAGATAACCACCTGTAATGCCAAGAAATGCCGCGAAGATGACTAGCATCGGGAATGTCAGCATAGCCGCGATGACTTTTGGAAGGACCAGATACGAAGAAGAATTGATCCCCATCACTTCCAGCGCATCAATTTGCTCGGTGATCCGCATGGTACCCAGCTCGCTGGCAATATTGGAACCTACTTTACCGGCCAAAACAATGCACGTAATGGTTGGCGCGAGTTCCAGAATTTCCATATCCCGCACAATTAGTGCCACGGTAGAAATGGGAATGATTGGACTAACAAGGTTATAAGCCGTCTGGATGCAGGATACCGCGCCGATAAACGTGGAAACAATCGCAACAATAAATATTGAACTTACGCCGATCCCCACACATTCTTCCATGAGCCTCCGCCAGTAAACCGAAAGCTTCTCCCCTTTTGAAAACAATGTCCCTAAAAAAATAAAGTATTTCCCGATTACAGACATGATATTCTAATTGTATTCAATATTTTCGGGGAAATTAGGCAAAAAAAGAAGCAATCAGAAAAATGAATCCACTTGCGGTGATTACCGGCGGGACAAAGGGAATAGGCAGGGCCGCGATCGAAAGATTTTTAACCGGTGGTTTCGATATCATTACCTGCGCGAGAAATCTGGACGACCTGAAAGCGTTAAAAGCAGAATACCAGGAGCGTTTCCCGGATTCGCATATACATTACTTCCAGGCCGATTTGTCTGTCAGAGACGAGCTCGACGAATTTGTAAAATTTATCCACTCCCTAAACCAGCCGGTAGAGGTACTTATTAATAACACCGGCGTATTTATTCCTGGGCAAATCCACAACGAGGCCGAAGGCACGCTGGAAAAGACGATGGAAACTAACCTGTACAGCGCCTATCATCTGACGAGGGGACTGGTTCCTGGCATGATGGAGAAAAAGAAGGGGCATATCTTTACGATTTGTTCCACCGCGAGCATTATCGCTTATCCGAACGGAGGCTCTTACTGCATTTCAAAGTTTGCTTTATATGGTATGACGAAGGTGCTGCGGGAAGAAATGAAACCGCATAATGTTCGGGTTACTGCCATTCTTCCAGGTGCTACATTAACCGATAGCTGGAAAGGTGTCGATTTGCCGGAAGAAAGATTTATCGGCGCCGATGACATTGCGGAGACGATCTGGTCGGCATTTACGCTTTCAGCGCGGGCAGTTGTGGAAGAGATTCTGGTGCGGCCGCAGCTGGGTGATTTGAATTGATTTGGTAAATCATCTGGCAATTTTACTAAATTGCGACATTTTTAAAATTATTTATTAAACCCATATTTCAATTCATGGAACAATACCTCGGTATAGACGTGGGCGGTACTAACGTAAAAATGGGGATCGTTGACGCTACGGATGGACGGATTTCAAATTTTTATAGTCACGATACCGCCAGCTGGCGTAATTCAGGCCATTTTATAGATCGACTAGGAGACGCAATTGCATTGCAGCTGGTTGAATATCCCGAGGTAAAAAGAGTTGGAATTGGCGTTCCGGGGCTGACCACCAGAGACCGGACTACCCTGATCGAAATCACAGCAATCCCCGAAATCGACGGCATTGCGATTGTTCCCGACCTGAAAGCAAGATTTCCTAACCACGATTTTTATTTGGAAAATGACGCTAATGCTGCGGCATTGGGCGAATACTATTTCGGCGAAGACAAGCTACCGGAGGATTACATTTTTGTAACGTTGGGTACCGGCATCGGCGGCGCGGCGATTATCGATAAAAAGGTATTCAAAGGCGGCGGCGGAAATGCGATGGAACCCGGGCACGTACCCTCCAAAAACGGCAAGGTGCTCGAACGCAACATTGGCAAAAAGGAATTGCTTGACCTGGCAAATTCCATGAGAGCAGCTTATACCGGCCAAACACAACTACCATCCGACGGAACAATTTCAACGACTGGCCTTGTAGCAGCTGCTGCAGGCGGTGACGAGCTGGCCAAACAGGTTTTTTACGAAATGGGCTACCTGCTCGGTGAAGGTCTGGTTTCCATGATCCGTATCCTCGACATTACTACGATCCTGATCGGCGGCGGTATCTCCGCTTCCTTCGAATACATTCTGCCTGCTATCAACGATCGTTTCAAATATTGGCTCACGCCTTACTATCTGAAAACGATCACCATCAAGCGTGCGACATTGGCAAATGATGCCGGTTTGCTGGGTGCAGCGTCATTATGTTTTGATTAACATTACAACTGTCACGTTGAGAATTACATCAACACACTTTCCACCTTCTAACTTTTTTGATGAAATTATCAGTAATTGTTCCTGCTTATAACGAAGAAAAGACAATCTGGAAAGTACTGGATAAGCTTAAATCTGTTGAACTGATTGGCGGCTTCCAAAAAGAGATAGTGATTGTTAACGATTGTTCAGCCGATAATACGGAAGGAGTTGCAAAGCGGTTTATTGAGGAAAATCCCCAGATCTCGATCACCTACTTCCGTCACGAATTTAACCAGGGAAAAGGGGCCGCGTTACATACCGGTATCCGGAGGGCTTCTGGGGATTACATTATTGTTCAGGATGCCGATCTTGAATATGATCCCCAGGAGTTCAACATTCTCTTAAAACCAGTCATTGAAGGTTATGCCGATGTGGTATATGGCTCCCGCTTTATGGGTGGGAGACCACACCGCATCCTGTTCTTCTGGCATACCATCGGGAATAAATTCCTGACATTCCTCAGCAACATGTTTACCAACCTCAACCTGACGGATATGGAAACATGCTACAAACTTTTCCGGGCCGATTTGCTCAAAGGCTTGGTACTCAAAGAAAACCGCTTTGGTTTTGAGCCCGAAGTCACCGCCAAAATTTCTAAAATCCCCAAAATCCGCATTTACGAAGTAGGTGTTTCCTACTACGGCCGCACTTACGACGAGGGCAAGAAGATCAACTGGAAAGACGGTTTCCGGGCATTGTATTGCATTGTGCGCTACGGCCTCGGAAGTTGATTCCTCACTAGGCAGAGATTATTTTTTCAGGATTTTACGAGACACTACCGAGCCGTCGGGCTTCGTGAGCGAAAGAATGTAAGCGCCTGCTGGAAGCACACTTACCTGCCATTTAAACTCTCTGTGCGCTTCGAGCTCAGTGGTTTTTAGTTTTTGTCCGGCAATGTTTTGCAGATTCAATGTGCCGGTCGTGGCATTCTTAAATTCAATGCTGATCTCATCGGCCACCGGGTTAGGATAAACATTCCAGAAAAGATCTTGTGTGCGGGGTTCCACTGCCAGCAGCGGCGACGTTTTAATGCTCACCGTTTTCGGCTCCGACTGCGATCTGCTGCTGAATGCCTGCACGCGATAGGTGTAAGTAGTCGCTGGAGAAACATCTTTGTCTTCGTAAGTCAATGCTTTGCTGTCGGTGGTTTTTATTGGTTTAAAATCCGCATCGCCTTCCGCTTTTCTTTCTAAGGTAAAAGTCTCCGCGCCGGTCGATTCCCAGGAAACAATTACCGTCGCCATATTCGATTCCTTGGCTTCCAAAGTCTTGAATGTCAGAAGATCACCGATGAGCACATCCTGAAACGAAAATGCGGGCAAACCTTTTTCGTTTTTAAGGAACGGACCGTAATATACACTCACCTTTTCGCCTTTGTAACTCGGCAAGTAAGTCAACGTTTTAGGCGTCGCGCCAGGTGACAATTTCAGTGTCAGCACGTTACCCTGGACGGTCCATGAAGCAATAGCGGCAGGTTTGGTTTCGTCGCCGTCGAAGAAGAAAACTTCTTTTAAACCTTTAAGAAACTTGGTTCCGGCTACATCTGAAAGCAAGGTATCTTTTGGCCAAACCAGCTTTTGCCCGGGCTCAAAAAAAAGGGTTAGCTCATCTTTTTTCTCAGAGCTGTAAAAAACTTTTTGAAGATCGGGGCAGGCGACATTACTCGTATCCGTTGATCCGTAATACATGGGATCTATAAAATGAAACAGCCTGCGGCCAAGCTCCTGATAACCCGTTAAATTATAGTGTATCCCATCAAATCCAGGCAGATCCGACGCACTGAAATGCTCTGTTTTTGGATAAACATACTTGGTCTTGCGCTGAAATTCCCGGATTTGTCCGGCCAAATAGTACGGACCGAATAAGACCGGAATTTGCAGGACAATGAATTTCTCAACCTGCGGGTAATCGGTTTGCCAGTAGCCGAAAAGCTTGTCGTACTGCTTTCCATAATCGGGAATATTTTCGATGGCATCCTGCTCGCCCTGGTACCAGAAAAACGCCCGGATCCGCTTTGCCTTCGCTGCCCTGATACGCCCATATAAAAGGCCGTACAAGGTAGGTGTATCCGGAAATGATGCATCACGTTCCAGATGCTGGCTGATACGCGACCCCGGCAACGCACCATTGATCACGCACGTAGGAATACCATGATTTTCAAGGATATACCGTTGCAATTCAATGCCCCAGGCGCCGGTATAAGGCCAGGACCAGGAAGACATGATCCACAGCGAATCGCCCGGTTGGATCTCCGGGTTACCGTCGGGAATCCGCGCGACGGTGCGTGCGTATTTGCTTGAAAATGAACCATATTGGATCGCGGATGCATTGGATTGGCCGCTGATCACGTAAAAATCACCGGCAACTACATCAATCCGCTTCACGATCATAGAAGAATCCGTGCCTTTTACCGCATAAACTTCAAAATCATAGTCAGCCATTTCCGCCTTAATTTTTGGTTTCAGGCTAAAATTGGCCGTCGTTTTCCCGGCGTAGTCGAGTACCGATTTATTGTAGCTGTAACGCTCTTTGTTGCGGTAAGTCACCACCGACACATGCTCCCAACCCGTGGCATCAATGTATCCCGTAATAGGTATCTCGGCAGTATTGTCATCTTCCCGGGCGTACAACTGCATATCTCGCGGCAATGCATTGAAAACCAGCGAATAAAATCGCTGACCATACCCCTCATTTGATAACCCGACAAAAATCAGGAGCAGAAAAAGAATGTTTTTATTCGTAAAGTTCATCTCATTCAAAAGCGATTATTTGATCCATTGAACACATTTCCAACCACCGGAATCCGTATAAAGATATTGGTATTATTTTGTATTTCCTGCCAATGTAATTTCCTGCTGCTCCGCAGAAAATCGCCAGTGATTTTCAAACATTGTGAGAAACCAGAGGCACATGATCAGCGGAAGCGAATATTTATCCCATGACAATTGCGCCTTCCCAAGCAGCAGAATGTTCACTAGTACCATCCAGCTTGCTAGGTTGAGCGGCGGCGCAAAAAACCGCATCAATGTTACCAGCATCAATAATCCAAAAACGATTTGCTTGATAAATCCGCTGATCCCGATCGTCATCAAAAGCTGATCGATATAGCCGAGGTAAGGCCAGGTAAAATAGGGGTTATAAGCTTGTTTTGCGGGAAAAAAGATAATCAGCACCATGACCAGCGCCAACATTAAACCAAAATACAGCGGATATTTTCTGGGAAAACTGATCAGATATCTAAGCTTTCCCGTAGAAAGCATTTCGGGGATCACATAATATACTGCCACCACCACCGACGAATAAATGAGGAAGCCAAAATTATACTGGACAAGCTTATCCGAATTATAATGCTGCTCGGCCATCACCGGCGCAGGCGCTGGGCCATGCCAAAGTAAAACCCAGGGAACAATGCTCAGCGTCGCTGCAGCATAAAATAGCCAGGTGCGGTTGGTGAAAATCCGGCTGAAAAATGTAGAAATGCTGCCGGATTCTTTTAGAATGTTAATGATCTCAAAAGCGACCACCGCCACCGGGAACGCCAGCATATATTGCCGGCAACATATTGCGCCGACGAAACATAACATGCCTACCCAATGTGCCTTTCGGACGTAGCCGATCACCCCGGCTAGGGTGAAAATCATGGCGAAAATGTCGGTGTAGTAATAGACGCTGACGAGGTAATAGTTAGGAAAAATCATCAAACCGGCCAGGCAAAGCCAGAAACGGCGCGAATTGGCGGGACTGTTCCAGATAAAAAGCATGAGCAAACCAAAGCTCGTGATAAATGTCAGTAACCTCAGAAATTGAATGTTATCGCCAAAAATCTTTACCACCCAGCCTCCCAGAATAAAAGGGATCGGCGTGTTCAGTTCGTTGTAGCTTTTTAGTAAATCGAGCGAAGGAAGCGGCTCTTTGCTGAAAAATACGGCAGTAGGCAGGTAGTGAAATTCGTCTTGGTAAAGACCCACCGTAAATCTTTCTTTCAGAAAAAAAATGAGGATAAATAACCCGAGGACAAAAAGAGAGGTGTATAGTTTTTTCTGATGCGTCATATTTTAAATGAAATTAACCTCCGTCGTCAGACGGATACCAAACTGGTTTTCAACAGATTCCTGAATTTTTTCTGAAAGTAATTTAACCGCATTACCGGTCCCGCCTCCATAATTGACCAGCACCAGCGCCTGTTTTTCGTGTACGCCAATGTTGCCTTCACGGTAACCTTTCCAGCCTGCTTTTTCGATCAACCAGCCTGCCGGGACTTTTACTTTTCCCGGTCCGGCCGGGTAGCCGGGCAGCTGTGCATATTTTTCTCGCAGCGCATTAAATTGATCCTCAGGTATTTCCGGATTTTTAAAAAAACTTCCGGCATTGCCGATCACCGCCGGGTCTGGTAGCTTGCTGCGGCGGATCGAAATGATTACGTCGCTGACGTCCCGGATCGTAGGATCGGTAACATTTTTTTCCTGCAAAGTTTTCTGCACATCCCCGTAGCCGACATTCAAAACCGGTTTTTTATTTAAAATAAAAGTAACCCCGGTAATCACATATTTTCCCTTCGCCTCTTTCTTGAATATACTCTCCCGATAACCAAACTGACATTCCGTATTTGTGAAGATTTTCGGCTCACCCGTTTGAATGTCAACCACTTCCACCGATTCGATCACATCTTTGACTTCCACGCCATAGGCACCGATATTCTGCATCGGCGCTGCCCCGATCGTCCCCGGTATCAGCGACAGATTTTCGACGCCGCCGTAATTATTTTCAACACAATACATCACGAACGCATGCCAATTTTCGCCTGCGCCCACTTTGAGCCAAACCGACGATTCGTCTTCTTTTATTTTTTCAATGCCACGAATTGCGGGATGAATCACCAGCGCGTCGATGTCTTTTGTAAACAAAACATTGCTGCCGCCGCCTAGTATGAATTTTGTGATATGCTTCCAGGAAGGGTCCAAAAGTATTTCCGTCAATTCCTCCGCGGATTTTACACCGACAAAGTATTGTGCAATTGCGTCAAATCCGAAAGTGTTGAAATCCCGAAGCGAAAAATTCGTTTGAATTTGCATTGAAAGTTTGGATATGGACGGTAAAGTTAGGTATTACATTCAAAATTAAGTGGTATGGTGATTCATCCAATTTTGTTTAAGTTTGTGGGTTCAGTTATAACTGTCCTGGATATGACGCTGAAAAAGAAACATTTGTGGACGCTGCTTCTTGGAATAATTATCATTTCCGGTTGTAGTAAAAAGTCAGTGGTCAGCTCGTCCGGTTCAGATTACAAGGAGGATTTGTCTGCTGTGCGTCCCCGGTTTGAGTATGTTGAGCCTGCCGTGGATAAGCCTAAGGCGGTAACAACACCCAAAACCAACCCAACCCCGAACACAGCTGCCGACAAGCCACTGTACGTTAATAAAAAGCTCGACACGGTGCTCGATACATTGGCAAAGCACAATAAATCGATCCGTTTTATCAATGGTTTCAGAATTCAGATATATGTAGGGAATGTAAGGCAGGAAGCCGACGGCGCAAAGTCGTACATTTACCAGGCTTTTCCGGACCTTAACCCTTATGTATCTTATACCCAGCCTACTTACCGTGTAAAAGTCGGCGATTTTATGTACCGGGGCGATGCGGAACAATACCTGGAACTGATCCGCGAGCAGTATTCCTCGGCGGTAATCCTGGCAGACCGGGTCGATATTAAAAGGAGCCTGATGGTAAGTCCGGTTTCTGACAACAATTAATTAAAATCTTTTTTAAACCGGATAATCACTTATCCACATATACATACTGCCAACTTATAATGAAAAAAGCCCTAATTACCGGTATCACCGGACAAGACGGTTCGTATCTGGCCGAACTCCTCCTCAGCAAAGGTTACGAAGTGCATGGTATCAAACGCCGCAGCTCACTTTTCAACACCCAAAGAATTGACCACATTTACGAAGATCCGCACGAAAAAAATGTGCGTTTCCATCTACATTATGGCGATCTGAGCGATTCGGCCAACATTATCCGCATTGTTCAGGAAGTTCAGCCTGACGAAATATATAACCTGGGTGCGATGTCGCACGTGCAGGTGAGCTTTGAAGAACCTGAGTACACAGCCAATGTGGACGGAATCGGCACCTTACGGGTTCTGGAAGCGGTAAGGCTTTTGGGTTTGACTAAAAAAACGAAAATATACCAGGCTTCCACTTCGGAATTGTACGGTCTGGTGCAGGAAGTACCTCAGTCTGAGCGCACACCATTTTACCCGCGCTCTCCGTATGCAGTAGCCAAATTGTACGGATACTGGATCACAGTTAATTACCGCGAGGCTTATGATATGTTTGCGGTGAACGGAATTTTGTTCAACCACGAATCTCCGCTGAGAGGTGAAACATTTGTAACCCGTAAAATCACCCGTGCAGTTGCCAGGATCGCTTTGGGCTTGCAGGATAAGGTTTATCTTGGAAACCTGGATGCACAGCGCGACTGGGGCCACGCCAAAGATTTTGTCGAGGCAATGTGGCTTATTTTGCAGCAGGAAGTGCCAGAAGATTTCGTGATCGCGACGGGTATCACCACCCGCATCCGTGAATTTGTGAGAATGGCATTTGCAGAAGTGGGTATCACGGTTGAATTCTCCGGAGAAGGTGTGGATGAAGTGGCAAAAGTAGCTGCCTGCGCTAATTCTGAGTTCCAGATCGAAATTGGTAAAGAAGTAGTAGCCGTAGATCCACGTTATTTCCGCCCGACGGAAGTAGAATTACTGATCGGTGATCCTTCCAAATCCATCGAAAAATTGGGCTGGAAACCTAAATATGATTTGAAAGCCCTTGTAAATGATATGGTTCAGGCAGATTTGACATTGTTCAAAAAAGACCGTCTTCTGGAAAGCAGCGGTCACCGCGTACCAAATTATTACGAATAAGATTCAGTGTAAAAAGAAGAAGCCCGGCAGATATCTGTCGGGCTTCTTCTTTTGTATGGTTTCTGATTAAATCGCGCCAGGTCCGCTTTTGATGGATTTGGCCACTTTGATCAGATCCTCAGGTTTTTGATAACCCAATAAAGTTTTCACTACCTTTCCTTTTTCATTGATAAAAAACAAGGTCGGATAACCTTCCAGCGGGTATTTGGCTGCCAGCGCAGGACCTTCGCCGCTTTCCATATCAAACTTCACATTGATAAACTTATCATTGAAAGCCGCAGCGACGTCATCACGGGTAAAAACGTTTTTCTGCAACAATTTACAAGGCCCGCACCAGGTGGTATACGCATCAAAGAAAATGATTTTTTTCTCTTCTTTTGCCTTTTTCAAAATGGACGCCCAGGAAGCTTCGGTAAACTGAATGCCTTTTTCTGCCGCCTTAACCTCTTTTTTGTGATCGTCTTTCGCTTGTGCAACTGAAAAGGTCAAAGCAAACATTGCGACCAGAAAACCTAAATTTCTCAGACTCTTCATTCTTTTTTAAGTTTTATTGAAATGATTAGTATAAACGAAAATACGCGCTTGTTTTATTTTATCCTATTTGTTTCAAAAAGGTAACTTTGCACCTCAACAACCATTTGAAAATCATGAAAGTTCAGGACGCGAAGTATGTGATGAGCAATTCCGATTACCAGAAATGCCCGGAGCCTGTTTTGCCAGAATATGCTTTCATCGGACGCTCAAATGTGGGTAAGTCTTCACTGATCAACATGTTGACCGGGAAAAAAGCATTGGCCAAAACTTCCCAGCAACCAGGAAAAACGCAGCTGATCAACCATTTTATCATTAATGACCTCTGGTACCTGGTGGATTTGCCGGGTTATGGTTATGCCAAAGTGAGCAAGACCGAGCGGGAGAAGTGGGAAAAAATGATCCACGATTACCTCTACAACCGCGAAAACCTCATCTGCACATTTGTGTTGGTGGACGTCCGGCATAGCGCTCTTGCAGTTGATTTAGACTTCATGTCGGCGCTGGGCGAGGCGGGCATTCCGTTTCACATTATTTTCACTAAAGCTGATAAACTCAAACCCGGGCAAGTGGCGAACCAGGTAGAAGCCTACAAAAATAAGTTGCTGGAATTATGGGAAGAAGTACCGCCGATGTTTGTGACTTCCGCGGAGAAAAACGAAGGTTCGGAAGCAATTTTAAAAACAATAGAAACTTATAACCAGTCGTTTGAGAGTACAAAGTAAGCCGCGGGTTGTTTAAGGGCTAATCTTTCCGTTATTTTGCGCAAAAATTGATCGGCGCCAAAGCCAACACGATCACTACGAATGATATAACCAAATAAAGTAAGAAAGGATGAGTGAAAAAGCAGAGTCAACCGGAATGGATTTACTCAAAGAAATAGCCAACGTTTCTGGCAAAGGCGGTTTGTTTCGGATTCTTAAACCCAGCCGTGCCGGGGTGATCGTTGAAAGCCTCGACGAGAAACATGAAAAAACGCTGATCGGGCCAACCGCGCGCGTTTCGGTTCTGAAAGATGTTTCCATTTTTACGGATGGCGAAACCGAGTCAGTACCTCTGGAAGATGTATTCCTGAAAATCCGCGAACTACACGGTGAGCAGATTGAGCTGAATGTAAAGACTTCTTCTGACAAAGAACTGATCGAATTCCTGGCTAAAATCCTGCCTGATTTCGACCGCTCGAGAGTGTACGTTTCGGATATCAAAAAGATCATTACCTGGTATAACCTGCTTTCTAAATACATTCCTGAGCTGTTTGTAGCAAAGGTAGAAGAGCCAGAAGCTGCGGCAGAAGCACCAGCCGAAGAAGCTGCACAGGAAGAACCTGCCAAGAAATCTTCGAAGAAAGAAAAAACCGACGCGTAACCGTCCACATGATATATTGAAAACCCTGTCCCTGCGACGGGGTTTTTGGTTTAAGCCCGCAACCTTCCCAGGAATGACCGACATTTCCAGTTACATCGACCATACGCAGCTCAGTCCCGCCGCGAGCGAAACGGATATCCGTAAACTTTGTGAAGAAGCGTGGCTCCAAAAGTTCAAAGGCATTTGCGTCGCGCCGACTTATGTGCCTTATGCCGTCGAAATGCTGGAATTCTGCCCGATTAGGATTGAAATTGTGACGGTGATCGGCTATCCTTTCGGCTTTTCTACGACGACGGCCAAAGTGGCGGAAGCTGCCCAGGCTTTGAAATCCGGTGCTACCGAGCTGGAAGTAGTGATGAATTTTTCGCAGTTCAAATCGATGGCTTACCTGAGCGTGCGGGAAGAGTTGCAGCAGATTTCGGAAATGGTGCATGCAAAGAACGCTTTGCTGACGATCATTCTGGAAACCGATTACCTGGATACATTTGATTTGTACACGGTTTCAGAAATTTGCATGGAAGCCAAGGCGGATTTTGTAAAACCATCCACCGGATTAAATGCCGCGCCAGACCCCGAAAACATTAAAAAGCTGCGCGCGCTGATTCCGGCCAATATCAAGATCAAGGCCGCCGGTAACATTGAAACTTATGACCAGGCGGTAGCGCTGATTGAAGCAGGTGCGGACCGGCTTGGCACTTCGTCGGGCATTGCGATTGTGGCCGGGAAATGAGACAGCGCGTTTTGCTGGTCAGTACCGTCCATCCCGCGACGGATTCCCGCATTTTTTACAAAATAGCACCATCGCTGGCAGCACATTATGAAGTATTCTTCATGCGGCCTGGCGCAGGAACCGGCAGGCATTCTGACGGATTTACCTGCATTTCGTTGCCTTTTTTTGAAAAGCTGATCTTCCGGCTGCTGCTTTCACATCCGGTCATGCTCTGGAAATGTTTGCGTCTTAAACCGGATCTTGTCCACATTTTTGTTCCTGAACTGCTTCCGGCAGCATTTATTTTCCACTGGCTCGGCGCAAAAGTGATTTATGAAGTGCAGGAAAATTTATACAAGAAATTCAGCATCAAGCAGTACAACAACAATCCGGTTTTCAGAAAGCTTTTCCGTTTTTTTGATCGCGCCGCGCGGAGAGATTTTCATTTGATTTTTACAGAAACCAGTTATCTGGAAGAATACAAGCGGCTGGCTAAACATCATGCAGTCGTGCAAAATTTTGTATCCCTGCCACAGATTGACAGCATACCCGAAAACCCATCGCCGATTTTGGCAAAACACCAATTCTTTTACGCCGGCGTCATTTCTGTGGAACGATGCTTTGATACGCTCATGCTGGCCTTCCAACATTTGAATCAACATTACCCTGATTTTCACGTACATTTTTTCGGGCCGGTGCGCCTGGGCGATCGGAAGCTTGATACGTTTCCGGGCTATAAAGAGTTTGGCGGGAACCTGACATTCTACGGATACCAGGACCAGAAAACCGCATTGCGCTTTGCCCGAAAATGCATTGCAGGAATTGCTTTGCTGAAACCTGTGGCTGATTACCCGGAATCTTATACCACCAAAATGTTCGAATATATGGCCCTTGGGCTGCCCGTGATCACCTCGGATTTTCCGCTTTACCGGCAGGTTATGGAACATTCGGAATGCGGCTTTTGTATCTCTCCATATAGTGCTGACAATCTGTATGAAAAGCTTCGCTGGCTTATCGAGCATCCATCCGATTGTTTGAAAATGGGTAAAAACGGCAGGAAATCCGTCGAAGCAATGTATAATTGGGCGGGCGAGGAGCAGAAGCTTTTGTCATTTTACAAGACATTGCCCTAAATAGCCCCAAGATTCATAGAAACAGCATTTTAGGTATCATTTTATAAATTTATTATTGAATTGTTCAAATATTAAGTACTACGATTTCTATGAAATATTTAACTTTCGAAATCAAATAGAATCGTAGTTTGCGGAGTCAACTTCTCAATCATGTATATTAATACAGTTAGTCATTACTTGCCAACCGAAGTTATTGGTAATGAATATTTTACAAACATCAACAATCTTTCGAACGAGTGGATTGTAGAGCGCACCGGAATCTCAGAAAGACGTAAGGCCTCTCCCGACGAAAATACTTCCACTATGGCGATGAAGTCGGTGGAATCCTTACTTGAAAACATTCCCTACAGCAAAAACGAGATTGATCTGATCATTGGGGCAACTTACACGCCTTACGATACCATTGTTACGCTGGCCCACGCCGTCCAGCATCAGCTGCAAATCCCCGATATTCCGGTCGTCAGCATTTCATCCGCCTGCTCTTCTTTATTGAATGCGATCGAAATTGTGGAAGGTTACTTCGCGATGGGCAAAGCGTCCAAAGCGTTGGTAGTGGTTTCTGACCATAACACGGCTTATTACAATGAAATGGATACGGTTTCCGGTCACCTCTGGGGCGATGGGGCTTCGGCGATGCTCATTTCCAAAGAGCGCCAGACCGACTCGGATATGGAGATCAAAAAACTGATCACCGGCGGCGCTGCTACCAGCGGAAAAGCCATCGAAGCAGTGGTTTTGCGTCCGAATCACCGTGGCGTCGTGATGCCTTACGGCCGCGATGTTTTCCAGAATGCCTGCGTGTATATGCCGAAAGTGAGCCAGCAGGTTTTGCAGGAATGCGGACTGACGATCAACGATCTGGATTATCTGATCCCGCACCAGGCGAACCACCGGATCAGCCTCAATGTCATCAACACATTGGGTATCCCGCCGGAAAAGCTGATTTCCAACATTCAATACCTGGGAAATACAGGCTGCGCGGGCTGTGCGATTGCATTATCGGAAAACAAAGACAAGTTTAAAAAAGGAGATAACATTGTAATTACCGTATTTGGCGGAGGCTATTCTTACGGCGCAATGTTGGTAACTGTTTGATAAAAAGTATTTTTGACATAAAAAAAGGGAAGCAGCTGTAAAAGTTGCTTCCCTTTTTTATGTCGTGCTGGCGCTGACTAGTTTACCTCTGGCTCCGAAAACATCGCTGGTCTCCAGACATTGTTTTCAGGATTCATATCCGGAAGGCTGTGCTCAGGATCGATGGTCACCGAGCGGATCGGCTGCTGCGTAGCGGCTTTGAATGTCCAGGAACCGCCTCGTTGCCAGATCTCTACCGGCAGTTCGATGCGGGTCTTTTTACCGCTGATTTCTTCAATATCCACTTTGGCAGGCATTGCCCACTGATCCAGGTTTTCGATTGTTATAAAAGAACCTTTTTGCGGGTTTTGCTCTACATAGCTTACGTCTTTCACGCTCTGGTCGAGTTTGTAGTTTTCGAAAAACCAGCCTTTCCAGAACCAGCCCAGGTCTTCGCCCGCAGCATCTTCCATCGTCCGGAAGAAATCATAAGGCGTCGGATGCTTGAATGCCCAGCGCTGCACGTACATTTTAAATGCGTAGTCAAAACGTTCTTTGCCTACCACCTGCTCGCGCAGCATTTTCAAGCCCAGCGCTGGTTTCAGATATGCTTCCCAACCCAGGTTATTTGGTTGAATTACATCGGGAATGGTAATGATCGGATCTGCTTTCGGGCGGAAGATCATCGGGGCAAGCCGCTGCAAATCATTCATGTGGGTCGTTTTGAACTCCCCGTTATTGAAATTATTAGTGGAAAGGAAATTGATAAAAGTATTAAAACCTTCATCCATCCAGGCATATTTACGCTCATTGTTACCTACGATCATCGGGAACCAGTTGTGACCAAATTCATGGTCAGTCACTTCCCAAAGCTCGTCTTTACGGCTTTTGCTGCTGCAAAAAATGATACCCGGATATTCCATACCACCCACAATACCAGCTACATTGGTGGCAACCGGGTACGTGAATTCATGCACATATCCCGAATAAAACTCGATGCTGCCCTTCACATATTCCGTCGAGCGGCCCCAGCCATCCAGTCCGCCATCTTCTGCGGGATATACCGACTGTGCGAGTGCGGTTTTTCCTTTTGGCAAATTCATACGCGCCGCGTCCCACACAAATGCTTTGGAAGTAGCCCAGGCGATGTCGCGGGCTTGGGTAATACGGAAACGCCAGGTCAGTTTGCCCGACTGTTTGGGGCGGGACTGAGGATTGGTAACTTCCTCGGCGGTACGGATCATGACGGTCGCGTCACTTTTCGCGGCATCTGCCAGTCTCTTACGCTGCTCGGCAGTCAATACCTCGGCAGGGTTCAGCAACTCACCCGATCCCACCACAATGTGGTCCCAGGGCACAGTAACATTGTATTCGAAGTCCCCATATTCCAGGTAAAACTCTCCTGCACCGAGGTAAGGCAGTAAATTCCAGCCTTCAATGTCATCAAAAACATTTACCCGCGGATACCACTGCGCCATTTCGTATACGATCCCGTTTTTCGTCTCCAATGTTCCCATCCGGTCGGAACCATACTCAGGAATTTTGAAAGAATAAGCAATTTTGATTTTAATGATATCACCATTTCCTTTCACCGGCGTAGCCAGGCGGATCTGCATGCGGGTATCGGTGATCTTATAAGTAGCGTCAACAAATTTGTCTTTGCCCTGCTGAATGCTCACGGACCTGATCGAATCGCCGCCGTTAAAACCGGTATTTCCAAAACGTCCGCCACTTACCGGTGTGGTCTTTCCGCCTCTCGACTGATCATTAAATGCATTCTGGTCGAGTTGCAGCCAGATAAATTCCAGCGTTTCGGGACTGTTGTTTTTATAGGTAATTTCCACATCGCCGCCAACCGTACCTTTCTCTTCGTCCAGCTCCACATTCACCTTATAGTCGGCGCGGTTCTGCCAATATTTTGGTCCTGGCGCGCCGCTTCCTGTACGATACTCACTTCCTGGTTGAAAATTAAACAGCGGGTGGAAAAGAATGTGTGCGTCGTAAGCCCCCTTCCCGGCCTCCTGTGCAATGCTGAAAAACGAGCCCAGAGAGCCGATTACCAGCATTCCCAAGCGAAATATTGAAATTTTCATTCTATTCATTAAAAATGGAAAATATAGGATTCTAAACGAGCAAGATACGCTTTTTCGCCTTTTTAAGAATAAAAAGTTTAACTTTTGGAGGCCGAAACAGGCTTCATTTGCCCCTTTCCTATTTTCTCAAAACAATCATGCGCAAGCGTTTTTCAGCCGATTCTTATGTGCAGGGCATTCTGGCCGGGGACAGGATCATGCTGGGCCGCGCAATCACCGTCACCGAGAGCCGCCTGCCCGAAGACAAAAAACTCGCCGCTGAAATTCTGACCCGAATCCTTCCGAAAACCGGCAAATCGGTACGCATCGGGATCACCGGCATACCCGGGGTTGGAAAAAGTACTTTTATTGAAGCATTTGGTGAATACCTGACTTTGCAGGGAATGCGGGTAGCTGTTTTGGCAATCGACCCTTCTAGTAAAAAATCCGGCGGGGCGATCCTGGGCGACAAGACGCGCATGGAAAAACTTTCGCACAATGTTCGCGCATTTATCAGGCCGTCGGCTACCGGCTTGTCGCTGGGCGGCGTGGCACGGAGTACGCGGGAGGCCATGTTGCTTTGCGAGGCCGCTGGTTATGAAGTGATTCTGGTGGAAACCGTCGGCGTGGGTCAATCCGAAACCTTGGTGAAAGGCATGACGGATTTTTTCCTGCTTTTAATGCTGGCTGGCGCGGGTGATGAATTGCAGGGAATCAAAAAGGGCATTATGGAAATGGTGGACGCCATCGCGGTCAACAAGGCGGATGGTGAAAATGAAAAAACGGCAAACCAGGCTGTATCCGAATATCAGAATGCTTTGCACCTCTTTCCTGCTGCTGAGTCGGGTTTTCAGGCAAAGGTGATCGCCTGCTCAGGTTTATACGGAAAAGGCATGGATACGATCTGGGAAATGATCGGCGAGTACCAGAAAATCACAAAATTGAACGGTTTTTTCCTGAAAAACAGACAGTTACAAAATGCCGACTGGATGCACGATTATATCCGGCAAACATTGGCTGATCTGTTCTACGAAAATGCGGAGGTGAAAGCGATGTTGCCCGCAATGGAAAATGCGGTAAGGGAAGAGAAACTCCTGCCACCTCAGGCAGCCAACGATTTGATAGACAAGTTTTTCAAGAGCCAAATTTTTATGAACAAATCGTAAATTTTTTAGGTAAAAACATTTTTAAACTATGTTTAGACGTTAAGTGTAACGTAAACAAATGATTAAACTACCACAACTTATTATGAGATTTACTCAAACCCTAAGCAAGACTACCTTCCTCGCATTTTTGTTCATGGCTATCGTGATCGTGGCCTGTAAAGATGACAAAGACGAACCAGATCCGGTAGTAGACACAAACCCGATCGTCGGTACCTGGCAGGTTACTGCCATCACGCCCGAAACCGCTGGCACCACCATTCCTGCATTGAGCCTTGTTACGACATTTGCTCCCTGCCTTATGAACTTGAAATTGACTTTTAAGGCTGATAACACAATTGCAACCGCCGACTGTCCAGAAGCGGTTTCTGCCATTGGTCCTTATGTCCCCGTTGGCAACGACTCAAAGTGGAAGGTTGACGGTGATAAGCTAACATTGTCGAATAGCTCATCCGCCCAGCAATTCAAATTCACGCAAACTGCTACGAACCTGACAATCATAGTTAATACAAACACCGACGCCACCAAGCCGCCGGTCAATGCGCTGCTGGTATTTAAAAGAATTTAATTCAAATTGACATATTATAAGACAAGAGCCGGGCGATGAACCCGGCTCTTGTCATTTATCCGCTGGTGTGGTCGCAAACGATCAGCCATTTTCCTTTTATTTTTTTCCACAACAAAGTGTAATGTCCTTCCAGATCACCTTTTTTCGGTCGCGTCAAATGAAATTTTCCTACTACGAATGCGACCCCCGGACCGGGGAATGAAAAGTTGAGATAGGTGAATTTCAGTTTCCCCATCGCCGCCAGATCGGGATAACGTTTCAGATAACCCTGATAAGTGGCCTTGTAACCATAGGTAATGCCGGTTTTTCCAACAAACATCAAAGAATCCGACTCCCAGTAAGCCTTCATAAATGCCGGAATGTTGCCTTTGTTCCAGTCTGCCACCTGCGTGTTTAGCCGCGCCATGATCTGCTCCTTGTCTCTGGCGGATTGTGCGCTGGCCAGGGTAGCCACCGACAGTAGTAATGCGGCAAAAAGCCAGTTTTTCATATTTTTTGTGGATTTTTGTAAAAGTTTTGGCCGATAGCTAAATATAGTGAAAGAATCTGCTGAACAAGGATTTACCATCACAGAAATACCATTTAAACGCAGCATGGGCAGATTTGATAATCTTTTCAAGAAGATGGACAGGCAAAAATATCCGTTCATAGACGGCCTGTACTATTTGTTCATTCTCGTATTTCTGTTTATCCTCTTCCTCTTTTTTGCCTGATCCAGTGAGCAACTACTTATTTATACTAAATCCCAATTCAGGAACGTCAATCGGGAAAAAGCCGGGATTTGTGAAGAGTACGATAGAAACGGTTGCGAGACAATCGGGACATCAGGCCAAAATCATTTTCACTGAAGAAAGGGCGCACGCTACAACATTGGTAGCCGAAAACCTGAAAATTGAAGAGTGGAAGGCAATTGTGGCGGTAGGCGGCGACGGGACTGTGAACGAAATCGCGCAGCCGCTCGTCGGGCTGGATACGCCCATCGGGATTTTGCCGATGGGCTCTGGAAATGGCCTGGCGCGGCATCTGGGCCTTCCGCTTACATTACCAGCTGCATTGAAAAGGTTATTTGAGGGTACAGTCACCACCATCGACAGCGCGCAATTGAATGATATACCGTTTTTCTGCACCGCCGGGATGGGGTTCGATGCGTACGTCGGGCATTTGTTCAGCCAGCAAAGTGAGCGCGGACTGGCTACTTATGTGAATGTTTCTTTCAAATCGTATTGGAGTTATAAGCCGCAAAGTTTCCGACTCAACGGATCGGATATCAATGCATTTTCACTTTCGTTTGCCAATGCCGGGCAGTTTGGGAACAATGCCTGGATTGCGCCTGCGGCTAGTTTGCAGGATGGTTTTCTGGATGTAGTCACCATCAGCCCTTTTCCAAAATGGTACGGGACTTCGCTGGCATACCAGCTTTTTACCCGTCAGATGAAAGCATCGCAATTTATCAGTTATCAAACTGTGAAAGAAGCATTTGTAGAAACCGAAACACCGCCGATGATCCATTATGATGGCGAACCTTTGCAGCTGGATACCAACAAAATCACGGTAAAGATCAGGCCGCACAGCCTCAAAGTCATTATCTGAAAATCTGCATTCAAATTTTAATGTTATGTCAAAAAAGAACCGCTCGGGCATCATTTATTCTACCAATCCCGAATTTGAATTCAATGATTCTGATGATGAGGAAGAGACATTAACGCCAGCACAGCAGGATTTGCGGGTGTGGCTCGACCGGAAAGGCGGCGGGAAGGTGATTACCGTCATCAAAGGCTATACTGGCAAAACCACGGATCTCGAAGCATTGGGCAAACAGCTGAAAGCGCTGTGCGGAAGCGGAGGCACGGTGAAAGACCGGGAAATCCAGATCCAGGGCGACCACCGCGACAAGGTGATTGCGTGGCTGGTTTCGAAAAATTATAAAGCAAAAAAAGCCGGAGGCTAGTCCGGCTTTCATTTAAAGAACTTTGGTTGTATCGATGGTAGTAGGCTCGACAGGTGGCGGAGGCGGCACATTCACCGGCGCATTGCTGCGGATACCTTCCAGCACCTCCACATTGGTCACAAAATATTTGGTATCCCCGTTCCAGGGCAATGTAAAAAATTTCTCTTCGTACGTGAGCGACACGCGGTGCCCGTTTTTGATCGCTTCTTCCAGCTTCGCAATCCCATCCTTATTTTTACTGCTCACCGAAAATACCCACTGCGAAGAATTCATGGTACCATCCCCCTCGTAAAGTCCGCCCATCCGCAATTCGCCTTCATAAGTTTTAAACAGATATCCTTTGTTGCTCAGCCTTGTAACAAAGCCGCCGCGTTTTCCTTCACTGTAATACCCGAAGGTCAGATAGTATAAGATCCCGAAAATGATTGCCAGAAAAATGGCGAAAATGACCCATTTACGCATAATAAGTTCGAAGGTTATGTGATAAGCTAAACTCGGAAAACCGTTTCATTAATCCTATTATTTTGCCCGTATTGCAATTACCGGATCCATTCTCGCGGCCAGCATCGCGGGTATGATCCCCGAAAGCACGCCGATGACGCTGGATACGCCCAGGCCTAAAAGTATATTTCCGGGAGTCAGCAAAATTTCGAGCGAACCCAGGGATATGAATGATAAAAGGTATACTAAAAATATGCCTACCAACCCGCCAACAAGACTTAGCATGACGGCCTCGAACAAAAATTGGAAGAGTATCGAGTAATTTTTGGCGCCCAGCGATTTCTGGATTCCAATGAGATTGGTTCGTTCTTTCACCGAAACAAACATAATATTGGCGATCCCAAACCCGCCCACCAAAATTGAAAAACTGCCGATCACCCAGCCAGCGATGGTCAGCACGGCAAAGAGTCCGGCGATGGCTTCGGCGGCGGCTTCGGGTCGGTTGAGCGAGAAGTTACTGCCTTCCCGCGGTTTAATGCCTCTTTTGGTACGCATCAGCCCGGTGATTTCGGCCTCCACTTCTTTCATGCCCTCGTCTTCCGGGAAGCCTTTTACCACAATGGTAACCCTCCTCCTGCCCGCCTGGAAAAGTTTGGTAAATGAGCTGAAAGGAATGATGCAGTTTTTGTCCGGACTACCACCAAAATCGATCAGGCTCTCCCCTTTCTTGACTTGCACACCAATGATTGTGAACTTGTTACCGGAAAGTTTAAACGTTTTCCCCACCGGATCGAGGCCCGGAAAAAGCTTCTCTGCAATGTCGGCCCCGACGATGGCCACATTTCTGGCATTGTTGGATTCGAGTGGAATAAAGTACCGGCCGGTCTGGATCGGAATGTCGGAAATCATATTATACTCGTAAGAAACGCCCTGGATTTGGGCATTAATGCTGTTTGAGCCGTTTTTAAGCGTGGTACTTCCGCGGAAATCCATGGCAGCTATGGCGCTGGCTTTTTCAAGATTGTCGTATAAAAATTTGTATTCGGCGTAATTCGGCTCGGGCCACTGGAAATATTTCCACCACTGATATTCGCCCCCGAAGCCCCACGGCCATTTTTGTACATAAATTACCTTATCGCCGATGAAGCTCATGCTATCCTTGATGCTGCGCTCCAGAGAATCGACAATCGTGAACACGGCCACGATGGCGAAAATGCCGACGGTTACGCCGAGCAGGGAAAGGATGGTACGGGTAATGTTGGATTTCAAAGCCTGCCATGCAAAGCGGAAACTCTCTAAAACCTGTCGTAAAAACTTCATAAGCAGCCTGGGGACAATGAATCTAAAAGTTAGCTGGAAAGTTTTTTGATGCGAAATTAATTAGTACAAAAGGCAAGAAAAACGCCCCGATTTGATAAATTACAACATTAACTTAACACATCCGTATGACCTTCCGCTACGCATTAATCCTTTTTGCCGCAGCATTTCCAGGCTTTTTATCCGCTCAAAACCCCGTAAAAGAATCGACCGGTTTTTACCAGTTTGAATCCGACGATCCGAATCAAAAACCATTTTTCAGCGACCGGCAGGGTGTTCTGGCAAAAAACGGCATGGTGGCGACCGCGCACCCGGAAGCTTCGAAAGTGGGTGTCGAAATTCTTAAAGCTGGCGGGAATGCGGTGGATGCTGCGGTAGCGATCCAGTTTGCTTTGGCGGTAGTGCATCCCTCAGCAGGTAACCTGGGTGGCGGCGGATTTTTGGTGTACCGGGACAAATCGGGCAAGACCGCCAGCATTGATTTTCGTGAAAAAGCGCCCGCCAAAGGTTTCGCCGATATGTATCTTGATAAAGACGGCAACATTATCGACAATGCCAGCACGCTCGGACGTTTGGCGTCGGGCGTTCCTGGCTCGGTGGATGGTATGGTGGAGGCGCACAAAAAATATGGAAAATTGCCGTGGAAGCAGTTGCTGCAACCCGCTATTGACCTGGCTAACAAAGGAGTAACATTGACGGAAAGAGAAGCCCGCGGATTGAATGCTGTTAAAACAGATGTGACGACGCTTAATCCCGGCACCAAATATTTTTTAAAACCGGATGGAAAAGATTGGGTTACCGGCGATGTGCACGTGCAGAAAGATCTCGGTAAAGTTTTGGAACGCATTCAAAAAAAGGGTCGGGACGGTTTTTATGCGGGAAAAACGGCGCGACGCCTTGTGAAGGACATTAATAAAAATAAAGAAGGAATCATCAGCAAAAAGGACCTCGCAGATTACCACGCGCAGTGGCGTGAAACCATCAATGAAAATTATAAGGGCCACAAAGTGATCACAATGGCCCCGCCTTCAAGTGGTGGCATTGCATTGATCCAGCTCATGCGACTCACGGAGCCGCACCCGCTCCGGGAGTGGGGCTGGCATAGCGACTCTACGATCCAGGTCATGATTGAAGCCGAGCGGCGCGTCTATGCCGACCGCGCAAAATTTCTCGGCGACCCAGATTTTGTTAAAATACCGACAGAGACTTTGGTCAGTAAAGATTATTTGAGAAGCCGCTGGGCCGATTTCGACTGGAATAAAGCGACCGATAGTAAGAATGTAAAGGGCGGCGTTTTTCCGGGCTATGAAAGTCTGGAAACCACGCATTTTTCGGTAGTGGATAAGGATGGCAATGCGGTTTCGCTCACGACAACCTTGAATGGTGGCTATGGCAGCCGGGTGGTGATCAAAGGCGGCGGGTTTTTTATGAACAATGAAATGGACGATTTCAGCATTAAAGCAGGCGCGCCGAATATGTACGGCCTGATCGGCAACAAAGCCAACGCGATCGCGCCGGGGAAAAGAATGCTGTCATCGATGACGCCGACGATCATTGAGAAAGACGGAAAATTATTGATGGTGGTGGGTACACCCGGTGGCTCTACAATTATCACGTCGGTATATCAGACGATTTTGAATGTGCTGGAACACGGTATGACCATGCAGCAATCGGTAAATGCGCTGAAATTTCACCACCAGTGGCTGCCCGATAAAACAACCTTTGAAGCCAACGCTTTCTCGGCAGGGACCATTCAGAAGTTGCAGGAAAAAGGCTATATCCTTGAACAACAACGCAATACCATCGGCCGCATGGATTGTATCCTGGTACTTCCCGACGGCTCACTCGAAGGCGGCTCCGATCCGCGGGGCGATGATACCAGCATGGGTTACTAGCAGATTTGCATGCTTTCAGCAGTAGGTAAGCTCCGCGATCAATGTGGCGTGCTGCGGATATAATGTTGTCAAACTGCCTTTCTGGGCCATTTCAAAATCGGCAAAATCAAATCCCGGCGCGACGGTGCAGCCTACCAATGAATAACTGCTGCCTGCCGCTGGCCTTGATCCAAACCACGCTCCGGCCGGAACCACGGCCTGGAATGTTTCGTCATTTTCCGGATTTGCGCCCAGCTTAATGATCTGCAAATCACCACTTGCCGGATCAATCACAAAAATTTCCAAAGTTTCTCCGGCATAAAAATGCCACATTTCATCGGACTGGATCCGGTGAAATGCAGAGAAATTACCGGTTTCCAGCAGAAAATAAATGCCGGTAGAAAATGCTCTTTCTCCACCAAATCTTGCCGGCAGCGCTTCCTGAGCGATTTTTTCCGTAGCACGGTAAGTTTCAGCATAGTATCCGCCCTCGGGATGAGGTAGCAGGCCGTATTTCTCGACCCAGTAAGTAGCTGGTTTCATAGAATCAGTTTATGACCGCTCAATAAATAGAGAATGATTGGGAAATTGAAAAAATGATTACTTTTGATCAATATTAATCATATACAATCAAAACTAGTCAAATGAAAAATGAAAGCATTAAAGTGGTCGGTGAGGAAGTTTTATCCGACAACTGGTACACCCTCCGAAAATATACCTACGATTATCAGCGCCCCGATGGCAGCTGGGAACGCCAGAGCCGCGAAGCCTACGATCGCGGAAATGGTGCAACGATTTTATTATACAACATTGAAAAACAGACTGTTGTCCTGACCCGGCAATTTCGCCTGCCGACTTACACAAATGGCAATGACACCGGCATGCTCATCGAAGCCTGCGCGGGATTGCTCGACCGCGATAACGCCGAAGACTGCATTAAGAGAGAAACCGAAGAAGAAACCGGCTACAAAATCAAATCAGTCCGCAAAATTTTCGAATCCTATATGTCGCCTGGCTCGGTGACGGAGATACTTTACTTTTTCGTCGCAGAATATTCTGAAGATATGAAAGTAAGTGACGGGGGCGGCTGCGAAACCGAGCAGGAGAACATTGAAGTCATGGAGATTCCATTTGCCGATGCTGTGACAATGGTAAGAAACGGAGAAATCAAGGATGCAAAGACGATTATGCTGGTGCAATATGCACAGCTGGAAGGGTTATTGGGATAGCTTACCCTTGTCATGCTGAGCGCAGTCGAAGCAAGTTTGAGCGACATAGCCCGGAACTTGCTTCGACTGCGCTCAGCATGACAAGGAAGTTTATGAAATCGGTTCGGGTATTGGGTCGGTTGAAGTGGTTGTTCCTGCTTCGCCTTTGCTCCCCACAAATTTCTCGTACAAATCTTTGAAAAATGCCTCAGCATCTGGGAAAGCGCTTTTTAATGTGTCGGCACCTTTTGTTTTGAGCTCATCAAAATATTCCGGTGCCTTATCAATTGCTCCTTCCGCGTCGGCTTTGAAGTTATTTGCTTTCGATTTCAAATCCTCCAAAAGCTTCTCACCTTCTTCTGTCTGAAGATACTTATGCGCTGCCACTCCGGCCGCTGCGCCCAGGATAAATGTGGCCAAATGTTTCGAATTGATGCCCATGATTTCCAGTTACTTGGTTGAATATGAAAGTTATAGAAACTCCTCCGCTTTATAAAACGAAAAATGATCCCGGCCCAATCCTTAAAAAATTGTGCCGGGATCATCCTGGAAGTTTACTTACTTAATCTCAAAAGCTGCCTGCATCCGGTAGCTGATCTTGATTTTCTGAAATTGCACATCGCTTTCTGTTACCGCATCAGCAGATTCGGCCTGCGAGAATGTTCTCATATTCGCTTTGGCAAAAACAGGCTGCGGGAAATACAGGTTTTCATCCAACTCTTTTATTTCCAAAACTTTACCGAGCTTCTGATCCAGGGACGCCACCAGATATGCCGCTTTGTCTTTGGCTGCTTTCAATGCGTCGATCTTCACCTGCTTTTTAAATTCCTCTCTTTTGGAGTGGTCCACGCGGGCAATGTTGGCAAATTGTACGCCGCGGCTGTCGATTTTGGACATGATCACATCCAGCTTGTCGGCACCGCTGACCTTTAACTCATATTGTTTACTTTCCAGGAAAGTGGCGGGCTTTTTCTTTTTATCAACATAATTCTGATAACCTCCCAAGCCACTTACCGACAATGCATCTTTGGGTAAACCGGCATCCGCAATCGCTTTGATCAGCTGTTTTTCAAGATTGCTGATAATCACTTTATCCTTCTGATTTTTTTCATCCTGATAATATTCCCGGAGCGAAATGCTAAAATAAATCTCGTCGGGCGCAACTTCCATTTCTGCAAAACCCGCTACTTCTATTTTCGGAACCTGTATCAGCTGCTCGGTTTGCACCTGGGCGAAGGCGGTGGACAAAGCAGTGGCAGCAAGTGCAAAACCTAATAAAAAGACCTTTTTCATGGCATTAATGAATGTTATATGTTTCAAAATGGGAACGCTGATCTGCCTGATCAACGAAATTTAGATGTAAAAATAGGCCGGACGGTTTAAATGGGTAATGTATAACAAATGTTAACAAGCCTGATTTCATCAAAATAAAAAAGTGGAAGAAAGCGCTAAAATGCTGCCTGTCTTCCACTTACTATGCTGATTCCTGAAAATTTGATCAGGTAAAATTTTGATAAATAGAGTCCATGATACGTACAAAATGCTGGTAGTCCGAATCATTCAGGCTGCCCCAGCCTTTTCTGCGGATGTCTGCCACGATCGGAAATGCCTGTTTATAGGTCGTTTCTCCGCTACTGGTCAGAAATAAATTAAACTTCCGGCGGTCGCCTGCTGCTGCTCCACGCTCTACCAGGCCCTTTTTTTCTAATAAATCGATGATGCGGGTAACGGTCGGCGGATCTTTGAACGTCATTTCGGCCAACTCGTTCTGGCTGATACCCTGCTTTCGGAAAATATGATCTATGAGCACCCATTGATCTACGGTCAGATCAAACCCTGCTTCGGTTAATTGCTTTTGCAGCGCGTTACGAATCTTCTTAATGGTCGTGTCAATCTTAAAGAAATAGGCACGATGATCCGAATGATGTGTCATTGTGGGAGTACGTTGAAGGTCAATGATGAGTATTCCTAGTATAAGCCTGCCCAACAATTCGTCTACTAATTATTGCATCAAAACTTCCATTCCGTCGTTTGTCCGGGCGCCACAATCAACGAAAGCCGCTTCTAGTACAGTAAGATGTTTTGAATGGCACCTTTTTGTATCATGCCTCAGCCACTCATTTCGGTTATTACCGCAACCTACAATCGAAGCAACATTCTCCCTTATTCCATTCAGTCGGTGTTGGACCAAACTTATACCAATTGGGAATTGCTCGTGATTGGCGATTGCTGTACAGATGATACCGAAGCGGTGGTAGCAGCATACAATGATCCAAGGATCACATTTTTCAATTTACCAGAGAATTTTGGAGAACAGTCTGAGCCCAATAACGAGGGTATGAGAAGGGCAAAGGGAGATTATATAGCTTTCCTGAACCACGATGACTTCTGGTTTCCCGACCACCTCGAATTTTCCCTACAATTTCTAATCTCATCAGGCGCCGATATCGCCCTCGCAGGTGGGTTTATAGATCATGGTGAAGCAAAACACGCATTTTTCCTGAGCGGGGTGGTCTCTGAAAAGCATGGTTATCATCCTTCACGGGTCTTTGTTTCTGCCTCTAACTGGCTACACAAAAAAGAGCTGGTCGAAAAGGTAGGGTTTTGGGGAGCGGCAAAGGATTTGTATACTGCTCCTTCTCACAATTGGCTGAAACGTGCGTACGAATCGGGTTGCAGAATATTACCTACGAAACACTTCACGGTCATTGCATTGCCTTCCGTTTCCCGAAAAGATGCCTATAAAGACCGAATCGTTGATAAAGCCCCATTTTATTCTGAACAATTAAGAACGAACCCGCATTTCAGGGAGCAGATGATTTCCAAGAACCTTTACAGATGCTTTGAAACCCTGTACTTCGACGAAAAAACATATTACTGGCGCTTTTTTACAAAAAGAATCAAAGAAGTGTTCATTAAATTGGGTCTGAATACCATAGAATTTAGTTCAAAAATGCGATATGGTAAGGGAGGACTTATTCGGAACTATCGCAAAACAAGAGGGTTAAATCCCCAGTAATTCCTTTATATTTTATACCGTTATGTTGCAAACATCAAAATGGACGGTCAGCGGTGCCATTAAAGACCCTAAAAGTATTACCGCCGAGTGGAGCCCCATCAACATGGCGCTTATTGACGGTGTTCAGGTGAAGGAAGTAAAAAATGTAATCAAAAATAATGGTCATCTTACCGAGATTTACAGAATGGACTGGGCATTGGACGATCTGTCGGTAGACCAGATTTTTCAGGTATCGCTCAACCCAAACGGAATTTCGGCCTGGCATGCGCATGAAGTTACGACCGACAAAATATTTGTTACTTCGGGTTCAATCAAAGTTGTTCTGTATGACGGCCGAGAAGGATCACCAACTTATGGGAAAATAAATGAATTCAGATGTGGTGCGTTAAGACCCATGCTGATCGTCATTCCGCCGAAAATCTGGCACGGCATCCAAAACTATACGAGTGAGCCAGGCGCGTTATTAAATATCGTGGATAAAGCCTATCAGTACGACGATCCGGATCATTGGCGGCTACCTTCAGATTCGCCGGAAATCCCCTATACATTCCAATAACATACATTGAAAACAAGCGGCGTACCGGATAGTCAGGTTGGTAATCTCGAAAATTCGATACTGTCCGGTATCCGGTGGAATTTGGTCCTCTCCTTCGCCGGGCAGTTTTGCAACATTGGTATCACATTGGTGCTGAGCCGCTTACTCGACCCGACTGACTTTGGCATGCTGGCCGCGGCCCTCGCGGTGGTAGTCGTGATCGAATCATTCGGGTCGCTCGGAGGCACCGCAGCATTGACGCAGCGATCATCGATATCGGATCAATTTTACACGGCAGTTTTTATCGTCGGAGGCGTTCTTGCTATTCTTATGATACTAGTCATCGGCGGTTTATCGCCCTTTTTGTCCGCATTTTACGGCAAGCCCGATCTGCAAAAAATATTTCTGGTACTAAGTCTTTCGATTCCTTTTCAATTCCTTGAAACATTTCCACTGGCCGAGCTGCAAAGACGGCTGGCCTTCGAGCGCATCGCGTCAACCACGTTTTTCACCATCATCATTGCCGGCGGAATTTCACTCTATCTGGCTTATGAAGGTTATGGCTGGATTGCGCTGGTGGTCCGGCTGCTTTTGTTGCAGATTTTAAGAACACTATCTTTCTGCTTCCTCGCATGGCCGAAATTCCATTTTGTTTTTGGTAAAAAAGAAATCCGTGAGCTGCTGCACTTCGGCATCCCCCAGTCCTTTTCACAATTTATTTCGCTATTTGGCCGACGTGTGGACGACATTCTGATCGGGAAATTTATGGGTACCGGCATCCTCGGGATTTACAGCCTGGCGTACGGCCTTTACACCTGGCCTATCGCCAACATTAAGGGCCGGATTTCGCAGGTGGCTTTTGCAGCCCTCGCAAAAGTCAATACCGACCGCGACGCGATGGCTGACTACTATTTGAAAGTTGTCTCACTGGCTACGCTGATCGGTTATCCGGCCATTTTCGGTTTCGCTTCCGTCTGCGATCTGGCGGTGCCGGTGGTGATGGGCGAAAAATGGCTGCCCGCGGTCAATGTGCTTCGGATATTGGGCATCGCCTCCCTTTTCGAAATCTGCATGTTTCCCGGTGCCATTTACCAGGCCACTGCCCGTACCCGCACTTTCCTGAAAGCCACCATTCTAGCGCGCGTCACGACCATAATCGGCATTCTGGCAGGACTTTATTTTGGGTTAACCGGCATTGCGGTCAGCATTGTGATCACGAGTTTTATCAGTCTGTTTATTTACAATTATTTTGTGCGCAAGCTGATTTCGGTCACCAATGTAATGCTGTTTCAAATTATGCTGAAAAACGGCATTTTCAGCGTCTTAATGTTCGCGGTAATTTTGCTTTTTCGCTTCGCCTCACAAGGTTACTTTTCGTCCGTCACCGAGTTGGTACTTTCCTTGATGCTGGGCGTCGTTTCTTATGGTTTGTTGATGAAAAGATTTCGCCCTGAGCTGTTGAGAAAAAATAGTATTGGCTAACAAAAAAGGCACCGGCGATAAACACCGGTGCCCTGAAAATAACCTTATCTACAGTACTAAGCCGAGTTCCTCGCTGCATTAATAATACCAAACATAGCCCTGATGATCAGCTGGTTGTATGTTTCCACATCTACCGGAAGCTCTTTCGGGTCCATCGCCAGCATTTGCAGCGCATATTGCTGGATCGTAATAAGCGGCAACACGATCCGCTCCCGTGTTTTGATCGAAACCTTGGTAACATTGTTACTTTCCAGCAGCTCTTTTTGCCCTGCAACATCGAGCAAAAGATCACGGGTCAGTAAGAACTCGTCATACATTTTGTCCCAAAACTCTTTGTAATCCTCATCATCACGCAGGTATTTTGTCGCCGGGAAAAATGCCTTCGTCAATGATTGCATGGAGTTTTCGATCAATGTGCGGAAAAACAGCGAGCGTTTGTATAACTCCTTGATTGCGTCAATCTTACCGTTTTCGCCAATCTGCTTAATCGCCGTCCCAAAACCGTAAAATCCGGGAACATTCTGCTTCATCTGCGCCCACGAACCGACAAAAGGTATCGCCCGGAGATCTTCAAATTTCAATCCCTCATCATCATTCCCGCGCTTTGTCGGGCGGCTGCCAATGTTGGTTTGTCCATAAAAACGCAGCGGCGTTTTTTTATCGAGATACTGGACAAATTTCGGGTGATTTTTGAGGTCGAGGTAGGAGTTGTAAGCCGCCTCCGCCATTTCCTCAATCAAAACTTTATCGTCTTCTGTCAGCTCATCTTCTGCACGGTTTCCGCGGAACAAATGATTTTCCAGACCTGCCGAGAACAATCTTTCCAGGTTATACATTGCCGTGGTAACTGTTCCGTAATTAGAACTAATCGTCTGTCCCTGAACAGTTAACTGAATTTCTTTATCCTCTATATCACTTCCCAGCGATGAGTAAAAACTGTGGTTATTGCCACCGCCACGAGCCGGAGGTCCGCCACGGCCATCGAAGAATGTGACTTTGATGCCAAACTCCCTCGAAACTTTCGTCAGCTCTTCCTTTGCTCTGTAAATAGACCAGTTTGCCCGCAGGTAACCACCGTCTTTGGTACCATCTGAAAAGCCCACCATAATCGTCTGGTGGTTTTCGCGGTTTGCCAGGTGTGACCGGTAAAATTCGTTGTTATATAATGTACGCATGATCTCCGGCGCATTCGCGAGATCGTCCACCGTTTCAAAAAGCGGCACCACATCCACGGCCAGCTTGCCATTTTCGTCAGCGATCAGGTTTTTGGCCAGCGCCAGCACCTGCATCACATTCAGCGCAGAAGTATTATTGCTGATCACATATCGGTGAGCGCCTTTTTCGCCATTTTTTTCCTGAATGGTTTTGATTGCCCGGATCGAGCCGAGAATATCTTTGGTCAGCTCGTCTTCATAATCTTCGTCACGGAGCGGAATGTTGAGTGAAAGCAGCAGCTCGATTTTCTTCGCCTCGTCCCAGCCTTCGTAATCACTATATTTCAGGAGTGGGATCTTCTTTTCCAGCCTTTTGAGAATATCTTCCCAGGCTTTCGCATGCTTACGGCTATCCTGGCGCACGTCCAAGCTCGCAAAAAAGAACCCGAACAGATTGAGTTTCAGGATAAAATTGTCCAGCAGCTCTACAAACAAGCCTTGGTGCTTGGTTACCAGTACTTCCCGCGCATTGAGTAATTCCTCTATCAGCTCCTGCGCACTTTCATAACCTTGTTCAAAAGGCCCGAAAATGGTGCTGTTCATCTTTTTCTCCGCCAGCGAAATCGCCTCATCTACCCCTTTGAAGGTCAACCTGCGTTTCAATGTGCGGATATCGCGGTAATAACCTCTCAAAACCGTTTCGCGCAGCCTGTCCGCTACCTTCAAGGTAATTTCCGGGTTCACAAACGGGTTACCATCGCGGTCGCCGCCAGGCCAGAAACCCAGCCTGAAAACATTCGGATAAGGCCAGTTATGCACGCTCATTCCCAGCCCGTTGATCAGTTTTTCCATGATCGCCGGGATGGCGTCGTAGTATACATTTTCGAGGAACCAGCACAAACTCACCGCCTCGTCAAAAGGCGTCGGTTTTTCGTGGTTAATAAATGCTGTTTTACCGAGTTGAAGCAGCAGTTGATTGACTTCCGTAAAATCGTTTATCCTGATCGCGTCCTCCAAATCATTGATAATTCCTAAAACCTTTCCGGAATAAAACTGGGTAGGATGCGCCGTCAACACGATCCGGACGCTGTAATCTTCCAGCTTGGTGAGGAGTTTCTTTTTCAGGTCATCACTGTCCAGCCTTTCGGTCAGGTAAGTAACAGAACCTTTTCCGCTGAGATCGTGGGTCTGATCAAAAGCCGCGTCTTCTACGGAATCAAATAAAACAACCTGTCTTTCAATGTATTGGATAAATTGAAAAAGTAAATCGGTGCGCTCTTTGGGTGAGGCAGTTTCCAGCAATTCGGAAAAAAAATGTTCCATAATCTCCTTCGGAGACTTCCCTTCCTGGAACCCGATCTCACTTTGCTGGGTAAGTATAGGAAGTAACGAGCCCGTCTGAAATACGCCACGATAGGGCAAACTCAAAAAAAGGCTATTAAAAATATTGTACTTCGTTACAACTGCGTCCTGGAAACTATTATTCATAATGGAGTGACGAAATTATCTTTGGGATTTCAAATATACTCTTTAAAAATGGCTTTCAGGCCTTTGGATGCGCCTGCTGATGCGTTTTTTTAAGCTTTTCAATCGAGTTGTGCGTGTAAATCTGGGTGGCTGCAAGATTGGCATGCCCGAGCAGTTCCTTGATAGCATTGAGGTCTGCGCCCCGGTTTAGTAAATGTGTAGCATAAGTGTGCCGGAGCACGTGCGGGCTCTTTTGGGAAAGTGTCGTCACAGCCGAAAGGTATTTTTTAACCACCCGCTGAACAAACACAGGGTATGCCGCCTTCCCGGAATCGGTGATAATCAGGCTTTTCGTATCTTCTTCCGGCGATCTTTGTTCCAGATACGCGCGCAGCAATGTCACCAGCGACGAAGATATGGGCACGATCCGCTCCTTCGCTCTTTTTCCAAAAACGCGGATTGTTCTTCCGATAAGGTCAACATTTGAAATGTCCAGATCAATTAACTCAGCGAGGCGGATGCCCGTGCCGTAAAGCATTTCGAGGATCACTTTATCGCGGATCCCCTGGAAATCTTCGGTAAAAAGACTGCCGTCAAAGAGCAGCTCCATGGATTTTTCCTCCACAAAAGCAGGCAGCTTTTTCCGGGTTTTTAATGCAGAAAGAATTTTGGTGGGGTCTTTTTCGATCAGGTTTTTTCGTCTTAAAAAACCGTAGAATGCACGAAGCGAGGCGATTTTACGATTAACAGAAGATGGATTTAAGCCTTCTTCCATCAAGCTTACCACCCACGACCGCAGCATGACAGACGTCGCTTTCTCAGGGGCTGTACATTCATATTGGAATTGCAGGTATTTCTGAAACTGGTCCAGGTCTGTCTCGTAGGATTTGACAGTGTGGACGCTGGCCCTTTTCTCAAACTTTAAAAATTCCAGGAACTTGGCGATCATGCCTGAAACATACAAAAAAGAGCTGTCCGGTACAAGACAGCTCTTTTTCAATATGGATACAATGATCCTGCAGAATATTCAGAAAACCACTCCTAAGAACTAGTCTTCTAGATGACCGTAAGTTTTTTCCTTGTAAACTGCACGCAAAACTTCGAAACGACGTCTTACAGAAGGTTTTTCGAAAGCTGTACGGGCACGAAGCTGACGCATTGTACCAGTTCTTTCAAATTTTTTCTTGTAACGCTTAAGAGCGCGATCAATCGATTCGTTGTCTTTAATGTTGATAATAAGCATGCTTATAAATTATAATGTTCTTTGAATTGGATTTCTGAAAATTCGGACTGCAAAGAAACGTGATATCAAACAGAAAATCAAGAGACAACTGATCATTTTTAGGTTATTTTTGCAAACACCGGCTTGAAAACCATATTATCAAGAGAATAAAAGCCCGCTATGAGCTCGAAACTGGGAATTATAGACTTAGGTACAAACACCTTTCACCTGCTAATCGTGGAAAAACACGAGACCGGTTTCACACATTTATTTCACGAAAGCCGGCCGGCCAGGATCGGTATGGGCGGGATCAACCGAAAAATTATCACGCCGGAAGCATTTGAACGAGCTGTCGCGGTACTCTTATTTTTCAGGGAAAAACTCGATCTATATGGCGTAGAGGCGGAAAATACATTTGCCTTTGGAACCAGTGCGATCCGTAATGCGGAAAATCAGCAGGATTTTTGCCGAGAAATATTAGAAAAGACGGGCATTAAAATCAATGTGATCGACGGAAACCGTGAGGCGGAATACATTTATAAAGGTGTAAAAGCAGGCGCAGATATCGGCGACGAAGCTTCGCTGATCATGGATATCGGCGGCGGCAGCGTGGAATTTATTATTGGAAACCAGTCGCAGATTTTCTGGAAACAAAGCTTTGAAATCGGCGGCCAGCGGCTGATGGAAAAATTCATGCGCCACGATCCGCTTTCCCAAAGCGACCGCAAAAGCCTCTATAATTATTTTGAAGAAAACCTGATTCCGCTGGCCAATGCGGTGCATCAATATGCACCGCAGAAACTGGTCGGCTCCTCCGGTTCCTTTGATACATTGGTCGACATGGACTTTCAATACCGCGAAAATACCTGGGCGCCAAAATCACAAACCGATTTTACCATTCCTTACACAGAATTTTACCGGGCTTTTGCATTAATCTTATCCGGTAACCACGATGAGCGCCTTCAAATCCCCGGCATGATCGAACTGCGTGTGGATATGATCGTAGTTGCAGTTTGTCTTATCGATTATGTGCTTAAAACTTACAATATCAACCATATACAAGTGTCCAGCTATGCGTTGAAAGAAGGTGTTCTCTCCGAACTTATGGCCCAATAAATGCGCTTTTTTTCTTAAATTTCAAGCATGTATTCCCTATATCAGGTTCCTTTTATCTTACCAATTAATTAAGCTTTATGAGATTATTCCGCTACCTTCTTCTGACGGGACTGGCGCTCGTGTACATGAATGAGGCGCACGCCCAGAGGAAAAAAAAGAAAGAAAAACAAGAAGACGTAAAAATTGAAAAGGCGGTCGACGCGATGGCTACGGCCGTGAAGGACAAATTAAAAGACGACAAAAAGAAGAGTCCGAAAGCCTTTAAAGACCTGATTGATACCAGCGCAGTAAGTCAGAAGGGCATGATCTCGGTCCACAAAATGGACGATAAATGGTATTTCGAAATCCCGGATTCGCTTTTGAATCAGGATATTATGGCTGTGACGCGCTATTCCAAAACGGCGGCGGGCGGCGGAATTTTCGGAGGTGAGGAAGTAAACCGGCAAATGATCCGTTTTGAAAAAGGCCTGGACAACAACCTGCTTTTGCGCTCGGTAACCGTCGTGATGACCAGTGCGGATAGTACGAAGCCCATTTTTCAGGCTGTCAAAAATTCCAATTCCGATCCGATTATTGGCGTTTTTGATATCAAAGCGGTGAAGAAAGCACCCGATACAAAAGCTTCGGTGATTGAGGTTACCGACTTTTTTAATGCTGACAATCAGGTTTTTTCACTCAGTTCGGTGAACAAACAGCTGTTAAAATTGAGCGGTTTCAAGAAAGAAGCTTCCTACATTGAAAAGATTAAAACCTTTCCAATAAATACAGAAATCCGGACGGTAAAGACATTTAATGTTACGCCGCAGCTTCTGTCTCCCTCACCTGCTCCGCAAATCGGCCAGTATTTGCCGTCAGGCCTGGACGCCGGCGTGGTTACTTTTGAAATGAATACCTCGCTGATTTTGCTGCCTAAAAAACCGATGCGGAAAAGGATTTTTGACAGCCGGGTGGGATTTTTTGCCAATCAATATGCTGTTTTCGGAGAAGAATCGCAGCGATCGGATACCGAGGTTTTTGCGGTAAGATGGCGTTTGGAGCCTAAAAATGAGGAAGATGCAAAACGTCAGAAAAACGGGGAATTGATCGAGCCGAAAAAACCGATTGTATATTACATTGATCCGGCAACACCAGAAAAATGGCGCAAATACCTGAAACTGGGCGTGGACGACTGGCAGGTTGCCTTCGAAAAAGCGGGCTGGAAAAATGCCATCCGCGGCGAATACTGGCCTGAGAGCGACACGACGATGAGCCTGGAAGATGCGCGCTACTCGGTGATCCGCTATTTCGCGGCCGACATTCAGAATGCGTACGGCCCGAATGTACACGATCCGAGAAGCGGTGAAATCCTCGAAAGCCACATTGGCTGGTACCACAATGTGATGCGCCTGCTGCGTAACTGGTACATTATCCAGGCCGCCGCAGTGGACCCGAATGCACGTAAAAAGAAGTTTGACGACGAGTTAATGGGCCAGCTGGTACGGTTTGTTTCTTCGCACGAAATAGGTCATACGCTCGGCTTACGGCACAATATGGGTGCCAGCTCGGCGACGCCGGTTGAAAAATTGCGTGATAAAACCTGGGTAGAAGAACATGGACATACCTCGTCGATCATGGATTATGCGCGGTTCAATTATGTTGCGCAGCCGGAAGATGGTATCACCAATCTTTTCCCAAGAATCGGCGATTACGACAAGTGGGCCATCCAGTGGGGTTACAGCAATTTCCCGGAAGCGCCGAGTACCGATGCAGAAAAGGCGATTTTGAACACGATGACCAAAGAGGCTTATAAGGACAACCGCCTGCATTTTGGGACGGAAATCAGCCCGTATGATCCTCGTTATCAGACAGAAGATTTGAGCGACAATGCGATGAAAGCGTCGGAATATGGGATTAAGAACCTGAAAAGAATTTTGCCAAACCTGATAGAGTGGAGCCGTGAGGATGGGGAAAGTTATAAAGAGCTGGATGAAATTTATGCCAATGTTGTCTCGCAATACCGCCGCTATCTCGGGCATGTGATTAAAAATGTGGGCGGGATTTACGACACCCCGGTTACCTACGATATGGAAGGTCCGGAATTCACGGCCGTACCAAAAACTACTCAGAAAGAAGCAGTTGCATTTCTGAATAATCAATTATTTAAAACGCCGGTCTGGCTTTTAGACCAAAATATTCTGGATAAAATCAAACCTGAAACCGGCGTCGAGGCGGTGAAAGCCTTGCAGGAATATGCATTAACTTCTTTGTTTGCCGGAGACCGTGCGGTGCGCCTGATGGAAACTGGCGTGACTGCTAAAAATTTCACTTTGGACGATCTCTTCACAGATCTGGAAAGTGGGATCTGGTCGGAAGTGAAGGCTGGAAAAAGCATTGACCTGTATCGCCGGAACTTGCAGAAAGTCTACGCGGAAAAGCTGATGGATATGTTGAAACCGGGCAAAGCGAATGTGCAGTCCATCCCGGTGGGAATCACGTATGGTTTTTCAACCCGGGTTGTTGAGTTGGAAAAAACGGATTTGCCATCGGTTGCGCGGGCGCATTTGGAAACTTTAAAAGCAGCATTGCCCGGCGCGATCGCAAAAAGCACCGATAAGATTACGAAGTATCATTTGCAGGATGTTTTGCAAAGGATCAAACTGGCGCTGGACCCAAAATAAAAATCACACAAAATGCCGGACATTACATCCGGCATTTTTTATAACAACACATACCTATGCTTGAAAAAATTCTGGCCGAACATGCAGGCTTTGAGCGGATTATCAGAAGTAAAAAGCCTTTTAAAAAGCTCGATTTTACTGCCAATAATCTGGATCTCGTCAATCGAAACCTCACTGAAACCACAGATTTCGCGGATTATGTTTTTAAAGAAATGCTGGCAGATAATACCGCAATCGGTATCGGCGGCTATGGTGAGGACCGGATCATTTACCGGCAGCGCAAACATTTTTCACAGGATTTGGAGAACCCGAGGAGCATTCACCTGGGTACCGATATCTGGGCAGCAGCTGGTGAGCCAATTTACGCCCCGCTCGACGGCATCGTCCACAGCTTTGCATTCAATGATCATTACGGCGATTACGGCCCGACAATTATTTTGCAGCACGAATTGGCAGGAATCACCTTTTTTACATTATACGGCCACCTTTCTCTGGCATCGTTAACCGGACTTCACAAGGGAAAAACCTTCAAAGCCGGCCAGCCCCTCGCTACCATCGGTCCCTACCCCGAAAACGGCGACTGGCCCCAGCACCTGCATTTCCAGGTCATCAAAGATATGGGCCACTACATCGGCGACTTCCCCGGCGTCAGCAGCACGCAGGATCTGGCACATTACCTGGCTCTTTGCCCGGATCCGAATTTGATTTTGAGGATTGTGGAAAATGAAACACCAATCACTTCCGATGAATCGTAGTCGCCGCAGACTGCGCGCCAGCCAGGATCGTGATATCTGCAATTGTAACCCTGTCAGGGGCGTTTACTGCGTATAAAATAGCGTCGGCAATGTCGGCGGCTTGAAGGGGATCGAAGCCCTGATATACTTTTTCGGCGCGGGTTTCGTCACCTTTGAATCTTACTAATGAAAATTCTGTCTCGACAGCGCCGGGAGCAACATTGGTTACCTTAATGCCGTGCTGGGTCAGTTCCAGGCGCATTCCTTCACTCACTACTTCGACTGCCGCTTTGGAGGCGCAGTAAACCACGCCATTTGGGTAAGTTTGTTTGCCAGCGATGGAGCTGATATTTACAATATGACCCTTTCCACGTTCCAGAAGCAGCGGTATCACGGCTTTGGAGACATACAGCAATCCCTTCACATTGCCGTCGATCATTGCATCCCAGTCGTCCGTATCACTTTCATCCAGAGAACCCAGGCCATGCGCATTGCCCGCATTGTTAACCAGAATGTCGATATTTTTCCAATCATCCGGCAGCGAGCCGATCATCGCGGTCACCGCACCTTTATCCCTGACATCAAAAATGAGCGTGGTAACCGTGACCTTGGAGGATAATTCCTGGGCAACTTCGTCGAGCTTTTCTTTACGTCTGCCGCAAAGGATCAAGTCGATTCCTGCTTCGGCGAAAATTTCTGCCGTGGCTTTTCCAATGCCGGAGGTTGCTCCGGTAATCAATGCTATTCGGGACATTTTGTGGTGGTTCTGTTCAGAAAATACTACTTGTTTTTGGGGATGTTCAGGCTACTGAATTTACCTTTTTCCAACTGGGCCGCCTGACTGAAAAGCTGAACCGCCTGCGCATACACATTGTCGGTCTGATTCAGAACCTGGAATACTTCATTATTCAGGCCATTTTTCTGTTTTCTTCCCCATACATACCGGCCAATAATGGCTTTGGTTTGGGAAGTGATCAGCGATTTGGAATGTGCCAGCTCTTTTTCATTTGGTTTGATCCCCGATTTTGTAGCGTCTTTTACCAGATCGGATAGCATGGCGTCTGTTACCTGGAATGTTTGCAGGAAATCTTTAAAGGGTTGTTTTTCAAGCTTCTTCTGATTTTCATTTGCATACCGGAGCGCATATTCGCGGATGATGTTTTTGGAATAAAGCTCAAATAAGTATTTGCTGTTCAGTAAAGTATCTTTTGGAACAAAAATATCCGGCGTAATCCCACCTCCGCCGTAAACGACCCGGCCGCCGTCGGTTTTATAAACTTTGCTTTTGTCAAACTTGATACTATCCGCATTGAAAAGCTCGCCGCTTTCATACCGGTGCGAAAGATCCAGACTGTAATCTTCGCCTTTTCCCATTTCATAAGGTTTTTGAATGCTGCGGCCGCTCGGCGTGTAGTATCTTGAAATAGTCAGGCGCAACTCAGAACCGTCCGACAATTTTATCGGCATTTGGACCAACCCTTTTCCGTAAGATCTTCTTCCCACAACCAGCGCCCGATCGTGATCCTGCAATGCGCCGGCGAGAATTTCCGATGCAGACGCACTTCCTTCATCCACCAAAACAATCAGCGGGCCCTGCTCAAACAAGCCATCAACGTGCGAGCGCGTCTTGCGGTCGAAGCGGCTGTCTTTGCCTTCGGTGTACACCAGCAGCTTATCTCCGGCTATAAATTCGTCGGCCATGCTGGTCGCACGCTCCATGTATCCGCCCGGATTTCCGCGCAAATCGAGGATCAGGTTTTTAAGACCCTCCGCTTTCAAGGTTTTTAATGCTGATTTAAATTCGTCAAATGTGGTTTCTGAAAAACGGCTCACTTTGATATAGCCAATTTCCTGGTTCACCATATACGATGCGTCCACGGAATAAGTCGGGATTCGGTCACGTACGACGGCATAGTTCATGCGCTCCTTCTGCCCCACTCTTTCAATCGACAAATCGACTTTTGTACCTCTTTTTCCTCTTAACAATTTGTAAACCTGTGCATTAGTGACGCCGGGGCCTGAAAGGTTTTCTTTATTTACAGAAATAATCCGGTCGCCGCTCTGGATCCCGACGGTTTCCGACGGACCTCCGCTCAGCGGCGTAACCACATATACCGTATCATTATAAATGTTGAATTCGACGCCGATTCCATCAAAACCAGATTCCAGCTGTGAGCGCGCGGCTGTTGCTTCTTCCGAATTGAAATAGGCTGTGTGCGGATCCAGCTTTTCAAGCATTTTGGAAATAGAAAAATCCACCAGCTCATCGGTATCCACAGAATCGACATAATTATTCTCGACCAGCATCAACACTTCGCGGTATTTGGCATAACCCTTGGCTACGTCCGAAAGCTTGCGCCCACCGCTGAAAAACGTGCTTCCCAGCAAAACCCCGGCAGCTAATGTGATGGCAATGATGATGGGGAGACGAATGATCGATTTCGAATTCCGAATCGGTGAACCGGATTTATCTGGACTCATACTGGTCAGTTTTAAAGGACTTAGTAAACCTGCCGGTCGGGCATGTTTCTCTAACGTGAAGTAAACGATTTTGATTGCCTAATGCAAGTGGCACAGGCGATTGATTCCTACCTGAAAAGTCACTTTAAATCGAGCCGGTTTTCAAACAAATGCCTTCAAAGATTCCGGGTTACGCATTGTATCTGGGTTCACGCAGTTCGCCGGATCTTCGCCCATCAGGATCCGTTTCATCGGCGCCTCCATTTTTTTCCCGTTGATTGTATAAGGAATGTCATTTACCTGCTCGATGGTATCGGGGACGTGCCGCGGGCTGTATTCTGTCCGCAAAACATCCTTAATGTGCTTTTTCAGCTCGTCTGTCAGGATTTTATCTTTTCCCAAAACCACAAAAAGCGAAATGGTACCCTCGCCGCTGGTTTTATCAAGATAAACTGCAAGACTGTCTTTTACATCCGGAATACTTTCTACCGCGCGGTAAATTTCCGCTGTCCCAATCCGCACGCCGCCGCGGTTCAATGTTGCATCGGAGCGGCCGTAGATGATCACTGATTTTCTGGTAGTTACCTTGATCCAGTCGCCGTGCCGCCAAATGTTCGGGTAGGTTTCGAAATAGCTGCTGAGGTATCTTTCGTCATTTTCATCATTCCAGAAAAAAACGGGCATCGAAGGCATCGGCTGGGTAATGACCATTTCACCCATTTCATTTAAAACGGGCTTACCATTTGCATCAAATGCTTCGATTTTGCAGCCCAGCATCCGACATTGAATTTCTCCGGCATAAACCGGAAGTAAGGGACATCCGCCCACGAAAGCGCTGCAAACATCGGTGCCGCCACTTAGTGAAATCAGCCAAACGTCTTTTTTGACTTGTTTGTAAATCCACTCATAAACCTCTGCGGGCAAAGGTGAACCCGTAGATCCCAACGTTTCCAAATGTGAAAGCCGCTCGGTGGTAATGCTGACGCCGCTTTTCATGGAGGCAATAAAATAAGCAGCGCCGCTGCCAAAATGCGTGATTTTGGCCTTTTCCGCCAAAGTCCATAAAACTTGCGAGGAAGGAAAAGCCGGGGCGCCGTCGTAAAGCACCAGGGTAGCGCCGCAAAGCATTGAGCCCAATGCATAATTCCACATCATCCAGCCGGTGGTCGAATACCAAAAATAGCGGTCGCCGGGCTTGACATTCTGGTGCAGCATCAATGCTTTCATGTGCTCGATCAGACAGCCGCCTACGCCGTGCGTGATGGCTTTGGGCTGGGCGGTTGTTCCAGAAGAATATAATATCCAGATCGGGTGATCGAATGCAACTGGCTCAAAATCAAGCCCGAAGTTTTGAATGTGCAGGATATCTTCCCAGGAAGTGAGCCGCTCGGGCCGGTTTTCAGAGAAAATATTATTGATTAAAACGGTGTCTTTCACCGAAGGCAATGCGTAGGATAACTCTTGCGCAAATGAAGTGATGTCGTAAGTTTTACCATTGTAGGTGTAGCCGTCCACAACAAAAAGTACTTTAGGCTCGATCTGCTCAAAACGCTCTAAAATCGCTCTTTTGCCAAAATCAGGAGAACAGGATGACCAGATCGCGCCGACTGCATTAGTCGCCAGAAAAGCCGTGACAGCCTGCGGAATGTTGGGCAAAACTGCCGCTACCCGGTCGCCAGGCTTGATACCGCGCTGTTTGAGCCAGGTTGCAATTGCAGCTACTTCCTCTTCTAATGTTTCCCAGGAAATTTCTTTGGGCTCCGATTTTTCGTTTTGGAAAATAATAGCTGGCCGGTCTTTGGTTTTATTCCTGAAAATGTGCTCCGCGTAGTTCAGTTTAGCGCGTGTAAACCATTTAGTACCGATCAGGCCGCTTTGTGGTCTTTGTAAAACTTCGAGGTATAAATCGTGGGATTTAATGTTGAAATAATGCCAGAGACTTTCCCAGAAATCTTCGAGATCTGTCACCGACCATTCCCATAAATCTTCGTATGAACGGAAATAAAGGCCTTTTTTGACGAACAGCCAGTCCATGAATTTTTTGAGATTGGATTGTTCCAGTAATGCTCTACCGGGCTTCCACAGTGGCTGGACCTGTACTTCAGACGACATATTTAAAGGATTAGGTGAAGGTATTCTCGCAAAACAGCCTAAAAACGGCCATTCTACAATAGTATTTATAAACGTTCGGTTATCACTTTTGACATAAAACGAAACAAAAAATTTTACCCCGAAAAAAGCGTATCTTTGCGCCCTTTAATATTCAACACAAGTACTCTGATCATCAGATACGTTAGATAGGGGATTTTAGTGGCATTCCAATAATCAGCTACATTAAATCACTATCAGTTACACAAAATTGTAAGAGGAAATTAAATCCAGTAGTGATACTGCATTCCTATGAGAAAAAGAACAACTCCCGGCGGCGGCGGCAGCCCCTTCAAAAAAGCGAAACCAGCAGTAGAAAGTCGTTTCAGCAAACCCAGCATCAAAAAGTCCAGCCTGAGAGTGACCGGGCAAACCGACAACAAGGCGCCGAAATCCCGCCCGAGCTTCGATCACGAAAAACCCAAAAACGAAAGACCCAGGTTTGACAAACCTGAATTCCGCAAGTTCGGATCAGACAGACCGGATCGCGGTCCGTCACGTCCTTTCAAACGCGAAGGCGATTCCCGCGGCGGCGATGACCGCAGAGACTCGGGAAGAAGCACGCCGGACCGATACGCTAAGACATTCAAGCCGCGTGAAGAATTTGGATCAAGAGAATTCAAGCCACGCGAAGAATCCAAATCGAGGGAATTCAAGCCGCGCGAAGATCGCAGACAGGACGAAGGAAGAACATTCGGCGACCGTCCTGAAAGACCGCGTTTTGAAAAAGGCGGCGATTCTAGAGAGTTCAAACCACGCGAAGACCGTCGGTCAGGTGAAGGAAGAACATTTGGTGACAGACCGGAAAGATCTCGGTTTGATAAAGGCGGTGATTCGCGGGAATTTAAACCACGTGAAGATCGGGGACAAGGCGAAGGAAGATCATTTGGCGACAGACCTGAAAGACCACGTTTTGAAAAAGGCGGCGATTCGAGAGAATTTAAGCCGAGAGAAAATGTTAGGCTGGGGTCGAGAAGACCTTTCGGGGATAAGCCTGCTTTTAAAAAAAAAGATGAGATAGCGGATTCTGATGAGCCAGGGGGCAGAGAACGTGCGCCGAGAAACGAGGAAGATGCAACTGGAAACCGTAGCGGATTAGACCGCAGGGTGGGCAGATTTGAAAGTGCGCCGAGATATAATCTCGCAGATTATGAGAAAAAAGGTGCTCCGAAAAATAAAGAAGAAAGCGACGAGATCCGTCTTAACCGGTACATTGCTAATGCGGGGATCTGCTCCCGCCGTGAAGCCGACGAACTGATTTCTTCCGGCCAGATTTCTGTAAATGGCAAAACCATTACTGAAATGGGCTACAAGGTTAAGCCGACTGACGTAGTGAAATATGGCAAGAAAGCTTTGAACCGGGAGAAAATGGTGTATATCCTGATCAACAAACCAAAGGATTACATTACCACCACCGACGATCCTGAAGAACGTAAAACGGTTTTGGATCTGATCGCTGGCGCTTGTTCAGAGAGAGTTTATCCTGTGGGCCGTCTTGACAGAAATACTACCGGACTTTTGCTCCTGACCAATGATGGCGAACTGGCTGAAAAGCTGACGCACCCGTCGGGCGGGATCAAAAAAATCTACCAGGCCGAACTGGACAAACCGATTACGACAGAGGATTTTGAGTTACTGCAAGCTGGCGTAGCACTGGAAGACGGTTTTATCCGCCCTGATGAAGTCGGCATCGTCACACCCGACGCGATGGTTGTTGGTCTGGAAATCCACAGCGGCCGCAACCGCATCGTACGCCGGATGTTCGAACATTTAGGCTACGAAGTTCAGAAGCTGGACCGTACTGTTTTCGCAGGTTTGAATAAAAAAGATTTACCACGCGGCAAGTGGCGCTTTTTGAGTGAGAAAGAGGTGATTAAGTTGAAATTCTTGCTTTGATTTAGGTAAATAGAAAAATAAATAGGGCTCCGATGCAAACATCGGAGCCCTATTTATTTAAATGCTATCTCAGATTTTACAACCTGAAACCGAATGAATAAACATCATAAGGCGCGTCAGGATAAAGTCCTTCAAACTGCACCATAGATTCTTCTTTTCCGGCGATCGCGGCTTCGAAATCCTTCACCGTTTTGACAGCTTTGCCATTTACTTTGGTAATGATAAAGCCTTCCTCTACTTGTGAGCGGCCGAATTTGCCACCTTCGATAGACAAAACTTTAACGCCGCCATCGATTTTATAACGTGACAAACGTTGTTTTTCCGTATCGCTCAGGTTACCGAATTGTGCACCCAAAGCATTCATGATCGCCGCAGTTTCGTCACGTTTCAGAATGTCCGAACCGCCGGTACGATTGCGCAATGTAATGCTCAGGTCTTTTTCTTTTCCTTCACGGTTGACCGTCAGGTTCACTTTATCGCCAGGCTTGTGCAAGCCGATAGACTGCTGCAATTCCGGAACTGAGTGAATATCCATGCCGTCTACTTTTACGATCACATCACCTTTTGCAACACCACCAGCTTTGGCAGCGCTGTTTTCAGTGAATTCACGCACATATACGCCATCATTTACTTTTACGCCATATTCTTCGGCTTTTCTACTGTCCAGATCATCCAGCTGGATACCCAGGTAACCACGCTGCACATTACCGAATTTGATCAGGTCACTTGATACTTTTTTCACAATGCTCGAAGGAACTGCAAATGCATAACCAGCAAAGCTACCTGTCGGACTTGCGATGGCCGTATTGATACCGATCAGCTCACCTTTCAAATTAACCAGCGCACCACCACTGTTTCCAGGGTTTACCACCGCGTCAGTTTGGATAAAAGATTCAAGAGGAGAATCACCGGCCGCCATAGAAGCAGGTGTAACACCATTACGACGGCTGTTTTGACCAATAATTCCAAGACCGCGGCCTTTTGCGCTCACAATACCCGCAGTTACTGTGGATTCCAGGTTGAAAGGGTTACCAACCGCTACTACCCATTCTCCCACTTTTACAGCATCAGAATTTCCCAGTACAACTGCCGGAAGATCCTTTGCCTCGATTTTGATAACAGCAATGTCCGTAGAAGGGTCAGTACCAATCACTTTCGCCCTGAACTTGCCTTTGTTATGTAAAGTAACTTCCAATTCCTGCGCACCTTCTACCACGTGGTTGTTGGTAACAATATAGCCGTCGTTGGAAATAATTACGCCCGAACCAGCGGCTTCCTGAGATTGTGGCCCGCGTGATCCGCCGCCGAAATCATCACCAAAAAAATCCCTGAAAATATCCGGAATCTGCTGCTGGCTGCGCGAAGGCTGGCGTGTGATAGTAGACTTAATGTGCACCACGGTAGGCGTAGTAGCCTCCGCAGCATATACGAAATCGCCAGGCGCCCCTACCGGCGAACCTGTGGAAGTGAAGCGCGCGATAGGCTCACGGCCGGCTTCCTTGAAAATTACATCTTTACCATTATCTGGACTTAACAGCTTAAAGCCGGCAAGAGTTGATGCACTGGAAATCAACCCAACCAACACTAAACCTTTCCAATTCGTTTTCATAGACATATGTTGGGGTTTTTATTTTTTTGGTGAACAAATAACGCAAAGCCAATAGTAAGTTATTCCCGTAGCAGGCTCATTTAACATATTTTAACAAAGGTATTTCATTTACCAATTTACTAAAATATCCTGCCAATCGAAATTGGGATTTACATGAATGGCCTCATAAAAAAGGGCGCTATTCTTTTGAATAACGCCCTTTATAGGATCCGGATGATTAAGCAATCTCAATCAAACGGGCTGGTTTTTCTTTCGCCTCTTCACGTTTCGGAAGTGCAATACTCAAAACGCCTTCGTTGTAAGTAGCTTCAATTTTATCGCCATCCACGGTGTTAGGCAAAGTGAAAGTGCGTTGGAAAGAGTTGTACTTGAATTCCCTGCGGGTGTACTTCTCGTTGCTTTCTTCTTCTTTCACTTCTTTTTGTGCAGAAATGGTCAGCTGGTTTTTTTCCAGGTTCAATTTAAAATCGCCTTTTTGAAGGCCTGGTGCAGCCACTTCAATGCGGAAACCTTCCTGGTTTTCAATAACATTCACAGCTGGTACACTTCCTGAAAAAGCAGGTGTGTTGTATTCGTTGAAAAGTTCTTTACCAAAAAATCCGTTCAAATAAGATGGACCTGCGAAATGTGTTTTGACTAACGTGCTCATTGTTTTATCAGTTTTAATGTTTTTGATTTAGAGTTTTAACCGTTGCGGTTCGTGAGGTAATCAACAACATTTGTTCCCAGCTACAAAAAGGAAGATTGAACTGACAAAAAGTCTTGAAATTTGAAATTCAAACAAAAATACAGACAAAATGTCCGTATTTTTATAATATTTCGAATGAAATTTTGACACAATGATACCTTAACTAGTACCAAAAGTACCAGACAGAAGCATTTTCAATAAATACTAGCGAAGTTCGAGGATAGCGCAGGCTTGCTCGGAAGCGGATTGTTCGGCTTTCTTTTTGGTAAAACCGTTACCGGTAGCGAAAGGCTCGTCGTTGACGAGGATCTGAGAAATGAATTCGCGGTGATGGCGGGTACCTCTTTCTTCGAGAATCTCGAAGCGGATTTCCTTGCCTTCACGCTGTGCCCACTCGATGATGAGACTCTTGAAGTTGGCATTGTTTTGGATAATGCTGTCCAGATCGTAGTGCGTGATCAGTTTGCTGATGATAAAAGTGCGGGTGAACCTGAAACCTTTATCAAGATAAATAGCGCCGACAAATGCTTCAAGCGCGTCGCCGTACATGGAAGATCTTGGCGACATGCCGCGTCGGTTTCCATCATACTCGATCAGATGATCAAGACCTAACTTCCGCGAAATTTGATTGAGAGACTCTCTATTTACAATCCGGGAGCGGATTTCGGTCAGAAAACCTTCGTCTTTGTAGGGATATTTTGTGAAGAGAAATTCGGCCACCACCATTCCTAAAACCGCATCCCCGAGATATTCCAATCTTTCATTGGATTCTCTAAAACCTTTGATAGCAGTCTCTTTGGAGGCCGAAGTATGGCGAAAAGCAAGCTGATATACCCCAAGATTGGAAGGACGGTCGCCGATCACATGTGCAATCGACTCTTTGAATTTTTTGTCCTCAGCACTTCCGGTCCTGAAAAGAGAAAGTATCGGTATTAAGATTCGCTTTGCCAAATGGTGAAAAGTTTATCAGTCTTCATACTTTTTGAAAATGACTGATGCATTATGTCCGCCAAAACCAAAGGTATTGCTCAGTGCATAATTTATCTCCCGTTTTTCAGCCTTATTAAATGTAAGCTTCAATCTCGGATTAATTTCCGGATCGTCAGTAAAATGGTTAATCGTAGGAGGTACTATCTGATCCCGGATCGCCATCACGCAGGCCGCGGCCTCGATAGCGCCCGCGCCGCCCAGCAAGTGGCCAGTCATGGATTTGGTAGAGCTGATGTTCAGTTCGTAAGCATGTTCGCCGAAGAACTTTTCAATCGCTTTGATTTCACCCGGATCTCCGATTGGCGTAGATGTTCCGTGCGTATTAATGTAGTCAATGTCTTCCGGCCTGATACCGGCATTTTCGACCGCATTTTTCATAACGATCTGCGCGCCAAGCCCGTCAGGATGGGGAGCTGTAATGTGGTATGCGTCTGACGACATTCCGGCACCGACCATTTCAGCGTAAATTTTGGCACCCCGGGCTTTTGCATGTTCCAGTTCTTCCAGGATGATCGCTGCACCTCCTTCTCCCAAAACAAAACCGTCACGGTCTTTATCGTAGGGACGGGAAGCTGTTTCAGGCGAATCGTTTCTTTCTGAAAGTGCTTTCAATGCATTGAACCCTCCCACACCGGCAATTGTAACCGCAGCTTCCGAACCGCCTGAGATACAGACATTCATCATACCCAATTTGATATAATTGAATGCATCGATCAAAGCATTGGTCGCGGATGCGCAGGCAGAAACTGTAATGTAGTTGGGACCCCGGAAACCGTAGCGGATCGAGAGAACGCCTGATGCGCTGTCCACGATCATTTTGGGGATAAAGAAAGGATTGAAGCGGGGTGTGTTGCCGTTTGTGGCAAAGTTGCTTACCTCCTCTTCGAAAGTTTTGAGACCGCCGATACCGGTACCCCAAATTACACCGGCTTTGTCGAGATCCACGGAGTCCTCGGCAAAGCCGGCGTCTTTCATTGCTTCGTCCGCAGCAATAACAGCGTATTGCGTGAACGGATCCATTTTACGAGCCTCCTGGCGGGGGATGTAGTTGTTGATGTCTAAGCCTTTGACCTCGCAGGCGAAGCGCGTGCGAAATTTTTCAGCATTAAAATGTGTGATAGGTGCTGCTCCGCTTACACCTGCCACCAAATTTGTCCAAAAGGTAGAAACATCATTTCCGATGGGCGTTAATGCACCCATCCCGGTAATCACAACTCTCTTAAAACTCATAAAATAGGGACAGAAATAGAAGATGATACTGGTGTAAAAACCGAATTACTTCACGTTTTCTTCCAGATATGCAACAGCCTGGCCTACAGTGCCAATGTTCTCTGCCTGATCGTCAGGAATAGATAGATTGAATTCTTTTTCAAACTCCATAATCAATTCAACGGTATCTAGAGAGTCTGCTCCCAAGTCGTTCTGGAAGTTTGCTTCCGGCGTAACCTCCGACTCTTCAACGCCGAGTTTCTCGACGATAATTTGCTTCACTCTTTCTGCAATTGCTGACATTTTATATTCACTTTTTGGTTAAAATCGCCACAAAGAAAGATAATACAGTTCACTTTTTCAAAATTTTTTTAGCCCTATCATTTTATTACGGACACTGTAATGCAAATAAAAAAAAGCAGAAAATCAATATCTTATCGTGGCAATGAAAGCTAAAATCAGCCAATACTCTGAAGAACATTGCGGATAAATGTACATTCGTGAAACATTTAACAGTCCACACGCATCAGCTATGCTTTCCATCCCAGATTTAAAAAATACCGATTCGCCCCTGTTTTTCCTGATGGCCGGCCCCTGCGCCATCGAAGGACGGGATATGGCGTTGCGCATTGCCGAACATATTTCAACGCTCACAGAAAAACTTCGCATTCCTTACATATTTAAAGGATCTTACCGTAAAGCAAACCGTACAAAAATTGATTCTTTCACAGGCATCGGCGATGAAAAAGCATTGAAAATACTTCTGGAAGTCCGCGAAACATTTGGTATACCTGTCGTAACAGATATTCACGAATCGCATGAAGCTGCCTTCGCGGCTGAGTATGTGGATGTTCTGCAAATCCCGGCATTCTTATGCAGGCAAACGGAATTGCTGGCCGCAGCAGCCAAAACCGGCAAAGCAGTAAATGTGAAGAAGGGCCAGTTCCTTTCCGGCGCTTCGATGAAATTTGCCGCTGAAAAGATTCATGAGGTAAATCCGGATTGTCAGGTGATTTTAACCGACCGTGGAAACAGCTTTGGCTACGGCGATCTGGTTGTGGATTACCGCAATTTGCCGGAAATGGCTGCATTTGGCGTGCCGATCGTGATGGATTGTACACATTCGCTGCAACAACCCAACCAAACTTCCGGCGTTACCGGTGGCAAACCGAAACTGATCGAGACAATTGCAAAAGCAGCAATTGCGGTAGGCGCCGACGGGCTTTTTATTGAAACGCATTTCAATCCGTCAGAAGCAAAATCCGATGGCGCAAATATGCTCCCGCTGGATCAATTAGAAGGTTTATTGCAAAAACTCGTGCGTGTGAAAGAGGCAATTCTATGATTTTCCAATTAAGCAAATTTCCACTTTACTGTTTTCTCTTTTGGTGCAGCCTGGCATCTCCTGCCACTTTTGCGCAAGGAGCTGACTCCACATTATGGGTCGTCAAGGCCGGGGACGTGATACCACCGGTGTCGCTGGCGCTGGCTGGGCTAATTGTCCAGGGGAAAATCAGCCGGCAGTTGCAGCGGCATGTTGTTTCGCAGTATCCCAACTTTCATACGAACGTCGACGATTATTTGCAATATGCGCCGGGTGTGGTGAGTCTTGGATTGGCGGCTGCCGGGGTCAAGGGCAAACATTCGCTTGGCGATCAGGTCATTCTCGCCATACTAAGCAATGTAGCCTCGCAAGGCATCACTTATAGCCTGAAAAGAATCATCCAGTATCCCAGGCCAAATGGCGAGGACAATCATTCATTTCCGTCGGGGCATAGTACCACGGCTTTCACCAATGCGACGATTCTGCATGAAGAATACGGCCAGCGCAGTGTTTTTTACAGCATTGGGGGTTATGGAACTGCCACCACAGTGGGAGCACTCCGCATTTTGCACAACAAACATTGGGCGGCCGATGTGTTAATGGGCGCGGCGGTCGGGATTGGGGCTACCAAAGTTTTGTACATTAGTTATCCCTGGCTGCAAAAAACGGTGCGTAAAATGAAGCACAAAAAATAATTTGAAACCAACTGACATAGGGTTGTCATAAGGCCAAGTTTATTTTGAATCAGAACTAAAAACTTATTCAAATGCTGATCAGGACCATTCACCCTATTCATGTTTTGTTTTTCGAAACCAAAACTTCGCTTAAAGAACTGTCGCAGCATGTTCGTCACGTGGCACGCAAGATTTACCAGGAGGCTGTGCGCAATGACCTGGAAATCACCGGACCGGTTTACTGGGTTTATGAAGGTGCCGACGGAAATCCGGAAACTGTGTTTTCGCTGACGATCGCGCTGCCGGTAAGTCCATCGGAGAAAATCCTGAATTCGGAATTCAAGACCAAATTCCTGGAAGAATTTAACTGTGTCACCGAGCAGCTTTTCGGGGACTGGAATGGTTTGGGGAAAGTTTATGGCTCCCTGATTTCGGATATCTTTTCGGGGAACAAGACATTATCTGGCAAAAACCGGGAGGTATATATCAATATGGACTTCGAAAATCCGGAGAGGAATATTACGGAAGTGCAGATTGGAATCTTAAATTAATTCGTGTTTGATTCGTGCATTCGTGGCATCAACCTTTTTGCCACGAATACACAAATGATACACGAATATTTTACAAATGATCTTCTTTTAGAAATGCTCTGAGTTCAGCGGGTTTATCGGATTGTAATCCATGAACGCCTTTTTGCAAAGTGGCTTTCCACGAAGCCGGGCCTTCCGATGGGCTTTGCACGTCGAGCCAGACAGCGATGCCGTGCGCCTCAGCTGCTTTTACAAGCTCAGGATCAGCAACATTATCCAGAACCTGGACATGTAATTTTTCCAGAAATGCCTGCAAATGTTCTTTATTCGTGACTTCTTTTGGCAGACTGGTCATCAGCGGCATTTTTGGGTCCGCATCTTTCCATTCTTTATACTGAGACTCTTTATTCAGGTAAACAACCACCTGATGCTCCATCCCCGCCGCCTTGATTTGCTTCAATGTTTCAGCAACGTCTGCATCTTTGAAATCAAGGTAAATGTTGATCTTATCCTTGCAAAGCGCCAAAACCTCCCGAAATTCAGGAATATGATGTGGCCTTTTATTCTTGTTAAATACCTGCAACTTCTCCACTTCCTCAAAAGTCATCGCCGCAATCTTGCCACTGCCATTTGTAGTCCGGTCGACGGTTGCATCATGTAAAACCACCAGATGCCCGTCTTTCGTAGTCCGCAAATCCACCTCGACATAATCCGCCCCACAATTAATCGCCTCTTTGTAGGAAGCCAGCGTATTTTCAGGCACATTGACGTGGTTCCCCCGGTGCGCGATGACCACAATTTTATTTTTAGACTTGGGCAGCGGCGCATGTTGCTGGGCAGCAACATTCAAAGCACACGTGATCAGGAGAAACAGGATGCCGGTTTTTTTAAAAGATAAGCTCATCTCAACTTAGGAAAATCAATGTTACTGAATCTCGAAACTCGACAAATTCACAAAATCCTGCACCCGCGCATTGATCTCTTCTCTTGAAAGTTTTACAAGACGCTCAGTACCAAATTTTTCCACACAAAACGAAGCCATCGCGGAACCATAAATGATGGCCCTTTTCATATTTTCAAAAGAAATATCATTGGTGCTCGCAAGGTAACCGATAAATCCACCCGCGAATGTATCTCCTGCGCCAGTCGGGTCGAACACTTCTTCCAGCGGCAATGCAGGTGCGAAGAAAATGCGATTGTCCTGGAACAACAGTGCTCCGTGTTCTCCTTTTTTGATAATCAATGTCTTAGGCCCCATTTCCATGATTTTCTTCGCCGCTTTTCTCAGCGAATATTCTCCCGAAAGCTGGCGTGCTTCCTCATCATTGATTGTGATCAAATCCACCATTTTCAAAACCGCTTTCAGATCTTCCAGCGCAATGTTCATCCAAAGGTTCATGGTATCGAGCATGATCAGCTTTGGGCGCTTCGACATTCTTTCAATGACTAGTTTTTGAGTCGCAGGGACCGTATTTCCCAACATTAAAAACTCGGTTCCCTGGTAAGACGCCGGAATGATCGGATCGAAATGCTCCATCACATTCAGCTCGGTAATGAGGGTATCGCGGCTGTTCATATCTTCATGGTACTTGCCCGACCAGAAGAATGTTTTTCCGTCCTGCACAATTTCAAGTCCTTCTGTATTAACGCCATGGTCTTGTAGCAGCCCAATCATTTCCTGCGGGAAATCACCGCCGACTACGGCAACCAGGTTATTTTCTTTAGTAAAATAAGATGCGGCTAGTGTGATGTAAGTGGCAGCCCCGCCAATAATTTTGTCTGTTTTTCCAAAAGGTGTTTCGAGTGCATCGAATGCAACAGATCCTACGGTTAATAAACTCATAAATAAGTACTATGTTGATTTTAAGATGGTTTCAAACTGATTTTCAAGCGCAAAATCGCTGCGAAGATAAACAAATCACCCGAATCACCTCTTTGGCCCCCGCCAATATCCCGAACCGTGCAAAGCAATCTTAGGTTATTTGTTATTTTTGCTTTCTGACGAATTTTATTCTCCACTATCAAATCACATACTTATTCATGGAAGCAGTTTCAGAAGCCAGAAGGCACATTGACAATGCAAAAGATTTCCTCAGCAACAACGCCAAAAAACAGGACGGACTTTATCAGGACAAAAAGTATGTCAAGATTGCAGGGCATACTGCTTACACAGGTATCTTGTTGGTGTTGAATGAAGTTTTAGGAGAAAAAAATAAGAAAACCCCGAAAAGCGTAGAGTGGTATCAGCATGAATTGAGTCGTATTGATAAAAGCCTGCTTGCCAAATTCACAACCGCTTACGAGCTTCTGCACATTAACATGGGGTATCAAGGTAGCAGAAGTGCTAAAATCGCCTCGGTAGGAATTCAGACAGCCGAACAAATCATCAACTGGGTGGAAACCCGACTTGCGAAAACGCAGTTAAAGAATCAGTAATCAAGTACCAGACATAAATGGCCGCACAAACTTTTCAGCCTCTTCGCATTTTTAATACACTTACCCGGCATAAAGATGTATTTGTTCCGATAGCACCTCCTTATGTGGGCATGTACGTTTGCGGGCCGACGGTTTATAATAATGTTCACCTCGGAAATATCCGGACTTTCCTTTCTTTCGATATTCTTTACCGCTACCTGACGCACATTGGATACAAAGTTCGGTATGTGAGGAACATTACGGACGTAGGGCATTTGGTAGGAGACGGCGAGGAAGGCGAGGATAAAATCGGCAAAATGGCGAAGCTGCAACAGCTGGAACCGATGGAAATTGTGCAGCGCTATACTAATGATTTTCATGAAGTTACCGCTACATTTAATCTAATTTCTCCTAGCATTGAACCTACTGCCACCGGACATTTGATCGAGCAGATCGAGGCGGTGCAGAAGCTGATCGACAAAGGTGCAGCTTATGAATCCAATGGTTCTGTTTATTTCGACATTAATAAATACCAGGCTGGCGGAAATGAATACGGCAAACTTTCCGGCCGCATTATTGAAGATCTTTTGAACGAAACCCGCGAGCTCGACGGCCAGGCTGAAAAACGCAATCCGCTCGATTTTGCGCTTTGGAAAAAAGCAAGTCCGGAACATATCATGCAGTGGGATTCGCCGTGGAGTATGGGTTTCCCGGGCTGGCATTTGGAATGTACTTGCATGAGCTCCAAGTATTTAGGAAAGCAATTTGACATTCACGGCGGCGGTATGGACCTCAAATTCCCACACCACGAATGTGAGATCGCGCAGGGAAAATCGCTCACCGACGAGGAGCCGGTCCGCTACTGGATGCATACCAATATGCTGACCGTCAACGGTCAGAAAATGTCGAAATCGCTCGGTAACTCATTTTTGCCTGCGGAGCTTTTTTCGGGAAATCATGACCTGCTCGAACAAGCTTACAGCCCGATGACTGTGCGCTTTTTTATGCTGCAAAGTCAATACCGGAGCACGCTCGATTTTTCAAATGATGCTTTAAAAGCTGCGCAAAAAGGCTATAAAAAGCTGGCGAACGGTCTGCGCAATGCCAAATTGCTGACTTATGTCCATGAAGAAGGAGTAACTCCTGACGAGAACAAGAAAGCCGACATTGAAAAATCGATCGATGGTTTTTACGCGGCGATGAATGATGATCTGAATACAGCCGTCGCTTTTGCGAACCTTTTTAACCTGCTGAAATACATTAATATGCTGAACATGGGTCAGCTGAAATCGGCTGCTCTCGGCGAGGATGCATTTATGGCATTGAAAAATAATTTTATCGTCTTTTTCGAGGAGGTTCTGGGTTTGAAGGAAGAGCTGGCCGAGGGGCACGCAATCCTGGACGGAATGCTGAATCTTTACCGCGAATTTAAACTGTCGCAGAACTACGAAAAAGTGGACGAAATCCGTTCTTACTTTAAAAATCAGGGCCTTGTGATCCGCGACACCAAAGTGCGTGTGGACTGGGCGTATGAAGAATAGGTAAAAATGTCGGCCTGACTCAGGTTTTACCCACGTAACAACACATTGGAGATGCTATTTTCTAAGAATTCCCTATCAAGAATACTGCCTGCCTTCGTTTCTTTTTCAATTCTTTTATATAGTTGTAACAGTAACAACAGTTCCGAACAAACTTCGGAGCAAAGTGCCCCGAAACTTGTCAAAAGTGCAGAATTCAATGCTGATTCCGCTTTTCAATTTGTTCAGAAACAAGTCGATTTTGGCCCGAGGGTTCCTAACACGCTGGCCCACAAGGCCTGTAAGGATTACCTGGTCGCCTCACTCAAAAAATACGGATTTCAGGTAACAGAGCAGGATTTTACCGCTACGACCTTTGACAATAAATCACTGAATGCCACCAACATTATCGGCAGTTTCAATCCCTCCGCCGCAAAACGCATTCTACTGACTTCTCACTGGGATTCCCGCCCATTTTCGGATCAGGATTCGATCGTGAAAGACAAACCGGTGATCGCAGCCAATGATGGTGCCAGTGGCGTCGGTATCCTGTTGGAAGTTGCCCGCACAATCTCTGCCCAAAGCGCAAAACCAGATATTGGCGTTGACATTATCTTTTTCGATGCGGAAGACTGGGGCAGCTCCGGTGAAGATACTACCCTGGAATACAGCGGATACTGCCTAGGTTCCAAACATTGGGCTGAAAATAAGCACGTGCCAAATTACACCGCCTATTTTGGCGTTTTACTGGATATGGCTGGCGCAAAAGGGGCTACCTTTTTTAAGGAAGGCTACTCAGTCCAGTTAGCAGATGATGTTGTGAGAACAGTCTGGACGACTGCGAGCAAGCTGGGTTACAGTAATTATTTTATCGACGAAAGGGGCGGTTCGATCACAGATGATCATTTGCCTGTTAATCAAAAGGCCCACATTCCCATGATCGACATCATCCATACCCGCCCAAACAACCTCTCGAAAACATTCTTCGACCAGTGGCACACCTCCCACGACACGATGGATAACATCGACCCAAAAACATTAAAAGCCGTAGGGCAAACACTCGTGCAGGTACTTTACCAGGAAGCAGCCGGGGAGGCGTTGTAACCTACATCCTCCTCACTACAATCCAAACATCCGTATTTCTCCCCTTATCGTCGCTGCACGAAATCTTCACTCTTCCGAAAGGCGGATTGATGAATACGGGTTCGTTGGGGGCGGCTTTTTTGCTTAGCTTGTCGTTGACGTACCAGAAAATTTCTTGTACATCATTGGCTGCCTGACATGCCAGCTGGATTTGTTGCGGCTCATTTTGGCGGATAAAATATTCGCTGCCCTCGTTTGGACTGACAATCAGCGGCGCGCCTTCATGGAAAACCCGCTCGCAAGCAGGGTTATGCGGCGGGATTTTTTGATAGGGAATCCGCTGCTGCTCATAAAATGCGATCAGCTCGGGCGCAATGTTGGGATAAGATCTTTTTTCAAAACCTTTTTCCGGAAGACAGTAGGTACAATAGGAAATCTTGCCCGCAACATCTGTAAAAACCCAGCGCAAATGCTGGCATTTCTGGTACGCAGAAACACCCACAATGTACTCATCGGGAATCTGATGGTCGCAAAATTCTGACGGAATATCGCCGCTGGCTGCGCAAACATTCCGAAGCGAAATGTTGGCCGGTGACCTGTACCAGCCTTTTGGCGAATTGTAGTCCAAAGCATTAAAAATCGAAAAAAGCAGTGGCGTGGCGGTATTGGCGCCGCTCAGCTCCGGCACACCTTCTCCCGAAAAATTCCCAACCCAAACCCCGATTGTATACCTTTTATTATAGCCAATGCTCCACGCATCGCGCTTTCCGTAAGAAGTTCCTGTCTTCCAGGCGATTTTGGGCAAATGATAAGTGTTGTCAAAATTGGTAGGCAAATCTGGCCGGGTAATCTGGTTGAGAATGTTGGTCACCAGGTAAGAAGCTTCCGGCGACACGATCGCGCTGCCTTTTTTATCAAGGGGACTATCAGCGGTATATCTGAGATTTTTGAAGTTTCCTTCATTCGCAAATGATGCAAAAAGTCGGGTAAGTTCTTCGAGCGTTACGCCGCAGCCGCCGAGGATCATGGAAAGTCCCAGATCTTTTGCCTGTTTATCAATGGTTTTAAAACCCGCTTTCCGCAGCTTTTCTACCAAAGCCGGCGTACTTACTTCCTTCAAAATCTTCACTGCCGGAATGTTCAGCGAGTTGGCCAGGGCAAACTCCGTGGTGATTGCACCATTAAAATGTTTGTCAAAATTCTCCGGTTCGTAGCCGCTGAAATTGCTGGGAACATCATTCAAGACTTTCTTCGGCGTGATAATGCCTTTGTCAAAAGCCGCCGCGTATAAAATAGGTTTTAATGTACTTCCCGGCGATCGCACTGCCCGCACGCCATCCACCTGCCCACCGTCAAAAGGATTGTTAAAATCAGCCGAGCCCACATATACCTCCACTTCCATCGTCTCATTATTGATCACCAAAACCGACGCATTGTGAATGTTCATCAACTTCCTCCGGTTAATGTAATTCTTCACCTGCTCCTCGATCTGGCTCTGAAACTGGCTTTTTATCGATGTCCGGATCACCGGCTGATTCGGAAATTGCTGTTTCAGTCGCAGCGATAAATGTGGCGCCTGCCGCGGGGCCAGCAGCCTTTTGATTTGCAAAGGTTCTTCCAGGGCATCTTCGATAATGTTTTTTTCAAACAAACCTTCCTTCTCAAATCGCACCAGCCACTCATTCCGGGCTTGTTTCAAAGCGTCATTCCGGGTACCCGGCCGCAGGCTCGATGGGCGGTTTGGGACGATGGTTAATGCGGTAATTTCTGCGAGACTCAGCAGTTGAGGCGGTTTTCCAAAATATAAAAGTGAAGCAGCCTTGATCCCCTCAATGTTCCCGCCATAAGGCACCAGGTTAATGTAGAGCTGCAAAATTTCCTCTTTGGAATAATGCATTTCCATTTGCAGCGACCTAAAAATCTCGATCAGCTTGTTCAAGTAAGTCCTTCGCCGCGGCTCGCAAAGTCTTACCACCTGCATGGTAATGGTCGAAGCCCCGGAAGTACGTTTTCCCGAAAAAACATTGCGCGCAGCGGCACGGAAAATCGCAAAAGGGTTGACGCCCGGATGATAATAAAAAAACTGGTCTTCTTTGTAAATCAATGTCTTACGCAGGAGCGGCGTAATTTCTTCGACACTCGAATAGAGCCGCCATTTATCATCTTTGCTTAAAAATGCGTGGATGACAACGCCTTTGCTATCGGTGATCTGTGTAGCGTATTGAATGTCAGGGCCGAAGGGAAAAATCAGGTCGGTTATAAAAAAAAGAAGCACCGCCGCGGCAAGCCACAACAACATTCTTTTGATCTTTTTCCTTTGCATTTCCGGGAGGGTGTGTCTGATTTTCTTTACTGCCAAAGATATGGTTAGTTTTGCCCACTTACTGTCTTAATTGCAGATAAAGCCAATCAAAATCCTATTATGTCCAAATACATTGCCGCTATTGACCAGGGAACGACCAGTACCCGCTGCATACTTTTCAATCATCAGGGACACATTGTTTCGGTAGGACAAAAGGAACACGAGCAGATTTATCCGAAGCCAGGCTGGGTAGAGCACGACCCAACCGAAATCTGGAAGAATACGCTGGAAGTGATCGCGATAGCGCGGATCAAGGCATCGGCCACTGCGGCGGACATTGCGGCAATAGGCATTACCAATCAGCGCGAAACGACGGTGGTTTGGAACAAGCGGACTGGAAAACCTTATTACAATGCATTGGTTTGGCAGGATACGCGTACTTCTGACCTGGTTTCAAAATATGAAAAAGAAGGCGGTCTCAACCAGTTTCGCGACATTACCGGGTTGCCGGTCTCTACTTATTTCAGTAGTTTAAAGTTAAAATGGCTGCTGGAAAATGTGGAAGGCCTGCGGGAAGATGCTGAAAAAGGTGAGGCGATTTTTGGAAACATCGACACATTCCTGATCTGGCACCTGACCGGCGGCGCGCATGGCGATGGCGGCATTCACGTAACAGATGTAACCAATGCTAGTCGCACCCAACTCATGAACCTCCGCACATTGCAGTGGGACCGGGAAATGCTCGCGGCCTACAACATTCCCGAAAAAATGCTGCCCGCCATCAAAAGCAGCAGCGAAATATACGGCCACGTCAATAACGAAATTCTTCCTGGCGTACCCGTAGCCGGCGACCTCGGCGACCAGCACGCAGCATTGGTGGGACAAACCTGTTTCGAGCCAGGCATGGCCAAAAATACGTATGGTACCGGCTGTTTTTTGGTGATGAATACTGGAAACGAATTGAAAACTTCTGAAAACGGTTTGCTCACAACAATCTCTTATAAATTTGGCAATGAGCCAGTTAAGTATGCGCTGGAAGGCAGCGTAGCGGTCACCGGAGCACTGGTGCAGTGGGTTCGTGATAATTTAGGCTTGATTAAAAAAAGCGAGGACATTGAAGAATTAGCCAGGTCTGTCGAAGATAATGGTGGAGCCTATTTCGTCCCCGCATTCTCCGGACTTTATGCACCCTACTGGCGCAACGACGCAAGAGGCATCATCGCCGGCCTGACCCGCTACGTCAATAAAGGCCACATCGCCCGCGCGGTACTGGAAGCCACCGCCTACCAAACCGTGGACGTAGTAAAAGCGATGGAACAAGACTCAGGAATAGAACTCGCCTCCCTCCGCGTAGATGGCGGCATGGTCATGAACCAATTACTCATGCAATTCCAATCCGACATTCTTGACACGCAGGTAGTTTGCCCGGCCGTAGCCGAAACCACAGCGCTTGGTGCCGCCTACGCCGCCGGCCTCGCCGTAGGCTACTGGCAAAACCTCGAAGAACTCAAACAAAAATGGGCCATCGCCCAAACCTGGAACCCGAATATGGAAGCAGAGAAGCGGGAAGGGTTTTATAATGGCTGGAAGAAGGCGGTTACGAAGTCTTATGGGTGGATGGAGTGACTACGCACCTATGTTAATGGCTAGATATTCTGTTGGGCTGAACGTCCGCTAATTATGTCTAGCCTGTTTTTGTAATTTGTAAGAACTGTACGCCAAAAATCCCCTCTCCTGCGATCGACGGCTGTCGTTACTAATGCTGCCGGGCAAGCGACCAAATTCCTCCCTCCTAGACCAGCTAGTGTGGGGATTCGATAATAGGCATAAACTGGATTATCTAACTCTATCGTCCATTTTCCTCCCAAAGCTTTTCGAAAAGTTTCGCCAACATATCTCGCCAAACCGTCAATAATCATCGCTTCCTCTTTGACCTTGGTTTCTGACAGATTATCATATCGATTTAACAACCATTCTTCAAGACTATCAAGAGATTCTACCGAGAAGTTAAGTCCTTGCCTAATACTCTCAGGGAATGATGCAATGAAAGAGTCCAGAGCGTCATCCATCTCGATTAGCCAACATTCAAAATGATCTCTTGAAACTTTATTGTGGATTAACATGACTCAAATTTTGCTTCAACCATAAGGAGACCGCTTTCGACTATTCAAAATCCTTAACCTTAATTTTACACATCTCACTAGTCGCCTCATTATGCCACACAATGCCCTCTATACCGCAATCAGAACCAATCAAACTTTTTTGCTCTTTAAGCCATTTCTTTAATTCGTTAAATTCAATAGGCACATTATCAAATGTTATTTTTTCTCGCCAAGATTTTAGTGAGAAGATGAAAAGGAAATGGCCCTTAATGTTTAGCGGATTACCCTGTATTTTTTCTCCAAAAGCCTCTGCATTCCACTCTCCGTCAGGGACATCCGATAAATCGGTGTGACTTGCAGCCTCAAAAATATACTTGTCAGCATTGTCGGCTGGGTTGGCATCGGTGTACCAGGGTTCAATAATCCCTTTTTCTTTTTCACTTTTAGTAGGATTTCTTCTTTTCTCTAACCTGACAAGTATGTGATTCCGCACCGTAATCCGAACATTAGTCCCATCCACCTTTTCTGTGGCCACAGCATTTGAAAAATCAAAGTCTGTGACAGCCAACTTGTCGATAACTTTTCTGTTTCCCTCCCAATTTCGCTCGAAAATCGTTTTAATCTTTTCCATAAAGTCTAGTAAGCTTACTGTACACCAAGTCACTTCAAGACTTGGCTCAGAAACCTACCCCACACACCCAAGCTTCCCAAAATCGTTTACCCTCCGGCCAAAATCATTTATCCATCGGCAAGCCCAACAATAAATGACAACACCTGACAATAAATAACTACAAATGACAAAGGCCCGAAAACCCTTTCCGACCCCACAGCCCTTTTAACCTTTTTATAATCTGTATAAACTACTTCTATTCTTGTGCTATCTGGCGTTTCGGCGTAACTTCGCGGCGCGAAAATCAAATTAGAGTAGCCTTATGCATACCCTGCGTCTCAAAAAGCCCATCGCTTTTTTTGATCTCGAAACAACCGGAGTCAATATCGTAAGGGACCGGATTGTGGAAATTTCGGTAGTGAAGGCTTTGACGAATGGAGAGACCGAAATTCGTACCCGGAAAATCAATCCGGAAATGCCTATCCCGCTGGAAAGCAGCCTCATCCACGGTATTTACGACGACGACGTCAAAGACGCACCTACATTCAAAGGCATCGCCCGCAACCTGGCATCCTTCCTCGACGGATGCGATCTGGCAGGTTTCAACAGCAACCGTTTTGACATTCCGATGCTCGTTGAAGAATTTCTTCGGGTCGGCGTGGAGTTTGATGTCAAAAACCGCCGGATGGTGGATACTCAGCGGATTTTCCACATGATGGAGCCGCGCAACCTGGCTGCCGCCTACAAATTTTACTGCGGCAAAACCCTCACCAATGCACACAGCGCCGAAGCTGATACACTCGCTACTTTTGAAGTTTTACAGGGACAAATTGCCCGGTATGAAGGCGTTACATTGACCGATGCACACGGAAAAGTAACCGAGCCGATTAAAAATGACATTGCCGCACTGCACGAGTTGACCGCCTCGCGCATCATTGATTTTGCAGGCAGAATGGTTTATAATGATAAAGGAGAAGAGGTTTTCAATTTCGGAAAACACAACGGAAAACGCGTGATGGATATCCTGAAAAACGAGCCGTCCTTTTTTGACTGGATGATGAAAGGGGAATTTCCGCTGGATACCAAAAGAAAGTTGACCGAAATTAAACTGAGGGCACTGACCCAACGCTGACATAATCCTTTTAGACTGGTTTGAGTAAGTGGTATTTATGTCTATTTTTGCCGGAAATCTATTTTTGACTATTTTAACCGAATATCCAATAAGGTAAACCTGCTATGATTCCAAACCCTAATTTACCAGAGGTTCACATACCGGCGGTTATTCAAAACATCCCCCTTCAGGCTTACCTAATCCTCAGCACCTTACTTTTTGTAATCGGCATCATTGGCGTACTGACGCGCAGAAATGCGATCATCATTTTTATGTCCGTCGAATTAATGCTGAATGCTGCGAACTTGCTGCTCATCGCGTTTTCATCATACCGATCTGACCCTTCCGGCCAGGTCTTTGTGTTTTTTATCATGGCAGTAGCAGCGGCGGAAGTAGCTGTCGGTCTGGCGATTATCGTAATGATTTACAGAAATACGAGGAACACTGATATCGGTTTCCTCAACAAGCTGAAATGGTAATCCTGCTTACACACAGCCTGTATATAATTAGAGATTAAAGTTTAAAATACATGTCTGAAACATTACTCATCCTGATCCCGCTGTTACCATTACTTGGTTTCCTCATCAACGGGCTCGGATTTCCTAATCTTCCGAAAGGGGCCGTAGGAATCATCGGAACATTGGCCGTCGTGGCAAGTTTCGTGCTCTCCATCATGACCTTCAATGCGTTTCTCGCCGGTGGCAGTCAGCCATTTATCGTGCCGCTTTTTGACTGGATCACTGTTGGAGAACTCAAAATTCCTTTTTCATTTCAAATTGATCAGCTTTCGCTTTTAATGCTGATGATCATCACGGGAGTGGGTTCGCTGATCCACATTTACTCGATCGGCTACATGCATCACGACGCAGGGTTTGGAAAGTTTTTCGCTTATCTGAACCTCTTTTTGTTTTTCATGCTCCTGCTTGTTTTGGGGTCGAATTACGTGATCATGTTTATCGGCTGGGAAGGTGTTGGACTTTGCTCTTACCTGCTGATCGGGTTTTGGAATAAAAACACAAACTACAATAATGCTGCGCGTAAAGCATTCATTATGAACCGCGTAGGTGACCTTGGCTTTTTGTTGGGGATCTTCACCATCATCGCTACTTTCGGTTCAGTTGAATATGCGGATGTTTTCAGCAAAGCCACTGGTTTCCAGGTCGGTGACCCGGTGATTGTGACCATCACATTGTTCCTATTCATCGGGGCGATGGGTAAGTCTGCACAGATTCCATTATACACCTGGCTACCCGACGCGATGGCCGGCCCGACTCCGGTTTCAGCTCTGATCCACGCCGCTACGATGGTTACCGCAGGGATTTACATGGTGATCCGATCTAACGTCCTGTACTCACTGGCGCCATCCACATTAGAAATTGTCGGCATTATCGGTGCGGCGACTGCATTGTTCGCAGCTTCTATTGGTCTTTTACAAAATGACATTAAAAAAGTACTGGCCTATTCTACGGTAAGTCAGCTCGGTTATATGTTCATGGGGCTTGGTGCGATGGCTTATTCGGCTTCCATGTTCCACGTCATTACCCACGCATTCTTTAAAGCACTACTTTTCTTGGGCGCAGGTAGCGTAATCCACGCAATGTCCGACGAACAGGATATCCGCTCGATGGGTGGTTTAAGAAAAAAATTACCGATTACCTTCCTGACATTCCTGATTGCTACGATTGCGATTTCGGGTATCCCACCATTTGCAGGGTTTTTCTCCAAAGATGAAATCCTGGCGCATGTTTTCGAGCATAACAAAATCCTTTGGGTGATCGGTGTGCTGGGCTCGCTGATGACCTCCTTCTATATGTTCCGCCTGCTGTTCCTGACATTCTTTGGAACATTCCGCGGTACCCACGAGCAGGAGCATCATTTGCATGAATCGCCTGCTTCGATGACCATTCCGCTGGTTATTTTGGCTGTACTCTCAGCTGTGGGCGGATTTATCGGAGTACCGGAAGCATTGCACGGTACACACTACCTGGCAGAATTCATGAGCCCGCTTTACGATGCGGCCCGCCAGGTGAATCCGGAAGCATTTGAGCCAACCATTCTTTCACATTCAGAAGAATATCTGTTAATGGGCATTTCGGTGGCGGTTGCGCTGGTTTCAGCTGTGATTGCTTATGTCATGTATGTTCAGAAAGCCGCTGTGCCAGAGGCAGACACCGTTGAAAAATCTGCCTTGCAAAAAGCAGTTTACAACAAATACTATGTGGATGAGCTTTACGATGCGGTTTTTGTAAAACCAATCAAGACGTTATCCAATGTGCTTTATAGTTTCGGCGAGTTTTTCATCGACCTGATCGTCAATGCTTTTGTAAAACTGACAAGCTTCCTGGCCGGCCAGTTGAAGAAAACACAATCCGGATCTACCGGCGATTACGTTTTTGCCATGGTTCTGGGCATTGTGGCCATATTGTTCTGGAAACTTTTACTTTGATCCGTCTTAACATAAATCCGTTCACCATCTATTGCTGACCGTTGACTTGACAATATGCTTACTCTTCTTTTAATACTTTTACCCATCGCGGCAGGCATCATCACCCTTTTATCCGGTGAGCGGCTAGCCAAACAGGTAGCTTTAATCGGCGGCCTGGCCTCGTTGGGCGTTGCAGTTTTTACCTGGCTTCAATTCGATCCGGCGGCAGGCAGTCAGTTTGGTTTCAAATACGCCTGGGCAGCTTCCGGGAGCATTTCTTTCGCTGCCGGCATCGATGGTATCAGCCTGGTGCTCGTTTTATTGACCACCTTCCTTACTCCGCTGATCATCCTTTCCGCATTCAAGCACGAATACAAAAGCACCGCTTCTTTCTACTCGCTGATCCTTTTCATGGAAGCCGCGTTAATCGGCGTTTTCACAGCAACAGATGCATTTTTATTCTACCTGTTTTTTGAAGCTGCATTAATCCCGGTATACTTCCTGGCAGCAGTCTGGGGCGGGGAAAACCGGGCGAAAGTGACGCTTAAATTCTTCATCTACACCATTTTTGGTAGCTTGTTTATGCTGGTGGCGCTGGTTTATCTGTACTATCAAACTCCCGGCGCACATTCATCCGAAATATCCGCATTCTACCAATTACAGCTGAGCCCGTTCCAGCAAGGATTTATCTTCTGGGCATTCTTTATCGCCTTCGCGATTAAAATGCCATTATTCCCGTTCCATACCTGGCAGCCAGACACTTACACCGAATCACCCACACAGGCAACCATGCTTTTGTCTGGTATTATGTTAAAAATGGGGGTTTATGGTTTAATCCGGTTCCTGCTACCAATCGTACCCGAGGGAATGGCGAACTGGGGACTGCTGGCCATGATCCTTTCCGTGATCGGTATCATTTATGGATCCATTATTGCCATTCAGCAGAGCGATATGAAGCGTTTGATCGCTTACTCTTCATTTGCGCACGTGGGTCTGATGGCGGCGGGTGTTTTTTCTTCGTCGGTAAATGGTTTGCAGGGCGCCTTAATTCAAATGCTGGCGCACGGTATCAATGTAATCGGTCTTTTCTTCATCGTTGACATTATTTATTCCCGCACCAAAACCCGCTATCTGGATCAGCTGGGCGGTATTACGCAAAGCACGCCGCATTTGAGTGTATACTTTATGGTGCTGCTGCTGGGAAGCGTGGCACTTCCGCTGACCAACGGTTTTGTAGGTGAATTCCTGCTGCTATCCAGCGTTTTCCAATACGACGGCTGGCTGGGTGCGATCGCCGGTTTGACGATCATTCTCGGGTCGGTTTATATGCTCCGGTTATTCCAGAAATCCATGTTCGGGCCAAGATCCAAGTGGGTAGAAGGTTTTCAGGACCTTACTGCCAGCGAACGTGCCGTATTGCTGCCACTCGTGATCATGGTTTTTTGGATAGGTATATATCCCAACACATTTTTGAAAATAACCGAACCTGCTGTAAGTCAACTTCTGCAACTGGTAAATAACTAAGTAGATATGTATCCCATAATATTATTATCGTTTTTTGGAGTCGTAACCCTGTTTTTGGGTTTTTCGAAATCAAAAAACATTTTATTGCCAGCAACGCTTCTTTTCCTTGTCATCGCGCTGGCGAGCAATTTTATCGAGTGGAACCAGGGCCCGCTGCTCTATTTCTACGATATGTTCCGGGTCGATAATGTGACGCTTTCATTCAGCGCGATCGTGCTGCTTTCGGCTTTTATGATAGTAGCTATCTCCGGTGGTTTTCAGGACAATGCGGATTCTGAGCCAGCTGAATATTATGGGTTAATGCTATTTTCTCTCGTCGGCGCGATCATGATGATCGGGTTCGAGCATTTGATCATGCTCTTTATCGGTGTTGAAATCCTTTCGGTTGCCATGTACGTGCTTACAGGAAGCAACAAACGTAATCTGCGGTCCAATGAAGCTGCTTTGAAATACTTTTTAATGGGTGCATTCGCGACTGGCTTTATGCTGTTCGGAATGACATTACTTTACGGCGCAACAGGTTCATTCAACCTGACGCACATTCAGGGATTTGCTTCAAATGTTCCTGCCGGAACGCCCTCCTACTTACTTTACGCAGGTTTACTACTGCTATTGATCGGAATGTTGTTCAAAGTTTCCGCCGCACCATTTCACTTTTGGACACCTGATGTGTACGAAGGTGCTCCTACCATTTTTACGACTTTCATGTCGACCATTGTAAAAACCGCAGGGTTTGCAGCATTGTATCGCTTATTAAGTCACTCCTTCACCGGTATTTACAGCTTCTGGTGGATCGTGATCGCACTGATCGCCGTATTAACATTACTCGTTGGAAATATCGGCGCGACCAGTCAGAATAGTTTCAAAAGAATGCTGGCTTACTCGGGTATTTCGCATGCAGGCTACCTGCTGATCGCGCTGACTTCTCTCACAAAACCTTCACAAAACGCCATTATTTTCTATTCCCTGGCTTACTCGCTATCAACGATCGCTGCTTTTGGGGTGTTAATGTTGGTATCAAAAGAAAAAACCATCGAAGGCCAACCCAACGAACGTTACGAAGCATTCAACGGACTCGCTAAACAAAATCCAGTTCTGGCATTCGTGCTGGCAGTATCCATGCTCTCACTGGCCGGTATCCCGCTGACGGCAGGTTTCTGGGGTAAATTCTACATCTTCACCAGCGCGGCAGAGAGGGGCATTATCTGGATTACGGTTATCGCCGTTTTGATGTCAACCGTAGGTATCTATTATTATTTCCGCGTCATCATTTCTTCTTACTTGAAAGAAGGCGATATGATCAAAATCCGCGTCGCGCCATTTTACCAGGTTGTGTTGTTACTTGCAACTTTTCTAACAATCCTTTTCGGACTTGCACCCGGGATTTTTGAGGGATTAATGTAGATTTTTCAAAACATTAAAAAAGGGGATTTTTTCTGTATATCAGAGAAAGTCCCCTTTTTGATTTTAAACCAAATAAAAAAAGACACAAAATTTCAGTTACCTCTTTACAACTGACGCGTAATCGATATATCCATCATCCTTGACGATATATCCATGAAGTCAGTAAACCAATCCCTCCAAAACTTCAAATGTAACCCCGAAGACCTGCTCGACCGGCAGCCCATCGTGCTCGACCAGCACAACATTGCGCAGGAAATCCGCGGAAGCATTATCCTCATTACCGGCGCCGCAGGATCCATCGGCTCTGAGCTAGCATTGCAAATCTGCCGACATAAGCCACAAGCATTAATTCTTCTCGACCAATCCGAAACCGGGCTAAATGATCTGGACATGAACATTCGTGAGAAATTTCCGAATGTAAATCTTCAATCCTACATCGCGAACATTACGGATGAGCAGCGCATGCGGCAGGTATTTTCGGATAAAAACATTCAGATCGTTTTTCATGCAGCAGCTTACAAACACGTTCCGGTCATGGAAAATCATCCATACGAAGCCATCAAAACCAACATTTTCGGCACTGAAATTTTAGCCAGCGTATCCCTCGAAAATCACGTCCGAAAGTTCCTTTTTGTATCTACAGATAAAGCCGTGAACCCCGCCAGCATCATGGGCGCTACGAAGCGTTTTGCCGAAATCCTCTTGCAACATTACAGCCACATTAGCCCCGGCAAAACCAAATTCATCATCACTCGCTTCGGAAACGTGCTAGGCTCAAACGGATCATTCCTGCACACATTCGAGCGCCAAATCCGCAGCGGCGGGCCGGTTACAGTAACTCATCCCGAAGTCCAGCGATACTTGATGACCGTCACGGAAGCCTGCCAACTCGTGCTGGAAGCGACGGCCATAAGTGAAGGAAATGAAATTCTGTTTTTTGATATGGGAAAGCCCGTTTACATCCGCCACATTGCGGATCGTATGATCCGGCTGGCTGGACTTCAACCTGGGAAGGATATTTACATCAAATACATTGGCCTGCGACCAGGTGAAAAAATCCGGGAGGAAATTGGTGATGCTAACATTTGCAATTTTTGTAAACATTCAAAAATGCGGGCAACAGCATTTTCCGATAATTCTCAGGTTTGCGCGAATCACATGATGTTTCTGTTGCAAGAAGCGCTTGCCTCAGGCGATGATAAAAAGATGGTTTCGGTGCTGAGAAAAGCTATTCCGGAATATCAAAGTGAAATTTTAAAACCTGAGATTCACAGCATTGACGTTCCCAAAAACCAAACTACCTAGCCACCACCAACCCATTCGTCCGCATAAAAACCAAACACCGCTCAAACCATTCCTGAAATGCTGGTTCTTTGAGATAGCCGTGCTCACCTTTGGAATAAATGTGCAAGTCGGCAGGAATATTTTTGGCGTTGAGTGCTTCGTAGAATTCAATGCTGTTCGATACCGGCACCACCGTGTCGTCCCCCGCGTGGGTCAAAAATGCAGGCGGCGTTGTTGTTGTGACCTGTAATTCGTTTGAAAAATATTTTAGCTTTTCGGCAGTTGGCGATTCGCCAAGCAAGTTTTTCGCGGAACCCCGGTGACCTTTGTCGAGAAATGTGATCACCGGATAAACCAGGATCATGAAATCCGGACGCAGGCTGGTTTTTTTAGGGTTTGCCACAAAGCTACTGTCATAATGTGTGCCCGCAGTTGCAGCCAGGTGACCGCCTGCAGAGAAGCCCATGATACCGATTTTTCCTGGATCAATTTTCCACTCGCCCGCACGTTCCCGCAAGGTTTTGATAGCCTGCTGGGCGTCTTGCAGCGATCCGATTGATTTATCTTGCATGATCCGGTCGCTGGGTAGTCGGTATTTTAAAACAAATGCGGCAATTCCGGCTTTGTTCAGCTCTTTCGCCACCTGGTATCCCTCCCGATCGATTACCAGCGCGCCATAGCCACCGCCCGGACAAACAATTATAGCCGTACCATTAGCGATATTGGCAGGCGGCAAAAAGATCCGTAAAGTAGGTTTTGAAACATTTCTCGCAACATTGTCCTTGATCGTTTCCTGGTCTTCCGCATTGTTTACGGCATTCGGGATTTTGTCCGGATAAAGCGGAATTTCACTTTGCGCGGCTGCGGAGGACACGAGCCCAATAACCAGCATTTTGGCCAGCAATAGTTTTTGAATTACCATAACTACATTAAAGTATATATTGACCTTGCCTTTGGTTCTAATATTTTTCTAATTCAGGGCCAGCCAAAAACTAGTTAAATTTCGGTTACCAATATTTTGATGGTATTTCCGGCGACTTAGAACTGCATTTAAGCCAAATATCCGGACGTTAATAAAGTAAGTCGGAGCACATAATAATTTACCGGTGACAATGCTTTTCAAAACCGTTTAATCAGTTGAATAGAATTGCACCTTTCCATGTTATTCGATTAGTTCTTTTATTAATAATATAATATTTACAAGAAAATAAAATCCGGTTTATTACTTTGCAGGGACATTCCCGGAAAAAAATAACTAGTTTTGCGCATTACCCGAAACGTGCACTACTTTCTTTGATACGTTATAGATGGTTGATTGAACTCTTTTACTTTTTTACGGCTTCATTATCCATATAATCCACAATAGAAGAATGAAATATCCAGTACATGCAGAAGACAGGTTTCAGTTCATCGACGAGGGAAAAGGCGAAACATTACTGCTTTTGCATGGCCTTTTCGGTGCATTAAGTAACTGGGACGGAATTATCGATCATTTTTCGAATCGTTACCGGGTGATCATCCCACTGCTTCCGATCTACGAACTCCCGCCGCGTGAAGCCGGTCTGGAAGCGTTACTGGCATTTCTGGAAGATTTTGTGGCTTTTAAAGGATTGACCAATGTTACTGTAATCGGTAATTCCCTCGGTGGTCACATCGGTCTTTTATATACTTTAAAAAATCAGAGTAACGTCCATAAGCTGGTCCTGACAGGAAGTTCAGGGCTTTTTGAAAACTCGATGGGCGGCTCTTTTCCAAAACGCGGTAGCTACGATTATATCAAGGAGCGCGTGGCGTATACTTTCTACGATCCTGAGGTTGCTACCAAAGACCTGATTGACGAAGTGTTTGAAACAACTTCCAGCATTCCAAAATGTATGAGCATTGTCGGTATCGCCAAATCTGCGCAGCGACATAACCTTGCAAAGGACCTGCACGAAATCACCGTCCCTACTCTGCTGGTCTGGGGATTGAATGATACCATCACCCCGCCACACGTTGGATACGAGTTCAATCGTTTAATTGCCAATTCCGAACTGCATTTTATTGATAAATGCTGCCACGCGCCGATGATGGAGCGCCCGCACGAGTTCAATGTTGTGCTGGAAAGCTTTTTGGAAAAGCACGTTACCGTACCCGTTGCCTGAGCTTCTTTCCGGGGAATTTCTTTTTTGGTACGATAGTTGACACATATATAGTTTTTTTATAGCTTCGAAAAATGACGTTCTGAATTTATGCTCGCTTCCTCTCTCATCAATCCTATGATTCCTGTCCTCAAACCAACCGATTCGGTAGGTACGGCGCTGGATTGGATGGATGAATATAGCGTGAAGCAGCTTGCAGTGGCAGATTCAGGCATTTATCAGGGAATTGTCTCAGAAGACATTCTCTTCGATGTAGTCGACAATACTGAACTGCTTGTCCGCCTCATTATTCAGCATAAAGATATTTTTGCTTCCGAAGACCAGCATCCCTACGAGCTTTTGCGTTTGGTTAATCAGTTTGGGTTAAAAGTAATCCCCGTTTTGCACGATGACCGTACTTTTGCCGGCAGTATCCTGGCGAGTGACCTGGTCGAACATTTTGTTAATGAGCTGGGTGTGCAGGAAAAAGGCGCCGTGCTTGTCCTGAAAATTGCAGAACGCAGCTATTCACTATCAGAAATCAGCCGCCTGATCGAATCAAACGGCACCCGGATTCTGAGCAGCTATTACTCTTCCGGCGAAGTTTACAATCCGTCCAATGAAGCCCGGCTTACATTGAAGCTGAACCGGACGCATATTACCCCCATCATCGCTACGCTCGAACGATTTGGTTACCAGATCGAAGAGGCGCACGCTAATGATCCCATCGAAAGTGTTGACCAGGAGCGACTGGATATGCTTTTGCGGTATCTCGCCACCTAGCAACTACTGCTTTTCTAAATCTCCCCCTGTTTTTGAATGGGCACATTTGTCCCTATCTTTCGGGTAAAACCATCTGTATTTACCTTTCCTTCATGAAAATAGCAATTCACGGACGAAATTTTAATGAGTCCGCCCGCCCGTTCATTGAAAACATGTTCAATGAGCTGCGTACAAGGAAAATCGAGGTCCAGTTATCACGCCCTTTCCGCACTTTTCTGGACCAGACCGGCATTTCGCACTATTCGCATTTGGTTTATGAAAAGCCGGAAGAGCTTTTCGATGCGCGCCTCGTAGTAAGTATGGGCGGCGACGGAACATTGCTGGAAACCATTTCGCATGTGGGCAAAAGACAAATTCCAGCAATCGGTATCAATGTTGGGCGGCTCGGTTTTCTGGCCACGGTATCGCCAGAAAGAATTGCAGATATGATCGCTGCGCTGGAAAGCAGTCAGTTTCGCATTGATGAAAGAACATTGGTTTCGATTGAATCCAACATTGATTTGTTCGACGGGTTGAATTTTGGGCTGAATGATTTTACGATCACAAAGACCGATACTTCGTCCATGATCACGGTGCATACCTATCTGAATCAGGAATTCCTGAATTCGTATTGGGCCGATGGACTGATCGTTTCCACGCCGACCGGCTCGACCGGCTATTCGCTAAGCTGCGGCGGGCCTGTGCTGGTACCACACTCTCAAAACTTTATTATCACGCCGATCAGCCCGCATAACCTCAATGTACGGCCGCTTGTGGTGGAGGATACCGCGGTGATCAGGCTGGAAGTGAAGAGCCGGAGCAACAATTTTCTGGTTTCGCTAGATGCCCGCTCGCGGGTGGTGGATGAAAATACGCAGCTGACAGTCAGAAAGGCTGATTTTACCGCGCGGCTGATCAAAATGAAAGACGACAGTTTTCTTAATACATTGAGAAGCAAACTTTCCTGGGGATTGGATATGCGTAACTGACACCGAATTTTAATTCTTATACAATATGAAACTCACTTACCACACTTTCGATCTCCAACTCAAACATACTTTCACCATCGCGCACGACTCCCGCGACGTGCAGCCGACCCTGATCGTAAAACTTTCCGACGGGAATTTCAGCGGATTTGGCGAAGCAACTTCCAATCCTTATTACGGCATTACGATTGAGAACATGATTTCTTCGCTGGAAACGGTGAAGGATTTTGTGGAAAATGGGCACTACGATTCTGCGGAAGAACTTTGGGATAAAGTACATGCTTCCCTCCTGTCAAATTCCTTTGCGCAATGTGCGCTCGATGAAGCCGCTCACGATTTTTTTGCCAAGAAAAAGGGGCAAAAGCTGTACCAAACCTGGGACTTATCAATTGACCACAATCCGCTCACGAACTTCACGATCGGCATTGATACCGTAGAAAAAATGGTGGCCAAGATGAGAGAACTACCCTGGCCGATCTATAAAATCAAACTCGGTACGAATGAAGATTTACTCATTGTTCAGGAATTGCGGAAGAATACCGATGCCGTTTTTCGTGTAGATGCTAACTGTGGCTGGACGGAAGCGCAGACGATTGAGCTTGCGCCAAAGCTGAAAGATTTAGGCGTAGAATTCATCGAGCAGCCACTTCCTGCCACTGATTTGGAAGGCATGAAGGAAGTTTTTGCAAAAAGCGCATTGCCTGTAATTGCTGATGAAAGTTGTATCATAGAAAGCGACGTCGCCAAATGTCAAGGATTATTTCACGGCGTGAATGTGAAACTCACCAAATGCGGCGGCCCGACTGCTGCCAAACGCATGCTAGCAGAAGCCCGCTCACTCGGCATGAAAACCATGGTCGGCTGCATGACTGAAAGCAGCGTCGGAATTTCACTCATCGCACATTTGCTGCCGCTTCTTGATTATGTGGATATGGACGGTTCTTTGCTGATCAAAAATGATCCTGCCACCGGCGTGACATTCAATTTTGGAAACATACTTTACGCAGCTGAAAACGGCAGCGGCGCTTCCCTCAAAGTTTATAACGCGTGAGCTTCTTCACAGCAAATCATCTTCCTGGTCGGATTGTCAAAACGCAGCAAGGCGCAGAATATCTGTGGTTTAGCGGCACGGATTACCTTGGCATGGCGCACAACGAAGCCTTTCGTAATTATTTGATAAAAGCTACGAAAGCTTACGGAATGCATTTTGGCAGTTCGAGAAACGGCAGTTTGCGCCTTGGCATTTATGAATCGGCAGAGACAACATTCGCCAATTTTATCGGCGCTGAATCTGCCTTACTTGTTTCCTCCGGAATGTGGGCGGGACAGCTGGTTTTGAAAGAAATTGAGGAGATTGTCAAAAGTGACGCGGGCGAATATGTTGTACATTATCACTACGCGCCGAAAGTTCACCCCGCTCTCTGGGGAAATCATTTCAAATCGAATGTAGATTCTTGGAAAGATTGGGCATTAGATACTACTTCAAAAATCAATGCAGATAACTCGTCCGACATTCACATAATTTGCTCGGATGCCATCGGTTCACCGCTCGTTGAAGCATTCGATTTTTCTATTTTTGGTCAAATTCAAATACTGAAAAATGTTTGGCTGATCATTGACGAATCGCACAGCGTTGGCGTACTTGGAAAAAATGGCATCGGGGTACGTGCACAGATTCCTGCTAGGTTAATTGAGAATACCATTTTTGTTTCATCCCTAAACAAAGGGATAGGGATACCTGCAGGCGCAATTTGGGGAAGTAAGAAAATCATTGACATGCTCCGCCAATCACCCTGGTTCGCCGGAGCTTCACCTCCTACACCTGCCTATATCGCCGCATTTCAACAAATACTGGAAAACAACATTTATCAAACCGAAAACCAGAAACTGCTCGGACAGATCCGCTATTTCTCAGGAATGTTAGCTGGTAACATTGAATTCTTATCAACACCCGATTACCCTGTTTTTTGCAGTACAAATCCGGATCTATACCAATTCCTGCTTGCAAACGGCATCATGGCATCCTGCTTCTCCTACCCTTCCCCAACCGACCCGCCGATCACCCGCATCGCCATCAGCACATTACACAAAAAAGAAGACCTCAGCCGGTTAGCCGAGGTCTATAACAGATTTTTCTAATAGTTTATCTAACAATTTTAGATTCATGAACAAGTCTATCCAAATCGATAGGAATATCTTTCGCTATCCATTTTGTGGTATCCTCGTCAGGCAATCCTTTAACATAAAAAATGTCACTGGATTTGTCTTTGCTTGTAATATTCTCGCTCTTCTTTTCTCGCGACCCTGGTCCCGATAATACGGATTTTCCCATTTCTTACTATAAAATAAGCCGTCAAAATTCTTCCTGACTCGCTCAACCCATAACAAAGATATCTTACTTCAGTTCCTGAGCCTCTTTTACTTAATCGAATTACGCGGCCAACATCATGAAAAATACTTTCAGATTCCCTGTTAGTAATACCATGTTTTTCAACCGACTTGATGATGTTTCCATCATCCCATTCAAAAAGTAACGCCATTCAAATCAACTATCCTTTTCCTTTAATCCTCAGTCGTCTCCGAACTAGAAATTCCCGATTTCGCCAGTGCCTGCTCCTCTCTTAGCTTTTCTCTCTCCACTTTTCCAGCCACGAAAATACTGATTTCGTAAAGGAGGAATAACGGTATGGCTACGATTACCTGGCTGTAAATATCTGGTGATGGGGTAATTACCGCTGCGATGATCAGGATAACAATCATGGCGTGTTTCCGGTATTCACGCATAAATGACGGGGTAAGTACCCCTACTTTGGCTAGAACGAAAACAACGATCGGGAGCTGGAATGCTACGCCGCAGGCAAGTGTTAATGTCGCTACGAGTGAAATGTAAGATGATAAGCTGAATTCATTGATGATCGACGGGTCCAGCGTAAAGTTAGCCAGGAAGTTGATAGCCAGGGGCGTAACAACATAATACCCAAAAAACACGCCTGAGAAAAACAGGAATGTCACATAAAAAACGGCTCCCCGGGCCGATGCCCTTTCAGAAGGTCTGAGACCTGGTTTGATAAACCGCCAAACTTCCCAGAACGCATAAGGAAAAGCAAAAACCAAACCGGCGATCACTGCCGAGGTCATACTCATCGTGAACTGATCACCGACGCCTATGGCTTGTAATTTGAAATTTAAAGCCTTGATACACAGCTCCTGATAGCCAACCACATCTGCGAGCTTACATAACATTTTGTAAGTCCAAAAATCGGGTTGCGAGGGGGCAATGATGACGTAGTGGTAAATTTCTTCAATGTAAACAAATGCGATGATGGCGAATATCAGAATGGAAGCGCCGGCGCGGATAACGTGCCACCTTAACTCTTCAAGGTGCCCGAGAAATGACATCTCTTTACCTTCTGCGTCTTCTTCCTCTTTTTCAAAATCCTGATCCAAGGGCATATCAATAATGTTACTAAAATTCTATTTACGTGAAAATGCAAAAACAGGATCAATCCCTGACTGCGAAAAACCGAAATTACTTAAAAAACCCGTCGAACTGGTCCGGCGGGTTTTTTTAATTCTAAGACTTTTATAAGATTATTCTGCAAAAGGATAATCATTCTCAACATACACATCGGTGTATGCTTCTTTCGGATCAGGAAACTCGGATTCTTCCGCGAACTGCACCGATTGCGCGACGATCTCTTTTATTTTTTTATCAATATTTTCAAGATCTTCTTCTGTCGCCAGATTGTTTTCAAGAATCACAGCACGGATTTGCTCGATCGGATCTCTGTGTTTGTACTCTTCTACTTCTTCTTTCGAGCGGTATTTCTGCGGATCGGACATCGAATGTCCGCGGTAACGATAAGTACGAAATTCAAGGAAAGTAGGTCCCTCACCTTTGCGGGCACGTTCAGCCGCGCGGGAAACCGATTCGTGGATCGCTTCCACGCTCATACCGTCAACCGGCTCAGAAGGAATGTCGTACGCCTCGCCCAATGTGTAAAGGTCGGTAACATTGGAAGTACGTGCTACCGAAGTACCCATCGCATAACCATTGTTTTCCACAACAAAAATCACCGGTAATTTCCAGCTCATCGCCATGTTCAGCGCCTCGTGGAATGCACCCTGGCGGATCGCACCGTCACCGAAGTAGCAGATGCACACATTATCAGTTTTGTTGTACTTCTCAGCAAATGCGATTCCGGCACCCAGCGGGATTTGCGCACCTACGATTCCATGACCACCGACAAAGCCTTTTTCTTTGTCGAAAATGTGCATGGAACCACCTTTTCCCTTGGTAGTACCCGTTTTTTTGCCGTAAAGCTCGGCCATGATTGCATTGGGCGAAGTACCCAAAGCCAGCGGAATCCCGTGGTCACGGTAAGCTGTAATGTACTTATCACCTTGTTTCAAAGCAGTTACAGCGCCCGATGAGCAAGCTTCCTGACCAATGTACAAGTGACAAAAACCGCGGATTTTCTGCTGACCGTAAAGCTGGCCCGCTTTTTCTTCGAAACGGCGTTGTAAAAGCATGTTCTCAAACCAGAACAAATAGCGGTCAGGGGCATGCTGTAATTTCTTGGGGGCTGAAGATTTCTTTTTTTCGGTAACGGTGGCCATGTATTTGGTTCTCGTTTATAAAGACAGAACTTTGTCTTAAGTTATGGTTTGAACAGAGTCTGTTGATTGCCGTACTCACGCAATGATCTGCGAAAATAAGCATAAACTCGATAACAAAGAAGTTCATGTGGCTAGAAAAGCTCCACCTTACATACTTTAAAAGTTATGAAGAGAAAGCCTTTACATTCGGTGAACATGTGAACTGTATTGTGGGGGAAAACGGCAGTGGAAAAACCAATTTACTCGACGCGATATACTTCCTGACACTCACAAAAAGTGCTTTTCATAATCAGGATGCACTGGGTATCCGCCACGCCAGAGATTTTTTTGTGCTGGACGGGATTTTTCAGGAGCCTTCCAGAAGAACACAGATCACGTGCAGCTTCCAGCGCGGCCAGCGCAAGATTTTTATGGCCGATAAAAAGCCTTACGACCGCCTTAGCGACCACATTGGCCTTTTTCCACTGGTACTCATCGCCCCCAACGATACCGACCTGATCCGCGACGGCAGTGAGGAGCGCCGCCGTTTTTTTGATGGCGTGCTTTCCCAGGCTGTGCCGGGTTATCTGCATGATTTTCTTCAATTCAACAAAATCCTCAATCAGCGAAACGGTCTTTTGAAGCTTTTTGCCGAGCGGAATTATCTTGACGAAGACCTGCTCGAAACATACAATGAGCCGCTGATTATTTTGTCCCAAAGAATTTACGCGCACCGGGTATCATTCATGAACCGCTACGTGCCGCTTTTCTATAAATATTATGATTTTCTGAGCAGCGGCCACGAGCAGGTGGATGTGGTGTATGAAAGCGAAGTTGCGAGTCCTGATTTTCCGTCGGAATTCCGGAGAAACAGAAGCCGCGACTTATATGCGCAGCGCACGGGAAAAGGGGTTCACAAAGATGAATATACCTTCGAAATCAATGGGGTAACATTGAAAAAATTCGGCTCACAAGGTCAGCAGAAGTCTTTTTTGATTGCCCTCAAACTGGCACAGTTCGAGCTTTTAAAAGAAGAAAAAGAAAAAACGCCCATCCTTCTCCTCGACGACATTTTCGACAAACTCGACGACCGCCGCATCAGCAAGCTCATCGAACTCATCGACACCGGCTTCCTCGGCCAGGTCTTCATCACCGACGCCCGCCCCGAGCGTTCACAAAAGATTTTGGAAAAAGTAAAAGCGGATGTAAGGTATTTTGAAATTGAAAAGGTTTTGGGTTGAACAAAAAAGCCAGATCTCAACGACCTGGCTTTCTTATCCGTTTTTAAACATATTTCAAATCCAGCTCTTTTGCGTGAGCGACGAATTCTTTTACTTTTTGTTCTTCTTCTTTTTTACAGATCATTAACACGCCGTCGTATTCGGCCACGATGTAACCGTCCAGGCCGCTGATTACTACCAGCTTTTCTTTTGGTGTTTTGATGATCGAGTTTGTGGTATTGAAAAGAAGCAGGTTGCCGTCGGTAACATTCAGGTTCGCATCTTTTTCGGATACTTCGTAGAGTGACTTCCAGGTGCCAAGATCCGACCAGCCGAAGTTGCTCAGTACCACGTGCACATTTTCCGCTTTTTCCATGATCGCATTATCGATGGAAATGCTGCCGCAGATCTGGTACGCGCGCTGGATGAAAGCATCTTCCGTCTCAACATAATAATGCGGCTCGCCACCGTCAAAAATTTCCGCAATTTCAGGCTGGAATTCGATCAGGGCTTTTTTGAATGCCTGAATGTTCCAAACAAAAATTCCGGCATTCCAGACGAAGTCTCCGCTATCCAAAAATTGCAGTGCCAGTTCGAGGTGCGGCTTTTCAGTAAAGGATTTTACTTTTTTGATCGTCATTTTATCCGGCACATACTGGATGTAACCGTAACCCGTATCAGGCCGGGTTGGCTGGATACCCAACGTTACGAGAATGTCCTCATTTCGCGTGGCGCCCAGTGCGATCCGGATCGTATCCTTGAATGCTTCTTCTTTGAGAATGATATGGTCGGCAGGTGCTACCACAACATTTGCATTTGGGTTACGCGAAGCGATTTTATAGCAGGCATAAGCAATGCAAGGTGCTGTGTTTCTGCGGTTTGGTTCGAGCAGGATCTGGTCGTCCACCAAAGCCGGCAGCTGCTCTTTCACCAGCTCTTTGTATTCCTGACTGGTAACGATATAAATGTTTTCGATAGGACAGACACCTTCAAAACGGTCGACTGTTTGTTGCAACAGCGACCTTCCTGTGCCCAGTACATCATGGAATTGCTTCGGGAAATCTGTTCTACTAAATGGCCAGAACCTTGTTCCAACCCCGCCAGCCATGATAATTACATAAGTATCCTGCATAGTGAAAGGTTATTTATTAAACATGCTTTTTAAGTCTTCAAAACTAACGATAAACATACAGTATGGTAAATTATAATGTTTAAAATGCTTTAAAATCACGCATTTAGCTCAATTTTCTGCGTCGCCTGGACATTCTTTTACCCGTTTTTTGAGATTTGTAACCTTTCTTAACTAAGAATTGAGCGATTTATTTTATAAAATTTTGCGAAATAATTATACATTTAATATACATTTTTCTCTCCTCTCTGTTCGGTCATTTGCTAACAATTCTACTCATTCTTCCGCCATGAAAAGTGATTCTCCGCGCCTGAAATATTGCGTTTTCATTTTGCTGCTGTTTTTCAGTTTTCCTATGTATGCGCAAATTACCCTCGAAGGTAAAATCGTCGAATCGGCGACGGGCAATCCGCTGGCCGGGGTAAGTATCCGCGTCAAAGGAAAAGTTGCTGGTACTATCACCGACGTCAAAGGCCAGTTCAGCTTTACTACCACTACCAACCCCCCGCTGACGCTGGTAGTTTCATCTGTCGGTTTTCAAACCAAAGAACTGGAAGTTGCCGGCGCTATTTCAAGCCTCGACATTCAGCTCGAAGAGCAGGCGGTACTCGGAAAAGAAATTGTGGTTTCGGCCTCCCGGATGGAAGAAAGTGTCATGAAATCGCCAGTAGCCATTGAAAAAATGGACATTCGTGACATTAAAAATACACCCGCCGCCAGTTTCTACGACGCCCTCAACAATCTTAAAGGTATCGACCTCACGACCCAGGGATTTTTATTCAAATCCGTCAACATGCGGGGATTCGGGAGTACCGGAAATACACGGACCGTCCAGATGATCGACGGCATGGATAACCAGGCGCCCGGCCTCAATTTTCCCCTCGATAACCTGATCGGCATGTCGGAACTGGACGTGGAAAGTATCGAAGTTTTGCCCGGCGCAGCTTCCGCATTGTACGGACCAAATGCCGTGAATGGTTTGATTTTGATGAATAGTAAAAGTCCGTTTCTGTACCAGGGTTTAAGTGCTAGTGTCAAAGGCGGTGCCATGCTCGAAGCGAACCGGACGAAGGCTACGACGCCTTTCGTAGAGGGTACGATCCGCTATGCAAAAGCATTTAATAACAAGCTGGCATTTAAAGTAAACCTTTCATACTTACAGGCAAAAGACTGGGAAACAACCAATTACACCAATTTGAATGTTGGCGGAAATGCAGATCCAAACCGCGGCGCAGGTACAGACCTGGATTACGACGGAACAAATACTTATGGGGACGAAATTCAGACAAATATTAATGCAGTCGCTAAAACGCTGGCGGCAAATGGCCTGATTCCTTCCTCCGCAGTATCACTGGTCCCCAATGTTTTCGTCAGCCGGACGGGTTATCGAGAGAAAGACCTGGTCGATTACAAAACGAGAAATTTGAAGGCCAATGCCGCCTTACATTACCGGATCAATGAAAAAATCGAGGCGGTGGCGCAGGTCAATTATGGGTATGGAACCACGGTTTACACAGGTACGGGCCGCTACTCGCTCCGGAATTTTAATTTAACCCAGGCGAAACTCGAACTGCGCGGCGACAATTTTACTTTACGGGCTTATACTACCCAGGAACGTTCCGGCAAATCGTATCTCTCCGGGCTCGCCGCGGTTTCCATGCTCAACGACATTAAGCCCAATGCAAACTGGTTTGGCGAGTACGTCGGCGCATTTGCTACGGCCCGCGCCGCGGGAGTTACCGAACAGGAAGCACATTTACTCGCCCGCCAAAATGCAGATAAAGGAATGCCCGCGCCTGGTACCTACGCATTCAACCAGCTTCTGGAAACTTACCGCAACAAAGCCATCGTAGACGGCGGCAGCAGCTTTGCTGATAAGACCAATATGTATCACTATGAAGGTTTTTACAATTTCAAAAACCAGATCAAGTTCATAGAGCTGATCGCGGGCGCCAATTACCGGCAGTACCGGCTGCGCTCGGGCGGAACATTATTTGCGGACAATAAAGAAGGCAGAAACGGTACTATCCCGATCAACGAATTCGGCGGTTTTGTGCAGGCCGGGAAAAATTTGCTGGCCAATCATTTAAAACTGACAGGCTCGATCCGATATGATAAAAACCAGAATTTTGACGGCCAATTCACGCCCAGAATTTCGGCAGTAACCACATTCGGTGACCATAACATTCGCTTGTCGTACCAAACCGGCTTCCGGATCCCGACAACGCAAAACCAATACATTGACCTGAAAACCCCGTCGGGAACATTGGTGGGCGGGTTGCCGGAATTCAATGAACGCTACCATCTTTCGAGCGGCATTTTGAGACAATATCTCTCGGAAGATGCGGTTAAAAAAATCGTAGAAACCGACCCGACCGTGCTTGAAAGCGCCAAAAGGTACGCTACCGCCGCGGTAACGCAGCAGGCAACTGTGGCAATCACGCAGGCGGTGACTGCGCAGGTTACTGCTCAGGTAAACCAGGCTGTGGCGGCAGGAACACTTCCCAATGACCCGAATGCAATCCAGGCTGCAGTGACCGCGGGCGTCAATCAGGCTTTGCCCGGCGTGCTTTCGGCGCAGCTTCCAGGCATTCTGGCATCGCAGGTACCCGGCCTTGTTCCAGATCTGGCGAAGGCTTATGCGCTGGCGAAGTTGCCGAAATACAATGCTGTGAAGCTCAAACCGGAGCGCATTGCTTCTTATGAAATCGGCTACAAAGCCGTCATCGCGCGCAAATTATTTGTGGACGCCTACTATTATGTGAGCAAATACAAGAGCTTCCTCGGCGGAGCGGTCGTTGTGGTACCTACGGCTGCGGCGGCTCCCGGCTTACCGATCGAATCGGGAATCGGGGTGGGAAATTATAATGGTTATGCGATGGCTGTGAATACGACGGAAACCATTACCACACAGGGATTTGCAGTTGGTTTGAATTATGCGTTGCCAAAAGGTTTTAATGTAGGTGGCAATGTCGCAAACAACAATCTCACCAATTTCAAACCTTCGGCCGAAGTTGAATATTCCCAGTTCAACACACCGAAATACCGGTTCAATGTCAGCTTTGGAAAACGCCTGACCAGCAGCAGCACCTGGGGTTTTAATGCAGTTTATCGCTACCAGCAAGCATTTACTTGGGAATCCAGCTTTATCGTCCCGACTTCAACCGACGTACCGATTTTTTCAAATACCAAAGTACCGGCGATCGGAAACCTGGATGCGCAGGTGAGCCGGAAAATCCCTTCCATCAAGTCGGTTATCAAACTCGGTGCGACAAATCTGTTTGGAAAATCGTACATACAAGCCTACGGCAGCCCGAATGTTGGTTCGACTTACTACGTGAGCATTACATTTGATGAATTGCTGAACTGAAACCTACTTCTCTCCGTAAGCCAGGTCGCCGGCGTCGCCGAGGCCTGGTACAATGTAGTATTGCTCGTTCAGTTTCTGGTCAATCGCGCCTAGCCAGAGACGGCAGTGCGGAATTCTTTTTTGCAGGAAATCAACACCTTCCGGACTGGCGATCACCGAGGCAATGTGTGTTTGTGAAGGAATACCAAACCGCAGCAACGCATGGTACACTTTTTCCATCGACCGCCCGGTAGCCAGCATCGGGTCGATCAGGACGAGGATTTTTCCGGTCAGATCAGGACTTGTGATGTAATCCATTTCTACCGTAAATTCTTCCTCTTCATTAATATGATGACCGCGGTAGGCGCCGATAAATGCATTGTCAGCTTTGTCAAACATATTCAGAAAACCTTCGTGCAGAGGTAATCCAGCCCTCAAAATAGTGGCCAAAACCACCGGTTGCAGCAGTGAGCGCGAAGGCGCCTGGCCCAGCGGTGTCTCTACTTTTTCGGTTTTATAGGTCAATGTTTTTGACAATTCGTAAGCCAGCAACTCCCCGATCCGCTCCATATTCCGCCGAAATCTCATGCGGTCACCCTGGCAATTTACATCTCGTAATTCGGCCAGATAATGGTCCGCGATGGAAGGTTTCTGGGAAAGTAAAAACATGGACATATCAGTTTTTAGAGGACTCCATGCAAGATAATACAAATTCATTGACGTAATTTGGAAGACTTAACCGAAAAATTATCCGCAAAAGCTGCGTTGATGTAACCAGCAGATTATTCTTGCCTATGTACCAGGGAATTATACGGCATCTCTTCACACTGTTTCTGGCGCTTACATCCCTTTCGTACGTACATGCTCAAAGCTCATTTATTCCTTTAAATGACGATTATTATCACCTCATCGACCGCCTGGAAATCAAGCGCGGAAAGCTCTCCGAAGGTTTTAATTATAATATAAAACCCTTTGAAAGAAAGGCCGTAGTATCCCTCACCGATTCCATTTTAAAAGAAGGTACCGTCAACCTCACCGACCGTGACTGGGAAACGATTGATTATATCCGGGAAGACAGCTGGGAGTGGACCAACGGAATGATATCTACCGACTCGGCGCAGTATAACAGGCTTGCGCGGCTCGGCTGGTTCAAATCGCCTCCACCAGGAAAAAAACGAAAGTTCTGGGAACATCCCGCCGACCTATACAGCATTCACAACAAGGATTTTGACCTGCATTTCAACTTTGTCACCACCAATTTTATTGGAAAAGACAATTCTTACGATACTACCCGCTTCAATACGCTTTGGGGTACCAGTCGGGGGGTGGAAATCAGGGGGATGATCAATAACAAGCTTGGTTTTTATACCTACGTTGCTGACAATCAGGGGCGTTTTCCAAGATACATTGGCGAGCATAAGATCGAAGATCCCAGGTTTCCAGGCGAAGGTCTGGCCAAGTACCATGAACGCAACGGTTCATTCGATTTTCTCACAGCCCGCGGGTACATCACTTTTCGGCCGCTGAAAAGTGTGAATGTTAAATTTGGCCACGATTATAATGTTTTCGGAAGCGGGTACCGTTCGCTGATTCTGTCGGATAACAGTAGCCCTTATCTTTTTCTGCGTTTGGATACGCAGCTCGGAAAGTTTCATTATACCAACTTGTGGACGAGCATGACCAACACTGGAAAAGATGCTTTTGCCGAAGAACTGAGGAGGAAAAAATTTGCCGCGATCCACCATTTGAGCGTCAATGTTACCGATAAACTCAACATTGGTGTTTTCGAAGCCGAAGTTTTCAACCGCGATTCTGTGGGTGGCGGTTATGACCTGAATTATCTGAACCCGATCATTTTTTACCGGTATGTAGAATCTTATATCGGAAGTCAGGATAATGCGCTTTTGGGTTTGGATTTCCGCTGGCTTGCAGGAAAAACAGCTTCTGTATACGGTCAATTCGTTCTCGATGAATTTTTGAGTAAAGAACTTTTTAACGGAAGTAAATTTTGGGGAAATAAATACAGCCTTCAACTGGGAGCCAAATACGTAGATGCTTTTGGAGTACCTAATCTGGATTTTCAGGCCGAATTTAACCTGGTGCGGCCTTACACCTACTCGCACAAAGACGGCGGACGTAACTATATGCATTACGGACAGGCGCTGGCGCACCCGCTAGGGGCCAATTTCAGGGAATTTGTTGGCATTTTACGCTACAAGGCAACTTCCAGGCTGACGGTTTACGGAACATTAATGAGCGCCATGCAGGGCAAGAACCCCACGACCGGCGATTACATGAATTTCGGGGGCGACATTTCTAAAAATTACGAAGAAAGAAGTATCAATCGAAACGGAGAATACGGGCAGAAAATCGGCCAGGGAATCAGAGCCACTACCTTATATACCGACCTCCGCCTCACCTACTCACTGGCACATAATTTGTTTCTGGACGGCCGCTATCTGATCCGGAAAATCTCGTCTGTTGACAAGAATGTTGCAGTTAACTCCAACATTTTTACCTTCGCAATACGCTATAACATGGCATTCCGTCAGCAGACTTTCTGAAATCAAACGTTCTGATTAATTACCAAAAAATGGAAACTGACCCACATGACTTGCGCAGCCTGATCAGGCTTGCATTACTGGAAGATATTGGCGACGGAGATCATTCGTCCCTTTCCAGCGTCCCCGCCGAAGCGACCAAAAGAGCCAAGCTGCTCGTCAAGCAGGATGGCGTGCTGGCCGGTGTGGAAGTAGCCCAGATCATCTTTCAGGAAGCCGCGTCTTTCTTCTCCGAAAATTTTCTTACGATCAATGTGTTACTTTTTGATGGAGCTGTCGTCAAAATAGGTGACGTGGTATTTACTGTCGAAGGAAGTGCGCAGCTGATTTTGAAAGCAGAGCGGCTTGTGCTGAATATCATGCAGAGGATGAGCGGGATAGCGACGTACGCCAGGCAAATGTCGTCACTTATCAGCGATTTGCCGGTGAAGCTGCTGGATACGCGCAAGACAACGCCGAATTTCAGGCTGTTTGAAAAAATGGCGGTAAAAATTGGCGGAGCGGTGAACCACCGCATGGGGCTTTTCGACATGATCATGCTGAAAGACAACCATGTAGACTATGCCGGCGGCATCGAACCCGCGATCACGCGCGCGAACCAGTATCTGAAAGACACAGGTAAAAAGCTGAAAATCGAGATCGAAACCCGCAATCTGGCGGAAGTAGATGAAGTTTTGCGGGTCGGGAATGTGGACATTATCATGCTGGATAATTTCTCGCTCGACGACATGCGCGAAGCAGTTAAAAAAATCGGCGGACGCTTTGAAACCGAAGCTTCCGGGAACATTACGGAGAAAACATTACGTGCAGTAGCCGAAACAGGTGTCGACGGGATTTCCAGCGGCGCGCTGACGCACCAGGCGAGAAGCCTGGATTTGAGTTTAAAAGCCTTCTAACCCTAACCAAAATACCCGGAGCGTATGCAGAGATATTTAAAAATAGCATACGCTTCGAAGCCGGCGGCACTCGTGCTGACATTGGCTTTTATCCCCAGATTCATTTTTGCCCAGGAACCTCCGCGTAAAGAAATCGACATTAACCAGTTCATCGCCGATCTTTTTCCCGTCCCGGCCGACGATAATGATAACTCCGAGCTCTACGAATCGTTATACCAGCTTTACGCCAGCCCGCTGGACCTCAATGTTGCATCCCGCGACGAGCTTTCGAATACCTTGATCCTTTCGGAAAAACAGCTGAATTCTTTTTTTGAATACCGTGAAAAACTGGGCGCCCTGCTCTCGCTTTACGAGTTACAGGCGGTTCCCGGTTTTGATCTGGAAACCATCCGGAGATTGCTGCCTTTTGTTACGGTAAATCCAGCGGCAGTTTCTTTGGGAAAATCACTTAAAAATCCTTCGCAGCATTTTCTAATGTTCCGCACCAGTAAAATTTTGGAAACCCAGAAAGGATTTAGCCCAGTAAGTCCTGATAGTCAATCCAGAACACGGTATGAGGGTAGTCCTTTTAATGGATATCTGAGATACAGGAATGCACGGAGCGGGTTTTACAGTTTTGGGATCACTTTGGAGAAAGATGCAGGTGAAAAATTCTGGGACTGGTCGGGTAAGAGGCAGGTTTACGGGATCGACTATACTTCTTTTCACGCCCAGATCATGAACCGCGGGAAACTAAAAAACCTGATCCTTGGCGATTTTCAGATGCAAGCCGGGCAGGGAATGGTGCTGGGTTCGGGCTTTTCGCTGGGCAAAGGTTCGGAGGTAATTAAAACCGTTTATCGGAGTACATTGGGTATGAAACCCTATACCTCCGCGCTGGAAGCCAACTTTATGCGTGGTATTGCCGCCACTTATGTTCCGATCAAACAACTGGAAACGACATTATTTTATTCAAGGGTAAAAAGGGACGCAAGCCAGGACGATTCGCCTGAAAAAATCATGACTTCCCTGCCGGTCACCGGCTATCACCGCACACCCACCGAGCGTGAGAAACACAATGTGCTAACCGAGCAAAATGTGGGTCTGCATGTTCTGTATAAGCTTTCCCAGCAAAAAGGCCAGGTTGGTTTGACGGTCTTAAATACACATTATGGGTCGCTGATCCGCAAAAGAGCGGCACTTTATAATCACTATGAATTTTCGGGAACACAGAATTGGGTCGCGGGTTTTCATGGCGATTATCGTTTTCAAAACTTACACTTTTTTGGTGAAGGCGCGATTTCAAAAAGCCGGGGAACTGGCGCAGTCGCAGGTATCATTGCGGGCATGGGCAGGCGGCTCGACATTTCGCTCCTTTTTCGGCATTACGACCGTGATTTTCATACATTCTATGGAAATGCATTCAGTGAATCGTCGCGGCCGATCAATGAAACCGGTGCTTATTTTGGGCTGAGATATGCTTTGACGCGCCGCTGGCAATTCAGCGGTTATTGTGATTTTTTCAAATTTCCCTGGCTGAAATATCAGATCGATGCTGCCTCCCAAGGTCATGACTATTACCTTCACATGCTCTGGAAGCCCAGTAAGCGTTTGAATGCCTATATTTTGTTTCATGAAAAACACAAGCAGGCCAATGATCCTGGAAGCGAAGAAGCTGTGGCTCCGCTGATTACGACGGTGCGTCGCACGGCAATGTTCAACCTGGAATATGAAAGACCGCTGCGTTTCTCAATCCGTACGCGTTTTCAATGTGGTGATTTTAATTATCAAAACATTTCGAGATCAAAGGGGTTGACGATCGCGCAGGACATTTCCTGGCATTTTCCAAGAGTTGAACTAAGCGCCCGGCTCGCCTGGTTTAATTCCGATGACTACGACAGCCGGCAATATGTGTATGAAAAAGATGTGTTGTACGCATTCTCTCTGCCCGCCTATTATGACGTCGGCACCCGGCATTATCTCATGCTCCGTTACAATTTGACCAAAAAAATGAAGGTGTGGCTTCGCTGGTCGCAGACGCGGTATAAAGACCTGGAAAAGATCAGCTCCGGCCTGAATGAGATTGACGGCAGCAGGCGTAGCGAGCTCAAAACGCAGCTGATGTACCAGTTTTGAACATATAAGAGTAAGAATTTTAACAGAACCCTATAAAATCAGATTTCCATGACACACGAAAAATTGGATGTGCTTAAAAAATATTTCGGGTACGATACATTCCGTCCGCAGCAGGCCGAAATCATCGATACGGTGATGGCAAATAAGGATTGTTTAGTGCTGATGCCGACGGGTGGGGGCAAATCGGTGTGTTTTCAGATACCTGCGATCCTCAAACCGGGGTTAACTGTGGTGATTTCTCCACTAATTGCGCTCATGAAGGACCAAGTTGAGGCGTTGCGTGGAAATGGCGTGAATGCGGCCTTCCTCAATTCCTCGCTTTCTTCGTCCGAGCAGGACCAGATTCTCTGGCAAGCTAAGTTGGGCGAGCTTAAACTCCTTTACATTGCGCCGGAGCGGCTTTTTTCAGGAAGTACTTTTGAATTTTTAAAAGATTGGAATGTTTCGCTTTTCGCGATCGATGAGTCACATTGTATCTCTTCCTGGGGCCACGATTTCCGCCCGGAATACCGGCAGCTAAATACGTTAAAACAACGTTTCCCAGATGTGCCCGTCATCGCATTGACTGCTACCGCCGACCGGGTTACCCGCCGGGACATTCTGAAACAGCTGCATATCGAACATGCGGAAACATTTATTTCCAGCTTCGACAGGCCCAATCTTAGCCTGAGCGTGCTGCCCGGCAGAAAGCGGCTGCAACAAATCCAGAGTTTTATCAATAAGCATGAAAATCAGGCGGGTATCATCTACTGCCTCAGCCGAAAAGGTACCGAAACCGTGGCGGCCAGCCTGCAAAGCGCTGGTTTCAAGGCAGAATATTACCACGCAGGTCTCGCCGCCGACAAGCGGTCGAAGGTGCAGGAAAAATTTCTGAAAGACGACATTCAGATCATCGTCGCGACGATTGCATTTGGTATGGGGATCGACAAATCGAATGTTCGCTGGGTGATACATTACAATTTGCCTTCGAATGTGGAGAGCTTTTACCAGGAAATCGGCCGGGCTGGCAGGGATGGTTCAGCCGCGGATACGGTGCTCTTTTACAGCTACATGGACATTATTACGAGGCAGGATATGATCAATAATTCCGATCAGTCGGTCGAGCAAAAGGAGCTGCTGCATGCCAAGCTGAACCGCATGAAACAATATGCAGAAGCCGATATTTGTCGCCGCAGGATTTTGCTCAGTTATTTCAATGAGGCGGTGGAAAAAGATTGCGGCAACTGCGACGTCTGCCAAAATCCCCGCACCCGCTTCGACGCCACTATCATTGCGCAAAAGGCCCTATCCGGCATCGCCCGCACCGACCAGAAAGTCGCGATGGGTATGCTGATCGACATTCTCCGTGGAAGCCGTAACCGGAACATTCTGCAATTCGGCTATGATAAGCTCCCGACTTTTGGCGCCGGCCACGATCTGCGCGGCGAGGAATGGTCGGAATATATTGGCCAGCTGCTCAATTCGGGCGTGATGGATATTGCTTATGATGAGGCACATACATTCAAATTAAATCCCGCGAGCTGGCAGGTTTTGCGGGGCGAAAGAAAAGTGGATCTCGTGAAATTCATCCCGCTGAGCGAGCGCAAAGCGCGGGAAGAAGAATTGGCCCCGAAAGAAAAACCGAAGCAGGAAATTATCCGTGATGCCTTGTTTGAGCGGCTGCGGATACTCCGGAAACAAATGGCCGACGCGCTGGCCGTGCCGCCTTATGTTGTTTTTACAGACGCGACACTTTCGGAAATGGCGCAGAAAAAGCCGGTTTCGGAGGCGCAGATGAAGGCGATTTCGGGTATCGGGGAAGAGCGGTTTCGCAGGTATGGAGAAACTTTCATCAAGGAAATTGTGGATTTCGCGAAGGAAAATACCAAGCCCGGCACCCGGGTGGTCAAGGGTTTGACCTTTGTAGAAACTTACGATTTGTACAAAGAAGGTTATTCGGTAAAAGTCATCGCCGAAAAGCGGAATTTGAATGCAGTGACAATTATCTCCCATCTTGTAAAACTGAAAGAAGACGGTCACGACATTAACCTGAAATCCCTCATCGACGACCGGGCTTACCAGACAATTATTAAGGCCGCCCAGGAACTGCAAATTGGCAAGAATGATCCATTAAAGCCTCTTTTCGAGCAACTTAACGAACAGTTTGATTACGGACAATTACGATTATCGCTAGCTATTTTGGAAGAAGAAAGAGAAAGGTCATTTTAAACGCTATATTTGTATAATTATATTTTAACTATTAGCATGAATCGACAAAATATTCTCTCTGGGTCTCCCTGGGAAGATAAAATGGGATACTGCCGCGCGGTACGTATCGGAAATATTGTAGAAGTGTCCGGTACCGTCGCCATCGTGGATGGTGAAAAAGTAAAAGCCGACGATGCTTACGCCCAGACCAACAACATTATTGAGCGCATCGCCAAGGTTTTGGAAGAAGCTGGCGCAAGTTTGAATGATGTGATCCGCACAAGAATCTTCACGACCGACATACAATACTTCGACGAAATAGCCCGGGCACACGGCGCATATTTTCTTGGGATCAAGCCTACCACCGGTATTTACGAAATCAGTAAACTGGTATCTCCTGACTATCTGGTGGAAATAGAATTTACAGCAATAGTTCAGTAATGTACTGGAATAATTAAAAAAAGCCCCTGACGTGATCTGAGAGGCATTTTTCAAATCAATTTATTTTTTAACGGTTACAACCGTCTGGCTTAAAATTTGCTCTTTGTGGTGTAGTTGTCTCACTTGGACGCGAAGAATTACGCATCTTAATATGAAAAACCATCTTACTTTAATAGTAGCATCGCTTTTACTGATACTGTGTGTCGTGGAAAAACACGCAAGCTACAAGGCCGAGAAAAATGTGAATGTGGAAAATATGTACAATTTCCCGGATAAGAATATCAACAACAGCTCCACATCGAATGAAAGTGACGGCGAGCTGATGGGAAAAACAAAATCCTTGTACGATCCTGCACAACTTTTCCAGTTTGCTTCTATGGATACTACCTCCCGGGTTGCTTCTGAAAAAGTGAATAACCAAAATTTGCTGAACATCCCACAAGCGAACAGAACAGCAAATTTTTAATTCCAGCTTGCTTAGCTGAACAGTCCCATAATATCTTCCTGGCTTAGTTTCTTGATAAAGCCGGATTCTCCGCCTACCAGGTCCTCGGCCAGGTCTTGCTTGCGTTGCTGAAGAAGCAATATTTTCTCCTCAATCGTGTCTTTACAGATCATTTTATAGGCAAATACCTTGCGGGTTTGCCCTATCCGGTGCGTTCTGTCAATCGCCTGCCGCTCAACAGCCGGGTTCCACCACGGATCGATCAGGTATACATAATCCGCTTCGGTCAAATTCAACCCGACGCCACCTGCTTTTAAGCTCATCAGAAAAACACGACAAGTTTGGTCATTCTGGAAGCGGTTCACCCGCCCGGCGCGGTCCACAGTCTGTCCGTCGAGATATTCATAAGGAATGTTGATCTTTTCCAAATGTTTACGGATCAGGTCCAACATCCCCAGGAATTGACTGAAAATCAGAATTTTATGATTAGAAGCATTTTCTTCGATCTCCCGAGTAATTTCTTCCAGCTTCGCCGATTCATTTCCAAAATCTTCGTCTCCCGACAAAATAGAAGGAGAATCGCAGATCTGGCGCAGCTTCAATAATGCTTCGAGAATGAGGAAGCTGCTTTTGTTCAGGCCGTCGGTCGCCAGTTTTTCGGCGATTTCCTGGCGGTAACGCTCGCGGAATGTTTCGTATACTTTGCGCTGCTTGTTGCCCATTTCGCAGAACAAGATTGTCTCCGTTTTGTCAGGCAAATCCGTCGCTACTTCCTCCTTCGTACGTTTCAGCATGAAAGGATAGACCAGCTTCCGCAATTCCGCAGCCTTTTCCTTGTCCTGATATTTGTCGATTGGCGTCGCGTATTCGGTGCGGAAAAAGTCGGCGTGACCGAGCATTCCCGGATTCAAAAACTCAAACTGCGAGTATAAATCGAAAGTATTATTCTCCACCGGCGTACCCGTCATCGTCAGGCGATTTTTGGCGTGCAGCAGCCGGGAAGCCTTGGAAGTCAGCGAGTCAGGATTTTTGATGGCCTGCGCTTCATCCAGAATAATGTAGTTGAAATCGAAATGCCGCAGCAACTCCACGTCGCTGCGCATGGTGCCGTAAGTGGTCAGGATAATGTCGTATTCTTTGAAAAACTCGATATCCTTGCGCCGCGCCATTCCGCGATGAACGAAAAGTTTCAAGTCCGGCGTAAATTTCGCTGCTTCCGCCTGCCAGTTGAAAATCAATGTGGTAGGTACAACAACGAGGTTCGTATTGGCTGGATTCTGGTTTTTCTGCTGCTGCAAGAATGTCAGCATCTGCAATGTTTTCCCAAGACCCATATCGTCGGCTAAGCAACCGCCCCAGCCGAATTCATCCAGAAAATGGATCCACTTATAACCTTCTTCCTGGTATTGCCGAAGCGTAGCATTAATGTTCTCAGGCAGCGCAACATTGGGTATCTGCTTGAAATTGAGGAGCTTTTGTTTTTTCTCCCACAATTCACGGAACACTTCCTCATTATCCACCTCGGAAACCAATTCGTCGATCAGCGAGAAATGTATTTTTGATAAATGGATTTTGTCATCATTTACGCGGCCGAATTGCAGCAGCGGTTCCAGCTTGGCAATCCATTCATCGGGCAGCACGCCGAGTGTACCGTCTTGCAACTGCACGTAATTCTGCTTTTTCAGCAACGCTTTTTTGGCATCTGCCAGCGAAACCACCTGATCACCGAAATTGATCTCGACCTTCATATCAAACCAGTCGATACCCGAAGAAGTGGTAACTTTCACGGTACCGCGGTTCGGGTTGAAGCGCATCTTTTTCAAATCGTTGAACCCGAGCAAGTCATAATGCTTCTTGCGCGCCGCGTCCACAAAATTGAAAAGCCAGCCCTCCTTCATTACCTGGTCAAAAGGCACATAAAAGAATGATTGGCCGGCTTGCTGTTTGAAATTCGGATGCAAGGATTTCACCCACTCCCAAACATTATTTTCAGCTGCTAAATCGCGTTCCTGAACGGTTATCTGGTTTTCACCAAAACTGGTTTTCGACCTCCGCTGATCGTGCAAAAATTCGATTTCGCCAGTTTCGCTGTCCGCCGACTCGTATATAAAACTAGGGACGATCAGCAGATTCGCGTCGTCTTCTTTCAGGTAAATCTTTGGTTTCTTGAATGTTAGCTGGCCGGAACTGACCTGGTGACGCGTCTGGAACATTACATCAAACTGCTCCGTCACCGGAATGATCCACTCTTTCAGAAAACTGTCGGCAAACTCTTTCTTAACCCGTATTTTAAATCCGTTCTGACTGAGATAGGCGACCATTTCAGCCTCACTAAGCCCTGCCCAGCGGAAAAGCAATTTCTCATTGTAAATCCCCAGCCAGAAACTGTCGAACGAAACGACTTTCTGCAATTCCAGCGGCGTACCGGCTTTCAGCTCGACGTACGGATTGAGGGTGATAAATTCTTTGTCTTCTGTCAAAACAAAAAACAGCCTGACTGGCTCGCGGTTCAATTCAAGCTGCACAAGCTGGTTGTTGCTGGTAATGTAATCGCCGTCGGCCAGGTATAAACGTTCGGGATCGAGGTCGTTGAAAACGCGGGTAAGCTGCTTTCCAACGTAATTTCTTGCCTCATAACGCTGGTCCGCCCCCACATCGTCGAAATGCAGATACGCATTATAGGCCCAGCCTTGCTTGCGCACAAATTTCTGCAAACCTTCCTCCCAATGTTTGGCGAGACGCACCAACCTGGCGTCGGATTCACTCAAAACAGGGATTTCATCGGCAGAATAATAGTTGCTCGACCCGCCGGCAATGTTCCGGATGTTGGTCAGCTTCTCGGATTTAGCGCTGTATTTGACGGAAAAAACACCGAAACCAATGTCCAGCAAATGATTTTTGCCTTTTGGCCAAAACACAAATATGGAAATCCGGTCCTCGTCTTCCTGACCGTTTTCACTGATTGAAATGTTGAAACCGTTATTCTGGGCAGGGAGGATCCGCTTTCTCAGCGACTTCCAGTCCTGGTAAGTCCCCACTTTTTGTACCGTCGGGTCAAGCTTGATCAGCATTAACCCGCCCTCTTCGTCCAGCCGGAAATCGAATTTATCTTTATACTGATCTTCCAGCGAATAACCGTATTCGGCGAGCAGGTTATTTTTTTCTTCCGTCAAATCCCGCATCACCTCGAATGCTTTTTCACCCAGCTCGTCGCGGAGTTTCAGCAATGCGGCCAGCTTATGTTCGCAAAGCGGTACCCACAACTTTTGGCCGCAGGTGCAGGAAGTATGTACTTGTCTTGTATTCTTAATGCGTTGAAAAGCAACCTGATAGTCAACACCGTTTTCTGTCACCAGACATTCGGCCTCGCCTTCTTTGGCAGAAACAATCTCCACCTCGTCAATCGCCGCGCGGTTTCGCCAGACTTCATCCTGCACCAGGCTTCTCAACTGAAACTCTTTCAGTTCCGGCAAATCCACCACCGTGTCGGCCATATCATGGACAACTTGTTTGATGGTCGGCATTTTATCGAGAATGTACAGGATCGCCGCGACGCGGTGCTTGCAGAGACCGTTTTTATCGGGACAAGAACATTCTGTGGTGATCTGGGGCGTAAGAAAATCCCGGATGTAGATCTGGTAAAACTGAATGGAATAGTCGCTTTTGACTTTGAATTCAGCATTCCCGGGGCCGTTGTAATCAAGTTTAGAAACTTTTAAGCCGCCGCTACTATAAATGGAACGTCCTCTCGATAATACATCTTTCTCCGTCCGCTTAATCAAGAAGTTCGATAACTTTTCCTTCTTTTCGTTTTCCATTTACCCTGCTTCCGTTTAAAATGCAAAAGTACGGTATGTTTCTCTTTTATAGAAACTCAACAGGAATATATGGTCGCGCAAAAACGTCTAGCTCACATAAGGTTGCACGAGCGTACCAATGTGCGCCGGGGCCCAGCTTTTATCAAGATAAGCCTGGATTTGTGTACCGACATTTGGGTATAACTGTTTGGAAACAAGCTCATTTATTGGTAGCCAGACTATTTCAAGCGCAGTCGTTTCTTCCGGATTTAAAACAGGCGTACCGGATGCAATTTCTGCCTGGAACACCATGTGAAGTGTTTCTTTTTTGATTTCCGGCCAAATCACTTCGCCCGAACAAATCATCCCGCTCACCTTTGCCTTAATACCCAATTCTTCATGAAGCTCCCGCGAAAGTGCCTCTGACAAACATTCTCCGGGATCAGGATTACCACCCGGCAATGCATATACTTCCGAGTCGCCATAACAATAGCGCAAGGTCAGAACCTTGTTATCCTGAATGATCAAAGCGGAGGGGCGGACGTTCATTTTTAAGCGATTACCATTTTTTCAATCAACAACATCAATATGTGTATCACTTTAATATGTATTTCCTGAATGCGATCTGCGTAGCCAAAATGCGGGACGCGGATCTCAATGTCGGACATTCCGGCGAGTTTCCCGCCATCCTTGCCGGACATAATGATCACTTTCATGCCTTTGGACTTGGCAGCTTCAACGGCGCGGATAATGTTGGCCGAATTTCCGCTGGTACTTAACCCGAGCAAAATGTCACCCGGCTGGCCCAATGCTTCCACATATCTTGAAAACACATATTCATAACCAAAATCATTACTCACGCAGCTGATATGGCTCACATCCGAAATCGCGATAGCAGGTAGTGCGCGGCGATTATCACGGTACCGGCCGGTGAGTTCTTCGGCAAAATGCATGGCGTCGCAATGTGACCCGCCATTTCCGCATGAAATGATTTTCCCTCCGTTATTGATCGCCTCCGCCATCAATGTTGCCGCGCTTTCTATTTTTTCAATGTTAGCCGGATCATTCAGAAAGTTATCCAGCACATTTTGCGCTTCTTTCAATTCCTGGCTTATAATTTCCTGGTAATTCATTTTTGAATGTGTTAATGCTGACCGCTTCTTAAAAAATTATGCTGGCTACGCGAAATGCCGGTGTTCTCAGGATCTGATCGCTTTCAAAACATGCGTTTTTCGGCCAGGACCTTTGTGCCGCTCCACCTTAAAACCGGCCGCCGCCAATGCTCTTTTTACAATTCCTTTGGAAGAATATGTTACCAATACGCCGCCCGGATGCGTTTGGGCCGCTACGCTTGAAAATATTTCTTCTGTCCAGAGTTCCGGCTGGGCGCGCGGATCGAAGGCATCATAAAAAATCACATCAAACATTTTGTCCGATGTGAAATCCTGGATGTGGGTATTTTCCTTTTGGAATATAAAAAATTCGGAAAGCTGATGAGTTTCAGACCATGATGCTTCGTGCAGTTTCAAAAATCCGCTGCCGCCAATTAAGGCCTCATAATTCAATGTTGCAGCTTCTTCCAATGTTACCGGATAAGCTTCCACGGAAATATAATGTACCGGCTTTTGCAGCGCGTCGGCCAGTTGCCAGGCCAGAAAAGCATTTAACCCCGTCCCAAAACCCATTTCAAAAACATGCACGGTTTCCGTGGCATTTTCGAGAAAAGGTTTCAAACCGAGGTTAATGTAAATGTGCTTTGACTCATTCAAAGCACCCTGAAGCGAATGATATTGCTGATTGAATTGTGCGCTGAACAAAGAATGCGAGCCGTCTTCCGTTACGATAAGGCGTTCCAAATAAGCCAGTTTTTAGTTTGGCTTAAATGTAGTTAAATCATTCTTTTCAGGGTAATCTGGGTAAAGAAAATATCCCCCTTGCGTTTTACCAGCAGGTCGATGTTCTTGCCGTCGCCGCGCTGCATCAATTTGTAAATGTCGCTGATATTCAGCTCGGAAGCCGACTGATCGTCGATAAAAAGCAGCTGATCACCTTCGAGTAAACCAGCACGCAAAGCCGGCGAATCGTCGGCAATGTGGTTGATAAAATACGAATGCAGGTCCCTGCCTTCGGCGCGCACTTCCATCCCACTCATATCGTGCTCGAATTTTTCACGCAACCGGCTTTTGATCGGTTTCAGCACCATGTAGCGTTCCTGGTAATTCATCGTCACCCTAAACCGCCGCAGCAGCTCGCAGCCAATGTTACCCTGCCGCTCGCTGCCCTCTTTTATTTTTGAACCAAAAGAAATACTGTCCGGAAAAGAGGCTACAATGTTGTCCATCTCAAACCTGCCGAGCCGAAGCCGGTCGATCCGGCCAAGATTTCCGTTGATTACACCATTTAAACCGCGGCCCAGCTGTGCACGGATCACTTTTTCGGGCAGTCGGAAAGATTCTTTGGGCGTGTTGTTCAAAAGCAACGCATGACCCGCGCCCGTATCGATCAAAACCCGGATCGGGTGCTCGCGACCGTCGGCGAAGAGGGTTACCGCGTCTGTAAAAGGCTTGGTATCCTCAATGATCAGCGGATGCTTGTCGCCTTTGTTTGATTTGTAATGATATTTTTCGGGGCGCATCAGGATCAGCTCTTTTTTGGCAAAGTCCATGGTTACCACGAAGTTGTTGAACACTTCATAACCAAAAATGCCATGTACCGGCACGCCGACATATTCGGAAAGCCTGAGAAAATCGTCTTCCAGCACCACAATGTTCTGGTGATTGGCCCTGAGCCGGCCCATCGCAAAACGATTGTCGATGGCCACATGCGCTGAAATAGATTTTCCCTCGCCGGCACCGGTGAGATTAACCTTCCGGGTTAAACGCAGCTTGTCGGGTTTGAGAATGTAGGGGTCTGTAACAATGATCGAGCTAACGCCAGTGTCGAGGATAAAACGCAGGGAATCAGTGTCGTTGATCTTCACATAAATGAGGATCAGGTTGGAATGCAGTTCAAAGGGAATGCGTGCAGATTTGTGGTTTTTTTCTAAAAAGTAGCCATACCGCTCCTCTGAAACCGGGGGAATGTCTGATGAGTTGGCTAATGCTGCGCGGGTAGTAAAAAGTATAATCGCTAAAAATAACCACTTAGACGTTTTCATCGTGGCCTCCTTTCTTTAAAATCTATTTTTCAAGTTGCTACGTTAACAATACAAAACACGCTGATTATAAATGGCTTAACTCTGTCTTTATATCTTGTGTAAACGTTAGTATTCAAATTGCACCCATTTGGTTAATTAAGTAAAAATAATATTTTTCTTCTCAATTAAACACAAAAAAATCTTCATAAGTACAAACTTTCAGAAATATTTTTATAGTAGTTGTAAAATCATGCAAATGATGAAATTATGGTACTTTTGTTGCGTAAAAAGACCTTTTTTCACAATAAAAAATTTCTCATGCGCAAGAAAATTGTTGCCGGTAACTGGAAGATGAATAAACTGATGGATGAAGCAGTTGCGCTCACATCCGAGTTGGTTAATATGGCAAAAGATGAAGTTCAAAATGACGCCAAAATCATCCTTTGCCCTCCTGCCATTTACCTTACTACCATCAAAAAATATATTGAGGATGCACCTAACTTTTCGCTAGCAGCGCAAAACTGCTCCGACAAAGTTTCCGGTGCATTTACCGGCGAAATTTCCGCTCAAATGTTGCAATCCATCGGCGTGGAATATGTGCTGATCGGCCACAGCGAGCGCCGCCAATATTTCAATGAAACCAATGCATTGCTGGCAGAAAAAGTGAATACCGCGCTTGCAAATGGGGTTTCTCCGATTTTCTGCTGCGGCGAATCGCTGGATCAGCGCCAGAATGAAGACTACATCGGATTTGTAAAAAACCAGATCACCGAAAGCCTTTTTCACCTGACGGAAGAAGAATTGCTTAAAGTAGTAATTGCTTACGAACCCATCTGGGCGATCGGTACCGGCCTGACTGCCAGCGCAGAACAAGCCCAGGAAATGCACGCCGCACTCCGCCAGCACATTGCTTCCAAATATGGCGCGAATGTTGCCGAAGAAATCTCCATCCTCTACGGCGGCAGCGTCACAGCCGCCAGCGCGCCAGAACTTTTCGCCTCACCAGACATCGACGGTGGACTTGTAGGCGGAGCTTCTCTTAAATCCAGAGAGTTTACGAATATTATTAAGGCGAGGTAGGAAGGGGTGATTTGTAGTCATTAGTGGTCATTGATTGTCATTTATAGTCAGGTGTTGTTTTTAGAATTTTACAACATCTGACTACTCCTGACAATACCTGACAACAAATGACCAAATGACCACAAATGACTATCCTATCACATCCCCGTCACCACAAACTCCACCCTCCGGTTCTTCTTCCTTTCCTCTGCGTTGCCTTTGCTGATGGGGCGGGTGGCTCCGTAGCCTTTGGCTTCGATGCGGGAGGCTTCGATGCCTTTTTCCGTGAGATAGGATTTGACGGCTTCGGCTCTTTTTCGGGACAATTCCAGGTTTTTGTCAAAATCACCGACATTATCGGTGTGTCCTTCCACGCGGATTTTTAGTGTTGGACTTTCTTCCATGATCTTCACCAGCCGGTCGAGCTCTGCGTTGGATTCGGGCAATAAGGTGAACTTGGAAGTTTCAAAATAAATGTTCGGCAGGGCGATGGTTTCACCTACTTTTTTCGGAACCCGCAGCTCTTCTTTTTCCGCGACAGAATTTGAAGTATCCACCGCAACTGGCTCTTCTTTCGGTTTTTGAACAGGCTCAGTTGTTTTTACAACCGGCTTTGGCGTCTTAGCCTGCTCTTTTTTCAAAGGGTTTTTAACGTGTATCCCGTAAAAATTCCATGATTGCGAGCCTTGTTGACTGCGACCTTCGTAAAAATCAAACTCTTCAATACCAGGCGTTAACCTCTCAAAATACGCGACAAAATCGACGGTTTCGCCGGAGGTTACTTCTCTTCTTTTGGTGGTCGGAATGTTCTCGGCTTTGATGAATTTAAATTTCTTGTCTATTTCACCGGGCTTGTACAATCTTGTCTCCGGATCGAGCCAGATTTCGTTGCCGCCGCCAAATTTATATTGCTGATCGGGGCCTTGCGGTAGTGGAAAACGGAATTGTTTTGGAAGGGGCTGACTGGATTTTGTTTCCGTAAATTGAAGATAGACAATTGTATAATTGTCGGTCAGCTCCACTTTTTTGATCTTCACATAAGGCTGCGACTGCTCGTCTACCTTGGGATTCTCGGTAATTTGTCCAAAACTGGCTTTGAATGAAAGTATAATCGCGACGGAAAATGCCAGTAGCAATTTGAATTTCATGGTATTAAATCGATGGTTAAAAATAAGTACCTGCAAGAACGCCCGAACATTCCTGATAGTTTGTTAAAATTTGTTAAACTATCTAAGTTACTGGTTCTCAGGAATAAATCGAGACCAGAATCCGGGATCGTAGCGCTCCCAGGCGTGACAGGCGAAAGGTAGCTGGTGGCCAGTCAGCTCGTAAGTAGCAGCAGGACTTTTTTCAAAAGCAAAACGCAGCGCTTCCTGCCAGGAGGGCGTTTTCAGGAATAATTTCATGGGAATGAGCCGCGTAGCTTCCTGCGAAAACAACATATCCTCATTCCCGACCCAGGCTGGATAAAATGTATTGTAAATTTTTAGATACCGGATAAATGCCGGAATGTGCCGCAGCGAAAGCCCGCCATTTAAAACAAACCGGCGGCTTGATAATGCATCCGCGAAAGTCTGAGCAGACGCGGCAGGTAATATGTCAAATTCAGGATTATGCAGCGACGGCGCGCCAATGTAATCGTATCCTTCCTGGCACCATTGAAGCAGCTCGTCACGAAAAACGAATGCATCGAGCTGGTAAATCAGCATGAATTTGAATGCTGAAAACTGTTTGTAAAAATCCAGGGAAATCAGCAGCCGGTTGTAGGCAGCAATGCCTTCAAAATGCTGGCTGTCCAGCGAGATGGCTTCGATTGAGGAATATTTTTTTGTAATAAAGTCAACACTGAGACTGCGCGGCTTGATGATTTTGATCGGATATCCTGCCAAAACTTTCAAACATTGCTGCAACGAAATCTCCTCATTTTCAGTGAGAAACGGTTGGTATACCGGTATAACTACAGCCACAGAAGATTTGTCGAGCATGCTTTTTCCCATGATTTATTCAAACAAATCGCCCATCGCGGGCAGCCACCAATCCTTGCTGCTAAACCGGTAATAACCTCTCAGTACCTGGTTCAAAACCGGACTTAATCTGCGGAGCCGGTTGCCGGGAAGCGAGGCGCGGGTATAATAATGTTTCTGCGACAAATACAGTTTGAGCAACTTTTCGCGCGGCACAAAAGGGATGGCGCGGAGCAGCAGGTATAGCTCATTCAGCTTATCAGCCTTTTCTCTCAGCGGGGCCAGTTTTCTTTCGCGGTCCCGCACAAAACGGTCTTTCAGCTGCACCTTCTCGATTTTACTTCCAAAACCGACCTGCTGCGTGGAATGCATCCGGTAGTAAATCAATGGTTCCGGAATAAAATCAATCTTTCCCTGCAAGCTCAGCACCACGGCCATCCAGGCATCGTGGATGAGGTCGGGGACGTGTGTTGGAAATGGTACGAGCCTTTCGAGGCAGGATTTCCGGATAGCCATCGTGGCGCCGGTTACTACAAATCCGGTATACAGGATTTCGTAGGGTTTCCCGCTTTTCCACCTGTTCTGACCGTTTTTATCAAATTCAATTTCCTGCCACATCGTCTTGCCGACGGGTTCGGAGTAATCATCCATGATCATTCCGTCGGAAAAAACTGCGTCGATATCCGGGTTTTGATTCAGATAAGTTACCTGCTTTTCCACCCGGTCATTTCGCCATCTGTCGTCCTGATCGGTGAGCAAAATAATGTCTCCCTGGCATAATGAGAGGCATTTTTCAAAATTTTTGGTCGAGCCGAGGTTTTGCTCGTTGATATGAATATGGACCGGAAATTTACTGGTAGCGGCGAATGCCTGAATGATCGCGATCGTATCGTCCTTGGACCGGTCGTCGCACACCACTAGTTCATCCACCAAAACTGTCTGGTCAGCAATGCTCTTCAACTGTTCGGGCAAATACTTCGCCCCGTTGTAAGTGCACATAGCCACTGAAACCATAATTGGCATTTAAAATTTGAGTACAAAATCGAAATTTAACACTTAATGCCCCCTTTTTCAAAAGCCGGGAAGCAACATTCACATTCTCTTCATCTTGAAACCACCTCTCCGCCAGGCAATGTGACCACCTTTTTGTCCACCGCCCAGGTCAGTATTTCCGAAAATTCGGCCGATTTATTACCGTCGATCAAAGACGTACTCCGATTGGCTTCCCACTTCCGAAGCGTAGCTGCGATCTGTGTATTTGACTTTTCCAGGGCACGTACATTATAATAGTAAGATCCCGCCCAGATCAGCGCAGCAAATGCACCCAGGATCTGCAAATGTTTCGTTTTCAGGATTTTTAAATCCATTAAAATCAGTATCAAAAAAACGGGTATCGTCGCTGTAAAGAACATATACCTCGGAGCGATGCCGCCTGCTGCTTTTGTTTCAAACCTGGAAATCGCTACGATGATCGCTGTCAGCACTGGTAAGGAAAATAGACTGTAAAGCAGCGGATTTTTGAATGCATATCCTTTGAAAAATAGCCAGATCCAGGTCAGAAAGACAAGCAAGCCTGCCAGCATACAGACCAGGATATTCATATTTTGTCCGGTACCTGGGTTGATATACAGGAAACTTCCGAGGAACGTAAACAACAAACGCGCCATCCATTCCACATTGAATCCTACGAGCGCGTCATTTTCGGCCGGAGGCTGGTAGAAAAAGGTGAATGTCAGCAGCGCAATACCTATAATTGTCCAGGCTGCCAGCAACTTCCACCGGCGATGGACGGCCAACAGAAAGCCTCCGAGAAAAAGTGCAAGAAAACCGTTGCCAAAAGAAATGACGCCGACCGTAGCCGCGATGACGGAAAATAAAAAATTCCAGCTCGCCGGATGGGTTGTTTGATTAAGCAAAAACAGGCAAAGAAAGGAGCAGAAAAATACCGTATAATGCTGAATTCCTCCCCAATAGTAAAATGTTACCTGCCAGAAACCCAAGCTGAAAAGAAAGGCGGCGGAGAGCAGGACGGTTTCGGGCACGAGCAATTTCTTTTGTTTCAATAAAACCAGCAATAATCCAAAAAAGGCAATTAGCAGAATATTTTGAAACAATATAAGATGTCTGAAATTGATCTCATGAAAGATGTAGAAATAAATCGCTGCAGCAGCTTTTGAAAAAACGATCCTGTGCTCGTTGTGCCGGCTCAGGAGGATATCTTTTTGAACATTTATAGGGTTATTATCGAAATAAAAGCGGCGGATAAAATTCAGCGTGGTGTCGTAATCATCAAAGGAAGGCGTGTTTTGGGCGTTTTTAAAAAGGGTATATAGAAAGATTAAAACGATAGCCAAGCTTAAACCTATTGAAAGATATTTACGCATATCTGATATTTTTGCTAGACCCCTGAATGGTCCCGAACGAATTTTAAAGTTACAAAACGCATTTGAATGGCCTTACCTGACATACTTAAGAAGGCGATCGTACATATGCCTGTCAAAGAAAAGGATAAATTACTGCTGAGGCTAATTACCAAAGACAAAACGCTTTCAGACAGACTTCATTTTGAGCTGATTGAGGACAGCTCGACCATTCCCGAGCGCCGCGAAGATATTACCGCGAACATTATCCGGACTTCAAAATTCAATCAGAACACGCCGGGCTGGATTTTGATGGATATGCGGAACCTCAGCGGTGACATTGCGTATCATGTGAAAGTGACCAAGGATAAGATCGGCGGATTGGAGCTTAACCTTTTTCTCCTGAATACTTTTATGGAGAAATATCCGGATATTCTGAAAACGTACTCGTCCCGCGCCGATACCTGCGCACTGTACATTGCCAAAAAAGCGCTGACGATTGTAAATCAGTTTAATAAGCTGGAAGAAGATTACCGCGTGGACTATCTGAAAGATGCGAACCGGATGCTGGCTTCGGTGTACAGCCTGTGTTCCAAAATGTACGCGCGCCAGCTCGAACTGCCGCAGGAGCTGGAAGGTTAATGTAATACAAACTAAAAATCCATATGAAAAAGACCGCCCTGCTGATCATCGACGCGCAATTTGATTTTTGTAATCCAAAAGGAACATTATATGTACCCGGCGCGGAAAAAGATATGGAGCGCATCGCCAACCTGATCGCGCTGGACGGGCCGAAGATCGACAGCATTTTCGTGACGCTGGATACGCATAAGGTGCTCGACATTGCGCACCCGCTTTTTTGGGAAGATCAAAACGGAAATACGGTCGCGCCATTTACATTGATTACCGCCGCGGCTGTGAAATCTGGAAAGTGGACGCCGCGGTACCACAAAGAATACGTGCTCGAATATCTCGAAAAATTGGAGGCGCAGGGCGAATTCAAACATTTCATCTGGCCAGAACATTGCCTGGTCGGCTCAAAAGGCGCTTCGCTCGACGAAACTTTAATGCATGCAATCCTGGCCTGGACACATTTTACGGGTCGTGATTATATCGCGATTTCAAAAGGTATCAATCCGCTGACCGAGCATTTCGGCGTTTTTAAAGCGCAGGTACCGGTGGCCGGAGCGCCCGAAACAGAGCTGGATACGGCATTTCTGGCAACATTGGAAACATTCGATACCGTACTTGTTGCCGGCGAGGCCCGCTCACATTGCGTTGCGACTAGCATAAATCAGATACTCACAAGTGCACCTGCATTGATACCCAAAGTAACAATTCTTTCGGATTGTATGTCCGACGTCACAAATTTCGGCTATCTTGCCGACCCGATTTTTGAGGAAGCCAGAGAAAAAGGAATGACTTTTTTGAAAGCTAGTTCGCTCATTCTCTGACGAAGCCCGCCAGCTTTTGCAGACTCTGGACGCCAAACTAAATAACTGCGGTTTTGGTTAACCTTAAGATCGGTGCATGACAAACTTGTACCGGATATTCAATTGAATTTTTCCTATGATGCATTTAGCTGTACCGCGGATTGAGGCTTCCCAATTCGATGATCTGGATCCACGAAAATACATTCTGATCAAAGGTGCCCGGGTTAATAATCTTAAAAATGTTGATGTAGCCATCCCCCGCAACAAGCTGGTCGTGATCACTGGACTTTCCGGCTCCGGCAAGTCGTCGCTGGCTTTTGATACCTTATTTGCGGAAGGTCAGCGGATGTATGTGGAAAGTCTCAGCAGCTATGCCCGCCAGTTTTTGGGCCGGATGGAAAAGCCTGAGGTTGAGTACATTAAAGGTATTTCCCCAGCGATTGCGATCGAGCAAAAAGTCAATACAAGAAATCCACGCTCGACGGTTGGTACTTCGACGGAAATCTATGACTATCTGAAATTATTATATGCAAGGATCGGCCATACTTACTCGCCGGTCTCGGGGAATCTGGTTAAAAAGGATTCGGTGACCGACGTGGTCAACTACATGCTGGGCCAGGAAGAAGGCACGCGGGTGATGATCCTGGCGCCGCTGCTGGTGCGCGAAGGCCGCTCGCAGCAGGAAGAAATGACGATTTTGTTGTCAAAAGGTTATAACCGGATTGTGCTGAATGATGAGGTAGTGCAAATTGAGGACGTGCTGGAAAATCCGGATAACTATTCGCAGGCTGGCAACCAAATCTTTATTCTCATTGACCGTGCGGGGATCAGGCATGATGACGAGGATACGCAATACCGGCTTTCGGATTCGGTTCAAACTGCTTTTTTTGAAGGTGAGGGCGTTTGTATTGTGGAGGTAGTGAATGTGGAAAAGCGCGTTTTTTCGGACAAATTTGAGTTGGACGGGATCACATTCGAAGAGCCGAGCGTCAATTTATTTAGTTTCAACAATCCTTACGGTGCTTGCAAAAGGTGTGAAGGTTTTGGAAAAGTGTTGGGAATTGATCCTGATTTGGTGATTCCTGATAAAAATCTTTCGGTATACGAAGGTGCGATTGCTCCCTGGCGCACCGAAAAAATGAATGAGTGGCTTTCGCCGCTGGTCCGTAATGCCGCGAAGTTTGATTTTCCGATCCACAGACCTTTTAAAGATCTTACCGCCGAGCAAAAAGAGCTGCTCTGGACTGGAAACAAGTATTTTCAAGGTATCAATGATTTCATCGCCGAGATCGAAACCCAGACATATAAGATACAATATCGGGTTATGCTATCCCGTTTTCGCGGCCGCACAACTTGCCCCGATTGCCGCGGTTCGCGGTTGCGGAAAGATGCGTCTTTTGTGAAAATCGGCGGCGCTTCTATTACGGATTTGGTTTTAATGCCGATCCAGGATGTTTCTACATTTTTTAAAAAACTGGAAGTAAGCCAGCACGACCGTGAAATTGCGCGGCGCGTTTTAACCGAAATCGAAACCCGCCTGGACTATATGATCCGCGTGGGATTGGGTTACCTGACATTAAACCGACTGACGAGCACATTATCTGGTGGTGAGTTTCAGCGCATTAAGCTGGCAACTTCGCTGGGAAGCGCGCTGGTAGGCTCAATGTACATTCTGGATGAACCCAGCATTGGGCTGCACCCAAGAGATACGCAGCGGCTGGTAGGCGTGCTGGAATCTTTGCGTGATTTGGGAAATACCGTGATCGTGGTCGAACATGAAGAGGAAGTGATGCACGCGGCGGACCAGATCATTGACATTGGTCCTGAGGCCGGTACGGGCGGTGGTCACGTAGTTTTTCAGGGAAATCAGGAAGATATCGCGGGTTTGCGTGACAGTGGTTTTGACCCGGATGAAGAGGATGTGAAGTCACATACGCTTGATTTTCTTTTGGGAAATGATTCGATTGAAGTGCCAAAAATCCGGCGCAAATCTCTGCATCACCTTGAAATAAAGGGTGCGCGTGAAAATAATTTGAAAGAACTGGACGTAAAAATCCCGCTTAATAATCTGACAGTTGTAACCGGCGTCAGCGGATCGGGCAAATCCACATTGATCCGGAAAATCCTCTACCCCGCCATGATGCGCCTCAAAGGGGAATTCAGCGAGGAAGTTGGGAAGTTTGATGAACTCTCCGGCAGCACCGACCGCATCGAGGCGATCGAAATGATTGACCAAAATCCGATCGGAAAATCGTCGCGCTCCAATCCGGTAACATACATTAAGGCTTACGATTATATTCGCCAAATGATGGCAGACCTGCCGCTTTCCAAGGCACGTGGCTACAAACCTTCCCATTTTTCTTTTAATGTAGATGGCGGCCGCTGCGAAATTTGCCAGGGTGAAGGTCAGGTAAAAATCGAAATGCAATTTATGGCCGACATTTATCTGACCTGTGAAGGCTGTAATGGAAAACGGTTTAAACAGGAAATCCAGGAAGTGCGCTACCAGGAAAAAGACGTCGCTGAAATCCTGGATATGACTGTGGATGAGGCGATTGAGTTTTTCCGAGAGTCCGAGCCAAAGCTGGCAGATAAATTGATGCCTTTGCAGGAAGTAGGATTAGGATATGTCGGTTTAGGGCAATCTTCGAACACATTATCCGGCGGAGAAGCACAGCGCGTAAAGCTGGCATCATTCCTCGGCAAAGGTTCTTCCAACAAAGGCAAAACGCTTTTCATCTTCGACGAACCTACCACCGGACTACATTTCCACGACATTAAAAAGTTGCTAAAAGCCATCAACGCACTCGTAGAGCAAGGCGACAGCGTGATCATCATCGAGCACAACATGGAAGTCATCAAATCCGCAGACTGGATCATCGACCTCGGCCCCGAAGGCGGCGACAAAGGTGGCTACCTCACATTTACCGGAACGCCGGAGGAAATGACGAAGCTGGAAGATAATTATACGGCGACATTTCTGCGGGAGAAGATTTGATTTTGAATAAAGTCACTTATCTTAGTGACAGAATTCACTTTGGGAGGGCTATGGCGCTATTAATGTTTGAGGATGATCTTGTTCCGTATGGTTCAAAACCTGCATTGGGGTTTCACATTGTTGAAAAATCAAGAGAGGGAGTTTTGCGCTCCGCTGCTGATGACGTGTCAAAGCTGGTCGGCCTCACCGACAATGAAATAGCTTATGTGTTAGGTATGACGCCGCGCAATCTTCACCGCATTCAATCGGAAAAAAAGCTAGGAACCGACGCTTCTGAGCGATTGATTCTGCTAAAAAACATTCTGACACACGCGCTGGATACTTTTGAAGGTAAAAAAAGTACGGTGCTCTACTGGCTGAGAACGCCAGTCCGCGAGCTGAATGATCAGTCGCCGCTGCAATTAATGGATACGATCACCGGTTTTGGATTGGTCGATGAAGTTTTGGGCCGTCTGGATTATGGTCTTCCAGCTTGATATGCATGCCGGTAGTTTACAGAATTGTTAGGGAAAAATTCAAATCACAAGCACTTTCAACCGAAGGAAGTCGACTTTACGGCGCCCGGTGGAATCCCAAAGGAACCGGCGTTTTGTACACTACTTCTTCTCCTGAGCTGGGTTTGGTAGAAACATTGGCCCACGCGCCTGGTGTGCGTTATGAGGATTTGCCTGCGTACTGGCTTTCTTCCATTCAAATCCCGGACGATATCCGCACATTTTCACGGAAGGAAATGCCTGATTTCTGGCAGGAAAAAACCTACGAACGGACGCAGCACTGGCTGAAAGATTGGTTGTTAAAACCGGATGTACTCGCCGTAGCATTGCCTTCCGTCATCGTCCCTTTCTCGCAAAACATTATTCTCCACCCACGGCACCCGCTTTTTGAGGAAATCACATTGATTGCTCAGGAAAGAATCCCGATTGATGAAAGGCTGTGGCGGGTAAATAGATTGTCAAAATAGCCCAAATATCCACAGAAACCGTAATATCACAGTAGAGAAAATCTGCGTGAGACTTATTGAAGCCTAAACATTACCCGCATCCAATGAAGCTATATAAAACAGAAAATGGCATTCTTCTTGAAAATGAGGACGTTTTTTATCGTTTGCATGAAACCGACTGGGACCTTGCCGTGAACCGGGACAACCTCCGCGAGTGGCTCGAAATTCAGATCGAATCTCTAATCCCGCTGACATTTACCGACGACATTCCGATGCCGGAAGTGCTCGCGCCGATCGGATCGCAGGAAGTGTGGGCTTCGGGCGTAACTTATTTCAGGAGCCGCACGGCGCGGATGGAAGAATCGGAAAAAGCCGGTGGAGGAAGCTTTTATGACCGGGTTTATGAAGCTGAGCGTCCGGAATTATTTTTTAAATCGACTGCCTGGCGGGTTGTAAGCCACAAAGGTGACGTGCGGATCAGGCGGGATTCATCCTGGGATGTGCCGGAGCCGGAACTGACGCTTTTTGCCTCTACTGCTGGTGTGCTGCAAGGATATACCATCGGTAATGATATGAGCTCCCGCAGCATTGAAGGTGAAAATCCTTTGTATTTACCTCAGGCTAAGTCATATACAGGAAGCGCAGCACTCGGACCCTGCCTTTATGTTCCCGAATATCCGCTTGGAGATGATACCACGATCGACTTGTCGATTATCCGCGATGGCGAGGAAGTTTTCAATGGCGAGGTAACCTTGTCCCAAATGAAGCGTAAACCGGACGAGCTGCTGCATTATCTTTTCCGCGAAATGGCATTTCCACAAGGCGCCTATCTCATGACAGGGACCGGCATCATTCCGCCTTCGGATTTTACATTGAAGCAGGGCGATGTGGTGCATATAACCATCGAACCAATCGGAACATTGACGAATACAGTTGGTTGAGGACGCCAATTTCAAAATACGGACATAAAAAACCCAAGACATAAGCCTTGGGTTTTTGGTTTTGTATGTAGCTAGTTTTTAAAACTTCTCAGCCCAGGTGCGACCCCAGGAAAGTGTAGATCACGCAGCGAACCATTGATACCAGCTTGGTTACCATTGATTCGTCGCCATCGTCGCTTTTTTCACTGTCGAAAAATGACATTGGGCCTTCTTCCAGCACTCTTTCATTAAGCGTCGAAGTTGCTGGCGCTTGGTTTGTCAAATCGACATTTACGAAAGCAGCTTGTTTTACCTGAACAGTTGCTTTTGCTTTCACAACTGTTTTCGCTTTTTTCACCACCACTTTTTCAGTGACGGTTTCCTTACCTGTCTGCAACTTTCTGTGTGCCACAAACATGTTGTGAGCGTATCCGGTTGCACCAGCTTGGTAGCTGAAAAGCGTTAATGTTAATATGAGCAGTTTAAGTGTTTTCATGGCTTTTGATTTTTCAGTCGTTCAGGTATAACCGGGGTTGAAATCGTGTTAACTAATTGACTCTACAAATATATATGTTTTGTTAGGTATCTTGCAATACATAGTACCTTGTTTTTAACAAAATTTAGGAAAATTTTTTACAAGGCTATTTTAAACGGCAATTATGTATCAGTTAACAGATGTAAAGTTAATATAAAAGGTTGCTGCAGAGGAATTAAAAAAGACGAACCGCAGATTTTGGTACCTGAAATGTCGGCGAGAGAAGATCAAATGAAAAATGCCGGAAGCTGATCGCTCCCGGCATTTACTATAAAGTATGTTTGAGAAATTATTTCTCCCTAAAAAAGATCGTGATCGGCACGCCTGAAAAATCGAAATTTTCTCTCATCCTGTTTTCCAGATACCTTAAATAAGGCTCTTTCACATGTTTTGGATTACTGCTGAAAAACACAAAAGTCGGTGAGGGCGTCGGCAGCTGGATCATATATTTAATGTTAATATACTTTCCTCTGTGCGCCGGCGGCGGATACTTCTCGATTTCGGCCTGCATCACATCATTCAGTTTCGAAGTCGTGATTTTCCTGGTTTTATTCTGGAAAACTTCCATCGCCTTTTCCATTACCTGGTGAATACGCTGTTTTTCAACTACCGAGGCAAAAATAATTGGCATGTAATTCATCGGCGCAAGTCTTTCGAGAAGCGCTTTTTTATAGGCATCCGCAGTTTTTGAGTCTTTTTCAACCAAATCCCACTTGTTGACCATAATCACAATCCCTTTTTTAGCCTTATCTGCCTGACCGATAATGTTGAGGTCCTGGCCTTCCAAACCCAAAGTAGCATCCAGCAAAACGATACAAACATCGGATTCCTCCATCGCCTTCATCGAGCGCAGGGTGGAATAATATTCAATATCTTCTTTTACGCGGGATTTCCGTCTGATCCCGGCGGTATCGGTCAGGATAAATTCCATCCCGAAAGCATTATAATGCGTATGGATCGCGTCACGGGTGGTTCCTGCGATATCGGTCACAATACTTCTGTCGGTGCCGGTCAGTACATTCAAAAAAGACGACTTACCCACATTTGGCCGTCCCATGATGGCGATGCGCGGAATACCGGCTTCCGGATCTTCCACGCCGGCGGTTTCAAAATGCGTGATAACCTGATCTAAAAGTTCTCCCGTACCAAAACCGGTTTGTGCAGAAATAGCGAAGATTTCATCCCCTAAGCCTAATTCATAAAATTCTGCGGCAGACTGGTAGCGCTCGGTCGTCTCCGCTTTGTTCGCTACCAGATATACCGGCTTGTCAAAACGTCTGAGCACATTCGCAAAATCTTTGTCCAAATCTGTCAGCCCCGACATGGTATCGACCATAAACAAAACTACCGTCGACTCTTCGATCGCCAGTTCCACCTGTTCGCGGATCGCGCCTTCAAAAATATCGTCGGAACCCACTACATAACCGCCTGTATCTATAACTGTGAAATACTGATCTGTCCACTCTCCGTAACCATAATGTCTGTCACGCGTGACGCCACTCTGATTATCCATAATCGCCTTGCGACTCTCTGTCAGCCTGTTGAATAATGTAGACTTGCCCACATTAGGACGGCCGACAATTGAAATAATATTTGCCATTTTTTACTAACTATTAATTGTGGTCCGGGCAACATGTCACCCTTCATGCATTGTTAAAATTTACTCCTGATATCCAAACTGGCGCAGCTTGTTTTCCTTGCTCCGCCAATCGGGTTCCACTTTGACGTGCTGTTCCAGAAAAACTTTTTTCCCAAAAAACGCTTCCAGGTCATGCCTCGCCTGCGAACCTACTTTTTTAAGCATTTCGCCCTTTTCACCTATAATGATCCCTTTCTGGCTCTTGCGTTCAACAAGGATCTCGGCACGGATGACGATAATGTCGTCCTTTTCTTTAAACTCGGTGATAACCACTTCGGAGCTGTACGGAATTTCCTGGCGGTAGTTTAGAAAAATCTTCTCGCGGATCATTTCGGAAGCGAAAAAACGCTCCGGCTTGTCGGTAAGTTCGTCTTCATCAAAATACGGCGGATGAAACGGCAGCCTGGTAATCACCGCATCGAAAAGCGTTTCAATGTTGGCATTTTCCAAAGCCGAAATCGGGATAATTGCCGCGGGATGAATCTCATTTTCCCACTCGCCCATTTTCAGCTTCACTTCCTCGTCATTCGACAAGTCTATCTTATTCAATACCAGCACAACAGGCGCATCTGCACGGCCTAATAATGGTAAAACTTCGTGATCTGAAACCTTCTCTCCCACTTCCACCACAAACAAAACCACGTCCGCATCTTCCAGGGATCCTTTTACAAAAGTCATCATGGAATCGTGCAGCTTATAGGCAGGTTTGATCACGCCCGGCGTGTCAGAATACACAAGCTGAAACGGAATATCTTCGTGCTTACCATTTAATATACCCAGAATCCGGTGCCGCGTTGTCTGTGCTTTTGAAGTGATGATCGACATTTTTTCTCCTACCAGCACATTCATCAGCGTCGATTTCCCAACATTGGGCTTACCTATAATGCTGACAAAACCCGCGCGGTGATTGCGGAGGGCAGGCGCTTTCGATTCTTCTTTTTCTTCCATAAAATCCCTTACTTCTCAATTATTCTGCAAAAGTACGGTTTTATGCCCAGCTAATTGCAATTGATAATGAGTATGATACGAGTTATCGAGAGAAAACAGGCAGAAATTTTTAACAAAAAGGTTGCATTGTTAAAATAGACGCAGTATGTTTGCACTCCATTTCAACAACACCGCGGGATGGAGCAGTTGGTAGCTCGTTGGGCTCATAACCCAAAGGTCGCTGGTTCGAGTCCAGCTCCCGCTACGGAGAAAAAAGCCACTTTAACGAGTGGCTTTTTTGTTTGCCCGGCATGGAAGACAAAAAGTTTTACAATCTTTTTCATAAATAAAATTTTTGTCTACCTTTGCAAGCCGAAATTGAGACTAGAAGAGATTTATATCGCAATAATTTGATACTGAGATGAAACGTACCTTTCAACCATCGAATCGCAAGAGGAGAAACAAGCACGGTTTCCGTGAGAGAATGTCAACGGCAAACGGGCGTAAAGTAGTAGCGGGCCGTCGCAAAAAAGGCCGCTGGAAACTGACCGTTTCTGACGAAAAACGCCACAAGCAATAATCCGCGTTTGTAAGTTTGAGTAGGAGACGTAAGTCGGGGACGCCGAGTCATTAGACAAAGTCTTTTCATAGTCTGATAAGTTTGTAACCATCAAGCTTATCAGACGTTTTTTTCTACAAGAACTTGAAACAAACATTTGGCAAAAATGAACGTCTTTGCAGCCCCCGAATAATCGGAAGGCTTTTCAAGCGAGGTAGCACGGAAATCCATACGTTCTACCTTTTTCCTTTCAGGGTACTGTACATTTACGAAACACAGTCCCCTCCCCCGCTTCCCCAGGTCCTTTTTTCTGTTTCCAAGAAAAGTTTTAAAAAAGCTGTCGACCGCAATCTTGTGCGCCGCCGCTGCAAAGAGGCCTATCGTCTCCAAAAAGAAAGCCTGCTTTCCCTGTCTGCCGAAGCCAGACCTTCCTATATCGCTTTTTTATATCTTGCAAAAGAAATAACTTCATATGACGTTATTGAAACGGCTATGAGGCAAACGCTCAAACGACTTGAAAGGCTGCCCTCTTCGCATCAGAGAAATCCATCTAATTCCTGACCATAGATGAAAAAATACCTTCGCTCCGTCCTGCTGGCTGTCCCGGTGATTGGCGGACTTGCATTCTTTTCCTTTCGCCAAGACGACCGTCTTTTTGAAATTGCCCGCAACCTCGACATTTATGCCACGCTTTTTAAGGAGCTGAATGCTTATTATGTCGATGAAATTAATCCTAACCTGCTGATCAAGACTAGTATAGATAATATGCTGCGGTCGCTGGATCCGTATACGGTTTACTATGCGGAGGATGACATTGAGGATTACATGACCATGACCACCGGGAAATATAATGGTATCGGTGCGATGATCAACTCGGCGGAGGGCAAGCATACGGTGATGATGGTGTATGAGGATACCCCTGCGCAAAAAGCGGGTTTACAGCTCGGCGACGAAATCACTAAAATCAATGGAATTGATCTTTCGACGAGAGAGGATTTTGATACCGGAAAATTGCTCAAAGGCCAGACGCAAACCAGTGTGACGCTTACCGTAAAACGCTACGGCATCACTAAGCCGCTGGATATTACACTGAACCGCGATATTGTAAAGGTGACCAATGTGCCTTATTATGGCATGCTCAATGAAAGTGTTGGCTACATTGACCTGAAAGATTTTACGGCCAGTGCTTCCCGCGAAGTGCGAAATGCATTCCAGGAATTGAAAGGCAAAGGCATGAAATCGGTGATTCTGGATCTGCGTGATAATCCGGGCGGGCTGCTGAATATGGCGATTGAAATTTCTAACATATTCATTGCCAAAGGTGAAGAGATTGTTTCTACAAAAGGTAAGGTAAGTGAGTGGAACAAAACTTACACCGCCTATAATCCTGCGCTGGATACGGACATTCCGGTTGTGGTTTTGACGAATAACCGCAGTGCTTCTGCTGCTGAAATTGTTTCGGGTGTGATCCAGGATTATGACCGCGGCGTGCTGATCGGGCAGCGGACTTATGGAAAAGGGCTGGTACAAACTACCCGCGATCTTTCTTACAATACAAAAATGAAGATCACGACTGCCAAATACTACATTCCAAGCGGCAGGTGTATTCAGGCGATCGATTACAGCCACCGCAATGATGACGGTAGCGTCGGTAAAATCGCGGATTCTCTGATGACCGAATTCAAAACGAAAAATGGGCGATCTGTTTTCGACGGAGGTGGTATCTTACCTGATATTCTGACAGAAAAAGAAACATATTCCCCTCTGGCTACTTCGCTTGGAAGAAATCGGTTGTTTTTCGACTACGGCGTCAGGTATCATTTTGAGCACCCAACTATTAAACCGGCCAAAGAATTTCATTTGACTGACGCTGATTATGCTGCTTTTGTAAAATGGCTGGGTGACAAAGAATATGACTATACCACCCAGGTTGAGCGCGACCTGAATGATCTGGAAGCTTCGGCCAAGAAAGAAAAATCGCTGGAAGTTATTGAAGATCAGCTGAAAGCATTGAAATCCAAGCTAAGCCACAGCAAGGATAATGATTTGCAGATTTTCAAACCGGAGATCAAGCAAATCCTGGAAGAAGAAATCATCAAACATTATTACCTTGAAAAAGGGATGCGGGAAGCTTCTTTCAATGAAGATCCGGAAGTGAAAGCGGCACTGGCCTTGTTCAAAGAGCCGGCGCGCTACAATGAAATTTTGAAAAAGAAATAATTTCCAGCCCGTCCAAGAAGACGGGCTTTTGCTTTTATGCTCCTACTTAGTATTGACACCTCCATCCGCGGCTGCTCAGTCGCGGTTCACAATGACGCCGGACTGATTGCCGGATACGATCTTTTTGCGGACAAATCTTCGTCGGCGATGCTGACCACGTTGATTAAAAACAGCATTACCGATGCTGGTTATCAATTGAATGACATTGACGCCGTAGCGATTGCAAAAGGGCCGGGATCCTATACCGGGCTGCGTGTGGGTGTTTCTACGGCGAAAGGGCTTTGCTATGCACTGGACAAACCGTTGATTGCGATCAACACCCTGGAAGCGATGGCTTTGCAGGTCGGCAGCTTTTTTCCGGGACATTTGCTTTGCCCGATGATCGATGCGCGCCGGATGGAAGTTTATTGCGCTGTTTTTGACGATCAAAATCAATTTGTCAGACAAACGGAGGCGGTTATTCTTGATGAAACTTCATTTCAGGATTTATTGGCAAATCATAAAATCGTCTTGTTCGGCGATGGCTCGGCGAAATGCAAGCCCATTTTTGGCGAACATTTGAATGCGATCTTTTTGCAGCAAAACATCAAACCTTCCGCCCGGACTGTCGGCGAGCTGGCTGTGAAAGCATTTGACGCAAAACAATTTGAAGATGTGGCCGCATTTGAGCCTTACTATCTCAAAGATTTTATGTCACCTGCCCGGAAGAAAACCAGCGCGCTGGTCTAGAAAAGTCAATTTCTCTTAACATTCAAAACAAAGTGCGCTCAAATGGTGTTAGCCATTTTGTAAAAAAGATTTTATGGAAACTGAGGAAATCGTCAACCGGGTAGCAAGTAGCGGGATCGTATCATTGGATCTGGAAGAACTTTACCATCCCGGCGAGCGCATTGTTTATGATATCAAGGATAACTTGTGGCAGGGAATGATCCTGCGTGAGAAAGATTTCAGAGAGTTTTTGAAAGCACACGACTGGTCTCAATATCAGGGGAAAAACATTTCCGTGATTTGCTCGGAAGACGCAATCGTGCCGACCTGGGCTTATATGCTGCTGGCTGTGTACCTGGAACCTTACGCTAACTCCATTGTTTTTGGCGACCTTAATGCGCTGGAAGACAAGCTTTTTTCAGATGCGATCCGAACAATTAATGTGGAAGAATTCAGAGGAAAAAGAGTGGTCGTGAAAGGCTGCAGCAAAGTGCCTGTGCCTGTTTCGGCTTATGTCGAAATCAGCCGGTTACTCAAACCTGTAGTACAAAGCTTAATGTTCGGCGAGCCTTGCAGTACGGTGCCCATTTATAAAAAACCCAAGTCCTCCACTTCTTCCTCAATCGACTGATCGCCGTCTTCTTTGATCAGTCTGAATGTCATCCGGTGGTAAGAACATGGTCCGTGCGTACCGATCGCTTTCCGATGATGGATAGTAGGATAGCCCACATTATGCTCCCAACCATAATGCGGATATTGGGCGGAAAGCCGGGACATTAATTCATCCCGGTAATTCTTTGCCAAAACCGAAGCCGCCGCAATCGACAAATAATGTGCATCACCTTTGATAATGCAGGTGTGCGGGATCATGGGGTAAGGCGTAAACCGGTTGCCATCAACCAGCAAATGTTCCGGTTTCATTCTTAGCTTGTCCACCGCCCGGTGCATGGCTAAAAAGCTCGCTTTCAAAATGTTGATCCTGTCAATTTCAACATTATCCACTTCTGCCACCGCCCAGCAAAGCGATTCGCGGATGATTTCCTTTTCCAGTTCCAGGCGCTGAATTTTGGTGAGCTGCTTGGAATCGTTCAGAAAAGAATGTTTGTAATCTCTTGGCAGAATTACCGCAGCAGCTACCACCGGCCCCGCCAGGCACCCTCTCCCGACCTCATCGAGCCCGGCCTCAATCACCTCAATGTTATAATACGGTCTCAGCATTAATCTTCCAGAATATTTGCCATGAATGTACTTTTCGTCCCGATGGCAATCAGTAAAAACGACACGGCCCAGTAAAGATAGATCCTGTAAAAATCTTTGATATCACGCGACAGCATATCTTTTGATTTTACTTTCTCCAACTGATCGATCTGTTTAAAAACAGTTTCGAGCGCAGAGTTATCGGTAGCACGAAAATACTTTCCATTGCCCAAACCTGCAATATTCTGTAACTCTGCTTCGTCGAATAATGCAGTCGAGCGGGTACTATCTGCCTGTGCTGCCTTCTTGGGCTGGCCTACTGAAATGGTGTACACTTTCATCCCGAATGCGCTGGCAAGCTGCGCGGCGGTCGTAGGGCCGAGGTTTCCGGAAGTATTATCACCGTCGCTGATCAGGATCGCCACTTTACTTTCGCCCTGCGTATCGCGCATCCGGTTTACGGCCACGGCCAGCGCACTGCCGATCGCGGTGCCGGCAGTGGGGATCATTTTGGGATTTACTTCATCCAGAAACCCGTAAAGTAGCTCATAGTCAGTGGTGAGCGGACAAAGCGATACGGCTTCGCCTGCAAAAATGATCAGCCCAATACGGTCCTGCAACCGTCCCTGAATGAATTTCCGGGCTACTTTTTTCGCTGCGGCCAGGCGGTTTGGCGTCAAATCTTTTTCCAGCATGGAATCCGAAATGTCGAGCAGGAGCATAATATCGATTCCTTCCGAATACTGGTCGCGGCGCTCGGAAATGACCTGCGGGCGCGCAAGGGCCACAATGATCAGGCAAACCCCTAATCCGACACATACCGGCTGCACAAATCGCAGTAGCGTGAGCCAGTCGGCCAGTCCCCCGGCGCGGGTATGGGTGATCGCCAGCCGCTGCTTGTGTTTTCTGTGAAAAGCAGTCCGCAGCCAGAAAAGCACCGGTACAAAAAGAAGCAGGTACAGCAGGTATGGATATGCCCAGTCATAAGACCGGAAAGTCTCGTAGGTAAACCATTTAAGTGAAAACCAGTTATCCATTTTTTAAACCACCGGGCTGTCCAGAATAAACCTGCGCCTGTTCCTGTAAATCCGGGTTGCGCCGGTTTTGAGCACTTCGAGGTACACATCCATATTTTTGGATTTTCCCTGTCCGCCGTATATGATGCCGTCCATGTTTTTCAAGGCGTCCGCCAGCTCGTCGTCCGGCATGTTATCAATAATTTCGCGGGTAGTGTACGTGGCAAAAGGTTTTCTTTCAAGCCTTTCGAGATAATTTTTCCAGACAATAATGGCTTTTTCAGCATCTTTAATGTTCTTCCTTTCCCGCGCATTCCGCATCAGACGGTTAAATGAGCGCAAATATTCCAGATGCCGCCGCTGCAATTTGATCAGCTGCCACTGCTTGTAAATGTCCTGCCCAAAAACCCAGTAAATGCTGCCTGCAATCCCAATTATTAATGCAAAAGAGCCGATCAGGATAGAAAAATTAAATTGTCTGGCCAGAGGCATCACGCGCGTCTCAGCTTCGAGGACTGCTTTATCCTTCGATTGGATCATGTTATTTTTTGCTAAGAAAACAGAATCCCTTTGTGTAAAAACAGCCGTGCAATCTTTCCTGTGAAAAACGTAAACCGGCAGCCGCAGTGATTGTACGGCCGAAACATCAAATGAAACCAAATGATACACCGCACTATCCAATGTACCTCTGCCGTCGGTGCTGGAAACAAAACTTTTGCGCGAAATCAGCTCAAAAGGCGAATAATTAAATAAAGTATCCGGGAAAAAAATTTCGGTCGCGGGGCTGTGGCGGACACTGAGGGCAAAATAAACGGGCTTTCCTACTTCAATGCTGTCTGTTAAAAATACGCCTGATGGTTTCAAATTCTGGCCCGAAGCAGCATTCAGGCAGAGGACGGACGTAAAAATTACGCCGGCAAGCCATCTCAATGTTGCATTCAAACTCGTCATGGATATCAGGGCTGGGAAGCAGAACTTTTGGTATAACGCCTGATTTTAAACAAATGGATCAATGCCGGAACATAATCTTCCTGGGTGTTGATCGCCATGTAATTTGCCCGGTTTTGGTGGCAGAGCTTCTTCAATTCTGCACTGCGGTTTCCAAACCGGTTCGACATTTCCTCGCGGTATTGTTTCGAAGAAGTATTGACCCAGACAGTACTTTGTTTCTCGGCGTCATAAAGCGGGATAATGCCAAGCCCGGGCAGGTTCACTTCTCTTGAATCGTATAAATGTATGACGATCAAATCGTGTTTCCGGGCGAGTGCTTTCAGGTTATGCTGGTAATTGATGTCGATGAAATCGGAAATCAGGAAAATCAGGCTCCGGCGTTTCAGCAGGTTTAAAGTAACCAGGATCGCGTCGGCAATGTTGGTTTTGGTAGATTCCGGTACGAGCTTGTATAGCTCCGAAATGAGGCCGTAACCATGCTTCATGCCGTCGGAAGGCCGGATATATCTTTCATTTTTATCAGAAAAACAGAGTAACCCGACGCGCGTTGCTTCCTGGATGGCTGAAAGTGTAAGTACGCCGCAAATTTCCTTGGCAATGTCGATTTTCAGCCGCCGGATCTCGCCTACCTGCTGGGATGCGCTGACATCAAGCATAAAAAATGCCGTCTGCTCTTTATCTTCTTTAAAAATCTTGATGAATGTGCCGTGGCCTTTTGCAGAAGTATTCCAGTCGATCGCCCGTACGTCGTCGCCGTATTGATAGAGCCGCAGGTCGTCGAATTCCAGCCCCGACCCTTTGAAAACTGAGTGAAAATTGCCGTGCCGCTCGCTGGTGACCGCCTTCCGCATCCTTATTTCATACTTTCTCAGCTTTCCCAGGAACTGCTCAAACATAAGTTTTGCGAAAAATTTGCAACCTTTGTTATCAAATGTATACAAACAAAGATATGCATTTTGATACTTATGCGGCGGTCGACCATGAATTTACGGTATGGGATAATGCTTTTTCTGACGCTTGGCTTGCAGGTTTTTGGCTGTAAGGAAGATGAGAAGCCTCCGAAAAACACTTTGTCGGAAGAACAAATGGCGACGATCCTGACAGACATTCACCTGGCAGAATCGCGGGTAAACCGGCTGCAATTAAGGTCGCTGGATTCGTCTTTAATGATTTTTAACAAATTAAAAGACGACGTCTGGAAGAAATATAAGGTGGATACCGTGGCCTATCGTGAAAGTTACGCGTATTATATGACGCGGCCGGAACTGATGACCCGCATTTATGAAAAGGTGAACAAGAAGATCGAGACGCGGGAGAAAAAGAATGACATTAAACTTTGAAAAAGCACTAATTCCTTCACACATAAAACTTTAAAACAGCCCTAGCTTGTGAATAATTGTATTGTAGTGATCCCAACCTACAACGAGATCGAAAATGTTGAAGCCATCATCCGAAAAGTATTCAGCCTGAATCATCCGTTTGACCTCTTAATTATTGACGACGGCTCGCCGGACGGAACTGCCAATGTGGTGAAAACTTTGGCAAAAGAATATGAAGGAAAGCTGCATCTGGTAGAGAGACAGGGGAAATTGGGATTGGGTACAGCATACATTCACGGGTTCAAATGGGCGCTGGAAAAAGGTTACGAGTATATTTTCGAGATGGATGCCGATTTTTCCCACCCGCCGGAAGATTTGGTGCGGCTCTATCGCTCCTGCGCCGAAGAAGGCAATGATGTCGCGATCGGCTCGCGGTACATTACGGGTGTAAATGTGGTTAACTGGCCGATCAACCGGGTTTTAATGTCCTATTTTGCAGGATATTATGTAAGAATGATCACCGGCATGCAAGTCATGGATCCAACCGCAGGCTTTATTTGCTACACTGCCAAAGTACTGAGGACCATCAACCTGGATAACATCAAATTCATCGGCTATGCATTCCAGATCGAGATGAAATTCAATTCCTGGAAATATGGCTTCAAGATCGCCGAGGTACCGATCATTTTTACAGACCGTACCAAAGGCGCATCGAAAATGTCACGCGGAATTTTTAAAGAAGCGATTTTCGGCGTGATCAGCCTGAAAGTGAATAGCTACTTCAAACGCTACATTCCTAAACATTAAGTTCGGAAATTGCCAGCCAGCTCATCAGTCCGGTGGAAATTTCCAGCGCATCTTCGTCAATGTCGAAAGTTGGGGTATGCACGCCGGAAATAATGCCGCGCGCCTCATTTCTGGTCCCTAACCGGTAAAAGCAGGAATCGACAACCTGGGAATAAAAGGCAAAATCTTCCCCCGCCATCCAGAGATCCAGGTCGATCACATTTTCGGCACCTACATAGCCTGTCGCGGCGGTTCTTACTCTTCGGGTCAGTTCCGGGTGATTTTTCAGGAAAGGATAACCCTTTAAAATTTCAAATTCACAGCTTCCGCCCATCGCCTCGGCAATGTTCTCGGCCATTTTTTTCATTCGTTTCAAACCATCTTCCCGCCACTCTTCGTCCATGCAGCGCCAGGTTCCCTGAATGGTTACTTCGTTGGGAATCACATTGGTAACCCCGTCCGCGATAAAACGCCCGAACGATAAAACAGCAGGATTTGCAGGATTTCTATTTCGGCTGATAATCTGCTGCAAAGCCACGATGATGTGCGATGCCATCAAAACCGGATCGACTAGCTGATGCGGTGCTGCGGCGTGGCCTCCTTTTCCTTTGACAGTCAGATAAAGTTCGTCGGTACTCGCCATGTACATTCCTTCGCGGAAACCGATTTTTCCCACCGGAATATTAGGTGCCACATGCTGGCCTACCATGCTGGTTGGTCTTGGATTTTCCAGAACACCTTCGCGGATCATTAAAGATGCCCCGCCCGGCGCTTTTTCCTCGGCAGGCTGGAAAACCAGTTTGATGGTTCCTTCAAATTCTTCTTTCAGTTGATTCAAAATCCGCGCGGTACCCAACAAGGATGAAGTATGCACATCATGTCCACAGGCATGCATCACGCCAGGAACCGTCGATTTATAGGGAACATCATTTGCTTCCAGGATCGGCAGTGCATCCATGTCCGCCCGCAAACCGACAACTCTTGACTCAGGATTTCGGCCCTCGATCAATGCTACCACGCCTGTTCCGGCGATACCTTCCTGTGGGCTTAATCCAATTGCAGTCAGCTCGGCAGCGACATATTTGGCTGTTTTGAATTCCTCAAAAGACAATTCCGGATTACTGTGCAGGTGGCGACGGTGGGCAATGATATCTGCGGACTGGGCTTTGGCAAGTGCCTTTATTTTTTCCTGAAGCTGGGACATAACAAACTAAAATCTAACGCTGACCAACATTTGATGAACTGAATCTCCCAAAGGTAACAATAAATAGAATCGCTCGCCGGAGAGTTCTTAAACCGCCATTTCGCGGCCCTTTTGATAAAGAGACACATTGCGGTGGATATTCTTCCAAAGAAAAAAACTAATTTTGACCAGACACGAATCAATCATTATACCACAAAATGGATCAAAAGGAGTTTTTAGAATCGCTGGTTTGTCCGCTTACTGGAACCCCGTTAACATTGGCCGCCGACGGCAAGACACTCACTAGCCAGGATGGTACCGTTTACGAAATTGGCGATACCGGCATCGTTAATATGTTATATCCCAAGGAATTACTGCCTGAAGATGCCCGCGAGCAATATCTTTATGATCAGGCATTTTTGAGATATGACAGAGGTGTTTCCTGGGTTTTCGAAACGCTCAACCATTCCGACGAAGCTTCTACAAGACAATTCTTTATTGATTTAATGGAGCTGAAACCCGGTATGACGGCACTGGAAGTAGGCGCTGGTACCGGTAAGGATTCCGCATTGATTTTGGACCGGGTAAGACCTGGCGGTACTGCGGTATTGTCCGACTTATCGCCCAATATGCTCAAACTGGCGCAGGATAAATTGTCCACCGAAGATGTGAATGTGCATTATTTCCTGGGCAACGGATCTTACCTTCCTTTTCCTGACGATACGTTCGACGCTGTTTTCCATTTTGGTGGAATTAATACGTTTTCAGAGAGAAAAAGAGCTTTTGATGAGTTGACCCGCGTGGTCCGTCCTGGTGGAAAAGTGGTTGTTGGTGACGAAAGTGTTGCGCCATGGTTGCGGAATACGCCTACTTACGCGACGCTTTTAAAGGCAAATCCATTGTTCCGTGCAGAGGTGCCTATTGAAGATGTTCCGGCCAACATTGAAAACTTCAAGCTGCATTACGTTTTCGGAAATGCATTTTATATCATGGAATACCGGGTTACTGCCAAAGCGCCGGAGGTGGACATTGATCTGCCGATTCCCGGAAAAGATTTCGTCGATACCTGGCGCATCCGTGCCGAAAAGGCCGTCGACTAGATTTTAGCTTTGTCAAATCATTAATTTTTCAAATCCATGTGGGTTAAAAAAGGAGTTGTATACAAGCCGGACGGCACATTGGCGCACAGTCTATCGCACGCGCAGGTACCTTTCGCTTACAAGCATAAAGATTTTCTTCGCATTTATTTTTCTTCCAGAGATTCAAAAGGCCAGTCACGCCCGACATTCCTGGATGTGGATTACGACGATCCGAAAAAGATCCTCTACATCCACGACAAGCCCATTTTGGAACTGGGTGGCCCGGGTGAATATGATGAAACCGGCGCGATGCCTTCCTGGTTTGTAGACCGCCCAAATGGTGATATCTGGCTGTATTACACCGGCTGGAACCGGACACACAACTCCTACCGGCTTTCGATGGGACTTGCGGTAAGTACGGATGGCGGTTTATCATTCAAAAAAATGTTTACCGGCCCCATCATGGACCGCAGCATTCAAAACCCGATCTGGGCAGCGCAGCCTTCGGTGATGATCGACGAAGACGGAACCTGGCGGATGTGGTACATTTCCGGCCACAAATGCGAGTACATCCACGATTATCCCGAGCCTTACTACCGAGCACAATCGGCTACTTCCAAAGATGGTATCCACTGGGAAATCAGCGACATTCCAACATTGGACTTCGACGATTTTCTGCATGCAGTAGGCCGCCCGAGCGTGTTCAAGGAAGATGGTATTTATAAAATGTATTACTCCTACCGCCACACCCGCGACTACCGCACGGATCGTAACCAGAGCTACCGCCTGGGTTACGCCGAGTCAGTTGACGGGACGAATTGGGAAAGAAAAGATCACCTGGTAGGAATTGAGAAATCCGACAATCCGGAGGATTTTGATTATCAAATGATCGATTACGCGAATTTCTACCAGCATAATGGCAAAAAGTATTTGCTATATAATGGTAACGGTTTTGGCGCTGCCGGATTTGCTTATGCAGTTTGGGAAGACTAAAATCCTTTCATGCACTGATTTACATCAGGACATTGATTTTCAGAGAGCATTAATTTTGAGCATAATCAAAAATTGATCTTACAATGAGTACACTTCAGGAACAGTTCAACAGTGAGGGATATGTCCTTTTGAGAGATTTTCTCGATAAGGACGTCATCAATAACATATACCGCGACGCGCGGGAAATTTTCAACAAGCAGATCAAACGAGTAACCGGAAAATCGGTGGATATCGATGACCGCGATGCTTTTGAGAATGCCATGTTTGAGTTTTTTGAGAAGGATTTCAATGCATTTGTCAATACCGGCAAAACAGTTCAGCATACATTTTCGCTGCACAGGCTGGGACTTGATCCGAAAATCGAGCAGCTTTTGAAGGATGTTGGTCTTGCCAATCCGATTATCGGAGCGCGCGCGGCGATGCAATTCAACAGCCGGTTTTTATCCAAAGACGGCAGTAAACATTGGAAACTGGACGCACACCAGGACTGGCGGACCGGCCAGGGTTCTCTGGACAGCGCGGTGATCTGGTTCCCGATGGTAGATGCGGGAGCGGATATCGGCGCTTTGCAAGTGATTTCGGGCAGTCACAAGATCGGCTTACAGGAATCGAGTACTTCGGGTTACCAGGGCGGGATTACCTCTACAATCAAGGATGAAGATTTTGTTCAAACGGAATTTCAAGTCGGCGATATCCTGATTTTTTCCGCATTTTTGATACACCAGTCTGGCAACAACATTACCCGCAACATCCGCTGGTCTGTACAATTGAGATATAACAACCTCGACGAGCCAACATTCATCGAGCGCGGCTACCCGATGGCCTACATTTACAAACCTGAAACTGAGCTGGTGACGCCCGACTTTCCAAGTGTGGCCCAGTTGAAAGAAGTTTTTAGTTGAGAATGAAAGTTTCCGTCTGCGTCCCTACGTACAACCACGAACAGTACATTACCCAGATGCTGGATGGGGCTTTGATGCAGCAGACGGATTTTGATTTTGAAATTGTGATAGGTGACGATGCTTCTACGGACTCGTCACCTATTATTATTCAGGAGTATTCTGATAAATATCCGGGTAAGATCAGGGCATTTTTACATAAGGAAAACCTGGGACCGAAAGAGCCGCGGGAATTTGCTGGCAGAAATAATGTGCTGCAACTTTTGAAAGCCTGTAAAGGTGAGTACGTCGCAATGTGTGAAGGTGATGATTACTGGACGGACCCGCTGAAACTCCAAAAACAAGTCAATTTTCTCGATAGCCACCCGGATTTTTCGGTTTGTCATCACAATATGCTGGTGACTTATGAGGATGGTTCTCCCTCGCATACATTTAATAAACCGGATCAAAAAGCAGTTTCGACGATCCAGGATATTCTGGAAGACAACTGGTTTTTTGCTACCGCCAGCTGGATGTACCGCAATCATTTCCTGACATTAGACTTCGCTGGCTGGCACGCCACCGCTGCTGCCGGCGACTGGGCGATCATGATCCAGCTCGCGGCGAAAGGAAAAATCGGTTACCTGTCCGACGTGATGGGGGTTTACCGCAAACACAGTGCCGGACTCAGCAATGTACATGCGAACACGAATCAAAAGTTTTTGGTCAACCGCCGGGCAATGTTTGAAAACGTAGATCAATGGCTCGAATACAAATATCATAACACCATTGAAAAGACGATTGCCCGCTACGATGAGCGCCTGGCCGCATTTGAAAAAATTGGCAGTTCGAATTAATAATCTTTAATTTGTACTGTTTCAACAATCCAGATATATGAAGTTAAGCGTCGTCATACCAGCTTATAACGAGGAAGAATCGATTACCCACACCCTGGTTTCGCTGCACACTACATTAAATAAATACAATATCCCGCATGAGATTTGCGTCACGAATGATAATTCGAAAGACGGTACGCTGCGGGTTTTGGACGAGCTTTCTTTACGGATTCCAACATTGGTTTACTACACAAACCCTGGCCCGAACGGTTTTGGCTATGCGGTGCGGTATGGTTTGGAGCGGTTCAAAGGTGATTGCGTAGCCGTTTTCATGGCCGATATGTCCGACGACCCGGAGGATCTGGCGAAATATTATTTCAAAATGCTGGAAGGGGATTATGATTGCGTGTTCGGTTCCAGATGGGAAAAAGGCGGCAAAGTGATCGACTATCCTGCCTTGAAAAAATTCATCAACCGTATTGCCAATTTCATTGTCCGCATTGTGATGGGTATTAAGTACAACGATACAACCAATGCTTTTAAGCTTTACAAACGCGAAACGATTGAAGGCATTAAGCCTTTTCTGGCGCCACACTTCAATTTAACCATCGAACTTCCCCTCAAAGCCATGGTGCGCGGATACAATTACGCGGTAGTACCAAACAGCTGGACAAACCGGAAATACGGTGAATCCAAGCTGAAAATCAAGGAAATGGGAAGCCGGTACTTCTTTATCTTAATGTACTGCCTGATCGAAAAATACTTTTCACAAGGTGATTTCATGAAAAAAACTTCGGCTCCTAAGAAAGAAGTCAGTCGCTGAGGAATAGCCACTTTGGAACAGCCGCTGAGGATCAGCCGTAACATTGATTATTTGATCCAATCCTGGATGAAATGCACTTTGTGGGCAATGTAGGAAATACCCAGTCCCCAGGTAATTGCGCTGATGGACATCCAGAGGAAAATTGCGTGTCGTGGTACCTTAAATGCTACTGCTAGAATTGGCCCGAAAATGGGTGTGAACAGAGGCGGCGTCAGAAATGCGATGCCGATAATGCCAAAACGTCTCCAAATGTTAACCGCCAGCCGGTTGGTTCTCGTGAATCTTTTAGGCGTCGACTTACGGTGTTTTTTGACAAGCGCCTGAATCCCTCCACCTATATACGTTAGCGTTAGTACCGTCACCATCATGCCGATAGCCGAGCAAATCGCCGTTTCAATCCAGGTCAGTTTAAGAATAACACCCGTGATGGGTCCTCCGAAAAACTTTAAGGTACTGGCAAGGGCAACAGACAAGTATTTTAGAAAGATGGTTTTCATTTATACTTTAACCTGGATCAATTCTGAGGCAAAGCGCCGCGTAACTTCGTTGGTTTCAACATAATCGGAATATGAAGGATTCCCGATGTAAGCTATTTTGGCGAGGCTTTCGACAATAACGTCCGAAATGTCCAGAAATCCTATCTTATCTTTCAGGAAGGCATCGACTGCAATTTCATTAGCGGCATTTACGATACAGGCGGCATTTCCGCCCTTTTCCAGCACTTCATAAGCAATCGCCAGGTTTCGGAATGTTTCCAGATCCGGTTTTTCAAATGTCAGTGATGGGTAATCCATGAAATTGAATCGCGGAAATGTTGATTTCAGACGGTACGGATAATGCAGCGCATACTGGATTGGCAATTTCATATCTGGCAAGCCCATTTGCGCTTTCATGCTACCGTCTTCAAACTGCACCAAAGAATGTACAATACTCTGGGGATGCACGATCACGTCGATTTGAGAAGCATTCAGGTTAAAAAGCCACTTGGCTTCGATCACTTCCAGACCTTTGTTCATCAATGTGGCCGAGTCGATCGTGATCTTGGCGCCCATGCTCCAATTGGGATGTTTTAAAGCCTGTTGCTTAGTTACCCCGGCCAGAAATGCGCGGTCTTTTCCGCGAAATGGTCCGCCGGAAGCCGTCAGGATAATTTTTTCAATCGGGTTATTTTCTTCGCCTGCCAGACATTGAAATATGGCTGAATGTTCAGAATCAACCGGATAGATGCTGACATTGTATTGTTTAGCCAAAGCTGTGATCAGCTCACCGGCTACCACCAATGTTTCTTTATTCGCAAGCGCAATGTTCTTTCCAGCTTTAATGGCGTGGATTGTTGGCAGAAGTCCGGCGTAACCTACCATCGCCGTCAAAACAATATCCACCGAGTCAGACTCTACAACCGACACCAATGCTTCGGAGCCGTGGTACACTTTGATCTCATAAGAAGAAAGCGCAGATTTTACTTTTTCAAAATGAGCACTATTGCAGATCACCACTTCCTGCGGTTGAAATTTGGCAGCTTGCTCAATCAGTAAGTCAGCATTATCGCCGCAAGTCAGGACAGAAACCGAAAAAACCTCCGGATTTGCCTCAATTACTTCCAGGGCCTGTGTCCCGATGGAGCCCGTAGAGCCGAGGATCGCTATATTTTTTTTCATTTCAAATCAATGTTGAGAATCTACGACCTATTCAATGCTATGAGTTCATCCGCGATCTTCCGGTCGTTCGATAACCTGGGTACTTTATTTTGTCCTCCCAATTTACCATTTGCCCGCATATAGTCGATGAAAGCATTTTTGCGCAACGGCACCAGCTGCAACTGCCGCAGAATGCTGCCCTGAATGAGGTCTTTATAATATATGTTGAGCTCGGTCAGCCTTCTGTCAATGTCGGCCAGAAATGCTTCCATATTTACGGGCATTTTGGCAAATTCGACCAGCCACTCATGATAAGGAAGTCCGCCATCTGCGGAATTTACCATGGGCGCGACGGTAAACTCGATGACCTCGACCTCCGGATGCCTTTCCAGCGCGTAGCGCAAGGCTTTTTCCACTTCCTCACCGATCACGTGCTCGCCAAATGCTGAGATGAAATGCTTGATCCGGCCGGTTACCAGAATTTTATAAGGATTGGTAGAAACAAATTTGACGGTATCCCCAAGAGAATATCCCCACAAACCTGCATTATTATTCACGATCACCGCATAATTCTTCCCGACTTCCACCTCCCCGATTGACAATCTTGGCGGGTTTTCGTCAAAAAAATGCTCGACCGGAATAAATTCATAAAATATACCGGTATTCAGAAGAAGTAAAAGTCCTTCATCATCCTGCACATTCTGGTAAGCAAAAAAGCCTTCCGACGCTGGATATAGCTCTATCGAATCAATTCTTTTTCCGATCGATTCGAACAGTTTGGCTTTATAAGGTTCAAAATTTACGCCACCATATATAAAGAGTGAAAAGTCCGGAAAAACGTCTTTGACCTTCTTTCCGGTACGCTCAATGATTCGGTCAAAATACATTTGCACCCAGGGCGGAATCCCAGAGATCAGCGACATCGGCTGGTGCAATGTCTCATCAATGATCTTGTCCAACTTAGTTTCCCAGTCTTCAATACAATTAGTTTCATAGCTGGGCATTTGGTTGGAACGCAGGTATGCGGGCACGTGGTGGTTCGAAATACCTGACAAGCGACCTGTCAGTACGCCGCCGGTGTCTGTCAGTACCGGGCTGCCGGACAAAAATATGAGCTTCTTGTCCAGGAAAGCCGATTTTCCGGTTTCATCAATATACGTCAAAATGGCATTGCGCGCCGAGTTGATGTGATTGGAGATGGAGTCTTTCGAAATAGGGATATACTTGGTACCCGAAGTAGTTCCCGAAGTCTTAGCAAAGTAGAGGGGTTTGCCCGGCCAAAGTATGTCATTTTGACCTTCTTTAATTTTAGCTACATACCCTTTGAGGTCTTCATAATCGCTGACAGGAACTGCCTGCCGAAAGTCGGAGTAGGTCTGGATATCCTTGAAAAAATGGTCTTTTCCAAACTCGGTCCCGGCCGCTTTTGCCACCAGTTCGAGGCGCCATTTTTCCTGCACTTCGACGCTCCGCGCCATCCATTCTCTTTGCTGCTGCACAATGTATTTTGCCAGCGGCCGACTCAATAGTGATCTGATTCCCATAGTAAACCAAAGGTACGCAGTATTTGTAATTTCTTTGCCCAATAAGCCTCAGAGCGGGCATTTTGGGGCATTTTAGGGCACAGGCCGAAATTTTTTAAATGCCTTTGTTTGTGGGATATAATCTGTAATTTTGCCAACCTGAAATCAAAGGGAGCGCAAATTTTAATAAATTATATGGGATTGTTTGATTTTTTGACTAGCGATATAGCAATCGATTTGGGTACTGCAAATACCCTCATCATTCATAAAGATACAGTAGTTGTTGACGAGCCTTCGATCATTGCCATGGACAAAACCACTGGCAAAGTTTTAGCCATCGGCCACACGGCGATGCAGATGCACGAGAAGACAAACGAGAATATAAAGACAATCCGACCACTGAAAGACGGCGTAATTGCTGACTTTACGGCAGCCGAAATGATGATCCGGGGAATGATCAAAATGATCGACACCGGTAGCCGCTTTTTTACCCCTTCCCACCGCATGGTGGTTTGTATCCCTTCCGGGATCACCGAAGTTGAAAAACGTGCTGTAAAAGATTCCTGCGAGCATGCCGGCGCGAAAGAAGTATATATGGTGCACGAACCCATCGCTGCGGCAATCGGTATCGGCATTGACATTACCCAGCCAAATGGTGTGATGATCGTGGATATTGGCGGTGGAACCACGGAAATCGCGGTTATAGCGCTGTCAGGCATTGTTTGCGAGCAGTCGGTACGTATTGCGGGTGACGTTTTTACAAGAGATATCGTCGATTATATGCGTCGTGAGCACAACCTTTTGATCGGTGAGCGTTCTGCTGAGCTGATCAAGATGGCGATTGGATCTGCTTCTCCTGAGCTGGAAGTTCCGCTCGACGATTACCAGATTCGCGGACGTGACTTGATGACCGGTATTCCAAAGGAAATTCGTGTAACGTATAGTGAGATAGCGTACTCTCTTGATAAGTCTATTTCAAAAATTGAGGAGGGTGTCATGAAAGCCCTTGAAATTTCTCCTCCTGAGCTTTCTGCGGATATTTTCAAAAACGGAATTTACCTGACGGGCGGCGGCGCGCTTATCCACGGACTCGACAGACGTATCGCCCAGAAAACCAAATTGCCGGTACACATTGCCGACGATCCACTGAAAGCGGTAGTAAAAGGAACCGGCGAGGTCCTGAAAAATCTTGAACTTTACAAGCCTGTCCTGATTTCTTAGGATTCAGCTCATTCACAGTTTGCTGATTTTTTTATTTTTACGCAATGTGCGTCGGACGCCGCACATCGTGTGCCGATTGATGAACTGTGTGTGAACATTTTAGCCCATGCTCCAACTTGTTGATTTCGTAGTCCGGAATCGTTTCTTTTTGGTTTTTGTATTGCTGGAAGTGCTCAGTGTGTGGCTTATTGTGCGTAGCAATACTTATTGGGGCGCGACTTATTTCAATACGTCCAATTACTATGTGGCTAAAACCCTGGCATTTTCGAATTCCGCCAGGGAATTCACCAAACTGGACGAAATCAATGCGGATTTGGCAGCTGAAAATGCACGTTTGCACGCACAGGTTACCTCGCTCACACAAAGACAGCCGCTCGACGCTCCGGCGGGCTATGTGCCAGATTCTGCGTTTGCCTCGCGTTTTACTTATACCATCGCGAAAGTGGTGGATAATGAAACCAGCAAAGCCAACAATGTGCTCACGATTGACAAAGGGGCCGTCGATGGTGTAAAACCGGGTATGGGTGTCATTTCGGCTACGGGCGTGGTAGGGAAGGTACGTTTTTGTTCTGCAAACTATTCAGTAGTGACTTCCATCCTGCATTCACAGTTTATGGTTTCGACCAAGCTTGTCAGGAGCAAAGAGATCGGCTATGCCAAATGGCCTGGAAAAGATCCTAATCTGATCGATCTTATCGACGTCTCGAAGTATACCAAAATATTCAAAGGAGATACCGCCGTAACATCCGACCAGAACTCTGTATTTCCTCCGGGTATTATGGTTGGAAAGGTCCAGAATGTGGCGGTTCACCCTAATCAGACCTTTTACAACATTACCTTGCGCCTGGCGACGGATTTCCGGAATCTCTCTTACGTGTATGTGGTGCAAAATCAACAACTTGTGGAGCAGGAAGATTTGAAGGCACGTACCCTGGAAAAGCGATGAGTTTACGCGAAGCAATACAATATTCCCTGATGATCCTGCTCTACCTGGTTTTGCAGATCTTCTTCATGCGCAACATTGTCTTGTTCAATTATGCATTCTGTTTCATCTACATTGCCGGCGTGCTGCTGCTTCCCGCTGACATTGACAGAATGTATTTGCTGCTGATTGCCTTCGCTATCGGCTTCACGGTGGATGTTTTTTCCAATACCTTCGGGATGCACGCCTCTGCGACCGTACTTATTGCTTACCTCCGGCCTTTCCTGATACATTACCAGATGAAGTCGCGCGGGGCCGAGCGAGCAGAGGTCGGGATCAGGGCGCAGGGGCTTGGCGCGTTCCTGTCATACGTACTGCCTTTGATACTTCTGCATCATTCCATGCTTTTTTTAATGGAAATGAACAATTTTGGAATGATCCTTTACACGCTGATCCGCATTGGTGCCAGCACATTGTTCACCACGCTACTTATTATCCTCCTGGAACTTTTTTCCAAACGCTAGTATGACATTTTGGCCGATGCCGGTTATTGGCTCGGAATTTGATGTTGATACATGGAAAGTGCTTCAAAAGCCATTCATCAATTTTTAATTTGTACGGTTTGGAGCTGTTGTTAATCTTTGTAAATTCAGCATTCCTATGTTAGTTGCCATGTCAGAAACGCTCACGACTAATGAATACACGGATGATCTTCGTTATGAAGTATTTAATCGTGAGTTCATGCCACACATCGACTCCATGTACAACTTCGCTTTCCGTCTTACCATGGACGAAGACGATGCAAATGACCTGGTTCAAGACACATACTTAAAAGCTTTTCGTTTTATTTCTTCTTTCGAGCAGGGTACTAATGCGAAAGCCTGGCTTTTCAGGATTCTTAAAAACAGCTTCATCAACGATTATCGTAAGAAGAGCAAAGAACCATCCAAAGTAGATTATCAGGAAGTTGAAACAACCTATAATTCCGAGGAAGCTTCTGACACTACTTACACGGTCGATTTACGGGCTGACGCAGTTCAGGAGCTGATTGGTGATGAGGTTGCAAATGCGCTCAATGCATTGCCTGTTGACTTCCGGACGGTGATTATCCTTTGTGATATCGAAGGTTTTACTTACGAAGAAATGGCCAAAATCCTGGACATTCCGATCGGTACTGTAAGATCAAGACTACACCGTGCGCGTAACTTATTGAAAGAAAAACTCAAGAGTTACGCAGCCTCAATGGGTTACGATTCATAGGTTGTGAAACTTTTTTTGCAACCTATTCGGTTATAGGGTACAACTGTACTTATTTCCACTATTCTTATTTCATTTTAAGTAATGAATGCATCAATAACGCCTTCTGTTACAGAAGGAGCGCAACAACCAATCATGAAGCATACCTGCGAGCACCATGCGGAGTGTATGAAGATCATTCAGGCTATCCTGGACGACGAGGCGAGCGAAGCTGAGAAAAATCACTTTCGCGAAAACATGGACAAATGCATTCCTTGTATCGAGGCTTATCGTTTGGAAAAATGCATTAAGGATTCTCTTAATATGAAAATTGAGAAAAAACCTTGCCCTCAAAGTATTATGGATAAGATTATATCAAAAATTAACAGTTAATCTGTTTTTGTGAAAGGTAAGCTTATCATATTTTCTGCCCCCTCCGGTTCCGGAAAAACAACTATTGTCAGACATTTATTGAAGAAATTTCCAGAGCTCCTGGCTTTTTCTGTATCCGCATCGACCCGTGAGCGCCGTGATCATGAGGTCGATGGAAAGGATTATTATTTTCTTGCCAAAAAAGATTTTCGCGAACGCATTTCCAATAATGAATTTGCAGAGTGGGAAGAAGTTTACGCCGGCAATTATTACGGCACATTCAAGACTGAAATACAGCGGCTTTGGGACGAAGGCAAACACGTGCTTTTTGACGTAGATGTGAAAGGCGGACTTAAATTAAAAGAAATTTATCGCGACGATGCGCTGGCTGTTTTTGTCAAAGTTTCTTCCGAAGATGAAATTATAAGAAGGCTGACATTCCGGGGCACAGAGACGGAAAAGTCGCTCGAAACCCGTCTCGGAAAAGTCCGGTACGAGCTGAGCTTTGAAGATAAATTCGATGTATCGCTCGTGAATGATAACCTCGAAGAAACGCTGGTAAAAGCTGAGCAGCTCGTTATGGATTTCATCGCGTCATAGTACCATGAAAATCGGGCTGTTTTTCGGATCATTTAATCCCATCCACATCGGGCATCTGATCATCGCCAACACCATGGCGACCACTACGGACCTGGAACAAGTCTGGTTCGTTGTTAGTCCTCAAAATCCCTTTAAAAAAAATAATAGCCTGCTGCACGAATTCGATCGCTACGATCTCGTACAGCGGGCTATTTCTGATAATACGGTATTGAAAGTCACGGACGTGGAATTTCACATGCCGAAGCCGAGCTACACCATTGATACGCTGATCCGAATGCAGGAAAAATTTCCGCAGCACGAGTTCAAGCTGATCATGGGAGAAGATAACCTGGCACAATTTCCGAATTGGAAGAACTACGAAAAAATCCTCGAATACACCGGCTTGTATGTGTACCCGCGGCCGAATTCAAAATCCCACGCTTTTGGAAATCATCCACAGGTAAAATTTGTAGAAGCGCCTCTGCTGGATATTTCCGCCACGTTTCTAAGGGCCTGCCTGAAAAAAGGCCAATCGATCCGGTATATGGTCCCTGAGGCTGTGGAGCAACTGATTAGGATCAAGAAGTTTTATTTATAATTCCGAAAGCGGCAGCTTCTGGTAAGTAATTTCAGAAAGTAACCCCACCGCATTAAATTTCAGAATCACTTTCTCCGCTTCGGATTTGGATTGAATGTTGTCGCACTGCGGGCCTTTCTCCAAGAAATAAACATAGTACTTCAAATTCCGCTCACCGAGCTGGTGAATGTCAGGCCGGCCTAGCAAATCGCCGATTTCATCCGCAAATTTTCCCATCAACTGACCTTGTGCGGCTTTAAAATCCTTTTCCAGTCCCACACGAACATTATTACAACCTTTGCGATCTGAGCGCCATTTTTTCAGGTCGAGACTGCCCAGCTTATCCGGCGGCGTGGAGCAGGCTGTGAGGGCAATAATGCAGAATATGACAAGTTTCTTATTAAATGTATAGGTCATTTTGATCGAGTTCGAAGCTGTTTGAAACAACGGGGCGAATCTAAGTATATAATTTTAGGAGATAAAAATGAATGTATAATTTAGCTTCGACCAAAACTTGCCGGCCAATGAAATTCATCTTGTCATGTTTCCTGTTTTTCGCTTTCGTGGCGTTTTCTTTTGGGCAAAATAACATTGCGCAGCCTTTGGACGGCACCGACTGCTCAAATCTGTTTTTCAGGGCATTATTGGAAGAAGATGTAAATAATGTCACCAATCTGATTTCCAATGATTTTACGATGGCAGGCTTTCAGGGGCAGACAATCGATGCGCAATTTTTGCAGCAAGCGATTTCGCAGGGACATATCAACATTGAATCCGGAATACTAACCGGCACCAATACCCGAAATTATGGTGACGTAGCGATTGTCACCGGCAAGTGGGATGTTGCTGCAAAGATTGAAAATAGCAGCTACCAGGGCGAACTTTCTTATATGACCGTTTGCGTCAGATCAGGTGGGAAATGGAAAGTAGTGGCGGTACAGCTTTCACCGAACCGGTAACATTATCCTGATACAAACATTGATTTAAAACAGAAAAAGGAGCCCAGAATGAGCTCCTTTCTGCATTTAAAATCTTTCGTATTTCTCTATACGTTCATCAGTGATTCACGACGGCGCATTTTACCAGCCGGGATACCAAACATCATTTTGAAGCGGCGGCAGAAATACGCGGTATCTTTATAGCCCACATCCGAACCGATCGCGCGGATACTTTTCTTGGAAGTACGGAGCAGGTCCACTGCTTTTTCCATGCGCTGATATTCAATGTAATCCTGTGGGTTGATACCTGTCAGCATTTTGAAATACTGGCCAACATAATCCTCGGATACATTCGCGACATTCGCCAATACTTTGTTTGACAAATCGCCGCCCAGGTTATCCTTAATGTAAGCGAAAATGTCGATCAGACGTGGATCTTTGAAATAAGTACTATTTGTTACAAGCTGCTCAACAAACAACTTGTTTTTCAGGATATAACGAATGATTTCGATCACAACTTCCTCCGTCTTGATCTTGATGATACGGCCTTTACCCGGCGTATCCAGCATATCTTCCGTCAGGATCTGGTTGATCGTCGCAGCGATCTGATCGTCTCTTTTGATCAGGAATGGAGGTACGTCAAGAGAAGTAAAAAAGTTGACCGTATCAAAAACTTTGGCTTCAAAAGATATCAGACCGAAAGAATTGGGCAGCTTTCCAATCAATGCAGGATCATGGCCGGCGTCGATGTAATTATCGCGGTTGGTCATGAACTCTTCGTTGGAAACAGTTTTTGCTGTCTGGGTATTTCCATATGTAACCGTTGCATGCTTACCACCTGGTATGAAAAGCATATCCCCCTCTTCTACCTTGTGCGACTCCTCAGCTCCGAAAGACACTTCCCCATCGTACAAAATATTTAGCGTGTTCTGAACGTCATAAAAATTTTTGATGGTGATGGGCTGTAAAATCCGGATATGTCTCGCTTTGACAAATTTTACCCCCAGCGACTCGATAATCTTATTATAATCTTCCATACCTGATATATTTAAAGGGTCTGCCCGGACCTATGTTTCTAATTTTGTACAAATCTAATAAATTGTACAAAACTAATACAAGAATATACTGACAAAAAAGTAAAAAAAAGTGATATTTTCATATCATTTTAATCCTAGATTTAGAATAAAAAGGATTCCTTATCCAAAAAGTTGGTCACTTAAGGAGTTCGCGGGCAATTACAAGTTTTTGTATTTCAGAGGTACCCTCATAAATCTGGGTAATTTTTGCGTCGCGCATCATACGTTCCACATGGTATTCTTTCACATAACCGTAGCCTCCGTGAATCTGGACGGCTTCTGTTGTAACCCACATCGCCACTTCGGATGCATATAGCTTTGACATCGCCGCCGCCTGAATGTAATCCTTATGCTCATCCTTCATCCGGGCCGCCTGATACACCAAGAGCCTCGCCGCCTGTATTTTTGTAACCATTTCAGAGAGCTTGAACTGAATTGCCTGATGTTCGCTGATCGGCTTTCCGAATGTCTTCCGCTCTTTGGAATATTTTAAGGATAGTTCAAACGCTCCGGCGGCGATTCCCAGCGCCTGCGCCGCGATTCCGATGCGCCCGCCATTCAATGTTCCCATCGCAAACTTGAAGCCGAAGCCGTCCTCGCCGATCCGGTTTTCCTTCGGAACCTTCACATCCGAGAACATTAAAGTATGTGTGTCCGAAGCCCGTATGCCCATCTTATCCTCTTTTTTCCCAACCGAAAATCCTTCCCAGCCTTTCTCGACGATAAAAACGTTGATTCCTTTATGTCCTTTTTCCGGGTGTGTCTGAGCTATTACCAGACAAACTGACGAAGTGTTGCCACTCGTGATCCAGTTTTTTGTACCGTTTAATAAATAGTAATCGCCCATATCCACGGCCGTCGTGTGCTGCGAAGTGGCATCCGAGCCTGCTTCCGGCTCAGACAGACAAAATGCGCCGATGATTTTCCCGGCTGCCAGCTGGGTCAGGTATTTCTGCTTTTGATCTTCATTTCCAAATTGCTCCAACCCCCAGCAAACCAAGGAGTTATTTACCGACATAATCACACCCGCCGAAGCATCCACCTTCGAAATCTCCTCCATCGCGATCACATAGGAGAGCGTATCCATTCCACTGCCGCCGTATTCCGGCGATGTCATCATTCCCATGAAACCCAGCTCGCCCATTTGTCGGAGCAGTTCCGTGTCGAATTTCTGAGCATTATCCCGCTCGATAACCTGAGGGAAAAGTTGATTTTGTGCAAAATCGCGGGCTGCTTCCCGCACTGCCAGATGTTCTTCGCTGAGGTTAAAATCCATAATGGTTTTCGATGCAGCTCATGCTGTAAACAGCATGGAATGTGGTGGATGACTTAAATCAAAAATAGGTTTTTGGCAAAAGGTATGCAAGCATACAATTTGCTAACCGATTAAAACTTTGGGTTTTGCTGCTCATTTTCAAGAAAACTTGTCTTAAGTTTGCGCTTCGTTACGACAAATTTGTCCATGCCCATACTCACTATTTTTTACATTAAGCTTTTCATTAACCTTGGATTAACGCTCGGAATCGTATGGACTATCAGCAAAACCGACCTTTTTTTCAAGTGGCAGCAGGAAAATGAAAAGCTGGTCTTTGGACTTGGTTTTGTCTTACTTCGCCTGATTCCCTGGATCGGCATTTTCCTCATCATTAACGAAGATCCCCGCGGCGATATACCTTTCTTTTTTTACAAAGCCGAAGCCGCGAAAGCCGGCGGTTTTGTATACCGTGATTTCTGGTCGTACCACGCGCCACTTTATGCCTACATTATAAGTATCCCTGTCTGGATCTGGCACAATTCGCGCGCGATCGTACTTTTTATGGTTTTGATGGAAAGCGGGATTTTATGGTTGACTTATCAAACCTATAAGAAGCGCTCTACCCGGGCATTGCAGCTGGCAATCATTTACCTCATGCTGCCCGCAGCATTTATGTACATTCTGGTCGATGGCCAGGAGGAAGTTTGGTTCTGGGGCGCGGCGCTGCTGATTTGGCGGTATACATTGAAACAAACCGTCAATTACGAAGTTGGCGCCGGTATTTTGTACGCGCTCGCTTTGCTGACTATTAAGGTAACATTCATTTTTCTGCTGCCGGCATTATTAATTAGTGTCAAAAAACCGGTTAAAATGCTGCTCGTAATGGCAGCGATCGGGTTACCTGCGGTGGGATTTCTATACTGGCAAATCGGCGACCTTTTCCTAATGCCGATCCAGCATACCGAGCAACTGATGACACCCAATTTGTTTTCAGTAAGCCGGCCGTTTGTTGAAATGATATTCCCGATCGATGAGAAAAAGTCAACATTGATCAATTGGATCGGTTTGCTCTTCACCGTTTTCATTCCTGCTTACTTTGCATTCAAAGCGCGACACAAACACGTCAACCAGGTTTTGCCGGGACTTTTTATTGCCTGCTTTGTTTGCATGATGATTTTCCAGGCCAGCGCGATGGGCGCGTATGTGATTGCCTATTTAATGGCGCTTCTTTTTGAAATCATCGACATTCGTAAAACGTGGCACGTTGCAGTTCTGCTGGCATTGAACTGGCTTACGGTCGTGCAGCCTTTTGTTTGGGTTTATATTAAACAGCCCGCCTACAAATCGCTGGTCGTGTTCGGTGACCCGTCTTTCCTTTTCGAATACATTTTGCAGATCCTGAATGTGCTATGCTTCCTCTGGATCTTACGTGAAACATATCGGAAAGTAGTCCTCTCCGAAAACCTGCGGCCAGCATGAGCATTGTAATCGCAAAACTGGCCATCAGCCTGCTGTGCCTACTTGGCACGGCGCTCATTCTTTTCAAAAAAGAAACATTAACCCGCTGGCTGGAAGGTAAATCGGTCACTACGGTACTTTCGGTAAGCTGGATTCTGCTGCGTTTGTTACCATTTATTGCGACTTATCTTATTGCAGGATTGCAGCCGACTTCCGATGTAAACGGATTCTGGGACGAAGCCAGCAAAGCCTCTCAGGGCCAGGCGGTTTACCGCGACTTTTGGTCACCTTACTCGCCTTTATACGCCTATTTTCTGGGGATTTTTGTCAAACTCTGGTATGATCCGAAAATGATCGTGCTCACGATGGCGATCATGGACGGCGTCGCGCTGCTGATATCCTACCATTTTTTCCGGCCGTTCCAATCAAAAGGGGCAATGTTGGTCAAATCGATCATTTATCTGCTGCTGCCCGGCTCGCTGGTACTATGCGTAATCGGCGCTCAGGAAGATGTCTGGATGTGGCTTTTCGTGACACTTGCTTATTGGGCCAGAGAGCGGACATTGCGCGTCGAATGGTATGCTGCCATCCTGGCGATCGGGCTATTGATGACCAAGGCCATTTTTATCCTGATCTTCCTCCCGCTTTTTATTCTTGAAAAAGAAAAAATCCGCTTCCTGATTCCGATTGCGATTATCGGAGTTGCGTCGCTGGCTATTTTGTACCCGATCGTCGGCTGGGAATTTATGCAGCCGCTGGACGAAGCCAAAACATTGCGCGCGCCAAACATTCAGTCTGTGATCAATCCCTGGTTTTTGAACAACATTGGCGTCGGTGAGAAATTCTGGAACTGGGTCGGACTGACCATTTCCGTCGGGCTGGCTTGTCTTTCAGCCTGGCGCCTTCGTAATGCTGATTTCAGGGTAATGCTTTCCCGCGTCTGGATCGTACTTTACGCGACCATGATGATCGTCCAGCAAAGTGCGTACAGCAATTACATTTTCCTTTTCCTGATACCGCTGGTTTTTGATGTGATCAACTGGAAAAACAAAACCCAGATTTCGCTGCTTTTCATTTTCAATCTCCTCTGCGTCATCCACCCCTCCTTCTGGTGGCGCCTGGGCATGCCCTGCTACATGACGCCAGGCGATACATTCGCCTCTTCGGATTTGTTGATTGACTATCTGATGCAGGTAAGCATTGTTGGTTTGACGGGGTATTTTATCTGGCTGGCATTTCCGAAGAAACTGGCTGTTTAACTTTCTCAGGGTAAACCAAATCTGCTGCATTTTATTTGGCAGGTTATTGCCTTCAATATGATAGGCAGAAGAATTATTATCTAATAGCCTACTCATTTTTAGAAATTTGCTTTGGCCACCATTACTTTCCAAATTGCGGCATACAACGATTTGGCTTTCAAGATGTCATCAAGCTTTCCTACCTGACAGAGTTCTAATATTAGCCTGGGACTTATAAATTTCGCCGCATAACGTAACTTCATTTTCATATCTTTTCGTGATAAAAAAAAGCAGGCATATTGATCAAAAACTCCCAGTTTTATTAACGCATTTATTGTCAACTCGTAATTTTTGTATTCAACATTCAACAGTGCATCGGTATAAATTGGATTACGGGATTTACCCATAGCATGGATAATTAATGGATATCCATTAGGCACAGCGGTCTGTTTTAGCAAATTAAGGACAAATGACAACGTTTCAGGATCACCCTCTCTTATGAGACGTTTTATAGTATCGGACCTTATTTGTTTGCCGTGAGAAGATAAGCTATACGCAATTTGATCAAAGACTTTGTTCATTTCCTAAGTGCATTTGATTCAAATATGCCCCGCATTATCTATTTTAAGGATTCTGTTTATTCTTCGGCTGAAATCATTTTTTAAACGGCGACTCCCTGAATATGAGCTTTCACGCTAGGCAAATGTGGGTTAAGCTTTTATAACAAAATAGCCCTCACAAAATGTGAAGGCTAACCTTGTATTTTTCTGAAAACCAGCGTCTACTCAATCACATCAAAACCGCAATAAGGCACCAAAATAGCCGGCACTTTTACGGTACCGTCCGCCTGCTGGTTATTTTCCAACAATGCAGCCAAAATCCGGGGCAATGCCAGCGCCGAACCGTTTAATGTATGCAGCAGCTGTGTTTTCTTATCAGCATTTTTGTAACGCAATTTCAAACGGCTCGCCTGGTAAGTTTCAAAATTGGAAACTGAGCTGCATTCCAGCCAGCGCTCCTGACCAGCGGACCAAACTTCGAAATCGTAAGTCAGCGCAGACGTAAAACCCATATCGCCGCCGCAGAGACGGAGAATGCGATAAGGTAATTCCAGTTTCCCGAGCAGGTTTTTCACGTGATTCACCATTTCGTCCAAGGCTTTGTAAGAATCTTCGGGACGATTGATCTGCACGATTTCCACTTTATCAAACTGGTGCAGCCTGTTCAATCCTCTTACATGAGCCCCCCAGCTCCCAGCTTCCCGACGAAAACAAGGCGTGTAAGCCACATTTTTAACAGGTAACTCGCTTTCTGCGACAATCACATCGCGATATAAGTTTGTGACCGGAACTTCGGCAGTCGGGATCAGATACAAATCATCAGCGGCATCGTGGTACATCTGACCTTCTTTGTCGGGTAACTGGCCGGTGGCAAAACCAGAATCAGCATTCACTACAATCGGCGGCTGCACTTCTGTGTAACCTGCTTTTCCGGCTTCATCCAGGAAAAAAGAGATCATCGCACGCTGCAATCTTGCGGCTTTTCCTTTATAGACCGGAAAACCAGCCGCGGTAATTTTGTTACCCAATTCAAAATCAATGATCGGAGCCTGGTTTTGCCCTAATTTTTTGATTAAATCCCAATGCGGCAATGCACCAGCCGGTAATGTTGGCTTTTCGCCGGTTTCCTCGACGGTCACATTATCCTCGGCAGCGCGGCCTTCTGGTACACTTTCGTGCGGTAAATTTGGCAGTTTTACTAGCTCCTCCAGCAAGCTGGTTTCGATCACTTTATGTTCTTCGTCAAGCGATTTGGATCTTTCTTTCAAAGCGGCGGTGTCTGCTTTGGCAGCTTCTGCCTCGGCTTTTTGTCCGGCCTTCATCAATGCGCCGATTTCCTTGGCTTTGTTGTTGGAGGCGGCCAATGTTTCGTCTAATGCCTGCTGCACTTCGCGGCGTTTGCGGTCCAGGTCAATGATCCGATCCACCGCATTTTCAGCGTCCTTGAAATGTTTTTTTATCAATCCGGCAATCGTCAGATCGCGGTTTTCTCGAATGAAATTCGTTTGTAACATCTGGCTTAGCTAGTCGCTTTTAGCAATAAATATGAAAGAAATGCTATCAGGGCGCCGTGAAAATATCTTTCATCGCATCCTCATAATAGAAAAGTCGCTCGTTGAGCACATTCAATGCTTCCGACTTATATTTCGAGTGGATCAGCAGCGAGAGGTTATGCTCCGAAGCGCCATACGAAATCATTCGTATAGGAATATGTTTCAATGCATCCAATACTTTTAGGGCAATTCCTTCCTTGTCTGCACTGAAATTTCCTACAATGCAAATGATATTCTGATCGCGGTCATGTTCCTCCAAATCAGCGAATTCCCGAAGTTCAGCACTGATCTTATCCAGGTTTTCTGAGTTGTCGATCGTCACAGATACCGAAACTTCGGAGGTTGTGATCATATCCACCGGCGTCTTGTATTTTTCAAACACTTCAAACACCCTACGAAGGAAGCCGTAAGCATTTAGCATACGGGTTGAGTGTATGTAAATGGCCGTAATGTTGTCCTTCGCAGCAATCGCCTTGATCTCGCGATCGGAAGTTTGATTGGCGATCAATGTTCCGGGCGCTTCGGGCTGCATCGTATTTTTCAGACGAACCGGCACGCCGCGTAACTTTGCTGGCGTAATTGTGCTTGGATGCAAAATTTTCGCCCCGAAGTAAGCCAGTTCAGCAGCTTCTTCAAATGTTAACTCGCGAATCGGAAATGTACGTTTTACGATCCGGGGATCATTGTTATGCATTCCGTCGATATCCGTCCAGATCTGAATTTCATCCGCACGTATTGCGCCGCCGATCAGCGAAGCCGTATAATCTGAGCCGCCGCGTTTCAGGTTATCTACTTCCTCGCGCGGATTGCGGCAGATAAAACCCTGGGTAATGATAGTTTGCTTGTCTGTATATTGGTTCAGGATCGTCACCAGCTTTTCCTCGATCGTTGCCAGCTCGGGTTCGCCGTCGGCATCAATGCGCATAAAATCGAGTGCAGATAGCAGGACTGAACTTTCGCCTTTTTCTTCCAGATAAGCCTGGAACATTTTGGTACTTAATATTTCCCCCTCTGCAACGAGCTCTTTTTCCTGTTTGATCGTAAAAGGCTTGATGCCCACCAGCGATTTAATGTAGCTAAATTCATTATCTACAATCTGCTGGCCTTGCGACAATCCCTCTTCGGTCGTATACAATTCTTTAATGAAGAGATTATAATGTGTCCGCAAATCCTCAATCAGCGCCGCTGCTTTTGTATCGTCAAATGCTTTGGCTGCCTCGCCAATTGCAATCAATGCATTTGTCGAACCAGATAACGCCGACAAAACGACAATTTTCCGGTTCGGATCACCATTAAGAAGTTCGCGGATCGAGTGCATGCGTTCAGGCTTCCCTACCGAAGTACCGCCAAATTTCCAGACTTGCATAATTTTAAATATGGGTTTTTTAGAAAATGTATACTTGTCATTTATGGTCATTTGTAGTCAAGTGTGGTCATTTATTGTTTTTTTATTGGGCTAAAAACATAATAACAATTAAAGACAACACCTGACAATACCTGACTACAAATGACAACCAATGACCTAATGACAATTAATGACTACTAATGACAATCAATGACTCCCATGCCTAGCAACCTCCGAATAAAGCCCCAGCATTTTAATTGCTGTCATGGCTGCTTCGTCGCCTTTGTTGCCGTGAATTCCTCCGGCCCTTTCCAGTGCTTGCTCCATGGTGTTTGGGGTTAGTACGCCGAAGATGACTGGCTTTTCAGTTTTTAGGCTAACATTGGTTAATCCCTGCGCTACTGCATGATTGATATAATCATTATGTTTCGTTTCGCCTTGAATTACTACGCCCAGTGCAATCACGGCATCGATGTCGCGGCGCAGTGCGTACCACAATGAGCCGGTTGTCAGTTCAAAACTTCCGGGAACATTTCCTCTTTCAATGTTCTCTGCTTCGGCACCGTATTGAATCAAGGTATTGTAAGCTCCTTCGAACAATTTTTCGGTCACTTCCGAATTCCACTCGGCCACCAGGATGGCGAATTTTCTTGAACTGATATCAGGGAGACCGTCGGTTTTGAAAACGCTCAAATTTTTATCTGCGCTTGACATTTCGATTCGTATTTGGGGTTTTGAAATCTTGAAAACACATCATAAAAAAAGGATAAAACCTTTGTCGGCTTTATCCTTTTTAGGAACAGAATGGTTAAACCATTATTTGCCGACCTGTCCTTCCAATAATCCCATGTACTTCTTCGCGTTTACCACTTCCGAGGAAAGTGGAAACTCGTCGATCACACGTTTATAGGAAGACACCGCGTCAGCAGGCTTACCCGCTTTTTCCTGGGCCAAAGCCAATTTCATTAAATATACCGGAGTAAAATATTCGTTCTTTTCGTAGTCAGCGGCTTTCTGATAGTAAGAAATTGCTTCTGCCGGCTGGTTTTTTTCAAGATAAGCGTCACCGATCAAAGATTGTGCACGTGCATGAACTAACAAATCCGAAGAGCTGAAAGATTGCAGGTGACTGATCGCATCATCGTATTTACCTTGTTTTAGTAATGCTACGCCCGCGTAGAAGTTTGCAAGATTGCTGGCGTCGGTTCCTTTATAACTGTCGGCAATTGACAAAAGACCTTCGTTTCCGCCGCTACCATTAAGCGCTTTTTGTAGTGAATCTGCTTCGAAATCATAAACAACACTCGCAAGCGCATTCTGAGCTGTTCCCTCCTGACCGTCGATATAAAAACGGTAACCTGCAAAAGCAACAATTGCCAACAATATCGCCCCTCCAATACCAAACAACACCTTACGGTTTTTAAGGAAAAAAACCTCTGCTTTATTGATCTGGCCGGCTAATGCATCCGGATTTTCAATTATTTCAAATCCGGACTGGTCCGTATTTTTCTTGCTCATATCAAATATTTCGAATTTGGAGTGCAAAGTTATGAAAACTAAACATATAATGGATATTGTTTCATCCAATTGTTTACTTCACCTTTCACTGACGCAATTTTAGCATCATTATCGTGATTGCTCAAAACCGTATCCAGCAGGTCTACAATGCGTTCCATATCGGCTTCAACCAATCCGCGGGTAGTCATCGCAGCAGTACCTACGCGGATACCAGAAGTGATCATCGGCGATTTGTCATCGAACGGAACCATGTTTTTATTAATGGTAATGTCCGCTTTGATCAAAGTGTTTTCAGCCAGTTTTCCGGTCAATCCAGAATCAACACCATTTTTCGTGCGCAGGTCGATCAACATTAAATGGTTGTCTGTACCGCCTGAAATGATCCGGTAACCTTTTTCTACAAATGCTTTGGCCATCGCCTGCGCATTTTTAGCAACCTGCGTCGCGTAGTTATAGTAGCCCTCGCTCAATGCTTCGCCGAATGCCACTGCTTTTGCGGCAATAATATGTTCCAGCGGCCCGCCTTGTGTTCCTGGGAAAACACCGGAATCGAGCAGTGATGACATGGTACGAAGTGCGCCTTTTGGTGTTTTGATGCCAAATGGATTTTCGAAATCATTACGCATCATGATCACACCGCCGCGTGGGCCGCGCAATGTTTTATGTGTAGTCGTAGTAACAATGTGGCAATGATCAAAAGGATCTTTCAAAAGACCTTTGGCGATCAGACCAGCTGGGTGGGCGATATCGGCCATCAACAAGGCACCTACCTGATCGGCGATTGCGCGCAGACGCTCATAATCCCAATCGCGGCTATATGCAGAAGCGCCACAGATCAAAAGCTTTGGTTTTTCTTTTACAGCAGTTTCTTCCACTTTATCCCAGTCGATCAAACCGGTTTCTGCATCAACCCCATAAAAAACAGGTTGAAAATATTTTCCTGAAATGTTAACCGGTGAACCGTGGGTTAAATGTCCGCCATGGGCCAGGTTGAAACCCATAATCTTGTCACCCGGATTAAGGCAAGCCACGAAAACAGCTGTATTAGCCTGCGCGCCTGAATGTGGCTGGACATTTGCCCAGGTTGCTCCAAAAAGTTCTTTCAGGCGGTCAATCGCGATCTGCTCAATTTCATCCACAACTTCACATCCACCGTAATACCTTTTTCCCGGCAGACCTTCGGCATATTTGTTGGTCAACACACTTCCCGAAGCTTCCATCACCTGGCGTGAAGTGAAGTTTTCAGAGGCGATCAGCTCTATACCAGATTCCTGGCGATATTTTTCTCTGTTGATCAGATCGAAAATGGTGGTATCACGTTCAACGCTTGTGAGTGTAGACATGGATGGTATCAGAAAAAATGGTGAAGATTCTTATTTGAGCCGCAAAATTACGACCATTTCTTTTGGAATAAAATAATAGGTCTTACTTTATGTATTAAAACCCGGCACTCGCTGTCTTAGTAACAAACGGTAGTAGTATTAATATTCCCAAAAGCAGTAATTTTAATGACAGTTATTTTTTAAATTATTTTAATAACATTGGATTTCCCTTGTATTTTTGTGGCCGATATGCTTGCGTGGTCGAGCACTTCGCACAAAAATCCAACAAATTTCAGTTTCTGTTGATTCTTGAACCCTAAATATTTCAAGTTAACTATGAGCCAGCAAACGGTGAATTCTCAAACAATTTTAATGCAAGCTTCAAACAATGGAAAGGGTACCAACGGTACCAAAGGTCAGCCGATCACCTACGAAAAAATACCTACTCAGATATTTGCCGATTCCAAAGAGGCTTCCAATGCGGTTGCGAGAGAAATAGCAGATTTGATCCGGCAAAAACAGAAAGAGGGAAAGCCTTGCGTACTGGGCCTTGCTACCGGATCTTCTCCCAAAACAGTATACGCGATCCTGGTCCGTATGCACAAAGAGGAAGGTTTGAGTTTCAAGAACGTGATTTCTTTCAACCTGGATGAATACTATCAGATGGAGCCAGACTCTATTTATAGCTACCACCGGTTTATGAAGGAGCAGCTTTTCAATCACGTCGACATTCCGAAAGAAAATTACTTTATCCCCGACGGTACCGTTCCGCCAGCATTGCTGCGCGATTACTGTATGTCGTATGAAAACAAGATCAATGCGGTTGGCGGGCTGGATTTTCAACTTTTGGGTATTGGTGGAAATGGGCACGTAGGTTTCAATGAGCCTGGTTCGCTGATCAACTCCCGCACAAGATTAATCACACTGGATCATTCTACACGGGTTGCCGCAGGATCTGAATTCGGTGGTCTTGCCAATGTTCCCCGCAAAGCGATCACATTGGGTATTGCGCCGATTTTGAATGCGAGACGCGTTGTTTTGCTGGCCTGGGGTGAGCGTAAAGCTTCTGTAATCCACGGTGCTGTGGAAGGTCCGGTGACGGAATTGAACCCCGCATCCTACCTGCAAGCACATCCGGATGTAACATTCGTAGTAGACGAAAGTGCTGCTTCGGAGCTTACCCGCATTAAAACGCCTTGGGCAGTTGATTCGGTGATCTGGGATAATAAAATGATCAAAAAAGCGGTGACGCATTTGTCATTAACATTGAAAAAACCAATCCTGAAACTGACGGATAAGGATTACAATGATAATGGTATGAGCGATTTGCTAGCGCAATATGGTGCGGCTTACGAGATCAACATTAACGTTTTCAATCAATTACAACATACAATTACGGGCTGGCCGGGCGGTAAGCCAAATGCAGACGATACACACCGTCCGGAAAGAGCGCAGCCTGCTAAAAAACGTGTTTTGATTTTCAGCCCGCACCCGGATGATGACATTATCTCGATGGGCGGAACATTCCAGCGGCTGGTAGATCAGGGTCACGAGGTGCACGTGGCGTACCAGACTTCCGGTAACATTGCGGTTGCCGACGACGAAGCTTTGCGTTTCATCGATTTTGTAGTGGATTTCAATAAAGGATTTGGGATCGATAGCCCTGAGACAAACAAGTTGTTTCTTGACGCGAAGGAATTTTTGAAACATACCAAAGACAGCGAAATCGATACCCCTGAAATACGCAAGGTAAAAGGTTTACTAAGAAGAGGCGAGGCAAAAGCTACCTGCCGCTTCGTAGGTATCCCGACAAGCCAGGCGCACTTCCTGAATATGCCTTTTTACGAAACAGGTACTGTTCAGAAAAAACCGATCGGCGAAGAAGATATAAGGATTATCGAAAGCCTGATCGATGAAATCAAACCGCACCAGATTTACGCGGCAGGCGATTTCGCGGATCCGCACGGAACGCACAAAGTGTGCTGGGATGCGATCGAGGCAGCATTGCAGCGTTCGAAACACAAGAATTTCATGAAAGATTGCTGGGTATGGTTGTACCGCGGCGCCTGGGCTGAGTGGGATATTTACGAAATTGAAATGGCGGTACCGATGAGCCCTGACCAGGTTTTGAAAAAACGTCAGGGAATTTTCAAACACCAATCGCAAAAAGATGGTGTGGTGTTCCAGGGAGAAGATTCGAGGGAATTCTGGCAGCGGGCCGAGGAGCGCAACCGCGGTACTTCCAAGTTGTACGATTCGCTGGGTCTGGCCGAGTACGAGGCGATGGAAGCCTTTGTAAGGTGGAAATTCTAAGCAATGTTATAAAGCAAAAGAGCCAGGATTAATCTCCTGGCTCTTTTGCTTTATAAAGGTTTTAAAATAAAATCTTAGCTACAATTCCATGTCCATCCACATGCGCTGCGCCATTTTTTCAACCATATTCACGACACCCTGAATGGCGCCGAAGATAATGCACAAAGGCAAAATGATCGGTAGAAAAATCAGCCACTGCAAGGCCATTGTGAAATTAAATCTTTTAAAAATGGGCGTTTTCATAACGAGATAGGTTAAACAACTTACGAGTTTAGTCTTACAAGATATGCAAATTATTTCTAGCCAACAACAAAAGACAGTTGATTCGTTCACATATTCTTAATCATTTCAATAATTTATATAATTATTTCTCAATGACAAAATAAAAATGTCGCTGCTCACTCATTTCCGTACATTAAAATAGAAAGGCGGGTGAAATTTTTTTTTGTTTATTTGTTATAGTAAAGTTTATCCCCGTTCCCCATGCCGTCATCGGACATCATTCAATTATTACCGGATTCTATTGCTAACCAGATCGCAGCGGGTGAGGTTGTTCAGCGCCCTGCGTCGGTGGTGAAAGAGCTCCTGGAAAATGCGATTGACGCTGGTGCCAGGCATATACAAGTCATTCTGAGAGAGGCGGGTAGAACATTGATCCAGATTATAGACGACGGCTCGGGTATGTCCGAAACAGACGCCCGAATGTGTTTTGAAAGACATGCCACTTCCAAGATCCGTCAGTCAGAAGATCTTTTCCGGATCCGTACAATGGGTTTCCGCGGAGAGGCACTGGCTTCGATCGCAGCGGTTGCCCAGGTTGAAGTCCGCACCCGGCAGGAGTCCGACGAACTTGGTACATTGATCCGCATCGATGGTTCTGAAATCAAAACCCAGGAAGCGGTCGCTACTTTGAAGGGTACCAACTTTTCCGTAAAAAACCTGTTTTTTAATGTACCTGCCCGCCGGAATTTTTTGAAATCCAATTCCGTGGAGATGCGGCATGTGCTGGATGAATTTCAGCGCATTGCTTTGTCACATCCGGAAGTAAGTTTTACGCTGCACCATAATGATACGGAGGTATTTAATCTCCAATCGGGCAAGCTCGTGCGCAGGATTATCGACATTTACGGAAAGAGTTACCGCGAGCAACTTGCATATTGCCAGGAAGATACATCCTACATTAATGTGAAGGGTTATATAGGTAAACCGGAGTTTGCCAGGAAGACGCGGGGAGAGCAATTTTTCTTTGTTAATGATCGCTACATTAAACACAGCTATCTGCATCACGCGGTGATCACGGCTTTTGACGGGACAATCCCCGAGGGCAGTCACCCTTTTTATGTGCTTTTCCTGGAAATCGATCCCTCACACATTGACATTAACATTCATCCTACAAAAACGGAGATCAAGTTTGACGACGAAAAGTCGGTTTATGCGATTGTTTTAGCGGCCGTAAAAAAGGCGGTAGGCGTTTATAATCTATCCCAATCGATTGATTTTGACGATAACATTAACTTCCTGAATCCGCCGCCATCAAATGACAACAATCTGATCCCAAGACCAGTCATGCCTGACTGGGCAGCTCAGCCGAAAAAAGGGGAGAAAGAGCCGTCGAGATCAAACCTGACAAATTGGAGCAAGCTTTTCGAAGGTCTTCAAAATTCCGAAGACCGCAGCCGTGAGCTGGCAGCATTTGAAGTGAGCTCCACTACCGTTTCTAGACCTGCTTACCAGGAGCAATCTAAAACCGTGGCCAGTAAAATTAACAGGATGGCTTCTGAGGTGATTGCCGCACCCGAAAGTGACGCAGTGCTGTTTCAGCTGCATAATCGCTATATTCTTTCTCAGGTAAAAGACGGAATAATGTTGATTGACCAGAAAGCCGCGTATGAACGGATCTTGTACGAACGATATCGTAAGATGCTGATTAATCGAAATGGTGCTTGTCAACAGCTACTTTTTCCAAAAAGGATCCGGCTCACACATTCGGATATGCAGCTGGTCCATGAAACCAAAAAAGAGATTCACAGCCTGGGATTTGAGTTTGATGAATTTGGATCTAATGAATTGATTATTCGCGGTATCCCCGCCGATTTGCCGGAAGAAAGTGAGCAGGACCTTTTTGAGGAGCTGATCGAACAACTTAAGCAAAGTTATTCCGACCTGAAATTAAATAAACCGGAAAGCCTGTCCCGGTCACTTGCTAGGCGGTTTTCAGTGAGATATGCGGTAAAATTGTCTTACCTCGAAATACACACATTGATTGACCAGCTGTTTGCGTCAAGTAATCCCAATAGGACGCCTGGTGGAGAGGCTATTATTGTTCTGCTTACGATGGATAAGCTTACCAGTATTTTTAAAAATTAAAATAAAAAGGCTTTTACCCGGCCTTCAATGTAAATCCTGATTATATAAAAATATGTTAGCCATAACCCCAACAGTCAGAAACCTGTTGATCCTGAATGTACTCTTCTATATTGTCGACGCCAACATTATCAACCTGAGCCACAACTTTGCGCTGGTATCGACGCTCTCGCCAGATTTTCATGCTTATCAGTTTGTATCCTACATGTTCTTGCATGGAAGCTTCACACATTTGCTGAGCAATATGTTCGGCTTGTTCATGTTTGGGCCGCTGCTGGAAAGAATGTGGGGACCGAAAAAGTTTTTGATTTTTTACTTTTTTACTGGTATCGGAGCTGGTCTTCTGTTTTCAGGAATTGATTATTTTGAGAACACCAACTTGCGCGATGCTGTTGAGATATTTACACAAAATCCTACGCCCGATGGGCTGGTGGACTTCATGAGCAAGCACGCAAGAGGCATTTACGAAGCCAACCTTGAGTTTTTGAATAAATTTGAAGAAAATCCAACCAATTCCAGCTATATTCAGGATAGCATAAATTTTGTCAACAGTTACTACGAGCGGTCGATCAACACGCCCATGGTAGGTGCTTCGGGAGCAATTTTCGGCATTCTCATGGCGTTTGGATTACTGTTCCCAAATACTGAGCTGTTTTTGCTCTTTGTTCCGTTCCCCATAAAGGCAAAATATTTTGTAGCCTTCTATGGGCTTTATGAGTTGTACTCAGGGATTCAAAATGCTCAGTCAGACAACGTTGCGCACTTCGCGCATATAGGAGGAATGCTATTTGCATATATATTGTTGCGTTACTGGGGTACGCAAAAAACAAATTTCTACTGATAAGATGAGCAATATTGTTGACGATGTAAAAAGGGAGTTTGCTAAATCGGAAAATGCACTCGTAAAGATTATTTTAATAAATACAGCGATATTTTTGGTATTGCTGCTGATGAAGATTGTGCTTACCCTGTCTCAATCTTCAGGTACCTACCTGGCAGTTATTAATATGCTTCAACTGCCCGCCGCGACAGATGAATTTATCTACAAACCCTGGACGCTGCTTACCTACTTCTTCACACACGACGATATCTTTCACATTCTCTTTAATATGCTGTTTCTCTATTGGTTTGGAAAACTGATAGACGAATATCTGGGAGCGAAAAGGGTTATTGCACTTTATATGCTGGGCGGAATCGCCGGCGGCTTGATTTACATTGTACTTTATAATGTGCTACCCTATTTTCAAGCGCACATTGAAGGTTCAAGAATGTTGGGAGCATCCGCAGCTGCTTTTTCTGTGGCAGTCGGTGCGTCGACTTTGCTTCCCAATTATACATTCAACCTCATTTTTCTAGGTCCGATCAGGATCAAGTTTATCGCGTTATTTTACATTATCCTTTCACTTGCGCAGACCGTAGGACCCAATGCCGGTGGTAATCTGGCACATTTAGGTGGTGCATTTATCGGGTATATTTTTATAAAATCTCTTCAAAATGGTACCGACCTTGGCAAGCCTATTTACGCTATCGTAACAGCCTGGTCTAGATTGTTTAGAAAAAGACCTTCCATGCAGGTAACTTATCGTGAAAGACAAGTGTACCGCAGCACAAGTGTTTATTCTTCATCGTCTTCAAATACCATTGAAATGCCCGACCAAATGGAAATTGATTCCATTCTGGACAAGATTTCAAGATCCGGTTATGAGAGCCTGACCAGGGAGGAAAAGCAAAAATTGTTCAAAGCTAGCCAGAGAAAATAAAAAGCAGACTTAGTTGCTATTTGCTTAATTTTGTTATGTTTTAAAAGCAAGCAATTGCTTAATATTTGATTTAGTAGCTTGCCATATGCTTATAACACCTGGAAAATTACTGGCCAAGATCGATTCTCCCGAGGATCTTCGCAAACTGGACATTTCACAATTACCCCAAGTTTGCAATGAATTGCGCCAGTTTATCATTGATAATGTTTCCGTTTATGGCGGTCATTTTGGAGCCAGCCTGGGTGTTGTAGAATTAAGCGTTGCCCTGCATTATGTGTTTAACACGCCCGATGACCAGCTGGTTTGGGATGTCGGACATCAGGCATACGGTCATAAAATCCTCACTGGCAGAAGGGATAATTTTCATTCAAACAGAACTTACGGAGGATTATCAGGCTTTCCTAAAAGAAAGGAAAGTATCTATGACGCCTTCGGTGTAGGACATTCTTCTACATCTATATCTTCTGCACTGGGCATGTCAATCGCGTCTGCCTTAGAGAAAAATTTCCAACGCCAGCACATCGCAGTAATTGGCGACGGTGCTATGACTGCGGGTTTGGCATTTGAGGGGATGAATCATGCGGGAGCGACGGATTCCAACTTGCTGATTATCCTTAATGATAACTGCATGGCGATCGACCCGAATGTAGGTGCTTTGAAGGAATATCTGACGGATATCACTACTTCTCAGACTTACAACAAGTTTAGAGACGAGGTTTGGAATCTTCTGGGCAAAATGAGCAACTTCGGAAAAAGCGCTCAGGAAATTGTCTCGAAAGTGGAGACGGTGATGAAAACCGCCATTCTCAGACAAAGCAATTTGTTTGAATCGCTTGGCTTACGATATTTTGGGCCCATTGATGGCAATGATATCAGCCATTTGACAGAGGTTTTGCGGGATTTGAAAAGTATTCCAGGTCCGAAGCTTTTACATTGCCTTACTGTAAAAGGAAAGGGTTATGGCCCGGCCGAAAAAGATCAGACTATATGGCATGCGCCAGGTGTTTTCGATAAGATTACCGGCGAAATAAAGAAGAAAACGCATACCACTCCCCAAGCACCGAAATACCAGGACGTTTTTGGACATACGATTGTCGAATTGGCAAAGAAAAATCCAAAGATTGTTGGCGTCACACCCGCAATGCCCTCTGGATCTTCACTGAATATCATGATGGAAGAAATTCCTGATCGTGCATTTGATGTTGGAATAGCAGAGCAGCATGCAGTGACCTTTTCTGCCGGCATGGCAACCAGAGGTGATGTTGTGTTTTGCAACATTTACTCAACATTCATGCAGCGCGCGTATGACCAGGTTATCCATGATGTCTGTATTCAGGAATTGCCCGTAATATTTTGCCTGGACCGGGCAGGATTGGTTGGTGCAGATGGACCAACACATCATGGTTTATATGACATTGCATTTATGCGATGCATTCCAAATATGGTCGTTGCATCTCCAATGAATGAGCAAGAACTCAGGAACATGATGTATACTGCTCAATTGGAATCTTTTCAATCCGGAAAATATGCCTTTACAATAAGATATCCGCGTGGAACCGGTGTGATGCCAAATTGGAAAACTAATTTTGAAGAAATTCAGATCGGAAAAGGCAGAAAAATCAAAGGTGGATCAGATTTAGCAATTCTTTCCTTTGGACCTATTGGAAACTTTGCACTAGAAGCTTGTCAGAAATTGGAGAAGCAAGGTATTTCCGCCGGTTTGTATGATATGCGCTTTGCAAAGCCATTAGACGAGTCTTTGCTGCACGAAATTCTTTCTTCCTACTCTCACATCCTTACTGTTGAAGACGGCTGCTTACAAGGAGGATTTGGAACTGCTGTCCTTGAATTTATGACAGATAATGGCTATTCCAACAAGATCAAGAGACTTGGTATTGCTGATACAATCGTTGAGCATGGTGAGCCTAATGAACTATATCGTGAGTGTGGCATCGATGCAATTGGAATCGCTCAATCTGCTCAGGAGTTTTTAAGCGTTATTCAAAAAGAGCTTATGAAGTTTTAAACCATTTAGTTAAAAATTAAAGGCCGCTCAGCAAAAATGCTTGGTGGCCTTTTTTATAAATGACATTTGGACATCTCTACCGCATAAAACGCAAAAAAGCCCCGTATTGCTACGGGGCTTTTGATGTTAATAATTGTGGCGACTACCTACTTTACCAGGTTTGACCCAAGTATCATCGGCGGTTCTGGGCTTAACTTCTCTGTTCGGGATGGGAAGAGGTGAACACCAGGCCAATA
>NZ_VCEJ01000001.1 GCF_005860805.1 Dyadobacter luticola | reverse complement strand
TGATAACTATAGGGATTCTAGGATTTATTGTATGAGCCCATGTGACCAGGTTAGGGAAATTCCTGATGATAATAATATTGCTGTTTTAAGGAGAGGTACTCCTCAAGGATTTATGGGGTTTGTTCCTGTGGGGGGTCATATCATTCCTAATTCTGGGGTTGGAGATAATGCACTGTGAAAAAAAGCTCAGAAGAAGGAAAAAAAGAACATTATTTCCGATAAAATAAATAATATAAATCCTATCTTAATTCCCCTGACTACATTTCTAGTGTGCATCCCTAGGAAGGTGGATTCTCGTATAACATCTCGTCATCATAATATTATTATAAATATAATTGTTAGGCTTCCTAGGAAGGCTGTGTATATTTTATCTCCTTGAAATCATCTTACTAATCCTGCGGTTGTTGTTAAAACTCCTATAGAACAAGCTATAGGTCAAGGGCTTCGATCTACCATATGAAATGGGTGTTGGTGAGTTATGTGTTTAACCATTATCATTTATTAAGATTTTCTGAAATATAATTCTTTAATAAAATCAAAAATACTGCGGCTTGTATACAAGCAACTGCTAATTCAAGGATTAGTAAAGCTAGGAGAAGAATAAAAGATAAAGGACCTAGTATTCTTTTTTTAATAATTCTTCATACTACACAAGAACATAATAGGACAAGTAGATGTCCGGCTAGTAAATTGGCACCTAGTCGGAAACCTAATGTTAAAGGTTGGATTAAATTACTTATTGTTTCAATAACTACCATTAGAGGTATTAGAATAAGAGGAGTTCCTTGAGGTAAAAGATGTCTTATCTTGGTCTTTCAGTTTTTTTGAAACCCTAGTATTTGAATTATAACTCAAAAGGTTAAAGAAACTCTAAAGGTAACTCTAAAATGAGCGGTTTTTGAAAATGTATAAGGTATTAATCTTAGTAAATTAAAAGACAAAATTAAAATAAATATGGTTAATAACCAATTGTACCAAACTTCCTTTTTTTTTTTTAACTTTTTTTTTAGAAGTTTCTTGTAAATTATTTTAATAAATAATTTAGTAAAATTTTTTCGGATTTTTAATCAGTGGGTATTTCTTGTAAATATAATTCATAGTATAGGTAATGAAGTTCCTATTAAAGATATTGGTAAAAATAGTAATCAGTTTGGAAAAAATTGGTCAAATAATTTATTTAGTTTCAAGTTCATTTAGAAAAGTTTTTTTTTAATTTTTTGGATTTCTGTATAAATTTAGTTTTAGAAATCTTTTTTTTGTAAACCCAAATAAACAAAACTTTTATAGAAAATCAAGTAAAAATTAAAAGAGTTAATCATAAAGAAAAATCTAATTGAGGCATTACTAAGTGATGGTTATTCTCCATCTTTGCGAGGTTAAGAACCTTGAGCTTTGTTTATTAAGCTAACTTTGTTTTTATTTATTCTATTTCTTTACATCAGGTATTGTAGGTTTTAAGATTAACTACTTCTATAGTTATAGGCATAAATCTGTGATTGGCACCACAAATTTCTCTACATTGACCATAAAATATTCCTGTTCGATCTATTTTTACAAACATTTGGTTTAATCGCCCTGGGACTGCATCCATCTTTAATCCTAATGAAGGTAAGCATCATGCATGTATAACATCAGTTGATGTGGTAATAATTCGTATATCTGTTTTAATAGGTAATATAAGACGATTATCAACTTCTAGAAGTCGGGGAAGTCCTTCTTGTGCAAAGTCTTTTAAGTGAACCATATAAGAATCAATCTCAATACGTTCTTTATCCCAAATTTCGTAAGTTCAGTATCATTGGTGTCCTATAGTCTTTATTGTTATATTTGGTTTTGTACCTTCATCTATATAATAAAGTAAGTTAATTGATGGAATAGCTAAAGCTATTAAAATAAAACCAGGGGAAATTGTTCATCATAGTTCTATTTGTTGGTTTTCTTTAAACTTTCAGTATGAGGGAAACTTGAAAAGTAAAAGACTTATTCTATAGACAATTAGAATTGTTATAAATACTACAAATATCATTATATAGTCATGAAATCGAAGGAATTCTCCCATTATGTAGGAGGCAGCATCTTGAAAATTTAGTTGAAGTTTAGTAGACATTTTTATTTCTTTAATAAATTAAGGTTTTTAATTTTTTTTTTTTTTTTTCCGGGCTATTAATGTCATTAGTGATATTCCTATTCTGGCTTCTACTGCTGATAAGGTTAATATAAATAGGGAAAATATTTTGAATTTTAATTCTTTTTTATAAAAGGGTAGAAGTAATTTGATTAAGAAGATTTTTAATATAATCATTTCTAGTTTAATTATTATTGATAAGATGAACTTCTTTTTATATTTTATTCTTATTAAGGCTATTATTATGGATATTGAGAATATATGTATTAAGGAATGCATTAATAAGATCTTGGATTTATCCAAGATTTGATGGGTCGAAACCGTCTATTTTTTTTAAATTAATCTTATTAGTTAGCTTTTATTATTCCTATTGGCATTTCTTTAAATGTATGATCTTGAGGTGGTAGTTTGGGATAGTTTCATTCTAAGTTAGAAGGTGCTTCTTTGTATTTACTAATACTTTTATTTTGGAGAGATAAAATAACTATAGTTAAAAATCCTATTGTTCCTATAAAAGATAGGAGGGACCCTAGGGAAGAAATTGTTTTTCAAAAGGAAAAGGCATCGGGATAATCTGAGTATCGTCGTGGCATTCCTGCTAACCCGAGAAAATGTTGGGGAAAAAATGTTAGTTTTACTCCAATAAACATAAGTATGAAGTGGGCAGTGGATCTTGTTTGGTCTAAATGTGCTCCTGTAAATAAAGTAAATCAGTGATTAAATCCTGCGAATATAGCAAATACTGCTCCCATTGATAATACGTAGTGAAAGTGTGCTGTAACATAATATGTATCATGTAGTGCTACTTTTAGGGCTGATTTTGATAAAACTATACCTGTAAGTCCTCCCACAGTAAATAGGAATATAAAACCTATGGCTCATAGAAGTGAGGGATGGGTCTTATTAAAAAAGAAAGGTATTCCTTGTAGTGTAGCTAATCATCTAAATACCTTTACTCCTGTTGGTATAGCTATTATCATAGTTGCAGCAGTAAAGTAAGCTCGGGTGTCTACATCCAATCCTACTGTGAACATATGGTGGGCTCATACAATAAATCCTAGAATCCCTATAGTTATCATTGCATACATCATACCTAGATATCCAAAGGGTTGTTGCTTACCTGTTCGTCTTGTAACTATATGAGATATAATACCAAAACCTGGTAAGATTAAAATATAAACTTCTGGATGTCCAAAGAATCAAAATAGGTGTTGAAATAGAATGGGATCTCCTCCTCCTGTTGGATCAAAGAATGTTGTATTAATGTTTCGATCTGTTAGGAGCATTGTTATTGCTCCTGCTAGAACTGGTAAGGATAGGAGAAGTAGAATTGTTGTTATAAATAAGGATCAAACAAATAAAGGGATTCGGTCCATTGTCATTCCTGGTGCTCGCATATTTATAATTGTTGTTATAAAGTTTATAGATGCCATAATTGAGGAAGCTCCTGCTAAGTGTAAAGAAAATATTGCTAGGTCTACACAACCTCCTGAGTGAGCTACTGGTCCTGATAGAGGAGGATAAACGGTTCAACCTGTGCCTACTCCTCTTTCTTTACCTGCGGATGCGATTAGAAGTAAAAAGGAGGGGGGAATTAGTCAGAATCTCATTTTTTTCATTCGGGGAAAAGCCATATCGGGAGCTCCTATCATTAATGGTATTAGCCATTTTCCAAAACCTCCTATCATTATAGGCATAACCATAAAGAATATCATAATGAATGCGTGTGCTGTTACCATAACTTTATATACCTGATCATCTTGAATAAGAGATCCTGGTTGTGATAGTTCTATTTCTGTATAAATTTAGTTTTAGAAATCTTT
>NZ_VCEJ01000002.1:418374-2537823 GCF_005860805.1 Dyadobacter luticola | reverse complement strand
ACATGCTTTAAATTATTTCGGCTTACGTCCCTCAGCCGCAGCCACCCTTTTGCTTGCCTTTCGGACTTCTGGTTTTGATCAACATTAAACAGATACCGCCTGGTAACGGACTTGTCGATCTTTTCCAATCCCGGTAAAGGACCACTGTAAAGTATTTCACCTCCTTTCTCGCCTGCGCCTGGCCCTACATCCACAATCCAGTCGGCATGGCGAATGATTTCAACCTCATGCTCGACTACAAAAAGCGAATTTCCGGCTGCTTTCAACCGGTCCAGTGCCCGGAGCAATGATTGCGTGTCGGCTGGATGAAGACCTGCCGATGGTTCATCGAGTACATACACGACGCCAAAAAGATTTGAATGTATCTGAGTCCCCAGCCGCAGGCGCTGCAATTCGCCCGGTGAAAGGGTGGGGGTGCTTCTTTCAAGGTTCAGATACCCAAGTCCGAGATCGATGAGTACATCCAGTCGGGACAAAAGATCCTGACCTATCCGCTGAAGCACCAATACCTTTTCTGGATTTACTTTGTTTTGATTAGCACTTTTTGATTTCAGGGAGGAAGATATAATGTCACGTAAGTTCTTGATATTGAGTTGATAGAACTCAGCAATGTCCATTCCGGCAAATTTGACAGACAAAGGTTCAGGACGGAGACGCTTGCCATGGCAGACGGGCCATTGCGCGCTCAGCATGAATTTCGACACGCGCTTTTTCATCGCCTGGCTTTGCGAATTCGCAAATGTTTGCATCACATAACGTCTGACGCCGGTAAATGTACCCATGTAGCTGGGCTCCATTTTTCGCGCCAGGGCTTGCTGAACCTGTGCCATGGTAAGTCCGGAATAAACAGGCACAACCGGCTGCTCGTCCGTAAACAGGATCCAGTCCCTGTCTTTCTTCGGCAGATCGCGCCAAGGTATATCCACATTGTAACCAAGCGTCATCAATATTTCCCGCAAGTTCTGCCCCTGCCAGGCGGTGGGCCATGCTGCGATGGCTTTTTCCCTGATCGAAAGCGAATCGTCCGGCACCATTGAATGCTCGGTCACTTCATAAACAACCCCTAACCCATGGCATTCCGGGCAGGCGCCTTCCGGGGTGTTGGGCGAAAACGATTCTGCATATACGATCGACTGACCGGCAGGATAATCCCCCGCCCGCGAGTACAGCATCCTGATCAGATTGGAGATCGTCGTGACGCTACCCACGGATGAACGTGTGCTCGTGCCGCCCCGCTGTTGCTGCAAAGCGATAGCCGGAGGAAGACCGTCGATACTGTCGATCTGGGGAATGGACATTTGATTAAAAAGCCGTCTTGCGTATGGGGAAACCGATTCCAGATAACGACGCTGCGCTTCGGCGTACAATGTCCCGAAAGCAAGCGACGATTTACCCGACCCCGAGACACCTGTAAATACGACCAATGCATCTCTGGGAATGACCAGATCCACATTTTTCAGGTTGTTCTCTTTGGCCCCCCGTACTTTGACGAAACTGGAATCAGGATGTAATGTTGATTTTTCTGACATTCGATCTGGGATAAGATCATTGTAAGATTTTGCCTACAACTTATGGTTGTTAATAGAAGGATACATGCAGCTAAAATCGTACCTCAACCTTAAACAATCGATTTATACCAGGATATGTCTTGAATGAATGATTAAAAGTATGACCAAAGTCGTATATTTGTCAGATAGCATTTTTACAACAAACTTTTAAACTCAAATACCATGGAAAAGCTCTCATTACTTGCTCGTGTTCAAGCAAAACCTGGCCAGGAAGCTACTGTCGAGAACTTTCTGAAAGAAGCGCTGGCAATGGCTCAATCGGAAGAGGGCACCATCCGTTGGTATGCCTTCAAGATAAATGAGAATACGTTTGGTATTTTCGACACATTTGCCAACGAAGACGGCCGGCAAGCCCACCTGGGTGGTGAGATTGCGAAGGCTTTGATGGCAAATGCTGATACACTACTCAGCGCGCCGCCTGTGATCGAACAACTCGAATTACTTGCCGTTAAGTGACAAGTATATCCGAGCGATGCGTCCTGCTTACAACAACTCGCCCATCCCGAAAACTGTCAATCCTTTTGCAAATTGTTCGGCTACGGCCAGGTTGGCGGCTTCAATGTATTGTCCGGTGATAGGGTCGACCACGGTACGTAATGGGCGGGTGCCATTTGGCGTGTTGATCAGTTTTAAAATGGCATCGGCCACGTCCTGCGGATCCGGGTTTTTGGTCTGCATTTCTCCGCCAATTGCGGTGATCATTTTGTTGGGCATATCGGCAATAGCACCGTAATCCTCAAATACCGCCTGGTCGGATGCCGGGTTGCTCTTCTGCTGCATTTCGGTAGGGAAGGCGCCAGGCTCCACGATGGCTACGTCGATGCCTAAGCGCTTTACCTCATAATGTAATCCCTCACTCATTCCTTCCAGCGCGAATTTCGAAGCCGAATAAATGGTTGCGAAGGGAAATGATACTCGTCCAAAGCCGCTGGTGACGTTGATAATGAGTCCTTCCCGCTGTTTGCGCATGGCGGGCAGCACCTGTTTCATCATGCGCCAGGGCGCATAAACATTTATGTCAAATGTCGTGTGCACGTCGGCTGTGGTATAGCTTTCGGCTACACCGGACATGGCGAAACCGGCATTATTTACCAGCACATCGATGGTGCCTTCTTTGCCTACGATAGTTTCAATGGCCTGCTTCACACTTTCGTCGTCGGTAAGGATTACGTCTAAAACGGTCACATTCTCTATGGCCTCAAGTGCCTGGGCTTTATCGGCATTACGGCCTTTGGTATCACGCATCGTGGCGTATACTTGGTGTCCTGCTGCGGCTGCGCTATGGGCTGTAAGCCAGCCAAAACCAGTATTTGTTCCGGTTATCAATACGATCTTTTTGCTCATCTTTTTTAATTGTTAATGGATAAGCAAATTTTGAAAATGCCAACAAGAAAGCATTTAACATTTGGTAAAAAGCGCCGTTAACGGATGTTGCGGCGTATACGGCTCAGCGATTGCTGGGTAATGCCGAGGTAGGAGGCTATGTAAGAAAGAGGGATTCGGTTAACGAGGTTAGGGAACGCATCGATGAAAGATAAGTAACGCGTGGTGGCGTCTTCCGAGACCAGGGGACTGCGCCGTTCCATGGCCAGCGTCAGGCATTTTTTTACCATGTTGGCCTTCATCATGTCCCAGCCCACAATGGTGTCCGATATTTGGTCCCAGCCCTTTTTATTGAATACCAAAATCTTGCAATCGGTTACGGCCTGGACATATTCCGAGGCCACCATCTGCGATTCAAACTTTTCATGATCGCTGACAAAATTGCCTTCGTCCACAAAATAATTGGTAATTTCTTCGCCCCGGTTGTTATAATAGCAAAAGCGGAACACACCTTCCAAAACGAACCCCACGTACCGCGGCACCTTCCCGGCTTCCGATAGATATTCGTCTTTTTTCAATTCGAGCATTTCAACTTTGCTCAGCAAAAATTCGATCTGCTGTTTGTTCAGATTACCGAACTGCAGGATAAGATTTACAAGCGCTTCCATCATTTAAAGATAGAACACGCTGCGAAGCATCTATTTATCATTTGGTAAAAAATTTGGTCTTGCTCTTTTCAACCTAGTTAAATATTTTTTGACTATCGTTGTATCTTCAAATACATATCGGAATTTTTATGAGGCTAGATTTTACTTTCCTGTTTGGTTTTGCGGCATTTTCAGCCTCTGCCCAAACAAGTTCTGATACGATCAAAACAAATTCGTTACAGGAAGTGGTCATTACTGCTTCGCGTGTGAGCGAAAGTATCCTGGTATCCCCTGTGAGCGTGCAGAAGGTCAATAAGGCTACGCTGGCCCTTTCCTCGGCGCTTACATTTTTTGATGGGCTGGAAAATGCGCAGGGTGTGCACATGATCACACCTTCACTGGGATTTAAAGTTTTGAATGCGAGAGGGTTTTCTAATACAACCAATGTCCGTTTCGCCCAGTTGGTGGATGGAATGGACGTCCAGTCGCCACACATTGGCGGCGCGATCGGGAATGCGCTCGGGCCCACTGATCTGGATATTGATAATGTTGAAATCCTGCCGGGAACTGCATCAGCATTGTACGGGATGAACACGGTCAACGGGCTTGCCAATTTTTTTACCAAAAATCCTTTCACATCAGAGGGGCTTTCGATTCAGCAGAAAGTGGCGGTCAATCACGTGAATGACAGACTGACTTCTGCCAAACCTTTTTCCGAAACGATCGTCCGCTATGCCAAGGTGCTCTCTCCCAAATGGGCGTTCAAAGTAAACGGTGCATTCACAAAAGGATATGACTGGATCGCTGCCGACCATACCGAATTGAACCCGAATGCAAACCGGAGCACGAACCTGTTTGGCCCTGATAATCCGGCGCAGGATCCGGTGAACAGTTACGGAAATGAAAGCTCTAACCGGCGCACCGTTTCGCTCGGCGGACGCAATTATGTTGTGGCCCGCACCGGGTATGGCGAAATGGATGTGGTCGATTACAACTTGCAAAACATGAAAGCAGATGCGGGTATCTACTACAAAGTGGCGCAGGATGGAATGCTGACCTACTCGTACCATTTCAGCGAGCTGGATAATGTGTATCAGCGCGCCAACCGCTTCCGGCTGCAAAATTACCGCTTACAGCAGCATGCATTGCAATATCAATCGTCGTCGATTCAGGCCAAACTGTATATCAATTCCGAAAACACAGGTAAATCCTACAATCTCCGTTCGATGGCCGAGAACCTGGATCGCAGTTACAAATCCGACAATACCTGGTACACCGATTTTGGTAGCGCATTTAACCAGTCAGTAGCAGGCGGGGCAGCCGTCGCTGATGCCTTACGCCAGGCCAGGACTGCCGCGGATGCCGGCCGCTATCAGCCCGGAACGGGTGCTTTTAATGAGCAACTGGCCAGGTTACAGGACATCAACAACTGGGACATCGGCGCAGCATTGCGGGTGAAGGCTAGTCTCGTACATGGTGAACTGCAAGTGAACCTCACAGAACGTTATCTGCATTCATTGAAAGAAAAATGGGACCTGGATTTGCTGATTGGAGCAGATCACAGGACCTACATTATCGTCCCTGACGGAAATTATTTCATGAATCCTGAGGCTGGTCAGGAAGGGAAAAATATTACGTATGGCAAGACCGGCGGGTATATTTCTGCCAGCAAGGGACTGTTTGCCAGTAAATTAAAACTCGGGGCTATTTTGCGGGTTGATAAGAATGACTATTTCGACATGACATTCAACCCCAGGCTTTCCGCCGTTTTCAGCCCGGTTCCACAGCACAATATCCGCGCTTCGTTTCAAAGCGGCTATCGTTTCCCCAGTATTTTCGAAGCTTACAGCAATGTCAACAGTGGCGGCGTAAAGCGGGTAGGCGGCCTGCCAGTAATGTCCAGCGGCATATTCGAGAATGCCTGGCTGGCCAACTCCATCACCGCTTTTCAGACGGCGGTACTAGCCGACATCAATCAGAACAGCCTGACGCTAGCGGCTGCCATCGAGAAAAATAAAGGACTTTTAAACAAAAACCCGTACACGTACCTCAAACCCGAGCACGCCCAGACCTGGGAGACTGGTTATAAAGGTTTGTTTTTCAATAACAGCCTGTATGCCAACGTGGACGCTTACCTGAGCAGGTTCAGTAACTTCATCGCGCAGGCAAACATGAATATCCCGAACACTACCGACCCGGCACAAATTCCTGCCGCCCTCTACACCCGTACCACACAATCGCCCTACCGCATGTACACCAATTCCAGGTCGGTGATCTATAACTTCGGGTTCAGCGCCGGGCTTCATTATCAATGGCAAAAAAGCTGGGTGCTGAGTGCGAACACGACTTTTGCAAAATTGCGGAATACAGAAAATCAGGATGGCCTGGAAGATGGCTTCAATACCCCAAAGTGGATTTACAACCTGTCCGTTTCTAAACGCGAGCTGGCGAAAAACCTGGATGCGACGCTGGCTTACCGCTGGCAGTCGGGCTACTTTTCACAGACGTTTCTGGTGAATGGTCAGGTTTCGGCATATTCCAGCCTGGATGCCCAGGTAAGTCTTAAGATTCCGGTCATCAAATCGCAGGTCAAGCTGGGCGCCAGTAACTTGCTGAATAAGTATTACACTTCTTTTTTAGGCGGGCCGGCTGTGGGCGGGATGTATTATGTGGCGGTGACTTATGGGATAAGGTGAGTGGGTGCGGTGGGCGCCGGAATTTCTTTCGCTCTCAGATTGGCATACATTCTTGCTCAATGCATTACACAAAAATGCCAGTTCATTCATTATAGGATTTCGGTTGCCTGAAAAGCGGCTGATTTTTGCATGACATAAAACAAAAAGATAGTCATGAAAAATAATGAAATGAGCGAAAAACGTATCCTGATCGCCACCATGCCACTGGACGGCCACCTGAATCCGCTGACCGGACTTGCTAAACATTTACAAGAAGTCGGATACGATGTGCGCTGGTACACCGGCCCGAGCTACGCCGAAAAAATCAAAAAGCTTGGTATCCCGTTCTATCCTTTCCAGCAGGCGCGGGAGGTTAACCAGCTGAACCTGGACACAGAATTTCCGGAACGTTTAGCAATGAAGGGCACGATCAAACGCCTGCGTTTTGATCTGAACAACGTATTTTTTCTGCGTGCCCCGGAGCTGGTAAGCGATGTGCAGGAGATTTACAAGGAATTTCCTTTCGATATGCTGATTTGCGACGCGGCGTTTACAGCCGGCACGATCATCAAGAAACTGTTTAATGTGCCCATGGTTTCAATCGGGATCAGTCCTTTGGGTGAGAGTTCAAAAGTGTTGCCGCCAACCGGCCTGGGTATGGAGCCATCCAGATCGTTTTTTGGATTATTAAAACAAGATTTTCTTCGCTACCTGGTCAAAAATGTACTTTTAAAACCTTGTACGGACGTTTACAACCGGGTACTGACCAGCTACGGTGTGGCGCCTACGACCGAGTTTGTTTTTGATGCACTCACCCACGATCCCGATCTTTACCTGCAAAGCGGAACGCCGGGTTTTGAATACGTACGCCCTGATTTGGGTCCAAATATCCAGTTTGTTGGCCCGCTGTTGCCTTACAGCCAGGGAGGCAAACATCCGTTTCGCGAGGCAGCCCGTGTTTCCCAATACAAAAAGGTGATATTAGTCACGCAAGGTACTGTGGAACGTGATCCGGCAAAGCTGATTTACCCAACCCTGGAAGCTTTCAAGGACGATCCGGAAACATTGGTGATTGTAACAACCGGCGGGTCCCGGACTAGCGAGCTGCGGGACCGGTATCCCCAATCCCATTTTATCATCGAGGATTTTATTGATTTCAATTCGGTCATGCCTTATGCCGACGTATACATTACCAACGGTGGCTATGGCGGTACGATGCTGGCTTTGCAGCACAAGCTTCCGATGGTGGCCGCGGGTGTGCACGAGGGGAAAAATGAGATTACGGCCCGGATCGGTTATTTCAAAGCTGGCGTAAACCTGAAAACCGAAACACCGACTGCTGATAAAATTAGAAAAGGCGTCGAAAAGGTACTTAGCGATCCAATATACAAGAGAAGCGCCCAAATGCTGGGTTCGGAATTCGCCCTTTATGATACCAATCTGCTTTGTGAAAACTATGTTGCAAAACTGCTGGGCCAGGTTGAAGCTCACGCTGTTGTTGTGGAGGGTTAAGTAACAATCTGATATACGCCAGTTTTGCCCAATTGCTTGCAGTTATGTGGTCTTCCCGGCTTTTTTCATATAATTTGAGGTAACATTCAAAGCATATCATATTGAGATGAATGAAAACCACTTAAATGAGAAGAGCCGGCCGGCGCAAATTCACCAGCAGTACGTGCAGCTCATTCAGGAACATTTGACAAATCTTGTCAGCGGAAAAGTGGATAAAATGTTTGAAATTGAAGATTTCGCTCAGGCACTTTGTATCCATCCCACGCATTTAACCAACACCATGAAAGAACTCACCGGCATGTCTGCATGTGGGATCTTTCAGACGGAAATCGGGCATCTGGCAAAGGCGCTACTGGGAAATCCGGAATATAAAATACAAGATGTGGCTTTGATCCTTGATTTTGAACCGACGCAATTCACAAAATGGTTCAGAAGGATTTTCGAAATTACCCCCAAAGAATTCAGGACCGCACAATTGAAAAACTTAAATCAAGACCATTTTCCGAATTCTTAGTGACCTAATTTTGAGAACAACTTAAAAGGTCACAAATGAATTTAAATAACAAAAATATTCTCATTACCGGCGGTAGTGAAGGCATTGGCTTTGGATTGGCCGCCCGGTTTTTGGCAACCGGCAGCCATGTGCTCGTTACAGGAACAAAAGAGGAAAAGCTAGAAAGTGCAAGGCTCAAATTACCAGAATTGAAAATATTGGTAAGCGATATTGGTGATGCAAAACAGCGCAAAATGTTGGCCCGGCATGTCAGTGAGATGATGGCCCCGCTTCACATCATCATTAATAATGCAGGCATTCAGCGCCGGGTTTCATTGGCAGAAGATACTGCGCCGTGGAGTGAGCGCCAAAGAGAAATTGATATCCTGTTTTCAGGCCCGGTACATCTCAATCATTTGCTAATTCCTTTGCTACTAACACACAAGGAACCAAGTTATATCATCAATGTAACCTCTGGCGGAGCTTATATACCGCAAGCATTTGCACCAGTTTACAGCGCCTGTAAAGCGGCACTTCATAGTTATACCGTGACGCTGCGTCATGCATTGGAAAACACCTCTTGCTCAGTGATTGAATTAATCCCTCCGGCCATTGCAACAAATCTCGCTGGCAATTCCAGCCACGGCGCCGATTTGGATGAATTTTGCGACTCAGTTTTTAACAAGTTGTTTAATAGCGAGACTGAAACAATAGGTTATGGAATTACGGAAAACATTCAGCCGGAGCTTTCCGGTCAACCCGTTTCAATTTTATTTGAGAAAAGCGCATCCCGCTTTCAGACCAGACAGTATTCGGATTCCTTATGGTAATAGAAAATCAGTATTTGAACCACCATCACTCTACCGCCAACTGCGCAATCCGCTCCCGACAAATCCGTTCCGTCAACTCTTTTAATAATGTAACCCTGCTGCCCAGGTATTCCAATTCCGCTTTTTCAATCTTATAATGCTTTTCATATCTTGCATCAATGTAGGCTTTTTTTAGAAGCTGAAACAATCGCTCTTCCTCGGCTGTATTTCTGGGGAAAACCATAGCGAAACCAGAATGAAGTTTAGTGGCTTGATTCCCTAATTCCTCGATATCATGAATCTTGGGTTTATAATCTGTGAAGACTAAAAGGACTGCGGTAAAGTATCGCTCTGTCGCTTGGTGAAGCTCAAAAGCCGCATTAGTGTAGAAAACTGAATCACTTTCTGCCTCCTGAAAATAAAGTTTAAAACCTACCAAAAATGCACAAGCTGATTTAAACCAATGATCAAATGCATCCGTAGCTTTTAATTGCCTTTCTTCTGGGTTCATAAGCTTCGGCTCTGATAAAGTGAATTTCCCGGAATCAAAAAGCAAAATTCCTTCTCTCAAAATATCGACAAAGAAATAGTAATTCCGCTCGATCTTGTCATTCACAAAACCAATGCTATGGTAGATAATGCTCGTTCGCGTGATTTCAGCATTGTCCATTAATTCCTTTTCCAGTTCCCGCGATTTCTTGACTTGCCTGGCGGAATTTTTGTCTTTGGTAATGATCAAAATGTCGAAGTCGCTGACGTACTCGTATTTCTCCTGGTAATCTTCGACCCAATCGCCGCGCGCGTAGCTGCCGAAAAGGATGATCATTTCGGCGGGGACTTTGTCCAGAATTATTTTGGTAACCGCTTTTAACTGGTCTTGCTTGTTTTGTGGGAGGTGGGATAGGGAAGTTTTCATTCGTGTGTGGGGGTTTTTGAATTTTTGGTAAGATACAAAATTTCAAAAATCCATGGTCTCTTCGTGCTTATGTCGGTCGCAAGGCATTATTTCGGTTTGTTCACACAAAATGTTTTGCCAAGCAAATCCTGCACAAATTTCCTGGGCGTTGTGTCCAGATAATGTTTGAAATCTTTGATTAAATGACTTTGGTCATGGTAGCCGAATTGGGTTACCATATCCAGCCAATCAATATCGCCCTCCTGGTGAATAATGTGGTCAATCACCTGCTTGAAGCGAAGATAGCGCAGGTGCTCCTTGCTCGAAAAGCCGGCATATTTTTGAAACCGCATTTGAATAACCCGCTCTGAAACGTGTGCGTCCAACGCGATTGCCTTTGAAGGACTTGTCTGAAACAGCTGATTTTGCCCGATACTTTCCAACAACGGAAGACTCTCAGTTTCAGGATCCTGGATAAAGGCTTCGGCGTGCTCGAGCAAAATCTGAATGCGTTCTTCGGTTTTGCGTAATCGCAGTGATTCCCAAAGCATTTCAAATGACAGGATGCCCAGCAGCTTGTCGGGGTCATGTATGAGCTCCGGCTGCATTTCATTAACCGGAATTTCAAAAAGCCGGTAAAAACCATGTGCATTAAAAGTAACCACTACCAGGTCTGTTTCGGGGAGTAGCTTATAATGCAGCATTTTTCTCAGCGGCCCTATCAAAACCACCTTCCCGATCTGATTCAGTGGAATTTGCGCATCCCCAAAAGCGGCGGGTACCGGCGGGCCGAAATTGAAGATCAGCATCATTTCCAGGCTTGGGGATAAATGCTGCGAGACCGGCTCGAAATCAGGGCCGGTTTGTATGCAATAAAAGTGCTTGATCACATCCGCCAAAGCGGCAGGCGGGTCAAAATGAACACCAATCTCCGGCATAGTCCCTTTCGTTTTCTTACAATTTATGCGGTTTGCGCACCATTAATTTTGACGGCAGTTAAAGCAAATAACAAAACATTCAACAAAATGATACAATCAGCTTCACCCAAAATACTGGTAACCGGCGCCACAGGTAGCGTCGGGATGGAACTCTGCAAAGCTCTTTCGGGCAGGGGAGTGCATTTCAAAGCAATGGTACGCGCCATAAGTAAGGCCGGCGATCTGGCAAAACTGCCCGGCGCTGAGCTCGTTCAAGGTGATTTCGATGATGCGGGTTCACTTTCAAATGCATTGCAGGGAATCGAGCGCTCCTTCTTGCTTACCAATTCTTCGGAGCAGGCAGAAGAACAGCAGCTCAGGTTTGTGGAAGCGGCCAGGCAAGCCGGTGTGCTGCACATCGTAAAGCTGTCGCAGTGGGCTGCCAGTGCCGATTCGCCGGTACGTTTCCTGCGCTATCACGCCGCTGTGGAGGAGGAAATCCGTGAATCAGGGCTACGATTTACTTTTCTCAGGCCAAATCTTTTTATGCAGGGATTGCTGGGTTTCCGAGACACGATCCGCAATCAGGGCGTATTTTTCGGCGCAGTAGGAGATGCCCGGATTAGTTTGATCGATGTCCGGGACATTGCAGCGGTTGCCGCAGCAGCGCTGACCGACCCGGCACAAGAAGACAAAATATACAACCTGACCGGCCCCGAAGCACTTTCACATAATGATATAGCGGAAAAACTGTCAGCCGCAGTAGGTTCGCCGATCATGTTCGTGAATCTGGATTCCCGGTCTTTGGAAAAAATGCTGCTGGAAGTAGGCTTTCCCCAGTGGCAGGCAGAAGGATTGGTGGAAGACTACGCGCATTATCAAAGAGGTGAAGCAGACGAAGTTGCATCCGGGGTGGCGGATGCAACCGGAAATCTGCCCCGCAGCTTTGATCAGTTTGCGAAGGATTATGCCGACTATTTCAAAGCTTAGGGAAAACTGTTTTTGAAGCACACATTGTTTCAATGTTTGGCAGCCACTCAACATCCCTTATTGGGTATCACATAAATCACATTGCCTGAAACAGAAAAATTAAAGCCAAAATTTTCTACCGGGGGAAGTGTTAGTGGCTGCCAGGTTTTGCCCAGGTCCGAAGAGCGGAATATACCGTCTGAGCGACCACAGACTAAATATTTGCCCATCTGTTTGATGGATGAAATATCTGATGAGGATTGGGTCAATCCTGTTTTTTTCATCAGCAAACTAATCCAGGAAGGTTTAAGGTCTTCACCGATGGCATTCCAGTTTTTTCCGCTATCCAATGAAATGTACATGCTGTTTGTCCCGGTTGTGGTGTTGTTAACAATGGCCGCAAATCCGCCGTCAATACGTTCTACAGCGATTCCGGCACCCTCGTCACCGATCACGCGGTCCCAGCTCTGGCCATCATCGGTGGACCTTAATATTCCCTCTTTGGAAGTAGCCAGAAGTACGCCGTCTGACTCAACCAATCTCATCGTTCCACTCCCGGCCTGCACTTGTTTCCAGGTTTTTCCACGGTCCGTTGATCTGAAAAGGCTATTGCTGCAAACGATGAAAACGGTGCCTCCGGCCGTTTCGAAAATATCGCGTACCAGTTTCTCCTTAAAGTGTGTATACATCCAATCTTTCTCGCCGTTCAGGCGTACCGCCTGCTCCTGAAAATTCGCGTACATAGGCGACCAGTTGCCCGATCCGTTTATTTTTTGTAAAAATTGACCTCTGAAGTTGTAGGCAAATATTCCGCTCTTGCCGGGCGCTATGCTAGCCTGGTTACCGGGGAAGTTTTCTTTTGTCCAGATAGTGGCGCCGAAACTGGGTTCACTGTGATAAAACTTGTTTCCGGCACGTAGATAAAGCCCACGGTCATTTGCCAAAAAACCATCGCTCCGTATACCCCCTTTCTGCAAATTGTCAGGCAGCCCTTTGCTAATGTCCTGCCAGGTTTTTCCACCATCAGCAGATTTAAAAATGATGTTGGCAACCTCCGATGAAGTGCCCTCGGTCAAGGATTTTGTTTTCGCTCCCTTATGTTTCAGCACAAAAGAATTTAGCAGAAATAGCAGGAGCATAGCCGGAATAAACACAAATCGTTTTCTCATTTTTTTCTTTTTTAAAGCCATTGAATTTCAACCACTGCGGTGACCGCAAACCTACCGGTGTTCGTGCTGAGATATATCAGATGGTTGGTAAAAGAATGTAAACGAAACGTAAAAGATGGTTGAAGGACTGTTGTGGATTTTTGTAGCGGGCGCTCGTAGTGGTATAGATAGTAGATCGAATCTACACGTTGTCTTTGATCCTTATCAAACAACCTACTTATATGAAGTTTTTTGCAGTCATATTGATTTTGCTGTTCGCAGGTGAACTGAAAGCCCAGAAAAAGTCTTCACAAGCGCTCTTTAATGGAAAAGACCTGTCGGGCTGGGAAACCTATCTGGACCGTGCCGACCAGAATGTGAAAGGTTCTCCGATCGGCTTGAATAACGACCCGAACAAGGTTTTTTCTGTGGTTACAGAAGACGGAAAACCGGCCATACGGATATCGGGTGAGACTTTCGGCGCAGTGACTACCGTAGGCAGTTATGAGAATTATCATTTACGACTGCATTTTAAATGGGGTACCAAAAAATGGCCTCCCAAGCTTAATGCGCCGCGTGACAGCGGATTGCTTTTTCATAGTAATGGTGACTATGGTTCCTCTTTTCTTTGGAAAGAATCGTTTGAGTTTCAGGTGCAGGAAGGTGATTGTGGCGATTACTGGGGTGTATCGGATGTGCTGGCGGACATTGAATCACAGCAAAATGAAAAGGGTAAGTATGCCTACCACAAGGGTGCACCGAAAGTAACATTTAAAGATAAAACCACCATCGGCCGGTCCTGTCTGAAGAGTATCGATAACGAACTGAAATCCGGCGAGTGGAACACCATTGATCTGTATTGCTTCGGTGGTACGGCCGTTCATGTGATCAATGGCAAGGTGAATATGGTACTGACAAACACGCGCCACCTGGTCGACGGGCGTGAAGAACCGCTTACAAAAGGGCAGATCCAGCTGCAATCCGAGGGTGCGGAAATATTTTACCGGGACCTGATGGTAGAGCCAATCACCAAAATACCTGGCGAGTTATTGAAATGATATGTGAGGTGAGAGGGAATCGTAGTTGGAGTTTAACATTCCAAAAACTGCGCGTCAGTCATCGTCCTCCTCCTCGTCATCACCGTCTTTTCCCACTCTCACAAATGCACCTCGCCGGGGAGCGGGCATAATGCTTTTTTCGCCCCGTACTGTTTGCCACACGATTTCACTGAATATCAAATCGTCGATTGCGTCGGGGACGGTCAGGTCAAACTGGTCTGTCCGGCGCGAGTTACTATTGACCGCCACATTCTTTTGAGAAAGATCCACACCTGCTTCTTTGGCGGTGAAAGTGGCAGGATTGGCTTTATTGGCAAAACATCTCCACATTGGTTTGGCCGCGGCATCATACTGGCTCATTGGTTTGATTCCCAGGATTAACTCCATCGTCCGCAGCATACCCGAAGTGGAATACATGGTGTGATCCACAAAACCGCGTTTTACAAAACCGCCGGCGACAAATGCAATGGACCTGTGTGCATCCACATGGTCGGGGCCATTCTGCGCATCATCTTCCAAAATAAATACCACCGATTCATTCCAAACCTTGCTTTTGGAAAGGTGCTCAACAAAACGCCCGACGGCCAGATCATTATCTGCCACCGCTGCAAAAGGTGTCGGTTTCCCTATGCTGGCGCCCGATGTATGGTCATTTCCGAAGCGCAAAGTGTTCAATTTTGGAAGCTTACCGGCCGCTACCAGCTCATCAAAATCCTTTTCCCAGGCCGCCTCGCGATCAATGTCCTTGTAGCTGAGATTATAGCCTTTGAAAGTGGGGCAGTATTTGCCTTCCAGCGTTTTAATGTTTGGCTTTTCATCATCGGCAAACCACCCGTAGCTCCGGAATGTCACCCCGGCGCGTTGTGCATGGTCCCAGATGAACCCGTCGCGGGGATGCGCGATTTCTTTCTGGCCTTCGTAATCGTATGTCCCGCCGCGGCCGCCATAGCTGGTCACCCAGTTTTTTTCCACATAATCATTGGCGTAGGCCGCCGATGACCAGTTATGCCCATCGGCACTGACTTCTGCATCGACATAGAAGTTATCCAGCAGCACAAACTCGCGGGCCAGCGCGTGCTGGTTCGGCGTAACTTTTTCCGGAAAAAGGCACAGCGATGCGTCACCGTTTCCCTCTTTCATATCTCCCAGGATCTGGTCGTAGGTGCGGTTTTCTTTGATAATGTAAAACACATATTTGATGGGCGAAGGATCACCAACTTTCATCGGAATGGGATTACCTGCTTCTCCTTCTGCATTGAGCTCCTTCTTCTTGGTATAAGGGGTGTTGCTGTAAACCACCCGTGAATAAGCCGAAAGCACCTCTGGCTCAGGGGCGTCGATTATCGACAATGTACCTTTAAAGAGTCCGCCGATGTACTGTTCCCTGCCTGTGTATGCCTGCGGGTTGGGGCCAACCTGCTGCGGTACTTTGGATAAATTCGGGTTTGGGCCTTTTGGATTGGCTTTCGAAGAAAATCCTTTTCCGTTGGTCACGAAAATTTTAGAACCAATCGTCTTCACCGCCGTCGGATACCAGCCGGTTGGGATAAAACCGATCGAATGGCTGCGGCCTTTTACTTCCACATCAAATACGGCAAGGCAGTTATTATCCGCATTGGCAATGTATAATGTTTTCTCATCCTCGCTCAGAGCCAGTCCGTTAGGCGTAGTTCCTACCGGCGCGTCAGGAAATAGGGACGTAGTTAATGTCTCGGAAATCTGTCTTTTGGTAAGATCAATGAGGCCGACGGTGTTGTCATTACCATTGGCGACATACAGAAATTTGCCGTCTTTGGTCAACAGCAGATCATTAGGATTCTTGTTGGTAGCAATCTCCGCGGCGATTTTCTGAGTCTCCGTATTTACAACTACGATGCGCGAGCCACCCCAGAGCGACACATAAAGCTCTTTTTTATCATGAGCAAGCAAACAAGTGTAGGCAGCAGCGCCCAGGTTCAACTTGCCAACGGTCTTTTTGGTTTGCGTGTCACAAATGTAGAGCGAGCTATCCTCCTTGGTAACTACATATAAGAGGTTCTTTGCATCATCAACCGCGATTCCCGTCGGTGAAATCTTCACCGGCCAGGGAGCGCCCAACATAATCGGTTTGCTCGGGACAAGCTGCTGGTCCTGAATGTTGAATACCAAGATTTGATTATCATTCCCGCCCGATGCATACAAAGTTTTCTCATCCTGACTAAATGCCAGGCCCAGATAGGACTTTCCAACTTTGGCCGAATCCAGTAATTTTTCCGAAGTTGCGTCGATCAGCGTAATGCTTTGCGTGCTCTGTCCGTTGTTGGTCACGGCCAGGTATTTTTTTGAAGGGGAAACCACCAGGTTCAGAGGCAAGTCGTCCAGGTCCAGGCTTCTGCCCACCGGCGTTAATGACCAGCCATTCGGCAGGTTGATGCGCTTAGAGGATAGTTCCTTGTAAACTGCCGCCTCCTCGGAGGTTTGGCCAGTATTTTTCCTGCATCCGCAAAAAACAATCACTGACAGCAACAAGCATAATCCTGGTCTGAGGTAACTTATCATAACAATTCGATGTATAGAAATGCCTGCAATATGCGCTGGCAAAATACAAAGAATATGCAGGAGAGTTTATCGCTTAACAATAAGGTAAAATAAAAGCCGGTTTGAAAAGAAACACTTGTGCTCACTACGGCTTTTATTTTCCTTCCTAATTCCGATAATTATTTTTAAAGAATGTTTTGACAAGCGACAAGATCTTATTCTCACGGGTAGATGAGTCGTAGGGATTTTCGATAAAAGACAGCTGGTCTTTTAACTCTTCCATATTCCGGTCTTCCATCGTGATATAACCCATCGCCCATTTGTCAAATGATCTGCTATCCACATTGCCTTTGTAGAGAACGATGACCTGGCTATGGCGGTAGTCGAATTTTATTTTCTCAAACAATGCAGTTACAGCCTCCTGTTCGCCTTCCAAAACCTGAATAACGCTGCCATTGCAGTAGAGTAACACGCCAGTAATGTCGGCCGCGGCATTATTTCTACGGCTTTGCGCCAGTACACTTTGCAATTCGCCGTCTTCCATCAGCGTTCTCGACGCACTTAGATACACAATACAATAAGTCATGAATTTTTTTATTTAATCGCAGGGCAACCGTTAATTAAAAATTCGTTCCAGATTGTTTTTTCTGCGTATCGATGGCATCCAGCAGTTTTTGGAAAGGCTCGGTAAACTTATCAATCCCCTCATTTTCGAGTTGCGTAGCCACAGCATCCATGTCAACGCCCACTGTTTTTATCTTCTCTAAAATTTCTGTGGCTCCGTCAAGGTCTTTTTCCAGGCTGCTTGCAGCATCGCCATGGTCACAGAAAGCTTCCAGCGTTTGAAGCGGGATGGTGTTTACGGTGTTTGGCCCGATAAGCGCCTCTACATAGCGGGTATCCTTAAATGCAGGGTCTTTGCTGCTGGTACTTGCCCATAGCAACCGCTGCGGTACTGCGCCCTTCTCAGCCAATTTCTTCCAGCGGTCGGTGCTAAATGTGCGTTTATAAATTTGATAAGCCATTTTTGCAGAAGCAATTGCAACTTGTCCACGGAGGTCACCCAATCCATTTTTGTCGAGAACCGGATCGACCAAAATGTCTATCCGGCTCAAAAAGAAACTGGCGACAGAAGCTACCCGATCGACAGGCAAACCTTGTTCAGCCCTTTTTTCCAGGCCCGAGATATATGCTTCCACAACCGCTTCGTAACGTTCCAGGCTGAAAAGTAAGGTCACATTGATATTGATTCCTTCGCTGATGGCAGTCTCAATCGCCGATAGGCCCGCCTCCGTGCCGGGAATTTTGATCATCACATTTTCTTTGTCAACCTGCTGCCAAAGCTCACGTGCCTGCTGGATAGTAGCCTCCGTATCCCGCGCCAAAAATGGCGAAACTTCCAGGCTTACATAGCCATCCGCACCAACCACATCCTCCTCATTATATACCGGAGCCAGCACGTCGCAAGCGAGCTTGATATCAGATACAGCCATTTTAAAGAATACTTCTTCGGTAGTAAATCCATCTTTGGATAGCCGCGCAATGTCTTCATCGTAATCCGCGCTGCTGCTGATGGCTTTTTCAAAAATGGCAGGATTGGAAGTTACGCCCCGTACGCCGTCCTCCTCGATCAGTTTCTTCAATTCGCCTGAAAAAATAATTTTTCGGTCTATGAAATCCAGCCAGATGCTCTGGCCAAAATCGTGTATCTGCTTTACTTTATTGGTTTCCATAATTAAATCGCTTTTAAGTGTAATGAATTCAATGCTACTGCGCTAAGCCGGGACAGTAGTCGAACTTTATGCAGGTGTCTACACTCCTTGCAACGCTGAAATTTCTTCTTCTGTTCGGATTATTTTAAATAAGATGAGCGCATGAATTCGCGGGCGACTTAATAACATCGTGCCAACGCGGCAGAAAGCTATTGCGCGCGTCTCTTTTCATCGAAACGGATATCCTTGTTATTTCCGGATACCTTGGATCTGCCGAATGAGTAGTTCATAGTGAGTGTGAAAGTGTTATAATTATAGTCGGTTCTGGTACTTTGCACAAAGTCACTGTAATGCATATCGTATTTATTTACAGTTCCCAGAAAATAACCCGGGCTGATGATTAAGTTATTTTGAAGCAACTTGATCCTTGCCCCAATCCTAAAACTACGCTGGCCGTAAGTGTACACATTTCGATCGGTTGAAGGGAGATTTTGATTGTAATTCAGATAAAAGCTGAGAAGGCTTGTGGCATTAAAACTATTATTGATGCTAAATGAGGCAGAGGTTCCGCCAGGCGTACTGATAGCCGCTATTTTCGATTTGGGCGAAGCATAGAAAAACGAGACGTAGACGCTATTGTCCCACCATTTATAAAATGACCGGTTAAATGATAAGTAGGTGCCAATGTTATCCTGGGTCAAAAAGTTTCCTCTACTTGTAATTAAGTCCGGACCATTAACCGTCGTGAGATTTGAAATGATATCACTCGTATGTTGTGTGAATACGGTGCAAGAAAACATGCCTTTATATAAATAATTAAGTTCAACATTGTTGCTGTATGAGGGTAAGAGCAGTGGATTTCCGACAGCATACGTGTAAATGTTGGTATAATAGGCGAATGGATTTAAGGAATTCAGGCTTGGCCGGTTAATCCGACGTGAATAATTTAAGGAGAATACATGGTTATTGCTGGCTTTATAAACAATGTAGGCAGTTGGAAACAAGGCCCCATAATGACGCTTGTTACGCTGGTTTAAGGTAGGCGAATAACCATCCATAAGTGTATATTCATAGCGCAGACCTGCTTTGGCCACCCACTTTTTTGATAGCTCCGATTCCATGCTAAAATAAGACGCAATGTTGCTTTCTGTATAGTTAAATTCATTGCTACGTGTTTTATCCAGTAAAAAGCCTTCGTCGGAATAGGTATAGTATTCGATATTGGCATTATTATTAAAATTTGCCAGTTTAATACCAGTTTCGATTTTAGCCCAGTGATAGGGTAATATTAAATCAGATTGAACAGACCAGATATGGTATTTAGATATGTTATTATTTCGAACCGAGCTATATGTATTTTCTGACTCCGAAATAAAGTTATTTTTCATTTCAGGTTTATTCATGAAAAAATTGACGGAACTGCTTAATTTCTTCCCGGTCGAGTCAAGTTTCAGATCGTGGTAAATATTTAATGTTTGTGTAAACAATGGTCTTGAAAATTTCCCGGTAGTGTTTAAGACTGAGTCAATACGATTATCGGTAACAAATCTATAACTATTGTTAAAGGTCGTATTCGATTTATTGTCTGAGATATTATAAATGAGCCCGATATTGTTTCGCTTGTCTAACGCATAATCGACACTTGCGCCGGTTTGTAAGCCAGGCGAAGTCCCTAATCTTCGCTCATCGCTAATAATTTCACTAGGGCGTCCCGTGATGTTAAATGATTCTTTGATAATAGAGCCATAGTTGGACTGGTTAAATGTCAAGGAGCTGCTCAGTTTTCTTGACCGATAATAAAGGGCCAGATTGTTTGCGTATGACGGACGGTTGTTCTGTGAATAAAATGTTCCTACTGATCCCCGCCAGCCTAAGGACTGGTTTTTCTTCAAAATAATATTGATCAAGCCGCCATTTCCCTGCGCCTCATATTTTGCGGGCGGAGTAGTTATAATTTCAATTTTTTCAATGTCGTCAGACCTGAGTGTTTTAAGGTAGTTGACGAGCTCGCTACCTCTAAGTAGCAACATTTTATCATTAATCATTACTGAGACACCACCCTTGCCAATAATCGAAATCACACCCTCTTCCAACTTCAACATCGGTACCAAAGCCAGCGCCTGAATCAGATCTGATCCCTTTGCAAAAATGGAATTTGATAAGTTAAAAACCATGCGGTCTATTTTTCTTTCCAGCAGAGGTTTATTGCCTTTTACGGTTAATTCTTTAAGATTATTTGTGCTGCTAACAAGCTTTAAGGTGAGTACAGTTAAATCCTCAGAAAATATCTCAAAGGAAGTTGAACTTCCGTTTTCAAAGCCCAAAAAGGAAGCCGTAATAAAGTATTTACCGGGCTTTACATTACTAAATTCATACAAACCTTTTTCATTGGTAAGTTGTGTATTAACTGTAACTGAATCGGGCAATCCAATCAATGAAACAGAAGCAAAACCTAATCCGGCTTCATCGACATTTTCAATAACATTACCCTGTATTTTTAAAGATTGTCCAAGAACAGGCGCGCTAAAATGGGTTAACAAAAACCAAATAAAAGTCACTACAAATACGCGCAAATTAGAATACACTTTTCCCATGAATAACAAGATTAATACGTTGTTATATGGAAACTTCCGGTATGCAGAAAGGTTACAGGAAAAGGAGAAAAGTACCGGCCACTGCCTTTTACTAGAAGGTTATCGACTACAATCACTAAACTCCTAAAAAACATGGCAAAGAAATTTATAGTCAGTTTAGTGCTTGCGGGGGTGTTTCTGGCAGTTTATTCCTTTATTCTCGATTGGAAGTTCAGGTATGACCGGCCCTGGGCATTTGCTTCCGGCAGCAATACTGCTACACTGGTTGGCTCCTGGCAGGGGGATTTCAAAGATCCGGACGGCATAACCAAACACATTGAAATGGTTATCGCAGAACCGGAACAAAAAAAGCGGAATCGCAGCAAAAGCCGGGGATTTAACCACCAGGATGAACTGAGATTTACGGGAACGGCCGTCATCAAAAGCAGGCTCGGCGTGGAGAATGACCGGATTTCGGGACTACTTAAATCCGACGATGGGCATGATATCGACAAGATTTCCTTTTCACCGATCAATGAGGAAAAAAAGGTGCGGGAGTCATTCAATGTATCGATGTCTGAAACCGGAAGCACCTGGCAGGATGATGTCATTCAGCTCAAACTTTCCTTCACCTATGTCACCAAAACCGGCGCTGGATTTTCCGATTCTGCGGATGACCGTTTTGATAAAAAAATTCCGGTTACACTACATAGAAAATAGTGTCCGGAATAAAACGTAGGTCGTATGCTAGGCGGTTTCAGTTTTTCAAAGCGGTTACTTCCCCTTGTTGGAAATAGCTTAAAGCGAATCTTTCCCAACTTCTTTTAGTTAACAGCGATGCCTTTAATGTCCCTCACAACCGGCACCATATTCAAAGCTTCGCGAATCAATTTGATTTTACCATTTTCAGCGACAACGCGGCCCATATAATGCTGGGCGTAATCCTTGCCATTTGAAGCGATCACCGCGGTAGCCTCGTACTCGCCAAAAGCCTGGTCGGGCGTGTCAATGTGGATTTCAATGTTCTTGAATTTGAAGCCGGGGAATGTCTTTGGCAGGTTACTGAGGAAATTGTATAACACTTCGCGGCCTTCCCACCGTGCCGGAATTCCCAAACTGGCAAGGTAAGGCAACTCGAATACAGCATCTTCGGCGAATAATTCGATCTGAACATCAGGATTGCCAATGTTTTCCAGATAACCCATTAATAGTTCTTTTGCAGTTTTCATGTCGTTGTTTTTTTAAATTCTTGTGTTGTTTTTGACACTGCAAAATTGGGCGGTTTATTCGCCACCACCCATGACATTTCGTAAGAAATAAGGTTGATAAATGTCAATGGTACTAACCATCTCTGAGCAACTTGCATTGTGGCATACAAGTAATTTTATAAATTCGCTGTAAACGTTCTGCCAAACCACCGCAAGACCATGTTGCCTGGGCACACACCATCATTCGGACTGGGCCTGTCGATCACCAAACATGCAGCATTACCAGAAAATAGCGTCAACTATTCTTTCTACTGCCAGCGATCGTGGCGCTGACAAAAGCACTTGTCCCTCGGAAATTGCGCGCATGCTATTTCCCGACGACTGGCGAAAACATATGGAGGAGGTGCGCGAGGTGGCGATTGATTTGCATAACAAAGGCAATGTGGTCATCACCCAAAAAGGAATCCCGGTTGATGTGAATGCTATCAAAGGGCCGGTGCGCATTAAAATTGTTTGAAGCAACAATAGCTACTATGCGACTGCCAGGATATCAGGAAGTACTTTTCATGCTTTTCGAAGGATCTTCTCCATTTTCCTTCCTTTTGCCAGCTCGTCGACCAGTTTGTCCAGGTACCTCACTTTTCTCGTCAGTGGATTGTCAATTTCTTCGATGCGATAGCCGCAGATGACGCCCGTAATCAGTTCTGCATTCGGATTCAGTTCTGCCTTTTTGAAAAATGTATCGAACGTCGCTTTTTCATCAATCAGTTCCTTTACTTTTTGATCGTCAAAGCCAGTCAGCCATGCAATTACCTGGTGCAATTCTTCTTTGGTCCTGCCTTTGCTTTCAACCTTTGCAACGTAGTGCGGATAGACTGACGAAAAGGTCATTTTGGCCATTTTCTCATTGTGTTCATTTGTGATCTGCATACCTCCGTGGGATCTTGGTTTCCATCTATAATCAATAAGTAATTTCTGAAATTTTTTTACCACTTACCAAATCCCGATCCAATGTATATGTAGCCTTTTATGCCGGGTAGATTACTGGCATGAAGATTGGATGCATTTTTTTATGAACATTCTACTTGTGTCTGGTCCTGGTATTTCATTGAAAGAGCCGTATAACAGCGGCATCGAAGCATTTATTGTTTCTTTTGCTAACCAACTGGTTGATGAGGGGCACATTGTGGATGTTGTTGCGGAGGAAGCCGAAGCCAATGCGAAGTTTGCGCTCATCAATCCATTTACTGCTATTTTTGAAAACACGGGCTTTTCTAAACTTCTTCGGGAAAAGCGGCAGTTCCAAAATCTGGATTTTGATGCCTACGATGTCATTCACTACAACATGTTTTATCCGCACCTGTTAGAGGCAGGATTGCATTTTGATAAAACTTCATTTCTCACGCTGCATTCACCGGCGGACGAAAAGCGAATAGCTGCCTACAAACAACTTTCCCGGGAAAGCGATTTAAAATTTGTAGCAATATCAGAAAGGGTCAAAAGTGACTGGGACGAAGCATTGGGTACTGATATGCCGCTGATTAACAATGGTATCAACATGGATCTATGGCCGACGAAGCAATCGGAAGACCGTGCGTATCTGCTCTGGTCGGCGCGGATCAATGAAGAGAAGAATGTAGCGGCAGCAATATCCCTGGCAAAACACATGCAGCTGCCGCTGAAAATTGCAGGCAGAATTGTGGACCAGCATTACTTTGATGAGCAGGTTAAACCGCATCTCAATGCTCAGATTCAATACGTTGGGCATTTAACCCAGCGGGAACTGAGCGGCCTGGCTCAAAAAGCGTCCGCCTATCTCGCAACCGCAACCTGGCAGGAGCCATTTGGTTTGGCAGCTTTGGAAATGCTGGCAAGCGGGGTACCAGTTGTGGGTTTTCATACGGCCGTCCCGCCGGATTGGGCGCATGAAAGCGTATTGAAAACAATATCTCACCATTGGCAGGATTTGATAGAGCTGGTTGAAAAGAGCGTTTCTGTTAACCCGGATACTTGCAAGGCATTTGCATCTCGCATGAATATCCAAAATATGACTTCAAACTACGTAAAGCTTTATACGGAAGTTTTGTTGCTGGAAAATGTTGGTGAAGAAGCGATACCGGCAATATGAAGATTGCTGTGATTGCCAAAACAAGACTGCCGATTGCCGAGCCATTTCGGGGCGGGCTGGAAGCATTTACCCACGCATTATGTAAAGAGTACATCCGGCTCGGCCACAACATTACCTTGTATGCACACGCAGACAGCGACCCGGAACTGAATGTAAAAGGGTTTTACGGCGATGAAAATCGGGAAAGTGCGCATTTTGAAATATATGAAAATGATGAATACCTGTCCATATTAAAAGACATTGAACAAAACGATTTTGATATTGTTCACAACAATTCGACCCACGAGCTGCCGATACCATGGGGCGTGAAGGCGCCGATCCCGGTGGTGACTACCATACATACCCCGCCCATCGCCAAGTTAAAAGCAGCGATCAAGATTTGCTCTGGTGTTGAAAATCTGCATTTTGTTTTGCCTTCCAAATCCTTTGAAGCCTCCTGGCAGCCTTATTTAAATAATGGTTCAACCGTCATCTATAACGGTGTTGACCTAAGTAAGTGGCCGCTCGTACGCGAAAGCCGGGACTATCTGTTTTGGTTTGGAAGGATCGTCCACGCAAAAGGTTTGGACATTGTCCTAGATGCGGCCCACGAGCTTAAAATACCCCTGAAGTTTGCCGGTCCGCTCGATGATCAAACCTATTTCGAAGAGCAGATCAGGCGGCGGATGACGGAAAGCGACACCTACCTTGGTCATCTAAAACAATCCGACATTCATTTACATATGAAAGGCGCAGCCGCTATGGTCAGTGCCGTACGCTGGGAAGAGCCTTTTGGCCTCACCAACATTGAAGCCATGGCAGCAGGCGTGCCGGTAGCCGGATTCGACCGCGGTGCTTTCCGGGAGTTAATCCATGCTGAGAGCGGAGTGGTTGCGGAACAAAGGAATGTAAACTCGCTTGCGCAGGCCATCGAAGCTGCTATACCACTCGACAGTGCCAAAGTGAGGCGCCACGCCGAGACATTTTCTTTACAAACGATGGCGGAGCGCTATATCCATCACTTTCAGGAATTGCTATGAAGATACTCCTGGTTGCCGGACCATTCATTTCGCTGCGCGAACCTTACAACGGAGGTACGGAAGCATTCATCGTGGAGCATGCCAATGCACTGGTGCGCCTGGGGCATACCGTCGATGTGATCGCAAAAGATGCGGATGAAAAAAATCTGTTTCAGGTTATTGAATTTCATGAGAGCCCGCTGAGCATGAAGGATGATTCGTACCGGCCCTGTCCGGAGTGGCTCGGGCAGCAACATTATCAGACATTACAGTATGGCATTTTCAACGCGAGCCGCTACGACGTCATCCACTACAACGCATTTATACCAGAAATCTACGCCGTCGGCGCCCTCCATAACACGCCCAGCGTACTCACATTGCATTTGCCGCCGACGGAGAAATTCGTTCTGATGTATCAGTTTTTCATCAAGCAAGCCAATGTTTTACCCATCGGTATTTCGAAGCGGATGAGCCAACAGTGGAAGGCAGTTTTAAGTAAAGAAGTAGAGGTGATCTTGAATGGCATACCGCTCGAAAAGTGGCAGCTACAATCGCGGAATGCGGACGGCTATTTACTATGGAGCGGGCGTATTGCAAAAGAAAAGAACTTGGAAGCCGCGATACAGCTGGCTAATTATCTAAAACGGCCCCTCAAGATCGTCGGATCCATTTTTGACAAAGCATATTTCCAGGATCATATCCAGCCGCAGCTAAACCAACATATCGAATACTTGGGACACGCCACGCAGCAGCAGTTAGGCAAACTGGTGGCGGGCGCATCGGCTTTTTTGGCAACCGCAGTTTGGGAAGAGCCTTTCGGACTAAGTACGGTGGAAATGCTTGCAAGCGGTTTGCCCGTCGTTGGTTTTTACACCGCCATACCTCCGGAGTTGCGCAATGAAAAAGTGTCCATAGCCGTCGATTCCCACGACTGGCGGGACCTGATAGCGCCGTTAGAAATGGTTAGAAAATCGGAGCCGGAAGCATGCAGGGATTTTGCAGCCACATTTGATTTAAAGAATACTGCCGCGGCTTATGTGCATGTATATGAGCGCATTGCCCAAAAAGTCGTGAAATGAAAAAGCCGACACTATTCTATTTTGTACACGCGCACGGAAATGGCCACAGGGCAACATTCAATATGCTGTACCCGGTATTATCGGTTTATTTCGAGGTGATCGCGATTACGACCAACCAGGAAATTACCGCGTATCTGCACCAAAGACATGATGTGCGCGTGCTGGAACTTCCTCCAAAATATCCCGCCGACTACGAGATACCGGAACATACCTTTTCAAAAGCATTTGAAGTTACGCCGTATGCAATCGAACCTGCACACCGGGCAAAGGCGCTGGCGGAAGCGATAGCACATTTCAAGCCCAAGGCTTTCTACTGCGACGGTGTGCCCGAGCTGGCGATCATGGTGCGGGGTATGGGTGTCCCGGTTGTTTTGATCCATCTGCCGGGAAATGTCATGAGCGATCCGACACAGGTTTTTGCGCATGAACTCGCGGATCATATCATCGCGCATTTTCCTTCTTCTCTTGAACAGGCGAACTTTTCCTTTATATCCAAAACCTATTATAGCGGATACATTTCACAATACGCTGGTCGTGCATTAACATCAAGCAGCCGCCCGCATTTCGATCAGGTAACAGTCCTTTTAGGCTATGATAATTACGATGAAACGGTACTTCAAAACATCACAAAAGATCAAAGCACACAATTTACGATTGTCGGGAACAAGCGGGATTTTGATGTAGGTGCAAATTGTACATTGCTCGGCCCGGTTAAAGATATCCGGGAAGCGATTACGGGAGAAGTAGTGATTTCGGCAGCCGGCCAGAATACGATTGCGGAGCTTTTGTCGATGAAAAAACGCCTGATCCTGCTCCCGGAGCCCAGACCGTACGACGAGCAAGTTGTGCATGCGAAGGTGCTAGCTGAGCAGCATATTGCATTGTTGGCGCAGGAAAATTTCAGTGCTGAGCAGTGGCAAAATGTGCTGCAAAAAGCGAAAAGGTTTATACCCGATTACAAAAATCTGGTCAATGCATCAGCGCCCGAGGAAATAGCGCAAAAAATGAGAAACTGGTATGTCTGAATTTAGTATTGTAACAATTGTGAAAGGAAGGCGTAAGCAGCTAGCCAATCTGCTCGAATCTGTAAAGGCATCGACCATGCTTCCTCATGACATCCAGATTGTGTGCATGGACAACCTGGATGGAATTACCATTCCGGATAACCTGAATGTAAACCTCCATTTAATAAACGAAACGCACGAGCTGCCGCTCGCGGCCGCGCGGAATAGGGGAGTAGCTGCTGCCAAAACCGATAATGTAATATTTATCGATGTCGACTGCATTGTATCGCCAAGCCTTTTTGCAAATATGCTGATGCGTGTGCAGGCGGATACTATCATTACAGCTTACCCATTATATCTGCCAATGTTGCCAGAAACAGGGAGCTATGACGACTTGATGCATCAGGCAGTGGCGCATCCTGCACGCGAGCACATTCCCGTCGGCGTGCCGGTGGAGCATTTGCAGTTCTGGTCGTTAATATTCGCTGTTCGAAAACAAACCTTCGAAAAAATCGGCGGCTTTGATGAATCCTTTATCGGGTATGGGGCAGAGGATACGGATTTCGCGATGATGTTTCACGAGGCAAACATGGCGCTGATCTTTGTACACGACTATGTTTTACATCAATATCACAACAAGCACGATCCGCCGGTAAACCACTTTCATTCGATCATTGAGAATGCTACGCGGTACCGGCAAAAATGGAATGTTTTGCCGATGCAGCGCTGGTTGAAAGCATTTGCAGCGATGGGACTGATAAAAATCGATCAGGCGGACCACATTACCGTCCTTCAAAATCCCTCAGACTATCAGATAAAAAACAGCATTTCTCCTAATCCGTATTGATAGGTTCGTCCGTATGTAAGCTAATGCCAATTTCTTCAACAAACTTTAAATCTGCTTATGGTATTTAAATTTTTATCCTTTGCTTTCTTATTATGTAATATCAATGTTTTCTCTCTCTACGCGCAGCAAGGTCCACAAATCAGTGGCTTTGTGCGAACAGGCGAATCCGGTGAAGCTTTCCCCGGAGCGACTATCCAGGTAAAAGGAACCAGCATCGGCACGATTTCCGATACAAATGGTGCATTCAAAATCAATGTTCCGGCCTCAGCCACCACGCTGATTATTTCGGCTATCGGCATGCAAACTAGGGAAGAGCTGATTGCAGGAAGGAATGAGATCAATGTTTCACTTACTGCCAATTCCGAAGAACTAAATGAAGTAATTATCACAGCCCTGGGCTTGAAAGGCGAGCGTGATAAATTCGCCTCGTCGGTTTCCACGCTGGAAGGCAGGGCCGTCGCCCGGAGCGGCGAAACCAGCCTGCTTACCGGACTCAGCGGAAAAGCTTCCGGCGTACTCATCACCCGTAACGGCGGCGACCCTGGTGCAGGCGCGTACATTCAGATACGCGGCCAAAATACGATCAACGGTAATGCCCAGCCCCTTTTTATTGTAGATGGCGTGCCCGTGAGCAATGCCAGCGACAATGCCGGAACAGCTGCCAACAATGGAATTATCCAGCAGTCGCGGATCAACGACATTAATCCCGAGGATATTGAGCGGATGGAAGTTCTGAAAGGTGCTTCCGCGGCCGCTTTATGGGGTACCCGCGCCGCCAACGGTGTGATTGTGATCACCACCAAAAAAGGTCAGAATACGAATGGAAAAGTCAATATTACCTTCAAATCGACGGTATCTTTTGACCGCGTCAACAAAATGCCTGCATTGCAGCGCACGTACGGGCAGGGTTCGGGCGGACTTTACCAGCAGGGCAACCGAAACAGTTTCGGCGATCTGATCTCGGACAGGTCGGGCGGACAGGATACGTATATTAATGACCCGTCATCGGCCGGTTATCAGGGTGTGGTAGTTTTTCCGGATGGTACAAGCCGCTATGCGATAGCGCCGGGTACGTCAGCAAATCCGCACGGCGGCAAGAATGACCAAAGTACGTATGATCACACCAAGGACGTATTTCAAACAGGTCACTTCACTGATAATAGTCTCAATATCAGTGGCGGAGATAATAAGTCCAATTTCATGGTCAGCTATTCTAATTTAAATCAGGATGGCGTGATCAAAGCTTTCAGCAATTATAAAAGGAATACGGCGCGGGTAAATGCAGGAAGTCAGCTTACACCCTGGCTGCGGGCATCCGCTAATGTGGGTTATACCAAAGTGCAGTCGTCGCGGGTGCAGGAGGGAGATAATGTGGACGGGATCATGCTGGGAAGTTTGCGTACGCCGCCTGATTTTGACAATAATCAATCCACCGGAACCTTCACCAATCCGGCCGGACAGGTTTTTAACGATGCCCACGTTTCTTACCGAAATCCGCTGGGGAAGGATCTGAGCACCATTTATTCAAACCCGCTCTGGAACATTGGAAACAACAAAAACACCAGCGATGTAGACCGGCTGATCGGCACGCTGCAACTGGATCTTTCGCCGGTCTCGTGGCTGAACATTACCGGCCGCACAGGCGTAGATAATTTTACCGATAACCGTTTGGAGCGTTTTGCAAGGAATTCCGCGCTTTACGCGAATGGTTTTTTATCCAAAAACTGGGTTTCGGAAAGACAGTTTAATACGGACGTGTTCGCCAACGCCAATACCACATTCAATAACAATTTCAGCGGGTCGCTGCTCGTAGGTGTAAATTACAACAGCCGCCGGCGGGCCACACTTTCCGGCGCTATCAGCAACCTGATCGTGCCCACCGCGCCTGATATTTTGACCAATGCGCAGAATACCAATCTCACGGCCAACAATTACAACTCGCTGATCCGGACCTACGCCTATTATGCGCAGGCCGAGTTACAGGCTTACGACATGTTTTTCCTGACCTTGACGGGCCGGAGCGAAAGTGCATCCACTTTTGGCTCTAAAACCAAAAACACGTTCTTTTTCCCTTCCGCCGCATTGGCCTGGCAGTTCTCGAAACTGGATATGCTGGCAAAAAATGACATTCTAAGTTTTGGTAAATTACGCCTTACCTGGGGGCAAGTCGGTATCCAGCCGCAGCCCTACCAGAACTTTACAACATTTGCCCCGGCGTCTTACAGCGACGCTTTCACACGTGGGCTGAACTCGGCCAGCGCATTATATGGCGGCGGGTATGTACGCAGCACCACGGCGGGCAATGATTACCTGCGTCCCGAGCGCAAGACGGAATCTGAGATCGGCGTGGATCTTCGCTTTTTAAATGATAAAATCACCTTTTCGGCCACAGCTTACAGCAACCACACCAAAGATGTCATCCTCGCATTGAATGTACCAAGCGCGACCGGCTACACGATCCGCAATGTAAACGCGGCCGAGCTTTCGAACAAAGGGCTCGAACTCGACGCCGCCGCAGAGGTATTTGCCAAAGGGGATTTCAAGTGGAATTTGTCCGCCAACTTTTCATTAAACCGCAGCAATGTGGTTTCGCTGGCAGGCGCTTCGGTTTATATTTTGCCGGATAGTTATATGCAGAATTCTTCGCTGATCCCTGGTCAGTCTTTTGGGATTTTTTATTCCACTGATTTCCTGAAAAATGAGTCAGGAAATTACGCCCTGGACGCCAATGGTTTTCCGCAGGGCGGCACGCAGAATGAGATTATCGGCAACCCCAATCCCAAATGGCGGGGCGGACTGGGAAGTACGTTTTCTTTCAAAAACTTGTCGCTTTTTGTCTTGTTTGACCGCATTGCCGGAAACGATTTCTTCAACGGAACGCGTGGTTCACTGTACAATTTCGGCACGCACGCTGACCAGGGACATACCGTGGTAGCGCCTGCCGGCGGATTGAAAGATGTAAATGGCAATGTGATTCCGGAAGGGACTGCTTTTCAGGGACAAATCAAAGATTTCGGCGCCGGGCCTGTGGCGATTAACCAGGCCTGGTGGCAGGGCCGCGGGACAGCTTCTACTTCCGCTTCCTACAAGCAGTTTGTGGAGGATGCGAGCGCCACGCGGTTGCGGGAAATCACACTTTCATATAGTTTGAAGAGTGCCGCATTCCGCCGCTTTACACATCTATCCAATGTTGATTTCAGCATTACCGGGCGCAATCTGGTACTCTGGACCAAATACACCGGCACCGATCCGGAGGTCAATATTTCAGGTGCAGGCTTGTCGCGGGGGCAGGATTGGTTTACAAATCCAAATACAAAGTCGATCCTTTTCAGTGTGCGGGTGATGTACTAACAGTTTTTGCCAGACTTAAAAAGACACGCTGAGACAGACATTTAAAACATAAACATGAAAAAGATATTTATAATAAAAACAGGGATTCTGCTGCTGATACTGCAATTTCTCACAAGCTGCGAGCAGAGTTTCGACCAGCCCGACATTCAGAATAATCCCAATGCGGTGACGGATGTGACGGTGCAAACGCTGCTGGCGGGTACGATGCTGGGCGTATCCATGCTGCATGAAGATACCGACGTCCGCATTGCATCCATGTGGGCGGGCGAGCTGGCCGGGCTGTCGCGGGCACACCAGGGTTTTGGTCAGTACATTGTTTCATCCCAAAGTTTCAGCTGGAATATCCTGTATCCAGTCGCCAGCCAGGCAAGGCTAATTCAGGTAAAAGCAGATGCCGTGGGCGACAAATGGACCAAAGGGGTAGGGCAGGTGCTGGAAGCATTGGTGATTGCAAAGGCCACTGCGCTGTACGGTGATGTGCCTTACAGCCAGGCATTTGACGAAAATACCTATCCGACGCCGGTTTTCGACAAACAAGCCGATGTGTACCAGGCGCTGCAACTCACGCTGGACAATGCGATCCAGAACCTTTCCGCACCGGTAGGACTGGCATTTGCGCAGCAGGATTTTTTGTACAAAGGTGACGTTGCCAAATGGAAAGCAGCCGCCAATACATTAAAAGCGAGGTTATACCTGCATACGGCTGATTATAGCAATGCGATCGCCAGCGCAGCCAAAGGGATCCAAAGTCAGTCCGGCGACATGCTGATCCCGCACGGCACCAGTCTCGCGGTTGATCAAAACCAGAATTACGATTTTTTCCGCGTAAACCGGGCAGGGGATACTGGCTTTGACGGCGCCTATCTGCCCAAACTCATGCAATCGCGCATCGGCTCTGCCAATAGTAAAACCGACGAAACCGCGCTGTATAATCATTATTTCAAAACTGGAATTGTTGCGCCTGGCAGCCTCGACCCTAATACCACCGACGGAGCATTCATGGCCAACTCGTCACATCCGATCCTAACTTATTACGAAAATGCGCTGATCATCGCCGAGGCACAGGCACGCAAAAATGTGCCAAATGAAGCGCTGGTGGCATTAAACGCGGTTAGGGCGGGACTTTCGGGAGGTTACCTGAACGGAGCCACACTGTCCACAGCCGGCCGGAAATACGAACCATATACTTTGGCTGACTTTTCAGCAACCGGACTCGCAAACCCTACGAAGGCTTCCACTGTCCAGCAGGCGATGCTCTACGAAATCATCGCCCAGCGCTACATCATTTTTCTGATGCAGTATGAAGCATTCAATGATTATCGTCGCCTGGCAAAAGCGGTCCCGGTAGTACAGCTGCCGATCCCGCTTTACGTTGGGAGTCGCAGGCCGCAGCGTTTTATTTATCCCCAAAATGAAATTTCGACGAACCCAAATGTGCCTGCGCCGCTGCCGGACCAGTTTACGAATGTATCTTTATTTTAAATGAGGCGTCCATCGATTCATATGCTATGAGCAAATCCCGAATTCCTGCACTGGCTGAAAATACAAACCTGCGGTACGCCAACTTTATCGCACTGTATTTTGCGGAAGGCCTGCACATGGGTATGCTCTTTGTGGGCATTCCGGCCTGGCTGGCGATGCAGGGCAAAACACCAACCGAAATTGGTGCGTTTGCCATAGCCTGCTCGCTGCCGTGGACATTCAAATTTGTGGCCGCGCCACTCATGGACCGATACGCTTATTTGCCGATGGGCAGAAAAAGGCCATGGGTGATTGGTGCGCAGCTGGGCCTGACGGCCAGTTTTTTAGCATTGTCCCTCGTGCCCGATCCGCTTTCAAACCTGGATTTGCTGAATATAGCCGCTTTCCTGGCATCATTTTGCGGCGCCTTGCAGGATGCCGCCACCGATGGCATGGCCGTGGATGTGCTGGAAGATCACCAGCAGGCGCGGGCCAACGGTTTTATGGGTGGGGCGAGGATGATCGGAAGCTCACTGGCGCTCGCAGTCGGGAGCTGGATATTGAATGTGCACGGTTTTACGACGTCGATTCTGGTGATTTCAGCCATGATAGGCTTGATGACAATCGTACCGATTTTGCTTAGGGAACAACCGGAAGAGAAACTGCTGCCCTGGACTGCCGGAAATGCTTCGATGAAAACCCGGACCATGCAGGTAACCGATTGGTCGACCATCCTGAAATCCCTTTACAGCCTCTTCCGGCTCCGGGATTCTATACTCGTAGCGGCGCTGATGTTTGTTTCCATGGGCGCCTATAATTATTTCGAAACCTTGCTGCCGCTGTTTGCCGTGAAAATCACCGGTTTGACCAACACATGGTATTCGCAGGCATTTGCCACAGCTGACTTGACCGGCGGCATTGCTGGTTTGCTGATCGGGGGCTATCTGATCGAAAAGTTTGGAAAAAAGCGCATGGTCGGCCTGTACTTTTTCCTAATCATGCTGATTACGAGTGTATTGATTTTATCGAAAAACCTGTGGGCGAACAGTACATTCCTTTACGGATTTATCATTGCCTACCGCTGGCTGAATGCATTTGCCAAAATCGGGGTGTACGCCATCGCAATGCAGTGTTGTTCCAAAAAAGTATCCGCCAGCCAGTTTACTTTTTATATGACTCTCGGCTCGCTCGGCTCCATGGCCGGCGCAACATTAATAGGTCCGATGAAGGAAAATTTCAGCTGGGACATCACATTTTTCCTGTTTATCATCCTGCTCACCCTCGGATGGCTGATCATGTATTTTATTGACGTCCAAAGATTAACAAGCAAAATCGCAACATTCGAAGAACTGGACGAATCAATTTTGCCGAGTGGGGTAGGTGTGTGATTGGCATAAAATCCCGTCACGGTAGTGACGGGACTATTACAAATAACATGAAACTCGAATTCCGCTACTAATCTACCCGGCCTACCTCTTTTTTGAGGTTATACCATTTCTGCACGTCGCCTTCTTCGGCGTCGGTGTAGTTCTGGGCCAGGTATTCGATAAAGTCGAACTTGGTCTGATCAGAATCGAGGAATAATTTATCCAGGACGCCCTCGGCGCTGATGAAGTACTGGTAACCGTCGTTGGTTACTTCTTTATGTGTGTAAAAAGCGCCCGACTGTTCGAAATTGGTAACCGAATCGTAGAGGTTATATACTTCCTCGTCGGTTTTCACACTTACCATATCCAGCCACTCCTGAAATTCTGTGATATTAGCCATTGTAGTTTGTTGCTTTGATTTGAAATAAGCGTTAGTAAAAATGCGTACCACCGGCTGGGTGCCGGGGTATGTGATCATACCCTCGGCCCCGTTTTATTGACCCCCTCTGCTTGGGGATCAACCGGCGTTTCAGTTACTTTTTCAAAAGAAGCATGCTTTTCCGTGAGCAACGAAGCTGTTACTTCAAACAAACCCATGATCAGGTGCGGCAGAAATACTTCCTGCGAAAACCCCAGCAGCCAGGGTGAGGCCGCCAGGAATGCCCCTGAGATAATGTCGACCGTTAGATGAGCTTTCATCGGGATGCTGCGTACCATGCCGCCTTCATAATTGGTAAAAAGCGACATCATTAAGGCCATAAAGCCGATCGTGATGGGCGTCCAGGTGGCCGGTACCGATTCATTAAAATTGAAAATCCAGGGCGAAGCCATGAAAATAATGCCTGCGATATAATCGATTCTCGCGTGCACCCGGGTGCTGATAATGTTCATGATCAGTTTGGTTAGTGATGAATGGATTTAGCCCCGCTGACGTCCTTTGATACAAACCACCGCGACCAGCGCGATAGCCGCACCAAGCGCTACTTTCCGGGCCAGGCCCACTTTGTTGTATTTCAACTCTGCCTTTCCGCCGAGCTCGCTGAAAATATCAGGGACATGTCCTTTTTTGAAATCGTCCTGGATACCTCCGATCATATTTACACGGTCGGCGACAAGCAGCAGAAGCCAGTGCCGGATCATGGATTCGCTGTACCGGAATGCAAAGCGGCGGATAGCGCCACTGAGGCCGGAAGGTGGATTGGGCGTACCAAAAACGGCCGAAACCGTGGGACGCTCGTTGGAATGCAGGATCTCCACCCTTTCAGGTTGCTGGGCAGGTCTTTCCCAGATCATCCCTTTGTTGTCGTTTTCTGTTCTCCTTTTAATAGGGTATTGTGGTACGTCGAGCGGGTCGGCGTCTATTCCCCAGCCGGGAATGTGGCTGTAATCTTCCAGTATCTTTTTCATGATTTTATAAATTAGCCCCGGCGGGGGTGATTAAGATGGGTTTGATACAATTGTCGAGTTTCGCAGAAAAAATATGGTAGGCATCCGACACTTCTTCCAGCGGCACACGGTGCGTAATGATCTGTTTCGGGTCCATCCGGCCTTCCCGGATATGCTCGATCAACCGTGGCAACAGCCTCTTCACGGAAGCCTGGTTGGCCCGGATCGTGATGCCTTTGTTCACTACATTTCCGATCGGTATCAGGTTGCCGGTTGGGCCGTAAACGCCTACAATAGAGACGATTCCGCCTTTTTTAACCGAGTTGATCGCCCAGTGCAAAGCCGTAGCCGAACCTGCCTGTAACATTAATTTTCTACCCGTAATGGTTTGCATGGCATCGCCGGCAGCCTCGCAGCCCACCGCGTCAATGCACACATCCGCACCCATCCAGTCGGTGGTTTTTTTGAGAAATAAAACCGGATCTTCCAGCGATCGGAAATTGTACACCTCGCATTGTGCAAAATTTTTGACAAATTCCAGCCGGTATTCCAGGTGATCAATCACGATCACACGCCCCGCGCCAAAAAGCCAGGCCGACTTCGCCGCCATAATCCCCACCGGTCCGGCGCCAAATACCACCACGGTATCGCCGGGTTTAATGCCCCCCATTTCGGCAGCCTGGTATCCTGTGGGCACGACGTCGGTCAGGAGTACCGCATTGTCGTGATCCAGGTCATCCGGGATTACCATCGGGCCAATGTCCGCGTAGGGTACCCGCACGTATTCCGCCTGGCCGCCGTCGAAGCCACCGGCCGTGTGGGAGTACCCGAAAATACCGCCGACCGCAGTGGCTTCTGAGTTGGATTCGTGACAGTTACCAAAGAGCTGTTGCTCGCAGAAAGAACATTTGCCGCAGGCGATATTAAAAGGGACCAGCACGGTATCACCCACTTTCAGGTTCCGCACATCTTCCCCGATCTCTTCGACGATCCCGATAAATTCATGACCGAAAGTAGTACCGATCCGGGTGTCGGGTACCATGCCATGGTATAAGTGTAAGTCGGAGCCGCAAATGCAGGAGCGCGTCACTTTGACGATCGCATCACCGGAATGTTCGATTTGCGGAAGGGGTTTGTTTTTGTCGGCCCTTACTCTGTACGGGCCGCGGTAATTCATTGCTAACATAATTTTCGTTTGTTTAAGCTGAATAAAGAATGGCCGCGCTTTGTAAAAAATTATTCCAACACCAAATGCGCCTGTCGGCTGTGTTTCCGGTCGGATAACCTGCTGGTACAGTTTTATACGTGCGCCGGACTTTTACTACTAATTGTCCGCAACCATGGAAGAGCAGAGAGAAAGCAATCAGAAAAATTATTTCCCGGTGGCCGATGGCGTCTGGGGATTGAAAGACATTTTTGTCAATGTATATTTTATTTCAACCGGCGAAGGCTGGGTGTTGGTGGATGCAGGTCTGAAATCGGCTTATGAAAAAATAAAGGTAGCTGCGGCCGACCTCTTCGGGGAAGACACACCGCCGCTGGGGATCTTACTTACCCATGGCCATTTTGACCATACCGCCTCTTTAGAAAATCTTTTGCAGGATTGGAATGTGCCCGTTTATGCCCATCACCTGGAATTGCCTTATCTCACCGGAAAGTCAATATACCCGCCTGCGGATTCTTCGGTAGGTGGCGGGTTAATGTCGGCGCTGGCCGATTTTTATCCCAATGAACCACTCGACCTGAGCGGCACCGTGAAATCCTTGCCTTTCAGTCTGGAAATACCAATACTTCCTGAGTGGCATTACATCCATACCCCGGGACATTCACCCGGACACATTAGTTTATGGCGCGAAAAAGACAAGGTTTTGATTGTCGGAGATGCATTTGTTACCACCAAGCAGGAGTCTGCATTGTCTACCATGATGCAGATTAAAGTGCTTTCCGGCCCGCCGAAGTACTTCACCTGCAACTGGGAGCAGGCCCGGCATTCGGTTGAACAGCTGGCCGGCCTGAAACCGGAGATCGTGGCAACTGGCCACGGCAAACCCATGCGCGGCGCTGAAATGCAGCAAAACCTGATGCGCCTGGCAGCCAATTTCGACAAAATGTGCATACCGGCACATGGACGCTACGTACCGGAGCCGGCCGTCACAAATGAGTACGGCATTGTATCATTGCCACCCAAAACGCCCGGCATGCCCGAGCGGATTGCCCTCGGCGCCGGACTGGTAGCATTGGCCGGCCTGGGCTATGCCATCGGCAACAACCTGGCGTGGAAGCGCAAGCTGCTTTCAAGCAGGTAATCCAAACATACCATCCACAAATTTAAAATAATGAGCAAAGTCCAGATCGGTTATCATGCATCACACGAGCAGTTCAAGCCGAGTGAATTAATAAAATATGTAAAACAGGCGCAGCAGGCGGGATTTTCCGCAGCGCTCAATTCAGACCATTTTTATCCGTGGGGAGAGGAGCAGGGGGAAAGTGGCTTTGCGTGGAGCTGGCTCGGGGCAGCTATGCAGGCCACTGACCTGCATTATGGCATCGTCAATGCGCCGGGCCAGCGCTATCATCCCGCTATCATTGCACAGGCCGTGGCAACCCTTTGCGAAATGTTTCCCCGCCGTTTCTGGATTGCGGTGGGGAGCGGGCAGTTTTTGAATGAACACATTACCGCTGAAAAGTGGCCGTCAAAAGCCGACCGTAACCAGCGGCTAAAAGAATGTGTGGACATTATGCGTGCGCTTTGGGCCGGCGAGACCATCACCCACGATGGCCTGGTGCAGGTATACGATGCCAAGCTTTACACATTGCCCGGCTACACGCCGGAAGTGGTTGGCGCTGCATTAACAGAAAAAACAGCTAGGTGGGTCGGCAGCTGGGCGGATTCGATGATCACCACCTCGCGACCGCCGGAAGAGCTGAAAAAAATGGTCGATGCTTTCAGGGAAGGTGGCGGCGAGGGGAAACCGGTGTATCTCAAAGTACAGCTCTCTTATGATACAACCATGGAAAAGGCTGTGGAAGGTGCTCACCAGCAGTGGCGGAACAATGTTTTCGCTTCGTCGCTGCTCTCGGATATTCGGTCACCGGCCGGGTTTGATGCCGCGGGAGCGCTGGTGCGGCCTGAGGATATGCATACGGCCGTCCGGATTTCGGATAGTGCGGAGCAACATTTGGAATGGTTGTCGGCAGATGTTGAGGCGGGCGTTTCGCAGCTTTATCTCCACAATGTCAACCTCAACCAAACTAATTTCATAGAGGTTTTTGGAGAAAAAGTAATTCCCAGGTTTGGTATTTAAGCCTGGGAATTACTTTCTATTTACAGCCTCACAATCTGGCGGCCGGGAGCTCATTCATATTATACCAGGCCTCGGTACTCCAAAGATTTGCACCGGTTTGGCTCAGGACAGATTTTCTGTTTAAATGAATGTAAACCACGTGTTTCGCTTTCATACCAGCGAGTTGCAGGGTTACTTTCCTGCGATCGGAAGAAACTTTTACCGATTTTACCGACAAGTTTTCAGGATCCATTTTCGGGCCGCCATATTCGCCGGTGGGTTTAAACCACCATTGACGGATATCATAATCGGAAGCAGTTTCACCGGTACCTTCTTTTAAAGGTTCGGTAAATTCAATTTCAACGCCGTCGGATTTCGCGCGCACAGCCAGCATTTCAAATGCGGTTTTATCATTGAATGTCAGCTTTTGCAGTCCATAACCCAACTTGCCGGAATGTCCCCAGTTACCGGTAGAACCCACGCCGCCAATGTATAGCGAACCGTCGGGGCCCCACACGAGTCGGTTCACACCGGCTTCCAAACCCTGGGTAAACCGAAACACCGCGCCCTGGTACACCCCATTGACTTTTTCAGCAAAAACACGCTTGATACCACCATGCGTCACATCGCCGTGGATCATCTGGTTCTGGTAAGGGCCAACATTCAGCTTGGCTGGCTGGCTCGGCGAGTTACCGATCTCATCCTGGGTCAGCCACACTACTGGCGGCGCTTCTTTTTTGTTGGCAGTACCTTCAAAATCCACGGAACGTGAACCGTACCAGGCGCCTTCCTGCAAATGAATGATCTTGTTCGCAGGCAGCCAGTCACCCTGGTTATCAGCGATGAAAATTTCATTGTCGACACCCAGACCTATACCATTTGGCGTCCGGAGACCGGAGGCAACAAATGTAAATGAGCCGTCTTTTTTAGAAATCTTAATCGCTTTTCCGCGGTCGGGTATCTGCGGCTTGGTACTCGCGCCACCCGGGTTGATCGCCGTGGCCAGTGTCCCGTAAAAATAGCCGTCTTTGTACACAAGCCCGAATGCAAATTCATGGAAGTTGGCAGACACTTTCCAGCCGTTGCAGACGGTCTGGTACTCGTCGATGATTTCATCTTTATTCAGGTCTACCAGCTTGGTCAGTTCCTGTTTTTGCATGATGTAGATCTCATCGTCCACCACCTTCAAACCCAGCGGCTCGGCCAATCCGTACGCGATGCGTTTCACCAGAATATCATTGGGTGTCGCAGCTTTACGGCCATCCACAATGTACACAGATCCCAATGAATCCCAGGTACTTACCACCATTCTGCCGTCGGCGAGGAAATCCATGCCGCCTACTCTCGGCTGAAAATTGTCCGGCCGCGCCTGGGCCAGTGTAAAGCTCGGATGCACCGCCACCAGCGGCGACTGGTCACCCGGAACTTCGTCTTTTTTTACATCAACCGGCGTCTGTCCCGTCTTTTTAATGTCGGCACCTTTATAGGTGAAAACCGACGGCGGCACCACCGTAAATTCCTTGCTGCCATAAGGCCGCCATTGCAGTGAAAGCCCTTTACCAAACGAACCCTGGTAGTATTCCACCCTGAACGGATGCTTGCCCGCTTTCAAAATCACCTCGCCGTCGGTAGGCTGCAGGCCGTGGTTTACACCATTATCGGTCACCAGTTTGTTATCGATAAACAGCTTGCCGCCGTCGTCACATACCAGCCGGAAGACAATGTTGGTTGTCTTTTTAATGTTGATATACCCACTGGCGAAAATTGCGAAATTGTCTCTCAGATCACCAAAGTCCGGATCGTCCAGGTGCAGGGCGTTGATGGAGCCCGATTTTACCGGCAGCATTTCATCATTGATCTCGGGCACACTGCCGATGCCGCTGGCAAACTGATAAATGTTTATCGCAATACCAGGCTTTTCGCCGCTTAAGTTTCCCGTTGTGGGAGGCGCCTGCGCCAGGTTTAAAGATTTGATCGCGATCGGGTAGGCGGGTTTGGGCATCAACTTGCTGGCCGCCTGCGCCCTTTCCTTCTCCGCATCCAGGTTCAGAATGTAGGATACCATCGTTTCTGCATCCTCTTTCTTTAAATCCGGGTGTGGCGACATCGCAATTTGGCCCCAGTTGCCAGCGCCGCCGGTGATCACTTTGGCAACCAGCTTGTTTTTGTTTTCCTCATTGTTTTCGTAGCGCTCCGCGATCGCCTTGTAAGCCGGGCCCACGGTTTTGACATCCTGATTATGACAAGTGTTACAGTCGCTTTTTGCAAACAGTCCCGCGATCATATCCGCCCGGCTTTCCTGCGCCGCAGCCTGTGCCTGCTCCGGTTTTTTAGTCAGGTTTACCGAGAAGTTGGTTTTACCATTATTGAGGACCAGCTTTCCATCAATCGCTTTAAAAGTTTGATTTCCGATTGTCTCCGCCTTTTGTGAAGTAACCGAAAACTTGCCGTCAGTTTTCAAATCACTTTCAGCTAACATGGAATTCAAATGCACATTCAGGGCTACGGCTGCTCCGGCAGGCACATTGGAAACATTAAAAATGCGTTCAAAACCAGTCTTGCCATTTCCTGCATCAAAAAACTCCGGTTGCTCCTCGATCACGATTTTCTTGCCCTGGTAATCGAGCTCGTATTTCAATGTTACCCGATTGTCCAGGATCTTGTGGCCTTTGTAACTGATTTCTGGCGTCACTTGCTGGCCGTCCGCCTCGATCCGCCACGGATTTTCGTCAGGCTCCTGCATGTAGGTAATGCCCTGAGATACAGGCTGCGGGCCGTGTGAAGAAGTATACACCGGACCCCCGAAATTGATCCGGCCGTTCCAGGCTTTGTACAGGGAAGCCGTCTTGGTATTGTAGGCGATCCAGAGGTTTTCGTTCAAGGCAATGCTCAGGATCCTGGGCTTGGCATCGAGCACCGACCGCAGCACCCAGGCTTCGCGCGGACGTTCTGCCGTCGCTGCAATTTGATGACTTACCGCTTTCGGGCTGATAAAAGTTGTGGCTGAGCCAAGTACCGCAAACAATGTTGCGGCACCCAGCACAGCCATGGGCTTGTGAAATTTCATTTAAAAATAATTTTAGTAACCTGGATTTTGCTTCAATTGTGGTGAAGCATTCAATACATTCTGGCCGATCGGGAAAATTTCGGTGTGGTTGTCCGCATCCGGTTTTTTATCCCACCACGTACCGGAGTTGAACACGCCCCAGCGGATGAGGTCCGTTCTTCTTCTGCCTTCCGCCAGGAACTCCCGCATCCATTCGTCCAGCATTTCCTGGTCGGTCAGCTGGCTGCCGTCAGCTTTGTATAAGCTCGCCGAGCCGGCTGGGTAGTTGCGTTTACGAACTGCATTCAGCAATGTTGCGGCCGCGGCTTTGTTTCCGGCGCGGTACCGGCATTCGGCCAAAGCATAAAAAATTTCCGCAAAACGTACTTCCGCGTAAGCCGAGGAAATCTTGTTCGGATCATCGCTTGGGTAGTAAGGGTATTTCACCGGGTAAAGGCCCGAGTTGTTATCGGCATTGTTCATGGTCGAAACCTTGTCGGCAATCTTTGTTCCCGGTTTTGCATCTAGGAACCGGCCAACCTGGTCACGCAGGAATAAGGCATAAGGACCTTTGAAACCGCGTACCGAATCCACTTTGCCAGCTGGGTTAATGTAAGGCAAATAGCCATAGAGGAACATTCCTTCGCGCTTGCTGCCGCCCAGGTTTTTGTATTTTTTCAAACGGACATCATCCTTGTATTTCTGGAATTTGATAAAAGGCTTGCCCAAGGCAAAGTTGTATTCCACACTATCCACATCACGGCCCGGCTGCATGGCGTATTTCGGGTTGGCATTACCAAAATCCGTGAATCCAAAATAGCTTGGCGCCATGTTTGGCAGCATCCAGAAATACATACCGCCGTCATATTGCCAGTGCGTTTGCGCAAAGCTGCCCGGAAAGCCAAACATCGTCTCCTTCGAAGTCGGGTTAGTGTAATCGAATGGTGCATCCCAGCGGCTTTCCAGTGCATAAGCACCATATTTCCCGTCGATGATTTCCTGCGCCAATGTTGCGCAATCGGCAAAACGGTCTGTTCCGGTGTACACTTTCGCATTCAGGTACAGGCGCACCAGCAAGGCAGCCGCGCCGCCCTGGGTCCAGCGTCCCACTGCATTATCCCCCAATGTTGTATTGGTAGAAAGTTTCGGCAGCGCTTCTTTCAATTCCTGCTCGATGAAGCTGAATGCTTCCTGCGGAGTGGCTTGCGCGCCGCCTTCGGTCTGGCCTTTTACTTTGGTCACAATCACAATGTTGCGGTAAAAATCCAGCAAACGCAGGTTCAGCCAGGCACGCAGTACTTTCAGCTCGGCGATCATGCCGTCGAGCTCCTCACGCGACATCTCGAATTTGGAAGGATCGGTAATCCCCTGCAAATCTTCCAGCGAGTTGGTCGCCAATGTTACCCCGCCGTAAAGGGCATTCCAGGCGTCGCTGGTGTAGCTGTCCTGGGGTGTCCATGTGTGGTAATGCACGCGTTGGTACTGCCCGCCGTCAAACCAGTCACCCTGGCGGTTGACGGTCATCATTTCGTCGGAGCTGTTTTCCTGTAACATAAATGTGCTTCCGCCCTGGATACTCCAGTAGCTGTGCTCAAATGCCCGCAGAAAGTCGCGCGTCACGTCGTCGCGGGTTTGCAGGAAGTTTCCGGAGGTGATCCGGTCGTATAAAACCTCGTCCAGGTTGGTGCAGCCCGCCGTCACCGAAAGCAGTGCACAGGCAGCAAACCTTGTGATATATTTTGAAATCTGGGTCCTTTTCATTTTTGGCAATTAGTAATTTCAGAATTAAAAAGTGAGCTGCAATCCCAGCAGAAGCTGCGTGCTGGAAGGATAGTAATCCAGCGTACCATTGTTGTCGCTGTTGGTACGAACACCCGGATACAGTCCGTTCACATTGATCAGGTCGGGATCGCCGCCTTTGAATTTGGTGAAGGTTGCCAGGTTTCTGGTCGTCGCATAAATGCGCACCGACTGCATGAATTTCGTTTTCAGCGACTGGGTGTAGCTCAGCGTCACATTGTCCACTTTCAAAAATCCGCCCGGTTCGAGGAAGTAATCCGAAAGGGAAGAATACGTGGTTGTGCTGGTCAGCTTCGAATATTTTCCGCCGTCATACGCCGATGTCAGCACATTCGCATTTTCCTGCGCCGCTGGTGTGCCCAGGTAAAAAGCGTAGGTATTGAACAGTTTGTAGCCAAATGTGCCGCGCAGGAATACGCTCAGGTCCCAGTTTTTGTATTTAAATGAATTCGTCATACCCATCGTAAACTTGGGAAGACCATTGCCGACAAACTGCTTGTCGTCATTATTGGCTTCATTGGCTGGTACGACCTCGCCGTTTTTCTTGTAGACCAGCAGGGCGCCACTTTCATTCACACCAGCCGATTTAAGAGCATAAAAGCTCCCGATCCGTGTGCCTTCCTGCAACCTTTGAAGTGTTCCCGGACTTCCCGGCGCGGGCATACCCACAACATCAACATACGGCTGGCCCCGGTAAAGATTATTAGAGAAGGAGACAAACTGGTTGTTGTTCCAGGCACCGGTCAAGCCCAGGTTGTAGCTGAAAGCGCCTTTGTTCACCACCGTCGCACTCAGCTGTAATTCAACCCCGGTATTCCGCATGGTACCCACATTCGCAAAGGTCTGTCCCTGAATGTTCGGCGGGTTGGATACATTGTAGCTTCCAAGCAAATCCTTGTTGGTGCGTACATAATAGTTCACGCTACCTGAGACTTTGTTGCTGAAAAGCTCAAAATCCAAACCGGCATTGAAGTTGATCGCCTTTTCCCAGCGCAGGTCATAATTCGTGTTCTGGTTCGGCCCCCAAACCTGGTAGGAATTTCCGTTAAACGGATAATATCCGTAGCCACCATAGGTATCCAAAGATTTATAAGGATCAAAATCCTGGTTACCCGTCTGCCCGTAATCCGCACGTACTTTCAATTCGTTCAGCCAGGGAACATTTTTCAGGAAGCTTTCCTGCGTTACCCGCCATGCCACCGACGCGGCCGGGAAATATCCCCATTTGTTGTCGTAGCCGAATTTGGAAGAACCTTCTCTCCGGAGACTGGCAGAGAAATAGTATTTCTGGTCAAAATCGTAATTAACCCGTCCGAAGAAGGCGATCAGCTTCGAGCTGTTTTTGTAAGAACCAACATTGTTGATGCCTTTTTCAAGGTTCCATAATCCGGTTCCTAAACCGTTGTAAGTGAGGACGTCAGAAGGAAATTTCTCGTTGCTCGCATCGAAACCGGAGCTGGTAAACAGCTGGTACGAATAACCCGCCAGCAGCTTGATCGAATGTTTGTTTACATCCAGGAAATAGTTGCCCAGCCACTCCAAGCTCTTCTGATCGTTTTCATTCAGCGCCTGGTAAGCCGTGTTCCGTCCGTTTCCGTTGATAACCGGTGTAATGTTGGAGGGCACAAAGCGCTGCGCCCGCGCCGAACGGGTTACTTCACCGAATGTCACGGTTGTGTTCAGGTTTTCGAGAATGTTCCATTTGGCCGATCCGTTCACATCCAGGAATTTGATTTCTTCCCCGCGGATTACGCTTTTGGCTTGTTCTACCGGGTTATTGGCAAAAAATCCGGAGTTAATGTAAGCGTACTTGCCGGTAGAATCCCGCACGGAAAGCGTCGGGTTCAGGGTCAGTGCATAATTGAAACCGCTGTAATCCGCCTCGCTCGTTTTGGCATACCGCGGCGCCACGCTGAATGTCAGCGCAAACAGATTGTTGGCCGTAGTATGGTTAATGTTCACCCGGCCGCCATATTCTTTCTTGCCGGCACGCAAGTCAATTCCTTTCGCATCCCGGAAATCGATGGAACTGAAATAATTGGTCTTGCCATTTCCGCCCGAAAACTGCAACGTGTGCTTTTGCGAAAAAGCGGGCGTCCGGCTTACCGCTTTCATCCAGTCGGTGTTGCCGCCAAAGTCCACGCCGCGCTTGTTTTGCAGGAACTGGTCCCTGGAAAGTACGTCGAGCTGGTTGGTTTTGTAGTCAAAAGTCGTGTAGCCGTCATAGAACAGGCGCGACTGCTCCGATCCTTTTTTGGTCGTGATCACGATCACCCCGTTACTTCCGCGTGTTCCGTAAATCGCTGAAGCCGCGCCGCCTTTCAGGACGTCGATGGATTCGATTTCGTTCTGGTTAATGTTATCAATGTTACCACCGGGAATGCCGTTGATGACATACAAAGGTCCCAAACCGGCACTCCGGGAAGAGGCGCCGCGCAGCTGAATGTTAGGCGAAGAGTTAGGGTCGGCAGCGGACGTGTTCGTTATCGAAAGCCCTGCCACTTTCCCCTGGATCGACATCAGCGGGTTGTTACTGCCCACACGCAGCAGGTCAGAAGCACCCAGGTGGGTAATTGCGCTGGACACTTCGCGTTTGGTCAGAGAGCCGTAGCCAATCACGACCACCTCATTCAGGGTTTTCTGATCTTCCACCAAAGTAACCTCAATGCTCGATTTGTTGGTCACATCCACATCCTGCGCCACATAACCCACGCTGGAAACCGTGATCGTTTTGGCACCGTCGGCAAGCTGGATCGTAAATTTTCCGTCGGTATCCGTCGTAGTTCCGTTGGAAGTGCCTTTTTCCACCACCGAAGCGCCCGGCAGCGCGCCTTGCTTGTCAGAAATTTTACCGGTGAGCGTAGTGCCAGTCTGAGCCTGGGCCATGCCCGACAGCGCAAACAGCATTCCGAGAAGCATTGCGAGCGCAGCACTGGCAGACCAGCGACGCGGCGCCGGCTTTTCAGCAGCATTTGCCTGTTTGTACAAATTATTTTCCATTAAAATTGTTGTTTAACCGGATTAGTTAGGTCCGTACTGTTACTATCTGATTAATAAATTGGATTTATTTAAAGAGTTGCGAATTTCATTGATTGCCATTTAATTGAATGATCTGCGCGTCTCAATTTCAGATCAAACTGTCTCAACATGCAGCCTTATAAACTATCAATGATTTTGCAGGGATATATTTATAATCTGTTAAAAAACCGGTAACTCTGTGATGGCGGCTGGTCTTCAAAAGCTTGTGTGAAAAATCTCTTTACAACCATTTGCTGCCTCTTTTTCGGGTTGGCCTGTTTGGGCCAGCGCGGGAATTACTATTTCAAAAGTTACCAGGTCTCCGACGGGTTGTCGGGCAATACTACCGGTGAGATTTTACAGGATAAAAAGGGCTTTATCTGGATCGCCAGCCGCAACGGGCTCAACCGTTTTGATGGAAACACCTTCAAGATTTTCAGGAGCCGACAAGATGATCCCACGAGCCTGGGCAGTAACTCAGTGTTTGCTTTGTATGAAGATCAGCACGAAAAGCTCTGGGTAGGCACCCACAAAGGCATCTACATTTATGATCCGGTCACCGATCAGTTCAAACCTTTCAAACTGATCCGCACCGGTGAAGTACGGTCGGTCAGGGGTGACAAATCGGGTGGCATCTGGATTATTTCGGACAACCAGCTTTACCGTTTTGATTCAAAAAAAGGGACGATCACAGCGGTTCCCCATGCTGAAAATACCGTTTCTACCCACATTTCGGCGAGCGGGCAAGTGTGGGTAGCGAGCAGTAACGGGTTGATCCGGCGTTTCGATCCGCAGACCGGGAAGGTGGCGGAGTTTAATCTCGCAGGTCGGGTGAAGGAAGTTTTTTCCAACATGCGGGTGCACACGGTTTCCGATTCAACCCTGCTGATCGGCAACATGAAAAAGGTGCATTTGCTGAACTTCAAAACAGGCGAAATCACCGACATTTCCGAACAAACGGGTCAGAAAAAAGACGTTTACCTTCATACTTTTTTCAAAAATGGCACGGACGAATACTGGCTCGGCTCCGAGTCGGGGCTGTTTATCCTGGATTTGAAAAAGAAGAAAATGGACCAGATCGTGAAGGAGAAATACAACCCTTATTCGATCACGGACAACATTGTCAATGCGATCATCAAGGACCGGGAAGGCGGGATCTGGGTGAGCACGCAGTTCGGGGGCGTTAACTATTATTCCTCCGAATTCAACCGTTTTCAAAAGTACTTCCAGCAGCCGGGCAACAGCATCAGCGGAAACCTCGTGCATGAAATCACCAAAGACCAGTACGGCAAACTTTGGGTTGGCACCGAAGACGCCGGCCTGAACCAGCTGGACCTCCAAACCGGCACATTCAAATCGTTTTTGCCGGACGGAAAACCGGGCAGCATTGCTTACCACAATCTCCATGGCCTCGTAGCCGACGGCGATAAGCTCTGGATCGGGACCTATGAGCACGGGCTGGACGTGATGGACCTGAAAACCAGCAAGATCGTGCGGCATTATACCACCAGTATGCCCCATACTTTCGGCAGTAATTTTGTGGTAACCTTATACAAAACCAAAGCTTCGGAAATACTCGTCGGGACTTGGTCGGGGTTGTTTAAATATAACCGGAAAACGGACGATTTTACGCGGATGGAATTTGTGGATTCGCAAGTCCAGGGCATTCTGGAAGATGAGCGGGGGACGCTCTGGGTGGTGAGTTACGGCGGCGGGATTTTTTATTTTAATCCAAAAACCAATAAAAAAGGGAGGATCAAATACGTAGCCGGCAAGACCGACGGCCTGCTGGACAACTACATCAACAGCGTGTACCAGAGCAAAGATGGCAATCTCTGGTTTTGTACCGAGCTGGGTTTGTCGCGCTACGATCCGGTCCATCAGAAATTTAAGAACTACCGCATTGAAAACGGACTGCCGGATAACCAGGTTTTCAGGGTGCTGGAAGATGATCTTGGAAATTTCTGGATCTCCACTTCGCGCGGGCTGGCCATGTTGAATGCGAAGACCGGCAGATTCACGAATTATAATGAATCCAATGGTTTGCCGGGCGTGCAGTTTAATTACAACTCTTCCTTTAAAGATGACGACGGGACGCTGTTTTTCGGGACGGTAGCCGGTCTGATCAGCTTCAAACCGAGCTTATTTGTCAAAAACGCTTACGTGCCGCCGGTTTATATTACAGGTATCCAGGCGAATAATGAGGAGCTGCGTATCGGCGATCAAAAATTGCCGCTCACATCTTCCCCGGTTTATACCAACTATATCAAGCTGCCTTACGACCGGTCCAGTCTCAGCTTTGACGTAGCGGCGCTAAGCTATGTGATGCCGGAGATGAACAGCTACAAATACCAGCTGCAAGGTCTTGACACGCAATGGATTACTTTAAAGGACAACAGAAAAATCACTTTTTCAAAACTACCGCCGGGGCGATATGTGTTGAGGATTAGGGGTTCTAACAACGACCAGGTTTGGAACAACCGGGAAACACGGCTGAACATTGACATTCTGCCGCCCTGGTGGGCTACCGGCTGGGCTTACCTGCTGTACAGTCTCATTTTCGGTGGTATTGTGATCGTCGTTTTTCGTTACTATCATTTGGCTGTGGCAGAGAAGAATAAGCGTGAGATTGAGGCGATTGAGATCGGGAAGGAGCGCGAGATTTACAATGCCAAGATCGATTTTTTTACAAACGTCGCCCACGAGATCCGGACCTCGCTGACGCTGATCAAAATGCCGCTCGATAAATTGTTATCCGGCAGACATGCCGATGCGGAAACATTTGAAAACCTGACTATGATCGATAAAAATGCAAACCGGCTCATTGACCTGACCAACCAGCTGCTCGATTTCCGGAAAGCTGAGGCCAACAATTTCAGCCTCAATTTTACGAAAACAGACATTAACGAGCTGCTGAGCGATGTTTTCTCTACGTTCAGGCCGGCCGCTGAGCAGAAGAATATTGCTTACCACATAGAACTTCCCAGGATCAGTCTGCAGGCTTACGTCGACATTGAGGCATGCAAAAAAATCATCAGTAACCTCATCAATAATGCCGTGAAATACGCGGATCACCAGGTGCGCGTGAAGCTTTTGCCATTTAACAGTGACGACCTGCTGTTTCACATTGAGTTCAGCAATGATGGTTTTGTGATTGAAAACGAAAACCGGGAGAAGATTTTTGAGCCATTTTTCCGGAGCGAATCAAGCCAGAAACAGCAGGGGACGGGCATCGGGCTGCCGCTGGCACGGTCGCTGGCGGAGCTGCACAAAGGGAAACTGGAACTGAAACGCCAGGACAACCAGCAGAATACCTTCCTGCTTTCGCTGCCGATCCACCAGGATTATGAGATGGATTTGAAGGGGGAAACCGTTGCGGAGCCGGTAGATTTATTGGACGATGACGAGGCCAATCAGGCTGCGGACCCGGCCAAACCCGTCATCCTGGTCGTGGAGGATAATGTGGAAATTTTGAATTATCTGAGCCGCGAGCTGAGTGCCACTTACCACGTCATGCGGGCTGTGGACGGGCAGCAGGCGATTGAAGTCATGCAGCGGGACAATGTGCAGCTGGTGATCAGCGACATTATGATGCCGGTGATGGACGGGATCGAGCTTTGCCGGAAAATGAAGCACGACGTGCAGTTCAGCCACATTCCGATCATTTTATTGACTGCCAAAAATTCGATCAATTCCAAAATCGAAGGCCTGGAAGTGGGCGCGGATGCCTACATTGAAAAACCGTTTTCACTGGATCACCTAGCCGCGCAGATCAGCAACCTGATCAACAACCGGAACATTATCAAGGAATATTTCGCCCGCTCGCCCCTGACGCACATTAAAGGAATTGCATTTTCGACAGCGGATAAAAATTTCCTCGAAAAGCTGAACAACATCATTTCCCGCCGCATTTCGGACAGTAACCTGGATGTGGACCTGCTTTCGTCGATGATGAACATGAGCCGGCCCACTTTGTACCGCAAGATCAAGGGTATCTCGGACATGACCCCGAATGAGCTGATCAACCTGTCGCGCCTGAAACGCGCCGCCGAGCTGCTGGCCGAAAACCGGTACAAGATCAACGAAGTAGCCGATATGGTCGGATATAGCGTACCGACCAATTTTTCACGCGACTTTCAAAAGCAGTTCGGCGAAAGTCCCTCGAACTATGTGCATAAGCTCAGAAGTAAAAATGCGCCGCCCCCGCACTTCTTTTAACAGGGCATTACATTATAAAAACCTCACTCCCGCGCGCTGTAGTGCAATGTTACCACGCCGGAGCCCAGCGTTTTTGAGCCCAGCAATTTCAACTTGCTTAATTGCACATTGCCGTCGAACAAACTGTTTCCTTCCCCGAGAATGATCGGGTGCAGTGTCAGTTGGTATTCATCGATCAGGCCCAGGTTCATCAGGCTTTTGGCCAGGCCTGGGCTGCCGAAAATGACCAGGTCTTTGCCGGGCTGCTGTTTGAGTTTGTTGATTTCTTCTGTTACGTTGTCCCGGATCAGCGTTGTGTTTTCCCAGTCTGCGCTGGGCAATGTGGTCGAAAAAACGATTTTGGGGACTTCCTGCACCCACTTTGCATGTGCCAGTTCACGCTCGGAAGCATTCGGGTTGTCGAACATGGTAGGCCAGTAGCCCGCCATCAAGTTGTAGGTGTTTTTCCCATAAACCGGCGTGCCCACTGTCTGAATCAGTTCATCAGCAAATTGTTGGAGTTCATGATCGTACGATAAAAATGCGAGCCCGCCATTTTTATCTCCTGCAAAACCATCCAGCGAAATGTGCGAAAACAAAACCAACTTTCTCATCTTGAATGTAATTATTTGATTTGGGAAAAATACTTTGGTGTAAAAACGATAATTGGCGTGGGATTTACTGAATGTCGCCGACGCCGTTGATATTTTTAAAAAAATAATAACTTGCCGGAAGACTACTTAGCCCATGAACCACGATCAGCAACCCAGACATTTTGCACGCACCCTGCACCAACGACTCGACATTGATTTCGCCCTGCAAGCCGCGGGCCTCGGCGTTTGGGAACTTGATAGAGCTACTAATGAAGTTTTTTGGGACGACAGGTGCCGCGAGTTGTTTGGTTTGTCGACAGACAACAGGCTGTCGTATAGCGAAGTAATTACCCACATTCACCCTGATGACATAACCCGCGCCAGCGCAGCGGTGGAAGCGGCCTGCACGCCTGGCTCAAATGGTTTGTATGATGAAACTTTGCGGGTTTCCGGCGTCGACGACGGTATTTTGCGCTGGGTCAGGTTTCATGGGAGGGCTTATTTCAACGAGTCGGGAGAGGTTTATCGCTTCGGCGGGGTTGCGCAGGATGTTTCGGAGTCTGTGCTGGCGCAGCAGCAGGTAGTTGAGAAAAGCCAGACATTGGCTGAAAGTGAAGCCCGGTTTCGTGGCATTGTAGACCAGCTTCCCGGCGCAGTACTGGTCGTGCGCGGTGACGATTTTATTGTTGACCAGATCAACCCACCGATGATGGAGCTGATCGGGCGCGGGGCGGACGTGATTGGTCAGCCGTTTTTGTCTTTCATGCCCGAGCTGGAAGGGGAATTTGCCTGGCAGCAGGTACGGAGGGCGTATTTTGAGGGGATCGAATATGTGGGCAAGGAAATCATGGTCACCCACAGCCGGGGCGACAAATTCAGCGATTATTTCTACAATCTTTCATACAGGCCCCTCTGGGAAGGCGGCAAAATTACGGGCGTGATCCAGGCTGCGACGGACATTTCCGAGCAGGTGATCGCCCGGAAAAAATTGGAACAAACCGAAGAAAAGCTGCGTGGTGTGATTGCTGCGGCACCGGCGGGGATCGGCCTTTTCATCGGTCGTGACCTGGTGATTGAAAGTGCAAACGAGACATTTATAAAGATCGTCGGCAAGGGACCGGGCGTGGAAGGACTGCCGCTCCGGGAAGCAATGCCTGAACTGCTGAGCGAAGGCCAGCCATTTTTAAAGATCCTGGACGATGTATTTACGACAGGCGTCCCCTTCGTTTCGCCCGCTTCTCTGGTCAAAATTGTCCAGGATGGTGTTTTGAACAGTAACTATTACAATATTTCATATACGCCGCTCCGCAATACTTCCGGTGAAATTTACGGGATCCTGGACATTGCTATCGATGTAACTTCCCAGATTTTGTCTCAGCGGGCACTCGAAGAAAAGGAATCGACGCTCCGGGGCGCCATCGAAATCGCGGATATGGGCATCTGGGAGCTCAATATGAAAACCGGTATCACGGTTTACACAGAGCGTTTGAGGCAGTTATTCGAGTTTGAAGAAGATTTCATTGACTGGGAACATTTGTACAATCCGATCCACGAAGATGATCGGGAGAGATTAAAAATGGCGGTTCAAAAGGCTTCCGACCCGGAAATCGGGTTTCTGGACGAAGAGTACACCGTCGTCACCCAACAAACTGGTCGACAGCGCATTGTGCGGGCGCAGGCAAAAATGTATTTCGACAAGGAAGGCAATCCGGACAAGCTGGTAGGCAGTATGCGCGACCTGACCCAGGAGCGGAAAATTCAATGGGATTTGGAGCAGCTCGTGCACCAGCGTACCCAGGAGCTGGAAGCCGCCAACGAAGAGCTGGCCTCTATCAATGAGGAACTTGCCGCGAAAAATGAAGAGCTCGAAGCGGGAAATGACGAGTACATGGCGATAAACGAAAGAATGGAGGAGGTGAACAACAGCCTGCTCCGGTCCAACAGTAACCTCGAAACTTTCGCCTACGTCGCGTCCCACGATTTGCAGGAGCCGCTCCGGAAAATCCAGCAGTTCAGCAGCTTGCTGCTGGCGCGCTACGGCGGCTCGATCGGCGATGGTTATGCCTACGTCGAGCGGATGCAGGCCGCCGCCAGTCGCATGTCGGCATTGATCGAAGATTTGCTGAATTTTTCCCGGATTTCAACCCACCACGAAATCCACGATACCATACCGCTGCAAGACGTGGTCAGCCTGGCCTTGACCACACTGGAACTGACGATCCAGGAGACCAATGCGAAGATCGAGATAGGCGCGTTGCCGAGTGTAATCGGTGACGCTTCGCAGCTTACCCAGCTTTTCCAGAATTTACTTTCCAATGCACTTAAATTCAGCCGGGTGGACGGCTCTGGGAATGCTGCAACCCCTGTAATCCAAATTAAAAATAATACGCTGAATGTGAGCGAACTTCCTGCCCACGTCAGGCCAGCGCGGTCGGCGATGATGTATCACTGCATTTCCGTGACCGATAATGGGGTGGGTTTTGACGAGAAATACCTGGACCGCATTTTCCAGCTTTTCCAGCGTCTCCACGGCCGCACCGAATTTGCCGGTACGGGTATCGGGCTGGCGATTAGCGAAAGAGTCGTGCAAAATCACGGCGGCGCAATCACTGCCAACAGCGAGCCGGGCATGGGCGCAACATTCCGGGTATATCTGCCTGTTTAGTCAGCTTTCGGTTATCACAACTTTTCAGGCAAGGTATAGCTTCTTCCCGCATTTTGTTTTTTCAAATAGGCCATCAGCGGGGAGAAGTAATCGACCATCGGTTTGGCGCTCATCTCACTGCCGACCGCCGATTTCAAATGTTCCCGCCACTCGACCGTCGCGCCGGGACGCATGAGTTTGCGCAGGAAATCGCCGGCGGGCTTGCTGCCCCAGTAGTTGGTGGCGTGCGGATCTTGTTTCAGGATGTTTTTGGCAATGTGGTCGTGGACCTGGAAAAGCAGGATGTTGCTGATCGAATAGTCGTAATACTGCGCCGGGTCATCATTGATGTGCGTTTTGGTTGCTGCGTCGCAGTAGCCGTCCGCATCTTTCCGCTCCTGCGGTGGCACAATGCCCTGGTATTTTTTCACAAGGTCCCACCATTTCGCATTGTATTGTTCCTTAGGTAAATGATTTGCGTAGAGTTCGTACTCAAAATTCGTCATCACCCCGCTGCCCCACGGAATGTTCACCACATAGCTAAGTGCCTCGCCCAGAAGTTTTAATGTGTCATTTGTCGCCACACCTTTTGCGATCAGTCCCTGGTTTTCCAGCAACGGTTTTTGCAGCGAGGCCAGCCCGATCATACTGCCAAATGCTTCGTGAAAGCCGCGGTTGGCACCCCCGCGCAGGACAATCGGGACCTGCGGATTGGAATACTCCATATAATAATAAATGTGGCCCAGCTCATGCAAAACCGTCGTCCACCATTCCGTATTCGGCTCCACGCTCATGAGAGAGCGGACGTCTTTGTCAGAGTCGATATGCCAGGCCGACGCGTGGTTGTTTTTGGAAAATACAGCATTGGCAGGCAGAGGATACAGTGACGACTTTTCCCAGAATGTTTGTGGAAGCTTTGAAAAACCCAGACTGACCCAGAATTCCTCCCCCTTTTTCATAATCCACTCCGGACCATTTTTCTTCAAAACCGGATCAATGTTCAAACCTTCCACATTCACCATCGCGCTCCAATCCTGGCCCCAGCGATTGGGAAGCCAGTCGGCGGGCAGGTATTGCGGAACCGGTTTTTGGTATTTTTTTGCGAGCTCATATCTTGCCCATGTATGCAGCTCGCGGTATAGCGGCCAAACATCTTTGATAAAACCCTGCGTCAGATCCAGCATTTCCTTTGAATTCATGCCGTACTCGCTGACCTGGTAGGCGAAGAAATCGGAGTAGCCCAGCGGGGTTACGCAGCCGTTTCGCAGGTTTTGAAGTTGTACCAAACCGTCTTTCAAAGTTTTGCCCACTTCCTTGCTGGCTGCCCAGGCGGCCGAATGTTCGCTTAGCGGGGAAGAACTTTTTAAGATTGCGTCCAGATCATTCGTGGATACCTTTTTGCCATTTAATGTGTAGGTAAATCCGTAAAGTCTTTCGAGCTGGGCATTGGACGCGTCGATCCTTTCCTTCACCAGTTTGCCGGCAGTGGCAGGATTATTCCCAGCGACGAACAGAATGTATTCAAATTGTTTTACCTGGATCTGGCTCAGCTTTTCTTTCAGGGCGAGGTATTTTTTTGCGCTGTCGATGTTGGCCGTGCTGCCGGTAAATTTGGCAACTGCCTCATCATAAGCCGCTGCCGCTTTGGAGTCCGTAGAATCACCTTTGACAATGTGCGTGTTCAGCCGCCACTGGCCTTCGTTGGAGGCAGTACTTAATTTTTGATATTCCTGGTTGTAACTATCCAGATAAGCCTGGGCCTGGGATTGCAGTGACTCGTCGCCGGTGGATTTTTCATTGGACTTACCACAGCCAGCCAGCAAGGCGATCAGTGAAAAAGCGTAGATCAGTTTCATAGGCAGAAGATTTAGTTAAGGTTCACCAATTTACTCTTTGTGTCAGGATATCTGAATGTGTAAAAAATAAAATTTATACATTGGTAAATATTCCTAAACACCATCCTTATGGACATTAACCCACAAATCACCCGGCGCGAAATGCTCGGGTTGACCGGTCTGGCCGGTTTAGCTACCCTCACTGGCTTTTCTGCCAATGCTACTTCACAAAATCCGCCTGCCAAACCGCGCATCGCCTGCCTCGTCACCTACTGGGGCGCCACCCGCTCGCACGCCGACTGGATCATCGCCAAACTCATGGACGGATATTGGTGGGAAGGCGCGCACAAGCCGTCGCGTGTGGAAGTGGTCTCGGTGTATATGCACCAGTTCGAGACCAGCACTTTGGGTCAGAAAGTTTGTAAAGAGAAGAACATTCCGGTTTTCAAAACCGTCGGCGAGGCGGTTTCGCTGGGTGGCAAAGAGCTGGCAGTAGATGGCGTGGTGATCGTCGGCGAGCATGGCGACTATCCCACCAACATTAAAGGTCAGTGGATGCTGCCGAGGTGGTGGATCTACCAGCAGGTGATCCGGGTTTTCGAACAAAGTAAGCGCTCGGTGCCGATTTTTAATGATAAACACCTGTCGATCAGCTGGGACGAGGCGAAGTGGATGTTCGACAAATCACGGGAGCTGAACTTCCCGCTCACCGGTGGCTCTTCAATACCGGTTTATTTCCGGAAACCTGAGATTGAACTGGATACCGATACACCGATCAAAACATCGGTAATGCTCGGCGGCGCGGTTGATGAAGGTGCGCTTTTTCACTGCGTGGATGTTTTGCAGGCATTTGTGGAGCGACGAAAAGGTGGCGAGTCAGGTGTGAAATCCGTACAATGTATCCGCGGCCCTGAAACCTGGAAGTGGACTGAAAAAAATCCGTGGGCCGGAAATCTGCTGGAATCAGTCAGGAAAAAATTCGACCTCAAACCCGGACATTTTCAGGAAATCGAAAAGCCGAACGTCTGTATTGTGGAATATAACGACGGCACAAAAGCCGCGATATACAACGCCCGGGATGTAGGCTGGACTTACGCCGCCGAAATCTCCGGCCAGAAAGAAGCGACCGTCGTCTCCATGCTAGACTGGCCCGGCCCGTTCTCCCAATACCACGCCTCCAATTCACAACCCCACTGGATCACCGAAATGATGGTCACCGGCAAAGAACCCTTCAACGCCGAGCGGCTGCTTTTATCGACTGGCATCACGTCCTATAACATGGAATCCAACTGGGAAAACGGAAAATACTCCGCGATAGGGCGGAGGATAGAGACGCCTTTTATGAACATGAAATACAAGACGAGCAGGGGCGCCCAGTTCAGCAAAGGCGAAAGGCCGCCAAATGTGCCTTACATGCGGGGGTTTGCGGAGTAAGGGGGAAGAAGTTATTAAAACCTTGTCGCATTTAGCTGAACAGCCAACGAAATGTGGCAATGCGCGTTGCACTAACCTTGTCAGGCTGAGCGGAGTCGAAGCCCAGCTACTGGCTTGGCACAACGCTCTCCTTGCTTTCTGCCGAGCCAGTGACAGGGCTTCGACTCCGCTCAGCCTGACAAGTTAGGTGCCTTAATTGTTAGAAATCAAGCAAAAATGAACTAGAAAAAATGAATCGTAGAGATGTTATAAAAAGCCTGACTTTATTACCGGTAGCCGGAGATATTATGCTAGAACAATATCCCGCCGTCAAAGCCATAACCCTACCCCAAGACCTTCACCGCGATGCCTTTGTGATGGATGGCCATACGCACGTGATGAGCAGAGAGCTGATCCTGAAAACCGATATTGGTCAGCGATACAAGGATGGTACGGTGGATTTGCCGCGGTCCAAGGAAGGTGGGCTGGATGCGATGTTTTTTTCTGTTTATACGCCGGAGAATTATTATCCGGGCCGGTTTGAGACCAAGAATACATTTCGGGTGGTGAACCTTGCGCTGGATCAGATTAAGAGAAACAATGCGGTGATTGAGCTGGCGCTGACGGCTTCGGATATTGAGCGGATTAATAAAAAGGGAAAAATGGCGGCCTTCCTGGATTTGGAAGGCGGTTATGACCTTTATGGTGACCTGGATTTGCTGCGATCACTATATAAATTGGGCCTCCGCTCCATGCAGCTGACGGCCCATAGCACGACCAATGGTTTTATCGATGCCTGTAATGATGTGTATACCTGGGGCGGGATCAATGACCACGGCAAGGCGGTGATCAGGGAAATGAACAACCTGGGGATGGTGATCAATGTGGCGCATGCTTCCAATGCTGCCATTTTACAGGCAGCTGCCACGAGCAAACATCCGGTGATTTACAGTCACGGGGGTTTTTACAAAATTGTCGATCATCCCCGATGTATTTCCGACGAGGCGGCCAAAGCCATCGCGGCGAAAGGCGGCGTGATCGGCGTGCATTTTGGCAGTCTTTTTAACAATCCGAAATACTGGGCATGGCAGCGGAAGAACAACCCGATCCGGGTGCAGCCGAACCCTCAACCCAAAACGCCGCGGATATTGCTGACGCAGGATACTTCAAAAACCATTGACGACGTGGACCGAGAATTTGCGAAGGAACTGCCTTTTACCTACAACCAAACCATCCCCGATGAATATTGGATGCACGTGGACCAGCTTGCGAAGGTGATCGACTACGGTGTAAACCTTGTGGGTGAAGACCACATTGCCCTCGGCTCCGATCTTGACGGCGGCCCGGAACTTCCGCGGGAAATTAGGGATATCAGTGATTATCCACAGATAACACTGGCATTGCAGCGACTCGGCTACACAGATCAGCGCATTAAGAAAATTCTTGGCTTAAATTGGCTGCGTGTGATCAGGCAAGTGACGGAAGGAAAAATTTAACATGGAGATACTTGCAAACGACTTTGAAGAGTTTTGGGATTTTTGTATAATTACAATTAAAAATTATACTCAACCTCCATCCCTCTCAATAATACCATGAAACGCTTTTATGTGATGCTGCTTTTTGCTCTCATTTTTAGTCCCGAGCGCTCCAATGTCAAGGATTCAGTTGTAGAAATCGGATAATAGGCTTGCAAGCCCCAACAAAAAAAGAGGTGCCTTTTCGGGACACCTCTTTTTTTGTCTTTGAAAAAATTATTTAAGCGAAAATGCTTTTACGGTATTGTGAAAAAAAGTCGGGACGTAGATCATTTTCGTTGTCGGATCGTAGGCAAGATCCGCGGTGTTGATTTTGTCGGCTGAGGTATCCATTTTCAGCTCGGTTGTGCCGTCGGCTTTTACGTACCAGATCTTTCCGCCCCACTCGGTGACGATGTAAGTCTTGTTTCCCAAACCGACAATGCCGTCGATTCCGCCGCTCACTTTACCGACCGAAGTCAGTTTCTTGCTTTGCAGATCCATGCTGTACAAGGTGCCGTCGCCATTTCCGATCAGCAGTGCGTCGTTTTCAAACAAAAGACCATTGGTTCCTTTCAGCGGATCGCCGGACATCACCGGTACGACTTTTCCTTTATCAATCGCCCAGACTTTGCCCTCACCCGAGTCGGAAATGTATACGATGCCTTTTTTAGGATCGACTGTAATATCATTCAAAAACTTCGCGCCTTCGATCGGGTAGCGGTTTGAAACTTTGCCCGTAGCGAGCTCAATCTCAGCAACCTGCGTCATTTCGGTTACATATAATTTCTTGCCCAACATGCCCATTCCTTTTGTGGAATTGAGGTTTTCGGTAAATTTCAGCTGTTTCACTTTACCGTCGAGACCTACTTTGGCGATGAAGCTGCTTTTGTTTTCCAATTTCGGGCCGCCATTGATACAAGCCACGTAAAGGATTTTTTGTGCAGGATCGAACAAAACCGATTCCGGGGTACGGATGGTCGTGTCGGTTTCCCAAACTGGTTTCAGATCAATGGTTTGTGCCTGGGCAAATGAGATGGCGCCAATAGCCAGGCCGGTCAGTGCAGATAGGAATGATTTTGTCATGAGCTTTTTGTTCAGGATTAAATAATGTTGGAAGTGGATATGAATTTTCAGCAATTAACGAAATTGGTTTGTTATCAGGCAACATTATTCCAAAATGACTATCCGTCGGAGCATTCTAGCAGGCTGTATCTTATTGTTTTCCTTTTTCGGCATTTACGGCAGCATGGGTGAAAACAAGTTTATTTCATTCGTACCCTTTCTGCTGGTCGTCGTCGCCAGCCTGGTATTGTATCAGAGCTTCGATAGCTGGATCCCCGATACGGCGGCAGGTATTCTAGGGTTTTTTATCGGCCGGCTGGTTTTCGTGGGGTTGATCTTATATGTCAATGCCCAAATTTTTTATTCTGTTAAAACCAAAAAAATTGAGCAGGATGGAGTCAGCACTTACGGCATTGCGACCGATATTTCGAGCAGGTATCTGCGAAGCCGAAGAGATTTTTACCGGAATTTCACTTATGTCGCAAATGGCAAAGTTTTGCAAAGTAAGGTCCGGTTCAGCTACGATTTGAAGCAGGGGGATACCTTGTATCTGAGATATTCAAAAAGTAATCCTTATTTGATTGAGTTTGAAAATAATGCGCAGAACCGGAAGCACGGGATTTTGAAGTAACTGTCTCAAATCACGATGAAATCTGACAGCTACTTTATTCTCAGTTTTGCTGAAATACATTAATGTTAAAATTGCAGCGCTTTGATATCCGCTGCTACAATCCGCAGATCATTATCAAACTGATGGCCGCCGGTGTTGATTTCACGGAATGTGGCCCAGGGAAGCTTTTGTTGGTAGATTTTAAAATGATCGAAGGCAACCTATGCAGCGGCCCAAGTAGGCAAAACAGGCCAAATTGAAGGGGAAATTGTGCCAACTTCCGACGGCCTGACTTCCCCCTTCAATGTAGCTCGATCTTAGTTTTCCAACTTCCAGCTGGGCCTTTCAAAATGGCAGGTGTAGCCGCCGGGATGTTTTTGCAGATAATCCTGGTGCTCGGTTTCGGCGATCCAGAAATCGGTAGCAGGCACTACTTCGGTCGCAAATTTTCCTGGCCAGCGGCCTGAGGCTTCCAGCTCTTCGACGAGCTTTACCGCCGTATCGTGCTGTTCTTCATTGAGATAGAATATAGCCGAGCGATAAGAGGTACCGATGTCGTTTCCCTGCCGGTTGCGGGTGGTCGGGTCGTGGATCTGGAAAAAATATTCCAGCAGTTTTCTATAAGATATCTTTTCCGGGTCGAAAACAATCTCAATCCCTTCTGCGTGGGTTCCGTGATTCCGGTAGGTCGCATTTACCACATCGCCGCCCGTATAGCCCACAACGGTCGAAATAACACCGGGTTGATGCCTGATCAGTTCTTCCACTCCCCAGAAGCAACCGCCGGCCAAAATAGCAGTTTCGTTTTTCATAATATTCAAGATAGGGCAATCCGCCCTAAATTCCTACTCACTTTTAAGAACCTCCACCGGGTTGGTCCGCGCGGCCCGTAAAGTCTGCGACCCGATCATAACGAATGCGATCACAAGCACGGCGATCAACCCGATAAACAGCTCGACGATCTGCACCGGCGTGTGGTAGGGGAAATTCCGGAGGATGAATTTCTCAAAAAACAGGTAAGTAACCGGCAGTGCGATAACTGCTGAAATCGATAGCAGAACCAAGAAATTGCGGCTCAGCAAAAACATCAGGCTACCTTCATTGGCTCCCAGCACTTTACGGATCCCGATTTCTTTCAGCCTGGTTTCAGTCGTGAAAACCACCATGCCGAACAAGCCTAGCGAGGCGATGGAAATAGCGAGAAATGATAAGAAACCGATGATTTTGATCATCGCAGAAAACTCGCTGTACGCTTCTTCGATTTCTTCTTGATAAAACTTGGCATCCAGCGGATGCACGCGGTCAATTTTTTTCCAGGTCGATTCGATCTTCGCACGCGTGGCCAACATGTCGCTGCTTTTCAGTTTTACATTCAAAATCGTCCGGTCTTCGGGCGTCCAGGGCATCAGCGCCACCGGCCCGATTACGTTGTCGACTTTGCCGTAGTGAAAATCTTTCATGACGCCGACGATGGTCATTCTGAGTCCGCTAACCCCAAAATTGCTGAATGTAATTTCCTCGCCGATCGCCCTGGCGGGATCACCGCCGCCAATGTTGAAGCGTTTCAAAACCTGCTGGTTGACGATCACCTCGTGCGCACTTTTGAAATTGGCAGGCCGCGTTTGGAAATTTCCGCCTGCGATCAGCTTGTATTCGTGCACTTTCAGATAGTTTTCGTCGACCTGGTTGGTGAGCACCAGTGCCGAATCCTGCGAATTCCGGTACTTCATATTGCCTCCCCAGGCATTTCCCACGGCGGTAATGATTATCGACCGCGACAGGGCAGTTACCTCGGGCATTTCGCCCAGTTCCTTCATCAATGCATCGGGCTTGTTTCCCTGCATGTTGATATTGAGAATGTTATCAGTATTAAAACCGAGATCGAATGCGAGAATATTCTTGTACTGCACATAACCGATGGCGGTTGTGGTGATGAAAATCAATGTGAGCGTATACTGGACCACCGCCAGCCCTTGCCGGAGCGTAATGTGCCTGAAAGCCTTGACGGATTGCATTGCAGGGCCGGTGGCATTCCGGAATGCGCTGATCGCACTGATTTTGGAAAAGAAAATCGCGGGCATGAAGCCTGCTATCACGCCGATTGTGATTGAAAAAATGATAAAGGTAATGATCGTGACCGGGTTAAGATCGAGCTTGACGAGCCGCTGCATTTCGGGTGCAAGGTTGATCAGTTGCGGCCGCAAAAACAGGAATAGGAAAAACGAAAGAAAAAGCGCAGCCAGCGAAATCATCACTGCCTCTGCCAGAAACTGCTGGCGTACCTGATTTTTCCCCGCACCGATCGCTTTCCGCAAGCCTACTTCCTTAAATCGCCGCATGCCGCGGGCGATTGATAAATTGGTATAATTGAAACAAGCGGATAACAAAACCACCAAAGCCAGCCCGCCCAATATCCAGAGCGCCACCGGCGGCACATGCGGCCCGCCTGGCCCCATCGACCGGCTCAGGTTTTCGCCGACCACAATGTTGTATAGCGGCAAAAGTTCAAGCTGAATGTTCGTATTCTCGTCCGCCTGGTTTTCTTCCCGCGCAATCGCGTCCAGTTGCTTTTGAACAACTTTTTTATCCGCATTTTCAGGCAAGAGCACATATACATAGTTGGACCACATGCTCGTCCATTTTTCAAAATTCTGATCTTTCAAATTCAGTTGCTGAGCAGTCGATAATGATACCAGCGCCTCAAAATGGATGTGCGAAAAGAAGGGTACGTCCTGCATCACGCCCGTGACCTGGTAGTCGAGCGAGTCGAATTGGATGGATTTCCCGAGCGCAGCCTGGTTTCCGAAAAGCTTTTTGGCCGCGGTTTCGGTGAGGACGATCGAGTAGGGGTCTTTCAGCGCGGTCTCAGGGTTACCTTCCAGCATAGGCAAACTAAAAATCCTGAAAATGGAGGATTCTGCCCAAAAGCCTTTGACAGGCAGAATGTTATCACCTACCTGCGCATCCTGCTCGAAGTCGCTGCGAAGAATTGCCACTTCGTCCACGCCCGTCACTTTTTGCCGGATCAGTTTTCCGGTTTTGATAGAAGTCGTCCCAAACTTACCGTCGCGCTCTCCTTTAAAACTGGCCACATTTGTGATGCGGTAAATGCGGTCACCATTTTTGTTGAAGCGGTCGTAAGATCGGAGGTCCAGTAAGAACGCAATCAGCAGCAATCCGACGGACATGCTGATAGCCAGTCCGATAACATTGATAAATGAAAAAAGTTTGTTGCGCAGCAGGCTGCGTCCGGCAGTTTTGAGGTAGCTTTTAATCATGGCCTGGCTAGTGAAAGATGTATACGAAATCTTTCGTAATATAATATCTAAAAATCATTTCTGATAAAATTCTATACGGATAATGTCAAAAAATTATAGAATAAGGAGAATTTGTATTAAATTTTTCGGGCTTTTATCAAAGCTGTCAAACTCAAACATTTGAATGAACATGAAAACAAAGCATTACTTCCTGATGATTATTGCGATTAGCTTCCTGTCCATCGCGGCGCGGAGAGCGATCATTGCCGACGACATTGTAGGTACCTGGAAATACCTGATCAGCGATGTGCCACCTGAATATGAATCAGGATTCCTGGTTTTTGAAATGAAAGACAACAAAACCACCGGATACGTCGAGGGCGGCGAAAAGATAGAAATGAAGGAATTGATGGTCGGCGGCGGGAAAGTTACATTCAGCACCGAAAACCAGGGCGGCGTTTTCAAATATGCTTTGGAACAAAAAGGAGATACTTTGAAAGGCTTAATTTCCTCTCAATATGGCGACTTTCCTATCAGAGCTGTGAAGGGAGCTAAGTAATTTAAGTAGCAGTATTTACGATAAAAAAGGGCAGCTGACCAAGTCGGCTGCCCTTTTTGCATTCAACATTTCATTTTACCAAACCACAATCCGGTCTTTCTCCGGCTTGAACATTTTATCGCCGGGCTGCACATTGAATGCTTTGTAAAATGGCGTGAAATTCATCAGCGGGCCATTCACCCGCCACCTTGCCGGTGAATGCGGGTTGGTATTGACGTACATCGCCATATAGGCATCCCGCGTTTTGACGCGCCAGATCCGGGCGATCGAGATAAAAAACCGCTGATCGGGCGTGAATCCGTCGAGCCTGGTGGTATCTTTTCCCTGCTCGGTCATTTTAAATGCATCATAGGCGATGGCGACGCCCGCAATATCTGCCGTGTTTTCGCCGACGGTGAGGGCACCTTTGATGTGCATGGAATCCAGGACAGTGAATTTGTCATACTGGTCGATTACCTGCTGGGTTTTGGCTTTGAATTTGGTGTAATCCGCTTTCGTCCACCAGTCTGTGACATTGCCGACTTTGTCGTACTGCGCGCCCTGGTCGTCGAATGAATGTGTGATTTCGTGGCCGATCACCATGCCGATACCGCCGTAATTCAGCGCATCGTCGGCATTGACGTCGAAATAGGGAGGCTGCAAAATACCTGCCGGGAATACGATTTCATTGAGCGGCGGATTGTTGTAGGCTGTCACAGTCGGCGGCGTAGTATGCCACTCGGTACGGTCGACGGGCTTGCCCAACTTATCCAGGTTGTAGAAATATTCGTTTTTATCAGCCGACAAGCGGTTTTCAAAATAAGTATCCCGCTTCACCGCCACTTTCGAATAGTCGCGCCATTTATCCGGATAACCGATTTTTTGCGTAAAGGCATGCAGCTTGTCTTTCGCTTTTACTTTGGTCGAATCGCTCATCCAATCCAGCCGGTCAATGCGCGCTTCGAAGGCTTTTTTGAGGTTATCCACCAAAACAGCCATCCTTTTTCGTGCCGATTCCGGGAAATATTTTTTCACATACAGCTGCGCCAGCGCGTCCCCGAGCGACTGGTCGATAGCCTGCGTCATTTCCTCCGCGCGGGTTTGTCGGGTAGCTTGTCCGGTCAGGATTTTGGTATAGGCAAAAGAAGCGTCCTCGAAAGGCCGGCTCAGGAAATTGGCATAATTGGTCAGAGCGACGGCTTTTAGGTAAATTTTCCAATCAGCAAGCGGGACAGATTGGAGCATGGCATTGAGCTTATCATAATACCCTGGCTGGCCCACATTTACCGAATCTACCTTGGCGCCCAGGTCGTTGAGCATCGCCGTCCAGTTCAGGTTCGGATGCTTTTTAGCGAGTGCCGCGACGGAAAGTTTGTTGTAATTCGCTTTTACGTCCCGCAGCTCCACATTGGTCCGGTGCGCGCCGGCGAGCTGTTTTTGAATGTTATAAGCAATCGCCGCATTTTTTCCGGCCGTAGCTGCGTCCGCACCCGACAGTTGAAAAAGTTGGGTCATATAAGTTTGATAAGCCTTCTGCACACCGACCGTCGTCGAGTCTGTTTTGAAATAATAATCTCTTTCCGGCAGCCCAATACCCGTCTGGAAAAACTGCGCAATGTTGACGGTACTATGCTTATCGTCGGGACCGACGTAGAAGCTGATGATCGAATTATTTCCTGCTTTTTGCTCTTCCACCACCAGTTTCATCATGGCCGGAATGTCATTTAATGCATCAATGCGGGCCAGCAGCGGCTTGATCGGCTCATGACCGCGCTGGTTGATTTTCGCCGTGTCCATACCCGAAGCATAAAAATCGCCTACTTTTTGCTCCACACTTCCTGCGGCATTGTTGCTTGCCGAAATGCTGTCCAAAATACCTTGCAGCCGCTTGCGCTGGGGATAATTGAGAAATGAATAAGAGCCTACACCCGTCTGGCTGTCGGGAATTTTGATGGTGTCAAACCAGATTCCATTGGCATACGTGAAGAAATCGTCTCCGGGCTTTTTGGTTGAATCAATTCCCGTGATCACGACTCGGTTAGTAGCTGAATCCGACTTTTTCTGGCAGGCAACTATCGCCAGGATTGCCAGCGGAAGGAAGTAGATGAGTTTCATATCTTGAAAAAATGGTGGTTTATGCGGGTGACTAAACTGACACAACTTACGGAAAAGTGCCCATTTATTTTCGTTCCCCGATTATCGACCGCCGTTCGTCGATTATTCCCGGCCCTACCTGCCGGCCCGCGCTACTTTCGATAAGCATAACAGCATTTGTATCCAATCCAAAATCCTATCGAAATGAAAAACATTTTATCACTAGCCAAAACATCGCTCGTCGTCCTGACCGTCCTGCACCTGTCGTCCTGTTCTCAGTTAAAAGAAGAAAATGTGGTGGTAGCGTCCACCGATAAGCCGTCGGAAAAAGTCATTTCGGAGGTAGCTTATCCGGGAGAAGCCGGCGAGGAAAAGAAGGGGACGCTCTTCGGGCAGAACATTACATATACCGAAATCAACCAGGAGGCCATCTGGGAAGGTGATATTGTTTTGTCAAAAAGACAACTTGGCGCCGACACCGGGGCAAAAACGGAAGGTACCGGGGCATCGCTCAACAGCCAGCGGTGGGAGAACGGGATTGTGTATTACACGATCGACAAATCGGTCACCAATTCCTCCGTCATTTACAGCGCCATGGCTTTGATAGAATCCACGGTACCGGTCAAGTTTGTGTACCGCTCAAACCAATATAACTACGTGACATTCAAGCTGGGCCGCGGATATTCGTCTTCGGTGGGCGTCACCGGCGGGCAGCAGTTCTTAACATTGGGTTTGGCTTATTCCAAAGGCGGGGTGCTGCACGAAATCTGTCACACATTAGGCCTGTTTCACGAGCACACACGCAACGACCGGGACCAGACCATTACCGTCAACTTTGCCAACATTCCTGCTAGTTTGCAACCCAATTTCCTGATGCACAACCAGTCGGGTGATGCAGGATTTGATTTTGACAAAATGGACCTGGGCTCGGTCATGATGATGGACTCGTACTACTGCTCAGGCAACAATTTGCCGACCATGACGACCAAAAGCGGCCAGACATTCACGATCCAACGCGACAATTTATCGCCCAATGATATCCGCTGCCTCACCGCTATGTATTCCAATATTTTTTCAATAGCCGGCCGAAATTTGTACGCTGCCAGCACGCTCCGAGGAAGTAAAGCGTTGCTTACGGCAGGCTGGGGAAGTACGCGCGCAGTTACGGCGGATCCTTACTTTTTTTATGCTGCGCAAAATGGTTCGCTCCTGAGAATCAACCCGCTGAATGGTAACCAGAAAGTGATCGCGACCGGCTACAATGCAGTGCAGGCGATGGTACTGCTGCAAGGGTTTTTATATGTGATCAATGACGGTACGCTGATCAAAGTAAATACAGATACGGGTGCGTCTTCGGCGATCGGATCCAAAATCTGGCTGCCTGCCACGGACATTGTTTACACCGACGGGTTCTTTTATATCATGACTTTAAACGGCATTTTCCGCGTGACGCCGGACACGGGAATTTACAGTCAGATCTGCGCGGTGGCCGATGCGAGGGAGCTTGTTGCGCTGGGCGGATATCTATATTATGTAAAAACCACGCCCGGAAAAACCTTTGGGATCTACAAATTGCACCCTTCAAATGGCCTTGCGCTGCTCTTTTCGCCATCATTTACCGCCGCCGCGCAGATGGTGACGAGCATGGACAAGAAATTATACGTGGCTGATATGGGGAATTTGTACCGGGTCGAGGCAAACGGTTCCAGCACGATTGTTTCCTCAGGATGGTCGTCTACCACGCAGCTCGCCGCATACAACTTTTACAATTATTATTGATCAACATGCTGTAATGCCGGAAAGACTGTCTCAAAATGGGGCAGTCTTTTTTTATTTTAGCAGGATGGAAATCATCAACATTACCAAAGCGCAGGCGCGGAAAATTATTCTGAATGCAGCCGGACTTGCCCGGAAAGCACAGTTTGGGACAGGAATTGAAGCAGTTTACAGATTAATCGACCACCTGGGATTTGTGCAGCTGGACACCAATTACGTCGTCGAGCGGGCGCATCACCACGTCATGGCCGCCCGGATTCCCGATTATCAGACTGACTGGCTGCGGGAGCTTTGTGAAGACGGGAGCATTTTCGAATATTTCACGTCGGATTCAGGTTACCTGCCCATGCACGATTTCCGGTTTTCTTTACCGGTTAAAAACGCATTCAAGAGACAGCGCCAGCCACTCACGCCTGCCGAAATCAAGCTCATGCAGGAAGTACTCGACCGGGCGGAGCGCGAAGAATCGCTTATGGTGGGGGATTTTGACAACGACCGCGTGGAAGCCAGCACCGGCTGGTGGGACTGGCGCCCGGCCAAAGTCGCGCTCGAAAGATTGTACCTGGACGGCAGCCTGATGATCAACCGCACCAAATCTTTCCAGAAAGTATATGTATTGCCGGTGAATGTGGTGCCGCACGAAACTGATCTTACCTTACCGACCGACGAAGAATTCGCACGTTTTGTGGTCCGGCGCACATTAGGCGCTTTCGGCATCGCGTATGTCAAGGAAATTGCGTGGCGCGCCCGCTACGTAAAGGGCAATTTGGTAAAAAAGGAGCTGGAAAAAATGGCGAAAAGCGGCGAGGTCAAAACCGTGGCCGTCGAAGGTTTGAAAGGCCCGTTTTATATGCTTCCGGAGCAGAAGATCGATGTTGAAATTTCCGACGAGGTTTTCATTCTCTCACCTTTCGACATCCTGAATGTCTTCCGCCACCGCCTGAAAGACTTCTTTAATTTTGATTATCAGATTGAATGTTTCGTGCCCGCGCCGAAGCGTCAGTACGGTTACTTTTCACTGCCGATCATCGCCGGGGATACATTTATCGCAAGAATGGATTCAAAGGCCGACCGAAAACAGAAAACGTTGATCGTCCAGAATCTGCATTTCGAGCCGGTTGATCTGGAAGAAAAAACCATTGAAAAGCTGGTTCAGGCGCTGCGGGCATTTATGAGGTTTAATCAATGCAAGGATATTGTTTTTAAAAAATGCAATCACGAAGCTTACCTGGAAGCGATCAGCGAAAGTTTTTCCGGGTAATCGGTACACACATTTGACCGGCGCACCTGCGTTATAACTTCATGCAAATACCTTCATCCTCCAAATATATCCATACGGTTCTGATTGCCATCTTGCTGGTAATCAGTTTTTTGGTGCCAGCATTCGCGCAGCGTACATTAAAAGTGACGGACTCTCAGGATCAGCATATTTTTACTGGCAAAGAGATTCAGTACCTCGAAGACAAGGCGGGAAGCTATTCTTTCAAAGACGTTTTGTCGCCAGCATCAAGCGATCGTTTCATCAACAGCGTCACCAATACGCCCCAGAATTACAATTTGGAATCGACTTACTGGTTCAGGATCAGGATTCTGCATAATCCCGACAGCCGCAAAAACTGGGTACTCGAATTTTTTGACCAGACCATCGACGATATCACCGCCTACCTTCCCGACGGAAAAGGCGGCTACACCACCCGCCGCATGGGCGACCAGCTGCCATTCCGGAACCGGGAATATTCACACAAGAATTTTGAGCTCAACATTGCCAACACCGCTGCCTACGATGGTACGTATTATTTCCGTGTGAAATCCCATCAGATCGCCGACACTATCATTGTGCTTCGCTCGGTAAACCGGTTTATCCAGTATGCGCTGGACGAGTACTTTATTTTCGGGATTTTCTATGGTATGGTGCTGGTTTTCAGCTTCTATAATCTGATGATGTACCTGGCCGTGCGGCAGATCCAGTACCTATATTATGTGCTCTACAACCTTTGCGTCGGCCTTTTTGAAATGTGTATCGACGGTGTTGCCTATCAATATTTGTGGCCCAATGCGCCGGAGTGGAACCAGTATGCTTACGGAATCGCCTTGTACGGGGTCAGCATTTTCGCCCTACAATTCACCCGTACGCTGCTTTACACCCACAAAAAAGCGCCGGTACTCGACCGCGTCATTATCTGGATTATGGGGCTGCGGACCTTGTTTTTCCTGATCTGCCTGTTTTTCAATACCGATTGGTTTAGCTACAAATTCGTGGAGCTGGTGCCGCTCGCCGTCGCATTTTACACCGGCATTTACATTTACCGGCAAGGTTATCATCCTGCGCGGTTTTTTGTGTTGGGATATACATTTCTTTCTATCGGGTTCATTCACAAGTTGTTGTTGATGCTGCATGTGGAAGGTCTGAACTTTGGCGTAGTCACCTATTATAGTCTGAGTATTTGTTTTGTTTTGGAAATGATCTTCCTGTCTTTTGCGATCGGGGATAAGGTGCGGGTTTTGAAAACAAAAAAAGAAAAGGCGCAGCGGCAGATCATCCGGCAGATGCATTTGAATGAAAAGCTGAAAGATTCGCTGAATGTCAGGCTAGAAGCGCAGGTGGAGGAGCGGACGCGGGAGGTGCTGGAACAATCGGCCATCATTGAAGCGCAAAATGAAGAGCTGACCGAGGTAAATGCGCTTTTGCAGCAGCAGAAAGAGGAGATCCTGCAAATGAACCTGCTGCTGGAAAAGGATAACGAAGTGCTGCATACCAGCGTCGTCAAGGTGACGCAGGCGCGCGTGATGTCGGCGGAGGTGGACTTTGAAGAATTTAGCAAGATTTATCCGGATAATGATAGCTGTTTCCGGTTCCTTGCTTCCATGAAGTGGGGCAACGATGCCGCCAGTGGACATTATGAATGTCGTAAATGTGGTCACGACCATTATTTTCATGGACATTCACCCCATAGCCGCCGCTGCGCCAAATGCGATTACGACGAATCGGTGATCTCCCATACCATTTTCCAAAACACCCGCATTCCGATCAACAAAGCCTTTTATATGGTCTTTTTGATGTATACGACCAAAGGCAAAATCTCTTCTCACAAGCTGTCAGAAATTCTCTCGATCCGCCAGGGCACTTGCTGGGCCTATGCCAGCCGGATCAAAAAAGTCATGCAGGACCGGCGCAAGGAAATCGCCGCTTCCAGGTCGGGAGAGGGGTGGAGCCTGCTTGTGCTGGATCATTCCCTCGAACCTGCCTGAAAAGTTCTCACATTTTTTTGCTAAAAATCCACGGTTGGCAGGCGTATCAGCCGATCCTTCTCCTCATCGCATTTTTGTCCTGATATAAACTGAAAATCAGGTATATCGGCGGTTACCTGCTCCGGTGTTGAACCGTATCAATTCTGATATAACTACCTATTTTTCAGCTATTTATAAAATTTCGGGACTATTGATTTTCTGAAAACATCCCTACATTTGCTGCGTAGAATTGTCCAATAAATTATCCGATTAGTTACCAATAAATTCATTAACAATCTATGGGAAAGAGAATTACGATGTTCATTGTCCTGATTTTCGCAACGATCGGCCTGGCGAACGCACAGGAGATTATTGTAAAAGGGGTGATCAGAGATCAGCAGAAACAGTCCCTCCCCGGGGCGAGCGTGCTGGTGAAGGGAACGCAGACAGGTACGGTCACGGATGTGGAAGGAAACTATTCAATCCCCGTGCCCAATGGTGAGGCGGTGCTTGTGGTTTCTTTTATCGGTTATGAAACGAAGGAAATTGCGGTAGGCAACCAGACGCAAATCGATGTGGTGTTGGGCGGCGACCAGAAAACGCTGAACGAAATTGTCGTGATCGGTTATGGTACGCAAAAGCGCGGTGATGTTACAACTTCGATTGCGTCGGTTAGCACGAAAGACATTGAGGAACGGCCGATTTTGCAGGCGGCGCAGGCGTTGCAGGGAAAAGCGGCGGGTGTGCAGGTGACGCAGCCTTCGGGCAAGCCGGGTAGCGCATTGTCTATCCGCGTACGTGGTGCTACGTCTGTTCAAGCCGGAAATGAACCTTTGTACGTCATCGACGGCGTGCCCACGATGGATACCCGCGATTTGAATGTGAATGACATTGAAAGCATTCAGGTGTTGAAAGATGCTTCATCCGCAGCGATTTATGGAGCGAGAGCTTCAAACGGAGTGGTGATCGTGACGACGAAAAGAGGGAAGGCAAACCAGTCTCAGGTGAATTTTTCGGCTTATTACGGTTTTTCCAATATGGCGAAAAAGATCGATGTGCTGAACCCGCAGCAATACGCTGATCTAATGAACGAAATGGGCCACAATGTGACCGTGGGCAGCCAGACAACCGACTGGAACAAAGAAGTTTTCACAACCGGTCACAACCAGAACTACCAGCTCTCATTTTCAGGCGGTACCGACAAGAACAAATACTTCGTTTCCGGCGCGATGACGCAGGATAAAGGCATTATCCAGCCTGCGAGCTACCGGCGGTATTCGTTCCGCATGAACCTGGATAACCAGATCAAAAGCTGGTTTAAGATGACAACCAATGTCAGCTACTCCAATGCCAAGATCCGCGACGTGAAAGACAACAATAATGCGGGACGTAATGCAGTGGTACTCGGCGCACTAGGCGCTCCGCCGACGATGGGCGTTTACTCCCAGGATTCGATCAGGGGTACCATTTTCTCCACCAATCCATTGAAAGCCGGCTGGGACAATCCGCTGGCCGCCATGTTCGGGCCGACCCAGTCGGCGAAGGATAACCGGATTTTCGGTAACGTGGCGGGCGATTTTACGGTGGCCAAAGGGCTGGTTTTCCGCTCCAACTTTGGGATTGATTTCATGAATCACGCCAATGATTACTACCTCGATCCGTACCGCACTACGGAAGGCTGGGGAGCCAACGGAAGTACGCACGGCTTAGGAAATGCAACGCGCTCGAATTCATTTACTTACCTCTGGGAAAATACTTTGAACTACGAGAAAAAGTGGGATAAGCATGAATTTTCAGCATTGGGTGGTACCACCATCCAGAAAAACACCTGGAACAACTCCTACATCGCCGGACGCGACTTTCCAGCCGACGGTATTGTAAAAACGATGAATGCCGCGAATGAAATTACGGATGCGTACACCGAGCAATCGGAGTGGTTTTTGAACTCCTACCTGGGCCGCCTGATGTATAATTTTGATAGTAAGTACCTCATTACCGCCAACTTCCGTGCGGATGGTTCTTCCAAACTCGCGAAAGGAAACCAGTGGGGCTTTTTCCCGTCGGTATCTGCGGGCTGGCGTATCTCGGCAGAGCCTTTTATGCAGGATGTAAAGTTCATCACCGACCTGAAACTGCGCGGTGGCTGGGGTCAAAATGGTAACCAGGAAGGTTTGGCGAATTATGCGTCTTACGGTCTGAACAGTTACACCCGCCGCACGCCTACCACGCCGCCATCAGGCCCGGCTGTAACGCCGCCGGTATATGCGCCCAACCCGGATCTACGCTGGGAAACCACCACGCAAAGCAACATCGGGATCGATTTGAGCATGCTGCAAGGCCGCGTGACATTCACGGCGGATGCGTATTTGAAAAAAACCAATGACCTGCTTTTGAATGTGCCGCTGCCCAATACGAGCGGGTACAGCTATATGCCAAGAAATTCCGGGAAGCTACAAAACAAGGGTCTGGAATTCGTTTTGTCGACCATTAACTTCGATAAATCGGCTTTTCAGTGGACAACAGATTTCAACATTGCGTTCAACCGGAACAAGATCACTCAGTTACAACTGAGCAAAATTTACCGGTATGCAGATGTGGAAGGTCGCAGTGATCAGATCATTATTTTGCAGGAAGGCGCTTCGCTGGGTACATTTTACGGCTACATTGCCGACGGCGTCAATCCTGAAACCGGCGATATGATCTACCGCGACGTAAATGGTGACGGTTCTTTCTCTCCTTCCGACCGCACGATCCTGGGTTCCGCGCAGCCGAAATTTACCTACGGGATGAATAACAACCTGACTTACAAAAGTTTCAGCCTGTCATTTCTTTTCCAGGGTTCGCAGGGAAACAAGGCTTTCAATGCCTCGAGACTGGAAACGGAAGGAATGTATGATAGCAAAAACCAGTCAACGGAAGTGCTGAGACGGTGGAAAAAAGCGGGCGATATCACGGACATTCCGAGGGCGACCGACGGCAATGTAAACAACTCGCTGATCTCGTCGCGTTTCATCGAGGATGCTTCATTCCTGCGCATGAAAAGTGCCACAATCTCTTACGCGCTCAACAAGAGCTTTGCCGAGAAGATCAAGCTGAGCCGGGCGACGATTTACCTCACTGCGCAAAACCTTTTCACGCTGACCAAATACAAAGGCTTTGATCCTGAGGTGAATGCATTCACAGGAAGCGGCGCCACGCTCGGTATCGACTACGGTACTTACCCGGTTTCCCGCGCATTTGTAGCAGGTTTGAATGTTACTTTTTAATTGAAAAAATAATGAAAAAGATCAATTATATAGCACTGGTACTGGCATCCGCGATGCTGCTCCCTTCCTGCCAGGACCAACTTGATTTACAACCGATTTCACAAACTACTGTAGGCGGCAGCGGTACCGGAACTGCGGGTTCTGCTATCAGGAATGCCGCCACCGCCGAAGCCGCCCTGGCCGGCAGCTACGCGATTTTCAAAAGTGGCTCGGCCGAATATTATGTGATGGATTATTTTATCCTCGGCGACGGCCAGTCGGACAACTCTTATGCCGGTGCCGATAATGCTGCGTGGTTTGAAGTGGATGAATTCCGCATTCTTTCCACCAATGCAGTGGCCGCGCGGGATTGGTCTTATCTGTATAACCATGTCGCCAGCGCTAACTCACTAATCGCCAATGTGCCCAAAGTGACGGACGCATCTTTGTCGGCTGAGCGTAAGGCGCAGATCGTCGGCGAGGCGAAGTTTATCCGGGCGCGGGCGTATTTTGATCTGGTCAGGATTTATGGCGATGTGCCGCTGGTCGTGGACGAGCTGCCAACCATTACTTCCGAGAATGTGGATGAAATTTATGGTCAGCTTTATCCGGCCAGAAGTGCGGCGGAAGAAGTTTATGCGCAGATTATCAAGGATTTGGATGAGGCGGCTACGGCTGTTCCCAAAACCGGGCCGAACAAAATGACGGTCACGCCGGGTGCGGTTTATACCTTGCTGACGAAAGTATATGCCACCCGCAAGGACTGGGCGAAAGTGAAAGAGAATGCAGATAAGGTGATCGCGCTGGGGTATAAATTGATGCCGAATTTTGAAGATCTCTGGGACGGCAAGCATGAAAACAGCGCGGAGTCGATTTTTGAGCTGAATTTTGAAGATTGGTCGACCGGCGGAAACTGGGGTTCGTCTATGTTTTACGGCACCGACTGGAAGAAATTCAATACGCCTTCCAATGATCTGATCAAGGCTTTTGACGATGAAAAAGACGCCGTGCGCAAAGCTTCGACGATTTATACGGCCAACGTTACCGGTAAATGGTCGGATAAATACTGGGCTTTGACGAAGTTTCCTTTTGCCTACAAAATGCGCAATACCGATGCTTCGCAGAACATTATCATGTACCGCCTGGCTGACGTGCTGCTCCTGAAAGCCGAGGCCTTGAATGAAACCGGGGATTTAGCCGGTGCCCGCACTTTGGTAAATCAGATTCGTACCCGTGCGAAACTCGCCGCGACACCAGCTACGGACCAAACTTCGATGCGCCTGGCGATCGAAAAAGAACGTCGCCTGGAACTCGCATTTGAAGGCCAGCGCTGGTATGATCTGGTGCGCACCGGCCGCGTGGTGCCGGTGATGGAGGCGGTGAAAGATGGCGCAGGAAATAGGCTGAACTATAACTTGACCGACACCCGTCTGCTTTGGCCGATCCCGCAGGGAGAGATCGACAAAAATGCCAATTTGAAACAAAATAACGGTTATTAGCTTCATTGGAAGCCGTGCCTGAGTGGGAATGTTGAAAAATGTTTCTCCGGGCGCGGCTTTCTTTTTTACTCAAAATCATGAAAAACGTTATGATAGCGACGGTTACCAGCCTGGCTCTTGCACTCAGCAGCTGCTCGGCGGAGGCGCCGGTGAATGAGGATCCCAAGCCGACGGATACCACCGCTGCCAACAAAGTGGCGGTGTGGGTGACGAATGGTACGCAAAGCAAATTGCTCAAAAATGAAAATCCACTTTCGATTGTGAAAACCGGCACAGTATCGCCGGCTGCTGACCTCATCAACATTGATTTTTCCACGAAGTTGCAGGAAATGGACGGTTTCGGGGCAGCGATGACGGGTTCTTCGGCTTATTTGATCAACCAGAAATTGAATGCTACGCAGCGGGAAGCTTTGCTGAAAGATTTGTTTGATGCACAAAGCGGGATCGGTATCAGCTACCTGCGGATCACGATGGGCGCGTCGGATTTTTCGCTGGAAGATTTCACGTATGATGACCTGCCTGCCGGGCAGACGGATGCGGACTTGAAGAAATTTTCGATTGCCAAAGACCAGGCAGACCTGATTCCGGTGCTCAAATCTGTGGTAGCATTGCAACCCGCGATCAAATTCATGGCGACACCCTGGTCGGCGCCGGCGTGGATGAAAACGAGCGGCAAACTGGCCGGGGGAAGTCTGAAACCGGAATGGTATAGTGCTTACGCGAATTATTTTGTGAAATATCTGGATGCCTACAAAGCCCAGGGCGTTACAATAGATGCACTTTCGGTGCAGAATGAGCCACTGCATGAGGCGGCTTATCCTTCGATGGGGATGGATTCTGCTGCACAATTAACCCTTATTAAAAACAACCTGGGGCCGCTTTTTCAATCAAAATCCATTAAAACAAAAGTTCTTTTATACGACCATAACTGGGACCGGCCGGGTTACCCGATGTCGATTTTGAATGATCCGAAAGCAAGCCAGTACGTGGCGGGTTCCGCTTTTCATGCTTATGGCGGGAATGTTTCGGCGATGGGTCAGGTGCATGACCAGTTTCCGGATAAAGGTTTGTATTTCACGGAGATATCGGGTGGACGCTGGGCGGCTAACTTCTCGGACAATCTGAAATGGAATATGTCGAACATTTTCATCGGCACGGCCAATAACTGGTCGAAAAATGCGCTGCTCTGGAACATCGCACTGGATGAAGCCGACGGCCCGAAAAATAAGGGCTGCGACAATTGCCGCGGCGTGGTGACGATCAAAGCCGATGGCAGCATTACCAAAAACGTGGAGTATTATACCATCGCGCACATGTCCAAATTCGTCCGCCCGGGCGCATTCCGTGTGCAATCTGACCGCCTGAGCGCGGCGAGCCAGTTAGAGCACGTCGCATTTGTCAACACCGACGGTTCAAAAGTGTTGGTGATTTTGAATCAGGGTGTGGATAACAAGAAGTTTACGGTGAATCTGGGTGAAAGTCAGTTTAGCTATACCATCGATCCCAATGCCGTGGCGACGCTGGTTTGGAAGTAAGGGAATGTTGCAGGAAAAGGTTAGCTTAATGATCTGCGGAAACAATCACCACCGGGCCTTTTTGTCTTTGTGCCACCAACATTAACAGCGGGATCGCCAGCACAAAAAATAGCCCGATCAGGAGATAGCCGTCGATGTAGCTCAGCAGCAGGGAATGTTTTTGAATGGTGTTGTCAATCACTTTCAGTGCTTTCACATACGATTCCTGCTGCCCGAGCCCGCGCTGGGCAAAGCTTTTCATCAGGCCGGAAATCCTTTCGACGGCGACGGGATTCTGGTCGGTAATGTCACTGACAAGATCGGTTCGGTGCACGGCCATGCGCCGGGACATGTAAGTATTAAGGATCGAAATGCCGAACGAGCCGCCAAGCTGCCGCATCATATTGTTCAGCGCCGCGCCCTGCGGCATATCTTTCGGTTGCAGGGACGACACCGCGAGTGTAGTCAGCGGCACAGTGAGCAGCGCCATTCCTGCCGCACGAAATATCAATGCGATGGAAATGTAAGCCGACGAAGTTTCCAGGCTGATCCGCGACATCAGCCAGTTGAAATAAATAAAACACAAAAACCCGACGAACACAATCACCGCCGGGGACACGCCGCGTTGCAGGATTTTGCCGGAAATAATCAGGACAAAAAGCGCCACCAGGGAGCCCGGGAGCAGCAAAACGCCAGTCTGCGAAGGTGATAACAGAAACAATCGCTGGGATAAAACCGGTGTGAGGTAAATAGAGGTAAACATGCCTACGCCCGTCACAAAGGTAAGTATCGCGGCGATCAGTAACTCCTTGCTTTTCAAAACCCTGAGGTCTACAACCGGATATTTGATGCGTAATTCCCAGAAAACAAACATCGTTAATGTTAGCGCCGCAACCGCCGTCAGCACCACAATGTACCGGGTTTCAAACCAGTCTTCGGTCTGGCCCCTTTCCAGCACAATTTGCATCGCGCCAACCCCGATCGCTAATAATGTTATTCCGAGCCAGTCGACCTTACTTTTGGCGTGGGTGATGGCGGGTTCGGTCAGGAGGCTGATGCAGGAAATAGTTACGAGAATGCCGATCGGTACATTGATATAAAAGATCCACGGCCAGGACGAAAACTCAGTAATGTAGCCGCCCAGTGTTGGGCCGATGGTAGGGCCGATGAATACGCCGAGACCAAATAATGCACTGGCGGTAGCTTGTTTTTCTTTTGGGAAGAGCTCGTAAACCACTGCTGCTGAGACCGAAAGCAGCGCGCCACCACCTAGCCCCTGAAAAAACCGAAAAATAACCAACTCCCAAATGTTTGTTGAATTTCCGCACATCAGGGAGCAAAGGACAAACAAAATGACCGAGCCGATATAGTACTTTCTGCGGCCGAGGTTGGTGGTCAGAAAGCTGGTCATCGGAATGATAATCACATTCGCGATGGCGTAAGCGGTGATGACCCAGGAAGTATCCTCCAAAGTCGAGCCCAGATTTCCGCTCATGTGCGAAAGCGCCACGTTGACGATCGAAATGTCGATCAGTTCCATAATCGCCGCGGAAATGACCGTGACGATCAGTATTTGTCTTTTAAAAGCATTCATTTGGATGCGAATCTTTTTGAAGTCTGTCAGTTGTATGTTCTTTTATATACCAATCGGTATATTTTTATTGAAAAAAATCAGGGTTGGTGAGTTATCTTCTTGTGCACGACCATTTGACGGATAGCTGCCGCGCTGGAAAACAAAGCCAAAGGAACTAGTACAGCCGGCAGTAGCAGAAACGGGAAATAACCGACCGCAATGTTGGGCTGCTCGAATCCGAATTGCTGGTAGCGATCTGGTAGAGAGAGCACTGCGCTGGATACTACATTGATGAGCAGCAACATACAGGCAACATTCCAGGCGATCAGGGTTTTCGGTCCGATGCTTTTCCGGATAAATGCGAAGTAGTAAACCACCGGTGCAGTCAGTCCCGATAGTATGTCGAAATTCCGGCCTTCAAAAGTCATCGCTTCCGGAATTGTTTTGCCCAAAAAAAGATAGAGCAAGGTAATTTCGACCGGGATGCGGATGATGTGAAAAATGGTTAATCCTTTGATATCCAGGCTATCTATAAATTTTTTTCCTGTTTTGGTGAAAAACCGGGAACCTAGGAAAACGACGGGGAAGACAACGAGGAGCGAAAACCGGGAAGTGAGAGAAGAACTGTCTTCGTAAAATACTGCCAGTCCGAGAACGGATTGCAGCAAAATCCAGGCAAGCAAGATTAGCAGAACCGGTTTTGAATACCGGGCGGCTTTCCAAAACAGCCAAACCGACAATATCACGGTTGCTGTAAAAAGCCCATAAGCAAAAGGTGCAACATTTTCCATAATCGACCGATCGGTTTATTTTTAGGTAAAAAAAATTAGATAAGTTCTTCCTCAATTTCTTTTTTAAGCATGTCCATCATCAGCTTCATCTGGCTGTTGCTACCCAGCACCCGCCCGATCAACGTGCCTCCTTCAATGATGGTCATTGTTTTGATAGCGAACGTTTTACTATCGAAATTCGGCTTAAATTCTCCTTTTTCGATACCGTCCAGGATAATGTTTGCAATCCGTTTCTGGGCGCCTAAAATGGTTTCACGGACTTTCTTTTTAATCTCCGGATTGGTATCGTCGGATTCCGCACCAAAATTCAGCAGCGGGCAGCCGCCTTCCACCGGAAACTGCACGGGCGTCGAGAAGAGATCCAGCATGGCGAACAGCTTTTCCCTGGCAGTTTCCGCCCCAGCCACCACCTGGCTTACCTTTGAAATGAGCAGTGAAATGTTGTAATCGACCACCGCCCGCGACAAGTCTTCCTTACTCTCAAAATGCCCGTACAAGCCACCTTTCGCCATTTTTGTGATACCCATCACGTCGCTCATGGCGGTTGCAGCGAGGCCTTTCACATTAAAAACAGGTGCGGATTGCTCGATGATAAATTGCCGGGTACGTTCTGCTTTGCCCATGGTGTTGAAGTTAACCTTACAAAAATAGACCGATCGGTCTTAAATTCCAAATTTATTTTGGGGGATATAGTTTTAAGCTTTCGAGGATGAACATTTTGGTTGTTAATTTTATACACTACAAAACTAGTAGACTAAATAGTTTTTCTAGATTTGCATCGCAGCCAGCAACTCGCATCTTTCTTCTCGGGGCTAACCATATTTCCATGTATCAGATTTTAAGATTTAGATTTTTATATATCACGTTCACGCTGGCCAGCATCGTGCCGGCGCATGCACAACTCCACAAACGTTCTCCGAACATTGTCTTCATTCTGGCCGACGATCTGGGATTTTCTGACCTGGGTTGTTTCGGTTCCGAAATCAAAACGCCCAATCTGGACCGGCTGGCGGGGGAGGGTATCCGGCTGACTTCGTTTTATGACAGCGGCCGCTGCTGTCCGTCGCGGGCGGCGCTGCTTACCGGCTTGTACCCGCACCAGGCGGGGATCGGTGATATGGTGCAGGACAAAGGTACACCAGCTTACCAGGGTTTTTTGAGCGAAAACAGTGCGACGATCGCGCAGCTTTTGAAGACAAAAGGTTATCACACAATTGTTTCCGGAAAGTGGCATGTAGGGTTGGTTCCCTCGGCGCTGGCGCATAACCGGGGTTTCGACAAGTCATTTACGATGCTCAATAACGGGAGCAGCTACTTTAATTCGGAGCCGATTTACAATGATGGGCGCAAGGTGACTTTTTTATTAAATGGTCAAAAAATGGAGCGGCAGGATACCTCGCGCTACCTGACGCAGGCAATCACGGATTTTGCTGTAAAATCGCTGGACGAGGTGAAGAATAGCGAGCATCCCTTTTTCCTGTATGTGACTTACACCGCCCCGCACTGGCCGATCCAGGCATTGCCGGAGGACATTGCAAAGTATAAAGGCAAGTACCTGAAAGGCTGGGATGCGCTGCGGAAAGCGCGATTTGCCAAGCAAAAGCAGTTGGGTATTATGGATAAAAACTGGCAATTGTCACCCAGGTTCAGCGGCGCCAAAGACTGGGAAGAACTTACAGCTTCGGAGCGCGAAATGTGGGACACGCGGATGGCAATCTACGCCGCGATGATCGATCGCATGGACCGGGGCATCGGCGACATTTTGACTAAACTCAAAGACATTCAGCAGGATAAAAATACGCTCGTCGTCTTTGTTTCGGATAATGGCGGTAGTGCGGATAGGGCAAAGGATTTGCCTGATGTGGTGCAAAAAAATGGCACGCCCGGCTCGGCGGCGTCGATCGACAGCTACTATCCCGAGTGGGGCAATGCCAGCAACACGCCTTTCAGTTTATTCAAGAGAAATACGCACGAAGGCGGCATCGCGTCCCCATTTATCGCCTGGTTTCCAGGGCAGATCCATGCAGGAAAAAGTGCCCAGGTGGCGCATTTAATCGATTTGTTACCAACTTGTCTCGACTGGGCAGGCGTAACTTACCCCCAGGAATTCCTTGGTAAAAAGCTCACGCCACTGCCGGGAAAAAGTCTGAGAACCACATTAACATCAAACACCCAAACATCTCCCCGCACCCTTTTCTGGGAACACGAAGGCAGCCGCGCCGTGCGCAGCGGCGACTGGAAACTAGTAGCCGAAATCCACCAGCCATGGGAGTTATACAATCTAAAATCCGACCGCACCGAGACACAAAATCTGGCTTCAAAATATCCTGAGAAAGTGAAAGCGCTGGAAAAGGAGTATCTTGATTGGGCAAAAAAGGTGGGTGTGGTGGATTGGGATTTGATTAAGTAGACTAAAAAAAGTTTTTATGAATACCCGAAAATTACTTTTTCTTCAAATCATCTTCTTCCTGCTGCTCGGCCAGGTCGCTTTTTGTCAGAAAACGACTTCCCAGTCCCGAAAGCCAAACATTGTCTTCATTCTCTCCGATGACCAGGGCTGGGGGGATCTAAGCATCAATGGGAATACCAATATTCGCACACCTAACATTGACCGGATCGGGAAGGAGGGGGCGCGGTTTGCGCGGTTTTATGTGGCGCCGCTTTGTGCGCCAACGCGGGCCGGGTTGCTTACGGGGCGTTATCATTACCGGGCCGGGGTTTCGGGGGTTTCTAACTCAAAGGAATTCATGAATTTGAATGAGGTAACGCTGGCGGATCTGTTTAAAAAAGCGGGCTATGCGACCGGCGCATTTGGGAAGTGGCATAATGGCAGCCAGTATCCCTACCATCCGAATGGTCGCGGGTTTGATGAATTTTATGGGTTTTTGAGCGGGCATTACGCCAATTATTTTAACACCATGCTCGACCATAATGGTGAGCCGGAGCGGAGCAAGGGGTACATTACCGACGACCTGACTGACAAGGCACTGGCTTTTATTGAGAAAAATAAATCGCAGCCTTTTGTATGTTATGTGCCTTTTAATGCGCCGCATTCGCCTTTTCAGGTGCCGGACAAATATTATGACCGGGTGAAGGCGCGCGGCATTACGATGAAAACCAACAGCAAAAATCCCGAGGATTTGGAAGTGACAATTTCGGCCCTCGCGATGTGCGAGAACATTGACGATAATGTAGGCCGCATCCTGAGCAAACTGGAAGAGCTGAAATTGACCGACAATACCATCCTCATTTATATGTCCGACAACGGTCCGAATTCCTGGCGGTGGAATGGGGACATGAAGGGCCGCAAAGGCGTGGCGGATGAAGGCGGCGTGCGCGTACCATTCCTGATTCGCTGGCCAGGGAAAATCCAGCCGGGCAAAATCGTGGAGGGAAATGCGGCTTATATTGACATTTTGCCCACATTAACCGACCTCGCGGGCGTCTCTGCCAAAGGCACCAAGCCTCTCGACGGCATCAGTCTCAAACCAGCATTGACCGGCGCTGCTCCGGTGCCCGAGCGCATTCTTTTTTCTTCTATCAATAAAAATAGAAGCGTGAGAAAGGGCGCTTACCTGTTCTCCGGCGGTGCGTTATTTGACATTTCAAAAGACTCGACCCAGCAAAATGACATTTCGGGCAAAGAACCAGAACTGGCGAAATCACTTTCCAATGATCTGGAAAATTGGTATGCAGAAATGATGAAGAATGTGGATACTTTACGTCCGATTCCGGTCGGTTACAGGCAGTTTCCAAAGACGGTACTGCCTTCGCAGGATGCGGTTTTACACCGTTCCAAAGGCGGTACATTGTCTTACAGCGCCTCCGCGCCGAACTCTTCGTGGATCGCTAATTGGAGTGACACTACCTCTTACGCGAGCTGGAATGTGGAGGTGAATACAGCCGGGAGATACCGTGTAAATGTTCAATACACCAGCCCCGAGCCGGGCGAAACATTCACCTTAACATTGAATAAAAGCCGCATTTCCGGCAAGTTTCCGGAAGCATTTGACCCGCCGCTGATCGACAGCCCCGACCGGGTGAAGCGGGATGCCGAATCTTATGAAAAAGTATTTAAAACCTTCACAGTTGGGGAGTTGCAGCTGCAAAAGGGCAGGGGCGAGCTGAAATTAACCGCCACGGATATTAAAGGACCAAAGTTCGCTGATATCCGTGCAGTAGAATTGGTTTTGATTAAATGACCGTATTCTGTATCCGGCAGCCGGTTTAGCGGCGACTATGGCTGAATGATTTTGTACAGAATACTGCTGTCGTAGTCGGTGTAATGAATGTACGACCGGTTTTGCATCCAGAGCAGCACGGTTTTGTTTTTGGCCGTTTTGTTTCGAGGGACAAACGGCCGCACATTATCCAATTCAGAATTTCTTGTCACTGGTGAAATTTTCCAGGATTTTCCGGCATCCTGCGTCACGCCGCGCGAGATTTCGAAGATACCGTCGATCTGGTGGGAGAAATAAATCGTTTCCGGCGAAATCGGGTCGAATGTCATCCCGCCCGAATAATTCACTTCCCGCTCTTTCTGCCCGGCCGGGGTGTGCGGAAACCATTTTCCCGCCTCAACGACTTTGTTGTCTACCCAGCTTTTGCCATCGAATTTGGCGTAAAAATATTGGTGCTGTTCATTGGTCGGGTAGCGCGCGTACAAAATTGCGGGCCGTCCTTTGGCGTCGGCGGTAATGTCGAAAATCCAGGCTTTGCCGGTTTCCGGGGTGGCTTTATAAACCAATGTGGCGTCGGAAGGATGAAAAGGCAGCGCATCGACCTTACAGATCAGGCTGTTATCCGCGCGCCAGAATGCATTGTTTTCGTAGTAACAATAATAGACCGAGTTCAGCGGCTCTACCGCCGGGTGGCCGTCGGTGAAGATCAGGTGAATGCGGGCGTTTCCGTCAGAACAGTATTTCACATACGGCCGGTTGTTGGTATCCAGCACTTTGGAGGTAATCACCACCTTCGGCTCCGACCAGGTTTGCCCGTTATCCGTGGAGGTGATCATATTCGGTTTGTAACCAATCCAGCGCCCGAAGCAGTACAGCTTGTTTTTTTCTTTTTTCAGGATAAAAGGGTTGGCGTAGGTATAGGTATCCTTCTTGTAAAGCGCTAGCAGCGAGTCGGTTTTGGGTTTAAAAACTTTGGCTTTGCTGAATGTTGAAATGTCCAAGGGTTTGCTGGTGGTGTTCTGGATTACCCCTTTCGGCTCCTCGTTCCGGCCGTGCCAGGTGTAAAGCGCAATGATGTTTTTGTCTGGCAAAATGGCAAATGCCGGATTGTCGTGGTCGTCCACTTCCAGCTTTTCATATAACGTAACAGTTTCCGATTTTCCTGAACTTGCATCGAGCATCGCAGCCTGAATGTCACCCTGCTTCGTCACCCACCCGGTAATAATCCTGCTCCCCATCGCATCGGCATACACCGCCCGCGGATCGCTGAACCAGCACCACGCTCCGTCAGTCGTGAGGGTTTGCTGGGCGTTTGTTTTCCCGGCGAGCATTTGGGCCAGGATTAGTAGCAGAAGTTTTTTCATAGTTTTAGAATATCACGTCTTTTTTGTTGCCGCGAATACACAAATGTTTCACGAATGCTATTCGTGGTGTATTCGCGGCCGCCGCTGCGGTGCATTCGTGGCAAACAAAAACTATTCGACAGTCTCCAAAGGAGCCTCATTCCGCTCCGACCCGACATATCCCTTATTTTGATTAATCCGCCCCTGCGCATTCGCCGTGATCATTTTATCATCAATCGGCCACTGAAAACTGTACGGCATAATTTTAGGACTTTGACCTAATTGAAAAACCTCTCCGTAATGCTGATAGAAATTATTGTATTTAATAATCCGGTCGTAAAACCAGTTTTTCTGATACAATGTAGCCAGGCTATATCCGTTCAGCCCTTTTGAAGCCATAATGTAAGATACCCGGTTCAATTCATTCTGCCGTGGCTCCTCTGCAAACAATTCCCGCGCACGCTCGTCAAAAATGTAATCAATCGTCACTTCCCCGGCGGTGATCGGCTGGGCTTTGGCGCGGGTGCGGACCAGGTTAATGTCAGCGGCTGCGGCGGCAGTTTGTCCCAGCCAGTAATAAGCCTCGGCTCGCAAAAGATAAGTTTCGGCTAGCCGGAAAATGTACCAGTCACCATTGCTGCCGTAAGGTACGCCGGTTTGGCCCACTTTGTTTGGCACGTACGTTTTGTACCATGGCATTGCAAAAATCCGCGCCCAGTATTCCGAAGGCGCATCCATATTTTTCGGGTCAAAAGGCTGCTTGTACTGCACCGACGCCGGATTGTTGTAAAAGAGCTCCTCGCGGTCCCACCAGTTAATGTCGGCTCGGCGGAGGTCGGGCGTCGTTTTGTAATCAAAACCGTCTTCTTTCCAGATGTTGTACGTTTGGTAATCGCTCAGGGCCACGTCGCAGTTGCCGCGTCCGAGAGAGTCATATAATGTTCCTGCGGCGATCATACCCAGGCCGCCGTTTTTATCTTTCGCCACCACATTGTTGTACCACGCGCAGTGATACACCCGCATCGTAAAAAGTCCGGCAGTCCGCGCGGTCTGCGGCGCTTCCCAGCGATCTACAAAAGCCAGGATCGTTTCTTTATTGGCTGCAATGTTCTTGTTATCAGGCCGGTGCAAATCCCATATCACATTTTTATTTGCTGCCGAAGCCTCCGCGCCGAAGCGGGTTGTCATCAAGGCATAAGGTCCGTTGATCACGCGGGTCGCGGCTTCGACTGCTTTTGCAAACTCCATATTGGCGAGGTAAATCTTTGTCAGCAAATGATCCGCAGCGCCTTTTGTCGGTATCCCCGGCGCGGCCGTCACAGGCATCCACTGGGTTGAAAACTCCATGTCGGACTGAATTTTATCCAAAATCGCCCAGCGAGAATGTGTCTTGAAATCCAGCTTTGCACCACTGACTTCTTCCTGCACAAAAGGCAGGTCACCGTAATTTCCGATCAGCCGGTAATACCAGTAGGAGCGGTGCCAAAGCGCTTCGGCGAGGATCGTGTTGCGGTCCTGCTCGCTTTTCCAGGTAATGTTGTCGATGCGGCTGATGATCGTATTTGCATTTTTCACCATGGCGAAAATGTCATTGATCTGCGCTACAAACTGCTGGTAGTTATCGGAGTTCGGCGTTAGCATCGAAAAGTCCATTTGCAGCCAGGGAACGCCTGATTCAGAGGCTGCCGACTGGTGCGCCATGAAGTTTTTCTGGGCAGTTTGTTCACGTGTCAGGTCTTTACGCATTGTTACCAGGAGCGCCTCGTAGCCTTCCTTGTTTACAAAAACATTTTCAGGGGTAAAAAACGAAAGTGGCTCGGGTTTAAGAAAATCCTTCGAGCAGGAATGCAGCAAGAGTGCGCCGCAAAAAAGGGCGGTCTTAAAGCTGGATATGAGTATGGTTTTCTTTTTCATAATGATATTCTAAGATGTGTTATAGGGATAGGTTCAGACCGAATGTCACCGTTTTCGGCATCGGCGAGTCGCCGGATTCAGGGTCCCAGCCGGGCCATTTGGTGAAGGTGAATGCATTGCGCACCGCACCGAAGACGCGCACATTGTTCAACCTGATCTTTTCCGAAATTTTGGAAGGCACATTGTAGGAAAGCGAAATATCCTGGATGCGCACAAAACCCGTCGGCTTGTAAGGCATCAGGCCGCCGCCGTAAGGTGATTTGTTGTTACCCAGCCGCGGATAATCGTTCGATCGGTTTTCCGGTGTCCAATAATCGTAGTTGGCCGTGCTGCGGCGATCGAAGCTCGAATATTCCGAGATCGCCCAGGGAAATGCACGGATCCCGCCGAGGTCTGCGCGGACGAAAACCGAGGCCGAAAAATGCTGGAAGAATGTTACCTCATTTCTCAAACCCAGCATGTACCGTGGCGTGGTATAGCCGATGAACGTTTTGTCCTGCAATGCTTCCAAAGCACCATTTCCGTCCAAGTCGGCCACTTTGTAATCGCCTGGCGAAAGCCCTAACTTTTTCGCCTGCTCCGCTTCTTCGGTTTGCCAGATGCCTTTTACATCGTAATCCCACACCGCGTCGATGGATTTGCCGGGAAACCATTTGTTGGTATAATCCGGTATCTCGCCCGACTGCGACTGGCCCTGTAAAGTATAGCTGCCGGTGTTGCCAAAAAGCCGCTGGATTTTGTTGCGGTTAAAAGAAAAATTGAGCGCCGAATTCCAGGTAAGGTTTGGTTTGCGCACATTGACGGTGCTCACGGTCATTTCAAGTCCACGGTTGGAAAGCGAGCCAATGTTGGTCGTCACCTGCTTGAAACCGGTAACCGTCGGCAGCGAGCGGTTGACCAGCAGCTTTCGGGTTTCGGCCTGATAATAATCCACCGTAACATTCACCCGGCTGCCGAGCAAACTAATGTCGGTACCAAAGTTGAGCGATTGGGTTTCTTCCCACGAAAGTCCGGGATTGGCTAATGACGACGTGTAAACGCCGACTGCCGTAGACGTACCATTGTAATATTGGATTGCGCCGAGCTGCGAGAATGATGCATACGGACCAATGTCGCGGTTACCATTTCGACCCCAGGAAGTCCTCAGCTTCAACTGGTTGAACAAATTGGACTTAAAGAATTTCTCCTTGTGAAGCTGCCAGGCCAATGCTGCGGCTGGAAAATAGGCGTAAGGATTTTTTTGACCAAAACCACTAAAACCGTCCCGGCGTACCGAAGCTGTAAAAAGGTAGCGATCGTGCAAAGTATAGTTGAGCCGCGCCATCAAACCGTCGCCGGTGTATTTGATATCATTATTATTGATGGTGGGTTTGCTTCCATACTGTAATCCGTTGAAACCGAGGTTAGAACTCGGCTGAAAACCCTGGTTGCTGGTAGAATCGCTCCACGACTTAAACTGTTCCAGGTTATAGAGCAGCGTCACGTCAAAATGGTGCACGCCGAACTGTTTGTTCCATTTAATGAGGTTATCCATCAGCCACTCCGACGAAATGTAATTTTCGCGCGTCGCAAAACCGCCCGCGTACGTTTCGCCACCTGTTATGGTTTGCGGCGACCAGTAATCGTAATCCTTGCTCAGCGAAGAACGCGGCTGGAAAGAAAGCCGGTAGGAGATCCCGAAAGGCAGTTTCACATCCGCGTAAAGTGAGGCAAAAAGGCTATTTGTGGTATAAAGCCGGTCCTGACCTTTGTAATTGATCAGCGGGCTGGCGACAATGTAGCCGTGGGGATACCATTTCACGGTGCCGTCGTCATTGTAAATTTTGGCATAAGGACTTACCTGGTACATATTCCCCACAGAAGCCGTCACCGAGCTTTCGTTACGGAAAGCATATTGGGTATTGATGCCGACATTCAGCCAATCCGTCATTTTCAAATCGAGGTTCAGTCGCGAGCGCAGGGTAGAAAATTTGTCGCCACGGATAATCCCTTCATTGTCCTGATAACCCAGCGACCAGTAATATTTCACCTTATCGGTACGCCCGCTCACATTCAGATCATATTCCTGTCGCAAACCGGTATGAAAAACCTGGTCGGCCCAGTTCACGGTCTGGCCCGACATATAACTTTCCACTTCTTCGGGAAAAAAGTTGAGGCGGCTCAGCCACTCGCGGTTGTTGTCGGCATTGGGATTGTTACTGGCCGCGCGCCACTGATCCAGCGTGACGCCCGCCGGAAGCTGGTTAGGGCTGAAATAATAATAAGGCGGCTGGGTACCACCCAAGGTCCGGAGAAAATCGCGGCGGAAATCCAGGTAATTTTGCGGATCGCGCACCGCTACTTTGTTGGAAGCAACCTGCGTAGCGCCGATTTTGGTAGAAAAACTGATCAGCGGCTTGTCGCTCGAACCCTTCTTGGTCGTCACCAGAATCACCCCATTTGCTGCACGCGCCCCATATACGGCGGCCGAGCTTGCATCTTTCAAGATGTCGATGGTTTCAATGTCGTTTGGGTTGATATCATTGATGCTGCCATTAAAAATCACCCCGTCGAGGACGACCATGGGCGAAGTAGAAGCATTCAGTGAGTTCTCACCCCGGATCTCGATGGAACTTCCACCGGCTGCCGAAGTGCTTTGTGTGGTCTGCAAACCGGCCACCGTACCCGTGAGCATATCTGTGAGTTGCGTCATCGGCTGGCTTTGAAAAGTGGTGGCGTCGATGCGGGCGATAGAGCCGGTGAGATCGCTCTTTTTGGCGGTACCATACCCGATGACCACCAGCTCATCCAGCGACTTGGAATCTTCCTGCAACACCACATCGATCTGCGACTTGCTACCCACATTCAACTCTGCGGTAACGTACCCGACATACGAGAAAATGAGGATTGCGCTTTCTCCGGGCACATCAATGCTGAATGTTCCGTTGACGTCGGTGGTAGTTCCCCGCTCGCTGCCTTTGATGATAACATTGACGCCGGGAAGACCTTCGCCCTTTTTATCGGCTACTTTTCCCTTGATCGGGATCGCCCGGCTGGCGGGCGCGACGGTTACCTTCCCGGTGGGGAGGGCGGCGGCGTGAATTTGAGCGGTGTAGGACAAAAAAGCCAGGAAAACGCAGAGGTATCCCTGTCCTTTCCTGCCGCTGTGCGGTAAAAAGTGACGCATAATGGTTAAAGGTTAGGTGACTAAAAAAGCTGAGTAATAAGAAAAACCGTGTACGTACCCGTAATTTATGTAAGGTATATTAAATTTCAAACTTTGAGTAAAATAATTATTCTGATTTGCCGATTTTGAAGAATTGTGCAATTATGTTTTGGGAATATTATAAGAGGGAGAATTTGTTGTTGTTTTAAGTAAGAGCCTTTGAATTTTGCCGATCCGCGAAAAGCATACAACTTCCGTGGATTTGTATTATATCCTGCCGGTCTTGCTGGATGACCTTTGTATCATCACTTTAACAAAGGAAAAAATGAAAAAGACCATTTTAATAACAGGAGCAAGCAGCGGTATCGGAAAAAAAACCGCACAATTATTTCATTTAAACGGCTGGAATGTGGTAGCCACGATGCGTAACCCTGAAACCGGTGTGGAACTGGCGGCACTGGAAAATGTGCTGGTAACCCGTCTCGATGTACTCGATCCGGCGTCGATCGATGCGGCAGTCAATGAAGCGATTGCAACATTCGGAAGTATTGATGTATTGTTGAATAATGCTGGTTATGGCGCATACGGGCCGCTGGAAGCATTTTCGAGAGAGAATGTCGTTCGTCAATTTGATACGAATGTTATCGGATTACTGGATGTGACCCGGGCTGTGCTGCCGCATTTTCGCCAGCAACGCAGCGGGGTGATCGTCAACATTTCGTCGATTGGCGGCAAGATTACCTTTCCGCTCGGCGCGCTGTACCATGGCACCAAGTTCGCGGTTGAGGGAATTTCAGAGTCACTGAGTTTTGAATTAGAGCAGTTTGGCGTGAAGGTCAAAATCGTGGAACCCGGGGCGATCGCTACTGATTTTGTCGGACGTTCACTCGACTTTAGCAATGATGAGACCATGACGGAATATCAGCCGCTCGTGACCAGGTTTCTTGGGTCCGTCGGTAATATGTTCCAAAATGCGTCGCCGGCTACCGTGGTGGCAGAGGTGATTTATGAAGCCGCCACCGACGGTACCAGCCAGTTGCGTTACACGGCCGGAGAAGATGCACGCGAAATTATCGCCAACCGCAAGCAGCTCGACGATGCCACATTGATGGGCGCGATCAAAAGCCAGTTTGCACTTTGATATCTTTGTAAAAAACAACCCAACCCATGAGCCAGCTCGTTCATTTTCGCAGTGTATCCGACGTATTCACGTTTTTCAAGCTGGCCGGCCATGCGCAGCATCCGCTGGTGGCGGTGGTGGATTTCGGCAAATTGCGCGACCATGTGATGGACGATGTGCGGGTGACGCCGGATTTTTATTCCGTCATTTTCAAACATTATCCCAAAACCAACATGCGCTACGGCCGCAAACCCGTCGATTTTCAGGACGGCAGCATGATTTGCCTGGCGCCCGGCCAGGTGCTGGAAATGGATAGTGATACCGAAGGCACCGAAAACCATCGAGCTTTCCTCAACTATTGTATGCGGTTTTACGAACGTCAGTTCATCACACGGACAACCTCGAACAATTCGGTGGTAGTGCAGGTCGAGAAAACACTAAACGAATATTTTCACGGCAGCAGTCTTTCAGAAAAAGGCCTGCCGACCGTGAAATTCCTGGCCGAAGAAGTGCATTTATCACCAGGTTATCTCAGTGATTTATTAAAAAAGGAAACCGGCAAAAATGCCCAGGACCACATTCATTTATATTTAATTGAAGAGGCTAAAAATATTCTGCTCAGTACCAAAAAATCCGTCGGCGAAATTGCTTATTCGCTGGGCTTTGAATACCCGCAGTATTTTAATAAGCTATTTAAAAAGAAGACAGGCAAAACGCCGGTGCAGTTTCGGAATTTAAATTGATTTATTCTCAAATCTTTTCTATTTCTTCAAAGGATGCCCGAGATAAATCAGCACCAGCGGGATCGCCAGAAACGGAATTTCCATCAAAGCCATCTTGTAATTTCCGCCCTTCAACGAGAATGCCATAATTAGAACAATGGTAATTGCATTGACCAGGTTGGCGATAAAAAAGGTCTGCGGAAATAAAATAGCAATGCCGACTGCAAGACTAAGTACACTTACTACCATAACGCCGGTTTTGCCCACACCCAGGTCGGTGGCCATTTTTAACTGTTCGGGATGTGAATCTATCTGTAATCCTTCCCAGCCGTGTTTCAGGCTGAGAAAAGCGGTGATGAGAATGAGGATTCCACTGATGATTTTCATGGTTTGGTATATTTAAATGTTGAAGTAAAAACCTCCGGATCAATGTCATCTCAGCGAATCAATCACCGATGCGCTGATCCAGAAAATCTCCCCGTCACGGGAGAAAAAGAGGTACTTGCCGTCGCTGGTCACAAACGGACAAAATTCGTAGCCTTCGTTATTGATTTTATTGCCCATATTTTTTGCAGGTAGCCACTCGCCGGTTTTGGTTTTAAAACTGATATACAAATCGCCTTTTCCAAAATTACCCGGACGCTCGGTGCAGAAGATAACATATTGCTCATCAGGTGATACGAAAACATCGGCTTCATAATGTTCCGTATTGATTTCTTTCGGCAGCTTCACCGAAGATTGAAATTCTCCTTTTGAGTATTTCGCGGATTTGATATCGTAATTTTTATCCGTTGCCATATCTGTGCCCCCATTAGACGAAAAATACATGGTGCCGTCATTTGTGAAGGACATATAATATTCGTTTTTCGGGGTATTAATGCCCGGTCCGGCGCTGACCGGTTTGTCCGACCAGCCGTCCGAAGTGCGCTCGATATACCAGATATCGAAATCCTTTTTCTCGCCTTTCCCGTCCATCGCGCGGTCTGAAATGAAATACAACCGATTTTGGTCTGGCGACAGAAATGGATCATTGTGCTCATATTTATCGCTGCCGATAATCGTTTTGGGCGCAGACCATGCATTTTCCTCAAATTTGATACACCGGATCTGCGGCTTATCATTAATTATCACTGCGTAAAACAGCTCCTTTCCATCTTTCGAAAACGTCGAACCATATTCGTAATGTTCTTTGGAAGAAACCAGGCCAGGCGCGAAAACCGCCGCCGTTTGTCCTGGTGGATTTTGGTTCAGATACATGGATTTTGCCGGAATGTTCTGAGCCGACAGCGAGCCGGAAAAAATGAGCAGTATTGCAAATGTGGATGACAGGTATTTCATTATGGCTAAGCGATTTACGAGTTAGAATGAGTCTTTGAAATGCTAACAAGAACCGCCAAACCGGAAATTCTACCTAGATTCTGTTTCAGAATAATACTGAACGGTTACTTGCCTGCCATTTCTTCCGCGCCCATTTTCGCCGCCTGCGAAAGCAGGAACCCCGGTGCCAGTCGGCTCATTACATGCATTACCTTTGCGAGACCGGGATAAATCTCATACTTATCTTTTTGTAAACCTTTAATCGCCGCCTCAATGATCTTCTCGGGCGTTACTACCAAGCTCGAATTGAAGTCTTTACTATCCATAAATTTTTCATTCAAAGGCGTGGATGACCCCGGCGCGACCAGATCGAAAACCTTCACATTGGTATGCTTCAACTGCACGCGAAGTGATTTGGTGTAAGACCGCAGCCCTGATTTGCTCGCCCCGTAAACCGGCGAAATCGGAAAAGGCATCAGCGCGATGCCCGACGTCACATTCATAATTGCCGCGGATTTTTGCTTTTTCAAATGTGGCAGAAATTGCTGCACCATGCGGATCGGCCCCATTAAGTTGATCTCGATTTCCCGGGTAATGTCGTCAGGCGTGTGGTTTTCATGGAGGATCAGCTTGCGCATTTCGCCGGCATTGTTGATCAGAATGTTGAGATTGGGAAATTGCGTGATGACTTGCTCGTGCAGTTTGATGATGTCGTCCGGCTTGCTTACATCGCTTTGTATGATGTGAACTGCCGGGAGTTTTTGTTTGGTTTCCTGCAATTTCTGGACACTTCGGCCGGTGATGATGACGGTATTTCCAAGCGCAATGAGCCGCGAGGCGAATTCGTAACCGAAGCCGCTCGTGCCGCCGGTGATTAATATGGTGTTGTTGCTAAGTTCCATTCCTGTTGAATTTTGATGGAACAAAGTTCAGCAGCGCAGCCCGGTCAGCACTTGCAAAAATCAAAACGATGTTTGCAAAAAAGAAACCTAGCTGCGGAAGGCGAGGGGAGAAGCGGCGGTTTGTTTCTTGAAAAAATTGGAAAAATGGGCCACTTCCTCGAAGCCGAGGCTATATGCGATTTCAGATACATTCCAGTCGGTTTGTCTGAGCAAAATCTTGGCTTCCTGCACGAGCCGGTTGCTGATGTGTCCCTTGGTCGTCTGCCCGGTCTGCTCTTTCAAAACGCGGTTCAGGTAGTTGACGTGGATCGAAAGCTGGTCAGCATAATCCTTTGCTGTACGCAATTTGAGGCTTTGCAGGGGTGATTCGATGGGGAACTGGCGTTCGAGCAGCTCGGCAAAAAGTGACGAAACCCGCGCCGAAGCGTTATGCGCATTGTACAAATCCGTCGCCGGCTGCAGCTTCTGGCCGAAATGGATCAGCTCCATCAAATAATTGCGGAGCAGGTCATACTTAAAGGCATAATTGGAACTCAATTCTTTCAGCATTTTCCTGAAAATCGTCTCAATGTCAGCCTTTTCCTCGCCAGAAATATGAAAGCAAGGAAATCCGCCCGGCTTGAAAATTGGCAATTCATCCAGCACCACGCCACTTTTTGATTGCGCCAGAAAATCCGCCGTAAACAAACAAAAATAGCCACCCTGTACCGGCCCTTGCGGAACCCAGTTGTACGGTACCTTCGGCGTCGCAAAAATCAACGCATGCTGCTCAATATCAATCGTTTTGTCCGCATACTCGGCCCGGTTTTTCCCATCCACGAGGTTAATTTTATAATAAGCCCGCCGGTTATAAGTCATATGCGGCCTCTCCTTGATCATCTTTAAAGCTTCGGCAACATCAAAGACATTAAAATGCCCGATTTCCTTGGTAATGCCGGTTGGAATAAGCTCGCTTAAATCCTTTTTTGAAAACTCAGCAGCTTCGCGGTAAAAATCGTCGAGGGTTGTGATGGGCATGGCGTGGTGACGTTTGCGAAAATCAAATATAAGGGAACGTTGGGAAGGTTTTGTTTTCTAGTTCGCGAAATGCAAACAGGATACAAGCATTAATGATTAGTATATCTATTTATCATCATAATGCCCCTTTGCAGCGATTACGAAAACAGTAACAGTACGTTCAATGACCTGATAAACAAGACGATGCTTTTTATCAATGCGTCTTGACCATAATCCGGAAAGATTGTTTTTGAGTTGCTCCGGCTTGCCGATACCATTATAGGGATCTTCTCCGAGCTGCTCAAAAATGCGCTCGATGCGTCTTACAATAGCTTTTCCGCCGGATTTGTGTAGAAAAGAAAGGTCTTTTTTTGCTTTGTCAGAGAAGGTTACAGAATATCTGCCCATATATTTTTGAGATCGCGAATGGAAGTCACTCTTCCAGCCTTCACGTCCTCAATGCCCTCTTTGATGGCATTCAATACCTGTGGATCCGAAAAAAAGACATCAGTTTCAGTACTTTCATCAATTGGCGTGAGTAGAACTGATTTCTTATTTTTCCCCCGGTGAATAATCACGCGTTCCTTTTCGGCCAAATCCAGATAATCTTTCTGTTTTCCCCGAAACTCCCTGGCTGATATGATTCTCATGGGTGTACGATTTTGTGTACACTAAGATAGGTGAGATTTCTGGAAATAAAAAGATCATCAGTCGAATGTCATTTCGGAGCATTCGACTGGACTTATAAGTTGCCTGATGCCAAATTTGCTTCCCACCAAAATCCTGCAAATATTCGTATGCCTATTAAAGTTTCCGTTATGAGAAATTTAGCTAGCATTGCTCTGTTATGGTTTGAGGTTGGCGAAAGTCCCCCGGACGGTGTAAACTATGTTAGGAGACCTAAAACGGGGGAGTTACTTTCTCAAAGCCACGCTGATTTTTATTGTTTTTAAAAAATCTCAAAATATGGAGCAGGAAAAAAAGAACGCAAATGTTATAGCGGCAGGGCAAGGCGAGGTTTTGTCTATCGCTGGCGGGAGCTATCGGATTATGGTTTCAGGAAGTGAGACGGACGGTGCGTATGCGACGATCGAAATGACCGTTCCGCCGGGTGGTGGACCGGGGCCGCACGCGCATGCGGGTTTTCATGAGACGTTTTATGTTTTGGAAGGGGAAGTTGAAATAAAGACAGAAACCGGACGCTATACAGCCACGGCCGGAAGTTATGCCTCCATACCAACCGGCGGGATCGTGCACGGTTTCAAAAATAATTCCGACAAGCTTGCCCGGCTTTTGTGCACCGTCGTACCCGCAGGACTGGAAGAGTTTTTCACAGAAGTAGCAAAACTCGCCGAAGCTGCAAAAGACAAACCAAATCAGCCGCCGGACATGCAAAAAATCAACGCCATCGCCGAAAAATACGGTCAAAAGCTTTATCCGCCGGATTATTTGGAATGAGAAATAGGCCCAACTATCCAGGGAAAAATATTTACCAAAAAAGCAAGAATCAGAAGCTACGTCCCCAAACCCCGCTAAGCCATAAAATAAGCCAGCTTATCAGCCAGCGTGTAAAATACATTATCCGGATTACTTAGCTGCTTCGAGGAGAAGTATTCGGCGCCGAGGGCGAAGTTGTTGCGGACGAAGATTTTTGCTTCTCTTAACGTTTTGAAATGCTTTTCGTTGGTGACCTGGCGGGCGGGAGTTCGACTGTTTTCAAAGCGTTGTTCGATAAAGGCTAGTTGCTGGGCTGACTCCTGATCCGTCGCTTCCGGATCGTAAACAACATATATATATCGCTGGCCTGCTTCCAGCGCTTTGGTCGCGCTTTTTTTGATGGTTTTACTTTCTTGTTCTTGAACTAAATCGGAGGGAAACATGCAAAATGTTAGTTGATGAGCGATCTCAAAAGTTGGTGTTGTCAGTTAAGATCGCTGCAAAGTTAGATTTTTATCCCAAAAGAAACATTAAAGCTCCGCCCATCCGAAGACCAGACGCCCGCTCCGGGGTACATCGTCGGCCGTTTTGTAAAGTATTGTTTGTCCGCAATGTTGTTCACGCCGGCGCGTAATGTGTAGCTTTTGCCGAGCCGCAATGTGGCATTCAAGTCCAGCAGCCCATATCCCGGCACTTTTCCGGTCGTACCATTTGCCGAAGGTTCCACGGTGTTGATCGGGTTGGCAAAATTGGAACTGACGTAGCTGTACTGGGCCGTCACCGATAATTTTCTATACAAAAACTGCAAACCATTTCGTGAGATCCAGGTTGGGACGCCTTCTACGCGGTTACCTGCTACATCCTTGTTTTCACCATTCAAAACCGCCGAGCCGCGCACATATTTGGCGTCGAAATAAGAGGTCGATGTGAAAACCGACAACTCGGTAGCCGGCACCGATTGCTCATAACTTTTAAACAAACTATACTCGATATATGCCTCCACGCCACGGGTTTTGCTGTCGCCGGTAGTGGTGCGGTAGAGGTAGGCGGTGCCGTCGTCGTCTTTCATCGCCACGGTGCCCATCCGGTGGTTGATCATCACCTGAAATAACCCAATGTCATATTTCAGCACTTCACGAATGTTGCCGCTGATGCCCGCTTCCAGGTTGTAGCCGTACGCATCTTTCAGGTTTTTGTCCACGCGTTCCAGCACCGAGCCGGGGATAATGTCTTTAAAAACCACCGGGCGATAGGCCCGCGAAAAGCCTGCATACACGCGGCTCGTCTCATCAATGCGGTGCTGCGAGCTGATGCCGAAGAGCGGAAAACTGTGTTTGATCGTATTTGGTAAATCGGTCGGGTCGTAGTAGCTGATTTTACCCGTCATATCTGTGCTGCCTTTTTCAATACGAAATCCGGGTGATACGGTCAGTCGCGGGGTGATAAAAATGAGGTTTTCGATAAATAGCGCGACATTATTCGTTTTCATATACATATCCCGCCCAAATGCAGGGTCGGTCACGGTCAGGTCGAAATCGCTGCCTGTGGTACCTTTTCCCAGCTGACGACGGCGGAGGTTGTTGTGCATCAATTGTATGCCTCCCGAAACCACATTCCGGAAACCCAGGACATCGTACTGATGCAGCAGGCGCAACTCGGTGGTGAAGCTTTTGAAATTATCAACGTCCACCTGACGTGCGCGGAAAGCATTTGTGACGCGGCTGATCGTGTCGGGTACATTTGCAAATGCATCGAACATTACGCTGTTACGCGCGCCGTATACGCCCGAGCTGGTCAGTTTCAGTTGGGTGTTGGGGTTGATTTTCCAGTCGATGACGATCGAGGGTACATAAATGTCCGGATTGAAATAATTTCGTGAGCGGGTAGATTGGCGCGGATCGGCCTGGAACATGGCGTCGGTGAGCGGGCCGGGAATCTGGTACACATATTCCGAGCGGCCGAGCTCCGCCTTGATTTGGAGCGATTTGCTGAACTCATAAGATAAACTCACAAACTGCGACTGCGCATCAGACTTCGCATTTTTACGATAACCATCCGAATGTCTGCGCTGATAATAAGCCGAGTAAGTCAGCTTGCCCACCTTCCCGCCGATGGCATTATAGGAACTGAAAAGTCCGAAAGAACCTGCGGTATTGATCGTCTCAAATGTAATCGCCTTCGTCGTATCCGGCGTTTTGGTCACATAATTGATCATCCCGCCAAACTGCGCCCCATATTGCAGCGACGACGTGCCACGCACCAGCTCCACCCGCTGGATCGATTCCATCGCCGGGCTGTAATGACTGGCCGGGTAGCCATACATGTCGGAATTCGTGATCACCCCATTTTGACGAATGTTGTATTCCCACGACCGGTGGGGATCAAGCCCGCGGGTTGAAATGTTGACCTGGTTGCCGCTGCCGTCCATATCGTACACAAACACGCCGGGGATTTTGGCAAAAATCTGGCGGCCGGTTTTCTCGGCAATGTTACCATTCACGCCGTCGAGCTGTATTACTTCGCTTTTTTTACCAGCCGTAATGTAGGTATTATGCACGTCGGGGAGCCGCTCGGTATGGATCACATTCTTGCGCTCACCGACGGTGATTTCATTGAGATCGAAGACTTTATCGTAATCTTTCTTTTTATCGGTTTGGGCAAAAACAGAAAAATGCGCGGAGAAAATGAGGGTACAAAAACTGAGTATAATGTTTTTCATTGAGAATGATCGAACTGGTAAGTACGGTTTGGTAAAAAGTCTTTGCAAATCAAAAACGGATGACGAGGACTGCAAATTTAGGAAAGTTACCGTCGCGGATTTTCATCTTTTCGGGATGGAATTTTATGAGTGAAAGAGATAAATGATCTGGAAATGCTGGGTTAACCGACATTTGGTATCTTAAATTTGTTCGTTTTGTAGAAATTAAATCCATCATTGATAGTTTTGCATAGATTTTTGATTGGCTACAAAAAGACCACTATGTTTTTAGAAAAGATCAAATCCGGAGAATCTGGAGTGATATTATACGGAATCACACCGCCCAAAGCCGGTACTACGCCCGAGCGTGTTGCAGAAATTGCTGAAAAAACCCTGGAACGCCTGTCTTCACTGGATATCGATGCGCTCGTAGTATATGATGTGCAGGACGAATCGGCCCGGACGAGCGAGGAAAGGCCTTTTCCGTTTATCAATGCGCTGGATCCGCTGACTTTTGCGTCGGAACATCTGGGTGGCCTCAACATTCCAAAAATCATCTACCGGCCTGCCGGGAAATTCTCTGCCGAAGAACTCGAAAGCTGGCTCGAAGATTTGCATAACCAGCAATTTTATCCGGTTTTTGTAGGTGTGCCAGCGCCCGATTTTCCAGTAAAAACCAGTCTGCCACAAGCATACAAGATTTGGGAAAAACACCAGGAAACGTCGGTGATCGGCGCGGTGACGATTCCTGAAAGACATAAAGTTTTGAAGGATGAAGACGTGCGGATCCTGGATAAAATGACCTGCGGCGTGTCGTACTTTATTTCGCAATGTGTTTTTGATCTGGAATATGCGAAGCAGGTGATTGAAGATCTTTCCAATACCTGCAAAAACAAAGAGATTGCTCCACCGACGATCATTTTTACCATAACAGCCTGCGGATCAGCCAAAACTTTGGATTTTATGGGCTGGCTTGGCATTCATATTCCGGATCACATTCAGGAGGAATTGAAAGCGGCGGAAGATATGCTGGAAAAATCTGTCGGGATTTGCCTCAACATTGCTTCCGAGCTGACCGCTTACTGCGTGGAGCGTGGCATTCCTTTCGGCTTTAACATTGAAAGCGTGGCGATCCGCAAATCCGAGATCGAAGCCTCCATTGAAATGGCGCGGTCTATCGGGCAAATGCTGCAAGATAAAGGCGTACGGAAATCGTCGGGCGGATTGGTGACGAGTCACTGATTTTTCGCAGAATATTCTCCAAATACACAATGCGGTGTAGCATTTCGATGTTATATTTGGGCGTTCGGTTTTTCATCCAGCTGCGAATCCCATATTGAAAACCTCTGCACAACAAATTATCGGGTTGCTTTTACTGACAGTAATGTTGGTAAAAACCTGCATTGTGCCGGTGGTTTATCTTGATTATCAGCTCCGCAAAGATTTTATCATAGCCTCTTATTGCGTCAACAAAAACCGCCCGCAGCTGCATTGCGATGGTAAATGTTATCTGGCGAAGAAAATTGAGCAAGCCCGAAAACAGGAAGAAAGACAAGCTGAAAATGATTTTTTATCGAAACTGCTTTCAGCCCAGACGCCCATCACCGATTTCACATTCAGATTACAATTTGATCAGCCTTACGTCTCCACCACTGATCACATTACCTTCGCTTTCCACAACGCTTTAAAAGGACAAAACTTCGTCCTCGATTTTTTTCACCCGCCTCTCTGCTGATCACATTCCCGGCGTGATTTAAGCAACATTATGTCCAATGGCTCTTCAAGTCATTGACATTCATCCATTATTTAATTTTTCCTGAATGAAAAAGAAAGAGGCGATGCCAGCGCTGCTGGCGGCTATTTTATGCGTTTTTATGTTGGCGGCATGTACCGACGTCGATACCGATCCCAATCCTGCTACCGGTGATGCAGGCGCGATCACCCTTGAATTTGATAACATTGTCGGGGATAAAAACCTGGTTTTAGGCGGCGGTTCCAGCACGAATGGTGCCGGCGAAGACTTTGTGCTGACGAAATTCAACTACTACATTTCCAACATTAAGCTGCTGCGCCAGGATGGTACCTATTATACTGTACCTCAGGATTCCAGCTATTTTCTGATCATGGAAGATAAAAAGGAATCGCAGCTTGTGAAGCTGAACAATGTGCCTTATGCTACTTATACCGGCCTCGAATTTATGGTGGGTGTGGACAGCGCCCGCAACACGATGCCGATTGAAAAAAGGACTGGCGTGCTCGATCCGGGCGGCTCGATGATGGAAGACGGCATGTACTGGGCCTGGAATTCGGGTTATATTTTCATGAAAATGGAGGGTACTTCCTCCAAAGCGACTTCGGCAAATGGTAAATTCTACTACCATATCGGCCTTTTTGGCGGCTACGATATCAAAACGGTGAATAATACGCGGGTAGTGAAACTTGGTTTCAATAACCTGCAAGCGAATGTGACGAAAGACGATGCGCCGGAAGTCCACATTTTCGCGGATGTGCTGAAATTTTTCAAAGGTCCCGGGACAAATGTTTCCATCAAGGAATACACGAGCATTATGAGCCAGCAGCCCGAAAAGTCGAAAGAGGTGGCGGATAATTATGCGCAGATGTTCAATGTAGACCACATTCACTGATCCGGATGTCTGCGCCCTTCAAAGGAAATTTTGTGCTGATAACCAGGCATTTCACAAATGCCCTGGCTGCACTTTTCCTGATTTTTTTCGGGCTGGCGTGCCAGAAGGATCAAGAGCCAGTCGAGCCCGTATCGACTGGCCCTACACCGATTGCCTGGACAAAACCCAAGCATTTCCCTGATCCTGTGTACGATATGAGCCGGAACCCGCTCACAGAAGAAGGGGTCGAGCTCGGCCGGTTTTTGTTTTACGACGGGATACTTTCCCGCACCAATCAGATCGGCTGCGGCACCTGCCATCAGCAGGAAGCCGCATTCACGCACCACGGCCACGAGTTGAGCCATGGTGTAGACGATTTGCTGGGTACGCGAAACTCTCCCGCCGTACAAAATATGGCCTGGAATACTTCCTTTTTCTGGGACGGCGGCGTGCACGACCTGGATCTGCTGCCTTTTAACCCGATACAAAATCCGGTTGAAATGGATGAAACGGTCAAGAATGTGATCACCAAGTTGCAGGCTACCCCGCTTCCTACGGCTAAAAAAGCGGTCGATTATCCGCAGATGTTCAAGAAAGCATTTGGTACCGAGGAAATTACGTCGGAGCGGATGATGAAAGCGTTGTCGCAATTCATGCTCACTATGGTTTCGGCCGAGTCGCGGTACGATTATTATAAAATGGGCGACCAGTCTGCGCTGAATGCGGACGAAAAGCAGGGTATGGCTTTGTTTCAGGCCAAATGCAGCAGCTGCCACGCCGGAGAATTGTTCACGGATTATAGTTTCCGAAACAATGGTTTGGTGCCGCTCAGGATTGATGACAAAGGACGTTTCGGGATTTCAGCAAATAATGCAGATCTGTACAAATTCAAAGTGCCAAGCCTGCGCAATGTCGGACTCACAGCACCCTACATGCACGACGGGCGGTTTCATACTTTGGAAGAAGTGCTGGATCATTATTCTGACAGCATCAAGCCGTCGGCCACGCTGGATTCGGTATTTATCCGTCAGGGAGAAAAGCCGGGAATTACGCTGAGCGATGCGGAGAAAAAATCGATCATCGCTTTTTTACGCTCGCTGAATGATGAGCAGTTTATCCGAAATGCCAAGCTTTCCGACCCTGGCGTCGGGACTAATTTTTAAATTAGAAATCAGTATTGATATGAAGATCAGACATATTCTTTCTCTTTGCCTTTTACTGGCTTTCAGCTTCAATTCCATGGCCTGCGACATTTGCGGCTGTGCCAATAGCGGGTCGTATTTCGGGCTTTTGCCGCAGTCGCACAAGTCGGTGATCGGGCTGCGTTACCAGCATCTTAACTTCGTCACCCACCGCGACAGCAAAGTGCTCCGTACCGACGAATCCTTCAACATTGGTGAAGTTTACGCGCGATTTTTTCCTGTAAAACGCGTGCAGGTGATGGCTTTTGTCCCTTACCGAACCGATAAACAAGTGACTTCCGCGGATGTGAAAAAGCAAAACGGATTGGGCGATATCACGGTGCTGGCGAATTATAACCTGTTCAACACCTTCATGGACAACGAAAATTCCGGCTCTTTTTCACACACCTTGATGGTCGGCGGCGGTATTAAATTGCCTACCGGGAATTTCAAATTTGACGAAAACAATACGCTGGAAGTAGCCAATGCCAATTTTCAGCTGGGTACCGGTAGCACTGATTTTATCCTGAGTGCCTTTTATACGGTCAACAAAGACCAGTGGGGCTTTGCAACAAACATTTCACGGAAATTCAACACGACCAATTCGCAGGATTATCGCTTTGGTAACCAGCTTTATGGTACCGTGGATTTGTACCGCTCATTTCAAATTGGCAAAATTTCTCTGACGCCGAGCGTCGGGGTGTATGGCGAGCACGCGGCGCATGGTGTGCAAAAAGGCGAAGTGCTGGAAATTACGGGCGGCAAAATGCTGAATGCCACCGCAGGCGTAACATTTTTCTCCAACAAATGGACATTGGGGATCACAGGACAAAAACCGGTCGCCCAAAAAAGCGCTTCGGGACATGTCATCGCCAAAGAGCGGGTACTTGTTCAACTTGGATTTCTATTTTGATTTCGCTTAATGCAAGTGGTTTGTTACCATCCTCTTTATGTAGGTTGAAGGTCAAAATTGTCAGTACTTCGCGACAATCCGATAACTTCCAGCCGTCGGCTTTATCATTTTCACCCACTCTTTTTTAACATCAAAATCCTTCCAAACCTGACCATTTACCAATACAGATTTGATCAACTTTTTCTTCGGATGGCGGAAACGTATCACCAGATTTTCCGGCGGGTTGCGGTTTGATAACGCTATCTCGGCAGTAATTGTCCCGGCATTAGCCTGACTTTTAATGCTATACGAAACATTCCCAAAATTCGTCGGCGCATTTTTTACTTTTATTTCCTGACCATTTTCCAGCCATTTCCTGGGCACTGCCTGACCAAGCATCAAGGTCGTAGAATCGGTTTCATGGATGAGCATGTTGCGGTAGAGTTCGAACCACGCGCCGTCGGTGCTGGGTGGGCCGTAGTATTGCCCCCAGGCCCAGCGGTGTTCGAGAGGTGAGAGCTGGTTGTGGGAAAACCCGCTGGCCATGAGACTGTAAAAAGCTCTGATGGCGGCTTTTGGCTCGTCGCGGAGGAGGTAGGCGGTGGCTTGCTGGACGTAAATCGGTTCGTTAGCCGCGCCCTGGTTTTTCAGGAAAAGGTTGTCTTCGTGGTCGTGCAGCATGGCGGTGGTGAGCCAGCCGCGCGGGTCGATGGCGTTCAGCCGGGCGAGGTGCAACGGACCGCAATCGACGTCGGAAGGGTACCATTGATCCATGAGCCGCCGGTTGATCATCGCGTCCGTCGGAACGAAATTGTTCCAGGTTCCGTCGGCTAGCTGCACCGCGGCCGATTTGACGCTGCTTTTTGAAAATGCTTTTTCAACATCAATTTTCAGCTGTGCCGCAGCGGTCAGCATTTCCTTCGCACGTGGGTGACCGTGCACTGCCAAGGCCTGCCCGAACACTTCCAGTCCCGCCACAAAATAAGCCTGCGAAAATGCCCACTCACGATCAGCATGCGTTAGATCATTGAGCGGACCACGGATCAGCCCGCTGGCTGCGTTCGCTTTTTTTGCATTTACGAGTTGTGCGAGGCACCAGTCTGCGGTTTTGAGCGATTGGGGTAAAAGCCTGTTAAACTGTTCACGATCATGGGATAGGAGATAATTTTTGCCTATCGCATACAAATGTCCGGGAGAATATACAGCCCAATTTGCAAACCCGCCGATGCGACCATCGGGCTGCTGCTGACTGTCGAACATGGCGCTGATCTCGGCGTCCGCCATTGCCTGGTGGCCTCGCAATCCGTACAACATATAATCTACATAAACCGCCTGGTTCACCGGCCAATCGGCATTTTTCTGGCCGTAAGCCGTGTTGGCATAAGGCAAATCCATGTGCAACTTGCCTTTCTCATCTTTCCGGTGGCGCGGTAAAATGAGCGCATGCCAAAGGTTGGCCCGGAAAAGCTCATTTACTGCTTCTTCCGGTACCTCGAAATGCGCGCCTTGGTTGAGCCGGTTTTCCCAATAATCCGCGACGGATTTTCTTTTAGCTAAAAAATCCACGTTTTCGAGCAAATTACTATCAGCAGCAGCGACGGTAGGAGAAGGTAGTTTAACCAAAATTTCCTTCGCGTTGGTGGCATTTAACTCTCCATTAAATGTCAGTTGAACCGTGATAGAAGAATCTAGGTCATTGACCAATTTCGCAGTTTTTACAGAAAATCCTGAACTTGTATTTACACTTAACCAAATTGCATGGGTACCCGCTTCCACCACATTCCAGTGATCGCCGGATTGTTTTGCTTCCAATGTTACCCCATTTTTAACTCCCGCTATTTTTAAGCCAAAAGAAACCGGCCCCGGTTTGCCCGAGAAACGCATTTTGGCAAGCAAAACGCTCGGAATTTCCCCGCCGCCATCTTGGGGCAACTTAGTTAGCGGCGCGGCGAATTGCTCGGTTTCCAAATGTTGGCCTTTCTTTTCAAATTGTGTTTTTAAAATCGGTAAACCATTTAAAATCCGCTGTGATTTCCACTGACTTTCCGGCCAGCTGAAATCCAGCTTAAACTGATGCGGCGAGGCGAAATCCGGTCGGACATTCGCAAAACGGTCTATTGCAAATTTGTATATCGAGCCATGCGCGGCCGCAGTGACGACCAAATGTCCCGTCGTGCCGAGGTACCGGGTTTGCCACGAAACATTCCAAGCCAGTGGATTTCCGAAATCTTCCCATTTATTTTTAAACTCTTTCAAAGAGGCATCGGGTGAACTGTTCACGAGATCCAATGTTCGCTTGCCAGTCAATGTTGCCAGATGTTGCTGAAAATCAACGGGTTTTTCGGTTAATGTGATGTAACAATCATGCTCTGGCAGCCACATTGCGCCGTGCCGCAGGAGCTGTTCGATCGCGATTGAAAAGCCTTTTGTGCCGTCTTCCGCCAGCTGGATTGTCAGTTTCGGCGCGTCGGGCTGGTTCCAGGTATCGTCGTGCATTCGGGCTGACTGGCCGGGGGAGCCGTTTCGCATCAGGTACCCCCACATCGCATCATTATTGATGGTATACTGATCTTTATGTGAAGCCAGTTTCAGCTTTTCCGCCACCGGCGAATGCCAGTTGACAGACACATTTAGCATGTCCACATCCGTTTTTCCAACATGCAGCAGCGACTTTTCGCCAGCCTGATCATTCTTCTCCAGCATGGAACCGGTTACTTCGGAAACCTGCATGCCAGCTGAGCCCGGCAAGATTCGAACTGACTTTGTGATCATGTTAGTCGCGCGATGACCAAAGGAAATGCGGATCCAGGTATGATTAGCAACCGGTTTTTCCTGTAAAATTTTACCAAAAACACAATTGCTGACATTAAGCCAGATAAAAATCAGACAGAAAAATTTAGTCATGAATTGGGACAAGTTTGGTAAATTTCATGGGACGCCTTTTTTTATAAGTCTGAGAACAAAAAGTAGGGAAGTGGCTTTGTCTCCCCGCAGCGTTTTTATTAAGTTTATGATTGGTACCTGGTTAGGGTTCAAAAAGGGGATCAACGTGCTGCTATACGAACTGCTACTTTTTATTGTTGCCGGAACTTTTGTCTTCATGATCAGCAAGATCGCTGAATGGATTGAAGTGAAGTTTCCGCCCAAACCAAAACCGCCCCGCCCACGCCGCCGCCGCGAAATAAAAGCTGATCTCGACGTGCTCTACCACTCTTACCAGCAAGGCTTGCTCGATGAAGCCGCGTACCTGGACCAAACCGACGAGCTGATCGATCAGCTGGCCGAAATCACCTATCGGGATTAAATTTTATCGTGGTAGGAATACCTGCCGCAACCGGTTACTAATTTATGCGCTGTCTTTTTGCCGCGATCGCAATTGATTATCAGCGAGTTTTACATTATTTAAATAATTAATAAGAAATTTTTGACATTTCGGGTTGCATAGATTTCCGGTTACATTCTAATTTGGTAGCAGGATCACCCTTTTCTATCATGTCAAAAACCCAAACGCGGCTGGTCATGGCGATGACCGGCTTGTTCCTGCTTTCGGTTACCATATACCGATGGCAGGCATTCACACACTTTATCTGGACAATCCTGCTTTTCAAAGCACTGGTACCTGCCTCGTTGTTGATGATTTGTTATGGATTGGGCAGAATGTTGAGGCTTCCGCTCGTAGTTTGCCTCGCGCTGCCTCCACTTGCCGAGGCTATAAACTGGCAATATATCCGTCATTTCATCCGGATAAACCAGGTTGCAAATGTTCATCACATCGGGATTTTAGAACGCTGGATCGATTACCGCGATGTGATTCAATTTAACCGGCAATTCAGTAGCTTCAATAACGATCTGGGCTACACGCTCTGGCCGGGCAGTATAGGTGCGCATTCCTCGCTCGAATACCATAACCAATATCAAATCAATAGTTTGGGTGTCCGTGATGACGAGAAGTCCCTGGAAAATCCTGAAATAATTTTTCTTGGCGATTCATTTACGATGGGTTGGGGGATAGATCAGGACAAAACGTTCGCTCATTTAACTGAAAAACAACTAGGAGTGAAGGCACTCAATGCCGGGATTTCTTCTTACGGTACCTTTCGGGAAATGTTGTTATTTAAAAAGTTGCAACGTGATTCATGCAAGTTGCTGGTGATACAGTATTGTGATAATGATCTGGAAGAAAACGTTGCCCATCTCAGAGAAGCCAACCCTTCGCAACGCCTCACTCCTGAAAAATTCGAAAAGGTTACCATTTTCAATCGTATCAACGAAAGCTATTTTCCAATGCGCTACACTTATTTCTTCCTGCGTGAAAAGGATATCTTGAAACGAATATTTACAAATCCCCTTGAAGTTTGGTCTGACAGCCAAGCCGCTTTAACATCCTGGATCTCAGGCAAGCCACTCGCAGAGAATAAACCAGCAGAAATCAAATCCTCATCCAAAGTCCGCGAGCATACCGAGAATTTTTACCATGTTTTAAAGAAAATTAGAGAAATCTATTCCGGCAACATCGTCGTCATGCACCTCGACGGTCGCTATACAAAACCGGAATTAATCAACGCATTCGAAGCGCAAGCCAAACAATCTGGCGACACCCAATTACACTTCCTGCGGACCGCCGACTTTCTGACTGCCCACGATTATTTTCCAGTCGACGGACATCTGAATGCTGCCGGTCATCAGAAAGTGGCTTCCAAGCTGGGTCAATTGATCCGGGAAGTCGGCGGTATTTCCAGTCACGTCAACTGATAGTGCTTGGAATGTGCGATGCAGATGACACATTTTAATTCGATTGACGCACTCATTTTCAGGGTGGCGACGAATAAAACGTCTGCGTCGTATCCAGCTTTTCATCATAATCTCCTTGCATGATCGTGCCGAGGATCACATCGCCGGAAAGGAAATTTTTGGGATCCAGAATTTCTATAATGAAGGATTTACGTCCCTGTTTGGAAAGCCCTCCGAACAGTACTTTGCCGTATTTCCTTTTCCCGATCCAGTTTTTAGAGCCATAACTGGTCAGTCTTTCAATGACTGTGTCGTTCCGTATGATTTGCATGGTATCACCTGTGAACACCAACAATTGATTGATCCCTGGCGAGAAAATTTTTGTGTTGCCAGACTTTTTATCGTAAGTCTTCACTCCGATGTAGGTTCTGTTGCTTGTGCGAATTCCTTTAGCGCTTTTATAATCGAATTCGCAAGAGGTAAGAGACAACCCGATCAAGCAAAGTATGAGAAAATTTTTCATAGACTTTCATTTATGGCCTCATGCCTAATGTAACATTCATGTCAAAATCATACTTCACTCCATCAACTGTAAAGTTATTCATACCATACCACGTATCATCTACTATTCCATTCCATCCCCAATTCATGTGATAGTATGCGTATTCTGTTCCCAGACAAGAACTCATAGGGTTTTGCGGATCAGATTTGTGATACGTGATGTAATTCTGATAACCATCAATCACCCAAATGTGCCAGTCGCCAAAGCCTAGAAATTTTGTTGTCGCATCCATAATTACCGGATGTCCTCCTGTCAGCTCCGAATTTACGGTCGCGTAGTTGCTTAGCCAGCTTACCCGTTTTCCAGCATTTGAATAGCCAGCGGATGCGAATGCATTTTTGATGTCTTCCCTTAGACAGTATGAATTACATTTATTGAAAGCGTAATGCATATTTTCCCACATTCCCGCAGCACGAATCAGTGCAGCAATCTCCCGAGCTCTTACATTGGCAGATGTACAAACATTAGCAAAACTATTTTGTAACGGGTATACATAATTTACCGGCCCTGCTGGTGCGATGGTATAGGTTGCGGGTTTATGATAAACATTCATTACCTGAGCTGCTGCGACAGCACCGCAACCAGCGGAAGAAATCTTGCAAGCTCCGCATGAGGCATTGTTGGATGTTGGGCAAAACATATTGTAGGGACCGAATTGATGCCAATCAGTTGTTGTCAGGATCGCTGATTGATAAAAATAATCCTGGGGACAGGGATCTCCGGGGCAGGGAGGGTCAGTGCAGTCTTCGGTTCTTCCATTAATCAGTCCATCATTTTTGTCCAAAAGATATTGATCCCATAAAATGTCTGCGCCACCGGACGGCTTCGGCTGATTTCTCTTAGCGTCGGCTATGGCGCTCGTTACATATTCAAGCCAGATTTTAATCCCCGGATTATCAGTTTCAAGATCAAAGTAGCCTGAGTCCGACTTGGCCAGAATAGGCCGGATCCTTTTGTCGGCGGCGACAATCACAAAGCCATCTTTCAAAACTTCATTGCCGCCAATCCTTTTGCCAAAGGATATCAAATACATGGCCGGATTGCCATTTCGATCATAGATAGTCTTAGTTTCAATGATTTCCTTTAAAGATCCTTGAACTGCCGACGTTCTGCCATTTCGTATCCCCGAATTCGCTTCTGTTATCGCCAGAAAGCTTCTTGCCACATATTGGGCCTGGCTACTTTCAATCAGATAATCGTCTGGCTTACTGATAGATTCATTCTTGACTGGCTGATCCTGACACTGAATAAAGGTGAGAAAGATCATCACGCATAAAAAGGTCGATGGTAAACTTTTTAAAATCTTCATGGCGGGTGATATCAATGTGAAACATTTGTTCAAGCAGCTTGCACCTGCAAAAGCAAAGATGAATAACCTCTTTCAAACAATGCCGTTTGCAAACGTTTATAGTCGTTTGTAAACGTTTGCAAACGGATATTGCCAAATTCTGGCGGAAAATGCGGGTAGCTCGATCCTCGATTTGAACACAAAATCCCTCAATTTGACTACATGCAGGCGGCTTAGGCGGGCGACATTTGTTGTATAAATTCAAACACAAAAATGATGGCACAGCAAAATGAAAATATAGATGCAGTAACGTACTCGGCATCTGCGACTTCCGGTAAAGTTTGGTTCATAACAGGTGCGTCCCGCGGCTTTGGCCGGGTGTGGACGGAGGCGGCTTTGCAACGTGGCGATAAGGTAGCCGCCACCGCAAGGAATCTGGATAGTATCGCGGATTTCAAGGAAAAATATGGTGACCTGGTACTCCCGCTGGAACTGGATGTAACAAATCCCGAACAAGTAAAAGCGACTGTTAACCAGGCTTTTGAACATTTCGGAAGGCTGGATATTGTGCTCAACAATGCAGGTTACTCGCTGGTGGGGACCATCGAGGAAGCCAATGCCGACGAGGTGAGGGCGCTTTACGAGACGAACATTTTCGGCCCGCTTGCCGTGATTCAGGCTGCTTTGCCACTGTTGCGGAAGCAGGGCGGTGGGCACATTTTGGGTACTTCGAGCAATGTTGGTCATATTACTTACCCGGTGATCGGCTACTATTGCTCTTCAAAATGGGCGTTTGAGGCGATCCATGAGAGTCTGGCGGCTGAGATCGAGCAGTTTAATATCAAGGTAACCATCATTGAGCCAGGTGCTTATGCTACTGAATTCGGCAGCCAGCAGTCGCTCAAATTTTCTGCGGGACTCGACATTTATGGTGATTTCAAAGACCAGTTTTTCAAGCAGTTGATGTCGCTCGAAAGGGGTGACCCGGAAGCAACAGGCGATGCAATCCTGAAAATCGTTGATGCTGAAAACCCACCGCTCAGATTTTTCCTGGGAAGCCACAACTTGCCGGGTATCAAGGAAACTTATGCCGAGCGGATTGCGGTTTGGGAAGAGTGGGATGAAGTAGCGAGCGCAGCACAAGGCAACAATTAATCGATTTAAAATGAAAAAGGAAGAAAGTAATCCCCTGCGATTCGAGTCGCTCTCTGATGCGCACAATGCTTTTGGTTTACCCAAACCATTGCATCCTATGATCAGCCTGATAGACAACCGGTTAACACCCGTGGAGCCTTGCCGGCTCGGGCCTTCGCATGTGCTTACTTTCTATAAAATTTCCTACAAAAGCAAGTTGAGTGGGAAGTTGCGGTATGGGCAAGATTACTATGATTTTGACGAAGGCGGGCTGCTTTTCGCGGCACCAAACCAGATCCTGGGCCCGCATTATGACAATATGAACGAAGAATGTTCTTTGTATACCCTGCTGATCCACCCCGACTTCCTGCTCAACTATCCTTTGGCCAAAAAAATCAAACAATACGGCTTTTTCTCCTACTCGACCAACGAAGCCCTGCACTTATCGGAGCAGGAAAAGACGGTCATCATGTCGATTTTCGACATTATGAGCGGCGAGTTGCAGAGCCGGATCGATGAATTCAGCCAGGATGTGGTGATTTCGCAGATCGAGCTTTTGCTGAATTATGCCAACCGGTTTTACAAAAGACAATTTATTACCCGGAAAGCATCGGGCAACAATCTTTTGGAAAAGGTGGAGGAAACTTTAAACGAATATTTCGATGGCGAAAAAACGACGGAAGAGGGCATTCCGAGCGTCCATTTTCTTTCCGAAAAACTCAACATTTCGCCCAGCTACCTCAGCGATATGCTCCGCTCACTGACGGGCCAGAATGCGCAGCAGCACATCCATAACAAGCTGATCGAGAAGGCGAAAGAAAAATTATCGACCACAAGCCTGACCGTCAGCGAAGTGGCGTATGAACTCGGTTTCGAGCATCCGCAATCATTTAGCAAGTTATTTAAGACAAAGACCAATTTTTCACCACTGGAATTCCGGCGGTCTTTTAACTAAATGATTTTCAGCCGCTCCTCTTCCAGATCGATCTGGTAAAGTTGCTGGCGGATTATCTCCTCATCGATTTTCGGGTCTTTGTTCAGTTCCACCAGATAATTGCGCTGCACTTCCAGCAACTCTACAAAAATCGCTTTCGATTTCACATTCATCCAGCTATCGTCGGTCGCCTTTGCGCGTTCCTCCCACTGCTGGATGATTTTTTTTGCATTCCAGCGTGGCTCTCAGGCATGTTTTCATATTTGGTTTTAAGGAATTCCAAAACATGCTGTTTCAGGCCGCGCTTCATGCGAAGGCGGGTTTCATTTTCCTGCTCTTCCTCCATTAATCCCTCAAAAACGCCGGTACGGCGGATCACATAAGGCAGCGTAAGTCCCTGTACCAGAAGTGTTAGCAGAATTACGATAAATGTGATGAAGAGTATCAGATTCCTTTGGGGAAATGCGGAACCATTATCCAGGCTGACCGGAATGGCCAGTGCGGCAGCCAGAGAAACTACGCCGCGCATACCGGTCCAGCCGAGCATGAGCGGAATCAGTAAACGTCTCCTGGGGGTGCGTGCGCGCGGCATCACGGACGGCCGGAAAATAAGCGTCGCGAGCAACGCGGCGTAGGAACTGATGATTCGTGTGGCAATGATGACGCCCGTGACCAGCAAGCCGTAGCCGATGGCGGTTTTGACAGGAATGCCCATCGCCCGCAGGCCGTCGACAATTTCGGGTAAGTCCAGCCCGATAATCAGGAAAACAATGCCATTTAATATAAAAACAAAGCTTTCCCAGACATTATAACCTTGGATCCGGCTCGCGCTGCTGAGGAAAACCAGTCGCTGGGAGGACATCAGCAAGCCGCCGCTGACCACGGCAAGCACACCTGAACAATGAATCTCTTCCGCCAGCCAATACATTAAATAGGGTTCAACCAAAGTGAGCGCCACGTCCGAAGAAGTATCCGTCGGTAGGCGTTTGTGCATCTGGATCAGCAGCCAGCCGAGCAGCAAACCGAGTCCTGCGCCGCCCACAACCATCCACAAAAAGGTCATTGTCGCTTCCTGCCAGATAAATTGCCCGGTACCGACCGCCACCAGCGCAAACCGGAAAATGATCAGCGAAGACGCATCATTCAGCAGACTTTCACCTTCCAGGATCGCTGACGTAGCTCTGGGTATGGTCACAAATTTGGTGATGGCACCGGTACTTACGGCATCAGGCGGCGACACAATCCCGCCGAGCAGGAAACCCAGCGCAATGGTGAAGCCAGGGATAAAATGATGCGCGACGACAGCGACGGATAATGCGGTGAAAAACACGACCAGAAACGCAAAACTGCCGATAATGCGCCACCATTTCGTCATTTCTTTAAACGAAATCGTCCAAGCCGCCTCAAAAAGCAGGGGCGGCAGGAAGATGAAAAAGATGAGGTCAGGATCGATTTTGACGATGGGCAGGCCGGGGATGAAGCTGATCAGCAGCCCGCCGATCACCAGCAAAATCGGGTAGGCAATTTTGAGTTTTACAGCCCGGATATTCAGTAAAACGATGACCGCGATCATCGCCAGTATAAACGGTAAAATGGTGTGCATGGGGGGAATGTCAGATATATTTTAAAGAAAAACATTATTCTCCCAGCCACAAAAACTTATTGTTTTAGTTTTAATATTTTTTTGCATACTTTTAAATGTTCATACATACGAACATATCTGCCTTTCTTACTACCTCAATTTGTCCTGCTGAATGAAATTGCAACGATGGATGATCTATGGCATGTTGCTGCTGGCGGCAGGATTTTCTTCCTGCGGCGGAGAATCTTCGGGAGGGAAAAACGGGGCGGAGGGTGTGGAGATAAACGAAAAGGAATTCACCGCGGAGCGGGACACGGCCTGGACAAACCTGTTTTTAAGAAAATCGGGCTGGTTTGGTGGCGACGGTACTTATTCAGTTTCACTTTCTGGTAAGGATTCGGAGAAAAATGACAGCCTGCTATTTCTGTTCAGCGATACCACGATCGGTGAGATCGTCGGCGATTCTTTGCAGCCCGGTATGGTCATGACAAATAATTCGGTAGCAGTTTTGAAAGGTAAAAAGCCTGATCCTGCGAACATTACCTTTAATATGCCGCAAGAAAATGGTGCGTATAAGGCCATTTTTATTCCTAAAACCGATAAGCCTGATAAGGATACGTATTTCTGGCTGGGTGACGGTTTTGTAAATCCGGATGCGAACAAAGACCTTTTTATTTTCGCTTTTAAAATCACCAATACCCACGACAATTCGCAGTTTCCGTTCAAAGAGACGGGGAATGCGCTGATCAGGGTGCCTGCTGGAAGTGACTTTCCTTACAAAAATCAGCAGCAGACGGAGTTGCCTTTTAATCAAAGTAAAAGTGGACAGGAAAATATTTCTTTCGGCGCGGCGGTGTTTAATAATAGTAAATCTGCCGGCGAAGTGGATGGCGATGGGTTCGTATATGTTTATGGTGTTCAGGGTTTGAACAAAAAGCTCGTGGCGGCAAGAACCCTCCCGGCGGATATTGAAAAATTCGATACCTGGGAATTTTGGGATGGAAAAAGCTGGTCGAAAGAAGTGAAATCGGCGGCGATGCTCAGTGATTCTGTTTCAAATGAAATGAGCGTGAGCAGGTTAGCCAAAGGTAAATATGCACTGGTGTATCAGCTGGGAAGCATTTTTCCGCAAATTTGTTTGCAGGTCGGGCCGACGCCGGTGGGGCCTTTCGGGCCGCGGATTGTGCTTTATAAAACAACAAATGACATCAATGATCCCGACCTGATCACCTACAATGCCAAGGCGCACGCGGCACTTTCGGCACCGGGCGAGCTGCTGATTTCGTATAATGTCAACAGTTTCAAGTTCATGGAAATGATCCAAAGGAAGCCTGACCTTTATCGTCCGCGGTTTGTCCGGGTCAAATTCAAGCAACAACCTAAACCTACAAACCCCTGAAAATGACTGCCGAAGATACGAGGACTTTTACGGCCAAAAACACACCGTACATTCTGCTGCTGACCAGCGTCGCAGCATTTGGCGGCTTTCTTTTTGGTTATGACACAGCGGTGATCGCCGGGGCGATCGGTTATCTTCAAATCAAGTTCAATCTTTCGCCGCTCATGGTTGGCTGGGCAGCGAGCAGTGCGATCTGGGGTTGCGTTTTAGGTGCTATGTCTGCCGGATATCTCAGTGATCAATATGGCCGGAAAGTGGTTCTGATCGCCACAGCGATACTTTTTGCACTGCCGGCCTACGGTTCGGCGGTGGTGAATGATCTTACGAGCTTCATAATCATGCGCTTACTCGGAGGGATCGGCGTCGGGGCGGCTTCTATGCTGTGCCCAATGTACATTTCCGAAATCGCGCCGTCGAACATCCGGGGACGGCTGGTGACTTTTTACCAGCTGGCGATTGTGCTGGGAATCAACATTATCTATGTGATTAACCTGAAAATTAGTCAGGCCGGTGACGAGGCCTGGAACATTGAAAGCGGCTGGCGGTATATGCTGGGCTCGGAGGTAATTCCGGCTGCGCTGTTTTTTATCCTGTTGTTTTTTGTGCCCGAAAGTCCGCGCTGGCTGGCGTCGAAATCGAAGGATGCTGAGGCAAAACGGATTTTAGAAAAAATCAATGGAAAACCAGCTGCGGAGGAAATTTATGCGGAGATAGCCGAAAGTCTGCACGACGAAAAGGGCAGCCTCAAAGATTTATTGGACCAAAAACTGCGCAAGCCGCTGCTGATCGGTGTGATATTGTCGCTCTTCTCCCAAATCACGGGTATTAATGCAGTCATCTATTACGCGCCGGAAATTTTCAAAAGCATCGGTTTTGGCGCGGAATCGGCATTTATGCAAACCATTATCATTGGCGTCGTCAACTTGCTTTTCACGCTTGTCGCTATCTGGCTTATTGACCGTGCGGGTCGGCGGAGCCTGCTGATCTGGGGCGTTGCAGGGATGGTGATCTGCCTTTTCGCGACGGGAATTTGTTTTTATTTCAATTTCAAAAACGGCCCCTGGCTGCTTATTTTCATCCTTGGCTACATTGCCAGTTTCGCTGTGTCGCTGGGGCCGATTCCCTGGGTAATGATGTCAGAAATTTTCCCGACTAAAATTCGAGGTATAGCTATGTCGCTGGCTACGTTGGTGTTATGGATCGGTGTGGTAGCAATCACGCAGCTGACGCCGTATTTTTTGAAAAACTTTGGCGGTGCGGTGACATTCTGGATTTTCATGGTGAATGCGGTCATTATCTGGATTTTTACATTTAAAAATATCCCGGAAACGAAGGGGAGGACTTTGGAAGAAATTGAAAAAAGCTGGTAGCAGCTTTTTAGCGATGACAAAAATTTAAAATGAAAGATATTTTTATCGGGGTTGATTTTGGAGGGACGCGGATCAAGCTGGGGCTGGTTAACGAAGGTAAGATCCTGGCCGACAGTAACATTGAGGCAGCTTCCGCATTGACATTTGAAGAACGGCTGGTGGACATTGCGGTGCAAATGCGGAGGATGCTGGCGGGTGGGAAGTATCGGTTGACGGGTATCGGTTTTGCGTTTCCGGGAATCGTAAATTTTTATTCCGGGCAAATTTTGTCCAGGTACGTCAAGTATCCCGGCGCGGAAAATGTGGATTTGAATGCCTGGGCCGACAAACATTTTGGCGTGCCGATGGTGGTGGAAAACGATGCCAGGGCTGCTTTGATCGGGGAGTGGCAGCATGGCGCCGGGCGTGGAAGCGACAATCTGGTGCTGGTAACATTCGGTACGGGTGTGGGCACCGGGGTTTTGATCCACGGTAAGCCGCTGCGCGGGAAGAATTTCGTCGGTGGAAATCTGGGCGGACATTCTACCATCAACTTCGAAGGTAACATTTGCAACTGCGGCAATATTGGATGCGTGGAAAGTGAAAGTTCGACCTGGGCTTTGACAAAACTGGCGCGGGAATCGGCGGAGTATCCGACGAGCAAGCTGGCAGAAGTGGAAGTAATTGATTTTAAAAGTCTTTTTGAAACAGCAGAAAAAGGCGATCCGCTGGCCGTGAAATTAAAAGACAGATGCCTGAAAGTCTGGTCATTATGTGTGATCAACCTCGTCCATGCCTATGATCCGGACAAGGTGATTTTTGGCGGCGGGATCATGAAAAGCAGCCACATTATTTTACCCTATATCAAAGAAATGCTCGACAAACATGCGTGGATCAACGCCTCCGATGTGGAGCTGGAAGTCGCTGCCGAGCCGGAGTATGCGGGAATTTTGGGGGTTTACGAATTATTGAAGCAAAAAACACATTAAAGATGCATTCCAGTTACGACAAGTTTCCATTTGTAGAAATCAGCAAATCGTCAGATCTCTGTTTTACGGGCTGGGCGCGCATTTTCTCGGAAGTTACCCGTCTTATTCAGTCCAAAAATCAGGTTAAGACGGTCATTTGCATGGACTTATATCACGGCGTGAATGTGGCGGAGATGCTGAATGTTGTGAAGGCGAACCTGGAAATCACCGCATTGTTCAACACCAACGATTTTCTGAAAACGCCTGAGCTGATCCGCGAAATGGTATTTCCGTATGTTACGGATGATCCGGTTTTCGGTAAGATCAATAACATTGAAATGGCGGATTTTTTTGAAGCAGATAAATTACAAAGTGCTCAGGAAGAGATCAAAGCAATTAATTCCGGGCTCGTAGTGATTTGCGGCGAAGGTGCTGCGCTTTTTGCGAAACCCGATATTTTGATCTACGCCGACCTGGCGCGCTGGGAAATCCAGAAGAGGATGAAACGCAATGAAGTAGGCAATTTTGGAAGTGATAACCTCGCCGAAAGTTTTGCTTTAAAATACAAGCAAGGCTATTTTCTCGACTGGCGCGTTTTCGACCGGCACAAACTTTCATTTTTTGATCAGATCGATTATTTCCTCGACGCCAACATTCCGGACGCGCCTAAAATGCTGAGCGCGAGCACGTACCAAAAAGGTCTGGACGAGACAGTATCGCGGCCATTTCGTGTTGTGCCATTTTTTGACCCGGGTCCCTGGGGTGGGCAGTGGCTGAAAGAAGTGGTGGATCTCGACCGGGACGAGGTGAATTATGCCTGGGGTTTTGATTGTGTGCCCGAAGAAAACAGCCTGCTTTTTAAAGTGGGCGAACATTTGTTCGAGCTGCCGTCGATTAATCTCGTTTTGACAAGGCCTAAAAAATTGCTGGGCGAGCTGATTTATAATGAGTTCGGGGCGGAATTCCCGATCCGGTTTGACTTTCTGGATACCATGGACGGTGGAAATCTGAGCTTGCAGGTACATCCGACGCGGGCGTACATTCAGGAAAAATTCGGCATGAGCTATACCCAGGATGAAAGTTATTATTTCCTTGAAGCCCAGGAAGATGCATGCGTATATCTTGGTACGCACAAAAATGTGAATGCCGCTGAAATGATCGCGGATCTCGAAAAAGCGCAGCGCGGGATGACCGATTTCGATGCGGAAAAATATGTGAACAAGTTGCCCGTCAAAAAACACGACCATGTGCTGATCCCGGCTGGTACCATACATTGCTCGGGCAAAAACGCGGTGGTGCTCGAAATTTCGGCTACGCCCTACATTTTTACCTTTAAGTTGTGGGATTGGGGCAGGCTGGGGCTGGACGGAAAACCACGGCCAATCAACATTGAGCATGGGAAAAACGTGATCGATTACACGCGGGACGAAGATTGGGTGAAGAAAAACCTGTTTAATAATGTGACCGACATTTCGCGAAATGGTCACGTCCGGGAAGAATCCACCGGCTTGTATGCCACGCAATTCATCGAAACCCGGCGGCATTGGTTCGATGCGAAAGTGACACATTATACGGATGGAAATATGAATGTGGTGAACCTGGTGGAAGGTCGGGAAGTGGTTGTGGAGAGTCCGGAGGGGCTTTTTGAGCCCTATGTGGTACATTATGCGGAAACATTTATTGTCCCGGCGCATGTTCCGGCTTATACGGTGGCGCCTTTTGGCGAGTCGGCGGGGCAGCAGTGCGCGACGATCAAGGCTTATATCAGAACTTAGGCGGTTTTAGAAAGGCCCCTGAATTTGCTATTTTTGTCACGCCTATTTGATTTTTCCCAACATGAAATTTAGCATCGATCACAAAAGTCCGGTCCCTCTGCATATCCAGGCCGAAAACCTGCTACGCACAATGATCAACGATCCGGAACATTTGAACGGAAAGTTTCTGCCCAACGAGGTGGAGCTGGCCAAGCAGCTGGCTATTTCCAGATCGACTTTGCGACAGGCTTTGAACAAGCTGGTCTATGAAGGACTTTTGATCCGTAAAAAGGGGATTGGTACCAAAGTGGCTGAGCCGGTAATCAGTTCAAAATCAAAGAACTGGCTTAGCTTTACGCAGGAGATGAATGCGCGGGGGATTAATGTTAAAAACTTCGAGCTGCATGTAACCTGGGTGACGCCGGACGAAAAGATCGCCAACTTTTTTGACATTGATGCCGATAAGAAAATCCTGAAACTGGAACGTCTCAGGGGAAAAGTGGAGGGGCCTTTTGTTTATTTCATTTCCTATTTCCACCCGCGGGTAGGCCTCACCGGAGAGGAGGATTTCAAACGTCCGCTGTACGATATTCTGGAAAGGGACCATCTGGTGGTCGCGACATTGTCCAAAGAGGAAGTGGGCGCGATCGCTGCCGACAAGTTCATCGCCTCCAAGCTGGAAGTAGAGCCAGGAAGCCCAATATTGTTCCGGAAACGTTTCGTTTTTGACCAGGGCGAGCGGCCCATCGAGTACAACCTCGGCTACTACCGCGCCGACAGCTTCGTTTATACTGTCGAAAGCGTCCGGGAGTAAGCACTATTTTTCTTCTGCGTATATAGTATCTGGTTAGCTTGAAGAATTGGTTTTTCGAGTTAAAGAAGTGCGCCCTTTTTCAGTTCGCAGCATCTTGGATATCCTTCCCTAACCTTCCCGATTTTTGATAAAATGTATTATTTCATCAAAATATATTAGTACTCCTTGTTTGTTCAAAATTATGTTTATATGTTTGTACATATAAGAAACAGTTTGAAAACGAGTGCATTGTGTGCTGACTATTCCTAAAACTTCCATTTAGAAGGGTGAATTGTTTTTATCAAGTATGTTACCACTTAACCATCGATATGATAATGACAGAATCCAGAATGATTTTAACTCCTAACCGACCCTTATGAAATCAAAACTACTTCCTAACAGACGGCGCAGGTCACTCGCAGCTTTTGCGCTGGTGATTTTGCTCGCCACGGCGCTGCATGCCGAAAGCATTCTACCGGCCGGTGTGCCGGGTATCCCAAATGGACCGAAACCGTCGGTTTCTGCGGAACAGACGGTTTCAGGAACAGTAAATGATGAAAACAATGCGGGTATTCCCGGTGTGAATGTGCTTGAAAAAGGTACAACAAATGGTGTGGTAACCGATCCCGGCGGCAAGTTTACCATCCGGGTGAAGGACGCAAGCAGCGTGCTGGTTTTTTCTTACATCGGCTATGTTTCAAAAGAAATACCGGTGGGCTCGCAAACCGCATTGACGGTGAAGCTGGATGTATCGGCCCAGGATCTGAATGATGTAGTAGTAGTAGGTTATGGTACGCAAAAACGCTCGGAACTGACGAATGCGGTGGTGCAAACGACGGGTACTGAGATCAAAAAATCCAGCGCCGCATCGCTTTCCAACTCGCTGGCAGGCCGGATGGCGGGGGTATATGTGACACAAAGAAGCGCAGCGCCGGGGTTTGACGATGCGCAAATATTGGTGCGTGGCGCCAGTACTTACCGAAATACCTCAGCACTGATCGTAATTGACGGGGTTGCCAATGCAGATCCGGATGGGTTGAACCGCCTGGACCCCAATGATATAGAATCCATTTCCGTATTGAAAGATGCGTCCGCGGCGATTTACGGTGCACAGTCGGCAGGCGGGGTAATCCTGGTGACGACCAAAAGGGGAGTGACCGGCAAGCCTGCGTTTGATTTTTCAACCACCCAATCCTGGCAATCCCCGACGATGAAAGTGAAGTCGGCGGATGCATTTCAATATATGCAGGTGCTGAATGACAGAAGGGCTCTGGAAGGCACACCGCCCGATTTTCCGGATGCATTGGTAGAGTCTTTCAAAAATGGGACAAGACGGCCTGAGGACTGGTGGAAAGCTTTGATCGGCCCGCCGGTAAGGCAAACCCGGTATTCGCTGACGATGCGGGGAGGTACGGAAAGAGTCCGGTATTTTGTTTCCCTCGGTACCGCTTCACAAGGCGGGATTTTGCGCGGCGATAACAAATCGAAACTCAGGCAGTACAACATCAGGAGTAACATTGATGTGTCCGTCACCAAAGATTTTGAAGTAGGTCTCGATATTTCGGTACGCGAAAAAGCGACCCAAACACCTCAGGGCGGCCCTGGTGGCGAAGTAGGCTCGCTGGCAAGTACCAGCCCTTTGCAGGAAGCTTACATTGGCGGCGATTACCGGTATCCGGGGGAAGGCTGGTCACATTTGAACCCTGCCGCGCGGTTACTCAGCCCGGGTTACCGCAAGTACAAGGCGGACGTCGCGAGTGGTACATTGCGTTTCAAATACAATACGCCTTTTGTGTCGGGATTGAGCCTGGATGGCTATTTGTCGGTGGTGAAAACCATCGGGTATGACAAACAATTCAATTATGTGTGGCCTTATTATGAGCGCGCCCCGGATGGTTCTATCGTGAAAAAAACTTCAAGATCGGTGGAAGATATCGGGCTTCGGGAGGATTTCAGACAGAGTGTTCGGATCACCGGAAACGTGAAACTGAACTACAACAAGACATTTGGAAAGGATCATAAAGTATCGGCATTTGTGGCTTACGAGCAGATGACTTATGACGACAATACCTTCTGGGCACAGCGCCTGGGGTATGATTCTCCGCTGATCGATCAGCTTTTTGCAGGGACAACCAACCGCCTCAACTGGAACAACAGCGGCAGCGCGACGGAGTCAGCCCGGCAGAATTTCTTCGGACGTGTGAGTTATGATTTTAAACAAAAATACCTCTTCGGTTTCAGCGCCCGGTATGATGGCTCGCCGATCTTCCCGAAAGACAAACGTTTTGGATTTTTCCCGCAAGTATCGGCCGGCTGGGTGATCAGCAATGAATCATTTATTCCAAAAAATGTGATCAGCAATTTAAAGCTGAGGGCGTCGTGGGGTAAGCTGGGTAACGATCGTGTAAATCCTTTTCAATACATCGCGGCCTACGGATATGATGCTGGGTGGGTAGTAAATGGCGTGGATGCGCGGGGTATCGCAGTGAAGTCAACTCCGAACCCGAACATTACCTGGGAAGTAAGTGAAAAGACAGACCTGGGTTTGGAAGCGGCATTTTTGGATAATAAGCTGACATTCGAACTGGACCTTTTTCAGAACAAAACATCCAACATTCTGGGTAGGAGACAAGCTTCAATTCCCAGCTACACCGGTTTGCTTTTGCCTGATGAAAACATTGGAAAAATGAACAGCCAGGGCATCGAGTTGCAGGCTGGGTACCGCCACAATTTCTCCGACCTGACGGTGCGCGTCAACGGAAACATTTCTTATAATAAAAACAAGATCATTTATTTCGATGAAACACCACAGGCGGAAGATTATCAAAGGTTGGAAGGACAACCTTTCGGATCGCGGCTGTTGTATAAATCCATCGGCATTTACCGCACGCAGCAGGATCTCGACAACAATGTGAACTATCCGGGCGCGTCCCTGGGCGGTTTGATCTTCGCCGATTTGAACGGGGATAAAGTGATCGACAGCAACGACCGGTATATGTTTAACACGACCAATAATACCGACGAGAACAATGTTACCACGATTTTTCCGAGCACGCAGTACGGGTTGAGCATCGGCGCGAACTATAAGAATTTTGACCTGAATATATTACTTCAAGGCCAGAGCGGCGCGAAGTTCCGCCTGAGCAACGGGTTCAACTCCGGGGCCGGCGGTAATGGTCTGGAATATGTGGCGCTGAACAGTTATTCGCTGACCAATACCAATGCGGAATTGCCGATGATCGCACCAACCGGATTTGCGAGCAACGACAGCGATTTCTACTACCGCACGGCGACCTGGATGCGCATGAAAAACGTACAGCTTGGTTATACGCTGCCCAAAAGCGTGCTTTCGAAAGTGAAGATCGCCGCATTCCGGGTGTTTGTTTCGGGTGATAATGTGTTCATGATTTTCAATTCGCTTAAAAAATTCGGTAACGGTGATCCGGAATTCCTGAGCGGAAACGGCGGGGCTTATCCCAACATGAAAACGCTGAGCTTCGGAGTTAACCTTACTTTCTAAATCAGAGATAACCTATGAAATATTTCCATAAAAACAGATTCATGAAGCGGACGCTGTCGGTATCATTCATTGCAATGATGGCTACTGCCACTTCATGTAATGTCCTGGATAAGAAGCCGCTGGATGCGATTTCCGATGAGGCGGTTTTTAATGATCCGGTGTTTTTGCAAAATTATGTTTACAATGTTTATAATGGTATCAAACCACCCTGGGCACCAGGAACCGGCGGGTTGGACGCGCTGACGGACATTGCTGTAAACCAACCGGAAACGCACGAGCGCTCGGCCGGGATCCGCAATTACCTGGAAGGAAACCTGACGGCCGACAATGTGAATGATCTGGCGTCGGTGGCGAAAGAGCTCGCCACGCCGATTCCGCTCTGGGACTATGAATACAGCTATATTCGGAAGGCCAATGTGTTTTTTGAGAACATCGAAAGTTCTACCATCGCAGCCGAAACGCTGGACCCGATGAAAGGTGAAGTACATTTCCTGCGCGCCTGGATGTATTTTGAGCTGATGCGGACTTTTGGCGGCGTGCCGATCATCAAAAACAGCTTCCAGCTGAATGCCGAGAGTTTTGACGTAGCACGGAATACTTTTGACGAATGTGCGCAGTTTGTACTGGCCGAGCTGGAAGAAGCCTCGACGCTGCTCGACGGTGAGCCTGTGAATACCGGCAAGATCAGCAAAGCCGCCGTGCTGGCATTCAAGGCGCGGGTGCTGCTGTTCCTGGCGAGCCCGCTCAACAACCCGAATAATGATATTGCCAAATGGAAAGCCGCTGAAACTGCGACCAAAGCAATTTTTGATCTCGGATTCACCCTGCATCCCCAGTATGCCGAGCTTTTTAAAAAGCCTTTGAAAACGGATGAGACGATTTTTGGTAAATCGTTTACACCGGCAACGCGAATCCCGGGCTGGGGTTATAACTACGATTTCTGGCCGGCAGGATTTGATGCGCAGCAGCGCCTGGTGCCGACGCAGAATTTTGTGAATATGTTCCAGATGGCAAATGGCCAGTATCCTTATGCGGCCGATGGTGTGACCGTGAATGCGGCTTCGGGATATGATCCGCAAAAGCCGGAAAAAAACCGTGACCCAAGATTTTACGACGCGGTGATTTACCCCGGCGCTGGTCCGCTGAACATTATCGACGGCTCCAAAAGTACCCAGCGACTTTACGAATACTGGGAAGACGCCAACCCGAACCCGGACAATGCGCCGCCGTACATTAATCCCAATAAAGTGGACCCGAAAAACGGACAAAACCTTTTCGACTTCGGCCGGGATTCCAAAACGTATTGGGTAAAAGGTCTGACGCCATTTCACTGGCGGGTGCAGACGGGTTATACCTTCAAAAAAACCGACGATTTTGCCGGGCCGCGCGCGAGCTTTGACAATGATTACAACCAGGTCGTGGTGTTCATGCGGCTCACGGAATTTTACCTGAACTATGCCGAAATAGAAATAGCGCTGGGTAACGAAGCGGTTGCGAGAGAATACATTAACAAAGTCCGGAAACGCGCATCGGTGAATATGCCAGACATTAAAAGTACCGGCGCAGCGCTGGTCCGCGATTATAGAAATGAGCGTGCGATAGAGCTGCACCTGGAAGATACCCGCTTTTTTGACCTGATGCGCTGGAAAGCGGCGCCGGGTAATGTGGACATCGCGATCCGCGGCCTGACCAAGGTGACCATGGACTGGACTGGCACGAAACCTGGCGACGCGCTTGGAAAAATGACTTACACCTACGGCGTGATCCCAGAGGCAGAAGTCCGCAAACCCTGGAAAGGAGACTACTACTACCTTTTTCCGATCCCGAATACGGAGATCAGAAAAAGCAATGGTGTACTGAAACAGAACCCAGGTTACTGATAGCCAGGTAATTTTGAATAGGTTATATTAGATATATTGGTAGACGGACTTTGAACCAGTGACGGGCATTGCACCGTCACTGTTGCCGCTCCACACTACACGTTTAAAGAAAGTTTGTACAAACATATAATCCTGAGTCCGAATTTTCAGGTCGGTATTTGACCCATGAAGAAGCAGCTTATTCTCCTATTGGCCTTCGTTTGCCTGGTGGCGTTTTCGGTTTTGTCCTGTTTTAAAAAGAACGGGACATTGCAGCAGCGTTCTTCCGGGCCGGTTAGCTATAACTTTGATATCCGTCCTATTTTATCCGATAAATGTTTCGCCTGCCACGGTCCCGACGCCAAAAAGCGGGAAGCTGGTCTGCGGCTGGACATGCCCGAAAGTGCCTATGCTAAGCTGAAAGACGGAAAAGGGTTCGCGATTTTTCCCGGTAAGCCCGAGCAGTCGGAGGTTTACAAAAGGATTACTTCGGTGGACCCGGCTTACCAGATGCCGACGCCGGAGTCGCATTTGGGGCTTTTGAATGAAAATGAGATTGGGTTGGTGAAGGAGTGGATCGAGCAGGGCGCGAAGTATGAGAAACATTGGGCGTTTGCTGCGCCGGTTTTGCCAAAATTGCCCGAGGTGTCGAAAGAAGATTGGCCTAAAAATGAAATTGATCATTTTGTTTTGCAAAAAATGGAAACCATCGGCCTCGAACCTAATGAGGAAGCCGATAAAAGTCATTTGCTGAAAAGGGTTGCGCTGGACATTACCGGTCTGCCGCCGACCCTTGAAATGCAAAATAAATTTGCAGCCGACGGTGGGGAAAAATCTTATGAAAAGGTTGTGGATGAGCTGCTTGCCCAAAAAACGTACGGCGAAAAAATGGCCGTGTATTGGCTGGACGTAGCCCGCTATGCCGATTCTTATGGTTACCAGGACGACGAAGTCCGCACCCAGTGGCCATGGCGTGACTGGCTGATCAGCGCCTTCAACAAAAACATGCGCTACGATCAATTCCTGACCTGGCAGATTGCGGGTGATATGTTGCCAAATGCGAACAAAGAGCAGATTCTGGCAACGGCATTTTTCCGAAACCATAAATACACCGAAGAAGGCGGCGTGATCCCCGAAGAGTACCGGATCGAATACAACATTGATAAAACCAAAACATTCAGTACCGGCGTGCTGGGGCTGACGGTCGAGTGTGCGCAATGTCACGATCATAAGTATGACCCGATTTCCCAGGAAGATTACTATCGGCTTTTTGCGTTTTTTAATAACTCAAAAGAGCTTGGTTTTGAGGGAGATATCTCGCAAACCAAAACCGCGAAGAACCCGATCCTGCACATTTCGGACCAGGAAGCCCGCACTTTATTATCATTCATCAATAAGCCCGATACGAACCAGCTGATGGTTTCGGTGCTTGGCGACCGGGATACCTTACGCCCGACGCACATTTTAAATCGCGGCGTGTACGATGCGCCGGGGCGGGTGGTCACCGCAGTAGCATTGCCAGCGGTGATGAAATTTGACACGACGAAAATGCCGCAAAATCGTCTTGGACTTGCCAGATGGACAACGAATAGAAGCAACCCGCTCACGGCCAGGGTTTTTGTAAATCAGATCTGGCAGGAATTCTTTGGAAGAGGTCTTGTAAAAACCACCGGCGATTTCGGGATGCAGGGCGATTTGCCTTCAAATCCTGCCTTGCTCGACTGGCTGGCAGTGGATTTTATGGATCATGGCTGGGATATCAAAAGGCTGATCAAACAAATCGTGACTTCGGCTACTTACCGGCAATCGGCGAAAGTAACCGATGAAAAACTCAAAGCCGATCCGGATAACATTTACCTCTCACGCGGGCCGAGGTATCGCTTGCCGGCCGAGCTGGTGCGGGATATGGTGCTGTCGAGCAGCGGATTACTGGTGCCCAAAATCGGTGGGCCGAGTGTGAAACCTTACCAACCGAAAGGATTGTGGGAAGCGGCAACATCCGGTCGCGGGACATTGAAAACGTATCAGCAGGATAAGAAAGACGCCTTGTACCGTCGCGGCATGTATACCTTCATCAAGCTGACCGTGCCGCCGCCATCGATGATCATTTTCGATGCGAGCAACCGGGACCATTGTGAGGTGAAAAGGTCGAAAACAAATACCCCATTGCAAGCTTTGGTGATGCTGAATGATCCGACAGTTTTGGAAGCATCGCGGGTTTTGGCTGAGAGGCTGACTGCGAAATCTACTAACATTGAAACCAACATTCAGGAATCATTTCAGCGGATTGTTTGCCGCAAGCCTACAGACAAGGAAGTGAAGTTGTTAATGGAATATTATAATGGTGAGGCTTCGCTTTTTGCAAAAGATAAGAAACTGGCTTTCAAAGTTTTGAATGTGGGAGAATTCCCGCGTAATGAAAAAGTGAATGAGGTGCAGGCCGCCGCGTTGATGCGGGTGATCAATACCCTGTACAATATGGAAGAGACAATTACCAAAAGCTAAAAGCGTATCGCTAACAGCCAAAAATGGAAAAACAAGTTTTTGATCATGGCATGAATACCACCCGCAGGCACTTCCTTTCGAAGCTGAGCCTGGGGATTGGCAGCGTCGCGCTCGGCTCCCTGCTGATACCGGATCTTTTCAAAGGTGGCGGCGAGCTGGATTCCGACGCGCTGATGGCGGGTTTGCCGCATTTTGCGCCCAAAGCGAAGCGGGTTATTTATCTGTTTCAAAATGGCGCGCCGTCGCAGCTGGATTTGTTTGATTACAAGCCGATGCTAAATAAAATGCACGGTCAGGACCTGCCAGAGTCGATCCGGGGAGGTCAGCGGCTGACGGGTATGACAGCCAACCAGGCGAAATTTCCGCTGGCTGGGTCGGTTTTTAGTTTTAAACAACATGGAAAAAGTGGTGCGTGGATGAGCGAGCTGCTGCCGCACATGGCCAGCATTGCCGATGATCTTTGCATTATCAAAACCCTTAATACCGAGGCGATTAATCACGACCCGGCGCTGACATTCTTTCAGACCGGAGCGCAGGTAGGCAACCGGCCGAGTATGGGCGCGTGGTTGAGCTACGGGCTGGGGAGTGAAAACCAGAATTTGCCTGGTTTTTGCGTGCTGCTATCCCGCGGAAAAGGCAATGGTCAGGGGGTTTATTCCAAATTATGGACCAATGGTTTCCTGGATTCGGTGCATCAGGGCGTACAGTTCAGCAGCGGCGAAAATCCGGTTTTGTATCTCAATGATCCCGACGGGATGGACCGCACACAGCGTCGGAATATGCTCGACAAACTGGCTGCATTGAATGAAGGTACGTATAATGAATTTGGTGACCCGGAAATTACGGCCAAGGTGCAGCAGTACGAAATGGCTTTCCGGATGCAGACGGCCGTGCCGCAGATTACGGATATGAGCAAGGAGCCGGAGTCGATCGTGAAAATGTACGGGCCGGAATGTCTGGTGCCGGGTACTTACGCTGCTAACTGCCTGCTGGCGAGGAAACTATCGGAGCAGGGCGTACGGTTTGTGCAGTTGTACCACCAGGGCTGGGATAGCCATGGCGGGCTTCCAAATGAGATCAAAGGTCAATGTATGGATGTGGACCAGGCGTCGGCGGCATTGGTGACGGACTTGAAACAGCGGGGATTACTGGATGAAACCTTGGTAATCTGGGGCGGTGAATTCGGCCGTACCAACTATTGCCAGGGCACATTGACCAAAGATAATTACGGCCGCGACCACCATCCGCGGGCATTCACGGTGTGGATGGCTGGCGGCGGCATCAAACCGGGCGTCGTATACGGCGAAACGGACGAATTCGGATATAACATTGCCAAAGACCCTGTGCACGTGCACGATTTTCACGCCACGATCTTAAACCAGCTGGGTCTGGATCATGAGAAATTAATTTACAAGCATCAGGGGCGCAGGTATCGGCTGACAGATGTGGCCGGGAAGCTGGTTAAGGGGATTATTGCTTGATTTTTTAATGCCACGAATACACCGCAGCGGTGCATTCGTGGCAACCAAAAACCTAAATAAAAGTGCGTCGTTTTTTTTCTGACTGGAAGGGCCTGGCATTCAATCTGGCCTTTTTCCTGAATGTTTTACTCGTTTTTCTGCTGCTTTTTGAAAGCCGTTTTCAGGTACCTTTCTGGATGCAGGCGCTCGGAAGGATGCACCCGCTCGTGCTGCATTTTCCCCTCGTGGCGCTCATTCTGTACAGTATCTGGGTATTTGTCGTCGAAAAACCAGACTCGACGCGCTGGAATGCGGAAGTGGCTGAAAGTCTGCTGATAATCGGTGCCCTTACTGCCGCCATCGCTGCTTTTTCAGGTTTTGTTTTGTCCAAAGAAGATGGCTACGAATCCGGCACATTGCTCTGGCATAAGTGGCTCGGCGTGGCGATTTCGCTGCTGAGTATTGGCTGGTATGCTTCCCGCAAATACCTGACTCCCTGGAAAATACCTTCCAAAATCGTAGCAGCAGCATTCCTGCTCATCTTATTCATCGGCGGACATTTGGGCGGAAACCTGACCCACGGTGAAGATTTCCTGATTTCGCCGCTTGGCCCATCGGAAACAGCGGGTACGCAAGTCGCGCTGGAAGATGCGGAAGTGTATGAACATCTGGTCAAACCCGTTTTGGAACAAAAATGCCTTTCCTGCCATAATGAAGAAAAATCGAAGGGAAACCTGCAAATGCAGACGCAGGCTTTACTGCTTAAAGGTGGCAAAAACGGCGCACTTTGGGATACGACCAAAGCCGACCTGGGCTTGCTGATTAGCCGGGTACATTTGCCGCTGGATGATAAAAAGCACATGCCGCCTCGGGGGAAAGTGCAGCTTACCGAAGAAGAAGTAGTGCTGTTGGCTGCCTGGGTGAAAGGTGGTTCAAGGTTTGACCAAAAAGTAAGTGCACTTTCACCGCAAAATCCGGTGTATGCTTATGCGCAAAATGTGCTCGGCGGCGGCCGTGTGGAGGAACAATATGATTTTACTGCCGCTGATCCTGAGGATGTTAAAAAGCTGACTACTTCCTATCGTCTGATCCGGCCGCTTTCCGCCGAGTCGCCTGCATTGTTTGTGAATTTCTATAACAGTGCCAACTTCAAGAGTGAAGAAATCGAAGCATTGGCACCTCTGAAAACGCAGATTGTTTCGATGGATTTGAGCAAGATGCCTGTCAAAGATGCCGATTTGAAGTCACTGGCGCAGTTTCCCGAGTTGAGAAGGCTGATCCTGAATTTTACCGACGTGACAGGCGCATCATTGTCCGAACTGAAAAAACTAACCCATCTAAAAGAGCTTTCATTAAGTGGTACCGCCGTGAAAGCCGCCGACGTGAAGGCGCTGGAAACATTCCCAAGCTTGAAAAAAGTATATATATGGAGTACGGCCCTCAGCAATGACGAGCTTGCCGCATTGAAAAAGGGACAAAAAATTGCGTTCGAAACCGGGTTTAGAAGTGACACGGTGGTATTGCCCCTGACGCCTCCGATGATTGAAAATGAAAACCAGATCATCAAGAAAAACGCCCTGATTTCGATGAAGCACCAGATCCCGCAGACGGTGATCCGCTACACCATTGACGGTACCGAGCCGGACAGCCTGGCCTCGCCGGCATATACAAAACCGTTTGCGCTGGACAAAAACACAACATTGAAGGCCCGCGCATTCCGGCAGGGCTGGTATGGCAGCAAAAAGATCGAAAAGCGCTTTTTTATCGCCGGAATCCACATTGACAGTGCGCGACTGGAAAAGCCCGCCGACCGCCGGTACGCCGGAAAGGGTGGCACGACATTGATCGACGAGGTGAAGAGTGAAAACGAGCAGAACAGTGGTAAGTGGCTGGGTTACAATGAAGATTTTCAGGGATATCTGTATTTCAACAAGCCGGTCGAAGCCAGCAAAATCACGCTGAGCATGCTCCGTAACCTGGGCGGCTCTATTTTCCCGCCGACAAAAATCGAGGTTTGGGGTGGCGCGGACGAAAAGTCTTTGAAACTACTTAAAACACTTAACCCTGAAATGCCGGCAAAAGACATTCCGGGCGTCGAAACAATGTTGTTTGAAGCGACATTCGCACCGCAGCAACTGAGCTGCATTAAGCTGGTAGCCAAGTCGTTGGCCAAACTGCCGGCTTGGCATCCGGGGAAGGGCAACAAGGCCTGGGTGTTTGTTGATGAGGTATTTGTAAACTAAATAATCCTGAACCAAATGTTCCGAAAAATCCGCTTTCTCACAAGGACGCTGGCCGTTCTGCTATGGCCTGCATTTACTTTCGGGCCGGTTTTCGCGCAGCAGAAAGTGCTCTGGAAGATCGGAGAAGCCGATAATGCACCCACCGGTATGGCACTGGCGCCCGGCGAATTCAAGCGGTTCCTGGAAAAGGATTTTGGTTATGAGGACAATTTTTTCCTTGTCGGACGCTCCGAGGCGCAGAAAGATTGGCCGTATGTGATTCCAGGGCCGGTCAATGGCTGGGGCGGGACAGGAGGCACCTCGGGTATCCGTTCACATTTTTTGACGGTTTTGTTTGATATAAAAAATAAGCCGGCGGCTGGAAAATGGCAGCTCGTGGTGGATGTGCTGGATACGGATTCGCTTCATGCGCCTCTTTTTAAGGTTCTTGTCAACGGAAAATCCTGGGAATTCAAGCTGGCGAAAGGTTCGAGTGGTAAAGATCCGGGGAAGTTTAATGCTAATCCGAAAGAGCAGCTTGTTAAAATTGACATTCCGAATGACCTGGTCAAAACCGGTGTCAATGAAATCGTCATGACCACATTGCAGGGCGGCTGGCTGGCTTTTGACCAGATTAAACTGGAAGGCCCTGCACAAACTACGCTGGCGACACCGGGAAAAGCATTGCTCCGAAATGTGGAAGCGGCTGATTATGAATTAAATGTGGATGCGAAAATGGTCCAGCCGCTTTTGGTCGATGTGAGTCAGCTGCAAGGTGAGCCGGTGATTGAGGTGAAGCTGGAAGGCAAGTCGATTTTGACCCAAAAACTGGAACAGGAACGCTACATTCTGGAAGCGCCGATGCCAGCGGTTAGTCAGAAAGGATCAGCGGATTATCACGTTTTTGTAGATAAACAATTGATTAAATCCGGAAAAGTAGTGCGTGCCAAGCAAAAGCTGAAAACGCCCGCCGGATATGTGAATACGATGCTTGGCGCGGGACATTCGCGCTGGATGATTGCGCCGGGGCCATGGATGCCTTTTAGTATGGTGAAGCTGAGTCCGGATAACCAAAATGGCGGCTGGCAAGCGGGCTATGATCCTACGTTTGAGTCGATTGGCACATTCAGCCACATTCACGAGTGGACGATGACCGGTCTCGGAATCTTTCCGACCGCCGGACCAGTGGAGACGAAAATCGGCGACCAAGCCGACCCGGATAGCGGCTACCGTTCAAGGTTTGATAAAAGCACCGAGCAGGCGCCGCTGGGTTACTACAAAGTGCATTTAACCGATAACAACATTACCGCCGAACTGACCGCCACATCCCGCGCATCATTTCAAAAATACACCTATAATAGCAGCGAAACCGGTCGCATCATGGTTGACCTGCAGCTGCCTACCGAGTATGGTTATGGCTTAAAAAAGGTAAAAGTTGACAAGGTAAGTGACAGAAGAATTGAAGGTTACAGCGAGCAGCTTTCCCGGGATGTTTGGTCGGGCGGGATTGACCAGCAGTACATTGTACATTTCGTGATGGAGTTTGACCAGCCGATCAAGAATTATGGGATTTGGTTAAATGGTGTAGTAAAACAACAAACCAACCTCGCAGCGGACAGTGCGAAAAGTGCAGGTTTGTTTCTGGAATTTGATACAAAAACAAACAAGGCCGTGCAGGTGCGCACGGGGATTTCTTATGTAAGCGTCGAAAATGCGGGGCTGAATTTGAAAACCGAAATTTCGGATCCTTTCGGCTGGGATTTTCAAAAGGTAAGGGATAACCAGGAAAAAGTCTGGAATGATCTGCTGGGCCGGGTGGCAATTACGAGTAATGATAAGCGCGAAAAAGAGCGTTTTTACAGCAATATGTACCGCTCGCTGAGCCGGAATGCATTCAGCGATGTGGACGGAAGCTGGCGGGATGCGGACGAACATGTCAATAAATTTAAAGATAAAGATGATGTCGCGCTCGGCTGTGATGCGTTTTGGAACACTTTCTGGAATTTGAACCAGTTCTGGAACCTCGTTACGCCGGAGTGGTCGAACCGCTGGGTGAAGTCGCAATTAGCTATGTATGAACGTGGTGGCTGGCTGGCGAAGGGTCCGGCGGGGATGGAGTACATTCCGGTGATGGTGGCCGAGCATGAAAGTCCGCTGATTGTGAGCGCTTACCAGATGGGCATCCGCGGTTATGATGTGAACAAAGCGTATGAGGCGGTGCGCAAAATGCAAACGACGCCGGCAGAGAATGTGGGCGGCGGCCGCGCCGGGAATGATGACCTGGTTACCTATCTGAAACACAAGTATGTACCGTACGATGAGGGGCGTTTTTCAAACACTTTGGAATACGCTTTCGACGATTATTCGGTATCCCAATTTGCCAAAGCTTTAAATAAAACAGAGGATTTCAAGACCTTCGGCGACCGCGCGAATTGGTGGAAGAATGTGATCGACCCGAAAACCGGATTCGCCCGGATGAAAGACGCAAAAGGTAACTGGCTGGCTGATTTTGATCCCTTTAAATCAGGTGCCAACCATCATTACGTAGAGGGAAATGCCTGGCAGCTCACTTTTTTTGTGCCGCAGGATGTGCCTGGTCTGGCCAAAACCATCGGTGAAAATGAATTTGTAAAAAGGCTCGACTGGGGGTTTGGAGAAAGTGTAAAATGGCGCTATAATGGTCCGAATGACCAATATTGGGACTTTCCGGTGGTGCAGGGCAACCAGCAGTCGATGCACTTTGCGTTTCTTTTTAATTGGGTTAAAAAGCCATGGCTGACACAAAAATGGAGCCGCTCGGTGGTAGACAGGTATTATGGCCACGAAGTTTCGAATGCGTATCTCGGTGATGAAGACCAGGGGCAAATGAGCGCCTGGTTTGTAATGGCGACACTCGGACTTTTCCAAACCGATGGCGGCACCCGCGTCGACCCGATCTACGAAATCGGCAGCCCGATGTTTGAAAAAGCGGTAATTGATCTGGGGCAGCAATTTGGCAGAGGCAAAACTTTTACCATCGAAGCGAAAAATACTTCGCGCAAAAATGTTTACGTCCAAAGTGCAACATTGAATGGTCAGCCGCTGAAAAACTTTTGGTTCCAGGCTTCCGAGTTATTGAAAGGCGGCTCGCTGGTGCTGGAAATGGGGCCGCAGCCGAATATGGCCTGGGGTATTAGTGCCATGCCGGCCGAATGATTAGTTTAGGTTTCTAAATTCCTTTGGCGACGTCCCGGTTTTGTTTTTAAAAAGTTTGGTAAAATGGGAAGGGTGCTCAAAACCCAAATCATAAGCAATCTCGCTGACTGATTTTTCGGTGCTCCACAACATCGATTTCGCCTTGTCCACCAGCTTTAAATGAATGTGTTCCAGGGTGGATTTTCCGGTGTATTTTTTCAAAAGATCGGTCAGATAGTTTGCTGATAAACTGAGGTTTGAAGCAAAATAACCGACATCCGGAACGCCTGAATCAATAAGGGAATCCTTGGCAAAATAATCATGCAGCAACCTGTCAAATTTCTCGACAATGTCGTTACTGGCATGTTGTCTGGTCAGGAACTGGCGGTCGTAAAATCTTGAACAGTAGGAGAGTAGCAGTTCCAGATTGGTAAGGATCAGATTGTGCGAATGTGTGTCGAGGTTCATAGAAATTTCCCGCTCAATGTTGCGGACACAATCTTGGAGCACATTTCTCTCAGCTTCCGAAATATGCAGCGCCTCATGTACATCATAGCCGAAAAAAGAATATTCCGTGAGTTTGGTGCCTTTGCTGCTGGCATTCAGAAAATCGGGGTGAATGTAGATTCCCCAGCCTTGCACCTTGTTTTCAAGACCAGGATTTAACACCTGGTAAGGCGCAGTGAACATTAATGTGCCTTCCGAAAAGTCATAATTCGTGCGTCCGTATTTGAACGAACCTTCGATCTGCTTACAAGCAACCGAGTACATATTAAGTCGGTATAACATGTCCGGCTTGCGCTGGGAACGATCAACCTTCGCCAGGTCCACCACCGAAATCAGCGGGTGCAGCGGCTTTTCGTAGTTGAAAAACCGGTGCAGCTCCGAAATGGATTTGATATCTACATATTCCATCTTCTCAGATTTTTTTCCAACATTAGATGTAAATCCCGCCACCCACTTCAATACGCTGTGCATTGACAAACCGGCTGTCGTCCGAAAGCAGCGAAGCGACTAAAACGCCTACATCTTCCGCCTCTCCCAACCGTCCCAGTGCCGTCATGCCGGCGATCTGCTGGCGATGCGCTTCGTCTCCTTTCCCCCCGCCAAATTCGGTATCGATTGCGCCGGGAGCTACGGTATTGACGCGGATTTTCCGGCTGGCAAATTCTTTGGCAAAATAGCGTGTCAAGCCTTCAATTCCGGCTTTCAAGGCGCCGTAAACTGCCACACCAGGAAATGCAAACCGCGCCAGACCGGACGAAATGTTGATAATCTGCCCGCCGTCGGCGATGAGCGGTACCAGCTTCTGGGTAAGAAAAAATACGCCCTTAAAGTTCACATTCACAAGCTCGTCGAAAATTTCTTCGGTGGTATCGGCGATCAAACTCCGCTGTGCGATGCCGGCATTATTGACAAGATAATCCAGGTTTTCGCGGTTCCAGTTTTGCTTCAATACTTCCAAAACCCGCTCGCTAAAACCGGCAAACGACCCAACCTGCGAAGAATCCAGCTTCAAAGCAACCGCCTTCCCACCCGCCGCATTAATTTCCGCCGCCACAGCTTCTCCGGCCCCTGCGTTGGAATGATAAGTCAAAATAACCCCTAGTCCGCGCTTTGCAGCATTCAAAGCAATACTTCTACCAATCCCCCGGCTCCCGCCAGTCACCAGCACTATTTTTGAATTTTGATTTTTCGTGTTCATTTTTTCTCGTTTTTTGATATACAAATTTCAGGTAACAAGCACGCACCGGCTTAAACATTTGACGGCATTACTTATACATTTCCCGAATGAAAATGAACGACGAACCTATCTACCTTTTCGCGACCTGGCAGGCCAAAGATGGCCAGATTGATGCTGTGCTGGACATTCTCAGAGAACTTGCGGTAAAAAGCAGGGAGGAGGAGGGTAATCTTTTTTACAAAATCCACCAGGGTATGGCGGACAAAAACACGATCATTTTGTATGAAGGCTACAAAGACGAAGCAGCCCTCGCCGCCCACCGCGCTTCGGAACATTTTCAAAGCATGGTGATCGGGAAGGCTGTTTCGCTGCTGGAAAATCGGGTCGGCGTGCCGACGGTTCCCCTGGATATTTAGAAATCTGTCTTAACCGGCCAGGTAACCTGCTTCCGCAATATCGGTGAGCAGGTCGGTTCCCTTTGGATCCCAGCCTAATGTAGCGCGGGTTTTTTCGCTTGAAGCCGAACATTCCAGTCCTGCAAAATGCGCAAACCAGCCAAAATGTGCCGCTACTTCGTCGCCGGTTTTACTGATAACCGGCAGATTTAAACCCTCGCCGATTACTTCCGCAATATTTTTGAAGGGCACCCCTTCTTCGCCCACGGCATGAAATGTTTTCAATTCGGGGCGTTTTTCAACGATCAGCCGATACAATGCAGCTGCATCCTGGCGCTTCACGGCTGGCCAGCGGTTGCTGCCGTCGCCCACGTAGGCAGATACCCCGTTTTCACGCGCCGCCCTCACCACCATCGGTACGAAACCATAATCACCGGCATCGTGCACGCTCGGCGGCAGACGAACCACATACACATCGGCCCCTTTCGCAGTCGCAACCTGCCCTGCTTCCTCCGAGGCGGCTCGCGGAACTACATCCGAACCAGCCGGTAACACATCATCTTCCGTAGTAAGCCGGCCGTAATGCAGCAATCCGAGCGCAGAAGTGATTACCAGCGGCTTTCCGGTACCCGCCAATATATCCCCGAATGTTTCGATGACTTTCCGATCCGCTTCGCAGCCAGCCTTGTACTGCGTAAAATCGTGATTAAATGCCGTGTGGATGACCGCGTCGGTCTCAGTAGCACCCTGGCGCAGAATTTCCGGATCATTCACATCGCCTTCCAAAGCCGTGGCGCCGGTCGCCGCCACTTTTTCAGCCCCTTGTGCAGAGCGTACCAGGCCCAGTACCTCGTGCCCATTTTTCAAAAGTTCTTCCACAACTGCGGAGCCCACAAATCCCGAGGCCCCCGTAACAAATACCCGCATAAGATTACATTTTAATTTTATGCAAAATTGGGCGCGGGGCGAGGGTTAAACAAGGTCATTTGTCCATAATTTCAGCTCCGCTGCAACTGCGCGTGGCGGATGCGGGTAAGGGTTTTGACGGACATGCCGAGGTAGCCGGCGATCATGTGGAGCGGGAGGCGGGAGAGGAGCGTGGGGAAAGTCCGGATGAAATCTTCGTATTTTTCTTCGGGGGTGCCGCCCAGGATCGTGAGGATCCGTTGGCGGTTGTAGTAAATGTTCCGCGAGATTAATCTTTCGGAAAATTGTTTAAAAGCCGGGATAGCAGTCAGCAAAGCGTCGAAATCGGTTTTGTGCCATAATAAAACCTGGCTCTGTTCGATCGCCGAAATGTTGACCAGCGAAGGCACCTGCTTGTCGTAACTTTCTACATCCAACGTCCAGGTATTTTCTGGCGAAAATTGTAAGATATGTTCGTTGCCATCCGCTGTAAGGTTAAATGTTCGGACCAGGCCTTTGACAATAAATGCCTTATGCTGGCAAACCTGACCCGGACTTAAAATAGGTTCCTGGCGACGCAACGTGTGCTTCGTCGCCAGGGAACTTACTTGTCGTATCGTTTCTTCCGGCAGGCCGGTTTGTGCTTTAAGGTAATGTTCAAATTCCGCTAACATTCGAAAAATTTCCTGTTGATCCGGCAAACTTCAACCGCGATCTGACATTATAAAAGAAATTTAGGGAAATTGATTTAAACAGCATTCAATTAATATTCGAAAAATTAACGGCGAGTATTACAACCCGACGCCGCCGGTCACTTCAATGCGCTGACCATTGACCCATTTGGCGTCCTCGCTGCACAAAAATGCGACTACTCCGCCAATGTCATCGGGTAACCCAACGCGGCCGAGGGCAGTGATGCCTTTTACAAATTCGCGCGTTTCGGGAGAATCCGTCATCGCGCCGCCGCCGAAAATCGCGCCGGGGGCTACCACGTTTGCAGAAATGCGTCGGGAGCCTAGTTCGAGCGCCAGATAGCGTGTATACACATCGACCGCCCCTTTCATGACCGCGTAGGCCGACACGCCGGGAAAGGTCTGACGCGAAACGGCCGACGAAATGTTGACGATCCGGCCGCCGTCATGCATGTGGTTTAATGCTTTCTGTGTCAGGAAGTAAACGCCTTTGAGGTGAATGTTCATCATTTCATCAAACTGCGCTTCGCTGGTTGCCGCCACGGAGCCGGTGAGGCTGGTACCTGCATTATTGATCAGGAAATCGAAGCGATCAGCGCCGAAGGTTTCTGTTAATGCAGTGCTTACTTGCTGGAAGAAGGCTTCGAAACTGCTGGTATCTGCACTGTTCAGCTGCAATGCAACTGCCTTGCGACCAAGCGATTGAATACTTGCCACAGTAGCGTCTGCTTCGGTTTTGTTCCTGTGGTAAGTGAACAGTATATCGACGCCCTTTTGCGCCAGATTCAAGGCGATATCTTTGCCGATGCCGCGGCTGCCGCCGGTAATGAGTGCTATTTTTTGCGTTGTCATTTTACTTTTTGTATTGGTTTAAAAACAATACAAAAGTCCGTCAAACAATGCTGCGGTGGTTTGTCGCCGTCAATCAATTTTATGTATAATTCGAACTTTCTGTTTGTCGGCGGAAGGCACCCGGGGAGAGAGAAGTCTCGGTTTTAAAGAATTTGGCGAAGTGCGCAAAGTCAGAAAATCCGAGGCTATCGGCTATTTCGGCGATGGTCCAGTCGGTGTGTCGCAGCAAAGTTTTGGCCTCCTGGACGATGCGTCCGGCGATGAGCTCGGTGGTGGTGAGGCCGGTGGTTTCTTTGAGTACTTTGTTTAAATGATTGACGTGCACGGCGAGGTGGTCGGCGTACTGTTTGGCGGTGCGGAGCGCTATTTTTTGCTGTGGGTTTTCGAGCGGGAACTGTTGTTCGAGCAGCTCGATAAAAAGGGACGTCGTTCTGGCGAAAGCACTGTGATTGGGATGCAAAAGTGTGGTCGATTGCAACTTCTGGCCGAGGTGGATCAATTCCAATGTGTATGCCCGCATCAGATCGTATTTATAGGCATAGTTGGAGCCAATTTCGGCCACCATATTGTCAAAAATGCCCTGAACCCTTGATGCTTCACTTTCCGACACTGCAAAAACTGGCGGCTCCGGCGATTTAAAAATAGGCAGCTCATCTAGGATCACACCACTTTTGGTAGGGTGCAAAAATTCCGCCGAAAAAACACAGAACTGTCCCGTCTGCGTCCCAACCGGTAGCCAGCTGAAAGGGAATCTCGGCGTCGAAAAAATCAAGGTCGGCTTCACGATCTCAATGGTACGATCAGGAAATTCGGCAATGGAATGTCCGGTCAAAAAGCTGATTTTATAAAACGCACGACAGGCAAAAGGTACCGTAGGTTTTTCCCTGGGCTGCGGCAAACCTGTCAGATTAAATACATTAAAATGCCCCACTTCCTGCTGAATATCCCCAGGCAGCAAAGCACTCAAATCAGAAGACAGCCCACTCGAAAGCCGGAGACATACTTCTTCGAAAGAGGTTGTATTGGTCATTTTGATTTTTGTAAAAATCAAATTTACGGAAGGAGCGTAGCACTACCAAAATTCTGGTTGATATATCATTACGCTTGGAGCAGTCGCGCAAAATTTTCGGCCGCAGTTTTAAGACCCGACTTTATCAAAATTTCCAATACTTTCTCCAATGTTACAGGCGGATTTTTAAGGTTTGCAACCTGGTTCTTGAAAGCAGCTAGCGCGTCTAGTGGATTTAATTCGATGAGGTTGGTGATGAAGAAGTCCGGATGTTGTGCTTTCATTCTTCATGGATTTGGTCGGTCCATTTTGGCGTATATAGCTCTGCATCTGCAAGATGTAAAAGCAAGTCTCGAATCGGTGCAGGATATAAAACACAGGCATCGAGAATTGCTGTAAACCTCGCAGAATGAATCATTCGTAACCCAGGTTTAGATCCTGCGCTTGTTCGGCAAGGAATTTGAAACTTTGTTCACGTGTCTCTTTTAGCTGACCTGCATACTTCATAAGATCTTCTAATAAAATTCTGCGGTGACTGCCTGCTTTTTTAAACGGAATTACACCCTGTTCGAGCAACTTCACGATATGTGGACGGGAAACATTAAGTAGGTCGGCGGCCTGTTGCGTACTGAGTTCTGATGCGGAAGGTATAAGGGAAATAGCTTTTCCTTCTGCCATTAAGGAAAGGATAAGTGACAGAAATTCAAGTGCTTTACGAGGAATCGCAAACAATTCCTCGCTTTCCTGAATGCGAACATTAACGCTATCTGACTTACGTCGTGATATGGCTGAAGTAAATTTTATTACTGATTCGCTGGCCATTTTTTGTTCGCGTTTTGTGGGTCTTTCGAATACTGTTTCCATGCCGTGAGTAAATTTCTTCAAATTTACCAAACGAAATAAACGAAACAAATAAATCTTAAACTTTCGCGAGCAACCACGGTGGTTGGAGATCTGGTTTTTTACGATGATGAAAAAAATATATACTCTACCAATTCTATATATTAAATCGCTTTCATTAGTTTTGCGCAAATCTTTAAAACAAAAGCCTTGAAGAACATTCTACAAATAGTCGATCCGCGATGTTGCCGCTTTTGAAATGAATGGGAATTCCCGCCAACCAGAATTTTAATTAACACCAACAAAGCATTTCAAGAAAATAGCCGATCATGAAAATTACATTGCGAACCATCCTGCTTCTCAGCTTCATTTTTACCACTTATTTATCCCAGGCGCAAGACCAGCCTATCATTAATGCCACATTGACCGGTACCGTCCTCGACGCCACCACCGACACCCCACTTGTAGGCGCCACCGTCACCATCAAAGGAACCACAAATGGCGGCGCAACTGACGCAAACGGACAATTTAATCTCAAAACCGGCCAGAAGTTACCTTTTACGCTGGTAGTTTCTTTTCTAGGTTATGCCAAAAAAGAGGTGGTTGTTAACGAAAGTGAGGTAACTATTAAACTCGATCCGGCTGCTGACAAGCTGGACGATGTCATTATTTCGTCACGCCGTCGCCAGGAATCGGCGCAGGAAGTGCCTATCCCCATCACCGTCATCAGGGGTTCGACGGCGGAGGATGCGGGTGCTTTTAATGTTAACAGACTAAAAGAATTGGTGCCGACCGTGCAGCTTTACGTTTCCAATGCGCGGAATACGACATTGAATATCCGCGGTTTGGGTTCTACTTACGGGTTGACCAATGATGGTATCGATCCGGGTGTGGGCTTTTATGTGGACGGCGTTTACTACGCCCGCCCGGCAGCTACTGCGCTGGATTTTATTGATATTGAACGTATTGAAGTCCTTCGCGGACCGCAGGGAACATTGTTTGGAAAAAACACGACTTCCGGCGCATTCAACATTACGACCCGCGCAGCAAGCTTCGATCCGAGCGGTAGCTTTGAATTGAGTTATGGAAATTTCGGTTATGTACAAGCCAAAGGATCGATCACTGGTCCGATCAGCAAAAAGCTGGCGGCGCGGGTTTCTTTCACCGGAACGCAGCGTAATGGTCTGTTTTACAATGTACATACCCAGCAGCCGATCAATGATATCAACAACATTGGGGTGCGTGGCCAGATCCTTTACACACCAAGTTCCAAGGTCGCCATTACCGTGATCGGTGACGTCTCGGACCAGAAACCAAATGGCTACGGCTGGCCAGTGGCGGGCGTGGTACCCACATTGCGGCCAGCTTATCGCCAGTTCAACGCGATCATCGCCGATTTGAATTACAAACTGCCTTATTCCAGCGCATTTGAAAGAAAATTGGATCTCGACACGCCTTCCAAAGCGGATAACCAGCTCGGCGGGGTGTCTGTGAATGCAGATATTAAGATCGGAAACGGAACATTGACTTCCACTTCGGCTTGGCGCTACTGGAAATGGACGCCGCTGAATGACCGCGATTACATTGGTTTGCCGGTATTTACGATTTCTTCGGGTAACTCGGCACACGATCAGTGGTCGCAGGAATTGCGTTATTCTGGCAAAATCTCTCCGAAAGTGAGTGGCGTGGTAGGTTTGTTCGGTTTGTGGCAGGATTTGAAATCCGATCCTGTGCAGACAGAGGAAGCTGGCTCGGCACAGTGGCGTTTTGCACAAAGCACCACCAGTGAGCTTTGGAAGACCCCGGGCTTGTTCGACAACTTCGGTATCCGCACTACCAACCGCATTAAGAGCACCAGCTTGGCCGTTTTCGCGAACGTTGACTGGGCGATCACAAACAACTTCCACATCCTGCCGGGCGTGCGTTACAACTACGACAAGAAGGTGGTGGACTATAACCGCGTAGCTTACGGCGGTTTGCAGACCACTGATGCTGCACTACTTGCGCTGAAAAAAGGTGTTTATTCCGACCAGGCATTTAATACCAATTACGATCAGGGAAATTTCTCGGGACAGCTGTCGCTGCAATATAAGGCCACAAATAAAGTGAATGCTTTTGCGACTTACTCGATTGGTTATAAGCCGATTGGTGTAAACGTAGGCGGTTTGCCAACTGCAAACGGAGCGATCTTGCTGGATCTGGCGAATGTAAAACCAGAACACGTGGAGCACAAAGAACTGGGCCTCAAAACCAAGCCAAGCGCTAATTCAATATTGAACCTGACCATTTACCGCTCAGATATTAAAAACTTCCAGACGCAGGTGCAGACGCCTGAGCCGGGAGTAAACCGCGGTTACCTGGCGAATGCGGAAAAAGTGCGTGTGCAGGGAATTGAACTGGACGGAAACATCCGGTGGACACATTTGTCGCTGAATGCGGCGGTGGCTTATACCGATGGTAAGTATGTGAAATTTGCCAATGCGCCGGTGCCTTTGGAAGAAGTGGGTGGTCCACAGGCATTTAAGGATATTTCAGGCGGCGAGCTGCCGGGTATCTCCAAATGGTCGGGATCTGTTGGTGGCGAAGCTACCGTGAAAGGTAATTTCCTGGGCCTAAAAGGAAATTACTTCCTGGGTATCGACGAATTTTACCGCTCTAAATTCTCTTCCAGCCCGTCGCCGTCGAAATACCTGAACATTGACGGATACGGTCTGACAAACGGAAGACTGGGTTTTCGGGCTTCAAATGGTATGTCGTTCTTCATCTGGTCGAGAAACCTGTTTAACAAAAACTACTACGAACTGCTGCTGGCAGCGCCGGGCAGCTACGGACAATACGCCGGTATCGTTGGCGACCAGCGTACTTATGGCGTGACATTGCGGTATTCTTTTTAACTAAAAACTTCCGGCAGGATAAATATCCAAATCTGTTTATACAAAAAAACCAGCACTCATCCTGCTGGTTTTTCTTTATAAAATCTCCTTTATCCGCCAGCTAAAGCTGGCGGCAAGGGAATGTATGTGAGAGATGTTTATTTTCCGTCAGCTTAAGCTGACGGGCATTGGCATTGGCATTGGCATTGGCATTGGCATTGGCATTGGCATCGGGTTCCCTATGATTTCGGCTCCGGGCCGCGCGGGATTTCTGTGCTGGCCGCTATTTTTACCGGCTTTCCTTCTTTCGCCGACTGATAAATCGCTTCCATCAGGATCTGGTCCTGCAAACCTTCTTCGCCCGGCGTGTAAGGCGGCTTATTTTCAATGATACACCCTGAAAAATGATCCATTTCCAGGGCGAACTGATCTTTTTCTGCCAGTCCGATTTGCTGGTGCAGCTCCTGCATGCCCTCGGCGCGGGCGGTGGAAAGTTGCTGACCTTTGTAGGCATAGGCCTTGTCCATGTGCAGCCAGCCTTTTTCACATAAAACCCTGTAATACCGGCTTTCGTGGACGTGATAATGTGTGGAGCAGCTGGCAATGATGCCGGAAGGAAATTTCATTTGCCACGACATCAGCTCTTCCACTTCTTTAAACAAAGGATCTCCCGGTGTACTGTACTGGTATGCAAACACTTCCGTCGGTTCTTCGCCGAGCACAAATCGGGTGGTGTTGAGGCAGTACAGTCCGATATCGGGTAATGCGCCACCACCAGCCAACGCTTTTTTATGCCGCCAGTGTTCCGGGTTGGCGCTGCTCTGGCAGTTGGAAGCATCCACAAATTTGGCATTGCCGAACTCGCCTTTTTTCAGAATATCACGGAGCGTGCGGTTGTGCGGCTGGTACTGGATCCGGTAAGCGACCATCAGCTTCACATTTGCTTTTTTACAGGCGGCGATCATCTCGCGACATTCCTGCTGGCTCACCGCCATCGGTTTTTCGCAGAGAATATGTTTCCCGGCAGCCGCGCCACGGACGGTAAATTCCTTGTGCATCGAGTTGGGCAGCACAATGTAGATCACGTCCACTTCCTTGTTATTTTTCAGCTGATCATACGTTTGATAGGAATAGCAATTAGCCGGTTTTACACCGTACTGCGCCGCTACCTTTTTCATTTTATCAGGACTACCGCTCACGAGCGCCGTCAGTTTTGACTTTTTGCAGCTGCTCAATGCAGGAAGTATCTGCTCCAGGGACAAATGGCCCAAACCAACCACGGCATAACCAATTCGCCGGTCGGGTGGGAGAGGCGTCGGTACCGGGCCGGTATCCTGGTCGTATTTCGATTTCCACTGTTCGAGCACGATCGGATCTTCCACACCTTCGGGAATGCTGGCGGGCGATTCCTGCGCGCTGGCATTTTCCGGTTTGCCCGACAAGGCACTGGCGATAGCGCCCGCGGCCACATATTTGGAGGTCATCGACAAGAAGTTTTTTCTCGAAAGTACCGATGGATCGAAGCTTTTGTAATTAGGAATCAGCTGCATGTTTCTGTTGAATGTTGATGAAATGAATTTTGATCACGGGCAAGCAATTATTGTGCCTTCCTCGAATCGAAAAATAACATTTAGCTTGCTGGCATAATTTTGGTCGATACGCCGGGAGTTTAAATTCATCAAACTAAAAAACATTGCATCATGAAGAAGTCATTCATATTCGCCGCAGCATTCACGATATGTGCAGCCACGGCATCTTTTGCACAACAGGGTACGCAGTCCAGCACCCCGGCAAAGCCAAATGCGAATGCAGGAGGTCATGGCCAGAATACGGGAACTGCCGCTCAAAGCAAGCAAGGCAGCACGGCTGAAAATACAAACAAAAACGGAGGAAAGTCTGCCAGTCCGGGCGCAGCGAATGCCGATCCTTCGGGCAAAGCAGGAGCGGCTGCAACAGGCGCGACCGGCCCGGGTGGGCAGCAGGCACAGAAAACCAGTGAAAACGACGAAAGTAACAGGCCTGGCGGAGAGGAGCACAAAAATGCGAATGACGTAGGTAAATACTCCGGAGACAATGATTCCAAATCCATGCTGAATTCTAAAGAAGCACGTGATCGCCGCAGAAAAAATATGACTGAATCAGACACCACCCTGAAATCGGGTAGCGGCTCAGCTGCTAAAAACATGAAAAATAATACGGGCAAAACAGGTAATTATAAAAACGAGCAGATCAAAGTTGATCAGAAAACGCCGGCCAAGCCCTGACATAAAAAATGGGCAGCCGGATATTCCGGCTGCCCATTTTTTATTAACTTAAATATCAGGCAAGCTCCAAAATACCGCTCCGCTCGTCGTCGATTTCTCCCACCTTCTTGATCACCAGCGCTGCGGCCAGTCCGCCCAGCAAATACCAGGCTACGGTCATCACTTTTGTTTCGGTGGTTTTGGTGACGGGCTTATCGCTCAGTCCCAGTTTTTGTGTAAATCCTATTGCGCCCAGTCCGGCAAAAAGTCCGTATCCTGCGCCGCGTAGTAGCAAATGTTTCCTCGGGCCTTTCCCGATCATGGCATAATATGTAGCATTTGCAATCAGGTCCGCCGCTAATGTCGTACCAAATAATTTGTTACCGGTAGGAGCAGATACCCCTACTGCATTCAGGGATTTCGTCAGCGCTTCTTCCCCGATCAGGTCAATCCTCGGTGCTTTTTGAGACACTCTCTTGGCGGTTTCGTGGACCAGGTTCAGGATGAGCGCCCCGGCCAACCCACCTGCCATATTTTTGATTTCAGGTTTCATAGTAGTAATTGATGATGTTCTGTCTGAAACATACATTAAAAACCGTTCCACGCGCACCGGTTACTTACGCAACAAAAAAGGCCAGCCCCGAAGAGCTGACCTAGTAATAAACGTTGAGTAGAACCAGGCATCAATTTAAAAGATGTTTACCAATCCGCATGGGCTGAATTTAAACCTTACTATCATTTCCCGGTATCTGAATATTGGAATTATTTAACGGTCACAATTTGTAGCAAAATACCGACTCAGCTCACTCAAAACCGGGATTTTGTTTCAACAGCTTGTTGTTATCGATTTCCGATTGGGGGATTGGGTACAGCCTGTGCTTCTCGGCTGCATTCGTTTTTCCCACCTTTTGCAGGTTCGCCACAAAAGTCGATTTTCCCGCCGCATCCTTCTGGCGGATCAGGTCAAACCAGCGCTGGTACTCGTAGGTAAGTTCCAGGCGACGGTCGAGGTACACCGAGTCACGAAACTGATCTTTGGTCAAACCGGCAGTCAGGTTCGGGAGCCCGGCCCGGTTGCGCACACGGTTTAAAGATTTGTACGCTTTCACGGTCGGACCGTTTGCTTCATTCTCAGCCTCCGCGTGGATCAGCAATAAATCGGCATACCGCAGGATTGGAACATTGGCCGCCGACTGGTTGGTTACCGCTGCAGAGGCCGGGTCGAGCCACTTATTCCAAAAGGGTGTCGAGTCGCCGGCGATCGACGTATTTGTAATCGGCAGCGCGTATTTTTTTCCGTTTGAAGGACTTGTAAAGCTGCGTACAAAAGTCACGTCACGCCGCTTGTCTCCCGGTTTGAAAAGTTTGTAAATGCTGAAAAACTTATCATTTCCAACGGTGTAGAACCGCACCATGTGCGCATAGTTTCCTGTCAGACCCGGAATTCCGGAAAGGATTGCGCGCGGATATTCCGCATTCCCCTGGTTGAGGGAATTGGACTTGAACTGCGCAGAAAAAATATGCTCCTTATTGTTTTTAAATGCAGGTAAAAAGACTTCCGCATAGTTGGTCACCAGGTCATAATTGTAGGTTCCGGTACCACCGTCAGCAGGTGAAAGCGCCTCCTCGGCAGTAGAAATTGCATCTTTGTAATGTGCGGTGATATTCAAAGGCTGGGAAGCTTTCGTCAAGTACACTTTTGCCAGCAGCGACTTGGCCGCCCCGGCAGTTGCCCGGCCGACGTTGGGAGAGGCGTAACTTGCCGGCAATGCTGCCGCCGCTTCCTTCAAATCCTTCTCGATCTGTGCATACACCTCGGTCGAAGGCGATTTGGCGATTTCATAACTGGCTGCATTCACATCTTTCTGGTACCCGGTCACCAGCGGAACATCGCCGTATAAACGCACCAGGTTGAAGTAATAAAGCGCGCGCAAAAACTTCGCTTCGCCGATCAGGCGTGCTTTAAGCGCTTCGTCGAACTGGATCTCCGGGATTTTTTCCAGCGCGACATTGGCTTTCTTGATCGCCGCATAATGCTGCTGCCAGATTTCATAGATCCGCAGGTTGCCCGACGAATGTGCCAGCACCGAAAGTGAGCGCACATCCGCATTGGTAGCGCCCGGTCCCGGATCTTCATCGTCGCCGGCCATGTTCATGCCGGTGTTGAAAAGGGTATTATAAGGCGTCTGAATGTTGCTTCCGCCCGAATTCAGGAAAAAGTACACCGCATTCACGGCATTTATCGCGTCGGTTTGTGTCTTGTAAAACTGGTCTTCCGAAAGAAAAGATTCAGGTTCTTCTTTCAAAAATTCGCTGCACGAACTGAGGCCGGTCGCCATCATTGCCAGCAGGATATATGTAGACTTTTTCATTTTTTTCTCGATTAATCATTTAAACATGTGCTGGTAGCGCCTCAGAAAGAGAGCGACAAACCTACCTGGTACGACTTGTTGTTTGGGTACACACCGGAGTCAACCCCTTTGGTGATCAGGGACTGGCCGTTTAAACTCACCTCAGGATCATATCCGCTGTATTTGGTCCATGTGATCGCATTTTGTGCAGATACATACACCCGCAGGTTTTCGATGCCTACCCGGGAAAGAAGGCTTTTCGGCAGGCTGTACCCCAGCGACAGGTTTTTCAAACGACCGTAAGTGGCATCCTCGATGAAGCGGTCGGATGGCGTGATGGCAGGATCCTGGAAGGCTGCTTTCACGTCGGTATCCGTATGCGTCGGCGTCCAGCGATCCAGCATGACCGTCGAGGCATTCACATAGCCGGTTCCCAGTTCAAGGTTTGCGCGGTTTTGGTTATACAACTTTCCGCCGATCGACGCCTGCAAAAAAACCGTTAGATCAAACCCCTTGTAGCTGAATGTGTTGGTCAAACCAGTTGTAAACCCGGGTTGGTTTGCAATCACATAGCGGTCACCGGTCTGGGTAATCACGCCGTCGCCATTAAGATCTTTGTATTTCTGGCCGCCCGGACTTTTGTTTTGCTGCGGCGTCAGCGGCGCGTCGCCCTGCTGTATGATGCCGTCGGTTTTATACACAATAAATGATCCCAGCGGGTAACCTACCTTGGCGATGGACGGGTTGGTAATGTTGGGGATAATCTGGCTTACGCCCTCGCCCAGATCCAGGATTTTGTTTTTGTTTTTAGCAAAAATCAGGACCGTGTTCCATTTGAATGCACCCGTCGTATTTTGAGAATTCACGTATAGCTCGATCCCCTGATTGCTCACCTGTCCGATGTTCTGGTAAATCGTCGAAGCCTGTCCGTTGTAAAAATCCGAAAGTCCCGAAGTACCTGCCACTGTTCTGCTCAGGAGCAAATCAGTGGTGTTTTTATGGTAATAATCAACAATAATGTTGAGGCGATTTTTGAAAAGACCTAGGTCAAAACCTGCATCTACCTGGAATGTTTTTTCCCAGCCAAGGTTCGGGTTTGGGACTGTATTCGGGGCATAACCAGATACAGTCGTGTTGGAGAAATTGTACCGGAAATAAGCCAGCTGCGAAAGTGACTGGTAAGGCGGAATGCTCTGGTTACCAGTGGTTCCGGCGCTCACACGCAGTTTCAGAAGACTGATTTTTTTAAACTGCTGAAAAAATTTCTCTTCATTCAAATTCCACCCTAAAGCCGCCGACGGAAAGTATCCCCACTTGTTTCCGTTCCCGAAGCGCGATGAGCCGTCGGCACGCAAGGTGAATGTGAGCAGGTAGCGGTCATCGTAAGCGTAATTGATCCGGCCGAGATAGGAAGCCAGAGACCATTCGCTGGCTGCCGAGCGGGGAGCTATGCTGGTGATACCTGTCGCGAGGTTGTTATAAGAAAATGCATCCGTCGCAAAACCCGCGGCTTCTGCCACCGTACTTTTGGATTTAGAAGTCTGGGCTGTAAAACCCACTACCGCATTCACCCGGTTTTTCTCATTAAGATCTTTGTCGTAACTCAATGTGTTTTCGTTCAGCCAGTTAGTCGTGAAAACCGAACCTACGATTGCGTCGCCGCTGAGCGCCTGACCCTCTGCCGTAGTACTTGGCAGGTAGCGGTTTTGCTTGTTACCCACCACGTCGGCGCCGATCAGCACTTTCGCTTTCAGACCGTCGATAATCGTATATTCTCCCGAAATGTTGCCAAGAAAACGGTTAGTAATCGTCTCATTCAGTTGATTATTAAGCGAATTGATTGGGTTTTGAAGGGCCGACTCAAACGGGCTGTTGATCACAAATGTGCCGTTATCCTGATAAATCGGCAGGGCAGGCGGCGTTTGCAGCAGGTTACCGACGATCGCCGCGGGAGCCACATTCGCTTTGATATTGCTCGCATTGAGATTGGCCATAATCCGGAAGCGATCATTGTACTGGTGATCCACATTCACCCGGGCCGAAAGCCTTCTGAAATCCGTATTTTGAAGTATACCATTCTGTTTGAAATAGTTACCCGAAACCGCCAGCTTGGTTTTGTCTGATCCGGAAAGGATCGACAAGTTGTGACTTTGCATGGAAGCCCGCCGGAATGCAGCATCCTGCCAGTCGGTACCTGCGCCGGTCGTATCCAGCGAATAACCGGTCACAATCGGGATGGAAGCCGTTTTTCCGGAGTTGGCAGCCGCATCTTTCCGGAGCGCCCACCATTGTCCGGCATTGAGCAAAGGAATTGTGCGGATCACCTGCTGGCTTCCGTAAAAAGCGTCGTAGTTGATCGACGATTTGTTTTTCGACCCGGTTTTGGTTGTGATAATCACCACACCATTTGCCCCGCGCGAACCGTAGATCGCCGTCGCCGACGCATCTTTCAGTACGTCAATGTTCTCAATGTCAGCGGTATTCAATGTTGACAGCGGGTTGATTTTCGAACCGTCGGTTACGCCTGCATCGGCCAGGGAATAATCGTTGTTGATCGGGAAACCGTCGATTACGTAAAGCGGGTCACTGCCGGCGGTGATGGAATTGTTACCCCGGATCTGCACGCTGACGCCCCCGCCCGGCTGGCCGGAGGTTTGCGTCACCACCGCTCCGGCCACCGAACCTTGCAGAAGGCGCTCCACAGAAGCTACCGGCTGGCTTTTGATCTCGATCGGCACCGAAGCCACCGAGCCGGTAATGTCTTTCCGCTTTTGTTCGCCATAACCGATCACCACCACCTCATCGAGCACATTGGCTGTTTTGAGGGCAATCTCCACGGCCTCGGTAGTCAATTCGTAAATCTCAATTTCCTGCTGCTGAAAACCGGTAATGTTGATTTGCAGCGTAAAAGGGAATGTTTTAGCAGCGGGAATGCTGAATTTTCCGTCAATGTCCGTCAGCGTATACCTGGTAGTCCCTTTTTCAACGACTGTCGCACCCGGCAATCCCTGGCCCGATTCGTCTTTGACAATGCCCGAAATAACGTCCTGGGCATGGCTGGCAACAGAAGTCAGCACCACCAGCCATAGGAGGAGGTAAAATTTTTTCTTGTCCATCAGATTGTAAAAAATTGGTAAAATAAACTAACTCGCGACGCGTGCTTCCAGCCCGATCGGCTCGATAACAATTTCTTTTGGGGCTACTTCGTCGCCTACCATGGGGCCGCCTGCGGAGAGCTCGCTGCCTTCTTTTTTGGATTTAAGAATCGGCCACAAAAACTGCGCGTACCATTCTTCTTCCTGATAATGTTTGATACCGTACGCCGAAGGATATTTCCTTGTAATGATGCCGGTGCCGAAGATAATGTCCCAGATAAAGAACATGTTACCAAAATTTCCTTTGTAATGTCCGATGCCGTCATCATTCGAATCGGCATGGTGCGCATGGTGCGTGGCAGGGGTCGAGATCAGCCGTTCCAGTACCCAGCCGATCGGGTTGAGCCACTTGATTTCGTAAAAAGGCTTGTCCCAGGGAATGCTCGAATGTGCGCCTGTGGTAATGAGCGATTTGATCACTTTAACAAAAAGTGCCGCATAACCCAGGCCAACATACGTCAATGCCGCGGTAAGGTAAGTTTGCGAGAAAAAGATGGTATAAATGATATTCTGGCGGCTCGCCATCGCCATTCCCATGTACGGCGCGCTGTGGTGGGTGCGGTGAAAACGCCATAACCAGGGGAGCTGGTGGTGCAGGCGGTGGTACCAGTACTGCGTCAGGTCGTCGGCGACGGCGATAATCGCGAAAGCCCACCAGAAAGGGACCCAGGAAAATACATCTTTGGCAGCAGGCAAAATTTGTGGGAGCAGCTGCAAGCTATAATAGGTTACCACGGGCTTCACAACGATTTTGGGAATCACAAAGCAAACAATGTCGAGCACGCTTTCATTTTTGGTCCATTTGTTTTCGTACAGACCGAGGATAAATTCGACGACGCCGATTACCAGTACGATGACTGGCAAGCCCCACGAGCTGAGGTTTTTAAAAATCGCTTCCAAAAATTGCGGCACTTTGAAAGGCAGCCCACTGCTTCCCTGCCAGGGCTTTTGGCCCGTAAAATAAAAGAAGGCAAACATCAATACGATCGGTGCGACATACAGAAGCACACTGATGACGGCATCCCGTTTGATTTGCTGCGGGATTTCTTTTTCGATTTTCATTGTGATAATGGTAAAAAGTGAAATGATACGCTAACTGATCAGTGTATACGCGAGCCAGATTCCGCCGACAATCAGCAGAAAGGGCACAATGGTCAGGAATATTCCCACGGCTATTTTTTTAGCCAGCAGGACTACGTCGGCCTGTGTCATGATAAATTGGAAATTGAATTACTGAAAAATAAAAGATGCGCAGGAATGCGGGGTCAGCAACAACAATGTTGCATGGTGCGGAATGTCGCCGGAAATGTAATGTGGGAAGCCGCGTGCTGCAGCATAAGATTCACCACCTGGCCTGGGCGGGCAGCCAGGCTTGCGTCACGTAAAATAATCGCTTTCATATCTGCGAAAGATTTTGTGTTTTAATACAGCTGCGGGTGGTTCGAAGCCATAGTCTATCAATTATATAGACAAAGTAAGTTTAAGGATTTGAGATTACCAAGCGAGGCAGATTTATTTTTTTGAAAATGTAAAAAAAGGATCAATCGCCTGACAGATACCGCCAGGCGATTGGCGGAAGAAAATTGTGTTAAGCTTGGTCAGCCACATTTCCCGGAGGCAGCAGATTTTCATCAAACCAGACATTCTCGTAATCACCGGCTTTGATGAAGCGCCAGCCCGGGGCGAGGGCAAGGAATTTTACGACGTCGGGGCTCCAATCGTCGAGATGCTTTACATGGAGTGGCAGGAAAAAATCTTCGAAAAGGCTTAATTCCCGGCCGGCCCAGATATACCAGCCGTTACTGTCGCCCTCCGGCGCGATCCGCAGACCGTAAATCGGAAGCGCTGCTTCCAGGATGTTCCGCGATATCCCGACTTTCTGGTCAGGCGCAACTGCATAAAATTCACTGCTCATGGCTTCGCAAAATGCTTTCTGTCTCTGTTGTTGGAGGTTCCAGTTCATAAAATGTCTGCAATGATGGTTTAAGGTGGGTTATCATAAAAACAAATGCTTAATCCGAATTAAAACATAATCGGATTAAGCATTGCATTCCATTTAACTATCGGCAGATGCCAGTAAGCCACCGGTAAAATTGGAGCAAAATAGGATAATGACTAGTCGGTATATTTCAAAACTAATTCGCTCCGTGCAGTAGCGTCATAACCCAGCTGATTTTTGATAAAATTGTCCATCCCGCCATAGCGCTGGTCGATGGTATCGAACACCGCCTGCATGAAACTTTCGTCCACCGTAATGAGCACCGTTATCGCATCCAGATCCATTTTTCGCTTGATGATCTTCCCGGCTTTGGCTTTTCCCAAAGTCCTGCTGTTTTTCTCCGCCCGGTAATAATTGGACATTAAATATTCCTTCATGATCGTCTCGCGGTCCACGTGCAGGATCGACAAAATCAATGCGGAAACAATGCCGGTACGATCTTTCCCGGCAGAGCAATGATACAAAACCGGCTCGTTCTGATCCAGAATGCGGTGGATAATGCCCCGCAGCGAATCCACATTCACGCTCACGGCATCTTTGTAAAAGTCTGTCGTGATTTTTCTTGCCTCCGCCTCATCGAGCCCGCCATCGATGACGCGTTTTTTCAGTCCGGCAATCTGCCCGGCCTCATCGGCGACGGTCGGCGTGTGCAGGTGCGTTACGCCTGCTGGCAAATGATCTTCTTTTCCCTCAATCTCCTGGTTGGTCCGAAGATCGAAAACCGTTTTAATGTGCAAATCTTCAAATTTGGGAAATTCGCTGGTTTTCAATTCGGAAAGATTATCCGACCGGTAAATTTTCCCCCACTTTAATGTACGTCCCTCGGTTGTTTTAAAGCCGCCCAGGTCCCGGAAATTTACCTCGTTTTCAAAAGCAACGTGCCGCCGGGCAGGCAGCAGTGAATCGGGTAGGGTTTTGGTAACGTATTGTTGCGGAAGTTTCGCAGTACAGGAGGCAAGCAGCAGGAGGAAGATGAAGTGTATTTTTTTCACGATCGGGTAATGATTTTTCAGATCAACACACGAGCGCGGCGTAAGGTTTTCTTTATTCAAAAATCATCCCGGCAACTCGATCGTAAACACCGAGCCCTCGCCTAATGTCGATTGTACGTCAATGCTGCCGCCGTACCCTTTTGTCACAATGTCATAACTCAGCGAAAGGCCGAGACCGGTGCCCTGGCCGGTAGGTTTGGTGGTAAAAAACGGCTGGAAAATCTTGTTCCGGATATTTTCGGGAATGCCGGTACCATTGTCTTTCACCGTGATCCTGACTTTGTGAGGCAGTTTTTGCGTGACAATTGTTACTACTGGCCGGTAAGTCGCATCGCTTCCCTGGTTTTGCCTCTGCTGCACCGCGTGAAATGCATTCGTGACGAGGTTCAGGATCAGCCTGCCCATATCCTGCGGCACCAGCAGCATATTGTCCACCGCCGGGTCGAGTTCTTTATCAATCGCCGAATTGAATGTTTTGTCCTTCGCCCGCAGGCCGTGGTAACTCAGCTGCACAAACTCGTCGATCAGCGCATTCAGGTCGGTCGGCTCTTTTTGCCCGCTGTTGTTTCGGCTGTGCTGCAGCATGCCTTTTACAATCGAATCGGCGCGTTTGCCGTGCTGGTGGATACGTTCCAGATTGCCCACCACGTCTTCCATAATTTCCATCGCCAGCTCCGGATTGCCCGCGGCCAGCTCGGCCTTGATCTCGTCCAGCAACTCAATGCTGGTTTCTGAAAAGTTGTTGACAAAATTCAGGGGGTTCTGGATCTCATGCGCGATACCTGCCGTAATTTCTCCGAGGCTTGCCATTTTCTCGGATTGAATCAGCTGTGCCTGAGCCGCTTTCAATTCTTTCAATGCTTCTTCCGCCCGGTTCCGCTGCGACTCGATCTCCACATTCTTCTGCTGCAATTCTTTATAGGTACTATCGAGCCGCTGCCGGTTGCGGTTCACCATCACCAGGATCACGATGGTCAGGATCAATGCCGCGCCGCCCGCGATGAGCATCCACTGTTGCTGCAAATTCTGCTGCTGCAGGGTGCTTTCTTTTTTTGAAAATTCCAGATTGGCATCATAAGCCGCCGCAATGTGCTGACTTTCAATGTTACGCAGGCTGTCGGAGTAAATCTTAAATTGCTTGAAGTAAGTCAGGCCATTTTTGCCGTCGCCCATATCTTCATAAATCCGCGACACAATTTCGCTGGCGTCGCGGAGCAGCTGGGTGTGGCCCATCACTTTCGCTTTTTCCAGCGCTTCCAGGCCATTTTTTAATGCTTCTTTCAAAAGCCCCTGCCGCTGGTAAATCCGCGCAAGCCCGATCAGCGCCTTACAGGCCGAAGTACTGTAATCGTGCTGCTGCGCGAGTTTGGAAGCAGCCTCAAAATACCCCGCCGCTTTCGTCAGGCTGTCCATCTGAAAATACGTGTTGCCCAGCGAATGTGATACGATCGTGAGCATTTCCGGATTGTTGTAGCCGCGGGCGAGCGCGTATGCGGTATTCAGGTTTTTCAATGCGAGCGGCAAAGCCTTTTGCTCAATGTTCACTTCGGCAATGTTGTTGTAAGCCAGGATAATACCGATGGTATCTTTGATTTCTTTGGCGATTTCCAGCGTCTGTTTGTAGGTACTGTCGGCCGAGTCCATTTTTCCCTGATAAAAATGAATGATCGCTACATTGTTGAGCGTGCTGCTCATGACGAATTTGTCGTGGATCGCCTCGGCAGCGTTCAAAGCCGAATAAAACTCTTTCAACGCCGCCGCATAATTTCCCTGGCTCGTATAAAGCAGCCCAATGTTATTTCTTATCCCGGGAAATGCAGCCTGATAATGAATGCGCTCCGCCAGCTCATAACTTTTCTGGTACCAACTGAGCGCTTCCTCAAAATTTCCCTTTGTCATATAGGCATTACCGGTAATTTTATAACTGTCGGTTTCACCTTTTTGATAAGAAGCCTGCTGGCAGCCGATCACATTTGTTTTCAGGAGTATCAAAGCACTGTCCGGATAGCTGTCGGCATACAGAAAAGCAATCTGGTTTATGACATTCAAATAAGCGGTATCTCGCTGGTAATCAGGATTTTTAATGAGTTTACTTTGCTTCTCTTTGAGTACGCGAAGGTTGCTGATCTGGCCTTTCGCATCGGGCAAATAGAAGCACCATAACACCGCTGTCAGGCAGAGCAGAATCGTTAACCGTCCCACGGTTTGACCCAGATAAAATGATGCGAACAACTTGATTTGACGAGGATTAGCGTACTGAAAATCAAAAATTGAAAATAATCTCTTTAATTTTTGACAATTCTAAGAATAAATTGTTAGTTTGACCAACCAAATCTGACCGATATGCCACAAATTACGAACAAAATCAAGTTTTCCGGCTTGCTCGCTACCGGATTAGTCGCCGCGTGGATGTTTACGTCATGCAGCAGCGAAAAGAAAGCCGAAGAAGCAGACGCTGCGGATACGATGCAGGTGGATACTTCGCAGGTCGACACCAGCATGGTAATGCCGCCAGACACGATGCCGATTGTGGATTCTTCTGCCTCTGACCGTCCTGAGGGCCGCAAAACGAAGTAGAATTTTATGAACGAGAAATCCGGTTGCAGGTATTTCAGGCAGTTTTGCCTCAGGTATTTTGCTGCCGGATTTTTCGTTTTTTTGGTATTAGGGTTTGGTTTAAAGGCATTTGGGCAGTCATATTTTTATTTTGAAAATAAAATAACGCCCCCAGGAAAATCGCCCCTCACTTACTATACCTTTTTAACACTAGCCAATAACGGTTCCGGCATTGCGCGGGTCCGGTATGTCGATCCCGCATCGGGTGAAAAGAGGCTTTTGGAAGTCGGCCTGCTTGATTCGACGGACATTAGCCAGGGCATCCAAAATCCGGATCATTACCTTATTCCGGACGGTGAGCCACTGCCCATTCTCGCTACTACCATCGATGGTTTTCACGCACCCAGGATTTTATTTAAAAAAGAAAAAGCGGGCGAAAACCTGTATTATCTTCCAATAAACATTGAATATCATTTACCCGACGGTACTTGGATTTCCTCGGAAATGCTTGTAAACCAGCAAAAAAGTGCCACGGGTCTGCGGGACGAAACCGATCTCGTGCGGGTTTTTTACAATGAATCGGATGACATTTTCAACGACATCCTTTACCAAACCGGCAATACCGGGCAGCGAGGCAGCCTGCCCAGGAGAAAAGAAAAGCTTTACCTCATCAGCGTCGCCAATACCGTCGACAAGGTTATCGGGGAGACGACGAAAATTGATCTGGACAAAGTAACCGGCACTTTCACGAAGCTGGCGGCTGATATGAACATGGAGATCCAGGTTTATAAGATTTCTGGTCCCAGCCTCAGTATTAAAGCGGTTGAAAGTGCGCTGGCCGGTATACGTCCCACTGCCATCGACATTGTCGTTTTTTATTACAGCGGCCACGGTTTTCGGTATACGGACGATAAAAGTTTGTATCCCAGGATGTCGCTGCGACTTAATAAGGATGCGGATCTGGGAAAAAATAACCTGGGCCTGGAATCAGTTAGTAAAATGCTGCTCAAAAAGAAAGCCCGCGTCACGCTCTGCGTCAGCGACTGCTGTAACAGCGACGTGGGCGTGACGGCGCCCCTCGGCCCCGATCCGCTCGTTGTCAAAGATCCTCCCGGTTACCAGCCGCAAATCAATGCATATCTGGTGGCACAACTTTTCTTTCCCGAAAAGCCGGTTTCTATCCTTATCGGATCGGCCGACAAGTACCAGGTTGCAGTGGGAAATCCGGATTTGGGCGGCTATTTCACACATTCGTTTACGTCCGAAATGCGCAATGTCCTATACGGCTCGGGGAGTAATGTTACCTGGCTGAGCCTGCTGGCAAATACCCGCGCCAAGGCAACCCGACTGTCGCTCTCGGCACCCTGTAAAGGCGATGGCCCCTGCGTGAACAATCGCCGGCTGCAATCCGCGCGGTTTGAGGTTTCAAAGTGAATGTTATTCGCTAAGTAACTGATCCAAAGTGCCATACCAGTCCCGATCGTGGTCTTGCTTATAAAACTTTTCGCGCGGCTGGAACGGGTACTGCTTCATCATTTCTTTCCATCGGGCAGACTTGCGCAAACGTTCCCAGGCAGGGTCGGTTGCCACGACGTTTTCCGACGTAAACCCGTTTTTTAGTGATTCGTATAACGCAGCAAATGCTTTATTTTTTTGTCGCTGACGGGCATATAACCGGGCGAGCGAATAATCTTGTACGGCTTTTGCCGGGTTGCGGTTTTCAGCGTCGGCGTGCAGGGAAGCGGGCGCGGCTTGCAGGTAAGTCAGGGCGTCGGATTTGCGGCCGGCCAGCAGGTTTGTTTTTGCCAAAATCAAAGAAGCCTCATTTTGCAGCGTCGGATTTTTTGTTTTTTCTTTTTCCAAAATAATCGTCGCACGCCCGGGTTGGCCGCTTAATGCATACCAGTCAGCCAGTTGCATGTTTTGAGCCCGGGTTGTCTCTCCCCGATTATACAAAACTTCCAGCTGCTGCACGGCCAAATCAGGTTCCTGGGCTGCAATGCTGTAATTGATGATCTTGGTAAGGAGCGCTGCGTCCGGATGATGCCGCGCGATCAATTCCCGGTACTTTTCCAAAGCCTCTTTGCGCTTCCCTGTCCAGCTAAGCAAATCGGCAATCGCTTCGAGCAAATGCGGATCAGGTTCCAAATCTCCTGACAGTCGGACCGCCATTTTCAACTTTTCCAGGGAAACCAGGGCCGGATCGTATACGGGAAAAGCTACTTGCAGGAATTCTCCGGTGCCCGGAATTGCCACCTGAATTTCACCGGGACCCGGTACCGTTCCAAAGCTTTCATTTGCCAAAAACGGATAAGAGTAACTTTTCAGGATTTTGTAAGCCAGCTCGTAACTGGCAGCCGGAACATTACTAAAAGCCCTCGCAAGCCGGTTATACAGGAATATTCCGGCCTTTCTCTGCCACTCACTATCCCGCGGAAACAGCTTGTCCATTCTTTCATAAAACTGAAAAGTCGCCGCCTCCGCCAGCCTGTTCACCTGAATCCGATACGACCTCGCGTTACTCACCGCGAAGTTCATTTTTTGCAAAGCAGCCACCCTGGCGTTTCCCACTTCCAGGTTCAGCTGTACCTGCCGGAGATAGGTCTTTTCCGCAGACAGATAATCACCCGCATCTTCCTGATTTTTAGCTATTTTCAGGTATCCAGCCATTTCCGGGAGCGGCAAAAATGGCGCCAATTCCGGGTTCTGCGCGTAAGGCGAATACTGTAAAAATTCCGCGTACCAGGGGTTGTCTGTTTTGGCAAAATCCCCCTGAAAAGTGGCCTGGTCTTTCAGTAGGTTATTTTCAATGTCAGAAATCTGCTGGTATCGCTGCAATGCTTTTTCAGGTTGTTTTAAATGTTCGTTGATAGCTGCAAGCAGGTAGTGATCTTCGAGCCTATTGTACTGATATCCGATCATTTGCACCAATAAACAGGTGTCCGCTTCGCTGCGCATACCAATGCTTTTTTGCAGAAAATCGGCCAGGCTGGTGTCAGGCTGGTAAGTATTGATCGAATCGAGCAAGATCGGCTCGGCTTCGGCCCATTTTTTACGCTCAAAAAGCATTTTGCCCCGATAATGTTGCACAAGAGGCATTTTTGGATGCTGAGCCGAAAGCCGCTTCAAGGACTGCAAAGTCTTTTCCGGATTTTCCTGCATGGTTTTCAATGCGTCCACGAGCTGCACATAGGGCTTTGATGCTGGTGCTGCCACATCGCGGAACATGTCGCACGATAGCCAATCACCTGGATAGCGGGGAGGCGCGCCGGTCGATGCCAGGCCGGTGATGAAATAGTCCATATTCAGCGAATAACCGCGTTTTCGGTACGCAGCTTCGGTAAGGTACCAGTCGGCTTTTCCATAGTCTCCGGTGCTGGTATAAATGCTGCCCAGTCTTTCATAAGGCAAAAAATGCCGCTCATTCTCGCGGATCGCTTTCAGGAAATAACTTTCGGCAGCCAGCAGGTTACCGTGCTGCTCCATCGCCAAACCTGCATTGACAAAAGAATAGGATAGGTCGGGCTGCAGCGAATCCGAGATCTGCAATGCCTCTATCGCCTTCCTTAGATTTCTGGTAGCCAGCCCGATGCGGATCTTGTTACTCCACGGCACCGCCCAGGTCGGCGATAGTTCCCGTGCAATGTCGAAATGCCGGTCGGCGAGCGCGTATTTTTTGCGGAGTATGTACAAATTTCCCAGCTCATTGTGAATGTAAGCCGCATACGGTTCCAGTTTCAAGGCCTGCTCCTGGTAAGAAAAGGCCTGGTCGAGCAGGGGGGCCGGTTTGGGCGCCGTAGCCATTTGTAGCCGCAGCGACAATCCGCTCAGGTAGGCTTCCTGCACATTTAGTAACTGATACAAAAAATTATCCTGCGGACACACCTGCAAGGCCACCCGCAGCATGCTCAGAAAATTGGAGTAAAACTTGTCATCCGAATAATACTGCCGTTTTTCCAACTCATCAATGTCACCCGACAAATACGCGTTGACCATTTCCTGCGCCTGGCTGTGTACCAGCTGCACAAAGCGCTCGTTGAAATTCCTGGTCAAATTGCGGCTCCGTGAAAACTGGGTTTTCAACATTTGCAGGCTGTCGGTCCTGGCAAAAAAATAGGTTTTATCTCGCTCCGGGTTCGTTGCCTTTTCTTTGTCCAGCTGCTGCTGGTAGAGGATACATTCCTCCACGATTTGGAGCGGCAGGCTATCAGGTGAAATGTGGCCATAAGTGCTGAAATGCAGCTTACTGGCAATATTTTGGTTTTTTATTAAGGTAAATAAATAGTCGATCGGCTGGATCGCGAGCGATCCGAAAATCTGGACTGCGGACTGCGGGCCGCCGGGTTTACGGGCGACATTTGCCGTCAAGCTATTTAAGGTAGAAATATCCCGCATCGCTATCGTCTGGTAGGGGTTACCATCGGAAACCGGATGCTGCTTATGTGCATTCCTGACCAGAATTTTATCCGTAATAAAAGCCGAATCCAGGTAGCGATTGAGTTCTTTGAGTTGAATGGTATCGTTCTGGTCGAGATCAGCCAGGCCATTCAAACCTTGTAATAAATAGTAAGAAAACACCCCGCGACCGCCACCCCAGTCTTCACTTTCTGCCGCTTCTTCGTTCACCTCGCAGGCGGCGAGCCTTGTTTCATTGTTTAAAATCTGCTGTAACTGTCGGGCAACCAGTTGTTTGCCTTTATAATAATCACCCGCCAGCTTGCCGGTATGGCAGGCGTCGGTGACGAGCACGACGGTGACGTTGTTTTCAGTAGAAAGCTGGTTGGCTACTTTGTTGAGGTCTTCCAGGGCAATTGCATTGTTTCGGTAATTGTTCGGCGGGGAGTTGTAGGCCAGTAAATAACCAAGACTGAACTTGTTTTCGGTCTCAACATCGCCATGGCCCGAGAAATAAATATATGCCTTATCATCCTTGCCGCAATGTTCCTGCAGCCAGTTTAGGGCATCATAAATCGCAGCGATCCCGGCATTTTCATTGAGTAGCAGTCGGATATTTCCTGCGGGCACATTGCCGCCTGCTTTGGACTGTAAATAGGCCGCAAACAAAGTGGCGTCACGGTCGGAAAACCGGAGCGTGGAGAGGGCGGGATTTTGGTATTGACTGATACCGATCACGACGGCATAAGTGCGCTGCTTACCCGGCGCACCAAGCGCATCCTGCCAGAGGATGCAGCAGAAACACAGCAAGAGCAGTCTTCCGAACCCGACCATAAACCTTTTCTGAATGTAAAAGAGGAGCGTTGGAAATCCGGTAATGCCGCCCGGATCATTCCAGGCGGCATTTTTTTAAAGTTAAGAATAATTATTTCTTGGAGATCCGGTAAAGCCTACCCTGATCGGTCACCGTGTAAAGCGCGCCGTCTTTGCCCTCGGTAATGTCCCTGAAACGCTGCCCTTCGCCGCTCAGCAGCCTTTCTTCTCCCACTACTTTGTTGTTTTCTATTACCAACCGGGTTACCTGCATACTGCTTAAACCGCTGATAAACAGATTGTTTTTCCACTCAGGAATCGCATTTCCACTGTAAAAGGTGATGCCGCTCGGAGAAACCACGGGATCCCAGTAATAAACCGGTTGCTCCATACCCTCTTTCACCTGGATAGAGTCTCCGATCTTCTTGCCGCTGTATTCGATACCATAAGTAATGGTCGGCCAGCCGTAATTTTTGCCTGGCTCAATACGGTTCAACTCGTCGCCGCCTCTTGGACCAAATTCCACTTCCCACAAATCGCCGGTAACCGGATGAAATGCCAGTCCCTGCACATTGCGGTGACCGTAGGAATACAGCTCCGGCTTAGCACCAGATTTACCTTCAAACGGATTTCCAGCCACCGGCTTGCCATCTTTGGTAATCCGGATCACCTTTCCAAGGCTCGAATTTAAATGTTGCGCTTGCGGGCGTGTGATTGTATCCGAACGCTCGCCGGTGCTGATTACCAGGTTGTTATTTTTGTCAAAAAGAATTCGACCACCGTAGTGCAGATTGCTTGCGAATGCAGGCGTAGCGCGGTAAATCACTGTTGCGCCTTCAATTTTCTTCTCATCGGCCGAAAGTTTTCCTTTTGCTACCGCAGTGAGGTTACCATCAGGCCGGGCTTCTGCAAACACCCAATAAATCATTCTGTTAGTCGCAAAATCAGGGTCAACGCGGATGCCGAGCAAACCGCCTTGTCCTTCTGCATTCACCGCCGGGATACCCGTGATCGGCTCGCTCAGCTTGCCGTCCGTGGTCGCAATGCGCATGTCGCCTGCTTTTTCGGTGATGATCAGCCTGCCATCTGGGAGCGAAGTGATGCCCCAGGGGTTTTTCAGGTCGCTGCTAAGTACTTTGCCTTCGTAAGCGGTCTTGGATTTTACGCCGGCGATCCGGGTCTGGCCTTCAAATGCCGGTTTGTAATCAGAATTTGCCTTTTGGGTTTCCACAGGTGCCGAGGAAGTACTGTCGGCGCTGGCTGTATCGGTGCTTTCCGACGATTTATTCTGGCAAGATGCGAAAGCAAAAGCGGCCCCTGCGAGTACTAGCAAAACATTTCTAGTCATTTTCTCCAAAGTTAAAGTGTTTTAAGGTGCGGTTTGGGTCAAAGGTCTTCATCCTCAAACCGTAACTATCAAAATCTGTTTACATATAAATGGTTCCGTAAACGAAGCAGAAAAGTCGGAATTATACTGATCAAAAAGCCTTTGCATAAATCATATCATCCGCTGGATAAATGGAAAGTAGCTACCGTATCGCTTCGATTAGGTTTGTAAAAATCTGAAAGAACAGTAAACGGGCTGGACGGATTCCAGTGGATCATCGATATGAAACTTGAACTATTGAAGGTAGCCGACTCGCCGAAAATTGACCAGAACCAGGCCATTTGGGTCTCGGATCAGGAAAAAGGCTTTTACATGACCGACACCTGGAAAGTGGTCTGGCTGGAAGCAGGCGGCAATTTTGACCGTAAAACGATTTGGGAAACAAATGATCACGTGGAGGCCTACCAGATGAAGGGAATGTATGATAAACGACTTCCCGATCCGCTTTTTGAAGAAATCCGCACGCAGGGAATTTCCGGTTTCAAGCTGTTATCGAAGCAGTTATATGACGAGCTGGATGTTCCGGCGGGGTCTACTTCTGCGCTGGAAATGGCCAATCGCTTCGGGTTGGTACGGGGACATTTACCGGTTCTGGGACACCATGATAAGATTTTTACATTTGAAGGGAAGGCCATGTCCATGGCCGAAATGGCTGTGGAATCGCTGGATATTCTCGCTACTATCAGAATGAAAGGAAAGGTGCCGGTAGATGTGCAGCTCCACCCGAAAATGAGCCTGATTGTATATATCACCAATTACAGCGAAGTGCACGTACAGCATTTCAACCAGAAGGGCTTTAAAAAATGTTTCAAGGTTACAGATCTGCAAAAACCTGGCTATCAGGCCGGATTCACTTCGGACGGACGCTACCTGATCATTTGCGGAACAGGTTATCTGCAAATGTTTGAAGTGGGCGAAACGGCTTTTAATCTCGTTTCCGCCATCGACATCGCTACTCGGTCTTTTGCAATCATGGACGACTGGCTGGTGCTGAACAAAGGGATGCATGGCCTCGAACTTTACCACATCGGCGAGCGGCTGGAAAAGGTTTCTTCGCTTCAAATACCCTTCGCCATCGACCGGATGATTTGTCATCCCGGCCAGCGAATGTTGCTGTTGACAGGCAATCCTTTCCGTGAAATTGCCTTCATAGGGCTCTCGAATTGTCCGTTAGTTAAATGATATCTGCCGTTGGTTCATTACCGGCCATTTCCGCTTTCCTGTGTTAATCACATTCACTTACTTTGGATGCCGACCATATACTTAAAATAGTATGAAAAAATTGTATCTAACTTTCGGGATCGTCCTGGTGGCCTTTCGGCTCCAAGCCCAACAAATTTCCCCCGGCGCTATTTATGCAGCCTCTAATTCTGCTTCTGCGGGCGGTGTCAGTCTCGATTGGGTGCTGGGCAGTATCAATACACAGCCCGAATTATCGGTACTACCCGTAAAGCTGATCAGTTTTGAAGGCCAACTTACAAGCACCGGCGACGCTGAAATCCATTGGAAAACTGCCGGGGAAAGCGGCAATAAGGGTTTTGAACTTCAAAAGTCGACCGACGGAAAAATATTCGAAAAAATTGCCTGGATAGACGGCGCCGGCGATAGCAACACAGAAAAAGATTATCACTTCACAGACCGGGAATTGCGTACCACCAGTTATTACCGACTGAAACAATTTGACTGGATAGGGTCATTTTCAATGAGCAGAATTATCTCTGTTGTTCCGGCGTTTGAAAGTATCACTCAGTTTTCCGTATATCCAAACCCGTCACCGGATGGAAATGTGCAGATTAAGCTACCGGAGCGGACTTCGATGGTGAGTTTGGTTGATTCAAAAGGTATCAATGTCATGCAGCAGGCAAATCCTTCAAAAGAAAATACCTTCAAACTTCCGGTTTCAGGTTTGTATTTGCTGACAGTAAAAACGGCGACGGAGCAAAAGACGATCAAGATTATCAGACGTTAACCAACATCACAACACACAAGGCGGCCCCTCTTGAACCTTTTCAGTTTCAGGAGGGGCCGCTTCTTTTTTTGACGCAAGCCTTTTTCCGTTAAATAAGTTTGAGCGACCGGTGGAAAATTACAATACATGAAAAAAGCGGTTAAAGAATATATTTAGACAAGCTCAACCAAGTGATCCATCACCGCCGGATTTTTAATAGCAAATCAGATAAAAGTGATCATTAACCGATAAGAAAGAAATTCAGACCTAACCCGACCTCATGAGAAAACTGCTTTGTATACTGATTTTTCTGATCCCGCTACTGGGAAAGGGTCAGTATATATTTCAGAACTTGCAGGGGGAGGATGGGCTTAGTGCAAAGCAGGTAAGATGCCTCCACAAAGATCCGGACGGCTTTTTATGGATTGGAACAGTCAATGGTCTCAACCGGTACGATGGTGCGGTTGTTAAAAAGTATGTCAATAATCTCGCTAGGAAAGAGCTGGTTGTCAATGATATTTATGCAGATACTACCGAGTCTGACCTGATGGTCGCCACAACGATCGGGATATATATTTTTAATAAGGATACAGGTAAGTTTTCAGTCGATAAACGATTTGCGCCGGTTAAAAATCAAAGTGTGCTTTCTATCCGCAAAGATGGTTTGGGCAAGATTTGGGTCATCACCACCAATGAAATTTATGTGCTCCACGGCGGAGAGCTGATGAGGGGACTGCGGTACATCCCCGAATTGAAAATGATTGAGGACCAGCGATTTATTGTGTCAGCATTCATCTGGGATGAAGCGGACGGCGGCTTCTGGATCGGCGGTACCAAAACTTACTTCCTCGATTGTCGAAATCGCGCCGTTTACGATCAATATAAAAACCCGAAAAAACTGCCGCTGCTGGAACTGACCAAAGTTTATGCGATCACGCTGGACAAGCAGGGTAATGTCTGGTACGGCTCCAATGCTACCAAAACGCTGTATTTCTGGAATAGGAAAACCAATAAGGTCGAGCAGTACAACGATTTTGACGGTATCAAACTCACCGACGGTTGCAATTTTCTGTTTGTCGACAGCAAAGAGCGGCTCTGGATTTCCACCTGGCTTTTTGCCGCCTTCATCAAAGAACCCGGAAAACCGATTAAAAAAATTCCTTACAGCCAGGAAGAGACCTACTCGATCGGTTACGGACACTTCAATAGTGCGCTTGAAGACGAAAATGGTGATGTTTGGCTGGGAACGATCAATGGTGTCAGCAAAAATTTGAACAATTCGCTTTTTGTGGCCATCCACAAATTGCCCAGCTTCAAGTTTATTCATCATACTGGTTTTGCGCATATTAATCACATTCAGGTGGACGGCCAGCACGTGATGGCCTGCAAGGAGGACGGGATTGTGTATTATGATCTTAGTGCACGGACTTACAAGCGGTTTTTTGTGACGCAAAACGAAGACCTGATCAGAAACAGGTTTGTGATGTCTGTAAAAGTAAAAGACGGGACCTGGTGGTTTGCGGGCCACGATGGCATTTATCACCTGACCAGCCCCGACAAGGACATTAAGAAATTCACCGGTTATACGCCGAGAGGAACTGCCACCTATGCGAGCTTCGTTTTTCAGGATCAAACCGGAAAAATCTGGTTTCAGATTGACGATGACGCGATTTACCGATACAATCCTGACTCTCAAAGAGTTGACCGTTTTGACGGAAAAGATGAATCATTGGGTAAATTTAGATATCAGTATGCTCAGAGCTATTTACAGCTTCGCAACGGTGATATTCTGTTTGCGATGGAAGGTGAAGGATTTGTCCGCTTTGATATCCGCACCGAGAAGTTCACCAAGATTACGGTAACCAATCCAAATTCCTTTTACGTTAACAAACCTATTGAAGATCCGAAAGGGAATATTTGGGCGACAGTTTTCGGCCGCGGATTGATCAAATTTAGCCCGAAAGGTACATTACTGGACAGCATCAATACGGGAAATGGATTGATTTCCGACCAGATCAACAACATCGATATAGATGCAAACGGGAACATCTGGACGGTAGACGGTGAGGGGTTGCAGATGGTAAATCCAGTTTTGAAAACGGCTAATAAGATCAAGCTGGATATGGGGAAAACATTGCAGGATTACTGGAACTTCGTTGTTTTCCATAAAGGCCTGCTGTATGCCGTGATGCTCGACCACCTGGTGATTCTCGCGCCGTCCCGTTTTGGGGATATCCGGGTTTCTGATCCGCCGGTTTTGTCGGGGATCAGTTCGTTTGGCAGAGAATTGGGCAATTACAGAAATCAGCAAGAAATAGAGCTTGAACCCGATAATGCATTTCTGACATTTCAGTACGCATCCCGGCGGCATCGGGATATTCCCTCGCTTCAATACAGTTACCAGCTTGAAAATATAGACAAAGACTGGATCTATGCGGGCCGCTCGCTCTCGATTTCTTATAGTAACCTGCTGCCCGGGAGATACACTTTTAAGGTTCGCAGCACCGACGGAAAAGGTCGCTGGATGCGGAGTTTTACTAAACTGGGCATTGTAATACTTCCGCACTGGTGGCAAACCTGGTGGTTTTACCTGCTTATCGCAATTCAAACGACTATTTTTTCGAGCATTATCTATAACGCATATCTGAGAAGGGTCAGGAAAGCGAAGATTGACAAGACGATCAGCTATTTCATGAACTCGGCTTATGGTGAGAATTCGGTGAGTGAAATTTGCTGGGATATTGCCAGAAATTGCATGGGGCAGCTGAATTTCGAAGACTGTGTTGTGTATCTGCTGGACCGAAATTCCGACAAACTGGTGCAGAAAGCGGCGTACGGTTCTAAAAATCTGACAGGGCATGAAATACATAATCCGATCGAAATTTCGGTAGGCGAGGGGATAGTCGGGACGGTGGCGCAAACTGGCAAGCCACTTATCATTGCGGATACTTCGAAAGATCCGAGATACATTATGGATGATGAGCAGCGGTTTTCTGAATTGGCGGTTCCGATTATGTATGAGGGGAAAGTGTTGGGCGTCATCGACTCCGAACATAGCAAGAAGGATTTTTTCCGGGAGCGGCATCTCAATACCATGGTGACCATCGCCGCGATCAGCGCTACAAAAATTGCAGAGGCGCTGGCGCTACAAATGGCGCGGGAAAACCAGATTCAGGTTTTGCAGCTTAATAAAATGCTTGCCGAAAGTCAGCTGATTGCCTTGCGCGCGCAGATGAACCCGCATTTTGTCTTCAATTGCCTCAATAGTATTCTTGAATGTATCGTCACTGGAAAGATCAGCGAAGGAGCGGATTATCTTAACAAGTTTGCCAAGCTGTTCCGGTTGATTTTGAATAATTCCGGCGAAAACCTCATCGCGATTGAGGAAGAAATATCGGTGCTGCGGTTGTACCTCGAATTGGAGCTGATGCGGTTTGGCAACGGTTTCACTTTCAAGATAGAATGCGATGACCAGCTTCTCGACAATGAAATCCTGGTTCCTTCCATGCTGTTTCAGCCGTACGTCGAAAATGCGTTGTGGCATGGCCTGATGCACAAATCCGACAACCGTCATTTGACTATTTCATTCACTATTCTGGATGATAGCCGAATGCAATGTGCGATCGAGGACAATGGTATAGGCAGGAAAAAATCGATGGAGTTAAAGAAAAGTGCGAACAGTATCAAAAAGCACGTCTCCAAAGGTCTGATGATCTCACAGCAAAGGTTGGAACTGATCAGAAGGCAGGGCGAACATGCGGAAGTTAAAATTATTGATAAATATGATGACGCCGGCGAAGCATTGGGCACATTGGTGCAGATAGAGCTGTCTACTTCCCTGGACGATTAGTAAACAATTTGAAAATGAAAATTTTAATAACATTATTCTCGGTAATCGATGTCCTGGGTGGGTGCTATTTGATTTTTAAATTATTAGCGAGCCGAAAAACGGATCGTGATCAAAATGAATTAATCCTGCCAACAATTCTGACCATCTCGTGCGGTTTGGCTTCTTATTTGTTTTTCGTGAATTTACACATTTACCAGGCTTTGCTGATCGGGTCATTTCCGATCCTTATTTTTATTTATTTAATTTTTATAGCCTATAATAGAAAAGATAAAATCAATTAAATAGAATTGATAATCAAAAAGGCCAGCTTTATAATTGAAACTGATTCAATTATAAAGCTGGCCTTTTTGATTTAAAGATAAATTTATTCCCGCCTCAGAACTAATATAAAAAGAAGAAATCCGAAAGACAGAATAGATGCAAATGCTTGTGTGGCAATCATGACTTTACTAACTGTTATCAGATTGCTAAACTCAAAAACTTGCGCTATAAGCAGGTTCAAAATTAATATCAGCCCGATTTTGCTGAGACTACTTAGTTTGAAGGTTGTACTTCTGAACATTCCGTCCACGGTATCCTTCGAGACGACCGCCACGAAAGCGACGCAATTAATGGATAATCCCAGTTCCTCGATCGACATTTTCTATATGTTAGGTTTGTGTTAAAACCAAATATGGAAATTGCCAGTTACATTTCACGAATCCGTTTAACCATCGGTACGATCTAATAATTTAACGGTTACGAAATACTTCGGAAAGTGGTGGTCATCCTTAAAATTAAAATAACTTCCCTTAAAATAAGAGAAGTTATTTGCACTATCTACTCAACGTTCCTCTATTACTTAACCTTTGGATTACATGTCGGGCGGGCGCCCAACTCTCTTTTCCATTGCGGCTGAGAATATGAACAAATGTGCTGCTTCCTGATTTAATTTGCATAATCCGATTATTCACCGGTACAAATCAATTAATTATCGGGAAATGAATTTTAACATTCGACACGTAGTGTCAAAGTTTATTTACGATCCTAATTTTGAAAATCGTTTTCCTTATGTACTTTAAAAGGCTACTGTAAAATGACTGCGAAGAATTGAATAGCAAAGAACAAAAAATGCGCCCTGAGCGGTTTTCACATATACTATCCACGCGACCAGTTTTAATGAAAAGATTTCTTACCTGCATCCTTATTTTCTATATTTCAACGTCGCAGGCGCAGGTTTTGCGGAAACGTACCATTCTGCTCATGGGTGGCCGGTTTGACATAACCATCGTAGCGAAAGACTCCCTTACCGCGGAGATGAACATTGATACGATGATTCACGAAGTAACCCGAATAGAAAACCTGATATCGGATTGGAAGCCTACGTCAGAGGTTTCGGAAGTAAATGCCAATGCAGGGATTAAGCCCGTCAAGGTTGATGCTGAGGTTTTTGAGTTGACGGAAAGGGCATTGAATCTTTCAAAACTGACAAACGGCGCATTTGATATCAGCTTCGCGGCGATGGACCGGATCTGGAAATTCGATGGCTCGATGACCAAAATGCCTTCTGCCGAAGAAATCAAAAAGTCGGTGGCCAAAGTGGGTTACCGGAACATTGTACTTGACAAAGCACATTCTACTATTTTCTTGAAAATGAAAGGCATGAAAATCGGTTTCGGCGCGCTGGGCGAGGGTTATGCATCGGATCGATGCCGGGAAATGATGCTGAAAAGAGGGATCAATGCGGGAATCGTGAACGGTTCGGGGGATATGAGTGTGTGGGGAAAGCAGCCCGACGGAAGCGATTGGGTGATCGGAATCAATGATCCGAAACATTCCGGAGAACTTTTTGCCGTGCTGCCCATTAAACAGGGTGCCGTCGTCACGTCGGGGAACTACGAAAAATTCGTCACCTTCAAGGGTAAACGTTACTCGCACATTATTAATCCGGCCACAGGCTACCCGGCAACCGGGCTGACGAGCGTCACCGTCTTCGGACCGAGTGCCGAGCGTGCAAACGGTTTCAGTACGTCAATAATGGTTCTGGGAAAAGAGGCAGGATTAAAACTGATCCGGCGTTTCCCGGATTACAGCTGCCTGATGATTACCGACGATGGGAAAGTTTTCACTTCTAAAAATCTGGATATCAGCAAATTTCAATAACAATCCATCAGTACCTGGCCGCGCGACTGGTAGTAGCTCACGTTCTTTTTCAGTTGTTTAGAACAAATTTCTTCGAGCAAACTAACCACATTGTTTTGCATGGAAAGCGAGCCGCAAAGCATCAAAGTACCTCCATCGGATAATGTTTGCGCCAAAAATTCGGAGTCACGCGCAAGCAGATCTTTCACATATTGCTTCTCACCCTGCCGGGAATAGGCAATGTGCAGACTTTTCAGTTTTCGGTTTTCCAAATCTCTTTCGAGAACACTTTTGTACAAACCAAAAGATCTTGCGTCCCTGAAACCGCAGTACAGATGACAATCTGAGTCAGCTACCTGCTGATCGATCATACCCAGAAACGGCGCAATGCCGGTACCATTTGAAATGAGGATGACGGTTTTCGGCTTTTCTGGAAAATGAAAATGCGGATTGGAGTCAATGCGGGCCTGGAACTCATCGCCGGTTTTCAGTCCGTAAAGATAGGTTGACCCAAGCCCGTGCTCGTGCAGTTTTACGCTGAGCTGTACATAGTTACCGATCTTGCCGATGGAATAAAGCCGCTCGCGATGATCGTCGGCTGGGTAAATAGCCAGCAAATCGCCAGAGGTGAAAGGTATCCTGGTGGTAGGGTGCAGCTTAATCAAAAATGCTTCCCCGGGTCCGGAAATGCTGGTTTTGCTGGCAACCGTCAAGGTGTGCGGACGTTCCTGCCGTGCTGTGATGAGCTCCGATGAAACTGAAAGCCCGACACCCGCATATTGCGACCAGTTATCTGCCCAATGACTAAATTCCGCTGGTGACTTATCATTCACCGTATGGATTTCCAGCACCGGAACCGCCCAGGATTGCTGGCCGAGCAGGTTATCTATCTCATAAGCGAATTTGCAGAAATCAGGATAACTGTGTGACCCAAAGCCCAGAACGGAAAATTGGACAGGCTGCTGCTGCGGATATTTTTTCAGATTTTTTTCAAATTTCAGCGCATTCGTCGGCGGGTTGCCCAGTCCGTAAGTTGCTGTCATCACGATGAGATGTGAGGCTTTTGGAAAAACAGCATAGTTATCTAATTCAGTTACATAAGCAGACTTTCCGGAGGAAATCAGCTGCTGATGAATCGCATTTGCATACGTGAATGTGCTGCCGTTTTCGGATCCGACTAAAATAATAAACTCACTTTCCGCAGCTGTAAACCTGTTTTTAACCCGGCCCTGCCTGCGTTTGAATGTGATCGTAAACCCGGAATAAATGAAAAACAGAATGTTGCCCGAAGCAATCGCGAGAAGTATCGCCCAATAACCATTGGTCCGTCCCGTATGCAGGTCGAGGCTGAGTTCCGTCAGGCGCAAAGCCGCCGGATATTTCACCTCTCCCAAAATTTCCCCGGTAATCTGGTTGACGGTTATCTCCCGATCATTCAATTTCAATGTATAGTAATCTTCCACATCTTCCGAAAAAGGGAATTCGATCGACTGCACATCTGAAAGTTTAATGTTTTGAAAAACCGCAAAATCTTTGTCCCGGGCGGCAGGCTTCGATTTTATCGCATCAAAATCAACATTGACGGAGGTATGTTTCGTGTCTACCAATTCGAAACGCACCAGCGAAAGGTAGGTGCCAGAAAGCGCAAGGATAAATATCGGCACCAGCGACAGCCGGCCGAGCACGACGTGATAGTATTGGGCAAAGTTTTCGCGGACAATGGTGTTAAAAAACCTTTTCAGCCCGCGCTGCCGCTGCAAAATGAGGATCGTGCCGGAAATGGTGATCAGCAGAAGTAGAAAAGCAGTTAATCCAACAAAAAACCGTCCCGCTTCATGCAAGAAAAGAGAGCGGTGTAATGCAGTTACCCAATCAAAAAATTCCGACGGGTTTTCCGGAGATCCGAGGATTCTCCCGGTTCTGGGGTACACATAAGCCAGCAACTTTTCACCTTTTGCATCGCTGCCCTTGACGAGGATAAATTGGTTCGCATCTACACTGAGCTCGCTGATACCGGGATATTTTTTTCTCAGCACCGGCAATGTTTCCGAAAGCCAGATCTCGTTGAAATCGTCCGGACGATACGACCGGTTTTTTTCTATCAAAGGCTTGAATGCCAGGATCACGCCGGTGACCGATGCCAGTGTCAATAAAAGAAAAGAAGATACAGCCAAAGCAAGGTGGCTGTATCTCCATATCGAAATAGTCATAAAATGCGCGGAGCGTTAATTGGGGCTGAACCGAACGTAGCGAATGTAGCCCGTGCCGTCCGTTTTTGCAGAAAGCGCCTCGGTCGTCAGCGGCACTTCCACATCTTTCACATTGTATTTCTGGTCTTCCACGGCAGTTTCAAACCGCAGCTTGTAGCCCGCATTGATTTTGGCAGTTTCAATTTCAAAAACATTCACCGAGCGGTCTCCGCCAGTGACCGACGCGCCGGTAATCGCGCTGATGTTCACCGGTTTTTTAGATTGAAATTTATGCCACTCTTTCAAGTCCTTGTACCATTTTTTATCCGGCCCCATCACATATAATGTCTTCTCATACACATCCTTACTATTGATCAGTGACACCACAATGTAGGCGCCTTCGCCCTGGTAGTTCGTCATCTGGATCATGCATTTGTACTTGCTGGTTTGGGCAAAAGTGGCCGCCGGGCGGGCAAATGTCAGTACTGCGATTATCAGCACCGTTTTTATAAAAGCAGACATGAAATCTATTTAAGAAAGTTAACAGCAATATTGTTTTTTGTCAGCGACTCGTTCTCGCCAGCCAGGTCAAATGCCGTCTCGTCGAAGTTCGTTTTTGAATCCTTTTTTGCACCGATTGAGATAAGGTATTTCAGCATCACATCATCTTTCGCAATCATCGCCGCCTTGTGCAAAGCCGTAATGCCTTCCTTATTTGTAGCATTCACGTCGATTTGGTACCCTTCCAGTTTTTTAACCAGGGACAGATCGTTTTTCGCTACCGCCAGGTGATATAAGGTATTTCCATTCTTCTCAGGCTCAGTCACTTTGAAACCTTTGTCAGCGAGCAGTTTTACTTTGGCATCAAAATCGGCCGCGCGCTGCGCATTGTAATATTGAACCAGGTAAAAAGCAAGATTGTCACCATTTGAGTCAGTCGTATGTACGTCTGCGCCTTTTCCAAGCAGGTAACTTACTGCCGCCGGTGAATTACTGCGTACCGCCATCGCCAGCGCCGTGACGCCTTTTGCATTTGCCTGATTGATATTTTTCAATTTCGGAAGCAACAGCGCGATGGAAGCCGTGTCGGAATTGGATGCAGCCGCATTCATAAATGGCGTATTTCCGTCCTCGTCCGCTTTGTTTATATCCACGCCTTTTGAGAGAAAATAGGTAATAACATCGTCCTGTTTCGCCCTGCGGGCAATGTAATGCAGCGCATTTTCACCGCTTTTGCCGATCACATTCGGGTTCAGTTTCAGGCTTTCGAGGTATTGGTACACTTCAAGGGAATTCGGTCCGCGGCGTGATCCCTGGGCCGCCATGAGCATCGCAGAAGGATTTGCCGGTACACCTTTTTGCAAAAGTGTTTTCAAAATTTCAATATTACCGCCGCGCGCTGCGTAGCTGAATGCATTATTGCCAGCCGCGTCAACACTCTTTATATCAAGGCCTTTTGAGACGAAATAATTGGTCAGGACCAAATCCTTATCATTGGGAATAGCAATCAGCAAAGCATTTGCGCCGTCGTGGTTCAGGTCTTTTTTCAAATTCGCGCCGTGGGCGAGGCAGAGGTCGTATACTTTCAGGTTCTGCTGGGCATTTCCGGCTGCAAAATTGATCGGCGTAGCACCGTGGGCATCGATCAAATTGGCGCTTGATCCCTTGGAAATCAGGTACTCCATCAACTCTACATTGCCTTTGCTGGCAGCCCAGTGCATGTAAATGCGCCCGTCGTGCGTCAGTTTGCTTACCGCATTGCCAGGTTGTTCGATCAAAAATTTCACCGTTTCATTTGGTGCACCAGCATTGATCGCAAGTACGGTCGGGTCAAACATATTGTTGTTGAACTGAGACGGGCTGGCCCCTTTCTCAATCTCCGCTTTCACAGCAGCTACGTCGGGCGAATTTTTCCAGAATCCCTGGTCCAAAAGAACATTCTGCTGGGCATGCGCAGCCAGCGAAAATGCGGCAAAAAAGGCAATGAATAATTTTTTCATAAAAACAGAAATGTTGAAATGCAACCGCCTCGCATGTTCGGGCTTTACGGAAGGCGGGCAAAGTTAACCATAATCATTCTAAATAAAATAAATCAGAAAACTTTAAGGTGTATGCCAGGCAACAGGGGTGTCAGATTATTGGGTAAATTTGACGGTTGATAGGTTATATCTTAATTAAAAGGTTTGAGAAGACGTTTTAGAAAGCACATTCGCCTGGCTAGGTATGTGGTGTACAAGGAAACGTTGGTCGATTTTAAAGACCATTTCTGGACATTCATCGGTTCCTTCGCAGGTATCGGATTGATCGGGCTGATCAACAATCCGCAGTTTACCGACAGCGATAACATTTTTCTGATCGGCTCTTTCGGGGCTTCGTCGGTCCTGATTTACGGCATTACAAACAGTCCGCTGGCCCAGCCCCGCAACCTGATCGGCGGGCATGTGATCTGTGCATTCATTGGCGTCACAGTACATTATATTATTCCCAATGAAATCTGGCTGTCCTCTGCCTTCGCCGTTTCCCTATCCATCGTGGCCATGCAAATGACCAAAACCCTGCATCCACCCGGCGGCGCCACCGCCCTCATCGCCAACATCGGCTCCGAAAAAATCAAAAGCCTTGGCTATATGTATGTCCTCAGCCCCGTCCTCACCGGCGCCCTCATCTTACTTCTCGTCGCCATCTTGGTCAATAAATTCGCCGCACACCGAAATTATCCGGCAAATAAGAATTGGTTTAAGATTTGGAAGAGGAGGTATCGGTAGTGATGTCGTCGTATAAATTCGAGTTCTTTAAGAATTCGTTTGTTATAACATTTATTTCGATATTTGTTTAAGAGCTTAAATGACGTTATAACATTATGAAAGCGAACATCATCAGTATCGGTAATAGTCAGGGGATCATTCTTCCTGCAAATCTTTTGCGAAAACTCAATTTGTCTTTCAAATCCAGTGTGGATGTAGAGGTAGAAGATGGGAAAATTGTCATCAAACCAGAACCAAGACTTGGCTGGGCAGAAGCGGCGCAGCAAATGCATGCAGCAGGTGATGACAAACTATTGATGGACGAGCTGCCTACGGAGTTCGAAAAAGATGAGTGGACGTGGTAAGTGAAGTACGCCAGTACGAAATTTACTGGATTTTGCTGGATCCTACGATCGGAAGTGAAATAGCGAAGACCCGGCCTTGTGTGGTGGTAAGTCCTAATGAATTGAATCAGTTTCTACGCACCGTAATCATTATTCCCATAACCTCGACCATCAAATCTTATCCGTGGCGGGTTTTCTGTTTTGTGGCAGAAAGAGCCGGTTCGATAGCCGTGGATCAAATGAAAGTGGTGGATAAAACACGAATTAGCGGGAGAATTGGTGTTTTATCAAAGAAGGAAATCGATTCTCTTAAAGAAACATTGAAAAAAATGCTTGTAGACTAAGTGATAGCATCATCGCCGCTCCCCAACCTGCTGCCGCCACATCGAGTAATACAATCCCTTCTGTTCCAGTAACTCGTCGTGCGAGCCGGACTCCGAAATTTTTCCTTTTTCTAAAACAAAAATCGTATCCGCATGCATGACCGTCGAAAGTCGGTGGGCGATGAGGATGGTCATTTGCTGGCGGCTGGTGGAGATTTCGCGGATCGTGTGGGTGATTTCTTCTTCGGTGAGGGAGTCCAGCGCGGAGGTAGCTTCATCGAAAATAAGCAGCTGAGGGTTGCGAAGTAATGCCCTCGCGATGGAAAGCCGCTGCTTCTCGCCACCCGAAAGCTTCATCCCGTTTTCTCCCAAAACTGTATTAATCCCGTCGGAAGCTTTGGCGACCAATGCTGTTGCGGAAGCTTTTCGCAGGGCTTCCTCGATTTCCTCATCGGTTGCAGCGGGTTTTACAAGTAATAGATTATCACGAATGGTACCGGCATACAATTGCGTATCCTGCGTCACAAAGCCGATTTGCCGCCGTAGCGGGTTGTAGCGAATCTGAGTCGCGGGTGTTTCGTTGAAAAATATTTCGCCACTCACCGGCGTATAGAGTCCGACGAGCAATTTCACCAATGTCGATTTTCCCGAGCCCGATGGCCCCACAAAAGCAATTGTCTGCCCAAGCGATACCGCGAAAGAAATGTCGTCAATTGCGTTGTAACCCGCGGTTTTGTGCCGGAAAACAATGTGACTGAAACGCAGACTTTCCAGTTTGCCTAGTTCAATAGAATTTTCCGGACGCTTCTCGACGGGCTTCTGCATCAGTAAATCAAATGTTTTCAAAGACGCATCGGCTTCGCGGTACAGGATGATCATATTGCCCAGCTCCTGCAAAGGCGTAAAAATGGCGGTAGATATAAACTGCATGGCGATCAGCTCGCCGGTGCTCAGCACTTTGCGAAAAATGAGCCAGAGCAAAATGAATAAAATCGACTGTTTCAGCAGATTCAGCATATTTCCCTGCAAAAAAGAGAGGAAACTGACCTTCTTCGCCTTCTGCATTTCCAGCTCGAAAATGCCCAGCGTTAAAGCATTCAGCCGCCGGATCTCCGCGAATGTCAGTCCGAGACTTTTCACCAATTCAATGTTGCGCAAACTTTCGGTAATCACGCCCGCCTGCCGGTCGGTTTGCCGGTTGATCGACCTTTGAATTCCTTTGATCCGCTTGGAAACCAGCCCGGTAAGTGATCCCAGCAGCAGCACGCCGACAAAGAACACCGGTACAAGCAGCCAGTTTCGGTTAATGCTGTACCAAACCAGAAAACCGACACCGACCAGCGACGAAAAAAGCACATTGATAAAAGAGTTGATAAACCGCTCGGCGTCGGTTTTGACTTTCTGCAAAACTGACAAGGTAGTCCCGCTGCGGCTCTCTTCAAATTCCTGGAAAGACAGGCGCAATGTCTGTTTCAGCCCGTCATTGAAGATATACATCCCGAAGCGTGCCACGGCTTTTCGGGTAATGTAGTCCTGCCCGGCCTTGGATAGCCGCGCCAAAACCGCGATGCCCAGCGCCAGCAAAAGCCAGCGGGTAACGCCGCTGATCAGCTCATTTTCAGAAAGATGATTTTTATTGGTGCTATACTGATCAATGATTTTTCCGAAAATCACCGGATCAATCAATGTCAGCAACTGGGCCGCTCCCGCAAGGAGCAAGGCGAAAAAAACCAATGTAGAATGCGGACGCAGGTATTTCCAAAGTAGGGCCATACCTGGGTTCCAAAAAAGTTACGCCAGCGATAAATTAGTTAGGTTTATTTTTATATGTAGTTTATTTATATATAATTGTATTTGTAATGTAATTTATATCCTTAAACCGAACCTATGCTATCACATTATCTGACCCTTTTCTGGCGGCGCGTCTGGCGCGAGCGGCAGACAAATTTTATCCGCGTCGGCAGCCTGAGCCTTGGACTGGCGAGTGGCCTGGTGATTTTCATGGTCGTCAATTATATGTTCAGCTTCGACCGCTACCATCCGCACATGGACCGGTCGTACTGGGTGGTGACCGACGTAAAGCGCGAGCAGGTCATGCAAACCGACGCCGCGCCACGGCCGCTGGCCGAAGTACTGCGGCAGGAATATCCTTTTGTGGAAAGTGCTGTCAGGCTGGAAACGTTCTTCGGCCGCACCATCAGCATTCCAAATGGCAAAGGCGGCTGGGCGAAAAAATTCAATGAGGCCCGCAACATGGCATATGCCGAGCCCCAATATTTCGATCTTTTCGGTGTGGAATGGGTCAGCGGTGATCCGAAGACAGCATTATCTGCACCGAACTCCATCGTGCTCAGCGAGCGGTATGCCCAAAAATATTTTAACACAAAACTTCCCATCGGACGCACTTTAAGGCTCGATAACCGCGTGGACCTTACCGTGACCGGCATTATGAAAAATCCACCAGGTAACACCCAGCTGCGCTACGATGGCCTGGTTTCCTACGCCACGATTCCCGTCTTAGAGTCGCCCGCTGCATTGTCTGGCTGGCAGGGATTGTAGAGTATGTGTTTTGTTTTGCTCAAAAAAGGAGCAAATCCGCAGCAGCTTCGAGGCGCTTTGGACAATGTCCTAAAAAAGCATTTGTCTAAGGAAGACGCGTCGCATTTTGCATTTCAATTCTTCCCGCTCGCAGATCTCAACCACGAGCGGAGCGGCATGGCGCCACGGCCAGTGTTATATGCTTTGATGGCCGTCGGGATTCTGCTTGTGTTCGCTTCCTGCATTAATTATATCAATCTCGCCACCGCACAGGCCATGCGTCGGGCGCTGGAAGTGGGTGTCCGTAAAGTAGTGGGCGGCAGCCGCTTTCAATTATTAAAACATTTCCTGTTTGAAACCGCGCTGCTCACGATTGCGGCGGTTTTTGTCGCATTGTTACTGACGCAGCTGGCAATGCCGGTCGTGAACCAAACATTGAACAACCAGGATCCCACATTGCATACCGACATTTCCGTCCTGCAATTATTGAGGCCCAATGCGCTGCTCTGGTTTGCTTCGCTCATCGCGGCAGTCATTTTGCTTGCTGGGCTTTACCCGTCCTGGGTGATGTCCGGTTTTGATCCAAAAAAGGCGATTGCAGGTCAGTTGACGCGTGCAGTAAGAGGTTTCACAATGCGCAGGACCTTGATCGTCGGGCAATTTTTGCTCGCGCAGCTTTTCCTGATCGTCGTGCTCGTCATCACCGCGCAGCTTCGCCACATGCAGAGGGTGGATTGGGGATTTTCGCATAAAAATAAACAGGTCGTGTGGCTTCCCCAGCAGGATGTGCCCCGTGATTTGCTCCGCGAAAGCTGGCTGCAACTGCCTGGTGTCGAGTCTGTCAGCTTCGCCAGTGATCCGCCGGCCTCGCCGTACAGTGGCCCAAGTTCTTTCAGCTACAACACCGCCACCCAGCCCGAACCTTTCGAGACGCGCGTCAGGGCCGTGGATGAAAATTACCTCTCGACATTCGGTTTATCACTGGTCGCAGGACGCAATTTCAATGTGGCCGACACCACCGGCAGCGAGGTAGTGGTGAACGAAACATTGGTGCGGCAGCTCGGCGTCGCGCCCGCCGGCAGTGTAGTGGGTAAACGCCTGCGCATACAAGATGCCGACCGGATCATTGTCGGCGTGGTAAAAGATTTTCGTGTCGTCGACCTGCACCAGCCTATCCTCCCCGCCACCCTCATTCACGATCCGAAACATACCACCATGGCAATACTGACATTCACACCGAATGTTACCAGCCAAACCCAAAAAGCCGTCCGGAAAGTATGGGATACCACCTTACCCGACCAGCTTTACAAAGTGGACAACGTCGACGATCTGTTAAATTCATTTACAAAAATGGAGCGGTTACTGGCTGGTTTTGTACAGATTTTTGCTTTCATCGCGGTGGCCATGAGTTGCCTGGGGCTTTACGGTTTGGTCACATTCATGGCCGAAAACCGTGCGAAAGAAATCGGGATGCGCAGGATACTTGGCGCACGGACCGGGCAATTATTGTGGGTTTTTGGAAGAGAATTCAGCAGGTTGATGCTCATCGGTTTCGTGGTCGCCGCGCCGCTCGGTTGGTGGATTACCAACATGTGGTTGCGGCAATATGCGCACCGCATTGAAATGAGCGGCTGGCTGGTTTTTGGCGCGCTGGGTTTGATGGCTATCATTACTGCACTAACGGTTTTAGGCCATGCTTTAAAAGCGGCCATCGCAAATCCGGTCCGCTATCTGCGTGCGCAGTAGTTTTTTGTTGAAATAATCTGGTCTGTTATTTTTTTAAAAACTCGCCGAAATGCCAGAGGATACCTGAGGGATCGTGCAAGAAACATTCTTTGCCCCAATAGTCCGTTTTAATTGGGGTAAGGCGCACGCCCTCGTATCTTTCAGGCAGGTTAAGTGCCACCAGTTCGTTCCAGTACCGGTTTACATCGTCCACTTCCAGGAAAAGCATTGTGTTGTCGATCCAGTCTTTGACGTAGGCGGACTGCAAATAAAATCCCAGCTGACTAACCTTAAAAAGTGACATATCATGCCCGAGCTCTACTTCTTCAAAACCCAGGTCGCGATAAAAGCTTCTTGAAATGTCAAAGTTTTTCGCGCCAATAAATGGCCGGATCGATAACGCTTTGTGTTCCATGATTTTGTTTGTTTGGAAAAACGAAAATAGAAAACTGCCTCCAATCAGGCACCTGATTCAAATCAAGATCGCCTCCCAATTATACCTGCTGCGGTATTCCAGCGGCGACATGTCGGTGATCCGGCTGAAAACCTGTTACCAGCGTCAGCTTATCAGGCTTTCAATTTTTCTGTAAAAAAGTCAATGGTGCGTTTCCAGGCCAGTTCAGCAGCCGCTTTATCGTAGCGAGGCGTGGTATCATTGTGAAAGCCGTGGTTCACGTCGGGGTACATATATTCGGTGTATTCTTTGTGGTTAGCTTTCAAAGCAGCTTCGTATGCAGGCCAGCCTTCATTAATGCGGGTGTCGAGGCCGGCATAATGTATCAGCAGCGGGGCTTTGATTTTTGGGACATCTTCGGTTGCTGGCTGTCCGCCGTAAAATGGTACCGCAGCCGCCAGTTCAGGCACGCGCACTGCCATCATATTGGCCACGCCGCCCCCAAAGCAAAAACCGACCACGCCAATCTTTCCATTGCAGTCTTTATGGTTTTTCAGGTAGTCCAAAGCGGCGATAAAATCTTCATTCATTTCATTGCGATCACGTTTGGCCTGCATGGTCCGGCCGTCGTCATCATTACCAGGGTAACCACCGAGCGGTGTTAAGGCATCCGGCGCAATCGAAACAAATCCCGCCAATGCAGCCCGCCTAGCCACATCTTCGATGTGCGGGTTTAGGCCGCGGTTTTCATGGACAACAATAATGCCGCCCAGCTTACCTTTCGCATCGGCCGGTTTGGAAAGCAATGCTTTAATCTTCCCGCCGCCTTTGGGCGAATCGTAAGTGATATAATCGGATTGCAGCCTGGGATCATTCGCACGGATTTTGACTGCACCATGGTAGTCAGGCATCAAAAAACTCATCAGGGATGCCACCGTAATGCCGCCGACCGCATAAGCCGAAAGCTTTTGCACAAAATCACGCCTTTCCAGCCTGTTATGCGCATAATCGTCATAAAGATCAAATACTTCCTGCTTGATATCCTCTTTCTTAATCTCGCTCATGGGTGTCGGTTTAGGCGTTTGAGTTTTGTAAAGATATTGATTTGAGGGAAGTCGAAAACTTTATTTATTGGTTTTATTCGGCACGTTCAATTTGTCTTTCAGCAGTTTGTTATCATTTGATTTTACTTTTCTTTCCAGTTTCTTAATGTCCTCTTCTGCTGGCAGTTCCTCGGGTTTAATACCGCTCTTGCCTAGCAAGTCCCTGATATCCGTATTATTCTTTTCATGCTCTTCCGAAATATGTGTTTCACCGCGCAGATCACTTTTATTAACATTGAAATTTGTAATGTCGGTAGCGAGTTGTTTGGCAGAAATGGTGATTGTCGGCAGAAAATCGGCTAGCGGACGGCTTTCTGTTATGCCTAACTTACGTTTCATTTCACTGGTATTGTAACCTCCAAATAATGCGCTGTCGCCTTTGCTCCTGATATTCGCAAAACCCTTGTGGTCTACACCTCGTTCGAAGATCGTTTTAGAAAAGATCGTTTCTGTGGCCGCCAGCTTTTCCCTGGCCTGCAAACGTTCCATCATTTGAATGCGCTCTGCCAGTAATTCATGCTTGCGTGTCTGGATTGCGAAGTAACTCTGCGCAAAAGCGATCTGCTCTTTCTTAGGGTCACCATTCTGCGCGATGAGGTAGCAGGCGTAGCGTGTGAGCATGATGTCCTCTTGTTTTCGCTCCGCACCTGAACCGATGGAGACCATTTTGTTGACGTCAACAAAATGGTCCTGGATGCTCTCAGAGGCGTTTTTGCAACTTTCTTTTGCTTTTTCAACGGATTTTAAAAAGTTGCGCCACTCTGAATAACCGAGCAATTCCTGCAATTCTCTGGCTAGCCAGTATTCAACGCCGTCCTGCTCATGAGCTGCTTCTTCGAATGTTTTGCTAAGTTGGGTGATAAGAGTTGTTTCCACGAATGCAGTCGTTTTAGTTTGAAAATGATTTTCCAAAGATAAAATGACCTTTCCGCTGCATGTGAACCGCAGGAAAACTGAAACCGACCGCAGGAAAAGTGGACATTCCCCCTCAAACAAACACCTCCCGCTTCCTCAAAAACATAGAAACCCATAACATCACCAAAAACACCACCGAAGCCGTAGGCTGACCGCCAGAGATTTCCAGGCAGAGTGCGCCGGCGAAGTAGCTGGTGGCGAGGAGGAAGCCGGTTTTGTTGGTTTTGGGGTAAATGAGGAGGCCGGCGATGGTGAGCTCGGTGAGGCCGAGGAGGGTGATGTAGGGGCCGAAGCCTGCTTTGGTTAGGAATTGCATCACCATCTCGGGTTCGGCGCCAAGGATTTTCATGACGCCGCCGATGCTAAGAACGATGATTGGGATAACCAGAAGTACGGTAGCGATGATACGTGTTGTTTTTGCTGACATTTGAAATGCGTTTGAGGTATGCCGCAAAACTAGCTACCTTTACTTTCCGTGAGATAGCACTTCCACTTTGGATAGCGCTTTCCAAATGGATAGTAATGTGATTAACCAACAACCGGAAAAGAATGCTGAGCGACGGAAAATGCCCCATGAATGCACTCGCGATCAAAGATGCGCTGGACACCCTGGAAGGACGGTGGAAAATGCTGATCCTTTTCGCCCTTTCGTCGGGGAGCAGGCGGTTCAAGCAGATTTCGAAGGAGGTTCCGGGCATCACGGACAAAACTTTGTCGAAGGAACTGAAATTGTTAGAATCCAATAAACTCATTACGCGGCAGGTGTTCGATACCTTCCCGCCGACGGTTGAATATGCCATCACCGATCACGGAAAATCAATAGAAAAGGTTTTGGAAGAATTGCATCACTGGGGTACTGCGCATCGCCGGGAAATCATGGGGAAATAATTTTTTTCGGGCAGTTAGTAAAATCTACCTCCGTTACCGTCATCATGTTGGTTCTTAGTCTTGGTTTTTCACTATCCGGCTATGCGCAAACCGACACGAACATTGACCAGCATCATTCACTGTAGTGATCCCGACCGTGGCACTTCTGGACCTTGAAACGAGTGGAACAAAAAACATCAGCGCCTCCTTTATTGCCCCTACCGAGGCCGGGGAAAAAATCGCGGTACCTGCCGACAACAACACACTTTGGCTGAACTATTCATCCATCCAGGCTGGCGTAAAAACGAAAAGAGTGGAAGTTGAAACAAGCGCGCTCGTGGACGGCGTCGACATTAATGTAGTAGCGGGTTCTTCCGCAACCAAAAGGAAAATACGACTGCGTCATTATCGCAGATACCAAGCAGGATTTATTCGGTTCGAACATTTCGTTACAGATTGAATAACAGTAACACACATTGGCCCGCCTCGTTTTCATATTTGTTTTTCTGATCAATCTGAAATTGTTCGGCCAGGCGCCCATACAGGTCAGGTTATCAAATACGCCGGGGATGGTTGATCCGGGTGGGCATTTTACCTTGTTTTTTGACGTACAATCCAATAATCCTCTGTTAGACTCGGTTCAGGAGTCGGTTACCCTTCCGGAAAACTGGAAATTACTTTCCCAGCGCAGACCGGAGAGGGTGACCGCCCAGGATCACCTCAGGTATTTTTTTGTGATTGCCGCACCCGAGAAAGTGACTGCCGGGAATTTTGTGATCCGATTCAAGATCCAGTCCGGCGCCGACGTAGTGGAAACCAAGGTGACCATTACCGTCCGCGAAGTCAGAAAACTCGAGATATTTGTTGTGAACCACCCGGAGTTTGTCAGGGAAGGCGATACTTTGCGGGTGCAGTACTTGGTCCGGAATTCAGGCAACAAAGCTGAAAAATTCCACCTCCAAACCAACCGCGGGCAAATCCGGAATGCAAAGGACAGCCTGCTCCTGGAACCGGATACCCAGGTCAATGTCGAGGTTACGCAGGTAATCCCATTTACCGATAAAAATGCCTGGGAAAGTTCCTCCGACCTGCAAGTGCAAGCTGCTGACCTGCAAATGAATGTTTATGAAGTAGTTGCGGTGCCGGTTTTTTCTTCCAGGATAAAAAAGATCGACCCGTGGTTTCGTTTGCCAATTGAAGTAGGTGGAGGTTATCTAAACTATGATTATGGTGGGAAAAGCCGCATTGCTTACCAGTATTTTGCAAACGGCCGCGGGTATCTCGACCAGAATGAAAAACACCACATTGACTTTGTTGTACGCGGCCCGAACCAGATCGTTTTCCCGGCTGCCGGCGGCTACGACCAGTATTCGCTGGAATATCGGTACAAAAAGAAGACGGTCGTTTCGGTCGGGGATTATGTTTTGCAACTCAATAATCTGATGGAATTCGGGCGTTTTGGGCGTGGCGCGAAAGTGGAGCAGCAATTTAAAAAGCTGGGTTATACCTTGTTTTTTCAAAACGCCAGATTTACCCAAACCCAAAAACAATCGTACGGCGGCCGGATGAATTTCAGGATCGGGCAAACATCCGGGCTGGCACTCAGCTATATGTCCAAAAATGTGGTTTTGCGCAATGAACATTTTTGGTCCAATCTGGCAGGCATTTCAGGCGAGATTAGAAAGCCGTCATTCAGATTGGAAACGGAATTTGTAGTAGGTAATGCCAAACAAAAAACCGATTACGGCGCTTTCGCAAGATTTCAGCTCAACCGCAAGTGGATCAATGTGTCCAGCAACCTGGTTTATGCAGGAAAAAATTTCTATGGTTTTTATCATAACAGTCTTTTAATCAACAACAACATTGGGTTTAACATAACCAAAAAACTGACGCTGGGCATAACCGGCAACTTCTCCGACATTAACCCAAGCCTTGACGCCACATTTTACAGCATCTCGCCGAAAGACCGCAGCTACATGGCTTTTGCCTCCTACCAGCACAACCGGCGGAACCGGTTTTTTGTATTTTATTCCACTCAGGAAAGACAAGACAGGCAGACACCCGCATCATTTCACTACACCGAAAATTTTGGAAATGTCTCCTATAACTTTGATTCAGAGAAGTTTACGATGTATTATCAGGGACGCTACGGCTACTCCCGTAATCACTTGGTTTCAGATAATACAGCGAGGAAAGAATCATCTTCAAACCTGGTCCAGCCCGCATTCCGTTTCTTTCGTTCGGTGTGGCTCGGCGGTTATTTTGAGCACCAGCATACCAGCAAGTTTTCGACTTCCGACGTGATCGAAAACCTGTTTTTTTATGGCGGAAATGCGCGTGTGAATGTGAAACAGAATTTGTACGCCAATTTTATGTACCGCAACAACTACGCGCCCGACGAGCTTTTTGTCAGAAGAAGTTATGTCGATGCGTCGGTCGTGCTGGATTTAAAACATCACCGGATGACGTTTACAGGCGGACGTTCATACATTCCGAATGTCCGCAACCGGGACCAGAACACACTTTTTTTTACCATTAAATATGCTTTAAAACTGAATGTACCTTTGTCACGCCGACGCAATGTGGGCGCTGTGAGAGGCAGGCTGACCGGGACCGGATTTTCAAAAGCAGGCAACCTGGTGCAGCTGGGCAGCCATAAGTTCCTGACAGACAGTACCGGACAATTTTCTTTCAAAGGCATCGCGCCCGACCGCTACTATCTTGCCGTCGTCCAGAACAAATCCCGCGAAGAAGGCGTCATTCCTAACATTACCATTCCGATGTACCTCGATGTGAAGGCCGATAGTACCAAAGAAGTGGACATTCCGTTTACCCGCACCGGCTCGATCGTGGGAAAAGTGGATTTTGTAAAACCGGGCCAGAATGGTCTATCAGCCGTTTTTAATGATAAGCCGACTGTTTTAATTAAGCTTTCGAGTGAAAATACCAGCTTCCTGACCGAGCCAAATGAGGACGGTTATTTTTCTTTCAAGGAAATGAAACCCGGAAACTGGACAATCTCGGCATTTGTGCCTGGCAACCAGGACCGCTTTGTGATTGAAGATGCCAGTCGGCCGCTAGATGTGGAAATGGATAAAAATATGAATGTGGTTTTCCGGGTGAAGCCGAATGAAAAGCGGATACATTTCTCGGATAAAAGTTTTGAAGTATCGGTCAAAAAATGAGGTGTGGGCTGTACATATTGCAGTTGTTTTGTGCGCCTTTTAAGGCTGCGGGGCAGAGTACGGCCAATGTAAATGTCAGCATTTCAATGCCTTCTGTAGCGCTGATCGACATTCTAAATAGCAGCTCGACCAATGTAACATTAAACATGACCGCCCCGACGGAAGCCGGAAACGCAATTGGCGTAGGCAGTTCCAATTCCGCAAAGGTGCATATACCGGAAATACTTACGGATCAAGTGGTTATAAACTGAAATACTCGCTCGAAATCCAGAATTACAGCAGCGTAAAAAGTGGTACGAGCAGTGTGACGGTGCGTTATACGATGGTCGATAACTGATGAAAAAGGCCATTTTGACCGGTTTTTTGTGGCTGTGCAGTCTGGGCGTTTTTAGCCAGAGCATCACCATATCCAACAGTTCTACCGGCGGGACCTGGTCGGTGCCCACCTTATCATCCACCATCACCAGCGCGGGAAAAAATTACGAACACACCGAAACCACCGGCGCCTCACACACATTAATCAAAATTAATTCGCTGGTAGTCTGGACAGTAAGCGTTTCAATGAGCACCACCTCCAACTGGAACTCCGCACTCAAACTATCCGTCAGGCGCACCGGCGACGGCACTGGCCTGGTCACCATTTCCGGCGGCACCAACTACATCCTGCTGTCCTCCACCCCCCAGTTCTTCTTCAACGGTCTCCTCGGCCTGGGCTTCGGCCGCGACAATGTTCCGGTACAGTATAAGATTGAGGGCTTGTCGGTTACGTTGCCTGTGAAGACTTACACGACGACGGTTTTGTATACGATTACGGGGTTGTGAGTGAACGGTGCTTGCTGCTCTTAAAAAAGGTGAGCCTTTTTGCTTTATGAAATGCTCATCACGAACATAAGTTCAGAAAACGATTTCTTCGCCTTACGAACAGTTAAGTATTAATTAACATTCCCATAACCTCCAACACATCTCAATCCCATAACTTCGCATTTGTAAATAATTGAGAAACTATTGGTTAAATATTACTGAACAATAGTATCTTTCAGTTGCAGAGCGGTATCAAGATATAACATAGAGTCAGCGGTTCACGAGCGGTTTTCATCGCCCAAACATTTGCGCGTACTCCCTGTCCAAAACGGGGCCAGCAGGAGCATTGAACACAATAAACCCATATATTATGAAACCAACGTTTGCCAAACCGATTTTGATGATGAGGTACGGTCTTGTTGCCCTGGGCATCCTGGCCGCCACGTCCGAACCGCTGCTGGCTGGCCCGGGTAACGGAAAGTTACCCGCCGGAAAAAGCGGAATGCTGACCAATTCAAGTGAGAAAACTGCTGCGTATAAGCGTGAACCGTTATTAGATGTTGTCTCGCGCCCGTCGGCAGTTATTGAAATAAAGGGTAAGGTAGTGGACAGCAAAGGACAGGTCTTGCCGGGGGTAAATATTGTGGTGAAAGACAGTCAGAAAGGTACCGCTACAAATGGAGAAGGTACGTTCAGCATTAGCGTAGATGCGGAGACGGATGTGCTGGTTTTTTCTTTTATCGGTTATATATCGCAGCAACTGACGGTGGGAAACCAGAAAACGGTGACCGTCACACTCATGGAAGATACCAATGTGCTCGACGAAGTGGTGGTAACTGCGCTCGGGATTACGCGGGAGAAAAAATCGTTAGGCTATGCTACTCAGCAGATCACGGGTGATGTGGTGAACCAGTCGCCGGCTACGAATTTTGTGAATAACCTTTCGGGAAAAATTGCCGGGGTGAACATTAGCAGCGCGGGTGGGGTAGGCTCTTCTTCACGGATCACGATCCGCGGGGAATCGTCGCTTTCGATTATGAGCAACCAGCCTTTGTTTATCATTGATGGCGTACCCGTGGGTAATGATGGCACGAGTAACTCGGGCAGTGCGGATTATGGAAATAGTGCATCGGAAATCAACCCGGCTGACATTGAGACGATTAACGTTTTGAAAGGACCAGCTGCGGCGGCGTTGTACGGTTCGAGGGCGGCGCGGGGTGCGATTGTGATCACCACCAAAAAAGGCAGCAACCGCAAAGGGTTGGGCGTGAGCTTCAACTCTTACCTTTTTGTGGAAGAAGTGGGCCGGTTGCCGAAGTTTCAGAATGATTTTGGGCAGGGAAACAATGGTAAATATGAAGGTTCGAACTTCGGTGCGAGCTGGTCGGCGTACCCGAACGGGGACAATGACGATTATGACGAAAGCTGGGGGCCGCGGATGAACATTGGCACCACCGAGGCGCAGTTTGATTCACCTACTACCAACGGCTTCCGCGGCGGCGACGTGGCGATTAGCAACCGCGGCGATGTGCTCAGAACCCCCTGGGTTTCACAGCCTAACAACATTAAGGACTTTTTTACACAAGGGAAAAAATACTATAACAACCTGGCATTCACCGGCGGAAATGAGAACGGGGACTACCGGCTTTCCCTCACAAACCTGAATGAAAAAGGTGTTATTCCGAATAATGATCTGAAACGCTACCAGGTAAGTCTGAACAGTAGCTACAAGTTGACGAAAAGGCTAACTTCCTCTATCAACATCAATTACGTAAAACAAAACAGCAATAACCGCCCGGATAATGGTTACGGCCGCAACACATTCATGTACTTTTTTACCTGGATGGGCCGGAATGTGAACATCAACAGTTTGAAAAAATATTGGCAGCCAGGGCTGGAAGGTGTTCGACAGTTTCAATACAATTATGGCGAGAACCACAATAACCCGTTTTTCCTGCAATACGAGGATACCAAGGGCCAGAACAAGGACCGCATTTACGGAAACATTGCGCTGGAATATGCATTCAATGATCATTTGAAACTGAAACTTCGCTCGGCGACGGATTTGTATAATGATTTCCGTCCGATGCGCTGGGCAGTGAGTACAGTGGATGTGGAAAGTGGTTCTTTTTCAACGACTTCTATTAAAAATGAAGAGAGAAATACGGACTTCCTTCTGACTTACACCAATGCAATCAAGCAAGGCGATTTTGGCTACACGGTATCTTTCGGAGGTAATCGTTTCGATAACATCGGCCATAGCGAATCCACGACTGCGCCGCAGCTTTTGATCCCCGGCATTTATACCATTCAAAATACCGCCAGCCCGCTGACCGGCTCGTCGAGCAGCTACAAAAAGCGGATCAACAGCTTGTACGGGGTTGTTAACCTCAATTATAAGGACCTGGTATACCTGGATGTGAATGCGCGGAATGACTGGTCGAGCACACTGCCGATCAACAGCAACTCTTATTTTTATCCGTCCGTCGGCCTCAATACCAACCTGAAAAGTATCCTGAACCTCCCCAAAGGCATCAGCTCGGCGCAGTTGCGGGGTAGCTGGGCGCAGGTCGGCAATGATACCGGACCGTATTCGATCTACAATACGTATGGCAATGCGAGTCCCTGGGGCAATAACTATGCGCTTGTGGGGCCGAGTACCTTGCTGAATGCCAATTTGAAACCTGAAATTACGTCGACTTACGAGTTCGGTGCAGCGGTTGGTTTCTTCAATAATCGCCTCGGCTTGGATGTAACTTATTACGATATCAGCGCCAGAAACCAGATCATCAGCCTGCCGCTGGTGCAAAGTTCAGGAGCAACTCAACGCCAGATCAATGCGGGTAAGGTGAAGAATACGGGTGTGGAAGTGATGATCAATGCGACGCCGATCAGCACGCCGAATTTCAAATGGAATTTCAACATTAACTGGTCCCACAATGCAGGTAAAGTGGTGGCGCTGAGCGATGAAGTAGATAAAATTGTGCAGGCCGCGCCAGGCGAAGACGCTTCGATCCAGGCAAGGGTCGGTCAGAAAATGGGGGCGATCTGGGGGCCGGGTTACCAGCGCGTGCCGGATGGTCCGATGAAAGGGCAGGTGATTATTTTTAATGATGCCTATCCAAGACCGACTACCGAAGACATGTACCTGGGTAACTACAATCCCGACTGGATCGCCGGTTTCTATAACCAACTGACTTACAAAAGTTTCAGCCTGAACTTCATGTTTGGCGGACAATTTGGAGGAGAGTTTATTTCCAGATTTTTCAACAAAGCGGCTGGTGCAGGTCAGTTGGAAGAAAGTGCCTTGGGACGCTCGGCAAGGGCTCCGGGCACCGAATACGACAATCCATACTACATTCCAGGCGCGGCTCAAATGGCGGATGGATCTTTTCAGCCAAATAATACCAGCACCGACGGCACTTACAGCCAGGGTGTGTATGGCACCAATGCCCGGTATTTTATCAAAAAACCTTTGGACCACATTTCGGAGGCGCAGCTTTTCAGCTCGACTTACTTCAAGTTGCGTGAGCTTTCACTGGGTTATGCTTTGCCAACCAAATGGATTTCAGGTAAATACATCAAAGGAGCACGGATTTCGGTCACAGGCCGCAACCTGTTCCTGATCACACCTAAAAGCAACCGGCATTTTGATCCGGAAGTGGCTACGGCGACGGCGGGCAATGGTTTGATACCCGGTTTTGAAAACATGAGTACGCCTTCGACGCGCGAAATGGGTGTGAGCCTGAACCTTAATTTTTAATGTAAAATCCTGAAAATCATGAAAAAGCTAACCTATATACTCTTCATTATTTTGCTGTCGGCCGTGAGCTGTACGAAGGATTTTGAAGAAATTAATACAAACCCTAACTCACCCGACGAGGTGACGAATGTGGGCCTGCTGCTGCCAAATGTGATCCGCGGCTCGGTGAATAATCATCTGGACAATTCCTACACCCGCGGAAGCATTGCCGCCAACCTGCTGGCGTCCGATTATGCAAGTAACTTTTCCAACTGGGCGCGCTCGGATGCGAGCAGCTATTTTTTCTGGAATTATTACGATTATATCCGTGATCTGAACGAAATTATCAGCATTTCCGAAACCCGTAACCAGAGTAATTACAAAGGCATTGCGCTGGTCATGCGCTCATGGTTGTTTCAAAATCTGACCGACTTGTACGGCCCGATACCTTTCCGGGAAGCTGCCAATGCGAAGTTGACGGGCATCAGCTCGCCGAAATTCGAGCAGCAGCAGGATGTGTACGCAGGCTTGCTGGCCGATCTGGAAGAGGCGAACAGTTTGCTGGGCAGTACCAACGAGCCTGTGACCGGTGACATTCTGTACAACGGTAATATGACCAACTGGAAAAAGTTTGCAAATGGTTTGAAGCTGAGGTTGTTACTGCGTCAATCCAAAAGAGTTGACCCGACCGCAGCGATGAAAGCGATTGTTGAAAATCCGACAAAATATCCGCTTTTTACTTCCTATGAAGACCAGGCCGCACTGCAATATCTGGCTGACAGACCTTCCAACGAATCGCCCTTTTACCGCTCAGGAAATGGCGGGACGAGCACGAAAGTTTCGAAACAGTTGGTGGATTATTTGAAATCCATGAATGATAACCGCCTGTACGTCTACGCTTTACCAACTCCGGCCAGCAGCGCGATTGATGGAAATGGAAACCGTCCGGATCCTTCGAAGTTTGTGTACGCAGGTGATTTAAATGGTATCGGAAACTTCCCGGACAACAATGCGACTTCGCCCTCAGGCATGTTGTGGATGTCGATCCAGTACTCGCCGGACCTGGCTTCGCCGACGGCAGGGCAGGGTATCATCATCAGTTATTCCGAAGTGCAGTTTACCCTGGCGGAAGCTGCTGAAAAAGGCTATATCTCAGGCGGTTCAGCTGCGGCGGAAACCTATTATTTGAATGGGATCAAAGACCAGTTCAAATATTACAGCAGCCGCATTCCAGGCAACTATGCGACTTCTTACCTGAAACTGACGCCTGCCAGCATTCTTCCTCCGGCGAGCTATTACACGCAGCCGACCGTGGCTTATGCTGGAACCCAGGCACAGAAGCTGGAAAAAATCGCGCTGCAAAAGTGGATTTCCCTGTATCTAGTGGGTTACGAAGCGTGGTCGGAGTGGAGACGGACTGGCTTCCCGAAAATTCCGGTAGGGCCGGTGGGGCCGGGTTACATTCCGCGGCGGATATTGTATCCCGCGGATGAATTGCGGATCAATGAAGCCAACTACAAAGTGGCGGTAAGCTGGCTGGGTGCTGACGATTTGAAAACACATGTTTGGTGGGATAAAGAATAAGATACATTGAAGATTTCCAACATTCCTGCGGTTGAACTTGCCAAGAAGTTGATTCAAATAACCCCTCCTGAGCTCAGGAGGGTGTTATTTTGTCCCGGCGGCTCCGAAGCGATTGAAATGGCGGTGTCGCTGGCGAAGCAGGTGACCGGCAAGTGGAAGACGATTTCGATGCGGCCTTCACTGGTGATTGGAAAAGACGAGTGTGATATGATTGTGGATGCTTTGAGTGTGGCTTTTGGGAGAAATACCGTCTAAAAATCAACTACTTACCTTCCCAGCAAAATCCCGCGGGGACATTTTAAACAAGTCGCGGAAGCACTTCGCGAAGTAGGATAGGTTGTCAAAACCCACGAGGTAGGCGGTTTCGGAAATGCCGGTGCCAGCTGCCAGGTATTCGGCGGCTTTTTTCAGACGATAGTTGCGGATGAGTTCTACGGCGGAAAGATCCGTGAGGGCTTTGAGCTTGCGATTGAGGCTGCTGCTGCTCATCCCGATTTCGGCAATCAACTCATTCACACCAAAATCCGTGTTTTCCAGCTGGGCATCAAGGATGTTGTATAATTTGGTCAGGAAAGGGTCGGTGGCTTTTTCGGGCTGGATTACGGCAGGTTTGTCATCGGTGAAACTTGCGTGCAGCATTTCCCGCAGCCTGCGCTGTCTTTCAAGCGTATTTCTAATTCGCAGTTCCAGCTCGTGCAGGTGAAAAGGCTTGGTAATGTAGTCGTCGGCGCCGAGCGACAGGCCTTCCAGTTTGCTCTCAGCGGTACTTTTTGCCGTAAGCAAGATCACCGGAATGTGGCTGGTTTGCAGGTCGGATTTGATCTTTCCGCAAAGCGTGTAACCATCCATGACCGGCATCATCACGTCGCTGACCACCAGGTCTGGCATCAGCCCGGACATGATTTTCAAAGCTTCCTCACCATTCCCGGCCCGGTAACACTGGTAATGTTTGCCCAGATTATCCGCAATAAAATCCCCCAGTTCCAAATGGTCTTCGACAAGTAGGATCTTCAAATCCGAGTTTGACGCACGTATATCTAATGTTTTGTCGGACAAATGGTTATCGTCAAAAACCGGCGCATCCTGCCGCGCCAGTACCGCCGCCCGGTAAGGTAGCTCCACTGTAAATGTTGTCCCCAAATCTTTACCCAAACTTTCCACCCGCACATTCCCGTGCTGGATTTCAACCAGCTCCTTCACAATCGCCAGCCCGATGCCCGTGCCCTGGCGATAGCCTGTTTCAGAATCGACCTGATAAAACCTTTCGAAAACATGGTCTAACTTTTCAGAAGGAATCCCTGAACCGGAGTCACTGATGATGAGGGTAATACCTTTTGAATGTCCTGCCAAATGAACATTCACCCGCCCGCTTTCCGGGGTAAATTTCAGCGCATTTGAGAGCAGGTTGTTCAGGATGCGTTCCAATTTTTCGTGGTCGAAATGATAGGCTGTCGCGAGGGTTTCAGAGGCATAGGTCAGGCTGATATGTCTGGCGTCGGCAGTATCCTGAAATGAGCCGACAAGTTCTTTCACAAAATTATGGAGGTCACTCTGTGACTCGGTCACTTTCATCGTGCCGGATTCCAGTTTGGATAGGTCCAGTAACTGGTTTACAAGTCCCAGAAGCTGATGTGCATTCCGGTCGATCAGGCCGAGGCGGTTGAGGTCTTCGGTTTTTCGGTTTTCTTCAAGCATTTGCTCCACCGGCGTGAGAATCAATGTCAGCGGGGTGCGAAACTCGTGGGTAATGTTGGAAAAAAAGCGCGTCTTCATCTCGTCCAGCTCCCGCAGCTGCCGCGATTCTTTGTCAATCAATTCCAGCTCTTTTTGTTTTAAAATAAACGATTGACGCAGTTTCAATCGGTTGGTATAAGCCCGCAAAAACCAGTAAATCAGTGTGGCCGTGCCAATCGCGTACAAAATATAAGCCCACCAGGTCTGCCACCACGGCGGATGGATCACCACTTTCAAAGTCCGGACCTGGCTACTCCACATTCCCTCCGTATTGGAAGCGTTCAGACGCAAAATGTAATGTCCGGGGCGAAGGTCGGTGTACTTGGTGACAGGATTCCCGGTTTCGATCCAATGTTCGTCCAGCCCGGCAAGCTGATAGCGGTAACGGATTTTGTCGCTGCGGTTGTACTGCATCGCCGCAAATTCCACCGTCAGGAAGTTCTGATTGAAATCCAGGTCCAGTTCCTCGATAGCCGTAACCGGAGCACGATTATTCTCGATAGGTGTATTGTTGATCAAAATGCCGGTGATCAGTGTCGCGGGCTGAAAATGGTCGACATAACTTTTGCGCGGATCGAAGCCGGTGATTCCTTCAATCCCGCCCAGAAATATGCGTCCGTCGGGCAGTTGTAAAGCGTGGAACCGGTTGAATTCGTCGGCCAAAAGTCCGTCCTCCCGCGTGTAAATGCGGATTTTAAAAGTTTGGGCATTCACCTGCGCCAGGCCCTGATTAGTACCCGCCCACACATTACCCAGGTGGTCTGGAATGGCGGTATACACCACGTCGTTGGGTAGCCCGTCCTGGCTGGTGATGTTTTTAAACAAACCTGTGCGCTTGTCAAACCGGCTCAATCCCCCGCCAAATGTGCCCAGCCAGAGCAAATCGGGATTTTGAGGATCGGCAAAAAGGCAGTAAACATTGTCATTGTTTAGAGAATTCGGGTTACCCGCTATGTGGCCAAAACGCCGTATCTGGCCGGAAGTGCGGTCGATCCGGTAAAGTCCACGGTTGGAAGTTGCCACCCAAAGCGCCTCTCGATCGGCTACCAGCTGCATCGTAGCCGATTCGATGCCGGGGCGCACCGGATATTCGAAATCCTGCCACCGCCCGTTTTCATAGTACACCAGCAAAGAATCGTACAGCGCCCAGATCCGCCCATCGGGATCCGTGGCCAGGCTGATCGCCATTTCCGACCGCTCCGAGCGCGCAATGTTAACCGGAAACGAAACCGTTTCCATTGTTTTATCCTTAAAATTCACCTTGTAAAAAGGCGTCTGTCCGCAGCTGAACCACAGGTTTTGCGCTTTATCATAAGTGTACCTGAAATTGTAGCTAAACAGATTTTCCGGAAGCATAGCTACCTGGCTTTCAGGCAGTTTCAAACATTGTCTCAGCAGATCGGGCACAAAAGATTCGCGGTAGGGGAGTGTAGTAAAGTAAGCCGCCCGCAAATTGAATTTCCGTACGCCCTGCCCGTTGGTACCTGCCCAAAGCACGTCGGAATGATCTATATAAAGACTTTTAAACTCGGAAAAACCCTCCTCCATCAGCGGATATGCCTGCACACCGTCTGCATCATTGAACCGGAAAAGCGTTGTCATCCGGAAAAAATAAGCATTGGCTTTGCTGTCCAGAACAATACTGTGCTCGTACTCCGATTTCTGGTCGGGCGGGAGTGGATAATGCGTCAGCTTGCCGGAATGTGGGTCCAGTTTACTGATTCCCTGTTTCGACAGGAGCAGCACGGCACCGTCGGGACGTTCAGTCAGGGCATACGTATTGGTTTCAATCTTTTTAAATGTCGGATCAGCAGATACGTAGCGGGTGAGTTGTGTAGTATTTTTTGGCAGGATAAAAATCCCTTTTCTCGCCGCGAACCACAAACTTCCGTCGCGGCCTTCCGCAATATCCCGGACCTTCCCGGGAACCAGGCCTGCATTATTTTTTTCATCCCAAAACCGTCTTATTTGTCTGGTTTTTACATTTACCATCGCCAGGTCCGCGGTGTCCGACACAAACCAGAGCCTGTTTTGCCGGTCGGGGAAAATGCTCTTGATGAGTCTTTTACCAAATGCTTTTTGAAAAAATGCCTGTCTTGAATAGTTCACCAGTGTTTCGGTGAATGGGTCGAAAAGGTCCAGTGCGCCCTGGTCAGTTAGCACCCATATTTTCTTATCGGTACCAGGTTTGAGGCTTTCGAGGCCGAGCGAAGAAAGTGACGGTTCGTCGGGCGAGGCTTGGTGGAAAACTTTGATATGCTGAGCATCGTACCGGCAAAGCCCGTTCCGCGTCGCAATCCACATCATCCCCTGCGCATCCTGCACAATTCCCGGAATAAATCCCTGCGGCAAGCCTTGTTTGGCAGAAATCACCTCGGCTTTCGGGAAGCTAACGGGCTGCGCCGATAAATGACAAGCCGCCCCGAAAATGAAGATTTGCAAGAATAAAACAAGCGTGCGGAATGTGTATTTCAAGAGGATGCCCGGTCGAGTGTGTTCAATGTTGGTATGATCCACAATTTAATGCGAAAAAGCCAATCTGAATTCATGTGTTGACGAAAATTGAATAGTTTTTGGTAAAAAATTGACAATTACTTGCCTGCGCTCAGCCGAATATTGCTGCCACTAATTCTAAGACTATTCACACCAAACCAGCAACTTCTATGAGAGCAAAACCTTTACACGCTTATTTTTATTTTTTGTTAAAAACCCTTTTCGTGACATTGCTGATGGGGTTTTTGGTTCCTCAGCAGGCATTTGGGCAGCTTTACAGCCACAATTTCAACAACCAGAATGTTAATAGCCCGCAGACGATTTCCAGCAGGATAACTGCCTCCTGGAATTCGGAGGGCGGATCGCTTTATTACAGGCCGGTCAACAACAATTACGGCCTGGCCATAGTCGGGAAAAACCACACGTACGTCCTGACACTGACCATGCAGGAACGTTATCAGGCCGAGATTACCAGCATTTCCTTTAAAAAGTTATCCGGGGATAACGCCACTTTTCAGATCAAGGTCAATGAGCAGAATTACGGTGCATCCTTTGGTTCGGATAATAACCTGCTCACTGCTACCCGCTCGGTGACTGTCTCGAAGCTGCGGAATACCATCACGATCAAAATCGCCGTCACCAACGGAAATGACCGGAATCAGCAATATTCCGAAATCGACGACCTGGTGATCGATGGTACCGTGAGCCTGTACGATCCGGCAGCGGAAGCTACGCCGGATGCAAACGGGATTTTATATGTCAATAAAAACGTGAACTCGCCGGGTAGCGGCGGCAGCTGGGATAGCGCACTTCCACAGCTCTACTTTGCTTTCGAAGCCGCCCGCAATAAACCTGCCGTGAAGGAAATCTGGGTGGCGAAGGCTGACTATCAGCCAGAAACCGACGGCGGTTATTTTTCGATGGTGAGCGGGGTAAAAGTTTATGGCGGATTTTATGGCTTCGAAGATAGCCCCCTAGGCCGCAATGTGCTGGATAACCGCACGACGCTGAAAGGACGTGGCAACACGGTGATTTACAATAACGGAATTGATAATACGGCCCGGCTGGACGGGTTTTACATTGCCGGAGGTGCCGGTTTTCTGGCAGACGGGGTGAGTGTGGGTGCGGGCATGTATAATGTAAGTTCATCTCCGACGATCGTGAACTGCATTTTTACCGATAACAAAACCGACCCGGCCAGGGAGCAGGGAAGGGGCGGGGCGATTTATAACAAGGACTCCAGCCCGGCGATCATTCAAAGTTTGTTTTATTTAAATGAAGCAAAAGGTTCCTCGCAAGGTGCAGGCGGTGCGATTTTTAATGAGAATTCTTCACCGGTACTAACCAACTGCACCTTCACCGAAAACAGCACAAGCGGTAGCGCCGCGGAAGGAAGCGGCGGGGCGATCGCGAACGCAGGCAACTCTTCGCCGCAGATCCGGAATACGATTATCTGGAGCAATACCGACGACGCGGCGGCTGGCGGTATAAGCAGTATCAGCGCCATAGCGCCTTTTGACGGGACACCAGTGGTGGCATATTCGCTGGTGCAGGGCGGATTTTCAGGCGGAACGCAGATTATCGATGCCGATCCGCAGTTTGAAAATCCGTCCGACCATAATTACCGCCAGAGAAATACCAGCCCCGCCATCAATGCAGGCGACCCGGCGACGGATCTGAACATTTTCCCCGGCGATGGTGAGTTTCCCAATGACCTTTCCGCCAACAACCGGACATTGAGTACGAGAATTGACCTCGGTGTTTTTGAGGTGGTACCACTGGTAAAATGGCGCGTGAATGCAGCAAACACAGCCGAAAATGCCGACGGTTTAACCTGGGAAACAGCTTTCCCCACCTTGCAGCAAGCTTTGGATGCTGCCTCGCAGGACGATGAGATCTGGGTTGCGAAAGGAGAATACCAGCCTGGCCCGGGAGAATCTTTTTACCTGATCCACGGCGTGAAATTTTATGGCGGGTTTGCCGGAAACGAATCTGCCCCGGATCAGCGTCCCAGGCCGATACAGCGCGGAAACGATGCAGGCGCTACCATTCTCAAAGGAAATGGCGCGAGCGTGATTACGAATCTGTATAACAACATCAGCGTGGATGACATTTTCGACGGGTTTACGATCAAAGGCGGCTCGGCAGAAAATGGCGGCGGCATGTATCTCGCTGGCGTTTCCATGACAATCACCAACTGCGCCTTTGTTGACAATCAGGCAAGCAGGAGCGGCGGCGCCATTTTTCATTCGGACGGTTTTGTCAGCATTTACAGCACGATTTTTTCCGGGAACAATGCGCTCGACGGCAGCGGCGGTGCGGTGCGAAGCTCGGAATATGCGTATTCCTATCTTTACAGCTGTCTTTTTATCGGAAATACGGCTACCGAAACCGGCGGGGCAATCATGAGCGATGGCTACGACATGACGATGATCAACTGCACGGTTTCCAGAAATACGGCACCGACAGGCGGGGCGATCGGAATCATTTCGCCGGCATCTTCGCGCATCCTGAATTCGATCATTTCGGGCAACAGTTCGGGGCTTTTCAAAGTGAATACCAGTTTCGAAATTACGACCAGCATTGTACAGGGTATGGCCGCGGACGACTCTATGGGTGTTCCGGACGGCTCGATCGATCCGCAGTTTACCGACCCAAACTCTGATTTTACCCTTAAACCCTGCTCGCCGGCCATCAACCGCGGCTACGGTACCGACGAGCCGCCTGTGACGGGAGACCTGAATGGAAATCAGCGGATTTTTAATGCGAATATTGATATGGGCGCCTATGAGTTTCAGGGTATCCCCGAGGCGACCAGCCTGGCTTCGGGCGAGCAATCGGTTGATTTGTTCGTTTTCGGCGGGGTAACCGCATTCTCGAAGGATTGCCAGACACTCGCATTCATCGAGCCTACCGACGGGCCGACCATCGCAAATATGCTCGTTACAAGTCGCGTGGCTAACACACCGACGCTGGTTGCGGGTACCAAAGTGTTTGTTAAAAGATATATAGACATTACGCCCCAGCAGGTTTTGTCGGGAAATATGGTCGGTAATGTGACTTTGCTTTTTACCAAACAGGAATTTGATGATTACAACGCCGCATACGGAAACTCGCATAATGCAAAGCTGCCGGCAAAACTGAAAGTGGTGGCTTACCACGGCACCAGCGCCAGCGGTTTGCCCGAAACCTACTCCGGCGAAATGGAAGTAATCGACCATGTGGAGGTGACGACCAGCCCCGACGGCAACATTTATATGGTCAAATTCGCGGTTACGGAATTTAGCGGGTTCTTCGTTTCCGGTCAATCGGCGGGGGCGCTGCCGGTGACGCTGGTTTCTTTTGAAGCAAACAAAAAGGAAAATTCGGCATACCTGACCTGGCAGACGAGTTCTGAAATCAACAGTGAAGCCTTTGAAATACAGCATAGTACCGACGGCAAGGCCTGGAAAAACATTGGCCGCGTTGCCGCTGCTGAAAATGCCGCCACATTTACTAACTATTCCTATACCCATAAAAATCCTGCGAAAGGCGATAACCTGTACCGCCTCAAAATGGTGGATACCGACGGTACATTTGCTTACAGCACGATCCGCAACCTGCGTTTTGGCGATGAAGCCGGGCTGACGTTATTCCCAAATCCGGCAGTGCACGTACGAGAAATAGGGATCAGGGGTGTGGCAAATGAGGATATTGAATGGATAAGGATCTATAATGCCGAAGGTAAAGTGGTGAAAGAGGTCAGCCAGCCGAAAGGAAATGTGGAAGTGTCAGGTTTGCCGGATGGTACCTACCAGGTGGGGGTTTTTCAAAAAAATGGATTGGTACAAACCAGTAAAATGGTCATTCTCAACTAGGTTGAAGCATTTCCAATTGCAGAACCACCACGCAATCCCGGATGGTGAAGGTGCGCTGAGGCTACTCAGATCTCATCGCCGTCAACGCTGCTAAAAACCACCCTGCGTGCGGGATCCACTGTTCGGTCCAGCGCCACTCGTTGCCTTCGGCCTGGGTTTTGTAGTCGATGCCGCTGCCGTCGGGATTGCCGTCTTTGCCCGTAACACCATTGGAAATGCCGCCGCGCTCGGAGCCGTGGCCGTACATGGATTTCATATACGGCATGTTGTTCCGGCCGAACTTGTACATAAAACACGCCTCGTACGGGTTACCGCCCAATATCCAGGATATTTGCCGCGAAGCAAATGTGACCAGCGAATCCTTTATGTCAATGTTTGGATTGACGGCGATTAAAGTTTATCGTCCTTCCAAAGCGGCGGTTGCCAGTGAAGCCAATCGCGCATTTTCGCCCTGCCACCACCAGCCGCTTTCGTTTTCATGCGGAATAAAAAAGCCGTTTTTGACCTTATCCTTAAACAAAAATGACTGGCGTGCGTACCCAAACGGATTGCTCACTTCGCCGGTCACTTTCAGGTTGTAGTCCAATGCTTTTTTAATGGTATTCAAAGCCGCCGTGCGGAAGCCGGGATCATTTTCAATTTTGAGGTACCGGCACAATGCTACGATCGGCAGACCGGCGTCGGAGGCGTGCCAGAAGGGTCGGTTGGCATCATTGGCGATGAAGTAACCAGCTGGGGATAAGCGTTTTGTGAGGTTATTCGCCCGTTTTCTGGCTTCCTGCCGGTATTCGGCGTCGCCGGTGGCCATCCAGAGTTCCGTGGCGCCCATCAAGGCACAGTAATCGTCGAGAATGTTTTCTTTGCCGTCGTCGCAGTATTTCAAATTGTTGACCTGTAAATGTGCGAATGCCTTTTTGGCCGCGGCCAGGTATTGTTCCGAAGTGAAGTCACCATTCGTTTTCCAGCGCGAAATGCGGGCCAGCGCAGCGATACCCATGCCGCCGCCCTCGCGGTAAGCACATTGATATTTGTCGGTGGTGACGCTGTTGGCATTCAAGCCCACCACGCGGCGCGCTTTCGGATCGGGATTGAAATAGCTGAAAACGGTCATGTAAAAATAGCCCTCGTCAGACAGCGACCGCACGATGTAATCCGCCCCGTACAGCGCTTCCCGCTTCATCGAATCCAGGACATTTATTTGTGAAAGCAGCTTTGGAATGCTCTCAGCGGCATTTTCCATCGACCAGGTGCAGAGCGGGATCTGCTGCTGCGACATAAAATTGGCATAGGCCAGATGTGAAAAATACTTGCTGATATCCCCCGAAGCATCGTCCCAGCCACCACGCAGGTCCACCTTTTTTTCAGTGCCGAATAACTGAATGTTCTTGTCAGCCACCAGCTCCTCCGGCTTGTTTGCCCTTTGTTTATTGAAATAATGAATGATAGCAGGCACCAGCATTTTTTCCAGCGCCTGGTCGCCGATCGTAAATTCGTCGGAAACATGGGTTACTCCCTTGACATTCAGCCTGATCTTATATTTTCCAGGTTTAACAAAAGAGGAAAAATCGATGCGATAATATACTTTACCCGGAAACCACTCCTCCATTTTCATCGCTGCCGAAAGCTTTCCGGAGAATTTTTTTTTTACTGATTTTGAAGAAAACAGTTCAAATTCTTTGACCATACCCAACTCACCCGGATTAGCTGAAATCACGGCTGTTTTGGCACCCTTACTATCAAATGCTACCTGGTTGACGTGAATGATAATGTTGGCCCGGAGATCGGTGAAGGCGCAGCTGAATGTCAGGATAAAGGCAAAAAGGGAAGCGTATTTTTTCATGAAAATGACTGTTAGTTAATTTTATACTTACCCGAAGAGAATTTGGGCTATTTGTGAAAATCTCCGGTTAAATTGTTGCTACTTGGTCCTTTGTACAGAATATAAAGTATTGCCGTATTACAAAGGCAGAATATTCAAAAGTATCTTTTCCATGCGAAAATTCCTCATAGCCACGCACGGCACTTTCTCCCTCGGCGCCAAATCTTCCCTCGACCTGATCATTGGTCCGATGGAAAATGTGTATCTGATACAGGCTTATTCGGAGGAAAATAAGGGTATTGAGGACGAACTGAAAGCAGTCCTCGAAAATATTGGTGAAAAAGACGAGCTGGTTGCCTTTACTGATCTGATGGGTGGAAGTGTGACGAACCAGCTACTAAGGCAAGTGGCGCAGCAGCAAGCATTTAAGCCGAATGTACATATCGTATCAGGGTTTAACCTGCCGCTGCTGATCGAAATATTGCTGGCCGACGAGGAAGAACCGGTGACCGACATCATTGCCCAGGCGATCGAGGCCGCAAAGGAACAGATCGTTTATGTAAATCAAATACTAAACCCCAAAGAAGAGAACGATTTCGATGATTAAATTACTGCGGATAGACGACCGGCTCGTGCACGGTCAGGTTGCGCTTACCTGGACTCCCGCCCTCGGGGCCGATTGTCTGGTAGTGGCGAATGATAGGGTGGCCAAAGACGATTTTCTGAAAATGACCATGAACCTCGCCAAACCGGCGTCGGCGAAGCTGCTCATCAAATCGCTGACGGATGCGGTCACATTTATCACGGACGAGCGTGCCAAAAACCTGAAAATTTTCATTCTGGTAGATTGTATCCAGGACGCGGCGAAGCTGGCCGACGAGTTGCCCGAGCTGCAATCGATCAACTTCGGTGGGATCCGTGCGAAAGAAGGTTCACGCCCGATTTCCAAAGCGGTATCCGTCAATGATGCCGACATTGCCTCCATCCGAGAGCTGCTTTTGAAGGGCATTAACCTGGAAATCAGGCAGGTGCCGACGGATAAGATCCTGCTCGTAGAAGATACCCTCTGATGGAAACGACCACCTACGTCCTCCTGACGCTGATTGCTATGTTTGGGCATTCGGAAGATTTTCTCGGCACCACATTGCTGAGCCGGCCGCTCGTCCTCGGGCCGCTGGTAGGGCTGGTGCTGGGCGATTTGCAGCAGGGCGTAGTCATCGGCGCAACATTGGAACTGATTTTTATGGGTAACATTAAGGTCGGCGCAGCAATACCGCCCGACGTGATCACCGGCGGCGTTCTGGGCACGGCATTCGCCATTATTTCCGGTAAAGGTGCGGCGGTAGCATTAGCTTTGGCTGTGCCGATTTCGATCCTGGCCGAGATGATTATCAGCGGGTTATTTATTTTCAGGCCGGTTTTGAATAAAAAATTTGCGAGATATGCGGACGACGGTGATTACAAAAAAGTAGAGCGGCTGCACATTTTGTCAGGCCTGCTCAAACCTTTATTGATGGGCGCGGTAACATTGCTCGCGCTGCTGCTGGGCTCCGATGCGATCAGGACATTTGTAGAAACGATCCCGCCCTGGGTGCACGCCGGGCTGGGCGTGGCCGGGAATATGCTGCCCGCGCTGGGGTTTGCGCTGCTGATGAATTTAATGTTCAACAAAACCGTCGCCCCGTACTTTTTTCTGGGATTTATCCTCACGAGCTACCTCAAATTACCTATGATCGCGATCGGTGGCTTGGGTGTGATCATTGCGCTGATCGTGACGGGCATGATGCACAAAGAAGCGCCGGCGGTGTCAGATAGCGATTTTGATGACTTCGATGATTTTGACGATGAAGAAACTGCGGTACTTACGCCACCTGCGATTTCAGTTTTAACCAAAAAAGATATCCGCAGCCTTTTCATCCGGTCGATGGCTCTGGAAGCGAATTTCAATTTTGAAACCTGGCAAAATACCGGCTTCGCATTTTCGATCATTCCGGTTTTGAAAAAACTATACAAAACCCGCGAATCGATGTCCAAAGCTTTAAAACGACACTTACAGTTCTTCAATACCGCCCCGCACGGCTCTACATTGATCATCGGGATTTCCGCTGCGATGGAAGAGCAGAACAGCCGCGAGCCGGATTTTGATCCTGAATCGATCAACTCCGTGAAGCTGGGGCTGATGGGCCCCCTGGCCGGGGTTTTCGATTCATTTTTCTGGGGTACGGTGAAAGTAATCGCGGCGGGTGTGGGTACTTCGCTGGCTTTAAATGGTAACCTGCTGGGGCCAGTGCTTTTTTTACTAATCTTCAACATTCCGCATTTGTGGCTGCGCTACAAGCTGGCTTTTATCGGCTACGAGGCGGGTACGCGTTTTTTACAGGAGCTGTCCAAAAGTAATGTGATGGACAAACTGAAATCGGGCTCATCCATTCTGGGATTGACGGTGGTAGGTGCCATGCCGGCCCTCCTGATGTCCATCAAAACACCACTGAAAATCGGAAGTTCCGACGCTGCGGTGCCGGTGCAAGGTATTCTGGACCAGATTGTTCCGAACATTCTACCTCTCGCATTAACCTTCTTGGTTTATTATTTTGTCAGGAAAAATATCAAGACAACATATCTGCTGATCGGCCTGCTGTTGCTGGGTTTTGTGGGAAGTGTATTGGGCCTTTTTAACTGAAAACGGATGGCACTGAAAGCAACAACAATGATCAAAGGTATCGGCGTTTCGTCGGGGATTGCCATCGGCAAGGCGCATGTGATTTACAAGCAAAAAGCGGCCCTCACGGGTTTGCTGCTCGATAATGAGGAAGCCGTGGCGATCGAAATGAGTAAGTTCGACAAGGCGGTTGTCAAATCCATCGAGGAAGTGGAAACGCTGATTTCGGAGGCCGACGATACCTGGACCGAAGAGAGCATTGCGATACTCGAAACGCAGGTTGAATTCCTGGGCGACCCCCAGATCAGGGAGAATGTCCATACCAAAATCAGTAGCGAAAAAAAGAATGTCAATGATGCACTGATCGAAGTGATTGCAGCGCTGGTGGTGATGTTTCAGGCGATGACGGACGAATATATGCGCAGCCGTGCCGCGGATATGGAGGACATTGGCGAACGCATTTTACGAAATCTGGGACAGGTCAGCCAAGCCGCACCACATGAAATTGAACCCGGCTCGATCCTGATCTCTCAGGACATTTCACCTTCCGATACGATCTCGATGGACATCCGCCATGTGGCGGGTTTTGCTACGATCGTAGGCGGCCCGACTTCCCACGCCGCGATTGTCGCCAAAGCGAGGGGAATTCCCGCAGCGGTGGGCCTGGGCCACAATTTGTCCCACATTAACCAGGGCGATCTGCTGATCCTGGACGGTTTATCGGGCGAAATGATCATCAATCCTGACGAGGAAACGCTTGGGATTTACCAGCAGAGACGGGAGCAGTATTCAGGGCAGCTGGGTTTGATGAAAGCATTGAAAGATGTTTCCGCTAAAACCACGGATGGTCAAAAGATTACGCTGGTCGCCAACATTTCCGAAGCCGCGGACATGGATCTGGTTTTTGAAAATGGCGGTGAAGGTGTAGGACTGCTGCGCAGCGAGCTGCTTTTTATGGGCCGGGAGTCGATGCCGACGGAGGATGAACAATTTGAGTTTTATAAAAAAGTTGCTTTAAAGTCTCAGAATAAACCGGTTACAATCCGCACGATCGACATTGGCGGGGATAAGCATTTACCTTATTTTAATTTACCAAAAGAACAAAATCCGTTTCTCGGTTACCGGGCGATACGTATTTCGCTGGATAGGAAAGAGCTGTTTCTCACACAGTTGAAAGCGATTTTGCGGGCCAGTGTTTTCGGTGATCTTCGGATTATGTTTCCAATGATCAGCCATGTGCAGGAGGTGCGGGACGCCAAGAAAGTGCTGGAAATGGCGAAGGTGGAACTGGCGGAAGCGAACATTGATTTCAAGCCGGATATAGAAGTAGGTATCATGATAGAAGTGCCCTCTGCGGCCGTGATGGCGGATATGCTGGCGAAAGAGGTCGATTTTTTTAGTATCGGTACCAATGATCTTGTGCAATACACTTTGGCTGTCGATCGCCTGAATGATAAAGTTTCCAACCTGTATGATCCCTTTAATCCTGCGGTGTTGCGGCTGATCAGCTACGTGATCGAGCAGGGGCATGAGCACCACCTGCATGTTTCGATGTGCGGCGAGCTGGCCGCTGACCCGCTGGCCACGTTGCTGCTGATCGGAATGGATTTGCGGGAATTTTCCATGAGCGCGATTTCTATTCCAATGATCAAAAATGCAATCATTAAATGCAGTTTTCTGGACGCGAAGGTGGTGTTTGAGCGGGTCAAAAGAATGAGCGATTCGGAAGAAATTAAGGCCTATCTACGAACTATGATCCCCTGACAATTTTACATGATCACAAAAGAATACACCATTCTCGCGCCGGAAGGAATTCACGCCAGGCCGGCTACCACGCTGGTGAAGCTGGTGAAAAAATTCAAGTCCACGATCAGCCTGAAAACGGGTGCCAAAACCATTGCCCTCAACAGCGTGCTGAACATTTTGGCCCTGGCCACAAAAGGCGGCGACCAAATCGGCATTATCATCGACGGTGAGGACGAACAGGAAGCAGCGGAGGCGATCGATACGTTTTTTAAAGAACATTTACCTTATTCATAAAAGGCTTTTTCGAATTAGAAAGGCCAATCCATACCTCATGAAAATTACCATTTGTAAAAACGAGCAGGAGTTCAATGTTACCGCGGCGTGGCGTATTATCGGTCAGATGCTGGAAAAACCGGATTCGGTGATCGGGCTTTCCACCGGCCAGACCACGATCGAGATGCACGCGATCGTTTCCCATATTTATGCCCAATATCCTTTTGATGTTTCGCGGATCACACTTTTCAATGTGGACGAGCTGACAAACTTGCCGCGGGAATATGCCGGCAGCTGTTACACCATGATCCTCAACCAAATAGCCGGGCCGCTGGGTATCCCGGAAGAAAATTTTATTATGCCGCCGACCATGTCCGACGATTTTGAGCGGGAAGCGATTTTATTCGAGCAGCGGCTGGCCGAGCGGGGCGGGGCCGACTTACAAATGCTGGGGTTAGGCGCAAACGGACACATTGGGATCAACCAGCCGGGGACGCCTTTTGAAAGTGAAACCTGGGTATCACCGATGGACCCGGATTTCGAGGCGCGCGTCCGTCGCGAAACGCAGGTACCCGAAGGCACGGAACTGGGCGGGCTGACCCGCGGCATCAAGAACATTATGCATACCCGAAAGCTGATCCTGATCGCAAAAGGCGCACACAAAGCCGAGATGGTTGAAAAGGCGATCTGGGGTCCGGTTACGACGGACATTCCGGCGTCGATTGTTCAGATGCACCCGAATTGTGAAATTTTGCTCGATGCGGATGCTGGCGCCAGGATTGCAGGAGGCAGGGTTACCCGGCATTCGGGCTGGGACAGGCTGTGATTTTTATTTAAATATTATGAAAATGGCAGCTTGTAACCATTGTGATATTAGGTACCGAACCCCATGCTAAAAAGCGGCATTAGAAGAATCATTATGATATGCGTCGTGATGGGGGCGTTTCTGGGATTTGAGTATTGGCGGCATCGGTTTGACCGGCCCTGGGCTTATGGTAAGGAGAATTTACTGGGCAAGTGGGAGGGGAGTTTCGTGGACCCGAACGGGGTGACCAAGCAGTTGACGATGGAAATTTTTGAACCGGAGGAAGAGCGCTGGGATGCATCTACTTATGTGCCTCAAGACTATCCGGAGTCGCAGGAATTTAAGGGAACTGCGCAGGTTAAGAGCAAGTTAGGTGTGGAAAATGACCATGTTCGGGGTTTGCTGGGGACGAAAGACGGGCATCAGATCGACCGGATAGATTTTACGCCGAAAGATGAGAGTAAGCATATACTTGAATCTTTTAACTTGTCCAACACCGCGCCGGGTGGGGTTTGGGAGGGGGATGAAATAAAGGTTTCGGTGGAATTTGCCTATCGAACCAAAACCGGCTCTGCATTCTGGGATTCGTCAGATCCAAAATACCGGCAAAAAGTGCTGATGATATTGCACCGGGTTCAAGGTCAGTGATTTGATAAAATGTTAATTGTTGCTCCGCTTCAAACCAAATGCGCCGCCGAGCACGGTGGCCGGCGCAAAAATAAAAATTGCCAAAAGCTGCGTCCAGTTGCTTCCATCTGATTTTAACATGGAGAAAGCAGCGAAACCGGCAAAATTTAACGTCATTTTCTCAGAACTCATCGGAATCCGCTTTTTTACCGGTAGCGAAAATATTTTGGACAAATAGAAATTTTCTCAGAATGCTGCGAGGGTACTATTTTGTTGTGATAGCGATGAAAAATCACGCAAATGAGGCAGTTAGCAGTATGTTTTCCGTAAAATGATTTTTTTTAAACTTTTCCATTTAGGATTTTTTTCAGCACGTTTGATAAAAACACAACGGAAAAAACATCGGGAGAATGTATTTTTGTAATTCGCTGGCTTCCGGCTGGCGGGTTATCATTTTCATTAAGATGGCTATTTTGAAGTCCGAAGTTTTTGGTGCGGTGCGTTTTGTTTGCCTGACAGCCGTTTTTAGTTTTTTTGCACACTTTGTGTCGGCCCAGGTGCAGGTCACATTTCCTTCCGAACGTGCTATTTTCCAGCGTCAGAACGACGGGAAGGCGAATGTGCCGGTGACAGGCAGTTTTACGATTGAGGTAGACAAAATTGAAGCCCGTGCAGTGCCGGTCGCTGATGGGCAAGGTAAAGAAACTGGCTGGACTGTTTTGGAAAACCAACCGAAAGGCGGCGTTTTCAACGGATCGCTTCCGGTAATCGGCGGCTGGTACTCGCTGGAAGTACGTGGCTCGCTGGCGGGCAATGTGATCGGGACCGCTAAAATTGAGAGAATGGGCGTGGGTGAAGTGTTCATCATTTCCGGCCAGTCCAATGCCCAGGGAGTCGAGCTGCTCAAAGAATTTCCACTGCCGCCCGGCGCTTCCGACGACCGCGTTAACTACATCAATTACAACAACGAAATTAATAACAGCGCAGGCGATCCGCCCGCTGCCACATTCCAGCAATTAAAATTACAAGACAGCGAGCACGTGCTTGGGCCTAACGGAAATACGGCGTGGTGCTGGGGAATGCTGGGCGATATGCTGACGAAAAAGCTGAATGTTCCTGTACTTTTCATCAACACAGCCTGGTCGGGCACCTCGATATTGAACTGGGTGACGAGCAGCCAGGGACTGCCGACGACCAGCATTTATTCCGATAGCTACTACCTGCCCGATCAGATGCCTTACGGAAATCTCCGGATCGCGACGCAGCATTATGCCAGCCAGTATGGCGCCAGGGCCATTTTGTGGATGCTCGGCGAATCGGATAATTACCCGGTGCATTTGGGTTACGATCAGTTCAAATCCAGTCTTGAATTCGTGATCAAAAAACTGGGCGCTGATACCAATACCAAAATCCCCTGGATCGTTTCCCGCACTTCCCGCATTGCCAACGGATCGGGCGTGTCTACCACCAGCGCAGATATTGTTGCAGCACAAAATGCTGTCATTCAATCATTAAGTGATATTGTTTACCCGGGTCCCGAGACGGACGACCTGCCCGCTACGCGCGTTGACGGTACGCACTTTTACGGAAATGATGCCTTGAATGTCCTGGCCAGCGCCTGGAATAATGTGCTGACGGAGAATTTTTTGAAACAGGTCAATCCGCTCGGAGGCCAGCAGGTGCCGAAAGTGACGGTGAACTGCGATTCCGGCAACGGTTTACTGACATTGTCCTTACCTGAGCAGTACAGCCAGTACGACTGGTCGCTCGGCCAGGAGGGGAATCTCTCAGAGCAGTCGGGCCGGTCGTTGACGATCGCTTCGCCGGGAATTTATATTGCAAAAATGAAGGACCAGTATGGCAATACGGTGCGTTCGCAGCGGATTGAAGTTAAGGGTTCTATCAAGCCAGTCACACCAATTTTATTGCAAACCGGCTCGCGGCAAATATGCGCCGACTCTTCCCTGACATTGGGCATCGAGGCTGGAAGTGACAAGTATCGCTGGTACGCGCAGGGTGAAAATGACGCTGTGCAAACCGGTAGTTCCTTGAAGGTCAAGCATTCGGGCGAGTATTTTGTTAAAAGTGAAAATGTGCTGGGCTGCGTGTCTGATGAATCTGCGAGGACATCGGTGGTGGTTCAGCAAGAACTTTTGAAACCAGCGATCGAAAAGATCGGACCTTTTGACATTACCTTGATTCCCAGCGAAAGGATCGAAAGCGCGACTTACGTCTGGAAAAAAGACCAGCTGATCCTGAATGCGACGCAGGATACTTTGCAAACCGACCTCGCCGGAGTATATGCCGGAAGGTTAGCTCAGACATTTACACTAGAAGAAACCGTGCTGACATGCTACTCGCCCTATTCCGACGATATTGTGATCAGTAATGCAGAAGTTTCTGACCTGGTGGTTTTTCCAAATCCGGCCACTACCGGCAGTGAAATTTATGTGGAATCAAAGGATGAAATCGCCGAGGCGGAACTGACGGTTTATGATATTTTTGGAAGGGTTTTGATCACGCAAAAGCAAAATCTTGGAAAGCGTGTCCGCGTATCGCTGAGCCAGCTGGGTCAGGGGCAGTATATCATCAGGGTGAAAGGCCCGAAGGTGGATATCAGAAAACAAGTTGTCGTCAAATGAAGCATGTACTCGATAATCCGGCCTGGCATGCGCTGTCCTCTGCAAACCAACATTTAGGTGCTGCCAGCGAACATTCTGCTTATTTTTTGCCGGACGTTTCACCTTTCGTTGCGCTCGCTTCTGCCACGGAAGCACATTTGCTGGACTTGCATCAACGACTTCCTTATCATGACCGGGTTGCCATTTTGGTAACTACTGAAAACCCTGAAATTACCGCGCCGTGGAAGATGATTTCCAAAGTGGATGGTTTTCAAATGGTTTATGAAGGCCCCGAAAAACCACTTTTCGACGGGCCTGAGCCGCTGCAACTCACTGAGGCGCATATTCCTGAAATGCTGGCGCTGACTCAACTGACCAATCCGGGTCCTTTTCTTCCAAGAACCATCGACTTTGGACATTATGAGGGGATTTTTGAGAACGATAAGTTGATCGCGATGGCAGGCCAGCGGTTGCATCCGGAAGGTTTCGCGGAGATCAGCGCAGTCTGCACGCATCCCGAACATTTAGGAAAAGGCTATGCGCGCCGACTTTTGCTACGGCAGGTCAACCGCATCCAGGAGGCAGGAGAAACACCATTTCTTCACGCCAAAGCAGACAATGAGCGGGCAATCAAAATCTATGAATCGCTCGGTTTCAGGATCAGGACTGAAATGTTTTTCTACATTCTGATGAAGGCTTAAATCATTCAAATACCACTTTCTCGTCCGTACAGTATTTGCACGGCTTATTTTTAGGAAAACTGGCGGGATCCGCGTTTGGAATAAAAACATTCCGGTGATAAGCCAGCTGGTGATCGGCGCCGCAATGCACCTCTTCATTCAAAATTCTAAAAGAAGCCGGATCGGCATTTTCTAAAATCAAACCATTCCAGAAAACGTACTTTGCATCCAACGAATAGTAGGCATTCAGCACTTTGAACGTCGCAGGATCAGCTTCGTTAATTGTTTTCAGCTCGACGCCGTCGATTAAGAACACATTCGATTTGTCTTTTGAATAGCCGTGAGACAGGATTTGAAATGTATTTGCATCCGCGCCAGAAAGTCGGTTTGAGTTGGCTATAACTCCCTTGCTGTCTGTGTAATAAGAAAGTCCAGCCGATTTCCCAATCGGTTTGAAACGAACCGGATCTTTGGAAATAACATGGTCTCCCCAAAATACATGCCTGCTATCCCGGCTGACATTTTCGTCAACTATTTCAAAATGCGTTGGATCATCGGACAGCATCGACGATAGATAGAAAACATGCGCCTCGTCTTTGGAAAGATATCCTTTGATGCGCGAAAACGATTTCCCAATAGCACCCGGAATCGCTTTTCCATTATAGTAAGCCAGATTTTTGTCGCGGGCATAAGTCGCCAGAGGAAATGTTCCGTCCAGCTTTTCAAAACTAGCAGTATCTGCGCCTGAAATTTCCAGATAAGATGCATTACTGAATCCACCATAGTAGTGCCATTTTTCATCATAAAAATAGTAGCCCGCAGCAGCCGTAACACCCGGTTTTTTATCAGAACAGGAAAAGAAGATTTGAAAAATGGAGAGCAGACTCATCGTTGCGAAGCATTTTTTTGCAGTCATTTTTACTTATTTTGCTTTGCTTTAAAATGTTGAATACGCGGAACCCTACCCAAACCAATGATGGAGCGGTCACAACGGATTATGCACCGGTTGCATTTTTTTAAAGAGTAAACTGAATGTGAATTCTGTTTTTGAGAATATCATAGAAAACCACCCATATGTTTATCAAAAGCAGTATCACCTTAACCCTCTCACTTATCCTATTCTCCGGACTGCAAACCACTTCTTTTGCCCAAAATCCGGAGAAAGTCACCATTGAAGTAGACCTCGCGAAATCAAAAGGGCCGCTGAAACCGATTTGGGCGTGGTTTGGGTATGACGAGCCGAACTATACGTATATGAAGGATGGTAAAAAGCTGCTGTCTGAAATCTCGCAGATGAACAAGGTGCCGGTGTATGTGCGGGCGCATAGTTTGCTGGTGACAGGTGATGGGACGGCTGCATTAAAATGGGGTTCGACCAATGCTTATACCGAGGACGCAAATGGAAAACCAGTCTACGACTGGACGATTGTAGACAAAATTTTTGATACTTACATTGAACGCGGCATGCATCCGATTGCGCAGATCGGCTTTATGCCTGAGGCGCTATCGTCCAAACCGCAGCCTTACCGGCATTTCTGGAAGCCGGGCGATAATTACAATGACATTTATACGGGCTGGGCTTATCCGCCTAATGATTATAAAAAATGGGCGGAGCTGATTTTTCAGTGGGTTAAACATTCGGTGGCGCGGTATGGGCAAAAAGAAGTGGAAAGCTGGTACTGGGAACTTTGGAATGAGCCGAACATTGGTTACTGGAAAGGTACTGTGGAAGAGTACATTAAGCTGTACGACTACACCGCCGACGCCGTAAAGCGTGCCCTGCCGACTGCCAAAATGGGCGGCCCGGGAACGACCGGACCTTCGTGGGACAAAGCGCAGGCATTTTTGCAAACATTCCTGGAACACGTCACCAAAGGCAAAAACTACGTCACCGGCAAAACCGGCTCGCCGATCGACTTTATCACATTTCATGCGAAAGGTGCGCCGAAAGTGGTGGAGGGGCATGTACAAATGAATATGGGCACGCAGCTGCGCGACATTGATAAAGGTTTTGAAACCGTAGCGTCATTTCCAACATTGAAAAAGTTACCGATCATTATCGGCGAGTCGGACCCGGAAGGATGTGCGGCTTGCTCGGAAGATCTGCACCCGCAAAATGCTTATCGGAATGGTACGATGTATTCTAGTTACACAGCCGCATCCTTCGCGCGGAAATTCGATCTGGCTGAAAATCGGGGAGTTAACCTGCTTGGCGCAGTGACCTGGGCGTTTGAATTTGAAGACCAGGCGTGGTTTCGCGGCTTCCGGGACCTGGCGACAAATGGGGTGGATAAGCCGGTGCTGAATGTTTTCAGAATGTATGGAATGATGGAGGGAAACCGTGCCGAGGTGAAACAAAACCTGGCTTATGATTACAAAAAAGTTCGGGACGAAAGTGTACGGGGCGCAGCGGATATCAATGCACTGGCTTCCAAAAATGCCAGGTCCGCAGCAGTTATGGTCTGGAATTATCATGATGATAATGTGCCCAGCGGGGACGTCGAAGTAGAAGTTAAAATCGCCGGGCTACCGTCGCAGCGGATCCAAATGCAGCATTACCGCATTGATAATCAGAACAGTAATGCTTATGAAGCCTGGAAAAAAATGGGTTCACCAAAGGCCCCCACACCAGCGCAAATTGCCCAGCTTGAAAAAGCCGGGCAACTGCAATTATTGACTTCGCCGGAGTGGATCAACCCAAAAAATGGTTTGGCCAACATTCAAATGTCACTTCCTCGGCAGGGTGTTTCGTTGTTGAAATTCAGTTGGTAAGAAGTAACATTATTCACTTCGCAGCGAGGTCACCGGGTTTGTCAGCGCAGCTTTGATACTTTGAAAACTAACTGTGATTAAGGCGATTAGCAGCACAGCAACAAACGGCACCAGGAAAAGCCACCATTGAATGTCGGTGCGGAAAGCGTAGGTATCGAGCCACTGGCTTACGGCATACCAGGCGAGCGGCGTGGCGACTACGAAGGAGATCGCGACGAGGACGACAAACTCGCGGTACAACATTTCGACGATCGCGAAAACCGAAGAGCCGAGAACTTTGCGGATACCAATTTCCTTGGTGCGCTGGGCGGTGGTGAAAGATGCCAAACCGAATAAGCCGAGACAAGCAACCAGAATGGCGAGACCGGTAAAGATCCCGAAAACCTGCCCAAAACGCTGATCTGCTTTATATTGATCATTAAAATGCTGGTCGAGATACTCGTATTCGAACGGATTCCCCGGGAAAAACCGGTTCCATTCTTCGCGGATCGAAGCCACGGCGGCACTGGCCTGCCCGCCTGAAAGTTTGATGGAAAAGTAACCACGCAGATCTGGTATCAGCCTGATGATCAGCGGTTCATAAGCATCTCGTAGAGACTGCTGGTGAAAGTTATCTGTCACACCAACAATCGTAAAAACATCACCCCAGAAATCAATTTCTTTTCCAATCGCATCCGCCGGGTTCGGAAAGCCTAACTGCTGAATGGCCATTTTATTGAAAATCACTGCTTTGGGATCGGTGCCAAAATCTTTGGAAAAATTACGCCCGGCGATCAGTTTCAAGTCATAGGTTTTGAGAAAATCATAATCTGTACCAATAACCCGGTATTGTTTGCCCTGACTTTCATCGGTGCCTTTCAGCCTGATGCCACCCGCATTCCAGTCGGAAGCCGTGCCAGGTACTACGCTGGAAGCGGTCACGCCTTTAATATTGGATTTGCGCAGCAGTTCATCGCGGAAAGCCGATAGCTGGCGCATATAAGTGGAATCATCGGCGACAATCGGTGGGTTAACCACCAGGGTTTGCTCAATGTTCAGGCCCAGGCTTTGCGAGCGCATAAAGCGGATCTGCTGAAATACCGCCAGCGTTCCGACCAGTAAAAACAGCGAAGCTGCAAACTGAAAAACAACCAGCGATTTGCGGAGGACAATTCCCTGACGCGTGGCCATTACTTTGCCTTTTAAAACCAAAACCGGCTTGAAACCAGACAGCACGAACGCCGGGTACATGCCCGAAAAGAACGCCCCGACCACAAAAAGCCCAACCAGTGGCAACCAGAACATTTTGCTTTTTAACAAACCAAAGGACAGCTGCTGGCCCGAAATCTCATTGAATTTAGGCAGCGCCAGCGCAACAAGTATCAGTGCCAAAACAACTGCAAAAGCATTCAACAAAACGGATTCCGTCATAAACTGCCCTATGAGCTGGCTCCGCAAAGAGCCCACCGCCTTACGCACACCCACTTCCTTGGCGCGGTTAATTGCCCGCGCCGTAGCCAGGTTTACATAATTGACCCAGGCGATAACGACAATAAAAAACGCGATTCCAAGCAGCAGGTACACGGTTTTGCCATCTCCGTTGGCCTCGGCTTCCATCATCAGGTGAGAATATAAGTGAATGTCGCGCAGCGGTTGCAGCAGGTATATCGCCGCCGATCTGTATTTCTTATGCTCCGCGCCAGCCAATTTGTCGATTAGCGGGGGAAACTTGGCTTCCAAAGCTTTTGGATTGGTGCCGGGCCGTAGCTGGATATACGTCAGGCAGCCGTCCCACTGCCAGGCCTGATCCGGGTCGTCGGGTTTTACATCGGCTTTGAAAGTGGCGTAGGAAACAAATATCTCTGATTTCAGGTGTGAGTTGGCGGGCATATCTTTATATATCCCCGTGATTTTAAAAGGTTTGCGTTTGTTGGCTTTAACAGTTTTGCCGATTGGATTTTCGTTGCCAAAGAGCCTTTTCGCGACAGATTCCGAGACGACCATCGTGTTGGTTTCCTTCAAAGCCGTTTTCGGATCTCCGGCCACCAGCGGGAAAGAAAACATTGTGAACAGCGACGGGCTCGCAACATAGAACCGGCCGATTTTGATACTGCGGTCGCCATAATCGAGCAGACTGTTATTGCGGCCCAAAAGTTTGACGTAATCCTGCACTTCGGGAAAGGCGTCCTTGAAGGAATTCCCGACGGCATAGGCGCCGGCTGCCCACTGCGTACTCAGCTTGCCTTCGTTGTACCGGTCCTGCCGGACACGGTAAATGTTCGGCGCATTTTTGTGAAAGTTGTCGTAGCTGAGCTCGAAGGCAACATATTGGAGGATTAAAATACAAGCGGCCACGCCAAGAGCGAGGCCGACAATGTTGATGGCGGAAAATGCTTTGTTGCGAAGCATGTTCCGCCATGAGATTTTAAAGTAATTTTTGATCATGGCTAATTCAGGTATCTGAATCTGTAATTTCTAAAATTATACCAGGATCTTAATTCAATGTTATTGAGCTGATTAAGTACATTTTCATCAAAAAGAATGTCCGATTCTGAACATTAAAGATCAGCAGCGGACATTCTTTTTTATTAAATAAAATAGTTGAAAGCTTGAAAAATCAAGCCCTAATTTTTCGCAGCTTCCTTCACCGCGGCGATGGGATATTCGCCGTCCTGACCGACGATAACACCGGAAAGTTTGTCGCCTGCCTGCGCCAATGTGAAGGTAAGCGTCCCGCCCTGGAAATCCATTTTGAATGTCACTTTTCCCTGATCTACAACCAGATCCTTAAATTCCGTTTTCTCAGCTTCGCCAAGATAACCCGTCAATTTTCCATCTTTTTGTTCAAATGTCATGACGCCTGTCTCATACTCCGGCGGCACATTGGAAACGGTGTATTTCCACTTGCCAACGATTTCATCCGCAGCGAATGTTTTAAACGAGGTCAAAGAAAAAAGACAGATGGTCAGGATGGCTAATAGTAAATGCTTCGCTTTCATCATTTTACAAAAAATTAATAGTTTGCTTATAGTTTTGACACGCTTTGTGCGGTCAAATTTAGAAAAATTCGGGTGCGGCGCAATCCCGGCAATATTATATTTTCCGTAAGTTTTGTAATAGAATAAGCGGGTTAATCTTCCGGATCCTTTGGTACGTTCGTGCCAGCGCCCAACAGTTCGTCCACCGGCGCATAACCTGTTGGAAGCGAAATGTGATCTGCTTTCGCCCCGGCCCGGAGTAGTATCTCCACCGATTTGGGCGTCCGCCGGTCCATCCAATGTGAACCCGTGCAGGCGCGTATGGCCAGGTCCATCGGGGTAGCACCATTTGCATCCGGCGTTTCAATAGGCGAACCGCGAAAAATCAGCAGTTGGATCACTTCGGGATAAGCCAGCCAGGCGGCAATGTGGATAGCCAGACTACCTTTCGGGATTTCCCAGTAGTTGTCGCCGGCTTCAAAAGGCTCATCCACTTTTATGCCCATATCCAGCAGCATATTGACGCCCTGAGCATTACCGCAGGAAGTAAACCGTGCCAGCAGCTCGCCGCCCATCGCCAACAGGTTTTTTACGAGATAAGGCGCACCATTCGCAATCGCCTGCGCTTCTGGCACATCGCCGAACGCACACGCCTGGATCAATTTGTCCAGGCCTTTCAAAGTGTACGGAATGTTGCGTTTGTGCAATTCCGTCAGCACATCCGCCCGGCCGTGACGCACCGCTTTTGTCGCCGCCGTCATTCCGCCGACCGATACTTCCGGATTCGCGCCATGATCGAGTAGTAGCTTGAAAAATGCAATGTGGTTGACCCGCGCCAGTGCATGATGAAACGGTGAGGTGTCGTGCCAGATCAGATTGGGATCGGCACCTTGTTCGAGCAGCCACTTTGCGCCGTGGTAATCGTGCCAGTCGTGCTTGCGGATGAGCATCAGCGCCAGGTTTTCCGGCGTAACCTTTCCGGTTTCGACCAATGCCTTCATCGCACCATTTTCATCCGTCTCCGGCGAGTGGTACACGGCCTCTTCATCATTCGGATTGGCGCCAAATTCCAGTAGTAGCCTCGTCATCCCTTCATGGTGTGCAATGCCCGCCGCTCCATATAATGCAGTTTCAAATTCAGGATAAGTTCCTGTGCTCCAGAAATCTGAGTTCGGATCGGTGCCTCCTTCGAGAAAGAGCCGCGCAGTAGCCAGAAAATCATCGCTCCGCTCAGTATTGAGTCTAAAATATTTAGACATACAAAGATAAACCAGCGCATTTCCCCCAAACGGCGCAGCCGTATTCGTGTAATTCGTGCTATCTGTGGCCAAAAAATCATGAACCAATCCAACATTCCCTAAAATCGCCGCCGTAAAAACACTCATCCCCGCCAATTCCGGATTTTTCGCCAAAATAGCATCCGCCTCAGCAAGATCTCCATACCAGATCGCTGCACGGATAAAGGAGGCTTGGAGATCTTCGGGGTGCTGGGTGGCTTCGGACATGAATTTTTTGTTTTGACTAAAAAAGAAAATGCGAACGAAAATTTACCGCAAACACTGTCCAATAACGAACGTTCTCCGTCCCCAGTTGAACAAATGCATTCTATCAAAATAAACAAAAATCCACCTCGATTGCTCAGAAAGCCGATTTTCAAACCTTGGCACAAGTTTGTTCGATAAAATAGAAACAAATAGCAAAACGCATGCGGCGGACTTACCTGGGCGAGTTTGAAGAAGTGGTTTTATTGATGGTCGCGATCCTCGACGGGCAGGGCTACGGCGTCACGATCAGTCAGGCGCTGGAAGAACATACCGGCCGCAGCGTGACATTCGGGACGGTGCATAACACACTCATTCGCCTGGAAGAAAAGGGTTTCGTGAAATCCGAGCTAGGCGGCGCAAGTACCGACAGGGGCGGAAGGCGCAAACGCATGTTCAAAGTAACTGCCCTCGGCAGCCGGGCATTACAGGAAATCCAGCAGCTTCGCAAGGACCTCTGGCAAATGGTTCCACCTAATTCTTTGAAGTTGAGTGGGTTATGATGTGACTGAGCGCAGTGCAGTCGGGAAGTTATCTCGCGGTAAATACCCGCATTCCTTTGCCAAGTAATCGATTTCAATCTTCGACCTGCACCCAACAGAAAATAACAGCACGCGCCGCAACGTTTAACCCAGACGTTCAACCAACCCCGCGTTACTTTCTCCAATGCAAGCACTCAAAAGCCTCCTGATTTTAATTCTTCCAATCATTTTAGCCACTTCGTGCAGCAGCGACGGGATTGACGTTGATACGGTCAACATTGTTGACAGCACTGCGCTACCTTCTGATAAAACCGATTGGTGGAAGCCTCAGGTAGGGGTTTCTTTTGATTGGGATCTGGCAGATTTGGAGGATAAAGACCAGTTTGATGCCGATGTCGTGGATGTGGACGCTTTCACTACGACCAAGGAGCAGGTCGCGGCCCTGCACGCACAGGGTAAGAAGGTGATCGCGTATTTGTCTGTGGGGACGATTGAAAATGACCGGCCGGATGTGCATTTGTTGCCGAAAGCCGTCGTCGGGAAAGTGTATGATGAGTGGCCGGATGAAAAGTGGCTGGATATCAGGCGGATTGATCAGTTGAAACCCTGGCTGAATTCACGGTTTAATATGATCATTCAGAAGGGCTTCGATGCAATTGAACCGGATAATCTGGACAGTTACAGCAATGAAACCGGATTTCCGATCAGCGAAAGTGATACCCGGAAATATTGTGATTTTCTGATCACAATGGCGCATAAAAATGGCCTGGGTATCGGTCAGAAGAATGTGCCTGAGCTGGCGCCGGAGTTTAGCGCGAAGTTTGACTGGGCCCTGACCGAAGATGCTTTCGATCAGGGTTGGCAGCAGGATATGCAGGTTTTTATTACAAAGGATAAACCTGTTTTTGCCGTCGAATACACAGATATGATGTCGCAAAAAGCCTTTTCGACCAATGTTTGCCCGAAAGCCAAATCATTGAGATTTGACGCGATCATTAAAAAACGTGATCTGGATAAGTGGACCGGCCGGTGCCAATAATCACGCTTTCTGATCAGCCCCCTGCATCCAGACGACTTTTTGCGCCGAAGCATGTTCCTGGCCGATGATGTCCCTATATAACTCAGGCCGACGTGCTTGCAGATATCGGTGACCGCCAGCCAGTTCCAGTTTTTCAGGCGTTAATGTGGCGACGGCAATCGCATTGTCCAGCTCGCGGCATTCGGCGATAATGTCGCCAAACGGATCGAGGATCATCGAGCAACCGTTTTTCAGCTGATCATCATCCATGCCGATCGGGTTGGAAAAAATGGCGTAGACCGCATTGTCGTACGCCCTCGCCGGCAGCCACTTCATGAGCCAGGCGCGACCTTTCAAACTAGCAAATTCCTGGCGCAAAGATGTCGGGTCGGCCTGGCGGTTGTACCAAAGCTTCGGGTCGACGAAACCAGCTCCCGGGCGTGTCGACGGCGTGCACATCGTCACGTGCGGCATGAAAATGATGTCGGCGCCGAGGAGTTTGGTGGCGCGCACATTTTCGACAATGTTGTTGTCGTAGCAAATCAAAATGCCGCATTTCCAGCCAAAAAGATCAAAAACCACATATTCATCACCGGGCGTTAAATGCGGATTGATAAAAGGATGCAGTTTTCTGTACTTCGCAATCAGGCCATTTCCATCGACGCAGACGTAACCTTTATACATTTTGTCGTCTTCATCTTTTTCAAAAAGTCCGGCCAGGACCACGATGTTGCAATCCCGCGCAATATTGATCAACTTTTGAACGCTGGGACCATCGGGAATCGTTTCCGAAATTTCCAGCATTTGTTCCCGCGAGAGGTTCCGCGCGAAACTGTAACCGGTAACCGAACATTCATGGAAAGCAATCACCTGCGCGCCTTTTGCAGCTGCTTCCTTCGAAAGCTGGCGGATCATTTCAAGGTTAAATTCTTTGTCACCGCTGCGGTTTTCAAATTGTGCGGTCGCTATTTTGAGAGGTTTCATGACTGAATTTTTTTGGTAGCGCCTCAAAATTAGGTCTTGAAGCTTTACCAAAATTGTACAAACCCGTCACGAATTCATTTTCAGGCAGGTATCTGAAAAAAATTGGCCGCCAGCATTTTCTGACCGAGATATTGACGCGGCGTAATGCCCGAAAGCTGCTTCATTTCCCGGATCAAATGCGCGTGATCGTAAAATCCACATTCAAAAACCGGATCTACAATGTGCGCTCCTGGCGAGGTTTTGCGGAGTAATTTCAAAAACTTTTGCATACGAATCACGCCCGAATACCGCTTCGGTGAAAGTCCGATCTGCGCGTCAAAAATCCGCTGCAATGTTCTTTCACCGACTTGTAACTCGTTCATTAACTGCGAGACAGGTAAATTTCCATGATGCTGGTGAATCAATTGAACAGCCCGGCCAGCCACTGATTTTTCGATATAGGTATTTTGAACTTGCTGTATTAGAAAATGCTCAACCACTGCACATTTCTCTGCAACATGATCGGCTGCAAAAATTTTCTCAGGAATGTTTTCTGCATCATTCCCGAAGAAATATTTCAAATCAAGCAGCTGATTTTTTAGTTCGGAAGCAGGTATACTCAGTATGGCTGAAAGACTTTGAGAATGCAGTACCACAGCCAGTAAACGTACTTTTCCAGTCGATAAAACATGCTGGTACTGGTCGAGCTGGCCGTATAGAAAACTTTGGGGAAGCAGTGATTTTTCACCGTTAAGTGGATTTTCGTGCAGGAGCGGGTCGCCGTAGTTGAAGACGATGCCGGTATTTCCGTCCGAAAAAATGCGTAGTCTTTGCGTTAAATCGGTTTCAATGATCAGGAAATGTCTGACCAGATTGGTGAGAGAAGGCGACGGGACGATTTGCATATCTCTGATTTCGAAACGAATGCACCGTTTTTTGCAAAGATAAAAAATCCTTTTTCGCAGCGAATCTGAATTTTAATGTGGCCGCAGGTATGGCGACAATTCCAGCACGTCAATTTTCAGCATCCTGCTTTTAAATAAATCTGCTTTGTATTTAAAAATAAAATTCCGAAGTGACATGCCGGTTTTATTCATAATGCACAGATTAGCAGCTTCTTCCGAAATGTTAAAGCGCATCAGCAGCTCAGGTATGCGGATACTTTTGTTCTGGTGAAGCTCCTGGCGGAGGTACTCGATCATGCCGTCGGCCACGGTTTGCTGGGAAGCTTTTTCGTCGATTTTCTTACTGGCAAAATTGTTACGCGCCAAAATCGTCACAAACAAATCGACGCTTCCCTGGATCAATTTCACATGTGAAACCGACCGCTGGATCACTTCAAATGACATTTGACTGATCAGATAATTGATCATTTGTTCATCGTGCTCATTTTGAAGCGCCTTGCCCTGGATCAGTCGGGGCGCATTGCAAAGATTTTCGGCCTGCTTATAGGTATCCGCAAAATCAGGCGTATAAGCTTTTTTTCTTTGAAAATCTTCTGCGAGATAAGTGTCAAAAGCGATCATAAAAACCTCTGTCTCCCTGTCCTCCTGAAAAATGACCCGCTGCCCGGGTTTCAGGAAAATAATCCCGTGCCGCGCATAATTTCTGATCTGATCGGCCAGGATAAAATTTCCTTCCCCGGACATGACAAAAATGATCCTGTAATGTTCGAGATGTTCCGGTTTGGTCTCCCAATTCCTGGTTTTGGCTTGCAGCAGATGAAATTTCTTGCGGGCATTAAACTGGATTGTTGACATAGTGACATGGATTTCTTCACTACCAATTTTAAAAATCAACCCGTCAATCGAAATTTTAAATAGCGGAAGGCCGAATTTCCGAGTCGGAAAGGCCTTTTTCTAGGGTGGAAGTAAAAGCCAGGTTACTTGCCTAGCCAGTTTTTGAATTCGGTGATGCGGTCGGAGCTGACGAAAACATCCTGTGACATAGCTGGATTCAGGTCAATTTTAAGCTTCCCGGCCGAAATGGCGTGAATGTCGCGGATCGCATTCATAGAAATCAAAAGGGTACGGTTGACGCGGAAGAAGTCGGCGGGGTCGAGTAGCTGCGTGAGTTTTTCGAGACTGTATTCCACAGCAAAATGTCGCCCGTCGAACAAGCGGAGAAATGTAGCCCTTTCCTCGATCGTGAAATAACTGATCTCTGAGGTTTTGAAACTGAAAATCCGGGAGCCGGCCGTCGCCAGAAAACGGTCTTTATACTTGTTCGCTGGTGCTAATGCAGGCAAGATTTCAGCGAGTGTCGTCTCGCTAAGTGTCTGCTGCTGAGGTTGCAATCTTTTGAATTTTGATATAGATGCCTGTAATTCGAGCGGGTTGATGGGTTTCAGGAGATAATCGATGCTGTGTGCCTTGAATGCCCTCTGCATATAATCGTCGAAAGCAGTCGTGAAAATGATCGGAATCAGCAAATCCAGGCTTTCAATGATCTTGAAACCGTTATCGTCTTCCAGGTGAATGTCGAGGAAAATGAGGTCTGGCTGAATATTCGCTGGGTTTTGCAGGTAGGCAATCGCTTCAAATGCCGAAGGAATGCTCGCCAGGACGCAGATGGTCGGATCGATGCCCAGGATCAGGTTTTGCAGCCGCTCGGCACTTAATTCCTCGTCTTCAACGATCAGCACATTCATGGTATCAATGGAATTTTTACAATAAAAAAGCCGCCCGTTTTATCAATCACCACCTGTTTGTCGAGCAGCAGCTTGTAGCGGTTTATAATGTTTTTCAAACCCAGCCCCGTCGTCGGCTCGTCCAATTTCCTCAATTGCAGCGGGTTACTCACTACCAGCATACCCTCAATAATTGAAATACTGACTGCGAGCGGATTGTTGACCGACATGGTATTATGCTTTACCGCATTTTCGATCAAAAGTTGCAAAGTGAGCGGAATCACCGAGTAACGTTCGAGATCTTCCGGCGTCAATTGCACGGCAATTTCTACCTTATCCTTAAATCTCGTTCGCAGCAAATACGTGTAAGTTTCCAGAAATTTGATCTCCTCTTTTAAACTAATCCGGTGAAGTTCAGCCTGTTCTAGAATGTACCGGTAAGCCAGTGAAAGCTGCTGGATAAACTCGCTGGATTTCTCCGGCCGCGACTCGACGAGTGAAGAAAGCACACTGAGGTTGTTGAACAAAAAATGGGGGCTGATCTGGTTTTTTAATGCTAAGAACCGGGCGCTCATATTTTCCTTTTCCAGCTTTTCAGAGTCGAGGAGCAGCTTTTTCAGCTTTTCCTGCACCTGGTTGTTGACGCAGAGATAGTAAGCCGCAATCAAAGCAAGGATGGTCAATGCTTCATTGGCACGTTTCCAGATGAGCCAGATTGCGGGACGCGGGGAAGGTAGGTGGCTTCTGGGCGGTAAATGACTCCAAAAATGGTCCATCATGCGCCAGGTGTAGCTCAATATCATGTTAAATAAAATGGCCATCAGGATGGCTGGCACCAGGGTAATAAGCTGGTTGGAAAGCTTGAATTCGAGCGAGTTTTCAGTATGGGTCAACTTGGCCAGTTTCTGTAAACCCCAGTCAACCAGATAGATCCAGCTTGTGTAGAAGATCGTGCTGATAACGATTTCCATACAAAAGAGCGGGAATTTCTTAAATGTAATCTCCCAGATATGCTCCGGAACATTAATGTAAGTCCGCAAAGGAATATAAATGAGCGCCAGGGCAAAACCAAGCAACCATTTCTGACCAAAAATATAAGGTCGCATTGGGATTGGGTGTCTTTTTTTCAAATGTAAAGATATTCCTGGTTTTCAGAAGGACGCGTCCCGCACAGCCTCTCACCCGTGGGAACTTTCTCAGCCCAAACTCATCTTTCCCTACTATCAATCGATCACTGAAAAAATCATGGAATTAGGAATAAGTATGTTTGGGGATTTGGGGTTTGATGCGGCTACAAAATCGTTTCAATCGTCGCAGCAGCGTTTGCAGGATATGCTGGAAGAAATCAAGCTGGCAGATGAAGTTGGGTTGGACGTGTTTGGGATCGGCGAACATCACCGGCCCGATTTCGCGGTTTCAAGTCCGGAAATAATTCTTGCTGCGGCCGCCTCGGTTACCAGAAGAATCAAGCTGACCAGCTCCGTAACGGTACTGAGTTCCAATGATCCGGTGCGGGTATACCAGAATTTTTCGACTGTGGACCTGCTTTCAAATGGTCGCGCCGAAATCACCGTGGGCCGCGGCAGCTTTATTGAATCCTTCCCGCTTTTCGGGTACGATTTGAACGATTATAATGGTTTGTTTTCCGAAAAACTGGACTTGCTGAAACAAATCAACGAAACAGAAACGATCAGCTGGAAAGGAAAATACCGCGCTGCTTTGGACAAACAGGAGGTTTTGCCCCGCCCCGCCAGTGGTAAGCTGGATATCTGGATCGCCGTCGGAGGGACACCAGCGTCGGTAGTACGTGCGGCGAAACTGGGCTTTCCGCTGATCATTGCCATCATCGGCGGCAGACCGTCACAGTTCCAGCCGTTTTTTGAATTATACAAAACAGAATACCTCAACGCAGGCCACGATCCAGCCAAAATGCAGCTGGCGACGCACTCACATGGCTTGGTAGGGGAGGACAGCCGCGCACTGGCCGATAAATATTTCCCGAATTACGCTTCTCAAATGGATCGTGTCGGTCGTAGCCGCGGCTGGGCGCCCTACACGCGCGGACAATTCGAAGGTGGCCGCAGCAGCGACGGAGCGTTATTCGTCGGCGACCCGTCGGAAGTGACGGAGAAAATCCTGCAAAATCAGGAAATGTTCGGCCTCACCCGCTTCCTGCTGCATTGCGACGTGGGTGCTCCGACGCATGCTGATTTGATGAAATCTATCGAGCTTTTTGGTGATAAAGTGGCTCCGGCAGTGCGGAAAGCATTGCATAAGTGATTAATGCTGAGGGAAGCGCATAACAAAATGCGTTTTCCTCACATCGAAAAAGAAATCCCCGAATGTATCGCCTTCTCGTACTTCTGCTTATCAAACCGATATAAAAACGGCGACTTATTGGCCACCCCGACACGCTTTTCGTCCAACTTTTCGAGAATGTCGTAGCTCATCAATAACTTCTGAAAATTCCTTCGATCAAATTGTTTGTCCAAAATCGTTTCGTATAGCTTTTGGAGTTCCGGCATGGTAAACTTTTCGGGAAGCAAATCGTAACCTATCGGCTGGTTGCGTATCTGCTGGCGCAAAGCCTGTAATGCACTGGTGATCATATCATTGTGATCGAAAAGTAAGTTTGGGACGTCGGCGATGTTCCACCAGCGGCATTCGTCGGTGAACCAGTCGGGCGTGGCCTGTACCAAAGCGAATTCAACCAGCGCAAAATAGCCGACAGATACTACCCGGTTGTGCAGCAGTTCGTCAAATATTCCTTTACCAAAAAATCCCTCCAATCGCTCCAAAAGCTCCATTTCGGTGAAATGCGTGTTCCGGTTGGTATCTCCGAATGTGTAATATTGGTGCAGAAAAATCTCCGTCAGGCCTGTCCGCTCCTGCAAGATCCGCACCGCCGCAGCATTGAGTGATTCTTCCTTGAAAATCCGTCCGCCAGGCAGGCTCCAACCATCCGTTTCTTTCCAGCGCAACAGCAGCACTTTTAGTTCTCCGGCGTGAAAGCCGAAGATTACGCAGTCAATCGATACTTCGGCGAGGGTTTTGGCAAAATAAGCTTTTAAATCCTGATCCATTTATCACTAAGCGTTGTCAAAAAATATCAATGCGTAAATTTTACACAATGATATTTTTGTTTTATCATTGTGAAAGAATTATTTCAATTTTTTATTGGAATATGTCATTTAATTTCATGTCATGCTGAGCGGACCGGGCCGCCGGGCGGTCGAAGCACGACAACTACAATAAACCAATCCTATATGAAACAAACCTATACTTGCATCCTACTTTTTTTGATCTCCCTACATCTCGCCGCACAAGTGCCCGAGGAGAACCGTTTTCAAAAAGTTGTCCTCACCGAAAATCTCAACGAGCCGCTGGAAATGGCGATTTTGCCGGATGAGCGGGTGCTTTTTATCGAGCGGCATGGGGTAGTGAAACTGTATAGTCCTGTGGCTAAAAAGACGTCGGTGATAGCGACTATACCGGTCAGTACGAAATATACCGACAATTCGGAGGCGGAAGATGGCCTGCTGGGCGTGAACATTGACCCGGATTTTACCAAAAATCATTGGGTGTATTTCTACTATTCTCCCGCCGGCACGACCCCCGAAAACATTCTGGCAAGATATGAGCTGAAAGGAAATACGCTCGATCTGAATTCCAAAAAAGTGATCCTGAAAATTCCGGTTCAGCGGGATAACTGCTGTCACACAGGCGGTTCCATCGATTGGGATGCGCAAGGGAATTTGTATTTGTCCACCGGTGATAATACCAGTCCACGCGCTTCTGATGGTTACGCGCCGATCGACGAGCGTCCGGGAAGAAGTCCTTTTGATGCCCAGAAATCGTCAGGAAACACCAATGATCTCCGCGGCAAAATCCTGCGCATTCACCCTGAGGCTGACGGCTCCTATACAATTCCGGAAGGCAACTTGTTCGCAAAAGGCACGCCGCAAACCCGCCCGGAAATTTACACGATGGGCCACCGGAATCCGTACCGCATTTCAGTCGATAAAAAGTCGGGTTACCTGTACTGGGGCGACGTGGGGCCTGATGCAGGCAAGGATTCCAGTGGGTTAGGGCCGGCTGCGGAGGATGAATTCGGGCAGGCGAGGAAGGCTGGAAATTTTGGCTGGCCGTATTTTGTCGGGGACAATAAAGCTTACTGGAACTATGATTTTGAGACGAAAAAGTCGGGTGAAAAATTTAATCCTGAAAAACCGGTCAATGATTCTCCTAATAACACAGGTTTGAAAGAGCTGCCGCCAGCGCAAAAAGCCTTTTTGTGGTATACGGCAGCTGAAATAAAGCGGTTTCCGCTCTTCGGATCGGGTGGCCGGAGTGCGATGGCCGGGCCGGTATTTTACAATGATGGTTTTAAAAATGCCAAACGGGCTTTTCCGGATTATTACAACAAAAAACTCTTCATTTACGAGTGGATGCGTGATTGGATTATTGCGGTAACGCTCAGTCCAAAAGGCGATTACGTTAAAATGGAGCGCTTCCTGCCCAACCTGAAACTGGAACATCCGATCGACATGGCTTTCGGTCCAAATGGTGATTTGTACATTTTGGAATATGGTCAGGGCTGGTTTATGGGAAATCCCGAATCCAAATTGGTCAGGATTGAGTACAATGGTGGAAATCGCAAACCCTTCGTGGCAGCCGCTTCGGATAAAAGTGCCGGAGCGCTGCCTTTCACGGTCAAATTGTCGTCGGAAGGCACGAAAGATTTTGATAATGATAGCTTGCAGTATCAGTGGAAAATCAGTTCTGAGGCCGGCACCCCGGTTATTCTCACAGAGCCGAATCCGACCTATACATTCAAGAAAAAAGGGACATACAATGTCCTGCTGACGGTAACGGATTCGAAGGGTTTGAAAGATTCGAAATCGATGACCGTCCAGGCTGGAAATGATCCGCCGCAGGTTTCGCTGGAATTGACGGGCGGTAACAAAACCTTCTTTTTTCCTGATAAACCGGTGAAATACAAGGTAAATGTGTCCGACCAGGAAGACGGCAGTCTTGAAAATAAGAAAATTGACGCCTCAAAAGTAAAGATCACGGCCGCCTACCAGGATGCTGAGGACAAACCAAAAGCCGATATGGGCGGTCACCAGGAAGCGCCGGTCACATTCACGGCCGGAAAAGCGTTAATTGAAAAAAGCGATTGCAAGGCTTGTCATTTCCAGGACAAAAAGTCGATCGGGCCGGCATTTATTGATGTGGCGGCGAAATACAAGGCTGACAATGGTGCGGTGGCTTCGCTTTCGGATAAAATTATCAAAGGCGGCGCAGGTGTTTGGGGCGAAACGGCAATGTCGGCGCATCCCTCGATCGGTTTGCCGGAGGCTGGGCAGATGGTCAAATACATTCTTAGTTTGGCTAATGAAAAAGGTCCTGCACAAATGTTACCGCCTTCCGGTGAGGTAGTTGTAAAAATTCCCGACGGTGCTGATGCGAATAAAGGTGTTTTCAAAATCATGGCTTCGTATAAAGACAATGGTGCGAACGGAATGCCTGCGCAGGTGACGGAGAAAACATTGACGTTAAAGAGCCCGACGCTGCTTTTTGGAAATGCGGACGAGGCCAAAAATGCAATGCGGTTTAAAATGGGCGAAAATAACCTGCTGATTGTCACCACGCCCAATACTTCCGCGGTTTTCAAAGACATTGACCTGACTGATGTAACCGGGCTGAGTATGGTCATTGCCGCGCCGAAAGAGCAGCTCAATGCGCAGGGCGGAATTATTGAAGTACATAAAGGGACCGCCGACGGTGAACTGCTGGGTAAGACCGAATTTGTCGAGCCTTCGTCAGACCCGAATGCATTGACTTCCGGCAAGCCGCCGAAGCTGTACAATGTACCCATTTCGCCTCAATCGGGCGTCAGCGACCTGGTTTTTGTATTTAAAAACGACAATGCAAAAGGCGCGCTGTTCGTCCCGTTTTCAATCACATTTCTTACCAAATAGTCTCCGATTTTAACTGAACTAATCCTATGAATTCGAACCGTCGTCAGTTTATCAGCCAGCTTGGATTGGCTACCGCAGGTCTCAGCCTCGCATCTATGGATTCACTTTTTGCCCAAAACAAAGCTGCCAAGTTTACATTTGACATTTCGCTCGCCGAATTTTCTTTTGCTTCCGAACTCTACGGCGGCAAAATGACGAATATGGATTTTCCGGCCCGCGCGAAAAACGATTATGATATCAGCATTCTCGAATACGTTTCCGGGTTTTTCAACAACAAACACACCGACCAGACTTACCTCAATGAGCTGAAAAAGCGCTGCGACGACCTGGGTATGAAAAACCATTTGATCATGGTAGACGGTGAAAACCTGACTGCCCTGGATGACGCCGCCCGCAAAAAGGCAGTGGAGGCACATTATCCCTGGGTAGAGGCCGCCAAGTTTTTGGGCTGCACATCCATTCGCGTGAACCTCGGCGATGCGATGGCCATGTTATCGGGAAAAAAAGAAGAGGGGACACCGGCGCAACTGGCGACTGCTGCGGTGGACGGTTACGGAAAACTGTTGGAATTTGCCGGCAAAGCGGGAATTAATGTGATCGTGGAAAATCACTTCGGCGTATCCACCGATCCTGATTGGCTGGTGGGTGTGATGAAACAGCTTCCTGCCAAAAACAAAGGTCTGCTGCCTGATTTCGGCAATTTCTGCGCGGAAAGAAGCAAGCCGGCCACCATGGATTTGAAAGGAATTATGGCTACGACCTGCGTAAAAGAACACGAAAAATACGAAGGCGTGAAGAAAATGATGCCTTACGCAAAAGGTATCAGCGCGAAAACGCACAGTTTCGACGACAAAGGCAATGATAAGGAAACGGATTTTATCAAAATGTTCAACATTATCAAAGCGTCGGGCTGGTCAGGCGGCATTGTTGGTGTCGAATATGAAGGCGGGCTGATGCGGGACATGGGCGGCGATATGAGTAAGCCTACAAATGATGAGGGCATCAGGCAGACGAAGGCTTTGCTGGAAAGGGTTTTAGAGGAGTTAGGTTAATTTATTTTCCAGTTTTGTTTGATTAAAAGATTAGAGCAGCCCTTTCCGGCTGCTTTTTTATTTTTTCAAAAATATTTTTCAAAACTTGTCCAATCCTGAAAATCCGATTGTCCTCTGTTTTTAACATTAATAAAAACAAAAATGGAACAACGACTGAATATCCAGGAAAAAGGGGCAAATGCTTTGAAACCACTTTTCGGCATGGGCGCTTACTTGAAAAAATCGACCATTGAAGCGAGCTTGCATGAATTGGTGAATTTTCGGGTATCACAAATCAACCAATGTGCTTATTGTTTGGATATGCATTATAAAGATGCGCGGGCAAAAGGTGAAACCGAGCAGCGGCTTTACGGCCTGAGCGCCTGGCGCGAATCACCCTATTATACAGATCGCGAGCGCGCTGCCTTCGCCTGGGCCGAGGCGGTAACAAAATGTGAAGTACCTGATGAAGTTTTCAATGAAGCCAAAAAGCAGTTTTCCGACGAAGAACTTGTGGATTTGACCATGGTTGTAACCACCATCAACACCTGGAACCGGCTCAACATTTCTTTCCCGAATGTACCGGGGACTTACCAGGTAGGGATGTTTGGTTGATCGATATTTAATAGATCATTTTTAATCTTTTCATTCTTAACAATTTAGCCAAAGACATGCAAGAATTCCTTTTAGCTATCCACCGCGACATTACAAGTAAAGATGCAAGCCCGTCGCCGGAACAAATGCAGGCCGCGATCAAGCCTTTCCAGGACTGGATCGGCAGCATAGCTGCTCAAAACAAGCTGGTTGCGCCGCCCAAACGCTGGGATTTGGGTGGACGCGTGATCAAAAAAGACAATGTTGTGATCAACGGACCTTATGCCGAAATCAAGGAATCGATCGGCGGGGTGTTCTTTATCCGGGCCGAAAGTTATGAGGACGCCGTCGAAATTGCCAAAGGCTGCCCGGTACTGGAATGGGGCGCGACGGTGGAAGTGCGCATGGCGATGCCCTCCCCGCAATGAACTGAATGAATGCCTTCGTATTTTGCGAAGGCATTTTTTTGACCCATGGAAGAACAGGTTCTCATACCGCATTTATTCAGGACAGAATACCGGAACATTGTCGGCGTGCTTTGTTACCGCTTTGGGATTGAGCATGTTGAGCTGGCAGAGGACATTGTGAGCGATACATTTTTGTCCGCTACCGAGCTGTGGGGCGTGCACGGAATCCCCGACAATCCGGCTGGCTGGCTTTATACCGTCGCCAAAAACAAGACTAAGAATTACCTCAAACGGAATTCTTTGTTCGAACAAAAAATTGCTGATAGGGTCAGATACGAGACTTCGTTTTCAGAGGAAATTGAAATTGATTTATCGCATAAGAACATAACGGACAGTCAGTTGGCGGTGATTTTTACGGTCTGTAATCCGGTTATTTCTGCCGAATCACAGGTGGCGCTTGCGCTGCATTTGCTTTGCGGGTTTGGGATCCAGGAAATCGCGGATGCGTTTTTGACCAATAAAGAAGTTGTTTATAAAAGGATTAACCGGGCAAAGGAAAAGCTGAAATCCGCCGCTATCAAGATTGAGCAACCGACGATTGCTGAAATCAAAGAAAGATTGGACAATGTCCTAACTGCGCTGTATCTGCTTTTTTCGGAGGGATATTATTCGGTTTCACAAAATGCCACGCTGCGCAAGGACCTTTGTGCCGAGGCGATGCGGTTGACTTATCTGCTAGTTTTGAATGATAGTACGAACAAGCCTGCGGTGAATGCGCTACTGTCATTAATGTGTTTTCACTCGTCGCGTTTCGAGGCGCGAATGAATGAAAATGGTGAAATTATTTTATATGAAGATCAGGATGAGTCACTCTGGAACCGGGAACTGATTGAGCAGGGGGCACATTTTCTGGTAGCCGCTTCGACCGGAAATGAAGTTTCAAAATACCATCTCGAAGCCGGTATCGCTTACTGGCATACGCAAAAAGAAGATACGCCCGAAAAGTGGGAGAACATTCTGGACCTTTATAATAACCTGCTGATCCTGGAATATTCACCGATTGCCGCATTAAACCGTACTTACGCCGTCGCCAAATCGAGGGGTAAAAAGCAGGCAATTGTTGAAGCGGAAAAATTGAAACTGACGGAAAATCATTTCTATTTTTCGCTGCTGGGACATTTGTATACAGGATTGGATAACGAGAAAGCACTGGCACATTTCGAAATTGCCCTGAAATTGGCCACTTCCGCGAGCGACAAAGCGATGATTCAAAAGAACATGGTTTCTTTTTTTTTGTAGCCCACATTTCAACCCTGGTTTAAAGAGCGCAAATGAGGAACGAAGCACGGCTGGGATGGTGTTGTCGGGTTGAGTAATTGCATTATCAACCCATAAATCCCAATCAAATGACTTCCCACAATCTCGATGAGCTGGCAGAAGGTTTTCAGGAAAAATATCCTGACCTGACGAAATTTGAAGCACTGCAATTGGCTCAGCAAAACCTGATTTTGCAGGCAATTAACAACACTAATGGTACTACGCCAAGCGGCCGCCCGCACCTTTCGTTGATTTATGATAAATTGAGCCAGATTTTGACTCAACTGGAAAAGAACTAAGAATTTAAAAAGAATGGTTCTTGAATTATCCTGACTACGAGTGGGTAAGCATCGTAGTCAGGAAATTTTGAATATGTCGCACCCAGAGCTGAAAACGCTTATTGGGAAGAAAGAGACAGGGTAGGAGGACTGTGTGTGGAAAGAGACCAAAAGACTTTTTTGAAATTCGGTTAAAATCCCAGTGCCCTGCCAAGGTTTGACCAAAAGGATCTTGCCGGGGAATGCATTGCTCGCAATTTTGTATTGGCTGATTTTGGCCCGATGTGGTAGGTCGGATTTTCGACTTTCAAAAATAGATCGTTATGCACAAAGGCAATTTCTTTGTCTGGATAGACTGAGATAAATTTTGAGATCGCATCACATTCATCGACCATATAATCATCCGCCTTATACCTTTCAAGCGGCTCCACCTCAATAATGTGCTCTGCAAAAGACTCGTTGTAGCCATACTTGAAAGACATATCCTGATGTTTCCTCGCCAGATTGTCAATTATCTTGATGATCAATTTTTTCTCGCCTCTCATTTTTTATCGGTTAAAAATGCTGGAAAGTGTATGTATCAAATTTTCTGCCATTTTCAGTGAACTGTTGCTCGCTGTAAAATCAATATATGCTTCCTTGTAATCCGAGGCCACTCTCATGGTTTTTAGCGCTTTCATTTCACGCCAGAAGATATCTGCCGATTTTTTATCATTCGCTTGCAATAACGAAAAAGTCTCTTTTATAATCAATTCATGCGACCCAACGTTTCCGAGCCTGTCTCTGTTCTGGTAAATCTTTGTATCCCTGGTTTTGTGAATGTGCAACAAGTATTGAAATACTGCATAATAAGAACAATGCACGCTACTACAATAGTGCGAATGACTGTAAATCAACAGCTTCGCAGATTCTAAATTCTCCTGATGTCTTTTGAGGTAATTGTTATTCATGAAGGCGGTTTACGGCGGTGTCAGTGTGGAATGGGTTGCAATGATAGTTTGAAAGGCATAATTATGTGTGCCGAAAATGCCTTGTGCGCGCCTCCAATTATCCTGCGGCAGGAGATGAAATATTTATCGGTAAAACAAAAAAAAGCGCCCCTGGTTAAGAAGCGCTTATTGTGTACTACATTAATTGCGGATCAAGTTTAATACATAAACCGCTGCTCTTCCGGCAACTCTGAAACATGCTTGATCTTGCCGTGACGGAAATCGCGATACAAGTCTTTGATTTCCTGCTCTTTGTCGGCGATAAATGGTCCGTAGGAAATGATCGGCTCGCTTTGAGGCTGGCCAGCGTATAGTACCACCCGACCGCCATTAGCCCCGGCTGCTAATTTTAAAGTGCTTTCGCCTTCTTCGGTTGATTTGTTGAGCCAGCCTATCTGGCCATCTTGCAATGCTTTATGTTCATCACCCACCTCAATACTACCCTCGATGACATATAAAAATGCATTATAGGAAGCCTTCAATATCTGCATGGTTTCTGCGCCGGGTTGCAGCTGGATATCGGCAATGATTACCGGCGTGTAATTTTTTACCGGCGAAGTAACACCTGCAAATGATCCGCTGTAAACCCTGATTTCCAATCCTTTGTCATACACTTTCGGTACATTTTCAAATGTCAGGTCCTGTACGCGGGGTGTTGTCCAGCGGTCTTTTTTGGGCAAGTTGAGCCACATTTGCAGCAGCCGCAGTTTCGATTCGCGGTCGATGGATTCCGTGTGGACGATGCCGCTGCCAGCCGTCATCATCTGGAAATCTCCCGCTTTCATCATGTGCGCCGAGTCGCCGACTTCGCCTTCCAATAGTAAGGAAACGGTTTCAAAACCGGCATGGGGGTGCGGGCCGCCGACTGGCTTGCCGTCTTTTTTATCCAGAAAATCGTCCATCAAAATGATAAACGGATCGCTGTTTGTGAAGTCGTTCATTACCACTGCCCGCGCAATATGATCAGGGCCGAGGAAGCCTTGTTCTCTTTTTGGGGTTTTTATATTGACCAGTTTCCGGTTCAAAATTTGATTTTCCATCGCTTTCAAAAATTAATTTGTCTGTTCTGGAAACAAAATCGGAGCCCGCACTGTGCAAATTTCACGCTATACATTTTGTTAGCGATGCAGGTCCCTTACTTTGGCTGGAAAAGTTTGATGGTGTAATCAAGAAGCGCAATGCCGCCGGAGTCTCCGTGGCCTGGTATCACAAATTTCACATCGGGGTACCTCGTTTTTATTTTCGTGACCGTGGCTGACCAGGCGTCCACATTGGCATCGGCGAGATTACCTTTTGTTGCGTCCACTTCTTTGATCAGGCACCCGCCGAACATGATTTTTTCACTGGGAAAATATCCGATGACATTGTCGCGGGTATGGCCTTCGCCGAAAAATTCTGTCACTACTTTCCGGTCTCCCACCTTCTGTTCCAGCTTGTTATCAAATCCCTTTTGCGGAACCAGGAATTTTGCAGCCTTCCCCGAAGCAATCGTTTTGTTTGTTCCAAAAGAAGGAATGTTGCGGCGGTGAAATTCATTTAAACCCGCTACGCAATCTTCATGAAAATGCGTCGCGATCACTGCTTTCACTTTACAATGCAGGCTGTCGGCAACCCAATCGATCAGCTTTGCCGAAGTGGCATCACCCACGGGCGTGTCAAAAATGATGGCGTCACCTTTGTCAAAAACCACCATTCCGTTGCAGGGTACCTTGCCGTAAGTTTGTGTTTGCAGGTAGGTAATGTGCTGAAATGCATGATCGGATACCCTCTGGATAATCATGTCATCGGAGGTATACCCATTTTGGGCGGATACATTCTTGACCAGCAAAAAAACGGCAGAAAAAAGCAGGCAAAACCGGAGCATAAGTGAAGTTGTGAGTAGGTGAGTTAGTAAATAAAAGAAATATCCGGTTAGAATAAAAATCCTTTCTTCTGGGAAATGTACTATACCCCAGGGTATCGCTAACCTCTATAATACTGGTCGATCTCGTGTTTCTGTTACGATTAATTTTGTTGTAGAAACATCAAATATTCAGATATGGAAAAGACAGTTTGGAATGTAGACAACCTGCATTCAGAAGTATTATTCAAGGTAAAACACCTCGTGATCTCTACGGTGACAGGTTCTTTTAAATCATTCAGCGGTCAGGTTTTGACAAATGGCGACCAGTTTGAAGATGCGGAAATCACTTTTGCCATCGACGTAAACAGCGTGGATACCGGGCAGCCTGGCCGCGACGAACATTTGAAAAATGCAGATTTCTTTGAAGCGGAAACTTACCCGCAGTTCACATTCGCATCAACTTCTTTCAAGAAAGTGAGTGGCGATAACTACAAGCTGATCGGTAACCTGACCATCAAAGGTATCACGAAGGAAGTGGAGCTCGACGCAGAATACGGCGGTACGGAAAAGGATAACTGGGGCAACATCAAAGTCGGTTTCGAAGTAACCGGGACCATCGACCGGAAGGATTTCGGCGTGACTTTCAATGCTTTGACTGAAACCGGCGGATTGGCTTTGGGAGAGAAGATTAAAATCCAGGTGAATGTGCAGATAGGACGGCCTGTTGCTCAGGCGGTTGCAGCGTAACATTGTCAGCCTGAGCGGACCGTGCCGCCGTGCGGTCGAAGGCCTTCGCCGGTGAGCACAGTGCAAATAGCAAAGTGCCCATCAGTAACGGCCTTCGACGGCGCTCAGGCTGACAAAGCCATTAATACACAGTGTCATTTCCGATTAGCCTTCACATACTTCGCCACCGTCCCCACCGGCGCCAGCCAGATCCCGTTTTTAGGATCCTGCGCATATTCAATCAGCTTTTTCAGCATCGATAACCGCGTGGTCTGACTCCCGCTTTCGCCTATTTCGTGCCCGGCTAAAACCAGCCACTGACCATTCTGCCGCGTCTGCTCGATCATCGCAAGTACCTGCTCGAAATCTTTCCCATCCATTTCCATCCCGGTCAGCTGCGCGAAATCGCCGAATTGCGGATCATTTGGCCCTTCGTCCAGCCAGCCGCGACCTGTCAGGAACAACTCCGCCACCACCGGGACATAACTCTTGGTATTCACACCGCGACCGACAAAAGTCCCGCCGCAGGGATAGGCAAAAACTTCCGGCTTCACGCCCAGCATTTTATAGATCTGATCGTTCGCCGCGACCAGCTCAGCCTTCATTTTCTCCAAAGTGTAACCTTCCAAAGCATTCGGTCTCGCCCAGGGAAAATTGCCCGAGCAAGGATGGTTGATGGAGTGATTCCCAATTTCCTGCCCACTTGCTACCGCCTTTTTCCAACCTTCCAGCTGCTTCTCAGCCGCCGATGGTACCAGGTAAAATGTGCCTTTTACATTGTATTGATTTAAAAACGGGATCCCGGTCGTAGCCTGACTTCCGCGCGCATCGTCAAATGAAAGACTTAATGCGATTTTCTTCCCTTCCGGCCACTTAAATGTCTCTTTCTGCGCCAAAGTTTTCCCCGGACAGAACATTAAAATGGAGACAGCAAATAAATAGGCGGAACATTTCAGTGATGACATTTTCATTGTTTTAAGCATTTGGTCAAGGTTTTTTCATTTCTCCCTGTAAATAATTCATGACCGCGTCCGTCAGGTCCTGCGCGGCTTTGGGCGAGTAAGGCGTCACGGTCGATTCGTAGCCGCCCTGCGCGTATTCATTTTCGGTCAGCATATAGCCCAGCCACCCATTTCCGTAGCCAAAATACATCGTAACCGGAAAAGGCGAGCGGTCGCGGATTTCATTGGAAACCTCGCAAAAAAGTTCGAGCGGGGCGCTCCATATCGCGATATCTTCATTGATTTTCAGAAACCGCACGGGCAGCTTTACCAGGTTAATGCCCTCTTTGGTCGTCCTGGTGTAGTTCAGCATATCATCCGTCCAGCCCAGCCCGGCTTTCCTCGGCGTTTCCACCGTCATGACGCTCGTGCGCAATTTCACGTCCGAAGTCATTGCCAGAATGTCTTTGTTGGCTTTGATAATTTTATCCCCAAGCATCACCTTGAACTGCGGCAACACCCTTTTCCCGCTCGGCGCTTCCTGCTGACTGTAAAGTGGCGCAATGTTGCCAGCTGCGCCATTGATATACAACATCGGCACGCCCAGTTTTTCTTCCACATATTCGGCCACGATACCTGGCCCATCCGCGCTGATTTCGGTGATTGCGGCGAAGACGGTGCCGTGCATCGCATAATTCGCGATCAGGGTAAGGAGGCTACCGTCTTCTTTTTCAAGCCGGATCAGCCCGATGCGCCGGTCGACGGGACCGTCGGGGTTCATGCCCAAGGTGATTTTGCCGTCTGCCAGTCTCGCGCGGCGGTTAATGTTGGCTGAGGCGAAACCCCAGCCCGTACCGAGTTTGGCGGGAGCAAGCTTTTTCCGGGCCTCTGCAATGCCCTCGATCAGCTTTTGCTCCACCATTTCGGTATATACCTTGTCAAAATCGTGCTTGTAGCGGTCGCCCAAAAACACGGCTGGCAACCCCGGCGGGCCAACTTCCGGTGCCGAATGTGTATGCGTAAATGTCCACCAAAAATTCACAGGATTGATTTTTAATTCTTTTTGGAGTTTTGCCGCCACCTTATCATATTCCGAAGGCGCTACCAGCGCGAGGTCGGAAGAGACGATTGCAAACTGCGTCACGCCGTCGTCCATGAGCACGATCCGGTGATAAATTTTATCATAAACCCCTTCCGATTTGCGTGGGCCGTAGCCGAGCAAATATTGTGAATCGGTTGGCGTAATGTCCACTTTTACCACCGCCGCACGGAATACTGCAATAGCCGGCGCACTCGCGCAGCACAATATTGCCAGCAACGCTAGGATAAGTTTGGTTCTGGTTGGGATACAAAATGCCTGACGATCCAAGGCCATATTTTCAGTTTTTTAGTTTAAATAAAATAATAACCTTAATGTGCGGCAGTGTCCTGTTTGCCCTGTTTTAAATACAAAAGCAAGTCTGACATCTCCTGCTGGCTGATCTGATTTTCCAGCCCCGCAGGCATTACTGACATACCTAATGCTTTCAGCGACTTAATGTTAGCTCGGGCGACAACCGTTTCCTGCCCGCCATAATTTTTGACCGTCAATGCAGTTGGCGATTCGGTAGCGATGAGCCCCTGCACCGGCTCGCCCTCCTTCATTTCGATGGACCAGATATCAAAGCCATCGGCGATGGACAAATTCGGGTTCAGAATGTCGCCCATGATCGATTCGGGACGACGGTTGCGGATCGTGCCCAGGTCGGGGCCATAAGCCGTGCCGGATTTTCCGCCGATCTGGTGACACGTTGAGCAGTTTTTCTGGAAAACCATGCGGCCATTTTCCATGTTACCGGTCATCGATAATGCTGGCATATAAGCTTTTATCACCTCCGCCCGGCCATCGTCCTTCTTCGTCAGCAACATTCTCGACCGTGCTTTTAAAGCCGCATTTCCCTGCGCCATTAGCCCCACGCTTCGGGGCCAGCCGATGGCCGACGGGTCAATGGTTTTGTTCTCAATCGCATCCAGCAGCAGCGCAATCCTTGACTCATTTGTCATAAAAGTATTGATCGCCGCATTGCGTACATCCCGGGTCAGCGAAGGCCATTGTTCTGTGACAAAGACACTTACCGTATTATCCGGGATTGCGCTCAATGTTTTTAATGCCGCCAGCTGCACCGGAAGCGGCTCGGTGGGGGCGATGAGTTTTTTGAGCGTTTCGGCGTGGGTTTTAGGATTATCCAATGCTAAAAAGTTGATCGCCGCGGTGCGATTGTCAACATTCAGATTTTTGTCCGATGCAATTTTAAGCGCCTTTGAAACACCGGCTTTCGTAGTCGCATTTTCCGATATGCCTACAACCTGCAAAAGCTGAATACTGCCCTGCCGCACGGCCGGAGAAGCGTTTTCCGTCGCGGCATTCACCAGCAAATCCTGCTCACTCTTGAGAGAAGCCATCGCCGTTTTGTTGTTTTTCAAACCAATAGACAATCCCTGCAAAACAGCAGCCTGCCAACCTTTATTTTCTGCATCCGGCTTTAATGCGCGGCTGATTGCTGCTTTAATCTCGGGCGCAGTGCCGCCATTTCCAGTCATCGTACTCAGTTTTTCAACGAGCGAAGCATAGGCAGGATTTCCTTTTTGATATCGGTTCAAAACCTCGCCCAACAAATTGTTTTTGGCAGAAGGTACCGCAGATAGCGCCGCGACCTGCATCCAGGGATCATCCAGATTTTTAAACAAAAGATTTTCCCTGGCTTTTATGACTTCTGGCGTATCCAGAAACCCGAGCGTACAAAGCAACTGATACCTTACTTTTGCAGACGGATCATTCTGCAAGGATACCAGCGCATTTTGCAGGTTACTATCTTTTAAAAAAGGCTCCGATAGTTTCACCGCATTCTCCCGCACACCGGCTTCGTTATCCTTCAAAGCATTCACCAAAAGCGCCGGTTTCAAAGCATTCATACCTTCCAAAGTATACATCGCATGCAGGCGGCCGAGCGGGTTTTTGTCCTCCAAAACCATTTTTTCTAACCCGGCAATGTTGTTTTTATCATTTACGTCGATGAGTAAACGTTGGGCATTGCGCCGCCACCAGATGTTTTTGTCGGCAAGTTTTTCCAATAAAAATGCATTCGTCCAGTTGGCGGCTTTCAAATCCTTCGCCCAGCTCGCTTTGGCGGTACCTTTTGGTGAAATCCGGTAAATCCGGCCTTTGTCCATCCCATTATAAAGCTGGCCCGATTTCACCACATCGTCCGCCATCCACTCCGGATGCTCGATGATCTGGCGATAATAATCCACCACATACAGCGCGCCGTCGGGCCCAATGTACATGTTCACCGGGCGGAACCAGGCGTCGGTCGAGGCGAGGAATTCTTTGTTTTGAAAAACCCGGCTCGCCGTGAAGGTGGCGCCTTTGTCGCGGATCAGGTCGGCATGGATGATGTTGCTCACCGGCTCGGCTACGAACATCACGCTGTCAAAAGGAGCCGGAAAAATGCCGCCCTGATATGTTTTTGATCCACAAGCCGATGTAAAAACGCCCAGGTCGGTCAGGAGCTGGTTTTGCGGGTTTTGCGTGATCGGAAAAACTTCCGCCGCAGTACCATGGTCCGAAATCGACTGCGCTGCATTCGACACCAGCAAACTCGGGTTACGATTTAAGTACGCCGCCGAAATCACCTGGTGGATAATGTGGTTGGCATTGCTCACAAGCAGGTACCTTCCCCAATTATCGAAAGTGTGCCCAAACTGCGTGTTGGCTGACAAAATTTCGAGCCCCGCACGGTCGGGACGCATGCGTACGCTCCGGCCGCGGGCATTGTCGGGCAGGCGCGGCGTGTTCTGTTTATCAGGATAATACACATCGCCGCCCCGGTCACCGAACTCACTTTTGTAAGTCTGCGTCGTCACGGCCGGTTCGTGGCCGAGGTAGATCCAGTTGTCCAGCCCGAGCGTCGGGTTATTGAGATTATGCTGGGGGTTAGACAATGCAAAACCGGTCACCAGCGTGTCGCGCACATCCGCTTTGCCATCATTATCAGTATCTTCCAAATACAGCACATTCGGCGCGTCAGTGACGAGGATCCCTTTTTTCCAGCGCATCACGCCGGTCGGTAACATTAATCCCTCCGCAAATGCCACGCTCTGGTCCATTTTTCCATCGCCGTCGGTGTCCGTCAGCAACTTTATTTTACCCGAACCACTTTTATCGAGCGGATACCCGTGCATTTCCACGACATACATGCGCCCGGCCTCGTCGATTTCCATCGCCACCGGATCGGCCACGAGCGGCTCGCTGGCGATCATTTCAATCTGAAAACCATCCGCGACCTGCAATGTCGCCAATGCTTTTTCCGGCGGTACTTCGTGAACGGTCGGCCGGCTGCTCGCGGCGAGCAGGCATACGCAAAAAGGCAAAATATTTAAAATGTGTTTACGACGCATCAGATCAGTAATTCGGGTTTTGGACCAATTTAGTGTTTTGATTGATAGCAGATTGCGGGATCGGCAGCAGATAGTTTTTTTCAGGATAAAACTTTTTGCCGCCCTCCGGCGCCGGGATCACGGTATAGACCGTTTTTCCACCCACTACCTCAATTTTCATCGCATGCAATGTGCCGTTCAGATTCTTCTCAGCCAGTTTTAACCTGATCAAATCAAACCAGCGCCGCTCTTCAAATGCGAGCTCCACCCGACGTTCCCGCTGGATCGCTACCCGCATTTCAGCTTGTGTCAAACCGGCTTTCAATGCTGGCAAAGCCGATCTCGTACGAATTTGATTGATCGCGGTATAAACCGACGCATCCGGGCCGACGGCTTCATTTTGTGCCTCGGCATAGCTGAGCAGTACTTCGGCGTAGCGGTAAATGATAAAGCTGCCACTGTTGAGCTGGTTGTTTCCGTTCACTGCATACTTGGGGTTCAGGGTTTTACGCAAATAATAGCCGGTATTCGTGGCCTCATTGGTATTACTCAAATCCGTGGCATTGCGGCTACCGACGCCCTGTTTCATGACCATTTCGGCACCCGTCCAGAAAGAACCATCGTACACGATCGACTGGTAAAATCGCTGCTCGCGGCCGGTATAGGGCTTTTGTGGATCATAGCCCGAGGCAGGATCGGTAATCGGCAGACCATTCGCCATCGCATACTCGTCCACGAGTTCCTGGGTCGGGTCCACGCCGCCATACGCTTTTTGCACGCCGCCCACGATCCACGGTCCCCACAGGCCTTCCTTCCCGCTGCCTAGGGCAGTTCCACCAAGGTATTGTTTGGCAAAAATTACCTCCACATTGTTGTTATTATCCTCATAAAACTGAGTTTCATAATTGGAAAACAAACTATGTGAACCGAGGTCGATCACCTGCTTGTTGGTAGCAGCGGCTGTTGCCCAGCGGGCTTTATCATTTGTCGTATTTTTCAAAGGACTTGCCCAGAACAATTCACAGAAACCCTTCAATGTCAGCGCAGAAGCTTTTGAAACGCGGCCTGCCTCGGCTTTGAGGGGAAGGTCATTCAGGATTGCCGCACATTCGTCCACAATGAATTTGAAGGTTTCTTCATCCGTATTTCTAGCCCTGAAAATGCCGTCACCTTCCTTGTTTTGATCCAAAGCATTGGTAATGATCGGTACGCCGCCGTGGGCCGTCCACAAAAGCTGGTAAAAATAGGCGCGCAGGAACCGGGCTTCGGCGATCTTCGGCTTTTTCCAGTCTTCCGGCAGGGTAGAGGCAGTTACCTTTTCAATGAAAACATTGGCCCGGCGGATGTTAGCATATTGGCTCCACCAGTTGGGCGCATCATTGGGTGTGTAAACCGCAGGCGAATACAAAACCCTGCTGGCCAGACCATTCACACCATTCATAGCATTGTCGGTGAAATTTTCCCAGGGGTCAAATGTGTTGAAAGGCCCCGCGATTCCGGAATAAACATTGTTTAAAAAAAGGTCCGCAGTGCCTGTATCCGTCCAAACGGCATCGTCCGAAATCTGGTCTTTCGGGGTCACATCCAGGAATTGCTTGCAGGAAAAAATATTCAATGTTATGAACAGCAAAATGATTTTACCATTCAAATTCGTAAACCTGTGTAGTCTCATGATCGGTGGGTTTTAGGATTAGAAGGTAACATTCAAGCCAACTGACATTACTTTTTGCTGCGGATAACTCCACGCATTTACCTGAGTGATTTCAGGATCAAAATTCCGCAACTTGGTCCAAGTCAAGATGTTCTGTCCGGAAACATATACCCGCGCATTCTGGATTCTGATTTTCTTCGTCACATCTGCCGGGATCGAGTAGGATAATGTGGCGCTTTTTAGCCGGAGGTAACTCGCGTCGCCGACCCAGTATGACGACGTCTGCGTGTTGTTGGTCGTCGGTGCGTTGGTGATGCGCGGGTAGGTGGCGTCGGGATTTTCGGGTGTCCAGTAATCCAATGTTTCCTTCACCGCGCCCATGCCGTTTGAAAATGCCCAGGCCGCGCTGCCGGAGTAATAAAAGTTGGTTTTGGCGGCACCCTGAAATAAAATATCCAGATTAAAACCTTTGAACTGAACACTTGGCGAAACACCATAAATGATGCGCGGCGTCGCTACGGCATCACCGATCCGCGTCCGGTCGTCGTCGTTGATCTTGCCATCGTTATTCATATCCTCGTAGCGAATGTCGCCCGGCTGCACGGCACCCCAGGGCTGCACGGCAATACCCGGTTTCAGATTTCCCGCATCGTCAAAATCAGCTACCTGGAAAAGTCCCAGGGAGTGGAAGCCAAACTGTGTTCCGAGCGGTTTTCCGGTCAGTCGGCGGTTGGGGTTGTTGTAAGTTGCGCCTGCTTCAAAGACTTGCAGTAATTTATTTCTGGCGTAAGTCAGGTTACCATTCAGTGAAACGCGCAGGTCGGACGAAAACCGGTACGACGATCCCAGCGAGAGGTCGATCCCCTGATTCTGCATGATCCCCGCATTCACCTGGCTCAGCCCGATGCCGTATTCCGAGGGTACGATCACGTCTGGCGCGACGAGCATATTGGAGCGCTTTTCGTGGAAATAGTCGATTTCTGCATTCAGGAGGCCTTTCCAGAATGTTCCTTCCAAACCAATGTCCGTTTTCTTCGCGCGTTCCCAGGTAATGTTGGGGTTGGGCTGATTTCTTTCGCGGATCGCCTGAACCGCGCTGCCGCCGATGACATAAGCCGGCCCGGCGACGCTGTATGTGCTCATAAACTGGAACGCGCTACCAGCCAGCGCACCCACTTCACCGTAGGAGCCGCGGAGTTTCAGGTTGTCTATCCAGCGCAGATTTTGTTTGATAAAATTTTCCTCGGATAACCGCCAGCCGACCGAAAACGCAGGAAAGAAACCAAACCGGTTTTCCGGCGCGAAATAATAACTGCCGTCATATCGGCCACTCGCTTCGAAGAGATATTTGTCGGCATAATCATAAGTAACCCGGTAAACCAGGCCCATCTGCCGCCCGAAGCTGGACGTTCCGTTGGTCGTCGCGTCGGCATTGCTTGAACTTCCCATGTTCAGCTCGTCAATGTTGAGGTTGTAGTTGCGGCGCGAAGCTCCCAGGGCGATGGTATCATTGGCTTTGGCTTCAAAAACGGCCAGCGCGCCCACATTGCTTTTACCAAATGCCCGGGCATAGTTGAGACTGGCCTGGTAAGTGAGCTGGTGCGACTCCTTGTAATTCTGGCTCAAAGATGCTTTTGCCGCACCAAAAACACCGTCGGTGATGACTTTGGTGACCGGGTTAATGGTTGCCAGATGCACCGGCGCGGTCCAGATTTTATCCATCGTCGTGGCCGGGTCGTACGCGATAGTACCTTTTGCAAAAAGTCCGGGAATGAATGGTAGCTGCTGCTCCACAGACAGTTGCGAGTACAATGCCGTGGTATTGGTTTTCTGGTAACCGCTGTTATAAATGCTGCCGGTCACATAAGTACCATTCAAACCATTGCTAAAAAACAGCGGCCCGTTTTGCGGATGGGCGTAGGCCACAAGTTCAAAAATCCGCGAGGTGCCGATCGAAGGATATTCCGATTTCTGGACCCGTCCGTTCAAATTGAAAGATATCTTGGTGGTTTTTGTCGCCTGCGCGTCCAGGTTCATCGCCAGGTTGTACCTTTTATTATTGGTAGAAGGCCACATACCTGCCTGATACTGGTAACCCAGACTTGCATAATATTTAATCCGCTCCGCGCCGCCCGAAAGCTCAATGTTGTGCGAGGTAATGATCGCATTCCGGTTGACGAGCTCTTTTACATAATTATTGGCAGGATAGGAATCATTGTCGGAACCGTCCTTGAATTTCTGCAACTGCTCATCGGTATAAGGTACCGGCAGCCCGGCGGCCCTGGCGGCAGCATTTTTGAGCAAACCATAATCATAGCCGTAAACATAATCCGGCATTACCGTCGGGTTTTGGAAACCTACGTACGCATTGTAAGTCAGCGAAGGCGTGCCCGTTTTTCCACGCTTGGTCGTCACGAGTACTACGCCATTTGCGCCAGCCACACCATAAGGCGCCACGGCGGCGGCATCTTTCAGTACCGTAAATGTTTCAATCGTATTGGGATCGAGCTGCTGGAAATTCCTTGGAATACCGTCAACCACAAGCAGCGGCTGGTTGTTTCCTGTCGAAGAAACGCCGCGGATGAAAATGCTGGAACCGTCACGTCCCGGCTCGCCGGAAGCCTGCTTGGCGATCACCCCCGAAATGCGTCCGCCGAGTCCGTTACTCAGGTTGGTAAGTGGCGTCGCGGAGAGTTGATCTCCTTTTAAGGTGGACACGGCAGCAGTCACCGAAGTTTTCTTTTGGGTACCATAACCTACCACCACCACCTCGCTCAATGCTTTGATGCTGGCTTTCAGGGTAATGTCCACGGTAGTGCGGGTGCCGACGGCGATTTCCTGACTTTCATAACCTACAAAACTGAATATCAATGTCGTGCCTTCATCCGGTACGGCCAGCTCAAATTTACCGTCCGTGCCCGTGATACTGCCGCGCTGGGTGCCTTTGATGATCACGCTCACGCCGGGCAGGCTTTCGCCTTTATCGTCGGAAACAATACCGGAAATGGTTTTGTCAAGATCGTGTGCGACGGGTATGGCCAGGGCTTCCAGCGGTTTTTTATGGAGCAAGATCCGCGAATCCACTACCTCAAAGGAAACCTGTATGGGCGTCAGCAGCTGGTCGAGCACGCTGGAAAGCGGGCGTTTTGCAACACTGAGCGACACTTTCTGGCGTGCCTGGATGCTGTTGGGGCTGTAAATGAACTTGACATTCGCCTGCTTTTCGATCCGTGCCAGTACCTGACGCATCTCGGCGGATTCCATTTGTATGGAAATCTCCTTCCGAAGCGCCTCCTGGGCCCGCGTATCCACCGCAAAAGAAAGGTCACAGAACAGCGCACAAAGCAGTAACTGCGTAACAGTTATTCGCATGACATTGGTTATATACCGTTTGACAGATACATTTTTTTGCATAATTTTAAATGTTTTTGAATTGTTACAGACTCATTAACACTAGCTTCCAGTTCAGAATTGGCGTTCTGAAACGGACTCTTACGAAGCCAATAATGCTCGCAACATTGTTGGCTTTTTTTGTGGTGCCGGATGCTACATAGGCAGGTTTTGGGTTTAGGATTTTATTTTTTACAGCCGTCGCCTTTGATAAAAAAGGTCGTTCCCCGCAGCTCGTAGCTCGCATTTACGGACTTGCAGATAAACCTCAGTTGCGTGTGCAGCGGCAGGCCGGTGAGGTCGCCGGTGAAAATACAATCATTCAATGTCGATTTCTCCACGACGATCTCCACGCCGAAAGCCTTCTGGATCACCGAGAGCACTTCCTGCAAAGTCGCATCTTCAAAAACCATTTCCAGTTTCTTGTCCTGCACATCCTGCAAAGCCGGTTCCTCCACCAGCTCGGGTACCAGTTTTTTCGACTCCTTGTCAAAGGTGATCTGCTGGTTCGGTTTGAGTATCACACCGTTCCGGTTATGCGGCGCTTTTTGTTCGTTTTCATAAACTGAAACCCGACCCGTCACCACTTTCACTTCAATCGTTTTGGCGTTTGTATAGGATTTAACATTAAAACTGGTACCCAAAACCTGCGTCACCAGCTCGCCGGTATAGACAAAAAATGGTCGCGTCGAATCTTTTTGAACATCGAAAAAAGCTTCTCCTTCTAACTCTACCTGCCTTTTGTTGGTGTCAAAATGGCGGGGATATTTCAGGCTGCTTTCCGGCGTGAGCTTTACAAGGGTGCCGTCTTCCAGCGAAACATTTTTAGGCTGGCCGCCTTTGTTACTCACTTTTATAAAATCCTTCAATGCTAATTCCGACCCGGCTGCATTGGATGAAACATTGCGGTTGAACTGCGAAAAAAAACCGGGCATGAGCAGCGCGGCCCCGCAAACAAGTACCACCGTCGCTGCTACCGCCAGCCACTGCCACCCAATACTTACCAAAAATGGTTTTTTGCCAAGTGCGGATGTGCGTATACGTTTCCAGATCCTGCGCTCCACTATCTTCTGTTCCGTGGCCGTAATCGCCGCCGTACCATGGCCGAATGCGTTTTCGGACCATTCCAGGATCTGTCGCTCTTCTTCCGGATCGCAGTCCCCCGCGAGGTATTTTTGTAATAGTATATCGAAATCGTGTTGATTCATCAGTTGTGCTTTTCAGTTCTTAATTGTCTGAGTTGTAGTATTTCAAATGGTCTTTTAACACTTTGAGGGACTGGGTAATGTGGTATTCCACGCCTTTTTCGGTGAGGCTCAGCATTTCGGCAATGTCTTTCACCGATTTGTTTTCAAACCGGCTCATGCGAAACACCTCGCAGGTTTTTTCAGGCAGCTTTTTCATCACTTCCTCCACCGCCTGCGACAAGTCCGAGAAATTTACAATTTCCTCGGTACCATACGATTGACGGATTTCATGGAGGATCAGATACTCCTGGTACTTGCGCTGGGTGATGGCGGATTTAATGTAGTTCGTCACCCGGTGTTTCATGGAAACGATCAGATAAGCCTTCAAACATTTAATGAAAGATTCTTCGCGCTTGTACCAGAGATTTTCAAAAACATCCTGCACAAGCTCCTCGGCCTCCTCGCGGGTGCCGGTTTCCTGGTAAGCAATGGTATACAGCCGGTACCAATACCGCTGATAGATCTCCTCGAAGGCTTTTTCATTCCCCAGCCGGAGCGATTCCACTAACTGTTCATCGGTAAAGCGTTTATACATAAGTTATCCTGGCGTCTACACACTAAAGGCAACTACCTGACGAAAACCCCTAGGAGTAAGAGGAAAAAGTTTTTTCAGAAATGTCATTTTCGAGCAAACTTCAGATTTCCTTCAGATTGTCCCCAAAATCCCACCAGAATGACTTTGCAAATTTGAATCAACAAACTCAGTAATCAACCTGTTATTCAAACCCAACAATGTCTGTAAAACCTCATATTAAGAAAATTGCGGCGGCGGCGTTTGCTGTGGCCTTTGTAAGCGGAACTTCCTTTGCTACTTATGAGCATTTCCGCAAGCCCGATACCTTGACGGCTTGGGTCGATACCAATCCGAACATCGTAAAAGCCCGTTTTGATGAAAAAAATACAGGGCCAAATGTAGCCATGATCCCGGCCGATTTTACTTATGCTTCCCAAAAAGCCACGAAGGCGGTGGTGCACATCAAGTCCACATTGAAACCCGAAAGGACTGTGAGCCAGCAGGAAATTCCGGATGAGCTGAAAGATTTCTTCGGCGGCCGCAATCCGTTTGGCGGAGACACCCCGCAGCGCGGACGCGGCCAGAAAGCCCAGGCTTCCGGCTCCGGCGTGATCATTAATCCCGACGGATACATTGTCACCAACAACCATGTGATCCAGGGAGCTGAAACCTTGGATGTGACCCTGGCCGACAAACGTACTTATAAAGCAAAAGTGATTGGCACTGATCCGAATACGGACATTGCGCTGATCAAAATTGAAGCCAAAGATTTGCCTGCACTTTCATTCGGAAGCTCGGAAGGCGTGAAAGTGGGACAGTGGGTGCTGGCCGTGGGTAACCCTTTCAACCTGACTTCAACGGTGACTGCGGGTATCGTGAGTGCCAAAGGTCGGAGCATCAATATTTTAGGTGAGAATTCAAAAGCCCCGATCGAGTCCTTTATTCAAACTGACGCGGCGGTGAACCCTGGTAACTCTGGTGGCGCGCTGGTGGATTTGAACGGTAACCTGATTGGTATCAACACCGCGATTGCCAGCCAGACCGGCTCATTTGCAGGGTATTCCTTCGCAGTACCTTCCAGCATTGCGCACAAAGTAGTCGAGGATATTTCAAAATTCGGCTCTGTGAAACGTGGTTACCTGGGTGTGGGTATCAGCGAAGTGGATGGCGAAAAAGTGAAAACCTATGATCTGAAAGTGAATGAAGGTGTGCGCGTCGAAAGTTTTGCCGACCAGAGCGCTGCACGTGATGCCGGTATCAAAGTCGGTGACATCATTACTAAGATCGACGGACAGATGATCGAAAGCGTGCCTCAGTTGCAGGAAGCAATCGCGCAGCATAAACCAGACGATGCCGTGATGGTGAATGTGAACCGCGACGGTGCCGACAAAGTGGTGAAGGTGGTTTTGAAAAGTAATACCGGATCGCTGGAAGCAAGCGCAGCCGTGAAAACGCTCGACAACCTGGGCATTGAATTGCAAAACCTGACCGGCCAGCAGAAAAGGGCCTGGGAGATTGAAAAAGGCGTAATTGTAAGCCAGATCAACCCTGGAAAAGTCCGTCAGAATACGGATATGCAGGACGGTTTCGTTATAACTAAAATAGATAAAACACCGGTGGGTAGCGTGGAAGAGGCGGTTAAAGTGCTGGAAGGAAAGAGGGGAGGCGTCATGATGGAGGGGGTATATCCCGGTAATCAGGAAACTCAATATTATGCTGTTGGATTGTGAGTTGGAGTTTTTTTTAAAAATAATCTTCTCTAAAAAAATGAAAAGGAATCTGATGTTTTTGGGATTGCTTGTTGTTTTGAGCAACATCGTTTTTGCGGGTAACGACAGGCCAAAAGCAGTGAACAACGCACCAGCGCGGACTTATAACTGGATCGTGCCGGACATGAAGAAAAACCAGAACCCGATGTACAGCAGCAACTATTCGCGTCAGCGGATCCAAAAAGCGCTCGATCAGGCTTTGGCAAGTAAAGGGTTGACGCGAGATACGCAAAACCCGGATTTGTTACTGCAATTTCACACGTATACCCAGCGCGTGCGCCGCAATTATGTAGGTGGCGGCTATCCGATGATGGGTTACCCGATGATGGGTTTTGCCCGCTACGGTTGGGGTTATCCTTACGGCTGGGGAATGCCTTACGGCGGCGGGTACGGTTATGGTAACCGCACCACCAACACCACCGACGGCACATTGGTACTGGACCTGGTCGATGCTAAAACCGGCGACATTATCTGGCAAAAAGAAGTCTCCGGCGACGCCAGCAACCCGAATAATCTGGACAAAAGGATTAATAAGGGTGTCAAAAAACTGATGCGGGATTTTCCGGACAGAATTTAAAAAAATGAATGCGTAAAGGGTTAAGATTGAAGGGTAGTACAGAATTTCAACAGATTCCTGTGCTACCTTTAATCAGTTAAAAAAGAGTAGGAAAATTAAACTCATAAGGATATGAAACCGCTAGCAGAAGGCAATTTAGCAGAGGCAGGCCGCCGGGATTCGACCTTCAAATTTCGCTTGTTTCCAACATTAACATTGGCTGTCGGGTTGATGGCAGTTTCCTTCCCGGGTTTCAGCCAGGACAGTCAATCTAATAATAATAGTGATCAGCAGTATTTGTCTGACCAGCCGCAAAATCGGGTTAAACAAAGCATTGAACCGCTGGTGGCCCAATATGATGAAGACGTCAGAAATAACATCCTGACTGCTACGCAATATCCCGATGTACTGGCCAAGTTGGCGCAGATTCGCGACAACACCGGCCAGGCATTCAGGGAAACCATTGACGGGTATCCGCAGAAAAAACAGGAGTGGTTTTACCAGGTTTCAAGATATCCTGAGCTGATGCACTCGCTGGCGACTTTGCCCAAAAGAGAACCAAGAGAACGGACCGACGGGCTGGTAGCCAACGCTCCGAACGCTTCGCCGGAGCTGAAAGAAGCCGCCTGGAAATTGTATAACAACCATCATTCGGATCTTGTAACGGTTGACAATCTGAATGAACAGGCTGTAACCGCATTTCAGGATTTGATCAACCCGCTGAACAATGAAGCGCAGGATGCTTTCAGGACTTTGGAAGAAATGCCGGATGTACTGTCGATCCTGAGTGACCACGCCGATTTGACTGCCCGCCTGGGTGATGCATACAAAAGTGACCCCGAAGGCACCCGCGAAAACCTCGCCGATTTGCACGATAAATTGCAAAAAGACGATCAGCAGGAATTGGCTAACTATGAGCACGATCTGTCGCAGGACCCTCAGGCTTTGCAGGAATATAATGATGCAAAACAGCAGTATGCTTCGGCAAATAAAGGTTATAGCTACCCCGCGCCGACTGGCGATAAAGTAGTCAATTATTACAACAACCCTTATTCTTACTGGTTTGGCTATCCATCCTGGTATGGCTCTGCGATGTGGTACCCGGGCGCATTTGGCTTCGGTGGCGGCATGTATTACGGAATGGGCTTGTACGGCTATCCGTCCATCGGATTTTCTAACTGGTTTTTCGGTGGTGCGTACCGTTACTACCCACATCTGTACCGGACTTACGGCAACTACTACCGCAATACACTGAGCGCACGCAGGGTTTATTATGGAAGAAACGGATTTAATTACGCGGCGGTAAGACATTTCAACCCGGCTATGTCATCCCGGTCTTATAATGGGGCCAGATATGGCAGGACTTACGATGCCGGACGGATGCAATCACAAAGCTATCGTTACCGGTCGGCGGTGCCTTCGCAGAATTACAGCCGCAGCTATAACGGAAATTCTTCGAGAAGCTACAATGGGGGCGCTATGAGAAGCTATAACGGTGCCGGAAGAAGCTACAATGGTGGCGGCGCGGTGAGAAGTTATGGTGGCGGAGGTTTTAGTCGCGGTGGTGGATATGGCGGTGGCGGCAGCATGAGAGGTGGACGTCGCTAGTCTATGAAGCTCTTACTGATTGAAGACGAAAAAGCGCTGGCAGTAAGTATTGTCACTTACTTCCAGCGCGAAAATTTTATTTGCGAGTGGGCGCCGGACTACGAAACGGCCGTCGAGAAGATCAGCATTTACCGCTACGACTGCGTGCTGGTGGACATCATGCTCCCCGACGGCAGCGGCCTCGACGTGATCCGCGCATTGAAAAGGAAATATCCCGATACAGGTATCATTACCATTTCCGCCAAAAATTCCCTAGATGATAAAATCGTCGGGTTGAACCTGGGTGCGGACGATTATCTTACCAAACCTTTTCACCTTTCCGAACTCAATGCACGCGTGCAGGCGGTGATCCGGCGACGGAGTTTTCAGGGTAACCAGAACATTGTTTTCGGTGAAATTAAAATTGATCCGGCGCAGCATCTGGTGCAGGTTTCCGGGCACGAGGTTGTGCTGACACGCAAGGAATACGATCTTTTAATTTATTTAATATCCAATAAAAACCGGGTACTGACGAAGGAATCCATCGCCGAGCACCTCTGGGGCGACGACGCCGATCTGATGGATAATTTCGATTTTATTTACACACATATTAAAAACCTGAGAAAAAAACTGATGGACAAAGGCTGCCCCGATTACCTCAAATCGATGTATGGCGTGGGATATAAATTCAGTGAAAAATGAAGCTGCTGATCCGGATTTTTCGCTACCACATCTTTGCATCCATCATCGCACTGGTGCTCGGCGCGAGCCTATTTTACGTTTCGGTGCGTTTTCTGATCGACCGGGAGGTGAACCAGGAGTTGTTCAGCAGCCAGGCAAAAGTGAGCTGGCAGCTTCGCAACATCGACCGGCTTCCAGTGTACATTCTCCAACTCGGCGACAGTTTGCAGCTCAATGCCGTGCGTTTTCCGCGCAAGCCCAGCCTCACCGATAATACGCTTTTTGACAAAACCACCCGCGAGTTTCAGCCGTACCGCCAGCTCACATTTTATGAGCAAGTCGAAGGTCAATGGTACCGCGTCACGATCAGTAAGCAGCTGATCCAGCGGCGGCAACTTCTCTCGGCGGTGGTGATGACGGTGACATTCATCGCGGCGCTGCTGCTGATTTTACTTTTGTTATTGAACAACTGGCTCTCGGAACGTGTGTGGCGGCCGTTTTACAAAACACTTGGCAGTCTGGATGCCTACAAGCTGGAAACGCATGAAATTTTACAGTTTCCCAAAGAGCCGACGATTGAATTTGACCAGCTGAATAAATCCGTTTCCCAGCTCACCGCCCGTCTCGCGACAACTTACCAAAACCTCAAAGAATTTACCGAAAACGCCGCCCACGAAATCCAGACGCCGCTGGCGGTGATTATGTCGAAAATTGAAGGGTTGCTGCAAGACGAAACCTTGCGTGAGCCGCAGATTATGTCGCTGCTGGAAGTGAGCGAGGCGGCCAACCGGCTGAGCAAATTGAACAATGTGCTGCTGCTTTTGACCAAAATTGAAAACCACCAGTTCCTGGCCGGAAACGAAGAAATTAACCTGGTTACCATCATCAACCGCAAGCTCCGCGACCTGGAAGATCTGATCGAAACCCGCCGGATCAACATGCAGACTTCGCTGGTACCGACCGGGCCGGTGATGAATGCGGCGCTGGCCGAAATTTTGGTCAATAACTTGCTAACCAATGCGATAAGACACAATGTGGATCAGGGTACGATTAAAATTTCCCTGGAACCAGGCAAGCTGGTTGTGAGCAATACGGGTAACCCCATCGAAGTGGCGCCGGAGCAAATGTTCGAGCGTTTCAGAAAAGTAAGTACCAACTCTTCTTCCATCGGTTTGGGGCTGGCGCTGGTCAAAACCATTTGTCAGGTGAATGAGATGGACCTCGCCTACACTGTCGATAGCAACTGGCACGTCCTGACAGTTAGCTGGAAATGAAGGTTAGGAGAAGTTTTATGATTTTTAGCAGTTTGTGTAATTAATTTGTCTTAGAATGTCGTAAAACCTAAATCATTTTTAAATTTGTGTTAAATGTTTTCTCCCTCAACGTTATCACAAATGAAAAAGTCGAATGTTTTCGCGCTTATCGAGTTGTCTAAGTTCGTCGATGCATTAAAGAAGGACTCCAAAGCTACCCTCAAAGACAAGCTTAAATCGCAGTCCTCGTACTTTAACATTATTGATCCCAAATATTTCTCAGAAGAGCTGGCGCCAGACTGGGCCGACCTGCAAAGAATTGCCAATCAAAAAGGTGTAAAAAGAGATGAAGACGGTTTTATGGTGATGAACGCCGTGCGTCATACCGTGGAGACCATGAGTGAGGAAGAGTGCCTGAACTTTGTAGGCAAGGTGGAAAAACTGGCTGAAAAGGTAAAAAAGGAGTTCGAGTATTAATCAGCAGTGACTTTATTGCCCCGGATTTTAACCCGGGGCGACGATATCAGAAGTGCCTGGCGGCACTTTTTTTATTTACTGGCAGGGACAAACTTTAAGGCGTAGGAATTCATACAATACCTTTTGCCGGTCGGCCGCGGGCCGTCATCGAAAACATGGCCGAGGTGCAGGCCGGTTTTGCTTTCTACCACTTCGTCACGCACCATGCCTAATGATCTGTCGCTTACCACTTTAACGGCTTTGTCTTTGTAGGGTTTGTAAAAGCTCGGCCAGCCGGTACCCGATTCAAACTTCGTATCGGAAGTGAACAAAGTATCCCCGGTAGCGGCGCTTACATAATATCCCTTTTCGTGGTTGTTCCAGTACGGGTTTTGGAAAGGTCTTTCGGTGCCGCCTTTCACCATGATGGAGTAAGCTTCCGGCGTTAAAACTTTCTTCCACTCGTCATCGGATTTCGACACCGGATAAGAAGATTTTTCGGAACCGGATTTCTTGCGGTCCTGGCTGCATGCGTTAATGGAGTATAAAAACAGAAGCGAAAAAAAGAGCTGCGCGATCTTCATATTTTACTGATTTTAAATTGTTTGCTGTATTTGAAATGATATTTTTTTAACTAAAAAACTCTACCAGTAAACATACGCTGCCAGGTTGTCAGAAGATGTATTTTGCGCGGGAAAAAATGATTTAATTTCCAGGTAACATGACGTAACATTCCCTTCATTTTGGGCAAGAGGGCTTAGGTTATTTTTACAGCCTCAATAACACAAGTCCATACTCACCATGAAGTTTCTACTACCATCAACGGCTCTTTTGAGTCTGCTCGTATTATCGGGCTGTGAAGATCATCGCATGCCGGACAGCCCGGACATTACCCTGCAAAACCGCTCGGTGACGCCGGTACTGGCCAAATTACTCCCAGGCGCAGGCAATGCCAAAGCTTTCTCGCTCCTCAGCAGCGACGACGTGCTCGAACAATCTCCCAACTACGTTTTCGGCGGCTCGGCCGATGGCGCTGGCTTGTTCCAGAACCCGGACGGAAACTACACCATCCTGGTCAACAATGAAGACAATTTCGCGGTATCGCGCATCACGCTGGACAAAGCATTCAAGCCTGTAAAAGGGGAGTATGTTTTGAATTCGGATGGTGGAACGTGGCGCTTGTGCTCGGCTACATTGGTTACGCCTTTGGAGCACGGTTTCGGCCCTTTGTTCCTGACCTGCGGTGAAAGCGGCCAGGAATCACGGACTCATGCATTGAATGTGGATGCCAGCGTAAATCAGGCAAGCGTTTCACGCGAAGTACCGGCACTAGGAAGATGGAGCGCAGAAAATGCCCTTCCGCTGCCAAAAACAGCCTATCCAGGCAAAACGGTAATCATGATCGGCGATGACGATTCGGATGTAAATGGTGGACAATTAGCCATGTATATGTCCAATACAGTGGGTGACCTGGAAAATGGTTCACTGTATATGTTGAAGCGCAGCGACGACAAACAGACTGAAATGGATATGAAAGTAGGTTCGTCTTACAATGTTGAATTTGTAAAAATCGACGACCACAAAACATTGACTGGTGCGCAGATCAATGCAAAAGTGAATGATCTGAAAGCGATCAAATTTGGCCGCGTGGAAGATGTGGATTACCGCAAAGGCGGCGGCGCAAACAGCCGTGAAGTGATTTTTGCAGTGACTGGTCAGGATAATTCTGGTGTGAATGCTGATTATTCCCGCTCGAAGTATGGCCGCATTTACCACCTGGTGCTGGATGCCAACGATCCTTCGAAAGGTAAACTGGAAGTTTTGCTCGACGGCGACGACAAAACCAGCATCGCAAATACATTTCAGGATCCTGATAATGTTTGTGTAACGAATAATTACATCTACATCATGGAAGATCCGAATGGTTACGGCGACGAAAAACATGACGGTTATGTGTATCAGTACAATTTGAATACGAAAAATCTGGTACCGGTACTCGAAATCGACCACCGCAGAAATGAAGCCGACGCTGCAAAATACAATGTAGGCGGAACTTCAAAATTGGGTTCATGGGAATCGAGCGGTATGATCGACGTATCGAATGTAACCGGTCGCCCGAACACATTTATGCTTGGTATCCAGGCACATACATGGAGAGATGCGAAGTATCAGGGTGTGGACGGCGGATCGGTGCGTAAAGCCGAAAACCAGGCCAGCCAGCTTATCCTGATCGAAGGTTTGCCACGTTAATAACTGTGATTTTACAACGCCTGACAGGATTTCCCGTCAGGCGTTTTCGTGTTTTATCCCAATCTGTTAGAAAATCCATGTCTGCCAAGACTTTTCAACATTGCTTTCTATTTTTTAAAAAGCATTTCCAGGAAATACTGTTATCTGCCTGCCTGACCCTGTTTTCGGTCGCTGCCTTTCAGGGCTGCAAATCGGAAGTGACGACCACAGATGCTGTGAAGCAGCAGTTTATGGAAGATATCACCAGGCTCGACAGCGCGGTCAGTGAAATGCAAACGCTCATTAAAAACCGCCAACCGGCTGAGGATGTGCAGGCAGCATTCAGGCACGCGCGGCTTGCGTACAAGCGTGTGGAATTTCTCTCGGCCTATTACAGTCCCGAAACCACCAAGGCGCTCAATGGTCCGAACATTCCGGAAGTGGACGACGATCTGCGGGTCAATCAGCCGGAAGGTTTTCAGGTTTTGGAAGAACTGGTTTTTCCCGGCGACGATTCTTCAAACTACGCGGATGCCGTGCAGCACGCCGCCGTGATCCGCGCCAATGTGAACCGGCTCCGTAAGATTTCGGAAGGTAACCAGTTGACCGACAGCCATATTTTCGATGCGATCCGTCTGGAAGTTTTCCGCATTCAAACATTGGGTATTACCGGTTTCGATTCGCCGGTTGCATTTCATTCTTTCCCCGAAGCCGCGAGCGCGCTGGAAAGTTTGCAGCAGCATTTAAGTTTTTACAGTGTTGAAAAACATGATCAAGTGCTTTCACAAAGATTGGAAGCCACCTTTGAAAATGCGATAAATAGCTTACAGAAAGCAAAAAATTTCAATGCATTCGACCGGCTGGATTTTATCAAACAAAAAGCCAACCCACTGAGTAGCTTGTTATTGGATACACAAAAAGCATTAAAAATTGCTGTTTTTACGGAAAGCAGGTTACTATCGCCAGACGCCAAAACATTGACCGATTCTGCGATTTTTAACTCAGACTATTTTGTAAACCTGGACGAGCAGCATTCCACGCCAGATCGGATTGCACTGGGCAAAATGTTGTTTTTCAATCCGATTCTATCCGGAAAAAATGGTCGCACCTGCGCCACTTGCCACCAGCCCGACAAAGCATTTACCGATGGCGAAACGAAAAGCTTTGCAGTAGGTTTCGACGGCGTACGCATCGCCCGGAATGCGCCGACCTTGTTAAATTCCGCCTACCAGGCCGTCCAGTTCGCCGATTCAAGGGTAGCGTTCCTGGAAGACCAGGCGAGTGACGTGATCCGCAACGAGCAGGAAATGCACGGCTCGCTGCCCGAGGCGGTTGAAGCATTGAAAAAAGAGCCGGAGTACGCCGCATTATTTGCCAAATCCTATAAAGACGGCGTCAACGAACATACCCTGAAAAACGCCATCGCCAGCTATATCCGGTCATTAACTTCTCTGAATTCAAAACTCGACCGCTATTTCCGCGGCCAGACGGGTACATTAACTTCTGAAGAAAGGCTGGGTTTTAATGTTTTCATGGGTAAAGGTAAATGCGCCACCTGCCACTTTTTCCCGCTGTTCAACGGCACCGTGCCGCCGGCCTACCAGGAAACCGAAAGCGAAGTCCTCGGTACCCCCGCCACTGCAGCCGGCAAAGAAATCGACCCGGACGTAGGAAAATTCCTGCTGACCAAACGTGACCCGCACCTACACGCCTTCAAAACCCCGACGGTCAGAAACATTTCGAAGACGGCACCATACATGCACAATGGTGTTTTCAAAACGCTGGAAGAAGTGGTGGATTTTTACGACCGGGGCGGGGGAAATGGGTTAGGTTTTAAGTTGGAAAACCAGACGCTGCCTTTTGATAAGCTGGATTTGACGGATGGGGAGAAGAAGGGGTTGGTTGCGTTTATGAAGATATTGTGAAGCGCATCTCAACCCGGTGTACGAAAAAAATGTTCGCCGTTTTGCCTGCTGTTTTTAAGTAAATTCAGAAGCCTGACAAACATCCAAATCAACAGAACATTCCGCACATTTAACATTATCACCATATAAGTCTTCATTAAAATCAAATCATAATAATTGCCCGGAAAAATCAGGATTGTTAACATTAATGTGGCGGTGAAAATGATGAAGGTTTTACGATCTAAAAAAGGAATGAAGGGTAATAGCCAGACAAGATATTGCGGGGAGAATACTTTATTGAGAATGATAAATAACAGCAGCTGTGTGCTAAATGCGATAAGAATTGTTTGAAGAGCAATGTTGCCCTGAACATTTATTTCCCGCTTGAAAATCAACCCAATATATCCAAGCAGCGATACGAAAAGTAATGGTGTGAGAAGTTTAATAAACTGTAAAACCGGCGACGACCAGGCTGTTTGCAAATGCATAGCGCCGAAATCGTGCTGAATCTTTACCGAGCCGACGCCCGCCGACTGCAGCAACAGTATTAATCCTCCTGCCAGACTTTCCAGATGAATCCCTCTCTGCACGTGATTGCTTAAAAAATCGAAAGCATTATCAGCGCCTACCCACCTTAATGCTATTGAAACCAAAACCGAACCCAGCAACATTCCTGCAAGCTGTTTAAATGCACTTATGAATTGCTTGCTGAGATAGTAATATAGAGCAAGAATTGGAAAGAAAATCACCGTATAAAGCTTTACAGCGACGGATATCAACCAAACAAAGCCGGATGCAATTTGCTTTCTGCTCATGAAAAAAATCGCCAGACTTGAAAGAAATGCCGGAAAAGGATCGAAGCGAAAAAGGAAAATAGGGAGCGAAAGAATAAAAATTAATGCAAATCGATAACTTCTCGATTTTGAGTCAAAACGGCTTGTTTTTATCACCAGAATGCCGGTTCCAATTCCCAGCAAAATATTCTGAGCTGCGAAGAAAGCAGTGTACTGATTTAAATTACCTTCCAGGAAATGATTAAATATTTCAGGAATGACGATCGGTATTAATGCGAATAGAGGATATTCCAGCGGAAAGTCACGGTAAGGAATTTGCCCCTCTATAATATTGAATGCAACGCGATAATATAATTCCAGATCTGCTTGATGCGCAATGTGCCGGAATAGTAAAATGTATACTTCTAATAAAAGGAAAACGATTACGATCCCGGCAGTAAAATAACCTTCGCTTAAAAGTGTCTTTTTAATGTGGTTGAATGGTAGCTGCATTCTTTCCGAACATTTTAAAAAGGAAATAAAAATACCTTCTTCAACCAGCCTGCGTTCTGTTTATTTTAATTTACTTCCAGCGTCGATCACCGCCTGATTCACCTCCCGAACTCTTTCAATATCCATTTTTTCAACCGCACGGTCGTAAGTTAATAAGCCATTGACTTCATGCTCAACATCGGTCGTTTGTGTGTAAACAGCAACGCTCAGGCCTTTGTATTTCATCAACTGTTCCACCTGATCCATCAGCATTACATAGCGGTCGGTGAGCGCCTGCCTGGTTGGCTCATAATCATACGCATTGTTTTCGACAGGCCACATATGACCTCTGACAAAAAGACCCAGGCCGCCAAATTCACCCAGAGAAGCAGCTCGTTTCTCGTCCGGTACAGACGCTTTATAGGGGCCGACATAGATGTGGGTATCGACGAAATCCCCGTTTCCGGGATCTCCATAGGCTTTTTGATAACTTGGATTATTATTAAAACCCGAATTTCCATTGACCAGCCGGGAGGGATCGTAGCGTTTGACCCAGTCGGTGATTTCTTTCACGTCAAAGGCGCCCCAATTTTCGTTGAAAGGCACCCAGGTAATAATTGAAGGGGAATTGTAATGGTCATCAATGATAGCCTTCAACTCGGTGCGGAACGTGGTGCGTGTTTTTAATGTGTCTTCGTCCTGATACCAGATCGCCGGCATATCCTGCCAAACCAATAAACCCAACTTATCAGCCCAATAATAAAAGCGCTGCGGCTCGGTTTTCATGTGTTTCCTGATCAGATTGAAACCGGCCTTTTTGGTAAAATCAATGTCGTATTTTAGCGCTTCCTCCGTGGGTGCGGTCAAAATGCCGTCGGGCCAGTAGCCCTGGTCCAGCAAGCCAACCTGCATGACAAACTTCCCGTTTAACAAAGGCCTGACAACACCATTTACCTTTCCTAACCTGACATCCCGCATGCCAAAATAGCTGACAATCTCGTCGGTTACATTTCCGCTCTTGTCTTGCAAACTCAGTTTAAGATCATATAAAAATGGCTCATCCGGCGACCACAACCTGGGATTAGGGATGGGAATATAAAATGCGGTACCCGACTCACCCGTCGCCCGGGCAACCACCCTCTGGTCTTCTAAGGCGACGGCCGTCACCGTACCCTGATCGGCATCTACAAGCACTTTTAAGCGGCTATTTTCCAGGTCTGGAAGCAGACGGATGTTTTTGATGTATTTCGTATTGACTGGTTCGAGCCAGACCGACTGCCAGATACCCGAAGTGAAGGTATAGTCGCCTCTCGGGCCATTTTTACCTGACGGCGTTCTACCGTCATTCTGGTCGTGGGCGGCAACGATCAAAACATTATTTCCGGCCTTTAAGTGAGGCGTGATATTAAGACTAAATGCATCGTAACCGCCTGCATGTGAACCTGCTTTCTGGCCATTAACAAAAACGGTGGCATCGTGATCCACGGCATCGAAATGAAGCATGACCTGCTTTCCTTTCCAGGAAGCCGGGATTTCAAACCGTTTGCGGTACCACATATTCACTTCCTGATTCCGCTCGATACCGGAAAGAACCGACTCCGGGCAATAGGGCACCAGAATTTGCTGCGCTTGCCGGTCAAAATCAATCGGTTTTGATGGATTGAGCGCGGTAGCAAGCTGCGGGCCACCCTGGTAGTCCCACTTGCCATTCAGGCACATCCAGTCGCTGCGCTGCATTTGCGGCCGGGGGTATTCGCTGAACGGCATGGCAGATTCCATTGCTTGCTTCGTCCATTTCGTCGGCAGCTTTCCTACTTGCGAATAAATATTTCCAACAGAAATGTAGATCAGGCTTAAAAGGCAATAAATAAATCTCATAATAACGGCTTAGCTTCTTCTTTTGCGGGATTTCCGTAAGATAGGTCGTGGTAAGTTTGGATCAAAATTTGGAGCAACTGTGAGGCGGCCGAAATGGCAGATCATTGGCTGGACGCTATCTTATCTATTTTCTCAACCTGATGTGAGCGTAACAGAAACAAATATGGTTCCTTACTTTCGCAAGGAACTATATGCTAATTGCTTTGAAGAACGGATCTGAGTTAACCTCTTAATATTCGTGCAAAAATTACTCTTTTATCAATTTCCTGGTTTCAGAAAGACTTCCGTTGTCAAACTTTAAAATGTTTACACCAGGAGACAACTTGTCTATCGTAATGATGTTCGACCCGGCCTGTAAAAGTTTGCGCTTACGCGATAACACCCTTCCTGTCAGATCATAATGCGTTATATTCCATGTGCCCTTCTCAGTGGTATTGATTTCGATATAGGCTTTGCTGGTAGTGGGGTTGGGATAAAAATTGTTAATTACGGGGCTTTCGGTATCACCTCCCAATGCAATCATTTTCGAAAAGCTGTACCGTGTATCCAGATCAATCATTTTCAGGCGGTAATATACTTTTCCGCTGGGTGCATTTTGATCTACGAAAGAGTAAATACGTGATTCGTCCGGCACCCGCTCGCCTATTTTTTCAAACGTTTTTGCATCTACGCTCCTTTGAACTTCGAAATGGCTAAAATCAACTTCTGAGCTGGTTTTCCAGGTAAGCTGATTGATTTTCTCGACTGTTTTCCCTGTAAAAGAAATTAATGTAACCGGCAAAGCTTGTCCAATTGATTTCCCGATAAAGCCACTGAACCCGGATACTGGAAATGTAACTTCCCAAATGGAATTGCTTGAATTCCAAACAAAAGTATAATCCTCCGAATTCCAAGAGCTTGATCCGCCTGGAATATAAGTTGGCGGCCCGGGATAGTTCAAGCCTGTCGGACTGGTTCCTGAGAATTTAACGATCTGGAAGTTGGCGATACCTGAGTTATCATTTGGACCGGTTGGTAAAAAGCCACTGCTGATTGTTGCGTTATAGGCGTCAAAATCGGCTTGTGAAAAGTACAAAGTTACCATGCCAGTTGCCGTGTTTGCGTTGGTGCTTGGTGTAATTTCATAATGCCGAGGAACATGGCCGAAAGGCGGGGTTGTTTCCAGCCAGCTCTTGACCGTCGCTTCCGTAAAGCCGCTTGTAGGCATTACTTTGGCTATATATTCACAATTATTGGCAACCAGCGGGTTTGCGGCCACATCTTGTGTATTGGTCGTGGCTGCTGTTGGGAGAAACACCGGATTTACGTAAATGGTAACTGGTTCTGCCGACGCAGACAGTCCGCTGTTGGTACAAGTTACTTCACAATGAAAAGTAGCTGTTGCAGTTACGACTGTACTGTATGTGGCATCCGTAGCACCTTCAATAAGAACGTCGTCCTTAAACCATTTATAGGTAATACCATCCGTGATTGTCGGGGGAGATGTTAAATAAAGATCGACCTTTGTATTGGTACACACCATGAATTGATCTGCGGCTGTACTGCCTGGGGTGGGAGTGCCGCTGCAAGTTGGAGCCAGAATATTTATAAAGTAATCTTCCGTTTCACCTGTAATATAGGCTCCGCAGGCAGATTCAGCCACATCCCCCAAGCCGTGTATGACTCTCATGCGCGTTAAGCCTGTCAGAGCAGTTTCCGGAATTGTGATAGATCCCGTTAAAGTATAATCCGATAAACCGTATTTGGCTGATAGATACACCCTTTCCTCTGGTGCATCAAAACTTCCATTGTGATTAAAATCAATCCAGACGGAGGTTTGGCTAGTATTGAAACCTCCGCAATTTGTTATTCCAATAGATACCGGGAAGGTATTTGCTGCCGTAAGGTTCGGCGCGGCAACCAGGGAGCTGTAATCTGAATATCTGCTGAGTATAGAGCCCGGTCCACCGGTTGAACCGCAAGTAGAGGAATTATTTAAGTCGCCTACCGTAACATTCGCTATGTCGGCAGAATTTGCATCGTCCGAAATGGAGGTACAGGGACAATACAGGTAAGCACCTTGCACAGCGAAGGGTGTCGACTTGGTTGTGCTCTCCCCGGTAGGACAAGTTATAGCGCAGTAATAATTGTCAGCACCTGTGATTGTGGCAGTGTATGTGTCACTGGTAGCGCCAGCAATCGGACCCGCATCATTATACCATTGATAGGTATTATTGGAAGTGATTACATCAGGGCTGAGTGAGAAGGTAAGACTTACCACGGGGCAAACCGGATTTTGAGTAGCTATGGTTTTCGTTTGAACCGGGCTGCCGCTGCAGGCAGGAGGTGGTACAATGTTGATCAGATAGTCTTCTGTTTCGCCGCGCTCGTAATTTTGACAGGCAGAGCTGAGTGGTCTTTCGCTGGTGATGACCCGCATTCGGGTTATACCTGTTAATGCGGTTATAGGAATAGTGAAAGAGCCGGTAGCGGTAAAAGCTGCAAAGCCTGTTTCGAGCTGAATATATTCACCTGGACTTTCGAAAGTGCCATTTTGATTGTAGTCAATCCAGATAGCATTATAGCTATAATAGCCAAACCCGCCTACGGATACTGAAAACGGGATGGTGGCTAACTGATTGAATACAGGTGCAGCTACCAGAGGCGTAAAGTCAGAATAACTTCCCGGTACAGATGCAGGTCCGCCGGGCTGAAAAAGGGCGGTAGAATTGTTTAATGTTCCTGCTGTTACATTCAGTATTTCCAATGCTTCCGAAGGCTCAGCGGCGGAAGTACAATAGCATATCGTGACCGGAACCGGAATTGATCTTGTTGTTTTTGCTCCATCGGGGCAGGTTACATCACAATAAAAACTATCCTGACTTGTGATTGTGGCGGTGTATGTTTCACTGGTGGCTCCTGCAATCGGTCCGTTTTTATTGTACCACTGATACGTGTTGCCAGTCGTGTAGATGGCAGGGCTCAGAGAAAAGGTATACCTGGCTTCCGGGCATACAGGGACTTGTGTAGCGATTGTTTTAGTTTGAATCGGGTCACCGCTGCATGCGGGCATCGGTTCGATGTCTACGATATAATCTTCGGTTTCTCCCGCGTTATAAGTGTCGCAAGCAGAAGCTACGGGTGTCTGACCGGCATTATTGACAACTCTCATCCGGGTAGTGCCGGTTAATGCCGTTGCAGGAATTGTAAAAGAACCGGTGACTGTTCCATTGATGGGAGTTGGTACTGCTGATTGAAATACTCTTTCATCCGAATTCTCAAAGGTGCCATCGTGATTGAAATCGATCCAGATTGTCGTTGAGTTGACGACGGGGCTTCCACTCGTTGATATCGAAAAAGAAACGGCAGTTGACTGATAAAAAACCGGAGCTGCCACCAGCGTTGTGTAATCCGAATATTTACCAACCGTGGATCCCGGCCCTCCTGTTTGGCCATAGTTAGACGAGTTGTTTAGTGTCCCTGCTGTCACATTGGAAATGTACCCATAGCCGGCATTGAAAGACATAGAGCTGCAATAGCTTTGTGCGTGAATGCTGCTGCTGCCCGCCAGAAGCAAGAAGATCAATAAAAATGTACAGTAGAAGTTTATGGTTTTCATCCGAGCGTAGTAAAGTCTTTTGTGAAATTTCTTATGACGGGTCCCTACAGCAGTCAGTGCCTTCTTTTTTTCCAACGCGGATGTAAGACTACAAACAGTAAGTTGTAATGCAAAAGACAGTAAATGATACACATAGCACAATAGCAAATACTTGCTATTAGCCCCATATCATATAAATTTGAGTGTGGCCGTACTCAATGCCTGGATACCGGAAAATCCCGACACAGACATGGGGATCATGGATCCGACTAAATAAATGAATATGAAAAGAAGAGCTTTTATCAGAAACGCCGCCGGTGCTGCTACCTCGGCGATTGCATTCCCTACCTTGATCCCCGCTTCGGCATTGGGGAAAAATGGATTTGTAAGCCCCTCAGACCGGATCAACCTGGCATTTATTGGTGCAGGAAACCAGGCCGAAAATGACGTAAAAGGTTTCCTTCCCGACAAGCGTGTTCAGGTCACCACCATTTGTGATGTCAATAAAAAAAGCACGGGTTACTGGGATGGAAAAGTCGGCGGGCGCGAATACCTGATGGAGCTGGTGGATGATTTTTATACCAAAGAGAACGGTAAGACTTATAAATCGACCAAAGGAATTCTTGATTTCAGGGAAGTGATCGATCGCAAGGATATTGACGCCGTAGCGGTGCTCACGCCCGATCACTGGCATTCGATCCCGGTGCTGATGGCGGCCAAAGCCGGCAAACACATGTATTGCCAGAAACCTTTATCGCTTACCATTTCAGAAGGACGGGCGATGAGTGACGCTGTGAAAAAATATGGTGTAGTGTTCCAGACAGGCAGCCAGCAACGCTCCGGACCAGAATTTCTCCGGGCTTGTGAACTGGTGAGAAATGGCCGGATCGGGAAGCTGGAAAAGGTGGTCTGCGGCCTGCCTGGCGGTACTCCTGATTTTGGGAAAACGGGCAGCCAAACCGCGCCGACGGCCGTACCGAAAGATTTTGATTATCAAACCTGGCTCGGTCCGGCTCCCGAAGCACCCTATTGCCCGGCAAGGACGCACGTCAATTTCAGGTGGAACCTCGATTATTCGGGGGGGATGGTCACCGACTGGGGCGCGCATCACCTGGACATTGCGCAGTGGGGGATTGGCACCGATCATACCGGACCAGTACAAGTGAAAAATGCCAAAGCAAAGTGGTCGCAAGATCCGGTCTGGAATACGGCGGTGGAGTTTTATTTTGAATGCATTTATGAAAACGGGGTGAAATTGATCGTGGGCTCGGATGCTGCAGTGGCGCCTCGCGGCATAACATTCCATGGTTCGGAAGGCCAGATTTGGGTTTCCAGAGGCAGTTATAAAGTTACGCCCGAGAAGATCGATACGACCGTGATCGGTGATCAGGAAATTCATTTGTATAAAAGTGACAATCATTACAAGAACTTTGTCGATTGCGTAATTTCGAAAGAACCGACAGCCGCGCCGGCAGAAATCGGCCATCGCTCGGTCACGGTTGCACATTTGGGTAACATTGCCCTGCTGCTCAACCAGGATTTGAAATGGAATCCGGAAAAAGAGGAGTTTGTAGATAATTTCGCGGCAAATCTGATGCGTGCCCGCGTCATGCGCGAACCCTGGGGAGAGCTTTACAGGAAATACAAAGTGTAGCTGCTCAGCTGGCAATAAAGTACCATATCAACCTAAACCCACTTTTTTACAAATGAAATTTACTTTCATCGGCCTGTTCTGCATCGTACTTTTTTATTCTTTAGAAAGTGCGGCGCAGAAGAGAACCGGCTCACATACCATTTCTTTAAACTGTCTGAGCGAATTCGATCCAACAACCAGCAACTGGAAGCTGGCCAAAAGTGTCAGTTTCAGTCCGACTTCCGACGAAAAAAGCTTTGAACCGGGAATGGGAATTGTCCTCGCCCTGCCCGTCAAGCCGGATACCGGACATTTATTTACCAAAATGCAGCATGGCGATCTTGAACTGGAATTTGATTTTGCCGTCGCCAAACAATCCAATTCGGGCGTTTACCTGCAAGGCCGGTACGAAGTGCAGATTTTTGATAGCTGGGGAGTGAAAACGCCAGCATTTTACGATTGCGGCGGCATTTACCAGCGCTGGGACGAAAGCCGGTCTCCCAAAAAAGGCTTCGAAGGTTTTGCTCCCAAACAAAATGCCTGCAAGGAGCCGGGAGCGTGGCAGCATTTCAAGATTACCTTCCAGTCCCCGCGATTCGACAAAAGCGGAAAGAAAATCACAAACGCGAAATTTATAAAAGTCCTGCTCAATGATGTCGTAGTTCAGGAAAATGTTGAAGTAACCGGCCCCACGCGGTCAGCAGCATTCGAAGACGAGCGCCCGCTCGGGCCACTGATGTTTCAGGGTGATCACGGCCCGGTCGCGATCCGGAATATCAGATATACGATGTTGGAATAGATGTGAAATGTGCCCATGAGCGAGCGGTGGTTCGTCTCGTCATGCTACAGGTACCTTCGATACATCCGTCCCTTGTCAATAATAGACTCACCTATCTTTAATTGTCCAAACCGAAAGTGTTACAAGAAGCCCCGATTGGGTTACTTTCATTTGCTTTCCGGCACTGACCTTTGTAATGTTTTAAATCAACATTCCAAAGGTTAAAGAAAGCAACTATGATCATTGCAAAAGGTTACGCAGCCCAGGATCCGCAGGCAGACCTGGCACCCTGGGAGTTTCAGCTTCGAGACTTAGGGCCTCACGATGTCCAGCTCCGGATCATGTATTGCGGGGTTTGCCACACCGACCTTCATCAGATCCGGAATGACTGGTATCCGGGCATCTTCCCCATGGTGCCGGGGCATGAAATCGTCGGTGAGATTATCAGCGTGGGAGCGCACGTTAAAAAATTTACTGAGGGCGACTGGGCTGGCGTTGGTACCATGGTCGACTCATGCGGGACTTGCAAGGAATGCGGTCACGATCATGAGAATCTTTGCACAAACGGGGCTGTATGGACCTATAACAGTCTGGGTAAGGATGGGCTGCCAACTTATGGCGGTTATGCGAATACCATGGTCGTTCATGAAAAGTTTGCATTAAGTGTCTCAAAAAATCTCGATCCCAAAGGAGTAGGGCCATTACTCTGTGCCGGAATTACGACTTACTCTCCGCTTCGCAGATTGAATGTCGGCAAAGGCCATAAACTTGCTGTGCTGGGGCTCGGTGGGCTGGGGCATATGGCCGTCAAATTCGCGCTGGCATTTGGCGCGGACGTAACGGTGCTCAGCAATTCGCCCGATAAACGCGAGGCATCATTTGAGCTGGGTGCCCATCATTTTATCGATATGAGCAATGCCTCGGATGCCGATGCCGTGAAAGGGACATTCGACTTCATCATCGATTGTGTATCCGCTCCGCATGGTCTAAATTTATATCTTGGGCTCTTAGCAACCGGCGGAACGCACATTTGTGTCGGAATCCCTGTCGAACCTTTCAGCTTATCGCCGTTTTCATTGTTGGCAGGAAACAAATCTGTGACTGGTTCGGGCTCGGGTGGACTTTTGGAAACCCAGGAAATGCTCGACTTTTGTGCTGAACATAATATTACGGCCGATGTAGAACTGATAAATGCGAAAGATATTCACGCGGCATTTGAGCGAATGGTCAGAGGGGATGTGCGCTACCGGTTTGTCATCGATTTAAACACACTTTAAAAAGTTATACGGTTTGTTATGAAAGCAGAGAAAAAAGGAATGGCCACCTACAATTCCATCCCCGAATTTCATAAACTATTGGGCACAGCGCCGCCACACCATCCACTGATAAGCGTGATCAACTGCGAAGACCTGGGCGATTATACCGAGGAAATTGCGGAGAAGGCGATGTACAATTTTTACATTGTTATCCTGATCAAACGTTTCGATGGAAAGATCCGGAAGGGCCAGAACTATGTGGATTTCGATGAAGGTCAGGTGTCGTTTTTTTCTCCCGGTCAGATACTTTCCACTAACGCCAATGCGCTTGAAGGCTGGATACTGCTCATTCATCCCGATTTTCTCAGGGACCTTCCATTTGGAAAGACGATTAAGAACTACGGCTTTTTTTCCTACGAAATTTATGAGGGCCTTTTTGTGTCTGAGAAAGAAGAAAAGTTGCTGGGCGGGGTCGTCGAGAGCATTGCGCAAGAATGCCAGGTAAATACCGACCAGTTTAGTCAAAAGATCATTATCTCGATGGTCGAAGTGCTCCTGAATTATGCCGACCGGTTTTATAACAGGCAGTTTATCACCAGGAAGCATATCAACAACGACTTACTTGCAAAACTCGAACGGATCCTGACCGACTATTTTGACAGCGACAGGGTTAGCGAGGAAGGCCTGCCTTCAGTGGAAGATGTGGCCGCCCAGCTGTTTGTCTCACCGCATTACCTGAGCGATATGCTCCGCTCGCTCACCGGAATGAATACCCAGCAGCACATTCAGAACAAACTGATTGAAAAAGCGAAGGAAAGCCTTGCGGCGACTACCCTTTCCGTCGGGGAAATTGCCTACCAGCTGGGTTTCAGCCATCCGCAATCATTCAACCGGTTCTTTAAAGCCAAAACAGACCTTTCTCCGTTGGCTTATCGGAGGTCATTTAACTAAATAAACGTTGCCAATTTTTTCCTTGACAGGCGCTAATAGCGGCTGAACAATACCCTCATGTCTTTTCGGATCTGCCCATTTATAATCTTCAACCTTTAAATAATCAACTACAATGAAAACGATTGAGCGCATCTACATCAATGGAGAGTTTGTGACGCCGCATGGCACTGAAACATTCGAGCTGATCAGCCCGACGGACAACACGCAAATCGGCACCGTGCGACTGGCCGATGAAGTGGATACCAGGGAAGCGATTGCCGCCGCAAAGGCCGCATTAAAAACGTATTCGCAGACAACGCCGGCCGAGCGCATTGTTTATTTGCAACGTATGTACGATGCCGTTGAGCGTCGTCAGGACGATATTATACAGGCAATGCTGCTGGAATATGGCGGCACATTGCAGTTTACCCGCGAAGCTGCTAAGTCTTGTCTGGCATTTATTGGCTCCAATATTGATCTGCTCAAAAGTTTCAAATTTCAGCAAAGATTAGGCGATTCGGACGTGTTACTGGAACCGCTGGGCGTGGTTGGGATCATTACGCCGTGGAATGCCAGCAGCGGTTTTATCTGCAGCAAATTATCGACTGCGCTGGCGGCCGGATGTACCGCCGTGATCAAACCCAGTGAAATGAGCGCGATCCAGACCCAGGTGATTACCGAATGTCTGCATGAAGCAAATCTTCCAGCCGGCGTGTTCAATATTGTTACCGGCCGTGGTGAAATTGTGGGAAATGAGATTACGCTTAGCCCCGACATTGCCAAGATTACATTTACAGGTTCTACGGCAGTGGGCAAAATGATTGCAAAAGGGGCAGTGGACACCATGAAGCGGGTGACATTGGAACTCGGTGGTAAATCACCCAACATATTACTGGAAGATGCTGATTTCCAAACTGCTATCCCTATGGCAGCCATGCTGGCCTTTATGAACAGTGGCCAGGCATGTGTTGCCGGAACCAGGCTCCTTGTGCCCGAAAGCCGTCTTGAAGAAGCGGAGACAATCATGAAAGCTACGGTCGAAAATTTGAAAGTGGGCAATCCCGCAGACGAGGACACGGCAGTGGGCCCTATGGTGAGTAAAAAGCAATACCAGCGTGTTCAGGATTACATCAAAATCGGGCAAGACGAAGGCGCCAAGCTGCTGGTCGGCGGCCAGGGACATCCGCAGGGACTGGAAAATGGCAACTTTGTACGTCCAACCGTTTTCAGTCATGTTACAAACGATATGCGGATCGCGCGGGAAGAAATTTTCGGGCCGGTGCTTTCCATCATCAGCTATAAAGATGAAGAGGACGCCATTGAGATCGCCAATGATACCAACTACGGTTTGTTTGCCTACGTAAGCTCAGCCGACGACGCCCGGGCGAAACGGGTTGCCTCAAAAATACAGGCGGGACGTGTTGCGGTCAACCAATTTTCCTTCGATCTGGTCGCGCCTTTCGGTGGATATAAACAATCAGGTATCGGGCGGGAATATGGCAAATACGGACTGGAAGCTTTTTTAGAGCCCAAGGCGATTTGTTGATATATTTGTAGATATGGCAGAAAAGCAGCAGAACAAATTTGCCAGAATGGTCTGGACCGTCACGGAAGAAAATTTCTTTAAAGACGAAATCATCCTTGAATTTCACTCGTTCGTCCGGATTATTTCCGGCGAAATGAGGGTAGTGCAGGCGGAACGGTCCTACACATTCGGAGCTGGTGATACGCTGCTTTTCCCGCGCAACCAATTGTCTGCCGTGATCAAGCGCCCCAAAGATGGCCAGCCGTATAAGGCAATCGTACTCGGTTTAACCACGGACCGGTTGAAGGAGTTTTACACTGCGAACAAAATTGAAAGCACGCACCGGGTCGAGTACAGCACAAAGAAATTTGACCGGCATCCCTTGTTGGACGGGTTTTTTGCTTCCCTGAACTCATTTTTTGATCTTGAAGATGAATTGCCCGAAGATATAGCCTCTTTGAAAATACAGGAAGCCATTTCCATTCTCCGCGCCCTCGACAAAAGTGTAGACGGCTTATTGACCGATTTTTCACAGCCAGGTAAAATTAACCTGGCTGATTTCATGGAGAAGCACTATATGTTCAATATGCCCATGGAAAAGTTCGGTTATCTGACCGGCCGCAGTCTGTCGACTTTCCACAGGGATTTTAAAAAAGTATTTTATACTTCACCCCAAAAATGGCTGACCAAAAAACGCCTGGAACTTGCCTATTATCAGTTATCAGAGAAAAAAAGAAAACCGGTTGACGTGTACCTGGAAGCGGGCTTTGAAAATATGTCACACTTTTCATTTGCCTTTAAAAAGCAGTTCGGGTACGCGCCAACCAGTTTAACCTAAGCGGGTAATGACGCCGGATAATAGAAAAATGCATTCTCGCTGCGTCCCTGCCGCATGGCCGCTACCACATTTTCCGAGAATGGGCCTAGTAATTCTAACCGGTCAATTTTCCAATCTGCTTTATAGCTGGCTGAGAGAGGTTTGATCAGTTCCAGATGGTTGAGAAAGGCTGCCTCATTGGTATAGGCCTCGATGATCAGGCACTGGAAGGTGGCTGGCTCAAAATAACATTCATGTAGGAGCACCGAGTCTGGCCCCTCACTTTCTACAATGCTTTTTGTCTCAGATACCATCTGCCGGAAGGTGTCCCAGTCCTTTGGATTGACTGAGACTTTTGCGTTGAGCCTGACGATTGATTGTTTGGACATGACAGTTGAATTAAGGCATGACAATGATTTTACCAACCGTATTTTTTGACTGAATGAGCGCGTGGGCCTTGTACATTTCTTCCAATGGAAATACGTGCGAAATGTGTGTCTTCACTTCGCCGGAGGACAACAGCCCGGCCACGTATTCCATATTCTGCTCGTAGGTTTCATTCGGTGTTACGTTGACGCGGAGTACCTTCACATTCTTTTCCCGCAATGCCCTTTCGATCAATTCCGGTTCGGGATATACGATCAGGCTGAGCAATGTTCCGCCGGGTTTCAATGCTTTCAGCGAACGTTCAATGTGTTTGTCGTCTTCACTCCAGACCGTGTCGTGAACGATATCAGCATCGGTAACAAGCTCTTCAAAAACCTGCGTTTTATAATCAATGAATTCATCGGCGCCAAGTCCCAGGACAAAATCACGGTTTTCTCCCGAAGAAACACCGATCACATAAGCACCAAAATGTTTGGCAAATTGCACGGCATAATGTCCGACTCCTCCGGAAGCGCCATGAACGACTACCTTATCTCCTTTTTTTACTTTTCCAGAATTTACGATCGACTGCCAGGCAGTCATTGCAGCCATGGTCGCGCCGGCAGCGGCTTCAAAACTGACGTTTGCCGGTTTCAGGACAAGCTGGTTTTCCGGTGCGGCTACATACTCGGCATACGCATTTGCCTGGCCGATGAATTTGAAATTCCCGAATACCTCATCGCCTGCTTTAAACTTTGTCACATTCTTGCCAGTCCCGGTGACAATGCCCGCAACGTCCCAGCCCAGGATAATATGCTGCTCCGCACCGGTAACTTGATACACGGCATCCAGATAAGGTTTGTTTTTACGAACATATGCATCAACCGGATTGATGCTAATCGCTTTCACCTGCACTAAAACCTCGTGCCCTTCGATGGATGGAACGGGCACTTCCGCCAGAACCAAATTTTCAGGTTCTCCGACTTCTTTGAAAATAATTGCTTTCATAATCATATTGTTTATGAAGCAAAATTAGGTAGGTTCAAAAGGAGCGATTTTGTTTATAATGCCAAGTTTGCTTTGTTTAAAATGTCATTGGATTAGTGTCGACTACCATATTCATTGACTCTACAGCTGTGAATTTTTGTAATTGCATGATTATGCACCATACCTCACTGTGGCTGCCAGCAGTTAAGCTACTATTTTGCTCAGTTGACTAAACCGAAGTTGAACCAGCAATATGCCATCATGTGCTTAAAACGTCGTTTCCTCCAAAGCGCTTAAAAGCAAAAAAGCCCCTCAACTTGCGTTGAAGGGCTCTTGTACCCAGAGCCGGAGTCGAACCGGCACGAGTGTAACCTCATTGGTGTTTGAGACCAACGCGTCTACCGATTCCGCCATCTGGGCATTCTCTTACTTGTTGGGAGTGCAAAAGTAGGGAGAAAAACAGATTACGCAAGTTTCTTCTCTAAAAAATTGCAGGGAAATTCTCGGCTATTTTGAATGTTTTTCGCAACTCGCTTATTCATAGCGTAATGCCTCTATCGGGTCGAGGCGGGAGGCTTTGATGGCCGGGTAAATGCCGGATAAAACGCCTACGAAAATACAAACTGCGATCCCCATCGCCATCCAGAGCCACGGTACTACGAACGAGCTGCCTGTGCTGATGGAATTTGAAAGCACATTTCCGATGATGATGCCGAGAAATAATCCGCCGATCCCACCGATGATACAGACCACGATTGCTTCTACCAGAAACTGAAAACGGATCACACGCGGCGTGGCGCCAAGGGATTTTCGAATACCAATTTCGCGGGTGCGCTCGGTGACGGAGACGAGCATAATGTTCATCAAAGCGATGGATGCACCCAGTAAAGTGATAATGCCGATCCCGAAACCGCCGATGCGGAGGTACCCGGTCACATTTTCGAAATCTTTGGCCATGGCGTCGGCGCGGTCGATTTCGAAGGAATCTTCTTTTCCCAGATCGTCGCTGCGGATACGGCGCATGATGCCGCGGGCTTCTTCCACGATCATATCGCCGTCGGTGGCATTGGTGGGGGAGGCGGTAATGCTGTAAGTAAGTACCTGGTTAGCTGCAAGTCCGCGGCCGTTTTCGAGCGGGATGAGAATGATCCGGTCGGCATCATTGTCGCCGCCCAGCGAGCCTTTCTTTTGCAAAACCCCGATCACCCGGTACCGCGCGCCTTTGAATGTCACTTCTTTGTTCAGCGGATCGACCCGCACAAAAAGTTTCCTAGCAATCTCCTGACCGAGCACGGCAACATTCAGCGAATTTTCAAGGTCATTTTTATCAATGTTACGTCCTTGATCAATTTTATAGCCGTTGATAGCCAGATAGTTCTCGTCAGATCCGACGACGCTGCTATTTGGATTTGTTTTGGTAGAAAGGTAATTGACCTGAACTGCATCGGCGATGCCGGCAGAAAGGGAGGAGACAGCGGCGTAAGAGGTTTTGAATTTCTCTGCAAAAAGATTTGCCTGCCGGTAAGTGATGGGAGGATATTTTTTACGTCGGCGGCCGCGCTCGAAAAAGTCGTCGTCGTAACGGTTGCGGACGGTAAATGTATTGGCTCCGAGGTCGGCAAAGCTGCTATTGACGGAATTTTGGATGCCTTCGATCGCAGTAAGGATGCCTACCAGCGAAGTAATTCCGATGGCAATAATGAGTGCGGTGAGGACGGTTCTCAGCAGGTTGCTTTGGATGGAACGAAGGCCCTCGTCTATATTTTCGCGGATGTTCATAAGAGATTACAGCAGGTGCACCATTATGCGGATTCTGTCGTTGAAATACCGGAAAGGGCAAAGAATCTTTTCAATTTCTTCCTATATTTAGTATTTACAACATGTAAAACTGCGCATGAAACCCGAAAGAATCAAACCAGTGATACGCTTGTTTATCCCGCTTATCATTTTTTTAGCAATATCATTTAAGGGCTCCGCAAACCGGCTTTTGATCCCGATGGACGATAGCCAGAAGAACCATTTGAAGGCTTACGGCATCTCGTACTGGATCCTCAAAAACTTTGAAATGGAGATGGATTGGCTGCTCAATTACCGCGGCGGCAGTTTCATGGTGGCTTATACCCAGCAGTTTGCATCGGAAATGACGGTGCGTGGCGTGAGTTTTGAAGTGATCTCCGAGGGGCAGGCAGGACAGATTCTCAGCCAGATCAGTGCGCCGGATGTGAATATGGACGCGGTGAAATTGCAGAAAGCGCCGAAGATCGCGGTGTATTCGCCTAAATCAAAATTGCCGTGGGATGATGCGGTAACATTGGTTTTGACCTATGCTGAAATTCCGTATGATGTGATTTATGACGATGAGGTTTTAAATACAAAATTGCCGGAATACGATTGGCTGCATTTGCACCATGAAGATTTTACCGGTCAGTTTGGCAAGTTTTTTCAATACAAGGATTACCCCTGGTACCGCGAGCAAAAGCGTGAGGCTGAGGAGACTGCGGTGAAATACCAGTTCAGTACCGTGCCGCAAATGAAGTTGGCGGTGGCTAAAAAAATCTCGGAGTTTGTGAGCGGCGGCGGCTATATGTTTGCAATGTGTAATGCGACGGATACCTTCGACATTGCGCTGGCAGCCGACGGAATCGATATTGTGGAGGCAATGTACGACGGAACGCCAGCTGATCCGACTGCAAATGGCAAGCTGAATTATGCCAATACCTTCGCATTCAAAGATTTCAAAACCATTCCTTATCCTTACGAAATCGAATTTTCGGACATCGATAACCAGCCTGATGAGCGCGGGTTAATTGAATCGAACGATTTCTTTTCGCTATTTCAATTTTCTGCCAAGTGGGACCCGGTGCCGAGTATGCTGACCCAAAATCATCAGACATTGATCAAAGGGTTTTTGGGACAAACTACTGCTTTTAAAAACCGCCTCATCAAACCGGAAGTAATTATTCTGGCGGAAAACAAGTCGGCGAAAGAAGCGCGCTATATTCATAGTACGCATGGAAAAGGCTTTTTTACGTTCTATGGCGGGCACGATCCGGAAGATTATCAGCATCGGGTAGGTGAAGAGCCGACGGATTTAAACCTGCATCCAAATTCGGCGGGATACCGGTTAATTTTAAATAACATTCTATTTCCTGCGGCGAAGAAGAAGAAGTTGAAAACCTGATTTTACAGGGATAACATTCAAAAGGCGGAGTGCCAAAATCATACAAGCCGTGCGTAATCGCACGGCTTTTTTATTAGTAAAATTGTTTAAATCTTTGATTAAGAGGAAGTTAATGGTTGGCATGAAAATGTGATCAATAAAGCAACATTAGCCATGAAATCATTTAACCTCTAATTATTCAATGGATCGGGAAATTGCACCGGACTATGTAAAAAACACCAAAATGCGACGATCGGCATGGATCATCGTCGGGATAATTACGCTGGCGGGTGTAATCTTTTTCTTCCGCAGATCGCTTTCCAGCTCGATTGAAAACGCTCGAATCCGCACCGGTACCGTCGAAACCGGCGATGTCGAGAACACACTCACGGCCACCGGAGAAATTATCCCGGCTTACGAGCAGATTTTTACCAGCCCCATCCGCGCCAGCATCAAGCGGATCTTACTTACGCCCGGCACCCGCGTCCAGCCTGGTGAACCGATCCTGGAACTGGATAAATCGTTGACACAGATCGAGTTCGAGCGGTACCAGGACCAGCTGGAATTGAAGCGCAACAGCATTGACCAGCTGCGGATGAAATTGAACAAGGATTTGTACGATTCAGAAATTAATGATCGGATCAAATCGCTTAACATTAACAAGTTAAAGGCCGATTTTGAGGATGCGAAAAGGTTGATGAAAATCGGTGGGGGAACTGCCGAGAACATTACCCGCGCGGAAAATGCTTTGAAAATCGCCGAGCTGGAAAAGCAGCAACTGGAAAACAACCTGAAATACAACCGCGAATCGATGGGTGCGAGTTTGAAAGAAACCGAACTAGGGGCGCAGATCGAAGGCAAAAATTTGCAGGAATTGCAGCACAAGCTCAAAATGGCTGATATTGTGGCCGATCGCAAAGGGGTTTTGACCTGGGTCAATGAAAATATCGGGTCGTCGGTGAATGAGGGTGAAATGCTGGCGAAGGTGGCGGATCTGGGGAGTTTCCGGGTGGAGGGAAATTGCTCGGACGTATATGCCGATCAGGTGAAAACGGGGCTGCCGGTGATCATCAAAATGAATGAAACGATGCTGAGGGGCGTGATAACGCAGGTGAAACCGGCTGTGAAAGATGGGATTATCGGCTTCGCGATCCAGCTCGACCAGGCGAAAAATGAATCGCTGCGGCCGAATATGAAGGTAGAAGTATACGTGGTGACGAGCAAAAGCGCCAAAACCTTGCGCGTCCAAAACGGGCCGACATTCACTGGAAAACGCAAACAGTTTGTGTATGTGATGGAGGGCAATGTTGCCCGCCGACGCGAGATCGAGACAGGTCTTTCGAATTTTGATTTTGTTGAAATCAAAAGCGGATTGAAACCTGGCGAAAAGGTGATTTTGACGAATATGAATGCCTACGAGCACCTGGAAGAGATTTCAATCCGATAGCTATGAAAAATCTCTTCTTACTCGTCGTCATTTTATTTTTGGCAAAACCAGCCTTACCGCAGGCCCAAAAACTGAGTTTGCAGGATGTAGTGCAGCTTTCGCGTGAAAATTCTATTTCGTCCAAACAGGCTGTCACAAAGAAAAAAACGAATTTCTGGCAGTACCGCTCATATCTCGCAGATTATAAGCCGCAACTAAGCCTGACGGGTACGCTTCCTGGATTTACAAGATCTTACATTCAGGTGGTGCAGCCCGACGGGACGATCTCCTTTCAGCAGGTTTCGAATAACAATTCCGTTTTGAATCTGTCTCTTAGTCAAGGAATTGCGTGGACGGGTGGGACGATTTACGTGCAGCAGCAGTTACAGCGTTTCGATGATTTTGCCAGAAATAATACCCGATACAATGGTATCCCTTTCGAAGTGGGCATTCAGCAGCCGCTCTTTCGGTTTAATGCCTTGAAATGGAACCGCAAAATTCAGCCTTTGATGTACCAGGAAGGCAACCAGCAATATGTACAGTCGCTGGAACAGGTGGCGCTGGATGCGACGGGTTACTATTTTGATCTGCTGGTGGCGCAGGTAAATCTTCAAATTGCGGAGAAAAACCGGAGCAACAATGATACGCTTTATAAGATTGCGCAGCATAAGCTGGAACTGGGTAAAATTTCTCAAAATGACCTTTTACAGCTTCAAATGGGCCTTTTAACTGCCCAGAAAGACTTGGCATCGGCCCAGCAAGCGGCCGCCGTGGCAACATTGAAACTGAAATTATATATGGGCTCGCGGGATGAGCGGGAGCTGGATCTCGAAATCCCTGCACAAGCCAGTGAGTTTATTGTGGATACGCAAATCGCTTTGAATGAGGCTTTTGCAAACCGATCTGCGGCCATCGGCTTTCAGCGAAGGTTGCTTGAAGCGGAGCGGGATGTCCAGTTTGCCAAAAAGGAAAATGGGCTGAATGCTTCCCTGAACGCCACTTTTGGTTTGTCCAACCAGGGCAATATGCCGCGGGATGTATATGTCAGCCCGCAAGACCGCGAGTTTGTGGAGTTACAGCTGACTTTGCCAATTTTGACCTGGGGCCGGAACAAGGCGCGGACGGAAGTGGCGCGCGCCAATCAGGAGTTTGCGCAACAATCGGTAGAGCAGGACAAGCTGACTTTTGAGCAGGAGATATTTACCCAGGTAACGCTTTTGCAAATGCTGCAAAAACAGGTAAAACTGACCAAACTGACCGACAACATTGCCGCCGAACGCTACCAGATCGCCAAAGACCGCTTCATTCTCAGCGACCTGAGCGTCACCGACCTGGGCATCGCCACACAGGAAAAAGACATCGCCAGGCGGGACTACATTGTCGCCTTAAGGGACTACTGGCAGTCATTTTACAGCCTGCGACTGCTCACACTTTATGACTTTGAAAAAAATCAGAAGATTAGCTACTAGATCAAATTCAATCATTCATTATTTAACCTGCCATGATCAAATTACAAAACGTTGAAAAAGTGTACCGCACCAGTTCTATCGAGACCCTCGCTTTGAACAACATTAACCTGGACGTCAAAAAGAAGGAATTTATTTCCATTATGGGGCCGTCGGGATGCGGGAAAAGTACGCTGCTGAACATTATGGGGCTGCTCGATGCACCTTCGAAGGGTCAGATTGAAATCGATGGTAGCAAGGTCGAAAACTACAATGACAAAGACCTGGCGCATCTGCGAAACCAGAAACTGGGCTTCATTTTCCAGAGCTTTCACCTGATCAATGATCTTTCGGTGATCGATAATGTGGAAATTCCACTGCTTTACCGGAGCAGTACCGCCAAACAGCGCCGCGATCTGGCGCAGGAGGCGCTGGAAAAAGTAGGTTTGAGCAACCGCATGAAACATTTCCCAAAACAGCTCTCGGGAGGTCAGAAACAGCGGGTCGCCATCGCGCGGGCCATTGTGGGCAAACCAGAAATTATTCTCGCCGACGAACCGACCGGAAACCTGGACAGCGTGATGGGAAACGAGATTTTGGGGATTTTACAAAAACTCAATGAGGACGGCGCTACCATTGTAATGGTTACCCACGACGATGCGATGGCGAAAAAAACGCACAGGTTGGTGAGGCTGTTCGACGGGACGCAGGTCATGTAATCATTCACTCATTCGAAATAAGAAATCATGCTCTCAAACTATATCAAAATCGCCTGGAAAGTGCTGCTGCGGCATCCTTTCTATACATTTATTACGCTCTTCGGGATCAGTCTCACGCTGACGGTGCTGATGGTGATCACCTCGTTTCTGGACCATTTGTTTGGTACACATTACCCCGAAGTGAACCGTGACCGCAGCCTGTACATTGGCACGGTGTTGCAGCAGGATTCGGCACATACTTCGATGTCTTCCGGCCCGGCGGCGTTCGGGTTTCTCGTTAAACACGCCAAGTCGCTTAAATCGGCCGAGCGCGTGACGATCTTGTCCAATTTCAGTTTTTCCAACACATACATTCATGGAAAAAAGATCAAGCTGAATACGAAATTTACTGACGCAGATTTTTGGTATGTGACTGGTTTTCAATTCTTAGAGGGTAAGCCGTACAATGAGGCCAACATTAAAAACGGCGACCAAGTGGCGGTGATCACGGATGCGCTGCGCGACCAGTATTTTGAAAAAGGTGCTTCGGTGGTGGGCAAGAACATTGAAATTGAAAATGTGATTTACCGGGTGATCGGGGTTGTAAAAGGTAGTCCGCCGACGCGGGTTTACACCTATTCGGATGTGTATTTTCCTTATACAGCACCGAAAAGCAATTACCAGGACAAAGGCATGCGCGGAAGGTACATTGCGATTGTTCTGGCAAAAAAGGCGAGTGACATTCCCGAAATCCAGGCCGAGTTTGACAACCACATTGGCAGCATTTCCAAAGAGGAGATCCGTGACGGTCAGCAATTTACGGTCCTGATCGTCCGTGCTGACCGCTACTTCGATCACTTTCTCAACACCTTTGCCCGCGACGATACGCAAAAAGCATTGTTTTACTCAATCATCGGACTGGTACTGTTGATGGTCATGGGTTTACCAGCTATTAACCTGGTGAATGTGAATGTGAGCCGCATACTGGAAAGGGCCTCTGAAATTGGGGTTAGAAAAGCATTTGGCGCGCCTTCCAAAGCATTGCTCTGGCAATTTATTATTGAAAATGTCTTTATCACATTCATCGGCGGCATGTTTGCACTGGCCTTGTCGCTGCTGGTAATCAGCATGATCAATGCCAGCGGATGGATCGCTTATGCCGATTTGACGATCAATTTCAGCGTTTTTCTCATCAGCATTGGTGTGTGCCTGCTTTTCGGGTTGCTTTCCGGCGTGTTGCCGGCATTCAGAATGTCCCGGCTCAAAATCGCGGAAGCGTTAAAAGTTTAATGATTCACTCATTGACACATTCACTCATTAAAAATCCCCATGTTACGACATCTCTTCAAATTAATCTGGAATAAAAAAGGTACCCACTCGCTGCTGATCGTAGAGATCTGGGCGTCGTTTATGGTACTCTTCGGCGTGCTTTCGCTGATTGTTTACAATGTGAGTAACTACGTGCAACCGATTGGCTTTCAGTATGAACAAGTCTGGAACCTGGATCTGGCCCACAACCAGGATACGATCCAGGAGGCGGAGAAAATCCAGCGCGTTTTACAGCGGGTAAGGTCTTACAAGGAAGTGGAATCGGCGTCGCGGATGAGTGGTAACACACCATTTTCAGCCAACCAGTCATCCGGGGGGATCACCTATAATAAGGTGGAAGTGCACGGTGATTTTTATGCAAGCGATGCCGAACTGTCCAAAGTGCTCGACCTGCCGCTGATTTCGGGAAGGTGGTACCGGGATGAAGATATGATTGCCAAATTCGTCCCTATTGTGATTAACAGTAAAATGCAGGAGAAGCTTTTTCTAAACGAAACTGCTCTGAATAAGGTGATTAAAATGGACGATAACCGCTATTTTAAAGTAGTCGGGGTAGTGGACAGGTTCAAAGCGAAGGGCGAATTTATGTCAGATGAACCCCTGGTTTTTGAAATGATCGGGAAGGATAACAAGTGGAACAGCAACATTCTGATTAAAACCAGGCCCGGCACCGATGCGGAATTCGAGGCAAAAATGGTGAAAGATATCGCAACCATGCTGCCAGGCTGGGGCATTGAAGTGAGTTACCTCAAAGATTCCCGCCTGACCCGCCACAATATCACACTTGTACCTGTTATGATTTTCTTAATTGTCAGTGGCTTTTTGCTGACCAATGTAGCACTGGGATTATTTGGAATATTAAACCTGAACATTGCCAGAAGAAAAGGCGAAATCGGTTTGCGCCGCGCGATGGGCGCCACGGAAGGAAAGGTTACAAACCAATTCTTAGGAGAAATATGGGTACTGGCGACTTTTAGTATGATATTAGGCCTGATCTTCGCCGTGCAGTTTCCACTCATGAATGTGTTCGACCTGGCGAGCAGTGTGTATGTCATGGCAATTATCCTGGCGATTGTGATTATCTATCTGATCGTCACATTATGCGCCTGGTTTCCTAGTAAGCAAGCAGCGCGGATACATCCGGCGGTGGCTTTGCATGAAGAATAAAGAATATGATCTTAATCGTTGATGATGATCTTGCCATCCGTACCTCCCTCGCTTTGCTTTTGAAAAGTGAGGGTTTTACGGTGAAGGGGGCGGGGACGCCGGAGGATACTTTTGAAATACTGAAAAACACGACGCCTGAGCTGATTTTGCTCGACCTGAATTTCTCGATTGAGACTTCGGGAGAGGAAGGAATGCAGCTTTTGAAGCGGATCAAGAAGTTCAATCCGGCTATTCCGGTTATTCTGATCACCGGCTGGGGCACGATTGACCTCGCGGTGATGGGGATGAAAGAGGGCGCCAATGATTTTATTACCAAACCGTGGCAGAATAGCTACCTGGTGCAGTCGGTGCGGACGATATTGAACCTGGCTGCGCAGACGCCGCAATCGGCCAACCGGCGCAGGCTGGAACAACAATATCATTTCGAAAACATTGTCGGTCAGGATGCCAAGTTGCTGGACATTCTGGAAACTGTCGGCCGGGTATCTTCGACGGACGCGCCGGTGCTTATCACCGGTGAAAGCGGAACTGGAAAGGAGCTGATTGCGGAGGCGATACATTCCAATTCCAAACGTAAATCGCGGCCTTTTGTGAAGGTAAACCTGGGCGGTATTTCGTCTACATTGTTTGAAAGTGAGCTTTTCGGCCACGTCCGCGGCGCCTTTACCGATGCCAAATCCGATCGGATCGGGCGTTTTGAGATGGCGCATAAAGGGTCGATTTTTCTTGACGAAATTGGTGAGCTGGATCTGGCGAGCCAGGTGAAATTGCTGCGGGTATTGCAGGAAAGAACATTCGAGCCGCTTGGAAGCAGTAAAAGCCGGACGGTGGATGTACGCGTGATTTGCGCTACTAACCGTAATCTGGAAGAAATGGTCGCCAACGGAACATTCCGGGAGGATTTGTATTACCGGATCAACCTGATCACTGTGAAGCTGCCGGCATTGCGGGAGCGGCCGGATGACATTCCGCTGCTTTCTGAGTTTTTTATTAACAATCTGAAAATCATTTACCAACGTCCGCATTTAACATTAAATCCCGCCGCGCGGAAGTGGCTGAAAACATTGCCTTTGCAGGGTAACATTCGGCAGCTCAAAAATCTGGTAGAGCGGACCGTATTACTTTCTTCCTCGGATACATTGGATATTGCTGACTTTCAGAAGAATTTGAATGCAAATCCTGTGGCGGCATCCACTAAAAACCTGCCGGAAGTAGGTACAATTACGTTGGAAGAAATGGAATTCCAGATGATTACACGGGCGATGCAGTTTCACCAGAATAAGGTGAGTAAAGTGGCCAGGTCGCTGGGAATCACGCGGTTTGCATTGTACCGCCGCCTCGAAAAGTTTGGGATTTCCTATGAATCCGAGGACGCATGAAACTTTCCACCAAGACAAGATACATTCTTTACATTTCGGCGCTGCACCTGGTGCTGGTGTTGCTGGTTTATAAAATCCTGTTTGAGAGTAAGTTACTATTTATCGGCTCGGAGATTTTTCTGTTCCTGTCGGCTATCGCGTCCATTCTTTTGTACCGAAATTTTATGCAACCTATCGAATTTGTGAGATCCGGAATTGAAGCCATTAAAGACAAGGATTTTTCGATCAAGTTTGTCCCGACCGGAAAAGGGGAGGTGGACTCGCTGATCGAAGTTTACAACCTGATGATCGACCAGCTGCGCGAGGAGCGGACGAAATTGCAGGAGCAGCATTTTTTCCTGGAAAAGCTCATCGAAGCCTCGCCGATCGCGATCATTATCCTTGATTTCGACGGACATATCCAGTCGCTGAATTTGAAGGCGAAAGAGCAGTTCAAAGGCACAGCTGAAAATTTATACGGACACAAATTGAGCGAAACCGGCCTGCCGTTACTTACAGAACTAGCCGGAATGGTCGACGGAGAATCTCGGATCGTCAAAACCAATGGTGTGTTGACATTCAAAGTCCAGCGCTCGCATTTCATGGACCAGGGTTTCAGCCGGTCATTTTTAATGATCGAGGAACTGACGAATGAAATCCTGGAATCGGAAAAAAACGCTTACGGAAAAGTGATCAGAATGATGGCGCACGAAGTTAATAACACGCTGGGCGCCACGGACTCTATTTTACAAACTACCAGCCAGGTGCTTTCTACAACGGATTTCGACGACGTCAGGGACGCCCTGCAAATCGCCTCCGAGCGCAACCAGCGCCTGACCGTCTTCATGCGCAACTTCGCCGACGTGGTACGTCTTCCAATGCCAACGAGTGTTGAAACCGACCTTGGGAAGCTGGCGAAAGACGTAACTGTTTTCATGGAACCTGCGGCGAGGCAGCGTGATGTTAGATTAAAATTAACACTACCTGAAACCCTTGTAATAGAAAACCTGGACCGCGGACAAATGGAGCACGTACTGGTGAATGTGATCAAAAACGCGATAGAGGCATGTTCCGCAGGTAACGAAATTCAGATAGAGGTGTCGGATGATAAACTTGAAATCAGAAACAACGGAAAGCCTATCGCCGCGGAAGCTGTAACAAAGCTTTTTAATCCGTTTTTCAGTACCAAGCGAGACGGGCAGGGGATTGGACTGACGTTAACCCGGGAGATTTTGGTAAATCACGGGTTTGGATTTTCGCTACGGACGGGAGAGGATGGGTGGACGGTTTTTAGTGTTGAAATGTTCAATTAAGCCCCATATTTATGCTTTTACCCGGCAATCAAAGATCGATGTTAAATGCATCCGCCGTCGCTACTCAATAATCACAAACGGCGTAGGACTAAACGAAATCACGAAAATCACTAGCGCGAGGATCCCCAAAATGACACGCGGGAGGTCCAGTGGCTTGTCTTCTTCGGTTTCGGGGTGGCGGATGCCGAGGAAGCGGCCGAGGATGAAAACGAAGGGTAAAAAGCCGGACGAACCTTTCCATTCTGGGCGGAGATAGGTGATGCCGAATTGGAGTACAACAATGATGAGACTGATCATCAGGGCGGTAGACGGAAGGTCGCTGACGCGCCGGAAGCAGATGAAGAGGAAATAAATATAAAATGCGAGGTAAATCAGTTGCTCGTAAAACTGCCCGTCACTGCCGGTGGCAAATGACTTGGTCGTGAAAAGCCCTAAACCAGCGTAAAAAGCAAATATCCCGAACAAAACAGGCGCGATTACGTCGAACTTCTTTTTGCCGATCAGACCGTAGAGAATATGTCCGCCGTCCAGCTGACCAATTGGGATCAGATTAAGGGAAGTGAAAAACAGGGCAAGATATCCTGCGAAAATGTAGGGATAATGCACCATTTCGTATGGATGGGGCAGCCTGGCCGGGTCAGCGACGTTGTTTTTGAAGAAAGAAAAAAGAATGTTGTCACCCAGTGCCAGAATTTCGTGGGCATTCTGGTAGGCATATTTGGGATAATCCAATCCGTATTGTGCAAATTCCGGGTGCACTTTGAAAATATACTCCGGCGGCGGCAAATGCGTGAAACCGTACCAAAGCACAACCAATGCAGCAATAAAACCGGCTAGCGGGCCGGCAATGCCAATATCAAAAAATTTAAGCCTCGACCTTACGACCGATTTGATCCGGATAAATGCGCCCATCGTGCCGATACTTTGCGAGAAACCAAACCAGAGCGGGATGTAAAAAGGTAACGTGACCTTGACCTTATGATATTTGGCCACAAAATAATGTCCGAATTCGTGGACCGTCAGAATGGCTAAGAATGGAATTGAAAAGTGAAAACCCTGCATGAACTGGTACCAGCCCATAAATTTGGTATTTTCTGGTAGCTCTGCATCCGTTTTTCCAGCACCAAGAAAAACGGCAAAATCGTAAATGAAGGAAAAGATATTACCAAACATCCACTCGGCGCCGGCCATGGTGGTGGTAATGATGGTTGCAATAAAAAGAAGCGCCTGGATTACGTAAGTGCGTGAGTTAGACTGCATAGTCTTTCAGATATTCCAAAATGGTGGTCGGCTTCTGAACGTGAATGGTGTTGATGCCGACCTGGTTAGCGCCTTGAATGTTGTCGAAATTATCGTCCAGGAAAAGTGTTTCTTCGGCTTTGATCCCGGCTTGTTCCAGCACTTTTTCATAAATGCGGGTATCTGGTTTCATCAGCCCCATTTCGTAGGAAAGGAATACGATCTCAAACAAATCTTCCAGTTTTTCGATGCCGGTAGATGCTTCCAAAATTTTATTCACCTGCGTAATGTGGATCGAGCTGGTGTTGCTGAGCAGGAAAATGCGGTAGGTTTCTTTCAGTTTTTTCAAAAGCTCCACTCTTTCAGGCGGCAGATCCAGCAGCAAGCTATTCCAGGCTGTATCAATGGCTTCGTCGGACAAGTCTGAAAAATCAAGAATATGCCTGATAAAATTCCGGAAACCGGCTTCATCGAGGGTACCAGTTTCGAACTGACGGAAAAGGTCGTTTTCCTTGAAAATGGTCAGGATTTCGCTTTGCTCCCGGCCGCTCAGCTCGGCGAAAGATTTGGAAGCAACCGGCACATCAATGTTGAGAATGACGTCGCCAAGGTCGAAAATGATATTTTTGATCTGTGGGTTTTTCATGGAATTTTATTCGACGACTACACCCATGGCGCAGAATTTCTCGATCCGCTGATCGATCCGGTCCGCGTCGCTGATGGCCGAGAGTTCTGTAATATTTTCGAGGATCACCCTTTTCAGCTCGTCCGCCATCCAGTTGTGGTCCAGATGTGCGCCGCCCAGCGGTTCGGAAATAATACCGTCGATGAGGTTGTTCTTCTTCATATCCTTGGCGGTGATCTTCATCGCTTCTGCCGCTTGCTCTTTGAAATCCCAGCTTCTCCAAAGGATCGCCGAACAGTTTTCGGGAGAAATCACAGAGTACCAGGTGTTTTCCAACATTAAAACACGGTCACCGATCGCGATGCCCAATGCACCGCCGGAAGCGCCTTCGCCGATCACAATACAGATCACGGGCACTTTCAGCATGAACATTTCTTTCAGGTTTCTCGCAATCGCCTCGCCTTGTCCGCGCTCCTCGGCTTCCATACCCGGAAATGCACCCGGCGTATCGATCAATGTCACGATAGGTTTGTTGAATTTCTCAGCCAGCTTCATCAGGCGCAAGGCTTTCCGGTAACCCTCAGGATTGGGCATCCCGAAGTTCCGGTGCTGGCGCTGCTTGGTATTCCGGCCTTTTTGCTGGCCGATCAGCATAAACGACTGCCCGCCCACATTGGCCAGACCGCCGATAATGGCCGGATCGTCCCGTACCTGCCGGTCGCCGTGCAATTCAATGAATTCATCGCAGATCAGCTCCACGTAGTCCAGGGTGTACGGACGGTCGGGGTGACGCGAGAGTTGCACACGCTGCCAGCGCGTAAGGTTTTCAAAGATTTCTTTTCGAAGATTTGTAATATTATTTTCCAGTAAGGAAATCGCGGCGGAAAAGTCAACATTGTTTTCCTTCGCTAATGTTTTCATTTCTTCGAGCTTGCGTTCGAGCTCGGCCATAGGTTTTTCAAAATCCAGGTATGTCCTCATATTTAGGTTCTTGTAGTGGGCTGAAAGGTCTTAAAGTTCGTAAGTGCGACCTCTGAGTGGTATCTCTACCGATTTATAGCCGTGTTCTTGAATAATGTGCTGGAAATCAGCCATGCTTGTCTGTTCTCCATGGACGAGAAAAATGCCTTTGAGCTTTTCCGGGTCCTGCATTTTTACAAATTTCAAAAGGTCATTCTGATCTCCGTGGCCGCTAAATACGTCAATTTTTTCAATATTAGCCAAGACGGGCAATTGCTTTCCGCGGATCGAAATCGTATCCTGTCCATTTAGCAGCCGCCACCCCAATGTTCCCTCCGAAGCGTAGCCGATCATCAGGATCGTCGCATACGGATTGCCGATATTAGCCTCCACGTGCTGCTCCACGCGACCACCCTGCACCATCCCCGAAGAAGATATAATAATGCAGGGTTCATTATAATTGGAAACCGCCCGGCTTGCGTCAGAACTTTCAAGATAGATCAGATTTTCGAAATCAAAAAGCATATCATTATTCTCCTGAAAACTCCGTGCCTCCTTGTTCAGCATCCGCGAATGCTTTTGGTAAACTTTGGTACTGCTGTACGCCAAAGGACTGTCGGAGAAGACTTTAATAAAAGGAAACGACTTGTCGAGGTACAGCTTGTTGAGCGTATAGAGCAAAGCCTGCGTCCGCCCGACGCTGAATGAAGGAATAATCAGCCTGCCCGGAATGTCGATGCAGGTCCTTTTAATCACATCGGCCAGCGCCTCTACCGGGGCATTCTGGTTTTCGTGCAGCCGGTTTCCATAAGTCGATTCGCAAATGAGGTAGTCTACCTGCGGAATTTCTTGTGGATCAATGAGTAAGGGGTAGTTTTTTCTCCCAATATCGCCTGAAAAGCAGAGTCTTTTTCTCTCGCCATTTTCAAAGACTTCCACCACAATGTGCGCCGCGCCGAGCAAATGTCCGGCGGCGTAGAAGGTCACCGCCACATTATCCGCAATGCGGTAGCGCTGGCCAAAAGCCACCGGCACAAAATTCTCCATCGCTTCCAGCACATTCTTTTCTACAAAATAATCCATGGGCACACCCTTGGATTTCTTGCCGCGTTTTTTGGAGCCGGAAGCATTATTTCGCGCATTGAGACGCTTTTGATGCAGGTTTGCCGCATCTTTCAGCAGCAGGGATGTAAGCGCAAGGGTAGGTTCGGTACATACCACGCGGCCTTCAAATCCTTCTTTAAATAAATTAGGAATATTGCCCGAGTGGTCAATGTGTGCGTGGGTAAGGAGTACCGTGTTGATTAAGCTCGGTTCAAACGGAAATACGCTTTTTTGTTCTTCATATCTGGTGCGTTTGCCAATTTCATCTAGATCAAAGTCCGAGCCGCAGTCGATCAGTATTCGGTAGTCGTCGGATTCCAGGAGAAACATACTACCTGTAACTTGCTGCGCAGCTCCCCAAAATGTCAATTTCATATATTATCGGGGTGTGAAAGCCATATTAAGATTTTTCTCTCAGTCAGAAAAATCAATATCATTTTTGTATCCCAGGCCCGGAAGAAGCCGATCGATTGCCTGATATCTGACAAAAGTACCAAAAAAGAGAGTGAGATTTGGACAATCCTTATTAGTTTAGGTTTGGGTATCCCGAAATTTTCCCTCACTTCCGGCAGTTCATGAGACTTTACGCTTTACTCTTTCTGATATTTTTTTCTCAAAACAGTTTCTCCCAGACGATAGACAGCCTCGCGCTGAATGCTTTGCGCGACGCGGTACTCGAATTACAAAACAGCGAAATCATGCGGAGCGGATCACTGGCGGTCAGCGTGAAATCTGTCAAAGAAAAAGGCTTTGTTTTTGGTATCAACCAGGAACGCTCGCTGCCTTCCGCTTCTATTTTGAAATTGGTTTCAACGGCCACGGTGCTGTCGGTTTTTGGGGGAGATTTTAAGTTTCAAACATTCCTGGAACACGATGGCGTGATCAGCGGGGACACATTGAAAGGCAACCTGTACATTCATGGAACCGGCGATCCTTCCCTGGGGAGTGACCGTTTTACAGGTTATCTCAAATCAAATGAATTATTGAACCGCTGGACCGCCGCAGTAAAAAAAGCCGGGATTAAATATATCAAAGGAAAAGTGCTGGCCGACGCCTCGTTTTTCGACAGCAATACGGTTGCGAGCACCTGGATCTGGGGTGACATTGGCAATTACTACGGTGCTGGCGTGCAGGGACTTAACTTCAACGAAAATTTATACAGGATCAAATTCAAGCCCGGCGTCGAGTTCGGCGACCCGACCAGCGTCCTGGGCACAGAGCCCGATATCCCTTATCTGACATTCACCAATCAGGTCACAACCGGCGAAAAAGGCTCCGGCGACAAAACCATTGTGTACAGCAGCCCGCTGGGAAACAATGTAGTACTGACCGGGACCATACCAGCAGGTGTCGCGACGTTTAGTGTTAAGGGTTCCATACCGAACCCTGCCGAGTATGTAGCTTTTGCATTAAAGAGAAGTTTGGTGAATGCCTCAGTCAATGTCACCGACGAACTTTTGCCATTGAAAATCGCAGGTGCGCCAACACCCGTTTCAAAGCAAATTCTGGACGAATACAAATCACCGCCGCTGCGGGACCTGTGCCAGCAAACGAACTTTTGGAGCATTAACCTTTATGCAGACACTTTTTTCAAACAAGCCGGAAAAAGACTGTCAGGGAAATCAGAATACGATAATGCGGCGACTGCCATCACGGCTTTCTGGTCCGGCAAGGGCGCTGACCTCCGCGGATTTTACATTAAAGACGGCAGCGGCTTATCACCCTCGGGATCGGTGACGGCCAATAGTATGACGGACATTCTCAACATTGTCAATAGTGATGTCAGCTTCAATGATTTTTATAAAAGCATTGGCATTTTAGGCCAGAATGGTACAGTGCGAAATCTTGGAAAGGGAAGCCGCGCTGCCGGAAACATGCACGCAAAAAGCGGTTCGATCGAAGGTACACGGGCTTTTGCAGGATATGTGACTGCCAAATCGGGCGCGCTGCTCAGTTTTACGATTATCGCTAACAAATATATGCCCGGAAGCCAGCGGCTGGTATCCGATGAATTGGTGAGATTGATGACTTTGATTGCACAATTGTAGTCTTCATTGAATAGCTTTGCGGTGTTTACTATTTAATTTTCACCATGATCAAAACAGACGTCTGTGTAATTTACTATGGCAAGCCTTATCAGACCATTATTTCGATACTCACACTCCTGAAATTCAGCCGCCAGCACATTAATAAAATATACATTACCGTCGAAAAACGGCAGCCTTACGACAAGTTCGGCGATGTGTACCACGTGATCAAAGAGATCAGTCCGCTGATTGAAATCGATTTATACTATCCCAAATATTTTTACCAGCTGGGCGGTCTGGACTACAACCGCACCAAAGTTGACGCTGTTTACCGCTACCAAATTCCTTACCAGTACGCGCTGGAAAATGCTACGTCCGATTACCTTTTCATCATGCATAATGATATGGTTTTCCACAAGGATATGATCGGCGATATGCTGCCCGTGATCACTGCCGACGAGCAGATGGCGGGCACCGGCTCCATCGGACAATGCTGGTCTTGCCCGGGATTTTCAGCGAAAGTTTGTCACGGTTCAAAATTCCAGTACTTCGTCCCCACACAGGCTGAGGCGCTGGCATTGCATGAAACCTACAACACGCCGCGGAAAGAAAAGGACATTGAAGTGATCAATACCGGCCGGTTTTACCCGATGCCGGAATGTCGCCTCAATGAATATGCCTGCATGATCAAGCTTGATACGTACCGTCGCGTAACATTGCCGAAAGGTGATAATGTTTGTTTTGGCGGAAACTGGGGTTTTACGGCCGATTTAGGCACCGGCTGGTTCTACCAAATGGTAAACCAGGGCTTCAAGTTCCAGCATTTTGTTCTGGAAGATTATGCCTCACATTCTCAATTCAATCCTATCGGGCAGGGGATACATGCTTATTCCAAAGAAGATAACTATAATTTGAGCGAGGCGAATGCTTTGGCTTATCTGAAAGAGAATTTCAACACCGACGCTTCACTGGATGCACATTATCAAAAGCTGGCAAAAAACAGGATTTTGAAAGGTAAAATCGGGAAGAAAGTGGATTTGTACGAGCACAAAGTCAGAAAGGCATTCCGGATGCTTTTAGGAAAAGGGGCATAAATTATTATTCAGTTAGTATAAAATTGAAAAACGCCGGGATCGATCAGGATTCCGGCGTTTTTTGTTAAAAATCAGGCAATGTTAGCTTGCAATCTTCTCAATAATAAAATTGTGATTGGTATAAATGCAAAGGTCCGCTGCGACGGTCAGACCTTCCCGGACCATTTCCTCGGCGGATAAATGTCCCGCGTGTTTCTTCAAAGCCTGCGCGGCCGATAAGGCATAATTTCCACCCGAGCCAATCGCCGCAATACCATTTTCAGGCTCTAAAACATCACCAGTTCCCGAAATAACCAGGATTTCTTCCTTGCTTGCCACGATCATCATCGCTTCCAGTTTCCGGAGATAGCGATCTGTACGCCAGTCTTTTGCAAGTTCAATCGCGGCGCGTTTCATATTGCCACCGTAAGAATTGAGTTTTTCTTCAAATTTTTCGAGCAGGGTAAATGCATCGGCTGTGGATCCGGCAAAGCCTGCAAGAATCTTTCCACCCATCAAAACCCTGATTTTCCGCACATTGCCTTTTGCCACAGTATTGCCCATCGTCGCCTGGCCGTCGGCACCCAGGGAAACATTCCCATTATGAAGCACGCCCAGGACGGTTGTTGCATGTATTTTTTCCATGAAGTGATTTTCGTGATTAGAATTCTGAAACTGCCCCAAAACAAAAGTGCCAGGCTGTAAAACCTGACACTTTGTATGTTTTTTTAAAACTGAAACCTTAAACCAGCATGCTCATCGGCTCTTCCAACAGTTTTTTCACTGTCAAGAGGAACTGGGCAGCGGTGGCGCCGTCTACCACACGGTGGTCAGCGGACAGGGTTACTTTCATAATGTTGGTCGGGTAAACCGTACCGTCTTCTTTGAAAGCAGCTACTTTTTTGATACCACCCACAGCCAGGATGCAGGAATCCGGCGGGTTGATGATAGCTGTAAACTCATCTACGCCAAACATACCCAGGTTCGAGATCGAGAAGGTGTTGCCTTCCCAGTCTTTCGGCTGCAATTTTTTATCTTTTGCCTTGCCAGCCAGGTCTTTTACTTCCCCCGAAATGACAGACATGGTTTTCTTATCCGCATCGCGAACAACCGGCACCAGCAGACCTTCGTCTACCGCAACCGCCACGCCAATGTTGACATAATTGTATTTTCTGATCTTATCACCTAACCACGCAGAATTCACGGCAGGATGTTGTCTCAGCGCCAGTGCACAAGCTTTGATCACCATATCATTAAAAGAGATCTTGGCAGGGCTCACCTCATTCAGCTGCGGACGCAATGCCATCGCTTTATCCATCACGATTTCCATCGTTACATAGAAATGCGGCGCGGTGAATAAGCTTTCGCTCAATCTGCGGGCAATGGTTTTACGCATTTGCGAGATTGGCGTATCGGTAAAATCTCCGGGCGTCGCTACGCCCGTTGCTGGTGCGGCAGGAGCTGCGGCTGGTGCAGATTCTGCTTTTGGTGCAGGAGCAGCAGCCGGAGCTGGTGCAGATTCAGCTTTGGCAGCTGGTTTAAACTCGTCAATGTCGCGTTTTACAATACGGCCATTATCGCCGGTTCCAGCAATCTGGTTCAGGCTGATACCTTTTTCGTCTGCTATTTTCTTCGCGAGCGGGGACGCTTTGATGCGGTCGCCGGAATCGGCTACGGAAACAGATTTTTCTGTACCATTTGAAGATGCATCAGGTGTTCCTTCTTTTGGTGCAGGTGCAGCTTCCACATCCGCAGTTTGCTCTCCATTTTCACGGGCGATCAGCGCGTCAATATTCGCGCCTTCCTCACCAATTACCGCGATAATCGCATCTACCGGTACAGATTCACCCTCTTTAATCCCTACAAAAAGCAATGTGCCGTCTTCGTAAGCTTCCAGTTCCATCGTGGCCTTATCGGTTTCGACTTCCGCCAGTATATCGCCTGATTTTACTTTATCACCTACCTTTTTCTGCCACGAAACCAGCGTACCTTCTTCCATGGTATCGCTCATTTTGGGCATACGCACTACTGCAGCATTGATTTTTTCAGTAGAAGCGGCTGGTTTTGCAGGAGCAGGGTCAGGTTCTTTCGGCGCCTCACCTGGCTTCGGTGCTTCCGGGGTTACAGTTTCAACCGCAGGCGCTTCCGATTTTGGTTCTTCTTTTGGAGCGCTTCCGTTGGCAGAACCATTGCTGGCGCCTTCCAGAAGCGATTTGTAATCTTCTCCTTCATTTCCAACAATCGCCATCACCCCATCAATGGGCACAGCGTCGCCTTTATTTACACCGATGTACAGAAGCGTACCGTCATAGTAAGATTCCATCTCCATCGTAGCCTTGTCGGTTTCAACATCAGCCAGGATATCGCCGGATTTTATTTTATCACCTACTTTTTTGTGCCATTCCGCGATAACACCCTCTTCCATGGTGTCGCTCATTTTGGGCATACGAATTACTTCTGCCATATCGCTTGTTAAGGTATTTTAGTTTCTTGGTACGAAATTAGAATTACGCCAAAATTACAACAAAAGGCGAATAATTCACGCGCTAATTGATTTTCAAAACCGCCATAAAAGCCTCCTGCGGGATCTCCACATTGCCTACCTGGCGCATTCTTTTCTTTCCTTTTTTCTGTTTTTCGAGCAGCTTGCGTTTACGCGAAATATCACCCCCGTAACATTTGGCCAATACGTCTTTCCGCATCGCCTTCACCGTTTCACGGGCAATGATTTTTTGTCCGATAGCCGCCTGGATCGCGATTTCGAACATTTGCCGCGGGATCAATTCGCGAAGTTTTTCACAAAGCTTTTTACCCCACTCGTAAGATTTGGACCGGTGCACGATCGCCGAAAGCGCATCCACCGCCTCGCCATTCAACATGACATCCAGCTTCACCATATCCGACTCCTGGTAGCCCGATAGCTCGTAATCCAGTGAGGCATAGCCTCTTGAAATGGTTTTAAGCCTGTCAAAAAAGTCAAAAACAACTTCTGCCAGCGGGATCAGGAATTGCAGTTCTACACGCTCCGCAGTCAGGTACACCTGGTTTTTCAGGATACCTCTTTTATCCATACACAAATTCAGGATCGGGCCAATGTAGTCCGACTTGGTGATGATCTGCGCATTAATGTAAGGTTCTTCAATATACTTGATAAAATTCGGCTCGGGCATTTCCGAAGGCGCGCTGATATTCATGAGCTTATCCTTGGTATTGAGCACCCTGAACTGCACCGAAGGCACCGTGGTGATCACCGTCATATCAAACTCGCGTTCCAGTCTTTCCTGCACGATTTCCATGTGCAGCATCCCAAGGAATCCGCAGCGGAACCCGAATCCAAGTGCCGCAGAGGTTTCCGGTTCCCACACCAGCGCAGCATCATTGAGCTGCAACTTTTCCATCGCCTCACGCAATTCCTCAAACTCACTGGTATCCACCGGATATATCCCTGCAAAAACCATTGGTTTTACTTCCGAAAATCCCCTGATCGCCTCCTTAGCAGGGCGGTCAATGTGCGTGAATGTATCGCCTACCTTCACTTCCTTCGCCACTTTGATACCTGAAATCAGGTAACCTACATCGCCGCATTCCACCACTTGTTTCGGGATTTGCGCCAGACCTAATGTACCGATCTCATCCGCAATATATTCCTTGCCGGTAGCCATAAATTTCACGCGGTCACCTTTTCTGATGCTGCCGTTTTTAACCCGGAAAATAACCTCGATACCGCGGTAAGAGTTAAAAACCGAGTCGAAAATCAACGCCTGCAGAGGTCCGTCGGGGTCGCCCACCGGTGCGGGAATGCGTTCGATGATGGCATTCAGGATTTCTTCAATACCAATGCCTTCCTTGCCGCTTGCCGGGATAATGTCCTCGCGGTTACAGTCGAGCAGGTCCACCATTTCGTCCTTGATCTCCTCAGGCATCGCGCCGGGAAGGTCAATTTTATTCAAAACCGGGATAATGACGAGGTCGTGGTTGATCGCCAGGTATAAGTTGGAAATGGTCTGTGCCTCAGTGCCTTGGGATGCATCTACCAGGAGCAGTGCGCCTTCGCAGGCAGCGATGGAGCGGGAAACTTCGTAGGAAAAATCCACGTGCCCTGGCGTATCGATCAGGTTTAATATGTACTCCTCGCCTTTGTACAGATAATTCATCTGGATCGCGTGGCTCTTAATGGTGATGCCGCGCTCGCGTTCCAGGTCCATATTGTCGAGGAGCTGGGCTTGCATTTCGCGCTGGGTCACAGTTTTGGTGAATTCCAGCAGGCGGTCGGCCAATGTGCTTTTACCGTGGTCGATATGGGCGATAATGCAAAAATTACGGATTTTCTTCATGAAGTAGTAACTAATCAAATGCTTTGAAGGATAAGTTCAGGCCAAAGCAATCACAAAATTACGAGGGTAATTAAATTTTCAACAGCTTTTCGCCGGAAGTTCAAAACTAAAAGCCGACGTCCGGGCAAAAGTGACGCTGTATTATCTGCTGTACAAAAAACCATCATCCCTCAAAATTTAATACAGTTTTATTAATCAATTGATTAAAATGTTTGTATAATCAGAAAATGCCTTTACATTTGAACCATCAATTGATATTTGAGGAATGACCAAGAAAGGAAAAGAGGAGCTGGATCTTACGACTGAGCAGAAAATCAAGGAAGCCGCGATCAGGGTTTTTACGAAAAAAGGCTACGGAAATGCCCGTACCAGGGATATTGCTGAGGAAGCGGGGATCAATTTGGCGCTGCTGAATTATTATTTCCGCAGCAAGGAAAAGCTTTTTGATATTGTGATGGCCGAGCGTATTGAGAAGCTTTTTGGCGTACTTGCCCCGGTTCTTTTTGATGCAACAACTTCGCTGGAAGAGAAACTGGACCGGATCGTGGAAAATTACATTACGATGCTGATCGAGCATCCGGAGCTGCCGATTTTTGTTTTGAGTGAAATGCGAAGCAACCCGGGAGACATGGCTAATCGGTTGCAGGCGAGGAAGTTACTGACAGATTCTATTTTTATAAAACAACTGGCTGACAAACGAAAAGACATTAATCCGGTGCATTTTCTGATGAACATTCTGGGTATGACGCTTTTCCCTTTTATTGGCAAACCTGTGCTGGAAACATTGCTGGGCGGCGGCGACGAAGCTTACATGGCCATGATGGAGGAACGTAAGAAGCTGATCCCGAGGTGGGTAAAATTAATGCTCAACGAATCCTAAAATTTTTTTGCACTTATATTAATCAAATGATTTAAAAAAACGAATAAATAAAATGATTAAGCTATTCTACATTTCAGTATGTTGCTGGTTATTGGCCGGGCGGGTGCAGGCACAAACGAAGCCGCTGACGATCGAGGAATCGTACCAGCTGGCGCGGAAAAATTATCCGATGATCCGGCAGTTAGAGCTGATCGCGAAAACGAAGGATTATTCCATTGAGAACGCTGCAAAAGGCTTTTTGCCGCAGGTGAGCATTCTCGGGCAGGCAACTTACCAGTCGGCGGTGACGCAGTTTAACCTGCCGGTTGCGATCCCCGGCGTCGAGTTTCCGACACTTAATAAGGACCAGTACAAAGTGTATGCGGATGTAAACCAGACGATTTACGACGGCGGACTGGTAAAAACTCAAGTCAAATCCTATGAAGCCAATGCATTGGTAGAAGAACAGAAAGTGGAAGTGGAGCTGTACAAATTGAATGAGCGCGTCAATCAGCTATTTTTCGGCGTGCTGATGATTGATGAGCAGCTGAAACAGAATATATTATTAAAAAAGGACATTCAGCTGGGCGTCAACAAAATACAGGCGCAGATCAACAATGGTACCGCATTCAAAAGCAGCGGAAATACCTTGAAAGCCGAGTTGCTGAAAACGGACCAGCGGACCATCGATCTTCAAGCAAACCGGAAAGCCTACCTGGATATGCTGGGCATTTTGGTGAACCAGCCGCTCAATGATTCCACGATATTGGTGAAGCCGCAAATGCTGACATTATCCGACGAGGTAAACCGGCCGGAATTGAGGTTATATGAATTTCAAAACCGCAGCCTGGACATTCAGTCTCAGTTGATTGATGTGAAAAACCGGCCGAAGTTCAACCTCTTCGTTCAGGGCGGCTACGGCAGGCCGGCGCTGAACATTCTCAGCAACAGTTTTGATCCTTACTACATCACGGGAGTTCGCCTTAACTGGTCATTATCAGGATTATATACCGTCAAAAATGACAGGAACCTGATCCGCAACAACCGGGAAAGCATTCAGCTGCAAAAGGAAACATTTCTCTATAATACCAACCTGAATGTAAAACAGCAAAATGCTGAGCTGGGCAGGTTGCAGCAGTTACTAGCCACTGACGATGAGATCATTGGTTTGCGTGAAAGCATTAAAACCACCTCTGCAGCGCAGCTGGAAAATGGCGTCATCAATACCAGTGATTACCTGCGGGAAGTGAATGCGGAAGATCAGGCGAGGCTTAACAAGATTTTACACGAAATCCAGCTCCTGATGTCGGGCTACAATTTGCAGACAACATTGGGCAAAAACATCGAATAACATTCAAACACAAGACATTAATATCGGAATTCATGAAAACAACAGCATACCTTTTTATCATCATCGCCGGACTTGCCTGCTGCAAGGGAAAAGAGGAACCTTACGACGCCTCAGGCACATTTGAAGCCGTGGAAACCATCGTTTCCGCCGAAGCCACCGGCCGGATCATGCAGTTGAACCTGGAAGAAGGCGACGAGCTGAAAGCCGGACAAATCGTGGGTTACATCGACAGCACACAACTTTTCCTGAAAAAGAAACAGCTCGAAGCACAGATCCGCGCCACCGGCAGCAAGCTTCCTGACATTACCGCTCAAACCAATGTTTACAAGCAGCAAATCGCAGTTTCCAAAGTGCGTCTCGACAATCTTTTACACGAAAAAAACCGCATTCAAAACCTCCTGAAAGCCGATGCCGCGACACCGAAGCAGCTCGACGACATCATTGCGCAGATCGATGAGCTGCAAAAACAGCTGGAAGTGATCAGCAAACAGGACGCGGCGCAGACTTCGGTTTTGAAAACGCAGACTTCGGGATTAAGAGCTGACGTACAGCCGCTTGTGGTACAGATAGAGCAGATCAATGACCAGTTAGCCAAATCAAAAATCGTGAATGAAACAGTCGGCACTGTACTGACCAAATATGCGGAGGCCAACGAAATAGCCGCCGCAGGAAAACCACTTTACAAAGTCGCGGACCTTTCCACTATCATTCTCCGCGCCTATGTCACTGGCGATCAGCTCCCTGGCATTAAGATAGGCCAGCAGGTAAAGATTTTGGTAGACGACAAAGATGGAAAATACCGCGAGCTGGCAGGTGTCATCGACTGGATCAGTAACAAAGCAGAATTTACGCCCAAAACTATCCAGACCAAAGACGAGCGAGCGAACCTCGTGTACGCGGTGAAGATCAGCGTGAAGAATGACGGCCTTTTGAAAATAGGTATGTACGGTGAAGTCGTCCTGAAATAATGGAAGCGGTCGTAGTACAAAATATGACGAAAACGTACGGCAAGGAAAAGACGCTTGCCGTGGATAATATCTCGTTTTCGGTTGCAAAAGGCGAGCTTTTTGGCCTCATCGGGCCGGACGGGGCGGGTAAGACGAGCATTTTCAGGATACTGACCACATTGCTTCTGGCCGACAGCGGAACTGCTTCCGTGGATGGTTTTGATGTGGTCAAAGATTTTAAAAGTATCAGAAATACAGTGGGTTATATGCCCGTCAAGTTCTCGCTTTACCAGGATCTGACCATCGAAGAAAACCTGAGTTTTTTCGCGACGGTTTTCGGGACGACGATCGAGGCAAACTACGATTTGATCAAAGACATTTACGTGCAGATCGAGCCTTTCAAAAAGCGGCGGGCGGGTAAATTGTCTGGCGGAATGAAGCAAAAACTGGCTTTATGCTGCGCATTGATCCACAAGCCGACCACTTTATTTCTGGACGAACCTACTACGGGCGTCGATCCGGTTTCCCGCAAAGAGTTCTGGGAAATGCTGAGAAGACTGAAAGAACAGAACATTACCATCATCGTTTCCACACCTTATATGGACGAAGCTTCTCTCTGTGACCGCATTGCGCTGATGCAGGGCGGCAAAATCCTCTCCATCGACACCCCCGACGACATCGTGAAAGCCTATCGGGAAAAATTGTACGCGATCAAAGCCAACGAAATGTACCCGCTGCTGAAAGTCCTGGAAAATTATCCGGGCACCTTGAACAGCTATGCTTTCGGCGAATATGCGCACGCCACTTTTAAAGACCAGATGAAAAATATGGAGGAATTTGAGCGGTTTTTGGCGGAAAAGCAGCTGACCGGCGTCGAGATCAAAAGCATTGAAGCGACGATCGAGGATTCATTTATCAAACTGTTACACTGATGGCGCAGGGCGAAAAAGTGATCGTTTGCGACAAGCTGACCAAACGTTTCGGTGATTTTATTGCGACTAATGAAATCACATTTGAAGTGAATAAAGGCGAGATTTTCGGGTTCCTAGGCGCGAATGGTGCGGGAAAAACGACGGCGATGCGCATGTTATGCGGGCTGTCGACACCGAGTTCCGGCAAAGCCAGCATTGCGGGCTTCGATGTCTACACCCAAACCGAGCAGATCAAGCGGAACATTGGCTATATGAGCCAGAAGTTTTCACTTTACGAAAACCTGACGGTCAAAGAGAACATTGAATTTTTTGGCGGGATCTATGGCTTGACTGACCAGCAAATTGAGACAAAAACAGAGGAACTGCTGAACCGGTTGGGCTTGAAATCCGAAGCAAAAAAACTCGTCGGGTCGCTACCCCTGGGCTGGAAGCAGAAGTTATCCTTCTCTGTCGCGATTTTACACGAGCCCAAAATCGTGTTCCTCGACGAGCCAACCGGCGGCGTGGACCCGGTAACCCGGCGGCAATTCTGGGACCTGATCTACGAAGCGGCCGAGCGCGGCATTACCATTTTCGTGACGACACATTATATGGATGAGGCCGAATATTGCAACCGGATATCCATCATGGTGGACGGTCGGATCGAGGTTTTGGACTCGCCTACGAATCTGAAAAGGAGCTTCGGCGTGAGTTCGATGGATGAAGTGTTTTACCAGCTCGCCCGGAGCGCAAAACGAGGAGATTAGCCATGAAACAGTTCATATCATTTGTCAGAAAGGAATTTTACCACGTCCTCCGCGACCGCCGGACGCTGCTGATCCTCTTCGGAATGCCGATTGCACAGATCCTGCTTTTCGGGTTTGCATTGACCAACGAGGTCAAGGATTCGGAGATTCTGGTGGTGGATTATGCCAAAGACAATGCTTCGCAGCAGATCCTGACGCACATTGGCGCGAGCCGCTATTTCAAAATCAGCAAAGCCGCATTGACGCAGAAAGAGATAATGTCCACTTTTCAGGCCGGGAAAATCAAGGCGGTGGTGGTGATTCCGGTGAATTTCAATGAAGATCTGCTGCACAGTAACAAGGCGCAAATCCAGCTCATTGCCGACGCGACGGACATTAACACGGCCAATATGATCATCAATTACCTCTCGGCGATCATTCTCGAATACCAGAACCAGATCAACGAAAACCTGGAAATCCCGTATCAGATCATTCCTGAAACGCGGTTTTTGTACAACCCGCAGCTCAAAGGCGCGCCGGGGTTTGTGCCGGGTGTGATGGCACTGGTTTTAATGTTGGTTTCGGTCATGATGACGGCGATTTCGATCGTCCGTGAAAAGGAGACCGGAACCATGGAAATCCTGCTCGTTTCGCCATTTAAGCCGGTTTTGGTGATTTTTGCCAAAGCATTTCCCTACCTGATCTTGTCACTGATCAATGTGACGGCCATTTTATTACTGAGCGTTTTTGTGCTTGACTTGCCCGTCAAAGGCAGTGTGCCGCTGCTCTTCGCCGAAAGCACATTATTTATCATTACTTGTCTAGCGCTGGGGATTTTTATTTCAATCAAAACTGATTCCCAGCAATTTGCTATGTTAATTTCTTTGATGGGTATGCTGCTGCCGACGATGATGTTCAGCGGGTTTCTTTTTCCGATCGAAAACATGCCGCTGCCACTGCAAATCATCTCCAACATGGTGCCTTCTAAATGGTATTACATTATTGTCAAGTCGATCATGATCAAAGGGTTAGGTTTTAGTTCGCTTTGGAAAGAGACATTGATCCTGCTCGGGATGACGCTGTTTTTGTTAGCCATCAGTTTGAAAAACTTTAAAATACGCCTGCAATGAGAACGCTCAGATTTTTACTCAAAAAAGAATTCAGGCAGATATTCCGCGACAAAGCGATCGTGGCGCTAATCTTTTTCATGCCCTGTATCCAGCTGATAGTCATGCCTTTGGCTGCGGATTATGAAGTACGAAATGTGAATTTGGCGGTGGTGGACCATGATAAATCGCCCTACTCGCAGAAGCTGATTTCCAAAGTGATCGCCTCCGGTTATTTCCGGTTGCAGGGGTATAATAGTTCTTTTCATGAAGCATTCAAGCTGATCGAGTCCGATAAAACAGATCTGATCCTGGAAATCCCGCAGGGTTTTGAGCGCAACCTGATCCGGGAAGACAAGCAGAGATTGTTTGTGGCGGTGAATGCGATCAACGGTACCAAGGCTAACCTGGGCGGTAGTTACCTGAGCAGCATTATCGGCGCTTTCAATGCCGATATGCGGATGCAGCTCGTCCAGCAGCCGCGTTACAGCCAGTTTCCGGTGATTGACATTGTGGCGTCCAACTGGTTCAATCCGGTTTTGAATTACAAAGTCTTCATCGTGCCGGGCATTCTCGCGATCCTGGTGACGATGGTCGGCGGGTTTTTGTCGGCCTTAAATATTGTGAAGGAAAAAGAGATCGGTACCATCGAGCAGATCAATGTGACGCCCATCAAAAAGCACATTTTTATCCTCGGCAAGCTGATTCCTTTCTGGGTTTTGGCAATCATCATCTTCACCATCGGGCTTATTCTGGCAAGAGTCATTTACGGGATTGCGCCGGTGGGGAGCTTGCTGACGCTCTATCTTTTCATCGCGGTTTATTTGCTCACAGTCCTTGGTTTCGGCCTTTTGGTCTCCACATTGTGCGATACCCAGCAGCAGGCGATGTTCATCATGTTCTTTTTTATGATGGTTTTTATCCTGCTCGGCGGACTTTTTACCTCCATCGACAGCATGCCGGATTGGGCGAAGTTCATCACCCGCTTCAATCCGGTACGCTATATGATCGAGGTCATGCGAATGATTATTCTCAAAGGCAGCGGCCTAAAAGACGTTTTGCCGCATCTGGCCGCAGTTTCTGCGATGGCCGTGGTATTAAATGGCTGGGCGATTTTGAATTACAAAAAGACTAACTAACATTAATCCAGCGAAACCATTGCCTTGATCACGCCCGTCGCCGGGTCGAGCCAGCTTTCAAATTCGTCTTTCACCTGACTGAAAGTAACGCGATGCGTAATGTAAGTTTTTGGGTCAACCTGGCCGCTTTTCATACTGCGTATCACGTGCTCGAAATCCTCACGGGTGGCATTGCGGCTGCTCATTAATGTTGCCTCGCGCTTGTGAAATTCGGGATGGCTGAAACTGATCTCGCCTTTTTGCAAACCTACCAAAACATAAGTGCCGCCGTGCGCGAGGTAACTGAATGCTGTATTGATGGCGCGAAGATTTCCCGTCGCGTCAATGATGGCAGTCGGCATATCGCCGCCGGTGATTTCCTGCAATTGTTCTATCACATTCTGTGTGAGACCATTAATCGTGTGTTCTACGCCGAGTTTGTCTTTGCAAAAAGCCAGTCGCGCATCATTGATGTCGAGTGCGATGACTTTGCCGCCGGCAATCCGGGCAAATTCCATCGTGCCAAGTCCGATCGGGCCTGCGCCTACCACCAACACAAATTCGTCCGGTTGTACATTCGCGCGGCGCACACCATGCGCGCCGATTGCAAGCGGCTCCACCAGTGCGAGTTCGTCGAATGTCAGGCCGTCGCCGTGCACGAGCGAGTAGGAGGGGACAGACAGATATTCCACCATGCCGCCATCGATATGCACGCCGGAAACTTTCAGGCTGGTGCAGCAATTGGGCTTACCATTTCGGCAGGCCACACATTTGCCGCAATTGAAATAAGGGATAAATGTTACCGCCTCGCCGACCTGAAAATCGATGCGATCGGTTTCGACAATTTCCCCTGCCAGTTCGTGACCTAAGATTCTTGGGTAATTGAAAAATGGCTGCGTGCCTTCAAAAGCATGCAAATCGGTTCCGCAAATTCCGATCCTTTTGATTTTGATAATGCTGTGTCCTTCCTCAGAAACTGGCATTTCGGCCTCGTGGTAAGACAAGGTGCCGGGTGTGTTGCAAACTAAAATGTCCATAAATTAAGAATTAGCAAGCGCGCGGTCTAAGTGAACATAGCCGCCATCGACGTAAATAAGCTGCCCGGTAGTATGGCTCGAACGCTCCGAAAGCAGGAAAACGGTCATATTCGCGATTTCTTCCGAAGTCGTCATGCGGTTTTCCAGTGGAATTTTGGATACAATTTCTTCCAACTTTTCTTTCGGATTAGGCAACGTCTCGATCCATTTTTCATAAAGCGGCGTCCAGCATTCTGCTACAATCACTGAGTTGACGCGGATACCATATTTCAGCAATTCCACGGCCCACTCGCGGGTCAATGCATTACGGCCACCATTTGCAGCAGCATACGCAGAAGTGCCTCCCTGGCCTGTATCGGCCGTTTTCGAGCTAATGTTGACGATCGCACCCTTGGATTCTTTCAATGCAGGCAGCGCATGTTGCGCCATCAGATAATAATGCACCACATTTTTATGCAGCGAAGCTATGAACGCCTCGTAATTCCCATTTTCCAGACCTACGCCATCATTTACACCCGCATTGTTGATCAAGCCTTCAATCCGGCCATATTTGTCCAACACCGCAGCTACTGCTTTTTCACATTCCTCCGGGCGGGTCAGCTCTGCCACGACCTGAAAAGATTCGTATCCGGCAGCAGCAAGTTCGTCCACCATTTTCTGGTTATCCGCCGCATTTCGCCCCACAATCACCGGTATAGCGCCTTCACCAGCCAAAACCTTAACAATCCCCTCGCCAATGCCTTTGGCGCCACCGGTCACGATGATGATTTTATTTTTAAGTTTTAAATCCATTTTATGTTTTTGAAGTTCTTTTAGAAATATCGTTTTAATGTTGTCATGCTGAGCGGACCGGGCCGCCGGGCGGTCGAAGCACGTCTCTGGTTGAGCAGGCTGCAAAAAAGCGTTGTGCCAAGTCAGAAGCGTGCTTCGACTGCGCTCAGCATGACAATGGAAATTAATGCGCTGCGCCCAGCGTCACAGTCTTGATCGAATTATTCTTCAAAGCGAAATATAATACTACCAGAAAACATACCGCAGGTACTATATAAGCCTTTTGAATTGATGAAATATCTGAAACCTGGCCCATGATGACGGGGAAAACGGCGCCACCGACGATGGACATAATGACGAGTGATGAACCGATTTTTGTTTTTTCGCCCAAACCGCGGATACTGAGCGCGAAGATGGTCGGGAACATGATGGACATGAAAAATTCGACGCCGACCAATGCGTAAACCGAGAACATGCCGGTGGTGAAAACGGCGATGATCAGGAGAACTACATTAACTACACTGTAAATGGCCAGGAGCCTTGGCGGCGCGATGAAACGCATGAGGTAAGTGCCGATAAATCGACCGATCATAAAGCTTAGAAATGCCCCGGAGAGGAGATAGGCGGCTGTTTTTTCATCAATACCCGCCACTTTGTCAGAAAAGCGGATAAAAAAGCTGCTGATACAAACCTGCGCGCCGACATAGAAAAACTGTGCTGTCGTACCTAAAATGAGGTTTTTCTCGCCCCAAATCGAGCCCTGCACTTTCCCGGGAGTTTCTTCTTCATCCCTGATTTCGGGCAGCGGCGTCCGCCAGAACATTAATGCGACAAAAAGCACCACCAAGCCTATCAGAACAAATGGCATTTGTACGGAAGAAGCCTCGGCATTGAGATAGGTATTGAGCTCGGATTCTGACATGGCGAGCTGCTCGGTTTCCGATAGTGTTTTGCCGGAAAGAATAAAGGTACCGCCCATCAGAGGCGCCAGAAATGCAGCCAGACCATTGAATGATTGCGCAAAATTGAGCCGCTGCGTGGCAGAATCGGCGTCGCCCAGCACGGTAATGTAGGGATTCGCAGCAGTTTCGAGCATCGTCAAGCCGCTGGCAATGATGAATAAGGCAAAAAGGAAAAACCCGAAATGCCGCATCTCAGCAGCGGGGTAAAACAGAAAAGTTCCGAGGGCGAAAAGGAGCAAACCGAGCGTAATTCCAGCCTTGTAACCATACTTTTTCATGAACAATCCGGCCGGCAGCGCGATCAGAAAATAGGCAATATAAGAAGCGGAATCGATCAGTGCGGATTGGAAGTCAGTGAGTTGACAGGCCTTTTTTAAATGCGGGATTAAAATCGGGTTTAAATTGAGGGCAAAGCCCCAGAGAAAAAACAAAGATGTGATCAGAACAACAGCCAGCCGCGTTTTACGATCGGTCATAGAGGTCAGGAATTAAATGGTCGAGGTCAGGATGTAAAGTAAAACAAAACAATGCAAAGGAATCAAGATTTTTTTATGTGTCGCTGGATAAAAAGAATGACCGTTCGCTAAATTGTTGAACGCATTCGGAGGCCCTTCCAGGTAAGTTTGGAACATTTACCAGCATTACACTATACCATTTAAGATGAACACCATGGGCATTTTTTCCTTTCTTTTCGGCCGTCCCGACACTTCTTCGCCCTACCAGAAAAAGGACGACAACTGGGTTTACAAAGGCAACGTGCTTGACCGTCAGCCGGTTAGCCGAGTCAAGACGCTCAATAATGTATTTGCCAAAGATGAAATCGGCGCTTTTTACAAAAATACCGCCATCACAGACAGCGATAGCGCAAGTTTTGCGGCTTTGAACGAACATTACGCGAAGGACGGGCAGCACGTTTACTATTGTGATACTTACCGCAAAGGCCAGGAATATTTTTCAGTGAAACATAATCTGGTAACGATCCTTGGTGAGGCAGATGCGGCCAGTTTTAGCTTGCTGAAATGGGGTTACGCCAAAGATGCACGCCAAGTATTTTTTGAGGGAAAACTATTTGCTGGGGTAGATGCGGCCACTTTTCAGGTGCTGGAAAGCGGGTTTTCGAAGGACAACAAGAAGGTTTACTTCCATCGCGTAGAAATCGCCGGGGCGGATGCGAAATCGTTTCGGGTTTTAAATGATCATTACTCCAAAGACAGCCGGCAGGTCTTTTATTCTTCTATCGACTATAATGCGCCCGGCGGATCGGCGCCGGTTTCCAGGGTTTTAGAAAATGCAGATTCCGGCACTTTTGCGGTGACCGATGGTTCGGATGGACGTGTGGATGCGAAGGATAAAAGCGGTTTTTACAAAAGGGGTTTGAAGCTAAAATAGCATTTAATGTACTTCCAGTGGCCTTTTTTGAAAACTATAAATCAGATAAAACAAGGCTGGCAGGATAAAAACGCTGCCGATTAAAAGCGCCAGCCCCAGCGCCTCCAAAGTTTTCTCCTGGCCCGAATGTTCCATCAGCGACAAGTAGCCGCCGCCTTTCAGTAATACGATTTTCGGGAAATGCTTATAGGTGGTGGTCAGCAAAATCATCGTCACCTGAAACCCTGCCAGCGGCCGCAACAGGCCGATTTTTCCGTGATACAAAAGGTACCACATCAAAATCAGTGACAAGGTTGCCGAAATGATGGCGATCCTGCCTACCCAGTTCCCAAACACCCACTCGATCAGCGGGATGTGTTCATAAAGGGACGCTGCAAAAACGAGCATCCCGCAAACCACCGCCGCAATGTTGAAAAACTGCGCTTTGTGCGCAAACCGCAGCCGGTCGTGGTCATTGTCCGACTCGCCAATTAGGTATACCGAAGCTAGAAACCCGCAGATCGCCACCGTAAACAAGCCAACCGTGATGGCAAACCAATGCAGCCAGCTGAAAATGTAGGCCGAAAGAAAATCTGTTGCGCCGGGATCGATATGTCCGGAAACAGTGCTTCCGGCGATGATACCCAGAAAAAGAGGCGTGATGAAGCTGGATATGGCGAAAATGGTATTGTAAATGCTCTGCATATCGTCCACCACCGCATCGTAATGCCGGAATGTGAAGGCGGTACCTCTTGCGATAATGCCTAACAGCATGATTGTCAGTGGAATGTGCATGTTGACCGACATGGTAGAATAAATCACTGGAAACCCGACGAAGAGAATCACGATGGCAATGATCAGCCACATGTGGTTGGCTTCCCAGATCGGCCCGATGGCAGAATACAATGTTTTGCGCGTAATTTCTTTATTTTTCCGCGAGGTGAAAAGCTCGATGATTCCCGCTCCATAATCGGCCCCGCCGAGGAGCAGGTAGAGGAGAATGGAGGCCCAGAGAAAGGTAATGACGACGTAAAGCATTGGATTAATATTTATCGTAGAGTTTTCCTACCATTTTTATCTGGCGGTACAACATAAAGACCACAAATACGGCCAGGGAGACATAAACTGCGGTGAACAGATAAAATGAGTAGGTGATACCAGGCATCGGGGTTACGGCGTCGGCGGTGCGCATCACATTGTAAATGATCCACGGCTGGCGGCCCACTTCGGTGACTGTCCAGCCAGCTTCCACGGCTATGAAGCCCAGCGGCGTAGCTATGGCAAAGAGTTTCAGCAGCCAGTCGCTTTTCAGCCAGTTTTTTTGTTTGAAATGACTAAAAAAATAAATAGCAGAAATAAGCATCATGGCCATACCGGTGCCGACCATGATCTGAAATGCAAAGTGCGTGATCGTCACTGGCGGATGGTTTTCTTCTGGAATTTTATCCAAACCGGTCACTTCTGATTTAAAATCACCGTGTGCCAGAAAGCTCAAAAATCCGGGCAATTTGATAGCATAATCCACTTTCTTGTTTTTTTCATCTGGGATACCACCTATAATCAGGGATGCGGATTTTTCAGTTTTAAAATGCGCTTCCATCGCCGCCAGCTTGGCAGGCTGCCTTACGGCCACATCTTTGGCTGAAATGTCGCCACTTAATGGTTGCAGCAGGGCCGCCACGCAGCCGAAAGTCGCCGCGATTTTGAAAGATTTGGTGTGAAATAGGATATTCCGGCCTTTTAAAATCATGAATGCGTGCACGCCTGCTACTGCGAAGCCAGTCGCGACAAACGCGGCAATCGTCATGTGCAAAGCCTGTGAAAACCAGGCGGCATTGAACATGGCGGCAATCGGGTCAATGTTGACATATTCACCATTGATATAATCGAAACCTGCCGGACTGTTCATCCAGGCATTAGCCGCCACCACCAGGATACCGGAGGCTAAACCGCTGACACCCACCACCACGCCGGTAATCCAGTGAAACCATTTGTTGAACCGATCCCAGCCGTAAAGAAAAAATCCGAGGGCGATGGCTTCAATAAAAAATGCCGTTCCTTCGAGAGAAAACGGCATTCCGAAAATGGGGCCAGCATGTTTCATAAATCCGGGCCATAAAAGGCCGAGCTCGAAGGAGAGTACCGTACCGGAGACGGCGCCGGTGGCAAAAAAAATCGCCACCCCTTTGCTCCATGCTTTGGTGACGTTTTTGTAAACCGGCTCCCCGGTTTTGATCCAGTAATAATGTGCTACCGCCATAAAAAACGGCATCACCATACCGATGCAGGAAAATATAATGTGAAATCCCAGCGAGAGGGCCATCTGGGATCTTGCAGCTATGAAATCGTTCATTTCGGGTAAGCTTCGTGGAAATTGCAGTGGCTCAAAACTATCTAAGTCTTATGATAAGAACCAGTTTTCGGCCACTTAAATCTCACACTTCCCCTCCGTTTTCAGAAGTTTTTCACGCAGTCGCTGCTTCACAATGTCGTGCGGATATTTTAGCGCCAATTCGCGGATGTCGTAAGTAAATTCCTTGAATGTTTCTTCCCAGACTTCGGATTCTCCCGGCTCGTACTCATAAAATCCATGGGAGTTTAAAACGCCTTTTCCACCTTCGCGCACTACTTTATCGATCAGCTCGGGGACTTCGGTACTGTTATTTAATGTGGGCAAAAGATTTTTCATGACGGTATGATACGCTGGTACGCCTGTCAGATCCATCCAGCGGAATACGCCTACCAAAGTCATGAAGTAACCCGCATTATTCCGGCAGGAGCGGTCCACATCCTCGATAGTCGCATAGCCATTTTCACCAGACTAATCGCCTCGCGGTACATCGCATACATTAATCTGTTTGTGATAAAACCGGCAATGTCTTTCCGGACCAAAATCGGCTCCTTGCCCCACAAATGCGAAAGCTCGTAAACATATTCCCCTTTTGAAATGTCCGTCGCATCTCCGCAGATCACTTCCAAAAAACGGGTAGTATGCGCCGGCTCTGTCCAGTGCAGGCCGATAAACCGCTCGGGATATAATGTCAATTGTTGCAGCTGACTGATGGGAATCGCCGAAGTATTGCTGGAAAGAATCGCATCTTTTGAAATGACCGTCTCTACTTTTTTATAAACCGAATTCTTGATGTCGACATTCTCAATCGTGCACTCATTCACCAGTTTGCACGGTTCGAGCAGGGAGTAATCTTCTGTGATAATCAGTTGTTTCAGATAAAATTCCGGCTCATTATCAATCAGCCCGTTTTGCCAGGCATTAAGTAAATGTTCCTTGATCCGTGGTCCGGCTTTTTCAAGATCTACGGGGATAGGCGCCACTGCTACCACCGGGTGCCCCGCAATCAGCAGACAAGTCACAATGCTGCACCCCATTAATCCCAAACCAACTATTCCGACAGGTATTTCTCTTGGGTTCATAAATCTATTTTTGATATAAAAATAATGAACAGAAAAGGGCGGTGTGAAACGATCCTACTACAAAAAAAGCCCCGAAATCAATGATTCCGGGGCTCTTTTGGATATTCTGGTGAACCTTAGTTCGACCAGCTATTTACTTCGGCTTCTACCTCTTCACGGGTTTTGCCTACTCTTTTCTGAATTTTTCCAAGAAGCTCATCTTCTTTTCCTTCTTCGTACATCAGATCGTCGTCTGTCAAATCTGCATATTGTTGTTTGAACTTACCTTTCAGTTCATTCCAATTTCCTTTTACTTGTTGTGAGAACGCGCTCATGACTTTGGTTATTTAGTTTGATAAATCATGTTCCGAAGAACATTTTGTCAATGATGCTATCTCAAAGACCATTCCAGCGTCTCCCGGTACGGCAAGCGGCATTTTTTAAACTGATTTGTGCAAAAAATTCCAAACACTGTCCAAAATCTTGCAAGGCCAACTACTTTGCCAAGATTTTGTCCAGCCGGACCAAGGCCTGGATCATGGAGCGGACGGTGTGATAATTGATTTTCCATGAGTGGCTCATGTGCGTCCAGATCGGCTCGCCCTGGCGCGTGAGCAGCGGCAGCCATTCTCCCACTTCTTTATGGATTACGTGGTCGAACACAAAACGGTGCGTGGCATCGTAGGCTTTGATGTATTTTTCATCTTCATAAATCCGGTAAGCATCGAGAAAACCGATAATTACCTCGGCTTGCTGCCAGAATTCTTTTTCGCGGTCATATACCTCGCCTGCGTGCGACCCTTCCACAAAAACGCCCCCAAATTCCCAATCGACGCCATAATCCACGGCGTGGTTGAAGGAAGCAAGAAGCTGCTCTTCATACTCGGAATAAGGAATGCCGGCAATGTCGAGCGCGTGCATGAGCAGCCAGGCGAACTCCACATTGTGGCCATAACTTGTATTGTCCTCGGCGGCGCTTTTGACGCCATCTTCGGTAAACCGGTCCCAGCCCCAGATAATGTCAAACTTGATCTGCGGCGCCACCGACCAGTCGGCCCAGAATTGCGGAATGCCCGTTTTATAGGTCGGATGCATGATTTTGTTGACCAATAACCCAATCACCTCCACGAGTTTCCGACGGTGCACCTGTTTTCCGCTGGCTTCATATAATGTGGTAAATGCCTCCATCAAATGCATGTGCGCGTCCAATGTTTTGCGGTCGCCGCCCGCAGAGCCGGGTCCCTTTAATTCCCAGTTCCGGTCGAACATTTCGAAATACCCGCCATAATAAGTATCCGCCGCGTATTTTTGAAGCAGGTCAAATACCTTTCCCGCATATTCAAGACCCCGCGGATCGCCGGTTGCCAAAGTGTATTCTGAAAGTGAATAAATGGCGAAACTGTGGCCGTAAATGATCTTTTCGTCAATCTTGACATTTCCTTTCCGGTCCATCAGCCAGTAAAAACCACCGTTTTCCGCATCCCACATTTTACCCAGCAAAAATTCGACGCCGTGTTTTGCAATTTCGGCATAACGTCCGTCGCCATAGCCCGCCCGGTGCGCCGAAGCGAATGTGTAGATCGATCTGGTTTGGGCAATCAAAGATTTTTCGTCCTCGCGGGAATCGTTTCCGTTTTTGTCAAAATGGGTGAGTAACCCGCCGTTTTCATGGTCTACAATGCGTTTTTCCCAAAATGGCAGGAGCTCGTTATTTAAATGGTGCTGAATTTCCTGGCGGTATGCGTGCAGCTGATCTATGTTCATTGAATGTTTAAAATCTGGCAAAGTTTAGAAATGAGTTGACTGTTTTGGTTACAGGTTTTTATGGTTAAAGTACTATGATCGGGACATTGTAGTTAAGACAAACCGCAAAAATAACTACTTGGGACAGCGGCGGCGGCCGGAATTTAGATTTGCAAATGCTGGATCAACCCTCGTAATTCGCAAAGAATTCTTTCCAACCCGAGACCATTATGAGCAATTCCGAAATCGTCGAGATCCTTGAATTAACCGCCAAGCTGATGGAGCTTCACGGGGCCGATCCTTTTAAGATCAAAGGTTACGGCGTCGCGGCATTTTATCTCGATAAATATAAGGAAGGCGAATTGCAGCTCATGACCGAGCAGGAGCTGGTAAAATTGCAGGGCGTGGGAAAAAGTACGGCCGGCAAAATCATGCAGATTGCTCAGACCGGTACTTTTCCGGAGCTGGAAGAACTCATCAGCAATACGCCGCTGGGTGTGATGGAAATGTTCAATATCAAGGGGATAGGCCCAAAAAAGATCGGGGTACTCTGGAAAGAACTGGGCATCGACAACCTGCATGAATTGGAACTGGCCTGTCTGAATGGTACCGTCGCCAAAGTGAAAGGTTTTGGAGGAAGTACCCAACAGAAAATTCTTGAATCCCTCGCATTTCTGAAAGACCAAGCGGGTAAGCTGCGCATGGATAAAGCCGAGGCGGTGGCAAATGTCATTGTGAATGATCTGAAAAAGAGCTTTGAGCAGGTACATGCGGCTGGCGATCTAAGGCGGAAAGCGGAAATTGTTGATAACATTAAAATATTGGTCAGCACCGATTCGCCCGCGCTTTTGCAAAATACGATCGGTGAAATTGACTATCTCGTTCAGAATGAGAAACAATCGTCGCCATTTGTGTGGCGGGGCAATGTGCAGGACGTGGCCGTTTCGATTGAAATCGTGGCCGTAAGTCCAGAGCGTACGGTCAGTGAATTGTTTTTGGAAACGGCTGACGGCGAACATTTGGGGTATGCCGGTACAAATGGCAGCACCATTTGGCGAAATGCTTATTACGAAAATGCCGAAAGCGAGGAAGCAATCTATCAAAAAGCCGGCCTGCCCTACATTGTGCCTGAAATGCGCGAGGGAGCAGGAGAATTCGCCTGGGCCGAAACGCACACGGCCGACCAGCTTGTTACCTGGGACGATCTGAAAGGAATTTTGCACAATCACAGCACCTATTCCGACGGTCAGCATACATTGGAACAAATGGCCGTGCATTGCCGGGATCTGGGTTTCGAATATCTGGGCATCGCAGATCATTCGCAGACAGCGGTTTACGCTCAGGGATTGACGATAGAGGAAGTCCTCAAACAGCACGAAGAAATTGCAAAACTAAATGCACGTTTTGCTGCCGAAAATCCAGAGAAACCCTTTAAAATCCTGAAAGGCATCGAATCCGACATTCTCGGCGACGGCTCGCTGGATTACCCAACCGAAATCTTGGCTTCCTTCGACTACATCGTCGCCTCGGTACATAGTAACCTCACGATGACCCAGGAAAAAGCCACCGCCCGCCTCCTGAAAGCCATCGAAAATCCCTACACCACCATCCTGGGCCACCCCACCGGCCGCCTGCTTCTTTCCCGCGAAGGTTACCCAATCGACCACAAAGTGATCATCGACGCCTGCGCCGAACACCAGGTCGTCATCGAAATCAACGCCTCCCCCTGGCGCCTCGACCTCGACTGGCGCTGGATTTCCTACTGCATGGAAAAGGGTGTTTTATTGAGTATCAATCCGGATGCGCACGCGATGGAAGGGTATCTGGATATGCATTATGGTGTTGCGAATGCCAGGAAAGGCGGGCTGACACGGGATATGACTTTCAATGCGTTTAGCTTGGAGGAAATGGAGAAGTATTTGAAGGCGAGGTTAGAAAGGGTGCGGCAGTAACCTCCATTTGAAACTCAACTCTTTCCGTTTTTTACTATTTTATATTTGTATGAATAAAATAGTATTCCTAATTTCAATTTTTTGATTGTAAATAGTATTGTAAGGATGGCCAACTGTCTATAAAATAGTAAAGCATGTTTTTGCCCCGGACCATATATCCATCCTTACTTGACCATCTTTCCAGAAAGCAAATTACTGTGCTGACAGGCATGAGACGGACGGGAAAAACGTCTCTCGTCAAACAACTTCTTGCACAATCCAATATTGCTCAGAAACATTATTTTGATTTAGAGCGAATTGATATTCGAATGCTCTTCGCGGAGGAGAACTATGAAACGATCGTTTATGCGTTAACGCAGCAGGGGACAGATTTCAGTAAGAAGGTTCTGATTGCAATCGATGAAATTCAGCTAGTGCCTAATCTTCCGAGCGTACTCAAATACATCTACGATACGTACGACATTAAATTTATCGTAACAGGTTCTAGTGCTTATTACATGAAAAACCAGTTTTCCGAATCATTAGCGGGCAGGAAAAAAATCTTTGAAATTTTCCCCCTCCATTTTGGCGAGCTTCTGTCATTTAATGGCGTGAAAGCCGCATCATTTGACTTTGAGAATATTGGTAAATATGTTCCCTCAGAGTTCGAGCGGCTTAAAGGCTACTACGATTCTTACATTAATTACGGCGGTTTTCCAGAAGTGGTTCTTGCTGAATCAGTTTCAGAAAAAAAGGATCTAATCAGCGATATCCTGAGTTCCTATATGAATTTTGATTTGGCCGTCCTTTCTGATATCCGTAATCCGGTCAATCTGTTTAAGCTCATCCGGTTGCTATCTGTCAGAATTGGTACAAAGCTGGATATTTCCAAATTAACCAGTTTGACATCATTGAGCAGGGGCACCGTCGAAAATTACCTCGATCTTCTGGAAAAAAGCTACCTGATCAAGACGATCCCTGTCCTTTCCAACAGCCCGGACCGGGAGATTGTAAAGTCTAAAAAAGTATACTTTCTCGACAATGGTATAGCATCACTTTCAGGCGATCTGAGCAGTGGGTCGAAATTTGAAAATGCGGTGTTTAATCAATTAATGCATAAAGGAGAAGTTGCTTATTACCAGCTAAAAACGGGCCGGGAAATCGATTTTATCGTCGACAAAAAAGCTTGCTTTGAAGTTAAAGAAACGGCAACCGCGGCAGATTTAAAAAACACCGAATCCCTCGCCAAGAATCTTGATATCCTAAGATCTTACGTAATCGGACGAAATCCTGCTCAAATTTTTGACGGGTATATTTGGGGTGGCAACATTCGTTAGCGCTCCAACATCAAAAACTTTTTGATAGTTACAAAATCCTAAGTTCCTCCCGCGCCCCAAAAATCTCCTGCGGCAGATAACTCGTAATACCCACTTTCAGTGCATCAATCAGCCTTGCTTTCATCTGTTCCCGATTGACGATCAGGCAGACTTCCCGGGCGGGTTCGGGGAATTTGAAGTGGCGAATGTGTTTTTTTCTTTCTTCGGACAATTCCATGACGGCCATTTCGGGGAGAATGGTGATACCACCATTTTTTTCCACCATGCGGATCAATGTTTCAATGCTGCCCGAGCGGTAGCTGAAACTGCTGCCAAACTGGCTGTTGCGGCTCAATTCGCACAATCGCTGGATTTGCGTGCGGAAACAATGTCCCTCTTCCAGGAGCCAGAGCTGGTTAGGCTCAATGTCGGTCGGGAGAATGTATTGTTTGTTGTAGAGCCCGGTATCTTCCGAAACGTAAGCATAAAACCGCTCTTTGTACAAGGGGATTTCCTGCAAACTGTTTTCCTCTGAAAGCGATGCGATGATTCCGACATCCAGGTTTCCAATTTTCAATTCCGAAATAATGCGCTCCGTGATCATTTCTGAAACGTGCAGTTTAATGTCCGGGTAATTGGAAATGAATGGATTAACAAAATGCGGCAGTAAGTAAGGCGCAATCGTAGGAATAATCCCGACCCGCAGCTCGCCGGAAAGATCACCATTAAAATGTTTGGCAATTTCATTCATCCGCGAAGCCTCTCGCAAAATCACTTTCGCCTGGTCAATAATCTCACGACCGATACTTGTCGGTACGATAGGCTGTTTCGTCCGATCAAAAATCTTCACCGACAATTCCTCCTCCAACTTCCTGATCATCATCGACAAAGTAGGCTGCGTGACATTACAATGCTCCGCCGCATGAATAAAATGCCGGTAATTATCAACGGCGACAATATATTCCAGTTGCTGGATATTCATTTGAGTAGATAGATTTCTTCGATGCGAAGGTAATGATCTATCAGTTTCGTTGATTAGGCTTGCGTCAGATTACAAGTTTTAATGTTACTGAAATCGGTAACATTAAAACCTGGCGAAGCATGTTCGGCTCTTCAAACCTATACTACAAAAACTTAACCTGCTTGCCGTTGAGCAGCGATTTCATTTGAGTGATTGCGATAAAATTTAGTTGTGTCACTCTTTCTGATGATGGCAGCTGCTGGTGAATAAGCATCGCATTGATGCTTTCAAGATTAGATAAGATAACGAGTTGCTCAATCGTCGCCTCATCCCGCATATTTCCGGATTTTCCAGGATTGCGATCACGCCACTCTTTGGCAGTCAGTCCAAATAAGGCAACATTGATCAAATCGGCTTCCGTGGCATAAATCCGGTTGCGCATGGTTTTATCTAGCTCTTTTGGGACCAGATTATCTTTGATGGCATCTGCGTGAATCGCATAATTTACTTTCGCCAGTGTCCGCCGTACATTCCAGTCAAGATTTTGAATGTTGTTTTCTTCTGTTTTGAGTCTTTGGAATTCCTTAATCAAGTAAAGTTTGAAGGAGGCTGAAATCCAGGAAGCAAATTCAAATGCAATATCTCGATGCGCAAAGGTACCACCTCCATATCGACCAGCCTTCGAAATCAAACCTATCGCATTAGTTTTCTCGATCCACTGCTTTGAAGAGAGCACGAATCCATTGCTTCCAGCTTCGTTTTTAATATAGCTGAATTCAGTAAGATTAAAATTTTGGTTATGCATCTGCTCCCAAAGTCCCATGAAGTCGACGGTAAATTTTGTGCTTAGCCAATGTGAGATGACCAGTCCGGTGGCCGAGGAATTCTTATGACGTGCAATGTCAGTCAGTGAAATAAATTCTTCATTTTCAGACATTAAAATAGATACGCCTTGTCCATGTACGGTAATCGAAGTTGCTTTCATGAAAAGATAGTTTTGATATACTATCTTTTGACGTAGGCTTTCTGAAAAGTAACGGTTTCTGCACAAGTCTTTTTTTAACGGTTTTTGTCGACAAAAAAAGCATTCGGTCGACAAACACCTTGCTCCCTTTTCCAGTAGAAACTGCCTCGGCTAGCTTTGCGGCCTCTACCATCCAATCTCAAATTTTAGTCATGAAAAGAGGTTTAGATGAAGAAAATCTTATTGATTTGACTTGTGCTACTGGAAATTGGCGTGCATGCCCCGCGCATCGATCGCGCGGAATATTTTATTGGTTCAGATCCAGGTACTGGTAAGGCCATGAACATTCCGCTCAGCAGTCCAGCGGAGACAGTGAATGTCAATTTTGAACTTACTACCGGCACATTGTCAACCGGATTTCATAACCTATATGTCCGTGCGCGATATGAAAACGGGCTGTGGGGATTGTCTGAGAGAAGGTTGTTTTACCTTGCCCCATCGCCGGTAGATTTGGGTGACATTGATGCTGAACAACAGTCATTTTGAGATTGAGCGAAGTGAAAATGGCTTGCATTTTGAGAAAATAGGGGAGGTTAGGGGCAGCGGGACGACGGCGGAAGTCAAACATTATCAGTACATGGATCCGGCTCCTTTAAAGAAGATGAATTATTATCGCCTCCGGCAAGTGGACCTGGACGGAACTTCGGCGTATTCGCGGATTGTGTACGTCCTGTTTTCAGAGGAAAAGTCCGGCAATGTGTTGTATCCCAATCCGGCTTTCGATTTTGTAACTATAAAATATGAAGGCGAAGAAAAGGAGGTGGTCGCGCGGCTGTATAATGGCAGCGGACAATGTTTGAAGAGTGATTTGTATAAAACTCCTGAAAATATCCGATTGGATATCAAGGATTTAGCACCGGGTTCGTATTTGGTGCAAGTTCTGGACGGAGTGAGCCAGCAAACACTTCGCTTTGTGAAGAAATAAGTATAGTTACATTAAATCATCATTAAATTTTATTGAAAACGATTTTCTGGCTGGGTTTTTTCGGGATTGAGTTTAAATTTATTTCTCAAAATTTGATCACACTTTAATTCAAAACCAATGAAAAACCTGAAAGCACTGATTCTGCTGGCATTCTTGACGTTCACCGCGCCGGTTTTCGCGCAAACCACGCCAGCGCAGACTGACAAAGACAAAACCGCCGCTACGAAATTGAAATCCGACGGCACGCCGGACAAGCGTTATTCGGAAAACAAGAAGTTGAAAAAAGATGGTACGCCGGATAAAAGGTATTCGGAAAACAAAAACCTGAAAAAGGACGGCACGCCGGATAAGCGTTACAAATCAAACAAAGCCGACACGACTGCTGCAAAGCCAAAAAAATAAGCAGCGAATTTTTCCTGAAAAACTTAGGGTAAGCGCCCGACTGGTTGTCATTCCAATGTACAACCCAAGTCGGGCGCTTTTTTATTCATAATCAGACCAGTACAATGAACGCAGCGATCGCGGATCACGGACCAGTTTTGAGCAGGGACAGGGAATCAGAGTTTGAGAAGGTTTTCAAAACGCATTTCAAGGGGCTTCACGCCTATGCCTGCACCATTTTGCGGGACGATATCATGGCGGAAGAAATGGTACAGAACGTTTTTTGCCGGTTGTGGGAAAAAACAGACCACATTGAGATCCGGGAATCGGTGAGTGGATACCTGTACCGCTCGGTTTACCATGAGAGCTTGAATTACATTAAACACCTGAAAGTCAGGGATGCTTATCAAAATTACGCCGTGCACCAGATGGAACATAGCAACAACACTTCGCACAACCTGGAATTATCGGAACTGGAAGACCGGCTCGATATTGCCCTCAAAGAACTGCCCGAAAAGTGCAGGACGATCTTTCAGATGAGCCGTTTTGAAGAACTGAAATACCAGGAAATCGCCGACAGGCTGCAACTGCCCGTCAAGACCGTGGAAAATCAGATGGGCAAGGCGCTCAGGCTGTTACGTCTTAAACTGGTCGATTTCCTAACCGCCTCTTTCCTGTTATTTTTTCTCAGCTAAAAGCCATGAAACCAGAATTTAACCATCATATCGACGACCTGCTCGTCAAATCCCTGCTCGAAGAGGTCACTTTGGCCGAACAGATCGAGATTAATCAATGGTTGTCGGACAGCGACGACCACCAGCGCTACTTTGAAGATTTTGAGACAATCTGGAAACAGAGTAAGCAGCTGGCTATTAGAAGTAATGTGGACGAGAATGCAGCCTGGGACCGGTTTCGGAAAAGGGTACAGACAAGCCGCGAAGATTTTGAATCCGGTACCAGGGTTGTCCCGCTTCATCCGAAAAAATCTTTTGGAATAGTACGCATTGCCGCGATGGTTGCGCTGACTGCGCTGGTCGGTTGGCTTGCCTATCAATTTAATTTCAAACATTCGGGAAGCGAAATGGTTGTGATTCAGTCAGGTACAAAGACTTTGGTTGATACATTACCTGACGGATCGGTGGTGACTTTGAATAAAAAATCAACATTAAGTTACCCTTCACAATTTAATGGCGACAAAAGAGAAGTGACGTTAACCGGCGAAGGTTTCTTTGAAGTGACACCAAATAAGGAAAAGCCATTTATCATTTCAGTTAACGATGTGACGGTCAGGGTTGTAGGTACCTCTTTTAATGTGAAGGACAACAGCCGTGAAACAGAGGTGATCGTGGAAACCGGGCTGGTGGAAGTAGCCAAAGATCATCAGAAAATCAAAGTAAAACCGATGGAAAAAGCGACGGTTCACCACGCGGCGGGGGATTTTTCCAAAGAAGAAACCAGTGAGGAATTTCACAAATATTACCGGACCGGCAGGCTGATCTGCGACAATACGCCGCTATGGCGACTAGTCGAGATTTTGAATGAAAGTTTTGGTAAAGAGATTGTTATCGAAAATAAACAGAAACGAAACCTGACCATCAACACAACATTTGAGCAGGACTCGCTGGAAAGCATCCTGGCCGTGATCAGTGAAACCCTCGCCGTGACCGTTGAATACAAACAGGGGCAAATCATTTTGAAATAGGGCTTATCTTTCGGAATGGATTTGACTTTTTCCCTGCTCAAAATATTAAGGCTGGCTGTGATTTTCCTCGTGATCCCCCTTTTCGGGTTCGCGCAGCACCTGAACAAACCGGTTACTCTTTCGGCGAAAGGGCAACCGGTTTCCCGTGTTTTGAAAACGTTGGAAGAGCAGGGCCATTTTTACTTTTCCTATAACAGCGACCTCATTCCCGGCGACAGCATTGTACAGGTGAATCTCGCCGGAAAGCCGGTTTCCGAGGTGCTCAACCAGCTTTTTAGGAGTAAATACCAGTATAAAGAAAAAGGCGACTACATCATCATCCTCGCCGCGCCGAAAGAGCGGACGTTTTATATCGACGGTTTTGTGACGGACCAGGAAAACAATATTCCGGTCGATTTTGCCAGTATTTACTCCCGCCAGCTCCTCGCCTCGACGCTTTCGGAAGACGATGGACATTTCCGGCTGCGGATCAGGGATAAAAATTTTCCTGTCAACATTACAATCAGCAAAGTGGGTTATGCCGATACGACGGTAATTGTTCAAAATCTGGAAGAAACGCGCCTGAAAATCAGTCTGTACCAAAAAGCCGTCGATCTTGATCCGCTGATTGTCAGGTACTCCGAGGGCGAATCGACCTGGCTGGGACGGTTGTTTGTCTCGGCCAAATTGCGGGCGCAGAGCCGGAACATTAGCAAATTTTTTGTCTCGCTGCCCTATCAGGCTTCGCTGACGCCAGGCTTGGGAACGCATGGGAGGATGAGCTCGCAGGTCGTTAACAGGTTTTCCCTCAATCTGTTAGGCGGTTATACGGCGGGGGTTAATGGTCTGGAAATCGCGGGTGGGTTTAATATTTCGAAGCAGGATGTCCGGTACGTGCAGGTTGCGGGGATATTTAACATTGTGTCCGGACATGTCAATGGCGTCCAGCTTGCCGGTTTGCACAACGAAGTGCTCGACTCGCTGAAAGGCGTCCAGGTGTCAGGTTTCAGCGGTTTTGTTGAAAAAAAGACTTCGGGCGTCCAGATAAGCGGTTTTATGAACCGGAGCGCCGGGCCGCTCGATGGCGTGCAAGTTTCCGGTGCGCTCAATTTTGCGAAGGAAACGTCAGGTGGCGGGCAGATTGCCGGCGGTTATAACCAGGCGCGGAAAGATTTTGACGGTTTTCAGGTTTCTAGCGGGATCAACATTGTCGGGGCGAAACTTTCGGGTATGCAACTGGGCTTCGTTAATTATGCCAAAGAACTGCATGGCATTCAGCTGGGAATCGTCAATATTGCCGACAGCTCGTCGGGCGTGAGCCTTGGTTTGATCAACATTATCCGGAAAAGCACTTCTAATTTGACGGTATCTGCCTCGGAAGTTGCGCCTTTCAATGTTTCCTGGAAAATGGGGACTCACAAATTTTACGGCATTCTCACAGGCGGCGTCAGTACAGGCGGCAGCCATAGTACCTATGTGTTTGGCGCAGGCATCGGCCGGGAATTTTTTCCCTTCAAAAAATGGGGCTTTTTTACCGAAATCACGAGCGGAAATATCTTCCAAGGAAGCTGGGAAAATATGCGCTCACTGTTCCGCCTTGAAACCGCTGCTACTTATAAGTTGAATAAACGGCTCTTGGTTTTTGCGGGGCCGTCATATTCGATTTGTCAGAATCAGGCTAGTTTGAAGCGGGAGGGGTATAAATCGTTTCCGATTGAAAATTATCCGAACATTCGGCTTGGGGATAAGTTGGGTTCGTGGTTTGGCTGGCAGGTTGGGATGAGCTGGCGGTATGGGCAGTTGTGATGCTCTTGTAACAAGCCTCATGTGTGGTTTTAGGAGGCTCCGAAGGAGCCGCAATCTTTCCAAATATAACTTACTATAAACAGGTGGCTCAAAATGAGCCGATATCTTGTCGATAAAAGTGGTTAGGAAAACAGGCCCAGCGGGCCTCCCTGTTTATAGCCAAATATGGACATTTAAAAATGCCAAACTCCGTAGGAGTGTCCTGTCAATCAGCTAAATGAAATATTGATTGTCGGAATGGAAGATTTTAGCAATGGTAAATTTTTTATCGGCATCATTCGGTCCGGATGCAACGAAAGCTCAGGTATGTTGGGAAAGGAAAGATTGTGCCTTTTCCGTATCTGATCGATTTCGGTTGAGTTAAAGGATCTTATTTCAACAATGTCCTGATTGTTCGCGGCAAGCTTCATGAGCTTCATTGTTCCGGCTGGATATTCAAGAATAAATCCTTCGCCAGCGATTTCTTGGTCATGAATCATAAAGGGAAAACCCTTCTCAAATGTCTCCAATCTCAATTTTCTAATTCCTTCATCAAGTCTGATTTCCAGTTTCGTCCTCATTTTAGTGAGATGATAGGTTTGAAAAAGTGGTGATTTCAAATTTAAACAACTTCTCAAAACCAAATCCAAAAACTTTCCCCCAAAAAATTTAGGGTAACCCGGCTTCGCGTTGTCAATACTGTACATATGGCGACGAGGCGGGGTTGAAGGCCTGCAATCTGCGTTTCTGAGGAGCTGTATGTATTTAATTAATTCTCTCAAATACATCATCATGAGAAATCAACCATTTTCGAGACTTCGCACCAGCATTGTTTCTGCTATATTTTCAATTCTTTCACTGGTTGCTTTTGCGCAGGAAAACAGCGCTCCCCGCATCCATATCGGACTTTTTTACCCGATCAGTTCCAATGGTACCCATGCTGCCGACTATACCAACTGGTTTTCGTTGCACGCCATCGCCGGGTTGTCGAAAGCGGAGACTGGCTTCACATTATCCGGCGCCGCCAGCATCATCAAGGAAAATGCGAGCGGGGCGCAAATTACTGGTGTCGCCAATGTGATCGGGCAGTCGGCGAGTGGGGCGCAGATAGCGGGGGCGGTGAATTTGATTGGAGGAAATTCTTCCGGCGCGCAGATCGCGGGTTTGTCAAACATTACCAAAAATGATGCGAAAGGTGCGCAACTGGCTGGTTTCATGAATTATGCAGGCAAGGCAGATGCTGCCCAAATTGCAGGATTTGCGAACATTTCCGCCAGAGATAGTCGCGGTTTTCAACTCGCCGGGTTTCTGAATAAATCTAAAAATGTGCACTCCCAGATTTCCGGTTTTGCCAACATTGCCAAAAAAGTAACAGGTGTCCAGCTCGCCGGTTTTATCAACATTGCCGATAGCAGCGACTATCCGATTGCGCTTTTTAATTTTATCAAAAACGGAGAAAAATCGATCAGCTTGTCGATCGACGAAACATTGACCAGCATGGCCACTTTCCGGTCCGGCGGGCGCGTTTTGTACGGAATTACGGGTGTGGGATACAATTTGAAAGACAATGATAAGACGCTCTACGGCCTGGAAGCCGGACTTGGCGCGCATGTTCCGGTGGCGGATCCGTTCAGGATCAACCTCGAAGCCGTGAGCCAGACATTGACGGATTTCAAAGACGGGGGCTATTTCAAAAACTCGCTGCGCATTTTACCAGCCTATAAAATTGGTCAGCGTTTCGAAGTTTTCGCGGGACCGACCGTTAACTATGTGAGCTACGAGCGGGAGGATAATTACAATTTCATCAAGAAATTTATCTGGAAAAATGATGGTACCAAGGATTTTCAGGGTGTTTATATCGGCTTCAATGCAGGTATCCAGCTCATTCTCTGATGCGTACGATCCGATTCAGGCTGGCCCTTTTTGGCTGGCGGTCAGTGGCTGATCTCATCTACCTGATCTTCCGAAACCTGTGGCCATACCGGCAGCAGCTGATCCTCAAAAACCTGGCAGATTGTTTTCCGGTATTTTCAGAAGGTGAAATTAAAGCACTGTCTACGAGATACTTCCGGCATTTGGCCGATCTGATTGTCGAGCCGTTTTTGGTCCATCAACTGCCCACTTCAAGTCTCGGCAAACTTACAACTTACGATAACCTGCCGCTGCTGCGTCAGCTGATCGCCGAAAAGAAGGACATTGTGCTCATGGCGTCGCATTATGGCAACTGGGAATATTTGCTTTCGCTGCCCCTGATGGCCGATTGCAATGTGCTGGCGGCATATTCGCCTCTGTCAAATCGTTTTCTCGATCGGGTGCTCCGCAAATTTCGCGGGAGATATGGGGTGCAATTAGTCCCAAAATCCGAGTGGTACCGGACGGTTTTGAAATGGCAGTCTGACAAACCGTCGATCTTCATCACCATCGCCGATCAGCGTCCCGGGAGCATCGCCAAAAATCATGTGGAATTTATGAATTTGAAAACTTTCGTACAGCCCGGCGCGGCCCGCATTGCGGCCAACCGAAACTGTGCAGTGATATATCTGGATGTCCAGAAAAAGGCAAGAAATAGTTATCATTTCAGCTTCGAGCCGCTGGTTTCCGAATCCCTGAATTTGAACGAAAAACATTTAATGAAGACCTACTTCAATGCGCTGGAAATGACGATCAGGCGTCAACCGGAGCTTTGGTTATGGTCGCACAACCGCTGGAAGTATTGCAAGGCGCAGAAATGATAGGATTTAGGTGAGAAATTGACCCATAGTTCAACAAAGGGTTACATAAGTCCCCAATCCCACTTTTGTTGGCAAAAATATCAATTTTCTCATAGCCAGTGCTTTGACGGTTTTTGGCCTGTGCGGAACCGTTCTTTACCTGAAAGTGGTCAAACCAATTATTTACTAAAACAAAGCACTATGAGAAAATTAGCATTTGTGGGTGTGTTTGTGATCGCCGCGATGGTTGCAGGATGTAGTGATGACGACGAAACGACGGACCCGACACCGGTACTGCCCGAGCTGAAAGTGAGCACGACGCTCTCCGGCGCAAATCAGGTACCGGCTAATTCATCAAAAGTTACTGGTTCGGTAGATGGTACGCTGAACCAGGAAAGCAGGGTTCTGAGTATCAATATTATGTATAGCGACTCTGCATCAACAGATTCCGCTGCTACCGATTCGGCATTTGTGCCGACGGCGTGGCACATTCACAAAGCCCCAGTCGATTCTTCCGGCGCGGTCGTGATCGATTTCGGCAAAACTTTTACCTCACCCTTTGCATTCAAAGACACTTTGACCGAAGCCCAGGTAGCCGACCTGAAAGCTGGTTTGTACTACGTGAACATCCATTCGAAAAAGTATCCGGATGGAGAAATCAGAGGTCAGCTTAAAGCAGAAGAATAGTAGTACAGCGCATTCGAAAGCGCTGATAATGAGAGAGAGAGCGACGTTTTTTAGCGTCGCTCTTTTTTGTTTTAATCGGTTAATTGTGCGATTCGTTCTTTACAAATTCTTTGAGTCAATTCTTTTAATAATTGTACGCGCTCAATAAGGTATTCTAATTCTTCTTTTTCGATTTTATAATTGATATTATATCTCGAATCTATATATGCTTTTTGAAGGAGTTCAAATAGCCGTTTTTCTTCTTCTGTTTGTTTTGGAAAAGCGGTTGCAAAATCAGGATGCAGTTTTTCAACCTGTCTTCCTAATTCCTCGATATCATGGATTTTTGGTTTGTATTCAGTAAAAACAAGCAGATTTGTTACGTAGTATCTCTCTGTTGTCTGATGGAGTAAAAAAGCAGAGTCTTTGAACCAGCCTTTTTCAAATTGGAAAAAGAAACTTTCGAAAAAATGATTTGAAGATTCAAACCACGCGTCAAAAGAATTTTGGGCTTTCTTCTGTCGTTCTTCCGGCCTCATGTTTCTTGGTTTGGATAATTTATATTTTCCAGAATCAAAAAGCATAATGCCTTCTTTTAAAATATCTACAAAGAAGTATTGATTGTTTTCAATTTTATCATTTACAAAACCAATGCTGTGTTGAATGATCGTGACTCTTGTATTCTCCTCACTAAAATTTACAAATTTGTTTAAGTCCCACCACTTTTTCCCGTCCTTCGCGGATTTTCGATCCCGAGTAACTACAAGAATATCGTAATCGCTTACATATTCAGTCTTTTCCTGGTAATCCTCCACCCAATCACCACGCGCATGACTTCCGAAAAGGATAACCATTTCGGCAGGTACTTTTTCGACAATAATTTCAGTGAGTTCTTTTAATTCTTCTTGCTTATGATCTGGGAGGTGGGAGAGGGAGGTTTTCATGTGTGTGGGATAAGGTTGTCTTTATTGATCGGCAAACAGGTTCGTTTCTTTGTCATCAAAATATAATATAAAAAATAGGTGATCATTTATATTAATACCGGCCTCTTCTTTGCCTGCTATAAAACTAAAACTTGTTATGGCTTCCTTTTGTATGTTAATAGTAGAAATCAATCTATTAAATCTATCAGTACATTCTTTCGCCGTTCTATTGCAGTATTCTATCCATCCTTCATTTGTTTGTCTTCCTTCCGAATCATAATTTAGCCAATATAATTCACATGTGCCGTCTGGAAATAAGTATTGGACTTGGCCGCCAATGGTAGCTATTTTTAGTTTTCTCGCAGTTTCAACAACCTGTAAGAAATCAATTTGTTTCCAGCCAAATTCATTATTTGATCTAATCGCTTTTTCAAGGATTACCTTCGGAAGTCTTGTTTCTGCTTGAATTTCCTTGTCATCCATTGGCTGTATCTGGTCCTTCCGATCCGTTCAGATTCTCCATTAACGGAAGAAGCTATAAAATTCAAACCGATCTACCTTTTCTGGGAGTCCTGCAACTTGCCCATCCCCCAGTTCTATAATGATCCACTCACCGTTTTTTGTCCTTGCAACATCCATCGAGAAGAAGTTACTTTCAATAATTTTTGCGATGTTCTTAAAAAAGTCGAGCGGTGGGATCGCCTTTTTTGAATATTCACCTTCCTCCCAGTAATCATAAAAACCTAGCAGTTTTCCGTATAAAAAGAACAAGCGATATTCTTGTTTTAAAGGCATCCCACTTTTAGAATGAATCGTCAAGTCATTGAGTTCAACAAATTCCCGAAAAACTAGCCCTTCATTTAAATCTGTATTTTGTAACTCTAAAAATCTTTCAGTTACCAATTTTACCTTATCCTTATCCGATGCCGATGGTATGAAGCAGGCTGTATCCCAATAGTGCTTTTGAGATTTTACGAAATCTTTTACAATTAAAGGTGAATCACCAAATACTTGAATTTTACCAAACAATTGGCTGTAATCTACTTTTTGATTCTCAACTGTAACCCAAATTGTTTTGGGGGTATAGTCGCTTATGAATTTGTAACTGTCGGGAAAATAATGGCAAACCTTATACTCAATCGGTGAATTTATGAGCTTATAATTCTTGGCTAAAAGAGCATTATATAGTAAAGAATAAGCGCTGGGTTTAAGCATCCACCCTCTATAAATCATTAATCGTTGTGTATCACTGCTTTTTATTCTTCTGGTTGCGAAATCAGCATCATTATCTCTGACTAAGCTCTCAAAGCTAAAAAGTTCGGTGCCAAATCCATTTTGCCTGGCTGCTGTAAACTCATCTTCATAGTCCTGGTCGATCGACAGCTTATTTTCAAATGGATTGTCGCAAAAAAGTATGTGCATAATAATTTGAGATTTATGGAACAGCCCCGTCACCTTCTCCAAATTCTCGCATCGAATCTGCTCCCTCAGACCGACGACTGTCGGGAAAACTGGCTACCCGCCGCCCTTGGTTTCTTTTAATTCTCTTGCTTATGGTCGGGGAGGTGGGAGAGAGAGATTTTCAATTTGTAGACTGGCTAGTGTGACGATAAATTAAAGCTGGATAACTTTAATTGCCAAACTATTCCCCAATACTAATATTTAAATTGGGGAGTTCAACCTGCAATTTTACTTTGGCTTTTAGAGCAGTGAAAACCCTCAATAAAGTATCCATTGTTGCATTACTTGCATTGCTTTCGAGTCTTGAAATTTGTGCTTTTTGAACGCCAATTAATTTCCCCAATTCTTCTTGCGTCAAATTTCTCTCTTTTCTTGTCTCTTTAATTGCCTTTCCAATCAAATCCATTTGAAGTTCATATTCAAAAATATCCCGCTCCGGCGTTCCAATTTTCCCAATAAGCTTATCCTGAACTTCATCCAAAGTGTATGTTTTCATTTTTCCTTATTCTTTAATTGTTTCTCTGAAAAATATTTGGATCGAATATCTATTGCTTTTTGAATCTCGTTGTCCGGCACTTTACTTCTTTTCTTTACAAACCCATGCGTAGAAATTACTAATGTTTTGGCTGGTAAATTTTTATCCCAAAATGCCAGAAGTCTATACTGAAATCCTTGATAAAGCGTCCTGAATTCCCAGATGTCATCAGTCAATTTCTTGAAAAGTTCCGGATCAGTTTTTATTTGAGATTTACGAATGTTATAAAGGATCTTCTCGTAATGCTTTCTTTCAAGCCCACTCAAAAAATCAAGTGCTTCTTCCAGGAATTCGATTTCAAATAGCTTTTTCATAGTGTGTGATATTGATAAAAATAGGCAAAAGTTTCGTTAAGATGAAACTTTTGCCCAAAATTCAATTCTAAAACAACCCTTTTACTTTTTCCAGCGCAGTCTCTAACCCGCTCGCATCCGAACCACCCGCAGTCGCAAAAAACGGCTGACCACCGCCACCGCCGCGGATTTCCTTCGCAAGGTCTTTCACAATCTTACCAGCATTCAACCCGGTTTCCTGCACAATGTTTTCAGCGATGAAAACGGAAAGTTGTGGCTTGCCAGCTATATCAGTTCCAAAAACTGCAATCAAATTTTCAACCTGGTCGCGCAGCTCGTAGGAAAGTTGTTTCAAGGATTCCGCCGAAGGCACAGATACTTTTGCTACGATCAGATTAAATGTTGAATGCGTCTCCATGCTTTCAATCAGGCCGCTTTTTAATGCCTGGATCTTCTCATTTTCAAGTGCAGCAATTTTCTTTTGCAGGCTGTTTTTCTCGTCGATCAGGCTTTCAACTGCTTTCACAAGATCAGTTGGATTTTTTAGCAGATCCTTGATCTTGTCCAACCTTTCTTCCTGCTGGCGCATGATTTCCAATGCTTTTTCACCCGTCACAGCTTCAACCCTGCGGACACCTGCGGATACCGAACCTTCGGAAATGAATTTGAAAATGCCGATTTTACCGGTTGATGGCACGTGGGTGCCGCCGCACAATTCAAATGAGAATGTTGGATCGAAAATAATCAGGCGAACGAAATCACCGTATTTTTCACCAAATGTAGCCGTCGCGCCGGCATCCAATGCTTGCTGGATCGGGACATTCCTTCTTTCATCCAATGCAATGTCTTCCCGGATTTTCTGGTTGACGCGGTCTTCGATTTGCTGCAACTCTTCGTGCGAAACTTTCGAAAAATGCGAAAAGTCAAAACGCAGCACTTCATCATTTAGGTAAGAACCTTTCTGGCCAATGTGCGTACCCAGGATTTCCCGCATCGATGATAACATTAAGTGCGTCGCCGTGTGGTTAGCTTTGATCCTATCCCTTCTTGCAATGTCAATTTGGGCAGTGACCAAACCGGCATTTTGCAGCGCCTCGTCCAGATTTTTATCCCGTGAAATATGTACAAAAAGGTCGTTCTCTTTCTTGGTATCTATAATCGAAACGGTTTTCCCTTCATTCAAAATCAATATTCCGGTATCACCAACCTGACCACCCATTTCAGCATAAAAGGGCGTGCGATCAAGGACGATATGATATTCCTCGCCGGTTTTGGTTTTCACCTTCCGGTATTTGACAATGTGGCTGTGGGTTTCTTCAAAATCGTAACCCAGAAATTCCACGCCATCGGCCTCGCGCAACTCGATCCAGTCAGTGGCTTCCTTGGCAGCATCCTGGCGGGAGCGCTTTTTCTGCTCCGCTAATGCATCCTGAAAACCAATTTCATCAATTTGAAAACCTTTTTCTCTGGCAATCAGCGCGGTAAGGTCGACCGGGAAACCGAAAGTATCGCTGAGTTCGAAAACTTCGTCACCGGGAATTGTATTGAGGGCTTTTTCTTTCAGACTAACCACAACATTATCAAGTCGCTTCAAGCCAGATTCCAAAGTGCGCAGGAAGCTTTTTTCTTCTTCCAAAATCACCCGTGTAACAAACTCTTCCTGGGCTTTCAATTCGGTAAAAACATCTTTAAACTGCTCGGCCAAAACCGGTACCAGCTTATAGAAAAACGGTTCCTGGAATCCCAGATTGGAATATCCGTACCGAACTGCGCGGCGCAAAATCCGGCGGATTACATAACCAGCTTTGTTATTCGAAGGCAACTGTCCGTCCGTAATCGCAAAAGCTACCGCGCGAATGTGGTCGGAAATGACGCGCATCGCGATGTCCGCGAAAGGCTCGTCGGGGTTACCGTATTTTTTGCCCGACATGGTTTCCAAAACCTGAATAGTATTCTGGAAAACATCGGTATCATAATTAGAGGTCTTGCCTTGAACTGCCATACAAAGCCGCTCGAAGCCCATCCCGGTATCCACATGCGTAGCAGGAAGCGGTATCAGCGACCCATCCGCCTTGCGCTCGAACTGCATAAATACCAGGTTCCAAATCTCCACAACCTGCGGATGGTCATTGTTAACCAGCGACTTACCTGGAATTTCAGCGACGTCAGCAGCCGGACGCAAATCAATGTGGATCTCAGAACAAGGGCCGCATGGGCCGGTGTCGCCCATTTCCCAGAAATTATCCTTTTTATTGCCAAGAATAATCCGGTCTTCGCCCACAATCGGCTTCCATAAATCCCACGCTTCCTGATCGAAAGGCACACCGTCGCCGGAATTTCCTTCAAATACAGACACATACAGCCTGTCTTTTGGTAACTGATACACCTCCGTCAAAAGCTCCCATGCCCATTCGATTGCCTCTTTTTTGAAATAATCGCCGAAAGACCAGTTTCCCAGCATCTCGAACATGGTATGGTGGTATGTATCAAAGCCAACATCCTCTAAATCATTATGTTTTCCTGAAACACGCAAACATTTCTGTGTATCCGCAATCCGGCGCGACGGCGGTGTCCCATTTCCGAGGAAGAAATCCTTAAACTGGGCCATACCTGAGTTATTGAACATCAGGGTAGGGTCGTTCTTGGCAACCAGCGGCGCCGACGGTACGATTAAATGCTGTTTACTGCGAAAAAAATCAAGAAAAGCCTGACGTATTTGATGCGAGGTCATTGTATATCCTTTGAACTGAGTCTTTGTAAAATGAGCCGCAAAGGTAAAGAAAATCAATAGAGTTCCACGCGACGGCCGACGTTGTAAGCGCCAAAACAACCCAGTCCGCCGACAATGTTGGAATGTATCATCGACGGTTCTGCGAAGGGATTGTCGGCATTGCCCCGCAAATCCATGTCGCGGTGATATTTATAATAATTGATGTCTGTATTGAAAACCTCCATCGTCAGCGATTTGATTTTCGGATTGTTGAGGGAAAATTTATCTACGCCCATAACCGTGACCAGATTGACTTTTCCCAAAGGTGAAGAAAACATCAATCCGTCCAATGCATTGTCAGTTTGCAACTCCCCTCTGCCCGAACTTTCATCCCACTGAAAATTAAAACCGCTCGTAACCATCGTTTCCTTTCCCTCGTTGCTGCCATCTTTTACCGGCACGCCGTATTCCAGCATCATGGATGCGTGCACGCGATAGAAATTAGCCTCGCCCGCGATGTCCTGCCAGTTCATTTTCAATGTTGCAAATTTTGTCTGGTCGGATGCCGGGTCTTTTAAATCAATGGTATCCAATGTGAAGGATTTTATCGTCACTGATTTCTCAGGCACGGCACATTCAGCGGTCACTTTCTTGTTCCCTCGGGAAACCGTCAGATAGTAAGTTTTGGAGGGTATAATCGGGAAGTGCGCGGCCTCAATGCTGTAAATGTTCCCGGACTTATCGTAAGGAATGACAACTTCCTTCAAGCCGTTAGAGATTTTCACCAAAGCATCGGGCAATATACCATTGGGCCCGGGTGAAGTGCCAAATAATGGCTCCGACTCCGACACGGTAACATTAATGTTTTCCGCCTGGGGCGATATAAAAGCGTGAACAACCAGTTTCGATTCAGCTTTCGGAAGCTTCGATGGCGGAATATCATTGATCAAAGATTCGCAGGAGAATAGACCAATTGCAATAATTATGGAAATGATGAAATGCAGTTTCATAATCAGTGTGTTAGAATTTGAAATTGTAGCTAAAAGAAGGAAGCACCGGAAAAAGTGATATTTTTTTCAGCGAAGTCTTGGTGCCGTTTCCGTATTCCTTTTGGGCAATGTCATAGAAAAACGGGTTATGCCGGTTGTAAGCATTATATACCCCAAACTCCCAGGTGCGCTCGTGGCGTTTCTTTTTCTTTCGAAACTGGACGGCAAGATCGAGCCGGTGAAAAGCCTGGGCTCGGAAATTCCCCCGGTCGCCATATTCGGTCACCTGCATGCCGCTCATGTTAGAACCTTTCGGGTCTTGCACGCCAAAGAAATACTCTTTCACGCCGGTGAAGCGCGAAATCGGCAATGTTAATGCATTGCCAGTGCCATAAATCCAGGTTGCGGAAAGGGTAATGTGGTCATTTGCTTCAAAAATTCCAACGATGGACAGATCATGCCGGCGGTCGTATCGCGGATAAAAGATTTTACCAAAATTCAGATCCGGAAACTGCCATTTCGTCCAGGATAAAGTGTAGCCAACCCAGCCAGACAGTCTGCCAATCTTCCTTTGAATCAGAAATTCCGACCCATAAGCCCAGCCGCGACCGGTCGCTACATTGTCCTCCAAATTCTGCTCGGTAGCATTCGTCCCGTCCAGCGCCATGAACGATGAGCCTTCTTTTTAGCTGATAATGTGGTTCATTTTCTTGTAAAACCCTTCCAGCGTCACGGTGACCTCGGGATTTTCTACATCTTTTGCAAAACCAATCGCGGCTTGTTTCGAATGCTGCGGCGCGATGCGGTCGGTTGTCGGCACCCACAAATCTGTCGGCAAACCTATGCCTGTGTTTGAAAGCAAGTGCACATACTGGTTCATTTCTGCGTAAGACGCTTTCATGGAAAGGTCTTTGCCCAGCCGCAATGCAGCGGAAATCCGGGGTTCTGGCCGAACATAAGTTTTTGAACTCGTTTTGAAGGTGCTCAATCTAAAACCCGCATTCATTTTCAACGCGCTCCAAACTTGCCAGGTATCTTCGGCGTAAATCCCTGCTTCTAGTGAATTTTTTGTTTGCGAGATTGGCGCTGCTGCGCTCTCAATGTTGGTCCCTGAGGTCGATAGCGCCGAGGGGGGCGATTTATGCATGGTGGCCTGGATACCAAAACGGATTGCATGTTTGGCGGAAGGGAAAAAGTCAACATCACTTTTTATGCCAATGTCCTGTATTTTGGATTGATACTTTAAAGCAAAATCATTGGTCAGCTTTTCTTTGGTGTATTCCTGAAATCTACTCGCTACTCCAAAATCGAAATTGCTGTAAATCAGAGAAGTATTGACAAACATTCTTTGGTTAAGAACGTGGTTCCACCGCATGGTGGCGGTCGCATTTCCCCAGTCAAGTGCCGCGGAGCTGACATAGTCCCGCAGATTTTCTTTGTAGTAGAATTTATCTCGGCCGAAGTAGCCGCTGAGGTAAAGCTTATCATTCGCGCCAAGGTCGTAGTTCAGCTTGGCATTCAAATCATAAAAGAAATAACCCGGCTTCGTCTGACTTTCACTGTCTTTCTGCGCCATTTTAATCAGCGGCTTGGCGAGCAAATCAATGTAAGTCCTGCGCCCAGAGATCAGAAAAGAAGCTTTTTTGTTCGCAAGCGGACCTTCTAGTGTCAGCCTGGAAGAAATCAATCCGATACCACCCTCACCGTGCAGTTTGTCTTTCGCGCCCTCCTTCATTTGCATATCCAAAACCGCCGAAAGCCTTCCGCCATACCGCGCCGGAAATCCGCCTTTTGTTAACTCGACACTCTTAATTGCGTCACTATTAAATACCGAAAAGAATCCAAAAAGGTGATTCGCATTATAAACCACAGCCTCATCTAAAATGATCAAATTCTGATCCGGTCCGCCGCCACGCACATACAAACCAGTTTGTCCCTCCGTACCCTTTTGCACGCCCGGCATCAGTTGCAAAACTTTCATAATATCCTTCTCGCCGAAAAGCGCGGGGATTTTTTTTAACTGCTGAATCGGAACTTCCAGCTTACTCATCTGCGCGGAGTGACTAACGTGATCGTCCTGTTTGCGGGCGGAGACGACAACTTCTTTTAGTTGATTAGCAGTGGATAAGAAAATATCCAACTTGGTATCTTGTCGTAAACGGATCTGCCGCTCTACCTTTTCATAACCGACATACGAGAAAGTGATTATCACGGAATCAGATGCGGGGATCGTCAATGAATAAAATCCGTAACCGTTTGTTGCCGCTGCAATTGCGGTCCCTGCAATATATACGTTGACGCCCGGCAACTGCTCTTTACTACCCGCCTCCCGTACAAATCCGCTTAGGCTAACTTTTTCCTGCGCATACAGCGGCCAGGATAGCATTGTGAATGCTAAGAAAAATATGAATCTCATGGCTGTTTTTAGTTTGATGAAGTAAATGCATGACATCCAGTTCAGATGGATTAGCTGAGCTGAGTGTCACGCGATGACCACTACCGGACTTAGATCCCTTTCTTTACATGAAAATGTCAAGGCTTGCGAAAGCATAATTCCGACAATAAGATTTCCAGTTTTCATGATTCCAAAATTTAGATGAAGTGAAAAATTTGACTTTTAAACTCAAGACAATCGGGAAGGCATAACCATATGCTCGCGCGGAAATTTTTTGGTGAAATCAGCCATTTTTTAATCTTAACCCGGCGGGTTCGAGGAAATCTCGCAGCTTTGGAGCAAACAATTTCGGAGGAAACGCAGGGCTTTTACGATGTGGTCGTTGACTGTCCCGACTGAAATGCCCATTCTGCATGCTACTTCTTCGTAAGATTTTCCGTCCATCTTGCACAATCTGAAAACGAGTTGCCTTTGCGGCGGAAGTTTCCTGATGGCCACATTCAGGAAATATTCGAAGTCGTCTTTCATGAATTTGTCTTCCACATCTCTGTGAAAATGCTGCATATCATTTGAAATGACCTCCTTAATACTTGTTTCCATCGCAGCGCGGGCGAGGACATTCAGGGTTTTATTTTTGCAGACTGCGAATAAATATGCCTGGATACATTTGACGGAACCGAGTTTTGTCCGGTTTTCCCAGACACTTGTGAACACATCCTGGACAATGTCGTCAGCCAGCTCGGAGGACCTCAGGAATTTCAGCGCGTAAGCATGAACTCTACCGTAATAAGTCGAATAAAGTTGCCTGAAAGCCAGCTTGTTATTGGCGGCAAGTAATGTCAGAAGATCGGCCTCGGGGACCTTTGGATAGTTTCGCAAATTCAATGTGAGTATAGTGTGTAGCGCCAAATATATATGGGTACTGAAAAACGGCGCAAGTTTTTCAATGCTTCAATCGTGAGAAGAAGTTTGGTCGATGACGCTGTTTTCTGCAAGACAATTGAGAAAGCAATGTCATATGCTCGGCAGAAAAAAATATTTTAACAGCTGTTTCCGGTTCACCGGCGGGGTGGTTTCTATGGCAAAAACCGATTCGTCAACAGTGAGTATAATCGGTGATCCGAGTCCTTTTTTACATATGAAAGCCTTAACAAATATTTAACCAGGGACTTACGGATAATCTGGTTGGGTTTGATTATGGAAAACAATTAACGTGCTAAAAATGAAACCGTTTTCAGAGTTATCGGCTGAGGAGTTGGCGATGGAAAACCTCTTCATTAGATGGGTGCGTTTTCCTGACGACCCACCCATTCGCTCTTTTTGGGAGAACTGGATCCTCAAATATCCTTCGCGAAAAGACACCGTCGAAAAGGCCCGCGAGCTCGTGCTGCTGGCATCGGACTGGCGTCCGGATATGCTTAGCAGCCAGGATGTCAATTCGTTATGGGGTAGGATTCGGAATTCGCTGGATATGATGGGCGACCGTGACGCGAAGAAGAAAAATCCCAGCTCCGGGACGGATAATTTCTTTGTCAAAGGGATCATCCTGATCGTCATGTCCCTGACCTTCCTCGTGTTTATGTTCTATTTTATCTTCTCAAGTCTCTGATTTCTTCCGAATTTCTTAAACAATTTTCTGCTGCCTTCGCTGCTGTTACTTGTGCCCTGGTGTCCTGAAAACAAGGTTTCTTGTAAAAGATCATTTTATTTTAATCTTGGTATAGTTCAATAAGTGTCCGATCAACATTTTTGAAATGGATAATATTGATTAAATATTTGTGAATATTTTACAATTATTTATTTGTTCTGGCATATTGTGGCAACGTTCCCGACAACGTTTGCATAAATAAAAAGAGGCAAATCGTTCAAAGTCTCTGAGCAAATACCTATCCTCAACCATCTTTTCAAATTGCACTATATGTACAAATAATATACTTATTGGAATTATTCAATAATGCGTTTTGGAATTCATCTTGTAAAACCTCGTCCCCAGCACCCCAACCCAAGTCATGATGTAACCGGCTAAATACTGTTTGAATATATTTAGAAAGGATATTATTATTTGTAGGGGTATTTAAATCAATGTTCGTCAAGCAATTACTAATCAGGAACTTTTAATGGCAATCTATTTAGGCGTATGAAAAAAAACTTTACAACTGTTGGACATTGCTTATTGCGGTGGACCATGGTCGGTTTAATTGTTACGGGTTATTCTGCACAAACTTTTGCAGGGACCGCGGGTAGTGCAAGTGCGGCGGTGACAATTGACAAAACGATTACCGGAAAAATCACGGCGGCCGAAGACAATCAGTCTATTCCGGGCGTTTCCGTGGTGGTGAAAGGCAGTCGGAGCGGTACCAACACCGACGTGGACGGAACATTTAAAATTGATGTGCCCGACAACAATGCCGTACTCGTATTCTCGGCCGTGGGTTTCGTGACCCAGGAGGTGGCCGTCGGTGCGAAAAGTGTGATTGATATTGTGCTGGTGGGTGATTTGAAAACATTGAGTGAAGTAGTGGTGGTGGGGTACGGTACCCAGAAGAAGAGCCAGCTGACGGGTGCGATTTCTTCTGTTTCTTCCAAAATGATCAGTGAAATGCCGGTTACCAACGTAGGGCAGGCAATGCAAGGTCGTGTGGCGGGGGTGGATGTGGCGCAATCGGGTAGCAAGCCTGGTACTACGCCAAAGATTACCATCCGCGGTCGTCGCTCTTTTAATGCTGGTAATAACCCGCTGTACGTGGTTGACGGTATCCCGCTTTCGGGTGACCGTAATGAACTGGCAGCGACAAGGCCTTTTGACTTCGTATCCGGTGGTTATGAGGATCTTAACCCGAATGATGTGGCGTCCATGGAAATCCTAAAAGACGCAACTTCGACCGCAATTTATGGTGCAAGAGGTGCGAATGGTGTGGTTTTGATCACCACCAAAAGAGGTGCTCCAAAAGGAAAAACAACGGTTACTTATGATACTTATGTGGGTGTAACTGACGCATTGGACAAAGTGAAATTGCTCGATGGCCCAGGTTATGCGGAGTTGAAAAGAGAATCCAGAAGAACGATCGGTACCTATAAAGATGCCAACGGAAATCCTGTGCCGACGGGCGTGATCGATGAATATGCGGATTCGAAACTGTTTGAACCGATTGAGCTGGACGGTATTGCCAAAAACCGCACGACGGATTACCAGAAAATGATGATCCGCCAGGGCTTCCAGCAAAACCACACCGTTGGGGTGCAGGGTGGAAATGAAAAGACGCAATTCTACATTTCAGGTGGGTTTTTCAAAGATAAGGGTGTAATTCCGGGACTTGATTTTACAAGAACTTCGGTGCGCGTGAACATTGATCACAACATTAACAAGGTGATCAAAGTGGGTATTTCTTCTTATACAATGTATAGTCTTCGCAACGGAGCAAACCGGAACCCTTACGGTTATACATTGGGCCAGAACCCGCTAGCAAGGGCTTACGACGACGATGGCAAGCTGATTTTTGCGCAAACCAGCGATGCGCTTTTGACAAACCCGATGGCGGAACTCGTAAAAGGTGCGCAGATCGACGAGACGAAAAAGTATCGTATACTGAACAGCGTTTATGCAGAAGTCAACATTTTGAGCGGCTTGAAATACCGTGTGAACTTCGGTCCCGACTTTTCGCTTTCACGCGCAGGCCGGTTTGTAGGTGCGCAAACCAATGATATCAAAGGGGGTAACCCGACGGCCGCTACCAACAGCCAGTTTGGATTTAACTACACCCTTGAAAACATTCTTACTTACTCCAAGACATTCAATAATGTTCATAACCTGAATGTTACGGCGGTTCAGTCGGTTCAACACGACAATTTTGAATACAATAACGTGTCTGTGCAAGGCGTACCGGTCGAAAACCAGGAGTTTTTGAACGTGGGCAACGCTGCAACTGTGCTGGGTGTAGGTAGTAACCTGATCCAGTGGACATTGAACTCCTACATGCTGCGTTTGAACTACGATTACAATGATAAATACCTGGTGACTGTGACAGCCCGCCGCGATGGTTCCAGCCGTTTCGGGGAGAATACCAAATATGGTACATTCCCAGGGGTAGCAGTTGCCTGGAATTTGAACAATGAAAATTTCCTGAAAAGCGTATCCTGGATCGACCAGTTGAAAATTCGCGCCAGCTATGGAAAGACTGGTAACCAGGGTGTTTCGCCTTACCAGACACAGGCATTGGTAGCCCGTACTTCTTACGCTTTCGGAACTGCCGCAGCATACGGTTATCGCCCGAATACGATCGGTAACCCTGATTTGAAATGGGAATCTTCGGCTTCGAAAAACTTAGGTATTGATTTCAGCTTCTTCTCGGGCCGTGTTTCCGGTTCTCTTGAATTGTACCAAACCAACACTACCGACTTGCTTTTATCTGACCAGCTGCCAACTTCTACCGGTTTTAACGCCGTAACCCGCAACGTGGGTGAAACCAGGAACCGCGGTATCGAGCTTGGTGTATCGACTGTCAACATCAGCTCGAAGGGTGGATTTAAATGGACTACCGATTTTACTTTTTACAAAAACAACGAGGCGATCGTCTCTCTTTATAATGGTAAAGTCGACGATACAGGAAACAAATGGTTTATCGGAAAGCCGCTTAACTCGTTTTTTGACTACAAAAAACTGGGAATCTGGCAAACCAATGAGGCTGACGCTGCGAAGTCTTACGGTTTCAGCGTAGGTCAGGTGAAGTTGCAGGATACGGACGGCGATGGTAAAATCACTGCGAACGACCGCGTGATCCTAGGCTCGGACATTCCAAAATGGCAGGGTGGTATTACCAACCGTTTCAGCTACAAAGGTGTTGACTTGTCGTTTTTCATTTTTGCCCGCGTCGGACAGAAAATTGTCAGCAAGTTCCACCAGAACAGCTTGACCCTGCAAGGCCGCTACAACCAGATCAAAGTGGATTACTGGACGCCAAACAACCCGACCAACGAATTTCCAAGACCTAACTTCAACCAGGAATTTCCGGTTTACAATACCTCGTTTATTTACTTCGACGGTTCGTTTGTCAAAGTACGTAACATCAACTTTGGTTACACTTTCACCCAGAAATTCACGCAGAGACTGGGTATCGAGTCGCTTCGCTTGTTTGCCAGCATTCAGCAGCCGTTTATTTTCTCAAAATATCGTTCGAAATACAACGGTATCGATCCTGAGTCCGCTGATGGAAATGTCAATAATGATGTTACGCCTGCCACAAGAGTTTCGACATTCGGTCTGAACGTGAAGTTTTAAGAGGTCTGTTCCAAAATTTTTAAAAATATCAAAATGAGACATATTAAATTAAAAAAATCGCTCACGGTAATGTGCTTGTCGGCCATGATGCTGGCCGGACAGTCGTGTAAAGATCTGCTGGATGAAAAGGTAATTTCCAGTATTGGTGATGATTATCTGAACAGCACCGCCGGTTTTAACTCTACCGTAAACGCCGCTTATTCCTCCCTCCGCAACTTTTACGGAACAGAAAGAGGTTTGTCCATGACCGAATACGGAACGGACCTTTATTCGGCGGGTGCGGACGGCAGCTACAAAGGGTTTCACTTTTACGATTCGCAGCTGATCGGTACAGTAGTAATTATCCAGGAATTGTGGGACGAGCTTTACAAAGGGATCAACACGTGCAATGCCCTCATCGAGCGTGCGCCTGCGATCACCGGTGTTACGGATGCGATTAAAACTCAGCGCATCGCGGAGGTAAAATTCCTTCGTGCACAGTATTATTTCATTTTATTCCAACAATTTGGCGGCGTGGATCTCAGGCTGACCGAAACCGTGCTGCCTACGAAAAAAACGGCGCGCGCTTCGAGCGATGAAATGTATGCAGCAATCATTTCCGACCTGGAATCTGCGCTACCGGGATTGGAAAATAAAGCAAGATCTTCGGATTACGGCCGCGTGACCAAAGCTGCAGCCGAGCATTTGCTGGCCAAAGTATATCTGACAAAAGCTACTTCTTCGTCCAAAGCAGCGGATGATTATTCCAAAGCCGAGACTTATGCGCAGAATGTGATCAACAATTACGGTTTTAAATTGCTGCCTGATTTTGCATCTGTATTTGCACAGGGCGCGGGCGAAATCAATGACGAAGTGGTATTCTCGGTGCAATATACCTCGGACGCTTTGACCAACGGATCGGGAAATAACCTGCACCTTTTGTTCGGGATGCAGTACGATGTGCAGGCAGGTATGCAGCGCGATATCGCATACGGTCGTCCTTTCAAACGTCTGAAACCAACTCCTTATACGCTGGATGTGGTTTTTAAAGACCGCGTAAATGATTCGCGCTACAAGAAAACTTTCCGCGATACATGGCTTTGCAACACAGCCGGAGGAACATTTACCAACGTTTTTGATAACTCTAAAAAATCGGTGACATTCAAAACCGGCGATACAACGATCTTCGTTCCGGGTGTGGAATGGACTTTGGAGCAACGCGCCAAGAAACCTTACCAAGTGCTGGTACCGAGCTTGTACAACCTGTCGCTCTTCCCGACCAATGTGAAGTTCATGGACCCGCTTCGTCCTGACAAAACGTACGAAGCAGGTAGCCGCGATTTCCTGGCATTCCGTTTGGCAGATACTTACTTAATGTTGGCTGAGGCGCAGTTGATGCAGAAAAAAGTGGCCGACGCAACAAAAAATATCAACATGGTACGTCGCCGTGCAGCATGGCCTGGCAAAGAGGCTGCGATGGAAATCAAGGAATCTGAAATGACTTTCGAATTCCTGATGGAAGAACGCGGACGTGAGCTGCTGGGCGAGCAAACCCGCTGGCTGGACCTGAAACGTTGGGGTAACCTGGTGGAACGTGTGAAGAAATACAATGTTGATGCAGCGGCCAATGTAAAAGAAACCAACCTGCTCCGTCCGATCCCGCAAACGCAGATCGACCGCTCTGAAAAAGGTCCTGACGGCAGCTCAGGCTTCCCGCAAAATCCTGGGTATTAAGAGTTAAAAAAAGCAAAGATCACAGATTAAAAACAGCCAGACCAGGGTTTCAACTCCTGGCATTATATCACGGATCGAGGCAGAAATTGCCTCAATCCGTGATATTTTTTTAGTATTTTTTAGATACACTAAAATGCCATGGAGATATTGACAACATTTTGATAATGAGTTACGGAAATATTCATGCTCTTCCAGGAGTACAAATTTTCAAATAACCTACGGTAACAAAAAGCAGGTTTGTAGAAGTGGCTCGAAGTTCTTCATGTAGGGGAAGAAAAGATGCTACTACGTCTTGGTAAATTGATATAAAAACTTTTACCTCACCGTAACTAAACCTGTTCATGAAAAAAGGATTTACAAAGTGCCTTTTGAGGGTGACTTTGGGTGGTTTGCTGGCATTATTCCAAGTCATTCATCCCGCTGCCGGCGCCACCAAAATCACACTTCCTGAGCCGTCCCGGGCCGACAAATCGGTCACCGGCAAAGTGCTCTCCAAAGATGATAACACGCCTGTCCCCGGCGTAACAGTTATTGTAAAAGGAACTACCACCGGGACCACGACCGATATTGACGGCAAGTACCAAATCAATGTGGCGGACGGCAGCCAGGTGCTGGTTTTTTCCGCCGTGGGCTTTCTCACCCAGGAAAAAGAAATTGGCAATGCCAGCGTGGTGGACATTATATTGGCCACCGACCAAAAGACACTGGACGAGGTAGTTGTCGTGGGATACGGTACTTTGAAAAAGCGTGACCTCACCGGTGCAGTTTCACAGATCAATGCGACGAAGCTCGATAATGAAAACCCGCAATCTGTGCAGGACGTACTTCGTGGTAACATTCCGGGTATGAATGTCGGGTTTTCGGCGTCTGCGAAAGGCGGTGGCAACGTGGCTGTGCGGGGTGTGAATTCGCTGACGGCTGGCAGCAGTCCGCTGGTGGTACTCGATGGCGCAATCTATTATGGTGGTTTAGAAGATATTAACCCCAATGATATTGAAACCGTTGATGTCTTGAAAGATGCCAGTTCGGCGGCGGTATTTGGTGCGAAAGCTGCGAGCGGGGTGATTTTGGTTACAACCAAAAAGGGAAAAGAAGGCAAGACGCTCATCAATGTAAATACGAACTTTGGCTTTTCGGAAGTCGCTAAGAATCAGCCGGTACTTAGCCCGGACGGTTTTCTGACCTGGCGTGCGGAAGTAATGCGAAACATTAACGCAAGTGCTCAGCCAAGCCGGTTTACCAATCCCAACAATCTGCCCTCGGATGTTACCCTCGATCAGTGGCTCGCTTTTGACGGCTCGGCAGGCGATCCCGAAACGGTCTGGTTGCAGCGTCTGGGTTTGCAATCCATTGAAATACAAAACTATAAAGCCGGAAAAAGTGTGGACTGGTACAGTAAAGTGTTCCAGAAAGCATTTCGGCAGGATCATACCGTGAGTTTGTCCGGTAAAAACGACCGGGTAACTTATTATATGTCGCTGGGATATCTGAGCAATGAAGGTATTGTGGTGGGTGACAAGTACAGCACGGTGCGGGCGCGGGTGAACCTGGAAGGAAAAGTGAATAAATTTTTGTCCGTCGGTTTGAGCACGCAGTTTGCCAGCCGCGACGAAAGCCAGGTGCCGGTTGATTATAATTTTGCGGCCAATCTTTCGCCCTGGGGTTCGGAGTTCAATCCGGATGGAACCTACAAATGGCGGCCCAATGAAGAGGCGAGTGGAGGTAACCACCCCAATTATGCGCCAAGTTTTACGGATCGTGACAAAGGGTCGATTACGGTCAATAATGTGGTTTTTGCCAAAATTGCGCTGCCTTTTGGCATCAGTTACCAGGCCAATTTTACGCCCCGGTATGAGTTTTCGCACCGCTACAATGCCGAATCTTCCAAAAGTATGGACTGGGTTGCAGAGGGGGGAAGGGCTTCCCGGAGAGATACCCGCACATTGAGCTGGCAGCTGGACAACATTTTTAAATGGAACAAAACCATCGCCCAAAACCACAACATTGACGCCACTTTCCTGATCAATGCCGAGCGTTTCAGAATGTGGGACGATAGTATTTCCAACAAAGGTTTCGCGCCAAATGATAACCTGGGCTACCACAATATGGGCGCAGGTAACGCGCCGATCATGTGGAGCAACGACGAAACGAGCACGGCCGACGCCCTGATGGGCCGCCTGTTTTATTCATTCAAAGACCGGTACATGGTCACTTTGTCGACCCGCCGCGATGGTTATTCTGCATTTGGTCAGAAGAATCCACGCGCATTATTCTCGTCGGCAGCATTGGGCTGGGTGTTTACGGATGAGCCGTTTTTGAAAAATAACATTATCAACTACGGAAAGCTGCGTGTCTCGTACGGTAGCAACGGTAACCGCGACATTGGGCGCTACGATGCATTATCTAATCTCGCGACGGGCAAATACCTGCACGTCAATCCGGCAGGTACAGTGTACCAGGTCAGTCAGTTATATGTGGACCGTATGGCAAACCCGAACCTTAAATGGGAGCGGACGAACTCTTTAAACTTTGGTTTTGACTTCTCATTATTTAACAGCCTGATCGACGGAAGTCTGGAATTATATAAATCGTCCACCCACGATCTGCTGGTGAGGAGAGCTTTACCAAACGTACTGGGTTTCGACTATGTACTTGATAACCTGGGACAAGTGGACAATAAAGGTATCGAGCTCAGCCTCAATTCGACCAATATTAAAAAAGACAACCTGACCTGGCGCACGACATTGAATATGCAGATGAACCGGAACAAGATTGTCCACTTGTACGGTACCACGCAAACAACCACCGACGCTAACGGAAACACCACGACCCGGGAAGCCGACGATATTACCAACCGCTGGTTTATCGGACATGCGGTGGATGAGATCTGGAACTATAAAGTGCTGGGTGTGTGGCAGACGGAGGAAGCCGACGCCGCTGCTAAGTATGGTGTAAAACCTGGTGATCACAAGATTTTGGACGTCAATAATGATGGAAAATATACCAATGACGACAAGGTTTTCCAGGGCTTTACCTCTCCACGTGTGAGGTTGACGCTTCGCAACGAATTTAAAGTCTATAAAAATTGGGACGCTTCGTTCATGGTGTATTCTTATTTAGGTCAAAAAGGAGAATTTAACCAAACCAAAAACCGCCAGGGCTTCCCCGATCGCAGCAGCTCCTATGTGCTCCCGTACTGGACGGCGGAAAACCGGAATAATGAGTGGGCGAGATTATATTCCAGCGAAGGTTCGGCAACAGGTTATACTTATTATAAAAGCAAATCTTTCCTGCGTTTCGAAAGCATAGCGCTGGCCTACACACTTCCGAAGCAGCTTGTTCAGAAGATCGCGATACAAAACCTCCGGATTTACGGCAATGTGCGGAACCTGGGTTACATCTCCGGGTGGGATTTCTGGGACCCTGAAAACGGGACGAACAACAGCAACAACACCAACCTGTCGGTGTCGGTACCGAGCCCGCGCATTTTTACCATTGGATTAGACATTACCCTTTAATCCTGAACTAAAATCCTGAATTGAAATGAAAACAACATATAAGAGTTCAAAACGCATTTTGTCGCTGCTGCTCACTGCCGGTCTGGCCACATTTGTGAGCTGCAAGGAGAGCTACCTCAGTCCAGAAGCATTATCATTTTACAACCCTGACGAAACATTTAACGAAGCGGGCGGTCTGCGCTCGGCACTCGTGGCATGCGAAAGAAATATGCGCCTGGAATGGTATGGTGACGCGCCTCCGATGGTAACCGAAGCGATTTTCTCCGACATTGCCGTGGAAGGTACTACCGACAAATCGGGCCCGGCGCAGAATATGAATCTGCTGATCACACCTGACGCGCAGCTGAATAATGGTGATTACAACAAAATTGGCTGGTATTGGTCGGAAGGATTTAAAGGTGTGAAATATGCCAATGTGGTGATTTCCAGGATTAACCAGCCGACGAACTATAAAGATGAAGCTGAAAAGAATGCGATCCTGGGTGCGGCTTACTTTCACAGAGCGTGCCGGTATTATCGTCTGACGCAGCAATTTGGAGACGTACCCTTAATTTTGGACGAGGTGATCGGGCCAAAGCTGGATTTTCAATCGACGAAAAGAGAGGTCATTTTACAAAAAATGAAAGAAGATCTGGAATTTGCAGAGCAGTGGGTGCCGGCTGTGACAGATAAAGGAACGGTGAATAAAGGTTCTGTAAGTCATTTATTGACCAAAATAAACCTGGCGCTGGGCAAGTTTGATGATGCGATTAAATCTGCCACAAATGTGATCGATGGCGGAACGCATAAATTAATGACAACGCGGTTTGGACTGGACGCCAACAATGCGGCACGAAATGTGATCTGGGATTTGCACCGTCCTGCCAACAAATCGCTGCCTTCCAATACCGAAGGTTTGATGATGGTGATCGACAGGGTGAGTATCGACGGTAACATTGACGGCGGTATCCAGCTGATGCGGAATACGGTTCCTTTTTGGCATAACAACATCAATACCCCTGCCGGAAACCGCGGGACAATTGATACGTACGGCATTGAGATTGATGAGATTACGAAATACGGCCGTGGGATTGGCCGCGTGCGCCCGACTTACTATTCGCAGGAAGGCGTTTGGGATGACCCGAAAGATCTGCGCCATGCGCCGGGTAACTGGACAAGAATGGAAGATCTGGTTTACAACAACCCGACCATCAAAGGCACTGATCCATATTACGGTAAAAACCTGCAGTTCCGCAATGCAGCCGGTGCAATTCTGACGATCGACACGATCCGCTGCTGGTTCGACTGGCCGAATTACAAATTGTTTATCGAGGACCCTCTGAAAGTGCAGCCGACGGGTGGGAACACTGACTGGTATGTTTTCCGTCTGGCAGAAACTTATCTTCTTCGTGCTGAGGCGTATACCTGGAAAGGTGACCTGGCGAATGCAGCAAAGGATATCAATGCGGTGCGGGCGAGAGCTGGTGCGGCGGCGATTTTACCAGCGAAGGTCAACATTGGAACGGTGCTGGATGAGCGCGCCAGGGAGCTGTATTTTGAGGAGCCGCGCAAAACCGAGCTGACCCGCATTGCGTACATTTTTGCCATGACCGGAAAACCTGCGCCAAATGGTAAAACGTACAATCTGAGCGATTTTTCGGATAACAATTACTTCTTCGACCGGATCATTGAGAAGAGTGACTTTTATAACAAAGGCGTAAAAACCCGCCACGGCGACGAGTACCTGATGAGCCCTTACCACGTGCTGTGGCCGGTACCGCAAGCTGCGATTTCGGGTAATACGGGTGGCATTATCAATCAAAACAAGGGCTACAATGGTTTCCAGAACAATGTGCCGCCTTTGACGGAAATTCCTAAATAAAGGCAGGTGTAGTAAGTAGAAAAGCCCCGATTTAGGGGCTTTTCTTATTTATGTCGTCTTGATAGAACAACAACTGAATTCATTTCCTAACACCTACCCGATATGGATATTTACCAACGCAGGGATTTCCTGAAAACATTGGCCCTGGGCGCTGCATCTGCGGTAACATTGCCGGCCTGGGCTGAACATTTGAATAAAAAAGGGGAGATTAAAATCGGCTACTCGGCCATCACCTGGGGCGGAAAGGACGAGCAGGCAATTACAGATCTGGCCGGTCTGGGCTTTAAAGGCATTCAGTTGCGGGCCAATACATTTCAACCATATCGTACCAAAGTTTCGGAATTGAAGGATCTGCTGGTCAAGAATAACCTCACACTCTGCATGTTTTCAAGCGGAAATGTGGAGATCGATCCGGCGAAACTGGAAAGTACCATCGATACCCACGTGGAACATGCCAGCTTTGTCAAAGCGCTGGGTGGCAATGCTTTGCAACTGACAAACAGTCTTCGCCCGAAAGACCGCGCACCTTCGACGGAGGAATTAAAAAAGCTTGCGGAAGTCATGAATGCGATCGGGAAGCAGACGGCCGACCTGGGCGTGCAGGCAGTGTACCATAACCACATGAACCAGCTTGGCGAAACGCCGGAAGAAGTGGACGTGATTGTGCAGGCGATGGACCCGCGTTATATTAAATTGCTGCTCGACATTGCACATTACAAGCAGGGTGGCGGCGAGCCGCAGGATGCGGTTATCAAGTACAAAAACATCATCCATTCGCTGCATTTAAAGGATACCAAGCCCGCGGATACCAAAAGTGGCTACAAATTTGTGGAGCTGGGGCAGGGCAGGGTGGATGTGCCGGCGGTTTTCAAATCTTTGGATAAAATCAAATTCAAAGGCTGGGCCGTGGTAGAACTCGACGGTGTGCCCGATCCTGAGAAATCGCCGCTTATTTGCGCAGAAATCAATAAAAAGTACATTACGGAAACATTGAAGTATCCGTTGTAGTCAAAAAGTATCCATTAAAATCAACACATGAAAAAATTCACCTTATTACTCGCTGGCATCCTCATCTCCATTTGTCAGCTACACGCCCAGAAGTCGAAAGATGGCTGGGAGAATTTATTTAATGGGAAAGACCTGACGGGCTGGAAGCAGTTGAACGGGCAGGCGAAATATGAAGTGAAAGATGGCGCGATCGTGGGGACTTCCGTGATGGATACGCCGAATTCCTTTTTGACAACTGAGAAAAATTACGGTGATTTTATCCTGGAACTGGATGTGAAGGTTGATAATAAGCTCAATTCCGGTATTCAGATCAGAAGTCTTTCGACTCCGGATTATCAAAATGGCCGCGTGCATGGTTACCAGGTTGAGATCGATCCAAGTGACCGCGCTTACTCTGCGGGGTTATATGATGAAGCAAGAAGAGGCTGGCTCTATCCGCTCGATTTGAATCCCGAAGCAAAAAAAGCATTTAAAAAAGAAGCCTGGAATAAGTACCGCATCGAGGCCATCGGCAGCTCGATCCGGACATTTTTAAATGGTGTGCCGGTGGCGCACGTAATCGACGATATGACGCCGAGTGGTTTTATTTGCTTGCAGGTACACGCCATCGGCAGCAAAGATCTGGAAGGAACGCAGGTAAGCTGGAAGAACATCCGGATCAAAACCACCGGCCTGAAACCCAGCCCGCCAGCCAACATTGCAATTGTGAATCTGATCCCTAACAGCATGACGGATGCAGAGAAGGCGCAGGGATTTTCCTTGTTGTTTGATGGGAAATCGGCTGACCAGTGGAGATCTTATGGCGGGACTGAATTTCCGTCAAAACGCTGGTCCACCAGCGACGGCGTGATTGTCATCGCCAAATCCGACGGCTCGGAAACCGGCAACGACATCGTAACCCGAAAGCTTTACGGCCCTGCATTTGAGTTCGAGTTTGAATTTAAACTGACCGAAGGCGCCAACAGCGGCGTGAAATATTTTGTCGACCAGAAATTTAATGCAAATGGAAAATCGGGTGTCGGCTGTGAATATCAGGTACTTGACGACGAGCGCCATCCTGATGCAAAACTGGGCAAAAATGGCAACCGTACCATCGCCTCATTTTACGATGTGATCCCGGCCGACCGCCCCAAGAATTCCGTAAAAAAAATCGGCGAGTGGAACCAGGGACGGATTCTGGTAAAAACAGACGGGACCGTCCAGCATTTCCTGAATGGTTATAAAGTAGTGGAGTATGTGCGCGGCTCGCCTCAGTTCAAAGAGTTTGTCGCAGAGTCGAAATTCAAGGGTTTTGAGGGTTTCGGTATGTCGCAGCAAGGCTACTTGCTGTTGCAGGACCACGGCGATAATGTGTCGTTCCGCAGCCTGAAAGTGCGTGAAATCAAATGATTCGGAACCCCGGAAAAAACATAAAAAAAACCAGTAGATAATCCGGCATTGGTTATTTACAACTGATTGCCGAGAGGAATATCCCCCTGAACAGTCCAAAAATTAACATTTATACATAACCGAATATCATGAGCAGCAGAAGGGAATTTATAAAAAATGCAGCATTGGCCTCGGCCGGTGTTGCGGTTGGATCTAATGCTTTCAGTGCGGCCAGCTACCGCAAAATCATCGGCGCCAATGATCGTGTGCGTGTCGGCGTTATCGGATTTTCCGATCGTTTCCGCAGTTCGCTTGCACCCAGCTTTTCGGACCATGCCAAAGAAATGAATTTCGAATTTATGGGTGTTTCGGATCTTTGGAACCGTCGCCGCGATGAAGCAGAGGCGTTTATGAAAGGTAAACCGTACGCTTCCAATGAATTTGCGAAAGCCCGTAACAATGAAGAGTTATTGGCAAGAAAAGACGTGGACGCGGTGATTATCAGTACCGCTGACTTTCAGCATGCATTGCATTGTGCCGAGGCTGTGAAATCAGGCCGGGATGTATATGTTGAAAAACCGTTTGCCGAAAGCCTGGAAGATGCGAAAGTTGCATTGAAAGCGGTGGAAAGTTCGAAACAAATTGTGCAGGTGGGTTCTCAGAGAAGAAGTGCGCCGAACTATTGGGCGGCTTACGATTATATCAAATCAGGTAAATTCGGTGACATTACGACGGTGGAAATGACCTGGAATGTGAACCAGCCCGGCCGGTGGAGACGCAAAGAACTCGTGGAGCAGATCAGGAAGGAAGACACCGACTGGGACCGCTTCCTGCTGAACCGACCAAAAGTAGCCTGGAATCCACGTTTTTATCTCGAATTCCGTTTGTTCTATCCATACTCATCGGGTATCCCGGGACAGTGGATGGCGCACCAGATCGACACTGTGCACTGGTTCTCAGGACTCGACGCGCCGCGTAATGTGGTAGCGAATGGTGGTGTTTATACCTGGAAAGACGGTCGTACCAATGCCGATACATTCAGTGCAACATTTGAGTACGGTCCGTTTGACGATCCGAGCAAAGGTTTTCAGGTGATTTATTCTTCTCGTTTCAACAATGAGGCAGGCGGCGTGAAGGAATATTATTTCTCCAATGGTGGAATGATCAACCTGGATACTAACAAGATATCTCCGGAAGGTGGTTTGCAGGCGAAGGATGCCAAAGGTATGGGTATGCAGGCAAATCTGCTGCCAGCGATGGAGCTGAAAGCAGGTGACAAAATCGCGACTGACGCCAATACCGGCGCCGATCCTATGACCTCGATGCACATGCGCAACTGGATGGATTGTATCCGCAGCCGCAAGGAAACGAATGCACCGGCGCGCGCAGGTTTCAACCACTCGGTAGCGACCATGATGGCGACGCAGGCGCTGCATACTGGCAAACGAGTTACCTGGGACAATAAGAAAAGAGAGATTGTGCTGAGCTAAGCTGGCCGTTTTTGGTATAAAACATTTAAATAACGGATCAAAGTGAATCTAAAAAATACAGCGGCAATGCTGGCCACGGTTTCCCTCGCGACGTGGGCCGGGCTGGCAAATGCGCAAAAAGTAGATCTGATCAAAAATGACAAGGATAAAAAGGTAGAGGTCAAAATTGACGGAAAGCCTTTTACAGCCTACTATTATCCAGGAGAGTCAGTGCTGAAAAAGGCTGTGCTGTACCCGGTTATGACCGGAAAAGGCGCTGTTATCACCCGAGGCTGGCCGCTTGACCCGCGTCCGGGCGAGCGCGTGGACCACCCGCACCACGTGGGTATCTGGCTGAACTACGAGGATGTAAATGGTAACGATTATTGGAACAACTCCAATGCCGTCGACCATGCCAAGCGCGCTTACGGAACGATCATTCACACTGGCATCACTTCCGTAAAAAGCGGAAAAGACAAAGGTGAACTGAAAGTAACCGCCGACTGGGTTGATAAAGACGGCAAGTTGACATTGAAAGAAACCACTACCTACGTGTTCAGCGGAAAAGGTGATACCCGCATGATCGACCGCTCGACGACACTGACCGCAGTGATGGATGAAGTGAACATGCCCGACGTGAAAGACGGCATGTACGCTATCCGTGTCGCACGGGAGCTGGAACTTCCTTCCAACAAACCGGAAATCTTCACCGACGCCAGCGGTATCGCCACCAAAGTGCCCGTGATGAATAACGAAGGTATCACCGGCAACTACCGCAATAGCAACGGTATCGAGGGCGAGGCGGTTTGGGGTAAGCGAGCCATCTGGTGTAATTTAACCGGCAAGATCAAGGATGAAAACATCAGCATTGCCATGATCGACCACCCGAAAAATGTTGGTTACCCGGCTTACTGGCATGCCCGAGGCTATGGTTTGTTTGCTGTAAATCCTTTGGGAATGAAAGCATTAAGTGACGGAAAAGAAACATTGAATTTTAAATTGAAGAAAGGCGAATCGACGACTTTCCGCTACCGGCTGGTGATTGCATCGGAGCATTTGAAGGATGCTGCGCTGAATGAGCTGGCAGCAGCTTATGGAAAGACGGAGTAGGGGCTTGATAGTTTTTTAAGTTTGGGAGCCCTCATTTTGAGGGCTTTTTTTTTGTCTATATAACTGGGAATGAGTATTTTGACACTAGAAATTAATTTTAATAAAAATCCTGTTTATCCGATGACAACCCAAAAACCAACCACCGTCGACGAATACATTGCAAGGTTTCCAGCTGATGTCCAGCCGGTGTTGAGCGAGGTTCGGGCGGCGATCCTGGATGTGATTCCTGATGCCGAGGAGCGGATTTCTTATGATATGCCTACCTTTTATATGAATGGGTCTTATGTGATTTACTTCGCTGGCTGGAAAAAGCATATTGCCTTGTACCCGATCATTGGGATTGCGGCCGAAAAGTTGCAGGACGAACTTGCCGGCTATAAAGGCTCGAAAAGTTCGGTGCATTTTCCACTGAATAAACCGATGCCAATTGATTTGATTAAAAAAATTGTGAAGGTAAAGCTGGAAGACTCACGGCAGAAAAAGAAGTAGTTTTCAATTGAAGTGGGAGTTGAAGCAGCCGGTCAGCTGTGGCCGTACTTCTTTAAAATATCTTCAATCCGGGGATCAGGTACCATGTTGGTCACGGCTGCCAATGTTACTTTTTTATAATCGGGATGCAGCGTGTTGATGACGAGGTTGCACGTTTCCGGCATCACTGCCGACGGCACTTTCAGTACCAGCGACTTCCTTTCCTGATACCATTGATCCCCCTTCAGGGCGCAGCCGGAATTGTCATAAATGTCCCGCCAGGTTTCAGGCAAATCGCTTACAGAAACAGTTTCCATCAAAAATGGCTCTTCAACATGGATAAACATGATCTTGAAATCATCATTAAATCCGACACCCTGCCGCCGTACCATGTTTTCCAGAAATGCCAGCGGTATCGATTCTGCGGTGTAAAGTACCTTGTTGCCGGCGCTGTTCCACCGGCCTTTCATGCCGGAGGAAAATAAATTGTCAGAAAAATTTTTGTGCACAATCCTGTAAACAAGCATGTTATACCGGATATCCTTGTGCCATTTTATCCAGCTCGTCGCTCAGAAAATCGACGCCGCCATTGGTTGTTAGCCAGGCAGATGCTTTTTCTTCGGAATTCCAGAGCGGCTTTTGCAGCCAGTAATTGAACTCATCCACATTTCCGAAAAGCATTTCCCCTTTTCTAAAGAGCGCGATGAGTTTTAAAAGATGCTCTCCATAAAGTGGTTCCAGCTTTTTTTGCGCGTCCTTGTAATTGCTGATTGTTCGGGAAGACAAGTTAATGATAGACGCCAGGTTCTTTTCTGGCATTTTGATAGCATCCGCAAAATCATAAAAGACTTTGGTAGTGAGCCCCTTCCGGGCAGACTTGACAATAGCGAAATTGCTGGTCATATCGATATCATTGAATTTATCTGATAAGTTACCTTTCATCTTGCTGAACATTGAGTCTTCAAAAATAGAAAATTTTCCAAAAATAAATTGAATTTTTTCAAATAAGTATAATTTTTCCTGCCCTCTCTTTTCTTCTTATCCTTTGAATTTCTAAACCATAATGCCCACTATATGACACGGATGCACAAATTTTTAGCCTTCCTGTTAATCGTCGTCTCGACCAATGAAAATCTGGTAATAGCGCAAAAAGCCAAACCAGCCTCGGCCAAAGCAGCTGCCGCAAAATCAGATACAGCCAAATATGATCGTGAATATGCATTGGAAGCTACCATGCTTGGTTTTTTTGCCCAGGACGGCGCACGAAATCCAACATTAAAAGCCAATAAAGGCGATAAGGTACGCATCAAGATTACAAACGGCGAGCTGATGACCCACGACATTTCGCTTGAAAAAATGGGCATCAAAAGCAAGGTAATCCTGGAAAAAGGGTCGAGTACCAGCATCAATTTTGTGGCCAAAGAGAGTGACACTTACTTCTGCTCCGTACCTGGGCACCGTGCGGCGGGAATGGTGGGAAGTTTTGAGGTGGTGGAAGGTTCGGTTGAGGAAAAAACGGTTGCCGGGCAAATTCCGATGAAGGACGGCCAGCCACTTAACCTGAATTTTGAAACAGGTACGTTAAAAGACTGGACTGCGACCGGCGATGCATTTACAAATCCGCTGGTGAGCGAAGATCCCTCGCCGCTGCATGAGAAGGATATGAACATTGGCTTTGACGGAAAGTATTTCCTGAGCAGTGGCGGAAATGTCAACTATAAACTGACCGGAACGCTCATGTCCGTGCCATTTAAAGTAACCCAACCATTTGCAGCATTCAAAGTTTCGGGTGGCGCGCTGGTGGATACCCGCGTTGAGCTGGTCCTTGCCGGGACCGACAGCGTCATCTACCACATTACTGGCCAGGGCCGCGCAACTTTGCAGCCTGCCGTCGTCGATTTGCAGAAATATGTTGGGAAAGACATTTTCATCCGGATCATTGACAAAGAAACCGGTGTCTCGCAGATCCCTTACATTGCGAATGACAAATGGGCGCACATCAATTTTGACGAGTTTCTGTTTTACCCGACCCGCCCCGAGTTCCCTAATGAGCTGAAACAGCAGGATATTATCATCCTGCCGCCGCTCGATCCGGTATTGAATGCCGGATTATCAGGCGTAAAAGCCGCTGCTGCGATGACGCCGCCAGCTGGTTTTAAAGTGACTCTGGCCGCTTCCGAGCCGGATGTCGTCAAACCGATCGCATTTACGATTGATCCCAAAGGCAGATTGTGGGTGGTGGAAGGACATACTTACCCGGTGCGGGCACCGGAGGGCCAGGGCAGGGACCGAATTTTGATTCTGGAAGACACCAATGGTGACGGTACCCTCGATAGTAAAAAGGTTTTTACCGAAAATCTGAACCTGATCAGCGGAATTGAAATAGGTATGGGTGGCGTTTGGCTGGGTTCTGCACCTAACCTGATCTTTATCCCGGTTGATCCAAAAACCGACAAGCCCGCCGGCCCGCCGCAGATATTGCTGGACGGTTTTGGCTTGCACGATACACACGAGGTATTGAACAGTTTCCGCTGGGGACCAGACGGTTGGCTTTATGGAACACATGGCGTTTTCACACATTCCAATGTTGGCAAACCTGGCGCTCCGGATTCCGAAAGGACCAAATTAAATGCAGGCGTGTGGCGTTTGCATCCGGTTACCAAGCAGTTTGAAGTATTTGCCGAGGGTTCGAGCAATCCCTGGGGGCTGGATTTCAATGATTATGGTCACCCTTTCATTACGGTTTGCGTGATCCCGCACATGTTCCACATTATCCAGGGCGCGCGGTATCAGCGCCAGGCCGGGAAACATTTTAACGAGTTTACTTACGACGATATCAAAACCATCGGTGACCACGTGCACTGGCTCGGCGAACGCGGACCGCATGCAGGAAACTTCCGCTCGGCGGCGGCTGGCGGCGGACATGCGCACGCCGGTGCGATGATCTATCTCGGGAACAGCTGGCCGAAAGAGTACCGCAATGAAATTTTCATGAACAACATTAATGGTGCACGTCTCAACATAGATCATTTTGAAAAAAGTGGTTCGGGCTACATTGCCTCGCACCGTCCCGATTTTATGGCGATGAATGACTCGTGGTCGCAGTGGCTGAATTTCAAATACGACGCCAGCGGCTCGGTTTGGGCGATTGACTGGTATGACAAAAATCAATGTCATAGCCCAAATCCGGATGTCCACGACAAGACCATGGGCCGGATTTTCAAGATCACCCACGAAAATGATAAGTGGGTGAAGGTGGATCTGACCAAAGCTTCCGACATGGATTTGGTTAATTATCAACTCAATGATAATGAGTGGTATGTGCGTGAGGCAAGAACAATTTTACAGGAGCGCGGCCCGAATAAAAAGGTACACAAAGCTTTGAAAGAGATTCTGGCCAAGAATCCCGAGGTAACGAAAAAGCTGCGTGCGTTGTGGACATTACATGTTACCAAAGGCATCGACGACAAAGAACTCGCTGATTTGTTGACGAACGAAAGCGAATATCTCCGCAGCTGGGCCATCCAGTTGATGATGGAAGACAAAACAGTCTCTCCTGAAATATTGAAAAAATTCGCAGAAATGGCGAAAACCGACAGTTCGCCAGTGGTAAGGCTATACCTTGCCTCCGCCATGAACCGGATCGACCCGGCGCAACGCTGGGACGTAGTGGAAGCCTTGATGCAGCACGATGAAGATAAAGATGATCACAACTTGCCGCTGCTGGTATGGTACGCAGCCGAACCGCTCGCCGCACTGGACATGAAACGCGCCCTGCAAATGGCCGAACAATCAAAACTCCCGAAAATTTTGCCATACACGATCCAGCGCGTAGCCGCCATCAATACCGAAGATTCCAAAAAGGTTTTAAAAGACCTCAACCAAAAACTAGGACAAAGCGGCTCACACGAATTTCACGAAAGCCAGATGTTGATTGGGAAGCTACTTAGTAAGGAGTAGCGTTTTTAATTGAATGACTATCACAAGTCATTCAATTTCTCAATTATTTCCGGCAGAAATGAGTTCTTGACAATCCACACGATCAAGTAATCATTCCAAAGTAATCGTGAACGATGCGGTTGCGGAAGCCTCGGATTCTATGCCAGTCAATGTCAGGGTGCAAATCTTTGAATTCGTCCGGAAGCCGGTTTGCCGCCTCGCCAATGATTTCAAAGTTCCTGATGACTGCATCCACGGTTTTTCCATACTGAATGAAATCTTCGAAGGAGAGACTTTCGGTGTATGATAGTATTTTGAGACCGCTCTCAATAATATCGCCAACCAGCAAATGCGGTTCTCTTTTAGACATAAACAATTTCCCCTGAAATGGCCTGAAAGTACTTATCCTTCATGCCGCTTCTGGAAACCAGATCGACGTGCTTTCTGATTTTTTCTTCAATATAATCGGCTAGATCGATGAATTCGATTCCGATAGGCTGGCTGAAATCGACTATAATATCCACGTCGCTGGCGGCTGTAAAATCATCCCTCACGACTGAGCCAAACAAACCGATCGAACTGACGTGAAACTTTTCAGTCAATTCCGGTTTTAGCTGTTTAAGTGCTTGGCTGATGGCTGCTAATTCGGACATATTTACAAATATAAGTAATGTAGCTCCGCTTATCAATTTAGCCAAAGTTGATCTTCGCGAGCTAAGATCAAAATCACTTTTTATCCTTCTTATCCTTATCCTTATCCTTCTCTTTCTTCTTATCCTTTTTATCCTCCTTGTCTTTCTTCCCCTTATCATCCTTCGAAAAGATCTTTTGCAAAAAGGTCTTCTTGTCTTCTTTTGGATTTTTTACAGAGGCGATGTTGATTTCGTTGTCGATGCTGGGTTGAAGGGCGTGGATGAAGGCATTTTGGAGAATGTTGGTGATCGCCAGCCAAATGTTTGTCTTGGGTTCGTCGATCTTGCCTTTGAATGGTATTTTGGTTGCTACCTGGTCTTTGCGCTGATTTTCAAACAGTTCACCGACGCCGCCTGCTACGGCCTCCCACAATTTCTGGAAAATATTATCCTTGCGGTCTTCCTTGCCGAGAATGTCCAGATCCTGGATCAACGGCTTCACATAACCGGCAAATGCCCCGTCTTTTGCCGCTACTTCGGTGTACAATCCAAACTTTCCTTTATTCACGTCGATCTTCGCATAAGCCTGAAAAAAGTCGTTCAGCTTCACCAGGTTTGTATTTTTCAGCTCCGCACTCATATCAAATGTCGGGTCATCGGCGAGCGGGTTCAGCTTGGCGTCCATCCGCAGGGTGCCATCATAAATATTGGAAGTTGCATTGATCGTGGCCGGCAGCACACTGGTAGAATCATAACTGTTCCGCAGGTTTTGGGCCAGTAAATGCAGGTTTGTCATAGCGATATCCACCTTCGGTTTAGAGGTGAAATCATTGTACTGGATCTTACCATTATTGATCTCGCACCGGTTGATACTCAGCGGCATAAACTTGTCGAGGATCTTCCGGAAATCCGCCGAATCCTTTACTACTTCTTTCGGCTCCACCTTATCTTTTGTAAAAAGCAAAAAGGGCCGGTCGAGCTTCAATTCGCCAACAATCGAACCTTTGAAAAGCGCTTTCCATTCCACCGACAAATCAATTTCAGACGACGCAAAAAATGGTGTTTGCTTGCCAGTGATCGTATCCGACTTATTCAGATAAATGCTGTCAATTTTATAAGCACCACGGATAATCGCCAGGTCAATGTCCTCAATGTGACCGTAGTAACCGTTCATATTAGCGAGACTTTTATTCGCAAAATGCAGTACCACATAAGGTAAAATCAGCCTGATAACAATTATCAGGGCTATGAATGAGATGAAAAATATCCCGATCTTCCTTTTCCTTGATCTTCTGTGTACGGGATGTTCGCTGGCCATCGTAACAATTATTTATATGAATTTCGAATGACAATCCGGCAATCAACAATCGTACCAAACTGTTTCTTACACTCACTTTCTAAAAATCACTGGAACCGACAAACTCCAAACTGTCACCCAAGAATTCATCACAAGACATATATCGACGAACGACCGGAAAAACCGATTTAGGCCTCCCGAATGCACTTTGTCGATCAACCGGGTTATTCGTCGACGGTTGGGGCGGGCAACTTTATTTCCTTTTTCTGATCTTTTATTATTGCAAATCAAGCTGGGCTCCTCCCCGAAAGCCCTCAAATTAACCAAAAAGTATATCGTCGGCCGGTAGGTTTTCAGGAAGCGATTTTCGCCTCCCAGGAGCATTGTGCGCGTATTTTTCAATCAAATCTATATTAGCATGAAAAATCTTTATTCATTAATGTGCCTGCTGCTGCTCACCTCGCTGCATGCTTTTGCACAAGAGCGCGCCGTCACAGGGACGGTCACGGCCAGGGAGGATGGCGCGCGGCTTGCCGGGGTGAATGTTTTGATCAGGGGAACCAATACCGGTACGCAAACCAACGCCGAGGGCGGGTTTAAAATGAAGATCCCTGCCGATACTACGGTGCTGATCCTGAGCTACATCGGTTTTGTGACGCAGGAGATTGCGGTCAGAAATCGGAGCGAAATCAATGTGGCGCTGGTTGAGGATACGCGTCAGCTAGGCGAGGTGGTGGTGACGGCGCTGGGTATCAAAAGAGAGGAAAAATCGATTGGTTATGCGGCACAAAGAATTGGCGGTGAGGAACTGAGCAATGTACGCGAAACCAACCTGGTGAACTCGCTATCGGGAAAGCTGGCGGGCGTGCAGATCGCAGGAAATTCGGGCGCGATGGGTGGCTCGGCGAAGATCAATATTCGTGGCATCAACACGATTTTTGGCAATAACAATCCGCTTTTTGTGGTCGACGGCATGCCGATGGAAAACCGAAATACCAACTCCCGGGAGCAGCAGCGCGGCTCAGGCGGGTATGACTATGGGAACTCGATCCAGGATCTGAATCCCAATGATATTGAGAATGTTACGGTGCTAAAAGGCGCAGCGGCGACGGCATTATATGGCAGTCGCGGCTCAAACGGGGTGATTGTGGTGACAACGAAGAAAGGTGGAAAATCGAAGAAGCCGAACCTGTCTTATTCTTTTGGATACAACGTTGATAAAGTTTACAAACTGCCTAAGTATCAGAACAAATACGGTGGGGGAAACGAATTTGCCAAGCTGTATTACAAAGATCATCCGGAGGCGTTTCCGGAGGATCGGAAGGGAAGTTACGATGATAATGACGGAAAAGGTTCGTACGATTTGCTGCCGGATTATGCCACCGATGAGTCCTGGGGGCCAAAGTTTGAGGGACAATTGTACCGGCCGTATTGGAGCTGGGATAAGGACCTGGGTAATCCTGATTTTGGCAAGGTTACGCCCTGGGTAGCACAGCCGAACAATGTTAAAAGCTTTTTTGAGACAGGCGGCACATTCAATAACAACATTTCGCTGGATGGCGCGGCGGATAAAGGTTCTTACCGGATTTCATATTCCAATCTGGCGCAGAAATACATTTTGCCCAACTCCAAATACAACCGCCACAATGCCAGCATTACCGGCAGTTTTGAAGCGATCAAAAACTTGACGATTTCTGGCGCAGCAAATTTCTCGACACATTCGGCGACCGGCCGGCCAGGTACAGGATATGCCGACGACGGCTCAAATGTCATGTTGCAATTCACCCAGTGGGGACAGCGCCAGATCGATTTTAATAAATTGAAAGAGTACCAGTTACCCAACGGTACACAGCTCACCTGGAACCGTACGGATTGGTTCGACCCGACGCCAAGATTTTCCAATAATCCGTATTGGGTGAGGTACAAAAATTACCAGAATGATGGCCGCACGCGTGTTTTTGGAAACCTGGCAGCGAATTACAAGCTGGGATATGGTCTGAGTGCGGATGTGAAATTCATGACCGATACCTATTTTGAAAACCAGGAAGAGCGCATTGCGATCGGCTCGCAGATCACGCCGCTCTACTGGCTCAGCAAGTACAGTCACCTGGAAAACAATTTTCAGGGCCTGATTTCATACAATAAGCCGGTCGGCAAAATATTTTCGTTGAATGCAAATGTGGGCCTGAACCGCATGACGCGAAACGGTACCACGCTGATCTCCAAAACCATAGACGGACTGAGTTCGGATGTTTTCAATCTGAGATCGTCGGTAGGCAGGCCGGACATTACCGATACAAAGACCCGAAAACAGATCAACTCGATTTTTGGAAGTGCTTCACTGGGTTACAAGGATATGTTGTTCCTGGATCTCGGCGCGCGAAATGACTGGTCGTCCACATTGCCGGTCAAGCACAATTCGTATTTCTATCCGTCGGGTTCGCTGTCCTGGGTGGCATCCGGCGTAATCGATGCCAATTGGATCAACTTCCTGAAATTCAGGGCAGCCGTGGCGCAGGTCGGCAATGATACCGATCCGTACAATACCATGCTGACCTACCAGCTCAGCCAGCCTTTTGGCTCCGATTCGAAAGTATCTTACCCCAGTACGCTGCCCAATCCTAATCTCAAACCGGAGCTGACTTCCGAATACGAGTTTGGGACGGAATTTAAAGTGCTGAATAACAGGCTGGGATTGAATTTCTCATACTATAATCGACAAACTAAAAACCAGATCATTCCCCTGAGCCAGTCAGCGGCCACGGGAGCGACCTTCAAGTACATTAATGCAGGTCTTTTGCAAAATAAAGGGTTGGAAATCAGCCTGAACGCGACGCCTTTCAGTGCTGAAAATTTCTCCTGGGACATTACATTGAACTGGGCGAAAAACAAGAACAAGATCGTCAGACTGATGCCCGATCAGAAAATTATGGTACTCGCGCCCGCGCCATTTTCGGTTCAGCTGGAAGCGCGTGAAGGCGAGTCGTTCGGGTCGATTGTGGGTTACGATTTTGTGTATGATGCAAAAGGCCGCAAGGTTGTGGACGAAGACGGTATCTACCTGCGTTCCGAAGAGCAAAAGGTACTCGGCTCAGTATTGCCTTCATTTACAGGCGGTTTGATCAACGCATTCCGCTACAAAGGTTTCAATCTTTCCGCGCTGATCGACTTCCAGAAAGGTGGCAGCTTCTTCTCGACGACGCAAATGTTTGGCCGTGAAACCGGTATCCTGGAAGAAACCGCAGCCGGTGACATTCGTGAAAAAGGCGTCATCGCCGAAGGCGTAAAAGAAGACGGCACGCCCAATGATGTGGTGATCAGCGCGCATGACCAATTTACCAGCAACGGAAACGGCGGCTTCAATATCAACGCGATAGATGTGGTCGACGCCAGTTACATCTATCTGCGCGAGCTCAATTTCGGATATAATCTTCCCTCGGACCTGGTTTCAAAAACCCCTTTCAGCAGGGTGAGACTGGCATTAACTGGTCGAAATCTCTGGTTGATGAAATCAAATTCCAGGCACGTCGACCCGACGGCAATTACCAATTCGATCACCAACTGGCAGGGTTTGGAAGGCGGCGCACTTCCGTCGATCCGGTCGATGGGTGTGAATGTAACATTTGGCTTTTAATCAGATAGATCGCTATGAAAATGATGAAAAATATCGTGTCCGGCTTGCTGCTGATTTCGCTGGCGGCTTGCAGTGACGGTTTTGAAGAATTAAACAAAAATCCAAACAATGCTGAGCAGGCGACACCCGCGCAGTTGCTGACCAATGCACAGTATAATTTCTCGGTCAACATTGCCGACGAGTGGAATAATGGGCGTATGGGTATGTATTATGCGCAATATTGGTCATCGACCTATTATTCGGAAGAGAGCCGCTATCAGATCCGTGAACCCTCCAATCAGGACATGTGGGATACGTTTTACGCCGACGTGCTGGCGCAGTTGAAAGAGTCGCAGCGGCTGGAATTGTTGGAAAAAAAGGAAGGGTATGAGAACCGTATTGCAATTGACGAAATCATCAAAGCCTACACATTTCACTTTCTTACAGACATTTACGGTCCGATCCCTTACTCGGAAGCATTAAACCCGGATGATGTCACGCCAAAATATGATTTAGGAGAGGAAGTTTATGCAGGGATTTTGAAAACGCTCGATGAGCAAATCAAAATTTTGGACATTGACCTACCCGGGCATGAAAACGGCGACATTGTATACCATGGCAATGTAGCGGCCTGGAAAAAATTTGCCAATTCGCTGCGGCTGCGCGTTGCTTTGAGGATGGTGGATGTGAAGCCGGCAGAGGCCACCGAGGCGATCAAAAAATCGCTGGATCCGGCCAGTGGAGGCGTTATCAGTACTCAGGAGGAAAGTGCCGCATTGAACTGGCTGCCCGCCACGCCAAATAACAATCCGATGAACGAAAGTTTCAAGATCCGCGCCGATTTTTCGATGTCAAAACCATTTATCGATTACCTTAAAATGTATCACGACCCTCGTCTGCCTGTTTTTGCGCAGCCACTTTTGAATAGCAATGAATATGTGGGCGAGGTGTATGGTTTGCGAAATGGCAATGGAAGTTCCAACGGAAACCGCGCGGTAGTAAGCCTGCCTTCAAGCTACGCGATTGGCGCACAGGCACCTACGGTTTGGATGGATCTGGCGGAAGTGAAATTCATCTTTGCTGAAATTGCCGCCCGCGGTTTGAATGTGGGATTGACAGGCACCGCCGAGCAATACTATAAGGAAGGTATCACGGCCAACATGCATTTTGCAGGCTTAAATGATGCGGCGATTGCGACTTACCTGAAAAAGGTGCCTTATGTCGCCGCAAAATGGAAAGACAGCATCGGCTCACAGAAGTGGATCGCACTGTACACACAGGGAATACAAGGTTGGCTCGAACGTCTGCGCCTCGACTTCAAAGACCCATCGTCCGGCAAGCCGATCTTCGCCCTCCCCGCCGACGGCTCCCTGGATCCCAAAGTCACAGACGTCTCAAAAAGAATGAGTTACCCGCTGACGGAAAGTTCTCTGAACGGTGATAATTTCAGGACTGCGGTGACAAAATTGGGTGGAAATACGAAAGCGGTAAGGAATTGGTGGGATAAGTTTTAAAAGGTGTTTAAATTGATGGTTTACAAAAACCTGTCAACCATGCAAAGCGACTATCTCGAAAGTGTTAGGAAGCAATTTGAATATTGTAAAATGCTTGGGGAGAAGACGATGGAACAGCTGACGGATAGTCAGCTGTTTTTTCAATTTAATGAAGAGAGCAATAGTATTGGCATGATTGTCAAACATTTGTGGGGAAATATGCTTTCTCGGTGGACGGATTTTTTGACGACCGACGGTGAAAAGGCATCGCGGGACCGGGAGGCGGAATTTGAAAATGACATCGCCGACCGGCAGGAATTAATGGCAAAATGGAACGAGGGCTGGGCTTGTCTTTTCGGCGCACTGGACTCGGTGAATGCAGATAACATTGATACCATTATTTATATCCGCAACCAGGGCCACACGGTGACCGAGGCGATTAACCGGCAGCTGGCGCATTATCCTTATCATATCGGGCAGATCGTTTTTATTGGGAAAATGCTGCTTAATAATGAATGGAAATCGCTCTCCATTCCCAGGGGAAATTCGCAGACCTACAATGCTGATAAGTTCGCCCAGCCGAAGGCAAAGAAGCATTTCACCGATGAGTTTGTGCCGAAAAAAGATTGAATTCTCAACGCATCAAATAGACATTCACTGACTGCTTCAGTTCCTCTAATGTCATTTCGGGTTGCTTAAATGGTGCCGGTAAAGGCTGCTTCGAAAGCGATTGCAGGTACAAAACCCAGGCATCACGCCACCAGATGGCTTCTCTTTGCTGCTTTTCCAGACGGGCTGCGACGTCGGCATGCATTTCGGGATCCATGTTATTTTTAACGGCCGACCACTCGTTTTGCATCCATTTTACAGAATCGGCGCCGGTGTAGAATCTGGTGCAGAGTTCTTGCCAGAGGGATTTTCCGTTTGAAAGTTTCTTGTCCCACGAAACATGGTGAAACCACAGCAGGTAGGGCAGGGGGCAGGTTTCGGGATTTTCCCATTGTTTTCTTACTTCGGGCCGGTACTGGCTCAGCGCGTCGCTGCCGGTGATAGTCCTATTGAAACCGATTCCTGCCGAGTCGGCGCGGTGGTAATATAACGCCGTCCAGTCGGGGCGGGAGCTGCGGTTTTGCCAGGGTTCAGGAGCGTAATGTACACCAGACCAAGGTCTTGAAAGACCGAGCGGCGTATTGTAATCCACATAAATTTCCCTCGATTTTAGCATCAGGTTTACGATCCTGTTTGAAGATTGTTCTTCGCTGGTCAATGTCATTTTCACCCACTCCTTCGCGATATTCTGCGCCGATAATGTATGGTCCCAGGCCAGTCGGCCAAATGCATACCAGTTGGCGGCGGCCATCGGATTTCCTGTCCAGTTGCGGTTGGAGCCAGTATTAGCCACGCCGGCGATGGCGGTTATCGGATATTGGTGAAGGCTTCCGTCCACGACTTTCGCCACCGTCGACCCTTTGCCATTGGCATAAGTGTCCGAATCCAGACATTCTTTAAAAATCGGCGCTTCGTAAACCAGGTGCGTCGCAAAGCCCAGGTATTCCTGCGTAATTTGAAACTCCATCCCCAGCGGTGTTTTGGGCATATTTCCAAAAAGCGGAGAAAATGGCTCGCGGGGCTGAAAATCGATCGGGCCGTTTTTAACCTGCACGATCACATTCTTTTCGAACTTCCCGTCCAACGGCGTAAATTCTTCGTAAGCAGCTTTGAACCTGTCCGCATTTGGATCGGCTTTGTACACAAATGCCCGCCAGATCACAACACCTTTATAGGGTCTCAAGGCTTCTGCGAGCATATTTGCACCGTCGGCGTGAGTGCGGCCGTAATCCTGCGGGCCTGGCTCACCCTCTGAATTGGCTTTCACGAGCAGGCCGCCGAAGTCCGGGATAATACTGTAAATCTCCTTCACTTTTGCATTCCACCAGGCCTGTACCTGGGGATCGAGCGGGTCGGAAGTTTTCAGTCCGCCCAATGTTTTGGGAGCGGCGAAATAGACGGATAAGTAAGTTTTGATCCCGTAAGCACGAAAGACATTTGCCAGCGCCGCGACTTTGTGCAAATATTCGGCAGTCAAAAACCGAGCGCTTGCATTCACATTATTGACCACCGTACCATTGATCCCGATAGAAGCATTGGCGCGGGCATAATCCCGGTACCTCGGATCCACACCCTCGGGCAAATCGTACCATTTCCACAGTGATGAGCCCGCATAGCCGCGTTCGATGGTACCCTCCGGATTGTCCCAGTGATTGAGCATCCGCAACTGAATTTTCGGACTGCTTTCGATGGAAATGTGGGTTAAAGGTAAGTTTTGCTGCATTTGCCGCAACAAAGCAAAAGTGCCGTAAAGTATCCCGGCGTCCGTTTTTCCGGCAATGTGAATGTTTCCCGATTGTCTTGAAATCACATATCCTTCATCCCCGATTCTCTGGTTAGAGGCGGGCAATATTTCCAGAATAATGCCGCTGCTGCCTGCTACCGGCTTTTTCACAGTTGGTACATTCACGCCCAACATTCCTTTTAATGCAATTTGTAGTTCACCCGCTGCCGCCTCCAATGTTTTGCTGCTACCCGATAGTGCGATGAAGCGAGTTTGTCCGGTATATTGCTTTTTAATAACCGCATCTTTGATTTCATCGTATTTCAGCCAGAGCCTGTACCCATCGTCCGCGCGGCATATTGAGGAAATAAAAAGTGTGAAGAATATGCAGGAAGCAATTTTGGAAATCATGTTGAAGGTGCTTTTTTCAGAAGTTAAGAAGCCGGTACGCACTGCCTTCTACTAGTTGGCGCAAAAGGCCCTCACATTTGCCGTATTTGCACAGCGTCGGCAGAAATTCCTGATAGTAGCTTTGTAAAAGAAAATAACCAGATAAACACTTTAACCTAAAAGATAAGATCATGGAAGCCACATTTGTTAACCCAACTGAAAAAAAGTCCACAAACAAAGCTGCACTTGCAGGCAAGATTATCAGCGGCTTATGCATTCTGTTCCTGCTTTTCGACGCAATCATGAAAGTCATCAAGGAATCGCATTCCATCGAAGGTTCGGCGCAGCTAGGCTGGCCGGTGGATCAGGTGCAGAACATTGGCATCGCACTACTTATCTCTACGATTTTATACATTATTCCAAGAACCGCGATCCTGGGCGCGATACTCATCACAGGATACCTGGGCGGTGCGATTGCAATCATGGTACGTGCCGGACAGCCGCTTTATTTTGCTGCGGTATTCGGGATACTGGTTTGGGCTGGACTGTATTTGCGGGATGAAAAACTGCGTGAATTGATCCCTTTAAAAAAGTAAGTTATACCATAAAAAAAATGGCCGCAGCTCTTAGTGAACTGCGGCCATTTTTAATGTTAATGTTTTACTAAGAAAATTACTTCGCCGGGGTGATTACAATATTCTGGTATTCTACCGGGCCGTGATCTCCCTGAATGTACAGCGGGCCAGGCTCGCCTTCATTGCTATCCAGCGCGCCGCCGGTAATGCCCGGGATTTCCTGGTTGCTGATCACCGTTTTACCGTTTGCAACCAAAGTTAACATCCTGCCCACCAGCGTAATGTCGTAAGAATTCCACTCGCCGGCTTCTTTCGCTACCATTTCGCTTGGCGCGATAAAACCATAAATAGAAGCCATCTGGTCCAAAGCGGGCTCCATACCTTTTGAGTCGGTCACCTGCACTTCGTATCTGCCGCGCAGGTACACGCCGCTGTTGCTGCCTTTCGGAATGCGGAATTCAATGTGCAGTTTAAAATCTTTGAATTTCTGATCGGTTACCAGGTTAGCGCCTGATTTCGGGCTTTTCAAAATGCCATTTTCAGCGATCCACTGGTTGACAGCGCCCATGGGGTGCCATCCTTTAATCTCGTTTCCAGCGGTTAATTTAATCGGCGCTCCCCAGGCTGGCTGCGCGGTAGGGCGTAGTGCCGGAGCGCGGACACCTTTCCAATTGTACGTTTTTCCTTCCGGGGTAGTAAGCGAGCCGGTGATGGATTCGCCCGAAACGGTTCCTTCTACCATCAGTTCTTTGTCGCCTTTTTCCCACTGTTTCGGAATTGCGAAATTGAATTTGCCCTCTTTGAATTTCACTTCTGCAATCGGCCGGGCGCTGCCGGAAAAGCCGGTAAACTGGCCTACCAGCGTACTATAACCCGAGTGCCGCACTTCCAGCCAGGAGGGAAGCGGCTTGCCGTCCACATCGACGGTAATGTCCCAGCGTCCTTCCAGAGGAGTTGCAAGTGGTTTTGAAGCGTTGGCCTGCATGGAAGCGAGACCGGTTATCAGGCTCAGTGCCAAAGCAAAAGACGCCCGAAGGTAGGTTTGGAATTTTTTGGTCATCATTTTTTTGATATTAAGGTGTTCAATTTAGGGATAAAAATTAAAACTCTGGCGGGATCTTTACTTCATAATGCGTGCTGCGGCCGCCACCAACGGCGACGAGACAACCTAGTTCCACAAGCTCCTGTAAATCACGGGTAGCCGTCGCCTTGGAGGTTTTGGTGATCGACATATATTTTTGGGCCGTCATACCTCCTTCAAAATTATCCGGCCCATCTTTCAGCATTTTCTTGATCGCTTTCAACTGGCGCGGGTTCATCTCTGCTTTATATTGATCGAAAAACCGGGCTTTATTCAGACTGAAATCCAGCAGGTTTTTCGCCTCGGTTTGCGCCGCCAGTATTACCCACACAAAGTAATGTACCCACCGCGTAATTTCGTTGCTGCGCTGCGCCAGTTCCAGTTCTTTATAATAGTTTTTGCGCGCGGCTTCTATTTTTCGTGAGAGACTTAGCAGCACCGGCCGCCCCTGCGTTTGCGATAACGCTTTTTCGGCCAGCACGCGCCCGATACGACCATTCCCATCTTCAAAAGGGTGTATTGATTCAAAATATAAATGCACAATCGCCGAGCGTACTGCTGGTCTTTTAATCTCGTTTTTCCCACCTGGCCCGCTATCATTGAACCAGCGGATAAACCGGTCCATCTCCTCCTGCACCCGGCTCGAAGGCGGCGCTTCGAAATGCACTTTTTCCTTCCCGATCGTACCGGAAACCACCTGCATCGGCTCTTTACTTTTTCGCCAGACACCCGTATTAATATTCTTGCTGTTTTTTAACAACATTTTGTGCCATTCAAAAAGCTTTTTCTCCGTGAGCTTTTCAGCAAAAGTATTCCGCGCATCAACCATCAGTTCTGCCGCCCCCTGCGCTTTTTTGTCCTTTACATTTTCGGGCTTTTCGTTCAGGCCGAGATTGTTGCGGATCGACGACGCCACATCCTGCCGGCTCAGGTACTCGCCTTCAATCTCGGATGTTTTGATCGCCTCCTGCACGAGGGTATCGATCAGTGTTCCTACCTGCACATCTTTGGGTACCGCCGTCATCAAACCTTCCATTTGTCCGCGCACAATGGCCAAAGCGTGTAAAAGCTCGTCGGTTTCGGTCAGATCGTATTGAAAATCAGGCCAGTCGGGAAGTTGCCAGTTGTAGCGCATGAGCCGATTAATTTCTCTATTCGGCTCAAATATACGTATTTTTTGAGCCGATTAATGCATTTATTCGGCTCATCTTTTATAGTTTGATCATTGTGTCCGGGAGTAAACAACATTGATCTTTTTGCTATATTGAATAAAATTCAACTACCTAGTTACGACACATCAACAAACAGGAAAATGCGACGCTTTACCTCCATATTTTTACTGCTGCTGCTTGCTGTGATGGGTTGTGAGAAAGAGCCTGTTGAGCCAAACCCGCTGATAAAACCCTTGGTTGGTAAGTGGAAACTGACTGCTATACAGATTGAGGGTGCCGGCATTAAATCCTGGCAGGATCTGCCCTTTGATGCACTAAATAACATTGAGATCAGGCATGATGGCGTCATATTGGACTATAAGCAGGAAGGCGTGTGCTGCCATCCTGCTTCGCTGAATATCAACGGATCCATTGTTTTGATTACCAGAACATTGAAAGTTCCTGATAATACTAATTGTGTTTCAAGCTGCATCCAGTGCCAGGTCTGGACGTTCGCTTTGGCCAATGAGGAAATGACCCTTACCGGCTGTGTTCCCTCAGATGTGAAGAAATATAAAAAGCTGTGAGAGGAAGCAGCGAAATTAACCGTTCTGCAAACCCCTGCCGGTTTTATGCTGCAACTCGTCGATGCGTTTGGAAGCGTCGGCTTTCGACAATGTACTGTCAAATTCCACACCTGCTTCGTCCGAAAGTGTTTTGAGATAGGATTGCTGGGCGCCGGTCATCGGTTCGTCGCCGGTAGTCCACTCGTCCGGGTCTTTCACAGCATTCGATCCTTGCGGAATTACTTTACTATCATTGTTAGGGTCCTCAGTTTCCCGTGGTAACTTATCGTCTTTCGTGCTCATGTTTGTTGATGTTTTTTCAAACGAAGTACAAAAACTGAGCCAGTCACCGCGCACTCTGCTTACCTCCTGACAGGCAGCACAATCACAAACTTCGAGCCCTCACCAAGGGTACTTTCCACCTCAATTGTCCCGCCGTGGGCGCCGGTGATAATGTCGTAAGAAAGCGAGAGGCCCAGGCCCGTACCTTCGCCGGTGGGTTTTGTGGTAAAAAATGGCTGGAAAATGTTGGATTTCACATCGTCGGGAATGCCGGTGCCATTGTCGGTGATAATAATGTGAATGTATTGGGAAACCTGCCTGGTAGAGATCGTCACCGTGGGCTCATAGCCGGGAATGTTGTGCAAAACCTTTTTCCTGGTGGCGTAAAAACCATTGTTTAAAAGGTTTAGGATCACCCGGCCCAGATCCTGAGGTATGACTTTGATCTCCGGCAAACCAAATGTAAAATCCTGGTGGAGCCGGACATAGAATGTGCTGTCTTTGGCTCGCTGGCCGTGGTAGGCGAGGTGCAAAAATTCCTCCGCGAGCTGATTAATGCCCGTCAGTTCAAGCTGGCCGCTGCCGGTCCGCGAATGTTCGAGCATACCTTTGATAATGCTGGCCGCCCGCCCACCATGGTGTACGATCTTTTTTTGGTTTTCTATTAAATCTGTTACCAGTTCTCCAAGCAGCTCAGGATCAGCGTGTTCTTTTTTTAGTTCCTCTTTGAGTTCTTCCGTCAGCTCCATATTGAGCTCCGAAAAGTTGTTGACAAAATTGAGCGGGTTCTGGATTTCGTGGGCGATACCGGCAGTAAGCTGGCCAAGACTTGCCATTTTCTCCGCCTGGATCAGTTGACTTTGCGTGGTACGGAGGTTATTCAATGATTCGCGAAGCTCGGCGCGAAGTTCTTCCTGTTTTTTGAGAAAGCTTTCGAGCAAAAAATACACGATCGCGCAGATCATGATGGTATTGGAAGCAAAAAAGAAAATGACGATGCCCCTCGGCAAAACCTCGCCCGGCGGCGCGTAAAAATGCTCCCACACCGCCGCCCCGGCGATCACGGCCATAAAAACGTAAAAAGAAATGCGGGCCACTTTTTTGCTCGCATACAATAATGCACCCGCCGGTGCCAGAAATGCTGCCAGGATCACCGCGCTGGATGCAATAAACCCGCCGATGGCAAGCTGGCAAATGAGCGGAAAAAGGAAAATCAGCGCAAGCTGGATAATCCCGAAACCATTATAATGATGGGTAAACCGTAAATAAAGCAGGTTTCCAGCACAAACGATCAGATAAGTACTGACACCGTAAACCACATTCGGGAAACCCAGCAGAATGTACACCCCGCAATAAATTGCCCCGCAAACGCCCGTAAAAATCGCGAGCTGCACGGCAGTCGTACGCTTTTTAAACTCCTCGTCATCCAGCCCCTCGAAGCCGAGCTGCTTCCAGAAATACCCTTTTTCAAACAATAACCGTCTCATACAAAGGCCGCAGGGTTGCTGCGCTCTTTTGTGAACAAATAAATATAAATCGCATCCAGCAGTCCGGTAATGATGCACATCGTGAGCAGGAAACCGTCGGTGAAATGCAGGAAGCAGAAAATGGAGATCAGCAGCGTGCCTACACCTTTGCACCAGGCAGCCGGGTACGAAAATGATTTCCACTGGTTCATCCGCAAAGCCATCGTAATGTACAGCCCGGAGATCAAGATATTCAAAATGTAACCTGAAAACGCCCCCATTTTACTGAGCGGATAATCGTAAATCTTGATATAAAAATATAAAAGCGGCGCCCAGGCGAGGATACCGAAGACGCTGAGCAATTTAAAATGTTTGACAAAAACAGGCAGGTTCATTTGTTTATAACCGTAGCGGAAAGCCCCGATCACGATAAAACAATCCATGAAAAACCAGATCCGGTAACCCCAGGTAAACAGGCTCCCGATATCCGGCACGAAAACGAAGCTCCATAAAAATTCCCAAACAATGTTGCCCCAGACCGTCACAACCGGGATTTCGATGAACTGACGTTGGTAAATGCTTTTCAGCGTAAAGAAATAAACCAGGATCCAGAGAAAGCAGCCCACCCCGAATATGACCAACTCGGCGACGGTATAATCTTTCAGGTTCAGTATAGGGTTGTCCATAGGCTTTTCAGGCGCTTTTATTTTTTGGAAAACCAGCCGGTCACAAATGTCCAGGCTGTGTAGAGGAAAAATCCGGCGCCGTAAATGATGCCCCAGACCACCATCAGGTTATCAAACCATTTCGGCGGCTTTTTGTAAGGCATTCCCTGCCGGTACCGCCAGGCATCGTACCATTTAAAAGGTGCGAAAAAAACGGGCTCGTGCAAATTCCAGATCTTGCAGGCTGGCGCATCCTGGCCTGAAACGTCGATAATGCAGTTTACAGCCCGCCGCGCAGCTTCATTAGCGCCCTCCATCGTCGCGAGGTCGGTGTTGGTGCGGACGTAATCGGAGGCGAGGAAGAGGTTGGACGTGCCGGGTAAAAACGCATCGGGACGGTTGGCCCAGCTGTTCACCGTATTCACCAGCAGCGGCTCGTGGTCTACCAACTCGATCTTAAATGACGATTTGCCCGGATCAGACGCACTGGGATCTTTGGCAGCCGGCGTATTTTCTTCGTTCAAAGAATGGTCGAGGTAGTAACCTTTGAATGTCTGGCTGTTGTCGGTATAAGTGCCCTGCTTCATATCATCTGTCAGTATTTCGGCACCGTTCACATTCAGGCTGCGTTTGAGCTGCTCCCACACCCGCGCCTCTATTTCATCATAAGTCTTGCAATCCTTGGCCTTCATCGGCGTCAAACCCGACGGATCTGCAGCGCCCAGCGGCGGAAAATATTCATCCCAATCCGACACATCCACCGACAAAATTGCCTTCACATGCCCGTCGCCTTTGGTACGGATATCATAATCTCCCCAGAAAGGCAGCTGAGAAATCGACGTAATCGCCCACTGGCTGTCCACGTAAATGCAATGTCCCTGCACTACATCGAGCGTCTTGTTGAGATAAAACTGGATACCGTTCATCCACGCCACATCCTTGGCCAGCTCAGTAATGTGTTCGAGGCTGCCATTATTTTGCTTCACTTCATCGGGTATCACCACCGCGGCTACTTCCACGGGCGTGGCGAGCAGGTAGTAGTCGCCGGCAGCAGGTGGATCGTACGGTACATAGTTATTGTCCGTAGATTTTTCCCAATTCTGGATCTGCACGCCAGTAACATTATTTTTATTATTACAAATCAGCTTTTCGACGAGTGCACCTTTGAAAAACCGCACGCCTTTTTTTGTCAGATAATCTTCCCAGGGTTTCAGCCACACATCATTGGTCGGGCCGTTTAAAACACGGTCGGTGTGCATGCCGGGGTTGGCAATGTTAAATAATAGCTGGATAAAAATGTCGCCGCCGGTTTTGGTACTGGCAAATTTGGCATTAGCCGCTACCAATGTTCTTGTCAAACCTTCGACGAGTAAATGCTGGTAACCCTGGCTGTGGTTATCGGCATCCATAAATTCCCACCAGCCGATTTTCTCATATTCCAGATCCCGCCGGCGCTGGCAGGAAGTCATCAATTGTAAAACCTTGGTACCAAAGAATTTCGCTTCGCCGGGCAGCAGGCCGGTATCATGGGTATGCAGCACCGAGATCGCGGCTTCAATGTCGGCCAGCGATTTTGGAAAACTGACAATCGTAATAATCGGTTTTTTACCATTTCGTAAGATCCCCACGCGGGTTACATCCACCAGATTATCAAAAACGCCATTCCTGTTCTTCCGTCCCTTCGAATCAGTGAACGGAATGCGTTTCATGGTGTCGGTAATGTGCTGGTAAAATCCAGGAAAAAAGCGAAAACCATGCTCTCCGGGCAGATAACCGTCGGGACTTTGCAGATTGGAACCCGGGACCGCCACACTCCGGGCTTTTCCGCCCAGGTATACCGGCTTTTTTTCATAAACATCCACTTCAAATCCGCGCTCGATCAATTCATGCGCCGCGCTCATGCCGGCGACCCCCCCTCCGAGAATAACAACTTTGGGCATAGGTTATAGAGGATTGTAGTATAAAGCAATATACGGTTTAATTTTTTGATTAACCTAAACTAAACCAGCGATTTACAAAGCGGTATAAATGCACAAAAAACCCGGTTCCAAGCTGAGAAAAAAAAAATTCAGGAAAATTGAACGCTGCCTTCTATACGCTCTGACAAATTACTTTTACGTAAAAAGCAGTTGGCATTGCTAATAAAAAACAGGCTGCCCCTCATGAAGGAACAGCCCGTTTTTTGTTTTGGATAAAATCAAATGTTAATGCTGATTCGGCAGGTTGATCATCCAGCCTACGCCATATTTATCTTTAAAGCTTCCGAAATAATCTCCCCAAAACGCATCTTCCATCGGCATTTCAATGTCACCGCCTACGGACAAACCGGCAAAAATACGGTCGGCTTCCTCGCGGCTTTCCACAAAAACAGACACGTACGCGTAGTTGCCTTTGTTGAGCACATGGCCCATAGAAGGCACAATGTCCGACGCCATGAGGACGTCATTTCCGATCGGAAGTGAAATGTGCATGATCCGGTTGCGCTCATTTTCAGGAAGATTCTCGACGCCCGGCATGTCGGACATTCTATTGATCATCCTGAATTCTCCGCCGAAAACGGATTTGTAAAAAGTGAAAGCCTCCTCCGCCTGTCCGTCGAAGTTGAGGTAAGTGTTCAGTTTGGGCATGGATAAAGTGTTTAAAAGGTTAATGTGAAAGAATGATCAAATGTAGCCTGTCTCCACGAGCCGCATCGTCCCTGCAAGGGACATCTTAGGGGGGTAGTCGGGACAAATTTTAAAAGATAAGCTACACCCAGCCATGGACTTACTCAGGCCGACAGTAAATGTGGATCATATTTAATTTTAAGGTAATATGCACACTTAAAAACCACCCGACAATATGCCAACAGTTTCGCTGGGAAGTAGTGAAGGCAAATGGATCATGACGTCCTCGATCCTGGCATCCGCGATGGCATTTATCGACGGTACCGCATTGAATGTGATCCTCCCGGCCTTGCAGCAGGACCTTCACGCCACCAGCAGTGGTTTGTTCTGGATTTTGAATGCGTACCTGCTCATGCTCGCGGCGCTGATCCTGATCGGCGGGACGCTGGGTGATAAACTCGGGCGAAAAAAGGTTTTTATGGCCGGGATAGCCTTGTTTATCTGCGGCTCCGTGGCCTGTGGATTTGCGGCGAATGTGAACATGTTGGTCATTTTCAGATTGTTGCAGGGGATCGGCGGCGCATTTATGATTCCCGGCAGTCTGTCCGTCATTTCTTCGTCGATTCACGAAAAGGAGCGGGGCCGGGCGATCGGGACGTGGTCTTCATTTACAACAATCGTCACTTTGGGCGGGCCTTTGCTGGGCGGCGCGCTGGCCGATGCCGGTTTGTGGCGCTATATCTTTTTCATCAATGTGCCGATCGGCATCGCCGCGCTGCTAGTTTTGTGGTTCAAAGCCAAAGTGACTGAGGAGCAGCCTTCTGCCCAGCCGCTGGACATTGCCGGATCAATTCTCATCGCGTTATCACTCGCAGCATTGACGCTCGGGTTTTTGCGGATACCCGACATTGGTTTTGACCATATCCAGACTTACGCGGCGCTGGGCGGCGGAGTATTGTTGCTGATCGCGTTTATTTTTCTGGAATATAAAAGTGCCCACCCGATGATGCCGCTGACGTTATTCAAGAACCCAACATTCAGCGGCGCCAATTTGCTTACGTTTTTTCTTTACGCCGGACTAGGCGGCGGTATGCTCTTTCTTTCGCTCAATCTGGTTCAGGTCCAGGGGTACAGTCAGCTGCAATCGGGGCTGACTTTTTTGCCTTTTACTATTTTAATGATCTTGCTGGCACGTTTTGCTGGCAGACTTTCTGATCAGCACGGCCCCCGGCTTTTTCTGATTTTTGGCCCGGCTACGGCAGGACTAGGGCTGCTGATCTTGTCTTTTGTAAAACAAACCAGCGGCCCCGCCGATTACTGGACGACATTTTTTCCGGGCATTCTGGTTTTTGGTTTAGGAATGTCTTTTACGGTTTCGCCGCTGACTACGGCTGTGATGGGTTCGGTCAGCGAACATTTGTCGGGAACGGCTTCGGGGGTTAACAATGCGATGACCCGGGTCGCCAATGTTTTTGCCAATGCCATTTTCGGTGCGCTGGCGGTTTTATTTTTTTCGGGAGAATTAAAAGAGCAGACCAGAAACATTCCGGTAGCGCCAAATGTGCAGACTGAAATGCTGCAACAAGCTGAAAACCTGGGTAATGCAAAAGTGCCACAATCAGTTTCTACTTCACAAAAAAAGGAGATCCGGACAGCTTACCACGAATCTTTTATCCACGCTTACGCCATCATCATGCGGATCTCGGCGGCGCTCGGGCTCCTGGGCGCTCTGGTAGCTTTTCTTTTTATCAAAAACCTGAAAATCAAGGAGCCTGACGAGGCGGCGGGTTGATTAGCCAGGCAGAAAATCCAACATTCCTTTTTAAACAAGTAATGCTCACAAAATAAAGTCTCGGAAATGTTTGTGCAAGTAAATGCTTGCCTTTAAATTCGCAAGTACTTACTTGCATATTATGGAAATGAGACGTGATGTATATCAGGCCATCGCAGACCCGACGCGACGCGCGATCATTAATATGATCTCAACCAAGCCGCTGAATGTAAATGCGATTGCCGAGCAGTTTGATGTGACAAGGCAGGCGATTTCACTGCACGTGAAGATTCTGACAGATTGCGGTTTGATCCGGGTGCGGCAGGAGGGGCGTGACCGGGTTTGTGAGGCGCAGTTGCAGCAGCTGAGTGAAGTGTCGGTGTGGGTGGACCAGTACCGCCAACATTGGGAAAGCAAGCTGGACGAAATGGAAAAGTATTTGGAACAACTAAAAAAAGAGCGGTATGGCAAATGAACAAAGCAGTACGAGTGACCGTGAGCTGCTCATTACCAGGACCATTAATGCGCCCATCGAGCTGGTGTGGGAGGTGTGGACGCAACCCGAGCACATTTCGAAATGGTGGGGGCCAAACGGATTTTCGACGGACATTTCGGTCATGGATGTGGAAGCCGGCGGCGCGTGGGATCTGGTGATGCTCAGTCCGGATGGGACCGTTTATCCCAATCGCAGCGTATTTCGGGAAGTGATCCCTTTTAAAAAGCTGGTTTACGACCATATTTCGCATCCGCATTTTACGGCTACGGTTGAGTTTGAGGCGCTTGGTGAACAGACTTTCCTTAAATGGCAAATGCTTTTCGAATCTGCGGAGCTACTTCGCGGCGTGGTGAAGGCTCACAATGCGGCCGAAGGATTGAAGCAGAATGTCGCGAAGCTCGATGCTTATCTGCAAAACCGGAAAGCGGGTTTATAATATGTTGTTCCAACTCAAAAACTGGTTCCTGCTGGCCTTGCTGCTCTTTGGAACCAGCATTTTATCAAATGCACAATCCAGAAAAATGGTCACATTAAAATCATCCGGCTACGCCCCGGTCAACGGGCTGAAAATGTACTACGAAATCCACGGCGAGAGCGGAGCGTCGGATTTACCATCGGGCAGCGTGCCGCTGGTACTCATCCATGGCGGCGGCTCGACGATCGAAACGAGTTTTGCAAACCTGATACCACTGCTTGCCCCTCACAGCCAGCTGATTGCAGTAGAATTACAAGCCCACGGCCGCACCAGCGACCGCGCCGCGCCGGAATCCTACCAGCAAGATGCCAGTGATGTGGTTGCCTTATTGAAGCATTTAAAAGTCGAAAAGGCCAACATTCTGGGTTTTAGCGACGGTGGCTGCACCACGATGCAAATCGCGATGAGTTATCCTGAGATTTTGAATAAAATTGTTGTTGTTTCTTCCAACTATACGCGGGCCGGAATGATGGAAGGTTTCTTTGATTTTATGGAAACCGCGACGATCGAAAGCATGCCCGAGCTGCTAAAAACCGGTTATATGCGCGTCAATCCCGATCCGAAAGGATTGCAGGCAATGTTTGAAAAAGACCGGGCGCGGCGCATCGCATTCAAGGATTGGACCGACAATGACCTGCGTTCCATAAAAGCACCGGCGCTGCTGATGGTCGCAGATAAAGATGTGATTACGGTACCGCACGTCGTCGCGATGTCTCAGCTCATCCCCGATGCCCGGCTGGCCGTCATTCCCGGCACGCACGGCTCGTTTATCGGAGAAGAAATTTCATATACAAAAGGCAGCAAAATGCCCGAGGCGACGGCGACGATGGTGCTGGAATTTTTGGGATTGAATTGAAACCCGGATTTCAAAATCGGTATCTCAGCGATAACATTCCCTGAACGTAAGAAACAAAGGGAGTGGCCTGCTCTGCGCCAGCCCCAGGCTGGTAATTTCTGGCCCGTGTGCCTATAAAATCATCTTCCCGGTACACAAAGGCTTTCTGGACACCCCAATCGAAGATTAAATGCTTGCCAATTTTTGTTGTAAATCCCATGGAAACGGCCGGGCAAAGTGTAACCCCACTTGTCGAAACAGGAAAAGTTACTCTGTCGACATCGTCCAACTCTCTTTTCATGGCGGTTTGGCGGTATTGTGATAAAATCAGCGCCGTGCCAATGTAAAAGTTGGTGCGCTGCACGGTTCCCGTAATGCTGTTCAGGTTGAGTTTGATACCGGCTTTGACAAATGTTCCGGACGTTTTCCGGTCGTCGATCCCGTCGTAAACATCATAATTGATCAGGCCGGTATGCGGTGTTCTGAATGTATGCCCTGCACTTAAAGTCAGGCCGTATCCGGGATGGTCGCTGAACTCGCTGTTCACTTCCAAAGTCCTGGCAATGAGCGGGACAACATTGATACCGATCTGCCTCGTCCACTGCGCCTGCGCGGCTGCCGGAAGAATGAGCATTGAGAGAAGTAAGGGAAACCAATTTTTCATAGCAGGATCGGGCGTTAAGTATCCGGTTACATAGACAGTCGGTTAGCGCTAAAAGGTTGCCAGGCAGCGAAGCTAACCGTTTAAATACGCAATAAACTGATGATGTATGTAAGGGCTTGACAGAGAGTAGTTTTCGGCTCGTTTTATCCCTGGCTATTGGTTTTAACATTCATTTTTCTGATATCTTCTTTTTCGATACTCCACTATTTTTTCAGGAAAGGCTATCGATTTTTGCATTTTTTGCGGGCACGGCGGCAACGGTGGCGACCTTTTGTCAATATGTGCTCGTATTTAACTTGCTGCTGTATCGAGATTTACAAAAGATGTATGTGCCGTTTTCGGTAATCACAATCAGCATCGGCATTTTGTATGCCGCGAGCCTGGTCATTTCTCCTGCACGCGCACGTCCCTGGTTGAAGCGTGGCGGCCTGCTCGCTTTGATAGCAGGGCCTGTTTTGCTGGTTACATTGATATGGGCTGTTAAAACCGCCGATGTCGGGCTGAGGTCGGTACTTGAAAATATTCATCGGGCGACAGGTTTGGTCAGCATTCTTGTACCGGTTTTCTTTTTGATTAATTTAATAGAAGAGTCTAGGCTGGTGGCCGATCAGCAGCAAGCCCCTCCGCGAGTTCTGAGAGAGCTTTTGAAAGTGGTGGCTATTTTCGCCTTGATACTGGCTGGTTTTGGATTTGCCAGTGAAAGTGCGAGGGCCATAGCGCCTTTCAGACTAACCCCGGAGGCGATCAGGCAGGCAAAGAAATTTGGAGCCAAAAACTATGTTAACGATTCTGGCGACACATTGCGATACAAGTTTGTGACCCCGATTGATTACGATTCGACTAAACGTTATCCGCTGATTGTTTGTCTTGTTTGCTGCGGCTATTCCTATTTGCGGAGGCGGCGATGTGAAGTATGCTTCGAAATTAGTCGATATGCCGGTATGGGCATTTCATGGCGCCCGCGACCGGCTGGCGCCGGTGAGCGGCACGCGTGATATGATCGCGGCTATCAAAAAGGCCGGTGGAAATCCCCGCTACTCCGAATTTTCCCAGGCCGGCCATGATATCTGGTCTGATGTGCGAAATACGCCAGGTTTGATGGATTGGCTTTTCGCGCAGCAGCGAAAGTGAGGTCAAAGGTCCGTAAACCCGATGCCCATTTGATTGGCGCGGTAGGAGTTTTCTGTTCCCATGAAATCCACGGTGATTGTTGTATAATAATCGTAATCATTCCAGGCGTCCCGTACGCCCAATGTTTCCCCGGTCGGTTTGTAAATTGCTGAAACTTTGTAGCGGCCGATGGGAATGTCGTCGATGCGGTTATAGTTGTTGGAGCCACTTTTTCCGCCGCTTAGTTTTAATGTTTTGCCTGCGGAACCATCAATCAGCGGACCGACTGGCGTAAATGTAAATTCCACATTTTCTGAATCATACAGATTCGAATTTAGATCGCGGTAAAGCTCGGCCGAGCCACCATAATAGAGATTCAGGCCTTTGTCCGGCATGTGTCCCTGGATCCGCCACTCGAAATTTCGCACCGGTTTTTCTTCGGCCGTAAACGAATCCGAATTTTCCGGATGCAGCGGCATTTTATAAACCCGGCCGTTATATTCGGCCAAAGTATACGCCTTCGCAATCCACTGCCCCAGGCCTTCCACCATCGCGATTTTGTATGCACCATTTGAAGAAGAAGTAACCTCCGCGCCGCGGTCTTTGAAAACGGTATTGGCAGTATAAATCGTTGCTCCGGCCACGCCCTGGCCGTTTTGATCCGTCACTTTACCCACCAGGTAACCCGATTTTCCCGCACCGTCGCCACCGCCAGGCTGCATGTCGTCCTTCGTTTCGCAGGAAAAAATGCAGGAGGCGGCGAGTGTGATCAAGAATGCCTGCTTGGTGACCTGGCGACCAATTTGGCGCAGAAATTTGTTGTGGGAAAAGTTGTTCATCTTATTTTTCATTTTGGCTGATTGTTAAATGCTGGTTCAAAATTCATTCGCGACAGGTTTTTATGCTATGACTGAATTGCCACATTGCAAAATCGGCGGGATCAACTGCACATATTATGATCTGAACTGCGCCGGAGGTATGGGAGAAAAATTGGACTCAAACATTTATATACGCTTGACAGAGAAACGATAAATAGATTACTTTGCAACTCAAAGTACTTTTTAATATTAAAATTATGGAAGCTCAGGTTCAGGAATTGGAAAAAGAATTTTCGACAGTAAAATGGTTTGTTGAAGAAGGGTCGATTGTGCGGGAAATCTGGGGCAAAGCAGATACGATACTTTTTATTTTTGCCGGGGCTTCGGCAGAATTTGCATTGAACAAATCGGTCGACTGGCTTTACTTCACAGGAAAATTGCCTGCTGATCCGCTGGGAAGGTTATTTTCCACAGTTACTTATGCCCGGAAAATCGTATTTTCAGATTACACCGGCGCAATGCGGGCGATCGAGCAGATCGCAGCGATCCACCGGGAAGTAGAAAACAAGCGCGGCGCAAAGATCCCGGATTGGGCTTACCGGGACGTATTATTCATGCTCATCGACTACTCGATCCGGTCATTTGAACTATTGGAAAGAAAGCTTACGGACCTTGAAAAAGAAGAAATTTTCAAAGTTTTCCACCAGGTAGGAGCGGGGATGGGCATCTCCGGCCTGCCTGTCACATTTCCAGCCTGGGAAACAATGCGGGACGCACATTTACAGGAAAACCTCATCGAAAGCCGCTACTCCATTGACCTCTATAAACAGTACCGAAAACATTTGGGCTGGGGGAGATACACATTATTGAAACAAGTTCAAGCTCAAATCTGCCCGAGCCAGGTTACCTCGCTGCTACGCCTGGGAGACAAATCCATTCTGACATTCCTATTACCGGCTTACAAACTGCTGCGGATTTTCAGGTTGCAGAATATGCTGCGGGACATGATTCTGCCTGGGAAGTATTTGCAGCAGATTTTGGATTTGGATGTGAAGTGAAGATATTGTATCAGATAAAAGCGGACATTTTTATCGTATATTTGGAAAAATGTCCACTATGAAAGCTATTCAGCAAAAGCGGGTTTGGAATGATGACGCAGGAGAGGTTCGCAGCGATATTTCACTGGAAAAATTTGTGTGGCAAATTTTAGGTGCTGAAACATTCATCCCTTCCGAACCTACTTCCAGTCTTGATCTACTGGAAGCTTCACTTTTAGGTGTCAATAAGCTTGCCTTGCTTTCGCTCGCGGATGTTATGGAAATACCCATGAAAGACATGGCGGGGCTTCTAAATCTTTCCTATAAAACGCTTTCGAGAAAAAACGAGTCAGACCCGTTTGACAGCGTAGTATCCTCGCAGTCCATCGAAATTGCCAATACGGTGGCACATGGGATCAAGGTTTTTGAAGATGAATACAAGTTTAGGCGCTGGCTGCACAAGGAAAACAGGGCGTTAAGGGGCAAGCGTCCTTTTGATTTGTTAAAAACCCCGACCGGGATCAGAATGGTTAACCAAATCCTTGGGCGAATTGACGAAGGAGTGTATTCATGATCGTTTATCGCATCGTCAAGAAAAAGTCCAGGAGTAATGATTTGTCCGGTCAGGGAGCGGCAAATGAGGGCGGCCGGTGGAATAGTCAGGGCGTCCACGCAGTTTACACCAGCGAATCGAGGGCACTTGCGCTACTCGAAATTCTCGTTCATGTCGATCTCGAAGATTTGCCAGACAACATGATTGTCATAGTTATTGAAATAAACGAAAGTGCTCCCGTTTTAGAGATTAACATCACCGACCTGCCCCATAATTGGCGGGAACCCGATAACCTCGAACTCCGGCAAATGGGCGATAAAATTATTTCAGAAAGAAATTTTGTTGCATTCAAAGTCAAAAGCGCCGTGGTTCCCTCTGAGCATAATGTTATCATAAACCCCAATTTTCCGGATTTTGCTTCGCTGGTTAGAATATTAAGGGTGGAAGATTTGCCTACAGATAAGCGGCTTGGCTGAGCCACGTAATAAAAATTTAATTATGCCAAAAAGCTGTCGTGTGATTATCTTCGTGTAACAAACCCAAATCACATGTTCAGTAAATTTTTTACATTCCTCGTGTTGGCGATGTCCAACATTCTCCTTTATTATCTGGTGATTGTGCTTGAACCGCAGGTGGATTATCGGGCGCTTTTTATCGTGGTACGCGCGATGCTGGTGACGAGTATCCTCATGCAGGTACTTACCGCCACCGGATTTATGAAAGAGGAGAAGCTGTGGTGACAGCGTTAAGCAATTTCAGGTTTTTCATTGCCTCGCCCATCGTATTGTTGAAATAGGCATAAACCGTTTTGCCCTCGCTCAGCCAATCCTGGATCTTTTCTCCGTATTCGTAGAGAAAATCGTCCTCGTATTGTCCGCGGTAATCACCTTTGGGGCCGTGAAACCGGAGGTACCTGAAATTGAGGTCAGAGTCGACGACATCCGGCGCCGATCCGGGCTTGTCGTGCAGGACGATACCAAAACCGAAATGTTCGAGCAGTTCAAATGTTTCTTCCTCGTACCACGAATCGTGGCGAAATTCTAATGCCGTATCCCACTCTTTGTCAGGATCTTCCTCCGAAATGGTCAACACCAGCTTTTCCAGCTGCGGGCGCATGATTGCTTTCAGGGAGGGTGGAAACTGAATGAGCAGGCTGCCCTTCTTATCTCCGGCCTGATTGATAACTCCTATAAAACGTTTCACATCTTCGGGATTGAAAACCAGCCCTTTTTGATGCGTAATATCACGCCAAAGCTTGAAAGTAAACCGGAAATCTTCCGGCACCTGCGTCGCCCAGTTCTTCACAGTACTCGCCAGCGGCACCTTGTAGAATGAACTGTTGATCTCAATGCTGTTAAACATGGAGGCATAATAAGTCAGCCGACTTTTGCCCTGGAATTCCGGCGGGTAAAATTGCTTGTTCGGCACGGGCAGAACGAGACCGCTGGTACCGGAAAAAAATGGTAGGGATTGCTGAATCGCCATTTTACCTGTAATTGATTTGCGGCAATTTTATGCTAAAATCATTCCAGACCATATCTCTACACCCTAAAACCTGGCACAGGATTTTGATGTTTGTAAATAGCCAAACAAATCATTTGCAGACAAATGGCTTGCAGTCAACATACTTGTGAGAAAGCACTGCGAAGATGATTTGCGACGCCCTTCATTAACTTCATTTATCCCATTTTTCAATCATGAAAAAATTATTATTTGCAATCGCCTTGTTCTTCTCCGTACAAACAGCTTTTGCTCAGTCATTTAGCTTTGGCCCAAAAGCTGGTTTGAACATCAGCAACTACACTGGCGGAAACATTGAGTCGGATGCGCTGGTCGGCTATCATTTGGGTGGTATGCTAAACTTTGGCTTGGGTCGTGTTTTTTCTATTCAACCTGAGGTGCTTTTCTCGACCCAAGGCGCAAAAGTGGATCGTGGCGGAACGAAATCTGACTTTAAGATCAATTATGTGACGCTTCCTATTATGTTGAAATTCAAGTCTAGTGGCGGTTTCTACTTTGAATTTGGTCCGCAGGTAGGCTTCCGGGCTTCTTCTAATGTTCCTGACCAGACCATCGATAATTTTGCCAAGAATCTCGACCTGGGTGGTGGTGTAGGTATTGGTTATCAATCACCGATCGGGCTGGGAATCGGCGCACGCTATGTGGCAGGGTTTTCCAAAGTAGGGGATTTTACAGGACAAAACATCAGTCCTGATTTTAAAAACAGCGTTATCCAGGCAAGTATTTTCTGGTTAATCCCAATTGTTAAATAAGGATAGCCGCACTCGTATCATTTGCCTGTCAGGATAGGATTTACTTCCGCTGACAGGCATTTTTTTGTGCGTCCCGCCATGTTTAATCTTTTAACTTAGCCCCTCCAAAACCCTTTTCGATTTATGAGACCACTTTTGCCTGTTTTAATCTTCTTTTCTTTGCTGGCCGCCTGCACCACAAAAAAGCAAAACGAGCAAAAACAGTTACAGGAACCACCGGCCTCACAACTTGCCGGCAAGGAGCTGGCTATTGCACATTGCAGTCGCTGCCACACTTTTGTAAGCCCCGAACTTTTGCCAAAAACTGCCTGGCAGGACGTGCTGCCTGCGATGGGACACAGGATGGGCATGTACGCGGGGGGCGTCAGACCGGATAGTTTGTTTGATGCAAATAAAGGTGGCGACGTTATCAAAGCGGCAGGCATTTACCCTGAATCTCCGGTGATGGCAAAAGCGGATTGGGATAAAATCCAAAAATATTTCATGGACAATGCGCCCGACTCGATAGCGCCGCCAGTCCGGAAAACCAAAATCCGCATGGGGCTGAAACATTTCAAATTCAGAGAGCCTGCTTTTGCGAACCGACCTGCGCTGACCACACTGGTTAAGATACTTCCGGACAAGCAGGGGATTGTTTTTGGTGACGCAAAAGGCAGGCGGAATGTGCTCACATTCCTGAATAAGGATCTGAGCGAAAGTTACAGTATGCCGCTCGAATCGACGCCTGTTCATTTTTACGAAAACGATAAAACCTTGTTTCTCACCACCACAGGCCGCGGCGTTTTCCCGACGGATGCGCCCGCCGGCGCTTTGCAGCGGCTGAGCAAAACGGCTGGTAAGCTTGGCTACAAACCTTTGGATACGGCGATTCCTAATTTGCTGCGGCCGGTTTTTATGGTATACGGCGATTTGAACCAGGACGGGCATGAGGATGTGGTGGCCTGCGAGTATGGAAATGAAACCGGACAGCTTTCGTGGTATCTGAACAATGGTCGCGGCGGGTATGAAAAGAGGACTTTACGGGAGAAGCCGGGGGCGATCAGTGCGGTCATAAAAGATGCGAACAAAGACGGGAAGCCCGACATTTACGTTTTAATGGCGCAGGGTGACGAGGGTGTTTTTTTATACGAAAACCAGGGTTCCGGCAAGTTCCTGGAAAAAAGATTGTTGACATTTTTGCCGCTAAACGGCTCCCAGCACATTGAACTGGCCGATTTTAACAAAGATGGTTTTGACGACATTATCTATGTATGCGGCGATAATGCAGATAAAACGCCCATGCTGAAAAGTTACCATGGCATTTATGTTTACCTGAGTGATGGCAAATCCAATTTCAAGCAGGCTTATTTCTATCAGTTAAATGGTGCGTATAAGGCGATCGTCCGGGATTACGACCTGGATGGTGACCTGGATATCGCGGCCATTTCGTTCTTTCCGGATTATCTGCGCTACCCCGAGGAAAGTTTTATTTACCTGAACAATAAGGGTAACCTGAAATTTGACGACTACTCTTTTCCCGAAGATTCCAAAGGTCGCTGGATTGTGATGGATGCCGGCGATATGGACGCCGACGGTGATACCGACGTCGTGCTGGGATCATTCGTATACCTGCTCCCGCGGGGCGATACCACCGGTCTTGGTGAGAAATGGCTCACGAGCGGGCCGTCCGTGATTGTTTTGGAAAATACGGTCCGATAAGCCGCGACTATTTTCTCGCCTCCCGCAATACTTCTCCGCCTGCCATAGCAGCGCAATCGTCAGCAGGACGATTCCTTCAAATTCTTCCAGTTGGGTCTCTTTCATCAGGTTACAGGTTGTATGCTACGCTTTCGTATAGCAAACAGATCGCCAGTTTATTAAATGGACTGAAAATCTGGACAATATAGGCTTTTTCCAACATGCGCCTTTGCATACGGACACGCGGTGCCCACTGCCGAACAAGCCAATTTTTGCTCCATATTTTAAAGTTATGACCCCCAATTTTCCTCGGTTTACCACGAATTTCAGGATTAACGCCCCAAAAAAAAATATAGAAATTAGCGGGGTTTTAATTTAGTATTACGATTAAGAAAATAAGCCCTTATTTATAATTAATTGAATCCTCAAATCCTCTATTAAGTGTTAATCAAATTTAATTACAGCTCGCATGTATTTGTAATCACTTTCGAAGATTTGAGTTATTCAACTCATGAATACCCGCCAATTATATCTTAATTAATATTAGCATTTAACTCGCTTTACGGCTTACAATAGTTGTAGAAACGGTGTAGAAATATATAGCAAAAGCCGAAATATTGTGATTGTCAACATTTGTCAACTCATTGTTTGTCAGGCAATTATGGTGAAGCTATATCAGAAAGAATTTTGAATATTTAAACGTCAATTTTCGGTACAAGTAAAAATACTTTGTAATTCAATTGCAAGTATTTCAATAAAGTGAATTAAAAATTAGCATTATCAAAATATATCACTCAATAATATAATAAACCTCAATTACTTAGCAGAAATGAAAAAAGTAATCGTATTGGGCGGCGGTGGATTTATCGGTGGTCACCTCGCAAAAAGATTGAAACAAGATGGAAATTATGTGCGCATTTGCGACATTAAAAACCACGAATATTTCGATCATCGTGAAATATGTCATGAATTTATTCTTGGCGATTTGACAGATCCTAAAACCGTCGAACTTGTGATCGGCGAAGGCTTCGACGAAGTGTATCAGCTTGCAGCGGATATGGGCGGTGCCGGCTACATTTTCACCGGTCAGAACGATGCCAATGTAATGCACAACTCGGCGCTGATCAACCTGAATGTGGCGAAAGAAGCAGTCGTGAAAAAAGTGAAGAAAGTATTCTATTCTTCCTCCGCCTGCATCTACCCTGAAAACAACCAGCTTGACCCGGACAACCCGAACTGCGAAGAAAGTTCAGCTTACCCTGCCAACCCGGATTCGGAGTACGGATGGGAAAAACTGTTCAGCGAGCGCTTGTACCTGGCTTTCAGCCGCAACTTCAAATTGAATGTACGGGTGGCACGTTTCCACAACATTTTTGGACCACAGGGAACATGGAGAGGCGGCAAGGAAAAAGCACCTGCTGCTATGCTCAGAAAAGCAGCCGAAACACCTGATGGCGGTGAATTCGAAGTGTGGGGTGACGGTCAGCAAACCCGTTCCTTCCTTTTTGTGGAAGAATGCGTGGAAGCAGTGTTGAGCCTGATGGAATCCGAGTTCGTAGGACCGGTAAACATTGGTTCGGAAGAAAAAGTGACGATCAACCAGCTGGCTCAGATGGCGATCGATATTTCAGGAAAGAATATCACGATCAAAAATATCTACGGCGAAGAATTCATCCAGAAATACGGATTCAAATGCCCGACTGGTGTGCGTGGAAGAAATTCTGACAACAGGTTATTCAGAAAAGAATTAGGATGGGAAGTTTCAGCGCCTCTTGCGGAAGGAATGGCTAAAACTTTTGACTGGATCAGTGTCGTTTCCGGTGCCGAACAACCAGCCTACGTATAACTTATTTTCATTACGGGCATTCGCAAAACAATATCAATTATGAATTCACAATATAATTTCACTTCCATCTGGGGATTTAAAGTCTTTAATGACAAGCTGTCCAAAATTCCAATTCAGGGTGTAAAAAACCGGGTTCTTTGCTGCTCTATCAGCCCGAACAATTATGGTATGACCGTAAAAGATGCCCACTTTAAGGATACACTTCAGAAGACCGATTTTCTGGTATTGGATGGCGTTTATTTTGCTTTGGCTTCCATCTTTTTAATGGGTAAAAACATTAAAAGAAATCAGGGACCGGATGTTTACAAACACTTTATTCAAAGGATGGAAGCTACTTCCGGAAAAGTGTTTTTCCTGGGTTCGTCTGAGGAAGTTTTAGGGAAAATAAGGGACAGGATGAAGATTGAATATCCAAATGTAACGGTAGGTACTTATTCGCCTCCTTACAAGCCTGTTTTTTCTGACGAGGATAACCAGAAGATGATCGATACGATCAATGAATTTGAACCGAACATTGTGTTTGTTGGTATGACTGCTCCAAAACAAGAGAAATGGTCGGTGCAGCACAGAGAACAATTGAATACCAATCTGACTGTATGTATCGGCGCGGTGTTTGATTGGTTTGCAGGAACTGAAAAGGAAATTCACCCTTTCTTTTTCCGTATCAGATTGGGCTGGTTGTTCCGGATTTTATACAGACCTGAAATATTCAAAAGAAATATGGGTAACCAGGTGGTATTTTTCTGGCACCTGCTCCTGGTAATGCTGAGATTGAAACAGCAGCCGGCTTAATAAATATTCAAGATAAAAAAACCGTGATGTTGGAAACAGCATCACGGTTTTTCATTTATAAGACAATTAAATCAAATTCGATTATTCCACTTTATAATCGCCTAAGAAAAGCAGCTCGCCATTTACGTGGATATTTTTTGGAGATATATTTTGATCAGCCGTAACGGTATGGCCTTTATTAATGATCACATATTCTTTTGTTCCGGGAACACTTCCACCCGACCACACGCCCGGATCATTCCATTTGCCTGAATTAACAGTCTGCACAATGTTTGCCACTTTTACCAAAACACTTCCCCCAAAAGCAGGCACTTTTACATTAGAAGTATATATGTTGTCCCGCACGTCGGAAAAAATGGAGCTCAGCGGTAAGGTAACTTCGTCATTTGCATAATTATAGTCAAAACGAAAACTGCTTTCCTGTTCGGCAGCAACGAGGGATTTAGATGAATTGCCATCCTGGCCGAAATTCGATTTCCAGGTTGCCAGCGACAAAATAGTCAATCCACTGCCACCGGAATATTCTTTATTTACGCCAATTGAATTATTATCATCGATCGGTCTTGCGTAAACATTATTATTAAATGTGCCATATTGGGAAGGATCGTCGCTGGCGTACATTTGTAAATAGCAAGGATATTGTTTAGCAGTTTTGGCAATAAAAGTATTACCGGTTACCGTGGTATTTCTAATTTTCAAACTTTCAAAGCTGTAAATCAAAAGTCCTTTTGAAAAATCGTAAACAAGATTGTTGGTCAGTTTATTATTGACGCCCGCGCCGATCAGCATCAGCCCGCCCCAGTTTCCATGCGCCAGCACATTGTCGGAAACCTGCACATTGTTCACCGCCACATCCAGATAAATTGCCGACGCCTGGCCATATTGTTCCCAGGCAGGAGCACCCGTAGGTTCACCTATACCATTGAGGATGATGTTTTTACGAATGATTTTATCCGTACTGGTCACATTCGCGAACTGAAATTCATACACGCCACCGCAATCATCTTTTGTCACACCGTAGCGGTCAATTAGGTTTTGCTCCACCAGCGTGTGGTCGCCGTGCAGCGCAATAGCGTGAAAACCAATGTTTTTGAAAATAGAATTCCGGACAGTCAGGTTGTCGCCGGCCAGCCAGACACCCACCTGCTGAGCGCCGCCGCTGCCGCCGGCTCCCGGAATAATGCCCGTATCGGTTATACGCACATTGTCGACCGTGATACCCGAGGCATTGCTGGGAATAAAAATGGCGCTGCTCAGAATGTCGGTCATACTGCCGCCCTGGAAAGTCAGTTTACGCACACCATTGTCCCCGAAAAGCGCTCCGAAACTCTTGCTGAAATTGCAGTCGATGAAGGTGATACCATCATTATTATTCATCGTGATGGCGTTTCTGTTGGCACCCTCGAAGTCTATGTTGTTGAAAACCACCTGACTTTTGTTGTCCATCTGTGCCAGGGTAGCCACCGTACTTACCTTAATATTATGGCCGTCTGGCGAGCCTGAGCCAAAGTGCATATACAGACGTTTGTTGGCTTTATCGTAATACCAATCGCCCAGATCTGTCAAGGTTTTGATGTGTGCCTGAATAAAATATCCGTTTCCGTCCATCGGACCGTCGTTGGTATTGTTCAGGAAAACCGTGCCGTATGCGCCGCCCGACGACAGGCCGAGCCGATTGCCGGAATGTGATGTAATGATATGTCTGTCAGTAATTTGACGGATTTTTCTGATCACAACTTCACCGCCAGTCGGGTTAAAAGGCAGTGAACCAATGCTCGGCCCGCCGATCCAGTTGTTCTCCGAATGTTCATTAAAAACAAGGTAACCCGTCTTGGGGAAGCGGCCCATGGGTCTCACCTTGCCGTCGAGCACGACCACATTCAGCTCGGGTACATCGATGGTCGTATAGTAAATGTTTGCGCCGGAAGCAGTCCACGAAGTAGGGGTGGACAAACCGGTAATGACCGGGTTTGCGCCCGAGCCGTATGCCCCGTAAGTGATTGGGTTATCGGAATTTCCGATGTTGGTGTTCAGACTCCCATAGAAGTAATCGCCTCTTTTAAAGAGGATTGTGGATCCGGGCAGCAGCCGTGCGGTGTTCAGTTTGCTGAAACTCCATGCGGTGGCGTCGCTGGTTCCGTCCCCATTTCCACCGTTCTGGCTGACGTAGTAAACAGTCCCTTTTTGTGATCCCTGGCCGCGGACGACGGCAGGCATAGTGAAGCAAACGATCAAAAATATGATCAGCAGTAAAGGAGTTTTCATCATTCTGGTCAAATCCCGAAGGACGTTTGTTGGTAAGTTGGGTGGCGCCCACCCTGGTAGGAGGTTTTATTGTACTACTTGAAAAATGCACAGAAACCGCACTGAGCGGTTTTAAAGGCCACTTTTCGATACAATGATAACAATTATTCTACATGAATCAAAGAACTTATTCTATCCTCGAAGGATCTTTTGAGTACTTCAATTTATTGGATACGAACCACTTCCCCAATCTCGCCGAAGAGCTTTCCAGATACTTACTGGACAAAAATGCCAGTACGAATGCTACTACAATACTAACCATAATGAGAACCAACCTGTTAGCCCCGGAAAATACGTTGAAGAAAACGATAATGACCGGCAGATGGATCAGATAGAGGCTGTAAGAAATTTTTCCTAAAAAGAGGGGGATGGGATGTAAAAGCAGATTTTTCTTATTGGTAATTTGGCTGGCCGCAACGATAAAAAAAGCAGCCGATAATGCAGAAAGCCAGTCGGCAATAAACTCGCCGAACAATGATATTTTCAGCAAATGGAATTTGTGCGGAATTAAAAATACCATTCTTGAATAACAGAAAACCAGCAGGCAAAAAACAAGGATATAAGTTCTTTGTTTGCCGGTTAAATTTAAATACCATTCGCTGATCACGGAGCCGTATTTGATCAGCAAAGCGCCCAGAACGAAGAATGAAAAATAATGTACTGTATATAAATAGCTGTTGTTGTAACCTTCCGCGTGACTGATCCCAAAAACAACCGCCATAGCGACCAGCATCGATAAAACAAATGTCAATAATACCGCATTACGCCATTCCAGCGAGATTACATAAAGTATAATTGGAAAAATTACAGCAACACGTATCTCATGTACCAGCGACCAGATTACATTATTATATGCATTGGTGTCAAAGTTCCCCAGCAATATTACGTGGTTGATGATTGCTTCCGGAGTCACTGGTTTTCCCCATACGCTGGCCATTTCTGGACTTGTAGTTTGGAAAAGTGCGTAAACCAGTAGGGTTAGCAAAATGATGACCAGGTAGGGGAGATAAATCCTGAATATTCTTAATGTGATAAAGTTTTTATAGTTAAAAACATTCTGATTGAGAATTTGATAGGTCAGGACATATCCACTTAAAAGGAAAAAGAAAATAACCGATTCGTGCGCGGCGCGGAATAAATATAATGGGGTGTATTCGTCAAAACTATGGCCTTCGATCAGGATGCCGCATGCGTGCGCAATCACAACGGTCACAGCCGCCAATCCCCTGAGAGAATCCAGAGCTCTTATGCGTGATTCACGAACGATCATATTTTCTATTTTAAAAATGTTTGGAATGTTTCTCTCGTCGCGTTAAACCAGCGCGTGGTCGTTCAATGTGACAGTTTTTGCAGAACCACCTGCATAAACAGTTTTTAACGAATCGAATATTTTATCCGCAATGGCATCCGCATTATAACCGCGTTCAATTTCCATTGATCTTCTTCCCATCGCGGCAAGATCCTGGTGATGAAAATAATCGAGTGCGTTGACGATGGTATCTTCTTTTAAAGGGTCAAATAACTTACCGTTTACATCTTCCTGCACCAATTCGGGATAACATCCATTATAAATCGACGATGCAATAGGCAATCCGCATGCCATTGCCTCAGGTACCACCAGGCTCCAATTGTCTTCAATTGTCGGGATGATAAATACATCTGCAATTGCATAGTATTTATAAATGGTATCGTAATCAATCATGCCGAGCAATTTAATTGATTTGTATTCGGCAAATTGTTTCTGATATTCTTCCAGTAGAGGTCCGGTGCCGATCATGACGAGATTATCGTCCGGATGATTTTTGATATGCTGCTTCCAGGCATTCAGCAAATAAATGACGCCCTTTCGCTCGATGATCTGTCCTGCATATAAATAAGTCAGCCCGCCGGTGATGGAAAGTTTTGCTTTCAATTCATCTTCCGCTTCTTTGGTTGAAGCCTTGATCCCAGCAACAAGATTTTCGCTGTCGGCGGACATTCCGCCCAGGAATATTTTCTTTCTGTCGACGCCAATCTCCGCTAAATATTCCGTGGTAAGATGGCCGTTTACGGAATAACCATTTACAAATTTTGAAATAATCTGGCGGTACATGGTGCGCCACCTCGGACAGTTACGTTCGGTATAAGCGGTCTTTTCGTAGGCGATCAAAAACTTCTTTCCTTTTAATTTAGCACCAAGCAATGCCAGCGGTGTCCACTGAAAAAAGCCCTCGCCGAGAATAATGTCCGCATTCACTTTGGTGATCGCCTTGAATAATCCTGGCTGGTAGGGAATATTGATATCGGTATTGGCAAAATCACCTTTTTTGGCATAACCAAAAGTCTTTTCGTCCTCCATTCCGACAGCATTCGCGCCGATTGCTTCTTCAATTTTAGTGACGATGCGTTCTGGAACCCGGTTTTTGGAATACACGATGTGAAAATTACCGCCCGATAATTCATTTAATTTCTTGTATACAGGAATCCGGTAGTCAAGGAAGGAAGGATTTACCCAGAGAATTCTCATAAAGGAACGTTGATTATATATCTTGAAATGAATTGTCCGGACATTACTCACTTACGCCGAACCGGATCGCCATTGCCCTGAACAGTTTTTTCAGAGGTGAAGGAGCAATCGCGTATAAAAAGAACAGAAAGAAATTGTTTGCCGGCAGTTTTGAAAAATTCTGGAAATACAATTTCAAAAACTTGGAATAATTCTCCGAGTAAAATACCTCACGAACCTGACGTTTGATCACGTAATGTTCATCTTTCACATAATCATTGATTACTTCCGAGAAATCTTCCGGGCGATTATTGATCCGGGCTTTGTGGTTTTCGTAAACTCGTTTGATGTACGCGCCATTATTCATGCTGCTTTCCGACGTATCCCGGATGCGATATCCATATAAAACTTCATTCAGCTTTTCAATAACCGCACCTTTTTCAATCAATCTCAATATCAAATCGTAGTCCTCAGTTTTAGCATAAAATGCGTCATATCCGCCAGCCTCAATGATGGATTCTCTTGGGATCATCATAGTCGGGTGCAATGCCGCGGTGCTTCCGTCGAGAATATTCTTGTTGATGTCCTTGTACGTTTTATTACTCGTCGTAATAACCTCACCCTTCGTATTGATTACATTATAACCCGAGCAGGAAATTAAATTCTGACTTGATTTTAATATTTGGGCAAGCTGTTTTTCCAGCCTTTCCGGCGCAGAAATATCATCGGAATCCTGGATGGCAATGTATCTTCCGGTGGCAGTTTGGATCGCTTTATTTCTTGCGGCTGCCGCTCCCTGGTTTTTCTGGGTAATGACGATCAGCCGGTTGTCTTTTGCAGCAATTTCATTCAGGATATGTAATGTATTGTCGGTCGAACCATCGTCTACCACGATATATTCGATATCCTTATAAGTCTGATTCAGAATGCTTTCAACCGACTGCCTGATGAATTGTTCATCGTTGTATACGGCTGTAACAACAGATATTAGTACGCCCATTTCAGAGATTTTTTAGTAATAACTAATCTTTTTCTTAAATAAACTGCCTACTAATATCCCTTGTAGGCAATGAGGGTTTTGATCCTTTTCTTGGTTTCATCGGAGAGCCACAATGCTAATGAAGCAACTCTGAGATTTTCCAGGTTTAAATCTTTCAGGCAGCTCATGATCAGCTGGTATTTCTGATTATAATTGATCGCCGAAGTGTAGACTACCGCGGTCATAATGTATTTCAGCTTCTCGATATTTGTCGTCGTATCTTCAATCTGATTTTCAATAAAGAATTGTTTTGCCCAATTGAAATAAGCGATTGTTGCATTGACTTTCCGGTTGACAATACTTTCACTATCCGAAATTGAAGAAATGTTCTGGCCGCTCGCGCGCCATTTTACCAGCGCCCCGTCGATTGTATGAATTCCGCCATAAAGCCCGATTTTCATCCAGGTCGCATTATCGGAAGCCCAGGCGAGGTCAAACCTTTGGAAACCATTCACTTTTTCAAAAACCTCCCGTCTGAAAATATATTCAACCACCGTACTGAAAACCCGGTGGTTTAAAATGTTGTCAAACAATTCGACCGAAGAACTCATTTTAGGAAATGGTCTTACCTTATAAAGATTTTCCCCTTTTTCGTTGATGGTTTGAAAATCGAAATGCAGCAGATTATGCCTTGGATGTTTTTCAATATGTTCGTAGAAGAGCTCGACACAATTTTCATCCATTACATCATCATCTGAAAAAAGCCAGATCCACTCTTCATTACCGAGCATTTCCAGGCACCTTTCCCACTGTCCGACCAAATCTTTACCGCCCACATTATTTTCAAATCGTTTAAAAACAATGTTAATATCCTTTTTATAGGGTTCGATAATCGCTTCCAGATCATCCTTACTCGCATCGTCCCCCACATAAAGCGTAAAATCTTTACAAGTTTGGCGTGCGATTGACTCTACCGCTTCCCGAAGAAATGCAGCTTTGTAAGCAGGAATAATAATCGCTAATGTTGGTCTGGTCATAATTTGGGCTGGCCTTTAATATGCATTTACTACCGGTAATACAGGCGTCGGTTCGGGCTTTTTTGTTGACACTACCTGAAAAATATAGACGATCATTACGGTCGCAATTAAATCGTAGGACGAATAAATGGTATCCGATGATAAAGAGGTCAATAGTAGAAACCAGAGGTAATATTTTAGATATTGGTACTCGTCCGGCAGCTTTGTAAAGAAGCTTTTAATCCATATCAAAAAATAACCGAGCACCGCAAATACGCCGAACATGGCATAGACGGCGAATATGCCAACATCCGCCAACCAAAATCCATAATTTCCGATCAGCCAGCCGTAATATCTGTTGTATCCGGAAGTTTCTCCATAGGGAACACCATTTCCGAATATCCGGTTGAATGTCGTTTTTGATAAATCGGTTAAAAAGAACATCGCGCCGCGGTAACGAACATTGTCGGTGCCATCCTCTTCCGCTTGTTCCTGCGTAGTATCGGTCAAACCTCTTACAATCGGATTGTCGGTTTGCAAAAAGACAAATATGGCTCCGGCGATAAATACGGCGACGAGTACTTTTTTATACAATGCAATTCCCCTCAGAAAATGGATGGCATAAATCACCATTGTTGCCCCGATAAATTGCCGGGTTACTTGCATCACCGTGACGATAATGCCGAGCGCGGAAAGTACGACCCACAGCCATTTATTTTTTTGTCCGGTTGTCAATTTGTTGATTGCCATGAAGGACATGAAGTAGAATAATCCTCTTCCCGGAAATACAATCCGCACAATTCCCCGGCTAGATTCCACGGTTTCCAGTTTCACAAAATAGCCCGTTTCCGGATGTGTGAACTGGAAGAAATAGAGTACTAGATAAAGCAGGCCGTATCCAAGCACAATCCGTTCTATTTTTTCTATCGGATAGGCAATGTGCAATAAGTAAAAAAGAACACCCCAAACCAGTACGGGAATAGTACCACCGAGCGAATCAATTAATGTCTGGTCCCAGGTGAAACTGGCGATAAAAATGGAAATGAATGCTGAAATAAATATTAGGCGGACGGGCGTCAGAAACCCGCCGCCTTTCATAAATAAATATGGCATTGAAATGACTATCGCCAATAACAAAAACGCGAACTGCACATATCTGAATGCTGAACCCTTGATTGCCTGCAACTCAAAGAAATTGATGGAGCAGATAATCAGGACCACCAGAAATATGGTTTGCCGATTTAATGTTTTTGAAGAAGTCGCTGACACCATCTATATACAGGTCAAAGATTTTGAAATTCACTTGGAAATTCTCCGTCAGCCAGCACATAATCCTTTTCGACAAATGTGTCTACAAATACCACATCCCGAATGTTGCCTAATAAAATCGCAGCCGTACTAAATGAGCTGATCGCAGAGCAAAGCAATTTGGTCGATTGCGAAAGCATTAACATTTCAACAATCGCCGCATTAATTCCTTCCAGATTTCCCCGTCCCATTTTACTATCGAGCGTGAAAATCCTGCCTTCGTAGTGACTTGTAAAAAATGCTTTTGTAGGAAGATCGTCGGTGGCGAGGAAAAATTTTTGCTGCGGATTGGCGAGAATGCAATGATCAATATGTTTCAAATAATTCTCATCCGGGCTATGTTGAATTGTGTCTTTGTGGTCGGTGCGACGAATGTGGATACCAATATATTCCTGCCCGATTTTAGCAGTTTCGCGCGCCACTTCGTTCCGCAAATTCACATTAAAGCGAAACAAACTGTAATCCTGGGTGCTAAATGAAAGACACGAAGCCACGAGAATCGTATCGTATTCATTGCTGATTTCCAGCTTATTCTTTGCGCCGTAAATGTCGTCGTCGAATACCGAGTAATCGGCGAATAACTTTGAGAAGAGCTTGTAAAGGCCGAAAAACTTGCTGATCAATGTGAGCCGGTAAAGGTTCGATAGCAGGAAATTGACGAACCGGGAAGGCCTCGTATAAGGCATACCGATACTTTCAAAAATGTCGGTAATGTCGCAGCCCAGATCTGCATTGACCGGCCACACCACGCATAGCTCCCGGTTATCCCTTTTCGCAATCTGCACGCTCGACGCCAGCGTCCGCATCCGGTTACCCAGCCCGGCCAGCGGTATCACGATCAGTTTTTTCTTTTTTGCCATTTTATTTATGCTGAGTTATCATTTTTTCTCCTAAAAAGCCGTTTAGGCTTATTCTGAGCATGTTATTCTTTCGACAAGAACAGCTTCCGGCCTTTGAAGCGGGCCAGCAGCGGATCGAGTTGTTCTTTGAATGATCTGGGATGAAACCATTTCAGGTTGATCGGATTTAACCCGGCTTTCCTGAGGAAAATGTACATGGTGGTAGCAATGAAAATTTCGGTAATCAGCCAGTTCAGCGCTGTCCCAACATAGCCGAATTGTTTGACCAGCAAGAAATTAACGCAAATGCTGATCGCCGCCGCAGTCAATGTGATGCGGAAGAAAAGTTTGTCCATTTTCAAATTCAGCATAATCTGCACCCCGAAAATGCTGCCCATCGCTATGAACATCGGGGCGAAAACCAGCAGTTGAAATACAAAAACCGACGGCTCGAATTCAGGTCCGTAAAAAAGCCTCAGCGCCCACGGGCCGAAGATGAACATACCCAGGGCCAATGTGCCGGTAAGGACAAAAACGAGCGGAATGATCTTCTGTACGAGGAGCAAACCATGTTCCCGGCTCTCGGCAAATGCCCTGCCGATATAGGGGAAAAGTGCGTGGGAAAGCGGCAGGCTGATCACCGAATAGGCGACGATGATCAATTTTTGCCCGCCGGTATAGTAGCCGACATTCTCCGGCGTCTGAAACAAACCCAGTACGATCACATTGGTGGTCGTGTAGAGGTTGATCAGGATGAATGAAAAAAAGACAACGGATTCACTTTTCAGCAAGGCGAAAATGTTATCCAATCCTACCCATCGCATTTTGAGTTTATATCTTTTGATAGCCCAGGTGAAAGATGTTATTGCGACGACGATCTGTATCAGACTGGTAATCAGCGGTTGCCATACATAATCTTCTTTATGCTGCACCACCAGTAAAACCGCCACCGTAAAAAGCAGCTTGCTCATAAAATCAAACAGTGCCACCTTCGGGATATCCTGCATGGCGAGGAATAGCCAGTTTTGGGTAAAGAGGGTACCGATGCAAAAAAGGAAAGAAAAGATCGCTACCCGGGCTTCGACTTTCAGTGGCGGAACGAAGTTGAGACAGATTGTGAAAATCAGGCAGGAAATGATGAATAACAGGGTCTTTGCCTGAAAAACCTCACTAAAAACTTTGTTTCTTAGCGCAATATTTTCCGGATCCTGCGCCACTTTCCGGGTCGCCGTCAGGTCGAAACCATAGGTAATCAGAATGTTGAAATACGCAATAAAAGCCACCGCGTAGTTGATCACCCCGAACTTGTCCGGGCCGATCACCCGCGAGATCACCGGAATCGAGATCAGCGGAAGCACGTAGTTCGCGATCTGGACGACGCTGAGTGACGCAATGTTCTTAATTAGATTTTTTTTGCTCATTTTAAATTGTTTCCGCGCGATCAGAAACGGTCCGTGAAGTCATAAAAAAGAGAGCCGAGCCCACTTTTGGTTTTGTGATAATAGCTGCGGTCGTAATCGTAGCCATAGCCATATTTTTGTCTGTGCACACCATTAAAAACAATGTTAATGTTGAACAGACGCTTTTTATAATTCAGGTCGCTGATGAAATCCAGCTCCGATTTTTGCGTAAAACCCTGGCGGACCATGTATAATGTAATGTCGCTCAGTCGGGAAAGGATCATGGCGTCGGGCACGAGGTGCAGCGGCGGGCTGTCGATGATAATGTCGTCGTAAGTGCCGCGCAGGTTTTCTATCAGGATTTTCAAATATTTGCTTTCCAGCAATTCAGAGGGGTTTAACACTTCCGAGCCGCTGCTGATCACATCCAGATTAGGGTCAATCCCCGACGATTGGATCACTTCGGACTGCGGCGATTCACCTCTCAGAAAATCACTCATTCCCGCGTGCATGCCGGTCAAGTTGAGCGTTTCACGGATTTTGGGTTTACGCAAATCCAGTTCAAGAATGATCGTTTTGCGTCCCGACAACGCCAGTGCGATACCCAGGTTACTGCTCACAAAACTTTTTCCCTCACCCGAAACGCTGGACGTCACCAAGGTGACCCGACCGTGCTCTTTTTCATCAAATAAATAATGTAGCTGGATGCGTAGCGCCCGAAACTGCTCGCCGATGACGGTACTGCTGAAATCGGTTACCGCAATCGGATCGTTGGAATTGTGGAATGTCAGCTCGCCCAGTATCGGCAGCCCCAGCGAATCTTTAATCTCTTGAACGTCAGTGATTTTCGGGCTCAAAATCGTCCTGAGCAAGATCAGTCCGGCCGGCAATGCCAGTGCAAACGCGAGCGCCGCGATGAAGCCGAGCATTTTTGCCTTGTTCTTAGGCGGACCAGCGTATGCGTCGTCCACAATCCGGTCTTCTGCCAACGTATTGGCGTGACTTACAGACAGTTCCTCCCGTTTTTGGTTCAGGTAATTGTAAAGACTTTCTTTCGTAGCCTGCTCTCTTTTAATGCTGATATACTGCCGTTCCTGCACCGGAATGTCCCGGATCAACGTTTCGAAACGCGTATTATAGGACATCAGTTGTCTTTGCGTATTCAATAAAGATGCCCTTATATTTTCAACATTCTCCCGGATCGCTCCCTTGGTCGTGGCAATCTGCCGGTTGATCGCTTCAAAATCGGGGTTGGTTTCGGGCGTGGTCGCGAGCAGTTGTTCGCGGTTGAGTTGAAGTTGCGCCAGTTTTTCGATGAGGTTACTCAGGGCCGGATCTTCGATTCCGAGCGTTGCAGGCGCTTTTCCAAGGGTTTGAGAAGAATTAATGTATCTTTCAATGCCTTCAATCACGCTCAGCTGCACATTCACCTCATTGAGTTTGGCATCATTGGACTGCATGTTTTCAAGACTGATCTTCGACGCAGCGCTGATGTCCGTCAGGCCTTTGCTGCTCTTAAAAGTTTCGATGCCTTTTTCCGCCTTACCCAGTTCGCGGCTGAGCGAATCGAGCCGCGTGTTGATAAAATCGATGGTGCTTTTTGCCTTCCGGTTTTTCTCCTGGGCGCCTGCTAGACTATAATTGTAAATCAGGCGGTTAAGAATGTCCTTCCCCCGGTTTGGATCGGTATCTTCCAGTCCGAGCACAACCGTGGTCGAAAATTTATTGGAAAGATCGGCCCTGATTTTATTCTGATACTGAATTGCCAGCGCCTCCGGATCAAAAATGAATATTTTAATGGTCGCACCTTTAAATGCATCCAGGTTTTTCTCCGGTTCCAGTTTCCAGGTCCCGAAACTGTTTGTCAATTCCTGACCAAATGAAAATTCCTGCAAACTATCACTCGGCATTTGCACAAAAAAGGTATTGCTGTCTTTTACAACAATACTCACTTCGGCTTTTTTATAATCGCCGGTTGCTTTTAATAATGTTAAATGTACCGGGCTGGTTTTATATAAATCAGTTTCACCAATCTGGTTTACCTTTTGATAATGTATATCCAATTCCAGATCATCGATCACATGACCAATCAGCTTTTTGGATTTCAAAATTTCCAACTCATTTTCAATAATCCTGGACAAATTCAGGACATCAATTTCGTGCAGGGGAGACGCATCATTCGGGCTTTTCTTTTCATCCTTGATAATTAATGAAGCCTTTACTTCATAAATCGGTTTGATGATTTGAAGAAAAGCATAAAAACCTGCGGCAGCAATAATTGCACTGATCACAAAAAGTGGCCAGTGATATAAGCATTTGCTGATATAGGCTTTAATACTGTCTGTTTTTCCTCCTCCCGGCGGCGGTGCGGCAGCCGCTGGTGAAGAAGCCTGAGATGCATTCATGTTCAATTACCTGTATAAGTTTGAAAGAACGATGGCAATGATCGATAATCCGGAAAGTACGAGGCTCGTGATTCGGTAACCGCGGTCAACCGTCGCGTATTTGGTACGGTCGGGCTGCACATAGATCTCATCATTATTTCTTAAATAATAATAAGGCGACTCGAAAACTTTCTTGGAAGTCAGGTCGATAGGAATAAAAACCCGCTTTCCATTTTCTTCCCGGACGAGCGTAATGTTGTTGCGCATCGCAGTGATATTGAGGTCACCCGCCAGGGTAAGTGCCTGTGTAATCGTGACGCGCTCGTTTTGGAATGTGTAAACATCCGGGCGCATAACATCGCCAAAAACACCCACTTTAAAATTTAGAATCCGGATATTGACCACCGGATCTTTGTAAAAAGTGAGTAGTTTTTCCGTCAGCTTTTCACGGATTTCAGAGCTGGTTTGTCCCGATACTTTGTAATTGCCAATCAAAGGAAGTTGTACATAACCATTTTGATCTACCAGATAACCGACGGCCGGATTGACCATATTACTGTTGGTGCTCATCTGCACCGGGCGATTAAAAATGGAAGAAGATTCAGGATTGCGGCTGTTGACGTCAATTCCTAAAATGTCGGCGGGCTGAATGGTGATAGGGGAAAAATTATTAACGCTTTCAACAATGGCCGAATCGCGTCTTAAATCTTTGAAATAGGGAATGTTTTTGTAGGCACCGCAGGAGGACCATATATATAGGAAAAACAAAAGAATCCCTGCTGATTTTATTTTTCCAAAAATTGAATTAAATGCCGTAAAGCTGCGCTTGTCCCCCGACTGGCTGGTTTTCTGACCTGAATGTTGTGGTGTGTTAAAAGCTTGCAAGAAAGAAATATTCATATAATATGAGGAAGTTAGCTTCCGCTAAATTACAGAGAGATGTTCTTGCGCTTATTTTGTTTGGGGTGAAATTTTGAAATCATGGGGTCAGGTTTCGGTAACCTGGGGTTGTTCAAAATCAGGCGCCGGCCTGATTTCCAACCGATAAAAAAGATCCCTTTGCGAACTATTGATATGATGATAAAAATAGTTCGCAAAGTTCAAATGTGATGCTTTAAAAATCCTCTAATGTTCAAGACGATTTACTAGTGCACAGCATTTGGATCTAGTTTGTAAGCACCTTCACCCCGTTCTTTGCTAATGTGCTCACCGCCGAATCGGAGGCAGATGTCCTTTTCGGTAGTATACCTGTCAAGTCAATTATCTTCTCACCTGTCCAGGACGTCGCAGCGAGATCATTGAGCAGTTGGTCGATCATGCCAGAATTCCAAGAGTTCCTGACAGAAATTCGTATAAGCACTTTTCTCATGTTTTCAGGCCACTTTCTGGATGAGTAGGTGTAGTAACCGCCATTGGTCTCATCTTGGAAGTAAGTGCAATTAGGAGGTAGGTCTTTAAGATCGCCCCTTATCACTGGCGTAAAATTATAAGCGATAGGGAATTTTAACGAGATGAAAGTAAGACTTCTTGGAAGCTCAGAGATTTTTCCATCAATAAGAGAAGTTGTGTCACTAATTTGAAGTGTGGTTAAATTTTTAGGCAAACTCCTGAAACTACCTCTGACTGGCCGAACATTATCTGTCTCTTTGATTTGAGTCACGTCAGTGGACCGTGTCGCAGCACTTGCAACTGAGGATCTAGCTTGTCGGGCGTTTGCAGTAGCGGTAATTTCGCTGGTGGCCATACTACCTGCGTTGTTTGAGTTTACAAGGAAAGTACAGTCAGTAATTTCCTCTTTCACGTTTATGAGCTTGTTACCTTGATATGTCACATTTCGCAATCCCTGCAACTTCATAGGAGCATTGCGTATGGTGTTGTTTCGAATAATTGTACCCATTTCAGAATCTTCAGAAATGTCGGATTCAAATGGCTCAGGATCAGCAGTAAGCCAGGGGTTGATCTTTTCTTGGGAATTTTTTGAGTCTTCAAATTGAAATCCGTTCCCATCTAGATCACAATTTTCAAATACATTGTCAATGCTCCAAGCAAGATAAACTCTCTTTCTTCTCCCCGAATATGAGAGTTGACGAATTCCAGATTTTGATGATTTAAATCCGCCTCTGACGGTAATTCGGCGGACAATATTTTTATAGGAATACAGGTAGAACAAGATTGGCACTCTACAATTTGTAAATGTCATGTCTTCTATTATGTTATTATAAAATGCATAGTTTACACAGTATTTATCACCAATGGCAGCGTCTTTAAAAAAGGCCGTCGGACCTGTAATGATGAATTTCGTGAAATCATTATCATCCTTCGCCCTGACAACAGACACTATTTTTGAGTAGTTACCTGCCTTTCCTTTCGTCATCGAAGTCATCATTGTATTGATCCACGTTTGAAACTGCTTGTCCTGATAATTAGCCTTTACTACTACATGTTCTCCATCGGTTACCTTAGTTATTTGAAATCTATTGCGGTTCATGGTTACCGTCGGAGATTTTGAATCTGTTGCATCACATGTAAAACCTTCTTCTGGCATATTTGTCATATTGCCACCATGTATTAAATTGCCTTCAAATCCCTTAAAATCCATTGCGTGACTTTCAACCCAATCTATTGCAGGTATTAAACTTTTAGGTAGAAACATGCAGAACATCATTCCACTATCACCTTTGTCAGAACTGATATTTGTGTATTTCCCATTTAAAGAACTTAAAATGATAAGCGGCTGACCTCCCTCATTTTTGTAATTATCAAATGAAAACTGAACGTCCGTCATTACCGCATTGACAGTAGAGAATAAATAAACGGTATTCAATTTGCCTGCTGTTGAGCGCAATTGCACATTTGAAAATAGCGGAGTAGTCATCAGCGATTTTGCTGACGAGTGCGGAAACTCATTGCCGATACGTACATCTATACCTTTTACATTTTCTATTTTAAATTTTAGTGGTCGTAATCCAGGATATAAATTGCAAATATTAATTCGACCTTTCACAATAGAAATTCCACTAATAGAGAAATCACCGGTGGCAAATGTGAAAAGATTAGTTATAGAAACATGATTAAGACCTTCTATGGCACAGCCTTCTGAAAGGCCCTTATTTCTAATAAATTTTTGGCTAGAAATATCCTTATTTACAGAAAACTCAGAATCTCCGGTCTGAACCATATTCCTATCAAATCGAAATTTTGTTTTTACAAATGAATCGAAAAAAAAGCTAGGGTAATTATCTGTAAATAGATCAGACATTTCAACAGTGTCATTGGTCATCTTGAACATGCCTGATAAGGCTGCACCTGTTAATGCTTGATTACCTTTAATATTATTAATAATTGGAAAAGACGCCTCTTCGGCACTTCCATAACCAAAGGGTGAGTTAATGCTATTTGATTCAATTACTTCGAAAGCATCAATTGTGGTATTGCCTTCCTCAACCGATCTGATATCAATCGCATTGGAAGACTCATCATATTTAAGGGTGTATGATACATCGAACTGGCCTTTCTGTGCCGGAATAAAAGTTGTAAGACTTGAAGTACTTAATACCTCAATACTTCCGGATGTTGATCCTTTAATATGAATAGTATAAACTTTTCCCGTAGTCAGCACATTTTTAGCAGAAACACGACCGTTCTTTTTTGCCGAGAAACTTTTCGTACTAACGATTGATACATCTCTTTTCGTCGTCCATGAATTGAGATCGATATTTTGAACTTTTTGTAAAGTTGTGGAAATGAGCTTTCCGCCAGGCTTAAAGGTTAATTTAATTCCTTTCGGCAAATTTATTTCAGAAGAAAATTTATGCACCCTGGAAATGATACACTCCTTATTTGCTATTGAAGAGAGATTTCCAGCCCAGTTAAAGTTTGCTGGGACTTCGAACACTTCCAGACGAGTCGATTTTACCTTAGACGGGTTTTTAAGTTCATATCTTGTAGTTTCTGCACGAAACACAGGTATCATTATGAAAAGAGAAATTAATATTTTTTTCATATGTTAATAAGCAGTTTGAGCGGCAGGATCCAAAGCTAAAAAGCCGTGCCTGAATTAATAAGAAAAGGCACGGCTCTGTAAATGATCACCTACACATCCAGGAATCGTCTAAACATCCAGTGCATCGTACACAATCACCTTGTCCCAAAGGTGGCTGCAATCCTTGATGAATTGCTGGTGGATCGGGTGGACCTGGTAGGCGGCCTGGCCTTCGAGGTTTTCGAAAAACATTAGCTCGGAAACGCCCCAGCTGTTGTCTACAACATCCCGTTTTTCGGTGCTCGCTACCACGCCAATGCGCAATTCCTTGATGGTTTCGATCTTTCTCAATGTTTTCAAGCCTTCAATAATGCGGTCGCGGTCGGCGGTGGAACCCGGATTTTTGAGCCAGAAAAATACGTGGTGTACCACCGGATATTTGCTTTTTGCGGGCTCTGAGATGGTATTTGCTTCGGCGGCGGATGCTAAGCCTGTGGCCGATGCCGCGGCCAATGTAAGTGAGCCTGCGATAAATTGACGGCGGGAGTTCTTCATGTTTTTCAGTTAGTATGGGACGTAGTTTTTGTCAAAAATAAAAGAGGATATCCCAATTTGAGCTGAAACACCCGCTTTTTTATCACTTTATTCACCTAAGCTGCTATTAATTCGCTGGCATGATAATTTTCAAGACGCGGCTAAATTTCAAAATTCAGCAAATCATGAAAACTACAAGCAAGTTAAAAAATCAAATTACATCAGCCGATCAGGCACGTTTGGACGAACTATTTACCGACGGTTTGAAAGATATTTATTGGGCAGAAAAGCATTTGGCCAAAGCTTTGGTAAAAATGGCAAAAAGTGCGACTTCTGAGGAATTGAAATCTGCATTTGAACAACATACTGCCGAAACAGAAGAGCATGCAGCGCGTCTGGAACAAATATTCGAAATGCTGGGCAAAAAGGCACAAGCCAAAAAATGCGCAGCGATGGAAGGTTTGATCGAAGAAGGTGAAGAGATCATCGAAAGCACCGACAAAGGCACCATGGTACGCGACTGTGGTCTGATCATGGCAGCACAAAAAGTGGAACATTACGAAATCTCATCCTACGGAACATTGCGCAACATCGCCGTCACACTGGGCCACCAGGACGTAGCCGACCTGCTGCAACAAACATTGGATCAGGAAGGTACAACAGACAAGTTGCTAACCGAACTGGCCGAAAGCTATGTTAATGAAGAAGCTGCGGCTGAGTAAGTTGCAACATTTTTGTTATAGAAAGCCGCCTGTAAGTTTTGCTTGCAGGCGGTTTTTTGTGTTTTAGAACTAGGATTTTCGGGCTGATTATTTAAGAGTTGGGTGAAATCAAAACCAGCCTTTGGCATCTCCTCGTCGCGAAACCCTTTTCTAAAACAACCCGAAACGCTATTTCATTTTGATAAATTTTCCCTTGTCCGTTGAAGAACATTTAATGTCCGTTTGCGGACAGCAATTACTACTGATTTAGCTTGAAAAATGCCTTTCCTATGCGGGAGAGGCGTTTTTGTTTGATGGCACCACATTTGTACGATAAAATAGAAACTAATCAAATTGCATGAAACCGCCCCGCTGGATACATTGGCTTTTGACCCGGCTGCATCCTGAAAATACGTTGGAGGAAGTGGAAGGGGATCTGGGCGAATTGTATGCGTATTGGCATCAACGTTATGGCAAAAATCAGGCAGCGCTTCGTTATCTGCTGAATGTCATTTCGGTGCTGCCGCCTTTCGTGCGTAAAAGAAAATCGAGTAAACAGGAATATTTCCAAGATGCCACTTCAAGTTTAAAATTAGCCATGATCCGTAATTATCTGAAAATCACGCTCCGAAACCTGCAACGCCAAAAAGTTTCAACCAGTGTCAATATCGTCGGGCTGGCGATCGGGCTGGCGACTTGCATCCTGATCATGCTGTACGTGCAGGATGAATTTTCGTTTGACCGCTTTCACGAAAAGGCCGACCGGATTGTGCGGGTTGGGTTGAAATTGCGGTTGAACGGAGAAGATTTCAATGATGCGATGCTAGGCCAAAATGCCGCGCGGGACATCAAACAGGAATTGCCGGAAGCGCTGAGCGTAGTCCGCACCCGAAATGGAAGTGATTTTGTCAGCTATGAAAACACTTCCTTCAAGCAGGATCATTTACTTTTTGCCGACTCTTCCATTTTCGATATTTTCACCATTCCATTTTTAAAAGGAAACCCTAAAAAAGCGCTTACCGAGCCAAATACGGTGGTTTTGACTGCGGAAACTGCCCGGAAATATTTCGGTAACCAGGACCCGATTGGGAAAGTTTTATCATTTGGCAGTGGCAAAACGCCTTACCGGGTAACCGGCGTCGTCGAAAATGTACCGGCTAACTCGCATTTCAAATTCGATATGCTGGGTACATTAACCGGCGAGGACCAGCAAGTCGACGGATCGGGGTGGCTTTATCGGATCAACTACGAAACTTATCTGCTTTTGCCTGAGCATTATGATTACAAACGTGTCAATGCCAAACTTGCAAAATTGGCCGAAAAGCAGATAGCGCTTGAATTACAGCAATTTTTAAAAATCAGCCCAAAACAATTTCGTGCAAAAGGTGATGATTTCGGGGTTTTTCTTAAACCGCTCACCGACATTCACTTATATTCCAAAACCGACTCGAATCCTGGCGGAAACATTATGTACGTGTATGTGCTGGCGGCCATCGCTGCATTTATGCTGCTGATCGCTTGCGTGAATTTCACGAATTTATCGACGGCTACGGCGGTCCGGCGGTCGCGCGAGGTGGGGGTGCGCAAAGTGCTCGGTTCGGTAAAAAGTCAGCTGCGGCAGCAGTTTTTGATAGAGGCAGTTATGCTGGCGACGGTAGCGCTTTTAGTCGGCTTACTGGTGGTCGCTTTGGCACTGCCTTTCTTCAATCAGCTGACTGGTAAGGCACTTACCATCAATTCATTGACTAACCCTTACATTGTGACAGGCTTGATCGCAGGTACCGTGCTTGTGGGCTTGCTGGCTGGTAGCTATCCGGCGCTTTATTTGTCTTCTTTCAAACCTGTCCTGGTTTTGAAAGGGCGGATGGTCGCGGCACGCGGAAGCTTTAATCTTCGGAGCGGGCTCGTGGTATTCCAGTTTTTTGTCACCATTACCATGATCATTGCCACCGTTATTGCGGACCGGCAGCTGCGCTACATGCAAAGCCAGAAAGTAGGTTATGACCGTGAGCAGGTGCTTGTTATCCAGAATACCAACATGCTGCAAAATAATGAGGCGGTATTTCGGAACCAGATCCTTCAATCGCCACAAGTGGTACGGGGAAGCATTTCGGGGCAGGTGCCGGTAGGAAGTTCCATGATGGACAATACGACCGTTATGACCAAGGAAAATCCGGAGCAAGGCGTCATGAGCCGGTTCTATTATGTTGATCATGAATACATTCCCACATTGGGCATGCAAATGGTGCAGGGCCGGAATTTCTCAGAAAAATTCCCCAGCGATTCTGCCGCCGTGATCATCAATGAAACTGCGGCGAGTGCCTTGGGCTGGAAGCAAAATCCGATCGGGAGGGAGCTGATCGGCAGTACAGACGAGCACGGCGTGAAAACATACTATCGTGTGGTTGGTGTGGTCCGCGACTTTCATTTTGAATCCCTTCGTGAAAAGATCGGGCCTCTGGTCATGTTCCTAGGCAGAAATTCAGGGAATATCATTGTCAAAACGCGCACCGAGAAACTGCCGGAATTCCTGGCCTCACTCAAACAAAAATGGGAAGCATTCTCACCGGCTGCACCTTTCAGCTATTCATTTCTGGACGACCGATTTGAGCAGGTATATGTCAGTGAACAAAAAATAGAGCAAGTTTTGACCCTCTTTTCCAGCCTGACGATTTTCATCGCCTGCCTCGGATTGTTCGGCCTGGCTACGCACACGGCGGAGCAGCGCACCCGGGAAATCGGCGTCCGCAAAGTGCTCGGCGCATCGGTCGGCAGTGTTGTGGGGCTGCTTTCACAGGAATTTATAAAACTGATTCTTATTGCATTAGTACTCGCTTCTCCGATCGCATGGTGGGGTATTACCCTTTGGCTCAGTGACTTTGCTTACAAAGTGGACATTGAATGGTGGGTTTTTGTGCTGGCAGGCGTGCTCGCGATGGGTATTGCGTTACTTACCGTGAGTTTTCAAAGCATCAAAGCCGCGCTGACCGATCCGGTAAAAAGTTTGCGGAGCGAGTAACATTAGCGTTCAGCTACGATTACTGCTTTCCAGGAAATTGGTAAAAAAGCAGGGTCGCACCGGAGTTGAAAGTTTTGGTTTTTGCGAGCTTCAACATAGTCCTGTCTTTGATTTGGTCCATCAAAGGCAGGCCACCTCCTGCGATGACCGGGTGTATCATGATTTGAAATTCGTCGATCAAGCTAAGGTTGATCAGACTGATAATCAGGCTCCGGCTGCCCACCAGAATATCGCCGCCCGGTTGCTGCCTCAATTCCAGAATCTCTGTTTTGAGATCCTGCTTAGCGATTCTGGCGCTATTCCAATCCGTATCATGTAATGTTCTGGTGAATACCACTTTCGGAATGTTGTCCATCGCCACCGCAAATTCATCCATCGATTTCTCGCCACTCGGATTGGCGGCAAGGTCTTTCCAATATTCCATTAATTGATAGGTTATCCGCCCATAAAGCGCCAGATCCGCACTTTTTATCAAATCACGGTAGTAGTCATGAACCTCCGCGTCGGGATCGACGGCGGTATGATCACAAAACCCATCTAATGTCATGTTGATCGCTGCGATTACTTTTCTCATATTTTTCGGATTCAGGTGATGATTTGAGATACGACAAAAATAGACGAATGTGGCAATGTGTCGTGAAGGCATTCGGAGCAAATAGAAGGGGGATTCGGGACAGCTTTGTGCGTAATTATACCCGTCAGGTTCTCTTTCAGCGATTTTGAGCGGTCGTTCATCGATTAGAAACCTCCCCCGGCTGCTGTCTGATTTAGTTTCGTGAGTCAGAAACAGACAGACAAAGTCAAATCTTTTTAAATCGCTGAAACCATGCAACACATTCGAAAATTTTCCAAGACAACCCTGGCATTGGGTGCCGCATTATACTTGTTTTCGTGCCGGGAAATGCAGCCGGAAAGTCCGGTAGAATCTGCTCAGAAACCGCCGATTGACCAAATAGCGCCCGAACTGGCCTATCCCGGCGAAAAGGGGAAAATTAAAAAAGGCGTGTTACGGGGCACAGAAATTACTTACGCGGAAATTGACGGAAAGGCGGTATTTGAAGGAGATATCATTTTATCGCCGGAGCAGTTGGAACACACCGGTAACGCACGGACCGATGCTCTTACGAAACTGACTTCACTATGGAGCAACAATACAATTCCTTACACCATCGATGCGTCTGTCAAAGATAAGCAGGTGATACTGGCGGCGATGGCGGAGATTGAATCTAAAACGCAGCTTCGGTTTAGGGATAAAAATAATCGCTCTAACCCATTCCCGATATCGCCGCTTATCCGGGTGAACTATGTGACATTCCAGGTAGGACGCGGCTATGCTTCGTCGGTAGGCCCGGTCGGCGGGCAGCAGTTTGTGACGCTACCACCATGGGGCACCAAAGGCGGGGTTTTGCACGAGCTGGCGCATACCATCGGGATGTACCATGAGCATACCCGGCCCGACAGGAATTCCTATGTTAAAATAAATGCTAATAATATGGACCCGGCAGATATGCAAAACGTGGGCAAATTCTCCGACAACACACACGACCCGCTGCCTTACCGCAAATTTGATTTTACATCCATCATGATGCTCGATTCCTGGGCTTATTCCAATAACGGCCAGCCGGTAATGACGACGATGGATAATAAAACATTTACCGTACAGCGTGATCATCTTTCGCCTACCGATGTGGATGCGATCATCGCCATGTATTCAAATGTACTGATCGGAAAAGAAGACAACATTTACCTCGGCGACTCAACTACGGGCCGGACAGTGGAAAACGCGGGTTACCTGCCGGGCTACAAGAAAATGTTTGCAACTTCGGAATATCTGTACGTGGCCGATAAAAGTTATTTGTTTGAGATGAATAAAAAATCGGGTACCGGCGGCTACCCGATCTGGGTCATTCCTCAGGGAACATCTGCGATCAAGGCGTTTACCTATGCCAATAAAAATCTGTATGCGCTACAAAACGGGTATCTCCTGCGGTTTGCATTTCCGTGGGGCGGCGGAAATCCTGAGAAGCTCGGCGGACAACTGTGGCAAGGCGCCTCGGCCATTACTTATGCATCTGGAAATCTGTTCATTATCAGTGGCGATGTTCTGTATCGCGTGTCACTTACCGGCACCAGTTCATCACCGATTGGCTACGGATACCAGGGTACCACTGAGTTGGTTACATTAAAAGACAAGGTATATGCGCTGCGCCCGTCCGGAAAACTTTACAGGATCGACCTTGTTTCAGGAACTCCTGTCTTGCACACCAACACTTCTTACGCTACCAATGCCCAGTTGGCGAGTAACGGAAAAAATCTTCTGATCACCAGTGGAAATTCTTTATTGAATGTGAGCGAAAGCGGCGTGGTAAAAGTGCTTTCCGACGGCTGGGCCGGAGCTACCGACCTGGCAGTGGTTAATCCCGACGTGAAGTGACGCAGGGAAGATGAGGAAGTTGTTCAAGCGGGGAGCAAGTGGTATATGATCAATTACTGTTAAATTGAAACAGTAAACACACAAACCGGTCTTCATACCACTTGCCTCCGATGAAAAAAGCCTTCCATGCGCTCTCGCTGATCAGACGAAACGGAATGCAGTATCTGCGTGAAAATGCGCGGATCATTGGGCAGTTTATTTTTACGGTCTTTTTTATCGCGCTGGGAATCTGGTTTTTTCACCACCAGGAAACGGAATTGCATCAGGTCCGGCAAACGCTGTCCGCTTCGGGCTGGCAGTGGCTGGGCCTGGGCATTTTACTGACGGTCGTTTATATAATTTTGCAAGGGTTCATGTACGTCGGGTCATTTGCGGCGACGGGCAGTAACGTAACATTGGGCGATTCGGTGATCCTTTTTCTCAAACGCAATTTTGTCAGCGTTTTTTTACCGGCGGGCGGCATTTCGTCGCTCGCATTTTTTACGGCTTCCATTGAAAAAAAGGGCATTAGCAAAAGCCAGATCCACTTTGCATCTTCCGTGTATGCATTCGTCGGCATTTTATCGGTCGTCATCGTTGCGATCCCTGTGTTTGTCTGGGCCATCATCCGGGGAAGCATTGGCGCGGGAGAGTGGGCGGCGCTGCTGTCCGTATCGATATTAATTGCACTGCTTTTTCTGCTTTACAAGTCGATAGCTTCCCAGGGATATGTGTACAGGAAGTTGTTGGACCGGTTCCCGTCGCTGGTTTCATTTCTCAATGACCTCAGCAGCAATAAGATCGATAAAAAACATTTTATCCAGGTCACCTGGTACAGCGTGCTGATCGAGCTGACCGGCATCGCGCACATTTACATTGCGATGGTCGCCTTACACCAGCAACCCTCGCTTCCCGCTGCCGCGCTGGCCTACATCACCGCCGTCATTTTCCTGATCGTATCCCCTTTTCTACGCGGCCTCGGTGCCGTAGAAGTATCCATGTCGTATATGCTGACGCGGTTTGGTTACAGCGATGCGGCGGCGCTTTCGATCACCTTATTTTACCGGTTTCTCGAATTCTGGCTGCCTCTGCTGGCCGGCGCAGCCAGCTTTTTGCTTCATATCAACAAGCTGCTCATGCGGGTATTTCCGGCTCTGCTGCTGCTCTTGCTCGGCATCGTTAACATTATTTCAGTACTCACGCCTGCCATTGCCCACCGGCTCCGTTTTCTGGAACATTTTCTGCCGCTGGACGCGATGACGGTCTCCAATTATTTCGTTCTGATCGCCGGCTTGTTTTTGCTGGTCACCGCCGCGTTTATGCTGAAAGGTCTGCGGATGGCCTGGTATTTTGCCATGGCGCTTTGCGGTATTTCGGTTGTTGGTAACCTCACCAAAGCGGTTGATTACGAGGAGGCTATCTTCTCTGTCGCGGTAGCGGTAATCCTTTACATTTCACGAAAAGAATACTATATCCGCAACAGTCGCCGGCTTGGGATCGTCGGGGTGCAGACGACGCTGCTGAGTTGTCTCGCGGTGCTGGTGTATGGTTTTGTGGGATTTTATTTTCTTGATCAAAAGCATTTCGGGATTGAGTTCAGTTGGAAAGAATCGATTCGGTATACATTCCAGCAATTCTTTCTGCTGGGAAGCGGCGGGATGGTGGCCAGGGATCCGTTTGCGCGCCACTTTTTGTATTCCATTAATGTCGGCGGCGTGGCCAGTATCGCATTTCTGACTTACACGCTCGTCAGGCCGCATTTTTTAAAATTAACCCAGGAAGAAGAAGACCTGAAATGGGCAAAAGGCCAGATCGAAAAGTACGGACATTCGGCGCTCGATTATTTCAAAGCTTACCCGGATAAGCTCATTTTTCGGGAAGAAAATGGGGATGCATTCCTGAGCTACCGCATTGCCGGAAGTTTCGCCGTCGTGCTTGAAAGTCCGGTGGGTCCGTCGGAATCGCTGCGCAATTGCATTGCGGCCTTTGACCGGTATTGTTTCCAGCGTGGTCTAAAAAGCTGCTACTATCGCGTGCCGGAAGAAGACCTTTTTCTTTTTCCTAAAAAAGGCAAACTTTTTCTGGGGCAGGAGGGAGTAGTGGATTTAACTGGTTTTTCCCTGGAAGGCGGCGCGCGCAAGTCGATCCGCAATGCATTGAAGAAAATTTCTGAGAAAGGTTTTCATGCCAAAATTTACAAAGCCCCGCTCGAAGATGTCGTACTCGATGTTTTGCAGGAAGTTTCCGACGAGTGGCTGGCAGATACCGGGCGATCCGAGATCGTATTTTCGCAGGGAATGTTCGTGACCGAAGAGCTACGCCACCAGACAATCGTAACCGTTGAAAGTGATGTGGGCAGAATCGTCGCTTTCCTCAACATAATTCCCGATTACGCCCAGGGAGAAGCAACCTACGACCTGATCCGGAAAACAAAAGACGCGCCCAATGGTGTGATCGATTTTTTGATGGTAGAAATGTTTCTTTATCTAAAAAAACAAGGATACAATGCTGTAAATCTGGGTTTTGCGCCGCTATCCGGCATCGCCGACCCGCGTAATTTCCCCGAGCGTTCAATGAAATTTGCCTACGAAAAAATCCGTACGTTTTCACACTATAAAGGTCTGCGCGACTACAAAGAGAAATTCTCGCCCGTGTGGCATAACAAGTACCTGATCTACGACCAGGACTACGATTTATTCAAAATCCCGGCCGCATTGGCAAAGGTGATCAAGCCGTGATAGGCTGAATTCATTGACCTCGCAAGTTCAAAGCCGCAACTTCCCAAGACCACCGTCGACGCCGATTACTTGCCCAGTGACCCAGCTGCTGTTGTCCGAAAGTAAAAATGCGATGGCCTGGCTGATGTCTTGCGGCTGTCCGTATTTTGCCAGAGGGTGCCTTTTTGCCGCAGCTGCCTTATTTTTTTCTTCCATCAAAAATTATCTGGTCGCTTTTTCGAAGCCGATAATGTTGGTCAGCATTCCTTCAAAAATAAAAAAGTGGAAAGGCAAAACAGCCAGCCAGTAAAGTCGCCCCAGTAACCCTTTCGGACGAAAAGTGGCGGTTTGCTGCAAATAGTTTTTCGCATCTTTTTTAATCACTTTAAATTCAAGCCACGCCTCGCCGGGAAGTTTCATTTCTGCATAAAGAAGTAAACGCATGTTGGCTTTATCGGCCGCCAATACACGCCAAAAATCGAGGGTATCGCCACTGTTAATGATATGTTCATTGGTCCGGCCGCGGCGCAGGCCCACGCCGCCGACCATTTTATCCATAAATCCGCGAAGTTTCCAGAGCCAGTTTCCATAATACCAGCCGCGTCTGCCACCGATCGACCAGATATTTTCAACCACCTGATCCAGGTTCCCGCTGATCTCCTGCAACCTTTTATCCGTAAAACAACCCGCTTTGGGAATGCGGATATGCTCGATCATGTAATTGTTCACATAGCTGGATGCAAACGAATCTTTCCAGCTCGAAACCACATTGTTCTGCTCAATTTTTTGAAATGCCAGCGCCAGTGAATCCCGATATGAAATCGGGTGAATGCTCAGCATCTTTTCCAGAACATTATCACGCGGGATTACCTCGACCTTCATACTGTTGACCAGATTGGAAGCCAGTTTGAAAGACGTGGAAGTGACAAAATACAGCCAGTAGGAGGAAAGCCTGGGTGTCATCACCGGTACTGAAATAATGTACCGTTTCAGTCCCCTGAACTCTGCAAATTGCATGAGCATCTGTTTATAAGTAAGTATCTCCGCGCCGCCCACATCAAATGACTGGTTAAATGTTTCTTCTTTTAGCAACACGCCTTCCAGGTATTCCAGGATGTTCCGGATTGCGATCGGCTGGCTTTTGGTATTCAGCCATTTAGGGGTAATCATGACCGGTAGTTTCTCGACGAGATCCCGGATAATTTCAAAAGAGGCGCTGCCGGAGCCGACAATGATGCCCGCTTTGATCGCCGTCAAAGGAATGTCGCTGCTGCTCAGAACCTCTTCAACTTTCTTTCTTGAATTTAAATGTTTCGAAAGATCATTCCCATTGGTAATGCCGCCTAAATAGATGATCTGTCTGATGCCCGATCCACCGACAAGTTTGATAAAATTTTGGGCAGAGAGCGTTTCCATCCTTTCAAAATCCCCAGATGTTGAGCTCATTGAATGGATCAGATAATAAGCGGCATCGATCTTTCCCAATGCTTTTGAATCCGGGATTTCATTCAAAAAATCAACCTCGAAAAGTGAAATGTTGGCATGCTGGTAAATGCCGCTGGACGGAAAACGTTGCTTATCCCTGACACAACAGATCACATGATGGCCGTGATCAAGCAAAATAGGAAGCAGCCGCTTGCCAATGTAACCGGTGGCCCCGGTAAGAAGAATGTTCATAAGACAAGTTAGTCGAAAATCGTGCCGGGTGATTACTGGTTCCAGGCTGCGAAACCGGCCTGACCCAAATAGCCAAATAGTTGGCCTAATACACAAGTAATTTCTGATGCGGGTGTTGCAACTTTGTATTGTCAATATCGACGATCATATTTAACAAATATAAAAATGGAACGTAAAGCAAAAGCACATTGGGCAGGAACCGTCAAAGAAGGTAAAGGTGAACTGACTACCCAGAGCGAGATTTTAAACAAAACAAATTATAGTTTCAAGACCCGGTTTGTGGGAGGCGAAAAAGGGACGAATCCAGAAGAACTTCTGGCGGCAGCGCACGCGGGGTGCTTTACCATGGCAGTGAGCTATGCGCTCACCGAGAAGGGCTTGGTGGCGGCGGCACTGGATACCGAAGCGACTGTTTCCCTGGATGGTGCGTTCATTACCGGCATTCATCTTAATATTACGGGAAACGTACCGGGACTCAGCGCGGAGGTGTTTGAAGCGATCACGAAAGATGCTGAGAAAAACTGTTTAATTTCCAAAGTATTAAGCATACCTATTTCTTCCGAGTCGCATTTTATCATGTAAATCCGCCTTAGATATTTTATTATCCGATAACATTTAAATGGTCACTGAATATAAAAAGTTTGATTTATTCGGCGAAACTGTAATTCAAAAGGTGAACTTAAAAGCGCCTTTTGAATTTGCATTTCCAGTCGCGGAGCGAGCGTGTTTCTTATATATGTTGAAAGGGGAAATGCAATATCGGTCGGGAGCTGAGCAATTGAATATTCCTGCCAATCAATCCCTGCTGCTGAATTGCCTGCAATCGGGCAAACAGATCAGGGACGCCAATTCCGACAAAAACGGTGAAATTGTGATTGTTACATTTCACGCGGACATTTTAAAAAAAGTGTATGATAATGAAATGCCGGTGGTATTTAAAAAGAATAATCAAATCACGAATCAGCACCGGGGCGTAATTAACAATGATTTCCTGATTCAAAAATATATTGAAGGGTTATTATTCTATTTTGAAAATCCATCCCTGGTAAGCGATGAAATTTTGATATTAAAACTCAAAGAAATCGTTCTCCTGTTATCCCAGACACAAGAGGCAGAGATAATCCAAACGATTCTCTCTCAACTTTTCTCACCCACCGTTTTCACTTTCAAACAGATTATTGAAGCGCATTTGTTTGCACCGATCAGCGTAGAGGATCTGGCGCAAAAGAACAATTTGAGTGCTTCCTCATTTAAAAGGGAATTCAAAAAGCTTTACAATGATTCTCCCGCCAATTATATCAAATCGAAACGCCTGGAACGGGCGGCGCAGCTGCTGTCGGTTTCAAATGAGCGTATTACAGACATTGCTTTTGAATGTGCATTCAATGATCTGGCCAATTTTACCAAGAGCTTTCACGATAAATATGGTGTCACGCCCACCAATTATCGTTTGAAATTTAAAGAAAGCTGAGATAGCATACGACCCAATGCACCAGTTCCCAAAACCTGATTACTGCTGGCCCAAATTGCCAAATCATTGGCCCAACCTGCAAAGTTATTCTGCTGTCTGCCAGGCAACTTTGCAGTGTAAATCAAACAAAAAACAAATTATGGGACTTTCATATTTGGGTATCTTTCACACCGTCATCGGCGTCGTAGCTATCATTGCAGCCATTGTATCGCTCATCAAGAGCGCGAAAATTGATCTGGGCAGATTATCCGGGAAAATCTATTTTTATTGCACACTTGTCGCTTCACTCACAGCCCTGGGATTATCGAGTGTCAAAGGTTTCAATCCCGGCCACATTCTTGCCTTGTTGATTGTGGTGTTAATAGGGGTAGCTTATTTTCTTTATTCTAAAAAACCAGGGAACATTAGGGCCCGCTTTTTTGAGAATTTTCTGCTGTCGTTCAGTTTCTTCCTATCCTGGCTTCCTACTGTAAATGAAACATTTACCCGCGTTCCGGTGGGGCATCCGCTGGCAAATGGACCCGGAGATCCATTAATTGCCAGGACGCTTCTTTTACTACTTGTCCTGTTTATCGCAGGTTCTGTTTTGCAATTCAGAAAGCAAAGGCGACTAAACAGGTTGTCCTGACGAGGTAGTCAGGACTGGGTGAATATCGGCTAATTCTGCAATTGAGACATTACATCCGACAGCGTCGTGATTCCCCAATGTTCAAAGTACCTGCCGTCTTTCACCCTGACGATGTCGATCACGTCGATATTGACCGCTCTTCCGGTGGCCGGAATGCCTAGCAAAGCGCCAGTTTGCGTTCCGCTGATCGTTTTGCGGGTAGTAACCAGGTCACCTTCCGCAACTTGCTGGTGAATTGTTACCTGGATGTCGGGCATTGCCGGGCGAAGAATTTCATTGAAAAAGTAAATCATGCCATCCGCACCATTGCTCATGCCCTCTGGCGCAGAACGATTTACGAATTCCTCGTCCATAAGTTCATAAAAGCTTTGCAGATTTCCCTGGGCGATTACTTCCTCGTTGAAGCGGCGTACTACTGCTTTGTTGTTTTCGGTCATTGTTTCCATCATTATTTTGTTTTTGTGATGACCAAAATTACAGTCGCAGGCTGCGGGGCAGGTAGGGATAGACGGTCAACCGCTACGGCGCAACGTTCAAATGCTTCTGCTGGTAATCGCTCGGCGTGCTTCCAAAATGATTCCGGAATGCTTCCGAAAAACTGGAATGGTTCTGATACCCAACCCGCATATACACACCGGAAGGGCTTTCGTCAAATGTTCGGAGCAGGTCCGCAGCCAGTTCAAGCCTTTTGGCCAGCAACCATTTTTGAGGGGAGGTTTGATAAATCTCGCCAAATTTTCGCTTGAATGTGGAAGTGCTCATGTGGCAGAGGAATGCAAGGTCCTCCACCGTAGTTGGCTGACCGATCTGGCTTTCAACCACTTTCTTGATTTGCAGTTGCTGTTTGTCGCGGGTCAGGATCTGGATAGCGTGGAACCTGTCCGGATCGGTCTGGAACATATACAATAGCAGTTCCTCGATTTTAAGCAACCGGATTTCTGCTGGCAAAGTCCCGCCACTTTTGAGCAGAACTTGTAAAGAAGCAATGAAATGTTTGATGAAAGAGTCCTGCCTGAAAATCAAAAAAGGCTGCTTATTGGCTTTGGCAGCTGTTTCGTTCAGCAGGTAATCATACTTTATCAGAAACCGGTTAAATACTTCATTGCTGAAATAAAAGAGAATGCTCGTGAACTGATTTGTACCGGCAAGCAGCTCGGAGGTAAGCACATTTCCTGTCGAAAGAACAATCAGTTCGCCCGCATGAACAACCGCCGTCGCGTCGGGATAAATGATTGTTTTCGTGCCACTCACCAGCAGGTTGATCATATTTTTATTCAGGACGATCCTGTTTTTGACTGAGTCACGATCGGAGTTGTAGTAACGAATTACGACATCGTCCTGTCGGGCCGCAGCGTCATCCAGGAGATCGTCGGGTAGGTAGTAGGTCTTCATTTCAATCGATCATTATTCTCTATGGGTAACTACGTACAAGAAAGTACTATAACGTTAGGTATGTGGCACAGCTTTTTTGTGTTTAAAATTGATTTACCATAACTTAATATACATAAAGACATGGGAATAAAGACAGGACCTAAAAAAGTTGCCGCTTCAACAGAAGAGCCGGACAAGCGCCAAAGGGATAATAAAGAATCCCCAGGCAATACACCATCGTTGAAACCGCACAAGCACAAAAAAGGCGACTAGCATTTCGAGAGCTTGATGAATATCGCATGAAACTATGTGCAGGCTAGGAAATTTCCTAGCCTTTTTTTTGCTTTTGATAGCAATTTGGAGTGAATCAGTTTTTCCTGATTCATCCTTAAAATCCAAAAGACCGCGATTGAAATAAATTATCCACATCGGATCAAGTGCCACTTTCTTTTCGGATCATGCTCAGGAAGGCGGGTGTGATACCCAGATAACTAGCGATATGTTTCTGCGCGATGCGTTGCTCCAAACCAGGGTGGCGTTTGCGGAATTCGAGATAGCGTTGTTCGGCCGTTTTATAAAGTTGGGAGGTTATGCGACGCTGGTAAAGTTCAAAACCATTTTGGTTTAGGATCCGGAAAAAACGCTCGAATTTTGGGATGATTACGAACAATTTTTCCAGCTGAGGTAAAGAGATATAATACACTTCGCTGTCTTCCAGCGCCTGAATGGAATTAGCAGACGGCTGCACATTAAAAAAGCTCACAATATCGCAGGTCCACCAATTTTCTGGATAAAAACCGATAATGTGGTCTTCGCCCGTTTTGTCCGTATAAAACATGCGCAGGCAGCCGTGCTTCACAAAGTAAATGTGCCGGTCTATTTCACCTGCATTCAACAGTGAGACTCTCTTTCTAAATTTTTTGAGCTGAAAAAAAGTGAGCGCCTGCTCCTGTTCATCAGGTGCAAGCGCTATGTGCATAGCAAAATTGTTCAGGATAAGCTCGTGCATCGGCAAGATAAAGTATTACAGTGCAGACCGACGCGTCATGTACAGTTTCAGGTCTGCCAGGGCGGCGAGGCGAAGTGGTTCGGCTATATCGCGGTAGGCATCGCTTTGCGCTACGGTTAAAAATGCTTCGGCGCTGGCATATTCCACAATAAGAATGGCATCCCAATCTTCGCCTTCATCCGCTATTATGCTAGCTAGCATGTCGCTCAGCAGGGTCACTTTGGCTTCCATTCCCAGAATTCCCACGACCTTTTTAAAAGCCGGGAGATACTCTTCAATATACAGACGTCGGTCCGCGAATTTAAGCATATTCAACATTAGTATCGGTCCTGTGCCTGGCACGGTGTCCGGAATTGTTACTACTCTCATATGTAAAGAATGTTATTAATAAGTGAAGGTTTGTTTCCCAAACCCGATGTAAACCGCGCCCGATCCAGGGCAATTCTTGTGCAGAAAAGAATACTTTCTTTGCGCTTTGTTATATTTTCCATAGCACAAAGGTCGCCCGGCCAGGCTACAAAAAAGTTTAACTAGTTGAAGAGTTTCGAGGTAGTTGTGCTGATAGGTTGGGATCAGGCGTAGCAGTTTGATTCGGCAGGCCAGATGGTGCAGGTATTTGACGGTTTAGCCAAAAGCAAAAAGCCTGTAAATGTTAAATTTACAGGCCTTAATACGCTTTTTGCAGAGAGGATGAGATTCGAACTCACGACACAGTTACCCATGTACCACCTTTCCAGGGTGGCCCCTTCAACCGCTCGGGCACCTCTCTATTTTGTTGTACGGGGTGCAAATATAGTAAAGTGGATCTGCAAAGCAAATTTCAAGTGCAAATCAGATACTCATTTCGCCGCGTAAAGGGTTTGCCAGCATTTCGATACACTTTTGGGCGTCGGTTTCCTTGCCGAAAACGTACATCATTTTTGTAATAGCCGCTTCGGCTGTAATGTCTGAGCCGCTCACTACGCCTACTTGTTCCAGGAATTTACTGGTTTGGTACTGTCCCTGACTTACCCTTCCTCCGTCACATTGCGATACGTTGAAAATGACGATGCCGCGGTCGATGGCTTTGCTGATCGCGTTCAGGAACCAGATATCCGTCGTAGCATTGCCGGAGCCGTATGTTTCCAGCACCACGCCTTTTAATCCTTTGATATTCAAGGTCGATTGCACGACCACCGGCGTAATGCCGGGAAACATTTTCAGAAATGCTACGTGGTTGTTGAGCGTTTTGTGCACCACAAATTTTGGCCCCGGCTCGTAGGGTTTCACGTAAGGTAAGTTATAGTCAATGCTGACACCCGCATTGGCCAGCGGCGGGTAGTTTTCGGAGTGAAATGCGTTGAAATCAGAGCTTTCCTTCTTTTTAGATCGGTTTCCGCGCAGCAGCTGCGAATTGAAATAAATGCAGACTTCGGTAATAATCGGGTGGCCGGCTTCATTCTTGGCAGTTGCGAGTTCAAGTGCAGTGATCACATTCTCACGTGCATCCGAGCGCGGCACACCGATAGGTAATTGCGCGCCGGTAAGTATGACTGGTTTGTTCAGATTTTCAAGCAGATAACTCAGTGCCGAAGCTGTGTAAGCCATCGTATCCGTGCCATGCAGGATCACAAAACTGTCGTACTGATCGTAGTTCGCCTCAATAATTTCCACCAGCTCCACCCATATTTCCAGGTTAATGTTGGACGAATCGATCGGCTCGGCGAGGGACAAAAAGGTAATGTCGAAATCCAGGCGGCTGATTTCCGGCAGTCTTTCCATGATCTGCTGGAAATCAAAAGGTACCAGCTGTTTTCCTTTTCGCTCGTAAATCATTCCCAGCGTGCCGCCAGTGTAAATCACAAGTACTGAGCCATTTGTGGGCTCGGGTGAGATGGGGTTAATGTGAATTTTCGTGTAATCCATGTGGGTTATTTTTGGTCAACAGGCGCAGGGCTGTACGGGTAGTCGTTTCCATAATGTGTGCTTTGGTAGTCTGTTTCAAATCGGCCACGCGCTGGGCAACGAGGTCGATGTATGCAACCTCATTCCGTTTGCCGCGATAGGGGATAGGCGCCAGGTAAGGGCTGTCGGTTTCAAGTACCAGATGTTCGAGGTCAACAAAAGGCAGGACTTTGTCCAAACCACCGTTTTTAAAAGTGGCAACCCCACCGATTCCTAGTTTAAAACCGAGCTCTATGGCTTTTTGCGCTTCTTCCAATGTTCCCGTGAAACAATGAAAAATACCCGTCAACTTGGAATCACCGAAGTCTTCGATCAGTTTTACCGTTTCCCAAAAAGCGCTCCGGCTATGGATATCGATCCACAAATCATGTTTCCGGGCCAGCTTACATTGATATAAAAACGCTTTTTCCTGCTGCTCCCGAAATGTCACGTCCCAGAAAAGATCTATCCCAATTTCACCGACGGCGATAAAGGGATATTTGTCCAGCCAAGCTTCGACGATCGCAAGCTCATTTTCGAAGTCCTCCTTCACATAAGTCGGATGTAACCCGATCATTGGCAGACATTGACCAGGAAATCTTTCGGCCAGCTGCATCATTCCATCAATGGTCGTATGGTCGCAGTTTGGCATCCATATTTGTTCGATCCCGGCTTCCCAGGCCCGGGAAAGCATGGCATTACGGTCGTCGGTGTAATCGTCGCTGTAAATGTGGGCGTGGGTTTCAATCATAGGGTTAATATTCCCGGCCTTTCCAGACCAATTTTCCGGGTAAAAAATAGTTTATCAGCATAATCCATCCCAGCACGGTCATGTAAAACCAAAACAGGAATGCTGCCTTCCAAAGATCGTATTGTTTGAGAATGATAACGGAAATCAGACAAATGACGGTTACGATCACATAATATCTTACGAATCCCGCCAGCGGATCGATCGGCCACCAGATATTTAAAATGAGTAAAATCGGGACGATCAGCGACGAAAATATCAGGCTCCATTTTGTGACCCAAAAAGATTCCATCACCCCTTTCATCCAGCGCTTTCGCTGTTTCAGGAGTTCGGCGAATGTATTCACAGGTTCAGAAACACTCAGAATCTGCTCTTGATAAGCCATCTTGAAACCATAACCTTTTCTGACAATACCCATAAACAAAGCATAATCCTCCACGATCGAAAACCCCAGCTTTTCATAGCCGCCGGCATTAAAATAAGCTTCCCGCGTAGCCGCCATGTTATTTCCCATACCCGTGATCGGGATTTTAAAAAGTGAGAAAAAACGGGCAACAGTGAGCGCAAACAACCATTCGATAGACAACATATCGGCCAGCAAATGACTTTTTTTCATCCGCGTCAAACCCACCACAACACCGGTCTTTTCCTCGAAATGCGGCAGCATACCATTGAGCCACTCAGGTGAAACAGCAATATCCGCATCGCAATAAAACAGGTATTTCCCCACAGCGTAATGCGCAAGCTGGGCCAGCACATTGGCTTTTCCAGTTAATCCAGCCTGCTTTTGGGTAATCTTAGTGTATTTAAACTGACTTTTATCCGCGATGAAACGATTGGTAATTTCTGCCGTCAGGTCCTCGGAATCGTCGTCGCCGATGATGATTTCAATATTATCTTTTGGGAAATTCAATGCATCCAGCGAGCGGAGGCACCTTTCGATGTTCTGCTCTTCATTCCGGGCGGCAAGCAGCACGCTTACTTTAATTTGACCACTCATAAATTATTGCATCGGCAAGGCTTCGAAAGCGTATCCTTTCTGCGCGTAATGGTCAAGAAATCGGGGCAAAGTGTATTGCATATTTTTTGAGGCTTTAAGGCTGTCGTGAAACAGAATAATCGAGCCAGGGCGGGTGTATTCGATGGTTTTTTTTAAACAAATTTCAGGAGTGAGGTTTTGTGAGAAATCGCCGCTCAGCACGTCCCACATAATGATCTGCTTGTCAGCGCGTACAATTTTGGATTGACTTTTCTTGATCCTCCCATAAGGTGGCCGGAAAAGCTTCGTGGCGAAGTCCAGCTGGCGGGTACATTTTTCGATGTTGTCCAGGTAAGTGTTATTCTCACTTTTCCAGCCATTTAAATGATTAAATGTGTGATTTCCGATGGCATGTCCGCCTTCCAGTAGTTTCCTGAAAATCTGGGGATGTTTGCGCACATTATCGCCGATGCAAAAAAATGTGGCTTTTGCCTGAAACTGTTCCAGCGTGCTCAGCACCCACTCCGTGATGTCCGGGATCGGGCCGTCGTCGAAAGTGATGAACAATTTTTTCTCTTTGGTCGGGACGCGCCAGACGAAGTCCGGAAAAATAGCTTTTAACCAAAAAGGCGATTGGTGCAGAAACATGAACGGGATGCGCTTGAATTTTCAAATATAACGTCTGAAAAATAAGAAGCTGCCCTTTTGGAGCAGCTTTCTTATCAATAACAATTTATAGAGGTGGCTTAAGACCTTTGTAGTTTTTTATGCATGCGCAAAAACAGGATTGAACATCGACACAGCCTTCGCCTCCAAAAATGACTCACCCATCAGGTACTCATCCACCGCGCGGGCAGCCTCACGTCCCTCGCTAATTGCCCAGACAACCAGTGACTGGCCACGGCGACAGTCGCCGGCGGCAAATACTTTTTCGTTTGAAGTGGACTGATAACCAGTGGTTTTAATGTTGCCACGCTCATCAAATTCCAAGTCAAGGTCATTGAGCAGACCTTCCTGCTGCGGATGTAAAAATCCTGCCGCCAAAAATGCCAGATCGCAAGGTATATTTCTTTCGCTGCCCTCCACTTCTTTCATCTGCATCCGGCCCGTTTCAGGGTCTTTCTGCCAGTCGAGGTCAACAATTTTCAATTCTTTCAAATTACCGTTTTCGTCACCGACAAATTCCTTGGTATTGATAGACCAATGTCTGTCGCAACCTTCTTCGTGAGATGTAGAAGTGCGCAGCATCATTGGCCAGTTCGGCCAGGGTGTGCTGGAATCGCGGTCTTTCGGTGGGATTGGCATCAATTCAATTTGCGTAACCGATTTTGCGCCGTGACGGCCCGAGGTACCCACACAGTCGGAACCTGTATCCCCACCACCGATTACCACCACATGTTTGTCAGTTGCAAGAATTTCACCGTTGATATAAGTAGCGCCGCGGTGATCCACTGAGCGATCGATACCAGCCACGCGTTTGTTTTGCTGGCTCAGGAATTCCATCGCGAAATGTACACCTTTGAGGTTACGTCCCTGGATTTTCACATCACGAGGAACCGTCGATCCCATCGTCAGCACTACGGCGTCAAACTCATTCAAAAGTTCATCGGCTTTAATGTCAACCCCAACATTTACATTGGTACGGAACTCGATACCTTCCTCTTCCATCACCGCCAGACGACGGTCGATAATGCCTTTGTCCAGCTTGAAATCAGGGATCCCGTAGCGTACAAGCCCACCGATTTTATCAGCTCTTTCGAGAAGTACCACGGTATGTCCGGCCTGATTTAGCTGGTTACTCGCCGCCAAACCCGCTGGTCCTGAACCTACTACGGCTACTTTCCTGCCGGTACGGATTTTCGGGATTTTTGGTTTTACGAGGTTTAATTCGAAAGCTTTTTCAATGATCGCTTTTTCAATGTATTCGATCGCTACCGGCGGCTTGTTGATGCCGAGTACGCAAGATGCTTCGCACGGCGCGGGGCAAATACGTCCTGTAAACTCCGGAAAATTGTTGGTCGATGCCAGAATTTCGTAAGCCAACGCCCAGTTTTCGTCATAAACCGCATCATTGAATTCCGGGATAATGTTTCCCAGCGGACAACCATTATGGCAAAAAGGGATTCCGCAGTCCATGCAACGGGCTGCCTGCTGTTTGGAATTAGAGTCCGTGGGCGCTGTTTCAATTTCCTTATAGTCGTGAAGACGTTCTTCAACAGCTCTTTTCTTTGGCAACTCCCTCTGAAACTCTAAAAATCCGGTTGGTTTTCCCATTCTTTTACTTCTTATTAAATCGTTATGCTAATGATAATCAATTGAATGCGTAATATTATTGGTGAACAACGTCCACGACGATGTCTTTGTAAACCACGTTTTTGTCTGCGATCTGCTGCGCCAGCGTAATGCCGCGTCCCTCCAAAGCTTTTTTGAAATCGCTAGGCATCACTTTCACAAATTGTAAAACGGATTTCTCCCAATTCTGGATCAGCTGAAATGCGACATTGCTGGTTGTGTATTGGAAATGTTTGTCAAGATATTCACGCAGGATGCCTTTATCTTCCTCATTCAGAGATTCTACGGCTACCATTTCCATGTTCACTTTTTCTTTGAATGTGCCTGTTTTGTCCAAAACATAAGCCACACCACCCGACATACCCGCTGCAAAGTTACGGCCGGTTTCTCCGAGAATGATCGCCAGACCACCTGTCATGTATTCCAATCCGTGATCGCCCACACCTTCCACCACCACCTTCGCACCGGAGTTACGCACGCAGAAACGCTCACCTGCTGTTCCGCGGATAAATGCATCGCCCGAGGTTGCGCCGTAGAATGCTACGTTACCGATAATGATGTTTTCCTCCGGCTTGAATTTCGAATCACGGTCGGGATAAACGATCAGCTCGGCGCCGCAAAGGCCTTTTCCGAAATAATCGTTGGCATCACCTTCCAGTTCCAGACGTACCCCGTTGGTATTAAATGCTCCGAAACTTTGTCCGGCCGTACCGCGGAATTTGAAGTGAATGTTGCCTTTTGGCAAACCTTCGCCGCCATGTTTTTTCGAAATTTCGTTGGAAAGCATGGTTCCCAAAGAGCGGTTCAGGTTATTGATCGGGAACTCGCCGTAAATTTCTTCCTTGTTTTCCAATGCAGGCTGCGCCGCTTTGATCAGGTCAATGTCGAGAATTGCATCGATTCCGTGATCCTGCTCTTCCTGCTTGAACTGCGCTACCGACAAATCGCCTTCTTTATAAAGGATCGCGTCGAAGTTCAGGTTTTTGTATTTCCAATGTTTGATATCATTCCGCAATTCCAGGTACTGCGCTTGTCCCACCATTTCATTGACGGTGCGGAAGCCCAGCTGCGCCATGATCTCGCGCAATTCTTCGGCCATGAATGTGAACATATTCACCACATGCTCAGGCTTTCCGGAGAACAATGCACGCAATTCTTTACGCTGGGTAGCCACGCCCACCGGGCAGGTATTCAGGTGACATTTACGCATCATGATACAGCCCGCCGCTACCAGTGCCGCAGTTGCCACGCCCCACTCTTCGGCGCCAAGCATTGCTGCAATCGCCAAGTCACGGCCTGTACGAAGCTGACCATCAGCTTGTACGGTAACCCGTCCGCGTAATTTGTTTTTTACTAATGTCTGATGTGTTTCGGCCAAACCAAGTTCCCACGGAAGACCCGCGTGGCGGATCGAGCTCAGCGGCGATGCACCAGTTCCGCCGTCGTATCCCGAGATCAGAATGTGATCGGCATGTGCTTTGGCTACACCGGATGCTACGGTACCTACGCCAGCCTCAGATACCAGCTTCACGCTGATTCTTGCCTGACGGTTCGCATTTTTAAGGTCAAAAATCAACTGCGCCAAATCCTCGATCGAGTAAATGTCGTGGTGAGGAGGAGGGGAGATCAAGCCCACACCCGGCGTCGAATGTCTCGTGCGTCCGATCCAGTCGTCCACTTTAAAGCCTGGCAACTGACCACCTTCGCCCGGTTTTGCACCCTGCGCAGTTTTGATCTGCAATTCACCCGCATTACTTAGGTAGTGACTCGTCACACCAAAACGGCCTGATGCAACCTGCTTGATCTGCGAGTTCATCCAGTCGCCATTTGGCAGCTTGTTGTACCGCAATTCGTCTTCACCGCCTTCGCCGGAGTTGGATTTCCCGCCGATGCGGTTCATCGCAATCGCCAGGGTAGTATGCGCCTCCCACGAGATCGAGCCGAAGGACATTGCCCCGGTCGCGAAACGTTTGAAGATATTTTCAGCGGATTCCACTTCTTCCAAAGGAATAGAAACACCTTTTTTAAATCTCAGTAGACCACGCAGCGTAAGTGCCTTATGCCCCTGGTCGTCAATGAGTTTTGAGTATTTTTTAAATAATTCGTAACTATTGGTCTTCGTCGCCTGTTGCAGCAAGTGAACCGACTGTGGATTGAAAATGTGCGCCTCGCCGCGCTGTTTCCACTGATATACACCACCCACTTCCAGTCTAGGTTTCTGGTCAGGCGTAGAATGGTAGGCTACTTTATGACGGATCAGAATTTCGCGCGCAATGTCGTGGATACCCATACCGCTGATGCGGGAAATGGTACCCGTGAAATATTTGTCCACCACCTCTTTATTCAGACCCACACATTCGAAAATTTGCGCGCCCTGGTAAGACTGCAATGTCGAAATCCCCATTTTGGAGAAAATCTTCAAAAGCTCTTTGTTAACCGCCTTAATGTAATTGTAGTGCAGTTTCTCGTCGGTAAATTCTCCTTCGATCATGCCTTTTTTGTTCATATAGGCCAATGTTTCAAAAGCCATATAAGGACAAATACCGGCAGCGCCGTAGCCGATCAGGGTAGCAATGTGATGCGTTTCCCAAACATCACCGGCTTCAACCAATAAACCTACCTTACCACGAAGACCCTCGCGGATCAAATGGTGGTGGATGGTTGCAGTAGCCAGCAAAGATGGGATAGGAGCGTGGTCAGAGTCGATGGCGCGGTCAGACAGAATTAGAATTTCAAATCCGTCCTCGATCGCATCTACTGCGTACCGGCAAATGCGGTCTAATGCTCTTTCCAGCGCTTTTCCACCTTCGTCAGCGCGGAAATACGTGTTGATTGTTTTTGCCTGAAAACCGTCACGGTCCACAAAACGCAGCTTATCGAACTCCTGCACCGAAAGCAGCGGGTGCGGCAGCGCAATCTGGCGGCAATGTTTCGGACTTTCTGTCAATATATTTTCGTTACCTCCCACAAACGAGATCAGCGACATGATCGAGCGCTCCCGGATCGAGTCGATCGGCGGGTTGGTAACTTGTGCAAAAAGCTGTTTGAAGTAAGTCGACATGTGCTGGCTCTGCTCGGACAAAACGGCCAGCGGGCTGTCGGTACCCATCGAACCTATCGCTTCCAAGCCAGTTTGGGCCATCGGCGCAAGGATCATCCGCAAATCTTCGGAAGTATACCCAAATGCTACCTGACGTTTCAACAGCGCATTTTCGTCATAAGCGCGGTAAGTACGGATCGGATGTTCCAGCTGGTCTACGTGCAATTTGTTCTCATCCAGCCATTTCTGGTATGGTTTGGCAGAACAAACCTGCGCCTTCACTTCCTCATCGGGAATGATGCGGCCTTGCTCCATATCCACGACAAACATACGTCCTGGTTGCAGGCGGCCTTTGGTTACAACACGCGATTGATCCACATCTAAAACCCCGGCTTCCGACGCCATAATGATGGTATCATCGTCCAAAACCCAGTATCTTGAAGGACGCAGACCGTTCCGGTCCAATGTTGCGCCCACCATCTTGCCATCTGTAAATGAGATCGATGCAGGTCCGTCCCAAGGCTCCATAATCGCCGCGTGGTATTCGTAGAAAGCGCGTCTTTCCGGGTCCATCTGCTCATTACCGTCCCACGCTTCCGGGATCAGCATCATCATCACGTGCGGCAGGGAGCGGCCGGACAAATGCAGCAGCTCGATCGCATTATCCAAATTCGCGGAGTCGGACTGGTTCCTGTCGCAGATCGGCAGGAGCATGTCCATTTCTTCCTTGGTAAAAAACTCGGAGTAGAATGATTTTTCTCCGGCGCGGATCCAGTTTACATTACCTTTTACGGTATTAATCTCACCATTGTGGGCAATGTAGCGGAAAGGCTGCGCCAGTTCCCAGGAAGGAAATGTATTGGTAGAAAAACGTGAGTGGACTACCGCCAGGGCAGAAACCACCGATTCGTTTTCCAGGTCCGGGAAGTAATATTTCAGCTGCGCAGTAGTAAGCTGTCCTTTGTATGAAATGGTACGGCAGGAAAGCGAAGAATAATAGAAACTCTTCGCGCCGCCTTTCACGGTATCTTTAATCAGTCTGGTCGAAACCTGACGGAGTATAAAAAGCTTTCTTTCAAAAGCGGTATCGTCGGAAATATCGTCCGGGCGCTTGATGAAAACCTGCTCCACGCAAGGCTCCACAGAAAGCGAACCTTCACCCAATGTATTGTTCAGCGTAGGTACTCTGCGGTATCCCAGCAGATGCAGGCCGAGTTTCTTAATTTTGCGATTCAGGATATCCCTGCATTCCTCGCGGATGGTTTCGTCGCCGGGGAAGAAGATCATTCCCACGCCATATTCACCTGCAAAAGGAAGCTGGAAGCCTAATTTGGTACTTTCCTCTACAAAAAATTCGTGAGGTATCTGAATAAGGATGCCGGCGCCATCACCGGTATTTGGATCAAAGCCGGTAGCCCCACGGTGTTCCATGCGCTCTAACATGTGAATGGCATCAGCCACAATCTGGTGTGACTTACGGCCCTTAATGTTAGCCCGGAAACCGATTCCACATGCATCGTGCTCAAATTCCGGACGGTACAGTCCCTGATTTTCTACCATTTGTTCAGACATTTTCGACATTCGCGGCGATTGTAGAGTAATTGATAAATTCGTAATTAGAATTTATTTAAATAAGCGGTTAAAAAAATGCGCTAAACCGCATTTGTGTTATGAATAGGGTAAAGCCACGCAAGATAACCATAAAAAATATTTGGCTTAATATGCGAATAGCAAAATTTTATTATAGTCTAACCTTTTGATCGTTTCGTTACAATATTTATAGAAATATTGATAATACCTTAAAGACATACGTCAAAACTTAGCAAAATGATAATGTAAAGTGACCATTTTACCGGCTTGGAAGATTACAAATTCGCTCTTACTAAATTAATAAAAATTTTGAAATGCGGGCACAAAAAACGCCCCGATGTTGATTCGGGACGTTGAAATATCTGTAACCGTAATGTACTTATGGCTCTTTCGATTCGCTTACACCTTCGTAATCCTCATCGTCATAATCGTCGTCGCCGGCACCAAATTCGTTTTCCAGGTTGTTCATAAACACCGCGTCAATCGCCTCTTCTTTGGTGGGCAAAACTGTCAGATCAGGAATCTTCAAACCTTCCAGCAAGTCCATAAAATCATCGTCGCGGGTCACGATTACCAACAGCCCAAGATCATTGGCGCACAGCCAGTTAACCTTCTTCAATACCGTAACGCCAGCGGTATCCACCGACTTGACAGTCTGCATATTGACGATCAGACTATGGTAGCCTTCCCTGAAAAGTGTTTTAACCGTATCTTCAAATGAAGCCGGAATATCCTGTGCAAATGCCGTTTCTTCCAGTTCGATGAAAACGTATTGCTCTTTCTTTTCCAGTTTATAGTTCATTACAATGTTCGTTTTGTCAGATAATGTGTTTAAAAATGGGACCGACTAAGTTACAATGACCGCAGAATGGCCGACTCAATGCGTTTCAACGGGTTATCGAGGTTGTTTTTCTGAAACTTGTTACCAGTTACTTTTTCAAAAAGCTCAATGTAACGGTCGGTGATCAGCTGCACGCGCTCGTCGGTCATTTCAGGCACGGATTGTCCGTCTTTTCCCTGGAAACCATTCTGAATGAGCCATTCTCTTACAAATTCCTTGCTAAGCTGTTTCTGCGCCACACCCGCTCTCTGGTTTTCCTCGTAAACATCCGCATAAAAGTAGCGCGAAGAATCCGGCGTGTGGATTTCGTCGATCAGGTAAATGACACCATCCAGCTGTCCGAATTCATATTTTGTATCTACCAAAATCAATCCCTGGTCGGCGGCCATTTCGGTGCCTTTTGCAAACAATGCGAGGGTATATCTTTGCAAATGCTCGTATTCATCTTGGCTTACAAGACCTTGCGCCAGGATTTCTTCCCTTGATATGTCCTCGTCGTGGCCTTCATGCGCCTTTGTAGTAGGGGTGATAATTGGGGTCGGAAGTTTATCATTCTCTTTCAAACCTTCCGGCAGCGAGACACCGCAAACAGATCTTTTTCCAGCCGAATATTCCCGCCACGCGTGGCCGGCAAGGTATCCCCTCACCACCATTTCCACCGGGTAGGCCTGACATTTAATGCCGATACTCACATTCGGATCCGGCACTTCCAGCAGCCAGTTCGGTACGATACCCGAAGTCGCCGTCAAAAAATGCGCGGCTATCTGGTTCAGTACCTGGCCTTTATAAGGTATCGCCCTCGGCAGGATCACATCAAAAGCCGAAATGCGGTCGGTAGCGACCATGACCAGTTTTTTGTCAAAAGAATAAACGTCGCGCACTTTTCCTTTGTAAAAAGCGGTCTGTCCTGGGAATTGAAAGTGAGTTTCTGGTATGCTATTCATTATTTTTCAGTAAAAATTACCATTCGATTTCGTCCTTCTGGCGGGTCATTTTATTGTACTGCTTTCTGCGGAGCTGGTAAATATATTGCGATTCGTTCGATTTCATAGCATCCAGGATCGCCCGCGCCTGATCTTCCGACATGTTCATCGCTTTCAGGCTTTTCAACAATTCTTCTTTTTTAATGTCGTCGGCCACGTCCCGGCCCTCCGGTTGTGGCTGTTGCTGTGATTGCTGATTTTGAGTAATTGCCTGCTGCTCAGATTTTTCTTTTCTCGATTGAATGTCAGACGGCTGCTCCTGACCCGAAAAAGCTTTTTTCAGGATAATGTAATTCGTCCGCGCCAGCGTATTGCCTGGCTCACGTTTCAAAGCGGTTTTCAGGTTAGTTAATGCGCCCGCAGTATCTTTTTGGGCAACTTTAATGAGCGCGATCTGGCAGTTTGCGATGGAAGCGATGGCGCTGTTTTCAATGTCGCTGAGCAGCTCATAATGTACCAGCGCCTGTTTTTTATTTCCAAGATTGTAGAAAGAATGCGCCAGGTTCAGCCGTGCCGCCGGGTCCGAGAAAATGGAGCCATAAGTGATCTGGTTATATAGCTCAGCCGATCGCGCAAATTCCTTGCTTGTGTAAGCTTGTTCGGCCTGCAACTTCCGCTCGTTGGCTTTTGTAATGGAATCGAAGGTGCGGTTATCCCAAAGCCAGAGCAGGACATAAAGAATAAGTGCGGTCATATCGATCCGTTTTTGAGACGCAAAAATAGGAATTGATCGTCAGAGACGAAACGTTCCGATGGTAATTAAAACGTCCAGAAGTATCAAAATGAAAGCAGCGCCAAGGAAATAATAATATTTGTTACTGACCACGGTGATGGTCCGCGAATCTACCAATGTACCCTGCGCCTGATTGATGTCGCTGATCAGCTGGTGAACATCATTTTTGCTGTTATTCAGCTCATAATAAGTGCCTCGGGATGCACCAGCAACCGTTTTTAAAAAACCTTCATCCAGTTTACTGATCACCAGTTTATCATTATTATCTACCAGCGGCTTGCCGTTTTCCTGAATGCTGATACCGATTTTGGTACCCACGGCAACGGTATAAACACCCACCCCAAAGCGCCTTAGATTGTTATAAAGCGCATTATTACAAGTGTTTGCATTTTCTCCGTCGGTAAAAAGTACCATTAATTTGGCCCGTCCCGTCGGGTCCGCGTGATTCATCAGCTTGTCGTAAGCCAGCTCGATGGCCCCGCAAATATTGGTGCCGCTGGTGGGGAGCAAATCCGTTTGCAAAGACTGGATAAAGAGTTCAAGCGCAGCATTATCATAGGTAAGCGGCACATGAATGAATGCATCATTCGAAAAAATAATGATCCCGATCCGGTTCGATTTTTCTTCCTGGATAAACCGATTTAGCTCAAACTTCACTTTTTCCAGCCGCGAAGGTGTAACATCCGCCGCGTCCATGGATTTGGAAAGATCCACTACCACGAAAATATCTTTGCCTTTTGCTTGAATGTCGCGCTCCGCCTCACCAAAAGATGGGCCGAGCAGACTGATGATGAGTAGCGAGAAAGTAATGGTCCTTAAAAAAAGCTTGATGATAAGCGTCCGCGCGGTGGTTTGAAGCTGCCTGGCGATGCGGACGGTGCGTATGATGTAGGTGGTATAGACAAAAATGAAAGCGAAAATGAAAAAATATTCTGTACTGCCAAATGGATAATTCCAGTTCATAATGAACGTCTTGGGTAATTAAAACTTTTCCAAAAATAGGCAATCGCGGCTTCTGATAAAGTTTTTTTTGCCCGAATGTTTGTTTTTCTGAAATGCAACCGGCTATATTTGCAACCCAGAACGGAAAGAAGGAGGGATGGGTGAGTGGCTGAAACCAGTAGTTTGCTAAACTGCCGTACTCGCAAGGGTACCGCGGGTTCGAATCCCGCTTCCTCTACACCTTATCTGGAAGTTTGAATAAATGCTCCGAAAGAGCAATAATACCTCGGGGAGTGGCGCAGCCCGGTAGCGCATCTGGTTTGGGACCAGAGGGTCGCAGGTTCGAATCCTGTCTCCCCGACGAAAAGGTTTAGGCAGTTAGGCCGTAGCAGATTAAACTGTGAACCGCTAACTGCCTAATTTTTTGAATTAGTAATTAGTATCGGTCCGGTAGCTCAGCTGGATAGAGCAACTGCCTTCTAAGCAGTAGGTCATGTGTTCGAATCACATCCGGATCACAATTAAGCACTTAGCATCCAGCTGAGTGCTTTTTTTGTGCCGAAATTTCCAACGCTCCGCCGCAAAATCCTGTCCATCCAAAAAAATCTCACATTCCTACCCAAGGCGTTCATGAAAACCTCGCTACCTATTTTCCTTTTGCTATTAATGCTCTTTTCCTGCAAAGACAAGTCCGTTTCTGCTGTTGAAATCTGTGGCGTTCGGGATCCGGTCAGAAATTTGAAATGGCTGAGTGATAAGGTGGAGGAGACGAAGAAAAATAAAGAGGATGAATTTATGGAAATTGTGGCGGTGAAGGTCAAGGGCGAGACGATCATCAATTACCACATGATGTATATGTCCTGCATCGGCTGCTACGGGTTTCACTGCGATGGGACGCCGCTGGATATGACCACACTCAGCCAGGCAGAATTGCAGGAATACCAGAAAAATATTTGGGAGGAATCCGGCAAGAAGATCGTGCTGTGGCCGGAGAAATAATGCTATTTTTAGCGCATGACAAACCATGAGCTACTAAACATCCGAGAAGCTACTCCCGCCGATCGAGAAACTATCTATCAAATGATTTGCGGGCTTGAAAATATGATACTGGACCGTGCAGGATTTGATTTCGCATTTGACAGAAATATTCAGAGTGCCAACATCACTTACTTTATCGCCTTTTTAAACGATCACCCTGTTGGCCTGGTAAGCTGTCATATTCAACCTCTGCTGCATCACGCGGCGCTGGTTTCGGAGATCCAGGAGATGTATGTGGAGCCGGAATACCGATCGCACAAAATTGGGAAAGCATTGATGGAGCGGGTCACGACATTTGCCAAAGAACAAGGCGCGATCCAGATGGAGGTTACCTCCCGGCAAAGCCGCGAAAAAGCGCATCAGTTTTACCAGCGGGAAGGTTTCGAAAAGTCGCATGTGAAGCTGGTCCGCTATTTCACAAATGAACATTAAAAAAAGCGCCGGGTCAAAAACCCGGCGCTTTCCATATTACCCTAAACCTTCAACTGCCATTTAATATCTGTGTCTGCGGTCGCGCGCCCAGTTATCGCCTCTGCGGCTGCTAAGTCTTTGCGTATCAGCCATCAACCGTTCCAGATTTTCGCGGAGAAAGCGTGCTTCCCGGTGTGAAATCCGGCCGTGGCGACTGTATTTGTATTCCTGCGCTTCAATTCTTTCGTACTGGGCCATCAATGCATTGGCTTCCCGGGAGCTGAGCGTGCCGCGCTGGATTCCGTCTGCAATTTGTTGACGAGCCTGTCTCTGCAAATAGTTAATGTCACTTCCGGGATTGCCGCGGTAGCCACCTTGCTCGTAGCGGCCGTCGCCACGGCCATCGTTGTAACGGCCATCGTTGTAGCGACCGTCACCGCGGCCGGGACCATATTGTGCAGATGCTGATGTGAAACCCAATGCTAAAATCGCGGCGGCAAAAAGTATCTTTTTCATGGTTAACAGATTTAAGTTTCTCATTTTTTTGAAATTCGAAGGTTAGAGGGTGGCGGACAGATTAGGTTTAAACACCCATTGTTAACGATTGTTAAGCCAATTAAAATAGAAAAGCTGCCTTGGACACGCCCAGGCAGCTTTTTGATAATCAGGTTGTTAGGTCTGATAAATTTTTTTATAAACAATTTTAAACTAAGAAATCGGCGAAGCAATCACTTGCCGAATTTCCTCCTGCGCTTCCGCCAGTACCTCTTCCACTTTTCTTCCCGCAGGTTCAATACCTGGCAAAATCGTGAATGTCAGTTTTGAAAAAGATTTGAGCGGGAAGACACCTTTCGGGTTCATGGCGCCGGTACCGTCGATGGCCACGGGGACGATCAGCGCATCCGGGGCACGCTTTAATAATGTAGCTACGCCGCCGGTAACAAAGGGTTTCATGATACCGCTGGCCGTGCGCGTACCTTCGGGGAAAATGATGGCAGAGGCTTTTTCGTCATGTATGAGCTTTCCCAGCCGCGCAATTTCCGTAATCGCCTGCTTGCCGTCTTTCCGGTCAATGATCGCGGCACCACTTTTGCGTAGGTTGTAGGAAATGCTTGGAATGCCTTTTGCGAGTTCCACTTTGGAAACAAACCTGGGTCGGTATTTTCTCAAAAACCAGTAAACCGGTGAAATATCGAAAGAACTTTGGTGGTTGGCGACGAAAATGATGGGGCGGTTGACAGGAATTTCATAGCGTTTGCGGAGCGTAATGCTGGCACCTGTGAAGTAAAGTCCGTAAGCGAGCAGGAAGTTGAGCACATTCACCACCGACCGCTGCGCTTCTTTTCCGAAAACATTGTAAGCGATCACCTGAGCAACATGAAAGATCAAAAGTGTGAATCCAAAATGAATCAGGTAGATACAGCTTAAAAGGTAATCGAGGAGTTTTTTCATGCTCATTTTTTCTGCAAAAGTAGCTCAAAACTCATTTGTTTTATTCTTATTTGCAAGATTCGAAATGATAATTATCATGTAAAACTTACATAGAATTACCGTTATTTGTAAAATAGTATTTGGTGTTTTTTAAACAAAATAACAATGGAACCTGCACTTGCAGCAACGCGGCTTGAAGTCATGAGGCATATAGGTAAAGACCTCGATGGCCTGATAGCTGAGTATCTGAAACCCATCGATGAGAACTGGCAGCCTGCTGATTTTTTGCCGGATGCCCGTCGGGAAAATTTTGCGGGAGAAGTCAAATTATTGCAGGAAAGCTGCCGCGATCTGCCTTATGATTACATGGCCGTTTTGATCGGCGATACAATTACGGAGGAAGCTTTGCCCACTTATGAATCGTGGCTGGTGGATGTGATCGGGGTGAATCAGGTAGACGAGCCGGAATCGGGCTGGGTAAAGTGGGTGCGTGCCTGGACCGCCGAAGAAAACCGTCACGGTGATCTTTTGAACAAATATTTATACCTCTCAGGCCGCGTAAATATGCGGGCGATGGAGGTTTCGACGCAATATCTCATCGCGGATGGTTTTGACATCGGCACCGACCGCGACCCGTACCGCAACTTTATTTATACGTCTTTTCAGGAGTTGGCAACGAATGTTTCGCACCGCCGCACCGCCACATTGGCCAAGAAGTTCGGAAACCCGCATTTGTCTAAAATCTGCGGTGTTATCGCTTCTGACGAAATGCGCCACGCCAAAGCCTACAAAGCGTTTGTGACAAGAATTTTGGAAATCGATCCTTCGGAGCTGATGATCGCGCTGGAAGATATGATGCGGAAAAAGATTGTGATGCCAGCACATTTTATGCGGGAAACCGGCTTGAAAATGGGCGACACTTTTTCACATTTCTCCGATGCGGCCCAGCGTCTTGGCGTTTATACTACCATTGATTACATTGAAATCCTTGACTCGCTTTTGTTGGAGTGGGAGATAGGTTCGGTGAAAGATTTGAATGAACAGGCAGAGAAAGCAAGAGACTATCTCATGGCATTGCCAACCAGGTTGCGCCGCATCGCCGACCGCACAAAAGTCCCTGAACTACAATATGAATTCAGCTGGATCAGCTAATGATTTGATATTTTGAAATTGATTGAAAACGTCCTCCCGAGGACGTTTTTTTATTTAAGCAGCAGCACAGAGCCTTTCCGTCGTATAACCTGACCTTTGACAGAAGTACCTTCAATTTCCCATACGTAAGTCCCGGAAATCGCATTACCTCCCTTGAACTGACCGTTCCAGCCACTATTCAGCTGATCCGTAAAAAACACCACTTCACCCCAGCGATTGAAAATCTTGAAAAAGCGGATGGACTCAATGCCGCGAATGATCGGCAGCAACGTCTCGTTCTGACCGTCGCCATTTGGCGTGAAAGCTGTGGGCATTGTAATGTTCTCAGTGTGTTTGATGGTGAGACTCACGAATCCGGTGCCGGTACAGCCTTTTTCCGTTGTGACAAGCACATTGTAAGTCTGATCTTCCTGCAAAATTGCGATCGGACTGGCGCTGGACGGATTATTAAGCCCGGTAGGAGGTAGCCAGGAGAAAAGCGATTCTGATAAATTGGTTATCTGGGGAGAAGATGCCGCCAGCTGAAACGGAAGATTATATTCCACGACCGCATTTGGCGTAACTTTTACCTCGACTTTTGGCAGCACCGTCACATTTACGGTATCTGTTTGAGAACAAAAACCTTTTGCCGCAGTAACAATATACTGCGTCGTGACAGCGGGGGTAGCTACCGGATCTCTGGCAGTAGGATTATCCAGTCCCGCGGCTGGCACCCAGGAAAAAGTTTGCGCGTTGGTCGTCGTGAGAAGTTGGACTGCACCCGCGTCGCAAATCGTTGTATCCGGGATAGTTTGAACTGCAATGTCGCTGGTAAACTGCACATTCACCGTTTTAGCAATCGTGCAATTATTTTCATCTTTTATAAAAACACGGTAAGTAGCCGGCGGGACTTTAAACACATTGTTTGTCTGATAGTTAACCGAATCCAGCGAGTACTGGTACGGCGGCAAACCCAGGCTGCCAGTTAAGGTGAGGGTACCATCATTGCCAGTATCGCAGCTTCCCTCGATAACGGAGGTAGTGAGCTCCAAGCTGCTGACAATCGCCGTTTTCCGGTTGTACAGCGGGTTTCCGCATACATCATTTGTGACCGTCAGCGCCACATTCTTATTCCCGCCAGTATCCCAGCTAATGACATAAGGCCCCATACCTGAGCCGGAAATCACGCGCGCGCCATCCCAGTCCCACTTAAAAGAATAACCCGTGCCCGGTGTTGGAATAATGCCGGTGTATTGAATAGTAATGTTTTTCGGGAAACCGCAGCTGGGATTCGGGGAAATGGAAAAATCCGCGTAAGCATTGATGTTGGCAATGAAACAAATGTCGGTAAAGGACTTATCGACGTCGGATTTCCCGGAATACTTATTATTAAATGCGAGATAAGCAAAGTTAGCTGCACCCGATTCGCAGGTTACAGATTGGTCATCCCTGAAAATATAAATCGGAACACCCGCTTTGCCCACATACCGCCCGTCGGCATCATTATAGGACGCAAAAAGCATGTTGTCCACATACACATCCAGCATGCCGGTGGCACCATTTCGGGTGAATGTCAGCAGGTAATAAGTGGATTTATTAAAAAAGGGACAAGCTCCTGCGATTCCGTAAGGATAAAAATCAATGCAGCGGTCGGTAGAGCCATTTTTATCTTTAAAATAAATTCCCTGATCCGAAACACCATTTGAAAAATCGATGATCCGCGCCCAGGTTTTACCCCAGTCCGTCACCTTGATATACATCTGGATGGTGTAAGTTTCCGTGATCGCGCCTTCGGTGTTGGGATACATCAAACCCCAGTTCAGATTATTGTGATAAACCGTCCGCTGAACGCCGCATGGCAGCACATCCTGGACAAAACTCCCCGGCTCGGTCCCGGCATCGCAAGATCCTAGTGCCTTGAAGGGTTCCAGATTATTTCCGCATTCGGGCTGCGCAACCGCGAGATTGTCGTAAAAACGATAGGTATGACTGATCTGACTGAAAGAGACAGGCAAAAAAGAGGCAAGCAGAAGAAGTGTGAGTAAAACTTTTAATTTCATAAAACAGCCACAGCCAGTCCAGATAAGCGAGAAACGGAAATTAAAATTACGTCAAATAAGGCAAATTCGATGATCAGTACCCATTTTTTTGCTCGTGGTAGAAACAATGAAAGAGACCCGTGCGGCGGGCCTCTTTCGGAAAAACGGATAACAGAAAGTTTTATTGATTCAGCGGCTTCAATGCTGTCGTCTTGATCATCAGGTTTCTGCGGACTTGCAAGTTATCCCGGAGCTGATTTTTAAATGTTTCCACCGTTTTCGAAGCGGCTACTCTTCCACTGATCGGGGCGGGAATGCCCATCACGTCCAATGCTTTTCTGAGTAAAGTTTCGTTTTCATCTCCAAAAGGCTTGTACGGGACCGTAGCGTCTTCCACAATGTAATCCGGCGTCATCCCGGCAACCGTACCGTAGTTGGATTCCCCGTTTGCATTGGCAGTTTGGCCCAGCATCATATACACCCCCCACTTCCACCGATCCTGGTCATCGCTGATCAGTGATCCGAAAAGATTTTTCCCGGCAGTATGCTCACCGATGGTAATCACACTCATATAAGGTTTCAAACCATTGATTACCAGCTCACTCGCGGAGGCGGTGCCGTTTGAAGTCAACACAAACACCCGGCTTAGGCTACCACCAATGTTATTTGCTTCATTCAAAAAATTGTAAGTCAGTGCATTTGCACCCTGCGTTTTTTGCCAGTAAGCAATGTATTTATCATTCCACTGCTCGGTGTAAAATGTTTTGGTGCTCGAAACATTCTTGCCGATAAGCGAAGCAAGCGTCTCTGCAGAACTGATATATCCGCCCGGATTGAAGCGCAGATCGAGTACCAGCTCATTGATGCCGGCACTTTTGAAAGTGGCGAAAACCTGACGCAATTCATTGTCGTATTTGGATTCGTCGGCATCCGTGCCCGGCACAAATTGGGTGTAAACCAGGTAGCCGATCTTCTTTCCCTGTGCCGATTTTGTAATAATACTGGAAAACAAAACCGGGTCTTCGCTTACTTCTGCTTTTGTAATTGAGACCGTATTGCTTGTGGCTGAGATCGTTGTGCCGCTCAGTTCGCCCAATGTGAGTGTGACCGTTTCGCTTCCGCCCAGTAATGTGGCATAGTTGTCGGCGGTTAGCTGAGTACCATTGACTTTCACGATAATGTCACCACGTTTTAGTCCAGCAGTTTCGGCCGGACTGCCTTTCACAACGTAGTTAAGAAAGATCCCGATATTGGACTTGCCGCTGTCGATAAAAGACAGCGAGTAGCTGATACCGAAGACTTTACTGACACCATTAAATTCATTTTGCAGGGCATCAATATTGTCGGTCACTGCCGAAAAGCGGTCAACCGTTTCGCGTTTATAAACCAGTTTTTCGAAATAATCAAAAGGGCTGACCGTCGCATCCAGACTGGCCTCGGCAGGCATGTCCTTGTACCAAAAATAGGCGTCGTTCATGATTTCGTAAATCCAGCTGTTGACGGCTTTATAATTTGTCGCAGTAGTAGAATCGGCAGTTTCAACGGTGGGAGCAACTTCCTTATCCTTGCAACTCACCACCAACGCCGCAGACAGCAGGACAAACAGAAAACGTAGCTTTTTAAAATGTAACATAAATAGTCGGTTGATTAGAATTCAGGTAAACGGCTACCTCATATATGTCAGGTTTTTTGTTTTAGATGATCTTTAACGAATTCAATTGATATTACGTGTGCTGCGAAATTTCTGTGGCGTGAGAATTGGGAAAAATTTAATGGGTGTTATAAGGGATTTGCCGATTTAAAAAATTTAGATTTTTGTCTAAATTTTATGTTACTTATTCAACATTCTAACGTCAAAGAAGTATGATGATCAATGAGATTATAACAATCGACCAGGAGATACTCGATGGGCAGCCCGTTTTTACCGGAACACGCGTGCCGATAGCATCTCTTTTTGATCATCTCGAAGCCGGAGTATCTATTGACGAGTTTTTGGATGATTTTCCAACTGTTTCCAGGGAACAGGCAATAGCGTTACTTGAAGCTGCGAGTAAATTGCTATCATCCAAAAATGTAAAGCAGCTATATGAAGCTTTTGCTTGACGAAAATTTACCTAAGAGACTTAAGGGAGACTTTCCGGATCATGAAGTGTACACTGTCCGGGATATGGGCTGGAATGGAAAGAAAGATGCGGAATTGCTTAAAATATTAAAAGAGCATGGATTTCACGCTCTTTTAACATTCGATAAAAATATCAGATACCAGCAGAATTTCAGGAAAGCAGACATTACCGTCTTTATTCTTTGTGCTGAAAATAACACTTATAAAGAATTGACAAGATTGTCAATGACTGTTAATAATTATCTAAAAAAACCAAACCTCCGCGTTGGGCCGGTTATCATTAACTAAATCCCCGTCAACCCCCTGAAAAATTTCCTGGCAATCAGCGCATACTCAAATGGATTGGCCTTCGCAGGGTCTTGTTCGGCTTCGAGGACGATCCAGCCGTGGTAGTCGCTTTCTTTGATGATCGCGAAAAGGGATGGAAAATCGATACAGCCTTCCGGGTCGCCGGGGACGGTGAAAACGCCGTTTTTGACTGCTGTTAAAAAGCTAAACCTTTCGTCGTGAACTCTTTGCAGCACATTTGGCCGGACATCTTTTAAATGTATATGCGCCGTCCTGCCGATGTATTTGTTCAATGCAGCTACCGGATCTTCGCCCGCAAAGTGAAAATGTCCGCAATCGTAATTCAAAAACACATTTTCCGGCTCGGTCTCATTTAAAAGGCGATCTGTCTCTTCCATGGTTTGAATGCAGGTACCCATGTGGTGGTGGAAAGCCAGCTTCATGCCCCGGTCGCGCGCGATTTTTCCCAGCTCATTGAGCCCGAAAGTAAAGCTGTCCCAGTCATCTTTGGAATTCAGCATGCCTTTTCCTTCAAAAACCGGCACATTCATTTGGCCCTGACAACTATTTCCCGTCTCACCGCCGCCGATCACTTTCGCGCCCATGATTTCCAGAAAGTCCAGCAGCTCCGTGAAATTTTTCCGGTTTTCGGCAAAAGTTTTGCTGGTCAGTTCGTAACTGTTCCACTGGTTACAGATTTGTAAACCTCTCAACTCCAATGCTTTCTTCAAAACATTGGTGTCCCGTGAAAACTTATTACCCACTTCGCAGCCGGTAAATCCGGCCAGCGCCATCTCGCTGATACATTGCTCAAAAGTATTCTCCCCGCCGAGCTCGGGCATATCATCATTCGTCCAGTTTATCGGCGCGACGCCGAGGCGGATGTTTTCGAAGTTCATAAAAATATCTTTTGCGTTTTCTTATTCTCAACATAAGTCTGGTATGCCTGCTGCACTTTTTCGGAAGTCGAAACTTGGGCAATCGGCACTTCCCACCAGGCGTGATAGCCTTTTACCGTGCGGTAGAGGCTTGTTTCAATGTAGATAACCGTCAGGCGATCATTGGTTTTCGACTGGGCCAGTGCATTTTCCAGAGATTCTCGATCCGTGGCTTTAATGACGATCGCGCCCAGACTTTCCGCGTTTTTGGCCAGATCAACCGGCAGAAATGTGCCGGAAAGTTGTCCCGAAATTTCATCCCGGTATTTGTACATCGTACCAAAGCGCTCACTTCCAATGCTTTCTGAAAGCCCGCCGATGCTGGCGTAACCATTGTTGTTCAAAAGCAGGATCGTGAATTTCACGCCTTCCTGTATCGCCGTGACAATTTCATTGTTGTTCATCAAATACCCGCCGTCGCCACAGATCACATAAATTTCGCGGCTTGGGTCCGCCATTTTTGCGCCTAGTCCTGCGGCAATTTCGTAACCCATGCAGGAGTAGCCGTATTCGAGGTGAAAGTTCTTTGGGTCAGTAGCGCGCCATAACTTATGCAAATCACCCGGCGCACTGCCTGACGCATTGATCATCACATCGCGATCGTCCATAAAACTGTTCAATGTTCCAATCACAACTGCCTGATCGATAGGAGGGACAGTACTGTTTCCTTCGGCGTAAATTTGCGTTACCTCGTCATCCCAGGCCTTGTTAATATCTGCGATTCTTTGCCGGTAATCCGCATCTACTTCAAAATTTCCCAGCAAATCCGAAAGTTCTTCCAATGTTACTTTTGCATCGCCGATCACCGGTAATGCTGCATGTTTGAAAGCGTCGAACTCGCTGATATTGATGTTGATAAATGTGACATCCGGATTTTGGAAAATCGATTTAGAAGCAGTCGTAAAATCGCTGTAACGCGTCCCGATTCCGATCACCACATCCGCCTCATTCGCAATATCTATGGCATATTTCGTTCCGGTCGCACCAAGACCGCCGATGCTGTAAGGCTGGTCATATCTTACAGCTCCTTTTCCCGCAAATGTTTCGCCGACCGGTATGCCCGTTTTAGTGGCAAAATCATGTAGTACCTCGCAAGCATCACTATAAATCGCGCCGCCACCAGCTACAATTACTGGTTTTTTGGCTGATTTGATCAATTCAGCGGCTTTTTTCAATGTTGGCAAATCAGGCCGCGGCCTGCCGACATGCCACACGCGTTTTTTGAATAATTCTTCCGGATAATCATAAGCGTGGGTCTGCACATCCTGCGGCATGGATAACGTTACCGCACCCATTTCAGCTTGTGAAGTCAGCACGCGCATTACTTCCGGAAGTGAATAAATCAGCTGCTCGGGACGATTGATTCGGTCCCAATATTTAGAAACCGGCTTAAAGCAATCATTGACTGAAATGTCTTGTGTTACAGCACTTTCGAGTTGTTGCAAAACGGGATTAGGCTCGCGGGTTGCAAAAATATCTCCGGGCAAAAGCAACACCGGAAGCCGGTTAATGGTAGCCAGCGCGGCGCCCGTAATCATATTCGTAGCCCCGGGACCGATCGAAGTCGTGCAAACAAATGCCGCAAGCCGGTTTTTCACCTTCGCATAAGCCACCGCAGTATGCACCATCGACTGCTCATTCCGGCATTGATAGTAGCGAAAATCCGGGTTTTCCTGCAAAGCCTGACCTAGCCCTGCCACATTCCCGTGACCAAAAATCCCGAAGCATCCGGCAAAATACGGCTGCTCAACCCCGTCTCTTTCAATGTATTGGTTCTTTAAAAACTGAATAGTAGCCTGCGCTACAGTTAACCTTCTGGTCATGATTGTATCAGATTAAATTCCTGGGCTTTGCCGGTGCAACCAAATAGGTCGAACTTTTTAAGCATAAATTTTTTGTATTCTTCCATAAAAATCTTCCCCGGTGTGGTCGGCGCGAATTCATCAGGTTTATCCCTGAAAAACTCCCGATTGACCATCGTCCAGAGCAGCCGCGTGTCCGTCGCAATGTTGATCTTGCAGATTCCCAGCGGGATAGCCTTCCTGATTTCATCTTCCTGGACTCCCTTAGCATCGGTTTTTAACTTTCCGCCCGCCGCATTAATTCTTTCCACTACCTCAGGAATCACATTGGAACCACCATGCAAAACCAGCGGAAAACCAGGCAATCTTTCTTGTATTTCGGCAAGAATGTGAAATTGCAATCCCTGTCCGCCCGAAAACTTGTAAGCCCCGTGACTGGTACCTACCGCAATCGCCAAACTATCACAATCCGTCGCTTTGACAAAATCTTCTACCTGCTGTGGGTTGGTATAAAATGAATGTGCTGCATCGACAGTCAAATCGTCTTCAACACCGGCCAAAATGCCCAGTTCAGCTTCTACGCTGATTTTTTTTTCATGCGCCCGCCGCACAACCTCCTGTGTTCTTTCTACATTTTTATCAAAAGGATCATGGGACGCATCGATCATCACAGAAGTATAGCCGTCTTTTTCTATCGCATCAAAAATGTGCGATTCGTAGCCGTGGTCCATGTGGATGGCGAATGTTACATTTGGATAAATCCGCGACGCTGCGCCGATCATGGAAAGCAGCATATCCGCATTGGCGTAATCTCTTGCGAAAGGCGTGGTCTGCACGATAAAAGGCGCGTCGGCTTCCTGGGCCGCAGCGAAAAGTCCGTGGATTTCTTCCATGAAAAACACATTCACCGCCGGAATCGCATACCGGCCGTAGCATTGCTGGAAGAGTTGTTTGGTTGTGAGAAGCATTTTTATTTTACCAAAACACAGTGTAAAGTGCAGCAATCACCCCGCAAATCAGAATGGATCCGATGACAAAACTTTGACCCGGACGGAACATGGAAGCATTGATTTCCAGACCTTTCGGATTGTTTCTGCTTTTCGGATCAGCCAATGTCATGACTACAATCACGGCGCAAAGAATCAGGAAAATGATACCCATCCGGTCCAGAAATGGAATTTCAGGAGCGAGGAATTTTCCGGCCGTCGAAAGTGGAATAGTAAGCAAGGCAGCCGCCAGAGCCGCGGCGGAAGTAGTTCGTTTCCAGAACATTCCCAGAATAAAAATCGCAAATACACCCGGGGTAATGAAGCTGCTATACTCCTGAATAAATTGGTACGCCTGATCCAAAACGCGCAGCTGCGGCGCGATGATCACGCCGATGGCCATCGCTACATAAATAGTAATCCGCCCGATCCTTACCAGCTGTTTTTCAGAGGCTTGGGGTGCAATGTATTGCTTGTAAATGTCTAATGTAAAAATCGTCGAGATACTGTTGGCTTTTCCGGCCAGCGAGGCTACAATCGCGGCTGTTAATGCTGCGAAGGCCATTCCTTTCAAACCGGCAGGGAGCAAATTGAGCAATACCGGATAAGCATGGTCAGGCTTCACGACGCCCGCTGCATCCAACATTTCTTTTTGGAACATACCATTTTGGTACAAAACAAAAGCGGCGATGCCGGGAATCACTACAATGATGGGAATGAGGAGTTTAAGCAAAGCCGCAAACAAAATTCCTTTGCGGGCAGTAGGCAGATCAGCACCCAGACTGCGCTGGATAATGTATTGATTACAGCCAAAATACGCCAGGTTATTGATCCACATCGCACCGATAATCACTGACAGGCCAGGCAAATCTTTGTAAAACGGACTTTCCTTCGGCAGAATCATGTGAAAATGCGAATCGGCCTGCTCGCGGAGTAGCGCCAATGCATTGAAAATGCCAGGCTTAGCAAAATGTGTCGATACCAGATCCAGCGCAAGGTAAGTGGTGACCAAACCGCCCGCTACAAGCACAATCACCTGAACCACATCGGTATAACCAATCACTTTCATCCCGCCGATTGTGATAACCACCGCAAAGATTCCTAACCCGATGATCGCATAGTTGAAGTTGATACCCGCTGTAACTTCCAGCGCTAGTGCGCCGAGGTAAAGAATAGACGTCAGGTTTACAAAAACATACAGTAGCAGCCAGAAAACGGCCATAATTGTCGCCACAGTCGGACTATACCTTTCGCGGAGAAACTGCGGCATGGTGTAAATCCGGTTTTTGAGATAAACCGGCAGGATAAAAAGCGCCACTACGATCAGCGAAGCCGCCGCCATCCACTCATAGGAAGATATGGCAAGCCCGATCGCGAAACCGGAGCCTGACATACCTATAAAATGTTCTGCTGAAATGTTGGAAGCAATGATAGAAGCGCCTATCGCCCAGAATGTTAGTGACCCTTCGGCGAGAAAATAGTCCGTCGAGCTGATCTCGCGGGTATTTTTCTTTTTATAAATCCAATACCCATAAGCCGAAACACCTATCAGGTAAATAAAAAAAACGATATAATCCAGTGACTGCAGACCAGTATTTGACATTCGAATGAAGGGTTAGGAAAATGAATGTTCAAAAAACGCTAAACCGCCGCATACTGCAAAACTTCCTCCATTTTCACGCTACGTCCCTCAGTCAAAGATTTCATTGCTGCGATGCCGATGGCGGTTGCCATTAATCCGTCGTGGGCGTCGACTGGCGACGGGGTATCGTTTTTGACGCAATCGATGAAGGATTTGAGGCAGACGCGGTAGGCGGTTTCGTATCTTTCCAGGAAGAAATGCAGCGGTAATGCGCTGTGGCCGCCCTGGTTGTCGTAATGCTGTAATGTGTCGGCCACATTGTTCTCAGCCTTCGCCATGCCTTTTGAACCAAAAATTTCGAGACGCTGATCATAACCGTACACGGCCTTGCGACTATTGTCGATCACGCCGATCGCGCCATTTTCGAATGTCAGGACAATTACTGCGGTATCAATGTCACCGAATTCCTTGATTTCCGGATGGATCAGTGCATCGCCTTTTACAAAAACTTCCTTCACCTCGCTGCCGACGATGAAGCGCGCCATATCAAAATCGTGAATCGACATATCCAGGAAAATGCCACCCGAAATTTTCAGGTATTCCACCGGCGGAGGTGCCGGGTCGCGGCTGGTGATGCGCAGAATGTGCGGATCGCCGATTTTATCTGCTTTTACTATGTTGCGGACATTGGCGAAATTGTTGTCAAATCGCCGGTTGAAACCCACCATCAGTTTCACGCCGTTTTCGCTTACAGCTTTTTCGGCAGCCTGGATTGCGTCCAATGTCACATCCAGCGGTTTTTCACAGAAAATATGCTTCTTCTGATTTGCCGCGGCGACGGTGTATGGCACGTGAAACGGGGTCGGCGAGCAAATGATCACGGCTTCCACATCGGGATGGTTAATCACGTCGTAGGCATCGGTAGTCACATTGGCAACGCCCAGATTTTGCGCAAAAGCATGCGAGGCTGGCGATAAATCCGAAGCGATAATCACTTCTGCGTCAGGCATGTGGTGCACCAGATTGCTCAAATGGATTTGCCCGATCCGGCCGAGACCGATCACGCCGGTCTTTAATTTCTTGGTCATTTTATCTTAAAATTTTGAAGACTATCAGTTACGTTAAAACTTGCGGTGCCACTCTTTCAGCCAGCGCTCGATCACGACTTTGGTTTGGGTAAAAAACTCGATGGCGTGTTTTCCCTGACCGTGCAGATCGCCGTAGAAGCTTTCTTTCCAGCCTGAAAAAGGGAATTGCGCTACCGGAGCAGCCACGCCAATGTTGATACCAATGTTACCGGCTTCCGCTTCGTGGCGGAACTTCCTGGCATTCAAGCCGCTGCTGGTGAAAATGCAGGCCATGTTTCCGTATTTGCCAGAGTTAATGTAGCGGATCGCCTCGTCGATGGTATTGATATGTACCAAGCTCAATACGGGTCCGAAAATCTCCGTCGAAGCCAGTTCGCCGTCCAGCGGAATATCTTCGATAATGGTCGGTTCGATGAAGTTTCCGCTTTCAAAACCTTCCACTTTGGCATTCCTACCATCCACCAAAAGTCTTCCGCCTTCATTTAAACCTTTGTCAATCAAGGTCTGGACGCGGTTTTTGCTTTCGGCGGTGATCACCGGTCCCATTAGAACATCGCTATCCAGGCCAAAGCCGGTTTTGCGATTTTTTGCCGATTCAACCAGGCTTTCCGTAATGTCTTTATGTTCCCCAACCGTAATGATGGTGGAAGCCGCGAGACAACGCTGGCCGGCGCAACCATACACACTGTCGATCACAATTTGCGAGGTCATTTCAATGTCGGCATCGGGCAAAACGATCACCGGATTTTTCGCACCCCCTTGAGCCTGAACACGTTTACCATTTGCAGCGCCTTTGGAATACACATATCGCGCCACATTGGAAGAACCCACAAAGCTGATCCCTTTGATGACCGGGTGTTCCAGGATTGAATCCACTACTTCCCGCGCGCCTTGGACCAGGTTTAAAACGCCTTTCGGCAAGTCGAGCTGCTCCATCAAACCGACGATCTTGGTCATCGTAAGTGGCACTTTTTCAGACGGTTTAATAATGTAAGAGTTGCCGCAAGCCAGCGCATAAGGCAAAAACCAGAAGGTAATCATGCCAGGAAAGTTGAAAGGCGCAATGCAGGCGCAAGGTCCCAGCGGCTGGCGGATCATGTACTCGTCGATACCCTTTGCGATATCTTCCGAAAATTCGCCCTGGATCAATGTCGGCGTACCACAGGCATTTTCAACATTCTCGATCGCCCGTACCATTTCGGCTTTGGCTTCGATGAATGTCTTGCCGGATTCCAGCACGATCGTCCGCGCAATGTCATCCGTATTTTGTTCCAGCAGGGTTTTCAGTTTAAATAAATACTGAACCCTTTTTGAAACCGGCGTACTTCTCCATTCTCTGAAACCTTCTGCCGCCGCCGCTGCTGCATCCGCCACATCCTGGTGATTTCCATAAGGTACCTGCGCCAGAACTTCTTGGTTTGCAGGGTTTAACACATTCTCAAAATGATCGGAGTGACTGTCCACCCACTGACCATTGATATAGTTTCTTAGTTTTTCCATTTTAAATTTTAGCTTACTTCTATATGGTCCCCGCCTTGAAAGGCGGGGCAAATGAATTCCTTTTTTCTGGTTATAGGCCGCCGAAGCTCTCTGTGAAATCCATTACCTCTTCATAAGTTGGCATGAAATTGGCGCAGCCTTCTCTGGTGACGATGATCGCGCCGCAGGCATTGCCCATCCGCACGCATTTGTACAAATCCCACTCATTTAATAAGCCGTACGAAAAGCCCGCGCAAAATGCGTCCCCGGCTCCCAAAACATTCAAAACCTCCACTGGAAAGCCAGGAACCTTGATTTCCTCCTTGCCGGGCTGGAAAATGGACGCACCATCTTTCCCGCGCTTCACCACCAATGTTTCCACGCCGGAAGCCAGGATCTCCTGGATCGCATTCTCAATGTTGCCGCGGATTTCGGGGGCTGAAATTTGCTGGTGTTTAATCAGAAGCTGCTCTTTATCAGTCAGAAACGTCGCCAGGATTTCTTCCTCGGTACCCACCACGATGTTGAAGCTGCTCAGTGCGGCGCGAATGGTAATCCCAAATGCTCTTGGGTCAAACCACTGATCAGCACGAAAGTCAATGTCGAGCAGGCGGGTAACATTGTTTTTCTTAGCCAGCTCCAAAGCATAAAACATCGCAGTCCGGCTCGGATCTTTGCTGAATGCCGTTCCTGAAAATGCTGCTGCTTTGAAATCCTGGAAAGGAATCGCGGAAACATGGTCCATGTTCAGGTTGATGTCGGCGCAATTTTCACGGTAATAAACCAGCGGAAAACGGTCAGGAGGCTCGATGCCGAGCACAACTGCCGAGCTTCTGGTGCCTTCAATCGTCGGTACCCACTCAGTGATGATGCCTTCCTGATCGAGGAAATGTTTAATAAAATTTCCCACCTGATCATTGCCGATTCCAGTCAGGATCGCGGTTTCCAGACCAAGTCTGCGGCTGCCGGTCGCAATATTCAGCGGGCATCCACCGACGAAAGCATTAAAGGCCTCGATCTTTTCAAACGGGCTGCCCACGTTGGCGGAGTACAGGTCGATGGACGAGCGGCCGAGGGTCAGTAAGTCGTATTTTTTCATATTATAAGCCGTTCATTTCTGCCGTAACGATTGGGAGTCTTAGGTCGGAGCCTTTCCAGGAGTTGTAGATCCAGTCGTGGTCGGGGTCGGAAGTGTTAGCCAGGGATTGATCGCTGCCGGCCAGGAAGTTGAGGTAGTACACATTGTAACCGTGGCCTGCGACTACCGGGTGGTAACCTTTTGGGACAAGCACCGCTTCGTCGTTTTTTACGCGGATAATTTCATCCAGCGAGCGGTCTTCGGTGTAAACCTGCTGGATCGCATAGCCCTGCGGCTTGTCGATTTTATAAAAATAGATTTCTTCCAGATTCGCTTCCAATAATGTGCCGTCTTCGGCTACTTTCCGCTCGTCATGCTTGTGGGCCGGGAACGAACTCCAATTTCCGGATGGCGTATAAACTTCCACGCAAACAATTTTATGACAATCGAAACCAGGCTCTAACAAACTGTTGATCTGGCGATTAGCATTGTCTCCACCGCGGTATTCGATGGCCGCTTCTTCAGGGCGTTTCATTCTCGGCGGGTGGTCTTCATCGGTGAGAACCTTACAGATCGCAATGTCGGTCCCCTCGGTTTGCGCAGTCAGAATGTAGTCGGTATGGCGTGAAAGGTACATGGCGTGGCCGATGCCGCTGAAAACGTCCTTCCGGCCATTTTTTGTTTCCCAGATACTTCCTTTCGCCTCCACTTTAAAGTTGCCGCCGAGCAAAACGAAGCAGTATTCATAATCTCCAGTGTTGCCCGAAATTTGTTCGTTAACATCCAGTACTTTCGCCTCGAAGTTCAGAAAAGTCCATCCAGCCTGCTCGGCGGAAAGGGAATGATACGTTTTATTTCCGGTTTGAGGTTTAACTAGCAGGTCGCTCATTGTGGTCAAATCAAATACATTTGCACAATGATAGCTTTGTATAAATTAAACACAAAATGTAAATATGTTAATATTGAATGCAAACGTTTGAAAAAATTTCAAAGAATTAATTGCTATAATTCAACAAATGAATTCCTCCCGACCCGTTACGATCAAAGACATTGCGCGCCGTTTTCGCTGCTCGCCATCCACCGTTTCCCGTGCCCTCAACGACCATCCTGCTATCAATGAAGACACCCGTAAGAACATCCAGGAATATGCCAAAGAGGTAGGTTACCAGCGTAATGAGGTGTCTTTAAGTTTGTTAAATAAAAAAACGGCGACACTCGGCGTAGTCGTACCGACGATAAGTAACTACTATGAAACTGCTGTGATCGAGGGCCTTCACACCGCTTTGCAACCGCTGGGCTACACGCTCAACATTTGCGTGACCAATGAAAATTATCTTTTAGAAAAGGAATATCTGTCCAAATTACTCTCCAACCGGGCGGAGGGAATTTTTCTTTCTGTCTCGCAGGAGACTTATGACTCAGGTTATTACGAACATTTGGAGAGTGTGATCCAGCGCAAAACGCCGCTGATTTTTATAGACCGGGAATACGAAGATTTTGAAACCAGCCGTGCCACAGTCGATGACTATCACGGGGCATTTGCGGCGGTGGAACATTTGATCAACATTGGTTACAAGCAGATCGCGCATTTGAAGGGTCCAAACGGTTTGACGGTTTCCGAGCAGCGTTTCAAAGGGTATGTCGATTGTTTAAAAAAATACGACATGCCGGTACGCGAGGAGCTGATTATCAATACTAATTTCAAAGTGGAAAGCGCGATCGTGCCTACCAAAAGGCTGCTGGAAATGGTGTCGCCACCCGACGCGATTTTCGGCGTAAATGACCAGGTAGCGATCGGTGCTATGCGGGTTGTGAAAGATAAAAACCTCAAAATTCCGCAGGATGTCGGACTTGTGGGATTCGATAACTCACCTATTTCGGCCTACACCTTTCCATCCTTGACGACAGTGAGTCGACCCGGCCGCAAGATCGGGATGGAGGCGTCCCGGCTTTTTATCAATCAAATCAATGGTTCCGGTGATTTCTCGCATGAAAGCATTGTGCTGCCCTCCGAGCTGGTGATCCGGGAATCTTCGCTGCGGATTTAGCACTTGACTTGCCTTTGAAATCCTTAACTTCGTGCATGGAATCATTAGAAATGCATGTCAAAGAAACCGACCGTTTTGCAGGACTTTCGGCCGGGGCTGCGCAGTTCAGGGTATCGGCGATCGGGGAGGACAATTGCAGCCTTGCGTCTTATAACCGGCGGGACTATTTTAAGGTAAGTCTCATTCTGGAAGGCGCCAGCGAGCTGCATTATGCCAATCGGAGCATTCAGATAGGCAAGCCTGCGCTGGTGTTCACGACGCCGCTCGTACCCTATTCCTGGGAGGCGACGGGTAAGCTGGGCAGGGGCTATTTTTGCCTTTTTGCGAATGAATTTTTGTACACCGGCGGCCGGATGGAAAGTTTACAGGAATCGAGTTTGTTTAAAGTCGGCAGTGATCCGGTTTATTTTCTGGACAAAGATCAGGGTACTTATCTGGAAAGTATTTTCGTGAGAATGCGCCGGGAAATTGATACGGATTATCTTTATAAATACGACATTATCCGCAGCCAGCTGAACCTGATCATTCACGAAGCGATCAAAATGGAACCTTCGGTTGCCTATTTTAATCCACCGAATGCCGCTGCAAGAATCACGACATTGTTCCTCAATCTGCTAGAAAGACAATTCCCTGTCGACTTTCCGACCAGTACCTTAACATTCAAAAAAGCTAGCGATTTTGCCAGTCAGTTGTCGGTACACGTTAACCATTTAAATGCTGCGATCCAGGAAATCACCGGCAAATCCACCACAGCGCATATCAACGAACGCATCCTCGCCGAAGCCAAGTCACTCCTGACCCACACCGATTGGAGCATTGCCGACCTCGCTTTCAGTTTAGGTTTTGAATATCCTTCCTATTTCAATAATTTTTTCAAAAAGCATACTGGCAACACGCCGATGTCGCTGAGGAAAACACTTTGAAAACTATAATTAATGCTTTGAAACGTTTAGGGAGCGGGCTGTGCTTTCGACGTAGTTTTGCTTTGTAAAAACAACAAACACAGCAAGATGAAAAGGATTAATTTAGGAAGCCAGGGGCTTGAAGTGCCCGTGGAAGGATTGGGCTGCATGGGCATGACCCCGATTGCTGGCGGCGATGTCTATGGCAAAGCCAATGAGCAGGAATCTATCGCGACCATTCACCGGGCGCTGGAACTCGGCATCGATTTTCTGGACACTGCCGACCTTTACGGCCCGCTCCTGAACGAGCGGCTGATCGCAAAAGCGATCAAAGGAAACCGTCATAGTTACACCATCGCCACCAAGTTTGGTTATGAAATCGATGATAATGAGCAGCTTACCTGGGATTTTGACGGAAAACCGGATTATGTCAAAAAGGCAATTGACCGCTCACTCAAAAACCTCGGTACCGATTACATTGACCTGTATTACCTCCACCGCCTTGACCCGGCAACACCGATTGAAGAAACAGTTGGTGCAATGTCGGAGCTGGTTCAGGCCGGGAAAGTGAGGTATCTGGGCTTATCGGAAGTGGCGGCAGAAACCATCCGGCAGGCGCATGCGATTCATCCTATTTCAGCTGTGCAAACCGAATATTCCCTTTTCGAGCGCGAGCCGGAAGTGAACGGTGTGCTGGAAACTTTGCGGGAATTGGGAATCGGTTTCGTGGCCTACTCGCCACTAGGCAGAGGTTTTATCACTGGCGAACTAAAAAGCCCGGACGACTTCGCCCCCGACGATTTCCGCCGCCAGATCCCCCGCTACCAGGGCGAAAATTTCTACAAAAACCTCGACCTACTCAAACAAATCCAGTCCATCGCCGAATCCAAAGGCGTCACCCCATCCCAGTTAGCCCTCGCCTGGGTGATTTCAAACAACATTATAGCGATCCCCGGCACAAAGCGGATCAAGTACATTGAAGAAAACGCTGCTGCGGCTGAGATAATCCTTACTTCGGAAGAAAAGGCGAAGCTGGAATCGATCATTCCGGTCGGCATCGCTGCCGGCACGCGGTATGACGAGCAGCAGATGAAATTTGTGCATGTGTAGGTGAAACACTTTGATAGGAGATTAGGCCCTCTCGTTCTGCGGTTTTGCAGGGCGGGAGGGTTTCTTTTTAAAAATTTTATAGAAAAATCCGTTACCAAACTGATAGGCAAGCGTCTAAATACTCATAGCAAAAACAAAATTATAGTAACTTTTAAGTTACCTTTGATATGAGAAAAATAAGAGAAGTTGTTACTTACAAGCACTATTTCGATGAATTTATGTCCTTACAAACCAAAAAGGTGAGGGCAAAGATTTTCAAAACCATCGAAGCAGTTGAAACGCTACAACATATACCGACGAAGTACTTGAAGCACATTCATAGGACAAAAGGGCTTTATGAGGCACGAATTGGACTTGGTACGGACATTTGGCGAGTATTTTGCTTTTTTGATAATGACCGGCTGGTTGTTTTATTGACCGGATTTCAGAAAAAAACCGAAAAGACACCCAGAAATGAAATAAAGAAGGCTGTAGGATTGATGAATGAATATCAGAGCTTAAAATGAGAGAAGAACTTATCAAGAACATCAAGACTTGGAGTCAAGTCAAAGACGAGGTATACGGAGTCAAAGGCACTCCTGAAAGAGATGAACTCGAAAGAGAATTCGAGGGCTTTAAAATTGGCCTTTTAATCAGGCAGGCGCGGGAGCAAAAGAATCTTACCCAATCCCAATTGGCTGAAATCGTGAGCAAAAAGCGTGAATACATTTCACGTGTAGAGAATGATGGAAGCAATCTGACATTGAAAACGCTTTGGGAAATTGTGGAAAAAGGGCTGGGCGGCAAGGTTAGGATTGAGCTTGAATTTTAGGAAATCACGTTTAAAAGATTTTTCCTAACTTGAAATAAAATGTATTTCAGATATGACAGAACTGGTAATTGAAGAAAAAAAATATGTATTGCTTCCTGAGGTGGAATACCAGGAGTTGCAAAAAAAGGCTGCGATGAATTGGAAGCCGGAGAAGACGTTTTCTGTATCGGAAGCAAGAGAATACAGCAAAAAGCGCATTAATGAATGGGCGGCAGAAAAATAATAGTTCGGCAGTCGGTTGCTGATAGTATTGCGGGTATTGCCTGGTTTATCGAGTCCAAAGGTTTGGTAAAGACTGCTGAAAAGTTCTCCGATTCTGTTTACGATTTTCTTGAAAAACTCGGACAGCCACTGCGTGAATACAATGTATGCAGAGATCCTGACCGGGCGTTGCTGGGCTACAAATGCGTGGTTTTCAAAAAGAAATATACAATCGTCTTTATCGAATCAACAGACGAACTGCTGATCTGTGAGTTCATCCCTTCGAAATTAATTTACTGGTGATTGTTAATGCAATACAGACAAAAAAGCGGGACAGATAAATCTGCCCCGCTTTGCATTCAAATAACATTTCACACGTCAATACCCATCATTCTGCTTCAGATACCCGGCCACATTAGAAGCCCCGTCAATCGCAGTCTGCGGGATTGGGAAGATTCTTTTCTTTACGTCGGCGTTGGTTTTTTCAGTCCATTTGCCTTCGTATTTTCCGAAACGGATCATGTCGCTTCTGCGGAGCATTTCCCAGTAAAATTCGAAACCTCTTTCGCGGAAGAGTAAGTCAAGGTTCATGGTGGTTAATGCTGGCGGGGCCAAGGTGGCTGTGCGTGAAGCTCTTACGAAGTTTACATCCGCCAGCGCGCTCGCCGCATCATTGCTTTTGCGCAGTTTGGCTTCGGCGCGCATCATGTAAATGTCGGCCAGACGAAGGATCACGATATCCGCGTCACCTTTGTTACGGCCTGTATTCGACTCGCTGCCAAATTCGTATTTTTCCACGCGGAAACCGGTGTTATAGTTGCTTCCGGCAGTCGTGAAGTCGATCAGCTCGGAGAAATTTACTGCAAGGTCAGAGCGGTTACGGGTTACGTAAGTCAGTTTTCCAACTTTGAGTTTTCCATCAGGACATCTTACAAATGCACCATTTACACGCAAAGCGCCATATTGCTGGCCTCTCAGGATCCCCCGGTTGATTTTATAATCGGAATCGTTGATACAGGTATCCGCCGCGTTGGTATAAACCGACATATTTTGCTTGTAAAAACGCGGGTCACGGCTCGGGTCAACTGCACCATAAGCCTGCACCCACGACTGATAAAAATCAGACGTGATAGCAGGTCCGTCGGTACCATTTGCTGCGGGATATGCCGCCAGCGGGAACTGGTCGCCGGAAATTGAGAAATAAGCCATACGGTTATGTCCGTTCAAATCGGCGCGCTGGTCTACTGCGAAAATCAGCTCTTCGTTGTTATGGTTTGCATTTCCGAAGATTGAGAAATAGTCGGCAGAAAGTTTCGCCTGACCCGATGCAATGATCTTATCCGTGTAAGTGATCACTTTGTCCATATCCTCTGCGGGAAAAGTGAATGTCGGCGAATAAATGTTGCGGTACACCGGCGCATTCAAATACAGACGCGCCAAAAGTCCCCAGACAGCAGCTTTGTTCAGTCTGCCCGGCCCCACCGCCGATTTCAACTGCACAACCGGCTCGATGGCAAGCAGCTCACTTTCAATGTATTTCACAGCCTCGTCGCCCCGGATAATCACCGACTCCACATTCGGATCGTCCTTCACAAATGCAATCCCGAACATATCGAGCATGACCATATTGTAGTACGCCCGCATGCCCCTGGCTTCGGCAGAATAAAGCGCAGCCGTGGAAGCAGTGGAAGTTTTTAATCCGCTGATTGCCGTGATCGACCTGGAAATGGCTTGCGCCAGTGTGTTCCAGGTGGTGGTTACATTGGGATCTGTACTTGTGGTATTGTGCTGATGTAAAGCGAGGTAGATACCGTTATCGCCCCAGTCGGTCCCGCCGCGGTAGGGGAGGATCGCTTCATCGGTGGAAATTTCGTTAAGCGCAAAATAGGTAGTATGCTGGAACAAATTCGGCAGCAGTGAGTAAACCGGCGCTATCAGACCATTTGCCGCTTCTTCCGGGGCCAGATTCGCATTCAAGGTTTCATCTAAAACCTGTTCGTCCAGATTGGTACAGCCAGGCGCGATAAACAGCAAGCTGGCAACCGTCAATATGAGTGATATTTTCTTTTTCATTTTCAAGAAATTAGAAGCCGATGTTTAGCCCAAAAAGGATTGTTTTAGCCTTTGGATAACTCAAATAATCAATTCCGTAAGAAGTGATACCATTCACAGAACGGTCATTGTTCACCTCAGGATCGAATCCGTTGTATTTGGTCCACACAAATAGATTTTGACCGGTAACTGACAGACGCACAGTCTGAATCCAGCCATTGATACCGAGCTTGGTGGTATTCAGATTATAACCCAGAACAAGATTATTGAGCCTCAGATAAGCGCCGCTTTTCAGGTAGCGTGTAGATACTGGTGCCGAGTTATTGATCGATTCGGCTGCATCGGCCAGTGCTTCATGCGTCACATTCACGCCTTTGGACAATTTCAATCTGTAAAAGTTGGAGTTGGCCGTGTTGTCATACACCTTATTTCCCGCTACACCATTGAAGTTGGCGGTAAGATCAAAACCTTTGAAAGCCACATTACCGTTGAAATTGTACATGCGCGTCGGAAGGGCTGTGCCGGAAGCTACGCGGTCTTTGTCGGTGATAATCCCGTCGCCATCCACATCCCGGAATGTGCTGATACCCTTATCGTCAAAACCAGTAAATTCTTTCAGGAAAAATGTTCCGATCGGCTGATTGTTGATATAACCATTGATCGTCGCAGAAGTAAGGCCAGACCCCTGCGCGGCGCCTGATGGGATCACCGAATAAGGCGAGTTTTTTACATTGTTTTTGATAAAAGTAATGTTACCACCCACGCCATACCGCAAACCGTTATCCAGTGATTTCCTCAAATTCAAGTCGAATTCCAAACCCTGGTTGACGATTTCCATGTTAGGAACATTGGTCCAGAATGTTCCTGCGGGCTGGATCGGGTCGGCTGGGATTACTTCCAGCAATATTTTTTTCGAAGTTTTCTTGAAGTAATCGATCTCCCCGTTCAATGCGCCTTTAAACAACCCAAAGTCAAGACCTAAGTCGGTTTGCTGCGATACTTCCCACTGAATGTTCGGGTTGGCAAGCCGTGTGTTGGTTGTTCCGGCAGGATAAGAACCGGTTCCCAAAGGATAGCTGGTTGTTCCGGAAACAGTGGAAGTAAAACGAGCCTGTGTGATTTTGGAAGGAATTTCCTGATTTCCTGTCGATCCCCAGCCAGCGCGCAATTTCAAGTCTGAGAATGGCGAAGATTTCATGAAATTTTCCTCCGAAATCCGCCATCCCAAAGAGAATGAGGGGAATGAGCCGTATTTGTTGTTGGCCCCGAATTTGGACGAACCATCAATACGTAATGTTGCCGTGGCCAGATACTTGTCTTTAAAACCGTAAGTAGCTCTTCCAAAAAATGATTGCAACTCGTTGATCGTCGCAAAGCCGCCGGGCTGGTTTAGTACCAGTGTCAAATCTTGTCCTAGACCGGGGTTATAGATGGGTTCAATGTCAGAAATCGGGAATTTATTAATGCTGAAATTCCTGCTCTGAACAAAAATGTGCTGGTACGAGTGGCCCACCAATGCGCTGAAACTGTGCGTTTTGTTATTAAGCGTATAAGTCAGGTAGTTCTCGATCAGCTTGTTGGTATTGCGCAAACCATAGTTTTCAAGTCGTCCCACTTCCGCCGGAACCGTGCTCGGCAATGTTTGTTTGTCTTGCGTAGCCGTAGAGTTATCGATGCCGAAATTCAGCTTGTAAACCAAACCGTCAATGATCTTCACCGAAGGCGAAATGCTGGCCAGCACACGGTTGGTCGTCAGTACTTCTTTATATTGCTGCAATGCAAAGAGCGGGTTGGTAAAATCCTGGTACTTCACAATCTCACCATTTACATCGTAAGGTGCATAGGTCGGGTTGATGGTCAGCGCACTACCAATCATGCTCTGAATGTTCGGCCGCTTGTTTTTGGTGTTGGTTGCGTTCAAATTTACATCCAGCGTAACCCGGTCATGCAGCAGTTTTTGTGAAAGATTTACCCGTCCCGTGTAGCGGTCTTGCTGGCTGCCCTTCAATACACCCTGCTGTTTTTGCACGCCGAAAGAACCATAATAAGTCATTTTTTCAGTGCCGCCGCCAATCGAAATATTGTGGTTGTGCGTGGTTGCGGTGCGGGAAATTTCTTTTTGCCAGTCGGTATTCGCTTTTCCATCAATGACCGTAGCACCGAGTTTCGCTGCTTCCGCGAGGAATTCAGGCCCGGTCAAAACATCCAGCGGCCGCGCCATCGTAGAAAGTCCCAGTGACCCCGAATAATTCACACTCGCCTGGCCTGACTTACCCTTTTTTGTTGTGATAAGGATAACACCATTTGCGCCGCGCGCTCCGTAAATCGCTGTGGCAGAAGCATCTTTCAGCACGTCCATCGACTCAATGTCCTGCGGATTGAGGAAGTTCAGCGGGTTAGTGTCGCCGCCGGTGCTGCTGTTGTCGAGAGCCATACCGTCCACCACAAAAAGCGGGGTACTACCGGTTCTCACACCGCCCGGACCGCGTACTGTAATGCTGGTTTTGCCGCCCGGCTCGCCCGTAGCTGAAGTAACATTCACCCCGGATACTTTTCCTTGCAGCAATTGCTCGGGCGAGTTGATGATACCGGAGTTGAACTCGGTGCTTTTAAGAGATTTAACTGAACCCGTAATGTCCTTTTTAACCGTACTGCCGTAACCTACCACCACCACTTCGCCGAGGTTTGAAGCCGCTTCTTTCAGCCGTACCTCGATGGAATTGCTGTTGGATTCGGTCAAAAGAAAACCTGCGATAGATTGTTTTTCAAAACCGATGTAGCTGAAATCCAGGTTGTATTTCGTATCCGTTTGCAGATTCGAAAAAGAAAAAACGCCGGATTCGTTGGTAGTTGCGCCTTGCTTGCTGCCGCCATTGGCGTCGGTGATGACGACCGTGACGCCAGGCAAACCTTCACCCGAACCGTCGGTCAATACTTTTCCCGTCAATGTTATTTCTTTCAGGCTGCGGGTGCTGCTTTCAACATGGCTGGCCTGACTTTTCAGCGCGGGTATTTCTGCAAAAGCTGCCGCATGCAGGCCCAATATGGCCGTTGCCTGCATCACACAGCTTTTAATTGTCGCCCGCCTGACTGATAGAGTCAAAGTTTTGTACATAGTTAGTAAATTATGGTTGTCATTGATTAAGCTTAAATAAATTAGTAGTTACAGAAAGGTCATTTTACAAGATTACAAATTGTATTTTTAAAATAATTAATATAAAATGCACAATGGCTCATGCAAACGTTTGAAATTTTATGCAAACGTTTGAAAAAATTTCCAGAATAAATTGGATATAAATGATAGGGGAGTTCGGAGTACTGGGAAGAAAAAATTCTAATCATTCAAAAGCTATTCGTGTCACATGCAAAGTCATTGCCGTCACAAAAGTCGCTTCTCCGACCCAATTCAGAGCCTGATTAAATTTAAGGAATTGTTAAATATGCGTTTCCACCCAATAGTTTTGAGCGCATTTATCCTTTATCCCGGAAAAAATTGAAACGGCTTGATATGCCACTCAGGCAGCACTTTCGAGAGAGGAGATTTGGACCCGAAGTCCGTAGTTGCGCATCAGGTCGTCGAGTTCCGACTGATGCTGGGAAAGCAAAAATTTGTAATCATTAATCTGCGCGTCAGATCCGCCTTCTTCCTGGTGCAAATGCAATGTCCGGTTTGTAAGCGCTATCAATTCCAGCAACCGCGAGACCCGAAGTCCCCATTCATGAAGCTGATTTAAATCGTTTTCTTCCATATTCAAAAGTCGATCTGAATGATGCCTTTTTGTTTATCTGTTCGTGACTTCCCGAACTGAAACTGCCATTGAAATCTATCGGCCTGGTACAAGATGTTCTTTTTGTGATTTTCAGGATAAACAGCAACAAAGTAGCCATCCATCCCTAATTCTTTCTGATAACGTAATTGTCTCAGCCGATCAATCCCCTTCTCATTTTTTTCAAAAACTTTCCAGTCAATGAAAGTTACGAAGTCAATATCATTGGGGTTGAGTTTATTGGTAATAAAACTTCCATCGATCCATTGATAAAACCCGGATCCAGCTACATTTTCTAAATCACTCAGATAATTTTTGAAATTTTTCAGTAAAACTTTCCGGGTTTTTGACTCAGAAAATGGTGCTACGAAAGTTTTTTCAAAGGTTTTCAAATCAGATTTAATAATCTGATAAGGTTTTAAATTACCAAAAATGTCAAATTTCAAGACTGCCTTTTTTAATGTGTGAAAGTGCTTTTAAACAAATATACCATTAAACATCCTGCCTTAAAACTTCCAGCGGCGGGCGGGAGAGAATGCCGCGGCTGTTGACCAGGCCGATGAAGACGGTCATGAATGATACAAATAAAAAGACGCCTAGAACCGGCAGGAGCTCGGGTTTGAATTCGGCTTCGAAGCTGAATTTGGCGAGGAACCAAGCGCCGGCGGCAGCGATGAGGATGCCGGTGAAGGCGGCCAGAGAGCCCAGGAAAAAGTATTCTAATGCCGTGATGGCGAAAATTTGTTTTCGGCTGGCGCCTAATGTTCTGAGCAAAACACTTTCCTGCAAGCGCTGGTATTTGCTGATCAGCACCGAGGAAATTAGTACAATCAATCCCGTGAGAATGCTGAAACCAGCCATGAAACGGATGACGAAACCTATTTTATTGAAAATGTCATCGAGCAGGCGAAGTACGAGTGCGAGGTCGATGATGGCAATGTTCGGAAATTTCCGGACGAGTGCCTGCTGAAATTGGGCGGAGACCTGCGGATTGGGCGTGTGGGTCATCATGGCGTGGAATTGTGGGGCGTCTTCCAAGACGCCCGTCGGGAAGACGACGAGGAAGTTGGTTTGCACCCTGCCCCAGTCGACCTGCCGGAGACTGGCAATGCTGGTGGTCATTAATGTTCCCTGGACATTGAAAATCAGCGTATCACCCAGTTTCAGCCGGTTACGGTCGGCGAAACCATCTTCTACGGAAATCGGTATCAGGCCGGCGGATTGGTCGTAGGTGCCCTGCCATTTTCCTTTGGTGATTTTTTCGGAAGAAGTGATTGAATCCCTGAATGTTACCCGGTACTCACGCCCAAAAATGCGGCGTGATTGTTCGGCAGTGGTGTCGCCTTCAAAATCGGCGGCAGTTTTGCCATTCACTTCTTCCAGTCGCATGTTAACAATCGAAACGCTCTGATTTACAGGTACTCCGTTTGCTTTTGCAATTTCCATTACCCCGGCTTTCTGGTTTCCCTGAATGTCGAAAAGGACAATGTTAGGCTGGTTTCCGCTAGTCGAAAGTCTTACTCTTTCCAGTAAAATGCTCTGTACAAAAAACAAGGTGGTTACCAGCGAAGTACCGAGGCCGATGGAGACGATCAGGATGGAAGTCTGGTTATTGGGGCGATATAAATTGGCCAGACCTTGCCGCCAGAGATAGCTCCACGAAACCGGGAAAAACTTGCGTACAAGCCAGGTAAGCAAAATGGCGATGCCATATAAAACAAGAAATGCGGCCAGAATGCTGATCGTGAAAACCAGTGCCTCTACCCAGGTTTTCATTTGTAAAAAGGCAAAACCAAAAATGAAAAGAACAATCAAAAGATATAAAACCCAGGTCACCGGATCGCGGTCGAGTTTGACGGGATCGAGGGAAACGCGGAGCACATTCAAAGGCGAAACGCGGCGTATAGAAAGCAGCGGCGGCAGCGCAAATAATACGGAAATCAAAACGCCGATTGCCAGTCCCTGACCTATGGCAGCCCAGGAAATGCTGGTGGTTAGTTCAAAAGGCAATATATCTTTGATTACTATCGGTAAAAACTGCTGGATACTTGCGCCTAGCAAAGCGCCCAAAACCGATCCGATCAGCCCGATTCCAATGATTTGAATCAAATAAATCATAAACGCCTGACTGCCTTTCAAGCCCAGGCACCTCAGGATCGCAATCGAATTGAGCTTTTCCCGAATGTAAATATGGATCGCGCTGGCAACGCCGATGCAACCCAGAAGCAACGCAACAAAACCTACCAGTGCCAGAAATCGTGTCAGATCGGCGAAGGAGCGACCGGTATCTTCTTTTTGCTGCTGAACCGTATTATGTTCGAGGTCGAATATTTCGAAACGCGGCTCCAATCTTTTCACCAATGCTTCCACATCGGTCTTCGCCGGAAACTTGAAATAGTAGCGGTAAGCTACCCGGCTGCCTTTTTGCATTAAGCCGGTTTTTCCAAGAAAATCCATCGGAATGTAAACAGTTGGCGCGACGGAGCTTGTAAGGCCCGTCTGTCCCGGCGCCTTTTCCAAAATCCCCGCGATCAGGAAAGTTACCTCACCGATTTTAATCGAATCGCCGACTTTGGCGTGGTACTGCAACATTAAAGTTTGGTCTACCAATGCTTCCTGCCCCTTGCGGAATGTGGCCTCCGCAGTTACCGGAACCGTTTCAAATTTCCCATAATAAGGATATTGACCCGAAATGGCCTTGACCTGCGCCAGCCGGTTTCCGCCGGTTTTAGTAAAATAAACCATCGAAGCAAAGCTGCGCTCCTCCGAGCGATTTTTGCCCAGAGAATCAACGAGTTCCTTTGCTTTTCCGTCCACAGCGCGGTTGCCGTACAATGCCAGGTCCGCCCCGATCAGTGATGCAGCCTGCTCGTCAATGTTGTCTTTGAGGTTATCCCCCAGCGAATAAATAGCGACCAGCGCCGCGATGCCGAGAATGATGGAAGAAATGAAAAGAACCAGTCGCGAGCGGTTTTTACGGCTGTCGCGCCACGCCATTTTCAGCAGCCAGGAGAAGTTGATATTTGTTTGCATGTCTATACCAATTTTCCTCCCTTAATCCTGATAATCCGCTGCGTTTTCGCCGCCAGTTCCAGGTCGTGCGTAACGACCACCAATGTTGTTCCGGCTTCTTTATTCAGGTCAAAAAGCAGTTTTACGACTTTCTCGCTGGTTTCCGCATCCAGGTTTCCGGTCGGTTCGTCGGCAAAAAGAATGCGCGGCTGGTTGGAAAATGCGCGCGCCAGCGAGACGCGCTGCTGCTCGCCGCCGCTCAGCTGGGTGGGGTAATGGTGGCTCCTCGCAGAGAGACCAACTTTATCCAGCAGGTCTAATGCCCTGGGTTTCACATTTCTTTCACCCCGTAATTCCAGCGGGACCATCACATTTTCTAGTGCAGTAAGTGTGGGAAGCAACTGGAAGTTTTGAAAAATAAAGCCGACGTACTGATTTCGTACGGCGGCGAGCTGGTCTTCATTCAAGCCATTTAATGTGGTGCCGTGCAGGGCTACGGTACCGGAAGTAGAGCGGTCGAGGCCGGCGCAGAGGCCGAGCAATGTTGTTTTACCGCTTCCTGAGGGCCCGACAATCGAAACCGTGGCCCCGGCTTCTACTGAAAAATTAATGTTATCAAGTACTGTGAGCGATTTATCGCCGCTTTTATATATTTTACTTACCTGATTCAGATCGAGTACTGTATCCATCGAGCGCTTTTAATGTTATGTTTGCGTGGTGTAGTTGTAAATTGGTTGTTTTCGATTTCGCCGCACATAAATATAGGTTAAACGGCGTTTAAAACTCGATAAAAGGTTTCCGGCGTCCTCACATTTGCTACCATGACCAACCGCTTTCTGATTGTATTTCAATTATTGATCCTGCAAGTTTTTTTGTTTTCCTGCAACAGTGAAAAAAAGGAGGAGACAGCTGGTAAAACCGACTCTACAACGATAGCCTCGAAGCCGCCGGTCGCCAAAAAGAAGACCATCGTTTTCTTTGGAAACAGTCTCACCGCAGGTTACGGCCTCGACGATCCGACGCAAGGATTTGCAGGGCTGATCCAGAAGCGGTTAGATTCTTTAAAAATGAATTATAAGGTAATCAATGCAGGTGTTAGCGGTGAAACGACCGCGGGGGGTAACAGCCGCATCGACTGGCTTTTAAAACAACCACTGGACATTTTTATCCTCGAACTGGGTGGTAATGATGGCTTGCGCGGATTACCGCTCTCGGAAACCCGGAAAAACCTGCAAACGATGATCGACAAGGTACATACGAAATATCCCGACGCTAAAATTGTGCTCGCCGGCATGCAGATCCCGCCGAATATGGGACAGAAATACACATCCGAATTCCGCACGATCTACACCGATCTGGCGAAAAAGAACAGCAATGTTACCTTGATCCCTTTCCTGCTCGAAGGTGTGGGCGGCGAGCCGAAACTAAACTTGCCCGACGGTATTCACCCGACGGCCGAGGGGCATAAGATCGTTGCCGAGAATGTTTGGGCCGTGCTGAAAGGTCTTTTGTAATTATTGATTTAAAAAAATATTGACGTAAAAATGAGAAAGCCCGGAATGTGCGAACATTGCCGGGCTTTCTGCCTAATTTCTTAATGGTACTCTCTACACAACCCTGTCGCCACGAATCAACCGAAGAATAATTGCAACGACTGCAATTACAAGTAAAATGTGAATGATGTTACCCATCCCAAAGCTTGCGAAGCCGAAATAGCCTATCAACCAAATGATTACCAGGATGACAGCTATTGTATAAAGAAGATTGCCCATTGTGTTGGTGATTTGAGTTAGTGTAATTTTAGAACTGATTGTATTATATCAATTTAAATGCCAGACTGCTTTCAACCGAAATAAGACCTCATTATTCCCCGGATTCTACAATATTTGCGAATTACAAAGATTGTTTACCCCTTTAAGTTGTAGAAAATAATCGCAAAGCATTTTGAGAATGAAAAGAATCCTGTTTCAAACCCTAATTTTTATATCGTTCCTGGCGGCCAGCACGCAGGCAGCAGTGGTCGATACCGTAGATACGTACAGCGCGGCGATGAAAAAAACCTTGAAAACCGTCATCATCAAGCCCGACAATTACGCATCACTCACTGAAATGCCAACCGTTTATCTACTGCATGGTTATAGCGGAGATTATGCCGACTGGATCAAGAAAGCGACTGATGTTCAGAAGCTTGCGGATCAATATAAAATGCTTATCGTCTGTCCCGACGGTGGTTTTGGAAGCTGGTACTGGGATAGTCCCGTCGATGCACAGTCGCAGTATGAAACGTATGTTTCCAAGGAGCTGGTGGCATTTGTGGATAGAAAATACAAGACGATCAAAAGTGCGAAAGGACGTGGGATTACGGGTTTGAGCATGGGCGGCCATGGCGCTTTGTTCCTGGCTTTCAGGCATCAGGATGTTTTTGGGGCGGTGGGAAGTATGAGCGGCGGCGTGGATATCCGGCCTTTTCCCAATAACTGGGATATGGCAAAAAAGCTGGGGAAATTCTCAGAACAGCCGGAGCGCTGGGAGCAGAACACGGTCATCAATATGCTGCATCTTTTGACCCCTAACTCGCTGGCAATCATCATTGATTGCGGTGTAGATGATTTCTTTTTTAAAGTGAATGAAAAATTGCACGAGCAGCTGCTCTACCGCAACATTCCCCACGACTACATTACCCGACCTGGGGCGCACAACTGGCCATATTGGGCAAATGCGGTGCAATACCAGATGCTTTTCATGAATAATTTCTTTACAAAAAAATAACATAGCGCTCCATGAAAGACAGACGTGATTTCCTGCGTAGCGCTGTGGCGGGAACAGCATTGACTGCATTGTTTTCTGAAAACGGTTTCGCCGAAACAGCCGGTACCCATATTTCCAAACCTGCCGACGGAATTACAATACTCTTCCAGGGCGATTCCATCACCGACGGGAACCGCACAAGAAATACCGACTGGAACCACGTCATGGGGCACGGCTTTGCCTACATTATCGCCAGCAAACTTTGGTACGATTATCCCGAAAAAGGCCTTCATTTTTTAAACCGGGGAGTAAGCGGAAACCGCATCACACACTTAGCGGAACGCTGGCAAACCGATACCATCGAGATGCAACCCGATTTTTTAAACATTCTCGTGGGCATAAATGATACCGAGGCGGCCATCAAAGGCGATACCTCGTGCACGCCGGAGCAGTTTGAGAAAGATTACCGGACATTATTAAAATTGACAAAAGAGAAGCTTCCGAAAGTTAAGCTGATACTCTGTGAGCCTTTTATACTGCCAGTTGGGAGAGTAAAAGAAAAGCTGGAAACTTACCGCAGCGAGCTGGAAAAGAGGCAGTCGATTGTTAAGAAGTTGTCAGAAGAATTTGGTGCCGTACATGTACCTTTTCAATCTGCATTCGATGCGGCATTATCCCGTGCCCCGGCTGATTACTGGATCTGGGACGGCATTCACCCGATGCCCGCTGGCCATGAGTTGATGGCGCGTTTCTGGCTGGAAAAAGTGGGTCCTGCGCTGGGATTATCGCCACAAGCTGCCACGGCATTTCCTGACCCTCTGCTATTTAATAATGGTCAAAAGCTCACCTCCGCCAAACAGTGGCCTGCACGGAGGGAAGAAATCCTGCAAATCATGACCACTGAAATGTATGGGACTTCGCCGGGCAAACCCAAAAATATGCGTTTCGAGGTTTTCGATAACGACCGGAAAGCATTAGGCGGGAAGGCAACCCGGAAGCAAGTGACAATCCACATTAAAGAAAAGGACAGGGAAGCTAGTTTTGATCTGCTGATTTATATTCCAAACAAAGTAAAACACCCGGTGCCCGCAATCATGGGGATTAATTTTGTTGGAAACCAGGCCGTTATTGCAGATCCTGGTATCAAACTTACTCGTGCGTGGGTTGAAAACAGCAAAATGTTTCCATGCGGAAAAGACGGGAAAGCGACTGAGGGATGCCGGGGCGTAAATGCCAGCCAGTGGGCGGTGGAAGAGATCCTCGACCAGGGTTATGCGCTGGTCACGATGTACCGGGAGGAAATTGCATCCGACCGCAAAGAAGAAATGTTCAAAACCGGCGTGCATGCGCTATACCCTGAATATCAGGACCGTGAAGATAATTTCAGCACCATGGCCGCCTGGGCCTGGGCACTGAGCCGGGGCATGGATTACCTCGAAACTGACAAAGACATTGACCGTAAAAAAGTGGCCGTTTTCGGATTTTCAAGATTGGGGAAAGCGGCGCTGTGGGCCGGCGCGACGGATCAGCGATTTGCGATGGTGCTCAGCAACGAATCCGGCGCAGGCGGAGGAAAGCAATTCCGGCGACACATTGGAGAGGATATCCAGCGGCTTTGCACCGTTTTCCCGCATTGGTATGCCAAAAGTTTCAGGAAATATATGGGTAAGGACAAGGAGCTGCCATTTGACCAGCATTTTGTGATGGCGCTGATCGCCCCGCGGCCGGTTTACCTTGCCACTGCCGAAGAAGACCGAAATGCGGATCCGCGCGGGGAATTCGAAACGGCCAAAGCCTCCGATGCAACCTATAAATTTTTGGGTACGAAAGGTTTTGAGGGGACAACCTTTCCTGCTCTTAATCAGCCGGTTTACGGACAAATCGGCTTCCACATCCGTCCGGGAGGCCACGATGTTACCAACTTTGATTGGATACAGTTTTTAAATTTCTCTAATTTACATTTCGGAAAATAGACCTGACCTAATATTTAATTCTACTATTCAACTAAATGAGCAACTATTCCTCGCCTGCACATTCTGGTGCGCCCAAGTTTACCGATCAAAAATACCTTATTACCCTCGTCTTCGTCACGTCGCTCTTCATGTTCTGGGGGATTGCCATCACGATGGGGGACGTTTTGAACAAACATTTTCAACACGTTCTGAGCCTGACCAAGACCCAATCCGCCTTCGTGCAGTTTGCGATTTTCGGCGCTTACGGCGTGATGGGAATTCCGGCCGGCTTATTTATGAAGCGTTTTGGCTATAAAAACGGCGTGCTCTTCGGGCTTGGACTTTTTGCACTGGGTGCATTTTTGTTTGTTCCTGCGGCTGCTGCGGCTTCTTTTCCATTTTTTGGCGGCGCATTATTTATTCTGGGATGTGGAATTTCAACATTGGAAACTGTTGCTCACCCTTTCGTAGCATCCCTCGGCGACCAGCGTACGAGTGATATGCGGATCAACTTTGCGCAGGCATTCAATGCGTTAGGTACCATTATCGGGCCGGCAGTTGGTTCTTATTTTCTTTTGAGAAACAATGTGGAAGGCAGCACCGACCTTACCTCGGTTAAAACATTATACATCGTGATCGGCAGCGTCATCGCCTCCATCGCGATTCTATTTTCATTTGTAAAAGTCCCTGCGCTGATCGATCCGCACGTGGTGTCCGATCCATCCGCTACCAATGTGGATACACACCCTGAAAAAGGCCTTTTCGAGCACAGACATTTTAAATGGGCGGTATTGGCGCAGTTTTTCAATGTGGCAGCGCAGGCAGGTACATGGGCATTTTTTATCAATTATGGCCACGAAAAAATGGGTTTCAGCGATGCCACAGCGGGTAACTGGATGATCCTTTTCTTCGTACTAATGCTGGCCGGACGTTTCATCGGCACATTCCTGATGCGTTTCATCGCACCACATTCCCTGCTCGCAATCTTCGCGGCGTGCAACATTGTGATGTGCCTCATCGTGGCGCAAAGTCTTGGCTGGCCGTCATTTATTGCCTTATTAATGCTGAATTTCTTTTTCAGTATCATGTTCCCGACCATTTTTAGTTTGGGATTAAAAAACCTGGGCGCACATACGCAGCAAGCTTCGTCCTTTATTTCGATGGGCGTTGTCGGCGGGGCATTTTTCCCTTTTGCGATGGGCGCGGTAGCCGAAAGCGATGTGGCGCACGCCTATTATCTGCCAATTATCTGCTACACAGTGATTTTCCTGTTTGGCTACAAGTATTATAAAGTTCAATAAAAGTTTTTCAAAATGAATCTTTGGGGAATAGACCTGGGAGGTACCAAAATAGAATGCGCCGTGCTGGATTCGGCCAAAAATCTGGAAGTAGTAGCAAGAATGCGCCTTCCGACGGAATCGGTAAACGGCTATGAACATATCATTTCGCAGATTAAAAAGCTGGTAGATATGGTGGCCGAGCAGGTGGGCGAGAAGCCAACGAAAATCGGTTTTGCCACGCCCGGCGTGCTGGAACCGGATTCCCAGCTGATGAAAAACTCGAATACGATCTGCCTCAACGGACAGCCTTTGAAGGCGGACCTGCAAAATGCGCTGGGTGTACCTTGCCAGCTGGCGAATGATGCCAACTGTTTCGCACTGGCGGAAGCTCTGATGGGCGCCGGAAAAGAATACCATACGGCTGAGGTCGTTTTCGGGGTGATCATGGGTACGGGTGTTGGCGGCGGATTGGTGGTAAACAACAAAATCATCTCGGGCCACCACGGAATCGGCGGCGAGTGGGGACATAACATTCTGGATGAAGACGGCGAACAATGTTATTGCGGAAAAAAAGGCTGCGTGGAGCAAGTCATTTCCGGTCCGGCTTTGGAAAGATTTTATGAAAAAGAAAGCGGTGAAAAAGTAACATTGAAAACCATCATGGAACGCTACTACGGCGGCCAGGACATTCACGCAAAAAACACGGTTGAAAGACTGCTGGAATTCTACGGCAGGGCGATTTCAACATTGATCAATGTACTGGATCCGGGTTTGATCGTCATAGGCGGCGGCGTCGGTAACATTGATTTGCTGTATAACGATGGCTACGAGCGCATTAAGAAATACATTTTCAACAAAGGCGTAGTAACAACCCCGATTTTGAAACCAAGACTGGGAGACAGCGCGGGCGTTTTCGGAGCTGCACTTCTATAAATACGGTTTGTCATGACAGCACCACTTACCGTTTCTCGAATCAGATCCATCGACACGGTGAGAGGCGCTATCATGGTGATCATGGCGCTTGACCACGTCCGCGATTTTTTCCACGAATCGGCCTTCCTGGCTGACCCTACGGATGTCAATACCACAACCGGCATCCTCTTCTTCACCCGCTGGATTACCCATTTCTGCGCGCCGTCCTTCATGCTGCTTTTGGGAATCTCGGCTTATTTGTCGGGTCAAAACAAAACCGTTGCAGAAAGATCTTCCTTCCTGATCAAGAGAGGTTTATGGTTGATTTTAGTCGATATGATTTTCATGACATTCGGCTTTACGTTTGACATTTATTATAAAACCATCATTCTGGCGGTGCTGTGGGCTTTGGGTACCAGCATGATTGTGCTGGGAATTTTTGCGCGGTTTACATCCGCAAGGGTGATTCTCATTGTCGGACTGATCATTGTTATTGGTCACAATTTGCTGGATAGCGTCAAGCTTACAGAGAATTCCGTGTCCGATATTTTGCTAAAAATATTCGTGACAGGCCGCGGCACATTCCTTCCGCGCGGCGACGGCGGTACGATTGGTTTTCTTTATGTGGTAATTCCCTGGGTCGGGATCATGATGAGCGGATACGGATTGGGAGTGTTGTATAAACGGGATTATCCAGCCGAAAGCCGCAAAAGAATATTACTCATCAGTGGCCTCATTATCACCGTTTTATTTTTTGTTTTCCGTTTTGTCAACTTATACGGAGACCCCGCACATTGGGCGGCACAAGCGACTTCAACCAAAACCCTGATTTCCTTTTTCAATGTCACCAAATACCCGCCTTCACTGATTTTTACATTGATGACGCAGGGTCCGCTGCTGATTGCGCTGGCTTTCACGGAGAAATCTGTAAATGCACTCGCCAGATTCTTCACGGTTTACGGCCGGGTACCCTTCTTCTTTTTCATGGTGCATTTTTACCTGATACACCTGCTGACCATGATCGCAGTTTTGACCTCAGGCTACACCTGGGCACAAGCGACGGACGACCAGCTTTTCTTCAAATTCCGGCCAAATGATTTCGGGTACAGTCTCGGCACCACTTACCTGATCTGGGTAGCGATTGTTTTAGCCCTGTATTTTCCCTGCAAATGGTTTGGTGAGTACCGTGTTAGGGAGAAAAAATGGTGGCTAAGCTATCTGTGACGCTCCTGTAGTCATTAATTAAGTAGAAATACGACTGATTGCGATTATATGGTCAACCTAAACCGTTTTCGTAATGAAATACATTCACTTGCTTTGTTTCTTTCTCGGCATACAAACAATTTCCGCGCAGGCTCCCACAGAAAATTATCCCGTCGATCCAGCCTCCGAAGAGCAAGCCGGTGTCCCGAAAGGGGAGGTTTTGAAATTTACATTTGATCAATCCAAAATATTCCCCGGTACTTGGCGTGAGTACTGGGTATATGTGCCCGCGCAGTATAAGCCGGACAAGCCTGCGTGTGTGTACGTCAACCAGGATGGTATCCAGTGGAAAGCCCCTTCGGTGTTTGATAACCTGATCCAGAAAGGCGAAATGCCGGTCACGATTGGGGTTTTTATCATGCACGGGAAAGTCAAAGCTGCGGACGGAAATGCGGCGAATGATCGCTATAACCGCAGTTTTGAGTACGATGGGCTGGGCGATAATTATGCGCGGTTTGTGCTGGATGAAATTTTGCCGGAAGTTGAAAAACAAAAAACGAGCGACGGCAGGGCTATCAAATTGTCGAAAAATGGTAATGATCGCGCGATCGGCGGGTCGAGCAGCGGGGCAGTCTGCGCATTTACGGCTGCCTGGGAAAGACCGGACGCCTTTACGCGGGTTTTCAGCACGATCGGGACGTATGTGGGTCTGCGTGGCGCCGAGCGTTACCCGACATTGGTACGGAAATTTGAGCCAAAACCGCTCCGAATATATTTGCAGGATGGGGCAAACGATCTGAACATTTATGCCGGCGACTGGTGGATGGCGAACCAGACGATGCTCCGAGCACTAACATTTGCAGGCTACGAGGTGACGCACCAGTGGGGCGAAGGCGGGCATAATGGCAAGCAGGGAACCGCGCTTTTTCCCGAAGCGATGCGGTACCTCTGGAAAGGCTGGCCGGAGCCGGTTAAAACCGGGTCAAGCCAGAACCAGGTTCTATCCAGCATTCTCATTCCAGGTCAGGATTGGGAGTTAGTGGCTGAGGGTTACCGCTTTACGGAAGGGCCGACGGCCAGTCAGTCCGGCGAATTGTTTTACCAGGATATCCCGAATGCCAAGACTTATAAGGTGGGTCTGGACGGAAAAGTATCAACCGTGAATGAGGATTCCCAAAATGCCAGCGGAACTGAATTTGACAAAGAAGGCAACCGATTTGAAGTCGCAAAAAAGACTTTCTCGATCGTGAGCTATGATAAGTCGGGTAAAAAGCGCGACCTCGCGAAGGATATTGCAGGTAACGATCTGACGGTTTCGAATGCGGGTAATGTATATGTGACGGTGCCGGACGGACGGGAAAAGCCGAGTACAATTTTCCTGATTAAACCCGATGGATCAAAAACCGAAGTGGATAAAGGGCTTATTTTCGCAAATGGAGCGGCATTGTCGCCGGACCAAACCTTGTTGTATGTGACAGAATCGGCGTCGCACTGGATCTGGTCGTATCAGATTCAGCCGGACGGAACATTGACTTACAAGCAAAAATTCGGCTGGTTGCATGTGCGGGACAATGATGAAAATGCCTGGGCGGATGGTCTTACCTGCGACCGTGAGGGTCGCATTTATGTTGCCACACGATCGGGAATCCAGATTTTAGACCAAACCGGGAGGGTTAATGCCATTTTGCCCACGCCAAACGGTGCGGCGTCGAATGTTGCCTTCGCCGGGAAGGATTTTGATGTGATGTATGTGACGGCGAATGATAAAGTATACCGCCGGAAGCTGAAAGTAAAAGGCGCTAACAACTGGGATACGCCGAACAAGCCGGAGAATCCGAAGCTGTGACTTACCCCAGATATGGTCCGCCCGGTACGCCCCAGCCCCATTTCGGCATCGGCTCGTCCGGGTTCATTTCCAGGTTTTCAATGTTTGAATTGAGCACCGCGATGCGCGTGCCCCACTCAATGTAGGCCACAAAAGCCGAGCGGAATTCAGGATCGTCGGGGAGGTTGATTTCATCGGCGGTTTCGAGTAAAAGTGCTACCCAGCGTTGCCGGTGCTGCTCCGTGAGGTGTTTGGCCAAATGTTTTTGGATCATTTTGAAATGACTTCCTTCCTCGGAACTGTACATTTCGGGTCCGCCGAAAACTTCTGCGATAAAGTGCGCGACGTGCAGCTGATGCTCCTTCGACATGTGCTTGAAAACGGGTTCCAAAAGCGGGTCACTTAACACTTTTTCATAAAAATGATCCGTCAGTTTTTCGAAAACCGGCATCCCGCCTGCCCATTCGAATAAGGTTGGTATTGGTTGCTCTTTCATTCGATTACAATGCTGTTGAAATCTTCTAGTTTGTTGATTTTCAAATTCACGACACCATTGGTCCAGGTAAATTTCACCGGTTTTTCGTCGGTTAATGTGAACACTTTCTGCGGCTTTTTATCTGATTTAATTTTAAAATCCAGATCAAAAACCGGCAGCGGCTCGAAATAAGTGTTGCCGCTGAAACCGGTCAGGTTGATCAAATGCAGGATCAGGCCGTCGGAAGTTTGCTTGTTTTTATTACTGACGGTATTCTTGGTAAATTCCTTTAAAATCGTTTCGATTCTTGCCGGCGCATTGGTCAGGAATGTTTCGGAAACTTCCGGCAAAACATAGCGGATTGCGTCCAGCAGCAGTTTTTTATGTTCCTGATAGCCATGCATGTAATAGATTTTTCCCAAATTTTCAGGAAAAATAATTGCTTTGCTCTTCGGATGGTTTTTGATCCCCATCGCATAGTAACCCGTCGGTTCATGGCCACCGATAATTTCAGGCGGGCCTGGGCGTCCTTTGGTCAGGATAGGGAGGAATTTCTGGTCTGCGGCCGAGAGATCATACATACCCAGATTGAATTTCCAGAAAATCATCGACTGTCCTTTGAAGCTCTTAAAAATCTCGCGTTTATCCGGAATGAGGTAGTTACCCGCACCGTCATTGTCCTTCTTATCGATTTTCGCTCCAAAAAGCTGCATTAATATTTCCGGACTGTCGAAAAAGCTGCGATTGGTGGCGATCAGGTTTGTTCCGTTAGCGCTCGCTTCTTTGAGGATTTTGATCGCTTCGGGTTTCAGATAAGTGATTTCCGGCAGGATCAGCAGTTGATAGTTTTTGATCTTTTCCGCCAGATTTTCAATCTGCCCATCTTCCACAATATCAAAAGGAATGTGCGCCTCTCTCAGCATTAACTGAATGCCGCGATATTCCTGCATCGGATCACCATTCGGCCAGGCGCCGGGTGCGATAACCGCGATTTTCGCCAGTGATTTGTACTTTCCAAAATAGGGCTCATGCTTTTTGTGAAATGCATATACCTTTTTGAAAACACCATAATTCCGCTCGTCTTCATACCCACGCATATCGCCCATCATGCTCATATCCAGGCCCGAACCATTCGCAATGTTCTCATAAAGCCGGATCTGCACTTCCTGCGGCTCGACGGCATTGTACCGCGATTGAAAGGAAATCTGCTGAATGCTGGCATTGCTGATGACGTGATTTGGAAAGGAATTGACCGCATTCCCGACATTATCGGAAGCCGAGTAAGGCCAGTAGGGCAGGGTGGTCATGCTTTGGGATTCATGCCGGATAATGTCAACAAATTTGTCTGAGTAGGTACAAATCGCGATCTGCGGATTTTTGGCTTTGACCAGCTTGTGAAGCTTTTCCGACCAGTCTTCCACCGTCACTTTCTTGAATTCAAGGTATTGCTGGTATAGCGGATCGGCCTTGTTTTCCTCGGTCGGCAATGTTTTTCCACCCGAATATTCCGCAAAACGCTTTTTATCAAAATCATTCTGGTCAATGCCGTGGTACTTACCCTCGTATGGATTGTTGACCTGATAACCCGGCATATTCAGAAAAATCCCGTCGATCGGGAAGGTGTCGATCACTTCTTCAATGATCTTAAATGCCTTTTCCTGCACGTAGGGAGCATTTATCGAGACCACATACATATCGGTATTGATGATCCGCTCGCCTTTTGGCGAAATGTAGCACCAGTCGGGATGTGCCTTGAATATGCTTTCGTGCACCCGGCTGAAATCAAACCGGACGATGACGCGGATGTTCTTCTCGTGACATTTTTTGACCACATCTCCCAGCACATTGTTTTTCATGTAAGGATTGGTGTAGTGAAAATCCAGCTTCGTCGGATAAAACGCCATGATCCCGCCTGCATTGATCAGCAGGGTGTTAGCTGAAAAATTGACCAGATCTTCCACGATCGAATCAGCATTGATGGTAGCGGCTTCATAAGCCGGAAGGTTCATTTGGATTACACGGAGATTGTTTCTTTTCCACCAAAAATCCTGGTCGGCGCTCTCTTGAGCCGGCAATGTGAATGCGTATAAAAGAAGGCAGATCAGTGCGGAAAATCTTATCATCAGGTTGGCTCAATTTTTTATTTAACGGTTCTACAAACGCATCTTCACCCAAAATACTCAGCAATTGCATACAATAAGAGTTTTACTGTTGCTTCTTAATGTTGTTCTTTCCTGTCATTTTGCAAATGCGCAGGATAGCTGGTTCAAGCGTTTTGTGAAAAAGACCATTTCTGACACGGCTTCGGCGGGGCAGTCGAGCTTTCGCGTTTATCCCACTTTGGGATATTCGCCCGAAACCAGCTTCGAAGGCGGCTTGTCGGCTTTGCTGATTTTTCAGGCAAAAAAAGATTCCCTCAACCGCCTCAGTGAAATCCAGGCATTCAGTTTTTTTACGCTTGAAGCGCAGTACGGTATTTGGCTCGACAATGCGATTTATGGGGATAAGGATAAATGGTTTATCCTTGGACGTACCCGGTTCCAGCGTTTTCCACTGCTTTATTATGGTATCGGGCCGGAAACGCCGGAAAAAGATCCGGCATTAATTGATGCTAACTATCTTTTGCTGAGACAGCGGGTACTGAGGAAAGTCCGGCCAAATCTTTTTGTAGGACCGGAAGTCGATTATCAGCAGCTATACAATACGCATTTCAATCAGCCCGACAATCACCAGTATGAAAAACCACTGGGTGCCGATGGTACCCGGAATCTGGGACTGGGTGCGGCGGTGGTTTATGATAACCGGCATAATGTGCTCAATGTCAGAAAGGGATTTTTTGGCGAAGTATCTTATCTCAGATATGCACCTGCATTTGGCAGTAAGACGGACTTCCAGGCTGTTAGTGTGGATATCCGCTCGTCACATCCTACGAGTGCACGCAATGTGCTGGCCTGGCAGGTGTACGGGAATTTCAACTCCGGCGATGTGCCTTTCAACCAGCTGGCTTTGATGGGTGGCGAAATGATCATGCGGGGTTACTATTATGGCAGGTACCGTGATAAAAATATGGTGGCGGCGCAGTTGGAGCACCGGTGGCTGCCCTTTGGATTTAGTAAAAGGATCGGTGCGGTGGCATTTGCGGGTGCGGCGATGGTCGCTCCGAAAATCAATGCATTTGATACCAGGTATGTCCGGCCGTCGGGCGGGATCGGGATACGGTATTTACTTTTTCCTAAAAAGGATATTTTTCTCCGGCTGGATATGGGCCTGACAAAAGATGGACCCGGTTTTTACCTTTTTACCGGCGAAGCATTTTAAGCTACTCCCTGTGACGGTAAGCAAATGCCACTACAAAAAGCAGCACACCCACAAAACCTAGCGCGATAGAAAGCGACGTCAGTTCAGCCAGCACGCCGATCATGGCAGGGCCAGCAAGTTGTCCTGAATAACCCAAGATTGTGACACCAGACAATGCTATGGATGGCGGAATATTGGGAATGCGCCCGGCAGCGGTAAAAAATACGGGTACTACATTGGCAGCACCAAGCCCCACAAGTACAAATCCAATCAGCGCTGCGGCTGCCCAGGGCAATGTTACCGCGATCAGAAATCCGAAACCGGCCAGCAATGTACCGTACAGAACCACCTTCGCTGACCCAAGCCTGTGGATAATACCATCCCCGGTAAGGCGCATGACGGCCATCGCTACGGAGAAAGAAGCGTAGCCAAGACCGGAAAGTGAGGGGTCGAAATTTCTGGAAAATTGAAGAAAAACAGCGCTCCAATCAAGTAGTGAGCCTTCGGCCAGAAAAGTGATAAAGCACATGATACCCAGAAAAACAACCGGTCCTTTGGGTAAAGACAAGGTCATGCTATCGGCTTGGGCTTCTTCGGATTTTGGAAATAATTTTTTGAACTGAGTTGCCGTGATCACGATCAGCAGAAGGGAAATACTTAAAGCCGCGACGGTCGGGGATAAGCCCGCTTTGATCAGAAAACCAAGACCGATCGACCCGAGTAACCCGCCTACACTGAACATTCCATGAAATGACGACATAATGTGGCTGCCGTGCTTCTCCTGCACGAGCACAGCCTGCGCATTCATAGCAACATCAATCGACCCGATCCCTGCCCCAAAAATGAAAAGTGCCATAGCCAGCTGTATTGCCGAGGAAGCCAGCAGTAACAAGGGTAATAATGTGGCGATGACCAGCGCAGCAATCAGCGCGATCCTGCGGCTGCCATATTTATTAATTAGTAAACCTGTAAAAGGCATCATTAATATAGCCCCCGCGCCTAGCGAGAGCAGCACTACGCCAAGATCTGCATCATTCAAACCCAGCTTTAATTTTGCAAAAGGTACCATCGGCGCCCAGCTCGAAAGGCCGATGCCGCAAACCAAAAAAATTAATAATGTGGCCCTTCTTGCGCTTTTGGTTCTTAGTTTCTCGTCCATCATAAAATAAAAAATCGATTTGCGAATTAATGCAAATTTGCAGAAATTTGCAAAATAAATATTTGTAAATGATCCGGGAAAAACGATTTGCATACATTCTTGATCGGTTAAAGGACGACCAGGAGGTGGGCTTTGCACAGCTGAGTTCGGCGCTGAATGTTTCCGAGGATACGATCCGGCGGGATATTGATGCATTGTCCAATAATGGTTTGCTCATGAAAGTGCGCGGCGGCGCAATTCCCAGGGCGCACAACCCGCTGACTTTCAAGGAAAGGATTGTTCATTTAAAAGATGACAAGGAAATTATCGCGCACAAAGCCCAGCCGCTGATCAAAAGCGGTCAGACGATTTTTCTCGACGGCGGTACCTCGGTTTTTACATTGGTTTCGCTACTGCCGACGGACATTAAGCTTACTGTGATTACCAATAATACGGCTATCGTTCCCGCACTTTCCGCTTATCCGGGGGTTAAATTGATTTTGCTTGGAGGTACTTATTTCAAGGAATCCGAAACGATCGTCGGCATGGCGGCGGTCAGGATGGTCGAGAATTTTCAGGCGGATGTTTATTTTATGGGCGTTTGTGCGCTGGATATTCAGCGGGGTGTGACGGCCAATTATCTGGAAGAGGCAGAATTGAAGCAGGTAATGTTAAGGAATTCAGGGATTTCGGTGGCGCTCAGCACTTTTGACAAACTAGGGACCTACGAGACTTACCGGGTGTGCCCGATAGAAAGTCTGGACTACATTATCACGGAAATGGATGCTTCGGAGGAGAAGCTGGGGCTTTTTCGGGCGGCGGGGATCCGGATTTTATAAAAAAGACTTACCGGATTTTGAAGCCCGGTAAGTCTCTTTCTTTTCAAAACTAAATCGATCAGATATTCTTCTTCTTCGATTCTTTCACAGCAAAATCCACCGCGCGGGCCGTCATCGCCATATAAGTTAGCGACGGGTTTACGCAGGATGCGGAAGTCATGGAGGCTCCGTCTGTCACGAACACATTTTTCACCGAGTGAAGCTGGTTGTTACCATTCAAAACCGATGTTTTCGGGTCGCGTCCCATTCTGGCAGTTCCCATTTCGTGGATCGCCATACCGAGGTATGAACCGTTATCGTAAGTCTTCACATTCTTCACGCCCGATTTTTCCAACATTTCGGCTGCATCGTTCATCATATCCTTCCGCATTTTCTTCTCGTTTTCACGAAGATCCGCGTCGAAGACAACAGTCGGGATACCGAACTTATCTTTTTTCTCCTTGCTCAGGTACATGTGGTTTTCATGGGCCGGCAATGTTTCGCCAAAACCTCCGAAGCCCATGGTCCATGCGCCTGGCGTGGTCAGTTCTTCTTTAAAATCAGCACCGAAAGCCAGTTCAGCCACATTGCGCTGCCATCCCTGACGACCGCCGCCACCCTGATAGCCAAAGCCGCGCAGGTAGTCGCGCTTATCGTTTCCGATGTTGCGGTAGCGTGGAATGTAAATTCCGTTTGCACGGCGTCCGAAATAATACTTGTCCAGATCACCTTCCCAGGTACCGCTTGCGCCGGTGCGGAAGTGGTGGTCCATCAGGTTATGTCCCAGCTCGCCGGAATCATTGCCCATACCATTCGGGAAACGGTCGGAAGTTGAGTTCAAAAGCAGTGCGGCAGAAGCGATTGCGCTGGCGCAGACGAAGATAATGTTTGCGAAATATTCTTTTTCCTGCAAAGTCGTCGTGTCAACCACGCGTACCCCAGTGGCACGTCCGCCTTGTTTTTTACCATCGTAAATAATTTCACGTACGGCCGAATCTGGTCTCAATGTCAGCAAACCGGTTTTCATCGCTGGCGGCAATGTACTCGACTGGGTACTGAAATAAGCACCGTAAGGACAACCATAAGAACAACGGTTGCGGTACTGGCATGGGCTTCGGCCCCCGTCGAGCTGAATTTTGGTCGGCTGCGACAAGTTTGCCACGCGGCCGATTGTCATATTTCTGCCAGGAAATTCTTTTTCAAGTCTCTTCCTGACCTCTTTTTCAACAAAATACATTTCCATTGGCGGGATAAAATCGCTGTCCGGAAGCTGAGGAAGTCCCAGTTTTTCGCCCGAGATACCTACGTGTTTTTCAACATAAGAATACCAGGGCGCTATGTCTTTATATCTGATCGGCCAGTCAACCGCGATGCCATCCTTCAAATTCGCTTCAAAATCGATATCGCTCAGCCGGTATGACTGACGGCCCCACATGATGGATTTGCCACCGACAATGTTGGGACGGAACCAGTCGAACCTTTTCTTTTCTTCGTAAGGTGCATCCACATCATTCATCCAGTATTTCTCCGTCATCTCATTGTACGGATAATCGCGGGACAAAAACGGGTGCGTTTCTTTTTGTTTTACGGTAAGTCTGCCGTTATATTGGGTTTCCCAGGGCGCTTTCAGGGCGTTTTCATAGCCGGTAATGTGTTCCAGCTGCTTGCCTTTTTCCAGCATCAGCACTTTTAATCCTTTCTCGGTCAGCTCTTTGGCCGCCCATCCGCCAGATACGCCCGAGCCGATTACGATGGCATCGTAAGTGACTTCTTTTAATGCATCAATATTTAAATTCGCCATTATTAAGAGATTTTTAAGAATTGGTCAGGGTTAAATTAGAGGGCCCAGCTTTTTTGCCCTTTCGGCATCGGCCAGCTTCCGTCAAACCTGCCCGGGATTGGAAGGTAATCCAATGCTTGTGTTGCGCCGATTTCGGAAGTGAAATAACCGGTGACGGCCAAACCCTTCATTTGCAGGAAAAATGGCTTATCCGATTCCGTTGTTTTTTTAATGATCTCAATCTTCTGCGTGTTGTCCAGCGCCGAGAACGACTTGGAATACGCCTCTTTGCTGAGCGCATCTACTCTGCCTAGCCCGTCATAGAATTTCTTTTGATCTTCCATCGCGTAGCAATCACGTAGCACGCGGGTAATGAATTTTTCGGCCCCGGCGGCTTTTGCGCCCGGCGTGGTTGTGGTGGGTATGATGACGTCGGCCACATCGGCGAGCAGGGCTTCCTGGCTATCAGAAATTTCAAGCGACGGCCCGAAATTCAGCTTTTCACCCATGACGCCTGCCATCAGGGGTGCGGATAATGTTCCCCCCAACAGAAAGGTTATTCTTTGAACAGCTTCTCTACGGTTCATGGTTAAGGTTTTAATGTCAGTTATCAATTAATCACAAATTAATCTTAAATATAGCATTATCTGTCAATAATCAACCCGATTTTTCCGATCGCTCAATCATTGTCACCGATGGATAATCGCTTTTGACACAATCAAAATTGAAACTGCATATTTGAATCATATTCTGAACCACGGCTAAGCATAACGCCAGGTGCCCATCTGGCGAGCGAGTTCAAAGGTTAAGTAATAGAGGAACGTTGAGTAAATAATGCGGATAACTTCCCTGATTTTCAGGGAAGTTATTTTTTTGTGGTCTAAATTGACTTTCGCGGGGCAATTGCGTCATTTTCAATCAGCTAGGGATTTTTCAACCGGGTTTCTCTATACGTAAACCGGAAAAATCCCGGCAGGAATGGAAATGTCGCCCATTTTGATTTATTTGGGTGATGTTCCCTGCGTTGCTATGCGGGGTATTATTCATTCGTTTCATCAAATTTCGATCATACATTATGGAATACAGGCAACTCGGGGGCTCAGGTTTGAAGGTACCGGTACTCAGCTTCGGGACCGGCACATTTGGGGGTGAAGGCAAATTTTTCAAAGCATGGGGAAATACACAGGCGGACGAAGCGGCGCGGCTCGTGAACCTCTGCATGGATTCGGGCATCAATTTCTTCGATACAGCTGATGTGTATTCGCAGGGCGCGTCGGAGCAGATTCTGGGAAAAGCCATGATCGGGTTGCGTGACAAGATTATCCTGTCGACCAAGGCGACATTTAAGATGGGAACTGACCCAAATGATTTCGGCTCGTCGCGCTTCCACCTGATTAAATCCTGTGAGGAGAGCTTGAAGCGCCTTCAAACAGACTATATCGACATTTACCACATGCACGGTTTCGACGGCAACACGCCTGTGGAAGAAACGTTGAGCGCATTGAACGACCTGATCCGTGCCGGGAAGGTAAGGTACATTGCCTGCTCGAATTTTTCAGGATGGCATTTGATGAAATCCCTCTCTGTATCAGAAAGATACGGCTGGTCCAAGTACGTGGCGCACCAGGCGCATTATTCTCTGCTGAGTCGTGAACTGGAATGGGAGCTAATGCCGCTGGGCCTCGATCAGAAAGTCGGGACGATCGTCTGGAGTCCGCTTTCTGCTGGTCGGTTAAGTGGAAAATACCGCAGAAATCAGCCTAATCCGGAAGATGCGCGCATTGCACAGGGTGGGGGAGAAGGTCCGGCAATACCGGAAGATTTCTTTTACAATCTGATAGATGTCCTCGACGAAGTAGCTGCTGAAACCGAGAAAACCGTTGCGCAAGTGGCTTTGAACTGGCTCCTGCAAAGGCCCACCGTAGCGAACATTGTGGTAGGGGCGAGGAATGAGGAGCAGTTGAAACAAAACCTGGGTGCCGTGGGCTGGAACCTGTCTCTTGATCAGACCAAGAAACTGGATACGGCCAGCGAGAAATCGCCGATCTACCCCTACTGGCACCAGCGTAAAAATCCGGCGCTGAACCCGCTTCCCGATTTCTACGGGAATAAGTCCTGACCGGGTATTTTATTTCTCCGGAATGTATAGTTTATGCTGTATCGCGTAAACGATCAGGTCGGTCGTACGTTTCACTTTAAACTTCTCCATCACGCTCCGGTGGTAATACTGGACGGTATGGGCACTGAGTTTCAGCTCATAAGCAATTTCTTTGATCGTACGGCCGCTGCAAACTTTTTGAAGCACTTCCTTTTCCCGGGGCGACAGGTGGTAAATCACCTGCTCGTCGCCGAACACACTGTTGATCAAATTGTCACGCAGATCACTGCCAATGTATTGCTTCCCTGAGCCGATCTGGATTACCGCATCCTGGAATTCGGCATAGGTTGCGGCTTTGGAGATGATCCCCGCCGCACCTCTCTTGATGGTATGCTTAATGGTATGGACATCGGTAACCGGCGAAAAAACGAGAATTTTCGCATCGTTCCCTAAAATAGTCCGGCAGGTTTCCAATACTTCCGCTCCATCCAACCCGGGCAAAACCAGGTCGACCACGAGCACATCCGGTTTTGAAGTCCGGTGTCGTTCAAAAAAATCCTTCACATCCGTGTAAAAATCGACCGCATCGATTTCAGGAGAAGTTAACAGCAAATTTTGCAGCGCACTTGCTAATAACAGGCTTTCATCCAGTAGTACTACATTCATAAATAATTGGGGTTATCATCAATCTAGTTGTGTATAAACTGGTGGACGTATATCCCAAAGAAGCTGACGGTATTATAAAAATCGTGCCAACTTGTTTTGGAAAACTTGCAACCAGTAACATTATAAATAATTAATTCAACGGTATCACCGCAAGGTGACATTATGCAGTATAATACTTATTTAACGGTCAGTTTTTGGACAAAACTAAATTCACTTGTAGTGAAGATTTTAGCCGATGTAGCTAAAATTAATACTACAATCCCTACTATTGGGGGGTACAATGTTAGTAATAATATGCGGGTTTTTTTTGAGGTATTTATAGATAAATTTGCAATTAACTGGTTTTTCAGGCTTTGTACGTCTAATAGTTTGTAGAGGTAGTTTTACTCAATGGTCGCCAGGATATTTATCTCATCACAATATAAAGACTGTATGAAGGCACATTTACACTGCAAATCCAGAGTCCCCTAGTTACCCCACCACAATTTCCTGCTTGCCCCCTGACTGCTAACGTATACACACGTAAGTGACGGGATTATTATGCCTGCTGACACCCACACTTCCTGAATTTATATATCACTAATCCTTTTCATTTTATGGAAACATTTTTTCTAAGCATCAACCAGAAAGAACAAGAACATCAACTGCCAGACCGAAGATCGCTCAACCGCGCTTTTTTACAAAGCGCAGGATTGCTCAGGGTTTTGTTAATGGTAATTGTGAGCATTACCATGTTCACTGTAAATGCTGTTGGCCAGGAAACGAACCTAAGCTGCAATGATCAGACTAGTTTTTCACTGCCTGCGATTACAGATCCTTTAACCGTCACGTCGACTTTGGCGCCAAGTTCCGGGGCAAATTTGACTACCTTGACAAACTCCGGTAATCTGACGGACAATTCGGGAACAAATTCTGCCACGCTGACACTGAAAGCTACGAGATCTTCAAATGGACTTACCTGCACGAATACAACAGATGCATCTGCAACAGTGCGCATTAACGGTTCCAGCACCTATACGGTTGGTAACTATGTAGGCTTTGTTACCAGTAATAACTTAAGTGGATTCGATTCTTATTCTATTGCTGCGGTTAATGGCTCTACTGTTGTGTCTTCTACAAGCAACCCTATCATTAGCTATATTGGTTCTGGAAAGTATGAGATTGGTTTTGTCACAACCGGTGCTGGAACCTTTAATGGAATCCAGCTTTCAGTTACACTAGATGCCCCCGGACTTTTGGCAGGTTGTGGTACTATTACTGAGCAAGTCGAAATTTTCAACGCGTTTCAGGTAAAGTATTGCACAGATGTAAACTCTCTTCTGACTGCTAATACCAGAAAGAGACTCAGCCTGCCTGACTACAAGCTGACTGCTACCGGAAGCGGTGGAACTACTTTAACAGGTGGCGTTTTTGAATTAGATTCTGCGATCAGCCTTTCCACAACCGATTATACCCGGGTGGCGCAGATACTAACCAGCCTCGGGGAAAAGTTCTATCAGGTCCGTGACAATGCTACAACTTACCCTGGCGGAACGTTTGCAGGATTCGAAATCAGCACAGTTGGTTTGCTAAACCTGAATTTACTGGGCGAAATTACTATTTCGACGTTGCTGAATGGTACGCCGATAGACAATGCCACAGGCGCGGGGCTTTTGGTTTCGGGAACTGTCCTCACGGCCGGGACCCGGAATTCGATCGGGTTTACATCTTCCGGCGATTTTAATGAAATAAGGATCACGCTGAACGGAGTGGGGCTGCTGGCTGGCGAAACAAGGATCTATAATGCGGTCGTCGAACGCTTTGCCGAAGGGGCTCCACTGGCATGTAATGTGCCGACTCAACTTACGGCACCTGCATATCCACTTACCGTCAGTCTCAGTAATACCGGACTTTCCGGAACAGCCTGCGTGGCTTGTTCGGTTTCCAACCAGGATAATGTTATTGATGGAGATCCTGATTCTCCGGCAACGATTAACGTTTTGGCAACTGTCGGAGCGGCTGGTTCTGTTTCTGTTAAAAAAGAAGGTACACCTTTCTCCGGCGGCACATTTGCCGGGTTTTCTGTTGGCAATGCACAGCTGGTAGGTCTGGACCTAATTAACAGCATTACAATTACCACTTATCTTGAAGGTGTGCAAAAAGAACAAAAGCAGGGAAGTTCGGGTCTGGCAAACGTTGGTATACTCAACGGTTCGCGGCAAACCATCGGATTTCTGACCACAACAGATTTTGATGAGATCAAAATTACGGTTACCCAGCTTGCAGATGTAGTTCAAACAACAGCGGTATACGGCCCGGTTATCACTACCTTCTGCAATGATGCCGCGCTGGTCTGCAACACGCCGGTCAATATCGTGAGCCCGACAAACTCGGTATTTATCAATTCCTCCAATACAGCGGTGAACACAGCGGTATGTGTGAACTGCAGTGTTGTCAATGCCCAGAATGTGATTGACGGCTCCTCTACTTCTGACTTCGCGACCGTCAATGTCGGTGTTGCGGTAGGTAATGTTGCTGGTCTATCGGTCCGGAATGCAATTACCGACTATTCGGTTGGTACATACGCAGGATTCGATGTGCAGACAGGCTCATTGCTTAATGTCGATGCGCTTTCAGCTTTACGTATCCGCACATATCTGAATGGAACAGAAACCGCGCATTCCGTAAGTCCGGGATATTCGGGTAGCAGGTTACTTGTAGGAGCAAATTTACTGACCGCTTCGGGCCGGCAGGTAGTTGGTGTAATTGCAGAGGATGTTTTTGATGAGGTTAAAATCGAATTTATTAATACGGTCGGTGTTGACCTGAGCACGATACGCATCTATAATGCTGTCATTGAGACGCTTTGCAATACCGATCCGATCGCTTGCGGTACAACGGAATTCCTGAATACACCTGCGCAGCCAGTCGTGATCGAAAGCTCACGTACCGGACTTACCGGTGTCTGTGCACTTTGCGAAGTGAGCAATACGCAAAATGTAATCTCTGCGAGCACAGCCGATTTCGCGACAATCAGTATCCCTGTTGGTGCGGTAGGAAGCGGCTCTATCTCGGTGAAAAATGGTATTGTCGATTATCCTGCGAACACAGTAGTTGGTTTTACGATCAGAAACACGCAGCCTGGTATCGCGCAATTGCAGCTCATCAATTCGCTGATTCTCTCGACTTATAAAGATGGCGTGGCTACGGGAGAATTTGCGTCAGGGAATACCTTGCTTCAATTGCAGTTAATAATTCCATTGATCGGCAACGGTACAGAAACGGACATTTACAATGTGAATTTTAAACCGACCCTGCCATTTGATGAAGTAAGGCTCACGGTTGCCGGTGTAGCAGGTGCCTTGAATGCCATCGAAGTGTATGGTGCATTTGTAACACCATCAGCCAACGATGGCGGTGGCGGCGTGTGTGCGCCAACATTGACATTCAAACCAATTCCTTACGAATCTTACATCGACTCCCAGTACAATAATGGCACGCCACCGGCTGATGTAGCGGATTATACAGGAACTGATGAAAGATATTCGGTATTAGCTGGTGTGGATTACAACAGGCTGCCTCCTGGGTTGACTATGGATCCAATTACAGGGGTGATCTCCGGCACACCGGACGGCCCGACGGGTATCTACACATTCATGGTTCAGGTGAAAACCGAGGGTGGTACGCTGATCGGACAAAAACTTTATCAGATCAGGGTAAATGCTTCGCTGCCAGTGAAACTTGTGAGCTTTGCCGCAGCCAAAGAAGGCAGTACTACTTTGCTCAACTGGGCAACCAGCGAGGAAGTGAACAGCGGACAATTCAATGTGGAGAGAAGCGAGAATGCGACTTCATGGGTAACTGTGGGTAGTCTGGCTGCGATGGGTGAGAGCCGTACGATTCAGCGCTATTCGTTTACGGATGCCAAGCCATCATCTGGTTTGAACTACTACCGCCTGAAAATGATCGACCTTGACGGGACATTTGCTTACAGCAAGATTGAAGCGGTGAACTTTGGCGCCGGTGCCGAAGCGTCGCTGTACCCCAACCCGGTAGGACAGTCGGAATTCCTGATCGTCAACATTACGGACTGGACTAATGTGGCCAGCGTGAAAGTGATTGATGTCAATGGAAAAACGGTGTTCGAAAACGGCGGTGACGTCAGCGGAAAAATCAGTACCCGCAACCTCCGCCCTGGCATGTACTTCGTTCAGATCTTCCGCAGAAACGGAATGTCAAGTACATACAAGTTTGCTAAACAATAGTCCTGTTCTACACGATACACATGCAAACCGTTGGGGGAAATTCCCTCAGCGGTTTGTTTTTTTATTCGTGAGATCTCAATTTATGTGGTTGACGTATATTTCAGTTTCTGATCGGTATATTTGCGATCAATAGCACCAAATTTAAAATTTACCAACGTCGTCAGGTACCTATGGCTGGGAGAAGAGGCAAAAAAGCCAAGTTTAAAAAGGTTTTCATTTCAATACTTAAATGGGTTAGCGCTATTGTTCCTGTCGGCGCATTCATCTACATCCTCTACTACTACAAACAACTGGATTTCCTGAAACCCGAACCTGTTGTGATTTCCAAAACCGAAGTCGTAGCCCAGAAAGATTCGCTCAATGACGTATCTTCCGAGGAGCGTGCCCGGCTGATCCAGAAAATCAGGATCCTGGAAAACGAGTGGCATCCGGTAGGCGGCATCGCGATCCACAGCATGACCATCGAAAACAATGCTGCAAAACCTTTGACCAGCATTGAGGTCGAATTCAAATATCTTTCGGATACGCAGGCAGTGCTCACTTCAAAAATTATTACCATCAAAACGTCGGTCGCTCCGGGCAAATCTTCGAAGGTTTCGGGCGTGAGCGTCGGGTATGTAAGTGGCAGCGCGGTAGGGTGTGATACGAAGATTATCAATGCCAAATTCTAGGCAGTATTGTGGAGTGAATTCCTCAATGAAGCGCTGAAATACAAAGTTTTAGCTGGAATAATTTTTTTGAAATGTTAGTCATATTGATTTGAACCTGACTAACTATTGGAAATTATGACACAGCTACTTCAAAGCGTTTTCACCATTGGGCCTTTCTTGTTTTTGATCGTGTTGTTTGCGGCCGCATACGCAGGGATCTGGCTTATTTTTCAATTGAAAAAATCAAATCATTACGAGCAGCTCTCCGTGAGCGACAGGCTCTTTCTTAAACGCAATGCTTCCAGATTGCGCAAAATTCAGCTTCACTAATAGAACGTTATATAAAAAAACATCCCGGATGCAATGTATCCGGGATGTTCGATTTTACTCAACGTTATTGAAAACCTTTTTTCATCGGCTTCCAGTTACAAATTTAATAATTTCTTCATTCACAATGTTGTGATTGAGGATAATTTAATTTATTTCTTATACCGTAAGTCGTTTTTTTCTAAATATTTACAGTCCCCGCCCTCAGCTCCCCGGGCAATTCTTTTTCTTCCTGCATACTCATGACCGCGTCGATGAATTTCTGGATATCAGTCGTCGAATACCGGTCTTTTTTCATGTTTTCATAATCACTGAAAACTGCCAGCATCCGGTTATATTTTAGCATGATCGAACTGTTGTGTGCTTTGAGTTGCCGGCCTTTGTATTCTCCGTGCTCGTCCATCCGGTCCACCATGTAGGACATCATGTAATAATGCATACCACTGTCTTCATCAAAACCCTCAAATTCAAGGGATGCAAGGTCAAGCAGCTCTTTTTCCGAGTCCGACCACAACCTCACCGATTCATTGATCCGGCTGTACATCCGCATAATGTCCGAAATTTCGGTGTAGACGCTCAGCGGCACCTCTTCGTAAAGTGTGTTAAATACCTTAGGATACAGGCCTGTGTAGCCTTTTTCAAGAATTTCGATTCGTCTTTCAAAATCTTCTTTCTCTTTTTCATCCCCGATTGAAGCGAGGATTTTACATTGGTTGATCAGTATTTGCCGTTCCAGCAGAGGAATACTTTCGGGGATCATCGACATTTTGGTAATGTTCTTAGCGCTTGATTGATTTCATTTTTTAACACAGCGAATATCTGCAAAATATAAGCTTTTGGATGCATCTTTGTGTCGATATCCGACTCAAAAATTCCTTTATTGACAGCATGGACGATTTTGCCAATGATAAAAAAGCCGAACTACGGAAATATCTCACCGACGTAGTAAAAAGAAACGAGACGGATGAAAAGCTGGACGAGCTGGCAGGCAAAATGTCGGCTGAATGGAAGAAGCCCAAACAAAGCCGCAAAAAGCCGGACTTATCTTTCGCGAAATTTCAGGAAAAGCTGAAAAAGAAAAAAAGTTAATACCCGTACCAGTCACCCCACCACGATTGCAGCTTTTTCCGGATCTCTTCCTCCCGTGCATTTTTTCCGGGTTCAAAAAACTTACTGCCCTTAATTTCATCCGGCAAAAAATTCTGTTTCGCAAAGTTTCCTTCGAAATCGTGTGAATATTTATAACCTTTCCCGTAGCCGATCTGCTTCATTAATTTGGTCGGTGCGTTGCGCAGATGCAGGGGCACCGGTAAATGCGCCGTGTTTTTCGCCGCCTCCATCGCATCGCCGATCGCCGTATAACTTGCATTACTTTTGGGCGAAGTAGCCAGATAGATAGCCACTTGCGAAAGAATGATCCGGCATTCGGGATAGCCGATCACATTCACGGCCTGCATACAAGCATTGGCCATGATCACGGCGGTCGGGTTGGCATTTCCAATATCTTCCGAAGCCATGATGAGCATCCTCCGGGCTATAAACGAAGGATCTTCACCCGCTACGATCATTCTCGCCATCCAGTACACCGCCGCATTCGGGTCGCTGCCGCGCAGTGATTTGATAAATGCCGAGATAATGTCATAGTGTTGCTCGCCCGATTTGTCGTACCGCGCAATGTTCTGCTGCGCCACTTCTGTCACCCACTCGTCGGTAATCTCGATTTTTTTTGCTTCGCCTTTTCCGAGCACCGCCAGTTCCAGCAGGTTGAGCAGCTTTCGTCCGTCACCACCAGAAAGCCGCATCAGCGCGTCGTATGATTTAAACTTAATGTTCTTTTCTTTCAGCCACTGGTCTTTTTCAATCGCCCGGTCGATGATTTCCTTCAATTCTTTTTCGCCAAAAGCTTCCAGAATATACACCTGGCAGCGGGACAAAAGTGCCGAATTGACTTCAAAAGAAGGGTTTTCGGTCGTAGCGCCGATTAATGTTACCTGCCCTTTTTCTACCGCACCCAGCAGCGAGTCCTGCTGACTTTTATTGTAGCGGTGAATTTCATCAATAAACAAAATAGCCGGGAAAAGTCCGGAAGGGCGGGAGAGTACCTCACGCAAATCCTTCACGCCCGAACTGATCGCGCTCAGATTATAAAATTGTCTTTTGGTAGTTTCCGCAATCAGCAACGCCAGGGTTGTTTTTCCCACCCCCGGCGGTCCCCAGAAAATCATGGAAGGAATTGTGTTTTGCAGGATCGCCCTGCGGAGCGGACCTTTCGGCCCCAACAACTTTTCCTGCCCAACGTAGTCGTCCAATGTTCTGGGTCGGAGACGTTCGGCGAGGGGCGTGGTAATAGGTGTCATTCAAAGGTTCAGTTTGTCAATGATAGGTTCTTTTTTAACACAAAAAAAGCGTGGCATAGTTCGCCACGCTTGTACTCGTATGATGTTCGAAATGGTCTAGAAAGTCAATCTGTCAAGTGTCATTTGTTTTTTAAGATTTCCCAATGCACCGAAAACCAGGTTATAAACCGACTGAATGTTGATTTTCATCAGGTCAGCGATTTCGTGGTTGTTGAGGTTCATGTAAAATTTCAGGAAAATCGCTTCACGCTGACGGCGGGGCAATCCGTTGATCGCCACATTCAAATGCTGGTTGGTCGATTCAAATTCCTCTTCCGAGATCAGCTGATTTTCGTGGGAAGGGGTGTTGATATGCCAGTACTCAACCGGGATATCTTCATTGCTGGTATGCTTTTGTTGTGCATTCAGGTGTCGCACCAGTTTTCTTTTGATGGACGCCATAAGATAAAACCGAACGGAAGTGGTGTCACCCAGCGTCATTCGGTTTCTCCAGAGTTCAACAAATAAATCGTGAATGCAATCTTTAATCAGTGGCTTGTCGATCGTAAACTGTGAGCAATACTGGTACAGGATGTGGACGTAAGAGCGGTACAGGCATGCATAAGCATTTTCGTCGCCTTTTCTGAACTGATCCCAAAAACAGAGTTCTTCTTCTTGCTTGTAGCGTAGGTGAGCCATTGTTTGGAAAGGATTTTGATGGGGTTAGGAATTGATATTAATAAGGGTCATTATAACACTTGTAAATATATTTATAAAAAAACAGATTAAAAAAATATTTTCATCAGAAAATCACATTTCAAAGTTTAATGATGCAATTCTCGAATTTTTGTAACTATTCAAATACTTAATGTTACGAATTCGAATTTTTCTCCGTCAAAAAGTCCTCTATCGCTCAATTTCAAAGAAGGTATTACGAGCAAAGCCATGAAGCTCAGCGACATAAACGGGGATTTCAATGTAGATTTCAACGAATCTTTTACAAAATTGTCGATGCGGGTGTACTCATCAGCGACCTGATAACCGTCGCGGTCCGTCATCAAACCTGCAATCGGGAGCGGAATTAAATGTGCTTCATGGTTGCCCACCGCAGAAATTCCGCCTCGCGAACCGATAACCAAATTCACGGCCTGTGCTATACTTTCGTCATCGCAGCCTACACATATAATGTTGTGCGAATCGTGTGCGACAGACGAAGCCAGCGCTCCTTCTTTCAATCCAAAATTTTTAATAAATGCGATTGCCGGCTCGGATTCCGCGTACCGGTTGACTACCACAACTTTGAGCACATCCGCCTCGGTGTCAGATATGAATGTTCCGTCCGAGATTTTTGCTTTTCCAATCAACTGGTTTGTAATCAGCTGACCTTCCAAAGCCTCGATCACCCTTACCGTGTTGGAGTTTTTTTCAGTGACGATTTTAAAATCGGCAGCCGTTTTCAACGCACATTCAAAATGGTTAATATGCTCGCTGCGCAGATCAGGCAATTTAGAAATGCCATTTTCCGAAACCCAGTTACCATTAAGTAAGGTTTCAAGAATGTTGAAATTCTGTAAGTTGTCCACCACAATAAAATCAGCGGGGTCGCCCTCCCGAATTATTCCGACCGGCAGATTATAATGCTTAACCGGATTGATACAGGCAGCCAGAAGAATGTTCCAGATATCGTAACCAAGTTGTAATGCCCTTTTTACCAGTACATTAATGTGCCCGGCTACGAGACTATCGGGATGTTTGTCGTCCGAGCAAAACATGATTTGTTCAGGAAATTCGTCGATCAGCGGAATAAGCGCGTCAAAATTCCGGGCGGCGCTGCCTTCGCGGATCAGGATTTTTACCCCATAACCGATCTTTTCACGGGCTTCTTCATAAGTGAAACATTCATGGTCCGTTGTGATACCATTTGCCGCATACTTCCTCGCATCTTCGCCACGTAAGCCCGGCGCGTGACCGTCGACCACCTTATTATAATGTTTCGCCCAGCCGATTTTAGCCATCATACCCGGATCTTCATGCAGCACGCCGGGAAAATTCATCACCTCCGCCAGGTAACCAATGTCGTCCAAAGCCAGCAGTTCACCCACTTGCGCAGCATCGATGGTCGCCCCGGCAGTTTCGAAAACCGTTGCCGGCACGCAGGATGGAGCGCCGAAGCAAAATTTAAAAGGCGTCCTTTTGCCATCTTCAATCATATACTTAACACCTTCGATACCAAGCACATTGGCAATTTCATGCGGATCTGAAACCGTAGCGACTGTTCCGTGGACCACAGCGAGCCGGGCAAACTGGGCAGGTGTCAGCATCGAACTTTCAATATGGACATGCGCATCCACAAATCCGGGCAAGGCATAATTTAAAGCAGGATTTTCAGGTCCAAAATTTTCAATCTGACCGACTTTTCCGTCTGCAATGTGCAGCTCAGCCTCATAAATGTTTTTATCTAAAATATCAACAATGTTAATTCTCATGGCGCGGCTTGAATGTTAGGCAAATGATTGGAAATCGGGATTTTACGGAATTCTTTCTGATAAAGCAGGGGACTTTTTCCGGTGTGTATCTTGAAGTATTTATTGAAATTGGCAAAATTGTTGAAACCACTTTCATAACAAACCTGCGCTACCGGCAGCTGCGTTTCGGAAAGCAATTTACAGGCATGCCCTACACGGAGTTCGAGCAAAAACTGGCTGTAAGTTTTGCGGCTCCGGCTTTTGAAATACCGGCAAAACGAATGTGGACTGATATTCGCCACCTCTGAAATCTCTTCGATCGAGATCTTTTTCTGAAAATTCGTGATGGAATATTGGTAAATGTGATTGATCCGGTCGGTGTCGAAAGGGTCGAATTCATGCTGGTAATGTGTGTTGGAGAGCAGTTTTACCTCCGGACAATGTGCCAGCGAATCGAGGATTTGCAGCAAAGAAATGATCGGGTTGCCAGAAGTCTGGGTCAACAAATCCTTCAAAAGCGCCTTGACGTGCGCAGTACCTTTTCCCGAAATTTTCATCCCCAGCCGGGCTTTCAGCATCAGGTCATTGATGGATTTATTTTCGGGAAGTTCCATGAAATTCTTGCCAAAAATATCTTCGGAAAAGTGCAGTACAGTGGCCTGCGCGTACAATTTGCTTTCTCCATGAAAATATTTTTCATCGCATCGCCAGTAGTGCGGCAAGTTCGGTCCGATCAAAAGCAGGTCGCCGCTCTGGAAATTCTGAATGTTATCGCCCACAAACTGCGTCCCCGAACCTTGCTCAATGTGAATAAGCTCTAACTCAGGATGATAATGCCAGCGATTGTAAAAATAGAGCACCACATCCTGCCGGATACTGAATGATCTTTGTAACCTCTTCGGGACTTTTAAGAGCTGTGGTTTCACAAATAATTACACTTTAAATCTATTATGCGGAAATATATGCCAATATAGTTGAAATATTTGCTACGATAAGCGACCAAGGTATTGAAATATTTATGTTGTTTTGTTAATAAGTTACAATGCATTCACCACGACAGATCTGTATTAATTATTGAAAATATGGCTTCACAGCTTTTAAAAATTCACCCTCATGATAATGTAATTGTTGCTTTGCGTGATATCCCTGCCGGTGCGGATGTAGAATGGAGTGGGTCTCACTATGGGCTGCAATACGGTGTTTCGGCCAAGCATAAGTTTGTAACTGAGGACATTGAAACCGGCGGCGCGATCATTATGTATGGCGTTTTGGTAGGCCGGGCTACGCAGCCGATCAAAAAAGGCGAGCCGATCACGACATTCAATCTGAAACATGATGCCCACGAATACAGCACGGCCAACAGGCAGCCTTACGCCTACACACAGCCGGATGTAAGCAAGTGGACAAATAGAACATTCAAAGGATATCACCGCGAAGACGGGCGGGTGGGCACTTACAATTACTGGCTGGTGGTACCGCTGGTTTTTTGTGAAAACCGCAATGTGCTGATCATGAAGGATGCTTTCGAGCGGGAGCTGGGTTATGCGCAGACGGATATGTACCGCGAGCAGGTAAAAGAGTTTTTGCACTTATACCAGGCAGGAGATATGCGGCGGATCAAAAGTCTGGAACCTTTTGCCGAGGCAAGAACCGAAACAAGAAAGCCGAACCGGCCTTTTGCAAATGTGGACGGGATCAAATTTCTGACGCACGAAGGAGGCTGTGGCGGTACCCGCAATGATGCCAATACGTTATGCGCGCTTTTCGCGGCTTATGCGGTACATCCTAATGTGGCGGGAATTACGGTTTTGAGCTTAGGCTGCCAGAATTCTGAGCTGAAAACTTTGGAAGACGAAATCAAAAAACGCGATCCGCATTTCAATAAGCCATTTTTTGCTTTCGAGCATCAGAAAGGTACCGAGTACTCGCTGATGTCCGGCGCGATCAAGGAAACATTCATGGGGTTGACCAAAATCAATGAATTTGAAAGGTCGGACGCGCCGCTTTCCAAACTTTCGGTAGGATTGAAATGTGGCGGTTCGGATGGTTTTTCCGGGATTTCTGCCAATCCGGTACTCGGACATTTATCTGATTTAGTTGTAGGACTTGGCGGACAAACATTGCTTGCCGAATTCCCTGAGTTGAATGGCGTGGAACAGGAGTTGTTAAATCGCTGTGTCTCAGAAGAAAAAGCCGCGAAGTTCGAAAAATTAATGCGCGACTATGCTGGAAAAGCAGAGGCAGTCGGTTCAGCATTTGCATTCAATCCGTCACCGGGAAACATTAAAGATGGTTTGATCACGGATGCGATCAAATCGGCCGGCGCTGCCAAAAAAGGCGGAAATGCCTATATATCGGATGTTTTGAACTACACGGAAAGAGCAACCGAGGCGGGCTTGCAGCTGGTTTGCACGCCGGGAAATGATGTAGAGGCAACCACTGGCCAAACCGCCGCCGGTGCCAACATTATCCTGTTCACGACCGGACTCGGAACCCCAACAGGAAACCCGATCTGTCCGGTAGCGAAAGTAGCAACCAACACCACATTGGCGAACCGGATGCCCGACGTGATCGATTTCGATTGCGGCCCGGTGGTAGACGGAACCCAAAGCATCGAACAAAATGCAGAAGCATTATTAGAATATGTCATCAAAGTAGCGAGCGGCGAGCTTACAAAAGCCCAGCAACTCGGCCAGGACGACTTTATCCCCTGGAAAAGAGGAGTTTCCCTCTAATATTTTTTATCTCTTTTTCCCGTTGTCTTAAGACAACGGCAAGGGATTTGATTGAGTTGAAACAGTCGCAGCGCGACGACCGATTTCCTGACCCAGGGTTTCAACCCTGGATAAGACAAAAAACCGACAATAATAACATACATACTAAATGTTTGACTTAACAGGCAAAACCGCCCTGGTGACCGGCGGGGCGAGTGGGATAGGGCTGGCGATTTCAAAAACCTTTGCGAAACAAGGCGCACACATCCATATCCTTGAACTAAATATTGACCTCGCGACGCAGGTAGCCAACGAAATTGTAGCCGATGGCGGAAAAGCAGAAGCCCACGCGCTGGACATTTCCAAACAAGCGGATGTAGTAAACCTGGTAAATGCCATCGCAGTAAATTCACCGATCAACATTCTGGTGAACAATGCCGGAATTGCGCACATTGGCAAGGCGGATACGACAAATGAAATTGATTTCGACCGGGTGATCAATGTAAATGTCAAAGGCGTGTATAACTGCCTGATGGCGACCATCCCACATTTGAAAACAAACGGCGGCGGCGTGATTTTGAACATGGCATCCATCGCGGCAACAGTAGGAATCCCCGACCGTTTCGCTTATTCTACTACAAAAGGAGCGGTTTATTCCATGACATTGTCGGTGGCGCGGGATTATCTCGCTGACGGGATCCGCTGCAACAGCATTTCCCCGGCGCGGGTGCATACACCTTTTGTGGATGGTTTTATTGCCAAAACATATCCCGGTAGAGAAGAGGAAATGTTTGAAAAACTTTCCAAAACGCAGCCGATAGGAAGGATGGCCAAACCCGAAGAAATCGGTGCGCTGGCACTATATCTCTGCTCCGATGAAGCAGGGTTTATCACCGGCTGCGATTACCTGATCGACGGCGGATTTGAAAAATTGAACAACTGAAAAGCTGATTGCTATCAGCAAAAAAACATCAATACCCTTATGAAACTTTTTCGATTTGGCGCATTTGAGCAGGAAAAACCGGGTGTAGAACTTCCCGACGGTACAAAATTGGACGTCTCTGCATTTGGGGAGGATTTCAATGAAAAATTCTTCGCGACGGACGGTATTTCCCGCCTGGCGGCCTGGCTTGAAACAAATTCGGCTGATGCACCTCAGGTAGCGGCCGGTTTCCGGTACGGTTCCTGCATTGCGCGTCCTTCCAAGATTGTATGTATTGGTATGAATTACGCCAAACATGCCTACGAATCAGGCGCGACGGAACTGCCCAAAGAACCGATCATCTTCTTTAAGTCAACTTCTGCCTTGTGCGGTCCTTTCGACCAGGTGATTATTCCAAGAAGTTCTGAAAAGACCGACTGGGAAGTGGAGCTGGCGGTGATCATTGGAAAAAAGGCGAGCTACGTGGAGGAATCGAGTGCTCTGGATTATGTGGCCGGGTATGCTGTGCACAACGATTATTCGGAGCGCGCCTATCAGATGGAGCGTGGCGGACAGTGGGTAAAAGGAAAAAGCAATGACACTTTCGCGCCGCTGGGACCTTACCTGGTGACGCCGGATGAAGTAGGAAATGCGAATGATCTGAATCTCTGGTTATCACTAAACGGTAAGAAAATCCAGGATAGCACCACATCCGACATGATTTTTCACGTACCGTTTTTAATCAGCTACCTCAGCCAATTCATGACTTTGCTTCCGGGAGATGTGATCACGACGGGTACGCCAGCCGGAGTAGGGCTAGGGATGAAGCCGCAGGTTTACCTGAAAGCCGGGGACGTAGTGGAATTGGGTATTGAAAAACTAGGAAATCAGAAACAAGAAGCAGTAGCCTGGAAAGCAATATGATCATCGATAGCCACCAGCATTTCTGGATATTTGACGAGGGGCGGGATGCCTGGATTACGCCTGAGATGGCGGCGATCCGTAAAAATTTCCTGCCCGAAGATTTGGAACCGGTATTGAAATCCAATGGCGTAGACGGTTGCGTTGCAGTGCAAGCTTCCGAGTCCGATGCTGAGACTGAGTTTTTACTGCAACTGGCCGAGGCGAATGATTTTATCAAAGGGGTAGTCGGCTGGGTCGATCTACGCTCGCCGGATTTGTATGCCAAGCTGGAAAAATATTCGCAGTTTGAAAAACTGAAAGGTTTCCGCCATGTGGTGCAGGGACAGCCGGAAGGGTTTTTGTTGCAGCCGGATTTTATGAAAGGCGTAGGCCAGCTGGTTGCATTTGACTTTACTTATGATATTCTGATTTACCCGAATCAGTTAAAAGAAGCATTCAATTTCGCGGTGAGGCTGCCCAATGTGCAGTTTGTACTCGACCACATTGCCAAGCCACCGATCAAGCAGAAGGAAATTGTTACCTGGACCAACGACATGCGGCTGCTGGCAGAGCTGCCGAACGTCAAATGCAAGGTTTCCGGCATGGTGACAGAAGCCGACTGGCAGGAGTGGGAGCGGGCGGATTTCAAACCGTACCTCGATGTGGTTTTTGAGACATTCGGCACCGATCGTTTAATGTTTGGCTCCGACTGGCCGGTATGTTTGGTAGCCGCTCAATATGAAGGTGTTAAAGGAATTTTAACGGATTACCTCAGCATGTTCTCCGACTCGGAAGTGAAAAAAGTGATGGGTGAGAATGCTGCGGAATTTTACAGCCTGGACATTTAATTTTCTAAAAATGAAAAAATACTGTCTTGCTGTCGACCTCGTGGATGACCCGGAAATGATTGCTGAATATGAAGCATATCACAAGCAGGTCAGGCCGGAGATTGGAAAAAGCATTACGGACGCCGGTATCATCCAAATGGAAATTTACCGGCTCGGCGACCGGCTTTTTATGATCATGGAAACGGAAGACGATTTCAGTTTTGATGAAAAGGCCAAAATGGACGCCGCCAACCCCAAAGTGCAGGAGTGGGAGCAGCTGATGTGGAAGTACCAGAAAGCATTACCTTCTGCCAAACCCGGCGAGAAATGGGTTTTAATGAACAAGATATTTGCCCTCGTAGAATAAAGGAAAGATTTGTGAACTAGCATTCGAAAAGGTTGATCAGAGCGGTTTTTTCAGTACTCATTTTGTGTTTTTCGTGCACTTTGATAGCATCCCAGCCGCGGCGGGCTGTCGAGATTAAAGTGATGAGCTTCAACATCCGGCATGGCCTGAACATGACCGACGAGCCCAACCTGAGGGATATCCTGAGGATTATCAGCGAAAGCAAACCCGATCTGATCGCCATGCAAGCGGTTGATAGTCTGGTAGATAAAAAGAAAGTCCAGTTTCAGCTGAGGCAGATTGCGGCGCAAACAGGCATGCACTATCTCTACGGCGTAGCCGACCGCTCCGAAAACGGGACGCAGGGATTGGGGATTTTGTCGGTCTGGCCTTTTGAAAAAACACAGCTGATTGACCTGCCGAAAACCGCCGGCTCCGACCCGAAAGTGCTTTTGTGCGGACTGGTCAAAGCGGCGAAAGGACTTACTTTCCGGTTCTGCAACGCACGCCTTGAATATGCTTCCGTGATGGACAGGGCTTTGCAGGCCGCATATATCAATCAAATGCTGGTCAACAGCGTGCAGCCGGTTTTGATAGGAATGGATATGGGTGCCCGACCAAACGAACAGCCTTATTTTTCCTTCACTAAAAACTGGCAGGACGCGGCGCAAGGCTCTCAGTTACAGACCTGGAACGAAGGTTTACCTGGCGACAGGTTCGATTATATTTTTGCATTGCTCAACAGTAAAGTGCGTATCAAGAAATACAAGGTGATAAGAAATTATCCGGCAGTTTCTGACCACTATCCCATACTTGCCACCATTGAATTCTGGTAAAATGAACCGTTCCAATTTGAAAATCGGACTATTTATTCCCTGCTACGTCGATCAGTTTTATCCGCAGGTGGGCATTTCCACGCTGGAATTGCTGGAAAAGCTGGGATGCACAGTCACTTTCCCGACAAACCAGACCTGCTGCGGCCAGCCGATGGCAAACTCCGGTTTTTCACACCTCACGGGCGCCTGCGACAATCTGTTCTTCGATCTTTTTTCAGGCTGTGATTATGTGGTTTCGCCCTCAGGGAGTTGCGTGCTGCACATTAAGGAACATTTGAAATCGGAGGGGCATGAGGCGGAATCGAAGGTTTTAAGGAAGAAAGTGTATGAGCTGGTGGAGTTTATTACCGATGTTTTGGAGATCGATAGCATTGAAGCTGAATTTCCTTATCGCGTCGGATTGCACCAGGGTTGCCACGGTCAGCGCGGGTTGCATTTGTCCCAAATGTCGGAACTGAATGCGGCGCCTTATTCCAAGCCGGTGATGCTTTTGCAAAAAGTAAAAGGATTGGAACTGATAGATCTAGACAGGACGGACGAATGCTGCGGATTTGGCGGAACATTCTGCGTGAGCGAAGAGGCAGTCTCCGTAAAAATGGGCAAGGACCGGGTTGCCGACCACATCCGGCACGACGCGGAATACATCACAGGCTCGGATATGAGCTGCCTGATGCATCTCGGCGGGATTTTGAAACGCGGACATTCAAATGTGCAGGTGAAGCACATTGCCGAAATATTAAACACGGCCGTAAAAAAACAAATACCGGAGCCCATCTTGTGAGCCCCGGCATTTTACAAAGTTTACGGATGCGTGTTGCAATGCGCCACGCAGGTTCAGAATCTGAGAAGAGCCTGTTGATTAGTTATATGAAACAACGCGGCTGGTTGTAGTCAAAATATCAAACGTTTGTGAAGCCTTCTCTTTACCGTCCGTGATTTCGAAGGTATAAGTACCGTCTACCAGGGTCGATAAGTCGAAGTATTTCAGATAGTTGTTTTGCACACGTCTGTTTTCAGAGAACAACACATTCTTGTCGGTATCGAGGATACGAACCACGACATTTTTAGAAATTGAATTGTTATATGAAACGCGGAATTGCATCGGTTTGATCTGCAGGACGCTCAGTTTGGAAGAAGCTGTTTCCGTTTTGTCCGCAGTTGCAAGTTTGTCCTGTGCATTAGAATTGAATGCAGAACCAGTCAGTAACAAGCCAGTTAAGGCAGTGATAATAAGAGTGTTTTTGGTTTTCATAGGAGTTAAAATTTTGTTTGTGTCTAAAAAAAGTTAAAATAAAACTTGATCCAGACTCCGATGCCCCGATCGAAAAACTTTGTAATTCAAAACTATAACATATTGCTGTACAATAAAATAGCTTTTTAAGTGAATTTAAAAAGTTGTTTATTAAACAAATTGCAAACTTGAAATAATGCAACGAATGTGAAAAGTGCAATTCATATTCTTTCTAAAATACCATTAAGAAATTGTTAAGATAACTATGTCTACGGCAACTATTGACCACGCAGAAGCTTCGGAGATCTTCAATAAAGATGAACCGTATGTAAACTGGCATGACGAAACGCTCTGGTTTGTGCGCCAGAAGCGCGACAGATCTTCCAAACAGCTGCCTGAGTGGGAGGAGCTGCGGGAAACTGCGTCGGGCATCAAACATTATGTGCTCTCGCACATGGATGAGCTGCTGATTAATTTCGAGCAGAAAGCGAAGGAAAACGGCGTCCACGTTCACTGGGCGGCAAATGCGGCGGAACATAATGAGATCGTGCTCGGCTTGCTCAAAGAGCGTCACATTGATAAAATGGTGAAAAGCAAGTCTATGCTGACGGAGGAATGCCACATGAACGAATTCCTCACCAAAAACGGGATCGAAGTGATTGACACCGATTTGGGCGAGCGGATTGTGCAGCTCAGGAATGAGCCGCCCAGCCACATTGTATTGCCTGCGATACATTTAAAGAAGAAAGATATCGGCGATCTTTTCCACGAACATTTGGGAACGGAAGCCGGCGCCACCGATCCGCAATACCTGACGGAAGCCGCACGTCAGCATTTGCGCGACAAGTTTTTGACAAGAAGAGCCGCATTGACCGGCGTGAATTTCGCGATTGCCGAAACCGGTGGATTCGTAGTGGCGACCAATGAAGGTAATGCTGATATGGGCGCACATTTGGCCGACATTCACATTGCCTGTATGGGTTTTGAAAAAATAATCCCCAAACAAGAGCATCTGGGCGTCTTCCTGAGGCTGCTAGCCCGGAGCGCTACCGGCCAGCCGATCACCACTTATAGCAGTCATTTCAAAAAGCCGCGGGAAGGCCAGGAAATGCACATTATTATTGTAGATAATGGCAGGAGCACGCAGCTGGGCAGGGAAGATTTCAGGAATTCATTGAAATGTATCCGGTGCGGGGCTTGCATGAACACCTGCCCGGTGTACCGGCGCAGCGGCGGTCACAGCTATCATAATGCAGTGGCCGGCCCGATCGGCTCAATCCTCGCGCCGAATCTGGATATGACCAAGAATGCGGACCTGCCCTTTGCGAGTACATTGTGCGGCAGCTGCTCCAATGTTTGTCCAGTGAAAATTGACATTCACGACCAGCTGTATAAATGGCGGCAGGTACTGGCCAAAGGCGGGCACGTACCGCAGAGCAAAGGCCTGGGCGTAAAGGCAATGTCGATGGTGTTGTCGCAGCCGCGGTTTTATCAATGGTCGGGCAGGCTGGGGCGGTCGGTGATGCGGGTGATGCCTTTTATGGTTAATAATAACCTGAATCCCTGGTACAAGCAGCGCGATATGCCCGAGCCGCCAAAGGAAAGTTTCAGAGATTGGTATGTCCGAAATAGAAAAGAATAGTCATGAGCGCACGAGATAGCATCCTGCAAAAAATAAAGGAGAACAAGCCAGCGGCATCAGCATTGCCCGCGACGCTCCGGTATGAGAGTTTTTTCGAAAATACCGAGGCTAAATTCAGGGAAACTCTGGCTGCGATATATACAGAGGTATTTGTTGTAAAAGACCAGGCTGAGCTGGCCCAAAAAGCCGAAGAATTATTTGTAAATGTAACAAACCGCGCGACGTCAATCCCCGCGCTGGCCAACTGGGCCGATTTCAGTCTGAATGTGGCGGATCCGCACGAACTGGAAACCATCGAAATTGCGATTGTGCAGGGAGAATTTGGTGTGGCTGAAAACGGGGCTGTCTGGGTTTCGGATCACTATTTGTCGCATCGGGCACTGCCTTTTATTACCCAAAACCTGGCTTTTGTGATCCCGCGAAATTCGCTGATGAACAATATGCACGATGCCTATGAACGTTTGAAAGATACGACGGGCTGGGGCTGTTTTATTGCGGGTCCCTCCAAAACTGCCGATATTGAGCAATCGCTGGTGATTGGTGCGCATGGCGCCAGGAGCATGGTGATTTTTCTGATCGAGGAGGAGTTTGTCTAAACTGTTTATGGGACAGGAGGTTACATTAAGAAATTTTGAAAGGGAAAACGTGGCCAGGCTTGCCGAGCTGGCCAACAATGTGAAAGTCGTGGCGCACGTGCGGGATAATTTTCCCTCTCCCTACACGGTTTCCGACGCACATTACTGGATAGATTTTTGTCAGAAAAACCACGGCAATACGAGTTTTCACCAGGCCATATTTTTAGGGGAGGAGTTTGTGGGCGGCATCGGTGTTTTGCGGCAGGACGACATTCATTTTTATAACGGTGAAATCGGTTACTGGCTCGGCGAACCTTATTGGGGCCGCAACATTATGACCCAGGCAGTGATCCAGATGACCTCCTGGATTTTTGAAAATACCACCATCAAACGCTTGTTCGCAGGCGTCTTCGAAACCAACCCGGCCTCCATGCGGGTTTTGGAAAAAGCAGGGTACCACCTGGAAGCAATCCACCGAAAAGCAATCGTAAAAAACGGCATAATATTGGATGAACATTTGTTTGTCAAACTAGGCTGACGTTATTTGTCAGAAAAACGATATTTAATCCGATGCCGAAAATCATAGTCGCCATAGACGGTTATTCCAGCTGTGGCAAAAGCTCCACCGCCAAGCTGGTAGCCCGGCAGCTCAACTATCCGTATATCGACACCGGCTCGATGTACCGCGCTGTCACTTTGTATTTTATACAAAATCATGTTAGCCCCACCAACCCGAAAGAGGTGGAGAAGGCTTTGCAGGATATTCATATTTCTTTTCGCAGGCAGGACGACGAGGGTAAAAACGAGACTTACCTGAATGGTTTGAATGTTGAAACCGAGATCAGGAAAATGTATATCGCTGAAAAAGTGAGCGATGTGGCCGCGCTGGTCCAGGTGAGGCATGCCATGGTAGCGCAGCAGCAGCAAATGGGCAGGGAAAAAGGCGTGGTGATGGACGGCCGCGACATTGGTACCGTGGTGTTTCCCGAAGCCGAGCTGAAAATTTTCATGACCGCGGACCCGCTGGTAAGAGCGCAGCGCCGGCAGCTGGAATTGATGGAAAAGGGCGAATTGATTGGTATTGAGGAAATTGCCGAGAACCTTAAAAAACGTGATTACATCGATACCCACCGGGCAGAAGGCCCGCTGCGACAGGCGGAAGATGCCTTTTATCTTGACAACTCTTTTATCACCCTCGAAGAACAAGTTGATCTGGTGGTAAGACTCGCAGACGAGCAGATAACCGAATTGATCCAGAAAAGAAATAAAGCGTAGTATGGCCGACCTGGATTACGATTATCTGATTGTCGGTCAAGGCATTGCCGGTACTTCGATAGCATTTCACCTGCATGATCTTGGTAAAAGGATACTGATCATCGGAGATTCTTCGATTCCATCTTCCAGCAAGATTGCGGCCGGGATATTTAATCCTTTGACTGGTAAAAAGCTGGTAAAAACCTGGCTCGCCGACGATCTTTTTCCTTACGCCAAAGCATTTTACGCAGACCTGGAAAACAGGCTGGGAGGGAAGTTTCTGCATGAAATTTCCGTATACCGGCCTTTCCGTTCTATCGCCGAACAAAATACTTATCTCGCCCAAACCGCCGATCCGGGCATCGCGCCTTATGTGGCCGAGCATTCATCCGCAAACGTAACGGATTACATCCATGCCGATTACGGCGGGTTGGAAGTAATCAAATCCGGCTGGGTAGATCTGCCGGTGCTGCTTGAAAAGACCAGGGATTTTTTTCTGGATCGCGGGCAGTTTCTGGATGAAACATTTCATGTGGAAGATATTTATGTTGAACCTGACCACATTAGCTGGCAAAACCGGACATTCGGCAAAGTCATTTTTTGTCAGGGTTTTATGGCTTTGCAAAACGATTTTTTCAACTGGCTTCCGTTTGCGCCGGTGAAAGGGCAACTGCTGGAAGTTGCCACAGAAAAAACTTTGAAGCCGTATATCATTAATCAAGGCATCTTTATGCTGCCGGTTTCCGTAAATACTTTCAGGGTGGGCGCGACGTATTCGTGGGACCCGCTGGATTGGGAGCCGACGGAAAGTGCGACGGCGGAATTGCAGGAAAAGATGGGATCGCTGCTTAAAACCAGCTACGAAATCCGCTCGGCGGCGGCTGGCATCAGGCCGTCGGTGAAGGACAGGCGGCCTTTGATCGGGATACATCCGGAGTATAGTAACATTGCCATATTCAATGGCTTAGGGACGAAAGGCGTAACATTGGCACCATTTTTTGCAAACCAGCTGGCCCAACACCTCGAAGACGGCAAAGAATTGAATCCCCTGATTAATATTAAGCGGTATTTTTCGTTATATTTCCGTTGAAGACAGTCGTAGCAATATGAGCATTAGAAACATATACAAGTTAACCTTAACGGTCAGTTTTTTAGCGGTTTTAGGATCATTCACCGAATCAATTGCACAGAGGTACCCTTCGCAGGAGACTTTTGGCAAAAACCGGATCCAGTACAAGACATTCAACTGGAAGATATTCAAGACCACCAACTTCGAAATTTATCACTACCAGGGCGGAACCGCACTCGCCAAACTGACGGCACAATATGCTGAAAGTGAGTTTGATAAAATCACAGATGTCCTGGGCTGGACACCTTACAGCCGGGTCAAAATCTTCCTCTACAATTCTCCCGCCGAGCTCGAACAAAGCAATATGGGGTTGTCAACATTGGATAACCTCAATGAACAAAAGCTGGATCTCTCACAGTCACGCGTGGAAGTGGCTTACACCGGTGACCAGATTGGTTTTCGGAAAAAGCTGGTAAAGGATATCAGCCTTCTTTTTGTGTATGACATGCTTTATGGCGGTAATATGAAAGAGGCGCTGCAAAGCTCGCTACTGCTGACTTTGCCTGAGTGGTTTATGTCGGGTACGGCGGCTTACATTTCCGAAGGCTGGTCGCCTGAGCTGAACGATTATATGCGCGATTTTTTCAAAAACCGCAATGTACGTAAGCCGACATTGATGACAGGAAATGATGCGACGCTGATCGGGCATTCTATCTGGAATTACATTGCGGAACGTTACGGAAAAGATAAAATCTCCGACATTCTCAACCTCACGCGCATTATCCGCACAGAGCAGACTAGCATTACCAGTACCTTGGGTGTACAATCCTACAACCGATTTCTGCGCGACTGGCGAGCCTATTATCTCAACCAAAACAAAAACGCAGAGCAATTTTACACTGATCCAAGTCCTACGTGGAAATATAAGCTGAACGAATTCAGTGTATCCGATGCGAGTGCTGTGATCAAAATTTCGCCGGATAAGAAATTTACGGCGGTGAGCGAGATCAAAAATGGTCGCTATAAAGTGTATGTATTTGACAGTGAGAGCGGTTCTAAGAAAGTGATCCGTCAGGGTAAGATGGATTTCATAGGCGGACGTGCAAAAACGCAGCCACCACTTTTGGGCTGGTCGAGAAACAATACCTTGTCGATCCTGGCTTCGGAAAACGACCGCAAGAATTTGTATGTGTATGAAAACATCGGTACCAAAAAAGTCAAAATCAAGTTGAAAAGGAACATTCGCGGCCTGGATCAGATCGTGGACATGGATGTTTCGCATGATGGTACCATGCTGGCAGTCAGCGCGGATAAAGGTGGACAGAACGATTTATTTCTGATCAGCGTAGCGAGGGCTTCTGCACTGCCGCTGACCAATGACCTTTACGATGATCTTTCGCCAAGATTTGTACAAGGTTCTTCCAGAAGGGTTGTTTTTTCTTCCAACCGGCCGCTCGATTCGCTGGGAACCAATGATAAAGGCACTTATAAGTCTATCACTTCGCCCTATACAATTTTCGAGCATGACGGTGCACCCAGATCTTTAAACATTCAGAAACTGGTTCAGGCAGAGGGTAAAGCGAAGATATTGCCTATTTATGCCGATGAAAATGATGTGGTTTACCTGTCAAATGGTAAAGGCGTCAACAATCTTTTCAGATATAACCGTGCATCTTCGACCAGCTCGCAGGTTACCAACTACATTCAAAACATTCGGAATGCGGATTTGAACATTAAATCGGGCGGCGCGCTGGCATACACGTATTTGAATGATGGCTACTACACTGCTGCGTTCAAAAATGGTTTCGATATTAATACCTCGGTAAACACGCCATCGTTAAATGCGATTGCCGCGAACCCTTCCGGTGACGGAAAAGCAGTGGCGCCAAGACCTGATTCGGCGAACGTTTCCAAACCTTCCGAGACGCCAAAGATTGCTTTGAAAGACGGAGAAGTGGATACGGATAACTATCAGTTTGATGAAGATATCCTGAAAACATTCGAATCCAGAAGAACCCGTGGCACATTCCCAACTGCGCCAAGCGCCCTTTCGAGAGCTAAAGCGACCCGGGAGAACATTGCCATCAAAGGTCCCTATGCTTACAAAGGTTTGTTTGTGACCAATGATGCAAAGTCGGACTGGCGCATAGACCCAATCCGGGGCTTTGGTTACGCGCAGTCGATTTCTATGAATGATCTGCTGGAAAACCACGTCATTAAGGCGGGTTTGTTCATTTCCTCCAACTTCCGGAACAGTGATTTGTTTGCCGAATATTCCAACAATACTTACCGGATTGACTTCGGCGTACGCGTTGACAGAAAAGCATTGTATGTTGATTCTGAGGGAGCTCCCCAAAAATATCGCTTTAACCAGCTGATGTTCACGGCTTCGTACCCATTCTCGACCACCAGCCGCTTCTCAGTTTCCCCAATGTTCACGTCAACACGCATGATCGACGTGTACATTTTGCCAAATCCTGACCTGGCTTCGAGCTACGGCGGTTTGCGCAGTGAATATGTTTACGATAACACCCGGGTGAATGGTATGAACATGATGGAGGGTACGCGCTTCAAGGTTCGGTACGATTTGTATCAGGGTTTGAGCAATGGTAACGAAAGTTTCAACCGCATCAGCCTGGATTTTCGTCACTATCAGAAAATCCATCGTGATTTGATTTTAGCGGTACGTGCATCGGCCAGTCACTCAGGCGGTAAAGCACCGAAACAGAACATTCTGGGAGGTATGGAAAACTGGCTGGGCAACAAAAAGGAAAACCGCACCGGTGACAATCCGCTGAATTTCCAGAAAGACAACCGGGACATTTTCTTCGCCGATTTTGCTACAAACCTGCGTGGATTTAATCTTAACCGTTTGTCTGGAACGAGTTATATGTTGCTGAATGCCGAATTGCGCATTCCACTCGTGAAGTATCTTTACCGCGGCGCAATCACTTCCAGCTTCCTGCGGAATTTCCAGATCGTCGGCTTTGGAGATATCGGTACTGCCTGGACGGGCAAAGGGCCATTTAGCGAAAACAACAGTTTGAATACGCAGATCATCGGCAGCGAGGACGATCCTTTCCGGGCTACGGTTACGAACTTCAAAAATCCATATCTGATGGGTTACGGAGCGGGTGTGCGGACAACATTATTCGGCTTTTATGCCAAGTTTGATTATGCCTGGGGCGTCGATAATGGTTTTACCAACAAGCCAATTCCTTACGTAACATTGGGTTACGATTTTTGATGAAAATATTCAGTATAAATAGTTAGCAAAAGAGTTATTTAGATGGCAAGAGAAGCATTTCTCCTGCCATTTTTTATTTGTAAAAACAACTTGAATGTATGATGGACACACATTACAAACTCAGAAAATGTTGCCTGGTTGCGGCGGTGACCTTACTGGGATCGCTAAGCGCATTTGCCCAGCGGGAGGTGCTTTACGAGCAGTATGTTCAGAATCCGATGGCGATTAATCCGGGATTTACGGGTGCCCGCGAGGATTTCAATATGACGGCCATGTTCCGCCGGAAGTGGTTTAATATTCCCAATTCTCCTTCCAGTCAGACATTTGCAGCGGATGGTACTGTTGCAAATGGCAAATTCGGGATTGGGTTTCAGGCTTTGAATGATCAGACCAGTTATTTCACGACAACCGGCTTGTCCGCCAGCTTCGCATTTCATCTGGGTATTTCGGACAACTGGAAACTAGGACTTGGTGCGCAGGGAGGGATCAATGTCCTCCCGGTTTCGGATCTATCTTTTAACAATACAAACCGGGCACTGGGTAGTTTCGGATTAGGCGCCTGGCTGCGCTCGGATCAGTTGTACTTCGGTATTTCAAAACCGGAAGTTCTTTCGCAATCATTTGGCAACCAGGCTATCAATAACTTTTACCGCCGACCTTTATACATTATGGCGGGAGGAAGTCACGATCTAAGTGAGGACGTGATGATGCTGCCGCACGTGCTGGTGATCCAGGAAAAAGACCACAAGCTGCGGGTCGATTTTGGCTCCCGGTTTTGGTTTAATAAAAAAGTAGGGATCGGCGCTTCCTACCGGGTTGGTGGCGGGTACAATGCCGTATCTGCGAAAGTAAACTACCTCCAACTCACTGCGGAAGTGCAGGTCGGGAAGAATGTGCGGCTGGGATATTTTTACAGCACCCGGCAGGTGGAACAGATTTATACGACTTATTCCGGCCCGAAAGGGATCCACGAGCTCATGTTAAAATTTGTTCCGAACCCGAAAGGATTTCAAAAATATTGAGGAAATCAAAACGGCCCGTAATGTGTTTTGGAATAAGTTTAAAAGACGATTTTATTCGTAATCTTTAGATAACTCTCGTACCTTTGTGCGGTAAATGAAATACTCACTTTTGTGATGGATAAATACACTTATATAGCAAATTCCGACGCCGCTTATATTGACGAATTATATAATTCCTATAAGCAAGATGCAGCCTCCGTTGACGAGGGCTGGCAGAAATTTTTTGAAGGTTACGACTTTTTCCAGAAGTTCCCCGTTAACGGTAATGGACATACAAATGGCGCTGCCAACGGAAAGGAAGCAGCTACGATTTCAAAGACAGATCCTTCCCGTATCCGCAAGGAAATGGAGGTTGTTCACCTGATCAGAGGGTTCCGTTCAAGAGGTCACCTGATGGCGACCACCAACCCGATTCAGAAACGTAAAGACCGTCAGCCTCAGCTGGATATCTCCGATTTTAATCTGGGTCCGGAAGATCTGGACACCGTTTTTGAAGCGGGTGTTGAAGTATTCGGAAGACCAGCAACATTGCGTGAAATCGTTGAGTCGCTAAAAACAATCTACACCAGAAATATCGGTTTCGAATACCTCTACATTCGTGACCGCGAACAGAAAAGCTGGCTGCGCAAGAAGATCGAAAAGGAAGCTTTGAACATGAGCTTTTCGATCGACGAGAAAAAGCACATTCTTTCCAAATTGAATGAGGCGGTCGTTTTTGAGAATTTTCTTCATACTAAGTACCTGGGTCAAAAGCGCTTCTCACTGGAAGGTGGCGAAACGACGATTCCGGCTCTGGATACGATGATCAACAAAGCGGCGGAAATGGGCGTGGTGGAAGTGATGATCGGGATGGCCCACCGTGGTCGTCTGAACGTGCTGGCCAATATTATGCAGAAAACCTACGGACAGATCTTTAATGAGTTCGAAGGTAACCTGCCCGACCAGGTTTGGGGGGATGGTGACGTGAAATACCACATGGGTTTTGCCAGCCAGATCACAACCAAAGATGGCAACAATGTGCATTTGAAATTAGCGCCAAACCCTTCCCACCTGGAAGCGGTAAACCCGGTTGTAGAAGGTTATATCCGTGCCCGCGCCGACGGCATGTATGACAGCGATTACGATCGCGTACTGCCCGTGCTGATCCACGGTGACGCTGCGGTGGCAGGTCAAGGCATTGTATATGAGGTAACTCAAATGTCAGCCCTGAACGGTTACTACACGGGTGGTACCATACACTTTGTGATCAACAACCAGGTAGGTTTTACTACCGACTTTATCGACGCAAGATCGAGTATTTACTGTACCGACATTGCCAAGATTGTGGATGCGCCGGTATTGCACGTAAATGGTGATGATCCTGAGGCGGTTGTATTCTGTATGCGACTGGCTGTGGAATATCGCCAGAAGTTCAATAAAGACATTTTCATTGATATGGTTTGTTACAGGCGTCATGGTCACAATGAAGCCGATGAACCGAAATTTACGCAGCCGGTACTTTACAAATCCATTGAAAATCATCAGAATCCACGCGAAATCTACCAAAAAACATTGGCGGACCGCGGGGATGTAGATGCGCAGCTGGCTGCGAATATGGATAAGGAATTCAAGCAGCTTTTGCAGGAACGTTTGGATATGGTGAAGCAAAAAGCTTTGCCTTATACTTTGCCGAAACTGGAACAAGAGTGGCATTCTCTACGGAAATCGAAACCGGAGGATTTTGAAAAATCCCCTGAAACAGGCGTACCTCTTGAAACATTGGAGAGAATCGGTAAAGCACTGATTACCACCCCTGAAAATTTCAGCAGATTAAAACAAATAGACAAGCTGCTCAAAGACCGCGAGCAGATGATCTTTGATAAAAAAGAAGTGAACTGGGCTACGGCTGAATTGCTGGCTTACGGTTCTATTCTGGTTGAAGGTAACATTGTGAGGCTGAGCGGACAGGATGTTCAACGCGGTACTTTCTCGCACCGCCACGCAGTACTCCGCGATGTGGAAACGAATGCGGCTTACAGCAACTTGCAGCATATTCAGGAAGGTCAGGGACCGTTTATGATTTACAACTCGCTGCTTTCCGAGTATGGTGTGCTTGGTTTTGAGTTCGGTTATTCAATGGCCAATCCAAATGCATTAGTGATCTGGGAAGCGCAGTTTGGTGACTTTGCAAATGGTACGCAGGTAATCATTGATCAGTTTGTAACATCCAGCGAAACCAAGTGGGACCGCTGGACAGGTTTGGTAATGCTGCTCCCTCACGGCTACGAAGGCCAGGGACCCGAGCACTCCAATGCACGTCCTGAGCGTTATCTGCAGCTTTCTGCGAACTATAACATTATCGTTGCGAATGTTACGACCCCGGCCAACTTCTTCCATTTGCTCCGCAGACAGTTGAAGTTTCCTTTCCGGAAGCCGCTGATCGTGATGTCGCCGAAATCTATGCTGCGCCATCCGCTTTGCGTTTCACCGATTGAGAGTCTGGTGGAGGGCTCATTCCAGGAAACCATCGGCGATAATTTCGCTAATCCGGAAAAAGTAACGAAAGTATTGTTGTGTACCGGAAAGCTTTATTACGAGCTTTTTGAAAAACAACAAACCGATAAGAGGGACGATGTGGCGATCATTCGTCTTGAACAAATGCATCCTTTCCCGCAAACGCAGGTTGACGCACATTTGGCGAAATACCCGAATGCAAAAGTATACTGGGTTCAGGAAGAGCCATTTAATATGGGCGGCTGGACATTTATGCTAAGAATGTATAAAGGTGCAAAACCTTTGGAAGTGATTGCCCGCGAATCCAGTGCGTCGCCTTCAACGGGTTTCTCGAAGATCCACGCCAAAGAACAGGCCGAGATCGTTAACAGGGCTTTTGAATGATTTTCCTATAAATTGTTAGACAAAATTCGAACACAAGATTGCACATAAAATGGCTGAAATTGAAATAAAAGTACCGCCTGTTGGCGAGTCCATTACCGAAGTTACAATAGGAAACTGGTTCAAAAATGATGGCGATTTTGTAAAAATGGATGAAGTCATTTGCGGACTTGATTCAGATAAAGCAACATTCGAATTAACTGCTGAGGCGGAGGGCGTTTTACGTATTAAAGCCCAGGAAGGCGATACGCTAAGCATCGGCGACCTGATCGCGACAATCGATTCCGCAAATGGCGCAGCTGCCCCTGCTGCTCCGAAAGAAGAAAACGCAGCCGCACCAAATGCATCGGCCCCAACTGAGCCAGCTGCTGATAAAATTGAAGAAAAAGCCGCTGAGCCAGCTGCCGTAGCGCCTACTGCTGCCAGTGCCTCAGCTCCATCTGGTCAGGCTTACGAAATGAAAGTACCGGCAGTGGGCGAGTCCATTACGGAAGTTACCATTGCTTCATGGAGCAAAAAAGACGGTGACCATGTAGAAGTGGACGATATTCTTTGCGAGCTGGAATCGGATAAAGCAACATTTGAACTTCCAGCGGAAGCTGCCGGAACATTGAGAATTGTTGGAAAAGAAGGCGAAACCCTTGCGATCGGTGCGCTGATCTGCACGATTGAGCCAGGCGCAGCATCGGCTTCCGCTTCTGCACCCGCAACTTCTGCACCGTCTGCAACTCCTGCGGCAGCAGATAAAACTTATACAGAAAAACATGCTTCTCCGGTGGCAGCCAAGATTTTAGCTGACAAAGGAATCGATCCGAAAGATGTGAACGGATCGGGCTCAGGTGGCAAAATCATGAAAGATGATGCGCTGAAAGCAGGAAGCAAGCCAGCGGCACCAGCAGCAGCGCCTGCGAGTGCACCGGCCAAAGCGGCACCGGCGCCAGCAGCAGCTCCGGCAGGTGCCAGAGGACAGCGTCGCGAGAAAATGTCTTCACTGCGTAAGACAATCGCCCGCCGTCTGGTTGCCGTGAAAAACGAAACCGCCATGCTGACAACTTTCAACGAGGTGGATATGAAACCGGTGATGGATCTGCGCGCGAAATTCAAGGATAAATTCAAGGAAAAACACGAAGTCGGTCTTGGCTTCATGTCATTCTTCGTGAAAGCGGTGACTGTGGCTTTGAAAGACTTCCCTGTGGTGAATGCTTATATCGATGGTGAAGAACTTGTTTACAATGACTTCTCTGACATTTCGGTAGCAGTTTCGACGCCTCGCGGACTGGTAGTGCCGGTTATCCGGAATGCCGAAACACTGTCGTTTGCGGCAATCGAGAAGGAAATTGTTCGTCTGGCGGTACGTGCCCGTGACGGTAAGTTGGGTCTTGACGAAATGTCTGGCGGAACATTTACGATTACAAACGGCGGAACATTCGGTTCGATGCTATCGACCCCGATCATTAATGCACCGCAGTCGGCGATCCTAGGTATGCACAACATTGTGGAGCGTGCGGTTGTAGTGGATGGTCAGATCGTTGTTCGCCCGATCATGTACGTGGCACTTTCTTACGATCACCGTACGATTGATGGAAAAGACTCGGTGAGCTTCCTGGTACGTGTGAAACAGCTTTTGGAAGATCCTATGAGATTGTTGCTGGATATGTAATCAGCATTTCAAATATCAAGAGCGGAGTCTGGTTTTCCAGGCTCCGCTTTTTTGTTTCAGCTTAGTTTTGGATTGTCCTTGTGGCGGTCTTTGTCGCGGGCAGTTTTCTTTTCAAGATTTTTTTCAAAAGCCTCCGTCAGATTAATGCCCGTTTGGTTAGCCAGACATATCAGTACCCATAAAACGTCTGCCATTTCATCCCCCAGATCTTTCCCCAAGTCTGAATTCTTGAAAGACTGGTCCCCGTAAGTACGGGCCATGATGCGCGCCAGTTCTCCGACTTCCTCAGTAAGAATAGTCATGTTGGTCAGTTCAGAGAAATAGCGGACTCCGTAAATTTTGATCCACTGGTCGACTTGATCTTGCGCTTGTTGCAGGGTCATTTGAATGATGAATGATTGAATGATGAATGAGTGAATGATTACCGAATCGCCGCTGCTATGAGTGAATGTTGGTTTTGTTGCTTAAATCCGGTTTTTAGAATCAATGACAATCGTTACCGGGCCGTCGTTTAGTAAAGCTACTTTCATATCCGCACCGAATTTTCCACATTGAATAGGTTTGCCTAATTCCTGTTCTAAAAAGACAATCATTTTCTCGTAAAGCGGGACGGCAATGTCGGCTTTTGCTGCTTCAATGAAGGAGGGGCGATTTCCTTTTTTGGTGCTAGCGTGCAAGGTAAATTGGCTGATCAGCAGAATGTCGCCGCCCACTGTTTTCAAGTCAAGATTCATTTTTCCTTCTTCATCGCCGAAAACGCGCAGGCCGACAATCTTTTTGCCGAGCCACTCCAAATCTTCCTGGTTATCCAGATGGGTGATTCCAATCAGGACAAGAAAGCCGGTTTGGATAGCGCCGTGCACTTTTTCTTCAATGGTAACGGAAGCACTGCTGACGCGCTGGACTACTGCGATCATAAATAGGGTTAGAATTGATTAGAAAAATTCACCCCAAAAATAGGGTTAACTAATTCAATCCGCTCCATCATCACTGAGAATTAGCTGCAAGCTCTCAATCGCCCCTAGCTTTACCGAAAAATCATTTATAGAAATAAATTGTAATTATAAATAGAATATATTCTACAAAAATCATAAGTTCGTTAAGTAATGCATTGGTTACTAACCTTGTAAGCTTATGAAAACATCTCTGCGACTATCGATATTTCTGTGTCTGACATCGGCCTTTTTGTCGAAAATCTACGCCTACGACGGCAGCGCGACCCTTACTTCATCGGGAAAATCCCGCAGCTTCATCTTTCATGCACCAGGTACATCTGTCGCTGCTGACTTGCCGCTATTGTTTGTTTTTCATGGCGACGGCGGTTCGGGAGCATCAATCAAAACAACTACCGGCTTCAATGCCACAGCCGATGCAAATAATTTTCTGGTGGTTTATCCGAATGCCGATACCGATGGCGGCGGCTGGCACCGGGCGGTGGACCAGCCTAAGGATGTTATATTTACGTCGGATATGATCGATTATTTTTGCGCGACTTATCATATCAACTCCCAGAAAGTTTACGCGACAGGACTTTCAGCTGGCGGATATATGACTTACAATCTGGCTGTAAACCTGGCTGGCAGGATTGCAGCTTTCGCGCCGGTTGCCGGGAATATGTATGCCAATAATCCGAACTATAATCACTCGGCGTATTTCACAGGTCCGAATTTTAAGCCGGTGCCGATCATGCACATTCACGGTGATCCGGACCCGACAGTTGCCTACCCCGATCCCGACCATGTTCCGACAGCCTGGCAGGAGTGGCCGCTGACGCAATTTGCATACTATACCTGCAATAAAACGACTTATACTTTGCCCAACGACCAGCTCGCAACGAATGTGACCAAGCTAAAATTCTGTGTAGGGAATCCTCCGTCGGGGAAAGAAATTTCGCTGATTAGGGTAGCGGGAGTAGGGCATAGCTGGCCCAAAGTAACTGGTTTCGATCCCGGGCAGGTGATCTGGGATTTTGTCAAAAACTATAATGTTGCCGGCGCTACTTCTTGTGCCGCGGCGCCGGAGCAGCCTACTTACGCAGAAGGTACCATTCATTCCAGCGGCCGGACGATCCTCAGTCCCTGTGAAAACGCGTTTATTCCAAAAGGTGTCAATTATTCGCTTGCAGACGATTGGGAATTTCCAGCCAATATTAACGGTGATCCGACCAACGTAAATGATGAGCTTTCATCTGAAATTATCAAAGCAAATCCCAACATTGTACGCATACAATGGTATGCAAACCGGCAGAGCGGCTGGAAATCGTATTCTATCAGCGACCTCGACATTGTGGTGACGCGTTTCCGAAAAGCAGGAATTGTGTCTGTGCTTGAACTCCATGATGTGACTTGCTCCAACGATTATGCGCAGTTTACTTCGGTGGTGATGCCCTGGTGGAAGCAGCAGGCGATGCTCGATCTGATCAATAAACACCGGGGGTTTGTGATCGTCAATGTCGCCAACGAGTTTGGGACGGTGCAGTGGGCTTCCAACCCTGCCACGGCTTATACGACCTGGCTGAATCATTACAAAACGGTCATAACAGATCTTCGCACGGCGGGTATTGAGGTGCCATTGATGATAGATGCGCCGGATTGTGGGCAGAATGTAGATGCTGCATTGCAGGCCGGGCCCGCTTTGAAAGCGCAGGATCCGCTGCACAATATTATCATGAGCGTCCATGCTTACTGGTATCTTAACGATGCGGCTGCGATGGAAGCCCGGGCTGCGCAGATTGCAAACGCTACTTTCCCGGTTGTTTTCGGAGAAATCGCCAACATTCAGGACGCGACGGGCAAATGTTCTAATGCAATTTTATCTTATCAGGATCTGCTGAGAAGTGCTAAGACGCACGGTATCGGATGGCTGGCCTGGACGTGGACGGACGATTGGTGTGACGGCTTAGATGGCCGTCGGATCAGTACAAATGGAAACTTTGCCAGTCTGTCGACTTATGGTAATGTGATCCTGAATGATCCGGATTTTGGCCTGAAAACGAATGCTTTAAAAATGAATGCGGCATGTCTGGGCGGCCCTTTGCCGGTGAAATTGATTTCTTTTCAGGCTGTGGAAGACGGTGAAAATAACGTCAGGCTGTCCTGGAAAACAGCGGAGGAGCTTAATTTCAAAAACTTCGATTTGGAGCGAAGTGAGAACGGAAAAGATTTCGGACGCATCGCCAACATTGCGCCCGGCGGGTCGGAATCGGGTAATACTTATGAATACCTGGATAAAAATGTCATCGAAAACTTAACTTACTACCGGCTGAAAATGATCGATCAGGATGGAAGTTTAGCTTACTCAAAAATGGAGACGGTCATTAGAAGTTCAAAGTCCCTGACGATATATCCCTCGCCTGCCCGAGATTTTATCACCATCAAAATCCCGGATAGCCAATACCCGGCCACAATCCAGCTATTAAACCAATCCGGGACCGTAATTTTAACCCAAATCATCAAAAAACAAGCCCAGAAAATAAATTTGACACGGCTTCCGGAAGGATTGTATATTGTGACCATGAACGGCAAAGCGGCGGGGAAAGTGATTGTGCAGGGGAGATGAATTAATTGGGTTCCAATGAAAGATGAGCGCATTTCAGTTTTTGATATTTTTAAGATTGGTATCGGGCCTTCGAGTTCGCATACTTTGGGGCCTTGGCGGGCGGCGCAGATGTTTTTGCGGGCTTTGAGCTCGGCGATGGGGCTGGCGGATGTGCAGATGGTGCAGGTGCATTTGTTTGGGTCGCTGGCGAAGACCGGAAAAGGCCATGGTACCGACATTTCCGTCATTCTTGGTCTGAGTGGCTATGATCCGGTGACCGTCGAGACTGCTTCGATAGATCAAATTTTGGCGGACATTGCGGCGACGGAGACTACGATGCTGCATGGTGAGATGAAAATAGGATTTTCGCCGAAAGAAGATGTCATTTTTCATAAGTCCGAATCACTTCCATTTCATCCAAATGGCTTGACGTTTTTCGCAGATTGCGGCTTGCACGGCGTTTTTGAGGAAACCTACTATTCCATCGGCGGCGGTTTTGTGATTCAGGATGGGGATAATGCGGAGCTCGCTGCCAAGCCGATAACCTTACCTTTTCCAATCGATTACGCCTCGGATTTGCTTCAATGGCATCGTAATTCGGGAAAAAACATTTGGGAAATTGTTTTCGAAAATGAAAAGGTTTGGCGGGATGAGCAGACGATCCGGCGGGATCTGATGAATATTTGGCGCGTAATGCAGAACAGCATTTTTCACGGCTGCCAGACCAAAGGCTTGCTTCCCGGCGGACTAAATGTGCAGCGGCGCGCAGCCGCTTTGAATGAAAAATTATTAAAAGGTTTCACCTGCGTGGGCTGCGACGAATGGATCGAGGCGATCCGGAAAAGTGGCGCGGGTTTCAACTATACCCTCGACTGGGTAAGCTGCTTCGCGCTGGCAGTCAACGAAGAAAACGCATCATACAGTAGGGTCGTGACCGCGCCGACAAACGGGGCGGCAGGTGTAATTCCGGCGGTTTTACAGTTTCATCTTACGTTTTGTGGAGGTACTGAGGAAGATATTTTCCGGTTTCTTTTAACGGCCGGGGAAATCGGCAGCATCTTCAAAAAAGGCGCAACGTTATCTGCTGCCATGGGCGGCTGCCAGGCAGAAATCGGCGTATCGTCGGCGATGGCGGCGGCTGGGTTGACGCAGGTTTCAGGCGGGACGGTAGAGCAATGTTTGATGGCGGCCGAGATTGCGATGGAACATCATTTGGGATTGACCTGCGATCCGGTGGGCGGATTGGTACAAATTCCTTGCATTGAGCGAAATACCATGGGCGCGATTAAGGCGATTACTGCCTCGCAGCTTGCCTTGCAAAGTAACCCGCAGGACGCCAAAGTATCGCTCGATAATGTGGTTAAAACCATGTGGCAGACTGCACTGGACATGAATCACCGATATAAGGAAACCTCCGAAGGCGGCCTCGCCGTCAACATTCCGATCAGTCTCAGCGAATGCTAAATCTTTAATGTTTAAAGATTTAGTAGCAAATGTGCCAGTCCGAAATATACGCCGTACCCAATCAAATCATTAGCCGTCGTAATAAAAGGTCCCGACGCCACAGCGGGATTGATCCCGATTTTTTCCAGAAAAATGGGCGTCATCGTTCCCATAAAGGATGCCAGGAATACGACTGACATTAATGCCGCAGATACCACAAGGGCAAGAGATACTTCATTGCCGATGAGCAAGTTAAATCCAAAAACGACGGTGGAGATAATCAGTCCGTTGATGAATGCTACTGCAAACATCCTGATCAGGCGCTGACCGACTGTGGTATCTAAACCCGTTTTGTCAGCCAAACTTTGGAGAATAATCGAAGAAGTCTGAATCCCCACGTTACCGCCAGTAGAGCCGATTATCGGGATAAATGCCGCCATTGCCGGGATGATTTTCAAATCTCCCTCGAAAAAACTAATGAATTTCGCGGCCAGGATCCCACCCATCATACCCACCAGCAGCCACGGCAAACGCGCCTTGGTTTGCTGCCAGATCGTATCGTCTTCCTCCACATCGCCGGTGATACCCGCCATCGCCAATGTATCCGAACTTGCCTGATCGGTGATCACGTCTATGACGTCATCAATCGTAATGCGGCCCAGCAATTTTCCCTGCACATTCACGACCGGAATCGCGTCCAAATCGTAGCGCTGCATCAGCTCAGCCACTTCTTCGGCAGGGCGGTAGGTTTCCACGAATATGACATCTTTATCATAAAGACTTTCGATTTTCGTGTTTTTATGCGCCAGAACGATCTTTTTAAGTGAAAGTATCCCGTGTAATTTTCCAAAATCATCCACCACATATACTGCGTACACCTTTTCCACATCCTCGGCCTGCTGCCGCAGCTCCTCGATACATTGGTTAACATTCCAGTTCACATTGGCTTTCACCAACTCTTTTTGCATCAAACCGCCCGCGACATCTTCATCATAATGCAGCAGATCGAGGATAAAACGTGCCTGCTCGCGGTCTTCCAGCAGCGCAATCACTTCTTCGCGCACGCGGATCGGCTGCTCGTTCAGCAAATCCACGGCGTCATCGGAATCGAAGAGGTTTACAAATCTTGAAATTTCTTCGGAAGTAAATGCTTTGAGAAAATCACGGCGCTCGCTGGGATCCATATCCGCCAGGATAGCAGCACCGGTTTCAATGTTAAGTTGACTGATAAGAAACTTAGCACTCTCTGTTTCGAGCTCATACAGCAGGCTGGTAATGTCCGCAGCATAAAGATTTTCCATTTCAGCCCTGATTTCCGCCGAATCTTCCTTGGTAATCAGTTCCTGTATATGGTCTACGTATGGTTGGGTTAATTCAAAATTCATGTTCGGAACGCTTTGAGCGATGAGCGGTTAGCTTGCTATTGGCTGCCTGTGGCCGGGGTGCCGATTTTGCAGGTAGGTCATTGTCCTGCTCCGACTAAGTTCTGCGCGATCTGGGTGAGTTCGACGAACTCGCTGACGCCCAGCTGTTCGGCACGTTTGGTCAGGAGCGGATGGTCGGGAAATTCGCCGATCGGTTTCAGCGCATTCCGCAGGGTTTTTCTTCTCTGGTTAAATGCTGTTTTGACCACCCGGAAAAACAATTTCTCATCACAATCCAATGCCGCCACCTGGTTTCGCCGCAGCCTTATCACGCCCGACTGCACTTTGGGCGGAGGGTCGAATGCGCCGGGGGGCACGGTAATGAGGTAATCAATGTCATAAAATGCCTGCAACAAAACGCTCAGGATACCATAATCCTTATTTCCAGGCGGCGACGCAATGCGCTGGGCCACTTCTTTTTGCAGCATACAAACAATTTCCGGAATTCTATCCCTGATCTGCAAAGCCCTGAAAAAGATCTGAGATGAAATGTTGTAAGGAAAGTTACCAATGATCGCAAACGGCTCAGAAAAAAATTCGTCCGGGTTGAATTTCAGAAAATCACCTTCAATGATCCTGGGACTTAGCTCCGGATAGTTTTTCTGCAGATAAGCAACCGACTCCGTATCAATTTCGATTACGTAAGTCGAAAATTCCGGTTTGGTGATCAGGTATTGGGTCAGCACGCCCATACCCGGACCTATTTCTAAAACCTGTTTGTAATGTTGATGTCCGGTCAGTCCGTCGACGATGCGCTGGGCTGCGAGAAGGTCTTTCAAAAAGTGTTGTCCAAGGTGTTTTTTTGCCCTGACGCGGGACTCATCCCTATTTTTATAATTCATTTTCACGGTTCAAAATTAAGGCTTAATTCGTAGATTTAACGAATAAAGAATTGCAAGGAAACCTAAAATTGAGATTACCCTGATACCATGGAAATGATTTTGTCCCACACGGATTGGCAAACTATACACGCGACGCTGCAGCATTTAAATTTGATCGGAATCACATTTTCGCCGGATTTTGTGATCCGGAATATCAGTGCCCACGCTTTGCTGAAAACCGGCTGGCAGGAGTCGGACCTGGTGGGGAAAAGTATGTTTGATACGCTGATCCCCCGGGAAGAAGAGCATGAAGTGCGCCAAATGCTGGAAGAGGGGATTCAGGGGAAACGCAAGCTCGAACAAAGGGAAATTCCATTTTTGGCACAAAAAGGAACCTTGCGGACATTCTCGATCAACTCGGTGCTGATGCACCAGGAGCAGGACGATGTGGAGTGTGTGACGCTGGTGGGTGACGACATTACCCGGCGGCGGCGGATGGAATCGTCGATCGCGAAAAGCAATTCCCAGTTGCAGGACCTGGTAGATAATACGAGCGACCTGATCCAGCTGGTGGCGATTGATGGTAAGTTTATTTTCGTCAACAAAGCGTGGCGCGAGGTGCTGGGGTATGGGCTCGACGAAATTGCATCGATGCGGATGGAGGACATTCTGCACCCGCAATATAAGGATGAGGCGCTGGCGCAGCTGAAACTGATTGAGCAGGGAAATGCGAACCCGAATTTTGAAGCGGTTTTTCTGAGCCGGGAAGGCCGGAAAGTGTTTGTTTCGGGTAGTGTGAATTGTCGCTACGATAATGGTAAGCCGACTGCATTTCGCTGTATTTTAAATGATTTTACCGAAAAAATCAGGGCGGAAAAGGCGCAGAACCTGTATTACAGCATTGCCAACTGGACCGTCACAAAGCAAAACCTGGATGATTTTTACCAGAGTATCCATGAGGAACTGGGCAAGATCATTGACGTCGACAACTTCTTCATCGCACTCTACGACCCTAGCAAAAGCTACATTTATTTCCCTTATTATGTCGATCAGTACTTCCAGGGAAATGTGCGGTTTACAAAAAGAAAACTAGGAAACGGGTTGACGGAATATGCGATTGCTTCCAATAAACCGCTTTTTCTTTCGGACGAAAACATTGAGCAGCTGGCGAAAACCAACAGCTTGTACCTCTACGGCGTCACGCCCAAGCAGCTGCTTTGCGTGCCGCTGCGTATCGGCGACCGGGTTACCGGTATTATCGGCGTAAAGTCCTATGACGATCCGAACATGTTCGATGCCCGTGACCTGGAATTACTGGAATTTATTTCAGGGCAGGTGGCGATGGCGATCGCGCGGAAACAGAGCGAGGAGGAACTAAGCAAATACGTGGCGCGCCTGAATGCGATTTTCGACAGCAGTTCACATTTGATCTGGTCGGTAAATAAATCTTTACAGCTGACTTCATTTAATAGAAATTATGCCGATCTCATTCATAACCAGCTTGGTATCAGGCCATCGCTGCAAGCCAGTGCGGAAAAATTTGGCTGGCGGATGGTTGGAAATAATAACCGGCGGACGCTGGAAACCAAATACCGCCAGGCGCTGAGGGGCGAGCCGCAATATTTTGAATTTAAGATAGATAGAAGGGATGGGGGCGAAATGTGGCTCGAATTTTACCTCAACCCGATCCATTATGCTGGCGGAACGATCGAGGAAGTTTCGGGGATTGCGCGGGACATTACCCGGAGAAAAGAGGCAGAGTTGTCGCTGCGGCACAGTGAGGAGCTTTTCCGGGGGATTTTTGAGAATTTGCAGGACATTTATTGCCGGATAAATCGCGAGGGTGAGATCACCATGATCAGCCAGTCGGTGCTGAAAAGGTTGGGTTACCTGCCCGGCGAGGTGATCGGGCATAAGGTCACCGAGTTTTTCCAGGATAGTAAAAAGATACATTCGGCGTTGATCCGCCTGCGGAAAACGAAAAGTCTTCGGAATTTTGAGATCACCATGTACCGCAAAGACGGCACCGAGCGGCAGTTCATGATCAACATGCTCATGTTCACCAATGACAAGGGCAAGCCGACGGAGGTGGCGGTGCTGGCGCGTGACATTACGGAATTGAAACGTAACGAGCAGGAATTGCTCAAAGCGAAAGAACACGCAGAACGCTCTTTGAAGGTAAAAGAAGGATTTTTGGCGAATATGAGCCACGAAATCCGGACGCCGATGAATGGTGTGATCGGGATGATCGACCTGCTTGGAGAGACGCCTTTGAATGTGGAGCAAAAAGATTATGTGCTGACTATCAAGCGGTCGTCCGAGACTTTGCTTAATATTTTGAATGATATCCTCGACCTTTCCAAAATTGAGGCGGGTAAAATGGAGCTGCACGAGGCGCCGATTGCGGTGGAGGAATTGCTGCTGAAACTGGTCTCGCTTTTTGGCCAAACTGCTAAAAGCAAGAATAACACCTTGACCTACCAGATTGCGCCGGAAATCCCGAAATTCATCATTGCCGACCAGACAAGATTGCTGCAAATCCTGTCAAACCTGACTTCCAATGCATTGAAATTCACTGAAAACGGCTCGGTGCAGGTGATCCTGACCTCGCTCAAAAAAGAGGGAATGCTGAATAAGATCAAGGTGGAGGTGAAGGATTCAGGGATTGGGATCAGTGCTACGGATAAGCAGATTTTGTTTACCTCATTTACCCAACTCGATAATTCTTCCCGCAAATCTTTCGGTGGTACGGGGCTTGGACTGGTGATCTCGAAACAGCTTACGGCCTTGATGAATGGTGATATCGGCGTGGATTCGACATTGGGTGAAGGCAGCGTTTTCTGGTTTACTTTTGAAACAACAGAAACCACTGTTGCACAGGCTGAGACGATCACGCCTTTTGAAGATACCCACATTGAAAACGTCTTTACCGACTTCCACCCGCGGATTTTGCTGGTGGACGATAATGCAGTGAACCGGAAAGTGGCGAATGAAATTTTGAAGAAATCAGGTTGCGTCGTGGATCTGGCGGATAGTGGTTTTAAGGCGATTGACATTGTGGATGCCAGGAAACAATCAGCGGAGCCCGGGTATGATATCATTTTTATGGATATCCAGATGCCAGATATGGATGGCGTGGAAACTTCGCAGCAGCTCAAACTAAAATATCCGAATGCGCTGCCGCCGATCGTGGCCATGACGGCTTACTCCATGAAAGAGGACCGCGACCGCTTCATGAGCCAGGGGCTGGACGACTACATTGCCAAGCCGATACGCGCGCAGACGTTGATTCATAAGGTTAAGGAAATTTTGAGTACGAGGACCGATCTGGGTATTTCAAAAGAAAGTCAGCAAGCCGCGCCGGAGCCAGCATTGCCTATTTTGGACAAAGAAATTATTGATCAGCTCAATGGAATTGGCGGTGCCGACCTGGTATGGTCTGTTTTTGAAGATTTTGTGAATGAATCGAATGAACTGGTGGACGGCGCGCTGGAAGCTTATAAAACCGATGACATTGCTACGGTAAAAAGCAATCTCCACACTTTGAAAGGTAGCGCGGGAACAGTCGGGGTTTCGCGGGTTGCAGAGATTGCGCGGGCTGCGGAGTGGCGGTTGAAATCCAATGATACCAGTACATTAGCCGAGGCACTGCCCGAGTTGAAAGCAGCCTACGAAGAGTTTCTCCAAGATTATGATGCGCTGCTGAAAAAGTGGCTTTAATGATCGATCATAGAAAATCCGGAACATTCCGGATTTTTTTCTGTCGGGTAAAAAACGGGTTTAGTCTACCATCCGGGCAGTTCTGTCGATTGTGAGGGAGCGCGGTCAAGCAGCATTAAACTTTTGTAGGAAAGGGTGCTCTAAACTGCATAAACCTTGACAGAAATCATGAACAGAATTACATCATTCGCCCTTTTGCTGCTGGCCCTGGTCACGTCCCATATTGCCGCGGCACAGAATGCGCAGATAACCGGTACCGTCATCGACAGCGTGAGCCGGACCGCCGTGGTAGGTGCGTACGTAGCGGTGACCCGTGACACACCGACCGCCAAGCCGGAATATGTGACGACGGATGTAAATGGTAAATTTGCCTTTACCGGTCTGTTTACGCAGGTTCCTTACATTGTTAAAGTAACCTATCTGAGTTATAAAGACTTCTCTAAAACTGTCACACTTGCCAATGACGTCTTTGATCTGGGCTCGATCCAGCTGACGGAGGCAGTATCCAATCTCAAAGAAGTGAAAGTAGTGGGGCAGGTAACTGCAATGGAGCAAAAAGGCGACACGACGCAGTTTAATGCCGCGGCTTTCAAAACCAACCCCGATGCGACGACAGAAGACTTGATCCAGAAAATGCCGGGTATTACCGTCACAAACGGAACGGTAACAGCGCATGGAGAGACAGTTAATAAAGTTTTGGTGGACGGAAAGCCCTTTTTCGGCGACGATGCGGCTTTGACATTGAAATCACTCCCCGCTGAAATTGTAGAGAAAATCGAAGTGTTCGACAAGCTTAGCGACCAGGCACAGTTTACCGGTTTTGACGATGGTAATGGTCAAAAAACGATCAACATTGTGACCAAGGCCGACCGGAAAATGGGACAGTTTGGAAAAGTTTTCGCTGGCTATGGCTTGGATAACAGATATCAGGCAGGCGGAAATATCAGCTTTTTCAAAGGTAACCAGCGGATTTCGGTAATTGGATTGAGCAATAATATCAATGTGCAGAATTTTTCCAGCCAGGATTTGCTCGGTGTAAGCGGCGGCGGCGGGGGAGGAGGTAACCGTGGCGGCGGCGGAGCGAGCAATAACTTCCTCGTCGGAAACCAGAGCGGGATTACGGGTACCAATTCTTTCGGGCTCAATTATTCCAATAAAATTGGAAAAAAGATAGACTTGTCAGGTAGCTATTTCTTTAACCGGACTGGCAATACCAACGCGCAAACTACCCAGCAAAAGTACATTCTGGCTAATGACGCGGACAATCAGTTTTATAACGAAAGCAGTCGCACTTCAACAGTAAATGCTAATCACCGGCTGAATTTTCGGATGGAATACAACATTAACCCCAACAATTCGCTGATCATCACACCACGCCTGAGCTTCCAGGACAACAGTGCCAACAGCGTAAAAACGGGTTTGACAACCCTGGCCGACGGCAGCAAATTGAACAGCATTGATAACTCGCAACGTAATGTAAATGACGGCTATAACTTCACGAATGATGTTTTGTTCCGCCACAGTTTTGAGAAAAAGGGACGTACGATCAGCTTTAATCTGAACACACAATTGAATGATAAAAACGGAACGAGATACCTCTATTCCAAAAATTTCACTTACAATAACCGGATCACGCCCGATTCATTAATCGCTGCGATCCAGGGAGATACGACCGATCAGGTGAGTTATACCAAATCAAATGGCAATACCTGGGGCGGTAATTTGATCTATACCGAGCCGATCAGCAAAACCGGGCAGCTGCAATTTAATTACGGGCTGACATTGAGCAACAGTAATTCCAGCCGCGAAACTTATAATATGAGTTTTGACGATATGACTTACTCGGATCTGGATACTTTATTGACCAACAATTTTGATAACCGCTACCTGACTAACCGCGCCGGAGTAGGTTACCGCTATCGTAAAAATGCCTGGTCAGCGAACCTGGGGCTTGATTTTCAAAATACCGGGTTGTATAGCCAGCAACTGGCACCGACCAACAATAAGGTGGATCAATCATTCACCAATCTTTTGCCCAACTTCATGCTGAGCTATCGGTCAAAAGAAGGCACACAATTCCGGGCTTTCTACCGCAGCTCGACGAACCAGCCTTCCATCAGCCAGTTGCAGAATGTGGTCGACAACAGTAACCCGATTGCTCTTACCGCAGGTAACCCGAACTTGAAACAGGAATACCGCAATAATTTCAATGTCCGGTATTCGCTGGCTGGCGCAAAACGGCCTTACAGCTTCAATGCGATGGTTTTTGTGACGCAAACCAATAATGCGATTGTGAATTCGACATATATCGCACAAGCGCCGATCACATTGCCAAACGGTCTTTTCCTGGAACGCGGCTCGAAGCTGACTACGCCGATCAATGTGGATGGCAGCTGGAATGCGAGAACATTCCTGGCCTACGGAAAACCGGTAGCGCCGCTGAAACTCAATGTGAATTTGACCACGGGATTTAACTATCTGAGATCGCCGGGGATGATCAACAACATTGCCAACTATTCCAATACTTATGCAGTGTCGCAGGGCTTAGTAGTGAGCAGCAACATTAGTGAGAAACTGGACTTTACGGTTTCATATTCAGGAAATTATAACATTGTTCGCAATACGATCCAGCCGAATGTCAATAACAATTATTACACCCAGGGCATCACCGGACGGGTCAATTGGATTTTCGGCAAAGGTTTTGTTTTTCAAACAGATATCAACAACCAATCGTACCGGGGCTTGGGCGCAGGTTATAACCGGAACTTCACCTTGTGGAATGCGAGCATCGGCAAGAAATTCCTGAAAAACAATGCGGGTGAATTGAAACTGACGGTATTTGATATACTGAAACAAAACAACAGCATCAGCCGGACCACGACGGAGACTTATATTCAGGATGTTACGAACCGGGTACTGACCCAATATGCGATGCTGACATTCACTTACACGTTGAAAAACTTCGGAAAAGCGCCTGTTAACAACGACCGCAGAAGAGATTTTGATGGGGGAGAAGGCGGCGGTTTGCGCAGAGGTAATGGTGGAGGCGGCGGTTTTGGCGGACAGGGTGGTGGCCCAGGAAACTTTTAAAAGACATTATTCCTAAATCCTGATGCAAAAAGAAATCCCGGGTCTCACGATCCGGGATTCTTTGTTGGATAGGTGTTGTGAATGCTATTTTCTGTCAGGAAAAGGTATGATCAGCTTTTCGCCTCTTTCCGAAATGTCTTTGGATTTACCATTTGCCTTCATAATCGCTTCTTTGGTAACGCCATACTTGCCGGCTACCACGCGAAGAATATCGCCGGGACCGACTGTGTGGACCGCTTTTACCTGCACTTTTAGCTTGGTTACCCCGGATTTGATTTCAGAAACCGAAGAGTTTAATCCCTGCAACGTTTCGGTTTTTAAGTTATATCTGCTGGCAATGCTAGAAAACGTTTCGCCGCTTTTCACGGTATGCGTAATCTGCTCTCCGCCAATCGATGCCGCAGAAATTGCGGGCTTTTCTTCTTTTTTAGGTTCGTCTTTTTCAGCTTCCTTCGGCTTTTCTGTTTCGGTATCTTCGTCCGATTTGATCGGCTCCGCGGCAGGTTCGTCGGTGATCGGCTCGGCGGCGGCGGCTTCCGCAGTAGAGTCGACTACCACCGAAGTCAGCTCCTCGGAATTGGACGAACTGTCAGAAATATATTCGTAACCGACATAGAGCATCGCCAGTACCAAAACAACCAAAACCAGCAATGTTACGATAGGCAAGTTGGATTTTTCAGTAGGACGGATATTTCTTTTCTTCGGGAATTCGTCTTCCATAACCTATTCGGGATTCAATTTTTAGTGGAGCTATTGTAACACGAAAATACTAAAGACGTATTAGTTTGCAAGTTGATTTTTCAATTCATCATTCATCGCCGCGACTTTTTCCTTAAGGCTTTCTTTAAACAAATCAAGGCGTTTTCCGACCTCAGAATCAGTCGCTCCAATAATTTGCGCTGCCAAAATTCCGGCATTTCTTGCACCGTCCAGAGCCACCGTCGCCACGGGTACGCCGGAGGGCATTTGCAGGATTGAAAGTACCGAATCCCAGCCGTCAATGGAGTTGCTCGACAACACCGGCACACCAATTACCGGCAGCGAAGTAAGCGAAGCAACCATGCCTGGCAGATGCGCCGCGCCGCCAGCGCCGGCAATGATTACTTTCAATCCGCGACTTCTCGCATTGGACGCATACGCAAGCATACGCTCAGGTGTACGGTGCGCCGACACGATTTCCATTTCATACGCGATGCCCAGCTCCGAAAGTGCGTCTGCGGCCTGCTGCATCACCTTTCTGTCCGAAAGGCTTCCCATGATAATTCCAACCATATTGTGTTAGGGTTTTTTACTGATCACCCGGATATTCTTTTTTACAAAATCAACCTTATCCTTCAAAGCATGAATGTCGGCATCCATAATGGTAATGTGCCCCATTTTTCGAAAAGGTTTTGTCACGGCTTTCCAATATAAAAAGGGAAAAACCTCTTCCGTCGACAGTAATGTTTCCATGCCTTCGTACACTGCGGGACCTTCGTAGCCATCTTCGCCCAACAAATTCACCATCGCCGAGGGGCCGTAAGCATGCGTACTACCCAGCGGCAGGTTCAAAATCGCCCGCCAATGTTGTTCGTATTGTGAGGTAGCATTGGCGCGGATTGTGTGGTGGCCACTGTTATGCGGACGAGGCGCTACTTCGTTAATCAGCACTTCACCCTCGGGAGTAAGGAAGAGTTCCACTGCGAGTAAACCCACAATTTGAAAAGCCTCCGCCGTTTTCCGGGCAATTTCCTGCGCTTTCTGATTTACTGATCCTGATATTTCCGCAGGTGCAAAAAGGTATTCGACCAGGTTGTGTTCCGGGTGAAAAACCATTTCCACGGTCGGGAATGTCGTGATTTCACCGCTTGCATTTCGCGCGACGATCACCGCGAGTTCTTTTTCAAAGGGTACCGCTTTTTCAAGCAATCCCGGTTTATCAAATGCTTTTTCAAAATCTGCTTCCGAACTCAGCCGTTGAACGCCGCGACCGTCGTAACCGTCTTTGCCGAGTTTGTGAAATGCGGGAAGAAAAGTGGTGTGTTTGGCTGCGTCTTCGCGATTTTCGGTTAAGATAAATTCGGCGGTAGGCAGCTGGTTGTCCAGATAAAATTGTTTCTGAATGCGCTTATCCTGGATCTGGCGGATCACGGAAGGCTGGGGATACACTTTTTTGCCTTCTTTTTCGAGTGCTTCCAGCGCCTCTACATTTACTTTTTCAATTTCAATGGTGATCACGTCCAGGTTTTTACCAAACTCATAAACAGTCTGATAGTCTTGTAAAGAACCTTGCTGGAAGTGAGGGGCAATTTTTTTGCAGGGTGCGTCGGCATCGGGATCCAGGACGTGGATATCAAGATTCCAGTCCACAGCGGCTTGTAAAAGCATTAACCCAAGCTGGCCGCCACCAAGAATTCCGATTCGGGATGAAAGCATTGCGGCGTCAAATGATGAGTTGCAAAATTGGCTTAAAAACCGCTAACATAAAACTCAACCGGCATGTTTCGCGCAATTTTCAAGAATTTCGACACGCCCGAACCTACTTCATCAGGCGGATGAGCGCGATCTCGGTAAGCAAAAAGAAGAGCGCCGCGTACAGAAAATATTTCCACAAGGTAGTGCCCATATTTTGCTGCTCAAATGCAGTTGAAAAGGCGTCGTCGTCGATCTTATCGAAAACCTGCACATTCTTTTTGCCTGAGAATGCCTGGCGCAGTTCGTCCGGCGAGTAGTATTGCAGCTTTGATTCTGCATTGTTGTGGTTCAAGGCGATGATCTGCTCGGTTTTATTATTGTTAACCAACTCATAATAACCTGCCGTCAATCCTTCGCCGAGCTGGTCGCCTTCCGGAATTTCCAGCAGCAGTTGATTGCCCGCAATCCGCTGCACAGGGATGATCTCGGTTTTGTCTTTTCTCAATTTATAAACCGGATTCGGCCCCGCATTTTCGACTGTCAGGCTGATCGGATTTTCATCAAACTTATAGGACGTACGCTGCGCCCGGACGCTGGAAGCAGCGATTTTATACATAATCGGCACAAAAATGGCGTGCTGCGCCATGGTGCCAAATTGTGGACTGAGCGGCGCGGCAAACAGGTACACTTTTCCATTTCCGGTGGAAACCTGGTTCAGGTAGGTCTGCCCGCTTCGCATCGATAGCAGCGGCTGACCCGCATTCGCCCAGCTCCAAGTGGGTGAGGCAGAGGGTAAATTCAAATTCAATTCCTGCCGGACGGATTCTTCAAAAACATCACTGAAAAACGGATTATTCCGGTCGGGGGCGGCGAGTGGGAGCGGGGCAGGAGCAGCATTTCCGGCAACATTTAATCCGCCAATACCGAATCCGCTCAGAAAACGCGCATAACTTTCAGCATTCGCAGCAGTGGGTGGTACCACGGCCAGGCTTCCACCTTTTTTGACAAAATCCTGCAAATCCTGCGGCAGCGAGCCCGAAAGCTGGGTTACTCCTTCGAGAATGACGAGGTCAGAACTTTTGATCAAACCCGGATCCACATTCTGTGCGCTGAAACTTTGTAGCGCGAAAAGGCTATCATTATCGTACACATTCTCAATATAGTTCCCCTCAAACTTTTCCCCGTAAATGTGCAGCACGCTGATCAGCGGCGAGGAATTCAGGACAAAAAAGTAATCATTGTCAAAGGTTACCGGGAAATCGTCGAAGGTGATCTGCCCCTTTTTAAAACCTTTGCCTTTTAAATTGAAGTTGAACTTTGCGGTCGCGCTACCATTTGCGGGTACATTGGCGGAGGCTGTGGAAGCCTGCGTGTTGTCGAGGCTAAGTTTCAAGACGACATTCTTGGCTTCCTCGGTGCCTGAGTTACTGACTTTTACGAAGAGAATGTTGTTCTGCAACTCCCTGATAAACGGGGTATTGAGCCAGGCGGAATCCACGAATACATTCTTCTCGACCTGGGCCTGGATCGGTACCAGGAAAAGCTGGTTGGTCGAGTCGATCTTTAATTCTGATAAATTCCCTGCCGTACTTTTCTGAAAATCAGAAAACCAGAAAAACTGGTTTTTACCGCTGCTCTGGTGTCTTTCTGCCAAGTTTTCCTGCCGCTGGTTTACCTGCGACAAGGTGCGCGGCGTATTGGAAAGTCCGATGGTAGTCAGCCGGTCGCGGAGCTTTTCGGCTGGATAAATACCTTGTTCCTGAGCGGAAAAATCGTTGGTAACCAGTTGCAGGGATGTGGCATTTTTAAAAATTCCGAGCAGGTCGCCGAGGCGGCTGGTGGCAATGTCGAGGTAGCGTTTGTTGTTGAGCTCGGTTTCCATGCTCATGGAATTGTCGAGGTATAGGCTTGTAATTCCCTTTCTGTCAACGGCTAATGTACTTTTTGCGGGAAGAAACGGCTGGGCAAAGGCCAGGGCGAGGCAAGTTATGGCGAGAATCCGCGCAGCCAAAACGAGCCAATGTTTGATCTGGCGCACAGATCTCGTCTTGGTATCGACGGCTTTCAGGAAGGCAACATTGGTAAAATAAACCTTCTTCGTGCGCCGGAAATTGAATATATGTATTGCAATTGGAATAGATACAGCCAGCAAACCCCACAAAAAAGAAGGAAAAAGAAAACTCATTTAGCTTGATATTATCGTGTTTCACCCAACATACCTGATCCGGAGGCGTCCGAATGTTCAACGCAGTTACCAAAGACAAATTACACTTATTTCTCCTAACTACTTTTTATTTCCCCGCCTTTCTGATTGTCGCCCGCTTTTTTCTAAATTTGCACTTCATTTTTCGGAAGATTATGGATACAAATCCTGAAAAACCCGAATAGTTAATTCTAAATCAAGTTATGGCCAAAGTTTCGGTAAACAAACATCAACCCGTCTATCAAATGCCCACGAACCCGGCTGCGGTTCGTACTAAAAAATACGCACTACCTACCAAGAAGTATATTAGCCTGGCCATGCGTTATTTTTTCAAGACACAATTGAAATGGATTATGGTGCCCCTGGCGCTGCTCCTGATCAACGCTGTTTTGAACCTTACCGACGTTTATCCCAACATTTGGATTTACATTACCGTCGTCGTAGCCTCTATATTATATGTACTTTTCTGGCTGGTCCAGTTTACGGGTATCACCCAGCTGGCGCAATACAAGCCGATGTTCGAGAAGTTTTCATACGAAATTGATAACCGCCAGATCCTGATGAAGCTCAACCAGAAAGAAGGGAGCGTAATGAAATGGGAGCAGATTATGGAAGGTTACAAAGATGAAGACGCTTACGTGCTGGTGATTTCAAAAGGGCAGTTCCTGCATTTACCATTTTCGATTTTTACTTCCGAGCACGATATCAAGGTTTTTGAGCGGATATTAAAGCAAAAAGAAATTTTGAAATCTGAGAAGGTCGAGGAGAAGAAATAAAAAGATAAGAAGTAAAAAAACCTGATTCGGAAGAATCAGGTTTTTTTTGTGTGTTGTGAATTACAATGTTATTTAAGGCTTGCGGCTTCATGTTCCTTGCCGAATTTTTTCTCCCCGGCGTTGATCTCCACCGAAAGGTGGTTGGCAGCTGGCGGGATCGGGCAATTATAGCCGTCGCTGTATGCGCAGTAGGGGTTATAAGCCTTGTTAAAATCAAGTACGTAGGTGTTGTTCTTCAAGTCGGTCGTTTTCAGGTCAATATAGCGTCCGCCGCCGTAAGATATTTGTCCGTTGGTCTTGTCTTTAAAAGGAATGAAAAGGTAATCCTTGTATTTGGCAACCGATTGAAGGCTTAAACTTCGGTAAACATTCAATGTTTGTCTCCGGCCATTTACGCGGAATTTCAACACGCCGTATCGTACGTAGGTTTTGTTAACGCCGCTGTATGTTGGCATTTCAAAAGACTGGCCTCTTTTCCGCTCAAATTTTGCTACCACTTTATAATTAGAGTCCGGCTCGAAGAATTGCAGATACCTTAAGTCATCCTTTTTCAAAGGCGAATTGGACGTATGCAAAAATTCGTCCCGGTAGTTTTTTCTAAAAGCTTCGGTTTCGCTGGCAAAATTCTGTGCGAACAGCAGCGATGCCGTAAGGGTCAATAAAAAAAGTGTGCAAAAAATGTTTTTCATAATCTGGAAAAGCAACCCGGCGGATAGCGATACGGCTAGCCGCCGGATTTGATAAATTTAAAAATACACTTTATTCTGATTATTGTGCCGAAATCTTTCTGATTTTGGACTCGTCAATGTTAAAATGCTTCACCACTGCATTGTAATCTTTGAAATCAACCGTTCCGTTTGTTCGGGCTGCAAAATCCGCTGGTACCACTACGATGCGGAATTCCTGGTTTTTGGTATAATCATCAGACAGCGTCGCTCTGTTTACATTACCATCAAGGAAAATCGAGAAGTCGTTTTTCGTTTGGTCAAAATTATAGGTTAAAATACCGCCATTTGTGAAGAAAGCTGTCTGAGGCAATAGTCTGTAAGCATTTACGTCCTGACCTTCGGATTTAACAGTTCCCCAAAGAATGTAAACCAGCACGGCGTCCGACTCCAAAACTTTGACTTTCGCCGCAGCGTAAGTCAATCCAAACTGATAGTCCTGATCGGCAGTGAAGTTCACGCCTGTGAGATCAAAAGTCGTGCCCACGATATCTACGCTTCCACCCTCAGGTCCCGGAGGTCCTTCGGGACCGCGACAGCCTTGAAAGATGGCTACTAAAACAAGCAGTAGGGGGATGAGTTTTTTGTTCATGATTGTGCTAAATTAAAATGTGAATTGGTTTTAAAAATATGGTTTTAGATTGAGGTACGACCATGAAGTTTAATGATACCCCCGCCATTAACGAACATTAACTAAATCAATGCCCGCGACAAAACAAAACCGGTCGGCCGGAGTGCAACCGGCATAGTCTGGAACAGAGATCGATAGCAGTTTATTGTTTCTGTTAATACTATAATAATTTGCGTAGATGGGAGATAGATGTTACTTTTCATCGCATCAAGCATGTTTTTTCTTCAACTTTTAAAAATTTAAAAAACCGGATATGATTAACCGTAAAGCCACAGCCGTTTGGAAAGGTACTGGAAAAGAGGGTACTGGTACCATCAGTACACAAAGCACTGTCCTTGAAAATACCCAATATTCTTTCAACACCCGTTTCGCCGATGGCAAAGGAACCAACCCTGAGGAACTGGTTGCCGCAGCACACGCTGGCTGCTTCGCGATGAAACTTGCCTTCGAATTGAATGCAGCAGGTTTTACGGCCGACGAACTGGATGCAACTGCTACCATTTCACTGGATCCTGCAAAAGGCCAGATCGTAAAAAGCGCCATCGAACTGAAAGCCAAAGTGCCTGATCTTTCTGCTGAAAAATTTGCGGAGATTGCTGACAAGGCGAAAAAAGAATGTCCGATTTCGCAGCTGCTGAATGCGGAGATCACCATGAATGCTGAGCTGATCTGACGTTTAAGTATTCACAACACGCATTAATTCCTACATCACTGTTAACATTGCTGGCCGATGTTTTCAGTGATGTTTTTTTTAAGATATGCTTGCATCTTAAAAAATTTCAAAACATCTTTGTCTATCGAATTAGTAGATTTATAAAGAAGGAAGGGAGAGGTTAGGCTCTATGATCTTCTGGCAACCTGAGACTTTCAAGGTGCCCCAACCTAATTCTATCGATAAATCTGATATCCAACCACCGGATTGAATTGTATTGGAAAATGACCGTCAACTGTCTGAAAAGCAGCGCGGGAGGTTTGCAGCAAACTTTTTCTGTCGATCTCAAAATGTGTTTGGAAAAAACAATCAACATAATCAACAATCAAATGAAAAACATCTTTCTGTTAAGGATCATTTACCGTAATGCAGTGAGCCTTCACAAAATCACAACGATTGTAGAATCCGTTAAGGGAGCGAAAATCAAGCACCTCAATTTTGATCACAGCGGCAAAAGCTTCGTGGGTATCATTGCGTTTGAAGTGACGCAAATGATAGATTTCGAGCAGATTGTCGTCTTGATCAGAAGGAATGGTGATATATCTCAGGTTGAGAGGGTCCCAAGTACAGCTCTGTCCTGTTAAGGCTAATTTGGAACCCTTAATGTGCTGTTATCAATCAGTAGGTTCTGGAAACCGTGGGCTTCGGTTTGCGGTAGTGACGCAGGTTGATCAGCAGGACGCTTCCGAGAATGATGATCAGGCCGGAGATCTGCAAAGGTATGATCGACTCGCCGGCGAAAAACATGCCTAGAATCACTGCTACCACCGGATTAACGTAAGCATACGTGCTCACTTTTGTGGCTGGCTGCACTTTCAGCAGCCACACATAAGCGCTGAAACCAGCAATCGATCCGAAAACCACCAGATACGCCGTAGCCATCCACGCGTCGGCGGGTACACTGGCCAGGTCAAGCGTTTTTGATTCGCCCGAGAGGAAAATGCCAGGGATGAAAGCCACGCCCGCCGCAAACATTTGCCAGGTGGAATTGACCGTCGCCGAATTGGAGACCGAATTGTATTTCGAATAAAGCGAACCACCCGCCCAGGCCATCGACCCGATGACTACCAGTGCCATTGCGAACAAATCGCGGGAACTGTTCAGGGAGGACATGGTAGCTACAATTTTTTCATAAAACAGCAGGATCACCCCGGCAAAACCGATCAGGAGGCCGATAATAGTAGTTTTGTTGCTGAAATTTTCTGTCCATTTTGGTTTATCCAGCAGCACAAACCACAGCGGCGCTGATGACACCATGATCGCCACCATGGCACTCGGCAAAAATTGCTCCACCCAGATAATCACGCCATTTCCAACAAAAAGCAGCAGCAAACCGGTAATGATAGCCGGTTTGGCAATTTTATAGGAAAATACTTTTTCACCCTGGGACAAGCTCCAACCCAGCATTAAAAGAGCAGCGATAATAAACCGGAATGCGCCCAGAAAAAATGGCGGTAGGCCGTGTAACGCCTTCTGAATGAAGAAGTAAGTAGAGCCCCAAACAATGTAAACCGTGGCAAATGCAAGTGCCACGATAAGTGTAGACGGTGTTTTGTTTTCTGTTGCCATGGCCAGGCTATTTTTCTGGTATTACTAAAAGTTGTTCTTCTTTCACGGTTTCCAGCACGATGGTAGTTCGCGTGGAAAGGATATTGGGAATTTTACTGAATGAGTTGCGCATCAATTCCATGAGTGAGGCCGAGTCGGTTGTCCTGACTTTCACGAGATAGCAATCATCGCCCGCAATGTGGTGTACTTCCTGAACTTCCGGGATTTTCGCCAGCTCTTTGGTAGTAACATTGCTGCCAATCCCCTCGGAGGATCTCATAAAAATAAAAGCGAGCAATGTTTGCCGCAAAGCTGCCGGATTAATGCGGGTTGTATATTGCGTGATTACGTTCTTTTGTTCCAGCTTCTTCACCCTTTCCAGTACGGCAGAAGGGGCCATTTCCAGCTCCCGCGCCAGGTCTGCATTCGACATACGCGCATTTTCCTGTATGATCCGGAGAATGTTTAGATCGATTTTATCGAGTACCAGTTCAGGAGCTGTCATTATTCGGGTTTATGGGTTCATTATTGAATTATATTCGCCATAACAGTGAATTTGGCGTTGAACGTTCATCTTATTCTATATATTTTTTAAAAAAATTCGGAATAGATACGTTGTCGGCGGTGTGGCTTAGGTGAAATACTCATGTCTGTTTTAGCGACTGTTTTACGACCGCAGAATAATTGTCAGACTGCCGATAGATAATTGACGGCCTTTCCGGGAGTCTTGGTTGAAAATCTTGCAATCCATTTTCTGTAAAATTGTTTCTCACAACAATTTCTTAAATCAATGAAGAAGCAAAATTTCCCAGTTGCCAGACTATTCGTTTTGTCATCGGCGCTTTTCCTATCACTATTTGCCATGAGCTTTTCCTGCCAGGACCACGTTGTTCCTGAGCGGCCGGTACCGGCAAGGATTACGACATTAAATCCAGCTGTAACAAACAGGACAGTGACATTTAGTCTTCAATTTTCTACACTCGGAACGGTGCCGATCACCGAGTATGGAATCGTATTTTTCAGTGAGGACTTGTTTACTCCTCCCGGACAAATTCCAGTGTTGGATGCAGCGGTCCATGATCTTATAAAATTCACTGAGCCTTTCAATCTGGATGTACATATCAATACAAGAACCTTTGATCCAGACGTGAAGAAAGTGCACTACAAAGCTTACGCCAAGCTGAGCAACGGAAGCACTGCTTATGGAGAACTTAAAGTAGCAAACCTGGATAACTAATTTGTTCACACACACCGTCGGCGGGTATGCGAAAGCATATCCGCTTTTTTTATGTCTATCGCCCAAAATTTATTCTCCACAACAAATAATTTCCATATTTGCAGACACCTGAACCAAACGAAGCACATTATGAATCGACTCCTGCTTTCCGCTTCCCTATTCCTGATTTTTCAATCCCTTGCCTTCGCTCAAATCGACAAAAACGCGACAAAGGAAACCAAAGCATTATACAAAAACCTTGGAATGCTGGCCCAAGACCACATCCTGTTCGGGCACCAGCATGCTACAGAGTATGGGCACGGCTGGGTAGGGGATGAGGAGCGTTCGGATGTGAAATCGGTGACGGGGTCGCACCCGGCGGTGATCGGGGTGGATTTTATGGGGTTGTCGGGGCGGCCGGAAGCTGAGATTGTAAGAACAGCGGAAGCATTACGCAAAAACATATTGGATACATATACCCGGGGCGGCATCACGACGGTCGCCTGGCATTTTGCAAACCCGGCTTCGGGAGGCGGTTTTTACTGGAAAGACTCGGTTTCGGTGGCCGCGATGGCACTGATCAAGCCCGGCGGCTCGCATCATGAGGCCTACAAGAAAACTTTGAAAACGATTGGCAACCTCGCAAATTCCGTGAAAGCAAAAGATGGCACACTGGCGCCGATGATTTTCAGACCTTTCCATGAATTTGACGGTGACTGGTTCTGGTGGGGGAAAGGACACACTTCGAGGGAAGATTTTATAGCCGTCTGGCAATTTACGGTTTCCTATCTGCGTGATAGCGTGAATATTCATAACTTCATTTACGCTTTTTCGCCCGACAATAAATTCAACTCCGAACCCGAATTCCTGGAAAGATACCCCGGCGACGAGTGGGTAGATATGGTAGGGATGGACAATTACGGCGACTTTGGCCGCGATGGAAAATATAACCTGGAAGCTGGTCTTAAAAAACTGAAAATCGTTTCCGCCTATGCCAAGAAAGCCGGTAAACTCGCAGCATTCACAGAAACGGGCCTTGAAAGCATTCCAAATCCAACCTGGTGGACTGAGACATTACTAAAAACCTTGACCGCCGAAAAACTCAATTTGTCCTACGTACTCGTCTGGCGGAATGATACCAAAAGTCCCACACATTATTACGCCCCATTTCCCGAGCAGGTGAGCGCGCCTGATTTTGTGAAATTCTACAATGATCCTTACACGCTTTTTGAAAAGGATTTGAAGGATATTTACAAATGATCAACCTCCCGGGCCATGCTCATCGACCGCAATACCATCAAATTACTCCGCATTCCGTTTTCATTTTTCCTGATGCCGCTGTTTTTATTTGCTTATAGTCAGGCAGAAACGGTAGTGCACCGGCAGGCATTGTGGGCGTTTCTGATCATTCATTTGCTGGTTTATCCTGCTAGTAATGGGTATAACAGTTTTGTTGATAAGGATGAAGAGAGCATCGGCGGGCTCGAAAAACCGCCGATGCCTACGATCCATTTATTTTACCTCACACTTTTTTTGGATACCCTGGCAACCGTTTTGTCCCTGATTTTCGTAAATACATTATTCGCGGTTTGTCTGGTGCTGTACATTCTGGCTTCGCGGGCTTACAGCTCGCGACAAGTGCGGCTGAAAAAGTATCCGGTAGTCGGTTTTTTAACGGTGGCATTCTTTCAGGGCGCGTTTACGTATTACATGTCGATCGCCGGGGTTTCCGGTGCCGGACTGCGGCTCAATCAGGCAAATATATATGTCCTACTTGGCTGCACATTCCAGATCGCGGGGGCTTATCCGCTCACGCAGATCTACCAGCACCGGCAGGATTTGAAAGACGGAATTGTCACATTAAGTTACAAACTGGGCTATCTGGGCACTTTTCTGTTCACCGGGTTGATGTTCTTGCTCTGTAATGTATTTTATTATTTGTACTTTACGGAAAGGGACCTTGGAATGATTTTTTACATCGTCCAGGTATTCTTCATCCCGATTGTAGCCTATTTTGGATACTGGCTCTTCCTGGTTTGGAAGGACCGCACGCAGGCCAATTTTCGAAATACCATGCGGATGAACTGGGTCGCGGCAATATGCATGAATGGTTGTTTCCTTGTACTAATTATTATCGACAGAAATCCTTTGAGTTACCTATCAGCTATTGAAACTGCCGTTCCCGACTATTGCTATTCGCAGGAAGCCCTTTCCGACTTTTACATCAGATCCACAGACGACATTACGAATAAGAGAAAGATCAAAATTGTTGCCGGAAAAACCGGTATCGAAAAGCGCTACTCGGTGCTTGCTGATTTTGACAAAAAGCATGAGGATTTCAATTTCTTCAACAAATCCGCCGACCTGCTTCCCGAACCAAGCCTTACCAAGCGCATGGAAGTTTACCAGCAGGAAGCTACCCGGCTTTCCCGGAAAGCTATCGAGAAAATCCACGGTTTTGAAGAGATTAAAAATAGCATTACGCACTTGATCACAGTCACTTGCACAGGACTTTTTGCGCCCGGGCTGGACGTGGAATTGATGCGAGAGCTAAGATTAAAGCCGACTATCCAGCGCAGCAGCGTTAATTTTATGGGCTGTAATGCTGCGGTGATAGCATTGAAAAATGCGGATGCGATTTGCAGAAGTCAACCCAACGCGCGGGTGCTGGTGGTATGCACCGAACTTTGCTCGATTCATTTTCAGAAACAATATAATGATGACTACCTACTTTCGAACTTGCTTTTTGGCGACGGCTCGGTAGCAGTTTTGGTCGATTCAAAGCCTTCGGGCGAAGGTTTGCACAAGGTGGAGATCGATGGTTTTAATTCGATGATCTTGCACAATGGCTACTCGGATATGGCCTGGCGGCTTTCTGAGACGGGTTTTATCATGAACCTGTCTTCCTACGTTCCCGATCTGATCCGGAAAAACATCAAACCGATGATGTCGGCGACAGGCTTAAATCCGGACGATTTCAAGCATTGGGCGGTGCATCCTGGTGGAAAGCGGATTGTGGACGATTTCGCGGCGGCGCTCGAACTGGATAAATGTTTGCTGATGCCGACTTATAATGTGCTCAAAAATTATGGCAATATGTCTTCGCCGACGGTGCTATTTGTTTTGAAGGAATTAGTCGAAAAAGCCAAGCCGGAGCATAAAGGCAACCGGATTTTTGCTGCTGCATTCGGCCCCGGGCTGAGCATTGAAACCATGCAGCTCCGGTATGTTTAAAACAAGGAGCGGCGAGAAAGAACTCTTGGACCAGGACGAGATACCTGCCGAAGATTTGTTTCAGAATTTACGAGAGCTGGATTTCATAAACCACTGGCTGGGAGGATATAACATTTCATTTGCAGCTTTAAAAAAGGTTTTGAAAAAAGGCCAGCCATACATTTTAGCCGACATTGGCTGCGGCGGCGGAGATACCTTGAAACGGATTGCCAACTGGAATGCCAAAGCAAATTTCGATCTTAATCTGTACGGCGTAGATCTCAAACCAGTCTGCATTGAGTACGCCACAGAAAATCTGAAAGGCAAATCGGTAACATTGATTTGCGACGATTACCGCCAGTTGTTCAATCACTTACATGAAGTCGATATCATTCACGCCTGTCTTTTTTGCCATCATTTGAATAAAGAGCAGCTAATTGAACTGATGCATTTCACATTGCAACATCGCTCGGTTTTAGTGATCAACGATCTGGAACGCAATCCCTTGGCTTACTATTCTATTAAATGGCTGACAAAGCTTTTTTCAAAATCCTACCTCGTCAAGAATGATGCGCCGCTCTCGGTTTTGCGGGGTTTTAAGAAAAAAGAATGGCAGGAAATTATTAAGGATGCGGGCGTAAAAACCTTTTCCATCCGTAATAAATGGGCATTCAGGCATGAAGTGATCATCTATGGAAATGCAGGATAATCCTTACCATTGCGCGATCATTGGCGGCGGGCTCGCCGGTTTGTGCCTGGCTATCCAGCTCGCGGACAAGGATTTTTCCGTCATACTTTTTGAAAAAAATACCTATCCTTTCCATAAAGTTTGCGGCGAGTACATTTCGTTAGAGAGCCGCGATTTTCTGAAAGAGCTCGGGTTACCCTTTGAATCTCTGAACCTTCCGATCATTAATAAACTGGGAGTCAGCTCGGAACGGGGATTTATGCTCGAACATGATTTGCAATTGGGCGGCTTTGGGATTAGCCGATACAGTCTCGACAATTATCTTTTTCAAATCGCGGAGAAAAAGGGTGTGACTGTTTTGCAAAACTGTAAAGTGCGCAATCAGCAGGATTTCGGGACGGGTTTTCATCAGGTCCAGACAAATCTGGGTGATTTTCGTGCAAAGGCGGTCTGTGGAAGTTATGGAAAATATACGCCGAATTTCATGGGTGGTCAGGATGCAGGGAAAGAGCTAGACTCGGCTAATTATATTGGTGTTAAGTATCACATTAAGAGTAACTTAGCCGCCAATCGCATCGAGCTGCACAATTTCCAGGACGGTTATTGCGGTATCTCAAAAGTGGATCAGGACTGGCATTGCCTGTGCTATCTGACAACCGCGAAAAACTTGCGGGCGCATGGAAAGAATGTGAAGGAAATGGAAAGGCACATTCTCCATCGGAATCCTTTTTTGAAAACTTACTTTACAGAATCGGAATTTATTTATGATCAGCCGCTGATTATCAGCAATGTACAGTTCAGTAAGAAGCATACAGACTTAAATGGTGCGTTTCTGCTGGGCGACGCCGCAGGATCGATTACGCCGCTCTGTGGAAACGGGATGAGTATGGCAATGCGCGCCTCTAAGTTGCTGGAGGCTGAGTTAACCTTATATTTTGGGAAGAAGCAAACCAAAGAAGAAGCCCGCGAACATTATAAGGCTGCCTGGAACAAAGCATTTCTCTCGCGAATCACCGCAGGCTATTATTTGCAAGGCTTATTTGGCAAAAAATGGACGACGGATTTGGCGCTCCGCACCTTGGCGCACCTGCCAGGATTGACTAATACGCTGGTGTCCCTGACGCACGGCGAGCCTTTCTGAAATGGACTTCTACAAACTATTTGGGGTAAAAGCCGGAATTTTTGTGGTTTGATCGGAGGGAAAGTGTCACGAATGTTTATGAAAGGAATGTTGCCCAGACAAACTATTTACAAACCCGACTTTTGCGACTCGATCTTTGATAAAACTTCATCAAGACAGATTTTAAACCACTCCGTATAATTTTCCGGGTGTGCTTGCATATCCGTTTTCAAAGTTTCAGCTGCTACATAACGGTAGTCGCTCACTTCCAGCGGGTCAAGGTTTGGAATTGCATCCGAAACTCCCCAAAAAACATGGTCATATTCATTTTCTGTGAGCCCGTTTTCCAGATCTGCACAGTATTGAAATGCAAAAAGAAAGTGCAAATCGGTACGTATGCCCATTTCTTCCGCCAATCGTCTGACAGCGCCTTCCTCGGTCGGTTCATCGGGAAAAGGATGGCTGCAGCAAGTGTTCGACCATAAGCCCTCTGAGTGATATTTGCCGAATGCACGCTGTTGAAGCAACATTTCGCCTTTCGAATTGAAAATAAAAACCGAAAATGCGCGGTGCAGGAGACCTTTTTGGTGGGCTTCCAGCTTGGGCATCAGGCCGATAGCCAAGTCATTTTCATCTACAAGTACAACCTGATCATTCATATAATAGGAGTTTGGGGCTTAGCGTACCGGCACGAGCAGGACGGCCATTGATTTGACAACAAAAAAACGTCGCAAAAGGTCAAACTAATGCCCTGCGGATTCTACAAACGCATGAGAAGCAATATTTTAAGCAAAAAATATTTTTGTCTTTTGATTTTTGATATTATAAATATCTTATATTTGATTTTGTAAATATCAACATTATGGGCGCTCAGGATATATTTTGGTCGGTTAACATTAAGTTTCTTCGTCTTCGTCAACGGCTCAGCCAGGAAGCATTGGCTGAAAAGCTCGGTATCAGCAGGGTAAAATTGAATGCGCATGAAAGCGGCAGGACAGCCAATCCCACCGTCGACGACCTGATTAACTTTTCCGAATTCTTCCGGATGAGTATCGACAGCATATTAAAAATCGATCTTACCAAGCTTTCGGAACAGAAAATCAAGGACTTGGAGGATGGAAGCGAGCTTTTTATGAAAGGCAGCCAGGTGCGCGTGCTCGCGATTACGGTCGATAAGGACGAGAATGAGAACATTGAATATGTGCCGGTGCACGCCAAAGCCGGGTACCGCTCGGGATACAGCGATCCTGAGTTTCTTTCCGCTTTACCCAGGTTTAATTTGCCTACGGTTCCTAAAAACGGCACATTCAGGATGTTTCCCACAGTAGGTGATTCCATGCTGCCAGTACCTGAGGGCGCGGACATTATTACCCGATACGTGCAGGATTGGACTTCTTTAAAGCCGGAAACACCGTGTATCTGTATTTTAAAAGGGGACCAGGACTTTGTTTTCAAGCAAGTGACGATTAATAAGGACGGAACATTGCTGCTGCAATCATTTAACAAGCAATATTTTGCCTACACCGTACCTATTTCTGAGGTGATCGAGCTTTGGGAGTATTACAGTTTCCATAGCAAGGAGTTGCCAGAGCCGCAGTCCGATATGCAGCAGTTGATGCGCATGTTGCAGGAAATGCAGAACGAGATCAAAGAAATCAGGGGCCGTACATCGTCCAAATAATTGTAGGAGGCCGTTTTCTGTCTTAAAATTCTTCAATTTTTCGTCTTGGATTAATAGCCCTTAATTCTCTTGTTAAATTTGGGTTAAAGGAAGAATTTGGTGCGACGCTGTCGAAAGAGTACAAGAATATTCGGTATCTGTGCTGTTTTTACGGAGTATTTTGTAGAATAGTTGACTGCAGATATAAAATATTCTTGATAAACATATTAGATGAAATTCCCGATTTTGCTGCGTACTATATTGATTTAGTGCAATTTAGGTAATCATATAACCCCTGATTTTTCCTTTATTACCCCAAAGTTCCAAGAACTGGTCACAAAAAGAATATCTAATTTTTTGAGGGGACATAATTTCGTCGAGAAATAAAAACTCGACTCGACAATGTCCTCTAAATTTTTACTGCTTTACACACTTGCTTGCTCTGTACTAGGCACTTATCAGGCTCAGGCTCAGAGCCCCACCGCACCCGCATTAGGATTTAACATTTTCACAAAAGGCGATCTTACCGTAGCTCCCAACGAAATTGAAGGCCCCGTGGCCGTCGGAGGGAATTTGTACCAGAATGGAAATTATCAGATTACATTCAATAAAAGCAACGGTGTATATTTTGTAGACGGCGTATCCATCGGCCTGGCTGTACGCGGCGGGGTAAAGATGAACAACGGATCACTGAAAGTAGATGGTAATAATTACGTCAAGATCGGAAATGGTACCCCGAACACCTCCGGCTTGACAAACTTAAAAGTCTGGTATACAGACAACAATGGTGCCGAATCGACCATCCGTATCACGGATGCAAATGGCGGTTTCGATAGCAATCCCAATTTTATTATTAATTCAAATGTCAGCAGCTTCAAGTCTGGCTACAAGGTTGGACCTTCCAACAACCCGGTATTTGAGAATGTTTTTGGATCCGGCACCGGACAAATTGATGTGGACGCAGCATTTATCCAGCTGATCAAAGCGTCAGGCCAGTTGAAAGATCTTCCTGACAACCTGCCGATCCTGAAAGAAAATGGACAGCCGATCCCCGGCGCAGAAGTGGGGCCTTACCTGACGACAGGTATTTTCGACCAAAACCCGGTGATTCAAGTGGATCCAAATGCCATCAATGTGCTGACGGTTTCGGCTGCGGTTTGGAATAGCATTAATAATATCAATTTCAAAAATGTGCCTTCCGGACCTTCTCTGGGTACAACGGACACACAATATGCTAATTCCGGCGGTAAGTTTGGTCTCATTATCAATATTGTTGACTTCCCGACTTTATGCGCAAATAATGGCGGAAACAGCGATCTGAAATTCCCAAATGTAGGCGGTCTGGACGATCCAAAGGCATCTTACATTGTTTACAACTTTCCTGACGCTACCAAGTCGCTGACTTTGAAAGGCAATGTGATCTTCGGTTCAATTCTGGCGCCACAAGCGGATGTTTTCAAGAAAAATAATGGAAACCTGAATGGTCAGGTTATCGCAAAATCCTTCGATCACGACGGTCATGAAATCCACTTTTGGCCATTTATCCCCACTGTGACCAAACCGGTTGAAAATGCGATCGAGGTGGTAGCAAACTCGAAATGCTTCAAAAATGCGCCTTACCTGGACTATACGATTACTCCCAATTACGATGTGAAAGGCAAGAAGGCGAAAATCGAATGGATTGATTCTGAGGGAAAAGTGATCCAGGAAGACAATAATCAGGAGCTGACCGGAAGCATTTTGTTCCCTGGCGCGGCGATCGGCAGCGACGGAAGCGGTACAGCGTGGCCGGGATGGGAGAAGCAGGGCGGCAAATGGGTGGAAGTGGTTGACCGTTTCAGTTCGTTGAAAAATGCCGGCGCAACCATCCGGTTAACGGTGGATCCATGGAAAACCATCAGCATTACATATCCCGAATCGGCCGGCAGCTGCTACACGAGTCCTCCTCCGGGCAACACATTACCGGTAACATTGGCCAATTTCACTGCTGAAAAGAAAAATTGTGATGTGAACCTGAAATGGGCGGTGACGGAAGCGAAAGATTTCTCGCACTTTGTTGTGGAACGTTCGTCGGATGCAAGAACATTCAGCCTGCTGACGCAGGTGGATTACAACCCGGCGCAAAGCCAGTACAGTTTTGCTGACTCTCCTTTCGGATCGGAAACCGTGGCCGCGAAAACTTACTACTATCGTCTGCAACAAGTTGATACTGATGGGAGGTTTGAATATAGCGCAATCCGCAGCGTGGATGCCGGAACTTGCGAGAGCCGCCTCGTGGTGGATTTTTACCCAAATCCAACCCAGGACCAGGTAAATGTAAAAAGCTTCTCGCCGCTGAAAAAAGTGGAAATATTCTCCCAGGCGGGTAAGCAGGTTTTCCAGGCAAACCCAGGCAAAAATGAAACCGAGCTGACCGTGAATGTGCAGGCTTTTACCCAGGGACTTTACATTGTGAATGTCGTCAACGAGGAAGGAAAATATTCTTCCAAGTTGCTCAAAAAATAAGTTTGATCTTATATAGCGTTATGTGACTCTTAAAATGCCTGCAAAGTTTGCGGGCAATTTTTTTGTTCCGGACAGTCAAACCAGCTTGCGGCCTTTCCATTCATACTCAGGCTTTTGTGCAGCTAGACCGAAAAAGCAGACATATAGGGGATAGAAAATTTGCGTGACCGGAATGTAGAAGATAGATCTGGGTTTTTGCAGAAAACTCAAAACACTGCCCAGGAAAAACCACTCGGGGACGCATTTAAGCGCAATAATCAGCAGGAGGGAGTTAAATGATAAAAACCCTGACAGCCAGAGGATTCCGCTCAAAAGAAGTGTAAAATTGCATAGGAAAATGTAGAGCGCGAGTATAAGCGGCGTGCGGCTTTTGTAATGTTTCCACTTGCTCGCCCAGCGTTTTCGCTGCCGGAAAAACGACGCCCAATTGTCGTGTGCGCCGGTACTTACGACGGCGTCCGCGTCTTTTAGGAATTTCACGCCACCCGGAAAACGTGCTGCTACTTTATGCATCAGAAATTCATCGTCGCCCGAGGCAATGTGCCTGACGCCTTCAAAACCATTGACCTCGAAAAAAACTTCTTTTTGATAAGTCAGATTTGCGCCGTTGCACATGGACGGATATCCCGCTGAAATTGCGCTGGCGCCGCTGCCGATCAGGCTGGCGAATTCAACGATTTGTAAATGGTCTGTCCAGGTTTTTTCGGAGGAAAAAGTGACCGGAGCGCTGATCAGTTTTGCGCCGGTTTCCATATAAAAATTGGCGATTGCGTGCAGCCAGCCCGGTTTTACTCGGCAATCGCCATCCGTGGTGACGATCAGATTTCCTTTTGCCTGCTGGATCGCGGTTTCGATGGCGCGTTTCTTCGGTGACGTGGTGGGAATGTTGGGCAGGGCGATGAGCTTAATGTCGCAATGTGTCCTGGAAATGACGTCATTAACCACTTCTCGCGTGGAATCTGTGGAGCTGTCATCCATGACCAGTACTTCGAATTGTTTATTCGGAAATGTCTGATTGGCTAGATCTTCGAGCAGTGCGCCAATGTTTTCAGCTTCGTTCCGTACCGGAATAATCACTGTAAAGCTGACGCCGGATAGGTCGCTATTTCCCGGCGCCGGTTTTATTTTAACCCATAAAAAAGTGAGGGCCAAGGTAAAAATGGCGTAGCTGCCGATAAGAATGCAGATCCAAATGCTCATAATCTGATCTGTTTCCATTTGTACTTCCAGATCAGAAAAATGCCAATCAGGATAGGTCCGAGTACATTGATGATCCACACCAGAAAAGTGGCGGCGATGATCTTTTCGGGAGGTAAATTAAACGATGCAAAAACGACCAGCGCGGTGAATTCCCGTAAACCCAAATCACCAAGCACATTGACGGCCGGTATCAATGTTTTTGCCAAAAAAATCAGCGAAACGCAGGCGAACTGGTCGATCATGCTCACTGAAAAATCGAAAAGTGAGAGGATGAGTATGAACTGCGTCAGAAAAACGAGGTACCGCAATGCGCCGAATAAAGCGGATAAGCCGATCTCAGCCGGGGTGTAGCTGCCCGCTATTCGGAGATAGGAGTGGATTGTGATAAAAATGGGTTTTGTGGGATGCCAGTCGGTTAAAGGTTTTCGGAAAAGTGTGGCGAGCGCACCCAGGATCAGGATGATGATGAGTAAAATGTCTAAAACTTGTTTGGTAACTGTCGGAATGTTGAGCTGCTCCCTTACCTGCATCCAGCCAAGCGCGCCGAAGAAAACGGAAACGTAAAACTGTATACCGTTGGAAATCAGCGCAGCGCCAATCGCTTCGAGTCGCCGGTCGGATTTTAATGAAGCGATGCGACCGATGGTGTCGCCTAGCTGCGCGGGTACTGCTACACCCACCGCCAGGCCGGTTAATGTACCGCGGAAAGCGTCCCAGAAGCTGAGTTCCATCACTTTTTGGGCCAGCGTTTTCCATTTCAGGCTTTCCAGCGCCCAGTTGACGGGGACGAGGAGCAGAACAGCTATGATTTTCGGTAAATGATTGAGAGAAAAAAGGTTAAGCAAAACTTTACTGATATCCCCGACGCCTTTTTGCTCATTTTGGAATGTGCGGTAAATGTAGGCCAGGATCAGGATGGTGATGATCAGCTTGGCTGCCCAGAGCAGGTTACGGCGGCTTGATTTTTCTTTTGGCGGGGAGAGTTCGTTATCTTGCACCATGATCAAAACGCAGATTTCCGAGAAGGTGATTATTGGAGTTGACCCCGGTACGCAGGTGATGGGGTACGGCGTGATCTCGGTAAGAGGTCAGGAAATTACCCTTGTTCAGTACGGTGTGATTCATCTGAGCAAATATAGCAGCCACGAATTGAAGTTAAAGAAAATCTTTGAGCGTCTGACGCAGCTCATCGAAGACTACCTGCCGGATGAAATGGCGATTGAGGATCCGTTCTACGGCAAAAATGCACAATCGATGCTGAAACTTGGCCGGGCGCAGGGGGTAGCGATGGCCGCCGCATTGTCCCGCAACATTCCGATCGTCGAATACTCCCCCAAGAAAGTAAAACAATCTGTGACGGGAAGTGGAAATGCTTCCAAAGAGCAGGTTGCCTACATGCTAGAAAAGATCCTGAAAATGGAGCTGAGCCGCGAATTTATGGATGCTACCGACGGCATTGCCATCGCGATTTGCCATCAATACCACGCCAATTCTCCGGCAGCTTCTTCAACCGGCACAGCCAAAAAAGCCAAGAAGGGCGGCTGGGGTGCGTTCGTCAGTGAGAATCCTGACCGCGTAAAATAGACACAAGCAACTTCCTTCCGATTTCCTCTGGTGTCTACATTTTCGGACATTAAAAAATTTTAATGGTACTTATCCAATAAATACTTCTACGGATCAAACGTTTGTTTAATTAAATCAAACAAACGTTTGATTTTTGTTTTAGGGTATTTTACTTTTGCATTGTCATTAACAAAAAACGAAAAAAAGATAACTGTTAATGAGAAGGTTAAATGGAATACAACGCCAAACAATTGCAAATTATAGAGGTCGCGGAGCAGTTATTTGCTCAGAAGGGTTTTGCAGGAACTTCGGTGCGGGACATTGCGCAGGAAGCTGACGTGAATGTTTCGATGATTTCCTACTATTTCGGTTCGAAGGAAAAGCTGATCGAAGCGCTTTTCCAGCTCCGGATGAACCAGTCAAGATCCAGGCTCGAAACCTTGCTGATGGATGAGGACCTGGTACCGATGCAAAAGATCAACATTTTGATCGACAGCGTGATAGACAGATTGATGGGAAATCAATGCTTCCATAACATTATGCTGCGCGAGCAGCTTTCTTCCGAGCGCACACCCATCATTTCCGAATACATTTTAAGCTTGAAACTCCGGAATATGGAGCTAATGCAGCGGCTGATCAACGAGGGGCAGGACGCCGGGGTTTTCCGGAAAAATATCGATATGGGGCTGATGTCCACCACATTATATGGCACGATTAATTATGCCATCGCAACGCAGGATTTTTACAAGAAAATCAACAACCTGGAATCCATGAGCGAGGAGGACTTCCAGCGATATCTCAAACGCAAACTTAGCCAACACCTGAAAAGTTTATTTAAATCGACAGTTACAAATGAACACCGCATCGAAAGTTAGAAGAATGATGTGGGTATCCGCCGGATTGATCTGGCTGGTGACCACGACTCATTCATTTGCCCAGACCGCACGCACCATTACGCTCGAAGAGGCCATTGAAATGAGTTTGAAAAATAGTAAGCAATTGAAGCTCAGCCAGTCTAACATTGATCTGGCCACACTCGGAATCCGTCAGATCAAAGAAAACCAGCTGCCGGGATTTAGCATATCTGCATCTTACCTGCGCGTCAACACGCCGAACATTAACCTGAAAACCAATCAGGAAAGCAGCGATACCACAAAATCAGGAGGCTTCCCTGCTGTACATCAGGCAATGTACGGGATGGCGAGCGCATCTCTGCCGCTTTTCTCGGGCTTCCGGTTTAAGTATGGCATTGAATCTGCCAAATATCTGCAACAAGCTGCCAAGCTGGACGCTGATAATGATAAACAAGCTGTGGTGCAGAATGCGGTGGCTGCTTACGGAAATTTATATAAAGCAAGAAAATCGGTGAACCTGGTTGCTGAGAACCTGGAACGCGAAAAGGAGCGTGTGCAGGATTTTACAAATCGTGAGAAAAACGGAATTCTGGCCCGTAACGATCTGATGAAGGCGCAATTGCAGCAATCGAATGTGGAGCTGGCGCTTCTAAATGCAGAGAACGATCTGAAAATCACCACCATTAATATGAACCTGATGCTCGGCCTGCCGGAAGGTACGGCGATTGAGGCGGATTCGGCCAGCTTCCTGACTTTGAAAGAGGAAGGAAATGCTGCTGAGTGGGAGCAGACGGCACTTTCTCACCGGAAGGACATTGCTGCAAACGGCATCCGCCAGAAAGCTGCGGACTCCGACATTCACGTCGCAAAAGCGGATATGTACCCAAGTGTGGCGCTGACCGCGGGGTATGTGGCGTTGAGCATCCCCGGAGTTGTTACGGTGCCCAATGCGGTGAATGCAGGTATAGGTGTCAAATATGACGTGGCATCGCTTTGGAAATCAAGCGCGAAAATTGCTCAGGCTAGAACGAAAGCTTATCAGTTGAAAACCAATGAGGCGATCATTCTCGACAGGGTTCATCTGGAAATCAATACCGCTTACTACAATTATGTTTTGAGTAAAAGAAAAATTGATGTGTATGCCAAAGCCGTAGAGCAAGCCAGCGAAAACTATCGGATTACTAAAAATAAATATGATAACAGCCTGGTAACCACCACCGATCTGCTGGATGCGGACGTGGCGCAGGTACAATCCCGCATCGATTACGAATCGGCCAAAGCCGACGCGGTTGTCGCTTATAAAAAATTAGAACAAGTCGCAGGGGTTATCAACTAAACTAAATCAAAGAATGAGTAAGTGCGTAAAAGGAATTCATTCACTCGCTCATTCACTAAATCACTCATTCAAAATTAATTGAATACCACAAATGGAAACCAAGCAAGCAACAGTGGAAACAGAAGCCGCACCTAAAAAGAAGAGTTACACCTTCGTCATTATCCTGGCCGTGCTGGTGATCGTCGGCGGGATCTGGGGATTTTCAAAATATACCCACGGACAGCACCATGAAGAAACGGATGATGCGCAGATTGATGCGAACATCAGCCCGGTAATCCCGAGAATTTCCGGCTACGTGACGGAGATCAGAGTTAAAGACAACCAGGAAGTGAAGAAAGGCGATACGCTGATCGTACTCGATAACCGCGACCAGCTGATCAAACTGGAACAAGCCAAAGCAAGTCTGGCTGGATCGGAAGGAAGTCTGGTAGTAGCGAATGCAACAACGAACGCAACCGCTGCGAGCGGAATCACTTATGAAGCCAACATTTCGGTGGTTGATGCGCAGATTGAGCAGGCAAAAGTGAATGTATGGCGTGCCAATCAGGATTATGCGAGATATGAAAACCTGATCAAGGACCATTCGATTACACAGCAGGAATTTGAGCAGGCTACTGCGGCTAAACAGACTGCGGAACGTCAATTGGCTGTATTACAGGCACAAAGAGGTGCGGCAGAACGTCAGGCGAAAGCAGCCGGCAAGCAAACCAAAGCTACTTCGGTACAAACCAGCGTAGCGAATGCCAACATTAAGGCACGCCAGGCTGAGATCGCTAATGCAGAACTCAACCTTTCTTATACCGTAATTACTGCACCGACCGACGGTCGCGTTTCCAAAGTGAATGCACAGCTTGGTCAGTATCTGCAGGCAGGACAGTCGCTTTTCAGCATCATTTCGGCCTCAGAACCTTGGGTTGTAGCAAACTTTAAAGAAACGCAGTTGACCAGAATGAAGCTGGGCCAGAAAGTGAAGATTCACGTGGATGCATATCCTGATCACGAATTTGATGCGAAAGTGGCCTCATTCTCACCAGCGACCGGTGCACGTTTTGCGCTGCTGCCTCCGGATAATGCATCCGGAAACTTTGTAAAAGTGGTTCAAAGACTGCCGGTACGGATCGAGTTTGAAAATCCGCAGGACAAGTTTATCTCCACATTGCGTCCCGGTATGAATGTGTTCGTGGATGTTGAATTGAACTAAGGATCAGGATATTGATTCTAAAACCAATATTAAATGGAATTACAGGAATCATTGGTTGAATACGGCTTCCGCAGGGTGATCATCACCATTACAGCCGTGCTTTGCGCCCTGCTGGAAATCGTAGATACGACGATCGTCAACGTAGCGCTGAACGATATGCGCGGAAACCTGGGCGGTACATTATCGGAAGTGAGCTGGGTGATTACTGCCTATGCGATTGGTAATGTGATCATTGTGCCCATGACGAGCTGGCTTTCACAGCAGTTCGGACGGAGAAATTACTTTGCAGCCTCGATCATCATTTTTACCGTAGCATCATTTCTGTGCGGTAATGCCAACAACATTTGGGAGTTGGTGTTTTTCAGGTTGATCCAAGGTTTGGGCGGTGGTGCCTTGTTGGTAACTGCACAAACACTGATCACCGAAAGTTACCCACCCGAAAAAAGAGGTATGGCTCAGGCGATTTATGGTTTGGGCGTGATCGTGGGACCAACATTGGGACCGCCGCTTGGAGGTTACATCGTGGACAATTATAGCTGGCCTTACATTTTTTACATCAACATTCCTTTGGGTATGATCGCAGCGATGCTTACGCTGCAATTTGTAAAAAGTCCAAGATTTTCTCAGAAGAAAAAGGCCAGTGAAATCGATTGGATAGGGATTTTCTTGCTGGCGCTTGCCGTAGGTTCTTTACAATATGTGCTGGAAAAAGGTCAGGAGGAAGATTGGTTCAACGATGAAATCATCACTGTTCTCACAGTAACATCTGTTTTTGCATTCTTCTTCTTTATCTGGCGAGAGTGGACGTATAAAAACCCGATTGTTAATCTGCGGGTATTGTCCAATGGAAATTTGCGGGTAGGGACAGTACTTTCCTTCATCCTTGGGTTCGGATTATACGGCTCTACTTTCATCATTCCACTTTATACCCAGGCCACATTGGGCTGGACGGCGACGCAATCGGGTATGCTGATGGTACCCGCCGCGATTGTGACCGCGATGATGATGCCGATCGTGGGTCAGCTTCTGCAAAGAGGTGTCAAGCAGCAATACCTGGTTGCGCTGGGGATGATATTCTTCTTTATATATAGTTACTGGGGATACCTGATATTGACGCCCGATACCGGCAAAGACGCCTTTTTTAATATGCTGATCGTGCGGGGAATTGGATTGGGATTACTCTTTGTTCCGATCACCCTGCTGGCATTATCGACTTTAAAAGGACGTGAAATTGGCGAAGGGGCTGCGTTTACCGGCATGATGCGACAACTCGGCGGATCTTTCGGGGTAGCAGTGATCACCACATTCATTGCGCGACAAAATATGATGCACCGCAATGATCTCGTCAGCAAGCTGGATATCAACAACCCAGCTGTACAGCAACGAGTTGAAGGTTTGCAGCATTCATACATGGCCAAAGGAATGTCACCAGACATTGCCCTGAACAGCGGCTACAAAATCCTGGATTTCACGGTTTCGAAACAAGCGCAGGTAATGTCCTACATGGACGTTTTTCTCTACCTCGGACTGATGTTCCTGATCTGCGTCCCTTTCGTCCTCTGGACCAAAAGCGGAAAAGCCAAAGTCGACGCCTCCGCCGCAGCACATTAACATTTTAAGTGTAGTAGTGTTATTAAAGAAGCTTCCCGGGTTTGGGAAGCTTCTTTTGTTTTAGTTCAAAAATTTGAACTTGGATAGCTGTTCTAGTCTAGCAGACCATTCTCATAGTGAAAATGCATTTGACTGCCACTTGTAAATCTTTGGATAAAGCCTGATGATCTTTGTTCGGGTTTTTTGATTTCGAAAAACTCATTTGCCAATGCCCAATCGTAGACCCCAGTATCAATGGGGTACCAAGTGAGAATTCCACTAAGTTTATTTTCTAAAATCCATTCTTCCGCTTTTTGTTTCGAGCTAAATATTCCGCTAGCAAATTGAGCAGCGATTCCGTGAAATACCCAGATATCCATTTTTTTATTGCTGATTATAGTTAAACCACGCTCCAATTTTTTTAATAGCGTTTTTAATTTCCTTTTTACTATCACTTACAATTGATTGTTGTTCGAAGGTAAGAGATGGATTGTTTCTCAGAGGCTTTCCATTTTGACCAATTTTAGTTTCTGGACCGCCGCCTTTCACATGAAGGTGAGGAGGCCCGTGATCGCCACTTTTAGTATAATGAACAATATTTACGCCATCCTTACTTACAATCGTTTTTGGAGGTAAAATTGGTTCCGTTATCGCTCCGTTAAGCTTTCTAGATATTTGCTTAATTGTTGGACCAACTATTTCGGAAACTGCGCCTTTCGCGCCACCAATCTTCGCAAGAAGGGAGCCTGCTATATTGGAACTGGGAATTGCACTTGCAATATCTAAAACACCTATAAAAGCGGCTAAATGTTTATCGCCCTCAATGTTTGCAATTTCAAATTGTCTTCCACTTTCACTGTACTTAACATTAATTTTTTTGACACTTACATCATTAGATATTAAGGACTCCAAATATGTTCCGACGGTATAGGTAGCTGACAATGCTCTATCACGAGCATCCCAATAAATATTTTCCACAAACGACATTCCATTGTTAGGACAGTTTGGACAAGCACCGTCAGGATCACTACGTAAGATAGGGTCATTCCATCCATACTGATAAACCGATTGATCTTCCTGTCCTCCGATAACCGGATCAACCTGCAAAAAACGTCCGATAGCCTGATCATAAAAGCGCCTCGATAAATCAATATATCCCGAGCCAATTTGAGTTTCTTTGGCCAGGAAGTTATACCGATTCACCCAATTCTGCATCTTAGGCACCGCACCATCCCGGTTAATGCTCAGCCCGAAAGGATAGTAATCAGTCCGCTGCAAAATATTTCCAGCCTCGTCAAAAACTATCCGCACATTGCCCAGATGATCTTTGAGCGAATATTCAAACTTCAATACGCCTTTCCTGAAAACCGCCTGCCCGTCATTCAGTGCCACGCGATCTAATACATTTGCGCCGGCAACCTGCCGGTATTCAAAGTTTCCGGCGTATTTTAAAGTCAATGTATCTGCTGCGTATTTGTGTTTCTCGCCGGATGCGTCGTAATCATAAGTGGCGGTTTTGCCGGAAATCGTGACCGTTTTAGGCAGGTTCAGAAAATTATAAGCGATGGTTGCGCCGCGGTTGCCATCACTGGTCATGTTGCCGTTCCCGTCATAGCTATAACTACTCGACCCGTTTTTAACTCCCAGATCACTGCCTGAGGCGTCATTGACATTCGAAAGCCGATTACCTAAGTAAGTGTACGCCAGGTTGTCCGTCGCTGCGCCCGACCTTTTCAATGTTTTAATGTTACCGTTTTTATCGTAACCGATACCACTTTCAACATCGGGATAACCCATGAGTCCGGTCGAGCTGGTCAGCCGGTTGGCACCGTCATAAGAAAAGCTCAGCCCTTTTGTGAAAGCAGCCTCATCTTTATTTTGCCACTGCATCTGGCTGATATTTCCGTTCGAATAACTTCCACCATTTGCGTAAGCCAGATTGCAGCCGAGAAATGCCGCGTCCGGTCCGTTCGCATCCTTTTTGTAAACAGTCTTCGCGTCTGTCTGCCAGCCCCGGATATTTTGAACGTAATTTGTCCTCAGCCTGAACTTCTCGCCATCGGAAGAGTGAAACCATTTGCTCTGAGGCCGCCCCAGCACATTGTATCTCTGCGCAATAGTCACAGCCTCTTTCGTTTGTGCCCCGCTCGTTACCTTTTCCTTTACACTCAAAATTCTGTCGGCATGGTCATATTGGTAGGTCACCAAATGCGTGTGCGTAACATTGGCTGGTAACATTTGCTCGGTTTTCTGTTCTGCAACCGCAGGAGCCAGGTCATATTTATATTGCGTCGAAACACGCTCGATTGCGCCTGCGCCGAGGTCGTAGAGTTCCCGGTTTGTCTGGATGGACCTGTATTCGCCGTCATAATAAATTACCTCGGTCAGCCAGCCGCCTGCGCCGCCATTTCCCAGAAGCATGCGCGTTCTGCTTCCGGTCGCCTGCCCCTTCACATTGCCATTATTTGAGGGATAGTATGAAGCGTTGTATCCCAGGTTTCCGGCTTTCGTAAATGCGTAATCATCGTAAAAATGGATCGTCAGCAAGTTTGCCCCTGCTGCATTGGTAGGTGCCGTTTTGTTAAGTGTATAGCCAGCCGTCACACCATTACTGCGCTCTTCATGATGCTCGTTGACCGCCGCAAAATTCGCCGCCCATGCATTTCTAGTCAATGCAGAAGTTATTTCGCCAGTAGCGACCGGCCTGTTTTGTGCATCATATTTCGTAAAAGCCCAAACACCTCTGGCCAGCTGATTTGCATCGCGGGACAGCGCCAGCCGGTCAAACTGATCGTAAACAAGCTCGGTAACGCCGCCGCCCGGCACGCGCTTGACAACCATTCTGCCGCGCTCATCATAATCGTAGGTAAACGCATAATCGGTCAGCGAAGGCTGATCCTGGTATTGCGGCTGCAACACTGCTCTTAACAAGCCAATGTCATCAAATACATAGTAGGTTGACAATACCACACCCGCAGCGGCGGTTACCTGCCGACAGACCATCGCGCCGGTGAGGTCGGTGTATTCCGAAACGGTTTTTCCTTCTTCGTCGGTTGTCTGAACAAATGTGATCGTGCCCGGCGCGTAGCCACCGGGTTGGGAAATTGTATTGGTCGTCAGGTCGTAATCGTATCTTTTCAGCTCGTTGCAGCAATTGGTTTTATACTTTACAACCGAATAGGCGCTTTTTGCACCCGGCTGTCTTTGACCTTTAACACGGCTCAGCGGTGACTCCTCAAAGAAGTTTTCCAGATAGGGACGAGCCAGGTCAGAAGCCTGTAATCCCGCCGAATTAGCATTGTACCAGGTGGCAGCATTGGCAACTGCATTATTTTGAAATGCGCCATTACCGGCAGCGGCATAACGAAGAAAACTTTTGACCTGCCGCCCTGCACCATCAAACTCGACTGGTTCAATGATGTCATTTCCGGAGGGATTTTGCCCGATAACAACATTTTGCAAAGGTCTTCCCAGCCCGTCCAGGTACCGGACTTCGGTCACTACTTTACTTATATCATTCGCGTCCGCACCGGATTGTTTGTAAGTGCGAGAAATTATGTAGTTACGACTATTTGTTTGCTGTCCCAGCGCAGCTAGCGGGAGGAGAGCAAGCAGCAAAAGTGTGTTTTTGATTGATATGATCATTTGAATGAAATTTAATGTTGGAAAAAACCGCCACTCACTGCTTCACAATGCGTTGCGTGCGGATGCTGCCGTCGGTATAAGTGATTTGGACAATGTAAATCCCGGCCGCGAGGTGTGCGACTTTAATTGACCCGGCTGCGGCGGATTTCAAGACTGATTTTCCTGAAGAGTCGAAGACGGTAATGTCCCTGATTTGGCCTAAATCATCGGTCTGCAATTGAATGCTGTTCTCAACAATTACCGGATTTGGATAGAGAATCAGTTTTTCAGGATCGTCGACCAAGACACTACGGAGGCGGCTGTAAGCAAAAGAGCTGTCTGTATCGATCATTTTTAAGCGGTATAGATTCTCGCCGGCCAGCGGTTTCAGGTCAACAAAATCATAAGATTTTAGGGTATCGCTCTCTCCAAATGCCTTTTCGGATCCGATCTTAATCCAGCGCTTTCCGTCTGAACTGCGCTCAATGTCAAAGTGGTCGCTATTGGTTTCCATCGAAGTCGACCATTTTAGCAACACAATCTTTTCTTGGGCAAAAGCTTCAAATTCCAGCAAGGTCACCGGAAGTGCGGCGTCGGATAGCAGGGACAATGATCCGGCAGCAATGCTGCCCGTCGGTGCAAGCGCGGCACAATCCACGAGTTGTCCCGCATAATTATAGCAATAGGATACGCGGACTGCACCACCCGCGCTTGCGGTGCGAACATTCTTCAATCGCCCAAAATCATCGTATTCATAGAAAATAGTTTTGGCATTTGCATCCGAAAAACTTTCCATGCCGACCACCGGCTTGTGCGTGAAAGTCGTGACGCCGGGTAATGTGGTGCCGTCAAAATCGGTACGCTGTTTTAACAAATCGGTTTTGCCAATGTCTGCAGCTCCGTAGTAGTCCAGCTTGGTGGTCGATCCGTTTCGCTCCTTATAAGTAAGCAAGTTTCCCCTGGCATCATAGGTGAGAAAATCGATGTCCGTCACCATAGCCATCGGCAATGCAGTGCCGACGCCACTTTCTACTTTTTTGGGAAGATAAAGTCCGTTAAACAGCCCGAATATGACATTGTGCAGCTTCAATGCGACCGGCTGCATTTCGGTGCCGGTATAATGAAAGACAGACGTCGGCTTGCCGATCATATTTTTGGCAATCATCGCCACGCTTACCGGGTCATTCAGGTTGGCAGGATAGACGTACCAGGTTTTCAACTCCTTGCCGTCACTGTTCAGATGTCCTTCGATATGCAGCTGACCATTTGGCCAGTACTGATAATTTTTGGTAAATGTGGAAGAATACTGAGCCGGGCTGTCCTGGTCATAAGTAATGTTGGATTCCTGCGTAGGCAGAAATTTCCGGACATCGATCAAATAGGCTGTTCCTTCGTAAACCCGATTGTCCCCATCACAAAGCAGGCGAACCAATGTTCGTTCTGCTCGGGCAGAGTAGTCTGTTAAATTTCCAATCAGACTGTATTGAAATGTTGTTTTCCCAGCTAGGCTTCCATTTTGCAGGTAATGTTCCTCGGAAATCTTCTTTCCGCGCTGGAAAGCATTTGAATTATAAGGCTGATAAGCCGTGCTGCTCGATTGCAATGTTCCGGATGGCGCGGCGTCGGGGTAACCGTTATCGAAATTGGTGAACTTGTAGACTGTCCAGCCGCCGGTTGAAGTAGCCTCAACTACTTCTGAATAACCAATATGTGAGCCATAACTGTTTTCCGAGCCGGGCAGCACCGATTGTGTCGAAAATACATCTTCCGTGTAAGTGAAGTTGCCATCGGGTTTGGGCTGATAGCCAGGCCAGTAATATTGTGCCTTGCCGCCCAATACACCGCTTGAAAGCAACGCTGCATTCGGCGCAGCAGCATTGAATCCGGATACATAAGCATAACTTTTGGTCATTTCCGATCCTGCAATGTTGGGGTCGTAGGTTTTGATTTGTTTAATTCGAAGGCCGCCCGAAAGCTTGTCGGCGGCGTACGTATCGAATCCCAACCACCTTTTTTCTTTGACCTCCTTTGAATAAGTATGCGGCTCGAACGTGAATTCTGTCATGCCGCCGGTCGGATATTTAATCTTAATCAGTGAGCCAAGCTTTACATATTTGCTGTCTGCATCCGGTGAACGGAATGTTGCGCCATAATTATTGAAAAAATTAGCAATGCTGAAATCAGCGGCGGCGATCAGTTTTGCATTATTAAATCCCCAGTGGTCGGTGTGCGACCGTGCATAGGGTGGTAGTGCAATCGCGGGTGAGGTGAAATAGGTGAATTCATGAGGAGGCAAAGCTTTAGCGCCCGATTTTTCCTGCACTTTTTGCAGCATCAGCCGCTCAGTAGCCAGGTTATTGTAGGTGAATTCAAACTCTTTGATGGTCGTCCCGGCAGCACTTTGAACCTGGATTTTATCGAGTTTTTTCCATTGCAATGCTGCCAGCAAGCTGGAAAGCGGCGGATTCGTTTCCACGCAACCGGGCGTCGCAGTTTCAGGCGGATAAAAGCAGGGATAGAGATAGGTCAGAATGTCCAATGTCCGGCTGTTTCCGCCGAACTGATCTTTGTTCCAATTCACATACGCCGAAAAAATGTTTTCATCGTACCGCAGCTCAGTGCTTTGGGACGAAAGGAACTTGATTTTGTAGTTGGTGCCAGTAATTTCTTTCAGGTAAATCGGCGAAATGAGCTTTCCGTTAATTGGTCCGCTCACAGGAAAAAGTGATGGATTGGCGGAGCAACTGGCGTCCAGAAATCCGCCACCGTTGACCTTATACTGCGCCTGGTATAATGAAAAGTACATCTGCGCAATCATAGGGCCTCTTTCATAACTGAAATCGGTCACCTGCCCGGTAGCCCGTGTGATCGATTTGAGATACCAGGCATTGCAGTTCCAGGTTTCAGAACCCTGCGCGAAGAAATCGATGCCATATTCCATGTACGCATTCGTGCCGCCGAACTCATAGCGGATACCCAATTCGTCGGTGATGATAAAGCCTTTGGCATGCTCCCGATAATTTGGCTTGCCTTTCCAAATGCTAAATACGTCGACCTGGTTGCTGGGTGGCGTGAAAGGTGGCTTGGTATCCATCGCGAGCGAGCTCCATTCCACTTTGACTGGCCGGTCGCAAGCAACTTTGAATTTTCCATCATGCCCCCAGTAAAACTTTCCGGCGATTCCGGGCAGATTAAATGTGTATTCATCCGGCTCCATATCTCTGCCCAGCGTACTGTTATCAGCGATGGATTTGATACCTGCCGCCGTATTCCAGTTGTTATCATTGACCAGATTGGCCGTGAAAAAGTAGCCCAGCTTGCCCCGGCTGTCCTGGTACGGACAATCGTCAGGCCCGTCCCGGATCGTACGGATCACCGCGTAATTCGTGGAAAGATTAAAATTCAGGCCCACCCAGCTGGGATGCGCGTCCGGACGGACGCCTGAGGCATCATATTGTAATTCAATCGGAATATCCGGTTCCTGATTCGAAACCTGATAGAGCGGAATGTTAATCTCCGGCTTCCCCGTGAAAAGTGAGACCGGAATGTTCCCGTGCTGATCAAAATTGGCGGCAGTAGGACTTTGGAGTGTTTTCGGTTTTGCCGGGATTTGGGAAAAACACGGATTTGTGAGGGGTACTAAAAGTGCTAAGCAGCAGCCGTAAAGCCTGAATCTCATAAAAAAGCGACATTTAAATGAATGAAAATTTTAATCATTCATTTAGACGTCACTCTGTTTTGAAAGTAACGGATAAAGCCTCAGAAACTCAATCCAGTTTTCTAACGGTCGGTTTTGTTGAACTATCGGTTGACGAAGTCGTCGCATTCACCTAATTGCAGTCGAAGTTTTTCAGCCGCACAAAATCTCCCTAAGTTTGCCCGAAATCAAGAAAGAGACGTGCATCAGAATTATTATTTTTTGAAACAGCTTGCGCCGCGGTTGCATCGCGAATTGGCGGGGAAGGCTTTTGTGGAGGCTTTTAGTCAGGAAAAGGATGAGTTGATTTTGGTTTTTGCTGAACCTGAAACCGATGCGGATAATGTTGGGGAGGAATTGGTAAAGCCATTTTTTATCAAGGCAACATTGACGTCACGGTTTTCTTGTCTGAGTTTTCCTGAAAAATTTGACCGGGCGCGGAAGAATAGCGTCAATCTTTTTACGGATTTTGAAAATGCCGTCGTCGATTTTGTGGCGGTTTTTCAGAATGAGCGGGCGGTGCAGGTGCGTTTTCAGGATGGGAAAAGGCTGGTTTTCAAAATGTTCGGTAATCGGTCGAATTTGATCGGGGTGGATGCGGGGGGGAATGTTACGCAGCTTTTTAATAATAAGTTACTGGCTGATCGGAACATCAGGGTTGATTTGCTGGACCGGGAAATTGATCAGTCTTTTGAGGCTTATCTTGAAAATAAGTTAAAGCACGATGCGCTTTTTCCGACTTTCGGAAAATTGGTAAACCAATATTTGCGTGACAGGCTTGCTGACATTGAAATTGCCGAGGAGCGCTGGAATGTAATCGAGGATTTGCTGAAACAATTAAATGCTTCCGAATTTTACATTACTAAAATTGACCTGATTCCCGCGCTTTCGCTGCTCAAAATGGGTGATATCCAGGCTAAATACAGTGATCCGATGGAGGCGCTGAATGCTTTTTATCTGACATTTATCCGTCAGAGCGGCATTGATGCGGAGAAAGCGGAAATCCTGAGAATCCTGCGCAAGCGGATCCAGCAGACAGAAAACTATCTTGATAATACTTTTTCCAAACTGGTGGAGCTTGAAAACGCGATCAAAAATGATGAGCTCGGGCACATTATCATGGCCAATCTACACCAGATTCCCGAACGCGCCGAGAAAGCGGAATTATACGACTTCTATCGCGATCAGCCGGTGACGATCAAGCTGAAAAAAGATTTGTCGGCACAGAAAAATGCGGAGACTTATTACCGCAAATCGAAAAACGAAAAGATTGAGATCAGTCGGCTGAGTGATAGTCTGGAAGCGCGGGAGCGGGAAAAAGTTTCGCTGAAAGAACATTTGACGCAGATCGAAAATATGGAATCACTGCGGGAGCTGCGTGCTTACATTAAATCACACGGCTTGAATCACACCCATGTTGCCGCAAATGTGGACGAGCTTTTCAAAAAAGTGGAGTTTATGGGCTACACGATTTTGATTGGCAGGAATGCGAAAAACAATGATCTGCTCACGAAGCAATACGCTACTAAGGAAGATCTCTGGCTCCACGCCAAAGACGTAACCGGCTCTCATGTAGTCCTTAAAAATCAGCCCGGTAAAAATTTTCCTGCTCCCGTGATCGAGCGTGCTGCAGAATTGGCGGCATTTTATTCCAAAAGAAAGAACGACTCGCTCTGCCCGGTAATTTACACGCCCAAAAAGTTTGTCAGAAAACCGAAAGGCCTGCCGGAAGGTGCGGTTGTGATTGATAAAGAGCGGGTTTTGATGGTCGTCGCAAGGGGAGAATAAGTTGTCAATATTTGTTAAACATTCCCCGATTTTGGACTTTTTCGCGATTCGCGGGCTTTGATAAGTCTGGTGATATGACGATCTTCGTGTGAAAATAGGAACAGGAATCCATAGTGCAGAATGCTTGAAAATCGTCGCTTCGTAATCATCGGCTTTTTCGCCATCGTTGGTTTGATCTATTTGCTGCGACTTTTTTACTTACAGGTCCTGGATGAAAGTTACTCCATCGAATCGTCCAGCAATTCCATCAAACGCGTGATCGAAATCCCTTTTCGTGGTCAGATTTATGACCGGAAAGGAAAGCTGATCGTATATAATACCCCCGTTTATGATCTCCTGGTGACACCCTACAAGGCGAGGGTGGACGATACCCTGCGTTTCTGTCAGGTTTTGGGGATTGAAAGACATGATTTTGACAGCCTGATGGCGGCTGCAAGTGCATACAGCCGGGTGAAGCCTTCGCTGTTTTTACGGCAGTTGTCCAAGGAGGATTTCGCTTCTATTCAGGACATTATGGTGGATTACGGCGGTTTTGAATTTGCCAAAAGTTCATTGCGAACCTACACTGCGCCGACGCTTGCGAATACTTTGGGATATGTGAGTGAGATCACGAAAACCCAGCTAGAAAAGCAGGAGGAACCTTACTACCGCCAGAGCGACTATATTGGTCAAAGCGGAATTGAAAAAATTTATGAAAACGAGCTGCGCGGCAAGCGCGGGACGAAATTCGTAATGCAGAATGTGGCTGGCGTGTACAAAGGTTCCTGGAAAAACGGCGAGCTGGATACCATGGCCGTCGCGGGTGAAAACCTTTATACCGGCATTGATCTGGACGTGCAGCAATATGCAGACAGCCTGATGGTCAATAAGGTAGGTAGTGTGGTAGCGATTGAACCGAAGACTGGCAAGATCATTTCCATGGTTTCCGCCCCGACTTATGACCCCAACATTCTGGCTAGCCGATACTTTTCGAAGAACTTTGCGGCGCTGGTACGAAACCCCTACAAACCACTTTTCAACCGGCCGGTTATGGCGAGTTACCGTCCCGGATCGACATTTAAGCTGATCCAGGCGCTGATTGGTTTGCAGGAGGGCGTGATCACGCCGGGGAGCGGTTTTACACATGCCAATTGTCCGATGCATTGCCACAATCACCCGGCGACTGGTACGGTAGCACTCGGGGTTATGCATTCGTGCAATCCTTATTTCTACAATGTTTTTCGTCGGCTGATTTATAAAAACAACATTCAAAATACCTTCCGCGCATCTGCGGTTGGGCTCGACAACTGGCACGACCGGATCAGTAAATTCGGTATTGGTCAGCGGCTTGGGATCGATTTGCCGAGTGAGTACAAGGGTAATTTGCCCGATAAAAAATACTACGACCGCTTCTATGGCGAGTACCGGTGGAAATTTTCCAACATTTATTCTTTGAGTATCGGCGAAGGTGAGTTGCTGATTACGCCTTTGAAAATGGCCAATGTGGCGGCGATTATTGCGAACCGCGGCTACTTTTATACGCCGCACGTTATTCATGGTATCGGTGACAAAAAGGTTATTAACCCGGATTACCTGGTGCGGCACGAAACGGGTGTTGACGCGCACAATTTTGAGCCGGTGATCGAGGGGATGATTGGTGCGGTGGAAGGCGGAACTGCCAGACGATCAAAGGTAGAAGGCATCGAGATCGCCGGAAAAACGGGTACTTCGCAAAACAAGCGCGGGGATGATAGTTCGATTTTCATCGCATTTGCGCCGGTTGATGATCCGAAAATTGCAATCGCAGTTTTTGTGGAATATGCGGGTGCGGGAGGTTCTGCTGCGGCGCCGATTGCCAACCTTGTGATTGAAAAATATTTGACGGGCAAAGTGACCAACAAGGCACTGGAAGAGCGAATGTTGAAGGCTGATTTCATGAGCAAGGTAGTTTTGCCTGGCCAGAAAAAACCAATACCTGCCGATACTACCAAGAAAAAACCTGCGACGCCCGTGAAGCCTGCAACTCCTGTAAAGCCGACCGCAGTGAACAAGCCGGTTGCGCTCAATCGTTAAGATTTATTTCCAAACAAGCATTTCAAATACCAACAAATGGCTGAGAACAAACCGATTACCAAGAATGTGGATTGGATGGTCGTGCTCATTTATATGGCTTGTCTGGCGATTGGCTGGATCAATATTTACGCCGCGGTCTACAATCCGGAGGTACGTACCAGCATGTTCGACCTATCCAATAATGCTGGAAAACAGTTAATGTGGATCGGTACGGCGGCGCTGCTGATTATCTGTATCCTGGTGATTGATTATAAATTTTATGAAACATTCTCCTTTATTATATATGCAGTCGTGATCCTGCTGCTGGTGATGGTGCTTTTTGCGGGTTCTAACATTAACGGATCTCGCTCCTGGATTAAAATTGGCGCGTTTTCACTGCAACCTGCCGAGTTTTCCAAGCTGGCAGTGAGTTTGGCCATCTCCAAATATCTCAGCGACCCGGCGATCAGTCTGACCCGGAAACTCAAAGATTATTACCCGATTATCGGCATTATTGCGCTTCCCGCATTTCTGATTTTGCTTTCCAATGAAACCGGTTCCATGCTGGTTTTCGCCTCATTTGCGATCGTCCTTTACCGAGAAGGAATGCCTGGTTTTATCCCGGCTATTGGCATGGTGATGGCGGCTTTGCTCATTATTACATTACTTTTTGTAAAATGGTACATCGCCGGAACGATCATCGTGATTGCGGGACTGGTAATCTGGCTGATGCCGGTTATGACTCGAAGGAGGGGAGGACTTTGGGCTACGATCATCATTGCATTTGTGATGATCGGGATCGTTTTCGGGGTGGATTTCTTTATGAATAATGTGCTCCAAAAGCACCAGCGCGGCCGGATTATGGTTTTGCTCGACCCGGATTCTGATCCACGTGGCATTGGCTGGAATGTGATTCAGTCTAAAATTGCGATTGGTTCCGGCGGGTTTACCGGGAAAGGATTTTTGCAGGGGACGCAGACAAAATTTGATTTCGTACCCGAGCAAAGCACGGATTTTATTTTCTGTACCGTCGGCGAGGAGCACGGTTTTGCGGGGACAGCAGTAGTAGTATTTCTTTTTATCGCACTGATTTCCAGGCTGGTCGTCTTGGCCGAGCGACAGCGTAGCCGCTTTGCGAGGGTTTACGGCTACTGCGTGGCGGGCATTATCTTCTTCCACTTTTTGGTCAACATTGGTATGACCATCGGCCTAATGCCAGTGATCGGTATCCCACTGCCGTTTTTCAGTTACGGCGGATCGTCACTGTGGTCGTTTTCGATACTCCTTTTTATTTTTCTAAAAATCGACGCACAGAGGCCTTTTACCTTATCAAGAGGCTGATTTACAGCTTTCCTGCTGCAATAATTAGCAAAACCCAACCAGCTATCAATGCCAATCCTCCAATCGGAGCGGTGGCGCCGAATTTGGTGATTCCGGTGAAGCAAATTGCGTAAAGTGAGCCGGAGAAAATAATCACACCTATTGCAAATGCATTGCCCGACCAGCCCAGTAACTTGATCGCGTCTGCGCCTGCACGCTGCATGAGTAATCCTACCAAAACCATTGCTAGCGCATGGTAAAACTGGTATTTTACAGCAGTTTCAAATGTTTCGGTGCGGTTGGAAGCTTCCAGCATACCTTTTAATGCATGTGCACCGAAGGCGCCCAGAGCTACTGCCAGCGCGCCCAGGATGCCGCCGGCTTGTATCATAAATTTCATTTGATCGGATTATTTTGTTGCAGGTAAAGTTAGACCCCGGGCGAGGCGCAACCAACTCTTTGCGGCAATTTTATTATCTTGCGAGCTTCAAAATAGGGCGGGACACAACTTTTCGCCCAAAGTGGAAAAGACTTGCACAATGGCATTAGAAAGCTTTATCCAGCTCTGGACTCATCGTTATAAAAAATATACACACATTTTTACAGCCCATGCGCTGGGTTATAAAGCAAGGCTTTATTTCAAAAATGTGAAATCGCGGCTGGCGAAAAACCAGAAACTCATCGCGATTGTCAGGACCGAACATTTCGGCGATATCATTGCCGCTGAGCCCATTTCCCGCTACGTCCGCTCACTTTATCCCGACGCCCACATTGTCTGGTTTACAAAACCTGCTTACCAATGTCTGGTCGAATGTAACCCTGCTATCAATGAGGTTTTTACAGAATTCTGTGTCACCCAGCGCGACGTACTTTTTAAAGGAAATGTATTCGATGAGATTTTTGAACTGCAATTCAGGAACAACAATCATTGCCCGACCTGTAATGTCTTCATTGAGAATCCGGTCGCAGAGAGGCGTAACATCAACATTTTCAATTATTTCGATTACGGAAACCTGCTGGAAGTTTTTGCGCAGACCGGCGATTTAATCCCTCCCAAAACGGCATTTCCCGGAGATGATCAGCCGAGATTGTATTTGCAGGATGCCCAGCGCCATAAAGTTGATTCGCTGAATTTGCCTGAGCGTTTCGTGGTATTGCATTGCCGCTCGAATTACGCGCCGAAAGACTGGCCCTCGGAGCGGTGGGAACAACTGGTGGCGTGGCTGGCCGAGACTTATGATTATGAAATCGTTGAGGTAGGGCAGGAGAGCTGCCTGAACGTCAGTACACAGTCTTTCAGAAATCTTTGTGGAAAGCTGACAATCCTGGAAACCGCGGAGGTGATACGCAGGGCGAGTTTATTTATCGGTCTGGACAGCGGGCCTTCGCATTTAGGAAATGCTACCGGCACATTTGGGATCATTTTGATGGGTTCCCTGAACAATTTTCCGGATTACAATCCTTATTCCGGCGGATACGGACGGCAGGAAAACGCGGTTTTTGTGCGCCAGCTGGGTGTTCCCTGCCGCGAGCTGACATTTGAATTTGTGCAGGATAAAGTGGAGCAGGTGATGAGTAAGCTGGAAATCGCCTGATTACCGCGAGCCAAAAATAGCGCTGCCGACCCGGATCAATGTGCTGCCTTCTTCCATGGCAATCTCATAGTCGCCGCTCATGCCCATGGAGAGTTCCCGCATTTCAATCCGGTCGTTTTCCAGTTTTTTGAATGATTCGAAAAGCGCCTTTAATCCGCGGAATTCGGTGCGGATAATGTTGGTATCTTCTGTGTTAGAGGCCATTCCCATCAATCCTATAACCTTTATATGTGTCAAGGCTGCGAGATCAGGCGAGTTTAAAATTTCAGCCGCTTCTTCCTCTGACAGACCGAATTTGGTTTCTTCGCTCGCAATAAATATTTGCAGGAGACATTCAATGATACGCTCACTTTTTGCCGCCTCTTTATTAATTTCCTTTAACAGTTTAAAGCTATCGACCGAATGGATCAGTGTAACAAAAGGCGCAATATATTTGACCTTATTAGTTTGTAAATGCCCGATCATGTGCCAGTCAATATCTTTCGGCAGTGCCTCGAACTTGGACACCATTTCCTGGACTTTATTTTCACCAAAGCGTTTGGAGCCAGCCTGATAGGCTTCCATGAGCGCCTCTACTGGCTTGGTTTTAGTAACAGCCACGAGCTTCGTTTCCTGTTTTAATCCTTTTTCCAAACGGGCAATATTCTCGGCGATCGAAGGCATTGAGCAGTACTAATTTTTTGATAATTAATCTGTTAAATCAGGAAAATGTCCGGCGGTTACCAGAATTCGATGTTAACATATTTCAAAATTGAAAAAAACATAGTTCTTTTACCAACTAAAATTTAAAATTTAACCTTCTGTATGGACTATAATCAGGAACAAAAACAAGACCGAAAGACTCTGTTATGGGCTGCTCTGGCAGTTCTGTTGTTGCTCAATCTGGTGCTTGTGTACTTCATATACCACGAAAAACAGGAGAATCTTGCGAAGGACGAAATTATAACTGCGAAGACTGAGGAAGTCCTTTCGATTAAAACCAAGCTGGACTCGATCTCGGCGGAGCTGGACGTAAAAATCGCGGAAATCCAGAAGCTGGGTGGCAGCGTCGATTCTCTGATTGCATTGAAAGCGCAGCTGGAAAAGGATAAGCAGGAGCTGAAAAATTCAAGTACTTATTCTGCTGCCAATTATAATAAAAAGATCAAGTCCTACGAAGGAGTTTTGTCTGAAAAAGACGGGGAAATTTCCAGGTTGCGGGAGGAATTGGGGCTTGCTAATTCTAAAAACGAGGAGCTGAACCAGAAAGTGACCGGCCTCGAATCCGAGAAGCAGCTTCTGGCTGACTCAGTGAACAATTATTCTGCGCAAAATAAAGAGCTGGCTGAAAAGGTAAACATCGCTTCTGCTTTACGTGCTGAAAACCTGACTGTCAATGCAGTATCTGCAAAAGGTAAGGAGCGTGAAGGTGGAAATTATCGTGCAAAGCGCATCGATAAGCTGCGGATAAACTTCAAGCTGGGTGAAAATGCAGTTGCCAAGCAAAATGAAAAAGACATTTACCTGCGTATCCTTGATCCCGATGGTGCCGTCCTTTCGGACATGGCGACCGGCTCAGGTTCATTTATGATGGATGGTAAAGAGATGATTTACAGCTCGAAGCAGACGGTTTCTTTCACGAATACCAATCAATCAGTAGATATTTTCTATGGCCGCGGCGGTATTCCTTTGAAAGACGGCAAGTACGCAATTGAGGTTTATAGTGAAGGTTTCAAGATCGGGCAGGGAGATTTTACAGTGAAGTAGGACTTTAAGGCCAGATAACTCGTTTTTAAGATACATAGTGGCTTGGAATTTCGGATTTCAAGCCCTATTTTTGCACCCTCATTTTGGTAGTTATGCCAAAGTGAGGGTTTTACATTTTATAATTAACCATTTTACCGTATGTCTAAGCAATATGAAACGGTGTTCATTCTAACTCCCATTTTGTCTGAGGCCCAGGCAAAGGACGCCGTTGAAAAATTCACGTCAATCATCACCTCTAATGGTGCCAAGATTGTACATGAAGAAAATTGGGGATTGCGCAAGCTGGCCTACCCTATCCAAAAGAAAAACTCTGGCTTCTACCATGTTGTGGAGTACACTTCAACCGAAGGCAATGTAGTTGACGTTTTGGAAACAGAATTCCGTCGCGATGAGCGCGTTTTGCGTTTCATGACTATCGTCCTTGACAAGCATTCAATTGCTTACAACGAGAAAAAACGTAAAGGACTTGTTGGAAGGAAAAAAGAAGAATCTGCTGAATCTAAAACCGAAAACGCATAAGCTATGTCACTCGTAAACGAGCCGGTTGAAAAGAACATTAACCGCAAGAAATATTGCCGTTTCAAAAAAGCTGGCATTAAATATATCGACTACAAGAACCCTGATTTCTTGTTGAAGCTGATCAATGAGCAAGGTAAAATCCTTCCTCGCCGTCTTACCGGAACAAGCCTGAAATATCAGCGCAAAGTTTCCCAGGCTGTTAAAAGAGCACGTCACTTGGCGTTATTGCCATTTGTTGCTGATCAATTGAAATAATAAAGAAAGAAGCTACAAACAATGGAAATCATACTTATAACAGATATAGCAGGAGTAGGCTATAAGAACGATATCGTGACTGTGAAAGCAGGTTACGGTCGTAACTATCTTATTCCTCAGGGATTTGCGCTTTTGGCTAATGCATCCAACCGCAAAATCGTTACTGAAAACGTTCGTCAGGCAGCGCACAAAGCTGAGAAGCTGAAAAAAGATGCGGAAGATATCGCAACTGCTATCGGTGACCTGACTATTGATATCAAAACTGTGGTAGGGGAAAGCGGCCGTATTTTCGGACGTGTAACCAATACCCAAGTGGCTGACATTCTGAAAGCCAAAGGTTTCGATATCGATCGCAAGAAAATTACCGTTGACGATGTTAAATCGATCGGTACATATTCTGCAACCATCGATCTTCACAAAGAAGTGAAACCAAAAATTACTTTGAATGTAATTGCGGCAGAAGATTAATCTTCTTTAAAGGACATAAAAAAAGCAGCTCTCGGGCTGCTTTTTTTTATGTCTATACTTAGCGTTTTATGCTGCCGGGATTCTTAAAACTTGTCCGGGATAAATTTTGTCCGGATCCGTCAGCATGGGTTTATTCGCTTCAAAAATGATCGGATATTTCATCATATCGCCATAAACGGTCTGGGCAATTTTTGAAAGCGTGTCGCCTTTTTCCACAGTGTGATAAGTGGCAGGAGGCGCTGGCGTGGCTACTTTCAGTTGGTCATCGACCGCTTTTACGCCTTCCACATTACCTACCGCCAAAGCGATTTTTTCCGCATCTTCCTGGTTGGCCACTTCTCCAATGATGGTGACCGTATCACCGGAAGTCTTCACAGTCAGGTTATTGTATTTCAATCCCAGCGACTTGACATGCGCGAGCAAGGCACTGGCGCGGAGCGGTTCTGCGGCAGGAGTAGGCGCGGCAACATCTTCTTTTTTGAAAACCTTTTCCCCCGCACCCGTAAAAAACGATAGTAAGCCCATAATTTTCAGTTTTAGTTAAATTGATTTTTGTTTCAGGTGATTAGTAGCGTGTTGGTATGGAAGGAGCAATTATTGTACCATTGGCTCGATAATCCCCCTGACTTTGTACTTTTGCGGCAGGCTTAATTTACTCAGACCTATTTTCTCCTGCTGATGAACCGCATTGCTTCTCTCGATAGATTAAAAAATGAAGAATTTGATATCTGTATAATCGGTGCGGGGGCGAGTGGGGCCGGATGTGCGCTAGACGCGGTTTTGCGTGGGTATAAGGTTGCCTTGATTGATAGAAAAGATTTTGCTTCGGAGACTTCTTCGCGTTCCACCAAACTGATCCACGGAGGGGTGAGATACCTCGAACAAGCATTCAAAAAACTCGATTTTGCGCAGCTGAAACAAGTCCGTCATGGGTTGGAGGAGCGGCATACGGTGCTTAAAAACGCGCCGCACCTGGCCCGCCCGCTGGCATTGATGACGCCAGTAAGTTCCTGGTTTGAAGGGTTGTATTTCAAAATCGGCTTGCAGATGTACGACGCATTTGCGATCAATGATACCCTGCCAAAAAGCAAGTGGCTGAGCAAAAGCGAAGTCCTCGCGAAAATGCCCACATTGAACAAAACGAAATTGCACAGCGGCGTACTCTACTACGACGGCCAGCTGGATGATGCAAGATACTGCCTGGCTTTGGCGCAGTCTGCCTCTGAAAGTGGCGCAGCAATCGCGAATTATTTGAATGTTGATGGTTTTGAAAAAGACAAAAATGGGAAGCTGACCAGTGCGGGACTGACGGATGTGATTACCGGCGAAAATTTACATGTGCGCGCCAAACTATTCATTAATTGTACAGGACCGTTTTCTGACGCAGTGCGCCTTTTGGCAAATACAACATTATCTGAACGGCTGAGGCCCAGCAAAGGCGTCCACATTATGCTGCCGCCTGAAACGTTGAACAGTGAATATGCCATGCTCATCCCGAAAACTTCCGATGGTCGGGTCGTTTTTGCGATTCCTTTTGAAGGCGCTACGATGGTGGGGACGACAGATACGGAGAATGACGAGCTCAACGCGGAACCAACATTGAACCAGCAGGAAATGCAATATCTCGCGGATACGCTCAATCCTTACTTAGCCAAACAAATCAACATCAGTGACTTGAAGTCCGGCTTCGGTGGGCTGCGGCCACTTTTGGCGGCGGATCCTTCCAAATCAACAAAAAGTCTGGTGCGTGATCATGAAGTGGAAGTGGATGCGGCTTCGGGGCTGGTGAGCTTGCTGGGTGGAAAGTGGACGACTTACCGCCTGATGGCAAAGGATACCATCGACCAGGCTGATGAGATTTTTGCACGTCAAAATGCTTGCACGACGGATAACCATATCCTGGCTGGCGGGGAAAATTACAGCTTCGATTCCTGGAAAACATTGTCAGATAAAACAGGTTTGTTGGAAGATATTTCGCAGCATTTAGTAAAAAAATATGGATCAAGAGCGTCACTGATCGGCGATATTGTTTTGGCGGAGCCTGCGTTGAAAGAGAGACTGGTCGCTCAATATCCCTACATTAAAGCCGAAGTGATTCATACCGTCCGGCACGAAATGGCCGTGACGCCCAGGGACTTCCTGGCGCGACGAATCCGGCTTGAAATCACCGATTGGAATGAAACCCTGAACTGCCTGCCCGAGGTTGCTGCTCTGATGGCACGGGAATTGGGGTGGAATGAAGAAGAAAAGCGCAAGCAAATCGATGCTTACGCAGCGGAGATTAGGAAGTTCATTTCGGACGCCCGGTAAAAAGTCCAACCACCAAACTCAATGTTATTTTAGGAATGTATATCATTAGTACCGCCTGTATTTCACCTCAACAAACTTTTGACAATTCTTTTTTCGACGGTCAGGTAAAAGTTTATGAAGGCGACAGATACCCGGCTATTGAACCCGATTACGGGCCGCTGATCCCGGCCGGCTTGCTGAGAAGAATGGGCAAGGCGGTCAGGATGGGAGTGGGGGCGGGTTTACCACTCATCAAATCTTCGAATGTAGACGGCATTATTTTAGGCACCGCAAATGGTGGGCTGGAAGACTGCCTGAAATTTCTCAATCAGATTGTGGATTACAACGAAGGCACATTGACGCCGACAAATTTTGTTCAAAGCACGCCCAATGCCGTCGCTGGTAACCTGGCTTTAATGAGCAAAATCACAGGTTACAACACAACCCACGTTCACAATGGTCTTGCATTTGAAGCGGCCTTGCTGGACGCCATGATGTTGCTCGAAGAAGGAAACGCGAAAAGATTATTAGTGGGAAATGTGGACGAAATCTCAGATTACAACCACAACATCGATTCCCTTAGCGGCGCATTCAAAAGTGGGCAGTTTACTTCTGCGACATTACTTTCGACCGATAGCCCCGGTTCTGTCAATGGTGAGGGCGCAGCGATGTTTGTGCTTAGTTCGGAGCCGGATCAGGCCATAGCCCGGATAAAAGATTTAGATCAGAGTAGTTATCTGCCTGAAAATGAGATTGAAGTAAGACTTTTGTATTTTCTTGAGAAAAACAGCCTTTCGCCAGATGATATTGATACATTAATCCTAGGATTTAGCGGCGATAACCGTACGGACTACATTTTCAAGAACCTGCAAAGCCGGCTTTTTCCTGAAAGCAACACCTATACATTCAAAAATATGGTGGGCGATTACCCAACTTCGTCCGCATTTGCTACCTGGATGGGCGTGCAGCTGCTCGGCGGAAAAATCGCCCCAGCTGAATGTGTTTACAGCGCCGGATTATCCGGGAAAACGACTCATGTCCTGATTTACAACCACGTCAAAGGAACGCAGCACGGATTTATCCTGCTCGACAAGCAGTTTTAAGCCAAACTTTGCTCCTTCATTTTGATCACTTTTGCCAGCGTTGGCAGGATCGTATCATGCTTTTTGACGAAAGGATTGGTGTGGTCCCAAACGTAGCCGGCAAGTACCGAGCAGATTTGGTTTTTAATATCATTATCAATATCCCTGGCGAAAACAATCGTCTGAAAATCACCACTGTACCAGCCGGTGACATAGCTGCGGAAAACGTCGATGCCTTTCTGGATCACATCTTCATAGTCTTTTTTCCAATCTACATTTTCACCTTTTAAATGCCTTTCGGTCATTTTGGCTGAGAGCAGCCCCGATGCGGTAGCGAAAGTGACGCCCGATGAAAAGATCGGATCCAGGAATTCGGTGCTGTTTCCGGAAAGCACAAAACCTTCACCGAACATTTTCTTCACGCCAATGGAATAACCGAGAATGTGGCGCGGCTCGAATTTAAATTCAGAATCGGCAAACCGGCCGTGCAGATCCTCGAAGTTCTGGATGAAATGCTTATACTTTTCACCGCCATTTTCGGCCAGCGCAATAATTTTTTCCTTATCCCCCACAATCCCGACCGAAGTTGAGCCGTCGGAAAAAGGTATCGCCCAGATCCACGATTTATTGTTGTCGAAAGAATGCACGAAAATGTTATTGCTGGCTACCTGCGTACGGTTTTTATCTTCCAAATGCGAGAAAACCGCGCCGCGCGGCGTAAAGGCCGAAGGTTTGCTCAGGTCAAAAAGTCGTGGCAAAACACGTCCGTAGCCACTCGAATCGATGATAAATTTGCATTTGATCGAATGCGATCCGCCCTCATTATCGCGGTATTCCAATGTTTGTTCATCAGGGCCGCATTGTACGCTCAGAACCTCACATTCAAAGTTGACGTCCACCCCTTTTTCGCGGGTTGCTTCTGCCAATGTTAAGTCAAAATCGGCGCGTTTTACCTGCCAGGTCCACGTCCAGCCTTTGGTGAATTGCTGCGAAAAAAAGAACTCGCATCTTTTGTTGCCTTTCATAAATGCCGCGCCGGTTTTCTTCTGAAAATTCCGTGCTTTCACCGCTTCCAGCAGCCCGGCTTCTTCCAGGTGCATCATGCAGCACGGCAGCAGGCTTTCACCGATCTGAAATCTTGGGAATTTTTCTTTTTCCAAAATGGTCACCTGGTACCCCTGTTTCTTCAAATAAGAAGCCGCAACTGTTCCGGCTGGTCCGGCACCAATGACAACAACATCAACCGTTTGCATAATCTCAGGCATTTTTAACTTTATCAACGAGTATATGTTTATCTATAAAAGAAAAGCACGTGATGAACGCACTTACCGTCACCCCCAATATTCCGTGCAAAGATATGTTCTGGCCGGTCAGGTGCAGATTGGGAATCCTTGTTTTTGTGTTGATCTGCGTCCGCGCCGCAGAGCCGGAATCTTTTTCGATTCCATATAGTGAGCCGTCGCGGTTGCCGATATAATCCCGGAATGTGAGCGGAGACGCGCTGTGGACCGATTTAACTTTCTCAGAAATACCCGGAAAGACATTCTCCAATTTCCGGATCACCTGTTTTTCTTTCTCTTTTTTGAATTCCAGATATTCCTCATCTCGTTTTCCCGGCTCGGCGACGGTGCTGAAAGTTCCGCTCCATTTTTCGGTCTCCTGCGCATTCATGTAAGTCATAATCGACATAGAATCAGCGTATTGACCGGTTTTTGAAATGTATGGTGTGCAGATAAAATAGGTTTGCGGCCACGTTTCCTGATCGTACTCCACGCCGTCCCAGACATTATCTATATGATGCTGGTAAATGTTGTAGTTAAGATATTCAAAACTTTTTTCAAGGAAAGTAATATGCACCAGAAATGTTGAAATGCTATTTTTCAGGCCGTGCACGCGGTTTTTATACACATTCAAAAACCGGTCGCTGCCAAAAATATCGATCGTCATGGACGGGTGTACATTGGAAATAAATTGCCTGCCCCGCACCGTCTCACCATTTTCGAGGACTACTTCCGAGACCTCGCCGTTTTCGTGGTAATTGGCAGATACCACCTTTTTATGCTTGAAAATTTGGCCGCCGTGCTGGCGGATCACCCGGCTCAGCTGGATCGCAATTTGCGAGCCGCCATCAATAAACTTATAAGCGCCTGAAAGATAACTTTTTGTGATCAGTGCATGGACGTAAAAAGGTGTTTTTTCTTTCACGCCGGCATAAAGCAAATTTGCGCCAGCCAGCACGTTACGCAGCCGGACATTCTCCGTCAGCGAAGCAATGTAATCATACGCATTGAGGCCGGTGACGCTGCCGTCGGTCTGGTAATGGTTTTCATCAGAAACCCGCAGGTTATAGAGCGGAAACTTGCTGCATATATCCCTGATCTTTTCGCAGTAAGTCTCAATCGCATTTTTTTCCTCGGGAAAATAGGAGATAAGCTGCTCTTCAAAATGCTCAAATCCCTGAGCGTAAGCATATTCGCTACCGTCATCAAAGCGGATCACATCTACCTTGTCCTCATCCATCCGCTTCAATTTCAGCTTGTCCAGAATGCCGAGGTACTTGAAAAACTGGTAAAGATTTTCGCCCGGATCGAGGCTGCCTACATAATGTACGCCGGTGTCGAAAATGCTTTTTCCGCGGCTGTACACCTGCAAATGCCCGCCGATCTGATGGTTTTTTTCCAAAACAACCACACTATATCCTTCCTTCGCGAGAATACCGGCACAAGCCAGTCCGCCCAGACCACTCCCTACAATCACAAAATCATACTCTTTTTGGCCGGTGGCTGCTTGCATTTAAATTGGTGTCGAAGTGTAAAAAGGTGCGTATCAGTTTTGCGGAGCTGGTTTTCTCAGGATAAAAAGCACATTGGAAGTATTGCTGGAATGTTCCTGCATTTCTACTCCAAGCTGCTGGCGCTCAGCAAAGTTTTTAATGTCTTGTGACGAAAAGAAAGAAAATTCCTCTTCCTTTTTATTGAATGAAAACAAACCGGTGGATAAGGCTTCTGTTTTCTGTGTGTTCTTATGTTTTTCCCGCAAATCCGTAATGCCGTCGCGGATGAATAGAATGCCGCCTGGATTGAGTGCCGCCGCGCAGCGGTTAAGCAATGTTACCTGTTTTTCCCTAGACAAATAATGCAGGATATCATTAAGGAAAATGACGTCCTGCCGACTGATATCCATGGTCATAATGTCCTGATATACAAACTCCAAGTGCTCAGTTTTGTTATAGCTATTCTGCGCGATCTGTATTTTTTCCTCGTCATAATCCACACCGATGATGATGCGATTTTCATTTTTATAATGTAAAAAAAACGAAAGGTAACCGTACCCGCAGCCAATGTCCAGTATATGCTTTCGGTCACCGATCAGCTCATTGTAATAAGTAAAATTCTTACTTTCCAGCCGCCACTTAATCTTGAAATACCATTCCAAAACTGGCCCTTTGAACACGTAATTGGTAAAGATCTTGTGTTTCAGCAGCGTCGCATCTTCCATTTCGGATTTGAAACTTTCATACTCCGCACGAAAATACGCCGTCATATTTTTGGTCTTGTCCCTGAGCTGCATGCCCCACTTTTCGCCTGCGTAATGCAGTCGTGGCAACACACGTACGTTCAGCGCGCCGGGACGGATCAAAAAGTCATTTTTCGGTAAAACATCATGTGCCCCGTGGATCAGAACTGGCTGAATGTCAAGGTTTAATTGTTCGGCCAGGAAAAATGCGCCTTTGTGAAAACGGGTAATGTGGCCGTCCTCGGAGCGGGTACCTTCCGGAAAAATCATGATGGAATAACCTTCTTTCACAAGCTGTCTTACTTTTTCAATGTTCTCCTCCGGGCCGTCGTCGGTATAGACATAGCCCGCATACCGGATAATCGGACCAAAAAACGGCGAGTTATACACCCAGCCTTTCACCATGAGCACAATTTTCGGGTGCAGCATAATGGCCAGCAAAATATCCAGGAAAGATGTATGGTTCGCTATAAAAATTACTGGACGGTTCATGTCCAGGTTTTCAAGCCCTGAAAAATGCTTTTTTACATGCGGCCCGGAGTAGATCACGGTCTTCGCATAAAAAGAAAGCGAACTGTTGATCATCGCTTTTTTCCGGGACTTGGAAATGGGTAATAAAAGAATGGTAACCAGCTTGGAATGCAGAAAAAGACATCCTGCAAGAAAATAAGTAAAGCTGGAAATGCTGATTAAAAATGGCAGCATAGTGACCGGCGCTTTTTTGCGGGCTATCCGGTTTTGGACAAAAAAATCGAAAAGTACCGGCTGGAAAATGAAGGAAATAAACAGGATACAGAGAATGCCGAGTACGCTGATCAGTGATATGGAATGTATGGCCGGATGTTTGGCAAAAAAGAGCACGCCGGTGCCGATGATGGTCGTGGTGGCCGAGAGTACGATGGCCGACTGGTAGGAGTGGAGCGTATCTTTTTTGTACTTATACTTACCGAGCAGCCCGTCGGTGACGAAAATGCTAAAATCGTCACCCAAACCGAAGATGAATGTGGTGACGATGACATTCACAAAATTGAATTTGATGCCCAAGATCACCGCGATGCCGAGTATCCAGATCCAACTGATCACCATCGGCAGAAAAGATAACAATGTTAATTCAATGCGGCCGTAGACGACCAGCAATGTTAGGAAAACGATTCCGGCTGAGATGAGCAGCAGATAGTTAAAATCGTTTTTGACCATCGATAGCATTTCGCCGGCCAGCTCGCCGCGATCAAAAATTTCAACGCCGGGAATCTTTCTTAATGTGGATTTGACGGGCGCAAGCTGATCTTGATTTAAAACAACTGTGGAAATAAATGTAGTCCCGGAGCTCCGGCTATCGATCAGGTTATCGATGCCTAGCTCATTGAAAAGGGTATCCAGCGAAACCGACGCCTGATTGCGCTGCGAAGTCCAGTCTTTGAAATCTTCGAAAGCGTAGCGGTTAAAACCGATGGTCGCGGCCGATTTATCCAATATGTTAAATGTGGAATCTTTTCGGCCGAGATTCCAGAATTCGTGCCATTTTCGGTTTCTTTCCAGACTTAACCCGCGCGGTACCAGCAGTGAGCCGGAGGAAACAAAGCTGTTGACCTGACCTTTCCGGTGCAATGCGCTGAGGTTTTCATACACCTTGAAATTAGCCTCCTCTGCACGATTTCGGTTAGCGTCGGCTGCGAAAACGTAGATCCGTTTTTCTTTTTTCGGGTTTAATCCTGTTAATGCTTCTTCGCGCGCGCGCAGGTCTTCATCTTGAATGCTCAGGTTTTCGAAACCGCTGTCAAACTCCGTAAACCGCGCGAAGTAGAGGAATACCAAGGTCAAAACCGCGATAAATCCCAGGACCGCAGATCGCCATTTATTTGGAATAGCAGGAAATGAAAATGTTCTTTCCTGCTTCGCATTTTTGGTATAGTCAAAGGAGGTTGCCGAAAGAATAATCGGCAGCGCGATCAATGTAAACAATGCTGCGCCCAACAAGCTTAGCGAGGAAAACAGCCCGAAATCCTGTAAAACCGTGGAGTTGGCGAAATGTAACGCACTGAATGCCATTACCGTAGTAAAACTTCCCGTCAGCAACGGCCCGCTCACTTCCTTGATCGCGGTAGGAATCGAATGGGTGTGCCTTAAATGGGTGAAAAAGTGGAAGGCATAATCGAGCAGAATACCGAAAATGACTGCGCCGGTCGCGAGTGAAATTCCGGAAACTTCGGGACGGATATAGCCAATGATTCCGAGGGCAAAAATGGCACCGAAAACCCCGGGGAGTATAATGTAAACCGGCACCAGCACTTTCCGGTAATAGAATACCAGCAGCAGAAGAATGCCCGCCAGCGCAAAAAAAGATGTATAATAAGAATCCTGCTTGACCTGGATCGCATTCCGGGCGGAAATTTCGAATGTGCCGAAATAGGTGAAATGATTATACCGATGCTGCTTGTTCCAGTTTTTTTTGAATGTTTCCGTCAGGTCAAACAACTCCACATTATGCTCGGAATTCCCTGAATCGTAGGCGGTGGAGGCAAAAACCAGTACTTTTTTACGGTCGGCGGTGAACATCATGCCGTCTTCCATGATCATCCCGCCCGCATTGTTATTGGCATTCAGTTCCCGGAAAAAACGGCCGGTAATACCAAGCGGATCATTGAGGACGAATTTTTTCAAAAATGAGCCGCCGGGTGTCATCAGCTGGTTATACACCGAATTGACAGACTGGCGAATGGTATCCGGCAAAAGCCGCGACTGAATATGCCGGTAATATTCCGGGCCGATCAGCTGTGGAAAATGACTGTAAACATATTGGTACACATCTTCCTGCACATCCGGCCGCTCGGACTGGATGTTGCGTATCAAACCTTTGGTATGTCGCCTGAGCGAATCTGAAAATGCTTCGGCCACCAGCCTGGCCTCATCGGTGCTGGTTTCGGCCGGTACCTCAATAGAAAAGACGATCTGGTTGATAATGTTCTTACTTTCGACGAGCCGGTTGAACTCCTCGAAGCTTTTACCTTTTGGTAATGTGGCAAAAATGCTCTCGGAAACACGCAGTCGCGCAACCCCGGTGAGCAGGGCTAGAATAACGAGCGAGAGGCCAAGAAAGAATGCGGTTTTATGTCGGGAAAGAAACTGATTCAGTCTTAACAATAAATCTCCGACCATTGAAACGAAAAACGTGAGTGCGCCACAAAATTAATGAAATGTCCAAATCCGGCAACGTCCGGGCGGCGGCTGACGCGGGACCCGATAGCTTGGCAAAACCGCAAAAAAAGATTTATTTTACACTATTAAAACTACGCCATCCCTAAATGAATCGTATTTCATTAGCTCAGATCGAGCAGTATTCTTTTGACAAGACGGAATTTATCTTAGCCGAAGACGCACTCAATCAAGTATCAAAATCCTTTGCCTTTCTAACGAATTTTTCCAAAGATAAAATTATATACGGAATCAACACCGGGTTCGGCCCGATGGCGCAGTACCGCATTGAAACCGACAAGCTTAGCAACCTGCAATACAACCTGATCCGCAGCCATTCGAGCGGGATCGGCAAACCGCTTAATGACATTTATGCCCGGAGTGTGATGGTGGCGCGGCTTAACTCTTTCTTACAGGCCAACTCGGGCGTAAGTACCGCGGTGATCAAGCAGTTGGTTGCTTTTTTGAACAACAACATTACCCCAGAAATTTTCGAGCACGGCAGCGTCGGCGCGAGCGGTGACCTGGTCCAATTATCTCTTTTAGGTTTAAACCTGATCGGCGAAGGGTATGTGTATCAGGATGGTATCCGCCGGAACACGGCAGAAGTACTGGCTGAGAAGAACATTGCGCCGCTTAAAATGGAGCTGCGAGACGGCCTCGGTCTGATTAATGGTACTTCCTGCATGACGGGTATCGCGGCTATCAATTTGATTTATGCTAAAAGGTTGATGCAGTGGGCCGTAGCAGCTTCTTCCATGCTAAATGAAGTGATTGAAGCATTTGATGATTCCTTTTCAAAAGAACTGAATGCGGTGAAACATCATAAAGGTCAGCAGCTGATTGCGCAGCAAATGCGGGATTTTGTGGCGGGCAGTAAAATGATCCGCAGCCGCGAAGAATTGTTCAAAGATGATACCGCGATGCAGCGGAAAGAATTTGAGCGGAAGATCCAGGAGTATTATTCGATCCGGTGCGTACCCCAGATTTTGGGACCGATACTCGATACCTTACTTTATGCGCAGGAAGTGGTTGAGAATGAATTGAATTCGACCAATGATAACCCGATTGTCAGTCCCGAAGACGACAATGTTTTCCATGGCGGAAACTTTCATGGCGACTATATCTCGCTGGAAATGGATAAAGTTAAAATTGTGCTGACCAAACTCTCCATGCTAATGGAGCGGCAGCTTAACTTCCTGATGAACAGCAAGCTGAACAATAAATTTCCCCCATTTTTGAATGCGGGTACCTGGGGACTGAATTTTGGTTTTCAAGGTGTACAGTTTACCGCAACTTCCACTACCGCCGAAAATCAGGCGCTTTCCAACTCGGTTTATGTGCATAGCATTCCTAATAACAATGATAATCAGGACATTGTGAGTATGGGAACAAACAGTGCGGTGCTGGCAAAGCAGGTATTGGAAAATTCATTTCAGGTGATGTCGATCCATTTAATGGCCATCTGCCAGGCGATCGACCTGCTCGATCCTGAGGAAAAGGAAGGTTTATCTCCCAATGCACTTTCTGTGTACAGGCAAATCAGGACAAAAGCACATTTTGTGAAAGAAGATGTGCCTCAGGCTGAGAGTATTGCGGCCGTTTACGAATACATTAAAGAAACTCCATTTCAATTATGAGCTGCGCATTGGTTACCGGTGCTTCCCGAGGACTGGGCAGGGCGATCGCAGTTCAACTCGCGAAAGACCACGGGCTGCATATCCTGGTGAATTTCGCTTCAAACCAGCAGGCGGCGGAGGAAACATTGGCTGAAATTCAGTCAGTTGGCGGAAGTGGGGAGTTACTGCAATTCAATGTTCAGACCAAGACGGAAGTCGATGAAGCGCTGAACGGCTGGAAGGAAAAAAACGAAGACAAGACCATCAGTGTTTTGGTCAACAATGCCGGAATTACCCGCGACGGGTTGTTTATGTGGATGCCGGAAAAGGATTGGGACGATGTGGTGGACGTTTCGGCGAAAGGTCTTTTTAATGTTACTCAAAACGCGATCCAGCAAATGCTGCGTAAACGTTCAGGCAGGATCGTGAATATTGCCTCGGTATCGGGCCTGAAAGGTGTTCCCGGTCAGGTGAACTATTCGGCGGCGAAAGGAGCGATCATTGCAGCATCCCGGTCACTGGCGCAGGAGGTAGCCAAACGCAAGATTACGGTAAATGTGGTAGCGCCCGGTTTCATCACCAGCGATATGACCAAAGATTTGAATGAAGAGGAATTGAAACAAATGATCCCCATGAACCGTTTCGGAAAGGCGGAGGAAGTGGCGCATCTGGTGAGCTTCCTCGTTTCGGACAAAGCCGCGTACATTACCGGCGAGGTCATCAACATCAACGGAGGTATTTATTCGTAACCATGAGCCAGCGCGTTGTCATAACCGGTATTGGAATTTATTCTTGTCTGGGCGAAAACCTGGAAGAAGTTGCAAAATCGCTGTATGCAGGCAAAAGCGGTATTATTTTTGACCAAAGTCGGAAGGATTTTGGGTTCCGGTCGGCCCTGACCGGCATGGTGAAGGAGCCGGATCTTAAAAATTTCCTTTCCCGAAGACAGCGCGTAGGCATGCACCAGCCGGCGATTTACGCTTACATGGCCACCAAGGAAGCGCTGGAACATTCAGGCCTCGACATTGATTTTCTGGAAAAAACGGAAACCGGCATTATATATGGTAACGATAGCACAGCGGCGTCCGTCGTAGAGGCGATCGATAAAGCCAAAGAAAAGCACGATACAACATTGATTGGCAGCGGAGCTATTTTTCAGAATATGAATAGCACCGTGAACATGAACCTTTCTACGATTTTCAAGCTTAAAGGCATCAATTTTACATTGAGCGCGGCTTGCGCGTCGGGCTCCCACTCCATCGGGATGGGGTATCTGATGATCAGTCAGGGTTTGCAGGACCGCGTGATCTGCGGCGGGGCGCAGGAAATCAATGCCGCTTCCATGGCCAGTTTCGATGGATTGGGTACATTTTCAGTCCGTGAATCCGAACCGGCAAAGGCATCAAGACCATTTGACCGTGACCGCGACGGCCTGATCCCCAGCGGCGGTGCGGCAACTGTAATTTTAGAATCTTACGAATCGGCCATTAACCGAGGCGCACCGATCCTGGCCGAGTTGATCGGCTACGGTTTTTCGTCAAATGGTGACCACATTTCAAATCCGAGTATCGACGGACAGATCCGTTCGCTGAACATGGCGCTGAAACAAGCTGGTATTCAGACGAATGAAGTGGATTATATCAATGCGCATGCCACTTCCACACCGGTAGGCGATGGGAGCGAGGCACGGGCGATCTTTGAAGTATTCGGAGAAAAAGTACCGGTCAGCTCCACCAAATCTATGACCGGGCACGAATGCTGGATGGCTGGGGCGAGCGAAATTGTGTACTCGATCCTGATGATGCAAAACTCCTTTATCGCGCCGAATATCAATTTTGAGAATCCAGACGAGGATTCCGCGAAGATCAACATTATAGCCGAAACGCGCGAGCAAAACATGGACTGCGTGCTTTCCAACTCCTTTGGCTTCGGCGGTACCAACTCCACATTGATCCTAAGAAAAGTTTGACCGACATTTCCGGGCACTTGCAATACTTCTCAAGCGGCACTTTCTGCAATCCCTTATTTGTTAGTTTTGTTCTCCCTGAAAGTCGATGGGGCTGCAATGATTTTTGCCGTAGATTATTGTGTGTGCTTGTCGTAATATTTTAAAATTTAGGAATATTTTTAAACTATCAGTCAGAATAAACTAATTTTGCTGCCATGCATGCTAACGACGTAAAAATGAGTTTGGACGAAGTAATAGAAGAAACCAGAGATTTTTTATCTGAGGAATTTGAGGTAGACCGGAATCTGATTCTTCCTGAAAACAATCTGAAAGACACACTGGATCTCGATAGTCTTGACTACGTGGACCTGGTGGTGCTCATTGAAGAAAACCTCAACGTCAAGCTTACAGGCGAGGATTTTAAGGAAATTTCTACATTCGGAGATTTCTATCGACTGGTCGGCAGGAAACTGGCATTGTAGGAATGAGTCGTTGGGATGGGAAGACCAGAGGGTCTTTAACCGGCTACAAGATCTTCCTGTTTTTTATCAATTTCCTCGGGCTCAATTTTGCCTACCTTCTTTTACGGGTTGTAACATATTACTACTTTTTGTTCGCCCGTAAACCCAAAAAAGCGCTTTTCGATTTTTATAAAAATACCCTTCACATTTCGCATAACCAGGCTAACAAACTGGTGCGCAAGAACTTCTATATTTTCGGCCAGACATTGGTCGATCGGGCAGCGTTTCTGCTGGGGAAGGATCGACAATTTACCCACACATTTGAAAATGAGCAGTATCTGATCGATATCCGTGACCAAGGCAAAGGCGGTATTTTGCTGAGCGCGCATTTGGGAAACTGGGAAACAGCCGGTAACCTGCTCAAAGGCCGCATCACGCCGACGATCAACATTGTGATGCTCGACGCCGAAGTGGAGAACATTAAAAAATTCATGGAGTTGTCGACCGGCGGCTCGCGTTTTAAAGTCATTGCGATTAAGGATGATCTTTCACACATTATCTCGATCCGTAATGCGCTGGTGAACAATGAGCTTGTTGCGATACATTCCGACCGGTATCTCGACGGTTCCAAATACATTGAGCTCGATTTCCTGGGAAGAAAGGCGAAGTTTCCGTACGGGCCTTTTATCATTGCCAGCAAATTCAATGCGCCGGTAACATTTGTGTTTGCAGCAAAAAATGGAAAATACAGCTATCATTTAAGCTCGACCAAGCCTATCACGACGAAAATGAAACCCGAAGAAATTACCCGGTTATACGTGGAGGAACTCGAACGAAAAGTGAAGGCTTACCCGGAGCAATGGTTCAACTATTTTGATTTTTTCAACTGATGCTCGTACCCAAAGAAGCCATCACCCAATACATTCCGCACCGCGAACCTTTCATAATGATCGATAATTTGATCAGCGCCACGACGGAACGATTCGAGTCGGATCTTTTTGTAAAAGAAGACAATGTGCTGGTTGAAAACGGTTTTTTACAAGAGTCGGGTCTGATCGAAAACATTGCCCAAACTTGCGCAGCATCATTTGGTTACCTCGACCGGGAGGGGGAGGGAGAGCCGAAAGTTGGCTTCATCGGGGCGATCAGCAAGCTGGAAGTTTTCGGCCTGCCAACGGTAAATTCCACGATTCAGACGGTGGTGACACCCATGCACCAGTTAGGAAATATTTATCTTGTTAAAGGGGAAAGTTTCATGGAAGGGCGTATATTGCTCGGATGTGAAATGAAGATTGTCGTGACTGGATAACCCCTTAACATGGAAAAATATGATTGCTTCGGAAATCGAAATTGATATACGATTTAGTGAAACTGACGCGATGGGAGTAGTTTGGCATGGGAATTACCTCAAATTTTTTGAAGACGGTCGCGAGGCTTTCGGCAAGGCTTACGGACTGGAATATCTTACGATTTTCGACAAAGGATACTTTACGCCGATCGTCAAATCGGAGATCGATCACAAAGCGCCGGTATACTATGGGCAGGCGATCAAGGTTATTACCAGGTATGTGGCAGCCAAGTCTGCCAAAATTCAGTTTGAATACGAAGTCTGGAACATTACTACCGGAGAGTTGTCCGCAGTGGGAAAAACGATGCAGGTTTTTCTGGACAAGGAAAGCCGGACGCTGGAACTGCTGACGCCGGACTTTTACAGGCTTTGGAAGGAAAAAAATAAGGTTTAGACCAGATTACAAAATACTCAATGTCCTATATAGGCGCAGAAGTCATCATTAGTCCGCTGGGGGAAACCACCGAAGAAAACTGGCGTGCGCTGTCGGAAAACCGGTCGGGCATTACGAAAGTGAACGCAGCGGGATATAATGATGAAAATTTGTTCCTGGGCAGTATTCAGAACCATGCAGCCGAAAGTCGGTTCACTGCATTGACTATTAGAGCGTTATCTCAAATTGCTGAGAAAATTGACAGGAATGTACTTAGCTCGGAGCGGACGATTGTCATTTTAAGCTCGACCAAAGGTGCGCTGGACGTCAATGTTACAGACCAGTTTCAGTCACCCGCCGCAATGTTGGTGGAAGAGTTTAAGCTCGCCAACCAGCCGGTTGTTATTTCAAATGCCTGCATTTCAGGTGTTTTAGCGATTAATGTTGCGGGAAATCTTGTCAAAAATAAAATTTACGATCACGCCGTCGTCATTGGCTGCGATGTCATTTCCGATTTTGTCGTGTACGGTTTTCAGTCGCTCTTTGCAATCAGTGACCAGCCCTGCAAACCTTTCGATGCTGCCAGAAACGGAATTACATTGGGTGAAGGCTGCGGCGCGGTGGTGGTTTCGGCCGAAAAAAGTATCTTCTCAGAATCTCCCCTACATTTACTGACCGGCAGCAGCGCCAATGATGCGAACCACATTTCGGGCCCATCGCGGACCGGAGAGGGACTTTTCAGAAGTATTGGCAAGACATTGAATGCCAATCAAATCAGCGGTGAAGAAATCGATTTTATTTCCGCTCACGGCACGGCTACTGTTTTTAATGATGAAATGGAAGCGATTGCTTTTGATCGGGCGGGTTTAAGTCACATTCCACTCAATAGTTTGAAAGGTTATTTCGGTCATACATTGGGTGCCGCGGGGGTAATCGAAACAGTGGCTTCGATGCAAATGATGCGAAATAGTACCTTGCTGAAAAGTGTCGGTTTTGGCGAAACGGGAACTTCTAGGAGCCTGAATATCATTACAGAAAACCGGCAGAAAGAGCTGAATACAGTTTTGAAAACGGCATCGGGCTTTGGAGGCGGAAATGCTTCACTGATCATCAGGAGTTTATGAGTTTCATCACAGCATATTGTCACCTGCGCGAAAATGTCTGTTCAGTCAATGGAGAGCTGGTTGCTACGCTGGACAAAAGTTCGGAAGATGCGTGGTTCAAGCAGATTTACAAGGCGCAGGAATTCGTTTATCCCAAATTTTACAAAATGGATACGCTCTCCCAGGCCGGATATCTGGCGTCCGAGCTGATCAAACGTGCCGCTCCATACATTGTAAATGATTATGCGGATGACGAAATCGCCCTCATTTTTGCCAACAAATCGTCGAGCGCGGATACAGATTTGCGTTTTATCAATTCCTACGAACATAATGGCGCCCCAAGCCCCTCGCTTTTTGTATACACTTTACCGAACATTGTCCTGGGTGAAATTGCGATTTTGAATAAATGGTACGGCGAAAATATGTTTGCTGTTTTGCCTAAATTCACTCCTGATTTTTTCCTCACCCACACGCAAATCCTGTTTTCGACAGGCTCAAAAACAGCGCTTTGTGGGTGGCTCGAAATTTTAGGGGACAAGATCCACGCATTTCTTTTCCTGATCGAACAGGCCGGGACGGGCAAGCCGGAACTTAATATAGAAAACCTTTCGAATATCGCCGGTCCTGAAATCATTCATAACTAATTAAGGCACAACATTCAACGGATGGACAATTTAAAAGAGGATCTGAAAAAGCAGATCATAGAACAGCTTAACCTGGAAGATATCACCCCGGCCGACATTGCTGACGACGCACTACTTTTCAATGATTCAGGTCTTGGCCTGGATTCGATCGATGCGCTGGAACTCATCGTTTTACTGGAAAAATACCACGGTATTCAGGTGACTAATCCGGATGAGGGCAAGGATGCGTTCAAGACCATCAATACCATGGCCGCGTACGTTCAAAAAAGAAAAGGCTGATCAAATGGGCGTCCGCATCACCGGTCTTGGAATTGTCTCTGCCATCGGGCTGTCCGTCGCTGAAAATCTGGCTTCTTTAAGGGAAGGCAAATCGGGAATTGGCGGGATAACTTTGTTGGATGCCGGTCGCGAATTGTTAGTGGGAGAGGTAAAGATTTCCAGTAATGACTTGAAAGAGCAACTTGGGACGGGCGCCGGAAACGTTTCAAGAACTTCCTTATTGGGTTTAAAAGCTGCGCGAGAAGCCTGGGGCGAAAATGAACATTCGGAACAACTTCGCACTGGAATTATCTCAGCAACTTCGGTAGGCGGCATGGACCGGACGGAGCATTTTTACAAAGATTATCTTGCACAATCCGATCCTGACTTTACACTGTTAAAGACGCATGACAGTGGTAACACCACAGAGAGAATTGCACGGCATTTAGGCATATCAGGATACATTGACACACTTTCTACGGCATGTTCCTCAGGCGCAAATGCGATCATGCTGGGTGCCAGAATGCTGCTTGCAGGCAAACTGGACCGTGTTTTGGTCGGTGGAAGTGACGCTTTAACGAAGTTTACGATCGATGGATTCCGGTCTTTGATGATTTACGACGATCAGTGGTGCAGGCCTTTTGACGAGTCGCGCAGCGGACTGAATTTGGGAGAGGGTGCTGCATTTTTGTTATTGGAAAACGAAAAAAGTATTGCCTTTTCCGGCAACAAAACCATCGCCTATGTAAGCGGCTGGGCTAATGCTGCGGACGCGTACCACCAGACGGCTTCTTCTCCCGAAGGTACCGGCGCTACTTTGGCTATCGATCACGCGATCAAGAAATCCGGTATAAAAAAAGATCAGATCACGTATGTAAATGCCCACGGTACCGGCACGAAAAACAATGATTTGTCAGAATCGGTGGCTTTAAAGAATATTTTTGGTGAACAGATCCCGGCATTTAGCTCTACCAAAAGTTTTACCGGACATACCTTGGCGGCTGCGGGTGCGATAGAGGCGGTATTTTCGGTTTTGGCGATTCAAAATCAAATGATTTATCCAAACCTGAACTACCAGGAACCAATCGCTGAAACCGGCTTAGTACCGATAATTAGCTTACAGACCGACAGACCGGTCACCGCCGTACTTTCCAATTCTTTCGGTTTCGGAGGAAATAATTCATCCCTGGTTTTTACAGGGCATATTTAACATTCGTAGTGGCTTACATCTCCGCAGCATCGACGATTTCTCACCAGCCAACATTCAAAAATGCCGGTTTTTCAGCATTGCTGGAAGTTTTGGGCGAATCGTCAGCACTTATTAATCCGGAATATAAAGAATACATCGACGCGGGTTTGCTGAGAAGAATGAGCAAAATTCTGCGCATGTCCGTGGCTTGCGCGAAGGAATGTATTCAACAAGCTGAAATTGAGCAGCCGGGCGCGATCATCGTTGGTACCGGGTTAGGTTGTTTGCTTGATACTGAGAAGTTTCTGAACAATTCCATCACAATCGAAGGCCTCCTTCCGCCAACTTCATTTATCCAATCTACCCACAATACCATGGGCGGCCAGATTTCTTTAAGCATTGGAAATCATGGCTATAACATGACGCACACCCAAAATACCTTGTCTTTTGAACATGCTTTGCAGGACGCGATGCTGCTGCTTGCCGAAGGCGAAGAAAATATTCTTGTGGGAGCTGCGGACGAACACATTGAATTTTTGTCAGAAGTCGCTCATCGTCTGCATGTTTACCAGGAAAAGCAGCTTACTTCCGGTGCGAGTTTTTTTGTTGTTTCAAATGAAAAAACGTCGGGTAGCCTGGCAAAAATCAGTGATGCGCAATCCTGGGGCTTGGTTAGTAATGTGGAAGATGCTACGGCCAAGTTTTTGAAGGATAACAACGTTGATCTGAAAGCGCTGGACCTGATTTTGTATGCGGGTAACTTGTCGGAGTTCGCCGAAATAGATACTGAGAAATGTATTGATTACACAGATTTTTCAGGCATTTATCCCACGGCATCATCTTTTGCGTTACATTATGCCGTCGATTCGATAGCTCAAAATAAGCCGATCAGGAATGTTTTGATTTATAATGCGCTGATTAAAAATAATTTAGGCTTAATGCTCGTCCAATCCCTTGAAGCATAACATTGTTACCTTCGCCGCGATCACTGTCTTTGCCCTGAGTGGAATCATTTTTTGGGAGACGGATTTTTTATGGCCGGTTTTCATCCTGATCATCCTACTTTATATCGGCGCGACTTCTTACGGTTCTTTCAAAATCCAGTCGAATTATTTCCTGAAATCGGTTAATGTCGGTAAAACAAAGGGTATTGCACTCACTTTCGACGATGGGCCGAATCCTGAAACAACACCGAAGGTTTTGGAAATATTGAAAGAAAAAGGCGTCAAAGCGACCTTTTTCGTGATCGGAAAAAATGCAATTTTATACCCGGACTTACTTCGCCAGATTCATGAAGAAGGCCATGTTATCGCCAATCATTCATTCAGCCATCATTATCTGATCGGATTTTTTTCAAGCAAAAAATTGAAGAATGACCTCGCACATTGCAATGAGGTAATCCGGGATGTGATTGGTAAGACGCCACTTTTTTTCCGGCCGCCGTTTGGCGTGACCAATCCAAGATATGCTTCGGTTTTGAAAGAATTGCAATTGGATTCGATAGGCTGGTCACTGCGGAGTCTGGACACGCGGGCCAACAATAAATACCAGATTATCAACAAGATCATTTCCGAACTGAACGCGCGCGACATCATTCTGCTGCACGATCACCTGCAAGTAACTGCCGATTCGCTGGCCGATATCATCGAACATTGCCAGCAAAAGGGACACAAGATTGTGCCATTGCACCAACTTATCCAGAAAGAACCTTATGATCAGAATTAAGCTGATTTTTCTGTTATTAACCAGCCTGATATGTATTCGGTCGGAGGCACAAACATTCAAGCCGGTCGCTAATCCGGATAAAGTTTTAGCCGAATTGCAGAAGACCTCGCAGTCCACCAATTCTATACAGGCATCTTTCACGGAGGAGAAATATCTGGCGGTTTTGAAGGAACCGGAGTTGTCTTCTGGCGCTTTTTATTATAAACAGAAAGACAAAATGCGCTGGGAGCAGAGGTCGCCGGTTAAATACGTGATATTAATTAACGGTGATAAATTACGCGTCCAGGAAGCTGGAAAGGAGAAAAACGTTGGACAAGCTGGCCGAATGGCGGCGCAGATCAAAGAGCTGATGATCGGTTTAGTGAACGGAGATTTCCAGCAAAATAAAGCATTTTCCCTGGCGGCGCTGGAAAGTGCGGATCAGTATCAAATCATGCTGACGCCGGTGAACCGAAGGCTCAAAAACGTTTACCAAAAGATCTCGCTGGTCTTTTCAAAAAACACATTGCATTTGAAAGAGCTCTCTTTTTTTGAAAAAAGCGGTGATAAAAGTGTGATGAAATTCCAAAACGAGAAGTTCAACCAGGAAATCAAGGATAGCCTATTTCAGGATTTATAAAGGATATTGAAATGCTGGAAAATGACTTATACAACATTCAGAACATTGCCCCAACAGCAGAGGGTGTTATTTCAGAGATACTCATCAATGCTAGTCACCGGATTTTCCAGGGGCATTTTCCTGGCTCGCCGGTCACTCCTGGTGTTGTTCAAATCGGTTTCGTGAAAGCAGTTTTGCAGAGGCAGCTCAACAGAAATGTTACATTAAAACAAATCAGGACCTGCAAATTTCTCGAAGTGCTCGATCCGAATAAGACTCCGGTGATCAATATTCAATTGAAATATAAAGAGTCTGAAAGTCTGGATGTTGTGGCGTCAGGTGACTTCGGCGGGGTAACTTTCTTCAAAATGCAGGCGACTTACTTATAGCCCCGATCTACGTTTTTTATGACCCTCTCAGACATTCAGTGCTGCATCATTATTCCCACTTATAATAATGAAAAAACACTTCGACGGGTCATCGACAGTGTGCTACAATATGCTGGCGAGCAGGATGTTATTGTCATTAATGACGGTTCCACCGACGCTACGGCGGATATTTTATCTCAATATGGAAACCGCCTGACAATCCTGAACAATGAAAAAAATCGGGGCAAAGGTTATTCTCTGCGAAAAGGGTTCAAGGAAGCGATCAGGCTGGGTTATAAAAATGCGATTTCGATCGATTCTGACGGGCAACATTTAGCTTCCGACATTCCGATTTTTATCGAAGCAGCGGCGCAAGATCCGGGCGCATTGCTGATGGGTTCCAGGAACATGCAGCAGGAGGGGGTACCAGGTAAGAGCTCTTTCGGAAATAAGTTTTCGAACTTCTGGTTCAAATTTGAAACCGGGCTGACATTACCTGATACACAAACAGGTTTTAGGCTTTACCCACTGGAACCACTTAAAACGACCAGGCTTTTTACAACCAAGTTTGAGACTGAGATTGAGGTGATTGTAAAACTTGCCTGGAAAAATATACCTATCCTGTCCGTCAACATTCAGGTGATTTACGATAAAAATGAGCGGGTTACGCATTTCCGGCCATGGCGGGATTTTACCAGGATCAGCATCCTCAACACCTGGCTCGTCGTCCTCACATTGCTCTACTATCTTCCCAAGAGGCTGTGGGTACAACTGCGCGAAAAAGGCATTTGGGAAACGATCAAAAGCGAGGCGATCAAGCCCAAGGAATCAAATGTAAGCAAGGCTCGGTCGATCGCATTTGGCTTTTTTATGGGCATTTTGCCTATCTGGGGCTTTCAGCTTTTGGTAGGTATCCCGCTTTCGATCTATTTCAAAATGAACAAGGTACTGTTTCTCACGGCGGCCAATATCAGCATTCCGCCTTTTATTCCATTTATCATTTTCGGGAGCTACAAATTCGGCGGGTTGTTTTACAAAAAGGGTGTGCAGCTGGAATCAATGAAAGACCTGTCGCTGAAATCCATCCATGTCAATTTCGTACAATATTTAATCGGCGGAACGATCCTGGCTTTTGCGATGGCGGGTTTGAGCTTCGGTATTTCTTACTTATTCCTCTCCATGCTGCGCAAAAAGCGCGTAGAAGTATAGATCGACACCCGCAGCCATATTGTCACTTCTACAAATTTTCATAAAATCTATACGAATTAATCAAAAATTCGCCTTTTCAGATTTTGTTATGAGGTCTCATTCTCTATATTTACGGAATTAAAAAACCTTTAACCAAATACTGTAACGCGCATGAGTAACATTACCTATTTAGTGCCAGCACTGGGTCTAATTGGCTTGCTGGTTATGTTCTTTAAACGAGGCTGGGTGGTCAAGCAGGATTCGGGGAGCCCTCAGATGAAAGAAATTGCAGACGCTATCGCTGACGGCGCTCTTGCCTTCCTCAAAGCCGAATGGCGCGTACTCATCATTTTTGGAATCATTGTCAGTATATTATTAGGCTATTCAGGTACACTGGTAGAAAATTCAAGTCCTTTCATCGGGATTTCTTTCGTTGTAGGGGCATTTATCTCTGCATTTGCCGGCTATATCGGCATGAACATCGCCACCAAATCCAATGTTCGCACCACACAGGCTGCGCGCACAAGCTTAACAAAAGCATTAGAGGTCTCATTTACAGGAGGTTCTGTGATGGGTATAGGCGTAGCGAGTCTTGCCGTGATCGGTTTGGGCGGTTTGTTTATTATTCTTTATTCTGTTTTTGTTGACCCGGCCGATGTAAATGGTCTGGGTATGGAAAAAGTACTGGAAGTACTGGCTGGATTTTCTTTGGGCGCTGAGTCGATCGCACTTTTTGCGCGCGTGGGCGGTGGTATTTATACAAAGGCAGCCGACGTTGGTGCTGACCTTGTGGGTAAAGTAGAGGCGGGTATCCCGGAAGATGATCCGCGTAACCCTGCAACCATTGCGGATAACGTAGGTGACAATGTGGGTGATGTGGCAGGTATGGGTGCGGATTTGTTCGGTTCTTATGTGGCTACGATCCTCGCAACCATGGTTTTAGGACGTGAAATTGTGGCGCAGGGAACCGATAATTTTGGTGGTATCGCGCCGATTTTATTGCCGATGGTCATTGCCGGAATGGGGCTGATCGCTTCCATCATTGGTATGCTGCTGGTACGTGTTGGTGATGATAATGGTAATGTCCAGGGCGCTTTGAACCGCGGTAACTGGGGCTCGATCATTATTGTTCTGGTTGTAAGCTACCCGCTGACTATCTGGATGTTGCCAGAAGGAACATTAACGATTCGCGGCGTGGATTTCACTTCCATGGATGTGTATCTGGCTATTTTACTTGGTTCTATTGTGGGTGCAATTATGTCGATGGTAACGGAATTTTACACGGCGATGGGTAAGAGACCGGTGCAATCGATTGTAAATCAATCTTCAACAGGCCACGCGACCAACATTATCGGCGGTCTGTCGGTAGGTATGGAATCGACGGTGATCCCGACCCTGGTTTTGGCTGCGGGTATCTTTATAAGCTATGAATTTGCAGGTCTGTACGGCGTTGCGATTGCCGCAGCCGGGATGATGGCAACCACTGCGATGCAGCTCGCAATCGATGCATTCGGCCCGATTGCTGATAATGCAGGTGGTATTGCAGAAATGTCACATTTACCCGAAGAGGTGCGCGGGCGTACCGATATTCTGGATGCGGTTGGTAATACCACGGCGGCAACTGGAAAAGGTTTCGCAATCGCCTCAGCAGCATTGACTTCGCTGGCATTGTTCGCAGCATTCTGCGGAGTTGCCGGGATCAATTCCATAGACATTTACAAAGCCAATGTGCTTGCAGGATTGTTCGTGGGCGCGATGATACCATTCATATTTTCTTCGCTCGCAATCGCCGCAGTAGGCCGCGCTGCCATGAAAATGGTTGAAGAGGTACGCCGCCAGTTCCGTGAAATACCGGGGATCATGGAAGGTACTGCCCGACCCGAATATGAAAAGTGCGTTGCCATTTCTACGCAGGCTTCGATCCGCGAAATGGTAGCGCCCGGTTTGATTGCCCTGATTGTGCCGGTACTCGTAGGTTTCCTGTTTGGTCCCGAAGTATTGGGAGGAACACTGGCAGGGGTTACGGTTTCGGGTGTTTTAATGGGGATTTTCCAGAACAATGCCGGTGGAGCCTGGGACAATGCTAAAAAGTCTTTTGAAAAAGGCGCTGTGATCAATGGCGAGACATTTTATAAAAAATCAGAACCGCACAAAGCGGCTGTAACGGGTGACACCGTAGGTGATCCCTTCAAAGATACTTCCGGCCCATCCATGAATATTCTGATAAAACTCATGTCCATCGTGTCGCTGGTTATCGCGCCACACATTGGTACAAACAAACATGCGGAAAGTATGAATCTGAAAATAAAAACGGAGGTAAAAGTGACTGCGGAGAAAGCGCAGGTTAAGGCCGATCAGCTTTTTGCCTCTCATCAGGCTAAGGTTTTGAAATAGATTATCAAGTTAAGAAATCGACCCCGGCCATATTTGGTCGGGGTCTTTTTTTGTGGGGTGTTTTTTTGTTTGATAGGTAAATCAATAAATTATCGTAAAGTAAAAATTATGGAAACACTGACCATTGGCAGAAACTTTCGGAATCTCTGCCGGATACTGATTTGATTACCGAGGAGGATATTAACTCAGGGAACGATTTTTGTTGATGTCTTCGTAACCAGGCTTTGCCTGGCGGAACATTCAACAAAATTGGGAATCATGAAAAAAGTATTTGTTCTGGCTGCAATGATAGGATTGTCATCGGCCGCTTTTGCACAGGAAACAGCACAAACAAAAGCTGATAAAGCAGCGCAGGAAACGAAGGAAGCCGGCCGAAAAGCAGGTAAAGAAATGAAAAAGGACGCGAAGGTGGTTGGTGAAAAAACCAAAGAAGGAGCCGAAGCAGTAGGTGATGGTGCTAAAAAAGGCGCTGAAAAAGTAGCTGACGGAACCGAAAAGGCATACGACGCAACAAAAAAAGGAACGAAGAAAGCTTACAAAGCGACTAAAAAAGAAGCGAAAGAGCTAAAAGAAGACGTGAAAGATAAAACAGATAACAAATAGTTATCGCCGATTTTAAAAAATCCCGGTCGCGATGTACTGCAACCGGGATTTTTTTGTGGCAGGAACTTTAACCCGACAACCGCAGGTTCTGAAATAACACAGTGCAGTTGCCATGAGTCATAAGCAATACTTTTTTACCATTCTCATTTTGGGGTCGCTGGCCACGGTAAGCCCGTTTTCCATCGATATGTACCTCCCCGGTTTCCCCAGGATCGCCGCAGATCTGGGCACTACCATCGACAAAGTTCAGCTTTCTCTTACCAGTTATTTTATCGGCATTTGCCTCGGCCAGGTTTTGTATGGGCCGCTGGTAGATCGTTTCGGACGTAAAAAACCGCTTTATACCGGGCTGATCATTCACATTATCGCGTCTTTCGGTTGCTCGCTAACCTCTTCGGTAGACGCGCTGATCGGGATGCGATTTTTGCAGGCGATGGGCGGATGCGCAGGGCTGGTGGCTTCTCAGGCGCTGGTAAGTGACATTTTCCCGGTCGAGCGTAGGGCGGAGGCGTTTTCATTTATCACGCTCGTCATCGCTGTTTCGCCGATGATTGCGCCGACGGTAGGTGGTTATGTGACGGCCAATGTAGCCTGGCAGTGGGTTTTTATCATTCTGGCGGGCATTGTATCGCTTATTGTCATTTCAGTTTATTTTTTCCTGCCAAAAGGAAAAGATCCCGACGTGACCGTTTCGCTGAAACCCAAAGCTGTTTTGACGAGCTACGGTACCGTGATCAAACAACCTCAATTTGCGATTTATACCGCAGCGGGCGGCTTAGCCAATGCTTCTACTTTTGCTTATATCGCTGGATCATCGGACGTTTTTATGAACATTCACCATGTTACCGAGCAGCAGTATGGCTGGATTTTCGCATTCCTGGCATTTGCGATGATCGGCTCGACGCAGCTGAACCACTTGTTGCTGAAAAAGTTTACCAGTGAGCAGATTATCAAGGTAACATTGCTATATCAGAGCTTGTTAGGGGTAATTTTAATTGCCGGGGTTTATAATAACTGGTTCGGCTTGCTGGGTTTGGTGGGCGTCATGTTTTTATTTCTGACCGGTCAGGGACTTACCGGCCCTAATACTTCTGCATTGTCGCTGGCGCCTTTTCGCAGACATACCGGCAGTGCGTCGGCGCTGCTTGGGAGCTGGCGGATGGGTGCGGGGGCGCTCATCTCCGCAGTAGTCAGTCTTTTACATAACCAAACTGCGATGCCGATGGTAGGTATGATGGTTTTTTGCGCAGTCGGCGGGCTGGCGATCCTTTACATTGGAAACAGCATTGTGAAGCACCACGCGCGTACCAGCGACGTGGAGGACGAAGTTTCCGTAGTCCTATAATATTTCAGGGCAAATTCTTCACTGCATTGAAAATCAGGTCGAGCCAGGCGTCGCGGTCCAGATCATAAGCGACGATTACATTCGGATCTTTTTGCAAGACATGATAAAAGTCCACCACCGTCACGCCGGTTGTGAGTTCGCCGGTAGTTTCTACATCCACGTAGCACGACTTGGTTTTAAAGATCCCAGGATTCATCAGCCAGGTAACCGCGCAGGGATCGTGCAACGCAGCTCCGCCCTCCAATTCGGGATGGTTTTCGCGGTAATAAATGGAAAAGAAATCCATCAACTCTGCTGCTACCTTCCCGGATTTGTTTCCCAGCGACCGGAATAATTCAATGTCTTTCTGAAAAACCAAAGCCTTCATTGTCACATCCAAGCCGCACATGGTAATCGGTACGCCTGAGCGGAATACAACCGCTGCTGCCTCGGGATCAACGTAAATGTTGAACTCGGCGAGCGGGGTCATATTACCCCGGAAAATCCCGCCGCCCATCAGCGAGATGCGCTCGATCTTATCTTTTAAATGTGGATACCGCTGCAAAAAAACCGCAATGTTCGTCAGCGGGCCTGTCGGGACGATGGTAGTTTTATTTTCGGAAGCCGCCAAAATCTGCGCAATCCCGTCTGCTGCACTTTCCGGTTGAGGAAGGAAGCCAGGCGCCGGCAGCGAAGGACTATCCAGCCCCGATTCACCATGCGCGTAATCGGCAACGATCAGTTCGCGGAAAAGCGGCTTTTCTTCACCGCGGTAGACAGGCACATTCGCCCCGATCAATGTCAGGATTTTGAGCGCATTGGTCAGGGTTTTATCCTGCGTCTGGTTGCCGGCAGATATGGTAATTGCCTTTATGTCAAACATTTCACTACCAAAAGCGAGCATCAGCATTAACGCGTCGTCGTGACCAGGATCGCAGTCGATGATGATGGGGATTTTGTCGGCCATCGCTATCTTTTTTTGCTGATCGATTTTTTATCAACCAAAATACCCAGCCCATAATGCAGGGGGTAGTTGTATAATTCCTGACCCGTGCTTTTCGCGATATCCTTCACCGCCTGCCTCACTGCCGGAAAACTTTCGGTATCATGAAAGATCGTGCAGTCACTGTGCCGGGCTGCCCACAAGCCGCATTCGTAAGTCTCTTCGTAATTGTGGACAATGTCGACGTGCGCCATGTTATATCGCTGATTGTCAGTCTTGATCCAATCCTTATAGTCAGATTTTACCAGGCGAATGTTGGGATAACCTGCCAGCCGGGCCTTCGTTTCTGCGAAGTGTTCATCCTTGTTAACGGTATGTTCATCCCCTTCAAATGTGTCGATCCCCGTCACTGATTTGAAATAATTGGAAAAAACAACGGAGGAGTAGCCAAACTCTACACCAAACTCAATGCACTTATCGCGGCTGAGACCAAATTGTTCGATCATATCCTCAATGATCTGTTCCAGTCCTTTCCAGGCCGAAACAATGTCCAGCATATTAGCTGGCGTACGCAGGTTTTTCGGCTTATAAGGCCGGATGTCAAGGAGAAAGTTCTCCCTGAAATAGGTTCGTAATCCCATGTTGAGTAGAAATAATGCTCGCACAAAGTACGATAGCCCCGCCAAACTTTCACTTCCACCGATATTTCTTTCAAAGGTTTCGATTCCGAAAGACTTTTTATCACCGTCAATTTAGAGTTATTGTTTGTATAAAGTAATAGTAATATTACAATGTATTACTTTGCGAAAATTGATGTGTTAGAACTATTTAATAATATGAATAAAATAATTACTATAATTTTTCTCTTGTTAAATACTTCACAATGGGCTGTTTCTCAACGGACAGCTGTTATCAATACAAAAAGAGACTTTCCAATCGGTATAGTAAGTTTCGGCGCTTCGGTGTTGACCGGTGTGATGGGTGGGGAGAATTTCGTTGATGGCTATATTAAGAAATCAGGGAATGATACATTCGTTTTCCCGGTGGGGGACGATGGTGCGCTCCGCCCCTTTGCGGCGCAGGGGAATGAAACTACCGGCGCGTATTTCGGCGTCGATCCTACCATCGCGGTTACCAGCAATCCGATGGGCGGAAACTTTGGGGTTCTGCCTCTCGGCGGCCCGTTTAACGCAGCTTCCATCAATCAGGACGTAAAAAAAGTGAGTACAAAAGAGTATTGGGATATCAATGGTGGCAGCCCTACACGCATCACATTGTCCTGGAATTCAAACAGTAACATCAGTGCAATCACCGATGGAAAAGGCCTGAAACAGCTGACGATCGTCGGATGGAATGGTTCGAAGTGGGTAAAAATTGCTTCGAAATATGATCAGAATTCGATATTAGGTGGCGCGAGTGATCTCACTTCCGGCTCGATTACGACGGATGCGGCTTTCATACCCGATGCTTACCAGGTTTACACACTTGGAGCGGCCACCGATGGCGCGCTGCCGGTAACACTGGTAAGTTTCAATGCATTGATTATAGAGAAATCCGTGAGTTTGGACTGGGTTACCAGCTCGGAAGTAAACAGCAGCCATTTCGAGGTGGAACGAAGCGCCGACGCGAAATCCTGGTTTACATTCGGCACCGTTATTTCAAAATCGTTTGCAGACGATTCCTCCTCGTCGCAGCTGCAATATGCATTTATGGACGAAACGCCGCTGGCTGGTACCAGTTACTATCGTTTGAAAATGGTCGATAAGGATGAAACTTTCGCATACAGCAAAATCCGGACAGTAACATTTAGTGGGGAAAACGTCGTGGTTTATCCTAATCCCGTTTCCGGCAGGTTGTTTATGCGCGGCTTCGACGAGCAAAATTTATTGGAAGCCAGGCTCTTGAATGTCAGCGGCCAATCGGTGATTTGCCCCGGATCTACATTTCGGGAAGGTTTTGATGTAAGTAAAATGCCGTCGGGCGCTTACATTCTTAACCTGACATTAACTACCGGACAATCCCGGTCCTTCAAGGTTTTGGTAAAAAACTGAGACGATTATTTTTTGGGTTGAACAATTTGTACGTTCGTCACCTTCGCTTCTTCCAGGATTTCAGGATTGTGGGAACATATAAAAAGGCCGACCAAAACTTTATCAGAAAAATTCTTCATTTCATGCGACCCAACTGCTTGTAGAGGAGCACCTTTGGCAGCGGCGAGCATGGTGTACACATTGCCTTTTCTTTCGATGCGGACGGTTTGAATGTTCTTCTCTTTGCTGAAAATCTCATCCTCGGGATCACGCATTTTTTCTCCTTTCGCAACCCGCCACTGCAAAACCGTAAGTCCGTCGCCGTGAACTACGGCGCTCAAATGCGAGGCGTCGCCTGCCGTGGATTCCCGCACCATCCAGCCTACTTTGCGGTGCCCGTCGGTACCTTTTCCGATTAATTCAAAATCAGCAGTAACTGTAAAATCGCCGGTCAATTCTTTGAAAAGATACTGAAATTCGTCGCGCTCGAACCAAATATTGTAGCCTGAACCTTTGAGAAAATAAGTCTTGCTTGCGGCGTCGTAGCGCGAGGAGCCAGCGAGTTTTGGGTTTCCAATGTCCGCATTCTTCTCAAAAACCCCGATTTTGGCAGGTTTAAAACTCATCAATGAGGCGGCGTTAAGCAGTATCGCGCAGAGTATCAATTTCTTCATTGTAAAAAATGCTGTTAGGAATATGAAGGAACAGTATAGAACAGGACAGTTGGGCGGCCGGAATTCTGCATTATTGTATCAATAAATGTACATTTTTTTAGTTAATTTTATATTAGCAAGAAATTGTATAGTCTCCTGAACCTGTATTTATGAATTTGAAGTCCAGAATAATTTGCACCATGCTCGTCGCGTGGGCCGCGCTGATATTACATTCCTGTAATCAAAATTCTTCCAGTCAGCCGTCGGACGAAAAACTTCCCGAAACTGTCAGCTACAACTTTGATATCAGACCCATTCTTTCTGATAAATGTTTAGCGTGCCACGGCCCGGATGCCAACAAGCGTGAAGCCGGATTGCGGCTCGATGTGGCGGAAAGTGCATTTAAAGCATTAAAAGACAATCCGAAAGCACATGCGCTCGTCGCTGGGAAACCAGACCTTTCGGAAGCGTACCTCCGCATTACCACCCCGGATACCTCACTCCGCATGCCGCCGGTCGGCTCCAACCTGAAACTTACGCAGCGGGAGGTGGATCTGATCGGAAAATGGATCAAGCAAGGGGCGAAATATGAAAAGCACTGGGCATTTGTGGCACCGAAAAAACCGGCCGTACCGGAAGTGGAGCATGAAGACTGGCCCAGAAATGAAATTGACCATTTTATTCTTCAAAAACAGGAGCAAAAAGGCATCGAGCCCAACGAAGAGGCTGATAAGGAGCGTCTGCTAAAAAGGCTCAGTCTTGATTTGGTAGGCCTACCGCCAACCTTGCAAATGATGGATGAATTCGCCGCTGACAAAAGTCCCGACGCCTACGAAAAGATGGTCGATAAGCTTTTGAAAAATCCGGCCTACGGCGAAAAAATGGCGATTCACTGGCTGGATCTGGCCCGCTACGCCGACTCGCATGGTTACCAGGACGACGGTTACCGGACGCAGTGGCCGTGGCGCGACTGGGTGATCCATGCGTTCAACAACAACATGCATTACAACGATTTTGTGACCTGGCAGCTGGCTGGTGATTTGCTTCCAAATGCTTCCAAAGAGCAGTTGCTGGCTACCGGTTTTAACAGAAATCACAAAATTACCGAAGAAGGCGGCGTCATCCCGGAAGAATACCGGATCATGTACGTGACCGACCGTAATGATCTCTTTGGCAAAGGGTTACTGGGCGTGACGCTGGAATGTGCACATTGCCACGACCATAAATACGATCCGTTTTCGCAGAAGGAATACTATCAGATGTTTGCGTTTTTTAATAATGTGAATGAGGTAGGGATCGAGTCGGTGATCGGCGGGCCAGAGACTTATGCGAAAAAACCTTTGATGGAGATCAGCAACGACGATGTGAAGAACATTCTGACATTCGTGAACAAGCCTGATACCAACCGCCTGATCGTTTCGGTGATGGGCGACCTGGATTCTACCCGCAAAACTTACATCCTGAAAAGAGGGGTTTATGATGCGCCCGGAGACGAAGTGCAGCCAGGCACGCCATCCTCGATTTTACCTTTCGACAATAAATATCCAAAAAACCGCCTCGGACTTTCAAAATGGCTTTTTGACAAGAAAAACCCGCTGACTGCCAGGGTATATGTGAATATTTTGTGGCAGGAATTCTTTGGAAAAGGCATTGTAAAAACGTCCGGCGACTTCGGTATGCAGGGAGAATTGCCAAGCCACCCCGCGCTGCTGGACTGGCTCGCGGTGGATTTTATGGAGCATAACTGGGACATCAAACGGCTTGTGAAACAAATGGTTACCTCGGCAACTTACCGACAGTCGGCGGTGGTGACGAAGGAAAAGCTGGCCGTAGATCCGGATAATGTGCTGCTGGCGCGTGGCTCCCGCTACCGGATCCATGCCGAATTTGTGAAAGATATGGTACTTGCCAGCAGCGGACTTTTGAATAAAACCATCGGCGGGCCAAGCGTAAAACCTTATCAACCAGCTGGTTTATGGGAAGGTGCCACATCAGGTAGGGGATTACTTTCGGTGTACAACCAGGATCATGGCGGGGCACTTTACCGGCGCGGGATGTATACATTGATCAAACGGACGGTACCACCGCCGACGATGAGCATTTTCGATGCAAGTAACCGGGATTTGTGCGAAGTAAGGCGGTTGAAAACGAACACACCTTTGCAGGCGCTGGTGATGATGAATGATCCGGCGGTACTGGAAGCATCCAGGGTGTTGGCGTCCAGACTTTTACAGGAGAAAACAGACAATAAAGAAAAGCTGATCAAAGCATTCAGGCTGATCGTCTGCCGGACGCCGAGCGAAAAAGAACTGGATGTACTTACCAGTTACTACGACCAGCAGCTAAAAAATATGAAGCCGCAAGCCGCGGAAAAAATGGTGGCAGTGGGGGAATATCCGATGACCAAGAACATGGATAAGAAGGCATTAGCATCACTAATGCGCGTCATTTCGACGATTTATAATCTGGAAGAGACGATCACAAAATCTTAAAAGCTGAAAGCCAACGACTAACAGCAAAATGCCCAACAGCTAGAAATTATGGAAAAGGAAATCTTAGAACACGGGTTCAATTTTAACAGGAGACGTTTTTTGTCCAGCATGAGCCTGGGCCTCGGCGGCGTGGCGTTGGGTTCATTGCTGATGCCCGGATTATTAAGTGGAAAAGGTACTGATGAGGAAGGATTTGCGCCGGGAATACCGCATTTTGCGCCAAAGGCAAAGCGTGTAATTTATATGTTTCAGAATGGCGCACCGTCGCAGCAGGAGCTTTTTGACTATAAACCTAAGCTGCGGGAAATGATGGGCCAGGAAATTCCGCCATCCGTTCGTGGTAACCAAAGGTTGACGGGTATGACGGCCAATCAGGCATCATTTCCGCTGGTGGGTTCTTTTGTGGATTTCAAGCAATATGGACAGTCGCAGGCGTGGGTGAGCAATTTGTTGCCGTACACTTCCAAGATTGTCGATGACATCTGCATTGTCCGGTCGATGTATACCGAGGCGATCAACCACGACCCTGCGCTAACATTCTTACAGACTGGTTCTCAGCAAGGTAACCGCCCAAGTATGGGTTCGTGGCTGAGTTATGGTCTGGGAAATGAAAATAAAAACCTGCCGAATTTTACGGTCTTGCTTTCGCGCGGCGTCGGTAATGGTCAGGGGGTTTATTCCAAATTATGGTCAAACGGTTTCCTTGATTCTGTGCACCAGGGCGTGCAGTTCAGCAAGGGCGAAGATCCGGTTCTTTACCTCCGCGATCCGGAAGGTATGGACCGTCACGACAGGCGGGATATGCTAGATAACTTGTCCAAACTGAATGAGTTATCCTACCAGGAGTTCGGCGATCCGGAAATCACGGCCAAGATCAAGCAATATGAAATGGCTTATCGGATGCAGACGGCGGTGCCGGAAGTGATGGACCTTTCCAAAGAATCGGATGACATTATTAAACTTTACGGCCCCGAATGTCTGGTGCCCGGTACCTATGCAGCTAACTGCCTGCTGGCACGCAAGCTTTCCGAAAACGGCGTACGCTTTGTGCAGCTTTACCACCAGGGCTGGGACCAGCACGGTAACCTGCCTTTTGAAATTGCCAAACAGGCGATGGACGTAGACCAGGCGTCGGCAGCATTGGTTACGGATTTGAAACAGAGAGGTTTACTGGATGAAACATTGGTGATCTGGGGCGGTGAATTTGGCCGGACCAGCTATACCCAGGGCAAGCTGACGGCAGATAATTACGGCCGCGACCACCACCCGAGATGCTTCACAGTCTGGATGGCTGGCGGCGGCATTAAGCCGGGGATGGTTTACGGCGAGACCGACGAGCTGGGTTATAACATTGCCAAAGATCCGGTGCACGTCCACGATTTTCAGGCGACGATCCTGCATCAGCTGGGATTGAACCATGAGAAGCTGGTTTTCAAACATTTAGGAAGAAGATACCGGCTCACCGACGTGTCCGGTAAGGTGGTGCGTGACATTATCAGCTAGGCTGAATCTTAATTATTGGTCAATATTTCGGGTAAAATTTAAATGCATTTAAGATTCAGGGTTTTTGCGGAACAGGTTCTGATTGCTTCCAACATTTTCATTCTTTTTCTGCTGCTCTTCGAAAGTAAGCTGGTCATTCCGGCCTGGCTGCAAACGATCGGGCGCATGCACCCACTGATCCTGCATTTCCCGATCGTCATTTTGCTACTGGCAATGCTGCTGGAATTTTTCCGCTTCCAGCCTGAATATTCGACCAATACATTTTATAAAAATTTCCTCCAAGGCTTATTGCTGATCGGGTCGCTTTTTGCGGCTGTGACGGTCATCATGGGTATTTTCCTTTCGCAGGAAGATGGATATGAAGGCCCAACATTGACCTGGCATAAATGGACCGGCGCGGGAATTTTTTTCATCGCTTCGATTATTTACTGGATCAGAAATACTGGCTGGTATAAGGCGCCGGTTGCAAAAGTGAGCGCATTTATTACTGTTGTAGGGTTGGTTATGACCGGACATTATGGCGCTGCGCTGACGCACGGCAGCGATTTTATCTGGGAGCCGGTTTCGATTGAGAAAGAAATGGCGGCGGTCCCGCTGGACCAGGCGGTGGTTTATACCAATGTGATCAAGCCGATTTTTGACCAGAAATGTACGAGTTGCCACAATCCCGATAAATTAAAAGGCGAGCTGATCCTGAGCGACCCGGCTTCGATTATGAAGGGCGGCAAATCGGGTAAACTGCTCGTTCCGGGCAATCCGCAGATCAGTTTGCTTTTGCAGCGGGCACATTTACCGATGGACGATAAGAAGCACATGCCACCGAGCGGGAAGTCGCAGCTGACCTTGCAGGAGATTTCGCTGCTGACATTATGGGTAAAACGCAATGCGGATTTCAAGAAAAAAGTGACCGATTTTCCTGAAAAAGATTCTCTGCGCATCCTGGCGGCCGCCTACCTTTTGCCTGCTGAGCAGCAGGAAGAATACGATTTTCCGGCCGTGGATGAAGCGGAAATCGCCAAGCTGAATACCGATTATCGCACCATTCTTCCGCTGGCGAGAGAATCCCCGGCATTGGCCGTGAATATTTATAACAGCGCATCTTACAGTTCCAAGCAATTGGACGAGCTGAGTGAAATCAAAAAGCAGGTTATTGCATTGAATCTCAATAAAATGCCTGTAAAAGATGCGGATATCAAAAGCATCACGCAATTTGAAAATCTGCACAAGCTCGACCTCAATTTCACGGATGTTACCGCCGCCGGGTTGAAAGAATTGTCAACCTTAAAACATTTGCAAAACCTGACATTATCAGGCACTAAGTTAGGTTTGGAGGATTTTAAAGGTTTATTACCCAATCTGAAAAGTCTTAAAACCGTCGCGGTTTGGGATACAAAACTATCGGCTGCCGATGTGGAGCAGCTGCAAAAAGCCAGCAAGAACCTGGACATTATCGGTGGTTTTAAAGACGACGGAAAAAGTCCGCTGCGCCTGAACCCGCCGCAGGTAAAGAACAGCTCCACGATTTTCGCCCAGTCCCTGGCATTGAACATCAAACACCCGATCAAGGGCGTGGATATCCGTTATACCATGGACGGGACGGAGCCGGATAGCATTAGTTCGCCGCTTTTGGACGATAAAACGGTGATCACCAAAAATGAGACAATCAAGGCAAAGGCTTATAAAAAAGGCTGGTACGGCAGTGAAATGGCGACATTTGAGTTTTTTAAGAGCGCGTATGTGCCTGATAGCTCAAACCTGCTCGCGCCACTCAACCGCGTGCACCAGGCGGAGGGCGCCAAGACATTTTTTGACAAGAAATTGGGTGTTATCGGAGCTAACAATCCCGCCTGGGCTAACAACTGGGCGGGCGTTAGGGACAATGACATGGTGTTTGTTTCTGAATTTAAAAAGCCGATCACAATTTCGTCCCTCGGCGTACATTACATGATCGAGGAAGCGACGAGCATTTTTCCACCCGATCTGGTTGAAATCTGGGGTGGAAGCAGCCCGGATAATATGAAGCTGCTGACGAAATTCAAGGCGCCGCTGCCTAAAAAAGGGGATACCCCAAGCCTGAAAACGGTCGAGGGAAAATTCAGTCCGCAGACGGTTACCTGGATCAAGGTCGTGGCAAAACCAAATGGCAAAATCCCTGACTGGCATTCCAATAAAGGAAAAAAAGCATTGCTGCTAATCGATGAAATGTTCCTAAATTAATAGGAAAGCCGGATTTTTTAGGCTTTGGAAACGCGTCGCCACATTTCAGCGCAGGCGCGGGAATTGTGGTAGGGGCATTTCCAAAAATTGATTTTATCTCCTTTGACCGGCGTACCATCTTCTTTCACCGTACCGAACCACTCACCTTTATCTTTGTCAATAAATTCATTGACCACATAATCCCAGCTGTGCTCGGCCTTTATTTTAAACTGCGGATCTTTGGTCAGCTGGTATGCATTATAAAAACCCACCAGCTGCTCGGCAGCAACCCACCAGCTCCTGTCGGTCTGCAAATGTTTCGTTTCGGGGTCGTATTCGTAGTTTAATGCACCATCTTTGGCCAGACCTTTGCTCGCAGCAGTAGCCATGGCGATGGATTTCTTCTTCATTTTCGCGATTAGCTTTTCATCATGCAATATTTCCGCAGTTTCGAAAAGCAGCCACGAAGCTTCAATGTCATGCCCGTAAGAAATGACATGATCTTTAGGCTTCCATTTTTCATCAAAAAACAGCTCCATGCTCTCCGTTTCAGGATTGACAATGTGCGTGATGATCGCGTCCAGCATGTTGGCGGTTTGCTTTTTCAGCTTTGCATCCGGCCAAACGGTGTATAAATTGGTGTAGGCTTCCACCAAATGTAAATGCGTGTTCATGCTCTTTACCCACGGACTTTTACTCAGAATGTAATCATCCGTAGCCGACCAGTCGCGCGCGAAAGCTTCACGGTAACCGCCATTTACGGGATCAAATGCATGTTTTTCAATGATATTAAAAAGCTCCTGCGCTTTTTCGAGTGCCGGTTTATGATGCGTTATCCGGTAATACTCCGCCAGTCCATACATCGCAAATGCATTGCCGTAAATCTGCTTTTTTGTTTCGAGCGGAGTTCCGTCGGCTTTGACAGACCAGTACACGCCGCCGTGTTCAGGATCGAAGAAGTGCTTGACCAGCTGCTGATAGGCGCGGTCGGCCAATGTTAAATATTTAGCTTCTTTCAGCAGCCGGTGCGCGAGCGAAAATGTCCAGAGAATGCGGCCGGTCAGAACCACCGAGCGGTCTGAATCTTTGACTGGCTGGTTATCAGCATTTACCCTACCATAAAATCCTCCTTTTTCCGGATCAGGACCGTATTTTTCCCAATAATCGAGGATCGCAATGAATTCTTTCTTAAATGCTTCGGGGGTAAATGCGGCCATTTTGTAAGGTAGTTTTTACAAAAAAGCATCAGCCGGATTTTTCATACTTGCCGTTTTTTTTAACCAAAAAACAAAAGGCCTGATAGTTGTTATCAGGCCTTTCAATGAGAAATCTGGAACAACATTAATCGCCCTGATTTTCCTCCTGGGCTTCGTGGTTATCTCCGCCCAGACTGTAATAATTATTTTCCTCATCTTCACGGCCGATCATCTCGTCGTCATCGTCCAGCTCCGATCCCGGAATGTCCAGATCGTCGCCTACGCGGTCGGATGCAAAAGATTTTTCATTCCATTCTTCGGGATCTTCACCCGGTTCATCTTTGATTCGGTCTATATTTTCAGGGTCAATGTCCTCTTCTATCAAACCTTGTCTGAATATGTCTTCCTCAGGCGGATAGTTACCTGGCAGATCCTCATCGTATTGGTCTGCGTCGTTGTCGTTTGGGTTCATAGCATTGATATTTAAGTTTGTCCGGTTATTTAAAAAACCATTCCATCCACATTTAGCTAAAATTGCAGTCGCGTTCAAGTAGCAAACTTTGCCGCCGATCTTTTCAAGAAAATGGGCTGCTATCAGGTCCAACATTAACCACTCAATTTTTCGATTGCATGCAAAAAAATTTATTGAAGAAAACCGGAGCTACGCTGGTCGCAACCACGCTGGCACTGGCCGCGACAACCTGCCTCTTTGCCTATAAAAGCATGACGGTTACCTCTCCTGAAAACGACGGAAAATTTGTGCCCGTCGAAGCAAAAGACATTAAGCTCCCCGCCGGATTTTCCGCCCAGATCCTTGCGACCGACCTGGGCCCGACGAGGCACATGACGATCGGAAAAGGCGGCTCGATGTATGTCCGGCTTTCCAAACTAAAAGATGGAAAAGGTACCTACCTGCTTCGGGATGCAAATGGTGACGGAACACTGGATGAACAGAAACTTTTTGGAGATTTTCCCGGTACCGGTGTGACCATCAAAAATGGTTATCTGTACAGTTCTTCCAACAAAGGCGTGTACCGCTATAAATTGAATGAGAAGGAAGAAATCATCGATATGGACAAGCCTGAGCTGATTGTTTCCGGTCTGGCGGACCATGGGCGCGATAATGCAAAACCTGTGGCGGTGGATAATTCGGGAAATTTATATGTGACGGTAGGTTCGTGGAATGATAACTGCCGCCAGGCGGGTTCCGGAAAAGGCATGTCGCCCTGCTCGATCCTCGACTCTGCGGGTGGTATTTGGAAATTCAAGGCCGACCAGCAAAACCAGACATTCAGCGACGGAAAACGGTATGCAACTGGCGTCAAAAATGCCGTTGGAATGGATTGGGACAACAAAACCAATGCCTTGTATGTGACCAGCCACGGTCGTGGCAAGTTCGACGATTTGTTCCCGCAATACTACACGCCCAAGCAAAGTGCGGAGCTTCCTGCCGAAACCTTTTACAAGCTCAAAGAAGGTGACGATGCTGGCTGGCCGTACATTTATTACGATCATTTCCAGAACAAAAAGATCCTCGCACCGGAATATGGCGGCGACGGAAAAACGGCTTCCGGTGAAAAAGCAATCAACCCGCTGGTCGCATTTCCGGCACATTTAGGCCCAAATGCGCTGATGTTCTATTCCGGGAATATGTTTCCTGCACGATATAGAAACGGAGCGTTCATTGCTTTTCACAGCCAGTCTTCGGAGCTGAAAAAAGGCTATATGGTTGCTTTTGTGCCTTTTGTAAATGGTAAGCCTGGTAAGTGGGAGATTTTTGCAGATAACTTCGCAGGCGTAGACCTTGTAAAACCGAGCGGCCCGATCCAGCATCGTCCGTGCGGACTGGCGCAAGGCCCCGACGGCGCACTTTATGTCACCGATGATTTGAACGGGACGATTTTCAAGATTGACTATAAAAAGAAGTAAGCCAGACTTTTAGAAAGGTCTTCCAAAAAAATAGTCCTGCCTCGTAAGGAAGCAGGACTATTTTTTTAATGTTAAATCGACTTTTAAAAATCTGTATCAGCTTTGTCCAGCTCCATGTCCTTGATCCAAATGTTGCGGTAGTAGACATCGTGGCCTTCGGATTGTAGTTTCAAACCACCCGGTTTGTCGGTAATCCCTTTTCCACCATCATTTCCGCCGTCGATTCCGGAGTTCGGTCCGCCCCAAACCTGGCTGATTTTTTGATTGGAATGCACTTTTTTACCATTGAAATAAAGGGTGACCATCGGCTGCTCCACCAGTTTGCCATCTTTGAAACGCGCCGCACGGAAGAGAATGTCATAAGAATTCCATTTTCCGATCCCATTGTACGCATAATAAGGTGATTTGGATTCGTTGATCACCGCCGCCATACCGTGCGAAGTCGTGTCGCCATCCAGCACCTGGATTTCATAACGATTTTGCAGATATACCCCGCTGTTGCCGCCCGGTTTGGTGATCAAAAACTCCACGTGCGCCCGGAAATCTTTGAATTGTTTTTTGGTAACAATGTCTGCGGACCCGTAAAGCCCGCCCTGGGATGCCGGATCATTGCAATTGATTACGGTACCTTTATCGACCGGGTCATTCACCACCGTCCACTTGATTGGCGGCTTGGCCGAAAAGCGCGGGCCTTCCCAGTAAATCCACTTGTCATCCAGCATTTTTCGGCTGCCATCAAGATACATTTCTGCGCCTTTGATTGGCTTGGTACCCACACCCACCTGGGCATAACTCACAGAATTTAAGCAAAAAGCAATAGCGAGAGGCGCTGCGATGGAGGCTGCTATTTTAGATAATTGTCCGTTCATTTGATTGGTCAGGTTGATTTACCGGCTAACTCCGGCTGCCGATATAAGCAAATGCGAATTTGTAATTACTCTTTTTGGAAGCTGTTTTTGTTGGTTGGGGAGCAAATGCCACAGAGCTTGCAACGATGGCGTATCAGTGAAAACTGGATTTTTGAGCTAAAAAGCTGACGTATAGTTTACTTACACGTCCGCGGCACGAAAATGGTAGTAACCTGCGGCAACATAAAATCAACACTTATTAAACATTTAATAAGCAACATACTTTTCAACCATTTTGCACACTTAGCGCTATGGAAACATCGACACCAAAAAAAATCAGTACCATGACCGGCGTATTTGCTACCCGCGAGGATGCGGAAAATGCATATAAAACGCTGATCGGACTCGGCTATGAGGCGGAAGAAATCACGCTGATCATGTCGGAAGAAACTTGTGGAAAACTATATCATCACTCTGGAAGTGATTTTTATACAGATAATCTTAAACACCACAGAAAGAAACTACAGGTAACCAGGATCTCGGATGCATTGGATGTGTATGGTAGGTTTGTGGCGATTCCGGGACTGGCCCTTGTAGTTGTCGGAAAGCTGAACGAAGGCGGCCTGCGTGCCATGTCGAGCTCAGTAATGTCCGATGATTACGCCGAGTATTTTAAAAGAAGAATCCAGGACGGCGAAATCCTGATCGATTTCGGACTACACACGCCCAAAGAGCAGAAGTTGCTATTGGGATTGTGGGAAGATTACGGCGGCATGCCGCTGGTAAGGCGCGTGACGAATGCGGCTTAGAAGATTTTTCTGTACAAGGTTATATTATAGCCCGAGACTCGCGTCTCGGGCTATTTTTTGTCGGGCCTAGTTATATGGTATAGCCTTGATTAGCCGGATATTGTTACACTCTTCAATCACGACCATATTTTCCTCTGGGATGACACCCCGTTTTATCCAGTTGCTAACTGTCTGCGTGTTTGGAATGTTAAACCGTTTGCAGTACTCAGCAATGGTGATCCAGTCGTGCAGCTCATATTTCTTTCCATCTTTTGAAAGGTAATTTTGCGCATTGGAAAGTGCCTCCCTAGCATCGGAAAGCAAATTTTTCAGATCGTCTTCTATTTTTGTGATCGTCTCCATGTTCGTGTTATCTTCGGCTGACCAATTCTCTCAAAACTTCCAGAATCTTAGAAATTACATCGAGAATTTCATCAACTTGTTCTTGTGATAATGTTTCTTGATTGTCGCGAAAATACTGACGTAGTGCCGCCAGCCTCATTCTCAGGTCAAATTCATTCATAACTGAGTGTGTGATTTAGTAAATATATAAAAAATCTGTTACGATACGTAACGGTAGTTGACATTAGGATCAAAGCCTTGAAGTTAATTGAAATATCAAATCTGAGAGAAATAGTTTATTCAATGAAAATTTCACTTTTTGTTTTTGCTTCGCTGATTGTTTTTGGATCGTGTCACAAGAAGGCATCTCCGCCCGAAAAGGGCGTTTCCTTCGCCCTGAATGAATATCGGAAAAAGACCATTGACAGCATTCGCTACGACATTGCGCTGGATATTCCGGCGGTGAAAGCGGAGCCGATTAGTGGGAAAGAGACGATCACATTTAAACTGAATTCGCTGGATTCTGCGCTGGTGATTGATTTTAATTCCGACAGTTCACATATTCGTGAAGTGTTCGTCGCTGGCGAGAAAGTAAGCTATGATTTTGTGAATGAGCACATTGTCATTCAATCCGAACATTTAAGAAAAGGAAAGAACCAGGTTTCAATCACATTTACAGCCGGTAATCTTTCCCTGAACCGCAGCGACGAATATCTCTACACGTTGTTTGTCCCCGATCGTGCCTCGACTTGTTTCCCGCTTTTTGATCAACCGAATTTGAAAGCGGTTTATGTGCTAACGTTGAAAACGCCCCGGGATTGGGAGGCAGTTTCAAATGGAAGTTTGAAATCGAAAACGGCGGAAGGTGGTAAATCAAGCTATCAATTTGCGCCCACCAAACCGATCAGTTCTTACCTTTTTGCATTCGCGGCGGGGAAGTTTTTCAAGGAAACACAAAATGTGGGCGGCCGGGAAATGACCATGTATTATCGCGAGACGGACACTGCCAAAGTAAGCCGAAATCGGGACCAGGTTTTCGATTTACATGCCAAGTCGCTGGCTTGGCTGGAAAAATATACGGGCATTGATTATCCTTTCGGCAAGTTCGATTTCGTGCTGATCCCTTCGTTTCAATACGGCGGTATGGAGCACCCGGGGTCGGTTTTTTATAATGAATCGGCGCTTTTTCTGGATGAAAATCCCTCGGTGAACCGGCTGCTTTCGCGCGTTAGTGTGATTGCGCACGAGTCGGCGCACATGTGGTTTGGCGATCTGGTGACGATGGACTGGTTTAATGATGTGTGGCTGAAAGAGGTTTTTGCCAATTTTATGGCCGCCAAAATCGTGCATCCAAGCTTCCCGGAAATCAATCATAACCTGCGCTTTCTGCTGGCACATTATCCGAATGCTTACGAGATCGACAGGACGGCTGGCACCAACCCGATTTTGCAGGAACTCGGGAATCTCAAAAATGCGGGAACTTTGTATGGCGCCATCATCTATATGAAGGCGCCGATCGTGATGCGGAAGCTGGAAAGGATGATCGGTGAAAACCTGATGCAGAAGAGTTTGCAGGAATATCTAAAAACCTATGCATTCAAAAATGCGCGCTGGGACGATCTGATTGGGATTATTGATAAAAACACGCCGCTGAATATTACAAAATGGAGCAATGTTTGGGTGAAAACGCCGGGCATGCCGGAGTACTACATTTCAGATCGCAATGCCAAAAAATCTTTGACTCAAGTGAAGGATTCTATTTCAAATCGCATTTGGGAACAGCCTCTGGTTTTGAAGGACATTTCCGAAAATGGGCAGCAAATTGTTTTCCCGAATGCGGATGGTACCGGCTACGGTTATTTCAAAATGGACACTGCGAGTAAAGATTATTTTATCAAAAACTATTCGAAGAAAGATTCACTTTTTGAAAATCCGGTTTTCCGGGGTGCAATGCTGGTGAATGTTTGGGAGGGATTGTTGCGAGACGGCAATCCGGATCCCGAGCAGCTCATTTCCAATGTTTTAAATACTTTGGAAAAAGAGCAAAATCCGCTTCTGGTGGATTACTTGCTGGGTAACTTGCAAACGGCCTGGTGGACTTTTCTGGATGAAGATCAGCGCGCCGCTCACCAGCATGATGTCGAAAGCAAACTGTGGGAGCTGCTCAACAAAACGAAGGATAAAGGCGTCAAAACTTCCTATTTTCGATCGTTTAAAAGTCTGGCGCTTAGTGACGATGGCTGGCAAAAAATGGAATCGCTTTGGAATGATAAGCTGGTGATAAGAGACCTGGTTTTGTCGGAAGATGATAAAATATCACTGGCCTACGAGCTGGCTTTGAAAAGTAAAGATGGTGCTAAATCCATTTTGGACGAGCAATTAAAAAACACGAAAAACCCTGATCGGAAAGCGCGGATGCAATTTGTAATCCCCGCCTTGAACCCCGATGAATCCCAGCGTGACACTTTTTTTGAAACATTAAAAAAGGAAGAGAACCGGGAAAAAGAAGCCTGGGTACTGGATGCGGTGGGTTATTTGCACCATCCTTTGCGGCAAAAATCCGCGATCAAATACCTCCGCCCATCGCTCGACTTATTGCAGGAAATCCAGCTTACCGGAGATATTTTCTTCCCAACCCGCTGGCTTCACAGCACTTTCGCCGGACATTCATCCAAAGAAGCCGCCGACATTGCAACCAAATTTTTAGCCGAAAACCCGCATTATCCGTACTTTTTGAGAAATAAGATCTTACAGGAAACAGATATGCTGAAAAGAGCGGTAAGGTTAAAATCCGGCAGGAAATAAATATTCGTACACATTCGCGGCTGCCGCTGGTGTACTCGTGGCTCCCTCAACCGGCATTATTTTTGAAGTCAACTCCATAAAAACCAAACCCTTATGGCTACTTCAACACTTGTGACCGCCTTCATCAAGGAATTGGAAGCGGAGTATACGTCCACCAAAAAGTGCCTGGAAAACATTCCGGAATCGGTGTATGGTTTTAAGCCGCATCCCACGTCCATGGAAATGCGGTACCTTACCTTGTTAACAGCCGAAATTCCGCTGTGGATCACATTTATGATCAAGGAAGGCGAGGTGGACTTTGCGACTTATAAACGCTTTGAATGGGAAACAAAGGACGAGCTGGTTGCGCATTATGAGGAAGTTTTCAAAGGCGCCATCGAGTCGCTCAAAAGTATTACCGATGAGGATCTCAATGGCGAATTTCATTTGAAAAGATACGGAGAAATACTCTTCACGCAAACCAAACTGGAAGGCGTCAGCTCGACGATCAACCACTGGGTGCACCACCGTGGGCAGCTGACGGTTTACATGCGGATCAGTGAAATTCCGGTGCCCAGCATTTACGGGCCGTCCGCGGATGACAAAACGTTCTAAGTCAGTTTTTTAAGTGTTTTATGATCAGTTCGTCGGGCCAAACCTGGCGAACTTTTCTTGTTTAAGATCTTCCAGGATTTCTTTGGTCGCCTCAAAACTCGTGTGCTGATACGCCCGCAATCCCAGCCCTTTGGCCAGATTGGCAAACATAATGCGGTCGTCGAAATACACACATTGACTCGGCGTGGCCTGCGCAATGCCCATCGCCAGCTCGAAAATCCGCGGATCAGGCTTCCGCATTTTGACTTCGCAGGAAGAGATAAATGCGTCGAAGCAAGTGTGCAGCTTGAATTTTTGCACGCGGTAATCATTCAGCTCCTTGCCCTCGTTATTGACGGAAATGATTCGGAAACCGCAATCTCTTTTCCACTCTTTCAGCCACGCCAGCATGCCCGGCAGCTCTACGGATTGCGAGTACATAAACTCCTTAAAATCTTCCCGCACAAAATCTCTGGGGTGATTAAAAACCACAGTGTCAAGGTATTGGTCCAAAGTAATGCTGCCAATTTCGTACACATTGAATATGAAATTATGCAGCTGATCCATCTCTTTATAATCCAGCCCAAACTTTTCGGCCGCCATAATCCGCGACTCATGCCCCCAGCCATTACTCAAAAGCACGCCGCCAATATCAAAAAAGAGGATTTTAAGGTCATTGATCTGCATAGGAATGTTGGTTTTTCTGTAAGAGTTTTTCGGTTTTTAAAGGTAAGGCAGGGGAGCGGATTTCGGAAATTTTTTATTCAAGACAACATTTTGTGTATTTTTATGAACATATTCGTATCGATATTGATACAAAAAGACTCGAACGTTCCAAAGTCATGATAACTGAAATTGTAAATAATTACGAGAAATTCATTATGAATATCGGAGAACTGATCGAGGTTTCGGGTTACCGGAATGACTACCTGGCGAAGAAGCTGGGATTGAGCAATGTCAATTTTTCAGCTAAAAAAAACCGCAAAAGTTTTTCTCTTGAAGAACTTAAAAAGCTAGCTTCAATTATTGATAATGAAGATGTTAGTGATTTTTGGTTAATGCAGGAAATGGAGGCAAGAAAGGACGATGATACCATAAGTCACGACGAGCTTTACAAGGAAATGGGATGGAGATAATCTATAAGAAGAGATTTCTCAAAGACTTAAAAAGCATTCCCGCCAAAGCTCAGTTAGCTATCAAATCTGTACTCGATTCGCTAAGAAATTCGGATAGTTTGGAGACAGCGAATGTTGACTATCTCAAAATGGAAGGGCAGAGGCCGGGCGGAAACTATTACCGTATTCGGATTGGCCAATACCGGATGGGAATTGAGTATGTCCACCCTGATTTAGTTGTCATTATGGTTGCGGTCAGAGGTGGGTTTTACAATGCTTTTCCTCCGAAGTGAGTAATGTGTTTGAAGCTGAGAAGTTTCTTCAAAACAAAAGCCGCCCTGAATGATCAGAAGCGGCTTTGCCGTGTGAGTTGTGTTTTACATTATTCAAAAGGCTGAATGATCAGCAGTTGATTCATGGTAGTGATTTTTACTTTTTCGCCGGATTGAAAACCAAGGTTTCGCAGCCACTCGCCTGATAATTTGATTTCCGGTACCTGCTTTTCTTCATAAACATTAAACCGTGTTTTCGGCTGAATTTTCAAACTGCGTACTTCCGGGCGTTTTAGTTTGAATGTTTTGGGTTCGGTTGTTGGTTTTTGAGACGATCGCATAAAAGATAGTTTAAGTGAAACCCGACAGTGGCGCGACTACAAAAACCAAGTAGGCCAGGACTTTCACCTGCTCTCTGTCGGGTATGTTTTGAAACAATATTTGTGATTTCAATTGGTTTTTTTTTTAAGTCGCACTTGAAAGTTAGAAATGATATTTGAGTCTAAAAAACCATTTCGATCTCGCTTTTCCTGCGGTCGGTTTGGTTGAACTAACGGTAGAAAAACTTACAGTTTGAGTGTTGATATTTGTAGTTCGGGTAGGTTTTTACAATTTAATATTTCCGAGATCGTAATGACAATAAAAATCCATGTTAGTATTTTTGGTAAAATTAATTAGCAAAATTTACTAAAAACGGAAATTATGTCAATGTTGAAGATCGTTGCGAACTACAAAGAACTAAGACAGAACATTGGTATGCTCATTAAACATTCAGGTTACAAAAATTCATATATCGCAGAAAAGCTGGGCATTCCGTCACCCAATTTTTCAGTTAAAAAAAAGCGTGGTAGCTGGACTATTGAAGAGGTCGAAAAAATCCTCGCGATCATTGATAATGAAGAGTTAGAAGATTTCTATCTCGGCAAAGTCATGGAAAAAGTTGAAAAAGAAAAGGACTTCGTGACACTTGATGAATTGAAAAAAGAAATGGGATGGAAGTAATATGATAACCGTTGATCCTATTGACGAGCGGGCAAAAAAGTTTTACGCCGGTTATGGTTTTGTGCCGCTTTCTGATTCCGCAAAAATGATATTGCCGATGAAAACGATTGCGGATTTGGTGGAAACTCTTTGATTTGCAACATTAGATATCATATCTGCCAGCCTAAATCTTTGAAACTGATGCGCCAATATTCCTACTACCTTCATTTCTCGCTTCTAAAAATCAGTATTCTCGTTTTATTCCTTTTACTTTCTCAGAATACGATTACTCAGGCCCAACCCAAGCCGGTACAACCGTATACGGAGATACCGTTAGGTTCAATCAAGCCGAAAGGTTGGCTGCGTGATCAGTTGGTGATTATGAAAAATGGGACGACTGGGCATTTGGATGAGGTGTATGCGAAGGTGAAAAATGATAATGGGTGGCTGGGAGGCCACGGGGATGGCTGGGAGGAGACGCCTTACTGGCTCGATGGCGCGGTGCCGCTGGCTTATTTGCTGGACGATCCGGCAATGAAGGGAAAAGTGACCAAATACATTAACTGGACGATTGAGAATCAGCGGCCTTCGGGATATTTCGGGCCGATTACGAAGGAGGAGCGGGAGAAGAAAAAGCAGATCACGCCGGATAATTGTGCGGCGGGTGAAGATTGGTGGCCTAAAATGGTGATGCTGAAAGTAATACGGCAATATTACCAGGCTACGAATGATGCGCGCGTAATCCCCTTTATGACCAAGTATTTTAAGTATCAGTCGCAGGCGCTGAAAAGTTGTCCTCTTGGAAAATGGACCGAGTGGGCAGAATCGCGCGGGGCGGATAATGTGATGATGGCGCAGTGGCTTTACAACATTACCAAAGATAAATCACTTCTGGAACTGGCGGAACGAATTGAAGCACAGGCTTTTCCGTGGAGTAATTTGCTCGGCAGCCGCGACTGGGTGATGAATGCGGCAGCCCAGCAAAACAACGAAAAATGGATGCAGCGGCATGCCGTAAATGTCGGCATGGCCCTGAAATCTCCCGCCATTAATTATCAGCGAACCAAAAACGAAAAGTATCTCAACGACCTTAAAACGGGTTTTACGGATATTATGAACCTGCACGGTTTGCCGATGGGCGTTTTTTCGGGTGATGAAGATCTACACGGAAATGCGCCGACGCAGGGAGTTGAGCTTTGCGCGATTGCGGAAGCGATGTACTCACTGGAAGAAATTATTGCCATCACGGGCGACATACAATATATGGATGCGCTGGAAAGGATGACTTTCAATGCGTTACCGACGCAGACTACGGATGATTACAATGCGAAACAATACTTTCAGATCGCCAATCAGGTACAGATCAGTCGCGGTGTTTTCGACTTTTCGCTGCCTTTCGACCGGGAAATGAACAATGTGCTGGGCATGCGTAGCGGCTACACTTGCTGCCTCGCCAACATGCACCAGAGCTGGACGAAGTTCGCGAGTCATTTGTGGTACGCTACGGCGGATAAAGGGCTGGCGGCCTTGGCATTTAGTCCGAATGAAATCAAGACGAAAGTGGGTGCTTCGGGCACGGAGGTGACTATTGATGAAGCGACCAATTATCCTTTTGAGGACGCCGTAAATTTTTCATTTTCGATGGCGAAGGATGTCGCATTTCCTTTGCGGCTGAGAATTCCTTCCTGGTGTAAAGAGGGAGTAATTGCCTTGAATGGCAAGGAGTTAAGGAAACATAAAGGCGGGCAAGTGATTACAATCAATCGTACTTGGAAAAATAGTGACAAGCTGACATTGCAGCTGCCGATGCAGGTTTCTACTTCAAATTGGGGCAAGAATTCGCGTACGGTTGAGCGTGGGCCGCTGGTATATGCATTGAAATTGGAGGAAAGATGGGAGAAGGAAACGCAGAAAGAGGAGGGTGATTATTTCAATGTTTTTCCAAAATCGGATTGGAATTATGGGTTGGTCTTGCAGACTGTGAAAGATCCGGTTAACAATCTAACTGTGAACGTAGTGAAGCCTGTGGGCCAGAATTTTGTATGGAACCTGGCGCATGCACCGATTGAAATCACAGCTTCGGCGAAAAAGATTCCAAACTGGAAAATTGTCGATGGCCTGGCTCGGCAGCCGGTTTCGGATCGGGAAGGGATTTACAAAGGTGAAGTAAGCCCGACTGTTGAGAAGATTACGCTGGTGCCTTATGGGTTTACAAAGGTGAGGATTGTCGCATTTCCTGTCGTGAAGTAGGTTCGAACGTAGACGTTCGGACCGGATTACTTAATCACCCGTTTTGCCCAGTTCAGTATCGTCGAATAAACCTCGTCTCGAACCGGTTGCTTAGAGAGGATCAGATCATGCATGCCGCCGGGGACTGCCTGGATGCTGTATTGGCCGATGATATTTCTGGCTTGAAGATCGACCTGGGCAATGTCCAGTACGGCGTCGCCGGTGAACATGACGTCGCTCCATTTTTTTTCGTCGATGGATTTGGCGGAATGTAAGACGAGGACCGGCTTGTTGATCTGCAATCCCTGAGTGACTTTTTCCTGCCCCAAATGTACCGCGCGCATCCAGCCGAAATTGACCGGCGGCGCTATCAGCGGCTTGAATCCCAGACTATACGACCATTCTCCATGCGAGTCCTTATGCAAACTTTCGCCGTAAAGTGGACTTAAACCGGCGTCTATCGAAGTTTCAGGATGTTTTTCCGCACGCTTTACGATCAGCGGAAGGGCCGTTTTTTTGAGACCGGATTTTACCGGCATATCAAACATCGGACTGTTGAGCAAAACCGCGTCAAAGCGCTCCTGCCCATTTCTTGCATCTGCATATAATGATACCACCAGCCCGCCGAGTGAGTGCCCGCTCAGGAGGATCTTTTCGCAACCTTCACTTTTCATGATTGCCAGCGTCGTGTCCAGGTCGGCATAGTATTCTGAAAGGTCGCGGACGTTATTGAATTTCTGATTTGGCAACCACGAGCGGCCATACTTTCGAAGATCTACGGCGTAAAAGTTGTAGCCTTCTTTGATAAATTTCTCGGCCATTTCTTCCTGAAAAAAATAGTCGTTGAAGCCGTGGACATACAACACTGCTTTTGTACTTTTTTCAGGGGTTGGTTTTTTAATGATGGTGCATGTAACGCTGCCTTCATAATCCGGCGTCTGGACGATCGTGGCCTGCTTAAAACCCTTCCCGAGTATATCAGCGAAATATGTTACCTGCCCGAAAGCCGGGAAAAAGGTAATCAGCATTAAGATAACACAGCGGAGGGCAACTTTCATTTTGATAATAACATAAACGGAAGTATAAATATAATAAGGAAAGTCTTGATTGGCTACCTCACTCGATTTTCTTAAGTTCCGCGCCGCGGTCGGGTTTCAAATTTACTTTTTTGAATTCTGCGTTGGTATTGTTTTCGATCGTAAAACCTTTCGCCTTGTCAATTTCAATGGTGACGGAGTCGGTTGTGAAGCTGAAAATGTGGCCGCCAGCTTTGTGATCATTGGCAAGATAATGCATGTGAAAACCCGGAACATTGGTCCTCGCGAGGTATGGCGGAAGCAAAAATCCGTTGCAGATACCTTCTGAATTTTTGAGGTCGAAAACCGTCTGATTTGTTTTCAAATGCTCCGGCAAACTGGTATAAGGCGGTTTTGCGGGCTTTTCTGCCCGCGTAGTCATCGTGGTAAACCTTCCTTTGATCCGCAAGGCATAAATCTCGTTCGGGTTCAGTTTCTCACTCAGGTATTGCTGTATTTTTTCGTAGGTCAGGTTCTTGTCGTTCAATATGATTACTGTGTCTGCGCTGAAAAATTTGATGAAAGCGGCCGACGTGCTGTCTTCGTCGGATACCTCTTCCACCGAGCCATCGAACTTTGTCCGGTATACAAGTCCTGCGTTCATCATCAGTTCCCCATCCACCCGGTTGAATGTTCCTATGCCGAAATCACCTTTGTTTTTTAGCTGGCCAATCGTGAGGTCGCCATCAAATACGCCAGCCATTAAAGCATCAATGATCGAATATTGATACATGAAATCCTTTTCAAGACTTGCTCTGCCAGTTTTGGGATAGGCCGATTTACAGCTTTGAAACATGCATGCCGCCGAAAGCAGCAGGAAAGCCATGAAGCACCGGGGCAGAATTTTAAAAGCAGAGGTCGGCATACGTTGAGGGTGTAGATGAATTTGAATCAAAACAACAAGAGAAAATGATAAGCTAAAATTACTGGTCGAGACTTGGGAATGGCATGCTGACGTGGACATTTAGGAATAAAAGAATGAATGCGGGCCTTTAAATTGGTTTTACAGAAAAAAAACTTGAATTTAAAAACCGATGAATTTCTGACAACCACCTATTTTCCGATGAAAAAACTCCTGATCCTTTTAACCCTGCCGGTACTGGCAGCAGGACAAACTGTCCCGGTCAAAATGTCCCCCGAAGCTGCGAAGATCCATGAAAAAGCGCTGACGATCGACACGCATGCCGATGCGCCGATCAAAATGATGGAACTTGGCTTTGACATGACGGTCGAGCACAATTACGAGAAAGACCAGTCCCAGATCGATTTCCCGAGAATGATAAAAGGCGGCATGGACGGAATGTTTTTTGCGGTGTATCTCGGACAGGGAAAACGGACGCCCGAAGGAAATGCGGAGGCGAAAAAGCAGGCACTTGCCATTTTTGACAAAATTCGTGAAACAGCCAGATCACACCCTGAGCTGGCAGGTATTGCCACGACTTCAAAAGATGCGTATCGGCTCCAAAAGGAGGGAAAACGCGCCATGTTTATCGGTATGGAAAATGGCTGGCCGATCGGGAAGGATTTGTCCAATCTTAAAATGTACTATGATCTGGGGCTGAGATATGTGACGCTTTCACATTCCCTCAACAATGATATCTGTGATTCGTCGACCGACGGAGACGGCCCGGAATACAATGGTTTGAGCGCTTTTGGTGAGCAGGTGGTACAGGAAATGAACCGGCTCGGAATGATGGTAGATATTTCCCACGTGTCGGATTCAACGTTCTATGATGTGATCAAAATGACAAAAGCGCCGGTCATCGCGTCGCATTCTTCCTGCCGCGCGCTTTGCAATGTGCCGCGAAATATGACAGACGATATGATCAAAACACTGGCGAAAAACGGCGGCGTGATACAGATCAACTTTGTCCCGAATTTTGTGAAAGCGCCGTCGCAGCCACACGAAATGTCGTTGAAAGCCCTGCGCCTGAAACTGCGCCAAACCGATCTTTCGGACGCTGATAAAAAAGCGCTGCGTGACGAAATGAGGGCGATCGACAAGAAATATATATCCGACATGCCAACCCTGCAAGATGCTGTGGATCACATCGAACACGTCATCAAGCTGACCAGCGTGGACCATGTTGGAATAGGTATGGACCTGGACGGCGGCGGCGAGGTGATCGGGTTACAGGACGTGAGCCAGATCGGTGGAATTACCGAAGAATTGGTCAAGAGAGGCTATTCGGCGAAGGACATTGAGAAGATCTGGGGAGGCAACATTATGCGTGTGCTCGACCAGGTGGAGAAGGTCGCGAAGGAAATGTGAACTTGATTAAAACGGCTGTACAGAGGAAGAAACGCGGTAAAAAAATATATACATTTTGGGAAATAGTTTAATAAAATTGCAAATCTTACATGCTCTTACAGAATATCATTCATTGAAATATTTATAATGGCTAAGTCAACTGGAAAAGTACAATCAAAGTCAGCGCAGGAACCAGCTGAAAGTCTGAACGAAAGCTCGGCTCAAAGCCTGGCTGGGAACAATCCTGAGCAAAGCGCTGCACCAGCACTCAACGCGGTGGAAACTATAAGCCGTTTAACAGAATTCGATATTCACCTTTTCCGTCAGGGGAAACATTACAAGCTTTATGAAAAGCTGGGTTCCCATGTGATGGAATATCAGGGAGTTACGGGTACATATTTTGCAGTTTGGGCGCCCAATGCGTCTTATATTTCGGTTACCGGAAATTTCAATGGCTGGAACCATGGAAGTCATCCGCTCGCTTCGCGCTGGGATAGTTCGGGTATCTGGGAAGGTTGGATCCCGAACATCGGAGTAGGGGAGGTTTACAAATACTACATTGTTTCCAACAACGGTCAGCACCTCGAAAAGTCCGATCCTTTTGCATTATGGTGCGAAGTTGCACCCCGTACAGCATCCATCGTTTGGGATACCTGGTACGAGTGGGAGGATGCGAGCTGGATGAAAACCCGTAAGGAAAAAAACAAGCTCAATGCACCTACTTCGGTGTATGAAGTACATTTGGGCTCCTGGCAGCGCGACCCGAGTGATCCCGAAAGATTCCTGACTTTCAAGGAGATAGCCGTAAGTCTGGTACCGTATGTGCAGGAAATGGGTTTTACGCATGTGGAGCTGATGCCGATCATGGAGCATCCCTATCCGCCATCGTGGGGTTATCAGATCACCGGATATTTTTCGGTGGCGTCGAGAATGGGTACGCCGCAGGAATTAATGTATCTGATCGACCAGCTGCACCAGGCGGGCATCGGGGTATATATGGACTGGGTGCCTTCTCACTTTCCAGGTGATGCGCACGGTTTGTTCCGGTTCGACGGCACATCATTATATGAGCACGAAGACCCCAGAAAAGGCTATCACCCCGACTGGAAGAGCTATATTTTTAATTATGGAAGAAATGAAGTCCGGTCTTTCCTGATCAGTAACGCGATTTTCTGGCTCGACCGGTATCATACCGACGGTCTTCGCGTGGATGCCGTGGCATCGATGCTTTATCTTGATTATTCAAGAAAACATGGCGAGTGGATCCCTAATGAATTTGGTGGTCGTGAAAACCTGGAAGCGATTTCTTTACTGAGGGAAATGAACATTGCTGCTTATACGGAATTCCCTGACATTCAAACTATTGCCGAGGAATCTACGGCATTTCCAGGCGTATCCCGCCCCGTTTTTGTGGGTGGTCTCGGTTTTGGTATGAAGTGGATGATGGGCTGGATGAATGATACCCTGAAATATTTCGAGAAGGATTCGGCATTTCGTAAGTGGCATCAGGACCAGCTGACATTCAGCCTGGTATATGCATTTTCAGAAAACTTTATGCTGCCGTTTTCGCATGACGAAGTAGTGTATGGCAAGAAATCGCTGATCAATAAAATGCCGGGTGACGAGTGGCAGAAATTTGCCAATCTGAGGCTGATGTTCAGTTATATGTTCACGCATCCGGGTACAAAGCTGATGTTCATGGGTTGCGAATTTGGTCAGACTTCCGAGTGGAATTTTCAACAAAGCCTCGACTGGCACCTGCTCAATTTTGCACCGCACATTGGTATGAAACAATGTGTAAAGGAACTGAACGAGCTGTACAAATCGGAGCCAGCCATGTATGATTTTTCATTTTCGCACGAAGGTTTTGAGTGGATTGATACCCAGGACAGAGAAAATTCGGTGCTGGTATACGCCCGCAAAGCGTTTGATCCGAGTCAGAATATTGTCATCGCATTGAACCTGACTTCGATTCCCCGGAAAGGTTACCGCGTAGGCGTACTTTCGGAGGGAAGCTGGCAGGAAATATTCAATTCAGACCAGGAGCGATTTGGCGGAAGCGGTATCATTAATTATGATCCGATCACGGCCGAAGGTCATCAGTGGCATGGCCGCGCCAACTCGCTGACCGTAGATCTGCCGCCGATGGGTGCCATTGTCCTGAAAAAAGTGAAGTAGCATTTGCACATTTTTTTACCTTTGCCCGAAATCACATTATGAGGATCCAATGATGCGCATTCAAATAGCAGTACTTTTTGTTTTATTCAGCACAGCCACAACATTCTCTCAAAGTCTTTCCCGCGTCACTTCCGGCATCGACGTCGGTCTCGGATATCAGGACAAAACCTGGGTTCCTTCTGCTGTGTATCATCAGGAGCTGAGCCTTACCAATTTTCCGTACTTCCGCGTGGGCTGGGGGGTAAGAGCGTGGGGATATTATGCCGGCCGCACCAATCTGGTGCCCAAAAGTTCAGCCTTTTCAGATGATACACTCAAATATGGCCGGCTAAGTGCAAATGGTGCCAGCTTTTTGTTTGGGGCTAATTTCCGTCTCTGGAAGTTTGATATTGGCGCAAACACCGATATTGTCGGTTTTGCATTCGGTGTAAAAAGACATGGCTTGTATGATAAATCCAAACTTTTCGAAGGTGAGGGCGCTCCGTATTACAATTCTTATGTGCCGAGCAATCCAAGTGCATTCAACGTGCTGCCCCTCGTGATCGACAAGCAAAATGGTCAATCAGAAGTATACATCCGGTACTGGATCACCGACCGCATCGGCCTGAAACTGGCTTACGTGCACGGCAGGATTACTTATTCGACCTCTGAAAAGCTGGACAATGGTCAAAGACGCTTTTCCAAGACATACGGCGTGCCTTCCGCGTCCATCAGTTTCCCGCTCTATAATTAGTTAAGCAAAAATGGAAGTTCAAAAACTGGTTGACTCGCACAAATACAATTTGTGGAAAAGCAGGCTGGAAAAAAATGGGATGGACGTTCACAATGTCGATGAACTTTACACCCGCCGGAACGGTCACGGAGAAGTGCTTTTTTCGCTGCTGTTTACCGACGCCACCACGCCGGAAGGAAACAAAATTCCGCCGCTGTGTTTTTTAAAAGGCGAAGTGGTGAGCGTCCTGGTATGTTTTATTGATTCTGTTTCGAAAGAAAAATATCTCCTGCTGGTGCAGCAAAGAAGGATTTGCGACGGCTCCATGACTTTTGAGCATCCGGCCGGAATGCTGGACAGCGAAAGCGACGCCGCTGCGGTGGCTGCCCGTGAAGTATTTGAAGAAACGAGCATCCAGGTAGAACTTTCGCAGCTGAAACAACTCAATAAAAAGCCATTTTACCCGTCCACCGGAACCAGCGACGAGGCGATGTACCTCTTCTACTGCGAGTTGGAACTTACCAGCGAGGAAATAAATAGTTACCACAACCAAACGCAGGGGGTGATTTCTGAGCACGAGTACATTAATACCTACGTTGTCCCATTTGCAGAAGGTCACAAGCTGATTACCAATGTAAATGCCGTGCTGCAGAATTATATGTATCTCAAAGACGTCGGCGATTGGGAGCTGCTGAAACAATTGTAAACGCTGGGGCCGCAAAATTTTCCCGTTAATTTCCCGTCCTTTCTGGTCAAAAATTAAAATAGGGCCTATATTTGCACCCCGTTACCGAAAGAAGCGCCCGTAGTTCAATGGATAGAATTGTGGTTTCCGGTACCACCGATAGGGGTTCGAATCCCTTCGGGCGCACAGAATAAGTTACTGAAATTGATAAAAATCCTGCAAATTATTGGTTTGCAGGTTTTTTTTTGCCTCGATACATAATCCTAATAATTCGCCTGCCACTTTCATCGTAACTGGGATTTTGAAGCATGTGGTTTTCACTTATTTATTGTTGACGTCACCGGAAACAGCCCTTCAGCCACCTCCGTCCCTTGACCTGCCACGCGGCACCAGCCGGAGGCAGTTTTATGATAAACTTCCAGCCGCCGGACTTTTAAATGCACCTCTTTGGCGTCGACTGTCAGGTGGACATTGGCCAGAAAATTGACTACGGCCACATTGCCTTCATAAATCCGGATGAATTCGTGACCGGGTACCGCTTGTACCGATTTGAAAACAACCTTTTCTTTGGCCTGCGCACTTTGCCATTGCTGATGCGAAAATGATATGTCGCCTTTTGGGCCGACTGCGATGAAGTCGTTGCAATCAATCCCGGCATTTGGTTTTCTTTGATGGAGCAGGTTTCTTATTTCCTGCCTTTCTTTGGGATAGCTCGTCGTATCCACTTGGGCCAGAGCCTGATAACCTGCTGATAAGATCAGCAACAGAAGCATTACCTTTTTCATAAGATTGTTTTTTTGATTTTAAATGACACCAAGCCGGACCGCTACTTTCGTCAGGCCGACGGAATTTTTTACGCCCAATTTTTGGAAGAGGTTTCGCCGGTGCGATTCTACGGTTTTGCTACTGATAAACAGCTTGTCTGCAATGCGATTGGTGGAGTATTCGCTGGCGACCAGCATCAGTACCTCTATTTCTCTTTTGCTCAAAAAATGTTTCGATGCGGGAATCGATTGATTTTCAGCATTGTGGATGATCGGCCCGGCGAGCAGCTTCATCACTTGTTGCGCGTAATACACCTTGCCTTGCGAAACGGATTTGATCGCCCATTCCCATTCTTCTACTTGTGCATGGACGTCGATAATTCCGTGGACGCTGCAGTGCACAACTTCGGAGATGGTATCCGTATTTTCAATGTCGACGGCGATCAAGATTTTCAGTGACGGCTTTATTTTTCTCAAATGCACGATCTGCTGAGCGGTATCCGCGGCATGATAAGTGAAGGCAATGAGCATTTCAATGTCATTCAAACTGCATGGATTCGATACTTCCGGCAGCCTATTTCCCTTTCTTTTGAGGCCTAAAAAAGCCTGTTTCGATAGCCAATACGCAATAGCTTCGCGTTCCAAGGGATAGGGGTGAACAAGATGTACGGTTGTGACTGGCTGATGCATAATAGCTTGTGATGGATACGGACGAAGCTATCAGATTTTTGGGGCGCAAACCGGCAAAGTAGCCCGGCGTGCGGTTTTTGGGGTTATACAATCGGTTGGGAAGAAATATTTACATTGGTCGACGACGAAAATGTTTCAAAGGCTTAAAATCCTTGAATGTCGCCAAACAGGTGCAGGAGAGGAGCTTTTAATTACAGATTTGTAATTTTAGTGAAAAGTCGGTTTATGGTCAGTTTGCCCTTTGTTTTCTCCAACCAGCCTGGCTGGCGACTGGCGAGACACATTAGTTTCTGGTTTCTCTGGTATGTTTTCCAGGTAATGCTCTACGCCTTTGCGCCCGAGCCGAAACTGCTGGCACTGCCTTTTCTGACCCGTATGATCATGGTTGCGCCGGAAAGTCTCTGCTACTTGTCGGTACATATCTTCCTCGCATACAGCCTGATGTACTGGGTTATCCCACGCCTGATCATCCCCGGCCGGTACGTGCTGGCAGCAGGAACGGTGATTCTGGTATTATTGGCCACGGCGGCGCTTTCCGCTTTTTTATCGCTCACGGTCATCGAGTATTTACGAAGAGGATATTATCCCAAACCGGTTTATGTCCAGCTCTTTATGTCAATGATCGCGGGGCTTCGGGGCGGGATTACGATCGGCGGGCTGGCGGCGGCCATTAAACTCATGAAGCATTATTATGAAAAGCAGCAGCTGGCTTCGCAGCTGGAAAAGCAGAATATGCTGGCCGAGCTGCAAACATTGAAATCGCAGCTGCATCCCCATTTTTTGTTCAATACTTTAAACAACATTTACTCCCACGCCCAGGAAACGGCCCCCATCGCCGCCGATATGCTGCTGGGACTTTCGGGGTTGCTGCGGTATATGTTGTATACCGGCAACGCGCCACTGGTACCGCTGGCGGACGAGATCAAAATGATTCAGGCATACATTAACCTGGAAAAAAAGCGGTACGGCGAAGAATTGGAACTATCTATCCAGTTGCCAGGCAATACAGAAAATCTGATGATAGCGCCGCTGATTATGCTTCCTTTTGTCGAAAATTGTTTCAAACATGGGACGAGTTCGGTCCTCGAAAATCCGTGGATCAACCTAAACATTGCCTTGAAGGATCAGGAAATGCAGTTAAAACTTGTGAATGGAAAAGCTGACAAAATGCATGCGCAAGAGGGCGGAATCGGGATTGAGAATGTGCGCAGGAGGCTGACATTGATTTATCCTGAAAAACACAAATTGACGATAATGGAAGAGGATGAACTGTACATTGTTAATTTGGAAATCAAGCTGGCTGCTCGTCCGGAGCCGCAGTAGGCATAGCAATAAACCTTTATGAATACCCAGAAATACAGATGCCTGATCGTTGATGATGAACCGCCCGCCCGGCAGGTGCTCCGGCGCTACATCGAAAAATTGCCCTTGCTCGAACTGGCCGGTGAATGTTCCAATGCGGTGCAGGTAATTACCCTGTTGCACCAGCAACCCGTCGACCTGCTGCTTCTGGATATCCAAATGCCCCAGTTGTCAGGATTAGAGCTTGTAGCCGCATTACCCAATCCTCCGAAAATCATCTTTACCACCGCTTTCGCCGAGTTTGCCGTGCAGAGTTACGAACTCGACGCAGTCGATTATCTTTTAAAACCGATCAAATTCGAGCGATTTATTAAGGCCATCAACAAAGCTTTGCCACTGATGTCGCTTCCGGCACAGCTGCCTGCCGAAACTCCCGCGGCAAACGATGCGTTCCTCTATTTTCGCGCCGACCGGAAGATGGTGAAAGTCATGTTGAAGGATATCGTATTGATCGAAAGTCTGAAAGATTACGTGAAGATCATGACGGAAGCCGGCCAGGTGGTCACCAAATATTCCATCACCGCATTAGAAGCGATGCTCCCCGCCTCCGATTTTATCCGCGTGCACCGCTCATTTATTGTTGCAGCTTCCAAAATCCAATCTTTCTCCGCCAGCAGCATCCATACCAGCGGCAGCGAGATACCCATCGGCAAGTCCTATCAGCGCGAGGTTTTGCGGTTCCTGCAATAGATTTTTGGTAAGATGCTACATTAGAAAAAATGGGAGCGCATGACCATTTCGGCTACAACATTTCCCAAATCCACTCCAAACGCCAGCCGCGTGTCTTAGAAATTTGTCTTTCGAAAATAACAAGTGAGACAAATGACAAAGACGATTTTTATTACCGGTGCTTCAACAGGTATCGGACGGGCTACGGCCAAATTGTTTGCCGCCAAAGGCTGGAAGGTGATCGCCACCATGCGCAAGCCTGAAAATGAAAAAGAACTCCACGCGCTGGACAACGTAACCGTGCTGCCCCTCGACGTGACCAACCCGGCGCAAATCCGCGAAACCACGCAGCAGGCACTGGCTTTGGGCGATATTGATGTGGTATTTAACAATGCGGGATATGGATTGTTTGGTGCATTGGAAGCGATGACGGACGAGCAGCTGGTGCAGCAAATGGATACCAATTTCTTTGGTGTCGTGCGCGTGACGCAGGCTTTTATTCCGTATTTCCGCGAGCGGAAAGCAGGACTTTTCATCACCACCGGTTCATCGGCGGGGCTGATGGCGTTCCCCGTAAGCTCGATGTACGATGCCAGCAAATTTGCGCTCGAAGGCTGGGCGGAAAGCTTGTCTTATGAGCTCAATGAGTTTGGAATTGGAATTAAAACCATTGAACCAGGATTGGTGGCGACTGAAATCGGTGCTAAATCGGTGTTTGCCGCGCACCCGGCTTATGAAGCCATCATAGGCAAATTTACAACGATGCTGGCGACGGGTAATGCCCCGACGACTTCCGAACAAATTGCCGAAGTGGTGTACGGCGCGACAACTGATGGAACCGACACATTAAGATACGTTTGCGGCGACGACGCCAAAGAATGGTACGCGAAGCGCCTGGCTGAGGGCGACGAAGCTTTCCGCGACGCGATCAAACAAATGTTAGCAGCTATTTAAAATCAAAAGGGGCTGCCGGCGCAGGCGGAACGATTTGCGCCGGCAGCCCATTATGTGATTATGAAAAGGGAACATCTCAAACCGCGCGTGTACCATTCGATTTCCGAAATGCAGCGCGCATTCGGCCTGCCGCAACCTTTGCACCCGCTGATCAGCTTCCTCGACTACAATAAAGTGCAGATCACGGCTGAAATGCTGGCAGAAACCTTTGCCATGGATTTTTACAACATTACCTATAATGAAGCGGCGGGCTGCCGGATGCGGTATGGGCAAACGACGTACGATTTTCAGGTGGGCGGCATGTTTTTCTCCTCGCCGGGACAGCCGCTGACAGGCATTCAGATGGCCGAGCAGAGTCTGGGATTTACCTTGCTGGTCCATCCTGATTTCCTCAGAAACTATCCACTGGACGCCAAAATGCGGCATTATGGCTTTTTCTCCTATTCGGTGAACGAGTCGTTGCATCTGTCGGACAAAGAAAGGGTGATCATCGAAGGCATTGGCGCGAATATCGGCGACGAGCTCGAAACGGCCATTGACGACCTGAGCCAGGATGTGCTGATTTCGCAGTTGGAACTGCTGCTGAATTACAGTCAGCGCTTTTACAAACGCCAGTTTATTACCCGCAAAACGATCAACAATGCATTGCTGGAAAAGCTGGATCAACTGCTGAATAATTATTTCGACGACAAAACCGCGCTGCTGAAAGGGCTGCCGAGCGTCCAGTATCTTTCCAACGAACTGAATGTTTCGCCCCGCTACCTGGGCGACATGCTTCGGGCATTGACCGGCCAGAATACCCAGCAGCACATTCACAATAAGCTGATCGAAAAAGCGAAGGAAGTGTTGACCTTCAGTGACATGACAGTAGGGGAGATCGCCTACCAGCTCGGTTTTGAGCATCCGCAGTCTTTTAGTAAGTTATTCAAATCAAAGACAAACTTTTCTCCCCTGGAATTTAGAGAGCTCTTTAACTAAGTAATGGTTTTTAAAACGAAATGGCTTCCTGCGCTAGCGGATCGTCACGTTTTCCATTTCGTCAAATGCTGTCATAAGTATATTCTTCCACAGGCTTCTTCTAAAATTGAATTGCGAAAATTATCGTGTGTTAACCAATCGATTGAAGCCAACCATTAAACAAGTTGTGTCATGGGTGAAAGAAGAAATTTCAATACAGAGAAGTCGCCGCGAATGAATACGGCGTTCCCGCAAGCGGTACTTACCGATGACTTGATTTTTCTGTCTGGTATGCCAGGCCTAGACCTTGTATCGGGTCAGGTAGTGAGCAGTTCATTTGAAGACCAAACAAGACAGGCATTCTCAAATATCAAAATTGTGCTGGAAGAAGCCGGGAGCAGCATGGACCGGGTTGTGAAAACGACCATATTTATGGTCGCCGGTAATGACTTCGGAATTGTTAATAAAGTATACATGGAATTCTTCCCAACAGATGCGCCTGCACGCAGTACGCCACAGGTAATGCCATTCCCCGGTGGAATCTTGATTTCCGTTGAATGCATTGCATTGCGTTAACCGGCCCCATCTGACGCCAGCTGGGTGACAGGTGAGCGGATTAGCATTTCTTTTAAAAGTTTGCAAAAAAATGCAACGTTGCATTCAGGTTTTTTTGTCCGTACTTGAAACAACAAAGCCAAACTTTCTAAACGAATTGTCCTATGAAGAGACTGTTATTCTCGACGCTGATTTTAGCCTCCGTCTTTTTTGCCATTTCCTGTGCCCATAAAACGGTTGATAAACAGGATGTTGCCGTCGAGGAGTTTGATAAAAACAAGTTTTACGGACAGCTTAATAATGTGCCGTTTTACATATCGCAGGCTTACCGGGTTGTTGGCAAAGACACCGTCAATGTACTGGCGGATTCAATTATGAGATTTTACCGTGATGCTGTCTACGTAACATTCCGGGATGACAACGGCTCGGATGGGATAGGTTATGTGCAGTTCTATGTCGGAAAAGAGTGGGATAGTCCAACCATTCCAGTCACGCCTCCCGCCCGCGCTTTCTACCTAAATATGAAATTTTCGAGATCGACCAGCATGACATTTCAATGGGACGATACCAGGAAAACGGTTGTCGTCAATTCTTCCGGCGTTGATGAAGCATTTCGCCTCGTTCCTCCCGGCAAAACGGCCTATCTCGACACCAGTCGTTATCACTACAAATACGACTTCGAAGCCGCCAAAACCGGCGCAGACCAAAGTATGACCTGGATTTTCGAAGACTACACCATTGTAATGAAACCCATGTACGTTGTCTACAGATATCCCGACGGCGCATCCTGGGATAGGGGTATTGTGGTTTATTAACCATGTTTCTTTTGCAGCAAATACGGTTCAGTACCTGTAAATTCACGGTTCGATAATGAATATTCCATGCAGGTACCAGTAAAAAACAAGCTCTCCGAAAAGGAGCTTTTCCGGATACGGCCGATGAAGGAGGTGATCAAAACTACCCAGCCGCACGGTCACAAAGAATACCTTGAAATCATTTACCTGCACGAAGGCGCCGGGACGCATCAGATAGATCACCACCGCTTTGATGTTCAGCCATTTAGTCTGTACCTGATCATGCCCGGCAACATTCATCACTGGGAGCTGACGGCTATTCCGAAAGGGTTTGTGATGATGGTCCAGAAGGACTTCCTGCTCGACCATCCGCTCTATCACCAGCTTTTTCAGACATTCCCTTTGCCCTTTCCCAACCAGTTCCGGCTGGACCATGTGCGGGAGAGGATTACGGATATTTTCAAGCACATTGAAAGTGAATATGAAAAGCAGCAGGCTCACCATCAGACGGTTATCCAGACTTACCTGCTGCTGCTTTTCAGCCTGCTGAAACGTGAAACCGGAAATCAGGATTTCCAGACTAGTCCGCCCATTTTAACCAACTTTTTCCAACTGCTCGACCAGCATTTCAAAACCAACCGGGAGGTAGCCTGGTACGCCGCAACCTTGGGTGTTACGCCAAAAACGTTGAATACGGCATGCAAAAAGTATGTCGGTAAAACGGCCGGAACCGTGATTGAGGAAAAGCTAATTGCGCAGGCCAAGCTCGAATTACTGTATTCTTTTGACAGCCTTTCGGAAATCGCCGACAGGCTGGGTTTTGCGGACGGGTCGCATTTTAATAAGTTTTTCAAGAAGCAAACCGGCGTGCTGCCGGGTGAATATCGGAAAGGAATTTCCTGAATGTACCAGTAATCGGACCAAATATACAAAGTCTATAAAAATAGTAGGTTATAACTTTGCGGCTGTTGAATCAGCGTGCAATGTTCCTGAAAAGATACTTCCTACTGCTTGTCTGCGGCCTTTTTCTGGCTTTTACTGCTTTTGCCCAAAATGCACATTTCCTGCACGGTAAGCTCATCGACGCGGCTTCCGGGGCAGGGCTGGCTTATGGCTCGGTTGCTTTGTGTAATGTGCAGGACTCGTCGGTTGTCGATGGCGTGCTTACCAGGGACGATGGCACTTTTCAGTTTGAAAAATCTGTAAATGGTCCGTTTTACCTGCTGGCCCGGTACGTAGGTTACCAAAAAAAGTCGGTCAGCCTGAGCCAGGCCCAGATTGCCGGAGATAGCCTTGTGAACATTTCACTGAATGCAGCTGCCGGGAGGTTGAACGAAGTGGTGGTGCGGGACGAAAAAACGATTTTAGAAAATAAGGCCGACAGGCAGGTATACCGCGCCGATCAATTTCTGAATGCGCGCGGCGGCACGGCACTGGATGTTGTTAAAAACACGCCCTCGGTGACCGTAAATGCAGAAGGCGACATTACGATGCGCGGCTCCAACGGGCTGATGGTACTCCTGAACGGGAAACCTGTGCAGACAAGCGCTTCCGAATTGTTGCAGCAAATACCGGCCAACAGCATTGAAAACATCGAAATTATCACGTCCCCCTCAGCACGTTTTGATCCGGATGGCAAGGGTGGGATCATCAACATTACCACCCGGAAGGCGGTGCAGGGAAGTGCATTTACGGCCAGTATTCAGGGTGGGCTTCCATCGGTCCGGGATTACGGAAACCTGCATCAGCCGCTCCGTTTTGGTGGCGACCTCACTTACAATGTGCAGCGTGGAAAGTGGAATTTGAGTCTGGGCGGCTCGTATCTGCGCAATGACATTGCCGGAAGAAGGGTAGGTAATGCCAGCACGACCATCGGAAATGTGTTCACAGCTTTTCCATCCGACGGCGAGAGAAGTTACATCCGCTACAACTACACCGGCCGGGCAGCGCTGACATTCGAGCCGGATGCGCAGAATGCATTTTCAATTGGTTTTTATAAAGGTTTTCGCAGCCAGTCGCGGAGGGCGGATATTGTTTATCAAAATACTAAAGTCAATACAGAAACCGGGCAGAATGTGGGTAGGGTTACCTATTTCAATTCTAACATTGCCCGTAAGAGCAGTGATATACAGCTGGCGAACTTCGATTATACACACACTTTTGACAACAAATCCGCGCTGACATTTTCCTTTCTTTACGAAAAGGCAGATCTGGACGGACTTACCACCAATCTGAACCTCGCCGAGCCAGGGCGGCAAACACTTTTGCAAAGCACGAGAAATCCATCCGCCAACCCGCTCACCGCATTTCGTGGGCGTGCCGATTACAGCGTGACGATCGGTCCGGGAAAATTAGAAGCCGGGTATCAGTACCGCGATCAGCTTCAAAAAGGTGATTTTGAATATCTAAACCTGAATTTCGAAACCAACATTTTCGAGCGCGTTCCCGAATTCAGCAGCACGACGCGGGTGACCAACCGCATACATTCCGTCTACACCCAGTACGCAGGAAAATCAGGGAAGCTCGAATACGCAGGCGGCTTGCGGTATGAATATGCCCGGCGCGTATTTGTAGCCGCTGCTGCCGACACCAGGGAGCTGAATTTGTCGAACCTTTTTCCTTCACTCAGCCTGAACTATAAGCTGACCGATGTGTGGCGGGTAAAAGCGGGGTACAACAAACGCGTGCAACGCTCGACAAACAGTGAACTGAACCCCTTCCCAGAGCGAGAGCATTCGGAAACACTCGAATCCGGCGACCCGGATATATTGCCTGAATTTGTGGATTTGTCGGAAGTTGGGGTTGTCAGAGAGTTCAAATCCGGCAGTGTATTTGCCACTTTCTACAATCAGCGGATCAAGCACGTGGTGAACCGGGTGAACAGTGTATATAATGATACGATCATCAACCGCATTTACACCAATGCGGGTCTGGCAGTTTCGTGGGGCCTGGAAGTTGGCGGTAATGTAAACCTTACCCGCCGGTGGCAGCTATACGCGGGTGGCAATGTGTATCATTACAGCATCAAGGGCGCGCTTTTCAAAGGGAATGTGCCGGTCAATTCATCGTCAGTGGTTTACAATGTGAATGCCAATTCCACTTTCCGGTTTTCACCTACGCTGCAAATTCAGGGCTCTGTGAATTATTTGTCCAAACGTGTCACTGCCCAGGGCGAAGATTCCCGTTTCCTGATCCCGGCACTCACGGCGAGGAAGACATTCTGGGCAGGAAAGCTCGCGTTGTCACTGCAATGGCAAAACATCAACGCCGGCCTGCTTGGCAGTAACAAACAGCGCATCACCACATTCGGGAAAGACTTTTTTACAACAACCAATTACATCCAGGAAACAGACATTTTCCTGCTGAACCTGACATTAAATCTCAATCAGCTCAATAAAAAATCAAAACTCCCGACCAGTGAATTTGGTGAGCGGGAGTTTTGATTGAAGAAATTTTAATTGAAGAAAAAAATCTTAGTATTCCAGTACCATTCCCAGGTTATTGATCACCACAGGGCCACCGCCGTTTCCCTGCGCGGTGATAGCCACCCCGCCGCCGTCCAACTGCACCCAGCAGCCCTTTTCATTTTTCTTGACCGAATAACCTCCGGGAACCGGCGTTTGGCCAATCACGTACATGGCACCGTCTTTTCCGGCCGCAATGTCCCGGCCGGCGCCTCCGGTATCCACCATAAATGATCCGTTCGATTTCAGGATTTTGTTGGTATTGTCAATCGCCCAGGCAACACCGGTTGAAGATACCGCAATGCGTACCGCGCCCAATCCCGGCATTTGTTTCCACTGGTTGTCTTTCCACATTTTGATCGCGAAACCGCCAGGGGCAGGTGTTGTGCTGATGATAAAAGCGGCACCGTTAGCTCCTACGGCAATGTCGAGCGCGCTGCCTGACAAATGCTGCCACTGGGAATTGCTGTTCAACTTATAAATCTGCCCCTGACTATTCACGATCCAGGGCAGGCCGTCAGGCCCTGCGGCTATCCTTACCGCGCCGCCCGGCACCACCTGCACTTTGTTCCCTGCGTAGTCATACCGGAAAATCGAATATCCGCCGTTGACAGGCAATTTACTAACCATCCATAACGACTTACCTGGCCCGGTAGAAGCTGCCACGTCCGAAGCGAAAGCCGGCAAATACTTCCAGGCATGTTTGGGGTACATAGTCTCCACGGCAGTGACATCGTATTTGCTGAAACCGGTCCAGTCTTGTACCATAGAATTCATGACCGAAGCCTTATCCATTACAGGCGTGTCGCAAACCTGAAAATCAAAGAGGCCTGCCGCTGGTTTATCCGTGTGGGTAAGTCCGATCGCGTGGCCCAGTTCGTGGACGATGGCATATCGTTTTTTGGAAAAGGACATTTTGCTATCGGAGTTATAGTAAATGTTGACTTCCATACCACCGCCGATCGTTCCGTCCGCATTCGGTAAACTCTGACGTGCTACCCAGTTCGGGGAGCCGTCGGGATTGGGTAACTGATATTGCGCCGTGATGCGGATGTCGGCCTCTTCAAGCTTGGTTGTCTGCACGAAATACACTTTTGTATTCGACATCGTGCTCCATGCTTTCAATGCCTGGTATACGGGTTCGTACCAGTCGGGATAAATGCTCGATGCAATGTGCACCTTGATATTTTTTACAACATCGTCTTTCAGCAACCACATTAACTGCCGCTGGTTCACCCGTGAAGTTTTATCAGCATTGAGGTAGCCCAGTGCGCTGCTTCGGGTGATCCTGATGTCGCCATCAATGATAAATGTTTTGTCGCTCTGATCATAAACGACTTTGTCAGGCGATGCACCGGTGAGTCCTGCCAAAAAGCTGCGTAAAGTTTGCAGCTCTGTATCATTCGCGACCTGCTGGGCAGGGGCGGGCGCAGGGTATACAAAAGGTAGCCTGCCGGAGATTTTGAGGTGTACAAAAGGTAAACAAAGGATTCTGCCTGGTTTTCAATCCAATATCGGGTTACCAACAAAATTCCTCCAAACGTAAAAGGGTAGCATTTGGAAGATGATGTATTTTTAAAGCGATAATCATTCGCGACAGCGCATCTTGGACTCATGAGCAGGAAGAAATCAATAAAACAGGTAGTTGAACCAAACGGGCAGGATCCGCTTCTGGTGGTGGGGATTGGCGCTTCAGCGGGCGGGGTAGAGGCGCTCATGTCGTTTTTTGAGCAGGTACCTGAGGATTCCAACTTTGCTTATGTAGTCATTTTACATCTGTCCCCGGAATTTGACAGCCGGCTTACAGAGATCCTGCAAAATGTAACATTGATTCCCGTGCAGCGGGTCACCGAGCCGGTTAAAGTGACCGGAAACCAGGTATATGTCATTTCTCCGAGCACCCATCTGATCATGGAAGACGGGCTCCTGGCCGTCCATCCCAACCTCACGATCGAGGAACGGAGGGCGCCGGTCGATATTTTCTTCCGTACCCTGGCCGAATCTTACGGTCCCCTGGCAGTAGGCGTCGTGCTTTCGGGTACGGGTGCCAACGGTTCCATGGGACTCAAACGCGTCAAGGAGCGCGGCGGGGCTGTTTTTGTTCAAAATCCGCATCAGGCTGCGTTTTCGGAGATGCCGCGCCAGGCTATTTCCACTGAGCTGGTGGACGAAGTGCTGAATGTTGCCGATATCCCTTCCAAACTGATTGCTTACCATGCCAATTTCGGCGCAGTAAGTATTCCGGCGGAAGCCAACCAGCGGCCACAGCAGCAGCAGCAGGCACTCCGCGAAATTTTTATGCAGCTCCGGCTTCGTACCGGTCATGATTTTTCCAATTATAAGCGGCCCACTTTACTGAGAAGGATCGAGCGGCGCATTCACGTCCATGGATTGCCAAGCCTGCCCGCATACGCGACTTTTTTAACCGAAAACCACCAGGAAGCAGAGGCGCTTTTGAAGGATTTGCTGATCTCGGTGACCAATTTCTTCCGTGATCAGGCGGTTTTTGAGATAATCAGGCAGCAGGTTTTGCCCAAAATTCTTTCCGAAAAAAGATCGGAAGACGAAGTCAGGATTTGGGTGGCTGGCTGCGCGACGGGCGAGGAGGCATATTCGCTGGCGATGCTTTGCGCTGAACATACCCTGGGCGTAATCGACTCGCCCCGGATCCAGATTTTCGCAACCGATATTGATGAAGATGCCATCAACTTCGCGCGTGATGGTGTTTATACATTGAATGATGCCGCGGATGTGCCGCCGGAAAGGCTGCGCCGGTTTTTTACACTGGAAGACGAACGATATATCATCAGCCGTGAAATTCGCGAAATGGTCCTTTTTGCCCACCATAATGTGCTCAAAGACCCGCCCTTTTCCAGGCTCGACCTGGTCAGCTGCCGGAATCTGATGATTTACTTCAATCAGACGGCCCAGGAACGCGTACTGGAAACTTTCCATTTCGCCATTAATCCGGGCGGTTACCTTATGCTCGGCATGTCCGAGACGGCAGACAGCTCCAAAGATCTGTACGCGCCGGTCAGTCGGGAAAACCATTTGTACCAGACCCGCCTGGTGGCCGGCAGGCGCTACCCCGTCCCCGAAACGGTGCCGATGGCGACAGGGCGGAGGTCCACCGTGTCGACGCGGCCGGAAGTGGAGGTACAAGCCGAGGCAAGAATGAACTACGGCGACCTGCACCAGCGTTTGCTGGAACAATATGCGCCGCCGTCGATCATTGTCAATGAAGATTATGAGATACTGCATTTTACCGATCGGGCAGGAAGATACCTGCATTTTCCAGGTGGTGAACTTTCGCGCAACCTGCTCAAACTCATCCGTCCCGAGCTCCGGCTCGAACTCAGGACAGCATTTTATCAGGCCGCTGAGCGGCAAATGAATGTAGAAGTGTCAAATCTGGCAGTGCAATTTGAGGATCGGACGGAAGCGGTAAACCTGCACGTGCGGCCGGTTTTGGGCGAAAGTGACCCTGCACGGGGTTATTTTCTGGTATTGTTTCAGGTCAACGGTGAGATACCCGAGGATGCTAAAAACGTGCTGAACTCGGTGGAGCCGCTTGCCCAGAAGCTGGAAGCCGAGCTGATCCGTGTTAAAAGCCAGCTGCGGGCAACCAATGAGCGCCACGACCGCCAGGCAGAAGTGTTGAAGGCCTCGAACGAAGAATTGCAGGCGATGAATGAAGAGCTTCGTTCCGCAGCCGAAGAGCTGGAAACCAGCAAGGAAGAATTGCAGTCCATCAATGAAGAGCTGACCACGGTTAATCAGGAGCTTAAAGTAAAAGTGGAAGAGGTTTCGCTATCAAGCGACAACCTTCGGAACCTGATCAATTCCACACATATCGCCACCTTATTCCTGGATCGCGGGTTACGGGTGAAGCTTTTTACGCCTGTTACCAGGGATATTTTCAATTTGATTTCTTCGGATTACGGGCGGCCTTTGACAGACATTACCCACCGGCTTGCCTATACCGAACTTTCCAATGATGCAGAGGCGGTACTGACCCGGCTGCAGCCCATTGAGCGGGAAGTAGGTACTAATGACGGCCGGACTTTTCTCCTCCGCCTGCTGCCTTACCGCACCGCCGACGACCGGATAAATGGTGTGGTGATTACGCTGGTAGATATTACGCTTCGAAAGGAAGCAGAGGAGGGCCTTCGCATGAGTGAAGAGCAGCTCAGGTTGTTTGTCACCGCTACTTCGGATTCTTTGTTTAAAATGAGCCCCGATTGGACCACCATGTACCAATCGCCGGAGACCAGACTGTTTCCCGTCGGTGGGCAAACCGTGAACAACTGGCTGGAACAGGCGCTTCTTCCTGACGACCGCGAGCACATTCAGCCGCTGATCGACTCGGCAATCAAGTCCAAAATACCGGTAGAATTTGAACATAAAACGATACGCGCAGACGGAAGCATTGGCTGGACGTTCTTGCGGGCAATCCCATTATTGAACGAGGCAGGAAACATTACGGAATGGTTTGGCGCCGCCAGTGATGTGAGTGACCGTAAGAATGCCGAAGAGACACTGCGTATGTCGGACCGGCGCAAAGATGAATTCATGGCTTTGCTGGCGCATGAGCTGCGCAATCCCATGGCGACCTTGTTTAACGCACTGGAATTGCTGCAGGCCACCGGCGGAACTGACCCTAAGTTGCCCCTCGAAACCATTATGTCCATGATGAACCGCGAAACCAAATATTTAAAGCGACTCGTGGATGACCTCATGGATATCAGCCGGATCAATCTCGGCAAAATGTCTCTGTACTTTGACATTGTGGATTTGAATAATGTGATGAAGCAGGTAGAAGAGGCCGTCCGGCCGCTGGTGGAAGCAGCCAACATACATTATGTGATGACTTTGCCGGACCAACTACTTTTTGTGAAAGGCGACAGCGTGCGGCTGACGCAGGTGGCACGCAATTTGATAAGCAATGCGATCAAATTCTCAAACGACAACGGGACGGTCAAAGTGATGCTCACCCAGGAGGGGCGCGAAGCCTGCATACAGGTAGAGGACAATGGAATTGGCCTTGCGTACGAAGAGCAGTCGCGGATATTTACCCAGTTTGCACAGGTCGACGAAAGTCATGGCCGCGTGCACGGAGGTCTTGGGTTGGGGCTGGCCCTCGTGCGGGAAATTATTTCGCTTCACGGCGGCAAGGTCACAGTTACCAGTGAGGGTTTAGGTCATGGTAGTACGTTCAGCGTATACCTGCCCCTTATACCGAAAAATTAAACTTATCAGATATGGATCAGACAGGAAGCAGCAGGAAGGATAAAGTAGTTCTGATCGTAGACGATAATGAAGACGCAGTGACCATCTTGGGCAGACTGCTGGAAATCAAGGGCTTTTCTGCAAATGCCTGCCACTCTGGCCAGGCGGCGTTTGAGTTGGCAGATCGCCTGCACCCGGCTGCGGCTGTGCTGGACCTGGCAATGCCCGGAATGGACGGCTACACACTTTGCGGCAAGCTGCGGGAGCAGGAGTGGGGACAATCCATGTTGATCATCGCACTTTCGGGTTATAGCGGGGCCATCGAAGTGGAAAAAAGCAAGCGCGCGGGGTTCGATGAGCATTTGACAAAACCTCTGGATTTAGGCACTTTGATTGCCATGCTGGACAAGAAAATAATCACTTAGTTGTGTCGGAATGTCAGATAATGTTCGTTTATACTTGCGATAGAGTCGTGAGTATTTTTTACCTTGTTCAACATTCTTCCATATAAAATGGGGTTAGCGAAAAGGATATATGTCATCGATGATGACGAGGACGACAGAATGCTGCTTAGTCAGGCTATCGGAGAGGTTATTCAGGGAATTGATATTCGTGAGTTTGAATACGCCTACAATTTTTATCTTGAGATGCCGGATATTTTTTCAGATAATGGCAGTTCCATGATTTTGCTGGATATGAATATGCCAAAGATGAGCGGTTTGGAGTTGCTTCGCGAGATCCGCCGCAGTCCCGAGGCGAGGAACATTCCGGTTATCCTGATATCGACTTCCATCAACCAGAGAATGGTAAGTGAATGCCAGGACCTTGGAATTGAAGCTTATCTTAAAAAACCAGACACGACGGCTGGCTTTACCTTGGTTGCCGATACGATCCAGAACTGCTTCGAAAAACACTTTCAATAAGATCGGCGGACCTCAGAAAAAAGGCTTTGGCTGAACAACCGGCAGGACAATTTTAATTGTTGTACCCACTCCCTCGGCAGAGCGCGCTGAAATCTTCCCATAATGCCGGACCACAATCTGTTCACAAAGTGCAAGTCCCAGGCCCACGCCCTCTTCGTCGTTTTTCATTTTGTTAAATAAACCAGAAACATAGGAAGCAAATCGCTGGTCGAACCCGATGCCATTATCAGTAAATTCTATCTGAACATGGTCGGAATAGAGATATTTGTCGACGGTGCTCTGGAATACATTTTCCTGTACAGTGATCGACCTGACATTCATAATCAAAGGGATTCCCTGTTTTCTGAAACGTACCGCATTGGCAATCAATTCATAAAAAAGTGTTTTGAAAACCGCCGCCCGACCTTGAAAGGCGATGGATCCGCCAACATGCAACTGAACGTCCTGCGTACCGGTAGCCGTCATGAAATCGTTCGCTGCCGCCGTCACCAGCTGGTCGCTCCACAGCTCTGTAACTGGCTCCTTCTCATCCTCGATCGCTACGAAACGTTGTACCGAATCGGCCACCAGCCGGAGCCGGGATACCGATTTGCCGATTTTGGCTAGCAATTCGGCATTTTCGGCGCTGGTGGGTACCAGCTTCTTCGAAAGCGCTCGCTCAAAATAAAAGCTGATTTTCCGCACCGGTTCCTGTAAATCGTGCATCAGCACTTTACCGAGTTGCACATATTCCTGTTTTGTGCGGGCAACCTCCACCAACTTTTGGTCGAGCTTATGCTGCTCTTGCTGCAACCGGTCGGATAAGTCTTTAAGCGACTGATTATCTTCCAGCGCCTGCTGGTAACCCTGCCGTGCCTCAATCAGTTGCTGCTCATATTTCTGGCGTTCCCATACGGTCGAGATCACGCAGGTATAAGCCTGTTCAGTCCCGGCAAGCGTGCGCTTACCGTTGAGCATTACCGGAACGTGCGTGCCATTTTTGGCTTTTAAAGTCAGAAAAATTTCGGTTACCTCACTTTTTAATGTTAAAAGCGGGAAGAGGTGGGTCTGATAAAATATCCGGCTGGAAACGGTCAACAGCTTTTCGACTTTTTGGCCTAACAACTCATCACTTGCGTAGCCAACAATGTGAAGAAGCGTTTGATTGATGTAGTTGATCTCACCGCGGTCATTAAAAATGATATATCCGCAGGGCAAATTATCGAGTAGTTGTTCGGCCTGTTCCAAATGGCGGTCAATCTTGGGCAAGAAACTGTCGGATATACGCTACCGTTTCCTGCGGAGCGCTCAGGTGCGGGCAGTGACCTGTGGCCTGCATTACCACCAACGAACTGTTGGTGAGGTTACTATGCAAATATTCACCCACCGGCAGCGGCGCGATCATATCATCTGAACATTGCAAAATCAAACAGGGATGATTCACATAAGCCAGATCCTGCCGGTTATCGGACAAAAAAGTAGCTTCTGCAAATTGTCTGGCAATGACGGGATCAGTCGAGCAGAAGCTTTCGGTCAGTTCGGCGGCCAGCTCCGGCTGATCAGGATTTTGCATGATAGCGGGTGCCAGAAAGTTGGCCCAGCCGATATAATTTTTATCCATTGTGTCCAGAAGCTCTTCAATGTCGGCACGCTCAAATCCACCAACATACTCAGGATTATTGATATACCTTGGCGAAGGACCTACCAGCACAAGCTTGTCGAAATAAGCCGGCTCCTTAATGCTGGCAAGCATACCAACAATGCTGCTGACCGAGTGGCCGACAAATATGGCATCCTTCAAATTCAGCGCTTCGCATATTTCAAGCACATCTTCGGCATAACCGTTCAGGTTGCGGTACCGCTCCGGGTTATAGGCATTCGCATCGGAGTTTCCGCTGCCCACGTAATCAAAGAGTACGATCCGGTATTCGTCCTGAAATGCCGGCCAGATATTCCGCCACATTTGCTGGCCACAGCCAAATCCATGCGCAAATAACATGGTCTTTGAGCCGGTGCCAAATATGTTTACATTATTCCTTTTGAAGATATCAGTCATTTATGTAGAGGAGTGATTGACTTTTTTAGATTTGGCCGTCATTGATTCAGCAAGCCAATCAGATTTCGGGTAACTTTTCCAAGTTACGATCAACACCACGTTAAACCAAATAACGCCTGCCCCAGCCCGGAATAAACCGCTTGTGACGCCGATCAGCGGGCTTTGAGGAACATTATGGGTAATTTGTGCGGTTTAATGGGCAGCGGCAAGGGACGGTAAGTAGGAGAGGAGGTCGGTTTTAAAGTAGTAAACAAAACATTTTAACAACATTTTGTGATCATGAGTACAATTGAAAAAACAGCAGCGCCGGCGGTGCCGATTTCCAAAGCTTTGGTTTCCAATGGTTTCCTATTCATCTCGGGCCAGATCGGTTCTGCGGGCGGGCAGCTGGTGACCAGCTCTTTCGAAGATGAAGTGAAGCAGGTTTTTGCAAACATTAAAACGATACTGGACGAGCATCAACTGACTTTTGGCCACATTGTGAGCGTAAATGTATATCTGACCGACATGCGGTATTTTGATCAGCTGAATGAAGTTTATCAAACCTATTTCACCGACCGTTTCCCCACCCGCACTTGTCTGGCAGTAGCAGGTTTGCCCAAACAGGCGCGCGTCGAATTGACCACCATCGCCGAATTGAAGCACATTTAAGTTTTGTGCAGTTATTTTTCAAAATCATTTACAATCAAATTGCATGAACTTAAAAATCATCACATCTACTACCCGGCCCGGAAGTAAAGGTATTGCTATCGCAGAATGGATTTATTCGCTTGCCGCTGCGCAGGAGGATTTGCATGTTGAACTGCTCGACCTGGCGAAAATCAATTTGCCTTTACTGGATGAGCCCAATCATCCGAGACTGGGCCAGTACGAGCACCAGCATACCAAAGATTGGAGTGCAAAAATTAAAGAAGCCGACGCATTTATCATTGTTTTGGGCGAGTATAATTATGCAATCCCTGCCCCCATTAAAAATGCGATTGATTATTTATTTCATGAATGGGCTTATAAGCCGGTCGGCATTGCCAGTTATGGCGGGGTTTCGGGCGGATTGCGTTCAACCCAAATGCTGAAACAAGTATTGACCACATTAAATATGATGCCGCTCAATCAGGGAATTGTGCTGCCATTTTTTACAAAACATATTGATGCTGAGGGTGTCTTCACAGGCGACGAATCTCACACAAATGCCGCCCTGGCGATGTTTGCAGAACTGAAAAAATGGGGCGTTGCTTTACATTCCATTCGGAATTAGGTAAGGGAAGTATATTATATAAAAGGCTTTTGCGCCTGTTTCGCCAACCCGGATAAATATCCACGCAGCGAAGCAGGCGCATTTTTTATTTTACCAGATTTTTCATCCCATCAAAAAGATCTGTGTGCCGACCCAAACGAAAGTGTCCTCAGATATTCCCACGGGCCGCCGTGGTAGCGCCAGAGTTGGATGCCGGTGAGCTGGAAGCTGAAAGGTTCGAAGGATGGGGATAGTTCAGCTTGTAACTTTTTGGCTTCCTGGCTTTCTACTTTATTCTGGATTGTGATGTGGAAATTTCTTTTCTGCCTGTCCTGCGGGGTTAAATGGTCAAACCAGCGGTTTCGAAGCGTCTGGTGGAGTGCAGGAAGTTCTGGGGAAATGATTTTAAATGCGGTACCATTCCCCAGGGACACAATGTGTTGCGCTGTGACTTCAAAAGACATTTGATCTTTCACGATTTCCGCAAGCTCCTCAAAAATCCAGGGCTCGTCGGGCAAGGCGTGAAATAGCGTAAGATGCGCATTCAGATAATTGCGCCCGGGCGGAAAATGTCGCCGGCGCAGCTCATTGAAATATGTCTGCGCAGCATCTGACATTTCCAGGGTAGCGACGATCGGTTTCATAGACAAATAAAATAGCTTAATCCTTAAATACTTTGGAAGCCCGATATTTTACTGAGTATAAGATACTTTATACCAGCTTTGTAGTCTAACTTCTCCAATACTTCAATTTTTTCTTCCCCCAAAAATCAATCAACGTTTTCATGAAAAAAATCTCTACCCTGCTCCTTCTGGCGCTGGTTCTGTCTATGTTCAACAAGGCACATTCCCAGGCCCAGGAAAAATGGAAGATCAACAAGTCGGCCTACAAACAAAAATTTGACCAGAACATTGGCATCAGCAAAGGTCAATTGCAACAAATCATGGATGCCGCCAAGAAGCAGGGCCATGCGAAACCCGCTGCCCGCCCTGACAAACCATTCGATTTCAAGTCATTAACAAAAAATTACCACAACACTACATCTAAAACCTGGACAAACCCTCGGCTGTTTGTCCATAAAAAAAGCACGGCAACTTCCAGGCCGAAACCTTCCGCAGCCAGGAAAAGCGGAACTTCCGATGTACCTGCAATCCTGTATGTCAGGAAGGACGCTGTCGGCGCGGGGGATGGTTCGAACTGGGATAATGCTTTTAACGAACTCGCCGACGCGCTGAAATATGCCAGCGGCGTAACCGGCGTCGAGGAAATCTGGGTAGCCTTTGGTGAATACTATCCGCTTTATGATCACGAATACAAGAGTGACGGCGATGGTTTTGATCCGCGCAACAAAACATTTATGCTGCTGCGCGATGTGAAGATCTACGGCGGCTTTTACGGCACCGAAAACTCGCTGAACGAACGTCAGCTGATGATCAAAAGCGGTTCTGGGTTCGTTGATAACGGTTACGATGTGGCTACCATTCTCCATGGCGACATGGAAGTTGAAGAGGAAGGAGCAACCGTTATCGTAGGTGTTCATCACGTGGTAACCTCAGTGGGCAACGTAGGGTCCGCACTTTTGGATGGCGTTGTCATTGCCTATGGAAATGCTGACAATGAGGAGCCGATTACGATACAAGGTCAGGAAGTTTCCAGAATGGCGGGCGGCGGAATTGTGCTCTATGGTTCGTCTCCAATCCTTCAAAACCTGCTTTTGTCCGATAACAAGGCCAACATAGGTGGTGCAATTGCAGCATTCAATTCGGATTTTGTGATGACCAATGCCACCATCGATGGCAACTTTTCGGAACAAACAGGTTCGGTATATATCAGTAATTCGTCTCCGGTGATCACCAATGCGACCATCACCAACAACTTGTCAAAACAGCCAGGCGCCGGGATTTTCTTTGACGGGGCAGCAACATCCGCCCGTATCAGGAATACCATAATATGGGGAAATCGCCAGAATATTTCTACGAACAATGTATACCGCGACCCAGCCGCATCCGTCACGTTTCTGAATTCATTGGTAGAAGGCAGCGGCGGCAGTTCTGTATGGGATACCAGTTTTGGGCAGGATGCCGGCGGGAACATTGATACCGACCCACGGTTCAGAAATATAAATTATCTGGATTACACATTACGTCCGGGAAGCCCGGCCATCAATGCAGGTACCAACGCCATCTACGATGCAGGCCAGACGCCCGATTTGTCAGGGATAGCCCTCGACTCCCGGGGTGTGGACCGCATTTCCGCAGGGACGGTTGATATGGGTGCGTTAGAAAGTCTGTATGGTATTGTCACCACCACACTTACGCCCAATAGTGATGGTGTATTATTTGTTAAAAAAGGTAACACAGGAAACGGCAGCAGCTGGGCCGATGCCGCTGGTGAAGTAGCCGATGCACTTGTCGCCGCGCAACTGGAAACCGTAAAAGAGATCTGGGTTGCCGGCGGGACCTATTTTCCGCTCTACCGGCCGGATAACCTGTCTGGTGATGATCCGAAAAGCCCGCTCAACTCCTTTTCCCTGGTAGAAGGTACCACCCTTTACGGTGGTTTTGCGGGCACAGAAGGTACTCTTGCAGAGCGTGATAGAAGCAGGTTGGAAAATGCCAGTATCCTGAGCGGAGACTTCAACCAGGACGACGATTTCGATATCAATGATTTTATCAATGAAGGGCCTGATTTGGAAACCGAAAATGCGTTTGTAGTGGTGTCGGCGGTATCCATAGGTTTCACGGGCGCCGCAGTGGATGGATTTACGATTGAAGGCGGAAATGACTTTGACCGGGAAGTTAATGAGATTTTAAGGATCAATGAGGTGCAGGTGCCGGGCGGCTTTGGGTCCGGGGTCCTGACTTTTAATGCGAATGTCTCGTTCGTAAACACGGTAATTAGGAATAATGTTGGCCTGGTGGGTGGCGGCCTTGCTTCGCTGGCAGGGGCCGTATCGCTGGTCAATTCAGCGGTGTATCACAATGCCACGATCCTTGGAGGCAGCGGGGTTTTTACTCTCGAGACACAAACCACGACATTATTTAATACAACCGTATCTCAAAATGTGTCTGTTCAGCTTGGCGCCGGTATCTTTCTTTCCGGATCTGGTTTAACAGGGTTTAATGTCATTAGTTATGATAACATTTTGCTGGATAATGATCTGGACGAGGAGGGAAATCCATACAAGGCAGATTTTTACGCGGAGGGGTCGGGTGGCATTTTGGGAACCAGCATTGTTGGTGGAAGTGGCGGTAGCAGTAACTGGCAGTTGTCGGCATACGGTATCCAGGATGCTGGCGGAAACCTGGACGAAGATCCGTCATTTACCGATCCTGAAAACGATGATTTTTCGCTTACCCCATGCAGCAGGGCCATTGATGCAGGATACATTCCGTTTCCACCGGAATTTTTTCCCCAGCAGGATGTTGCAGGCAATCCCCGGTTCTTTAATGAAACACTGGATATAGGCGCTTACGAGTCGCAGCAATTACAATCGTCCGGCGGGTCGCGTCTGGCAGCAAGTGGCAAAAAGAGCGCTTTTGAATTTATGGATAATTCGGCGCATACATTTACTGCCGAAGTTGGCGTGTGCAGTGCGGACCTGCTCACCATGGCACCGGGAAAACTTACCGGCGAAGTGATCGCAAAAGTCTGGACAGATCAGGTTGTTAATTCCTTCAATGGCGCCTATTATGTTCAGCGGCATTATGATATTATACCGGTAAACGAAGTCAAAGATGCGGGCGCACAGATCACGCTCTATTTTACCCAGGCCGAATTTGATGCGTTCAATGCACGGGTTACCTCGACAGACTATCTGCCAACCGGAAATGCCAGCGGAGAAGCTGCCCGTAAAGCCAATTTCCGGATCTACCAGTTTCACGGTGACAGTTTCGACGGAAGCGGCGAACCTGACTCTTATGGAGACGACCGCGGGCTTATCAATCCGGACGATGATAATATTGTGTGGAATGCGGCGCTCAGCCGCTGGGAAGTTACCTTTCCTGTCATGCGTTTCAGCGGATTTTTTGCAGGGACAGCGGGCCAGAATCCTTTGCCGGTACGTCTGATCAGCTTTGAAGGCAAACATCAGGATGACGGAAAAGTGGGACTTAACTGGAAAGTGACCGAGCAGGAAAAAATCGCTGTGTACCAGGTTGAGTACAGCGAAAATGGTAAATCGTTCAACAAAATCGGTGCGGTGGCTGCCAATACATTGAGCACGACCGCCTATAACTTTACCGACTCGCTTGCACATGAAGGGGATGTGGCTTATTACCGTCTGAAAATCTTTGAAGCCGATGGCAGCAGCGCATTCAGCAAGATCATTTCCATCAAGTTGCCTGAAACGAACCGGGTGATCGCCTATCCAATCCCGGCGAAAAACGAGCTTTGGATTGACTGGAAAAAAAGCAGCGCAACTTTCGTAGAGTTTGTTGATGTAAATGGAAAAAAATGGAAGACGGTCCAAAAAACAGCCGCTTCACAAAAAGTAAATATTTCGGAGCTGCCAGCGGGATTAATCCTCCTGAAAGCAAAAGGAAGCAATGCGATTAAGGTTGTGAAAGAGTAGTGGATGTTCGGAGCTTAACTCCTATTAAGCTTTCTCCAACACCTTTCCCCGGCTTTTTCTGATGAAATCCGAAGGGGTAGTGCCTTCCAGTTTTTTAAATGCCTGGTTGAATGTGGCTTTCGAATTGAAGCCACATTCCAGGGCAATTCCCAGCAGCGATAAATGCTCGTTGGACGGGTTTAGGGATTGAATTTTAAATTCTGCAATCCGGTATTTGTTGACAAACTCAAAAAAATTGACACCAAAACTTGTATTTATCACCTGCGATAGCTGGTGCCGGGAAACATGCAGTCGAGCTGCTAATTCAATGATTGTCAGATCATTTTCCAGATAGGGCTTTTCTGAATGCATCAGCGCGGAGAGGCGCGCGGCAATGTTTTCGGTGAGTTCGTCGGTAAGGCTGCTCTTTGCATATTTGGCAGTAGGTTCCACCGGGTCGGCTCGCGGCCCGGTGGGATTTTCGGTTATTGGGGTTAAAGTGGCTTTTACATTCAGCAGCTTGAAGGCGATCCAGTATACCAGCAGGACAACCAGTAAAAAATGCGCCGGATAAATGCCGCTGACGTACCGGATGCCATATTTGCGCGCGTAGAATGTTGCTACCGATAAAGCCATGATCGCAAACACCAGCCACAAAAATTCTTTCAGCCAATGCACATTGATCAGTTCACTGCTCGAAAAGTACTGAGATCTTTTTCCAAGGTTTTGATAAAATAGTACCAATGCGCAGGCAGTGAACCCGAGATGTAAATAGTTCGTCAAGGTATTCATCCATCCAAAATCCGCCAGGGTAACAAGCTGGGTATTTGCCAAAATGGTAATTTTCGCGGCAGCAGAGAGGGAAAAGTAAGGTATCAAAAGGACAAAATAGGCGGCAAAAGGCAGCAGTAAAAGCAGCTGGCCGGGCCGCATTTTAAATAGCGGATCAGAGATGCTTTGCGTCAGCAGTAAAATCAGCGGGCCGTATAAAAGCGGCAGCAGCCAGGATAACCTGCTCAAATGCGGGTACACCAGGAAAAGGTTGCGGACGTCGAGGCAGATTAGGGAAAGGTGACACATGACAACAAAAATCAATGTGGCCAAAATGCGGTTGGGTACCTGATTGGATGATTTTCGCAGTAGCAAAAAGGCCAAGAAGCCGCCCTGGATAATGCCGGAAATGAGGAGTGCTGTGATCAAAACTTGCCGGGAAATTTGCTGTACAAGGATGTTAAAAAGGTATGAACTCGTCGGGAAAGACGACAGAGGCCTTTTTTTGAAACAAAATTGCGGAAAATTTCTAAAATGAGCCATCGAATACTGCTTACCGCCCTGCTCCAATTGGCTATATACTTAGCAAGCGGTGCACAATCTTTACCCAACAAAAAAATTCCATCGGCCGCATTACTTTCCGACCTGGACATGATCCGCTCCACGGTCGTGCGGCTCCATCCGGGTCTTGGCCGCTTTGGGCCACCGGAAGAGTTTCTGAATGCGCTCGATTCGGTCAGGGTGGAGATTGCCAGCCGTGATTCTACTTTTTTCGTGGCGTTTTTCAGGATGGTGAATCCGGTGCTGACCAGGCTTCGCTGCGGGCATACCAAGTTTTTTCCGCCGATGGAGGGCTTCCCTTTTTATTTTTTTACAAATCATTTAATACCCATCATCGTCCGCTTTGACAATACCGGTCAGCTGCTCGTCACACATGCCGCCAACCGGGAAGCCGTCGGGCAATATGTGCGGGCGATCAATGGTCAATCCATCGATTCGGTACTTCATGCATTACGTCCGCAGTTGTTTTCGGATGCGCACGTGCAATCCTCGGCAGACGCCCAGATTCAGCAATATTTTAGCGCCTGGTACGCCGACTTTATCCAGACCGACCGCAGTCCTTTTGCCATCACGCTGGCAAACGATAAAGGTCAGACTACAATTATTGAAATGCCGGGTATCCAAGCAGAAGCTTGGCAGGCGCTCAATCGCAACAATACTTTTCTGAGTTCAAATAACCAGCTTAGCTTCCCCGCTGATTCGGTAGCGCGTCTTCGTATTGCAACATTTTATCCGGCCGAGGGTAACAAGCATTTCCGGCGGTTCCTGGATTCTGCTTTTGCACAGATCGCGCAGCATCCTACCCGTCGGCTGATTATCGACGTCCGGGGAAATGAAGGCGGGAATGATGCGCTGGGAAAAGATTTGTTTGCACACATTGCCCGGCAGGATTTCAGGTATTATGACAGGATTGAAGTAAAAGTAAAGCGCAAAAAAGACGTCCCGGCCAAGGGGCTCGCCTACCTGCCACGCTTCATCGGACTGGCCCGGCTGTTTATCAAAAAAGAAAACAACCAGCTACTTTTTAAAAAACACCAAAACCTGGGCCTCCACCATCCGCACCAAAAAGCTTACACCAGAAATGTAGTCTTTCTGATGGACGGGCTGAGCTATTCCGTCACGTCCGAATTCCTGGCCGTGGCGCGGAGCGAAAACCGCGGACTGTTCGCAGGTGAAGAGTCGGGCGGAGCCTACCAGGGCGATAACAGCGGGACTTTCGCGATCTATAAATTACCCGCTACCGGGCTCGATCTTGGCATTCCGCTGGCCGGCTACTACATGGCCGCCAAATCCGAAACAGGCGTGCACCGCGGCATTATGCCGGATGTCGTGATCAGGCCGTCGCGGGAGGATCTGCTTTCGGGAAAAGACCCTGCCGGGCAGCTGCTCACTCACTGAATTTTTATCCAATAATCAATCAATAGCCATGAAAATCAAAGTTTTAGCCGCGGCGTCGCTGACGCTGCTGGCCACGCATTTGCCTGTGCAGGCGCAGGACACATTACAGTACAAGCTCAGGATCACGGCGCCGCTTGTCGACTATCCCCAAATAACCGATCTGCCGCAGCGGTATGTCTCGATGGACCAGGCGCTCGAATCGGCCCGGGGCATGTATGAGCTTTCGTTTTGGGGAATCGATGCGCTGGGAAATGCGCTCGTGCGGCCCAAGTCGAAGCCTGGAAAGATTTGGAATGGTATCCTCAAATATGGGATGACGCTCGGGTTCTCCCGTTTTGCGAGTGAGCTCCCGATCCCGCTCGGAGAATGGGCGCACGAAGAATTCCACCGCACAGTGCTGGGTGTAAATGGAATTGCCTCTAAAAATGGAAACTGGCTGCCGAACCGCTGGGACGGAACGGTTTACGGCGTCACCGACGGGCAGCTTTCCGATTTGAAGAAAAACCATCCTGCCAGTCTGCTTTATGCTTATACGGCTGGTGTTCAGTCCGAAGTGTTACTGAACAAGCGTATTTCAGTCGATGATTTTTATCACAAACGCACATTGCCCAAAGGTGCATTGCTGCTTTATAATGCCTGGTATGTCCATCATTATTTCCGGTTTTCGACCAGTCCCGGAAGTGATTCGGCCAAGGTTTGGGCACCGACATTCGAGAGCCCGCTGCAAACCGAGCGCGACTTTGCAGGCGCGGATCTTACTGCGTGGGCTTACGATATGTTCAATCCGGAGCGTGCATTTGCGGAGCGGACCAAATTCAAGGGTGGCGATGGGGTGAACCGGCGCGTCGGGTTTTCGGATCTCAGCAAAGAGGCGCAGGATTATTTGATCCGGCAGAAGAAATTGTCCCTACTCAACTACCTCAACCCGGCAATATTTTTCGTGAACCGGATCAGGCTGGGCCGCAGTTTTGCATTCAACTTTTTTACACAATACGCGCCAACGCATTTCGGTAGTGACATCTCCCTGATCGTGCCTGTCCAGCTGCGTGAGCGTAATTTACTCTTTGGCGTGCACCGGTACGACAACCGCGACCAGCGTTACTACGGTTTCGAACTGGGTATGGCCGATCACCGTATCAGTGAAAAGTGGCTCGCCGATGTCTCCCTGCAAGCCTGGCAGCAACCGGAGGCATTCCTGAAAAATGACCATATTTCCGGTGGAGCAATCCATGCAAAGCTTTTTCATGAATTCAGCAGGCCATTGTCGGCCTATGTTTCCGTCCATGCAAAAACGAGCGGGTGGGTGATGGGCAATCCATATCTGGCGAGTAATGTTTCTGCGCAGCTCGGGTTGCGGCTTAAAGTAATGTAGCGGTTTGATGGTTTTGAAATAGCCAAACCACATTCTCATATTAATACAAAAAGCTGGCAGTATGCAAGATACCGCCAGCCTTTTATGGATTTTGAATAATCAATAACCTGTATTCTGCACAATCGCCGGAGAGCTCGTGATCACCGCAATCGCAGGGATCGGGTAAAGCAGCTGGTACTCCTTGATCGGTGTGGAAATGCCTACGGTACTTTTACCAGGGCCTGAAACTTTCGCATTCATCACTTCCATCGCACGGCCGGTACGCAGCAGGTCAAACCAGCGGTGGCCCTCGAAAGGCGATTCCAGTCGCTCTTCATTGTACACCGCCGCCTTGAATGTGTCGTAAGTCAGACCCGCCAGATCAGCAAGGCCGGCGCGCTTCCGCACCTGGTTGATCGCCGCGTAAGCGTCGGCAACCGGACCTTTGTTTACTTCATTCAATGCCTCCGCATAATACAGCAGGATATCGGCATACCGGATCACATACCAGTCCGCGCCCGAGTCGGCATAGCCGCTGCCGGTTTCACGGTCCACATACCCGCGGACATACTTGGCAGCAACAAATGCACCGTCCTGGGTATACCCGTCGGCAATGTTGTTGCGGCGAACGTCACCTTTGGAATAAGCCGCCGCAATGTCATCGGTCGGCTGGTTAAATCCGTAAGCGCCGCCGGTCGGGATGGTAATGCCTTCCGAGCCGGTAGGGGCAAAGTGATTTGGCAAATTGGATCCCAAACCATTGGACGAACCTTTGTATTGCGACTGCCAGATTGCCTCCGGGTTTCCCTGCTGTCCGGCTTTGAAAATGTCGGCATACACCGGCAGCAGACTGTAAGTCCCCGAAGTCACTACTTTTTTGAACTCAGCAGCAGCTTCTGCGTATTTTTTTTGGGTTAAATAAACCTGTCCAAGCAAGCTCTGCGCGACTCCTTTTGTGGCCCGTCCCACGCCGGTTTCACCATAAGAAACAGGTACCAATCCTTCTGCCTTGGTTAAATCGGATTCAATTTGCGCGTAAACTTCCTGAACACTCGCCCGGCCCACTTTGTAGCTGGCATCAATGTCCGTCACCGGCTCGGTCACCAGCGGAACACCGCCGTATAAGCGCACCAGGTTGAAGTAAGCCAATGCCCTCAATGTGAGCGATTCGCCGGTGTATTGTTTTTTCAATTCATCCCCCACGGTCGAGCCGTCGATGCGGGAAAGGATACTGTTTGCACGGGCGATCAGCGTGTAGCTGTTTTGCCAGAATGCTGTAAGGTGCTCATTGTCGGTCGTTTCGCGGAACTCGTCAATGTTTCTTTTGGCATCATTGCCGGATGCACCGGCAACCAGCTCGCTGGTATTATCAGCGCGAAGGTCGACCAGCAGCGGATAATATCCATTTCCCGAGTACACCTGCGAAAAAGCCGAGTAAGCGCCCACTACGGCCTGGCCAAAGTCGGATTCAGTCTTGAAGAAATCCGTTTCACCGATCTGCGAAATGGGCTTTGATTCCAGGAAATCGTCGCAGGAAGTCCCTGCAAATGCCAGGATGACCAGGGCAACAGCTGTCTTTATATGTTTTGTCGTCATGTCAGTCAATGTTAAAGGTTGATCTGGGTTTAGTGGGATCAGAAACCAAGGTTAAGTCCAAATACAATCGTTCTCGCCATCGGGTAAGTACCGTAATCGATGCCCGGCGTGAGCGCGGAAGAAATCCACGGATCGCCTTCGGTTGTGTTCACTTCCGGGTTGTAGCCGCTGTACTTGGTGAATGTGTGCAGGTTTTGAATGTTCATATAAACCCGCGCATTTTTCAGGATCGATCCGTTGAGCACTTTGCCAAGCCGGTAGCCGATTGTCACATTGCGAATGCGCAGGAAAGAGGCATCGTCCACGAGGTATGATGAGATCGTGCGGTTGTTGGCCGAGCTGCCAGCGCCAAATGTTTTACCATCACCCGGCTCTTCCGGCGACCGCCAGTAGTTCACCGAAATGGTTCCGTTGTTGCGGTATGCGCTGCGTTTTGTCAAATTCATTACCTCCACATCCTGAACACCTTGCAGCGAAAATCCGAAGTCAAAGTTGCCCAGATTGAAGCTGTTGGTCATCCCGTAAGTAAACTTAGGAAGGTTATTTCCGATGATGGTTTTATCAGAATCATTGATCTGCCCGTCCCCATTCAGATCCCTGAATTTGGCGTCGCCGGCGTAGGTATTAGGTAAATGCGCGGAGGCATTTACTTCGTCGGTGGTGTTGTAAACACCGTCATAAATGTAGCCATAGTAGCTTCCCAGCGGGCTGCCGATCTGCGTAATGTGTGTCAGAGAGTTCTCCTGGGCACGGTTGGCCACAATAATCGGTGTACCGCCTGCGCCGAGTGATTCTACTTTGTTTCTGTTGAAGGAAATGTTGGCATTCGTGGTCCAGGTGAATTTTGCCGTCTTGACGTTTCTGGTTTCGAGGGCGATTTCCAGTCCTTTGTTACGCAAGCTGCCCAGGTTACGCAGTGCAGTTTCATAGCCCGTCGAAAGCGGCACCGGCACATTCAGGAGCAAATCGGAAGTCAGCTTGTTGTAGTAATCGACATTCAAATTAATGCGGTTTTGAAAAAGACCTAAATCCAATCCCAAATCAACTTCCTTCGCTTTTTCCCAGCCCAGATTGGCATTACCCAGGGAACCCTGCGCCAAACCGCTGGCAATTGAGCCATCGCCCGCGCCCAGAATGTAGTTGCTGCCATAAATCAATCCCACAGATGCATAGTCAGGGATCTGGTTATTTCCGATCAGACCGTAGCTTGCGCGCAGTTTTAACTCACTTACGGCAGCTACATCCGCCATGAATTTTTCCTGGCCGATCCGCCAGCCTACCGAAGCCGAAGGGAAGTTACCCCACTTGTTGTCCGACCCGAAGCGGGACGAGCCATCGCGGCGGAATGTAGCGGTCAAAAAGTATTTTTCATCAAAATTATAAGTTGCTCGACTGAGCAGCGAGAGCAAGGTCCACTGCGAGCGGACCGAGCTGCCACCGGTCACGATACCTGCATTCAATGTAGGCACAAGGTCATTCGGGAATGAATTTGCATTGACCGCCGTCGAGTTGAAGGAGGATTTTTGTTCGGTCAAACCCACAAGCACATTCACATGGTGGCGCTCGGCGAAAGAATTATCGTAGGTCAATGTGTTTTCATTGATCCAGCTGATGTTGGTCGCTGCATAAGAGCGGCCGAAGGATGGATTTACACTGATAAAAGAAGGCGAGAACTTATTGTTGCTGAATGTGTTAAAGTCTGCATTGATACTGGTTTTGAATTGCAGGTTTTTCACAATATCCACCGTCGTAAACATGCTGCCGACCGTGCTGAACTGGTTCATCGTATTCTTGATGCCCTCGCCAAAAGCCAGCGCATTGTTGTAGGTAATGTTCTGCGCGGTACCGTCGTCGTAATGCAGTGTGTAGGAGGTAGCATAAGTACCGTCCGCATTTCTCGAAGGATATAAGCCCGGCACCGACATCACGGTAGTAGCTACCGCGCCATAATCCTGGATCCCGCCGGTAGTCGCGATGCGGTTGTTGGTGTAAGAAGGCGCAAGCCGGAAGCCGACCCGGACCTTTTCAGACGCTTTTGCATCCACATTCAAACGAAATGCATATTTCTTGAAGCCGGAGTTGATCACGATCCCTTCCTGGTTCTGGTAATTTCCGGATAAATAATACCGTGCATTTTCAGTGCCGCCCGAAGCTGAGAGCTGGTAATTCTGCATCGGTGCACGACGATAAAGCAGGTCCTGCCAATCTGTAAATGGGAGGGAAGCTGCATTCTTAAACTCGTCAGGGATTTTAAACTGCGGGCCGCTTCTGACAGAGTTAGGATCTGTCGCTTGTCCGCCAGCGCGCACCCAGTCGGTGTTGCGCTGGTCGATCTGCCGCTGTGCATATTGCTGGTTGGTCATAATGCCCACCTTCTTGCCGATTTCCTGAAAACCGTAGCTGGCATTAATGCTGATCTGCGATTTGCCGGCTGCTCCCTGCTTGGTCGTAATGAGAACCACCCCATTTGAGCCGCGCGAACCGTAAATAGAAGTTGCAGAAGCATCTTTCAAAACGTCAATGGACTGAATATCACCGGGGTTAATGCTTGCCAGCGGGTTCACCGGAGACTGATCCCCAATATCCCCGCCCTGTGCCCCTGCACTGCTCACCGAATTGTCCAGCGGCACGCCATCTACCACATACAAAGGCTGGTTACCCGCTGTGATAGAACCAGTTCCCCTGATTTTCAGTGAAATACCACCACCCGGCGCTGCCGAAGTTTGCTGCACCTGCACACCGGCCATCTGACCAGCGAGGGCTTCACCGAATGAAACCACGGCCCGGTCCTGCAACTGCCGGGAGCTAACCGAGGCAATCGAGCCGGTCAGTTCGCGTTTTTGCTGGCTACCGTAACCGACAACCACGACCTCGTTCAATGCGCGGTCGCTCGTTTCAAGTTGGGGCGAAATGGTAGATCGGTTTCCTATAGGCTCTTCCAGGTCACTGTAACCTATATACGTAAATAGCAATGTGCTGTTGGCAGGCACCTGGATTTTATAGGCGCCGCTTGCATCCGATACCACCCCATCCGAGCCGCCTTTTACCCGGATAGATACGCCGACGAGTGGCTGACCGGTCGCTTTTTCTGTTACCTGGCCGCTGACAGTGACCTGGTTACCGCGACCGGAAGTCTGGGCGTGCGCGGTGGTGCAACATAAAAATGCAAATAAGACTGCAAAGACGATCCGCAGAGGCACTCCGCAGGCGCGGCGGAAACCGTCGTAACTTTTAGTAAACATTTTTTTCTCCATAAGGTATGGAAGGTTAGTGGTCTAGAAATGGTAGAATCGAAAGGTATCGAAACAAATATAATGTTTTTATTAAATGTAAAATCTTTTCATAAGAAAAAAATAATATTATCAATTTAAAAAGAAAGATAACGGAGGTTTTGAAGAATAATGTGGATGTGAATGAGCGTAAAAAGAAAATGCTTCCAAGGATTAGCCTGGAAGCATTTAATCATAGTTTGTAAAAGTAAGTTGGGTAGGGAACGCTGCTATCTATATTTCTGCCAGTCCAATGTCTTGTTCACGACCGGCAACTTGTGTTGCTGCGCAAACTCATTTCTGACTTCCTGAACTTTGTTCCACCAATCGTCGAGCGGGTAATGCAACTCGCGGTAAATGAGGTAGCTAAGATTTACGGTACGTACCGGCTGGTGATCTTTAATGTCGTCCACTTCAAACAAAAACTTGCGTCCGTTGGCTTCTTCCACAACCGGCTGCCATTCCTTGTACCAGATTTTTTCGACAAATGCGAAGGTGCTGTCGCGCTGGTGTTTCAGTTTGCTGATCATATCAATGGCCGTATCCAGCTGCTTAACTGCTTGTGCTGAGTTCGTTGCAGCAGTGGACGAAGCTTTTTGCAGCAAGTCCGTCACCTGGTTCAATGTAACCAGCATTCGCAAATTCTGCCCGCAAATCGCCGCCACCGATTCCAGTACTTCCAGGTTATAAAGCTGTGATTTAGCGCGCGATTTGTTTTCGCGGAGCAAATCAAAAGCGTATTTATTGCGCGGGAGCATCGCTTTTGCGGTGGCAAGACGCTCCGCATTGACCGGGTAAGCTTTGTTGGCGATCGCCAGAGAACCCGGTTCTGGCACAGGCAGCAGGGGCAAGGTTTGGTCTCTTTCAGGTTGCAGGAAAAGACTGTCCGAATTTCCTTTGATCATTGGTCGCCAGGCGGATGGAATCCAGTCCCAGCTTTCGGTATGAAACTCGGCCTGCTGGCTCAAAACGTGGTAAATGCTGTCCATGTCCTTCTGCGCAGGACCGTAAAATGTATGCATAAACCGCGCCGAAGCATCTGCGGGCGTCATGTTTTTACTGTTCCAGCCAGCTGCCGTAGCGGTTGTATATCCCAGCCAGAATGTCTCCGGGTGCAGCCCCGCATCGGCCCAGCCCGCAATGACCACACCCATAAAAGACGAAAGATTGTCGGTAAAAGCGGTATTGATTTCCTTCATCATATCCGCCACCCGCCCGGATGAGCGATCGCTTCCATCGGCCATGATGTCGGTTTTCGTGTGCAGCGGATAATAGTTTGGAAATATCGGCTCGCCGCCTTGCGTGGCGGTATAGACGAACTGCCGGATGCCATGTTTCTTATAGTCAGCCGCGATTTCCTTGTTGTAAACCCCGTCCACCAAATGCGTCGGCAGAGCCGTAATATCCTCCTTCCGTAAAGGAAATTCGCCCCAGAACAAAACTGTGCGGCCTTGCTCATGCAGCCGATCGGCCATTTTTTTGATAAACCAGGCCAGTAACCGACCGTTCCCGCCCAGGCTATCCGCGATCGCTTTTTCTGACGGCGCTTTTCCAGTATAGTAGGCTTCATCATTGGACATAATGATGAATTTGCTGCCCTTGCTCGCATTGATAAGCTCGCTGAACATCGCGTCAAGCAGTTTAAACGTCTCCGGATTGGTCACCGAAAACTGGTAGTTGATGTCGTCAATCAGTCTTAATTTGCGGTATTCGGGATGTTTCAGAATGAACGAAACGTGTGCCGGCGCATCCAGAAAAGGCACCAGATCCACATAATGTGCATTGGCGAAACTGCCCAGCTCCTGATATTCAGCTGGCGTCAAGGCATAGGGTTCCACGATCGCTGGCGCCGATTTGTATTGAAAATGTCCTTCGAGCTTGATCGAAAATGCATTGATTTTGTACGTGGAAGCCTGTTTGATAATCCGTTTCAACGCACTCATTTTCTCCAAATGATGCGCATCATCCCAGTATATCATCCGGATTTCCACATTAGGCCAGTCCGTAATCTCACCTTCGGGAAGCTGCATTTTAGGCGCCTGTGCCCGCAGCAGCTGCAAGAAAGTTTGCACACCATAATACAAACCCTGCGCTGCATTGGCCGTAATGGTCACATTTCCCGACTTCAAACTTAGTTTGTAAGCTTGCCGAGCCAGCGCCACGCGGTTGGTATCAACGCTCGCTCCTATGTTGACCGATCCTGGCTTTACTATCAAATGTATAGCCGGAGCATTGCCCGATGCGCCTGACACATTATTCAATGTAAGACCCGCTTCTTTCAAGCCTTCCTGCAAATTGGCTTGTTCTTTGGCAAGCGCCGGATCGGCTGCGACTTTCCAGTTTTTGCTGATGGTGAACATTTTACTGGTCAATTCCATCTGCTGGGGAAGTGGGAGCAGGGCCGATCCCGGATCGGTGTTTTTTGTAGAAATTGGTTTTGATGTCTTGACCTGGGCTATTGCAAGGAATGTTTTTGAAAAAAAGCAACATGTCAGCAGAAGGGCTGTGCTTGCTTTGATTTTAAATGGTTTTCGGAAGATGGAAATGTTGTACAAGGCTGGGAAATTTTAAGGGTTGGTTTTGGGAGTAGCATTCGGGTAGCATCGCAGGCAGCTGGTAATCCTGATTTTAACCAGTTCAGCCCGCACAATTCAGTGCAATTAAAAACAAAAAGACAAGGAAACGAAACTTTTTCAGCAATTTTCAATGGATGATTTTGGGAACGATTAAGTCGTTGATACAATGTATAGCGAAGCTGTTGCCATACAGAAGCTAGAATATCAAAATGTAGGTACGGTTATTGAGGCGTTCCGAAAAAAACGACTCAACAACATGGACAATCAAGACCTAAAAACCGCAGGAAGAATATTACTGGGCGCTAGCCTGGTTTACGCAGGCATCAGTCATTTAACATTTGCCAGAAAAGAATTTCGAGCGCAAGTCCCTGATTTCGTACCACTCAAAACGGATGATACTGTAGTTTATTCCGGGTTCGCAGAGATTGCACTCGGCGCCGCACTGATCGCTACACCCAAGAGGCAACGTGCGAAAGTCGGCCAGTTTGCTGCTGCATTTTTTACCGCCGTTTTCCCCGGCAACATCGCCCAATACACCCATAAACGCGACGCATTTGGCCTTGACACCGATAAAAAACGTTTTGGGAGATTATTTTTTCAACCGGTTCTAATATGGTGGGCGCTGGCTAGTACGCGCTAAGGTTTGTCTTGTTCATGCGTCAATTTCTATATTTGCCGCATGGACAAGCACACACAAAAACATGACACCTTTATCAGGGCCATCATGGGTAACCGGCAGATCGCCCTCGACTATTTCCAATCCTGCATTCCGCAAAACATTCAGGACCTGCTAGATTTTTCGACCTTTCAGCAACTTCCTGATACGTACATTTCCAAGGAACTGCAAAAATCGATATCTGATATTGTGTACACCTGCAAAAGAGCTGGCGGCACAGGTGAAGTAAAAATTTCGCTGCTCGTCGAACACAAAAGCTACGTCGACAAATACGTACCGATCCAAATCGGCAGCTACATCTTTTCCGGACTTTTGAAACAGATCGGCAATAAGGAAAGTCCGTCGCTAATCATACCCATATTGCTCTACCACGGCAAGGATCGGTGGGAATACAAAACACTGGCTGATCTATTTGAAAACTTGGAACCGGCATTGCAGGGGTTTGTACCTGATTACCAATATATTTTCCATAACCTGGGCCAGATTTCTGATGAAGAAATCCAGGAACTGCACAATAAATTTCTGGCTGCGTCCCTGCTGGCTATGAAGTGGACAAGAACTTGCATAACAGCCTCGTTGTTTATACATTCGTAAGCAGTGAACTTAGTGAAAAAGAAATCCTGGAATTGATTGATCCGCTACCTACTCAAAACAAAAATGCGATTATGAACACACTGGAAATGTTTATAGAGAAAGGCCGGAGAGAGGGCATTATGGAAGGCAAACGAGAAGGCGTCATAGAAGGCAAACAGGAAAAAACCCGTGATGCTATAAAAAATATGATCAAGCTATCATCCCTCACGGATGAGCAGATCGCTTCTATCATGGACGTAACTGTAAGTTATGTCGCGGAAATTCGAATGAATTTAGCTGCGGAGTAATTTTGTACTGACAGGGCTGCTTTCTACTCTTCGCTTATTCTTTTGTAAACTCCTCAATCCTTTCCCTGCAAATCCGCTCCGTCAAATCCCTCAGCAACTTCACACGATCGGATAAATATTCCAATTCCTCTTTCTCAATCTTGTAATTGACTTCATATCGCGCGTCGATATATGCTTTTTTGAGAAGTTTAAATAGACGAGCTTCTTCCGCCGTATTTTTAGGGAAAACAGTTTTAAAATCTGAATGAAGATTATCAACTTGCTTTCCTAATTCTTCAATATCGTGAGTTCGGGGTTTGTAGTCGGTGAAAACAAGAAGTATGGCTGCATAATATGTTTCTGTTGTTTGATGAAGATTGAATACCGAAAAATTGTTGTCTTCATTTTGCATTGCCAAATCGGCATATTTTTGAAAGTCATTTCCTCTCTTAAACCAATGGCCAAAAGAATTTATCGCTTTCTTTTGTCTTTCCTGCGGATTCAATTCTTTCGGCTCGGATAAACTGAAATTTCCGGAATCAAAAAGCATAATTCCTTCCTTGAAAATATCCACGAAGAAATAGAAGTTCCGCTCGATTTTGTCATTCACAAACCAAACGCTATGTTGAATGATGTTAGTTTTGGTAATGTCCTGATTAGCCGCTAGTGCCTTATCTAATTCCTGCCATTTCTTATGTCCTCTTGCAGCTTTCCTGTCTTTGGTAACGATTAGGATATCAAAGTCACTCACGTATTCATAAGTCTCCTGGAAGTCCTCCACCCAATCGCCCCGAGCGTGGCTGCCAAAAAGAATGATCATTTCGGCGGGTATTTTGTCAAGAATAATTTTGGTGAGGACTTTTAATTCTTCCTGCTTGTCTTCGGGGAGGTGGGAGAGGGAAGTTTTCATAGGGTGTGGAAATCTTTTAAGCTTTGAGTTCTACTAATTCTATACAATAGTCACCCTCTTTCTATTCCCAACTGAAAGCACAAAGCATCTAAAATTTCGTTCCGTTTGCCAGGATCTGTAACAACCCCATATAATGTTGAGAGCCTTTGTTTATCTAACGTCCTAATCTGATGACACAAAATGATTGACTCATTATTAAGGCCAAAATTGTTTGCAGGAATTAAAACTTCATTTGGGTATATTCTTCTACCTGGCTTCCTGCTTGTGATTGGAATTACATTCACAATGTTCAGCAGATCATTGATCGCATCTTCACTGATCACCAGCACAGGTCTGGACTTTCCTTGCTCAGAACCAATAACTGGATCAAGGTTTGCACGGTAAACAGACCATCTCCTTATCATAACGTCTCATTGTCGATAGAATCGAAATCCGCATGAATTTCGCGGATATCGGCAAGGAACAACGGATCTTTGGCCGCTATTTTCATTATATCAAGCTTTTGGGACCTAATATCAATCTCGTCGTCAACATATATCGTTACCTGTTTTTTATTGCGAAAATCAGGCGGAAGTGTTACAATTACCTGATTGTTTTGGACCGGACAAACAATTTTATAAGTCATAGCAAGAGCTTTTGATAATGTACAAAATTTCGAAGTTGTGAGTTCTGGCGATACCTCCCGTCACGCAATAATCACCTCAATATTATGCTGCTTCAGCATCCGCAAATCCGCCTCCTCAATCTTATCATCCGTCACCACCTTATTAATCTTATCAAAGCCACAAATAAATGCCAGCCCTGATTTTTTGAATTTGGAGGAGTCGGTGACGATGATGACTTCTTCGGCGATGTCGATCATAATCTGGTTGAGGTAGGCCTCTTCCATGTAGTGGGTGAAAAAGCCCGTGTTGGCCTTGATACCGTCGATTCCCAGGAAAAGTTTGTTGCAGTATAGTTGCTTAAAATTGCGCTCCGCCATCGGGCCGACGAGCGACATCGAGAATTCTTTCAGGTAACCGCCCGGCATATACACCTGCAAATTTTCGTACTGCGCGAGGTTATTTACAATGTCCAGCGCATTACTGATCACAGTCAGGTTTTTAAATTTTTCGAGGTTATTGGAAATCTCAAAAGTCGTCGTGCCCGAGTCCAGAATGATGCTGTCTTCCTCATTGATCAGCGATACAGCTTTCTTGCCAATCAGCCGCTTGATGTCGTGGTTAATGTTCCTTTTTTCGGTAACGGTCAGGGCTATGTTGTTGGTTTTGAACGCCCCGCCATGAGCCCGCACCAGCAGATTGCTATTTTCCAGCTTGTCCAGATCATTGCGGATCGTAACTTCACTCACTTCCAGCATTTCACTTAAATCATTCACATTCACTTCACCCAGTTCATCGAGTTTTTGCAAGATTAGCGAACGACGCTGCGCAGTCTTTTTCATGGAATTAAATTCATTTTAGTTGTAAATGTAGCAACATTCGGGCAAATGCTGGTGCAAAAGCCAGCCGGAACAAGTTCAGGAGTTCAGCCGCTTTTCCGTTTCATCGGCATGCGCAAAAGCCCGGTGCACTTCAATGATTTTCTCGATCCGGTTGAGGATCAGCGCCATCATCTCCTTCGGGAATGTGGCCTCGACGATGATCAGTTTCAGGTTTTCGTCTTCCGTTTTGAAAATCTGAATGTAATGAACATCAAACCGGCTTTTGCCAAAAGTCTGCAAAATCCGGCTCAAAACGTTGTTTACGTCGCTGGCATAGATCGATATCCGGCTCGGTCCGGCAAACTGGTTTTCCATCGGATCTATTTTTTGACTTTCACAGTAAAAGAAACCCGCTTTGTTTCATGGATAAATGAATGCGCCCCATGACTGTCCCGACGCGTGTTCCCGGTTTTGGGGTATTCATAAATGCCATAAAATTTGATTTCACGCCCGTCCGGGCAATCTTTTTTGATCTGCACCTGCGAAGTAAGCCGCTGCGCACCTGACCAGTCGGCGCGGGCGAAAAACAGCATGCGTCGGTTTTCCATCATGACATAAGGATCTCCGGTAAAAAGTTGCAGCCCAAAATCATGCAGCGAATCCAGGTCCGATTTTGTAAAAATGCTGATCCACTCGCCCGGATTGACGGTTCCGTCCCCATTTCCTTCGCCGACCCGTGTTTGGTTTTCGACTTCGAGATTGACATTGTGACCATCTGCAATTTCAAATTTTGTCAATGTTTTTTCTGGTGAATAAAAGGGTACTTCCAGCAAAAACTGATCTTTTTTGCCTTGATAAGTGAGTAATAATTTCAGCTTCGCGCGGTCCAGATTGGCATTCCGAGAGTGAATTCTAAATGCAGTCTTATCATACAGAGTACCTTGCAAAATCTTTCCAAACGCAATCGCGGGATCCATCACCTCGACATCTTCATCCTGCGCAATCAGCTCCATGCGTACCGAATCGACCGCCGCCCCGCCTTTGTTGAATAAAAGCGGATTTAATGTAACGATCTCCCCAACACCAGGCATCTGCCGGTCGAGTGTATAGGTTGCCAGGGTAATGTGTCCGGGATCCCCGTTTTTGTAAATTCCGATGTTAGTTTGTTCACTGGTTCCCTGCCACTGAATGCGGCCATTTTTGTCACTACGGACATTGATGCGGGAGATTTTCCGAGTGTCAACGTTAAGTTGTATTAATTCAAAATTGGCATTTGGGGCGTAAATACTGTCAGTCTTAATCTGCACAAAAAGGTTCGGCACGGTCGGGCCGTCGGGGAGCCATTTTTTTGTTTGCAAATTAAAACCTTCCCGCCGCACATCGTCCAGGACGGTAAAGCCTGGGATTTTCCGGTCGGTTTTTACTTCATAATTCCAGACCGAAAAGTTAGGATATACATCGATATGATGCCATTTATCCGGCTTTGCCAGCGGCATGCGGAAGTAATGCATGTGAAAATCAAACTGACTTTTGATATTCACCGCATTGTGAAAACCGCGGAAATAGCCGATGCCGTAATGCCAGCTCTCGTAATTCAGCTCCAAAGTTTTATAGGCGTCGTCAATTTCCTGGTCGTGCTGGCGCAAAAAATCCTTGCTGCCGAGGTGCATTCGGATCGGCATACCCACAAAATTCCGCCCCATTTCTTTAAAGGGCGTATAAATCTGCAAAGCTTTCGGCCCGACCGTAAAAGAAGCGGACGGACAGAAAAACGAGGCGCTCGAAAGCAAATGCGGATATTTGGAAGCCACAAGCATTGACATAAACCCGCCCATGCTCAACCCGGAAACTGCGCGCGCTTCCCGGTACGCTTTGGTGCGGTAATGTGCATCTATGTACTCCACAAATTCCGGGAAATAGTCAACAAACTGCCGGTCTTCTTTCACCGGCGCAATGTCGTACGGACGGGGATATTGTGCAGGCACATATCCATCCCACTTTGCGATGATTACATCATTGTCAGCCACATAGCTCGTAAAATTATCAACCGAGTCCGGACCAGTGCGCTCGTAGTTTCCATTAAAATCATCATAATATCGCGCCTCGCCCGAGCGGGAAACTTCCCCCTCCGCGGGACCATTAAACCGCCCGGCATTCCCATGAAAATAGTAAATCACCGGATACCGCCGCTCGGGATGCTGGTGGTAATCCGCAGGCAAAATCAGCCGAAAGTTGCGATCTTCTTTAAATACTTTGCTATAATGTTTTCCATCTTCAATAATGCCTTTTCCCCGTAACTGCTGCGCCTGAACGTGCGCCAAGGTAAAAGCTAACAATGTTGTCAGTAATGTTGCCAGGCGGACATTGTATTTGAAAAAGTGAAATGCAGGTTTTGAAGAAGTCATCATGTATTATTTGCTCAAAGTCTTGCGTGTATCCGCGAGGTCCAGTATCCTGAAAAACAAAGCGGTAAGATTATACTTATCGTCCCCGATCAATTCCGGTTTAAGCCGCTCCGATTGCGCCTGATCATCTTGCGATTTAGCTAATACCCACTTCACCTCCGGCGCATCCGAGCCCTGGGTAATGTCCCATTTTCCAAGCGAATCCTGCTCTGCTTTCCAGTTATTCAGGTATTTCAAAGCTTCATCTTTTTTGCCTGCATCTTGCAGCACCTTCACGCCGAGATAGTTACTGAGCGCATTGCGGTTACTTTCCTTGCTGCCATGCAACGAATAGTTCGTGATTTCCTGCTCGTATTGCGCCGCGTTTTGGGTATGGCCCAGCTGCGTTTCGCAGTAGGCCGCCAGGTAATCCATCAGCCGGTTGTCCGGTTCATGCGGTTTGCCGGTGCCCAGATTCTCAGGCCAGAGCCGGGCTCTTTCAAGAGATTTGAATGCATCTTTAAATTTTTTCTTTTCTGCTAAATCCAGTGCTTGCGCCAGGTTGGCGAGCAGATATATATTGTGCCCCTCACGTGCGCCTTCCTGCGGCAGGATCTGCGTTTTTGCCAAAACTTGCAGGCTGGCGTCAAACTTACCTGCACCCCAAAGCGTCTTGGCGTAGTCAATCCCAATCACCGGATTATCGGTGAAGTGCTCGTAGGCTTTTTTTGCATTTTCCAGACCTTTATCCTGCGCATTTTTAGCATTGAAAAATTCAGTCAGATAATGCCAGCTGCGCCATTCTTTGGGATTTAGCTGGTTGGCTTTTTCAAAATCATGCTGCGCCTCTTCTTTTGAAACCGCGTCGTCTTGGAAAAGAATGCCTCTTGCAATGTAAAACGGTGCATAGTCGGGCTCATTTTTGCAGGCTGCAAATTGCGTTTTAGCATTCTCCTTATCGCCAATGTGCCAGTAAATCAGGCCAAGATAGTAGCGGTTTTTCCAGTGCGCATTTTGTTTTTCAGCCCAGATCAAAACAGGAATACTTTCCAGTCTAAAAGGAAAAACCCGCTCCGGGGACATTTGAATGGCATCTTGTAAATGCTTTTTGCTCTCACCAGCAGCCGAGTCACGCGTCAGATAGGCCAGCCAGTAAGATATAGTAGGGTAGGCGGGCGCGAGTTCAAGCGCTTTTTTCGCTTCCCGATTTTGGCCCTCGTTCACATAATCCATCGCCAATTCCAGGTACGTTTCGTGCGGCAGCTCATTGCGGATTGCCTGCTGAAAAAGGGTTTGGTTTTCCTTTGTTGGCGCGAGCAGATATTGCTCAAAATGTGCGTAATGATTGAGTGGATCGACTTCCAGCAAATCTTTCCAGACCTGCGCTGCCTTTTCGATTTTATTTAATTTCCGGAGCGCCGTGCCCAGAAGCTGGTAGGCCACCAGGTTATTTCGGTTGTAATCCAGCGCTTTCTGAGCATCGTGCTCGGCTTTTTCAAAATCCTGCTTTTGCAATGCAATCCCCGCGAGCTGCGCGTATGCGCCCGAGCGATATTCCATCGTCCATGTCGCTACGGACAATGCTTCTTCCGCTTTGGTAAGGTCGCCAAGCTTCCGGTAAAGTGCTCCGTATAAATAGTTTGCGCCGCCCTGGTAGGTATTTTCGGCCAACACTTTTTTGGCAAAATCAAGTCCCTGCGCATATTCACCTTTACGATAATGATACTCCGCCAGCCGGATCAATGCGCCACTGTGCGTGGGCTCTTTTTCCAAAACTTTGAGGAAACGTAGGTGCGCGCCTTCAAAATTGCGCATGGCATTTTCATCTTCGCCCAGCTCAAAAAGCCGCTCTGCGGAATGTGGGTCTTGTTTATCGGCAGAAACGATAGGTCTGTCTAAAATCTTTTCAGGCCGGGTCGCATATACAAGCCGATCATTGCCAATGCTTACGCGAACCGATTTCTGATCAGTATCCGACAGCCGAATTGTTTTTACAAAAACCTCCATCGGCTTCAATTGCAGCGGGTTTTGTAGGATCGTCTTCCCGCTGACCGTCACTTTCAGCGTGTCCTGAATGATGGAAATCGGGTTAATGATGATTTTCAAACTATCCTTGCCCGCCACCACATTCAACGTCCCATAAGGCGAAGCATCCACCATTCCGCCCGCGCCTTTTACCGGAAACCAGTATTCTGTTTTAGTTTCAGAATAAAATGGTCCGAGCGATTTTTGATTATACGGACTGTGAAACCCGCTTCGCTCCGCCGCCTGGTTGAATGTCACGCCCGACTGTGCCTCAATGTATTGTCCATCTGCATCCGTCAGCAAATCCTCCCAAATCGCACCTTCACGCGCCCGCGACCAGATCCACAATTTCTTGCCCGGCGCATCCGAATAGGGCGACCAGTGGCCGAATCCAAACTTCCGGTCGTGCCAATATCCACCAAACCAGTTCGTTGCCGTCCCCACCACGTGGTAGGACTTGTCGCCGCCCGAATTGTTGTTTTTATAAAAAGACAAATCCACGCCCTTTTCATCCACCGGCCACGGTCTCGCATTCCCATCGTGCCCCACATGATGCGTGCCCGGGAAAAAGAATTGCATATCGTCCGAAGCCCGGAAAGCCGCATTTTCCCACGAAAGATAGGAGTCATGCAAGGGCAGGGGGTTGTACCAAAGGCTCTGCGTTTCAAAATAAGCCTTGTCTTTCGGGAGCACAATTTTGACGCGCCACTGCGTGCGGGAACCCAGATCGAGGCCGCCGACCACGCAGGTTACGCTGCCATCCGGATTGTTTTGCAGCACATAATCCACCGCCGCGGCTGCCCAGGGCGCGTGGCCGAGATCCAGACCAAAGTTGTGCTCAATGCCGCCGCTCGTCCACGGTCCGCGGATGCCGATGGCGCGGAATTTCATGACATGATTGGCGTACACAAATTCCTCACCCGTCGATTTTTCAGTCGCCCCCATCACTTTTCCACCCACTTCCGGCAGTACCTGCACTTTGATGTATGGATTTTCCAGCTCAACAATTTTCCAGTTTTGCGTCGTGCTATTATTGGTATACCCATCAAAAACATAATATGGATAAAACGGCGCGACCTTTTTTCCAATTCCCATCACTGGCAGCGGACTTGGATCCGAAAAAGGATACGTCTTCATGGCCTGCACCTTTTCCGAAATGCTGGCTTTTTGCGCGTGCAAAGCAGGCGAAACCACCATCAAAGCCAGGACAAAACGGGTCATCCTGGCATTTGACGGCAACATAGAGAAGGTAAAAAAGGCACTCACTCGGAAAGTATGAAAGGTTTAGGAATAGACTTGATCTTACTTTTTGCCGGCAGAAATGAGCGCACCCAGCTCCATCCGGACTTTGTGCCACTGCTCCTGATCGTAGCTCCATACATCCAGGTTACCGATGGATTTTTCACCAAAAGGTTCTTTAATGAGCTGATCTACAAGCGCATCTGCACGTTTGGAATTGCCGTCGATCTTTGCCAGCAGGCGTAGGTATTCGTATTCCTGCACCCCGTCGCGCATAGTTTTCAGCCGGATCGACGGGCAGGGTTCGGAGACATTCGGCACCATGCCGGGCTTGTAAATCACCGAGCCGTTTCCGTTGAATGTGCGGTAGGTGAATTCGGCGTCGGCTTCGGAGGCCTCTTTGTAAAAATCTTTCCAGGATTCAGGGTCATACCAGCCGCGTTCCCAGCCGGCGCCCACGCCCCAGCTGATCCAGGAGAAGGTTTTGTATTTCCAGCACGCCCAGCTGATCGCCCGGTCGTTGACCAGTGGCAAATCGATAAATGTCGAGCTGCCGACCCAGCTGTTGAGTTTTGCTTCATAGAGCATCGGACCGTAAAGCCAGTCTTTGATGCCCATTTGCTGATACGTTTGTACAGTATCAATGTTGTAGTTGATGGTATGCGAAGCCCAGTCGGTGACGGATTTACCGATGACATCCATCGCATCTTTATTATAGCCGCCATCCACGCGGAACTTGGCCTCGGGATATTCTTTTTTAAACAAATTCCCGTAAAACACCATCCGCGACCAGGCTTCCGGGAAATAGGATTCGTCCAGACCATTCAGATAAACCGTCAGCAGCGTTTTTTTCGGGTCCACCATCGGCAGCAAATGCTGACGCACCTGCTTGATCGCGCTCGTGTAAATCGCCTGATTGGCCGCCTTGCGCTCTACTTCGGGCTTGCCAATGTCCGGCCAGCCGGCAGTACCATGTTTTCCATACACATCAAAAGGCAATGCAAATGTTTCCAGCGGCTCGCCGTAGCCGGGGCCGTCTTTGTAGCCCTGCGCCTCGGTGAAAGCAGCGCCGGTGAGGTATTTTTTTAGTCGCTTATCAAACTTATCCCACTGAATGTCCACTTTCCCGTTTTTGACCTGGATTTCCGGATCATAAGTCGGGTCCATGAGCGAAATGCGGTTTCTTTTAAAAAGTTGATAGACTGCCAGTTCCTGCTTTTCATCCATCCGGCTCAAAAACCCTTCATGCTGCAAACTGGCTTTGAAAGCATTTTCATTTGGCAGCTCAAAATCCCAGACTGTCAGGCTAATCGGGATTTGCTTTTTAACATTACCAATTGTGGCCGTGATTATGCTCTGATAGGTGCCAGGTTTTGCCTTCTGCACATCGAGCGGAATAAACTGATCCACCCAAACAATCTGTGACTTTTGGTTGGTAATGCGGTTATTAAAGTCAGGCAGGTTAAAAGGGTACACCCAGCGGCCGTGGACTTTGGCGGAGTCAGTTTGGAGAAATTTAAATGGGATCAGCGCATCGGGATACCAGCCTTTGCCGAGGGTGGCCCTTGGGTAGCCGGTGCTGGTACTCAGCACATTCACCGACCATTCCAGAAAAAGCTCGGGTTGAATGTTCAGTTCTGTACTGCCATTTTTAAAAGGCGTCATTTCCAGCTGAATGCCCGTCAGCTCGGCATCCGACGCATTGGTTAAAACCAGCTGAAACGAGACATATTCCCCGCGCGCGCCGTGCAATGCCACCTGCTTGCCGTCGTAAATCCAGTTTTTATCCAGCAGATTTCCCTTGCCCAATGCATTGGCCGGCACGCCTTTGAACCGGTGTTCGATAATCTCATTATTCACCGGGTCGAGCCGTACGGAGGATGGCAATGCGCGCAGCAGCCAGGGATCGGCAGCAAACGATATATTCGCACTGGTAAATGCGGTTAATGTTAAAAAACAAAGGATCAGTTTTGCAAATCGGGTCATAGCAGGTTTAGGAATAGATCTCGCATGTTTATTTTTCGACTGGAAAAACCATTAGCTGGCTCAATGCCTCATTTTCGCCGATGACCATGTATTTGCCATCCGCCGACGCAGCCAGCGTACTCAGCTGAAAGCCCCGCCACATAATGCCTTGCTCAATGCCAGGCGCAACCATTGTAAATTCTGGATTGCCCAAATCAACAAAACCAGCGCCTTTTTCATCATAATAAAACAAATGGGAATACCCTGGTGCGCCGCCCGCCAGGCCGTACAGTTTACCATCACCCCCGAAAGCCAGCGCCTGTAAGCGTGGCATCATCGTCGGTTTGCCGAGATTTTTAATTTTTTTGGTAGTTGGATCCAGCACAAATAACTGACCGTCACCCGCATTGCCACCGTAAAGTCTTCCGTCAGGCGCCTTCGCCCAGGCTTCTACCTGGCCCAGCACTTCCCGTCCCCAAACGGCAGGCAGCGGGTTTTCAAGAAACTCAAATGTTTTTTTATTAGGATCAAAAGCGAAAACCCGGTTGCCAGCCGTGCTGCCGTAAACAATCCCTGCATTATCCAGAATCAGCGATTTGCACAAATAAACTTCCGGTCCGACTGCATATTCATGCAGGTTGTTCAACTCCTTTTCTTTGGGTGCTACGTCGTCGTAAACCTGTGTTTTTTTACTGGCAATGTTGTAGGTAAAAAATCGTCCGCTGGGATAACTAATGCCATATAGCTCAGTGCCTTGCGTGTTGCTGAGTAATGTAAAAATACCTTCCCCGGCGACAGGCGCGCCCAGGTCTTTAACCTCTATCACATCGCCGCTGCCAAGGCTTACCTGTATTAAATGTCCGGCTTGTGGATTTTTGGTCGTATGCGGCATGGTACCTGCATACAGCACATTTCCTGCACCTTTGCAAAACCCGGTTGCAATGCTTTTTTGTCCGGGGATAATGTCCTGCAAGTCCTTGGTAGTAACCAGTTTCCGGTCGGAAAGTGATGCGATAAAAAGATATGGAGACAAACCTTCTTCTGCCGTCGTTCCGCCAATCACCCGGTCGCCTTGCACGTGCAGGGAGGTGATCGCATTGCGGTACATGGGCAGGCGTTTTTCGGCGCTATTGGGCAGTGAAACCTCAATCGCAAATGCTTCTTTGGGTGTGAAAAAGGTATACTGCGCCAGCAGCGGGCTTGCAGAGGCGAGCAGTAAGACCGGCAATACTATTTTGGTAAAGATTTTCATTTCCGGATTTCTTTTTCAGGGTTGAACTGGATCATAAAAGGGCGGGTGTTATCGCCCACGCCGGAAGGGTTGCGGCGGGCCGCGAAGTAGAGGTTGCCGTCTTTGTCCCGGATGTCATAGCCGGTGGCCTCTGTGATCTCCGTCGAAGGATAGGTTTTTAAAATGACCGATTTCCTCGTTGCCGGATCGAATTCCATCAGGACCGTTTTGTCTTTCAAAACATAATTGTCGTGGCCGCCAATGATGTAATAAAGCTTTCCGTTTTTGCCAATGTTCAGGTTCGGCACATACGGTCCCCAAGCGTCTTCTTTGCCGGTATCAAACACACCGCCCAGGTCTTCTACTTTGCCAATGCCTTCTTTCTGAGGATGAAATGCAATTACTTTTGCGCCGTACGTAATCAGGTAAATGATACCTTTGGCCTCGTCTTTGGCAAAAGCGGTAATGCCGGTGATGATTTTGGAGCCAGGCGTGCCGGGAAATGCGGGCAAACTTTCCCGGGCGAAAACCAGGCTTTCGCTGTCCTTTTCATATTTCACCAGTCGCTGCCGCCAGTCCACATAATAGCAGTTTCCCCACCAATCTGTAAACAGTACTCGCGGCACGTGCGAGCTGGCCAGTCGGCCAAGGTCGCGCATTTTATTTTTTTCAGGATTATAAACTAAAAAATGCGCCTGCGGGTAAGTAATCGCATATAATGTTCCTGTTTTCGGGTCGATATCGACATCCTTGATGCTCTCATACTGCATGCCGATCCCCAGATTTTTCAAACCATTCTTAGGATCCCACTTCATGATAAAACCGCCCGCATAACCCTGCGGATGCTCCATCAGATATTCCTCCCGCGACTCGCCGCCGTCCGTCGAAAAGTAAATGGAACCATCGGGAGCCGCCACGATTTTAGAATGTATTTTTCCCTGCCACTGGTAGGGGCGCAGGTTCGCCATATCCCGGATGAAACCATTGAGCTTCATCACATTTTGTACCGGATTGAAAGTATAAAGACCAATGTTATTGGCATGGTTCGTCACCCCTATGTGCACCGTATTGGCAGCCGCATTATACCCGATCGAACCCCAGGTGGAATGCGCCTCGGGAAAGTCTGGGTATTCGATAAAGGCTACTTGTTTTTCGGAAATGGCAGGTTTCTGGGCGAAAGTGCTGACGGCACACAGCAAGAGTAGCCACACACGGCATATACTTTTCAAAGGGCAGGGGTTTAGGGTTAGAGGTTTAGGCGAAAAGATTAAGTGTTTAGGAAAACCATATTTTAATCATGCTAATATAAAAGAAATAGCATAATCAGCATATAATAACTTTCGAAATCTTTCTTTTTTATTTCATTTAACTTTTTACTTCTTCAAAACCCATGAGAATTGCGGATACGATCGCCAGCGCAATGCCGGCAACGATGACGGGGTGGGGAATGGTTTGGTACAACGCAAGCGAGAGTGCCACGGTGAGTACCGGTGAAAGTGCAGTAGTGATCGGGGCAATGATGATCGCCTTTCCATACCGGAATGCATACACCAGACAAAGTGCGCCAAATGCGTTGAGCGACTGGATGATAGCAGATAAATAAGGCCCTTTTAGTCCCCACTCGATGGGCTGGCTGAAATCGGTGAGATACAATGCAAAAGGGATCAGCAGCACCGACGTGGCCATCATGTAAAAATACAGGCTCTCGGCCGACATAATTTCATTCGCAAACCGCATAATGTATCCCTGCGCGCCCCAGGCAAAGAGCGGGATCGCGACCAGCAGCATCCAGGTATAGCCGCTCACCTGCGTCGCACCCGCCGGCTGGTAGGAGAGCATAAAAATAGACGCCAGTGCCAAACCCACACCGATCCAGCCCATTTTTCCTGTTTTTTCGTGGAGCAGCAAAACTGCCATCAGGATAGTCACGACGGGTGTGAGTGAGAGCAGCGGAAACACCAGATAAGCCGGGGCAATGCGGAGCGTGAAGAAAAGAACAAGCTGTCCGCCCGCTCCAAGCAGTCCCGCAGCTCCGCCCCACAGCATTGCGCGTTTGTTGAAATCGAGCTTCCAGCCTTTCATTTTTAATGCGGCCAGCGAGGCTGGTATCATCGTCAATGCCCAAACAACATAACCCAGTGTGGCAGGAAAACCGTTCTTTTCGGGGATTTCGATGACCGCGCCCCAGACGCCGATGAAGACGACGTGAATGATGACAAAAATCAGCCAACTATTTGTTTTACTGCTCATTAACGGTTGCTTTTACATAAGTATCAAACCACGCGATCATGCGTGTATGCAGGTCGGCTTTGCTGCGGGGTTTCAAATCGGGCCGCCAGCCGTGGCCTTCACCTTTGTACTGGATAAGTCTTGTTTTTACGCCCGCTTTTTTAAGGGCGACGTACATTTCTTCGGCCTGGGAAAATGGTACTTCGTTGTCGGTCTCGCCGTGCAGGAGCAATGTGGGCGTAGTTACTTTGCCGGCATTCCGCAGCGGCGACCATTTCCATAACAGGTCAAACTGCTCGTAGGCCCGGCCGCCAAACTCCGATTCCATCAAAGAATGATATAAAGAAGTGCCCGCAAAACTGACCAGGTTGCTGAGCCCGCCATCGGCGACCGCGGCTTTAAAGCGGGAAGTTTGGGTGACGATCCAGTTGGTCATAAAGCCGCCGTAGCTCTGGCCGGTCACGCCCAGTTGATCCCGGTCCAGCCATGCATTTTGTTCCAAAACGAAGTCCACACCCGACATTAAATCCTGATAATCACCGCCGCCCCAATTTCCAAGCGTACCATTGGAAAATGCCTGTCCATAGCCGTGGCTTCCTCTTGGATTGATAAAAACCACCGCATAACCGGCCTGCGAAAGCAAATGCATGCGCTCATCAAAATCATAGCCAAACATATTATGCGGCCCGCCGTGAATTACCAGAATGAGCGGAGAATGTTGCGTTTCATCAAAATCAACCGGCGGCATCAGCCAGCCTTGCACAAACGTGCTGTCAAAACTTTGGAACCAGAATGTTTCAGCTTCTCTCAAATTTTTTGTTTGTAGCCAATCTGCATTTTCGTGCGTGATCTGCTCGATCTCTTTGCTTTGATTTATCGTTTTAAAAAGCGCTGCCGGATGGTTTGTATCTGATTTTACAAAAACAAAATCCTCTTCGCTGCTATCCAGGCAGAATTCTGTAATGCAGCCGGAACCTCCCTGAATGATTTCAACTGCTTCATTTTCAACATTTACTCGATAGATGGAAGTGCAACCCTGATCACCTGCGAGAAAATAAATGTACTTTCCCAAAGGATGCCAGCGCAGGTGCTCGATCCGCCGGTCAAAGGTTTTGGTGATATAGTGGAATTGGCCTCCTTCTGCGGAAATGAGCGCAATGTGCGTGTCTTCGGCGGTACTGTCATTGGTACCAAATGTGCACGAAACAGCCAGAAATGCAATATTTTTCCCGTCCGGCGACCAGGTTGGCTGGTAAGTTAACCCGGTATGTTCGGTCAGGCGGGTGATGGTTTTGGTTTCAATATCCACTTTCCATACGTCGCTCTGCTGGGTATCATCCGGCTGCGATGAGCGGTTGCTGATGAATGCAATGTGACGGCTGTCGGGCGACCAGGTGGTGGAATGTTCGTTGAATGTACCTAGCGTGAGAGTGACCGGCGTACCGCCCGCCGCAGGAATTACGTAAATGTGCGTATAGGCACGATCGGCATACATTGGCCTGCCGCGGCCGCCTTTTGTTTTATAAAGCAAGTCGTCAAAAATCCGTACTTCTTCGGTTTCGGAGTTTTCTTCGCCAGTAATATCGGCGCTTAGGTAAGCAATGTATTTTCCGTCGGGCGACCAGGTGCAATTCTTGTCGGCCAGGTGATTGAAAAAATAGGTAGAGTCGTGACGCTGCGCTAGAAACCGGCTTTTTTGATCCTGCAAAGCATAAATGTGCAGTTCCCCACTTTCGGTTTCATAGAGTATCTCAGTTCCGTCCGGCGACCATGCATGCGCATTCCCGTGACCCAAAATCTGTTTCTCAGCACTATCAGCCAGCAAAAGTATGATTTCATCATGGTACTCATTTCCGTCCAGATAGGCTACCGACACGTGGTATACCAGATCGTCGGACGCAGGAGAAAGCAGCGGCGCGCCTACCTTTCGGATTTTGTGCAAATCATCTGTCACAAGTCCGCGCGCTGGGGCCTTGGTCTCCGGTGGAATCATAAAAGTGGGTTTAGGAGTGTTTGTCTTGCCAGATGCACCTTATTATATAGATGCCTTCGTGCTAAAATACGATATATTCTCCTGCAATATAGGTGTAACAATAAATAAAGTAAAAGAAAGGTTTAAAATACTTTTTACTTTCGTTTTATGGTGTTTAATTTGAAATGAAATTACATTACGTTTCAGAATCAATATAACCGTCTTCTAATTACCGCTTTAATAATGCAAAAAAATGACATCAGTGTGCTTAAAAGCGGTGGGGAAGCACACACCCAACGTGAAATCCTGTCCCAGCCGGCCTTATGGCAGCAGGTATACCAATTAATCCAGAAAAATAGCAGCGAGATCAGCCGTTTTCTGAATCCGATTTTACAGAACGAAAACCTGCGGATCATCCTGACCGGCGCAGGCACTTCCGGATTCATCGGTGATTCGGCCCAGGGAACATTGCAAAAAATATGGCGCAGGCCGGTGCAGGCGGTACCCACTACGGAGATCGTCACACATCCCGCATCCATTTTTATCCGCCCGGTGCCGACGCTTTTGATATCTTTTGCCCGCTCGGGCAATAGTCCGGAGAGCGCGGAGTCGGTGAAGCTGGCCGATGCACATTGCGACGAGCTTTATCATTTGATTATCACCTGCAATGGTGAGGGCACATTGGCGCAAATGGATACCGTCGCGCCGCAAAGAATTTACCGCATCGTACTGCCCGAGGCAACCAATGATAAGAGCCTGGCGATGACGAGCAGTTTTACCTGCATGCTGCTGAGCGTGCTGCTTGTGGCGCATATCGATGATCTGGAAAAAGAAGCAGAAAAAATCCAGCGCCTGGCGGAACACGGCAATACGATTTTAAAACAAAAATTCCTGCTGGAAACGCTGGTACTGAAAGGTTTCGAGCGGGTAGTGTTCCTGGGCTCCGGCGAAAATCTCGGGATCGCCAAAGAATGTCACTTGAAATTGCTCGAACTGACCGACGGAAAACTGGTATGCATGTCGGACTCATTTCTGGCTTTCCGGCACGGGCCGCGGGCTTTTGTAAATGAAAATACGCTTATAGTGTACCTGTTTTCAAGAAACCCGCACATCATGCGCTACGAGCGCGATCTGGCGGAGGACATTGCGCGGGACCGCCGGGAAATCACCTGCTTGCAAATCGGGGGCGTGGACGACATTTCGCTACCCAACAGCAGCAAAATCGACCTAAGCATTGATCCGCAAAATCCTTATCAGATGATCGCGGCCACGCTGGTCGGACAGTTGCTGGGTTATTACAGCGCGCTGCATCTGGGCATTGATCCCGACAGTCCGTCCAGTTCCGGGTCGATCAGCAGGGTTGTGGAGGGCGTGAATATTTATAAAGAGTAGGTTTTTGAAAAACAGCATATATGATAACCCCGAAACTACTGGTAGCAGGCGAGCTGAATGTGGATCTGATTTTAAATAAAATCCAGGCTTTTCCGCAGGTGGGCAAAGAGCTGCTCGCGGAGGAAATGGATCTGTGCCTGGGAAGTTCTTCGGCGATTATGGCGGCAAACAGTGCTGCGATGGGCGTGGATACGACTTTCTGCGGGGTGGTAGGGGATGATTATTTCGGGGATTTTATTTTAAATGAGCTTGAAAAAAAGTCGGTCAGCCGCCGGCATGTGACCCGGGTAGCAGGCCAGAAAACAGGCTGCACGCTGGTGATGAACTACGCCCAGGACCGTGCCAACATTACCTACCAGGGCGCGATGAATACGCTGACAATCAATCACATTCCCTTTGAAACACCTTCGGATTACCAGCATTTACATATATCAAGCCTTTTTTTGCAAAAAGGACTTTTAAAAGACATTGAGCAGATCCTGAAAAACGCCCGCGCGGCCGGCATGACCACCTCGCTGGATTTGCAGTGGGACCCTACCGAGCAGTGGGCTTTCGACTATGCGCGCTGCCTGCCTTATGTGGATGTTTTTATGCCAAATGAAGCAGAATTACTGGCGCTGACCAGGACAGATTCAATCGGCCACGGCATTGAAAAGCTCCGGCCTTACATGAATACGCTGGCGCTCAAAATGGGGAGAAAAGGCAGTTTGGGCATTTGTGGTGACGAGGAGGTATCCGTTCCCGCTTTTGAGGTGCCGCATTTTGTGGATGCGATCGGGGCGGGGGATTCTTTCAATGCAGGTTTTATTCAAAAATACATGTCCGGGGCGCCGCTGGAAGACTGCCTGCGCGAGGGTAACCTCATGGGCGCGCTCAATACCACGGCCGCGGGCGGCACAGGCGCATTCTGCGACTTCAATACAATCAGCGAAAAAATCAAAGACTTCTGGGGAATCGAATTATGCCTGTCATGAAACTGAAAGAAAAACTGCGCGAATTAACACTGTTGAAAAAGGGCTTGCTGGCCACCAATTATTACGATCTGGAAACATTGCACGGTGTATTACAAGCCGCGGCAGAACTGAAACAGCCTGTTATCCTGCAACTTACCCAGAGTTCGATTGACTACATGGGCCTGAAAACGGCGGTGAGCCTGGGGCGCAACGGACTGGAAGAATTTGGTGTGGAAGGCTGGATCCACCTGGATCACGGCGGCTCGGTGGAACTCGTGCAGCGCTGCCTGGATGCGGGTTTCGATTCGGTGATGATCGATGGAAGTGAGCTGCCTTTTGAGGAGAATGTAAAGCTGACCCGGGAAGTGGTCGAGCGTGCCAAACGCTATGATGTGCACGTGGAAGCGGAGCTTGGATATGTCGCCAAACTGGGCCAGTCGCACCATACCACCGGTTTTACGCAACCCGACGAAGCCGCCGCATTTGTAGAGGAAACCGGCGTGGATGCATTGGCAGTCGCCATCGGCACGGCCCATGGTTTTTATAAGGAAGAACCTAAACTGGACATTGCCCTTTTACGCAAGATCTCTGAAAAAACCGCGGCAACCCTGGTTTTACACGGAAGCTCGGGCGTGCCGCATAATCAGGTTCAGCAGGCGATTTCCAACGGAATCTGCAAAGTGAACCTGGCGACAGAGATCAAGAATATTTTTATGGCGTCATTGAAAGCCGAATTAACCTATAACCAGGACATTGACCTGAGAAAGGTATTTCCCAAAGCGACTTACAAAATTACGGAGCTGGTGAAAACCAAGCTGGAAATGGTGGAGAATGTGCAGGGAGCAACATTAATTTCCAGCGACCACGGTCACGCGTGACAGGGTCGCTGGAAATTATTATTAGTTGTAGCCTGGATTTTGTTTCAGCAGCGGCGCACCGTTTGCCGTGCTCATATCGATCTGATACTGAGGAATCGGAAAGTAATTGTTTTTACCATTAAGGAATTTCCCGCCCGCGAGGTCAGTCGTCACTTTTGATTCATAGTTGAAATAACCATTGATCGCCGTGTCGGCTGCATTCCAGCGCACGAGGTCGAAGAAACGGTGACCTTCCATCGCCAGCTCAATGCCGCGCTCGTAATAAATCGCCTGCAAAACACCAGCCTTACCTTTCGCCGCCAATGTGCCGGTCGGGTAAGGTTTTATCACATAATTCGCGGCAGGTGTTGTGGAAAAACCGGCAAGTGGATTCGCGTTCGTAACATATTGATACAACCAGCCAGCTTTGTCCGCCGCCCGGTTTCTTACACGGTTTACATACTCTTCGGCTTTTGCAAGGCTTCCTGCATTGGCTTCCGCCTCGGCCGCCATGAGCAGCACATCTGCAAAACGGATCACCAGCACATTGATGGCATTACCCGGTGCCCATGAGCTGAGGTCGGCGTACAAATCCTGCGTTTTCTGACGATGAATGTTCTTTTTCGGCGCATACGGGCCACCATAAGGCTGGTCGCGTACCCAGTTCATGCCTGGATAAATGCCCCAGTCATGGTAAGGAATGCCGCGGCGGCCCACTGTCCAGTCGAGGCGGGGATCGAGGTTACCTGCGTCTGGCGTAAATGGTGCTGCCGACGTCAGTTTCATGTCATTTTTCACCGCGTGACTGTTGTAATCCGTCAGGTAAGGCAGGCCGCTCGCGTCCGTCCGATACATATTTACCAGCATTTGAGAAGGTTGGAAAAATCCGCAGCAGGCAAACGGTGCGCCGGTACCATAAGGAAAATTGAGCATACTACCCTGGTTTGCATTCGTAATGTCGAGCGTACCATCATTGGCCACCATCTGAATTGCAAAAACCGATTCCGCGTTATTTTTCGTCGCCGCGTCAAAGTTGTCTTTGAATGACACCAGTTCATATTTCAGACCATTGCTCGTCACGCCGCTGCCGATCACTTCGGTGAAAACCTTTACCGCTTCCGCAAATTTCTTTTCGTAGAGATAAGTTTTGCCCAGGTAAGCACCCGCAGCCCATTTGTTTGCACGGCCCACCAGGTCCTGTGTAGCAGGCAGTTTTTCATAAGCCATCTGAAAATCCGCTTCGATCATCGGCCAGATATCCTTGTCATTCGGCTGGTTGAAATCGGTCGTGGTCTCGTCGATCCACGGCACCATATTCCACATTTTTTTCAGCTCGAAATAGTAATGTCCGCGCAGGAAACGCGCCTGGGCTTCCAAGGCGGACTTTTCCTCATCCGTCATGTCGGTTACCAGCGCCAAGACTCTCAAAACCGTATTGGACCGCGTCACACCTTCGTAAAGCGCTTTCCATTTGGTATTATAAAAACCATTGTCAGCGCCGGAAGTGAATGTTGCGATGGCATTGATCGGCGTCTGGTCGCCGCCGTCGCTGCCTTTGTGCGCATCGCCGCCGGGTATCGCGCCGTACACCCAGTTATCCGGCGGGGATTCCCAGCCGCTGCCGCCGGTAAAATCGCCCTGTCCGTCCAGCGCCGCATAAGCGCCGGTGAGCAGGCCGTCCACGCCTTTTTTCGTCGCCAGCACCTCGTCACTCAATGCGCCCTGCACTGGTTTGTCGAGAAACTGGTCTTTGCAACTTTGTAAAAACAGCAGGCTGCCCATCAAGCAAAAGGCGGCCATATATCTTGTTAACTTTTTCATATTGCGTATCGCCGTAATCGTTAAAAAGTAAGGTTAAGGCCAACTGTATATTGTTTCGAAGAAGGGTAGGAGCCCTCGTCAATGCCAAAAACGATCTGGCTTGCATTAGCGCTATTGTTCCTGCTTACTTCGGGATCAAGTCCTGAGTATTTCGTGATCGTAAACAGGTTGGTAGCCTGCAGGTAGAAGCGCAGCTGCTGCATTTTGATTTTCTTCAAAAATGCCGGTGCAAGCGTGTAGCCGAGCTGCACGTTTTTGGCACGCAGGTAAGAGCCGTCTTCTATAAAATAGGAGTTAGGCACATTGATCGTACTGAACGAGCTGGCGTTTTCCTGGATTGGCGCGGTGGCATTATGATGCTCCGGTGTCCAGGAGTCGTACAAGGCTATTTTGCTCTTCGCACCAGAACGTGATGAGTTGAAATCACTCCACCAGCGGGTCTGGTTCCAGATCTGATTGCCCTGCACGCCATAGAAGAAAATGCTCAGGTCCAGTTGTTTGTAGTTAAATGCCAAATTCAAACCGTAGCTGAAATCCGGGTTTGGATTACCCAGCATCTGGCGGTCGGCAGCCGTGATCTGTCCGTCACCATTGATGTTTTCGTAGCGGAAACGTCCCAGTGCTGCACCGTCCTGGTATACCGCATTCGGGTCGCCGGTCTGCTGCACAGCCTGTGCATTGGCAGCCGCGATTTCCTCATCCGAATTCCAGAAGCCGATCACTTTATAACCAAAAAACTGTCCGATTGAATTTCCTACGCTGTTGCGGACGATGGATGCACCGTCGAAGCCGCGGCCTTCGAGATCAAAATAATTGGTATTATTCGCGACTTTTAGGATTTTGTTATTATAGCTGGTAAAAGTCAGCGTCGCATTCAGTTTCAGGTCACGGCCAATGTCAAATTTGGAATTCACCTGCAAATCAATCCCTTTGTTTTTCATCTGACCAATGTTCACAAAAGGTACATTACCACCTCCCTGGGTACCGATCAGCGATGGATTGAAAAGCAAGTCCTTGATATTCTTGACGTAATAATCGGCGATCACGTCCAGCCGGCCTTTGAAAAATGTGGCGTCGATACCAATGTTGGTACTGATATCTTTCTCCCAGATCGCGTCCGGGTTTCCGATCTGACTTCTCTCAAAACCTTCCAGTGCGCCCGTTCCACTTGTGCCCGCAAGGTCGTAGTAGGAGCTGCGGCGGTTGGAGGTGTAAGTAGTAAATGCATTGCCGGAGCCCACATTGATCTGGTTACCCATCACCCCGTAGTTGGCGCGGATTTTCAGGTCGTCGAGCCATGGAATGCCCTGCATAAAACCTTCCTTTGAAATCCGCCATCCTGCGCTCACCGCCGGGAAATACCCGTAGCGCTCGTTGATAAATTTCGAGGAACCATCGCGCCGGAGGATACCGCCGAGCAGGTATTTGTCATTATAAATGTAATCCACCCGGCTGATCAGCGAATAAAGCGCGTCGAGCGAGCGGCTGCTGTAATTGCTGCGCGTGCCCGAGCCGGTGCCGAGGTTCATGTAGTTGGGATCAAAAGAAAAGTAGCCCTGCGTGCTGCCGCCCAGCTCCCAATATTTGTTGTTATAAGCCTCGGTACCAGCAGCTACCGTCAGCTCATGCTTGCCCATGGTTTTATGGAAGGTCAGCAAGTTGGTCCATGTCCAGTTGAAGCCGCTGTAAGAACCTTCGTTGTACGTATTGGTATTGCTGTTTTCCTTGTTTTCGTAGCTGGGAAAAGAAAATGAATTCCAGCGGCCGGAGTAATTTTCACCCCCGAAACTCGTCCGCAGCGTGAAGTAGTTGAACAAATCTACTTCTGCAAAAACGTTACCAAACAACCTGTTATCCAAACCTTTATCATAACGCGTGCGGTCACGCATCGCTACCGGGTTAAATGCGTCGCCCATGCCTGTGGCGCGGCTGCCTGCGTAGTTGCCCATGATGTCGTAAACAGGAATGATCGGCTGCATACGGAAAGAAAACGCGATGGCCGAGCCGCCGTCAGATGTCGAGCTTTTCGGGTTGTCGGAAATCGAATACGCCAGGTTTTCGCCGATGCGGATGTGCTTGCCAATGTTATATTGACTGTTCGAGCGGAGCGTATAACGTTTCAGATACGTGTTGGTCAATGCACCCTGCTGGTTGAAGTAATTCATGGAGAACAAATAACTTCCCTGGTCGCTGCCGCCGCTGAGCGAAATGTTGTGGCTCGTGGAAGGCGCCGGTTTGAAGATCTCGTGAAACCAGTCGGTACCCGATTTATTGGCTTTTACAATCTGGTTAAATGTATTGAAATCGTCCACCGAAGTATAATTCGGATTTACATAATATAAATCCGGATTGGTGCCGGGATCGCCTTCTTTGGCACCGGTGGGCAGAATGTAGTCGGGGAGCACGGGCGTTTGTCCGTAGCCATACTGGTCGTCGCCCAATGTCAGTCCGGAATTTTTCTGAACTTGAAATTTCAGCTGCGCTTGTTCCTGCGGGTTCAGCGTGTTCCAGACATTCCCGCGCGGCGGTGTTTGCATCCCGAACCACGCGCTGTAATTCACCTTCACCTTGTCCTTGCCTTTCCGGGTAGTAATGATAATTACCCCGTTTGCAGCCCGCGAACCGTAGATTGACGCCGAGCCGGCATCTTTCAACACCTGCATGCTGGCAATGTCATTCGTGTTCAGATCGGCGATGGAAGTGGTCGGTACGCCGTCGACCACATACAAAGGATTGTTATTGCCAAAAGTATTGAGACCGCGTATACGCACCTGCGGCGCATCGCCCGGCTGCCCGGAGCTTACCACCGTCACACCTGAGGCGCGCCCCTGCAACTGATTGGTAACCTGACCGTCAGTGGTCTGTTTCAGCTGGTCCACATCCACGACCGACACCGCGCCGATCAAATCTTTCTTCCGCTGAGCGCCATAACCGGTCACAACCACTTCCGAAAGTGTCGAAACATCCGGCTGCATCTGCACGTCGATCGCCGAGCGAGCGCCCACCATAATTTCCTGGGCAGTGAAGCCGATGAAGCTGTAAATCAGGATCGATTCGTCGCCGGCTACGTTAATGCTGTAAGTGCCGTCAATGTCGGACATTGTACCGTCGCTGGTACCTTTCACGCGGATCGAAACAGAGGGAAGTCCCTCGCCTTTTTCGTCGGTGATCTTTCCTTTAATGGTCCGCACAATCGCCTGCGCATCGGTCTGGTTTTTTTCAGTTACCTGTCCGGTATGCGGCTTCTCCGTCACCCCGATCATGTTCCCAACCTGCCTGAATTCCAGGTCGGTTTGTTTCTCGATCATTTTCAGGATGGCCGGGATGGGCTGACCCGATGCGTAAATGGTCACTTCGGGCGTCTTCCGCAAGAGTTTTTCGTCAAATGCGAAAGTGAGCCCGGTTTGTTGTTCAATTTGTTTGAGTACCGTCTTGACGCGCGTTTGCCGCACATCCATGCTGACATGCTGCGCCTCGGTTGGCCCTGCCATCAGGAGGGCGGTTGTCAGGACATTAATACCCAGGATGAGCGTAGAAATGCGCATACATTTTTGGAGAAAGGGGAGCCCCCTATGGTAATATTTCACCATATTTGTCTGATGTTTAATGGTTAAGAGCTGTTAAACTGCGTCCACCCGCCATTCATGGTTCCAAGCATTGCCTGGCGGAGGACATTCCGATACCGGGGACATGGCCGTGTTCCCGGTACTCTCGGAACCAGCCTTCCTGGAAAGCCAGCCCGCATTTTTTTTGGATTACTATCTGACGACTATCGTGCTATCGTTTAGTTGTGAATAATTAAATTTCTTCGAGAAGCCCAGCACTTTCAGCACATCCGCCAGCGGCTGGTCGTGCAGTGTGAGCGATATTTTTTCGGTCAGCAGATCCGGTTTTTCCACCACAATGTGCTGCTTGTATTTTCTTTCCAGAGCATGAAATATCTCCGGCAAAAGCTCGTCTTCGAAAACCATCCGGTTGTCTTTCCAGGGCGCGATCGCCGGTTTGCTGATCTCGTTCACCTGAATTTTTACGGCCTGCTCAGGTGCTACCACGGCCTGCTCGGCAGGGAGCAGCATGACTGCCGGATGCTCCGGTTTGTCCCGCAGCGTCACGCCGACCTTCCCGGTTTTGACTGTCACTTTAATGTCCGGATCATTGCGGTAGGCTTTTACATCAAATGAAGTACCCAACACCGTAATGTTCAGCGCTTTGGCATGTACGATAAACGGTTTGGTTTTATCATGGACAATGTCAAAAAATGCCTGCCCCTCCCGCAGTACCACCTCGCGGGTCTTGCCTGAAAACGATTTCGGGTAAGTGAGCGTGGAACCGGCATTCAGCCAGATATGCGAGCCGTCGGGTAGCTTGATATCCAATGTTTTACCGAGCGGCGCCTGTACCAGTTGCAGCGCTGAACTTTGTGTTTTATGGGTATTTTTTAAAAACAAAAAACCAGCGATCACCACTGCCGCGGCAGCAGAAGACCAGAATGTAAACCGCCGTACCCAGTGATATTTCAGTACAGGTTCGTCGCGGTTCTGTAAGGCTTTCAGGTTATCCAGCATGCGGTTCCTGATCGTTTCACCACTTTCTCCGACCGGCACTTTTACAACCTCCGGCTGAATTTCGTCAGGCGTCATGTCCGAATTTGCATCCTGACTATCATACCATGCGTGCAGTTGCTTCTTCTCTTCCTCGGTAGCGGTACCGTCGAGAAATTTTTTGGCAAGCTGTCTGATGTAATCCTGTGTCATTGCAAAGCGGATTGGCCCTTTGCAGCACATAGAGGGAAGTTTGAAGAAAAACCCCTTAGTCGTTTTAAAAAATTGTTAAATATTTTTTTGAGACTAAATAAGGCTGCCGAGCAGAAGCCACAAGGAGAAGAGAAAATGTGTCACGCCGCTGAGGTTTTCGCGGACGATCTTTAATGCTTTGGTTAAATGTGCTTCTGCGGTTTTGGGCGAAATGTGGAGCTCTTCGCAAATGTCCGGGAGAGAGCGGTCCTGTAATTTGTTGTACTGAAAAACCAGCCGGCATTTCTCCGGCAGGCGGTTGATAAGCCGGGTAATGATTTCCAGCAGCAGCCGGTTTTCGATTTCCTGATCCATAGAAACCGAGGTGGCCGTTTCCAGCCTTACCGCCCGCTGCACTTCCTCTGCCTGCTTCGATTTGGCGAGGTAGCGGTACACTTCGTACCGCAGCATGGCAGCCAGGTAAGGTTTCAGCGACTGAATTTCCAGCGTATCGCGTTTGATCCAGAACAACATAAAAGTATCCTGGGTAACCTCTTCCGCCGCCTCGGCCGATTTCAGCATGCGGTGCGCCGAATGATACAGCTTTTCCCAGTAGCGATGATAAATTTCATCAAAAGCCACCTCCGCATCTTCCCGCAGCATGGCCAGGAGTTGATCGTCCGAAAGATGGTGATGATGGGTTTTCATTGCGGTCACAGTCTGGCCAAATGTCTGTCACCAAATATATACTAAAGGAAATTGAGATATCGTATGATTTTTAAAAATGCAGAATAAAAATATGCATGATTGCGATGTGATACTGTTATTGAATCCGTAAGTTGTAGAATTTCAATATTTTATTCTGTTTTACTGGATAAGGATTTTAATTTGTGGATAAAGCGATAAAAAGAACTGCCGGCGAGGAAAAATCTCCGGGCCGGCAGTTCTGTAATCTGAAAGTGAATGCGTTTTGGAAGCGAATAATTTACTGGATCGTAACTTTAATCATCGCATTCACGCCCGGCAGCGTCGTGAACTTGTTGGGATTCGGTACCGGCCCGATCGCTTTACTTTCGCTGAGCGGCGTGCCGGCCAGATTAAATTGCGTGATGCCCGCGCCAGGGAACTGGTTGATCGCCGTGCCGTTGTCATACAGTCCTATCGATCCGGAAAAGTCGCCGCTCGTGGTGCCGTCGATGTCGTTTCCGCTCGTCGAGAAGAACCAGTCGTTGGAAAATCCATACATGGTAGCCACTGCCACCCTGTCGCCCGCGCCGAGCGTAAGCGGCTGGGAAACTTTGCCGCCTGGATTGCCACCGATTTTCGGCAATAACACCGTGCTGGTCGGCTCTTTGAGCACATACACGTTTTTAATGTTGCTCTTCATTTTCAGTGAAGCTGCCAGCACGTCGGCATTCCCTTTTTGAGCAAGTTCTTTCAAACCTTCGCCCCGGTCGTTTTCGCCTGATTTGAAAAATGGATTTTCATTTCCCTGGTACACCACCACCAGAATCGGCGATAGCGGCGTAAAAATGCCGGTTTGCGAAGTCAGCCAGGTATTCAGCGGCGCATTATCTCCCATTACGGCAATGTGCGTCAGCGCGTCGGTAGTTGCTTTGCCTTCCGAATAAATCGGCTCGGGAAGCAGCAGGTTACCACCGGCAACATAAGAAATCGCCCAGACGCCCGGACTGAAAGGTGTTTCATTTCCGGTGCCGCCCGACTGGTTTTTAATCGTCACTGTAAACATCGAGTTGCCATCATAAGTCATCGAAACGTTCATGAGCTGCGAAGTGGCCAGAAAGGTGTGACCATAATCATCAGTACCTTTTACTTCCTTGATATTTTTGAGAGAAGCCTCAGCCGTACCCGGATGCATCAGGCTCATCCCCGGCACGCCGTTTACCCGCGTACCGTTGTCCCAGAGTTTGATCTGCGCAGAAACGTCGCCGGTGATCGGCGTACCGTCGTCCTCATACAATTTGATACCCGGATTCGCCGGCGCGAAAAACAAATCGTTGCTCCAACCATACATCGTCGCGAAGGTCAGCCGCTGGTTTTTGGCCGCTGAAAATGAGAACGATACCGACTGTCCGGGCATGATTACGGGCGGCGTGCCCTCGCCTTTGAATGCGCCTGACTCCACGAGCGGCTTGCTGTCGAGGACATTTTCGATGGTAATGGTTTTGGCAGTAGGCTGCGGATCGTGGTCCTTGGTGCAGGCGCTGAAAATCAGGGCAGTAAGTGAAAGCCCGAGCAGTGGTTTGATCATGTCTGTTTCCTTTTTAATGTTTCGGATGATGCAAAACAACTGACAGGGTATCCCAGCGTCGTCACGGATTTATAACAAAAGTATCACAGCACATTTTCGCGCGGTTTTATTCGTAAACTTTGCAGAAAATCAGTGTGATATGGATACCAAAAATGTGCTGATCGTTGAGGACGATACCAACATTACCGAGCTGCTCTCGATACATTTGTCGGACCTGGGCTGTAAAGTGATCCCGGAAAAAAACGGGCAGAACGGACTGACCCGGGCGCAGGATGAAAAATTTGACCTCATCATTCTGGACGTGATGCTTCCCGGCCTGAACGGTATGGAAATCTGCCGCAAAATCCGCCAGACGGACCGGCAGACGCCGATCATGATGCTTACCGCACGATCGGAAGAAATAGATAAAGTGATGGGCCTCGAAACCGGCGCCGACGATTACCTCACCAAACCTTTCAGCGTGCGGGAGTTCATTGCCAGGGTACGCGTCATTTTCAGAAGAAATGAAGAAAAAGCACGCTACGCAGCGCCGGTAAGCCAGCTGATCAGCATTGCGGGGCTGGAAATTGATATGGATAAACGAAAGGTCATGCTGCGCGGCGAGCGGCTTGACCTGTCGCCACGGGAGTTTGAGCTGATCGTCCTGCTGGCGTCCAATCCGGGCAAAAGTTACAGCCGCAAGCAGTTGCTGAGCCTGGTCTGGGGTTACGATTTTGAAGGATACGAACATACGGTCAACACCCATATCAACCGGCTGCGGGGCAAGATCGAGGCCGACGCTTCCAATCCACTATTTGTACTAACTACCTGGGGCATCGGCTACCGGTTTAACGAAGATTTATAAAAATGTCTGTAAAAACGATCGGCGGCAACCTGCTTTTCTGGAAAATAAGCGGCGTTTTCGCAAGCATTCTGATCATCCTGGGAATCGTTTTTGTGATGATCGCCTCCCGGTTTTCGAAGTCATACTATATGACGGCTCACCAGCAGTTGTTTGGCGGCATCGCCCAGCATTTGGCCACATTTACCCAGCCCATCAAAAACGGCCGGCCGGATACCACGGTGACGCACGACATTATCCATTCCACGATGGTGGCCAACCCGAGCGTGGAGGTGTACCTGCTGGATACGCTGGGCAACATTACCGACTACGTGGTGCCTGAAGCGACCGTGCAGATCAATAAAGTGGATATGTCCAAAGTGCGGGAGTGGCTGGCGGCGGGTGTGGCTAAGCCCTTGGGCGACAATCCGAAACATCCCGGCGACGCCAGTATTTTCTCCGTCGCGCCGGTGCTGGAAAATGGAAAAAAAGTCGGGTATGTGTATGCCGTGCTCGCAAGCCAAAAGCAGATGGAGATCCTCGCGACATTGACGGATGACCTCAATTTCAGGCTGGCCGCCTACATTTTTTTCGCCGCCCTGCTCGGGGTGTTTGTCGTCGGGCTGCTCACCTTTTTTCTCATTACCGACAGCATTTGCATCATTACCGGGGTGGTCAAAAGATTTAAAGACGGTGACCACTCGGCGCGCGTCCATGGCTATGCCAAAGGTAACCTTGGCGTGCTGACCTCCACATTCAATGATATGGCGGACGTGATCGTGGATAACATTGAAAAAATCACCGCCACCGACCGCCTCCGGCAGGAGCTTATCGCCAATGTTTCGCACGATCTACGGACGCCGCTTTCGATCATGCAGGGTTACGTGGAGACATTGATGATCAAAAAGGAAACACTCTCGGCCCCGGAAAAAGAGCGCTATCTATCCATCGTCCACGAAGGCGCGCGGAAACTTTCGGGGCTGGTCGACCAGCTTTTTCAATATTCCAAGCTGGAAGCCAATGTGGTGGCAGTGCAAAAGGAGATATTTCCGCTCGGCGAGCTCATTTCCGACATTTTAAGTTCCTACCAGTTAAAGGCGGGCGAACGTAAAATCGTGCTGTCACTGGAAGCGCCACCGGTTCTGCCGCCCGTTTTTGCAGACATTGCACTCACCGAAAGGGTATTTCAAAATCTGCTGGATAATGCATTCAAATTCACACCCGACGGCGGGCGGATCACAGTAAGCCTTACCGAAACCGGCACTGGCGTGCGGATACGGGTCGCGGATACCGGTGTGGGTATTGCCAAAGCCTATCAGGAGCAGATTTTCGAGCGGTATAAACAGGCCGAACTTTATCCCTCGGGGCAAAAAGGTACCGGGCTCGGGCTAGCCATCGTTCGCAAGATCCTCGAACTGCACCAAACGACCATTGAAGTGGTGAGCGAGAGTGGAAAAGGCGCGGCATTTGAGTTTGTCATGCACCGGTCTTAACTCCGGTCGAACCTTTTTTTGGAATACTTTTTTAACTTGCCTTGCCATATATCTCAACTTCACCCTATGGCATTGCACAAATACCTGCTACTTACCTGCGTTACCTTATTGCTTTTCTGGGGCTGCCAGGATAAAGAAAAAGTACGCGAGCTCGACTTACGCGAGCAGCAAATCCTCGCCCGCGAAAAGGGATTTGCGATCAAAGAAGCAGACTACCAGTCGCTTCTGCGGATACGAGACAGCCTTTTTGCCAAAAAAGATACCGCGATCATCATCCAGCGCTGGCCCGACGACATTGCCGGGCTATGGAGCAGCAAGTCGGTTTGCAGGGAGTCCAATTGCAGTGAATATGTCATCGGCGACCAGCGTTCCAATTCCTGGGAATTTGTGAGCGACTCCACGGGATTGTACACCCGCGTGATCAACAACAACCAGGTGGTGCGGGTATTTTCGGCGAAGCTGGACAGTACCCACATTCAGCTGCATTTTCGCAGCGATTCTTCGTCGGCCAAAAACCTGGAACTGACCGTAGACCTCAACCGGGAAAATCCGAGCCTCATCAAAGGGACCCAAACTGCGGGCATTGATAAATCGTGTAATGCGAAATTTTCCATCGAGCTGAACCGCCTGACAAACCGCTAAATTATGCCGCTGCTCAACATTCACATCGGCAGTTTACCGATAGAAGACCCTGTCCTGAAATTTCTGCTCGAACTGATCATTATTCTCGGCGCGCCGCTGCTGCTGAATAAAATCAAAGTCCCGCACCTGCTTGGCCTGCTGATTGCCGGGGCTGTGGTAGGGCCGAATGGTCTGAATTTGCTTTCGCGCGACAGCAGCGTGGTCGTCACCGGTACCACCGGCTTGCTTTACATTATGTTCCTGGCCGGACTTGAAATCGATATGGGCGATTTTAAGAAAAATATGGGCAAGAGCATCACATTCACGGTTTTCACCTTTGCCGTACCTTTTATCCTGGGTATGGCAGGCGGATATTATGTGCTGCATTTTTCACTGCTTACTTCTGTGCTTTTTGCCAGTCTTTTTTCTTCACATACCCTTATTTCCTATCCGCTGGTGAGCAAGATGGGCATCGCTAAAAACCTTTCGGTGAACATTACCGTGGGCGGCACGATGCTGACGGATGTACTTTCGCTGCTGGTACTGGCGGTGGTGGTGGGGATGACCCAAGGTGAGGTAAACAGTGCATTCTGGCTGCGCCTGGGGTTTTCAGTGGTCGCATTTAGTCTGGTGGTATTGTTTATTTTTCCAATTATCGGGAGGTGGTTTTTCAAGAAAGTCGACGATAAAATCTCACAGTACATTTTTGTGCTGGTGATGATCTATCTCGCCGCGGTACTGGCTGAGCTTGCCGGGATCGAAGCGATCATCGGCGCATTTTTCGCGGGGCTCGCGCTGAACAGATTGATCCCGCACACCTCGGCACTGATGAACCGCGTCGAGTTTGTAGGAAATGCTATTTTCATCCCTTTTTTCCTGATCAGCGTCGGCATGTTGATCGATTTCACGGTCTTCTTTAAAAGCCTGGAAACATTGATCGTTGCGGCGGTAATGCTGGTGGCGTCGATCGGCGGGAAATATGTGGCGGCGGTACTCACGCAGAAAACATTCCGGCTCACAAAAGATGAGGGAATGATCATTTTCGGACTGAGTTCTGCTTCTGCGGCGGCTACTTTGGCGTCGGTGATGGTGGGTTACAACATTATTGTTTCTGAGAATGAAGTCGGTGAGCCGGTGCGTTTGCTGAGCGAGCACGTGCTCAACGGAAGTATTCTGCTGATCCTTATTTCCTGTACGGTATCATCATTTGTATCGATGTCGAGCGCGGCCAGGATTGCACAAGCAGATAATGATGCCACTGCCTCAGGTACGAACCAGGAATCTGAGAACATTCTGATCGCGGTGAATTATGAGGAAACGGTTGAAAAAACAGTCAATCTTGGCTTGCTTATCAAGGCGGCGAATAACAAAGACAGGCTTTTTGCACTGAATGTGATCAATAATGAAAAGAATGAATCTTCTGTAAAAAATGCGGAGAAAACATTGCACGAGGCGGTCACTACGGGTGCGGCGGCCGATGTGCGTATCCAGCCGCTCACCCGCTATGACAGCGATGTTTCCACGGGTATCAGCAATGTGATCAAGGAACAGAAAATCACCGATCTGATCCTCGCCTTACAGCCGGATAAAGGTCTGACGCCATCTTTGGTATATAATCTCACCAACGGATACCTGCAAAACGACCATGTCAACACGCTGATCTATCACGCCGCGCAGCCGATTTCGACTATCAAAAAATACATTGTTCTCATTCCGCCCAAAGCCGACAAAGAGCCCGGTTTCTTTCATGCGCTGCTGCGTGTATGGAATATCGGTAAGTCATCGGGCTCGGAAATGGCATTTTATACCAGCGGCCCGATCATTGATATCATTGAGCGGGTGGCCAAAAAATCGGCGATCGAGTTGTCGCTGCATACCATCGATTACTGGGGCGAAGCAGAGCAGGCAGCAATAAAGCTGGTGGCGGACGAGGGATTGATTGTATTTATGGCTAAACGCGGCATGGCTTCATTTTTTCCAAGAATGGGCCTGATGCCCGATTTTCTGAACCAGCATGCATTGCAGAATAACTTTCTGCTGGTGTATCCATTTTCACAAAAGAATAATGCGGATGAAACAGAGAAGCGGTCCGTCAGTAACCATGACGATTTTGTCGAGATCGGACGAATGATCGGGAAGATTTTTCCGGGGTAGGGAAGTGATCCCCGTCCACATTCAGGCCGGATTTCTGGCGATGGTCAGCGTATTGTGCGTGATTACCGCGGATTCAAGCGCTTTTCTAAATGCTTCGCTGCTTTCAAATGCGAGCTGCTTCACCGTGCGGCTTTCGTAATTAACCTGAAAGGCGTCTTCTTCAAAAGGCCAGGGGCTGACGATCAGCTCGCCGGGATTGCGCATTCTGAGCTGATACGATTTTCCGTCCGGACCGTTGCTGATTTCCATCAGCCGCTCCTCGGGCTGCATCAGTTGCTGGCAGATGATCAGGGAAAACGCATCGCAGAATTCCAGAAGCTCATAGCTCGACTTTACCTGGGCTGCCGATGTTTTGGTTTCCTTGATCCAGATTTTTTCCTTCTTGGCCAAAGCGGCGCAATAAGGTTTTGCTTCCGTCTGCTCGCCATATAAAAAGCGAATGTGTGTCGCGATCAGAATACCGACGTACCGACCTTTTGCCAATGCTTTTGCCACCAAACGATCACAATAGGCGGGTTCAAAGGGCACCATCTTGAAGTTTTTCGGGCCTCCGTTTGGGTGCACAATTTCCGGCTCGGTCAGCTCGTCATTTACGTCATCGTGCTCGGCCGTCGCAATCAGCGTTTCTACCCAGCGCTCGGGCTGCTGATCTTTTTTCCAGCGGCCGCAAATCTGCGCTGCAAGCAAGCCGTGCGACCGCTGGGTAACGATGGACCAGCCTTCTTCGGTGTAATTTACAATCACTGTCTTACGCTTTTATTTGCTGCTAACTTCCCTGAAATCCGGTTTTTGAATTGAAAACGCTTTTGACGGACGTTTTACGGGATCGGCCAGCTCATTCATTTTTGAATTGATGACATATACCTGGTTATCAGCCAATGTACTTGTGCTTGGCTGCTGGTAGCGGTCTTCGGCTGCCGTAGCGCCGGTAACATTGGCAGTCGCCCAGTCGTCGGTGCTGGCCAGTCGGAATATCTTGTCGACACCTTTGTTTTGCACCACAATCAGGTTGCCGGCGGGATCGAAAAGGAGTCCGTCGGCACCAGGGAAAAATGTTTTAATTTTAATCACAGAAACCTTCGTGGGATCAGCGATATCCACTTTCAGCAGCGCACCCGAACCATTGTTATCCACTACCAGAAAACCTTTCGGGTGAAAAGCAATGCCATTTAAGCCGACATCAATGGATTTGAAAAGATCATTTTTTGCAAAAATCGAAGCTTTTCCAGCTTTGTCAATTTTATAGATCACAGGGTTGTAGCTGTCCGTCGCGTACAGGTTTCCTTGTTTATCAAAAACAATATCATTGATAAAATGCTTTCCTTCAACCAGGTTTCCCAAGTCCACATCCTGCACTTTTTTATGCGTCGAAATGTCGATCGCGATCAGCCTGCCCATCTTTTTCGCCGTGGCCGGCTCGGTGAATTTGCTGTAATTGGCATCTGATACGCAAACCCAGAGCAGCTTATTGTCGGGGCTGACTTTCATACCATAAGTCGATTTTAAAGTGGTATCCTTAAAAACCTCTTCATATTTTCCGTCCATACCCACCCGACCGATTGTAGCCGTAGTGACCGAGCCCATATAAAAATGTTTGTCGCCAGGATTATAAGCGACGCCTTCGGGATATAGCCCCGGTTTTTCAAACTGGATTTTTGCAGTTTGGGCAAAAACGGGAAACAAGGTAAGCTGCAAAACTGCGGTTTTGATCAATGTGTTGATGAAGTGCATGACAATAAGTTTATAATGTTATTTGGCTGGCGCAATGCAATAGATATTTCCGTTCTCATCGTCGGAAACAAAGATTTTCCCCGAGTCGGCAACAATGATCCCGGCAGGTCTTCCGAAACGCGTTTTGCCGTCTTTACTCAAAAATCCGGAGAAGAAATCGTCCACAGAAACGGGTTTTCCATTTTCAAAATGAATGCGTTGGATCTTGTAACCTTCCGGATTTTTCCGGTTCCACGAGCCGTGCCACGCGACTAATGCATCATTCTGGTAGGCCTGAGGAACACCGGGTTTGTTGCCGATAAACCTGAAATCGATCGGAGCGCTGTGCGCCGGGAAAGTCATCACGGCCGGTACCGTATTTTTCGCGTAGGCTTCTTTGGTGGTGCCCGACGGATCTTCGCGGGTTGGGTCTACTTCCTGTTTCCCAAAAACCCAGGGCCAGCCATAGTCGCCATTTTTTTCAATTTTGTTCAGCTCTTCCGGGGGAATTTCGTCGCCGCGCCAGTCGGTACCATTGTCGCAGCCCCAGATATCGCCGGTCTGCGGTTGCCAGTCGAAGCCGATCGTATTCCGTAACCCACGTGCAAAAATCTGGCGGCCGGTACCGTCTTCATTCATCACCAGCATGGTCGCATTCTCCTTGTTCGTTTCGCCGCAGTCGTTGCAGGTGCTGCCAATGGTCATGTACAGTTTGCCATCCTTCCCAAATGCCAGCATGCGGTTGTTATGCTGGGCGCCTTCCGGCAGGTCCTTCACCAGCGTCGCGGTGTCCGACAACATGCCGTCGCTGCCAATTTTCGCTCTTTTAATGATTTTGCTGGATGCGAGGTACAGCATGCCATTATGCTGGGTGATACCATGCACATCGGGGAATTTCATGACCGTTTTGAGCTCGTCGAACTTCCCGTCATTGTCTGTGTCTTTCAGCATCAGCACGTCGCCCGCGTCGCGGCGGGTCACATATAAAATGCCCTGCTGTGTTACCGACATAATCCGCGGCTTGCCAAGGCCGGAAGCCACCAGCATGACCTTGAAACCGCTCGGTACCACCAGGTTTGATACCATACTTTCCTTAAAATCGAGGTGCTGCGGGTAAGCGGTGTTGACGGTTGCGGTGAATGGTGTTTTGGAAGGAAGTCCTTTTTGCGCGATGAGCAAATTCCCGAGCTGGCCAGCGGTAAATAGTGTTGCAGTAAAAAGTAAGTTTCTGATCATGGATGAAGTGCTTTTATAAAAAGTGAGCGGGACACTTTCGTATAAAAAGCTTGCCTGCCATGCGTCAGTCACGACGAGCAGCGATGCAGCACGTACTTCGGCGACAATAAGCGGATTTATTCGATTGGTAAAACGATTGAAATCGTGGTGCCTTCGCCCACTTTTGAATTCACGGAAATCAGCCCGGCGTGATTGAGGACGATTTTTTTGCAAATGCTCAAACCGATGCCGACGCCGTCCAGCAAATGTTCCGAAGGCAGCTGGGCGAAAATGTTGAAAATGGCATCTAGTTGCGACGAATCGATGCCCATACCATTGTCGCGCACGCTGATTTCGACATATTCCTTACTGAGCAGCAAGGCTTTTTCCTTACTGGAGGGAATGTAGTCCCGGGAAGTTATGGCGAGCTGCAGCGGCTCATTCCGCCTGGAAAATTTCACGGAGTTATCGATCAGGTGCCGGAAAAGCTGGTCCATTTGTGCTGGAATAGCGACAATCTGCGGCAAAGTCCCGATCTCTACCGTCGCATCTTTGAGGGTTAGCTGTTCATTGATATCCGTGATCATGTTTCTGACCAGTAAATCAATGTCCGTCAGCTCAAATACGGCATCTTGTTCATCGAGGTTTGAAAAGCTGACGAGGTCACGGATCAAGGTCGAAAATCTTTCTGCGCCACGATTGATCCGCAAAGCAAGAAGCTCCGCCTTCCCAGCATCATTAGAGCGGAGCGACTCTACCAGCATCCCACTGAAAACACGGAGCTTACGCAGCGGTTCCTGCAAAGTATGGCTGGAAATGTGCCTGAATTGCCGGTTTTCGTATAACGAATTATTCAGCTGGCGGTTAAGGGTTTTTACCGTATTCCCGCTTTTTTCCAGCAGCTCTATTTGTTGTAAATGGAAGGAGATCAGGTCGGTGAAAGCGGTGAACATGCCGGTGATGGCGACGTCTTTCAGTTGCCGGGGCTTGGGATCAATCGCGCAGAGTGTTCCGAAAAATTCACCGGTTTTGAGAATGATCGGGTAAGAAATGTAGCTCTGGAAACCGTACAAAGCTGGCGTGTGGTGATTGCAGAACATTATATCGTCCTGAACGCTGTCGATCACGACCGGCTGGATCGAGTCGCGGATTTCGTTGCAGATGGTGGTTTCAATGCTGAGTTCACTGCCGGGGACCAGGCCAAATTGAATGTCGTCGCGTACGCTGCAGGTAATCCACCGGGTGTCGGTCACCCGCGCCACTGCGGCAAAGCCCATCCCGGTTGTTTTGCAGATTACGTCCAGCATGGTGGGAATGATAGAGATTTGCCTTACACGGTCAATATCCTTCTGGTAAACGTCCTCCAATTCCTCCATGAAACTCCCTTATCTTAAATTGCTGCGGCAGGAAGTAAACTTAAAGGATTATCGAGTCGAAAAAAAGTGTTTGTCGCCAATGAGGTTACAATAAATTTCCCGCCTGCAAAAGTATTTTCAGTTCCTCGCCCAGCTGAGCGATGGAAGCTTGTTTTTTGAGAAAACCGATACGAAGCTGCGTCATATTCTCATTTTCCGCGTCGGTATATTCCATACCTGAATAAAGGTACATTTTCACGGCTTCGAGCAGGGGAAGTCCGCGCAGCTCGGCAATGCAATTTTTACCCTCCATTTCGACCAGGCGCCCATCTACAAAAATAAAATCCGGGACACCGATCCCATCCTGTCCATAGAATTCGACAGCCTCCGCACATGTTTGAAAATAGTGGCAGGTCACGCCGAGTGATGTATGGGATAGTCCCAGTGAAAACAGTTCGTATTCTTCCTGGTCATCGTCAATCAGGACACAGGTTGTAGATTTTGTCATTTTTTAGGTTAGAAAAATATTTTTGTTGTCAAATTCAAAATAGGGGCACTACTGCTTTTTATTTTACCGACGGAAACCGGATCCTGACCAACGTTCCCTGTCCGGGTTTGCTTTCCATATCCATGGTAGCCTTCATCAGCTCGCAGATTTTTTTCACGATGACCAAACCCAGGCCTTCACTTTCTTTAAAAACCGTGCTCTTATTTTTATCAACTTTGGTGGGGACGACCGACTGCAGCATTTTTCCTTCCTGGTAAATCGCCGTGGTATGTATGGAAGGTTTCAGTTGTTCGGCAAAAAGCGCCGCGGCACTGTTTTCGGCAAATCCCGGACCTGTATCCTGGATGCTCAGTATCCAGCGTGAATTACTTTCATTGGCCCAGGAAATAAACACGCCGCCTATTTCGGTGTATTTCAAAGCATTGTGAACCAGATTCTGGAAAATGCGCTGCACGAGGATCGGGTCGCTGTGGACGACCATCTTTTCCGGTCCTTCTCCTTCGAGTGAAATTTGCTTTTTCTCCGCCAGCGGTAATGTGGTCCTGATCAGCGATCGCAGTAGTTCGGATACGTCAAAATCCTTATTTTCAATGATTTCCTGTCCCGCCTCGATCTTGGAGAAATCAGTCAGCTGCAAAAGCATATCACGGATCGAAACCAGGTTTCTGTTCAGCATTTCAAAAATTTCCGCGCGCTCTTTTTCCGAGGCAGGCATATCCCACATCTGCGAAGCCATCATGGCAATGCTGAAACTGGAACGTAAATCGTGGGCGCTCTGGCGGAGGTGTTCGCTGCGTTTTTTGTTCAGTGTCTGCAGCTGCTCCAAGGCACTTTGCAGGTTAGCGGCCTGCTCTGCGGCAGAAGTTTGCCTTAATCGATAATAGTAGCTTACACTTCCCCGCACCGAATCGGCATAAGTGCGCGATAACTGGCTGTACATGGCTGTCACCGACGCCAATCCAAGCTTTGGATTTTCTTCTACGAACTTCTGGACATATTCCTGAAGAATCCTGAAAAGGTGCTCGAATTCTATGATCAGCTCGTGCAGATCGTAACCCGCCTGCCACCTGTGCAACCCGTGCTCACTGGCAATGTTGATCACATCATCACTTTCCGTGATACCGAGCAGGCGCTGTTCGAGAATATCCAGGAGGACAGGTACCTGATCATTAAATTCTTCTCTCGAGAAACTGCCTTTGCTGGAAAGGGTAGCATCCCGGATACAGGCCTCGCGCCAGCTGTTCAAAAATGTCTCCCGTCGCGAGTGAAGGTATGCTAAGAGTTTGTCAAAAGATTTGTCTCCGGTTGCTTTCGCCATTTGTTATCGCCTTTTTATCTCATTTTAGAGAAACATGCCCGGTTTTCCCGGTTGAAACATGATTCAACGAATAACAAATACCGTACCGGTCAGCAATGAATTTATTCAACTTATAGTCCGGAGTGCCAAACAATCGTCGAGCATAAGCTGAGCTTTGAAAAGCGCGATGGCGGATTCTTCGTGCAGGACCCGGCTTTTTTTGTCAAAACCATCATAATCCCAGATGCCCGCCTGGTGCCAGATGTGCAGGTTATCCCAGTCCGGCCGGTCGATGATCGGGTAGAGGCAAACGCCGAGCAGCGGCACATCCCGGCGGAGTAATGCTGCACATTGCTCACCGATCATATCGATCCACAGCGGGCGGTCTTCTTTCGGGTGACTGGTTTCTGAAATGATCAGGGGTTTGCCATAGCGCTGGTAGGCGTTTTCGATTAAGTCGGCGAGTGGCTTCCAGCGCGGGTCAGGAACCGGATCGTTCCAGCCAAGAAACTGGAAGCTGCCCGTGATCCATTGGTTATTGTAATAGTAATTGAAACCGACAATGTCGACGAGCTCTTCATAACCCCCGAGTTCCGGGCATATTCTTCCCAAAAGCATATCCAGCGACTGGAATTGCAATTCATTTTCCTTTTCGGCTTGAAGCGTATCTTCCCACGTGGGGAAAAGGCCGGGTACCATATTGACGAGCGGCTCGGTCGTAACGATTCTTACCCGGTCACTGGCCATTTTCATCGCCTGCGCGCCGCCTATAAACTCTTTTGTCAGGGCATACTTGACATCCCAGCCATTTTTACGGCAATACGGTACGGTGCCGCCCGCGTCGCCCCCCAGCCAGGAAAGGAAGCTCACTTCATTGACGGGCGTAACATATAACATTTCGCCCGGATTGTGCCGGGTATAACATTCCAGAAACGCCAGGCAGAGCGAGACAAAACGCGAATGGAATTTCGGGTGAAAAGGGGTAAGATCGTCCGGGAAACCAAAATGGCAAACATCCCACAACTGCTGGATGCCCAAATCTTTTGCCGCGACGATCATTTCAATTACCTCCTTAAAGTCGTACTGATAGGGCTTTGGCTCTACCACACTCCACCGGATTCCTTCACGGACCGTTTTGATACCCAGTGCCGAAATCCGTTCATAATCTTCCCTGATCAGCTCGATGTGCGCCGTTTCCGTCAGCAAATCGACCCGGTCACCAAATGCGTTCAGCTGATCGGCACATTCGAAGCCCGCCATCCAGAAGGATTTGAACGGCGCTTCGCTGCCATCAACTTGCATTTTTCAGCTCACTGTTAAGGATTACCTCTTTTTTGCTTAGCATGGCCGAGCGCATCAGGTCCGTCATCGCCAGGAAGGTATGTTCCCAAGATTTATCGGCCAGGTAATCATCTACCGCATCAAGCCAGGCTGGATTTTCGATATTTTTCAGCTGTTTTTCTATCGCGGATATAAAGGTATCAGCATCCTCACCGATGCTCACAAGCCCGTTTACTTCATACGGATCGATCACGTCTCTGATCGCCGTAGACACCACCGGCCTTCCTGCTGCCAGGTACTCGGGTGTTTTGGTCGGGCTGATAAAGCGCGTCGATTCATTTAGCAGAAAGGGGATCAAAGCTACGCTCCAACCCGAAAGGTATTCAGGCAGCTGCTGGTAATTTTTTCCTCCGAGATAGTGAATGTTGGGCGCCTGGGGCAATGTTGCCGGATCGATTTTAACCACCGGACCAATCAGCACAAATTGCCACTCCGGCTTTCGGGAAGCGATCTGGTCAATCAGGTCACGGTCGAAGCGCTCATCGATCACACCATAAAAACCCAGTTTCACACCATCGATAACCGATTGGTCGGCAGGCTCTTCCGTAGTAGTCCGGGCTTGCTGGAAATGTTGTTTGTCGATGCTGCTGGGAAACGGAAAAATGTTGGCATGCGCCGTTTTCTTTGCTTCATACAATGTTAGCCCGCCGGTGAAAACAACATCCGCCCGGGAAAAAAGCTGCTGCTCCATAAATTTGATCTTGGCCGGAGCAAATTTGAAAGCAGATAACTCATCCATACAATCGTACACCACCAGTGCCGGCTCGAAATCCCTTGAAAATTCGAGGGCCATCGGGGTGTAATACCAAAAAGTAAAATTAGTACTGTCACGCTCGGCAAAAAATTCGGTCAGTAGCGACTCCATCGTTGCCAGTATGAAGTTTTGCGAACTTCCGGCCGGCAAATGCGGCACACAGAGCCAGAGCCCGGGAAGTTTTTTTTCAATTTGCATGTAAGGTTTGCCGGGCGCATCCAGGATAGGCTCTTCCAGAAAAAACACACGCCCGTTTTTAGCGAAACGCGACATCAGATGCTGGGGTCTCTGGTAAACAAAATCCCATCTCAAATGGGAGAAGCAAAGCAGGTCATTGGTTACGTTGATGTTCATAGGTGATCGATGTCAAATTAAAGAAGCCAGTCATAAAGAATTATTGTGCCAGCAGCAGGCAGCCTGCGCGGCCACAAAGGCAAGAGATCGCACCATTAAACAAAATCCTGCAAATCAGCGATTTGCAGGATTTTGCCTTTTGTCCGCAATGTTATTTTTTTCAAAATGTTGTGCATCCTGGGGAAACCAAACTACAACGTGCTTTTGGCAACAACATGCTCTTTTTCCCGGATCCACCCTGCAATCTGCCCCGCAATGATTTCCCAGCCCGGCTCGCCGCAGATAAAATGTGATTTATTTTCAAAAATCAGCAGGCTTACATCACCGCTTTCTTCGTCTTTGTAAGCATTATAGGTCTTCTCAACCAGCTCGTAGGGGATGATATGGTCTTCTTTTGCGCCGATGAACAACATGGGTACATGCGGCGTATCGAGTGGGATTTCGCCGTACTCTCCCAGGCAACCGCGCAATACATTTCGGCTGTCATAAGTCGCCGTTTCTTCGAATGCGGTCCGTGCAGTTGCTTCGTCCAGAGTGTTACAAAAGCTTTCGTGGAATGTCTCGGAGGTATGCTTAAAAGGCTCGTCACCTTTAAACGGATTTGTGATCGCTGCCACGTTTTTGAAAAACGGCCAGTCGAGCGTCATCATTTTGTTGGGCGCCACCGGGCAGATCGCGACACCAAGGCTCGCCAGGTTTTTGTTGACAAAGATCTGCGCAAGCAAGCCACCCACCGAATGCCCGATCACAATCGGTTTCTCGTTCACATCCTGCCGTCCGCCGCCTGCGTCAATTACCACCTGTTCGATGGCGGCGATCACATCTTCCAGCATCAGGTCGCCCAATGTGGAAGGCGTATTGGCCCGGAGCGCGGCCGGGTTGCCGATGTGGTCCGGCCAGGAGGGCACAACACAATTGTAACCCAGCTGCTCAAAATGATACACCCACCTGTCCCAGCTTTTGCCATTCTGGAACATGCCGTGTATAAAAACGATGGTCTTCTTCATGGTTTGTTGATTTAAGTGTACGCTGCGTTACAAAAAACACAGACCATATCCGTCCGTATCTTTTTTGGGAAATTCATCCTCAATTCTTAGAGCTACAAGTTGTTAGCCATTTTTTGTGGGGAAATTGACGTGCAAAGTTTTCAGCTCTGCCCAATCTGAGAATCAGAATAAAGAACTATTTGAAAACGAAGAATGCCCGGCACAAACCGGGCATTCTGCACTATTTAAACTATGCTATCATTCAGCCTATTCTGGCTTCTGACCATCCGACTGGCGTTTCTTCCGGTCGCTTCTTTTCATTTTGCCGTCTTTGGACGATTTAGAATCCATGGTCGCTGAGCTGCCATCTGTGCTGGTTGTCGAAGACGAAGTAGCTGGTGTTTGGGATTCTGGCGTAGTAGCGCCGGTGGTACCAGTTGCCTGCGGCCATGCCGAAGTTCCTCCCGCGCTGTTACCCTGCGACTGTGTGCTGTTGCTGCTGTTCTGTCCGGTGGTGTCTTTTGACTGATTCATTTTCATATCATTCGTTTGTGACATACCTGTTCCGTTGCGTGTAGTCGAAGGCAGCGAGTTGGTTTCCTGTACTGCGCCCTGGTTTGCAGGTTTCTGACCTTGAACCGTGTCGTTGGTTTGTGATAATCCGGTACCGTTACGGGTAGTAGACGAAGTAGAGCTTTGCGTAGAAGTCGATCCCTGCGTCGAATTCTCTTTCATTTTAGTTTGGTCTGTCGTAGTCTGTGCGTAAACTGACCCGGCTGCTACCATTAGCATCATGGCCACACTCATTGTTAGCTTTTTCATAATCTTGTTTTGTTAATGAAGTATTTGTTGTTAATGAAGAATTTTGAATGCACGGTTTATAAAAAATCATGCTAGGAGATTTTAATGTTCTCCCAGCCTGCACTTCATACCAGCAGGTTACCACTTAAAGTGATGTTTTTCAAAATACTTTTTCCTGCGCACGATTCTTGAAGAAGCCCCCGCAAAACCTTTCAAAATGACGGGGACATCAGCAAGAATCAGTTACAGATGCATTTACAAAACATTACGATTGTGGGCGGCGGCGCCTGCGGGATCTCTGCTTTCATAGAACTCTTTCTCCAACTCCGCATCGCGGATAGTCACCGCAAAGTCAGCATTACCATTATAGAAGAAAACAGCGAGGTAGGACGTGGCCTGGCATTTGGCACCCGCGAGCAGGGACATATCCTTAACACTCAGGCCGATTTGATGGGTATTCACGTGTCCGAGCCGCAGCATTTCAGCGAGTGGCTCATCCGCCACGACGACCGGGTGGGGGATGAGGTAGTTGATAATCAAGGGAAAAATGAGGCTTTCACAACCCGTAGACTTTATGGCGACTACCTGGCAGAACAGTTCCAGCATTACTTCCGGCTGGCGCAAGATGAAGGGATGCAAACCGAGGTGATCCACGCATCCGCGCTGGCAGTAACCCGGCTCGGTGATGGTTTTTCGATTTCGTTATCGGGTAATAAAACACACAAGTGCGATATTCTGCTACTGGCGCCAGGCACGCCGGTTGGGAATAAATATCCGGAATTGGAAAAAAGGTCACATTATTTCAGTGCACCCTGGCCGTCGGAGCCGATCCTGGACCGCATCCCCAAAGACGCAGACGTGGCGATCATTGGGTCCAGCCTGAGCGCGATCGACGCTTTGATGACATTGACGGACAATGGTTATACTGGTCAAATTCACTGCTACTCGCTTGACGGCCAGCTTCCACGCGTGCAGCCGGAGAAGCAGGAAATGCCGGAGCGCCAGTTTCTTACCCTCAAAAATCTCCACGAGATCCAGCGCACGCAGCTTCGCAACCCGACGGTGAAAGAAGTGCTCCGATTATTTATGCAGGAAGCAGAACATTATGCCGGCGGAAAAATAGATTGGAAAGCTACCAAACGTGACCATAAGACAGCCGGTGAATTGTTGAAAGACGACATTCAGATCGCAGAAAATGGCGGCGACGCGCTGATAAACATTCCGTATTCGCTACGGTACGACAGTTCACAAATGTGGAAATGGCTGGACGCGGACGAAAAGCTGCGTTTTAAAAAATGGCTGGGCAGCTACTGGGCGTCGCACCGGCACTGTATGCCGCTTGTAAATGCGCGACGTGTGCTTGACCTGTTTGAAAAAGGGCAGCTTAACATTATTCCAAAGATGGAAGGCGTGGAATATGATGAGCACGAAGATGCATTTAAAATAGAGTTTGACGGCGGGAAAACCGCTTTTGAAAAATACCTGATCAATGCGACCGGCCCGGCCTCGGCGGTGGAACACATGAAGTCTGAGCTGATGCAGAACCTCCTGAAGAGCAAGCTGATTGACCCCGATCCGGTGGGCGGGATCAAGATCAATACCGAGACGATGCAGGTTATTTCGGGCGATCAGGTAAGTCCGAATTTTTATGCGGTTGGCCACATTACCAACGGCGTGCTGCTGGATGTGAATGCGGTATGGTTTAATGTTAAAACGATTGGCAACCTCTGCCGCCACCTCACCGCCCAGATCATTGGAAAAGCTTCTTAAAGTATATGGCGAGTTGCTGCCCGTCATGGCATTTGTGCCGGCAGGCTGGTGGATTGGCAAAAAATGGGACGTAAAATCCAGCTACGTAAGCTGGCCGCTGATCAAGGTGCTGCTGCCGCTGCTGGTTTTCGGGAATATGCTCGATGCGGACCCGTCCAAGCTGGCTACTCTGCCGGTAGTGACTTTCTTGCTGGCCTTATTGATGAACTACGTCGCCAAGTTTTTCCATAAAAAAGTGCCTTCCGAGATTAATCCGCTGCTTTTGCGGAGCGCCTTCTCTTTTTTCAACATTGCATTTTTCGGTATCCCCATCGTCACGGCGCTTTTTGGCAAAGAGGGCGTGAGCGTGCTGATCTGCATTTACCTGGGCTCGGCATTGTACGGCGATACCATTGGTTTTTACCAGGTAGCGCGTACCAAACAATCGGCGCGGGAAGCATTGAAGGAAGTTTTTAAAATTCCTTTTCTGTACGTTTTTATAGCAGGTATTATTGGTAAAATCGCCGGTCTCGAAACGCCCGAATCGTTGAAGCCGGTGGCGGATGTGGTGAGCTTTGTTGTATCGGCGATGGGAATGTTGATTGTCGGCTTGCAGCTGGGCAAGGTCAATTTCAAGCACATTCAGGTAAAATATTTCTCAAAATTACTGGCAGTAAGGACTATTGCTGCGGCAGTGATCTTAACCGTAATCACATTGCTGGCATCTGTGATATTGCAAGACCTGGACGACCAGGATTACCGGATGTTGGCATTTGTACCGCTTTTTCCGGTGGCCGCGAATGTGACGGTATTTGCCGCTTTTCTGGATGCGGATGAAGAGCCGTCAGCGCTGCTGGTATTTCTGTCGATGCTGCTGTCGGTGGTGCTGGTTTCTATTGCAACACCTTTGCTGGGCTAAGAGTCCGGCGGGTTCTTTTCAATCCCCACTCAAAAAGTGAGGTATTGAGCAGGAGCATGATCATGCCGTAAAAAACATCTTCGACGGGCACGGTCAAAATCCGGATACCCAGGTTTTCCTGGTTGTTGTACCACACGATCGGCTCGTCGAGCCCTGTCCCTGTCAGGATACCATTTACGATGAAAAACGGAACCAGCAGAAATGCGTGGGAGAAGTAAAACAACCCAAGCCAGGAAGGTTTTTTGAATTGCAGATAAACCAAAAAAATCGCCAGCAAGCCCGTCGCGGAAAAGGTGTAGGCACGGCCTGAGTTAGTAAATGCTAAAAAAGCAGAAGTAAGGATAAAAATCACAGACACAATCTTTTCCGACCAAAGCCGGTATTCGGGGCCTTTCCAGATTTTGAAACAAAAATAGGTAAACAGACAAGCGTAGGGGATGCAGATAAAAAACAGCACCTCCTCGATCGGCAGGTTAAACAGGTAAATACCAGTCAGATACCTTGGTGTAAAACCCCATACGGCCAGTTCGGTAAAATAGGCATCCCAGATCAGAAAAGGCAGCGCGGCCATCAGAATAGCTGGCCACATCGCCTTCCAATGTTTGTACAGCGCAATTTTGGGATGAAAAGAAAACGCCAGCGGCACTGAAATCGAAGCGAGGTCGACCAGCAAATACAGGTAATTCATTTCGCAGTCGTTTTACGGGCCTCCCGGTAATATTTCAAAGGTACCCAGAGCATCCCGAAACATTCTCCTTCATTTTTGCCTAAATGTTTGTGGTGCATTTTGTGCGCCCGGCGGATCGCTTTCAGGTAAGCCGATTCGGTGTTCCGAAACATTTTGAAACGCTGGTGAATGAAAATATCGTGAACCAGGAAATAGGTAAAACCGTAAATCGTAATCCCCAGCCCGATCCAGAACCAGTAGTTAAATCCCTGCGCTACTCCTACGCCCAAACAGGCAATGCCGGGCGTCGCGAAGATGACAAAGAAGTAGTCGTTTTTCTCAAAAAAATCACCGTCGTCGCGCTGGTGGTGATCGTGGTGCAGGAACCATAAAGCGCCGTGCATGAGGTACTTATGTGCAAGCCACGCGGTGCATTCCATCGCTGTGAATGCGCCTATAACGATTAATGTGTTGATGATCCAGACAGGCATATTTATCAAATTGGGCGCAGGGCCGGAGTAAATGTAAATGTTACAAAATGTCGAACTGGTGCCGTACCAGCGAGCGGAACATGAGCCCCACTTTATCATAATCAGGAATCCTGATGCGGGCGTTCATAACTTTTTCCGCTGGTGTGGCCTTGATTCTCAGATATAATTTTTTGTAATAATAATAGGCCAGGTACACCCCGCGACGAGAAGACATAGGCAATCCTTTGATCCCGATCAGCGCCTGGTTAAAATCTTCCTCGATCTCCTGCTGAATAATCTCTTTTTCTTTATGCGAAAAGTGATCAAAGTTGACACCCGGAAAATAGGTGCGGCCCAGGTCCGCATAATCTGCTTTCAAATCTCTCAAAAAATTCACTTTCTGGAAAGCAGAGCCTAGTTTCATTGCGTACGGTCTCAGATTTTCGTAAAGATGATGGTTGCCCTCGGTAAAGACGCGGAGACACATCAGCCCCACTACTTCCGCCGATCCGAGAATGTACTCGTTGTAGCTGTCGCTGCTGTGACGTGTTTGTTCCAGATCCATTTCCATACTTTTCAAGAAGGTATCAATCAGCGACCACTCGATATCGTAAGTGCGCACCACATGCTGGAAACTGTTCAGAATCGGGTTGATACTGATCCCGTTTTCGATCGCCGCCGCTGTTTCTGTCCGGATCTGCTTCATCATCCCCACTTTGTCATAGCCATGAAAACTATCCACGATCTCGTCGGCCAGACGTACAAAACCGTAAATGCCGTAAATCGGTTCGTGGAAACGGGAGGTAAGAAAATGTATTCCCAGCGAGAATGACGTGCTGTACAGCTGGGTCGTCTGCTTGCTGCACGAGTGGGATAATTTGTCGAAAAGCGCTTTCATCGGCGTGTATTTAACGTTTTAAGTAATTCACCGGCAGCAATGCGACCGGAAATAATAGCGGGTGGTACGCCCGGGCCAGGAACCGTGAGCTGCCCGGCGAAAAACAGGTTCTTGACTTTCTTGCTGCGCATCTTGGGTTTAAAAATTGCTGTCTGCATCAATGTATTGGCCAGTCCGTAAGCATTTCCCTGGTAGGCATTGTAATCGTTTTCAAAATCCGAAACCGAGTAACTTCTTTTGACAACCAGGTGGCTGCGCAGGTTTTCTCCGCAAAACGCTTCCAACCGGTCCATCAGTTGATGAAAATACGTTTCACGTAGCTCTTCCGGATCGGCCAGACCGGTGGCAATCGGCATTAAAAGGAAAAGATTTTCAAAACCTTCCGGCGCAACCGTCTCATCCGTCTTGGAGGGGCAGCATACATAAAATAGTGGCTTGGAAGGCCATTTTTTGTCTTTATAAATTTCCACCGCATGCGCCCCAAAATCTTCGTCGAAAAACAGGTTATGGTGCCGGAGCTTCTGCACTTTTTTACTGATGCCTAGGTAAAACAGCAGGCAGGAAGGCGCAAAAGTCTTTGATTTCCAGTAGCTCTCGGAGTAGGAGCGATGCTCTTCATCCAGCAGGCTGGCCTCAATGTGCCGGTAATCCGCGCTGCCGATCACCGCATCCACTTTCCTGACCATCCCATTTGCGCGAATGTTCCGGATATGGTTATTCTCAATTTCCAGCCGCTCGATGCCCTGCCCGGTACGGAATGTCACGCCGGCCGATTCGGCGAGTTTTTTAAAGGCCTGTGCAACCTGTCCAAAACCACCCTGCGGATAAAAAGTCCCTTGTTTCAGGCCCGCGTAATTCATCAGGCTGTAAAGCGCCGGGGTATCTTTGGGCATGGCGCCGAGGAACAGCACCGGAAATTCGATCATGGCCAGCAGCCGCGGATCCTTGAAATATTGCTTCGCGTGCGCGCTGAACGAGCGAAAAATCTGCAACCGCAGCGCATCTTTAAAAAGCGAAAAGTGCATGAACTCGCGGATCGAATGTCCAGGCTTGTACACCATCGTGTCCATCCCGACGCGGTATTTCCACTCGCCTTCTGAAATGAATTTTCTCAACTTGTCGCCCGCGCCGCGCTCAATGCTTTCAAACAATGCGCAAATGCTGTCGAAATCAGCGGGAATATCAAAAACCTCGTTATCCTTGAAAACTACCGCAAAACCCGGATCCAGTTTTGTCAGCTCGTAAAAATCCGAGGTACTCTTTCCAAAAAGCTCAAAAAAGCGGTCGTACACATCCGGCATCCAGTACCAGCTAGGTCCCATATCGAATGTGAAGCCGTCGAGCAGCAGGGTACGCGCCCGGCCACCCACTGTTTCGTTTTTCTCAAACACCGTCACATGATGCCCGCCCGCAGCCAGCACCGCCGCGGCCGTCATACCGGAAAATCCGGCACCGATCACGGCGATTTCCGCCTGCTTGTTATTTAATGTTTGAATTTCAGGTTGCATGGAGGATTTCGGTTAATTTGAGAATGTTGGGGACATAGGTGGCGCGGCTGTTTTCGAAATACTCCCGCATATTACCTAAACTACCGGAAATGAGGATCTTAGGTCCTTCAAAATCGGCAGAAAGACGTGTGATCACTTCACTGGCCTTCTGCTCGTGATGTCCCACAAAAAAAGAGTAAATGTGTGTAGGGTTACTGGCTGCCACCACTTTCGACAGGTCATTATAGGGTACGCGCACACCCAGGTAGATGCTCTGGTGTCCGTGCTGGCGGATGAGGTAGTGGGCAAAAAGCAGCCCTATCTCGTGATCTTCTTCTTCGTTGAGAAACAGCAGCCATTTTTGGCTTTCCTCGCCAGGGGGCGGCAGTCTGTCGATAGCCGAAAATAATTTCTGGCGGATCAGGTTAGACAAAAAATGTTCCTGCGAAGGCAGCAGGTCATCCTTCATCCACATCAATCCCGTCCTGACCAGCAGCGGATAAATGATCCTCTCATACGTTTTGACCCAGCCCAGCAAACTCACCGCTTTCTCGAAATTTTTAGTAAAAAGCGTTGCGTCGAATGTGGCTGTCGAAATAAGTGACTGGTTAATGATCGCCTCGATTTGAGCATCTTCATCGCGGTGGTCGGTCAGGAGCTTGTCAATCTCCTGCGTCATCTGCTGTTTGCTCATCTGGCTGATATGCGAAATTTTCAGCCCCACATTCAGCAGCGTGCACACATTGAGCAGCTTTTTGAGCTGATCATCATTGTAATAGCGAACATTTGTGTCGGTCCGCTCGGGCGTAAGTAACCCATATCGCTGCTCCCAGATCCGGATGGTATGCGCCTTGGTACTGCTGATCCGTTCAAGATCCTTAATAGAGTAGACCGACATTTTTGTTTAACGTTTTTCTAAAATTATTAAACAAAAATATTATTCCAGTAAGGTTAAGGGAGATTTTTTTCTGGGGTTTGGGGGGTAGGGTGTAATGTTAGGGAGAAAGCCCAGGGGGAGAGAATCAGAGGGTAGGTATTTTTATAAGTCTACGTTGTTAAGCAATTGCTCAACTTCCGTCTTTAAGACCGGCAGATGCCGAACTACAATTCCCCAAATAATATCATCAGAAACCGAATCATAGCCGTGTATAATTCTATTTCGGACATCTATCAGTTTACGTGAGTTAGTAATTTGGATTCCGCTATCTTTTTTAGTGATGCGATTCATCGCTTCCCCAATAATCTCGATGTTTCGTTCAACGGCTCGCTTCGTTCGTAGGTCCGATTGATAATTCGTGAAAAGCATTGGACGATCAGCGAAGAAGCTTTCAATTTCAGCAATCGCATTGAGCATATCGTAAAGCCAGGCTTTGATATCATTGTCCATAGACAAGCTGCTTTTGTTGCTTTAATGTTTGTAGAAAGTATGGATTCTTTATAGCCTTTTCTTCCAAGAGATCGACAGGTCTATTAAATATTTCCTGCAAAGAAAATTTAAAATCGAAATAGTTATCTGCATAGTCTTCTACTTCCATACTAGTGAAGTCAACTACAAGATCGATATCACTTTTCTCATCAAATTTGTCGGATAGTACCGAGCCAAAAGCATATAAACTTCTTACACGATGTGTTTTACAAAGTTTAGCGATTGATGCCTTATATTTTTCCAATCTTTCCATAAGTATTTAAATATGCCCAATCAATTTTTCTAAGGCTCTGATCGTCTCATCTTTGGCTTTCAGCAATTCTGCATTTAAGCGCTTATTTTCCTCCAATGCTTCTATCCATTTTTCAACCGGATTTACATTATAAGTCGGTTGAAAATTTACACCGCCTGATTGGTCATGAAACTCCTGAAAAGTATTTGAAATGATGTTCATAGCTTTTTCCTCATCGAAGTTCCGGATAGCGTCCGCCGGTATTTTCAAGATTGCGGCTACCTGTTCAAGAATGTTGGAATCAATCCTTTCTTTCTGTTCAAGGAGAGAAATTTTCTGCTGGTTCCAATCTTCACCAAGCTCGAAAGCCAGGAAATCCTGTTTTATCTGAAGCATTTCCCGAAAACGTTTAAGATTGCGGCCTTCGTGGATTTTCGGGTTGGAGGTAGTATGTGGCATGCGGAATTTTGTGTTAGTTCAAAAGGCAATTTATGTAAAACTGCCGGGAAGTTTCCGGATAATTTACAGCGAAGAGCATGTATCTTACCGTAACGCAATGCTAGAAATCACTTTTTCCTCAACAACCTACAGCGGGCACCCAATCTCCCAAATGTGCCCCGAAGGATCTTGCAGCTTTCCGATTTTCAGGATTCTTCTACGGTGACCGGGCAGATTTGAGTGGCGCCCAGTTTGACAGCGCTATCGAAAAATATTTCTGGGGTGGAGGTTTGTAATACCATGCGGACGGGTGACCCGCCGAATTTGAAGGGGCTATAATTTTGGAATTCAGGCTCTTCGTCGCTTATAATACTGAAATCAAAATTTCCCCAGCTGCGAAAATGCCGAAAATCAGCCATGACACCCAAAGTTTCACTTTCCAGGGCTGGTGCCGCAAAGTGTAATTTATTCCAAAAGCCAGGCTTATCGAGATGACGAACGCAATCACATGCTGGCCTATTGTTACTTCGGGCGTGTGTTGTATCCGTTTGACTAGATCCCGGACCAGATAATCCAGGCAAAGAAATCTCATCATAAAAAGCGGAAAACCCCATTTCCGGTCTTTGGGATCGTTTTGATCTTGGATGTTTAGCATTTCGACTTAGAATATGTTATCGCCAACCCTCATGTGCATTACTTTTTTCCAATCACCGCATCCAAAAACCGCCAGGCTTCCACCCCGGAATCTACGTGCTCACGCCGGACAATCTGATCAAATTGTTTCGCCAGTTCTGGATGCTGAGCAGCGACGTCGGTGGTTTCGTTGCGGTCGGTTTTCAGGTTGAAAATTTGCCAGGGATTGTTGGGGTTTTTTCTTAAATCAGTTTTTACGCCCTTCCAGTCGCCTAGCCGGATCGCAAGCTGGCCGCCTTTCTCGGGATATTCCCAATAAAGGAATTCGTGTTTCTGCTGCTTGTTTTTTTGTCCCAAAAGTTCGGGAAGAAAGGAAATACCGTCGGTTTTTCCAACTTTCTGACCGGTCAGTTCTGCCAATGTTGCCATCAGGTCATACTGCACCGAAACATGGTCGCTGACGCTGCCCGCCTTGATTTTCCCCGGCCAACGAGCGATGAAAGGTTCGCGAATACCGCCTTCGTACACATCCATTTTCTGACCCCGCAACCCGCCGACGCTATTGAAAAACTGCGCATTCACCCCACCATTAAATGTCGCGCCATTGTCGCTGCTGAACATAATGATCGTATTTTCATCCAGTCCCAGCTCCTTTATTTTTGCCAAAATAATCCCCACCTGATCATCCAGATAAGTGATCATCGCCGCGTAAGTTGAAAGCGGATATTTGGTGGAAGCATAATTTTTCTCGCCATAGTAAGGTTTTTCATCAAACTGCCCGATGTATTGTTTGACATATTCATCCGGCGCCTGCAAGGATACGTGCGGGATGGTATAAGGCATGTACAGAAAAAACGGACCATTTTTGCTGCGCTCGATAAAGCCCAAGGCCTTTTCCGTCATTTTCGCCGGCGCATACACTTTCCCTTTGAAATAATCGAAATCCGAGTCCGTTGCCGTGGCTGGGTCGAGCTTTCGGTGGACGTCGAGCCAGGGCTGGGGGAGGGTATCCCACTTGTCATTTTCCCACAAATGTGACGGATAATAGTTGTGCGCCTGCTTCTGGTCGAGGTAGCCGTAATAATAATCGAAGCCTTGTTTAGAAGGCGTGCCCTCGGTGCTGCTCACGCCTAAACCCCACTTTCCGGTCAGCGCGGTGGCGTATCCTTTTTGTTTGAGCAGCTCCGCGATCGTGAATTCAGCGGCTGGCAGCGGTTGCTGTCCGCGCTCTTCATCGTCTTTGAATGTGCCCAGTTCCAGGTTACCCCGGATCGCCGAATGTCCGCCGTGCTTGCCAGTCAGAAGCATGGCGCGGGCTGGGGCGCACACCGGCATACTGGTATAATGTTGCGTAAACCGCATTCCTTCCCGGGCAAGGCGGTCGAGGTTCGGCGTTTTGATCTTCTGCTGACCATAAGATCCCAGCTCGCCATATCCCAGGTCATCGGCGTAGATGTAGATAATGTTCGGGAGTTTTTCGCCTCTTTTTTGGGCAAAAATATTGAATGTGCTGAAAAAGAAAACCACCGGCACAATCAGCGCCAGTGGTTTAAATGTTGGTCGTTTCATGGATTGACTTTTCCGACGGGTCTCACATTTTTCCCTTGTTTTTGCTGCAAATCATCGCCCAGATCTTCGCGGGCGGCTTCGGCGATTTTTTCCAGTTCAGCCACGATTTCCGGATTTTGTGCCTGAACATCGTAGCGCTCGCCTGGATCGCGGGTCAGGTGGTACAATGCTTTCGGATATTGAAAATCCTCGGGCGCTGGTCCCGGCTGACCATTTTGTCCCGGCAGCTGACCTTCGTAAATGCGTCCCGGATGCGCGAAAACCAGTTTCCAATCGCCTTTTCTGACGGCTTCAAGACTGTTTTTGCGATAATAATACAGTAAAGTCTCTCGCGGTGTTTTGGTATCGTCACCTTTCAGCAGATCCGTGAAATCATATCCGTCGATTTTCTCTTTCGGCAACTTCGCGCCGGTCAGTTTCACAATCGTCGGCAGTACATCCAGGGTAGAAAGCAGCTTGTTTGATACCCGACCCGCAGGTACTACGCCCGGCCAGCGCATAATGCAAGGCTCGCGCTGCCCGCCTTCAAAAGAAGTGCCTTTTCCTTCCCGGAAGCCACCAGCCGAACCCGCATGGTCGCCATAATTCAGCCAAGGACCATTGTCGCTCGTGAAAATCACCAGGGTATTGTTGTCCAGACCCTGTGCTTTCAGCTCTTTCATAATCTCACCCACCGACCAGTCCAGCTCCATCAGCACATCGCCAAAAATCCCACGCTCGCTTTTTCCCCGGAACTTTGCGGAGGCGGCCAGCGGCACGTGCGGTAGCGGGTGGGGGACGTACAGGAAGAAGGGTTTGTTTTTATTTTTCCGGATAAAGGCCGTGGCGCGCTCAGTGATTTTAGGCGTCAGCTCGCTGGCATCTTCCAGGTTTTTGATCTCCTTACCTGGTGTATTTCCTTCGATCCAATGCAGCGGAGGGTATTTTGCCCGCTCCTGCCACGGGTGCAGCGGCCACATATCATGCGAATAAGGCACACCGTAATATTCGTCAAATCCCTGCTGCAAAGGCAAAAATTCCTGCTCACTTCCCAAATGCCACTTCCCGAAAATCCCGGTCGCATATCCTTGCGCTTTCACCAGCTCGGCAATTGTTTCCTCTTTCGGGTTCAGGCCCATTTTGGCATTCGGCCCGAAAGCGCCGGCAATACCCAGGCGGTTGGGATAGCAGCCCGTTAGCAAAGCGGCACGCGATGCGCTGCATACGGCCTGCGCCGCCATGAAGTTTGTAAATCGCGTACCCTCGGCGGCCATTTTGTCGAGGTTCGGGGTGCGGTAGCCCAGCGCGCCGGTGACGGATAAGTCTCCGTAGCCGAGGTCATCGATGAAAAACAAAACAATGTTGGGGGTTTTGGCGGCCGGTTTTTCCGGCTGGAATGCCACTAGTGCGCAGGCAGCCAGCGCTAAGAAAAATGCTGTGAATTTTTTTAACATCGGTTTATTGTTGGTGGTTGAGTTCCAGCTTGGTTACGCTCCGACGTGGACGTCGGATAATAGACGGCACCGGCGCGACGCCGGCGCCCGCGTTACCAGTTGGGATTTTGTTTCAAATTTGGATTCAGGTCACGCTCTTTTTGCGGGATAGGCCAAAGATAATGTCTGGCGGGATCAAAAACCCGGTTCGAAGTAGCGGCTTGCACCGTCACCAGCTTACCTGCTGCGTCGGTATAAGTGATTCCGTAGACTGCTCCCGGCATCACCGTTTCGCCGATTTTCCATCTCCGGATATCAAACAACCGCTGCCCCTCAAAGGCTAGCTCCACCGTCCGCTCGTGGCGAACAATCTCGCGCAGGGCTGCCTGGGTTGTTGCTTTTACAGCGGGCTGCTTCACATCCGTGCGGCCATTTCTTACCAGGTTGATCGCGGCCAAAACACTCGCATCGATCTGGTTCAGCTCAATTTTTGCTTCTGCGTAAGTCAGCAACACTTCGGCATAACGCAGCAATATAATGTTGATACCACCATTTGCCGGGTTCGCAAAATCTTCTGGGTTGATGTATTTTTTAATGTTAAAACCGGTTGTAGAGGCAATGTAGGTACTGCCGATCGCATCCGCCGTGCCACTGTTGGGTTTCGGCTGGAAATTAATGCCGCTCGGGAGCGGATCGCCATCAAGAAAAATGGAGAATTTCAGACGCGGGTCGCGGTCTTCGTACGGTTTGGCAGGATTATAGCCGCTGCCTGCATCCGTAATGCGTTTTCCGGCCGTGGTTTCATACATATCCACCAGCGCCTTGGTCGGCACGTAGGTGCTCTGGCTGTTTTTCTGACTATAAGGTCCGAGGAAAACGAACACATTGTTAGGATAAACATCCTTCACAAACTGCTTATCCAGAATCACTTCCTTGTTGTTTTCGGCCGCGTAAGTGAACAGTTTTTCATAAGATTCATACAAACCATATACACCCAGCTTCATCACCTGGTCGGCCGCGTCGGCCGCTTTAGCGTATCGGCCTGCGTACAATTCGGCGCGGGCGAGCAGGCCCAGGGCAGCACCTTTTGTGATCCTGCCTTTGTCGGCAGCGCCGTAAGTGAGAGGCAGCAGCGGCGCGGATTCGGTCAGTTCCTTTTCAACAAAATCCCAAACCTGCTCAGTAGTCGAATTCGTCAGTGCGCGGCCTTCATCGATGGTCAAAGTGCTGGTTACCAGCGGAACATTACCATACAATCCGGCCAGCTTGATATACTGATAAGCCCGCAAAACCCTGGCTTCGCCTTTAAACTGATTGATCAGCGCCGTGTTAGTGCTTGGGATTTTATCAACGTTTTCCAGGAAATAATTGGAAGCGCGGATCCCACGATAGGCTTTGCGCCACTCGCTGTAAACTTTGGAGCTCGTCGCGTCGTAGCTGCCCGCCTCAATGTAAGCGTCAATGTTGAAGCTTTGGTTGGTATGCGCAATGTCTGTCACGCCGTCCCACGAAAAAATATTGGTAGAATCCAGGTCGGTGTAAATGGCGTTTACGGCCAGCCGCGCATCACCTTCCGATTTCCAGAAAAGATTTTCCAAAAGGCGGTCATTGGGCGCGGTTTCGAGCAGGTCCGCGTCGCAGGAAGCCAGTGCAAATGTGGCTGCCGCGGCAAAAAAGAAGTATTGTATATGCTTGATTTTCATGATAAATTAAAATTGGAGGTTCAGACCGAACGTGTACAGGGCAGTTTGCGGAAAGTAAACCGCGCGTCCCGACGGTACCTCGGGATCGAGGTTCCACTCGTTCAGTTTCGAGAATGTTAGCAGGTTGGTGGCCGAAGTATACACGCGCACGCGGGCCAGATGCAGCTTTTTCACGACGTCACCCGGAATGTTGTAGGCCAGCTGCACATTTTTCAGGCGCAGATAAGAACCGTCGATCACGAGGCGGTCGGAAGTCGCCACATTCCGCAGATCAAACTTTAATGGTCTTGGAAAACGAGCGTCCGTGTTGGTCGGTGTCCAGTAATTGTTGGTGTAAATTTCGTGGGTAAAACCTTCCTGGTTACCCATTTCGGCCAGCGCTCCGGCCAGTCGCGCATCTACTTTCGCCGCGCCCTGGAAGAGAATGTTCAGGTCGAAATTTTTGTAAGAAAAATCACCATTCAGACCGAAAGTGTACTTCGGAAACGAATTCCCGATCACCGTCATATCGTCCGCATTGATCTTGCCGTCGCCGTTCCGGTCCACATATTTTACGTCGCCCGGCTTGGTATTGGCGGCGTAAGTCGCCTTGTATTCTGCAATTTCCTGCTCGCTTTGGAACAGTCCTGCTGTTTGATATCCCCATAAGGTGTTGATCGGCAAACCTTTGGCAATAATGTAGCGCGGGTCAATGTCGGAGCCGGTAATGTAGGGACCGGTACCTTTGAGGTCGGTCACCTTGTTTTCATTTATGCTCAAATTGCCGCCGACCGAGTAGCGGAAGCTGCTGGCTGCGGGCGTACCACGATAGTTTAAGCTGAATTCCCAGCCTTTATTTTCCACGGAACCAGCGTTTTGCGGAGGCGCCGTCAAGCCGATCGTGGCTGGAATGTCGAGGTTCAGCAGAATGTCGTCGGTGAGTTTGCGGTAGTAATCAGCCGTCAATGTCAGCTTGTTATGTAAAAATGCTGCGTCGATTCCCAGGTCAAGCTGCGTTGTCGATTCCCAGCCGAGATTGGTGTTCGACAAAGTCGTCGGACGATAACCCTGCACGGAAGTGCCGCCGAAGGTATAGCCCGCCGCCCGCAGCGCCGAGTAGTAGCTGTACAGATCCACCGACTGGTTTCCGGTAATCCCCCACGAGCCGCGAAGTTTCAGGTCATTCACCGTTTTGCTCAGCCCGTCCCAGAAGCCTTCCTTCGAAATCCGCCAGCCGGCCGAGAAAGAAGGGAAAAAGCTGTATTGTTTGTTGCCGGTAAACTTGGAAGAACCATCGTAGCGACCATTCGCCTCGAACAAATATTTTTCCTGAAAATCATAATTAACCCGGCCAAAAAATGAGCGGAGACCGTATTTCGCATCATTTCCATCATTGCTTTTAGTACCGTCGTTCGCACCCTGGCCAATCGAGCCAATGTCATTATTATAAAAACGCTCGCGGGAAGCCCAGAGATTTGTCTGAGTGTTGCCGATCTGCGAGTAACCCACCAAAGCCTTCAAATGATGGTCGCCAAAGCCTTTATCATAAGTCAGCAAGTTGTTGATCGTGTACTCGCGCAATGTATTCCGCACTTCTTTAAGCGAGTTGATCGCCACCGTTTTGGTAATGTTGGTGTTTTTGTCGGTGTTGGTGTAGGAGTTCGTGAAGTTTTTTTGGTAAATAAAATTACCACGTCCGGCAATCTGCGTCGAGAATGTCAGACCGTCCAGAATGTCGATTTCCGCCTTGACATATCCTGCCAGGTAATCCGTATTTTGCCTTGACTGTCCGCCGATTTCGTTGAACATCAAAGGGTTATTTCCCTGCGTACTCAGCCCGTATGTTCCGTCTGCATATTTTGGTACCGCCCATAATGTGCCGTGAAAAAAGTTATTCAGCGGTTGAGGGTTGGGATCGGTATTATTCACCGTCGGGTTGATCGCCTTGGCGTAGCGATAGTTAATGTCGCCGCTCACGCGGATCCTTTTCGAAACCGTGTAATCCGAATTCAGCCTGAATTCGCCGATTGTATTGGAATAACCTGCAATCACCCCATCCTGGTCCTGGTAGCGCACGCTGAGTCTTGTGCGCAAAGTTTCATTCCCGCCGGCAACCGAAATCGTGTGGTTTTGCTGCGGCGCGGCGCGGAGCATGGTTTCAAACCAGTTGTTGGGCAGCGGATACTTCTCGCGATCCGTCGCATTCACATAAGCCTGGATCGACTCCTCCGTAAAACGCGCCGGCAAGGTCACACCCGCATTGGTGTAAGCCGCCACCTGCTCACGCATGTAAGCCTCGATCCCCATCATTTTAGGCACATTGTTGGATTTCTGGATCGCGTAGTAGCCGTGGTAATCCACCTGCACTTTGCCGCCTTTCGCCCTTTTTGTCGTGATGAGAATCACACCATTTGTGGCGCGTGAACCGTAAATCGCCGTCGAGGAAGCATCTTTCAAAACCGAAACCGACTCGATATCGTCCGGGTTAATGTCGCTCAGCCGCTGCTCTATCCCGTCAACGATGACCAGCGCATCGTTTTTGCCCAGATCAAACCCGCTGGTACTGCTGCCGTTAATGTTGAATGTCGTGATCCCACGGACGCGAATGTTGGTATTCGATTTCCCCGGCGACCCGCCCTGGTCCAGCACCGTCACCCCAGGCATCAGTCCCTGAAACGATTGCTGAATGTTGGAAACCGGCCTGCGGGTGATCTGATCACCATTGATCGTCGAAACCGAATTGGTCAGCGCATTGCGTTTTTGGGTACCATAACCTACCACCACCAGCTCGTCGAGCTGCCGGGTATCCGCCGCCAGCGCCACGTCGATGGTGCTCTGGCCTTTTACCTGCACCTCTCTGGTAACGTAACCGATCCCCGAGAAAACAAGGATGGCATCGCTGCCGGCAGTAAGTTCGTACTTGCCATCGACGTCGGTGGTGGTACCGGTTTGTGAGTTTTTGATGACCACATTCACGCCCGGCAACGTCCCTTTGTCACTTTCGGCCGTCACGGTACCTTTCACAACATTCTGGGCACTTACGTGTAAGCTCATCAATGCCGCGAAGGCAATCTGCAAGAGCAGTGCAGGTCTTTTTTTCCTGAGTAGCAATAGATTTTCAAGCATTTTAACACTAAGTCTATAAATTAAGTAGACAAAATAAGGCACAGAAATCGGGTTTTTCAAATAATGGGCATGATCAGCAGAAAAAATAGTGCAGATCCGGCCGGGAAGGAACGAGCGACGCATGGTTAGAGGTTACCTTATGAAAAGATTTTTGTTTTTTTAAAATCTCAATGTTGCTTTCCACAATGGCTTTCAAACAAATTACAAATATGCCCAAACAGCCTCTGCTGATTTGGTTCCTCCTTTTTTGCACCACTTTTTCAACCGCTCTTGCCCAGCTCCCTTCAATCCCGGAAGATACGGTGAAGCGTGCCGCGCAGGTTTATCCGCCTGATTCTCTGGGTCGTCGTACGCCGCGCGGGACGGTCGATGGATTCTTGAAAGCGAGTTATCAGAACAACTATAAAAAGGCCGCACTTTACCTCCGGCGCGATCCGGCACTTCGGAAAAAACAGAATACCGTGTGGCAGGCCAAGGCTTTGCAGGCACTGCTGGAAGTCAACGGGCGCATTTACCCTTATTCCTGGATCAGCAACGAGCCGGAAGGGAAAACCGATGATAATCTTGGCCCTAACCTCGACCGCATCGGCGCGATTACCATTGATAATGAATCCTTTGACCTGATCCTGGAAAGTACCCTCGACAAGCAGGGCTACCCGATCTGGCTTTTTTCCACGCAAACCATCGAACGCATCCCCGCAGATACCGATGAGCTCGAAACGAGCACCTTGATCAGCGATGTTGCACCGAAATTTTTACAAAAAAACCAGTGGGGCGCTGCGCCGATCGCACATTGGCTTGCCTCGGTGATCTTGCTGATCGTCTCGTATCTGCTGGCTTTTGGAGTGGCGCGGGTTTTAATTTTTTTAACTACCAAAATTTATAAAAAAGCAGGTCAGGAACCTTATTTCGGCGTGATCCGGGCATTTTCTTTGCCGGTGCAGCTCTACCTGGCGATCTGGTTTTTTATCGAATTCAGTCAGAAAATTGGCATTTCGCTGGTGGTGCGGCAGCGTTTCAGCAACATTACGTTGATCGTCGGAATGGTAGCCGTGATCCTGCTGATCTGGCAGCTGCTGGATGTGGTGGGTATTTTGAGTGAAAAAAGAATGGCCCGCCAGCGAAACCAGTCGGCAGTTTCTGCGATCCTTTTTCTTCGTCGCGCCTTGAAAATTGCGCTGGTTGTGGTGGGCGCCATCATTATCCTGGATACCATCGGTTTTAATGTTACCACGGGTATTGCGGCGCTTGGGATCGGTGGTATTGCGCTGGCATTGGGTACGCAAAAAACAGTCGAAAACTTCGTCGGGAGCGTCACGATCATTGCCGACCAGCCGGTGCGGATCGGAGATTTTTGCAAAATCGGCGACATTACAGGCACCATCGAGCGGATCGGGATGCGGGCAACGCAGGTGAGGACAAATGACCGCACTGTCGTCACCATCCCAAATGGCGAACTTTCGTCTTTAAAAATTGAAAATTACGCTTACCGCGAACGTTTCTGGTACCACCCGATCTTCGTTTTAAGCCTCGAAACAACCCCCGAGCAAATCCGGAATCTGATCCCTGACCTGCGCCGCGTGTTGCAAACCCATCCCCGCGTGCTGGAAACCCCGGCCCGCGTGCGCCTGATCGAAGTGGGTGTCAATGGCATGCGGGTGGAAGTTTTCTCGTATGTGGACACCGCAGATATGGATGTTTTTCTGGAAGTCCAGGAAGAGTTGCTTTTAAAAATGGTGGAAGTGATCACCGGCAGCGGCATCACGTTTGCCCTGCCGCCGCAGAGTGTTTATTATGGTAAAAATCCCGGTGAAATTCGTGCCGGGGAAAAATCGGCATAGTAATTGGATGAATTGGTATCAAGGGTAACATTACCCGCATTATTCATCACAATCAGTGTTCTGTGGAAAATTTTACAATGCTGCAATTTTTTGAATGGTATTATCCGGCCGACGGAAGTCTGTGGAACCATTTTGCAGCAGAAGCGCAACGTTTAAAATCATTGGGGTTTGACGCCGTCTGGCTGCCGCCCGCTCACAAAGGAATGGCCGGCGACCAGGCCTCCGGTTACGATTCTTACGACTTATATGATCTGGGAGAGTTTGATCAAAAAGGCTCAGTCAGAACCAAATATGGTACGAAAGCCGAGTTCCTTGCGGCTGTTAAAAGCGGGCAGGAAGCGGGGTTGAATGTGTATGCCGACGTGGTGCTCAACCACATGGGCGGCGCCGACGAAAAGGAAGTGGTGACCGTACGTGAAGTAACGCCCGACAACCGGAATGAATTTGCCGGTGAACCAAAAGAAATAGAAGCTTATACCCGCTTCACATTTCCTGGCCGGCAGGGCCAATATTCTGAGTTTGTATGGGATTACCAGTGTTTTTCCGGCGTGGATTACAATGCTTCGACCCAGGAAACTGCCATTTACAGCATTCAAAACCAATACGGTGAAGGCTGGCAGGATGTGCTGGACCTTGAAAACGGGAACTATGATTACCTGATGCTTTCGGATATTGAATTTAGAAATCCGGCGGTCCGGGAGGAATTGAAACGGTGGGGTGAATGGTTTTACGAAACTGTAGGCATGGACGGGTTTCGCCTCGATGCGATCAAGCACATGGACCCGCAGTTTTTCAACGAGTGGCTGGACCATTTGCGGGGAAAATATAACAAGGAATTTTATACGGTAGGAGAGTACTGGGCACCTTACGATCTGCCTTCGATGCACGCATACATTGAATCGACGGGCGGAAGAATTTCCTTGTTCGATGCACCGCTGCAAGCCAATTTCTTCAAGGCTTCCAAGGAACGCGAGAATTTTGATCTGCGGTCAATTTTTGAAAATACGCTGGTTCAGACGCATCCACAGCTGGCGGTGACGCTCGTCGAAAACCACGATACGCAGCCGCTGCAATCGCTTGAACAAACCGTAGAACAATGGTTCCGGCCGCTGGCTTACGCCTTGATCTTGCTGCGGGAGGCGGGTTATCCCTGCGTATTTTACACCGATTTGTACGGTTCGACTTATACCGATAAAGGGAATGACGGCGAGTCGCACGACATTACGCTGGAAAAATTGGATAAGTTAGAAACATTGCTTTACGTCCGCAAAAACATTGCCTATGGCCCGCAAACCGATTATTTCGAATCTCAGGAGAGCATTGGCTGGGTGCGTTCCGGCGATGACGAGCACGAACATTCCGGCTGCGCAGTAGTACTTTCCATCCAGGGAGATAACGCCAGAAACATGCAACTTGACCCCCAGCACACCGGCAAAACCTTCGTAGACTACCTCGGTCATTTTGATCATGAAATCACGATCGGCGAAGAAGGCTGGGCGGAATTTCCGGTCAAAGACGGCTCGGTGTCGGTTTGGGCTGAGAAGGTTTAAGAAATGCTGAGCGCGTCCCGTGGCAAAGTTTTTTCAACCTGCGGAGGAAAAAAATATAACCATGACATTTAAAATAAAGGACGAAGAAGATACCGTCGATTTTTCGGCAGAGGAAGTGGAGGAAATCATTCCTGATGCGGATATGCGATTCAGCCTCGTCATGCTTAAAAACGGGGACAAACATTTCGTTGAAGGACGCGAGTCCGAGATCAGAGAGCAGCTTTTTGGATAAATATAAAAATCGGTTGCCTGAATGTTCAGACAACCGATTTTTTATTAAACAGAAAACTTAATGTGTGATCAAAACTTTTTTCGTCTCTACGGAATCCGGTTTTTTCAACTGCAACATATAAATCCCTGCCGGGGCATTGGGTAAAGTGATGCGCTCGTCGTGCGCGCCTTTGCCTTGCACGGCGCGCTCATGCCACATGCGGCCCTGCGTATCCATCACCCGCATGATCCCTGAGGTACCGGTAGGTAAGTCAAATATGGCTTTGAATTCGCCTGGGGCCGGATTGGGGTAGGTTTGCAGGGCATGCGCGTCTCGCTGCATTTCCAGAGCTTCGGGCGCTGCCATCCGGGCATTATATACATTCTGATCCGCACCGACACAAATTTTATCCTGGCGGACAGGCGTGCCGGGCAAGCCTTGAATGCGGATCGTGTTGATACCTTCAAAGAGCGTGATGTAGAATGTTTCTTCGCGCGTGACAATGTTCCAGCTGTAAGTCGGGGCCAGGTTGAGGGTCGGGATTACCTCGGTACCATTGACTGAAATACTCACCTGCGCATTGCCCTCCGCGTAATACCGCAGCGTCACAGGGAAATAACCGGCTTTGGTAATTTCCGGCAGCTGATAATCAACATAATAATCATAATTATTTTGTGCCCCGCGGGTCTGGCCGTTTGATGCATTCGGGTCATCGGAGTCTGGTCCGTTGCTGGCTGAATGTTCCGCTTCCACGCAGGCGCTGAATGGTTCCTGCTCACCGCCGCCACATCCACTTACTGTAAATGGAACGAAGATCACTTTATCCGCACATCCGTCTTTTCCGGCGGATACGCTATAATTGTAAGAACCGTTGGCCACAGGAGCCGCAACATCGAACGTTTGTGTATAGCGCGCAAAACCATTGTCGCCATACCAGTTATAATAAATACCAGCACAATCCGGGCCGGTGCATTTGGCGCTGAAAGTCATTTGCTCACCACATTGGGGCATCGTTGTGGAGACACTGGCAGTTACATCGAAATCGCAGGAAGGGGATAGGCCAGGCACTTGTTCAACGCAAATTTTGTCGTGCCGGACGGGGCTGTAACCAGGCAATCCTTTCACAAAAATTAGGTTAAGCCCTTTTTTCAAAGCAAATAAAACCGTGTACTCGGTAGGTGTAATGTTCCAGGAGTTGGACGACGGCAGCTCTATTTTATAAGGATATATTTCATCATTGATGCGTACCTCGACGGCGGTATTCGCTGCTGCGTAGTAACGGAATGTCACGGCATGCGCGCCTTCATTCAAAACAAATGGCACGGCGTAATTGACCGTATAATCTTCCCGGTCCTGCCCGCCCCTCGTTTTGCCGCCCGATGCATTGGGGTCCGATGAAGTAGGGCCGTTTCCGCCAGCTTCCTCTGCTTCGATACAGGCACGGAAAGGTGAATCCGTACATTCAGTGATGGTTATTTTAATGTCGCTGGTCTGGTCAGGGCAGCCTGCTTTGGAAGTAGTTCTTGTGTATGTGTAAACACCGTTTTGAGAGGGTGCCAGAAAACTGGTGCTGGTGCCGGTAGCATCCAGTCCCGGTCCGGTCCATTTATAGGTAATACCGGTACAATTAGCCTGGCCGCATTCAACTGCGAAACCGATTCCTTGCCCGCAGCCGGGATGATTATCGCTCACCAACGTGTTTACAACATAATCACAGCCGGGTGCTTCAACAACGGGATCACTGGGCCCGTTTTCGGTCCAGCAGGTTTTATCTTGTTTTACATTGTATCCTGGAAGCTCCTTAATGCGGATCGAATTGGTACTTGCCCTCAAATTTACTTCGACAGTGTACTCTTTCCAGGCAATGTTCCAGGAACCAGACGATGGAAGGTCGACGTAGATCAGAGATTGATTGTTTACCGAAACACTCACCCTTGCATCCTGCTCGCTGAAATAGCGCAATGTGATCAGGTATTTCCCGGCGTGAGGCACGTCGGTCGTATAGGTAACAAAATAATCCAGTGAATCGCGGAGGCCGCGCGTGAGGTTGCCGGAAGCATTCGGGTCGACCGAAATCTGCCCGTCGCCATTTGATTTCTCGGCTTCCACACAAAAGCTAAATGGTGCCGGATCCGCCTTTGAATCACCAGGGGCGGAAATGTTTGCTGGTTTTCGGACATAGCCGCCCGTGGGCTCGGCAGCGTAAGATGTAAATGCTGCGATCAGCAATAAAAAAGCAAGTGTACAGATTTTCATAACATGCTGGGGAAATGTGAGTGATGAAATGTGACAGACCAACTTTCGTTGGAAAAGGCAATTCAAACTTGGATTGTCTATATTTCCCAGGACATTAAAACGTAAATCAAACGTGGCGACACAGGTTGAAAAATCTGAAATAATTTTTTCCGATCTTGTCGGCAAACGTTCAAAGTCAACGGTATCCTTCACCGGCTCAGAGATTTACAAGCTAATCAATGTCAGGCAGCTATGATCAAAAACTACATCACCATCGGGTACCGGAATTTTAGAAAAGGGCATGTTTATTCTTTTATCAACCTCGCAGGACTGGCGGTTGGCTTGTCCAGCGTGATGCTGATCATTGCCTACATTACCTACGAGCTGTCTTTTGACAAACATTTCCCGCATGCCGACCGGATTTACCAGATGGTGATGGAGTCAGAAGAGACAAGTCCGGCTGAAAGGACGACGCTGACGCCGGAGCCGCTGGGCAAAACATTGGCCGCCGAATTTTTTGAAGTGGAATCGTCCACCGCATTGTATTCTAATAAAATGACTTATCTGGTTAACGACCGGCCGGTCGAGCTGAATGCCATCTTTGTCAATCCGGATTTCTTCCGTGTTTTTGATCTGAGGATGGTCACAGGTAACAAGGCCACTGCTTTGAAAGACGAGTCGGGCATTGTGCTCACCAGGCAAGCCGCGGAAAAGCTGTATCCCGGAGTAAACCCGGTTGGAAAAACAATGAGCTGGAATTCCTACAACGGCAGCGTGACTTACTACACGGTGACGGCGGTTGTCCAGGACATTCCGGCCAATACTCACTTCACGGGAGATGCCATTTTGGCCAGACATGTTTCAAACCAGCCACTTAATTTTCAGGCATATTCATCAGTGCCACAATATATTCGGTTCAAGCCCAATGCGGATGTTGCCCGGGTGGAGGCTAGCCTGCAGAAAACCCTTACCAAGTATCATCTCAGCAAAACGACGCATGTCCGGCTTTTGCCCCTGACGGACATTCATTTGCGCGCCGGGAAAATTTCAAGCTTCAATCTGAACCTGAGCGACATTCGCTACATCTATATGCTGGGTACCGCGGCGCTGCTGATCCTGGTGATCGCGTGTATCAACTATGTCAACCTGACCACCGCCCATGCTTTGCAGCGCGTCAAGGAAGTCGGCATTCGGAAAACTTTGGGTAGCGGCCGGTGGCAGCTTGCATCACAGTTTATCGGCGAATCATTCCTGTTTTTTGTTTTCGCAAATGTCCTTGCCGTGGTAATTTCCATCCTGCTTTTGCCTGTTTTTAACAAAATGCTGCAAGTGAATTTGCTGGTGAGCAGCTTGTTTGCGTTTCAGAACATTTCATTGTTTTTCATCATTGCCTTGGCGGCCGGGTTACTGTCGGGTGTATATCCTGCCCTGTTTTTAAGCCGGATGCAGCCTGCCAGTATTTTGAAAGACCGCAGCGGCGGTTTGAAGATCAGTTTCAGTCTCAGAAAAGTTTTAATTGTATTCCAATTTGGCATTTCGATTGTCCTTATCGTCGCTACCATGATCGTCTGGCAGCAGCTGAATTTATTTCATAATCGGCCTCTGGGATTTAATAAACAACATTTGCTCCTCTTGCCGTCGATCCATTTGCAAAATAGTCCGGAGGCATTCAAGAAAAAATTGCTGGATAACCCCAACATTACTGCCGCCAGTTTCGCAGAGCTGGATCTGGGTGGCGGGATCGGAAATTCATCGAGTATGCCCGACCCGCTCGACAGCACCCGGCGACTGCATTTCGGTTTCGTTTATGCAGATATGGACTTTCCCGCGACGATGGGCATCAAAGTGGAAGGTGGCCGCAGTTTTTCGAAGAAATTTCCCGGTGATTATCTAAATTATGATTCCCTTGTTTCCGTGGCATCTGCAAAATCAAACAAAAAACTGGCCGACGAACTGCTGTATCAAAACCCGATCGTCATCACGCAAAGTCTGGCAAAAGCGCTGCGGCTGAAAAATCCCGTCAATGAAGTGATCCGGCTTGGGGCTTTGCAGGGTACGGTGATTGGTGTAGTGAGGGATTTCCAGGTGACGACCTTGAAGGAAGCCAGCCCGCTGCTGGTTTATAAACCAAAAAAATCCTGGTTCAGCACCACCACTTATGTCCGCGTCAACAACCGGAACATTCCCGAAAGCATTGCCTACATTGAAAAAACCTGGAAAGAATTTTTTCCTGATAAGGCCTTTGAATACACTTTTGCCGACGATAACCTGCAAAAACTATATGCGTCGGAAAACCGTCTGGCTTCCATTTTTACATCGTTTGCTTTGCTGGCGATTGCGATTTCTGCGTTGGGTTTGTTCAGTCTGGCGGCGTTAATGGTGAAGCAGCGGACCAAGGAAATTGGCATCCGAAAAGTGCTGGGCGCGTCGGTATCCGGCATTGCTATGCTACTTTCCCGCGATTTTATCCTCCTCATTCTCGTCGCTGCGATTATTGCCTCGCCGCTTGCCTGGTATGGTATGGAGCAGTGGTTGCAGGATTTTGCAAACCGGATTGATATCCAGTGGACGATTTTTATCGCCGCTGCAAGTCTCGCTTTATTTATTGGTGTGCTCACGGTTTTTTTGCAAACCATCCGCGCCGCCAAATCCAATCCCATAGAGGCGCTGAAAACCGAGTAGGGAAACTTCAAATTCGCTACACTAAATACTGAAATCCCGCCTGATCCCCAGCTTTTTCATTTTTGAGCCAAGCGTAGTTGGGGGGATATTCAGGATTGCCGCGGCGCCGTCCGCTCCACGGATCCGGCCGTTGCATCGTTTCAAGACTTCGATAATGTAGTCGCGCTCGTTTTCGAAAATGGTTTTCAGGCGCGATTCTTCGGCTTTTTCGGAAATTTTTTGCGATTGCTGCGTGGGCAGAGGAATGTGGTCGATCAGGTCATTTTTGGCAAGTAAAACGCTTCTTTCGATCAGGTTTTCCAGCTCGCGAATGTTACCCGGCCAGTTGTAGGCCATCAGATTTTTAATGGCCTTATCGGACACGCCGGATATTTTCTTTCCTGTTTTTTTGGAATAAATCTGAACAAAGTGATTGACCAGCAGTGGAATATCATCTTTCCGCTCCGCCAGGGATGGCAGCCGGATCGGAAATACATTGAGCCGGTAATATAGGTCGAGGCGAAAACGGCCCTCGGCCACTTCTTTTTCCAGGTTCCGATTCGTAGCGGCAATGATGCGGATATTCACTTTTACCGGCGCCTTTCCGCCAATGCGTTCAATTTCTTTTTGCTGCAAGACCCGCAGCAGCTTCACCTGCGTTTCCAGCGGCATATCGCCGATTTCATCGAGGAAAATACTACCATGATTTGCTTGTTCAAACCTTCCGATCCGCTTTTCCAGAGCACCTGTAAATGCACCTTTTTCATGACCAAACAATTCGGATTCAATGAGGTTGGCGGGTAAAGCTGCGCAATTTACCTTGATCAGCGGCTGGTTTTTTCGGGGCGAAAGTGCATGAATGCTGTCGGCGATCCGCTCTTTTCCAGTCCCGCTTTCGCCGGTGATCAGCACCGAAGTATCTACCGGCGCGACCTGGCTGATGAGCTCAAAAACTTCCGTAAGCTGCGGGCTGCGGCCAATAATCCCGCTGAAAACCGAATTTGGGGAGCTGGCTGGCAGGTTAATGTGGCCGACAGGCGCAGCGACGGGCTCTGCCTGGTACATACTTCGTTTTGCCAGCTGCAAAAATGGCCGGATACGCTGGCAAAGTGCCCGGTGATGTGCGGCGTAAACATCGTCGCGCCGGCTGTAAAATGAAAAGGAAAACGGGCTATCGTGCGCCGAGGTCACCGGCAGCGGGAGTTCAAGCAGGGAATGCATGCCGAAAGTATCAGCGATCAGCTTGCGCATGGTCGGGACGGAAGTGACGAGCTTGAAATGCTCATTATTGTAAAATGCAATATCTGGTGCTAGCATTGTTTTAGCTTGCAGCGCCTCCATTTCGCCGTTTTTCAGATTGGCGATCGTTTGCAACCCGTCCTGGGTTATCACCTGATATTCATTAAACCCAATTCGCAGAAAATAAATAATCCCGCCCGGCATGCCGGCATTTCCAGACGTACCTACGGCCAGGAGATCAAACGAAATAAAAGGCTGTAAAACCTGCGCGGTCATGAGCAGCTTCTGGTCCCAGGCAGCCAGTCCGGCGGTAATATTTGCCAGTTGGGTTTGCAGCAAAGTTTCCTTCCTAAGCTGCGATTCCAGGCCGTTTTCGTGGTGGTAATGTGCAATTTGCAGCGCTACCAGCAAATCTTTTTCCCGGAACGGTTTGACCAGAAATCCATTGGGGTGGGTTGCTTTGGCCGCATTCAGGACTTCTTCATTGGAATTGGCAGAAAGATAAATAAACGGAATGTTGGTTTCCCGCAGCTGCACGGCCAGGTCAATGCCAGTTCTTTTTCCGGTCAGGAAAATATCCAGCAAAACCAGGTCGGGGCGTTCATTTTCAATGATTTCCTCCGCCTGCTCCACGGAACGTGCTACGCTGCAAACTTCATAATCTGCGCGCTGCAGCATGATGCGCAGGTGATTGGCCTCGATAAACTGGTCTTCAACGATGAGTATTTTCTTATTCATATTTCTGCATTATATCATAGCATATTGCGCCACCTGCTTTTCTTCTGAAATGTAATCGAAGCTCACCTGAATAGTTGTTCCATTATTATTTATGATTTCCAATTGCCCGTCCAGTTCTTCGCACAGTCCTTTTATCAGGGTCAACCCAAATGAATTAATTTTATTCACATTGAAATTCGGAGCCAGTCCGGTACCATTATCCGAAATAGTCAGCATAAAACGGCCGGGTTTCATTTCTTTAAAAAGAACATCGATTCTGCCGGTCGAACAATCGGGGAAAGCATATTTGAGTGAGTTGATAATGGCTTCATTCAATATTAATCCCAGCGGAATGGAGTGGCTGATATTCATTTCAAGTCGGTCGATATCCAAGTGAAAAGTGACCGGACATTTGCTTTCAAAACTGTCTTTCAGGTACTGTACCAATTCATGAATGTAGGGTGAAATTTCGATGGAACTAAGATTATCCGTCTGGTACAATTTCTGGTGGATCATAGACATCGACTGGATCCGGTGCTCACTTTCCGCCAGGGCCATTTTCGCCTCGTCGCCTTTCAGATATTCCGACTGACTTTCCAATAAACCCACAATCATGTGCAGGTTGTTTTTCACCCGGTGATGGATTTCTTTCATCAGCCATTCTTTTTCGGTTAGTAATCTTCCGAGTGAGATATTCTTCGTGTTGATCTCTTCCTGGCGGGCAGCCATCGCTTTGTTATTTTTTCGGACTAGCCTGTATCCGTAAAACAAAAGCCCGATAATAATGAGCAGCAATGCAATGCTGACGTAGGTAATGTCTTGATTGAGAGAAGCTTGCTGCAACATGTTTTGTTGAAGGGCCGATTCCTTTTTCAGGAGGGCGATGTTCTCTTCCTTCTTTTCGGTTTCGTAGATGATTTCCAATTGATTGATCTGCCGACTTTTTGCTTGATTAAAAACTGAATCCCGTATTGCGCTATATTGCTGGTAATGTGCCAAGGCAGGAAGGTATTGCCGACTGACGGAATCCAGTTTGGATTGCCAGAGCAAATTCAGGTAGGTCATCTGCGTGTATTTGCGTCTGTCGGCAATTGCTTTATGCAACCTGACATACTTTTCTGCTTTTGCAAAGTCACCGGTTGTCATATAAAATTCGGTGAGAAAATGATAAATCTTCTCGCTGAATTCGGTGCTGGGAGAAGGTTTTTCGGCCATTTCAGCAATAGTATCAATATATTTTACAGCCTTGGCTTGCTGGCCCAGGTATCGGTATGTGTCGACGTAAATTCGGTATACCCAAAATTTATAATCAATGTCATCGGATGCGTATTTCCTTTCCAAATCATCCAGGATTCGAAGTGCTTTATATCCGTCTTTGAGTTTCAAATAGGCATGCGCCAAATTGGTTGAAACGATTTGAATAGTGGAAATATCTTTGTAGTTGTTTGCAATGTTTAATGCATTCGAATAATTATCAACCGCCTTTCTGTAATCGAATAATTCGAAATGTGTCATACCAATGCGGTTGTAAATCGTCGCCAGATACAAGGACGAATCCTCCAATTCCTTGGCATTCCGAAGCGCAAGCATTTCATATTTGATACCCTCATAAGGTGACCCCAATTCTGTATATAATGCACCCAGGAGATCATAAATACCCATCAGCCGGTTATGCTTTGCCGACTGATATGTGCGCAGGGATTGTTTCAGCGTGGGCAGGGCTGCTTCGTTGTTTCCATCGATATAATAAAGCTCTCCGAGTGCTTCCAAAACCGCTGCTTCTTTCGCCGGCAGCTGTGCTTTCCGAAATGCTTCCAGGGACAAATTCGTGTACTTGATTCTTTCCTGAATTTCGGTTTCCGTCAAAGACAAATAGCTGGCGAGCCGGAAATAGGTTTCTCCCAACATCCGGTAATCATGTTGTTTGGTAAACAGGATGATTGCTTTATTGATCGCGGCTTTCCCCTCCGGCCGGCGATCCAATGTCGCGAAAATTGCGCCTTGCTGGAAGTACACCTGCGCAAGCCCTTTTTCAAAATGAAGCCCGTTTGCCAGCTTTTGGGCAGTTGTCGTATAGAATAAGGCATACTTTAAATCCGTGTCAGTTCTTCCAGCCCGATAGTAGTACTGGTCGCTCAGCTGTATCGCCAGCATTACACGGCTGGTATCGGGTCTGCTTTTTTTGAACCTGGCCAGGATAGGGGCGGTGTCCTTGGGGGTGAACGGACCCAGGTATTCGGCAGAAGCGCAGATGCCGGACAACAGGAATGTGCTGAGCAGGGCGAGGGTTTTGAGCATATCGGAAGCAGCTGATTGGACCAAATATCGGCAGAAATGGCACTGAAAATCGGTTTAGTATTAAATAAAATCACCGCCCGGATGACGCGCAACGAAATGCAGTTTTGTTTCCCGACGATATATCGTTGGTTGGAAGGTTTGCCGACGAAATACCGTTGGTTTATTAGTGCTAATTCTCGCTAACTAGTTGATAATGAAACAACTAAATATATGGTACTCTTTTGGAATGCATACTAGCAAACCGAAAGAAAATAATGAAAGAAAAAGGCAAAACCATTTTATTCGTCACCGGCGCATTTGTGAGCCATGCCTGCTGGGACGACTGGAAGCTGTACTTCGAAAAGCAAGGTTACCGAACACTTGCACCGCCCTGGCCGCACAAAGATGCGCCCGCTGAAACCCTCCGCAACCGCCAGCCCGACCCGGCCATCGCCTCCAACCGGCTCGACGCACTGATCGAACATTATGCCAGAATCGCTGCCAGTGTTCCCGAAAAGCCGATCCTGATCGGACATTCGATCGGCGGACTCATTACCCAGCTGCTGCTTCAAAGAGGATTGGGCGCGGCGGGTATCGCGATTCACTCGGTGCCGCCGCAGGGAATGATGACATTCAAATTGTCATTTCTCATTGCAGGCTGGGGACCGCTGGGATTTTTTACGCCGACAGACAAAACTTTCATGATGTCGTTCAGCCAGTGGCAGTATGGTTTTACCAACGGTTTGCCGCTCGAAATTCAGAAAGAAGGCTACTACAAGCTGGCGATCCCGGAGTCGAAGCTGATTGTGCGGGATACCATTACCAGTGTTGCCAAAGTGGATTTTAGAAAGCCGCACGAGCCGCTGCTGCTCATTTCCGGCTCTGCCGACCACACCATTCCCAGCTCCCTGAACTACGACAATTACCGGAAATACAAATCCGAAACCTCGGTCACCGACTACAAGGAATTTCCCGGCCGGACTCATTACGTACTGGGTCAGCCGGGCTGGGAGGAAGTAGCGGAGTATTGTCAGAACTGGCTTTGCTCGCTCCGGTAATGCATTTAAGATCAATTACCTATCCATTTTTTTACCTAAACATTTATTTAAAATGAAACCCAACGTTTACGCTCAGAAGCAACTTTCGGGCACCCTCAAAATTGTTTCAAGCCTGGTTTGCATCAGTCTATTATTCGCGCTCCTCGCCTGTGATCCTGCAAAAAAAGAAGGTAAAGATGTCTCAGGAACAGACAGTACTGCACACTCAGAATCCGTCAAACCGGCCGATCCGCCATCGAATTTCAAACATCAGACGGCGAATGTAAACGGTGTCGACATTCACTATGTCATCGGCGGCTCGGGCGCGCCTTTGCTGCTGGTGCACGGTTTTGGGCAGAACTGGTATATGTGGAACCGCCTGCTGCCGGAGCTCTCCAAACATTTCACCGTCATCGCGCCGGATTTGCGCGGTGTGGGCGAATCGGGCAAGCCGGAGGGCGGGTATGATAAAAAGACCATGGCTACCGATTTGCACGAGCTTATGAAAAAGCTGGGCTACAACAACATTAACCTCGCCGGTCACGACATTGGGCTCATGGTGGCTTACGCTTATGCTGCTCAATTTCCGACAGAAGTGAAAAAGTTGGCATTGATGGACGCCTTGCTGCCAGGTATTGAGCCGGTTTGGAGCCAGGTGAAGGGCAGCGCGTGGTGGTTTGGGTTCTTCGGCTGGCCGGCGTCAGGCAGCATTGTAGCTGGCAGGGAAAGGGAGTTTCTGACCAATTTCTGGCCGGTGGTAGGGCATGTGGAAAAACCATTTACCAAGGAAGAAACGGACGAGTTTATACGTGCCTATGCCGTCAAAGGCGGGACTACTGGCGCATTTCACTGGTTTGGCAACTTCCCGCAGGATGCAAAAGACAATGTTGAGTTTGCCAAAACCAAACTGACCATGCCGATGCTGGCGATGGGAGGCGAATACTTTGGGGCCGCATTTCTGAAAAATCACTCCAAATTGGTAGCGACCAATGTGAGCGAAACCAAGATCATGGGATCGGGGCACTGGGTGTTGCAGGAGCAGACCGAGCAGGTACAAAAAGGGTTGCTGGACTTTTTTCTCGCCAAATAAACGTCCGTAACCATGTTTATGAAAATGATGCTCATTACCATGCCGCTGCTTGGTTTCCAGGTAGCTGCACGAGCCCAGACCGCCGACCTGATCGTCACAAACGGCAAAATTGCTACCATGGCGAAAGCCCGGGAATTTGTGGAAGCCGTGGCGATGAAAGACGGGATTGTACTCGGCACCGGTACTTCCTCGAAAGTGCTGGCGGAATTTAAAGCAGACAATACGAAGATCATCGATGCCAAAGGCAAGACCGTTGTGCCCGGGATTAATGACAGCCACATTCACATTATCCGTGAAGGTTTGCATTTCAACAGCGAGCTGCGCTGGGACGGTGTGAAAACGCTGGCCCGGGCCATGGAAATGCTGAAAGAGCAGGCGGCAAGAACGCCGCCAGGCGTGTGGATCAAAGTGATAGGGGGCTGGAATGAGTTTCAGTTTGAAGAAAAAAGGCAGCCGACCCTGGCCGAAATCAATGCTGCGGTGCCAGATAAGCCGGTTTTTATTACTTATCTCTATGGCAAAGCATTTCTGAACAAAAAAGGAATTGAAGTGTTGGGCTATGACAGCAAAACGCATTACGAAGGCAGCCTCGTGGAACTGGATGGCGAGGGTAACCCGACCGGAATGTTGTTCGCGAAGGAAACGCCCAAGGCGATTTACACCACGTTGGGCCTGACCACAAAGCTTTCGAATGAAGAAAGGGCAAACAGTACCTTGCAATATTACCGCGAGCTGAACCGGTTCGGGATCACCAGTGCAGCGGACGCGGCGGGCGGGAGCCAAAATTATCCTTCTGATTATGCGGTAGCATTGAACCTGGCCAAAGATGGAAAACTCAACATCCGGACGTCCTACTTTTTGTTCGCGCAGCAAAAAGGGAAGGAGCTGGAAGATTATCAAAAATGGGTAGCATCGGCTCTTCCCAACAAAAATGACCACATGCTGCTGCCCAACGGATATAACCTGGAAGGCGCCGGTGAAAACCTCGTAGCGACGGCGGCGGACTTTGAAAACTTCCTGGAACCCCGCACGATCTTATCCGACCAGATGGAGGCGGACCTGGAACCGGTGATCCGGCTGCTGGTGAAAGACCGCTGGCCTTTCCGGCTGCATGCAACTTACGGCGAATCCATAGAGCGGATGCTGGCGGTTTTTGAAAAAGTGAACAAAGACACGCCATTTAATCGTCTGAGGTGGTTTTTTGACCATGCGGAAACCATTACCGACCAGCAGTTGGAACGCGTCAAAAAGCTCGGCGGCGGCGTGGCGGTGCAGTTCAGGATGTATTACCAGGGCGAGTTGTATGAAAAATTATATGGCGATCCCAAGCGCCAGCTTCCGCCGATCAAAAAGATGCTGGCGATGGGGATACCCGTCGGGATGGGCACGGACGCGACGCGGATTTCGACTTACAATCCCTGGATGGCGCTGCACTGGCTGCTGACGGGTAAGACGATCGGCGGCATGCAGTTCTGGCCCAAAGACCAGGTGCTCGACAAATTCACGGCGTTAAGTATATACACTTCCGGTAGCGCCTGGTTCACCGGTGAGGAAAAGCTGAAAGGCAAAATCGTGAAAGGAATGTACGCCGATATGTCGATCCTGACGGATGATTATTTCGCAGCCAAAACCGATGACGTCCGCAAAATAGAGTCCCTGGTGACGATTGTGAACGGAAAGGTGGTGTATGCGGCGGGCGATTACAAGGCATTGGATACACCGGCGCCGGCGGTAATCCCGGAATGGTCGCCTGTGAAATTTTACGGTGGTTATCAAAAATAAACCCTCACAATGTATGAAAATGACAAAACTGGCGGCCTGCCTGGCTGCCCTGCAACTTACTGCGCTTTTGATTTCAACCCAGGCAACATTTGCCCAGGTACCCATGCCACCACAGGTCCCGATCTGGGATGCAAATCTGGTCACGTTGAAACTGCATAAACTCACCGAAAATGTCTTCGCTGTGATCCCGGCGACGGCAGAAACCGAAACCGCCAAAGGCATTCCCCAGGCGACGACGGCCGGTTTTATCGTCGGGGAAAAAGGCGTGCTGCTGATCGAAACCATGATGACGAAAAGGCTTTACGATCAGCTTTTTACATTGGTACGCTCGGTAACCCCCAAGCCGATCATTTACGCGGTAAACACCAGCGACCATGGCGACCATTGTTTTGGAAATTACCTTTTGCCAAAAGAGACGCTGGTTATTCAAAACGAATTTTGCAATGAAAACCTGACTAAAAACTACGACGGTATCAAGCAATTTATGGTTGCACTTTTTGGGACGAAAAGAGGCATCGAGGATACGCGGTTGCGGCCGGCGGACATTGTGATTCCCAAGTATCAGAATATGAAAATTGATCTGGGGACCAACCAGGTAGTAGAGCTGATCAATACGGGCACGGCCCAATCGCCGGCCGATTTGTTTGTAAAAGTGAGCACAAATGGCAAGACGATCTGGTGGCTGGGCAATCCGTTCGTTGCCGAAAGTCCTGCGATTCCCTGGCTTTTCGACGGCTACTTTCTGGAACCAGTGGATAACCTGAAAAAGATTTACGCCATGATCGGGGACCAGGATATCATAGTGCCTGGCCACGGTCGGATCACGGATAAAGCCGGGATCAAATACACGATCGATTACGTATCCGCGCTGAAATCAAATGTCGAGCTGGCTGTGAAAGAAAACCTGACATTGGAACAGACCAAGAAAAAAGTGACGATGAAAGAGTTTGACAAAGGTTACGTGCTTTTCGACTGGCTGCATTACAATTTCAATCTCGCCAATGCTTACAAGGACATCAGTACCAACAAGTCCAAACAATAACCCGCAATGAAGCGCACGCTACTTTTGCTTTGTTTGCTGGGCTCATTTCAAGCCCAGGCGCAGTATGTCCCGATGAAAATGCTCCGCTACGATGAAGATTATTCCGGTTTGAAATCCGATACGACCGAGAATTTTTATCACGAGCTGAAATTTACGCCGCTGTCGAAAAGCCGGAATACGTACCTCAGTTTTGGCGGCGACGTCCGGTTTCAGTACTACCATGTGATCAATGACGAGTGGGGCGAGCAGCCAGATAAAAATTACGGCTATGTTTTTTCCCGGTACCTGGGCCACGCGGATTTTCATTCCGGGGATCATTTCCGCGCTTTTCTGGAATTGCAGAGTGGGATGGCGAATGCGAAAACGAGTACAAGTCCGGCGGATGAAAACCCGCTGGACTTGCACCAGGCCTTTTTTGATGTGAATTTGTTTCCTGAAAAAAAGAATAATGTCGTATTACGCGTCGGCCGGCAGGAATTGCTTTACGGTTCGCAGCGGCTGATCTCGGTGCGGGAAGGGCCGAACAACCGGCACGCTTTCGACGGTGCGAAAGTGATGTTTTCTGGGCCGAACTATAAAACCGACTTGCTTTACTCGCATTATGTTGCTTCTAAAAAGGGCGTTTTTGATGATGGTTACAACAAAAGCACCAAGCTTTGGGGCGCTTACACGGTGCGAAACAAGGTGCCGGTTTTGCAAAATGTTGATCTCTATTATTTTGGTTTGGACAAAAAATCAAACAGCTACGACGACGGCAAAGGCAAGGAAATGCGGCATTCGGTCGGCAGCCGGATCTGGGGCCGGAGCAAACAGTGGCGGTACGACGTGGAGGCAATTTACCAGTTCGGCAGCTTTGCTGAAAAAACCATCAGCGCCTGGACCGCCTCGGCCCACATTGACTATGAACTGGATCATTTGAAATTTGAACCGGAAATCGGGTTGAAAACAGAGCTGATCAGCGGCGATAAGAACCTGGGCGACAACCGGCTGAATACCTTCAATCCACTGTTTCCCCGCGGCGGTTATTTTGGCTTGGCAGCATTGATCGGGCCGGCGAATTTAGTGGATCTGCATCCTTCGCTGACCATGAATTTCACCGAAAAACTGTCCGTAGATTTTGATTACGATGTTTTCTGGCGGTACAGCAGCCACGATGGCGTGTACGGTCCAAATGCGGCGATGATCTATTCCAGCTCCGGCACTTCCGACAAATTCATTGGCCACCAATATTCGATGGCGGCGGATTATACCACCAATCCCTTCCTGCGTTTCGGCTGCGAGCTGACTTACTTCGCTACCGGTGATTTTTTGAAGCAGGCAGGGCCGGGCAAAAACCTGCTGTTTTTGTGTCTGACAGCAGAGTTGAAGTTTTGAATAAAAAAGAGGTTTTCTTTAATCTAAATGTCGTTTTTTGGAGTATACTTTTGGTATCTACTCCTAAACGCTTTTCGTTACTGCATGCCGCGCCGACTTATACGTTCCGAGTTTTTTGGATTGCCAGAAAGAATTTTCATTCCGATACTGCTCTTTTTTATATGCATTTCTATTGTTAGCGATTGCTTTGCTCAGGAACCGCAGACGCGCATCAACATCCAGCTGCTGGGACCTGAGCAGGGCTTGCCGAGCCGAAATACACGCTGCCTGGCGCAGGATGGGCGGGGATTTATGTGGGTGGCTACCGGTGGGGACCTTTGGCGCTATGATGGATATACTTTTCAGAATTTTACCAAAATCCTCACCCGCTCCATCGGTCGCCTGACCTTGATCAACCAGATGCGGACAGGGCCGCATGGGCATATCTGGGTAGCGCATAATAATGGTATCAGCATTATAGACCCTGTAAATCTGACCTGCCAGACCATCGATCCGTCGCGGCATTTGAAAGGAATAAAATCGCGGCAGAACCTGGATATTTTCTTTGATAAAAATGACAATGCCTGGGTGGCGGTTCCCTGGGGTAAGCTGATCAAATTGAACAAGAATAATGTGCCGGTAGCTGCTTACATCCCGCCGGCGGATTCGGCGAAAGCATTGTCCGCGGAAAGTCAGGTTACCCGATTTTTTTATGATGATCAAAACCGCGGGTATGTGTTCAGCGAACTTCACTACCTGGACCAGATTACCGAGAGGGCCACATTTACCCGCCGGATCGATTTGCTAAATGCAGATTTGAAAGCCAAAAATTTCCGGGTTTTCAGCGTAGTGCAGTCGGGTACTGACGGCGTGATGGTTTATTATGAAAAAGAGGACAGGAAGAAATGTCTGATGCGTAAATACTTTTTCAAAGGACAAACATTCGGACCGCTGACAAACATGGATACGCCCATCGCGCCGGAGTTTCTTTTCCCTGATAATCAAGGATTCGTATGGTATAAGTCGTCGGAGGAAATTGGCTTTTTAAATAAAAAAACGGGCAAGTTTACAGACCTGACCGGTCGTCTGACGCAAAAATCAGGAGCCAAAATCTATCTTTTTACCTCCTATCTGAGCCTCGACGGCAGTTTTTGGATTTCCGGTGCGGACGGACTTTTCAAGATCACATTGGCGGAAGAAGTCTTCTGGAAATACCTGAGCGTGGCACTGGAAAAACCCGCAGACATCGGCAGCAGCATCCGTGGAATGACGGAAGAAAGTTCGGGGATGATATGGGTTTGTTCTTATGGTTTCAAAGTGGATGGAAAACCGTTCTTGCTCCACCAGATCGACCCGCTGTTGGGTAGGACGCGGCATATGCAGCTGCACGGGCCCAAAACGAATCCCGGCGACAATGTGATCCCTTATAAAATTTTGTTTGCTGATAATCAGGTATATGCTGTGACGGACGGTACACAGTTCCTGAAAATAAATCCCGAGACGGAAGAATATCAGCCCGTGGAATTTCCTTTTGTTAGCGGCCGCGGTTTTACTGCTTTTTACAAATTGAATGAGCAGACATTCTGGGTCGGTACATGGGGCGGGATGGGGATGATTGATACAAAAAACCTGAAACCGGTGCTGCTCAATGACAAGGCGGGCAGGTACATTAAAAACGAGCGGGTCAACTACTTTATGCCCTGGTCCGGAAACCGCATTCTTGTGAGTACCATAAATGGTTTGTATGTGCTGAACCGGGACGCGACCATCCACGAACATTACGGACAGGCTGCCGGCGACCGGATCAAGTTGCCTGCCCTTCAAATTTTTCATACTGTCTGGCACGATAAAGCATTGTGGGTCAGTTCGGGACAAGGCTTGGTTCGGGTGGATACCACCAATAAAACTACACGGCTTTTCACGACCGAAGACGGCCTGCCCGATAACAATATTTACGCCGCGCTGCCCGACGAGCAGGGGAATCTCTGGCTGAGTACCAACAAAGGTTTGTCACGGTTCAACACCCGCACGCAGCGGTTTCATAATTACGGCGTGTCCGACGGCCTGCCGCACATGGAGTTCAACCACGGTTCGTACCTGAAAGCGCGTGACGGCAGGCTGTATTTCGGTGGGCTGAATGGTATCGTCGTCATCGACCCGACGCGGCTGGATAACAGAGAACAGAAGGAGCATGCGCCACAGCTGATTTCATATTCCAAATACGATTCGGAGCAAAACCGGACAGATACGATCATCACGCATTTGCCTGGGAAAAGAATCGTTTTCGGCCCCGGCGACCGTCTGTTTGCGTTTTCTTTTATGAGCCCCGACTACCACGAAACGGCGCTCAACCGGTTTCGCTACAAGCTGGAAGGCTGGAATGATGACAGCTGGCATACGTTTGAAAATGGTAATAAGCTGCTTTTCAACAGCCTGCCTCCAGGTGAGTATAACCTGAGTGTGGAGGTGTCAGTGGCGGGTGCGGATTGGAGCACTCTGGCGTGGCAGGCGCCGATCAAGGTGAATGCACCCTGGTACAGGTCTATCTGGTTTTTTGTTTTTATTCTGGCGGCTGTCGGGTTGATATCCTATCTTTTTTATCGCTACCGGCTGGGGCAGATCCTGCACATTCAGCAGATCCGGAATGGCATCAGCGCCGATATGCACGATGAAATTGGCAGCACGCTCAGCAGCATTACCTTTTACAGCCAGGCGCTGCTGATGCAGATGGACAAAGCCGAACATCAGCAGGTGGTGCAGAAAATCAAGGAGAATGCACAGCAAGTACAGGAGGGGCTCAGCGACATTGTATGGAGTGTCAAAGCCGGTACCGACGAAATCGAAGATGTTTTTGCGCGCATGTTCCACTTCGGCAGCAGCCTGGCGGAATCCAAAGGCATCGCCTTTCATTTTGAGCCCGACCCACGGCTGGAAAATCGTAAACTCGCCATGCAGGTGCGCAAAAACCTTTATCTGGTTTTTAAAGAAGCATTGAATAATGCAGCCAAATATGCCGAGTGCAGCGCCGTGCATGTGCAGATTATGCAGGAAGAAAACCGGGTGAAAATGGTGATCCGGGACAATGGGAAAGGATTCGACAGCAGCGTAGGGAAGCGTGGAAACGGTATTACCAATATGCAGCAGCGTGCGGCGCAAATGCATGGGCATCTGAAAATCGAGTCCGGCAAAGGAGAGGGCACGACGATCACGCTGGTTTTCAAGCCGAATTAGTATGGCAAATATTTGCTATGTAATTCTTATCAGGAGTTGCTAATTTTGCAGCATGGTTTCCAGGATTATTATTTTTGACGATAATCAGGAGCGGCTCAACAGTGTGGCCATGCTCCTGAACCTTTCCCCGCTTTTCACCTGCGGCGGCACTTTCTATAATGCCGCTAACCTGGTCGCCGACATTACCGACTCAAAACCCGACCTGGTGCTGATGGACATTGATATGCCCGGCATCGACGGCATCGAAGCCACCCGGCTGATCCGCAAGCATTTCGGCGCCCTGCCGGTGCTGATCCAAACCAATTTTGAAGAAGACGAACGCATTTTTGACAGCCTGCGGGCCGGGGCCAATGGTTACCTGCTCAAAAAAACCAGCCCTGAGCGTTTCCTGGAAAGTCTGACCGAAGCCCTTGAAGGCGGCGCGCCTATGACCGGCAGCATTGCCTCCAAAGTCCTGCGCTATTTCGCCGCCGAGCCGCAGGCCAAAAAAGACTACCACCTCACCGACCGCGAAAAGCAGATCCTGAGCTTGCTCGTAAAAGGTTACAGCTACAAGCTCATCGCCTTCGAATGCAACATTTCCTACAACACCGTCAACAACCACATCCGGAACATTTATGACAAGCTATATGTCAACAGCGCGACGGAGGCCGTGAGTCTGGCGATCCGGGAGCGGCTGGTTTGAGTAGCAATTGCCGTGACAGAAGTGTACTTTTCCAAAACCATCCACCAAAAGCTATAAGAAAATGGACGCGAGTGAAACTGTGCAGCAACCTCAGGTACCTATTCAAAATCCTTTTACACAAACTTTTTTTCATGGCACGAAGGCCGATTTGAAAATCGGGGATTTGATTACGGTAGGGTATAATTCCAATTTTATTGAAAGAAAATTAAAACACATTTACCTCACTGCGACGCTGAACGCAGCAGTTTGGGGCGCCGAGCTGGCGATGGGCGAGGGGAAGGAAAGAATTTATCTTGTGGAAGCCACCGGCCCACTCGAAGACGATCCGAATGTGACCAACAAAAAATTTCCCGGCAATCCCACCAAATCATACCGCTCGACGGAGCCTTTTAAGGTTGTCGGCGAGGTGACGGTCTGGCAAGGACATACACCCGAGCAGATCCAGGGAATGAAAGACGGGCTGGCCCGGCTGAAAGCGCAGGGCGGGGCGGAGATTGAGGAATAAATGTTACGTTTTCAACTTTGTCGCCGGATTGAAACTGACAGCCCGGAGGATTTGCAGACAAACGGTGATGCTGACGATGGCTACTGACATGCAGGCGGCCAGGATGAAAGGCGTCGCGGAAATGTCGATCCGGTAGGCGAAATTTTCCAGCCATTTCGAGGCGGTCATAAATGCTGCGGGCCAGGCTATCAGGTTGGCGATCAGCATAATGTAGAAAAAAGGTTTGCCCAATGTGAGCATAAGCTGCTGACCTTTCGCGCCGAAAATTTTTCTGAGTGCGATCTCTTTCATTCTTGCATGAATCGCTTGTGCAGCCGAGGCAAAAAAGCCGAGAGAGGCGATGAAAATGGCTAATGCTGAAAAATAGGTAAGGACGGATTGTAGCTGCTCCTGCTTGGTGAACAGTTTTCCGTAGAGTTCGTCCAGGAAATGGTAGTTGAAATTATCGCCGTCGAGCTTGTTGATGCTGCTCCAATTTTTGCCTAATGTTGTGAGCAGAGCAGGTATAGCCTTACTTTCTGCGCTGATCAGGATCTGGGTTTTGGGCAGTCCGAGGGGATCGTGCATGAGGTAAATGGTCGGCTGAATGTACTGCTCGAAACCGCCGGTTTTCACATCTTTGACCACGCCTATCACTTCATAATTACCGCCGCGGCCCTGAATAATGCTGCCGATCGGTTTTGCCAGGCCCAAAGATTTTGCCGCAGTTTCGTTGATCACGGCTTGCGTTGAATCAGCCGCGAACGTTGAAGAAAAAGTCTGCCCTGCTTTCAAACCCATGTTTAATGTTTCGAAATATTGGTAGCCGACGGCGATCGTCTGCATGGCAAAGGCTTTATTCTGAACAACATATTCGTAAGACGCAGGCAAAATCCCGCCCGGCACATTCGAAGCGACGGACACATTCCTCACGCCGGGAATTGCGTGAATACGCGCGCTGACCGGTTCAAATTTCAAAGGATCATTGTAAATCCCCATGTTGTCGATATACAGTACCTGCTTCGCCTCAAAGCCCGGATTTTCGGATTTCATGAAGCTAACCTGCTGGTTGACAATGATTAGAGTGATCACAAAACCGATGGCAAAAGTGAATTGCAGGACGGGAACCAGGCCTCTCGCCCAGGAAAGCTTGCCACCTTTTCCGAGCGGATTGCCGCGCAAAACTTCCGCGGGCCTGAAACCAGCCATCACCAGTGCCGGATATACGCCCGCCAGCAGCGTCAGCGCCAGTAAAGCGGCAATCAGCTGGACAATGATCTCAACATTGATATGAGAAACCGACAAATCCACGCCCAGCAACCGGCTGAAATACGGCAGCCCGATCAATGCTAAACCGAAAGCAATTACCAGCGCGATCAGACATTGAAACAGGATTTCAGTCAGAAATTGAAAAATAATCTGCCGCTGGTTGATCCCGCTCACTTTTTTAATGCCCACTTCTTTTGCGCGCCGGCTGGCTTGCGACGCATAAAGATTGGTAAAATTAACGCCGGTCACGACCAGAATAATCAGTGCCAAAATCACCAAACCATTCACGATCTGATCATTGACGTGCGAGGCATAATGTGGTTTGAGATGCAAATTTTTGAGCGGATCCAGATAAATCGCCGGAGCCGAAGATATGGCCAGCGATTCCTTTGTGACGAGACTGCTGTCGGCCAGGGCGGCTTCTTTGTAAATCTTGTCAATCTTTTTGGAAAGCCGACCAATGTCGGAACCGGGCCGTACCAGGATATAAGTTTGGTAAATCTGGTTGGCATAACTCTGGTCTTTGCCTGCGGTAATGTCCTGGCTGAACCCAATGCAGTCGAAACTGATATTCGTGTTTCCAGGAAATTCATCCGCCACGCCGGCAATTTCCATCGGCATGCCGCTCCGCGACATCATATTTACCGTCTGTTTCTGAATGTTGTCTTCGCCTGGAAAAAGTACTTTGGCCGTCTGAGGCGAAAGCAAGACTGTCGGTGCCTCGCTGGCAGGATTGAGATTAAAATCTTTGGATTTAATACCTAAAATCCGTGCGATAGAATAATCCGCCCCGACCCACTTCTTGATCAGGAACTTACCCGACTTTGTAAAAAAGGGCAGCTGAAAAAGCGCCGTATTCATCCGCCCGGTTTCCTCCACTTCGGGACACTGTCTTTGAATTTCCGCCGCCAGCTTGCCCGGCGTGTAGGGTGAAGGTCCGTTGGGCATTTCCCGCTCGATCAGGAAAACCCGGTCCGTATTGGGGTTCCACCGGTCATAACTTGTCTCATTATCAACGTACAATGAAACAAAAATAAATGTCGCCAGGCCCAGCGCCAGCCCGGCAATGTTCAGGAGATTATACCATTTGCCTTTGAGAAAAGCGCGGAGTGCAATTTTGAAGTCTAGTATGTTCATGGACTTTTTTATCTGCTTGACTTAACAAAAGCCAGTCACAGTCCAAATTACCCGCGTTTTTAAAGAAAATATTAAAGAATCTTATATAACATCTTGATCGCTATCCCTTATATTTGGTGGGTTGAATTAGAAATAATTCTACTTGCAGGATTGCTATTCTACATCTATCTTGCCCATCAAATGGTAGACAATTAAATAACGTTGAGTAAATAGACTTAAAGCGGCCAGGCACTTGCCCGGCCGCTTTTTTATGGCTTCGGCGCTACCCCCAGCTTTTTTAAGACCAGATTCGTCACATCGTGCTCATTGGTCGCCGTGAAAAGAATAAACGGCGTGGTTCCCTGGCCACCGTCCATGTTGAAAATGTAAGTGTATCCATTCTCTTTCCCGACTTCCTGGATCGCCGTATTTACTTTGAGAATGATCGGCTGCATGAGCTGATCCTGTTTGATCAGCAGCGATTCCTGAGCTTTGGCGCGCATGTCCTGGATGCGCGTTTGCAGATTTTCCAGCTCCTTTTCCTTATCGGCGCGAATAATCTCGGTCATTTGCGCACCTGTTTTCTGATAAATATCCACCTTACCCTGAAACTCCTTGATCGATACGTCGATCGCCTTTTCCAGTTGCACCCGCGTCGTTTCCAGCTGGCTCTGCATGGCCTTGCTTTCCGGCAGTCTGCCCAGCACCACATCCGAGCTGGTATAGCCGATTTTCATCGCAGCAGCCTTGTCGGCCACCTGCGCCTGGGCTTTCAAAATGATCAGGAAGGCAATAAGGATACTGCATGGAAATACATGTTTCATGTCCAATTTTGGGTTTTGTAATTAAAAGGAATGTGCGGCGAACTAGAAATTAATCAGTTCCGACCACTAAACTTATTGGCCAGCAAATGTTGATTTACAGCCAGCCAAAAGCGATTGTAATCTTCGCTGTCGTCGAGTTTTACGCTTAGGTTTCGCAGCTCGCGCTCTTTTTGCGCCTGTTTGTACATTTGATATAAGGAAGGGCTGTCCTGATCATTTTGAGACAAAGCAACATTCATAGCTGCTAAATCCGATCTTTTCTTTAGTGTCCTGAAATGTTTGTTAGAGGCGAGCTTATATGTTTTGTGACAGCTTTTTTTCTTTAATTTTTTTCCTGTAAAAACCTCGGGATTGTTCATGTTGACTTGCATGTCACTATCACGCTTGGCTATAAACGTTTTATCAGTTTTTTGACTGGTTTCAGGCTGTGTTATGATTGGCTCTTTCGCTTCGATTTGTCCGGAGGAATTCGTTTTATTTAAAACAAAATACCCAAATGTGAAAAGTAACACAGCGGCTGCGGCGTAATAAGTCCAGCTGAATGTCACACGTTTTTGATTTTTTGCTTCCACCATCGCCCAGATTTTCTCAGGGTTCCAATCCTGCTGCTCGTCAGGGGCGTCGAGCAGTTCCCTGATTTTACAATACAAATCTTCGTTTTCCATAAGATGGGTCTAATTCAATGATTTTCTTTTGCAGCAGTGCCTTGGCTTTGCTCAGCTGCGACTTAGAAGTACCGGTACTGATTCCCAGCATTTCTGCAATTTCGGCGTGCGAGTATCCCTCTATTTCGTAGAGGTTGAAAACGGCCCGGTAGCCCGGCGGCAAACTATAAATGACTTCCAGGATCTTTTCGGCCGTCAGGTCTTCAATGATCGTTTCGTCGATGTAAACCGTTTCAATGTCCGCTTGATCGAAAGATTCGAAAGGTTTTTCTTTTTTCAGGATTGCCAGACATTCATTGACGACGATCCTTTTTACCCAGCCTTCAAACGCCGCGACCGCTTCAAACTGGCAGGTGCTCATGTTGACCAATACCTTAAACATGGCATTTGCCACTGCGTCGTCCACTTTTGCCTTATCCGACAAATACCGCCTCGCGATCCGGTGTGCTACTTTTCCGTAAACATCAAAGATAACCCGCTGCGAACAGACGTCTTTTTGCCGGGCCTGATGAATAACCGAAAGAGTGACCAAAGTTGCTTGCGAATGTTTCTCCTGGTTAGAATAACGAAATGATTCAATTGGTTGCCTGCGTCCGGCAAAAAATTAAATCATCCACTTCCGCTCGGTCGTAAACGAAATGTTCAGCCACATTTCGTAGTCGCCTTTGATCTGGTCGTGGAGTTGCTCGCGGATTTCGTCCATTTTGGAAACCGGCATATCCGAGAGGTTTTTAGGGAGTAAGAAGTCAATTTCAATGGTGTAGCTTTTGCCGGTTTTGGCTACGCGTACCCACGAATCCAGGAAATGATAGTCACGGCATATCTGCTCCGAAACTTCATGAATGTTATCTTCCACCTCGTCATCGGGCGCAAATTGCAGCAGCTCGCGCACATTTTTCCGGAAAGTTTGTGCCGGGATCCGTAGGAAAATCACGGAAATAACCGCAACCATCGCGGGATCGAGATAGGGGATCAGGTAGGCGAGCGGCGTCGATTTCAGGAAGTAACCCAATGATAGTACGGCCAGTACGCCGAAGCTCAATAATGCGTCGAGCTGCCACTCGGTCGACTCGATCCGCAGGTATTCCGATTGCAGTGAAACGGCTTTGTTTTTAAAGAAAATCCAGAGCGCAAAACAAACCAGGATCGACGCCACAAGGTAGGGGAATGCCAGGTCCAGCTCCACCGCCTTGCCGCCCCCGATCATATCCATGATGGAAGTAGCCAAAGAATAGAGGCAGAGGAAAATGATGACAGAAGATTGTAATGTGATCGCAAAAGGCTGAAACTGAGAGCGCCCGAAAGGCAGGTTATCGTCGTCGGGCTTCCGGATGAAGTTGTTGACGAGCAGCGAAACCCCGGAAAGGCTGAGGCCGACCATGGAAAAAAGCGCATCGAAAATGATCGATTTCGAGTCACCCGCAATCCCGACGACGATGGCCCAGATCGTGAGCACCGAGCCGATGCCGATCGAAACCTTGATGAGCTTTCTTTCCTGAAGTCTTTGCAGCCGGGTATTCATGCGGGCAATGCTATGAAATTTCTGACAGCAAATTACAAAATCGCTGCCCGCAAGGCAGGTTGTTAACGATAATTTAACTGTGGCGCGAATGTTCCCTGCAACCTATTTTTTCATCATTCCCTGCCTGAACTGGAAACTCGCCGACTGGTACCAGGCCACGGCTTCGTCCACCAGATGTTTGTTTTGCTGCGCCTGCCGCGCCGCGCCATTTTTGAAATCCGGAAGGAATGTTGCCGCCAGTTTTTGTGGTTTTAAAATGATCAGCGAATCGTTTTTAATATAGCCCAAACTTTGGTAAGTACTCACAAATGCACGCTCGCGACCGGGTTCCAGCTTGAAAATATCGTAGCCAAAAAACTTGCTGCGGTAGGAAAAATTGAGCAGGCCCAGGATCGTCGGCCCGAGGTCGATCTGGCTCATCAGTCTCGGCATGACAGCAGGTTTGACGAAACCAGGGGCGTAGATCAGGAGGGGAATTTTGTAGCGGTCGACGGGCAGATCGGTTTTCCCGGCGCTGGACGCGCAATGATCGGCTACGATCACAAATAATGTATTTTTAAACCACGGCCGCGTTCTTGCCCGGCGGATAAACTGGCCGATCGCAAAGTCGGTATACTTCACCGCACCTTCCCGCCCGGTATGTGACGGAATGTCGATCCGGCCTTCGGGGTAAGTGTAGGGCCGGTGGTTGGAAGTCGTCATAATGTGCGCAAAAACAGGTTTTCCGGATTTCACAGCACCGCTGATTTCTTTGTCTGCCAGCTGGAAAAGATTTTCATCCGCCACGCCCCAGATGTTTTCATAGTCGATTTCCTTTTTGGAAAGCGCTGTCCGGTCGACGACTTTGTAATCGTTGTGGCCGAAGAAATAACCCATGTTATCAAAATAACCGTAGCCGCCGTAAATGAAGCGCGTCTGGTAACCTTTACCTTTTAAAACACTGCCCAGTGAAAAAAGCCCTTCATTTTTCGGCCGCCGCACAATGGACTGGCCGGGCGTAGGCGGGGTGCAGATGGACAAGGCTTCCAGGCCGCGGACGGTGCGGGTACCCGTGGCGTAAAGATTGGTGAAGAAAAGGCTGCTGCCGGCCAGCGAATCGAGGAATGGCGTGATGCCCTGCGTATTTCCAAAGCCGCCCAGAAAATCGGCGCTGAGGCTTTCGACGCTGATGAGCACAATATTCCTGCGCTGCTCGGGGCCGGGGTTTACAATGTTCCTTTCAATGGAAAAAGGTTTGTTATTGATAAAATGGCTTTCAGGTGTTTTGATCAGCGTGCGGATTTCAGCTGAAACTTTTCCATCGTCGGATTTGAGATAAAACTGATTATAGTCCAGCTCATTATGCTGGTAAGCAGAAAACAGCTCATACATCCCGTTTCCCGCGAGCTCATTGACATACACATTGCTGCTGAACTGCCTGACTTTATTATCGACAAATAAAACCGTCACCGCGACAATCACTACATAACCAACCATCACCAGCGACCGCATACCAAACCGAAAAGACCGGAAAGCCGATTGCTCTGCAAGTCGCGCCAGGAGAAAGGTGAAAATGGCAGTAAGGAGCAGTAGTATGCTGATAATGATGCCGACCGGATAAGATTGCCGGATGTTGCCGATCACTTCCTGGGTGTAGATCAGGTAGTCGACGGCGATGAAATTGAATCTCGAACTGAATTCATCCCAAAAAACCCACTCGGACACTGCATTGAGCAGCAGGAGGAAAACCATGATAAAAACCAGCACATTGGCCGTGATCCTGAAACCCTTCTTATTTTGCCAGCCGACAGGTACCAGCCAGCCGAGCAGCATCAGCGGAAAAACGAAGTACAAGGCATTGATCACATCATAAAACAACCCGATCCCGAAAAGCCCGAGCACATTCCGCGTACTATAATCGATATCGATACTTGTCTTGAACAAAAGCAGTAGCCGGGTCAATGTGGAAATGATGACCAGGAAGAGCGCAACCAGCACGGGGCGCGCCAGAAAACTGGCATGGGGTGATGTTTTGGGCGTGGGTTTTGTGCCCGAAAATAAAGTACGCATTACTGAAAAAGATTGGTGTCGGTCAGAGTTTGATGGACAATTCCGGATCGAACCTACTTCTTAATTTTGAATTTTTTCTGAATTTGAATCGACTACTTATTAGAACCGGATTAGAGGCTCATTAGAGACAAATTAGAGCTTGCGTTTGGTCACTACCGGTTACCGGAAGCAATTGCTCTTTTTTTAGTACTATATAAAAAAAGTCCTGCACTGTATAAAGAAAGTGAATTTATTGGAACAATTTTAGGGAATTCTTAGGGTTGTATTTACGTCTACTACTCAAAACCAACGCGATTTACTTTTAATATTAATGGGTAAAATTCATAAGGCCGAAGTCCCGACCCCCTGGCAGCGCCTTGTTCAAATGCTTTACGTCGAACGGTCGACCATCAACTACATTTTCATCTACGCCATCCTGATCGGCTTGATCGGGCTCACGCTTCCGCTTGGCACGACGGCGGTTTTTAACCTGCTTTCCAACGGTGCACTATATAGTTCAACCTACGTACTGATCGGCGTGGTGCTGATTGGTATCATTGTGGGCGGCGTGCTGCTGATCGGGCAGCTTTCGCTCGTGGAGCTGATCGAGCAGAAAATCTTTACAAAAGCGACACTGGAATTCGCCTACCGTTTTCCAAGGATCAAAAGAGAAGAGCTGGAAGGTGAAAATCCGCCGGAGCTGGTAAACCGGTTTTTTGATGTGATCACGATCCAGAAAGGGTTGACCAAATTGCTGGTCGACATTGTGGCGGCTGGTGTGCAGATCGCATTATCGGCAATTCTGCTGTCTTTTTACCACCCGATTTTCATGATTTTCGGGCTGATGACCATCGTAGCGACAGTGGTGGTGCTTTTACTTTACTACCGCCGCGGCGTGCAAACCAGTATCGAGGAATCACATTATAAATACGAAGTGGTGGCATATCTCGAAGAAGTTGCAGCCGACCTCGACCGGTACCGCGGCCAGCCCGACAAGCTCCGGAAAGTGATCGTGGAAACCGACCGCATTACCTCGGATTACCTGCGGGCAAGAAATGACCATTTCAAAATTTTAAGGAAATTTTTTGCCAGCTCGGTGATTGTGAGAACATTATTGATGGGCGGGCTGCTTTTTCTGGGTTCTTATTATGTAGTTCAAAGACAAATGACGCTCGGGCAGTTTGTGGCAGCGGAGGTGATCATTGTTCAGATCAGCTACGCGATTGAAAAGTTTATGACCAGTCTGGATACGATTTTTGATATGGTAACAGGAAGTGAAAAAATAGCCGCGGTTACCGACCTGGAACTGGAAGAAAGTGAGGTGCGCCATGGCTAGACATGCACACGACCTCACCCGACGCATGGATTGGGAAGAGCTGGGGATCCTTTCGGAGCAGCAAATCCTGAAAACCCGCAGCACCCGGCTCCTCGGCCGCATCATGCTGATCCTGCTGTTTTTGTTTATGATCGTACTTTTCCTGCCGTGGCGACAAACCATTCCCGGCCGGGGTACCGTAACTGCATTGGCGCCGGAAGACCGGCCGCAAACGGTTCAGAACCAGATTGGTGGCCGCATTGAACATTGGGCGGTGCGTGAAGGTCAGGAGGTGAAAATGGGCGATACGATTCTGGTGATCTCGGAAACCAGCCAGTCGTACTTCGACCCGCAGCTGCCGCAGCGATTGCAGGAGCAGCTACGCGCCAAAGAAGGTTCCGAAAGTGCCGCAGCCCAAAAAATGGAAGCGACCAATGCACAGATCGATGCGATGACGCAGGGCTTGAAAATTCAGTTGACTTCGGCACAAAACAAAGTGGAGCAGGCGATTAACTACGTCCAGGCCGACAGTGCCGACCTGGTGGCGGTCCAGAAATTTTACGAAACCAGCAAAGCCCGGCTCGAACGTTACGAAAATGGCTATAAAAACGGCCTGTTTTCACTTACCGACATTGAAACGCGCAGGCTGAAATTGCAGGAGGATAATGCGAAGGTGGTAAGTCAGGTGAACAAGCTGAATACCAGCCAGCAATCGCTGCAGAATGCCCGGATCGAGCTGGACAACATTGCCGCCAAATACCGCGAATCGGTTGCAAAAGCACGCTCGGATCTGAGCTCAGCATTGTCAAGCCGGGTGACTGCGCAGGGTGAAATTGCAAAGCTTCGGAATGAGATTTCCAACATTGATATCCGTCGCGGGCTGTATGTGGTGCGCGCGCCGCAAAATGGTTTTGTGGTAAAAACATTGAAAGCCGGTATCGGTGAGAACATTAAGGAAGGCGAATCCATCGCCACCTTGCAGCCGCTGAGGCCGCGGGTTGCTGCGGAAATTTATGTGGATGCGATGGACGTGCCGCTGATTCTGGATAAAAGCGATGTGCGCCTGCAATTTGAGGGCTGGCCTTCGGTACAGTTTGCCGGGTGGCCGTCGGTGGCGGTGGGGACATTCGCCGGAAAAGTGACGGTGATAGACCTGGTAAGCAGTGAAAATGGTAAATATCGCCTCCTGGTGACCCCTACGGACCCGGTGCCGCACAATGATGAGCCCTGGCCCAAGCAGCTGCGGCAGGGTTCGGGCGTGTACGGTCGGGTGATTTTGCGGCCCGTGCCAATCTGGTACGAAATATGGCGATTGCTGAACGGCTTCCCGCCAAGCCTGGAAAGTGAGCCCAAAAAGGCGGATGCAGGAAGTGAAAAATAGAATGACGCCGATGAATGCAATGATAAAAGTGGGATTGACAGGCTTGCTGCTGCTTATCTGGGTTTTTATACCAAATGTGCACGCAGAAAACATTCAGTCCCAGGATTCTGTAAAAATATTTTCGATCAAAGATCTGCAGGAACTGGTGCTGCGGAACAACCCGGTCATCAGGCAGGCCGACCTGCTCAGTGATGCTGCGCGCGCGAAAGTGGCCCAGGCGCTGGGCAGCTTTGACCCAACTTTGAAAGCCTCCTTCGACCGCAAACAATTTGGCGGGACGGACTACTACAACCGCTGGGCCAGCGAATTGAAAGTGCCGCTCTGGCTCGCCGGCGCTGATCTTAAAATCGGTTTTGACCGGAATGTGGGGACTTATACCAATCCCGAAACCACCACGCCGGTGTCGGGACTTTCGGGCCTGGGCCTCAGCTTGCCGATCGGGCAGGGGCTGCTGATTGACGCACGGCGGAATACATTGCGGCAGTCGCGGGTAATGGTGAATTATGCCGAAGCCGAGCGGGTGAACGAGATCAACAAAGTGTGGTTTCAGGCGATCAAAGACTACTGGAACTGGTTTTACGCGCACCAGCAGTACGCACTGATCCGCCGCGGCGTGGAGCTGGCCAACACCCGCTACATTGCCACGCGCAACCAGACCTTACTGGGCGATAAACCTGCGATTGACTCCGTGGAAGCATTTATTACGGTGCAGGAAAGGTCAATCCAGCTGGCGAAAATCGGCATTGAGGTGCAGAATACGCGGCTGCTGGTATCAAACCATCTTTGGGATGAAAAAGGTAACCCGCTGGAACTGCCCGAAGACGCCGTGGCGGTGCACGCCGACTCGGTCGCGGCCGGAATGTCGTCTTTTCAGCTCGATACCTTATTGCACACCGCCGAGGACAATCATCCGAAGTTGCAAATGCTGCGCAGTAAAAGCGTACAGCTCGCCATCGAGAGAAACTACCTGCGCGAAATGCTGAAACCCAAGCTAAACCTTACCGGTTCGCTGCTGGCCACGCGACGGGATTTTACATCGTATGTTCCTGAATACTATGATATTGGCTGGAATAACTATAAAGTCGGTTTTGATTTTTCGTTCCCGCTGTTCCTCCGCTCGGCACGCGGCAAGCTGAACGAAAACCGGGTGAAACAGCTGGACCTGAAACTGGACTTGCAGCACCAGACCCGCTCGATCCTGACCAACGTTCGCAGCTCGTTCAACGACCTGAAAGCCTACCAGTCGCAGCTGGCAATTCAAACCCAAAGCATCATTAACCAGGAAACATTACTCCGCGGCGAACTACAAAAATTCGAGCTCGGCGAAAGCACATTATTCCTTATCAACAGCCGCGAATCGAAGCTGATCGATATGATGATGAAAAGGGCGGAGCTGGTAACGAAGTATCAGCAATCTTTGGCAGATTTGTATTATCAGGCGGGGGTGATTCGGGAATAAGTTAGGAGACTGACCTTTTCCAGGTAGCACCTAAAGTCCGTCTTTAGTAAGCCAGGGCGCCTGTAAAAGAGTAAGTTTGGGCATAATTCACCTAATCAAAATGAATTTTGAAATAGTCGCTTTTTCGGATGAATATATCGACGATCTGCGCGAGCTTTTCCTGCAATCGCGCCGGGACACATTCACCTGGGCCGACCCACTTACATTCCAGCCGGAAGATTTCGATCAATCCGTTGCAGGCGAAAGTATTTTGGTCGCCTTGATCGAAAATAACCCCGTCGGCTTCATCTCCTGGTGGCCGCCAGACAACTTCATCCACAACCTCTTCATGGCAAGCGATTTCCACGACCAGGGCATCGGCAAAGCATTGCTATCACACTGCCTCTCCCAAATTTCCCGGCCAGCCAAATTGAAATGTCTTACAGCGAATCTGAATGCAATGGAGTTTTACAGAAGGCAGGGTTGGACGTTGGAGAATGTTGGAATGAGTGGGGAGGGGGAGTTTGGGGTTTGGGTGTTGGAGGAATGATTGTGCTAGATTCCGACTCTGGATTTCTTAGCGTTACTTCATATTCTTAAATACCAGCTTCTGCTTGTTCTCATCCATCCTTACCGAGAGCACCCGGCCCGTTTTAAGATCCGAAATCAAATTTTTCAAGAGCTCCGTCTTTGCATTATCCGTAATGTTCGGTGAGCCATCCGGGCCGGTTTTGGGATGGAGAAACATGAGATATAGATTGTCCTCTTTGACGATAATGTAAAAATAAGTGCGGTAACCGCCAGATCCGCTGAGGCGCTTTTTGATGTAGGGATTTTCTGGGTGCCCTCCGATTCTTTTGCCTCCGGCTAAATCTATATGTTCTGCGAAGAAATAGTCAATGATCTCTTTCTCTAAATCCCGGTAAGCATTCTTCTTTGCAAGCCTTTTAAATATTTTTTCAAACTCGACCGTGCAGAAGATTTTCATAAAAGATTGGAAAGCTCCTTCATGGCATCATTGAATTCGTTGGAATCGGGCAATGTGATGACTGCCGATGTCAGGTCGGAAATCGCTTCCCCTAAATCCTCTATGGCTTCTTTGTAGGCCTCAAATTCTTTTGCGGCGATTCCGCTGTCTATGACAGGCTGAATTGTTTCTAAATATTCCAGCTCCAATTTGTACCAGGCCGATGATGAATTGAGCAACCCGACGATCGTTTCTCTGTCTTTTTCTTCCTTGATTTCGACCCAGGTAAGTTCGTCTAGGTAGGTGCTGACCGTTTTCGCGCTGGAAGTTTTGCGTACTAGGCCGTCTTGTAATTTATTGATGGCCAAGCTCAAAGAAGAAACCAGATCTTTTTGATCTTTTGCGCTTTTTACAGATTTCGACGTAGCAACAACCTTTTTCAGTCCTTGGGAAAGAGTTTGGAAATTTGGCTTTGTGGCGATCATAGTGCAAGGTTTATCTCGATTCGGCGGTCTCACTACACCGGACAACAAATTAAAGGAAAAAAAGAGTCTTAGAAAATCGCACCTACAAACAGTACAACCTCCCCCCACCCAAAATTTGCTTCTCAAAAAAATCCTGCAAATATTCGCATTCCAAAAATCATAGAGTTATGAAAAATTTCAAAGTTTTGCCTTGTTATGGTGAGGATCGGCGAAAGCCCCCTAAGCGCTTCTATGAGCGTTTGGACACCTAAGACAAGGCATTTTTATAACCTTTCCAAAAATCATAGTTATGCACACAAACAAAGAGAACGAGTCGCAGGACGGCATGTCCGCGGACTCAAAGCAACTGGCTTACGGGCGGATGGTTCAGGAGCTGCTATCACAAAGCAGGGCTTCGACCTGGATCAATGATCTCTGGGATATGTACACGGGCTACACGCTCTTCGCGCAACAGTCCGGATATGATCCGCAAGGTCACGACAAGTTCGTTAGTTTCAAGACAATGGTCTTCTTCTTTCAGGAGATCGAGAAGATGGAAAAGGCCGCCTAGGTAAGGCGAGCTGCTAGAAAAAATAGGGCGACTGGCTTTCGGGCTGGTCGCCCTAGTTATTTAGCGCAATCTTATCGCTTCAAAAATCTTATTTCACACATTTCAAGCCGTCATCAATCCAAACCGCATCTGGCTAGCGTAGATTGATTGTGCTGATCGATCGCACACTATCATATCTTAACACAAAGACAATTTCAAAATGAAAAACGCAAAACTAATTTTCGGACTTATTGTTGCCGTGATGTTCGGCCAGCAAGCATTTGCACAGGAAAAATCTGTTACTGTTGGAGGGGCTCCTATGTACCCTTCCAAAAATATCATTGAGAATGCGGTAAATTCCAAAGATCACACGACGCTGGTTGCTGCTGTGAAAGCGGCCGGTTTGGTGGAAACGTTGTCAGGACCAGGACCTTTCACGGTATTTGCGCCTACCAACAAAGCATTTGACAAACTTCCAAAAGGAACTGTTGACAATCTGGTTAAGCCTGAAAATAAAGAAATGTTGACTGGCATCCTGACTTATCACGTCGTAGCTGGCAAAATGAGCGCCGAAGACCTGATGAAAGCCATTGAAAGCGGTTCAGGTAAAGCCACATTGAAAACCGTAGCCGGCGGAACCCTTACTGCCATGCAAAAAGGCAAAAAGATCGTTTTGACCGACGCAAAAGGCAACACAGCGACAGTTACTACTGCCGACGTGTTCCAGTCGAATGGTGTGATCCACGTGATCGACACGGTGCTGATGCCACAATAACTTGTACATTTTGAGGTGATTAAAAAAAAGAATGTGGGGATAGGTAGTGAGGAAGAAGGGGTGACTGGCTTACGGGCTGGTCGCCCTTTTTCGTTTTCGGGACTTTTGGTTAACCTCTTCAATATGAATCCCAGCTACTAAATCTAGTAGACCTACCCCCGCTATTTATAGCGGGTTTGTTCGAAATAGTTTCTACCTGCGAAAAAACCCCGATTTGTTTCAAGTAACTGACGTAGGACATATTTTTGTCTTTATAGAACTATTTTATGAAACATATCCTGATTTTCGACAACTACTATATTGTTAGGGCAGCACTTAGCGCTATCGTAGAGGGATTACCGCAGGATATTTCGACGGCCGAGGCGACTTCTCTTACAGAAATGTTTGCTGAACTTTCAGCCAAAAAATATGACCTGGTGATCCTGGAAGCATTTATGCCGGAAGGTTCTGGCATCAGCATCATTGAGCGGATCAAAAAGGTCCAGCCCGATGCGCGCATCCTCATTTTTTCGACTGCTAATGAAAGCTTTTACGCGACGTTTTATCTTAAAGCGGGGGCGAACGGTTTTCTTTCTAAAAATGCGGCGCGGGATGAGATCGAGTGCGCCATCAGCACGGTGCTGGATACCGGAAATTACCTGAGCAACGCCGTGAGCCGCCAGCTCATCAGCAACTTGAAAGTGCCGCGCCCAAAAACCGAAGATCCGCTTAAAGGACTTTCGGCAAGGGAGGTAGAAGTGATGGATTTGCTGGTGGAAGGTCTTTGGTTAAAAGAAATTGCCCACCAGCTCAATCTCACTGAAAGCTCTGTCAGTACTTACAAAGCGCGGATTTTTGGCAAACTGCACGTCTCAAATGTGATCGAGCTTTACCGGAAAGTCAATTTTTTCAAAAACCAGACGATGGCTTCCTGAATGCAAAATTCAGTAAAGTGCGGCTGCTTCCAGTTCAGAAATGCTGATTTCACCGTCCGTCGCCCAGGCAACAATACCGTCTGGGCGGACTAGTAATGCATGCAAGCCCAGCTGATCTTTTGCTTTTCCTGAAAAATATCTGATCTGGTTTTTCTGATTTCCTGCCCAGTTGCGAAGTTCAACATTGGTATCAAAATCAACCAGAACACCCTTGCCTTCCCGCAAGAGCTCGCCCACTCTCGTGCCATTTTCAAATTCAAAATCCGGTACGCTGCGACCGGTGAACGGGTGCGTGCCGCCGAGATCATATTTTGTGTGTATGCCCCAAACCCTTCCGGCTATGTAGGTAGCGCCGTCGCGGGTGTCGAGCAAGTCTCGGAAAATGGCATTTAAGGCGCGGGCTGACGGCTCGGGTTTCATGATGGCTACCTGCGCACGCGACCAGTCGAGTACCTGAGCGCCGAGCGGGTGGCGTTCTGTAAAGTATGTATCCAGTAAGTCTTCCGGCGCAAAGCCGTGGATCGTGGCCGCGAGTTTCCAGCCGAGGTTCATGGCATCTCCCAAACCGAGGTTCAGCCCTTGCCCGCCGAGCGGAGAATGAATGTGCGCGGCGTCACCGGCTAGTAGTATACGGCCGTTTCGGTACGTGGTGGCTTGCCGAGCCCGGTCGGTCCAGGTGGTGGCGGTGTGGAGTGCGGTAACCATCACATGCGTTTCCGAAATGCGGCGCAGCACTTCCTGCACATGCTCGCGGGTAAGCGGCGCGCCGGAACCGTGAAACGCCCCGCCGTCAAAATCCTGCATAATCAGATAGCCCGGCTGCGATTGCAGGTACATGCCTTTGGACATCAGGTTGCGGCCCGGACGCAGCTTTTCGGGATCGGCTAGGTCTACCATCGTCGTGTAACCAGTAAATTCCGGCTCGGTGCCGACGAATTCAAAGCCACCCAATTTCCTGACAATGCTGCGGCTACCGTCGCAACCCACCAACCATTTTCCAGAAAAAATCTGCTCACCGGATTCCACATGCACGCCGTCCGCATTTTGTTGAAAACTGCTGACTGCCTGTCCATATAGGATTGCTACCCCCAGTGAAGCGGCGCGGCGGGCGAAAATCTTTTCCAGCTCCTGCATTTCCGACATTAAACTCGTCTCCGGCGAACCCGGAAGCCGATATTTCCAGCTGGACCGGTCTACGTTTCCGTCAAGAAAAGGGATACCTGCAAAATGCCCTACCTGGCGGCGGGGACCATTTGTTATGGCAGTTAAATGCGGATTTTTCAACCTTTTATGAATTTCCAGTTCATCCAACAAGCCGCGTCGGTACAATGCTTCAATGGTTGGAGAGGAAAGTCCGCGGATGCCGAAAGGAAGTTGTTTTAAAGGAGAATGCGGATCTCCGGCTTTTTCAAGGACGAGCACCGAACATTGGGCCAAAGCCAGCTCGCAGGCAAGAAAAAGTCCTACCGGACCGGCGCCGGAAATGATTACATCGTAGGAGGTTTGATTTTGTGTAGTGTTCATCTTGGTTTATGATTGTTACACAAAATTCCGGAATGTGCGTCGCTCAGGATTGTACAAACGCGACAAAATCGCTACTGAAAACCCGTCGGCTTTTTCTGGCTTTGCGGGCAAATGCGGCCGGTGTGGTACCGCTGAATTTTTTGAATTCCCTGCTGAGGTGCGATTGATCGGTATAGCCAAATTCGTAGGCAAGGCCGGCAATGTTGGCGTCTGGGTCGATCCAAAGCTGGTTGCGCACCTGCTCGAAGCGGATGAGTGCAGAAACATCTTTCACGGTATGCCCGGACGACTGTTTGAAATTCCGCTCCAATGTCCGCACCGTGGCATGCGCGGCCGCCGCTACCTCGCTCACCGGTTTCGTACCATTGGCCTCCTGCATCGCTGTGCCAGCTTTGGACAACATTTGACGATCCACCGCTACTTCTGCTCGCACATTCAAGAAGTATTCTTGCAAAACATTCACCGCCCCGTCTATTTTTTGAACATTTACCAAATCCTGTAATGTCGCTTGAAGCTGCGCGATAGGATGCTCGAAAAATCGCACGCGGTCATTTCCGGACGGCAGGTTCAGCAAGTCAAAAACCGTCCAGGGGAAGCAGCGGACGCTGATAATTTCCAATGTATTTTTAGTGTAAAAAGCCGCGGGTTCATTAAGTAACCCCATGATAAAAGGCGAGGGAAGCGGCTGCTGGCCAGCGTAGTAGCTTTTGCTGTAAAGTACGCCGAAGTAGAAAATAATTTCCGCAGAACCGTCGGGCATGACGTCAAACTCGGCCCCGGAATCGCCAGTTTCCCTTTTATCATACCAAAAACATTTAATGGTATCGCGGAGCGTTTCGGGTGAATCAAATTCCTGGTGCAGCATGTTGAAAGTTACGAAGCCTGATCCGTACAGGCAAGTTATTTGAGCCGTGCGCGCAATACGCCGAGGTACGGAATTCTGCACCTTTGTAACATTCAAACATTAAACCAAAAAGCGATGACGACGATTAAAAAAATAAATTTTGGCCAAAACGGCCCGCTGGTTTCCAAACTTGGATTGGGCTGCATGCGCATGTCCTCGGTCTGGGGCGGGCCGACAAATGATGAAACGGAAAGCGTAGCAACCATTCATGCAGCGCTCGATAACGGAATTAACTTCCTGAATACCGGCGACTTCTACGGGGCCGGTCATAATGAATTACTGGTTGGAAAAGCCGTGAAAGGAAGGCGTAGCGATGCATTTATCAGTGTGAAATTCGGTGCTATTTTTTATAATGGTCAAATGCTGGGGCTGGATCTTCGGCCGAGTGCGATCAAAAATTTTATCAGCTACTCGCTGGTGCGTCTCGGTATGGACTACATTGATCTGTACCAACCCTGCCGCCTCGATGGCAGCGTACCGGTGGAAGATGTGATCGGGACGATTGCCGATCTGATCAAAGAAGGAAAAGTGCGCCACCTCGGCGTGTCAGAAATTACTGCCGATCAGCTGCGCCAGGCAAACAGCATTTACCCGGTATCTGCCCTGGAAATCGGCTACTCGCTCGCCGACCGCCAGATCGAAGCCGACTTGCTGCCGACTGCAAAGGAGCTGGGCGTCAGTGTTGTAGCATTTGCAAACACAGCCGAAGGATTGCTTACCGGCGACATGAAAGCGCCGCTTCCCGAAGGCAACTATCATAGCCATTTTTCACGTTTTCAGGGTGAAAATTTAATCAGGAATCTGGAAAAGGTTGAGCTTTTGAAGCAAATGGCAAAAGACAAAGGTTTTACACCGACGCAGCTGGCGATTGCCTGGGTGAATGTACAGGGCAAGCACATAATGCCGCTGGTAAGCATGAGCCGCAGGTCGAGGCTGCCAGAGAATACGGCCGCGATGGACATTACGTTCACCACGGAAGAGCTCGATACATTGAACAAACATTTTGCTGTCGGTGAAATTTTGGGAAGTACGTATCTTCAACGATAACCGGGTAACTTGCAAGTCCCATTTTAATACCTTTACGGCGTGACAAATCCAGCTGAAATCATTCCCGGCATCCTGTTTTACTCCTACCTTTCGACGGTCAGGAAAGACAAAGTAGCATTCATGGAGCACAATACCCTGGTGCTGCAGATTGCCGGTCATTTTTCACTGCAAACTGCCAGCGAGCAGGTTTCCATGGGGCCGGGCCAAATGCTTTTGATACAGAAAAACCAGCTGGGCGAACTCACCAAAACGCCGGTGGATGGGCAGGATTATCAGACGATTGTGATCACTTTGCAGGAAGATATGCTCCGAAAAATTGCGCTCGAAGAACAGATAGAACTCGGTCAGAAGTATGTCGGTCCGCAAAATATCCTGATCCCCGGCAACGATTATCTTCGCGCATTTTTCCAGTCCATTATTCCTTACGTACGTCATCCCGACGAGAAAATCACGCATACGATGGGCGTTTTGAAGGTGAAGGAGGCGGTACACCTCCTCCTTCACACCATGCCCGAGCTGGAAGAATTTCTGTTCGATTTTTCGGAGCCTTACAAAATGGACCTCGAAAGGTTCATGCACAGCAATTTTCACTATAACATTCCGGTCGAAAAATTTGCCAGGCTTACCGGACGGAGCCTGGCCGGTTTCAAGCGCGATTTTCAGAAGATTTTCGGCATGGCGCCGCGGCACTGGTTGCAGGAAAGACGCCTCGCCGAAGCCCGCCACCTCATCGAAACCAAACACAAAAAGCCCTCCGCTATCTACCTCGACCTCGGTTTTGAGAGCCTCTCGCACTTTTCCTATTCCTTTAAAAAGAAGTTCGGCGTAGCGCCTACGGAGACGCGGGGTGACTTGGAAAGCAAAAAAAATACTATCCAGGCTCTTTGAAGCTGGATAGTATTCTTTCAAAATCCGTTACCGGACTTGTTTGTCAAATTTAAAATCAGCGTGTTGCTGAAAGTTTGAAATCAATGCCTTCCGCGTCGGTACCATTGACGGTAATTTTCTTTCCGTTGATCGTGCCGACTTTTTCGTTATCGTAAACAAGATCAATGCTGCTGCCATTTTCGATGAGCTGAATGTCGCTGGCGTCGAGGACCATAAATTCGTCGCCGGAAGATTTGGAGCGGATATCCAGTTCCACATCGACGCTGGTCGGCGTTTTTTTTACAATGCGGATATCGCCTTTCAAATCACTTTTCTCAGCCGGGATTTTCTTCCCGTCGAATTCCAGTTCAGAAAAAACGTAGGTACCGAGACTTCTCGTCGCCAGATCCTGCGGCGCGGGATCATCTTCTTTTTTATCCTTGCAGGAAGTGAGTGAAATGCACAGGAGCAGCAATGCTGCGAGACTTTTGAGCGTGAACAAGTTTTTCATAGCTAATATTTTTTTGTTTTGATGCCTCAAAAGTAGCCCCGCCCAAACAAGACCGAAACCGCTTTTCGTATGGAATGTAATTTCCTGTTACTGATATGGTTAGAATGTAGTCTGAAATGTAAATGTTAGATCGAAAGCAAAATCGTGCGGTGATTCAGAAATTAGGTTAAAGTAAAACTCGAACCGCTATCATTCATCTCTCAAAATAAACCCATACATTTGCCAAACATCAGATGATCTGACATCTGCCTATCTTGAAATCAATGTTGCAACGTAAATCGCTGGCGCAGGAGGTGGCTGAGCTGATCCGGCAGGATATCAGGTCGGGGATTTATGCGGTGGATGAAAAGCTGCCGGCTGAGCCGGAGCTGATGAAAAAGTTTGGTGTGGGGCGCTCTACGGTGCGGGAGGCGATTAAGTTTTTGACACATTCGGGTTTTGTGAATGTGCTGCAGGGCGTCGGGACGCGGGTGGTAAGTACTACCGGAAATGCGTCGCTGGAACATACCTTGAAGCGGTCGGAATTTGCTGATTTGTTTGAAGTGAGGCAATTGCTAGAAATCCGCATTGCCGAGAAAGCTGCGCTGAACCGGAATGATGAACAGTTGCAGCGGATGGAAGCGGAACTGCAAAAGCGGGGACAAAATGCCGTCGACGGACAGCTTGATGGTTGTGTCAAAGCCGATGTGGCATTCCACAGCATTATGGCCGAGAGCTGCGGTAACCATCTTTTACATGAGCTTTACAAAATCATTTCCGTGCAGCTCACGCAGTTTTTTATTGAACAATTTACCGATACACAAACTTTTCTGAAAAGCCAGCCCTGGCATGAAGAGCTTCTTGCCCAGGTGAGGGCGCAAAATCCTGCCAAAGCCCTGAAAATCGTCAATAAAATAATCGGAACTGTTTAAATTTTTTTACCCTAAGTCGTCAGATGATCTGATGTAAATATGAAAAACGAAGCTACCTTAAAATACGCCGGAGCTACCACATACAGCATCCTTTTCGCGATCAGCATTTCTCACATGCTCAATGATGTGATCCAGTCGGTGATCTCCGCGATTTACCCCATGCTGAAAGTTAATTATGGCCTCAGCTTTGCGCAAATCGGGATCATTACGCTTTCTTACCAGCTTACGGCTTCCATTTTACAGCCCTTCGTAGGCATTTACACCGACCGCCGGCCGTTCCCGAGAGCAGTAATGTTCGGGATGTGTTTTTCGCTCGCCGGTCTGCTGATCCTGGCATTCGGACGCACATTTCACACCATCTTAGGTGCAGTAAGTTTGGTAGGGGTTGGCTCTTCAATTTTTCATCCTGAGGCGTCACGGGTAGCGCACCTGGCTTCGGGTGGGAAAAAAGGATTGGCGCAATCCATTTTCCAGGTAGGAGGGAATCTCGGCAGCGCTATCGGACCGCTGCTGGCGGCATTGATCGTGGTTCCGCTGGGGCAATCTTATATCAGCCTTTTCGCTTGCCTGGCCATTTTTGCGATCATTATTTTGGGCTATGTCAGCAACTGGTACATTGGCAATATGGCGCCGAAACCTGCACCGGGTACGTCAGGAAGCCCGGCTATTGCGCGCAGGTTTAGTAATGCTACCATCGCGTATTCGATCCTGATTTTACTCCTGCTTATGTTTTCGAAGTTCTTTTATATGGCTTCGATGACCAATTATTTTACCTTTTTCCTTATCGAAAAATTCCACGTTACCGTGCAGCAATCGCAGATTTATCTGTTTGCTTTTCTCGCCGCCGTGGCCGCAGGTACCATTGCCGGCGGGCCGATCGGCGACAAATATGGACGAAAAATTGTGATCTGGGCGTCAATCCTCGGCGCCGCTCCTTTTGCCATGGCATTGCCTTACGTCAGCCTGCAACTAACCATCGTCCTGGCGGTGATCATCGGTCTGCTGATAGCCTCCGCATTCTCGGCGATCCTGGTATACGCCACCGAGCTTATCCCCGGAAAAGTCGGTGCAATTGCAGGACTTTTCTTCGGATTGTCTTTCGGTATGGGCGGTATCGGCTCGGCACTGCTGGGCTGGCTGGCCGATATGCGGGGCATCATTTACGTTTTCTCGATCACGCCATTTTTACTACTGATCGGTCTGGTAACGTGGTTTTTACCTAATCTGGAAAAAAGAAAGGCCGCCTAATTACAAGGAAATGGCCTCACTCACGCTTCTTCCAACTCCGACGTTTCCTGATCGGGCAGTGCCAGGCGGTTGTAATCGATCCAGTACCGGCAGATGGTTTCAAGCAGCAGCCGCAACTCATCGAAGTCTACGGGCTTGATAAAAAAGGAGTTCACGCTCGACCGGTAGGCTTTGTCAATGTCGGCCTGGGTGCTGTTGTTGCTCAGTACCACGATTGGGATGGTGTTCCAGGCGGTGGCTTTGTTGGAAGGACTGCGCCGCAAAAGTTTGATCATTTCAAAACCGTCGATCGTCGGAAGTTCCAGGTCCATAATGATCAGTCCCGGCAGCTTGCCGCTGTACTCTTCGGTCGATTGTAGAATGATAAATTGGTAGAGTTCACTTCCTCCCTGAAAAAATCGGATGTCGTATTCCGGCAAGAACTTCTTAAAAATACTTCTGACCAGATGTCGGAAATCGGGAGAGTCCTCCACGATGTAAATTTCTTTTCTCTGCGTTGTCATCGGGATAGGTTCGTATTGGGTTTTTATTCAGCGCTACACGCTGCGTATATCTTTCCAGAAAAAATTATTCCAAGCAACAATCCTGCCATTTAAACTTACTGAATGGTTTTTGGCACAATTCTTATGCGCTCATGACTATACGGTGCCGGGCGCTCTCGGAACCCGATCAGGCTAAAAGGGAAAATCTTATAGATGAAATTATCCAGTACAATTTTTATTGTCGATGACGATGAAGACGATCGGTTAATGATGGGTGACGCGATCAGGGGCGTTGTCGAAAATATTAATATTGTGGAGGTAGCCAGTGGTACGGAGCTTTTTCAGCACCTCGACGAAAACCCGTCTTCCGACAGTTCGCGACTGATCCTTATTGACATGAATATGCCGCGCATGAATGGGCTGGAACTGCTGGCGATCCTCAAAGGTGAGCCGAAATGCAGCACGATTCCCGTCATCATGCTTTCCACTACTTCCAATCTTCAACTGGTAAACCGGGCTTACGAGCTGGGAATCAACGCATTTCTGGTCAAACCCACCATGATGGCGGAGTTTGAGTGGATGGCGCAAATGATCAATTTCTGCTTTGTTACCAATTTTGCGCTGGGCAGTCTGCCGTCTTCCAAGATCAGTCCGGGATGGAAAAACGTGCTGGTGATCGAGGATAATGATGATCACTGGGAGCTGATGAACTTTTCGCTCAAACGCAGCATGCCCGACGTTCGGCTTCAACGTATAGCGGAAAAAGGCACGCTCCTGGAAGATATGAAAGGTTACATCGATGGACCCGCCGGGCCGGAGATCATTTTGCTGGATCTGTATGTGCCTGAGCGGGAAGATGGCCTGCATTTGCTACGGGAAATTCGCCGCTACCTGGTCGAAAAGTCGCTTCCGAACATTCCCGTTATTGTTTTCAGTTATTCCAATTCTTCGCAGGATGTCAACGCGGCCATCAGTGAGCTGGCCAATGCTTATCTCGTTAAGCCACTGGATGTCAGCCTCTGGCCAGTGTACCTGCAAAATCTTTGCGATGTCTGGTCCAATGCTGCCAGCCTCCCCAGGGCCGTCTGAATCCGGCCCGGGAACAATTTACTGGTGATTTTTGGGCAAAAGAATATCAAACCTGGTGCCCGAAGAACTGGTCTCCACCTGCAGCTTGCCGCCCAGAATCCGCACCAGCTGTTTTACAATAAACAAACCGACGCTATCATCCATTTTCAGCGGAGGGTCTTCAACACTCGTTTCGCGCAGGTTATCATTACCATCATTTTCTATTACCCTGTCCACCAGCCAGCCGGGAATGCCAGAGCCGGTATCACTGATCACCAGGCGCCACTGCGGCCGGTCTCCCATCAGTTCGGCATCTGTCCATTCAACTTTGATATGACCGGTTTCCGTATACTTTAAGGCATTGGTAATCAGGTTTTGGGCCAGCCGCGCGATTTTTGGGGCGTCGCTTTCAATGGGTAGTTCGGCTGGGCCGTCGTAATCAAAGGACAATCTTTTTGCTGAAATAGCGCTTTTCAAACTTTCGATCAGGTTACGCAATGTTTCCGAGACATTGAAAGAGGAAATTTCCAGCTCTTCCTCGCCGGTTTCCAGTCGCGCAAAATCAAGCAGCTGGTTCATCATCGCCGCCACCACACGAAGGTTTCGCTGGATCATTTCAAGGTTTTTTCTCCTGTCATCTTCTGTTTCCATCAAGTTCAGGAGGGAGGCTGCGCCGCTGATGATGCCAAAACTGCTGCGGAGATCGTGAAATGCAGAGCGGAGGATGGAGCCGCGATGATGCACATATTCCTTTAACGCAGAGAGCGATTCGATGAGCTCGTAAGAATCGTTCAGACGGTGCATGAGCTCGTCCTGTTCCAGCCGCGCATGCTTTAATGTATTGATATCCAGCTCAGTAATTGCAATGCCGTGGTCGTGGCGGGTGATCGATACGCCCACCCATTTTTTCTCCTGCTCCGAAAATATTTCTTCATAATGTCCGACCTGGCTTATTGCCACTTTGAGCATAATATCCACGCGCTCAACAGGATACAATTGCGAAGCGGTCTTTTCGGTCAGTGCGCTTACGTCTTTTCCAAAAACATGGGCAAACTTCCGGTTACAGACAATCAGCACAAAATCTACGGGCACGGAATGCTCGTCGTAGACCGTTTTGAAAAAGCCGATGGATGCCGGAGAACTGTCGAGTACCGCCTGCAAGCTCTCCGCAGTCCTGCCCAGTTCCGCATTCACAAGCTCCAACCGGGCATAAGCAGTTTTCAGATCCGCGGTACGTTCCTCCACGCGCTGGTTCAGGCGTTCATTCAATGTTTCCTGAAATTCTTGCCGCTCCTGGGCCAGTTTCTGAGCCTTCCGGTGCTCGGTAATATCCTCAAAAACAAGTAGTATAGTTTGCCGCCGGCTTAATAAAACCCGCCGCGCGTGAATGCGCATCACACGTTCTTCCTCGGGCCGGACCATGATTTTTACCTCATAACCCGAAATGCTCGAACCGCCGTGTACCAGGCCGTGCATAATGTTCCTGAATTCTTCAAAATCCAGCTGCCGGTTTCCCAGCTCATAAATCGTACTACTTTCGGTATTGGCTTCGTTGGTCTGAAAAACCTTATAAAATGCCCGGTTAGCCACTTTGATCCGCAGCTGCTCGTCCACAACCAGTGTCGCTTCGTTGATTGTGGAAAGGATCGCCTCGGAGTAATTGTATGATTCCGTCAGCTGATCGTTCCGGATCTGCAATTCCTGGTTAATGGTTTGCAATTCCTCATTTGCCGATTCTATCTCTTCCTTGCTGGTTTCCAGCTCTTCATTAATGCTTTGCAGCTCTTCATTACTGCTCAAAATCTCCTCGTTCGCCGACTGCAATTCCTCGTTACTCGCTTCCTGCTCCTCGATAATCGAGTGCATATCCTGCCGGAGCGCGGCCAGTTCCGCTTCCAGCATCAAAACCCGCTTGTCTGCGTCCTCGGTCGAGATTCCAGCTTGTACCGGATGGTCTTTGGTCTCTTCAAAAAGGATCAGAAACAGTTGCTGATTATCGGGATTCGTGAGTGGGATCGCCTTGATACTCACGTAACGTGTCTCATCCGCCACCACGATTTCGAGCCCGCTTTTCCCTGCGGGCTGTGACGTTTTTCTGGCTTTGTGAATGGCATTGCGCAGTTCCAGCACCAGTCCCGGCCGCGCCATTTTTGATAAATTCAGGCTGGCCTTGCCTGGTGCGGGTTCCAGAAAAAGACTGGTTGATCCGCGGAATTGGAGGATCTCCATGTCCTGGTCCACGATAATACTGGGCGGTACAAAGTTGCTCAACAGCCAGTTATCCACGAGTTTATCAAGCTGGGCTGCTGATAATACTTCCTCATTTTTGACAGATCTTCTGGCGTCCGTATAGTTGATTTCGTCCGGTGAACCAATGTTGCCCGGTATCCGCGCGAGCGTACGGTTTTTTCTGGCAAAAACTTTAAAATCCTTATCTGTTTGTGTAAAATGTGATGAAGCGGTACCTACTGATTCCGATTTTCCGAGCAGCAGCACGCCGTCGGGCGTCAGGGCGTAGTGAAATGTTGCGAGCGCTTTTTTCTGTAAAATATCGTCGAGGTAAATCAGCAGGTTCCGGCAGCTGACCAGATCGATGCGGGAAAAAGGCGGATCGCTGAGCAGATTGTGCTGCGCAAAAACGCATAAGTCCCTGAGCGACTTGTTGATACGATAATGGTCGTCTATTTTGGTAAAAAAACGCGCGAGCCGCTGGTCGCTCACATCTTTCATTTCGCTTTTGGTATAAACCCCCAGCCGCGCCTTGGCAATCGCCGTCTCGCTGAGGTCCGTGGCGAAAATCTGGATTGGTGTGCTGGTAACCCGGTCGCCCAGGATTTCGGTCAGCAGCATGGCCAGCGAGTACGCTTCCTGGCCGGTAGAGCAGCCAGCTACCCAGAAACGGATCGCTTCGCCGGGCGCCTTGTTTTTTAAAACAGATGGGATAACCTGTTTTCTGACATATACCATCGTTTGCTCGTCCCTGAAAAAACTGGTGACATTGATGAGCAGATCGTCGTACAACGTGGCTGCCTCGCCCGGGTGCAGCTTGATATATTCCACATACTGGCTCAGCTTTTCGAGCTTGAAAAGCAGCATGCGCCGGATGATCCTTCTTCGGATCGTACTTTTTTTATAATGCCCGAAATCCATCCCCACGGTGGTTTTCAGGAACATCAGGATCTTGTCCAGGTCCTTGTCGGGCTCGTCTTCCTGCTTGCTGTCTTCGGTTTCCTGGGTTAGCTGAAAAATGTCGGTATGTTTGCTGAGGCGGTTGAGCTCGCTGGCTATTTCCTTGGGAGAGAGCACCATATCCACCACACCTTCGCGGATGGCAGACTCTGGCATACTCGGATATTCCGCCGTTTCATCCTGCGCGAAGGTAATCCCACCGGCTACCTTGATAGCCTGCAAGCCCAGCGTACCGTCGCTGGCCATACCCGAAAGCACAATGCCGATCGCGCCATCTTTTTGTCTTTCGGAAAGAGATATAAAAAACTGATCGATAGGCAAGTGAATGTGCGGCCGGGGCTTCCGGGGCATCAGCACAAGCACGCCGTCAACGATCTCCATGTCGCGGTTTGGCGGGATGATGTACAAATGATCTGGTTTCACGTGCATCAGCGGCTCGGCCTCTGCTACCGGCATCGGGGTAAGTTTCGACAATATTTCGGGAAGGCGGCTGTCGTGCGTCGGCGAGAGGTGCTGAATGTACACAAATGCTAGGCCGGTGCTGGGAGGAAGGTGTTCCAGGAGTTCGGAAATGGCCTTTTGTCCCCCGGCCGATCCGCCGATCGCCACCACGGGAACGGGCCGGTCGTGCGGTTCGAGATTCGTGTAATGCGTATTTTCCTCTTTTGCCATTATTGCGTTCGATTGAAACGCAATTTATCGTTTTAATGAAGTACTCAGCCAGAAATGTGCGAGAAAGTGCATTTGCAGTGGCTGTGGCGGTGTAGATTTTTGTCGAAGGGGCGCCCCAATAAGCAAAATCTGTTCTAGCCAGGATGTGGAAAAATCGTAGCGTATATTCCACGATAGTTAGTGCCTACTGCGGAAGTAGTTGCCAATTTTGTTGCATTGCCTTTTTTAAGGTCTGATCCTTCCGCAACGTTTCTAAGTAACCGCTTTTTTAATTCCGTGCAAATCGGCAATATCCTCTACTGAATCTGCCGGAAGTGGGATTTAAAACCCGTGGCAAGCTTTTGGGGTATGGATTTTTAGCAAAAGGCGGCCTAATCGGAAATGATGCATCGATGAAATCACCTAACCATCAACAATATTGATTTTACTATGTACAGATCAGAATCCCTGCCCCAACCTATTAAAATTGTTTTGTACACACACCCGTTTTGCCGCACCAGCTGGAACATGCAAAAACACTGGCGCCGGTTTGCCGACACTTTTGCGAGCTACATGACTTATCAGTTTTGTATTTCAAAAGAAACGCCGGCATCGGCCACGGAGGAAGAACCCGTCACGTCGCCGCATGCTGCCTGCCTGGCTGTAAAGGCAGCGGGTCTGCAATCGCCGCTTGCTGCGGATTTGTACCTGGAAAGACTTCGTGAAGCAGCTTTTGTAGAAGATCGCGATGTTTCGAAAATGAATGTCCTGGTGGAACTTGCACGGGACGTGAACAAAGCCCACCGCGGCTTCTTCGACTTTCAGCGTTTTGGCAGTGACTTTGACGCAAAACCGGCGCGGCTGGCCTTGCAGGCGGACCTGCAAAGAATTTACTGCAACCGCATTGAAAAATTCCCGACCATCACGATGACTACCGCTGGTACAGGACTTAAAATGACCGGATTAAGCACTTATCAGCAGCTTGCCCAGAACATTCATCGGTTGATGGACATGTCGCAGAGAGTAAAAGCCGCAGTAGCCAAATAGTCAAGTTTATTCTGCGGGCTGCATGTTGCTTTTTTCGAGCAGCTGTATCATGGAAGCCAGTACCTGGTCGAAATTCTGCTCGACCGTCCAGTCGAACGTTTTGTGAATATCTTTATTCAAAGGTCCCCAGCGCTCGGGCTCGCCGTCCATGCTGATGACAATGCTCGGCGTGCGTGTGGCAGAAGCAACATGCGACACGCCGGTACAATTGCTGATCAGCAGGGCGGCTTCACGGATCAACTGGGCAATTTCGCCTTGATTGGTTTTGCCGGTCAGATCGATCGCCGGATATTCCATCGCTTCCAGTACCTGGCTGGTGATCGGCGCCTCACTTTCGGTGCCGGTCACTACAATGTCGAGTCCCATGCCCGCACATTGATCGGCCAGCGCTGCAAAGTGGGAGGGAGGCCACTGCCGCCAGGCACCCCGCGAGCCGGGATGCACACATACATACCGGCCTTTTTCGAGCATATCATTTTTTTCATGCAATTGCGCAGCGTCCTGTTCACTGACCGGAAATTCGAGATCAGTACCCTGTGACGGAATCCCCAAATGTTCCATCAGCAGCAAATGCCGCTCGATTTCAGAGATACCTGTCGGATATTCCAAAAAAAGTGCGGGATCATAGTAACTGCCTTCGCTGTGGAAACCAGCAACCGGCCCCGCGTCCAGTTTGATCAGCATGTCATTCACAATACTGCCATTTCCCTGCATTTGTAAAATGAGGTCAAAAGATTGCTTTTGAAGTCTTTGTTCAAATTCATGAAAAGCAGCTTCCTCGAAAGGCTGCTCGGGCAAGCCGGGGAAACCGGGGAAGTGGATGAAATGATCGAAGTATTTTGAAAAGCGCACACAGAAAGAAGCCGCCCAGGGAAGTCCGAGCAAAGTAATTTCGGCTTCGGGGTACGCGTGCCGTAAAGCGCGGAAAGCGGGTACGGTGCAAAGCATATCGCCAAGCTGCAATGCCCTGAAAACCGCGATGCGGCGGGTAGTTTCTGCTGGAAATTTCATAGGAAAAAAACTTTATAACGCAGTGCGCCGCGGATGGTCCAGTATACAGAAAGATAAGGTATCAGCAGGGATGTGACGATCATCTCCATCCGGTGTGAAAAGGACGCATTGGTACCCCTGAGCCTTTTTACAATAAAAACTCCTACCGAGAAGATCCATACAGCCAATGCTGCAAAACCCAGCGAAGGAATATGCATGGCGTAACCTAAAATCGCCAGTATACTGGCTGCAATGATGGTGTAGTAATTCCAGACTGGCCCGGAGGAAATGCGTTTTCTGTAAAAATCAGGGTGTTTTTTAAAAAGCAATGCATTGAACATACTTTTCTTTTGCTCGGCCAGGCTTACGCCCCACCTTGCCTCCCGCGCCGGGTGACAAATAGACGCTTCGGGCACACGCGCAATCGGTATCTGATTTTCCAGCAGCTTGAATTGCAGGTCAGAATCCTCCCGCCAGGCGGCCGGAAATGATTCGTCGAAGCCGCCGGTCAGTTCCAGGGCCTCACGGCTGCATGCGCAGTTGGCCGTCACAAATTCGGCTGTGGAAAGGTTCGCAACATTCTTTTCGTAATCTGTCGGCAGCTCCGGTATCGGCACGTGCACACGGCCGGTGAAAGCAATTTCCTGCCGGTCGTGAAACCGGTAGGCGCGCCAGTAGGAAGCCAGCCAGTCGGGATCGGGGATGGTATCGTCATCCGTAAAAACGATCAGCTCGCCCGATGAAATTTTCCAGCCATAGTTACGCGCTGCAGCCGGGCCTTTTTTACTTTCGAGATGCGTATATCTGATGCAGTCCGAATTACCGCAGGTAAGTTCATCCACCAGCTTTTCCGTGTCAGGATCAGGCCCGTCGGATACGATCAGTACCTCGAAATAGCAGCCGGGATAAGTCTGGTTGCAGATGGCCGCCAGGCATTTTTGTAAAAGCGTGGGACGCCGGAATGTCGGAATCACCACGCTGATGTTCACTGGGATCATTATTTTTCCAAAATGAATGAATTGATAATGAGTGCATCAAAAGGGGAAGTCCAGAAGCATTCGATTGCGTCGCGGGGCGAACATACAATCGGCTCGCCGCGGGTGTTGAAAGAAGTATTGACAAGCACCGGAACGCCGGTCAGTGCATTAAATTCCGTGATCAGGTCGTAATAAAGTGGGTGCTGGTCGCGATTGACAGTCTGCACCCTCGCAGTACCGTCGGTATGTCGCACGGCCGGAATCTGGTCCGCTTTCTCGTCCCTCACCGGGTATACAAAAAGCATAAATGGCGAAACATTAGCACGTTCAAACCAATCATTGGCAGCTTCTTCGAGCACCACGGGCGCTACCGGTCTGAAATCCTCCCGGTCTTTAATATCATTCAGCCGGGCCTGCATGTCGGGGTGGATAGGCGAGGCGAGGATCGAGCGGGCGCCCAGCGAGCGCGGGCCAAATTCCATGCGTCCTTGGTACCAGGCAATCACCTTATCCTGCGCCAGGATCTCGGCGGTTTCCTTCGCAATGTTGGTCAGGCGCTTGTACGGCGTTTTTGCCCAGATCATGAATTTCTCTATTTCATCATCGGTATATTCCGGTCCCCAGTACACATGGTCCATCGGCTGCGTATAGCGCATATCGTTTGAGGTAGCGTTCAACTGGACGTCCAGCCACTGCGCGGCGCCCAGGGCAGTGCCTGCATCACCGGCTGCGGGTTGCACCCACACATTTTTGAAAGGCCCATTATCCCGGATCACTGCATTCATCACACAGTTCAACGCCACGCCACCAGCCATCACCAGATTTTCGGAGCCGGTTTGTGCGTGCAGCCAGTGTGCCAGTTTCAAAACGGTTTCTTCCAGTGCTTTTTGAAGCGAATGTGCAATGTCGTGGTGCAGCTGCTCGAAAGGATCTTCCTTGGTCCGGCCCGGTCCCCAGAGCTGCTCGGGATCAAAGTCTTCAATGGTATACTGGCCGTCTTCACCCACTTGGATGATCGAGCGGAAGTCTTCAAGGTAAACCGGTTTTCCGTAAGAAGCCAGCGCCATCACTTTGTATTCGTCTGATGAATGCAGGAAGCCCAGGTAGGTCGTCATTTTTTCATACAGCATCCCAAGAGAATGCGGCATATCTACCGTCGCGAGCTGCGTCAGCTCATTATTTTTACCTAAAAAATAACCGGTAGTGGCTTTTTCACCGCGGCCATCCAAGGTAAGCACGGCAGCTTCTGAGTAGGGCGACGGGAAAAATGCGCTTGCGGCATGGGCAATGTGGTGGTTGACAAAAGACCATTTACCGGCAATGTCGCCGCCATTGGCCAGTCTTTTTTGCAAATGGTGCGGATAACCGTCGCGGAGCTGCTCGGGTGATTTTTTGATATAATTCAAAAACAAGGTATCCCAGCCATTATAGACATTGGTTTCTACCAAAGTGCCCAGGTCTTCGTCCAGCGGACTCTCGTACACCGATCCTTGCGAAACACCTTCCGGGTCGAAGGAATAAGCAATGTGGTCCACATCTTTCAAACTGATCCCTGCGGTTTTAAGACAGTAATCGATGGCATGAAAGGGGAGTTCCCAGGTTGAAAAAGGCACCGGCCGCTTGCCGTGCTTAATGTGGGTAAAACGTTCTTCTTCGGCGGCTGCGATGATACGTCCGTCTTTTACCAGGGCCGCAGCAGTATCGTGGAAAGCTGCATTAATTCCGAGAATATACATAAGCAAATGATCATTATTTGAAGTGCCGGCGGCAGCCGGACAACTATCATGCCAGGTAACCCTTAGAGCCGGATTAGCATCTTATTAAAATGGAATGTGAATGCTTCTTTGCCCGGTGTGGACATTCTTCCTTGAAAACTTTACCCAATAGCCTCACTTCTGTCGTGTTTAGCTAAAAGTCTGTCGGTCAGAGAAGCGTTTCTCCGGATGGCACCGTTTTTGACAAGCCGCCCGCGATTCTAACTAACGTTAACATTACATGAGCGGAATAAGCAGTCAGGGCCGGTTGAGAATTTTCACCTGGCATATTCACGGCAGTTATCTATTTTATTTATCCCAAGGCACTTATGATATTTTCATTCCTGTAAATGGTACCAAGACCGAAGGCTACTACGGCCGCGGCGAAACATTTCCGTTTGGCAATAATGTGATCGAAGTGGATGTGGCCGACCTCCGTGACATGGAATTTGACTGTATTCTTTTCCAATCGGAGCGCAATTATCTTATCGATCAGCATGAAGTTTTGTCCGACAGGCAAAAATCGCTGCCGAAAATCTACGTCGAGCATAACACGCCGGAGCGCCACCCCACCAACACCCGCCACGTAGTAACCGACCCGGCAGTGACGATGGTGCATGTCACGCATTTCAACAAGCTGATGTGGGACAATGGCGGCAGCCGCAATGTGCGCGTCATCGAGCATGGCGTCTGCATTCCGCCGGTGCATTACCAGGGTGATATTCCAAGAGGTATTGTGGTGATCAACCACATTGAGCAGCGGGGACGCATTACCGGCTGGGATGTTTTCGACGAGGTGCGCAAGCACGTGCCGCTGGACCTGATCGGGATGGGTACCACGGATTCGGGCGGGCTGGGAGAGGTGCTCAATCCGCAGCTGCCGGAATTTATCAGTCGTTACCGGTTTTTCTTCAACCCGATCCGCTATACCAGTTTTGGTCTGGCTGTCTGCGAAGCGATGATGACGGGTATGCCGATCGTCGCACTGGCGACCACGGAATATGTGACGGTGATCAAAAACGGAGAAAATGGGATTATCGATACCAATATTGAAAAACTGATCACGGGCATGAATGCGCTGATCAATGATGCCGCACAGGCGCGCAAGCTGGGCGAGGGAGCGAGGGAAGTGGCGATGGAAAAATTCAATATCAGCCGGTTTGCAGCCGATTGGGAAAACACTTTCAGACAAACTATTCAACTTAACCATCATGAAAAGGAAAATAGCATTCATTAGCGAACACGCCTCTCCGCTGGCCGTTTTAGGCGGCGTAGACAGTGGCGGTCAGAATGTATATGTAGCGGAAATCTGCAAATCACTCGCGCGCCTGGGTTATATCATCGACATTTTTACGCGCCGCGACAGCGAGGACCTGCCGGAGATCGTACAATGGTTGCCAGGTATCCGCGTCGTGCATGTAGCCGCCGGCCCTGCGCAGGAAGTACCCAAAGAGCAGCTGCTGGGTTTTATGGATGAGTTTTCCGAAAACATGATCCGGTTTATCAAAAACCTGGGTAATTCTTATGAACTGGTCCATGCCAATTTCTTTATGTCGGGGCTGGTTGCGTCGCGGATCAAAGAAGCTTTGGGCGTTCCTTATGTGATCACATTCCATGCTTTGGGAAAAATCAGGATGATCCACCAGAAAGAAAAGGATGCATTTCCTGTCACCCGGCTCGATATTGAGCAGATGATCGTGGAAGATGCAGATTATATCATTGCAGAATGTCCGCAGGACCGCGACGACCTGATCGAACATTACCAAGCCGATCCGTCGCGCATTACCATCATTCCCTGCGGTTTTAGCGCCGACGAATTTCATCCGCTGGCGAGGCCGAAAGCCCGGAAACGGCTGGGATTGGCAGAGGACGAACTCGTACTTTTACAGCTGGGCAGGATTGTGCCGAGAAAGGGTATCGACAATGTGATCCGCGCGCTGCGCTATCTGAAACACATTCCAAAGCTGCGGCTGCTGGTAGTAGGTGGTCCCGACGATGCGCCTGATTTTGAGAAAGATGCAGAATTTAAAAGATTGAAAAATATCGCCGAAGCCGACGGTGTTTTGCCTCAGATCGAGTTTACAGGAAGACGAAACCGCCAGCAGCTGAAATACTATTATCAGGCAGCCGACTTTTTCATTTCCACGCCCTGGTACGAACCCTTTGGCATCACGCCTCTGGAAGCGATGGCCTGCGGTACGCCAGTGATCGGCTCGGCAGTAGGTGGTATCAAATACACCGTCCGCGACGGAGAAACAGGCTTTCTGGTGCCGCCGCATGATCCGGAAGCGCTGGCAAAAGCGGTTTTAGAAGGGATTAAATGTCCGGTAAAATATGGGCAATTAAGGGAAAATGCATTAAAACGCGTAAATAGGTACTTCACCTGGTCTTTTGTAGCAAAAAAGGCTGATCAGCTTTACAACCGCATCGGCAGCCGCGTGAAAACGCATCCTGCTACTTATCTGATCATGCTGGATAAATCAGGTACCCAAAACAGGAGCAATTTTCCAAGCAGCGTTTTAACTTATGCAGCAACAAGCTAACAAAACGGTATTTCTCGACAAAGACGGGACACTTATCAGGGACGAACCTTATAATGCTGACCCGGCAAAAGTGGTTTTCGAAGAAGATGTTTTCGAGGGACTGCGCACTTTGCATGGCGATGGTTACCAGCTGGTAATCGTTTCCAACCAGCCGGGGCTGGCGATGGGCCTGTTTTCCCAAACCGAGCTGGACGCGCTGATCCGGTTTTTTGAAGACCAATTTGCTGAAAATGGGTTGGTACTGGCGGGGTTCTATTACTGTCCGCACGCGCCTTCCAATGAGTCAACATTGGCCTGCGACTGCCGGAAGCCGGAGCCAGGCCTGCTCCTCCGTGCAGCCCGCGAAATGAACATTGACCTGGAACATTCGTGGATGATCGGCGATATTCTCAATGATGTGGAGGCGGGGAACCGCGCGGGCTGCCGCACGGTGCTCATCGACAACGGAAACGAAACCGAGTGGCTCGAAGGCCCTGCGCGTGTTCCGGACTACACCACCCGCTCTTTCCTCGATGCCGCGGATTACATTACCAGTCAAACCATATCCGATGACAGTATCTGATAGCATACCTTTGCGTAATGTGCTGTGCATCAGAGCCGACAATATGGGCGACGTACTCATGTCTTCACCAGCCTTATGTGCATTGAAGGATACTTTTGGCAGCAAAATTACTTTGCTTACCTCGCAGGCCGGGTCGCTGGTAGCGCCTTACCTCAACTGTGTGGACGAACTGATCATTGCAGAGCTGCCCTGGGTAAAAAGTATTGCCGAAGATGCGCCCGATTTACAGGTACTTGCCGCAGATATTGCCTCCCGCAACTTTGACGCAGCGATTATTTTTACGGTTTACAGCCAAAGTTCACTACCGGCCGCCATGCTCGTTTCGATCGCTGGCGTCAACATCCGCGCGGCTTATTCACGCGAAAATCCATACGATCTGCTCACTACCTGGCTCCCCGATACGGAACCTTACCAGCAGATCCTGCACCAGGTAGACCGCGATCTGAACCTGGTTAAAGCATTGGGCGCCAAGCCGGTTGACATTCACATCAGGTTAAAGCGGAATGTAGCGGATTTTAAACTGGTACATGAGAAGCTGGCGCCTTTTCATCTCAGGCTGGAAACACCTTTTTTGCTCCTCCACCCCGGAGTATCCGAAGAAAAGCGCCGGTTTCCGGTTGATTTATGGATAGCGGCCGGCAAATTACTCGAAGAACGATTTAACATTCCCTTGCTGATTTCAGGCTCGGCTTCGGAAAGGGAGCTGGCGGGTCACATTGCGGCCGGGATCGGGATAAACGCCATTAATGTGGCCGGAATGTTTTCTTTGGGAGGTTTTATTGAAGTGGTCGCGCATGCAGCCTGCGTGGTGTCGGTCAATACTTCTACGATTCACATTGCTGCTGCTACGCAAACGCCGGTGGTGGTTTTATACGCACAAACCAATCCGCAGCACACACCCTGGCAAAGTCCGCATGAAATCCTGCCATTTTCGGTACCCAAACATCTTCAAAGTCGCAACCCGATTATCCGCGATGTTGCCAGCTGGTTATATCAGGAGGAAATTCCTTACCCGGAGCCAGCTGATATTGCCGCCGCTGTGTCCAGGCTGATCGTGCTCAGGAATCACGGCCTCGATCCTGTCCCAAATGAGGGTTGATTTTTGAATAAACTACCGGTAACCGGGTACGGTGATCACGTCGGTTTCGATCTGGTTGCTGACATTCAGCGCCCTATCCCTGATCCTCACTTTGTATTTAATCTCAATCGGCTGCGTGCTGTTTCCGTAAGGCCAGTAAGCGTTGAAATCCAGCTTGCCTTTGATGGGGCCTTTGGTTTTGGTAGGTTTTAAAAGCGGCATCCATTTGGCCGAATCCACATCGGCTATTCTTTCCGACCAGGTGCCGTCCAGCGCTCTCGTTACCGTAACCAGCTCATAATTTCCCCGGTTGCCATAGCGCGCCCGGAATACCGGGTCGGAATATTCCTCGGGACTAGCGCCCAGATCACCATCACCATCTTCAAAATCAATCATCACGGTTACCCGCTCTTTAATTTTTTTGCCACTCGCATCTACCTCGGTAGACTGGCTAATACCATTGTAATAAATCGCCGGTGCATCACCAAATTCGGGTATAGTCACACAGCCTGCCGTCACCAAGATCAGGAGTAGAAGTTGTCTGGATTTCATGGCTTTAATGAGATTTTGAATGTTGAAAAATGCATAAAACATTTGTAACCGAAGATGGTTAAATGTATGCAGAAATCAAAGTGTGGCGCGCGTCTCTTTTAAGTAGCGTATGGGTAATTTGCGGGCCGGAAAGGGCATATTTTTAAGTTAAATTTCAATTAAAATAGTTCTGCTTGTTTTTTTTAAAGAAAACTGGCACGTAGTTTGAGAATCAGGGATAATCTTTACACTCTACAAATATGGCTAAGAAAGTCAGCGAAATATTTGAGGATATTTCCACCAAAATTACCTGCTGGACAGGCAGTTCAGTCGCATTCATCACTGCCTTTTTGATCATTATTGTATGGGGAGTTACCGGCCCCGTCTTCCATTATTCCGACACCTGGCAGCTCGTCATCAATACCGGTACCACCATCATCACATTCCTGATGGTTTTTATTATTCAAAAATCGCAAAACAAAGATTCGAAAGCTATTCAGCTGAAACTCAACGAGCTGATTGCGGCAAGTAAGTCCGCTAGTAACCGGATGGTTGACATTGAGGATTTGTCAGAGGCTGAGCTAGATGTTTTGCACAAATTCTACCAGCGACTTTCCGACGAGTCAGAGGCGGATGATGACATTCACCGCTCTCACAGCATCGATAGTGCGGAAAGATTGCAGGAAGCCAAGCAAAAGCTGCGGGAAAAAAATGGGCAGGAGAATGCATAGATTTCTATGGCTTTTGTTCTTGTCCACTGTTTTCATGTCTTGCAACGCTTTGAAAGACAGTCCGAAATACAAGTTGACCGACGGATTGTACCAAACCAAAACCCAAGGGAAAAAGTCTCGGGTATATGTCAAGAATGATGGCGATTCGATCCTTGTTTACAAAGTCGAAAAAGGCTGGAAGCAGCTGAAACCCCAGCCCGAACGTTTAAAACCAACCGTTTACGCCGTCGGAAAAGGAGATAAGGAGATCGAGTCGAGCAATTACCGCAAAAGTGCCTTCGACCTGGATGTGCTGACGATGCCATTTAAGTACCGGCCTTCGACCAGATCATTTTCGCCCCAGCTCAGCAACCACCTCAACGGTGCAATTTACATCGGCTATCGCCGCGACGCCTACCAACTTTCGTACAACCAAAATCCAATCGGCCAGGTAAGCCAGCACATCACCCACCTCGGACTTTCGGGCGGCTTCGCAACCGGCATCGGCGTCACACCCATGAATCCCTGGGTAACCCAAAACAACATTAACGTCGAATACGACGGCTTCATCTGGTCCAAAGCCCTCGTCATCATGGCCGCAGTCGAAAAACTAAATTTCGGTTTAGCCCTCGGCATGGATCATTTGCTGGAATCAAATAAGAAGTACTGGATTTACCAGGGAAAGCCTTATTTGGGGTTGACTGTGGGGTTGAATTTGAATTAGGTAGGGACAATACGATTAACTTCACCAGGATGATTTTAACAAGAACCGGACTTCCAAGGTTGCCCGGTTCCAATAAATATACTAGCCTTGTTTCAAGCGCTAAATCAGTCCAGCTGCTTAATTGCGTTCGGCCCAACTGAAATGTTTGCATAGCCAGTAACATTTGCTCCTGCCACATTCACACCAAACCCTAATTTTGCCTTATCAGCTACGGCCTTAAAAACTATTGTTTGTGGTATCCACTGACCTGTCTTACCATGAAAATTCGTTTCAAAGTAATTTACCGGAGCCAGGTTGAAATGCGTTATTGTAAGAATGGCGGACTTTACATAATCAGTATCCCAGGTCTTGGTTGTCGATATAAGTACATTGATAGCATAAGTCTTGCCTGGTGTAAGATTCTTAATTGTTGCATCAACATATGAACGTGCCCCGCCGCCTGCATATTCGATTGCCGATGTCGTAATAAATGAAGCGGTTTCATCATTGCCTCGGAGTGCCTTTATCCACGGAGCTATACCCCATAAGCTGGTCGATGTTGAAGTGCCGGTTGGTACGTTTGCATTCCAATTTGAGTTTGTCCAGCCCACAGCTTGGCAACCTTTGCAAGCAAGTCCCGCTGTCTGGGGAATACTGGGAGCAAGGTCATTGATTTTTGCATTACCATCAAGGTCATTTAAATCTGATGTAAGATCAATCCGTGGCTCCGGCGCCTGCGCCTCCTCCTTCGAGCAACTACTCATAAACATAGCCGCTCCCATAAAAACTGCACTTATTCCCAACCGGGAAATTTTTGATAAACTGTTCATTTTCTAAAAATGGTTTTTGTTAAAAATATTACCGATGCGAAAATGAGCTATATCTTCTTTACACTGAGCGTATACCTTTCCTTCGGTAGATGTGGGTTAACTAACGGTTTTCAGCTGAAGAGGTCTGCGAAAAAATGGGAACAGTGATTTTGTGACATTCTAAGTGCTCGTAGAAGTAACTCGTGGTTGGAATGTTTGTGTTTCCATTTCCCAAAACCAAAACCACACAATAGCATGTACCAATGATTGGGCATCGTTACATTAGGTGCCAATGATCCGGTGGCTTTGCGGAAATTCTACGAACATAAAACTCGGCTGGTTCGGGCAATGCAACCGGTCACAAGCCGATCAACCATTTATAAGCGTTGCATTTCGCTTATATTGCGGCCCGGCTCCACTTGAAGTCTTGCCTATGCCTTGTTTTTTACGCGCCAAAAGCTGTTGTTTTTTTCTTTTTCTGCTGCCAGCCTGGCTCATAGCACTCCCTGGATTAGCACAAACTGAAAATGACAGCATATCTGTCGCAGTTGGGCCGGAGTATAATGATGTTGGAAAATTGCACCGTTTTTTTCTGGGTAGTCATAACCGTGCGGTTTGGGGTGCGCCGGTGAAGATGCGGGTTTTACATTTATTCCAGGAAAAAGGCGGGATGAAGATTTTGCAGCTTGGCGGCGGAAATCAGACGCGCTCGCTGCGCCTGGCGGATACTTCGGGTCATCAGTGGGTGCTGCGGACTTTGCAAAAATTTCCCGATCGCAAGTTGTCCAGCGACTTGAAAAATACCATCGCTGCCGACATTCTCAAAGACCAGGTTTCGGCTACGCATCCTTTCAGCGCGCTGGTGGTACCGCCGCTGGCCCAGGCGTTGGGCATTCCGCATGCAAATCCGGAGATCGTTTTTCTGGCGCCGGATCCTGTTTTGGGCAAATACAGTGCCGACTTTGCCAATCAGGTTTTCCTCTTCGAGGAACGTGCGCCGCTGGATGCGGATAAAACGGTGAATACCCAGAAAGTCCAGGAAAAAATCCGTGACGATAATGATAACTGGATCGACGACAAGCTGGTGCTGCGCGCGCGGCTGCTGGATATGCTGCTTGGCGATTGGGACCGGCACGAAGACCAGTGGCGCTGGGAACGCATCAAGGGCAAAAAAGGCGATACTTACCTGCCGGTACCGCGCGACCGTGACCAGGTTTTTTACAAAACAAATGGTCTCCTGCCGTGGATCGTTTCGCACGGCTGGCTCCGCTCCAAGTTTCAGGCTTATGACAAGGAGATCAGGGACATTAAAAGCTGGAATCTGCAAAACCAGTCTTTTGACCGATATTTTCTGAGCCAGATAGGTGAAAATGACTGGAAGGAACAAATCGAATACGTCCAGAAAACATTGACAGACGAGGTTTTTACGAATGCGATGCGGCTGATGCCCGATACGATTTTCAAGATTTCGGGAGAGGATATCATTGCTAAATTTAAAGCACGACGGGAAAATTTGACTTGGCAGGGACTTGAATATTACCGTTTTTTGGCAAAAGATGTGGACATTCCGGGCACCGACAAGCATGACAATTTTGACATTCAAAACAATGCGGATGGCAGCATGAAAGTGGCCGTCAATAAAATAAAAAATGACGGCAGCATTGATCATGCAACTTACAACCGCACTTTTTACCCGCAAATCACCAAGGAAGTGCATGTATACGGCTTTGATAACAGCGACCGGTTCAACATTTCCGGCACAAAGCCATCGCCGATCAAGGTCCGCATTGTTGCGGGAGAAGGTCGGGATAGTGTCAGCATAGACCCAGATTTACATGATAAAAAGCGCATTTTTATTTATGATAAAAAAGGAAGTGAAAACAATTTTCCAAGGCGCAGTCAAGCCACATTCAGGCTGTCAAATGATTCACTGGTAAATAGTTATGACACTAAAAGTTTCAGGTACGATCGTTTTGCATTGGTGACCAGCGCTACTTATGGCGTGGACAAAGGCGTGTCGCTGCTGGGCGGGTTTAGTTATGAAAAACATGGCTTTCGGAAAGAACCTTATGCCTATCGCCACGAGTTTCTGGCGGAATATTCCATTGCGCGGGAATCGTTTCTGATTACCTATAATGGTGATTTCAAAAAAGCTTTGGGAGATTATCACAATCTGATGATCAATGTCCGATCGCGGGGCCCGAACAATGTGAGCAACTTTTTCGGGATCGGGAATGAGACGGTTTTTGTGAATGAGGGTTTCAAGGACATTAACTATTACCGCAACCGCTACGAGTATGTGACGGGCGATGTTTCGGTGTACCGCGACTTAAAAAACTGGCGTTTCAGCGGCGGGTTTGCAGGCCAGTTTTATGGCAGCAATCCTGAAAACAACAGGAAGAAATTTTTGAGCGAATACAACATTCAAAACCCTCAGGAAAAGGTATTTACGGACAAAGGTTATTTCGGCGCTACGGTCTCCGCAAACCTCGATACGCGCAACAAGGGCATTCAGCGGCTGGGCGGCATTTATTGGAACAACACGGCCAGCACATTCACCGGCATTTCGGGCACCAGTAAAAAATACCTGCAATTATCATCGGAATTCGGATTTACATTAAACCCGGGGCGAGATTCGACCTGGATCATTATCAACAGGACGGGTGTAGGGGCTGTATTTGGCGCGCCGGAGTTTTTTCAAAAGGTGAAATTGGGCGGCCAGACGACTTTGCGCGGCTTCAATACCGGCCGGTTCACAGGGGACAAAATGGTTTATAATGACCTGGAAATGCGTCTCAAAATCTTTGATTTCCGGTCTTATCTGCTGCCGGGCTCGGTCGGGATTATTGGGTTTAATGATGTGGGCCGCGTGTGGGTCCCGAAAGAAAATTCTTCCAGATGGCACGATGGCTATGGCGGCGGCATTTATGTGATCCCGGCGCAAATGCTGGTTTTGGAAGCGATTGTCGGAACTTCCAAAGAGCGGACGATTGCTTACATTTCGCTCGGACTTAGGCTGTAAACCAGTTAATGCCAGCGTTTTCAAATCACATAACCTTGATATTATTTTCCTTGAATTTTCTGTAAAGCGTTTCGAGAACGTAGCTCTTGAAAGTAGCGTCGGCATAAACACTTTTTACCCAAACAAGAATTTTCAGTTCTACATTATCCGCGCCAATGCTGTTGAAAAGAATTTGTGCCGGGGCATTTTTGACAATGTCCTCACCTTTTTCAATGGTTTCGTTCACGAGTTTTTTTACAAGGTCCAGGTCCGATTCTACATTGACCTTGAAAATGATCTCGCTTTTCAGCTGCGTATTTTTCTGGGTATAGTTCACGAGCCGCCCGGAGAGCAGATCACCATTTGGAATGATCACCCGCGAACCCTGGGAAGTAAGCATTTTGCTTGACCGGATGCCGATATCGAGCACTTTTCCCTTTTTATCCGCCAGCTCAATGTAGTCGCCGATCGTAAATGGTTTTTCGAAAATCAGGATGATACCGGATACGAAATTGTTGATAATGTTCTGCAAACCCAGCCCGATACCGACGCCCAGCGCGCCGATCAGCACGGTGATTTTGTCCAGCGGCACACCCGACGCCATGACGGCAAAGAGGAAGCCAACTACGATCACCAGCAGGCGGACCAGTGCCAGCTTGGAGGTCTTTTCAATTTTTGTGGTGCTGCCGAAAGTATTGTCGGTTTCTCCGAAAACGATGCCGATGTTTTTTTGCAGCAAATTGGAAAGATAAATGATCACCGCGAAAAACAGAATGTTGGCAAGCGTGAAAGTAATGTTCCCGAACGTCCGTGGTTTGATCAGCAGGTGCTCAAAGAAATTGACGATGAAATCGATGATACTGAGGTTGATGGAAAACACAATGATCCACAGCAGCACCGAAATGAACGCCAGCATTTTACGAAATTTAGCACGCGTGCGCGGCACATTGACCCGCGAAAAAATCCCGCCGGAGCATGAGCTGACCTTGATATGCAGTTCCAGCGCCTCGGTAACAATTTCGACAAAAACCGCCAGACTCAGGATCTGGACAAGCCCGCTGATGGCCGTCATGTTAAAAGATTTCGCCAGGCTGATCCGCCCCAGCACATTCAGCAAAACCGCGCCGACATTCAGGATAACATAAATGATGACGACAGGTTTGATAAATCTTTTGTCAAAACTCGCCTCTTTCATTTTGTGGTATAGCCAGATCCCGAAGTAGATCGAAACCGCATTCAGCAGGATCAGCAGGAGTCGGAGCAGGAAGGTATCGTTGACAAATGCATTCGTAAAAATCACCAGTACATATAAACCCAGAATCCTGAACCAGACTTGTAACTGGTTCTTGGGTAACCTTTTATATAAAAAAACAGTAAGTGTGACCAGCAGGAAAAACTGGTTGACCTCAATGTAAATCGAGGGTGAGCCGGGTTCGAAAAGCGGGGTGAGGTTGAATAAAACGACCAGCGTGGAAAGGATCGGGATGCGGGTGAGGTAGCTCAACTGCATGGTGCCGAGGTCGGCTGCGATTTTTGGCTGGGCAGCGAGGCGGAAATTAATATAAATCCACCAGAAAAAACCGGCGCATACCAGCAGCAAAAAAATCCGGTTGTCCCACGTAGAGTTGAGAAAATAACGTAAGATTTTGTCCTGCCCGAGGTAGGAAGTTTTGACGAGCTCGCCAATGTTGTCGGAGCTGTTTGTCCGCGGCGCATTCCATAGCAGCCGGTACTCGCGGCTGAGCACATTCCTGCCTGATTCGGCTACATAATCATCAACAATCGATTGAAGGTCAATAGTTTGAAAATACACGGCAGATACGTCAGCAAGCAGCTTACTGACTGTATCGAGGTTGGCTACCGTCACTTTTCCGGTGTTTTGGAGACGGGTTCGCAGGTCGGAAATCTGTTGGGCGTAGAGCTTTCGCTGGGTGGTATCAGTACCGTCAGTCATGAGCAGCGAATCACGGCTGAACCGGATCACCTGCTCGGACATACGTTGCAGCTGCATGTTATATTTCGAGAGCGATTTACGCCACTCGGCCGTTTTCAGCTGGGCATCGGAGAGGATCAGACGGTAGTTGAGCAGGCTTTTATTGTCGGGGATGGTTTTGGTAACCTGCATCGCCGAATCGATCTGCGTTACATTGGTTTTGATTCCGGCAAGTTCACCGCGTATTTTATCCCCATCATACCCCTTTTTGTTGGCACCGTTCATTTCAGTGATCGCAGCCTGGTATTTTTCCAGACGGAACAATAGGGTATCAGGAATGAGCTTGCTAGAATCGGTGGGAACCGGCTGATTTTGTGCCAAAACCGGCCCGGAGATGCGGATTATCAGGAAAGATAAAAGAAGGAACCACCGCTGATTGGGTACCAGCGGCTTCCGGCAAATGCATTGCTTCATAGTGGATTAATCGGGTGTCATCGCCGGAAACCAGCAAATTACATGCCGACTATTTTTTTGAATGAGACAATCAGTAGATAAGAGGCTCCCGAATGTTTTGGTCTGAATGTGACGACGGCGCTACGTGTCCTGCCGACACATTTTTCTCCACTCCCTAATCCAAACGAGCTATGCAAGTTGAAAGACGTGATTTTTTGTCCAAATTAACCCTCGCGAGTGCAGCCCTGGCCGGGGCACCGACGCTTTTGTCAAATGCCTGGGCAACAGTTTTACCCCGACCCGCCAAGGAAAAACTGGGCGTTGCATTGGTCGGTTTGGGATATTACAGTACAGACCTGCTGGCTCCTGCGCTGCAAATCACGGAGAAATGTTACCTCGCGGGCATTGTGACGGGCACGCCGGCCAAAGCGGAAGCCTGGAAAAAGAAATACAACATTCCTGAAAAGAACATTTATAACTATCAGAATTTCGACAAGATCGCCGACAATCCCGATATCGACATTGTGTACGTAGTTTTGCCGCCGTCGATGCACCGGGAATATGTGGTACGGGCAGCGAAGGCCGGGAAACATGTTTTTTGTGAAAAACCGATGGCGCCTTCGGTGGCGGATTGTGAGGCGATGATCAGTGCCTGCAAAAGCAATAAGGTAAAACTGGCGATCGGCTACCGCTGCCAGCACGACCCGAACATTCAAGCTTTTATGAAAGTGGCGAAGGACCAGAAGTTTGGAAAAGTAAAAATGATTACCAGCGCGGCAGGCTACTTCGATGCGCGAACAGATCACTGGAAACAGAAAAAAGCCCTCGGCGGTGGCGTGATGGGCGATATGGGCGTATATGCATTGCAGGGCGCGAGACTGGCGACGGGCGAGGAGCCGATCAGCGTAATTGCCCAGGCTTCTACCACCCGGCCGGAAATTTACAAGGAAGTAGAAGAAACGATGATGTTCATGCTCGATTTCCCCAGCGGCGCACGTGCTTCCTGCCAGACCAGCTACGGGATCAACATGAATTTCTTGCAGGTAAATTACGAAAAAGGCTGGCTTAAAATGGAACCTGCTTCGGCTTATAATGGCAATAAAGGCAGTATGTCGGACGGGACGATCATTGATGTACCTATTAAAAGCCAGCAGGCCAAGCAGATGGACGAGGACTGTCTGGCGATCATCAACAACACCGACCTGATTGCGCCAGGCGAGGAGGGATTGCGGGATACGCGGGTCGTGGAGGCGATTTACAAGTCGGTTGCGACGGGGAAAAGTGTCAAAATTTAGCGCGCCGAAATGAGGGGTTGAGAAGAACAGTTCTAATTTTCATGCGATTACCCAAATGTTAGGGGATAGTCCTAAGTAAGCCGTATATTTCTACAAATTTACAAAGTAGTTTTATGCCTCTAGGAAAAGCATGACGCGGAATATTTGCTGTCTTTTTTATTGTTTATTGATGCAGCTCTTTGCGTCAACCGCATTTTCTCAGAGTAAACCCATCCATTTCAGACATATTTCCGCGGAGAACGGATTAATCGACAACAATGTAAACTGCATTTTTCAGGACAGCAAAGGATTTATCTGGATCGGTACGAACGGCGGGCTCAACCGGTACGACAGTCATGAGTTCAAAGTTTATAAAAATGATGAGCAGGACGAAAACACCCTGAGCAGCAATCACATATCGCACATTACCGAAGACAAATCCGGGAATCTCTGGATCGCGACGGCAGGCGGCGGGCTCAATGTGCTGGACCGCAGCCGGAAACATTTCAAGGCTTATGCTTCTGACCTGAATAACAATAAGAGCATTTCGGGCAATTTTATCAGCCGGATAGTTTTTGATAAAAATGGAAAATTATGGCTGGCCACCACCAACGGCCTCGATCTTTTTGATCCTGAAAAAGGTGTAGTAATTACTCACTATAAATTTGGCCTTAAACAAACCGGCGGCGTGCACGGTGACCGGGTCAATACGGTGTTCTGCGACCGCGAAGGCCGGCTGTGGGCGGGTACTGCGGCGGGCTTGCAGGTACGTGATCCCAAGACGGGTGCTTTCCGGAGATTTGACAATAACACCGAGCTGGCCGCCACGCTCGACCGTGAAGATGTGCGTACGGTTTTTCAGGATAGCAAGGGCAATTTCTGGATAGGTGCTTACGGTGGCGGCCTGCATGTATACCGGCCTTCCGACGGCTCTTTCCGGCATTTTGGACATGAGACGGGAAATGCCGCCAGCTTGTCCAACAATCATGTGATGAGCATCAGCGAGAACCAGGGCGAGATATGGGTCGGTACGGAAAATGGCGGGCTGAACATTCTTGACCAGGCAACCGGAACATTCCGGACCCAGGCGCACGATGCGATTGACCCCAGCAGCATCGGCGGGAATTCGGTGGACTACATTTATAAGGACCGGCAGCAAAATTTCTGGCTGGGCGCGTATGCAGCAGGTGTTAGCATTTACAAAAGCGACAACAGTTTCCAGCATTACCGGCATAATTCTTCGAAAAACAGCCTGTCCAACAATTTTGTCCTCTGCTTTTACGAAGACCCGAAAAACAATTTGTGGATCGGGACCGATGGCGGCGGCCTGGATATGCTGGATCCCAAAACGCAGCAGTTCACGGCGCATCATTACGTGGGACCAGGCAAAGGTATTTCCGGTGATTTTGTGCTGGCCGTCGTAGCGGATGCGCAGCAAAAATTGTGGGTAGGTACCTGGGGCAGCGGGTTGAGTGTTTTTGATCCGGAGACTGGCCGCTCGGAAATGTTCAAACATCAGCAGGGTGTTGCTAATTCTTTGTATTCCAATAACATCTATGCAATTGCCCGCACACCGGATGGTAAAATCTGGCTGAGTACATTCGGTGAGGGTGTCGATTGTTACGATCCTGTCAAGAAGGTTTTCAGGCATTATCTGGGCAACGAAAAGGATCAGAAGGCTTTGTCGGGAAATACCGTCAACTGTTTTTTGAATGATAGCAAAGGAAATCTTTGGATGGGCACGGATGAAGGTCAGCTGAACCGGTACAACCCGGCTACGGATTCTTTCAACCGGTTCAGGATTTCTGATGCAAAACGTGCGGCAAACAGTTCGATTAACTGCATGACGGAGGATAAAAACGGCATTTTATGGCTGGCAACATTGAAAGGCCTGGTGCGTTTCGATCCTTCTACCGGCCGGTACAAAGACTACACTACAAAAGACGGGCTCATCAATAATGTGACCCAGGCCGTGATCATCGACGATATGGGCATGTTGTGGGTGAGCGCCACGGGCGGGCTTTCCATGTTTGACCCAACCCTGGAAAAGTTTCAGAATTACTCGGTAGCTTACGGCCTGCAGGCGCGCGAATTCAAGCAAAAATCAACATTCAAAGACCATGAGGGGAATTTGTATTTCGGTGGGGTGAACGGTTTTAACAAATTCAATCCACGCCAGCTGAGGCAGGAGCAGGGCGACTATCCGATTGTGGTCACGAGGCTGCGGATCTTCAACAAGGATGTGACGTCAGCGGCGGACAAGCGTCACCAGCCGGTCTTCGCAGGCGATATTTCGGAGGCAAAAGAAATCACCTTATCCTACAACCAATCCTTCATTACACTGGATTACGCGGCGCTGGATTTTGTTTCTTCTGCCAAGAATTACGCTTACAAGCTGGAAAATTTTGACGAGGACTGGAATGATGTTGGCGGCAAGAATACGGCGGTTTACACCAATCTCCCGCCGGGTACCTATACTTTTTATGTAAAAGCGCAGAACATTTCAGGTACCTGGGTGATGGGTCGGCAGGCGCTTATTATTATCATCAAACCGCCTTTTTGGGCTACCTGGTGGTTCAGGCTGCTGATGGTCAGCCTGATTATCTGCGGGGTGTATCTCTTTTATAATTACCGCCTGAATGCGATCGTCAAGCAAAAAGCACAGCTCGAAAGGCTGGTGGAGGAGCGCACGATGATGGTGCAGCGGCAGGCGGAAGAGCTGCATGCCCAGTCGGATCATTTGCAGGCTTTGAATGAGGAACTGCAATCGCAGTCGGAAGAGCTGCGGACGCAGACCGAGGAATTGTACGAGCAGCACGAGCAGGCGGAGGCGGCGCGGGAAGAAGCGGAGCGGGCCAACCAGGCTAAAAGTATTTTTCTCGCCACGATGAGCCACGAAATCAGGACGCCGATGAACGGGGTAATTGGCATGACGGCGCTGCTGGCGGAGACGGAACTCACTGAGGAGCAGGAGGATTATACGAAAACGATAGCTGCTTGCGGGGAAACTTTGGTGAATGTGATCAATGATATCCTGGATTTTTCCAAAATCGAATCCGGCAAGATCGATCTGGAAGCACATGAGTTTGAGCTTCGGCGGACTGTGAAAGAAATGACCGATCTTTTTGCGTCCCAGGCGTCCCGGAAGAACATTGATCTGCTGTACCGGATCGAGCCGGACCTGCCGAATTTCCTGATCGGCGATAGCCTGCGGCTGAAACAAATTCTAACAAATCTGATCAATAACGCATTGAAATTCACTTCGAAAGGGGAAGTTTCGGTGCATGTGTATAAACATTCCGAGCCGCAGCACGGCGAGATCGGCGTCGGATTTACGGTGCGGGATACCGGGATCGGGATCAAGCCGGAGCATCTGGCCAATTTGTTCAAGCCTTTTTCACAGGTCGATTCCTCCGTGAACCGAAAATACGGCGGTACGGGGCTTGGGCTGGTAATCAGCGAGCGACTGGTGCGTCTGATGGACGGCAGTATCCGGGTCGAAAGCGAATTTGGGAAAGGGTCTGCGTTTCATTTTCACATTGTTACCAAATTTGTTGACAAAAATTCAAGTTCTGACAAATTGCATGCTGAACCACAGGCAGATACGAAATTACTGGAACGTGATTTTTCCCTGCAATTCCCGATGCGGATATTGGTGGCAGAGGATAACCTTGTCAACCAGAAGTTTATCGATTATGTGTTGAAGAAGCTGGGTTTCGACATTTCCATCGTGAGCAACGGGCTGGAAGTGCTGGAAATTTTGAAGCAGGAAGTTTTCGATGTGATCCTCATGGACGTGCAAATGCCGCAAATGGATGGACTGGAAGCGACTACGGTCATCCGTAAATCCAGTTTGACACTGCCCTACATTGTGGCGCTCACTGCCAATGCTTTAAATGAAGACCGCGCGAGGTGCCTGGGCGTCGGGATGGATGATTATATGGTGAAACCGGTGAAGCTCGAAGTAATCAAGGAAGTGCTGAAACGCGCATTTCAGAGGATCCACCAGGCAAGTTTGCAGTGACGTATCCAGGTTATCTGCGCGTGAGGCGAAATGTCAGATAAATTTTCGGATGTAATAAGTAGAGAAAGGCCAATATATAATTTTGTTATATATTGGCCTTTATTCGTACTAAACCTGACAGCTATGAGAAAATTTTTTAACCAACTAAGCTTGATGCTTGTAGCAAGCGTCATTTTTGCTGCTTGTTCCAATGATAAAGTGGAACTTGGGAAGCCGGTTGTCGGTTCGGGCGAGGCATACGCGAACTTTGCGAATTACTGGCAATACTATTCCAATCATTTAAAATTTTACAAAAACTTCGAGGCGTTTGACACGGATGCGAGGCAAATGCCCGCGGATAGTTTCATGGCAAAATATAGCACCGGAAAATATGCGGTGTATAAATACATTGCGCGTGATACCGTGGTGCAATACAAGCTGGAAAAATTAAAGCCGGACGTCGAGGAAAATATTATCAACCAGCTGCGCGCGCAGGCGTTTACGGACTACCGTTCTTATCAGAAAAAGGGCAAACCGCTGGTAGGTTTCAATTATGTGGATCTTGACGGAAAATCATACACGCCGGAGAATACGCGTGGCAAATTTGTAATTATGAAATTCTGGTTTGTGGGCTGCGTGCCGTGCGTGCAGGAAATGCCGGAACTAAATGAAATCGTCGCTAAAAACAAAAACCGTAATGACATCCTCTTTCTCAGCATCGCCCTCGACCCCGAGCCCAACCTCCGCAAATTCCTCGCCAAAACGAAATTCGACTACAAGACCGTCGGCAACAAAAAAGACTACGTCGCCGACACGCTGCTGATCAACCAATTCCCTACGCATCTAGTAATCGGGAAGGACGGGAATGTGATGGGGGTGTGTAGCTGGGTGCGGGAATTGAAGGATATGCTTGGCGGGACGGGGGTTAGGATTTGAGACATACTTAAATCAACAAACCACCCTATTACAGTAAAACCGGTTACAAAAATCCTTTATCACAGCAACAAGTTTGTCAAAGACAAAAAACGCGTTTTTAAATGAACCGGAGCTGGTTATGAGGTTATTTTTTAGAGGGTTTAAATATATTGCGCATTTAGTAGAATCTAATAAGTCAAGATATTACGTGAAAAGGCTTACATGCTTGGCTGTGGGCCTTTTTGCTTTGCCGGTGATGTTGGAAAGCTGTATCCAGCAATTTACTCCGCCGGAAGTAGGTTATAATGACCAGTATCTGGTAGTCGACGGTTTTTTTAATGTGAGTGGTACCGATACCAGCCGGATTGAGTTGCGGCGGACGCAGAATGTAAACCAGCAGGACAAGCCTATCATTGAAACCGGCGCGTCGATCGCCGTCGAAGGCGAGTCTGGTGGCACTTTTCCTTTTACGGAATCATCGGATGGTTTATATGTGCTGGCACCGGCCAGCTACGATCTGGGCGGGAAGTACAGGATCAGGATCCACACCAATAATGGCAAAGAATATCTTTCCGATTATGTGGAAGTAAGCCGCACACCTGCCATCGACAGCCTCACCAACAAGTTTGACGCCAACCGAAATTCCATGGTTTTTTACGTCAATACCCACGATGAGGCGAACAAAACGCAGTTTTACCGCTGGAAATTCGAGGAAACCTGGGAGTATGAGGCTACTTATTATTCGGCCCTCGTGATTGAGAATGATACATTGAAAATCCGGAACGAGAACATTAACAAATGTTGGGCGAACAAGAAATCCGGCAGCATTTTGCTTGGAAGCACTGTCAAGCTGAGTGCGGATGTGATCAAGGATTTACCGCTCAATGTTGTGCCGATCCAGACCAACAAACTTTTTATCCGGTATAGCCTGCTCGTGAAACAATATGGCTTGTCGCGCCCGGCTTTTGAATACTGGACAGACCTATCCAAATCTACGCAGCTGACCGGAAGCCTCTTCGATCCGCAGCCGGGGAAAGTTACCGGGAACATCCACAACACCAGTGATCCCAAAGAGCTTGTTTTCGGCTATTTCAGCGCGTCTACGGAGGTGACGAAAAGGCTTACCATCGCGCCGAAACTGGGCACATTCCCAAGATGCACGGAAACAGACACCATTCCCGTCCAATGCAACGGCAAGCCCGACGACCCCTGCGCCTTCAATACGCAGCAGTTGTTGCTCACTTATTTCGGGCCAAGGTCTGAATTTGTCGTCACGGGAACCCCGGAATGCACCGATTGCCGCCTGGCGGGAGGAACAAACAAAAGGCCGTCATTCTGGTAATGCACGGCCTTTTTGGCATAATCCTAATTTTGTTCCCCCGACCTTGCCTTCGCGTTCTGCGAAAGTGGTGTAAAAAAGTTAACCAAGTTACCATCCGGGTCGAAGAATAGCAGTGAGCGGTTTCCCCACGGCATGGTAGTCGGTGGCTGAACAATGTTGTTACCCAGAAATTCAGCCAGATTTTCGTAACTGGCATCCGCGTTTTCTACACGGAATTCGATGATAACCGACTGGTTGGAAGCAGGTGTTGCAATGTCATTTCCCCCGAAAAATTGTAAAGTGCGCGTGCTGCCGATCGCCAGCGTAGCGCCGGGAGTACGTAATTCAGCAAAATCCTCGGTATACCGGATAAATGTTGCCCCGGTAACTTTTTCGTAAAACGGAACAAGGTTGTTGATGTTTTCAGTGATAATTCTGACCGATGCGAAATTCATAGCAAGTTTAGTTTAATGAAATTCAAAACTAAATGCACCGAGTGACAGCCGTATGTCAGCAGGTAGCTGAAACTTTTGCGACTCGCACACCGGAGATCGCCAAGCGGCTGATGGGATTCATGAGCGAGCTGACGGATTATTTTTGTTGGATAAAAAATAAGGGACAAACGATTGTTTGTCCCTTGAAAGTGGTTTTGGAATGTTTGTTATGGTTTCTTCACAAAAATCGAGGTAGCATAGGTATGGCTTTTCCCATTTGACAGAATGACGCGCGACCCATTTTTCCAATATTGTGCAATAGCAAAACCATTATTATATCCTCCCCCAGAAACGTAAACGTCGCCATCCAGCACTCTGACGCCACTGGCATTAGCGCCAAAATCGAGGTTATTGATGTTGTTCTTCCAGATAAATGCATGAAAGTCGTCAGTGCCGGCAATATAAATGCTATTGTTTGAAGTCGTGATGTCCGATGCTTCCGACGTATTCTTATTTCCTGTAATTCCTATCTCAATGCCATTTTTCCAATATCTGGAATATACTACGCCATTGAGTGTTTCAGAACCTACTACCAGAACCTCCCCGTTAAGTACTGCGATAGCATTTGCGGTGGCATCGTGTGTGCCGTCTGTCAGATCTACCTGGACCCCATTTTTCCAGTAAGTCGCAACTGCGTGAGACCCGGTTTGTGTTTGGCCTGCGACATATACATCACCTCCCGAAATTGCTATGCTTTTTGCCCATCCGTTCTCTCCGAGCTTCACGGAAACACCGTTTTTCCAATAGGCAGGATAGGCATTTGGCCCATCAACGCCGATGCCTGCTACGTAAATGTCTCCGCCAGATACTTCGACATCACTTAAAAATGAGGACGAGATATCTTTTGAAAAATCTTCAAGGACGCCGTTTTTCCAATATCTGCCGGTCACGAGCGTATTGGATGAGTCAACTCCGAATCCAACTACGTACACGTCATTGCCGGATACCGCAATTGAATTGACAGCAAGCGGGTAATAAGACTGTGTCAACTCGACTTCCTGTCCATTTTTCCAATACTTAGCCACAAAGGTACTGTCAGTGTTTTCAAGACCTGCAACGTACACGTCCGGCTCGCCGGGCAAAACGTGGTCTTCCAAGCTGCAAGACGCTGAAAACAGTGAAATCAAAATGAGTGATGAATAGAAGATTTTTTTCATAGAAAATTGAGTAGTTGTTAATCAAGGTTACAAAGCTAAGTTGGGCGCATGCCTACTTCTCTGACAAAGTAATTCGTAAAAAGCGTTGCATGCGTGCATATCAAATCTGAAAAAAAATTTTTCACCACAACCTCCTTGAAATTCAAAACAATATTTAACTTTGAAACACAAAGTACTTTGTTAAACACCAAAAACGTGAACGAGATGCAAGAAAAAATCCTGTTGAACATCGACAATCCGGGGCAGCTTGAAAAGTTGTACCGGAGCAACAAGCCGACTTTTAAGTCGGCATTTAATGATCTGTACGTCCAGCTGCGGGAAAATCCGCTGGCCGAGGGATGGTACCAAAGACTAAACTACGCTCAGGAAGAAATGTTCTGGGGCACACCCGCCGAGCGGACATTTGTGGTAGGCGCTGCCCTCGTCGCAGCTTTTATCGCCAAGCTGCCGGAAATATTTTCCATCGACCCGGAATTTTTCTACACTCGCAACATTGGCTTCATCATATTCCCGGTACTGATCGCATTTTTCGCCCGCAAAAACAGCATTTCCATGAAAACCGGCGCCGGTCTGGTTGCGCTGATTCTGGCGGGTGCCATATTTATCAATCTCCTTCCGCACAAACAGGGTTTGCCTGCTGATACGCTGAGCCTGTCATGCATACATTTTCCGCTGTTACTATGGTCAATGCTGGGTTTTACATTCGCCGGCGGAAAAGGCCATAGTGAGGCAAACTGGCTGGGATTTCTGCGCTATAATGGTGAACTGGCCGTGATGATGGCGCTGCTGCTCATTGCCGGCGGGCTTACTACGGCATTGACGATCAATCTGTTCCGGTTAATCGGGCTGGATATCCAGAAATTTTACTTCAACTACATTGTCATTTGCGGGCTCTCGGCCGTACCGCTGGTAGCCACTTTTCTGACGCAGACGCAGCCTGCGATCGTTAGCAAAATCTCCCCGTTGATCGCCAAACTTTTCGCGCCGGTCGCGCTGGTGATATTGCTGGCCTACCTCGGAGCGATGCTTTTTTCAAGCAAAAATCCCTATCAGGACCGCGAATTTCTGGTGCTTTTTAATGTGCTGCTGGTAGGAGTGATGGCGTTGATTTTCTTTTCAATTGCTGACTCGGGTACCAAAAATTCGGTACAGCGACTCGTGCTGTTCCTGCTTTCAGCAGTGACCATCATTGTGAATGGTATTGCATTATCTGCCGTACTTTTTCGGATTTCAGAGTGGGGGATTACGCCCAATCGTGCGGCCGTCCTGGGAGCCAATGTGCTGATGCTGATACATTTGCTGCTTGTTTCGGCCAGGCTGTTTGGCGCTTTGAAAAAGAAGGGAAACTTGGAGCAGGTTGGGAAGTCAATCGTCTTGTTCGTGCCGGTTTACGCTGCCTGGGCCGCGATTGTCACGTTTTTGTTTCCTTTTATTTTTGGGTTTAAATAAAAAAACAGCGCGTCCTGAAATGTTCGGGACGCGCTGTTTTCAAATTAATTTACTACGCCTTTTTCTTCGACGCTTTCGCCAGCGGATTGAATGCCAGGCAGAGATCGATCCAGTATTTGAAATCTTTGTTCGTCCGCATACCTTCCGGCTCCACATATACGTAACCCTTCATAGGCCGCCCCGTAAACACCATTTCCGTGCAGCCCGGCTTCGATAATGCGTCCCCATATTGCGCCTCGCCGATGCGGCACATCAGTTTTTCATCGGCAATCCCGACGCACATTTTATCATTGACCATAAAACAGATCCCGCCAAACATGCGCTTTTCGGTAACATTGGGAACATTTACCAATGCCTCCCTGATCCTGTCGCTCAATTTTTCGTCGAAAGCCATATCTTAAAAGCTTGCCGGGGTTATGGTCGTTGCAACCAGATATTATGACTGGAAAAAAGCCAGCAGATCCGCATTGATCGTCGCTGCCTCGGTAGTCGGCATTCCGTGGGGGAAGCCGGGGTAGGAGATCAGTTTGCCGTTTTTGAGCAGTTTTGCAGCTTTCACCGCCGTCAGTTCAAATGGTACGATCTGGTCATCTTCGCCATGCAGCACCAGCACCGGTATGTCCACACTTTTCAGATCTTCGGTAAAATCCGTTTCTGAAAATGCCTTCACGCAATCCACATGCGCCTTGATCGCACCCATCATACCCTGGCGCCACCAGTTATCCCGGATGCCCTGCGACACATTCGCCCCTTCGCGGTTATAACCGTAAAAGGGAATGGTAAAATCCTGGAAATACTGCGGACGTTTTATAGCGGTACCTTCGCGGATTTCATCAAAAACAGACATGGGGATACCATCCGGATTACTTTCCGACTGCGCCATAATCGGCGTAACTGCACTGACTAACACTGCTTTGGCAACACGACCCTGACCATATTTCGCCACATACCGGATCACCTCACCGCCGCCGGTGGAATGTCCCACGTGGATCGCATTTGTCAGGTCCAGCGCCTTCACCAGTTCAGCAACATCGGCTGCATAAGTATCCATCTCATGGCCTTTGTCGGTCTGGCTTGACCTGCCGTGACCTCTCCGGTCGTGGGCAATTACCCGGTAACCTTTTTCCAGGAAAAACATCATTTGTCCGTCCCAGTCATCGCCTGAAAGCGGCCAGCCGTGGTGAAAAACGATGGGCTGCCCGGTGCCCCAGTCCTTGTAATAGATTTCGGTTCCGTCGCTTACTGTGATCTTGCTCATTGGTTTGTTTTTATTGTGATTATTGTCAAATGCAACGCAGGAAAGCCGGATTGGTTCTATTTCAAATCCATATTATCGACAAAACTTTTCTTGGCCGCCATTTTTTCAACATCTTCCAATTTCCTCGCCGCCATGGCCGAAAGAACCTCATAACCGTCTTTTTTGATCAAAGCATCGTCCTCGATGCGCACCGCAATTCCCCACCACTTTTTATCACAATCGCTACCCTCGGGAATGTAAATTCCCGGCTCCACGGTGATGATCATGTTCGCTGCCAGCTTGTTATAAATCCCTTTGTCATGCACATCCAGACCCAGAAAGTGCGAGCAGCCGTGCGGATAATAAAGCCGGTTTTGCTTGTCGTCTTTCAGGATGCCGAGTTTGACCAAACCATTCGTAACCACATCGCGGGCTGTTTTTTCAATGTCGGCAAACGGTGTTCCTTCTTTTAATATTTTAAAAACAGCTTCCTGCGCTTCGTATACAATGTTGTAAATCTGTTTTTGTTCTGCGGTAAATTTTCCGTTTGACGGAAATGTCCGCGTCACATCGGCGGTATAACCGTGATACTCAGCGCCAATGTCCATCAAAATCATTTTGCTGTCGCCAACTTTTGTCACATTGTTTTCAATGTAATGCAGCACGCAGCCATTATTTCCGGCACCTGCGATTGACGGATAACCCTCATATTCCGCGCCCATTTTCCGGTGTACAAATTCCTGGATACCCTGCAATTCCAGCTCCGACATATCGGGTTTGATCGCCTTCATCGCCTCATTGTGTCCGTGCGCCGAAATATCAATCGCTTTGCGCATCAGCACCAGCTCTTCGGCGGTTTTGATTTGTCTTAACTCCCTGGTAGCGTAGTCGTAAAGTGACGGATCCCATTTCAGGGCAGCGGTTTCTTTTAGAATCGCGGTCACCTCGCTGGTATCTTTCACCGACATAAGTCGCTGAATCAGTGGATTTTTCGAATAATTTTCACTTCTCGCAGCCAGCGATTTAAAGTATCCGGTCAAAATCTGCGTCGATGCGAGCAGCCTGGGATATTGTTTCACAGACATCACGTCGCCCATCACATCCGCGTCGAAATCAGCAGGCATACCTGCCTTTTTCTTAAAAATATTGACTAGATCAAAAACTTCATCCGACTGCGTAATGTTGTCTGCCAGCGCTTTTGGGAATTCAAATGTGATCTTGGAAAAATCCGACAAATCCGGCGCATACCGGGCGAAATCCTCTGCATTATAAACCGTGGAAAAACCCATCGCCTTCACGCCCTCAATTCCCAGCCGTTTTCCGGTCCACTGCTCCCGCTCGGGATTCCGTTTCTGGACAAAAAACATTTCGTTGTAGGACTGTCCGGCTGAATCCTTCTGCGCGTCCTTGAAAATCAGCAGCACCGAGTTAGGCTCCGTGTAGCCGCTGAAATAATAGAGGTCAGGATTCTGGTGATATTTATAATCCACATCATTCGCAAAATTCCGTACCGGCGAAGCAAAAACCGCCATCACAGAGTTTGCAGGCATCATTTGGCGCAAAGCATCACGGCGACCCTTATGAAATTCTTTGGATAAAAAGTCGGTCGGGACGGGCAGCTGGGCGAAAGTGGCGGCGGCGCAAATTGCCAACAAAAATGTTAAAGCTGCCGCAAATCGGGAGGGTGTAAATGTGTTCAATGTTGTTGATTTGGATGTGAATGTTGATTACTGCCCGCAAATTATGGCATTCTCGTGAAAAGTCGCTGGATACCGCAAGTGACCACCATCGAGTCGCCAGCAATTTTACCTTCGCAGAAAGGTCTTTCTGTCATGGCATAAGTTACCGTTTTGGTATTTTCATTGTACTCGTAGGAGTAAGTCTGTTGTAACTTTTCAATGCGCTCATCATTGAGATTACTCCAAATTTCCAGGGTTGAAGCATTTTTAAATCGAAGGGCAGAATAAATTTCCGTGCTGCCGTCCTGCTGCATCTTCCACTTCCAGGCAGTTCCCACCATCTCGTTGGTCGGCACCGGCCTATTGTCCTCGCCATCGCCGGCACAGGAAAACAGGGCAAAAAATAAGATTACAATCAGATATTTCTGTTTCATAAAGGTGAGAGAAGAATGTATAACTAAATATAGTATATGTAACCGAATTCGGAACCGTCCGGCTTGCGGAAAAATCTTTCAAGTCTTTCATCAAGCTTCAATATCATATTACCGCAAAAGCACATCGGTGATTTTAATGCGAAACAAACCATTTGAAAAGCGGGCAACCGGGGGCGCACCGTTTCGAAACCTGTTGTACAATGTCGTATCCTCCGAAAACGCGATTTCAAATCGTCCTTCGACAATTCCCGCTGCTTTGTCAAACCTGGTAACCCTGATCCAACCAGGCTTTTCGTGCTGATAAACGTATTTTTTCATTAACCCACCTGCATTGCCAATGTATGAAAATGAAGCATATTCATTTTTGAACTGCCGGCTACGATCCAGCTTGTCAATGCGGTTTTGACGTTTTTTCAGGGGAATATTATAAATCACCAGCGATTGCGATTTGGTGCATTCCGGCTCAGCACAGCCATTTTTCGTTTTGGGATTAGGATAAGAGCCAAAACCGTTGTAGTCAATATCAGTAAAAATCACCAGGTTGAATTTCTTCACTTTCTTCAAGTCTTGTCTCTGATTTCGCAGCCTCAAAACTTTTCCGGTCCCATACCAGGATGTATCATTCAAACTGGCAGTCACATTAAACTTGCTATCGGTCGGCAGCGACGGCTGTTTTGCGCAGCCCAGGCATGCCAGGAATAGGATCAGGGAATAACAGATTGTTCTCATCTTGCGGTTACATTTCTTAAAAGAAGCAACCGGGTCAAGAAAACTAATTATTTAGTTGTAAATTAATTGTGTTGAATCGTCCAGGAAGAATATCCGAACCTGGAAAGCGACTGAGATACTGACAGCTAGCAGCTACATACAAATTTTTCATGGTTGACTGCAATTCCAGGTATGTTGACATACATATTCTGGCGAAGTTGATTTGCGCAGGATAGTTTTAGAATAACTTATCTGAAACTCAACGCCTCGGCACCTATGAAACAACTTTTACAAAAACGTATTCTTCCCTCTTTTATCATTTTCGTCCAGCTTGTCGCCGGTCACACGGCTGTTGCCCAGGACCCCGGCGATTATGTCGGGGACCTGAATTTTACGACCCAGGCCGAAATCGACAATTTCGTAGATGAAGACCAGTACACGGCCATCGTCGGAAATGTCACCATTTCGGGTAATGACATTGTGAGTTTTGGAAAGCTGAAAAAAATCGAAACGATTTTCGGTAGCATCAGCGTCGTTAACAATCCAAATCTCACGAGCTTCCGCGGACTGGACATGCTTAGTATGGTCTGGGGCAATATCACGATTGATCAAAACCCGGTTTTGACGGACATTAACGCGCTGAACCATCCGATAGGTATGTCGGGTGCATTGCAGATCACCGGTAATTCGATGCTAAGCAACTGCGCCGTGGTGATGATCTGCGCGATGGTCGGCGGCTCGGTATCTTCCCGCATTATGGCGCCAGCAATTTCCGACAATGCGCCAGGCTGCAACTTTCCCTCGGAAATCCGCACCGCCTGCTCTTCGCTGCCGGTAACATTGGTTTCTTTTGAAGCAACAAAACAAGAAAAAACGGTATTGTTAAATTGGGCAACCAGCTCGGAAGTCAACAGTAAAACCTTTGACATTCAGCACAGCAGTACCGGCAAGGACTGGAAATACATCGGCAGCCTCGCCGCGGCGGGTTCCGAAGCCAGCCTTACCAGCTACTCTTTCCAGGACATTTCGCCGAAAGCCGGGCAGAATTTTTACCGGCTCAAAATGATCGATATTGATGGAACTTATGCTTGGAGCAGCATCCGGGAAGTGAAAATGAATGCGGGAGAAGAGTCAGAAACTGTCATTTTTCCAAATCCTACCACGGATAAGCTTATCATTCAAACCGCGCGGTCGGAAGGTATCCGGTCGCTGCAAATCCTGGATGTGAAAGGACATGGTTTGCAAAGGCAGGCCGAAAAACCGAATCTGAACATTGACCTGAAAAACCTGCCCGCCGGTATTTACACATTAAAAATATCCATGACCGACGGCTCGGTGGTCAGCCGCAGGTTTGTAAAGCAATAGTTTGTTATGAGAAGATTGAAATCCCCTTCGCGCAGTTCGTGAAGGGGATTTTTGTTTTGTTAAAACTTAAAAGAAATACCTGCATTGACAGAATAATCGGCAAAAGCTGCATCTCCGCGGATGTAAGTGCCATAGGTAACAGAATTTTCCTTGTCGGTCACACTTTGCGTACGATTACGCGCCAAAGCCACCGGTACGCTCACAAAAATACTCACCTTATTCACCTGGTAATTCAAACTTGGCTCAATACTCCATACATAGCCTGGTCTGCGGAAATCGCCGCTGCCGCCCACAATGTCATGCACCGGAATGCCTTCCAACCGTGCGCCAGCCGCGAAAGTCAGGTTATGTCTGATCGCGTAGCTCACCCCGCCGCGCGCCATATACTGGTCTGGGACACTCATGATTGCTTCGTTGGCCAGCCTTGGGGTCAACGTTTCGCGGTAAGTGCGCACGCCGTTTTGTTCTCTTGGGTTAACCAGGTAGTAAAAATTGGCATACACCCCGAAATTGTGGGTAATGTTGCGGTACATATTGGCTTCCACCGTAAAACCCGTCCCGCCATCGCCGAGCTGGATCGACTGATCCACAGTGCGGAGTTCTTTGCTTCCGTTCGGGCCTACATTGTGCCAGTAATCCTGGTAATCGTAATCGCCGGTTGGTAATTTGATACCCAGCCCAACCTGGATGTTCCCACGGGTACTTTTTTTCGGATCGAACAGCCAGTGGTAAGCCGCAATGCGCATATCACCGACACCGAAAGAATGTGTGCTGTGACGCTCGTTAAACTTGTTCACACCGTTAATCAGCCCATGCTCATACAAGGAAGAGCGCGCGTTGGAAATCACCGGCAAGTCGATCATGATCGACCATCGATCGTTCAGGATGCGGGTCAGGTTAATGTCAATCGATGCAGTATGGTTAATTACCTCGGTATGTTGTTTCAGGCGGTCCTTGTTTTCTTCGGTGCCCGAATAATGTCTGAAAGATTTAAAATAACGGCCGCTGGTGGTCAAAATCCACTGCTGGTGATCGGTGCTGTCGGCGTGGGCGAGCATGCAGGCATTACCCGTGCTGCGGATCGCCACGCAGCCTTGCGCCAATGTTTTGAAAGAAAGGAGTGAGGTCAGTGCGACCGCGAATGTCAGAGATAGAAACTTTTTCATTGGATTAAAATAGAAATCAAATCATGATTGAGTGAATGCGCGTGCAGATAAGTATGAACAGCATTGTCCATGCAAAGCAGGCGTTACTAAAAAAGAAAATGAAGCTACTTAACCCTGATTGGGTGGGGGAGAAGGTACGTGAATGATCGCGGCCGACTGCGCAAACTGATACTGATCAGCAACCGGCAGGTGTGGAGGCGTCCATTCTAACACGTAAAAAACATGCTTTCTGTCGAGTGAAAGGAATTCTTTGAGGAAATTTTTGAGGACTTTGGAAGGCGTATTTTTATGAGGTTTGCCGCCGCCTATCTCATCCTGAATTTTAGAAACCAGCATGGTGTACCGGTCACGCGCATTCTGGTCAATTTCGCAATGTACGTACATCGTATCATTGACCAACTGCCTGGTTTTCATGCGATAATGTCCGCCTTCATGCCGGATTTTACCCTCGGCTGGCTCCGGATTATCCCAGCTCACCTGATAAGGAAGCGACACCGGAACTTTGATCACAATGTCCTCGGAAAAAGCCTGTCGCTCCACATATTCGCTTGACTTACCGCTTGTTGCATGACCACCTTCCAGCAAATAAGCCACCGGGTAGCCGATCATGTTGTAAAGCAGCAGGCAGAAAAGCAGGATGGATAAAAGTCGTCCCAAGTCAGCAGCGAATAATTATTATTTCAAATATAGGTAAATCAACCCAGTCCTATCACGTGGCGGAGGGTTTCTTTCAGCGCGATAAAGCTGTCGGGTTTCTTGAAAAAATGATTAGCACCCTTGGAATGCGCCTTTTTAACTTCTTTTTCGTGCGAGGAAGTGGAGTACATGACGACCGGTATCTCCTGAAATGAAGGATTGTTACGGATGGCATCAAGACATTCCCAGCCATCCATACGAGGCATATTCACATCCAGAAAAATGATGTCGGGACGTTCCGGGCTGTCGAGTTTTTTGAGTGCATCCACGCCGTCGGTGGCGCTGCGGCAGGTGATGGAAGCGTCCAGGTCATGCAGGGCTTCCAGAAATAATTCCGAATCGTCGGAGTCGTCGTCTACCAGTAAAATCCTCCTCACTTTCATGCAACCTTCTTGTCAAAAACCCCGCTAACCCTGCACCAGCGGCAATGTAATGTGAAAAACCGATCCTTCTCCCGGCTGTCCGCTGGCTCTGATCGTACCGTGGTGTCGTTCCACGATCTTCTTGCAAAGCGCCAGTCCCAGCCCCGAACCTTCGTAGCTATCTTTGGAATTGAGTCGCGCAAAAGTAGTAAATATCCGCGACTGGTATTCATTATCGAAGCCGATACCGTTGTCGGCGACAGCGATCTCAACCGCTGGTACGCGATCGCCCAGATACTGAAAAGTAATGCCGATCTCCGCGTTTTCGTTTTCCTTTGAAAATTTCAGCGCGTTGTTCATAATGTTGTAAAAAAGCTGGTAGAGCAGCACGCGCGTACCCTCTATTTCAGGCAAAACCACTTTCCTGATCGTCGCCTTTTTTTCGTGGATCATGAGTTCAAGATCCGTTTCCACATCCTCAATCACCTTATTCAGGTCAATTTTTTCAATTTCAGGCTTGGTTGCATTTACCTCCGAGTAAGTCAGGATACCCTCGATCATCTGCATCACCCGCGACGATGCGTGCTGAATTTTTTCCAGATACCGGAGTCCTTTTTCCGGTAAAACCGCACTCAGCTCATTCTGGATGCGTCCTGCGAAAATGCGGATCTTGCGGATCGGCTCTTTCAGGTCGTGGCTGGTGACGTGGGCAAACTGCATCAGATCATCATTAGACCTTTGCAACTCCACCGTCCGCTCGTTGACCTGCTTGCTCAATGCCTCCGCAAACTCGTTTTGTTCCGTAATGTCCAGCGTCACCCCTACCATTTTGACAGCCCGGTCCTGGTCGTCATACACCGGATTTCCCGCCGCCCGCACCCATCTGATCGACCCGTCGGAGGCCGTAACCCGGTAGTCTGCATGGAAAGTGGTATGCTGGTCAACAGCTGTCTGCACTGCCCGCTGCACCTTTTCCTGGTCGAGCGGGAGAATAAGCGAAACGAGCTTTGTAAATGTGAGCGGCTCGGTAGTTGCCATGCCCAGGTGAAGCTTGTACTGGGGCGTAGCGACTATTTCGCCGGTTTCAAAAATCAGTTCATAGCTGCCGAGGTTACCCGCATTGATGGCCAGCTGCATTTTTTCGGCAATTTCTTCCAGCTGGGCCTGTGCCGCAACCTGCTCGGTAACATCCTGCAAGGTTCCGTTGAAGCGATATGCTTCATGATCCTCCGTAAACCAGACCTTTCCCTTAGCGCGGACCATTCTTTCAAACCCGGTCGCCGGGTGGATGATGGTATATTCAATGTCATACTTCCCACCCAATTCATACACCAGTGCATCACTGATGGCCTTGGTGACGCGCTGCTGGTCCTTTTTTGCCATCACCTCTATCGCGTGCGAAAGGTCGATCTCGCAAACCGGCGATAAGCCAAACCATTCTTTCAGGCGAACATTGCCGGTAAATTTATTGGTCCTTGGATTATAGTCCCACACCCCGAGCTCCGTGGCATCGATTGCAAATTCAAGGAGATTTTTGCTCTCTTTGAGTTCGGTCATTGTTTTCACCATTCCGGTAGTTTCGGTACAGGTCACAAAAACCGCACACGGCTTACCAGATTCGTCGGCCACTGGGCTGTAACTGAATGTCCAGTATACATCTTCCATCCGGCCGTTCCGGAAAATCGGCAGCAACTGGTTTTCGCTCCACGTACCACCCTCTCCGGCCAATACACTGTCGATGAGCGGTTTGATGTCCGCCCAGGTTTCCGGCCATACCTCTTCTCCGGGCATCCCCAGCGCCGACGGATGTTTTCCGTTATCGCCTAAGCTGGGCCGGTAGGCGTCATTGTAAAAGCAGGTTAAATGTTTTCCCCAAAATAAAAACATCGGGAATTTGGAGTGCAGGATAATGCTGAGGGCCGTTTTGAGACTTTGCGGCCAGCTATCGACCGGTCCCACCGAGGATGTAGCCCAGTTGTAAGAGCGGATAATTTCACCCATTTCACCGGTGCCGGCGGTAATTTTCGCCAGTATCGGGTTAATGTATTTTGGAGAGGGATTCATAAAAGGGCGACTGTGACATACTTGCAATCCATCGGGATTGAAAGATAATACAGTCGCCCTTTTTTTCTACTAGCGCTTCAATATTTTTACCTCATGCGTTTAGCAGGAAGTCATTCTACTTATAAATGAAGACCGATGTTTGTCACCAAATAGCCGTAAGTGTTGCTTTCGACCAGTTTGGCGCCGGTCACTTCGTAGGTATCTCTTTTGGTCGGGTAGCCGTCCGCGTTCAATGTGTAATTGAAATAAGTGGCATATTGGGTAGGCTGGTAGGAACTCATTTTTACGAGGTGCAAACTTTTCTTCCCGAAAATCGGCAGGTAACGATCCGGTAAGCTGAAAGCCTCTTCGTTGACAGCCAGTGTGTTGTCCAAAATCGGATCGCCGGTAGGCTGGTCGTAATAGAGTGTGGAGTTGGCTTTTGTCGGGAGGTACGCCCTTCCGCCGCTGAAATCGGTGCCCGTGATTTTGGTCATATCGCCGGCAGCATTCCAGCCGAATGTTGTTTTTTCAGTGGCAGCCAGCTTGTTGGTCCGGCTGATCAGGCGGCCGGTCGCATTGTATTGGTAAGTAAAGCTGCTTTCTTTCTCTACATAAGCATTTCCACCAGCGCTTTCGTAGTCAAACTGATTGGATTCGTAGCAGCGTCCGGCACCATCGAGCAGGTAAGTTGAGCGCTGATAAACTGAATTGTTATAGTACATGACAGACGAAACCTGGTGCGCGCCATATTTGTAAACCACATAAGTACCCGTCGTCCCGATCGCGCCGCGGTGGGCTGCTTCAAAAATGAGTTTTGACACGCGGCCGCTCTCATCATAAGAAAGCTTCGCATTGCTTTCCTGGACCAATTTGTAGTTTTTAGGTGCGGTCGACGGCAATGCTGATTCCCTTAAACCAGCTTCGTTTGCCTGCCGGGGATCTGTGGTCGGTTCAACATTTTCTTTCTGGCAGGCGCTCAGTCCGATCAGTAAAAACAGGGCACTTTTCATTAAATTTTTCATGGTAACAGATGTAAAAGTTTGATTTTAAAATGGTGCAAATTTTTTCGCCGACCAGCCCAAAGCGCTTTGTTCCGGAAGGCAATGCAAACGTAGGGCGGATAAAAAGCTGCGGCAATTTTTGAGGGTACACAAAAGGTCAACCTCCCCGGAAGCGAGGTATACAAAAGGTAGACATGCCCTCAAAACCTCCAAAAAGCCACATTTAAACCGAGACCCAGCCTTGTGATTTTCATCCGCAGTTGTGCAACTCAGGGAGAAAAGCGCTCTGTCTCGTCTTTATGTATATCAAAAGCAACCCAACCAAGTACTGACTATGAGATCCAGAATTCTGCTGTTCCTGACATTTCTTCTCTCCACAACTACCCATGAACTCTTCGCGCAAAAAGGCAAGCCCCTTTTCCCGCAAACTCCTGGTATGGTTTCCTATACCTACCGCGCCAGTTTTTCCAAAGATCCCGCTGCGACGCTGGATACATTGAAAAGTCTGGGGATCACCGACATTGAATTTTCAAGTTTGTTTAGAAAAACGGCTGCCGAGCTGCGGCAAATGCTCGATGAGCGGGGTATCAAATGTTCGTCTTTCGGGGTGCAGTATGGTGATGCGCTGGAAAAAACGCAGGAGGTAGGACAGAATGCCAAAACGCTGGGCGCCAAATTTGTCCGCGTGGCCTGGGTACCGCACAAAGGACCTTTTACCCTCGAAATGGCGCAAAAAACAGTGGAAGATTTTAATACAATTGGAAAAAAACTAAAAGACGAGTTTGGCCTCACATTCTGCTACCACAACCACGGCTATGAATTTGAGAAATATGAAGACGGCACCTTGATGGATTACATTATCCAGAAAACCGATCCGAAATACGTCAGCTTCGAGCTCGATGTTTTGTGGGCGTTTTTCCCTGGCGGCGATCCGGCCGGGCTGCTTACCAAATATCCAAAACGCTACAAGCTGATGCACATGAAAGACCTGCGCAAAGGCGTGGAAGGAAATCTCTCGGGCGGCACGCCGGTGACCAATGATGTAGCGCTCGGCACCGGCCAGCTGGACATTCCGGCGATTTTGAAAGCCGCGAAAAAATCGGGCATCGAACATTATTATATAGAAGACGAAAGTCCGAGCTACGCCACCCAGGTGCCGCAAACGATGGCTTATCTGAAAAGTCTGACCTACTAGACAAGGGTAACATTCACGACAAACTGACTTTAATCCGGTACATCATCGGGTTAAAGTCAGTTTTTTATGAAGATCAAATTCTACGCGCCGGAGTGGGGGAATACGCTTCCTTTTCCTCTTTTTTGTAAAAAAGTAAAAGCCGCCGGATATGACGGGGTAGAGATGGCACTGCCTTTTGACCCAACAGAAAAAGCGGTAATCCTGGATGCGCTGGCTGACCATAACCTGGAACTGATCGGGCAGTATTGGCAGTCTTTCGAGAAAGATATCAATCAGCACGCAGCCAACTACGAAAAATACCTTCGCAACCTGATCGACGCCAAACCGGTTTTTATCAACTGCCAGACTGGTAAGGATTATTTTAGTTTTGATCAAAATAAAAGGCTTTTCGATCTTGCAAAAGCACTTTCCGAAGAATCGGGGATCAGCATTATCCACGAAACCCATCGAGGGAAAAGTCTTTTCGCGGCGCATATCACTGCCGATTATCTTACAAAAATTCCCGACCTGAAAATCACTCTCGACATTTCACACTGGTGCAATGTGCACGAATGTTTGCTGGACGATCAGGAGGAGGAAGTGGCGCTGGCAATTGCGCATACTGTACACATTCACAGCCGCGTAGGCCACCCGGAAGGCCCGCAGGTGAATGATCCCCGTGCGCCCGAGTGGGCCACAACCTTGCAGGCGCACCTCAACTGGTGGGACCGGGTGGTGAAGCGTCACCGCAAGGATGACATTGATTTGACTGTCACGACTGAGTTCGGTCCGGCGACTTACATGCCGGTGACAGCCTATACCCAAATGCCGCTTGGCGACCAGTGGGAGATCAATGTGTTCATGATGAACCTGCTGAAAAGGAGATACTTATAGTTTCAGATCCCGGTTTCTGCCCCGCGGTTTTTCCGGTACAGCACCGGCGAAATCCCCATCTGCTGTTTGAATAATCTTGAAAAATAAAATGGATCGTCAATTCCGATCTGGGAGGCAACCTCATTGATCCGCAGCTCGCTGAAATGCAGCAGCTGGCAAGCCTTCTGAATGCGCAAATGATTGAAATATTCGATCGGCGCATACCCGGTTTCCTGTTTGAATTTTCTTGAAAAAAACGACACCGAAAGATGGGCCGATTGGGCAATATTATCCAGTGTGATTGCGGTCGACAAATTTTCCTGCATGTACCTGATCGACCGGTCGACGGCGTTTTCCTGGGCAGGAAGCGCATTTTGGCGGTTAAACTGCTCGCTGGCGATGAATGTGGACAGATAGTAAGCTAGCGTGAGGTTTGCGAAAAGCAGGTTAGAGGCACTGTACCCTTTGAGCAATGTTGTGCAAATTCTTTTAAACAAAACATTCCGCTCCTCCGAAAGCCCGACTTGCACCGGGCGCAGCATGCCATTTTCAGCTTCCATAATCGTTAAAGCAGCGTCATTCGCGTTCTTCCCAACCAGGTGCAGCCAATAAATACTCCATGGATTTTTGGCATCGGCGCCGTACGAATGCGGGATGTCAGTTGGAATAATAAACACTTCGCCGGCCTGTACCGTGAAGGTTTCGCCACGGATCGTGATCCAGCCTTTTCCGTCGGTACAATATAAAAAAATGGCTTGGGAGATACCTGCCGGACGCTGGTAATAATGGTATAAAGCCTTGGGATAGAATCCGATACGCGAAAGATAAAGCGATGAAATTAAAGGCAGCGCCTCGCAATGTGTAGCTGCAACTTTGGGGATTTCAATGATCAGCTCGCCTTCGAAGCCCCTGCTTTTCTTGACGGACATATTAAGTTAATGTTAAGAAGAAGACTTTTGCCAAAGGTAAAATAATCCATGTTTACAGTAAAATCGTTCATTTGTTTATTCTTGGAATAACTGAATTTTGAAACGTAATAATACAATGTAGCATTTATGGCAAAGCAAGCACTCACCCCGGAACAAATCGCGCAGTATCACCGAGACGGTTATTTTATCGCCAAAGGTTTTTACGATCAGGAAGAAATTTCGAGACTTTATCAGATTGCGATCGAGGACGCGGCGGTGAGCAAGCATGCCATCAATGTGAATGACAGCAGCGGCAAACGTAGTAAGCTGTCGCTCTGGTACAAGCCGGGTGATGATGTGTACGGCCTGCTGACCCGCGGCGAAACGCTGGTCAATGCGGTGGATCAGCTTCTGGACCGCGCCGAGGACGATGATGCGCATTCGGTTTGCCACTATCATTCCAAACTGATGCAGAAAGAGCCGCGCGTGGGCGGTGCCTGGGAGTGGCATCAGGATTATGGTTACTGGTATAAAAATGAATTTCTTTATCCCGACCAGATGATGTCGGTCATGGTGGCGATCACAGATGCGAACCAGGAAAATGGTTGTCTGCAGGTTATCAAAGGTTCACACAAAATTGGCCGCGTCGAGCATGGCTTTTCCGGTGAGCAGGTGGGTGCATCGCAGCGTTATGTGGATCTGGCTTTGAAGACGATGGAGCATGTTTTTGTGGAGCTGGAAGCCGGGGATATTCTCTATTTTCACAGCAATATTCTGCACCGCTCCGAGGCCAATTTGTCCGACAGGCCGCGCTGGTCGATGATCTCCTGCTACAACCGCTCGACCAACATTGGTTATAACGAATCGTCCTCAGCGTCAGCGAGCATCACGCCGATTGAAGTAGTGCCGGATGATGCTTTACTTACCTGGAAAACCGCCGGACTTGCCGAGGAAAACGCTGATTTTCTGGCCAAAGAAGCCGATGTTTCATTGAAATAAGCCGCCGCCCAGGCATTGAAAAGACCTTAAAGACTATTATTCCTAAACCCCAGACGAAGGAAACACCGGGCGACCGGTTGTTTCCTTTTTTGTTTTCGGGCAGGTAAAAGCATTGCCGGGGCACCTTCTAAATTTTACATTCAAAATCCTGACAAAAACTTCCATGCAAAATCGACGTGATTTTATAAAAAAAGCAGCAGCTGGCTCGCTGGGTGCAGCATTGGCTGGGCCGACACTCGGCGGCTTACCCACATTCAGTCCTAAAAGTTACAACCGTATCATCGGTGCCAACGATTTGATCCGCGTCGCGACGATCGGCGTCAACAGCCGCGGTAACGGCATGTCGGGCACATTTGCCAGCCAGAAAAATGCGGAGGTAGCTACTATCTGCGACGTGGACGAGCGCGCCATACCCAAAGCCATCGAAACCGTGATGAAAGCAAAGCAGGTAGCGACGCCGAAATCAGAAAAGGATTGCCGGAAAGTTTTGGAAGACAAAAACATCGACGCGATTTACATTGCGACGCCCGATCACTGGCACGCGCCACTGACAATTATGGGCTGCCAGGCAGGCAAGCATGTATATGTAGAAAAACCGCTGAGCCACAACCCAAGAGAAGGCGAAATGGCTGTGGAAGCCGCCAGAAAATATAAAAGAGTAGTACAAATGGGTGCCCAGCGTCGCTCTGCGCCAACATTGACCAAAGGCATCGAGGCGCTGCACCAGGGAATCATCGGCCGGGTGTACCTGGCCAAAACCTGGTATACCAACAAACGTAAAGCCACGTATCTGAAACCAGGCACCGTGCCGAGCTGGCTGGATTATGAGCTTTGGCAAGGTCCCGCTCCGCGTATGCCTTACAAAGATGGTTTGATACATTACGACTGGCACTGGTTCTGGCACTGGGGCACCGGCGAGGCGCTGAATAATGGTACCCATGAAGTAGACGTAGCGCGCTGGGGTTTGAATGTCGATTTCCCGACGCGCGTCAGCTCGGTAGGTGGTAGATATGAGTTTAAAGATGACTGGGAAACGCCTGACACGCAGATTATCACGATGGATTATCCGGGCAGGATTTCGTTAATGTGGGAGTCAAGAAGTTCAAATGGCCGCAAGATCGAGGGGGCGGACCGCGGGATTATTTTTTATGGGGAAAACGGCAGTTTGGACACCGGCGGCGACAACTATAAAGTGTACGACCTCGACGGCAAACTGACCAAAGAAGTAAAATCCGGCGAAGGAGAAGAAGTAATGCAGGGTCGCAACACCGCCAGCCCGAGCCTCGGGATGGACAATATGCACGTCGCTGACTTTCTGGACGCGATCAGAAACAACCGTAAGCCGAATTGCGACGTCGAGCTGGGCTTTAAAAGCGTGGTAGCAATGCAGCTCGGCAACATTGCCTGGCGCGTAGGCCGCGATCTGAAAATCGATCCGAAAAACGGACATATTATTGGGGATAAGGATGCGCAGAAGTTGTGGTCGCGGGAGTATGAAAAAGGCTGGGAGCCAAAGGTGTAGCTTGTCGCATTTTCCCGCCGAATTTGTCGCAATCGCACCCGCCCGGTGGAAATTTCACTTGTTAATTTTGATCATCAACAACATTAACAACACTTATGCTTTCTGAACCTAAAACTGAATTTCGCCCCGAAAGGCCTTATCTCGCGATCCGTAAAAAGGTGCACATGTTCGACATTCCGAATGCTTTGCCGCCGCTGATTCCCGAAGTGAAGCAGTGGATGGACCAAAGGAAGATTGAACCGGCGGGTTATGATTTTTTTCTGTATAAATCCATTGATCCGCAAAATGAACTTGAATGTGAAGCCGGTTTTCCGGTGGCGCGGGCGGTGGAAGGAGACGAATATGTGCAGGCTGGCGCATTTCCGGCTGGAAATTATGCGTCGCTCGTTTACACCGGCGATTTTAAATACATGATGGAGGCACACAAGGCGCTCGAAAGCTGGATTGAAGCGCAGGGCTTGAAGGAAAAACGGGAAACGATTGAAGGTACCGCTTGCTGGGGCAGCCGCACGGAGGTTTATCTGGTTGATCCGACCCTTGAACCAAATCCCGAAAAGTGGCAGACGGAGATTGTTTTTCAGCTCGAAGATTGATTTGATTTGGTGCGAGCGCTGAAATTTTTTTCCAAAAACATTAAATAATACGCGCATATTTGGCTTATAACAGCATCCCGACCCGGTTACCGTTGAAGCCAATGAAATGTTTCCTGCTCCGATTTGCCCAGTGCCGGCTTTTGGCAATACTGCTCACACTGCCTGCCACTGCATTTTCGGCCGACATTTATGTGTCGAAAACAGGAAGTGATCAAAATCCGGGGACGAAGGAAAAGCCGTTGGCAACCATTTCAGCCGCGCAAATCAAGATCAGAAATATCCATGAGCCGGTGACCGTATTCCTGCGGGCCGGCTCTTATTTTTTGTCCAAACCCATCATTTTCACGCCGCAAGATTCCCGTCGGGCGGGTCAGGAAGCTACTTTTAAAGCTTTTCCCGGCGAAAAAGTCGTGATTAGCGGGGCTGCTGAAATTCCTGTAAAATGGTCGGTTTATAAGGGTAACATTCAAAAAGCGACTGTCGCGGGCAATTTCCTTTTTGACCAACTTTTTATTGATGGTCAAAAGCTCCGGATGGCGCGGTATCCCAATTATGATTCTACCGCCAGCCACTTTGGCGGGTATGCCGCAGATGTACTTTCGCCGTCAAAAATCAAATCTTGGAAAAATCCCGAGGGCGCTTACATTCATGCGCTGCACAAGCATGAGTGGGGTGATTATCATTATGTTGTGAAAGGCAAAAGTGCCGATACCTTGCAGCTCGAAGGCGGTTATCAGAACAACCGGCAGATGGGGATGCATGATAAATACCGCTTCATCGAGAATGTGCTGGAAGAGCTGGACGCGCCGGGTGAGTGGTTTTTTGATAAAAAAACAAAAACGCTTTACCTATATCCGCCCGCCAACATTGACCTGAAAACGGCGAAAATACTTTCTCCCCAGATCAAACATCTTTTTGAATTCCGCGGGACAGCCACCAGTCCGGTCCGCAACATTCACCTCGAAGGCTTTGAGTTTGCTCATACGCTCCGCACTTTTATGGACACCAAAGAGCCGCTGCTAAGAAGCGACTGGGCGATTTACCGCGGCGGGGCGGTGGTTTTGGAAGGTACCGAGCAGGTTTCGGTCAATAGATGTTACTTCAACGCGGTCGGAGGAAATGGGGTGTTTTTCAGTAATTACAATAGAAAAAGCGAAGTTTCAGGTTGTCATTTTGATAACATTGGCGCCAGTGCGGTGTGCTTTGTGGGCGATCCTGCGGCGGTGCGCTCACCAAGTTTTGAATACCATGAATCGGTGGCTTATGAAAAACTGGACAAGACGCCGGGGCCGAAAACGAACAACTATCCTGCTGACTGTAAGGTATATGACAATCTGATGCAAGGCCTCGGGCAGGTGGAGAAGCAGGTGGCGGGCGTGCAGATTTCGATGAGCATGGACATTACCGTGAGCCACAACACGATTTACAACATTCCCCGCTCGGGCATCAATGTGAGCGAGGGTACCTGGGGCGGGCATATCATTGAGTTCAATGATGTTTTCAATACCGTGCAGGAAACCGGCGATCACGGCTCGTTCAATTCCTGGGGCCGCGACCGCTACTGGCACCCCGACCGCGAAGTGATGGACAAACTCGCCGCCGCGCATCCCGAACTCATTTTGCTGGACGCCGGAAAAACCATTATCATCCGCAACAACCGCTTCCGCTGCGACCACGGCTGGGACATTGATCTCGACGATGGCAGCAGTAACTATCACATTTACAACAATGTATGCCTCAATGGTGGCTTGAAATTGCGTGAAGGTTTCAAGCGGATTGTGGAGAACAACATTATGATCAATAATTCTTTTCACCCGCACGTCTGGTTTGCCGAAAGCGGGGATGTTTTCAGAAAGAACATTGTGACAAAACCTTATTTCCCGATTCAAATAAAATCATGGGGTGAAGAAGTGGACTATAATCTTTTTCCTGATCAAAATGGGCTTGAAAAGTCGCAGGCTAACAAAACCGATGCGCACAGCCTTGCTGGTGACCCGATGTTTGTGGATGCGGAGAGCGGAAATTATCAGGTAAAACCGGGTGGCCCGGCGCTGAAAGTCGGTTTTGTGAACTTTCCGATGGATCAGTTTGGCGTGGTATCTCCTGAATTAAAGGCCAAGGCTGCGAAGGTTCCGCTGCCGAAATTGAATGTGCTGGACGATGGACAAGCTGCGAAGGAAATCAGCTGGTTGGGTGGGAAATTGCGGAATGTGAATGGTTTGGGTGACCGCTCGGCTTATGGTTTGCCGGACGAAAAAGGGGTAGTGCTGGAAAACGCAGCCGAAAGCAGCATTCTGGCCCGCGCCGGTCTGAAAAAGGGCGACGTCATCCGCTCACTAAATAAACGCAACATTGATAATGTGACCGAATTGCTGGATGTTTTCCAGGAAGTGAACTGGATGGGCGAGGGGGAAATTGAATTTTTTAGAAACCAACAATTGGAAAAACGCGCTTTGCCTTTTAAATAAATACCTTAAATAAAAACGATGATCCTGTCTACAAAACGCTGTGTGCATGTGCTCGCGCTCGCCGCTATTTTTTTCATTTTTTCAAATCAAACCTTTGCCCAGCAGGGACTTAAACTTTGGTACAAGCAACCTGCCCGCAACTGGAATGAAGCTTTGCCGGTCGGGAATGGGCGGATCGGGGCGATGGTTTTCGGGCGTGTTAATGAGGAGCTGATTCAGTTGAATGAGGAATCACTTTGGTCGGGCGGGCCGGCGAATACTAATCCGAATCCGGGTGTCGCGAAATATCTGCCGGAAGTGCGCAAAGCCTTGGAAAATGAAGACTACAAACTGGCCGAGCAGCTGACGAGCAAGATACAAGGCTTATTTACAGAATCTTACGAGCCGCTGGGCGATTTGTCGATTAAACAGGATTTGAAGGGAACACCTAGTGCCTACCGTCGCGAGCTGGACATTTCGGATGCACTTTCAACTACCACATTCACCGTCGATGGCGTGGAATACAGCCGAGAGATTTTTATTTCTGCACCGGATCAAATCATGGTTATCAGGTTGAAAGCCGGTAAAAAAGGCGCGCTGAACTTTACAGCCTCTACGAATAGCCAACTGGTTTACAAGAATGTCGTGATCGCAAATGACCAGCTGGCGATGAAAGGCCAGGCGCCGCTGCACACCGATCCAAGCTATATGCAAACGATGGAAATTCCGCTGGTTTACAATGATCCGGCGCAATGCAAGGGGATGCGGTTTGAGTTGCGTTTAAAAGTGAAAGAGTCTGACGGTGAGGTGAAAACGGATACCGCTGGCGTACACATTACCAATGCCAGCGACGTCACGTTGCTGCTTTCTACCGCGACAAGTTTTAATGGTTTTGATAAATGTCCGGACAAGGATGGAAAAGATGAGGTAATGCTGGTGGAGCAATATCTGAAACCTGCGGTCGCGAAAAGTTTTGAGACATTGAAGGCGGACCATATCAAGGATTATCACCAGTTTTTCAACCGTACTACATTGGTTTTGAACGATAACCCTGCTGCGGACAAGCCGATGGACGAGCGCTTGAAAAATTATACGGAAGGCGCGAAAGATCCGGCCCTAGAAGCGCTTTATTTTCAGTTTGGCCGCTACCTGCTGATTTGCAGCTCACGTCCGGGCGGCATCCCGGCGAACTTGCAGGGTATCTGGAACCACGAGCTGCGTCCGCCTTGGAGCAGCAATTATACCACCAACATCAACACCCAGATGAATTACTGGATGGTGGAAACTGCGAATTTATCGGAACTGCACGGCCCGCTGTTGGATATTATCGGGAAAATGAAAGTGACCGGGACCGAAACCGCGAAGAATTTTTACAATGCAAAAGGCTGGGTTTTACACCATAACTCGGATATCTGGGCGACGACCAATCCCGTGAGCGGTAGTCCGTCGTGGGCTAACTGGCCGATGGGCGGCGCGTGGCTTTGCCAGCATTTGTGGGAACATTACCAGTTCACGGGCGACAAGGAATTTTTGACCAAAACTGCCTATCCGACGATGAAATCGGCCGCAGAATTCTGTATCGACTGGCTGATTCCGGATAAAAACGGCAACCTGGTAACTTCGCCCGCGACCACGCCGGAGAATGTTTTTATTGATTCAAAAGGAAACAAAGGCACCGTCTCGGTGGCGACTACGATGGATATGTCGATAATCTGGGACTTGTTTACAAACCTGATCGAGGCGTCGGAAAAGCTGGGTACGGATGCGGAATTCAGGAAATTATTGATCGAAAAAAGAAGCAAATTACTCCCGCTCCAAGTCGGCAAAAAAGGCAATTTGCAGGAATGGTACAAGGATTTTGACGAGGCGGAGCCTGAGCACCGGCACATTTCACATTTGTTTGGGTTATTTCCCGGGCGTCAGATTTCGCCGCTTTATTCACCCAAATTTGCACAGGCTGCGCGGAAAACGATGGAGCTGCGCGGCGACGGCGGTACAGGTTGGAGCAAGGGGTGGAAAATCAATGTCTGGGCGCGATTGCTGGATGGTAATCACGCCCACAAACTCATCCGCGAGCAGCTAAAACTGACCGGCATGGAGGGTACCAACTACACAAATGGCGGCGGTACTTACCCCAACCTTTTCGATGCACACCCGCCTTTCCAGATCGACGGAAACTTTGGCGGTACCTCGGGCGTCACCGAGATGCTGCTGCAAAGCCACGACGGCCTGCTCAATATTCTGGCGGCTTTGCCCGACGAGTGGGCGACCGGCGAAGTGAAAGGTTTGAAGGCAAGAGGCGGCTTTGAAGTGGATGTTACCTGGGCCAACAAGCAGATTACCAAGCTGATCGTGCGCTCAAAACTGGGAGGAAACTGCCGCGTCGCGGTGCCGAATGCTTTGAAAATTTCCAATAAAAAATCGTTGAAACCTGCTGCTGGCGAGAATACCAATGCGTTTTTCAAACTGCAACAACCAGGTGCGTATTCCGTGGTAATCCCCGGAAAGCAAATATTTGATCTGGCAACGGAAGCTGGTCAGGAGTATATTTTGGTTAAAAAATAAATGCTGAAATGATGGTCATCGCCCGCAGCTTTGTTGTGTTGCTTTTGCTGGGTTTCTGTTTATTTCAATGCAGGAAAAAAGCCGAAAATCAGGAAGGTTTTCAAAAGCTACTGACTGACGTCGAGCACATTAACGGAAAATCGGTTTACATGAACACGCCCTACATTACCGCTGGCGACCGGGTATACATGGTGGGTACGCAGGACGGGGCATTTCCGGAACTCGGCTGGCATGTGACGGGTGAAATGGGCGGGATCTGGGACCATCCGGTGAAGCTAATGGATGGTTTTGTGGCGACGGTAACCTCAGATAATCAGTCGGTTTGCCTCATGAAGGCGGATACTTTCACCAATTTTCCTTTTGCCAACAAGCATGTTTTTAAAACGGGTTTGAAAGACCTGGTGATCGAGCGGACGCAATTTGTACCTGATGGAAAAGAGGCCGTCGCGCTGGAATTTGCATTTACCAATACCGGGGAAACGGACCAGAAAATCACATTCGATTTCAATGGTTACAGCGACCTGCGGCCGGTATGGCTGGGCGAGCGGACAAATATGATTGATGGCCAGGACATTGCGAGCTGGGATGAAAGCAGCCAAAGCTGGATGGTAAAGGATAGTTTGAATGATTGGTACGTCACATTCGGTTCTAATATCAAACCTGAAAAACACGCGAAAGGCAGCATTTCATGTGATTATCGGCCTAAAGGAAAAGGTATTACGGCTTCGATCGGGTATTCGCTTGACATTCCGGCAGGCGAAACTGTCTTGCTGCCAATCACAATTTCGGGTTCTTATGTTTCTGCCGAAAAGGCAAAGGAGACATTTGCAGAAGTACAGAAGAATGCTGCTAAGTTGCTGGAAACCAAGAAACAGCGCTACGCAGCTTTGGCAGAGAAAACCAAGCTTGCGATCCCGGATAAAAATCTGGAACAAACATTCCGGTGGGTGAAATACGATACGGACTGGCTGATGCGCGATGTGCCGGCATTTGGCCGCGGCTTGTCGGCGGGCGCGCCGGATTATCCGTGGTGGTTTGGTGCGGATAGTGAATATGCATTGAGAGGTTTGATCGCGACGGGGCAGACGGAGGCGGTTTTGAGTACGATTGCGGTGCTGGATAAATTGTCTGAAAAGACCAACGGAAATGGCCGGATTGTGCACGAAGCTTCTACAAATGGTGCAGTTTACAATCCAGGCAACATCAACGAAACGCCGCAATTCGCATCTTTGATCGCGACGGTGTACTCGTGGACTGGCGACAAGAATTTTCTCAAAAAATATTTTCCCGTCATCAAAAAAGGGCTCGCGTGGCTGCTCAAAGAAAATGATAAGGATGGTAACCTGCTGCCGGACGGTTTTGGTATGATGGAAATCCACGGGATGAACAGCGAGATGACGGACGTGGCCGCCTACACGCAGAAAGCGTTTGCCGACGCTGCATTTCTGGCGGCGGAAATGGGTGATCAAACATTGGCAAAACAATATCAAAACAATGCTGATAAGCTCAGGACATTGATTAACAAAGATTTCTGGGTAGCGGAAAGTAATTCTTTTGCCGATTTTATCGGTACACCAAAGCAAGCGACAAGCCTGATCGACGATGCGATTGTTCGGGCCGATACATTGAAAAAGCCCTGGGCCGTAGCGGAATTGAAAGCTGCCAAAGCGGACATTATCAGTAAAAATCTTTCTGCAAAACAAGGTTTCGTGGTGCATCACAACTGGGTTGTCAACACCCCGATGGAAACCGGGATCGCTGATTCTGCGAAAGCATTGGCGGCATTGAAAACGGCTTCAAAATTTGTAAATCCTTTTGGCGCATTTGTTACCGGCATCGACCGCGATGAGTCGGCCGGGAAAGATGAAAGTTCGGTAGCGGGTAACAACAAGGTTTTCACTTATACCGGTGCGGTAATGACATTGCCGACGGGCGTTTTGGCCATTTCAGAAAACAACTACGGCCAGCCCGACGCCGCGCTGGGCTATTTGAAACGCATGACCAAATCATTCAGCTTCGCACTCCCCGGCTCGATCTACGAAGTTTCGCCCGACTACGGGATGATCGCGCAGGCATGGAATGTGTATAGCTACGCCGTGCCGATCGTGCAGCAATTTTTCGGCATTAAACCGCAGGCTTCGAAGCAAATGATCCGCTTCCAGCCCCAAATGCCTTCGGAATGGAATGAGGCGAGTTTGGAGAATGTGGTTGTGGGGGACAATGAGATTGATGTTGTTTTTAAAAAATCAGGCAGCTCGGAGCAGTGGAATTTGACGCAGACGAAAGAAAGCTGGAAGGTCTTAATTGCTTTTCCGAAGAATAAGTACAAAAACTGGCAGATCAACGGAAAGCCCGTGCAGCCGAAAACGGAAGGTTTGTTTAACATGCTGGAAGTGCATGGTAAAAATGTCGCTTTGTCCCTCGATCGTAACTGACCAATACCATGAAAGATAAAGTCCTCATTATCACCGGTGCCGCCTCGGGCATCGGGCTGGCAATCGCCTCGAAATTTGCGGAGCTTGGAGCGCGTGTGCTTTTGACCGATGTGAATGGTGCGAAGGCAGAGGAGCAGGCTTCGATTTTGCGAGAAAAAGGTTTTCAGGTGACCGGTAAGGAATGTAATGTGACCAGTGAGGAAGCATTGAAATCCGTGATTGATTTCGCTGAAAAAGAATATGGAAGGATTGACATTCTGATCAATAATGCGGGTTTGCAGCATGTTTCGCTGGTGGAGGATTTTCCGGTGGAGAAATTTGAATTAATGGTCAAAGTAATGCTGACGGCTCCATTTATGGCGATCAAGCATGTTTTTCCAATCATGAAAAAGCAGCATTCGGGATGTATCGTCAATATGGCTTCGATCAACGGGCTGATTGGTTTTGCAGGAAAAGCGGCGTATAACAGTGCCAAGCACGGACTGAACGGGTTGACGAAAGTGACTGCGCTTGAAGGGGCGGAGTGGGGGATCACGGTCAATGCGATTTGCCCCGGGTACGTGGATACGGCCCTGGTCAGGAACCAGTTCCGGGACCTCGCGAAAACGCGGAACATTACCGAAGACAAGATTTTGGAAGAAGTCATTTACCCGCTGGTGCCGCAGAAAAGGCTGATCACGACTGAGGAAATTGCCAACTGCGCGGTGTTTCTGTGCGGCGGCCAGGCGCCGGGCATTACCGGCCAGGCGATTGTGATTGATGGCGGGTATACGGTGCAGTAATTCAGGGTTTTACAAACCGGAGTAATAGTCATAACCCAGCCTTGCCCAGAAATCCGGCGGGCGCTCGTTGCTAAAAGAAATCGTCCCGATCCTTTTCAGATTTTTAATCCCGTATTTCACCGGGACAATCAGTCGCAGCGGCGCGCCATGCTCGATTGTGAGCGGCCGACCATTCATTTCGTAGGCCAGAATGGTTTGAGGATGCAGCGCGCTTTCCATATCCATTCCAATGTAATATTTCGAATTCGGCGTTTTCATGCCGACGTATTCCATTTTCGCCTGGTTATGAAGCTGATAATGCGCCATGAAATCTGCAAATTTCACGCCGCCCCAATGTTGTATCTGGTCCCAGCCTTCCACACATTTAAAGTCGAAAACGATCTCTGTTTTAGGAAGCTTTTTCAAATCATCCAATCTCAATTTCAGGATCTGGTCTTTGCTTTTTTGCACATTGAGCTCCCAGGTATCTGCATCAAAACCCTCTTTTTCAAGCCCGATCAGGCTATTGATCCGCACGTTTTTTACCGCCTCCGATTTAGGATAGGTTTTGACCAAATGATCATGACTAAAAAACTTCCGGAACAATGTTTCGTTTTTGTTCAACACATCGCGAAGTGGTTCTCTGGTAAAACCTGTGATTTTACGCGGCTCAATGTCAGCATGATACAACCATTTCCACCCGCCAACTGCTGCTGCGCCAACGGCAGCGAAAGTTGCGAATGACAGGAAATTCCGCCGGTTCAGCTTTCGGTCCAGCTTCTCTTCCTCGATTTCTTCGGCTGATTTCTGGTTTTCCATCAGGCTTCGGTTGGGTTATTTTCAGGTTCATCATCACAGCCAGCTGCGTCGGAATGCGGTGTTGGGTAAATGTTGGGCGTGTTAGTCGCAGACATTACCTGCACAATTTCAAACCCGGATATCACCGAGCGGAAATTGTTCCATCCGGCCAGCACGACCTGCACAATGTGGATCACAAAAAACAGCACATATCCGATTGTCAAAGCGAAATGCAGGATTCTCGCGAAATGATAACCTCCGCAAAGCGAGGTAATCCAGTGAAACTGCACCGGTTTGTAGATTGCAAGGCCAGTTACCAGCGAGCCGAAACCCATGATAATGATGGCGGTATAAGCGATCCTTTGTGCAGCATTGTATTTGTTTTGCGGGGGAAGTGTATTGCGGATATGGAGGTCGTGCAATACCACTTCCCAGGCTTCGCGGAAGGATTTCTTTTGTGGTACCAACTCGCGCCAGGCACCGGAGAAAACCGTGTAAAGGATATATAAAAGCCCATTTATGGCAAAAAACCACATAAAGAAAAAGTGGAATGCCATCCCCTCGGCAAGGTGCCGGCCCAGGTCAAAATATTTGTAAAATTCTTTTGGGAAAAACTTGAAGACCGTGTACCCGAAAATGCTGATCGTGTAAACGCCATTGGCCCAATAAATCAGCAGCCCGCTCCATATCATAATCGCCAGCACCGGAAAATTGACCCAGTGCGTCCAGCGCATCAGCAAAGCATGTTTTTCTTTGACTGTTTTCATGCTTCAATATACGCATTATCGGGGGCTGCGGGATGAAGTTGCCGTGAATTTATGGTCGCTGCAAAAAAGCGTAAAACTTAATTTCATTCGTTCCAGTTAATAACACCCTGGGGGTAACTTGGTTTTGAGTTGTCTTGAAAAGGAAAATCCTATCATTAACTGGACGGCGGGAGAGACCGCGATTATGTCTAAAAACTCCTGTTACAATCAATTTAAATTTTCCGGATTACTTTGTTGCTTTTTGCTTTTGCTGAGCTTGTCCGAAGCCTTCGCTCAGGATAATTGGAAGCTGGTTACCAAAAAAGAGGAAATTACGGTTTACTCGCAGGAAGTGCCGGGGTCTAAAATTAAGGCTTTGCGGGTCGAATGTGTGGTGGATGTGCCGCTGATGCAGGTGGCTGCGCTGCTGCTGGATGTGGAAGGTGGCACCGACTGGGTTTATAAAACCAAGAGCTGCACCATGATCCGCAAGGTTTCGCCGACGGAAATGTACTATCATTCGGAGATCGATTTGCCTTGGCCGTTGGATAACCGGGATTTTGTGGCTCATGTAAAAGCCTCGCAAAATCCTGTGAGCAAGGTTATTACCATTGAAGGGCCAGTCGTGAGCGGTATGGTGCCGGAGAAAAAAGGCATTGTCCGTGTCAGTGATTCAAAAGGACATTGGGTCGTCTCGCCTTTAAGCCCCGGAAAATCGAAAATCCAGTACTGGCTCCATACCGATCCTGGCGGCAGTATCCCGGCCTGGGCAGTTAATGCATTCGCAGCGGAAGGGCCGATCGAGTCTTTTAAGAAATTAAAGGAGCAGGTAAAACTTCCGAAGTACCGGAATGTGAAGTTTAGCTTTAAGTGACCCAAGCCTCTGAGAAGAGGCTTTATTTTTTTAATGGCATTTTAAAAAGAGGATCTGGTGTTTTTCGCCCGTGGAATAACTTTCTTAATAACCTGATAACATTAGGGTTGTAACTTTCATTTAAGATCCTGGTTTTTTTAAAACACAAACCGGGAAATAATCTCAGACAGGCATGAATTGGTACGAAGACGAGGTGCAACGTGTGGAAAAAGAGGCGGGTAAATTGGATTACCAGCCGGAGACGATCTTCTACGGAAGTTCGAGTATGACGCTTTGGAATACATTATATACGGATTTTGCGGATATCAAACCGGTAAATCTTGGGTTCGGCGGCTCCACGATCGCAGCCTGCGCCTGGTTTTTCGACCGCATCGTGGCGCCGGTCAATTCCGCCAAAACCATCGTGATCTATGCTGGCGACAATGACCTGGGCGATGGTTCCCAGCCTGAGGAGGTATGCCTTTTTTATCGGCAGCTCGTCGCCAGGATCCGGGACAAATTTGGGGATATACCTTGTTATTTTATCAGCATTAAACCCAGTTTGCAAAGGTGGGAGATCATTGCGCAGATCAAAATGACCAACCGGCTGATCCGCGAAGTGATTGACACGGACCCGAACCAGCATTATATCGATATTTTTCCCGGTATGCTGGACGAGCAGGGAGCTCCGTCTAAAAACCTTTTTGAGCAGGACGGCCTGCACCTGAGCCCGGCCGGATATGCGCTTTGGAAAAACGTGATCAGGGAAAGTTTGGGATTGACATTCAGCCACTAAGACTACCAGGTTTGTCTATGGAACGACAATATCACAAATGGTTCAGCCCATCCCTCAACCGGGATATGGAGTTGCTGGTGTTCGGCAGCCGCGGTGTGCCGGTGATCTTTTTTCCCACGAGGTCGGCACACTTTTACGACATGGAAAACTGGCGTGTGGTGGATGCGATGCGTGACAAGATACTTACCGGCGAAATCCAGGTTTACTGCGTGGACAGCGTGGACCAGGAAAGTTTTTACTCCGACAACCCCCCGCCGCAGCGGATCATTAGGCATATACAATATGAGCGCTACATTCTCAACGAGGTGGTGCCATTTATCAGGAAACAGAACAAAACCAGAGGCTTGATCGCCGCGGGGTGCAGCCTGGGCGGTTACCACGCCGTTAACATTGGCCTGAAACATCCGACGGTTTTTAATAAAATCGTGGGTATGAGCGCCCGCTATGATCTTACGCGGCCGCTTCCCTTTTTCGCCGATCTTTTCGACGGGTATTTTGACGATAACATTTACTACAACATGCCTAATCGCTTCGTCCCCAGTATCTCGGACGAAAAGCTGCTCGATCAGTTGAAGAAGCTGGACATTACCCTCGTCATCGGCGAAGAAGATTCTTTTTTGCCTGATAACCAGCAGCTCAGCTCCTCACTCAATTACATTGGCATAAACCACCAACTTTACATTTGGGGCGAAGAAGCCCACCGGCCGAGGTACTGGCGGGAGATGGTGAAACTCTATCTGTAAGCGATTTAAAATCAACATTTTTAAGGCATCAGCACGCCTGCAATCTCCTGCGCATACCACCGGATCAGAAAATCGTTCGGGTGGTTAATGTTGTTGCCGGTCAGGTCTTCGTAGGATTTGTGTTTTAAAAGTTCGCGGTGGACGGCCGTCATATCTACAAGTACGATGCCTTTTTCGGTCAGTTCCTGTAAAACCTGCGTGTACTCGGGCTGGGTGCCGAGAAACATCGATTCAGGGTTGGGGAGCATGGTTGAGACGAGGATGAATTCGGTGTCCGGCTTTTTGGCTTTAATACTTTTGATCATCGCCTGAATGTTGTCTTTGAACTTTGCGGCGGTCATTTTGCCGGTACCATCGTTCATACCAAATGCAATGATTACCAGGTCAGGGCTGTACGCATTCACATTTTCCTCCACAGTTTCTCGGCCCCAATCCGAGTTTTTGCCGCCTACTGCGGTGTTCGTAAATTCAATGTTGGTCTGGTAGTAGCTTTTCAATTTTTCCACGATCAATGTGCCCCAGGTAGGCAGGTTGGGCGCTGCATTGGACTGCCCGCTGGCATTGGCACCCTCCGAAATGCTGTCGCCGAAAAGCAAAATGCGCATCGGTTTTTTCTGTTTTAGCAAATCCAGTGCGACCGTCAGGTTATCCTTTTGAAAAACCGGCTTCAATCCTTCCCACTCATTTTTACCGTGCGTATAAGTCACCGCCAATTGTTTGTTGTGGAAAAAAGCGCCTTCCGCAAAGAGCACTTTTCCGCCGCCGCGTTTGGGAAAACTCTTCTTGGCAGAATCTGGATAGAGCTCGGTATACTTCATAGAAACTGCCTTGGAACCCGGCAGAAGCACCAGTTTGTCATCTTTATAATCCCAGTCCACGCCTTTCACATAGGTCGTTTGCAGGCCTGCGTCGGTCACGGAAAGTATTTGTTTGGGTTTAAAAAGCAATTTCGCCTCAGGCGCGCCGCCATCTTTCGAAATCATCATCACCGACTCGTTGTACATGGTTTTGCCTTCCCAAAAGGGCCGCATGGCTTTTTCAATCTGGTCGGTTTGCTGGGCGAGGGATTGGAATGCAAGAAAGTTGAGCAGGAAAAGAAACGCGGGTTTCATAGTAGAAATGATCGGTATTACTTTATATAGTATCCGCCGCGCATTTTGTACTTGGATTATTTCAGATTTTTTCAAAGAAAAATACATGCAACATTCTTTTATCTACCTGCTCGTATGTCTGCTGATCGGCATCGCGGCGATTGTATTGCTGACGGCCCGCTACAAGGTACACGCGTTTTTTGCACTGATTATCTCGTGTTTTATTGTCGGGTTGGGCGTACAAATGCCTGTGAGTGAGGTGATCACGGCTACGAAAGAAGGTTTTGGCAACATTATGAAATCCCTGGGCCTGCTGATCGTCCTCGGGACGACATTGGGCGTGGTGCTGGAACATACCGGCAGCACCAGCGTGATGGCGAATTACATTCTCGGCAAGGTAGGAGAGAAGCGCGCGCCGCTGGCAATGAGCGTGACCGGTTTTATTATTGGCCTGCCCATCTTTTGCGACTCGGGTTATATCGTTCTCAGCGGACTGAACCAGTCACTGGCGCGGCGGACGGGTATTTCGGTGGCGGTGATGGCCACTTCGCTGGCTACCGGCTTGTATTCGGTACATTGCCTCATCCCGCCGCATCCGGGCGCGGCAGCTTCGGCGGGCATTATTGGAGTCGATTTTGGAAAACTGATTTTGGTAGGTATTGCGGTGGCGATCCCGTCGGCGATCGTGGGTTACTTCTGGGCAAAATATGCGGGTAGCAAAACGCCTGTTTTTGCTGAAAATGTCGAGGAGCAGCAGGTGAATGTAGTCCGCCCATCGGTTTTGAAATCCTTCCTGCCAGTGATCGTGCCTATTATTCTTATTGGTTTAAAATCCTTTTTACTGGTCGAAAATGCACCGGCCGAAGGTTTTGTCAACAGTTTACTTTCTATCGGTGATCCCGTAATCGCCTTGTCCATCGGCGTTTTGCTCGCGTTTGCCGGCCAGCGTTCCTGGACGCGCGATGCGGTAAGCCACTTATTGCAGGACGCAGCCGAAAAAGCGGGTGGTATTCTGGTCATCATCGGTGCCGGCGGGGCATTCGGTGCGGTACTGGCAGCAACCAAAATTGGGGACCATCTCAGCGCCTCGCTGGCTTTGGGGAGCCTGGGTATCTTTTTTCCTTTTTTGCTTACTTCTTTGTTAAAAACCGCCCAGGGATCTTCCACGGTCGCGATCATCACCGCATCTTCTATCGTACAGCCTTTGTTGCCCGCCCTCGGATTGGCAACTGGTAGCGGGCCGCTGCTGTGTATCTTATCGATGGGCGCGGGCTCCATGATGGTTTCGCATGCCAATGATGCCTATTTCTGGGTGATCGCCAAGTTTTCGGGGATGGATATGAAGACCATGCTGCGCGTATATTCCGTGGCCACTGTGATGATGGGTATCACCTCATTTCTGGTTGTATTTTTCCTTTCCAAAATATTAGAGTAGGAAAAATTTAGATTATAAGCGCACAAGTCAGTTATTTTAGGGCCTGTACGGCGGGGTCACCAGTTGAACCTGCCTTGAAAAACTGACCAAATGAATTCGCAAAAATTAAAAGAGGATGCGCTCTGGTACCACGCCAAAGGCCGTCCCGGAAAAATAGAAGTAAAACCCACCAAAGAAACCTCCAACCAGCGCGATCTGTCGCTGGCGTACTCACCCGGCGTCGCCGAGCCCTGTCTCGAAATTGTGGCCGCCGAGGAAAAGGTGTACGATTATACCACCAAAGGAAATCTCGTCGCAGTGATCACAAACGGTACAGCCGTCCTCGGTCTGGGTGACATCGGTCCGGCTGCGTCCAAGCCAGTGATGGAAGGTAAATGTTTGCTATTCAAAATTTATGCAGACATTGATGCCTTTGATATCGAGCTGGATACGAAGAATATTGATGATTTTGTAAAAACGGTCAAGATACTGCAACCGACATTCGGGGCGATCAACCTGGAAGATATTGCCGCGCCGGCTTGTTTTGAAATCGAGGAACGACTGCGGAAAGAACTCTCGATCCCCGTTATGCACGACGACCAGCACGGCACCGCGATTTGCAGCGCAGCAGCATTGCTAAATGCATTAGACCTTTCGGGCAAGGATATTTCGAAGATCAGACTCGTGGTAAATGGCGCAGGTGCTGCGGCGATTGCCTGTATCGATTTGTACGTCGCGCTGGGTGTTGATAAAAGTAACATTACCGTTTTCGACAAGGATGGTCTGCTGCATACTTCACGCGCCAATCTTGTTCCGAACCAATACAAATATGTGACGGACAAATTTGCCGAGGACTGGAAACTGGCTGATGCGCTGGTGGGCGCTGACGTGTTTCTCGGTTTGTCGGTAGGTAATGTGGTGAGCCAGGATATGGTGAAATCGATGGCCGCGGATTGCATTGTGTTCGCGATGGCGAATCCAAACCCGGAAATTACGTACGAAGATGCAGTAGCAGTACGGCCCGACATTATCATGGCGACCGGCCGCTCCGACTATCCCAACCAGGTGAACAATGTGCTGGGCTTCCCTTACATTTTCCGTGGCGCGCTGGATGTGCGTGCTACGACCATCAATGAAGCCATGAAGCTTGCAGCCGTGAAAGCCCTGGCGGCGCTGGCAAAAAAGACGGTCCCTGAAAGTGTAAACATGACTTATGGGGAAACCAACCTGATTTTTGGCAGGAAATACATTTTGCCAAAACCCACAGACCCGCGTTTGCTCACCACCGTAGCCCCCGCCGTTGCACTTGCAGCGATGGAAAGCGGCGTGGCGCGTACCAGCATTACGGATTGGGATGATTATGATATGAAGCTGACCAGCCGGATCGGTCTGGACAACTCGCTGATCCGGGGTATCATCAACCAGGCCAAACAAAAACCAAAACGCGTCGTGTTTACTGACGGTGAAAACCTGACCGTGCTCCGCGCCGTGCAGGAAGTTTTGGAACAGGGCATCGCAATCCCGATTTTACTTGGAAATGCGATCATCATCAACCGGATCATCAGCGAGCACAAGCTTACAATCGATCGCGTGACGATCATTGATCCACGGTCAGCAAGGCAGGAGAAAAATATAAACGCCTATGCCGAAATACTTTACGAAAAAAGAAAGCGGAAAGGGATGACCTTGTCGGATGCCAAAGGCCTGATGCTACACCGGAATTATTATGGTGCGGTGATGGTGGAGCTGGGGAAGGCAGATGTACTCATTTCCGGTCTCACCCGAAATTACCCGCAAACATTGCGGCCGGCTCTACAAGTAATTGGCCGCCAGGCGGGTATCAATAAAATTCTTGGGATGTACATTCTCATGAGCCGCTTCGGGCCGATCTTTTTGGCCGATACGACGGTCAACATTAATCCAACTGCGCAGGAACTGGTAGAAATTGCTGAGATGACGGCGCGGGAAGTGAAAAAGCTGAATGTAGAGCCGCGGATCGCGTTTCTTTCTTATTCTACATTTGGCAGTGCGGAAGGTGAGGATGCCGTTAAGATGGCGGAGGCCGTGCGGATTTTACACGAAAAACGCCCAGATCTGATCGTGGACGGTGAAATGCAGGCGCACTTACCTTTTAATTTAAACCTGCTAAAAGAGTCATATCCCTTTTCTCCACTGGGAAAAACCGGCGCCAATACCTTGATTTTCCCCAACCTGTCATCGTCCAACATTGCCTATAACTTGCTGAAGGAAATTGCGCAGATCGACAAGATCGGGCCGGTTTTGATGGGTATGAAAAAGCCGATACACGTGCTGCAGCTCGGCAGTACCGTGCGGGAAATCTTCAATATGGTGGCAGTGGCCGTAGTAGATATGTAATTAATGGTCAGAGCTTTGGCTGGGCGATGAGCTCGTCCAGCAAGTCTCTTACCTTATCGTAATAGGGCTGCGCCAGTTTGCCGGGGCGGATATCCCAGCCGCGGTCGTAGTTCATGATGCAGGAGGCGATGAGATTATCGGTCTTCTTTTTCACGGCCGGGTCCCAGATAGCCAGTTTGGAGATCCGGCCTTTATCCATACCCGATTTGGCAGGCGCATTAAGGATCAGCGCGGAGAATTCAAATTTATCAACATTGCCATTCACCCAAAATGCGCGCGAAATGGTCGCGTCATCCTGTCGCTTTTTGATTTTGGCAACGATATCTTTCTGTGCAGGCACCCTCAGTTCGAAATTCTGTGCCTTGATGTAGGCATCCACGGCCTTTCGGATATGTTCTTCCATATCCATCATATCCAGCTCGCTCAGTTCCTGCAAGCGCCTGAGCTGGAAGTCAGTAAGAGTGAAAGTTTTGCGAAACATCCGCTGCCGGTCCATCGAAAAAAAGTAGTGTCAATTTCAAAACTACATTTCTTCAAAAAGGAAATAAAACTTAACGAAGTGTTTTTCAGGCGAAAACAGAAATTTAGAATTGATCCTAATATAGACTGTGAAGTGTTTCTAAAACTTCGAACATTTTGCATCAACCTGCCGAAATTCTGCGTATAAAGATTACTGTAAATGCACAAATGATACGGAAATATTACGCGCCGGAGACGTATTTGCGCAGCGTTAAAAATCAGGAACTTAATGTTGATTTGTTGATGTTTCCCAATCGTGCGTGAGAGTCAGTTGCCCCTATAACATTTATTGAAGACCCTAACATGTTGATTGACTACCGGAAGGCCTTTGCCTTTTTATTTTGCCTGGTTAATTGCAACGCACCCTGTCAATCCCTCAAACCAGGACTGGCCGGAATGGCCCCTTCAAAGTGGCTGAGCTTTCGTGCCACACAGGCGCCGGGCAAGCTTTACCAGTTTTCCAATGCGGGTACCAAAAAGTTTACGCACGAAGAATTTTATATGCGCGCCTGGCTGCCGCTTGCCAAAACAAAACGTGTGACCGTACTGCTCGGTCCGAACTACCGCAGCGAGCAGTTTGAATTAAAAACGCAGGGTGAAAATCCAATCAGCAACATGCAGGGCTGGAACCTGCGCTCGTACGGCCTCGACCTGAATTCATTGATCCGGCTCGACAGCACGTCATGGATCATCACCACTTCTCACATTAATAAAAGCGGAAACCTGGCCGATTTGACGTTTAAGCAGATACCGATCAACTATACATTATCTGCAACTTACCTGAAAAGGAAATCGGCGAATAAGGAAATCGGGGCGGGTGCAATGCTCAACCAAAGTTTCAAAACAACGATTTTGCCGGTTTTTATCTTCAACTATAATTATGCTGAAAACGCGGGTTTTGAGCTGATGCTGCCGAAACGTGCGGCTTGGCGTAACAATCTTTCGCCTAATGATATCCTTTACGTAAAAGCGGAATCCGTAACCCGGACGTACTACCTCAACCCGCTGCATACTGGCGATCCGGATGTTTGCCGCCGCGTCGACGTGGATATGGGGCTCACCTACAATCGCAAAATTGGCAATATACTGGGTATCGAACTTTCCGCCGGATACCGGAAAAACCTCAGTTCCCGACTTGTCACCGGCGCAATCCCAATTCGCGCCTCCGGCCTCGCGATGACCTTCGACGTATACGTGCAGCCGCCGAGTTTTAAGGGGAAGGCGCGTAAGGCGTTACAGTAGTGAGCATCTAATGTTTCGGACTTACTTCCAATCCGAATCGGTCAGGAAAATAATCACAAAATAGATCGCGGTGAAGAAGAAAAAGAGCGCCAGCGGGGCGCCTGGTATCCATAGCACCATGTTGGCGATGGATTGCTTTCCTGCGTTTTTGAGACTGAATGCAAACACGATCACGACGGCCAGTACCACACCGATAAGGTTTACAAAATCGTTATGGCCGGACGAATTTTTTAGGGTGAGGGCGTCGTACACCGCATTTGCAATGATGAGCAGCAGAGCGAGACTGTTGATCCCAAGAGCTGTGAAAAACCAGAACATGACCGATAAGTTTAAGTGAGTGATATTTTTGGATAGGTAAACCCGCCTCAAAAATAATGTAGCATTAACTCTAACTTTTTACCGGTAAATTTTTCATTCCCGCCGCTTGGTAAATATGTATTGATTTATTGGTCTTTTTGTAGACTACTTAGGTCAATTAAGGCCGTTCCTACATAGCATGAATAAATACATTTCAAATGGAGTAAGCTCCATTTTGAAAAAATGGGCGATTTCTCCCGGCAATATGATCGGCTTTATGCTGCTTCTGTTGCTGCCCCTGTTTGCATCTTCCCAATCTATTTTTCAGAACATTAAATGGCAGGACGGGCTGAGCGCCAAGCAGGTTCGCTGCCTGTATAAAGACGCTGCCGGGTTCCTCTGGATCGGTACCACCAACGGACTAAACCGGTTTGACGGCGCGGTGGTGAAACGCTACAAAGGTGATCCGAGCCAGAAAAATATGTTTATCAATGCCATCCACCCGGTGGAAGGCGAGGGTAAATTGCTGGTAGGGCTGTCGAAAGGAGTGCTGGTTTTTGATAAGAAAAACGCCACGTTTTCTACTGACAATCGCTTCGATCTGCTGAAAAAACTAAATGTTGTGACGATTAAATCTGATCCGACGGGCCGCCTGTGGATCGGGACTACTTCGCGCATTTTTATTTTTGAAGCAGGCAAATTGTACCCGATCGCAGCTTTGATCCCGGCGGCAACCATGTTCGCATCCGATAATTACTATCTGTCGAGGATTGTGCCTGATATAGCGCGCCATGGTGTCTGGATCGCGGGAACGAAGCCTTATTTTATTGATTATCAAACCAAACAGGTTTTTTCAAAAGAAAATAATGTACTGAAATCGCCGGTGCTGGAAGTGAACAATGTGCATGCATTGGCGGTGGATCAGCAGGATAATGTATGGTTTGGCTGCGACGATGATCTTTCCCTAAATTTTTGGGACCTGAAAACCAAGAGCGTCCAGAAATACCAGTCGCTGGACGGCAAGAAGATCAACGAGGGTTGTAACCATCTTTTTGTGGATTCCAAGAACCGGCTCTGGATCTCCACCTGGCTTTTTGCGGCCTTTGTGAAGGAGCCTGGCAAGCCGATCAAAATTATTAAGTATAGTCAAAACCGGGCTTACACCATTGGTTACGGACATTTCAGGGACGCGATCGAAGATAAGGAAGGCAATGTGTGGCTGGGAACGATTAATGGGGTGAGTAAAAGTCAGGCAAACTATCCGCTGATCGCGATTTACGAACTGCCCAGCTTTAAGTTTTTCCTGGAAACCGGCTTCGCACACGCGAATTTTATCCGGGTCGACAGCAACCGGATAGTCGCCTGCAAGGAAGATGGTGTCGTGATTTACAATACATTAAACGGGTCTTACAAACATTATTCGGTTTCCGACAAAGAACTGATCAGGAACCGGTTTCTGATGGCCGCGAAGGCGGATAACAAGCTTTGGTTTTCGGGAAATGACGGGGTGCATTATCTCGATAACCGTACCGACAAGCTGGTTAGGTTTGAGGATATCAAAAAGGGGCTGCCCGAGCGTTTTGCCAGTTTTATTTTTACCGATCATTTGGGGAAAGTTTGGTTCCAGATCGTCAACGACGCCATTTATTGCTACGACCCGGCCACCCAAAAAACCGAGCGCTTTGACGGAAAGGATCCGGAGCACGGACTTTTCGACCTCGGTTATTGCCAGAGTTTCGTGCCGCAAAGTAACCATGACATTGTTTTTGCACTGGAAAAAAAGGGGCTGCTCCGGTACCATTATGACACGAAAAAATTCACGACGATTACGTCCCGAGCGGTCAAGGAAATGGAAATCAGCCGGATGGTCGGCGGAAAAAACGGCATTATCTGGGCTGCGGTACTTGGCCGGGGCATCCTCAGGATCACCCCGGAAGGCGAGGTGATGGACAGTGTCAACTCGGGCAACGGACTTTTTTACGACTACATAACAGGCATCGCGGTCGACCAGAAAGGCGCGGTGTGGGGTTCGAGCCGCGAGGGTTTAATGTTTTTTAACCCGGTGACGCGGGCAGTGACAAAAGTGGATATCGATCTGGGGAAAACGATGCAGGATTATTTCAACTTCGTCACCGTGGCCGGGGGCAAAGTGTACGCGATCATGCTGGACCACATTGTCGTCATTGATCCGCTGCGATTTGCCGGTATCCCTGTGAAAAAGCCGCCGCACATTACTTCCGTGCAGGTTTTGGGGGTAGAAAAAATCAATCAGCAGAAAGGAAATGTGCTCGAACTGGAACCGGACGAGGATTTTATCACATTTCAATACGCATCGCTCAACCACCGCGATATTCCGTCGCTGCAATACAGCTACCAGCTCGAAGGCATCGACAAAGGCTGGGTGAATGCAGCGCGTTCAATCACGGCATCTTATACCAATTTGCTGCCGGGTACCTACACATTTAAAGTCCGCAGCACCGACCAGTACGGCGCCTGGATGCAGTCGGCCAGGAAGTTGGAGGTGGTGGTGAAGCCGCACTGGTGGCAAACCTGGTGGTTCCTGACATTCTGCTCGCTGGTAGTCATTTTCCTCCTGTTTTTTTCTTACCGTTCTTATATAAAAAGGAAACAAAAGAAGCGTTTCGACAACACCATCGACTATTTTGCCAATTCGGTTTACGGTGAAAACTCGGTGACCGAAATTTGCTGGGACATTGCCCGGAACTGCATTTCGCAAATGCTGTTTGAAGATTGCGTGGTATACCTGATGGACGAATCGAGGAACATGCTGGTGCAGCAGGCAGCTTACGGACCCAAAAACCCAAAAGGTTTTGAAATTGTAAACCCCATCGAAATCCCGCTCGGAAAAGGCATCGTGGGCACCGTAGCCGCGACGGGCAAGCCGCTCGTCATCGGGGACACCAGCAAAGATTCGCGATATGTAGTGGACGATCAGACACGTCTCTCAGAAATCGCCGTGCCGATCTTGCATGAAGGAAAAGTGATCGGCGTAATCGATTCCGAGCATACTTACCGCCATTTTTTTAGTGAGAAACATTTAAAAACACTCACAACGGTCGCGGCGATCAGTGCCAATAAAATTGCGGAAGCACTGGCGAAATCGAATGCGCAACGGCAGGAGCTGGTGGTTTTGGAAATCCAGAAAATGCTGGCCGAGAGTCAGTTGATGGCGCTCCGGGCACAAATGAACCCGCACTTTGTTTTTAACTGCCTTAATAGCATCCAGGAATGTATCGTCACAAAGAAGTACGGGGAGGCGAGCAAGTACCTGAATAAATTTTCCAAGTTGTTCAGGATGGTGCTCAACAATTCGGGCAAAAAACTCGTGAGCCTGGAAGAAGAGCGGCAGGTGCTGGAACTCTATCTTGAACTTGAACTGATGCGTTTCGGCCAAAGTTTCAGCTACGAAATTATTGTTGATCCAAGGCTCGACGAAAACCAGATACTTCTGCCATCAATGCTGCTGCAGCCCTATGTGGAAAACGCATTATGGCACGGGCTGATGGCCAAAGACGGCCCCAGGATGATGGTAGTAGAATTTAAAATGATCAGTGACGACGCTTTTCTGTGCCGGATCGACGACAATGGTATCGGCCGCGAAAAGTCATTTGAGATTAAAGCGCAGAACAGCAAACCGAAAAGTCACAAGTCGCTTGGCCTATCCATATCCAATGACCGTATTAACATTCTGAGCATGCAGGGCAATCACGCCAGCGTCCGGATCATCGACAAATACGACCCTGGCGGCAAGTCAGCCGGGACACTTGTCGAAGTAGAACTTTCCACCTATCTGAAAACTCCATAGCTACCTAATCAATGATCAAAGCGCTTATTATAGACGATGAACCGAAAGCCCGCAACATTCTCAATTATTACATTGAAAATTTTGTAACGGAAATTACGGAAACCCGTGAGGCCGACTCGGTCGATGCCGCACTGGAAATTTTGAAAACCTACCAGCCGTCCATCGTTTTTCTGGACGTGGAAATGCCGAAAAAGAATGGTTTTGATTTCCTGAGATCGATCAAAGATCCGACATTCGAGGTCATTTTTACGACGGCCTATAACCAGTATGCCGTGCAGGCGATCCGTTTCAGCGCGCTGGATTATCTGCTGAAACCGGTGGATCCGGATGAATTGAAAGCATCGGTAGAGCGGTTTAAAAATAAGGTCACGCCCGGCCAGCAAAACAAGGTTTTGTTCAACAACCTGGCGGACAATATGACCAAAGGCCACCCGAAAGAATTCCGGCTGGCGATCCCTTCCAAAGACGGCGTGTTTTTCCTGACGATCGACCAGATCATCCGCATGCAGGGCGACGGTAACTATACCTTTATTCACTTTAAAGATAAAAAGCCGATCGTGACGAGCAAAACTTTGAAACATTACGAAGAAATGCTGGACGAATTTGGCTTTATCCGGACGCATAAGTCGCACCTGGTGAACCCTTTGCACATTGTAAAGCTGGCGCCCGACCGCGACTGCCTGATCCTGACCGATGGTTCACAGATTGACATTTCGAGGCGGAAAAAGGAGGATGTGATCGAGCTTTTGAGAATCAGGTAAATTACCTTTCCCTAATTCATACCGACCGTTGAATTGTTAATACTAGTTCGCCATTTGCGTGTGGCTTTCTTTGTATACATCAACGGCGAAATGGAATTAATCATCATCCAAATATCTTATCTGGTACAAGCAGGGGCAGTTTTTCTGCTCCTGCTGATCGGCTACAAAACCATCCGGGCCATCAGTTCGCCGGCACAGTCCATGACCCAGCGCATCCTGAAACACGGCTCCAAAGCAAAAGCCAAGGTACTCAGCGCCGAGCCTTCCGCATCTACTCAGGGCGACAACAAAATCAAGCTCCTTTTACAAGTCGAACCCGAGCGCGGCCGCAACTTCATCGTCGAAATCTTCACCGACGAATATTCCAAAAACCTGCACCCCGGCTCCACCGTCACTGTGATGTACAACCCGATCAACCACGAGCAGGTGGTGCTGGCCGACAAGATTTAGCACGGGTAATAAGTCCTTCCAACCGTCTTTCAATCAATAAGCAAACCGGTTTTTACTTATTGATCATGACCAATTCCAGACGAAAATTCCTTGCGTCCGCATCAGCCATCGCCGCCGGTGCCGCTATCCTTCCCAAATCTTTATCCGCATTTCCTAAGATCCGCACTGCCGCCGACAACATTCGTGTCGGAGCCATCGGCGTGCACGGCATGGGCTGGTCGGATTTGACGGCCATCCTGAAAAATCCGGGTGTTGAATGTGTTGCTTTGTGCGATGTCGATAAGAATGTGCTGGACAAGCGTGTAGCCGAACTTTCAGCGAAAGGTGCGACCGTGAAAGCGTATGCCGATTACCGTAAATTGCTGGAAGACAAGAATGTAGATGCCGTAGTGATCGGTACCCCGGATCACTGGCATTGCCTGATGATGGTGGAAGCCTGCAAAGCTGGAAAGGATGTGTATGTTGAAAAACCGATCGGAAATTCGATAGCCGAATGTCGCGCGATGGTGGCGGCGCAGCAGAAATACAAGCGTGTGGTGCAGGTAGGGCAGTGGCAGCGGAGCCAGAAACATTTCCGCGATGCGATGGAATTTGTGCATTCCGGCAAGCTCGGCAAGATCCGCCTCGTGAAAGTATGGTCGTATTTCAGCTGGGTGACGCCGATCACGAAACTGCCTGATGAAAAAGTCCCGGCAGGCGTCGACTATGATATGTGGCTCGGCCCCGCGCCGAAGCGACCGTTTAATCCCAACCGTTTCCACTTCAATTTTCGCTGGTTCTGGGATTACGCCGGCGGCCTGATGACCGACTGGGGTGTGCATTTACTGGATTATGCGCTGCTGGGGATGAAAGCCGACATTCCAAACAGTATTATGGCAGCAGGCGGGAAATTCGAAAGCCCGAATTCAGGCGCGGAAACACCTGATACACTGACAACTGTATATGAATTCAATGACTTCAACATTCAGTGGGAGCACGCCATCGGGATTGACGGCGGGCCCTATAGCCGCCAGCACGGCATTGCATTTATCGGGAACAATGGTACCCTGGTGCTCGACCGCGAAGGCTGGGAAGTGATACCGGAAGGCAAGCGAATGGAGGCGGTACCCGTGCAAAAATCTTCGGATAATGGTCTGGACCTGCATGCGACCAACTTTATTGAAGTAGTGCGCTCGCGGAAAATGGAAGATCTGCACGCACCGGTGCAGGTTGGGGCGGACATTGCGGTGTTTGCGCAGATGGGAAACATTGCTTTCCGCACCGGCAAGAAAATTTATTGGGACAAACAAAAAGGTAAATTCAATGACGAGGAAGCGAACAAATTAATCGCGAAAGAATACCATAACGGATATAAATTTCCGGCTGCTTAATCGATACGATTTACGTATATACGCATCTCTAAAAATCGGGGTCTTTCATGCTTTGCAGACTGCTTAATCTTTTAAATATCTTTAAGCAGTTTTGTACAAACCAGCATGAAAGACCTTATCCAAATCGACGCGCGTTCCAGGGAGCCGAAGTACCAGCAGATCCTGAACGAAGTGATTTCCTCCATCGAAAAGGGGACGCTCAACCACGGGCAGCAGCTTCCCTCCATCAGTGAATTGTCCAACTGGCAGAATGTGGCCAAAGTTACCGTTGCCAAAGCTTATGAGGAGCTCCGGCAGCGGGGGGTTATCCTGGCGAAACATGGAAAGGGTTTTTATGTGGCCAATACCGAAGTACGCGGCGTGCTGAATATTTTCCTGCTGTTTGATACGCTCAACCCCTACAAGGAAACATTATATTTTGCCCTGAAAGCCGGCCTACCCGAGAATACCCGTCTGAACCTCTTTTTTCATCATTACGACCGGCATCTTTTTGAGACGCAGATCAGCAATAACCTCAGTAACTACAATTATTTTGTGATCATGCCGCACTTCAATGAAGATGTGTCGGCAGTGATCAACCGCATTCCGAAAGATAAACTGGTGATCATTGACAAGTCTGTCGACGGCGTCACCGGGACTTATGCAGCTGTTTATCAGGATTTTGAAAATGACATTTACAATGCACTCACATCCGGGCTGGATCTTTTGAAAAAATACAAAAAAGTGACTTTGGTACTTGCGAGAGGACAATTCCAGTTTGTCCCCGACGGGATCATCAAGGGTTTCAAAAAGTTTGCAAAACAACAGGAGATCAAGTGCGCCATCGTAGATAACCTTGTTTCCGGCAGTTTCAAAAAAGGGGAGGCCTACCTGCTTTTTTCTGATCGGGATATGATCAGTTTTGTGAAAGAAGTGCATACGCTGGGCTGGAAACTGGGCAAAGACATTGGGCTGATCTCCTATGACGATACGCCGATGAAGGAAATCCTGGAAGGCGGTATCACGGTAATTTCCACTGATTTTGAGGGTATGGGCCAGACACTCAGCAAAATGATCAGCCAGAAACAGCGTCAGAAAATCGCAAACCCTTCGGCGCTGATACGGCGCAAATCTTTGTAGCTATTTTACGGAATGCACTATTCTGTGAAAATTTAATATCTTTGGGTGGACCGGTAGAGTACAGTAGAGATGTAACCGGCGGATGCTAATCTTGCATTCAAAAACCAAAGATACCTTACCCCTTATATGAAAATTTACAAGTTTGCAGTCCTCGGGACTGGCTTCTGGTCCACTTACCAGCTGGCTGGCTGGGGTGAACTGGAAATTGTCAAACCAATCGCTTTCTACAACCGCACTTTGGAAAAAGCCCGCGCACTTGCGGAGCAATATAATGTGGAGCACATTTACGACAATGTAGACGAGCTGTTGGAAAACCATGCCGGCGAGCTGGATTTCGTGGACATTATCACCGACGTCGATACCCACGAGCTTTTCACATTGAAAGCAACGCAGTACGGTTTGAATGTGATCTGCCAGAAACCGATGGCGCCGACGTTTGAAACTGCTGAAAAAATGGTCTCAGTGTGCCAGAAAGCGAATGTTGCTTTTTACATCCACGAAAATTTCCGTTTCCAGGCGCCGATCCGCAAGCTGAAAGAAATCCTGGATTCGGGTGTAATCGGGAAAGTATTTAAGGCGAATGTGGCGTTTTGCTCCGGTTTTCCGGTTTTTGATAACCAGCCTTTTTTGAAAGAGCTCGATCAGTTTATCCTCACGGACATCGGCTCGCACGTGCTGGACATTGCGCGGTATTTGTTCGGGGAGGCGAAGACTTTATTCTGCCACACCGCGCGAGTCAATCAGGAAATCAAAGGCGAAGATGTGGCTAATGTGCTGATGCAGATGCAGAACGGCATTTCCTGCTATGTCGAAATGTCGTACGCGACGATCGCCGAAACCGAGACTTTTCCGCAGACGCTGGTAAGGGTGGAAGGGGAAAACGGATCGATTCAATTGCTGCACAATTTTGAAATCAGGGTTACTACCCGCTCGGGCACGACGGCCGTACACGCCGGGCCTGTCATGTACCCTTGGGTCGATCCGGCTTATGCAGTCGTGCATTCCTCCATCGTCGATTGCAACCGGAATATCCTGCAAAATATGGAAGGAAAAAGCCCCGCCGAAACCATTGGCACAGACAATCTCGAAACAATTCGACTCGTACACGCAGCCTACCGCTCTGCCCGGGAAAACAGGGTGATCGTGTTCTGATTTCTCTTCTTTTTCTTCGTCCCGAAAAATTTTTTAAAAATTTTGCTTTAACGATTAAAAGTAGTTTAAAGGCCTTAAAGTGGCTCAAATTGCTCAGAAGCGGGTTTTCTTTTCCATCCAATTATCCTACTTTTTCTTTAAATCAAAAAAGACAGTACAGTACAGTTGTGTTGAATGTTGTTTATCATATATTTAGATGATTTTTAGAATTATTAGGAGTAAAAAATACCCGATTTTCTAAACCCGATAAACGATAACCTATGAAGGAACAACATTACTCTGTCGGCAGGTACTTATTCGTGCTTGCCCTTTTGCTCTGTTTCGGTCTGGCGCGCGGCCAGTCGAAAATAACCGGGAAGGTGGTCGACGCGAAGGATAATTCCGGGATCCCCGGTGTGAACATTATCATCAAAGGCACCTCGACGGGCACGGTCACCGACACCGACGGTAATTATTCTTTGAATGTGCCGGACAACAATGCCGTGATCGTCTTTTCCTTCACCGGCTACACTTCCCAGGAAGTGACTGTCAGCGGAAAGTCGGTCATCGACATTAATCTCGAACCGTCGTCCAAGCTGCTCAGCGAGGTGGTGGTGGTAGGTTATGGTACCCGTAAAAAAAGTGATTTGACCGGCTCCGTGTCGCAGGTTGGTACCAAAGACTTTAAAGACCAGCCGGTAACCAGGCTCGAAGAAGCACTTCAGGGACGGGCTTCCGGGGTATTGGTATCCAAAAGCTCGGGAACACCAGGTGGTGATATCAAAGTAAGGATTCGTGGTGTGAACTCCATTACCGGTAATAACCAGCCACTGGTGGTCGTCGATGGAATCATCGGGTTCACGATGAGTTCTGTCAACCCCAATGACATCGAATCCATGGAAGTACTGAAAGATGCGTCGGCAACCGCCATTTACGGTTCCCGCGGCTCCAATGGCGTGATCCTGATCACTACTAAAAAAGGTACAGACAAGCCACGCGTTGATCTGGATGTATTTACCGGAATTTCGACGGTACCTAAATACATACCGATTTTAGGCGCAGCCGATTTTGCGCGTATCGAGAATTCAAGAAGGGCCAGGACAGGCGGTTCACCGGTGTTTACGGATAGTGACATTGCGGCATTGCAGGCGAGCGGCGGTACGGATTACCAGCGCGCTTTGTTCCGCACCGGCAAAACCAACAACATACAGGTTTCGACCAGCGGAAAATCCGGCAAGGTTACCTATTATGTATCTGGTAACTATATGAAGCAAGATGGAATTGTGATCACCACCGGATATACCCGTATTTCAGGCAGGTCAAACATCTCGATGGATATCAATAGTAAGCTGAAAGTGGGTCTCAATATGTTTGCAACCCGCGAAAACAGGCATAATGAGGTTGGAGGCGCCGGTGCTGGCTCACCCATTTTGCAAACACTTACCTGGGACCCGACTACGCCGATCAGAAATGCACAGGGAGGTTATAACAATTATTCGCTGATGGCGCTTGCCCACCTTGCCTACAATCCGATTGCAGACATGGAAACGCGTGACCTCAACCGGATTGATGACAAGCTGAATACCAACATCAACTTGTCTTACAAGATTTTGCCTAGCCTTAACTTCACGGCTGTGGCTGGTTTCGGAACGACAAATTCGACCAATGAAAGGTATTTCACCACGCCGCCGCTTCCGTACGCTTATTTCAACAGCGATAAAAGCTCTGGCATACAGCTGAGTAATATCCTTACTTATGAAAAAGATTTTGGTAAACACAATGTGAAAGTTACCGGACTTTATGAAATCCAGCAGGGTGATTACAGGGGTAACTCTTACTCGGCCAGCAACTTCCTGGTACCAGGCGGCTTTTATCTGGCGGAACTTGCTGCCGGTAAACAAATCGGGAATGATTACAGCAAGTCGGCCATCGAATCATTCATGGGCCGGGCAGAATATATCTATAACAACCAGTTCTTCGTAACCGGTACTGTACGGAGAGATAAATCTTCCCGTTTCCGTGACGGCAACAATGTGGGTATTTTTCCTTCTGTGGCATTGGCTTACAACCTTTCTACTTTGCCTTTTCTTTCTAATACGCCTGTAATCAGCAATCTTAAACTGCGTGCAGGCTGGGGCCAGGTGGGTAACCAGGATGTAGCGCCTTACTCTACCTATCCGAGTGTAAATATCAGCGGAGGTTATCCTTTCGATGGAAGTACGCTCACACCGGGATCACGCCCGGATGGATATGGTAATCCTGATCTGAGCTGGGAAACAACGACCCAATATAATGGAGGTGTGGATCTGGGCTTGTTCAGCAACCGTGTCAGCGTGACTTTGGATGTTTACAAGAAAAATACGACGGATCTGTTGCTCAATGTGCCTGTTCCCAACTTTGCCGGAGGTGGTTCGGTGTACCGTAACGTTGGTGAAGTGGCCAATCATGGTATCGACCTCGGAATTGCCGGATCGGTGATCAATACTAAAGACCTGCGCTGGGATGCGAATATTTCTATTTCGAAATTCAGGAACAAAGTGGTTTCACTAGACGGACGGTCCGAAATCCAGGGTAACTTTTACAATGCGGATGGTAGCGGCCGGCCTCTGAACATTATCCAGAAAGGTCAGCCTCTGGGACAGTTCTACGGAGAAACTTTCCTGGGTACCTGGAAAACGGCCGAAGCGGATGCAGCGCTTAAATTGGGTGCGGTTCCCGGTGATTCCAAATACCTGACCGACTCTGCCGGTAACACCATCCTGAAAGCAATTGGAAATGGTACGCCAGGTTTTATCTGGGGTTTCAACAACACCATTACCTACAAAAACTTTGACGTCAATATCCTGATCAACGGGTTGGGACATTATCAGATCATGAATGTGACCAACGGGATCATTGTGGGCGCTACGGGCGAGCAACGCAGCTATATGTCGCCGTCGCAGCTGAACCAATGGACGCCTGAGCATGAAACAGATATCCCTGCCGGTGGCCAGAACCGTACCGCGTCTTCGCGATATGTGGAAAATGGTGCATTTGGTCGGTTAAGCAATGTAGCGATCGGCTATACTTTTAAGAAAATCAAGGGGATCCAGTCATTGAAGATTTATGCGAGCGGCCAGAACCTGCTTTTGATTACGGGCTTCTCGGGATATGATCCTGAAAGCAGTGACGACGGCAGCAGCAATGACCAGGCGTCGGGTGTACAGGTAGGTACATACCCCAACCCGCGCACGGTAACGTTAGGCCTGAAACTTGGTTTTTAATTTGACCCAAAAATTTAAATATTCAGAAAAATGAGAGATAGCACATATAAAAAATGGATCGGTTGGGAGAAGCTTTTAATGGCCGGGGCCCTGCTTACCCTGGCTGTTTCCTGCGCAGACCTGGACGAAGATCCTACGAAATCGAGGCTTGCGCCAGGATCGTACACCAATCAGGCCGAGTTGGAATTGGGCGTAACCGGATTGTATACTCAACTCAACGGAATGGCGAGAATGACCACCTTCGTGGTATCCGGCTGGGGAGGAGATGATATTACAACCCATAAAGTAAGTAACAAGGCCGATTTCCGGGAATATGACCAGCGTGTCGTATCACCGCTGAATGCGCGGTCGGCCAGTAACTGGCAGAACATTTATTCCACCGTCCGCGCTGCAAACAGCGTTTTGGCCAATGCCAAAGATCTGGTGCTGCCAGACATGAATGTGCAGAACCGCCTGATCGGAGAGGCCTATTTCCTTCGCGGACTCATTTATTTTCACCTTACCCGTATCCACGGAAGGTTGCCGCTTCAATTACAACCGGATCCGATTGTAGATCTGCCGCTTGCAAGCCAGGCCGAGGTATATCAGCAAATAGAGTCCGATTTGAAACAAGCTGAAACATTGCTTCCGGATGTATATCCCGGCGTACTGGAAGGTGCGCCGAGACCCAACAAAGGTTCGGCGAAAGCAATTCTTGCGCGACTATATCTGGACTGGGGTGGATTTCCTGCAAAAGACCAGTCTAAATATGCGCTTGCCGCTGCGAAAGCAAAGGAAGTGCTTGACAATAAGGCAACTTACCACTTTGCTTTGCTGCCAAACCTGGAAAGCCTCTGGACCATTGCGAATCGCTTCAATTCTGAAAGTGTTTTTACAATTGCATACAATGTATCGTTGAACGTACCAAACCAGAAGTTTGGGAAACTGGGACACCCTGCCGATTTATTGGGATGGCAGGAAACTTTTGCGGAGATCCGGTTTTTCGAGGATTTCCCGGAAGGACCTCGTAAAGAAGCTACTTACCGCACGGAATATGATTGGGAGAACTTTTCCGATCAGGCCAACCCGGTTTTCAAAAAAATCGTTGGTCCTCCCGGCGACATCCCGCTTGACCTTTTCAGCACCAACCGCAATGACTATTACATGCGTCTGGCCGAGGTATACCTGATCTACGCAGAAGCATCGGGCCGCGCAGGAACAGTGACCCCGGCCGCCTGGGAAGCATTAAATGCGATCCGTCGCCGTGCCGCCGGAAAGCCTTTTGGCACACCGGATAAAACAGTTGACTTAACCTCCGGTGACATTGCCGAGCTCGCTTACACCGAACGCAAGTGGGAATTTGCAGGAGAATACCTGCGCTGGGCGGATCTGGTGCGGATGGAACGTGTGAAAGAAGCATTAAGCAACCGTAACCCAAGAGTTTCCAAAAACAAAGCGGGCGAGTTGCTCAAAGAAGCAAACCCGATCATCGGCTCGCTGGAAACCAGCAATTATTTTGCTCCGATCCCGCAAAACGAAGTTATGCTAAACCCTAAACTGGGCCAATAAAACGGCCTGAAATGCTGCAATGTGATGGGGTAACACTACCTCATCACATTGTGGCTTTAGTACATTTGAGAAACCATTGATTTTTGACCGATGACCCGCCACTTTTTGTCAAGCTGTGTTCCGATTTTCTGCCTCGCAGCATTGTTTTTCTCCTGTAAAAAATCCGGGGAGGACAAGCAGCAGGAAAAGCTTTTTCAGTCTGTTTCTGCGGCGGAGTCGGGTGTGAGTTTTGTGAACCAGCTTACCGAAACCATCGACAACAACTATTACAAGCACATGTACACCTACATTGGCGGTGGCGTGGCGGCGGGGGATTTTAATAATGATGGGCTGGAAGATTTATTTTTTGTTTCAAATCTGAAAGACAACAAGCTGTATCTCAACACAGGTAATCTGAAATTTAAGGACATTACCAAAGAGTCCGGGATTGTAAAACGACCGGGTTTCGATGCCGGCGTGGCTGTGGCCGATGTGAATAATGATGGCTGGCTGGACATTTATATTACCCGCGGCGGCTGGGACGATCGCGACAACAAGTTCGCTAACATGCTCTATATCAACAATGGTAAAAAAGCATTGCCCGATGGTTCGTCGATCGTAACATTCACCGAGCGCGCGGCTGAGTTTAATCTGGCAGACGATAACCGGGGTATTCAGTCCACCTTTTTTGACTATGACCGCGATGGCGATCTGGATTTGTATATTTCCAATGCGCCTGATTTTAAGGAAAGAGAAACCCGCCTGGCCGATCTCGCCAATGTGCAGACCGCGGCAGAAACGGCCGCCCACAAAGGCAGCGACCGGTTGTACCGCAACGAGGGCAATGGAAATTTCACGAATGTTTCGGAGCAGGCTGGTATCAAACCCGATATTGGTTTTGGGTTAAATCCGCAGGTCGGCGACCTGAATAATGACGGCTGGCTGGATGTATATGTCTGCAACGATTTCCGGATCCCCGATTTTGTGTATATCAATAATAAAAACGGCACATTCAGAGAAGGCCGGAATGAAATGCTGCGCCACATGTCGTTTAGTAGCATGGGCAGTGACATTGCGGATGTGAACAACGACGGCCTTTTTGATCTGTACACACTCGATATGAATCCCGAAGATTACGTCCGCTCGAAAACCACGATGGGATTGACGGATCCGGCGCTTTTTGACCAGATGGTGGCGAAAAATTACCACCATCAGTACATGCACAACATGCTGCAAGTCAGCAACGGAAACGGTACATTCAGTGAAATTGCAAACATGGCCGGGGTGGCCAATACGGATTGGAGCTGGGCGGGTCTGATGGCCGATTTTGATCTCGACGGTTTCAATGATATTTATGTCACAAATGGTGTTTTCCGCGACGTGATCGACCGTGACCGGAATAACGAAATCCTGGCGATTGTACGTCAAAAAGGTAAACAGCCCAGCGAAGCCGAGCTGCTGGATTATGCCAAAATGCTGCCCCAGGTGAAAATCGGCAACTACATTTTTCGAAACCGCGGCGACCTGACTTTTGAAGATATGTCCAAAACCTGGACCGACTCGGTGGGTACTTTTTCGAATGGCGCTATCTACGCCGACCTCGACAATGATGGTGACCTGGACATTGTTGTAAATAATATGAATGATCCGGCCACAATCCTGAAAAACGTCGCTGCCGAGCAAAAGACGGGCAGTTTTTTGAAAGTAAAATTAAATGGTCCGGAGAAGAACAAATTTGGGCTGGGGGCGACGGTAAGTCTGTTTTTGAAAGACAGCACGGTGCAAGTCCGGCAAATGATCCCGTCACGCGGGTTTCTATCCAGTATGTCGGGGAATCTGCATTTTGGTTTAGGAAAAAATAGCGGTGTCACAAAGCTGGAAATAGTCTGGCCGGATGGAAAACAGCAGGTGATTACAGGTAACATTGAACCAGGTAAAATATTGCCGCTCAATTATTCAGATGCTGGTCCGGTCGTAGAAAAACAACAGGACGCTAACCTACTTTTTACCGAGCAGGATTTTCCTTTCCAGCATTCCGATCCGGCATTTGATGATTTTCAGAAACAATTGCTGCTTCCTCAAAAACTTTCACAAACCGGCCCCGGCGTCGCGGCAGGCGATGTAAATGGTGACGGTTTGGAAGATGTTTACCTAGGCGGCGGACATACGCAGCCGGGACAGTTACTGATCGCGGATGCGGTCGGGAGTTTTAAAAAAGTCCCCGTCCCGGCATTTGAGACAGACCGGGATTATGAGGATACCGGTGCCTGTTTTCTGGATTTTGACAAAGACGGTGACCTGGATCTGTTTGTCGTCAGTGGCAGTTATGAGTTTGATGGCTTTTCAACATTGCTGATCAATCGGCTGTATATCAATGATGGAAAAGGAAATTTCAAGCGCTCCGAAGGCATAGTTCCTGAAATTCCGGCAGCTTGTTCGGTGGCCAAAGCAGCTGATTATGATGGCGATGGTGATATAGATTTGTTCGTCGGTGGCCGCGTAACGGAGGGTAAATATCCTTACCCGCCGGTTTCTTTTTTGCTCAAAAATGAGGGCGGCAAATTTACAGTGGTCACTTCGCAGGATGCGCCTGACTTACGGAATGTCGGGATGGTGACAGATGCGGAGTGGGTTGATATAGATGCCGATAAAGACCTGGACCTGATAGTGACCGGCGAGTGGATAGGGATTGAAGTTTTTGAAAATAACAAAGGGAAATTCACCCGCAGTGACAAATACAACGCATTAACCCAGGCAAAAGGCTGGTGGAATAAACTCAAAATTGCCGACGTAGACGGTGATGGCGATCTGGATATCATCGCCGGAAATCTGGGCCTGAATTACAAATTCAAAGCAAGTGAAAAGGTGCCTTTCCTCGTTTATGCCAATGATTTCGATGCAAACGGTACCGTCGATGTGATCCTTGCGACACATTACGGGAACAAGGAAGTGCCCGTGCGGGGCAGGCCTTACATTGCGTTGCAAATGCCGGGAATTGGTTCGAAACTGACGACATTCAAAGATTTCGCCAGCAAAAGCATGGAAGACCTGCTAGGCCCGGAACTGAAAAACGCCTTACGCTACGCCGCGACAGAATTCCGCTCAGGAATTTTTATCAACGATGGCGGCAAGTTCACTTTCAATGCGTTCGAAAACCACGTCCAGCAATCACCAATAAATAGTATTCTTTACGAAGATTTCGACCAGGACGGCGTGCGCGATCTGCTGCTGGCAGGCAACAACTACATGCCCGAAATCGAAACCACCCGCTCTGACGCCGGAAACGGAGCTTTTTTGAAAGGATCAGCAGGCGGCAAATTCAAGTTTGTAGCGAATCGTTTGACGGGCTTTCACGCGATGAAAGACGTCCGTAATCTGATATTCCTGAAAGCAAAATCTGGCGGTAAAGTGTTGGTTGTCAATAACAATGATCGGCATGAACTGTTTCAAATGAACAATCCTTTGCAGTAGGCGTGGATCAATTTTCTTCAATCCACTTATACAAATATTCTATGGATAGCTTCATACTATCCAAATTGGTCCGAATGTGAAGTGCCGGAATTTCTTTTTCAGAATGACGGAAAGTAATTGTTCGAAAGCAGCCCGGACATTTCCATTTTTCATGGGAACCGTCCTGATGCCTGCTTTTCATACAACCGTGCGCTTCTAAAAAACGAATCCAATCCTTCGTTTTTACAGGTCGGTTATTTCCCAATGTTAAGCAGCCTGTAACGTGGTTTTTTTAACTTTTTCTGGAAAATCGAAGTTTTTGAGGACGCCGCCGTTGTCGATATAGGAAGGTGATAATGGATGTTCAAAATGAAAATCGCCGCTCCATCCGAGATTGTGCAATTCCTGATGACGCTCGGCCTTTTCAAGAGCGAAGAAATCTGAGAAGAATGTATCGAGGTTTTCGCTTAGCGATTCGAGCGCCTCGGTCTCGGTTCTGCCGTAGCCAGATACATTAAGGGATGGGACGATACTCACAATAAAATCGCCCTGCGTTCCGGTAAACATGGCGAGCTGGCCGCTCAAACCGTCATGATGCAGCTCCAAAATTTCAGAATCAATCTCGGAAGCGGAGCTGATAAAGCGAAGATTACTTTTCATAGTTACAGTGTGAATTTGAAGTAAGATGTTTGCCGGAGGCATTGAAAGTGTTCAAATATAGCAAATTGGAGATTGAATCGTCGATTTTTATTGATACAAAAACCACATAAGTTGGTTATCTGCCAACTAATCCATACCTTTGAAATGCTACGTTCTGTTGATCATGAAAATAATTTAAACTTCTTTTTCAATTCAAAGAGAGAATGTAAAGCATGACAATTATTCAATTGCGCCGGTTAGATCAATTTGCGAGAAAGCATTCCGATTCCAGTAAAAGTTTGAGCGTTTGGAGGACTGTTGTAGGAAATGCAACCTGGAAAATGGGCGCGGATGTTTTGAAAGATTTTCCGACTGCTTCGATTATTAATGGCAGTCGCGCCAGGTTCAAAATTGTCGGAAATAAATACCGGTTAATCGTGGAAGTGGATTATACTGATCAGATTGTAGAGATCAGATGGGTTGGCACACACGCTGAGTATGATGTAGTTGATGCATTAACTGTTTAATTATCTTGTCTCAAAAGGTTATGGAAACAATAAAACCAACCTGGTTTTTGATTGAAGCCGAAGAAGAATACGAGCTTGCCCTTGCCAGGTACCAGGAAGTAAAAAATGCCATTTCCGGATCGGAGGAGCATAAAGAAAAGCTCCTGCTCGCGCACCTGATTTCGGATTTTGAAAATAAGACAACCGAATTACCGGACGTAGATCCGATTGAGCTCATCAAGATCCGGATGGAAGATTTTGGCTATAAAGCTTCGGACCTGGCAAATGAGTACGGTGACAAAGGCACGATCAGTAAGGTATTAAACTATAAACAAAGCCTTTCCCTTACAATGATCCGCAAGTTCAGCCGGCTTTTACGTATTCCTGCGGAGGCGCTGATTAGTGAATATCAGTTAAAATAGCGCGGAAATGTTCTTGTCTAAACCTACCTTCTGGCTGGCGCTTTCGCTGACCATATGCCTCAATTTTTTATTGTCAGCTTTTCACGTGGCTTTCGGCCAGGCCAACCCCGACTGCAACTGCGCCGAACTTGCGAAAGCAACATTCCCGAACACTACCATCACCACTGCTGAATGCATCCCCGCCGGAACATTCACATTGCCAGGCAGTACGCAGAGTTTTTCGGACTTACCTGCCTTCTGTCGTGTGGCTTCAACATTGAAGCCTACTTCTGATTCCAACATTCGGATTGAAGTGTGGCTGCCGCAAAGTGGGTGGAATGGACGGTTTCTGGGAACAGGAAATGGCGGTGGCGCTGGAGGAATTGCATATGGCGCGTTAGTCAATGGTTTGAAAAAAGGCTTTGCGGTGGCCAATACCGATATGGGGACTTCTCCGGGAGCTAATGAAATTGTCGGGCATCCAGAAAAGTGGGCGGATTTTGGGTATCGGGCTACGCATGAGATGACGGTGACCGGAAAGCTGATCACCGAGGCGCATTACAAGCAGCGGATCAAACATGCGTATTTCACGGGCTGCTCCACCGGCGGGCAGCAGGCTTCGATGGAATCGCAGCGGTATCCCGATGATTATGATGGCATTCTGGCAGGTGCACCGGCCAATAACCGCACGCATTTGCATACCATGTTTGTCTGGAATTTGTGGGTGACCAATGATGCGGCCGGAAGTGCGTTTTTGCCCAAAGAAAAAATAGCGTTGATCACCAATGCCGTCGTGAAAGCTTGCGCCGGAAAGGACGGCGGCGCGCCGGGAGATCACTTTCTGACCGACCCCAGCGCCTGTCATTTTGATCCTAAAACATTGCCGAAATGTCCGGCCGGGACGGATGATGGCACCTGCCTGACTGCACCGCAACTGGCAGCGCTTAAAAAGCTTTATCAGGGCCCGGTCAACCCACGTACCGGCGAGCGCATTTACACACCCATTCCACTCGGAAGTGAAAATTCATCGGCCGGCGTGGAAATGCAGCAGAACCCCGATGCCTCTCCAAAATCACTCTTTTATCAGTATAAATGGGCTTTTGGAAATGAATTTGACTACAAAACATTTGATTTTGACAAAGACCAGGACAAGCTGGATGCGCAACTGGGACAGATTTTAAATGCAAATAATACCGACCTATCACCGCTCAAAAGACGAGGCGGGAAAATCCTGATGTACGCCGGCATGGCCGATCCGCTGGTGCCTTACCAGGATGCCGTCAGCTACTACGATAGAGTTGTCGCAGCCCAGGGAAGTCTGGAAAAAACGCAGGATTTTTTCCGTTTTTTCCTTGTGCCCGGCATGGCACATTGCGGCGGCGGGCCGGGTTTGAATGATTGCGGCGATATGCTTTCGGCCCTCATTAAATGGGAAGAGGAAGGTACCGCGCCGCAGCAACTCATGGGTACCGCTTTTGTGGATGCCAATCCAAAAAATGCCGTGCGTTTCAAACGTCCGCTTTTTCCTTATCCAGAACTGCCTGTTTATCAGGGTGGCGATGTGAATTCGCCGGAAAGTTTTAAAGGTGTGGCTTTTCCGGATCGCAAAGTCGTCGCCCCGGCAGCGCGGTATCTCAAATAATTCTCCCGCTACAATTTTTATGATGTTTATCAGGAATGCAGCCCACCTGCATCAGCTTCCCGGTAGCGATTAGCCGCTAGTTTTGACCTTGAAATCAAGAGGTCCAAACTTTAATCTGAGGCTGAAATGCATACTTTTCATATCCCTGTGCTTGGGCTGGGATACTCCGTCGATACCCCCATCAAAGTTGCCCATCTGGGCATATCTTCCGTTGCTTCCATTGTGGACGATGAAATGATCGAGCGCATGCGAAAGCACCATAGCATTGAAAATGAGGAAGATTACATTCCGATTCTGACGAATGAAGCGGATTTTCGTAGTCGCCGGATCACGGCTTATCTGAACCTTATGGAGCGGATTGTGGAGAAAAATTTCCAGCATTTGCGCCGGCAGCCTTTTACAAAAAGCTCCGAAATCACCCGCTACTTTGAGCTGCTTCCCGAAACTTCTTCCCTGAAAAAAAGGTACCTCCAAATGTTGCAGGCAGAGCGTGTGGAAGAGCGGATCTGTATGGAGGAGGAGCTGCGGAACCGGCTCGTGAAAGGTGCTATCGACGTGAATATTATGTCGAAAGTGGACAAGCTGAACAAGAATGTGCACGGAGAAACATTGCCGGATGAATTTTCGGATGCCTGCGCTGCCTTGCGCGGTTTTGCCAACAGTTCTTTGCAATCTTCGCTGGTGCTTTCGGCGGGTATGAATCCCCGGTTATATAATTATCTCGATCGTTTTTCAGATTTTTTTCCAAACGAAAAAGGACATTTTAAAAAGAAGATCATCCTCAAAGTGAGCGACTTCCGCTCTGCTTTTATCCAGGCAAAATATTTGGCAAAAAAAGCGATCTGGGTCTCCGAGTTTCGCATTGAATCCGGGCTGAATTGCGGCGGGCATGCTTTTGCGACTGACGGTTATTTGCTAGGGCCGATCCTGGACGAGTTCAAATCCAGGAGAAAGGAAATGCAGGCGGATCTTTTTTCAATGTACCAAAAAGCACTTTCGGAGAAAGATATTTTCTTGCATGCTGCTCCTGGTCAGCGTATTACGGTGCAGGGCGGCATTGGTACGGCAGAAGAGCATCAGTTTTTGCTGGATCATTATGAAGTGGATGCAGCAGGCTGGGGGAGTCCTTTTTTACTCGTGCCGGAAGTGACGAATGTAGATGATGAGACGCTGCGAAATCTGGTGGAAGCCCAACAGTCTGATTACTATATCAGTAACTCCTCGCCGCTGGGTGTTTTGTTCAATAATTTTAAAAAAAGTACAGCAGAAAAACAGCGCCTGGATCGCATCGCGAAGGGCCGGCCAGGGAGTCCATGCAAGAAAAAATACCTGGTTTCCAATACCGAATTTACCCGGGAGCCGATCTGTACCGCCTCGCGGCAATACCAGAATTTAAAGATCAAACAACTGCAAACCTTAGACTTACCGGTCGACGAATACGAGCGACAAGTCCACGCGGTGACGGAGAAACTATGCCTTTGCGAAGGATTAAGCACCGCGACATTGATCCGGAATCGCGAGATTAAACCGCGGGAAAATCATGCGGTGGCGATCTGCCCGGGACCTAATCTGGCCTGGTTTTCAAATGTTTACTCGCTGAGCGAAATGGTGAAGCATATCTACGGAAAGACGGACCTGCTTACTGGCGTCGACCGGCCGAATATGTTTTTGAATGAGCTGAATTTGTACGTCCAATATTATCAAAAGGACCTGGAAGCGTTAATGCTGCAATTCAGCGAGAAAAAGCAGAAATATCTGGCGAAGTTTCGGGAGCAACTGCTCAGCGGCATTGCCTATTACAATGAGCTTTTTCCGCAAATGACAATTCAATTGAAAACAATCGAGCTTGCATTGACATCCGAAGGGGCTTTGCATAGCTATGAGGCGCCGGTACCTGTGAGTATCGGGTAGGTAACTTACATCGCAAACGCTGTAAATTACCAGACAACTTCCCGCCGGATTTATATAAATTGCCCTTTCAACAAAATAGCGCATGATATGACACATACTACCTCCAAACCCGGCATCCACGAAGGCCGCAACCTGAAACGCTTCCGTGAAATGTTGGGCATCAAACAAGACTTCCTCGCCTTCGAACTGGGCCAGGATTGGAACCAGCAAAAAGTTTCGCTGCTGGAACAAAAGGAAAAAATTGATTCGGATATCCTGGATCAGGTCTCCGCTATTCTAAAAATCCCTTCGGAAGCAATCCGGAATTTCGACGAGGAAAAGGCGGTGAATATTATTTCGAATACGTTCGATAATGGCTCCATGCTAAATGCTATTAATAACAACCCTACTTTTCATCCGATCGATAAATTGATGCAATTGCACGAAGAAAAGATTGCGCTTTATGAGCGGATGTTGAGGGAGAAGGAGGAAATGATGGGACGATTGGAGCGGTTGATTGAGGGGAAATAATAAGGATAAGTTATACCGCTCAACATGACGAAAGCATACACTTTTTAACACTGAAAACCACACTATGCAAATACACTCCTACTTCGTTTACATCGTCAAATGCTCCGATGGCAGCTACTACACCGGCATCACAAACAATATGGAGCGCCGGGTTGCTGAGCACAACTCCGGCCTCGACCCATTTTGCTACACATTCAAACGCCGGCCCGTTGAGCCGGTTTTCTCTTGTGAATTCAATGATCCAAACCAGGCAATTGCTTTTGAGAAGCAAGTAAAGGGTTGGGGTCGGAAGAAAAAGGAAGCACTTATTGCTGACAAGTGGGATGACTTGAAGCCGCTTGCGGAGTGCCGGAATGGGAGTCATTGGAGGAATTGGGGTGTTGGGGATGTAAATGATGTAATAATGTAAATACGTGACCGGGAATCGTTCAGAAGCAAGTTTTAGTGCCGTCATGCTGAGCGGAGTCGAAGCACGTTTCTGGTTGGGCAGGGTGCAAAAAGGCATTGTGCCGAGCCAGTAGCGTGCTTCGACTCCGCTCAGCATGACAACTTCAAAAAAACTACATTTAAATTAGAAAAAGATCATACACTCAAAAGCTGACAAATGTCAGCTTTTTTCATTCCCACCATCATCCTTCCAAAAATCCGCCTCCACCACCTTTGCGACGCAGTAATCCTGCCCAAACAACGCAAAGCCCATGTACACGCTCCATCGCGAAACGCTCGAAAGAGAAACCTCAACCAAACACACCTGCTACCACTGCGGAGAAGAATGCAAAGACGAAATCATCAGCAAAGACGATCACGAATTCTGCTGCGATGGCTGCTATAATGTTTACGACTTACTGAAAGGAAGCGACTTATGTGGTTATTACAGCATTGAGCAAGCCGGTGGCATTTCGCCAGACAAAGGATATTTTAATGGAAAGTTCGATTACCTCGACCTGCCCGAAGTGCGGGAAAAGTTGCTGGAATTTACGGATGGGCAGCTGGCGCGGGTGAATTGGCTGGTGCCGAAGATGCATTGCAGCTCTTGTATCTGGCTTTTGGAGCAGCTTTACAAATTCAATCCCGCGGTCAGGAGCTCGGTCGTGAATTTTCCGGAAAAGAAGGTCAGGATAACCTTTGAGGCGGACGAAATAAAGCTGAGTGAGTTGGCAGCACTGATTTCGCGCATCGGGTATGAGCCCTACATTAGTTTGAATGATCTGGAAGGCCGGCAGATTAATAAATGGAACCGGACTCGGCTTTATAAAATTGGGATTGCCGGGTTTTGTTTTGGTAACATTATGATGCTCAGCTTCCCGGAGTATTTTCACCTTGGGAATTCCGGCTCGGATCAGGACCTGCGGGTTACTTTTGGCTTTCTCAATCTGGCACTAAGTCTACCAGTCCTCCTCTATTGCGCCAGCGATTTTTTCAAATCGGCCTGGGCGGCTTTGAAAGGTAGATATCTCAACATTGACGCGCCGATCGTGCTGGCTTTGCTGAGCATTTTTGGTTTGAGTTTGTATCAAATCCTTTCTGAAACTGGCCCCGGTTATTTCGATTCGCTTACTGGCGCCGTGTTTTTCATGCTGGTCGGGCGGTTTTTTCAGGATAAAACTTATGACGGAATTTCCTTTGACCGGGATTATAAATCATACTTCCCCGTGGCAGTTTCAGTTATCAAAGATGGTGTCGAACATCGCACGCCGGTTACGGAACTGCAACCCGGTGACATTATTTTTGTACGCAATGCCGAGCTGATACCCGCTGACGCTGTGCTACTTAGTCCCGACGCCTGGATCGATTACAGTTTTGTTTCGGGTGAGGCGGAGGCTGTGGCGAGGAAGCGTGGCGAGACGATTTATGCCGGTGGCAAACAAACCGGCCCGGCGATCGAGCTGGAAGTCTTGCGGCAAGTTTCGCAGAGTTATCTCACGCAGCTTTGGAATAATGACGCATTTTCAAAGGAAAAAGAAGACCAGAAAAAAACGCTGGCCACGCGCATCAACCGCTACTTTTCGACGATCGTGTTGATCATTGCGTCCGTTACTTTTTCAGTCTGGTTTTTTGCTAAAAATGATCCCCAAACTGCCTTCCGCGCATTTACAACCTGCCTGCTGGTAGCCTGCCCCTGCGGACTTTTATTTTCCTCGACATTTACCAATGGAAATATTCTCAGTCTGTTTGGAAAAAACCGCTGCTATCCCAAAAATGCCGATGCCGTAGAAAGGTTATCTCACATTGACACAGTCGTTTTTGACAAAACCGGCACGATCACGCAATCTGAAGAAGCTGACATTGAATTTATTGGAGAGACATTTTCGGAGGAAGAACTGGTCATTATCAAAACCATCGCAAGCCAGTCCTCGCACCCGCTGAGCCGGATGATCGTGGCGGAATTGGCAAATGTGAAAGCGAGCAAACGGATTTTGGTCGACTATGCCGAGGTCAGCGGCGCGGGTATACAGGCCTGGTGGGGTTCAAAAGAAGTCAGGCTGGGCTCGGCTGCGTGGGTGGGTATTTCCAGTGAAATTCAGAAGGAAAAATCTTCTTCCAGGGTTTATGTCTCGATTGACCAACACATTTTAGGATGCTTATCGATCCACATTCAATACCGTGAAAATTTACCAAAAGCCATCTCGGAGTTACAGAAAAGCAGTTTTCAAACCTACTTACTCTCCGGCGACAAGCCGACTGATACAGAACTTTTGAGCAATATTTTCGGCAATGAAACGAATTTATATTTTAACCAAAAACCGGATGAAAAGCTGCATTTTATCGAAAACCTGCAAACCCGACTACAACGCAATGTTTTAATGATCGGTGACGGATTGAACGATGCGGGCGCGCTGCGGCAAAGTAATGTGGGCGTGGCGGTTTCAGATGATACCAATAACTTTTCGCCTTCCTGCGATGTCATCATTGAGGGAAAACAACTTTCGCAGCTGCCCGGATTTATCAAACTCGCCCGTGCCGGACAGAAAATCATCAAAGCCAGCTTCGCTATCTCGCTGATCTACAATATACTGGGACTTACTTTCGCGATTGGCGGCAAGTTATCTCCGGTACTCGCCGCGATCCTGATGCCCGTCAGCCTGATCACCATTGTCGGCTTCACGACGCTTGCCAGCAACCTTGCGGCGAGGCGGATTTTCAAAAACTGACCAAAGTCATATTCGATGGTGGTCGCCGTCATCATTCCCGCCGCCGCCATCGGGTAGTTTTGGGTATCGAAAACAACATTTATTCTCACCATGAGCGCATTATATGTCATGATCATCGCCAGTCTGCTGATCGCCGTCGCGTTTCTAAGCGCCTTCGTCTGGTCGGTCCGGAAAGGACATTATGACGATGATTATACACCCTCTGTCCGAATTTTGCTCGACGAGCCAGCCACAAAACCTGCCCAAAAAGACCAGTAAGCCATTCACCAAATTTTACCAAAATTATGTCAAACGTTCCCCATCCCGGCCTCGCCTCTGTTGAACTGGATGAGTTTCAGTACGATAACCGCATCGTGCGGGATTTCGCAATCGCGACCATTTTGTTCGGTCTGATCGGCATGCTGGTCGGGCTACTTGCTGCATTCCAGCTTGTCTTCCCCAACCTGAACATGGATTTGCCTTTTCTGACATTTAGCCGGATCCGCCCGCTGCATACCAACGCAGTGATTTTCGCATTTGTCGGAAACGGCTTTTTTACAGGCCTGTATTATTCAGTACCAAGGGTTTTACGGACGCCGATTTGGAGCCCTGTGCTGGCAAAAGCCCATTTCTGGGCGTGGCAGTTTATCATTCTCGCAGCCGCCATCACTTTGCCGATGGGCCTCACCACTTCCAAAGAATACGCCGAGCTGGAATGGCCGATCGACGTGGCGATTGCTATTGTGTGGGTAGCCGCGCTCATTAACCTGATTATGACCACGATCAACCGCCGCACCGAGCACATTTACGCGGCTGTCTGGTTTTACATCGCCTCTTTTGTAACCGTTGCGATGCTGCATGTCGTGAACAGTATTGCACTGCCGATTTCGCTCTTCAAAAGTTACTCGGTCTACGCCGGTGTGCAGGATGCGCTGGTGCAATGGTGGTATGGGCACAATGCGGTCGCATTTTTTCTGACCACGCCGTACCTCGGTTTAATGTATTATTTCCTGCCCAAAGCCGCCAACCGGCCGATTTATTCCTACCGGCTGTCCATCGTACACTTCTGGGCGCTGATCTTTTTGTACATCTGGGCGGGTCCGCACCACCTGCTTTACACGTCGCTGCCCGACTGGGCGCAAACATTAGGAAGTGTATTTTCGGTGATGCTAATTGCGCCGTCGTGGGGCGGTATGATCAATGGATTGATGACATTGCGCGGAGCCTGGGACCGGGTGCGGGAAGATATCGTGCTGAAATTCATGGTAGTAGCGATCACCGCCTACGGTATGGCCACCTTCGAAGGACCGATGCTATCATTCAAGAACGTCAACGCCATCGCCCACTATACCGACTGGATCGTGGCGCACGTGCACGTCGGTGCGCTCGGTTGGAACGGGTTCCTGACATTCGGGATTTTGTACTGGCTTTTCCCACGCCTATATGGCCGACCGTTATTTTCTCAAAAGGCTGCCAATTTTCACTTCTGGATCGGCACCTTGGGAATCCTCTTTTATACCATTCCGATGTATTGGGCGGGTTGGGTGCAAAGTTCAATGTGGAAAGAATTTACGCAGGAAGGACTTCTAAAATACCCGAACTTCCTCGAAACCGTCACCCAACTCAAACCGCTGTATTTCCTGCGCGGGGTTGGTGGCTCACTGTACATTGTCGGGTTCATCGTGATGATCTGGAACTTGTGGATGACGGCTTTAAAAGGCAAACTCATTGCCTCCGAAACCGCCCGGGCCATGCCGCTGAAAGCTATCTGGCACGCAGAAAAAAGCGAATACTGGCACCGCAGGTTGTTCGAGCGCAAGCCACTGGCACTGACCATCTTCGCACTGGTAGCAGTCGCCATCGGAGGGATGATCGAAATGATCCCAACCTTCATGATCGACTCCAATGTTCCGACCATCGCCGCCATCAAACCTTACACACCGCTGGAATTGCAGGGCCGCGACATTTACATCCGCGAAGGCTGCTATGTATGTCATACCCAGATGATCCGCCCCTTCCGCTCGGAAATCGAACGTTATGGAGAGTATTCAAAATCCGGAGAATTCGTTTACGATCACCCGCATCAGTGGGGCTCCAAACGCACCGGTCCGGACTTGCACCGGGTAGGCGGTAAGTACCCCGATTCCTGGCACTACAACCACATGGAAGACCCCACCAGCATGTCCCCAGGCTCAATTATGCCCAGATATGGTTGGCTTTTAGAAGATAACCTGGACACCACTACCACCGCTGCCAAAATCCGCGCCATGCAAACCCTGGGCGTCCCCTACGGAAAAGGCTACGATCAAAAAGCCAACCAGGATCTCCAAAAACAATCAAAGGAAATCCAGGCAAGACTGAAACAAAGCGGCATCAAAACTTCTGAAAATAAGGAGATTATCGCATTGATCGCCTATCTGCAACGCCTTGGAACTGATATTAAAACTGAGAAATAGTATGAAATTCCGCAACTACCTCGAAACCATTGCCGGCATAGGCATTTACCCGCTGATCTCGCTTCTGATATTTTTTGTATTCTTTGTTTCGCTGCTTGTTTTTGTTTTCAGGATTGATAAAAAAACATTGGGCAAACTCGAAAGCATGCCGCTGAATGACGGCGTGATCAAAAAAAGCTTTTTAACCCTCCTCTTTATCTGCCTGGTCTACGCCTCTGCCTTCGCGCAGGGGCCGGAGGACAAGATCCGCGCGATTACCGGCACCGAAATCTTGCTTTACATCATGCTCGGCGTGCTGTTTTTCATTGCCACGTTGGTCGTGATTATGCTGGTGAATGCAGTTACTATTTTGAAAAAAGTAACTTATAACCAGAAGATTGCGCGTGGCGAAAAAGTGGAAACGGTTTCCTGGTTCAAAAGATTTGCCGGCATGTCAGTACTGCCCGCTGATGAAAAACAGCTGATCATTGAAGGTCACGACTACGACGGCATTCAGGAGCTGGACAACCGCATGCCGCCCTGGCTGCAATCGCTTTTTGTGGGTACGATCGTGATTGCGATTGCTTATGCTGCGTATTATTTCAGCGGGATCGGAGATTTGCAGTTGGCAGAATTGGACAAGGAAATTGCTCAAGCTGAGCTGGATAAGAAGGCTTATATTGAAAAGGTAGGTGCGAGCATGGATGAGACGAATGTCACATTAGCTACGGACGCAGCAGTAATTGGTCAGGGCAAAACGATTTTCCAGGAAAAATGTGCCGCCTGCCACGGCGCAGACGGCGGTGGTAGCGTAGGTCCCAACCTGACAGATAATTACTGGCTGCACGGCGGCGGTGTGAAAGATCTTTTCAAAACCATCAAATACGGCGTGCCTGAAAAAGGCATGATTTCCTGGGAAAAGCAGCTCTCGCCGACGGATATACAGAAGGTTGCGAGTTATGTTTTGTCTTTGAAGGGAAGTAAGCCTGCTGCTCCGAAGGCGCCGCAAGGGGAGTTGGTTGAGGGGGAGAAGGTGGCAGCGAAGTAACTTTCATGCCTTGGCTAGCCAGATTCATCTATCGAAGCGAGATGCCCTACATGTCATGCTGAGCGGACCGGGCCGCCGGGCGGTCGAAGCAAGCTACTGGCTCGGAACGACGCCCTTTTTGCATTGTGCCAAGCATGTGACGTGCTTCGACTCCGCTCAGCATGACAAAAAAGCATCATATTCAAACGAAAGTCAACAAACAACAAAGTGCTTCTCACTAAAACAATGATAACTCCACACATTACCGCACCTGAATCCTTCCGCGACAACTTCAACGCCGTCAGCGAAGCGGGAAAACGCAACTGGTTTTACCCGCAAAAGCCAAAAGGCAAATGGCATAACCGCCGGGTTGCATTTACGGCGATTATCCTGACATTACTTTTCGCCGGGCCTTTTGTGAAATTGAATGGCCAGCCCATGCTGCTTTTTAATGTGATTGAGCGGAAATTTATCATTTTCGGGATGTTCATTGGGCCGCAGGATTACTGGCTTTTTGGGCTGACGATGTTGTCGTTTATGGTATTTGTGGTGCTGTTTACGACGATTTTGGGGAGGTTATGGTGTGGATGGGCTTGTCCGCAGACGGTTTTTATGGAAATGGTTTTTCGCAAGATCGAATATTGGATCGAAGGCGATGCTACTAAACAGAAACTGTTAAACAAAGCGCCCTGGACTTCGGATAAGATTTTGAAAAAAGGAAGTAAGTATAGCTTATTCCTGCTGGTTTCATTTGCGATTGCCAATCTCTTGCTTGCCTATGTTTTAGGCGTAGATGAATTAGCTAAAATCATCCGAGAGCCGCTGCAAGATCACCTGGCACTTTTCTCGGGAATCGCCGGTTTCACGGCATTGTTTTATTTCAATTTTGCGTGGCTGCGCGATCAGGCTTGCACGGTGGTATGTCCCTACGGTCGTTTGCAAAGTGTTTTTATGGACCGGAATACTATTGCCGTCGCTTACGATCATGAAAGAGGAGAGCCGCGCGGAAAAATCCATAAAGGTAAAGAGAGGCCCGAAGGTGATTGTGTGAATTGTTTTCAATGTGTAGCGGTGTGCCCGACGGGTATCGACATCCGGGATGGCCTGCAGATGGAATGTGTGAACTGCACGGCCTGCATTGATACCTGCGATTCGATTATGGAAAAAGTGGGTTTTGAAACGGGGCTGATCCGCTACACTTCGGAAAATGCTATTGTGAATAAAACCAAAAAGCTCGTGACACCGCGGGTGATCGGCTATGCGGCGGTGCTGGTTTTGCTTTGGTCAACATTGGGTTTTGTGATTGTTAACCGGTCCGATACGCAAACCTCTTTGCTCCGCGCGCCGGGCAGCCAGTTCATTGAAAACCCTGATCAAACCGTCAGCAACCTGTATACATTCAAGATTTTTAATAAAACCAATCACATTGTAAATCCTGTGATCCGGCTGGAAAATGTGGAGGGGAAACTGGTTTTCGCGGGCAAACCGGATTTGAGGCTGGACGCAGCCGGGATGGTCGAAGGGACAATGTTTATTACCATCCCGAAAGCGAAATTGCGGAAACGGAAAACGGTTTTGAAATTATCCGTCTGGCAGGGAAATGAGCGTTTGGAGGGATTTGAAACAACATTTTTAGCAAGAGAATAATATGAAATTCAACTGGGGTACCGGAATTACAGCATTATACCTGGGCTTCGTGGCCATGATTTTGATGCTGGTCACAATGAGCGTCGGGCAGAAAATCGATCTCGTGACGGAACATTACTACGACGAAGAACTGAGGTTTCAGGACAAAATCGACAAGATCGAACGTACGCGGGCGCTGGCTGAGCCGCTGGCTTGGAAGGTGGAGGAAGGTGGGATTTACATTACATTTCCGGCTAACATTGATCCCAAGACACTGTCAGGAGAGATCGGTTTTTACTGCCCGGCGGATGATAAAAACGACCGCAAATTTGATGTTCAGCCTGGCGAGCATGCACAATTCATTCCTGCTGCCAGCATTCCAGAAGGCACTTATCATTTGCAGATTGATTGGAAAAGCGGTGCTCAAACCTTTTGGAATGAAGGTGTTGTAACCATTAAACATTCGAAATAATGGCTGGCGTGCTTCCCTATCTCGCATTGTCGATGGGGCTTTTGAGCAGTTTTCATTGTATCTGTATGTGCGGGCCGATTGCGCTGGCTTTACCGGTGCAGCAAGGAAACCGGTGGCGGCAGTTTACAGGGTTAATGTTGTACAATGTTGGTCGCACAACTTCTTACGCAGCGCTCGGCGCACTGATCGGATTTTTTGGAAACGCGGTGGCGTGGATGGGCTATCTCAAATATTTGTCGATACTCGTGGGAATCGGGATGCTGGCTTATGTCCTTTGGCCTAAAAGCCTGGGAATATGGCTGCATCCGCCGAAGATTTGGGCCAAACTGATCAGCAGTTTAAAGAAAAATATGTCGACGATGCTAAGAAGCCGCAGTATGACCGGGCGCTTTTTATTGGGTATTTTAAATGGTTTACTGCCGTGCGGGCTGGTTTATCTGGCGCTCGTAAGTTCGGCGGCTACCGGCAATGCTGCGAGCGGCGCGGTTTACATGTTCATTTTTGGAACAGGAACATTACCTATGATGATGGCGGTCGGTTTTTTTAAAAACTGGCTGACGCCTGGGTTGCGGTCGCGGTTTCATAAGCTGGCGCCGGTGGTGATTGCTCTGGCGGGTTTGGTGCTGGTTGTCAGGGGTATTTTAATTCAATATCCTAATGCAGGCCAACATGCTACGGCTGCGCAGATCACGGTTTGCCACGGTAAGTAACCGGCAAAGGTTAGTCCAAATCCTGATAAAAGTCATGTTTTCCGAATCTGCACATTTCTAGTTTTGATCCACAGTAAAAATCAAAACACGATAACCATGGACAAGGACCTGCTTTTTAAATACAACACGCCGGGACCGCGCTATACCAGCTACCCAACCGTTCCCTACTGGCAAAAAACGCCGCCCAGCCAGGCCCGCTGGCTCGATCTGGTGCAGGATACCTTCGCGGTTTCACAGTCTTCCGGGCAGGGCATCAGTTTATACATACACCTCCCTTTTTGTGAAAGTTTGTGCAGCTACTGCGGTTGCAACACGCGTATTACGATCAATCATGCAGTTGAAAAAAAGTACATAGCCGCGGTTCTGAGTGAATGGGCGATGTATTTGTCGGTTTTAGGGGATGCGAAGCCAGTCATCAGGGAAATTCATTTGGGCGGCGGTACCCCAACGTTTTTTAGTCCTGAAAATCTTCAAATATTGATCCTCGGCCTGCTGCACGGCTCGGTTGTTCATCCCAAAGCGCAGTTTGGCTTTGAGGCGCATCCCGGCAATACCACAGAGGCACATTTGCAAACATTATTCGATCTGGGATTCAGGAGGATCAGCATTGGTGTGCAGGATTTTAACCCGACGGTGCTGGCGATTATTAACCGTCAACAAACTTATGAGCAGGTTAAAACACTGACATTAAGGGCACGGGAGATCGGTTACACAAGTATCAACTTCGACATGGTCTACGGATTGCCACATCAGAAAGCCTGCTACATGATGGAAACCATGCACCGCGTGATCCAGCTCAAACCCGACCGCATTGCATTTTACAGCTACGCCCACGTGCCCTGGATCAAACCCGGCCAAAGGAATTTTACCGAACAAGACCTGCCCGATCCTGACAAAAAGATGGCGATTTACGAAACCGGACGCAATGTGCTGGAACTCGCTGGTTATAAGGATATTGGCATGGATCATTTTGCTTTGGAATCCGACGAGCTCTACAAAGCACAACAGAAAAACCGCCTTCACCGGAATTTTATGGGCTATACCGATACGCAAACCCAATTACTGATCGGCCTGGGCGCATCGGCCATCAGTGACAGCTGGTGGGGTTATGTGCAAAATGAGAAGAAAGTGGAAGATTATTACGCCAGGACCGAAGCCGGTGAGCTGCCGATTTTCCGCGGACATATCCTCACAAGAGACGACCTGATCCTTCGCAAACACATTTTGAAACTCATGACACGCTTCGAAACTTCCTGGCTGAATCCGGGCGAAGTTTGCATTGACCTCTTCAAGTCCATCGAGCGGCTCTCGGAAATGGAATTTGATGAACTGATTGAATTTAAACCTTTTAGCATTAAAGTAACCGAAAAAGGGAAGCCATTTATCCGCAACATTTGCATGGCTTTCGATGCCCGTCTGTGGGAGCAGCAGCCCGAAACCGCGCTGTTCAGCCAGACTGTTTAACCCCGATTTGCCTTGTCCATTTCACCGATGTAACGTACCTTTCCCATGTTTGACAGGGATATTTTAACACATACCAAGGTGATAACACGGCATATTGAAATGCTCGACGCGCTTTTTAAACATGCGACGGAGGGGATTGTGGTGGTGGACAAATTGGGCACGATTGTGATGCTCAACCCCAAGGCCAAAGAGCTTTTCGGATACACGGATTTGGAGCTGACCGGCAAGAAAATTGAATCATTGATTCCCCAGCGATTCGCCGGTAACCATGTCCGCTACCGCGACCAGTACCTGGAAGCTCCGCGGGCGCGCGGGATGGGCCACGCGATGGATCTTTTTGCCAGGCGTTTCGACGGCAGCGAGTTTCCGGTTGAAGTAAGTCTGAGCCCTTTTCAAACCAGCGACGGCGAGTTTGTAGTGAGCTTTGTGATCGACATTACGGAGCGCAAAAAGCAGGAGAACCGCATCCGTGAGGCGAATTTGGAAATACAAAAGTTGAATGCTGAACTGGAAGAACGAGTGGCACAGCGTACCAAAGAATTGGCGAAAGCGGTTAAAAAAGTGGAAGAATCGCAGGAGGAAGTGATCCGGGCTTTGAAAAAAGAAAAGGAACTGAACAACATGAAAAGTCAGTTCGTGACCATCGCGTCCCACGAATTCCGCACGCCGCTGGCAACGATTTTGTCCTCGGCCTCGCTGATTGGCAGATATAATACCACCGAGGAGGAAGAAAAACGCCAGAAACATGTTCAGCGAATCAAGTCTGCGGTAACCAACCTGACCGAAATCCTCAATGATTTTCTTTCCATCGGCAAGCTCGAAGAAGGCCGGGTGCACAGCATTCCGGTACTCGTAGAGCTGGAAAGTTTTTGTAAAACATTGATTGAAGAAATTCACGGGCTGTGTAAAGAAAACCAAAGGATTTTATTTGAATATACTGGTATTGAGGAAGTTTGGCTGGATAAACAGCTTTTGCGGAACATTCTCTTTAACCTGCTTTCAAATTGTATCAAATACTCCGAACCTGGAAAACGCATTTTCCTAAATGTTACCGCCGACGAAAAGGAAGTCAACATAGAAGTGCGCGACGAAGGCATCGGTATCCCCGAAAAAGACCAGCCCAATGTGTTCGACCGCTTTTTCCGCGCACATAATGCAGGTACCACGCAAGGCACCGGCCTCGGACTCAACATTGTAAGTAACTACGTAGACCTGATGGGAGGAAGCGTGACATTTTCCAGCCAGGTAGGCGAAGGGACAACCTTTTTCGTCAATTTACCCAACACATCTCCATCTAAAATTTCCGGCGAACATTGAAAAAGATACTACTAATTGAGGATAATCCCGAAATGCGGGAGAATACGGCTGAAATTCTGGAACTGGCTAATTACAAAGTGGAGACTGCCAAAAACGGAAAAGAAGGCGTGCAGCTCACCAGCACTTTTCAGCCTGACCTGATCATTTGCGACATTATGATGCCGGAGCTGGATGGTTACGGCGTGCTTCATTTGTTGGGGAAAGATGAAAGTACGGCTAACATTCCATTTGTGTTTTTGACCGCGAAAGCTGAAAAGGAGGATTATCGCAAAGGTATGACGATGGGCGCCGACGATTATTTGACAAAACCATACGATGATGTGGAGCTGCTGAACATTGTCGAAATGCGCCTAAAAAAGAGCGAGCGGCTGAAAAGACAGTTTGAACGCTCGGCGAAAGGTCTGGATCAATTTATTGAGGAAGCGAAATCTTTTGATCTGATCGCTAAGCTGGCGGAGGATAAGAAAGTGAAAATATTAAAGAAGAAAGAAACGATATACACCGAGGGCAGCTATCCTTCCAATGTTTTTTTCTTGCAAAAAGGAAAAGTAAAAGCCTATAAATCAAACGGTAGCGGGAAAGAGTACATTACCGACTTGTTTAAGGAGGGCGACTTTTTTGGCTACCTGGATCTGCTTCAGGGCGAGCCTTACCAGGAAACCGCCATCGCGCTGGAAGAAGCGGAAGTCTCTATGATCCCGAAGGATGATTTTTTCAATTTGCTGCAGGGAAACCGCGAGGTAGCGGCGAAATTTATCCGGATGTTGTCCAACGAAATCAAAGACCGGGAGGAGCGTCTGCTGCATCTGGCATATAATTCGGTACGGAAAAGGGTGGCCCAGGCCCTGGTAACATTGGTGCAACGTTACCAGGAAGACCGGTCCAAACCCTTCTCCATGTCGATCACCCGCGAAGACATTGCCTCCATGGTAGGCACCGCCACCGAAACCGTAATCCGCACATTGTCAGACTTCAAAGACGAAAAGCTGATCGATATGAAAGGAAGCTTGATTACGGTTTTTGAGTATGAAAAGCTGGTGCGGATGCGGAATTAAAATTCGAGTTTTTGTTTATCCTTCAAAAGCTGCTCGCGCAATTTCCCATAATCTACGTCCTGCACCGCCAGATTGCCATCGATCGCCTGCACGGCAGCTGCGGCGGCACTTTGCCCGAGGATCATGAAGACGGGTTCCATGCGAATGGAGCCGTAGGCAATGTGGGTGGCGGAGAGGCATACCGGCACCAGAAGGTTCTGACATTCAGCCTTTTTCGGAATAATAGCCGTATAAGAAATGCTGTACGGCGTTTTGGGATGCACGCCAATATCGCCTTCGTTTTGAACGAAACCGTCCGCTTTCACATAGCGCTGCGCATTGTGAGCATCAAGGGAGTAGGAGCCCATGCCAACCGACTGTGTCACAGGTTTTTTGCCTAATGTTTCGTTCTCCGTCATCACACTCTGGCCAATCATTCTGCGCGCTTCGCGGACGTAGATCTGATGCGGCCAGCCGCCGTTGTCCTTGAATTCATCTTTGGGCAAACCCCATTTGGACATTTCTTTACGCACCTCGTCAGGAACGTGTGAATCATTTGACAAATAATACATTAACCCTTTTTGGTACTGCTCGTGCTCTTTGATGATCTGCTTTCTGCGCTCGTAAGTAGCGTCAGGGTAGTCGTAATTTTGGCCGATGAAATCCGTGCTGAATGGACCGTGGTTGTTGGTATCCGTTTTTTTGTTCGGAATTGGGTCGTATTTGTCGAAAGTTTCAGTCCAGCCGGCTTTGTAAACCCTGGCCAGCAGCTCATATTTACCTGGATCGTAACCCGCCGGTTTTGCGAAAGGAATACGGTTGTCAGGATTGGCAGAAAGGCACATACGGAAGCAGTAGGCCTGGATTTTATGGTCGCCGTCGCCCTTCTTGCCGATTTTTTCAGCACTTACGTAAGGTAGCAGGCCACTTTTCGGGTCACCCTCGATTTTATACGGACTGATGTTTTTCTTGAAGTAATGTCCATGCTGAAAAACCTCCGACTGGATACCGTTCCACTCTTCGCCATAAACGCTATTTGCCTCGCGCCCAACATGATATTTCACGCCTGCAGTCGCCATCAGGTCACCTTCATAAGTGGCGTCGATAAACATTTTGCCTTTGAATGTCTTGCCGCTTAACGTCTTGATGGACACGATTTTGCCATTTTTTTTCTCAACCCCTTTCTTCCGATCGAGCCACTCATCGCGGTAAATTTTCAGGTTATTTTCTTTCGCAAAATCCTCAAAAACCTGCTCGGCCACATGCGGCTCGAAGATCCACATTGTGCGATCCGCGCCGTCCATGGCCGGGGTACCCTGGCCCTTGTTACCATATTCGTCTTTTTTCTGCCACTGCCAGGCTTCCGGCTTGTCGTAATGCAGGAAAACACGGTGGTAAAATTCCCGCGCAAGTCCGCCTATTACGGCTTTATTGCCCGTATCCGTAAAACCCAACCCTCCGGAAGAAAGCCCGCCTAAATGTTTGTCAGGAGATACCACGAGCACGGTTTTGCCGGATTTTACAACCTGCACCGCGGCAGTTATAGCCCCGCAGGTGCCGCCGTAAACGATAACGTCGGCTTCGAAATTTTGGGCGAAACATGGGACAATGTTTACCAACAGAAGAAGTATGATATTTAAACGCTTGGATTTCCAAAGGCTTTTGAGAAGCATGCTGTCAAGATTTGTTTAGAAGAAAAGCTTGCCAGGCCCATTTTCTCCTTGTAAACGTTGATTGTTGAATCCCGGAGAAGTCTTTTAAACAAACAAGCCCGACCGAAACAGCCAGGCTTGTCAGCAAAAATTTTATCTAAATGAAACTACCAGAGCGGCTGCTTCAATTTCACAAAGTAGATCGTGTTACGGTCCACCTTGCCGGTTGCAGGCAGAATTTTGGTGTCGTAAGTTCCCAGCTGGCCAGCTTTGGTTACCACTCCGAAATCGTCGTCATTGGAAATTGCGATGGTGTTCGCGTCGATGATGCAGATACCTTCGGCTTTGTCGTGTGGGTAAAGGGTTGAAATGTCGGTCATCAGGTCAGCGGCCAATGTTTTGGTGACAGGCATAATGCCGTTTGCAGCCAGTCCGGCCATGTCTTTCAGCTCTTCCACGGTTTTGCCGCCGTAAAGTTTTCCATTTTCACCGTTGGCAGGATCCGAAATATCCGTCGCGCCGGAAATATCGATTTTAAATACCTTTTTGAAAACCGATCCTCTTGTCGCGTCAGTGGCGTACTCACCATCTCTTTCAATCACAAGAAACTGCGTGTTATTGATCGCAACAATCTCACTATTAGCTTGTAAGTTGGCTTTATCGATCAGGTAAACATATTCTTTGCTCGTGCCGGACGCAATGTCAAAAGCCAGGATCCGCGTAACCATCGAACCCGCGATAGCAGCCGATGAAGGGTTGTAAAGTGGAAACTGCATCATCCCCACCAGCGTTTTTCCATCTGGTGTGATCGCCAGCCCTTCCATGCCGCGATTAGGTCTTCTTTTGGCAAAAACCATCGGAATTTTGCGCCCGCCCGTACCATTTCCAAATGGATTGATGCGCTCGATGGTGTTACCATTTGCATCAAAATGCACAATGTGCGGGCCATACTCGTCGCTTACCCAGAATGTGCCGTCGGCAGCCATCGTCAAACCTTCCGAATCGATCCCATCCACGCTATTAGGCAGCACATTGCCCGTCACATCCTTTGCAATTTCGCCACTGAAACCGAAGCCGGTGGGGTTAGGCAAACCGTTCAGATTTTGGCCACTCGCATTTTTGAGGTAAATGGTTTTTTCCAGAACAAGCTGGTCGCCGATCAACCGGAACTTCCCGATTTGCGGAACGAACTCAGGCGAAGAAAACACCTTGACATTGGCCTCGGCGCCATCAATGTTGGAACCCCTGTCGGTGAGCAGATAAAACGCGTTTTTGTCGTGCGGGTCCTGCACGAGCGCGGAGCCAAAACCCCCATTATAAACAGTAACATTCCCAACCTGCGCCATCACCGCAGGATTGGAAGCCTCAGCCCGCGCCGGGTAGCTATCAGAAGGCACTTCATGATCGGTGCAGCCGCTCAAAAGCAAAGCAGAAGCAGCTGTCAGGGTAAGGCCAGCAAGTAAAAAAGTCTTCATTTCCACGAGTTTTATTTTCGGTAAAACTACGTGAGGGGATGTTAAGGAGATGTTAAGTTTGGGTAGGGTGGGTTATGAAAATGTTAAGGACAAGGGTCGGCAAGCATAGGTTAACTGACATCTCAGAGTCTATTTAATCAGTACTCTTTGATACACTTTATTTTCTTCGGAAATGACTTCCATTAAATAGATGCCTGGCATAAAGCCGTTGACGTCCATGCTGACCTTTTGTTTCCTAGAAGATGATTGTAATTGTAGCTCTTTCATCAGAATGCCATTTGAATTCAGCAGACGCACATTGATCGCATTAAAATGGCTTCCACTAATCTCAGCTACAAGCTTGTCTTGTATAGGATTTGGGAAGACCATAGCTGTTAAGGTTACTTTTTCGAGTTCAGCTGAGTCATAATCAGCTGCTAGACGCGCGTTGCCGTTGCATCCACCAGTAATTGTTTTTGAGATTGTTTTTGTGCAGCCCTGAGGCGTTGTCAGCGTAACCTGATAGTTGCCTGGGGTAGTTATATTAATCAAGGAAGTAGTGGCACCGGTATTCCACTTATAGCTATAATCGGTTTCAAGAGTGATTGCCGTTAAGGCGATAGTTGGTCGGGAACAAGTTAGGGAAGTTTCACCATTGATCACGAGAAAGAGATCTGGTTTAGTTGAAGTGACTGTCATAGCAGCTGTTGCTGTACATGCACCTTGTGTTTTGACTACGGTGTAAGTTCCCGGAGCATCAACATCAATAGAGGCTGTCGTTGCGCCATTACTCCATTTATAAGCGGCCCCCGCCGTCTCACTTACTTTCAGCGTAACTATTGGAGACTCGCAGGTAAGAACGTGGTTTCCAGTAATGTTGAGTTCAACGGGTTTAACACTGCCCGTAATAACCTTACTAGCAACATTATAACAATCAGCACTTGCCACGACGACAGCGTAATTCCCTGCTTTGGTTACAATTATGGATTTGGTAGTTTCTCCTGTATTCCACAAATAAGTTGGATTGGCTGCTTTTGATTGTGCCGTTATGGTAATATTTGTTTTGGCACAGCTAAGAACACTCGAACCCGTAATGTTAATGTCGGGAGGAGTCGGAGTGCCAACTATCTTTCTCGACATCATTGTTTTACATACTCCACTGTTGACAGTAACCTTGTATGTTCCCGCATTTGTCACCTCAATACTTTCCGTCGTCGCTCCGTTGCTCCAGAGATATGTTGGATTGGGCGACGTGGTTGCGGCAGAAAGAGAGAGTGATGTATGGGAACAACTTAAAACGGTGTCGCCTGTTACAATCAAATTCGGAGCCGGTTTATTAAGTGTCACATTTTTAGAGGCGGTTGCCGTGCAAGTTCCCTTGGTAACCGTCACTGAATAACTGCCTGGGCTGGAGACGTCAATAGCAGGAGTTGTTGCTCCATTGCTCCATTTGTAAGTCGCATTTGGGAAAGCGGTTGCCGACAACCTGATCTCAGGCAATAAGCAGGTCAATTCTGACGGGCCTGAGATGCTTATTGCTAATGGAGCACCGTTTCCAGTAATTGTTTTCGACCCAGTATTGGTGCAACCCACGCTTGTAACAGCTACCGAGTAATTACCGGCTATATTTACATCTATTGATTTGGTCTTTTCACCCGTATTCCATAAATATGTTGCGTTTGGCGCATGTGTCAGTGCAGTCATTGTGATATTGGTTTTGGCACAGCTTAAGACGGAACTACCTGCTACATACACATCAGGGGGCATGGAGTTTCCTGTAACATTTTTTGAAGCCGTTTTTGTGCAACCACCACTTGTCATCGTCACCTTGAACAATCCTGGGGACATTGCATCGATTGAAGCCGTGGTTGCTCCATTGCTCCAAAGATAGGTTGGGTTAGGTGAAGTGGTTATGGCATTTAGCCGGACGCTCGTTTTAGAGCAGCTTAACAATGTGTCGCCTCCAATACTTAAATTCAAGGCGGGTCTGCTCGAAGTTACAATCGTTTTTGCAGTTGCGGTACAAGTTCCATTTGTAGCCGTTACAGTGTAGGTGCCACGATTCACTAAGTCAATAGACGCCCCACTTGTCCCATTACTCCACTTGTATGTTGTATTCGATCCTGTGTTCGCGGTAGCGGTTAATGTTACAACCGGCTGCTGGCAAGTCAATTCAGATGATCCTGAGATATTTACGGTCATAGGCGAGCCATTTCCCGTAATCGTTTTTGAAGCGCTTCCCGAACAACCCGAACTGACTACGGTTGCAGTATACGTTCCTGCTAATGTAACGGTGATGGATTTTGTTGTTTCACCCGTATTCCATTGGTAAGTTGGATTCGATGCATCTGTCTGGGCAGTTATAGTAATACTTGGCTTGGCACAGCTTAATACATAGGTACCTGTCACCGTTACTTCCGGCGGAGTGCCGCTGCCTGTTACTTGTACTGATTTTTCAATGGTACAACCGCCGCTGGTCATGATTACCTTGTAAATACCTGATTTTGTGACACTAATACTTGGTGTTGTGGCGCCGTTGCTCCAGAGGTAGGTTGGATTGGGCGATGTGGTAGCGGCGGTAAGCGTTGTTGCTGGTTTTGAACAGCTCAATTGAGCGTCTCCACTAACGTTTAAGTTGAGAGCTGATATGTTGGAATTTACCACCTTTGTAGCGGTAGCGACGCAGTTTCCGCTAGTCATAGTGACTGTATAGGATCCTGCATTAACCACATTGATATAGGCAGTGAATGCATTACTGCTCCACCGGTATTGTGGATTTGGGGCTGATGTTCTGGCAATAAGCGTGGCGATGGGCTGTGAACAGGTTAATAAGTCCGAACCCTCTATTTGGACAGTTGCGGGATCTGCGCTACCTGAGACAACATATGAAACAGAGCCAGAGCAACCATTTTTAGCTACTGTGACAGAATATGTACCGGGGGTGGTGACTGTAATCGCTCGCTGAGTGGAGCCGGTGTTCCACAAATAAGTAGCGCCTGTCTGACTTGCGGTGGCTGTCAAAGTTAGCGACCTGAGATCGCACTTTAATCCTGGGGCAGAACTTTTGATTTTTACAGTTGGTGGGTTGATGTCGCCGGAAATGGATGCGCTTCCCACGCTCGTGCATGAGCCGCTGCTCATATAAACACTATATGCATAGGGGCGGGTAACCGTGATGGATGGACCAGTAGCGCCATTGCTCCATTTGAAAGTTGGGTTTGGTGAACTTGTAGTGGCAGTTAAAACCGTAGTTGGACTGCCGCAAGTTAATATAGTCGGCCCTGAAACTGAGACTGAGACCTCACAGGAAGGATCCCTGTACGGTCTCAGGGAGTAATCTTCTGTTTCTCCATAATCATAAACGCCACATGGGTCCATGGGAACAACTCCCGAAGCAGATATTACACGCGCCCTAATCCGCCCCATTCCGAGAAATGGTGGTATCCGAATTGTTCCCGCAAAAGGTCCGGTGGTTAGTTCCGGGGTGCTATAAACACGCTCAGAACCTTCAAAAGTGCCATTCCGGTTAATATCCAACCATATAGAGACGCCAGTTTTTCTGGATTTACTCTCACGGTCTCCACTGATAATGATTGGCGTATCGACTTTAACAGAATATGGAAAAGTGAATTCGCCATAACCGTTGGGAGAGCAGCCGTCGGAGGAGCTTGTTCCACTTCTATCGAAACTAACGTTATTCAGCCCGTCGCCTTTTGAGCATCCATTGATATATGTAGGGATGCAATTGATAGCGTCATTTTGAACTGTAAGGACGTAATCTTCCGTTTCCCCATAATTGTAATTGCCACACTGGTTGTCCGCAATCACACCGTAAGCTGCTATAACCCGTATTGGAAGCGGGCCTGCACTAACCATAGGAATTTTCATTGTCTCTGAGATTCTGACTTTGGTAAAGGACGTATTTGAAAAGGCCTTTTCATCCTGTTCAAAAATTCCATTACGGTTGGCGTCTATCCATACAGCAATATTTGCGGCATTTGTCGTACCCAATAACTCACAACCGAAGTTGACGGTTTCGCCTGGTATAACACTGGTAGTATTTCCAAATGAGCCGTACCCATTAGGTGAACAATGCGAATGAGAGGTTAGATAAAGCCCATTAATGTGAAAGGAATCGATTCCATAAAAATCAGAGCAACTATTGGTGTAGGTTGGTGTACAACTAGCAGCTGATCTAACCAATGTTTCGGAAGCAACTTTCTCAGAACTGGCAGATTTCTGAAGCGCGACAGAAGGACTAAATGTAAAAAGGCAGATACACTGAAGAGCGATCCATTTTAGTAAAGTTTTAGACATAGCATCTTTTCTGGAAATTTGAAATCATATTATAAAGCATCTTACTGACCCACTTATTTTCAGTTCGTTATCGATTAGTAATACGGAAACAGTCGATCGTTCAATAATTGAAGATTATTTGATCAATACTTTTCTCACTTTTTGACTTTCAGTTCCCGGATTCACTTTCAGCAAATAGGCTCCGGAATTCAGCTTCGGCAGCGAAATGCTCAATGACTTTTCAGCACCCGAAAGCGATTTTCCATATACTACATTTCCATTTTGATCGGTTAAATTGACCGAATAGATCACATCAGGTGAATCCAGATAGATTAGGTTTTGAGCCGGATTCGGATAGACAAATAAATTTTCTGCATTATTCTGCGCATTTACATTAACAATCCTGCTATACTCGAAGCTGCCGTCAATGTCAACCATTTTGAGGCGGTAATATTGCTGCGACGTAGCATTTTGAATGTCGGTATATTGATAGGAACCACCGGTAGCATTGTTGCCAGAAGAAACCGTCGCCAAATATTGAAAGCCTTGCCGCGGATCCTCGCTTCTTTCAACTTCAAAATGCTTGAAATCGATTTCCTCAGTGGTTTTCCAGTTGAGGCGGTTGCCTTCCGGGGATGGTTTGGCGGAGAAGGATTCGAGTTTGACCGGGAGGGGCATTTTTGCATCTGTCAAAGAGACTTTGAAATTTGGGAATGGATTCGGTGCATTTGACGGGCCAGAGTCTTCGGCAACAAAAAACCTTAATGTAGCGACCCAATATTTTTTAACATTGTCCCAGCGCAAGTCTGGTTTCACGTCTATTTCACCAGTAGAGTAATATGGTAAAAAATTTGCACTAAAAATTCGTAGTCTCAAATTTGCTTTCCCCTGTTCATCTGACGGATTTTTTGGCAACTTGAGAGCGCCACTGTAGTTGTCGAAATCACTTTGACTAAAATACAGTTCCATTTTTGGCGAAGTATAATCATCGGTTTCGGAGAGCGCCGCGCTAATTACAAAGGAACGTACATTGTTTCTGAAGCGGACTTTTGTAGTGACGGTTTGTCCAAAAAAACCGTCAAGGCCAACTGACCCGGTCGTATAGCATCCGCTTTCCAAATTACCAGCAGAATTGTAACCGCTACTATTTTCCCGGTGAGGAAGTTTAACGAGCAGATCCATATCTGAGGTCGGTAAACCTCCTGAAATTGTGAACACCCTCTTTGATGCGGAAATTGGTATATTTATACAATTAACTGCGCTGGCGCTAACAGTTGTTTCGCCCGCAAATGTTGGCGAAAAGGTTAATAATCCGGTGTTGACATCGATTTGGTTCCCCGCCGCAAGGCTCAGATTATCAAGCGAATATTGTATCGACTTATATTCCCCGTATCTGGTGGCCTGATAACTCAAAATTTGTCCTTGCTGACAGCGCTGCCCAGTGCCGCTCAGGTTTAGGGTTCGCAGATCAACCAGATTATCATAAAGCTTACCATAGATTGTAAAGTCGTCCAAGTACATCTGGGGGTTGCCGCTGCTGATAGGGTGTGATATTTCGATCGTAACCTCACCGGTGAGGCCTGAGATCATCATCGCTATTGGGGACCGTGACCAGAAAGCGGTGGTTTTAAAATCGATGCTGGAACCGTTGACTTTCATAGTGTAATCACCGGAGAACACAAATAACGAGAAATCTGTGATGTCCAATTTTTTACAATTCGGTATTTTCAAATTCAAGATAAGAACGGGAACCTTGTTATAGGATTCCAGTTTAAGGACTGTACTCACATCTGCACGATTAAAGGTGGACAGATTTTCGGAATTACCCGACCACAGAGAAGTTAAACTCGGGGCTATCATGTCAGGAGTAGCTAGCTGGGCCTCGCTGGGGGGATTGCTAAGATTTTCAAAAGTATGCTGATATATGATATCGGATCTTACAGTTAGAATTTTACTATAAGAAAAAGTATTATCCGTGTAGACCACTTTCAGCCGATAGTATTGCTTCAACGCTGCGGATGGAATATGCGTGTAATGGTATTCACCTCCAGAGGGGTCGTTGTTGGATGGGATCGTTGCGATGTTCTGGAATCCTTGAAGCGTATCCTCACTGTTTTCTATTTCAAAATGGCTAAAATTGGTTTGTTCGGCAGTTCTCCAGGTGAGTTGGTCGCCTGATGAAGTGTGGATGCCGGCGATGGACTCCAGCTTGACGAAAGGGGTCTGTGTATCAGAAAGGAACACCTTGAAGTTATTCGCAGGCCATGGCTCTGCTAAACCCTGGTTGCTGAATTTATAACTGATAACCCACCATTTTCCGGCTTCATTCCAGAAAACGACAGGCTTAAGTTTCTGGACCGGATTGCCGCCGGATGGACTTATCGTTTGAATGATTAGTCTCAGGTTTTCCTTTCCCTGTTCGTCAGAAGGACCCGTCGGTAATGAAAGTGTTCCATGATAGTTATCGAAATCACTTTGTCGAAAATACAAATCAAAACCAGGTCTGGCGTCAGCTGCTGTGCTGGGACTTCCTGTGATTTCAAAATTCAGCACTCCGCCTTCGAAACGAACCTTCGCCGCCGCATATCTACTTTCGAAACCGCTCTTATAAATTACCCCGGCGGTCAGACAAGGATATTTAGAATTTTTTAAATCACCGCAGTCATTGCAATAGCTGGACATGGTTTTTGTTTGAAAATCCATATCTGTCGAAGATGGCCCTGAAGGTATGGTCGTGATATCGATGGTTTTTGTGAAAGTCTCGTTTGCACAGCCCAGAGCGATTGCTGTTAGCGAGACTGTTCCGGCAAATGTGGGGGGATAAGTCAGATAGGCGCCACTTACCATGGTTATGCCGGCAGCCTTGCTGGCAGCATCCAGCTCGTAGCTAATCGATTTATGAGGAGTGTTCAGGTTCGCTGTATAAGTCATTGAACCGGCACCGGGACAACGTTGCAGTGGTATACTGCTAGAATAGGGGAACTTGATAGCTGACAGGTTGGAAGCTGCGTCGGTTATCTGACCTTCTATTGTGAGATCATCAATGCTGGATAGGGTGCCAGGTTGTCCCGAATTAACCGTAATTTCTACTCGAAAGGCTTGAGCTATATCCTGAATAGCTGAAATGTTAACTTTTTTTATCTGCTTCACATCGGTGTAAGTGTTGCCCGTACCACCAACGGCCACTCCATACGCCTCACCATTGAGGCTGATTGAAAAGTTAGCATTATCGCTCGCAAAGCCTTTAAATGATATGCTGCTGATTGTTAATTTCTTGCAGATAGGCATTTGCACCCGAAGAACGTAAACCGCAGTGTTCCCGCTGGCAGTAATTGAAAGTGCCTTTGTGCCGGCATCGGTCCTGGTTCGGTACAGCAGTCCTGAATTCAGAAAAATGTTGCTCAGCGCGGGATTGATAATGTTGGGGGCACTTAGCTGCGTATCGGTCGGCGGATTATCCAGATTTTCGAAGTTATGCTGGAAAATAATCTCTGCCCCAAGGGAGACTGAAATCGAAAGGAAGCAAACACAAACCAAAACCAGTCTGAGCCAAGCCAAACGCCAAGTAGAAATCTTCATAAACAAAACGTTGAGTGCTGAGTAATAATCTGAAATACTAAATGTAAATAAAATGCCGGATACATATTGTACCGGCATGCTGGAAAGTAACCCAAAACTTATTTACCGTAACCGCTTAGTAAGATATTCTACTTTGCGTAGCGCCCACTGCACCCGCGCACTCACGGGATGGTGATCCGACAGCGGCAACCCCGCCGCATCGCTAAACAGATCATTTTCCAGCCGATATTCCGACGTCTTCAAAATCAGATCGTTGCTGCTGCGGTAGAGGATTTTGTCGATTGTTTCGGTGGAGTCGGTGATGGTGAGGATGTCGGCAGGGGGGATGGTTTGGGAAGATTGGGGGAGCAGGCCTTTTCGTTTGTGGAAGATCCAGGCGTCTTCGAAATGATGGTCGGCGAGGAGGGTTTTCAGGTTGTCGAGGCCGAAGCAGTAGTGTGCGTTGAGGTCTCCCATGACGATGACTGCCTGACCGGCAGAGTGCATTTTAATGTAGTTGGATAATTGGAGAATGTTGTTGCGCCTTGCTTTTGCGGCCGAGGCGTGGTTGTAGGCATTGGCGTGAACATTGTAAAAATCGATAAAAACATCCTTTGCTACTTCCAACCGGCTGTAAGTGAAGCCCTTCGGCGTAAAGCAGTCGGCACCGGTGCAGTCGTTCCATTTTACACGCCGCATTTCGCGGATCGGGTATTTCGACAAGGTATTTAGGCCGTCGCCGAAGGGTACTTTGCCTTTATTTCTTGTCCGGAAGGAGTGGGTGTTGCGATTGTAGAGATTGCGGTTGTAGTTGAAATCCTCCTGGATATGCGCAATGTCGAACCGGCTGATCCTGTGGCCGATCTCGGTGATACTCGGTGCACGCTGCGTTTTGGCGCTGGAAATGATTTCCGGTAAACCTGCCACATTATACGTGATCACCGAAAATTCGCCCGAGCTGGCCGAGTCGAGGGTGACGAACGTTGCGCCGGATACGGCATTTTGCAGGTTGTTGTCTGATGAATCTGTGCCTGCCCAGAACAGGGGCAACATCAGGAAAAGCCAGGCACCCCGGTTTCGGGAACGGTTTTTAGCAGAAGAAATGGTCATCCCTGTCGATTAAACTGGTTCACGAAAGTACGGGTGGTATGTGAACTGGATGGGAACAGGGCATTAAGGGATTGTTAAGGTATTTTGACCAAAAAATTAACCTTCCCATAACATCCGCACAACATTCTAGCCCGACATTCGCGTTTACGACTTTGTATGGAGAAAATTAGGGTTGCTTTTTTTGCGGAGATACTGATTGCTGATTTTGACGGGGCTTCAAGGACAATGTTTCAGTTGTTCGAAAGGATTGATCATGACCGCTTTGAATTTCTGTTTATCTGCGGTACTGGCCCTGAGCAGGTTGCGGGTTTTGAATGTTTGCATCTGCCCACAATTCAGATTCCGTTAAACTCAAAATATAAAATTGCGCTGCCGGCTTTGGGTACCAAAACCATTCAAGCACGGCTCGACGCGTTTGCACCCGACGTGATACACATTGCCACGCCTTCGCCGATGGGACATTTTGCGCTGGACTATGCCTCGCGCAAGGAAATCCCGGTCGTGACGATCTACCACACGCATTTTATCAGCTACATTCACTATTACCTCAAATACCTGCCATTCTTAATTTCACCGGTTGAAAAACTGGCTCAAAACATCCAGAACCGCTTTTATGATGGTTGTCAAAAGGTTTATGTGCCGTCATCAAGCATGGTTTCGGAGCTGGGAAAAATGGGTATGGATGCTGGAAAAATGAAGATTTGGAAGCGCGGAATCGACGGTGCGTTGTTTTCTCCGACGAAAAAAAATCCGGATTATTTGCGGCAGTTGACCGGAAATGACTTGCCGACTGTCTTTTTTGCGAGTAGGCTGGTTTGGGAAAAAAACCTGGAAACGCTGATTGAAATCCACCATTTATTACAAGAAGAAAATGTCTCCTGCAATTTCCTGATCGCAGGCGATGGCGTCGCTTCAAAAGAATGTCGCCAGCGGATGTCCGATGCAATTTTTCTGGGCGAGGTCGATCATGAAACATTATCGGTACTGTATGCTTCGGCGACAGTATTTGTATTTACCTCTGTTTCAGAGACTTTTGGTAATGTGGTGCTGGAAGCGATGGCGTCCGGACTGGTGCCGGTGGTGGCTGATGGGGGAGGCAGCCGCGATTTCATCACCAATGGTGAAAACGGGTACAAATGCGAACCCAATGATGCCGCGGAGTATGTTGGCAGGATTAAAAAATTGATCGAAAGTCGGTTGCTGCGACATTCACTTTCCAAAAATGCGATTGAGCACAGCCGGGCCTATGATTGGGATGAGCTGGCGAATATTTATTTTAATGACCTGGCCGAACTTGCATCGCCGGTTGAAGCAACTATCCAGGCTTGAAAATTCGTCCGATATACATCAGAATTTTTCGTGTTGTGCTGATCCTGAGCATCATCGCGATTTTATGGCAATACTTTCGGGCCACGCGTTTCAGCGAAGTTTTGCCAGCGATACGAAAAGTAGGAGCGGGGTTTGGGTACATTCTGGCCAGCACATTTACGGCGTACTGGCTGGGTACATTAAGCTGGTGGCATTGTTTGGGCACCGAAAAAATCAACATTTCAAAATCGCGGCTTTTCACAATTCGCCACATTTGCGAGACGGTAGGGCTATTCAATCCGGCCAGTTTTGCCGGAGCAGATATGCTGAAAGTGGTCATGCTGAAATCGTATGACATTCGCAGGGAAACTGTGCAAACATCCGTCATTATCAATCGCATTCTCATGATTGCCAGTCAGTTATTTCTCGTGGCGATCACGGCAACCTGGCTTATTCTTAATAAAGATCTTGGCCTCGGCTGGCAGGCAAAAGTTGGAACGATCGTGTTCACATTTACCATTCTTTTACTTGCAGCCATTTTCTTTAAAAAACTGATCAATGCGCCCGATCCGGACGTTAGTCATAAACCAACATTATGGGGACGGTTGTGGGGCAGCCTCAATAAAGTACGCGCGGAATTGTATGTTTTTTCGCGTCAGCATATAAAAAGCATGATTTTCGCATTTTCATTAGCTTGTTTGCACTGGATTGTTGGGTCTTTTGAATTTTACATTTTACTGAAATTGCTGGGCTACGACATTTTTCTGATGGACGCGCTATTGGTGGATATGGGGGTGATTCTGGTAAAATCCGCAGGTGCGTTTATTCCCGGCCAGCTTGGCGTAGAAGAAATTGGAAACCGGATGATGCTTGGTTTGATCGGGATCAGCAGCGCCTCACTCTGGCTGTCGGTGTCGGTTTTGAGACGTTCGAGGCAGATTTTCTGGATTTTGGCCGGGGGCGTTTTCTATCTCTTTTTCACCCGGAGCAACAAAGTATATGCCTGAGCCGCTGCTGGAAATCCTTTTTGTCAGCCATAAATTTCCTCCGGCGATCGGCGGTATGGAAAAACAAAGCTACGAGCTGATTACCGGCATGGAGCGGTACGCCAAAGTCCACCGGCTGGTTTACGACGGTTCTGGCAGCATTATCCGCTTTTTTTATTGTTTGAAAAAAAACATCATCCGCATTTGCAAAGAAAATCCGCGCATCTCGGTCATACATTTTAATGATGGACTCATCACGGCATTTTGCGCGAGGCACAAAGGTTACGAACATTTGAAACGCACGGCCACATTACACGGTCTCGACGTCGTTTTTCCAAGTAACATTTACCACTGCCACATCTTGCCGCGCTTCAATAACTTCGACAAACTGATCGCCGTAAGCCAGGCCACCGCAGAAAGCGCTATTTCATTGGGGATTCATCCTAACAAGCTGACTGTCATTCATAACGGTGTAGATGTGAAGGATTTTCGCGATCAGAATTCCGTTAACATTCAAAATACCTTGGCCAAATTTGGCATCGACTATCAAAACCAGCCCATCCTCGTAGCGATGGGCAGGCCGGTCAGGCGGAAGGGTTTTTCCTGGTTCATCAAAAGTGTAGTGCCTCTTTTGAAAGGAGAATTTTTATTTTTATTAATCGGACCTTATCATTCTAAACCGACTGCTGCCGAGCGTTTTTTGTTTTTTTTACCAAAAAATCTAAAAGAGAAGCTCACGCTCTTCCTTGGTTTTCCGTCAGATACTCCGGCCCTACGAACATTGCTTGTTGACCCTGAATTTTCAAAGTCAGTTAAACATTTGGGACGTCTTCACGATGCCGAGGTGAAAACAATCTTCGCCGCAGCCAGCGGGTTTGTCATGCCCAACATTCAGGTAGACGGCGATATGGAAGGTTTCGGACTGGTTTGCCTGGAAGCGGTGATAGCTGGCGTGCCGGTTTTTGCTGCGGATATCGATGGCATTCCCGACGCCATTCGTGACGGAAAAAACGGTTATCTACTTCCATCGGGAGATCCGGAAGCGTGGGCGCAGCGGCTCAATGTACTTTTAGCTAATCCGAAATCTGAAAAGTTAAATGTTGCTGCCTTTCGTGCTTATACGATTGAAAATTACAACTGGGAGAAAATGACAAAGGCTTATTACGAGCTGTTTAAGTCGTTATAAGCCTTTGATTTAACTTTTGAAATAATCCGAAAATTACGCTCAGTTTTGTCTGAATTCTTTGATCGCCTTACGGATCAGCTTGTCAGTAATTCCGCTGTATTTGATCTGCATTTGCCGCGATTTTTCCGAATCCATACTTTTCAATTTCCAGTATTTCGGATGCGTCTGCTCGATGGGCGGGTGAAAATCTTCATCTTTCGGGTCGCGGATCAGCACATCGAGATCCAGCATTACTTCATGATTATTTGGACGAACCGCCTCACTTAAGATTATTTTAATCGTCCTTCCGGTTTCAAGCGTAACTTCTTTTTCGTGTTTCATTTTTCATGTACCATTTTCGCTGCAAAGCTATTCACAAGAATATTATCCGCCTATTAAGTTTTGATCATAAATTCTTAACATTCAAAAAAGCGCCAGCCAGAACTACTGGCCTACATTTGCCGCACATTCCACCGATTTCCGACATGTCGTTTTTCAAAATAAAAGCCTGCTACATTATCGTATTGTTGACTGGCCGTGCATTTTTGGTCAATGCGCAAACCGCACCTTCCTATACTACTGCCCAGGCACATTCCCACAATGATTACGAGCAGAAAATCCCATTTTATTCTGCCTATTATCAAAATTTCGGTTCGATAGAGGCCGATGTGATCTTGCGGAATGATACGCTTTTTGTCGCGCACCAGCAATCCGATATGCAGCCCGACCACACATTGAGCAGTTTGTATCTCAATCCTTTATCTTCTGTTATTTCAACAAATAAAGACAAAGTTTTCCCCGGCTCCGACCAAGGTATCCAGCTCCTGATCGACCTCAAAACTTCGGCTGCCCAGACGATGCCAGCGCTGGTGAGTGAGCTGAAAAAATTCGAAGCCATGCTTGCGCCAAAAGGCCCTGTGAAAGTGGTGCTGAGCGGTAACACGCCCGCGCCTGCGGATTTTGGAAAGTATCCCGATTTTATTTTCTACGACGGCCGGCCCGATGTCAAATATTCTGCTGCGCAGCTGAAAAGGGTAGGGCTGATCAGCCAGTCGTTTCCGATGTATACCAAATGGAATGGTAAGGGGATTTTGATTGAAAAAGATAAAAAGTCAATCCAGGATGTGATTGCGCAGGTGCATGGTCAGGGTAAAAAAATCCGGTTCTGGGCCACGCCAGACGAGATTAATGCCTGGAAAATGCTGATGAACCTGGGTATCGACTACATTAATACCGACCATGTAGAGCAGCTGGGTACATACCTTCGCGCCCGGTCGAAAGCCGAATTCACGGCAACCGAAACCCACAAACCATACGAGCCGACCTACCGGAACAACGATGCCCGCTCGGAAGTGAAAAATGTGATTTTGCTGATCGGCGACGGGATGGGTCTGGCGCAGATTTATTCCGGCGTGACGGCCAATCACGGGCAGTTAAATCTGACCAAAATGTTGAACATTGGTTTTTCAAAAACCAATGCGTCAGATAGTTACATAACCGACTCGGCAGCTGGCGCGACGGCGATGGCGACCGGTAACAAAACGCGGAACCGGGCGATCGGCGTGGATAGTAACCTGGTAGCAGTGCCCAATTTACCAGGTAAATTGCATCTGATGGGCATCAAATCCGGCCTGATTTCAGCCGGCAGCATGACCGACGCGACACCCGCGGCCTTCTACGCCCACCAACCTTACCGGGACCTGGAAGACAACATTGCCCGCGACTTTCTGCAATCGCCCGTCAACATAATGATCGGCGGCGGTACTGCGCATTTTGAAAAAGGAAGAATAGCGGATTCGTTGAAAATGAAAGGTGTTGCATTTTCTAACAACTGGGCTGATCTGGAAAAAATAAAGGCACCATTTGTTCTGCTGGACGATGCCAAAACGGTTTCCATGCAAAAGGGCCGTGGCGATTTTCTGGTTTCAGCATTTAAAAAAGCACATCAGTCGCTTGCTGCGAATAAGTCTGGGAGCTTCATCATGGCCGAGGGCGCGCAGATTGATTACGGCGGACATGCGAATGTCGTGTCTTATGTAGTTACCGAAATGCTGGATTTTGACAAGCTCGTCGGAGAAGCAATGCGGCTTGCCGATGCGGATGGAAAAACGCTGGTGATCGTCACCGCCGACCATGAAACCGGCGGACTTACCCTGCTTGATGGCGATTTCAAAAAAGGATATGTGGACGGACATTTCAGCACCACCGACCACACTGCGGTGATGGTGCCAGTGTTCGCATACGGCCCGCATTCGCTCGATTTCCGCGGGGTGTATGAGAACACGGCCATCTATTCAAAGATCCTGGATATTTTCAAAAAGTATCAGAAGAAATAATCAACTAATTAGATATCAAAGCCAAAGCACCGACCGGTACGACCATCTCGCCGAGAAATGCCAACTCCACTTTCGGGGCCGGTAAAAAGGCTTTCATCACAAAACCTTCTAGCCGCTCACTGACTTTTTCCTGCAATGTTGCACCCAGGTGCGAAAGTCCGCCGCCGATGATAAGCACGTCGGGGTGAAAAAGGTGTGTCACGTGCGACAATCCCCAAGCCACATTCATCGCAAGCTGGTCGATAATTTCCGTCGCAATTTCGCAGCCCGCCGCGTGTGCCGGTAGCAAATGCCGCGCCTCGCCACCGAACCCATGCGCGGCATGTGATAAAGTTGCCAGGTGGCTCCCCGGATTTTGCATCACCGCTGCCCGTATTTGCCGGTCGACTGCCCAGCCGGAGCACAGCGATTCGAATGTTGCGGTGGGCGACAAGCGCAAATGTCCGATCTCCGCCTCGCCGGGTTGCCGGCCGTGGTACAGCTTACCATTTTGCACGAGTCCGCCGCCTGCACCGCTGCCGAGGGTTACGTAAAACACCGTTTCCTGCCCCTTTCCGGCACCATGATGTGCCTCGCCGAGAGCAGCCACATTGGCATCATTATCAATTTTTACAGGCACGCCAAAGAGATTCCGCAGCCAATCGCCGAGCCCAAACCCTTTCCAGCCCGATATCTGGTGCGAAACGCCGATCTGCCCGGTAACAATGTCCACCGGCCCGCCAAATCCCACCCCGACCCCCGACAATGCGACGTCGCCAGGTATCTCACTATGAACTTGTTGAATGTGTTTGAGGATCCCCTCAGAGCCTTCCTCCTGGTTGATCGCGATGCGCCAATGTTTGACGATCTCCCCTGATCGGGAATAAATGATGAGTTGCAATTTGGTTCCGCCTATCTCAATCGACAGGTAATTCGGCTCGGTCATGGAAAATGTTTTTGAAAATAATAAAAGAACTTACGCATAAAAGTCTTCCTACTGGCTGTTTTACCACGTTTGAAGGCTTTTTAAGTTTGAGGGTATAAGTAAAAGCGGATGGCATTCGGGCCGCCGTTTAATAAGTGCGGGTCCGGTTTTGTCGTTTTCGGGTTTTCCGGGGATAACTTAGCTATTCATCAAACCAGTTTTGAGGGTATGGGAAATCAATTTAGAAACAATTTAGCCACCCCATATTTCCAGGGTGAAGGCGGCATCAGCGGCGGCGGTTTTCAGCTGAACAGTCGCCCGCTATTTGGCGGAGGGACTTCACTGTCTGACCGTGTGAAGCTGGGTTTCGATACGCAGCTGCATCTCAATCCGGAAGTTTTGAAGATGATGATCCCGCTCTGGCTGGAACCTGTGACATTCTACGGCCTTTTGTCGTCTTACCCGCTCCCTACGATGGGATCGAATTTATTCCCGGTGCTGCCTGCCCCGGCATCCAGTCCAGGTACAAGCGCCACTGGCTCGGCACTACCGCCAGGCCCGCCGCCAGTCCGCTCCACAACTCCGGTAGCCGGGCCGGATACGGCAAAATCTGGCAGCGTTGGCGATCTGCTGGGCGCCATCGCCGGAATCCCGCCAGTAGTTCAGCTGCGGGAGCAAGCTGTGCGGCGACTCACCGGTGACTGGAACCGCCTAGGCCGCGGAGGACAAATCTTACTCGGTAGCTACGCGGGTGCCATGGCCCTGGCCGGAGGCACCACGGCCTACATCACAGACCCCGACGCCCGAAAAATGATCCTCGGCGCAATCAGCAACCGCGACATCCCACTCCCCGGAACCCCTTTATCCCTCAAAGTTTTAGCATCGGACAAGGATGTAAATGGTATGATCCTGACGATTGATCTGGGGAGTGTTTTGAGTGGTAAGTGATACGATTTGACCTTTAACTCACACTTTTACTCATCAAACCTTACCTCCTTAAACCTCAGCGGCACGCCGCTGAAAACAAAGAAAACATCCTTAACCCCACGTTCTCCAGCAGCTCCCACATTCACAGCAATTTTACCCGCGAAGTCGCCGGAATATTTGCCTAGTAATTTGCCGTCGGCGCTCCCGGCGTGGATCTCGACTGTGCCGTTGGGTAGGGGCGCGGCATTGCGACCGGTGGCGCGGATGATTTCGATTTCTTTGATGCTGGTGAGGTCAATGTCTTTTAATTTGAGGAATGCGCCCGGGTTCTGTACCATCGCGACGGTGCTATCGTCGTTGAATCGGATTTCTTTTGCGAGATCGGTATAAGCGACGGGGACGACAGGGCTTCTCAGTACGATGGTCGTTTCGGCGGATTGTGCAGCGGCCATTTTTGTTCCGCGGTCGGTGTAGGCGGCGCGGAAAATGAAACTGCCCTCAGGATTTTCGCCCTGCGGGACGACGGTGGCGTAGGTGCCTTTTGCCGCCAAAGTTTTGGCAGGTTTAGGTGCATCCGACAAGCTCAGCACGTATTTCACAATGGATTTCACGTCACTTTCGGCCATAGTCGGGTGGGCGGGCATAAATGCATCGCCCCAAACACCCGAGCCGCCATTCAGGATTTTTTTCGAAAGTTTTGCCACAGCCGAAGCATCGCCTTTGTACTTTTTGGAAACATCTGTAAATGAAGGTCCCAGCACTTTTTCCTTCACCGCGTGACAAGCTTTACAATCACTTTTCCCGATCACAGAAATTGCCGTCGCATACTGCGCAGAGGCATCTACGCTCAATTGTTTCTGAGCAATTTTGGTCATGTTAAAGCCTTCCGACAAATAATTGGTACTCACAGAAACCTGCGAAGGAAGAATTTTTTTGTTCGCCAGGCTGCCATCTTCTTTATCTGAGACAGCTACCTCATAATTAATGCTTTTACCAGGAAAAAAGAACGTAGAATTCCCTTTGGTAATGTTGAATTTCACAACCGGCGGCTCATTTCCAGCCTTTATTTCCAGCGATTTACTGTTCTTTTCACCGGCCTTATCTGTGACCGTCAATGTGGCTTTGTAAGTTCCCGGCGTGGTGAATGTAAAGGTTGGATTAGCTTCTTTGAGGCTTTTAAAAGTTGCGCCATTTTTTGTGATAACCCACTCATATTGAAGCGCATCCCCCTCGTCAAAATCCTTGGTACCCTCAGAAGAGAGTGCAACTTCCAGGGGAACTGCGCCCGCCGTTTTCGTAGCCATAGCTTCCACCTGCGGCTTCCGGTTCCCGCCATTGTATTCAATGCGGATCAGCTCGGCTTCCGGGTTGTCTTTGAAATAACCGTTTCCATATTCCAGCACATACAAATCGCCCTCCGGCCCAAATTTCATGTCGATCGGACCATTCAGTTTCATGTCGGGCAGGAAGCGTTCCATTGATTTATAATCGCCTTTTTCATCCATTTCCACCACATTCATCCAGCCTCTCACCCAATCCGTGATAAACCATTTTCCTTCATAAAAGGAAGGAAATGCCCTTTTTGCGCCTTTAAAATCATCCTGATGATAAACCGGCCCGCCCACGGCGCTGTTACCGCCGCTTTCCAAAAGTGGGAATTCCTTGCTCTGGCCTTTGGGATACCAGATAAATGCCGGCGTGGCTTTCGGTAGGTCTTTGAGCCCGGTACTATTGGGCGAATCGTTCACAGGGTGCTCAGGATCAAAGGCTTTGCCCGAAACTTTTGTTGCAAAATCATAGTCGACGTAAGCCTTATTGTCACCGACAAAGTAGGGCCAGCCAAAAAAGCCCGGGCCTTTGGCGCGGTTGAATTCGTCGTAAGACTGGGGCCCGCGTTTTTCCATATCGTCGTCAGAACCATCCGGTCCTACTTCGCCCCAGTACAGCCAGCCCGTTTTCGAATCGATGGTTGGGCGCCAGGGGTTACGGTTGCCCATGGTATAAATTTCTGGCTTGGTATTGGCTGTCCCAACGGGAAAAAGATTGCCTTTGGGAATGGTATAGCTGCCGTCCGCCTCCGGGTGAATGCGCAGGATTTTCCCCCTCAGGTCATTCGTGTTCGGGGATGATTTCTGCGAATCCCTCGCCGACTCTCCGGGACGCTCGTCCAGCGGGGAAAAGCCGTCGGAAGAGCGGGAGAACGTATTGTCACCGGTGGTCAGATATAGGTTTTTATCTTTATCAAAAACCATCCCGCCGCCTACGTGGCAGCATTCTTCGCGCTGCACAGGCACTTCGAGGACCAGTTTGCGGGTGTTTTCTAGCAATTTTTGTCCGTGCCATTCATAGCGTACCAGAATGTTCTTGGCATCGTCGCCGGCAATGGAATAGTAAAAGTAAATCCAGTGGTTTTTATCATAATCGGGATCGAGGATCACACCTTGCAATCCATCCTCACCCTCAGTTACTTCGCCGGTTTTACTGGTGTATTTGGTACTTACGGCAAACTCAGCGACCAGGCTCAGTTCGTTTGTTTTCGGATCGTAAACTCTTAATCTTCCTTTCCGCTCGGCAAAAAGTACGCGACCATCTTTCAGGATCTGGAACTGGATCGGTTCTTCGAGCCGCTGGGCCAGCACAACTTTCGTAAAGCGGTTGCTGTCGGGTGCTTTTTCCTGGGCTACACTGCCGGAAGTTTGAAAAATGTAAGTGAGAAAGAAGGTAAAAAGGTAGGAAAAACGGGATTTCATGCGGGAAAAAGATGAGTTTCAGATTATATAAAGACATTTATTTAAAGGAAATACCCCCATCAACCGCGCTTTGCCGGAATGCTTTTTTAACCTTATCCCTTTTAAGGCTTGGAGAATCAAGCATCAAACCCATCATTTATGAAAAACAGAGAACTCCTATTTCCGAAAGTAACCACGCAGACGGCGCTGATGACCGCCGCTGGTATTGGTCTGATTGCTTTGGCCAGAGCGGTTTACGTGCGGATCAACCGTTTCGAGCTGCGCGATAAAGTGGTACTCATTACCGGCGGATCACGGGGGCTGGGGCTGGAACTGGCGCGGGTGCTGGCTGCGAAAGGGGCTAAAATTGCGATATGCGCGAGAAATGAAAACCAGCTTGAAAAGGCTGAATACGATGAAGAATTGGAAAAAGCCGGCATTTTCGCGATCCGTGCAGATCTGACGAATGAGTTGGAGGCGCGGAAAGTGGTTGACGAGGTTATCAATCATTTCGGACGCATCGACCTGCTTATCAACAATGCAGGGACCATGATTGTGGGTCCGGAAAATCTGATGGAAATAGATGATTACCAGCAGGTGATGGACGCCAATCTGTGGTCGGCGCTCTACATGATGAAAGCTGCCTTGCCGCATTTTCGGGCACAGGGCGAGGGCCACATTGCCAACATTTGTTCTATTGGCGGAAAGATTGCCGTGCCGCACATGCTGCCTTACAGCGTCAGCAAATTCGCAATGGTAGGCTTGTCGGAAGGCATGGGTGTTGAATTGAAAAAAGACAATATTCACGTTACGACGGTGATTCCCAACCTGATGCGCACCGGAAGCCCGATGAATGTTACCGTGAAAGGCAAGCATGAAAGCGAATATGAATGGTTCAAGCTGGCTGATTCGCTGCCTTTTTTATCGCAGGATGCCAAAGTCGCTGCAAAAGAAATTGTGACGGCGATTGAAAATGGCGAAAACGAAATAGTCCTGACGGCTACCGGCAAAGTGGTGACTGCGCTCAAAGGCATTATGCCGGGCTCGATCACGACGCTCACCCAGTTTGCTGATCGCTTTTTTCCAAGAAGCGAAAACAAGCTAGCAAAGAAAGGGTACGAAAGCGAATCCGACGCTACGCATGGTCTGGTAGGCTCCATCACCGATGCCGCAGCAGCCAGGAATAACGAATATTGATTTGTTGGCTGAAAAAATGCCGGAAATATCAGCTTTTCAACCAGGCATCCGTGAGTGATTCCCACTGGATTTTTGAAAAGATGGTCTTTCCGGCAAAGCCAATCACCGCATTTCTGGTGCGCTCGATGAAGTTATCGGAAGATGAATTGACTTCAATGTTGCGGTCGTAAATAGCGGCGGTCAAAATGTTATGCTCACGTGTGACCGTGAATGTACTGGTAGAAGTATCATTGTAAAAATGCGCGGTATCCGGGTCGGCGCTGGTCGGGTTGGCAGTCGGCCGCACGCGCATCCCGATACTTTCAATGTGCTGGTTGGCGAAATTTTCAATCGCTTCCACCTGCACCCAGTCAAAGCCGTCGCCTGCTTCGGTTCCGGGTCCCGTCAGATCAATCTTGAAATAAAATCCCTTTTTGGCCGGAGACGCAATGTCGTTTCCCTGCTGATCGGTCAGCTGAAAATTCCCGAGCAGCCTGGCACCATCCGAATTCCAGTTATTGACGTCGAGCAAACGTTTTTTTGCTTCCTGATAAAGTACAATCGCAGCCTGCTCGTCAGGCATTTCGCGCACGGTTTGCGCATTGATCACGTCGCCTTCTTTCTGGGCCGGGATCGTTCCTGTATAATTTTTTTCTTCCATTTGTGAAGGTATAAGGTCTTAGATAAGTGCGCATTCTCACTCAAAACCGTGCCAGCGAAATAATAACCGCTAAAATTAATCGAACCTATCGTAATGTTCGAAATATTTCCCTTTGGCTAATTCAATATTGAATTTTCGGCCCAACTCAGCCACATTGATCTTTCCAGTTCCAACGCCAACGTTAATCGCCTTTGATTCCATTCTGTGCGAGAAAGAAATGCGCTGGCCGTCCACTTTGAGGGAAATATGGATGGTGCCAAAGTCAGTGTTCTCTTCTCTTTTGATTTCTGTAATCGGATAGTTCTGGACAAGAAAACCTAGAAATGCTGCCATCATGGATTTTTTAACCGGTTTGAGCTCATAACCGTTGATTTCATTTGAAAAAACGTCCCTCACAAACCAGCCATGCCAGGGAGGCAGCTTGTCGAAAGTACGTTTAAAAAGAATTTCTTCATGCGGCGTCACGCCCCATTTGAAGTAGGTGTTGATCCATTCAGGGGTCGCATCCCAGACAGAAGCGAGACGAAAATCGGTTCTATCAAAGGGTTCGACATAAGATTTATTTTGTTTAAATTCGATAACAACCAGGCCATATTCCATCACTAGACGGTTTTCAGTCTTTTGCCTGCTGCCGATCAGAACAAGCTGATTTCCTCCGGGCGAAACTTGCAGAATGCCTGAGCTGCCAGCATTATACCCGTCGAGTTCGTGCACACGGTCGGAGGTGTTGACAGCGAGCGGGTAAATTTCCAATGTTCGGGCATCTACAATCATCCTTTTATTAACCATTAGGTAGCGCCCACCGCGCAGGGAACGGGTTTCTTTTGAGTGGTCGCCCAGATATACCGTTTTGATTTCGCCCGGCTGACCTTTGTCGCTGTCGATCCATTGAAAAGAAGCAAAATCGCCATCTTGTAAATGTACTGGCGTGATTTTCGGTGCGCCATTTTCCTCCATGATGAGATAGGTACTGTGCATGGCAACCAGTACCGCTGGTTGCGGAGCATCCTTCAGGAAAAGTGCCTGCCAGAAGAAGCTAGTGGTTTTGTCTTTCTGTGGTATTTCAATGATTTTGCCTTTGTAATACACACTAAAATAAGAGGTTAACTGACGTGCGTCAAAGTCGCCACCATTGTTGAACCACGCTCCCGACCGTGAACTGTACACTTCCCAGCGGATTTCGAACGGACCGGAAGCTGATTTGCCCTCTGAAATTTTTTTACTCGAAGAACCACAGCCTAACAAAGCGGCCAGCACGCTAAGAAACGTCATAAAATGCATGATTTGAGAGAGATTTGAATGTACATGGCAAAAAAAAACCGACTTAATTCGATGAGACGAATGTAAGTCGGTATGAAAATAGGAGAGCTACCGATGGTTAGCTGAAATCTGCCGCTGGGTAGATAGCGGCTTTCACTCCGCGGTCAATTTTTTAGCGTAATGGATTTAAAATCCCGAGTCAGGTTTGTCAGCGATTGCTCTACGCCCATACGTTCGAGGGAAGAAGCGCCTACAAAACCGTGCACATTGGTTTTTTCCAGGATCACGCGCACATCGTCTGGCGTGTTGATCGGGCCGCCGTGCGCGAGGAAGAAGATATCGGGGTTTACTTCCCGGCCGGCATCGGCAATTTTCTGCGTCGCCTCAATCGCCTGGTCCATGCTCACAGTGGCATCCACAACGCCGATCGAACCGCCGACGGTGGTACCGACGTGGGCAATGATGGCATCCGCACCCACTTCCGCCATCTGACGGGCTTCGTCTGGCGTAGCAACATAAACGATGGAGAATAAGTCCATCATTGTGGCCAGCCGGATCATCTCCACCTCTTTTTCAAAGCCCATACCGGTTTCTTCCAGCACGCGACGGAAATGTCCGTCGACAATAGAATGTGTCGGAAAATTGTTCACACCCGAGAAACCCATTTCCTTCACCCTCAACAAGTGATGCCACATTCTCCGGCGGGGATCGGAGCCGTGGACGCCGCAGATTACCGGCACTTCTTCCACCACCGGCAACACTTCAAACTCCCCGATTTCCATCGCTACCGCATTCGCATCACCATAAGCCATCAACCCGGCAGTAGAGCCGTGGCCCGACATTCTGAACCGGCCGGAATTGTAAATAATGATCAGGTCGGCGCCGCCTTTTTCAATGAATTTGGCACTGATACCCGTACCCGCACCGGCCGCAATGATCGCTTTTCCCTGATCCAGCGTAGCTTTCAGCCGGTCCCGCACTTCCTGTTTTGTATATGGATTTCCCTTACCTGTCCATGGATTTGGCATAATGTTCTATTGCAGTTGTGTTAATATTCTGTTTAAAAGATCTTTACTTAAAATCAAATTTATCGGATATCTTCCTTCGCAAGCAAATCTAACAGTGTTTTTACGAGCGTATCGGCAAACGCCGGGTCATTAATATGCGCATCAATTTCTTGCACATTCACTTTTTCCACCGCGTTTTCTTTGATTGCTTCGAACAATGCTTTGTCGGCATCAGGACGGTAGAAGATCCCGCCTTCGGAGTCAATTTGCGAGATACCTTTTTGTGGAATTAATATGGCAACCGGGCCAGCCGAACCGTTTACTTTCCGGGCAAGTTCTTTTCCCAAAATCATATTTTCTTCCACGTTGGTCCGCATCAGCGTAACATCTGGCGCCCAGCTGTACAATTCACGATCGCGGTATTGCGTGGGCACAGTGTCCAGATGTGCAAAATTGACCATATCGAGACAGCCCGGCACGACGACTTGCGGAATACCTTTTTCGGAAGCAGCTGTAAGTCTTTCAGGCCCGGCGCTGCAAATGCCGCCGCAAAGATTGTCGGCCAGCTCGGTGGTAGTCACGTCGAGCACGGCGTCGAACATGCCTTCGCGGATCAATGCTTCCATCGTTTTTCCGCCGACGCCGGTTGCGTGAAATGCCAGCACCTCATAGCCTTGCTCGCCGAGCAGCGCCGTACATCGGTCGACGCAGGCGGTGGTATTTCCGAACATACTGATCGCGATGGTGCCGAAGTTTTTGCGATTTGCTTGGCTTTCGACATTCGACATGGCGCAAATTGCCGCTGCGACCTGCTCGGTTAATTGTCTCAAAATGTAATTGGTACCTGCCACATCTACCACGGATGACATTAATGTAATGTCCTTATTTCCAATCTGCCGGGAAAGATCTTTTGCTGCGAGGGTAGTAAGGCAAAGTTTCGGGATACCAAAAGGAATTTCCTGCATGGCCGCGAGCGCAATGTAAGTCCCACCGCCACCGCCCATCCCGATCGCCGCCTTGATTTCGCCGCTGGCAACTAGTCCGGCCACAATCCTTCCAGCACCTTTCCCCATCACGTCGATCGCCCTGCCACGGTCGCGGGCTTCGCGGAGACCGGCAATGTTATCGCCGCCGCCGAGGGCTACGATGTCTGATTCGAAATCCACCGGAAATGCGTCGGTCGTGCCAAAAATGCCGGTATTGAGGCAAATTACCTGCTCACCCCGCGACAAGATTCCTTCTATTAAGTAGGAAAAAACGTCGCCTTTTGTATCGAAACAGCCGATGACCAGGATACTTTTTTCTTTTGAAGACATTTGGAGTGATACTTATTTTAATGTTTTAATGTAGGACAAAAGATCGGCCACCTGCTTGTCGGAATAGCTGTCTATCAGTCCTTTGACCATAAAAGACCTGCGGCCGAGGAAACCCTGGTTTTTTATGGTTTTGGCATCAATAAATAATTTTGCACCGCCCATGAAAGCCAGTGTTGTGCCCTGGTCGTCTTTGTTGACCAGATAACCCTCCGCGCTCGTGCCATCCTTGCGCGTCACCCGATACACTGCATAGCCAGATTCCACAGCGGCGTCCGGATCGAGGATCGCTGTCAGCAATGCTTCATTCTCGCGATTAGCTGATCCGTCGAGCGCAGGTGCGATGCCCGGTCCCTGGCCACCTGCCTGGTGACATGCCAGACAGGTTTGGAACAAAACTTTCCCGGCTTCCGGGCTGCCGCTGTTTTTTGCAGCGATTGCCATGTACTTGTTTAGTTTTCCTGTAAATGCGTTTTTATTAAGCTCATCCCGGTTTTTAATTTCCTTTAAAAGCGCCCGGCGGCGGGCATCTGTGGTGTTGGCTTCGATCATTCGCTCGGCGGCGGAAATGTCGAATGCAGCAAGTGGCAGCAGTTTTTTATCATGCATTTCCATCGCCAGTGCGGCACCCTGAGGCGAAGAGGACAGGGCAGAGGTCAGCTCTTTTTTCTGTGCCACATCCAGCTTGGGTGCCCATTTTTGAAATGCAGCTTTCCCCGCCGCGGGATCGGCTTTGGACAAACTATTTAAAGAAGCCGCACGAATGTCAAATGTTTGCTTTTCATCCTTTACAAGCTGTGCGAAAACCGCCTGATTTTTTTTAAGATCATTTTCGAGCGCGCGGAGGATTAGTCGCATGGTATGGTCGGAAGCGTCGTCCGTAATCTGCGCCGCGACTTCCTGCTGCATGCCGGAAATCCTGAACTTCCCGATCGCGTCCAGCGCCAGGTCTTTATCTGCCTGTACATGAGATTTTAACAAACTTTTCGCAGGCATAGCGAGCAGCCCGGCCAGCTCCGGCGAATGCACGCGCGATTCATTATCCACCGCAAACTGCACATATCTTTTTGCATTTGCCGGGTTTTCGATCACGGGTTTTACAGCCTGTTCCACTTCTTTATTTTTCAACATGCCGGCAATGTCTACAAAGGTCGATTGGTCCAAAACGGAGATATTTGCTTTTGGCCAAACCTTCAAAAAGGCAACATCCCGCTGCCCGGCAGCAAGCGTCTGCACGGCCCAAAGCAAATTGACCGCGGGAACTTCCGAAGCTGCCGGGGAATTCACATAAGTCTGCAATTCCTGTTGATATTGTTCCAAAGCACGCCGCGCCAGGAAACGCTCCTGCAAGCGCTCATAGCTGCCGCCCATCTGAATTTTGCCTCCGAGTTCAGGTTTACAAGCTTTCACCAGCAAATCAATTACCTGCTGATCTGCGACATTTATTTCTGTTAAGGTGCGTAAAACCTGCGCACGCACAGCCGGATTTTTATCTTCCATCAAATCCTTCAAATCAGCCGCCACACGCTCCGGTTTAGGCGAAAAGCTGGCGAGCGAACGCACTGCCTCGCGCCGGATATCCGCATCGGGAGATTTTAACAAACTGGAAATCAATGCAGTATCGTCAGATTTCAAACTTTCCAGCGACCATAATGCATGGATTCTGGTGACGGCATCTTGTGATGCGTCTAAGGCCAATGTTACCAGTTTGGGGATCAAAGATTTCGTTTCTTCCGTCGGCCGATCGGCGATCTGGTGCCAGGCCGCGCGTTTTTCCCAGATTGACGGGGAGGTTAAATGTTGCGGCAGCTCGGCGGTGGGCACTTCGTATAGATTTGGAATCACCCTCGGCTGCTGGCTTATGTGCCGGATGCGCCAGATGCGTCCGTGGCTTTTGTCACGGTCGGGGTGGGTAGTGGGAAGTTCATTGTGGGAGACGATTTTATTGTACCAATCAGCAATATAGAGGCAGCCGTCCGGACCGAATTCCATGTTCACCGGCCTGAACCAGTCGTCCTGAGAAGTCAGTAAATCAGGTAAGTGGGTGGTTGTGACCGTGCCGTCTTCGTGGTGCTCGATTCTTACAGCATTGATGGTACTCGTAATCGGGTTGGCCAAAAATGCGACATTCCTGAATTCTGCCGGAAAAGTACCGGAAGCATCGTCGGCAAAAGCAGTACCGGAAATGCCGGTACCTCCTACGCGGAATGTGTTCAATTCCGGCATAAATGGCTGGTATGGTCGCAAATGTTCGTTTCCGATGCCGGGAAAAGCGCTGCCCGGATCGAGCGGCACCACTACATAGCCGAGATCATTCGCCTCCGAGCCATACCACTCCCCATTTCCCCGCAGCTGAAATCCCCAAATGTTGTTCAAACCAGCGCTGACAATTTCCAGTTTTTTTCCATCCAAAGAAAACCGCGCGATTTTACTGAAATCCATTTTCGCCTTTACGCCACTTTTCAGGGAAGTTACCTCGCCTTTATTCAGTGCGCCGTGGCTGAAATGTATCCAGTCGCCTGGCCCTCTGAGTAATGTGTGCGCCATGGTATGCGTATCCGTAAACCCAAAACCTGTCAGATATCGGATTCGCTCGTCGGCTATTCCGTCTTTGTCACGGTCGTTGAGGAAGAATAATTCTGAGCCCTGGGCTACATACGCCCCGTTTTTATAGGGTAAAATGCTCATCGGGAGGGTCAGGCCGTCTGCCCAGATCTTTGTTTTCACGGGCGCTTTACCGTACATATCATAAATGACAATGATCTTGTCGGTGCCCTTCGTTTTGCCTTCGTAGAGGTCTCGGATGCGTTTGAAGTTCGGGTGGATTTTCTGGGCTTCCGGATCGTCCATCAATCGCAGCAGATCGTCCCACGCAATGTCGGCAACCGGATCGAGCGGGTACATTCTCGCGGTTTGCGTCCAAAGGCGGCCCGTGTCGTCAAAAGTCAGATCGACCGGATTAACAATGCTGTCGCGCTCGCTGGCTACGAGTTCGATCACAAATCCGGGTGGTAACTTAAAGCCTGCAAGTTCCTCCTCAGGTGTGTAAATTTTGGTGCGGCCGGATTGGGTGAGGTCTTTTTGCCCAAATGTTTGGCTGGGTAAATGCAGGCAGAAAGAGAGCGCTGCGGCAAAAAATGCACGTGAAAAATTCCTTCTGACGACTGCACGCATGTTAAAAGAATATTAAAATTTGAAAACAGGTCTAACCGTAAAATTATTTATATCCCGTTTCTTACTGTTTTTGCTTCCAAAGATTCGAAAAACGGCCTGATGGCATGATTTAGCTATTGACAGCTCAGAACGTTTGTTTTACATTTGTCTAAATAGTTTTAACAGCGACCTTATTTAAAGATATTTTTTACTCAACGTTTATTTAATTTATTTATCCGCGACCGGGAACAGTTTGCCAGCGAGCTACAAATGTTTTGTACCTCAAAAGCGTAACTGTTCCCGTCGTCTTTTTCCAAGGTTCTGGTACGATTTTTAAATTGTCACCACTAAAAGATTTCATACAAATCAAAATCATCATCAACATCATGGAAACTTCACACAAGAGTAATTACAACGAAGCAATGGACATGCAGGTTAGTTTCGAAAACACCAATCCTTTTGCTTCCCGCAACGACATTACCAAAGTAAACCGTCCGGGAAAAAGGCCGCGTATTATGAAGCCTTTGTATTCGGCGAGATTGTCGTAAATTCCCTGCATGATATATGTAGTTGGCAGCTCAAATACCGACATGGTGGTCAAGTCCGAGCGTTTACCTGGGAAGGGTGAAACAGTAATCGGAGACAAATTTCTAATGAATCCAGGCGGTAAGGGAGCCAACCAGGCAGTGAGCGCGGCGCGGGTAGGCGGAACAGTAAATTTCGTTTGTAAGGTTGGAAATGATCTTTTCGGCAAGCAGGCGATACAACAATTCGGGATTGAAAAGATCCACACAGGCTATATAACCATCGATGACGTATGGTCATCAGGGGTTGCACTGATCAATGTGGATGCGAACGGTGAAAATTGCATTTCAGTAGCGCCGGGAGCCAATAATTATTTATCCAAAGACGATGTTTCACCTGCTTTGGAGCAAATCGGGGATGAGGATATTTTGCTGATACAGCTTGAAATCCCGCTAGAAACTGTTGTATTTTCGGTTACCGAGGCAGCCAGAAACAATGCCAGGATTATCCTGAATCCCGCACCGGCAACGACATTACCGGATCATATTTATCGGAATCTTTTCCTTATCACACCCAATGAGACGGAAGCGGAGTTACTGACCGGAGTAAAAGTAACTGACGAAATTTCTGCCTCAGAAGCGGCCGACTGGCTGTTGACAAAAGGCTGTGAAAATGTGATCATTACCCTTGGAAGCAAGGGTGCTTTTTTACGGAATAAAATTGAAAAACGGCTGATTGCTTCACCAAAAGTGACGGCGATCGATACCACTGCTGCTGGAGACTGTTTTAATGGTGCGCTGGCAGTTGCCATTTCGGAGGGTAAGGATTTGGTGGAAGCGGTTAGTTTCGCCTGCAAGGCTGCTGCATTAAGTGTCGCTCGCATGGGCGCACAAGGTTCTTTGCCGACCCGGCACGAGGTTGATGCTTTTCAATCTTGATTTGCAAAGCTATCTTTGCAAGTATGTTACGCAACAGAATCCTCTGCTCAATCGGTTTACTTGCGTTTGCGGTAATAAATGCTGCATGGGGGCAATCTGTGAAGAAACCAATCCGCGTTATCGGTACCCGCGACGGTTTACCACAATCTTTTGTTTCCGGGCTTGTGCAGGATGCCAACGGTTTTGTCTGGATCGGCACATTAAATGGCGTAGCGCGGTACGATGGCATTAATTTTAAAATTTTCCGGAATGCGATCGGAGATACCTGTACTATCAGCTCCAATGTAATCCTTTCCATGACTTCCGATACGCGCCGAAACATCTGGATCGAGCACGCTTCAGGGCAGATTGACTTACTCGATCCGGTGTCGGAGCAGGTTTCGCGGGTTACTTCGCATGCGTTGTTCAGAAAAAATCCCATACGCCTGATCAGGCGCGGCTGGCTCGGCGATGTTAAAAATCATTTGTGGGTTTTCAAGCGTGGAGACGGTGTTTACAGGTTTGATTTTGATAAAAATAAAGTCGCCCATTTCGCAAAATCGGGAGGACATTTTGCCAGTGATACTTTGCGCGGAATCCTGGAAGACCGGCAAAAACGAATCTGGATTTTAGACCAGCATGCGATCAGCTACCTGGACACGGCGACGCAGAAATTTAAAACGATCAGAATTCCGTATGAGCTGGATTTCGGCCATCATACCGATTCCGATGGGGAGGTAGTCAGTTTATTTGAAAGAAAAAGTGGTGAAATCATGTTCAGCGACCGTGATAGACTGTTTTTTTATCAACCCAAGTCTGGCACATTCCGCTATAAAACCTTATTGAAAAAGGCACCAGCCGGCATCAGGACCATTCAGCGCGGGCCGGATGAAAAGGAATATTTTGAGACGGAAGGAAATGTTTATCGGTATGACGACCGCGCGGGCATTGTGAGGCTGGCCGAAATCGAAAATCCGAAACATTGGGAAACACCTTCTTTCCTGGTCGACGATTCGGGGTTAATCTGGCTGGGGACCAATGCGGCGGGAATACATCAGATCGACTTGGCGACACCACTTTTCGAATCGCAACCAACATTGAATTCTTTTCACCAGGATGTGCTGCGGCAGGAACTGCACATTGATCTGGCGTGGATGGCAAATTGGCCGATAGAAAATCAAAATTTCGCGGGTTCGAGCTATGTTACCCGCTCAACATACGACCGGCAGGGGAGGCTATGGCTTGGTTTGCGTAATAAGGTGGGCTACTACGATCCGGCTTCCAAAAAACTGGTACTGCTTCCGGAAGTGCCGGGTGTGAGTGATCCGGGAGATCTGGTGCTCGGTATCCGCGGAATGTCCTTCGCGCCGGATGGCACCTTATGGGTGGTCGGTGATAATGGGAAGACGCTTTATTTTGATTTTCCTGGAAATAAATGGCTGCCTTTTATGGACTCGCAGGAATTGCGAAAAGTAGCGGGGCCAGCGGCGGTGGTTGTGGATTGTCATGTGGATGATCACCAGATTTTTCTGACAACTTCGAACGGTGGCGGGCTCCTGATTGTGGACAAGGTTACCAAAAAGATCAGGCGGCTGAGGCAGGCGGGACGCAATGTCCTGATGGAAGATCTGCTGCTCGGCAGCGCCGGAGACCCTACCCGCAAAGATCTGCTTTGGATCGGATCGTACAGCGGATTGATTTTGGTCAATAAAAAAACATTGCAGACGCGTGTATTTTCCATGCGCGACGGCCTGCCGGATAATACAATTTACGGCATGCTGACGGACAAATCCGGCTATTTCTGGCTGAGTACCAACAAAGGTTTGTGTCGCTTTCACCCGGTTACCCACAAAATTCAGACGTTTTTAAGTGACGATGGTTTGCCGGATGACGAGTTTAACCGGTTTCATGCCTTGAAGTTACCCGACGGCCGGCTGGCTTTCGGTGGTACGGCTGGCTGGACCATTTTTGACCCGAATGCGATGCAGGCCGATACTTATCGTCCGCAGGTTGCATTTACCAACTTGAAAATCAACAACATTGACGCAAGCCAGTACGATAATCTGATGATGTTGCCGGGCGAGCTGAATACGTCCAAAACATTGTCACTGCCGTATGATCAGAATTCTCTTTCATTTGAATTTGCGGGACTGGAATTCAACCGGCCGAAGCGGCTCAAATACCGCTACCAGCTAGTAGGCTACGACAACGACTGGATCCTGGCCGACGACTCGCCGGTGGCGAGTTATACCCGGCTGCCCGCGGGAGAATATCAGCTGAGAATCAATGCTTCCAATACGACGGGGCAGTGGAGCTCGCACATTCGCGAATTGACATTACGAATCAGGCCGCCTTTCTGGCTCACCTGGTGGGCGCATTGTTTTTATGCAATTGTGGTGGCGGTAATGATCTGGGCCTATGCACGTTACCTGGCAAATCGCGAGCGGCTGAGGCAGGAAATCATCATTAAAAACCGGGAAGCTGAGCAGCTGAAAACGCTCGATTCTTTGAAAACCCGCTTCTTTTCCAACATTACCCACGAATTCCGTACACCGCTGACATTGATCCTGACGCCCGTGCAGCGGCTCAAACCCACATTAAACGGAACCGAGCAACAGCGCTGGCTCTCCGCGATCGAGCGAAATGCGAACCAGTTACTGCGGCTGATCAATCAGCTGCTCGATCTTTCAAAACTCGAATCGGGTAATTTGAAAGTGAATGAGGCGCTGGGAAACCCTGGGCGGTTCCTGGAAGAGCTGGTATCTTCTTTTATTCACGAAGCCGAGGCCAAAAACATTTTCCTGGTTTTCAAACAATCCGGCGACGCGGGAAATTATTGGTTTGATCCCGATAAGCTCGAACAAATTGTCTCGAATCTGGTGGCGAATGCGATCAAGTTTACGCCGAAAGGAGGTGAAGTGCAGATCGCTTTGAATGCGCAAAACGGGCAGGTGGAAATTGAGGTATGTGACTCGGGTGTAGGTATTTCAGAAGAAAAGATTCCACATATTTTTAACCGATTTTTTCGGGTGGAGACGCCAGCGGTACCCGGTCAATACACCACCGGCTCAGGCATCGGGCTGTCGATTGTGAAGGAATTGGTGGAGTTGCAGGGTGGTGCCATATTGGTGGAAAGTCCGCCTGCCGGCCAGGGATTTTGGCGTACCCGATTTCTGGTAACATTACCTTATCGCAGGTCGGAGGATAACATGGCTTGGGAAGTCAGACCGGAACCAGGTAATATTGCTCCCGCATTTTATTCAAAAATAGATACAACTAATCCGGAACAATCAGCGGAGTCTCCGACGGTCCTGCTGGTAGAGGATAATGCAGAGCTGGCGGATTTTATTGCGGACAGTCTTTCGGAAAACTATACAATCCTGCGCGCCTCAAATGGTGTAGAAGGTCTTGATTTAGCCATCGAAACAATGCCCGACCTGGTGCTGAGCGATGTACTGATGCCTGAAATGGACGGTTTTGAATTTTGTAACAAACTGAAAAATGACGAGCGGACGAACCACATTCCCGTCATTTTGCTAACAGCATTATCCTCTTTCGATGACAAAATCGAGGGACTTACCATCGGCGCGGACGATTATCTCACCAAGCCTTTTCATATCCAGGAATTGCAGCTGCGGGTTGGAAATTTGCTCGAAAGACAACAGCAGCTAAGAAACAAGCTTCGCTCGGAAGTGAACAGTCCGGCAGAGGAAAAACTGGTGCAGGAGCCAACATTGCATGACATGTTTATCCGAAAACTATACAGTATCATTGAGGAGCGTCTTGACGATTCACTTTTTGGGGTGGAAGATCTGGCTGCCGAAATCGGTATGAGCCGGGCCAGTCTGCACCGCAAAGTGAAATCACTTACAGGCACTTCACCGGGCGATTTGATGCGGAATTACCGGCTGAAACGGGCCGCCCAGTTTCTCCGTCAGGGGTACAATAGTTCCGAAACTGCATTCAAAACAGGGTTCGACAGCGCGTCCTATTTCTCTAAATGTTTTAAGGACTTCTACCAGGTGACACCCAATGAGTTCGCTTAGGGAGTGATACATAATTTACAGCATTTGACACGCAATTGATAACCCTTTGGAGCTGATTTGCCGGACTTTTGTGGCCGAATTCTCAACACGAAAGAGCATGACAGATCAGGAGCAGATCGCAGAAGCGGAGGAGCGTCTAATGACGGCCGTTAAAGCTGGCGATGTGAATGTGGTGGAGGCGTTGCTGGACGAAGAAGTGCAGTTCATAGACGAAGAGGGGAAGGTGATCCCACATTCCCATGACCTCGATAAATACCGGGCTGGGCGCCTGCTTATCAACAACATCGATGTTTGCGACAAGCAGATCAGCCTGATAGGCAACACGGCGATGGTACTGGTAATCGACCGGATTAAAGGCAAATGTCAGGGTCGCCGCTTTGAAGGCCGGTATTTGTATATGCGGGTCTGGAAGCGAAAGGATACCTGCTGGAAAATCTCTGCGGCGTCTTGCGCAGCAGTACCGGTTGTCGAGTTTTAGCCGATTCAGCCTAAATTATTTGGAATGATGGTGCGCACAATCCTGTGCAGCAATATTTGTGTATTTTAGCTTTTCCGCTTGTTATGCCCCATCATGCAAAAGAAAACGCTGCTTCTCTGGTTTTTTATCATCACCAAATTTGCGCTGCACGCGGTCATGATCGCGCCGGAATATGACTTGCACCGCGATGAGTACCTGCATCTGGATCAGGGAAAACACCTGGCATGGGGATATTTGTCGGTGCCGCCTTTCACCTCGTGGACTTCTTACATTGTGCTGTTGCTTGGTAATTCGGAGTTTTGGGTGAAATTTTTCCCGGTGCTTTTTGGCGTGCTGACGATGGTGGTGGTTTGGAAAGCGATTGAGGAACTGGGCGGTGGTTTATACGCGCTGGCTTTGGGTGCTACGGCGGTGACATTTTCCGTTTTGCTGCGCATCAATATGCTTTTTCAGCCCAATTCAACGGATGTGTTTGGCTGGACGCTGGTTTATTTCTGTGTCCTTTGTTATATTAAAACCGAGCACAAAAAGTGGCTGTACTGGGCGGCTGTTGCCTTTGGTTTTAGTTTTTTAAATAAATACAACATTGTCTTTCTGGTGGCCGGGCTGGTACCGGCACTTTTGCTGACCAGCCAACGCAAGGTATTTGCTAACAAGCAGTTGTACGTCGCGGCATTGATCGTAATCCTGATCATTCTGCCCAATCTCATCTGGCAGTATCAGAACAATTTTCCTGTCCTGCATCACATGCAGCTACTGGCCAAAACGCAGCTGGTGAATGTCAATCGGGTGGATTTTTTGAAAGAGCAGATCCTTTATTTTATCGGATCGATCTTCGTCGTGCTGGCGGCGTTGATTTCCTTTTTTATTTATCCGCCTTTTAAAAAATATCAGGTTTTTTTCTGGGCGCTTGTTTTCACATTGTCCCTGTTTACTTACCTCCGCGCAAAAGGCTATTATGCGATCGGGCTTTACCCGATTTTTCTTGCGTTCGGTTCCGTTTACCTGGAAGTTTTGTTTGTGAGGCGGTTGGTATGGCTGCGCGTGGCGGCTATGCTGGTGATTGTCGGATTGTTTATTCCAATTGTCGGACTGGCATTTCCCATAAAAAGTCCGGCTGAAATTGCTGCAAATGGAGGACGGTTGAAGAAGTTCGGCCTGCTGCGCTGGGAGGATGGGAAAGACCACGAGCTACCACAGGATTTTGCAGACATGCTGGGCTGGAAAGAGTTAGCCCAAAAAGTCGACATGGAATATGAGAAAATCGCCGATAAAAGGCACACTGTGGTGCTCTGTGATAGTTACGGCCAGGCGGGTGCGATCAACTATTATTCCCGATTCAAAAACATCGGCGCCGTCACCATGAATGCGGACTACATCAACTGGGTACCGCTGGACGAAGAAATCAAAAACGTTATTCTGATACAAAACGCCGACGACGACGATAAAGACCGAAAAAAGGAGCAGCCCCTCTTCCAAGAAATCCACCTGACAGGCAAAATTGAAACACCGTATGCAAGAGAACGCGGTACGAGCATCTACGTCCTGCTCAACGCGAAAGTTTCGATTAATGAGATTCTGAAGAAGGATATTGAGGAGAATCGGTGGTAGTTACCTGATAGGCTTATTGAAGTCGTAATCTTTCATAACTACATTTACCAGATAATCTGTTTTAGCTTGTGAAGCCTCCTCAACGGTTTTGAACTTCCGATCAAGCGGATGTTTCGTTTCACCCTTATTGACGGATTTTTTACTTATAGCTGGCATAGTGCATATGGTTAGTTAGACAAGTTTAATAGTTTTTTAAAGAAATAGCAAACGACTCATAACAGGCTTCCGGGTTAAATGTTTCGAAGTAGCCATCTGTATAGCCATACAATAAAAAGTTCAAGCGAGCCTTTTCCAGATTTCTGCAAATCAGCCAATGATAGATATTGGTTCGCTCTTTGGTACTCCCCATAAAAACGATAGTGCTTTCGGGGCGGAATTGGAGAAAGTTTGTAATACATTGAAATACTGTCGCGAAAATTTTTTTGGTATCGCCATTATTAGAAACAGTTAAGACATCCAGCGTGCCGTCATCTTTGATGTCTGCGAGAGCCAGATTATAAAATTGCGTTTGACCAATACGCTGGAAAATCACTGTCTTATTGATGAGTTGTTTGCCGACGCTGACAAAATTAAAGCGGTGTGCATCTTCGAGTATCACAAATGCGTAAAATGCTTGATCCAAGTGTGTGGCCTTTTAGTTCGATCCTAAAACTAAGATGATTTTCGCTATCCGCGCAAAGCGTTTATCCTGCGGTAATGGTCTCCAATTCCTTCTATTTCGGTAGGTCGGTTTTTGATCAAAAACTTGAAAGGTATCGCCTTAAAGATTGATGGACATTTGAAATCGACATTGAAATAGTAAAGAGCGTGGCTTGCGGGCTTTTATGTGAACAGAAAAATTTGTTTGCCTTAATCAAATACCTGGAAGTTATGCGGAAAATGACAATATATCTGGTGGCGGAGGCGATGCTCGTCCTGGCCGGTTTTGCATACAGGCAAAAAGCCAAACCCGTCGCACTGTTTGATGGGAAAACTTTTAATGGCTGGGAGGGTGATACCGTTAGAATGTGGAAGATCGAGGACGGCGCCCTGACCGGTGGCTCACTGACTGAGAAGGTACCGCACAATGATTTTTTGTGTACCAAAAAAGTTTACTCCAATTTTAATCTCAAAGTAAAATTCAAGCTTACCGGCAGCGACGGTTTTATCAACACCGGCGTGCAGTTTCACAGCGTCCGCGCCAAAGATCCGGCTTATGAAATGGTTGGTTATCAGGCTGATTTGGGCGATGGATACTGGGCAAGTTTGTATGACGAATCCAGAAGAAACAAAACCTTAGTAAGCCCGGATTCGGCTGTGATCAACAAAATTTTAAAACGCGGCGACTGGAATGATTACGAAGTTCGCAGCAACAAAGGGCACATTCAGATTTTTTTGAATGGCACGCAAACGGTTGATTATACGGAAACGGACAAGTCGGTGCCGCAGAAAGGGATCATCGGATTTCAGATCCACGGCGGCGGAAAGGCGAAGGTGTATTATAACGATATCTGGATTGAAGAAATTTGAGCATCAGCACATTAGCCGATGCTCAAAGGATCAGTGCCAGGCATTCAGCAGCCGGCGGATCACAAGGATTTCGGCTGTGTGATAGGCATTATGGTCACCGATCAGCAGGGCTTCGCGCATTAAATTCTGGCCTTGGCCCCATGGAAACGGTTTAACAAGGTCATTGGCGTGGTCATGCAGCAGCGTGACGAAACGCTTCTGATCTTCCTTGATCTGGCTCAGCGCAGTTTCCCACTGTTCGTCGCTGACCTCCGTCAATGCTTCCGTCCAGTAATCATCGGGCCACGCAAGTGACTCATGTTCTGCGGATTCGGAGAAATCGACAATGTCTTTCTGGGCGATGCGGATGTGTTCGACGAGCTGCCAGATGCTGTACGGAAGGTTTTCAGGGGTTACGCCCCGCAAGTGAGCAGGCAGATCGGCGACCGCTTCTTCGAAAGTAATGTGTGCATTGCCATTTTGCATGAGTGCGATCAGCTCATTTACGACTGACCCGCTTTGCGAATTTTCCATAATTAGTTGGTAATCAATGTTTATTTAAAAATATTTCTCATCATTCATTTCAAAATCCGGATATGCAGCCCACCCGCCGTAAATTTTTGCAGAATGTGACCGCCGCATCGGCTTTGCTGGCGACTGAAAGTATAGCAAAACCTTTTAATATTATCAGGGACCTCAAAAAAATCAGTCCCAATGACAAGATCAGGTTTGCGACTATTGGTATGGGAATCCAGGGCCACAGCGACACGCGCGCTGCGATCAGGAGCACACCCGAGGCAGAATTTGTGGCGGCGGCTGACCTTTATGACGGTCGCCTTACCCGCGTGAAGGAGCAGTATGGTAAAGATATTTTTACGACGCGCGACTTCCGGCAGATATTGGAAAGAAAGGATATTGACGTGGTTCTGATCGTCACGCCGGATCATTGGCACGACCACATTACGAAGGCTGCGCTGAAAGCCGGGAAGAATGTGTACTGCGAAAAACCGATGGTACACCACATTGACGAGGGTTTGTCGGTGATCGATGCCTGGAAAAAATCGGGTAAGACGATGCAGGTTGGCAGCCAGTCGATCAGCTCGGCGCCTTATCGGGAAGCAAAGAAAATGATGCAGGCAGGCGATATTGGTGAGATCAATTTTGTGGAATCGAGCTACGACCGTTTTGATTCGATCGGCGCCTGGAATTACTCGATTCCGACCGACGCTTCGCCGCAAACGCTCGACTGGGATACATTTTTGGGCGACGCCCCGAAGGTGCCTTTTGATGCAAAACGCTTTTTCAGATGGCGGAATTACCGGGATTACGGTACGGGCGTGGCGGGCGATTTGTTTGTCCACCTCATTACCGGGGTGCACTTTGTGACAAGCTCGCTGGGGCCGGAGCGGATTATGTCATCCGGCGAGCTGAGCTACTGGAAAGACGGCCGCGACGTACCCGATGTGCTTGTCTCAATTCTGGATTATCCCAAGACCGACATTCATACGAATTTTCAGATGGTGCTGCGCGTCAACTTCGCCAATGCCGGTGCGATTTCGAATACTACGCGGATTGTAGGGACGGAAGGTCAGATTCAGTTTACTGCCAATAGTTTGGTTTTGAATAAAAAGAAACTGCCAAAAGCGCCGGGTATGGGCGGATATGATAGTTTTAATACATTTTCGGAAGCGCAGCAAAAGGAATTTAAAACCCAGTACGATGCGCAATATCCCGAAGACACCCGCAAGGCTGAGCCGATCAAGGAGGTGAAATTTGAAGCGCCAAAAGGAGATGATGCGCATGCCAATCATTTCGCTGATTTTTTCGAGAATGTAAAAAAAGGAAGTTTGGGTAATGTGGAGGATCCGGTTTTCGGATTCAGGGCGGCGGCTCCGGTGCTGGCTTGTAATGAAAGTTATTTCGGGAAAAAGATTGTGAACTGGGACCCTGTCAATATGAAGAAGAAGAAGTAATGTTTTTTAATTTTTAGTCCAAAATACTTTCCGGCGTTTTTATGAAAATCTTCCATTTTATTATCCTTTTTCTCCTCGGTGTCACTTCTGCATTTGCCCAAACGGGTAAAGTGCTGGATAATCTTTCACTGCCTTCCAAATTATTAAAATCCGAAAGAAAATTCGCGATATACCTGCCGCCGGATTATGCGACTTCCGAAAGAAGTTACCCGGTTTTGTACCTGCTGCACGGCGCGGGCGATAACCACACCGGCTGGGTACAATTTGGCGAAGTGCTTAACATTACCGACAAAGCGATCCGCGACGGCATCGCTACGCCGATGATCATCGTCATGCCCGATGCCGATACAGGCCGGAGGGGTTATTTCAATGATGTGAAGGGCGACTGGCCTTATGAGGATTTCTTTTTTCAGGAGCTGATGCCGTTTGTTGAAAAGAAATACCGCATCAAAACTGAAAAACGGTACCGTGCCGTGGCCGGACTTTCCATGGGTGGCGGCGGAAGCTTTATGTACGCGCTGCATCATCCCGAGTTATTTTCTTCCGCATGTCCGCTGAGTGCCTACACCGGGCCGCTTACGATCGAAGATGCCAAGAAAAGCCTGATCCGGACGGTTCCAAACATTCAGGATTCGACGGTGACCAACTATTATAACCGGCATAATGCGCTGGAAATGATCAATAATATTTCCGACGCCAATAAAAAAGCAGTTCGCTGGTACATTGATTGCGGCGACGATGACTTCTTATTTGAAGGCAATAGCCTGGCGCACATTGCCATGCGCAAAAAGGAAATTCCGCACGAATTCCGTGTCCGCGATGGTGCCCACAACTGGACTTACTGGCGCGAATCGCTGCCGGATGTTTTGAAGTTTGTCTCACAAGCGTTTCACCAGTACTAAGTCCGCATGTTACAGGAAATGTTGCCGGGGATCAAACAGTTTGATCTGACCGGAAAAGTGGCGATTGTGACGGGTGGTTCCAAAGGACTTGGTTTTGCGATGGCGGCGGGGCTTGCTTCGGCGGGCGCCAATGTTGTTTTGGTAAATCGAAATAAGGCGGAAGGGGAGCGGGCAGCAGCGGAAATTGCTGAGGCTTTTGGTACGCAGGTCATTTCGTACGCTGCCGATATTACGAGCGAGGAGCAAGTTCAGGCGATGGCCGCATTTGCCGTCGAACGTTTGGGTAAAATCGATATTCTGATCAACAGTGCGGGTATCAATATTCGCGGGGCGATCGATGAGCTGAGTTTCGAAGAATTCACCCGCGTGAATAATCTCAATGTAAATGGTACCTGGCTGGCTTCCCGGGCGGTGGTACCTTTTATGAAACAGCAAAAAAGCGGCAAGATCATCAACCTGGGCAGTACGCTGGGGCTGGTGGGATTGGCGAACCGCACACCTTACGCAGCGAGTAAGGGCGCGGTAGTACAAATGACCCGCGCGCTGGCATTGGAGCTCGCACCATTTAATATCAATGTAAATGCCATTTGCCCAGGCCCGTTTCTGACGGAAATGAATATCCCGATTGCCGAAACCGACGAAGCCGCCAAGGTTTTAAACTTGACGGCTTTGAAACGGTGGGCGCAGCTGCGCGAAATCCAGGGAGCGGCCATTTTCCTGTCCAGCGATGCCTGCACCTATATGGTAGGAAGCATCCTGACCGTCGATGGCGGCTGGACGGCTGCTTAACATTCAGTTATTTCGTCTGTTGCTCAATACTTTGAGCCGCTTTCGCAATCTTCAACAAATCCGCCACACTTGCTTCCAGCTCGGAAAGCCTGCTGGCGGATTTTTTCAAATAATCGTTTTCCGATTTCAATTCCTTGACTGCTTCAATTAAATGCGGGATCAGGCCAATGTAATTCACTGCCTTGAAACCTTCCTTATCCGTCGTGACCAGCTCGGGGAACAATTCCTCCACTTCCTGGGCAATCAGGCCGGTTTGCAGACCCTGATCTGAACTGGCGCTTTTCCAATAGTAGTGGTAACCGTTGAGGCTGGTTAATGTTGACAAACTGTTTGACAGAGATGTAAAGTCGCGTTTGAGGCGGCGGTCGGATTTATTGTAGGCATTGCCAGAAATGTTGGCGTTACCAGCATCGTCAATCCAGAAGCGCCAGGCATCGGCAAGATAAATGCCAACTTGTTGGTCTGTCTTCATTCCAAAAAATGCATCGGCATTTTGTTGCGAGGTATTGAAGAAAAGACCGGCTGTGGCACCATTGTGACGAAGGCGAGGCCGGCCATCGATATCCAGGATGTACTGCGGAAATAGGGCGTTCTTGCCAATGCCGATATTCCCATTCTTTAACACCGTCAAGGCATTCGACTGTTCACTTGAATTCTTTCCATTTCCAATTTGAAAAAGCCGCTGTAATTGTTCCGGATCATTCGGATTGTCATTATCGTCATTAAAGATTCCCATCACAATAGCATTTGGAGTTTTGACACTGACAGAGTTTCCAATCGCTATTGACTTAATTCCCTTGGGAAATGACTGGTAGCCTAAGGCAATCGAACCCTCCCCAGATGCTGCCGATGAAATGCCAATGGCAATAGCCGAGTTGGCAGTAGTTTTAACGTTGGTGCCGAGTGCGATTGAAGCTATTGCCTGGGACTTGGATTTATAGCCAACTGCCAACGATGCATCTCCAGAGGCTTCCGTCATTTCACCCAGCGCAGTCGAATATTTTCCAGATGCAATAGTTGCTGCGCCGAATGCGGCGGAGGCCCAGCCAATTTTATCGCTATTCCATTCACCACCATTAATTCCACCCGCCCTTATAGACGCCTTTCCGGGGTACCAGACAAAGTGGGAGCCAAGTCCGAGATTAGGAAGAGGAGGAGCATCTTCCTCTGCGAGTATGGACGATTGAACAATAGGATAGTCGTCCCTCAATTTATCTGCCACTTCCGCATGCACTGCTTCCTCGGCCTTTTCAGCATTCACCGATTCATTAGAGGAAATTGCGTAGGGGACGCTTAGAAATTGGGAACTACCCATGTCGATATAATTATCACCGCCGTTGAGATCGACTTCTATTTTCAGGAAAAAAGGGCCGGTTTTCCAGTCGACGTCATTCAATGTGCCGAGTTCTTGTGAGCCGCCGCCGATGACGAGATTGAAAATTCCTGTGGAAGTGGTGGTCGGTTTGTGTGTTTCGCGGTAGACGGTCGGCCCAAGTATGGTGTTTTTTATAATTGAGGCGCGCACGGAGACAGTTTTGTTAACCACGATTTTTCCCGAAGCGTCGCGAGCGACGCCCTGGAAGCTGAACTGCTGAGGTACCTGCGCGAATGCTAGTAATGTGAAGAGCTGTAAAATTGAGGAGACAAGAAAAACTTTCATAGAACAAGACAGTTGATTATTGAGCGGAAAGTAGCTCGATAATCGCCACTGATACCTCCGAAATTATTTTCCGGCCTTGACTGGTTGAACTAACGGCAATCAGGAAGTGACCCGTGCCGATAAATCGACTTTAAGATCGTCATCGATCAATTTTCCATTTTTGCAAAGAATTAGTGCAAAAACCGGGAAAAGGTGTTATATGGGTAAATTCTATTTCTATCAATTAATAATACCGTTCCCTCAATTTTGATTGAAATATCCTGATTTGGAATTGTACCCAATCAATATACGTCAAGTCACTCATGGTTATTTTCTAAGAAAACATATACAAAAAGCGGGAACACTTGCTTATGTAAATAATTTCATATCTTTTTGTACCTACGGTTACACCAAATGAGCGTACGGCTTTGTAAATCCGTCCCTTTTATTAACCGGCTCCAACTCACCTAAACTTCACGATCATTGCCCCTGGGATCACTACAGTCTTTTGGCAGTAGGATATTTGCCATGTTTAATTAGAATAAATTGTGTAGGATCGACACATCAAAAAAGGAGGCCCTTATGTAGAATACCCAGTGCCAGTACAATAAATTTTACCAATGTTTAACCTATTTTTTAACTATCTACAATTTTCTACTAATCTATGAGAATTTCTAAACGAAGGATCGGCCGGAGCCTTTCCGGGTGTTTCTGCTCGTTGTTACTGGCCCTGGCGGTCATGACGGGAGCGTACGCTCAGGACGCAGCGGTCAAAGGGAAAGTGACTGATGAACAGGGCGGAGGGTTGCCCGGTGTAAGTGTTGTGTTGAAGGGAACGTCTGTTGGAACTGTGACGGACCTCGAGGGGAATTATACAGTTAATGCACCAGGAAGCGGAACCTTGGTGTTTTCTTTCATTGGGTATATCACCCAGGAAATTCCGGTAGGAAACAAAACAAACCTTGAAGTAAAATTACTTTCTGACATCAAGGCATTGAATGAAGTCGTGGTTGTGGGTTATGGTACTGCGAAGAAAGCGACGTTAACTGGTGCGGTTACAGCAGTGAAAGGTACTGAGCTTGAAAAAGCGCCTTCTGCCAACCTTTCCAACACCCTGGGCGGACGTCTGCCGGGTGTATCTACGGTACAGTCGAGTGGTGAGCCTGGATATGATGGTTCGGCGATCCGTATCCGTGGTACTAACTCTCTGGGTAACAGCAACGCACTGATCGTTGTGGATGGTGTTCCCAACCGTAGTGGTGGTTTGGACCGTCTGAACCCTGCTGATATCGAAAGTATCTCGGTACTGAAAGATGCAGCTGCGGCGATTTACGGTTCACGCGCAGGTAACGGTGTTATTTTGATCACGACAAAACGCGGAAAATCAGGCAAACCACAGATTTCTTATGATATGAATGTGGGTATGGGCCAGCCTACCAAAGTTCCTGAAATGTCGAATGCTGCGGAATATGCTACAATCCGTAACGAATTGCAGATTTATGACAACCTGCCGGCAGGACAGTGGAACGGCGCTTTGCAAGGTTTCAACACCAACGGTTCTTACAAAAGAACAGACAATGGGGATGTACTTACAGCGGTTTACAGCCCAACAGATGTTCAGAAATTTAAAGATGGTTCTGATCCTTTGCTGCACCCTAACACAGATTGGTACAGCAAAGTTATCCGTAAATGGTCTCCTCAGCAGCGCCACAATGTGCAGCTGACCGGTGGTAGCGAGAACATCAACTACCTGGCTTCTTTGGGTTACCTGAACCAGGATGGTAACTATGTTAATTCTGCAACGGGTTACAAACAGTATGATATGCGTGTCAATCTTGATACAAAAATCAACAAATACCTGAAAGCGAAATTAGGTATCGCGCTGCGTGAAGAGTTTCGTCATTTCCCGAATGGTGGTGGCGCTGGTGACATCTTCCGTATGTTGATGCGTGGTAAACCAACTGAAATCGCAGTTTGGCCAGACGGTCGCCCGGGTCCTGATATCGAAAATGGTCAGAACCCTGTGATCATTACGACCAGCCAGACAGGTTACAACAATGACAAACGCGATTATGTACAAACCAACGGTAGCCTTGAATTTGATGTTCCGGGAGTTCCAGGTTTGAAACTGATGGGTATGGCTGCTTTGGATAAGCAGATGCGCCGCACAAAATCTTTCCAGAAACCATGGACTTTGTATTACTGGGACAAAACTTCCTACGAAGCGGACGGAACTACACCGGTTTTGACAGGTTCAGTTCGTTCAACATTCAATGACCCACGTTTGACCGAGACTTCTGCGCAGGAACTTTCTGTACAGCTGACAGGTCAGGCATCTTACGAAAAAACGATTGGCGGCCACAACTTTAACGTGATGGCAGGTATCCAGCGTGAAAAAGTGGATGCAGACGGTTTCTTCGCTTACAGAAGATACTTCATTTCTCCGGTAGTTGATCAGCTTTTTGCGGGTGGTACGCCTGAGCAGAACATTGGTAACTCTGCCTTGATGGCTGCAACGGATTTGTACCAACGTGCACGTTTGAGCTACTTTGGTCGTGCGGGTTACAACTACAAAGAAAAATACCTGGCTGAGTTCCTGTGGCGTGTGGATGGTTCTTATGTATTCCCTAAAGATGGCCGTTTCGGTTTCTTCCCTGGGGTATCAGCTGGATGGCGCTTGTCGGAAGAGGATTTCTGGAAAAACAACATTCGTTTTGCCAACAATGTCAAGATCCGCGGTTCGTGGGGACAGATGGGTGCTGAACCTTATGTATATGGAACAGAAAACCTGGCCGAGTACCAGTATCTTTCTACGATGAGTTTTGATAACTATGTAATCAATGATCAGGTTGCCAAAACATTGCTGGAAGCACGTGTAGCGAACAAAAACTTTACCTGGGAAGTAGCCAACAACATTAACGTTGGTTTGGAAGGTACTCTTTTCAAAGATAAAGTTGCTTTTGAATTTGATTACTTCGTCAACAACCGTTCACGGATCCTGATCCCTAAACTGGGTTCTACACCTTCAACTGCGGGTATCGACGGTAAGCTTCCGCCAGAAAACATCGGAAAGCTGCAAAACAAAGGTTTTGAATTCAAAGTAAGCTACGACGGTTCGATCAATGATTTCACTTACTCGGTAGGTGTAAATGGTGGTTATGCTAAAAACAAGATCAAGTTCTGGGATGAAACACCAGGTGCTCCTTCGTACCAGCGTACCACAGGCATGCCTTACAACTCTTTCTTATTGTACCAATTCGACGGATCGTTTAAAGATCAGGCTGAAATTGATGCCAACAAGATTGATTACAGCCCGATCACAGGTAATTTGTTGCCGGGAGACATGAAGTTCAAGGACATTAACAATGATGGAAAAATCAATGGTGATGACCGTATCCGTTCTCAGAAAGTGCAGCGTCCTTGGTTTACAGGTGGTATCACACTAAACCTGGGTTACAAAGCGTTTGACCTTTCGGTTTTGATGCAAGGTGCAGCGGGTGGTCTTCAATTGGTAGGTTTGACGGAATCGGGTGACATTGGTAACTATTTGAAATATGACTATGATCACCGCTGGACAATCGACAATCCTGATACAAGATATCCACGCTTGACCAACCGTAGCAACAGATACTATACAAACGTCGGCAGCGGCGGAGGTAGCACCAATGGCAGCGGCGGTGGTATCAACAACTACTTCCTGAAAAGCAACAACTATCTGCGTATGAAAAACATCGAGCTGGGTTATAACCTGCCTTCTGCTATCGGATCGAAGATTGGTTTGACAAAATTCAGGATTTATGTAAATGGACTGAACCTGTTTACGCTGGCTAAAATCAAGATCTGGGATCCGGAATCTACCAGCACAAGCGGACAGTACTATCCACAATCAAGGATTCTTAATGTTGGTTTACGTGTAGGATTTTAATGATCAATAAAAACAAAATGAAATTCAAATATAAAAGTATAATAGCCCTTGGATTGTTTGCTGGCGGACTCTGGTCTTGCAGCACTGATTTCCTGGACGTAACGCCTCCTAGTGAGATTGCAGGCGACCAGGTTTGGACCGACGGAGCGTTGTCAGAGGCATTTGTAACAGGTATTTACCAGGGCTTGCAGCAAGGTGGTTTCAGCGAGCAAATGCTGGCATCCCTTTCCGATGAAGCGGTATTTACCCACACAGGCCGTAACATTAACACGGTAAACGAAGGAAGTTTGAGCCCATCCAACCTGGGTTGGGTGGATGACACCTACGGATGGAGCCCGATGTACACCCGCATCCGTGCGACCAACATCGCGATCCAGAACCTGAAGAACGTCGCAACTTTCACAGATCAGACTTTGAAAGACCGTATTCTGGGAGAAGCTTACTTTTTGAGAGCTTACTACTACCAGCAGCTGGTTCGCTACTATGGTTCTGTTCCTTTGATCAAAAAAGTGTATGACCTGAACGAAGACTACTCGATCGAGCGTAACACATTTGATGATTGTATCAAATCGATCGTAAGTGATGCCGACAGTGCTGCATTGTTGCTGGATGGAAAATCTGCTGTAAAAGGCCGCGCTTCAAAAGTGGCTGCCCTCGCACTGAAATCGCGGGTTCTGCTTTATGCTGCGAGTGACCTGCACGACATTCCTACTGCAAAAACGAAGTCCACTTTGATCGCTGGTTTTGCGAATCCTGAATTCTTGGGATATGTTTCCGGTGATCGCGCTGCGCGCTGGACCGCTGCACAAGCTGCTGCGAAAGCGGTAATTGATGGTGGAAACGGTGGCTACAAGCTGAACCTGACTGCTCCTGAAACAGCTGCACAAGGAAGGATCAACTATACTTCTATGGCGATGGCCGGGTATAGCAATGATAAAACGCTGGATCCGACTGGTGGAAATGAAATCATTTTCGGTCGCTTCTTTACCGCGAGCTTAACTGCTGACGGTGCTCGCCAGACAGGTTTGAACAACGGTCCGAACGGATACCACAACTGGGCTGGTAATACGCCGATCGGTTTGCTGGTGGATGACTACGAAATGATGGATGGAACGCCTTTCTCCTGGACTAACCCAACTGAAAAGGCGAACCCATACGTAAACCGTGACCCACGTTTCTACGCAACAGTAATGTATGATGGTGCCAACTGGAAACCACGTAACAAAATCTCAGGCAATGTTGACCCTGCGAACCAGATCCAGACAGGTGCTTATGACCTGCTTGATGACAAAGGTGCACTGTTCAACCGCAAAGGATTGGATACCCGCAGCAGCTCAATCGAAGACTGGAACGGTAGCCGTACTGGATATTACATGCGTAAATTCATCGATCCAAACCCGGATCTGGTTGACAACACCGACCGTCAGAACATTCCATGGCCATTTTTCCGCTACACCGAAGCTGTATTTAACTACATCGAGGCAAGCATCGAACTTGGTCAGGATGCAGTTGCATTGTCCTGGTTGAACAAGATCCGTTTCCGTGCAGGTATGCCGGCCATCAAAGCGGCTGGTACTGCTTTGAGAGATGCATATCGTCACGAAAGAAGAATTGAGATGGCTTACGAAGAGCAGCGCTACCACGATGCACGTCGCTGGATGATCGCGCCGACCACATTAGGCCGTCCGCTTCAATTTGTTTCGGTGATCGGTAAATTCAAAGCTGGAAAATCGATGAAAGAACCTTATCATTACGACCCAACGGTTTACGATTACACTTACACCCCAGTGGAAGACAAATCGCACGAGAACCGTACGTGGGTAGATAAAATGTACTTCCGTCCTTTCAGCCGCGATGAGATCAACAGGAATGCGAAATTGATGCAAAATCCTGGATACGATAAATAGTTTTAGTTAAGAATGCGAAGTAAAGCTGCCTCCGTCTCCGGGGGCAGCTTTCTTTTTTTATATCAAATCAAAGACGGTGACTTTTGAAGACAAACTCCCACAAAACGGGGAGTTTGGTAAACACTACCACACTAGTAGGATAATGTTAAATTGTTGTTTTACAATAACTTACGCATTTTGGCATAATCATGTTAGAACTTATCGCACGGTGCAAACGCACAAGAGTCAAACATTTAAATGTTAAAAAAACATAGATCATGAAAAAGCTAATAGTATCGGCAGTAGCCTTGACACTTATCTCTTTCGCCTCTGTTCAGGCTCAAACTGCCCAGCAAGACGCAACACAGGCAACACAGAAAGAGGCAAAAACAACAACCCAGGCTACAAGTACACAAGATCCTACAACGCAGGAACCTGTAAAGACTAAATCTTCGAAGGAAGAAAAAGTAGCAGTGAAAACCGAAGAATTGCCAGATGGAATTCAGAAGGCGATTAAAGGTGATCAGTTTAGCGGTTGGACAGTGAAAAAAGCTTATCTGGTAACCGAACCGGGTAAAGATCAATATTACGAATTACAAGTAGCCAATGGTAAAGAAAATGCCAGGGTGAAACTCGATAAAAATGGTAACAATGTAGGATAATGTTAACGTAATCCTATTATTAGTGTGAAGAAAGCCGGACTTGTTCCGGCTTTTTTTATGCTGTAATTGCTATCTTTAATCGACTTTCTAAACACCTTATTTTTCCCGATTTGAATGCTACGTTCTTTACTTTCCCTATCAATTTGCGCGGTTTTTATTTTTTGTCTGATCAACTGCGCTGGCGGTAAAAAGCAAACAAGCTCTTCCACGATAACTACTTCATCCACAAAAGGGAAAGAACTTTTCACGACACATTGCGTGTCCTGTCATGCGGTGGAAGCGGAGGAAATCGGGCCGAGGCTGGGTGGGGTGACGAGCTTGTTATCAGAATCTGAACTAATTGCATTCGTAAAAAATCCCGGCAAAGCCATAGACGCAGGCAACAAGCGGGCGATTGGTCTTACCCGCCGCTACAAGATGATCATGCCGCCTTTTGATTTTCTGAAAGACGACGAGATCAAATCGATTTTATCTTATATCGATGAAGAAAGTAAGGCGAAGGGTATTCCACCGCTTTTTGTAAATACCGAGAATGTTGCCGGTGAGCAGCAGGAACGTCTGGCGGCGCCGATTAAAATGTCTCCCCTGAAAATCGAGCTGGAAGATTTTGTGACAATTCCGCCGTCGAGCGATAAAATGCCGCGCACCCGCATCGCCACGATGCGCCCGCATCCATCGGGTGACGGCACATTGTATGTGAGTGACCAGCGCGGGATCATTTATAGAATAGACCACGGAAAGGTGGAAACATTCCTGGACATCAGGCCGCTGATAGAAAATTACGTGAATGAACCCGGCCTGGGTACCGGCCTCGGCAGCTTCGCTTTTCATCCGGATTATTTGAAAAACGGACTGATCTATATCACGCATACCGAAGCGCCGAAAGGAAAAAAAGCAGACTTTGCGTACGCCGATTCGATCAAGGTTTCGCTGCAATGGGTGGTTTCGGAGTGGAAGATTGATGATGTGAAAAGCAAAACTTTTACCGGGAAGCGCCGCGAACTTTTGCGGATCAATGTGCCGAATGTAGTGCACGGGACGCAGGATATCGGTTTTGTGCCGGACATTGACAAGAACGATCCGGATTACGGCTTGCTTTACATCGGTACCGGAGACGGCGGCTCAACGATCAGTAAACATCCGGAGCTCTGTCACAAACTAAGCTCGCTTCTCGGGACAATCATCCGCATTGACCCACTTGGAAAGAACAGTAAAAACGGCAACTACGGAATACCTTCGAACAATCCTTTTGTAAACGACGCCGATCCGGCAACATTCAAGGAAATTTATGCCTATGGTTTCAGAAACCCGCACAGATTGTCGTGGGATATGGCCGACGGGCGAAAACTTTTCAGCGCTGAGGTAGGGGAGGCTAATTTCGAAGAGATCAATGTGATAGTGAAAGGCGGAGATTACGGCTGGAATGTGCGCGAAGGAAATTACGGCCTGTCCCTGGCGGACCTGAAAAACGTGTACAAATTGCCTGAAACCGATGAAAAGAAATTCATCGCGCCGTTTGCGTTATACGATCATTTCGACGGCAGCGCGATCAGCGGCGGGGCGGTATATCTGGGAAATCTGAAAGCGCTGAACCACAAATATGTATTCGGCGACATTGTGAACGGAAGGTTGTTTTACGTCAATGTGGATCAAACATTGAGCGACGGTTCGGTGCATGAACTTTCGATCAGGCAAAACGGAAAACCGGTAAACCTGGTTGATCTTACGGGCTCAAAACGTGTGGACGTCCGCATTGAGTACAATCAGCAAACCAAGGATATGTACATCATGACAAAACCGGATGGTAAGATCAGGAAGATTGTCAACGCCTTCACGGAGTAAAATCGCATAGAGAAAATTCCCGAATATCGGACCACAATCGCCGCTGGCTCATTCATACCGGCCACAGGATAACTACATTCTTTTCACGCCGTTTGCCGGAGCTATATTAAGCGCATCATTAACTTAATATAACTCAATGGCAAATGTAAAGACGCTGATCGACCAATGGTCAGTGAAAGATTTGGAGGACAATTCTTCCATCAATGTAACCGTAGAAAGCTGCACCGAACTCGGCAACAATGCGCAACCCGGCATCCAGGTGCTTTGCATGGGGCAAATTGCCACTTACGAACCGAATGTGGTAGAACAATGGGCTTACAAGGCTGGTAAACAAGGCGCTAGCGAATATTTTCTGGAAGATAAATCCTGGACCTATCACGAAGACCAGTACATTAAACATTATCTCGTCTTGGGCAGCCCGCTCAAAGCCCGCGTCACGGTCAAAACCAGAAGCTCCAAGCCGACCACCAAAGATTACGAACTTCCCTTCGAAATCGAGCAGTAATTGAAGTTCACATCTGAGGAAACATTCGTATCATGCTGATTGACAGTGCTTATTTTATTATGCTGACGGTTTTCAGCATTTTTTGGCTGGTATCGGCCACACACTATCTTTTTACACCTGTCTCAGCGGGGAGTCGCGCTGTCGAAAAACCGATGGGCGCCATTTACCTTGCCGGGCTTGGCGGGTTTCTGGTCCTCGTATTGTTTTGCTGGCAGTACAAAGTCGTCGGTCTGGTGCTGCTGCTGGTTCCCCTGATTTTTGCGGCAGTGCCTTCTATTAAAAAGATCTGGATTGATTTATACGCCTGGCTGCCGACTTTGCAAAAGACGCAGGGTCTGACCATCCACATGAGCAATGATACGGGGGCGATCATTCAAACCGAACTCGAATGCTGGTTTGCCGAGCGCGATAGTTCGGTTTTTTCTTTGTTCAAAACCTTCGATTACGTGCTGGATCCATTTGAGAAGTCTTCCCATAAAATGTCACGGTACCAGGAGCGGCTGATGTCCTCGAAAGCGGCGTATATCCGGATCACGGTATTTGAATGTCTGCGGGACTTTGGCGGTGACCATCAATATCTCCGGAAAATCCAACCCTGTATGTACACCAGCAAAGTTTCGACCAAAGAGTTTGTCAACGGTGAGTACAATCTGGAAGTAAGCGCAATTCACGTTTCAGAAGATTTTATATCGGGCATTAAGCTGTTGAAAGACAACCAGATGTATTTTAACGGCGCTTTTTGGAATGTTGAGCAGTCAGCAATTTCATGAAGGGGTATTAAATTTTCTGTATAAAAGACAAATCAGCTTCCAACCAAATCTTCCGGCAATGTTTCTTTTTGCTATAATCCAATTATTCCATTTAGCATGAAAAAGACAATTTTATTCGCAATGCTCTGCCTCGCAGCCGTAGCTTGCGACAAAAAAGAAAACACCGCAACACCACAAATTGAATCAAAAGCCACAGTGGTTCCTTACCGCCAGGCAACAACTGTTTCCGCGGCCGGTGAAAGTTTGAAAGTGGATCTTCGCGAAGTAAGCGACAGCCGCTGCCCCATCGACGCGATCTGTATTACTGCCGGAAATGCCCAGGTAAAATTCAATGTATCTGACGACAAGAACCAGGCGGAGGTGAATGTCACTTACAAAGGCGATAAAAATGGTGATTTTCAAACATTTACATTAAGCGGCGTGAACTACGTTTTGCGGGTGAGCGAAGTGCTTCCGTTCCCGGAAACTACAAAGCAGCCAAAACTGGAAGATTACAAGGTGAATGTCACCATCGAAAGAAAGTAGTAGATTAGATTTGGTGTGAAGTTTGTAAAAGGAGTCAGGGTTAATCCTGGCTCCTTTTCTTTTTTTAAGCTTCTGTGTTAGGGTTTTGTTGTGTAAATTGATTTTCCAAACCTTGTTACTACAATAATGAACCCTATTTTCACAAGACGGGAAGCTTTAAAAGGGATGGCTGCGGCGGGCGGCACTCTGCTGTTTCATCCCGAAAATACCTTTGACCAAAAGAACTTGAAAATGCTCATCAACAGAAAGATACCCGCGACGGGAGAGGCAATACCGGTGGTGGGCCTGGGCTCCTGGCAGCAATTTGACGTAGCAAACGATGCCGCCGAAATCCCGTCATTGAAAGGTGTTTTAACCAAAATGCATGAGATGGGCGGAAAAATGATCGACGCTTCCCCGATGTATGGCCGGGCCGAGCAGGTAATCGGAGATTTGACTGAGGCTTTGAAACTGAATGACCAGTTTTTCTTCGCGACGAAAGTCTGGACAAGCGGCAGGCAGGAGGGGATCGATCAGATGAATGCTTCGCTCAGAAAAATGAAGCGCACAAAAATAGATTTGATGCAGGTGCATAATCTGCTCGACTGGCAGATACATTTGAAAACTTTGAAATCCTGGAAAGAAAGCGGCAAGGTAAAATACATTGGGATCACGCATTATACGGACTCTGCGCATTCCAAACTGGAAGAAATTGTGAAGTCCAAAGCTGTTGATTTTGTGCAGTTTAACTATTCAATACGTTCGAGAAATGCGGAGAAAAGTTTGCTCAATGCAGCTCGTGACAATGGTGTAGCGGTAATCATCAATGAGCCTTTTGACCAGGGAGCCTTATTCCGCGCAGTGAAAGGAAAAGAGCTCCCCGGTTGGGCAGCGGATTATGATATTAAAAGTTGGGCGCAGTATTTTCTGAAATACATCATCAGTCACGAGGCAGTTACCTGCGTAATTCCTGGCACTTCGGACGTGAAACATCTGGAAGACAATCTTTCAGCAGGTATCGGGAAACTGCCAGATGAAGCAGGGCGAAAGAAAATGACAAGCTTTTTAGAAAGCGTTTAAATGTGGGTTATTCCAATGCAAAGGCAACATATTGGTTGCCTTTTTTTGTGCCTAATTTCGTCCCGCCGCAAGCGATCACAACATACTGTTTGCCATTCACCTCATAAGTCGAAGGCGTGGCAAAGCCCGCTGCCGGTAACATCGTTTCCCAAAGCAATTTGCCGGTTTTCTTGTCAAAAACCCTGAATTTGCCATCTTTCGTGGCAGCGATAAAAAGTAAGCCGCTCGCAGTTACCACCGGTCCACCATAGTTCTCGCTACCGGTTGTCGGGACACCTTTCGCTTTCAAAGATTCAACTTCACCAAACGGGATTTTCCATAAAAACTCACCGGTATTCAGGTTGATCGCATTCAATGTCCCCCAGGGAGGTGAAATGGCCGGCAGCCCATTCGCATCCAGGAATTTGTTGTAGCCGGTGCTTTGGTAAGGCAGGTACGTTTTCTGCGAAACGGGCGTCGTGGAAGCTGCCTCCACTTTTTCGTCCCCAAAAAGAAATGCTACCAACGATTGTTTTTCAGCCGAAGTCAGCATTGTAAATCCAGGCATCATGCCTTTTCCGGTCGTAAGAAGCTGATTTACATAAGCCTTATCCCGTCGTTGCCCGATATCGATCAACGACGGATAGCCACTTTTAGCATTGCCCTTCCGCTGCGGGCCGTGACAGGTGACGCAATAAGTCTGGTAGACTTTTTCACCGGGACTTAATGTCGACAACTCACTCTCTTTCGGCGTGTCTTTCATGGTCAGGATCCAGGCCATTTCATTGCTGTTCACATACAAAATGCCCTCATCCGGATCGGCCGCCGCGCCGCCCCATTCCGCGCCGCCGTCAAAACCGGGAAGTATCACAGTACCTTCCTTACTTGGCGCAGCAAAAAGTGATTTTTTATAGTTTTTAAATTTGATTACCAGCGAGTCGTGGTCCGGAGCGTAAATGCTGATGTCCTTCTCAGTCAGCGTGTAAGCTTGCCTTGCATACGCCGCTGGCTTGGTCGGTACGGGTTGGGTTGCCCAAGGAAATTCACCAGGCAGGGCCGCTTGCGGCGCAGTAACTTCCTTAATAGGGAAGATTGGTTTTCCGGTAACGCGGTCAAAAACAAAGACATACCCCTGCTTGCTCACCTGCGCTACCGCATCGATTTTTTGCAGCTTTCCATCGGTACCTTTTCTGGTGACGGTGATCAGGTTGGGCGGCGCCGGGAGGTCGCGGTCCCACATATCGTGGTGCATGGTCTGAAAATGCCAGAGCCGCTTGCCGGTCCTGGCGTCGATAGCCAGCAGGCAGTTTGCGAAGAGGTTTGCACCTTTTCTTTTGCCTCCATAAAAATCATAACCCGCTGAACCCGTGGGTACATACAAAATTCCCCGCTCGCGGTCGATGGCGGTTCCCGACCAGTTGTTGGCCGCGCCTGTGAAGGTATTTTTATAAGCGTCGGGCGGGAATGTTTCGTAGCCAAACTCGCCGGGGTAGGGAATCGTGTGAAATGTCCAGGCCAGTTTGCCGGTGCGCACATTGAATGCGCGTAAGTCTCCGGGCGCGGCGTCGGAATCTTCCGAGAGGCGGACCGGCATAATGATCAGGTCCTCGAAAATGGTACCAGGCGTGTTGGAAACCATGTATTTATTTTTGGCAATGTCGGGCAAGCCGGTATGTAGATCGATTTTTCCTTTTTCACCAAAACTCTCGATCACTTTACCCGTGCGCGCATCCAGTGCGTACAGGTATGAACCCATCGCATGAAGAATTCTTTTATCATCACCATCCGCCCAGTAAGTCAGCCCCCGACTGGTATTCGAGCCGTTTTTTGATTTATCACCAAACATCCAGATCTGCTTCCCGGTAGCCGCATCCAAAGCAAAAGCCTGAACAGTAGCCGTTACCCCATACAAAATCCCGTCAACAATGATCGGGTTCACCTGCGTCTGTCCCGAATCCGGCATCGCATAAGTCCAGGCCACTTTCAGGTTTTTCACATTCTCGCGATTGATTTGCGTCAGCGGAGAATAATGGTTCCGCCCGGGTCCACCCAAGTACTCCGGCCACTCGCGGCTTTCATTTTTTTTATCCTCAAAATAAAACCGATAAGCCCCCAAACCGAGAACTGCGACAAAAGCAAAAACCAAATTCAGAGGTCTTATCATAAGGAAAAAGAAAAAAACATATTCTTTAAATGCACATTCACTCACTCAATTATTAAAACCAAGTTCACTGAAATTTCCCATTTTCGGTCGTCCCTGGCCAATTATCGGTCCTGAATGCACTCGCTGGAAAACCGTCGGTACTGTAAAGGTTGGCATCTTCCGGTGCATCCGTCCAGGCATATCGCACGGAAGCGGGCTTACTTACTTTCGGGTGCGAAACAATTACCTTGTTTCCCTGGATCTGGGCTTGCGCATAGTAAAAAACTTTGTCGTCACCCGCAATTTCAAACCCTTTCAGATAGCCATATTTATCTTTGATCATCAGACCATTGTCAGCAAATTTGAAGGAGACGGTTGCTTTGCCATCTTCGAAATCTACTTTGTCATAAATCGGGGATGAATAGGGGATATCCCGGCCGTAATCCAGCTTCAATGCATTGGTTGCCAGTCTGTGGGCCACATCCTGCTTGTTGGTCGGGTGGATATCTTTCGGGTTTCCGACGTCCGTACTGACGGCCATGCCCGTTTTTGGCAGGCTTAATGTCATGTTCTGGGCTTCACGCAATTCGGCCCATCCGCTGCCTTGGTTACTACTCTGGTCACTGCCGAAACTGGAAAGCTGCACCCAGTAAAAAGAAAAGTCATCGTTCCAGCGCTTCCGCCAATCATTGATCATCAGCGGGAAAGATTGGCGGTACTGATAAGCCCGGCCCGCATTACTTTCGCCCTGGTACCACAATGTGCCGCGGATTGCAAACGGGATCAGGGGAACGATCATCGCATTATAAATGGTGGTGCCAACATTGTTCATCAAATGTGCATATTCATGCTTTTCGGCGAACGAAGGCATTAAGTACCAGTCTTTTGCAATGTTGATTTTCTGATTTTCCTGTTCCAAAAACAGATCATTGGCTGTGCCCATAAAGCCGGTCCCAAACCAGGGTGTCGCAATCATATTGCCAGATTTGATCACCAGCTGATTTTTACCAGCCTTCCAGGTTCCAGCCGCAACATTGATCTTCTTCACACCTTTTACAGTGGTCTCACTCACCAGTTTACCATTAATATACACTTGTGTCGGGCTGTCATTTTCGGGCAAAGATAATACCGTCGGCTTCGCGGCAATGTCGTCCGCAAGCTCCACTTCTTTTGCCATAAATCCGTCTCCGCGGAATCCCATCAAACCTTTCCAATCCCACTGCCCGATCGGGTCCGCAGTTTTTTGCCAGGTCGAAAAATCAGCATTGCCGGAAACATATTTCTTTTCGTCGTCCGCGGTCGGAGCGGCGGATTCACTCTTGAAAAGCTGCTTTTTTAATTTTTTATCCATTACCACATCCGCCTCAGTCCACGTTTTGGGCATCGTCTGGGCGTAGGGTTTTAGCTCGCTATCTGCCAGCATCGCCTCTTTGCTGATCCAGCCCTCGATCTGCGAACCGCCCCAGGATGAGTGCAAAATGCCGATCGGCACATTTAGTTTTTGATATAATTCTCGCGCAAAAAAGAAGCCGATCGCCGAAAAACCACCCACCGTTTCCCTGGAAGCCACCTTCCAATCACCGGTAGTCAGGTCTTTTTCCGGCTCCATCGTCACTACGTGATCCACCCGAAAGTGCCTAATTTGCGGAAATTCAGCGTTTTGCCGCTCTTTTTCGTAGTCTTTTGCAGCTTGCACCGGCCACTCCATGTTCGATTGTCCCGAGCAAAGCCATACTTCCCCGATCAATACATCATTGGCCGAAACGCTTCCCGACTTCCCCGTCGCGGTCAATGTATGCGGGCCGCCAGCTTCGAGGGCTTTCAAACTGACCGTCCATTTTCCGCTTTGGTCGGCTTTGGCCTCAGCGGTTTGCCCGGCCAATGTTACTTTCACTTTTTCTCCCGGCTTGGTCCAGCCCCACACTGGAATCGGCCTTTGTCGTTGAAGGACCACGTGATCTGAAAACAGGCGCGCCATTTTTATCTGGCCAAAAGCGGTGGTATGGACAATTAATAAGAGGCAGAAAAATAAACGGGTCATAGGATTTGTATGGAATGTATTATCCATCTAAAACACGCAAAGGGGGCGGTTTCTACTTAAAACACTAACTTTACCCACTGTTTTCAAGGTTTCATTTTTGTCAAAAATCGCCTCCGGATGATATCCGTCATTATATGTTCCGTTCGGCCCGAAGAGCTGGAATCGGTGAAAGAAAATATCGCTAAAACCATCGGCGTCCAGCACGAAGTGATCGGGATTGATAACCGCGCCGGGCAAAAGGGGATTTGCGAGATTTATAATGAAGGTACGCAGCGCGCTAACTTCGATGTGTTATGCTTTATGCACGAGGATATTACGATGTTGACGGAACATTGGGGCGAAAAAGTTTTGGAGATTTTTTCCAAAAATCCAAAACTGGGACTGCTCGGAATTGCGGGCGGCGGCTATAAATCGCTGGCGCCTTCGAGCTGGTATAACTATCATTTGCAGGAAAATGGCGGTTTTTATTGTAACCTGGTACAGGGTTACAAACATTCGGGCAAGCCGGATATGCCGGATTACCGCAACCCGAAAAATGAAATGCTGAGTAAAGTGGCCTGTGTGGACGGCTGCTGGTTTTGCGTTCCAAAATCCGTCGCATTGAAATATCCTTTCGACCAAAACCTGCTCCGGAAATTTCACGGTTATGATCTGGATTTTGCCATTTCCATCAGTCAGGAATACGAGGCGGCGGTAACTTTTGAAGTGCTTTTAAAACATTTCTCCGAAGGTAACTTCAATAAAGAATGGATGGACGAGATTTTGAAAGTCCATAAAAAATGGGGTAAGCTGCTGCCGATCAATGTCGACGGAATTCCTGAGCAACATTTAAAAAGGATCGAGCGGCACGCGCTGGAAGTTTTTTTGCAGCAAAGTCTGAATAATGAATATTACTCCAAATCGGAACTTATCAAGCTGATTTGGAGCACCCGGCATTCCAGGGTCGCAACATTATCATTTCCCTACAAACTGATTTCCAAATTATTGAAAATGAAGAAGGGAGACCCGATCACCTGATTTTCCGCAGGTTTTTGTAGAATTTCCGGATGTTGTTCAGATACGAAAAATAGCTGCGGCCCTGCCATTTGTATTCATAATAAAACCGCTCGCGGCTCGTCAGCTCCATCTGCTCCTTCGTCGTTTTGGTTTTTAATGTGCGGCTTTCCAGGTGGTCGACGATGGAAGAAGTGACCAGCGCATGTTTCAATTTGTATTTTTCGAGCGTGTTGCCGTAATCATTGTCTGCAAACCAGAATTTAAAAGCCGGATCCAGTTTTCCGGTAATTTTTAGCATATCCCTTTTAAAAAGTATACACCAGCCGATCAACTCCCTGCGTACTTCATAACCGTAATGCAGGCCGCTATTGAGCGCAATTCCCTGCTCCGGATGGTGAATGCTGCACGCCGGCGATACACTTTGCAGGTCAGGATCACTTTCAAAAGCATTCAGGATTTCCGTCGCCCAGCCTTTGTGAAAAATCAGATCATTGTTGGCAATGCAGACATACTTACTCTTCGTCATCCCGATCCCAATGTTCATATACCGGTGATAACCAAATCGTTGCCAGGGATAAACTGTTTTTGAAAAAGGATATTGGTAAGGTTTGAGCTCTTTATTGGATTCGATTACAATCACATGAAACCGGACCTTTTCCGGATCTTCCGATTTTTCCAGGCTTTCGAGCGCCTGCAAGGTTACTTGCTGCAACTCCGCATTCCGGGCGTAGCTCAGGATCACCACATCAATGTCAACCGGTTTGTTATCAGGCTGTTCACGCATGTTATCGGGTCTTTTTAAAGAGGTTTTTCCTTTTAAAATTCAAAGATTTGAAATAATAGGAAACGAATGTTTTTGAACTCGTCAGGCTGCTCAGGATTTTTAACTGTTTCGGGTCCAGCAAATTCGCATGGTACATCATGTACTTGTAAAGTTTCTGCGTGCTGGCATCATTGCGTTCCAGTAGTTTCTGTTTTTCTGTTTCGGATAAAAAAGCAGATCCTTCTACTGCGGTGACAATGCGCTTGCGAAACTGTAATTCACCCGCCTGCATAATCTGAATGTTCTTACTCGTATTCCGGTGGTGTATCCGGATCAAAGTTTTGGCTTTTTCATTTTCGAAAAAGCGATAATGCGCCCCATGGATCGCGCACAAAAACCAGAATTCCCAGTCCTCGGTATAGTTACTGAATTCGGGAAAACCATTCACTTTCTCGACGATTTTCCGTCGCAACATTGGACTGCTTACCACAGCTATATTGGAGTATATCAATGTGTTAACTGCCTCATAACCTTTCGCATCGATTTTCGGAAGCCAGTTATGGTTGTTCATTTCGTAGTCCGGATAAGTAATATGCGGCTTGTCCGTTTCGAAGTAAAGATGGTCGGTATACGCAATGTCGACTTCCGGATGTTGTTCCAGAAAGGCTACCTGCAACGCCAATTTTTCCTTGCTCAGCAGATCGTCGGCATCGAGGAATTGAATGTATTCACCTTTTGATTTTTTAAAACCAAAATTACGCGCGACGGAAACACCACTATTCGGCTGTGAAAGATAGGTAATGCGCTTGTCGGCCAGGGCGAATTTTTCAACTACTTCCCGCGTATTATCCTTCGATCCGTCGTCCACAATCAGTGCCTCCCAGTGCTGGTAAGACTGTTCCAGCAGGTTTTGCAAGGTTTCTGCAATGATGAAACCGTAGTTGTAGGACGGTATTATAATGCTGACCAACTTATTCATATCCGTTTTTTAATCCTGCTTCCCCAGATCTTCCGCAGCGTGTAAAAGAATTTGCTGACCTCGGATTTTTTGAGCAGGTAAAGCAATGATTGCCTGTTTTTCCAAATGGTTATTCCGTAAGCGATGCTGGCAAACGACTTATTTCTTTGCAGGCTCAATGTATAAAGCCGATCGATCAGCAGCTTGCTTTTTCCCTTCGCTTTTCCTAAACAAAGCAGCAGCCAGGCACTTTCCTGTTCGAGACCTTCCAGCTTCTGATCGACGTTCCTGGCCACTGCGTGCAGCGCCAGCATATCCGTGTTGTTTTTCTGATGCTGCCGGTACTTTACCAGACATTGGTCCACAAAATTGATGGAGCCTTCCGTAGCGGAGATAAATGCCAGCCACTGGTCGTAATGAAAATTCGCGGGGAAGGGTAACGCTTTTTCCAGCACCGGTTTTTTCATCATAATGCTGTGACCAGAGACGCAGTTGAGATACAGAAAAGCCTCAGGATTGCTGCCTCGGTAAAAGTTAAATTTATCAGAAATTTTGATCCCCATCGGTTTTCCCGAATCTTCAATAAATTCAGAATCATGGTAAATCAGTTGGTGGTCACCGAGGGCATTCAGCTGGGTTTCCAGCTTGTCGGGCCGCCAGATATCGTCCTGGTCGCAGATTGCAATTATGTCACATTCACATAATTGCAGTGCTTTCTCAAAGTTTTTGTTGTAACCCAGGTTTTGGTCATTACAATGTATTTTAAACCGCGGGTCACGCTCGGCATACGCGTTCAAAATGGCATGGGTATCATCTGCCGAGCAATCGTCTACGATCACCATTTCCCAGTCGCTCACAGTCTGGGCCAAAATCGAGTCCAGCTGTTGCTGCAAGAAGTCGCGACCGTTGTAAGTACACATCGCTATGGATATCCGCGGCGTACTTTTCATTTATGCCTCTGTAAACTGCTGCATGTCCACCAGTCTCCGGTAAAGTCCCTCATGGGCAAGCAGTTGCTGGTGATTTCCCTTCTCTACGATCACGCCGTCTTCCAAAACAACAATCATATCAGCATTCTGGATGGTGCTCAACCGGTGGGCGATGACCAGCGAAGTCCGGTTCCGCATCAGGTTATTCAAAGCTTCCTGCACCAGCTTTTCCGACTCGGTATCCAACGCGGAAGTAGCTTCGTCCAGCAACATGATTGGCGGGTTTTTGAGTACGGCGCGGGCGATACAGATCCGCTGTTTTTGTCCACCCGAAAGTTTCATCCCGCGGTCGCCAATGTTGCTGTCGTAGCCATGTTCGGTTTGCAGGATAAAATCGTGGGCGTTGGCTACGCGCGCGGCGGCTTCTACCTGTTCAAGCGTTGCATCGGGTACGCCGAAAGCAATGTTTTTGAAAATGGTATCATTAAAAAGGATGGATTCCTGGTTTACCACACCGATCAGCGACCAGAGCGATTCTTGTTTCAGCTTCCGGATGTCTGTCCCATCGAGCGTCACACTGCCTTTTTCAGGTTCGATAAACCGCGGGATCAAATCCATCAATGTCGATTTCCCGCCACCCGACGGACCGACTAATGCAATTGTTTTACCTTTTGGAATAGTCAGATTAATGTCTTTCAAAACCGGCCTGCCGGGATAGGAGAACGACAGATTGTTCAATTCAATAGCATGTTGGAAATCTTTCGCATCAACTGCGTCGGGACTGTCCTGGATCACAGGCTTTTCATCAATCAATTCCAAAACCCGCTCGCCGGCGGCAATACCTGCGTGAATGGTGCTGAAAGAATCCGTCAGCGCCTTGGCTGGCCGCATAACCTGTGAGAAAATGGCAATGTAACCCACAAATTTGGCAGGTGTAAGGTCCGATTGGTTATCTAAAATCAAAGAACCGCCATACAAAACGATCAGCGCCACCATAGTAACCCCCAAGAATTCTGAAACCGGGCCGCCCAGCTGCTGGCGTTTCGCCATTTTTCGGCCCAGTTCTGAGTACCGGATGTTTTCCTGGTGAAACTTCTCTTTTATATCATCTGTCGCATTAAAGGACTTGATGATCTTGATTCCCGATAATGCTTCGTCCAGGTAACTGATCATCAGCCCGAACAAATGTTGCGCTTGCGCTGCTTGCTGTTTAAGTCTTTTTACAATTTTGGAAATCAAAAATGCAGAAATCGGGATGACCAGCACCGCAAAAAGCGTGAGTTTGATAGACGTGGCGAAAAGCACAAAAATGTAAGCGATCAGCTGCAACGGTTCTTTAAAAACGACCTGCAATGTGCCCGTCACCGAAAACTGTACTACCTGTACGTCCGAGGCAATTTTGGAGATAATATCACCTTTCCGCTGGTTGCTAAAATAGCCCACGTGCAGGTTCATGACATTGTTGAAAACCGTTTTCCGCAAGTTCAGCAGCGTGTGAATGCGGAGGTTTTCCATCACGCGCTGGGAAAAATATTTGAAAACATTGGAGAGCAATACCGAAAGTACGATTACGCCGCAGACGAGTTGCAAAGCGCCGTGCGGTCCGTAGTGAATGTTGGCTTGCTGGGCGTAGTAGTTGAGCATGCCGGTGGGGTCCCACCAGCTTTCCGGGCGTTCCAAAAGTGGCGACCCTTCTTTTGCGCTGCTGAACAAGGTACTAAGCAGGGGTACTAATAATGCCAGGTTCAGCGTGTTAAATATGACTCCCAGAACTGTGCAGACGATGTAGGGAAATGCGAATCTGGCAATCGGTTGGGCAAAAGATAATAATCTGAAATAAGTCTTCATTTATCGGAAATGGCATCAACGGGGAGATGCCTGAAAAGTAAAATACCGGAAATCAGGGATTTCCGGTGTAAAAAGCTGCAAATTAATGCTAATAGCTGGAATGTCTGCTATAATTTAACAACCTGCTTGTATTTCAGCATCAGCTGCATATTCTCGATAATGTCGTTGATGCCGATGTTCGATTTGTAGAACCGCATCTGACGTCTGAAAGCGGTCTTTTTCACTTTCAGCTCGTTCATATTTTTCAGGAAGTCAATATACGCCTGCGCTTTGTAGAACTGAAATGTCAGGATACTTGGCAACACGTCACTCAAAATCACCTGCAAATGGTACAGGTTCAAATCCGCGCCGTGAAGGTGCAAATGATGCATGTAGTAGCGGTTGCGGAAATAAATTCTTTTGATCGAGTAGTTGTCTTTATGGCCTTTTGTGCTGGCCGAAACCTCGTGACGGCAAACGGCATTGTGCTCGTAGTAGCATTTCCAGCCCAGTCTCCACGCGCGGATGGACATTTCCTGATCCTCACCGTAATAGGGATTAAACATTTCGTTGAACCCATTGATGGCTTTCAGCTTCCGGGTATCCATCAGCGCAATTGCTCCCGAAAGATAAAAAGTAGGGGTGAGGCTGTCGGAATCCTGTAAGTAGAAGAAATTGCTGGGTTTGATTTTGCGTCCCAGAATTTTCGGAGAGCGGGCTGCATCCAGAATGTTGTCGTCTTCCATCCCGATGATACGTCCCATGACGCCGAAGGTATCTTCCAGTTCGAAGTACTTGTAAAGCTTTTCAAAATAACCTTCTTCCAGCGTAACGTCTGTGTTTAAAAGGAAGATCAGATCATTGGACGCCTTCTTGATCCCCAGGTTGCAGGTATGCGCAAATCCCGAATTTTTTTCCTTGCGGATGATGGTAATTTCGTTACCATAATGTTCTTCCAGATAGCTGACCGAATCATCTGTCGAGGCATCATCTACGACAATAATCTGAACCTCGTGGCCAAGCCTTTTTAGAATCTTATAGTTGCTCTCAAAATACTTTTCGAACAAATGCTTTCCGTTAAAATTCGGAATAACTACGGAGATGCTTTTCATTAATCATACAGTTTTAGTGTAGAGTATATAGTGTTTTCGATAGCTATATTTTTTCATGGCAGTCACTTCTGCCGATTTATAAATAATTGAACCACTTAAATCACACAATGTTCGTTGCAACAAAAACGCTATACGTTCAACGACTCAGACACTTTGATTTATTTTTTTGACAAAAGAAATGAAGCCGGTTTTGTGCGTGCCGGAAATCATTTTAAAAGGATGAAGAGAAGGGAAGGATTGAGATTAAAATTCAGGAGCTCACGCTCTTAGTAATCATTTGGGCAATGTTTTTCTGTATTTTCCAAAAGATTAATTTCATTATTACCTGTTTTAATTTGTATACCTGAACAATAACGAGTTTGTTGCATTACAGGTATATTTTTAAGTAAATCGGGCATTTCCTTCAAGATTTTTAGTAAACGTTGATGACTGTTATTTACCGGCTTTGTTTTGAATGAACCGCTCTCTTTCGGAAAGGTTGCAAAAACTTTCAATAAATTTTACTCCCGATGAAATTATGGCCCGCATGTAATTGGTCAAGCATTTCATTTTCAGCGGTAAAAACATACATTTTGGGTAAAGGATTTTTTGAATGTGTGAAAAAAAATACTCAACCTTTTCAAAGCTGGATATTAGTCTGACAAATGCTTATCCAAAGCCCAACTTTTTGCCGCTGCCATTTGTTCCTGACTTGAACCGGTAAATTCCGAGCGCGGTTTTGCTGATCCTACCAGTTCCTAAATTTGAAATCCCGCATGACCAACACCCCCAATTTTACAATCAACACCGGGGATAAAGTTCCGGTAACCACTTATAAGGCAGCTCGTTCTGTTGCTGCGCAGGTAGCAGCGCATTTCGACCGCCACCATGTTTCGGTGAGTAAATATTATGAGCAGGAACTCGCGCCCCGGCCCGACGCCCATACCATCGAAACGATCATTGATACCACCTTCTGGGCCAGCTTGCGCCGTGAAGAGGGGAGGTCGCCCAAAGTTTCCATTGCCTACCTTCCGCCCGAAGCCGCCGAGCATCCCCTGATATTTGCCGAAAAATTATCGCTTACCGCCAATGTACTTACCAAGCTGGCCCCCGCGGTCGAACGGTCGGGGATACATTTGGGGGTTTGGCTGGAAGACGGAGAATTGCGGATATGGGGCACCACGCGCGTGATTCCGGGGTTGTGCTTTGTTTTGGAAGTGATTGAACCGGGTATGCTCGTAGTCAAACACCGCCGCGTAGAAGGTTTCGGGAAGTTTGTGAATGTGGCCGTATTGAAAGGTGACCAGGTCAAAATTGTGAATGAACAAAGCGGAAAAGTCCGCGATTGTCCTTCTGTGATTAATTCCATGATCGGGTTCAACTCGACCACGCTCTGGAATGACGCGCCGAACCTGCTCGTCCAGCTTTCGGTTTCTATGCGCAGCCACGAGCGTGGCGGTATTTTGCTGGTGGTGCCAAAAGGCAAGGAAAATTGGCGCAAATCCATCATTCATCCGATTACTTATCACGTGCAGCCCGCTTTTTCGGAGCTGGCTATATTGAATAAACGTTACCTCGAAGACCCCAACCCGATTACCTGGCAAAATCAGTTCAGTTCGGCCATCAGCAACCTGGCCGGTCTCACGGCCGTCGACGGCGCTACCATTATTAATGATAGTTATGAGTTACTGGCTTTCGGGGCGAAAATCGGCCGCGCGGCAGAAGGCTCGCCGGTGGAAGAAATGATTGTCAGCGAGCCCGTGATCGGTAACTCGCCGCAGGTCATTCATCCGGTGCAAAACGGCGGGACAAGACATTTATCAGCGGCCCAATTTGTCTACGATCAGCGGGATTCGATTGCGCTCGTGGCTTCCCAGGACGGACGTTTTACGATTTTTTCCTGGTCTGGATGCGAAAATAAGGTGCTGGCTTTCAGGGTAGATACATTGCTTTTATAAGAATTCGGGAAACAATTCGAGCTGCTCCGGGTTACGGGGTTTCTTCGATTTGTTTTCCGGCTCCTGAAAATTGGAAAGCGAAATACCAAGCAGGCGCACCGGCTTTTCATGCATTTCAACCTTATCCAGCAGCATTTTCGCGGTGTCGGTAATCGTATCCAGATCGTTGGTAGGCGTGAGAAACGAATGGTTTCGGGTGATCTGGGTAAAATCGCTGAACTTCACTTTCAATGTGACTGTCCTGCCTTTGAGCTGGTTTTTTTGAAGCCGGTTAAAAACGACTACCCCGATCCGATCAAGCTCCTTGTACATTTCTTCGGGCTTCGTGAGGTCATACGTAAAAGTATCCTCTGCGCCCAGCGACTTGGTTTCCCGGTGCGTTTGTACCTCACGGTCATCGATACCCCGCACGATTTGGTAGTAGAAGTGTCCGGTTTTTCCGAAATGCTTGACCAGTTCTTCTTCGGATAATTTTTTTAAATCAGCCCCGGTAAAAAGCTGCATACCCTTCATCTTATCCGCGGTCACTTTTCCCACGCCATGAAATTTCTCCACCGGCAGGTTATCCATAAACCGCTCGATCTTTGAAGGCCCGATGAATGTCAGCCCGTTTGGTTTATCGAGGTCGGAAGCGATTTTAGCGACAAATTTATTGACCGAAACACCCGCCGAGGCGGTAAGGTGCAGCTCGTCTGAAATCTCCTTTTTAATGCGCCGGGCAATTTCCATCGCAGAACCGATCTGCAATTTATCTTCCGAAACATCCAGGTAAGCCTCGTCCAGCGAAAGCGGCTCGATTAAATCTGTATATCTGGAAAATATCTCGCGAATACTTCTCGAAACGGATTTATAAACCTCAAACCGGGGATGGACGAAAATGATGTTGGGGCATAAATTAATAGCCTGACGCGACGGCATGGCCGATCTTACCCCGAATTTTCTCGCCTCGTAGCTGGCCGTCGCCACCACGCCGCGACCGGTGGGAGAGCCGCCTACTGCCAGTGGCTTTCCGCGATATTCCGGAAAATCACGCTGCTCCACCGACGCATAGAATGCGTCCATGTCGATATGTATGATTTTTCGCTGGCTCGGTGGCATAGATTGGGTACGGATCTTGTGAATGCAGTACGCGCGTTAAAAACAAATTAAATCGCGAACAATTCGCATCACTTGGCATTTTTTTTACGTAGTACACAGTAATCCCTCAACACCATCACAAACTAGTCAAAGTGTTTTTACAATTTGTTTGTTCAAATCTAATGCGGTACACTATACCTCAATTTATACTTTCCTTCCTTCTCCTTTCAGTACTCGTTTTACAATCGCCCCGATTGGCTGCGCAGGACAAATGCGGAACGATGGACTTGCTGAATCAAAGATTTTCGCGGCAGCCGATATTAAAAATCATGTTCGATCAGCGCGAGCTGAAACTGAAACAGGCGATCGCGGACCGGGTGAAGTCCGGGAAATCTTTTCGCACGACAGGCCTGGTTACGATACCGGTTGTTTTCCACATTGTTATGAGCCGACAGTCGCTGGTAACCGACGCGCAGATCCAGGCCCAGCTGGATACCATTAATAAGGATTACGCAGGGACCAATGCAAATGCGTCTCAGATTCCCGCTCATTTTAAATCTTTGTTTGGGCAAACAGGCATTCAGTTTTGTCTTGCTCAAAGAACGCCCCAGGATGCACCTTCTACCGGAATTGTCAGGTATACGACCACCAGAAATACATTTGATTATACCACCAATCTTGTAAAACATGCCGAGTCCGGCGGGGCAGATGCCTGGGATACGGATAAGTATCTTAATGTCTGGATTTGCGATTTATCCGGCGGAACATTGGGTTATGCCACTTTTCCCGATGATGGTGTGAAAAATGAGCAGGGCGTCGCGATAGATTACGCCAGCTTGCCCGACGGAAGCGCAACCAGCTACAACCAGGGCAAAACTTTGACGCACGAACTGGGACATTACTTCAACCTTTTCCATATCTGGGGCGACGACAATGGTTCCTGCTCGGGTACCGACCAGGTGGACGATACCCCCAACCAGGCTAACAGTACCAGCATTTGCCGCACAGGCATCGTCACTGACAACTGCACGCCGTCTGCGCCGGGTATCATGTATCAGAATTATATGGATTACACGCCCGATGGCTGTCTTTCGATGTTTACCAAGCAGCAGGTGGCGCGGATGGAAGAAGCATTTACCACCTATCGTTCGCTGCTAAGCTTTTCCAATGGTTGCGTACCGGTGGATGTGAAAAACAAGGATGCATCACTGAAAAGCATTTTGCAGCCGGATCAAAGGATCTGCGGACCGACATTCACGCCGAGCGTCAGGCTGGTTAATAAAGGAAAAGAAACGTTGACTTCCGTGATCATCCACGCGGTAATTGATAATGGTACCGTCCAGAACTACACCTGGACTGGCTCGCTGGTAACTTATGCCGAAACCACGGTAACATTACCCGCATTGACTGCTGCCCAGGGTAACCACGTGCTGAGCATTTATACCACCAATCCGAACGGTGCGGCTGATGAAGATACTTCCAATGATGCGCTTGCGCTCGATTTCATTTATTATGAACCGTTCGAAGCGCCGCTGACAGAAAGTTTTGAAGGATTGTTTCCGCCGCAAGGCTGGGATATAGTCAATGAAGACGGCGGCGCAACCTGGGAAAAAACCACATTAGCGGCCAAAACCGGCAGCGCCTCCGTTAAGATTGGCAACTTTGACAATGAATCGGTGGGGCAGCGGGATTACCTGAGGCTGCCGACGGTCACCATTGAGGGGACGGATTCTGCCTTTGTATCATTCCAGATAGCGGCGGCAACGTACAGCAGCGCCAATTTGCAGGGCAATGCTTGGGATACCTTGCAGGTGCTTATCAGCACCGATTGCGGCAAAACGTACCAGAGCGTTTACAAAAAATGGGGCTCGACTTTGATCACTCGCACCGCTGCCACGCGGGTAGCATTTACGCCGACAGCCACGGAATGGCGCAGGGAAGAAATTAATATCAGCAGCTACATCGGGCAGGGCGAAGTGCTGGTCGCTTTCCTGAATACCAATGGAAATGAAAACAACATTTTCCTAGATGACATTAACGTCCGGACGGTCACCATCAACCCGAATTTGAAAGAAGCAGGCTTCCTGGTGTCGCCTAATCCTACAAACGGCCCTGTTTCTGTACAATTTTATCCCCATCCTTCTACATTAAGATCCGTAGGAATTTATAATGCGAAAGGTCAGAAAGTAGCAGAAACTGTGATAAGGGGAGAGGTAAGTACCAATGTTTACGACTTTGACCTGACGCTTTATCCGTCAGGGCTTTACATTGTGAAAGCCGAATTCGAAGACCGGGTATTGACGAAAAAGATCGTCAAAAATTAGCGGAAAGGGCATAAAAAATCCGTTTGGGGTAGCTGAGATCAGTTAAACCAAACGGATTTTCTTATAGGATTCTCTTTACAATGACTTTGCTGTTGGTCTGGGAAATGGCAAATTCCTTGGCGTTTTCATTGGGCGGCGCGATGAAGATCTGTTTCTTCTTTTTACCGTCGGTACTTACCCAGTTTGCTGAATATATCTCCGGCCAGCCCCCGGCGTAAAGCGGGTGGTTATCCGATAGCATGAACACTTCTTCCTGCTCGTAGGCTAGTTCCAGGTCGCTTCCTTCTATCACATCACAAATGATTTTCAAGCCGCCGCCGTCGCCGTCTACCAATCCTTTAATGCGGGCTTTTCCATAAAAAGGGTCTTCTTCAAATTCCCACCTGATGTAGTATTCAATTATATTTCCTATCTGAGAATCAATATAATCGGCAGTAAGCAGTTGTTCCTGGCGCATGGTCTCTATTAGTTTCTTATCCTTTCGTCAACGCAATAATTACCTCCGTCAGCGGGATGGCATTTTGACAAATGTAGTTGTAACGAGTTTGTTTCCAAAAATTATAACAAGTGTTTCGGTAATATTTAAAATTTTCGAAAAATACGTGCCCGCCTTTCTTCCGCGGCCCTGAAAATTCCCTCACCTATACCGCTCAGGGTTAGCTTCATTTTATAACCGCCAGAAACATAGCGGTATGATTTTTGCCCCGCCTTCCGAAATAAAAACGTTACCGGGCACGTCCCGACTCATCTAGCCATCAATAATATGAAGAGAACTCAACGACTGAGTGAGCGTACGGTCTGTACAGGCCCGCTCCTTTTTCTGAGGATTGGCGTAACTGCCCTGCTGTTCCAACTGGCGTTAATTCACCAAACATTTGCACAGCAGGATTCGACCAAAAAGGCGACGACCGATACCCTGATCACCCCGGCTGCAAAGCCCAACCCCGCGGCCATCAAGCCACTTACCGACACCCTCCCCAAGAAACAAACTTCTCCCGATTCTCTTTCCAAACCAGCGAAACCCGCACAAACATTTGACCCGCTGGTAAAACCAACATTAAAACCGGATTCCACCGCAAAACCCGCCGCGACGCAGGATTCCATACCAAAAACCGGCGCCGCCGCACCGCAAACGCAGCCCGCCAACATTGCCCAGCCTAACAATAATACATCTCCTGCCAATACATTACCCACCCAAAATGCCCAAACGCCCGCCAAAGCCGATAGCAGCGCAGCGACTCCCGCGGCTCCGGCTCAGGCATCTTCACCACAACTCGGCCCGGACGCCAAGTCGATAAAAGGTAAAGTCGTAGATGAAAAGGGCGGCGGGATGCCGGGGGTAAGTGTTTTGGTCAAAGGCACGGAGATACAGTCAGTGACCAATCCCGACGGGACCTTTGAGATGAAAATACCAGCGCAGGCAGGTATCCTGGTTTACAGTTTTGTCGGTTTCAAAACCCAGGAAATACCAGTTGCAGGCAAGACGCAGTTCAACATACAGTTAGTCCCGGAAGCCCAGGCGTTGAAGGAAGTCGTGGTGGTCGGCTACGGTGCGCAAAGCAAACGCGACCTGGCCAGCTCTACTTCGCGGATTTCCGGCAGCGAATATAAATCGGCCGTGATCAATACCGTGGACCAGGCATTGCAGGGACGGACCACCGGCGTGCAGGTGGTCGAAACTTCGGGCGAGCCGGGCGCGGCTTCTGTAGTGCGGATCAGGGGTAATAATTCTTTGAGCGGAAATAATGAGCCGCTGTATGTGATCGATGGTTTCCCGATGCCGCCTTACCGGGAAGCGGGGGCCAATTTTACCGGAGCTTACACGCAGAACGGTTTATACGGTATCAACCCGAATGATATTGAAAGCATGGAGATATTAAAGGATGCGTCGGCCACGGCAATTTACGGTTCACGGGGTGCAAATGGCGTGGTACTGATCACCACCAAAGCGGGAAAGCGCGGCGAGGGCAGGGTGGAGCTGACGAATAAAACTTCATTCGGGAGCATTTCAAACCCGATTAAAATGATGAATTCGCGGCAATATGCGCAGATCATCAACGAAAGCTACGCCATCACCGACCGCAACCAGCCTTTTGAAAACCTGGACAGTGCACTCACCAATACCGATTGGGTGGCCGCGATCACGCAACCGAGTTTCCGGCAGGATGTAACATTGAGTGTTTCCGGCGGCAGTCCAAAATCGTCCTACTACATTTCAGGAAATTATCTCAAAGAAAAAGGGACGATCATCAACTCGGACAACAACCGCGCAAGTCTCCGCGCAAACCTGAACAACGAGGTCAATGATTGGTATACCGTCAAAAGTCAGCTGTCATTCATTCGTCAGAAATCCAACCGTGCCGTCACTTCTTCACGCGCCTGGCCCAATTCGGGCGGATTGATGGACGGCCTCCGCGCCGCGCCGACGCTGGAACTGGATTATCTTGGCAACAACAGTATGGGTATCCCCAATTATCAGGGGTACTATTTTGCAAACCCATATAATGAGCTGACCGCCAAAACCGACATTACCCAAAGCGACTATTCGATCCTCAACATTGAAAACTATTTCAAGCTCGCAGAAGGCCTGCAACTGGTGGTAAGTTTGGGCGGAAACCAGAATCTCACCCGCCGGAAAGTTTTCCTGCCACCATCTACCGCCGAAGGAAATGGTGTGAAAGGAAAAGGCAGCAACAACACGGCGAACACGTACAGCTATAATGTGAATGCTTATTTCCAATATGAAAAAACATTCAAAAAGAACCATTATCTGAACACAACGCTGGGTGTCGAGTACAATGACCAGAATTCGGAGGTGGTCAATGCATTGTCGAGCGGGTACGATATCCCTTATTTTGGCGTAGATAATATTGGCACCGCACAGTCTCAGTCTATCCAGTCATATAAAGAACAGCGCAGGCTGCAATCCGCGTTTTTGCGCGCCAACTATTCTTTTAAAAGCCGGTACGTGCTGAATACTTCGGTCAGGGTCGATGGCGCTTCGCCTTTTGCGGCTAACCGGAAATACGGGGTTTTTCCGTCGGTAGCATTGGCCTGGAACCTGGATCAGGAAGAATTCATGAAAGATGTGCGGTTTGTTTCCAATACCAAATTCCGTGCTTCGTATGGGGAAACCGGCAGCCAGGCAATCGGGCCTTATTCTTCATTGTCACAGTATTCGAGCGGATTTTATGAAATGGGGCCGCAGGGTGACGGCGCGGTCATTAACACCGGCATTTATCCTAATACCATAGCAAACCCTAATCTTTCCTGGGAGCGCACAAGGCAGTTTAATGTGGGTGCCGATTTCAATGCAGCCAATGATCGCCTGGTTTTCAGTTTTGATTATTACAATAAAATTACCTCCGATCTGCTGCAACCCCGGAAAGTGCCGACCCAATCGGGTGTTGGTACTATCATCGATAATTATGGTACGATGCGAAACCGCGGGGTCGAGCTGAGCATTCAGGGGAACATTGTCAAGAAAAAGAATGTGACATTCTCCACCCGGCTGAACATTTCGCGGAACATTAACACGCTGGTAGACCTTGGCGAGAGGACGCAGTCGGACTATGTGACGCTGAACGGTAACCTGCTCGGCGGCGTGTCGGGTATCCTGACGCCGGGCCAGGAAGTAGGACGGTTCTTCGGCTTCCGGGTTTCCAGGCTAACACAAACCAATGACTTTGATGCAAATGGTAATCCAACATTTGCGACTTTCGAAGGTCCTGCGCCGGCGGGATCAAAAGGTAAGCCACTTTACGGTGCATGGATTTATGACGACACCAATGGCGACAATATGATCACCGCCGAAGACCGCGTCGTGCTCGGCAAATCCACCCCGGATTTTACATTCGGCTGGACGTACGATCTGACCTGGAAGAACCTGGCGGTGAATGCATTGTTTACAGGCTCGGTCGGAAATGATGTGCTGAACCTGACCAATTTTTACATTAATAATGGTGTGGTGGAATTTGCAGGCGTTGGTTTCAATCAGTCGGAAGATTGGTTCAACAAACGTTACACCGTAGAACATCCGCACAACAATGTCAAATATCCGGGAATCCAGCGCGGTATCGCTTCCGGCGACATTAATTCGACGATGCTCGAAGACGGCAGTTTTGTCAGGTTGAAAATGCTGAGCCTGTCGTACACATTCCCCAAATTTGGCCCGATCAAGAACCCGCGTCTTTTTGTGACCGGGACCAATTTGTGGACGCTCACCAAGTACACCGGCTTCGATCCCGAAGTGAGTTCTTACGCGCAATCCCTTTTACAACAAGGCATTGACTACGGCGCCTACCCGTCGCAGCGCTCTTACACCATCGGTTTTTCATGTAATTTCTAATCAGGCATCATACCGCATTTAATATGAAACTCCCCATAAAAATATCGGCAATGTTGCTGGCCATTTTCAGCATTGCCTCCTGCAAGAATAACCTCGAAGAAACGCCATTTTCGTCACTAAGCAAGGAAGTGGTTTTTAAAGATGAGGAAGGTTTGAACCAGGCTACGATCGGCGTATACCAGGCGTACACCGCCCCCGATTTCCCGGACATTACCGCCCGGTTTGTACTCACTGAATCCGGGCACCGGTATGCTACTGCAGGCATTTTGGGTTCTGGCGCGGATCCTTACTATCGTTTCGGGCACAATGCTACTTCCGGCGCTTTTGATGCCGTCTGGGCGCGGTTTTACAAAATCATTTTCAGGGCTAACACGGTGATTGCCAATGCTACGCTGGCGGTGCCGGGCGAGGAAGAGGAAGCCAATCCATACATTGCCGAGGCGCGTTTTCTGCGCGCTTATGCCTATTTCAACCTTGTGCGTTATTTTGGCGGGGTACCTTTAATTCTGGAAGAAATTAAATCGCTGGACGACCGGGACCTGATCTTCGCGCCACGGGCAACGGACGTGCAGGTTTATGACGCGATCATCGCTGACCTGCAATTTGCCGAAGCCAACCTGCCCGACTCCCGCGGAGGAGCAGAATTGGGGCGTGTATCAGCCGGATCTGCCAAAGCCATTTTGGGAAAAGTATACCTTACGATGGCAGGCAAGCCGCTCAATAAAACCGAAAATTACCAGAAGGCTGCCGATAAACTGGCTGAGCTGGTGGGTCCGGTAAATGAAGAAAAATACGATATGGAACTGTTGACTAACTTTTCGGACGTTTTCGCATTTTCCAATGAACGTAACCGGGAGATCGTATTGTCCTTCGGCTATTTTATCAATTCTTCCAATCCGAATGGTAACATTCTCCCTTTCAACCTTTTCCCCTCGGGACTGGTGAATGGTGATGAGCAAACTAACTACGGGATGACCTACGCATTTTACCAGTTGTTTGAAAAAACGGACACACGCCGGGATTTTACCTTGGTGTACCGGTATGCATTCCAGGGCTCAGCCAGGGCTGGTACCGAGCCCGGTGATAGCATTATATACAACCCGACGATCGGAAATTATGTCAACAAAAGAACCAAGGCTTCCTTCGCTCATGACGATTTTAAATACGGAATAGCCTATGGAAAAATGGCGCGTGAACCCCGGCCAGCAGGCGCGGCGGTGCAGGGATATAGTTCAGATCTGATTGAAATGCGCTTTTCGGATGTGCTGCTATGTTTGGCGGAAGCTTTGAATGAAACCGGGAAGACCGCGCAAGCGCTGCCGCTGGTAAACCGCGTCCGGGCCAGGGCCAAGGCGACTGCTTATAAAACGGCCACTGTAGCAGACCTCCGCGCTGCCATCCGCAAGGAGCGCCGGCTCGAACTTTCCGGCGAATTCAATACCGTTTTTGATATCCGCCGCTGGGGAACCTTGCGGGAGGAAATGAATGCGATGACGAACGACCAGATCGTGGACAATGTGCTGGTGCCGTACACCGAAAAACTGGAAATATACCCTATACCACAGGCCCAGATCGATGCAAACCCGAACCTGATGCAAAACCAGGGCTGGTAGGGCAGGCGGTTATTCGTGGGTTAAATTTGTGTTAAATGAGCGCTGGTTGCGGGATTCTATGCTATTTTAGTATTTCAAACCAGCGTTCATGAAGACAGTTATCCGAATAAAACCGGTCGCAATCGCCGTAGCGCTTTCTGCTGCGCTCCCTACATCCTGCCAGCAGCATTTAATCGTCACCAAAAGCAATCACGAGCAGTATAACATTGACCATCAGACCCGTGAGGATTCGTCGATCGTAAAATACTACCAGCCTTACAAGGAAAAAATGCAGGCGGAAATGAGTCGGGTCGTCGGGCAATCTGCCAAAGAATTGACCAAACCTTCGGGGCCGGAAACGTTGATGGGCAACTACTTTTCGGATGCCCTGTTAAAAGAAGGTTTGAAGAAAGATCCCAACATTCAGTTTACACTATCGACAAAAGGCGGCCTGCGCACCACATTTCCCGAGGGTAACATTACAGTCGCGAAGGTTTTTGAGCTGATGCCTTTTGAAAATGAAATGGTTGTTTTGCAGCTGAATGGTCAGTCTGTCAAGGATCTAATTGATTTTGTTGTGAAAAAAGATGGGGAGCCGGTCGCTGGCCTTCGCATGAAAATCAAAAACGGAGTAGCATCCGATGTGACGATCGCTGGTCAACCCTTTGATCCTGCAAAAACCTATACCTTACTGACTTACGATTACCTGGCCGATGGCGGCGATGAGCTGGATTTCCTGAAAAGGGCCACTGCCAGAAAAGACATCGGTATTAAGGTGCGGGATGCATTATTGGAAAATATCAAAGAGCTGACTGCTCAGGGCAAAAAAATAGACGCGCAACTCGATGGACGCATTATCATTGAAAAAAATTAACCGCCGCGATTTTATCCGGGCTGGTGCAGCGACAGCCGGAATGCTCGCGCTCGGCAACACGGCATTCGCCAAAGACAGGACCGTGCAGCTCACCGTCCTGCATACCAATGATGTCCACAGCCGCGTGGAACCGTTTCCGATGGACGGCTCCCGGAACCAGGGACTGGGCGGGGTAGCCCGGCGCGCGGCATTGATCAACCAGATCCGCCGTGAGCAGGATAATGTGCTTTTATTGGACGCAGGTGATATTTTCCAGGGTACGCCTTACTTCAATTTATATGGAGGCGAGGTAGAAATGACCTTGATGAGCGACATGGGTTACGACGCCGCTACGATGGGCAACCATGACTTTGACAACGGTATCGCCGGTTTTGTAAAACAGCTGCCGCACGCCAATTTTCCATTTTTGGTTAGTAATTACAACTTCGACAATACCGAATTGAAAGGCAAAACGCAATCATATAAAGTCTTTAAAAAGGGCGGTTTGAAGATCGGTGTCTTTGGTTTGGGAATTGAATTAAATGGTTTGGTCAACAAGAAAAACTACGGAGATACGATTTACCTCGACCCGATCGCGAAGGCCAATGAAGTAGCGTCAATCCTGAAAAATGATGAGCATTGCGACCTCGTGATCTGCCTCTCACATTTGGGCTATAAATACAAGGACGAGAAAGTTTCCGACCAGATACTGGCAAAATCGACCCGCAACATTAACCTCATCATCGGCGGGCATACGCACACATTTATGAAAGCGCCGGAAGATATTCTCAACCTCGACGGCAAGGTGACGACCGTCAATCAGGTGGGTTTTGCAGGGATTAATTTGGGAAGACTCGATTATTTCTTCAACCACGATGCAGGTACGCACAAGATGGTATCGGCGGTATATCCGGTGCATCAGTACGGACTTGTATAAGCTGCGGCAACAGTTATTCCATGTGTAAAAACTGTTGCCGTACTTTTTCTTCTTCCAGATCAAGCTGCGCCAGATGTTGCTTGATCACCTCGTCCTCAAACATTTCCTTTTTGTTGAATTGATGCAGGAGCACGCGCTTTTTGTCCAGTAACTCTTTGGTAATGAATTGATATTTGGTCACATAATCATGTCCGCCATTTGTCGGGTCAGATTCTTTGACGTGATCCAGGAAACCGATATCGCTTTCAAGCTTAAACTTCAAACTTTGCAGCAGTTCGTTTCTGGGGATTTCCTCTTTATAGTTTTCTTCAATGTGTTTTAAAGACATTTGCGCCAGCTTCCGGCGGATCATCACATCCTGCTCACCCGACGGCACTTCATAGTCCATCTCATCCAGATCAACCCACTTTACCAAAAGCGGTAATGTCAATCCCTGAAAAACGAGGGTTACCAGGATCACTACGAAGGTGATAAAAATAATGAGGTTACGCTGCGGAAAAGGCTGGCCGCTGTGGATCAGCAGCGGTACCGATAAAGCGGAGGCCAGCGAGACTACCCCACGCATTCCTGCCCAGCCAAAAACCAGTGGCGCACGCCAGCCCGGCCGACTGTCGGCGGTAGTGATAAAGTTGCTGATAAAAACCGTAAACCAGGATGAGCCCAATGTACAAAGCAAGCGGGTCACAATCACGACGCCGGAAATGATCAATCCGTATTTGATCGCATCATAAAGGGCATTTTCTCCGAGCTGCTGCACGATAACCGGCAGTTCAAGGCCGATGAGCATGAAGACAATTCCGTTTAACACAAAACCAACAGTAGCCCAGACGTTTACGCCCTGTATGCGGCTCAAATGCCCCATGATGGAGTGGCTTCTGTCTGACAAAAACAGGCCGCCAGTCACCACGGCGATCACACCCGAAAATTCGAAATGTTCGGCGGTAATGTACATCGCATAAGGTGCCACGAAGGTGAGAATGGTATCGATACTCGGCGTGGTAGGAAACCAGCGGTGGACGGCATAAAAAATAAGCGCAATGCCAATCCCGACCGCAAAGCCCATTGTGATCACAAGAAAAAAATCGGTCACTGCTTCCGAGAAATTGAATGTGCCGTATACGACCGTCGCTGCGGCAAAACGGAAGACAATCAAGCTGGACGCATCATTAAGCAGGCTTTCTCCCTCGGCGATGGCAATAATTCTTTTGGGGACTTTAATGTCTTTGAAAACCGAAGTCGCCGCGACTGCATCGGGCGGCGAGATAATTCCTCCAAGCAAAAATCCGAGCGGCAAAGTAAAACCAGGAATGATGGAATGCGACACGTAGGCGATGACGCAGGATGTCAGCAGCACGATAATGAATGCGAACGAACCGATCACGCGCCGCCACTTCCAGAAATCTTTCCAGGAAGTTTGCCACGCGGCTTCGTACAGGAGCGGGGGGAGGAAGATGAGAAAAATGAGTTCCGGGTCTACCGATACTTCGGGGATACTGGGAATGAAACCCAGCACCAGCCCGCCGAGCACCAGAACAATCGGGTAGGAGATCTTGATCCGCTGCGCCAGCATGACCAGAAAAAGGATAACGACAATCAGCGAAAGGTATAAAATGATGGTGTTGTGCATGGAGGACGTTGAATGCCAGGCTTATCGGATGAACAATTTAATGCCATTTGTCGATTTAAGTACTATGAGCGGGTGCATTCCAACCGGATGTGCCGGGTCACTTTTGAAATCGAATCGCTTGATGAGTGCCGACAGGATGAGCTGCATTTCCATCATCGCAAATTGCAGCCCGATGCAGATCCGCGGCCCGGCACCAAAAGGCAGATAGTTGAATTTGGGTCGGTCTTTCACGGCTTCCGGACTGAAATTGTCCGGGTTGAATCGCAACGGGTTTTCCCATAAATTCGGATTGCGATGCAGCTCAAACACCGACAGAAACACCGATGTGCCCTTTTTGAGCTGGTAACCCTCAATGTCAATATCAGTGATGGCTTCCCGCGTCATGGTCCAGGCGGGCGGGTACATCCGCAAACCTTCTTCCACTACCTGCCGGGTGTACGGCATTTGCATCAGCTGCGCGAATGTGGGTACATTATGGAAAATCTGGCTTTCCTGCCGCATTTTTGCCACGATTTCAGGTTGTTTGGCCAGCTCCCAAAGCAGCCAGCTCAGCCCGGTAGCCGAAGTTTCGTGCCCTGCCGCAAACATGGTGATTGCCTCGTCCCGAATCTGTTCGTCGTTCATTTGCTCGCCGGTGTCCTCATCCTGGCTATCCAGCAGAAGTTGCAGCAGGTCATTCGGCGTTTCGCCTGAAATTCTTCTTTGACCTATAAAATCAAAAACCAGTTTATTAAAGTAAGCCAGATCCTCTGCAAAACGCCGGTCTTCACCATTCACTTTCATCAAAGGAATGCGATACGGCCGGCGGACTTTTGTGACGAGATAGCGTTGGGTGCGGGTTACCTGTTTGTAAATCTGCGCTTTATCTTCCGTGCTCATGTTTCCAAAAAGCGTTTTGAGCGCTATGTCGGAAGTGACACCCATCATTTTGGCATCGATGTCTACGGATTTCTTTCCTCTGAATTCCTCCAATTCTTCGAGAAAAGTGGATGTCAGCTTGCCCATTTCCAGGAATAACTCCTGCAATCGTTCCCGGTGAAATGCGGGTTGTACCAGTCTCCGCTGCCGAAGCCAGAAATCGCCGTCGCTTACTACAAGCCCGTTTCCCAAAACCGGCCGCAGCATTTTCGAGGAGCTGCCTTTTTTAAAATGCTTGTTATTTTGTTGAAGAATGTGCCTGAAAAAAGCCGGGTCGCGGGTGACGACAAGTTCCCTGAATAACTTCAACCGGAAGGTATCACCGCAAGTGTTAAAACCCTGACCCAAAAAATGCAGCGGGTCACCGGCAAATTTGAAAGGCGCAAGAAAACCAAATCGTCCCAGCTTGAATTCAGGTATTGGGCGCATGTATTTTGGTAAGGTGGTTTAGGTGAATGTTCGCCGCTGCCTGTATAGACCGGCAGCGGCGGCATCTTTACTTTTTGCCTGCGAAAGAGCGCAGCATCCAGGTATTTTTTTCTTTGAATTGCATAAAACGGTTCACCATATCATTGGTACCATCGTCGCCTGCCTCTTCGGAAGCCTTCAAAAGCTCACGTTCCAGCTCGATCAGCTTGCCCATATCTTCCAGGAGCGCATCGACCATCGCCAGATCTGCCAGTCCGATCGTATCAATTTCCTTGATCGACGATTCGCTGATGTAGTCTGCAAAACGGCTGTGAGGTGGCTTACCCAATGTGAGCACGCGCTCGGCAATCTCGTCGATCGTCAGTTGTGCGTTCGTGTAAAGCTCTTCAAACTTGACATGCAGCGTAAAGAAATTCTGGCCCTTGATATTCCAGTGGCAGCCCCGCAATTTTTGGTAGTGAATATGATAATTGGCGAGGTAATCATTCAAAAGATCCACCACAGGTTTTACTTCCTGCTCATTCAGGCTGATTGCTTTGGCATCCATAACTTATGCTTGGTTGAAAGTGTTTTGAAATTCCGGTCAACAAAACCGTACCAAAATATGTGATCTGACGACCTTATACGTTAGTGCATTGCCGGCTGACAAATTTGTCCAGAAAAGTCCGTTTTTCGGCTGTAATGTCCGATTTTTTGTCATCCCGGCACGATACTTTTTATTCATTTACCAACCACTAATTGTTTTACTATGTTTCTCAAAAATTTGAAATCGACAAACTTGCTGATCTGGGCGCTGATCTTTTCATTCGCAGCGGCACCCACATTTGCGCAAAACAAAGAAGAAGATAAGGTTAAGGCGGCCACGGCAGTACTTAACGACTTTAACGAAATGCAGGAAAACATTCCTGCGCAGCTTTTAAATAAATCCAAAGGGGTAATCATTATTCCAAAAATGATCAATGCCGGACTGATGGTCGGCGGAAAATACGGCCGCGGATTGGCAATGGTGAAGAATGATGACGGTGAGTGGAGCGACCCGGTTTTCATTACGATCGCAGGAGGCAGCGTCGGTGCGCAGATTGGTGTGCAGGCGGTTGACCTGGTTTTGGTTTTCAAGAGCAGTAAGTCGCTCAAAGAGATCGGGAAAGGCAGCTTCACCCTGGGAGGCGATGTATCGGTAGCAGCTGGCCCGATGGGCAGAAGTTCCTCAGCACAAACCGACTACAAGCTCGAAGCCGAAGTTTATTCCTATTCGAGAAGCAAAGGTTTGTTTGCAGGAATCACATTAAATGGCGCAGCGCTGGCGATTGACGATAAGGCTAACCGGGCATTTTACAGCAACTGGGTCAATGCGAATACGACCTTTGAAGGTTCCGCCAATTCCTCACAGCCGGTTTCGGAGCTGCGGGCCAAGCTGGAAGAGTTCAACTAAAATGAACAACCGATGCCATCTTCCGTTAGTTCCAAATTCATTTATGACGGCGATACAGAGACATTAAGGGTAATTTATGTCTCCGGGATGGTTTACGATTATAAAAAGGTCCCTTTGGAAGTGTACCAGGCAATGACCTCGGCATTTTCCAAAGGGACTTTTTTGAATCGGTATATTAAGGGGAATTATGAGTTTGAGAAGGTGAATGATTAAATATTCCCCTTCCGCATCTCCGCCACCGCATGGTCCACGGCCCTCGCAGTCAGCGCCATGTAGGTAAGCGACGGGTTTTGGGTGGAGGTCGATGTCATACAGGCGCCGTCGGTGACGATCACATTCGGGCAGCTGTGCATCTGGTTCCATTTGTTGAGCAGCGATGTTTTTGGGTCGTTGCCCATCCTTACGCCACCCATTTCGTGGTTCTCGCTGCCGGGATTGCGTTTTGTGTCAGAAGTTTTAATGTTGGTAAATCCGGATTTTTCGAGCATTTCGCTCAGTTCTGTGTAAAAATCCTTCACCATTTTCATATCGTTGTCGTCAAAATCCACCGACATTCTTAGCTGCGGAATGCCCCACGGATCTTTCAGAGTGGGATCAAGTCGTACCGTGCTGGCCTCTTTCGGGATCGTTTCGCCCATCATCTGCGCACCCAGCGACCAGCCGCTTTCATCGGGTTTAAACAAATTCTCTTTCAGTGTTTCGCCAATGCCGGTGGTAGCATTTCCCATTTTGCTGGCTGAAAAAGAAGTGGCATAACCGCGCAAAAAGTCAGTTTCCTGCTTAAATACATTGCGGAACCTGGGGATATAAGCACCATTTGGCCGCCGACCATCGACAGTCCTGTCATGAAATCCGTCAAATTCCGCAGTAACCCGGCCACGGTAATTGTGGAAGCCGATGAACTTTCCAAGGTAGCCGCTGTCATTTCCGAAGCCGTTCGGAAAACGGTTAGATTTTGAATTAAGTAAAATCAGATTGGAATTGATCGCCGATGCATTGATGAAAATGATTTTGGCGTAAAATTCTATCATTTCTTTGGTGAGCGCATCCACAACCCGCACGCCGGTTGCGCGCTTCTTTTTCTCATCATAAATCACCGAATGCACCACAGAATGCGGTCGTAAGGTCAGATTTCCGGTTTTTTCGGCCCAGGGTAGGGTAGCTGCATTAGTACTGAAATACCCGCCGAAAGGACAACCGCGCTGGCACATATTCCGGTGCTGACATTTGGCCCGGCCCTGCTCGGTATGGATCGGCTGCGGATCGGTAATGTGCGCCGCGCGGCCAATGATAATTGGGCGGGTGTTGTTATAATGTTTGGCAGTTTGCTCGCTGAAATGTTTTTCCACGCAGCTCATTTCATGTGGGGGCAGAAATTCGCCATCGGGAAGCTGAGGCAATCCATCCTTATTTCCCGAAATACCTGCAAATTTTTCGACGTAACTATACCAGGGTGCAATATCAGCATAACGTATAGGCCAGTCCGTCGCGAAGCCGTCGCGGGCCGGTCCCTCAAAATCAAAATCCGACCACCGCTGCGTTTGCCGCGCCCAGAGCAGCGATCTGCCACCTACTTGGTACCCCCGCATCCACGAAAAGGGTTTTTCCTGCACATACGGATGCTCAGCATCTTTCACGACAAAATGCATCGCGTCTTCGCGGAAAATATAATGCTGGCTCACCATCGGATTCGCCTCCCGCAGCGCCAGCGTAGGTTGTCCCAAATGTTCAAATTCCCAGGGCCGCATATTGGTTGTCGGATAATCTACAATGTGCTTTACATCCCGTCCCCGCTCCAAAACCAGCGTCTTCAAACCCTTCTCCGTCAACTCCTTAGCCGCCCAGCCCCCACTTATCCCCGTCCCCACCACAATCGCATCATAGGTCTGCTGTTTTACGGAAGTAATATTTATGTATGCCATTTGAAGAATTATTTTACATTTGTTTATCCGAAAAGCGGATCGCGAAATTTACACTCACTTAAAAAGACTATCAAAATGGCTAACCTCCCTGAAAGAAACTCTTCAAATACACCTCTGGCGGCCGCCGCTGCCGCAGGTCTTGTATTTAATGCTATTGCCGGCCCGATTGGTGCTTTAATTGGCTCAATTGCAGGAGCTGCGCTAGGCTATTGGCACGACTACAAACAAAACTCAACAAAAAAACAGTCATCAAACGAGGATCAGATCAAGAAAACTATCGCCTAAAACCTTACTTTCTAAATGCTGACTTTCTCGGAAATCTCAATTCCGTTCGCTTTTGCAACGGCTGGAACAGTATTATATATTGGGTACGTTATTGTAAAAAAAGACATTAGACGACGTCAATGAAAAAGAGATTTTTTCCATCTTTTATCATTTAGTGTCGGTCTGTGCCGGAGTAAAAATCATCCTGCTTTCATTCGATCCCAAAATTTGTACTGATAGTAATATTGACAAAGGGCTTTTAATAATAGGGGGCGTAATGACTATCATAAGCTCCTGGAAAGATATCGTGGCGAAATTCAAATGTGTAAAGTAATGTCCGCCTCACTTCTTTTTCCAAAGATTCGGCAGCAACTTATCATGCAGCAGCAGTCGCCAGGTGCCCCAGTCGTGGGCGCCTTCGCCCCCGATGAAATATTCGTGCTTGATGCCGGCTTTGGTTAGTGCTGCGTCGGTGGCAGCGGATCTTTTGCCGACGGCCGATTCTGTTTCGCCGCTGCCCAGACCAACAAGCAGGTAATCAATTTTGTCGTTGATTTTGGGATCGTTGAAAAATGCCGGATTCAGTTTCTCCGGTTCCAAATCTCCGGCACTCATAATGCCAAAAGAGCTAAACAAATCCAATGCATTGAAACCCACGGCTTCGGTATGTCTGCCGCCCATGGAAAGTCCCGAAAGCGCACGACCTTTTCGATCTTTAATGCTCGAATAATTCGCGTCTATGTAAGGCACAATCTGCTTTCTAAGTTCTTCCTCAAAAAGTTTATAAGTCTTGTCGAGATGGTTGGGATCATTCCGGTGCAGCAGCTGGTTATTTGGCATCGCGATGATCATCGGCACCATTTTCTTTTCAGCCAGCAAGTTATCTGCAATGATATTCGCGCGACCATCGAGCGTCCAGCCCGAAGCCAGCTCCCCGCTGCCACCTACAAGATAGAGCACCGGGTATTTGGTTTTTGGATTGTAGCCAGGCGGGGTATACACAAACATTTCGCGCTCGCCATCCGAAACATCGGAATGATAAATATGTCGCGTAACATTGCCATGCGGAACATTTTGCGCATCATAATACGCTGGTGCTGAATCATGAACAATCAAATTGCTATACCCCGGCTGGTTTGAAGCACCGGTAAATGTATTGTTCGGATCGACGATGGCGACGCCATCCAGCAAGAACCGGTACACATAAATATTCGGCTTCACCGGTCCGATTGTAAGCGTCCAGACACCGTCACTTCCTTTTGTAAACGGAATGTTCGTTTTGGATTTCAGCGCAAGCAATATGGGCCCGCCAGTCAGCTCTACTTTATTCGCATCCGGCGCTTTCACGCGAAAAGTGACGGTATTGTCGTCCTTCACTTCCGGTGAAACCACATTGCCGCCGTAGGGCGCGAGGTTTTGGGTATTCTTTTGAGGATTAAAATCCAGATTAACATTGGCCTGCTGGGCAAATGTGCTGGTTATTGTAGTTGAAAAAAGGAAAAGGTATTTGCTAAGATTTGAGAAGTTCATCTTGGGAAAGGAATGCGTTGCATAATATTTATTTTAGGTGGCAATAAGATCAAGTCAAAAGATCTTTCACCACATTCCCCTGCACATCAGTCAACCGGAATCTTCGACCTTGAAATTTATACGTAAGTCGCTCATGATCAACACCCATCAAATGCATAAGTGTTGCGTGAAAATCGTGGACGTGCACAGGGTCTTTTACAATGTTATAACTGAAATCATCCGTTTCGCCGTAGCTGATACCAGCTTTTACGCCAGCGCCGGCCATCCACATCGTGAAGCAGCGCGGGTGATGGTCGCGGCCGTAATCATCAGCGGTGAGTTTACCCTGGGAATAGACTGTTCGACCGAATTCGCCACCCCAAATCACCAGCGTATCATCCATTAATCCCCTGCGTTTGAGGTCCATAATTAATGCCGCGGTCGCCTGATCCGTTTGCTTGCATTGGTTTGCAATACCTTTCGGCAGATTACCGTGCTGGTCCCAACCCTGGTGATAGAGCTGCAAAAATTTTACGTCCTTTTCCAGCAACTTTCTGGCCAGCAAACAATTAGCCGCATAGGTACCTGCGTCGCGGCTTTCTTCTCCGTACAAATCAAAAACTTCATCCGGCTCGTCGGAAGTATCAATTACCTCCGGCACCGAAGTCTGCATCCGGAATGCCATTTCATATTGCGCAATGCGGTTTTCAATCTCGGGATCGCTGTAAGAATCATTCTGCAACTGGTTGAGCTTGGCCAGATATTGCAGCATTTCCTTACGATCAGCACCATCGTAACCCTCAGGATTATTCAAAAAAAGCACCGGATCTTTTCCGGACCGGAACTGCACGCCCTGATGCCGCGATTCCAGAAAACCATTTCCCCATAGCCTCGCATACAGCGGCTGGTCCTTCGGCGCATTTTTGGAAACCAACACGATGAATGTCGGCAGATTATTGTTGTCAGTACCCAGCCCATAACTCACCCACGAACCAATCGACGGCCTACCCGGAAGCTGGTTGCCGGTTTGGAAAAAAGTAATTGCCGGATCGTGATTAATTGCCTCAGAATAAATGGATTTGACAATGCACAGATCATCCACAACTTTGGAAGTGTAAGGCAAAAGCTCACTCACCCAAGTCTGACTTTTCCCATGCTGCCCGAATTTATAAATCGACGGCACCATGGGCAGCGCGCTCTGGTTGGCACTCATGCCCGTCAACCGCTGGCCTTTCCTGACTGAATCCGGCAAATTTTGCCCGGCGAGGTTGACCAGCTTTGGCTTATAATCAAATGTTTCAAACTGCGAGGGCCCGCCCGCCATGAAGAGATAAACCACCCGCTTCGCTTTGGGCGCAATGTGCGGCAATGCGGCTAAAATCTCGGATTCCAGATCAGAAGAGCCACCCGCAACCGGCGCCTTTCTGGTAGCGTCGCCATACAGTTTGTCCAACCCAAACAGTGAGCCTACCGCCATCGCGCCGAGGCCCAATGAAGTTTTGGTCAAAAACCTGCGCCGGTCAAGCTTTTTGTGTAATTCGTTGAATTCCGGAGTATGGAGCCTGAACTCGTCGTCGTGATGATGGTGCATGTTATCTTTTGGTTAAACAGGCGTCGGAATTGAGAATTGTGCTGGCTACCACGCTGTTAGCAGCGAGCGCGGCTTTATCCAGATTTTTGTCTAGCTGAAATTGGCCTGTCGAAATCCATCCGGAAGCCTTTTTAGGGTCTTTCCGGAATTTATCTTCTTCTATTTTCTGCAAAGTCATCAGCAAATTGACCTCTTTTACGGGTGGTTTCTTGCCTGTTAATTTTCGGTAAATGGTCGTGATTGCCAGTTTTTTGTCCTGCGTTTTGGTGATTTGTTCTCCTAAAACCTTGGCAGCTTCCACAAAAGTCGGGTCGTTTAATGTTACCAAAGCCTGTAAAGGTGTATTCGTTTTTTGCCTGCGGACGACACAAAAGCTTCGTGACGTACCGTCGAATGTGGAGAGAGTAGGGTTAGGCACCGATCTTTTGGCCAGAATATAAAGGCTCCGCCGGTAAACCGCTTCCCCAGAGTCGGGGACATAATTACTGCTGTTGATCGACCATAATCCGTCTGGCTGATAAGGTTTTATACTTTTACCGCCAATCTTTTTATTCAATAAACCGCTCGCCAGCAATGCATTATCTCGTATCATTTCGGCAGACATCCGGTTTGCAGGTCCGTGAGACAGTAACCTGTTTTCAGGATCACGTTCCCGAACTTCTTTGCTCGTCCGTGAGTCCTGTCGGTAAGTCGCCGACATCACGATCATTTTATTCATTTTTTTAATGTCCCAGCCTGATTCCCTGAATGTTACCGACAGCCAGTCGAGTAGCTCGGGGTGGCTCGGCATTTCGCCCTGGTTACCAAAATCTTCCGTTGTTTTGACCAAACCAATTCCGAAGAAATTTTGCCAGAGATGGTTTACCTCCACGCGAGCCGTCAGCGGATTGTCCGGGTGCGTCAGCCACTGCGCAAGGCCGTAGCGGTTTTTGGGCAGATTTTTTGGAAAAGCTAAAACAGACGTGGGCGTCGCCGGAAATACTTTTTCTCCCGGAGAATCATAATTTCCCCGGACTAAGATGTGCGCCTGCTTCGGTTTGGGCATTTCCTGCATCACCATCAGCTCGCGAATGTTTTCCGTAGAGTCCGACTGCATCATCCGGGCCTGCTGCAAAGCCGCTCTTGATTTCGCTATCTCACTATCTATCGCCGAGAAGTAATAAGCCTTTAAAGCCGATTTTTCATCCAGCGAAAGTTGTGGTGGCAGTTTGCCCGCAGCTACATTCCAAGTTTTTTTATTCGCCAAAATTTCAATTTCAAAAGGCGTCAACGCACGGTTGTAAATCGAAATGTCATCGACCTGACCATCTTTAAAACCCAGCCCACGCCACCAGCCACCGATCTGTAAACCCGGCTGATTAGAACCACTGAACAAAATATCCTTCGTCAGCTGGTCCATCGTAGTTTCCATAGCAGCCTCACTGCCATTGATATACAACTTAAAACCATCAGCTTTTGAGGAACCATCGTAAGTAATTGTCAGCTGTGTCCACTGATTTCTTGGCACCGGTGATTTCATAACCCTTGTAATGGCATTGGAAGGCGAAGTATGTGCCATATTGATTTCCAGCCGGTCGTTTTTCAGGTATAAATGATAGCCGCGGAAGTTGTAAAGCCGCTCCGCATTGCTTTTGTGCAGGATCACACCCTCCTTCAATTCCTTTGGAATGTTAACCCACGCCCCGACGCTGAAAGGTTCGGATTTTCGGAAAACGCCCGCCGGAGAAAGGTCCAGAAAAACGTCGCCGTTCAAATGCAGCACCTTGCCGCGTGTAGTTTCCGCAAATTCTGGATCACCGCCAGCCTGCCCGGATTCTCGCTTCATCACGCCGGTTTGTTTGGGATTCGCTGAATTTTTGAGCGCAGCATGATCGAATGAAAAATAGCCCTGTAAGCCCGCAGAAGGAACTTGCTGCTTGGATAATGCTTTGTAGTAACCTTCGCTCAGCCATTTTTCAAATGCCGGCTCAGCAGAATTTTCAGCAGTATGCAGTTGCTTTTCCTGATCACCGACCTTGGTTTGGATAAATTTCAACATGCTTTCCTGCTCGGCGGTAGGCAGCATTAATGTTGGCGTGGGTAACGCATCGTCCCAGGAAATTTGCCCCGCTTCCTTCACATTGTTGAAAAAGCTGAACAGTTCGTAGTAATTTTTCTGAGAAACCGGATCGTATTTGTGGTCATGACATTTGGCACAGCCGACTGACAAACCCAAAAAAGCGTCGCCGAAAGTGTTCGTCCGGTCTACCACATATTCAGTCTGGAATTCTTCTTCAATAATTCCGCCCTCCATATTTTGCTGGAGGTTACGGTTAAATGCCGTCGCAATCAGCATATCCTTCGTCGGATTCGGCATTAAATCACCCGCAAGTTGCTGATGGACAAACTGATCGTAATGCATATTTTGATTAAATGCATGGATTACCCAATCCCGGTATGGCGACATATCCCGAACCCGGTCAACGGTGTAGCCGTGCGAATCCGCAAAACGCGCCAGATCTAACCAATCGACGGCCATTTTTTCGCCATAATGTGGCGATTTCAGTAAACGATCAACTTGCTTTTCGTAAGCATTTGGGGAATTATCTTTTAAAAATTGATCAGTTTCCTCCAACGTTGGGGGCAGACCGGTCAAATCCAGGGATAATCTTCTCAGCAAAATTTCCTTGTCTGCCTGTGCGGAAGGTTGCAGCTTTTCTTCTTCCAATTTTTTGAAAACAAAGTTATCGATAGGGTTGACGACCAGAACTTCATGATTTACGTCAGGAATGTCGGCTTTTTCCGGTTTTACGAAAGCCCAATGTGGCTTGTATTCCGCACCATCTTTGATCCATTTGATCAGAATCGCTTTTTCCTTCGCAGAAAGTGACAAATGCGATTCAGGGGTAGGCATTACATACTCGGGATCGCTGGAAATAATGCGGTGAAAGAACTCACTATCAGCCAGATCGCCCGGTTCAATCGCCAGCCGACCCGATTCTTTCGATTGTTTTACAAATGCAGATTCAGCCATATCGAGCCGCAATCCTGCTTTTTGCTTCGCTTTGTCCGGGCCGTGGCAAGCAAAGCATTTATCGGATAGTACCGGCTTAACGTGCTGATTATAATCCAGTTTGTCCGGCAGATCCTCCATCGCGACTTCCACATCCTCAGGAAGGTCAGGCGAGCAGGAAAAAATGAGCAGGCAAGAAAAAAATGAAAATATGAAGAAGAATATCCGTCCCATGTCAACGTCAAGTCACTAACAAATTTATAATATAAGATTTTGTATAAATAATACAACACCGAATAATTCTGGCATATTTGCTGATACAACCTCAGGTTGTGGCACATTATTAGCTAAGCATTCTAAGAAGCGTTTTTAACCTAAAAAAATCATCTATGCGTTGGTCTGATTTACGGAGAAGCAGCAATGTGGAAGACCGCCGGGGTATGTCCGGGGGCGGTAAAATTGCACTGGGTGGTATTGGTACCATCATTGTGCTGGCAATTGGGCTACTGACCGGACAAGATCCGGGCGAAATTCTATCGAATATACAGGGTAACCAAACTGAACAGGCGCAAACCCGGCCGCCAGGTCCACGTCCCGACGACAGGACGGCTGATTTTGTTTCTGCCGTGCTGGGAAGCACAGAGGATGTCTGGACGGAAATTTACAAAGAGAACAACGCGACTTACGAAAAACCGAAGTTGCAAATCTTCGACGATGCCACGCAAAGCGGCTGCGGTGGAGCATCTTCGGCCATGGGCCCATTTTACTGCCCTGCCGATCAGAAGGTTTATATTGATCTCTCTTTCTGCGATGAACTGCGCGAACGTTTTCAGGCACCAGGCGATTTTGCGGTGGCTTATGTTGTCGCACACGAAGTAGGTCACCACGTACAAAACCTGATGGGTATCAGCGAAAAATTGCAGGAAGCCCGTGGCCGAATGAGCGAAACAGAATATAACAAACTGTCGGTCAAGCTAGAATTACAAGCAGACTTTCTCGCAGGTGTCTGGGCCAACCACGCGCAGGAAATGAGTAAAATCCTCGAACCGGGCGACCTTGAATCCGCACTAAATGCCGCCAACGCCATCGGTGACGATAAGTTACAGCAAGAATCCCAGGGCCGCGTAGTACCCGATGCATTCACCCACGGCACTTCGAAGCAGCGGATGTATTGGTTCAAAAAGGGTTTTGATACGGGTGATATGAGCCAGGGGAAGTATGAGGATATTCAGTAAGATGCATTGAAATAAAGTAAGGGGCTTGGGTTACAAAAATTCAAGCCCTTTTCGTATCGCTTCTTCAACCGGCGAGAAGTCAATCTCACTATCATAAATGTTAAACTCCCCAGCAGGCATGAGTGGTGGTTGAGCCATGAAGCGGGGGTTTTGACCGCGGTGAGATTGGGCGGAGTGGACCAGGAATGGGTGGCAGAAGTATACAGTCCCGGCCTTTCCGGTAGCGCTGACTTCCGGTAGGCCTTCGGTAGAATTGAGTCTTTCGGCCAGTTCGATGAAGGTTAGTCCGTCGTCGCTAAAAGGTTCGAGTATGCTTGCAACTTTGATATGAGAACCTTCGCGGATGCGGGTTGGCGCATCGTTTTCTTCAATGTCTGAGAATAGGAAAAGCATCAGCAATGCCCGGCCACGCGATTTTACATTGATCCGCCATTTGAAATAATCAACCGGCTCGTTACCGGGGAAACTGGCTTCCACGTGCCAGCCGGTATCGCCGGGATCGTTTTCTGATGGGAAACGCACCGGAAATGTTCCCAGTGAATAGCGCGGCAGCCACTTTCCAGCGCCGACCAGCTGGTCGAATGCCTTGTGCAGTCGGGGAGCATTTACAGCCTGCCTGAAAGGTTCCTGCGCATAATCACCCAGCCTGATCACCGGCTTTGTCCAGGTTGCTGGGTTGGTTGGATCGCAGCCGGTATCTTTCCAGAGTATCTCACGGCCTTGTTCAGCCAGCTCAGCAGAAAATGTATCATCCAGTCGGATATAGCCCTTTTCGATGAAATGCCGGACTTGCGTTTCTGTCAGTTCAGTCATTTGAATGCAGATTTGTTATTCCCTTTAATGCTTTATTTCTTGGCGGTAATAATCTTTGAAAGACCATGTTTCTTCAAGCTTTCCTTGCTTTCCGAGCTGGTTTCGTCGTCGGTAACCAGACAACTGATTTCATCCAGACCGGCAAATTTAATGTAACTGTCCTTTCCAATTTTAGATGAATCGCATAGCAGCATGACCTGATCGGCATTACGGATAAAAGCGGAGGTGATGGCTGATTCTTTTTCGGTATGCGCTGTCAATCCGTTTCCAGCAGAAATGCCGTCGACGCCGATAAAAGCTTTTTTGGCATGATAACTATTGATGTGTTGTATTGCCTTCTCACCGTGAATCGCTTTGCGCGGCTTGTCCAGTTCTCCGCCAATGATGTTGATTGAAATGCCTGGGACATCGATCAGCGCCGCGAGGATTGGGAGGGAGTTCGTAATGATACGCAGGTCGTTTCGTTTTTTGAGATACGGGCACATTCTGTAAACCGTGCTGCCGCAGTCCAGGAAAATGCTCTCTCCATCTGCTACCAGCTCGGCAGCGGCTTTGGCGATTAAGTCCTTTTTCTGGTTATTTGAGCCACTTTTTTCAACAAAACTCGTGAACATCGGATTTTCCGGCCGCATTGCTCCGCCATGCGTTCTTACGAGCTGCCCTTCCTCGCAAATGTCATGAAGGTCCCTTCTAACCGTGGCCGGCGACATCGCAAGCTGATCGGATAACTCGAAGACGGACAAGCTGCCCGATTCATAGACTGCCTCGATAATTTTTTTCTTACGCTCCTGGAAATTCATGCTAAACATTCATTTTGATCAAGGTAATCAATACGAATCAAAAATAAGCATTTAGGCAAGCAGTGCCAGTTGTCAGGAAAGTCCGGACGGCCAGAGATAATTTTGCTCGACGATCGGTATGGAAATGTAAAAACAGGTACCTTTTTCGGGACTGCTTGTGAACCAGAGCTTTCCGTTTTGCGCCCGTACAAATTCCATACATAGCAGCAAACCCAGCCCGATCCCTTTTTCGTTATTGGTACCAAAACTGGACTGGACATTCAGCGAAAAAATGGCCGCCTGCTTTTCCGGCGGCATCCCGATACCATTATCCTGGATCGTGATCAGGCAGTCCGAACCTTTGATATCTGCTGTAATGACAATGCTGCCGCCTCTTTTTGTGAACTTAATCGCATTCCCGACAATGTTTCGCAGGATCAGCTGCATCATATCGCTGTCGGCATAGATCATAATGATCGGGTTGAAATCGTATTCCAGCACAATGTCTTTTCGCGCAGCAATTTCCTGTTCCAGTTTCAATGTGGGCTCAAAAACCTTGGCCAGATTCAGGTATTCCCTGCGTGCCGCAATGCCGTGCAACTGAGATTTTGACCAGTCGAGCAGCTTGGAAAGCATGGCCAGCGTACTTTTTGTGGAAGTAAGCAGATCACTTTCGATGTTCTGCTTCTCGTCGGCATCGAGCTCATGCTCCGAAAGTAGTTCCAGGAAGCTCTGGATACTCCCCAGTGGCGACCGAAGATCGTGCGCGACGATCGACATCAATTTATTTTTTTCGGAATTGAGCCTTTCCAGCTCGTGGTTTTGTTTTAATATCTGTTCATTTTTTTGCTCAATCGCCTTCGCTTTTTCCACGGCAGAAGCCTTTTCTCTCTCATAACTGATCCTAATATAATCGATACAGAAATAAGTTATCGCCGCAACGACCAAATAGGCCGATATGTGATCGACGAACCGGGTGAAACGATTGTCGTAGGTATTGGGGACGAGGGTAGGATCGAGGTATTCGGAAATATTGAGCGATAGGAAAAGGATAATGTTGACCGGAATCCAGATTTTGTATTGATTGACGGGGCTGATGCCAATCGTGATGAGTAGGAAAAGCAGGAAAAAAAGGTCGGTTGGCCCCTCCTGGCCTGAATTAAAAAGATAGTTGACGGTGAAAAGGGAGAGCCCGAGGATGTTAAAAAGAAAAATACTGATCGTGACTTTGCCCCGGAAAAGGGACGCGTAGTAAATCGCGCCGGAAATGAGCAGAACGATAAAACTTGCCAGCGCTACCTCTGGAAGGCCGATGAAATAATTAAATGGAACGTTGTATCCCAGCGCCAGGATCGAAATCAGGCAAATGGAATGGAAAATGCGGGCATTGAGTGGGAATTGCTCAGGATCGCCCGATAATCGAACCCAGATATTATAAAACGAAGGTTTGGAAGGCAAAATGAATGATTTTCTTTCTACAAATATAGCATTGACGGTTTCAATACGAAATGGTAGAAATAATATTAAAATCATATCAAGGTTTTGATAAAGTGGGTGTACGTGATATTCAGGGCACTTGTAAACAAAAAGAGCAGCCATCAGCTGCTCCTTTGCTTTTTTGTCTGATGAAGTGCGCTTATTTCCGATCCAAAAGTATGGAATTAATCCATATAATTGGAAATAATCCTTAATCTTTTTTTAAAAAATATGAATGCCCGGATATCGGGCATTCATAAACAGTGACTTAGCAGTAAAATATTTTAAGCTACGACCGCATCCAGCGTGTTTTTCAGGGAAATTGCTTCATGCGATGCATCGTAAATGCACTCGCCATTTTTTACAACCAATATTTGCGGTGACTGATGCTCCACTTTGAAATTGCTGGCAATCGCCATTGATTCCCGCCGGTTATTGATGACGTCCACAATGTAAAGCGGAATGTCTACATGAGGCACGGCGCTTACCTCTGATTTGAGCTGCCGGTACGCCATCAGGCTCGTCATACATCTGGGACTATGCTTGTAAATAATCGCGTAATCGGCCGATTTATGAATATCCTGTACTTCTTCCTCGGTATTAATTGTAATCCAGTTCATATTTTATTGGGGATGATCCAGTGTTTACCTAACATCAATCCAAGTCTTTTTCATTCCCGAAGGTTTGAAAAATGCGGAATCGGCACTTCCTAAACCTTCTTCTCAACCGGTACAACAATGAAATTCAGCAGCTCTGTGTGGCGGATTACTGAAATGTTGGTGATGTCGAGGATTTCGCGGTGGGTGAGTTCTTTGAAAAGTTCGTTGGAGTTGCTGACGACCTTGTTGTTGAATGATACAATGATATCTCCTTCAAGTAGTTGGGAGCGGGAAGCGGGCGTATTTGGTTCTATCCGTGTTATGAAAATGCCGCCGCGGTTTGGGAGTTTGTAATGTTGCCTTACTTTTTCATTTACCGGTACGTCCTGTAATTGCAGTCCCAGGTAGGCTTTAAAAACTTTTCCGTCGCGGATAATTTGTCGCGCAATTTCCTTGGCAGTATTGATATCCACCGAAAAACTAAGTCCCTGGGCGCCTTGGATTACCGCCGTATTTACGCCAATTACTTCTCCGTCCGTATTAATCATCGGCCCGCCCGAGTTGCCAGGATTCAATGCCGCGTCAGACTGGATCACATTATCGACCATCCTGCCGGATTGCGTCTGCAATGTCCTGCCCAAAGCACTTACCACGCCGGTGGTCACGGTATGCTGAAACCCATAAGGATTGCCGATCGCGATCACAAACTGGCCGATTTGTAGTTCACTGGTGTCTCCCAATTTCGCCACGGAATGTCCCTGCGCATAGATTTTAAGGATCGCCAAGTCCGTATCCGGATCTTTCCCCACCAAAGTAGCCTCGATCTCATTTTCATTCAGAAGGCTTACCATAATTTTCTCTGCGCCTTCCACGACGTGGCTGTTCGTAAAAACGAAACCGTCCGAAGAAAATATAAACCCCGATCCCGAGCCGGCAGCGCGCAGCTTGCCATTTTGTGTTTTATATATATCAATTTTGACCACGGCATTCTTGATCTTATCAACCGCGCCGATGATCATGGTCGAAAACGTGTCCATAACTTTAAATTTTTGCTTTCTGACACGGAAGCAAAAAGCTGTCCATGGGACTTGGGTATGTCAGAATGGCAATGTTGCAGTGCATCGCTGCCTCCCCATTTTCTTAACCTAGTTCAATGTTTCCGCCCTGCCTGGGGTGGTACATTTGTATCAACAAAAACGAAAAAAGTAAACGAGATAAGATCATGGAAAATACAATCAAAGGTATCCACCACATTACAGCCATCGCTGGTGACGCTAAAAAGAACTACGATTTTTACACCCGTATCCTGGGGTTGAGGATGGTGAAAAAAACTGTCAATTTTGACGATCCCAATACTTACCACTTTTATTACGGCGACGGCGTAGGTACGCCTGGAACAATCCTGACCTTTTTTCCCTGGGGAAGTCAAATCCCTGCGGGTAGGCGAGGTACACGTCAGGTAACGGAAATTGGTTATGCGGTGCCTGAGGGTAGTCTGGATTTCTGGCAAAAAAGGTTTGAAGCAAATGGTGTTACCTATAATAAGGTGTCTGAAAAATTCGGGGAAAAATATCTGACCTTTTTGGATCCGGACGGTTTGAAATTCGAGCTGACCGTACCTAAAAATGCTGACGCCCGCACGCCTTGGGAAACCAGCGAAGTGACTGCTGAAAATGCAACCCGCGGTTTTCACCACATTACAATTACGAGCAACAAAATGGAAGATACGGCCAAAATCCTGACTGACATTTTTGGATATAAACTGACAGAAACGCATGTAAACCGGTTCAGATTTGTGACTGATGCGGTGGATACCGCAGCGATCGTCGACCTGGTGGAAGTACCGGGCGAAAGAGCGGGACATGTAGCGGGTGGTTCGGTTCACCACGTGGCATTCAGGGTAGCAAATGATCAAATCCTGATGGAATACCGCAAAAAAATCGTGGAAGCTGGTTACCAGATCACGGACAAAATAGACCGCAATTACTTTTATTCCCTCTATTTCCGCGAGCCAGGCGGCGTCCTTTTCGAACTTGCCAGCGACAACCCAGGCTTCGGCGTAGATGAAACGGTTGAAAACCTTGGTACCGGACTAATGTTGCCTGCGCAGTACGAGCCAAGAAGAGCGCAGATTGAAAAAGTGCTGCCGGTTTTGAGTTAAAAAGGATTTGAGGTAATAATCAGTTTTGATCATTAAAAAAGAATCCCATGAATACCAAAAAAAACCTGATATCCAGCGGCGTGCCGATTGCGGAGGCGACGAAAGCGATTATTATGCTGCATGGACGCGGCGGATCGGCGGCGGATATTATTTCGCTGCAGCGACTCTTGCACCTTAATGAATTTGCAATTTATGCGCCCCAGGCGACGAATAACAGCTGGTATCCTTACAGTTTTATGGCACCCGATGAGCAGAACCAGCCTGCATTGAACTCAGCCCTGGAAACTGTGGCGCAGACTGTGGCGGAGATAGAAGCGGCGGGAATTCTGGCGGAGCACATTTATTTCGCCGGGTTTTCACAGGGCGCTTGTCTGACTTTGGAATTCATTGCGACGCACCCAAAGCGATACGGCGGAGTGATCGCATTTACCGGCGGGCTGATTGGTCAGCACCTGGACGAAGCGAAATATACAGGCGATCTTGCTGAAACACCGGTCTTTGTTTCCACCGGCGATCCCGATCCGCATGTGCCCGTTTCGCGGGTGAAGGAGAGCATTGCGGTGCTGGAACGGATGAATGCTTTCGTGACATTTACGGTTTATCCGGGTCGCCAGCATACCATTTCTTCTGATGAGATCAGGCAGGCAAATGCCCACATTCTCGATTGAAATCCAAATTTGTTGGCAGACGAAGGTCGTCCAGTAGCATAAATGAATATTTTAGCATCCCGTTTCCTGCGGGATGCTTTTTTATTTTTGCCTGATATGTTTGAAAAAATAAACAGTTACGCGCTGCGCTGCATGCCTTTCACGCCAGAGGACCTGGCTTATTTCGACTCGCTTCTTCAATTTAAAAAAACACCTAAAAAGACCTTCCTTCTGCTCGAAGGGGAAGTGTGCAAATTCGAGGCGTACATTCTCAAAGGCTGCATCCGGACTTATTACATTGATGGAACCGGCGCGGAGGTAACCCTGCAATTTGCGATTGAGGATTGGTGGGTCAGCGACATTATCAGCTTCCAGAACCAGGCGCCGAGCCATATGTACATCGAAACGCTGGAAGATTGCGAACTGTTAATCCTGACGCCGGAAACCAAGGAAGAGCTGCTGGTGCATGTGCCCGGTTTTGAAAGAATGTTCAGATTGATGGTGCAAAGAAACCTGGCGCAGACGCAGGAAAGGCTGTTTCGGACCATTTCGACCAGCGCGGTAGAAAAGTATCTCGATTTTCTGAATCGTTACCCGACGATTCCTCAGCGTGTTGCACAACATTACATCGCATCATATCTGGGATTCTCACCCGAATTCCTGAGCAAAGTAAGACGAAAGCTAAGCGCAGGGGAAAGCTGAATCAGCCGGTATGTCACCCTCGTAGTATACGGCGCAAAAACCTCCACAATGTTTTCGCCTGGCATTGCATATCAGGCCATTTCGTTTCTGGAATGATAATTTAAAAAAGCGGGCATCACTAACCATACCATAGTCATGGCGGAGAATTCAGAAATTATCGAAGTACTAAACGATCTGATCTTAATTAATAACGATAGAGTTGAAGGTTATCAAAAATCATTTGATGAAACCGACGCATCAGATTCTGATCTGAGAACATTATATAATAAGCTGGCCGACGATAGCAGACAATTTTCGTCTGAGCTAAGCTCTGAGGTAACATCCCTGGGAGGCGAACCAGCAACCGGAACCATGTTATCTGGTAAAATTTACAGAACGTGGATGGACGTAAGATCCGCATTCAGCAGCAATGGTCGCCAAACTTCATTGGATAATTCCGAGTTTGGAGAAGATGCGGCACAAAAAGCATACGAAACTGCGTTGAAATCAGACAATCTTACCGCTGATCTTCGCTCACTCATCATCAAGCAACAGGCTACTTTAAAGATTGGTCATGATACAATCAAACGTCTTCGTGACGCTGAAAAAGTAGCTCAATAATAAAAATTACAACTTCATCATCAAACAGAAAAAAGGCCGGATTATCCGGCCTTTTTTATTGACTTTCAGTTAACTTATTGCTTTGGCTTCTTCGAAGCTTTCAAAGTATCATCGTGTTTTTTGCTCGTCGAATCCGCATTGAGATTGGATTGGTTCGACGGGTAACCCAGGCTATCGTCTTGATTATCTTCGCCTACGCCCATTGCGGCGCGGCTTTCGGCACCGCTGCTATCATTCGGAGTCGTTTGTGAGGCGCTGCCTGAGCCTTCGCTGCCTTCTTTATCGCCTTTTTCTGTGCCGCAAGAAGCGAATGTCAACGCGGCTGCCAATACCAGCATAGAGCCGGCGGTTCTGATCATTTTCATAAAATTTATTATTGTTGATGAATATTCACTGCTGATGGTATTTCTTCTAAAATCAACCGCGCGATGCGGTCGATGGTTTGCAAAACGATTTCCTCTGCACTGCCGGAAAAAACATCTCGTGCCGCTACGGATTTTGTTTTGAAAAATGCATGGATAAACATGGTTCCCACTGGTTTTTCAGGTGATTCACTGCCGCCAGGGGTTGTCAGGCCGGTTACCGCTACGTGCACATCGGCTGGGATAAATGTCTGCAGCCTGTGCGCCAGCTCCTGTGTTACCTCGGCGCTTTCAGGGGTGAAATTCCTTAACATTTCCGGCGGCACCCGAAGGATATTTTCCTTTAAGGACGCATCGTAGCACACCAGCGATCCTTTCAGTACACTTCCCGATTCAGGGCAAAGAGAAAATTCAGCAGCAAGCCTTCCGGCCGTCGCACTTTCTGCAAATGCGACGGTCAGACCCTGTTCGGCCAGTGCCTTGCTGCAATCCAGGACAATTTGGGATAGCATAATTGCATGTCAGTTTAAGTCTCTAATCAATTTTGATCAGCAGGGCTTCGTCCCCGCCGAGGGTGATCACGCCTTCAACATTCATGCCTACGCGCTCGATTTCGGTGCTAAGCAATATCTGACCTTTAAAAAAATCTTTCTTAGGCCTGAAATATCCGGGTCGGTGACTGAGGTTGAGTATAATCAGGTAGCGGGCATTTCCATATTCCCGGATGTAGGAGATCAGCTGATCGTCGGCATACACCGGGCGGTAACTGCCCACATTCAATGCGGTATGCTCTTTCCTTAGCGCAATCAGCTTGCGGTAATAGTTGAGCATCGAATAGGGATTTTCCTGCTGCACTTCTACATTCACGCGGGCCGAATTATAAGGCAGCCGCAGCCAGGGCTTGTGCATGGAAAATCCAGCATAAATATCGTCATTCCACTGCATCGGCGTACGTGCGGGGTCGCGGCTTACATTCAGCTCAGGCATATTTAGTCCTTGCGGATCAATGACTTCTTCCATCGGGATCGCTACATCACGCATGCCGATTTCGTCGCCATAATAAATGGTCGGCGTGCCTCTTAAAGTAAGCAGCATCATCGCCGCTACTTTGGCCTGCGACCTTCCTACGCGGCTTGCTATCCGTGGCTGGTCGTGGTTACTCAATACCCAGTTAGGCCACCCCTCCGCCGGCAGTGCACCCTCATACTGATCTATCGCCGAAGCAATCGCTGCCGACTCCCACGGTAGTGTAAGCAACTGAAAGTTAAATGGCAAATGCGCTCCTTTGTTGTCGTGGCCGTAGTAAGTAACCAGCTTCGGAATGGGCAGATAAATCTCACCGATGATCACGCGCTCGTCATACTGGTCGGTCAGGTTGCGCATCATTCTCACGATTTCGTGTACTTCCGGCTGGTCGGTGGAGTATACTGGCGAATAATGGTTGTAAATCAGGTCTGATGCATCAAATTTGGAGTCCGGCGCCGGCGGGTTGTCACGCAGCTGCTCATCTTTGATCATGTGCCACATTACGTCTACCCGAAAACCATCCACGCCTTTTTCAAGCCAGAAACGCATCACGTCGAGCATTGCCTGCTGTACTTCCGGGTTCCGCCAATTCAGGTCAGGTTGTTCTTTTAAAAATGCATGATAATAATATTGCCCGGTCTGGTCGTCCCACTCCCAGGCATGTCCGCCGAAAACGCTCAGCCAGTTGTTTGGCAAAGAGCCGTCGGGCCGCGCGTCCTGCCAGATATACCAGTCGCGTTTCGGATTGTGGCGGGATGATTTACTTTCCAGAAACCAGGGATGCTGGTCGGAGGTATGGTTGGGTACAAGGTCGAGCAGTAGCTTCATGCCACGACTATGCACTTCATGCAGCAGCTCGTCGAAATCGTCCATGTTACCAAAAAGCGGATGAATACCCCGGTAATCGGAAATATCGTAGCCAAAGTCGGCCATCGGGGAGGGGTAGATCGGCGAAAGCCAGACGCAGTCGGCACCCAGCCATTGCAGGTAATCGAGCCTGCTGATAATACCTTTTAAGTCGCCGATCCCATCGCCGTTTGAGTCTTGAAATGATCTCGGATAAATTTGATATACCACTCCGTTTTGCCACCAGAGATGTTTTTTTTCAGTCAATGTTGCTGTGCTGGTTTGCTCCATAACAATTGTAGTTAATAGGATTGAAACCGCTTTATGTTCAAAAATCGAGCCTGGAATCTTCTTTTGTAAATCCGCTAAATCACAAGTAAATGCCCCAGGACCGCAGAATGGCACAATTTTTACGGCTCCGACTTCCGATTTATTCTTCTTACCCTTTTACATTATGAAAAAAGCCGGTGCTTTTGTCCATGCAGATCAGACCACATTTACCGTGTGGGCGCCTGAGAAACAAAGCATGAAGCTGCATTTGATTTCACCCCAGCAGCAGGAACTCGACATGCAGCCTGACGGCGACGGGTACTTTACATTAACGGTTTCGAACGTAGGTGATGGCGCAAAATATCTGCTCGCGCCGGAAAACGGACAAGCCTATCCCGACCCGGCTTCACATTGCCAGCCCGAGGGCGTCCATGGACCTTCACAAGTTATAGACCACGCTTCTTATCACTGGACGGACGTTTCCTGGAAAGGCCTGGCATTATCGGAGCTTGTTTTATATGAGTTGCACGTAGGCACATTCACGCCCGAAGGAACATTCGATGCCATCATTCCCCGGCTAGACCAACTTGCCGAAACGGGTATTAATACCATCGAACTGATGCCGGTGATCGAGTTCCCAGGAAACCGGAACTGGGGCTATGACGGCGTTTATCCTTATTCCGTACACCATTCCTACGGCGGCCCCGAAGGTTTGAAAAGGTTGGTCGATGCAGCGCATGCAAGAGGAATTGCCGTGATCCTGGATGTGGTTTTCAATCATTTAGGCCCCGAGGGTAACTATTTCGCCGAGTTCGGACCTTATTTCACAGATACCTATAACACACCCTGGGGCAGGGCGATCAATATGGACGGAGAATGGTCGGACGGCGTGCGGGACTATTTTTCAGGCATTGCTCTGCATTGGTATGAGCTATATCATGTTGATGGTCTGCGCGTGGATGCGATTCATACAATATATGATAATGGGGCTGTGCATTTTTGGGAGCTGGTTTATGAAAAACTGAAAACTGCGCGTCAGAAAAATGGGCATCCGTTTCATGTAATCGCTGAAAGTGACCTCAATAGTCCCAGAGTGGTGAAATCACCGGAATATGGCGGCTACGGCTTTACCGCGCAGTGGCTGGACGATTTTCACCATGCATTATATGTGCTCCTCGATGAAAAAGGCCGCGAGCGGTACGTGGATTTTGGAAGGTTGGAACAGTTTGGAAAAGCAATTACCGACGGTTTCGTGCATAGCGGCGAGTATGTCAAATTTCGTAAAAGAACGCACGGCGCACCCTCTGTGGGCATTCCTGGTGATCAGTTTGTTGTTTTCAATCAAAACCATGACCAGGTCGGGAACCGGGTAGGCGGGGAGCGGCTGAGCGTACTGATTGATTTTGAAAAACAAAAAGTGGCCACTGCCGCCATGTTGCTGGCACCTTATCTCCCCATGTTTTTTATGGGCGAGGAATATGGCGAGGACAACCCATTCTTTTATTTCGTAAGCCATACCGAGGAGGAGCTGATTGAAAAAGTGGTCGAAGGAAGGAAAAAGGAATTTGAAAGTTATCAGTGGGACCGTGATCCGCTCAATCCCCAGGAAACGGAAACATTCGAAAAGTCAAAATTGCAGTGGGAAAAACGGGATGAAGGCAAATACCGGATCATGCTGGAATGGAACAAAACGCTGATCAGCCTAAGAAAGAAAAATCCTGCACTTTGTAATTTTAACAAAAATGATGTCCGTTTCAATATGCTCAATGATCGTGCATTTGTGCTTTTTCGGAGAAGCGCCGACCAGAAGACGGAGCTGGCCTGCGTCTTCAATCTTTCGGATGAAACGATCGTCTGGACATTCCCGCATGCGCAGCCGCAATGGTCTCTGCTACTGGATTCTACGGACGAAATGTGGTCGGAAAATGTGCAATTGAATAATGCTTCACGGAAAGATCCAGTGAATGTTGGATACAAAATCTCGGTTCACGGGGCAGGTGTGAAAGTACTTTATCACCACTAACTAAGAAAAGGAACCGTTCAGTAACTGAAAGCCTTTACGTTTTCTACACACTCGCGTTATTTGTTCTGTAACTCTAACACAAAGGCAGTGGAAACCAACAACAGAGCAATTGGAGCAACCATTATATTGATATGCATGATCGCGTTTTGGGTGTTTTCATCAATTCGTAAAAAGATCAGGAACAATCGGAAGAAAAAAATATTAAAGCAAGGTGTGGAAGCAAGCGCCACCGTACTGAACATTAAACCCACCGGCGAGTACCTCAATAACCTCCCCGAATTTCAGGTAAGGGTGCAGATCAAACCGCAGGCCGGAGAACATTTTGAAGCGGAAATGACAGAGATACTTTCTTATTCTAAATACGATTCGATGCGGCAGGGGAGCCAGGTTCTGGTAAAATACGACCCGGAATATTACAAGCGGGTTATTTTCCTGCAGATGGCAGAAACACTAATCTAAACAACAATCGAAGCAAGTTTAAAGGCCCGGGAAACCTGGCCTTTTTTTATGGTCAAAAGGTAAATGTCGTAGCTGCCTTTTTGTAACTCTTTTTTGTAAATCACGCAGCTGAATCCGGGAGAGACTGGTCTTTTGAATGTTGTATAAAATTGCTTTACAGCACGTTGATAGCTGGTTTCGGCAGAAAATAGATATTTGGGTTGTGAAGAAACCGGATCCACAGCCACCGCATATAAGGCTTCATTTGGTCCTGAGGTATCATCCCATTCCTGATTTGAAATATCAAAATAAGAACCCTGATCACTTCTTCTGACAGAAACAGTATCTGTGACCGACTTCCAGTTAATGCTTGAAAATGAAAATGCATTCTCCGGCTTGAAAAAGGTTTTCAAAGCAAAATCCATGTAAAGAGGCGTCTTGGCATCGGCGTAAATCACCGGGTAGTAAATTGCCTTGCTCCACTGATAGCTGTATTGATTGGCGATGATCGTCTTCCGGTAATTGACAATGCTGCCGTAATAGAGGTAATAAGACGCAATGCAAAACAAAAGTGCTGCCCCGGCAATCGGAAGTCGAATAACATTTTCCCATTGAAAACCAGACCAATACCCGTCATAAAACGCCACCGCCAGCGCAGCAAAAAAAGCTGCGTATATCTTGTACCGGTCCATTTTGTAGCCGTCGTAGTCGGCATCGGTCCCGCGGGCAAAAACGATCAGGAATGCGACAAACAGCAATGTGACCAAGCCAGTAACACAAAGCCACTGCAAAGTAGTGACTTGCCGGTGTCTCCCCCGGATCATTTGAAATGCAACAATCGGCAGCGGCGCAAGAAAAACCGCACCCAGCAGCACGCTGGGCCAGATACTATGTAAAATATTCGGATCCGCGACCAGCCCGGCAAAGGACAGCAGCAGGATACATTTCGCCCCGACTGAGTGGGTAACGTGCGTTAGCAACGAGCCAGAATGTATGGTTAATGTTACCAGATGAATGATTGTTACCGCGACGAGGAGCAGCGCAGGGATCACCACTTTTCTCCGGTTTTCCGAAACTAAAAGGACAATAATGAGCCAGATAACGATTGTAGAAAGACCATTGGCGCTGGTAAATAACGCCAGCAGCGCCAGTGCCGCGCTCGCAAAAAGGTTGCGACGATTGAGCGCCAGATGAAAACTCCACAAAGAAAAGAAAACGCAGGGCGCATGCTGCAGGCTGCAAGTCGCCCAGGAGATGGTGTCTTCGTAATGCTGCATCTGAAATAGCAGGCAGGTGATTGCAAACAGTGCGATCAGGCTGAGTTGTTTTCTGGAAAAATACGGGAAAAACAAGGCCAGAATGCCCAGAATGCTGAGGTTACCCAGGAAAATCAGCCACTGAATGTTGATGCTGCCGGTAATCCGGAACTGCAGTAATGTGAGAAATTTGGCGAAAATTACCCGGTGTTCGAAGTTTTGTTCGAAGAGCAAAGCCAGCTGCGTGCCGAAGTTTTCAGCCCTGACATAATTGTAAATGAACTGGACTATATTCTGGAAATCGTCGTAATAGGGAAAGTTGTAGGAAAACTGAAAGGCGGATAGCCAGAATGTAAGGATAACAGTTGCCAGTAAGGCCCAGATCAAGCCAGCAAACCATTTACGGTATGTCGCCATTCAAACTTAAAATTGTGAAAAAGTGCCTTTTTTAATGTGGCAGTTGAGAATCAAGCTTTCAAATATAGAAAGTTAATCGCTCATTTGGTTGGGGGTGGAAAGAACCCGCCGGGGATTGAAGAGGTAGCGTAGGCAGCGTACTGTAGTTTTACCTGAGACGGTGTGTTGAAAAAGGTAGTGTGTGTACAGTTTTAAGATGATAGTGTGTGCGACCCTTCGTTATTAAGCCGTCACAAACAAAACGCTTATCTTTCCCAGAACCAAAAGCAATGATTTATAGGCAGGAATCAATTAGCGATCGGTAAAACAGCCTGTCTTATATCGAAGTAAATCGACTTTACGCCGTCTCCAACTGATCGATTTTTGAGATCACATCTTCCAGGTCAATGCCTTTTCCCAGCACCGGTTTAAACAAATCTCCTTCCTGCCGGATACGTTCCATCGCATTATGAATGGTAAAATCTTTCAGCTGCAAACCAATTTTCACTTCCTCCCAATGCAGCGGCATGGAAACCGTCGCGCCTGGCTTGGGGCGGACAGAATACGGAGCCGCCAATGTTGCTTTGGGCCGGTTTTGCAGGTAATCAATGTATAGTTTGCCTTTCCGGTTTTTGGTCATGCGTTCAATGCTGGTAAACTTTGGCAGCTTCTGCTGTGCCTGCGCCGCCACCCACTGGGCGAACATCTGACATTGATCATAGGAATATTTTGCGCCCAGCGGAATGTAAATGTGCAAACCCGTAGAGCCGGAAGTTTTGCAATAACTATCCACTTTGATCAAATCCAGCAGCTTCTTGATCGTCAGCGCAGTTTCAATCACCTGCTCAAATGTATTCGTCGTGTCAGGATCAAGGTCGAGCAGGCACCAATCGGGATTATCCGGCGTTTCGATGCGGCTGTTCCAGGGATTCACATCGATCGCACCCAGATTTGCGGCATACAGCAAGCTTGCCTCATCATTGGCCATCATGAAATTTTTCTTTTCGTCCTCTTCGCCAGCAACATAAGGCGTCGTTTCGATCCACGAAGGCACTTTTCCGGTTACATCTTTCTGGTAAAAACTTTTTCCGTTAATCCCATTCGGATAACGGTTCAGGGACAGCGGCCGGTTTTCCAGATAAGGCAGAATGTAAGGCGCCACCTGATAATAATAATTGATCAGCTCCCGCTTGGAGATTTTGTCCTCCGGAAAGTAAAGCTTGCTCAGGTTCGAAAATTTCACTTCATGCCCATTGACTTTCCGCACCTGCGACTCGTCTTTCGGGTTCAGCAATGTTTTGCGGCCCGCCTGCCCGGGTTTTTTAATCACCTCATTTTCTGCCGCTTTTTCCTTCGTCACCGGCTTTTTTGTTTCCTCCACAACCTCGTCGGTTTCCTTCGCGACCTCGCGCACCACATCCTTTGCCGACTTATCTTCCCGCATTCCCTCAAATGACGGATGCCTGAAAACACCGTCGGAAGTAATTTCCGCGAAACTCACCTCGCACACCAGCTCCGGTTTCAGCCAGGTCGCATTGGCTTTTGGTGGATTGGGCCGGAAACTGGACGGTTTATTGTAATCCGGCGTCTCTTTAAACGGACTGTCCTCCGTCACAAGCGGTTTAAAAAGTTTCAGCATATCGCGCTGCTGTGCATCTTTGAAACCGGTGCCGACTTTTCCCGCGTATTGCAAGACGCCATTTTCATAAGTCGCCAGAAGCAGCGCGCTGAAAGGTTTGGAAGTGCCCTCATTTCTGGTGTAACCCGCCACAATTACTTCCTGACGCTTGTTGATCTTGATCTTAAGCCAGTCCTTGGTCCGGTTTCCTACCGAATAAGTGCTGTCTGATTTTTTGGCAATGATACCTTCCAGTCCCATTTTTTTTGCCGCTTCAAAAAACGCGGTACCCTCTGCTTCAATGCTGTATCCCAGCTTCGCAGGGCTGTCTTCGGTGACGATATTTTGTAAAATCACCTTCCGGTCCGAAAGCGGCAGGCCGGTCAGATCTTTCCCATCGAGCCACAAAATGTCGAAAACGTAGTAGATCAGCTGCCCGTCCGCCTCGCTGCGCCAGTTTTGTAGCGCATTGAAATCCGAATGTCCATCCTCTTTCACAACCACGATTTCCCCATCCAGGACCACATTGATCTTCCAATCCGTCAGGCTTTGAAGGACCGGATAAAATTTATCATTGAAAGATTTATTGTTCCGCGATTTGATCTCCACCGAACCTTCGTTCATGAACGCAACCGCGCGGTACCCATCCCATTTCACTTCATATTCCCAGCCCGGATCGTCAAAAGGCTCGCCGACCAGCGTGGCCAGCATGGGGCTCAATGTTTCCGGAAACTTACCCTTTGGCGCGCTTTTCAGGATGTCCGCCGTTTTTTTTTTCGTATCGGCCTTGCTGTCCTTTTCTGTTTCCTCTTCTAAAACTTCATTCGCCTTGGCCGTGCTTTTCGAGTTTTTTGCCTCTTTCTTTACCTTCACTTTTTCTTTGGGCTTGTCCTCTTTCGCTTTGGTTTTTGCCTCCGGCTCCTCGTCGTCCTCGCCGTAAACGGCACCCGGATTTTCTTCAATACCTTTTAATGTCTTTTTCGAAATGACAGACCGGTCTTTTTCCGTAATGTCATCTTCGTCAGCATACTTATCTCTGTGCTTGATGAGCAGCCACGAATTTTCTGCCATACCATGGGTTTTCACCAGCGCAAATTCACCTTTCAATTTTTTTCCATGCAAGCGGATTTTGATAGATCCTGAATGCAGTTCTTTCAGTAACATCTTCTCTTTATCCTCCTTGGATTCAGCCTCTTCCAACGGTTCATACGTACCATAATCCCACACCATCACCGTACCCGCGCCGTAATTTCCCTCCGGAATAATGCCTTCAAAATCCTTGTAATCGTAAGGATGATCTTCCACCATCATGGCCAGCCGTTTCACCGCCGGGTCCGTAGATGGACCTTTGGGAACTGCCCAGCTTTTGAGTACGCCATCCATTTCCAGTCGGAAATCATAATGCAGGCGGCTTGCGTCGTGTTTTTGAATCACAAAAATCAATTCTTCCGATTTGGCTTTACCGCCTTTGGGTTCGGGCGTTTTATCGAATTTCCGTTTTTCGTTGTATTTGGTGAGGCTCATGGTTTTGGTAATTTAGAATGTTGAGAAAAGGTGTCAGGCAAGCTGGTCAATGTATTCTTGTAATTTCGCCGCATTACGGAATGCGTGACCGTTGACGTCGTTATTAAAAAATGCCCACACGTTGTGTCCCTCGTTGCTCCAATCGCAGAATTTTTGGGCATATTCTTTCAATGCGCTGTCGGGATAGGAAGAGCTGTACAAGTCTTTCGGGCCGTGGAAACGAAAAAAAATATCTTTTGCCGTGATTTCCTCATGGTAGGGAAACCGGTCGGACTGCGCAAAAACGAGGGTTATTTTATTCTTTTTCATCAAATCGATGCTCTCCTCGCCAAACCAGGACGGGTGCCTGACCTCCATCGCAAACCGGTATTCGCTGTAATGTTCATGCACGACACCATAGAAATGTGAGACCACATCATGGTGAAATTGCACGCCCGGCGGGAGCTGGATCAGTATCGGGCCGAGGTGATTTTTGATAGGTTCGAAGATTTTGAAAAAACGTTCGAGCGGCTCTTCCGGATCATTCAGTTTTTTCATGTGGCTGAGATACCGGCTCATTTTAGGGCAAAACAGAAAGCCTTTCGGAACCATGGAAACCCACTTTTTGACCGTACTTTTTAAGGGTAACCGGTAAAAGCTGGTATTTAGCTCGGATACGGAAAAACGTTTGGCATAAAAGGAAAGATAGTCCGCCGGCTTCACATCTTCGGGATAAAAAATACCCGCCCAATGTTTATAGCTCCAACCAGAGGTACCAATGTGAATGTGACCACTTTCCATTTTGAAACATTTAAAAAATGCCTCGGATAAAATAATCGTACCGTCCTGAAACTGACTTCGCTAAACGTCATCAGGAATGGTTTTTGACTTGAAAGGTTAAACTTAAACTCCTGTTACTGATGAGTGTGATCGATATTCTGGGCGACCAGGAAGAAACATTGGGTACGGCAGAAGATCTGCGGGAAGAAATTGTGGTGGAAGTGATGCAGCCCGAAATTTCCGGAAGCCTGATTAAAATAGAATTTGAAACTTCTATCGGTCTTTGCCGCGGACATTATCACGCGAGCGACCTTGGCCATGAAGAAGTTATCCTGGACGAAGAATCCATTTCAATACTAAAAGCCTTATTTCCGACATTCAACGGCGTATTTGTACACCAGCACAACCGCGACTGGGTGGAAATAAGTGTAGCCGAAAATTTTACGGGTCTACCGGAATACAAGATTTACAGCCGGATCGTGACGGGCAGCGCGGCATAAGTTAGCAGAGTCGGAAATTCGCTGGTTTAACCCAAAAATTTTTGAGGTAAATCCTGATTAATCCCGTAATTGGGTTCTCAATGACAACCCAACGTTCCATGAAAGATATTAATGCAAAGGATTTGAAATCCATCAAGGTTTTTCAGGATGTTCCCGAGGACCAGCTGCAATGGATGATCGATCAGAGCAGGCATTATGAGTTGCAGGAAGGCGAATATTTGTCCAAGCCCGGCGAGCCGATCACCGGCACGCACGTGATTTTCAGCGGGAAAATCGAGCTTTACAGGATCCAGAACAATGCCAAACTTTTTATTGCAGATTTGCATGCAGGCGATGTGACGGGTACATTGCCTTTCTCGCGCGGAAAAGTGGGCGTAGCTTACGGGCAATGCACCGAGCTGGCGCAGCTGATGACTTACCCGGTTGAGAAAATGCGCGACCTGATCGTGACGCATTATGAGCTGACGCAGGCGCTGGTCGTCGTGATGACGTCCCGGGTGCGGGAGTTTACGGAATTGGAACAGCAGAATGAGAAAATGATGGCCCTGGGAAAATTATCAGCTGGCCTTGCCCACGAGCTGAACAACCCGGCGGCGGCGATTGTGCGTGGCTCGGTTTCGCTTAAAAAGCATTTGCTGATGCAGCCCAGCGATTTCAAGAAACTCATTTCCATCCATTTATCGCCGGAAGAAATCGACCTGATCAATGATAAAATGGCGGCGATCCTGAGCAACACTAACCGCCCGGTGCTGAGCATGATGAAGCGCTCGGAAAAAGAGGATGAAATTCTCGACTGGCTCGACGGCCATAATGTAAATGGCTGCGACGACATTGCGGATAACCTGGTAGAATTTGGGATCACCGAAGACGATCTGGAAGATTTAAAAGCCAAAATTAATAAGGACGATTTTTCGCCTATCCTGCTGTGGATCAATAATAATCTAACGACCGAGAGAATGGTGGCCGACATCCAGGAAGCTTCCAAAAGGATTGCTGACCTGGTCGGCTCTGTGAAAACATTTACCCACATGGACCGCGGCGGCGAGAAGGAGGTAATCGACATTCACACCGGCATAAAAAATACCCTGACGATGCTCAATTACAAATTGAAGAAGGGTAACATTAAAGTCAGGGAAGAATTCGACCTCAGCCTGCCGCATCTCCGGGCGATGGTTGGTGAGCTGAACCAGGTCTGGACCAACCTCATCGACAATGCAATCGACGCGCTGGAAGGCCAGCCGAATCCTGAGCTGACCATTAGCACACACCTTGATAAGGATTTTATCAAAGTGTGCATCATCGACAACGGTCCGGGCGTTCCCGAGGCGATCAAGAACAAAATTTTCGATCCCTTTTTTACTACCAAATCGGTCGGTAAGGGTACGGGCCTGGGCCTGGATGTGGTCAACCGGATTGTAAAACAGCATAATGGCTCGGTAACATTGCATTCTGAGGCGGGGAAAACCGAATTTCTGGTTTGTTTCCCGATTAATGGATAAATTGGTTATTAATCTTAACAAAAATCTCCCCATGGGTTTGCCCATTATATTCTCGATAGACGACGACCCGCAGGTACTGAGAGCGATCAGCCGCGACCTGAAAGCACATTACCGCGAACAATACAAAGTGCTGAGCACCACCTCCGTAGCCGAAGCGATGGAGAGCCTGCTCGAATTGCAAAACAAAGGGGAGGAAGTGGCCATTTTCGTATCAGACCAGCGGATGCCCGAAATGCAGGGTGTCGAATTTCTGGAAAAAGCGATGACAATGTTTCCTTTTGCAAAAAGGGTTTTGCTCACGGCATACTCTGATACTGAGGCGGCTATCAAGGCGATTAATGAAGTGAAGCTGGATTATTACCTCATGAAACCGTGGGATCCCCCCGAGGAAAAGCTCTACCCGGCGATCGACGATCTGCTGCAAGACTGGCAGGCCAACTATCGTCCGGATTTTAAAGGTATCAAGGTGCTGGGTTATCAATTTTCACCCAAAGCGCACGAAATTAAGGATTTTCTGGCGGGTAATCTGGTACCTTATTCCTGGCTGGATGCCGAAAGCAGCGATGTTGGTAAGCAGATTGCCGCCACCAACAATTTATGTCCGGTGGATTTTCCCGCCGTGATATTTGAAGACGGTACCTTGCTAAAAACACCTTCCCTGATCGACATTGCGGAGCGGATCGGGTTGAATGCTAAAACCAAGCAGCAGATTTACGACGTTGTGATCATCGGTGCAGGCCCGGCTGGCCTGGCGGCTTCTGTTTATGGCGCTTCCGAAGGTTTAAGTACTTTACTGATCGAGCGAAAAGCGCCTGGCGGTCAGGCTGGTACAAGTTCGAGAATAGAAAATTATCTAGGCTTCCCGACGGGTTTAAGCGGCGCGGAACTGACGCGCCGGGCAATCACCCAGGCGACGCGTTTCGGGACGGAATTTCTCTCCCCGCAATATGTGAAGGAAATTAAGCTGAAAGACAAATACAAAACCATCATCCTGGGCGATGGCAGTGAAGTGAATGCAAAAGCCGTGGTCATTACGACGGGCGTAGACTATCGTAAGCTGGAAACCAAAGGCATTGAGGACTTTACGGGTAAAGGAATTTATTACGGCGCGGCGAGTACGGAGGCATCTTCCTGCGGAAACAAAGATGCGTACGTTTTGGGCGGCGGTAACTCAGCGGGCCAGGCTGCGATGTATCTTTCCAAATTTGCAAGAAATGTATACATCCTGATCCGCAAAAATGATCTGACGTCCTCGATGTCGTCCTACCTGATCGACCAGATTAGCGGTACGGATAATATCAGCGTTTTGGGCTGTACAGAAATCGTTGAGGCACAAGGAAATGAGCATTTGGAATCACTCCGGCTGGTTGACCTCAATACCAGCGAAGAGCGGACGGTGCCAGCAGATGCCTTATTCATTTTCATCGGCGCCAAACCTTACACCGATTGGGTAGGATTGGAAATTATCAAAAACGGCAAAGGCTTTATTGAAACCGGCCGGGAAATGAAGGGATACAAGAATTTTAGGCAGATCTGGAAAGCCGAGCGCGATCCTTATTTGCTGGAAACCAGCTCTCCGGGCATATTTGCGGCTGGCGATGTGCGCGCAGGGGCCATGAACCGGGTAACATCGGCGGTAGGCGAGGGATCCATGTCCATCAGTTTTGTTCACCAATATTTAAGCGAAGTATAATGAGTGATGTTTGTAAGCATATCAGCGAGATCACGGAGCTGAAAACGCCCGACGAGTTTGTGTGTGAGGAATGTATGAAAGTAGGCGGCAGCTGGGTGCATCTGCGTACCTGTCAGACCTGCGGCGTAACATTGTGTTGTGACACTTCTCCTGCAAAGCACATGACGCAGCATTTCCACCATACCGGCCACCCGGTGGTCATTTCCGCCGAGCCGGGCGACAACTGGATGTGGTGCTATGTCGACGAAGCATTTGTGAGATACACTTAGGACGTTTTGTTGTATTGAATTTCGTAACTTTCGGCATGCAAAAGTCGACCACGGTTCCTGAATTTTACAAAGAGATTTCCCAGCTGATCCCGGAGCCGGTACAGAAAGAAATCGGGCATTTTAATTTATTTAAAACCGAAGATCTGTTCCGGGCGGGAAAAGCCAAGGGAATGCCTTATAACCGGCGGGCATACTATAAAATCAGCCTGATACTCGGCCGTAACCGGGCGGAGTATGCAGACAAAGTAATTGATATTGAGCATAATGCACTGCTTTTTGCTACCCCGCTGATACCCTATAATTACGAACCGCTGGATGATCAACAGTCCGGCGTGTTCTGTATCTTTTCCGAAGACTTTCTGACGCAGGATAACAGCGGCGTCAAGCTCAAAGATCTGCCGGTTTTTAAGCCAGGCGGCACGCCGGTGTTCACACTGGATCAGGCGCAGATTGAAGAAACACGGCACATTTTCGACAAAATGTTCCGGGAAATCAATTCTGATTATGCCTACAAATATGACCTGCTGCGTAATTATGTGATCGAGCTGATCCATTTTGGGCAAAAGTTGCAGCCTGCTACCTCACTTTTTACGGAAACGAATGCTTACAAGCGTGTTTCCAGCCTTTTTATAGAATTGTTGGAAAGACAATTTCCCATCGAGCCGCCGCACCAGAAACTGAATTTCCGCTCTGCCAAAGATTTCGCGGACCAGCTTTCGATCCACGTAAATTACCTCAACAAAGTATTAAAGGAAATTACCGGCAAAACCACCACAGAGCTCATTACTGACCGCATTATCAAGGAATCCAAAATCCTTTTGAAACACACCGACTGGAATGTTTCGGAAATTGCGTATAGCCTCGGGTTTGAAGAAGCGTCCCATTTCAATAACCTTTTTAAGAAACATACATCTCTCAGTCCGCGCGCATTCCGGGTATAGATTTGAATTTTGTAAGTTTTGATTTGAAACCGGCAAATGCGCCGCAATGCTGTGGTATACCTTTGTTCTATCAATTTTAAACAAACAAAAAAGATGGAATCAAGTAACAAAATCGCACTCATCACCGGATCCAGCCGCGGCCTGGGAAAAAATATGGCTTTGACGCTCGCCGGAAAAGGTACCGATATCATTGTCGTATACCGCAGCAAAGAAGCAGAAGCCAACGGAGTTGTCGCCGAAATTGAAGCGATGGGCAGAAAAGCGGTTTCTGTGCAGCTCGACACATCCGACACCAAATCTTTTGACGCATTTCTGACGAACCTGTCTGGCATTTTGAAAGAAAAATGGGGCAGGGATACCTTCGATTTTCTGATCAATAATGCCGGGATCGGGAAGTATTACGCATTTCAGGACACACCGGAAGAAGCGTTTGATGAACTGATGAACATTCACTTCAAAGGTGTTTTCTTCCTCACACAGAAAGCGTTACCACTCATTGCCGATGGGGGACGGATCGTCAACCTGTCCACTGGTTTAGCCAGATTTTCGACGCCGGGATACGCGGCCTACGCCTCGATGAAAGGTGCGATCGAAACATTGACCCGCTACCTCGCCAAAGAACTCGGCTCCCGCGGCATTACTGCTAATGTTGTAGCGCCCGGCATCATTCACACCGATTTCACCAAAGGCTCTTTCGAAGGCGTACCAGGCCTGGAAGATCACATGAATTCAATCACCGCCCTGGGCCGCGTCGGTCGTCCCGATGATATTGGCGGCGTCGTAGCGTTTCTTTGTTCCCCGGAAGCCGGGTGGGTAAATGCGCAAAGGATTGAAGCGTCGGGTGGGATGAATCTGTAAACAAGTTAGGCTGAGCGGCTCGATCCGCTCAGCATGACAGGTGTTACAACTTTTTCCCACTCAACTTCAGATGCACATCAATGACGGGCTTGATCGATGCATCGTCCGGCAGGTTTGACTCGGTGGCATAGTTCATGCCCCATTTGGTGCGGTCGATCGGGGCGAGGGCTTCTAGTTTGAAGTCGTCCCCGATCAGATCGATTTTCGCCGCAAATACGATCAAATTGGTCTTCCCTAACATTGTTAAATTGCCGGTCACTTGAAAATTGGCGCCAGGAACCACATTTTCACCTGTTCCGGAAAAAGGCGACACGTTGCTGATCTCAAACTTGACATCGGGATGCAAAGCCATGTTGAAGAAATCGGGGCTCTGCAAGTGGTGTACGAGCTGGTGCTTCAACTCGTCCGTAGGCAGATTAAAATTGAGGATCGATGAAACCGGGATCGTAAAAGAACCGCTTTTTACCTGGCCGTCGCGGATAACAAGACTTTCACTTTTCACTGTGATAGACCCTTCGTTAAAGTACCCGGTTTTCAGGTAACCCTTCCACTCTGCTACCGAAACAGCGTCGTTCAGCTTATAGTTGGCCGTATCAGGTGCGTGATCGGTGCAATTCCATACACTTACCGATACTGCGAGCATTGCACCGATCTGACCTGTTCTCATCATAGATTTTAACATTTTCATCTTGCTATTTTATTTGACGTGGCTAATAATTTCAATGCAAAAGTAGCCCGCAGCAGCAGCAGGGTGCCTACGCAAAAAGGAGTAAAACCTACGCGAAACGGATTTTCTTCAAAATTTTACGGATTGTTATTGGACGTAAATAGTGCGATATTTGCCCCTGGTTATACTTAACAAGTTTAGGAATGTCGATAAAGGGGCCGATCATTTGTATTGAGGACGATGCGGACGACCAGTTTTTAGTCAGGAGCGTCATAGAAGAATTGGAGATCCCAAACAAGCTGCTTTTTTTCGGGAATGGACTGGAAGCGCTGCTGCACCTCGAAACAACCAATGAACAACCTTTTCTGATCATCTGCGATATTAACATGCCCATCATGAACGGCCTGGAACTCAGGGGCCGCATCGACCAGAATGATTACCTCAGAAAAAAATCCATCCCCTTCGTTTTCCTGAGCACAGCGGACAATCCAATGGTCATCGAAGCCGCGTACGATTCTACTATACAAGGTTTTTTCAAGAAAGAAAGCAGTTTTGACGAGCTGAAAAGACGCGTCAAAATTATCTACGATTACTGGCAATGCTGCCTGCACCCCAACCGTACGTAGCGAATCAGTCATTGATGAATAAAATCCTGATTATCGACGATGAGGAAAAGCTGAGAGGGCTGCTCGCGCGGATCATTAAACTTGAAGGTTTCGAAGTGCTTGAAGCCGGAGATCTCAAATCGGCTGTCAGAAAGCTTGACCAGTCGGACATTGACGTAGTACTTTGCGACGTAAAATTGCCTGACGGAAACGGGGTTGAGTTTGTAAAAACGCTCCGCGAGAAATATCCTTTGCTGGAAGTGATCCTGCTCACGGCCTACGGTAACATCCCCGACGGCGTGCAGGCGATCAAAAGCGGCGCCTTCGATTATATTACCAAAGGTGACGACAACAATAAGATCATTCCGCTGATTTACCGCGCACTCGAAAAAGCCGAGCTGAACAAGCGTGTCCAAAAGCTTGAAAAACAGGTAAGTGATAAATATTCTTTCCATTCGATCATTGGCAAATCGAGGAACATTACGGCCAGCATTGAACTTGCCAGGCGTGTAGCGCCCACCGATACCACGGTGCTTTTGCTGGGCGAAACCGGCACTGGCAAAGAGGTTTTTGCCCAATCCATCCACCAGGCCAGCCCGCGGGCCAAAAAGTCATTTGTTGCGATCAACTGTTCGGCATTCGGGAAAGATTTGCTGGAAAGTGAAATGTTCGGCCACAAAGCCGGCGCATTTACCGGCGCGATCCGCGACAAAAAAGGGCTGTTCGAGGAGGCTAATTCCGGTACCATTTTTCTGGACGAAATCGGCGAGCTGGCATCGGAGTTACAGGCGAAATTGCTGCGTGTGTTGGAAACCGGCGAATTTATCAAAATCGGCGAGACGGTTCCTACCAAAGTGAATGTCAGGATTATAGCGGCCACAAACCGCGATCTGCAAAAAGAAATCGCTTCCGGTGATTTTCGCAGCGACCTGTTTTACCGGCTTTCGGTTTTTCAGATCACGATTCCGGCTTTGCGGGAAAGGGTAGAGGATATCGGTCCGCTCGCTACCGAATTTGCAACACGTTTTGCATTAAAGGCCAATAAAAAGATCAAGTCACTTTCCCGGGATTTTATTGCTGCGTTGGAACATTATGCCTGGAATGGTAACATCCGGGAGCTGAAAAATGTGATCGAGCGAAGCGTGATCCTGACCGATGGCGAAGAGCTGAATGTGGAAAGCCTGCCATTTGAGCTGCTGCAAATTTCAAATGGAAATTCAAAAAACCTGTCTGCGTTTTCCCTCGCCAGCGCCGAAAAGCTGCATTTGCAAAAAATCCTGAACTACACCAAAGGCAACAAGGCAGAAGCCGCGCGGCTGCTCGAAATTGGCATTGCTACCCTCTACCGCAAAATCGACGAGTACAAGCTGTAAGCTACTCCACCACCCGCACGCCGACATAAGAGGAGCTATTTCCTGAAAGGTAAACCCGGTGTTGCGCAGCCTGAAAATCCGATTCGGAAGCTTTATAAATGTTGACGAATTTCTGCGGGTTACGATCGACCAGCGGAAACCAGGAACTTTGCACCTGGATCATGATCTTGTGCCCCCTTTTGAACCGGTGCGCCGCATCCTGCATATCGAATTTTACGTTTTCGATTTTTCCGGGTACCATCGCTTCCGGCTTGGAAAAGCTTTTTCTAAACTTCGAACGCATCACTTCCCCGCGAATAAGCAGCTGAAAACCACCCATTTTCATATTCTTGTTAATCGGGCTGTCGTTCGGGGCGTCGCCGGGATAAACATCGATCAGTTTCACCACAAAGTCCGCGTCCGTGCCGGTGGTCGATACAAACAGATCGGCAAAAACATTACCCGAAATTGTCACATCTTCTTTCAAAATTTCCGACTGAAAGACCAGGACATCCGGGCGGGTAGCCGCAAACCGCTGGTCTTCATACATAAAATCGCTGCCGCGGATGATGCGGATTTCGGAAGTATATGGTACCGGTTTGGCCGGATCGCTGGTGTATTCTTTGAAATCTGGTTTAGCGCCGACTTGCATGGTTGTCATTGTGGGTGAGAAGGATAATGTGCCGTCGGGATGCATATACAGCTTTTTTTCGACCGTATTTTTAGGCGGCCACTGGTCGTACTGTCTCCACTCATTTGCGCCGGTTTCGAAGATCATCGCTTTCGGCAAGGCCGGGTCGGCGGTGCCTTTCAGGTAATGGTTGAAGAATGGAAATTCAATGTCCCTCTGGTAAAAAAGGCTTGTTTGAGAACCAAAACGAATGTTGCCCAGATATTCGCCCAGCCCGCGCGCCCAGCCGCCGTGAATCCAAGGACCCATCACCAGCAGGTTCGGCGATTTCGGTTTGTTGTTTTCAATGCCCTGGTAGGTTTTCAGCGGTCCGTACAAATCTTCCTGATCAAACCAGCCGCCGACCACCATTACCGCAGGCTTAATGTTCTTCAAATGTGGCACCGGCGTACGCGCTTTCCAGAAATCGTTGTAAGTTTCATTTTCCATCATCTGGTTCCAGATGCGGTTTTCGCCATGAAAAATTTTCTCGTTTACATTTTTCAGCGGACCGAGATTTTTGTAAAATTCATAGGAATCGGGCGTCCCGTAAGCAGAAAACTGCGGCGTACCCGTGGGAGTTGGAACCGGCCTCGGCGCGCCATAAGAAGACAGAAACGCAAAGGTACCCATCAGGAAAAATGCACCATTATGGTGGCGGTCGTCGCCCATAAACCAATCGGTTACAGGAGCTTGTGGTGATGAAGCTTTCAATGCGGGATGCGCTTCCACATTTGTCATCGTGGTATAATAGCCAGGCGCCGAAATACCCCAGGTACCTACTTTTCCATTATTTCCTTCAAGATTTTTGATCAGCCACTCAATGGTATCGTAGGTGTCTGAACTTTCGTCAATATCCTTGTTCCCTTTTTTATTTGGAATAAAAGGGCGGTAGGCTTCAAAATCACCCTCCGACATATACTTACCCCTCACATCCTGATAAACAACAATGTAGCCCTCCTTCGCGAAAAACATACTCGGCCCGATCAGCGGTTTAAACACTGTCTCTCCGTAAGGCGCGACGCTGTACGGCGTCCGGTTGAGCATGATTGGATACGTTTTAGCTGCCGAAATGTCCTTCGGAATGTAGATCGAAGTGAACAGTTTCACGCCATCCCGCATCGGTATCATCCGCTCGATTTTATCATAATGTTCGCGGATGTAAAGGGAATCCTGGTTGATTTTGGTTTGGGCGAAGGTGGATGCCGATGTGAAAATCGCCAGGCAGAAGATGAAGTGGAGCAGCGTCTTTTTCAAAATATTTTCATAATGGTTCGTATGCCAATTTAATCATAAATGGCAAAACAGAGTTACTCGTCCCGAAATTAGCCCGCTCATGTATAACAAACTGCACTTCAACACGTAGCTACTGTATATTGCATAGTACCTTGCAAAACAATAATGGCCATGAAATCTAGAAACATTCTTTTCGCTTTTTGCTTATTTGTCAGTCTTGTTGCCTGCCGCGAATCGGACAACATTAGTATTAAAGTTGTGGATGATGATCACATTTACCGGTACAACGCAACTTTTCCGAGGAGCAGGAGCCGGGATGTGGAGCGGTATATCAACAACCGCATTTCGCCGTCGAGTATTAGTTACGATAATGCGGTGGATGTTACTACGACGCTCGATGACAACACGAAATTTGATTACGAAGCCTCGCCGGGGAAGCTGGAAATTGAGCTCGATAAAAGGCAGAATAGTCTGGCATCGTACCAGCGCATCAAGAAAATGTGCAAAGGCCTGGACCAGGTTATCAATCCTAAAAAGTAGTTTAAACCACACTGCAGCCCGGTCGCCTTCGAAATTTAAGCCAGCCAGCATCAAAAAATTTTTAATTTTGGCTGGCTTAAATTTCAGATCATCCAGCGAATGTTGACCGGCTTCTTCACAAGACACAGGCAGGTAATTCTCTACGGCGCGTCCCTCGCGCTGCTGCTGTTTTTGTTAAAATGGCTGGAATTCCGCTTCCTCATCATCGACCACGCTTTTGAAATTTACGCCGGGGCAATCGCCCTGCTTTTCACCGGCCTCGGCATTTGGCTCGCTTTGAAACTCATTACGCCGGGCGTCGGTACGCCGGGCATCGGCACGCCTCGCGTAGAAACCATTGTCATCGAAAAAGAAATACGGGTTGTTTCCGACGGCCAGTTTACCTTTAACGAAAGCGAAATGCTGCGCCTCGGGCTGAGCAGGCGCGAGCTGGAAGTTTTGCAGCTGATCGCCGAAGGTCATAGCAACCAGGAAATCGCGTCGCGGCTTTTTGTTTCCCTCAACACCATTAAAACACACACTTCTCGTCTTTTTGAAAAACTGGAAGTGAAAAGCAGGATCCAGGCGGTCGAAAAAGCGAGGAGGTTGAGCCTTATCCCTTAATACTTTTAGGTGAAAAACGCTTTTTCTGCTTAAAATCACCCGAAAGTATGACCCGAAAACCGGCCCTGAAACTCAAATTTGCGGCATCACATTTACCAAAACATTTAACAAAATGAAAAAAGTAATACTTACCTGCGGATTGATTGCCGGGACAATTGTATCGGCTTTTATGCTTTTCTCAATGAATTTCCTGCACGATAAAATGGATTCGAACAGCGGGATGATCGTCGGCTATGCCTCGATGCTGCTGTCGTTTTCACTGATTTTTGTGGGTGTAAAAAATTTCCGGGATAAGTATAATCAGGGTAGGATCAAATTCGGGCAGGCGCTGATGATCGGGCTGGGCATTTCGCTCATCGCTTCAACCATGTATGTCATCGCCTGGGGCATCGATTTCCATTTTTTTATGCCCGATTTCATGGATAAATTCTGCGCCGCACAAATCAAAAGCCTGCAAGCCAAAGGTGTGACGGGCGCGGAGCTGCAATCACAAATCGACGAAATGAATGGTTATAAGGAAATGTATAAAAATCCGGTCAGCTTCGCCTTGCTGACTTATATGGAAATTTTGCCGGTAGGTCTCATCGTATCCCTGATTTGCGCATTAATCTTAAAGCGACAAGGCACCCGCGACGAAAGCTGGCGCGAACCTCAGGTTCGTGCCGATTATTAACAGGCCTCTGGCCGGTGTTCAAAGATAATGCGGCCGGAGGCCTTGGAAAAGGCGGAACGAACCAGGAGGTTCGCCCCAACATCCAGGTTCGCCCCAACACCACTTAAAAAACGAAAATGCAGACGACATTTCCGCGGCTGGATATTGGCCCGCTATCAGATTTTAGGTCCGACGATATGATGGTCAGCCGGTTTGCCGACTATCTGGAAGCGCACCAGAACCTGGTTTTTCCGCACCGCCACAGCTTCTATCACATGGTGCTTTTCACTGAGGGCAGCGGTTATCATACCATTGATTTTCACCGGTTTGAAGTTGTGCCTTACCAGATTTATTTCATGGTGCCGGGCCAGGTCCACGCCTGGTATTTTGCCGGAAAGATGGATGGATATGTTGTCAATTTCTCCGACACATTCTTTCGCTCATTTCTGCACCAGCCCGATTATCTGGAAAGTTTTTCTTTCTTCGATGGTGATGCAAGTCATGCGGTTGTTGATCTTGATGTCAGTGTTGGGAAATCGGTAGTAGCCCTTTTGGAAGTATTGGTTGAGCAGGCTGCCGGCAAATCTTTTCTGCGGGAAGATATGATCCGGGCGTTGCTGCTGCAAGTGTTTCTGACCATTGAACAGAGCCGGACACGGGACATAGAAAATGAGCCTGCGGGGCGTAAAGGTCAGGTAGTAAGGGATTTTAAAAAGCTGATCGAGACCCATTTTCACGAGCAGAGGCTGCCGGGTGCTTATGCTTCCATGCTGAACCTGACGCCCAACCATTTGAATGCGATCTGCAAGGAGCGGCTCGGGATCCAGGCCGGGGAAATGATCCGGAACCGGATTATCCTGGAAGCAAAAAGGCTGCTCGTCAACCTGGACCTGACCATTTCCCAAATTTCCGATCAGCTCAATTTTAGCGATAACTCTTACTTTTCGAAATTCTTCAAGAAAGAAGCAGGTATTACGCCCGAAGAGTTCCGAAAACGCTCTGTGGCTTAATGTGCCGAGTTTTCGGGATGCTTTTCTTCCAGGGGTTTGATGAATAATGCCAGCCAGGAACGTCTCGCCAGCCTGTAAAAGAGCGGTGTAAGAATGATCAGAATCGGGATAATGCTGATCAGGAAATAGTCGATGTATTTTTCAAAAAAGTTGACAAAGATCAGGAAGTAGATCACCATGAAAGCTACATAGAAAGAGTAGCTCATATACAATGCACCCTGATAAAATCCCGGCTCGGGCACCAGGTTTTCGCCGCAATGCGGGCAATGTTTGTGCATTTTATCAAAATTCCGGAGGTTATAGGCGCTTTTTGTAATGAAAAAATCGCCGACGCCGCATCTTGGGCATTTGTTGAATAAGACGCTATATAATCTGTTGGGCGCTGCCATGTTGTCTTAATGATCTGGTACGAATTACTTTCCTGCAAATTTCCCCGAAATCTGCGTCACAACAAAAGACTGATCATTTCTTTTATGGTAGAAATCAACGATCGCCTGAATTTTCACTTCATTTGATTGATGAAATCCGCCATTTGCGGAATGTCAAGAACGTAATCAATCACCCCATGAGTTATAGCGTAATTCGGCATAAAAGGCATTTGCGCAGTTTCGGGATTTTGCGCCAGCGTACGTCCGCCGGCCTTCTTAATGCATTTCATACCATGCGTTCCGTCTTCGTTGGCGCCTGACAAAATCAATGCCACGGCCGATTCCCCATAAATTTCGCAGGCGGATTCAAACGTAACGTCAATGCTGGGTCGGCTGAAATTGATCTTTTCCGAATAGTCCAGCGAGAATGTGCGGTCTTTTTCAATGAGTAAATGATAGTCGGCGGGAGCCAGGTAAATGTTGCCCGGCTTGACGGGTTCCTTGTCCTCGACCTCCGAAGTGTGGTTCACGGTTTTGGAAGAAAGCAATTCTGTGAGGGAAGAATCGCCGGTGCTGCGGCGGTGCAGTACCAGCACAATTGCGAAAGGAAGGTCTGCATTCAGCCTCGGAAGCAGCTTGAAAAGTACTTCCAAACTGCCGGCCGAGCCACCGATCAGGAGCAGTTGGCAAGGTGGTACTACACGATTTTCTTCCATATTTTTTCCCGGTTAATCTGCTTGAACTTGTTCTGGATCGCCGAAAATTTCAATGTCTCTTTCGTCCCGAGCGCGAGGTAACCCAGCGATCCCAGGCTTGCGTCGAAAAGATTGAGTACCCTGTCCTGCAAATTTTTATCAAAATAGATCAGCACATTGCGGCAAAGGATCAGGTCAAATTCGTTGAAAGAGCTGTCCGACACCAGGTTATGCGTTGAAATGATGATTTTTTCCGAAAGGTCGCGGTCCAATTTGGCTTGTCCGTAATTGGCCGTATAGTAAGTCGAAAAGTCTTTTTTGCCACCCGAAGCAATGTAGTTTTCCGAGTATTGCTTCATTTGGTTCAAAGGAAAAATCCCTTTCCGTACTTTTTCCAAAACACTCGGATTCAGATCGGTAGCATATAAAAGTGATTTTTTGAGCAGCCCGGCTTCCTTTAATAAGATCGCCATCGAATACACTTCCTCACCTGTGGAGCAGCCCGCATGCCAGATCCGGATAAACGGTTTGGTACCCAGGATCGGCAGAATATCGTCACGCAATGATTTATAAAAAGAAGGGTCCCGGAACATTTCGGTCACATTCACCGTGATCTCCTCCACAAATCTTTTCAAATAATCGGGATCATTCTTCACGCGGTAACGCAGCTCCGCGAAACTGGGAAACTTGTCCAGGGAACATAACCGCACAATACGCCTTTTGAGCGACGCCCGGGAATAACTCGTAAAGTCGTAACCGTACAGATCAAATAAGTCGTTCAGTAACAGGTCAATGTCTTCGTCCTCAATCATTTCCCACATATTAAATATCCTGCAAGAGCTTTAACAATTTTTCGACATCGATGGGTTTTGATATGTAATCATCAGCGCCCGCCTGCAGACATTTCTCTTTATCGCCTACCATGGCCTGCGCCGTCACCGCGATCACCGGAATATTTTCCCGGCTATCCATGCGCTTAATCAGCGGAATCGCCTCATAACCATCCATTTCCGGCATCATCATATCGAGCAGCACGGCGTCAACTTCTTGTTCGGAGCGGAGAATGTCGAGCGCTTCCGTCGCAGCCATACACGAAATGCATTCAAAACCTTTCGCCTTCAAAGTAGCCTTCAAGGCAAAAATATTCCGGGCATCATCATCAACAATCAGCACTTTCTTTTTCATGGGAGGGATTAGGATTTAAAATCGTTCGTAAAGCCAAACTCGCAAAAGCGATAAAAGCTGGTCGATATCGACTGGTTTGGTGATGTAATCCGAAGCGCCGGCGTTAATGCATTTTTCGCGGTCGCCGGTCATGGCTTTGGCAGTCACGGCGATCACAGGCAGGTTTCGCCATTTTATATTTTCACGTATGCGGCGGGCGGTTTCGTAACCATCCAGCTGCGGCATCATCATATCCAGCAGCACCACGTCGATCTCCGGGTTTTCTTCCAGTTTAGTTAAAGCTTCTTTTCCGTCCAGCGCCGTGATCACATTCATTTTATAGTTTTCCAATGATTTGGAAAGCGAGAAAATGTTGCGCACATCATCGTCGGCGATCAGTACCGTTTTGTTGCTCAGGATCTCGCCCAGCGCACCCAATTTCTTCTGGTCCGACCGCTTCGCATCTTTCTTGTTTTCTTCCACCACATGCAGGAAAAGCGAAACTTCGTCGAGCATACGCTGGTAGGAGTGTGCGGTTTTCACAATAATAGAATCCGCATACTGCTTGATCCGCAGCTCCTCCGACATCGAAAGACTTTTTCCTGTGAAAATAATGATCGGCACATTTTCAAAACCCGGGTTCTTTTTGGCTTCCTCCAACGTTTCGTAGGCCTTTTTGTCGGGGATACCCATATCCAGGATCACGCAGTCCACCTGATTCCGTTTTAATGCGTCGATACCCTCGTTAATGTCGCTTTTCAGCTCGGAATTAATATCAAAAGTGCCCAGATAATAAGCCAATGCCTTAGCGTGCATGGAGTTATCTTCCAGAATCAGCACCTTTTTCGATTCTTTATTAATCACGTGCTCGATCTTCCTGAACACCTCCTGGATTTTGTCACCGGAGACAGGCTTATCGATAAAATCGATCGCGCCTTTCATGAGACTTTCGTTTTTTAACCGGTGCGATGACATAATGTGAACCGGAATGTGCCGTGTTTCCGCATTCGCCTTCAATTGGTCCATCACTTCCCAGCCGCTTACGATCGGCAGCTGAATGTCCAGCAGGATACCCATCGGCTTGAATGTCTGGGCTAGCTGCAAACCCTCATCGCCCCGCACCGAAACAATGCCTTTGTAGCCTTGCTTGCGAGTGTAGTCCAATAACGATTTGGCAAAAAAAGTATCATCCTCAATGATCAGGATCGCTTTATCGTGCTCCGTGATTTCGTTGCGGTCGTCGGGGATATTTTCAGGGATGACCGTGCTGATATACTGTGGATCTTTGATGGAAATTTTCCGCAGGCGCGACTCGTCTGCCACCGTCGGTTTTAAAACAAAATTGGCGTTTTCAGGATCATTAAGTGCATGTTCCGGTGATATCGGGATAATGATCGTAAACTCGCTTCCCTCATTCACCACGCTCGTCAGCGAAATTTCCCCACCCAATAATTTCACCAGCTCACGGCTGATCGAGAGCCCGAGCCCCGTGCCGCCGTATTTTCTTTTGGTAGAACCGTCGGCTTGCTGGAATGCTTCGAAAATTTGCGCCTGCTTGTCGGCTGCTACACCGATACCGGTATCTTTTACCAAAAAGCAGATCATGTTATTGCTGTCGTCGCGCAGCTTCACATCCATTCTCACCGAGCCTTTTGAAGTAAACTTCAATGCATTCGAAAGCAGGTTTTTGATGATCTGTTCCAAACGCATTTTGTCCGTCACGATCAATGTCGGTACGCCCGGAGCTACCTGAATATCGAAATCGAGCGCTTTTTCCCGTGCTACCGGCGCAAAAAGCGCCTTCATATCCTCGGCAATTTCCTTCACCGAAACACTTACGTAGTCCAGCTCCATCTTACCGGCTTCGATTTTGGAAAGGTCGAGGATCTCATCGATCAGTCCCAGCAAACCATTACCAGACGACTGGATCACCGTCGCATATTCAATCTGCTCAGCATTCAGATTTTTATCATCATTTTCTGCCAAAAGCCTGCTGAGCAGCAGAATAGAGTTCAGCGGCGTCCGCAGCTCGTGCGACATATTGGCTAAGAATTCCGATTTGTAGCGCGTCGTCAGTTCCAGTTCTTCCGCTTTTTTCTGGATTTCCAGGTTTTTCTCTTCTAGCAGCCCGCTGCGTTCTTCCAGCTCTTCATTGGTTTGCTGCAACTCTTCCTGCTGCACTCGCAATTCCTCTTCCGAAGCCTGCAATTTCTGCGACTGCGCTTCCAGCTCAGCGTTCAGGTTTTCTAGCTCGTTGTGCTGGGTTTGCAGCTCTTCGGCCTGCGCCTGCGTTTCTTCCAGGAAGTTTTGCAGTTTCAGGTAGTCCATCGCCGAGTTGATCCCCGTCGCCATCGCTTCGAGGTTGTCTTCCAGGAATTTCACTTCCGTTTCGCCAGGCGCCTGCAGATAGGCCAGCTCAATCACCCCGATACATTCATAGGCGTAAGTCAGAGGCAGGATTGCCAGCGCACCCGGAGTACTGTTACCGAGGCTCGATTTCACTTTCAAATAATTTTCAGGCACATTCCGCACGATCATCGGTTTCATGGTCGCAATCACCTGGCCCGTCAAACCTTCGCCCGCCAGGATTACCTCCGGCGCATTTTGCACGGCATAAGAGGCCGTCAGCCTGAAATTCCAGTCATTATCCAGAATATAAATCGTCGCCAGCTGCGCACCGGTATAATCCGTCAGTGCATTCAATAAATTGGAGGCCAGCTTTTTTACGATCCGCTCGCCCCGGATCGCGTCGCTGATTTTTACCGTACCGGTTTGCAGCCAGTTACGGGTAGTCAAATCCGAAATCGTACTCGCCAGCGACTCGGTCATAGCATTTAGCGCCACCGAAATCCGGCCCAGCTCGTCTTCCTTATCGTCCTGGCTTCGTACGGTAAAATCCCCCGCCGATACCTGCCTGGTTACTTCTTCAATGTGCCCGATCCGCCGGTTTGTTTCATCATACAGCGCCGCGTCGCGGTTTTGCTGCGCAATGCGCTTGTCCATGTCGTTTTTGATCCGGATATAAGCAAATACCGTAATCAGGATGGAAATCAGTGCAGCGATCACCAGCAGCACCGGCGTATAAGTAATGTAGATCTGCTGCTGTTCTAGCCGGGTACTCAGGATTGCGGCTTCCTCCTCCTTGATCCGCTTGGTCGCCATCCGCAAATCGTCCATCAGCTTTTTTCCCCGCAGCATTTCTTTCAGGCGGCTCTCGGTATCATTCACAAAATTTTGCGACCGCTTCGCCTGATCGATAATGTTTTGCATCTGTCCGAACTTGGCTTCGTACAAAGCCTTCACTTCCCGCAGGTTTTTTTGCTGGGTCGGGTTGTCAGCGGTAAGGTCGCTGAGCTTGTTATAACTATCGGTAGTGGCCTGGTAAGCACCATTATAAGGTTCCAGAAATGCTTCGTCGGAGGTTACCAGGAAGCCGCGCTGGCCTGTTTCCGCATCTTTCATGTGCGAAATAATGCTTTCGGCTTCAATGAGGACTTCATTGGTATGATTTACCAACTCCGAGTTGTTAATGAGTTTCTGCGTACTGTAATAGGACGCCAGGAGGCTGAAAATGAGCAGGAGAATAGAAAACGAGAAGACAATCTGTAACTGCTGAATGATGGTGTTAGAAGGTCTATTCATAAATTTTCCGTGTACTGATTTTCTGACTGAGTTTCTTTTTGCGGTTTATCTTGTTCCAAAGGCAAAACCAGCACAAACTTAGCGCCCTGGTTTTCCATGCTATGGGCCGAGATTAAGCCGTTGTGTTTGTCCATAATTTTCTTGGCGATGGCCAGGCCGATGCCGGTACCCTCATAATTTCCGGGATTGTTGAGCCGCTGGAAAATGATGAAGATCCTGTCCAGGAATTTTTCGTTGAAGCCAATTCCGTTATCCTCAATGCTGATCCGGCAAAACCGGCCGGTAGGGGATTCCGGGCTTGTGGTATCTTTCGTTTCACAGAGCGCGCAGGTAATGTTGATCACCGGCTGCACGTCTGGTTTCGAGAATTTCAAAGCATTGCTGATCAGGTTTTGAAATACCTGCCGGATCTGGCTCGGTATCGTATCTACGACCGGCAATTTGGCAAGATGGATCACCGCATTCTTTTCGCTGATCTGCTCGTCAAAATCCAGCAGCAGCTCATTTACCAGCGCATACAAGTCGGTAGGTTGGAAGTAAGCTTTCACCGACAGCCGCGAATAATCCAGCAAATCGCTGATCAGCCGCGACATGCGTGCCGAGGAATTGATAGACCGGTTGAGGTAAGAAGTTGCCTCCGGATTTTCGCTTAAATATTTGTCTTTAATTAACTGGCTGAATGTCTGAATTTTGCGCAGCGGCTCTTTCAAATCGTGGGATACAACCCAGGCAAATTGCTGCAATTCATGGTTGGTGGTTTCCAGTTCCGAGTTTTTGTCCGTCAGCTCACTTGTCCTGATCTGCACTTTTTGTTCGAGCATTTCATGGGCCATCCGCAGCTCTTCCATCCTGGCGGCAAGTTCCTCCTGCGCACGTTTGCGGGAATCTATTTCCCGGCGCAATGATTCCTGAATCACTTTCAACTCCTGCTGCTGCTCGTAGAGTTTGTAAAATGTTTTGACTTTCAGCAGCAAAATATCCGGATCGACGGGCTTCGTGAGGTAGTCTATACCGCCCGAAGAATAGCCTTTCGTAATAAAACGTTTCTCGGTATTCACCGCCGAGAGAAAAATGATGGGGGTATCTTTTGCTTTATTAAAACCGGCGATTGCCTCAGCCACTTCGAAACCATCCATGCCGGGCATTTGCACGTCCATGATGATTACGGAATAAGTCGTTTTCAGGATCTTTTTTAATGCTTCTTCACCGGATTCAGCGCTATCTGTTTCAAAATCATGCAGTTCCAGAATTTTTTTAAGAGGGAGAATGTTTTCCGGCCTGTCGTCGACAATCAGAATCATAATTTCGGTTAAGTATTTGTAAAGAACAGGAGAGTTTCCTGGGTTTCGGGACGAAATTACTTCAAGTTTTTAATAAACCGGGGAGTATATACGACACCAATTACTGCATGTAGCGTGCTACTGCAAAATCGTAGTGTGTGTACGAGTTGAGAATTCATAAAAATCGTGCCTCAGGCCGTCCCAAAGCACATTTTCTTCTTGCTAATGTAAATTCCCGTCCATTTCGTCGCGAACAATATCTTTCAGCTCCGTAACCCATTTTTGTATCGTAATCATCGGATGTACAAACGGTTGTCCGAAATCTTCTGCGATGGATGTATTACCATTCTTATTTACCAGCTCGATGATCGCATTCACCAGCGGTTCCTGCGATGGATCATATTCGGTATCCTCGTTGGTCCGCTCCGTTTCTTCTAAAAATGTGTAAATGTCTGTTAGTTTTTGCTGGTCCATCGTGCCGGTTTTTACTTTTTCAAAATCCCAGTTGTGGAAAATATTCCCTGCCATTCGCTGGCTCACTGGCATAATTTTATAGCAAATAGCGTTCTCAGGCCGCAATTTTTCAGTTTAAACAAAAAGACAGGACGTGCAGCAAGCCCGGTCCGGGCTGGTGGGAAGTGGCCAATCGTTTACAAATCAAAGCATTATGGGAAAAATTGCCAATAAGAAAGTTAAGGATCAGTCGAAACTTGATAATGTAATTGTTTATCCGGGAGAACCGTACCCACTGGGTGCTACCTGGGACGAAGAAGGGGTGAATTTTGCCCTATATTCAGAAAGTGCCACAGGTGTTGATCTGTGTTTGTTTGATAGTCCGGATAGTCTGGCTGAAAATGTCAAAATTGAAATCAGGGAAGTTTCTCACCACGTTTGGCATGTATATGTGCCAGGATTAAAACCGGGTCAGCTATATGGATACCGGGTTCACGGGCCGTTTGAGCCAACCGTCGGTCTTCGTTTTAATCCGAACAAACTGCTCATCGATCCTTACGCAAAATCGATTTCAGGTACCATTCAGTGGCATGATTCGCTTTTTGGATATAATATCGGAGATCCGGCGGAAGACCTCAGTTTTAGTGAAACGGATAGCAGCAGCTACATTCCAAAATCCGTCGTAATCGATCACCGGTTTGACTGGGAGGATGTGAAAGCACCCGAGATTCCTTATCACGATACCATTATATACGAAACACACGTCAAGGGTTTTACCAATCTCAATACCGAAATTCCCGAGGAGATCAGGGGTACTTATGCAGGTATGGCGCACCCGGCGAGCATTTCTTATCTGAAAAAATTAGGTGTCAATGCAGTGGAGCTGATGCCGGTGCACCATTTCGTGGCCGACCGGCACTTGAAAGAACGTGGATTGACGAATTACTGGGGTTATAATTCCATCGGATTTTTTGCGCCGGACGCCAGGTATTCCAGCGCCGGGACGCACGGCGAGCAGGTCGCGGAATTCAAAAATATGGTTAAGGAAATGCACAGGGCCGGGATTGAAGTGATCCTGGACGTGGTGTACAACCATACCGGCGAGGGTAACCAAATGGGCCCCACGCTTTCTTTCCGCGGGATCGACAATATGGCGTACTATCGTTTGATGGACGGCCGCTATTATATGGATTACACCGGCACCGGCAATACACTGAACGCGCGGCTTCCAAGCGTACTACGGCTCATCATGGACAGCCTCAGGTACTGGATCACCGAAATGCACGTAGATGGTTTCCGCTTTGACCTCGCGTCCACATTGGCCAGGGAATTACATGCGGTAGACCGTCTCAGCGCCTTTTTTGATATCATTCACCAGGATCCCGTCATTTCGCAGGTAAAACTGATCGCCGAACCCTGGGATATCGGCCACGACGGATACCAGGTAGGGAAATTCCCGATCGGGTGGGCGGAGTGGAATGGTCGCTACCGCGACTGTATGCGCGATTATTGGCGTGGTGCGGATAGTATGCTCGCCGAGTTTGCCGAGCGCTTCACAGGAAGTTCGGACTTATACAAAGGTGAAGACCGACGCCCGACTGCCAGCATTAACTTCATCACGGCACACGACGGTTTCACGCTGAACGACCTGGTTTCGTATAATGAGAAGCGTAACTTCGAAAACGGCGAAGATAACAATGATGGGGACGACCATAACCGCTCCTGGAACTGTGGTGTGGAAGGCCCGACCGACGACCCCGAGATCATCGCCCTGCGCGATAAACAAAAACGCAACTTCCTGACAACGTTATTTTTATCGCAAGGTGTGCCCATGCTGGTGGCGGGTGACGAGTGGGGGCGGACGCAAGGCGGAAACAACAATGCCTACTGCCAGGATAATGAAATTTCATGGCTGAACTGGGATAAGGTTGACCAAAAACTATTGGGCTTTACGCAGCAGCTTATTGCGTTTGTGAAAAAGCACCCGACATTCAGAAGGAAACATTGGTTCCGGGGCGTACCCATCAAAGGCAAAGGATTGGAAGATATCGCCTGGTTCCTGCCGGAAGGCACCGAAATGCCCGAAGAAAACTGGAATCACGATTATGCCAAATCGCTCGGGGTGTTTTTGAATGGTAAGGGGATACGTCATGTCAACCCAAAAGGTGCGCCGATTTACGACGACAGTTTTTATATGATTTTTAATGCACATTATGAACCTGTAACCTATACGCTTCCGCCGGAAAAATATGGCAGCCTTTGGCGCAAGGTGATCGATACCGCCGACTGCTGCGTGAGCGACGACGGCCAGACGATCGCGGCGGGGACGGAGGTAAATGTGGACAGCCGGTCTATCGTAGTTTTTAAACACGCTTTGGAGGAACAGAAAATATGAATGCGACTGAGATTTGGCACGGGCAGCCGGGCGTGAGCTTTAATGAATTTGGCGAGGCAAAAATACTGGTGTGGGCACCGGAAGCGGAGCAAGTAACGGTTGCAATTACGGACAAAAACAAGAAATTACTTTTAAAAAAGGAACAGTTTGGCTACTGGTCGCTGATGACCGCGGAGCTGAAACCGGGTGATCTTTACCAGTTTATGGTGAATGACGACGAGCCTTTGCCCGACCCGGCTTCCTTGTCGCAGCCGCAGGGTGTGCACGGACCGTCGGGGGCGCATGATGTGAAGAATATGCAGTGGACGGATAAGGATTGGCAAAATCCTGCCCTGAAAGATTACATCATGTACGAGCTGCACGTCGGCACATTTACGCCGGAAGGAACTTTTGAAGCGGTAGAAAGCAAGCTGGACTACCTGGTTGAGCTGGGCGTGAATGCGATCGAGATTATGCCGGTGTCCCAGTTTGCCGGGCCACGTAACTGGGGTTATGATGGCGTTTTTCCTTATTGTGTGCAGGATTCTTATGGCGGGCCGGAAGGTTTGCAGCATTTGGTCGATGCCTGTCATGCCAAGGGTATCGCGGTGGTCCTGGACGTGGTGTACAACCACATTGGGCCGGAAGGAAACATTCTTTCGAAGTACGGACCGTATTTTACCGATAAATACAACACGCCCTGGGGCGACGCGCTGAACTTTGACGATGCTTGGAGTGACGGCGTGCGGCAATATTTTATTGAAAACGCGCTGATGTGGTTCCGCAATTTCCACATTGACGGGCTGCGGCTCGATGCGGTTCATGCTATCAAGGATTTTGGGCCGAGGCAGCTTTTGCAGGAAATCCGCGAGCGGGTGGATGAACTCTCTCAGCAAACCGGCCGGCAACATTACCTGATCGTGGAAATGGACCTGAATGATACACGGTTTATTAACCCGATTTCCGCAGGCGGCTACGGCATGGATGCGCAGTGGATCGACGAGTTTCACCATGCTTTGCGGGTATCGTCGGGTCAGCAAAAAAGCGGTTATTATTCTGATTTTGACCCGATTGTTTCGCTGGCGAAATCCTATCAGGACGCGTACGTTTTTGACGGTCAGTGGTCGGAGCACCGCAAGCGGCGTTTTGGTGTAAAAGCCGAGGGAAGTCCCGGCGGACAGTTTGTGGTTTTTTCCCAAAATCATGACCATATCGGAAACCGGATGCTCGGCGAGCGTACCAGCCAGCTGGTGAGTTTTGAAATGCAGAAACTTTTGGCGGGTGCAGTAATGATCAGTCCTTATCTGCCGATGCTATTTATGGGAGAAGAATGGAGCGAACCGAATCCGTTTCAGTATTTCGTCAGCCACACGGATCCTGAGCTGGCAGAAGCCGTCAGAAAAGGCCGTAAAAAGGAATTTTCTGCATTTCACCTGGAAGGCGAAGCGCCCGATCCGATGTCGGAGGATACATTCAACGCGTCGAAATTACAGTGGGATTTGCTGAGCGAAGAGCCGCATAAGACGATGTTTGAGTTTTATAAAAAATTGATTCATCTGAGAAAAACGCAGTCGGCTCTAAACAATACCGATCGCGATGGCCTGACAGTGGAGGCTTTTCCTGATAAGGAAATGATCTTAATCCACCGCATTTCGGCGGAGCAGGAAGTTGTGGGTGTTTTGAATTTTTCTAAATCTTCACAGGAAGTTTCGCTGCCAGGAGATCAGAAAAGCTGGAAGAAGCTGATCACTTCTTCTGACGAAAGCTGGAAAGGGGAACGAACATTGGATGAGGAGATTAACACTGGCGTCTTGAATGTTCCGGCGGAATCGTGCAGTATTTATGCCAATGTTATAAATTCCTGATTTTGATCCTGACAAGCTGCGGCGCAGTTTCATCGCCGCCAAAATAAGGAAGCAGCTTATACGCAATGCCGACGCCGCCTGAACAGTGGCGCGGCATTGTTGTTTCTACCCCGCGGTAGGTGAAAATATACGAATTATCTTTCGCTTCGATCTTGAAACCCGTCGGCTCATTCAACTCGGCAGTGCCCAATTCTTTTTCCATGCGCTGCCCGTTCACATAAATGTAAGCGTAGATCCGCAGCGCACCTTCGCGCCAGTTCCAGCCAAAACGCGCACTATTATTCTGGTGCGTTGAGCTGCAATCAGAGAATCCGTAGAGTTTATTGATATCATTCTGGTTTTCCACAACGGCATTTTGGTACACACAGGTACTGTCAAAAAGCGCCTGAAAATGCAGGGTGGTTGAGGTAAATGGGGTGTTAATGTTGTTGTCCGGATCGTGGTTGCCCTTCTGGATGGTGTAGGTGATAAAATCGTCGCTGAAACTCGGCGAGTTGCCCAGCCACTCGCAGGAAGTAGCAAAAAGTGCGACTAAAATCAGAGGAATGTAGTGCTTCATGGTAGCCTATCAACGAATGTTCCGGACGAAAATTGAATGCTTTTGAACCGATTTCTAGCCTTCCCGGTACGCAGAGGGTGTTACGGTCATCTTTTTCCTGAAAATCCTTGAAAAATAAAATTCCGATTCGAACCCGGCTTTGTAGGCAATTTCTGAAATGGAAAAAGAGGTTTCACGTAACATTTCGCAAGCTTTTTCAATCTTCAAATTCAAATGATACTGACCCGGCGACGTACCCGTCACTTCTTTGAAAGATTTCCTGAACCACCCGTAGCTCACGCCGTTTTGCGTCGCCAGTTTTTCCATATCGATCACGCCTGTGCAGTTTTCGTGGATTTGGTACCGCATCCGGTGCACCAGTTTTTCTTTATACGATTGCGCCTGATCGGTCATCAGCGCCGAGGCGTAGATGAGTCCCAAAAGCTGAATCACCAGGCAGGAAGATATCTGCTGGTAGGCGACGCCTTCGAATTTCAATGTTTGGACCAGCCTTAAAAACACATTCAAAAGCTCCGAATTAAAACCGATCTTAATCAGCGGGCTTTCCGGTTTGAAACATTCCTGCCGCATCAGGTACTCGGAATAATGTCCGCCGAACCCCACCCAGAATTCCTCCCAGCCGGTATCTAGCGTGGGCTTGTACCGATGCCAGACATTCGGGAAAAGCAGAAAAGCGGTACCCGCCTCCACCAGCGTCGGCGGAATGGTTTCTGTTTCAAAAATGCCGCTGCCGCTCGAAATGTACACCAGTTGAAATTCCTGGATCACCCGCCCTTTTTCCCAGTCGAAATGGTAGCTAGCGGGGTGATTGGCGTCGGGATAGGGCTTTTGCGCAGGGTGAATGTTATGCCCGACATTCAGGATCGTGACACCCCAGTTCGGTTCGGCATCGGCCAGTTTGGCGAGCTGCTCGGAGTCAAAGTATTTTCGGTAGAGTTCCATATCAATATGTGCAAATAATGAGGCAGATTATTCATTGTCGCAAATCTTATTCGTATCCTATTTTTGCAAACTTATTTCCAATATTCGCTTTCCGGACTGTAAAATTCAATAAAAAAAATTAGAATGCGCAAATTTTCTGATTTTGATCTTTTAGATTGATTTGTATTTTTTGATATGTTGACAAAAGGAAAATATCATTTGAGAGCCGGGCTTTTCGGGATTGGGCTGAAAGCATATTGGGAACAATTTGATGGACTGGAAGACCGGCTCCGCGGCTACGTGAATGTGGTGGAGGAAAAACTGACGGGTTTCGGTGCAGAAATCGTTAACCTCGGGCTGATCGACACGCCGGAAAATGCGATGGAGGCGGGGCATACCTTTCGGCGGGAGGATGTGGACCTGATTTTTTTGTATGTGACCACTTATGCGCTTTCGTCCACGGTGCTGCCTGTGGTGAGGCGCGCCAAAGTGCCGGTGATCGTCCTGAACCTGGTGCCCGAGCCGGCGATCGACTACAAATGGTTTAACAGCCTGAATGACCGAACCAAGATGACGGGGGAGTGGCTGGCTTACTGCTCGGCCTGCCCGGTGCCCGAGATCGCCAATGTTTTCAACCGCTCGCAAATCCCTTTTTATCAGATCACGGGCATGCTGCACAATGATCCCCAAGCCTGGGACGAGGTAGCCGAGTGGATTACAGCCGCTAATGTAGCCAACATTATGGCGCATAACCGGCTGGGTATCATGGGAAATTATTATGGCGGCATGCTTGATATTTATACCGATCTGACACGTCAGTCCGCCACATTCGGCGGACATATTGAGGTGATCGAAGTGGATGAACTTTCAGCCCTACGGCAGGAAGTTTCTGAAACGGAGATCGACGCAATGTGCGCCCGTTTCGATACGAATTTTGACATCCAGCCTGATTGCTCCGAACCGGAGATCAAACGTGCCGCGCGTACTGCGGTGGCGCTGGACAAACTCGTGGAAAAACATCAGCTGGGTTCCATGGCTTACTACCACAAAGGCACGGGAAACCCGATGAATGAGGATGCGATGAGCTCGGTCATTCTTGGAAATTCCCTGCTGACTTCACGCGGAATTCCGGTGGCGGGAGAGTATGAAATCAAAAATGCGCAGGCCATGAAAATCATGGACAGCTTCGGCGCGGGCGGCTCATTTACAGAATATTATGCGATGGATTTCAATGACGACATCGTGCTGATGGGCCACGACGGACCGGGGCATATTGCAATCGCCGAAGGTAAAACCAAAGTGCGGCCGCTGTATGTATATCATGGAAAAGTGGGCAATGGTCTTTCGGTGGAAATGTGTGTGAAACATGGGCCGGTAACCTTGCTTTCGGTGGTGGAAACCTGGGATGGAAAAGTGAATTTGCTGGTTGCCGAGGGCGAGTCGGTAGAAGGGCCGATCCTGGAAATCGGGAATACGAATAGCCGCTACCGGTTTTCGTGCGGTGCGCGGAAGTTTGTGGAAGGCTGGAATAGTCATGGCCCGGCGCACCATTGTGCCGTCGGTGTGGGACATATTTCTTCCAAGATCAAAAAGCTGGGTCAGTTACTGGGTATCGAAACGATCGTCGTCTGCTAAAAAAAAGCCGGACCCGAAAATCGGGGCCGGCTAACTCAATCTAATCACAATAAACACAAAGAATCTTTATTGATGTTGCCGTTGGTTTTTGCCGAGGCTATGATGATCCTTCTCATTGTTCGTGAGATGATTACCTTTTACCATCTCTTCTTCTCTGTGCCTACTGTCCAAATTGTCCTTGTTTTCGGCCTTTGCCCGGGAGCTTTGCATCTGATGCATGGTACCCGAATTCTGTGCTTGTCTCATGACAAATTGTTGTTTGATTATGCTCAGAATGGTTTAAATATTATGCCAGTTTCTGGCACGCAATAGTGAAAACCAGCCTTTTTTAGGACACACTTTCCCGGCGCGTACCCTCATAAAGCTCGTATTCCAGCAAGCGACAGTCGATTTTACCCGAATAAAACTCAATTCTGCGCCTTGCTTTCAACCCAATTTTCTTGGCCAGCTCCATGTTACCGGTAAACACATATCCGGAATATCCTCCACACTTTTGTTTCATAAAATCACCAATTCGTCCATAAGTTTCTTCGAGTTCTTTTACTTCTCCAAGACGCTCGCCGTATTCCGGGTTCACAAAAAACACCCCTTTATGTTCCTGCGGCACTTCGGTTTCGGCAAAATCACAAACATTAAACTCGATCATATCGGCCACGCCAGCCGCAATCGCATTCTTTTTCGCATTCGCGACAGCCTCCTGGCTGTGGTCGGTGGCGATGATGCGGAGGTTGGGTACCTCAATGATCTGCTCATCGAGCTTATCGGTTTCGGCGTAATAAAATTCTTCGTCGTAGCCCTGTAAATGCATGAATGAAAAATTGTTGCGGAACAAACCGGGACGACTTTTGCTGGCAATCAATGCTGCTTCGATGGCTAATGTTCCCGAGCCGCACATCGGATTGATGAATGTTGATTGCCTGTCCCAGTTGCTTGAAAGGATCGTGGCTGCGGCCAAACCTTCCAGCATCGGCGCTTTTCCGGGAATCTTGCGGTAACCATGGCGCGCCAGTGAATCGCCGGAGGTATCTATGAAAATTTCGGCATTTTCATCTTTCCAATATAAATGTATCACGGTAGCCGACAAGTCGGGCCCCGAGGATGGACGCTCGCCTTTTTTCTCCCTGATCCGATCGACGATTGCGTCTTTCACCTTCACATTCACATACATATTGTTGTTGACGGTGGGAGTCTGAACGCCGCTGGTGACGGAGAAGTAACCGTTATCGGGAATGATGTCCTCCCAGGAAATGCCCAGTAAGTGTTTGTAAACATCGTCGGGGTTCTTCGCTTTGAAACTACCCAGGCTATATAATACCTGGCTGGCGCAGAATAAGTTAAGATTAAGTCGGATGCAGTCATTCATCGTGCCCCTGACCCGGACGCCTGTGATAAATTTGTCTAGAATGGTAAAACCAAGTTCTGTCACTTCCTTTTCGAGGCTTGGTGCGAGGCGGTTGTGGCAGGTAATGGTGATCGGGGCAACTGTTTTGAAAAACTGCATTTTTAAAAATCATTTTAGCCCGCAAACTTAAAGATTAATCCCGAGCCTGACTTTTATTTGGGTAAATTTGAACATTCCCACAGCCACTTACCGACAAACTCCAACCACCACCTCACATGGTTTCAATCGAAGAATTCAGGAACATTGCGCTTTCTTTTCAGGAAACCACCGAAGCGCCGCATTTCGACAAAGCTGCTTTTCGCGTTGGAAAGAAGATCTTCGCCACCCTGGATGAAAAAGCTGCCCGGGCTTCGCTGAAATTAAGTCCGATCGACCAGGAGGTTTTTGGTTTGCACGATAAATCGGTCATTTATCCGGTACCCAATAAATGGGGCAAGCAGGGCTGGACTTTGGTGGAATTAAATCAGGTGCGGGAAGATATGCTTCGCGACGCGCTGACAAGTGCGTACCGGGAAGTCGCGCCAAAGAAGCTTGGGGATTTATATAAAGTAGAATAAAATAGCCTGACGGACTTTCGCCGCCAGGCTCACTTAACCTTTTATTTGCTATCAGAAGATGGTACCAGCTGCGCCTTCAAATCCGGATCTTTCATATCCTTGTCCAGAGGGAACATCGGCCTTTTGATATGTTTATAATCAAGACGTTCCAGGTTCTGGTCCACGCCGCCGGGCGTTAAAGACAAAATCCAGTCGGCACGCATGTTGTACAGTTCCGGTTCAAGATATCCGATTTTTACGACTACAATGTCGCTTTTGCGCGGTTCGAGGCCGAGCCTGGTGAAATCTGCTTCTTTATGGTAAGGTTTCCGTTTTTTGGTTACGATCACCGACACGCTGCCTACTTTTACCACCACTTCGGTTTCAGCATTGATGTCGCCATGATGGATCGCGGTCACGGTTCCAACCAGCCGGATGGGAGGGGCAAAGCGGGAATCCACTTTTGCGCCAGCCACGGCATCAATTTTTCCACCAACTCCTGCCGCTACGGCTTTTTCTACCAGCTCTGGGCCGGGGATGGAGGCGTAAATGAGCGATTTACCATTTTCTTTCTGAAATTCAGGCCGTTTCAAGATCTCGGTGATTGTCCAGGTTACATCGCCTGCGCCGCCGGCTGTCGGGTTGTCGCCCGAATCACTGATAAAAAATGGATGTTTGTCGCTCGCGACGGCTTTGTCGAGGGCTTCTTTCAGATTGGCGGTTGGGGCTACAAATGCGAAACCTTTACGCGCATTCCAAAAGCTGGCGGCCAATTTTTCGGCAGTACTGGTGACGGCCTGTTTGTCATCGCCAGTAACCATTACCACCGCATGGTTACGTGGCTCGTCGGCCCACGCGTAGCCTACCCACATGGCTGCATCGATAATGCCTTTTTGCATAGAAGCCGGCGCGACGGCAGCGTAAATGGTTTTTGCTGGTTCAATGCGGGTACTGGTTTTTTCTCCTGGCAAAAGAACTGGTATGGGTATCCAGGCCTTGTAGGCTGGTTTTCCTTTACCGCTTTCCAGTCTTGAAACCAGGTTTGCAACCGCCCTTCTTTTGGTTTGCATGGCATCCTCGTGCGGCGCCATGCGGTAGCAGGTGATCAGGTCTGTATTTTGGGCGAGCCGCCAGGACACATTGCCGTGCAAATCCATGGAAGTAGAGATCAACGTTTTTTTGCCGACTACTTCCCTAATCCTGACAATAAAATCTCCCTCCGGATCTTCCAGCCCCACCACGCTCATCGCGCCGTGAATGTCGAACCAAAGTCCGTCGTACGGGCCGTTCTTTTTCAGTAACTCCAAGGTTTGTTTTACCAAAGACTCATAAGCCTCCCGCGTCACAGCGCCGCCTGGCAGCGATTTTCCGACCAGTGCCGGTAGCCACGTTGCTTTGGCACGCATGCCCGAATCGGCATTCATAAAAGGGTAGGCGGTATAAACCTGCTTGCCTTGCCTGGCGTGAAATGCCTCTTCGCTGGTGGTAGCAGGCGAGAATGTACTCGACTCGATGCCCAGACCGGCAATCGCAATACGAGGCAAAGCTTTTGGCTGAGGTTCGCTAAAAGTTGGTCGAAACGCAGCGACACAAAGCGAAACAGCCAGTAAAAAAGTAGTTTTCATATATAAAATTTTAAGAAACCTCCATTTGGCTTCTATTTCGTTTAAACATACTAGATCGATACAAAAAAAGAAACCCCCGATTGGAGGTTTCTTGCGTAAAGGAATGAAAATCGAGATGGTTGAACGAGGTCAGAAGTTAACGTTTTTAATGCTGCTGTATGCGTAGGTCCGGTCGTTGTCTATGATTTTGAGACGGTAATAATTGTTCCCTTTTTTTGGTGCGGAGTCGGCGAAGTTATAGTTGACGAGCGACCGGCTTTGTCCGACTGCGCTTTTTGAACCGATTGTTTTCCAGTCGCGGGCGTTCAGGCTGCGCTCGATCTCGAACCTGGCAGTATTGGCTTCTTCGGTGGTGGCCCAGGTAAGGTGCGCCGCGCCGCCGCTTTTGGCTACTTTGAATGATGCCAGTTTAACCGGTAATGCATTGATCGGGTCGGGCGAGACATTGGTCAGCGAAGAAAACTGCGTTCCGATGGTTACCTCGTCCACATACATCACGCGGGAAGACGACGTCGATTTGTTGGCCAGACTTGCCCAGTCCCACTTGTATAAACCAATCTTAAAGTAGGGGTATAAGTCATCATTATAAGAGTTGGGCTGGTTGAACCTGCTCAGTACCAATTGTTTGTTTCTCCAAATCTCGATCACACCCGTATTGTCGTAAGCCCATTTTACGTGAAATACCCAGTCGAGCCAGTTTTCTTTCTCCACAGGCCCAAGGTCGATGCGGTTGAATGTATAGTTGCCCTGCTTGGTGATTTTGTTGGCGTCGGTGCGCACTTCCAGTACGAAGTGGTCATTCAGGATGCCGAGCAGCATCGGTGGACTTCTCCACTCTTCGCCTAGCGCCAGGTCGGGTTTTGCCTGCCACTGTGTAATGCAGTCTTCGCTGGATTCCTGTGTGAATGACGACGGGAAGTAAGTAGAGAAAGCGTACCAGCCGTCCTGATTGGTATTAATGGGTTTCTGTCCCAGCTCTGACCGGGAAACATTCCCGTCCTGTCTGCGGATCTCAAATTTCAGTGCGCCAAGGCCCGATCTTCTAACCTGCTTTGTCAGCTGAATGGCCCAGTCGCAGCACATGCTTTTCTCATACCAGTTGCCCATGTCATTTTCAAAGTCGTAATAGGCAACAAGCGAAGTATCCTTGGAGGGGATAGATCTGGCGATCGTCTGATCGGGTTCAGCCTGAGCTTCTGCGGGGTTTCGCGCTACATCCAGATCAGGGTTTTTACAGTTTAAAAGACAAATTGAAACGAACGAGAGTAAAAGGAGTCTGGTAAACATGGACTTTGACATATTGACAACTATGTAGAATTTATTTTATTGGGCTAAGATAATTACTACGAAATAAATATCACTATACGCAATAAAATAATTCTGTTAAATGTTATGCCAAAATGCAACTGTTATAGAAGATCTGATAGAAGTAGTACGTGATTCGGACAATATTACTACAAATTCATTCGTATTAACGGCCGATATGTAGGGAATTTTGCCAAAAATGAGGTGTGGGAAAAAAGCTTTGTAGAATTTTCTGGATAAATTTTGGCACAAAAAAAGCCGGACATTGTCCGGCTTTAAAGGGAAACTAATTTTACAGCTTAGAATAACGTTGACAAATATTATTTAGCCCTTCCGACCAGTACCAAATGGATCGTCAGGTAGATAAGATACAGGTTTTTGGTCCAGCTATAAGGGTGGGTACGTAACCGCAACATTTGAAATGATTTGGCCCATTTGACTGCCCGCATCTGCCGGCTGAAAACCGGCCTGCGCGACGTTAATTTAACCAGAAGGAATAATGGCAGCCCGACGATCACCACAAATAAAGCGAAAGGGATTTCAAACATTTTCTGCATCGCCCGCTCATTGGTTGCGGCAGAGGGTTTGCTGCTGACGTGATATGCAGGATAACTTGCCGCGGGATCGAAGTTGACCTTGTTCATCTGAAAACCGTAAAAGTTAGGGATGAGACGGATCTGCGTCTTTTTTCTTTCCGCCAGTTTCAGCACCGCCGACATTTGTTCATTCGACAGGCCTGATGGGTTGCAATAAAGGAAGTCAAGCTTTTCCTGCTCCATGAAACTTTCCAGGCGCGGCAGGTAGTTATCCGGCTCGTTCATCTGGAACACGCCGCAAAAATGATAGCCCATTTCGTGCTGCTTACCGCGGAAATCCGAAAACCAGCTGGCCGGCTCCCCATTTCCCACGATCGCATATTTATTAACCCTCCGTGCCGATGTCCGGAAATGACGGATTAATAACGTAATCAATATGTGCAGGGCCACCGAACTGGCGGCAAAGATCTCAAACGAAAGGAACACCAGGTTTTCGCGAAGGCCAGTCTGGGTGTCGGAGAAATACAGGTACGACTCCATGACGATCAGGTGGACATCATACGTGATCAGTATTTTGCCGAGCTGATTGAAACTGTTGTAGCTGCCTGACGTAAACTGGTAAAGACCGAACAGTGAAAAACAACCGATCCACACCAGATTGGTCAGCAGCAGGAGATTGAGGTACTGATGATCCTGGAATGCCCCGAGACTTTCGAACAAAACAGAACCGGCGATGAGGTAGGATACATTAAGCAGGAAAACATCGACCCACAAGTGAAACCTTGACAGGTTTCCCAGGAAATGATTTTTCATGATAATAAAGGATGGTTAGCATTGAGTAAATAGGTTAATATGTGGTCAGCACCGTTTTACAGGATACTGTTGATCAGACTCCGGACCCGGTGCAGGATGCGCGATCCAACCGGGAGGTTTTTAATAAATATACTTTTGGCGCGAAACCTTTCGTACGCGTCGTCGATGGTCAGTTTTACGTCCGTTTTCATGTTTCTCCAGACTTTCGTTTCGTAAAACTGGTACTCCTGCTGCTCACCGGCTTCCTGGTTGGGCCGAAGCCCGATGTTGCTGATGAGATTCACATTCGGTACAGCGGCCAGTCCGTAGTTCTGAAACAACGTATACTGCCACTGGTAATCCCAGGACTCCTTTTTCTCTTCCTGGTACACTTTGTTGAACCGCTCGTTCCAGTAATCGGCGATGGAGGCGTCGCCGAAGATCTTCTGGATTTTGCGCTGGTGGAGCATCTCCGGAAAGCGTTCCATCCAGAAATCGTATTTGTTCCAGGCGCGTTTCCAGGTTGCCCAACCCCAGATATGTCCTATACGACTAAAAAAATGGTCGGCCTGCTCGGTCTTAAATTTCTTGTCCCAGTGCGTGCCCGACACGTGCATGATGCGATCATTAGACTGATACTTTTCCAGCATGAACTTGCAAAACGTAAAAAACGTGGGATGTGGAAGGCAGTCGTCTTCGAGGATGATCAGCTGCTCGGTGGTTTCGAAAGCCCAGGTGATCGCGGACGAAATGCCCACAGCCTTACCCATGTTCACTTCCGAAAACCAGCGTTCTACTTCACAGTCCCAGTTGATCTGCGAGTCGTCCATCATGACTCTGCAAGTCTCAACGAGTTCTGCTTCATCGGGTTTTTCAGCGCGCGGCGCATCGGAAAAGATGTAAAGTTTAGCGGGTTTTATTTTTCTGATTTGCTCAAATACATGACAAGTCGTTTCAGGCCGGTTGAATGTGATCAGAAGTACCGGGATGTCAAAGGCTTTTGTATTCATTCTAATTTTCACTAACAGCTGGTGGGTAATAAGTTCAGAACAACTTTGGCATCACAAGGAAATTTTGATTTGCAAAGAGGTCTGCTAAACGTAAAGAGATCGGCCTGTTTATATTTCGGAATCAAAGATATAATATGAATAAAATCCAATAATTCATTTTGGGGTTAAGTATATTAAGATTGGGGTAAAGGTGAATATAACAGCGGGTTTCAAATTAATTTATATTACCTAAATCCAGCCGCTGTTTTTCATCGTATAAATAAGAATGTAATTGCGCCAATTAGGTTACATATATTAAATTCAAATAGAAATACTTTTTCAGTTTAATTCTATTCTTTGCGTCATTAAGTAATGCTGTGTTCGCAATTGAAATACATTTTATCATTGACAAAAGTATCTTTCATATTTTATAGAAATATTTCTATTGAGGATGTCAAGGTTTAGTGTTCGGCTTGCGAAGTATATTTATAAACGGTTGATTTTCAGTGCGTAAAGAAAAGTTCCATGAAGATCTGTGACAATTCTAATAATGTTGTGTGGATAAGAATTAGTGGCATAGGGTAGGGTTTAACACGCAATTTCCGAGATATTTTGTCAAGTGTATGTACTATTTTGATAATAATGTAGAAGTACTTTTTTATCTCTTTTAAAAGTGTAAAATTGAAAAAATTTGCCCCCCAAAACATGAATGTTACACCCTGAAAAATCACCTGATCACCACAAAAAAGCAACTCGCGTAGATATAATAGCGTATTATTGCCATACGATTACCGCAGTACATCCCGAAATAAATTATACTCGACTCTATAACATTAACCCGCTTCCAGAATGAAATCAAAACAACAGCGTACAATCGAAATGTCCAATTCCGGAGTTTTGATATAATGTAAAGATCGCGGCCGAATCAGCCCGATTATTTAAAGCCAACATTGTACACAACTTGCCGAGAATTACCGATTGTATTACCAACCGACATTTTGTTGTCGATCTACAAATGGTCTGTTAAATGACTTACTTACCATCGTCTATGAAAATTTTAGCTATTGCCTCAGCAGGGGGCCATTGGGTGCAGTTGCTACGGTTGAAACCTGCTTTCGAAGGACATGAACTAATATTTGTTTCTACAAAAACCAGTTTTAAAGAAACCGTAAAAGGCCATAAGTTTTATAGTATTCCCGATGCCAGCCGGTGGAACAAACTGAAATTAATATACTCCCTGATTTGTGTATTTAAAATCGTCTTTCGCTCCAAACCCAACATCATTATCACAACCGGCGCAGCGCCAGGGCTGATGGGCATTATTGCAGGAAAAGTGATCGGGGCAAAAACAATATGGATTGACAGTATCGCAAACGTCGAAAACCTTTCGATGAGCGGTCAGATCGCCACTTCTATCGCAGACAAGAGCTACACACAGTGGCCGGATTTATCAAACTCAAAAGTAACTTTTAACGGAAACGTATTATCATGATATTCGTAACAGTTGGTACGCAGGGGCCATTCGACAGGCTCATTTCGGCAATGGATGAGATAGCAGGCACCATGCCCGAAGTACGCTTTGTAGCACAGGTTTCAAAAGGCCGCTACAAAGTCAAAAATATGACCTGCTTCGAATTTATTAGTCCGGCAGAATTCGATGAATATTTCTCTTCCGCAAAACTGATTGTCAGCCACGCAGGCATGGGAACCATCATTTCAGCCTTTGAACGCAGCAAGCCGATCGTGATTTTCCCGAAATTCCATAGTTTGGGAGAGCACCGGAACGATCACCAGCTGGCTACCGCCAGAAAACTGGGCAGCCTCAACTACATCCACGTTGCCTATACCCCCGCAGAATTGCGCGACAAGATCCACTCCGTTCTCGACGGCGGATTGAGCCCGCTTCACAAAGTTGGAAAATATGCTTCTTCGGAGCTGATCAACTCCCTGCAGAGCTTTATTTCAGTGTAGTTTGAACTTAACAAGGAAAATTTAATACAATACGCATGCTGAGAATGGTAAGAAAAGCAAATGGCATAGCTCTCCTGATTGGTTTGATCGCAGCCATCAACTCCTGTAAAAACCCTGACGTGGAAGTAAAGGAGCCCGTGGACCCCGATCTGATTGAAGCAGACAGCTTTTTGCTGGCTTACCATAGTTTTGAGTCGGGACTGGGAAACTGGTTCGAGTCAAGCACTTGCTGCAGCTGGTCCGCCGCGACTACCACCGAAATCAAAAGGGCCGGCAATCATTCCGCCCGTTTTGAACTCAGAAGAAAAGATTCCATGTACGAGTACCAGGCGCAGCTCGCCCGGGCTCCGAACAAAAACAAGGAAGGCTGGTTTGGCTTTTCGTTATACTTTCCCTCCACATTTACCCCTGACTCCCTCGAAGAAGGCATTGTCCACTGGCAGTCCCTGCCCGATTTTGCGATGGGCGAGGAGTGGAGAAGCCCACCTTTGCTGCTCGGCGTGCTCCGCGACAGCCTCGTGCTGGAAATCAGAACTGATCCTAAGCAAGTTACCAAACAAGGTGATGGCACATTTACCCGCATCACCCTGGGTAAACTGGATAAAGATAGCTGGCTCGACTGGGTATTCCACATCAAATGGGCCTATGACGAAACCGGTGTCCTGGAAGTCTGGAAAAACGGTGTACCGATTGTCAGCAGGCTTCACCACCCTAATACTTATAATGATGTAAAATTTCCTTATGTCAAGATTGGTGTAGGAAAATGGGATTGGGCTACTGCTTCAACAACCATAAGCCCACTCATCAGCGAGCGCGTCGTATACATTGATGAGGTCACGATTGGAAAAGAAAATGCCAGTTTTGATAAAGTAAAACCGGGTCGTAAATAAAGAAAGTACCGCTCGTTTATCTACGAGCGGTATTTTACAATTCTTGCCGGGTTACCTACAACAATCGCATTGGCAGGTACTTCTTTCGTAACTACACTCCCTGCGCCGATGATGGCATTATCGCCGATCCGGATCTTGCCAAGAATGCAAACCTGCGCGCCAATCTCCACATTATCACCGATAATCGGGCAGTCGGATTTCACATCCCCTTTGTTGCCCAGCGTCGTCGTATGCCTCAGCAGGACATTTTTACCGATCACCGTATGCTTGTTGATTACCAGACCGGCACCATGAAAAACCTTCAATCCGCGTCCCACCACCGTATCATACGGGATTTCGATACCAAAAACCCACTCGATCCAGAACTTGTACAATCCCAGATAGGGCGTTAAAATGATTTTAGCGGCTTTGTTGCGGGTTGCCAGACTGGCCAGCCTGAATGTGAAAGTCAGGATTTTACCTTTGGTGTAACCGCGGTTTCTTTCCCAATCCTGGGTAATATGCTTGTAAATGCTCATACAAATCCATTTAATTGCTCCGCTTCCTGCTTGCGGTATCTGATCACTTTTGCAGGAACTCCTCCGACAATCGCGTAAGAAGGGACATTTTTTGTGACAACCGCGCCAGCGCCCACAATTGCGCCTTTTCCGATAGTAATGCCCGGCATCACGATCACATTGCGCCCGATCCAGACATCGTCCTCAATAATCACAGGATCAGCCTTGGTCGATCCCTGTTTAATTATCGGAATATCGGTTGACTCAAAATGATGGGTCACGGCCATCATCGACACATTCTGGGCGATCAGCACATAGTTTCCGATACGTGCCGATTGGATATATACGTCTTCGTTAATCTGGCAGTGATCGCCGATTGTCAGGATGTCGCGCATGCCGAACCGGAAGCCGGTTTGGATGGTCGTGTTTTTTCCTACCACAATTATTTTTCTCAAAATCCCGACCCTGAGTGCATTGAAAATGCTGCCCAAAGGAAAGTAGCTGGAAGGTAAGTTCTTGATAATGAAATAATAAATGATCAGCAGTAGCTTCCTCATACCAATTGTTCGTAGAGTTTGTATACCGTTTTGGAAACATTCTGCGCATCGAGCCCGATTTTCACAAGATGTTCGCGGCCATCCGATTTCCGGTTTTCCGGCGGCAGGCTGGCAATCCTCTTGGCAGGCAAAACAAACTCTTCAGGATCAAAAGAATCGATCACGTAGCAATTCACCACATTACGCAGCAAATCCTTTACATCGCCTACGGCAGTTGAAATAATCGCCTTGTTGCACGCCAGTCCCTCTTTTACGATTTGCGGCGAGCCTTCGATGGTCGAGGTCATCAGCAGCAGGTCGATTTTGTTCAGGTTGGCAACCACGTCGTCGCGCTTCATATTGTGAAATTCAATCACCTCCACCTCGCAATAGGTCCTCAACCGGTCCACGATTTCCTGGAACAGCTTGTAGTTTTTTTCCGGCCGCGCCTTGTTTCCGGGGAAGCCGATCGTGAATTTTTTATTGACCGTTTTTACAGGCGTCTCCTTGAAATAATCCAGATCTGTCCCACAAGGAATTTTCACCAGTTTCTCTTCATGCTCGGCCAGCATCCGGATCATATCGTCATTTAAAACGATCACTTTCTCCACATTCCGGATCACCGAAAGCGTAATGTTCTTTTGCAGCAAATGATTGATATACCCCTTTTTCTGAAACAATTCGCCGCTGTGCAAGGTAACCACAACCGGGACCTGCGGTTTGTAAAACATCAGAAAAAGCGCAGACAGGCCATAATGAACATGTATTACGTCAAACTTTTTCGTATTCACCAGACTCCTGATCTCGCTAATACTTTTGAAGTAGTTCCATTTGCTTAATCGTCCATTGATAAAATAAACCTCGTTTTCAACCGGAAACTGGCTTTGGATCGCATCAATTTGCTCGCGTACGTGGATCCCGAAATAGATATAATCGGGGACCGGGTACATATTCGTAATGTATAAGACTTTCATTGGATTACTGTTCAATTACTTCCTTGATTTGGAAAAGCGCCTCCCACTTGTCTGCGATGCGCCCGATCTCATATTTTTTACTCGTTTCAAGGCAGGATTCGGCCATTTTGTTGCGGATATGGGCGTCGCGCATAAGTGTCAGCATCCGGCCTGTGAACTCCGTAACATCGTTATTTTCAATGATAAACCCGTCGCGGCCATCAGAAATCATATCCCGTGCGGCGGAAAAATTGTTGCAAACGACTGGGACAACACCGTTTTGCTGCGCTTCCAGGATGGTCATCGGCAAACCTTCCCAAATCGAGCTCATCATGAAAATCCTGGCCTGCTGGTAAAATTGCAGCACATTTTTCTGTTTCCCCAGAAAATGCACGTTTCGCAGCCCGTGCTGCTTCACAAATTCTTTGTAAGCTTTTTCGTCCGGTCCCTGGCCAACGATAAACAGCTCCCACGAATTTCCGATTGTTTCCTGCAATGCTTTCCAGACTTTCAAAGAAAGCGAAATCTGTTTGTGATCTTCCAGCAACCGGCTCACGATCAGCACAATGTTCTTCTTTTTGCTTAAATTCACCTCCACCTGGCCCGGGTAGAATGTCAGCGGATTGGGAATGCTCAGCAGCTTAGCGCCCTCATCTTGAATGTCGTATAGGCTAATAAACTGCTCGCGGTAATTGTTGGAAAGCAAAACAAACTGATCAACCGAATTGTATACCCGACGGAAGCGAATTTTATACGGATTGTGAAAAGGATACACCGCCGCCTTGACCGCATTCTTCGCTAAGTGCAAATAAAACCCCGGATCAGACAGGCGAATGTGGGTCGGATTTTGGATCTTCCAATAGTCAGGATTTGAGTGCAGGAAAAATAATATGGGCGATTTTGGATAAGCTTCTTTCAGCGATTCAAAAAGTTGCAGAAAATGGGGCAGGATTGTGTGCTGGGCAATAAAAACGTCAATGTTATTTTTCCTGACAAATTGAAATACCTGATCCTCAAACTGCTCGTAAGGCTCGTTCAGCGAGACTTTCAATTTCTGCCGTTTGCTGTAATCAGGATTGTCAGTCAGGTAAAAAAGATAAAAACACTGATGTCCGCGACGTGTCAATTCTTTCGAGATGAGATCGGTTACACGTGGTACGCCGCCATCTTCCGGAAGAATCGAATGTTGCAGGAAGAGAATATTTTTACTTCCGTTTTTCATTTCACGGCGCTATTCGTTTGCATTACCTGGTTAAACATTTGAATATAATTATTTGCAATCGCGCGGTCGGAATAGCAGGTGTCATTGATTTTCGCCATACTGTTCCGGATTCGGTCGTAATCATCTTCATGATTTTCGAGTCGCGCTATCATCACTCTTTCCAGATCTTCTACATTTTCGGACTGAAATACAAAAGCATTCTTTCCCTCATACACTTCATCCGTGAATCCTTTCAGATCAGAAACAATTGCCGGGACGCAATATTGAAATGCTACCTTGATCGCGCCGCTTTGCGAAACTTCTTTATACGGGAACACCATGTAGTGACTTTTGGCCAAAAGATCTGGAATTTCGGAATTATTCAGGAGCCGGATGTCCGATTCAAAAATTTCGGGATGCCGCATTCTTTCCTGATAAAATTCCCAGTTCGTGCAGGAGCCATTGATCGAAACTTTAAAATTCCGGTAACCTTTTTCGTAAAGATTATCGGCGGCGTCGATCAGTAATTCCAGGTTTTTGTTACTGTTAATCGTTCCGAAAAATAGAAACACGACGTGATCTTTTGGTTTCTGCGCTTCGCTATCTCCAAAATCTTTCAGTGCCAGCGGGATCGTAAATACATTCTTATCCGGATAGGCATTTTTGAAAACCGTCGCCTGGGATTTGGAGAACATATTAATGTATTTCAAGTGATCGTATGCCAGTTTGAAAACCATTTTAGATATAAACGGCATTCTGAAACTCGGCTTTACGTCTCCGTCATGCGCCGTAGCGATCACTTTTTTCTTGTTCAACCGAAGATACAATGCCAGCGAAAATGGACTGGTCGGCGCATCATTAATGTAGGTAACATCAGGCTTCGATTTTTTTATTTTCTGCAAAACCTCGTCGTAGAAATAAAGCATTTTAATGTTCCTTGCTCGCCATTTCCAGTAGAGAAATTCCATGTTAAGTCCGGAAAGTTGACGGAACTTGGAGAAATCATTTTCAGAAAACCGCGCGCGATTGGCCGGCAATACCAGGATCCAGTGAATGTCAAAATATTGCAGCAACTGTTGAATGATCCCGTAGTTATTATCACAGTCGATAAAATAATCGGCGGTAACCCAGGTAATCCTTGGTTTTTTCGAATGCAGGGCTGGCTTATTGCTCATATTTGTATTTTCTTTTTTCCCTGAAACTCAAAAGGAATGCGTACAACAGTTCGTCAATTTTCAGGTTATATTTTTTCCTTAATCCAAACCATTTTGGTGCAGAGCTGAAAAGGCTTTCGGGGGATGTATAAATCGTCCGGATTTTCTTTTTCTGGATAAATTTCCGCAGCTCTTTTTTGATGTTTTTTAAAAGGATCTGATCCGTCGGATTCTCGGGATTACGTTCAGTGAATTTCATCAGCCACTGATGTTCCTCCATGATCGCATTCATTTTCAGGTCGACGCTGCCACTGGTGGAAATTGTCTGCCGGCTTTGGCGATACATGAAAACCGGCTTATTGGTATGTGCGATTCCATTTTCCATCGCGCCGATATAAGCCGAAATATCGTCCGAAGCCCAGGCAAGCGGCAGCTTGAAAAAACCACCATTCCGGTTCAATGTTTCGGTGCGGTATACATAATCCGAGATAAAGAATATCCGATTGGCTTTCATTCTTTCCAGCACTGAATCATAAACAGATTCAAACTCCGGTCGTGGCTCGGTAAGCCACTGTGGTTCAGAACTTTCGTTAATGACCAGTGTGCGACAATGATAAATATTGCAGGCGGGAAATTTAGTAATCAGCTTACTGAATTCTTCCAGATAATCGGGGCACATTTTATCATCGTCGCCCATCAGAATAAAATATTCGCCGGTTGCATACGATAAACATTTATTCCAGTTATCCACCACATTCAGTGCGCCAAAATTCTTGTCGTTTTTATAATACCGGATCTTCGGTGAGTTGTAGCCCAAAACAATTTCTTCAATGTTTTGCGGTGAGGCGTCATTCACAATGATCAGCTCAAAATCCTGTTCGGTCTGGCCCAGAATGCTGTCGATACATTCACGCAGAAAGGACGCTTTGTATGCCGGTATGCCGATGGAAAATTTCATGAATAGGAGATTTGTACGGTCTGATAATTCGCATATTTCATCATTACCTGGTAACCATAAATGACGAAAATGTTGGCGATCAGAAAGTTTAAAGAATATAAATAGTCGGAGGTGAAGCTCGTCAGCAGGATCAGGAATGTATAGTAGCGCAGGTAAATAAATTCCGGCGGCACTTTGATAAAAATGCTTTTGATAAAAATATAAGCGTAAGCAATTACCGGCAAGATCCCGAACATGACGAAAAAGGCAATGATACCCAGATCGGAAAGAAAATAGCCGTATTTGTAGCCGAGGTTTAAATGGAATTGTCCGTAGTTGCTGGAATTGTTTGGGAACCCATTTCCAAAAATGGTACAGAAAATATTAGGCGAAAAATCGCCCACAAAATATTCCGCTGCCAGCAGCCGGATATACTGTCCGCCCTCCGAAGCCGTTTCAGCCGATTTATCCGCCAGACCCGTAGCGATTGGATTTTCAATGTTGAAAAAAGCAAGTACTGCTAATCCAAATAAGCCGACCACCGCCAGCTTTTTTCCAATCGAAGCGTCTTTTAAAAAGTGAAATAAGGTAATGATTAAAATGGCCAGGATACTTTGGCGTGTTACCTGCAAAATCACCGCCGTGATACCCAGCAGCATGAACAGAACATATAGCCACTTGCGCGCGGCTTGCCCGGTGATTTTCGTCAATGCAATAAAATAGGCGAGGTAAAAAATGCCGCCGCCGGGAAAGTCGATCCGGATCACGCCGCGATCTTCCTTGAATTCTTCTTTGAAACCAAACAAAACAGTATCGTTTCTATAAAACTGGTAGAAGAATAAAACCAGATAAAGGAAGCCGTAAATGATGACGATCTTCTCAATTTTTTCCAGATCATATTCAATGTGATCCAGGTACAGAAATACAAACCAGGTAATGTAAGGGATAATGCTGACGCTATTAACTAGCGACTGGTCCCAGAAAAGATAGCAGGTCACATTGGAGAATATGATCGCAATGCCGATCAGCTTGATAGGTAAGGTAAATCCGAAATTCTTTTGAAAAATATAGGGAACCGAAATGACCACCGCGCCGAGCAAAAAAGCGTAGCTCAAATTCTTCGCAATTCCCTGGTGCGCGAAGGCCGCAGAGAAAAAGTTTAGCGAAAAGATCACTAAAAAGAAGACAAATAAGTCGTTGCGTTTTTCGGTTGTTAGCATCCTGACATTATCCGCGTTTGCGGGTCTTTTTCAAAATTGTATTCACCATCGGCGTCGCGTATTCACGCAGCAGTGAGGTATTGAAATATTTAAAATTGATCGGGTTGATCCCGCTTTTTCTGAGCACCAGGTACATGCAAATGAAAATGAACATTTCCGTGCAAAGCATATTCACAGCCGTGCCCAGGTAACCCCAGTATCTGATAAGAATTAAATTGGTTGTCACACTGAAAATTGCCGCAGCGGCTGTCACTTTCAGGAATTGTTTATCCATCTGCAGGTTCACCATGATCTGGATTCCCAGCACATTGTTAAGCGAAAACAGCAGCGGCACCAGCGCCAGCAGCTGGAAAACCAGTGCCGAAGGTTCGAATTTCGCGCCGTAAAAAATGACAATCATCCACGGCCCAAGCGTTACCATAATTAAAAATGCCCCGCCCAAAAACAGCGCAATAAGTGGAATGATCTTCTGCGCCACCTCGATCCCATGCTCTTTTCCTTCCTTAAATGCCTTAGCCACAAAAGGATACAGCGCCTGCGCCAGCGGCATCGTCAGCACAGACTGTGCAATGATGATCAACCGCTGCCCGGCGGTGAAATAGCCGACCTGCTCGGAGTTGGCATATAAGCCCAAAATCACGGTGTTCGTACCCGAGTAGAGATTGACGAAAACGAGCGAAATAAAGATGGTTTTGTCCTCCGAAAGTACCTGGAAAATCCGCGAAATGTTGAGTCGCTTCAAAGTAAGGCCATATTTGTTTTTGGCCCAGAAGAAAGAACAGAGCGCAATCGCCCCCTGGATAACCCCGATCAGCAGCGGCTGCCAGATGTAATCCTCCGGCTTGCGGACGGCGATCAGGATCGCGATGGTGAAAAGCAGCCGGCTCACAAAATTCAGCAGCGCCACTTTGGAAAGGTCCTGCATGGCCTGAAAAAGCCAGTTTTGCGTAAACAATGTGCTGAAACACAAGAGGTAGGAAAACAAGAACACCATGTAATTCTTCCTGAACTCCGGGATCGAAACGAGCAGCACGGCAAATGCAATCGTGGAAACCAGAAACAGAAAACATTGCGTGTAAAATACTTCCGTAAAAACCGTATTCCGGTGATCGCGGTTGTCTAAGTCCTTGATAATCCTCCGCGAAGCGCTGAATTCGAAGCTGTAACTGATGATGAGGGTAAAGTAGGAAATGAATGCAGCGGCGAAATTAATGATCCCGTAGTTGCCGGGCCCGATGATCCGCGACACCACCGGCACCGAAATGAGCGGCAGGACATAAATGGCAACCTGCACGACCGTCAGGAGAAATACATTTTTTGCCAGTTTGCTTTTCGCTTGAATTGTTTCCACTTACTGAATAAAATAAAGGCCGGTGCGCATGATGCTCCCCTTAAACCGGGCCGGTTGTACAAGTTTGATAAACGTCTTGTGGTTGGGTGTCAGTTAAAAGCGGTCAACAAAATCGTGAATGGTAGAACTGAGGCTCCGGGGTTTCGATTGCCCGTAATAGTTCTTGTCGTAAGTATAACCGTAACCATACTTGTTATTTTTTACGCCATTGAAGACAAAATTCACTGATTTAAAATGATTTTGTGCAACCAGCTCTTTCACAAATTCGAGTTCTGATTTCCGCGTGACACCCTGGCGGAGCACATATAATGTCACATCCGCAATGCGGCCGAGAATGATGGCATCGGGCACCAGCTTCACCGGTGGGCTGTCCAGAATGATGTCGTCGTATTTGAATTTCAAATCTTCGATCAGCTCAGCGAGTGTGGAAGTTTCGAGTAGTTCGGAAGGCAGCTCTGCCGGAGAACCGGCGCCGATCACTTCCACTTCGGGTTGCGTATCGGATAGCTGAACGATTTGTTCGAAAGATGCATGACCATTTAAATAATCACTGATACCAGGCCGGTCCGGGTTGATGCCGAAAATTTTCGCCAGCTGCGGCCTGCGAAGGTCAAGCTCCACGACGATCGTTTTTCTTCCCGCATTGGTCAATGTCATCGCCAGATTGCTGCTGACAAAACTTTTTCCCTCGCCGGAAATCGTCGAAGTGACCAGGGTTACCCTGCCTCTTTCTTTATAATTATGCAGCTGGTACATCCTGATCCGCAGCGCGCGAAGCTGCTCGCTGATCATTCCGTTGGCCAGTTTCGGCAATGTTCCCGATTGACTTAAATGTTCGTAAGGTAACTCCGAAATCATATTGAGTTCGAGGTTTTCCTTGATTTCCTGAGGGGTAGCGATCCGGTTTTTGATCAGGTCACGGATAAAAATGAAAATAGCCGGCAGCGCAAAAGCCATCAGCAAAGCCACCGCGATCGCGAATGTTTTAAATCCATTTTTGGCAGAGGCAATGTAAGCCGAATCCACCACGCGTTCATCGGCAAAACCGGAAGCGTAGCTGACCGACATCTCCTCGCGTTTTTGCAGCAAGTAAGTGTACAAATTTTCCTTTGTCGCCTGCTGCCTTTTAATGCTGATCAGCTCGCGTTCCTGCACCGGAATGTTGCGGATTGAGGAGGAAAAGTTCGACCGGATCGATTCCAGCTTGTTTTTGGTATTTAACAAAGTGCTTTTGATCGTCACCACATTATCGGCAATCGCCGCTTTCGTGGAAGTGATCTGCCGGTTGATAGGCTCAAAAGCCGGGTTATGTTCCGGCGTGGTGGCCAGCTGCTTTTCGCGGAGCAAGGTCAGTTCCGTCAGCTTTTCGATCAGGTTACTCAGCCTTTCATCTTTGATACCAAATGAAGTAGGCAGGCTGGCCGAAGATGAACCGTTGGAACGCAGATAACGCTCAATTCCTTCGATCACGCTCAGCTGCACATTGGTTTCGTTCAGCTGAATGTCGTTAAACTGGTTGTTTTCAAGATTGATTTTCGAACCCGCCGCAATGTCCGTCAGGCCCTGGCTGCTTTTGTACCTTTCAATTCCTTTCTCAGCAGCATTCAATTCAATCACCAGCGACGCAATGCGCTGGTCGAGGAAGTCGAGGGTATTTTTGGTCTGCCTGTTTTTAACCGACGACGCCAGTAAATTATAATTGAGGATCAAAGAATTCAGGATATCCTTGCCGCGCTGCGCATTGTCATCATTGACCGATAAAACCAATGTAGTCGACAACTTATTAGGCAGGGAAATGCCGATGGTTTTCTGGTACATCAGTGCCAGCTTGTCAGGATCATTGACGGTTACCTGTATTTCAGCATTGTGATATTGCCCCAATTTGTTGGTAGGCATCAGCTGCCAGGTACCAAAACCATTGTGCAGCTTCGTACCATACTTAAACCCGCGGTACTCGCCGCTCGGCATTTTTACATAAAAAGTAGTCGCATCGCCGGTACGGATCTGGACCTGCGCATTTTCATAATTGCCCGAAGCATTGAGCAAAATAAGTTTGAAAGGACTTTCGGAATAAATATTCTTCGGCTTGCCGTCCTGGATCAGGTGGTAATCCGTCGCCAGATGCAGATCGGAAACCACGCGGTCGATCAGCTGCTTGGATTTGAAAATTTCTATTTCGTTCTCAATAAGCTTTGCCGGGTTGATCTGGTCAATTTCCCGGAGCGGCGCCGATTGGTTGGGGATCTTTTTTTCGTCCTGGATCAGCAGTGAAGCCTTTACTTCGTATACCGGGACAACCTTTTTGAGATAAAAATAAAGGCAGGTAAATGAAAAAGCAAAACCGACAAGAAAGAGCGGCCAGTGGTACAGATACTTTTTTAATATCCCGGCCCAATTGCTGTTTTTGCTCTTGTTATCCGGAATTTTAATTGTTGTAAACTGCGGAGTCATCTTTATAACGTTAAGTAACGAGGAGTCCCTTTTATGTTTGCCTTAAACAACCGAGGAGTGATCAGGGCACTTTGCCAGTCTAATCACATTCAAACATAAATCAAGAATCGAAATACATCGATATTTTTGGGACGACCCGCCCGGATTACGGGGTAAGCGCTGAGAAAAATGCAATCTCAGTGCTTCTTGTCAAGGTACCCGTTGTCCGCCAGCCAGTCCGCCATCCGCTGCGGCCAGGACTTGATACTTTGCAATTTTGAGCGGTTGCCCATGTTGAAGCCGTGGTCGCCTTTGGTGAACATATGTGCTTCCACAGGACGTTTTGCCGCCCGGTATTTCATGAGCAGATCGGCCGTCGTCACGCCGCAGCAGGGGTCATCATTGGCAGCGAGGAGGAACGCCGGCGGCGCATCCTGCGGTACTGTTTCGGGAATTCCCAGCGGGCCGGGGTAGATCAGCATTTGAAAATCCGGCTTGCCGTCGAGCTGGTCAATCGGATCTTTTGCCGCCGCGTCACCTTTGCCCGACGCGTACGCCACGGCTGCAACTACCTCACCACCAGCTGAAAAGCCCAGCATTCCTACACGCGCAGGATCAATGTTGTATTCTTTTGCAAGGCTACGTACCTGGCGCATGGCACGCAAAGCATCTTCCCGCGGCGTTTTTTCCAGGGAGTAAGGTGAGCCGTCTTCGCGGGGCAGGCGGTATTTCAAAACAAAAACCGTGATGCCCAACTTGGCCAGATATTCTCCCGGCTCGCGGCCTTCGGCATTGTAAACCAGCAGCCGGAACCCGCCGCCCGGACAAACTACCACCGCGGTACCATTGGCCGTACCCGCCGCTGGCAAGATCACTTCGAGCGACGGATTATTTATATTCTTAACCCAATAGTCTTTAGCGGATTCAGGCTCCGTGCGGCGGCTCTCAAATCCCGGCGCGCCCTTTTCCCAGAGCGGGATAATCTTATTTTGCTGTGCAGTACTAATAGTACAAGTCAATGTGAGCAGCGCGAGCAAAAGCGCGGGTGCGAAAAGAAATGCAGGTTTGGAAAAACGCCTCATAAAATGCTGGGATTGAATGTCCGGTTTGCATGGGATAAGCCTTGCCGATTAGCTTTTTACCCAACATATAATCCGCTATTTCCCGACCGTACGGCGGTAATATTCACTGGGACTCGACTGCATAATTTTCCTGAACTGTTTATTGAAATTGGACAGATTGTTAAACCCGCTTTCATAGGCGACCTGGCCAATGTCAAAACGTCCCTCGCTGAGCAGGCGGCAGGCGTACCCGATGCGAACTTCGGTGAGGTACTGGAAATAACTTTTGCGGGTGCGGGTTTTGAAATACCGGCAAAATGCGGAAACCGAAAGGCTGGTCAAAGCAGCGATTTCGGGCAGCTCGATGGGTTTTCTGAAATTGGTGATCGTGTATTCGTACACCAGGTTAATCTTCTGCGCATTCTTTAAATGTGCGTCGCTCACATAACCGGTACCGTTTAGGAACTCATAATGTTCGGCCCGGGCAAGAATGTCTAGTACCATTAAAAGGCTGATCATCCGCTGTGTCTTATCGGCGCGGAGCATCGTGAATAGCTTTTCAATGACCATCTGCGCCACATTTCCGGTAAACTTGATTCCCCGTGAAGCCCTGCTTTTCAATTCCCTGACATGCTGAAATTCCAGCGTATCGAAAAAATCTTTTCCCAGAAAATCTTCATTGAACTGGATAATGATCGACTCGGGCGTTTCTTCCGGATTTTGCTCGTAAAACTTGCGGTCGCGCTGGCGGGTATGTGGCAAATTACTGCCCAGGAGCAGTATTTCGCCTTCTTCTATGCTTCTGATATCATTACCGACAAAGTTGGTACCCTTGCCTTTGATGCAGCAGATCAGTTCCAGCTCGGGGTGGTAATGCCACGGATTATCCCACGGAATCGGGTCACCTTTTAATATAAAGGAGGCGTCCACCGGCGGAATGATTTTCAGCAGGTGCGGTTTGCGCGGTTTCGCCATGTGCTATTTTCCCTTTTATCGAGTCAAAAAATATAGTTTTTGCGAATATAGCATCAATAGTGGGCAAGTTAGGTGAGAGACGCGCACATTTCGCATGCTTACATTTGTGATTATAAAAATAAATAATTTGAAAAAACCATGAGGTTCACCAGGATCTGCTCAGCCATTCTCTTGTTACTGGCCAGTGTCGGCGCTTTTGCCCAAACATTTACAGTGAGTAGCAACAAGCGGTTTATCCAGAAAGAGGGAAAACCGTTTTTCTGGCTGGGCGATACCGCTTGGGAATTGTTCCATCGCCTCGACCGCGAAGATGCCGACTATTACCTGAAAAAAAGGGCCGCGCAAGGCTTCACAGTCATCCAGGCCGTAGCCCTGGCGGAGTTCGACGGGCTGGAAGTACCGAACCTTTATGGTGATAAGCCGCTGACAGACAACGATCCCACCAAGCCGAATGAAGCTTATTTCAAACACGTAGACTATATTATAGATAAAGCTGCCGAGTACGGTCTCAACATTGCATTCCTGCCAACCTGGGGTGATAAGGTTTTTAAATCGACCTGGGGAAAAGGGCCGGAGGTTTTCAACGAGGCCAATGCCGCGACTTATGGAAAATGGCTGGGTACCCGCTATAAAAACAAGAAAAATATCATTTGGGTAATGGGCGGCGACCGCAACCCGAGGGCCGGGACGCGTGACATTGAAATCTGGCGGGCGATGGCGACGGGCATTGAGGCCGGCGTCGGCGGGGCGGATAAAGCATTGATCACATATCACCCGCAGCCCAACAAGGAAGGTTCGGCCGAGTGGTTTTACAATGAAAGCTGGTTCGATTTCAACATGTTCCAGACCGGACATTGCCGCGATTCTCCCATTTACGACAATATCAAAGGTTCTTACGACCGCCAGCTGATCAAGCCGGTCATCGATGGCGAGCCAATTTATGAAGACCACCCGGTTTGTTTCAATGCAAAAGAAAATGGTACGTCCAGCGCTTACGACGTCCGTAAATCGGCTTACCTCGATTTGCTCGCCGGTGCTTTCGGCCACACTTACGGCTGCCATGATATCTGGCAAATGTACTCTCCGAACCGCGAGGCTGTGAATGCTCCGCATATTTTCTGGCAACAGGCACTGGACTTACCCGGTGCTTTGGAAATGAAGTATGTTCGCCGGCTCATCGAATCCCGCCCTATGCTCGATCGTGTGCCGGATCAGTCGGTAATCGATGCTGCAAATGCTGATTTGCCAGCGGCACAAAGGGTGCAGGCGAGCAGGGGTAAAGATTACATTTTCGTGTATTCCACCGCGGGAAAGGCATTTTCAGTCAATCCCGGTAAAATTTCAGGCAGCCAGCTGACCGCATTCTGGTACGATCCGCGGAGTGGCAAAATCAAGGATGCCGGCCAATTTGACAATAAAACAGCTGCCCAATTTACCCCGCCTACCTCCGGCTACGGCCACGACTGGGTGCTGGTGATCGACGACGCGTCTAAAAATTATCCGAAACTCTGATATGCAGGAATTACGAGCGGGCAACATTGAAGTAGGTTATCAGAACGGTTTTTTGCGGTATTTCAAAGCGGCCGACACCGAGGTGCTGCGGATGATTTACTTCGCTGTGCGTAATGCACACTGGGAAAACTGGGAGCCGGTGATCACCGACGAGGTGGTGATGAAGAATGTGAATACATTTAAAGTGACTTGCACCGCTTCGTATTACGAGCAAGGCGAGCTGTTTTTTCAATTTCAAATCCGCATTCAGGGCTTAGAATACAATGAGATACAGTTCGAAATAGTAGGTCAGACTTTGAAGGATTTTCAGACTAACCGCGCGGGTTTCTGTATCCTGCACCCGATCGAGCACATTGCAGGCTTTCCGGTAACCGTGCTACATTCTGATAATGAAGAGAAAACTTATCACTTCCCAAATCAAATCGCACCGCACCAGCCTTTTATTGACATCAATTCCATGCAGTGGAAAGTGGGCGAAAGTGAATTCAGGCTGGAAATGCAGGGCGATATTTTCGAGATCGAAGACCAGCGCAACTGGGGCGACGCGTCATACAAAACTTATTGCACGCCGCTCAGCATTCCTTTTCCGAAGACGATAAAAGCAGGCGATAAAATTTTTCAGAAAGTAACATTCAAGGCAAGTCTGGTTGAAACCCAGCCAGTGATCACGGAAGAAAATGCTAGTAGCCGGAGCAACCGTGTAAAAGTCGGGATCTGTGCGGGAAAAATTCCCGCTGCTTGCGCAACCAGTCTTGCCGCAGTCCGCTGGGACCATTACCGCGTGGAAGTGGATTTTGCCAGCCCGGCGTGGGAGCAGGATTTTCTGATCGCTGCGAACCAGGCCAGAATGCTGGGAACATCGCTGGAAATTTCCGTGCAACTCGGCGCAGAATTTAAAAATGAATTACAGGAACTGGCAGAGCTGGTAAATGTGAATGCAATGCTCGTCAGCTCGTTGATCTTGCTGAGCAAAGATGCGCTCGTGACAAGCCAACCCGTAATCGACTATATTCCTAAGCTCCGATATTATTTCAACGAGGTCGAAATCGGGATCGGTACCGCCTACAATTTTACAGAAATCAACCGGAACCGGTTCGATGCCGGCGAGGCGGACTTTATAGCATTATCCTTTGACCCTCAGGAACATGCTTCAGACGATCTGACTATTCTGGAAAATGCGGCAACATTAAAATATATGGCCGAAAGCATCCGGGAGCTTTTCGGCAAACCCGTACATTTCTCTCCGATCATGCTCAAAAGGCGCTTCAATCCTTACGCTACCGACAAAAACGAAGTGGTGTTGCCGCTGCAAAAACAGCTGGATGCCAGGCAGAAAACGGAATTTCTGGCTGAGTGGGTCAAGATGATTTTTAAAGAGCTTGAAAAAACGGAGGTAAGATCAGTAACCATGTTCCAGGGTGTTGGTGCGCTGGGTTTGATGGATGAAGAGGGAAATGCGTATCCGGTTTTTGAAGTGATCCACGATTATGCTACCCGGAATCAGTAGCTACACCTACGGCTGGAATGTCGGGATTGAAGGCGCAATGCCGGAAAATCCAATGAACGAGCTTGATCTGGTAGCGCAGACTCTGGCTTTCGGGATGAAATGTTTGCAGCTCGGCGATAACCTGCCGGTGCACACTTTTGATCCATCGCGGCAGCAGGTTTTAAAGGATTTGATCAATAAAAATGAAATCCGGCTGGAACTGGGCGCTCGAAAACTGACGCCGGAACATTTACAAGAATACATGGATCTCTGCCATTTTTTCGGCTCCCCGCTTTTGCGCTTCGTGATCGATGGCGAAGACTATGAGCCTGATTTAAAAGAAGTTGCCCATATCATTATACACGCATTACCAACATTAAGCCGCCACAACATTACGCTCGGCATTGAAAACCATGACCGTTTCAAAGCCAAAGAATTGGCGGAATTGATGGACAACATTGGCAGTAACAATGTGGGGATTTGTCTGGATTGTGTCAACTCCGTCGGGGCAGGAGAGGGGCTGACTTATGTAGCAGATATTCTCGCGCCTTATACCGTGAATTTGCATGTCAAGGATTTCATCACCAGAAGGTTACCGCATAAAATGGGGTTCATTACAGAAGGTGCAATCGCTGGAAAAGGCATGACAGACTTACCCTGGCTTTTGGAAAAAATCGGAAAATACGGACGTTGCCAGAGCGCAATTTTGGAGCAGTGGGTACCGCCAGCAGCGACTATCGAAGATACCTGCCGCAAGGAAAAAGAATGGGCGGAAATCGGGGCAGCTTACCTGAAAAGCCTTGTCCCCACCATTTAAAAATTCAGTAAAAATCTCAAAAATTATATAGCATGACAAAGATCGCATTAGTGGGTGCAGGGGGTAAAATGGGCTGCCGGTTGACCGATAATTTTCTGAAACTGCCTGAATACCAGGTTTCATACCTGGAAGTAAGTGAATTGGGTTTGGCAAATCTGGCCAAAAGAGGTGTGACAGTCAGTGCGCCAGGCGAGGGCGTGGCCGATGCGGATGTTGTGATCCTGGCATTACCCGACATTATCCTGGGAAAACTATCTGCCGACATCATACCTTTAATGAAATCCGGCGCCACGGTACTTACTTTGGACCCCGCCGCCCCACTCGATGGTGTCGTTTTTCACCGTGACGACCTGGGTTATGTGATCGCCCATCCGTGCCACCCGTCGGTATTCAACTGGGAGCCGACCGAAGAGGCTTTCCGCGATTTTTACGGCGGTATCTCGGCCAAGCAATCCATCGTGGTCGCATTAATGCACGGCGAAGAGGCGCATTTTGAACTGGGGCAAAAGGTAGCAACCGATATGTACCAGCCCATCGATAAGGTGTATCGAATCACCCTCGAACAAATGGCGACGCTCGAACCCGCAATGGTGGAAACATTGGCGCAAACCTGCATGGAAGTCGTGAAAGAAGGTTATGATCGGATTGTCGAAAAAGGCGTCCCGGCGGATGCTGCGCGGGATTTTGTGCTGGGACATTTGCGCATCCAGATCGCGGTTTTGTTTAAAGAAGTAAACGGTACTTTCTCGGACGCGGCTTATAAAATTTCAAAACGCGCCAAGCCGCTGATTTTCAAGGAAGGTTGGGAGCAAATTTTTGAGTTGGAAGACATTAAAGAACAGGTGAAGGCGATAACGAATCATTAAATGCGTCTCGAAGTAAAAGGCATCTCCAAATCTTTCGGCCCAGTGAAAGCGGTTCAAAACATCAGCTTTGACCTGGCAGTGGGGGAGGTGCATGCGATTTGCGGCGAAAATGGCGCCGGGAAGAGTACTTTGATGAACATTTTGTCGGGTAACCTGGCGCCGGATGCGGGGGAGATTTTGCTCGACGGGAATGTGATTAAACCTAAAAATCAGCTGCATGCCAATGACTTAGGCATCGCAATTGTGTACCAACATTTGAGTTTGTTCGATAACCAGAATGTGGCAGAGAACATTTTTGTAAACCGGTTTCCCAAAACAAAATCAGGACTGATCGACTACAAAGCGGCGTATTCCGGGACTGCCCAACTTTTGCAGCAGCTCTGCATCGACCCCATTTTAAGTCCTGATACACAGGTTTCCGAACTTTCCGCAGGACAAAAACAAATGGTGGAAATCGCCAAAGCTTTGGCTAAAAATCCGTCGGTACTTATTCTCGACGAACCGACGGCCTCCATTTCCGGCAGCGACACGCAGACGCTTTTTAACATTATCCGCGACCTGAAAAATAAGGGTACCTCGATCATTTACATTTCTCACCGCATGGAGGAAATTTTTGAAATTTCCGATCGCGTGACGGTTTTGAAGGATGGACAAATGGTGGGCGTCGCGCAGACAAGTACATTGACGCGTGAGATTTTGATCAACAAAATGGTCGGTCGCGACATTCAGAAATTGGAAAGACGGCAGACATTATCCGGCGACACTGTGCTGGAAGTGAAAGGTTTGTCTAATAAAAAATTGCATGAAGTTTCTTTTAAAATTTGTAAAGGTGAAATCGTCGCGCTGGCTGGGTTGATTGGTGCCGGGCGTACCGAAATTGCCAAAAGTATTTTTGGCGCGATGCCGCTTGATGCAGGGGAAATATATTTAAATGGTCAAAAAATAAACATTCAAAGCCCGGCTGATGCGGTACATTTTAAGATCGCCTATGTGCCGGAGGAACGCAAGTCGCTGGGACTTTTTGCCGCGATGTCGCTTAGCGAGAACATTGATTCTATCAACTATACATCGGACAATGCATTTTGGTCGGACTCAAAAATGGCCTTGGGACGGGCGGAGGATTTTCGTCAGCGACTGCGGATTGTCAGTCATTCCGCGACACAACCCGTAGCCGATCTGAGCGGTGGTAACCAGCAAAAAGTGGTGCTGGCAAAGTGGCTTTCCACGGACCCCGATTTGCTGATGATCGACGAGCCGACGCACGGCATTGACATCGGGGCGAAATTTGAAATTTATGAGCTGCTGCAAAATCTGGCGCAAAAGGGTAAAGCTATTTTATTAATATCCAGCGAATTACAGGAAGTGCTGGCGATTTCAGATCGTATTTTGGTAGTGAAAAATGGCGCGATCGTCCAAGAATTAAAAACCGGAGAGACCAGCGAAGGGGAAATTTTGCAGTGGGCTATGTGATCAAAACATTATGAAAAAACTTTTTGCCGACCGGATCTACACCCTCGGATTGACCATCATCGTCATTGCCATCGTCGCCGGAATTACCTTCCCCGGCCAATTTCCCACATTCCAGAATTTCAGCCAGATCTTCCTCAATTTATCCATCGATACCATCGTGGCCGTCGGCATGATGCTGCTGCTCATTTCCGGCGCGTTCGATTTGTCGGTCGGGTCGGTCGTCGCTTTTTCGGGCTGTCTGGCGGCATACCTTATGTTTTTTATGCAAGTGCCGGTGCCGGTCGCGCTGCTGATCAGTCTGGCGGCGTCGCTCGCTGTGGGTTCGGTAAATGGTTATCTGATTGCTTACCAGGGTATTAATCCGATGATCCAGAGCTTGGCGATGATGGGGATTGTGCGTGGGCTGGCGTTGCTGGTGAGCGGAGCAGGGATTCAGGGCTTGCCCTACTGGTTCAATGCCATTTCACAATCCAAGCTGCTGGGTATTCAGATGCCAATCTGGTATATGCTGCTGATCGTCGCGATCGTGGCTTTTTTGATGACCAACACCACTTTTTTGAAAAGATACTACTTCATCGGCGGCAATGAAAAGGCGGCGGAATTGTCGGGTATTGATGTGAAAAAAATGAAGTTATTTTCCTTCATGCTGGTGTCGCTGCTGGCTGGGTTTGCAGGTATCTTGCTGGCATCCAGGCTCGGAGCAGCATTGCCAACTTCCGGTCGCGGCTTGGAGCTTCGGGTGATCACGGCGGTAATTTTAGGCGGCGCGAGCTTGCAGGGCGGTACCGGGAAAATCCAGGGCGCGTTGCTGGGCGCATTGCTGATGGGCCTGATCGCCAACATTATGGTCATCGTGCGGGTGTCGGGCTATTGGCAGGAAATTATTTTAGGGATCATTTTGATTCTCGCGGTCTGGATTGACAGGCTTTTGCAGCGGGGCAGTTTTAAAGGAGGGATGTTTGGGAAAATGTTCTTTTGGTCGTTTGTGGTCATTGGGTCATTTGTTGTCATTGGTTGTGAGTTGCCGCCTAGAAACGAGCGTGCTACTGCCAAAGAAATTGCTTTTGACTTAAACAAAAACATTGAAAATGAAGAATATGTGATGGTGACGACGGCGGTTTCCATGCCGATGTATGTGAATCACGACCAGGCGGCATTTATCCGGTGGGGGAAAGAAAATAAGGTGAAAGTGTCAATTCTCGGCCCGGCAGATTGGGATGTGCCGGCGCAGATCAATACCATTGAAGAAGTGATCGGTACCCGGCCGACGGGTTTGCTGATCAATGGTACCGATCCTGCGATTGCGAAAGCGATTAATAAAGCAGTCGATGCTGGCATCCCCACGGTCGTCTATGATTCAGACATTCCCGGCTCAAAACGTCATGCCTTTTTGGGTACAGACTGGTATGAGATCGGGCAGATGCAGGGCAAGGAAATGGTGAAGCTGATCAATGGAAAAGGTAAAATTGCCTATATGGGTATTTTGGGCCTGGCTAACATGGAAGATGGTTTTCGAGGCTTGCTGGACGTTGTGAAAAAGTACCCGAACATTGAAGTGGTAGGAAAATTCGACGACAAAGCGAATGTGGAAGAAGCCGCGAAAATTACGGCGGACCTCATTTCCGCACATCCTGACTTAGCCGGACTTTGTGGTTTTGACTCGAATTCCGGGCCGGGAATGGCACTGTCGGTAAAGGAAGCCGGGAAGGCAGGCAAAATCAAAATCACGACGGTCGATTGGGAGCCGGAACATTTAAACCTGGTTAACGAAGGCGTGATCCAGTTGCTGGCAGGTCAGAAGCGTGAATTATTCACCTGGTACGGCGCACAGTTTTTACATGATATGGTTCACAAAACCAATAAATTATCCTCCAATGATGCCGAGGCTGGCATCACCAGTTTGCCCACCACAGTCAATACAGGGCTGATCCGCATCACGAAAGAGAATGTGGGGCAGTTCCTCAAAAAGTAGCCCGGGAACGATCCCGGTAAAATGCCGGTTATCAGTTGATTGCAGATTCTTGTAAAGGAATAATCCTTTGCAGACTGGTTATAATCCGCTATTTTTAATAGTAAATTCCTAGACCCGTTAATGCTGAAACCCTGGTTGAAATACTGCCTCTGGCTGCCGCTCGCCCCTTTTATTTTAGCTTCCTGCGAGAAAAAAGTTGACCTGCCCGAAGACGTGGAGAGAGAAATGTCAACATTGGTAGCGCCCGTCGATTACACGTACGACGTCAAACCGATCCTGTCCGACCGCTGCTTTGCATGCCACGGTCCGGATGCCAATCATCAGAAGGCCAATCTGCGGCTGGATGTACAAAAAGTAGCTTACAAAAAAGAAGCCGAAAGTGGCTTGAAAGCCATCAAACCCGGAAGTCCCGGCAACAGTGAGCTGGTGTACCGGATTTTGGCGGAAGATCCGGAGATTGTGATGCCGACGCCCGAATCGCATTTATCATTAACCGCCCGCGAAAAGGCAATCCTGATCCGCTGGATCGAGGAAGGAGCGGAGTACAAGCCACATTGGGCATTTAATAAGGTGTCCAAGCCGGAACTTCCCAAAGTCAAAAATGAGAAGTGGGTAAAGAATGACATTGATAAATTTATCCTGCAAAAACTGGAAGATAAAGGCATCAAGCCGTCCAAAGAAGCAGACAAAACCACATTGCTTCGCCGCGTTTACCTGGACTTGACCGGTTTGCCGCCTACGCCGGAGGAAGTACAGAGCTATCTCTCCGATGCTTCGCCCAATGCGTATGAAAAAGTGGTGGACAAATTGCTGGCGTCCCCGCATTACGGCGAGCACATGGCGGTGCCCTGGCTGGATGCTTCGAGGTATGCGGATACCCATGGTTATCAGGACGACGGCCTGCGCACGGCCTGGCCTTTCCGCGATTGGGTGATCAAATCTTTTAACCAAAACCAGCCTTACGATCAGTTTGTGACCTGGCAGCTTGCAGGTGATTTACTCCCGAATCCTACCCGCGACCAGCTTGTTGCGACGGGTTTCAATCGCATGCACCAGCAAAGTCAGGAAGGTGGTATCATTCCCGAAGAGTATCGCACGGCTTATGTTTCCGACCGGGTGGACACGTTTGGCAAAACATTCCTGGGTATTACCGTGGAATGTGCCCGCTGCCACGACCACAAATACGACCCGATCAGCCACAAGGATTATTACTCGCTCTACGCGTTTTTTAATAATAACAATGAAAACGGGCAGATACCTTACAATGGTGAGGCCAGCCCGTCAATCACCTTGCCGACGCCCGAGGCGGACGCCAAACTGAAATTTATTCACCAGAATCTGGATAAGGAAAAGGCCGAAATGAGCGCGAGGGCGAAGGTTGCCGAGCAAAATTTCCAGACGTGGCTGGCGGATGCGCGCTCCAATCCGGAGAAAGCGCTGGCACCCACCAAACAGGAAATGGTCGGCTACTTTAATTTTGACGAGCCTTCCGGGAAAGATTTTAAAAACCTGGCAGATTCCAAATACAATGCAAAAGCGGAGGGCGACGACAGTCTGTCCAATGTGGCCTCACGTCGCGGCCGGTTGGGAAAAGCGCGGTTTATTTATGGTGAGAACTCGGTAGCCTTCCCGGATACCTTTGCGTTTTTTGAGCGCAACCAGGCATTCAGCGTGAGTATCTGGCTCAATTTGCACGATCCGAAAGTAAGCGGCTCGCTTTTTCATAAATCCAATGGTGTGTTTAATGGGTACCGCGGCTGGAATGTGTTCCGTGAAAAAGACGGGCGTATTAAGCTGATCATGAGTCACGTATGGCCGGAAAATGCGATCGAGCTGCGGACGGTGGAGCGGTTTCCGATGGATAAGTGGACGCAGATCGGGTTTTCTTATGACGGGCTGAGCAAAGCCGCCGGGTTGAGGTTGTATATCAATGGTAAACCGGCCAAAGTGCAGGTTTACAATGATCAGCTGACGGAAAGCATTCTGCACGGTAAAAATAAATCTAACTGGTATGTCGATCGACTCAACATTGGGCGGTTATCCGATCAGCGGACCAAAAATTTCGAAGTAGACGAATTCAGGATCTACGAAAAAGCCTTGACCCCGCTGGAAATGCAGGGTTTATATAGTTTCAAAAATGAGCTTTTGAATGTTTTGAAAACACCAGCGGCACAAGTCAAGCCCGAGCAAATGCTGGCTTTAAAGGAATATTATCTTACCAATTTTGACGCCGATTTTACCAAAACCATTGCCGAAAGCCGCAAGCTGATCGGGGAGGAGACGGAGATATTAGACAAACAAATTGACGTAATGGTAATGCGGGAAAGAAAATATCCGCGCAAAACATTCATCCTCAATCGCGGCGCTTACGATGCGCCGGGCAAGCCGGTGACCACGGATACGCCGGATAGTTTTTTCAAAATACCAAAAGATTTCCCGAAAAACCGGCTTGGACTGGCCAAATGGCTGACACACGAAGACCACCCGCTTTTTACCCGCGTCACAGTCAACCGTTTCTGGATGATGTATTTTGGAAAAGGGCTGGTTGTTTCCAGTGATGATTTTGGTAACCAGGGCGAGCTGCCGACGCATCCTGCCCTGATGGATTATCTGGCCGCAACATTCAGGGAATCAGGCTGGAATGTGAAAAAGATGCAGAAACTGATCGTCACTTCGGCGACGTACCGGCAGTCGTCCAACCTTGATCCTAAATTGAAAGATGTGGATCCGGACAACCGGCTTTATGCCCGCGGCCCGAGTTACCGGATGAGCGCGGAGCAAATCCGTGATAATGCGCTGGCTTCGAGTGGTTTGTTAACACAAACCATCGGCGGACAAAGCACGCGTCCCTACCAGCCAGCCGGACTTTGGGAAGCGCTGGCGACGCGTAACGAAGTGACTTACAAGCAGCAGCACGGGGATACTTTGTACCGCCGCAGCCTTTACACCATCTGGAAAAGAAGCTCGCCGCCGCCGATGATGCTCAATTTTGATGCTGCGGAAAGACATTTTTGCGTGACGAAAAGACAGAAGACCAGCACGCCTTTGCAGGCTTTGGTGGTGATGAATGACCCGCAGTTTGTGGAAGCATCGCGGGTGCTGGCGCAGCGCATGTTGCAGCATGGCAAAACCCTTGACGATCAGATCACTTACGCCTTTACCGCCTTGACTAGCCGCCAGCCAGACGCGAAGGAGCGGGCGGTTTTGAAGGAATTGTATGACGAAGAATATGCGGATTTCAGTCGTAACCCAAAACGGGTGAAATCGATTTTGGCGGCTGGCGAATATCCGGTCGATAAGTCGCTGAACCCGGTGCAGCTGGCAGCGGGGACGATTGTGGCGAGTACGGTGATGAATTTTGATGAATTTTTGATCAAGCGATAACCATGAGCTTTTATAAAGAACTTGAAAATCACGTCCACGAGCAGTTAAGCCGGCGGAATTTTCTTTCCAAAACCAGTCTTGGATTGGGGGCCGCGGCGATGGCTTCGCTGCTGAACACCGACAGTTCGATGGCGAAAAAAGTCATCCAGCCAGGCACGGAAGCGGCCGGGTTACCGCTCGGTCACCCGCATTTTGCGCCCAAAGCCAAGCGTATCATCTATCTATTTCAAAGCGGCGCACCGTCGCAGCTTGAACTCTTTGATTACAAGCCAAAACTGGAAGAAATGTGGGGCAAAGACCTGCCGGAATCTGTCCGGAAAGGTCAGCGGCTGACGGGAATGACGGCGGGACAAAGCAGTTTCCCCCTGGCGGCTTCAAAATACAAATTCGCGCATCATGGTGATAATGATATGATGATCAGCGAGTTGCTGCCCTACACTTCGAGCATTGTCAATGATGTGACGTTCATCCGGTCGATGTATACCGAGGCGATCAACCACGATCCGGCCGTGACATTTTTCCAGACCGGCAGCCAGCAAGGCGGGCGGCCTTCGTGGGGTTCGTGGATCAGTTATGGACTCGGTTCGGACAACCAGAATATGCCCTCTTTTGTGGTTTTGCTATCCAAAGGCCGGGGAGGTGATCAGCCGCTTTACGCCAAGTTGTGGAGCAACGGTTTTTTGCCTTCCATCCACCAGGGCGTAGTTTTTCGCTCGGGGCCCGACCCGGTTTTTTACTTAAATAATCCAGAGGGCATCGACCGCACCAGCCGGAGACGAATGTTAAATTCCCTCGCGAAATTACAGCAGGGACAATTTGAAAAAATCCTCGATCCGGAAATTAACTACCGGATGGCGCAATACGAAATGGCCTACCGCATGCAAACCGCCGTGCCGGAGACGATGGATATTTCGAAAGAGCCGGATTACATTTTCGATCTGTACGGGGAAGAATCCCGTAAGCCGGGCAGTTTTGCCGCTAACTGTCTGCTTGCCAGGAAGCTGATCGAAAAAGATGTGAAGTTTGTGCAGCTTTACCACCAGGGCTGGGACCAGCACGGTAACTTGCCAAATGACATTAAAACGATGGCGAAAAGCGTAGACCAGGCTTCGGCGGCATTGATTACCGATTTGAAGCAGAGAGGATTACTTGATGAAACATTGGTAGTGTGGGGTGGAGAATTTGGCCGCGGCGCTTACTCGCAGGGAAAACTGACGCGCGATAATTACGGCCGCGATCACCACCCGAGAAGCTTCACGATTTGGATGGCAGGCGCCGGTGTTAAGAAAGGTTTTGTGTACGGGCAAACCGATGAATTTGGCTATAATGTAATCAAAGATCCGGTGCATGTGCATGATTTTCAGGCGACTGTCATGCATTTGATGGGCATCGATCACGAGCAGCTGATCTTCAAACACCAGGGAAGAAGGTACCGGCTGACCGACGTGCACGGCAAAGTAGTGAAGCCAATTTTGGCTTGATTTGTTATAAAATAAGAAGCCTGCAAAATGAATCTGAACTTCATCTTGCAGGCTTTTTAATGTTTGACCGAATTTTAAAAAGGCTTGTAATCCTTCACATTCTGCTGTAAATCAGCCAGGACCTTTTGCATTTTTGTGTCCAGATCGGCTTTTACTTTTTGTACATCACTTTGAGACGAAAGTTCGAGTCTTTCAGCAGGAACAAACTTTCCGTGATCCAAATACTCGACGTGGCTGATGGTTGCGCGGTATTTGCGGTTTACACATTCCACCGAAAGCACATACAGAAATTGATAATAACCGCCCGGCGAACCTTCCGACCGTGGGAGTGTAATGTTTACTGGCCCCTGGCTTGCAAAATCGCCGGTTTCTTTGTCTGCCAGCAAAATTTTATTGTCGGGACCGATTTGTGTGATCGCGAGGCGGACCCTTCTGAACAATTCAAGCTGCGAAACACTGCCGCAGTCTACGGTTTCTGAGTAAGTTTTTTCTTCAATGGCAAATGCGGAGGCGGACATTAAGAAAGCGAGGATGATGAATGATAGTTTAAACATTTTTTGTGCTGGGATATGTTTGCTTGAATTTTCAAAATTGACCAGAGGACGCAGATTTGTTGTCGGCAAATTATCCAGCGGCAGAAAAAATTACTATCAGGGGATCCGCCTATGCTTCCTTCGCATATTTGTTCCGGTATTCGATGGGCGTGAGGCCGGTTACCTTTTTGAAAACGTCCCGGAAAGCCTTGGTATCCGTGTAGCCGACATCGAACATGACCTCCGTTACATTCTTCCGCGACGCCTCGAAGCTCCGTTTCGCGGCCTCGATCCGCACCCGGCGGACATACTCATTAATAGTATTGTTGGTAGCAGTTTTAAACCGTCTTTCAAAACTTCTGCGGCTTACATTCGCGATGTCGGCCAGGTCCAGAATGCTCAGTTTTTCAGCGTAGTTATTTTCAATGTAATCTTGAATGCTGCGGATTTCGTTGTCGGCGTGGCCTTTTTGTCCCCGGAAAATGGTGAATGCGCGCTGGTTATCCCGGTCAATGTCGATCGCGAAAAACTTGGCGGCGAGGATGGCCATGTCGCGGTCGGTGTATTTTTCCAGAAGGTAAATGAGCAGGTTCCAGATCGAATTGGCGCCGCCGCTGGAATAAATTTTCCCCTCGTCGGTAATGATGGTGCCGTCCACGACTTCAATGTTGGGGTACATCGTGCGGAATTCGTCGTAATAAGCCCAGTGGGTCGAACATTTTTTTCCGTCCAGCAAGCCAGTCGCGCCCAGCAAAAATGCACCGAGGCAAAGCGAAGCGATTTCTGAACCCCGGTTGTGCATCCGGTGCATCCAGGGTATTGCGGCTCGGTTCAGCTCCACGGATTCGGCCAGGGTGCCGCACAATGCCGGGATCACGATTAAATCGGTATCTTCCACCTCACTTACCAGCTTGTCGATGTGCACGGTATACTCGCCTTCCTGCGCTTTAATGTGCTTGTTCAACCCCACAAACTCCACTTCGAACATGGGGCCCTGACCCGCCGCCGCCGCGAAATCATTGGCCGCCCGAAACAGGCGATAGGCAGGTGTAATCGCCTCCATAAAAGCTTTTTGCGGAACGTAAACAGAAATGTGCTTCATGTTTGAAAGGATTTGGAAACTCAAATATAAAAGATTTAGATTGGCATTTTTACCCCCTGCGAAAGGCGTTTTTGCACCCGCTTCTTTTGACAGAAATCTCTCAATTTTGTATGGTCAACAAATATGGAAACCGGCACACGCCTGATTATTTATCTAAAAACAAACTCCAACCTTTAACAACCGGAAAAATGAGCATTTCAAGTAAACAAGGTATTATCCCATTTCTGTGGTTCGACGGCAGGTGCGAGGAAGCGATGAATTTCTATACATCTGTCTTTCCCGATTCTCAGATCAATATGCTTAACAGGTGGGCCGAGGGCGGACCTTTTCCCGCCGGTCAGGTGATGCAGGGCTCGGTTACGCTGAATGGTCTCACCATGCACATGTTTGATGCGGGACCGATGTTTAAGTTTACCGAAGCGACTTCCTTTTTTGTTTCCTGCAAAGACCAGGCGGAAGTGGATCACTACTGGAATTCACTCACAGCCGACGGCGGGCAGGAAAGTATGTGCGGCTGGCTGAAAGATAAGTTCGGCCTTTCGTGGCAGATTGTACCAACCATTCTCGGCGAAAAATCGGCAGCCGGCAATCCGCAGCGTACCGGTAAAATGTTCCAGGCGATGATGCAAATGAAAAAGATGGATGTGGCGGCGCTGGAAGCTGCTTATAATAGTTAATTAAAGTTGTCACACTTCGACTCCGCTCAGTGTGACACAGACATATTATGTCGATCTATCCTTTTTTGACTTTCAACGGAAATTGCAAGGAGGCGATGCGTTTTTACCAGTCGTGCTTTGGCGGGGAGCTTCATTTCAGGTATCTGGGTGAGGCTCCTTACGGGCGCGATCTGCCGCAGGAGATGAAGGAACTTGTTTTACACGCCAGCCTGGTTTCCGAGCATGTCCGGCTTTTTGCCTCCGATATGCCAGGTGATGACGGTTTGTCCAAAGGGAATAGTATCTCTTTGCTGATCAACATGGCGCAAAATGACCAGTTGAAAAGTGTTTTTTCCAAACTTTCTAAAAAAGGGGAGGTTACTGCGCCGCTTTCCAAAAATGCTTCACGCGGTCAGTGGGCTACATTAAAAGACCGGTATGCCGTGCAGTGGATTTTTACGGCTGGTTAAATATTTGTTAACATTCGCTTAAATGGTTTAACTTTTGGGTGCCGTACTTTCGTCGCAGAACATTACTCGCCGATCCTATGAAACTCAGAATCACGCTACTACTTCTCCTCGCTGTTACATTCGGCAGCTCCGCCCAAAATACTAAAACCAAAAATCTAGTGCTGATCTCGCTCGACGGTTATCGCTGGCAGGAAATCTTCCAGGGCGCTGATTCGCTTTTGATTTATCCCAAAAAATTCAGGAAGCAGGATTCTACTAAACTTTTTGAAAAATACTGGGCAAAAACGGCGGACGAGCGGCGGTCGAAACTAATGCCGTTTTTCTGGAATACCATTGCTTCCAAAGGACAGCTTTATGGCAGCCGGAAAAAAGGTAACCTGGTGAATGTGAGGAATAAATACTGGTTTTCTTATCCTGGCCGCAGTGAAACATTGTGCGGTTTTTATGACCCGAAAGTCAACAGCAACGAGTATCCCGACAATCCGAATGAGAATGTTTTAGAGTTTATCAATAAACAAAAAGGCTACGAAGGAAAAGTCGTGACATTTTCCTCCTGGGATGCGGTGTCAAGGATCGTCAACCGCAACCGGAATGGCATGCTGGTGAACATTCCCGGTGAAATTGTAAAAGGGAATAACCTCACAGAGGCGCAGAAAACCGCGAACGAACTGCAATTTTACCTGCCAGAATATTTTGGAAAAGAGATCCGGTTTGACATGACGACTTATGCGATGACGAAAGCTTATGTCGCCGCCAACCACCCGAAAGTACTTTACATTGATTTCGGCGATACCGACGAGTTGGGCCACGCCGGACAGTACGATTCTTACCTCGATGCGGCACATTATCTGGATGCGATGATTGGCAAATTATGGGAAATGATGCAGCAGGACCCGTTTTATAAGGATAACACAACATTTATGATCTACCCGGACCACGGCCGCGGCGATGGCGATAAGTGGACGAGCCACGGAAGTTCGGCACCGAATTCCAATGATACCTGGCTGGCGGTGATCGGGCCGGATACGCCTGCCGGTGGTGAGATGAAAACGGCCGGCCAGCTTTACCAGGACCAGTTTGCGCAGACGATGGCGCAGCTCCTGGGTTTCAAATTTACTGCTAACCATCCCGTCGGCGAGCCGGTGAAGTCGGTTTTTAAATAACATTTCTGGAAACCTATACGTATCTTTCACGGTTGACTAATCAGCACCCTGATTAGAATAACACCATACTTCAATGTCCTTTTTCGGTCCCAAATACACCACTCCTGTTTTCAAGAAAAACCAGCCCGACGATAGTTACAAGGCCCAGCCAGTGCCCCCTGCGACGGGTTCTTATCCTTATCACTTAGCATTAGAAAAAATTCTGTCAGTTCCTGATCAGAATAAACTGGCATTTCACATGCTGGGTGATACCGGCGGCATCCGGAGTCCGGAGTTTCAAAAGCTGGTGGTCTCGGAAATGGTCAGGCAATATGAAAAAGCGGAGGGTACCGGCGCGGAGCCGCAGTTTATGTATCATTTGGGCGATGTGGTGTACAATTATGGCGAGGCGAGCCAGTACAAGCGGCAGTTTTTTGAGCCGTACGAAAAATATCCAGGACCAATCTTTGCCATCCCCGGCAACCACGATAGCGATGTCAATCCCGACAGCCGGGTACGATATCAGAGTTTGGATGCCTTTAGAGCGGTTTTTTGTGATACGCATCCGCAGACCGTAACATTCAGCGGCAATGCTGCGCGCAAGAGTATGATCCAGCCCAATGTGTTCTGGACGCTCGAAACGCCGGTTGCGAACATCATCGGCTTGTATTGTAATGTGACCAAATTCGGGACCATTACGCCTGAGCAGCGGCAGTGGTTTTTGGAAGAGTTGAGAAATGCGGGCAGCCAGCGCCCGGGCAAGGCGATTTTACTTTGCATGCACCATGCACCGTATTCTGCGGACGTCAACCACGGGTCAAGTATTCCGATGATCAAATTTCTGGAAGGGGTTTTCGAGCAAACCGGCGTGCGGCCGGATGTGGTTTTCAGCGGCCACGTCCACAATTACCAACGCTTTTCAAAAACTTATCCGGGTGGCAAAATCCTGCCTTTTGTGGTAGCAGGTGGCGGGGGATATGATGAGCTGCATCCCGTAGCTTCCACGTACGACAGCCGGTTTACAGCCAATAATGCCTTATTCAATCACGTGCAGCTCGAAAATTTTTGTGATAAAAAGCACGGATTCTTGAAAGTATTTCTTGAAAAAATAGGCGGGGGCGTCAACATTCATGTCGAATTTTACACCTTGCCCCACGAAACCCGTATTACGCCGGGTATGAAAGCAGAACTGGCTGACCATTTTACGGTTGAAGTAAGATAGCCAGCCAGGGTCGCAGCACTATTGAACAAACTTGATTTTAGAGAATGACATTAGCGGCTGTATCGGTGTCGCGGAGTCATTTTTGAAAACGAAATACAGGTCATGTTTGCCTTTCGTCGGCTGGATTTCTATTGCCACAGGCGGATTCTGTGGGCGTCTGAATGTTTTGGGTGCCTCACCCGGTTTCAGATTTTTGTTCTGACTTTCCAGTTCAGCCATCACCTTGGCCATATCCACTTCCGGCGCCATTTCCACTTTATGCTGCCCTAATAATGTCCCCGTCGGAGAATCCAGGTGGACTTCGATGGTCCCGCCAGCCGCTCCTTCCCGTTTTTGAGATACCGCATTTAACTCCAATTTTTTGATGCCGGTCAAATCTATTTCGTTGAAAGCCAGTAAACTATTGGCGAAAGGCACCACGGCAAAACCCAAACCGGCCGTGCCCAATGCTTTCATTTCGGCGCCTTTTACAACATTCGCCTCCGCGGCATTCAGCTCAGGGCTGCGCAACACGATCATTTCCTCGGACGTCTGCGATGGCACTGCCTTGGCACCACTCACGGCGCGATCGGTAAATGCAGCGCGAATGAGTACAGTGCCTTTTCCGTTGTCTTTCTCAGGAATTTTTGGCGTGTATTCGCCTTTTACCGGCAATGTGCTCAATGTTTTTTCGGTGCTGGCGAGTATGTATTTTACGATCACATCCGCATCGGCCACGGGTAAGGCCGGGTGGCCGGGCATCGCTACTTCTCCCCACACGCCGGAGCCGCCCTGCAATACCTTTTTCACCAATATTTCATTGGCATTCTGACCTTTGTATTTGTTTGAAATGTCGGCAAATGATGGTCCGACGGATTTTGCATTTGGCTGGTGGCAGACTTTGCAATCACTTTTGTTGATCAAAACCTGCGCGACAGCAAACTGCGTCGACGCATCCACACTGCGCTGACTTTGAATCACTTCGGCGTAATCGAAACCTTCGGAAGCATAATCGATGCTGATCGCAACCTGGTCTGGTTTGATCTTTCCGTCGGCGAGGCTGCCGTCTTCCTTATCCGTGACATCGATCGCATATTTGATCGGCTTGCCGGTAAAAAAGAAACTCTGGTTACCATCAATGTTCACGGCCACTTTCGGCGGCTCGTTGCCTGCAATGATTTTCAGTGACTGGCTGTTCGACGCACCTTTTGCGTCGGTAACGGTAAGGCTGGCGGTGTAAATGCCTGGCTTATCAAATGTTATGGATGGATTCGCCACATTGAATGTCTTGGGCGCGCCGCCTGCGCTGGTCACTTTCCAGCTGTATTTCAATGCGTCACCGTCATAATCCTTTGTGCCATCGGCCGAGAGTTTCGCCTGAAAAGGTACAGTTCCGCCTTTTTTATCAATGCTCGCCTGAACAATCGGCTTGCGGTTCCCACCATTGTATTCGATCCGCACTAATCGAGAGTTCTCGCTCTTTCTGAACCAGTTACTGCCGTATTCCAGCACATATAAGTCGCCCGACGGGCCGAATTTAATGTCGATCGGCTGTACCGGGTGATAATTTGGCATCACACGCTCCATGGATTTATAGTCGCCATTTTCCTGCATACTGATGGCCATAATCCAGCCGCGGGAGAAATCAGCGGCGATCCATTTGTTTTCATAATAAGCCGGCCACGGACGCGCAGGCGACTTGAAATCAGATCGATGATAAACCGGGCCGCCGGTAGCACTGCGGGAGCCGGAGCCTACCGCCGGGAATTTTTCGGAAACGCCGTAAGGATAATAAATGAAGTTCGGCGAAGTAGGAAAAAGCTCCTGCAAGCCTGTGTTGTTTGGTGAAGTATTCACCGGCTTGTTCGGGTCTTTCTTCGCCAGTGGCTTGTTGGTCGCATAGTCAAATACCGGAAATGCCTGGTTATCACCCACAAACCACGGCCAACCGAAAAATCCGGGCTTGCGTGCCTGGTTCAGTTCATCATAACCACGCGGCCCGATTTCTGAATCTTCCGTCGCATCCGGCCCGACTTCACCCCAATACAAATAACCGGTTTTGCTATCCACCGAAATCCGCCATGGGTTTCTATGGCCCATGGAATAAATTTCCGGACGCGTTTTGGGCGTGCCTTTCGGATATAAATTTCCTTCGGGAATGGTGTATGTTCCGTCAGCTTCGGGATGGATTTTGAGGATTTTACCGCGGAGATCATTCGTATTTCCGGCGTGGCCCTGGTCGTCCCAGCTGGCACGTCCCGGACGCTCGTCTGTTTGAGCGGCTTTCTGGTTTCCGGTGTTGTTACCGACTGTAAGATAAAGGTTTCCGGATTTGTCCCAAGTCATTCCGCCGCCGGTGTGGCAGCAAACTTCACGTTGCGTTTCCACTTCCAAAACTGTTTTCTTGCTACTTTCAACAAGTTGGTCATCCTTCACTTCCCAGCGTGCCAGAATGTGCTTTTTCTCGGTAGGATGGGCGTAATACAAATATATCCAGTGATTTTTGGCATAATTCGGGTCCATCGTCAGGCCCATCAAACCTTCTTCGGCTTCCCTGGAAACTCCCTCGGCGCTGGTGTATTTGGTGTTGACCGGGATCGTCGCGATCAGGTCGGTGGTTTTGGTGGACGGATTGTATTTTTTCAAAGCACCTTTCCGCTCTGCGATGAAAACGGACCCGTCGGTGAGGACTTCAAAAACCATCGGCTCGTCGAGGTTATCCGACACGACGATAGGGGTAAAGCGACTTTCATCGGGTTTTCCAGGATCGTCCTGGATGGTGAATGCAGCCAGGAAAAGAAAGCTGGCAATTTGCGTGGGAATTTTTAAAAACCGGAAAATGCCGGATTGAGCGGGGTACAGGTTTGCCATGGGTAGTAAATTGAGTGCCCTGGTAATTTAGTCATATTTTAAGAAAAAATTGGTACCGTCTTATTTTCCCATCCACTGTTTAAAGTCCCCGACTTTCTCCCGGCTTACGAGTGCTTCCTTATTATGTACCGGCCGCAATGTCAGGGATAAACGGTTTCCAAAATACGGGTCAATCTTGTCCACAGCCCTGTGTGTCACCATCATACCACGATTAATCCGAAAGAACCTCGAAGGATCCAGCACCTCGGCGAGCTCGTCCAGCGTGTAGTCCACCAGCAGTTTTTGATTGGTTTCCGTCATGAAAAAACTGTAACGGTCGTCGGTAAAGAAATACGCGATTTCACCTACTTCTACTGAGAGCATTTTCTGGCCCTGTTTCACCAGAAAGCGCTGCCGATACTCCACCGGCGCGGCTTGTTTGAAACCTTCGAGCAATTTCCGGATCCCTTCCAGCGAATCCGTCGCGGGTTGGGCGCGCATGTTTTCGTATTTCTGCAAGCTGCGCTGCAAATCCTCACGGTGAACCGGTTTGAGCAAATAATCAATGCTGTTGAGCCGGAAAGCTTGGAGCGCATATTCATCATAAGAAGTGGTAAAAATGATGGTGCTGCTCACCTGTACCCGGTTGAATATCTCAAAGCTCTGACCGTCAGACAATTCAATGTCCAGGAAAATCAGATCGGGATCGGCATTTTTGGATTTCTTGTTTTTTTCGAGCCAGTCTACTGTCTCCTCAATGCTGTCGGTCACGCCCACAATGTTCAGCGCAGGCGCAGTTTCATTGATCAGCTTTTTTAATCGGCGGACAGACAAATCTTCATCTTCAACTATCAGGGCATTCATAGAGTCAGCATTCAAAAAATGAGTGGAAGTATCACGGTAAAAAATTCGTGGTCACTGTCAACAACCGGCTGCGCAAGCCCCGGCTGGTATTCGGTGAGCAGCTGGTATTTGGTAATGATGTTCGAGAGGCCGACTTTGGTCGATTCCAGGTTTTCAGCCCCGGCAGTCGTGGTTTTTCTTTGCAGATTGTTCCGCACCATGAGCTGGCCTTCCTGGGTACTTAGTATAAAAATCGTCAGCGGGCGACTGTTTCGTATCACATTGTGTTTCACCGCGTTTTCTACCAAAAGCTGCAATGTCAGCGGCGGGATTCTTCTTGTCAAGTAAATCGGCTCAACGTGAATGTAGAGTTTCATGCCTTCGCCGTAGCGCGTTTTGAGCAAATGTCCGTAGGATTCGATGAACGACAATTCCTTTTGCAAAGTCGTCAGTTGACTGAAATCATTTTCCTCGATCGTCGAATGATTGGTTTGCAATAAATACCGGTACACCCGCGCCATTTCATCCACAAACTGCTCCGCCTTGCCCGGATCTTCGGCGATCAATGTGGAAAGTGAATTTAAAGTGTTGAACAAAAAATGCGGACTTACCTGCGCTTTCAAACTTTCCAGCTGCCCGTTTACATGCTCTTTCATGAGTTTTTCCTTGATTACTTCATGCTGCCGCCACCGGCCGATCGCGTGAAAAGATTCCTGGATTCCCATCACGAGGACAATCGCGCCAAGGTTCACTACATATATGGTAATGATTTGATGCAGGGTTAATGTTGACCCGAAAAACCGGAAATGAATGTAAAGCCACGCACACAAAGAGAGAAAAATGGCTGACAGAATTGCATGTGCGCAGGCCGAAACGAAAATTCTTTTAACCGTCTCATCCAGACCGGCATACCGCCGCGCAATGTTGTCATTGACCTGCGACTGGATGATAAATGTAATTGTGAGAATGCAGCCGTTGAGGAGGATACTGCCGATAAATATTTTCCAGTGATTGAAAAAGCCGTCGCCGATCATCAGGTAGCTAAAAAATGTCAGGAAAGCCGGCATGGTCAGCGCGTACGACCAGCGGCTTTTGGGGCTTAATGCTCCTGCAATATTTCCAGCCACAACATTTCTCATTTTTCAAAAAGGCAAACTGCCTGCTGCGCAATTTCTGATTTTAGTTAAATCAAATGTATTGCAAACCTTTCGAATGTAGCATTACTTGTTGCATCAACTGTAAAATTCGAAACATGAACTGTAAACCCTCGTCTATACACGGACGGGTTCGGGGAGTAAAGGCAGGCTTACCTTAAAATTTTCGTCGGTCTGCTCCACGCGCACTTCTCGGTTGCCGAGCTCCCGGTATTTCGCTTTCACACTGGCTAGTCCCGCGCGGGTGGTACCGATGGCCCTGATCTTGGGATGCACATTATTGGAAATGCTGATCCGCTGACTGAAAGCGGTTTCAATGTTGATGGTCAAAGGTTTAGCTCCTGACATAGCATTGTGCTTGATGGCATTATCGACCAAGACCTGTAAAGAAAGCGGCGGTACATGCAGCTCCGCAGGCACGGATTCGGGGAGGGAAATTTGCAGGCTTTCACCATAGCGGACGTCGAGAAGCCGCTTGTATGTTTGCATAAAATGTACTTCGGAACGTAACGGTATCAGCTCGATTTTACCGGCTTGCAGGATATAGCGGTACACTTTTGCCAAATCTTCCACGAATTGTTCAGCCACTTCCTGATCTTCCCCGATCAGTGACGATAATGTGTTGAGGCTGTTAAATAAAAAGTGTGGGTTAACCTGCCCCTTCAATGCATCAAACTGACTTTGCAGGGATAAACGCTGCAACTTTTCGGTCTCCGCCTCATTTTTTCGCCACTGTTCCAAAGAATAAAAAAGGCCGAGCATGGCGCAGAGAAAAAGGTCAAAAAACTCGCCGAGGATAATGATAGGCCAGATATTTTGCCAGGTAAATGCCACTTCCAGTCCCGGCGTAATGCTGTAAATCCAGACATCAAAAACCGCCAGCGCCACAGTAACCGCACCGACAGTGAGCAACATCACCACCAGTCGTTTCGTAGTCTGGTCGATCCTGGGATAGCGGTTAATAATACCCCGGATCAGAATGGTGAGCAGGATCACCGAAAACCAGTAGAGCAGAAAGACGATCGGCGTGGCGATGAGGAAAGTTTCGGGGTTTGTAAAATACTCAGTGCCGATAAAATAATAGTTGCCCACCGCGAAAAGTACCGGCATCATGGCCAGGTGGTACCACCATTCGTATTTGGAAAAAAAGGCAGGTTTCATCGGTAAAAAAGCGGGGCAGGTTTTAGCGCGGTTTACTCAAAATTAGCCAACCGGAATCAATAAAGGAATGCAGCCAGTTTCTTTTTTCCAATTCACCCGGACGTTTTTGCAATTGACCACATGAATGCTTCATTTGAAGCGAAAGCACTACGGAGTAGGATGAGAGGCGGTTTTACATTTGAGCATCGAAACAAAAAAAGCCGCTAGCACCGGCACTCTCAGCCATGCAAAATTTAATGAAATCAACCACAAAAATCTTACCACTCCTCTTTTTAGGACACCTTGCCTGCCAGGAACCGCAGCCAAATGTTGATCCTGTTGACACTGATCCACCCGCTTCTTCCACCGGCGATCCGATGCCCGTCGGCAAGCCCATCGGCGCACCGGTTACCAAAGTGATCGGGCCAGCCGGAGGTACCATCGAAATTCCCGAAAGCCGGATGGTTTTCAAATTTCCGGCGGGTGTCATTTCAAAAGAAACGCCGATCACAATCCAGCCAGTTGAAAATACGACGCCGCTGGGCATGGGTACCAGCCTGGAAATCACGCCGAAAGATGTAAAGCTGACGGGAAATGCGCAGGTAACCTGGAATTACACCGATGAAGATTTGAACGGAACGAATACGGATGTTTTAGGCGCGGCTTTCCAGGATGAAAAAGGTGTTTGGCAGGGCAGTAAGGACATTACCGTTGATAAAACTGCGAAGACTGTTACCGCACCGGTTTCGCATCTGGCGCACTGGTCTTTTTATGCGCAGTTCAGCCTGATCTCGGATAAAGACCGGCTTGCGCCGGGGGACAATTGTGAGCTAACCGCCAGATATATTGAAGGTTATAATGATCAAGATTTGGTTGTTCCGCTGACCGGACATAAGGTAGTCCGGAAAAGTATGGTCGTAAAATGGACGCTGAATGGTAACAAAGCGGGGGACGATGTGGATGGGGATTACGCGAATGTTGGCCAGCTGACGGAAGACCAAACCTGGGCGCTTACAAAATACGACGCGCCGCCGCGCGAGCCTGACGTGAATCCGGTTGCCGTGGCAGTGGAGCTGAACGTGAAGGAATTCGGGCATTTGATGCTCATTCACACCGAAAGAATCGAGTCGCCCTCCTCTCTGAAAATCGATGGACAATCGGACAGCAATCCGGTAGTGGGGCTTACACTGCATGGCAGCAAATTGTCGGGGATCATTCAGGATAAGACATTTACGCAAATGATGGTGGTTTTTAACATTGATCATTTTAGCGGAAAAGGCACTTATGAAATCAACAAGGGCCATACGGTAAGTATCAATCCAAGAAGCGGCAGCAAGGTGCCCTACCTCGACAGCTACTATAATGACCAGGCCAAATGGATCTCAGGCGGTGGCAAGATTACGATCACTGAGTATAATGGTCCTGGCAAACCCATCAGAGGCTCACTCTCCGGCGCCTTCTTCGAACCAACCCTGGGCGGCATTCTCAGCCACTCATCCTCCGCAAAATTCCGCGCACTCGCCGCGAGTTATTGAGGGCAGCAATCCAGCTACGACATTACTTTTTCGACACTGGCCCCGCAGTTTTTTGCGGGGTTTTTGTTTTGGAGGGTTTTGCTAGTTTTGCGGGATGAAGAGCACACACTATCCGACATTCCCGCTTGGAGCGGATGATTTTATCAGGTATCGTCATTTTATCCATATCGCCCACGCCTGTAAGTTTTTTAGTGAAGGTAAAAATGGTAGGTTTGAAATGAGGGTGTTGATTTCAAGGCATAAGCATAGTGAAGAGCTTGATAGTTATAATTTAGCTTTCGGGGTTTGGGATGAAGAATGTCAGGATCTGGATGATATGATCGAGATCAAAAATGGCGATTCGGACGTTATTCTTGCCACAGTTGGCACGCAAGCTTTAAAATTTCTTCAGGAAAATCCGAACGCAGGACTTTATGCCCAGGGAAGCACAACCAGCAGGACAAGGCTTTATCAAAGAGAAATCAGTAAAGTCATCGATTACCTACCACCAGATCTAAAAATTTTGGGAGCGATTGAAGGTGGGGAACCGGATGTTATTGAATTTTGCAAAGGGACTAATTTTTCAGGCTTTTTGCTGACAAAGAAATGAGTTGTATATTTAAATGATTACAATATGGCTACGATCGCGATGAAAGAGAAAAATGTAAATGTTCGTACGGAAAAGAAGGTTGAGGACTACAAAGATTTGACCATTATGCGAAAGCTGAATCAAATGGAGGAGGCTTTGAAGAAGTATCCGAGTTTAAGAAGAGATAAATAGGCTGTGACTTTGATTTCAGCTCAATAACAATAGCTCCGGTACAGTTTTGGCCGGAGCTATTTCTGTTTATATACTTGTTTAATATTTAAACCTAAAACCAACTATGCCCGAAAAAAGCGCTGGAATTTTGATGTATCGTCGCGGGAAAGAGGTGGAGGTGCTTCTGGTGCATCCGGGCGGGCCGTTTTTTGTCAGGAAGGATGAGGGGAGCTGGTCGATTCCGAAAGGGTTGTACCTGGCGCCGGAAGAGCCGCTGGCGGCGGCGATCAGGGAATTTGAAGAGGAGACCGGTGCTAATGTGGAGGGGAATTTTATCCCATTATCTCCGGTGAAATTGAAAAGCGGGAAGATTGTACTGGCCTGGGCAGTTGAGGGCGATTTTGATACGCAAAAATTGGTGAGCAATACATTTGATACCGAGTGGCCACCGCGATCGGGGAAGCGGCAGACATTTCCGGAAGTGGACCGCGCTGATTGGTTTACATTTGAGATAGCCCGAAAAAAATTAAATGAAAGGCAGGTCGCATTCGTGGATGAGCTCGAAAAGTTATTGGATTAGTAAGATTCAGGTTGTTTTTGTAACCGCTTTATATTCAAATGGAGAACTATAAACGTAATGTCTAAATTAAATTAATTTGTCTGGAAATAAACGTATTAAATTAACGTTGTAGCGCTATTTAATTTCCGGTACATCAATGTTTTCTTCGCTTTTTATTAATTCAGATTCAATGTAAATTCATAATTGAAACTGCTTTTTCCAGTAATTGCAAATCCGTCTAAATAACGGAAAAGTTTTTATAAGTTAAGTTCCTTGCTATTTTTGCAAATAATAATCACAGTAACCCATTATTTACGATGAAAGCAAGCGCGATTAAGTTTTTTTCTCCGGAAGAAAATGTCATTGTCACAAAGAAAACCAAAGAACAACCTAAGCTGACCGGATATGTTTCTGGCACCGGCAAGTTGGTCCTCCCTCCGAAAACACTAGAAGAATTGGCCATTGAGCCGTTGACTACACGTTTCAAAATCGGTACGCAGCAGGGCAAAAGAACTTTGAAATATCTTTACCTTATCCCGAGTTCTGATGAGTCAGGAACATTTGCATTATCAAAAAGCGGCCGTGGATTTTCTATTCCGCTGGATGTGATCCTGAAAAAAAATGGTGTGGATTTTGAACAAACCAAATTCACATTTACCATTTCTCCATTTAACTACGAAGAAGGTGTTGTAGGATATGAACTGGAACTTGGAAGCGCTGAGCCTAAGCCTGCTTACACAGGAAAGCCTCGTGGCCGCAAACCAAAAAATGCAGTTGCTGCCGAGTAGTCGCAGAAAAGTACAGACGATTTTCGTTGAAGAAAACCAATTTGACCAGGACGGTCGGATTGGTTTTTTTGTTTTAATTGGGCTTCCGTTTAACCGAACTTCCCCGCATTTTATTTCATCATGAAAAACACCGTCCTGTTTTTTTGCATTACCCTTCTTTCTCCGAATTTGCTCGCGCAAACACCCGGCAAAGTCAGGAAGCAACCTGACAAAACGCTTACAACAAATCGGAATAGTTACCAGGAATTGCCGCTGGGTGCGATAAAGCCGCAGGGCTGGCTGAGGGAAATGCTGATCCGGCAGAAAAACGGTGCGACCGGAAAACTGGATGAATTATATCCGCTGGTAATGAATAACCGCAACGGCTGGCTGGGCGGCGATGGCGATCAGTGGGAGCGGGGTCCCTACTGGATCGATGGGCTGCTGCCGCTCGCTTATATTTTGCAGGACGATAATTTAATTAATAAAGCCAAACCCTGGGTGGAATGGGCGATCAACAGCCAGCAGCCCGACGGGTACTTTGGTCCGTCCAAAGATTATCCAGGCGAAAAAGGTTTGCAAAGAGATAATAGTCGTGACTGGTGGCCGAAGATGGTCATGCTGAAAATTTTGAAACAATATTATTCAGCCACCAATGATCAGCGGGTAATTAAGTTGATGACCCATTATTTCTGGTATCAATTAAAAGAATTGCCTAATACACCGCTCGATCATTGGACTTACTGGGCGAAATTCAGGGCAGGGGATAATTTAATGGTGGTGTATTGGCTTTATGATATTACCGGTGAAAAATTCCTGCTCGATTTAGGCGAGCTGCTGCACAAGCAAACATTTGATTATACTGACTCCTTTTTAAATACTGATTTGCTTTCAAAGCAAGGCAGCATTCATTGTGTAAATCTGGCGCAGGGGATGAAAGAGCCGGTGATTTATTCGCGACATCATTCCGATCCAAAATATCTTGAATCGGTGAAAAAAGGTTTGAAAGATCTGGACAAATACAATGGTATGGCGCACGGGATGTATGGTGGCGATGAGGCGCTGCATGGTGCCAACCCGACGCAGGGTTCGGAATTATGCAGTGCGGTGGAAATGATGTTTAGTTTGGAAAGTGCCCTGGAAATTACCGGTGACGTGGACTTCGCAGATCGTCTGGAAAAAATTGCATTCAATGCTCTGCCTTCGCAAACAACCGATAATTACATGGAGCGGCAGTATTTCCAGCAGGCAAACCAGGTGATGGCGACGCGGCAGGTGCGGAATTTTGCGGATAATCACGGCGGTACCGATGTGTGTTACGGACTGCTATCGGGGTATCCCTGCTGCACTTCCAATATGCACCAGGGTTGGCCGAAGTTTACACAAAACCTTTGGTACAAAACCGCAGATAAAGGAATTGCCGCGCTGATTTATTCGGCTAGTGAGGTGAATACAACTATTGGAAATGGTACGAAAGTGCATATTGTGGAAGAAACCAATTATCCGTTTGAAGAAAATATACGGTTTAAATTAGCCTTTGATGAAAAAGAAAAAACCGTCGCATTTCCATTTCATTTAAGAATTCCGGCTTGGTGTAAAGAAGGGGAAGTGCGGGTTAATGGTGAGAAAGTGAAGCGTGAAAAAGGCGGCAACATTGTGAAGATCAATCGTGGCTGGAAATCCGGGGATGTGGTGGAATTGATTTTACCGATGCATATTTTTAAAAATAAATGGTATGAAAATTCCATGTCAGTGGAGCGCGGACCACTCCTTTATGCCTTGCGGATCGGGCAGGAAATGAAGAAGGTGACAAATGATGTTGACCCAATCGATTATGGTAGATATTATTATGAAGTACATCCGACGACGCCCTGGAATTACGCCCTTTTTGAAATACCGGAAAATAAACTGCCGACATTTTTTTGTGTAGAACCTGCCAAATCAGTTTCGAATTTTCCCTGGAACCTTGAAAATGCGCCGATCCTGATGAAGACAAAAGCGCGGCGCGTACCATCATGGAAATTATATAACGAAACGGCCGGTCCGGTACCTTTCAGCCAGATTTATAATATGGAAGTTTCGAAGGAAGAGGAGGAAGTGATTCTGGTGCCTTATGGTTGTACCAAACTGCGTGTTTCGCAATTTCCGGTGATTGGCAGGAAATAAATGATTCCCGGTTTTGGGAAGTCCTGATTTGGCATAGTTCTTATGACTATCATGCGCATTTACCAAACTCACCAGGAACGTGAATACAAATTTTCCCGATATACCTGCCAGTCCTAAAACGACATTCAGCGCCAGGCCAGTGACGCTGCGAATTAATGGTAACCCAGTCGAGCTGAATGTGCTTCCCTGGGTAAGCCTGCTCGATGCGCTCCGGGAATATGCGGGGCTGACCGGCACCAAAAAAGGTTGCGACCACGGCCAGTGCGGCGCGTGTACCGTGCTCTGCGATGGCGAACGGATCCTGAGCTGCCTGACATTGGCAGTTATGAAAGAAGGTTCGGAAATCACTACTATTGAGGGAGTTGCGCAAGATGGCGAGCTGCATCCGCTGCAAAAGGCATTCATCGAGCACGACGCATTTCAATGCGGCTACTGTACGCCGGGGCAGATTTGCAGCGCCATCGGCTTGCTGCGTGAAGGAAAGGCGGAAACCCGCGACGAGGTGAAGGAACTGATGAGCGGAAATCTCTGCCGATGCGGTGCTAACACCAACATTATCGATGCGATTATGGACGTCAAAAACCTCTCAGCACATGAATAACTTCGATTATTTCAGAGCTGCGAGCGTGCAGGAGGCGATCGGACTTTCGGTAGAGGAAGACGATGCAAAATACATTGCCGGGGGGACGAATCTCATCGATCTGATGAAATACAACCTGACCGATGCCCACACTTTGGTAGATCTTACCAAGATACGCGACCATCACGAAATCCAGGAATTACCGGACGGAGGTTTGCGTCTAGGTGCATTTGAAACCAATGCTAAAACGGCCTGGCATCCGCTGGTAGAGGGACGTTACCCGCTGTTATCCAGGGCAATACTCGCCGGCGCCACGGCCCAGATCCGCAACATGGCGACCAATGGTGGTAACCTGCTGCAAAAAACCCGCTGCTATTATTTTTATGATGCCAATGTACCCTGCAACAAGCGCGAACCGGGTTCGGGCTGCTCGGCGATCGGCGGCTATAATCGGATTATGGCGATTTTGGGTACGAATGAACATTGCATTGCTGTTTTTCCGTCGGATATGTGTGTAGCGCTGGCGGCGCTGGACGCGGTGGTGAATGTGGAAGGGCCGCAGGGTGCGCGCAGCATTCCGTTTGCCGATTTTCACAGGTTGCCGGGCAATACGCCGCAACTGGATAACAATCTGCAAGAGGGTGAGATCATCACCGGCATTGACCTGCCAGCCAACGGTTACGCACAAAATTATTCCTATCTGAAAATCCGGGACCGTAATTCCTATGCTTTCGCGCTGGTGTCCGTGGCTACCGGTTTGAAGCTGGAAGATGGGCATATTCAATCGGCGCGCATTGCGCTGGGCGGTGTGGCGCACAAGCCATGGCGGGATGAGGCGGCTGAAAATTTTCTGAAAGAGAAAGAGCCATCGGTACCGGTTTTTCGGGAAGCAGCGGAAATAATGTTGGCCGGAGCAGTTGGTTATGAGCACAATGCATTCAAGATAGAACTGGCAAAACGCGCCATTGTAAGAAATTGTATGATGGCGCTTAACCCGGAAACGCAGGTGCCTGGCGCAGGTCCTTCTCTTTAAATTCATCACAACTATGACATTGATACCATCAATCGGGCAGCCTGTAAGCAGGCTGGAAGGATACCAGAAAGTGACCGGCGCAGCCAAATATGCGGGGGAGTATAAAGCACCCGGAATGTTATACGGCTATGTCGTCAACAGTACCGTCACGAAAGGAAAAATAACACGTTTCGACACGGCCAAAGCAATGTCCCTGCCGGGCGTAGTTGAAGTATTTTCACATTTGAACCGGCCTTCGGTGGGCAAGTTCAGCCTGCAATATGCGGATATGGATGCGCCTCCGGGATCACCTTTCCGGCCTTTGCAGGATGACGAGATCATTTATAATGGTCAGCCGATCGGGCTGGTGGTGGCGGAGACTTTTGAGTTGGCGCGATATGCTGCGACGCTTGTGGAGGTTGAATACGCTACGGAATTTTTCCAAACCGATATCCGCCCGAATGTGAATAGTGCGCGGTCACCCAAAATCGGGATGGCGACCATGTTGAAACCGCCGCCGCCGAAGCCAAAAGGTGATTTTCAGAAAGCTTATGATGCTTCTTTCGCAAAATCGGAAGGGGAATTTTACCATAGTACCGAGCACCATAACCCGCTTGAACTGTTCGCCACAACAACGATTTATGAAGGCGACGGCAAGCTGACGATTTATGATAAAACCCAGGGTACGGTCAACAGTCAGCTGTATGTTGCCAATATTTTTGGTTTAAAATATAAAAATGTACGCGTGATCGCACCTTACGTGGGGGGCGCTTTCGGTTCTGCTTTGCGGCCGCAGTACCAGCTTTTTATGTCGGTGATGGCGGCTTTGGAGTTGAAAAGATCCGTGGTGGTGACGCTGGACAGAAGCCAGATGTTCACATTTGGGCATCGTCCGCAAACCATCCAGACAACCCAATTTGGTGCGGATGCGGATGGAAAAGTAAATGCCTTGCACCACGCCGCGATTGGCGAAACTTCCCGGTTTGAAGATTATACCGAGGTGGTTGTCAACTGGGCGCACATGATTTATCCGGCCGAAAATACCTTGATGCAGTATAAACTCGTGGAGCTGGATGTGTTTAGTCCGCTGGATATGCGGGCACCGGGCGGAGCTACCGGCATGCACCCGATTGAGACGACGATGGATGATTTGGCCTACAAATTGAAAATCGACCCGCTGCATCTAAGGCTTATCAATTATTCCGAAAACGACGCAAGTCTGAACCGGCCTTACAGTAGCAAAGAGCTGATGCAGTGCTATTTGCAGGGAGCTGAAAAGTTTGGCTGGGACAAAAGAGACCCGGAACCAAGGAGCATGCGCCACGGAAACAAGCTGGTCGGATACGGAATGGCGACGGGGATCTGGGAAGCGAATTCCCTGCCTGCGCGCGCTGAGATGATTTTGACCAAAGAAGGAAAATTACAGGTTAACAGCGCTGTCACTGACATCGGTACAGGTACATTGACCGTCATGACGCAGGTCGCTGCGGATGAGCTAGGGCTTCCGATGGAGGATGTTATATTTTCTTACGGTGATAGTAAAAAGCCCTTTGCGCCAATCCAGGGCGGTTCGTTTACAGTTTCAACAATCGGCTCGGCGATTAAAGCGGCAGCCGGATCATTGCGGAAAAAGCTTTTTAAAAAAGCAGCTTCCATGAAAAATGGGATGCTGAAAGGCTTGGAGCTGGAAGATGTGGTTTTCAAAAATGGGCGGATCGAATTGAAGACGGACCCGCTGACCTTTGTCACTTACCAGGATATTATTGCGGAAAATAATAACGAGCCGATCAAGGCACTCAAATTTTCGGTGCCAAATGTGCTCAAACTGAAAAAATACTCTCGCGCCACACATTCCGCGGCATTTGTGGAAGTGGAAGTGGATGAAGAACTGGGCGTGATCAATGTTACACGTGCAGTTACTGCAGTGGCGGCCGGGAAGATTATCAACCCTAAAACTGCCCGCAGCCAGATTCTCGGTGGGATGGTGTGGGGAATCAGCAAGGCGATCCGTGAAGAAACGATCACCGATCACCGGCTTGGAAAATACATGAACCAGAATTTGGGCGAATATCATATTCCGGTACACGCCGACATTCATGAACTGGACGTGATTTTTGTGGAGGAAAATGATGACATCGTCAACGCGCTGGGGACGAAAGGAGTAGGGGAAATTGGCCTGGTAGCGATGCCGCCTGCGATTGCGAATGCGATTTTTCATGCCACAGGGAAAAGAATTAACCACCTGCCGATCCACCTGAACGACTTGTTGTAGCATTTTCTCGGCACAGTAAAACATTCATTCTAATTTTTTAACATTTTAAAGAACACCCTACTCCTCCTAGCTCTAAAACATTCAATTTCTGGTGTTAAAGGCAGTTATGTGCATAGTTGGTATGATATTTCAAAAATGGTGGCGTCCATTTTCAAAACCATTTAAATACAACTATGAAAACTAATTACCGCATTGGCAGCATGTGCACTGCCCTGGTTTCACTTGCGATGATAGCGATGGTTACCACGATCATTTCTTGCAGCCTGGCCGATCACCCGCTACCGGCTTCGGTAAAACCGAAAGGTCCGAAGCCAGCCTGGGCGCCTAACATTCACGACGAGATGTGGGCGGTTGTTGAAAAATTATTGAGCTACGGCGACAAGCCGATTCCGAAGTCTACACCACAGGAGGCACGCATGAACCATACTGTGAAAGATGCGGTGAATGATTTGATCGGCGAGTTTAATGTGCCATTTCAAATCCCGATGGTCGATACGATGGGCGTGGAAATTCCTGTGGTAGGCGGCAACATTCATGCTCGTGTTTATACGCCGAAAACCGGCACGGCGCCATTTCCCGTCATTGTTTATTACCATGGCGGCGGCTGGGTGATTGCCTCAATCGACGTGTATGATGCTTCTGCAAGGGCTTTGGCTGAAAAGGTGGGCGCGATGGTAGTCTCCGTCGAATACCGCAAAGGTCCCGAATTCAAGTTCCCAACAGCACATAATGATGCATTTCAGGCTTATGAGTGGGTGCTGAACCATGCCGCATCCATGCACGGCGATCCGATGCGCATGGGTGTAGCGGGCGAGAGCGCGGGTGGAAACCTTGCAGTTAATGTCAGTATCAAAGCAAGGGATAACGGAATCATGATGCCGAAGCACCAGCTGCTGGTATACCCGGTTGCCGGCTCGGATACCACGACCGAATCATACAAGAAATATCACGATGCAAAGCCTCTGGACAAACCGTCTATCGACTGGTTTTTAATGCATTACCTGACCAATGTGTCTGTTGAATCAAAAGACAAACGCATTGACCTGGTAAATGCTAACCTTATAAATTTGCCTTCAACCACGATTATCAATGCAGAAATTGACCCGCTGGAAACCGAAGGCAGTATCCTGGCAGACAGGCTCAATGCTGCGGGTGTAAAAGCAACCCGTAAAATGTATCCAGGCACAACACACGAGTTTTTCGGCACGGCGATCATTGTACCTGAAGCAAAAGAAGCGCAGGATTTTGCGGCTGAGCAGTTTAAAGAAGCGTTTAAAAAATAGAAAGATCTGCTGCCCAGGCGGCCGTTCTAATTTTAGAAGAAGCCCTGTAAAATTTTTGCAGGGCTTTTTATGCAGCATAACCTCGTCCTGCCAAAGCTTCCGGCATTCCGTATCAGAGTTCCGGATTTTTGTATAAATGTTCCTCCTGGCTGCCCGGTAGCTTTGTCTCATTATTCAAACAGACGTTTATCGTGATGACAAAGACAATTTTTATTACCGGCGCTTCCAAGGGTTTTGGCCGGTTATGGGCTGAGGCATTTTTGAAAAGAGGGGATCGTGTAGTGGCTACCGCCAGAAATACGGACGCACTCAGCGACCTGGTCGACAAATACGGCGATGCGATTTTACCGATCCAGCTCAATGTAAATGACCGCGAAAAGGGTTTTGCCGCAATCCAGCAGGCGAAGGCACATTTCGGAACATTGGATGTGGTGATCAACAACGCGGGTTACGGTTTGTTTGGTACCATCGAGGAAACCAGCGAACAGGAAGCCCGAGATCAGATTGAAACAAACGTTTTCGGAACATTGTGGATCACCCAGGCTGCGCTGCCAGTGATGCGGGAGCAGGGATTCGGACATATTATTCAGGTTACCAGCGTTTTAGGCTTGGTTACTTTGCCGAATTTGGGCTTGTATAATGCTTCCAAATTTGCTGTCGAGGCGATCAGCGAAACCTTGGCGAGTGAGGTGAGTGACTTTGGGATAAAAGTAACGCTGGTAGAACCGAACGGATTTTCGACGGATTGGGGCGGACCATCGGCGGTTCACAGTAAGGCGCTGCCGCAGTACGATGCAGTACGCGCAAAACTTGCCGAAGGTCTTACAGAGGATTTCGTCGGCGACCCGGAGGCAACGTCCGAGGCAATCCTGAAAGTAGTGGACGAAGAAAATCCACCGTTGAGAATTTTCTTCGGGAAAGTAGGGTTACCTTGGGTAAACCAGGTATATACCGACCGTTTGGCTACGTGGGAGGCGTGGAGGGAAGTTTCGGAAGCGGCACACGGCGGCGCGAAGGTTTTGTAAACCTCAATCCATTTCGACAATGAAACATTTCCGGCGTATCAGTGACCTGTACCGCTTAAATAACCTGACACCTTCTGCCCATCCGCAAATAAGTCTGCTGACTTGCAGGGAACTAGCTGCATGCAGCATTTACAACAGTGAATTCACGACCGATTTTTACATGATCACATTCAAAAAGATCAAGTCGGGGAATTTCCTGTACGGACGGACGAAATATGACCATGACAATGGTTCGCTGATGTTTGCCAAGCCGCGGCAGGTTACCGAGATCCGGGATGTTGAATTGAATGAAAAAGGGTTTATCATTTACATCCATGAGGATTTTCTGAATGGTCACCCGCTGCATTCGGAGATACGGAAATACAGTTTTTTCGAGTATGAAACGCGGGAAGCGCTGCACCTTTCGCCCCGCGAAGAGGAAATTATATGGGATTTGTACCGCAAAATCGAAACGGAATATCTCAATAATACCGATGAATACAGCCGCGACATTATGCTCACGCACCTGGATTCGATCCTCAAATACTCGCAGCGGTTCTACAAAAGGCAGTTTATCCACCGCACCGAAATTTCGGGGAAAATGGTTTCCCGGTTCAATGAAAGCCTGGTAACCTACTTCGAAAGCGGGATGTTCCAGAAAAAAGGATTACCCACCGTCACCATGATGGCAGACCAGCTCAATACGTCACCGCGCTACCTGAGTGACCTTTTGAAACAGGAAACCGGAAAAACGGCGATGGAGCTTATCCATATTTTTTTGATCTCAGAAGCCAAAAATATGCTCATGGGTTCTGACCAGACTGTGGCGGAAACCGCGTATCAGCTCGGTTTTGAAAATCCGCCTTATTTTTCCAGGTTGTTTAAAAAAGAAGTAGGGGTAAGTCCGGTACAATTCAAAAATAGTTTGGTGGTAGTTTGACCGTGAGCGCCAATTAAATTTTGATTAATTACTAATTGAAATCAGTCTAAATTGCAATAATTCTTACTTTTGTGCCCGAACCATTTTTCACTAAAAATTTTGGGCATGAAAAAATATATTTTACCATTCGCTTTGCTGGGATTTCTGGCTGCCTGCGATTCCGATGACGAAGAGCCGACAGTTGAGACAATCACAAATCAGGCAGTTGTAAATAATTATGCAGATATCGTCCTCGCCAACTACGACGACGCAATAAAAACAGCCAAAGATCTTCAAACCAAAGTCAATGCATTTGTAGCCGCACCATCGGCGCAGGGCCTGACAGACTGTAAAAATGCCTGGCTCGCCGCCCGGGTGCCTTACCTCCAAACAGAAGCTTTCCGTTTCTATGACGGCCCGATAGACGGGACCGACGATAATTTCGAAGGTCTGATCAACGCCTGGCCGCTTGATGAGGCGTACATTGATTATGTGGTTGACTCCGCCAAGATAACCCCTCTTCAAAATGTGGGTGTGATTAATGATCTGACAGGTTATCCGACTATCACAGAAGCGACAATTCTGGCAGATAATGGAAAAGAGGGCGATACCGACGTGAGAGTAGGTTATCATGCCATCGAATTCTTGCTTTGGGGCCAGGATTTTTACGCTGACAGTCCCGGAAAGCGTCCCTACACCGACTATCTTACTACCGGCGGAACTGCCAAAAATCAGGCGCGTCGCGGTACCTACCTTAAAATTGTCACCGATCTTTTAGTAAAAGACCTTGAATCCGTGAAAGCGCAGTGGGAAACCACCGGCACTTACCGCAAGGATTTTACTGCTGCTGCCAATGTAGATAAGTCTCTGGCGAGCCTCATTATGGGAATAGGCAAGCTGACCAAAGGCGAACTTTCCGGTGAGCGCATGACCGTGATCATGGAGTCGAAAGAGCAAGAGGATGAACATTCTTGCTTTTCGGACAACACGCATAATGACTACATCTACGACGAAGTCGGTATTTATAATGTATATATCGGAAAATACACGCGCACAGACGGAACTGTGGTTGACGGGCCGGGTGTAGATGATCTGGTAAAAGCCAAAAATGCTGCTGCCAACACTGATATGATCGCAAAACTGGATGCTGCGACTGCGGCTATCAAGGCGATTCCGCCGCCAATCGATCAGGCTGTAAAGAAAAATCAGGATGCTTTCAAAACGGCTATAAATGCTTTGCGTGTCCAGGCTGATCAGCTGACGGTTGCGGCAAATGCAATTGGCCTCAATGTGACCATTCCAGAAAGTAACTAAGTTTTTTTGCTACGCTAAGACGCTGCGGAGCGGGTTTTAATTCATTTCAAATTGAAAAACGGGATCAGGCAACAGGTTTTCAGGACTATCTGGTTATTGGGTTTGGCGATTTTCAGCCAATGCAGCAAACCGGAATTGATCAGGGAGCCTGTTGCCGAAACCGACGAAGAATTTTCGGGTGGCAGGGAAGGCACTGTCTCAGACAAATCCGCCAATGCCTTCGGAAATTCTTTAATCAGCCTCACTTCCAGCGAAGTTGATCGATTTGTGATCGGCAACTCTTTTAACCGGAATAATTGGGTGACGGCGCCTTCTTCTACTACGGCGCGCGACGGCCTCGGGCCATTTTTCAATGCTAGCTCCTGCTCGGCCTGCCATTTTCAGGACGGACGCGGGGCGCCGGTTTCTCTAACCGACCAAAAAATCACACAATCCTTACTTTTCCGCCTCTCCATCCCAGGAAAGGGCGAGCACGGCGAGCCGATTTTTGATCCGAATTACGGCGAGCAGTTCAATCCTCGGGCGGTTATTGGCGTGGAAGCGGAGGGCGATGTATCTGTAAGTTACCAGGAAATGCCGGGCACTTATCCTGACGGAACTGCTTTTTCGTTGCAAAAACCGACTTACACCTTCTCCAATCTGAAATACGGGCCTATGACCGGCACATTAGTTTCACCCAGAATTTCGCCGCAAATGTCGGGCGTGGGGCTTCTGGAAGTGGTGGCTGAGGAGACCATTTTAGCATTATCCGACCCCGATGACCGCAACAATGATGGTATTTCGGGCCGGCCGAATTACGTCTGGGATTTTAGAAAAGGGAAAAAGGCACTCGGAAGATTCGGCTGGAAGGCCAATCAGCCAACCGTAGAACAGCAAACTGCGGGCGCATTCAACGGGGATTTGGGGGTCACTTCTTCCATGTTTATGACGGAGGGACTTACTGCCGCACAAAAAGCAAAATACGGCGCACTGCCAAATGGCGGGGCACCAGAAATTACCGACAACCTTTTCGAAGATGTTGTTTTTTATATTAAAGCATTAGCTGTACCTGCACGAAGAGGCTGGCAAGACCAGCAGGTTTTGACCGGCAAAGCATTGTTTACCCGGGCCAACTGCACCGGCTGCCACGTAGCTAAAATGTTGACCGGCCGCTCGGAATCACCGGATTATCTTTCAGCACAAACGATCAGACCTTACACCGACCTTTTGCTGCACGATATGGGCACCGGCCTGGCAGACAACCGTCCCGATTATGAAGCTACGGGTACAGAATGGCGCACGCCACCACTTTGGGGAATTGGTCTGGTAAAAACCGTAAACAAGCATACCAATTTCCTGCACGACGGTCGCGCGCGGAATGTGGAGGAGGCCATTTTATGGCATGGCGGCGAGGCGGAAAAGTCGAAGCAAGCTTTTATGACTTATAGCAAAACCGACCGCGAAGCACTTTTGAGATTTATTGATTCTTTATAAAAAGATATTTGAAATAATGCTGAAAAAAATAAGCTGCATATTGATTGTCAGTGCTTTAATAATTGCCTGCTCTTCGAATGATAACCCGGATCCGGTAGACGGACAAAAGCGCACCGCCATGCTGGACAATGTGGGGACGAATGTAATCTTGCCGGCTTTCGCCAGTTTTGAAACTTCCGCAACAGCCCTGACCGAAGCCACCACTGCGTATGCAGCCGATTTGAAAAATGCACAAAAACTAACTGCTGCGCAAAAGGCCTGGGTAAGTGCCGCCGAAAGCTGGAAAGTGGCGTCACTTTTTAGTCAGGGGCCCGTGGAAACGGAATTTCTTTCTTCTGCAATTTATTTTCCCAGCACCAACTACACCGGCATCGAAAGCGCGATCACAAAAACCGGAGTGACCATTGATAATGCTTATATCGAAAGCCTGGGTGCAACATTGAAGGGCCTGCCTGCGATCGAATACCTGCTTTTCAGTACTTCCGGGAATAATGCGGTGATCGGGAATTTTGCCGGGATTAATGGTGGAAAAAGGGGCGAGTACCTGAAAGCATTGAGTGCAAATCTGCAAAATCAGGCCACATTGGTTTATTCCAAATGGAAACCTGATGGTGGAAATTACCTGAAAACATTCAAGGAAGCCGATGGCCGGGATATTAACTCTTCGCTCGGTATGTTGTCCAACAAAATGATCGACCTCGTGTATACGATTAAAGATGAGCGACTTGGCGCGCCGCTGGGTAAACGTAATAATGGTACCCCACAGCCTGGAATGGTCGACGCGAAGTTCAGCAATGCTTCGCTGACCTTATTAAAAGCCGAGCTGCGCACGCTGGAAAATACATTCAGCGGAACGGGCGCAGGCAACAACATTGGTATCGACGACATTCTTGACGAAGCGGGCGCAAAATCCGGCGACCAGCTGCTGAGCGAAAAAATCAAAGCACAGTTTGCGGCGGTGAAAGCGAAAATCGACGCGATCGGTGATCCGCTGAGTACCGCGATAACCGGGCAAACTGCTGCGGTGAGCGCGGCCTACGACGAAGTGAAAAAATTGCAGGTGCTGATGGAAGTGGATATGATCAACAACCTGGGTGTACTGCTGACATTCAGCGATAATGACGGTGACTAAATGATCAGAAAGTGGATACGTCAGGGACAGGAACTGATTGGCAGCGAGTCGCTTGCCTTTTTCAGGATCGTTTTTGGCCTGCTGCTTTTTGTGTCCGAGATCCGTTTTATTGCCCGCGGCTGGGTGGACGATTTTTACGTCAAACCCGGTTTCTTCTTCCCATTTTACGGTTTCGAGTGGGTACGCCCGCTGCCTGCTCCTTACATGCACGGGGTATTTTACGCACTGGCAGTACTGGCGCTGCTGATTGCGCTGGGGCTGTTTTACAGGTTTGCGATCGTTATCTTTTTCTTCCTTTTCACCTACGTCGAGCTGCTCGACAAAAGTGTTTATCTCAACCATTATTATCAGGTAAGTTTGCTGGCGCTGCTCATGTGTTTTTTGCCCATGAATAGCAGCTACTCTCTTGATAATGTTTTATTTAGCCAAACAAAAATCCTGAAAATCCCTGCGTGGATGCTCGGCGCTTTACGTGCGCAGGTAGGACTGGTGTACTTTTTCGGAGGGGTGGCGAAGCTGCGCTACGACTGGCTTTTCGAGGCGCAGCCGTTGCGGATATGGTTAGCTGCCAACCAGGACTTTCCGGTCATCGGGCCGCTGCTGACTCAGGTTTGGGTAGCTTTTGTACTAAGCTGGTTTGCGATGCTTTTTGATCTCAGCGCACCTTTTCTGCTGAGTATGAGGCAGACGCGTATTTATATGTATGTCGTGATCGTGGTCTTTCACGTGCTCACCCACCTGCTTTTCTACATCGGCATGTTCCCGTGGATGATGATCTGCACCGCGCTGATTTTCTTTCCGTCCGGTTTTCACCAGACGTTTCTTCGTACGATTTTGGGTCAGACCAAAGGACTCTACATGCTTAGCGAGGTATCATTCCGAAAGTACCGATTTGCAATTCCTTTTCTGGCGATTTTCTTCCTTTTCCAGTTCTTCATGCCATTTCGCAGCTATTTTTACGGCGGCAATGTACTGTGGCACGAGCAGGGTTACCGGTTTTCCTGGAACATTATGCTGATGGAAAAAAACGCGTCGCTGGAATATGAGGTAAAGGTGAAAAGCAGTGGGAAAAGTTTTGTGGTGAAACCGGAAAAATTTTTAACCCGGATCCAGGCCAGGCAATGCAGTTTTCAGCCGGATATGATCTTGCAATTCGCTCATTATCTGCACAATTATTATCAGGAAACGGGTCTCGGCGATACCGAGATCCACGCAGTATGTTATGCCTCGGTCAATGGCCACCCGAGTAATCTGCTGATCGACCCTAAAACCGACCTGGCGTTGGTACATGACAGTTTTCGTCCAAAAAAATGGATCACGGACTGGCGGAACTGACAAATTTTGAAGTGAAAAATAAGGGTTTGACCCAAAATAAAAGTGTTAAAAAAAGCCGCGATTTCTACTAGTCTTCTTTGCCTGTTTGTGCTGCCAGCTTGTTTGGCGCAAACTGAAAAAACCAAAAATCTCGACGAGCTGCGCGTCATTGAAAAGAAGCAGAATGTGAACGGCCTGCGCCGCCTGGCGGACGTGGAAAATATGGGGATTTACGCCGGGAAGAAAAATGAAGTCATTGTTTTACAGGGTGTTAATGCCAATCTTTCCACCAACAATGCGCGGCAGATTTATGCCCGCGTCCCCGGTGTGAACATTGTAGAAAACGATTCTTATGGCATCCAGCTGGGCGTCGCGACGCGGGGCTTGAACCCCAATCGTACCACTGAATTCAATTCCCGCCAAAACGGTTACGATATTTCTGCGGACCCGATCGGATACCCTGAAAGCTACTATACCCCGCCAGCCGAGGCCATCAGCCGCATTGAGATCGTGCGCGGGGCTGCTTCGCTGCAATATGGTACGCAGTTTGGCGGCCTGCTAAATTTTCAGTTTAAAAAAGGCAATGTTGATAAGAAAGTAGAATTTGAAACCCGCCAGACAATCGGCACTTACGGTGTTTTTACTTCTTTTAATGCACTCGGCGGGCAAATCGGGAAGGTAAATTATTATGCTTTTTATCAGCACAAACAAGGCGATGGCTGGCGCGATAACACCCAATTTAATGTCAATACCGGCTACGGATCGCTGAATTGGGATGTATCGGAAAAGCTGAAAATCGGAGGTGACATTACGTTGATGGATTACCTGATGCAGCAGCCGGGCGGGTTGACCGACGCGCAGTTTGCCGAGAACACGCGCGCCAGCTACCGAAACGGAAACTGGTTTAAAGCCAAGTGGTACATTCCCGCCGCGCACGTGGATTATGCTTTTACCGAAAAGACGAAATTTAATCTGCGCACATATGGTTTGATCGCCGAGCGGGGATCTATTGGCAACATTATCAATCCTTTGCGGGATAAAACCGATACCACAGCCCGGCGGCAGCTTTCCTACGATCATTACCGCAACTGGGGAACCGAGCTGCGGTTTTTGCACCGCTACGAAATCTTTAAAAAAACTTCCTCCCTACTGCTCGGAGCGAGGTATTTCCACGGACGGACTTCCAAGGCGCAAGGTACCGGCGCAGGCGGTAAAGGTGCTGATTTCCAGTTTTCTGACAAGTCCAGCATCGATGAATTTGATTACCTTTTTCCGTCCCACAATGCGGCGTTTTTTGTTGAAAATGTACTTTGGCTGACGGATAAATGGAGCGTTACGCCCGGTTTCAGGATGGAATATATCAATACCAATGCGCGCGGATTCAGTATCGAGGATAAAACGAATGAGGTAGTGCCCGGAAATCAGCAAAAGACGCGTTCATTTCCTTTGTTTGGGATCGGGCTGAATTATGCGGTTTCGGAGGGTTCGGAGGTTTATTTCAACATTTCACAAAATTATAGTCCGGTCAATTACTCTGACATTCAGGTGCGTACGCCCAATTTTCAGGTCGACCCGAACTTGAAAGATGTGACCGGTTTCAATGCGGACCTCGGCTTTCGGGGACAGCTGAAAGATTGGCTGAATTTTGACCTAAGTGCTTATTATTTAGACTATAACAATCGGATTGGCATCATCCGCAAAGCCAGCGACGATGGGCTGGAAGTGATCCGGTACCGTACGAATGTGGGCCGCTCCCGGAGCCGCGGCGTGGAAGCATTTGGAGAAGTGAATCTCCTGAGAATGTTTTCAAAATCTGAAAATGCGGGAGATTTGTCGCTTTTTGCCAGCATTGCCTATACCGACGCTGCTTATACCAAGGCAATTAACCCGTTGCTGACCGCCCTGATTGTCGGGAAACAAGTAGAATTTGCACCGAAAATGATCCTGCGTACGGGTGTTACATTTAAAAAATCGCGTTTCAGCACGACGGTCCAGCTTGCTTACACAAGCCAGCAATTTTCCGACGCCTACAATTCTTCCCATACGGCCGACGGACTTGTGGGGGAAATTCCGGCGTACAAGCTGGTGGACTGGACAGCGAACTATCAGATGAACAAATTTAATTTCAGCCTGAGTGTCAACAACTTGCTGAACGAAAAATATTTCACCCGCCGCGCTTTGGGTTTTCCAGGGCCGGGTATCATTCCCAGCGACGGCCGCACGGGCTTCCTGACGGTTGGATTCAAGATATAAGGTTGAAATTTGCGGGAAACGGACTAGGTAAAGTTGCCCGACCCGAGACTTTGGTAGGAGAGTTTTACTATCTATCGCAAATTTCTTAACCTATGAAAACCATTTTTACCGGCAGGCTTATTCTGTTTTGCATGCTGCTCACTTTCTCCACTTCGGCAGGCATTTTTGCAGCCCCGCCCAAGCGTGATTTTTACCAGATCAAGGTATATACCATCAAAAATAAAGACCAGGAAGCACGGCTCGATGGCTACCTGAAAGACGCTTACATTCCGGCACTGCACCGGATGGGTGTGAAAACGATCGGGGTTTTTAAGCCTACTAATGCAGATACGGCTTTATATGGCAAAAAGGTGTATGTGCTTACGCCGATGAAATCGCTGGACCAGCTGCTGACTTTGCCCGAGAAACTGAAAAAAGATGCCAGCTACCTTTCGAGCGGCAAGGATTATATCGATGCGGAATACAAAAATCCGCCTTACACAAGGTTTGAAACCATCGTTTTGCAGGCTTTCGAGGATGCGCCGATGATTACGCAGTCAAAGCTGACTGTACCAAAAAGCGAGCGGATCTATGAATTGAGAAGCTATGAAGGCCACACCGAAAAGATCCATGCGAACAAGGTCAAAATGTTCAATGCGGGTGGCGAGGTGCCACTTTTCAGCCGACTGGAATTTAACTCGGTATTTTATGGAGAGGTTATTGCTGGCAGTACCATGCCTAACCTGATGTATATGACTACTTTTTCGGATAAAAATTCGCGGGAAGAACATTGGAAGGCATTCTTCGCTTCGCCCGAGTGGACGAAGCTGAAAGCCGATCCGCAGTACCAGAACAATGTTTCCAAAAATGTGACGACATTCCTTTATCCTGCGGACTATTCTGATTTGTAATTTAGGTAAAAGCCTCATAGTGAAGCTCATCAGGGGTGGCGATCGTCTTCCCAGATGAGCTTTTCATTTGATCTTTCCTTGAAAAATTCAGGGCACTTGCCGTCTCCCGAGCCTCCAAAACCGCCGTCCGGCGAACAGATTACCGCACAATTTTCGTCCAGCAAAACGCTCGGAATGTCGCAGCACCGCTGCGGTATATAGTACACCGTCTCACCCTTGAAGGTATACCTGTAAATTTTCGCCGGCGGGTTCCAGACACCTTCCGCGAGGATTTCCTTGATCTTATCCTGTATACAATCGGGCGTACCTTTTGGTACATCGTCTTTGCTGCAACCGGCCGTGATGATAACAAGCAGCAACAGTTTCTGTAAACTTTTCATAGGGTGATTTTGAATCTATCTGATTTTTATCAGGACAAAAATAATATTGTTTTCGTTGGCCAAGGTTTGAAAAAAGTTGACAAAACCTTTGAAATTCTGTCTTGCTACAATAGCTAATTCTACAAAACAGCTGGTATAGTAATTGTGGAACGGTTTGATGCATTAAATCTCCCCCACATGAATCCAGATTTTAACAACAGACTCAGGCAGATTTTCTTTTTAGTGCTGGTCATCGCGCTGTCAGTCACCGTTTTCAAACAATTATATACCTTTTTTCCTGGCTTCCTCGGGGCACTGACTTTATACATTCTGTGCCGCAGATGGTATTTTTATTTGACATTAAAAAAGAAGTGGAACAAAAGTCTGACCGCTATTTTGTTCATGGTAGCGTTCCTGGCGTGCATTGTAGCGCCCATCTATCTTTCCCTGCAAATGGTTTACAATAAGATCAATGTGATCATCAAAGAACCGGAGCAGGTCAACCATGCGATCAATGCTATTTCCAATCAGATCAAACAGTGGACCGGGCAGGATTTGTTGACAAAAGAAGCGACTGCGGATTTGAAAAAAAGAGTTACCGGATTCATTCCCATCATCCTCAACAGCTCGGCGACTATGCTCGGAAACTTGCTGATGATTTTGTTCCTGGCATTTTTCATGTTCCAGAACGGGCATGATATCGAAGACAATCTGAAAAAAAATATTCCCCTCAAACGTCGTAACATTGACCTCTTTGCTGATGAAATCATTGGGATGGTACGGGCAAATGCGCTCGGGATACCGCTGATTTCCGTGATTCAGGGCATTGTTGCGGTGGTCGGCTATTGGGCGTTTGGGATCAAAGACTTTCTCCTGCTCGGAATGGTGACTGGTATCTTTGCGTTTTTTCCGGTCATCGGAACTGCGCTGATCTGGATCCCGCTGGTCATTTTCCTGTTTTCCACCGGCGAGAGCGGTAAGGCGATCGGCTTGCTAGCTTATAGCGTCATCATCATTGGCAACATTGATTACCTCGCGCGGATTACCTTCCTGAAAAAGGTAGGAGATGTACATCCGGTCACGACCATTCTTGGTCTGATCGCGGGCTTAAAGCTTTTTGGTTTTTGGGGATTTATCTTCGGTCCGCTGCTGATCAGCTTGCTGCTGGTCATGTACCGTGTTTACAAAAGCGAATTCGTTACGGAGCCAGAATCTTGATGTAGAGAATTGTTTTCAATATGACGCAACAACAAAAAAGCCGGATCTAAGTCCGGCTTTTTTTTAAATTTCTGTATCCGTTTTTGAGTCAATTTTGTAATCAGCAAAATCTTTCTGTTTATCGGACGATTTGTAGACAATCTTTTTAAACCGCAAATCGCTCACAATTTCCTCGATACTTTTTGTAAAACTTTTCTGGGCTTTTTCAGGAGCAAAACGATCGCCGCTGAATGTCAGGATTTCTTTGTTATCCCCGGAGAGTGATACCTCGATTTTCTCCTGACCAAGGATTTCCTTTTTTGAGCTTACATAAGCGTCTCTCAGTTCCGGAAATTCCTTTTTCTGGATTTTCACCATTTTATCTTCCAGCACTTTCCTTTTTTCTTTGATAGCCTTGTCTTTGTTGGCTTTTACTTCATTATAAAGCGCGGTATTCGATTTGTGCCACGAAAGCTCCGTCGCGATATCCGGGATCTTGTCATCTTTCGCCAGTTTCTGATCAATGTCACTGATCTTGTTATTGATAAAGAGGGTCATGTTTTCGTTGGCCGCCGTATCAATTTTCTTGGGTTTCATAAAATGCATCCCCAAACCAACCACCGCTGCAACAAGCAGCAGGATCATGATGATATTGCCAACTCTTCCTTTTTTGTGTTCTGTTTCCATGGTCTTTTATAGTTTTTTCGAATTCGTTTTGTTAACCTGAAATGCGTTTTGCAGCGGTGCTAAAATGCTGCGAAATCAAGTTGTAATGGTCAAAAAACGTGCCAAAAGCCAATCACCCTTGCTAATCTGACAATGCGGCCAGATTTTGGAATGGATTTTTCAGCGCAGGTTTTTTTGAATTTTACCCTTTAAAAAATGAAGCTTACCCAATTTTACAACCAGGCCTATGCGTGGATTCTTCGCACCGGGCCGTCTCTCTTACTGGGCATCGGTGTATTGATCATCGGTTTCTGGCTTATCAGAATTTTGTCCCGCTGGCTGAATGGTCACATGTTCCGGAAAAAGATCGACCCGTCACTCACGCCGTTTCTTCTAAGTGTAACTATCACCACATTGCGGGTGCTGCTGATCATTTCGGTGATGCAGATTGTGGGCATCCAAATGACCGTTTTTGCCGCTCTGGTGGGCGCTATCGGCGTTGCAGCCGGCCTGGCGCTGTCGGGAACATTGCAGAATTTTACGAGCGGCGTACTCATTTTGATCCTCAAACCTTTTGAAGTAGGCGATAACATTGTGGCGCAGGGGCAGGAGGGGACCGTGCAGGCGATCAAGATTTTTTATACCATCGTGAATACGTTTGATAACCGGCTGGTGGTGATCCCCAACAGTAAGTTGTCCAACGAAGTCATCATCAACCTGAGCGGGCTGGGCAGTCGCCGGCTGGATATTGAGCTGAAATTCAGCAATGCGATTGATTTCAATGTACTAAAAAGTACCATCGACAATGTCCTCAACAATGCTCAAAATGCCCTGAAAGTACCCGAATGGCGCATCGGGATATCATCCATCGAATCGGACGGCTACAAAGTGATGGTGAATGTCTGGCTGGATTCACATGGTTATGTGGACACCAAAATGGATATCCAGGAAAAGATCATGAACGGCCTGAAAGGTTCAGGATTAAAGTTACCGGGGATGGTATAGCCGGAAAATGCATTAATTGATAAAAAGCAAATACCTGGTTTCCAACGTTTGAGACCGGGTTTTTTTGTTTAAAAAAGGATATTTCAGCCGGGTAATGTGGAAATGTTTTGGCTTGGCTTTGATGTTGGCTTTCAGACCGGATTGCAGCAAGCTTTTTGCGACTGCTTCCGTGGTGTAGAGATAGCAGGGTGCTTTGCTGATAAACGACTGCAAAGTTGGTTCATCGCAGATCAGACGTACCTCGCTGGGAGAATAAAACTCGAAGGTGTAAGAGAATTCACCATAAGCCGCCACGGGCAGGTTTTTATCCTGCTCGGGAATCGCTCTCGCAGCTTGTCGACCCGATTGAAATGTGAGCAAAAAGGGATAAAAGGAAACAAAAAGATACAAGTACAACACGGCAGCCATGGTGTAACATTTAAACAAAAGCTGCTGCAACTGGTTTTTGTAAGGAATAAAAAAACTTGCAATCACAACCAAAGCACCCGCTCCGACAACCCAAAAGCCGTTTTCGATATCCATAACAAATTGCAGCCAACCTACCAGAGCCAGTGCAATGATGGCCAAAACCGTATGAATGTTCGACAAGGTTTTCAACACCGGCCGGTTCGCAATTTGACTGAAAAAATAAGCCGTAATTAACGCGAAGTAGGGAAAAAGGATGACGAGATAATGTGGTAACTGAAATTTGGAAAGTGAAAACAGCAGGAAAGTAAGCAGGGTACTTCCGTAAATCACCCAGCGGATCGGTTGTTTGTTTTTATCAAAACGGATCAGATAAAACAACCCGCCAACCAGCCCCAGCGACCAGGGTAAAAACGCCCAGAGTGTTGTGTGTAAAAAGAAAGTAATGCTGCCTCTTCCCTTAATTGGCCCGGTATTGAAAAACCGCCCGAACTGGCTGTCCCAGAAGAAAAAACGAAGTCCGGAAACATTGGTTTTACCAAAAACAACTTTCTCGGGATGCAGGTCAAACTGCACATACAGGGTGTAAAGTTCAGGCAGAATAAAAAGGAAAGTGAGGACCAGCATCAGCCACCAGCGGTAGTTTAGGAATTCTTTGAACTGCCGGGTCAAAATCCAGAAGATCACCCAGCCGCCCGCGATCGTCAGCAATACGAAAATGCCTTTGGTCGTGATGGCGCATGCTGCAAAAAGTGCCGCCCAAATGATGTGAAGGTTATTTTTCTTTTTATAAACTACCAGCATGTGCCAGGTGGAAGCGATGATGCAGGCGGTTAGATAAGGCTCGGCGCGGACGTCGAAATTGTTGAGCGTACTATGAAATGCGACGGCGTAGATTAATGTTGCCATGCGGGCAGTATCGGTATCGTAAAGGTCGCGGCCTAATAAATAGGTGTAGCGCAAACTGATCAACCAGAAGATAAATGCAGGAAGTTTGTAGGCGAAACTGTTGATACCGAGAATCTTATAACTCAGTGCAGCCATCCAGAAGGGAAAATGCGGCTTGTCGAGCCAGTCGTGACCATCGCCAAAAAGGTTAACCCAATCATTGTGTTCAGCAATGTGCCGGGCGAGTGTGGCGTACAGCGCGCCGTCGGGTTCAAGTATGTCGAGAAAAAGGCCGGGAATGTTCAGTACGATCCCGGAAAGAAGCAGCCAGGGAAAGTATCTTTTTAAAAAAGGATCATTCATGGGCGCAAGATAAGCGGTTTTTGTTGCCACGCGGTGCATTCGTAGCAACAAAAACATTCCCTAAATTGCACAAGAATTATTCCCCATTTTTATGAAAAAGATTCTTCTTTGTGTAATGTTATTCTGGTCTTGCCAGAATGTTATGGCCCAGGTAGCGGATGGCAGCAGCCTGGGTTTTGTGCGTTTAAACCACCTGGCGCTGCAAGTGAAAGACATTCCTGCGAGCCGTGATTTTTACCGTGATGTGGTTGGGCTGAAACCCGTGGAAGTGCCCGACAGCCTCAAAGCGATCCGCGCCTGGTTTGATACCGGCGACGGACAAATGATCCACTTGCTGGCCGGACGCAATTTTGAAGTAGTAAATGACCGGAATGGCGGACATTTCGCCATGTTCGTCAGCTCGATTGCAGGTGCTGAGAAATTTCTGCTGAGCAAGAAAATCAAATTCCACAAGCAGGTACGTTTCGATGGCGTCACGCAGATTTATTTTGCGGATCCCGACGGTTACCTGATTGAGTTGAACCAGAAAAAATAGCGGTTATTTCGCTGCGATATCAGGCCGTTCGAACACTTCGGGTTCCGGCCTGGTTTCGATCCACCAGATTCTGTCACTTTCGGGATCATAGTACCGCGCCAGTTTTCCGGTGAAAAGCGCCACCTTCCGGATTTCACCTTTAACCGGCATCATATTGCTTTCAACGCCATAAATCTGCCTGAAACCATCCAGAAAGTAAGGCTCTTTTTGCAAAATTTCCAGGTCAAAATCCTGCACATTTTTCCACCCGACATTACCGTTGACTACATAGGCCGGCGCAGCATCTTTGTAAAGTGGTAAGGTCATGTAAGCGATTTGCGAGTAAAATCCGTCTTTGCGCATCGACCTGAATTCATTTTTTGCATTCAGTTCATAAGGATAGTCCTGGAATGCCTCATTGACTTGCTGGTAAGTCGCCGTTTTTCCATTCAATATAAAATTGATCTGTCCCTCATAAGCCACAAGTTCTTTTTTTCGGTCAAAATAGCCATTTCTGAATTTCGTGATCACTTCTTTCGGAAAAGGGTAGGCTTTTCTAAAATCAGATTTAAGGGTATGCTCGGTCAAATAATTGGGTAATTTTTTTGAAAGTGATTCATAAATGGCTTCTCTTACATTGTCCCCGGTGAAAGAGTCAAAAAACACATTTTTTTCAATGCCGTAAAATTCGGTGCGGTAGTTCGGCATCGGGCCTTGCACGGCAAAAATTACTGGAAAAGCGCCTTCATGTAGTGCATCCCAGGTGCGCAGGTCTCCGAATGAAAAGCTGGCGAAAGCGCTGCCATCGTAAGAAAGCGACAAGCTATGCGAGCTGATGCTCACTTTCTTATCCCGACCAATCTTCATTCCATGCGTACTGTCAATTTTCGGAACAACCAGTTTTTGATAATAAAATCCGCGCTCGTCCGTCGTGATGGTTTTGACAAACTGATCATTGTAAGTCATCTTCAAAGTCATGCCCGGCACCGGTTTGTTGGTTTCCGCATTCATGATCATCCCCGCAATGTGCACCAGCTTTTTATCCTTTGGTAGTGATTTCGTGGTGGTTAGCTGCGCTATTTGTTGCCCGGTCAGCTCACCGATTTCCTTTCTGAACATCACCACCAGCAACACAATCAGCGGGAGCGAAAACAGAAACCATGCAAGAAAAATCTGCGGCGTTTTTCCTTTGTTCATCATAATGATCCGCTGTTTCAAGGACGAAAAACTGAACTGGTTTGCGATCCGGTATGCAGGTACACCAGCTACTTTCAGCAACAAATACTGGTACTGGCGCGCGTCTACATGGTTTTCCAGCACTTTCCGGTCAGCGATAAATTCCAGGTTTTGCCGCATCGCATAGCGGATCAGCCAAACAAACGGGTTGAACCAGCAGACAATGCAAAGCAGCTCGCTCCATATAATGTCGAAACTGTGCTTTTGACGCACATGCACATATTCGTGGAGTATAATGTTTTTCAAATCTTCCGGTTGGTGCAGATCGGGATTGAAAAAAATGGAGTTGCCAAAAGAAAAAGGATTTACATTTTTTTCAAGATGGTAAATGTTCACTCCCTCGCTGGAAACCAGCCGCGCATGTTTGCGGACGCGCACATAGAAGACAACTTGCAGCAGAAACCGTCCAAGCATCACCGCAACGCCCACCCAAACAAGCATTAAAACCCAAGTCTCATAACTGAATGTATGGCTTTGAGTTTGTGCAACATGCAATGTTGCGGCCGGATTAATGTGATGAATGCTCGGAATGTTACTCACCCAGGTCCCGCCGGTTTTTACCGGAAAGTCCGGAATGGTTTGATTAACGTTAATTAGCGGGATCAGGAAGGATACGAAGGTACCGCCGATAAAGAACCAGCGGTTCCAGTCATAGAATGTTAAGCGTCGTAAAATCAATTGATAAAAAAGACTGACGGCTGCCAGGCTAACAGATAATTTGATGAGATATTCTATGAAAGGTGACATAGAAATGCGGTTTTAGGTGACCTACTTTTTCTTCTCAATCAAGCGGATAATGTCTTTGAGCTCATCAGCGGAAATCTCGTTTTTCTCTACAAAAAAGCTCACGAGCGCCTTATAAGAATTCTCAAAGTAGTCTTTAACAACATTGCCCATAAAGGTTTGCTTATAGGCTTCCTCGGTGAGCGCGGGGGTGTACACATTCACATTACCGATGAGCCGGCTCGTGACAAAACCCTTTTTTTCAAGATTTTTGACGGTAGATGCGAGGGTGGTGTAGGGGCCTGGCGCAGACATTTCGGCCATAAAAGACTTGATGCTGCCTTCCCCGGTTTTCCAGATCGCCTGCATGGCTTCTTCTTCCTGCTGCGTTAGCTTCTCCATATTTACGACGTTTTCGTAAATCTACGAAACTTTCGTAATGATGCAAGAGGAGATTTCAGTAATTCAGACTTCTTCGTTGAATCCTTTATAAAACTGCACTTTCTTGAACATTTCGATCAGCGTCGAAACTTGCAGCTTTTCAAAAATGCGCGCTTTGTAAGTACTCACAGAACTTTCGGTGAGGTTGAGGAAAATGGCAATTTCCTTTGTCCAAAGGCCATCGAGGAGCATATCCATTACTTCCAGTTCTCTTTGCGAGAGGCTTTCCAGCGGATTTTCAACATTCGCTTTGCTGTCCAGCGTGTTGCGGAGAAGCTGCTGCTGGATGGCCAGGCTCAGGTAATTGCCGGAGTTGAGCATGGAAAGAATCGCTTTCTTGATCTCGGTTTGAGAAGAATTTTTGGAAAGAAAACCATTCGCGCCAGCCTTGATATAATGCAGGGCGTAAATCTGTTCTTCCAGGCTGGTAAAAACCAGTATGAGGACTTTGGGCTGTATTTCGCGGATCTTGGGGATCATGTTAAACCCCTCGCCATCAGGAATGCTGATGTCTAGCAGGATCAAATCCAATGTGTGTGCGGCAACCTTCGCTAATGTTTGCCCAAAACTTGTGGCCTCATAAATAGCGCATGGCTGAACCAAGTCGGTAATCAGGTACTTTGTTGCAAGCCTGACTATGGCGTGGTCTTCTACCAGTAAGATGTTTTTCATTTTGACGAGGCCAGATTTATGGCCTGTTTTTTGTTTTCACGACTTTGCCAAAAGTATAATATTAAACCAGATAATTCGTGTTTATGTAGAAATTATTACTTTCAATTGTAATATTTATCAAAATAGTTGTACAAGTCACTCAGAAAAGTGCCATTTATTCTCTAAATTATTAATATGTAAACAATAAAAAAAGCGCTGCCGCCGGGCAACGCTTTTTAATTCAGTTGGAAAAAAACTATTTCACCGGACGTTTGAAAACCGCTTCATCTACGGTCGGGTTAATCAAAGTTTTGCTGGTGATGAAGGTTAATGTGCCCATTTGCGGATTGGAGATATCCATATTATTAGGCATTTTAATTCCGTCAATCTCTTTGTAATCAGACAGTTCGATCTCTCCATCCTGTCCGTTCATATTCACTTTCACCTTACTGATAAGATAAGTATTTGCGTCCATAAATTCGTCGATCACCTGGCCGCCTTTGTCAGTCACTTTCAGGTGATATACGTCTTTCTTATCCATTTTCTCTTTCCCCACCAGTTCTACCTGGTTTCCTTTTTCTTTATAACTCACTAATCCGCCGAAAGGATCAAGGCTGCTCAATTGTTGTTTCAGCTGATCGGCCGGCATGTCCTCAGGCTCGCCGGTACCGCCCATCATCGTGGGACGGATCATCCAGCCTTTGCCATCGCTCACCACCTGTACCATCTGATTCCCCATGACGGTAGACTCTGTACGAACCGATTTGTTAACGACCAAAATCGTTTTGGTCGGGATTTCCATTCCCTGTACGGCCAGTGAACGTTCGGTGATCATCGTATTCACCGCCTTGATTTTGTCCATGCCGCCAAGAGCAGCGACGTGTTTTTCAACGAGTTCGTCGACGGTTTGCGCATTAGCGGCTGTCGAGAGAATGACCGCGGCGAATGCCAGAAAAAGCTTGTTGGTTTTCATAAATAAGTCAGATATGCGTTAAAATGTAGTTTTGTGAGTATCAAAGTAATGTTGGTCAATTAACTACCGGGGTGCGTTGCCGCCGCCGCCCTGGCCGCCACCTCCGCCACCGCCAGACTGTTGGCCATCGCTCTTCACGTCGTCATTGCTGACAGACTTAGCTCTTTTCTTCGGCGCATCCATCGTCATTTTTCCGATTTTATAAGTGAAGGTCAGCCTGACGCCTCTATTATAAAGGTATACATCGTTGACCTGATTAAACTGTGCCGAGTTCAGGCTCGTGTGAATGTTGTATCGTTTGCTCAGGAAGTTTTCAGCTGCAAGACCAACGCTTCCTTTTTTGTTGTTGAATTCCTTTTTCACACCTACGGTATAAAATCCGAAACCACCCTGCATCCCCTGCAACTGCACCTGGTTACCCTGCATAAACCCGAAAGCCTGCGCGCCCCAGCCGTTTCCGAAAGTAGCCTGCGAGAAAACCCCACCGCTGACATTGAAACCGTCGTTTTTGATCTCTTCCGACTTACCGTCTGATCCGAGAGAAAGTCCCGTCAGCGTAGTATAAAATGCATTTGCAAAGATCCCGACATTGATCTTGGTAGTCACAGCCACATTTGCAAAAAGGTTGGTACCATAAGCGTGCTGCTTTCCAATGTTTTGGTAAGTGGTCACGATAGCACCCGCCAAAGTATCCGAAGGTTGACGTACCTGGCTGATCGCGTTATTTGTCACCCGGCCGAAGAAGGTCGCATTTACAAACGTTTTCTTGATGTTTTTGCTCAATCCCAGCTCAAAGTTATTGGTCAACTCAGGTCTCAGCTCGGGGTTACCGATGGTAATGTTCTGCGGGTTGGCCGAATTGAAGTTCGGGTTAAGCTGCTGCAAGCCCGGACGCTGGATTCGGCGGTTATAACCCAGTTTCAGGGTAGTACCTTTGAATGTTTTAGAAGCATTCACACTCGGTACCAGCACGCCGTAATTTCCTACACCCACGGTTCCTTCGTTTGTACTTGCATCAATAAACGTATGCTCATAACGCAAGCCGCCTTTTAATGTGTAGCGTTTTTTGGTCGTATAAGTGTAAGAGGAGTAACCCGCTGCAATGTTTTGGTGATAAGTCAGGTCACCGGCTGGCTGGTCGGTTTCAGGACGGAAGTCGCCGGTAGGTTCCGCGATGAGGAAGCTGTAAGCACTTTTTACTTCACGGAAAATCGCTTTTCCACCAAATTCCAGCAGTTGGTTTTTCTTGATAGGCGTCTGGTAATCTGTTTGTAAAGTGTATTCCTGGTTTACGCTTTTGTTCAGGTTACGCTGGCGTCCGGTCAGTTCGCGGCTGCCGTTGAGCAGGTCTGCGTCAAAATCGTTTGTCAAATCGTTGCGACTGTACAATGTTGAAATGCTCCATTCCTGCTGCGGTTTGAAAGTATGCAGGTAATCGATATTCACGTCCACGGTTCCAGAGTTATTTTTCGCATCCACATTACGGGTGCTGGTAAAATCCGTCGAGCCGGTTTTCATGAGCCGCGTCATCAGATCCTGCTGGTTGCTGAAATTCCGCACGCCATATTTCACACCCGCCGTAAGACTTTGGTTTTTAGCCAGATCGTAATCAAAACCCAGGTTATAATTTCCGAAAAGTCCATGGCTGCTGCCGTCGCCGGTCTGGATTGTTTTCGTAGTCATATTGTTTACGGTACTGGTTTGTTCCAATGAAGTTTTGGTTATGGTATTATAAATCCCGCGACCAAATCCGCCGAGCGTAACACCCGCTTTTCCTTTGCGGTAACCGCCATTTAAAGATAGCATCGAACCTCTGTTACCCACACCCGCATCCACATTCAGGTTCAGGCCCTGCAAGCTGTTTTTCTTGGTAATAATATTAATGATACCGCCCGAACCTTCCGCATCGTATTTGGCCGACGGGCTTGTAATCACTTCCACCGATTTGATCTGGTCCGCAGGAATCTGCTTCAAAGCATCGGCAACACTGTTTGCGATGATCGTACTAGGCTTATTATTGATCAACACCCGGATATTCTGGCTGCCTCGGAGGGAGACATTTCCATCCAGATCGACCGTCAAAAGCGGTACTTTACGCAGAATGTCCGTCGCGTCGCCACCTTTTGCGGTAATGTCTTTTTCAGCATTGTAAACCAGTCGGTCCACTTTTTCTTCGATCAAAGCAGCTTGGCCGGTAACCGTTACCTCATTTAATGTTTTGGTGTTGGAAGCAAGCGTAACTACGCCCAGGTCCAGCTCCTGACCTTTTCCAAGGCTGATGTTATCGATGGTTTTGTTGGCATAACCAATAAAAGATACCAGCACTTTGTAGTCGCCGGCTGGCAGTTTGGTCAATGTAAATTTTCCTTTTTCGTCGGCCACAGTACCGTCCACGGCCTGGCCGCTCGTTTTGCTGTAAAGCGCAACGCTCACAAATTCAATGCCTTTGGTCGAGGCTGAATCTACAATGGAGCCGGAAATTTTAGAAGTACCTTTCGGGGTTTGATCACCCGCCGTGCCAGGAAGCGCTTTGGGCTGCGACGCACCGCCGCCGCCAGGAAACTGGGCAAAAGCAGGTGTAAGGAGGGTCGCAAGAACAATAATAGCAGTGAGCAGAAATTTTGACATTTTCATGGTTTGTTATTGATACCACAAATTTGTCCCAATACTTATTTCCCGGAAAGCTTTTTATGACAAAGGCGTAAATAACGGGGATGGATGTGCCTATTGACCGGCCAAGTCTTTATAGGTGATTAAAACAACACCTTTCTTCTGTATGGCGTCTTTCACTTTTTTACTGGTAAAAAGATCCGTCACGCCCTGCCGGTCCTGCGCCACGTCTTCGTATCCAATGTGGTGAATTGCCTGTAACTCTGCATCGTCGAGGCCAGGATGATCTACGAAAAGGTAACTTTTACCGGGTTCCAGCTTATCCAGCATTTTGATGAAACTCGCCACTTTTTGCTCCGGCGTTTTGTGCGGCCCGTCATAGCCGGCGTAGCTCACTGCCGGTTCGGCGTCGATCGGGATTTTATATTCCTGCGCCAATTTTTTGGTTAGAGCTTTTACTTCCGGCGAGATACCTGTACAGCCCATGTGCGCCGAAACGTGACTGATGCGCGGTAATTTTTTCAACGCCAGTTCAATCTGCGCCCGGAATTCCTTTTCCACATCAGCGATTTTCCAGTCATTGTCTTTAATCGCCCGCTTCGGATAGTTTTTATTGGGGTGGATCATCGGGTAAAAATAGCCATCCTCATCGCGCAGACTAGGACATTCCGAAACCGGCCGCCACTTCACATTATCCCACTCACTGGTGATTGCCAAATGTATCCCGACATCAATCTGCGGGTTTTCATTCAGCATTTTTACCGCTTCCGGAAACCAGGGCGACGGCACAATGATCTCGATGGACGTTTGAAAACCTTCTTTTGAACATTTGATCAAAGCCAGATTCCCCGAATGCGAGTAACCCATATCATCGCCGCGGACGATCAGGCGGGGCGCTTTGGTTTGAGAAAAAGACGTGAGGCTTGCTGCCAGCAAAAATGCAGAGAGAAAGAATGTTTTCATATCTCCATAAAGTAGCGGTCAGGAAAGATTCTAACCAAATATCTGCTGGTTTTCTTACATTTTTAAACAACAATGATATGGGTATTGCGAGATTTGAAAAATGAACAATATATTTACGTGTACGTGCACGTCGCCCGAAATTGCATTCTTGTCTATCCTAAACCCATCACTTTTACTTTGGAAAAATCTACATCAGGCGTGCTCCGCTGGCTGCGGTCGCTGGGGCCGGGAATGATCACGGCAGCACTGGTTTTCGGACCAAGTAAGCTCACCATTACGTCAAAAATGGGCGCGCTTTACGGTTACTCGCTGCTCTGGCTGGTGGTCGCGGCCATTTTCTTCATGGCGATTTTCACTGGGATGGCCACGCGGATTGGCGGCGCAACCGAGCAATCATTACTTGCCACGGTCAGAGGAAAGTGGGGGAATTGGGCTGGCGTGGCGATGGGAATCGGTGTTTTCCTGGTGGCTACCTCATTTCAGGCAGGTAACTCAGTAGGTGTAGGCGTAGCGGCCGGAGAGCTTTTTCATACATCCAATATTCCCTGGATCATATTTTTCAACCTGCTCGCCATCTGCCTGCTTTTTTTCAGAAGCTTTTATCCGGTACTCGAAAAGACGATGATTTTTCTGATCGTCATCATGCTCTTTTCATTTATTACCACATTTTTCAACGCCAGCCCCGATGCCGCTGAAATGGTGAAAGGTGTCGTCACGCCGCAAATACCGGCTGGCTCTACCGGTCTGATCATCGCATTTACGGCATCCTGTTTTTCCATCGTGGGCGCGCTCTACCAGGCTTATCTCATTCAGGAGCGGATCAGGGTAAACCCGGCGCTGAAATATGAAAAGAACGACAGTACCACCGGCATTATCCTGCTTGGCGTCATGTGTTTCATTGTCATTGTTTGCGCCGCCGCGATCCTCAAACCAAAAGGTATCCAGGTGAACTCGGCATCGGATATGGCCAAGGCACTGGAACCTTTGTTCGGAAGTAATGCTTCGGCCGTTTTTCTGATCGGGCTTTTCGGAGCGGCATTTTCTTCGGTGATCGGTAATGCATCGGTTGGCGGCACTTTGCTGGGGGATGCGCTGGGTTTAGGAAGCAATTTTTCGTCCAAACAGGTTCGCTATCTCGTAGCATTGGTGATGGTGATAGGTGCGTCAATTGCGGTAAGGTTCGGGAAATTGCCCCTGGAACTAATCGTTTTTGCTCAGAGCGTGACCATTTTCGTGGTGCCATTTATTGGAACGGTCATGTACCTCGTGGCGAATGATAAAAAGATCATGGGTGACAAAGTGAATAGTACGTTCGTCAAAATTGCGGCTGGGCTAGGCCTGATCATTATTTTCTCACTCGCCGTCGTCAACTCAAAAGAAATATTCTTCAATAATCCACTTTTCAAATAATGGACATATCGGAAACTTTGGAAGAAAAATGGCTGAAACCGTCCGACGCGCTGATCGAAGATATGAAGCGGATCGAGGGCGATATCATGGTGCTCGGCGCTGGCGGGAAAATCGGTCCAAGCATTTGCAGGCTGGCCAAGCAGGCGATCGACCGCGCAGGACTGGGCAAGCGCGTAATTGCAGTTTCAAGATTTAGTGAAGAAGGAATTACCGCGGAACTGAATGCTGACGGAATCGAAACAATCACAGCCAACATTCTGGATGATAGTCAATTACAGGATTTGCCGGAAGTTGAGAATGTGCTGTACCTCGCCGGTACCAAGTTTGGCACTTCCAATAATGAGCCTTACACTTGGGCGATGAATGCGTATCTGCCGGGTCGGGTAGCGGAGAAATTCAGGAAATCAAATATTGTGGTTTATTCTACCGGCAATGTTTATCCGTTCACACCGGTACATTCTGGCGGCGCCACCGAGGAAACCCGGCCGGACCCGGTAGGTGAGTATGGGCAGTCGTGCCTGGGCAGAGAGCGGATGTTCCAGTATTTTTCGTCGGTTTATGGCACGCCGCTGCTGATTTACAGGCTCAATTATGCGATCGATTTCAAATATGGCGTGCTGCTGGAAATCGCCAAATCGGTTCTGAACAGCAAGCCGATCAATGTGAATATGGGCCACGTGAATGTGATCTGGCAGGGCGATGCCAACGAAATGGCGATCCGCTCGCTGCTGCATTGCGAAGCACCAGCGAAATTGCTTAACATTACCGGCCCTGAAACGGTGTCCCTGCGGTGGCTGGCGAAGGAATTCGGTCAGATTTTTCAGATCGAACCCCAATTTATAGGGGAGGAGCAACCTACCGCCTTGTTAAGTAATGCTGCCGAATCTTTCCGGCTTTTCGGTTACCCGCGTACCACATTGAAGGAAATGATCGGTATCACGGCGCGGTGGTTGCTGGAAGGCGGGAAAACGATTAACAAACCGACGCATTTTCAGGAGCGGAAAGGTCAGTTTTAATTTCAAAAAACATGTTAAAAGAAGATATAAAAAAGCTGCTGCTCGAAGGCACATCAATTCCGGCGCACCCGCTTGCATTGAATGAAAATCTGCAACTGGACGAACCCAGCCAGCGCCGGCTGACCAGATATTATATTGCCAGTGGCGCAGGAGGTGTTGCGATCGGCGTGCATACCACCCAATTCGAAATCCGCGATCCGGAGGTGAATTTGTATGAGAAACTGCTGGCGATTACGGCTGAGGAAATTGAAAAAGCAAATCTCAACCGACCCTTTATCAAAGTAGCCGGTATCGTCGGACTGACTGACCAGGCTTTGCAAGAGGCGAAAATTGCCGTGAAATATGGTTATAATCTTGGCTTGGTAAGTATGGCTGCGTGGAAGCAACATTCAGAAGATGAGATTATTGCACACGTTAAATCCGTTTCGGAAGTAATTCCCGTCTTCGGTTTTTACTTGCAATCTGCGATTGGCGGGCGGGTTTACACGTACGATTTCTGGCAAAAATTCGCAGAGATACCCAATGTGTACGCCATCAAAGTGGCGGCGTTCAACCGGTACCAAACCCTGGACGTGGTACGTGCGGTTTGCAGCTCATCCAGGAAAAACGAGATTGCGCTTTACACCGGCAACGACGACAACATTATCGCCGATCTGCTGACAACATTCCGTTTTCATATTGATGAAAAAACCGTTGAAAAGCGCTTTGTGGGTGGTTTACTCGGACATTGGGCGGTATGGACGGAGCGGGCGGTGCGGCTGCTCAATTTTACCAAAGAAAGTGTCGAGGGTGACAAAAACCTCTCTGAAATGCTGAGTATCAACGCTGAAGTGACTGATATGAATGCGGCAATCTTCGACCCGGCTCATCAGTTTCACGGCTGTATTACCGGCGTGCACGAAGTTTTGCGGAGACAGGGCCTGATGCAGGGAATCTGGACATTGAATCCAAAGGAAACACTTTCGCCCGGGCAATTCGAGGAGATTACGCGGGTAATCGAGGCTTATCCGCATTTGGTTGATGACCAATTTGTAAAAGCTTTTCTTGAAAAAGACCGCGTAGGATGTCTTTTGGGAAATTAAATTTTAATCGATCAGTTGGCTCGTTTAGCGTCAGCTGATTTTTATTTACAGGGTAACAAGACGGTGCGGGAGTCTTTGATACTAGGATAAAAACTGCTTTATAATGCTGGATTCAAACCTCGATCGCCGCACTTTTTTGCAACAAGCCAGCCTGGCCGCCATGGCCGGTGCTGCTACGAAACTGCCCAACCCTTTTGAACCAACTATGAAAAAGATCAAAATAAGAAATGTCGACTCGAATTTTGAAAGGGAGCCGCTGAACCCGTACCGTTTCAAAGGCAGCGCGATCACCGACAGCTGGCAGAGCATTGCGATGCTTGAATCGGAATCCGGTATGCGGAAAGTTGGTTTGGGAACGCAGGGTGTACTTTGGTCGGATTCAAAAGTGTTTGCGGCGCATTCCGAAAGTGCGGGAAATGCGTTGATGTATGCCATGAGCGAGCGGGCTTTGCAAATGTTGAGAGACACAACGTTCACCAATCCTGTGCAGCTGCTGGACGATATGCTGCCGGAAGTGCTGGCTTATGGGAAGAAAATCACAGGCAACGCCGATTTACGTAAAACCTTCGCGCTGAATGCGTTGGTGTGTGTAGACAATGCTGCGTGGTTGCTGTATGCGGGCGAAAACAACATTACGCAGTTTGATGATCTGATCCCCGCGGCTTATAAGCCGGGGTTGTCATACCGGCATGAGAAGGTGGCGAGTATCCCCTCATTTGCAGTAGGTACTACGCCGGAGCGGATCCAGCAGGCAGCGGATGAAGGTTATTTTATCTTAAAATTAAAAACAGGCGCGGCAGGTACCCAGCAGGAAATGATCGAAAAGGACATTGCGTTCCTCACGGCGCTGCACAAAACGATCGGGCACTACGAAACGCCTTACACGCAGAGTGGAAAAATTCCGTATTATTTTGATATGAATGGCCGCTATGAGAAAAAGGAAACGTTGCTGCGTTTTCTGGATCATGCCAAAAAGATCGGCGCATTTGACCAGATCGCAGTGATTGAAGAGCCTTTTGAAGAAAGTAACGAGGCTTTTGTGGGAGATCTGGGCGTGCGCGTAGCAGCGGATGAAAGTGCACATACCGTTGAGGATGCCGCCCACCGGATCGAGCTCGGCTACTCGGCCATCGCGGTAAAAGCCATCGCCAAAACGCTGAGTATGACCATGAAAATCACACAGCTGGCCTACGAGAAAAAAATCCCTTGCTTCTGCGCCGACCTCACTGTCAACCCGATTTTAGTTGATTGGAATAAAAACATCGCTGCCCGTTTGCAGCCTTTCCCGGGCGTTTCCATCGGTTTGCAGGAAACCAACGGACATCAATATTACAAAAACTGGGACCGCCTCATGACTTACCTCCCGATGCCAGACGGCAGCTGGGTGAAAACTCAAAAGGGCGTTTACCTGACCGATCAATCGTTCTACTCGACCAGTGGCGCAATACTGCTCCCCTCGAAACATTACGAGGGGATGTTTAAGGGGTGATTAAATCCCTTTCAATGTCTTGAAAATTTCTTCGTGCGGTTGTTCTCCTTCGAAAGTCTTAACCAGGTTACCCTTTTTGTCGTAGATCGCGATGTACGGGAAGGAGCGGATCTGATAGTACTTCTGTACAACGTAAGAAGTGCCTTCGGTGCCTACTTTGAAATTGGAATATGTATTCAGGCCGTATTGGGTGACGAAAGGTTTGAGCATATCCATCGCCTGGAATGTTACCATCACCACTTGCTTGTTGGCTACGACACTGTAATTTTTTACCAGATCTTTTGTAAATGCCTGACAATGTTCGCAGTCCGGTGAAAAGTAGATTAACACAACCGGCCCGGCTGCCAGCTGGGAGTAATTGTAAAGTTGTCCGTTTGTAAGCCTCATCGAAAATGGGGCTATTTTTTTGGTGCTCGCGGCACCCTGGGAAAAAGCGTTGGAAAATGCAGCAAGCAGCAGTGCTAGTACTAGAAATTTGCGGGCCATAACAGGGAAATATCTGAATTTTAATTGCTGCAAGATATGACCTTTTGAAATGTCAGCCCGCAACTTTTTGCAAAATGTTGCGGGCTGATTTACACTTTCTTCGGCGCCGGTCAAAGTCTTTTGTGAAGTTTAACAATTACTTTTCCAAAACACCTTTCAGCGTTTTCAAGCTCGTTTCCAGGTCGGTGCCTAGAAGCTTGTCGATGAATAAATTGGTAATGTTCATCGGATATTTACTGCTGCCAGCCATTTGCCAAGTCACTTTCGTTTGTCCGGTCCCGACATTTTCCGTCGTCATTTCTGTTATGCCGATTCCCTCAAAGGGTTTGATAAAACGGATTTCAAGATCGATTTTCTGACCTTCTGTAATGCCGGTGATCTGTTCTTCCCCCTTGCCGACTTTATCTATCTTACTATCCCACGCATAGACAAATCCTACGGTGCCGTCCGTCCCGGTAAAGGTTTTGGAAAGATTTGGATCGGCCATAATCCAGGTATTATAGTGATCCTGGTTTTTTACGAATTTGATGTAGTCAAAAACTGCCTGTTTGGGTTTGTTGATGACAATTTCTCTTTTAATGACATATTCTTTTTTAACAAAAAGCGCGATCACCAAAAACAAAACAATGATGGCAACGATAATCAGAACGATGATTTTAATGACTTGCATTTGGAGAAAGGGTTTTAATGTTTAATGAGAAAGCCAAGTTCGGTAAGATTCTTAATCGCCTCCGGTGCGAAAATCGCGCCGAAAATCGCGGCCACACCCGTCATCAAAGCAAAAACAATGTTGACAACCCAATAAATGATTTTTGTCTTGTTCATTGGAATAAGGAAGATAGTTTAGTTGAATATAGCGTGGTTGTCTGGTTTTCGTCTTCCAGGATCTCCGCTTGAAACCCCGATTGTCTGATGACACGAATGACACTTTTCGCGCAGATTTCGCAATCGGCCGACTTAATGCGCAAAACCTTGTCACAGTCTTCCAGGTCGAACGTGGCAGCGTAGCCGTTGAATGTCAGCTGGATGAGATTGATCAGAATCCTGGCCTGATTTGGCTTCTCAACATTGGTCTTGAAAATTTCTACCATTCCCGCGTGCATTTTAGGTTTGTCAAAGGTCAATTCTCCCGACCACCACATGGATCAGTCGCGCATTCCCTGCCTGAACTGGCTGGTATACTGCTTTTTCTGCAATACAAACTAACTACTTAATAAGCTGCGAAATGGATGTTGTTTGCGACATTCTAAGGGGGGAATTGTGACATTAGGATCAGCGCACGCTCAGATCCCCCAGGCCGTCACAACAAAACTTCTCGGCCCGCCATGGTCGCGGTGCTCGCAGAGATAAATGCCCTGCCAGGTACCCAGCGCGAGGCGGCCGTTTTTAATTGGTATCATTACCGAGCTGCCCAGCAAAGATGCTTTCAAATGTGCCGGCATGTCGTCGGACCCTTCATAATCGTGCTGATAATCAGGATCGTCTTCTTTCACCGTTTTGTTAAAATACATTTCAAAATCCTTCCGGACCGTCGGATCGGCATTTTCATTGATGGTGAGCGAGGCGGAAGTATGCTGGATAAAAACCTGGCACATCCCTGTTTTGATCTCGGAGATTTCGGGCATCACGTGGAGGATTTCACCCGTGATCAGGTGAAATCCCCTCCTTTTTTCGCGTAGCTGAATGCTTTGCTGGAAAATTTTCATTTGGTTAAAAACGCTTATTCCTGAATCACCGAAAGAATGTTACCGGCCGGGTCGGTAAACCATGCGATGACCGGTCCTTCGCCTCTTGAAATATTATCTTCGTCCGTTTTTAGATCCGGTGAATCGTAGCTTTCAAATGTTACCCCTTTCTCCTTCAACTCCTTAACCGTCGTTTCAATGTCATCGACTTTGAAGTTTAATGTCGTGTAGGTTGCGGGTTCGTGATCGGGTTTTGCGTAAATCATTACTTCCTGCCCGCCTGCCAGGTGAAGTCCCAGCACCATACCTTCCATTTCTTCGGTCACATTTAGGCCAAGCGTTTCTCCGTAAAATTGTTTGGCTTCCTGCAAGTCACCTACTGAAAACCCGTTGAATGCTTTTGCGTTTGTTAACATGGTCATTTTGGTTTAGTTGTTGAAAAAAATGCTTGATGATCAATTCTTAAACGGTTGGCGCCATTTCGGACGTCTCCGGTTTTTGATAAATCCTGGATAGTGCTTTGTAGGCAGGAGATTGCATGGCGATCAATGTGACAATCAGGCCCAGTAACCCGGTTACGATAAATAAAAATGCCAGTCCGCGGTCAGAGCCAATGCCAAACCAGGAGCCGATCAGTTTCACTCCGGCGCCGGTTGTCATAAAAGGAATAAAAACGAACTTCGCGATGGGACCGATCATGAATGCGGTGATGGGAGAGGCGGCCTGCTCAATGCTTTGGGCAAAACCAAAAACACGTCCCTGCCTTTCGTGTGGAATTACTTTTTGCAAGATAGTCTGCTCAGTCGCTTCTACGACGGGTATCAGGCAGAGATAGACAAACATTCCGACGGCCAGCAGCACGATCGACGACTGCACCGGAAAGATGATTGTGATCACCCACATCACGATATTGGAAACGAAAAGCGTCTTCATTGGCTGCTTTCCTAAACCTACTTTGGCCACCGCCAGCCCGCCCATGATAAAACCCAGGCTCAGCACGCCCCAGAGTATACCCCACGTTTGCACCGACACCATCGAAAGTCCGTAAGCATCCATGAGCGACATAAATACACCGCCGAGAAAGTTGTTAAAAGTATTGAAGAAAATAAGCCCGAAAAGCCCTGGTACCAGCCTCACTACCTTGATCGTGCCCGGAATGTCGATGCTTTCCAGGTGTGAATCTGTATGGACAATCCCTTTCTCGTGAATGTGAATGGTAGTTAAATGAAGGATTACGAGCACCGTGCAGATCAATGCCAGGATGATCATCCACAGCATACCCATAAAGCCGATCACCAAACCGCTGAAAATTGACGCAACCAAGAAAGAAACGCCATTTGCGGTTCCTACAAGACCATTTGCTTTATCACGGCCCTCTTCTTCAACCAAAATTGTCACGACTGTGGATAGTGCAATGCTGCGGATGTTTCCGGTGATCGCGCCAAACAGCGTGAGGACAATGAAAACCCATAAACTAAGACTGTCATCGTGCTTGAAATTTTCGGCAGGTGTAGTCAGGTAAATCAGCAGCGACAGTCCGTAGAATATCAGGGTAAAAATGCCCGAAAGCATCATGGAGGTTTTTTTCTTGTACCTGTCTACGATAGAACCCAGGAAAAAGCCCGAAACCGCCACGGTAGCAAAGTAGATCCCGGCCATCATTGAAGTAGCGATGACCGATTTTGTTTCAAGATAAACCCAGAAAGTGACAGCGAACCATACAAAAGTGTTGGTCAGCGACGCTGCGAGGGAGTTGATCAGTACGGCGTAAAACGTTTTCATGTTTTCTTTTTTAGCCAATACAAAAATATCGCATACCCCACACGTTTAAGGTGGTAGTATGCGACAATTCAAGGGTGTATATGTGCCAGGAGGCTCGCGCCCGGCCGGAATTACGGCTGCGTGCGTGGCGAAGAGGCAGCGGCAGGGTTAACCTGCGGCGCTGTGGTAGATCTTGGCTGAGTAGCGGTACGTGGCTGGCCACTGGTCTGTGTTTGTGTTGTCGTTGTTGGCTGCGTGGTAATAATTTGCGTTTGCCCCGAAGTAGTTGCAGGCTGCGTGGTAACATTGCCGTTTGCATCAGGCTGGGTCGCTGGATACGTGTTAACAGGCTGAGTTTGCTGTACCGGCTGGCTTTGCTGCTGCAAATCTTCAATGGTAATAACACGCTCAGTTTGTGTGGTTTGGTTAGGCGCATAACGCTCAGGGAATGTCGCCTGGTCCTGGTTGGTATTCACTTTAGGCACCTGGCCAGCCTGGTTCATAATGGCAGACTGCGTAACATTTACAGGGCTTGTCGTACCTGCTGCGGCTGTCCCGGCGGCAGGTTGTGTGCCTGTTGCCGGGGCAATCTGGCCGGTCGGTTTGGGCTGATATTGTGAATATGGCCTGGCTGCTTGCCCGGTGCTGGCACTTGGTACTTGTCCTGCCGGGGCAATCTGGCCGGTCGGTGCAGGACGCCGGATCTGGGCATCGACTTCAAATGCGGAAATCATCAAAACAGCTGCGGCAATCAGAACAGGTTTCATATTGGTGTGACAATTTTAGTTTCAGGCGGTATAACCATACCATATACGAAGGTAGCACTAAAATTATTCCATCAATAAATAGCATTCTGAAAACAGTTTCCCCAGCCGGAATCTGTGCCGAATCGGTACAAATTGCCCGGTTGGGGAATGTTCTTCAAGGCTAATTAATATCTGTCCCAGAATGCCGGCGGCTCAACGCCCAGGGCGCGTAGGTACACAAATCCCTGTGCGCGGTGGTGGATTTCGTTGTCGATGAAATACAGGATGGTATCGATGATGGTATTGTCCCACTGGCCAAATGCGGCTTCCTGCTCGTGGAATCTTTTCGCCGGAATTTGCGGCCATAACAAGTCAATGTATTCGGTTACCAGGTCCCACAATTTCAAAACTTCCTCTTTGGTTGCGGGGGCTGGTGTACTGTGGTTAAGTTCCGGGTCAGAGAAAGTCCAGTCGCCAAACGCAACGCCGCGGATACCCGGCGCCGACAAGCCGATGATCTCCATCGTAAGCTGCGCGAAAGTGCGCATACCACCAATCGAGAAAGCATAGAACTGATCCTCAGGAAATGCTTCAATTGTTTTGCGTGTAAGTTTGCGATGTCCCTGCCAGTGTGCAAGCAATGTTTCGGGCGTGATAATCGGTGCAACTGTTTCCATTTCTTCGGTCTGAATGCTTTTAGTTTCCATGTCGTGATATTGTTTGAGTTTGATAACATCACAAACTAAATACTCCGCAGTGACAGCAGTATGTCAGCAGGTTTTTGGGGTGGTAAAATTTTTTAAACGGCACAATTTTTTACAAAACATCATCAAAACCAAAAAACCAAAATCATGGCTACATCAACAAGCAGTACCAGTAGCACAACCGATCACGAAGAGATCCGTGCCTGGGTTGAGAAAAGAGGAGGAAAGCCCGCGACTGTAAAAGGGACCGGCAAAAAAAGTGACCATACCGGAATTTTAAGAATCGATTTTCCAGGGTACAGCGGCGAAGACTCGCTGGAAGAAATTACCTGGGAAGAGTTCTTCGACAAATTCGACGAAAGCGGGTTGCAATTCCTGTATCAGGAAAAAACCAGCGACGGAAAGGAAAGCCGGTTTAGTAAGTTTGTCTCGAAATAGAGACCGGATTTATTTGCAAGTGTGTAATTAGAAAACGGTTAATAGGTTAAAGTAAATGGGCGTTTAGCTCCTGGTTCTTTAACTTATTAACCCTCTTTATTTTATTCAATCTATTACTTTTCCCAAAGGCTATCCGTAAAATAATGCTTGCAATCCAGAAAGTGCTCCACGACTTTGAAACCATTGTTTTCAGCGGTTTTTTCTATTTCTGACAAGGTATATTTCTTCGAAAGCTCTGTCCAAATGACCTCGTTTCTTTCAAAAGAATAAGTATGGTCGTTTTCTTTGATAAAGACTTTCTGAGGTGCCAGACTGATCAGATAGCTTCTCACTTCACCATTGATCGGGTTATAATGCGAGTAAAAATCAAATTGATTTGTATTGAAATTTCCGCCCAGCTCGCGGTTAATGCGATGTAACAAATTAATGTTGAATGCTTTCGTAATGCCCTTCGGATCGTCGTAAGCGCAGCGGATCGTAGCCGGATTTTTTTGCAAATCAAAGCCAGTCAGCAGCTTATCGCCGGGTTTCATGTTTTTTCCAAATCCGCTCAGCAAAGCATTTACCTCATTGATCTCGTAGTTTCCAATGTTCCCGCCCAGGAATAAAAACAGGCAGGGTACCGTCGAACCGGCCAGTTCTTCCATCATGGAAAAATAATTCCCGACCATCGGTTCAAACTTCAAACCCGGCAAATGTTCACGCATCCCGATTTCCAGCTCTTCAAGGGCTTTGCTTGAAATGTCGATGGGAACGTACGAGAAATCTGCGCCTTGCTCAGTCAGCTTTTTGAGAAGCTGCCGCGTTTTGATCCCGTCACCAGCGCCAAACTCTACAATGTTGAAAGCTCCCTGAAAATCAAGCTTTTGAATGATCTGCTCACCTTGCAAAGAAAGGATCTCAAATTCGCAGGGTGTGGGATAATATTCCGGCATTTTCATAATATCCTGAAAAATGCCGCTGCCGATATCGTCGTAAAAATATTTGGAGGAAATGTGTTTCAGAGGGGCGGTGAGGCCTTTATGAATGTCTGCGGCGAATGTAGTGTCTGACATAAATCAATAAAAATCAATTACTTAACCAGCCTGATACCTGTATACTGCCAGCGCTCCTGCGCATGGAAAAAGTTGCGGTACGTTTTTCGGCTGTGTTCCGGCGAGGTACCCACCGACGCGCCGCGCAGCACCATCTGGTTGATCATAAATTTGCCATTGTATTCGCCCACGGCACCTGGCGCTTTCGTAAATCCAGGGTAGGGCAGGTAGGCACTGTTGGTCCACTCCCAGCGTTTACCCCAGTCGAGGTTCACGGCCGCCACTTCCCACTCAAATTCGGTCGGAATCCGCATCCCTTTCCACTGGGCAAAAGCCGAAGCTTCAAAAAAACTGATGTGGCTCAGAATCGCATTGGGGTTCACCTTCTGCAAACCGGCGAGTGTATAATAATGCCATTCTCCACCGATCTTGTGCCAGTACATGGGCGAGTTAACACGGTTTGAATTCACCCAAGACCAGCCTTCATCCAGCCAGAGATTGAAATCTTCATAGCCGCCGCTTTCCATAAATTCCAGGAATTCGCCATTGGTAACTAACGATTTAGTGATCTCAAATTCGTGGAGATACACCTTATGTCGTCCCAGCTCATTATCAAAACAAAACCCATCCCCTAAGTGCCCGATGTCATAAACACCTTCCTGGATTTTTACAAAACCCGTTTCGGTATTCGCAGAATCGATGAGGTTATGACCGGCTTTGTAGACCGGAAAAAGTGGGTTATGGCCGAGAATATACTTAATGTCGGTCACCATCAATTCCTGGTGCTGCTGCTCGTGGTGTAAGCCCAGTTCCACCAGTTTCAGGGCATTTTCGTCCGATAGTGTTTCCAGCAACTCATCCATGCAGCGATCCACATGTTGCCGGTAAGCGTACACAGCTTTGGTCGTCGGCCGTGTAACATTTCCCCTGTCGGTACGCAGGGTTCGCTCGCCCACATTGTTGTAGTAACTGTTGAACAAATAGTTAAAATCAGGATCGTAAACCTGGTAGCCGGGGAGGAAATTTTTGAGGATAAATGTTTCAAAAAACCAGGTTGAATGTGCCAGGTGCCACTTTGGGGGACTTACAAAATCGATTGGCTGCGGAACGTAATCTTCGGTTTCAAGAGGCTCGCAAATATGTTCGGTATATTTTCTAACATTGTTATAAGCTTCCCTAATGCTGGTGGTTCTCATTAGATGAATGAATTTTTAGGTCGGATATGGTTTTAATGTTCAAGGATTGTGCCTGCTCCTGACGCATCATCAGCGCGTAAGCATTATTAAAGCCGATCGGTTTCAGCCACTGCAACTGGTACTGGTTTAAAAATTCTTTTTTAACAAATTCAAAAACCTTTTCACGATCGCCGCCCAGGTTTTTCAAGTCCTTTTTCGATGGTTTCAAAATCACCAGCAGGCCGGTTCCGGTATATTCCGGGTACAGGTCGATTTCGTTATTCGTCAGTGCGTCGAAACAAATTTTCGTCCCGCCCAAACCAGTCCGGCTCAGAGTCTTCAACTGTGTATTCCCCTCGATCAGTTCCTTGTACATTTGAATAAGTATGTATTGTTCCGCAAAAATCTTGGAACCCAGCCGGATCGTGCCCTTATTTCCATTCGAAGGTTTTTTATAGAGCCCCGCGGACACCAGGAAATCGTGCGCTACTTTCTCGGGATTTTGTTTTAAATAATCGACCCGATAATTCAAATCCGTCATGATCGAGTCATTAATCTTGCCCGTCAGAAGTTCCAATGCAGGTTGCAGCTCGGGATATTTTACCAAAACATCCTTGCGGACCAGCGGCGAGGCGTAGTAGGGCGGGAAAATGTGTTTGTCATCTTCCAATGTTAGGAGTTTGAATGCTTTCAGCCGGCCGTCGGTACTATACCCGCTGATCACGTCCAGCTTTTTTTCAAATGCGGCTTTGTACATCACCGCATCGCTGATCACCACCGTCGGCATGTCCAGCTTATATTCCGATTTTAGGCCAAGATACCCGTCTTCACGTCCCATAAATTCGGGCGTGAAGCCGGCCAGCATTTGGTTTTGTGTTTTTGGAATAATGTAAAATGAAGACAAAAGCAGAAGAAGCACGGGCAATGCTATCGAAACTTTCCGCATGCGTTTCAAATTGATTTTCTGAATTCGGAAAAGTAAAAAATCAAAAAAGATCGCCAGCAGCGCCGCCGGAATTGCGCCTGCCAGTATCATATTGGTGTTGTTCAGCGCGATGCCGCCAAAGATAAATTCACCCAAACCGCCGGCCGCAATGTATGCCGCCAGGGTAGCTACGCCGACATTGATCACCGTAGCCGTACGGATGCCCGCCAGGATCACCGGCATCGCCAGCGGCAACTCCACGCGAAATAAAACCTGCCAGGGATTCATTCCCATAGCCCGAGCCGACTCGGTAATCGCCGCGTCAACACCCGAAATGCCGGTGTAAGTATTGCGTATAATCGGCAGCAGCGCATACATAAAAAGCGCTGTAATCGCAGGCAGCGGCCCGATTCCCAGCAGCGGTATCATAAAACCGAGCAATGCAATGCTGGGAATCGTCTGCAAAATCCCCGCAAAACCCAGCACAAACCAGGCCGCTTTTTTTCGTTGGGCGATCCAGATCCCCAGCGGAAGTCCGATCACCACCGCAATCAGCAGCGAAATGCAGGTCAGCCCAATGTGCGCGACCGTCTGGCTCCACAGCTTATCCGACTGCTGCGCCATGAAATCCCACAAGCTCTGGCTCGGTTCCATCAAATGTTGGCTTTAAATTGGTTGAAGGCATTTTGAATGTCCTGCTGAGAAATGCTCCTGCGCTCGCCGGTTGGAGAATCAATGATTGATAATGCTTTGTCAGCGAAGCCAGAAAGCTGCTCCATGCCTTCCCAAAGACTTGTTTTGCTATCCAGTTTTTGATCAGATACCTCCTGATGTTGCGGCAACCACTGCCAGACATCGCTGAATTTCAATGCAGTCAATTCCAGATATAACCGCTGATTTTCGAAAAATGAGCTGACAAAATCATTGGCCGGTCGAAAAAGCAAATCCTTCGCACTGCCCGACTGTACGATTTTTCCTTTATCCATCAAACAAATCTGATCACCCATTTCAAATGCTTCCTGCACGTCGTGGGTCACCAGCATAATCGTTTTTTGTTGCAGCTCCGGCAGGTTCGCAAATTCCTTACGTATACCTGCCCGGGTAACCGGGTCCAGCGCGCCGAAAGGTTCGTCCATCAGCAGAACGGGCGGGTCCGAAATCAGTGCCCTGGCCACTGTGACACGCTGTTTCTGTCCGCCGCTCAGCTCGTCCGGGTACTTATCGCCAAAAGTTTCGACAGGCAGTTTTAGCTGTTGAAGCAACACTTTCGTACGTTCCAGTATTTTATTTTTATCCCAGCCCAGCAGCTTTGGTACCACCGCAATGTTCTCGGCGACTGTGAAATGTGGGAAGAGACCATTGTTCTGAGAAACGTATCCGATTGTACGTCTGAGCTTTTCGGGTTGCTGCTCAAAAATATTTTGTCCGTTGATAGAAATGCTGCCTGCCGAAGCCTCGATCAGCCGGTTCACCATTTTTAATGTCGTGGTTTTCCCGCAGCCGCTCGTGCCCAGCAAAACCAGCGTTTCACCTTCTTTTACCTCAAAAGAAATGTCGTCGACCGCCCTGATACCATTAAAATGTTTGCTGATTTGCTCGGCTACGATCATCTTATTTTTCCAGCTTCATAAAAAGGTTGTTCAGCGATTCGGCATAAGTCGGGTGGGCAAATGTTCCGTTCAGCAATTCTTCATAAGAAAGGCCGCCCATCATGGCCACCTGCAAAATCGTCACGACCTCGCCGCCCTGCTCCGCCAGCACCGCCGCACCCAGGATTTTGCCGGTTTTTGCATCGACGATCGCTTTCATCATACCCCGCTCATCCCCGGTTTCGATGGCCCGCGCTACACTTTCATTTTTCATGGAAGCCACTTTATAGTCCAGCCCTTTTTTCTTCGCTTCCTGCTCTGTAATGCCGATCCTTCCAAGTTGCGGGTCGATAAACATGCAGTAAGGCACCATCCGGTCCTTAATCGACGCCTCTTTTTTGTCAATTACATTGGTGGTAATGATCCGGTAATCGTCGTAGGAAATGTGCGTAAAAGCCGGACCGCCTTTCACATCGCCCAGTGCAAAAATGCCGCTCGCGGTGGTTTCCAGCTTATCATTTACTTTAATATAACCTTTTTCGTCCACTTCAATTCCTGCAATTTTTGGATTCAGCGCTTCCGATTGCGGTTTTCTTCCCGCGGCCACCAGTACATGCGAGCATTCAACCGTACTTTTTGCACCCTCATTTTCTATGGTGGCTACAATGTTATTTCCCTGTTTTTCAAAAGCAACAACTTTGGCCTGCGTCCTGATTTCCATATTTTCCAATTCCAGAACCTTCGTAATCTCGGCCGCAATATCTTCGTCTTCATGTTTTAAAATGCGCTCCGAAGGTTCTATAATCGTCACCTTGCTGCCAAACCGGCTGAACATTTGCCCGAATTCCAAACCAATGTAGCCGCTGCCGAGTACCAGTAAATGTTCCGGAATCTCGGCCAGCTCCATGATGGTTGTGCTAGTCAGATAATCGATGCTGTCGATTCCATTAATCTTAGGAATCATCGGTTTTTCGCCGGTATTGATAAAGATTTGGTCGGCGGTCAATGTTGAACTGCCGCCATCTTTTAATGTTACGGTGATTTCTTTTTCGCCGGAAAATGTTGCTTCACCTTCAATCCATTCCAGGTTTTCGGTTTCGGAAACGCCTTTTTCCAGGTTGGAGCGCATGGTTTGGACAATCTTATTTTTTCGCGCGATGATTTTCTCAAAATCAATTTTAGCACTGCCGGAATCCACGCCCAGGCTTTTATTATGCTCGACTGACCACGCTGCTTTTGCGGAGGCGATCATGGTTTTGGTAGGGGAGCAGCCGTCGTTGACGCATGTGCCGCCAAGCCATCTTTTTTCGATTAATGCTGTTTTCAGGCCTGCGCCCGCTAATTTTTTTGCCAGCGGCGTCCCCGCCTGACCGGCTCCTATTACAATTGCGTCGTAGTGTTTCATGAATTTGAGTTTGGACTGAAAACAATAAAAGCGTGCCGGTTAAGACACGCTTTGAAGCTTTTTAGCGGAATTTTCCTAAGAGAAATAAGACAGGCTGTGCTGCTTATCTACCTGAATTTGTTTGACCAAATTATCCAGTCCATCAAATTTTTGCTCTGGTCGCAGGTAGTGAAGCAACTCTAGCTCAATGTCTTCACCGTAAATTTCCTGGTCGAAATCAAACAAATGTGCTTCGATGGTCCGCATCGTTCCGTCCACGGTTGGGCGGACGCCAATGTTCAGCATTCCTTGGTAGCGGTTACCATTATGCAGCGCGTAAATGATGTAAACACCATTCATCGGGACGAGTTTGTAAGATTCATGCAAATGCACATTCGCAGTCGGGAAGCCGATCGTGCGCCCCAGCTGCTTGCCTTTCACAACCGTTCCGGACAAGTTATAAGGCCGGCCCAGCAAATCATTTGCCTCCTGAATGTGCCCGGTTACCAGTGACTTACGGATCCTGGACGAGCTGATCGCCATGTCTTCAATGTCGGCGCGGGGAATTTCCTCTACTTCAAAACCGTACTCCGAGCAGTTTTTTTGCAAAAATTCAAAGCTGCCTTCCCGGTTTCGCCCAAACCGGTGATCATAACCGATCACCAGTTTTTTGGTGCCGATCTTGTCGATCAGGATCTGCTGGATAAATTCTTCCGAAGTTAATTCGGAAAATGCGCGGGTAAATGGTACGATCGCCAAATGTTGAATGCCGAGTTTGGCAAAAAGCGCGATCTTCTCTTCAACTGTGGAAAGCAGCTGCAAAGCCTGGCTGTCTTCCGAAACCACCGTGCGTGGATGCGGCCAAAAGGTGAGCACCACCGACTCGCCGCCCGATTGCTGGCTGATCTCCGTCAGCCGGGAAAGTATTTTTTGATGTCCCAGATGCACACCGTCAAAAGTGCCACTGGTTACGACGCCGTTTTCCAATTTTTGAAAGGAATCCAGGCTATGGTATATATTCATTCGTCGACTTCTAACTGCAATGCTACGCGTTTCTGATGAATGAAATCGGTGAGATTCCACGCATTTTTGAGTTCGAAAGCGCCGATGCGGGTCCTGCAAAGTACGCTCAGATAAGCGCCGCTGCCCACAAGCTCGCCGAAATCCCGAACCATACTGCGAATATAAGTACCTTTTGAGCAAATGATCCTAAAATCGATGGAGGGAAAGTGCGTTGTGTCAATTTCAAAAAGCGAAACTTCCACATTCCTTTTTTTAATTTCAGCCACTTCGCCACGCCGCGCTTTTTTGTAAAGGCGCTCACCGTCAACACGTACCGCAGAATAAATCGGCGGTACCTGCTCGATCGGCCCGGTCAGTTTTAGGCGCGCATTTTCAAGCACTTCCTGGGTAATGTGTTCGGTAGGGTAACCGGCATCGAATTCGGTTTCCAGGTCCACCGAAGGTGTGGTTTTTCCCAAAACAAAAGTGCCGGTGTACTCTTTTTCCTGCGCCTGGTAAGTGTCGATCTGCTTCGTTTTCTTGCCGGTGCAAAGGATCAGCAAGCCGGTAGCCAGTGGGTCAAGAGTACCGGCATGCCCGATTTTCTTAAACTTGCAGGCTCTTTTCAGCTTGTTGGCAACGTCAAAAGAAGTCCAGGTCAAAGGCTTGTCAATTAAAATGACCTCGCCTTCGTCTGGTATGTTGGTGTCGTGGTTCAAATTTGAATGTAGTAAAAAGGCTGTTGGAACATTAAACAATGTCCAGCTTGTAGCCTGATGCAAGCAAACCGAGCAGGATCAGCCCGAGGATAATGCGGTAGTAACCAAAAACTTTGAAACCGTATTTGGTCAAAAAGCTGATAAAGAATTTGATAGCCGCCATCGCCACCACAAAAGCGATCAGGTTTCCGATCAGCAATGTTTGAATGTCTTCCGGTTTAATGGTGTCGTACGTTTTCAGCAGCTTGTAACCACCCGCAGCGGCCATGGTTGGTACCGCCAAAAAGAAAGAAAATTCGGCAGCTTGTTTTCTGGACAATCCCTGTAACATTCCCCCGATAATGGTGGAAGCGGATCTTGAAACACCCGGAATCATGGCGATACATTGAAAAAAGCCGATTTTTAAAGCCGTCCAGTAAGTAATCTCGCGCTCGGTAGGATCGTTTGTTATCTTATCAATAAAAACAAGAATGATACCGCCGACAAGCAGTGAAACCGCTACAACAACCACGTTTTCCAGTAAAGCATCTATAAAATCATTGAGTAAAAAACCAATGACTGCCGCAGGAAGAAATGCGACGAAAAGCTTGAAATAAAAGTCGGTAGATTGGAAAAAACGCTTCCAGTATAGCACCAGCACGGAAAGTATCGCCCCAAACTGAATGTTGACGGTAAACATTTTGGTAAATTCCAGATGACTGATCCCCATGAACGAGGATGCGATAATCATGTGGCCGGTAGAAGAAATGGGCAAAAATTCGGTAATCCCTTCAACAATCGCTAAAATAATCGCCTGCCAGATACTCATGATTTAGCGGGTTTACGTAGGATCGCCCAAAACTCGATGATAAAACCCAGGACTGTGATTAAAGGACCTAATGTCAGCCCCAGGAATCCAAAACCGAATTCGGTGCTGTCGAAGGTCATGATCAAAAATCCGCCGAGGATCACGGCAATCCCGATCAGCATCATGGTATAGTTGGAAGATGCGAAGGGAAGTTCTTCTTTTTTGCTGCTCATAGCTTTGTAAATCTGATATACTGAAAGATTAATAAAGGTCGTCGAGGGACATTCTCAAATAGCGGGCAAGCGATTGGTAAGTGCTTGAAATTCCGATCAGTAAACCCAGCGTAAGTACCGAGGCGATCAGAATGACAATTTTATCGTACTCCTGCAAAAGCGCCAGTCCTTCCACATTCCGGACGGCAAGTTGCTGCAAGCCAATGAGTAACAAACCCGCCAGCACGCCGCCAACCAATCCCTGGATTGCGCCGCGCATTACATACGGACGCTGGATAAAACCATTGGTAGCGCCCACAAGCTGCATACTTCTGATGAGGAAACGCTGGGAATAAATGGCGAGCTTGATGGTATTGTTAACCAGTAACACTATGATAATCAGCATGACCAGCGCAAAACTGGCGAGCACAATGTAAATCTTGGTCACGTTTCTGTTAATGTTATCCGCCAGGTCTTCCTGATAAACCACCTCGTAAACGCCTTTGATCTGCTCAATGTCTTTCTTGATCTGCGCTAGTTTGGCTTCTTCAAAATAATCTTCCCCAATTTTCACACGATAGCTATCGCGGAGTGGATTTTCACCCAGGAAATTGACGAAATCTTCCTTCGTACCTTCAATAAATTCTTTGGCAGCTTCTTCTTTGGAGACAAAAGTGATGGGTTTCACTTCCGTGGAGCTCAGCACGAAAGGCTTTGCTTTAATGATATTGAGGATGGAATCCTGGCCGGCGCGCGTGCCTTCTTTATCTAAAAATACTCTTACCTCAATGTTCTGGCGAATAATGGAAACCAGCTTTTTGGATTGGATTACAAGCAATCCGCAAAAACCGATCAAGAACAGGGCGGCCGTCAGGCTCATCACGATCATTGCGTTGGGATAACTTCCAATCTTCTTTTTTTTAGCCATAAGAGCTTAAAATTTCGCTGATGTTTCGGGGAATGAAGTGAGGCAAAAATAAGGATTAATATTTCAAAAAGGCCTTTTCGGGCTAATCCTTAACTATTTTTAACTTAATGCAATGTCAGATTAGTTTCTTCTGCCCATTTCGTCGCGGATCTTGGCGGCTTTTTCGTAATCCTCTTTTGAAAGCGCGTCATCCAGCATTTTTTGCAATTCGTCAAAAGGCAGGTCGCGGAGCTGGTCTTTCGAGCCGGATGGCTTAACCGTCTCACGCACAGTCTCATCATCCTCGTCTTCATCTTCCGACAAAGAACTTGAAATAATACCTGCTTCTGATAAAATGGCTTCGTAAGTATAGATAGGGATGGCAAAACGCAGGCCGATGGCGATGGCGTCGGAAGGCCGGGCGTCAATTTCTACTTCTCTCAAACCGTCGGTGCAAACGATCTTGGCGTAGAAAATGCCTTCTTTCAAGTCAGAAATGACGATTTCCTTTAATGTATAATTCATCCCGTCGGCAAAAGACTTGAACAAGTCGTGGGTCATGGGCCTGTTGGGGACAATGTTCTCGATCTGGACGGCGATCGCCTGCGCTTCAAACACACCGATAATGATCGGCAAGCGGCGATTGCCCAACTCTTCTCCCAATACCAATGCAAAAGAACCGGCCTGTGATTGGCTGGGTGAAAGTCCCAGGATTTCTAACTTTATTTTTTTCACGTTATACTAAATGCGCAAGTACGATGAACAGCTGTGGTGAAATTCTTTCTTAAAGAAACTGATTTTCGGAAGGAATATTTTTTGTTAATTCTGGTTGATTTTCAAGGCATTAACAAGCTAGTTTATCAAACCGTTCCGGGTTTCTGTAACCCGGCTTCCCAATTGAAGTTGCAAAAATAAATAACCCGTACTGCATAAAAAAATGCTGTACGGGTTAAGAATCACGCCAGATTTGGCGCACTCCCGATAATTCGGGTTAAACAATTGATTTTAAGGCGATTTTTGCGGTGATACAGTTTATTAAATAATCTGCGCCGCTTAAAATCAGCTTTAATAATATTATTTCAGGCTTTTTGCTGCCTCGGTGAGTTTTGGAAGAATTTCAAAAACATCGCCCACAATACCATAGTCCGCTGCTTTGAAAAACGGCGCTTCCGGATCTTTATTGATTACCACAATGCATTTGGAACCATTCACGCCCGCCAAATGCTGGATCGCCCCCGAGATGCCGCAGGCAATGTATAAGTTTGGTGCGACTTTGATCCCGGTTTGTCCGATGTGCTCATGATGCGGCCGCCAGTCGAGATCGGAAACGGGTTTGGAACAACCGGTCGCGGCGCCCAAAGCTTTGGCCAGATCCAGCAGCGGCTGCCAATGTTCCGGTCCCTTCATACCACGACCTCCGGAAACGATGATCTGGGCTTCGGTCAATGATAGCTCGGAGCTGGCTTTTTCCACTTCCACCACTTCGGCTTTAAAATCTGCGTCGTCTAATGTCGGATTAAATACTTCAATCGTCGCTTGCAGGGTAGGCAGTGCCGACTCGTCGATTTCAATTACATTTTTTTTGACAACAAGGATTTTAATATCCGAGCTGATTTCAGTGACGGCAAATGCTTTTCCAGTGAAAATGCTGCGGGTTACTTTAAATGTAACACCAATCTCAGGAAGAGAAGTCACGCCCGAAACAATCCCGGCTTTCAATTTTGCAGCCAACCGCGCCGCTATCGCATCGCCCAACCCGGATTTGGAAAGAATGATCACCTTACTGCCTTCTTGCTGCGTAGCCTGCGCCAACACATCGGCATACGCCAGACTGTTTTCATGCGACAGTTTTTCATCAGAAGCGTGCAGCACTTTCGCTGCGCCATATTGTCCGGCCTTTTGGAGCTCGCCCTCTTCCGCTTTTCCGATCGCGATCACCGTAGCAGCGCCGCCTGTTTGCTCAGCGACTTTTGCGCCGTAAGCAATCGTTTCCAGTGAAGTTTTTTTGATGGAACCGTTATCCAGTTCAATATATATCAGGACTGACATTTTGCTAAGTTCTAGGTTTGGAATGAATGTTAAAGCACTTTCGCTTCGGTCTGCAAAAGCCGGATCAATGTTTCGGCTTCGCTGGCCGGGATCATTTTGCAGGCACCTTTTGGAGCGGGCAAAGTGTATTTTTCCGGCGAAGTCATTTTATCAATGTCCACCGGCTCCACCACATTTAAAGGTTTTGTCCGGGCAGTCATAATTCCCCGCATATTCGGGATTTTCCACTCGGCAATCGGTTCCTGGCAGCCCAGTACGAGCGGAAGAGAGGCTTTCAGAATTTCTTTTCCGCCGTCGATTTCGCGGGTGATTGTGGCAGTACCGTCGGCAATGTCCAGTCTCATGACGGGCGAGTAGGAGGGAATACCCAACATTTCGCCGACCAAACCGTGCACCACGCCACTGTTATAGTCGATGGATTCGCGGCCCATCAGGATCAGATCGTAATTATTCTGGCTGGCAATGTGGGCGATCTGCGCAGCGGCGTAATAGGAATCCTGCGGCTCAATGTTCACCCGGATCGCATCATCCGCACCGATTGCCAGCGCTTTTCTGATCTGCGGATCGGTATCCGCCTCGCCTATGTGAAGTACGGTCAGTGTCGCACCGAGCTGCTCTTTCAATTCTACGCCGCGGGCGAGCGCGTAGTCGTCGTAAGGCCCAATAATGTATTGTACGCCGTTTTTATTGAGTTTTGTATCGTTATCGGTGAAGGTTATCTTGGCGGTAGTATCGGGGACATTCGTTATACAAACCAGTATTTTCATGATTTCTTGGTTGTCTGTTTTGTCGATTATGGGAATAACTTTGTACGGGCAAATTAAGGCAAATCCAAATAGTATGCAAGCATAATAACTTACCTATGAGCAGCAACATTCTGTCCTCTCTGATTGGTTTTTACGAGGAAGATCCCGGCGATCCTTTCAACATTTACGCCCTGGCTATTGAATACGCGAAGTTTGATCCGGGCAAGGCAAAACACTTTTTTAATATCTTATTGACAGAACATCCTGACTATCTGCCCACTTACTATCACGCCGGGGCATTTTTTGCAGGAGAAGAAAATATTCAAAAAGCGGAAGAGATTTATCAGAAAGGTGTAGACCTGGCGCGCAGCCAGAAAAACGTGAAGGCGCAGCAGGAGCTGACCCGAGCGTATAATGCTTTCCTCGACGAACTGGACGATTAGGGATTTATGCCTCAAATTTGCTGTTTTGTCCAAAAAAGCCTACCTTTCGGACATATTTGTTTGACTTGCCGGCCTGTTTCAGGCAAAACTTTAATCCTCTGCTCAGTTTAGCTTGATTTTTGGTGTAAGTTCCTTTTGACGGAGGTAGAAAAAATTATTTCAATTATATATGGAAAGGGAATCATTTATCCCGCTTGTAGTAAAGTGGGCAAAAGCTCATGGCTTTAAAGATATACAGGCGAATATGGAAGGTTACGAAGTGCCTAAGTCCTATGAAAGGGCGGCTGATAACCTGAAATTTACCCCGGATGTGACGGGCGTAAATATGTTCAACAGACATTATCTGGAAGTTTCCATGAAAACCGATCAGTTGCGCGGCAGCATTTCCAAATGGAAACTGCTCAGCGAACTTGCCGGCATGAAAGGCGCAAAACTATACCTCATGGCACCAAGAGGCCACGTCCGCTTCATCCGTGAAGTCGTGGATCAGTATAATATTCCTGCTGAGGTGGTGAAAATTGATTAAAAAAAAGAGGCGTTGGAAATTTCCAACGCCTCTTTTTTTTAGACTTCCGGATACTTCCACTCCCCTCGATACTCCCGGCTCAATAATTTATTCGCCTCGGGATCTCCCACGATTACTTCTTTTTCTCCGTCCCACACGATGCTTCTTCCGAGTTTGTAGGATAGCATTCCCAGCAAAGCCACATTGGTTGATTTTTGCCCAACTTCGATTTCGCAGATTGGCGGTTTGTTCGTTTTAATTGATTCCAGGAAATTGGCCCAAAGCTGCTGAATGTTCTGATCGTCAGGCTTGTTGAGCTGCGGGTCCTGATGGACGACGGGCTTTTTCGGGTCGCTCGGGTAAAATGTCCAGCCGTCAAGCCAGCCCATGTGAAATGTGCCTTCGGTACCATAAAAATATACGCCTACTGCCTGTTGAGGATGCGTTTTCTCCGCATTGTTGGCAGCGAATGTCCGGTGCTCCCATTCCAATGTAAATCCGTCGAAATCATAGACAGCTACCTGATGGTCAGGCGCATCCGTGTTGTCTTGTTTGATGGCGCGGCCGCCGGTGGAGTAAATTTTCTTTGGATATTTTTGCTCCGACCACCATAAAACCTGGTCGAGCCAGTGGATACCCCAGTCGCCTAATGTTCCGTTTGCGAAGTTGAGGTAGTTGCGGAAACCTTTCGGGTGAATGGTTTTATTGTAAGGTACCAGCTGCGCCGGACCGCAATAGAAATCCCAGTCCAAACCTTTTGGTACCTCGCTATCAGGCGTTTTCTGTCCCGCTCCGCCACCGTAATGCACAAATGCCCGCGCCATCCCGATTTTTCCAACCTTACCCGATTTCAGAAATTCCTGCCCGGAAATGTTATGCGGCGAAACCCGTCTGTGCGTCCCCACCTGCACGATTTTACCATGCTTACGCGTGGCATTCACCATCGCCCGGCCTTCTTTTATGGTATGCGAAATCGGTTTCTCGACGTAAACATGCGCCCCTGCCTCGATGGCGGCAATGCAGCAAAGCGGATGCCAGTGGTCCGGTGTGGCTACGATCACGATTTCCGGCTTTTCTTTGGCCAGCATTTCGCGGTAATCGCGGTAAAGTTTTGGCTTGTCGGGCGTCAGTTTCGAGACAACGTCCGAGCAGATTTTCAGCTGGTTTTCGTCTACGTCACAAAGTGCAACCAGCTTGGATTCACCGGCTTGCAGTGCGCAGCGCAGAATGTTGGTACCCCACCAGCCGGCGCCGACGAGCGCGGTTTTGTAAGGTGCAGCGCGTTTTAAAGAAGTTAATAAAGGTAATGATGAAAATGCCGCACCGGCCAATGCCGATTTTTCAATGAATGATCTACGGTCCATAAAAGTGGTTTAAGGATTGTATCGATTATTTCGCTTTCAGCTTCTCTACCAGCCAGTTATTCATCACATCACGCTCTTCCTGGTAAGTCCAGTGACCGGTATCCTGGAATAATTTCAGTTCTTTCGGCGCGGTGGTAACATTATAGGCCGAGTACATGGAAGTAGGCGGGCAGGTTTCGTCATTGAAACCCCAAATGTAAAAGCCAGGCACTTTTACCCTTCTTGCAAAATTCACGACATCATAATAGCCGATCGTGGCCAGCTTTTCCTTGGTGTTGTTTTGTTTAATGCCGTTTTTATCAAAGTAATGTGGCCAGCCGCCTGCGCGTCCGTTGAGGTAGCCGGTCACGTCGCTTAATGCGGGGTAGAATGCGCCCAGCCATTTTACACGCGGGTCTAGACCGGCTGTGACGATCGATAATGCGCCGCCCTGGCTTCCGCCGGTTACCGCCAGATTGGTACCATCAAACTGCGGCAGGCTTACCAGAAAATCGTTTGCCCTGACACAGCCGAGATATACTTTTTTGTAATAAAACTTATCCCTATCGTCCAGATTATAAGCAGGATAGCCATTCAAAGCGCCATTTCCCAGATCCAGATAAACACTCGGATCCATCGTCACCGGAATCCCGTGGATACCAATTTCCAAAGTGATAATTCCTTTGTCAGCCGTGGCAGGATCGCCATAGTAAGCCCGCACACCTGCGCCTGGCACTTTTAATAATGCCGGATATTTTCCTTCTTTTTTAGGAATACTGAGAATACCGTAAACCCGCAGGTTTTGTTTGTGGTTTTGCAAACTCAAGTGATAGACATTGGTTCTTTCCGTGCAGCGCTCAGGCAGCAAAGTCATTTTAGCATCCATCGGCACACTAGCGAGTTCCTTTTTTGCATCTTCCCAGAATTTATCAAAATCGTCGGGATTTGAGACGGTTGGCTGAATTTTCAACGGATCGAAACCGGCCGTAGCCAGCCCGCGGAATTCGCCGCCATCCACATTGGCCCATGCAATGCAGCGCAAAAAGCCAGGTGTTTTTAATGTTCCCCCGTCGATCGTCAGCTTACCATCGGCGGCGGTTTTTGTTTCTTTAATAGTAGGGTCCAGTTTTTCAAGTCCGATTTCGTAGCGGACCTGGGCATTTTTCACCGGGTAGCCGTTGCGCAGCACCTGGACGGTAAATTGTACTTTTTCACCGGGCTTGTAAGTCCAGTCTTCATGGTCGGCGCTGACAATAACTTCCACAGGACGCCTTGGAGGCTGTGCTTGAAGTGATATCACAGCAATCCAAAGCAGGAACTGACTTAGCAGAATACGATTTTTCATATAGATGCAGTGGTTCTATCTTATTTTTATTTAAAATTTGTTACCGACAGTTAAAGAGGTGAAAGGCCGGAATCTTTGATTTTGACAAGATAATTTTTATGATACGCATTAATAAATTCATCAGCGAAACCGGTTTTTGCTCGCGCAGGGAAGCCGACAAGCTGGTGGAGCAGGGCCGCGTCACCTTGAATGGCAAGAAGGCGGTTTTGGGTGATAAAGCTTCGGACGCCGACGATGTGCGCGTCGACGGAAAACCGCTGCGTGAGAAAAAAGCGGCCGTATACATTGCATTCAACAAACCGGTGGGGATAACCTGCACGACTGAGCGGAACATCAAGGGCAACATTATTGACTTCATCCGCCACCCGCAGCGCATTTTTCCGATCGGTCGGCTCGATAAACCTTCCGAAGGCCTCATTTTTCTGACCAGCGACGGGGATATCGTTAATAAAATCCTTCGCGCCGGAAATAATCATGAAAAAGAGTATGTCGTGACGGTCGATAAGCCGATCACGCCTGAGTTTGTGAATAGAATGTCATCCGGCGTGCCGATTTTGGACACGGTTACCCGTAAATGTTTTGTAAAAAAAGAAAGCAGCTACGTTTTTACAATCATCCTGACACAGGGCCTGAACCGCCAGATCCGCCGAATGTGCGAGTATCTGGGTTATAATGTGACGAAATTAAAAAGGGTACGGATCATGAATGTATCGCTAAAAGATTTGCCGGTAGGAATGTGGCGAAACCTGACCGAGCGCGAAATGGAGGCAATCAACTGCGCCGTAGAAAATTCAACAAAGACCGAAGAAGGATCACATTCCGGAAGTTGGGAAGAATAATCTCTATAAAAGTTAAAGAGTAAGAAGAATTTAAAAAGACAGAAAAAGATATTTTTTGCTGGATTTGTTTAAATTTAAAAAGGAATATTTAAATGTTTCAATCCTAGCCAGAGCCCTATGAAGCTGATCAGTACTATAATTATTGTTTGCGTAGGACTGCATGCGGCGTACGCGCAGGACAAACCGAATTTGTACCGTATCAAAAGCGGCTCCAACATTAATCACATCATTCCATATCGCGAGCAGTTTCAATTTGACCAATTCCTGGACGGGCAGGCGTATTTGCGCGGCGGGCGGATTTCCAAAGGCAAGTTCAATTATAATCTGGTCCAGAGCCAGGTAATGTTCATCGGGCCGCAGCGGGATACCTTACTTTTGACAGAACCGGATCTGGTAGACCGGATTGTCATTGGGAACAGTGTTTATTACTACCAGCGCGGTCATGGACACATTGAAATTACCGGCGATTACGGAAATGTGCAGCTTGGACGCAAGCAAAATTTCGCTTCGATGGGTAATGAGAAACCTGCTGCCTACGGTCAATATTCAGAGACTTCCGCGATTTCCAGCTTTTCGTCTTTTACCAATCAGGACGGGCGGCAGCAATATCTGGAAGGTCAGGTGAGGGTGCTGCTGAAAAGAGTATCATCTTATTTTTTAGTTGATAAAAACAGAAGGGTAGCCCCGGCAAACCGCAATAATATCCTGAAATATTTTCCTTCAAAGAAACGCGCGATCGCTGATTTTATGAAGGACAACAGCATTAATCTAGACAAAGAGCCGGACCTGATCAGGACGCTCGAATTTTGCGCCGCTTTATAAAGGATTGTTTCGTCCGAAATTGGTTAGCGAAGCCGCATTACGTTAACTTCCGGCTTTATTCCTAACCTGATGAAACGACTCTCAACCTTACTTTTTACGCTGCTAATCGCATTTTCTGCGTCGCTGGCGCAAAACCTTCCCGTCTGGAAACCCTCCCCAAAACCAGCGACCGACTGGCTGCTTAAACCTGAAACTCAAAAGGCCGGCATCTTCAAATCGGCCGATGGCAAAAACATTATTCTCGATAACGGTCTAATTAAAAGGACATTTCGATTGACGCCGGATTTGGCTTGCACCGATTTTACCAATCTGACAACCGGGCAACAATTACTGCGAGCCGTAAAACCGGAGGCGCGGGTTACCATCAATGGTATCTCTTACAACTTGGGTGGCTTATTTGGTCAAAAAGAAAATGGCTACCTGCTGCCAGAGTGGGTCGAAAACCTGAAATCTGCGGACAGTTCTTTTCACTATGTCGGTTTTACTGTTTCGGAAATTAAGCCTTATCTAAACTGGAAAACCGAAATGTGGACCGGCAATAAAAATCAGGCAAAGGGAAAAACCATCACATTTCGCTACAAATCAACATTCCCGGCGCTGGCAGGCGTGAACGTTTCGGTACATTATTCTTTGTTCGACGGCATTCCGCTGATCAGCAAATGGGTGACTGTGCAAAACAATTCGTCAGGTGCTGTGACGGTTGACCAAGTTGTGAATGAGATACTTGCGTTGGTAGAAGAGGAAAGTGCGGTAGTGGGTTCTCTTGAAAAGATGGCCAAGCCCAACGGTATTTATGTGGAGAATAACTTCGCGTTCAACAATTCGATGCGCTATAACCTGAGCGATCAGGCGACGAACTGGGTCACTGATCCAAGCTATACTTCGCAGGTCAATTATGATTTCAAAACACCTTGCCTACTGGAAGTGCATCCTGCCCGGAATATGGGGATGACTTTGAAAAAAGGTGAAACATTGGAATCGGTACGGACTTACGAGCTTTTGCAGGACAGTTATGACCGGGAAAGAAAAGGCCTGGCAATCAGGAGAATGTATCGCACGATTGTTCCCTGGACAACCAGTAACCCAATTTTCATGCATTTGGTCAGCAAGAATGATCAGGAAGTGCGTACGGCGATCGATCAATGTGCCGCCACGGGTTATGAGGCATTGATTTTAAGTTTTGGAAGTCATTGTGATATGGAAGATACTTCGGCCAATAATTTAAATAAATGGAAAGAATTGGCCGATTACGCGCATAGTAAGCACATATTCATCGGAAGCTATTCCCTTTTCAGTTCCAGAAAAATCGACGACGAAACCGATGTGATCGACCCAAAAACCGGCAAACCGGGCGGTGCGTTCTTTGGCAATGCACCGTGCCTGGGCAGTAAGTGGGGACTGACTTACCTCGAAAAGCTCAAAAAGTTTATGGGTTACACCGGTTTTAACATTTTCGAAAACGACGGCCCGTATCCGGGCGATGTTTGCGCTTCGAAGACGCACCCTGGTCACACAGGACTGGAAGATTCGCAGTGGCGGCAGATGGAGCTGCAAAAAAGGTTGTATCATTGGTGCAATGAAAATGGCATATATGTGAATGCGCCGGACTGGTATTTCCTGGATGGCACGCATAAAGTTGGGCTGGGCTACCGCGAAGTAAATTTTTCCCTTTCCCGCGACCAGCAAAAGATCCTAAACCGGCAGAACATTTTCGACGCAACCTGGAATGAAACGCCCTCGATGGTCTGGGGATTTGTGCCGCTCACCAAATACCAGGGCGGCTCCGATGACGCAATCCTTGAACCATTATCCGAACATCTTGATGCTTATGAGCAGCTGATGATGCAATATTTCGGCGCGGGAATCCAGGCTTGCTATCGCGGCCCAAGATTGTACGACACCGAAACAACCCGCAAAAAAGTCGCCGAGGTAATCACCTGGTACAAAAAATACCGCAACATTCTTAATTCTGACATTATCCACCTGCGCCGGGCCGACGGGCGCGACTGGGACGGCATCATGCACATCAATCCCACGTTGAAAGAAAAAGCACTGGTCATGCTCTACAATCCTCTTGCTGAGGAAATTGAAAGAGCTGTTACACTGCCTACCTACTATACCGGCGAGCATGAAGCCATCAAAATCCGGGAGAAAGAGGGCGCTGCAAAAATTGTAAAAGTTGACAGGAATTACGAGGTGAATCTTACTGTAAAAATCCCTGGTAAAGGCTATACGTGGCTGGTATTGGAGTAAGATTAGGTGTTTTGGTATTATATTAGGAATCCTAAACCGCTCTCTCTTTAACATGGACTTGAAAGTACCCTCCCTGCGCCTGGATTCGATTGACGTTTTCAGAGCGTTGACGATGTTCCTGATGATTTTTGTAAATGACCTTTGGACGCTGGAAGGCGTGCCGTGGTGGCTGGAACACAGCAAAGGTGCAGATGATGCGATGGGTGTTTCCGATGTTGTTTTTCCCGGGTTTCTCTTTATCGTCGGGCTCTCGATCCCGTTTGCGATTTCCAACCGCAAGGCAAAAGGGGACACGCCGATTATAGTCATTTACCATATTCTGGAACGCACATTTGCGCTGCTGGTGATGGGTATCTACCTTGTTAATCTCGAAACTGCCGTCAGTGGTATGGTGATCAGCAAGTCCGTATGGTCGCTGCTCATGGTACTAGCCTTTTTTCTAATCTGGAATTCTTACCCGTCAAAAGGCGAGCTGAAATACGCCAGCTACAAATTGATCGGTTATGTCATCCTTGCGGGGCTGGCGGTGGCTTACAAAGGCGGCGATCCGGCGCATCCGGTGAGCATGGGTACACATTGGTATGGTATCCTGGGGCTGATCGGCTGGTCGTACCTCATTAGCGCCATGATCTATTTCTTTGCAGGTGATAACCTGTTTGGAGTCGTCGGGGGCTGGTTGTTTCTGGTTATTTTCAATCTGGCGGAATTTTCGCATATGCTCGGCATTGTGGATCCGATCAGGAAATATGTGTGGATTGTAGGCAGCGGATCGATGCCCGCTTTTGCGATGGGCGGCGTCACGGCGTCGGTTATTTACCGGCAATATATCCGGCGAACCGGCGCGGGGAATGTGTATCTCCTGATTTTATTGGTACTCGGCGTGCTGTCATTGTTGTACGGTTTCGGGACGCGGCCTTACTGGGGTATCTCCAAAATCCGCGCTACGCCAGCTTGGGTAGGCATTTGCAGCGGGATCAGCTTCATTGCTTTTGCGTTTCTTTTTTGGCTGGTCGATTTGAAAAAAATAAAATGGTGGGCGGAGGTGATCAAACCTGCGGGGACTTCTACATTGACCTGTTACCTGGTGCCTTACGTCTGGTATGCCATCATTACCATGTTAGGAATTAGTTTGCCCATGTTTTTAAGAACCGGCGTAATCGGACTGATCAAATCCATGTGTTTTGCATTGCTGGTCATCATTGTGACCGGCTTAATCAATCGGATAGGGGTGAAATTGAAGATTTGAGGAAGTGGGTGGTAAATCGGCCGGAGTTCGTCTTTATATATTTAGGTCAAATCAAAACGGATATTAATGAATTCGAGACGAACATTTGTCAAAAAAGGAGTTGCTGGCCTCGTAGCCGGAAGCCTGCTGAATTTTCCTCAAAATAGTCAGGCGGGCGTAGCTCCATCCAAAAAAGAAGACACATTCAAATTAGGGATCGCTGGTTTTAGTTTTGTCAATTTCAAGCTCGACGAGTCTTTGGACATGATGAAAAAAGTGGATGTACATTATCTGTGCATCAAAGATTTCCACCTGCCCTTTAACAGCACACCCGAGCAAATCACCGCTTTTCATGCCAAATTAAAAGAAGTCGGCGTCACCGGTTACGCCGTCGGGCCGATCTATACCAAAGACCACCAGCAGATTGATAATGCATTTGACTATGCAAAACGTGTGGGCGTGAAGCTCATCGTCGGCATTCCAAATCATGAAGATTTGAAGTATGTGGAGCAGAAGGTGAAGGAATACGATATCAAATATGCCATTCATAACCACGGGCCGGAGGACAAGCTGTATCCTAATGCTGCGTCGGTTATCAATCTCGTGAAAGACCTCGATCCGCGTGTCGGCCTATGTTTTGACATTGGGCATAACCGTCGGGATAATCAGGATTCTGTGGCTGATCTTGCCAAATATGCCAAACGTGTTTTCGACATTCACCTGAAAAACGTGACCGAGGCGGCGAAAGATGGCAAAGCCGTCGAGCTGGGAAGAGGCGTGATCGACATTCCTGCTTTTGTAAAAACATTGCGGAAAATCAAATATCCGGGTGTGGTGAGTCTTGAATATGAGAAAGATATGAAAGATCCGCTCGTCGGGATCGCCGAGTCGATCGGTTATTTCAAAGGGGTGTGTGATGCAGGTTAATGTTAAAAAGCGCGTTAAAGTGCTGTAAACTCATATTTTTGCGAGATCAAGGTTGATTTTTTTACCAAAACACCATTAGCGATGCTATCTAACGTGCCCTTTGATCAATTGCCTGCTTATAAAAAGCTTAAATCACATTATAAAAACATTTCTCAAAAGCACATTAAAACGCTTTTTGAAGAAGAACCGGAACGCGCCAAGAAATTTTCAATCCGCTTCGGGGATATTTTGCTCGACTATTCCAAAAACCGCATCACCTCACGCACGCGTGGCTACCTGGTCCAGCTGGCTGAGGAAGCTGGTTTGGCAAATGCGATCGAAGCGATGTTTACCGGTGAGAAAATCAATGCGACGGAAGGACGTGCTGTTTTGCACACTGCCCTGCGCAACCGTTCTAATGAGCCTGTGCTGGTTGACGGCAAGGATGTTATGCCGGACGTAAATGCCGTTTTAGAAAAAATGAAAGACTTTTCCGGCAGGATCCGCTCGGGTTCCTGGAAAGGTTATTCCGGAAAAGAAATTACAGATCTGGTCAACATTGGTATCGGCGGCAGCGACCTGGGCCCGGTGATGGTGACCGAAGCGTTGAAAGCGTACGGCAAGCCGGGGTTGAATGTGCATTTCGTTTCCAATGTAGACGGTACGCACATTGCCGAAACGGTGAAGCCGCTGAATCCGGAGACAACATTGTTCATGATCGCTTCCAAAACATTCACCACGCAGGAAACGATGGCGAATGCACATAGCGCCAGAAGCTGGTTTCTGGAAAAGGCGAAGGATGAGCAGTTTGTGAAAAAACATTTCGTAGCGATTTCAACCAATCAGACCGAGGTAGAAAAATTCGGAATCGATCCGGACAATATGTTCGGGTTCTGGGATTGGGTAGGAGGGCGCTACTCGCTGTGGTCGGCTATTGGTTTGTCGATTGCCTGTTTTATTGGTTTCCAAAACTTTGAGCAGCTGCTTTCGGGTGCGCATGAAATGGATAAACATTTCAGGACGACCAAGTTGGAGCGAAACATTCCGGTGATTTTAGGTTTGCTGGGCGTCTGGTACAATGACTTTTTCGATGCGCAAACGCAGGCTATTTTGCCTTATGACCAATATATGCACCGTTTCGCGGCTTATTTCCAGCAGGGAGATATGGAGAGTAATGGTAAAAGTATGGGTAGAAACGGCAAGCCCGTTACCTATCAAACTGGCCCGGTGATCTGGGGAGAGCCTGGTACCAACGGTCAGCACGCATTTTATCAGCTGATCCACCAGGGAACGAAGCTGATTCCTTGTGATTTTATCGCTCCTGCTATCAGCCACAATCCGCTTGGCGAGCACCATATGATGCTTTTGTCTAACTTTTTTGCGCAGACGGAAGCTTTAATGAATGGCAAAACCGACGAGGAAGTGAGAGCCGAACTGAAAGCCTCAGGAAAAAGTCAGGAGGAGATAGACCAGATCGCGCCGTTTAAAATCTTCTCCGGCAGTCGTCCAACCAACTCTATTTTAGTTAAAAAAATCACCCCGAAAGTTTTGGGAAGTCTGATTGCGATGTACGAGCACAAGATTTTCGTGCAGGGTATCATCTGGAATATTTACAGCTTCGACCAGTGGGGTGTAGAATTGGGCAAGCAGCTCGCCAATAAAATTTATCCTGAACTACAAAACGATTGGCCGGTGAGCAACCACGACAGCTCAACCAACGGTCTGATCAATCAATACAAGCGCTGGCGGTAAGTTCTGAAAACCAGCCAGTAAAATACGAATCCTACAAGTACCCCAGCAGCATCTGCCGCAGCATCCCACCAGTCAAATGTGCGGTCGAACGGCAGAAGCTGCTGGTAAAATTCCAGCCCCACACCGTAAGCCATACCGGCTATCACGAGCAGCGTACTTTTTTGAGGGTATACCAAAAGCCACAAGATAGTCCACACGAAGAACAGGCTTACGTGGACGATTTTGTCAAATCCCATCATGGGTGCGGCGGGCAGATCTTTTCCTGGCCAGGTACAAGCTACCAAAATCAATAATGTCCAGAACCAAGCAAGCCAGGGACGTTTTGTGAAGAGGTCTGTCAATATTTTCATTGTGAAGCGTGATAATTTGATTTACAAATCTAGGCTGATTTCGGCAAAGTAATGTTCTAGATAGAGCAATAAAAAACCGCCAGAGCTATCTCTGACGGTTTTCTTTATTGATGAAGTATTTTTTGACTTAACCATTATCGGCAAATTCGGGATAAAGTGTCATCCCGCCGTCAATGTATAATGTTTCTCCGTTTACATAATCAGAATCATCCGACGCCAGCCAGGCTACCGCCTTTGCAACATCCTGTGGTGTACCGATTCTTTTGTATGGAATCAGGTTTAATAGATCATTATATTTATTTGGATCGGACCAGACTTCTTTATTAATTGGAGTTTTGATCGCTCCCGGGCTTACTGAGTTGACGCGGATTTTATGAGGTGCCAATTCTTGTGAAATGGATTTCATGAACATCATGATACCACCTTTTGAAGCGGCATAATTCACATGTCCGGCCCAGGGAATGACATCGTGCACTGAACTCATTAGGATGATTTTACCAATAGAAAGCTCACTGTGAGAAGGCTCCGTGGCATTTTCGACCTGAGATACAAACTGCCTGGCGGCTGCCCTGCACGTAAGGAACATTCCGGTCAAGTTCACATCGATCACTTTCTGCCACTGCTGCAAAGTCATTTCCAGAAAAGGAGAATCCTTCTGCAAACCCGCATTGCTGACCAGCACATCCAGTTTTCCAAACTTATTGATCGTTTCCCGGAACATGGCAAGCACTTCCTCTTCCCGGCTTACATCCGCTTTGACCAAAATTCCACTACCACCATTGGACAAAATCTCATCGAGCGTATTTTGTCCTTCTTCGGCATTGGAACTGTAATTAACCACCACATGCGCCCCCTGGTTTGCAAAGTGTATCGCGCAGGCCTTACCGATTCCGGAACTCGAACCGGTAACGATCACGACCTGATCTTTGAATTTCAGCTCAGGACCTATCATATGATTTCTTTTTCGATGGACTTCAATTTTTTCCAGACACTGCGGTTGACATTTTTAACAGCCCAGTTTTTAGCAATCAAAATTGCTTTGGCTACCGCGTCGCGAGGGGAAATGTTATCGGATCTTAAAAGTTCTTGTGCAATCATTACCGCCTTTTCGCGGGTTGTTGGAGATAAATACATCAATTCTGGTAATGCGATCCTTGCGTCCATATGTGATTAGAATTTTAGTAACAGGTTTTTAATTGATGACTTGTGTAATAGGCTTTACTAAAATTTGATGCCAGAAGTGGCACCGCTGTTTTAAAATGTGTAAAAAAAATCCCCACCGGTTAGGATGGGGATTTTAATCGAAGTCCTTATTTAACTTCTTCAAAATTTACATCCGTCACATCGTCGGTAGCGGCACCGTTGCTGCCTGCTCCGGCTCCCGGATTAGGTTCGCCGGTCGGGCCTGCACCTGGTTGGCCTTCACCTCCCTGTGCGTACATTTCCTGAGAAGCGGCCTGCCATGCACCATTCAATTTCTCCATCGCCGAGTCGATCCCGCTCAGGTTCTGGCTTGAATGTGCCGTTTTCAACTCTTCAAGGGCACTTTCAATGGCAGATTTGTTACCTGCTGAAAGTTTATCGCCAAATTCTTTCAGTTGTTTTTCAGTTGAGAAAATCAAACTGTCAGCACCGTTAATCTTCTCAATTTTTTCACGTTCCGCTTTGTCAGCCGCTTCGTTTGCTTTTGCCTCTTCACGCATTCTGGTGATTTCGGCATCGGTCAAACCGCTGGATGCTTCGATACGGATTTTTTGCTCCTTATTGGTCCCTTTATCTTTCGCAGACACATGCAGGATACCGTTTGCATCCACATCAAATGTTACTTCGATCTGTGGCGTACCGCGCTGTGCCGGTGGAATATCGGACAAGTGGAACCGGCCAAGTGTCCGGTTTTGAGTTGCCATCGGACGTTCTCCCTGCAAAACGTGGATCTCAACAGAAGGCTGGTTATCCGCAGCAGTCGAGAATGTTTCCGTTTTTTTCGAAGGAATCGTCGTGTTTGCGTCGATCAGTTTAGTAAATACACCACCCAGTGTTTCGATACCCAAAGAAAGCGGGATCACATCCAGCAGAAGTACATCTTTTACTTCACCTGTCAAAACACCACCCTGAATCGCCGCACCAACTGCAACTGCTTCATCCGGGTTGACGTTTTTAGAAGGTTTTCTTCCAAAGAATTTCTCCACTTCTTCCTGTACCCTAGGGATACGGGTCGAACCACCCACCAGAATCACTTCATTGATGTCGCTGTTGGAATAGCCTGCATTTTTCATAGCTCTTTTGCAAGGCTCCATCATTCTCAGGAACAAGGAATCCGCCAGCTGCTCGAATTTCGCACGGGTCAATGTGCGCACCAAGTGTTTCGGAATACCGTCAACCGGGAAAATGTATGGTAAGTTAATCTCAGTCTGCGTAGAGCTCGACAATTCAACTTTCGCTTTCTCAGCCGCTTCCTTCAAACGTTGCAGCGCCATCGGATCTCTTCTCAGGTCAACGTTTTCGTCTTTCTGGAATTCGTCCGCCAGCCAATTTATGATCACCTGGTCAAAGTCGTCACCACCTAAGTGTGTATCACCGTCCGTAGATTTTACTTCGAAAACGCCGTCGCCCAATTCCAGGATAGATACGTCGAAAGTACCGCCACCCAAGTCAAAAACAGCGATTTTCATATCCATGTGCTGCTTGTCAAGACCGTAAGCAAGCGCAGCAGCAGTAGGTTCGTTGATGATACGTTTCACATCCAAACCTGCAATCTGACCTGCTTCTTTGGTAGCCTGACGCTCTGCATCATTAAAGTAAGCTGGTACGGTAATAACCGCCTCAGTCACTTCCTGGCCCAGATAATCTTCCGCAGTTTGTCTCATTTTTTGCAAAATGAATGCAGAAACTTCCTGTGGGGTATATAGCCTGTCCCCGATAGGAATACGAGGCGTATTGTTAGGTCCTTTCTCTACACTGTACGCAACGGTTTTGATTTCGCTGGTCGTGTCGTCGTATTTTTTGCCCATAAATCTCTTTATGGAGCTGATAGTATGCTTGGGATTAGTGATCGCCTGACGTTTGGCCGGTGCTCCGATTTTGCGTTCACCATTATCCATGAATGCAACCACGGAAGGAGTGGTGCGCGCGCCTTCGCTGTTTGCAATTACAACCGGCTCGTTACCCTCCATGACAGCCACGCAGGAGTTCGTTGTTCCTAAGTCTATGCCAATAATTTTTCCCATTGTTTTATATTAAAAGTTAAGATATAATTTGATTCTGTGTTGATTTCGCTGTCGGACAAGTCCGTTCGCTTCGGGATTTATTAAAAACCCCGTACCAGAATCCTATCTTAAAATCGGGAATGACAAAGTGTCAGGCCGACTCGCGGCCTGACTTACTGAAAAGAATCAACTGATCATTTGCCCCATGAAAGGGTCGCTTTGGCTGAGCGCGCCGGTTTCAATATGTCCGGCGTAACGCCACAAAAAGTCCGGGTTATTTTCGATACTGATCGACAAGTCGTACCAGTTGAAATTTTTACCAACTGAAACCGGCACAGTCACTTTACCATCTGCTACTTTTTGATCCAGCTTAATGTTCTGAATGACAGCGCCGTAAGCATTGTCTTTGATGGTTAATGTGCAGGGTTTTGAAGATTTGAAATCCAGGAATAAAATCGCCTGTGACTTTTTATTTTTATCCGTCCCGTACCGGCTTGAAACCAGCACATTGGCATTTTCCTTTTTTCCCTGATATTCCCGCATAAAACCATTCGGGCCGTAGACGATCAAATGGTATTTATCATCCTCGAAATCCTCCGGTTTCCATGATCCTTTAAGGGCATCACCCGCTTTCACTGCATAATTCCAGACTTTAACCTGCTCGTTTTTATACTTTCCTGGCGCATAAACCATGAAAGGAGCGCCGGCTGCCTTCTCTTTAAAACTGTCATTTCTGGCTTCCAGCTTTATTTCAAATGCATTTTTGTCAGAGTTATAAGAGCCATCGGCAAACAATTCGTATGGAATCGGGCAGGCTGGGCGCATTCCTTTTTCCTGGTTTGGCAGGATCGGGGAGAGCAGCGGATCGTTGTTGACTTCCTGGATCTCCTCTTTGCTCAGAGCCTTATAATTGTTCGGCAGCTTTTTAAATTTCGCATTATAAATGCCTTCCATAAACTCGTCACGTTGCAGGAAAGTCGGCAAGCCAATTTTCTGACCTTCATAAGGAATAAATGTAGAGGTAAGGTCGCCGCAGATCGTCCGTCGCCACTCGCTGATGTTGGTTTCCTTCACCTGCTTGCCCGATTTATGGCTCACAAATTTTTCGAGAAACTGCAAAATAGAAGTGTGGTCAAAAACCTCCGAGCAAACATTCCCGCCGCGGCTCCAGGGCGAAGCTACCACCAAAGGTACCCTGTAACCCAGCCCGATCGGACTTTCGCGGGAATCCTTCTTAGGCTTTTTGATCATATCCTGCTCCAAGGTGACATACTCGGTTTTGCAGTCGATGCCTTTTGATACCGCACCAGAATCTTCCTGATAAGGATTAGGAACTGAAAATGGCGGTACGTGATCGAAATAACCGTCATTTTCATCATAGCATAAAATAAAAATGGTTTTCTTCCAGACTTCTGGGTCAGACGTGAGAATGTCCATTACTTCCGAAACATACCAGGCACCATACCAAGGCGAAGTCGGGTGATCTGAGAAATTTTCCGGCGCCACCAGCCAGGATACTGTGGGAAGCTTACCGGTTTTGACGTCGGTCCTGAATTGATGTAAAACATCTCCCAGCGGCGCTTTTGCCTCGTGCTCGATGTCGCCGTCCATATATTTTACGGTTGTAATTTTGCGGTAGTCGGGATTTTTCTTGTTGGTTGTAAAGGCTTTTTGATGAATGTTTTTGCTGCGCTGGGAAAGTTTTGCAAAATTCTCAGGGCTCCATCTTACCAACTCTTCCTTCGCCAGTTTCAGCGAAGCTTCTTTTTCCTGGATCTTCTTTTCAAATGCTTCCGCATCCTTGCCGGACATTGTCTTCACTTGTTTCCGGGAGTTTTCAATCTCGCCTGGCAATTTGGCCACCTGCGATTTCAGGTAAGTCTGGTAACCCGTGTGGTAGCGGATGTTGTATTGTGAAAACCATTCGATCGGGTTGTCGGTAAAATTGGCCAGCCAGGAATCTTCCTCGCCCACAAATCCGGTATCAATGCTGAGCTCATTCTGATAAATCCGCCAGGAAATACCATTGTCTTCCAGCCGCTCGGGAAATGTGGTCCACTTTGCCTCATCGCCATAATCCACATTTTCGTTGCGAACATTCGCGTAACTTTTTTCAGGATCAGGTGTTTCGCGGACGGTACCCGTCCATAAGTATAGCCGGTTTGGCGTGGTGCCGGTTAGTGAAGAGCAAAAGTTCTGATCGCAAACGGTGAATGCATCTGCCAGGGCATAGTAAAAAGGAATGTCTTCCCTATTATAAAATCCCTGCGTGAGGGGCATTTTAGCATAATCCTTATGTCCGGCTTGTTTTGCAATCAGCCACTGATCGTATTTTCCATTGTTCCGCGCATCCACCTGGTTTGTCCAGGAGTGCGGCAGCGAGCCCATCCAGGTTGCATTGGATTCCCGCATATTTAATCGGAAAGGAACATGCGTTTCCCCGGCAGCATTGGTCTGCAGCCAGACCAGATTTTTATTCGGCTGACGGATCGCCCGCGGATCATTGAAACCACGAACACCCCGCAACGCACCATAAGCGTGATCGAACGAGCGGTTTTCCTGCATCAGGATCACAACATGCTCTGCATCAAGGTAAGTACTTCCTTTTTTGGGATCAATCGCCAGCGCATTCTGGATCGAGGCGGGCACGGAGGTGAACATTCCGGCCGCGCCGGTCAGCATGGTGGCTTTCTTAATAAAATCTCTTCTGGACTCCATGAACAGGAAAATGTTGGTTTAGGGGCTTAGCTTTAATACCCGACAAGGCTACTAAAGTACCAACGTTTCCTTTGAGCGGGAATTAAATAATTGTAAAGTGTAGGGAAGGGGCAAAAAAATCCCCCGGGGTTAGCGGGGGATGCTGTTTTATTTTACCTGATCAACGATCGCTTTGAATGCGTCCGGGTGGTTCATCGCCAGGTCAGCGAGAACTTTTCTGTTTAGCTCAATGCCTGCTGCACTTAGCTTGCCGATGAAAGCGGAGTAAGACAATCCATGCTCGCGTGCTCCTGCGTTGATACGCTGGATCCACAATGCGCGGAAATTACGTTTTTTCTGCTTACGGCCTTTGTATGCGTAAGCCAAACCGCGCTCTACGGCATTCTTGGCAACGGTCCATACATTTTTGCGACGGCCAAAATAGCCTTTCGCGAGTTTCATTACTTTTTTACGTCTTGCACGCGACGCAACGTGGTTCACTGAACGTGGCATAACTTTAACTGTTTTTGATAATCGGCGCTCTGCTGAGTCTTAAAAGCCTTTCATCGGGTTGAACAAAAAACCTGAGTGTTAACTCAAATAAAATGGCTTTGGCTTATTGCTTTCCAAGCATTGCCAAAACCTGCTTGTGGTTAGACACATCGATCAGACCCGTTTTAACCAAACCGTGCTTGCGCTTGTTTGATTTTTTAGTCAGGATGTGGCTGTGAAACGCGTGTTTACGTTTGATTTTTCCTGTGCCAGTCAGCGCGAAACGCTTTTTAGCCCCAGAAACGGTTTTCATTTTAGGCATGATTCAAAAAAATAATAGTTGATAAAATATAAAACAGCGCGCGAAATTAGCCAAAATGTTGGTAAAATGAAAATCGTGCCCCCGACCGAAGTCAGAAACACGATTTACTATATGATGATATCCTTATTTCTTGGCAGGCGCTGGTGCCAGAATGATCGTCATTCTTTTACCTTCCAGCTTCGGCTCCATTTCCAGCTTTCCAAAATCTGAAAGTGCTTCTGAAAATTTGTTCAAAAGGTTTACACCGCGCTCTTTGAAGACGATCGTACGCCCTACGAAATGCACGTAAGCTTTTACTTTCGATCCTTCTTTAAGGAAGTTCTGGGCATGCTTCAATTTGAAATCAAAGTCGTGATCGTCGGTATTAGGGCCGAACCTGATCTCTTTGATGACCACTTTCTGCGCCTTCGCTTTTATTTCTTTTTGCTTCTTTTTCTGCTCGTATTTGAACTTGGAGTAGTCGACCACTTTACAAACCGGCGGTACCGCTGTTGGTGCAATTTCAACAAGATCAAGGCTTTGCGCCTTAGCAAGTGCTTTGGCGGTATTAATATCAACTATTCCCGGCTCAATGTTTTCTCCAACCAGGCGTACTTCTTTTGCTGTAATTCGATCGTTAATTTTATAAGGTTCTTCAGGAACTCTTAACCTTCCACTAGGGGGTCTTAATGCCATATAATTTGGATTGGTGTTATTTGGTTTTTTTGGTGAAAATCAAAAAAGGTAACATTGAGCTAACAAAAATAGTGCCTTACGAACAGAATAATAGTAATTATTTGGAAAAACATCAAATGCTCGCCTCTTTTTTGAAAAAAGCAACGAATTCTTCCACCGTCATGCTGCCCAGGTCGCCCTCGCCCTTGCGGCGTACCGAAAGCTTTCCTTCCGCCATTTCCTTCTCTCCAACAATCAGCATAAACGGTACCTTGGTCACTTCCGCATCCCGGATCTTCCGACCGATCTTCTCATCGCGATGATCCACAAAGCCACGGATATCGTCGTCCTGCAATTTGAAAAACACTTCTTCGGCGTAATCTGCAAACCTTTCCGAAATCGGCAATATCGCAATCTGGTCCGGAGACAGCCACAGCGGGAACTGGCCGGCCGTGTTTTCGATCAAGATCGCAATAAACCTTTCCATCGAACCAAAAGGCGCACGGTGGATCATTACCGGTCTGTGTTTCTGGTTGTCGGAGCCAGTGTATTCAAGGCTGAAACGTTGCGGAAGCTGATAATCAACCTGGATTGTACCCAGCTGCCACTTACGTCCCAAAGCGTCACGCACCATAAAATCCAGCTTTGGACCATAGAATGCAGCTTCGCCCAATTCAGTTACGGTGCTCAGGCCGCGTTCTGCCGCAGCTTCGATGATCGCACTTTCTGCTTTTTCCCAATCTTCGTCCTTACCAATGTATTTCTGGGTGTTACTTGGGTCACGCAAAGAAATCTGCGCGCTGTAATCGTCGAAACCAAGTGATTTAAAAACATATAATACGAGGTCGATCACCCGGATAAATTCTTCCTTCACCTGATCAGGGCGGCAGAAAATGTGCGCGTCATCTTGTGTAAAACCGCGCACGCGGGTCAATCCATGCAGCTCGCCGCTTTGCTCATAACGATAAACTGTCCCAAATTCCGAGAACCGCAGCGGCAGATCTTTGTAGGAGCGGGGAGAAGTTTTATAAATCTCGCAGTGATGCGGGCAGTTCATTGGTTTGAGCATGTACTCTTCACCCGGGTTCGGGGTTTTAATCGGCTGGAACGAATCCTTGCCATATTTATCCCAGTGACCGGAAGTCACGTACAATTCCTTGCTGCCAATGTGCGGCGTCACCACGGGCGTATAGCCAGCTCTCGATTGCGCCTTACTCAAAAATGCCTGCAATCTTTCACGCAGCATGGCACCTTTTGGCAACCACAATGGTAATCCCTGCCCTACTTTTTCAGAGAAAGCAAACAATTCCAGCTCTTTTCCAAGCTTGCGGTGGTCGCGTTTTTTGGCTTCCTCCATCAGGGTCACGTATTCTTCCAGTTCTTTCTGTTTTGGAAAAGTGATCCCGTAAATGCGGGTAAGCATTTTATTTTCCTGCTTATTTCTCCAATAAGCGCCACCAATGTTGGTCAGTTTGACAGCCTTGATAAATCCGGTATTCGGAATGTGTGGACCGCGGCAGAGGTCGGTAAATCCACCTTGCTCGTATAAAGTAATCGAGCCATCTTCCAGACCGTCAATCAGTTCCAGTTTGTACTCGTCGCCTTTTTGGGTAAAATATTCCAATGCGTCCGCTTTGCTGATCGGCTTGCGGACATATTCATTTTTCTGACGCGCCAGTTCGAGCATTTTCGCCTCGATCTTTGGAAAATCTTCCTGGGACAAAGATTTATCACCCAGATCCACGTCATAGTAAAAACCTTTTTCAATAGAAGGCCCGGTACCGAATTTCACGCCTGGATACAAAGCTTCCAAAGCTTCGGCCAGCAAGTGGGCAGAAGAATGCCAGAATGTTGACTTACCATCTTCGTCATTCCACGTGAGAAGCTTCACCAGCGAATCCTCCGTGATCTGACGCGTAGGGTCCCAAATTTCACTGTTGACTTTCGCGGCAATCACATTCCGCGCAAGTCCTTCACTAATACTGAGTGCGATTTCGAGCGCAGTTACACCTTTCGGGTAAAAACGTTCGCTACCATCGGGCAGGGTAATTTTAACTTGAGACTCGTCTTTCATTCAAAATTTAATTCTGTGACAATAATTCTCTAATCTGCAAATCTATTGAATTTTAGCTTTTCGCGTCGAGTCCACGCGGATATTTGTCGTGCCCCGCGGTTTGATCACATTGATTTTTACGCGGGCCGTATCCAGCAGTTTATAAGTCGGACGGACATTTTCATCCGGATAATACGATTGGCCCAATGCCTCATTTTCCCGCTGCCTGATCCGGTACAAACCATACCGCGCATCCTGGTCGCCGGGCGCAACTACCAGCGCAGTGCCATAGTATCCCCGCGCTTTTTCATAATCCCCGATTTTTTCGTAACAAAAACCGAGCATGTTATTGATTTCCTTCGACTTAGGTTTTTTCTTATAAAGTTTGTCCAGCGCAGGTAATGCTCTGTAAAATTCTCTCAGCTGAATCGCCACCGTAGCCACCTGATATTGCGCATCCTCATAATCGGGATTGATTGCGAGCGCTTTTTCGTAGTTCAGCAGCGCGGTATCCGGTTTGGCAAGTACATTAAAGATCTGTCCGCGCTCGAAAAACAGGTTTGCATCTTTTGGAAATCGCTTGATCGCTTTCTCGTTTACCGCAAGCGCCCGATCGGTGTTACCCAGCTTTCTGAGAATGATAATGCTCTGCTCATAAGCCCGTAACAACTTGGGATTGACCTTAATGGCATAATCAAAACTCGTCAAACTTCCCGTCGAATCACCCTGCCGGGCTTGTAGCATGCCTTTCACATAATAAGCCGGACCGTCGTAAGGTGCCATTTTCAAAGCCTGGTTCAAATAGCCCGTCGCTTCGTTGAATCTGCCTTTCGCTTGGAGAATGTCGGCCAGCAGTACATATAGTTCAGGACTGCTTTGCTGCAACGCTTCCGCCCGCTGCGCATCTTCCAGCGCCTCGTCGATTTTGTTCAGCTCGCGGTAGATTTTTCCTCTTAATAAAAAATAATCACTCACATTGTCCTGCTCATAAATCGACTCATTCACGTCATCCAGTGCTTCGGAATATTGTTCCCGGTCAAAATGAATGCGCGCTCTTTTGAAATAATTGAGATCCGAATCGATACCTCTGTTAATCAGATCAGTAAGAGAAAGTAAGGCATCATTTTCCCACTGCGCTTTCGACTTTTTGATCACCGGCGGAATGCGCGTCGAATTTCTGGCATCGCTCTGACAAGAAATATTCAGCCCGCCGAGACCGGCCAGAAAAAGCAAAGTGAGATATGAAAAAAAGCTTGATTGCATTCTAAATGTTTCAGGAATCCTGATCCGAAAATCGGGAAAATACGCCCAGCGGCAGCTTTTTGCCAAAAGAATCCGGGATAAAAAGCTCGCCGAATTCATGTTTTACGTCCGTGCCGAAATGTGCTTTGATCAGGTTTTCGACGATCAAAGCCGAGAAACCCAGCGAGTAAAGATTGATAATAAAAAAGAAATCTTTGTCCTTCAAAAGCTGGGCACAAAGTCGGAGTATTTCATTCAAACTTTCTTCCAGAAGCCATTTTTCCCCATCTGGCCCGCGACCATAAGCCGGCGGATCGAGGATTATACCATTGTATTTATTCCCGCGCCGCACTTCCCGTTGCACAAATTTCATCGCATCTTCCACCACCCAGCGAATGTTGTCCAGCCCGCTCAGCTGCATATTTTCCCGCGACCAGCTGATCACCTGTTTGATCGAATCGACATGCGTTACATCCGCGCCCGCCGCCTTCGCAGCCAGGGACGCAATGCCGGTGTAGGCGAAAAGATTAAGCACATTTGGCTTGTCTTCCGTATTCTTTTTCAGGGTTTTAGAAATAAAATCCCAGTTAGTAGCTTGCTCAGGAAATACGCCGACATGCTTGAATGCTGACAATGCTAGTTTCGCCCGAAGGTGCAAATCCTTATTTCTGTACTGAAAAACCCACTTATCCGGCATGCCAGGTTTCAAAATCCACTGGCCTTTTTCCTGCGAATTTTTATCTTTTTTAAAAACCGCATGCGCTTGCATTTCCCACTCTTCCTCCGAAAGCGATTTATCCCAAATCGCCTGCGGCTCGGGACGTGCAAGAATGTATTGACCAAATCGTTCCAGCTTTTCAAAGCCGCCGGTATCAATCAGTTGGTAATCAGTAAGGTTGTCTGGTGAAAGAAGAATCATGAGAGGTCGATAGCCTTTTAATAAGCTATCTTATTTAAGTAAAAAACATTACGACGTCCGCGGGTTTGCGGATCGCCGGCTGCATTGACGATGCGCTGCTCGCCCCACGCCAGGTAAAAGTTGCCGTACCAGTAATCAATGTCGTCGGTGCTGGTTCGGCGGACTTTATCGCCTTCAACATACGTTTCGTTGGGGATCACCCGGTCGCTGTCAATCACCTGATCACCTTTGATGATCTTGCTGCGTATCGCGCCATTATGGCTGTAAACCAGGCGCGAATTTCCATTTGAGAATGTCTGGACTTTGATTTTTTCACGCAGGTCCATGCTTTTCACATTGTCGAAACTCAGACTATTATCCCAAACCAGCTTACCATTTTCATCCACATCCGCCACGATGGCGTGGGTGTAGGTAAATCCGTCAAAAACCTGCTGGTTATAGCCGCGGCCGCCGTACATCGGGTTCCATAAATAAGGATTGTAAAGACCCATCCCGAAAGGATAACCCACCATGCTGCCGTAACCAAATCCGCCCATCATATTCTGGTTTTGGTAGCGGTATTCAGGATAAAAAACTTCGGCTACGAGCAGGAAATCCTTGTTTTTCGGTACAATGTCATGCACCAGGAGCCGGTAATTTAGTTTCAGATCATCGCCGCTTTCCTTCTTTTTACGAATGCGCTTTTCCATCTTTTCCTGCTGGCGCTCATTCATGAAATTGAAGAAGTTCTTGAAGTCTGTGAAACTATGGTAGCGAGTGAAAACCGTCTCGTTACCGACAATTTTAGTAATGTATAACCCTTGCGAAGCCGCGTTTGCGCTACTCTGCATATTCCGGTAACCATAAGTGCCGATGACAATGCGCACAGAATCATTCAGTACCTGCAATCTGCCACTCAGAAGCGAATAATCGTCTTCGGGATCGACAGTAACCTGGGTGTACAGCTCGCCGGTTTCTTCATAAGACCTGGCAACAATCTTGGTTTGTCGCCCTTTTTTAACTGCAAAACAAACATTGACCAAATGCTGCGCAGTGTCCACTTCCACTGTCTGGATCGCATTCGAGCCTTTGATTGCCGACGGCAAAACTTTGGTTTGAGAAGTAGTAAGCTGGGTATAGATCAGCACAGGTTCGTTTCTGACCATTCCTGCCATAAATACCGAGTAGCCCAATGTTTTAAAATCGGTGATTTCAAAACGGTCAAGCGTGTTAATGGTAAATGTCTCCACGAAACCCGGGCCGACATTGACTTTCACAATCTGGTATAATGTGCTGCGGTATTTACTAAAAAGCAAAAAAACGGCTTGCCCGTCATAGGAAGAAGCCATGTAGTCCAGGTTCGATTCGATAGGCCCGTCGATGGCCCAGACGCGGTTCAGCTCGGCATCAAACTTCTGAACATTAAATGTGCCGCGGTCCGGTTTTGAAATCAACAAAACGCCCTGCTCGCCGAGCGGAACGGTCTGGTAGGCCATGTTCCCGGACAAAGGAAGTTCTATCCTTTTCACCCCCTGTCCCATCATTTTGAGCGACAACAGGAGCAAGGAAACCAGTAAAAGCTTCGCTCTCAAACCGGAAAGCCTGTTTTTAATCATGTGCCAATCCAACAATTACATCAAATTCTTCGGGCCTTACAGGTCCTACGGATAGCCTCGACAATTTCACGAGCGCCATTTCTTTCAACCGGTCGTCTGCTTTGATCTGCGCGAGGGTCACCGTCTTCGGAAACTTTTCAACCGGCACTACATTCACAACAACCCAGTTACCTTCTTTTGCGGTGGGATCGGGATAATGTTCTTTTGAAACCTTAACAATGCCAACTACTTCCTTACCTTCATTGCTGTGGTAAAAAAGCGCCAGATCGCCTTTTTTCATGGCCATCAGATTCAGGCGCGCCGCGTAATTGCGCACGCCGTCCCACATTCCCTCTTTTTGTTCTACAAGGTCGTCCCAGGAATAAGCGCTGGGTTCAGATTTGAGAAGCCAATATTGCATTGAAGTGTCGGTTTGGTTTTTGTTTTTAGCTAAAAATGGCAGAGATATTTGTCAGGGAAACTTCGGGAATTTACTAAAATCAGGTTTTCTTTTTTCAAGAAACGATCTTTGTCCCTCTTTTGCTTCTTCGCTGAGATAGTAAAGCAATGTCGCATTTCCTGCAAGTTCCTGGATACCAGCTTGTCCGTCGAGCTCAGCATTAAACGCGCTTTTTAGCATTCTGATAGACAGCGGGCTTTTCTCCTGGATTTTCTTACACCATTCAACAGTCGTCTTTTCCAGCTCTTCCAGAGGAACTACTTTATTGACCAAACCCATTTGCAATGCTTCCTGCGCGTCATATTGGTCACAAAGGAACCAGATTTCACGTGCTTTTTTCTGACCTACGACCCGCGCCAGATATGAGGCACCAAATCCGCCGTCAAAACTTCCAACTTTCGGCCCGGTTTGTCCAAAACGTGCATTCTCAGCAGCGATAGAAATGTCACAAATCACATGCAAAACGTGGCCGCCGCCGATGGCCCAGCCAGCGACCATCGCAATTACCGCCTTAGGAATAGATCGGATCATGCGTTGTAAATCGAGCACATTCAAACGCGGCACGTGGTCATCGCCGATGTAGCCACCGTGACCTCTTACCGACTGGTCGCCGCCCGAGCAGAATGCTTTTCCACCTTCGCCGGTCAAAATGATCACATCAATCCGCGGATCTTCGCGGCAAATGTGCATCGCGTCGATCATTTCGGTGACAGTAAGTGGGGTGAATGCGTTGTGCTTGTGCGGCCGGTTTATACTTATTTTGGCAATTCCTTCGTGCAGTGTAAAGAGGATTTCCTCGTATTCTTTAATGGTTTCCCATTGAATTAGATCGGACATAAATCAAAATAAAAGGTAAATGTTCAAATGCTTGAAGCCACGAAATTACTGATTGTTTGGGTATCCTTCAAAAAGTAATGAATAACTTTCGGACTGCCCCAAAGCGGTAGAAGTTAGCAAAATTTTAATTGGTGAACGAATTGATAAATGATCTGGACAACCAGCATTTCAGACCTGAATGACGCAAAAAGACCTGGCGAGCCCTACTTTGCCGGTGCCTGGGATTTTATGAAAGCCTGGCTCGGCGGTCAGCAGGAATTTACGCTGCACACGTCCGGCTCCACGGGCACGCCGAAGCCGATTAATTTGACAAGGGTTCAAATGTCTGCCAGCGCGCGGATGACCGGAAAGGCTTTGCAACTTGGAAAAGGTACACGGGCATTAGTTTGTTTGAATGTGTCGTACATCGCCGGCCTGATGATGCTGGTCAGGGGTATGGAGCTGGATTGGGAGTTGACGATTATTGAACCGTCGTCAAATCCGCTGGCTGACATTGAGCCTGAAATGCAGTTTGATTTTGCCGCACTGGTACCTTTGCAACTGACCGAAATTCTGGCGAATGTTGAGACAAAAAATCGGGATAACAGTCTGGGAAAAATACTTTTAGGAGGCGCGCCGGTAGATGTCTCTTTGCAAAAAGTCATTTCGAAATTGCCTGTCCCGATTTACCAGAGTTATGGTATGACGGAAACCGTTTCCCACGTAGCATTGCGGCAACTTAATGGTGCCGAGCCTTCTGAAAACTATGAATTCTTGCCAGAAATCCGGTTTGGTACCGATGATCGCGGCTGTCTTTTCGTCTTAGGGCCGGTTACCAATAATGAAATTGTCCAGACAAATGACCTTGTCGAAATTTCAGGAAATACATTTAAATGGATTGGCAGGGCGGATAATATTATCAATTCAGGCGGTGTGAAAATTGTGCTGGATAAGATCGATGCCGTTGTGGCTGAGGTTTTTGATGATTTGAATTTGTCAAAATCATTTTTTTCCTGGTCTGCGCCGGATGAGAAATTAGGGCAAAAACTGGTGTTAGTAATTGAAAGTATAACCGACGAGGACATTGCAAATCGCATTTTAAAAGAAATAAGAGGGCTGGTTTCGGCTTATGAAACTCCGAAACATATTTACTTTGTGACGAAGTTTGCCAGGACACCCAGCAACAAGGTGGATAAACGAGCGACGTTTCAGCAACTATTAGAATCATAAATGGACAAAAATCTTCATATTCCAGGTCAGTATACCATTCTTTTTCAGACAGCTTCTGTCGTTCCGGCGCCGTATTCCCATTTTTATACCTTGAAAATGGACATTACCTCTGAAAAGGATATTGAAGTCGATTTCAAGATCACTTATCTGGACCGAGATGAAGTTTCGGAAGATGAATTGTTCGATGAAGGTTTTACAAATGATGATGATTATCAGTGGTCGGGAGCGGTTCCTGCCGTTTGGATCGAAGAATTTCGTCAGATTTTGGGTTCGTCAAAACTTGTGCGTAAGAAGCAGGACAGCGAGTTTGAAGATTTCATAGAAATTGAAATGGAGGAAGAAGGCCAGCGTGTCAACACGTATCCGGTTGATAAAGAGCGGTGGTCGTACTTTTTGCAGGAATTTATGCAGGCAATTTTCGAAACGGGTGGAAGAGAAAAACCTTTCGAATTGACTTTTGTTGAAATCGCTGAAAACCGCAAAGTTACCCTCGATTTAAAGGCGTCATTTGCGCAAAAATCCTTTACGATCACCAAAGACAAAGGCATTGCGAGAAAGCTGGAATGGAGCCAGTTGCAGAAGATCATGGACACGGTTTACAAAGCCGAGTTTGTGTCCGACAATGCTTTCGAAGCAAAACCTTCCAGAAAAGGCAAATTCATCACCGCCGGCGACGGACTTTGGTACCAGCTCGGCGTAGCGATTCTGGAAACGACTTCAAAAAGCAGAGATCTCCCGAAAATCGAGGCACTTTTTGAAACGCTGGAAAACAAAGTCTGAAATTTTACTGAGGCCGAAGCTGGCTCAATTCTAGTTGCAGTTCGTCAATTAACTGGCTTACCCTTTCCAGAGAAGGTTGTGGTACAGGCATTTGCGAGCTGATAAATGTTTTCACTTCCCAAACTTCCAATACTTCCTGCAAAGGAACTTCCAGATCGTCGAGTGCCTGATTGTCAGAGGATAGTAGCAGCACGCCGGATGTTTTGACATGATTATAGGCATTCCTGCAAACAAAACCCTGACCTCTCAGAACAAACACATAAGGCATCCCGTCCTTGATATCATACCAATTTCGTACGAATGTCCCGACCAAAATGGCATTGGGGTAAGTAAAATCATCACCGCTTTCAAAAGCCCGATAATAACCTGAGGGTAAATTTGGCAGCTGAAATGAAGGCAGGTTGGTGAGATAGGAAGGATTTTGAAAGTTCGCCAGATACTCATTCTGATGGTGATTGGCCACCCACTGAATAGTCGGATAGTTTACCGAGCGATTTTCGACCTGCGCATTAAACTGATTCGGCTGGTACTGATTGTTGAAAACTGGTAGCTGCTGCGACGCAGGCTGATTTACAACCTGCTGAGGTGCAGGCTGGTGCACTACATTATTAAATGCTGGCTGAGCGGCTGCCGGCTGCGGCGGCAAATCTCCGTTGACCGGCTTGAAATTGACCTGCCTGGAAACCGTACGGATTGGCGGCTCCTGCTGCTGGTAATTTTCCATGATCTTGGAAAGCGGCTGCGGCTCTACGAATGTCGGCGTGCGGGTTGGCGTGGGAACATTACCGGAATGTGAAACGGTCATCGGTCGTGGTGCCGAGAGCGGCAGCGACATATCGGGTGTTTCGCGCAGTTTCCGGAGATCGTTTTTTAGCAAATTGTCAACCGTGATCCCGAAGGCGGCTGCCATATTTTTGAGATTAGTAAGGTTGGGATTAGCCCGGGCTTCTTCGTAAGCGCCTAGCAGTGAGCGCTTAATCGCAATCTTCCGGGCAAATTGTTCCTGCGTCAATCCGTTGAGGCGACGCAAGTATTTAATGTTGTTGCTTACAATGCTCATAGCAAAGCCTTTTTGTAAAAGTACTTACTAATTAGTAAATGTGTTAGTAAAAGGCAAACGTGAGCTTTATTTAATGTTTTTCTGGAAAAGTGGCAGCAAGGCTACTGATAAATTTCTTTTTTCGCAGCCTTAAATGTGTTTGTCAGCAAGCCGCAAATTGTCATCAAACCGACACCGCCCGGAACCGGCGTAATGTAGCTGGTCTTCGCTGCTACGTCATTGAAATCAACATCACCTTTAATAGAAAACCCGCTTTTCTTGGTTTCGTCAACAACTCTTGAAATTCCCACGTCGATCACGACAGCGCCTTCTTTCACATATTCTGCCGTCACAAATTCCGGGCGTCCCAGTGCTACGATCAAAATGTCGGCAGTATGGCAGATTTCTTTCAGGTTTTGTGTCTTACTATGCGTGATGGTGACGGTACAGTTGCCTGGATAAGAATTTCGCTGCATTAAAATGCTCATCGGCAAACCTACAATCTGGCTGCGACCGATTACGACGCAATGTTTCCCACTGGTCTCAATTTTTGCACGGATCAGCATTTCAAGGATCCCGAAAGGCGTGGCAGAAATATATGCAGGAAGCCCCTTGCACATTTTACCCACATTCACCGGATGAAAACCGTCCACATCCTTTGCAGGGCTTACGGCTTCCATAATGGTATTTTCAGAAATATGTTTGGGAAGTGGAAGCTGAACAATAAATCCATCCACATCCGGATCATTGTTCAATGACTCAACCGCGTCAAGAAGTTCAGCCTCAGTAATCTCTGGCCCAAAACGAAGTAGGGTAGAAGTGAAGCCGATTTCCTCGCAGCTCCTGATTTTGGATGCCACATAGGTTTCGCTTGCGCCGTCGCTACCGACGAGGATCGCAGCCAAATGCGGCTTCTTGCCGCCATTTGCAGTCCATTGTTCCACCTCCTCTTTGATTTCCGCTTTGATTTGGGATGATATCGCTTTCCCGTCTAGTAATTGCATTAGTTATCTGGTAATAAATATTTTTTGATCAAACTGTCCATCCCGGTAGTGGCCTTTTCCTGGATGAAGGTCATATTCTTTTTAAGGGAAATCTCGGGTTGTGCTGGGTCTACGATGAAAATAGGGCGGCCCGGCGCAACGTAATTTACAAGTCCAGCGGCTGGATACACAGCCAGCGAAGTGCCGATTACGAGGAAAATATCCGCTTCTTCGGTAATGTCCATGGCCACGGCCATCATCGGTACCTCTTCGCCGAACCAGACAATGTGCGGCCTTAGCTGGCTACCTTCCTCGCACAAGTCGCCGGTTTTCAGCTCCCAGGTTTTCATCTCATAAACCAGGTCGGGATTTTTGGTACTGCGGGATTTGAAAAGTTCGCCGTGCAAATGGATTACTTTCGAAGAACCGGCTACTTCGTGCAGGTTGTCGACATTCTGCGTGATAATGGTGACGTCGAAATGATTTTCCAATTCTGCCAGTGCATAATGTGCTGCATTGGGTTTCACACTTTCGGCCTGCTTGCGGCGCTGATTGTAAAAATCCAGCACCAGTTCCTGATTTCTCAACCACGCTTCCGGGGTTGCTACATCCTCAATCCGGTAGTTATCCCACAAACCACCATTGTCCCTAAATGTGCTGATCCCACTCTCCGCACTAATCCCCGCTCCTGAAAGAACTACTAATTTTTTCATTGTATTGATATTTACGTGTGTACAGATTTTTGGTTTGCCACGAATGCACCGCTGCGGTGCATTCGTGGCATTAAGCTTTTTTGACAGCCTTCTTAGCCGCCGGTTTTTTAGCCGCTGGCTTTTTCGCAGCTGCCGGTTTCTTCTCCGCTTTTTTCTCAGCCGGAGCCGCAGCAGCCTTCGGAGCCGCCTTTTTGAAACCGCCACGTCCAGCCGGTTTGTCCGGCGTCTCAGCAGCGAGTTTCACAATTTCTTCATAAGTTAAATCAGCCGGGTCGGTGCCTTTTGGAATCTTTACATTCTTTTTGCCAAAAGCGATGTAAGGCCCGTATTTTCCATTTAAAACTTTCGCATCAGGGTCCTGATCAAATTCTTTGATGGTCCGGCTGCTGTCCTGCAAACGTTTTTGAATGATAATTTCCTTCAAACGATCCTCACTCACAGACATCGGATCATCGGTTTTCAGCAGCGAGTAGTATTTTCCGTCGTGCTTCACATAAGGCCCGAAGCGACCAATGTTCACAACCAGTTCTTTGTCCTCATAAGAACCTACCGTCCGCGGCAATTTGAAAAGTTCAAAAGCCTCGTCCAGCGTGATGTTTTCCATCAATTGTCCTTTTTGCAAACTCGCAAACTTCGGTTTTTCTTCATCCTCCGCATCCCCGATCTGCACATAAGGCCCGAATTTCCCGATCCGTACAGAAACCTTCTTGCCCGTAGCCGGATCTTCACCCAAATCCCTGGAAGTCAGACTGCGGTCGATGGCCTCTTCTGTTGCTTCCACCACTTTTTTCGAAAATGGCGTATAAAAATCCTTGATCATTTGCCGCCACTGCAATTGTCCGTCCGCAATGTGGTCAAAGTCTTTTTCGACATTCGCCGTAAAAGAATAGTCGACAATGTCATTAAAATGGCTCACAAGAAAATCATTCACTACCATACCAGTGCTGGTGGGGAACAACTTCGATTTTTCAGAACCGTATATTTCTTTATTTACTTTGCTCTTAATCTGATCATTAGCGAGTGTCAATTCCTTGAACTCCCGCTCAAAACCTTCGCGGTCTTCCTTGATAATGTATTCTCTTTTCAGAATGGTCGAAATTGTCGGAGCGTAAGTTGACGGACGTCCGATGCCCATTTCTTCCAGCTTTTTCACCAAACTCGCTTCGGTATATCTCGGCGGGTTTCTGGTGAAACGCTCCGTCGCTTTCATATCCGCCAGTTTCAGCAGCTGACCAATGTTCAGGGGCGGTAACATGCCTTTTTGTTCCTCGTCACCCTCATCATCTGAGGATTCCATATAAACTTTCAGAAATCCCTCAAATTTGATCACTTCCCCCTGAGCCACAAGCTCTTCCGAGGTAGTCGAAATGCCGATAGTGGCAGTAGTCCGTTCCAGCTGCGCGTCCGACATTTGGGAAGCAATCGCGCGTTTCCAGATCAGCTCGTACAAACGCTGCTCATTCCTGTCGCTGCTGGCCGATAATGTGGAGAAATCCGTCGGACGGATGGCTTCGTGAGCTTCCTGAGCGGATTCGGATTTGGTTTTAAAAATCCTTCTATTAAAATATTCCTGACCATACTCGCCGGTAATCTGCTGACGGGCTTTTTCCAGTGCTTCTTCCGACAAATTTGTCGAGTCGGTACGCATGTAGGAAATTTTACCAGCCTCATACAAACGCTGGGCGACGGTCATGGTTTGGGCCACTGAAAAACTCAGTTTCCGTGAAGCCTCTTGTTGTAATGTAGAAGTTGTAAATGGTGGTGCAGGGGTTTTTTTAGCAGGTTTTACTTCCAGGTTTTTGATCGAAAATTCAGCGCCGATACATTTCTCAAGAAATTTCTGCGCGTCACCTTCGGTAGCAAAGTTTTTGGCCAGCTCTGCATTCAGAACTTTTCCATTTCCCAGATCAAAATGTGCCGTAACCTTAAAGCTGCTTTTGCTTTTAAATGCATCAATTTCCCGCTCCCTTTCCACAATAATCCGTACCGCCACCGACTGCACGCGGCCTGCCGAGAGGTTGGATTTTCCGATCCTGATCTTTTTCCAGAGTACCGGTGAAAGTTCGTAACCGACCAGTCTGTCAAGGATCCGGCGGGCTTGTTGGGCGTCCACCAGATCCGCGTCGATCACCCTCGGTTTGGCGATCGCATTCTGCAAAGCCGTCTTGGTGATCTCCCGAAAAACGATTCGTTTGGTGTCATCCGGTAGGCCGAGCGCCTCTTTCAAGTGCCAGGAAATAGCTTCTCCTTCGCGGTCATCATCCGTCGCTAGCCAGACTTCTGCGCCTTTTGCCAGCTTTTTAAGCTCTGAAATGACTTTAACTTTATCGGAGGAGATTTCGTAAGAAGGCTGAAAACCGTGTTCAACATCCACACCCATATCATGCTCAGGAAGGTCGCGGACGTGGCCGAAACTTGACTTTACCGTGAAATCCTGACCGAGATAATTTTCAATGGTTTTGGCCTTCGCCGGTGACTCAACGATCACCAGGTTTTTTGACATAACTTTAAGATTAAGGGATCTGGTACCACTATGAATGTCCAAATATAGGGCACAATCAAACAAAAAATCAAAGCGCAGAAAAAAAGGAAAGGGTTTTGGACCAGCGCGCCGGTTGGTTTCAGGGTAAGGGTTTTAATTAATAAGTGAAATATCCGATCGGTAAGAACAAAAAAAATAATGGTCGGGTTATTTAAATGTAGCTGTATATATAATGATGCTAAATAGTTGTGAAATTGGCGCTGAAACCCCTCGTATATTGGGTAAATTTGTAAGTTCGCGTGTTTTATTTCACAGATTGAAAAAGTAAAAAGAGGCGTCGAAAAATTTCTATCATGAACATTTATAAGGATTACATCAAGGAGATTGAGGAAAGAAAAACTCTGGGTCTTCACCCAAAACCTATTGACGGTGCGGAATTGCTGGGAGAAATTATTGCTCAGATTAAAGATCCCGAAAACGAATACCGGGAAGACTCCCTCAAATTTTTTATCTACAACACATTACCAGGCACGACCAGTGCTGCCGGTGCGAAAGCCAGGTTTTTAAAAGAAATCATTCTTGGAGAATCTGTCCTGCCGGAAATATCGCCTGCATTTGCATTTGAGCTTTTGTCGCACATGAAAGGCGGCCCGTCCATTGGCGTTTTGCTTGACCTTGCGTTGGGTGAAAACATCGACATTGCAAAACAAGCTGCCGAAGTACTTAAAACGCAGGTTTATCTCTACGACGCCGACACCGACCGGTTGAAAGAAGCATTTAAAAACAATAACCCGGTGGCCATCGACCTGCTTGAAAGTTATGCGAAGGCCGAGTTTTTCACCAAACTGCCGGAGGTTCCCGAAGAAATCAAGATAGTTACATTTATAGCCGGCGAAGGCGACATTTCAACCGATTTACTTTCCCCTGGCAACCAGGCACATTCACGTTCCGACCGCGAGTTGCACGGTCAATGTATGATCACGCCGCAGGCGCAGCAGCAGATCAAAGCTTTGCAGGCGGAACATCCTGACAAAAGCGTCATGCTGATCGCCGAAAAAGGCACGATGGGCGTAGGCTCGTCGCGGATGTCGGGTGTGAACAATGTGGCGCTTTGGACTGGAAAACAAGCTAGCCCATATGTTCCTTTTGTAAACATTGCCCCGATTGTCGGCGGTACAAATGGTATCTCCCCGATTTTCCTTACAACCGTCGACGTCACTGGCGGAATTGGAATAGACCTGAAAAACTGGGTTAAAAAAGTGGATGAAAACGGCAATGTTGTCCGCAACGAAAATGGTGATCCGATTCTCGAAGAAGTATATTCGGTGGCAACGGGCACTGTTCTGACCATTAATACACAAACCAAAAAACTATACAAAGGCGAGCAGGAGCTCATCGACATTTCGAAAGCGCTCACGCCGCAGAAAAAGGAATTCATCCGTGCTGGCGGATCTTACGCGATTGTTTTTGGTAAAAAGATACAAACGATCGCCGCGAAGATCCTTGGCATCGAACCTACGCCTGTTTTTGCGCCTTCCAAAGAAATTTCCAATGAAGGCCAGGGACTTACGGCCGTTGAAAAAATATTTAACAGAAATGCGGTGGGTACCACGCCGGGTAAGGTTTTACACGCCGGTTCCGATGTACGCGTAGAAGTGAACATTGTCGGTTCGCAGGATACCACCGGTTTGATGACCTCGCAGGAGCTGGAATCAATGGCGGCTACCGTGATTTCGCCGATTGTTGACGGTGCATACCAGTCGGGTTGTCACACAGCTTCGGTTTGGGATAAAAAAGCGCAGGCCAACATTCCGAAACTGATGAAGTTCATGAATGATTTTGGTCTGATCACCGCGCGTGACCCGAAAGGAGAATATCACTCAATGACAGATGTGATCCATAAAGTTTTGAATGATATTACTGTTGACGAGTGGGCAATCATTATCGGCGGCGACTCGCATACCAGAATGTCAAAAGGTGTAGCATTCGGCGCTGACTCGGGAACAGTTGCGCTCGCGCTGGCTACCGGAGAAGCTTCCATGCCGATCCCAGAGTCTGTGAAAGTTACATTCAAAGGTGATATGAAAGGCCACATGGATTTCCGCGATGTGGTGCATGCTACCCAGGCGCAGATGCTCCAAAAATTTGGCGGTGAAAACGTTTTCCAGGGCCGCATTATCGAGGTACACCTGGGCACCTTACCAGCCGACCAGGCATTTACATTTACCGACTGGACTGCTGAAATGAAGGCGAAAGCGTCCATTTGTATTTCCGAGGATGATACGCTGATCGAATCATTGGAAACTGCAAAACGCCGGATCCAGATCATGATCGATAAGGGTATGGACAACCACAAGCAGGTGCTACAAGGTTTGATTAATAAAGCCGATAAGAGGATTACAGAAATCAAATCCGGCGAGAAACCAGCATTGACACCGGATGCAAATGCCAAGTATTATGCAGAAGTGGTGGTAGACCTGGATGTGATCGTGGAACCAATGATCGCGGATCCGGATGTGAACAACAAAGACGTTTCCAAAAGATATACCCACGATACCATCCGCCCGATTTCTTTTTATGGCGATGATAAAAAGGTGGATCTTGGTTTTGTGGGTTCCTGCATGGTGCATAAGGGAGATTTAAAAATTGTCTCTCAAATGTTGAAAAACATTGAGGAGCAGCAGGGTAAGGTGGAATTTCACGCCCCGCTCGTGGTGGCAGCACCTACTTATAATATTGTAGAAGAACTCAAAAGTGAAGGTGACTGGGACGTGTTGCAACGTTATTCCGGCTTCGAATTTGATGACAATGCACCGAAAGTAGCCGCACGCACTGAGTACGAAAATATGATGTACCTTGAACGTCCGGGCTGTAACCTCTGCATGGGTAACCAGGAAAAAGCAGCGAAAGGTGATACGGTACTGGCCACTTCAACCCGCCTTTTTCAGGGCAGGGTGGTGGAAGATTCGGAGCGCAAAAAGGGAGAGTCGCTGCTGGCATCCACGCCGGTGGTGGTTTTGTCTGCTATACTTGGGCGCATCCCAAACATTGACGAATACAAAGCGGCTGTAGTGGGTATAGACCTGACCAAGTTCGCACCTCCGGTGAAGCAATTGAGCAGATAACTGCTGCTGGTACAGTTGTTGACGCGAGTGCATTTGTAAGCATTAATTTAATTACTATGGCTTTTGACTTAGATATGATTAAGGGCGTTTATGCCCGAATGCAGGAAAGAGTAGAAGCTGCTCGTAGAATTGAAGGGCGGCCTTTGACCTTGGCAGAGAAAATTCTGTATTCTCACTTATGGGAAGGTACCCCGACCCAGGTTTACGAGCGAGGAAAATCGTACGTGGATTTCGCGCCGGACCGTGTTGCCATGCAGGATGCAACTGCCCAGATGGCGCTTTTGCAGTTTATGCAGGCAGGCCGTCCCCAGGTAGCGGTTCCATCAACCGTACATTGCGACCACCTGATCCAGGCGGAAGTAGGCGCGGTGGAAGATTTGAAAACAGCCGTCGATAAAAATAAGGAGGTGTACGATTTTCTTTCTTCCGTTTCCAATAAATATGGATTGGGTTTTTGGCGTGCAGGCGCGGGGATCATTCACCAGGTAGTGCTTGAAAATTATGCATTTCCGGGTGGCATGATGATCGGTACGGATTCTCACACACCTAATGCAGGTGGTTTGGGAATGATCGCAATCGGTGTCGGCGGCGCGGATGCTTCTGATGTGATGTCAGGATTGGCGTGGGAGTTGAAAATGCCACGTTTGATCGGTGTAAAACTGACTGGGAAACTAAGCGGCTGGACGGCAGCAAAAGATGTAATCCTTTGGGTTGCAGGGCAGTTGACTGTAAAGGGCGGTACCGGATACATTGTAGAATATTTCGGTGAAGGTGCGGAAAGCATTTCAGCAACCGGAAAAGCAACCATCTGTAACATGGGTGCTGAAATCGGGGCAACTACTTCGATTTTCGCTTACGATCAGAGAAGCGCTGCGTATTTGAGAGCGACTGAAAGAGCGGAAATTGCCGACGCGGCTGATGCAGTAAAAGAATATCTTCGTTCTGATAATGAGGTATATAATGACCCGGCTACATATTATGATCAGCTGATCGAACTGGATCTTTCCACATTAGAGCCACATATCAACGGACCATTTACGCCGGATTTGGCGTGGCCGCTTTCCAAATTCGCCACGGCGGTGAAAGAAAATGGCTGGCCGGAAGTGCTTTCTGTCGGCTTGATCGGTTCCTGCACCAACTCTTCTTATGAAGATGTGAGCCGCGCGGCTTCTCTGGCGAAACAGGCAGTTGATAAAAAGCTGAAAGTGAGTTCAGAATATACGATTACGCCTGGTTCCGAGCAGGTTCGATATACGGTAGAGCGTGACGGTTTCCTCGATACATTCGCACAGATCGGCGGCGTAGTACTTGCCAATGCATGCGGACCTTGTATCGGACAGTGGGCACGCCACGGTGCTGAAAAAGGGGAGAAGAACTCCATTATCACCTCTTTCAACCGTAACTTCTCCAAACGTGCCGACGGTAACCCGAACACGCATTCATTTGTAGCATCTCCGGAAATCGTGACCGCGATGGCCATCGCCGGACGGCTTACTTTCGATCCGCGGGTGGATAAGTTGGTCAATACCGACGGTGTCGAAGTGCTACTAGACGAGCCGACTGGTCTTGAATTGCCCACAAGAGGTTTTGCAGTAGAAGATGCTGGCTATCAGGCTCCGGCGGAGGATCCTTCGCAGGTGCAGGTTTTGGTAAGCCCTACATCTGATCGTTTGCAGCTGCTTGCGCCTTTCCCGGAATGGGAAGGGACAGATTTGAAAGGTTTGAAACTGCTGATTAAAGCGAAAGGTAAGTGTACGACTGACCACATTTCGATGGCGGGTCCCTGGCTGAAATACCGAGGTCACCTGGACAACATTTCGAACAATATGCTGATTGGCGCGGTGAATTTTTATAACGAAAAAACCAACACCGTAAAAAATCAGCTGACGAACCAATACAGTGAAGTGCCTGCGGTACAGCGCGATTACAAGGCGCATGGAATCGGTACCATTGTGGTAGGTGACGAAAATTATGGTGAAGGTTCATCCCGCGAGCACGCAGCGATGGAACCACGTTTCCTGGGCGTACGCGCGATTCTGACCAAATCATTTGCCCGTATTCACGAAACCAACCTGAAAAAACAAGGTATGCTGGCATTAACGTTTTCCAGCACAGCTGATTACGATAAAATTCAGGAAGACGATACGATTGATATCACAGGTCTGGAAACTTTTGCAGAAGGACAACCGCTGACGATCGTGCTGCATCACAGTGACGGTACCAGCGAAGAATTCCCTGTGAACCATACCTACAACAGCCAGCAGATTGAGTGGTTTAAAGCGGGTTCCGCATTAAACATTATCCGCAAATCAGTAGGCGCATAAGTTTTATTGAAGTAAATTAAAAAGGCTCTGGATTCATTTCCAGAGCCTTTTTAATTTACTATATGCTAAATTGTAACCTACCTGAACATTCGTGCCTTTTGCCTGGAATACGATTGGATCAAAAAAATAAACATGCCCGTCATTATTGAAACATCGGCCATATTAAAAATGCCGGTCTGGAAAAAGCCCAGGTTGATGTGCATAAAATCCGTTACCGAGCCGTGCACCAATCGATCGTAAATATTGCCGATCCCGCCGCCGATGGCGAAGCTAAGTGCCAGCGCACTCAGCAATGTTAAATTCTTTTTTAAAAAAATGTAAAGAATCCCGAATGTCAGCGCAATCAGGGGAATCACGGACAAAATAATGATCTTCGCAGCATCGGGAAGCCCGCTGCCCAGGCTCAGAAATGCACCCGGATTTTCGACATACGTGATCGTAAAGTAATCCCGAATGATCCTGCGTGTTTCGTAAAAGCCGATATTTTGCCTGACAACATTCTTTGAAATCTGATCGCAGCCAATGTTTGCGACCAGAATAATAAAAATGAGAATATTCCTGAAAATTCTGTTGGAAGCGAATTTGGACATTATTTGGACAATGCTTTGATAGGCGTAATCTTGATCTCTTTGAACTCAACTTCGGAACCTTCGGACTGCAATGCAAGCTGGCCGGTTTGCGCCGTGGCGTCGTAACCATAGTTGACCATCACACCATTCAGCCACACTTTGATTGAGTTTTTAACACATTCAATCACCATCGAATTCCATTCTCCGAGTGGCTTTTCGGTTCCGTCGGTCAGGTTAGGTACCCTTCTGAGCTTGTCACCATTGACACCCCATTTTTCCTTCGGGCCGCGTCTTTTTTCCATATCCGGCACCGTAATGTCTTCCTGGATACACCAGAAATCTCCCGCATTTTCGTGCATCATCTGCACTTCGATGGATTTTGGAAACATTTCATACAAGTCCCTGGGTTTTGATACGAACACCAGCGCGCCACAATTACCAGGCTTGCCGGCAAATCGGTACTGAAATGTCCAGCGGAAGTTATCGTATTTGGCATCGGTAATGAGGTGGCCGCCCGGCTCGCCGAGGCTCACAAGCAAACCGTTTCTGACTAAAAACGGATTTCTCGCGTTCGGGTTTTTGTCCATTTCGGGAACATCTATGTGCCACCCTTTCAGGTCTTTACCATTAAAAAGTGTTTTAGACTGACTTCTGGATTGGTAAACATTTAAAAGAATGAGAGCAGCAAAAAGAAATAATTTCTTCATCGGATACCAGGAAATTTTCAGTTTTAAAAAGGATTTGGAACGGAAAAATTAGTAATAATAACCTTCAAACAGATGCCCGGCAGGAAAATATAAAAGTTATGCTTTAAATTGAGCCGGCACATGATCCATTTTTACACCTCAAAATGAACCGAAAGTTATATTATCTCTGTACGCTGCTGGCAGTCTCGCACTTGTCAGATGCGCAAAAAATCAGTTACGAATTGTCATTCCCAAATCTGGTGCACCACGAAGCCAGCATTGCGGTAACCGTGACCGACGCGCCGCAAAAGGAACTGACATTTCGTATGAGCAGATCCTCGCCGGGCAGATATGCGACGCATGAGTTCGGAAAAAATATTTACCAGGTGTCCGCGTCGGATAAGTCTGGCGCAAAGCTGCCGATTGAGCGGGTTGACGGGGATGTTTATAAAATTTCGGGCATTAATGGTTTCGCCAAAGTACAGTACACTTTGTACGCCAACCACCCCGACGGTACCTATGCAGGGATCGATCAAAACAGCATTCATTTAAATTCACCAGCCACGTTTTTGTGGGTGAAGGAATTGCAGAAAGCGCCGATTGAGGTCAAATTTAATGTTCCTCAGGATAAAAAATGGACGATTGCCACGCAGCTAAAAATCACCAAGGATGCTCAGGTTTTCACCGCACCCGATTTGCAATACCTCATGGATTCGCCTATTAAAATTGGTAAGCTGATCGTGAAGGAGTGGACGCTGGACAATCCGGGGCAGAAAAAATCGCAGTTCAGGCTGGCAATGGAAATTACTGCGAATGATTCACTGGCAACTGGTTTTGCCTCAAAGGTGAAACGCATTACGCAGGAAGCGCAGGCGGTTTTTAGTGAGTTTCCGGCTTTTGATCCTGGTTATTATACCTTCCTGGCCAGCATTAATCCTTATGTAAAAGGCGACGGTATGGAGCATCGCAACAGCACGATGATTTCCATTCCTACTACTTTTAATGCCTCCAATAATCTGCTGGACGTTTTTGCGCACGAATTTTTCCACACCTGGAATGTTGAGCGCATCCGGCCGAAAACATTGGAACCATTTAATTTTGAAAAAAGCAATATGAGTTTTGAGCTGTGGTTTGCGGAAGGATTCACGCAATACTACGGCGGTTTATTGGTAGAAAGATCCGGTTTTGAGTCGCCGGAAGAATACTGTCAAACATTGACTGCCCTGGTAAATAGCAAGGAAAATACCGTGGGTGCTAAACGCATTTCACCCATGGAGGCGAGCAATCAGGCAGTCTTTGTGGATGCTGGCGTGGCCGTCGACAAGACAAATTACCCAAATACCTATACTTCTTACTATCCATATGGCGGCGCGATCGCATTGGCGCTTGATCTGGAATTACGCAGAGAAGGCCTTACGCTAGACGATTTTATGAAAGCAGTCTGGCAAAAACATGGCAAACCGGAAATTGCCTACAATGTTCCCGACTTGCAGGCGGTGCTCGAAACTTACTCCAAAGACAAAGCTTTTGCCGCAGATTTTTTTAAAAAATATGTATTCGGCCACGAATCAATCAACTACGCTCCTTTGCTTCAAATGGCAGGAATGCGGGTAAAAAGACGGTTTGAAGGCCAGGCTTGGATTGGGGAGCTACGCTACAAAGAAGGCGCCGAGCTGACCATCGCGAGCAATACCATTATTGGTACGCCGCTGTATGATGCCGGGCTGGATATCGATGACCAGATCCTGAAAATTGATGGCAAAACGGTAGGGTCGGAAGCCGCCATGCTGGCTCTGCTTAAATCCTATAAACCCGGTGAGAAAGTTTCGATCGATTACACGCACAGAGGCGAGGTGAAACTTGGCATGCTCACATTGATTGAAAATCCGAGATTGTGGGTGGAGCTCAACGAAACCGCAAACCTGCCCGTGACGGAGGAAATGAAGAAGTTTAGAAAAGATTGGCTGGACGGAAAAAGCAAATAAAAAAGAGGCTGGATTTTGGTCCAGCCTCTAAAAATCAGTCAGGTGTTATTAATGCATCAGTAGCAGTTTCTTTCTCTCGATCACATTTCCGTTTCTGATGATGAGCAGGTAATCGCCGGAAGTTGCACCGGGCAAGCTGATTTTTTCATGGTGCCTGCCATTTCCTTTTAACTTTTTGGTTAACCAAATCCTGCCCTGAATGTCAGTCACGACGAGCGTAGCTTCTTTCCCTTTTTCCAGATTGAAATTGACCTCAAAATCAGCTGGCGAAGGATTCGGGAAAACCAGCAGCTTCTCTTCGGATGTTGCGTGTTCGGCAACTGGCTGCTCCATGCTCATTCGCGCCGAACTTCCGCCACCCATAATGCAGATTTTGTCCTGGCGGAGCGAAGGTCCGGACAATCCCTGGATCCGAATTGTGTTGCTACCTTTTACTAGTGCAATGTTCATTTCCTCCTCCCGGTTTACAATGTTCCAAGAGTAAGTCGAAGGCAGCTGCACCGACTGGATTACCGTATTGCCATTTACCGAAATACGTGCCGACGGCGAGCCACTCGCGAAGTAGGTGATTTTCAACTTATAGGTTCCGGCAGCAGGCACATTATCAACCACATAGTCAACATAATGATCGAAATTGTTCTGATCACCACGCGTTTTCCTGCCCGAAGCATTCGGATCGCCGCTGATAGGTCCGTTTCCATTTGAATTTTCGGCTTCGAGACAAACATTAATCGGCTGCCCGGTCGGTTCTTCAGTACCCGGGTCTTCGGAACCTGGATCTTCCGTAGTGGGCTGACAATTTGAAACCGTGATAGAAACACTGGTCGTTTGGTTACTGCAACCTGATTTGGAAGCAGTTAACTGATAATTAAATGTCCCGTTGATAGCAGGCGAAGTTATGTTGATCGATTTTCCGGATTGATTAATACCATTTCCGGACCACTGATAACTTACCGCGTCACAATCCCCACCTGAACATCCCGCGGTCAATGTCAATGCTGTAGAGCAGGATGGGGTAGTGGTGGATGCGCCGGCTGTGACATTGAAATTGCAAGTCACCGGATTCTGCGGTGTCATTGTTCCTTCGCCGATTACGCAGATCTTATCCTGGCGCAGTGCCGCGCCAGACAGTCCCTGGATGCGGATTGTGTTATTCCCCTGCACCAGCGCAATGTTCATTTCCTGCTCGCGGTTGACGATATTCCACGAGTGTGTCGAAGGTAACTGCATCGACTGGGTTACCGTATTACCATTGACTGAAATGCGTACAGCCGGTGTTCCGCTGGCGAAATAGGTGATTATCAGCTTGTAAGTTCCAGCGGATGGAACACCATTTACAACATAATCTACATAGCGGTCATAATTATTCTGATCACCGCGTGTCAATGTACCGGAGGCATTCGGATCACTGCTGATTGAACCATTACCATTGGAGTTTTCAGCTTCTACGCAAACATTGATGGGTTGTCCGGTCGGTGGCTCCCCGGTGCCTGGATCTTCTGAGCCCGGATCTTCAGTAGGGGGTTGGCAGCTGGACACCGCCACGGAAATGCTGGCATTTTTATTTTCACAACCCGTTTTAGAGGTAGTTAACTGATAGATAAATGTTCCATTGGTAGCAGGTGAAGTGATGTTGACCGATTTTCCAGTCTGATTAATCCCGTTTCCTGTCCACTGATAACTTACCGCATCGCAGTCGCCGCCTGAGCATCCTGCGGTTAGCGAAAATGCCGTTGAGCACGATGGGGTGGTGGTTGAAGCACCGGCTGTGATGCTGAAATTGCAGGTCACTGGTTGTTGCGGCGTAGTCGTTCCAGCTCCGGTCACGCAGATTTTGTCTTGGCGCAATGCCGCTCCGGGCAATCCCTGAATACGGATCGTATTATTTCCCTGCACCAGCGCGATGTCCATTTCCTGCTCCCGGTTGACAATATTCCAGGAATGCGTCGAAGGCAATTGCACCGACGAAATCACCGGGTTACCATTGACCAAAATGCGGACGGTCGGTGTTCCGCTGGCGAAATACGTGATTTTCAGCTTATAGGTCCCGGCTGACGGAACACCATTAACTACGTAATCAACATACCGGTCATAATTGTCCTGATCGCCCCGCGTCAAAGTGCCGGAAGCATTCGGGTCACCGCTGATGGAACCGTTACCATTTGAATTTTCCGCTTCAAGACATACATCGACCGGCTCGGAAGTTGTTGGTGCGTCCGAGCAGTTGCCGGAGGTAAGCAGCGGGCAAAAATATTTGTCCAGCCAGGCGAGGCGCTGCGTGATGTAAGACAATGTATAATTCAATCCGCCTGAGCGATCGGACTGTCCGTATTTATCTTGCGAAACTATGTTGTCTCGCTCGTAAACCAGATTAGCATTGAGCTGATCGAAATTGGTATTAAACCGCTCTTTTAATGCGGCCTCTGAAAGTAAAGTCTGGCGTAGCGCAAAATACCGGGTGGCCAGTTTGTTTTTAAATCCGTCTGGATCCAGCTTTATCAAACGTTTGAATAAATTATTAGTCCGCTCGCCATCAGCGCCGCCGGCCCGGGTGCCATCTGGTTTGTAGCCCCAGGTCCCGTCCAGGTCCCAGGGTACGAAAAACCACGGTTGACCCTGATCATATCTCGCCACAAAAAAATTCTTTTCCGTATTGTCTTCGACCCGCAGCAGATTCAAAAAAATGAAATAATCAATCGCATTTTCCTGTTTGAGATTATTCCAGACCGTATTTTTAAATTCATCATCCGAAGTTTCGATCATGGATTTCAGGAAATTATAATGATTGGTCCAGTCACTCACATCCGGGTATTCGAGCTGCCAATTTTGCCAGTCGGTTGTGCCAGAAGCCGGTTTCGGGCCGCCCATCCCACCAAAGCTGGATGACAAAGACCAATCGTCTGCTTTGAAAAGTTCGCCGCGTGAACCGCTGCTATCTTCCTTTTTAAGTTGCAGCTGCTTCCTGTCCATATCTTCGCCCACCGCATACAGCCCGATATATGACTTATTCATAAAAACTTCCACGTATTTCATCCGGATCGAAGACAATGCTTTCGGCTCCTGGTCCGCATAGTAAACTTTATGCATATCGATCCAGAGCTTGTGGGAAATCACATTGTTCATGCGGATCTCTTCATTCCACATTCCAAAAAACAGCCAGCGTTTATCGCTTCTCAAACCGAGAATCGACTCGTCTCTATTCTTGCCGTTTGCATCCTTAAACTGGACACGGTAATTTTTTTTAGGGAAAAAAGTTGAGCTGTTACCTCTGATTCGGATCGCCATATTGGAATTCAAAACAGCGGTGGCAGGATCGGCGATGGTCAAACTTCCCGGAATTTCATCGTCGGGATTGATCTTGCCGGGGTCGGCAATGTTAAAATTGACTAGCGGAAATTTGGAAAAATAGAGCGCAAACGTATTACCATTTTCTGTTACCGTGAATTTTGTTGAAAAATTTAAACTCTGTACCAACTGCGGAAATGTAAAGGTCCGCGTCCCCATTTTCAGCTGGATCGGCAGCGTGGGATTCTGACCTACGTCCGGCAACTGGTTGCATACGATCAAGTGGCGGGATTCATCAATGTTGTACTTGTTTTCATCAATGAGGAGTTGAGCAGACGCCACCGACCAGGACACGATCAGCAGGATTAGTGATGTGACTTTTTTCATAATAGATAACATTTGTATGTGAGGAATACTTCGGCTGATAAGCCGATAGACATGACAAATGTATCCGTTCGTTGCGCCCGACTACTACCAAATAATCGTTTTGGGCAGCCATTTAATAATTACTACATCCTGAAAATTCTAAAAATATTTACAAATTCTACAACGTAGTTAGTAAAGTAGATAATTCTTATAGTACAAACTTGCGAAGTGTAGTACTACTACTCAAAATCTTGTTTTTCAGAAAGATACTTCCAATAACGCTTCGGAACGTGGCGGATATGCAGCTTCATATTCTTCCTGGTTGGAATGTTTGTGCTCTTGAAATAATCTTTCCAAAGCACCGTGTACAATTCTTCTTTCGGATCAAGCAGCTGCGCGGGAAGTGCATTCAGGTTGGACGACATTTCGGTAGCAAAGTCAAAAGTGACCTCTTGCACTTTTTCCAGATCGTAGAAAAGGCCATATTTTCTTTTCAGGTCGTAAATGATCCACTTCTGGTCTGCGTACCGTTTTTTAAAATGATCGATCAGTAGCGGCAGCACATTGAAATCGGGCTCGATATGTGCATAAAATGTTCCGTCGGTAGTTTTCTGAAACCGGATAAATGCTTCCATCCGATGTTTCTCACGATGTACTTTTTGCGCCATTTGCGAGACGGCCAGCACATAAGTATTGCCGTAATTTTCTTCCGCCCCGGCCGGATTGTCAATGATATACCTGGCGAATTCGAAAATATCCTGATACGCGCCGGGCTGTTCAGAAAGAAATGATTTATACATCCGCAGCATCCAATCTTTATTCAGCTTGGCCCTCAATCCTTTCCAAACCCTCTTTGCCTTTTCATCTTCGCTGATCACCGTAAATCTACGGTCGAAAACATCGGGCATATAATGTTCTTCGCTGACCAGTTTTACCACCTTCACTTTATTCTGATAGGCATAAAAGATGGCAGTCAGCAAACCTTCCAGCGTTCCGTCAAATACATAAAATTCCATTTAGAAAAGCGAAAGCTGGCTGATGGGTTTTTTCTGGTATTTGCTATGGCTTTCAGAAAGTATAATGCCTTTAAGATGCCCGGCCTCGAAATCCTGCATTTGCATCGGACTGTCGGCATACCGGATAAAATGTTTGGCTTTATTAAATGAAATGCCAATTTTTTTCAGATTATCCTGACGCAATTTTCCGAATTTCCTGGCTTGTACAATCTTCAAAGCCGACGTCACACCGATGCCAGGAACGCGCAGGATCATCCGGTAATCCGCCGTATTGATATCGACCGGAAATTGTTCGAGGTTCCGCAGCGCCCAGCTGAGTTTCGGATCAACATCCACTTCCAGATTTGGGTAAGCATCATTCACAATTTCCTGCACATTGAAACCATAAAAACGCATCAGCCAATCCGCCTGATAAAGCCGGTTTTCGCGAATTAAAGGGGGCTGGGTGCCAATCACGGGCAGCCGGTTATCGTAACTGATCGGGATGTAGCCGGAATAGTAAACTCTTTTTAAAGAGAAATTTTTATAAAAAGCATTCGCGGTATGCATGATTTCTTTGTCCGTATCCGGCGTCGCACCAATCACGATCTGTGTGCTCTGGCCTGCTGGAACAAATTTCGGGACGCTTTTAATAATCGCTTTTTCGTCCGAGAAAGTCGCAATACTTTTCTGAATGAAATTAAGCGGCTTTTTTACTTCCTCATGCGATTTCTCAGGCGCCAGCAATTTCAGGCCGGTTTCCGTAGGCATTTCCAGGTTAATGCTCATCCTGTCGGCATACATTCCGGCTTCTTTCAATAATTCCTCGCTTGCGCCGGGAATCGTTTTTAAATGTATATATCCATTAAAACGCTCTTCATCCCGCAGTTTTTTGACGATCCGCACAAGCCGCTCCATCGTATAATCCGCGTTTTTGAAGATCCCCGAACTTAAAAAAAGTCCCTCAATATAATTTCTCCGGTAAAAATTCATTGTCAGCTCCACCACTTCCTCCACCGTAAAAGCAGCCCGTTTGATATCATTGCTGCGACGTGAAACGCAAAAGGCGCAGTCGAAAATGCAGTGATTCGTCAGCAGGATTTTGAGTAGCGAAACACACCTGCCGTCCTCGGTATACGTATGACAAATACCCGTGCCCTCCGCGTCGCCCAAACCTTTATTCTCATTCTTTCTATTACTTCCGCTCGACGAGCAAGACACATCGTATTTCGCCGCATCAGCCAATATTCCCAGCTTTTCCCGAATCCTGTCGAACATATTAAATTTTCATTAAGTTATTTTTGCCTAAAATATCAAGGCCCGATTCTCAGTTATAGGAACGTTGAGGCGTTCGATTTTGTGCTCTAAAATATCAAATCTTTGATACTAATACAATCATTCTCTTTAAAATTTTCGTTTCGGATGAAAATTCATACTTCCGGAATTCCATTTTTATTGCTCTTTTCCATGCTTTCGGGCCTCGCATTTTGCCAGCCATCGGAGGAAAAAGTGACGCGGTATAATGGAAAAGTTAGTCAGCAGTTTGTGATGAACCGGGAGACTGTTATCATCAACCACGCGACGGGCAAGCGTATCAGCTACGAGGTATATGATGAAATGTTGAAGCGAAATCCGGGCACTTACCGGACTGTTCCGATTTTCGATAAATACGGAAAGCCGTCGTCATTTGAAGTTATCAGGAAAAGTCAGCTTTTGATCCAGGATAATGGTGCTGTGATGGAGAACGAGGATTTAATGCCGGAAATCGGCGAGCCGCTGGCGCCATTTGTGATGACGGGTTTGGACGGGAAAGAGTACAATTCTGAAAAATTAAAAGGCAAGTATATCCTGCTAGGCTTCTGGGTGAAATATGAAAAACCGCTGTATACATTGGCGAGTACGAAGGTGATTTCCAGTTTTATAGACGAAAATAAGAAGAAGGGGATCGAGATCGTTTCGCTGGGAACTACGCTGAATACCCAGGAAGAATGTTTTGAAGCGATCCCGAAACGCAACTGTGGCTTTATTCCTGTGCCCAATTCCTACGGTTTTAATCACCGATATAAGATCAGCGAAACGCCCTATTTTATCCTGGTCGACAAAAAAGGTATTGTAAAAGCGATGGCGCCGCACACAGAATTTTCGCGAATTAGTGAAATGGTGCTTCGGTGATTATCCAAGCTGCCCGCTGATCCTGTTAAAAATCTTGTCCGCTTTCCAAATTCTTTTTGTCCCCAAAAACATCCTGCGCGAGGTTTGAAATTGCGTGAAGCCATTTTCCTTTAAAAACTGGATCGCTGCAATATTAGATTCCGGTAATCTGGCTTCATCATTGGTCTGATTACGCAATTTCATCAATTCAAGTCCGGCTTGATTGGTAACGGCCATAATCGGATTATCTCCCCAATCCGGAATGTAGTAGCCCAAAACCTGAGCGTTTTCTACGTAAACGAAAGCGTTGGCAAGAAAATCAGAAAGTACGCCGGATCTTTCTTCCCCAGAAACTATTTTATCAACTTCAAAAATCCCTGCTTTCCATTTTTCTTCAGAAGGTAGAATCTGTTTGGAGATAACATGTTCTAACAAAGGCTTTTCTCTCCTGAAATGCAGGTAAAGTTCCTCCAATTCGAAACCGATTTTAAGGTAAACCGGAAAGCCAAATTCCGTCGCGTCCAGATAAATGGTTGGATATTTTGCACGGTCAAGTTCACTGATCAGGCTCAATGTCATCGCATTTCCTAATCCTTTCTTACGATGTTCCGGATGCGTAATAATGCAGGCCAGCCAGGCTGTGTCGCCGTGCAAAATGCTGGTCCCGATCGCCACAACTTCTCCGTTTTCAGCAATTTTGATCGGCTTGCAATGTTCCGATTTGATAAAATATTCAAATCTTGGGATCAGATTTCCCCAGGTAGGCGGTTGAAGTGCAGGAAGTTGTGCTAAATCTTCGGAGGTAAATTCGGTATGCATTCAAATCATGGCTTTTGAGAGCGCCAAATTATCATTTATCTCACAAAAAGTAACTTTCTTTATAACCCAAAAAAACAAGCTTTTAAGCTATGAACATTATCACCACGGAGCAACTTAGGTCGGTTATTGAAAATGAAAATCCGGTAATTGTGGATGCCAGAGGGGGTGGGGATGCGAGGGAGCGGTATCAGGCCGGGCATTTGGAACACGCATTGTTCGCAGATTTGGAGACAGATCTTTCGGAGAAATCGGCTAATGCAGCCGATGGAGGCCGCCACCCGCTGCCCCTGCCGGCGACATTTGGTGTGTTTCTTGGAAAACTCGGGATTTCACCCGAGAGGACAGTCGTGGTTTATGATGACAAAAAAGGTGCGAATGCTGCTGCCCGATTTTGGTGGATGCTGAAAGCGGCCGGCCATGAAAAAGTATATGTTGTGAGCGGTGGATTGGATTCAATTAAAAATGCGGGATTGCCGGTAACACAGGGTGAATTCAATGTTTCGGAAGCGACGGTTTATCCGATCTCAGATTGGAAGTGGCCGCTGGTTGACATTGACCTGGTATCAAAAACTTCCGCAGAAAAAGATTTTATGGTGATTGATGTCCGCGAACATTATCGCTACATAGGTGAAAGTGAACCGATTGATCTGGTGGCCGGCCACATTCCCGGAGCGGAAAATATTCCGTATACAAGTAATCTGGATGAGCAGGGAGAATTTCTTTCACCAGATAAATTAGCAGCAAAATACAAGGAAGCTCTGGGCGACCGCAAGCCCGGAAACGTGATCGTACATTGCGGCTCGGGCGTCACTGCCTGTCACACCTTACTGGCACTGGACGAAGCCGGGCTCTCCGGCGCAGCATTATATGTAGGCTCGTGGAGCGAATGGTCGCGGAATGACAAGCCGATTGCGCTCGGAAATAACTGAAAAATCCAGGCGAACGGATTTTGAAACGCGATTCAGTCCGTTCGCTAAATTGTTTTTTCTCCGCTTTTGGTATAGGAATATTTTTGCTGCTTCAATATTCCTGACACTTTAAGCCATGGTCATTCAATCCGACGAAATCATTGACCTCATCAGTCTACGAAAGCTGCAATCCCTCGATGCCAGGTTAGTGTCCGAGTCTCCCACCGATTTTACAAGCGGTTACCACGATAAAATAGGCAAGATCAGCTTTAAAAACTCGCTTTTTCCGCACATGCACATCATGAATTTGCGCTGGCAGACTGCGCAGGCGGTTGAAGTCCATGAAAGTGTTTCTTCCGAAAATATCAATATCAATTTCCATGTGAGCGGCAACCTGGATACGCGTTTTGCGGGGATCGGCCACGAGCTGAATATGCGTCCGGCAAAGCACAACCTCGTTTTTTCGCCGGAAGGCGGATTTGTCAATAAGGTCGGCGTAAATGCGTCCGTGGAAATGTTTCACGTCAGTCTGGAAAAGAATTTTTTTCTCCAGGCTTTGGGCTGCAATAATATATGGAGCGAAATGGTGCATCGCAACATTCAGCATAACCGGCCCTTTTCGGGCATTACCGGAACATTAGATACCACTCCGAATATGCAGCGGCTGATACACGAACTCCGGGAATCCAGGTGGAGCGGGCCTATGAGGAATCTCATGATCCAGTCAAAAATCCTGGAATTACTTGCGCTGCAAATGGACCAGTTTTCTTCAAACAATAAGATTGAAGAAGCATTGAAACCCGGCGAGCAGGAAAAGCTGCTGACATTAAAAATGTATCTGGAAACCCATTTTTTGGAAGACTTATCATTGACGGAACTGAGCCGTGTCTGCCTGCTGAATGAATTTAAATTAAAAAAAGGCTTTAAGGCTTTGTTTGGGGAAACGGTTTTTGGATATGTGCGGAAATTGCGGATGGATTATGCCCAAAAGTTGTTGCTGGATTGTTCCATGACCGTCGAAGAGGTTTCAGATGTGCTTGGTTATGAGCACGCTCAGCATTTTTCAACAGCATTTAAAAAATATGCTGGTGTAAATCCGTCCCAAATTTCAGGCCGTCGTAAATAGTTTAAAGGCTGGTATGATCTTTTGTAATCTTGTTTCAGATCAATTTGATTACCAGCCATGAAAAATATTGAATGTTATTATAAAGATGGATCACTGATTTTTTGCACCACGCAGGAGTATCCTTACAATACCGCCAACAAAATCCTGAATGTGTTCAATTTACTGGGATTAAATTCCACGGTACGGGAAAAGTCGCAGGACCAGTTTAATGTTGTCGGACATTTGCAGGTTAATTATGATCCATTTATCCATCAGGAGAAAAAATGGAAGGACGTGATTTTTCAACTAAAAAGGACAAAAGATTTATTGGAAACCAAAATGAAAAGTTTCTAGCTTTTATTTAAAGCTTCCAATTGATCCAGCAAATCCTGTAATTCTTTTTCTGCCATTTTCAGCGACTTTACTTCCTCGCTATCAATCACATTTTCAGGCGGATCGTCATAATTTTTCGACTCTTCCATCACATCCGGATTCTCCCGGTTTTCCGCCGCAAATTCAAAGGTGTTATCCATATCAGTTCTTTCAAACTCAATTTGCTGGCGTTTAGAAAGAATCTTTTCTTCCAATTCTTTACGCTTCTCGCTGTTTTCGGGCATGTTTTCTAGGTGATTATTTGTTTAAATGTCCAAAAAATTACGCCAATCAATGTACCACGAGCTTCCGGGTAATCATGTGTAAGTCCGAGCGAAACCGGAAAAGGTAAGTGCCTGGCTGCAAAACTTTACGGAAAGGTAATTTCGTACTCTGAGTTATCGATAAGGCCTCCTTAAAAATTTGTTTCCCCGAAATATCATACACTTCCAGCGTGCCATTCACTTTTTCTGAGGCGCTCAACATCAAAGTGATATCGTTACCATTTGCCGGATTTGGCATTAACTGTAAGTTGAAAGCCGGGAAGTCGGTATTAAGTTTAACGACAATCATTTGCGAATACATAAAGCGACCGTCTTCGTCGACTTGTTTGAGCCGGTAATAAAATCGGTCAACCGGAAAGGTAGCTGCCAGACTATCTATAAATGAATAGGTAATGTCTTTCGAAGAATTCCCGACAGCCTGTATGAGCCCAACTTCGGTAAAAGATTTTCCGTCCGCTGCGCGCTCGATCAGATAATGTGCCGCATTTTCTTCAAAATTGGTGATCCAGTGGATTTTGACCTGGTTATTTTCGTTCGCCATCCCATCAAATGAGACCAGGCGAATTGGCAGCGGCGGCGATACGGTTACATGGAATGTATCAGCCAGGCAAGACTTGCCGTCTTTTACAATGTAGTCGGTGGTCACATTCGGCGAAACAGTGATCGATCGCGTGTTGCCGCCTGTACTCCACTGATAACTACCGATATAGGAAGAAGTCAGCGTCGCATTTTTCCCTTCCACAATCGTAATGTTCTTTTTGACATTCACATCCTTTGCCAGTGTAAATTGATCGCGAATGGCGCCGTCTGCACCGATCCACTTGGCATCCAGCCGGTTACCTTCCACTTCCAGCAGCATACTTCCTCCGTGGGTTGCGTCTGAAAATGGCATTCCATCGTGGGGATAGTTGGCCTGCGAGCCGCTGAGCTGCCCCGCCGAACCGGAAACCACATACACCGTCCCCTGATTTTTGGCTGACGTTTTTTCATAAGGGCAGGAATCAGGTGTTCCATCATATTTTCCAGTCGAGTTACTGAGGTTATGCACTGCGGGATCGAAGGAATTTTCGAGTCCATAATGTCCCTGCATTAGCTTCGAGCGTTCATAATCATGACTATGCCCGCAGAGAATCAAATCGACCCCATTTCTTTCGAGAATACGGATAAAATCAGTCCGGATCTTGACCAATTCTGACTCCGTATCAGAATTATGCGAGCCTTTTGTATATGGGGGATGATGCCAGTAAGCCACTACCCAATCCTTATTTTTATTGGCCGCTAAATCCTGTTTGATCCACTTTACCTGCTTGCCCAACGTATCGTAAAGCCGGCTCGCATTATCCTCCCTGCCGTATGAATCCAATGAAAGAAAGTGAATATTGCCATAGTCAAATGAATAGTAAGCCTCTGTATTTGAGGCTACTCCACCAGCCTCACCGCTTTTTGGCATTGTAAAAATATCATAATACGGCATGACGTGCGTATCCTGTCGCGTGGGATTGTCAGCGTAATCATGGTTGCCCGGCGCTGGGTAAACGGGGCTTCTTCTCAGGAAATTATCTTTATAAATGTTAAAGAAATTAGATTGAAACTCTCCGTCATTGCCAAAAGAATAGGCATTGTCTCCCAGCAAAATCCAGGCATTCAAATAATTATTGCCCAGATAATTGATGAGCTGGTCCCGCGTATTGATCTGGTTTACAGAATTATTCCCGCAGTCCCCGAGTACGCCGATCCGATACTTCTGGATGGTGCCAGGTAGTGGCAATGTTTGGAAAAAATTGTCGGGATTACCCTGTAAAACCGTTTGTGAGGTTCCGATGGAATAAAAATATTTGGTATTTGCGGTCAGCCCCGTCACCTTTACTTCATGTTCGGTTACCGAATTTGCATCGTCGACAATCTGGGTAAGCCCCCCAACTGAGCTTCCTAATTTCACGCGACTGTCGCAAGCTTCGTCCGTGCGCCATCGGATCACAATGCTCGTCGGAGTGGCAGCCTGCAGATACGGCCCGCGGATGACAGAAGGTACTGCGTAACCTGGCAGGTAACAGACAATCAGCATTAGAAGGCTGATTGCCAGTTTCTTGTGCGTGTAGCAATGGATGGAGTGTAAAGTGATTCTCATAAGTGATCGGTTAAAGTGTGTAAAAAAGCGATTATATCCTGTTTTTCCTGGTCGGTCAGATTGAGTCGCGCGGATGAAAGCGTTTGGTTTGGAAAATCCAGGCCCAACCCTGCACCTCCGCCGCGATCGTAGAAATCAATGACGGCTTCCAATGTTTTGAAACCACCATTGTGCATATACGGCGCCGTCACGGCTGCGTTTCTGACCGTCGGCGTTTTGAAGGCATTTTTATAAAATTGAATCTGAAAGAATGAAAACCGGCCATCGTCACCATCTATCGAAGCGGCGTCCAGCTGGTCATTGGCAGGCGTGCCGAGGATTTCAAATTCCGTCAGTTTGTAGGCGGGCGGAATCAAACCATTGAAAAGTGGCGCAAAATGGCAGGTTCCACATTGACCTTTGCCCATGAACACATTGAAACCGTGAATTTCATTTTCAGTAAGCGCTTTCGCATCACCATTCATATAATGATCAAACCGGGAGTTGAACGGACTTAATGTGCCAACATAAGCAGCAACTGCCTGATAGACTTGCTTTTCACGGATTTTTTCACCGGGTTTTTGATGAAAAGCTTTATGGAATGTATTAAGATAGCTTTTATCCGCACTCAACTTTTTCATGATCATTGCCATATTTCCATGCATCTCAGCAGGATCTTTAATTACCGTCTCAATCTGCTTTTCCAGCGTTTTACTCCGCCCGTCCCAAAATTGATTGTGCTGAAAACCGGCATAAAGTAGGGAGGGTGCATTTCGCTTTACGAAGGTATTAGATTGAAAACCAATGCTTTTGGGCAAACCATCAGAAAAATGTAGCGCGGGGTTGTGGCATGTTGCACAGCTTCGGCCGTTATCACCCGACAATCTTTTGTCAAAAAATAGCTTTTTACCCAAAGCGATTTCAGCGGGCGACGGATTTTTTTTACTTGAAGAAAAGAATTTTTTATCAAAAGCATCCGGAGAAAAAATGTGTTTTGCCTGGTAATTGAGCGCACCGTGTGTATTGATTTCGAGTTTCAAATCCCGGGTCAGCTTTCCAAAATGTGTTTGCAGCGGCAAAGCGTAGCGGGTAAGAAAATGCATCCGATCAAAAGAATCAAATTCTTTATAATCATTCAGGTATTGAATGGAATGATTCAGATAAAAATCAACGCTGTCTGTAAGGTTTTTTTGTTTAAAAGAATTCGAAAGAACATCCCTGATGATTTCCAGCGATACCTTCGCTTCCATCACGCCAGTTTTTAAGGAAGGTGCATCGTAGCCAGTAATACCTAAAGAAATAACTCTGATCAACTGCAAACGCATGCTTTCCAAAACTTGCTGATCTGTCCCCGGAAATTGATACAAAAGCGCGTTTAGGTTTTCAGCGGAAATACTTAGTAGCCGGATTTGGTCCGAAATTTCCTGTTTATGTGTCGCAGGCAGCGAATCAAACAACATTGCCTCAATATATTGAAGGCCAGCAGGCGCCTGATACTCCATAAAAGGCTCCTCTACTTCATGTTTCGGTGCGCGGTTATAAATCCGCGACGGACCCGAAAAAAAATACTCCATCAAATACTCAATCCGCTTGTAAGCCAGGCGGCTCTTGGCCAGCGCGTCTTTCGCCGCCGCAACCGAATTCGAATCATGATCAGTGATTTGCTCAGCATCAACTTTAAGTCGTTCAATACTCAGCGCAAGCATTCCAGCATCTCCCTTGAAATGTCGGACACTCTCTGAAACCACCGTCGGCGATTTCCGAATCCCTGCCCCGCCAAACAGACAAGCCAACAGCAACCCGACCAATAAAATCCGTAAAAGTTTGACCATCAATGCGCTTTCATGGGTAATGAAATGATTCGAAAGATAGGGCAAATTAGTAACAGCTCATTCGCCGCAGGATCACTCATTTCCGCCGATGGTTAAACGCTTCCCGTGAGGACGAATGTAATGTGCAACATTTGATAAGAGGCCTCCGGGGCTTTCAGTTGTCAAATTTTTTAAAACAAAAAATCCCTATCAAATGAAACACACGTACAAATCCGGATCATTGCTTTTGCTGGCGATGGTCATTGTTGGGCTGCTGTATCAGTTTGCAGATCACCCCTGGAAAACTCAAAATAAGCCGGGAAAACTTGAATCCGACTCCGGGAAGCCTGACATTCCGCAGAATACGGTGTCCCAATTGCAGGAGGGATTGGAGAAGCGGGAGTACCACATTTCCTTTGATGAACAGAAACAATCGCTGCAAAGCCCCAACCGCAAGCAGAATTTGCGCGCTTATTATAAGCCGGGAAAATTGTCAATTCATAACCGGGTCGATTCCTCGGGTCAGAACTTTCAGCTGCACCTGACCACCGCAGGCGTTTATGCAAACGGTCAGAAATTATATGCGCCGGAGCAAACTGCGGAAGTGAGCAATCACGAAAACCAGTTGGACATTCATTCACGCGGATTTACGGAGCAATATATCAATTCGAAATACGGCGTCAGGCAAAACTTCATCATCGACAAAGCACCCGACGTTACTGAATCCCTGGAAGTCAGGCTTGCCGCCGATGGCCTCAAAGTCCGTGATCAGCAGGATAATGAACTGTATTTTTATTCAGAAAACAAAGATGGAAAGAAAATTACACGCCTGATTTATAATGATTTAAAATGCTGGGACAGTCATGGCAAAGCGCTGGATGCAACTTTGGCATACCAGAATGAGCGGATCGTGATTAAGGTGGATGTAGCCAGCGCGATGTTCCCAGTAACGATCGATCCGATTATTACCAATGGTAACCCGGGAAATGCCAACACGACGCTGGAAAGTAACCAGGCCGGTGCCAATGCCGGTCGCTCGGTATCCAGCGCGGGCGACGTAAATGGCGATGGTTACAGCGATGTGATCATCGGTGCGCCGCTTTATGACAAAGGCGAAACCAACGAAGGCGCCGTGTTTGTGCATTATGGTTCGGCCAACGGGATATCTGTCAACCCGGCAATGATTTTGGAGGGCAACCAAGCCGAAGCGCAGTTCGGCGGCAAGGCTGCGTTGGCGGGTGATGTGAACAAGGATGGTTACGGCGACATCATTGTCGGCGCATCTTATTATGATAAAGGGCAAGCCAACGAAGGGGCGGCCTTTATTTATCATGGTTCTGCCAATGGTCTTTCGGCGAATCCGGCAATGGTTTTGGAAAGCAACCAGGCAGAAGCGCGTTTTGGTATTTCAGTTAATTTAGCCGGGGATGTGAACGCGGACGGATTTAGCGATGTGGTGGTCAGCGCCGTCCTGTACGACAAGGGACAAACCAACGAAGGCGCTGCATTTGTGTATCATGGTTCGGCAACCGGAATAAATCCAAATGCCGCGACAACATTGGAAAGCAACCAGGCGGAGGCACGTATGGGCTATACAGCGAGCAGCGCTGGCGATGTGAATGGTGATGGTTACAGTGATATTATTGTGGGCGTTTATCTTTACGACAAAGGGGAAGTAGATGAAGGCACAGCGCTTATTTACCATGGCTCTGCGCTCGGCGTGAGCCCTAATGTGGCTACCATACTTGAAAGCAACCAGGCAACCAGCTATTTTGGTGCATTTGTTTCTTTTGCCGGGGATGTCAATGGGGATGGTTATGGTGATGTTGTAGTGGGAGCTTACCTATATGACAATGAGCAGACCAATGAAGGCGCTGCATTTGTGTACCTGGGTTCGGCAGCGGGCCTTAATGTCAACAGCAAGAAGCAGTTGGAAATTAACCAGTCCAATGCGCAGTTTGGGTACTCTGTTAACTCGGCCGGCGATGTAAATGGTGACGGTTATGCCGATATCATTATTGGGGCCAACTTGTATGACAAAGGCGAAACCGACGAGGGCGGCGCATTTATATTTCAAGGATCCGCAAACGGGATTTCCGCTAATGCCGCCTCGACTTTGGAAAGTAACCAAACCAATGCACAAATGGGCTGGGCGGTAGCAAGTGCGGGTGATGTAAATGGGGATGGGTATAGTGACGTGGTTGTTGGGGCGCATTTATATGATAAGGGGCAGGCGGATGAAGGGGCGGCGTTTGTTTGGATGGGAGGGGTGACTAGTTCCCCCAATTTAGTTATCAATATTTTTGAATCGCATCAAAAGGGAGCAAGAATGGGGAGTTCAGTAGCCATCGCAGGTGACATAAATGGGGATGGCTATTCGGATCTTATAGCTGGCGCGTATAATTATGACAACGGTCAAATAAATGAAGGAGCGGTTTTTATCGTTTACGGGTCTAGTTTGGGTCCAAACTTTTCATTAGTAACAGTGCTCGATATTGATCAGAGTGATTCAAGTTTTGGCGTCTCTGTTTCATCGGCAGGAGATGTAAATGGCGATGGGTATGGAGATATCATTGTTGGAGCGCCTAGGTTTTCGAATTCCGAGACTGGCGAAGGAGCTGCATTTATTTACTATGGCTCATCTTCAGGAATTAACTCAAATAGCTACACTAAGATTGAGGGTGATCAAGTAGGTGCTTCCGCAGGATATTCGGTATCTAACGCTGGAGATATCAACTCTGATGGTTATGGCGATGTGTTGGTAGGTGTTACAAATTACACCAACGGTCAAATAAATGAAGGCGGGGTTATTATTGTCTATGGTTCCTCAGCTGGGGCAGATCTCGGCAGTATAGAAATTCTTGAGGCCAACCAAACTAATGCTTTAATGGGTACTGCTGTTTCAAGTGGTGGTGATGTCAACGGTGACGGTTATAATGATATTCTTATTGTCTCAGACTACTATTCTGCCAATGATATTGGAGCAGTGCTTTTATATTATGGGTCTGCTCTTGGAATTAAAAAAGAGCCAACGCTGATAGAGCAGTCTAGTGGCCAGTTTACTGACGGTATTTCTTCCGCAGGAGATGTAAATGGTGATGGGTTTGACGACATTGTAGTTGGGCTTCCTTTTAATTTGGACGATATGGGCAATTTATCAACTGCTAAAATCAAACTTTATTATGGTTCGGCACTAGGAGTTGACTTGGGAGCACCTACGATTTTATCTACTGATCAAGCCTATAATCAAATGGGGTATTCAGTGTCCCATGCTGGGGACTTGAATAGTGATGGTTATGCCGACATAGTGGTTGGTGCCTATGCCGACGACGCAGTTCCTCAGTCTAATCCAGTAAATTCGCAAACAGATGAGGGAGCATTTTATATTTATTACGGTTCTACGCTTGGCTTGAATTACCAAAATGTTTTTAAGGTACAAGGAAAAATGGCAGGTGCTTTTCTTGGTAGTGATGTTTCTGGTGGTGGGGATGTTGATGGAGATGGGTATAGTGATCTAATAATTGGCGCGTCTGGATATAGCAACGGACAATATGCTGAGGGAGCAGCATACATCTACTACGGCAATAAGAACGGTATTTTACAGAACAACCTCCGCCTCTACAACTCCGACCTAGCAACTCCGATCAACCACAACCAATTCCCCCCAAACAACTTCGGAGCAGGCCTCTTTACAAAATCATTCCTAGGCGGAAATAAAGGCAAGCTTGTATGGGAAACGAAGCCAAAAGGCCAGGGATTCTCAAAAGGGGCAGACAATGTGATTACGCATAGTACGCAATCATCAGGTTCGCAGAATGTTTATGCGAGTTTGGGTTTGAGCGGGGCGGAGTTGAAGAATGTGATCGCCAAGCAGGGAGCGGCTACCAAGGTGCGGGCGCGGGTCAAATATGATCCTGTTTTGGCGCTGACGGGGCAGACGTATGGACCTTGGCGTTACTTGCCGTCGTACCTTTCTGGCGGAGGTGTTGGGCCGGTTCCAGAGGAGAAAACTGCCGAGACGGTGAGAGTGAAAACTTTGAAAAATGATCCGGTTATGATTTATCCGAATCCGGTTTCTGATAGGTTGACGGTAAGATCGAGTGAATCGTCGCCGGTTGCAAATTTGCAGCTTTTCTCTGCGCTGGGTAGAGAAGTGCGGAGCTCACAGGCGGGGGAAACGGAAATGAGTGTGACCGACCTCGTTGGGGGGACTTACATTCTGGTTGTCTCGCATATGGATGGTACACAGAGTTCGCACAAAATTTTGATTAAGAAATAGTATTTGGAAGTAGAAGGTCTTCATAATCAAGACCTTCTACTTCATACTAAACGCCCGCTTCAAAAACCCGCCCAGGAAACTGGCCGCGAAAGTTAGGATAATTGAGCCGTACAGGCTGAAACTTTCCAATTCTTTCTGCGCGCTGCTTTCCGGGGCTTTGGTGAAGAGGAGATAGGCGGATAGCACCAGTAAACTTTGCATGATTGCCAGCAGCCAGCCTTTTCTGGGTTCGGCGAAGCCGATGGAGATGGCGGAAAAGACAGCAACGAGATAGGGTAGGTGTACACTTTCGGCGTTTTTGATGGCGGAAACCACCACCGCGCTGGTGAATAAGACCAATGTCATGCTGGCGATGAGGCGGCGGTCTAAGAATGGAGCTTTAACCTCGACTTTCGGAAGACCGCCGTTTTTTGCTTGCTCCGCTGCGATCTGCTTTTCCGTCGCGAAATCTTCCCAGGCCTCTTCGTCCTGATGCAGTTTCAGGTAGGTTTGTCCACGCCAGCGGAATGCTTCGGGGTGGCGGTTTTCGCCGAGTGTAACTGCTTTGTTGAGCGCGGTCAGGGCTAAGGAAAAGTTGTCGTTTTCAAACAGTAACCTGCCGAGTTCAAGTTGGATCTTGAAGAATGTATCGTCCAGACTTACAGCCATTTGAATGTCCTGCAAGGCATCCTGACTATTACCCAGCGCCTCCTTGCAAAGTCCACGATACAGGTAAGCAATGCTGGACTTCGGCTTGTCCTGGATGCGTTTGTCGAAATAGCGGTAGGCTTCGTCCAGCTTTTGATTTTGAAACATTAAAATCCCTTCTGCCAGCGCAGCTTCTTCTTTTTCCGCTTTTGTACGCAGATCAGCATAGTTTCTCAGGTAGTAGATGTAGCCGAAGAAAGCCAGGACAGTCAATAATTCCAGCATTGATTTTTAGGAGAAATCCCCTCTTTTAGTTCTCACTATCAAAGGAAACAGGTCTTTTTTAAAAGGAAAAATTATCGGTCACCGGCTTTCGGGTATGGCAAAAAAAAATTGAGGCCGCCTCTTTCGGAGCAGCCTCGATTTTTTAACATTGCCTGTATGAGATTAAACTAAAAATGCCATATCGGGATCATTCCGGCTGTCATGGGTACGGGTGGAATAACCCAGCGCGATGCGTTTTCCGGTAGTTTCGGCGGTTTCGAGCAACTGAAAAACTTTTTCTTCTCCTTCCAGCTGCAACGCCTGGTATAAAACATTTCCGTAATTAAATTCCTGTGAACCCAGGCCTTTTACGAGAGCGGCCAATTGATAGCGGTCAAAAAGTTCCTTTCCTGTCATGGGGCGCAATGTTTGAAATAAATCTGGCATCTCTGATTTTGACCGAAAGATGCCTTATTAAGTGTCAAGGTTGCACGTTATACTGTAAATGTTTGGGCAAAGGAATATTTTCGCTCGTCTCATCCGCGATCGGCGCCAATCTTTTGGGTGGAATAGGGATGATGCCCGACCAAATTGGCAGTTCCAGATCCTCCGGCTCGTCCTTCGGCATGCCGGACCTTGTTTTGGCAACGGATTCATCGAAAGAGAATGCCAGCGCCGTCGTTTTTTTTACCTCACTATCCGTCATCGGGCGCAGGTAGTCCCAACTATCCGGTACAATTTTGTTCGTAAGCCACTCAAAGGCAGCTCTTTTCGTTTCAAAATCCTCGATTTTCTCTGCTTTTGAAAAAATCGTAACCGACCGGTAATTGACTGAATGACTGAATGCCGATTTGGCTACCACGAGCGAATCCGCCAGCATAACAGAGATACAAACCGGGATACCTTTTTCGATTTCTCTTAAAAAGTGGCTGCCGACCGAGCCGTGAATGTATATTTTGTCATCGTAGCGGACGAATGCAGTGGGAATAGAAAATGGCTGACCGTCAACGGAATAGCTGATTGTGCAAAAAAGCGCTTCGTCCAAGATGGAACATACGATATCATAATCTTGCGTAGCGCGTTTTGCGAGGCGGCTGGGTGTGAGGTGGGGAGGTGTTTGCTGCATGGCTTTTTGTTTTTTACAAAATTATGTGGAAATTGGACGAGTCAAATGATCCAATATTTTAAATATAAATAGTCCATTCATGCAGGTGCTGTCTACTTTGCTGGCCGTCGAAAAGTCTGATAAGCTGCCGGTTTATTTGCAGATCGCCAATCAACTGACGTCGCTGATCAAGGCGGGGACGCTTGCGCCGGGGTTCCGGCTGCTGAGTACCCGTCAGCTTGCGGCGGCATTGAATGTGCACCGGCGCACTGTGGTGCAGGCTTACGATGAGTTGCTCGCGCAGGGTTGGCTGGAAAGTCATACCGGAAATGGAACATTCGTGGCGAATCATTTGCCGGAAGTCGGGCCGGTGCCGATGGTGCCGAGCGGGCAAGCTTCGGATCAGACATTGAAAAAGGCTGGTTTTCAATTTGAAAGATTGGTACATCTGAATCGGCCGGTTCTGAAATCGGGTACGCGGCTGCATTTGGACGATGGCTTTCCCGACCCGCGCCTCGCGCCGCTGGAAGAACTTTCGCGGGCTTACCGCAGCCAGTTATTACATGGTAACCCCTATATGCGGCTCGGCTACGGCGATACCAAAGGGGCAAGCTGGCTGAGACAGGAGTTGGCGATTCATTTAAATGAGACACGCGGACTGAAAATATCGGCTGATAACATTCTGATCGTCAGGGGTGTGATTATGGGAATGCATCTGGCCAGCACGGCTTTGCTGCGGCCCGGAGATAGGGTTGCGGTGGATTCGCCTGGTTGGTTTGGGGCAAATATGAATTTTGTGCAGGCTGGGGCGGAGGTAATCAACCTGCCGGTGGATGAGCACGGATTGATCATCGATGAATTGGAAAAATTGTGTGAGAAAGAGCCGATCCGGATGCTGTATGTCACTTCTCACCACCATTATCCTACGACTGTCGCGCTGCGTGCGGATCGGCGGATCAGGCTTTTGAAACTGTCGGAAAAATATGGTTTCGTGATTTTTGAAGATGATTATGACTACGATTTTCATTACCTGAGCAAGCCGCTGCTGCCGCTCGCCGGCGCTGACCAGGCGGGTATGGTGCTGTATTGCGGATCATTTACCAAAACCATTTCACCCGCTTTCCGGATCGGTTACCTGATCGGTCCGGAAGATTTTATTTCACAGCTCGCGCTGCTTCGCCGCATTATCGACCGACAGGGCGATCAAATGCTGGAAAATGCGATGGCAGAACTGTTGCAAACCGGTGTGATACAGAGACATTTGCGAAAATCGGTACGCGTTTACAAACAGCGGCGGGACTTTTTTTGTGATTTATTAAAAACAAAACTCGAAGGAAAAGTCAACTTTCACATTCCAGACGGCGGAATGTCGGTCTGGACGAAATTTGACGACCATATCGATCTTAAAAAACTGGCAGCCAACGCCTTAAAGCACGATTTATATATGGCCGACGGCTCGTTGACCCAGCTTGCAGACGGTTCCCGGAATTCTGTCAGGCTCGGGTTTGCGTCTTCTACCCTCGAAGAACTGGAAGAAAGTGTGAACATTATCAAGGATTTGTTGTGAGCTTTGCGGCCCGGAAATAGCATTATGTTTAAGAAAATAATTGAAAGTTACCGTGTATCATTCACTGGCCTGAGCCGGGAAACCTGGTTGCTGAGCCTCGTCATCCTCATCAACCGTTGTGGTTATATGGCGGTGCCATTTATGAGCATGTACATTACCCAAAACCTGCACCGCAGCATCACAGACGCCGGTTTGATCATTACATTGTTCGGGGTAGGCTCGGTGCTGGGCGCGATGGCAGGTGGTTATTTTACCGATAAATTCGGCTTCCGGCCGGTGCAGATTTTCAGCCTCATTTTCAGCGGGGTATTTTTCGTATTGTTCGGGCTGGTCGAAGACTTTGCAGCGCTTTGTGCGCTCGTGGTTATTCTCGCATTTTTTGTGGAAGCTTTCAAACCTGCCAACAGCACGGCGATTGCGTCCTACTCCACGCCGGCGAACCTGACCCGTTCGTATGCACTTAACCGGTTGGCCATGAACGTAGGTTTTGGATTCGGGACATCCGTGGGCGGTATCCTGGCGGCGATCGATTACCATCTGCTTTTCTGGGTCGACGGTATGGTCTATATGTCGGCGGGCGTGCTGATTGCTTTCCTGCTTTCCAAAGGTCGGGAGATCCGCAAAGGTGCTTTGAAGATCGAGGAAGAAATGCCGGGAAAGTCGCCCTGGAAGGACGTTTTTTATGTAAAGTTCCTCGCGATGGTGACCATTTATATGGTTTGCTTTGTACTGCTTTTTAGGCTGGCGCCGGTTTATTGGAAAGAGGAAATGCACATTGGCGAGTCCACGATCGGCATTTTGCTGGGCAGCAACGGGCTGGTGATCGCGATATTTGAAATGGTTTTGATCCAAAAACTGGGAAACCGGCACCCTGATGCATTTTACATTACGGCCGGGACGGTTTTCTGCGGACTGGCTTTTACAGCATTGATCCTGCCGTTTCTTTTCCCGATCATCCTGGCAGCCGCGGCAGTACTGCTTTTCACCACAGGCGAAATGCTGGCGATTCCGTATATCAGCACCTTTGTGATCAACCGCGCGACGGAACTGAACCGCGGCAAATATTCCGCGGCCTATTCCGTCTCACAATCAGCGGCGTCCATCATCGGGCCGACCCTTGGAAGTTTCGTGGCCGGCCGATGGGGATATGACGTACTTTGGTTTATTTTGGTGGTACTGAGCTTCGCCTGTGCAGCGGGTTTCAGTATGTTATTCAGGAAGAAAATGAGTCTTGGCTAATTGTCAGGCCTGATTTTCCTCATCCTTGTTTTTCTTGGGAGCGCCAATTTCTTTGCGTGATGACTGCGTTTTTGCATCAGGGATTTCTTCAAATGTGGCGTCTTCCACATTTGAAAGTGCCTCTTTAAGCTGCTCTTCGAGAGATTTGATCCGCTCTTGCTCTTTCTCTAATACCTTTCTTTGCAGATCTATCAGGTCGTCTTTTTTAACCATGATATACTGCTCCCGCGGCTCCTCGAACATCGGCGCTTCTCCTACGAGCTGCGCCACGGTTGCATCAAGCACTTCCGCCAATTTTCTGACTTCTGCCAGCGAAGGTTCGCTTCTTCCAGTTTCCCAGTGTGAGATAGATTGTTTACCGGGTCTGTCAATTCTCCTCGCCAGTTCGTCTTGGCTCAGTCCTTTCAATTCACGGTATTTCTTAATTCTTTGGCCGGTTATCGACATTGCTTTAAATTAAGTATATAAAATTTTAGACTTTGTAATGAAAATATTATACCTTTGTATACGCTAATTTCGTAATACGCAAATTACAAAAAAGCCGCACACTTATAGCATTTTCATATATGAGACGAGTAGAGTCCCCAGTATCAGTAAAAGCCGGTCCATCCATCAAAGAGCGTCTGCTCATCCGGTTTATCAAATCAAGAGCGATTGTTGGGAAAAATTGGCGCGGCGTGCTGGCAGCACGTGACCCGTTTTTCAACACCAAACTTGGAAGTGATTATCTCACTTCGGTAGCGCAGGCGGTTTCAGACCGAAGCCGCGGGAATGTCGACAGAATCGAGCGCGTCACCATCGCGCTCGAAAAAGCAGCAGGTATCAAATCCACACCCATCGTCTAGCCATGAGCGGTATGGTCCCACTGGAACTATTTCTCTCGGGAGAGGGAGTAGTGAGGCTGATTACAGCCTATGGAAACATGTTTTTTCTTTTTGTGGTGCTTTTTCTGATCTGTATCGTGATCAGGCTCCGGCACCACAACTAGTGTGAAAAAGAAGTGAAAGTGCCCGGCCATGTTCGATTTGGCCGGGCAGCTTTTGTTTTTTTACTAAAAGGCAAATGCTAGATTTTCTTGCCCTGAATGCGGAATGCATTGAGGATAGCGAGCATGGCCACGCCGACGTCGGCAAAGACGGCTTCCCACAATGTTGCGACGCCGCCAGCGCCCAGCGCCATCACCGCCAGCTTTACCGCCATGGCAAGTGAAATGTTTTGGTAAACTACACTACGGGTGATTTTTCCGGCACGGATCGCCGATACGATCTTGCTCGGCTGGTCATTCTGGATTACAACGTCGGCGGTTTCGATGGAAGCGTCGGAACCCATCGCGCCCATCGCAATACCCGCGTCCGCCAGGGCAATTACCGGCGCATCATTTACGCCGTCGCCAACAAATGCGATCCGCTTGCCTTCGTCTTTTAGTTTTTGGACAACATTCACTTTGTCTTCCGGCAGCAGGTTTCCAAAACTTTGACTGATACCCAGCTGCTTGGCTACATGCGTGGCAACTTCTGTTTTATCTCCCGACAGCATGATTGTTTCAATGCCCAGCTTTTTCAACTCGGAAACCATTTCGGCAGAATCTTCTTTCACTTCGTCGGCGATCGTCAGGTAACCCGCATATTTTCCATCGATGGCAAGTACCACAATCGTCTCGGGAATGTTGGAAAGTGTTTCCGGGAATTGAATTTTGAATTTTTGCAGCAATTTCAGGTTTCCTGCCAAAACCGTTTTTCCGTCCAGCTGGCCTTTTAATCCATGACCTGAAATCTCTTCCACATCACTGGGTTTGCTCAATGTGATATTCCCGGCATGTGCCACCACCGCTTTGGCCACCGGGTGCGTGGAGTAACTTTCGAGTGAGGCTGCGATCCTGACAAATTCATTTTGATCCAGCGCGGTTTCAATTTTCTGGACTTTAAAAACGCCTTTGGTCAATGTGCCGGTTTTGTCAGAAACAAGCGTATCGATCCTGGTCATTACATCCAGAAAGTTGGATCCTTTGATCAGTATCCCGTTTCTGGAAGCCAGCCCGATTCCCCCGAAATAGCCGAGCGGGATAGAGATCGTGAGTGCACAAGGGCAGGCGATGACGAGGAAAACCATTCCGCGGTAGAGCCAGTCATTGAAATTATAATTCGCAACAAAAAAGTAAGGGACCAGAATAATGATGACCGCCAGGAAGAAAACGATCGGTGTATAAATTTTTGCCAGGCGACTGATCATCAGCTGTGTAGGTGCCTTGCGGGCCGTAGCCTCCTGCACCATTTCCAGGATCCGCGACAATTTCGAATCCTTGAACAACGATTTCACTTTCACCTCTACGGTTTTCTCGGTATTGATCATCCCGGCCAGCACGGCCTCATTTTCCCGGATCACATCCGGTCTGGACTCGCCGGTCAGTGCGGCGGTGTTGAATGTGCCTGTCGGCGAGACCAGTGTGCCATCGAGCGCTACTTTTTCACCGGCTTTTACCAGAATGATTTCTTCGATTTTAACAGAATTAGGGGTTACCTGCACATTTTTTCCATCGCGGATCACCGTCACGCTATCCGGCCGCACGTCCAGCAAAGCTTTAATCGAGCGTTTCGAGCGGCTCACTGCCAGGTCCTGAAACAATTCACCGATTTCGTAAAACAACATGACGGCCACACCTTCACTAAACTCGCCAATGAAAAATGCACCGAATGTGGCGATGGTCATCAAGGTGAATTCATTGAAAAAATCGCCCCGGCGAACACGTCTGAATGCAGTAGCAATGGTTTTATTTCCTGCCAAAACATAGGCCACCGCCATGAGAATAAATTCGGCAGTACGGTTCACTTCTATTTTTAAAATATACCTGATAACCAGAAATACAGTGAGAATGCCAAGACTTAACCAAAGCATCCAGCGACTTTTCAGAATGCTCTCGTCGCCTGCATCATCATGATCATGATCGTGGTCATGGTCGTGATCATGTCCATCGTCGTCACTGTGCTCGTGATCGTGCTTGTGTGTTTGATGATTTGCAGCTCCCACAGTTTTCGGCGAATCGTGCGAGCAGCAATCGTCGGTATCGTGAGGCGGGTTATGTTTGGTTTCAATTTTCATATTCAAAATCATCTCAATGCTTTTGCAAAGGTAGCCCCGAAAGCCGTGCAACAGGGTTTCAAGTCTTGAAATCAATTGTTTGCACGATTGAATGACAGGGAATTTCCAAATCTGTTTTATTACATTTAGAACGACGAATTCGTCGGGTACTAATTTGAAATCATGAATGCTATTACAAAAGCCTACATCGCATTGGGGCTGGTTTGTTTTTTCTGGGGGACAACTTTCATCGCGGCGCGCATCGGCGTTTCGGGCTACCCGGCATTCTTTTTCATGGGCTGTCGCAATTTTACCGCCGGACTAGTTTTGCTGACGATCATCAGTGTCAAAAAAAAGACGTTTCCCAGCATCTTCACCGACATACGCTGGCCGGATGTCCGCGCGCAGATCATTCCCGGCTTGCTCATGATTTGTTTGGGTACCGGCGTCGTAGGCTGGTCGGTACAGTTCATTCCCAGCGGCTTAGCCGCTTTAATCTACTGCTCCGTCCCGATTTTGACCATCGCGATCAACACGACTTTTTTAAAAGGTGAAAGAATAAATTCCCGCATTGCAATCGGAATGCTGCTTGGTGTCGCCGGTATTTTTCTGATTTTTAGGGGGAATCTTAATTATATCCAGGATCCCCAATCCTTAAAAGGCGTGATCATCGCCCTGGCTTCCTGCTTTTTCTGGTGCTTCGGCGGTTTGTATACCAAGATATATGTCCCCAAAACCGACTCTTTTTTCAACGCCGCGATCCAGATGATGGCGGGCGGACTTGGACTTTTTGTTTTGAGTCTGATCAGCGAAGATTGGGCGCATTTGCCGGTGATAGGTACCAAATCGCTGCTGGCGCTGCTGTACCTGATATTTTTCGGCTCGATCCTGGCTTTCGGTTCTTTTGTCTATGCCATGGACCGGCTGCCGGCCGGACTCGTTTCGATTTACGCTTACATTAATCCGCTGGTCGCATTAACCCTCGGGTTTTTAATTTTGGACGAAAAAATCAGCTGGATGACTTTGCTCGCATTTGGCGTGACCGTCAGCGGCGTGTTTCTGGTAAATATGGGTTACCGCCTGGAAAAAAGGAAGTTAGAAGAAGCAACCATATCTGTTAATCATGATTAAAGAAGCATGCATTACGCTCTATGTGAGGGATTTGAAAAAACTCAGGGGAGAAATTGAGCAGTATCCGACGGAAGAATCACTCTGGGTTCCTTTGCCCGGGACCATCAACTCCGGCGGTAATCTTTGCCAGCATCTGATCGGAAATCTGCGGACTTACATTGCGCTCACATTGGGTTCAGTGCCGTACGTACGTGACCGGGATGCCGAGTTTACCAGGCGGTATTTTACCAAAGATCAATTGCTGGACGAAGTGGATCTGCTCATTCGCTACATTCCCGAAACCATTGAAAAACTGGACGAAGCGCAAATGCGTGCTGAATTTCCGCGCGACGTGCTGAATATGTTTCCGGAGCAAAATGTAGGGTTGGTCCTGCAACATTTGCTGACACATTTGTCCTATCATACCGGGCAAATCAATTATCACAGAAGATGGATTTCCACATTTAAAGCCTGATAACTTCATGAAAATCACCGAAGAAGCAGCGCACTCCTTTGCGCAGGAGTGGATTGCAGCCTGGAACAGCCACGATCTGTCTGCCATCATGGGCCACTATTCCGACAACATTCAGTTTTACTCGCCCTACATTATAAGGCTGGGAATGAATGATGATGGATTGATTACCGACAAACCCACATTGGAGGCATACTTTGCCCGCGGCCTGAACGCTTACCCCGATTTACATTTCGATCTGAACGAAATCCTCGTCGGCATCGATTCCGTAATCCTTTATTACACGAGCGTCAGCAACCGAAAATCCGGTGAATTCATGCAGCTGGATGAAGAGGGGAAAATTTGCCTGGTTAAAGCACATTATAACAACTAAAATAGCTGCTAATCAAGATTAGGAAACCGATCGCTTGCTGTGAAAATCATTTTCAAAAATGTATTTTTACTGCAAGCGATTTTCTTCATCACATGCTTAAACTGATACAGCTTTTCCCCCTTTTTGCCTGCCTTGCAATTCTTGGATGTGCTTCCAGCCAATCCGTTTTAAATGTGCGTGAGATTTCCGGCTACGATAGCAGTAAAGAAGAGCACATCATTTTTTTGAATTTAAAAATCAGCGAAGGCAAGCCCGAAAAAGTGAAGCTCGTCAGCGCGACATCGGGAAATGGTAAAATGAAAAACCTGCGCCCGGCAGTAGACTATCCCTACCAGATCAAAGTAATTCCCCGCTATAATTCCAACCGACTGGAAACCGAAATGGTCTTCGAACATCCGCTATATAAATTGGTGGAAGTGCCGCATGAGGATGGAAAGTTGAGTAAAAGTGCCCAGGAAGCAAAGGAGGGTACATTACTGGTCCGTTTTCAGGAAGATAAAACGATGGAGCGGATCGAGTTTTACAGCGTCACACCTGAAAGAGGTTCCGTAAAAATTTATACACTTGAATTAAAAATATGAAAGCAATTTTTACCACACTATGTGTTTTGTTGTCGGTTTGCAGCGGTTTTGCACAGAAATTTCCGGTCGATACTTTGTATAAAACCGGCGCGCTCAATAACCGGGTCAACATTGTGATTTTGGGTGACGGATTTACGGAAGCCGAAATGCCAACATTCAGGGCCGAGGCCAAAAAGTTTGCCGACTTTTTCCTAAGCTATTCGCCTTATGATCATTACAAAAATTATTTCAACTTCTTCTCCATTTCCACGCCGTCAAAGGATAGTGGCATTACCAATCCCGGCACCGCGCCCGATGCTTATCCCGACCAGCCAGTCAACCAAAAAGATACTTACTATAAGGGCACTTTCGGCACGGGTATTCACCGACTTGTGACGATTGATTTTGGCATCGCATTCAATGTACTGTCATCAAATTTCCCGGAATATGATCTGGCGGTTGTTTTGGCAAATACTAAATTTTACGGCGGCTCGGGCGGTTCTATTGCAGTCCATACTTTGCATGAGCAGGCTGACCTGATCGGCGTGCATGAAATCGGGCATACTTTTTCGTCTTTGAATGATGAATACTGGGCTGGCCCGCAGTACGGCTGGGAGGCGCCAAATATGACGGCTAATAGCAATCCGATGACGATTAAGTGGCGTAACTGGCTAAATTCCAGCGGTATTGGTATTCATAAGCATGGCACGGATTCGGTGTCTTCGAAATGGTACAAGCCGACAGACCTCGCGTGTTTGATGGAGTTGCTGAACCAGCAGTTTTGCGCTGTCTGCAGGGAAGCTACGGTCGAGCGGATTTTGTCGGTGGTGAATCCGGTTGAAAAGTTGGAACCGGATGCGGAGGGTATTGTTAATGTCGGGGCTGAAAAAACTTTTAAGCTGAATCTGGTCAGGCCGGAGCCGAATACTTTGAAAGTGAATTGGCTATTAAATGACAAGTCGCTCGCTGAAAATGTAGACGAAGTGAAAATTTCGGGAGACAGTATTGATATTTACGCAAAACTTACAGCAACAGTTTTTGATACGACCCAAATCAGCCGCAGCGATAATGCTGAAAATGTGCGGTTTTGGAAATATGAGTGGAATCTCGAATCGACTTCACCCAAAATCTTCCGGGTTTCGCAATCGGCTGACAGTGTTTGTTTGGGAGAGATTGTCACATTCACGGCCGCAGGTTGTCCGGGAGCAATCAGCTGGTCGACCGGCGAAACCGGGAACAGCATTTCTGTGAGACCGAGCACGACCATGCAAATCTCTGCCACCTGCAAAGTCACTGGAAGCCCCGATTCTACGATCACCAAATCCGTCGTCTCCCTGCCGCTACCTGTGGCAACCGCTTCGAACACAGGCCCGTACTTCGAGGGCTCAACAATCGAATTGAGTGCAAAAGGCGGAGATACATACAGTTGGACCGGCCCGAGCAATTTTTCATCAAATTTGCAGACGGTTTTGATTTCAAATGCACAGGTAGTCAACGCGGGGATTTACGAAGTGGTCGCGACGAATACTTACGGATGCCAGGCAAAAGCAAATACAGAGGTAGTTGTCGATCCGATTTTGGGGGTGGGGCAGGAGCCGGTAGATTGGCTGCAGGTTTCGCCTAATCCGGCCAGGGAATTTGTAAAAGTTTCTACGAAACTCTCGGGCGCATCAACATTCACACTTTTCGATGCCGCCGGTCGGAAATTGCTTGTGAAACCTTTTGAAACGGAAACTGCAATTCGGGTGAATTTTGCGGCGGGTATGTATTATTATCGCTTCAAAAACGGGGATAAAGAAACTTCGGGTAAGCTGCTGGTTCAGTAATTCGCGTAGCTAATTATTGGATTTAATAATTTTTGGCACAAAAAAAATGTCTCCTGTTCGGGAGACATTTTTGTTAGTCGTTTGCGGATTTAGGTTTTCGGCCGACCTTAGTGCGGTTGCGGATTTTGTCGGGCCTCGGTCTGATTTCTTTGTCCTGAAAATACAGCTTTAAGGATTCCAGAATAATGTCTTTTTGCGTCAGCCCTTCCCAGTAGCCGTAATCCTTCATGTTCTCCATCAGAATGTAGTCACAATCGAAGGTTACTTTGGTAGGGGCGCCTTCCGGGGCCTCGCTGGTTTTGCTGATCGGCTCTTCTTCCACGTCGGTAACCAGGGGTAGGGGCGCAAAATCAAATTTCCTTTCCTTTGCCATAGATGTCAGTTATTAATTCGTTCGAGTATTTCTTTTGTTAACTTATAATAGTCCTCAGCACCATTGCTTTCGGGGGCGTAATCAAAAATTGTTGTTCCGTTCGCCTGCGCCTCGGACAAGGCAATGTTATCGCGAATGTACGAATCCATAAATACATCGCCAAGCTGCTCCCGGGTCGCCGCGATCAGCTCGTGACTGATCTTCTTACGGATCTTCGGGTTATAGCGTGTTGCAAAAACGCCGCCCAGGTTGGTATTCGGACTGATCTTTTTGATCTCTGCGGAGTAAACCAAAAAGTTGCGCAAACCTTCGTAACTCAAAAACTCGGCTTGCAGCGGAACATAATATTGGTGGCACGACACAAGCGCCAGTCTCGTATTTCCGTAGAGCGCAGGCGGGCAGTCGATGATCACAAAATCGTAGCGGTCACGTACTTTTTCCAGCGCAATTTTCAGGTTGAAAGGAAACACGGGCGCCGACTTGATGGTGTCTTCCCTGTGTATCATTTCCGCCGATCCGGGCAGTACATCAATGTCGCCAACACGTTTTACGATCTCGTCAAATTCGTATTCACCGGTAATGAACGAGCCGCTGTCTTTCTTCAATCCGGCATGGGTAATGCCGAAACTTTTGGTAAGACTCGCCTGCGCATCCAGGTCGATCACGAGCACCCGGGCATTGGCAAATTTGCGGAGACCGGCAGCGATACTTTGTGCCGAAGTCGTTTTTCCAACCCCGCCTTTGTTGTTGACAATACTGATGATTTTCATTTATAAATATTATATGTATAAAAAGTATGAGTTTATCCTACGTTCCGTACGTAAATAAACGTAAAATATTTTTATCACTAATAGCTATAAATAGAAAGCTCCAAAAGTTTTTTGCTTTGTAAATGTATTAAACTATTTAAAAGATCAAAATGTATTAAAAGAATTTATTTTGGAATTTCTTTAAAATTTTTGGTAAGAACCTAATAATCAGCCCAAAAAAATAGCCCCAGGCTTTCGACCTGAGGCTAGTAAAAAGAATAGAGATGCTAGACAGACGTCTTCTGTGCCGGACTAGCAGCGGATGCTGTCAGTTTCGCAGAAACGTATGTGTGAATACGGTACATTAAAAGTGCCGTCACGATAATCGCAACAACCACCACATTTCCCAATGTTGGATAATTTTCAATGCGGCCACCGACGCCTTCGGTGACGATAAATCCGGCGATCAGTGATGCGATACCACCGGCAATTTGCTGTATCGAAGAGTTGATTCCCATGAATGCACCGCGGTCCTGCGGCTCGGGTACGGCTGTCATCAAAGCTGATGCGGAGATCATCCTTCCGGTGATCCCGACGAAAAGCAGCACGTTCAAAGCAATGATAATCCAAAGCGGCGTAACCGGTAGATTGCAATAAATCAATGTCATCACGCAAGCCACAAAAGAGCCGCCGAGGAACACTTTGTACTTCCCGATTTTGTCGCTCAGCTTCCCGATCAGCGGACTGAAGACCAGCATGCAAATCCCGGTGATCATATACAATGTGGGGAGCTGCGCCTCTTTGATCCCGAGATTATTTACGCCATAAGCAGTACCAAAAGGCATCAGCATAAAACCGCCGGTAGCTAACAATGTTGTCGCCGCAAAACCTTGCAGATATTCCGGGCGCGCCAGAATATTTCCCAAATGTTTGAATGCATTACCGCCGGTTTGCAGTTTCAAATGTGCATTGATCGGTTTCATATAAGTCACCACCAGAAATCCGACGACGATACTCAGACCGACGATCATTAAAAACGGTGCGTGCCAGCTGAAAGCCTTCGCCAGATACAATCCGATGGGAATACCTAAAACCTGGCTGCTGGCAAAAGCCATTTGTACAAAACCCATCACGCGGCCCCGAACCTGGATCGGGAAAAGATCGGTAATGATGGCAAAGCTGATCGAGCTGATCACGCCGCCAAATAATCCGGTGAAGATCCGCGCCGCCAGCAAAAATTCATAGGTAGGAGCGATCCCGCAAAACAAGGTTCCGACTACAAAGCCCGAATAAAAGAAAATGAGCAGCTTTTTCCTGTCGAATTTGTCGGCGAAACCGGCAGTGAGTAAGCCGGCCGCCCCGGCGCTGAATGCATAGGCAGATACCACAAGCCCGAATTGTGTAGTGCTGATCGAAAGCTTGTCGAGCAGGATGTAACCCAGGGGCGAAATGACCATAAAATCCAGCACGACCGTGAATTGTAATGTCGCGAGGACTGCAATGATGAATTTTTCGTAACCCGAAAAAGTAGCGGTTTTTTGTTCTGACATATTTAGTTGTTTAAAAAGGCTTAGTCTGTTAATTCTTCGCAGGCGTAACCTGCTCTGTTTACAAGGGCGATCATCGGTCCGCAGTCCGGATGCGTCGCCTCTATTCGTAACACATTATCAATGTCTGTCAGGTCCACATTCCATCTGATAATTTCACCGCAATTGTTGAGAAGGCGGGAGATGGATTTCACATGTTTTTTGCGATTAATGTTGGTCCTGAATACGAGTACAAATTCTTCTGTGGTGTAATTTTTCATAGCAGGCGGTAGGTATTGAGTAGTCTTTAAATATCAATCTAGGGTTTTAAAGCCTTAATAACCAGTTCAAGTGTTTGATTAATTTTGGCTTCATCGAATACAAAAGGCGGCCTTCCCGGCATGGACGTTTTTGAAATGTGGAATTTCACGAGCTGGTATAAAGGCGCGAAAGCGATGGACCAGTAAATTTCCACAGGCAGCGACACAATCTCTTTTTGCTCGATGGCTTTGTGAACAAACCGTGACATGGCATTCAAAAACCGGGTATCCATCGTGGCGCGGCTCACGAGCGGAGAATGTTTAAGTTGCTCCATGAATGTCATGCTGTATGGATTTTCCAGACAATAATTCATCCGGTTGAGCCACTGCACTTTCAGACCTTCGTCAAAACGCGCCTCAGGATCGAAATTGCGCAATGTTGCGTCAGCCATTTTTCGGGTTTCCTCCGTGTAAAGTTGCTGAATCAGATCTTCCCGATCTTTAAAATATATATAAATGGTAGCCACCGATACCCCGGCGGATTTTGCCAATTTATGCATGCTGAGCCCGTCGAAGCCATGTTTTACAATAATTTCAATGGCTTTTTCTCTGATCAGCGCTTCCTTATTCGTGTCTCTTGTTCGCAACGTTGCTTCAATATTTTTCTGCAAATATAAATGAACGTTCGTTTATTTATAAGCAGATTTACACCAGTTTTTTAGCAAGCATTAACGGGCAATGATCGGTGTCAGGTACTGCTCGGCACTATCTGCATCGTCCGAATACAATTTCAATGCATATTTCTGTCCGTCCTGGCTTGTACCAAAAAGGACAGGAAGTTTTGCCGGAATCTGCCGCACAATTTCAATTAAATACTGATTGTAGGCTTTCCAAAAATCGATGATTTGATCTGTGTTCATTTCCTAATTGTGGCTTAATTGTTCTGTTGTTTTTCTTGATGTTGGTTGGTTACGATAAAATTTTCGATTGCTTTTTTGTTGTAACCTTTATAACCTCCCTGGAAATCCCTGCCGGCTGTGGCGATGAAATCAGACATTCTCTGTGAATTCAGTTGTTCCAAAAGTGCTTGGTAATCACCATCGTACTTGATAAAATAGCCTGAATACACCGTAACATCCGGATTTTCGTACAACACAAAGTTTGGTGCTTTATTCATGGGTGAAAAAATGATTTTTTTCCCAAAAGAGCTATCCAACCCCTGCGCCCGCCCGAATGCGTACCATGCAACCGGATTAGCCTTCCCATTATCACGACGATCCAGGACAGGTTTTACTTTAAGCAAATAGGAAAAAGTTTGAGGAAATTTTGAGCTAAGAATTTGCTCGGGAATGATGCGATGCTTTCCGTCTGCATCTTTTTGGTAGGGGAAAAGAATGAATTCCGTAATCGGGTCCGTGGCTGTTTTCAGTTTCGATCCTTTAATGATCGGTTTGAGCAATTCCTTTTCAAGGTATACCTCGTCGCCATTTTTGTTTTTGACAAAAGCAATCCCATTATTCTCACTGATCACAGAAAAAAGATAGTAAGCATCCGCCAGTGTTGTGACACCCACCGAAATCTGACAAATATCTCCAAGTCGCTGACCTTCAATAGTTTCTTCCTGCTTTACAGATAGTTGCCAGGGCTTCAAAATGTCTATTTCGGAGAATGCGACGGCTCTTTGTTCGTAGCCAAAATCCGCATTCAAACATTGTTCAAATGTAAAGTAATCGCGCTTTTGCTTACTAAAAACCGTAATCGCTGGGTACGTCCCGGTATTTCCAAAAACGGGTATCGTCCCATAATTGGTGATGCCAATCAAATTCTGGCGGCTTGAAAAATAGGAGCGGAGCGCCTTGCCGCTTTGGGAAGTAAGAAAAGAATTGGGCGTAATAAAACCGCAAACGCCGGTTTTACTCAGTAGGCGTGAGGCCAGTTCGAAGAATGCGAAAAATGCATCCGTAGCGCCTATGCGGCAAAAAGTAAATGTTTTTTGAATGAATTTCCGCTGGTCTTCCGGCAAATGCTGAATGCGAATGTAGGGCGGATTACCAATAATTAAATCAAATTTCTCCCGGGAATGAAGTTGTCGCAAAGCATCCCGCACCGACAATTTCCAATGTACCTCAATACCCAGCGGCCGGACAATGTCATCCAAATTCTTACGACAAACTTCAATTGCCGCCGGATCAATATCCCAGCCATAAACCTGGCTAAGCCGGTTTTCTAGTTGTTCAGGCAATGAATGTTTTACAATGTATTCAACAACCGGAACAAGGAAACGTCCGTCACCGCAAGCCGGATCCAGGATTTTAATGCTGTCTAAGTCGGACCGATAAAATCCGCTGACATCCAATATCTTATCAACAATATGAAAAGGCGTATAAACCTGCCCAAGTAGCTTTTTTCTGTCGTACGAGCGGTTTTTTGAAGCCATGGATTAGTAATGAATTCCCTTCCTCTTTTTTAATACATTGGTCAGGAAGTCATTTGGCGTCAATATTTTCATACTCTTAGAAGTCGACAATTTAAAATCCTTCACATTATTGGTAAGCAGATAATCGCATTGAGACCTCAGTGCAGTCTGATGTTGAAATGCGTCCTCCATATCTTTAAACCCGGATTGGACCGCATCGAGAAAGCAATCTGTATCACTTGGTGAAATCCTGAGAATGCGAAGATATAAATGAAGCATGCCTTTTAGCGCCTCATCCCGGATTCCGTTTCTTTGCATCAAATAAGTAAAGGCATAAATACTCCCAGCCGACATATAAATCGCAATGCTATTTTCTTCGGCCCATGTTAGAAGAAATCTAACTTCGTTTGGCTGCCCTGTCGGTCTGTCCAAGGCATGATCCAGCAAAACATTGGTGTCCAGAAATAATTTCATAGACCATACTTGTCCTTCACCCACATATCTTTTATTTCCTGGTCGGTCATGTTGCTCAACGGACCGCGGGCGCACCCAAAAAGCTGATCAGAGATACTCATGGGCTTGTCAGATTTTAATTCTTCTTTGGCATTCAACTTTGCCAAGTGGTCTTCAATTAATTGTGATAGTGAGATGCCGAGTTGCGCAGCATAATTTTTAGCATTCTCTACTACTGATTTCTTTACGGTTAATGTCAGTTTCACTTTGGGTTCTTTTTTGGTTGCCATTTTATACGTATCAGTCGAGTAGATTGTTCTCAAATATACGTATATTTTTTATTTCAGATGGCAAACTTTAAATCCTTTTGACTGCTTCAAATAATTGGTTATGACGGGAGGATCAATGTGGGTGAACAAAACTTCATATGTGTTTTCATGAAAAGTGAATGTGCTTTTATCGGCCCTGATACGCTTTGTACCGGATTTGTAGAGCTGTCCGACTGTCCCGGATTCCAAGGCAAACTTATCAATGAAACCGATCAGCGAGGCGATGGTACCCTGGGCTTCGGATTGATGAAATGATATGCAGAAATAATGTGAAGTTTTGGAATTGGGTTTGTGAAGTTGGGAGCCGGGAATGTTCAGAACATAGTCGGTGGCGAGCGTGCCGGACTTGCGTTTCATAGATTTGATATCCACCGAAAAAATACCTTCCTCCGATTCGATCAAAAAATCCTGGCCCCAATCCTGACCATCGACCGCGCCGAAAGAATGGGTAGGGCGGGGCAGGTGGTAGCAATCTGCAAAGACCACTTCGCCGAGACTGCCGGTATAACGCATCATCCGGGTTTGCGAAAGCTTATCATGGTGCTTGTCCCAAATGTTGGACACGCGGTGATGCCGAAGCGAATGTTCGACCAGTTGGCGCGCAAAAAACTTCTGTTCTTCGGTGACGGAGATTTGAATGTATGTGCCTCCGGTTAAAACAATTTGCTCCATGCAAATCTGATGGCAAGTAGTGTGAGGATAAAACCGATTAAAATGACACTAAATGGAACGTAAGTGAATGCTACTAAGTGGATTCTGTCGAAAAACCACATCACGCCGATCAGCGCCGCAATCAATGTGAGAAATCCGGAAAGTTTGCCAAAACCGGGGATGAGGGAAAAAGGTATCTTGCTTTTGATGAGCATCAGCGTGATCGCCATGGAAATGATCGGCAAATACTGCAAAACAATGTTCGCCTGCCAGATGCTTTGACGTTCAAAAAGGAAAAGATAAATGTTTAATGTGACTGCGAAAATGCCAGGTATACAAACTGCGTAAACAATGATTGCATATATTAAACTCCAAAATTTAACATCTTTACTTCCGTTTGCAACGATACCGATTAGCCACGTAGCAAGCGGGAGTATAATAAAGTAAATTACCGTGGGCCACGGATTTTGCGAAATAGCATTAAATAGTTGCGATAGCGTCATCTTAAAAATAATAAAGGGGAAGAGATGTGCTCCCTTCCCCCCATGAAACTATTAAAATTAAAGTCCCAATAAAAATCCGATCGTAAAGTTTGCGTCCCAGTCGAACACAAACTGGTCGCAGCCGGTAGCGTCTTTTACAGCTTTGTAAATGTTCACACCGGCTTTTGATTTTGCATTACTCAGCTTCGAGTAGGCGAGCGGTTCGCTCAATGTCGTGTAGCGTTCTTTTCCTTTGCGCACTTCTTTGGCCATTTCAAAAGGTACGCCACCGATAATAAAGCAGGTTTTACGCAGGTTTTCTGGTACTTGTTTTGCTTTGGCGCTCACCTCTTCGTACACCTTTGCATCGTCTTTGCCGTCCTGGAAATATTTGGCGCCGTAAGATTCAAGTGCAGAAACTTTGCTGCCATCAATCCAGGATATCTTGGTGTTTCCAGATCCGATATCCACTACAAATGCTTTATCCGCATATTCCGTCGGCAAAACAGATTTTAGTGCCAGCTGGCCTTCCTGCTCTGGCGTAACTTGGTTGACCACATATCCCAGCGATTTCAGAGCCTTCGTAATCTTCTGGGTTACTTCCGCTTTCGCAGCGCCCGAGCTTACTACAAAATGAATGTCCTTGCTGCCAACCCCGAAATCAAGCATGCTGCCGATGTATTTTTTCAACCCGATCCGGATATCCTCGTCGGTAGCCATATTCTCAGTAACCAGACTATTCCCAAACTCGGATTTTTCGAGACTCCAACGTTTTTGATTATCTACCTTAATGATAAATGAATTAAAGCCGCTCGCTCCCAGTTCAACCACGCCTTTCAATTTGCCATCCACCGGCTCAGGAGAAGTATAGCTGAATGTGGAAGTTTCGGAGCTTGTCGCGTCCGAATTAGACGACGAACTTTCGGAAGGGGTTGGTTCATAACCGGCGGTTACGGTAACCGAATCAGCCCCGGCCGACTGGTTTTGGGCCATTTTATCTAGTGCTTTCTGGCCGCCAAAATATTTATAGCCTACAAATATGGCTCCCAAAATCAGGGCCGTAATAATCAATCGGCCGGCAACTGTCAGTCTTTTCATTGGTTTGTGTTAAAAATGGAACAATGTTAAATGTGTTTACAATAAACGGTTTAGTCCAGAAGACCTTTATAACTCGAATCTTTCGGTGCTTCAATCGGCCGAGTCGTTTTTTCCGGCGCGTCCAGCTGTATAAACTTGAACTGGTTTGAGTTATAAGCTTCCAGCATCGCCTGGCCTTTGTCCGAAAGCAAGCCATTTTGCACATCCACACCATTGATAAAGTCCAGCGAAAGGTCCATCGCGCGTTTCATTTCACCCAATTTCTGGCTCATATCGTCCTGGATGTATTCCATCGACTCGTCGAAATAGAACTTCTTGTCAGGGTTACCTTTGAAAATACTGATCGCAGTCCGCAGTGCATTCGAACTCTCCTTCACGATCCGGTATTCCGCCTCTTTCAGCTTCACCTTGATCTCGGTTTCCTTGATAATGTAATCGGCGCTTTTGTTCACTTTTTCCATGAATTCGAGCACCGTTTTCATATTTCGTTGCAGCGGAAAAAGCTTTTCATTCATTTCCTGCAAACCCGCGCCCTCGATCGTAGCCAGCGAAGCAGTTTCCTTCATACCCGGCCTGTCGAGCATCGTGCTGGCTTTATTCGCTTCCGCAAATTTCTGTTTGATCAGCTCATTATTCTGGTTAATGTTCTTGTTCAACTTCACCAGCTGACCCGCCAAAGTGTTGATCTGTCCCTGCATCTTCTCGCGCTTTTCTTTCAGATCATCAATGTAAATCTTCATGATCGCGATCGGGTCCAGCTTGATAATGAGGCCAGTAATGTTGCGCATCAGTGTTTTGAACAAAAAGAAAACGGCCGTACGGACATCTTTGCTGGTAAAAAGGAAAATCACCAGCGCCAGTGCAGCCATCAAAAATGCCAAGTACAAGGTATTCTGGGTCACTTCGATCAGGAACCGCGCTATTTTATTCCAAAAATACAATTCCGCCGCGCCGGCTGCCCCCAGGAAAAGGAGCGATGTAATGCCCTCAGGCTTACTCCAATACGACCGCTTGGAGTTGTCCTCCTGCGAGCCGCCAATTTGTGAAAAATCTGGTGTTGCCATTGTTTTTGAAGTGTCAGGTTAGTGAATGTATTGGGTGATTTTATTTAAATCGGATTTAATCTGCTCCACGAAGCTCGCGTAGGTGATCTCAAAGCTATCTCTATTTGCATTGATTTTCGCGCTTTGTTCGGTTACTTCGCCGGAAATCTGGCCTAGCCGGTTTTTGTTCTCGTCCATTTTTTTCTGAATGTCAGCGATTTGCTGCGTGAAGGCAGTATTAGCATCTTCCAGCTTCTTCTGCTCATCCTGCAAAGCGCCCACGCGGTCTTTGATCGCTTTTTCAACATCCTTTAAAAATGATGCCCTGTCTTTGTCCAGAATTCCAAGATATTGATCGGCGGAAGTTTTCAGGATCGTCGAATCCTTGACATTGCCCATCGCCTTGAAACTGGCCCAAGCTGCCTGAAACTGCTTTTCTTCGCCCAAACCCAGACCTTCCATATTTTGCAGCGCCTGTTTGTATTCAAAATAATCAGGACCTGGCAGGTTGGCCTTTTCAAGAAGGTTTACAAAGTGCTCTACAAACTTCCGGTCCACATTGGCAGTACCTGCAACATTTGGTACCGTGGGCGCAACGCTGTTAGTTGGCGCTGCTGGCTGGGGAGGTGCGGAGGGGTTTGCAACCGGTTTGGCCGGTTCGTCATTTTCCTTGATAAAAAAGCTGAGTATCTTTTTGCCAATACCCGGTTCTGCGTCTGCCATAATGGTCTAAAGCGTTAAGGTTCATTTGGTTTTGCCGGGTCAATATTACTAAAAATCGCATGATTTCATAGGGGTCGATAAGTACCAGTGGTGACCTGTATACATGAAGCCGCAGAAAATTTGGAAGAGCAGTTGATAGCCGGCATTTTTTTGCAGAAGTTTACCCAAAAACTAGATTCTTATGCTCCAATTAGGTTTTAATAGCGCAATTCTTGCTGATTTTGGTTTCGAACATGTGGTGCAATTTGCAGGAAATCACGGGTTTTCGTGCGTAGAAATGATGTGCTGGCCAGCCGATAATGCCGACAGTCGCAGGTACGCCGGCGTCACGCATATTGATGTCAATAAACTGACTCCCGAAAAGGTTAGCCAGATCAAGTCGACACTGAAAGAAGCCAACATTTTCATTTCTGCACTCGGCTATTATCCCAACCCGCTGGACCCGGACCCCAATCGCTCCGAGTACTTTCTGGAACATATTAAGCAGGTGATCCGGGGAGCGGCGAAGCTCAACATTCCGGTCGTCACCACATTCATCGGTCGCGATCCTTCCAAAAGTATTAAAGACAACCTGGCCCGGTTCGCGGATGTGTGGCCTTCGGTCGTGAAGGTAGCGGAGGAGAATAATGTTAAAATCGGTATTGAAAATTGCCCGATGTTTTTTACCGATGATGAATGGCCGGGAGGGAAAAATCTAGCGATCAGCCCAGCGGTGTGGGACAAAATGTTCGAGATTATTCCGAGCGAAATTTTTGGCTTAAACTACGATCCGTCACACATGATCTGGCAAATGATGGATGAAACTTATCCAATTTACAATTATAAATCACGATTGCATCATATACATTTGAAGGATGCAAAAGTTTACAAAAATAAACTTGACCGGGTGGGCATTATGGCGAATCCTTTGGAGTATCATTCGCCGAAACTTCCAGGATTAGGAGATGTAAACTGGCGCAACTTCTTCGCAGCGCTCACGGATGTCCGCTACCGCGGGCCGGTGGTGATCGAGGTCGAAGATAAAGCTTACGAAGGCAATGTTACGGACGTGCAGAGCGCGATTCTGACGAGTCGGAATTATTTGAGGCAGTTTTTAGGATAATATAAAAAGCATGATGGTGGTGAAAGCTTGATGTCGAAGGGTTTATTTATTAAGAAATCGTGATTTTCTATTCTAGCCAAACAAAAAAGGAAACCTAGCCAGGTTTCCTTTTTAACTTCAATACTTTGTAATATCCTTAGCGGATCAATTTCGCTTTGGTCGACAAGAACGCAGTCAATGATGCAAGTACACCTACGATTGCGAATGACCAGCGAAGGTCAGCGAACTGGGCAACGATACCGATCAGGGGAGGGCCGATTAAGAAACCGATAAAGCTGATGGACGAAACCGCTGCCAGCGCCATACCTGCCGACATGCTGGTGGATCTTCCGGCTGCGCTATAAACAAGAGGTACCACGGAGGAAACACCGAATCCTACCAGCAGGAAGCCGAATGTGGCCGGTACCAGATAGGGAAAGAGCACCGCTATCGCAAGGCCGGTTCCCATCAATGCGCCGCTGATTTGCAGCATCTTCATTCTGCCGAGGCGGTTGGCCAGCCAGTCGCCAGCGAAACGCCCGCCGGTCATGGTACCCATAAATGCTACGTAACCTAATGTGGTCATAGAAGACGGTACCTGCACGATTTCCTGGAAATAAACGCCGCTCCAATCGAACATAGCGCCTTCACAAACCATCGCACAAAAACCAATCAAACCTAATGTCAACAAATCCAGGTCGGGCTTTACGAACATCGGTTGCGACTCGCCTTCGTTACGGTCGGAATCGGCCATGGTGTGTTTGTAAGCCGTAAAAATGATCGCAAATGCGGCGATGGCAATGATCACAAAATGGAATTGAGGAGGGACATGAACCGAAATAAAGAAAGAACCGATCATCGCGCTGACAAAGCCCGCGAGACTCCAAAGTCCGTGAAAGGAGGCCATAATAGATTTTCCATACACCTGTTCCACTGCCACGGCCTGCGTGTTGATGGCAATGTTGGTAAGGTTACCCCAGAGGCCAAAAGCAAATAGCGCGATCACCAGCTGCTCGGTTCTGCTTACAAAGCCGATGAACATTAAGGTTGTTGCATAAAGGATTGCACCGATGAGGACCATTTTGCGGCTGCCGTATTTGGTTACCATCCAGCCGGAGATAGGCAAACTGGCCATCAAACCAATCGGTAATGCCAGCAGAACTGTTCCCAAGCCACCTTCTGTAAGGTGCAGCATATTTTTGATATCCGGAATCCGGCTCGCCCAGGCTGCAAAGCTCAAACCCTGCACGAAGAAGAAAGCCGCCACGGCCATGCGCAGGTACTTTCGGGAATCGGAGGGGGCGAAAATTGAATAATTCATAGGAGAATAAATTTTTGAGCTGCGTCAGAGCTCGTTGTTCAATGTGATGGCTAATGTAATTTTTTTAATATTAAGTTTTTCTCACGGTTACTCTGGTTTTGGAGAGGTAAATTGCACTACCTAATCTGATACTGCAAAATTAACGTTTCAGGCCATAATTAGATTCTGATTTGTTGTACTTTTTTAATAACCTAAAAAAGTATGTGTTGCATTAAAGCAAGAAAATGGATTTTACTTTCAGTTTGTTGTAATCCGTCAATCCGTTTAGTCATGAAATAGCATGAAAATCAGAAAGTAATTTTCTAAATTGAATCCATTCACCTAACCTTTTGCCATATGCGCAGACTGATTTTTACATTTTCACTCTTTTTTTCTGGTTTTTTCACACACGCGCAAACCCAGCAGGAGCGCATCGACAAGATCAGGGCAACGTTGCCGGTGATCGAAAAAATGTATCAGGAGTATGCTGAAAAAAACCATTTCCCAGGTTTGGCTTTTGGATTGGTGGTTGATGGGAAATTGCTTTTATCAGGCGGGCAGGGGTTTTCCGAGATCGCGACGAAGACGAAGGCTACGCCGAAATCGCTTTTCAGGATTGCGTCAATGTCCAAAAGTGTGACTGCGATGGGCATTATGGCTTTGAAGCGGGAGGGAAAATTGAAACTGGATGATCCTGCCTATTTATATGTACCTGAATTGAAGAATATGCCCGGCCTAACTGCGGATGCGCCGCCGATCACGATCCGGCATTTGCTGACGCACATGGCGGGTTTTCCGGAAGATAATCCGTGGGGCGACCGCCAGCTGGATACGAAGGACGAGGACCTGATCAACCTGATCAAGAAAGGCATTTCGTTTTCCAATGTGCCGGGCGTGACTTACGAATACGCCAATCTGGGCTTCGCGATTCTGGGTAAGATTATTGGAAATGTATCGGGTAAGCCTTATCAGCAATATATCAATGAGGTCATTTTCAAACCTTTGGGAATGAATAATACCATTTGGGAATACACTTTGGCGCCGAAAGAACTGCTGGCGCATGGTTACCGGTACGAGGACGAAATCTGGAAAGAAGAGCAGTTGGAGCACGACGGGACGTATGGCGCGATGGGCGGGCTGATTACTTCCATCGACGATTTCAGTAAATATGTGAGCTTTCATTTATCCGCCTGGCCGCCCAGCTCTGTGCCTGAAACCGGGCCGATTTTGCGGAGTGATGTGCGTGAAATGCAGATGCCGTGGAATTTCAACAACCTCAGCGCTAATTTCAAATATCCAAGCGGGCGGACCTGCGCCATGGTGAGCGCCTACGGCTATGGCTTGCGGTGGAGCCGGGATTGTGAAGGTCGGACTGGAATTGGGCATACCGGCGGCTTGCCGGGCTTCGGCAGCCAGTGGCAGATATTGCCGGAGTACGGCATCGGGATCCTTGCGCATGCGAACCGGACCTATGCGGGCATGGCCACCATTAATACGGCTGTGTTGGATACGATTATTAGTCTGGCAGGCCTCAAACCGCTTCCGATAAAGGTTTCTGCCATTTTGAAGAAAAGAAAAGAAGAACTCGTGAAGTTGCTGCCAGAGTGGAAAAATGCTGAACAAAGCGGGATTTTTGCTGAAAACTTCTTTCCTGACCGGTCGGTGTCACATCGGAAGAAGGAGCTGGATGTTTTGCTGGCCAAAACCGGGAATATCACAGGTTCGACTGATATGGTGCCAGAGAATCAGCTTCGCGGGACATTTTTGTTGAAGGGGACTACGGGCGACGTTAAGGTATATTTTACGCTTTCACCTGAGAATCCGGCTTTGATTCAGCAGCTTGATTTTTCTTTTGCTAAATAATTTTCGGGCCACGAATACGCTAATGTCCACGAGTTTTAAAATCCGTTAGCTCATTCAATTTCGCCTTGATTGGGTGAAGATGCGTGGCACAGTGTTTCAGTCGATCCCCATTTTGTTCAAATCGTCGATTTATTAATTGCCTGTAAATCAGATATTCACATCTCCTGCAAACATTGGAAGGCAATAGGAACAAAAGTTATACTGTTATATAGAGATTGCACACTATTTCGCAATGCTACTATGGTAATCAGAATATTAATAGCCGGGTTTTTGTTGTTTCTAAGCCCGCTCGTGCGCAGCCAGAATATCTACAATGTGATCGTAGCCGGAAGAACAATCGGTTCTTTAAAGGTATTTGATGACAAAGGCGCCGACAATACTGAAACTCACCGCATAGAGTCCGACTTCAAAATCATGTTTTATAAGGGCAAATACAGCACCCAGACGAATTACGTGCAGGGCAAGCTGGTCTCGGCCACCTGCTCCCATCATGTAAACGGAGATTTGAAAGAGAAGACATTGACCAAAAGCAGTACAAAATCGCTTTACGAAGTGTTTTTCTCGGGTGAAGATGGCGAGGATAAACCGAAGCTGGAACTGAATTCGCCGATCAATTCCACGATTACAGGGCTTTATTATAAAGAACCTGTCAATATCACTGAGGTGTATTCCGAGCGGTATGGCAAGATGTGCAGCGTAAAGAAAATCTCGGAAGGTCAGTATGGCGTTTCGCTACCCGACGGAAAACAAGGTATTTATTTTTATAAAAATGGCCTCTGCCAGGAAGTTAAGACGGATCTGGCCGGTTTCAAACTTCGGATCGTGCTGGCAGGAAGCAAAAGACTTTGAACCAGAAGCAGCTACTATAAAGTAACCTGCTTCTGGTTTTTTATTTCAGAATGGTCACGGATTTCTTCATTGGCCGATTTAACAATGCTATCTCCCGCTTTCACGTCGCCAAAAACTTCCACTTGATCAGCATTGCTCGTTCCGGTCTTCACGGCAACCCACTCTGCTTTTTTATCAACAATCTTAATGAGGTAAGTGCCTTGTGTTGAATTCATTACCGCAGTTTTTGGTACTGCAAACGAATTTACATTGCCGTCAAGAGGGATTGAAACTTCGGCAATCATGCCGGGTAAAAGTTTTCTATCACTGTTAATTACGTCCATTTCGGTACGTTGTGAGCGCAGGCGGTTATCTAATGCTCCTGCGAGGCGGCTCACTTTTGCCGGAAAATCCTGGTTTGGCAGCGACTTCACCCGAAATGTTACCTGGCTCTGATTTTTCATGTAGGCCGTGTAGGCTTCCGGTACACTTACTACCAGCCTGAGCTTGCGCTGATCGACAAGGGTGAAAAGCGGAAATTCCGAACCTTTTCCGGTTGGCCCAACGTAAGCCCCGGCGCTGACATTTCTGGCGGTGATCACCCCGCTGAAAGGTGCGCGGATTTCAAGGTAATTGCGGGTATCGGTAATTTCTTTCGCGGCAGATTTTGCAGCTTCCAGTTGCGCCAGATCCGAATTTTGCTTCGCCAATGCAACGTCCAGGTCATTCTGGGAAACCGTACCGGGTGTTTTACTGGTTTCCAATAAACGATCATAATTCGCTTTGCTTGCCTGATAAATAGCCTCCTGCGATTTAAGCCGTGACTGACTTCCCGTCAGTTGTGCAGTGAGTTCCGGCGCTTCCATCGATGCCAGCAATTGGCCCTGGGTAACTTCCGTACCCACGTCTACATGCATTTTTTTAACAAAGCTGCTCACTTTGGCATATAGATCCACTTGCTGGAAAGCGATTAGCTCGCCCGGGATCTGCAACTTGGACGAGAGCTGCTTTTTCTCTAAGGTAAATGTCTCAATAGCAGCCGCTTCGACCGGCGCTTTTTTGTTTTCTTCTTCCTCAGCCTTGGAGGAGCCGCAGCTTTGGAAAATGGCTGCCGAGGCCATTAAGAGCAGCGCGGTAGTGATGTTTGATATATTTTTCATTTTCTGACAGGTTCAATAAATGGAATCACTTGATAGCAGGTACATAAAACTTACTTTCCTCATCCTCAGGATCGAGCGAAACACTTTGCGTAGTGGCTTTACCCTGTCCCCACGCAAAAACCAGCGGCAGGATAAACAAGGCGGCAAATGTTGAAGCAATCAGTCCGCCGATCACTGCGCGGCCGAGCGGGGAGGACTGGTCGCCAGCTTCGCCCACGCCACTGGCCATCGGGATCATACCCACTACCATCGCCACCGCAGTCATCACGATCGGTCGGAGGCGTAAACCTGCAGATTCCTGCGCCGCTTCAATCGCATTTCCACTGTGTTTTCTCAGCTGCTCTGCATTGGTAATCAGCAACACAGCATTTGAAATGGATACCCCGACCGACATAATAATGCCCATGTAAGATTGAAGGTTCAATGTGGAGCCGGTTAACATTAACAATGCAAGGGACCCGAGCACTACCGCAGGTACGGTTGCGAGTACGATCGCCGAAACTTTAAAGGATTGGAAGTTGGCAGCTAACATTAAAAATATCACGACAATCGCTACGATCAAACCATTTTGAAGACTGTCCAATGTATCAGTTAGTGTTTGGCTCATACCCACCAACTCGACGGTCAGACCTCTCGGAATCTCGCCCAAGGTGGACAAAGTTTTTTGCACATCGTCTTTGGCTTTGCCCAGATCAATGTTGTTCAGGTTGGCGGTTACTGATAAAACCGGCAGCGAGCCGAGGTTATCATTTTCACCATAAGTTGTATCCGGCGTGATGGTGGCAATGTCGCCCAGCACGGGACGGTTTGCGTTACGGAGCAAAGGAATTTCGCCAATTTCGTTCAGGCTGTTCATTTTGCTTTCCGGGATCTGAACCTGCACGTTGTAGCTCAAATTGGCCTTTTCATCCACCCAAATGTTCTTGTCCGTATACCTGGATGAGGAAGTAGAAGCGACCAGCGAGCGGGAAACATCATTCATATCCACACCCAGTTGTGCAGCTCTGATACGATCCACTTCGATTTTAATCGCCGGATATTTATTGGACTGGCCCAGCTGAATGTCACGCAGATAACTGATCTTTTTCAACCCAGTCATCACTTTACGCGCATATTCTTCATTCAATTTCTTATCCCGGCCCGACATCCGCACCTCAATCGGTGTAGAAGACCCCTGACTTAGAATCTTGTCTGTCAGCTCAATAGGTTCAAAAGATAGCGCCAGATCAGGCTCCGTTTCTTTGACGCGATGTCGGATTTTTTCTTTTAAATCATCCAGATTCGTGTGAAAACCTTCTTTTAAACCCACCTGCAAAACCGCTTCCTGCGGCCCGGCCATCCACAAATAAATAGGGGATGTAGAGAAAAGTGAGGGATGCTGACCGACGTAAGCCGAGGTAATCGACACATTTTCAGCGCCGATAATGTCTTTTACGATTTGGATCGTTTTCAACGTTTTCTCCTCCGTGCGCTCGATACGTGTACCCTCCGGCGCGCGCAGACGTACCTGAAATTGGCTGCCGTTCACTTTCGGCAAAACGTCCTTCCCGATCATATTCAGCAAAACCCCCGCCAAAGCAGTCGTAATCACCAGGTAAGCGACCACGATCGGTTTCCTGAAAGGGATCATCCGCGCCATAAAACGCATAAATCGGAGGCGGATGCGATCGAACCGGCTGAGCTTTTCGCCGTGCGCGCCGTCGTTTCTATGAAGTAATTCTTCTTTTTGTTCGTCTTTGTTTCGGCTTAAACCAGATGCGGCATATTCTTCTGCATCAGTCATTTCGGTACCGTCGGCTTTCTTGTGATGCTTGCCTTTCATGATCCAGTTGGCCATCACCGGTACAAAAGTTTGGGCAAGGAAATAGGAAACGATCATACTGAAACCGATGGCCAATGCCAGCGGAAGGAACAAAGAGCCGGGTATCCCACCCATCGTAAATGCCGGGGCGAATACCGCCAGGATACAAAACAGGATCAGCAGCTTAGGAAACGCGATTTCCTGACAGGCGTCCCAGATCGCGAGCGCCTTCGGTTTTCCCATATCCAGGTGCTGGTGAATGTTCTCGATCGTCACCGTACTTTCATCGACCAAAATACCGATCGCGAGCGCTAATCCGCTCAATGTCATGATGTTGATCGTTTGTCCAAATAAATTGAGGAACAAAACACCGGAAATGATCGAGGTAGGGATCGTCAAAATTACGATCAGAGCGCCGCGAGGGTCACCCAGGAAAAGCAGTACCATCAACCCTGTCAATATCGCCCCGATGCCACCTTCTGTCAGCAAGCTTGTGACCGAATTCATTACATAAGTCGACTGGTCAAACTCGTAGCTGACCTTTACATCTTCCGGCAATGTGCTCTGGATGCGTGGAATCGCCTTTTTTAGATTTTGAACAACTTCCCAGGTAGAAGCATCGGCACTTTTGGCAATACTCAGGTATACCGACCGCTTTCCATTTACCAGACCATAACCCGCCGTAATGTCTGCACCATCCACCACCGTCGCCACATCGCGGAGGTACAGGTTCTGCACACCGCCTTTGAACAAAGGAATATTTTCAAAATCGACAATATTGCGAACCGTCGTATTGGTAGGCGTAATGTAGTTTTTATCACCGATCCGCACATTTCCGGAAGGCGCAGTCTGGTTGTTGACGCGCAATGCTTCTACCAGTTGATCCGTCGTAATGTTGTGCGATCGCATCAGTTCAGGATCGGCTTTCACAACAATCGTACGAACATTACCACCAAATGGAGGCGCAGAAACCAGACCGGGAATTGAGGTAAATGTGGATCTTACATAAACATTCGCAAGGTCAAGCAGCTCATTATTAGAACGTTTCTCACTGCTCAAAACCAGTTGACCAACCGGCAATGTGGAAGCGTCAAACCGGATAATAAATGGCGGGTTGGAGCCCGGGGGAAAGATTGCCTGGGCGCGGTTGGTAAAAGAACTCAGCTCGGCCGAAGCCTGCGCCATGTTGGTACCCGGGTAAAAATTGATCTTCATCAATGTCAGCCCCTGGATATTTTTGGTTTCAATACTCTTGATCCCGTTGACGTAGAGTAGGATATTAATGTATTGTTTGGCAAAAAAGGTCTCCATCTGCGTCGGCGTGTAGCCCCCGAAAGGGTGGGCAATGTACATTACCGGCAGATCCAGCTTCGGAAAAATGTCGACCTTGATATTCCGTACTGCATTGATACCAAAAAAGAACAAACCAGCCACCAGCACCATAATGGTGATCGGTTTCCGTAATGCAAAACGTATTAAGTCCATATTACTTAAAGAGGTTGTATGAATGTGGCTTCTGGCTATTTTACTGTTTAAGAAAAACGCCAAAATCCCCTGCCGCTGCGGCTTTCAGCAGTATTGCCTGCCAAAGATTGGTTACTGCGATATCGCGGTTTGTTTCGGCACGGTTTAGTATATAAAGAGCTTGGGTCAGGTCTACGATGTTGCTGAGTCCGTTTTTGTACAAGACGCTTTTTTGCAGATACGCGTCTGAGGCAGATTTGACCTGTACCGGCGCTTCCTGGTAATTGGTAAAAGCGTTTCTGATCTTGTTTTCAGAGAGAATCAGCTGGTTTTTGAGCTGCTGATCGGCCAGGTTGTATTCTTCTTTTAATGCATTTGAAATAAAACTTTGCGCCGCAACCTGCTGTCTCACACGTAGAATGCTCGTCATATTCCAGGTAGCGCCGATGCCGAGGAGGTAATTGGCGCGGACGGGTTTTATTCCTTCAAAATAATTTTGGGTATAAGCATGCTGGTCGCTCGCGTAAGTGGATGAGAATCCTGCACCGCGACCCTGAAAAACGCCGAAAAGGGAGAATGTTGGCATCCCGAGCGTGTGGAAATATTTGGCTTGCTGGTCGCTCACGGCGATGCGGTTTGCATAGTATTTGAGCAGGGGATGGTTCTGCGTTTTAAATGCTGAGTCAGCCAGTGATTGCGGCATTCTGGTGAAAAACAAGGTGTCCAGCTGAAATTGCTGATCGGTGATGCCCATCAGTCTGGCCAGATTATTCGCCTGTTCCTGCTCAAAATCCCTGGCCTGCGTAATGCTGATCTTCGCATTGGAAACTTCCGCATTGGCAAGTGAAGAATCCACACCTGGGATCAGGCCATTTTTTGCTCGGGTCACTACGACGGTTTTCAGTGCCGCAGCCCGTTCCAGGTTGTTTTGCCAGGTGCGGGTTAATCTTTGCGCTGCAAGCAAATTGAGATAGGCCGCTGCTACCCGGATACAATGTTGAAATTTTTCCTGTTCCAGATCGCTTTCATCACGGTTGACGGCCATTTGGGATACATTGATACGTTCCCGCGCCCGGCCGAATGCGAAGAAATCCCAGTTTACATTCGTCAGATATAATGCGCCAAATGCAGAATTCCAGTTTTGCTGGGGCAGGGGCAAGCCCGAAGAAGCCACCGACAAGCCCAAACCATATAAAGGTCCGTTTTGTCCATTTACCGTACCGTAATCCTGCTGAGCCGAGAGGTTAAGATTGGGCAGATATTCTTTTTTGCTTTGTAAAACCGTCGCTTTGGAAGCGCTCAGATAATTGTTTTTGGCTTTGATGGACGCGTAGTTGTTCAGTCCGGTCTCCACCGCGTTGTTCAATGTAAGTACTTGCGCCGGAATTTCCCGTCCACCGAGCAATGTCAGGAAAATGATAAAAGAGGAAATGGAGCTATTGTGCATAACGAATGACAGTTCTGTCAAATGACGTTGCAAATGTAAATGTGTAACCGCTGGTAATCTTTACTACTTTCAAATAATATCTTATAAAATTCAAACATGCCTATCGCTCATGTGTCCGATATGACTTAGGTGTTATACCGATTTCCTTTTTGAAAAGGTTGTTGAAATAGGCGGGATATTCGAATCCAAGGCAAAATGCAATTTCGGCGATGCTCCAATTTGAATGCCGGAGCATGAGTTTCGACTGCGACAAAATGCGGTCGATGATGTGGTGGGTCGTCGTTTTGCCGGTGTTTTCTTTCAGTGCGCGGTTGAGGTGATTGACATGCACGCCGAGCCGGGCCGCATAGTCTTTGGCCGTCTTCAATTTAAGCTTGTGCTCAGGCGACTCGATCGGAAACTGACGGTCCAGTAATTCCTGAAATAAGGTGGAAAGCCGGGCGGAACCATTCAGCTGCACGTCGCCTACTTCGGATGGCTGCATTTTCATGGCTTCGTGTGCGATCACATTCACATAATTACGCATCAGATCGTATTTGTGTACGTAACTCGATTCCATTTCGGCTTGCATTTTACCAAAGACACCCAACAAATAATTTTCCTGCTCAGGACTCAGAAAATAGACGGGAATTACATCAGTGCGAAGGATAGGACAGTCATTCACCAGTGTCGCGCGATTGATGCTGCTCAGGAATTCGTCGTTGAATAAACAGAAGTACCCCGACTGCTCGTCGGAAGTTGCCTGCCACGAATAAGGCACATTGCGGTTGAAGAAAACCAGCGCGCTTTGTTTGATCTCGGTTTCCTGCCCGCCCCAAGAAATCTTGCCACGACCAATGATCAACGATATTTTGTAAAAATCCCGCCGGGCGTAGGAAGTATATCTGGTGCAGAATACCCGGGAAAATACATTGAAGTGACCCTTTTCACCAGCAGTTTTATCCGGTGCCTTCAAGCCTTTTGCGGCCGGATGGGTTTGGTAAAAATGCTCGACGGTTTCCTGGGGTATCATAACGTCGAAATTATGAAATTCAAATATTGACTACAAACCGGCTCTATTAAATAATGATTAGAATGCCGAACAACTTGCTATTGTTATACTTTTTCAGATTTAAATAACTTTTACCTCACGATACTAGCTGTCAACGAGTTATTAGAAAAACAAAAAAAACCAGCCGGGGCTGGTTTTTGAAAACATACATTCGGTTTTGACTAATCCCTATTCGGATAGGGCGTGCCTTCTGATTTATCATAAGAATCGGCGAGGCCTGTGGTGTCTTTGCGAATGTTGATCGTCGGAGTCTTATAGTTTCGCGGTGAGTTCAGCGGATTGATTTCCACGCCCTGCACCTTATACTCCCTTGCAACAACCAGTCTGGCAGGGCGGGGTGCGTATTTCGGCGTCGTACTGTAATTCCGCATCCGGTTATGCTTGCCGTACTGTTCGAGCGTATTATAACTTTCCACCCGCACTTTATGCATTTCCTTGCCGCTGGCTTTCGCCTGGGCTGCTTTGTTGGGATGTTTATAATTGTAAACAGATATACCCGGATCGACAATCGACTGGGCGTAAGTAGCAAAAGAACCTACTGTGAATATTAGTAGAAAGCTTAAAAAAAGATGCTTGTTTTTCATAATGGTCATTGTTTAAAAATTGGAATGACGACCCTTTTTTTCGGGATTATGAAAATTTGCAAGTTTTATTTCAGGATTTCAAATGTTCTAATTTTGGCCGATTTTGCGGTATTTGTAGAAATAGGTTTCAAATGAATGCTATGATGCAGTAATTTTTTTCATAATTAAAAAATTAGGTTTCGACCCGTACCATCATTTCATCCCCAAGTGAAAAAATCGGAAAACCTGGGTTTAGTTGAGTCTTGGGAAAATTTTTTAAAACACTAAAATTTTAATCGGATTCTTATAATTCTCTAATGTTTGTAAACATACTTAGTCGAGCAGCGAAGCCGTCGAAGACTGGATGTTTTTACAAATTCTTTCAATCGGCAAATCATTGCTGTCCTCGCCAAACGGATCTTCAATCTCCTCCGCTATCACTTCCAAACTTGCAAGAATGTAAAACACGAACATCACAAAAGGGATCACCAGATAATGCAGGCTGAAAACGTAGCCGACCGGTAATGTCAGGCAGTAAGTGAAGATGAATTTCTTAATAAAAGAGCTGTACGACAGTGGGATAGGAGTATTTTTGATCCGCTCGCAAGCACCGCAGATATCCGTGAAGGATTCCAGTTGGGTATTTAATAAAATGGTATGTTCAGGAAGCAGCGCGCCGGTTTTCTGTAATTCAATCACTTTGGCAAAAATCGCCGAGGCAATCTGATTCGGGATGTGCTCATGCGTTTTCAGTTGAGTTTTATCGAAAAAACGGTTATCTGACAGTTCATCCGGAAAGTATTGGCTGCGTAAATGGTTTTTTAATGCAAATGCGTAATTCGGAATCATGGTTTTGAAAAACTGCCGCTCATCGGCAAACTCATTTCCCAGTAATCCGTTAATTTTTAGAGCGAGGTTCCGGCTGCTGTTTACCAGCGAGCCCCACTGTCTCCGGCCTTCCCACCACCGATCATACGCCGTATTAGTCCTGAAAACGAGCAACATGGATATCACAAAACCCAGCAGCGAGTGCATGAGTGAGATATTTTTGATGTCGTGGTTTTCGCCCAGTTTCCAATGTCCGATGATCAGGAGCGCTACCAGCGTTGAGTAAATCCCCATCGCCAGGATAAGCGGCGTAAGCTTGCGGACCGTATCGCCTTTTTGAAAATAAAATATATACTTAAACCACTCTTTCGGATTGTAGTCGATCATTGGAGTTTAACCTTGTCAATTAGCTTGAAAAATTCTTTGAAACACTTGGCCGTCAGCCGGGCGTCTTCCAGGGCATTGTGAGTTTCTTCTTCGCGCTCAAAACCAAAGTATCCGGCCACCGATCCGAGGCTCAGCGAGCGCGGTACATTTTTACCATTCTTTTCAAGGATTTGGAAAAAGAGGTAGGATACCGTGTGGAGGTCAAGCATTTTGTTGGAAAACGACCATTTCATTTTTTCATTCCGGTAGGCAAACCGCAGAAAATTAATGTCGTTGATCACACTTTGGCCGCAAATGATCACATTGTTCAGGCTTGGCTTTCCGGCATTCAGTTTTTTGATCCATTTTTCAAATTCCGGCAGCACGTCGTAGATCATCGGCGCGTCTTCCAGGTCAGCCATCGAGAGGCCATGCACTTCTTCGGATTTAACCGAAAATGCCTCCTCATTCTCCGGATACACATTTTGCAGGTAAGTACCGAGCGACCGCCAGTTGTCGTCAAACAGCTCGGCGCCGATTTGAATGATCTCATTCCAACCCGGTTCAGGCCCGGTCATTTCAATATCTAGTACAAGGAAAGCCATATTATCATTTAAGGACTTGGGAAAGAATGATCGTGTTTTGGAAACTCAAACTAATACTTTTGCGTACAAAATAACAGAAACATTGCATTTCAGCCGATCTGCCACATTCATTTATAACAATGCCGATAGATTACAGCCAAATACCATCACCTTGTTTTGTATTGCATGAAGACCTGCTGCGAAAGAACCTCGCGCTGATCGATTCTGTGCAGAAAGCAGCGGGATGCAAAATCATCCTGGCCCTCAAAGGTTTTTCCATGTACAGTGTCTTTCCGATCGTGAAAGAATATCTTTCCGGCGCCACGGCCAGCTCTTTGAATGAAGTGAAGCTCATCAACGATTTTATGGGTTACCAGGCGCATACTTATATGCCTGCATATCTGGATCAGGAATTCGACGAAATTTTGCAGCGCAGCAGCCACATTACATTTAACTCTTTAACCCAGTGGGAGCGGTTTAAGAGTAGGGTAGAGGAATTTAAATCATTAAACCCGTCTCACGCGCTTTCCTGCGGAATCCGTGTAAATCCACAATATTCCGAAGTAGCGACCGAAATGTACAACCCCTGCGTGCCGGGATCGAGGCTGGGTGTGACGCGTGATAAATTGCCAAATGTATTGCCGGAGGGGATTGAAGGAATTCACTTTCATACATTATGTGAAAATGGCTCCGATACTTTGGAACGAACATTGGAAGCACTGGAAAGTAAATTCAGCGATCTGCTACATCAGGCCAAGTGGCTGAACATGGGTGGCGGACATTTGATGACGAGAGAGGGCTATGACATTGAGAAGCTAATTCAGTTAGTCAAAAAAATCAGAGAGAAATATAATCTGGAAGCGATACTGGAACCAGGCTCAGCCATTGCCTGGCGCACGGGAGAGTTGGTTACAACCGTGCTGGATGTAATGGATAGCCAGGGCGTGGACGTCGCGATTCTGGATACCTCATTTGCAGCCCACATGCCGGATACATTGGAAATGCCATATAAACCCGCGATCTCCGATTCCTACCACGATGCCGTCGATGGAAAACCTACGTACAGGATGGGTGGGATGACGTGCCTCGCAGGTGACTTCATCGGTGACTATTCATTTGATACTCCACTGGAAATTGGTCAAAAAATCATATTTGAAGACATGATCCATTATACGATGGTAAAGACCACCACATTTAACGGTGTTAACTTACCTTCCATCGGTATATGGAAAACTAGTGGTGAATTTCAGCTCGTGAGGACTTATGGGTACGAGAGTTTCAAGGATAGGTTATCATAGTGAATATGTAACTATTCCTGGAAAGTTTAATTTTATGTAAAAGGCCCGGTTCCGGAAATGTGCTACAATTTTCCAGAATCGGGCCTTCTTAATTTTCAATATGATCCAGAAGATTCTACTGAGGCAGCATGGGAAACAGCCGCTTAATTTCATCCTGTGAAGGCTGCTTTCCATATTCACAAATTTCGAAAACCTCCACAAACTTGATCTGCTCCGCTTTCTCTTTTCCATACCATTTCTCCACGACCAGTTTAATTTCCGGCGAGACCGAAGAGCGTTTTTCCATCGCGGTCATTAGCCATTTTTTTCGCTCCACCAGATCTTTCGGAACATTGTCGAGATCTTGATTCGTCCAGGGAAGCCACTCGTAAAACTGCGAAACGTGAGCGTCCAGTCCGTCTACTTTTTTAGCAAGAACCGTGGTTAAGTCAATCGCAATGTCAGGACGAAAGGGATTCGGACGCTGAAAACGATCCCGGAAATAAAGAAAAACGGGGTTTTTGGTTAGGGGAGGCACACTGCTAAGAATGTTGGGTACGATTACCAGGTAAGCTGCATCCTGAACTACCACGCCGGTGTTGCGGTGATCGGGGTGGTAATCATTGGTGCGCGGCGCGATCACCAGGTCGGCATTCCACTCGCGGATTTTGCGGATCACGGCCAGGCGATTCTCCAAAGTGGGGAATAGTTCGCCATCGTGGTTGTCGAGCACGTCATATTCAATGCCGAGTCTTTTGGCCACTTCTTTGGTTTCTTTCAACCGCCGCGCCGCCAGCTCGCCGCCACCAATATCCTGGTGACCCGCATCGCCGTTTGTGAGTGATACAAATTTCACTTTATGCCCCATCGACGAATAAATCGAGGCCACTCCACCGGCTCCCAGATCACAATCGTCCGGGTGTGCGCCGAATACGATAATTTTGAGCGGCGTTTTGGGCGGCTGCGCCGCATTCTGTGCATGAAGCTGCGCAAGACAGATGGTAAGCACTGCAAATAGGAAAAGCTTTTTCATCATTTTTCAGGGTTTAATGTCCGGAATTGGTTGGTGAGGATGGAATTTAGGAATTTGTTATTAAAAAGTGATCGGGGTAACCGGGCAGAGTAACAATGCGTTAACCTGCCCGCCCAAATATTTAGACAAGCGCCGCTAAGATTCTTCCGAGATTCCTGTATCTTTGTATCCCGTAATCATAGAAAAAAAGCAACGTCTTATGGCTTCCAAAGCACAAAAGACCGCGAAGTACATTTTCGTTACGGGCGGTGTTACATCTTCACTCGGCAAGGGAATCATTGCCTCTTCATTAGCTAAACTGCTGCAAGCCAGAGGGCTTTCTGTCACCATTCAAAAATTTGATCCATATTTGAATATCGATCCCGGAACCATGAATCCGTATGAACACGGCGAATGCTATGTTACGGACGACGGTGCCGAAACTGACCTCGACCTTGGCCACTACGAGCGTTTTCTGAACGTCCGTACCTCTCAGGCCAACAATGTTACAACCGGTCGGATTTACCACAATGTGATCACTGCCGAGCGCAGGGGCGACTTCCTTGGAAAGACAGTCCAAGTTGTTCCGCACATTACCGACGAGCTCAAAAGAAACATGCTTCTGCTTGGCCAGACAGGCGATTACGATATCGTGATCACCGAAATCGGAGGCTGCGTAGGGGATATCGAGTCGCTGCCGTTTTTGGAAGCAGTTCGTCAGGTGAAGTTTGAAATGGAGGAACATGATACTCTGGTGATCCACCTCACATTGATCCCTTACCTGAATTCCGCCGGAGAATTAAAAACCAAACCGACGCAGCACTCGGTGAGAATGTTACAAGAATCGGGTATCCAGCCTGACATTCTCGTTTGCCGCACGGAGCATCCGCTGCCCTACGACATCCGCAAAAAAATCGCGCTTTTCTGTAACGTACAGGTAAATTCGGTGATCGAGGCGATGGACGCGGATACCATTTATGCTGTGCCGTTACTAATGTTAAAAGAAAGGCTCGACCAGCGCGCATTGTATATGCTCGACATTTATAATGACAAAGATGTGGACCTGGATTCCTGGAAAACATTCCTTTCAAGATTAAAAAGTCCTACTGATTCTATTTGCATAGGTCTTGTAGGAAAATATGTAGAGCTGCACGACGCATACAAATCGATTGTTGAATCATTTATCCACGCCGGCGCTACCAATGAATGCAAAGTCAACATTGAGTGGATACATTCAGAAAGCCTTACTGCGGATAACATAGTCGAGAAACTGGAAAATCTGGACGGTGTGCTGGTTGCACCTGGTTTTGGAGAGCGGGGGATTGAAGGTAAGATTGCGGCTATTCAATATGTGCGTGAAAACAACATTCCATTTTTCGGGATCTGTCTGGGAATGCAAATGGCGGTGATCGAATACGCAAGAAACGTGATCGGCTGGGATACGGCACATTCCGTGGAAATGGATATGAATACTGACCACCCGGTAATCCATTTGATGAAGGACCAGAAAGATATTTCTAATAAAGGCGGTACCATGCGTCTGGGGGCTTATGCCTGCCGGATCAAGAAGGATACATTGGCCTACAACATTTACGGCAAAACGAACATCAGCGAACGCCACCGTCACCGCTACGAATTCAATAATAAGTATCTGAAAGATTTTGAAGATAAAGGCCTGATCGCGACGGGAATCAATCCTGATAATGACCTGGTTGAGATGATGGAGCTGCCGAGCCACCCTTTTTATATTGGTGTACAATTTCACCCCGAGCTGAAAAGTACGGTGATGAACCCGCATCCGCTTTTTGTGAAATTCGTGCGTGCTGCGCTGGCTTATTCGCTGGCTAAAAAGTCTGTTGAGTCTTTGAATCCGTCCATCCACTAGTTCAAAAGCCTTTTAGGAAAATCTTATTACCTTTGGCGTCCCAAACGGGGCGTACTTTTCAATCATTTTTAGTTAATAATGGATAAAAATTTTATAATCGGCTTAGTACTCATCATGCTAATGCTGATAGGCTACCAGATACTGGTTCCGAAACCTGTGGAACCAACGCCTGCGGAGCAAACAAGTCAAGATACTTCAAAAACCTCTGTCGCTTCATCAATTACGCAAGACTCCCTCGGAGCACCTTCCCCGGTAAATGATTCAATCGCACCGGTAATCACGCAGGACCTGGTGATAGAGACCAACGATATCCGTGTCGTTTTTTCAAATAAAGGCGGGGTGATGAAAGAGGTTTTATTGAAAAAATATAAGACCTACGATCAAAAGCCGCTTTATCTTATTGCTGAAAACCACAACAGTTTCCACATCAACTTCCCGACCCAAACCGGTGATGTGCGTCTGACAGACCAGTTTTTCACGACTACTGCGGAGAACAAAACACTTTCGGAGAAGGATTCTGCCATCATTACTTATAAGGTCAATCTTAAAAATAACCAGACCGTCGAGCAGACCTACGTGGTACACGGAAGTGGTTATGTGATCGATTATGGCATCAAATCAATGGGTGCCGCTGCATCGAATAAGTTGGTGGAATTCAACTGGAACAATGATCTGTTGCAGCTTGAAAATGACATGAAGAAAAACCGTGAGGTGGTGACAATCAACTACTATACCGACGGATTGCACAGCGTGGCGACAAGCCCGACCTCCAATGAAGAAGACAAAACGGCTGACCCGGTTAAGTGGTTTACCATCAAGCATAAGTACTTCCTGGCGGGTTTGATCGCCGATAAACATCCTTTTGGCAATGTAACATTGCGTGCGGATGTGAATCCAAATGATTCGACGATTGTAAAAACCATGCACGTAACTGCTGGTATCCCGATGGCTGCGGTGCAGAAAGGTGACGCCAACTACCAGTTTTTCCTGGGACCAAATGATTACCATTTGGTAGACAAAGTAAAGGCTGAGAATTTCGACCAGAATGTATACTTAGGCTACGCATTTTTGAAGCCGATCAACAAATTTTTCCTGGTACCGCTTTTCAATTTCCTCGAAACCTTTGTAAGCAATTACGGTTTGCTGATCGTGTTGCTGGTATTATTTGTAAAAACATTGCTGACACCCCTGACTTACCGCTCGTATATCAGCATGGCGAAAATGAGGCTGCTTGCCCCGGAACTGGAACAAATCCGTCAGCAGAACCCGGATGATATGGCGAAACAGCAGCAAGACCAGATGAAGCTGTACCAGCAAGTTGGTGTAAGCCCGTTGAGCGGCTGTATCCCGGTGCTCGCCACGATGCCGATCTTGTTCTCGCTGTTCTTCCTTTTTCCTAATTTAATTGAATTAAGACAGCAATCATTCCTTTGGGCAAGTGACCTTTCAACTTACGATTCATTTATCAAACTGCCATTTACCGTGCCGCTGGGTATCGGTAACCACATCAGCTTGTTTACGATCCTGATGACGGCTTCCAGCATTGGTTACGCATATTATAACAACCAGATCACACCGACGCAGCCAGGTCCGGTGAATATGAAAGTGCTTGGATACATTATGCCGCTGATGTTTATGTTTGTTTTAAACTCCTTCCCGGCCGGTTTGACATTCTATTATTTTGTTTCGAACGTCACGACGATCGCGCAGCAGTTGCTGATCAAAAGGTTTGTAAATGAAGATAAGATCCGCGCGATTTTGGATGAGAACCGCAAGAAAAACGCGAACGGAGAGAAGAAGCAGACCAAATTCCAGAAGTACCTCGAAAAGTCACTGCAGGCAGCAGACGAGGCGAAGAAAAAGCAGGCTGAGTTGGAGAAAAGAGCGAAAAAGAAATAGAAAGCTCCTGCTGGCCGTCATATAATGGGCAATGTTCCGACCGGAATATTGCCCGTTTTTTTCTCTTAGAACGGTTTTTGTATTTTGTTGAACAAATCAAAAATAGACCCCAAGTCTGATGAGAGTAACCTTTTTCCTGATCCTGCTAGCCTTTTTAAATTTTGGACCAGCCGCATTCGGGCAGAATACTGCGCAGGTCGAAAGCAAATACAAATCGGCGGTAAGTGATTACAAACAGGGCCGCTACGCCGTGGCGATGGAAAAGCTTTTTCCCCTGACCAGTATCAATGCCAAAACTCCATATTCTCCCTACGCACATTATTATTACGCTCTTTCGGCGTATCAATTAAAACGTTATCGGGAAAGCCGGCAAATGTTGCAGCAGCTCCAAAGCCGCTATCCGGGTTGGGTAAGGATTAATGACGTTTCCTATCTGCTTGCCGCAAATGCATTTGAAAATAACCAGATCAACGAAGGACTAGACAATCTGGCCCGGATCAAAGAGTCGTCTTTTGCCAAAGACATTCAGGCATTGAAATACCGGTCATTATCAGGCATTAATGATGTGGCCAAGCTGAAAGACCTGCAAAAACAATATCCATCGGACCGAGATATTGCTTTGGTTTTGTTTTTAAACCTGCAAAATTCCACTTCTGTTTCCCAGTCCGATTTGCAGTTCGCGGATCAGCTGGACAAACAATTTAAATTCAGTAAAAAAGAAAAATCGGTTGCAGAAGAAGCGCCCAAACGCAGCACGCCAAAGGAAGATAAGCAGTGGACAAAAGGGTACCTCGATGTTTCTGTGCTGCTGCCTTTCCGTTTGGAGGAATTCAGTACCTCAAAGCACCGGTCCAACCAGTTTGCCTATGATTACTACCTGGGACTGGTGATGGCGAAAGAGCAGTTGCAAACTGAGGGAATTACCGTCAATCTGTGGGCTTATGACGTCGGTGCCGATGCGAAGACGATGCAGAACATTGTCGGCAACAAAAATTTCCAGCTGTCGGATATGGTGATCGGGCCGCTTTATAATGATACTTTCGAGGTGACCGCAGATTTCGTTTCTCATGCCAATACGGTTATGCTTAATCCACTTTCCACGGATGCGGCACTGCTGAAATCGGCTTCCAACATTTACTTAGGGCATCCTTCGATCACTTTCCAAACCCAGCGCGCGGCGCAGTGGATGAAGACGCAATCGCCGGGACTTTCGGCTGCGGTTTTTTATGGAAATACTGCAAAAGATTCGGCTATGGCTGCTTCTTATGCGAACGAGTGGAAAAGCAAAGGCGGAAAAATTCTGGCTTTGACAAAAATCCAATCCGACCGCGAGTGGCTGGAAACCAACATCCCAGGCTACGAAACGAGCAAACCTGCCCACGTCGCATTGTTCTCTTCGGACGGGAATTCCGGCCCGCATTTGATGGAGGTTTTGAACACCCGGAAACTTACCAGCACGCCGGTGGTAGCTACTGCCACGAGCTTTAACACCCAGCAATCGCGGGTGGCAAGTTATGGTTCAAGGTTGTCGCTGATCAATCCGGATTATGTCGATCGTGAGAAAGACAGTATCCGTCAGTTTCAGAAAAATTACTGGAATAAAACCAGCACATTCCCGACCGTATATTCCTATCAGGGGTACGATCAGCTGCTATTTTTCGCCAGAATGTTGTCAAAATACAAGGATAAGCTTTCGGATGGAATGCAGTCCAGAAAGTACGGGGAGGATGAATTTCTTTTAGCGGGATTTGACTATACCAAAGCAAACGAAAACCAGATTACACCTGTATTAAAATTCAACGGTTCCAAATGGGTGCCGATCGACAAGTAATTGAATTGACCCAAAATGAATACTTCCATAAGCCAGCATCTTTTCGAAAAAGCCCAAAATTTTATCCCCGGCGGTGTTAATTCGCCAGTGCGGGCATTCCGCGCCGTCGGCGGTTCCCCGATTTTTATCAAGTCAGCGAAAGGACCGTATGTGTACGACGAGGATGGCAATGAATACATTGAACTGATCAATTCCTGGGGCCCGATGATCCTTGGACACGCGCACGAGCTGATCCAAAAAGCGGTTTCCGATGCTATCCAGCATTCTTTTTCTTTCGGAGCACCGACGCGGCGGGAAGTTGAGATTGCGGAGCTGATCGTGAGCATGGTACCGTCGATTGAGAAAGTAAGAATGGTCAATTCAGGTACGGAAGCCACCATGTCGGCGATCCGGGTGGCGCGGGGCTTTACCGGCAGAGATAAGATTATCAAATTTGAGGGCTGCTACCACGGTCACGGCGACAGCTTTTTGATCGCCGCAGGCAGCGGGGCCGCAACATTTGGCACGCCAGACAGTCCTGGTGTGACGCGTGGAGTGGCCAATGATACTTTGACGGCGCCGTTTAATGATCTGGGAGCAGTTCAGCAGTTGGTGGATGCCAATAAAAACCACATCGCGGCACTGATACTGGAACCGGTGGTGGGGAATATGGGCTGCGTATTGCCGAAGGAAGGATTTCTGGAAGGTCTTCGTAAAATTTGTGATGAAGAAGGAATTGTCCTGATCCTGGATGAGGTGATGACCGGTTTTCGTCTGGCAAAAGGCGGCGCGCAGGAGCGTTTCGGAGTTACGCCTGATCTGACAACATTGGGAAAAATCATCGGAGGCGGCATGCCGGTAGGGGCGTACGGCGGAAAAGCTGAGATCATGAACTGGGTATCCCCCGCAGGTCCGGTGTATCAGGCAGGAACATTATCTGGTAATCCGATCGCGATGGCGGCTGGCTTGACGATGCTAAATTATTTGAATGATCATCCCGAAGTTTATACGCAGCTTGAAAGTTCGGGGGCTAAGCTGGCGGCAGGTTTCAGGGCATCTCAGGAAAAACTGGGACTGAACTATACATTGAACCAGATCGGCTCGATGTATACGTTATTCTTTACCAATCAGCAGGTTACCGATTTTCCGTCAGCGAAAACTTCTGACTTAATCCTTTTTGGAAAATACTTCCATGCCATGCTCAACCGCGGCATTTACATGGGGCCGTCCCAGTTCGAAAGTATGTTCCTATCAACCGCATTGACGGACGAACATTTAAACAAAATCATCGAAGCCAACGAAGATTCATTGAAAGAAATCCTGAGCCTGTAATTCATTAACCGCCCGGCGACCCGGTCAATCATTCAAAATTCAATGCGCTTTTATTCCATCATCATCCCAGTCTACAACCGTCCCGACGAGTTGCAGGAATTGCTGGAATGTTTGGTGGTACAGACGTACCAAAATTTTGAGGTGATCATCGTAGAAGACGGCTCGCGGATTAAATGTGAGGAAGTTGTAAAATCTTTTGAAAACCGGCTGAACATCAAGTACTTCTTCAAAGAAAATGGCGGCCAGGGTTTTGCGAGAAATTATGGTTTCGAGCGGGCTTCGGGCGATTATTTTATTCTTTTTGATTCCGATGCATTGATTGAAAAGGACTATCTGGAAATTGTCGAAAACAGACTGCAAGGCGATTACGTCGACTTATATGGCGGTCCGGATACCGATCATCCCTCATTTACGCCGATCCAGAAAGCGATCAGCTATTCAATGACGTCGCTTTTTACGACGGGCGGCATTCGCGGAAAAAAGAATAATATGGGCGGCACATTTCACCCAAGAAGTTTCAATATGGGACTTTCTAGAAAGGTTTGGGAGAAAACCGGCGGATTTTTGACGAGCCGGATGGGGGAGGATATCTTGTTCAGCATTGCCGCGATCCGGCTAGGATTTAAGTCAGCGCTGATTCCCGAGGCATTTATATACCACAAAAGGCGCACGCAATTTCTGCCGTTTTTTAAACAATTGAAATTTTTCGGCCGTGCGCGGATCAACATTGCCAGATTTTATCCCGACGAATTGAAGCTGGTGCACACATTCCCGCTGCTTTTTACGCTGGCCGTTTGCAGTATACCGTTCTGGCTGCTGATTTTCCCACCGTTTTTTTATCTGGGATTAATCGGGCTGGGGACTTATATCACGTTACTTTTTATCGATGCCCTGCGCCAGACAAAAAGCGTGGAAGTGGCTTTTCTGAGCATTGCAGCAGCATTTGTGCAGCTTTTTGGTTACGGGACAGGATTTTTGCAGGAAGGCTGGAAAAGGCTTTTTGAGAACAAATCCCACCGCGAAACCGGCGCTGCAATTGAATATCCCTCCTGATTATTTCCAGCAGTAATAAACGATTTCTTCGCCCGGCAAAGAATACTTTCTAACCTCCGCCGGTGAAAGTTCATCCATCACAAACCGGTCTTCTTTTACATTAAAACCACCCTTTTGCAATTCAGCACCATAATTTTTGCCGAACAAGCGTAGGTGGTCATTTTGTAAAAAGTGTTTTTCACGTTCCTTCGGATCAGTGATCGTTGGATCTTCATAAGTGACGTCGTACTTCATATCCTGCGGGGACTGGATCAATGCCCAGCCGCCTGGCTTCAAAACGCGGTGCAACTCGCTCATTGCCAGGATGTAATCATCGACATGCTCCATGACGTGGTTGCAGAATGCGACGTCGAAAGTATTATCGGGAAAAGGAATCTGATGGATATCCATCTTCACTTTCGCCAGCGGCGATTCAATGTCGGCGGTAATATAATCCAGGTTTTTCATGCGCTCGAACCGGTCGATGAAGCAGTATTCCGGCGCGACGTGCAGCACTTTAAGGTTGGCTGTATAGAAATTGGTTTTCCTTTTCAGGTAAAGGCCCATCAAGCGGTGACGTTCCAGGGAAAGGCAGTGGGGGCAGAGGGCATTCTCGCGGCTGGAAGTATTTCTACCATAAGGTAAAAACTTGCGGTAGCGGCTGTCGCAGACGGGACATTCTACCTGATTACCAATGTAAAAGATGCTGAGAAAGCGCGCAACCCAATGTCCGATCAGTTGAAGATATGGCCTGGGAATGTACCGTAATACTAAACTAATGATGGATTTCATTAAACCTATTAACTAAAAATTAATAATTTTAGGATCATCATCTGCAAAATTTCCGTTAATGATCCCCTCAATTGATCCGAAACCACCCGGCAAAAGGCTGATTAAAAGAATGTCAACGCGTACCAAATGGATCATCCTTGCGCCATGCGGACTGTTGTTGTTCAGCTTCGGTCTGACGGTGCTCAGCCAGGCGGCCCACGAGCGCCGGGTTGGGGAGCCTACGCAGGTTTGGATGGTTCTGGGACTTTACAGTCTGGCGTTGATCAATGGTGGACTGATTATGTTCGGCGAGGCACTCCGTTTCAGGATATTACTGCATGTTCGCCGGGAAACCCGCAGAAGTATGCGGCAGCTGATCCGGAAAATCAACACGAAATCGGCCAGCAAAAATAAATCCTCCAAAAAAACAAAAAGCCCTACCAAAACAGATTGACAGGACTAGTTGGATAACATTCCAGAGAGGCTTATTTATTTTTTGTTTGCTTCAAACTGAGCCTTTATTGCCTCAACGTCGACGTTGCGAACTTCTGGTTTACGTAAAAGATCTTTGATCTTCGCGGTACGATTGTTAGCTACCGCCTTGTTCCTGCGACCTTTACGTTTTAATTCCGTAACTCCCATTGTATTTTTTGTTTTGTGAAAGAGCCGCGAAATTAATCAATTTCGCATAAATAATGCAGATAATAATCACAAATATTACCTAACCTGCCCTAACTTTGCGGGTCAATTGGCGATTTGGCCATTCTTTTTTGTCTTCCTAATAATGAGTAAACCATCCCTAGCCCGCGGAACCCGAGACTTCGGTCCCGAACAAATGGCGAAGCGTAATTTTATATTTGACACCATCCGCCGGTCATTTCAGCGCTACGGCTTCCTTCCTTTAGAAACACCCGCTTTTGAAAATCTTTCTGTCCTGATGGGCAAATATGGCGACGAAGGCGACCAGCTGCTTTTCAAAATATTGAACTCCGGGGATTTTAGCGGAAAGCTGGTAGCGCAGGATTGGCAGGAAGGTTACAAACCTTTGACAACGAAAATCTCCGAAAAAGGGCTCAGATATGATCTGACGGTGCCTTTTGCGCGCTATGTGGCGATGAACCGGGGTACCTTGCCGATGCCTTTCAAACGTTACCAGATACAGCCGGTTTGGCGGGCAGACCGTCCGCAGAGAGGACGTTACCGTGAATTTTACCAATGTGATGCCGATGTGGTAGGGACCGATTCCTTGCTTTGCGAAGCTGAAATCGTTCTTCTTTTACACGACATTCTGCCAGCATTGGGTATCATTGATTTTACTGTTAAAATCAATAATAGAAAAATCCTGACGGGTATCGCCGACATTATCGGTGCGCACGGCATGGAAGGGCCGCTTTGTGTGGCGATTGATAAGCTGGATAAAATAGGAAAGGATAAAGTGGTGGAAGAACTGCTGGAAAGAGGTTTTTCCGGCGAAAGTATCGGCCAGCTTGATCCGATTTTTAACCTTTCCAATGAAGACGAACCTTTTACTGAGCTGAGCGACTGGCTGGCGGAATCTCCCGTGGCATTGAAGGGGATCCAGGAGTTGGAGGAAGTTTGGGCGATGGTGAAAGTGCTCGGATTGGAGCATGCCAAAATTGAATTTGACGTAACATTGGCCCGCGGCTTGTCTTATTATACCGGTGCCATTTTCGAGGTAAAAGCCAATAACGTGCAGATTGGCAGCATTTCGGGCGGCGGAAGATATGATAACCTGACGGGAACATTCGGTGTGCCAGGCATTTCGGGCGTCGGGATTTCGCTGGGGGTGGACCGGATCTACGATGTGATGGAAGAACTGAATTTGTTCAAGGATGCGCAATCGACGGGAACGCAGGTGATGGTTTCCAACTTTGACGAGGCGGCTTTTACATTCGGTTTGTCGATTTTACCAAAACTCAGACAGGCAGGCATTAATTCGGAGCTTTACCCGGACCAGGTGAAATTGAAAAAACAGCTGGACTATGCCGACCGCAAAAACATTCCTTTCGTGATTTTAATCGGCTCGGAGGAACTGAACTCAGGCCTGCTGACATTAAAGAATATGAAGAGCGGCGAGCAGCAGAAACTGAAAATCGAAGACATTATCTCTTTACTGACGGCTGCCAGTTGACCCAGCCATATAAATTACCAAGCCTCACAGCGTACCAACACGATGAATAACAACATTTTAAGGATTGCAATACAGAAATCGGGAAGATTGAGCGAGGATTCTTTGAAGCTTATTAAAGAATGCGGAATCCGCTTTGATAATGGTGCCGGAAAACTGAAAACCGATGCAACCAATTTTCCTGCCGAAATTCTTTTTCTGAGGGACGACGATATTCCGGGCTATGTCGAAGACGGCGTGGCGCATCTGGGTATCGTGGGCGAGAATGTTTCGGAAGAATCCAATCGGAATGTTGATACAGTACATAAATTGGGTTTTTCCAAATGCAGGCTTTCCATCGGCGTTTTGCGCGAGCATGAATATCTGGGCGTGCAGGATTTGGAAGGAAAAAGCATTGCGACAACTTATCCGAGATTGCTGAGCCAATACCTGGCAGCCAACAATGTTACTGCGCAGATCCACGAGATCAGCGGCTCCGTAGAAATCGCGCCGAGTATTGGGCTAGCAGATGCAGTTTGTGACATTGTGAGCTCGGGAAGTACCTTATTAAGTAATGGTTTGAAGGAAGTGGAAACGATTTTCCGTTCCGAGGCTGTGATGATCGCGAGCAAACATTTGTCTGAGGTTCAGCAGGGTTTGTTGGATCAGCTGCTTTTCCGCATCAAATCGGTTCAGGTTGCTAAAAATAACAAGTATATCCTGCTCAATTGTCCCACCGACGCGGTCGAAAATATTTCCAAATTCCTGCCCGGCATGCGCTCCCCGACGATTTTGCCTTTGACGACCGAAGGCTGGTGCTCGCTGCATTCGGTAATCAATGAAAATGAATTTTGGGAAAACATTGAGAAAATCCGCCAGGCCGGCGCCGAAGGTATCCTGGTGATACCGATCGAAAAAATGATCTTATAATTATGAACATTATTGCATTTCCGGAAAGAGACCGATGGGCCGAATTACTGGCGCGCCCGGTCCTGGAAGCAAAGGATATTGAAGGAAAAGTACTGCCAATCCTCCATCAGGTGAGGACGCAGGGCGACGCGGGGATCAGGGAACTGGCGCGACGATTTGACAAAACCGAATTAACCGAGCTGGCTTTTTCTCAAAAAGACATTGATGATGCTGCCGAAAAACTGGATGAAAATCTGAAAGAAGCGATCGGGCAGGCGTATCAGAACATTTATAAATTTCACCAGGCGCAATTGCAGCCTGCGGAAAAAATCGAAACCATGCCCGGCGTCACCTGCTGGCGGCGGAGTGTCGGGATCGAGAAAGTGGGCATTTACATTCCGGGAGGTTCAGCACCTTTGTTCAGCACCGTTTTAATGCTGGGTATTCCGGCGCAAATTGCTGGTTGTAAAGACATTATTCTTTGCACACCTTCCGATCACCCGGCGATTTTGTATGCTGCCAAACTGGTAGGCGTGACAAAAGCATTCCGGATCGGCGGGGCGCAGGCGATTGCGGCGCTGGCTTACGGTACTGAAAGCGTGCCGAAAGTTTACAAGATTTTTGGCCCTGGAAACCAGTATGTGACGACTGCCAAAATGCTCGTCAGCAAGGAGGGCGTCGCGATTGATATGCCCGCCGGGCCTTCGGAAGTGGCTGTGTACGCGGATGATACTGCGATTCCATCCTTCGTCGCGGCCGATCTTTTATCCCAGGCCGAGCACGGTCCGGATAGTCAGGTTCTCCTTGTTTCGACCAGCAAGAAATTACTTTCCTCTGTAAATCTAACATTATCGTCCCAACTCGACAGACTTCCGCGCCGCGATCTGGCCGCGCAGGCCATCGCAAATAGTAAAGCCATTTTACTTGACTCACAAGAGGATGCCATTGACCTTTTAAACCAATACGCAGCAGAACATTTAATCCTCAGCATTGCCAACGCGGAAACCGTTTCTGAAAAAATCATTAATGCAGGTTCTATCTTCTTAGGTAACTACACGCCCGAATCCTGCGGGGATTATGCTTCTGGTACCAACCATACATTACCCACAAATGGCTACGCACGCGCTTACAGCGGCGTTTCCGTAGATAGTTTTGTCAAAAAAATTACCGTGCAGCACATTACCGAAACCGGTATCCGTAACATTGGCCCGACCGTAGAAGCGATGGCCGAGGCAGAATCACTCGAAGCACATAAGAAGGCAGTTAGCATTCGATTGAAAAGTCTTTTGTGAAAAAAGTGAAAAGGAATTTTTAAACCAGGAAAAATGTCTTAATTTAGAGGACATATTTCTCAATGTTAAAGAATCCAGTTATGACAGCACGAATGGTAAATGAGCGTTTGGGAGGATATAATGTTCTCAAACATGCTGTAAAAAGTGATTTTGATCTCGCACATCTGGCCGAAAACGGTGTGCCCAAAGCCTCGATCCAGCATCTGGCGGATTCGGTAGGGATGGATGCCAAAGATGTAATCGCTTTATTACCAGTTACTCCCAGGAACCTGCAACGCTACGAAGATGTGGATTTGCTGAGCAATGTAGTTTCAGATCATCTGATCGCACTCGCAGATCTTTTTTCGGTAGGGGTAAGGGTTTTAGGTAAAACCTATTTTCTGGACTGGCTCAATAACATGATCCCTGCGCTCGGCCAGGAGAAGCCGGTCACATTTTTAAAAACACATGCCGGCATTGAGCTCATCAAAACCGAGCTGGGCCGGATCGAACACGGAATCTTCGCTTAATGGAGCTTTTCAGGATCACACGCACTGAATTTCAAAACGATCTTACCGGAATAGGTGCCTTTTATCACGGCGGAAGATGGAATTCCCCCGGAAACCACATGCTTTATACCTCCTCTCACCGCTCGCTGGCTATGCTGGAAGTGCTGGTGCACTGGAGCAGGACGGTCCCGCCGCCAGATTATGTTGTTGTCGTGCTGTATGTGCCTGATCCTATGGTGAATACGCAGGCGCCATACATGATCCAGGATTGGCAGGAAGAGCCGCATTGGACGAAAGAAACAGGGGATACCTGGCTGCGCGAAAAGCGGACGCTTTTGTGCCGCGTGCCCTCGGTGGTGGTAAAATCGGAGTTTAATTATCTGATCAACCCGATGCATGTGAATGCCAGCGCTATCAAAATTGTGGACGTGGAGCCTTTTGAATTTGATAAAAGACTGTACGTGTTTTCTAAATAAATCAAATACCTGGCCGCAATGCCGGGATTTACAATGAAGAATACTTTTGAATTAAATAAAATCCTGCGGCCGCATATCATTTCGCTGGCCCCTTATTCCTCCGCCAGAGACGAATATACCGGCCACGTCGGGGTGTTTCTGGATGCCAATGAAAATCCGTACGGCTCTGTTACTGAGGAACATTATAACAGATATCCTGATCCGTATCAGGCCGAAATCAAACAAAAACTGGCACCGATCAAGGGCATCGATCCGTCCCGCATATTTCTGGGAAATGGCAGCGATGAACCGATCGACTTACTGGTACGCGCTACCTGCACGCCTGCGCACGACTATGTGATCATTATGCCGCCGACGTACGGTATGTACGAAGTGAGCGCCAACATTCATGATGTCAAAATTGACAAAGTGTTGCTGACGCCGGATTATCACATTGATACGCAGGCAGTTTTGAATGCAATCACGCCTTTTACCAAAATCATCTGGATTTGTTCGCCGAATAATCCGACGGGTAATGTGATGCAACAGGACGCCATCCAAACGCTTCTTGAAAATTTCAATGGATTGGTGGTTGTCGACGAGGCATATATTGATTTTACAGAAACACCTTCCTGGATCAGTAAGTTGGACGAAAATCCGAACCTGGTGGTGCTGCAAACATTCTCCAAAGCCTGGGGATTGGCGGGGCTCAGGGTGGGAATGTGCTTCGCGTCGGTGGAGCTGATTAAAATTTTGAATAAAATAAAACCACCTTACAACATTAGCCTGCCTGCACAGCAAGCCCTGCTTCGAGGTTTGGAAAATCAGGAAAGTAAGGACGAAATGGTGGCGGACATTCTTACGCAAAGAGCTGCGCTGCATAATATGCTGGAAGAGTTGTCGCTGGTGATCCACATTCACCCGTCGGACGCCAACTTCCTTTTGGTACAGTTTGAAGACGCGAAGGCCGTGATGGATTATCTGATCGGCGAACAGATCATTGTGCGGGACCGCTCGCGGGTTGCACTTTGCGACGGATGTCTTAGAATAACCGTAGGAACGCAGGCTGAAAATGAAGTTTTGATCAATTCTTTAAAGAAATACCAGCAGACGAGCGTTATTGTGTAGTAACATTCAATACTCAAATAGAACATTCCCCGACGTACTCAATTATGAAGAAATTAGCCTTATCAATCATTTTAACATTATGCTTTGGAATCGCGCAAGCGCAGTACGATAACTGGGCTGTGGGTTTTAAACTGGGCGAGCCTACCGGAGTCAATATCCGCAAATATTTTAACAACATTCATGCACTGGACGTGACCATCGGTACCTACGGCGGGCTGCTCTCAAATGACCGGAAGTACCGGGGCGATGAGGGGACCTACAAAAATGCCGGGGTATCTTTGCAGGTGCATTATTTGTGGCACACGCCCGTTTTTAATTCCGAGACTGTGCATGTTTACTACGGTCTGGGCGGGCAGGTTAACAGCCGCAGGTCTTATCCTAAGAGGTTGACCGGCAACTACGAAAAAGACATTTCATTGGGCGGTTCGGTGCTGGGTGGTTTTGAATATTACATTCCGGACAACCGCATTTCGGTGTTCCTGGAAGGCGGTACCTACCTTGAACTTTTGCCAAGACCTTTTTACCTGAGCCCCAACATTTCGGCAGGTATCCGCTTCAATTTGTAATAGCATTTCCCTTTTTCAGTATCTCAAAAAGCAGGTCTCAGCCTGCTTTTTTTGTGTATATTGACCAGTCATCCACATCATTTTTCTTCAAAAGTGTTTAAAGTATACAGTTCATCGGCAGGGTCAGGAAAAACTTACACTTTGACCAAAGAGTATCTAAAACTGGCTTTAACCTCGGATTCAGACACTTATTTCAAGCATATACTGGCGGTAACATTTACCAATGCGGCTGCCAATGAAATGAAGGACCGTATCCTGCTGATGTTGCGGTTATTTGCGTCGTCAGGTTCATCGCAGCCGCCACAAATGCTTTATGACATTACCACAGAGCTTTATCCTGAGGCTCTTACAGATCCCGACGTTCTGGCCGAGGGGATGCGCAGAATGTCGGAGCGGGCACATGCGGTTTTCAGGCAAATCCTTCACCGATATTCGGATTTTGCCGTGATGACCATCGATAAGTTCACGCAGAGGCTGATCAGCAGCTTTACGGATGAGCTGGGGATACCCTTTATTTTTGAAACCCAACTCGACGGTGACCTGCTGAATGAAGCGGTGGACCGGCTGCTGGCGCGGATCGGGCAGGATGGCGAAGGTGTTCTGACCGACATTGTGGAGCGATACTACCGCGAAAATGCGGAGGAAGGAAAAAGCTGGGGCGCACTGCCGATGCAGATCCGCGAGACGGCCGGAACCTTGCTGAGCGAGCAGAGTTACTTGAAAATGAAGCTGGTAGAAAACCTGAAAATGGAAGACTGGATCTCGATCCGGAACCAGATGAGCACATTTGTCAGGGAAAAAGAGGCGATGGTAACCAGGCTTTCCAAAAATGCATTCGATGTGATTCAATCTACCTTTTTGACGGAAAAAGATTTCCATCAGAGCGGGCGGGGCATTTTCGGGTTTTTTCGGGACCGGTCGGAGGGGAAGAAGCTCTGGGCGGAGCCGAATTCTTACGTATACAAAACCATCGGCGAGGGCGTGTGGTATGGTGCCAAGTCGCCGGTTTTAATCAAAGATGAAATTGAAAAGATCAGGACAGACCTGGAAAATTATTTTCACCAGATTGAGAACATCCGGCTGGTTGAAACACAGAAAGTTACGTTATACAATCAGCTTGGCAGGCACATTTATCATTTGTCACTTTTGGGCGAAATCCGGAAGGAATTTGACGCGCTGCTGAAACAGAATAACCAGGTACATATTTCGGATTTCAACCGCAAAATCGTGGAGATTGTAGCGCGGGAGCCGGTACCTTTCATTTTTGAGCGCCTGGGCGAGCGGTACAACCACATTCTGGTGGACGAATTCCAGGATACCTCCAAATTGCAGTTTGCCAACTTGCTGCCGCTGATCGAAAATGCTTTGTCGGGCGGATTTTTTAACCTGGTGGTAGGGGACGCGAAACAATCGATTTATCGTTTTCGGGGAGGGGATATGGATTTGATCCTCCAACTGGCGCAAAGCCAGGTGATGCAGCTGGCGACGATTTTTGGTGACGACACTTTTCATACTGAAAGATTGGGCAGCCTCGATCAGTATCTGCACGTTAACCATTTGAAAACCAACCGCCGCAGCTTCCGGGAAATCACACAGTTTAATAACAATTTCTTTGCATTTGTCGCCAATGAACTTGGCAATGATTATCCGCTGATCCGCGAAGTGTACGATCAGAACTTCCAGCAAGAAATTCCTGAGGGAGTCAAAGAAGGCGGGCATGTGGAGCTGGAATTTTTGGAAGTGAAGGATGAAGTCATTGAAAATGAGCAGACTGATGCGGTAGACAACATTGTGAAACGTTCGCTGGAATTGGTGGCTGAGCTACGCGCAACCGGCTATAATTGGCGGGATATTGCCATTTTATGCCGCCGGAAAAAAGAAGCAACTGCTTTGGCGAATTCCATGAAAGAGGCGGGTTTCCCGCTCATTTCGGACGACGCGCTTTCGCTGGGTTATTCGCGGGCGGTGCATTTTGTAGTGTCGTTCATGAAAGTCCTGCACAGCTCCGACCACAGGCTGGCGCGGTATGAGGCGTCCTATCTTTTTCATCACGTGATCCGGCGAGAAAATCCGGCGCCGGCTGATTATGAGCAGATAAGACTGTTGTGCGAGGAGCGGGGACTGGATAGTTTTCTAAATTATTTTAGAAAATGGAACATCACCCTCAGCTCGTTCCGGATGCGGCAACTCTCTGTTTTTGAGCTGAGTGAATATTTAATGCAGCATTTCGGATTACTGGAAAATCATTTTGAGAATGAATATCTCTTCCGCTTTCTCGACGTGGTGCTGGAATTCGGCAACCGGAAGAGTAACCACCTTGGCGATTTTCTGATTTATTGGGAAACTGCCCGGCAGCGAATTTCAATCACGATTCCCGACGAAACCGATGCAATTAGGATCACGACCATCCATAAATCGAAAGGTTTGGAATATCCGGTTGTGATTGTTCCTTACGCACATTGGAAAGTGTCGCCGAATGCCCGGCTGGACCGTTTGTGGCTGGATCTGGAAAATGTCTCTTATGACGAACTTGCCTTGCCGGCTGAGGACGATGAGAAGCCAAAAAAGCTGAACAGCTCGCTGGTTTCACTGGTGAAAGATCTGGAAAGTACGCCGGTGGCCGATCAGTACCAAAATGAGCGCGAGCGGATTCTGGCTGAAAATTTGAACTTACTTTACGTCGCATTTACCCGGCCCGTACAAAGATTGTATATTCTGGCGAAGCGCGACCGCAAGTGGGAGGGCGGGCAACAGGTGAGCAACTGGCTGCGGGATTATCTCAGCCAGCAGGATTTTGTGCCGGCATGGAGTGAGCAGGAATCGAAATATGTGCTTTCCAATGCAGCCAGTCAGCCTTTTCATGCACATCAGAAAACTGATTTTCAGCCATTTGTCGTTCAACATATCCTGAGTAACGATCGCACGGAATCATTGCGGCTCCGAAGAATGGCCGACCGGATTTTTGACGTACAAACCTTTGAACCGCGGCGCGACCGACTGCAAAAAATGCGGTATCTGCTCACGCGCCTCCGGACAGTTTCCGATTTACCGGAGGCTTTACGGAAGCTGGTGACCGAGGGGATTTTTACTTCAAAAGAAACATTTGAAATTGAAAAATCGGCCAGTAACCTGCTGAACGATCCTTCGCTGCGGATTTTATATGATGACGAAAACCACATTCAGGTCAATAAAGAGCTGCTGATGCCGGGCGGAAAACTGCTACATATAGACCGGGTAGTTCAAACCCGGGACGGTGAATCGATCTTCATGTCATTCGTCGGCGGCAACAATCCCGATGAGCCCCGGCGGCATTTAAGGAAGTTGATTAAGGCAAATCAGGAGTCGGGGAACAAGTCCCGCGGCGTGCTGATAACCCTGGAAGACGAAGCGGTAGAGTGGGTTGCGTGATATAATCGGGTGAGTTTACTGCATTCTTTAAATAAAGTAGAATTAATTTTATCGAAATGTGGCGGAATACAAAAAAACCACTACACTGTTGAGCAGGAAACAGCGTCAAATCATTATTTTTAGTGATATTCACGGAAAATATCCCGCTCGATTTAATTCTATCCCTTTTTGTCCCTTATGCGCATCTCTTTTCAGCGACAGGTTTTCATAGGCATAGCTTTCTCCATTTTTTTAGTGCTGGTTGTAGGGTATACGTCCTATAACGCCATCCGCGTACAACTAGAAAACACCGGCTGGGTTAACCATACCAGGGAAGTGATGCGCGTTTCCAGTTCGGTCAAAAACCTGCTGCTTACGGCAGAGTCCAATGTTCGCGGCTACGCACTGACCCGGAACCCGAAGTTTGAAAACGACTATATCCAGTCGAGCAACGAAATTGCTTCGCAGGTAGAGGTACTTCGCAAGCTTGTGAAAGACAATAATACCCAGACAGTTCGGGTAGATTCATTGTCGCTGCTTCTCGAATCGCGGCTCGATTTGATGAACCGCCAGTACGAGCTGCTCAAACTACGCAAGGATACTTTGGGCGTCATCAAGAAGATCGTGCTGCAAGGAAAAAACCTGTCTTCGCACATTGAATTTAGTTTCCGGCGGATTGAGAATGCGGAAGAAGGGCTGCTGATTGAGCGGGAACAGAATGCGGCGGTAAGCTCGTCGGAAGCCAAGCAGTACATTCTGATGGGTAGCTCGGCGTTTTTACTGGTGATTCTGCTTCTTTATTACTTTATCCGAAAAACATATAATGCCCAGATAGCGTCGGAGGAAGAAACTTTAAAAGCCAACCGGCGACTGGAAGAATTGGCATTGGAAGACCAGGAAAAAAACTGGATTTTGAATGCTGCGATCACGTTGTCCACTGCGGTCCGGGGGGAACCTACATTGAAAGAACTTTCGGAGCGGCTGGTGAAAAAACTGGTCGAGGTGACGAATGCTGAAATCGCGGTCATGTACCTGGTATCCAGGACGGGCGAAACATTGGAAATGTCTGCAAGCTCGGGGATGAACAGTTCGCAACCTTTTCCGGGCAAGATTACTGTCGGGGACGGGATACTCGGGCAGATTGTCCAGGATAAGATAAGCCTCAAAAAACTGGAAGTTACCCCCGCCTATTTTTCAGTGCAGACCGCCACCGGAAGTACCGAGCCTGCGGCGGTGATCGTGAAGACCATATCATTTGGCGGTGAGGTACGGGCGCTCCTGGAAGTGGGTTATCTGACTGATCCAGAGCCGAAAGTGGTCAAATTACTGGAACTGGTTTCGGACAACATTGGCGTAGGTATCATGGCTTCCCACGCCCGGCAAACCGCCAATGAGTTACTTGAAAAAACGCAGTTACAGGCGGAAGAACTCGAAAGTCAGCAGGAAGAATTGCGGGTGACCAACGAAGAACTGACGCGCCAGACATCCTTATTACAGGTTTCGGAAGAGGAATTGCGGGTGCAACAAGAGGAGCTAAAACAAATAAATACCGAGCTGGAAGAGAAGGCATTTATGCTGGAAGAGCAGAAAAGCACGATCGAGGAAGCGCGCGACCAGATACAGATCAAAGCCGACGAGCTGGAAAGAAGCGGCAAATTCAAAAGTGAATTCCTGGCCAATATGAGCCATGAGCTGCGTACGCCGCTCAATAGTATTCTGATCTTATCGCGGATATTAGGTGAAAATAAAGGGAGCCGCCTGAGCGAGGAAGAGCAGCGGTACGCGTCGGTGATTTACAATTCCGGAAATGATCTTTTAACATTGATTAACGACATTCTCGATCTGGCAAAAGTAGAGTCTGGCAAAATTGAGTTGTTTAACGAAAATGTGGCTACCGAGCTGATCCTGAGTGAAATCCGCAATACATTCCATAAAGTGGCGGAAAATAAAGGGCTAACATTGAATCTTGAAAAAGCAGCTTCCTGCCCCGATACTTTATATGTTGACCACGTAAGATTGATCCAGATTGTGCGGAATTTGCTTTCCAACGCGATTAAATTTACGTCTGCACCAGGTTCGGTGTCTTTGCTGATCAGTGAGGAAGACGGGTTTCTGTCTTTCAAAGTGTCTGATACCGGCATCGGTATTCCGCTCGAAAAACAGAAAGCGATTTTTGAAGCATTCCAGCAAGCCGACGGTTCTACAAGCCGAAAATATGGTGGTACAGGTCTGGGACTTTCGATCAGCCGCGAGCTGGCCGGGTTGTTCAAAGGGTCAATTTCCTTGTCGAGCGAGCCGGGTAAGGGTTCTGTTTTTACACTGAAAATCCCGGTGCAAAGCGGGACGTCTGCGGAAGCGGAAATGGTTCTGCCGGAACTGGAAGCAAAACCGGAAGTAGTGGTACGTCCTGCTCCGGTGATCGAGCATTTGAAAGAAAATAGGCTGCTGCTGATCGAGGACGACGCAGTTTTCGCGGCAGATATGACTTCAAAAGCGGAGGACAGCGGTTTCCAGGTTGCACTGGCGACGAATGGAAAAGCGGCTTTGGAATTGGTCAGAACATTCAATCCTACCGCGATTATCCTGGATATGAACCTGCCGGATATGTCTGGCGATGATGTTTTGCGGGAACTGAAATCCGATACAAAAACCAGATTGATCCCCGTGCACACGGTCTCGGCGGGTGATTATTTTGATGTGGACATTCTCAAAGAAGGCGCTATCGGGTTTATGCAAAAACCGGTAGACCAGAAATCGGCGGAAAGCATTTTTAACCTCCTGAAACTGGAAGGTAAAGACTTGGAAAAGCAGCGTATCCTGCTCATTGAAGATGATACGTATCAAAGCAAGTATCTGGGCGACTTTCTGGCAGCCAACAACATTCTTGTGCTTTACGCATTTTCAGCAAAGGAAGCGCTCGACATTTTACAAAGAGACTCGGTAGACGGCATCATTCTGGATGTGCGCCTGGCGGATATGAACGGGCTCGACCTGCTCGATCAGATCAAGAAAAATCCGGATTGGAGTGCGCTGCCGGTTGTCGTGAACACGGCGGAGGATCTTAGCCAGGAAGACCTGGGCCGCGTGATGAAATATGCGCATCCGGTGGTGATCAAAACCAAGAAATCCAACGAGCGGCTGCTGGATGAGGTAAAATTGTTTTTGAAAAAAATACAACCCAGGACATCGAAACCCGACGTCCGGCCGGAGGATTTCAGTAATCCTGTGGTGCATTCGGAAAAGGTTTTTGTGGGCCGGAAGATCCTGATCGCCGACGACGATATGCGGAATATTTTTGCATTGAGCGCGGTCCTGGAAGATTCCGGGTTTAAGATCGAGATTGCGACGAATGGGAGGGAGGCGATCAAAAAGCTGGAAGAGGTCCCGGGTATCGAGCTGGTACTGATGGACGTCATGATGCCGGAAATGGACGGTATCGAAGCGACCCGGAAAATACGGGAACATAACAAATGGCTCAAACTGCCGATTATCGCCGTGACAGCCAAAGCAATGCAGGGTGACAGGGAACAATGTATGGCCGCCGGCGCCAACGATTATATATCGAAGCCGGTGGACATTGACAAACTGTTGTCGCTGATCAAAGTCTGGTTACACGCTGCCTGATTTATGGTTTTAATCGAGTATTCGGAATTGGAAATGCTGATCAGTCGGATCCGGGAAATCTCGGGTTTCGATTTCTCCGGTTATGCGCGCCCGTCGCTGCTGCGGAGGGCCAGCCGGTATCTTACCCGCCACGACATGAATGTGGAGGAGCTGATGCAGCACATTGAGCCGGGCGGGGGCATCGTGTATGATCTCATCCAGGAAATGACGGTCAACTATTCCGAAATGTTCAGGGATCCCGAGTTTTTTATTAAAGTCAAATCGGAGGTTTTCAGCTACCTGGAATCTTATCCTACGCTGCGTTTCTGGGTGGCAGGCTGCGCGTCAGGCGAGGAAGCATTTTCACTGGCAATTTTGCTGAAAGAAGCAGGTTTTCTCGAACGTTCTCTGATTTACGCCACCGACCTGAACAACCGTGTTTTGAATGCTGCGCGGGAAGGGGTGTTTACATTGAGCAGCACCCGTACGTTTTCGGAAAATTACCTTTTGGCGTCGGGCAAAGGCTCACTCTCGGACTACTATCATGTGGCTTACAGCAAGGCGGTTATCTCGCCCGAACTGCGGAAAAACATTGTTTTTTCCCTTCACGATCTCACTGGCGACGGCGTTTTCAACGAATTTCAGTTTATCAGCTGCCGCAATGTGATGATCTATTTTACGCTGGAATTACGCCAGAAAGTATTCAAGCTTTTGTATGACAGTTTGAGCATGTTGGGTTTTCTTTGCCTGGGCAAACGCGAGACATTGCGCTATTCAGGTATCGAGAACAATTTCAAGGTAATTGACAGTACCCTGAACATTTACCAGAAAATACAATGAAAGCAGTCAACGGTGATGCACTCAGCCTGGTTTTGATCGGCGGCTCTTCCGGTAGCTTCGCCATTTTTGAAGAGATACTGACATTACTCGTACGTCCGATATCGTTCGCGCTGGTTTTTGTCCTGCACCGTGGAAAGTCGAGTGTTTCGGTGCTGCCGGAGTTGTTCAGGAACAAGACGGATATTTCCATGAGCGAGCCGCATCACCTCGACCGCATTGATTCGAACCGCATTTATTTTGCCTATCCGGATTATCATTTGCTGATCGGCCCCGACCGCCGGTTTTATTATGATTTGTCTGAAAAGGATTTTTTTTCAAGACCCTCTATCGACGCCACATTCATATCTGCTGCCATGTCGGGCATTCCCGTCAAGGCAGCTTGCCTGTTTTCCGGTTCGAGCGCTGATGGCGCTTTCGGGATGAAATTACTGGCGGACCGTGGCTTCGCGACCTATGTGCAAAATCCTGCAGAGGCAGAATCTGCACGGATGCCTTCGGAAGCATTAAAGCTGTGGGGCAAGCATTCGATTTTAAACAGAAATACGTTCTCAACAGCCATGCAAAACATAATTTATTGATTCTCAGCGTAATCCATGGAAAATACTAAACTCTTACTGCTTGATGACCGGGAAGAAAATTTACTTTCCCTGAAAGCAATTCTCAGTCGCGACGATATTGAAATATTCGCCACAACTTCCCCCAATGAAGCGTTGCGGATCGTCTGGGAAAACGACATTGCCGTGGCGCTGGTGGATGTGCAAATGCCGGGCATGGACGGTTTTGAATTTGCCGAAACATTGGTTTCCAATCCCAAAACCCGCGAGATACTAATCGTTTTTGTGACTGCAATCTCCAAGGAGACGACTTACGCGGTGCGCGGCCTGAAAACTGGTGCCATCGATTATCTTTACAAACCGCTCGATCCATACATTACCAATGCCAAAGTTGACTCGCTGATCAAGCTGGCGCGGAGCCAGAAGGAGATACGGGACAAAAACCGTCTGCTCGAAAATTATGCGACGATCGTGCTCAACTCACCCGACATTATCGCGACGGTCGAGCCGGAGTCGGGGAACATTCTATCAATTAACCCTTCTGTCGAAACCATTCTGGGGCTGCATCCTGCCTCGCTGCTCGGCGTGACCATGCTGGATCTGCTGGTGGACCCGCTGAAATCGGAGCTCCGGGATGTTCTGATCAAGAGAAGCTATACCGGCGGCGAAACGATCGTCGTTGAAGACCAGTTTGTCGGCCGCCTGCGTCAGCCGGTCTGGCTGGAACTGCGCATTATGTACAAAAACAGGCTCTTGTTTGTGAATTTACATGATGTGGAAAAAAGAAAAGCCCACGAGCGTGCGCTGATCGACGCGCAAACTGCGGCTGAAAAAGCGCGGAAAGTAAAGGAATCTTTCCTGGCCAATATGAGCCACGAGATCCGCACGCCGCTGAATGGGATCATTGGGCTGGCTAACCTGCTGGCAGCGACGCCGCTGGACAGTTCTCAAAAAGATTATATCGAAATGCTGCGCCAGTCGTCGGGCTCGCTACTGAACATTCTGAATGATATTCTCGACATTTCTAAGATCGACGAAGGTAAATTCTCGATCATCCCGTCCTCGGTCGATCTGCGTGTGGTGGGCAAGGGTATTATTGATTTGATGAAGTTTAAAGCCGAAGAAAAACGTCTGAACTTCAACCTCATCATCAGCGAAAATGTGCCTGAATGTGTCATGGTAGACGGCATGCGCCTCAACCAGATACTTCTCAACCTGATCGGGAATGCATTGAAATTCACCCAGACGGGCGGCGTGGTTTTGAAAATAGACCACATTTCGGCGGCCGAGGCAGGGCATAGCATTCGTTTTTGCGTAGAAGACACGGGTATCGGCATGTCGGCGGAGCAGCTGGCAAACATCTTTTCGGAGTACGGACAAGCTTCTGAAAACACTTCGTTCCAGTACGGCGGCACGGGCCTCGGCCTCACGATTTCCCAGAAACTGGTACGTTTAATGGGCAGCGAACTGGAAGTAAATAGTCGCAAGAATGCCGGCAGTGAATTCTTTTTTACACTGGTTTTGCCCGACGCCAATCAAAAAGCAGAGCCTTCGAAGCCGCCGGTTTCATTCCAGGAACTGCCGCCTTTTACAGGAAAAACCGTACTTGTGGCAGAAGATAACCCGATTAACGCACTTCTATTAAAAAAATACCTGAAAGCCTGGGAGATGGAAACCCGCGTGGTAGGGAATGGGAAAGAAGCCGTGGACGCGCTGAAAGAGCAGACATTCAACCTGATTATCATGGATACCCGGATGCCGGAGATGGACGGTTTCCAGGCAGCACATATTGCCCGGACGCAGCTGAGAGTTCAAACACCGATCCTGTCGCTTTCGGCCACGGTTTTACCCGAAGAAATTGCCCAGGCGCTCGCATCGGGGATGAACGATACTTTGTCCAAACCCTTTGAACCGGAAAAGCTGCACCGGAAAATTGATTCGCTGCTGGCAGGCGGCACAATGCACTAATTGCAACGATTTCTCGGTTTTTGTCGTAATGTTCATAGATGGATTTCGTTATTAGAAGTAATTGTAATCGTTATCAACTGACAAAATGAAAATCGTTAAAAACAGCTGGACCCTTTTGCTGCTGGCAGCCCTCGCCGGATGCGGCTCGTCCAGGACAATGCCATACGAGTCCAAATGGAATGCGCCTTTTTCGTATGTGGATGAAGTAAAACCAGATCAGCAGGACCAAAAATCAAGACTTCGCTACGGTATCATCAATGATGATCAGTACGTGTACCTTACCTTGAAAACAAAAGATCCGACCACGATCCAGAACATTCTGAGCAGCGGCATGAAGATCGCATTCAGCCCGAGCGGCCAAAAAAGAGAAGGTTACTCTTTACTTTTCCCGGTGGTGATGAAGGAGGACAGAAAGGCGCTGAAAAGGATCGATACCGACTTACCTAACAGTCTTGGACTGGACCTTTTGCTGGATTCTTATAACAAGGAAGCGGTTTGGAAAGACGGACAAGGTCAGCGTTTTATCAACCTGGCCGTGCCTGAGAGCAGCATTAAGTCGCACATTGCCATGGACCGCAACGGAGAACTGACCGAGCAGGTAGCCATTCCTTTTAGCCTTTTGAATGTGAATGTGCGGGAAACCGGCATGATGGGTGTGAGCATTAAGGTGGACGGCCAGTCATCGCAGTCGGGTTTCAGTCCGCGGATCGGTATCGGGTTGGGTGGTGGAATCGGAATGGGAAGCGGTATGGGTGTGGGGATCGGCACGGGTAGCGGCTATGGCTCGCGCTACAACAACAACGACCGTAATGTGGATATCAAGCTGGAAGTACAGCTTGCGAGAGCGAATTAGACCAGCCTTTATCAATGACGGAAGCCCGCTGAGCAATCGGCGGGTTTTTGTTTTGGCAGAATACCAAATGTTTCCCACCTTCGCCAGACTGTCGCCCCAAAATATTGCATTGTGAATAAAACGCGTGTTAAAAAGTTTTACAACTTTTTTAAGTTCAAAAAAGAGTTTACCCGGTACAGCCTCAACAAATTCAAGATCTATGAGATCGTTTTGTTCTGGCTTAAAAGTGTGCTCAATCGTAGCCAGTTCCTGATTTTGTCGGGTGTACTCGTAGGCATTACCTGCGGGCTGGCGGGCGTGCTGCTCAAATCGCTGGTGCATTACATACACTACGTTATTACCTACAAAGTACATTTCGAAGACCAGCTTTTCTTTTACGTCGTGTTCCCTTTTCTGGGTATCGTGCTCACTTCGCTGGTGGTCATGCTGGTATTTAAAGGGCAGGACAAGAAAGGTATCCCGGTAATACTTTACGAAATCGCGCAGAATTCAAGCGTTGTTTCCTCGGTGAAAATGTACTCACAGATTGTCCAGAGCGCGATTACCGTCGGGCTGGGAGGGTCGGCGGGGTTGGAGAGTCCTATTGCCGTGACGGGTGCGGCTATCGGATCTAATTTTGCGCAGACTTACAAGCTGGATTACCGCGAGCGAACATTACTGCTCGCTGCCGGCGCCACGGCAGGTATCGCCTCAGCATTCAATGCGCCGATCGCAGGGATGATGTTTGCTTTTGAAATCCTTTTGACCGGCGTCGTTTTTTCCGATTTTATTCCGCTCGTAGTCGCGGCGGTTTGTGGTAGCCTTGTCTCCAAGGTGCTCTTGCAGGAGGAGGTTTTATTTCAATTCAAGACGCGCAATCCATTCGATTATCACAACATTCCTTTTTACCTGGTGTTGGGAATTCTGTGCGGTTTGTACGCCCGCTATTTTGTTTTGATCGCCAAATATGTGGACGAGTTTTTTCACAATCTGAAACTGTCGCGGGTACAGAAAGCCATGCTCGGCGGCGCTATACTTTCGTTCCTGTGTGTGCTTTATCCACCGCTTTTCGGCGAGGGTTATGACACCATCAAAGCGATCACAAACGGGAAGATCAATGACGTTATCGAGAACAGTTTTTTCAGGTTTATCAGCTACCGCGAGTGGGTGGTAGTGGTGTTCGTTTCGGTCATTTGTTTGCTCAAAGCATTCTCCGCATCCATCACCATTTTCAGTGGTGGAAACGGTGGAAATTTTGGCCCGTCACTCTTCGCGGGTGGCACATTAGGGTATGCTTTCGCGCTGCTTTGCATTCAGGCCGGCGTGACGGATGTACCAGTGAGCAACCTCGTAATCGTGGGTATGGCGGGCGTGATGAGCGGGGTTATGTACGCGCCGCTCACAGCCATTTTCCTGATCGCCGAATCGACTTCCGGCTACGATCTTTTTATCCCATTAATGATCGTCGCGGTCACTTCTTTTTCCATGGCGAAATGGTTTTCGTCCATCTCGCCGGACCTGCAAAAGCTCGTCGCGCAGGGCAAGATTTTTACCAAGGAGCACGACCGCAATTTGCTGTCTCTGCTGCACATTCTCGACCTCATCGATAAGGACATTCAGGTGATCCACATCGACGGTTCCCGCGAGGAATTGGCCGAAATGTTCCGTACCGGAAAGCGTAATATGATATCGGTTGTGGACGGGCGCCGCAAGCTGCTCGGCATCATTTCGCTGGACGATGTACGGCCGCTGCTATTCAATCCCGAAGTCTACGATCTGCTCAGCGTCCGCGGGCTCATGAAAGAGCCGCCCACCGTCATCAGCGACTTCGACAGCGTGCTGAGCGCTGTCAAAAAGTTCGATGAAACTGGCGCCTGGAACCTGCCGGTAGTGAAAACTTCGGGCGAATTTGTGGGCTTTATTTCCAAATCGGGCATCCTCAACAGCTACCGCCAGCTACTCCGCGCACATTCGAGCTAGAAGTGCCACGTGAAACATTTTTTTATTTTCCAAATTCTCTAAATCACTGTTTTATAAATAAATACAATTGCTATATATTTGCATAATGCTTGACAATTCAAGTATATGTCAACTATTAATCAAACATCATTCAAACTTATGTCAGCCATTACGCCATCATTGAAATTCTTTTTGAACCTGACGATGGTTCAGTCCCTGATATTCAAGCGGTTCGATACAAAGCTCAGCGCACACGGCATCAGCCTGAACGAATTCATGATCCTATATCACCTCGGAGAAGCGCCGGATGAAAAATTAAGACGGGTAGATCTGGCCGAAAGAATCGGTTTGACAGCGTCGGGGATTACAAGAATGTTGACGCCTTTGGAAAAAATGGGGCTCGTAAAGCGCGAAGCGAACAGCCGGGATGCCCGCGTGAGTTACGTAAAACTGGCCAAGGCCGGGGAAAAAATTTTAAACGAAAGCTCAGCCACCGCCGAAGAGGTAACTGAGCTTATTTTGGGGATGGTCAAGACCAAAAAAATGGAGGATTTCTCGAAAATGCTACAAGAATTGGGCGCCACAATCAAGTGATATTTTGAGCAAAATCATTTCGCTTTTCTCACGTAAATGTTGCCATTCATGTTCTTCATCATGATCTCGCCGCCGCCGCCATTTACCTTGCCTTTGACCCAGTCTTCGATCGAAACTTTGTACATACCATCCTTGGTGGAGCGGGTAGCCTGCGGCGCGCTTTTGTCCACATCTACGTCAAAGTCGCTGTAAATTTCGCCCCGGTCGGATTTGATCTTTACATCAAATTTGGCGGTGGCGGGCAGGGTCACATCCACGTTTCCGTTTAATGTGGAGAAGGCCATCGGCGAAGTGGTATTTACGCTTTTGAAGACCACTTTCAATAGACCGTTGATCGTGTTTGCCACCGCCGATCCCGACACGTTCGTGAGCCTGATATCGCCATTGACATTCTTCACTTCCAGCTCGCCGTCCACGTTCTCCACGACGATATCGCCATCGTTGATCGTACTCACTTTCAGCATGAATTTCTGGGGCACTTTAATGTTCAGGTTCGTCATATTATTCGGCACCCGGGAATTGATTTTTACCGTATTGTTTTGCTCCGTCACCGTAATGTCGAGCGCCGCGTTCCGGGGAGTGATGCGTTTCATACCGCTTGCTTCCGAGTCATTCGGCCGGTCTTTTTTTTCTTCGGATTTCTGCGGCGCCACGGCGTCGATGATCACCTGGTTTCCGGCATATCCGGTGATGTGAATGCTGCCGGTAATCAAGCCGACATTCAGTGTACCTGGCTTGGCGGGATCTGTCAGCGGTATGGTCAGCGTCTCCTTGGATTCAGTTTGCGCCCAGGCCGGTATTTGTGCGAAAGTGAGAGCTACCAATATGGCGAGGGATAAAATGGGCTTGGTTTTCATTTTGCTTATGATTGTTTTTTAAGATAAATATTTCCGTTAAATGTTTCGAATTTGTAGGTCGGGCCACCCTTTCCGAATCGGATCATGGTGTCGGCACTGAGCTTGTAAACCGTCTTGTCATCGTGCGTTTCCACGTTCTTCACCACTTTTGCCGGCAACGTTTCAATATTGTTGAAATCGGTGTAAAACCCGCCGTTAAAAGTCTTGAACTGACAATCGGCCGAGAGTGCCGAAGGATAGCTGATCAGGATATCCCCATTCAATGTTTTGAAATCCGATTCTCCCGGCGGCAGCGTCACATAGCTGACTTCCACATTGCCGTTTACAGTCCGCACCCGCGCTGCGCCTTTTGCATTCACCACTTTGATGGCCCCGTTTACATTGCTCACACCCAGCGAGCCCGTCACATCATTCACAGTTACATCGCCACCGTTGACGGTCGAAACATGCAGGTTAAGCGAGTAGGGGACTTTCACTGTAAAATTCAACTTGTAGTTGTAATGAATTTTCGGGCCGTCCCAGTTCCGCCTGCCGCGGTTAGGACGTGAATCATAGGGCGCGGCAATGTAAGCGATCACACTGTCGGCTTTTTGGTCAATGCTGAATTCAAATTCCTGTTTACCCTGGTCGAGCACTTCCTGGGTTTCCGCAGAAATCGTTTTATCGATTTCCAGCAGGACTTTGTCGCCATTGTACCCTTCCACCTTGATAAAACCAGTGATGTTGTAAATGGCCAGTGTATTGGACGCGGCGGCGGAAGAGAGGTTCAGCGTTTTGCTGATATGCTCTTTAAATTCCAGTTTTTGTGCGGGGGCCTGGGTACAAAAGAGCACCGCTCCCGCTAGTAAGGGGATTGCAAAATATTTCATGGCTAATAAATGGATGATTGGTTTTAAGATAAATCCTTGATCGACTGCTCAATTTTGGTTTTCACCAGATCATTCAGACCTTCTTTTTTGAGCAATTTCCTGAGCACTTTGACGGAGCGTTTTTCCTGTAATTTGACCATGATGTCTGCCAGCCCGACCTGGACCATCGGCGAATCCTGCACCAGCAGCGATTTGACCAGTCCTTCCCGCACCGCAGGATTATCTGCATACTGCGTCAGCGCTTCCAATGTTACGAGCCGCACATTATCATTGTCATCATTATTCAATGTTGTAAAAAGCGCCTCGATCACACGTTCATCGGCATTTTCAATGTCGCTGGTGTAGCTTACCGCCCTGAGCCTTTCCGTAGCCGACGGGTTTTCGATCAGCGAAAGCATCATCGTGCTTTTCATATCTTCCACCTGCGAAGCCAATGTTTCGATCTGCTCTTTATAAGCGACGGCTTTGGTCGTTTCAGGACTCGTTTTCCGGCCGATCACCCAGCCAAGTCCCACCAGCAGCAAGCTGAATGCAACTTGTATGGTCCACTGTGGCAGTACAAATTCCCTGATCTTTTCAATGATGTATTGCAGGGAGAAAGATTCCTTTTCTTTTTCCGCTTCCTTGAATTCGTCCAGCATCTGGTAAAAATTCACCCGCATGCTTTCCTCTGGTTCTGGGACGCGCATTTTACCCAGATTGGCCCAAAGCTGTTTGTCCATGGCAAACTCTTCCTGGCAGCCCGAACACCCGGCCAGGTGGTTGTCGATCTCCCGCCGCTCCATGTTGTCAAGCCTGTCGTTGAGCCAGTCGGCCGACATATTCCTGACTTGTTCGCAACCCATTTCTTTATCTGCTTTCATTGGTAAAAAACTTTTTTTTTAACTCACCCAGGGCGCGGTGCACCCTCACCTTCACAGTTCCCTCATTGATGTTCAGGACCTTCGCGATCTCGTCGTATTTCATTTCCTGAAACCGGCTCAAAATCAAAACCTCGCGATACTCAGCACTTAACCCGGCCATTGCCTTATGCAGGAAATCCTTATCCTGCTGCTTCTCAAAACTTTCATCGGCCAATGTTCCGCCGCCGATCCGGTCGGCCAGCTCATTTACATCAAAATGGTTGGCCGACTTATTTTGCTTCACCGAATCATTCAGCACATTCCGGCCCAAATGATACATCCACGTTCTGAATTCACCGTCACCCGTAAACGCATGCCGGTATTTCAGCATCCTGTAAAACACATTTTGCACAAGATCCTCACTGGCGTCGGCATTATGGGTCATGTGATAAAAGAACCCGAATAACGGCCTGTTGTATCGCTCAAACAGCAACCCCATCTTATCCAGGTCGCCGGCTTTGACCCGGAGCATCAGCGAATTGTCTGTGAGCGTGTTCAAATGTGAAAGGCTTTTTATTGGATTCTGTTGTGAGAACTGCGGTAGGGAGGAAAGGTTACAGGAATTTAGGAAAAATTTTTTAGAGCGTTGAAAATTGCATTGAGGCAGGATAAAGAAGGGATTTTAATAAGGGATTTAGATGATGGTTTTAATAAAAAAAGCCGGCTTAGCCGGCTTTTTTCTAGGTTGTCAGGGGATATTTCGAAACGTCGCGTTGCCGGTCCCTTTCCCGTTTAATGGAGTCGTGCGAAGACTGGATGGCGGTTTGCTGACTGAGCAGCAGCTGACGGATATCTGCGGGCAGATCGTCGGATTGAAGTGCTTCGTCGTACGCTTTTTTTGCAGCATCTTCGCCACCTTCCGCGTTTTCAAGTACGGCCCGCCGGTTATCCGAAGAAAATACCGAGCGGATGTCCATCCAAACCCTGTACAATTTTCCCGAAGCCAGTGTGCCGCTCTCAGGCTCGCCACCAAGCTTGGTAACCTCCGCTTTGAGATCTAAAACATGGTCCCGGCTTTGGTCTGCCAGTTTGTTAAACATTGCCCGTAAATCGTTTTCGATTTCATTCGTTTCGTCGTAAGCTTTCTCATAACCTGCGATCCGGTCATTATTGATCAGGATGAGGTCGTTGAGTGTTTCTATCACTGCTGTGTTTTCGGCCATGACATTTAAAGTTTGATGATGGCGGCCCTTTTAAAATAATTATTCCAACACAGAATTTCGGGCTAAATAATCGTGATGGTATTATAATCAATTTCAAATCGGTGCCCCGGCGCCTTGTCTGCAATCACCTGCGTAGCCATCCTGTGCAGGATTTCGAGACGGCGGGATAAAGGTGTTTTTGTATGCGCTTCCCAATATTCACCTTCCGGAATAAAGATCAGTACCATTGCCCTGCCGCCTGCAAATTCCCAGTCAAATCGGATCTTAACATCCGCTTCCCGATAGGTAATCGTGCCGCCGCGACCTTCCTGCTCATAATCCAGCACCCAACCGAGTTTTACAAATGTTTCCCTTTTAAGCTCAACGGGATCGGCGCCATATTTGATTTCGGTGCCGTCGGCGTAAACGATTCTGTATAAACTCCCATTTTGCACGATGGTGTACTTGCGGGGTTGTTCTTCACTTTTCGGAGGTGTTTCCGCAAGAATCTTGGCCAGCTCCTGACGATCGTCGTCCTGAACAACCGGAAGTTTCAGTAAATGCTGCTCATTATTTTTCAAAGCCCGCAAAACATTATCGGGAGCGTTCGCAAAAGGTGTCTTAGGAAATCCTTCTTTGAATTTAATAAAACGAATTTCATGCGTCCAGCCGCTGGGCCAGTCGGCTTCCATTTGGTAAAAGCCGGGTTTTAGCGAGACACTATTCAGCATCATGGTACTTCCGCTTAATATGTTTTTCACCGGGCACTCTCTGATGACTCCGCCGGTCGCCAGCTCAATTAATTTGAAGGTTCCAGCGTCGTAAGCATATTTTGGCATGTGAAACAGGATTTGCTGGCAGTCGGGATAATGTATCACGCGCACTTTTTCAGGCTCCACGATGCCAAACTCCGCTATACCCTCTGCTTCACTTTTTATTTCATTTTTATAAAAATTGGAAACTTTGGTAAGCACACATTTTCCGTAAAATTCTTCTGCTTCTTCGTCCTGACCGCTTCTTTCTACTGCATTTGCCGCCGGAATTATGCCAGGGAAACCGTTGCCAATGTCAGGGATTGAATACCCTAACTGCGCCGCGCCCGGAATGTCGGGCACGCTGAAAAAGCAGCCAGGCTGGAAAATGTGTGTTTGTTCTGTAATCTCAATGTTAAGAATTTTTCGCTCCATGTTATTCCGCCCGCAGCGAATCTACGGGATTGGTGAGTGCCGCTTTTATAGACTGAAATGACACTGTAAATAAAGCGATAGCGACCGAAATAATGCTGGCCAGCGCGAGCATCCACCAGGATATCTCGATTTTATACTGGAAATCCTGCAACCAGCGCTCCATGAGCCAGTAGGCGAGTGGTAGTGCCAGCACGATTGCGATGCCGACGAGTTTCATAAAATCTTTGGACAGCAGCGCCACGATACCAGTTACCGAAGCACCGAGTACCTTCCGCACGCCAATCTCCTTGGTACGCTGCTCCGCTGTAAAAATGGCGAGGCCGAACAGTCCCATGCATGCCACAAAAATCGTCAATCCCGCAAATGTGCCCAGTATCTGGCCGGTTTTCTGTTCTGCTTTGTAGGTATCGTTGTAACGCTCATCCATGAAAGTATAGGTGAAAGGAAAATCAGGCTTAAAGCTTTTCCATTCCTGATCCATCTTGGCCAATAGCCCCGAAACTTCCCGGTTTTTGGTTTTGACAATCATCCAGCCGCCGCCCTTGCTAAGGGTCATGACCAGCGGGGTGATGCGTTCGTGGAGTGATTTGAAGTGGAAATCCTTCACGATGCCGATTACGTGGAATGTAGCGACATTACCCTGGTTGTCGCGACGGGATATCTGCTTGTCGAGCGCTTTGTTTTGCCAGCCAAATTCCTTTGCCGCTGTTTCATTCAAAATAATGGCGGTGGAATCTGTACCGTACTCCTTTGAAAAGTTACGGCCTTCGAGCATTTGCATACCCATGGTAGCGAGGTAGTCATAGTCGACATCGTACCGTATGGTTTTCACCAGTTGCGAACTATTATCAGCAGGTGAGATCATAAAATTGTTGTTTCCCGAAGGCCCGGCAGGCAGAAAGTCGGACGCACTGACATGGCTCACCCGGGAATCGCGTTCCAATGCTTCGCGAAACGCACTCTGATTTTTTCCCAAAGCCCAGGATGGGATTACCACCAACTGGTCTTTGTCGTAACCTAATTTTTTATTCTGAATAAATTTTAACTGCTGATACACCACGGTAGTGCCGACCATCAATGTGATAGACATGAAAAACTGGAAAACCACCAGGCTGCCTCTCAGTCCGATATTTCTTCCGGACGAGCCTAGTTTCAGGTTCGCAGAGCCGCCTTTAAGAACAGATATCGGTTTGAAAGAGGAAAGAAAAAAGGCAGGATAGCTCCCCGCAAACAAGCCGACCAGCAAGCCAAAAAGCAAAAGTCCCTGAATGATCCCCGGCAGCGCGCCCAGCGTGAGTTGCAGGTCTTTGCCAGACAATTCATTGAAAAAGGGCAGTGCCACCAGGCAGAGTCCCGCCGCAAGTAGCAATGCAATACCGGTGAGCAGCAACGATTCCATCAGAAACTGACCGATCAACTCAATCTTTTCCGAACCCATCACTTTCCGTACACCGACTTCCCTGGCGCGTTTGGACGAACCCGCGGTAGAAAGGTTCATAAAATTGATACAGGCGATCATCAGCATGATAATCGCTACTGCACTAAAAATGTATACGTAGTTCATATCACCTTTTGGGCTGAGATCATATTCAAAATCAGAACGCAGGTGAATGTCTGTCAGCGGCTGCAAATACAGGCCAATATCGTTTCCTTTTTTTCGGAATTCCGAAAGCGTAAGTCCCATCGCCTGCTTCAATTGCGGCCCCATATATTTGGCGACGGTCTGCGGAAGTTTTGCTTCCAACCGTTTGTAGTCGTATCCTTCGGGCAAAAGCAGGTAGGTAAAAAACTCCGAAGTCATCCAGGAAGTCGATTTGGAATCGGGATTTGAGGACATGGATCCCAGCATTTCATATCGGAAATGCGAATTTTTAGGCATATCCTTCATCACGCCCGTCACCTTATAAGTCTCGTTCCATTCCTTGAATTTCAGCGTTTTCCCAAGCGCATTTTCCTTGCCGAAGTATTTGTTGGCCAAGGTCTCGGAGATGACAATCGTGCGCGGCTCGACCAGGGCCGTTTTAGCATTTCCCTGCACCAGCGGAAAGGTGAAAATGTCAAAGAAGTTTGAATCGACAAATGCCATCCGGTCATCTGTAAACAGTTTTTCGTTGAGCACGATCAGCGGTGCGCCAGCCTGCCGGATACGGGTAGACGCCAGCACCTCCGGATAATCCGCTTTGAGTGCGGCGGCGGTCGGGGGCATGACATGCGCCTCGTTCAGTTTTCCTCCCTGCATGATTCCCTTAAAAACCACCCGCACAATGCGATCGGCGTTTTTGTGATAGCGGTCAAAGCTCAGTTCATCCAGCACATACAGGCCAATAAGCATACACGACGCAAGCCCGATGCCCAGACCGGCAATGTTGATGGCAGAGAATGCGCGGTTGCGGAGCAGGGTGCGCCAGGCGATTTTGAGGAAGTTTCGGATCATGACGGGGATGGTTAATCGGGTAATTTAAATTTTATTTTTCTGGCTAATAAATGAGGTACTTTGTATTACATAGTTCCATGTATAAAAATATATGCCAGTGAGCATAATTCGTCATTATCTGCCGTTTAGGTGCCAGAACCAAAATCAAATTGTCCAATATCGAACAGTTTTCGTACGATTCCGATCGTCTGTTAGGTTAGTCTGAACGTTTACGTTCGAACCAGCGCGTAGGTTTAGTAACTTTACTGCGTTAATACCTTTCAAGATGACCGACCTCGAACAATACCTCCAAACATACTTCGATTTTACGCAAACAGACCTCGCGAAAGTGGCGGCCTTTTTCAAACCGGAAGTAATCCGGAAAGGGGAATTTTACCTGAAAATTGGCAAGCCCTGCCAGAAACTGAGCTTCCTGCAATCCGGTATGCTACGGGTTTTTGTCGATTTGGAAGATCGGGAAGTTACCCAATGGATTTCTACGAAAGGGTATTTTATCACCGACCTGGCCGGCCTTGTTTTCAGCAAACCATCGCGCTGGAACATTCAGGCACTGACGGATACCGCGGTGTACACCATTGATAAAACAGATTACGATAGTCTTTCGAAATACATTCCCAGATGGCCGGAGACCGAGAAGCTTTTTATCGCACATTGTTTTTCTACCTTGGAGGACCGCGTTTTTTCTTTCCTTTCCAAAACCGCCGAAGAACGCTATAATATGCTTTTCGAAAGCAATCGCGAGCTCTTCAACCAGGTACCGCTCCAATACATTGCGTCCATGCTCGGCATGACGCCCGAAACATTCAGCAGGATCAGGCGAAAACAGCTGAATTGATTTCTTGATATAGATCAAGTGGCTTCGAAACTGCGGTTGATACTTTTACAAAGTCATTAATCAACCAGCCAGCTATATGTTTTTAGGTCATTACGGTTTAGCATTCGGAGCGAAAAAAGTAGCTCCCCGCGTCTCGCTCCTCACGCTTTTTGTCGCCGTGGAATTCGTCGATATTTTGTGGCCTTTCCTTTTGCTCTTTAATGTGGAGCAGGTCGAAATTCACTCCGGCGCATCGGGCATTACGCCTTTTGAATTTGTACATTATCCTTACACCCACAGCCTGCTGATGGGAATCGTGTGGGGCGCGCTGCTCGGTTTTGCTTACTGGCTCCTCAACAAAGACGTCCGCGGCTCAATCGTAGTAGGTCTGGCCGTCCTCAGTCACTGGTTCCTCGACCTCATCGTCCACGTCCCCGACCTGCCACTTACTTTCTCAGATTCCCCAAAATTCGGGCTCGGTCTCTGGCATTCCATGCCGCTGACATTGCTTGTCGAAAGCATTCTTTTCTTCGGCGGGATTTTCATTTATGTAAAAAACACGAAGGCAACCAGCTCCAAAGGAACCTGGGCATTGTGGCTCCTCGTCATTTTCTTCGTCGCTGGAAATCTTTATAACATGTTTGGCCCGCCTCCTCAGGATTCGATCCCGGCGCTGGTGGGTAGTTTTGCGGTTTTGCAGGGAATTGTTTTAGGGCTGGCGCATTTGGTTGATAGTAACCGGACGGGTGTTGACGACAACATTGGAAGCAGCAGTAGCATCGGTAAATAGAAACCTTTGCGCAAGGCTTGGGGCTTGGGCTGAAAATGAAAACGGATACGGTTGTATAGTTTATTCACGGTTTAATTTGTGTAATTACTATACAAAATCTAAATTTGTTAAATCTGACACACTGATTTTATGAAGAAGAAATCCCGGAAGCAGGAATTAATTGAACTGGCCGAAGCGAGGCTTGAAGAATTGGAATTTGAGTTGTTGCTTCCACCGGATCGATTGAGCGACGAAGAATTCCAGGAGTTGATAACGGAGGCGGTAAAGCTCAGAGAAATGTTAGAATTTTTGAAATAACCCGCTTGGGTATTATTATGAAAAACGAATTCAAGATTAAGCTCGACGAATATATTTCTGAATTAAGGACTGCAAAACCGGAGCAAGCCGCACAAATCCGCTCCGATTTTTCAAAATGGTACTACGCTCTTGCTGAATCTGACAGGAAAGAATTGGAGCCTTTTTGGGCAGACCTTAAAAATCGCGCTCGGCAGACTATCAAGGAAATTAAGGCCGCTTTGAACGAAATACAGCAACTGGAAGATGTAAAAATCGTGGTGGCAGGGGCTGAATATGATCTGCATGACTGGATTACCATTTCTGAATATTCCCGTGTCCATAATCTTAAAGTGAGCCGTGTACAGAACTGGATCTCCCGCGGTGTCGTACCGAGAGACAAGGTTTTAGCGATTCCCCAGCTCAATAATGTCAAGTTGATTAAGAATGAAGAATACAGCGTACGTTCCTAAGTTACTTCCAGCACTATATTTAGCTTTTTATTATAATACATTTTAAAAGTATAAAAATTAATAAATGTATTTAAAGTATAATATATTTAGAAAATTTTAAATAATTAAAAAGTTAAGTAATTAATAATATCTTAGTAAGATATATACTTACTTTAAGTTTAATACATATAAAAAGTGAATAAACTGTTAAATTCATAACACATTCATTTTCCTATTTGAATTTCGTAACTTTGCTGCATGGCAAACATAGAAACACTCGAAGATTTTTATCAGCAGAAGTTCAATTGGCTTCCTGAGAATTTGCAGCAAGACATTGGGCATTTTAATGTTTTTTCGATGGAAAAGCATTTCGGGCCGGATGCGGCGCCGGTGGTTTATAGCCGGAAGGACTTCTATAAGATTGCGCTGCTGCGGGGGAAGAATGTCTATCATTATGCTGATAAGAGTTTGGAAGTGGACGGTTCCGCGCTGATGTTTTTTAATCCGCTGGTGCCATATACCTGGGATTCAGGGTGTAGCGATGGGAGCGGATATTTTTGCATTTTCAGGGAAGGCTTTTTTCATGAGCGTTTGCGGGGAAGTCTTAATGAGCTGCCCATGTTTGCGATAGGAGGGAAGCCGTCTTACATTCTTACGGAATCGCAGGATGAGTATGTGACGCAGCTTTTTCATAAAATGCTCACAGAAATTGAATCGGAATATCAGTTTAAATATGACCTGATCCGGAATTATGTGACGGAGCTCATACATTATGCTTTGAAAATGCAGCCTTCCGAGTCGCTTTACCAGCATCCGAATGCCAATTCTAGGATTACCTCGGTTTTTACGGAGCTGCTGGAACGCCAATTTCCGATCGAATCACCTTCCCAGCGTTTTGTGTTGAGATCGGCCAATGATTTTGCCAACCAACTTTCGGTGCACGTCAACCATTTAAACCGCGCGATCCGGGAAACGACCGGGAAGACCACCACGGCGCACATTGCAGAACGCGTGGCCAGCGAGGCAATTGCATTATTGAAGCATACCAACTGGAACATTTCGGAGATCAGTTACAGCCTGGGATTCGAAGAACCTGCTCATTTCAACAACTTTTTCAAAAAACAAACCAATCAAACACCTTCCTCTTTCCGGATTGTTTGAATTTCGCAAGCATCTGTTTGAACCGCGCAAGAGCTGCACCGAGTTCTGATCCTAATTTTGTCCTGTTAATTAAACAGCCAAAAAAATGGAAAATCAAAAAGTATGGTTCGTAACAGGCGCTTCACAAGGATTAGGGCTTGTTCTAGTTCAAAAATTATTATCAAAAGGTTTTAAAGTTGCCGCAACTTCAAGGAGAATCGCTGACCTGCAAAATGCGATTTCAACTAAAACTGAATCCTTCTTGCCGCTGCAGGTAAGCCTCACCGACGACGCAAGTGTGCAGGAAGCCATCGAAAAAACGGTTGCCACGTTTGGCAAGCTGGACGTGATTGTCAATAATGCCGGTTATGGTTTAATGGGCAGTATCGAAGAGTTGACCGATGCCGAGTCGCGAGCCAATTTCGATGTGAATGTGTTTGGTACATTGAATGTCATCCGCAAGGCGATGCCAATTCTGCGTCAGCAAAAATCAGGTCACATTTTCAACATTTCCTCTATCGGTGGCTTCGTCGGAGATTTCGCCGGCTTTGCGATTTACTGCGCAACCAAGTTTGCCGTGAATGGTCTCACCGAATCCCTCGCTGCCGAAATCCGCTCATTTGGCGTGACGGCGACGGTTGTAGAACCGGGCTATTTCAGGACAAACTTTTTGACCTCTGGCTCGATAGGAGTGCCCGCCAACGAAATTGAGGAATATAAGGAAGTGCGTGAGATCCAGAAAGCGCACCAGGACGACATTAACGGTAACCAACCCGGCGATCCTGAAAAGGCAGCCGAAGCTTTGATCCGCGTCGCTGGCGAGAAGAATCCGCCGCTGAATTTGTTCCTGGGTCAAGATGCTTATGATCTGGCTCACGCTAAAATCGCTTCAATTACCAAAGAAATAGAAGAGTGGAAAGCGATTACTATTTCGACGGGATTTGAAACACAAAATGCATAATATCGATATCTTGCAGAAACAGTTTTGACCACCTAAACCGCGCAATCAATGGTTTTAAATGATAAAATAAGGGCTATCGTGACCGGTGTCACGGGTATGGTCGGCGAAGGTGTCCTGCAGGAATGTCTCGAAGATCCGGATGTGGAATCGGTTTTGATCATTAACAGAAAACCATCAGGATTTTCTCACCCCAAACTCAGAGAGATCATTCACAAGGATTTCCAGAACATTAAGCCGATCGAAAACCAGTTGTCGGGCTACAATGCCTGCTATTTTTGCCTCGGCGTGTCCTCCGTCGGAATGAAAGAACCCGAATATACCCGGCTTACCTACGATCTGACACTGCATGTGGCTACCATTTTGAGCCGCCTCAATCCGGACATGACGTTTTGCTACGTTTCGGGCGCTGGCACGGACAGCACAGAAAAAGGTGGGCAAATGTGGGCAAGAGTGAAAGGGAAAACCGAGAATGACCTCATGAAACTGCCTTTCAAGCAAGTTTTCGCATTTCGTCCCGGATTGATGAAAGCGAGGGCGGGCGCCAGGAATGTTCTGTCTTTTTACAAATATTTGATCTGGCTTTACCCGGTTATCAAAGCCATTTTCCCAAACTATGCTTCTCTGCTCAGCCAGTTGGGACAAGCAATGCTGAAAGTGACGAAGTATGGCTATGACAAAAAGATTCTGGAAGTAAAAGATATCAATGAGCTGGCTGACAGGCAGTATATCTAAGATTTTTTATTTCTTGAATCAAATTAGTTTTCTAATAATCAATTAGTTATCAAGCAAAAAGCCAGGCAATGTTCATGTTGCCTGGCTTTTTTTAATGTTTGTCGATTTAGGAAACCGCCGTCCGCTGCTCAACCCAATTAATAATTTCCTCCGCACGTTTCAACCCGAGTTGCGCTACTGCGGTTTCAGGATTTCCATCATAACTCATAGAAAGATGCAGCAAATCGTATGCGCTGACGAATTGTTTCAAGACCTTTTTATCAAGCGCCGATAATTGTTCTTTGTACCAAGAAACTTCTTTCCTGCCTTTCTTTTTGTCACCCAACATCGAATCGAGTGCAACCAGCACGCCTGTATAAGCCGCGTGACCGGCCAGTTTTACATACTTTTCGTCCTGATAATATTCGTCTTCTTTCAATGCTTTTTCACGCAAAAGTGTCTTAGCATTGTCCACGTACCGTTTTGCCTCCTGAACAGATTTCGTCTTTCCCATATAGGTGTGCCTGATTTTAAAAGTGATGGGACGAAAATATACCTTTTACCCAACACTTTGCAACTCCGCACCACCGTCAGTTTTCTTCGCCTTTCTATTTTTTTCGGCCCAATAATAAAGTGGTGGTAAAATGATCGGGGCGAAGAGCAGGGTGCTGGTGAGGCCGCCAATGATGACGGTGGCCAGGGGACGCTGCACGTCGGAGCCGATGCCGGAGGAAATGGCTGCCGGTACCAGACCGATAATGGCGACGATCAGGATGGAAAGCATGGCGCGAAGCTGCTCGCCGGACGCCCGCCAAACAGTTTGGGCAATGTCGCCTTCACCCGATTCGACCGCGCGGTTTAAAGCCGACACCAGCAAAACACCCGCCATAACGGAGATACCGAAAATGCTCACAAACCCAACCCCCGCGGAAACATTGAAATAATAGCCCCGCAGCAGCAGCGCAATGATACCGCCAGCGAGCGCAAACAGGATGCAGCTCATCGTCACCAGCGTGTGCGACAGGTTTTTAAACAACATAAAAAGGAACAGGAATACCATCACAATCGTCAGCGGAATGGTGAATGCGAGTTGTTTCCCCGCACGTTCCAGGTTTTCGTATTGACCGCCGTAGATAATGTTGTAGCCTTTTGGCACGCGGATTTTTCCGTGCAGCTTTTTCTGCAACTCTGCCACGAAACCGCCCTGGTCACGGCCGCGAATGTTGGTACGCACGGTCACCATTCTCTTGCTGCCGTAGCGGTAAATGTTGGTTTGTCCTTCAATGAAATGAATGTCCGCGAGCTGGCTCATCGGTACCAAAGCGCCCGTGAGCGACGGAACCTGCACACTTTTGATCGCGTCGATGGAATTCCGGAATTTTGGGAGGAAGCGGATCACAATATCATACTTCTTGGTACCATCATACAAGGTCGAGATCGTTTTTCCGCCGATCGCCGCCTCGATCATATTCTGAATATCGGCCACATTGATCCCGAAACGCGCCGCAGCTTCCCGGTTAATGTTGATCGCCAGCTGCTCCTGCGGGCCTTCCTGCTCAATGTTCACATTGTCCGCACCCCGCGTCGACTGCACGATTTTAGCGATATCCACGGCTTTTTTACGCATCATATTCAAATTATCGCCTACTACCGATACCGCCAGATCCGCCGCGCTGCCGGTCACGATTTCCATCACCTGGTCGATAATCGGCTGGCCGGAGGAGAAAGAAACCGCGGGCAACTGGGTTTGCAGGTCGCGTTTGATCTTTTCTACCAATTCTTTTTTTGAAATGGTTTTGCTCCACAGGTCATAATCTTTCAGTCCGACGAGAATTTCATTTCTGTTCGCAGGAAAAGGATCCGTACCGTCGTCATTCCGGCCGGTTTGGGTGATGACAAAAGAGATCTGCGGATATTTAGCAATAATGCTACGGATTTTAGGCGCGTAACTGGCATTCTCCTGGATCGTGATGCCCGACGGAAAGTTTCCCCGCAGGAAAATAGAGCCTTCGTCAAGTGTCGGAAGAAACTCTGTACCCAATTTGATCCCAAATAAAACCAGCACTAAAACAATCCCCAGACCCACAGAAACAGTAATCCGGTAATGTTTAATAAACCCTGCAAGTGACCTGGTGTAAGATCTCGTCATCAAATCCAGCACCGGATTTTTATGTTCTTTCAGTGGTTTGTCCGGATCGGCAAGCGCTTTTTTGTATGCAAAGGAAATTAGCACCGGAATAAATGTGAGCGCCGCCAGCATGGAACCGATCACGGCAAAAGCTAATGTCAGCGCCATCGGTGAAAACAATTTTCCTTCCACACGGGTCATTAAAAGGATTGGCATATAAGCCAGGATAATGATGGTGACGGAGAAGAATATTTCCCTGCCCACTTCCTGGGCCGCATCCAGCGTCAGGTGGACGATACCCATTTTCTTTTCCTCGGGCGAAGCATTGCGATACCGTCTGATCAAATGTTCCGCCATCACGCAAGCCCCGTCGACAATGATACCAAAGTCAATCGCGCCGAGCGAGAGTAAATTGGCCGGAATGCCGGTCAAACGCATCAGAATAAACGCAAAGAGCAGCGAGAACGGAATAGTCAGTGCGACAACCAGCGCGCTACGGATGCTGCCCAGGAAGAAAATCAGCAGGATCACAACAATGGAAATACCTTCAAAAAGGGTATGTGCCACGGTTTCCAGCGAATGATCGATCAGAAAGCTGCGGTCGTACAAAGGTTTCAAATGCACGCCTTCGGGCAGCTCGCTGGCTTCCAGGTCGGCAATTCTTTCTTTCAAAACTTTCAAAACCTCACTCGGGTTTTCATACCTTCTGAGCAGGATAATGCCTTCCACGCCGCTGCTGACGTCCACTTTGTCCTGCGTAATGGTATAGCCCATCACACCGCTTGGTGGTGGCGGAGTAATTTCAACCGTCGCGACATCTCGTACAAATACCGGCACGCCATTATCCGATTTCAATACAATGTTCTGGATATCCCGCTCATTTTTGATCGCACCCAATCCCCGGATCGCAAAACCCTGGCCGCCGCGGGAGATCACATTGCCGCCGGTGTTCTGGTTGTTGACATTGATCGCATCAATGACGTTTTCCAGGGATAAGCCATATTTCACCAGTTTTTCCGGCGAAGTAATGATGTGGAATTGTTTCAAAGGCCCGCCGAATGTAGTAACATCCGCAATGCCAGGTACTTGCAGCAATGCCGGCTTGATTACCCAATCCTGCAAATCGCGTAGCTGCGTCGGGCTGTAACTCGCCGGCGCTTCCACTACATACCTTAAAATTTCACCCACCGCTGTCGAGAGCGGTGCCAGTTCGGGCGCGACGCCATCGGGCAGATCCGCTGCGGCGAGCCGCTCAGTCACTTGCTGACGGGCGAAATAATCGTCGGTACCATCCTGAAATGTTAATTGGACCACCGACAGGCCAAAAATCGTGCGGCTTCTACGGTCGAGCACATTCGGCGTATTTTGCAGAGCACGTTCGATAGGAACGGTCACCTGCTGCTCCACTTCTTCGGCGGCCCGTCCGGGATATTGCGCCACAACGATCACGTTGGTATCGGCAATGTCGGGGTAAGCTTCAATTTTAAGCTGGGTGAAACACCAGTATCCCACGCCAGTCAGCACAATGCTGATCGCTATCACAGCCCATCGGTTGCGTAAGCTGAAATTTAACAGGTTCGAAATCATCTTGTTTCAATATCCAAATGATAGACCTTTCAATTGCATGACACCTTTTGTCACAACTTCTTCACCATCTCTCAAACCGCTGAACACTATGATCCGGCCGCCGATCTGGTCGCCAATGTTCACCTCGTGCCTCTCGAAACTTTTGGGGCCGATTTTGATAAACACATAATTTCTTCCCTGAATAGTAATCAGCGCATCCTGGTTGATACTCAAGGCTTTACCTTCGCTTACGCCAAATGCCACGGTGCCATACATCCCGGCTTTCAGTTTCTCGGTGGCGTTATTAATGCTCACCCGCAGCTTGATCATCCGTGTCACCTGGTCGACCATATCCGTAATGTCGTCGATCCGGCCCGTAATTTTTTCGTTTGGAAAAGCGGCGAACTGGATTTGGCAGTTGCTGCCTTTTTTAACCTTATCTACCTCACTCTCAGGAATATCACAAATCACGTAAGCGGTACCTGCACTGGCGCTGCGCAATTGTTTTGGTTCAAAACCGCCTGCTTTTAGTTTCGCTTCCTGCTCGATGATCGCCGATCTTTCGCTGATCAGGTTCGTTTCCTCCATCGCCAGGGCCGTCTCCGATTCCAGCAAATCTTTTCCGGTCGCTGCGCCGTGTTCCTGCAAATCCTTGATCCGCGCCAGCTCGGTTTTGCGCTGACGCACATTCACATTCTGGATCTGGTTGATCATTGTCAAATGTTGCAGAAGCTGCGAGTAAGTACCTGATAACTCGGGGTTATCGAAAAGCACAATGTTGCCCGAAGCACCTTCCTGTGACCGCAGAATGGTGGCGGATACCTTTGCCGGTGCGGTCACGTCGGCCATCAGGGAAGTGGACGATATTTTTTCGGTCTGGAAAAAATCCGCGCTTTTCTTTTGCGGAAAATTAATGCGCGTACCACTGGCATTGACAACCGGCGTGGTGTTATCCTGCCTGATTTTCCTGTTTTCCTTGGGCTTGCATGCTGCCAACAATGTCATGGCCAGGCAGCTGCATATCAGTATTTGCTTCATGTTATTGCGCGATTTGATTGATCAATCCTGAGGTGAAAAGAAGGTCGATGTAACTCTGCCGATATTGCTGAAGCTGGTCGTAATATTGCTGCTGCGTGTCCAGCCAGCTACGCTGCGCTTCCAGAAAATCGATGATTGTGGTGCCGCCCCGCAAGTAAGAATATTTAACACTGTTCAGGATAGATTGTGATTGGGTGAGTAACTGATTGAAATTCTGTACATTAATCTTTTGGGTTTGGTAGGTATTGTAAGCCACAGCAATTTCGCTCTGGATCCGCCCCTCGGTTGTCTTCAAATCCTGCTCGGCCTGTTGTTTCATGATTTGCGATTTTTTAATCTCGCCCTGGTTACGCGAAAACAGCGGTATCTCCACCGTTCCATAGATACCCATATAATGCACCTTGTTTTGCGGGTTATAAATTAATCCCAGCTCCGGGGTCGGGAGTGCGGAAGATTTTTGCAGTTTAATGTTGGTTTCGGCTACATCCATACTGGTTTTAATGGTTTGAATGTCCGCCCGGTTTTGCAAAGCTTGTTGCAGAAGCGAATCCATCTGCTGCGGGAAACTGTATTCAAACTGGTCCGTCGTATCCACCTGCACCGAATCCGCAGTGCCGAGCAAAAATTTCAGATTGGCGATCTCATTCAGATAATCCCGGTTTGCCGATTTCAGCTGGATCGCATATTGGTTTACCAGCAGCTCTGTCCGCGCCAAATCCGTGGTAGTAATCACCTGATTTTTTAAACGCAGCCGGTTAATGTAAGCCAGCGAATCAATGTTGGACTTGGCCGTGTTCAATAAATCGAGCTGCTTGCGCGCGGCCCAAACGTCCAGCCATTTCTGCGCAACTGTCTGAAAAAGTTGACGTTCCGTCTCGGCATACTGCTTCTGGGTCAGCCTGACATTTTGCTCAGCGTAGTTGATTTTATTCTGCCGCTGTACAGGCAACTGAAAAGGCTTGGTAACCTGCCACCAGATTTGCCGGTTGAGCCCGCTGTACCAGGAAGAATTTTCAGGAAACCGGGAGGGCTGTACCAGTTGCAGCGACTGGTTGTTCAGGATAGGGTTGGGCCTCAAACCCGCGGTCACAATGTCCGTCTGCGAAATCTCCGCATTGAACTGCTCCGTTTTCAAAACCGGGTTGTTCGCGCGCGCGGTTTGTAATGCGCGTCCAAGTGTGTAGACGGTCTGCGCCCTTACCGTGCAGCAGCCCCAGATCAGCAGGATCAGGGCCACCGGTACTTTTACTTTTAACGACATGATCTGTTCGTTTTTAGATTACTGTCACAAAGGTTCGGCTGTGCGATAAAAAGCGTATTAAAACAGATTTATAATTGCATTAAAAAACAGTTAGAAATAAATTAGAGGCTTGCCCATCCCAAAGTGCCTTAGGGAGATTATGTGAGGGAAAATATTTACTTTGGTACTTAATTGTAAGCTTCCAAAAACGTTATCAGCGAATTTTAAAACCTGCATGGGATATTTCCTCGTTACGCTATTTCTGATCCAGTACATTCGTTCTATCCTCCAAACGAAGGCCCAGCTGCCCGATCTGGACAAGAGTTTGCTGCTCATCAGGAACATAGCGATCGCCCTGGTCGCCACATTCTATTTATCCGAAACGCCCGATTGGTTTAGCTGGATCTGGTCCTTTTTCCTGGGCGGCGTGCTGTATTTTTTGTTTGGCAAAGAAGAAGTCAAGCCGGTCAGGACGGTTTTACAGGGCATCATTCCCTATCTGGTTTTGTCGGTGATCGAAGATGTGGTGCATTTAATTGCGCCAAAGTTTTATAAAGAATATGGCGATTACTTCCAGATAGCCACGTTTTTTGCCTTTGCGTTATGTTTTGTGCTCTGGTTTTATGCCAGAAAACAGCAAAAGGTATTATTAAAAGAACGGGAAGACAGACTTCGGGACGAAATGATCAGCAAGGCGCAGAAAGAGTCGCTGGAATACCTTGTGAATGAGCGTACTATTGAATTGACCCAACAAAAAGAAGAGCTGCAAAAAACGATCGAGGAGCTGAAATCGACGCAGAATCAGTTGATACAAAGTGAAAAAATGGCTTCCCTCGGTGAGCTCACCGCCGGTATCGCCCATGAGATCCAGAACCCGCTGAACTTCGTGAACAACTTTTCGGAGGTATCCGTGGAGCTTTGCCAGGAGCTGGAGGAAGAAATTGATAAAACCGAAATTGCCGATGCCGATAAGGATTATATCAAAGGCATTATCAGCGATCTCAGTCAGAACCAGCAAAAGATCACGCACCACGGTAAACGCGCCGATTCCATCGTGAAAGGAATGCTGCAGCATTCCCGGGTTTCGTCCGGTGAAAAAGAGCCGGTGGAGATCAATGCGCTGGCCGACGAATACATGCGTTTGGCCTACCACGGTCTTCGCGCAAAAGAAAAAGAATTTAACTCCGCGCTCGTCACCGATTTTGACCCGACCATCGGTAAGGTGAATGTGCTGCCGCAGGACCTGGGCAGGGTATTCCTTAATTTGTTTACCAACGCTTTTTACGCAGTAGCCGAGAAGCGGCGGAAACTTACAGAGCAAGGCATTGGAGCTGACTACAAGCCTGAGGTGAAAATTAGTACTAAAAAGTTTGACAACAAGCTCTATATCAGGGTTACAGACAATGGTACCGGCATGCCGGAGCAGGTTAAAGCTAAAATTTTTCAACCGTTTTTTACGACTAAACCGACCGGCCAGGGAACTGGTCTGGGGCTTTCGATGAGCTACGACATCATTACCAGCGGCCATGGCGGCCAGCTCGATGTAGAGACCGTCGAGGGGCAAAGTACCGAGTTCAGGATCACCATCCCGATGTCCTGACATTTCAAACCAAACCTCCATAACCAAAGGCTATGAAAATATTAGTTGTTGACGACGAAGAAGACGTGAAATCGTTGTTTGAACAAAAATTCAGACGGGAGATCCGCAGCGGGCAGTTCGAGTTTTCATTCTCGTTTTCCGGCGAACAAGCTTTGTCCTACCTCGCCGATCATCATTCGGAGGTGGTTATGATCCTTTCCGATATCAATATGCCGGGCATGAGCGGGATCGAATTGCTCAAAACCATCCGGAAAGACCATCCGCAGGCACCGCCGCAGGTGATGATGATCACCGCTTACGGCGACAGCGCCAACCACGATCAGGCTATGCAGCTGGGGGCCGATGACTTTTTAACCAAACCGGTCAATTTTGTCGAACTGAAAGAGAAACTGCAACAGATTTTATGAGATCCAAAATATTGGTGGTGGATGATGAAGCCGATTTGCAGCTGCTGATCAAGCAGAAATTCCGACGGCAGATCCGGGAGCAGGAATATGAATTTCTATTTGCAGAAAACGGCGTGAAAGCGCTCGAAGTGATCGATCAGCATCCCGACGTGGACATGGTGCTGAGCGACATCAATATGCCCGAAATGGACGGACTTACCCTGCTGGTACGCATCGGTGAGCTGAGCCCGATCCTCAAATCCGTGATCGTTTCGGCCTATGGGGATATGGACAACATTCGCTCTGCTATGAACCGCGGCGCGTATGATTTTTTGACCAAACCCATTGATTTCAAGGACCTTGAAGTGACGATGGAGAAAACGCTGCATTATGTGGCGCAGCTCAAAGAAACCGTAAAAGCGGTGCGCGAAAACGACATTCTCCGCATGTATGTCGATTCTTCGGTGCTGCAATTCATGACTCAGGAAGCCTTCGAACAGTCGCTGATGACGAGCGAGAACATTGAGGGAACAGTCGTTTTCATGGATATGTGCGGTTTTACTTCTATTTCGGAAAAAGAACCCGCCGAAGTCGTCGTGGAACTCATTAATAAATACTTTGATGTGATGGTGAAAGAAATCATTGCGCAGGGTGGATTGGTCGATAAATTCATGGGAGACGCTGTCATGGCCGTTTTCCGGGGTGAATATCATTTGGACCGGGCCATCGAATCTTCACTCGCAGTGCGAAATCACATTGCCGGTTTTACGGAGAAATTGTCGGATCAGACAGGCTACCATCCCAATGTTTCCATCGGGATCAACTCAGGTGAAATGGTATCGGGTAACATTGGGTCGGCAGCATTGAAAAGGCTCGATTACACAGTGATCGGCGATGTAGTGAATGTGGCGCAACGTTTGCAGGCGATTGCCAAACCTGGTCAGGTTGTCGTGTCCGAATCGTCTTATCAGCAGATCAAAGAGGCATTTAAATGCAATCCGGTCGGGGAGGTGAACCTTAAAAACAAGTCTGCGGCAGTGATGATTTATGAAGTTCTGGAATAGCCATGCAAGTTGAACAAGCTGAAAGATATATCCTGGAAGAGATGCGTAACCGGCTCGATCAGACGCTTTTCTACCACGGCGTGCACCACACACAGGACGTTGCCCGCACCGCGATGGAAATTGCCAGCATGGAAGATATCACCGACCAGGAATCGCTGGACTTGATCAAAACCGCAGCATTATACCACGATTCCGGTTTCATGAATACCTATGCCGGCCACGAGGAAGAAAGCTGCCGGATCGCAGAAGAAGTGCTGCCGGATTTTGATTATAACCCTGAACAAATTTCTTTGATCTGCGGGATGATCATGGCGACCAAGATCCCGCAAAACCCGCAAACACATTTTGAGCGCATCATCAGCGACGCCGACCTGGATTACCTCGGCAGGGAAGATTTTGAGCCGATCGCGGCAACACTCTTTGAAGAACTAAAAGCCAGGGATGTGGTGCACGAAGTTTCGAAATGGAATGAGATCCAGGTCAAATTTATCGACGAGCACACTTACTGGACGCAGTCTGAGCGGGACCGGCGGAATGCACTGAAAGAACAGCATCTGGCCGCCTTAAGATAGTGACCGCATTTTCTCGTTCTGCACCCTGATCCGCTGGCAAAGGATCCGCAGTACATTGCGCAGGATTTCATCACGCTCTTCCATCAGTTCAAAGAAATCTTCCTGATCGATCCGGAATACCAGCACGTCGGTTTCTGCGACGGTGGTGGCTGAACGCGGCTCGGTATCCAGCAGAGCCAGCTCCCCGAAAATTTCTCCTTTGTCAAAAAGCGCCAGCTGTTTTTTACCATCATAAATACCCACCTGGCCGGTGTAAATAATGTACATCGAATCGCCGAGATCGCCTTTAGCGAAAATTTCCTGGCCGTCGCTGTACGAAACTTCATTCATGATCGGCGCGATCGAGCTCAGTACATTCTCGGGTGTCTGGGCGAAAAGCTGCGTATTTTTCAAAACGATTACCCGCTCCATTTCGGAGATCTGCTGCGTAGTTTCGGCGTGCGTTTTCATAGGGATTTTCAGAGAGAATTTAATGTTGGGATCGAGGGCAAGCGCGGCATATTTCTCCTGTACGGCATCCCGTACAAGCCGGGACGGATGGCCCGAAAGACCTTCCAGCAGTACCAGGTTTTGATCGTCGGCAGTCAGGTTTTTGATTGCCAGCGCGATGGTCCAGGTCGTAAAAGATTTTTCTTTTTGGGTCAAAATATAAGAGGTGATCGAAACCGCCTGCTCCTGATTTTCGACGTATTGCCGCAGCGCCTCGCGCTTCCGTTGAATGGATATATCCTCAAACAATGCGTGCAGCGAAGGATACAGATTCCGGGGCAGCAGACTTTCAATCAGCTCCAAAGAATTGGCACGTTTTTCCTTTCCTGCGTGCCGGATTCCCTTCCAAGCGTTCTGCACCGCATCCTTATCGTACTGCATCATAAAAAGATAAAAAAGCCGCTGGGCAGTCAGGTTCAGCTCATAATCCAGCGTATTATTCCATACTTGATCAGCTTCGGTTTCATCCATGCCATTCAGCAGCTGCGCCGCGTGGGTCAGCTCACTGTTGACAAAATCAGAGATAACTTCTTTGTAATCAGCGACCAGGGAATAATTCGTCAAAACTTTCAATGCTGCCAGGTGGGTGAAAGTATCAATGTGATTGGTATTAATGATACTTTCTGATTTTATAGAAAGTTTATTTTGGTAAATATTTTTAATAAGTTCAAAAAGTATTTGAAGTATAAATTCGTGTTTGTGTTTTTCGGCTACCTTAATGATGGTATGGATGCGCTCTCCGGCAGGATCGCTATGCAACCATTCCTCTACAATGCGGATGCCAGAGTCGCCGGATTTGATCAAAGCGCTGACCGTCGAGCGTGACAAATTGCCGCCCAGCATCGGTTTCAGTTCGCGTAATAATTGCGCCGAGCCGACTTCCGCAGCTACTTCCAGCGCCTGGTTCCGGACTTTTTCGCTGCCATTTCGCAGACAGTTTTTAACCTGATTTTCGTAAGTGGCAATGCCCATCACCCGCACACAATCCAGCGCTACGAGCTGGGTGTTTTCGGAGGACGAAGAGAACAACATGTGCAATGTTCCGTGGATCAGCGGCAGCGCTTTTCCAGCTTCAAAACAACCCAGTATGGAGCCTTCCACAATGTCGAGATCATCGTGCGAAAGGAAGTGCGCGAGCTGCTCGTCGGAGAGGCGGGAGGTAGAGCAGACAATGCGGACAGCGAGGGTCTGGCAGGTCGTATCCGGCTCGGTTTCGATGTATTTGAGGAAGGTTTCGGAGAGCTCCGGTTTTTCAATTTGCGCCAGTGTTTGTAATGTTTTTAGTCGCACCGCCACGGATGGATTTTGCAGCAGCAAGTCCACGTTTTTCCTGAACAGTGAAACCTTATTCCGCGCCAGCCAGTCGATCGCATTCAGCACTTCTTCCTTGCGCTCGCTTTTCAGGTTTTCGGTAATGATCGGCAATGCTTCTGCCGGTGAGGCCATTTCGCCGCTGCGGATAAACCGCTTGCTGATCGCGCTTTTCAGCTCCTGCATATAATGCCCGTAAGCCTTGCGGAAAATGACCAGCGCGGCGATGGCAAAAAGCAGCGAGAGGTCAAATGTCAGGCTGATGTTGCTCAGGTTACGGGTATAGACGACCCAAAGCAGCACCCCGGCGATCAGCATACCCATCGGTTCAAAAAGTCCCTTCGCCAGCGTGTGACCTTTCAGTCGGGTTTTGGTAGAAAGTGGCTGGAACAAAACAAGGAAAACCGGGTCGAAAATGGTGCGCCTGACAAGCTCAAAAAGCAGGTAAGCAGCGCAGTAATACACCAGCAGCGACGGCTCGTCTTTTTTGAAATAAGAAGAAATAATCAGCCCGACCGACGTCACAATCGTCGTAAGCGGCAGCAGATATAACGTTACTTTCACGCCGAAACGCTCTACCGTTTTTCCTGAAAAAATCAGTTTAACAAATGTTGAAATGACGTAAGTGGCTGTCAGTAAAGTACCTACAAAGCCGATTACATCGTGCTGGCTGTGAAATTTGTATTTCACATTTACAAAAAAATGGTACTCGATCCACGTGGCCGTCGCCGCTATGGCAACCATGCCGAGACAAAGGGATGTAAGCAGCTTATTGCCGCCAAAATATTTCTGTATGATGCGCGAATCCGAAGCCTGGATCTGGCGCGGACGGGCGTGGTGCGGGTTTGGGATTTCGGTGTACCGGAATGTCAGGATCTGCGTATAAAAAGCCAGTGCGAAAAACGCCAGCGAAATGATCAGCAGGATCATCAAAACCGACGGAGAATGTATCAGAACCGCCAAAACGGCACCGAGTGCCTTGGCCGGCATATCGCCCGATCCGATGACGCTGAACAATCTTTTACTTTGTCTTACATCAAAAACCAGCGCCGAAAGTCCCCAGAATTCGAGGTTGATCAGCAGGTAAATAATGCGGTAACCCACCATAATCGCGATGGCCGTGGCGATGCCGTGTCCCAGCCAGAGCAGCCCCATCACCACCACGACCATAAAAAGCGAGGAAAGCATGGTACCGAGACTTAACCGCTTTAAAATCAGGTGATGTTCGTAGTATTCGTAGATCTTTCCGGCAGTCATTACCGCTACTGCGGCGGCGATATAGGCAATCGGGAGGGAGTATTCGGGGTGGTTTTCGAGCAGGAGAACATTGGCGGAAACATAAACCAGGGTGGTACCAACGTTGATGAAAAAGTTATGAAAAAAGAAAAGGATGGTTTGGGGGTTGATCGAACTTGTAAATCTATTATTCTTTAAAAAGGATATCATAGGTTGGAATGCTAGCGTAGCTTCTGTAAAATAAACACTCAGCCGCGTATTATCAATACCGAAGGCGAATTAGACAACCAGATGCTGTGTGACGCGACGGCCTTTTTCCAGCTTTCCAGACTGATGATCATAAGGTCCTGTTCCTGCAAAAACTCCCGGGTCAGGGCCTTTTCAAAATGCAGCGCAACCTTTTCCGGGGCCAGTTCCTGCATCGCAGCGAAGGTATCATGACCGTCGGCCTGGTGGATCACACTTTCGGTCGGGTCCATGATGTTCACATTGAGATTGCCGGCGACGAGCATTTTCTGGGCGTATTTCAGCAGGAATTCGTCTTGCGTTGAAAAAACCGGGATGAAAATGTTTTGCAGCTTGCCCAGGTTTTTTTCAATTAAAATACCGACCGGCACTTTGGAAGATTTGATAATGTGGGTCGTGCGCTCGTCGAAAACATCTGCGTGAAAAAGCTTTTCTTTGCCGGTTATGGTGTCGAACAACCTTTCGCGGCTGATGATTTTGGAAGTAAAACCTAAAATCTTACCCAGGAATGTGCCTTCAAAAACCGACCGCCCGATACCGATCATGAGCATATCGTACTCCCCGTTGCTGGCGGTTTCGATAATGTCGTGCTCAATGTTATGGGATGGTCTGAAAAGTGACTGGAAGGTGAGGTCAAGCTGGTGCGCTTCTTCTGAAATCGGCCGGAAGGTTTCGTACTGATATTCCTCGGTATTGACCTGGTTGAGATAGCTGCTGGGCGAAAGGTGCAGGGCTGTAATGTGCTGCTGATCCGTGAACTTCTGGATTAGATGATTCGCAATCCGTAGCATTTTGCGGCCACCCTGCGGACTTGCAAACGCAATGAGCATAGAGAAGCGGGACGGCTCTGCTTCGTTGATTTCGATCCCGTTTTTGCTGGGGAAAAATCTGTCGATTAGGTCCAGTGCCGGGCCTGTCATACAGGTAGTTGCCAGCGCCATAATCACCATCATCGCGAAAATCTGCGGGGATAGCACGCCAATGTCATAGCCAATGTTGAGCACGACGAGCTCCATCAGCCCCCGGGTATTCATCAGCGAGCCGATCACCAGACTGTCGCGCCACGATTGTTTTACAAAACGGGCTGCCAGCGCACTGCCGATGAATTTTCCGGTTACCGCTGCCAGAATGATCAATCCCGTGATTTTCCAGAGATAGGGATCATTCAAAAGGCCTATCTGCGTTCTTAATCCCGTAAAAACAAAGAAAAGCGGCAGCAGCAGCACCATCGAAACGTCTTCTACTTTTTCAATAAAAATATTCCGGAATTTCTGATTGGAAGGCATGATCACCCCGGCCATGAATGCGCCGAAAAGTGCATGGATACCAATCGCTTCGGTGACAAAAGCAGAGATCAATAAAATGACGAAGAACAACGCCACGACTGGTTTTGTCAATCCTTCCCGGTAAGAATAATGGTCGCCAACTTTCTTCAAAATCGGCCGCAGTACCTGCATCATGATGTACACGTACCCTGATGCCAGCATAATCGTATAAATCGAGCTCACAAACGAGCCGGCTTTCACAATGGCAATCACCGCAGCAAGCACGCACCAGGCGGTAATGTCGTCGGTGGCAGCGCAGGTAATAACCATCGTCCCGAGCTTAGTCCGCGATAGCCCACGCTCTTGAACAATCCGCGCCAGTACCGGAAATGCCGTTATACTCAACGCAATACCAATAAAAAGAGCGAAAGAAAGAAAGCTGATGCCTTCGGGCGCAAAATCCTGGTACATAAAAAGTGCGAGCCCGACACCCAGCGCAAAAGGCAGGATAATACTGGCATGACTGATCACGACGGCCTCCTGCGCCTTGGACTTGAGTGTTTTTAAATCCAGCTCCATGCCAATGATGAACATAAAAAGGATCAGGCCTATCTGACTGAGAAATTGCAGGTTACCCAGCGATTGCACGGGAAAAAGGAAGGTTGAAAATCCGGGATAAAGCGTGCCGATCAGCGAGGGGCCAAGGAATATCCCTGCGGCGATTTCCCCGATAACGGTGGGCTGGCCGATGGCTTTACAGATCATGCCAAACACGCGGGCGGCAATGATGATGGTGATGATCTGTAATAAAAGGATGGCCAGCGGGTGGGTAATGTTGTGCCCGAAAGTATCAGTAAACTGCTGCCAGGACGACGTGTGCGTTACCGGGTTGTGCAGTTGAATGTCAGGTTTTTCCAGGAATGTGCCTTGTCGGAGAAAGAAGAAAAGCAAGGCAGAAAAGGCACCAATTGTAACAGTATAGAAAAGTACGTTGCGTAGATTCTTCATCATTACTTATCAGAGTGAAGAATGCAAAGTACTTAATTAAAGTTGGCCTGGCAAGTTAAATAAGCGTAATGCAGGAACGTGCAGACCGTATTAATCTGCCCGTTCCAACGCATAAATTTAACTCCAAAGCCGGTCGTGCGAGCGTTTTTCGTTCCAGTCGGGCGTGGGGGCGAAGTAGCTTTTGTCCTTCGTGTTCAAATGCTTTTTCACTTCCTCGTCTACGAGCTCGATGCCGAGTCCCGGCGCTTCCAGGGGCACCGGCGCGTAACCTTTGTCGATCAGCTTGCGACCGTCAGTGGTTTTCACCAGACTTTCCCACCAGGGCACATCCACCGAATGGTGTTCCAGTGCAAGGAAGTTTTGCGTGGCGGCCGCGCAGTGAACATTGGCCATGAAGCTCACCGGCGTTCCGGCAAAGTGCATCGCCATCGCAATACCATGGTCTTCGGCAAAGTCACCGATGCGTTTGGTTTCCAGCAAACCACCTGACGAAGCCAGATCCGGGTGGATAATGTCTACCGCGCGTTTCATGATCAGGTCTTTGAAACCCTCTTTCAGGAAAATGTCCTCGCCGGTCAATGTCGGTGTTTCCAGCGCGTCGGAAATTGTTTTCCACTGGTCGGTATATTCCCAGGGCACCATATCTTCCAGCCACGCGAGGCGGTATTTATCGAGCGCTTTGCCTAGACGGATTCCGTTGTTTAAGTCAAAATGGCCGTAATGATCGGTAGAAAGCGGGATTTCATAACCTACTGCATTGCGGACGTCTTCCACCACTTTCGCCATTTCATCCAGCCCTTTCGGAGTGATCTGAATGGCGGTAAAAGGGTGTTTGGTGTTTGCGTAGGAATTGTAGTCCCCAGCCCACTGCGAGAATCCGCCGCCCCAGACTTTGTTGTTCACCACGCTGTTTTCCTTATTCCGCAGCATTCCGATGGAAACGTCCATTTTCAGCCAGGTATAACCTTGGTCCACTGTACGGAATTTGATTTTTTGTTTAAACTCACTGAGGTCTTCAAACTCAGGCGTATCGGCATACAATCTCACCTTGTCCCGGTACCGTCCGCCCAGCAGCTGCCAGCAAGGAACACCATAAGCCTTACCACAAAGGTCCCAAAGTGCCATCTCCACCCCGCAAACCCCGCCAGCCTGCCTACCGTGGTAGCCAAATTGTTTGATGGATTTAAAAAGCATTTCAACATTGCAGGGGTTTTGTCCCAGTAAGTGGCTTTTCAAAAACAAGGCATAACGCTCGTCAGCCCCGTCCCGCACTTCGCCCAGGCCATAAATGCCCTGATTCGTATCGATCCGGATAATCGGTGTGCGGCCCACATTCTGCACAATGCAATACCGTAAGTCCGTAATTTTCAGCTCCGAAGGTTTCGAAGCCCGGTTCACTTTGGAAGTAGCCTGTGCAATGGTATCCTCCTGCGACATCGCCATAAAACCCCCCAGCGCCATCCCGCCCACGGCCGTTTTCCGCAAGAAGTTCCTGCGGCTGTCTTTGGTCGAAGGCGCATTAATTTCGGCAAGGGCAGCTGCTTTTTCGGCTTGTTCGACCTTCTTGTTTTCTGAAATAATTTGGGTTAGAATGCTTTTCATATAAATTTCTTTTAAATAATGTTTTTTGTTGACTTTGTCACGCTGAGCGGAGTCGAAGCGCGTTTCTGGCTTGGCACTGTGCAAAAGGCGTTGTGCCGAGCCAGAAACGTGCTTCGACTCCGCTCAGCATGACATTATTAGTAATTTCTATCTTTCAAATAATCATCCAACTCCTTCTTCGTCATCGGCAGCTTGCCTGGATAATGATTTACCCAGTTCAGAAAATCCTTCTGGATCACGTCCGACCATTTGGTGTCGATTTCACCAGGCGTGTATTTTCCTTCGCGTAAGCGTAAATGACCGAATTCGTCACGCAAGGCAGTTACTTCCGAGGTAAGTACCAGGTCTTCTACCAAATGTGCCGGGATGAAAATGGTGCCGTACTTTTTTGCTAATACCACATCGCCGGGCATTACCGTCGCGCGGCCGATGCGGATGGGCGTGTTGATGTTGAAAAGCATCATTTGCTGAATGTAGGAAGGATCATTTCCTTTTGTCCACGCATTAAAACCCTTGATTTCGCTCAAACCTTCCACGTCGCGCACCGACCCGTAAAAGATTACACCGCGCTTGGATTTGGCGTAAATGGAGTTTCCGAGATTATCCCCGATCAATGTTCCGTCGGCAATTTTGCCATAGCCGTCGGCCACGTATACATCGCCTTCTTTCAGCACGTCGATCGGCCAGGAGTTGGTGCCGCCGGTTTGCACGCGGCCTTCCTTCTTACCGGTTTCTTTTACCAGATCAGCCAGATCGGGGCGGAGGGGCACATATTGGGCGGTGACTACCCGGCCGGTCATCACGCTGTCGGAGTGGATCAGCTGCCAGTCGCCTTCAAACTGGTTGTTATACCCCTTATTACGCAAAACACCCCAGGCTTCTTCCATGGAAATGTTTTTGAGCCGCGCCAGGATCGCGTCCGACACACGCGGGCGTCCATCTGCGGAACGTTCCCCTTTCCAGGCCGAGGTATAGGCTTTGATCTGGTCGGGCGTGGGGGAGATGGACTGTGCCTGGGCGGCGGCACCCAGCACTACCATCGCCCCGGCAAGCAAACTTTGTTTAAGCATAAAAGAAAAATTAAGGGTTAGTGAAATGCTTATTTATCCCAGAAAATGGGCGTTCCCAGTTCATCAGGGCCCATTCTGGCGATGGCTTCCTTGTAATTTGCTTCGTTCACGGAACGCTCACGAACCGGATAAACCAATCTCTTGATAAAGTCTTTCACCGAAGGATCTTTACCCGGGTAATTGTTGATCGGAAGTGTTGGAAAACCGCTCCTGCGGAAGTTCGCCCAGGCCTCAGAGCCATTCAAAAAAGATGAAACCCAGTATTGGTTGTTGATCTGCTCCAAAGCTTTGGCCGCAACAAACGGATTTGCAGCCAGATAAGCCGTCTGCGTAGCTTCCGGGATCGTGGCAGAAACATCGTAAGTAGCTAGCTGCGACATATGTGCCTTTACGCCAGCTTCATACAAAGCCTTCACATCGCCGGTTGCCCAACCACGCTGCACGGCTTCTGCCAGCAGGAGGGAAGTTTGGGAATAGGTGATGAAAAACTCCGGCGCATCGATCTTGCCGACAGTCCTGCGGTTGATCTGTGAATATTTGAATGCAGAACCGATTTTTCCGGGGAAGCCCGGGATCGCCGTGATGGTGGATTCATTGTAACCATAAGGCATCCCTTCCTGGTTAGCCGGGTTGGTGTCTTCTGCACCGACAGTCGCGAGCGGATTTCCCGGCGCTTCGTATTTGACAGCAATGTATTTCAGCCTTGGATCAGCCGTAGTTTTGAGGAAATCGATAAACGCTTTTCCCATATAAACATTCCCGCGCTCTGTTCCCTGAAAGTAGCCCGCGAGCGGGTGGTTGAATGTGCTGTTGAATGCGATGTAAGCATTATCTGCATTGGAGCTTTGTAAGCCTCCGTTAGCCGGATCCACCGCAATCGCCACGTATTGTTTCGCTTTTGCCTGATCGATTTTGGAATAGCGCATCGCCGCACGCAGGAGGAGGGAGTTACCCAGCTTTTTCCACTGTGCAATGTTGCCTTTGAAAAACAGGTCACCGGTTTCTATTGCTTTGGTTGCGTCCAGGCCTTTGGTACCTTCTACCAATTCTTTCAGAATGTCATCGTAGATCAGCTTCTGGTCATCGTATTTAGGCAGGTTAATTCCTTCCAGAAATGCCTTTCCAGCCTCGAAATAAGGTACGTCACCATAAGTATCGACCAAAACCATAAAGACGTAAGCTTTCCATACCCGCGACATATTGTACAGATTGGAGCGCGCAGGTACATCTTTCGTCTGCGCAATCACCGTCGTCAGCAGGTTCACCGGGCCATTTTGCAGGTACAGTGAGTTAAAGTTGGCATTCGAATTCGGATCAGAAACCACATTGTGGTTACCGCCTTCCACCACACCCGTAAATGGCGTGTTGATCTGCTGTACAATTTGCAGCTGGTAATTCTGTGTCGCGATCGCCGACGAAAATTCCGCATTGGAAAAAAGATAGATCGGATCAATGCTCGTAGCCTGGACCGGGTTTACGTTGACATCTTCAAAACCCTTATCGCAGGAAGTGGCCCCGGCGAGGATGGCGATGCTTGTAAAGTATATGAGTGCTTTTTTCATAAATCAATAATTGAATGATGGATGAGCCGTGGAACGGGGAATGAGTGAATAACTTCTCTTATAGCTTAACATTCAGATTGATCCCGTAGCTTCTGGTAGTCGGAAGGGTGTGGGTTTCGATGCCTTGCAGGTTGTCTGATGCAGATACCTGAGCTTCCGGATCCAGGTTGTCGATGTATTTTTTGATCAACCATACATTGTTGCACATCGCCGAAATTGTCAGGCCTTTGATAAAGGTTTTATCTTTAACAAAACGGGAAAGATCGTAACCAAGCGAGATGCTTCTCCATCTAACAAAGGCACCATTGTACACAAAGGGCGAGGCCATGTTAGTGCTCCGGTAAGAAGTGTAAAACTGCTCTGCTTCCACCCGGGTATCATTGGGCGAGCCGTCGGCTTTCACGCCGTCCAGCAGCACGCCGCCTTCACGTCCCACGAGCGATGGTTTCGACAAACCTTCCCGCAGGAAGTTCAGGTTAGAGTTGGAGAGGATTTTGTTGCCCGCCTTGAAATCGATCTGCGTGCCGATACGGATGCCTTTAATGTTAAATGTGTTCACCCACGCACCGACCCATTTCGGGATCGCGCTGCCGAAAGTGGTGAGGTTACCTTGCTGCGGCAAACCACCCGAAGTAATGATCCGGCCTTGTGCATCTCTTTTGTAGTCAAATCCCCGGAGCGACGCCAGCGGCTTGCCGACTTCATGAGAAACGATCCCGAAAAATTCACCGGTACCCACGTCAAATCGTGGCTGGCCAGCTGCCAGCTCGATGACCTTGCTAATGTTGTAGCTTCCGTTGAAACTGGTTTCCCAGGTAAATCCGTCGGTGCGTGCGGGCACGATCGTCAAGAGAAATTCAACACCCTGGTTACGCAGCTTACCCACATTCACTTTGGTCTGGCTGAAACCCGAAGCATTTGAAATGTCCACATTCAGGATTTCATCAACCGTATTTTTGCGGTACAAAGACATATCCAGGTTCAGGCGGCTGTCAAAGGTTTTAATTTCAAGACCTACCTCGGTTTCTTTCACTTTAAGCGGCCTCAAATTGGCATTCGGGCTGACCGTCGAAGGTAAATTTCCCAATGCTGTCCCGTTGAAAGGATTTGCATTGATACCGTAGTACAAGTTGTTTGAGTAAGGGTCCGTATCGCCACCCACTTCCGCATAAGCAGCGCGGAGTTTTCCGTAATTCAGCCAGTTTGGTGCATTTGCAAATGCCTGACTGAACACAAAGCTACCGCTCACCGAAGGATATAAGTAGCTGTTTGACTGTGGGTTCAATGTTGAGAACCAGTCATTTCTTCCTGTAACATTCACAAACAAAAAGCCTTTGTAAGAGAATTCAGCCGCGCCGTAAATTGAGTTAACTTTCTTTTTGCTATAACCGTAATTCGGCGTTTTCACCTGACCATTTGCAATGGTGTAAAGGTCGCGGACATAGAAGTTGGTTACGGCTGTGGACACATTGTCGCTCACCTGCAGCATCTGGTTGCCGCCCAGGGTAATGTCTATCCCGAAATCCCCGAACGTACGGTTGGCGCCGATAAGCACGTCCATATTGCGCTCGCGGAAAGTGGAAACATCCTGGTAGTAATAACCATTGAAGCCCGTGGTGACCGCGCTGATCGAGCGCGTACCTGTTGGCCGGTTGTAGTTATACGGACGGGTGTAATAGTCCTGCCCGATGCGTCCCTGCACAAAAAGCCAGCTCGTAAAATCATATCGTACAGAGGTATTTCCAAAAATCCGGTCGCGCTTTACATTCTCAAAACGATCGTACGCTACCCAGTAGGGGTTATTCCGGTTGGTAAAACGCGCCAGCGGCATCTCGTTTCCGTTGGCATCTTTGCGGTTTTTCAGCCAGTCGGCGTCGATGCTGGTTGCCATGGTATAAATCGTTGTATTCGCATTCATATCCTGGATACCAATCTGCGGCGGATTCTTGTTGTATTCGTTTGAATAGTTGGCATTCAGCTGCGCAGACAGTCTTTTTGAGAATTTATAATTCAAACCCAGGTTGAAGATCCGCTTGTGGTAATCGGAGTTGGGCATGATCGCATTTGCGTCGGTATTGGCAAACGACAGGCGAAAGTTTCCTTTTTCGTTCCCGCCCGAAAGCGCCACAGAATTGGTAAAGCTCGTTCCCGTGCGATAGAATTTTTTAATGCGGTCTTTGTGCGCAATGTAAGGCTGCGAACTTCCGTCAAACTGCGGGGTAGACTTGCCATCGAGTTTTTCACCAAATGCAAAAACACCCGAGCTTTGTGCCTCAGCCGTGTTGGTAGGCCGTTTTCCAAATTCTCCCTGACCATATTCATATTGAAAGTCGGTAAAATCAAGGGCCTGCTGCGCCTGGAAATTGGAGTTGAGTTCAACGCCGATACCAGTCGTTTTGCTGCCGCTTTTAGTCGTGATAATGATCGCTCCATCTTTTGCGCGAAAACCGTATAATGCAGCCGCTGCCGCACCTTTCAAAACCGTCATCGACTCAATGTCGTCCTGGTTGATACTCTGCAAACCATCACCCGCATCGGACGAACCGCCGGTAGGGTTGCCGGTACCATTTCCGTTCGAGCCACCGGCCGATACGCTGCTGTTGTTGATCGGGATACCGTTTACGATGATCAGCGGGGAGTTGTTACCGCCAAAAGACGACTGGCCGCGTATACGGATCTTCGTGGATCCGCCCGGTCCACTCGCGGGAGGCGTCACATTCAAACCCGCCACTTTTCCTTGCAAGCTGTTTCCCAGGTTGGTAGTACGGTTGGATTGCAGCTCTTCGGTATTGACCGTCGCAGTAGAATAACCCAATTTTTTCGCATCCCGCTTGATACCCAGCGCCGTCACGACGACCATTTCCAGGTTTCTTACATCCGGTTTCATGCTCAGGTCGTACGTCGATGCGCTTCCCAGTGCTACTTCCTCGGGTGTGTAACCCACGTAGGAAAAAACCAATACGCCGCCCGCATCCGGCACGGAAAGTTCGTAAGTGCCCTCTGTATTCGTTGCAGTACCGTTTTTTCCGCCTTTTACCACCACGCTCACGCCCGGTAGCGGCTGGCCTTTTTCGTCCGAAACCTTGCCGCTGATCGTGCGGTCAATGTTGGACGGGTTGTGTACCGGAAGCGGAATCAGACTGCCGGGCTCGGCAGTGCTTTTGGTGAGCACAACTTGTTTTCCTTCAATTTTATAGCTTATATTGATCGGCCTGAAAATCTCGTCCAGCACGTCGGCCAGCGGACGTTCCACTGCATTTACAGAGACCTTCTGCTGCGAGCGGATCAATGACGAATTGTAAGTGAACCTGATCTGCGTCAGCTTGTTAAGCTTGTTCAGCACCGTTTTGATCTCCTGGTTATTGACTTGCAGGGTGATCCGCTGGTTGAGGATATCCTGCGCGCCAACCGTACCGGCAGCGGATACACTCGCGAAGATAAAGGCTATTAATAATTGGTATAATGATATTCTCATGGTCCGATAGAGTAGCCTGGACAAGTGTCGGTGTTTTTTCATACTTTTGATTGTTTTGTTCAGTATTGGAAAAGATGGGACAAAATCCTCCTGCGCCCTTTAAAAGGCGTTTTTACCGGGAGGTTGAGTCAGTGGTGGTGCGAACATCACTGGCTCTTTCAAAGGATTCAGTAGCGTTTCTATATCATAGGCAGAGGGTTTGTTTTTAATTACAACCTTTTGAAACAAGCATAATCTGGCCGTTGATCATCTCATAGCTCGCGCCGATCGCCTCACAAATCGCATTCATACGCTGTTTCAATGTTTCATCGTCAAACTGGGCGCTGATGGCGCAGTTCGCCAGCGTTTCGGCATTATAAATGATCACGATCCCGTAGGTTTTTTGCAAAGCCTGCAAAACTTCCGTCACCGGCTTGTCGTCGAAAACCTGATCTTTTTGCGAAATGGATTCGGAAAGCAGCTGCGGCTGCGATACCATTCCTTTTTCGAGCCGGTTTTCCTTGCGGATAAATACCGCCTGCTGGTTAGGATTAAGGACTACGCCTGCCATTTTGGGCGTCTCGCCGGCAGCCGTTTCGTAAGCTTTTTTAGGATAAACAGACACCCGGCCTGTTTTCACCACCACCAGCACTGTATTGTCGTCGTCGAATGCTTTCACGCGAAAACTCGTACCGAGCACTTTGGTCACGGTTTCATTGGTATAAACCAGGAATGGCTGGGCTGGATTTTTCGCCACGTCAAAAAATGCTTCACCTGTCAAATACACCCGACGCTCTTTTGCATCAAATTTTTTCGGGTACCTGATCGTGCTGCCTTTTGATAATGTTGCTACGCTGTTATCCCCCAGCAAAATGGTCATTTCCACCGCTGAATTGTTCACCCGCACCTGCATCACTTCTTCCTTTATTTGCTCAAAAGGCGCTTTTTCAGCGATTTCAACCGGCGATTTGTGCGTGTAATAAAGCAAAGCCAAGCCCGAAACCAGCACCACCGCAGCGGCCGATTTCCACAATGCGGGCCAGTAAATAATGCGGTCGGAAGCAGGTTCTTTTCTTGCTTCCGCCAGGCGCACAATTTCTTCTACTTCAAACTCGACCTGGTTGTCGGTAAGGTCGTCGCCGTAAAGGTTGTGCACCGCATTCACCAGTTCCCGCGCGCGGGCCACGGCATCAGCTCGTTCCGGATTTTCGTTCAGCCACTGCTGCCAGAAAGAGGTGATCTCGGGAGTAGGCGCAAGCACCCAGCGCCGGAACATGTCGTCCGCAGCCAGTTCTTCGACCGAATACATTCGGTAATTAATCATGGGGTAAAAATATTGTCAGGATAGTGGGATGAGTTTGTATGCCTCTTTTGTATGTATGTCAGGTTTTTGGCCGGGGATAACCAAAAAATTGAAAATTTTTTTGAAATAATGCTATTGGGGATTTTGGCGAACGCTAGCAGCTAAAAGTCAGCAGCCAGAGAAACGCGGTCGGCATCCAGATTTCCTTGATTTCCTTTAATGTGCGGTACAAAAGGTTGGAGACACTCTGGCGGCCCAGTCCCATAATCTGGGCAATGTCTTCGTTTTCAAGGTTCTGGTAAAAGCGGAGATAAATGATTTCCTGCTGGCGTTTGGAAAGCAGCGAAATGATCTTTTGCAGGCGGCCACTTTGATAAGCCATGTTTTCGTCTGCAATAATGTGGGCCTCAATGCAGGAATCCGCCTGATCGTCATCAAAAAACGCAGCTTCTGGTTCCTGGAAGCGCTTCAACCGGATCGATTCCTTGATCAGCTTGTGTCGGAGCGCTTTCAGCAGATAGGATTTCACAAAAGCCGTTTCCGACAAATGTGCGCGGCGTTCCCAGAGGTCGAGGTACAGTTCCTGGATCGTGTCACGGATAAAATCGGGATCGGAAGTGAATTTGGTGGCGTAATTGTAAAGTGCGCGGTAATGTACCTGCGCAAGCTGCCCGAGCGCATCGGAATCACCGTCTTTGAAACGTTTCCAAAGCCGGATGTTAACATCATAAAGGTCCGATATGTGACTTGGGTGGCTCAAATCCGTAAAGGCATTGTTTTATTTAATCATCGAATTATGCTAACCAAAGTAAGGCGCAAATTTATTCTCCTTGCAGCGGAAGCGTATTTATTTTAATAAAAAAACAGAAAAACGCCCCGCCGGAAAAAAGGCCCAGCGGGACGAAATGTATTTATTTCACCACTTTCAATTTGCCCTGCATCAGGGTGTAGTGGCCAGGGAATGTGCACACATACTGGTAGTTACCAGGCTGCTTGGGTGCAACAAAGTAAATCGACTCCGTTTTTTCGGGTTCCACAATGTTGGTATGGAACAAAACATCATCGGTTCTTGGGACATAGCTTAGTTCCGAACCTTTCAAACCCAGATTTAAACCAGCTTCACCCACTGCATTTAATTTGCCAGGCTTTGTAATCACCAGGTTGTGCAGCATATCATCATTATTATTGAAAACAACCCGGATGCGGCTGCCAGCTTTCACCTGAATTTCTGAGATATCGAATTTCAAGCCCGGCACCGTGCCGATCGTGATCGTCTGGTCAGGACCGCTGGTCCAGCTGGCCGGCATTTCGGTGACACGTTTTGCAGAAGGTGCTGTGTTCGCAGCATCGGCGGTTGCCATGTTATGCGCGCTGTGATCGACAGTTGCTTTTACAGTAGTCGTAAATTGGGAAGGATTGATCGCGGTTCCGGAAGCAATTTCATTCAATGTGTAGTAACCGATCGAATGCAGCAATGAATTTCCGTCAGCCGCCTTGATACCTTCCGCTTTGATCTCATGAATGTATCCCTTGCGCAGCTTCGCCGGGTCTACCACCAGGCGAACGCGCATGCCATCTTCTGAAACCACAATCCCTTTCAGCGGTACCTCCTCGGTATTGACGATCGGGCTGCCGTAGGTCTGGTGGTATTTATAGGTAAAACTGTTGAGCTTGTAAGATTCCTGGTCGGCCGCTGCTTTTTTGTCCACAGCCGTCGTGAATGTGATCTCAAAACCATCCGGCATTGACCGCACGGTTTTCATTTCAAAAGGCATTTTACCGGTCCACGCCAGTCTTTGAATGCCAAACTCCGACTTACCCGTAGCCGACCATCCGCGGCTGGTTTGACCTACAAAAAGAGAGCCGTCCAAACCCCATTCAAGACGCAGGATACCAGACATAAAACCTTCGCGGAAAGGAAAAACGGTTCCCTGCCACACGCCATTTACTTTTTCCAGGTCCACACGGGTAATAATGCTGTGCCCCTGGTCGCCCACGAACATTTGTCCTGTAAAAGGTCCGAACGCTCCGGAAGTAACGTCTTCTTTAAAATCGGAAGTAGAGATCCCGACCAATGTGTGCGGGAACCATACAGCCGGCGGCTTCAAACCTTTCACGCGTTTCGCCACGTCGTAAAGCGGCTCACCGGTGTTGGGAATGTCATCAGGCGTCAGTTTCACCGGCGAGCCTTCTTCCTTGCTCCATCTCAAACCGGCCGGGTTACCCGCAAAATCGCCTTTTTCCAAATGCGTCATCCGGCCCGAGCCTACCCAGTCGCCCTGGTTTTCGGTATAAAAAATGTCGCCTTTATAAGAGCCAAAGCCCGACGGAGAGCGAAGTCCGGTCGCGAAAGGCGTCAGTTTTCCATCTTCGCCCAGTTTCAGCATCCACCCGCGCCATTTCGACTGGCTGGCGCCGCGGCCTACCCAGTCGAGGTTCAATGTAACCAGCAGCTCGCCATTTGGCATAGGTACAGGTCCGTAAGAATATTGGTGGTAATTACCTGACAGCGGCCATTTTGCAAAAGAATCATACACATCGGCCACGCCATCATTGTCCGAATCCACCAGCCGGGTTACTTCACCACGCTGGGATACCAGGAAATCTTTGCCGCGGTATAACAAGCCCAGCGGCTCGTGCAGGCCAGACGCAAACCGGTGAAACGAAGGCTTGCCGTCGCCTTTCAGGTATGGGTTGCCAATCATCCAAACTTCGCCCCGTCGGGTAGAAGTCGCCAGGCGGCCGTCGGGTAAAACCTGCATACCGCCCACTTCCATTTTAATGTTGTCCGGAATGGGGATGGTAATGATCCGGTAAAAATCGTCTTCCTTATTGGGTTTCGATTGCGCATAAACGTTGGCGCAGCCCAGGGAAATGAGAGAAGCTAAAAGAATATTTTTCATTGATTTGAAATCGGAATGTCTTGAAAATGATGGGAACAACTACCAGAACATGGAATAAGTCGTGGTACCGGACACAGGCAGGATCAGCTCGCTGGTCTCGCCGGTCGGGCGGATCGTCGCTTTCGCCTTTTTATCAACCATGATATACAGCTTGTCGTCGATCTGGTAAAGTCCTTTTTCGACTTCCACGATCTGCTTGCCGCTGGCGAGCAGGGAGTAAAGCGGCGACTGCGAGGTGCCTTCCACTTTCAATGTGCGCGTCATGTTGTTGCCGGTAGATACGAGTTCGTCCGAAACCGTCGCCGAACCCACGGAATATCTGAAAACCGGGTAACCCTGCGACTGGATTTTGTAGCCGAGGAAGTTAATGTTGGAAGAATCTGGCCACGCTGCGTTCGCATTTTCCAAAGTTGCAAAGCTGCTCCTGCCTGAAATGTGGACATTCAAACCAGCCGGAAAAAGCAATTGCGGCTCGCCGCGCTCGTACCACATTTCGGTGACGTCGGCAAACTGTCCGCGCCAGGCTTGTACCAATGCGCCGCGGTTGAGGTCCACCGTATAATTCCAGCCGTCCGGGCTGCCGACCGAGATACAATGTGTGCGTTTGTATTTTTCGCCGGGAAGCAGGATGAATGAGCGCACCATTTCGGGACGCATGTCCGGGGTGACGCTGATGTATGGTTTTGGCTCAGGCTCAGGCAAAGAAGAAAGTGTGTGCAGGTCGTAGGGACGGATACCCGCTTTTTCTACGCGCAGGCCCAGCGCAGGCTGCCGCCAGGGGAATCTGGAATAATGTATTTTAAAGCGGTGCTTGCCTTGGGTCAGGTTTACAGATCCGGTATGTGTTTCCTGAGAAGTGCTTTCGCCGCCTGCCAGGACACTTTTTCCATCCACATCCACATTGAAAAGCGGGCCGGAGTAAATGCTGGTAAAAATGTAGTCGCCTGCTTCCGCCACTTCCATATCGCCTTCATATACCAGGTGAAATTCACGCATGCCGTTGGTGACTTCCTGGGTCAGGATCGCAGTTTGACCTTCATGGTCGAGCTTGCTATAATCTTTTGCGTCCCATTTATCGGAGTAAACTTTGTAAGTCAGATTAGATAATGTGAGCGGCTTGCGGCTTGCCAGCAGCTGGTAGCCAATGTTGCGGAATGCGATGGTGCCCTTTGTGACTTCAAAAGAAATCGGCTGGCCGTCGGTAGCAGGTTTCGAATTGGGGAGATAAATGGTTTCCAGGATTGTGACGCCATTTAATGATAAGGAATTCAGTCTGGCGGAATTAGCCACATGCGGAACCGAAGCATCGTAAGTCAGTTCGATCGTCTGCCACAAGCCAGCTGCTTTCGCGGCATTTTGTGTCGGAAACTGGCCGACATAGCCAGAAGTTGTCACCCCGGTAACTTTTTGTTTGCTGCTATCCGAAATGCGGACTTTTTGGCCGCCGGGCAGGATAATGCTGCCCTCTGCATCGGGCGAAACCATGAATTCTGCATAAAGACGCAGATCACTTGCTTTCAATTTAGTCGTAATCACGCTGCCCGTAGTTCCGACCAGGATGCCTTCGCCGGAGGAAATTTTTGGTTTGGTAGCGCCAGTAGGATGGATTGCAATGCCACCCTGCACGGACCAGTTAGGCTTGCCGCCTTCGAAGGAGCTGAGGTCTTTAAGGGAAAGAGGGGAGTAATTTCCTTTGACCATCTGCCCCAAAACAAGGACGGGACTTGCCAGACAAAGGAGGCAGGCTTTTATAAAAAAGTGACGCATCGGATATATTAAGTGTAATGTTTACAATTAAAAAGCGAAGTTCGCACTTTTTTCCACTAATATATCCGGAAATTTTATAATTAATTTTCAAGAAATAAGGACATAACAAAGAGATAACCGACTGTCGGATTTTGAAGGATGACTTATCTATTCTTTGAAAATCTGGCTTGACCGAAACAACATTAATTCCAATCAAATGTATCCAGGCACCCTTTAAGGATGAAATCCCGATTGGCTTTTTTCGGGTAAAAGTTTAACTATATTAAAAATTGGCTGGTCAGTCGCTAACTGGCCTGGGCTGTTATTACGCAGGTTACTATACGACTTTCCCGGGTTGCGTTTGTATTCGTAGTCACAGGATTATCGGATTGACCAATTTATAAAAAAATCTCTTTACCAATTCCAATATAAAATTGCAATCTGGAAAGTAAATGATGATTTGTAACCGTAAACTACTTATAACTAGTGCGGTAACTTTTGAATTTCCCGTATTTTTTGTCCCGCAAAATTTTTAGATTTAACACTTTCAATTCTCAATTTCAGAGGCGAGCGCGATTTCTTTCGCGTGATATACCGGCAGGCATTCACCTGGGACAGGTTAATTTCTGGTCGCTTTTGTAAAAATCAGTTTCCGGCATCCGCCGCACGGGTCAGCCACATTTGTTTATAGTATGTTAATAAATACTTAACATCAAAAATCCGCCAAAACCGGACTTTTGCATTTTGGTAAGCGAGTTTTCAATGCTCTTTCCTTAACAATAAACAATTAAACAATTGCGCTCATGATGAAACCTTTTTACTCAAACTTGCGGCTGGATGTTCTCAGACGAAGTAGGCAGGCTCTCTTTTTGCTTGCCTTTGTACTTCTCTCACAGCTTACTATGGCTCAGGTGGTTATCACTGGTCAGGTGAAGTCCAAAGAAGACGGGCAACCGATCCCGGGTGTCAGCATTATTGCAAAAGGCACTACGAACGGTACGATCACAGACGCAGAAGGAAATTACAAGCTGGACATCAGCAACAATGTGTCGACGGTCATTTTTTCATTCCTGGGTTTCTCTACGCAGGAAGTTGCGGTCAACGGACGTAGCGTAGTCGATGTAGAGCTGAGCGCCGACTTGCGCCAGCTTAACGAGGTGGTGGTCACTGCCTTAGGTATCAAAAAAGATGTCAGAAGAATCGGTGTGGCGATCCAGACCGTGGACGGAAGTGCAACGGTAAAAGCCCGCGAACCCAACGCGATCAATGCTTTGGCGGGTAAAGTGGCCGGTTTGACGGTGGGTGTGCAGCAGGAAATGTTGCGCAAGCCGAACATTCAGCTGCGTGGTAATACCGACGTACTTTTTGTTGTAGACGGTGTGCCCGTTAACTCCGATACCTGGAACATCAGCCCTGACGACATTGATACTTATTCGGTTCTGAAAGGTGCTTCTGCATCAGCACTTTACGGTTTCCGTGGTAAAAATGGTGCGATCCTGATCACGACTAAACGCGGTACCAAAGACAAGCGCGGATTTTCCGTTGATTTCAATTCATCGACGATGGTTGACAACGGTTTTTACGCAATTCCAAAGGTTCAGGACCTTTACGGACCTGGTGACCACGGTCGTTATGCTTTCGGTGACGGTAAAGGGGGTGGTTTGAATGATGGCGATTACGATGGCGGCTGGGGACCTAAATTTGAAGGCCAGCTGATCCCGCAGTACGACAGCCCTGTGGATCCGGTGACGGGTGTAAGACAAGGCACGCCGTGGGTAGCACGCGGTAAAGACAATTTGAGCCGCTTTTTGCAGCCAGGTTTGTTGTCGACCAACAACATTTCAGTTTCGGCCAGCGGTGAAAAATACAACCTGCGTTTCTCAACTTCACACATTCACCAGAAGGGTATCGTTCCAAATACAAAGCTGAACATTACCAACTTCAACATTACGGCGGATTACAATTTCTCCAAGAAGCTGACATTCAACTCGTCTCTGCAATACAACCGCCAGTATACGCCGAATATTCCTGACGTGAACTACGGTCCTAACTCGATCATTTACAACATCGTATTGTGGGCTGGTGCTGACTGGAACGTGGACGATATGCGCAACTACTGGCAGCCTGGAAAAGAAGGTACGCAGCAGATCTACGCAGAATATCAGCGCTACAACAACCCGTATTTCATGAGCTACGAGTGGCTCCGGGGTCACCAGAAGTCGGATATCATCGGTCAGGCGGCCATGACTTACAAGTTTACTGACTTCCTGGAAGCCAGCTTCCGGTCGCAGATCAACACTTGGAGCATGTTCCGTAACGAGAAAATGCCTTACTCTGCCGGTGCTTATGGCCGTGACGAGCGTCGTGGTGACTACCGTGAAGACCGCCGGAACCTGTTTGAAAACAACACCGACCTTTTGATTAAGTTCGACAAGGACATTGTGCCAGGTTTGAATGCGAAAATCTGGGGTGGCGGTAACATTCGCAGTTTTGAGTACAATTCACAGTACACTTCTACGGATTATCTGAACGTACCGGGCCTGTATAACTTTGCGAACTCGGCTAACCCGGTAAAAAGTACCAACTTCCGCTCTGATATGCGGGTGGCTTCGGCTTACTATTCTGCGGATTTCACGATCAAGGATTTCCTGACGATTTCTACAACAGGTCGTATGGATAAGCTGTCTACGCTTCCAAAAGGTAACAACGTGTTCTTCTATCCATCGGTCGCATTATCGACCGTGATCTCGGATTACACTACATTGCCGGAGGTGATTTCTTTCCTGAAACTGCGTGGTTCTTATGCAAATGTGAAAGATGGTTTGACCTCGGCGAACATTGGTGCGACGCCTAATACGGATTACTTCCTGGGTTATGGCGAGCAGTACAGCTCTTCTTACGGCGGTCCTAGCTATCAGAACTCTGCGGTTTACTCCACACCATTTGCCTACAACAACAAGCCGGCGGCCTATTTTACTAATACCATCAATAACCCGAGCCTGGTGCCGAGCACAACTTCACAAACTGAATTCGGTTTGGATTTACGTGTGCTGCAAAACCGTATCGGACTGGATGTTGCTTATTATATTTCAAATGACGGCCCAAGTATTTTCGCATTGCCGATCTCGTCTACGACAGGTTATACCGCTGCTTTGGTAAATGGTATCAAAACACGTAAAAACGGTCTTGAAATCTCTTTAACAGGCTCTCCGCTGAAAAGCGACAAAGGTCTTAACTGGGATATCGTAGCGAACTATTCGACCTACAAACAAGTACTTACCGACATTTATCCAGGCCAGGACAAGCTGAACACTTATTTCAAAGTGGGCGATAGGATGGACAAATTCTACGGTGGTGCTTTTGCAAAAACCGCTGACGGACAGATCATTAATGATGCATCAGGTCGTCCGATCTATACCAACACGCCGCGCTATTTGGGTAACGCCAATTCCAAATTTGTTTTCGGTATCAACAACAAATTCTCTTACGGAAACTTCAACCTGGGCTTCCAGTTTGACGGACGTATCGGCGGTGTGATTTCCAATTACATCCAGAAACAAACATTCCGCGGTGGTCGCCACATTGAGCTCATCCAAGGACAACTGGGCGCTTCGCGTGAGACGGATTACGAGGCATTTAAAAACAATACCGAGAACAAAACTTACGTAGGACCGGGTGTTCAGGTGGTGGATGGAACTGCATTGAATTTTGATGCGGACGGTAACATTACCAACCTGTCTGAACTGAAATTCAAGCCAAATGCGACGGCGCAAAACGTGCAGGACTGGGTGAGCCGGTACTACAACTCTGACGAAGGTAACCTGATGAGCCGCTCTTTCGGTATGCTCCGCGAGGTGGTGATCGGATATCGTTTCCCTGCCAAAATGCTGGAAAGAAGCAAGTTTATCCGTGCCGCGTCAGTTTCGCTGGTAGGACGTAACCTGCTCTATTTTGCTGAGAAAAAAGACGTGGACCTGAACCAGTACATTACCGACGGTGGCTCTGGCTTGCAGACGCCTTCTGTACGTCGCTACGGTATCAATGTGAACTTGTCATTCTAATCCTTCGTCCAAGACAGATTATTTCAAAAAATCCCATTCTGAACAATGAAATTCAATCATAAACTTATCGGATTGTGCGCTGCTTTTGCCCTGTCGCTGACGGGCTGCGAGAGAAGCTTTGAAGAACTCGAAAAAGATCCGAACCGGCCTGTAACTGCTCCCGCGTCACTGGTTTTACAAGGCATCGAGTTTGATATGTATGACGATACCGGAAGACCTTTCAGCGATGAAATGCGCTGGAACCAGTTTTACGCGATCAATTACAACTACTATGGAAACAATGAGTATACCTGGTCATCTTTTGTAGACCACTATTCAACATTGAAAAATGTAGTGAAAATGGAGGAAGAGGCCAAGCGCGCTGGTTTGGCTGATGTCAACCCTTACACGGCGGCGGGCAAGTTTTTCCGCGCATTCTTTTTCGACCAAATGTCGGTTCGTGGCGGAGACATTCCTGTGAGCGAGGCTTTGAAAGGGCTTGAAACACTGACTCCGAAATATGACTCTCAGAAGGATGTGTATATGCAGATTCTTTCTTTGCTGGATCAGTCAAATGCAGAGTTTGCATCGCTGATCACGCAGGGTAACAACTCGCTGGCAGGTGATTTTTACCTGGGCGGCGACTTGGCTAAATGGCAGAAAGTGGTGAACGCGCTGCGTTTACGTATTCTGATCCGTTTGAGTAAAAAAGAAGCAGAAGCCGGCATGAATGTAAAAGCGCAATTTGCCGAAATGCTGACCAACCCGACTAAATATCCTTTGATGTCGGGCATGGCGGATAACCTGCAATTTGTTTCCAACACATTCAATAAGTACCCATCGAACCCGGATAACTTCGGTTTCGACGCGACCCGCCAGAACATGGCGCAGACTTATGTTGGTTTGCTGACTGCCCGCCAGGATCCACGCGTGATGGTTACGACCGAGCCTGCCGGTGCGCAGTTGAAAGCAGGTAAAAAGCCGTCTGATTTCTCCGCATTCATTGCAGCAAGTTCAGGCGAGGACCTTTCGGATATGTCCAATAAAGCTGGAAAAGATAATGGTGCAGGTTTTGCGCCGGGCGAATATTCTTTCCAGAGCCGGTCGAGATATTATTCTAACTACGTAGGTGAGAGCACTTTCCTTGTGGGTTATCCTGAAATGTGCTTCAACATTGCGGAAGGTATCGCACGCGGCTGGGCCACCGGCAGCGCCGAAGACTGGTACAAAAAAGGTATCGTCGCTTCGCAGGAGTTTTACGGTGTAAAAACAGGCACATTGACGATGACGTACTCCAAAACCGGAGGCCGCGCCACATCTGATTTCGTGAACTACACCATCAACTTCGATTTCAATACTTACTACGCGCAGCCACTGGTAAAATACGCGGGAAACAACATTTCGGGCATCGAGCAGATCGTAACGCAGAAGTACCTGGCATTCTTCATGAACTCGGGTATGGAAGCCTATTTCAACTACATCCGCACCGGTTTTCCAAAATTCATGACCGGCGTAGGAACCGGCAACTCCGGCCGCATCGCCGTCCGCTGGCAATACCCATACACCGAGCGTACGACTAACGAAGCGAACTATAAAGCTGCGATTCAGAGCCAGTTTGCTGGGAAGGATGATATTAATCAGGCACTTTGGTTGTCGAAGTAGGAGGGTAGTTTTTTATAAATGATTAAAGGTCTGGAAATCAACTTCCAGACCTTTTTTATGACGGGAGTAGGAAAGGCAATTTTTATGCTCTCTATGTAACCAACTTAAACATACTAACATGAAAACTATATTACTCACTATTGGTTTTGCAGTATTTTCGATTTTTGGTGTTATGGCGCAATGTCCAACATCCGATCTGACGATAGGCTCACAAGCCCAGCTTGATAATTTTAAAATACTTTATCCGAATTGTACGGAGTTTGGCCATAGCATTACAGTCGATGGCCCATCGATCACGAACTTGAATGGACTTAGCAATCTGACTAAGCTCTACAGCTTGTATTTGGCTTATGTCGATGTGACAAGTTTATCTGCTTTATCAAATCTTGTCGAGGTCTCTAATCTCGGAATTGCGGGATGTCTTTCACTCACAAGTCTTGCCGGACTGGAAGGTCTGAAACGCATTGAATATGGCTTTATGATTAATGAGTCACCTATCGCCTCATTGGAGCCGCTCAGCAACGTAACTTTCATGGGATCACTGAATCTTCGAGCGTCTACGCTGACTAACCTGCACGGTTTGGAAAATGTGAAAGAAATGATGAGCCTGAGCCTAGTTTCTAATCCCAGTCTGGAAAACATTGACGCTATTGACAATGTGAAATTTGTCGATGACCGTGTCTTAGGAGAGGCCTATTTCCGGCTTGAATTGGTACAAAATGACTTGTTGACCGATTGTTCCAATGAGGTTGTTTGCCATGCAGCGCTCACAGATGGTGCAGAATATATAAATTGGTTCGTTCAGGGTAACGGCGAAGGTTGTACTACTAAAGCTCAGCTTAAAGAAATGTGCATCGAAGCGCTGCCCGTACAACTTGTTAATTTTGAAGGAATGCGTTTGGATAACGGTAACGTGCAACTGACCTGGGCGACTACTTCAGAAGTTGACAGTAAGTCTTTTGAAATTCAAACCGGATATAATGGGCGCTCCTGGGCGACCATTGGTAAAGTGAATGCGCAAGGGCAAAGCGGGTCCACTATTCAATACACTTTCACGGATAAGCATCCTCTAAATGAGCGTAATCTTTATCGTTTAAAGATGGTAGATATCGACAACACATTTACTTTTTCAAAAATTATCAATGTGAAAAATATAAACGTCTCGGAGGCAAGCATCTATCCTAATCCGGTCACCGAAAACGTAAGAATACCTGGTGCGGAGCTTATTTCATCAGCTAAGATATTAGACATCAATGGAAAGGAAATCTACAAATCCGCCGGAAATCCGGGTTCTGAAATAAGCACAAAACAACTGCCGGCCGGCGTTTTTATTCTTTCATTGGAGAAACAAGACGGCAGCATAAGCCGATTTAAGTTTGTTAAAAAATAGGATGAAATTACCGGTTGGAGGCGCATCAATGCGCCTCCAGCCAGTTCGCACCAACACCAATCCCCGTTTCCATCCTTACTGCCATCGGAATCGCATTCCGCATCAGCTCATCGACCCTTTCTTTAAGCAAATCAATCTCATCCCGATGCGCATCGAAGACGAGTTCATCATGCACCTGCAAGATCATCCTTGATTTCAGTTTTTCCGCGGCCATCCAGTCATGAATGTTGATCATCGCAACTTTAATCATATCGGCCGCGGAGCCTTGGATCGGGGCGTTGATGGCGTTTCGTTCCGCGTAGCCGCGGTTGGTTTGGTTTCTTGAATTTATGTCTGGCAGGTAGCGGCGGCGGCCTAAAATAGTTTCTACAAATTCTTTTTCGCGGGCGTTGTTAACGATCCGGTCCATGTATCCCTTTACGGCCGGGAATTCTTCAAAATATGCCCGGATGATTTCGCTCGCTTCGCCGCGCGGGATACCCAACCTCTGCGAAAGACCAAAGGCTGAAATGCCGTAAATGATGCCGAAATTGACCATTTTGGATTTACGTCGCATATCCGAAGTCACTTCTTCCAGCGGTACTCCAAACACTTTGCTGGCCGTGGTCGCGTGAATGTCGCGGCCCTGGTTGAATGCTTCCGTCATACTCGTATCCCCGCTGAATGCCGCCATGATCCGCAGCTCGATCTGCGAGTAATCCGCCGAAAGGATCTGGAAATCGTCGGTATCGGGCACAAATGCCTTGCGGATTTCGCGGCCGCGGATGGTGCGAATCGGAATGTTCTGCAAGTTCGGGTTGGTAGAACTCAGACGACCCGTAGCAGCCACGGCCTGGTTATAAGAAGTATGAATGCGGCCAGTGCCACGATTTACCAGCAGCGGCAATGCATCTACATAAGTCGATTTTAATTTCTGCAACTCCCGGTAATCCAGGATTTTTCGCGCGATCACGTGGTTCGCTTCCAGGTCCGAAAGAATGTCTTCACCGGTCGCATATTGCCCGGTTTTTGTCTTCTTAGGCTTTTCGATCAATTTCATTTTTTCAAAAAGCACTTCACCCAGCTGCTTCGGCGAGCTAATGTTGAAGGATTGGCCAGCTGCCTCGTAGATCTCCGATTCCGTCTGCCGCAAATCAATTTCCAGCACGCCCGACATTTCCCTTAATGCATTGATATCCAACCGCACACCCGTACTTTCCATCGACGCCAGCACTTTCAATAAAGGCATTTCCACCTGGTAAAACAGTTTGGAAGCATTCACTTTCGGCAGCTCTTTGGAGAAAATCTCGTTGAGCTGAAAAGTAATGTCTGCATCCTCCCCGGCGTACTGTGTGATTTCAGGGATCGCCACGTCGCGCATTGTGCCTTGTTTTACGCCTTTTTTACCGATCAATGTCGTAATCGATACCGGCTCGTAATTGAGGTAAGAAGCTGCGAGAATGTCCATGCCGTGGCGTTTGTCAGGTTCCAGCAGGTAATGTGCCAGCATGGTATCGCTCATTTTTCCGTGTACTTCGATGCCGTAATTTTTCAAAACCAGCAGGTCATACTTAATGTTCTGCCCGATTTTTTCAATGTTCTCATTTTCGAAAACCGCGCGGAAATGCTCAACAATTTCCAGCGCTTTTTCCCGGTCAGCAGGCACTGGAATGTAGAATGCTTCTCCTGCCAAATAAGAGAAAGATAGTCCAACCAGCTCCGCGTCAATCGTATCCAGCGAAGTGGTTTCCGTATCAAAACAAAATGCGTCCTGCAAACCGAGATAATAGGCCAGGCTTTTCATCAGCTCCGGCGTGTCGACGGTATGGTATCTATGGAATGTATTGTCAATCTTCCGTCTGGTAGTAGGTATTTTCAGGTCTTCATAGGCTTGCTCCGGCGCGTCATCGTCGGCGATACCTTCGCTGATGATCGCCGGTTGTTTCCCAACTTCTTCGGTCGGGTTGCCAAAAAGGTCCAGCTGTCCCTTTTTTTCTTTGGCAGGTGCGCCAGGTCTTGCTATTACGGGAGAGAGCTGGCCGGTCGCGCTGATGCCAAGTACCCGCTGCTTCAAAGTTTTGAATTCCAGTTCATCAAAAAGCTCCACGACCAGATCCACATTGGGGCCGCACATCGTGAGGTCCTCCGCGTCGAATGGAACCGGCACCTGGCAATCGATCGTTGCAAGCTGCTTGCTCAGGATGGCTTTGTCAAAATTTTCGCGGATTTTCTCGCCCAGTTTTCCCTTGATTTCGTCCGCATGGGTGATCAGATTTTCGATGGTATCGTACTGTTCGATCAACTTTTGCGCGGTTTTTTCACCTACACCCGGTATGCCCGGAATGTTGTCGACGGCATCACCCATCAGTCCCAGCATATCGATCACCTGGTCGATCCGTTTGATCTGCCATTTCGCCAATATCTCGGGTACCCCCAGTTTTTCTGCGCTATTTCCTAAAAAAGCAGGTTTATACATATACACGTGCTCTTCCACCAGCTGCCCGTAATCTTTGTCCGGCGTCATCATAAACACCTCGAATCCTTCTCGCGACGCCTCTTTCGCGATGGTTCCAATCACGTCATCGGCCTCATACCCATCCAGTTCCAAAATAGGAATGCACATCGCTTTCAAAAGTCGCTTCACGAGTGGTATCGCCACGGTAATGTCTTCGGGCTGCTCCTGGCGCTGGGCTTTGTAGGCTTCAAACTGCACGTGTCTGAATGTCGGCGCAGAGGTATCGAATGCCACGCCGAGATGTGTGGGTTTTTCTTTTTGTAAAACTTCCAGCAATGTATTGGTAAATCCGAAAACCGCACTGGTATTCAGTCCTTTTGAAGTTATGCGGGGTGCTTTGATAAACGCGAAATGTGCGCGGTAGATCAACGCCATCGCGTCAAGAAGAAATAGTTTGTGAACGGGTTTGTCCATGAGGCCAATTTTTATCTAAATTCAAATATAGCGTAGTTCCCCGAGTGAAACCGATTGCAGCGGGATTTTTGTAGATTGGAGGTAAAAGCTATCACCATTACTGCCATTCAAAACTTTTTGCACATTTAAATAAAATTAAAAGTAGAATTCATTTAAAAAGTATACACCATTTTGAAAATATCATAAACCTGACGCGCAATGAGAATCATTTTACCGTTTTTAGCTGTTCTAATTTTTTCCTGTAATCAAAATAAAGAAGTGAAAGAAGCATATCAATGGCCGGACGTGAAGCCGCCCGTAGCAGAAAAGAAAGACCATGAAACTGGCATGCATGGCGACAAAAGAAATGATGAATACTACTGGATGGCCGATTTTTTCAGTAAAGGTCCGGATAGTACGAAGGTCGTGGATTACCTGATTGCCGAAAATGCATACACCGATACCATGATGGCGGGCACCAAAAAGTTTCAGGAAGACCTGTTTGCTGAAATGAAGGGCCGCATCAAGGAAAAGGATGAGTCGGTGCCGGTTTACAATGATGGATACTGGTACTACACTCGCAGCGAAGAGGGTAAACAATATTTCAAATACTGCCGGAAAAAAGGTACGCTGGACGCGCCGGAGGAGATTTTGCTCGACGTGGACAAAATGGCGGAGGGACATTCTTACTATTCCGCGTCGGGTTTCAGCATAAGTCCTGACAATAAACTGCTGGCTTTCGGGGTGGATACCGTTTCGCGCCGCGAGTACATTGCGCAGATCAAAAACCTGGAAACCGGTGAAATGATGCCTGACCAGATCCATAACACCGAACCCGGTTATCCTTGGGGCAATGATAACAAGACCTTTTTTTATACTTCTAAAAACCCGAAAACGCTGCTGAGCGAGAAAATCAAGCGGCATACATTGGGTACAGATGCAAGAAAGGATGTGGTGGTTTATGCTGAAAAGGACAAGAGTAATTACATCGGCGTCGGCAAAACCAAGTCTGAAAAGTACATTATGATTGGCTCGCGGGCGACCATGTCGTCGGAGTACCGCATTCTGGATGCGGATAAGCCGGATGGTGAGTTCAAGGTTTTTCAGCCGAGGATCAAAAACGTTTTGTACGAAATTGATCACCAGGACGACAAATTCCTGGTCCTGACCAACAAAGACGCGCTGAATTTCCGCCTGATGGAAACACCGGTGGAACAAACCGGCGTGGAAAACTGGAAGGATGTGATCCCGACCCGAAATGATGTGTTGCTGGAAGATATTGATGTGTTCAAGAACTTTCTGGTAGTGCAGGAGCGTAAAAACGGGCTTGTGCAGCTGCGCATCCGTAACATTCGTACGAATGCGGAACATTATGTCGATTTCGGCGAACCGGCCTATGATGTTTACGCCTCTGGAAATCCGGAATACGATACCAAAAACCTGCGCTACACTTATACTTCGCTTACCACGCCTAGCTCGGTTTACGACTACGACATGGAAACGAAGAAGAAAGATTTGAAAAAGAGGCAGGAAGTAGTAGGCGGCTACAACCCGGACGAGTACGTGACGGAGCGTCTATACGCAACAGCACGCGACGGGGTAAAGGTGCCGATTTCGCTGGTTTATAAGAAAGGCATGCCCAAAAGCGCCGATACCCCGATGCTGCTTTACGCGTACGGATCTTACGGTTATAGCACCGATGCGAGTTTCAGCAGCGGCCGGCTTTCTCTGCTCAACCGAGGCTTTATTTTTGCGATCGCGCACATTCGCGGCGGCCAGGAAATGGGGCGGAAATGGTATGAGGATGGCAAAATGTTCAAGAAGAAGAACACATTCAATGATTTCATAGACTGCGCCGAGTTTTTGATTAAAGAAAACTACACCTCGTCCAAACATTTATTTGCGGAAGGCGGCAGCGCGGGTGGCTTGCTGATGGGCGCTATCACCAACCTGCGTCCGGATCTCTGGCGCGGCATTATCGCCGATGTACCTTTCGTAGATGTGGTCACCACCATGCTGGATGAAAGCATTCCGCTGACAACCAACGAATTCGACGAGTGGGGAAACCCGACAAATAAAGCATCCTATGATTACATGAAATCGTACTCTCCCTATGATAATGTGGAGAAAAAGGCGTACCCTAATATGCTGGTGACCACCGGTCTGCACGATAGCCAGGTGCAGTATTTTGAACCGGCCAAGTGGGTAGCGAGATTAAGAACACATAAAACCGATAAGAATGTCTTGTTGCTCCACACCAACATGGACGCTGGCCACGGAGGCTCTTCGGGCAGGTTCGACTACCTGAAAGAAGTAGCACTGAGGTACGCATTTATGTTTGCGCTGGAAGGAAAGACGAAGTGAGTTTTGATTGAATGAGTGAATACAACATGATGTATTCACTCATTCAAAATTCATTCATTCAAAATCAAATTGCACCAATCGCCTGTTCTACATCCGCGATGATATCGTCGATGTGTTCGATTCCCAGTGAAATCCTGAGTTGTGTCGGGTGAACGCCCGCTGAGATTTGTTCCAGTTCGGATAGTTGCGAATGGGTTGTAGATGCAGGATGGATCACCAATGTTTTTACGTCGCCGACATTGGCAACATTACTGATCATTTTCAGATTGTCCACGAATTTCTCGGCCTGACTTTTATCGCCTTTTAATGTAAAAGATAAAACACCGCCAAATCCTCTCGTCAGGTACTTTTTGGCCAGTGCGTTGTATCTATTGCTTTCTAGACCGATATAATTGACGCTCTCCACTTTTTCATGCGTTTCCAGCCACTGCGCCAGTTTGAGCGCATTTTCGGCAATACGTTCTACGCGAAGGGAAAGCGTTTCAAGACCCTGCAAAAACAAGAATGAATTGAATGGAGATAGGGCAGGGCCCCAGTCCCGCAGGCATTCAACACGTGCGCGGATAATAAATTGAATGTTGCCAAATGGCCCGCCAATGCCGAAGACATCATTGTAAACCAGCCCGTGGTAACTGGGGGCTGGATCGGTAAACTGACGGAATTTACCATTTCCCCAATTGTAAGTTCCCGCATCCACAATCACGCCGCCGATGGATGTGCCATGGCCGCCGATCCATTTGGTCGCCGATTGTACCACCACATGCGCCCCATGTTTGATGGGCTGACAGATCGCGCCGGCCGCACCAAATGTGTTATCTACGATGAGCGGAAGGTCATATTTGGCTGCCAGTGCAGCAAATGCTTCGAAATCGGGCACGCTGTAACTTGGATTACCGATCGTTTCCAAATAAATGAACTTGGTTTTATCGTCAATCAGCTTTTCAAAGCTGCTCACATCGTCACCGTCGGCAAAACGGGCTTCTACCCCGATATTTTTAAAAGAATTTTTGAATTGATTGTAGGACCCGCCATAGAGAAAAGAAGTCGTTACAAAATTGTCACCGACCGTAGTAATGTTATTGATCGCGATAAACTGTGCCGAATGTCCCGATGCGGTGGCAAGTGCCGCTACTCCGCCTTCCAAAGCAGCCACTCTTTTCTCAAAAACATCATTCGTCGGATTCATGATCCGCGAGTAAATGTTTCCGAACTCCTTCAATGCAAAGAGGTTTGCCGCATGTTCGGCATTGTTGAACACATACGAAGTCGTCTGGTAAATGGGTACCGCACGTGAGTTTGTAGCTGGATCAGGCTCTTGTCCTGCGTGGAGTTGTAAGGTTTCAAATTTCATGGTTTGGAAACGTTATGGTGGATAAAACCCAAATGTATCAATAACAAAACAAAAGACTACCAGAATAGTAGTCTTTTGTTTGCCGTATAATAAATTGAACTATATCAGTAAATCAGCCTTGAACGCTTGAAATAAGTTCCATCAGGTTCTCGGCTTGTGCTTTCAGCAGGCTGATCGTCTCGGAGTCGGTGACTTTACCGTCCCGTATTTTTTGCTTGATATTGGGAATTGAAAGTGCTGAATGTTCATTTCTTTTTGCACCTAAGGCGGTCAGCGTGAGCAGGATGGAGGCAAGTGCTTTGTCACCGCCGGAATTGAGTGGCGATGCGCTGATGACCGCGAGCGGCTTGTCGTTTAAGTCGCCTGTACCTACCGTCCAATCCAGCGCGTTCTTCAATGTTCCTGGTACGCCAAACGCATATTCCGGGGTGCAAATGATGACACCCGACGCTTGCTGGATGGCATTTTTAAAACGGGTCACTGGCTCGGTATCCTGCAATTCCGGGCTGAAATGCGGGAATTCGCCCAGGCCCTGGAAGATTTCAAAGGTAACATGCCGGGGTAAATGTTCCTGGAAACTGTTGAGAATGATGGTATTGGTGGAGTCTGCGCGGAGACTGCCAGAAATTCCGAGAATGTGGATTGAATTCATCGCTGCTACTGAATGTTTTCGGAAATCTTTTCAACCAGGTTTCTTACGACGGTTTTTAAAGATTCGGGTTCGAGAATGTAGGCGCTGGGTGCGATCATGAGATACCATCGGGCAAACCATTCGAGGGACGGGCTCAAAAAGGACATTTCAACAAAATCCCCTTTATTAATTTCCGAAACAAAACCGTAAGTATTGCGCTGCTCCCGAATGTACCGGCTTGTCCTCTTTTCAATTTTGATCCGGATAAGCCGCACCGTTTCAGGGCCCCAGGGATTGTGCATAAAATCTTTCAGCGGCGCGTGTTTTTGTTTAAAAGGCTCCTCCGTAAGCTCGCAGCGCAGGACGCGGTCGGAGCGGAAATTACGGTAATCGTTCCGCAAATAGCAGTAAGCGACTGTGTACCAGTAATTATTTTCGTGATAAACCCCCACCGGCTCGATCACCCGCTCCATCGGATCATCGGCATTCATGGCGGCGTAATAGATTTTCGCGATTTTCTTTTCGGAAATGCTTTTCAACAATGTATCCAGCGTGTTGCTGTTTGATTTATGAAAAAGCTGGTTGTTGTGCCGGATCTCAATGTGATTTTCGAGGTTTTCCACCATCGATTTTTCATTGCTTTTCAAAACCGCCTTGATCTTAAACATAGCCGACTGATAATGCGATTGCGTGGAGATATCTGTGAATTTCTCCATCAATTTCTCAGCTGTGATGAATGTCCGCGCCTCTTCCCGCGTAAACATGACGGGAGGCAGGCGGTAGCCATCCATGATCGAATAGCCCACACCCGCCTCCCCAACAATCGGCACACCGGCTTCTGCCAGCGAGTTAATGTCCCTGTAAACTGTCCTGAGGCTGATTTCGAAGCGCTCGGCCAGGTCCTGGGCTTTTACAATTTTGCGGGATTGAAGCTGGATCAGGATGGCAGTAATGCGGTCGAAACGGTTCATTTTTTGCGGAGAAAGTGTCTGCCGCAAAAATATCAAAGAACCGGTTTAGTCAGCCTAAATGCCTCAGAAATCAATGAAAAGATCTTGCACGATTCTCAAAGGTGTCGTTGCTAAGTGGCGTAGGGGAGGTACGCTACAACTGTTCCTTAGGCTGACGCTGCCAGTATGTAGATCGACCGAAGAGTGGAATACCTATATAGCTTCTGATTTCCAATAGTTTTTCCCGCAGTTTCATGATGCAGTTGTATGTTTTCCCGCTTTTAGGGTCGTACATTTTTCCGTCGTCCCAGGTATCTTCATCAAAAACAAAACCTTGGAGGATGTCGACTTGCAGCAGGTTGCGGGTGCGAAGTTTTTCGTCCGAATTTCGTACGTCTTTTTTGGAGGTAACTCCATCTGCCTCAAATAACTCATCCGTCCAGAGAAGCTTTCCGAAGTACTCGCTGCCCACTTTATAGATTTCAATTTTGCTGTCTTTTTCTTCATTCATCCACTCACCAACAATCTTATCGCCGGGCAGATTTTGACCCGATGCAAACTGATATGCTGATAGAAAAAGTATGGTAAAAATGATTTTATACATTCGAGTATTGACTGACATTCCTGCGGAGTACAATTTTTATATCTGGAAAATGTTCAATTTGAAGTTGAACTACAAAATTACCGAAATGCAACTATAAAATAGTAAATGCTTTAATTCGGCGTTTAAACCAATAAATCTTACAGTTGCTACTTATTTAACAATGTTAGAAATACTTATTAACGCTGTTAGACATTTTTGACTTTCTGATGCCGCTTCAATAAGTACTATAAATAGCCTCGGTAGACTGCTACAATATACAACTCTTATTTTGATAAGGAAACAGAATTATTCCAAGATTAGGTTTCCGAAGCCTGAATGTTTTATATAAGCTACTGACAGGCAGGCGCCCAATTTAGAAGGCCGATAAATGACCTCCACAGTTTGGGTAGAATTAATTGTTAGGTTAAATTTGTTTTGAACAGAACCAAACTTTTTTCAATTCCTCTATTCGTGAATAACAATCCACCCATCCCAGCCAACGAAATGGAAAGGCTGATGTCCCTGGCAGAGTTCGACGTTGATTTTTCTGATCATCAGGAAACATTTCAGGAACTGGCGAAACTGGCCGCCAAAGTAACCGGCACACGTATTTCTTTGGTAAACCTCATTGATTCGCTCACGCAATGGACTATTTCAAACTATGGAATGGATCTTGACCAGATGGCACGCGAAGAGTCAGTCTGCCAGTATACCATTATGAGCAATGATTCTTTCGAAGTGACGGATCTTAGTGCTGATGACCGTTTTAAGGACAAAGGGTATGTGACGGGTGATCCGAATGTACGATATTATTACGGTATCCCGCTCCGCACGGGCGCAGGCTTGAACATTGGCGCGTTATGCGTGCTGGATCAGGAAAGGGTCGTGCTGGATCCGGAGAAAATTGAGCTGATGAAGATCATTGCCGACGAAATTGTCAGCAGGCTCAAAACGCACCGGGTAATGGAGGGGTTGAAAGCCAAGCTGATGGAAGCAAAGCAAACGCAGAAAAAAGTGGCGCATGACATCAGGGGACCACTTGGGGGCATTATCGGTTTGTCGAAAATCATTCAGGATCAGGGAGATAGCAACCAGATGGATGAAGTTTTGGAATTCATTAACCTGATTCATAAAAGCAGTAATTCGATTTTGGACCTGGCGGAAGAAATCCTGGATTCGCATAAGGATAAGTCGGCATCGAAATCTACACTGGTGAATAGTGGTGGCTTTAACCTGGAAATTTTTAAGGATAAGTTGGAAAAGCTCTACCTGCCGCAGGCAATGAACAAGCAGATCCATTTCAAGGTGCGGATCAGCAAACAAACTGATAAAATCTCGTTTTCAAGGAATAAGCTGCTGCAAATCACAGGCAACCTGATTTCGAATGCCATGAAATTCACACCGGAAAATGGGTTTGTGACTGTTGATCTGGAACTTGCGTTAAATCCTGAGGGACCTAATCTGCACATCAGGGTGGAAGATTCCGGCGTGGGGATGAAAGAGGAAGGTATCCGGGCGATTTTGGACGGAACTGCCTCAACCACAGATGGTACCAGTGGCGAGCAAGGCTATGGATTCGGACTTGCGCTGGTAAAACATTTGATCGGCAGCCTGAATGGTACGATGACTATTGCCTCAGAAATCGGATCTGGTACTACCTTTGACATTAATTTGCCCCAAAGGCTCCAATAACATCCGTAAATCAATTTCAAATTTGAAACTGCATAAAGGTTTAGTAGCCGCTATCGCTGACGCGCTCCGGGATATTTTTGTTAAAAACCGGCAAGCCGACCGGGTTGTGGAGCAACTGCTGAAATCGAATAAGAAGTGGGGCGCCCGCGACCGGGCATTTATTGCCGAAAACACCTACGAAATCGTGCGCTGGTGGCGGCTGGTAAAATACTGCGCCGAGATGAAAAGTGCCTCGGAAACCGAAGAATTTTGGCGTCTGGTAGGTGTTTGGCAGATCATTAAACCGCAGCATTTGCAAAAAGTGCATTTCGAAACGCTGCCTGACTGGGCAGAATTCGCTGAAATCGATCCGATCAGCATTGAAACACGTTATGCGGAAGCTTTGCAGACCAGGAAAATTGCCCAGTCTGTGCCGGATTGGCTGGACGAAGTTTGTGAGCAAGAGCTTGGTAAAAAGTGGGACCTTGAAATTGCTGCACTAAATGTGCCCGCGCCAGTCGTGCTGCGGGTGAATACTTTGAAAACTTCGCTGGAAGAGGTGAAAACCATCTTGGGCGCCGACCTGGTATCGGAAGTCGCAGGTGTGCCGGATGCATTGGTTTTGAATAAGCGGCAAAGTATGCAGCAGTCGGAAGCATTCAAATCCGGTTTGTTTGAAATTCAGGATGCTGGTTCTCAGCTTATTGCACCTTATCTGGATATTTCTTCGGGTATGAGCGTGATCGACGCCTGCGCGGGTGCGGGAGGAAAAAGCCTGCACATTGCTTCTTTACTTCAAAATTCGGGAAGTGTGCTGGCGATGGACATTGAGCCTTTCAAACTCGAAGAATTGAAAAAACGCGCGCAGCGGAATGGGGTGACGAACCTGGAAACCATGCTGATTGAGTCGGAAGACATTATTCATAGCCTTTCTCAAACCGCAGACCGGCTTTTGCTGGATGTACCTTGCTCGGGTTTGGGTGTTCTGCGGCGCAATCCGGATTCAAAATGGAAGCTCAAACCCGAGTTTCTGGAAAACATTCGCCAGGTACAGTGGACGATTCTGAGCACTTACTCGGACATGGTGAAAACAGGTGGAAAAATGGTGTACGCGACGTGCAGTATTCTGCCCTCAGAGTCGGAGGAACAGGTGAAAAGATTTACCAAAAGCCGCAAAAAACAGTGGAAACTGGTTGCGGAGCACCGCACGTCGGTAGCAAAGGACGGTTTCGACGGATTTTATATGGCACTGCTGGAACGCGTGGGTTAGTCAGGGTTTCCTCTGCGGCATAGTTTTTTCTCTTTTGAGAAATAAACCAAACGTCATCAACTCATGGAATTCCGCATTATTGACTTCTATAATGACATTGTAAGCGAAATGCCTGATAAACAGGTGCCTTACCCTGAATATAATGAGCCAGGCCAGGCACCTCCGCTCAATCCCACGCCGTTAGTACCGGGTCCCGATTCCCCGGAAACAAACACGGGTTCACGCATGGACGACGATATTCCGGCGCAGGATATTGATGAGGAAGATGTAGGCGTGATCGAATCAGAAAATCCCTGATAACTATTCGGATTCGACCAATTTCTTGATTTCAACCAGAATCGGGTTCCAGCCTTCACCATTGTTGTAAGAATCCTGGTAGCGCGATTCTCCATTTGCGACGGTACTATAATCGCCCTGCGAAACATTCAGCGTCGTTCCATTACCTTCGGGTATCAATTCATAAGTTACCCGAAGGTAATTTTCCGAAGTATCATCGATGTCCGAATTTGAGTCGATGGTGGTGTAAATCAGCAACTTAGGCGGGTCAATTTCCACGATCTCACCTTTTACAAATACCATTTCCTTTCCTTCATATTCCCCTTTCCAAAGCAACTCGCTGCCGGGCTGCCAGTCGGAAACGGTCTCACAGCCAAACATATACTTTTTGGTTTGCTCCGGGTTCACCAGCGCGTCCCATACTTTTTCCACAGGCGCGGCGATTTGAATGCTATTGCTGATAATCAGTGGTTCTGCCATTTTTTTAGGTTTAATGTTGAATCGAATGTTGCAAACTTACTGTCTCGAGTAGGTTGACAGATTGCGTTTTACGGATTATTTCTAACGGAAAAGGGCGTCATACCGAACTTCTTTTTAAATGCATTATTGAAATGCTGCGGCGTAGCATAGCCAAGTTCCGTAGAAATTTCAGCCGCAGTTCTTTGTGTATCAAGCAAATACTGCCGCGCCAGGTTCAGCCTCTGATCCGTCAAATAGCCGAATACGGTATTATTGAATGTCTCCTTAAAACCTTTCTTCAATTTAAATTCATTCAAACCCACGTGCCGCGAAATCTCGGTCAGGTTAGGCGGACAATGTACCCGTTCATTGATCAGGTCGCGCACGGCAATGATCTTCTCCTTGTCGGTTTTGCTTTTGATAAAAACCTCCTTCTTGCTGTCAGAAAGGTCAATGCTGTCGGCGCAAAGCACCAGCAGCTCAATACTTTTTGACAATAGGAAAAGACTTTTCAGCTCGTCGGAGAATTTGCAATGAATGATCTGGCTGAGCACCTGCTGCATCTGGGAGTCAATCGCGCCCCAGTTTTTCGAAAGGATCGCACTCTTTCCCTGGACAATGTTCTCGGCAAAACGTTTCAGAGCGTCTGTCGCATTTTGGGTAAACTGAATAAAAGTTTCCGTGGGAAATTGAATGCCAAATGTTTCCAGTTCGAGGGTTTTGTTAGAAACCGTCATGTCAAAATCCCTGGAATACATAATGTTATGATGCCCGCCGATGAGGTCGAAGGTCGAGTTCAATTGTTTGTAACTGAACATATAGTCACCTCGCATGCCGAAATGCATCCGCACCACATCAGCCTTGCTGCTGGCGTCAAAACTGGTCAGCTCTTTGAATTTCGAAATGCTGTGCCCGATCTTGATACCGTCGACCTGCCAGGTGACGCCCGACATTTTACCATTATCAAAAACACGCGAAATTTTTTCTTCCATCATCATTCAAGGTCGCTACTTTTTCCCAGAGCCCAGCCACAGCAGCGCATCGATCACAAACTGGTTCTGCGTTGCATTGTCAAATGTGAAAGACAGCTCTTTGTTGGTTTTGTTGTCGTAGTCGATATCATTATGCCCCATATTCATGTAAAGCATCTTGTATTTCTTGTTCGTCCACGCCACCGGATAGTAGCCGCTGTGCCAGATTTCATGCTGCTTCGGACCGTTACCGAGGGGAAAACTGGAAGGATCGATTGAAAGTAAAATCTGAATGTCGGGGTTTGCTTTCAGATCTTTTTCCCATCGGTACCATTCATTTGGAGCCGTTTTGAATGTATCAGGCAGATTTTTGGTCGCAGGATGATCTTTAACTTCCACTTTTAAAATCGCCGGCGTCGGGTGCCAGGTGTTGCTCGCGTACTGACCGGAGCCGAGAAAAACATTGTGGTACCAGTCCCAATTTTGTGGGTAGGCCGAAGGCGTCAAAGCAAAAGCCGAAAAGTGAAATCCCATCCAGGCGCCGCCATTTTCCATATATTTTTGAAAAGCCTCACGCTGGGCAGGTTTATCGGGTCGGGTATCGAGGAACAATACGACCTGGTATCTGGATAAGAATTCCGCATTCAGATTGTCCCAGTTGCTGGTTGAGTCGTAAGTGAAGTTGTACTTCTTGGCCATCTCGGGAAAACGTTTGTGCGCTTCTCCCACGAAGCTGATGTGCGCCCGGTCGTTTTTTCCGGTAAAAAAGGCGATAACATGGAATTTGGCGGGCGTTTGCGCTTGAATATCTTTTGGTGTAAACATTGCGAGGGCCAGCAATGCGGATAGCAGTATCAATGGTTTCATCGGCAGGAAATGGACAGGATTAGGAATTTAGTTTTTAAAACTACAAAAACCCGTTTTATTTGCCTGCATGAATTTGAGCTACCCGATATGAATTACGCACTTATTGCCCAGCAAAGCAGCATTAGCGAAAAACAAGTCAGAAATACCATTCAATTATTCGAAGAAGGTGCGACGCTTCCCTTCATTTCCCGGTACCGCAAAGAGGCGACCGGCGGTTTGGACGAAGTGCAGATCGGCGCGATCAAAGATTTCTGGCAAAAGCAGCTGGAAGTTGAAAAAAGGAGAGAAGCGATCCTGAAAAGCATCGAAGACCAGGGCAAACTAACTCCTGAACTGAAAAAGAAAATTGAAGGTGTTTTTTCGCTGACCGAGCTGGAAGACATTTATTTACCCTACAAACAAAAAAGAAAAACCCGCGCCAGTATTGCCATAGAAAAAGGCCTGGAACCGCTGGCAAAGCTGATTTTTGCCGGAAACGAGCGCGATCCCGAGGCACGCACCGCATCTTATCTGAATGATCAGGTAGCCAACGTGCAGGAAGCATTGCAGGGCGCGCGTGACATTATCGCGGAGTGGATCAATGAAAATCAGGATGCCCGGAGCCGCATTCGTAACACATTTCAGCGCGGCGCGGTGATTACGGCCAAGGTGAAGAAAAAAAAGGAGGAAGAAGCGATCAAATACAAAGATTATTTCGACTTCTCGGAGCCGCTGTCGCGCATTCCTTCGCACCGTTTGCTGGCGATCCGGAGAGGCGAGGAGGAAGGTTTTTTGAGTGTGGACATTTCCCCGGACGAAGAACAGGCGCTGGAAGCACTGGACCGGCTGTTTATGAAAGGTACCGAGGCCTGCAAGGATCAGCTGGAAGATGCGATTGCGGATGCCTACAAGCGGCTTTTGAAGCCTTCTATTGAAACGGAATTCAGTAATCTGTCCAAAGAAAAAGCGGATCTGGCGGCGATACAAGTTTTTACCGAAAACCTCAGACAACTTTTACTTGCTTCGCCGCTCGGCCAGAAGAATGTGCTGGCCATCGATCCGGGATACCGCACCGGCTGCAAAGTGGTGGTACTGGACAGCCAGGGAAATTTGCTGGCGGATCAGGTCATTTATCCTTTCGACAAAGTGAATGAGGCAACTGCTCGTGTTTCCGATCTCATCAAAAAATTTAAGATTGAAGCAATCGCAGTGGGGAATGGTACCGCTGGTCGGGAGACCGAAGATTTCGTTAAAAAGGTATTGGAAGCTTCGGGACAGTCGCAGGACATTGGCTTGTTTATGGTGAGCGAACAGGGTGCTTCCATTTACTCGGCTTCGGAAGTGGCGCGGGACGAATTTCCGGATAAAGATGTAACCGTAAGAGGCTCTATCTCGATCGGCCGGAGGTTGATGGACCCGCTGGCCGAGCTCGTCAAAATTGACCCGAAATCGATCGGTGTCGGTCAGTATCAGCACGATGTGGACCAGAATTCATTGCGAAATGCTTTGGATACAGTCGTGGAAAGCTGCGTAAATTCCGTAGGCGTAAATCTCAACACGGCCAGCAAGCATCTTTTGCGCTACGTATCTGGCCTTGGACCCGCTCTGGCGCAGAATATCGTGGATTTTCGGGCTAAAAATGGCAACTTCAAATCACGCCAGCAATTATTGAAAGTGCCGCGCCTCGGATCGAAAGCATTTGAGCAGGCGGCCGGATTTTTACGAATTGAAAATGGCGTTAATGTGCTGGATAACAGTGCAGTACATCCTGAGCGCTACGATTTGGTTGAGAAAATGGCCAAGGATGCCGGCGCTACGGTGAAGGATTTGATGCAAAAACAGGAATTACGAAAAACGATCCGGCCGGAAAAGTACATTTCGGATACGGTTGGTTTGCCAACATTAAAAGACATCCTCGCCGAGCTGGAAAAACCTTCCCGCGACCCACGCTCGGAAATGAAAAAGTTTGAGTTTGATAGTTCGGTCAGAAAACCGGAAGATTTGAAAGTCGGGATGGTGCTACCAGGATTAGTAACCAACATTACAGCCTTCGGGGCTTTTGTCGATATTGGTGTCAAACAAGACGGCCTCGTGCACGTATCTCAGCTGGCCGATAAATTTGTGAAAGATCCGAATGAAGTGGTCAAGTTGCAGCAGCAGGTGCAGGTGCGTGTTACCGAGGTGGACCTGGCAAGAAAGCGGATTGCGCTAAGTATGAAATTGTAGGTTCAAAAAAAGAAAGCGGACCAACTAGTCCGCTTTCTTTTTGACACTTATAAAACATGCTTGGATTCTTTTTCAAGGATGTCTTTAATGTTGTGTGCCACTTTCATCCAGTTCTCTTCGGCTTTCACCACGTCTTCGTCGGTGTCCAGATTATCCTGGGTGATGGTCAATGTAGTTTCGTCGTCATATTCCGACACGTGGTAAGTTACGTGCATGTAATTCTCTTCAATATCCTCCGTGCCAAACATCGGGCTCCAAAAGCTAAATCCCAGCACCCGCTCCGGCTTGATCTCGATAATAGTGCCTTTGTCCTGGTAAGGTTTGCCTTCCCATTCTCCCGTGAAGGTGATCGGGCTGCCCACGTGCCAGTCGGATTCTACGATGGCACCGTGCATGTACTGTTTTACAATTTCGGGGTCGATCAGCGCTCTCCACACGTCAGACGGGCTGGCGTAAATGGATAGCGAGGTGGTTGCAACAAGTTTCCGGTTCATGATATTTAAGAATTAGTCTTGCTTAAAATTCAAGAAAATCATGCCAGGTAAGTGGGAATTTGCCGGTCTGGCGCGGATATTTAATGTTTAGGTTAAACCAACAACTTGCATGCGAGAGCTGTATTACACTCAAAAACTTCCTATTTCACTGGACCAGGCGTGGGATTTTTTCTCGAATCCTGAAAACCTGAAAGAAATCACGCCCTCTTACATGGGCTTTATGGTCACTTCCAAGCACCACGGCAGTAAAATGTACGCGGGACAAATCATCCGCTACATTGTAAAACCCATCTTGGGAATCCCGCTAAAATGGTGTACCGAAATTACACATGTCGCTGACAAGCAGTACTTTGTGGATGAGCAGCGATTTGGCCCATACACATTCTGGCATCATCAGCACCGCTTCACCGAGGTCGACGGCGGCACGCTGATGGAAGATTTGCTGCATTATAAGGTACCTTTCGGCTTTTTGGGGAGCTGGGTTGATGCGCTTTTTGTAGGCCGCCAGGTGCAGGGTATTTTCGATTATCGCCGCAAGATTTTGGACGAGCGCTTTCCGGCTAAAAGTTATACTGCACCCGGCAGGTAAAAACGTCATCTGGCGAATCCTTTTCAAAGCCTGACAAACCCGACTTTTCGTTTCGTACCAGGTCGTAGTAAAACATGAATTTGAGCGATTCGTTGGCAATGTACACGTAGCCCATTCCGAAGGTATCGTACCGCAAATCGGCCTTGCTGAATCCTTTTTGGGCTGCAATGTCCCTGCCAGCGACCTTTTTGTTCGGATCATACCAGTCGTATTTCAAAACGATCAGGTGGTCGGTGCTCCCCAGGTTTTGCAGGAAATAAAAGTAGCCGCCGTCAAAGCTGCGGCTGTAAAGCGGGTCTTTCAAATTGTTTGTGACAGGATAAACACCAGGTGTTTCGCTGCTGGCAAACGTGGAAGTCTGCCTACCCCTCACATATTCAGCCCTGAACTCCGTCTCACCTTTCTGGTTTGGGAAAGAGAGTTGAAAGTCGGCTCCCGCGTAGTTTCTAGGAGCTTTTTTGCCAAAATTCTTTTGCGAAGAATCCCTTTGCATGATGTACTCGCCGCCTTGCATCTTCGAAGAATATAGCACTTGCGACTGGCTAGTGATGCCGCCCGCGTAGCCAGAAACCGCCGCAGAGAGTATAGCGCCGCCCAATGCGCGAATTTTGGTGGGTTTGAGGCTCAACCGGCTGATCACATCCTTGTGACTATCGTAATCCATCGGGCCGGACATTCCCTGACCATTAAAAACGCCCAGATCAAATTTAATTTTCTGGTGCCAGAGATCCGCGTGTCGGCTGGTGACGGTCAGCATTGCTCCGATATCCCGCTCGGTTTTCATTAGAATCTGTGACATTCTACCACGCTCCGGCGACTCCCGGTTGGCGGATGACAAGTTTACCTCATGCCCGAAAGGCCGGGCGAACATACCGGTTGTTAAGGCAAATATTTTGAATTTGTTTTCGTAAAACCTTCCCCAAAAGTCACGGATCGCCACGCCACGCTCGGTACCGTCAAACTGGAAAACAAAATAGGAAGTCGGATCATTATGCTTGTTTAAATGTGCATAATCGACACGTAAACGCCCTCTGCGCAGCATAAAGCGGTTATTTGACATTGGTGAAAAGTTGCCACCAGCAAACGTTTCAGCACCTTTCGCGGAAATAAACTGAAACTGAGGCTGGATGTAGCCGCTGATCCGCACGCGGTTGTAGCGCTCGTAAATCGATAACATTCCTTTGCCCATCTGGTTGGTCGTGTCGACCAGGTCCATTAAAAATCGCTGGGCATGCGCATTGTTGCCGGAAAAACATAGGAATAGCAGTAAAATGCCGGCGTGGCGGAATTTCATTTAACAGGAAGTTGGTGTCAGATGACACAAAGAACTTTATTTTCCCTTAAACATTTTACCCAGGGCGGATAACTTTTCCTGCCAATGTGCTTTCATCGTCCGGCGGTCGGTCGCGGTCGGAAGCTTTTCGTGGTGGAAGGTAATCGTGGTTTTGTCGTGGTGTTTTCCGGTCGAGGTGATCCGGATTTGAAGGATGGAATGTGATTTCCAATGTTTCCGCTTCCAGCTAAGCCGCAGGTGCGAGTGGTCTTTGTAAGTTGTTACCGAGCCGGAAATGTCGTCGGTATTCTCGAAATGCTGGCCGCCATGTATTTGCATTTTTCCAATGTCGCCCAGCCAGACCTTTATCCCGCGACCAGAAATGATCTCGTCCCAGACACGGTCCAGGTTTTCGGCAAATGTTTTTGAAACTCCGATCTCATAACCATTTTCCAGCTTGCCGGTTTTACGCTGTCCTTTATACTCCCGGTAGCCCGATGCAATTTTATTCCGGTACCAGGAACTGTCCACCTGGCTTGTTAATGCAGATACAATCTCCTTGTGATCATTCGCCCCGACTTTCAAGTTTTCCAAAAACGCGATCCAATCCAGCCAGCCTTTCCCGGTTTTCTCTTCCAATGTGGTATTTGAAAGCCTCGCCAGTTCTTCAATTTCAGTTCCTACTTGCATTATGTGTTTTGCATTGTTCCTGTTCCGAAGAAGAACAAAACATGTGTGCCACAGGTTACACGTATGTGGAAAGAAATATCCTGAAATTTTACATTCATCGTTTCACTAAATTCAATCTTTATTTTGTACTGATAATGAGATATGTAATTCAAATTAACTTACTATACATATTGTAAGTTAGGCCAGTAAGTACATAATTGATTTATTGGAAGTAATTACCATATAATATTTTATGTACTAACAAAAAGTAATTAAAGTATCAAATGTTCTATATTGAGAATCTGTATTTGATTAACTTTAAGTATTACTAGCTAAGAATTATTATTCCAAATAAAACATACTTATCTTATTATAAGCTTAATACTTTTAATACTAACAATAAGATAAGTATGATTTGAATGTTAAATTAGTAAGCAGCAGTGAAACGTTTCTTAATGAACTGTGGCTGCTCAATTTCATCTACAATTGCGACGGCCAGATCTTCCACAGAAAGGATACTTCTTTTGTGATCATTGAAAACGGGCGTGTCCAGGGAAGTCCTGTAAGTGCCTGTCCGCTTGCCCGAAGTGCCGGGATGCATTTCGATGGCCGGACTTACAAATGTCCAGTCGAGGTCATTTTCTTGTTTCAAAATATTAAGATACTCTCTCGCCGCATTGGCACCTGGTTTGTATTCTTCCGGGAAACCGGGCGTGTCGATCAGCTGTACGCCGGGTGCCACTTCCAGGCTTCCAGCGCCGCCGACCAGCAGAAAACGTTTCACGCCCGATTGCTTCACACCCTGCTGGATTGCTTGTGCGCCTTGAAGGAATTCTGCGTAAATGTTCGGATTGGTCCAGCCAGGGTTATAAGCGCTCACTACCACGTCGTGGCCGGCTACGGCAGATGCGACTTCTGACGCGTCCAGCACGTTTGCCGACAAAGGCGTTACCAAACCGCTTTCAGTGGGGATTTTGTCAATGTTGCGTGCGATGGCAGTTACCTGGTGCCCACGCGAAGTCAGTTCGGTCAAGAGTGCGGTGCCTACAAAGCCTGTGGCGCCGATTAGTGCTACTTTCATTTTGAAGAATGTTTGATGGTTTGATATTTATTGTAATGAAATTTGTTACAGTTTTAAGTAAAAAAATCAGACGAACCGATCGCAAAAATCCCGGAGCGAAATGCTGCTCAAACTGGCGATCATGGTCTGCTCCGCACGGTCATTTAGGAAGTCCAGATGCTCATTAATTTTCTGTCCAACTTCGCAATCGGGGTTAGGGGAGTTGGCCGCCTTGCCGAGCAATTCTTTCTGCCGCACGGACTCATATACATCCGACATAAAGATCTGCTCTGCCGGCTTCGCCAGCTTGCTTCCACCCGCTTTTCCTTCCTTGCTGATGACCAGTCCGCGTGCACGAAGATTGGCGAGTTCCTTCCGAACCAGCACCGGGTTAATGTTGATACTCCCAGCCAAATGCTCCGACGGCGTCCACTCATCTTCCGAAAAAGTCAACAATGTGAGAATGTGCACCGATATCGCAAATCGTCCGCTATTCATTACTGTAATTTTATTAATTACAGTACAAAGGTGAGAAAGTTTGTCCGATAATGTGTCTACTTATGAGAGATTTTTTTGTGAATAAAACTTGATAGTAAAAATCGGGATTGGTTGATTTTTAATAATGAATTGATAAAGAGTGTATTATGCTTGTTGCCTTTTATGCTGATGGATATTTTTTAACCTAAAACTGAATATCAAAAGTAATATACTATAAGTACTAATAAATTAAATAATAAATATAAAAAGTATTATCCGTTCAATTTTTTTGGAAAATATTAACAGTATGTTAAGTAAGGTCGAAGAGCATTTCTTTTAGTACTTTTCATCAATATGAGACTTTCGCTACATTAAGTACTTTTAATACATATTAGAAAACTCGGCGTATCAAATGCACATTACATTTGATACGCTGAAAATGATTAGAATGATATGAGCTTATGAAATGTAAAGCACCTATTTGAGTACAGTTAAACCACCTTTGTAGGAGCGTTTGGTGTACTGAACAACAAAGTAATAGTAGCCGCCGGAGATGTTATCGGGGCACCAATCATTGGGGCGGATTTTGGAATAATAGATCTGTTTTCCCCAGCGGTTGAAGATCGTCATGTCTTTGAAACGGTCGTCACATTGATCTTGCGGAAGTTCGGAAAACACAAAGCAATCGTTTTTCCCATCGCCGTTTGGGGTGATCACATTCGGAAATTCCGGGAAGGGTTGCTCGCCATTGTCCTTTAAAATCACCTTGACAGTCGTGGTGTCGCTGGCGGCGGCGCAGCTTTTATCCAAAGAAATAAAGTCGATCAGGAATTCCTTTTCTGCTTCACCCTCCATCATGGAACAGTCGGGATTCCAGGAGTAGGGGGAGGTGACCGTTTTTACGCCGGACTTATTTTCAAAGATCATCCCCGCGTCACTCAAACTAAACCCGTGACCGGCCGCGGAAAGACTGATCGAGTTCGTATCCGGATCGGCACCCAGCACATCGAATGTAATACCGTTTCCGCTGCCCAGCACATAAGTGACTTCCGGCATTGGCAAAGAAGTTGACACCACGGGCGGATTGTTCGGCGATTGGTCCACGATAAAATAGACCGGCTTGGACACAGGCATCGGGTTGCCTTCACAGCGCATATCTTCCACTTTGAAATCGACCGTGAGCGTGTCGCCTTTTTTTGCATTGCAAGGCGGCGTCCAGGTGAAATTCTGCTGCACATTGGCCGGCGCGCTGGCGGTCGCGAAAGTCATGCCCATGTCCGTCATGTTAAAATTACGGCCGCTGCCCGACAATGTGAGGTTATCCTTATCAGGATCTTTGCCATAAACAATGAATTTCACGGGTGTACCTGCCGTCACGTGCACATAATCGCTGCCGAGCGAGGTGGATACCGCCGGAGCATTGTTGGTGCTGTTTTCGCGGCGGATATAAATGTTGAGCGTATCTGTGAGTGGGATCGGACAACTTTCGTCTTCGGCAATCAGCTCGATCTTGATCGGCCGGTTGTCGTAGGTGACGAAACATTCTTCCAGGCAAACCTCAAACTTCAAGGTATCATTTGAAATAGTCGTGGTGAACTGCGCGGGAAGCAGCGAGAAATAATTTTTCGTATTGTTAACTGCCCGGCCATTTACTTTCACCAGCTGATTGATCGTCGGGTCGGTGACGATCACCTCGAAGCAGTTTGGATCATCTTTTTTGATGGTAATGATCTCGTTCTCGGTGTAATAAGTGTTTTTTCCTTTTGGTTTGAACAAAAGTTTGGGTGGATCGGATTTTGGACAGTCAACTACTTTTAACTGAAAATCACGGGTAAGCGAACCGATTTTCACACCCTTCCGGTATTCATCGACTTGTACGGCAAATACATACAACCCCACACTACCCGGCGTCACCGAGAGCATTCCGGTTTTTGAATTCACTTTCAGCGGTTGCGGGCCAGGAATAATGTTGGCCTCAGAAATGCCGTCAATCCATTGCAGACGCGGATAATTGGAAGAGCCGCGGCCTGGAATACTGGGGTTTGTCTTATCCGAAAAACCCTGCATCGGCGTGATCAGCTTGTAGGAAAGACTGTCGCCATCCGCATCGGTACCTCCAAAGTCAAAGAAAAACGGGTTGTTCACGCAGGCATAATCGCCTTTGAGAGCCGGAAAAACGGGAGAGGAATTTTTGAAATTCGCATTGTTTTTGATTAGCGGCGGAAATTCGAGGTAGAAAAGGCTTCCGGCATCGCCCGGGGCTTTAATGTTGGTGATCGTCCCGTTCCGGCAGCATCGGTCCCACACCATATAATAGCCCTGCGGATCGTCAAAATCGGTGGTAATGAGCCGGACCGTCGCGCTGTAAGTGATCATGTAGGTTTGCAGCGTCGATATTCCGCAAGTCGGATTTGCATAGGAGACCATTTTTCGTTCTATTTTTGGAGCTTCAAGCCAGCCGATCGCGGTGTTGTCACGTTTTCTGAAAACATAAATGTTCACGGTGGGATCTTCGGCACCCGGATTACCATTGAGGGCGTCGAAATACATGGTCAGACCAATGTTATAATTGAAAGCGCTATTGGGGTTTTCGGTGATAAAGAGCTGACCTCCGACAATGTGGGTAGCGTGGACTTGGTAAATGGCAAACAGCATCACAACCAGGCAGATGAACCATTTTTTCATGACAAAATGTGGGCGGTAAAATTAATCCGATAGGATATAAGAGTTAGTAATTAAAATAGAAATATGCCTAAGAATAACAAATACGAGTACGTTGAAATTACCGATTTTGCGGCAGAAGGCAAATGTATTTTTAAATCGGAAGACGGGGTGGTTTTCGTGGAAGGAAACGTGGCGCCCGGCGATATCGTCGATTTACAGGTTGTAAAAAGCAAGAAAAAATTGCAGGAAGCGGTCGTCACTAAAATCCACTCGCTGTCGAGCCTACGTACCGATCCATATTGTTTGCATCACACGGTTTGCGGCGGTTGCCGGTGGCAGCACATTGCCTACGAGCACCAGTTGAAATTCAAGAGACAGCAGGTTGTTGACCATTTTGAGCGAATAGGAAAGATCAGGAATGTTGAAATAAACCAGATTTTGGCTGCTCCCAAGACGGAGTATTACCGTAATAAGTTGGAATTTACTTTCTCAAACTGGCGCTGGCTGACGAAGGAGCAAATGGATTCCGGCCAGCAGTTTTCCAAAAATGCGCTGGGTTTTCATGTTCCCAAACGTTTTGATAAAATCTTCACCGTGGATCACTGCCACTTGCAGCCCGATCCTTCGAACACGATCCGGAATTCGCTGCACCATTTCGGGGATTTGAAAGGGATACCACATTATGATGTGCGTTTAAACAAAGGCATCCTGCGGAATCTGGTGGTACGGACTGCTAATACCGGCGACGTGATGGTGATTGTGCAGTTTGGTCAGAAGCATGATGAAATTATCGCAGAAGTGATGGAATACCTGCACCACACGCACAGTGAAATCACTTCTTTGAACTACATTATCAACCTGAAAGGAAATGACTCTTACCAGGACCAGGAGGTGATACATTATGCCGGCGAAGAATTTATCCGGGAAACGATGGAAGACCTGACGTTTCTGGTCGGGCCAAAATCATTCTACCAAACCAATTCCGAGCAGGCTTACCAGCTTTTCAACATTACCCGGGAATATGCAGGTTTGAATGGAAATGAATCAGTTTACGATTTGTACACCGGTACCGGCACGATAGCTAACTTTGTAGCCCGCCGCGCCAAAAAGGTCGTAGGCGTGGAGTATGTAGAAGCCGCGGTGCAGGACGCGCGTAGGAATTCCGAATTAAATGGAATTTCAAATACATCGTTTTTTGCAGGAGATATGCGGAATATTATGAATGAAAACTTCCTGCAAACCCACGGCCGCCCGGACGTTATCATTACTGACCCGCCACGCGCGGGAATGGACTTGCCGGTTGTAGAAACGATTTTAAAAGCTTCGCCCGACCGCATCGTGTATGTAAGCTGCAATACGGCTACACAGGCGCGGGACCTGGCGTTAATGTCGGAACATTATGAAGTGACGAAAGCCCAGCCCGTAGACATGTTCCCGAACACGCACCACGTAGAGAATGTGGCGCTATTAATCAAAAAATAAGGTTTTGGAAAAACGAGCCGTCAGAATGGCGGCTCACTTCCAGGACCATTGAAGTCGAAATCGCTGCGGTTAATGTCATTCGCACGGCTTCGCAATGTTCCTCCTCCGGGAGCCGGCTTGCTCTGACTTTCGAATGACGAAATCGGATTGCTTGAAACCGGGATCGGGCGGTCGACCGAGAATGGGGCAGGAGTAAAGCCGGAATCCAGGTCCATAAATTTGGTATACTTGCCAATAAACCGCAGCTGCACCGTATCCAGCGAGCCCGCGCGGTTTTTAGCTACGATTACTTCACCGATACCAGCTACTGAATTTCCGGTTTCGTCTTCTGTAATTCCATAATATTCAGGACGGTACAAGAACAAAACCATATCGGCATCCTGCTCGATCGATCCCGATTCCCTTAAATCCGAAAGTTGCGGGCGTTTTTCACCGCCCCGTGTTTCTACCGCCCGGCTCAGCTGCGAAAGCGCAATAACCGGTACATCCAGCTCTTTCGCGAGGTTTTTAAGTGACCTCGAAATCATCGCAATTTCCTGCTCGCGGTTACCTGCACCTTTTCCGCCGGTATCGCCGGTCATCAGCTGCAAGTAGTCGATCACAATCATTTGAATGTCGTGCTGGGCTTTCAGACGGCGGCATTTTGCCCGCAGTTCCAAAATAGAGAGGGCGGGGGTATCGTCGATAAAAATCGGTGCATTTGTAAGTCTGTGAATCCGGTGGTGAAGCTGCTCCCACTCGTGCGGGGCAAGACTTCCCTTCCTGATTTTTTCACTATCGATCTCAGCCTCAGCAGATATCAAACGATTGACCAGCTGCACCGAGGACATTTCAAGAGAGAAAATAGCGACAGGCATATTGAAGTCCACGGCAGCATTCCGGAGTGACGAAACGACGAATGCCGTTTTTCCCATACCAGGACGGGCCGCGAGGATCATCAGCTCAGTTTTTTGCCAGCCGGAAGTCAGCCGGTCGAGCGCGCTGAAACCGGAAGGTACGCCGGTCAGACCGTCTTTGTTATTCTTTTTCAGATCCAGTTCGGCAAGGGCTTGTCGCATCAGCGCGCCCATATCCGAATAGTTTTTCTTAATGTTTGATTCAGAAATTTCAAATAGTGCCTGCTCGGTTTTGTCGAGCAGCCTGAAAACGTCGGTCGTATCTTCAAATGCTTCCCGCTGGATCTCGGACGAAATCTTGATCAGCTCTCTTTTGATAAAAGCCTGGGAAATGATACGGGCATGGTATTCAATGTTGGCGGCGGAATTGACCTTGCTGGTCAGCTCCATAATGTACGACGCCCCGCCGATCAGTTCCAGTTCGCCGGTACTCCGCAATTTGGATGTAACCGTAAGCATATCGATCGGTTCCGAATCGGCAAAAAGCGTGATGATCGCGGTGTATATCCGGACGTGCGCTTCCTTGTAAAATGAGTCCGGACGGAGGATGTCGGCGACGGCCGTGAGGGCATCTTTTTCGATCATTAAAGCACCCAGAATAGCCTCCTCTACATCGATTGCCTGAGGGGGTAACTTACTGAAAGACTGGTCAATAGCTGGTGTCCGAGTGCCGTAAGCCTTCTTCTGAAAACTACCGGAATTTGGACCTTTCTTCGGGGAGTTGTTGGGTGCCTTATTGTTTTCCATGTTAAGACAAAGTTAAGCATAGAAGGGCTCTGAGGAAAGGCGGGGAGGCGATCTTGGAACATTAAATTTTTTTCTAAAATGTGACCTTGGGTTGCATGTCTGATAATGAAACAGTTGGTCAGAAAGCACCTTATTTTTAAAGATTTTTTTGTTTGCGCTGTTGGAAAATCTGTTCCGATGTTTTATAAATTGTTGGTTATTATTACTAAATTTTAGAGGAAATAAGGAAACACTAAACATTAATTCATTTGCTGGAAAAAATCATCACGCTCGAAGACGTATCAATGGTGGATTTTTTGGGTATTCACAATTCGAATATTAAAGAAGTCGCCGCCGCTTTCCCGGAAAGCAAAATTATTTCACGCGGAAACGAGATCCGCATCCAGGGCACTGCACCCGAAATTATCCGCATCACCGACATCATGGATTCGCTTCTGGCACATTACCAGCGGTATGGCAAAATCACCAACGACAATGTCAAAGGTTACCTCAATGGTGTGGTGAAATTGCCGGTGGCGAGTGGCGAAAATGACGAAGATGTCATTGTTTATGGAAATAAAGGACTGGTTGTAAAAGCGAAAACGGCTAACCAGAAATTGCTGGTGGAGCAAGCCGGGAAATATGACCTGGTTTTTGCAGTGGGGCCTGCGGGTACCGGTAAGACTTACACAGCCGTGGCCATCGCGGTCAGGGCTTTGAAAAATAAAGAAGTTAAGAAAATCATCATTACCAGACCTGCGGTAGAGGCTGGCGAGAACCTGGGTTTCTTGCCGGGGGATTTGAAAGAAAAGATTGATCCGTACCTGCGCCCGATTTACGATGCGCTGGATGATATGATTGCGCCGGAAAAGTTGAAACTTTATCTGGAAAGTCGCGTCATAGAGATTGCGCCGCTCGCGTACATGCGCGGCCGTACCCTGAACAATGCATTTATCCTGCTCGATGAGGCGCAAAACACGACGCCGATGCAGATGAAAATGTTCCTGACCAGGATGGGTCCGAGCTCGAAGGCGATCATTACCGGGGATAAATCGCAGATCGATTTACCGAAAAACCTGAAATCGGGTCTGATTGATTCGCTCAATGTTTTGAAAGGTATCAAAGGGATCAGTTTCGTGGAACTGGACGGTTCCGACGTGGTAAGGCACCGTTTGGTGAAGGATATTCTCGCAGCTTATGAAAAATCGGAGCAGTAGGTTTTTACTGACATTGATCCTGGTAGCAGGCCTGTTCTCGGTACTTCGAGCGCAGGTCCTGGATTCTCAATTAATCCGTTGCGCGGAAGTCGAGCGCGATTCATTCCGGCTGCTCAAAAAGCCGTCGCTGATCAATAAGCGCGTTGCTTCCGAAGAGGCGATCAGGAATTATATCCAGCAAAACCGCTCCAATCTGCGCACATCCGCCGATGACATTGTGACGATACCGGTCGTGGTGCATGTGGTGCACGACAGGTCGAGTGGTGCCGTCGGCGGGGCTGCCAATTCCAACATCAGCGACGCGCAGATCCAAAGCCAGATTGATGTTCTGAATGAAGATTACGGCAATATTTCGGGTTATCGGGGTTTTTATACCGATTCACTGGCGGTTGATACAGGTATCCGTTTTAAGCTGGTGACGATTACCCGGGATTACGATGCTACCGCCCAGTTCAGCCCGATCACCGATGCCGAAAAATTAACAACCATCGCGCCGGCCTGGGCTACCAATCGATACCTGAATATCTGGGTTTGCAGGCTGACAGACCGATATCTCGGAACTTCCCAATTCCCCGTCGTCACCGAAATCACCGATCGCACCGCGGGGCTTGCGACTGCCGAAGATGAGGAAGATGCGTCAACCGACGGCGTCATCATTGATTACCGCTATTTCGGGCGCGATGCTGAGGTGATCACAACAAAGATTTACAACCTGGGCCGCACGACAACGCATGAAGTAGGACACTGGCTGGGCCTGATCCACATTTGGGGCGATAAAACCTGCGGAACCGATTATTGCGACGATACTCCTACGGCCAACACGAAAAATGAAACGACGGACATTTCCTGCTCGCCGGTATTTTCTAATTGCCATGGCGTGCGGACCAGAAATATGATCGAAAATTACATGGATTACTCGCCGGACTTGTGTATGAGCATTTTTACCAATGATCAGAAGGAAAGAATGCACGCGGTGCTGGCACTGAGTCCGCGCCGGGCCAAGCTGGCGGAATTTTCCAGGATCACCACCGATAATCTGCTGGTGGAAGTTTACCCAAACCCCGTGAGCGGCACGCTTTTCACCAACGTTTTTACTCCCAATTTTGAAACTTTCACGGTCAGCGTATTCAATGTACGCGGACAAAAGGTGACCGATGACGCGGTCAACCGTACCTCACTCGACGTAAAAAGCTTTCCGAGCGGCTTGTATTTTTTCAAAGTCACTTCGGGCAATCAGTCTTTAACCAAGCGTTTTGTAGTCAGGTAAAAACTTATGCTTTCACGCGCCCCGTTCGTCGGCATCGCTCTGTATCTTATTTCGGGAATTGTCATTGGGGACTGGCTTTTTGGTCAGTTTTCAATGTCTTCTCTTGTTCCGGGATTTATGTTGGTGGTGCTTCTTGTTATATTCCTCTTTTATTATTTCAAAAAGAAAAAATTGGCGTCGGGAGTCAGTCTGGCCGCATTCTTCATTTTACTGGGTGCTTTTTCAAATATAAATGTTGAGGAAAAACGCGATGCGGAAACCCGGCTGCTTGGCGTCGTAGCCTATGATTTTTACGAAGCCAGGGTAACTAGTCTACCTGAAAAACGGAGTAAGTCGGTGCGTATGGAAGTGACCGTCGACCGGCTGAAACTTCGGAGTGGTGCTTGGATGAATGTGGATTTGAAGGCGCTGATCAACATTGATTCCAAAGCTGCACAAATCCCAAGACCAGGCGATTTGATCATTGTCCGCGGGAATTTGAACCGGCCGATAGAAGCGAGTAACCCCGATCAGTTTGACTACCGCCGATACTTAAGAAATAAAGGAATATTGTGGACCGCGTACCTGCCGGAACACAGCTTCTACATGGTTGACCAGAATGGTGTACCTCGAACATTAGGCTTGCTAAGTCTGCAAGTTTCTGATTGGGCAGATCAGGTTTTTAGAAAACAAATCAGGAATGATCAGTCTTACGGGTTGGTCAAGGCCATGTTACTCGGTCGCCGGGATGATCTGGGCGAGGCGCAGGTGGATAGTTACATTGCGTCGGGTACGGTGCACATTCTATCGGTTTCGGGTATGCACGTGGCGATTATCTTTCTCAGCATCAGCTATTTGCTCGGATGGATCAAGCGGTTTCGGTTTGGGAATCTGCTTTATCTTTTGCTGGTGATAGGCTTGCTGGGATTTTATGCGCTGGCTACCGGATTTTCACCCTGCGTGCAGCGGGCTACTGTGATGTGTATTGTTTTTGTTTTCGCAGAAGTTTTCAAAAGGCAAAACAATGCGATGAATACGCTGGCGATCTCCGCATTCCTGATCCTGCTTTTTGATCCATCAGCATTATATGACGTGGGTTTTCAGCTTTCCTATCTGGCAATGAGTGGGATTTTCCTGCTTTTTGAGCCGATTTCTAATATTCTTAAACCGGATAATCGGATTTTGAAATTCATTTGGCAGGTTACTGCGATGTCCTTCGCGGCGCAGCTGGTCACGTTCCCTTTGAGCATTTACTATTTTCATCAATTCCCGACTTACTTTTGGCTCGTCAATCCGTTTGTAATCGCATTTACCAATGTGCTCCTCCCCGCCGCGATGGCGCTTTTGCTGGCGAGTTTGACAGGCCTGAGCCTTTTGCAGGAGATTGCAGCATTCATCGTGGACTGGTCGGCGCGGCTGACGGATATATCTGTGAAAATTCCGGAACAACTTCCTCAATTTCTGATCACTAACCTGCATTTCAGCAAGCCCGAAATGTGGCTGTTTTACGCCATGTTGTTTTTGATTTGGTACGCACTACATTCCCGGGATTATCAGTATTTGAAATATGCTTTTGCCTCAATTTTTCTGTTTTCAGCGATTGCAGTCTCGCAAAGTATTTTTATATATTTTTCCGATACACATATTGTGCATGCAGTCCCGAAACATGCGGTCAGGAGCTTTAAGGACGGAAATTCGCTTTATGTTGTGAGCGATGCCACATTTCCCTCGGATACGAATGCTTTTGATTTTTATCTTAAAAACTACGTCGTGAACCAGGAAATTGAGAACGTGATCAGCATTACCGCAGACTAGTTACTGCACCTGGTATAATGCTTCAATTTGTGCGGCTACTTTTTTGTCCCAGGCCGCTTGCGCTCCGGGGTTGAGTCCGTGGCCGGTTTCCCCATCGTATTGCTCCTGGTCATGATTCATTTCGCGGAATGCTTCCAAAAACTGATACTGGATCTCGCTGTCGTGGTCTTCAATCGTGAGTTCAGCCTTTTTCAGCCGCTCTTTAAATTTCTCCACGACCAGCCGGGTAATGTCGAAATGTATCTGCTCGTGCCGCAACGTACTTGGAGTGCGCGATTCCGGCCGCCCCCAGGACATGCTTTTGACCATGAATATTTTCAGGCCAATCTCTACCACCAGATCATTGTCTTTTGGGTAGGACCGCCCTTCATAGCCAAAACTAGTGAAAACCGCCGCCGCATACCTGCTGCCGGGCTTACCATTCCGGACTTTGAAATCGTCCCAGATCAGCGGTCTTTTGGGCGAATAAAAAACAGTATCTTCTTTATTTTCAGTAACTTCCTTGAAAACCAAGATCAAACTTCGCGCTAGCGCCGGATTTTTGCCCGAGTTTGTTTCCATCCATTTGTGAAAACTGGCTAATGATTGATCCAGCAATTGTTTGAACAGTTTTTCGTAATCAAAATCCTTTTCGGGCCGGGTATATGTGGCGGAGGTCTGGTAACTGGTCAGTTCCACCGGCTGCATATCGCGGTACCAGCGGAAACGTACGTGCAGCTTCACATCGCCGGTTACCTTGTTTGGGCCGGCGCGTTTTTCATTGACAGAAAATTCCTTCACCGTCACATAAAGTGGGAGCGTGGCCTGCGTCTTTCTGGGTGCGGCAAATGACCAATAGTTAAATAGCTCCTTTTCAACATTTCCCGGCAGTACCATCGGCACTTCTTTGCCCAAAGCAATTACTTTTCCAACTCCCGCACCCGGTAAAATTCGCTTGTCCTCAACTTCCTGGATGAAAAATTTGTAGTTCTTGAAAAGGGTAGCCGGGCTATTGGTCAGGGTCAGGGTAACTTTGTCCTGCTGTGAAAACGCAGGAATGCAAGCTGCCAGTAAAATAATTTGAAGCAAAACTACCCTTACCATACTTCCGTTGTTGAATCCCAGCGCATTTATCTAAGTTTGTAACCAATTCTTTTCAAATCACGAATGACATTACCTAAAACGAATTTGCGGCCGGAATTTGATGCTATTTTTATGGATCTAGCAAAAAATCTTGCCATGCGTTCACATTGCATCAAAGCGCAGGTAGGCGCAGTACTCACGAAGGATACCCGGATCATTTCAATCGGCTACAATGGTCCGCCGGCCGGGACGCATAACTGTGATGAAGAATTTCCGGAAACCGGCTGTGCGAGAGATGCAAAAGGAAGTTGCTCGCTGGCCTTACACGCCGAGCAAAACGCGATTTTATTCGCCGTAAAAAACGGATCAAACATTGAAGGATCCACGCTTTTTGTCACACTAGCGCCCTGCATTGCCTGCGCGCGGGTGATTTACACAATGAAAATAAAGAAAGTCATTTTCCTGAATTCCTACGCCGCATACAAAGGAATCGCCGTGGAAGAAGGAGTGGAATTTTTGAAGCGGTTCGGCGTGGAGGTGGAGCAGTACGCGAAAATAAATGAGTGAATTTTGAATGAGTGAATGAGTGAACACTAGTAATATCCACTCATTCACTCATTAAAATTAATGGTGATGCACCCCGCCCGCTCCGTGCACGTGTCCGTGGCTGAGTTCTTCGGCGGTTGCCGGGCGTACTGAAATGATCTGACCCGAAAAATGCATTTCTTTTCCTGCCAGCGGGTGGTTGAAGTTCATGATCACGACGTCGTCTTTGATCTCAACAACCTGGCCGTGCATTCTTTCGCCTTCGTCGTTGGTCATCGGAATAATGTTACCGACTTGCAGCAATTCTTCCTGGTCCACATCGTCCATCTGGAAAATAGATTTGGGCAGGTCTACCACCGCTTCCTCGTCATATTCACCGTAACCTTCTTCCGGCGCAACTGTAAATTCGAATGTATCGCCGGCAGAAAGGCCTTCAATCTGATTTTCAAAACCTTCGGGTAATCCGCTGATACCCTGTATAAAATACATCGGATCTTCCTCCGAAACGACTTCTACCACGTCTGTTTCGCCTTCCGAGTCAGGAATGCGAAGACTATATGTTAACGCGATCACGTTATTTTTTTCGACTTTCATTTGCTCAGGTGATTAAAATAATGATTGTTGTAAAATAATTGTTCCTTGATAAATGCAGGTAAGCAAACCTACGGGAATTTTATTAAAATGCTATTCAAATGAATTTTTTAGCCCACATTTTGCTATCAGGGGAACAAGAGGGCGTGCTCATGGGAAACTACGTCGGAGACTTTATCAAAGGCCGTTTGACGGATGAAAAAACGGTTGGCTGGAATCCGGATTATGTGCTGGGATTGAAACTTCACCGGTTTATCGATTCGTTTACAGATACGCATCCGCTGGTCCAGGAAGCCAAGGAAGTAGCGGCGCTGGCGCAGGGCAAGTTGTCGGGCATTGTGATGGACATTTATTTTGATTATTTCCTGGCGAGCAAATTCAGCGATTATTGCGACGTGCCTTTAAAGGTTTACGCGCACGACAAATATGCCCTGATCGAGAAAAACGAATACCTGATCCCGGAGGAAATGATCCCGATGGTGCGCTCGATGATCCGCCAGGATTGGCTCACCACTTATGCGACATTTGAGGGCATCGACCTGACATTCCAGCGACTTTCCCGTCGTGCGCCATTTTTAGCGCCGATCAAAACCGCAGTATCGGATCTGAAAAACAATGAAGCCTTTTATTATGAGAAGTTTAAAGATTTCTATCCTGATCTGACAAAAAATGCGGCGCTTTTTCTCGCCGAAAATGCAGTTGTATAACCAGAAAATCCGGCAATCGCATTACTTTTAAAACCCGAAAACCAGGGCAGCATTTGCCCTTACCGAATATTTTTTGCCATGGCGCAGACACCCGACAGCATTTTAAAAGAGATTAGAAGCAAGACATTCCAGCCCATATATTTCCTGCACGGCGACGAGCCCTACTACATTGATTCGATTACGGATGAACTCGAAAAAAGGGTTGTGCCGGAGTCTGAGAAGGGTTTTAACCAATTTGTGCTTTATGGAAAAGACATTGATTTGACGGGTGTTCTGGGTTATGCCAAAAGATTTCCATTCATGTCGGAGCGGCAGCTGGTGATTGTAAAAGATGCCAACAAGCTGGGCGGAATTGAGCAGAAAGAGCAGCAGGCGCGGCTGGAAGATTACGCATTAAACCCGCTCAAAAGCACGGTGCTGGTGTTTTGCTTTCATGCCAATGCCGATGAGCGCAAGGCTTACATCAAGGCGATCAATACAAAAGGCGCCGTGGTGCAGTCGAAGAAAATGTACGACAACAAGCTGCCCGAGTGGGTATCTTCTTTTTGTCAGCATGAAGGCGTGAAAATCAGTCCCAAGGCGATACAAATGCTGGTGGACAACATTGGGAATGATTTGAAAAGGCTGTCCAATGAAATCCGGAAAATTATGGTGAACCTGCGCGTGGACGAAGGCATCGACGCGGGCGCGGTGGAGCGTTTTGTGGGGATCAGCAAGGAATACAATGTTTTTGAATTTCAAAAAGCGCTGATGAACCGGGACATTTTGAAGGCCAACCAGATAGCGACTTATTTCTCTGCCAATCCGAAGGATAACCCGCTTTCTCCGATCCTGATCATTCTTTTTGGATTTTTTTCAAAACTGCTGATCGCGCATACTTCGAAGGATAAAAGTGAACGAAGCCTGGCCACGGAGCTGGGCGTCAATCCTTATTTTGTGAAGGATTATCTGCTGGCGTGCCGGAATTATCCGCTGCCCAAAGTGGCCAACATTATACATTATCTCCGCGAATCGGACGGTCGGTTGAAAGGATTGGATGGCGTGAGCATTTCGGAAGGTGAGTTGCTGCGCGAGCTGGTTTTCAAGATTTTACATTAATGTTGCCGCACCGCAAGTTTCGGGTTTTCGCAACATTTCAGCCGCATTAAATTTGACTTATGGATAATGACCGCCGGGTGCTGATCCCGATACCCGCGCTTTTTAGCTTTGAAGAATGTCTCTGGTTTCTGAACCGGAACTACGACGACTGTCTGCATCTGATCAAAAACAATACGATTTATAAGTCCCTGGCCCTCGATGGCGAGTTGCTACTGATCGCCATCAAGTCAAATGGTGCATTTCTGGATGTGTCGGTTTTGGAAGGAAATGTGTCTGCCGAAGCAAAAGATTTTTTGACGAAATATGTCGTGGATTGGTTTGATATGGACCGCAACATTCAGCCATTTTACGACGGGCTTCTGGCAGATAACCGGCTGTCTTACATGGCTGATGCCTATCAGGGTTTGCGGGTGATTGGTATTGCCAATCTTTTTGAGGCGATCTGCTGGAGCATTATCGGGCAGCAGATTAATTTATCTTTTGCGTACCGGTTGAAACGCAGGCTGGTCGAGCGTTTTGGTGAACATTTGGAGTATGATAATCACGTGTACCACATTTTTCCAGCCGCCGAAATTCTGGCAGAAGCGGAAGTTGACGAGTTGCGTGGGATGCAGTTTTCACAGAAAAAAGCCGAGTATCTGATCGGAATTGCCCGCGCATTCCTGGATGGCAGTTTAAGTAAAGAAATGCTACTGGACTTACCCGATTTCGAAGCCCGCAAAAAAGCACTGATCAGCCACAAAGGTATCGGCGTATGGACGGCGAATTATGCCCTGATGAAATCGTTGAAAGAACCGGAAGGAATTCCACACGGTGACATTGGTTTGCTGAATGCTTTGACGAGCCACGGTATCATTCAGGAAAGAAGCGAAACGCAGAAAATCGACGCGCTTTTTGCGCAATTCAAAGGGTGGGAGAGTTACCTGGTATTCTATTTATGGAGAAGTCTGGCAGTCAAAGAATTAGCCTAAATTTTGTTTCCACTTTTTATATTCTTCCCGCATGCAAAGTCCGCACGGCCGGTACCCATTTCCCAGCGCGTCTTTTTCCGATTCAAAGAAAACCCGGTTCTGAAATTTCATCCTTTTGCCTGAGCTGCAATCGAGCCTGCCGTAAATTTTGAGGTTTTTATTTCCTCCAAAGCAAATCCGCTTTTTGTCGATCAGCTTTTTCAATTTTCTGCTCGTTCCAAATGTTGGAGGTCCGAGTTGTGAATGCTGTATCATACACTAGCTCAAAGCATCATGAAAAATAATGCCGAGCGTATAACGGTTGCCGCTATGCACCTCACTTACGCCATGTTTCATATTGACGCGATAGTAACCTCTGCTGCCTTTCACCGGCCGGAAGTTGGTCGTAAAAAGCAGGATATCACCTTTGTTTGGTTTTAAAACAATGGCTTTGGACTGCGCGCGCGGCGTTTGCTGGGTTAATACAAATTCGCCGCCTTCATAATCTTCCCCCGGCTGACTTAAAAACAAGACCATTTGGATTGGAAAATACACCTCGCCGTACAGATCCTGGTGCAAGGTGTTATGTCCGCCTACGCCGTACTTCAAGATCAATGCGGTGGGTTTGTCTTGCTGATGTTTGTGGCAAAGGGCTTGAAAATCAGCAAAGTTTTCGAAATAACTTACGGGTATTTGCAGCACTTCCATCCATTTATTGGCAACCGGCGCGAGTTTTGGATAAAAGCCTTTCCGGAGATGCTGGATTAAAGGCGGTAGCGGGTAATTGAAATATTTGTATTCCCCAAGACCAAACCGGTAACGTTCCATGACGATCGTTTTCCGATAAAATTCAGGCTGGTCGTAGCCTTCGATAAGCTGATCACATTCTTTTTGTTCCAATGCATTTGGAACCAGCGCGTAGCCTTTCTGGTGCAGACTTCCCTGAATGTCAGGCCAATTGATGTCCTTTATATCTTCCATAATTCGGTTTTACTTTGTTCAACCCTAAAATGTTTTGAACAAAATAAAACGGATCCGGGGCGAATGAAAACCTGATTCTTGCGAAAGATCAGGCGTGGAGCGCAGGCTCGTTTTTGCGCTCGCCGATTTGCTGGCGCCACATGGCATAGTATAAACCTTTCTCGTCCAAAAGATCATCGTGGCTGCCGGTTTCGACGATTTTGCCTTTTTCGAGGACATATATCCGATCGGCGTGCATGATGGTCGACAGGCGGTGGGCGATCATCACCGTAATGTGCTGGCGCTGATCGGTAATGTTGCGGATCGTGTTGGAAATTTCTTCTTCTGTGAGCGAATCGAGTGCGGAAGTCGCTTCGTCGAAAATGATCAGGTTTGGGTTGCGGAGTAGTGCCCGCGCAATCGAAAGTCGCTGACGTTCACCGCCTGATAATTTCAAGCCTCCCTCACCGATCACCGTTTCAATACCATTTTCAGCTCTCGCCAAAAGGTTATAGCAAGCGGCTTTTAATAAAACATCATTGATCATTTCATCAGTCGCGTCCGGATTTACAAAAAGCAGGTTTTCCTTGATCGTGCCGGAAAAAAGCTGCGTATCCTGCGTCACGAAACCGATTTTGTTCCTGATCTCGTCGAAATCAATGTTGCTGCCATTGATACCATTATAATACACATCGCCTTCGATCGGGTTATACAAGCCCACCAGCAACTTAACCAATGTTGTTTTCCCCGAACCCGATGGCCCGACAAATGCAATACTCTCTCCGCGTTCGACCTGAAAAGAGATGTTTTCCAGCGCGGGCCGGTTGGCGGTCTGGTGCTGGAATTTGACGTGATCGAATCTTAATGCTTTGATTTCGTCGACGAGTTCAGGTTTCGCTGGTTTGCGTTCGATAGGTCGCGCTAATAAAACCTGTAAGTTATTGAGAGAAGCCTCTGCCTCTCTGTATGAGAGGATTACATTACCCAATTCTTGCAGCGGACCGAAGATGAAGAAGGAGTAGAACTGCATCATCATCATTTGTCCAACGGTAATTTTGTCTTGGAAAACAAAGAAAATAAGCGCGAACATAATGCACTGCTGCAGGAAGTTGACGAACGTTCCCTGGATAAAACTGATCGACCGGATGCTCTTCACTTTGCGGAGTTCCAGTTTCAGGATTTTGAATGTTGTGGTATTTAACCGGCTGATTTCCTGCTGGGTAAGTCCGAGACTTTTCACCAGTTCAATGTTCCGCAGAGATTCGGTGGTGGAGCCAGCGAGGGCGGTGGTTTCCTTGACAATGTTCTTCTGAATCGCCTTGATTTTTTTACTCAAAACACTGGTCAAAATAGCCAGTACCACGGAACCTACCAAATAGATCAGCGGCAACATCGGGCTGAGCTTGAATGCTACGATCACCACGAAGACGATGCCTACCAATGTTGCAAAAAGTACATTGACAAAGCTGGTGATAAACTTCTCACAGTCAGCACGTACCTTTTGAAGTACCGATAATGTTTCGCCGCTACGCTGGTCCTCGAAATCCTGGAAAGGAAGCCTTAATGCGTGCCTCAGCCCGTCGGTATACAGGTTGGCGCCGAACTTTTGGATCACGACATTGACCACATAATCCTGGAATGCTTTGGCGATCCGGGACACCATGGCCGTGCCGATGATCATGAGCAACCCAAGCAGGACGCCTCGGAAAAATGCATCGTCCATACCTTTCGCCCTGAACTGCGCTGCTTTGTTGGCGTACGGGTCGATGAGATAGTTACCTAATATATAAGGGTTTAAAAGCGAAAAAACCTGGTTGATGGCGGCCATCAGCAAGGCGAGCAGTATCAGGCCTTTGTACCGGCTGAGGTATTGCAACAATAATTTCATACAGAGAATGGTGATTCGGTGGTGTACCCGGGAGAGTAAACCGAAAGAATGGCATTTTAATTCTCCGTACAGAGGGTAGGAAACAAAAAAAGACATCCAGAAAGGGATGTCTGTCAATGTAGCGGGGAGCAGGATCGAACTGCCGACCTTAGGGTTATGAATCCTACGCTCTAACCATCTGAGCTACCCCGCCGAGTTAATTGTGGTGCAAAAGTATGTTAAATAAACTTATCGCACAACCCGTTTTAGTATTTTTGGCACCAAAATTGTTGATCTTGTGAAAAAACCAAAATGAAGTTTAAAGGCATTTATTCTCGAATTATGCTATATTACAACTTTTAAATCAGCGCGTAAGGCCGCTGCTGACAGGTCAACCTTTTAATTTTAGTTGGTATGGAAAAATATAAGTTTATTACTGAATTTGAATTGCGTTCCTCGCCCAAAGTATTATTTCCATATATATCTACACCATCAGGGCTGCAACAATGGTTTGCTGAAAAGGTCACAGTCCTGCCCGACCACCGCTTCGATTTTCAGTGGGACGGCGACAGCCACATTGCCAGGCAAACCGGATTGAGAATTAACAAGGGCGTGCGATTTGATTTTGAAAATACGAGTGAGGATAACCTCGATAACAATCATCTGGAACTAAAACTGGAAGTTAGCGAGTTAACCCAGACGACCTTTTTGAGGGTGATCGACTATTCGTCGAACAAGGACCAGGATGAGCTGGCGTCGTTGTGGGAGGGTTTTATGGATAATCTTAGAGAAATAGTTGGTAGTTGATGAAAAAGCTGGATAAGCTTATTTTAACCTCATTTTGGGGTCCGTTTATAATCACCATGTCTGTCGTGGTTTTCGTGTTCCTGATGCGGATCATGATTTTTTACATTGACGACTTTGTTTCCAAGGATCTTGGTGTTGCCGATTACGCGCAGTTATTCTTCTTTTTCAGCCTGATCACCGTTCCTACGGCGCTTCCGCTGGCCACATTGCTTTCGTCACTGATGGCTTTCGGTAACCTGGGAGAGTTTTTTGAGCTTACTGCGCTGAAAAGTGCCGGTATTTCCATCGTCAGGGCCATGCTGCCGCTTTTCCTTGTGGCGCTTTTTATCAGTGTGTTTTCGTTCTTTTTTAATGATAGAGTATCTCCGTGGGCTAATTTGAAAGGTTACAGTCTTTTGTATGACATTAAAACCACTAAGGCTACCTTGAAGATCAAGGAAGGAATTTTCTACAATGATTTGCCAGGATACAGCATTAAGGTGGACCGGAAGCAGGATAATGGAAAGCTGATCGGTATGGTGATTTACAAGCATAATAACCGGTCATACGAGCTGGGAAATACGGAAATTATCCTCGCTGACTCGGGCAGAATGTATTCGATTAATGAGAACCGTTACCTGGTGATCGAGCTTTACAACGGGACGCGGTATACGGATGAAACCAATTCCGCCAATTCGCGGCCGGTATACATTGCCTCGCCGACGGGCGCTACACAGGCTTATTCCAATTTCAGTCGTAACTCGTTCAAACATTACCGGTTGACGGAAAGCCTTTCTTCTTTCGGCATGAAACGGACGGATGAGGGTCAGTTTAAATACCACGAGTTCATGAAGAACATCAGCGATCTGACTTCCACGGCAGATTCGCTGCGTAACTCTTATCAGGAAACCAGGAAGAATCTGGTAGCGGGCAGTCAGCAATATTATTCCTATAACTACCGCGAGGGTACTGACAAGACCATTAAAAAAGGGAAATGGATTGACTCTTTGCTGGTTAAGCCGGTTTCAGATAGTTTGAAAAAAGAGATCCTGCAAAACACCAAGAGCGCTGCGAATAGTATGCTGAGTTATACCAAATCGCAAACGGAATATCTGCAGACGAAGCTGAAAGATGCGAGTAAGTATGAATTGGAAAAACACCATAAATATACCCAGGCAATTTCTTGTCTGATCATGTTTTTAATCGGTGCGCCACTGGGAGCTATCATTAAAAAAGGTGGGTTTGGTGTACCTGTGCTGGTTTCGATTTTATTTTTTATTCTGCTTTACGTATTGACCAACCAGGGTGATAAATGGGTGAAAGAAGGCTTGCTGGCGGTGCCAATCGGTGCCTGGATGGCAAATTCGGTGCTCTTATTGTCGGGTATCTACTTTATTGACAAAGCCAGGAGCGACTCACGGCTGTTTGAAAAAGATGTATATCAGATGTTCTTCAAGAGAATAAAATCCAAATGGGTAAGTAGATTCGGCAAATCACGGCTTATCCAATCATAGCAAATTATATTTTTAAAATAATTATAAAAGTGCTACTTTTGCAGCCTTATTTACAGCAAGGTGCTGTATATGCTTCATATAATTAATCTGTTGTTACAATCATGTATTTAACCGCGGAAAAGAAGAGCGAGATCTTCGAATCGAAAGGTTTTAAAAAAGAGAGTGCAGACACTGGATCTGCTGAATCTCAAATTGCATTGTTCACGTACCGTATCAACTATTTGAACGAGCACTTGAAAACGCACAAAAAAGACAACGACACCCGTCTTGGTCTTCTTAAAATGGTAGGAAAGCGCAGAAGATTGCTGGACTATCTTTTCAAAAATGACATTAGCCGCTATCGTGCGATTATTGCCGAATTGAACATTCGTAAGTAAGTCAAAATCAGGGAACTTCATCATTATGACAGTTCCCTGATTTTTTGCGGAAAATTAAAAGACGTCAGGATGGCGTTTTACAGCTACAAAAATCACATCATTTTATGCTCTTTAATATAGTTACTAAGACTATACCCTTGCCCGATGGTAGGGAAATCACTATTGAAACAGGCAAATTAGCGAAGCAAGCCGATGGCTCGGTAGTCGTAAGATTGGGTAACACCATGCTGCTGGCAACCGTGGTTGCTAATAAAGATATTAAGGAAGGCCTTGATTTTCTTCCGTTATCGGTTGATTATCAGGAAAAATTTGCTTCTGCGGGACGTATTCCTGGAAGCTTCCAACGCCGTGAAGGCAAACTGTCTGACAGTGAAGTACTGGTAAGCCGCCTGGTTGACCGCGTTCTTCGTCCTCTGTTCCCAGACGATTACCACGCAGAAGTTCAGGTAAATATCCTGATGATCTCTGCTGACCCGACTGCTTTGCCGGATGCATTGGCTGCATTGGCGGCATCTGCTGCACTGGCTGCGTCGGACATTCCTTTTGGCGGTCCTGTTTCAGAGGTGCGTGTTGCCAAAATCGACGGTGCATATGTTGTGAACCCGGGTTCGGCCGAATTGGAGCGCGCTACATTAGACCTGATGGTAGGTGCTACTTACAACGACATTGCGATGGTGGAAGGTGAGATGAGCGAAGTTTCGGAAGAAGAAGTGATCGAGGCTTTGAAAGTGGCGCACGCAGTGATTAAAGAACAATGTCTGGCGCTGAAAGAATTTGAAGCGGCAGTTGGCAAAACAGAAAAAAGAGAATACGTAGGCGACGAAGCGGATGAGGAACTGGAAGCGCGTTTGAGAACATTTGCTTACGATAAAATTTACGCTGTAACCCAGCTGGGTTCTACCAATAAAACAGTTCGTAAAGATGGTTTCAAAGCGGTCTGGGAAGAATTTATCGCTTCAATTGGCGAGGAAGAGGAACTGAATAAAGCGCTTGCAAAGAGATATTTCAATGACCTGGTGTGGGAAGCTTCACGCCGTTTGGTTTTGGACGAAAGAAAACGTCTGGACGGACGCGCCCTGGATGAAGTTAGACCGATTGCATCAGAAGTAGATTTTTTACCAAACGCGCACGGTTCAGCATTATTCACAAGAGGTGAAACCCAGTCACTTACTACGGTAACATTGGGTACCAAAAACGATGAGCAGATCATTGATTCTCCTTTAAAATACGGTTACAGCAAATTCATGCTGCACTACAACTTCCCTGGATTTTCTACGGGGGAAGTAAAACCAAACCGTGGACCTGGCCGTCGGGAAGTAGGTCACGGAAACCTGGCATTGCGTGCATTGAAAAAGATTTTGCCGCCGGTTGAGGACAACCCATACACCATCCGCATCGTTTCTGATATCCTTGAATCAAACGGTTCGTCTTCGATGGCGACGGTTTGCGCAGGTTCTCTTGCGTTGATGGATTCAGGTTTGAAAGTAAAAGCACCTGTATCAGGTATCGCGATGGGATTGATCTCTGACGAAGCTACCGGTAAGTATGCGGTACTTTCAGATATCCTCGGTGATGAAGATCATTTGGGTGATATGGACTTCAAAGTAACTGGAACTGAGGCTGGTATTACAGCTTGCCAGATGGATATGAAAGTAAACGGACTTTCATTTGAAGTTTTAACAGAAGCATTGATGCAGGCAAAAGCCGGCAGATTGCACATTCTGGGCGAAATGAACAAAACCATTACCGAAAGCCGTGCGGATCTGAAACCACATACGCCTCGTGCTGTTGTGATCAAGATCGACCGCGAGATGATCGGAGCGGTAATCGGACCGGGTGGAAAAGTGGTTCAGGACATTCAAAAAGAGTCCGGAGCAACGGTTTCAATCGAAGAGAAAGATGGCGCTGGCTTCGTAAGTATATTTTCAGCGGATAAGACTTCGATGGATAAGGCGGTTGCCCGCATTAAAGGCATTATCCTGGTACCTGAAATTGGCGAAATATATTCAGGAAAAGTTAAGTCTATCATGCCATTCGGCGCGTTTGTTGAGTTCCTGCCAGGCAAAGACGGATTGCTGCATATTTCTGAGATTAAGTGGGAGCGACTTGAAAAGATGGATGGCGTTCTTGAGGTAGGCGAAGAGGTTCAGGTGAAACTGGTTGAGATCGATAAGAAGACCGGAAAGTATCGCCTGTCCCGCAAGGTTTTGCTTCCTAAACCTGAGAACAAAAAAGAGTAAAACCGTGTTTCTGATAGAGGGACACAACGAATGTCGTCAATAACATACTTAATACAGATATAGATGAGACAGCTAAAGATCAGTAAGCAAATTACCAACCGGGAGAGTCAATCGTTAGACAAATATTTGCAGGAAATCGGTAAGGTAGATTTGTTAACGCCGGATGAGGAGGTGACCTTAGCTCAAAAGATCAGGGACGGCGATCAGCTTGCCCTGGAAAGATTAACCAAAGCCAACCTTCGTTTCGTAGTTTCAGTAGCAAAGCAATATCAGAATCAGGGCCTTTCATTGGGCGATTTGATTAATGAAGGAAACCTCGGTCTGATCAAAGCTGCACAACGTTTTGATGAAACACGGGGATTTAAATTCATTTCTTACGCAGTTTGGTGGATTCGTCAGTCAATTCTTCAGGCACTTGCCGAACAGTCACGTATCGTTCGTCTGCCTTTGAACCGGGTAGGTTCGCTGAATAAAATTTCCAAGACTTTCTCTGAGCTGGAACAACGCTTCGAGCGTGAGCCATCTCCTGAGGAATTGGCGGAAGTACTCGAAATTTCGTCTTCGGAGGTTGTGGATACCATGAAAATTTCTGGTCGCCACGTGTCGATGGATGCTCCTTTTGTACAGGGTGAAGAGAACAGCTTGCTGGACGTCCTGGAAAATGATCTGGAAGACAAACCGGATTCAGGGCTTGTAAATGAGTCACTTCGGAAGGAAGTTCAGCGTGCATTGTGCACTTTGACACAGCGTGAGGCAGATGTAATTGCCTTGTATTTCGGCTTAAATGGCGAGCATGCGATGACTTTGGAAGAGATAGGGGAGAAGTTTAATCTCACCCGCGAACGCGTACGCCAGATCAAAGAAAAAGCGATCAGAAGATTGCGCCACGTATCCAGAAGCAAAGCTTTGAAAACTTACCTGGGTTAATGTTCCGGGTTTCTTTTAGAAGAGTTTGAATATTTTTTAATAGCCTCATCATGAGGCTATTTTCATTTATGTCATGGCTATTTTACAACCAATAATAGATCTGGCGGCCATTTGTTACGGTCATGGAATCCGGCATGTAGTTATTTCTCCGGGATCTCGCAGCGCGGCGCTCACATTAGCTTTTGCGCGTCATGGCGGCTTTAAGACGCATGTTTGTATTGACGAGCGCTCGGCGGGCTTTATTGCAATGGGAATGGCGCAGCAAATCCGCGTTCCAGTTGTTCTGATTTGTACTTCCGGGAGTGCAGCTTATAATTTTGCTCCGGCCGTCTCAGAGGCGTTTTTTCAGCAGATTCCGCTATTAATTTTAACAGCCGACCGCCCAAAAGAGTGGCTGCACCAATATGACGGGCAAACGATCTACCAAAACGACATTTATGGAAAGCACGTAAAGAAAGCTTTTGAACTGTCGCCGGATTATGGCCATAAGGATGTACAGTGGTCGATCAGCAGAACGGTGAATGAAGCTATCAATGTTGCCGCGGCACTTCCTTACGGCCCGGTGCACATTAACATTCCGATACGCGAACCATTCTATCCGCAGGCTTCTGAAACTTGGAAGCAGTCGGCTAATCTTAGGATCATCAAAAGGCAAGAGCCGGACCGGATTTTGTCGCCTGATCAATGGATGGACATTTTAAATGAATGGGATGATTCTAAGAAGATACTTATTGCGATTGGTCAGCACGGTCCGGATGAAAGGTTAAGTCGGGTGCTCGCGCAGATTTCTGATGAGTGGGGAATTCCGATAGTTGGGGACTGCATTTCAAATCTAAATGGCAACCAGTTTATTGGGAATCACGACCTATTTTTGAGCTTTCCAGAAGTAACAGAATTACAGCCTGACCTTCTTATCACTGCTGGTTTATCATTTATTTCAAAGGATTTAAAGAACTTCCTGAGAAAAAACACGCCAAAGCAACATTGGCATATCGGCCTGGATAACATTCTGGCTGATCCGACGCAATCCGTGTCCAGATTTCTGCCTATATCACCGACTTATTTCTTTGAATCACTCTTTGAGAAAATTGATTATCAACTATTTACTCAAAATGTTGATCCTGAAAATGATGAAGCATTTGGACTTACTTGGAGCGCTAAAAACACAGTTTCCGGTCGTTTGAAGCATGAATACCTCGAAAATCTAACATCGTTAAATGATTTAACTGGAATAGATTTAAGTATTAAGTCATTAAAAAGTTCATATCAGTTACATGTAGCAAATAGTATGTCGATTCGATATCTAAATATGCTAGGTATGCCGGAACATGTTTCTGGAATTTTTTCCAATCGTGGAACGAGTGGAATTGACGGCTGCGTGAGTACAGCAATTGGTGCTGCGATGGTGAACGGTCAGCCGACAGTTTTGATTGTAGGCGACGTGGCATTCCTATATGACCGGAACGGGTTCTTGAATAAATCGCTGCCGGAGAATTTGAAAATAATTGTACTTAACAATGCTGGGGGAAATATTTTCAGAATGATCGATGGGCCGACCGGCTTGCCGGAAATGGAGGAATTTTTTGAAACGAGACATTCATTTTCTGCAAGGCGTACTTGTGAAGATTCAGCAATAAGCTATTTTAAAGCTTCGGATCTTGAAGAGCTCGAATCAGTTCTACTACAGTTCTGGACAGGCCAGTCAATCAGTTTGCTGGAGATTTTTACTGATCCTTATGAAAATGAAAAGGTTTGGAGAGAACTGAGGCGGCAAGCGCGTGAACAAAGTTTTTAATGACAGTATTTCGCTGCGGACGCTACTGAAATAGAATCTTTCAGTACAACACCCTGCTTCCAGATTTCACAGGCTTCTTTGAGTTTCTTTTGATCGTAGTAAGTCTGGCCGGTCAAGCCGTATAACTGATCAACAGGCTCAGCGATTTCGATGGCCTTGGAAAATGCTTCCAGGGCTTTTTCATTTTGATTACTTTTTCTATAATAGACACCGAGGTTGCGAAGCGCGTAGCCATTTTTTGGCAGGATTTCCAGCGACTTATCAATCAGATCTTTTGCTTTTGCGAGTTCGCCGGTTTGCATGAGTGTGTAGCCTTTGTTATTTAAAGCATACGCATCTGCTGGGTTCCGATTCAGGATTTTATCAAAACAGGAGAGGGCAGAGGACCACTGCTGCTCGTGCATAAAAATTAATCCCAGGTTGTTCAATGCTTGTGGCTGCGCAGGATCCAGCACGATGGCTGACTGGAAATCGAGCTTTGCAATTTTGTACGAATGCAATGCATAGTATACCGCACCCCGGTTGATGTACGCTTCAATGTTCCGCTTGTCAAGTGCAATTGCCCGATCGTATTCCGAAATCGCCTGAGTCGGCTCGCTCTGGGCTTGCAGTAAGTTTCCTTTCAGCAAATGATAGGAAGAAGAGTCTGCATATTGTTTTTCTATATGCTTTAAATTCTCCGCTGCTTCACGCAACTGACCGAGGCGAAGCATGGATTCGGCGCGAACGAGATTTGCCTGGACGAGAGATGGGTCAATCTTAATCGCTTCTGTCAAAACCTCCGCCGCCTTATCAGCCTGTTCCAGTTTCAATAAAGTTATCCCTTTGTTAAGATAGGCGTCCGAAAAATCTGCATTTTTGGCGATCGCTTCGTCGTAAAAACGGATTGCCTCGGCATAGTTCTTTTGACTTAGTGATTGATTTCCTTTTAGGAAAAAATCAGCAGCATCTTTCTTATTTTGGCCTGAACAACCTGAAAATTCAACTAAAATATTTAGTGCTAATATGATAATGAACAAGTTACGCATTCTGACAACAATTAAATGAGATACATTAAAGATATACCCAACCCGCAATTCAAGATCGGCCTCTACCAGTGGAACAGCAAATATATCATCAAAGTAGAGTCAGGCATGTATGAGCAGACTTACAAAATCGATGATTATGAGATTCAGGAGCTTCCCGAGCTGGAACAATGTATAGATAATGATTTTATCAGTGCGGTCAGTCGCCGGTTTGATGCAATGCATGATGACTTTTCGGACACGCTGAAACGTAATAATGTTGTGTTTTAGGTCTGTATAGGGCAATACAAAATCGCGACGTATACGGTTTTAGTACACTTTTCGTTAGATAGCAAACGAATTTTGGGCGGTAAGTGTCAGCTAAAACAGTCTTTTAGATAGATATGGTTTACCTCAACAATTTAATTCAAAAATCCACCAACTCAGTCTCTATGGTCTTTAAACACGGCGCCACCACTACGTTCGGAATGCTTTTATATGTTGGCGCGTCTTCCGTTATGGCTCAGAATACATTAAGCATTACCGAGCCGGAGGCCCACTTTCGAAATGGTCTGGAATATTATGAGAAGTCCAATTTTGTCGCCGCGCGGCAGGAGTTTGGCGAGTTTCTCAATACCCAGGACAAGTTGCTCAGCACCAGCGATTACAACAAGGTCACGGCCGAATATTATGTAGCCGTCACAGGCTTATATCTCAACTATCCGGAGGCTGAAGTGCAGGTCGACCGCTTTGTGAAAAACCACGCTGAGCACCCCAAAGCACAGCAAATTTACGGTGATCTGGGCCGCTACTACTACGAAGCCGGTAACTACGAAAAAGCCATCACATATCTTGAAAAAGCAGTTCAGGTGAATGGTACGGCAGAAAGTACCTACCAGCTGGCGATGTCTTATTATAATACGAAACAGCCAGATTTGGCACTCCCATTATTTAACCAGGTTAAAACAGAAGCGTCCTTCGCAAATGCCGGCGATGCTTCATTTTATGCCGGGGTTATCAATTATCAGAAAAACAATTTTGACGCTGCGTACGAGGATTTCAAGCGCATTGAAGACCATCCTTTCTATAAAAATGAAGCGCCTAACTGGATTATTTCTTCCTTGTATCAATTGAAGAAATATGATGAGCTGCTCCAATATGGTGAAAAGATCCTCACGCAGCAGCGGGGCAATACTAAACTGGATGACGTGGCTTTATATGTGGCAGAAGTATACTACGAAAAAGGTGATTATGCAGGTGCTGTGAAAGCTTACGAGCGCTATAAGCGAATGAGACCAGGCACTGTTCCTCCATCTGTTGCTTTACATTACGGACATTCACAATTCCGGACAGGCAATTTTGAAGGTACAATTAAGGAGCTAAAACCAGTTGGATCGGGCAAGGATTCTGTTTCGCAGTACGCCTCTTACTTGTTGGGTGTCAGCTACTTAAAGACGAATAATTTAAGCAATGCTTTAACATCCTTCGATAATGCAGCACGGTTGGATTTCAATACTACTGTGCAGGAGGAAGCTTCCTACAACCACGCGAAAGTCCAGTTGAAAACCGGGAATAATGCAGAGGCGGTAAAAGAGTTTACTAACTTCATGGCGAAGTATCCGCAGAGTAAGCATACGGAGGAAGCGACAGAATTAGTAGCAGAAGGATATGCGAGTTCTAGCAACAGTTCCACTGCCATCAAATACATTGAAGGCCTGAAAACACGCAATGCTAAAATCAATGGTACCTACCAGCGGTTGACTTTCAATCAGGGTGTGACGGATTTTAATCAGGAGCGGTACGATCAGGCAATCGCCATGTTCGACAAATCTTTGAAATTTCCGATCGATCCTGAAATCAGCAACTCTGCGGCATTCTATAAAGCGGAGGCAACGTATGGTTTGAAGCGTGTTGATGAAGCGGCTGCACTTTACACCCAGATTTCTAAAAATGGAAAATCGGGTTTATATGGAAGAAAGAGCCTTTACGCTTTGGGATACATTTATTACAATCAAAAGAAATATGCGCAGGCGCTGCCTTACTTCAAAGAGTTTACCAACAACATTGAAGGCATGGATGCGCAAATGATCGAAGATGCCTACTCGCGTCTCGCGGACTGCTATCTCGCTGCCAAAAATTACAATGAAGCGATCAGGACTTACGAGCAGGTTGCTGCCAAAGGAAAGGTTGACAAGGATTACGCATTGTTTCAGAAAGCTCGGGCTTATGTGTATATGAACCGTGAGCCGGAAGCGCGCAAGCAGTTCGAGCAGCTGATCAGTCAGTATCCTCAGTCACGCTACCTGGACGATGCCTATTTCCAGTTAGCGGATATCGATTTCCAAAACCAGAGTTATTCTGCGGCTGTGAAAGGTTTCACCCGCATGATCAATGAAAAACCTAAGAGCACGATTATTCCTGCAGCATTGCTCCGCCGCGCGCAGTCTTATTACAACTTGCAGGTGTATGAGCAGGCAATCGTCGATTTTCGGAGAATCCTGACGGACTATCCGGATTCACCGTCCGCGAGCAGCGCGCTGGAAGGTATCCAGGAAAGTTACACAGCCGTGGGACGTCCGGAAGAATTTACGCAGGTGCTGGGTGTGGTCAGGAAAAACAATCCTGGCAATGAAAAATTGGAAGAGGTGGAATTCGACAATGTTCGCAACCTATATTATGCGGAGAAATATGAAAACGCGATCAATTCGCTGCAACAATTCCTAAGCAGCTACCCGGCCAGCAAACACCAGTACGATGCACATTACTTCATTGCTTCTTCCTATGACAAGCTGGGTAAAGTGAATGAAGCATTGCAGGCTTACAGTAAAGTGGTTCAGGAAAACCGGTCAACATTCGTGGCAGCATCCGCGCAAAGATCGGCCGAGCTTGAAATAGGTCGCGGTAACTTTAACAATGCCGTGACCAACTTCCGGGTTTTGCTTAGAAATTCTGAAAGCAAAAAGGAGCAGACGCAGGCATGGATTGGTTTGATGGACACTTACTATACCTTGAAAAGCTACGATTCGACGCTTTATTATGCGAAGGAAGTCGTGAATGTAGGTAATGTAGTACCGGGTGGCGTGGGTAAAGCGCAGCTGTATATGGGCAAGGTTCCTTACGAAAAAGGTGATTTGAAAAAAGCGGCCGAGGAATTTAAGAAGGTCATGAGCTCATCGAAAGACGAATTTGGGGCGGAAGCCAGCTACTGGTCGGCGATGATACTCAACAAAGAGAAAAAGTATAAGGAAGCCGAAACGGCCATTATCGAAATGGGCAAAAACTTTGAGGGCTACGATTACTGGCGCGCACGCTCGTTCATTTTGCTGGCAGATGTATATGTCGGTATGAATGAAGTGGGCCAGGCGAAGGCAACATTAAACTCGATCATCGAAAATTCTGATGATAAAGAGGCAGTGGAGCTGGCTAAGGAAAAGCTCACGCAAATTGAAAAATTGAAATAATCACCCCGTTCCAGGTAGACAGAAAATCTTGTAACCCATGATAAATTCCAACACAAAGCGTATTTCGTTGCTTTTAATGACACTTGGTTTTTCCTCTCAGCTTGTGCTTGCGCAAAAAGGCGAGATCGAAAGCCAGACCTACGAGATCGTCAAGGAAAAGAGCATTGAATTTGCCCCGGCCAACCGGGTTTTTGATAAAGTACAACCCGTACAGGGAGAGACTGGCAAGAAGAAGGTTAACTACGAAATCATCGATCCGCAGATCAACATTTCATCGCCAAAACTTACCCCGTCCGTCGGCGTTTCTTCGGATGAAAAAGAAAGAGAAGCAAAGCCGGACGTTTTGAATAACTATGTAAAGCTTGGTGGAGGTAATTATGGCCGCCTCCTGGGAGAGTTGTTTGTCGGCGGACGGCCGTCGGAAGATCTGGCTTTCACTGCTCAGTTAAAGCATCTTTCTGCAGCAAATGGCCCGGTGGATGGTAAGAACTCGGCGAATGCGGGTACCAACATCAAGATTGGCGGGAAATACATTCGCAGCAAATACAAGGTGGAGGCTGACTTTGGTTATGACCGCAAAAACTACTACTTCTATGGTTACAAGCCGCAGCCGGAAGGGATCAATGTTGACCGCGACACGATCCGCCAGACCATTAATCAGTTCGGAGTAAACCTCGGTTTCGAGAATACGGACGCTTCTGTTTTGGTCGATTACTCCGTTAAAACAAGCCTTAACACTGTTAAGGATAGGTATAGCGCCTCGGAAATTGACTGGGGAACAAAGTTGATGGCTTCCGTGCCAATTTCTGAAAAGTTTTACGCGCTGCTTGATGCGGATGCATTTGTCTCCCAACGTGTGGATCGCCTGACTTACAACCGTAACCTTTTCCGGGTGAGACCAACATTCAAGTATGCAGATGAAGCATTCACAGTATCAGCCGGCATTAATGTCGTGAATGAAACCGACAGCGAACTGGATATCAATAAAACCAAGGCTTTCCCGGCAGTGAACCTGGACGTTACGCCTTTTACTGGTCTCCATATTTTTGCTGGATGGAACGGTGATATCGTCCGGAATACATTGAGAAGTATGTTGAGTGAAAATCAATGGCTGGGGCCTAACGTGCTAATTGCCAATACAGAAAAAACAGCTGAGTTTAGCGGAGGAGTAAAAGGTGAAACAACGAGCGGCTTCAACTATGAAGGAAAATTGGCGTACACGATGTACCGCAATTTTTACAACTTCAACAATTCTTTGGCAGATACATCCCGTTTTTCTGTGATTTACGATTCAGGAAAAACCAAGGTGATGACCATTTCAGCGCAAGTTGGCTATAACTATAATGATCTTTTCAAGACGTCTTTGAAGGCTAATTTCTTCGATTATTCGATGGATAATACAGAGGAGGCCTGGCACCGTCCCGACTTAACTATTAACTGGTTCAATGCGCTTACGATCAGCAAAAAGCTGTTTATCACAACAGATTTTTATGTTTTAAGAGGCATAAAAGCGAAGAATTTTCAGTCGGGTGTCGTGACGAAATTGCCGGTGATTGCTGACCTGAATTTGAAGATTGACTACTTGTTAACCAGGAACTTCTCGGCCTTTGTATCGATCAACAATGTGCTTGGAAAACAGTATCAGCGCTACCAGTACTACCCGCAGCAGGGGCTTAACTTTATTGGAGGATTATCGTTTTCTTTTTAACTTCGCTCAGTTAACTCCAAAAAATGATTCATGATAGCAGTCGAAACCGTCATCCGAAAACTCATCGGCGAATATGAATTCGTGATCATTCCCGGCTTTGGGGCTTTGCTGTCGCACCAGGTTCCGGCCTCTTTCGACACCTCGTCGGGTTTCTTTATGCCGCCGGCGAAAAAGCTGGCGTTTAATGAGTATCTCAAACTGGATGACGGGCTGCTGGCAAACTATATTTCAAGAGAAGAAAAGTGGCCGCACATTGAAGCGGTTGAATATGTGAGGTCTTACACCGAAAAGCTGCGTGCTGCGTTAGAATCTAGTGGAAAAGCCAGCATTGCAGGGATTGGGGAGTTTCATAAAAACGTGGAAGGCAAGCTGGTTTTTGAACCTAACACTGGTAAGTACTTCAAAGACGAGTGGTTTGGTTTTGAAAAAGTGCAGGTAAAAGCGCTGAACCGCGAGCTGGTATCTGCTAATTCATCGGCTGGAAGTTTTGTAAATGATAGTGACGTTGAAGTAATTGAGTTGGGTGAAGAGAAAGTAAAACCAAGACGCTGGCTCGGATGGGCTGCCGCTGCGGTGATTACTGGCTTGCTTTGCGGTATCAGCTTTTTCCTGGTCAATTCTTCGAATAGCGAAATCAGAAGTACATTAAATCCATTTACCGAGCTTTTCGCTTCAAAACCAGCTACGGAAGTCGAGTCAACACCGGTTGAAGAGGTTGTGGAAGTAAAGGAGGAAGCGCCGGCTCCTGCGAAGATCGCTTCGGTAGACTCGGCCGCTAAAGCTTTGCCAGCAGCAGCTGCACCAGTAGATTCGTCTGTCGCGCCAGCTACCCCGGTAATCACTTCCAAAAGCGCTGATTCCAGGTTTTACGTGATAGCAGGCGCATTCAAAGGCCCAAAGCAGGCGAATGTTTTATTAACAGAATTAAAAGGAAAAGGTTTTGAAAACGCCGCCATTTTGCCTGCAACCCGGTACAGTAAAAAGGTAAAGGTCTCCATCGGCGGATATGACAACGAGACGGATGCCTACCGCTCATCGGCGAAACTCAAACAAGTGATTGGCGAAGAAGGCTGGGTTTTTAAGAATAAAGCTTACAGAAAATAGGGAAATGGGAGCTTAGGGCTCCTTTTTCATTACATACGAATTTTTTTAAATTTACGTTTTCGAAAGAAATCACCGACATCAATGATCACATTACAGGCAGAAGATCGACAAAGAATTGCAATATCCTGGGCATGGTCCTTCGGGATCACAATTGCTATGCTCGGCCTGTTTTTCTTTATCCGCTTGAATAGTTCGCTTCCAAAAGTGGCGCCGATGGAGTTGTTTGTTGAAGTGAATTACGGTACGAGCAAGGTAGGTAAGGGCGATATTCAGACATTCAACAAGCCCAATGATAGCAAGGTAGCCCAAAACATGAAGGCCGATGCGGACGAGGTAAAGAAGGTTAAATCGGTTTCTACACCAAAACCAACGCCGCCAACTCCTCCAAAAATCGAATCTCCAAAACCTACAAAAACCGTTGCAGAAAAGCCGGTGATCACTACGAAGGCCGAAAGTCCGGTGGAAGCACCTGAGAAAACGGACGTCAAGAAATCGAGTGGTTCTGAAAATGCTTCTGCTCCGGTGGCCAAGCCGGTTGTTGAAAAAGCGATTAATAAAGATGCTTTGTTTTCTAAATCTTCCGGAAGCAAATCAGGCAGTAATGGTACCAACGGGACGCAAACAGGTGTTGGCGGTAATAACAATGGTGACGACGCCGAAGGAGTGGGAGATAAGGGTTCTAAAACCGGTAGCTTGTTCGCAAAGACTTATAAAGGCGAAGGCGGCGGCGGAGGTACAGCAGTAGGTTTGAGCTTGTCGGGTTGGAGCTGGTCGAGACGACCGGTTGTGGATGACAATTCAGATGCTACCGGGGACATTACTTTTAAAATAACCGTAGATAAAAACGGTCGGGTAAAGAGCGTTGTGACGCAGAGCACAACAGTGACGGATTATGCAGTGGTAAACAAATACAAAAGTGCCGTCCGCGATCTGACTTTCATACCAAAATCATCTAATGTTCCTGACGAATCCATCGGAACAATTACCTTTAAAATACGCTCTCGGTAACAGGAATGAATTACCAGGAAACGATCGACTATCTTTTCGCCAGATTACCCGTTTTTCAGCATATAGGGGCCCGGGCTTTCAAGCCGGGCCTTCATACTACCCGGGAGTTGTGTAAATCTCTTGGGGATCCCCAGGATAAATACCCTACCATACATGTTGCCGGAACCAACGGGAAAGGAAGCACATCCCACATGCTGGCTGCTATTTTACAGCAATCAGGGTATAAAGTCGGGTTATATACTTCGCCACATTTAAAGGATTTCAGGGAACGTATAAGGGTTAACGGTAACGATATTAACGAGCAGTTTATTATCGACTTTACTGCCTCTCAGCAATCTAACATTGATAGATTGAATCCTTCATTCTTTGAGGTGACCGTTGCAATGGCTTTTGCTTACTTCGCAGAGGCTCATGTTGATGTAGCGGTGATTGAGGTAGGTATGGGCGGGAGATTGGACTCAACAAATATTATTACGCCAGCTATTTCGGTCATCACAAACATTAGTCTGGATCACACGCAATTTTTAGGTGAAACATTGCCGGAAATTGCCGGAGAAAAGGCCGGGATCATTAAAGATTCGGTTCCGGTTGTAGTAAGTGAGTTGCAGGAAACCGCGATTGCAGAGGTAATGCTTGAAAAAGCCAAGTCGCTCAATGCGCCGATTACTTTCGGCTCAGAAAGATTTGATATCATAAAAACCGGCATGAGTGTGGGCAAAATGCTCGTTCAGGTAATCGATAAACTTTCCAAAGAATCAATTTGGGAAAACCTGGCGCTCGATCTGGCCGGATCTTACCAGCTAAAAAATCTGGGTGGTGTTCTCGCAGCGGTTGAAGTACTGAATACCCAGGGCTGGAACATTTCCCGGCCAAGTATACAAAGTGCCCTCGCTTCTGTAGTGGCGCTGACTGGCTTAAAAGGTCGCTGGCAGCAGCTGGGTTTAAAACCGCTGATTTATTGCGACACAGCGCATAATGTCGCAGGACTGACCATCGCGATGGAGCAATTTAATGATCTGCCGAATCAGGTTAAACGATTTGTGGTAGGCTTCGTCGGAGACAAGGATATTACGGGCATGCTTCAACTTTTTCCGAAAGAAGGAATTTATTATTTCTGTCAGCCAGGCAATGTCCGGGCTTTAAATGCGTCAGATCTGCGTGATAAGGCACTTTCTGTTGGTTTGGCTGGACAGGTTTTCGGGAATGTAAATGAAGCCCTTCAGGCGGCCATTTCGGATTCGGGTCCGGAAGATGCCATTTACGTCGGCGGAAGTACCTTCGTGGTCGCCGACATCGATCAATTATAAGCACAAGAATGACAAGGAGAAAAAAAGAGTATTATCAGTTTAACGAAACTGCGGAAAATATAATCCAGGCCGGCAAGCCGCTTTATACCGAAATTAAGGGGAATTGGAACAAGCTTTACTTTAATAACGAGAACCCGATTGTCGTAGAATTGGCCTGCGGAAAAGGCGAATATACCATAGGACTCGGACAGAAATTTCCGGATAAGAACTTCATCGGGATGGACATCAAAGGCGATCGGATTGCCCGGGGAAGCGCAGTAGCCTCAGCTGAGAAGCTCCTCAACGTGGCTTTCCTGAGAGGAGGGATCCAATATGCGGATGAATTTTTTGCAGAGAATGAGTTAAGTGAGATCTGGCTGGTCCATCCTGACCCGCAAGTCCGTGACCGGGACGAGATCAGGCGACTTACAAATGCAAAGTTCTTATCACAATATGCAGGTTTTCTGAAACGTGACGGCCTCTTTCATTTAAAAACGGACAGCGATTTTCTTTACGATTATACACTGGACAGCATTGCCCAGACCGCGCATTTTGAAATTCTGGATCACACGGATAATCTTTACCAGTCGCCTTTGATAGAAGAACATTACGGTGTGAAAACCCATTACGAAACCATTTTCACCGCGAAAGGTTATTCGATCAAATACATTAAGGCTAAACTGCTTTAACAAAAAAAGGGGTTCCAACTATATGGAACCCCTTTTGCCTATCTGAAAATTCAGACTACTTGTTGATCAATCCAGCGAAGTAGTAAACAGTTCTTACCAGCTGTGAAACGTAAGACATTTCATTGTCATACCAAGCCACAGTTCTCACCAGCTGAGAATCACCCACTTTCTGAACACGTGTTTGCGTAGCGTCAAACAATGATCCGTAGTTGATACCGATGATGTCGCTGCTTACAATTTCGTCTTCGGTGTAGCCAAAGCTTTCGTTTGCCGCTGCTTTCATCGCTGCGTTGATTTCTTCAACCGTTGTTTGTTTAGAAACGATTGCAGTTACTTCGGTAAGTGAACCAGTCAATGTTGGTACACGTTGCGCAGAACCGTCCAGTTTGCCTTTCAGTGAAGGAAGAACCAAACCGATCGCCTTTGCAGCACCAGTACTGTTAGGTACAATGTTCTGAGCAGCAGCTCTCGCTCTTCTCAAATCACCTTTTGGATGTGGCGCATCCTGTGTATTCTGGTCATTTGTGTAAGCGTGGATGGTGGTCATCAAACCATTTACAATGCCGAATTGCTCTTCCAAAACCTGCGCCATCGGAGCAAGACAGTTGGTAGTACAAGATGCACCGCTGATGATGGTTTCAGAACCGTCCAGGATGTTGTGGTTTACATTGAAAACGATTGTTTTCAGGTCACCCGTAGCAGGAGCGGAGATAACCACTTTTTTGGCACCCGCCTTAATGTGTGCGCTTGCCGATTCCTGGCTGGTAAAAAAGCCAGTACATTCCAAAACAACATCTACATAGTGCGCTGCCCAGGGAATTTGTGATGGGTCACGCTGTGCGTAGATAATGATATTTTCTCCGTTAACGACTACTGAGTTCTCTGTTGATTTCACGTCAGCATCAAAACGGCCCTGTGCAGTATCGTATTTAAGTAGGTGTGCCAATACTTTTGGACTTGTCAAATCATTGATGGCTACGATATCGATGCCTTCCATGTTATAGATCTGACGGTAAACCAGGCGGCCGATGCGGCCAAACCCATTGATTGCAACTTTGACGTTAGACATATCTATTTTGTGATTGATTATTTGCCGCAATATTAATAAAAGCCAGGGAGGATTAAAAGTTGAGGTGGTTAAAAATCAAATCAACTATGATTACTATTGAAATTAGCAAAATTCAAACTTTTCCATGCTGGATTTTACTAATTAGGATAGCAAATCTATGATCATACTTGTATGTTGATTCACTTCCTTAATTATCTGAACTCCTAATGACCTTTCCTTATATTTGTATAACAAAGCAGTATCTCCTATCATTCCATAATGCTGTATTTATTTTGGTTTATTCAGCTCAAAATAAATAATTTTAATGGTAGGTAAGTAGCTGTAAATGAACGGATTAAATAATTTTCATTAACTCTTTACTTAAACATGACATTTGCCCAAGAAATTGAATCCTACTGGACAAACCGCGAACTTTTAAAGGAGGAATCGGCCAGAACTTACATTAAGGAAATCGTTGAAGAACTCGATAAAGGACGCATCAGAGTTGCCGAGCCAAAAGAAGATGGCACCTGGGAAGTAAATGAAGCGCTAAAAAAAGCGATTATTCTTTATTTCCCAATTCAACAGATGGAGGTTAGCGAAGTCGGGATTTTTGAATACCATGATAAAATGAAACTAAAAACCGGCTACGACAAATTAGGCGTGCGTGTTGTTCCGCCGGCCGTAGCCAGGTATGGTGCATACATTTCAAAGGGTGTTGTGCTTATGCCATCTTATGTAAACATTGGTGCATATATCGATGAAGGTACCATGGTTGATACCTGGGCCACTGTAGGTAGCTGCGCACAGATCGGAAAGAATGTTCACCTGAGCGGTGGCGTAGGGATAGGCGGGGTGCTGGAACCCGTGCAGGCTTCGCCGGTTATTGTAGAAGATGGTGCATTTATCGGCTCCCGCTGTATCGTCGTGGAAGGCGCACATATTGGGAAAAGAGCCGTGCTAGGCGCTGGTGTGACAATTACGGGCAGCTCCAAAATCATTGATGTTACAGGCTCTACGCCTGTGGAATACAAAGGTTTCGTGCCGGAAGACTCCGTAGTGATCCCAGGAACATTGCCGAAAGAATTTGCTGCCGGTACCTACCATGTGCCTTGCGCTTTGATTATCGGAAAGAGAAAGCCGAGCACAGATCTTAAAACGTCCCTGAACGAAGCATTGCGCGATAATCACGTAGCTGTCTGACATTCGTTCATAGAGAATTTTAAAAGCTTTTATTCAGTACGGTGCAGTGATGTGCCGTACTTTTTTTGTGTATTCGCTTGCAAATCAACATGGTTAACATTTGTAAACCAATCACAATTCAATATTTTAAATTACAACAGACGATTTACATTATTGAATTAGCCGAGTTTTAACTTTCGATTTAGGGAAGTATACCGTACATTTGTAAATCACAATTTACAGCTGGAATTGATGGACCTGAATGAAAAGATCAAGCAGATATTAGCGGACAAAAACATTTCGCCTTCCATTTTCGCGGATGAAATCGGGATACAGCGATCGAGTATGTCACACATCATTGCGGGCAGAAATAAGCCCAGTCTCGACATTATCCAGAAGATTATAAAACGTTTTCCTGATCTGGGTTTGAACTGGGTTTTTGAAGATGAGAATCTGCCCACAGGCATCGCCACTAGCGAGACCAGCAGTTATGTAAAATCAGAAATTCCCAGAGTTAGTAAACCTCGGGTAAGTACTCGGCAACAATCACAGCAGCCAGCAGCTGCGGAAGTTCAGGAGAAGAGCGTAAGTATTGAAAAGAAAATAGAGCGTGTACTGATTTTCTATACTGACGGCTCATTTAAAGAATACAAAGACGCTAATTAACAATGTTAAATTAGTTATCAGCTTTCGGTAAATATAGTAACTACTTCAATAGCAGGATAGTACCATTCATTTCAGATTCTTCCGTCTTTATGATGTAGGGATAGCTTCCCGCCGGTACAGGTTCGTTTTTATAGGTACCATCCCACGGTTTTTCGTACCCGGGAGAGTAAAAAATCAGTTCACCCCAGCGATTATAGATACGCATTTCTACAATTTGATCCTTCGCATTATAGATCTGAAACGTATCGTTGTGACCATCATTATTAGGAGAAAACGAATTGGGAATGTGCATCTTATCAATCACGAAAACCAGCGTCGATGCTTCCGCAGTGCATCCGTTTGGTGAAGTGACGGTCAAGTGATATTCAGTATCTTGCGTGGGTGAAACTGTGGCAGCTTGTGCATCTGCATTTGATACAAGCCCGTCGGGCGGTGACCAGGCGTAAGAATAGGAGGGATTGGGCGGAGTCACCAGCGGAGTCAGGGTCGTTTTTGACGTCTCGATTATGCCTTTTTTAGCTGGCAAAGTCACCGTTAAAGTTTCCTGCTCAATTCGTAGCGTATCCCTACCCGCACAGCCAGTAGTCCCATTTTTAATCTCAATGTAATAAGTACCAGCTGTGCTGATGGTCAGGCTTGCCGCCTTTTCTTCCAGGGCCACATTGTCCCTCGTCCAACTAATGGATTCACCGGGTTTCAGCGTGCCGCCATTCGCTAATAAATTGACGGATTCGTTCTGGCAAAGCGTGTCTTTGGCAGATGAAATGACCGCCTCGATCGGAGCGGCATAATGTGCAATCACTACCTGTGAGCTGGTATCACGTGAACATTTTTTAGTATAACTTTTCACTACGGAATAGCTGCCGGAGTCGGTCACCGTAATCGTGGCATTGGTTGCACCGGGGATGTTCAGACCATTGAGTTGCCACTGGTACGACCAATCGGAAGAGCTCTCAGTTTCGAGCTGAACAGGACTTGCCGGGCAAAATGTCACTTCCTGCACAGGGCTCGCCTGCATCGTAATCACCGGCTGCTCTGGCTGGTCATCATTGCAATCGATCACCAACAACTGAAAATCCCGCCGCACGACGCCAATCCTTTTTCCGGCCCGGTATTCTTCACATTGAACAGTAAAAACATATAACCCCAGGTGATTGGCCGTGACAGACAAGATACCGGTATTACTGACTTTCAGCGGGCTGCTGCCCGGGATCACACTCGCCAGGGAAATGCCTGTTTCCCAAGTGATGGTAGGGTAGCTGCTTTTAGAAGTCTTGGTACCAAAAGGCTGCTGTGGATCCGTCGTGCCCCGAAATGGTGTGACCAGAGAATACCGCAGTTCATCGCCATCCGCATCGGTGGCGCTCATGGTCATTGAAAAAGGGCGGTTGATGCAAATGTACTGCCCATTTGGCGCATAGAATTCAGGAGCAGAATCCGCGATGGTAACGGGCGGAAATTCGAGATAGAACACCATTCCATTGTCTCCCGGCGCAACAATGTTGTTGATATCCGCATTTCGGCAGCAGCGTTCCCAGGCAACATAATAGCCGTCCGGATCATTGTAAATCTGCGGATCGAGCGTCACATCACCCTCATAAATGCCCTTTGAAGTATTGAGCGACCGAACCACCGCACAAGCCTTATTCTGGTAAGAAATCGTCTCCGAATTGATATAGTTGACCCTGAGCCCGGTCATGTAAGCATTGTCACGCTTGCGGTAAATATACAGGTCCGCATAGTCATCACGGTTACCGGAAGAAGTAGGCGTGCTTTCGATCAAATGATTTTTGTCCCAAAACTGAATAAGCGTGATTTTAAACTTGTTACCGCCGCCTCTTGGAGACATTTTTAGCTCTCCACCCACGATATGATTGGCGCAGACAGTGCTAGAAAAACTGATTAACAGTGTTAGAAGGAGAAAAATGCGCAGTACACCTCGGGCCATAAGAAGAATCGCTATCAATTGCACATGCGTAAAAATAGTGAATGCTCACCAAAACGACATTTTATCTGCGCGAAAAATCGACATCTGTATAATTATATTAATTGTTTCTTTCTTACACATTTTGGCTCATAACCGGATAGAACAGGATAGTAGGCGCTTTTGTAACCAATACTATTGCGGGAATAAGTATAATTCCAACCATTTATTGTACTTATTAAATAACTCACAACTCATGTTCCATCAAAATCAATCGCCATGTAACAAATGAACCACCCATTCACATTCGATTTAACTCAATCCAAACCTTTAAAACATCAATCATCTAGCTTATGCATGTACCTCGACTATTACGACCCAGCACTGGTCGGCAATTTCTAAGCAAAATACTATTTGCCCCGGTGCTTTTGAGCATTCTGTGTGCTGGCCTGGCTCAGGCAGGCATCACTACAAATAAATACGGCGATCCGGTGAAGATGCCGGTAGACCGGTCCGTGAAAGGTAAAGTCTCTGACGATAAGGGCGTTGCGCTGCCGGGCGTGAGCGTAATATTAAAAGGTTCGAGCGTGGGTACGGTCACTAACCCTGACGGTAACTATGAAATCAGTGTTCCGGAAACCGGCACCAATGTGCTGGTTTTTTCTTTTGTCGGCTACCTTACCAAAGAGGTTACTGTCGGTAATCAATCCACTATCGATCAGCAGCTTGTGGTAGATACCAAAGCCCTGGAAGAAGTGGTTGTGGTCGGTTACGGTACCCAGCGCAAGCGCGATATCACCTCCGCTTTGTCGGTCATCAACATTGACGACATTGGTGAAATGCCGAAATCCAACGTAACGCGGATGATCCAGGGCCAGGCGCCGGGTGTGATTATTAAGCAAAAAAGCGGTACGCCAGGTCAGCAGTTCGAGGTTAAAGTACGTGGTATCAGCTCATTGGGAGCCGGCTCGGATCCACTTTATGTTATCGACGGTTTTCCTGTCGGTATTTCGGTTGGACAAAACCTGAACCCCAATGATATCGAAACCATTTCGGTACTGAAAGATGCGGCTTCAACGGCAATTTACGGTGCGAGAGGTTCCAATGGTGTGGTTCTGATCACAACTAAATCGGCCAAGGAAGGCAAGACCAGCCTGAATGTATCCATCGATTACGGTGTGCAAAATGTGCCTGATTCCAGAAAAACGAAGGTTTTGAACGGACAGGATTTTGCGCAGTTTAAGAAGGAGGTGTTCATCGGACGGTTTGTTCTGGCCAATAAAAGACAGCCTTCGACTGAGGAGATCCCCATTGATTTCCGTAATCCCGCGGACACAAAGTATTCGACTAACTGGTTTGACCTGATCCTGCACAACAATGCACCTTACAAGGACATTAACGTCACTTTATCATCCGGAAAAGGCCCAATCAAATCAGTCGTTTCGGCAGGTTATTACAAGGAAGATGGTGCCCTGCAATATACGGGTTACGACCGCGCATCGGTCCGTACCAATCTCTTCGGCGATGTGAACAAGTTTATCAGCATGGGTATGAACATTGCGGGAAGCTACTCGCGTTCGAGCCTGGCTAGTACCGACGGACGTAATGCACAAGTGGGTTTAACACTGATAGCTGACCCGCGCTACCCGGCTTATGACGAGAAAGGCGAGCTGATTCCTTATTATAATGGTGTGGGCGACATCTTCGGATTTCCGAACCCATTATATATGTTGAAAAACATCAAGCGCAACCGGAACATTGCCGACGTACTTTCCAATGGTTATGTGGAGCTCAAAATTTTGCCAGGACTGAAATTCCGGTCTTCGGTGAATGCGAAAATCAACTACAATACTTATAAGGAATATGTGCCTTCAACAATCGGTTTGCCGGTGGCGACAGGTAGCAGCGGCGCGCCTCCACGGATTGCAACAGAACGTGACGATTCGGAAGAAACACGCAACTACTCGGCTGACCAGTTGCTGACGTACAATCATAATTTCGGAGAGAATCATCATTTCGATGCTTTGCTGGGTTACACCGCGCAGCAGGAAGTTGTAAGAGGTCTTTATGGTTCAGGTAACACTTTCCCGGACGATCTGTCGCCCTATCTTGGCAATGCAACCATCCGTTCTTCCAACTCCATTGAAAGAAAATGGACCATGATTGCGTACCTGGCCCGTCTGAACTACTCATTCAAAGACAAATACTTATTCTCTGCCTCTTTCCGTCGTGAAGGAAGTTCGAGGTTCAGCGAAGGACACCAGTTTGGTAACTTCCCGGCAGCTTCGGTAGGTTGGCGGCTTTCCGAAGAATCATTTATGCCAAAAGCAAACTGGCTGACTGACCTGAAACTGCGCGCCAGCTGGGGTATGACGGGTAACAACAGCTACGCCGTGAGTGCCAACAACAACTTTGGTGTAGGTCAAAACTCGGGGGACGATGGTAACTACGCCAGCCTTGCCTTCCTCGGCTTGAACAATTATGTATTTAACAATACCGTCGTTTCAGGTAAAACGGTAACCCGATTTGCCAACTCAGAATTGAGCTGGGAAAAATCAAACCAGACAGATATTGGTCTTGACCTGTCTTTGTTAAATAATAAGATCGTCTTCACGGCTGAGTACTACAAGAAAATCACGGATGATATGTTGCTGGGATACAGCATTCCTGCGGTGTCCGGTTTTACTTCAACATTGAAAAACCTGGGTAAAGTGCAGAACCAGGGCGTTGAGCTGGCGGCTACTTATCAAACCAGATTTGGCGGGGTGAACTTCCGTACCAATGTGAACTTTACCATTAACCGCAACAAAGTACTCGCCATCCGCGGCCAGAATGATTTTATTCTCCAGGGAAGCCAGTACGGCGGGTACAACATTCAGCAGGTAGGCCAGCCGATCGGTATGATCTTCGGGTATCGCAAGCTGGGCATTTTCAACACCCAGGATGAGATCAACAAAGCACCTTTGCAGGAAGGCGCGGTACCAGGCGCGATGAAATTTGCCGACTTGCACGGAAATCCGGATGGCAGCCCCGACGGCATTGTGTCTTACGATACCAAGGATATGACCATTATTGGTAACCCTAACCCAAAATTCAACTGGGCATGGACCGTGGCCGCTGATTACAAGCGCTTCGATGTGAACGTGTTGCTGATGGGTGCCTACAAATTCGACATTTACCGGAACATTGAAGCATCAACCATGAACATGGACGGTGTATTCAACGTGCTGGAAAAAGCGAAAGACCGCTGGAAATCTCCTGAGAATCCAGGCCCTAATCCAAATGACAAACATTCACAAGGTGGTACCGATTATTTCAAATGGTCACGCGAGAGCAGCGAGCGATATGTATATGACGGCACGCACATGTGGGTGAAAAACGTAACAATCGGCTACACGCTGCCAAAACTGGAAGGTATCCTGTCCGACGCCCGCATTTTCATCAATGCTGCCAACCTGCTTCTGGTCACCAAATATCCTGGAAATAACCCCGACGCCGGTGTGCGCGGCGGTACGGAACTGAACAACGACGACGAGTCGTACCCTGTTCCAAGAACATTCTCAGCTGGTATTAAAGTAAACTTCTAACATTGACGACAATGAAAAAATCAATCATACTGGGAATGGTCGTTGCCGCGCTTTTGCAGACGTCGTGCAGCGAAGACTTCCTCAACCAGACGGACCCGACGAAAGTAGGGGTGGATGTATTTTACAAAAACGAAGCGCAGGTGAAACAAGCCCTCAACGGGGTATATAGCCAGCTGCAATCCATCACCAACACCGCTTACCTGGCCGGCGAATTTTATACAGATAACACGACCATCGACCTCAACCCTTCCGACCGTGGTGGCGCGGGCGGCTGGGAAGCATTCGAATTCGGGACGGTAAACTCAGGTAATGGTGAGATCGCCGCGATCTGGAACAACTATTATGCGACGCTTTACAACTGCAACCTGACTCTCGAAAAAATGCAGGGCGCAACCCTTGAAGACGGAGCTAGAAAGGAAATCGAGGGGCAGCTCAAATTTTTGAGAGGTTACTTGTATTTTAATCTTGTGCAGTATTTTGGCGACGTTGTGATCGTGACTTCGACGTTGGCTACACCGGACCCGGCATTTGATCTGGTAAGATCTCCGCAAACGGAGGTTTGGGCACAGATTGAAAAAGACTTGAAAGAAGCCAGCACATTGCTGCCAGCCAAATACACCAATGCTGCCGACAAAGGCCGCGCTACCAAAGGGGCCGCGCTGGGACTTCTGGGCAAAAGTTACCTGGTTCAGAAAAAATACGCCGAAACGGTCACTACATTGAAAGAGGTAACCACATTGGGTTATTCACTGAACGCCAACTACGCGGATAACTTCGATCCGTCGGCGGCGAAAAAGAATGGACCAGAGTCGCTCTTCGAAGTGCAGTACCAGGGCGATAATGACCTGGGTGAGTGGAGCAACTTCGAATATGTTTTTGCACCGAGGGTTTCAAAAGGCGCGGTAACAGGCTACTCTGCCGGTGGAAACGGCGGACGTAATGTTCCTACCAATGACATCATCAATGCATACGAAAAAGGTGATTTGCGCAAAGATGTTTCACTGAAAACCAGCTTTACTTTGGATGGAAAAGAATATCCGGTGCCTTATGTTGCCAAATACAACTATGCGCATACCATCGTAAACCGGACCAATACCAACTGGCCGGTGCTGCGCTATGCCGATGTGCTCTTAATGTTGGCGGAAGCGATCAACGAACAGACTGGCCCGACCGCAGAAGCTCTGGACTACCTTAACCAGGTAAGAAAACGCGCTGGCTTAGCCGCATTGACCGCTTTGGACAAAACTGCATTCCGGACTGCCGTGTTGAAAGAACGCCGTCTGGAACTGGCTTTTGAAAACCAGCGCTTCTTCGACCTGAAAAGAACGATGACCCCGGCGCAGTGGGCCGCATTTATGAATGCTCATGGCGCAAAAGAACGTGAAAAACCAACCGTGGACCGCGGAAACGTACCTTTTAACTCGACAGATTATGTATACACAGAAAATGAATACTACCTGCCGATCCCGGCCCCACAAATCCTGATCAATGCCAAATTGACCCAGAATCCGGGCTATTAATGGTGGTTTGTTGTCAAAGACGGATATTTTACCAAAATGTCCGTCTTTGACACATTCTGAGAATAACTGTAACTTTAACTATTTCAAAATCGTTACCCTACTAACTTTGTGCTTACTAAATTTCACTGATCTCCTGATTTTTATTCAAGACATTTCTCCAAAACACTGCTATCCCGCCACATTCAAACAAGACAGAGCAGGATAGTGCCAATTTTCAATCATTTTACTATTGCAAAATATTTCAGGTCTTTATACTGAATATTCCTAAACCCATAATTTTTTATATTGTGTTACTCCAAGCAAACGAAACTTTCTGGCTTTGGCAATTTTTAGGGCGGCTGCATCCGCTGCTCGTGCATTTTCCGATTGGACTTTTGTGCGTCGCCCTCTTACTTGAAATTTTAGACTGGAAACGCAAGTCGGGCGCTCTCCGCGATGCGATTTCTATATTGACCTGGGTGGGTGCGTTCAGCGCGGTCTTTGCTGTGGTCTTCGGACTCATGCTGGCTGACTCAGAGGATGCGAGCGGGCAAACATTCAACATTCACAAATGGTCGGGTATTGCGACCATGACCTTGACGGTTGTGGCGCTTTTTGCCTTGAAAGCTAAAAACAGGGCGATCTTCCGGTCACTCTTGTTCTGCACTGTATTTGGCGTATCATTTGCCGGACATTATGGCGCAATGCTAACCCACGGCGATGACTATCTGTCAAGCGTGTTACCTGGCGGCGCGGGCGGGACAAAAGAGCCAGAAGGTGAAACCGAGGCGGATTTTGTCTTAACCAATAATGGTGCATTAAACCCGCAGCAAGTACAGGAACTGAACATCGAAGTTCGCACAATCCTGGCCCACAACTGTTACAGCTGCCACAGCGAAACCAAAACCAAAGGCGACCTCCGCCTCGACAGCAAAGATGCCATTATGAAAGGCGGCGAAGATGGCGTGGTCGTAATCCCGAACCATCCCGACAAAAGTGAACTGATCAGGCGCATATCTCTTCCGAAAGGAGACAAAGAGGCGATGCCGACCAAAGGAAAACGCCTGAGTGAAAGAGAAATCAAGGTATTGACTTACTGGATTGAAAAAGGCGCCCTGTGGCCCGACGGCAAGCAAAAAAGTATTTACCGCGTGGCAGAACTCGAACCGCGTATGCCGACGGTACCAGCGCCAACCGGCGATCTGACCAAGCCAGTGGATCTTTTTGTAAATGCTTATTTTCAAAAAAATAAAATTGCCTGGAAACCGGTTGTCGATGACCGCACCTACATCCGCCGGGTTTACCTGGATGTTATCGGCTTACTGCCGCCACCTGAAAAGATCTCCGCATTCATAGCAGATAGCCGTCCCGACAAACGTGAGATTCTTGCGAAAGAGCTCCTGAGCCGCAATGACGACTATGCGCAACATTGGATGACATTCTGGAATGACGCGTTGCGAAATGATTATTCCGGAACTGGCTACATTACCGGTGGCCGTTTTGACATTACCAAATGGCTTTACACTTCTTTGCAGGACAACAAGCCTTACAACTTTTTTGTAAAAGAGCTCATCAGTCCCGACAAAGCCTCCGAAGGATTTATAAAAGGCATTAAATGGCGCGGCACCATCAATTCGAGCCAGCGTACTGAAATGCAGGCCGCCCAGAATGTGGCACAGGTGATGCTAGGGCTCAACCTGAAATGTGCTTCCTGTCACGACAGTTTTATCAGTGACTGGAAACTGGCCGACTCCTATGCATTCGCGAACATTTTTGCAGATACCTTATTAGAGATTAACCGCTGCGACAAGCCGACGGGTAAAATCGCTGGTACCAAAATCCTTTTCCCGGAACTGGGTGAGATCAGTGTTAATGCAAGTACCGAAAAACGCTTGCGTCAGCTTGCAGATTTTCTGGTGCAGCCCAAAGACGGACGTCTTTACCGTACGGTTTCAAACCGGGTATGGGCGCAGCTGCTCGGTCGCGGGATTGTGGAGCCGGTGGATGCGATGGACAATGTACCGTGGAGCGAAGACTTGCTCGACTGGCTGGCTTCCGATTTTGTCGCAAATGGTTATGATATGAAAAAGCTGATCTTCACGATCGTCACTTCCAAAACATATCAGCTGCCCTCAACGTCCGTGAAAGAAGCGCAGGACATTATGGCCAACAATTACAAGTTTACCGGCATGGTAAGAAAGCGGCTTTCGGCCGAACAGTTCTCGGATGCGATCAGTGTAGCATTCAGTCCGATGTATGCCGACTCGGCGATTGTTTACAAACGCTTACCTGAGGACATTAAACCGAAACTTCCTTTTGCCCGCGCAGCCCTCGTGAAAAACGATCCGTTCCTGACTTCACTGGGTCGCCCTAACCGGGAGACTGTGAGTACGAGCCGGACGTCGCAGGCCAACTTGCTGCAAGCATTGGAACTAACCAATGGTAGCAAGTTTACCCAAACATTAAAAGAGGGCGCGAAAAACTGGAAGACCAAATATCCGACGTCGGACTCGCTGGTGACTGAGCTGTACCAAAAAGCATTGGGCCGCACGCCGCTCCCGAAAGAGATTGCGGCTGCCAAAAAGATACTCGGACCGGTGCCGAGCGAGGAAGGAATCCAAGATCTGGTATGGGCGATTGCATTGGTTCCGGAGTTTCAGTTGATCTATTAATACAGCACATTCTGAATGTATCAAACATACCAATAGCATTAACCAGACAATATGATCATTACATACGTAACTTTTTAAATGATCGATATTTTAAATAAGAAAAATAAATATTAATAGTATAAAAAGTAAAATAAATATTACGGTTTAATTTTTTGATAATCAGCGTTTTAAAAAATAATTGAAAATGAAAAGCCAATGGAATAGGAGAGAGTTTTTGCAGCATGCGAGTGCTGCAACACTTGCTGCGCTGGCTGCGGGAGCACCAGTAGCAAACCTGCTGTCTTCCTGTAAAGGCAAATCCGGCAGCAACTCCACCGCAGATACCGTCATTCTTTTATGGATGGCAGGCGGTATGGCCCATACCGAAACCTTCGACCCGAAACTGTACACGCCTTACGAAAGGGACATGGAAGGCAACCGGGTTTTGAGCACATTCAAATCTTTGCCCACCAAACTCGACGGCATTCACTTTTCTGACGGGCTGCAATCCATCGGGAATGTGATGGACAAAGGCACATTGATCCGCTCGTACGTGGCGGCGGACATGGGCCACATCCTGCATTCGCGGCACCAATATCACTGGCATACCTGCTACGAACCACCTCAAACCGTGGCCGCGCCGCACCTCGGATCGTGGATCGCGAAAGAGTTGGGACCTAAAAATCCGGTCATCCCGGCGTTTGTGGACATTGGCCAGCGGTTCACGGTAGGAGAGGCCGAAGAGCTGAAAGCGTTCCATACGGCCGGCTTCCTCGGCAATGAATTTGGTCCGTTTTTTATCCCGGACCCGAGCCAGGGATTGGACAGCGTGCGCCCGCCGGTGGGTATGGATGCAAAAAGATTTGAGCGTAGAAACCAGCTTTACAATGAGCTGATCAACAATAGCCCGGTGGGTGAATTTGGCAGTGACTACCAGCGCGAATCATTAAAACGTTCGATGGAGCAGGCTTATGCATTATTGAATTCGCCCGAATCGAAAGCATTTGACCTCAGCACCGAACCGAAAAAGAGCTACGATACGTACAACACCGGCAAGTTTGGTCTGGGATGCTTACTCGCCCGCCGGCTGACAGAACAAGGCGCCAGGTTTATCAGCGTAACTACTGAATATGAACCATTTAAAGGCTGGGATACCCACGAAAACGGACATACCCGCCTGGAAGAAATGAAAAAGCAGATCGACGGGCCGGTTGCCCAGCTGATCAAAGACCTGGACGAAAAAGGTTTGCTCGACCGCACCATGATCGTACTCGCCAGCGAGTTCAGCCGTGATATGATGGTGGAAGGCCGCCCCGACCAGAAAGTACTGGAACAAGTGGCCCAGCCGGACATTCTTTCAGACTTGAAATTTTATGGTATGCACCGCCACTTTACCGACGGCTGCTCGATGTTAATGTTCGGCGGCGGAATTAAAAAAGGATTTGTGTACGGAAAAACAGCCGATGAGCGTCCCTGCAAAACCATCGAAAATCCGGTAAAAATCGACGGTATCCACCAGACCATCTACCACGCATTGGGCATCGCCCCGGACACCCAGTATGAAATTGAAAAAAGGCCATTTTACACCACTCCCGATGGAAAAGGCAAGCCAGTGATGGAATTGCTGAGCTAAGATCCGGAGTTAAGGCAGGAAAGGAAGCGCACCGCAAGTGCGCTTTTTTTTGTACTAAATCGATTAATTAAATCTCAATTAAAACCAGACAGAGCAGGATAGTCTGTTATTCCATTCCCTCTACTATTGCATAAATGTTACTATTAGAATTAAAAATTGTGTCGTGTAGATACCAGAACATTTAATTCTTAAAGTATTTCAATTCTCCGTCAACTTATGCCTGTTTAAGCCCTCCCAGAAATGGGAAAATTGCTGTTGAACTCAAATAAGACTTTAACAATAAAAGTTGATATTTTTTATACATACCGATCTGCGACTATTTCTAAACCCCTATCTAAAATTGACCACCAAATTTGAGTTGAATGAAGAAAGGACCCATGCAAAAACCCGATTAACCCGTGTCTACCAATCTGTTATCTCTGCTGAATTTTAATCAAAATCAAATCCTATGAATCAATTTCGCCAATTTCCTCAATGCGCTAAATTGAATTCCATTTTGAAGTTGTCTCTGAGCCAGGTGCTCATAGGCGCTGCGTGTGGACTCAATGCGATGGCTGACAACCATCTGGCCCTTAGCCCATTACATGTAAGTAGTTCTGTGAATGTCGACCGCACCATCAAGGGGCAGGTGCTTGACGATACAGGTGCCGGCCTTCCCGGAGCAAGTGTGGTATTGAAAGGAACAACTACTGGTACTGTTTCCGATGCCGAAGGTAATTTTACAATCAATGCACCTGAATCGGGTGGAACATTGATCATTTCTTCCGTGGGTTTTCTGACCCAGGAATTACCCCTCGGATCCAGCTCGACAGTGAACATTAAGCTCGCGACCGACTCGAAAGCACTTACGGAAGTCGTGGTAGTGGGTTACGGTAGCCAGTTGAAAAAAGAAATCACCGGTGCGGTACAGACCATTAAAGCCGACGAGATTAAAGACATGCCGGTGTCGCAGGTGACCCAGAAATTACAGGGTAAACTGGCTGGTGTGCAGATTAACCAAACCACCGGTAAGCCAGGGCAGGGAATGTCTATCCGTATCCGCGGCCAGTTGTCGGTTTCAGCAGGTAGCGATCCGCTTTACGTGATTGACGGTTTCCCGATCACGGGTAGCATCGGTAACATGAACCCGGATGAAATTGAAGACATTACCATCCTGAAAGATGCGGCTTCAACTTCTCTCTACGGTTCACGTGCTGCGAATGGTGTTGTTTTGATCACTACCAAAAAATCGACCAATGGAAAAACCAACATTGGCCTGAATGTGTATGTGGGTACGCAAAAAGTGCCGGACCGCGGTTTGATCAAAATGTTGAATGCAGAAGAATTCGCGCAGTTCAAAAAAGAATATTACGAAGACCAGAACCAGCCAGTACCGGAAGAATTTACCGATCCTTCAAAATACAGAGGCAAAAACAACGACTGGTATGGTGCATTGCTCCGCCGGGCGCCGCTTCAAAGCTATAACCTGACGGTAACTACCAACACCGAAAAATCAAGTACTTCGGTCGTAGCGGGGGTTTTCAACCAGCAGGGTGTGGTGATCAACAATGCTTACAAAAGATATTCTTTGCGTATTAACAACGAGTACCGTGTGAGCGACAAAGTGAGACTAGGCTTCAACATTGCTCCGTCTTACATTTTTGACAATACACCAAAATCAGATGGTGACCGTGGTACCGGTATCCTTTTCAATGCTTTGCATACTTGGCCGGTAATGCCGATCCGCGACGCAAACGGTGATTTGACTACTTATAACAACTTCCCTGGAAGTACCGGTAACATTTTCAATTACCCTAACTGGGTGCGCGCGGCACAGCAGCTGACCAACGAAACGAAGAAAACCAGCTTCCTTGGAAATGCTTACGCAGCTTATTCGCCGATCAAAGGTTTGACGATCAAAGCCTCTTTCAATACAGAGTACCGGGCTGAGAAATTCTTTTACTTCAACCCATCGACTGCGACTTACCAGATCAACGTACCGATTCCAACCACTGCATCATCTGTTCGCTCAAATTATCAGAGTTACAGCTGGCTGAACGAAAACACGGTTACCTACAACAAATCTTTCGGAGAACATAATTTCGAATTGCTAGCTGGTGCGACGCTTCAAAAATTCAATGAAGAGGCTTTGACTGTTTCGGCTAATACTTATCCGGACGACAGGATCACAACACCTCAAAGTGCGATCAACATTTCTCGCGGCGGCGGTACTTCAAGCGGTGTAGGACAGTTTACGCTTTCATCATACCTCTCGCGTCTGACTTACAACTTCAAAGGTAAGTACCTGTTCACGGCAGCTGTTCGTGCGGATGGATCGTCCCGCTTTGGTTCTGATAACCGCTGGGGAACATTCCCGTCGGCTTCGGTAGGCTGGGTAGTTTCAGACGAAGAGTTTCTGAAAAACGTCAAGCAGATATCGTTTGCTAAATTGAGATCGAGCTACGGTGTGATTGGTAACAACAACATTGGTAACTATACTTCTTATGCTTTGGTTGACAACACGATCAACTCGGTATTCGGAGGCAATGTAGCAGCGGGTGCGGCAATTACTTCGCTTGCCAACCGTAACCTGGGCTGGGAAAAAACAAAACAGTTTGACCTTGGTTTGGATCTGGGCTTGTTCAACGACCGGATCACATTTGCCTATGATTATTATACAAAAAGAACCAGTAACCTGCTTTACAGCGTGCAGATCGCACAGGAAGCCGGTTTCGGAAACTTCAATGATAACATTGGCGAGATCAAGTTCTGGGGAAATGAATTCTCTCTGACAACCCGCAACACGGTAGGTCAGTTGAAATGGACTACCAACGCGAACATTTCGATCAACAGAAACAAGGTAATGTCACTCGCTGACGGCATCGACCGCGTTTACGGTGCAGTGAACATTACGCAGGTAGGCAAGCCTTTTGGACAGTTTTATGGCTTGGTAAAAGATGGCTACTACACTACTGCTGAGCAACTTAAAAATACGCCGGTTGTTCCGGGCCGCTCGGCAATCGGGGTGATCCGCTACAAAGACCTGAACGGTGACGGTGTGATCACAAATGGTGGTGACCAGGACGACAGAACGGTGATCGGCAACCCATTCCCGAAATTCACTTACGGTATCACCAACAATGTATCGTATAAAAACTTCGATTTGTCGGTAACCGGTTCAGGTTCACAAGGTAACCAGCTTTATGTACAACATTTGTACAGTACTGCCAACCTCGACGGTGTATTCAACATGGTAGCTGGCGTAAAAGATCGTTTCCGTGTTAAAAATGACGCAAACGGTGTAGCGAGCACCATCATCACCGAAGGAAAAGGCATGTTCGGCGCAACCAACAATGGTGGTAACTACACAGGTCTTGAAAGAGACTGGGCAAGTACCCAATTCCTGGCGAACGCATCTTTCTTTACCATCAAAAACGTGACATTGGGTTACAACATTGGTGTGAAAAACAAGATCTTCAAGTCGGCGAGATTGTATGCTTCTGTTCAGCAGCTGTACGTATTTACCAAATATTGGGGTGGACCAAACCCGGAAACAAGTGCTGACCCATCAGGAAACGGAGACGGCGGCAACTTATCACTCGGACGCGATTTTTCTAACTATCCAATACCACGTACCTGGACAGTGGGTATCAACCTCAACTTCTAATTCCAGCCATTTACATCCTATCGATATTGATAATGAGAAAAAAAATAATCATTGCTTGCATTGCTACCATGGCATTTTCAAGCTGCCAGGATAAATTCCTGACCGTAACCCCGCAGACATCGCTGAGCTCAGATACGTTTTTCAAAACACAAACTGACTTTGAACAAGCTGTAAATGCAACTTACGCTCCGCTGCGGTCTATCTTCAACGACCGCGCGTGGAAGCTGGGTGAGCTGCATTCCGATAATGCTTATTACGCGAGAAACCCGCTTTACGGCGCAGTGGACCCGACTGAAAACATTGCAGATTTTGCAGTACCAACCGCAAATGGTGTTACTGCCAATGACAATGTGTTGCAGCAGTGGCGCCAGGATTACCTCATCATTTCCCGCGCAAACCAGATCCTGGTCCTGATCGACGATGTGGATTTTGACGCGGCGATCAAGGCTAACCTGAAAGGTCAGGCGCTTTTCCTCAGAGCATTTGCTTATTTCGAGCTCGCCAGATATTTCGGTTCTGTGCCGCTTCACCTGGTGCCGGTTACCAACCGCGAGGAAGCTGCATTGCCTTTGTCGAAAGTGGAAGACGTGTATGCGCAAATCGAAAAAGATGCGAAAGAAGCGTCCACTTCTTTGCTTTCCAAATCAAAACAAGAAGAAGGACGGGCTACTTCGGGTGCAGCTAAAACCCTGCTGGCGAACCTTTACATTGTTCAGAAAAAATGGGCCGACGCTGCAACATTGATGGCGGATGTCGTAAAAAGCGGCGAATACTCGCTGATGCCAAACTATGACGATGCATTTTCAGGAAATGCTACCAACAAAAACAATGCGGAGTCGGTTTTTGAAGTGCAGTACATGGAAGGTTCGGCCGGTTATAACGGAAACCTGATCTATCAGATCCTTCCTTCGCCAATCACTGCAGAAGAGCTCGTACCGATCACAGGTACCAACAATCCGCAGTCGACTTCTCAGGAAAGTAATGACATTCCAACCCCGGATATCATTGCAGCTTACGAGCCTGGTGATAAAAGAAAGGATGTGAGCATTGGATATGTGACATTGAGCCAGAGTTTGCGAGCAAACAAAGTGTATCCTTACATCAAAAAGTTCGCACGGAAACATACGCAGCACGGCAACACAGGCCAGAATTTTCCGGTGTACCGCTATGCAGAAGTACTTCTTTTCCTGGCTGAATCTCTAAACGAGCAAGGAAAACCTGCGGAAGCGATCCCATATCTGAACATGGTTCGTAAAAGAGCGGGACTGGCTGCTACCAAAGCGGTATCACAAGCCGATCTGCGGGAGGCGATTTTCAAAGAAAGAAGGGTAGAGCTGGCTTTTGAAAACAAAAGATGGTTTGATATCGTAAGAACCGGCCGTATCCAGGAGATCATTGTGCCTTACGGTCAGCGTGTTAAATCAAATCCAGCTGCTTACTATTTCCCAGCCGGATCAGTTCCTCCGGGCAATGCCTTCACGATTTTGGATCCATATTACGGATTACCAGCTGTCGAATCAGCGCTTACGCCGAACTTTTAATGATTGAATGATTTGATGACTGAATGAGTGAGTGTTCTTTTTTTCTATTCACTCATTCGCTCATTCAATCATTCAGTCATTAAAAAAAGAAGTGCACAAGCCAACGCTTCGTGCACTTCTTTCATTTTTCAAGAGACATTCCCGGCTTTCAACCCGACACAACAGGATGGTCTGCTGAAAGATTACCCATAATATTGCTAACTATCAGATTATTTGAAGTTTTTGTTAGTTTTATTTAAGACAGCAGTAGCAACATTCACTGAGATTCTTTTTCTAAAATAGCCTCTAAATACGCTGAACTGCACATTTATTCAATTTCAAATCACAATTCTTAACCTCTGAACTGTAAAATGTACACAAAAAAACAATGGTCAAAACTCCCGATGACACTTGCCGCCATACTGGCTGTGGGCGTTTTTTGCGGAGTGATGCTGAGCAACCGCACCGCCAAGCACCGGCCACCGGGAAATAAAGTAGACAAACTGAAACTTGCCGAAGGATTCAAGGCCGAGCATTTATTTAGTCCGTCGGAGGAACAGGATGGATCCTGGGTTTCCATGACTTTCGACAACAAAGGCCGCCTGATCACTTCCGATCAATACGGCACATTATACCGGACAATCCTGCCGCCGATCGGGTCAACCGAAAAGCCGGTGATCGAAACTTTGAAGATTGAAGGTGATACTGCCAAGGTCGCCATGGGATTTGCACATGGACTTTTGTACGCTTTCAATAGTCTTTATGTGATGATCAACAACCGCTCGAATGCGAAATTTCCAAAAGGAAGCGGTTTGTATCGGTTGCAGGACACAAACAACAATGACCAGTATGACAAACTCACATTGCTGAAAGCCATGAATGGCGAAGGTGAGCACGGACCACACAGTGTGCAGATTTCTCCGGACGGAAAATCTTTGTTCGTGGTAGCCGGAAACCATACGGACCTTCCACAGATGGATTCATATCGCTTGCCTAACAACTGGGGAAATGATAACCTGTTTCCATTTATTAAGGATCCGAGAGGTCACGCCAATGACAGAATGGCGCCGGGCGGCTGGATTGCACATACTGATCCCGAAGGAAAAACCTGGGAACTGGTGAGCGCTGGATTCCGGAATCCATTTGATATCGCATTCAATGAAGCGGGTGATATGTTCACTTATGACTCGGATATGGAATGGGATTTCGGTACACCGTGGTATAGACCTACCCGTGTTTGTCACGCAACAAGTGCTAGTGAATTTGGATGGAGAACAGGTGATGCAAAATGGGCACCTTCATTTCCAGACAATATGGGCCCGATCATGAACATTGGACAAGGATCGCCCACCAACCTTATTTACCTGAAAGACGCACTTTTTCCGGAAAAATATAAGAATACGCTGCTGGCTTTCGATTGGAGTTTCGGTATCATGCACGGACTTCACCTGAAACCATCAGGCGGAACTTACACAGCTGATCATGAAGAATTTCTGTCGGGATCGCCACTACCTTTGACGGATGGTGTAATTGGCCCGGACGGTGCATTGTACTTCCTGACTGGTGGCCGTCGTCTTGAATCGGACCTTTACCGGGTGTATTACAAGGATTATAAATCGCTGAAAGCCGGCTCAAATGTTGCTACCGTGAACCTTACGCCAGAGCACAAATTGAGAACGGATCTTGAAAAATACCATCTGGGAGTAGACTCGAAAGCAGTAGCTGCAGCCTGGCCAAATCTGGCTCATGCGGATCGCTCAGTTCGTTATGCAGCGCGCCTTGCAGTTGAACATCAGCCAGTTGCAGAGTGGAAAGCAAAAGCGCTTGCCGAAACAAATCAGCAAACTAAAATTTACGCATTACTTGCTTTGGCGCGCCAGGGAAGTCAGGCTGACAAAGAAGCTTTGCTGAAAGCTTTGACAACAATTGATCTGAAAAAACTGCCTGAGACAAGACAACAAGATCTTTTACGGGTTTTTGAAGTAGCGTTTTTCCGCTACGGTGTACTGGATGGCGCATTGAAAACGCAGGTAACCAATTATCTGAGCCCTAATTATCCGTCATCTTCTGCGCTGAGCAACCGTCTTTATAGTAAGTTGCTGGTTTTCCTTGAAGCGCCAAAAGCGGTTGAACGCACCTTGGCATTGCTCATGAAAAACGAACCTTTCGATGACAAAGACAACGAAACCGCCACAGCTTCTGCCGATTTGATTTTGAGAAACCCACAATACGGTCTGGACATTGCAGGTATGCTGGAAAAGATGCCGGCGAAACAGCAGACGTTTTACGCATTTGTTTTGAGCCAGGCCAAAACAGGATGGACACCTGAGTTACGCGATGATTATTTCAAATGGTACGACAAAGCATTCAGTTTCCAGGGTGGCCGCAGCTACATTGGTTTTGTTGAGAAAGCACGTCAGATTGCTTTGAAAAACGTGCCTCAGGACAAACTGGCTTATTACAATAAGTTATCCGGTGCTGATAAATTGACCGGTAGCGGAAATGATCTTGCAAAATCATACAACCCGAAAGGGCCGGGTAGGGGATGGAAGGTTGATGAAGCTGTCGCAGCTGTTCAGGATAGTTTAGCCGGTGCTGATTTTGAAACCGGTAAGATGATTTTCTCGGCGGTTCTGTGCAGCAGATGCCATATGATCCAAGGTGAAGGTTCTGATATCGGTCCTGATCTGACCCAATTGGCGAACAGATTTACGGCAAAAGATATGCTGGAATCCATCATCACACCGGACAAGGCGGTTTCCGATCAGTACGCTTCCACGATTTACACATTAAATAATGGTGAATCGGTTTTGGGACGTCAGATGAATGAGGATGCAAATTTCTACTATATCGCTCAGAATCCTTTTGATCAGAAAACAATCAAGAAGGTTTCGAAGAAAACGGTAACTTCTACCAAAATCTCGCCGGTTTCTATCATGCTTCCTGGATTGATCAATGGATTGAATCCCAAAGAACTGCGTGACCTGATCGCTTACCTGTCATCCGGCGGTAGCAAAAACAGCCCGATTTATACGGAAGGCAAAGCCCAGAAAGGCGGAAAATAGATGAACCCGCTTTTGAGTAGATTATAAGTAAAACAACTTAAGATAGTGATGCTGCGTGAGTGGCATCACTTCTTTTTTGTCCCAATCGCATTTTCAAAGTCAGAAAAAAACCAATTCAAATAATTACCGCAATGTCAAGCAGACGCAACGCATTAAAAAATATTGTAGCCGGAACCGCCGGGGCACTTTCGCTGACCGACGTTTTGGCGGCCAACCAAAAAGCGCTCGGCCCGAAGCTCAACGGAAAAATCAAGCATTCGGTTTGTAAATGGTGTTACAGCAAAATACCGCTGGACACTTTCGCACAGGAATGTAAGGCGATGGGCATTTCGTCCGTCGAGTTGCTGGGACCGGAAGAGTGGCCGGTTTTAAAAAAATATGGTTTACATTGTGCGCTGCCAAATGGCGCAGGTATGGGAATCGAAAAAGGATTCAATGATCTGGCTTTGCACGATGAGCTCGTGAAAAGTTACGAGGACATTTTTCCAAAATTAAAAGAAGCGGGATACACAACTGTAATCTGCTTTTCAGGTAACCGCCGCGGAATGTCGGACTATGACGGGATGCGGAATTGTGCGATCGGTTTGAGAAGGCTCATGCCATCGGCGCAAAAGTATGGTGTTACCATGATCATGGAATTGCTCAACAGCAAAGTGAATCATAGAGACTATATGTGCGACCATACTTCCTGGGGCGCTGGCCTTTGCGAAATGGTGGGTTCCGAAAATTTCAAATTGCTGTACGACATTTACCACATGCAAATCATGGAAGGCGACGTTATCGCGAACATTCGCCAGTATTCTAAATACATTGGACATTATCACACCGGCGGCGTTCCGGGTAGAAATGAAATTGACGAAACCCAGGAGCTTTATTATCCGGCAATTATGAAGGCAATTGTTGACACTGGCTTCAAAGGCTACGTTGCTCAGGAGTTTATTCCAAAGCGTGAACCGCTGGCGTCACTCAAACAAGGCGTTCAGATCTGTGATATTGCTTAAAGTCTTGTGGATTTAAGCCATTTTAAAAATTGGATGATGAAAAACCTGATCAGGATTTCATCGTCCAATTTTTTGATTTTCAGCCTGGTACAAGGTAATTTGGCAAAGTTTGATGCGCCTTAGAATTCAATAGAAAAAGCAAACCCGCATATTGGCCGGGTTTGATCAAATCTAAGCCTTATCAGCTCAGCCATAAACTCATATATAAATGTTTTATAATTTATATTATGTTAAGTAGATATTCTGGAAACCTTCTGGTCCTACTAACCTTCCTGATTGTCGTTGTTTCCAGACTATACATTGTTGGATCATTTGCGGTACCACTACCTTTCTGGGATCAATGGGATGCCGAAGGTGATTTTTTATTAAAACAGTGGATCGAAGGCAGATTGAAATTAACCGCGCTGTGGGAACCACATAATGAGCATCGCATTTTTCCAACACGGTTACTGTCGCTCGCGGTTTTCAACATTACCCATGAATGGAATAATCTGACAGCCGCCCGGCTGAATGTTTTTCTTGCAGCCTCGGTTCCTGCTGTTCTTATTTGGGTACTTGTAAAAAACCGCGCATTGTCCGGCGCCAGGTTATTTATCCTGCCAGTTTTACTCGCACAGTTTTCGTTACCATTCTCTTTTGAAAATCTGCTAATCGGATTTCAAAGCCAGTTTTACTTTTTAATGCTATTCACCTTACTGGCGCTGATCCTCGCCACATTTCGACCTGATCACATCTATGCCAAATTCGGAATCGTCACTTTATGCTTGCTGAGCATTCTCACCATGGGCTCCGGCCTGCTGACCTCCGTCGCGGTTCTCAGCATCTATCTTTTGCACACATTGAATAGCCAAAAGTTATCAAAGCAAAACCTGATCCTATCGGCTATCTTAATAATTATCGCAGTTACCGGATTTCTGATCATTCCCAAAATTCCCAATTATCAGATTTACCGTGCGACAAATGTCTCACAACTTTACAATGCGCTCGGCTACATTCTCAGCTGGCCAGTTCCCGATCACCAGCTTCCGGCATTGCTACTTTGGTCGCCCGCATTTATCGTCATCCCCATTTTATTATTTAAACGAAAACTCAAACCATCTGACATCTTGCTGTCCGGCTGTTTTGTCTGGTCATTTTCTCAAAACCTCGCGATCGCCTATGGCCGCGGACAGGAAATGACGGAAGTCTCCTCCCGCTACACCGAACTTCTCAGTTTGGGTTTGGTTAGTAATGCCTGGTTTGCAATTCGGGGAATTCAGGAGTTTCGGGGTAATCCTTTGCGCTGGGCTTTCCTGGCATTTTTTGTAACATTTCTTTTTGGACATTATATCCGGTTCTCGATGGACATGCATGATATGCGCCGGAACTATCGGTACTCCCTAATTCAGACAACCAATGTTTGCAACTTTCTCAAAACCGGAAACGGTACCAATCTCCAAAAGCCGGGAAACGAAATCCCCTTCCCCGACTCTGCTCGGCTGCGCGATTTATTGAGCCAACCTACGATCCGCCAAATGTTACCCAAATCAATGTGTGAGTTTAGCAAGCCATAAAAAAAGCGGCGCTGGATTGCTCCGGCGCCGCTTTCTCGTTATTTAAAATCGCTTATTGCTCTTCTACGCAAGCAACTTGTTTAGCTGCAAATTGTTCCAAAACACCATTTACCGTAGTCAATGTTTCTTTCGCTTCGGCTTCATCCTTTGCCTGGATGGCTTTCTCGAAATAAGGTTTTGCTTTTTTGAATTTGCCACACACACGACCTTCTATTTCTTTACCACGTTGCTGATACTCAGTCATATTCATGTTATCAACTTCACCTTTTAGTATTACTGCCTCGTTGAAGTAGTAAACACCCAGGTTGAAAAGTGCATCGTAGTTTGCCGCGTCAACATCCAATACTTTTTTGTAATTGGCGATTGCTTTGGCGCTCGCGTCAGCTTGTTTTGCTTTCAAAGTAGCCATTTGCTTTTCCATTCCGGCTACATCATTTCCTTTTGACGCATTTTGTGCAGCAGTCAGATCAGCCTGCAATTTTACGATTGCTTCCTGGCTTTCTTTTTTCTTCGTATTTACGTCAGTCAACTGGCGTTTCAAATCTGCATTTTTAGGTTGTTTTTTGATCAACCCGCCGATACGCTTTACTTCACCATCGTATACTTCGATCTTTCCTTTTTCGCTTTCAAGGTTTTTAGCGATCACGTCGGTTGCACTACCACCCGCTCCCATTTTGCCTTTCAATACCTTGATGCTGTCATTAGCAGTTCTCTGCATGTTATCATACAAGATTGCCAGGTTCACCAGGTTTTGCGTATTTTTCGGATCCGATGTAGCCAAAGCTTCGAGTTCTTTGATAGCCTGGTCTTCTTTACCAGATGCCAAAAGAATGTTAACTACCTCAGCTTTAAGATCTTTGTTGTTCGGAGATTGTGTCAAACCTCTGTTCAAAGTTTCAATCGCTTTGTCGAAGTTGTTTTCACCGCGGTAAAGCTGTGACAATCCGTAGTACACGCTAGGATCTTTTCCACCGTTTGCTGCATATTTCTCGAAGCTGGTTTTTGCCTCTTCTTTTTTATCCAGCTGCTGCGCGGCGATACCGCCATACAAGGAAGCCAATGTGTCTTTTTTATTGATTTCCTGCGCCAGCGTAAACATTTCAAGAGCACCGTTCAGGTTTTTAGCCTGATATTTCTCAGCACCTTGTCTTACAAAAGCATTGAAAAGATTGGTACCTTCTCCCCCATTCAACACATTCTCAGCTTCTTTCGCCGATTTCCCAGGCTCACCTTTTTTGGTTTTATCCAGTTCAACAACCTTTTTATACGCTTCGTAAGCTGTTTTCGCAGCACTAGAATCTACCTCTGACGCCTGAGAAGCGATGTTTTCGTACAATTTTGCCCTATCCATCCAAAAGGCAGCTTTTGCACTACTCTTGGGATCTGAGGCATCTTTATCGCTTTTCTCCTTGTCTTTCCGGAATCCGTCTACTACTAGCTTGTTGGCAGCATCCTGCGAAAACGCAGCAACGCTGAAAAGGCTAAGAGCAGAAACAAAAAACAGTTTTTTCATAAATCCTAACTTTGGTTGTGATTGATTATTCGAGTTTAAATATAAATCAATTAATATAAAATTTTACAAAAATCATGCCTCAGGTTCATCAGAAGGCTCATTTTCATCATCCTCGTCATCCTCAATCACTTCGTCGTCATCGTCGGTTTCATCCAGTTCATCCGTAACCAGAATGTCGTCGCTATCTCCTCCGATTACCTGTACAGCGGGTTTTTCAATTACATTTCCGTCTTCATCCAGCTCCTCTGCCTTCTCGTCCGGATCTTTCAAGATGCGGGTTACCGAAGTGATTTCGTCGGAATTGTTCAACCGGATCAGTTTCACTCCCTGCGTGTTACGGCCAGCCAGACGAATATCCAGCACGCTCATTCTGATTGCGATACCATTTCTGGTAATGATCATCAAATCATCCTGCTCGGTTACCTCGCGGATCGCCACCAGTTTACCTACCTTATCCGTCGCATTCATGGTAGAAACACCTTTTCCGCCACGGTTTGTAATCCGGTAACTATCGATGTCTGAGCGTTTTCCAAAACCATTTTCAGAAACAACCAGCAGCTGCGCATCTTCCCGGTTGATACAAACCATACCGATTACCTTATTTTCAGGATCAGTCAGGTTGATACCACGTACACCCGCAGCAGTCCGGCCCATCGGGCGAACACCTTTTTCGTTAAAACGTACCGCACGGCCTGCACTGGAAGCAATCACAATGTCATTATCACCATTGGTCAAAGCCACGTTCAGTAATCTGTCGCCTTCGTTGATCGAGATCGCGATGATACCATTTGTACGTGGACGAGAATAAGCTTCCAATAAAGTTTTCTTGATAGTGCCCTGCTGGGTACACATTATGAGGTAATTGTTGTTGATATAATCCTCATCCGACAATGTGCGAACGTTGATCACTGAACGAATTGAATCACCATTTTCCAGGCTGATCAAATTCTGGATCGGACGGCCTTTGGAAGTCTTGCTACCCTCCGGCACTTCATACACTTTCATCCAGAACAACTTACCGAATTCCGTGAAAATCAGCAGGTAATTCAGCATGGTAGCCGAGAACAAATGCTCCGTAAAATCGGTATCCTTTGTTTTCACACCGCGTGAACCCACGCCACCTCGGGTCTGAGTTCGGTATTCCGATAATGGGGTACGTTTGATATAACCTTCATTCGAAATCGTGATCAGCATTTCATCGTCGGGGATCATATCCTCGTCGCTGAATTCCTCTGCGGAAAATTCGATCACCGTTCTGCGCGCGTCGCCGTAACGTTCCTTGATTTCGCTCAGCTCGTTTTTGATGATCTCGTATTTACGGAATTCATTCGCCAGAATGTCTTTCAAATCCGCGATCAAAAGCATGATCTCTTCGTATTCCTTGACAATTTTATCTCTTTCAAGACCGGTCAACCTTTGCAGACGCATTTCCAGGATGGCTTTCGCCTGGATTTCGCTCAGTGCAAAGGATTCCATCAAACCGTTTTTCGCAGTTTCCGGGTCACGCGAGCTGCGGATCAGGGAAATCACCGCATCCAGGTTGTCCAGGGCGATGATCAAACCTTCGAGAATGTGTGCACGTTTTTCCGCTTCCCGAAGTTCAAATTCGGTACGGCGTGTGACGACAACCACCCGGTGATCTACATAATGTTTGATCAGGTCTTTCAGGTTCAGCAAAACAGGGCGGCCTTTTACCAAAGCCACGTTGTTTACACCGAAAGATGTTTGCAGCGGCGTGTATTTGAAAAGGTGGTTCAGTACAATATTAGGTACTGCATCTTTTTTCAAATCAAAAACAATCCGCATCCCTTCCCTATCCGACTCATCGCGGATATCAGAAATACCATCCAGTTTTTTGTCATTGATCAGCGCCGCGATCCTTTCGATCATCGCCGCCTTGTTGGTCATATACGGAATTTCCGTGATAATGATCTGCTCACGGCCGGTTTTCGAAACCTCAAATTGGGCCTTGGAACGCATGATAATGCTGCCGCGTCCAGTCTCCATCGCCGAGCGGACACCATTATAACCATATATAATCCCGCCGGTTGGAAAGTCAGGAGCTTTTACATGCTCCATCAGTTGCGGGATCGTGATTTCAGGGTCGTCGATAAAAGCCAGCACACCGTCCACCACTTCCGAAAGGTTGTGCGGCGCCATGTTGGTGGCCATCCCCACCGCAATACCGGACGAACCGTTCACGAGCAGGTTGGGGAATTTGGAAGGAAGTACCGAAGGTTCACTCAGCGAATCGTCAAAGTTGGGCTGAAAATCAACGGTATCTTTGTTCAAATCGCTCAGGAGCTCGTCAGCAAGACGTTTCAGCCTGGCTTCGGTATAACGCATCGCCGCCGGATTGTCACCGTCAACAGATCCAAAGTTACCCTGCCCATCCACCAAAGGATAGCGCAGTGACCACGGCTGGGCCATACGTACCATGGTATTATATACCGAGGAATCTCCATGCGGGTGATATTTACCCAAAACCTCCCCTACTATACGAGCGGATTTTTTATGAGCGCGGTTGTAATTGACGCCCAGGTCCGACATTCCATATAGAACCCGTCTGTGTACAGGTTTCAAGCCATCGCGAACGTCGGGCAAAGCGCGGGAAATGATTACGGACATCGAGTAATCGATGTATGCACCCCGCATTTCATCCTCAATATTAATCGGGATTATATTTTCACCAGAAGATTCTGCCATAAAGTGTTAGAAAAGAATCGAAAGTTGTTAAGTGAGAGATTGAAAACGTTCAACTGCTCAATGAATTAATACAATGTTTGCAACACCAAAAAGTCAAATTTCGCTATTTTAAAGCATTCTAACAAACTATCTTTAATGCTATTTCAACCTCATTTTCTATGTCCGTGATCTCACGGCTTTTATCCCGAAAATCCCACGCGGAAAACTTATTTGGCATCTGTCATTAAATTTTAGTTTCTTCCCGCTTCTAAAAGTAAGCTTACATTTCCAGCCTTTCACCTATGCCCTTATTACTCACTTTTGTCGCAATTCTCACACTCATCCTTTTAATTGCCTGGCTCAAAATTGACACATTCATTTCCTTCCTGCTCGTCTCCATCGGGCTCGGCCTGGCCAGCGGTCTGGATGTTGAAACAGTGAGTAAGGCCATCCAAAAAGGTGTAGGAGGTACCCTGGGCGACCTCGTTCTGATCGTGGGATTTGGTGCAATGCTGGGAAAAATGGTGGCGGATAGTGGTGCTGCTCAGAGGATTACCGACGCGCTGATCGGTTTATTTGGTAAAAAATACATTCAGTGGGGTATGGCGCTGGCGGGTTTTGTGATCGGTATTCCGCTTTTTTATAATGCTGGTTTTGTGATTGTGATCCCGCTGATTTTCATGATCAGCGCCACGGCCCGGCTTCCTTTATTATATGTGGGTGTTCCGATGTTATCTGCTTTATCCGTCGCGCACGGTTATCTCCCACCCCACCCCTCACCTGCCGCCATCGCCAGCCAGTTGCATGCCGATCTTGGAAAAACATTATTTTACGGAATGATCGTCTCGCTTCCCGCGATTGCTGTGGCCGGCCCGCTGTTCGGAAGTACATTGAAACGTTTCCAGCCAAAACCCGATGAAGATCTTTTTAATGTCACACCCAGGCCCACTTCCGAACTTCCCGGCCTGGGAATAAGCGTTGTCACCGCGCTGCTTCCCGTTTTCTTGCTGACAACCATGTCGGGAATCAAAAAGATTTATCCTGACAACAAAATTATCGGTCTGCTCGCCGAACCCTATTTCGGCATGCTGCTCTCAGTTCTTTTCGCGGCGTATACCCTGGGGATTCTTCGCGGAATGACGATGAAAAACATCAGCAAATCCATGGAAGAAGCCTTTAAAGGTGTTTCCGTGATCCTGCTGATCATTGCCGGTGCAGGTGTTTTTAAGGAAGTTATGACCGCCAGCGGTGTAAGCACCTTTATCGCCGAAAGCTTAAAAGGGATTAACATTTCTCCCCTCCTTTTGAGCTGGGGAATCGCTGCGGTGATCCGGGTTTGTGTAGGCTCTGCCACCGTAGCCGGGCTAACGACCGTGGGTATACTTTCGCCGCTTCTGGTCAACTCCGCAGTGCCGCCGGAGCTACTCGTACTCGCCATAGGATCAGGAAGTTTGATGTTTTCTCACCTCAATGACGGCGGTTTCTGGCTCTTCAAAGAATATTTCAACCTCAGCATCAAAGACACCCTGCTTACCTGGTCGGTCATGGAAACTATTGTTTCGATCATGGGGCTACTGGGCGTTTTAATATTAAATTTGTTTGTTTAAACAGTTCTGACGCTATTTTGCCAACATTTGAGAGGGACTTTCTTAACGTCTTTTCTGGCTGAGCGTTCAATAATCCAGCCTCAGGGCTTCACCATTTTTATCAATATGGAAACTACACCAGAATCAAACTTTGCTGCACTCGGCCTCACATTACCTCCCGCTCCCAAGCCTTTGGGCGTCTACAAACCTTTGCTGATTGTCGATAAAAGGTGGGTATATGTTTCGGGCCACGGCACGGTGCAGGACGATGGTACATTAATAAAAGGACGCATCGGAAAAGATATGGATGCGGATCAGGGAAAGCTGGCCGCGCGCCAGGTCGGACTCGCGATTCTGGCCACATTAAAGGCAAACCTGGGCAGCCTCAACCGGGTGAAAAGGGTAATTAAAGTTTTAGGAATGGTGAATTGTACGACGGATTTCGAAAAACATCCCTTCATTATCAACGGTTGCAGCGAGCTGTTTGCCAAAGTATGGGGTGAAGAAAATGGCATCGGCGTGAGAAGCGCCGTCGGTATGGGCACATTGCCGGATAATATTCCCGTGGAGATTGAGGCGATGTTTGAGCTGGAAGAGAAATAAGTAAGTGATTCACTCATTCAAAATTTAAAACTCCATGTGGTTCACGCTTAACAATCCGGATCAGGTCATCTCACCGTCTTTGCTTTTTTATAAAAACCGGATCGAGACGAATATCCGTAATATGATCAATCTGGCGGGAGATGCGGAGCGACTTGTGCCGCATGTTAAAACGCATAAGACGCCTGAGATTGTCCGGATGCAACTGGAACAGGGTATCAGCAAATACAAATGCGCGACCATCGCCGAAGCCGAAATGCTGGCTGACGCAGGCGCCAAGTGGATTTTGATTGCTTACCAAATGGTCGGGCCTAACATTGCGAGGCTTTTTAAGTTGCGTGAGGCCTATCCGTATGTCGTGTTTTCAAGTCTGGTTGATAATGAAAAATCTGCGCTCGACCTGAATGCGGCTTCCCTGGATCATGGACAAATTTCGCCAGTTTTTCTGGATGTAAACAATGGCATGAACCGTACCGGTCACGCTACGGACGAAAGTATCCTGTCGTTTTACCGCTTTATCTCCACCCTGACGCACATTACATTGACCGGCGTGCACATTTACGACGGGCATATTCGGGATGCGGAATTTTCGGAAAGAAAGACGACGGCGGACAATGCTTATGAAACCGTTTTGCCGCTTTTGGATCTGATCAAATCGGATATTGGAAAAGAGCCGATGGCGATTGCGGGCGGTTCTCCGTCTTTCACAGTCCACGCCATGCGGCCGCACGTTTACCTGAGCCCGGGTACGAATGTGCTCTGGGACTGGGGCTATGGTGACCGTTTTGACGGACAACCTTTTGAGCACGCAGCCGTCATTTTGACAAGGGTGATTTCAAAACCTGCCCCGGGAAATATCACAATTGATCTGGGACACAAAGCGATATCCGCCGAAAATCCGATCCAGAACCGCATTAAATTTCTGAATCTCACCAACTACACCGTCCTGAGCCAGAGCGAAGAACACGGCGTGCTGGAAGTAACCCACGAACATTGGGAGCAAATGCAGATTGGTGATGTGCTTTACGCGATCCCCTACCACGTTTGCCCGACTGTGGCGCTGCACGATTTTGCCAGCATTATTGAAAACGGTGAAGTGACCGACGAGTGGAAAATCACCGCCCGCAGCAGAAGAATAACAATTTGACCTACAAAAAACTTTTATAATGTTCCTATTCGATGCCCATCTCGACCTTTCCATGAATGCCGTGGAATGGAACCGGGACTTAACCCAGGATTTGTATGCAATCCGCGATCGCGAAAAACATCTGACCGACAAGCCCGACCGCGGCAAAGGCGTAGTAAGTTTCCCTGAAATGCGCAAAGGCAACATCGGTATGTGCGTCGCCACGCAGATCGCGCGGTTTATCAAACCGGATAGTAAAATTCCAGGCTGGCATTCGCAGGCGCAGGCCTGGGCGCAGACACAAGCACAGATCGCGTGGTACAAAGCCATGGAAGACGCAGGCGAAATGGTGCAGATCACCAACCTTGCCGGACTGCAATATCACCTGGATCTCTGGCAAAAGTCTGAATTCACGGAAAATTTGCCGATTGGCTACATCCTCAGCCTCGAAGGTGCCGACTCGTTTATTAGTCTCAATAACCTTGAAATCGCGTACGGATACGGGTTGCGCGCCGTAGGTCCGGCACATTATGGGCCGGGCGTATATGCCTATGGTACAGACTCAGACGCTCCTTTAAATCAAAAAGGAAAAGATCTGCTGGCGGAAATGGATGCGCTGGATATGATCCTCGACGCGACGCATTTGTGCGATACGGCATTCTGGGAAGCGATGGATCTTTACAAAGGGCCGGTTTGGGCAAGTCACAACCTGGTACGTGCTATCACGCCGCACAACCGGCAGTTTTCCGATGAAATGATCAAGGTCTTGCTGGAAAGACAAGCGGTGATCGGGATGGCATTTGATGCGTGGATGATGATACCTGGCTGGATCCGCGGAAAATCGACGCCGGAAAGTACAGGTTTGAAGATCGAGCATGTGGTACAGCATATCGACCATATTTGCCAGCTCGCGGGTAATGCGCTGCACGTCGGGATCGGTTCGGACCTGGACGGAGCTTACGGGAAGGAACAATCCCCGGGCGATATGGATTCAATCGCAGATTTGCAAACCATCCCTGGCCTATTACGCGCCCGCGGCTACTCGGAGCAGGACATTGAGCAGATCATGTGGCGAAATTGGGTGGATTTCCTGGGAAGAAACTGGGATTGAAGTAGTTGGACAAATAGTAAGTTTCGGATTTATAAAATCTAATACTTTCTTAATATTATAATAATAAGTAATCTCAGAAAAGCTTTGCAACTTACGCCATCGTAATGCAAAGCTTTTTTATTTCCGCGGCCTGCAACAATTCTACTTTCTTATTTGTAATTAATATAAATAAGATTGACATTTGAATATGTTACTCTTTGCGGAGAAAGCATTACTTAAATTTATTTACCCGGTCACAACAAATGGCAAGAACATATAAGATTTCATTCAGGACGAGAATACAAAACAATAAGTCGTTCCAAAGATTACACGATTGCCTCAAACAGCTCAATGTCAAACATTGGGCGTACGATTTTCAGGATTTTTTGCTGACGCTGACTTCCGAGCTATCCGATTTCACATTGATCCAGGCGACACTCCGCTCCGCAGGCTATGTCTGCCACTTTCTTAAGCTCGAAAATTTGGAAGAGCCCGGTGGCCTGGCAATCGGCTGATATCGAGATTTTTATTAAAACAAGAAAGGCCAGGTTATCCTGGCCTTTCTTGTTTTCTGTCTATTCGCCTATCGAAGAAACCATGAAATTCAGAAAATAAAATACTTCTTCCTGGCTGCGAATGTGGTTCCTCGCCGCCGAAAGATCATCACCGATCTTAATCGTAAAAGAGCTCTCCGGCAACGCTTCAAACATATCTTCATCCGTGGTATCATCCCCAATCGCCAGAATAAAATCGTAGTTGCCGTTCTCCACGAACATGCGTGCCGAAGTACCTTTATTGAAAGCCGTTTTCTTGACCTCCACTACTTTATTTCCATCGATCACCTGCAAATTCAGTTCAGGCTGGATGTAGTTTTTGAGTTGCCAGAGTAATTCCTGCGCCCGGCGGGTTGCATACAACTTATCGTCGGCGGTACGGTAATGCCAGGCAAGCGCAGTTTCTTTTTCTTCCACGAAGGCACCGGGACACCTTTTGGCATAAATATCCATGATCGGACGAATGCTATCCTTCCAGTTTTCCTCGTAATTATCATTCAGCAGCCACTCGCCGCTTTCTTTTGTCTTGATCAAAGCGCCGTGCTCGGCAATGATGTGCACCGGCAGGTCATGGAACAATTTATCCAGAAAATGCCGGTCCCTTCCACTCACAATAATCACCGTATCTCTTTTGGCAATATCCAGCAAAAGCTTTTTCACATCTTCTGAAATGATCGCCTTTGCCGGGTCCGGTACGATCGGCGCCAGTGTTCCGTCGTAGTCAAAAAATAAAATTCTATTGCTCGAAGACTCATAAGCCTTCCTGATCGCGTCAATTCCTTTGTTGGTCAGGAAAACCTGGCGCAACCTTTCATGTTCTAATTCAAGCATGGTCATTTGGGTAAAAAAGTCATTGGTCCAGGCAAACACATCGTAATCCCTGATGCGCTGACGCATAGCCTCCATACGTTTCATTTGTTCTTCTTCGGGCATTACAAATGCCGTGTTGATGGCATCCGCAATGTCCTGTTTGTCCAGCGGGTTAATGATCAGCGCCTCACCTAATTCGGCTGCTGCTCCGGCCATTTCACTGAGTATCAATACACCCCGATTGTCTTGCCGGCTGGCCACATACTCCTTGCAAACCAGGTTCATACCATCCCGCACCGGCGTAATGAGCGCCACGTCGCTGGCAGTATACATGCCAACCAGCTCGGGATAAGGCATCGAGCGATATTGGTAAATGATCGGCTGCCAGGAAATGGTGCCGTAATCTGCATTAATGCGTCCGACCGTCTGGTCAATGTCGGATTTCATTTGTTGATATTGTTCGATGGTATCCCGCGAAGGAACCACCACCATCACAAACGAAACCTTTTCGTGCCAATCCGGGTAAGTTTCCAGGAACCGCTGGTAACCGCGCAGCCGGTGGATGATGCCTTTGGAATAATCGAGCCGGTCAACCGAAAAGATGATCTTCTCTTTCAGTGAAAGTCGTGCGTCGTATCTCGCCTGCACCACGCCGGGATCTTCAAAAGCTTCGTTAAACTGGTCAAAATCAATGCTGATCGGGAAAGAATCGACTTTCACGATCCGGTTACTCATATTAATATAATGCAGCTTATTGCCGTATCCCGACACGAGCCGGGCGGCTTTCAGGAAATATTCGACATAATCATTGGTATGAAAACCGATCACATCCGAACCCAACATCCCATCAACCAGCGCTTTACGCCAGGCCACCGGCAGCATCCGGAACAGTTCAAAAGAAGGAAACGGAATGTGAAAAAAGAAGCCGACTTTATTGGAAGGAAAATGGTTGCGGATCAGCGCGGGCAGCAACATTAACTGATAATCCTGCACCCAAACCGTATCTCCCGGCTGTATCACCTCCGCCAGCTTTTCAAAAAACAGTTGATTCGCCGTCTGGTACGCTTCGAAATAAGCGTCGTCGAACCGCGCCAGTGAGGGGAAATAGTGGCACAGCGGCCAGAGCAGGTTGTTGCAAAATCCTTCGTAGTAATTTTCATTGACATCTGCCGGAATGAAAACCGGGTGCGCCTGGAAATGTTCATTTTCCATCGATTGTCCTTCCAGCTCTTCCGGCGAATTTTCTGAGAAACCAATCCACTGGATCTTCTCATCCGCATTGAAAGCAGCATTATTTTGGCTTTTTACCAGCGAAAGTACCGCTGAAACCAGGCCGCCGGAATTCTGGAACAAGCGAACTTCTTCATTCTCCCAGACCAATTTGAAAGGCAACCGATAGGCGACAATAATTAACTTACCCGACTTTTCTGAGCGTAAATTTTTCATAGCGTTGCTGCACAAGCCTCAAAACCTGTGCCAGCAGCGTTTGTTAAAACGGAAAAATAACTAGCTTAGCGGCCGCAACCTCTCTCATCATTTTAAAAGGAACCGGTTTTATCCGGGCAAGTCTGTCAAAGACGACGCAAGCAAAAAACTTTGCTGTTTTCTATAAACTAAGGTGATGTCTGACCACAAATACGGGTTCTTGCGAACCTAAGATTAGTCAAGGACTACAACTATGTAATCGCAGATTAACACTGTGCCACTTTTTGTTGTGGGTTGCTGGCGGTCAGAAATGGTCGCCATTTTTTTTGATCAGCTTTTGGTGTACTTTTCCTTTTCGTATTGCAGTACACCCAGTTTCCGCCCATCCCCGATGCCCGTATTTTTACAGAAGCGGTTTGCATTCCTGTTTCTTTTCGTTCTGGCCTCCTCTCCGGGAGCAGCGCAGTTTGAACACTGGCTCAATAAAAAACACGCTGAGCGATATTCGGACATGCGGAACTTTATCGATCACAATGTCAATCACATCGATACTGTCACTACGAATGAATCCATCGCAAAAATCAGGTCGCAGGCGGCCAGGGCGGGCGATGATGAGCTGCTGCTGGAAGCCGATTACATTCACATTGCCATGCTGACATCGGTACCGGGCATGAAGCCTGGCAAGGTGATCAACGAATTGAATGCCCTGATCACGAAGGCCGATCAGCAGGAAAACCAGCAAATGCAGATCCGGGCGCGGGTACAGCTGGCGCACGTTTACTGGTATTTTACCAAAAATTACGAAAAGGCATTTGAGCTGTTTTTCGACATTCACAAGCGTCTGGCCCATATTTCGGGCAAAGAGCTTCCTGAAAAAGCCGTGATCCTGACACGCATCGGCGAATCTTATTACTTTTTTGCCAACTATAAAAGTGCCATTACTTTTTCCAGGGAGGCTCTCAAAGCCGAAGTGATCTTTGAACATCTTGGCGTGCACAACATTGCGATGAACACCATCGGGTTGAGCTATATCAAGGAAGGAATGCTGGATTCCGCTGATTTTTATTTTCAAAAAATCATTGAGAATGTTAAGCTGGGCGATTATAATGTCTGGAAGGGCATCGCGCAGGGTGACCTTGGACATACAGCCTATCTGCGCGGCAACTACGAAAAAGCCCTCCCTCTGCTCCTAAGCAGCGTGAATCAGGCAAAGCTGATCGGTGATTTTGAGCAGGCAGCAGGCTCGATGACCCGCATCAGCGACATTTATTTCAGGCAAAAAAGGTTCGCGGATGCGGCCGTCGCCATGAAAGATGCGCAGGGGTTGATCAGCCGGACAAACCCGCCGAAAAAGTCGGAGCAGCTCTACCAGGTTTTTGCCAAAGTAAATGCCGCGCAGGGAAATTTTGACCTGACGAATACATACCTCGATTCTGCCAATCAGCTCCACGATAAGCTGGCCAAAGAGTTTAATTCGATTCAAATGCTGCGTGCATCGGAGCGCTCCAAGTTGCAGGAGCACCGGGCTACCCTGGAAAGCATCGCGGCGGAGCAGCAGATCAAAACCCTGGAACGCAACATTCTTTTTATACTGATCATTCTCCTGATCGTTCTTGCGCTGTATTTTTATAAAACCTACTATTACCAGGTGCGCGAAAAGCAGCGCCGCTCCGAGGACCAGCTCAAAAGAGCGGAGCAGGAACTCAATTTTGCCACCCAGCAGCTGGAAGAATTCACGCGCAGTATCTCGGAGAAAAATCAACTCGTGGAAGAACTTACCGCGCGCTACGGGATGAGCGCCAATGATCAGGCTGTGGCGGAATTACAAAAAATCACAATCCTCACCGACGAGCAGTGGGAATATTTCCGCCGGCTTTTTGACAAAATACATGTGGGATACCTTTCGCGGCTGAGGGAAAAATTGCCGGGCCTTACCCCTGCCGAAACCCGGTTTATGGCGCTCGCCAAACTTAATTTGGGATACAAAGAAATGGCCAGTACTTTGGGAATTTCCGTGCAAAGTGTGCGGGTTATCCGCCACCGGATCAGGAAAAAGCTGAACCTTCCAGAAGAATCAAACCTCAATGATGTGGTCGGTTCCATCTAAGAGAAAACACTTACGCAAAATTCTCGCGCGTCAACCGCTTGTAAATCAATACTGAACAAATTGGAATGTTTTTGAAATGCCATTAATTCAGGATTTCACAAAGCTATTTCTACATTTGAAAACACAAACGCATTTTACTCAACGTTTAAGCTTACGTTAAATCCTCCTCCCTAAAATTCGGTGCGCCCACCTTCTATGGTGAAGCGCACCGGATCAGTTCAGGCCACGATCTTCACCGCCTGACGCGCAATCAAAATCCACTTGCTTCCCTGCTTCTGCCATACCTGCAAAACTTTGATATTAGCCGTGCCCGGTCCCTTTCCGGCATCGTTGGTTTTGGCTGTCAGGATGTGACGCACGATCGCTGCATTACCCACCACTTTGATCGTTTGCTCGGTCAGTTCCATCGTCACAAAATCGTATTTCAGGCTCATTAGCGATTCAACAAAAGTTGACTGATCTTCCACCATACCATTGGAGTGCCCGTAGCTAAGCTCCTTTGCAGAAATTTCTTCCAGTCCTTTTTTGGTCGGCTCCACCAGCAGCACCCGCAGCGACTCGACCGCCTTGGCCACATCCGCCTCGTCTTTGCTCTGCGCAAAGCTCAGCGTCGCGCTCATCATGAGTGAAAACATTACCAGTACCCCGCTTTTGAAGCTCAGTTTCATCGTTTCTTGATTTTAGTTAAATATTTAATGCTGTTTATTCCTGAGATAAAAACGGTTTTGAGCGGCTTGTTTACTTATAAAGCACCACAACTTCTGCTAAAAACGCGATCATTTAAACCTTTCCTGCCTGAAACCCTCTAAAACACATTGCGGCAGTTTTGCCGGAAGTCCAGAGAACCTAAAAACCGATCGTTATGAAAAATCCAAAGAGTTTCAGAAACCATATCCTGGCAGCGACATTCCTGCTATTGTCCATGGCATCCTGCGTAGTGAGGCCCGCAGCTCCAAGACCTTCGCCGCCACCGGTTAGAGTGGAAGTAATACCTCGCCAGCCTTCGCCCCAGCATCACTGGGATCCTGGTCATTATGTCTGGAAACGAGGACGCTACGTGTGGGTAAGAGGAAGATACAGGAGATAGTACATTTAAAAAGGGAGATACATTCGCAAAGTATCTCCCTTTTTAAATGTAAGTATTTAGCATTTTCATTTTTGTTTGCGTAAACATTTATAATCCGAATATTTGTAACTTGTTCAACACAAATATTTTCCCTCAGGCCGTGAAAAAATTTTACTTCTTACTCCTTCTCGCCGGATTTATTTCCTGCAAAAAAGACAAGGAAACCGCCCCGGACCTCTCTTACCTGGAAAGGCAGCAGGCACCATTCGGCTCCCGCGGCGCGGATGTGAAGTTGCAGAAATTGCTGTATAACAATCGGTTGCTGGCAGAATACGTTTACGAAGGAAATTATCTGAGCCAGGAATTGCGCTATGCTGCATTTGAAAAACCGGCGCATTTTGGTACCGGCAGCTTCACCCGCAACGCCGGTATCCCAACTACCTACAAGGTCATTTCTGCCAGTGTTTCACCAGAGGGCGGCTCGGTCTCACCCGATTTCAAACCATTTTACAACCTGACCTTCGAGGCGCCGGCTAATGATTCGGTCAGAAAGCTCACCGAGGAGTATTTCACCTATCCGCAATTGTACAACCGCATTTACTTTTTCGACGATAACGGATACATTATCAAGCAGGTGATGACCGCCAAAAATGCGCCGGGAACAGATTACAGCGCCACCTATACCCGTGACGCTCAGCATAATGTCATTGAAAGCGCCAGTACCATCTATGACCAGAATGGCATGACGGGCATTATCAAATATGAGTATGACAACCACCCAAATCCTTTCTTCCACCTCGGAATAGACTGGCAGGGACAAATGTCGGTCAACTCTTTTAGCCCCAACAACATTGTGCGCGAAACCCGCGTCGCTACAAACGGCTCGGCTTACCACGTCGACTATACCTACGAGTACCTGCCAAACGGCTACCCAAGCAAAGTCACCGTCAAAAGTGATTCAGCCGGAGGGACGGTTTATACATTAAATTTTGTGTATTGATGCGGCTTAAACGCCGAACTGGATTCTTTGAAAGTTAAAGAATAAATCCACTGTTATGAAAACAAGCTCCTTTCTGGTATTTGTCTTAATGTCACTGGCATTTTCATGCAAGAAAAAAAATCCTGAGCCGGAATGCGGCTGCGATGGTAAGCCTTTTAAGCAAGTTGCAAACCTGGAAGCCACATATCATGGTCACGGAAACTTTACCATTTACGACACCAGTGATTCAACATCTGCAAGAACCGGTGCAGTAGCCTGTGAAGTCGACTCAACCTGGCAGAAAGCGGAAAATTATAAGGTTAGGAATTACATAATCAGCGGAGATCTGAAATCAACCTGCTATTCTGGCGAGTCGCTCGTCGCGATTCCGCCTTACATCACGATCACATCAATCACCAAAAAGTAAGTTTACATTAAAGCGAAGGAAAAAACCTTTTCTCAAAGCAAACACTATTTTCCACGCCCACATACTGACCATAATTCTCCGTCACCTGGTAACCGTTTTTCTTGTATAGCGCGATGGCTTCGGTTTGCCTCGCGCCGGTTTCCAGGACGCAGCGTGAGTAGCCCAGTTCTTTTGTCCAGTTTTCCAGTTCAGTGAGCATTTTAGAAGCGATACCTTTATTGCGTCCTTGCGGCGTAACGAACATTCGCTTCACTTCCATGGCGTCCTCGCCGAAAGGTTTGATAGCGCCGCAGCCGATCGCAATATCATTTTCATAGAAAACAACGACGTGCCGGATCTTGTCGATCTTGTTATACTGCGAGTAAAAGGCATGCTCATCGCCATCCGTGACGGCCAGGTAAGCGTCCAGCATTTTCACCAGGGCGACGAAGTCGGGGTTTTCGGAATCTGTTCTTTTAATGGTATTCATGGAAATTATCTCAGTTCATCCAGCTCGACCACCTTAGGTGTCCTGGTCAGAAGATGTATAATTGTCCAGGCGACCAGGTAGGTGAATCCGCAGATCGTAAAGATAATGTTATAGCCCGCCTGAATGTTCCCCGCAGCTTTGTAATTATCGAGCAAATTCCCGATCAGTATCGGAAAAAGTATACCGCCCACCGCGCCCGCCATCCCGCCGATGCCGACTACCGAGCTCACTGCCTGTTTCGGAAATAAATCGGAAGGTAAAGTAAATACATTGGTGGCCCAGGCCTGGTGCAATGCCACGGCAAAACTGATCAAACCAACTGCTGCCCAGACGCCGTCGGCAAACTGGATCGTGATCACGGATAATTCGAGACAAGCGAAAGCCAGTAATACCGCTTTCCGTGCTTTCAATGTCGGCCAGCCTCTTTTGATCAGCCAGGATGAAAGGTAGCCGCCGCCAATACTTCCCACGGTTGTGGCCGTGTAAATCAACATCAATTCGAGGCTTGGTTTTTTCAAATCCAGGTTAAATGTTGATGCAAAATAAGACGGCAGCCAGAAAAGAAAAAACCAGTAAATCGGGTCGATAAGCCCTTTTCCGGTAATATATGCCCAGGTTTGGGGAAATGTAAAAAGCTTGATCCACTTAATCGGCTGCTTCTCGGCTTCATTTTCATCCTGATCCTGGCCGCTAGTAATGTGGTGCAGCTCCTCGGCAGTCAGTCGTTTTTGCTTGGCAGGAATGTCATACAAAAGCAACCAGAAAATAAGCCACACAAAACCCAGAGCACCGGTAATCCAGAAAACTTCCTGCCAACCATAGCTTGTCAAAATCCAGGGTACAAGGATCAGTGCCACCACGACGCCAATGCTGGTACCTGCATTGAAAAGTCCCGTCGCTAGCGCGCGCTCCTTTTTGGGAAACCATTCTGCTACCGTTTTCACGGCCGCAGGATAGTTACCCGCCTCACCCAATCCTAATCCGATACGCGCCAGGCCAAAACCAAAAGCACTCCGCGCCACCGCGTGCAGCATACCGGCAATGCTCCAAAAAATAATGGTAAACGAGTAGCCCGCCTTCGTACCGATTTTATCAATCAACCAGCCGAAAACCAGCAAACCCAGCGCATAAGCCGCTGTAAATGCCATCACAATCCGCGCAAAATCGGTTTCTGTCCATACAAATTCTTTTTCCAGGATCGGTTTCAAAAGTCCGATGATCTGGCGGTCGAGGTAGTTGATGGTGGTTGCCGAAAAAAGCAGGACAACGATGATCCAGCGGTAATTTTTGATCTGGCCCATCACATGGAGAGTTTTTGCACAAACTGCTGGAAGTGACTTCGCAACTCATCCCAGTTTTTTTCCTGTATCAGTTTCTTGTCAAAAAGCTGCCCGCCGATTCCCAGCCCGTTTGCACCCGCTTTCAAAAAAGCCGACATATTTTCCAGACTTACCCCGCCCGTCGGAAGTAGTTTCAGTTGGTTCATCGGCGCTTTCAAATCTTTAATGTACTCAGGACCAAGGGACGTAGCAGGATAGATTTTCACCATTGTGGCGCCGAGGGTCCAGGCATTGTAAATTTCGGTGGGCGTAAATGCGCCGGGAAAAATCGGAATGTTCTTTTTTACGCAGGACTTAATCACTTTTTTGCTAATTACCGGCGTGACGATGAATTGCGCGCCCGCTTCCAATGCAGCGTCCAGGTCGTCTTTGGTACACACTGTACCGGCACCAATGTTCAGGCCTTCTCCCTCATTTTCAATCGCATACCGGATCATTTCCGTCGCTCCTGCAGTGTTCATCGTGATTTCGACGGTGGTTAAACCTACTTCACGGAATATCGGGAGAATTTGTTTCAAATCTTCCAATGCCACATTCCGGATAATGCCGACGAGCGGTGCCTTCGCAAAAAGCGCCTCTGAAAATTTACCTTGACTCATAATTCCAATTTTGATTTCTGGTGTTCGAAAATGCGGATATGTCCCGTCATAGCGGCGATATCTACGATTTCCGATGAAATGATTTTCGTATTTTCTGCCAGGCCCAGCTCGCTGATGCCTGTTTGATATAGTTCAAAAAGATTGTTTCCGCTGCATAAAGCAAATTCCTTCCCGCGCTCACCCATCAGGTACCGCAGCTCAGAGCCGATCAGCACGCCGCTGAGGTACATGGCGTTCTGCTTTTTGCTCATCACATTAAAAAGCTGGTTGGTCCTGACCGTAAAAAGGGAATTTAAAATAAACCCTGAACCCGATTCCCGCACCCCGGCACGAAACGGTTCCCAGTCACTTTCACTCAAATCCGCCAGCTGTTCCAGGTCCACGGAATCTTTCAGAATGCTCTGAGTCGCCATGAGGTTGAAAACTTCTCCGGTCATAAAGGTTTTGAAATCAACCAGCTGGCCGCTTTTTACATACATGTGCTTGGAATGCGTACCCGGGAAAATAAAGATCGATTCCTCCTGGCTGGCAAAATGTACAAGCTGATGCAAGCCTACCAGCTGCGTTTCTTCGCCGCGCATCACATCCTGACTGCTCCGCGCGCCGGAAATAATGATGATTTCATTCGGAAATGCAGGCTGTGACTCGATAAACCGCGTGAGCACATTGCTTCCGTCGAGGTCAAATGGCACATTGGCGTACGGAATTTCCAGCATGCCAATCGAAGAAGAGGCCATGCCCGAAAGTACGATCGGCACGCCGGTCAAGTCTATTTCCAGGTCGCGGGAAAGAAAATCGACCTGCTCTTTTAAATGTTTTTTGAAAAATTCTTCCCTCGGCATCAGCTGAATTCCCTTTTCCCGCCACACATTGAAAGTATCCCCGACACCATTTTTGGAAACGATTTCACCGACAATGCTTTGGTCCGGCAAATGGACAAGTCTCAACCGGAAAGACGACGTCCCCCAGTCACAGCTAAGCAGATATTTTTTCATAGATCGATTGTTAGGTGTTGGCTGTCAAGGTAATGCAAATGCTACATAAGTGCCGCCGGGTTTCAGTCCATACCTCGTCCCGCCGGCCGCTATCGCAATGTATTGCTTCCCATTGACCATATAAGTAACTGGTGTGGCAAAGCCTCCAGCCGGAAGTTTATACTGCCAAACCACTTTTCCGGTTTTGGTATCAAATGCTCTCAGATGCTGGTCATAAGTGGCGGCGATAAACAGCAAACCACCTGCCGTCACGATCGGCCCGCCGTGATTTTCGGTCCCGGTTGGCGGCACGCCCTTTTTGGTCAGCTCTGGATATTCTCCCAGTGTTACTTTCCAGAGATACTCACCCGTGTTCATGTCTACCGCATTCAAGGTTCCCCACGGCGGTTTCATGGCAGGATAGTCGTCCTGGTCGCGAAACTGCACATTGCCATTGTTGACGTAAGGCACCGAAAATGGAAAACTTTCCTTCTTTTCAGCCACCTCTGTTTTCTGGCTGTGAATGTCATTCGCGGCCGGTTTGGCCTCTATTTTCAATAAAAAATTGATGATCTCATTCCGGTTTTCTTTTGAGATATGCTGAAAAGAAGGCATCCGTCCGCGACCTGTTTCAAGCAGCGCACCAATCTGCTCCCGAGACATTCTCTTCCCGATGTCAGTCAAAACCGGATAAGCCTGAGCCGAAGCCGACGCATTTTGTGCGCCATTTGCGTGACAGGCCGCACAATTGGTATTAAACAAAACCTGCCCCTTCGACATTTCAGCGCCGGATTTCTCTTTCGCATCCCGCATTTTGAGCCACCAGAGCATGTTGTTACCATTCACATACATCACTCCATTTGGATCGGCAGCCGTGCCGCCCCACTCCGCGCCTCCCCCGATTCCATACAATAAACCCCCTACCAGATCCGGCGGCGTGTTTTTCGCGCCCTTATTGCTTTGATTATAGCGGTCGAGCACGTAAGCATGCGCTTCGGGTGTACGCGTAGTAATGTTGTCTTCTGTCAAATTTTGATAAGCAAACGGTGCCGGCTTGGAGGGTACCGGCTGCGTCGGCCAGGGCTGGTCGCCGGGAAGGATATTTCCTTTGGGCGTCGGGACTTCCTTTACAGGAAAAAGCGGCTTGCCGCTGTCGCGGTCGAATATAAAAATAAAGCCGTCTTTGGTAGCCTGCGCCACGGCGTCGATCGTCCGCAATTTGCCATCCGGACCTTTTTGTTTCACCGTGATCAAGTTGGGCGGACAAGGAATGTCGCGGTCCCAGAGATCGTGGTGCACGGTCTGGAAATGCCATTTCCTTTTCCCGGTAGCTGCATTCAGGGCAATCACGCAGTTGGCAAAAAGATTCGTCCCGATCCTGGATCCGCCATAAAAATCAACGGACGGCGAGCCTGTTCCGAGAAATACCATCCCACGCTTTTCATCGATCACCATACCCGCCCAGCAATTCGCACCGCCGAGCTTTTTATACGAATCTTTCGACCAGGTTTCATAACCATATTCCCCCGGCAAAGGAATCGTCCTGAAAACCCAGGCCACTTTTCCGGTGCGCACATTAAATGCGCGAATATGTCCCGGCAAGGCATCGCCTCCCTCGGAAACCGATGACCCGGTAATCAGTAAATCTTTGTAAATAACACCCGGAGAGGTATTTCTGATGTTAAAATTAATTGGGTCGTAACCGTACGTTTTTTCATCACCCAGTCCACCGTGAAAATCCACTTCGCCATTTTTACCAAAACTGGAAACCGGCTTGCCATCGACCGCATTAATTGCGTGAAGCGTTGAACCTGCGGTAAATAAAATGCGCTTATCATCCCCGTCGGCCCAATAAACCACTGCGCGCGCCGGATGAAACCGGGGTCTTTTTCCTTCAAAAGGATCAAATTTCCAAAGCTGCTTGCCTGTCGCAGCATCGACGGCGAAAACTTTCAGTTGCGGCGTGGTGCCGTACATAATGCCGTCGATGATGATCGGCTGACATTGCAGGTCCATGCCGCGCTGGGTGGTATCCTTGTTCTCGCCGGTATCATACGTCCACGCCAGTTGCAGGTTTTTTACATTATCCTTATTGATTTGCGTCAACGAAGAATAACGGTTTCCAGCATTATTACCGCCGTAAACCGGCCAGTCTTCACCAGGTTTTGCAGGATTGGAGCGGGTAAGTTTCGCAAACTTGCCCAGCCTCTTTGCCGCGCCACCAAATAAAAGCACCGCCAGAAGCAGCGAAAGGAACAACAGGTAATTTTTCTTCATCCTACCTAGTCAGCACATTGATTACCAGTTATGTATAGAACCATCCGGCGCTTTCAGGATCGGATGCGGGAATTTGGTTTTTTCTTTTACCTCCATCACAAAAGTGGCCTTCTTAGGATCAAACTTTACGCCCAAACCCGGTGCATCATTGAGATACAGCTTGCCATTTTTGAAATTGATAAAATCCTCATTGAAATACGGCGGCCGCTCAGGTTCGCCCCCGCCCAGTTCCATCATCGCCCGGGCCGGACTGCTCGAACCCAGCACGTGCACCAGCGTAGCTGTGGAAAGCGGCCCTGTAAAATGCGGAATCATCCCAACATAATGCGTTTCACACATCGACGCCAGCTTTTTGAATTCCCCGATTCCGCCGGTATTCGGCAATGTAAACCGGGTGTAATCGATCCAACGTTTTTCGATAAATTCATTGGAATCCCAGCGGTCGCCAAACTGCTCACCTACCGCGATCGGCACCTTGGTCATCGCGCGGACCTGCTGATATACCGCCGGATTTTCTGATCGTACAATGTCTTCCACAAAGTAAGGTTCGGTCGATTCCAGCGCAGAGCAGATTTTCAACCCGTCGGTCAGATCAAAACGTGTGTGCAGATCCACCGCCCATTTTCCGCCGCCACCCACTGCCTCGTCGATTCTTTTGCAGAATTCGATCGTCTTTTTAACATTCTCATAAAAATCAAAAGGCTCCTCGCCGCTGCCGCCTGTGGGGCCGATCCGGTAGGCGCGCAAACCTGCCTCAATGCAGTCGCGGGCACGTTCTTCCTCGGTTTTGGCTTTGGATGCGCGGAAACCGGTGGCGTAACATTCCACGTAATCGCGGGTTGCGCCGCCCAACAATTCATACACCGGCACATTCAGCGCCTTGCCTTTGATATCCCACAAAGCCATTTCAAGCGCGCCGAGCGCGTGCAGCTTTTCGCGTCCGGGCGGATAAAACATCCCGCGATACACATTCTGCCAGATATGCTCAATGCGAAAAGGGTCCTCCCCGATCATCATTTGCGCACATTGCTCGATCATATCCTTGGAGCCGCCTTCGCCGATCCCGATAATGCCGCCGTCGGTTTCGATCTCCACGATTCCGCGCGCCTGGTTGAAAAGCGGCTTGTTATAACCCGGTGCCGCATAGTACCGGATTTTGGTGATCTTCATCTTGGACGCCGCCTCGGCTTTGATCAGCGGAAATTCTGCCGCGATGGCCGTGGAACCCAGCAAGGCAGTTTTAATAAAATTTCTTCTTTCCATAATAAAAAAGTAGCCCCCGGCGGAGCATTTGGGTTAGGATCGCATTCGGGAATTCTTTACAGAATACCTTATTATTTTACAAAAACATTTTGGGGTGAATTATACTTTAATCGATTAAGCTAATTTGAAAAAAATATTATTTCACGAGCCACTCACTCTTGGCTTTTGACGATTCGCGGGGAATCAGGCGGGCTTCCATGAGAATTTGTTTCATACCTTCTTCCGGATTTTTCAGGTTTTTCAAAAGGTATTCGACGGCGGTTTTCCCCAGGTTTTCCAGTGGCTGCCGCATAAAAGTGATCGGACAATAATACAAGTCAAAAACCTCCGCCTGCCCGAAACTGACAATCGCCAGATCGGAAGGCACTTTCACTTTCAGCTCATTGAAATATTTTAAACCATTGATTGCCAGACCATAAGTGGCAAAAATAATCGCTTCGACCCGGTGCTCCGATTTCATGATCTCGTCGATTGCCACTTTCACTTCCCGCTCCATCGCGTCGAACTTCACTTCTTTCAGCCAGCTTTTCTGGAATTCGATCCCATTGTCGGCGAGCGCGTGTTTATAGCCGCGGATCCGCTCTTCCATGTGGTACATGTTTGATTTATAGGCCATTAATCCAATTTTTTCATAACCTCCGCGGATCAGGTGAAGGCCGGCGTCGTAGGATGCCTTGTAATTATTCGTCGCTACAAAATCCGTTTGAATGTCAGGGAAATGCCTGTCCAGCAGCACAAAAGGGATATTTCTTTCTTTCAGATACTTCACCTGGTTCTCGGAACCTTCGCACGACACAATGATGAAACCGTCTACCTGCCTGTTGATGAGCACATTGATCATATCCCAGGATTTGTCGGCATTCTCGTCGCAGCTGCCGATGATCACCGTGTAACCATTGCGCTTTGCCTCGTCCTCCACCACCCGCGCAATGTTAGCAAAAAATGGGTTGGAAATATCCGCAATGATCAGCCCGATCGTATGCGTTTTGCCGCTTCGCAAACTCTTCGCCAGATGGTTTGGCTGATAATTCAATTCCTTCGCTATTTCCCTGATTTTCTTGGCAATAGCCTCCCCAACCCGCGTCTCCTTTTCCTTCCCGTTGAGCACATAACTGACCAATGCAGTGGATACGCCAGCCTTTTGGGCTATATCTTTCAGGGATGTTTTTTTCATGGTTTCGGAACGCGGTAGAAATGTAGATTGCCCCGGACTTGCGCCCGGGGCAATAAATATGAAGTACGCAATAAGGTTAAATCAAATTTCTGAACCTTCCAAACGCTTTTTTCAGGGAGCGGATTTTTGGGGTATTTTTTCTTCTGCCAACCTGAAAAGAACGGTCAGGCCCAGGCCACTTCGCCTTCCGCGGCTACTTCCAGCTCCGCCTTTTTCGTTTCAATTTTTGGCGGCAGCAGCTTGTACATCACCGGCGTCACAAGTCTTGACAGCAATGTTGAGCTGATCAAACCTCCGATTAAAACCAGCGCAAGCGGTGAATAAAGCGCGCTATACTCAATAACAAGTGGCAACAATCCGCCAATCGCAGTTAACGAAGTGAGCAGGATCGGGACGAAACGAATTTCACCGGCCTCAATGATTGCCTCTTCGATGCCTTTGCCCTGCTCGCGGAGCTGATTGGTAAAATCTACCACCAGCAGCGAGTTTTTAACTTCGATGCCTACGAGTGCAATAAATCCGATTGTCGCTGTGAATGAGAGGGTTTCGCCAGTGAAGAATAACATGGCCAGACCTCCTACAATACCTAGCGGGATCACGGATAGTACGATGAGGATGCTTTTGAATGTCTTGAATTCCAGGATCAGCACGCCGAGGAAACCGAAAATAGTGACCAGAATAATAAGCCCCAGTCCGCCGAAACTTTCTTCCTGGCTTTCCTTTTCTCCCGCAACTTTAAATGTCTGGCCTTTTTCAAATTTGAATTTTCCCAGCTTTTGTGTGATCTCGTCGTTGAGACGCTGCACATTGTAATCGGGTTTCACAAATGCCGAAACTGTCACATACCGGTCTTTGTCGTAATGCCGGATCTGGTTAGGCGAACTTTCCAGCTCAATTTTGGCGATATTTTTCAGCGGAATGCTCGCGCCGGTGATTGACGGCACATATAGTTTGTCAAAAACACTATAATCCTGGATCGCGGCATTTCTTGCAACCGAAACATTCACGTCATAATTGTCGGCCTTACCCACATCTTCGCGGTAGGTGGCCACATTCAACCCCGCCGCGCCCAGTCGTACCGTCCGGTCGATGTTGGCGGAGGAGATGCCCAGCGCGCCCGCTTTTTCTTTGTTAATGTTGATACGCAAATCGGTGGGCTGCACTTGCAAAGGGTTGTTGACGTAAATGGTACCCTCGGTTTTGGAGAGCATATCTGCCACACGAAATGCGGTTTTGCGCAAATCTTCCAAATCTTCACCATAAATCCGATAAGCCAGCGGCGCTTCGATCAAAGGTCCCTGCTCGAAATCTTTTACTTTAATTTCTGCACCCGGATAACGTTCCAGTTTCTTACGCAGCCGCTCGATCACCTCCACTTTTTCGCCGGTTTCCAAACCTTCTACCTGCACAAAAATCTCCGCAAAGTTCTCGCTTTCATTGCGTTGGATTACATTGTAATAAACCCGCGGGTTACCTTTTCCAACATTGGTGGAGAAAGAAGTGATCAAAGGTTCTTTTTTCAAAACACCTTCCACGTAGCGGGCTATCTGATTGGTCTTTTTCAGATTTGTACCCTGCGGTGTTTCAATGTCAACCAAAAACATCGGTTTTTCTGATTTGGGAAAAAGGCTGTTCCCAATCAAAGGCACAAGCGCCAGCGAGCCGCCGAAAATCAAAGCTGCGATGGATAACGTGATCACCGGACGTTTTAAAGCTTTGTCCAAAAGGCTTCCGTAAGTGGTATGAATGATCTTTTTCATACCTCTCAACAAAAAGTTACCCTCTTCGCTGGCGTGCGGTTTCAAAATCACGCTCGACAAAAACGGCACGACTGTAAGCGAAACCAGCATCGAAGCCAACACCGTCGTAATTACCGAAAGAGGCAAACTCCGGATAAAATCACCGGCGCCCTCTGGCAGGAAAACCAGCGGAAGAAATGCAAAAACCAGCAAAATGGTACATCCAACCACCGCCAGACCGATCTGCGAGGATGCTTTGATAGCGGCTTCCACTTTTCCGTAACCCATCCGCAGGTAGCGCTCAATGTTCTCCACCACCACAATGCTGTCGTCCACCAGAATTCCCAGCGCGACAATCATCCCCACAATGCTCAGCTGGTTAATGTTGTAACCCAGCAAGTTCATGAGTGTGAGCCCGATCGCCAGGGAAAGCGGGATCGAAATCATCACCACAAGCGACGCCCGGGTACCCAGCGGAAGTAAAGTCAGCAGTACCAATAAGATCGCGATTCCAAAATCCCGGGCGAAATGTGACAAACGTACGTCAACGCTTTTGGCCTGATCGAAAACTTTCACCAGCTGAATGTTCGAAGGAAGCGTTTTTTCAAAAGACGCCACCACCGGATTTACCTGGTCCTGCACCGCGATAATGTTCTCGCCCTCTTTCTGGCTGACATTTACAAAACTGCACCGGAAACCATTCAGGCGGGTAATGTGGGTTTCATCTTCGTAACCCATTTTCACGTCCGCCACGTCTTTCAGGTACACTACTTTTCCGCCGGAAGTGGACACGATCGTGTTCGCCACCTCGTCGAGCGTCCTGAAATTTCCGCTGGTTTTAATGTTCAGCTTTTTGGTCGCCATACTGATACTCCCGCCCGGAATGTTGACATTCTCACTCTGCAAAGCACCAATCACCTGGTCTTGCGTCAGTTTTTGCTGCGCAATTTTTTGCAGGTTTAGGTTCACTTTCACCTGTCTTTCCGGAATACCCGAGTATTCTACTTTTTTCAAAGTTTTAATCTTCTCAAGACGCTCCTTGAAATCCTTCGAATACTTTTTCAGCTGCGCATAAGTGGCATTTTCGCTGATCAAAGCATATTGGTAAATGCTTACGTCAGAAGGTATCTGCTTGTTGATACGGATATCGGCAATGTCGGCAGGCAGCTGCGGGCGCAGACTGTTGATCTCGCGCACCACTTCCTGGTATTTATCGTCCGGATCGGAACTGTATTTGTACTGGATCTGCATCACCGCAAGTCCGTCGCGGATGTCGGTGATGACGTGTTTCATATCGTCCAGCTCATTGATTTTCTTTTCCATCGGGTCCACCACCAGCTGCTCCATATCTTTCGGATTGGTGCCGGGGTAAATGACCACCACGGTAAACTGCGGCGGGTGAATGTCAGGGTCCTCCGACCGCGGCATGGTGAAGAGCGAGTAAATGCCCAGCGCGAGCACACCCAGGAAAACGACCAGCGTAAACTGGTAATTCTTGACGGCGAATTCAGGTAATTTCATGGTTTCCTCAGTTGATTGTTACTGGACTATTTTGATCGCCGAGCCATCGGCCAGGTAAGCCGAACCTTCCCGGATCACCTGCGCGCCGCTGCTCACGCCCGATAGTATAAATGCCTTATCGCCTTGCAGATACGCGATTTTCACCGGCTTCCTTACAGCTTTGCTGTTTTCCGCCAGGAATACAAACGCACTGTCGTTTTCACCTTCGATCAACGCATCGACGGGGATGGAAACCATGTTTGTTTTTTCTGCGGGATAAATGCTCACCTTCGCGAAAAGACCCGTCGCGAGTTTGGCCGCTTTTTTGTCAACCCTTATCTCGGCCTGGTAAAGTCCGGAAGTAGCGTCGCTGCCTTGTGCCAATGTTTTCACACTTCCTGTGAATGTTTCGGGGTAGGCATCGAAGGTAATGTCGGCTTTTTCACCGCCTTTTAATCTTGCCCAATCCTTGTCCGTGAGGCCGCATTTGATCACCCAATCCTGGCTGCCGGTACCACTGATGTACAACACCGCCGTGCCGCCGGATACCTGCTCGCCTGCATTTTGCAGCTTCTTGATCACCACACCGTCGGTCGTAGCGATGATCTTGGATTGCGACATATTGAATTTTACGATATCAAGTTGTTTTTCCGCCAGGTTCAATGCTGTCTGGCTGTTTTCCACTTGTTCCTTGGTCGCGACACTGTCGCGGTAAAGGTTCTGGACGCGCTGGGCGTCGCGTTTTGCTTTCAGGAAATTCTCCTCCGCCTGGCCCACTTGTGCACCGATTTCCGTCGTATTCAATGTCGCCAGCACCTGGCCCCTGCGTACTTTGTCGCCTTCTTTTATCAGGATATCCCGGATAATCCCGCCGACTTTGAAGGATAAATGTGCCTCATTGTCAGAGGATAGCAAGCCCGAAGTTTCCACGGCCTGCGCCTGGCTGAGTGACGAGGAGCTGATGATCTTCACGGGAATCGTATTGTCAGTCGCTTCCGCTTTCTTTTTCTCTTCTTTGCAGCTGGTCATGGCCGCTACAAAAAGGATGGATAATGCAATCTGGGTAGTTTTCATTTCATTTTTCAGTTTGAGAATACATAGCTTGCCTTCGCCCGCTCCAATTCTGCGGAGCGCGTCTGGACATTCAAATAGGAAATACTTTGCTGTAACTGGTCGCCGATCAGACGGTTCTGAGCGTCGAGCAGCTCGATGTAGAGCAACTGACCTTCGCGGTATAATTTCTGCTGGTCCTGATAATATTGTTGTGATAAGGCGGTTTGACTGCGGGCTGCCTGGAAAATCTGCACAGCCGATTTCAATCGATTTGAGGCAGTTTGTGCCTGTAATTGTAACTGTTGCTCCACCTGGCTGATCTGCTCTCCGGTTGCCTGACTTTCCAGTTGCGCCTGTTTGGCTTTGTACTGGGTACGGTTGGAGGCAAAAACCCGCCAATCCAATGTCACGCCGAAGAGATAGTAGCGCGTGTCACCATTGAATTTCACAAATTCTCCCTGCGACCCCAGGTCTATAAACGTCGCCAATCTCGGCATCGCTGCCGCCTTCGCCAGCTGGCCCGACAGGTTGTTGATTTTATAAAGAGATTCCAGTTTCAGCAGCTCCTCTCTCCTACCCGCCGCCGACGAATCAGCTTCCACGATCAGCTGATCGCGTTTTTGCAAATTCACCTTGGTATCCAAAGAATTATTTACGAGAAAATTGAGGTAAGCATTTGCATTTTCCGCCTGGTTTTTCGCATCCTCCCACTTCGCCTGCAAGCCGATCAGCTCATTCTCGGAGCGGCTTACCACGGTGCGTATTGCCTTGTCGTTTTTGACCAATGTTTGGTTAAACCGCACATTCTCCCGCGCCAGCGAAACTGCGCTTTCCAGGATCCGGATTGCCTCATCGGCCTGTAAACAAGCATAATACGCCAGCTTGATTTCCTTCACCAGCTCCCTTTTGTACACATCTACCTCTGCCTGCTGGAAGTTAATCTGCTCCTTTCGAATTTTGGTATTATAGGTGATCTCCGCATTGTAAATCGGCAGCGAGGTACGGAATTTAGCGTCGTAATAATTTCTTGGGTTAAATGTCTGATTCACATTCTCTACCTGCGGAAAAGCAGTCGAGTTGGTGAGTGCATTGAGCGAAGAATACACCGGGTTGAGCAGATCACCGATGGGAATGCTGATCTTCCGGCCGCCCCTGGAATCCAGATACGACGTGCTGAAATTCACTTCGGGCAGAAAGAATGTTTTGGCTTCTTTCAAAGCATACATATTTCTTTCCAGCAATAAACCCTGCTGCTTGATGCCCTGGTTGTTTTTCAATCCCTGAGCAATGTAGTCCTGCAAGGCCTGATCCTGCGCAACAGCCTCATAGCCAAAGCCAATCAAAACCGTTGAAAAACATATCAGCCTCAAAATCCGGCTAAACATACCATTTATCATAAATATTGTTTATTTAGTGAACACTGTTTATTAATAGTCAAAATTTTTTAAGCCCTCAGATTTTCCACGTAATTTTCGACCGCGACATCCAGCATCTGCTTGATCTGAGAATCTTCCATCGGGACAATACACATTCTTTCACGGATATACAGCGATACCAGTCCATGCACAAATGACCAGGTAGAAATAGAGAGCAGCATTTTATCCACCGGCTTCACAAGCTTTTTATCCAAACATTCGCCGATGGTATCGATCAGATATCCAAACGCACATTCGCCTGATTTCCACTGCTCTTCGCTTTTGATCTGCGACAGCGGGGCACGCATAATGAACATTAAGTCGTAATAATCCGGATTGTCGAATGCAAACTGCATGTAAGTTTTCCCGATCGCGTGCAGCCGCTCAATTGGATTTTCAATGCTCTGGTTTTTGCGTAAAAGTCCATCCAGGATTACGAAAGCGTTTTCGTGGATGACGTAGAAGATTTCGTCTTTGTCTTTGAAATAAAGATAAATCGTGGCGGGACTGTACTCAATATCATCGGCAATGTTACGGATAGACGTCTTATCGTAACCGTGCTTCAGAAACAGCTGGGTAGCCGATTCAATGATCAGGTTTCTCATATCCTGCTTTTCCCGCTCTTTCCGTTCCTTGATCGCCATAGCATTTATTGAAGTACGTTGTAAATATAATAAACAGTGTTTAGTAAAAACAAATTACCCTGTGATTTTAAGCAAAATATTTTTTTATAATTATTGATTAAAAACAAAAAACCCGCGCTGGTTACTCCTGGCGCGGGCTTCTTAATGGCTTATCGTCCGGACGGTGCGGGCATGGAAGCCAGCTTCTGTTCGTCTTCACTGATCTTGCTTCTGAGGTTATCAATGTCTTTTCTCAGCTTTTCAAGATTATCTGCAGCGCGTCTCGCTTTTTTCGCATCGCGGTGTGCTGATCCCGCGCTTTTACTGGCGCGCTTAGCTAGTTTCCTGCTTTGTGCGTCGTCTCCCAGCTTATCAGCGGCTTCGCGGTTATCGTCTGCCGATTTTTGTGCTTGCTCTGCCGTTTTCGCCGCTTCTTCTGTTGCGCCCGGAAGTTCATTTTCCAGTTTGGCCAGTTCCAGCTTGCGGTCGTTTAGTCTTTTACTCAGCTCCAAAGCCTGTTTCTGATCCTTTAACATACTGATAGAATCTTTGGAAACAACTTGTGCCGACAATGAGAAGGTAATTAGCAGGAAAGCGAATGTTCCTGCCAGTGCTTTGATTTTCATATTCATTTTCATTTAAAATGTCGTATCAGGGAGTGAAATGCAAAAACCATGCCGCCCAGAAATTGCATGTAACTGGAATTATCGTTCCGGTATCTCGGTTGTCTAAAAGTGCCCTGGCGGCGCCTACTCACGACTCAAATAGTAAAATACGTTGAAAAAATATCTCCACCGAATGTTGGCGGGCGTGGCTATTTTCTGCTCTTCCTGCGACTCTCTGATCCTTTACAATCCCAACGAAGTCATTTTTGATAAAGACGAGCGTAACCTGAATGCGAAAAATATCGAGCGCATCCAGCAGATACCCATCACCGATACGCTCCAATTTATCCTCATGGGCGATACCCAACGCTGGTACGACGAGTCGGCGGACTTCGTCAAAAGCGCTAACAATCAAAAAGATGTCGCATTCGTGATCCATGCCGGCGACATTTCAGATTTCGGTATCGGTCAGGAATTGAAGTGGGTAAACGACATTATGAAGAAGCTGAAATACCCGTATGTGACGGTGATCGGCAACCATGACATTGTGGCAAATGGCCCGGCGAACTACCGGAAAATGTACGGCCCGATGAATTATTCTTTTGAGTACGGCAACAACAAGTTTGTTTTCATCAACACCAATTCCCGTGAATATGCCTTCGACGGCTCGGTACCCGACATTGCATGGCTAAAATCACAGCTGGCCGATAACCCTTCCAACAAAAACATCATTGTAATCGGCCACGTGCCGCCTTATGACGGTGATTTTGATAAAAACCTGGAAAAAGATTTTGCTGACCTGCTGGGTTCAAACCCGAATGTGAATATGAGCCTTTACGGCCACAAGCACAGTTTCAACGACGGCGAGTTTTACAATGATGGCGTACATTACTTCGTCACCACGAATGTGGGTGCGCGGGGTTATATGATGGTGAAAGTATGGAAAGGCGGGTATAAGGTTGACAGAATTGAATTTTAACATGGCACATCGATTTTTACTGATTATCGCCCTCGGCATATCCCTCAATGCATTCGGGCAACGGGAAGAAGTTTTTCAAAAAAGCAAAAAGTGGTACCTGCCCGATCACATGAAGCTGCAATTTGCAGGAGGCGTCGGTTTCCTATCGGGCGGACCGGGTTATTCTTCGCGAAACAAAACATTGGAGACGGATATACTTTTCGGTTTTTTACCGCAAAAATTTGGCGGCGACGCGCTGGTGACGATCACGGGAAAAACCACCTACTCGCCCTGGCGTATACCCGTCCGGAACGAACATTACATTGTCCCGGCCTCCATCGGTTTTTACCTGAGCTACACCTTCGGGCCGCAGTTTGATTCGAAATGGCCGAGCTACTATCCCAAAGGCTATTACTGGTGGGCGACCTCTTTCCGGCCAGGCGCTTACATTGGCGGGAAAGTCGGAAAGAATTTTATTTATAAAGAGAGAAAACGCGGCATAGAAGCCTATTACGAACTCGGAACATACGATTTGCTGCTCGTGAGCTACGCGCAAAACCGGGGCTACCTGCACCTCCGCGACATTGTGAACCTGGCGATCGGCATTAAATACGGGTTCTAAACTACACCTGGGCGGTTTTGGAAGAAATGCTGCGGATAATGTTGTCCAGATCGTTGGCCGACGTCAGAATGTGGTCAAGGAGCTGATTGATTTCTTCGGCTGAATTTTCGTAATTCTGGATCAGGTCTACAAGCCCCATCAGCCTGGCGAGCGGCGCGCGGATAACGTGTGATTGAAGCCAGGCAATGTCCTGTAATTTCTGGTTGCGCTCCTCGATTTCGCTCACGTACCGCATGCGCTCGGTCACGTCGCGCACCACGCCGATGATCCGCACAGGTTTGCCGCCGCGGTTTCGGCGAATGTATCCGGTATCCTCCACATACGCATAGGTACCATCGGCCTTTTTGAAGCGGAACTCAGCATTCCATTTCGTCTGGTCACGGTTTTCCAGCTGTCGGTACAAATCTTCCCGGATGCGGTCCTTGTCGGCGGGGTGAATGTGTCGCGACCATTGCTCGATCGGATATTGTTCTTCACTGACATCAAATCCAAAGAGTTTACGGAAACCGTCGCCCCAGTGAATGTGGTCGCGCACCAGGTCCCAGTCGTAGATCGCATCATTGGCCGCTTTGTTGAGCAGCTCGTAGCGTTCGTTGCTTCGTTTGAGCGCGTCCGCGGCCTTTTTCCGTTCCGATATATCGATCCCGATACACTGGATTTCCACCGGTTTTCCCTGCGGATCGGTGAGCGCAATAAAATGCCAGTAAGCGGTTTGCTGATCCTCATCCTCACTGATATGGTCGATTTCCAGCGGACATACCACCCCCGGATTTTTCATGCAATCGGCCACGGTTTCAATCACTTTTTTCTTATCGTACTGCTTGACGATCTGCATACAGTTGACGCCAAGGAAGTTTTTGTGGTCATAAAACCAGGCGAAATCCTGCTCGAATTTGGAGTTATAGTACGTGTAGTTTCCAAAAATGTCGGTCCGGATCACATAGTTGGTCTGCGCGTCCACCAGGCTCCGCAGCCGCGACTCGCTCGCCAGCAATTCCAGCCGGGTCTGCTCCGAAACTTCTGCGATCCGCCAGTTTTCCAATATCAGTTTTAAAATCGCCCCCGCGCGGTCTATTACTTTGATCTCTTCCTCCGCCGGATACCGGATCTGGTCGTAATACACGGCAAATGTGGCAATTACCGTCTGATCCATCATAATGATCGGGTGCGACCAGCAGGCGCGCAGGCCATGTTCCAGCGCCACTTCGCGATACTTAGTCCAGCGCGGATCGATAGCGATATCACTGGCCACGATGCGTTCTTTCAGGAAAGCAGCCGCCCCGCAGGAACCCACTTGCGGCCCGATTTCCACATTTTCAATGGAGTTAAGATAAGAGACCGGAAGCGATGGTGCTGCCCAGTTATGCAGGTGGTTATTCCGCACGGAAAGGATCGCGCAGCGCATTTTTGGAAAAATAAACTCTATGCCGGAAAGGTAATCCGTCAGGATCACGTCGATGGATTTGGCATTCGAAATGTTGCGCTCCAAAATCTTCTTTTCCAGCCGCTCCATTTTTTCGAGCCGCTTGGACTCAATGTTTGCGCTGCTATCGTGCAGCACACATTCTGCAATCTCCGTCACGTCGGTCAGTGACCGTGCGATGAATGCCACAGCGCCGTCCTTATCGAGAACCGGTGTGTTGGTGATCACAAAATATCCGTCTCGGACGGCCGGGCGTGCGTAGCGTGAAACAGGGGTCTTATTGGGCTGTCGCTCTTCCAGCACCCTGTCGAGCAGCGAGATCCAAACCTCCTTTCGGGTCGGCGGAAGATCCGGGAAGGCTTCAAAGAACCCGGTTCCTATCAGCGCATCCCTCGATTTTTGGGTTAGGGATAGGTACGCGGCATTCACTTCCGTTATGGTAAATCTGGGCTTGTCAGCCGCCAATACGATACTCGGAGACGGCAAAGCCTCGAATACTTCACTGATATTTTCGTTCGTCATGCCACTAACCGATCTACACGCTGGGTGTATTTAAACATTTAAGTAAATACTAACTGTTGGTTATAAACGTCGACGACCTGCATAGGAATTACCCGCAAGATGCTGTCAATTTAATTATATTTTTTATCAGAATGTTTAAAGCCACTAAATGATTTAATTTATTCGACAAGAATGTATCCACTGGCGACATTACAATATAGAAACTTATCCGATCCTCCGCGTGACAAAGGCAGGAATTTGCTATATTTCAAATCTGATTTTACCTGTCTTGCCTAAATATATTTAGAGAAAAGGCATCGCAAACAGCTACTTCCATGAAAATTTTCCTGCTTCCTTCCCTTTTTATTTCTTTTCTGCTGGGGATTTCCGCATTTTATTTTAATACTAAAAACACCGTGGCTCCTGCGAAAACGGTGAGAGATATCGCCGTGTGCGGACCATTTTATGACGCGGAGATACGACCGGCGGCTGACGGAAAGTTCGTGGTGGCGCTACCTGGCTGGGGACGTTACAGTTATCCGGTTTCGACCAAAGAGGACAGCTCACAATTTTATTTCGATCAGGGGTTGAATATGTATTACAGCTATCATTTCAAGGAAGCGGTGGCGTCTTTCAAAGAATCCGCGCGGATTGATCCGAAAAATGCGATGGCTTACTGGGGTCAGGCGCTGGCGATGGGGCCTTACTACAATGCGGCGCACAGCTATAAAAAACCGGAAGAGCTGGCAGGCGTCCTGACAAGCATGAATGCGCTTGCTACCAGTGCGTCACCAAAAGAAAAGGCATTGATCGACGCCATGAACAGCCGATACTCGGACGACGCCTCGGATGCACAGCGGGCCGCGTTGAATCAGGCTTACGCACAAAAACTGAGATCCCTGATCGACACTTACCCTGATGACGCCGACATGAAAGTGCTGTACATCGATGCCAATATGCTGATGCACGCCTGGGATTTCTGGAATAAAGACGGCAGCGAAAAAGCCTGGACGCCAGAGCTGGTCACTATCTGCCAGCAAGTTTTGAAAACCAATCCAAAACATCCTGCGGCATTGCATTACTACATTCACCTCACCGAGGCTTCCCTGCATCCGGAAGTGGCCTTGGGCAGCGCTGAAACTTTGCGTGACCTGCTGCCGGGCGTGGCGCACATGGTACACATGTCGAGCCACGAGTACGAACGTAACGGGTTGTATGTGAAGGGTGTAGAGGTCAATAACCTGGCGGATGACAATTTGAAATATTACGATTTACTGGCTAAAAACCTTGCGCTGAGTAAACAGTCTCCGCATTATTTCGCGGTGCAAACTTACTGTGCGCTCTCGGCCGGCATGTACAAAGATGCCGTCAAATACGCCCTCCGCTGCCGGAAAAGCGTATCCCCTACTGCCGAATCGACTTATGATCAATACCTTTATATGTTGCCCGAAATGGCGATGGTACGTCATGGAAAGTGGCAGGAAATCCTGGCGGATACGGCCATGCCGGATGGAAAATGGTCCTACGCGAATGTCCTTTCAGATTTTGCAAAAGGCCTGGCATTTGTCAATACCGATCAGCTTGATTCGGCTGCGGCGCGTCTTAGAAGCTTAAATATCAGCATGAAAGACCCGGCGCTGACCAAACGTCGGATACCATTTAACTCCCCGATCCAAATTGCCAACATTGCGCAAAAAATCCTGAAAGGAGCAATATTTTACGCACAAAAACTGCCTGGAAAGGCCATCGCCAATTTTCAGGAGGCCGCCGCATTGGAAGACAAGCTGATCTACACCGAACCAAAAGACTGGCCGATCCCCTCGCGCCAGTTCCTTGGTGCATATTTGCTAAAAGATGGGAAATCCGCGCTGGCAGAAGCCATTTATCGCAAAGATCTGACCTACAATCCCGGCAACGGCTGGTCGCTGGTGGGTTTGTATAAAAGTCTGGCTGCGCAGAAGAAAACCAAAGAGCTGGCCCGGTATAAAACCAAGTACCAGCAATCTTTTGCGAAAGCGGACGAGCTACCGACTGCGTCGGTGCAGATCAGGTAAAATGCTGATCGGATACTTGTTGAATACGCATTTCAGGTAAGACTTCCCTATCTTTGTCCCCTTCAATCCAGGAAATCCCTTTATGTGAGATATAATTTCTTTTAGGAAAATGTTCAGGGCTGCACTTTGCTTGCTGCCCGATTATTCACTTTCACTACTTGGAAATTATGCTTATTCTGCAAGATGTCGCGTATGCGCATCCCAATAAAGATCTGTTATTCACAGACATATCCCTTACTGTTAATCGTCACGAAAAAATTGCGCTGATCGGGAATAACGGTTCGGGAAAATCTACTTTGTTACAAATTTTGGCTGGCACGCTGCAACCTTCGCAGGGAATTGTGCGGACGGAGTCTGCGCCTTATTTTGTTCCGCAACTACTAGGTCAATACGATACCGGGAGCATAGCGGCGGCTCTGGGCGTGGAAGAAAACCTGCTGGCTTTGCGGGAAATTTTGGCAGGTAATGTTACCGAAGAAAATCTTTCTTTGCTCAATGATGACTGGGGCATTGAAGAACGCTGCGCAGAAGCGCTAGCTTACTGGCAGCTGGATGGATTAAACTTAATGCAAACATTCGGCTCGCTGAGCGGAGGGCAAAAAACAAAAATTTTCCTGGCCGGTATCCTGATCCACAAACCGGAAATTGTCTTCCTTGACGAACCTAGCAACCACCTGGACGATGCGAGCCGGCGCATTTTATATCAATACATTCAAACTACAACGGATACCCTGCTGATTGTCAGCCACGACCGGACATTGCTGAATCTGCTCGATTCGGTTTATGAACTCAGTAAACGCGGCATCCGGATTTATGGTGGCAACTATGATTTTTATGCTGCCCAGAAACAAGTGGAAAGCGAAGCACTGGCGAACGATTTGAGAAACAAGGAAAAAGCACTTCGGAAGGCAAAAGAAATAGAGCGCGAATCCATCGAGCGGCAACAAAAACTGGACGCTCGCGGTCGGAGAAAGCAGGAAAAAGCTGGCATCCCGACCATTATGCTCAATACATTAAGGAACAAAGCCGAGCGAAGTACGGCCAATATGAAGGAAGTGCATGCGGAAAAAGTGGGGGCTATCTCGCAGGAAATGAGCCAGCTACGCCAGGAACTGCCGGATACAGATAGAATGAAAATGGATTTTGACCATTCCAGGCTGCACAAAGGTAAAATCCTGGTCACGGCGACGGATGTGAATTTTGGTTATGGCGAGCAAATGTTGTGGGAAAACCCGCTCAGCTTTCAGCTAACCAGCGGCCAGCGACTGGCTGTAAAAGGCCCCAATGGTTCAGGAAAAACAACCTTAATCAGACTGATATTGGGCGAAATCCAGCCGCAAACCGGCAGCATCGAGCGCGCAGAAGTCCGTAGTATTTATATGGACCAGAATTATTCGTTGATCGACGGAACACTGACGGTTTACGAGCAGGCGCAAAAATTCAACTCCCGCGACTTACAGGAGCATGATATCAAAATCCGCCTCAACCGGTATTTGTTTACCAAAGCATTTTGGGATAAACCCTGCTCTACATTGAGCGGAGGTGAAAAAATGCGGCTGATGCTTTGTTCCCTCGCCATCGGCAACCAGGCGCCCGACCTCATCATTCTCGACGAGCCGACCAACAATCTCGACATTCAGAACATTGAAATCCTGACGGCGGCGATCAACGAATACCGGGGAACATTGCTTGTCATTTCGCATGATTCCTATTTTTTGAAAGAAATCAATGTGGAAGAATCGCTGGTTTTGTAATTTTCGCCCCGGGAAAACTCTGCCCCTCAAAACTTAACTTAATTACGCAATGAATCGCAACCGCTTTATAAAGAATACAGCGCTACTCAGTACGGGTTTGATGATGTCAAAAATACCTTCATTTGCCCAGGCAGCCAATTTTCCGGTTGTTCGGGTTCCGGCTGCCAAGCGCAACTTCACCAGCAAAGTCATCGAAGATGCCATCGTTGAATTCCAGGGTGCCGTGAAAGACAAGGAACTCGGCTGGCTTTTTAACAACTGCTTTCCCAATACGCTCGACACCACGGTTACCCATAAAGCCGACGGCGCACGGCCGGATACCTACGTTATTACCGGCGATATCGACGCCATGTGGCTGCGTGACAGTACCGCGCAGGTTTGGCCTTATCTGCATTTTATTAAAAAAGATAGATCATTGCAGCAGCTCATCGCTGGGGTGATCAACCGCCAGTCGGCCTGCATTATCAAAGATCCTTATGCCAATGCTTTTTACGACGATCCGAACAAGCAGGGCGAGTGGAAAGACGATGTAACGGATATGAAACCGGGACTGCATGAGCGCAAATGGGAGATCGATTCGCTTTGTTATCCGATCCGCCTGGCACACAAATACTGGCAGTTGACCGGCGATACGGCGCCTTTTGATGCAAAATGGAAGGAAGCGGTGATGCTGACATTGAAAACATTCAAAGAGCAGCAGCGCAAAAACGGCGACGGGCCTTATCATTTTCAGCGTAAAACTTCCTGGGCAACAGACGGCGTGCCGATGAACGGTTACGGCTATCCGGTGAAGCCCGTGGGATTGATCTGCTCCTCATTCCGCCCGAGCGATGATGCCACGATTTATTCTTTCCTGGTACCTTCCAACTTCTTCGCCGTGACCAGTTTGAGACAGGCGGCGACGATGTTTGAAAAGATCCTGAATGACAAAGCCGGTGCCGCTGAACTGACTGCATTGGCGAATGAAGTCGACAAAGCATTGAAACAATATGCGGTGATCGATCACCCGCAATATGGCAAGATCTACGCTTATGAAGTGAACGGTTTCGGGAGCTACAACCTGATGGACGATGCCAATGTGCCGAGCCTGCTGGGAATGCCTTACCTGGACGCGATGCCAGTCTCCGATCCGGTTTACCAAAACACCCGGAAAATGTTACTTTCACCCAATAACCCCTTCTTTTTCAAGGGGAAAGCAGGTGAAGGAATCGGTGGGCCACACGCGGGGATCGACATGATCTGGCCGCTGGGTATCATCATCCGCGGACTAACCAGCAAGGACGACGCCGAGATCAAATTCTGCGTCCAGTTATTGAAAAAGAACCACGCAGGTACGGGCTTTATGCACGAATCTTTCCATAAAGACGATGCTACGAAGTTCACGCGCTCCTGGTTTGCGTGGGCAAATACTTTGTTCGGGGAGTTTTTGTGGGAGACTTATAAGAATAAGCCGGCGCTGCTTGCCTAGTTTTATGCCACGAATACACCGCAGCGGTGTATTCGTGGCATAAAAAACTACTTACCCACCCGCTGCAAATCCAAATCATGGAAATCGAAGCTGAAATCAATGTTGGGTGAGATACCTTTCATTTTGATACTCTGCGCTTTGCCGTTTTCATCCAGGACGAAGCTGGCGAATGCGTCGCAGTCCATATCCTGGTACTCCCATTTTATGGCAAAGGTATTTGCTTTGTAAAAATGCATCGGGCCGTTCAATCTTTTGGAACGGTAACATTTAAACCATAGCTGGTCTCCTTTTAAAAAAACCTCCACTTTCCCAAACCATTTGTCTTCGTAAACACCCACATAATCATTCGCTTTCACCGGCGTATTCTTCGCGGCGGCCACAGTTTGCCATACTTTCGTTGTTACCGAGTCGCCATAGGATCTTCCTGCCTGCAAATTCTTGCTGATCCTGCTGATCCAGTCCACCTTATCCGTTTTATCAATCCCTAAATAACTATCCACGAGCGTCCGGCTCAGTGCACTGAACAAACCAGCGCCGCCTGCTTCGGTATTGGTCAAAATCATAATTCCTAACTTCTGATCCGGGATTAGTACGACAGTTGAAAGCATTCCGGGCAGGCCGCCGGTGTGGCTTGCTCGAAGATTTCCCTTGATATCGGCCAGGTCCCAACCCAGCCCATAACCGGCGAAATGTGAGTTGTAGCGTGGATCGCGGTTCACGCCGGTGACGGTATGGATCGTCCACATTTCCCGCTGCCGCGCTTCTGTAAAAAGCTGCTTTTCCAGATTTGGTCCATATTTTCCCTTGTTCAGTTGCGTGATCATCCATTTCGACATATCATCCGCATTGGATAAAATACCACCTGCCGCGCCGCTGATCGCCTCGATAAATAGATCGATTTTCCGGATCTTGTTGGTTTCCGAGTTTTCAGTTGAATGCGGCATCGCGAGGTTGATCTTGTCCGTCACTTCGGCCACGGAAGTATAGGTATGGTCCATCCCCAGTGGTTCGATGATCCGCGAATGCACAAACTTTTCCCACGACATCCCGGTGACCCGCGCAATCACTTCCCCGGCCACGAAATAGAGCTGGTTATCATAGTCAAACTGCGTGCGGAATGCAGAAACCGGCTTGAAGTACTGGAAGCTCGAAAGCACATCCTTGATCGTGAAATCGGTACCATCCGGAAAAAACATCAGGTCTCCCGCGCCCAAGCCCAGTCCCGAGCGGTGACAGAGCAGATCTTCGACCAGGAAATTCTCCGTCACATACTCATTGTACATTTTGAATTCAGGGATGTGCTTTTTCACCTTATCCTTCCAGGAAATTTTGCCCTCATCCACCAAAATAGCCAGCGCGGCGGTCGTGAATGCTTTGGAATTGGAGGCGATCTGAAAGTTGGTACGGTCGTCGACGGGTTGTTTTGTTTCAACCGATCTCACCCCGTAACCCTTTTTATGCACCACTTTTCCATCCTTCACAATCGCCACGGAAGCTCCGGCAACCTGGAATTTTACCAGCGCATCCTGTACCAGTGCGTCGACTTCGTTTGACGAAATCTGCGCAGATAAGTCGAAGCTAATCAGCAGTTTAAAGCAAAAAAAGAGCAGCGGAAAGCGTAAAGTTTTTTTCATAACAAAGAATTTTAAAATACTAAATGAGAATGTTAAAGATAGCTGAGCCACCACTGTTCCCGGTGACTTTGCTTGTAGCGGTCAAATCGCTTGCAAACCGGATAAAGTGCCACAATAATGCACATCCAAATCAGGTACACGGCAGGCAGACTGAACCCGAATCCATGGAGGTCTATTTCAAAATCTTTCTGAACGAGCAAATCCCAGCCATGGCCGGTGAGCCAGCCCGCTACGCCGCTTGCGATGCGGATCAGGTATAAATGCAGAATGTAGTAGAAAAACGGCACCCGGCCAAACACGCTGAAAAAGTCTACAAGCCTACCGCGCCACTTTTCGGAATTGGCCAGAAACAAAAAGGTAAATGTCAATGTAAAGAGCAGGTAGCACAGCGACGGCGGATACTTCGTTACGTTCAAAAACGACATCAGCGTCCTGCCGGTAGTGGGCATGTGCACCCAGGGAACCGGATCGCCATAAACGTTGAGCCATCGGATGATGATAAAAAGCGCAAAAGATGAAAAGCCGATCCGGTTAAACCACTTTCGTCGCTGCGCTGGTAATATTGAGTTATCATAAAAACGCCCCACATAATACCCTAGCGACATCACGCCGATCCAGGGAATGATCGGGTAAATGATCGAGAAAGTGGTATGACCGCCGAAGATTTTGGTTGCGTAAACTTCGTGCAGCATCGCCCACCAGACATTGTTTAAATGGATGTTATCCAGCAAGTTATGTCCCGCGATCAGCACAACAGAGATAATCAGGATCACGTTTGGCGGCAGGAATATGAAGCCGGCCAGAAACACCATACTCGCCCCCAGCACCCAGATTACCGCCAGGTCGATACTGTTGAATGCCACATTGAGATACCAGGCAAATGTAATGATGGTCAATTCCATTAAAATCAGCCAGAGCCCGCGTTTGACCAGAAATTCGGCGAGTTCTGCTTTGGATTTTTTCTTACCCGACATATAAGCGGAAACCCCGGCTAAAAAACTGAATGTCGGCGCGCACACGTGCGTGATGATACGCGTAATAAACACAGGTACAGCGGCTTGCGCCGGGTTGCTAACTTCGAAAAAAGAACCGGCCTGGAAAAAATAATCACGCGTGTGATCCAGTGCCATGAGTACCATTACGAAGCCTTTGAGGAGATCGATGGATTGGATGCGGGAGGGGGTGAGGTTGGGCATTTTGGGGTTGGGTTGACGGTTTGGTCAGGGGTTGTCAGGTGTGGTCATTGGTAGTCATTTTGGTCATTAGCTTTTATTTTAGGGGCAGTTCGAAATATTTGGCTTCTGCGTGGGGGTTGAAGCGGTAGGCTGGGATTTCGGTGAAGCCGTGGTCGGTGTAGAGTTTGATGGCGGCGGTCATGTAATCGGCGGTGTCAAGTTTGAGGGTATCATAATGCAGGGCTTTTGCGTCTTCAATGCATTTGGTCAAAAGCAATTTTCCAATTCCGTGGCCGCGGGCTTCCGGCTTTACGTACATTCTTTTTACCTCACCGTCGTTTTCTCCGAATCGCCTCAAACCAGCCACTGCAACCGGTTTTTCATCCAGATAAACCACATACAGACCGCCATTCGTGGGATTGTACATCTCTGGCAAGTCCGCCATTTCTTTGTCAAAATTTTGAAAAGAAAGATCAAAACCCAGCCAGGTTACGTAAGCGATAATCAGATCCGCTGCATCGGAATATTCCTGTAAAGCTTGGGCGGTTTTAAGTTGGATATCTGGTGTTGTCATGATCTAAATGTTTGATCCCTCCTATTTTACCCTTTGTCGTGCGCTTTTTTAAAGATACAATCCAACAACCAGAAAAACAGCGCATAAAAGTAGCAGTACGGCCATCACCGGGGTTATAAAACGCAGCCAGACTTTGTAACTCACATTTACCATCGCCAGCGACGGCAACACCAGGCTGGTGGGCGAAATGAAAAACATGATGTTGATCCCGTACAAATAACTGTTTACGATTTCCCGCCCCGGAATATGGATGATCACCGCCAGCGCGCCTACCACGGGCATCGTGAGCACGGCCATGCCCGACGATGAGCTGATAAAGAGCGAGAAGATCAGATAAAAAACCATTAAAAACAGGATAAAAACGGCGGGCGGCAAATGTTGTACAATGTCGGACGCGTAAAAAAGAATCGAGTCGGTAATGAGGCCGTCGTTGAGTACAATGGTAATCCCGCGCGCCACCCCGACTATAAATGCGACAGAAAGCAGACTTTCGGCACCTTTGATAAAATTGCTTACAAAAACCCGCTCATTCATCCGCGTGATCACAGCCACCAGAATGGATACGCCGAGAAAAAGCGCCGACATTTCGATCGTCCACCAACCCAGCCACACAATGCCGGAAATCATGCCGATAAATGTGGCGAAGTAAATGAGCAGCAATATTTTGGTTTTTAAATCGAGCAAAACAGGCTCTTTTTGGTCACTTACCACATTTTCCAAAGCTGGCGCTACTACTCCCTCGATCTGCAAAACCAGCGACGCAGCCGGATTTTTCCTGATCTTCGCTGCATACCTGACCACAAACCAGGCCATAAAAGAAGTCGCGATCATAAACAGAATAAGCCGCTCGTACAGTCCGTCCATCCAGTTGATTCCCCCCGCATTCGAAGCGACGATTACCGAAAAAGGGTTCGAAAAAGCTGCAATGCCCCCGACGCTCGTTCCACCAAAAACCACCGCCACCGGGATCAGCAGGTCATAACCGGCCGCCAGAAAAAGTGGGACGAGAATGGGAATAAAAACGATCGCCTCTTCCTCCATCCCGTAAGAAGCCCTCAGAAACGCAAAAATGAAGATCAGCAAAACCATCAGCAGCGGCTCACGGCCCCTCATGGTATGCGAAAGGTTTTCAATGCCTCTGGCAATCGCGCCGGTTTCGTTGAAAACATACATAAAACCGCCGATGGTCAAAATGAAAAGGACAATGTCGATGCTATCGATAATGCCGCGGATAGGTGCCTGTAAAATGCTGGTGAAGCCCTGTGGATTGCTTTTAAGTTTTTGGTAAGACCCCGGCACCGAAACCGGCTTCCGGATATCGCCGCTGCTAAATTTCCCGATCGCAATGTCTATCGACAAGCTGTCCAGTGTTTTTTGCGCAAAAGGCAGTTTAACCGAACCGGTCGGGCTAGTCAATACAAATGCATCCGTCCCCTCCGCAGCCAGCTTGCTATACTGGCCAGCGGGCAGCAGCCAGGTACTGATCGCCGCGAGGATGACGACGATCATTAAGATAGTGAGCGGCGAGGGAAGGCGTGTTGAGGGCATAAAGGTTTTTTATATATCTGCGGATTGAAATCCGCAGATAAGATATCGGGCGATGCGCTGCATCAGTTTAACCCCGTCGCAAAATCCCAACCAATTCCCCATACCTCTCATCATACAATTCTCCGGAAAGCCAATCCCGGACAATGTATTTGAAAAACAGCATAGGCGGCTCGTGCTTTTCTACGGCAGTTTGGAAATATCTCACAGCAGTATCTTTTTCACCGATGGAAGCGTTAACAATACCCATATCGTAGTTCGAGACGACCTGCGTTTGGCTTAATGTATTCATTTGAGTGAGGATGTCACGCGCGCTTTCGGTTTCGCCGGAGAGACCGAAAAGCACACCGCAGGCGCTCAATGTTATCCCGTTATAATTCATTTCGAGGGCGGTTTCCAATGCTTCCTGCGCCTCCGGATAATCTTGTAGTGTGATCTGGTTTAAGCCGGTAATCAAATGTCCGCCCCAGAAAGAAGGTTCCAGGTCCGTCAGTTTCCGGCCTTGTTCGATGGCTTTGTCAAACTTCCCGGCGAGCCAGTACACATATCCTGCATAAAAATTATTGATCAGCGAAAAAGGCTCCAATGTTAGCGCCAGGGCCGTTTCTTCCTGCGCTTCGTCGGAATGATCGGTCAGGGCAAGGTAAAGCGCATATTGTCCGTGCAGGTCGGCCGTATTCCAGTTCAGTTCCAAGGCTTTTTTAAATGTTTCCGAGGCCGCCGAAAAGTCCCACTCCGACAGCATTTGCATCCGTGCCAGCGCGAGGTAGCTTTCGACAATCCCGCTATCCAGCGCCAGCGCTTTTTCCGTCGCATCTTTCATGAGCGGCAAAGCTTGTTTGGCAGGCATATGCCGGTAAAACCACATATTCAGGTAGCACGAGGCGATGCCCGAATAAGCAATCGCATACGTCGGTTCAAGCTCGATAGCTGTCTGAAAATAGCCGATCGCCTTGTTGTATTCGTCAATCCCGGCAAATTTGTTGTGATAAAAACGGCCCCGCAGGTACAGCCGGTAAGCCTCTTTGTTATTGGTATACCGCTTAAAAGTCACCGCCGGCTCCTCGCCCAGCAGCTCAATTTTCACCGCGCTTAAAATAGCCTGCGCAATTTCGTCCTGCACATCAAAAATATCTTCCAGCGCCCGGTCATATTCCTCCGACCAAAGCTCCGAGCCGTCTTCCGCTTTCAGCAACTTCGCCACGATCAGCAACGCCTGATCAGAACTTTGCAGGCTGCCTTCCAGGATATAGTCCACATGAAGCTGTTCACCAATCAATTGCGGGTCATCCGTTCGGCCTTTGAAAGTAAAAGAAGAAGTCCGGCCGGCCACCTGCAAACCCGGCACGCGGCTCAGTACATTGATAATTTCTTCCGTCACCCCGTCGCTGAAATATTCTTCTTCGGGATCATTACTCAGATTTTTGAAGGGTAAAACGGCGATGGAAGCTTGGGCGGCAACATTGTGAGATTTTTCAGTCATAGCATTTTGCGTATTCAAACGGCAATTTAAATGTTCGACCCAATACTTGGTCATAAATCAGACAGTTATCTCTGCATCATACGAAATTGCCGCAGGCGCATAAATTTTTATTTCTTCTAAAAATTACGATTTTGCCCAAATGTTAGCATGAAAAATCCAAAAAACGCCCTATGTCTTCATCAAGTGAAATCACCTTAAAAGCGTTGCAGCAAATCAGCGCTTTGGAAAATATCGACCAGCTGATCTCTGATATCCGCAACAAAAAATTGCCCGAGCCGCTGACCGAATCCTTGCCCGCAGAAGTGCCGGTTACGCAGGAAGGAACAGAGAAAAGGCTGGATTATATGCTTAGGAAAACGGGCCGGGAGCTCCCCTATCTTACCGGAAAGAATACGTTTTCAAACCTCTCGCAGCTGGAAGGGAACATTGAAAATTTCATCGGGATGTCCATGGTACCCACCGGGATTGTCGGCCCGCTGACGGTTTTGGGCTCGTGCGCCAAAGGAGATTTTTATGTACCGATGGCGACGAGCGAAGGCAGTTTACTGGCTTCATACAGTCGCGGCGCGAGGGCTTGCCGGCGGGCAGGCGGCACTACCTCTGTATGCCTGATCGAAGGTGTCCAGCGCTCGCCGCTTTTCAAGTTTGAGCACCTCGGCGATTTGGGCACATTCCTGATCTGGATTTTGGGAAACATTGCTGAATTTGAACGCATTACCGGTGAAACCAGCCGATATGCGCGACTTTCGGATATGAAATCCAACATTGAAGGCAACCACCTGATCCTCACTTTTGAATTTCAGACCGGCGACGCATCCGGGCAAAATATGGTCACCATTTGCAGCAATGCGATTTGCCAATATATCATTGCCAACGCACCCGTGCAGCCGGAATGGTGGTTTATCGAAGGCAATTATTCCGGCGATAAAAAAGCCACTTCCCAATCATTCGCGCATGTCCGCGGTAAAAAGGTAACAACCGAGATCACACTCAGCAGGGAAATTGTTGTTAAAATACTGAAAACCAGCCCGGAAGCGATGGCGCAATACTGGTTGTCTTCCACAGTCGGCACGATACAAAGCGGCTCCATCGGCGCGCAGGGACATTATGCCAATGGTCTGACCGCACTTTTCATCGCCACCGGCCAGGACGTCGCCTGCATTTCCGAAGCCGCGGTGGGAATCACCCGTATGGAGCTCACCGGCGACGGCAGCCTCTATGCCTCGGTAACATTGCCCAACCTCATCGTCGGCACCGTCGGCGGCGGTACTTCGCTACCCACCCAGCGCGAATGTCTGGAACTGATGGATTGCTACGGCGAAGGCAAAGCCCGGAAGTTTGCCGAGATATGCGGCGCGCTGGTTTTGGCTGGGGAATTGTCCATTGCAGCAGCATTGTCCGCCGGTCAATTTGCCGCCGCTCACCAGAAGTTCGGTCGCAAAAAATGAGGCTACCCGCGCAAGGAAATGAATTCAGCAGGCCGGAGGAAAATCGTGCACCTTTCCTGAAACGGCTCTACATTTATCAAAAAGAGCGTTTCCCGATCCTCGGTCATGGACTGCTGGTTACGGCATTCAGCTTTTCGGCGATCTCCTTTTCAAGAATTTGCCGCGGCGCCGAAGGATTTGTCAGCTGGAAAATTTTCCTTACCGGCATTTTCACGACCATATCCCTCTTTTTTCTCGTACGGATTTTCGACGAATTCAAAGACGCCGAAGATGACGCCAAATACCGGAAAGAACTTGCCGTGCCCCGCGGCCTGATTACATTCAGAGAACTTGCCATAACCGGCGCGATATTCGCTGCGGTTCAAATTGTAGTCAATCTTATTTTCTTCCCGAAGATGCTGCTGATTTACAGCATTGTAATCGGTTATCTGCTGCTGATGGGAAAAGAATTTTTCATCGCCGACTGGCTTCGAAGGCATCAATTCTGGTACGTCGTGTCGCACATGGTGATCATCCCACTCATCGACATTTACGCCAGCGGACTGGACTGGTTGTTGGCTGGCGTCGACGCGCCGAGCGGGTTGGTATTTTTTTTCGCAGTATCATTTATGAATGGGATTGTGCTAGAAGTCGGCCGAAAAATCCGCGTCCCAGAAAAAGAATCGGAAGGTGTGCTGACTTACACTTCTTTACTCGGTACACAAAAAGCGGTCTGGCTTTGGATTGCAATTTTGGTGGTCACATTATCATTGAGCATTGCGGCTTCTGTTTTTGCAGGTTATGGTAAAACTGCGTTTCTGGTGCTGGGGGCAGTTTTTATCATTTGCTCGATGCCTGCCTTTTTGTTTTTAAATAAAAAAACCGAAAAGCTTTCCAAAATGATCGAATACGCCTCCGCACTCTGGACGATCGCGATGTACCTGACATTAGGCGGCGGCCCGATGCTCTCAAAAATGTTGTCTGTATGATGCGATACTTGCGGGATACCGAAGAAAATCTGCCGCCCAACCTGACCATCGGCGGAAAAGCGACCAATCTTTTTCGCCTGAAAAAATTGGGTTTGCGGGTTCCGTCTTTCCTGGTTTTGCCGGTTGAGACATTAGAAATCATGTTTTCAGAAAATTCGGCAGAATCAGACATCAATCGCATCGTTTTTGAGATATCAAGAGATTTTGGCGACGCCCGATTCTTCGCAGTCCGGTCTTCCGCAGCCGATGAAGACGGCGCCGATTTTTCGTTTGCAGGTCAATTTGAGACATTTCTATATGTCCCGGCCACAGATTTGAAATCAAAAATCAGGGCAGTCTGGGATTCTGCCTTTTCGGATCGGGTGAAAACTTATCAGCAGCATCACCAACTTTTAGGGCCCGCGGGCATCGCGGTAATCATTCAGGAAATGCTTGATCCTGAGGTTGCTGGTGTGGCTTTTGGTGTTAATCCGGTAAATGGAAATGTGGATGAAAAGCTGATCAGCGCGGTGTATGGCCTGGGAGAAGGATTGGTCTCCGGTGAGTTAAATGCGGATCATTTTACATTGAAAAATGGCAATGTTTATGCTGAAATTGTTGAAAAAACGGAGGCTGTAACATTTAGCAATGCTGCTTCTGGCGGCACCATTAAAATAGCAGTAGCAGAAGACAAACAAAACGCCCCTACCCTTTCCGATGACCAGATCCGTGAGATCGGGCAAATGCTGGATCAGCTGCAAAAAGAATTTGGCGCACCTCAGGACATCGAATTTGCATTTCAAAACGGTCAGTTGTATTTATTGCAAACCAGGCCGGTCACTACCTTAAAAAAGCAGTTCAACACTACCGGACATTACATTCTCTGGGACAACAGCAACATTATAGAATCGTATCCGGGCGTGACTACGCCGCTTACTTTTTCTTTTATCAGTAAATCCTATGAGACTGCTTATAAGCTGTTTAGCGCTTATCTCGGCGTCAGCGATGCGGTAATCCGGCAAAATGAACGAGTGTTTTCCAATACGCTGGGTTTCCTCAACGGCCGGGTTTATTACAACCTCAGAACCTGGTACCACATGCTGGCGATGCTGCCGGGATACAGCATTAATGCGCGGTTTATGGAAAAAATGATGGGTGTGAAAGAGCGGTTTGACATTCCGGAAAGTTACCAGCTCTCGAAAGGAAGAGCGTGGTGGCGGATTGTGAAGATGGCGGGAAATATGTATTTGAGGTGGAAATCGCTGCCGCGGAAACGTCGCGAATTTATGGAGCTTTTGAACCAGACGATCACCGAATATAAGGCCATCGATTACGATTCCAAAACTGCTTACGAGCTGATGCAGCTTTATCTGAATTTCGAAAAAACCTTGCTGGACGAGTGGAAAGCGCCTTTGCTGAATGATTTTTTCGCGATGATCTGGTTTGGGATGCTGCAAAAACAATGTGAAAAATACGCCGGTGCCGAAAACCGCAACATTCACAACGACCTGCTTTGCGGCAGCAGCGACATTATCTCCGTCGAGCCGGTGCACAGGAGTATCCGGCTGGCCAGCCAGATTTCTGAAAATCCAGGATTAAAAGCACTTTTTACAAACAAAAACGAAGCCGAAATCTGGGCGGAACTGATTGAGAATAAACACATTGATTTTGTTTCAATCAAAAAAGAAATCGACCGGTACATTGCCGATTTCGGCGAGCGCTGCGTCGGTGAGTTGAAACTGGAAACGGTATCCTACACGCAGGACCCGACGGCTTTTATCCGCATTCTGAAATCGTATGTCGAAACTGGTATCACATCGGCGCAAATTTCAGGCAGCCGCGAGCTGGAAATCCGGCAAAAAGCCGAGCAGGAAATAAATAGAGCTTTGAAAGGCGGTATTTTGCAAAAGCTAAAATTTCGGCGCACATTGAACAAAGCGCGCGAACTGGTGAGCGCGCGGGAAAATCTCCGCTATGAAAGGACACGTGCCTTTGGTATTGTACGTCAGTTGTTTAGCTACATCGGAAAGAAGTTCGCCGCCGACGGCATCATTGCCTACGAGCGTGACATTTTCTTTTTGACCAAAGAAGAAATTTTCGCTTACCTCGATGGAACTTCCGTCACCCAGGAAATTCGCGGGCTGATCATGTTGCGGAAAAACGAATTTGAGAAAAACCAGGCGGCCGGGCCACTTTCCGAACGATTTGCCACTTACGGCGCGCCTTACCACGACAATGATTTTTTTAGTACCGATAGAATCGAGCGACCCGAAGGCGGGCTGAAAGGCATCGGCTGCTCCCCGGGGCGCGTGCGGGGCAAAGTGCGCGTCGTGCTAAATGCGCATGAAATTGCCTCTTTAAATGGAGATATCCTTGTCACTATCAGTACAGATCCGGGTTGGGTCACCCTTTTTCCCGGCGCGCTGGGTATCATTGTCGAACGAGGCAGCCTGCTCAGCCACTCGGCGATCGTCTCGCGCGAAATGGGCAAACCTTGCATTGTCGGTGTGACCGGACTTTTGAAAACATTGAAAACCGGCGACGAAATTGAGATGGACGGCAGTTCGGGTATCATTAACATCATCGAATCATGAGCCAAAAACTGACAGATGTCGTCGATTTCGGTCTGATCCGCTATGCGAATTGCTGGGAAGATGCGGATATTCTGGTTGAAGCATTGTCGGACCGCGGCAAAAAAAACCTGTCCATCGGCTCAGCGGGAGACAATAGTTTTTCCTTATTAACCACTGATCCCGAGCTGGTTGTAGCCGTGGACATTAACCCGACCCAGCTTTTCCTGATCGAGTTAAAAAAGATCAGCATCTTTCATTTCGAGCTGGAAGAAACTTTGGCATTTCTTGGCTTCTCGCTCTCTGAAAAGCGTTTAAAACATTTTGATCTGATCAAAAACCAGCTTTCGACAGAGGCGCGAGCTTATTGGGAAGCCAATCGGGAAATCATTGAAAAGGGCGTAATCCATGCCGGAAAATTTGAAAAATACTTCCGGCTTTTTGCGAATAAGATTTTGCCTTGGATACATTCGAGGAAAACGGTCGGGCAACTTTTGGCACCGAAATCTCCACAGGCGCAGGAAGATTTTTACACAAAAAAATGGAATACCTGGCGCTGGCGGCTGCTTTTCAAAATATTTTTCAGCCGGTATGTGATGGGCAAATATGGCCGCGACCCGGAGTTTCTGAAACAGGTCGACGGCGCTGTTTCGACATTCATTTTCAACAAAGCGGCGCAACATTTGAGATCGACGGCTGCTCAGCGGAACTACATTCTTAACTATAATTTGACGGGTGATTTCCAGGGAGCATTGCCACATTATTTGCAAGAAGAAAATTACAAAGTGATCCGACAAAATATTGGTTCACTGCATTTAAAACAAGGTTTTGCCCAGGATGCGATGACAGACTTCGGGCGTTTTCATGCAATGAACCTGTCTGATATTTTTGAATATATGGATGAAAAACTTTTCAAGACAACTTCTGAAACATTGATAAAAGGCATGGAAAAAGGTGGAAAACTGGCCTACTGGAACCTGATGGTACCGCGCCGGATTTCTGCGATTTTGCCCGGGAAAGTGGAATTTTGCCGGGATATCTCCGAAAATCTTTCCCGGATCGACAAAGGATTTTTCTACAACCAATTTATATTAAACCGAGTCAGGCCCTAAACACACATTACCTCCATGTTCGCAGAAATTTTGCCGATGCTGATCCTCGCCGCCTGCTTCCTCGCCCTTTTTGGCGTGGCCGAGCTGCTTTATCACCAGTTCAATGTCAAGCCTGAACTGACGCGCAAGCTGGTACACCTCGGCACCGGACTTCTCACGATGCTTTTTCCTATATTCCTGACAAGCCACTGGCAGGTTTTAATCCTGTGTTCCAGCTTCCTGATCATTCTCCTTTTAAGCCTGAAATTCAAACTGTTACCCTCGATCAACGCCATCGATCGCGACTCGCACGGAAGCATTCTGTTTCCGGTGGCAGTTTATGCCTGTTTTTTAATGTACACATTATTAGATAAAGGTGTCGTGATCTTTTATTTGCCGATTCTAATCCTGGCCATCTGCGATCCGATCGCTGCGCTTACCGGCAAAAAGTTTCCGTTCGGGACCTATCAAATTGGTCAATGTAAAAAGACGATTTCCGGCTCGGCGGCATTCTTTGTTTGCAACTTAATAGTCTCTGCCATAGTTTTTTATATTCTCAAAATTCAACTGGAAAGCGCAGTTTGGAATTTGATTATCCTATCCATAGTAGCAACCATTGCCGAAGCAATCAGTTGGAAAGGCAGCGATAACTTATCAATTCCCGCCAGCGTGGCGATTACCCTGAGCCTGATTTTATGATCCAGATTTTCAAAACAAAACCAGGAGAAACGGATTTTCACCTTTTTGAAAAGCTACCCGAAAGCATATATCAGGAGTCCGAGCTAGCATTAAAAAAGTCAGAGAAAATACCGGTGGATTTTCTGGAAGGGTGCTACTATCTTACTGATCGCGAAAAAGTTGTAGCGCGGGCGAGTCTTTATTTTAACCCATTTTTAAAATATCACGATGCACCTGCCTGCACAGTCGGGACTTATGAATGTGCGGAGAATGCCACTTATGCGATCACATTACTTGATCATTTAAAAGAGCAAGCCAAAACATTGGACGCAAGCTATTTAATCGGCCCGATGAATGGCAGTACCTGGGAAAATTACCGTTTTTCTACTGACCGTAATAACCCGCCCTATTTTCTGGAACCTTTTCATCATTTATATTACAATGATCAGTTTCAGGATGCAGGTTTTGAGGTCATCGCCAGATATTACACCAACATTGACAGTAACCTCGAACTGAATGAAGATGCCGCATTGACCGCCCGGCAGCAGGAATTATTTGATGAAGGAGTTGTAATCCGACCGATTGATTTACAGCATTTTGAAGACGAAATCGGGCGTATTTATGCATTCAATGAAATCGCTTTTAAAACAAATTTCCTGTACACGCCCATTTCCCAAAAAGCATTTCTTGATAAATATCTGCCGACAAAAAATCTCATCAATCCTGCTTTGACATTGCTGGCGGAAGATGAAAACGGCACATTGATCGGCTACTATTTCTGCATCCAGGATTTTCTGAATACCACTGAAAAATCTTTGATCGTAAAAACTTTGGCGCGGCATCCCGATCCGAATTGGAAAGGTTTGGGGCATGTGATTGGCAACATTGTTTACGGTGAGGCGATGAAATTGGGCTTTACGAGCGCGCTGCATCCCTTTATTTATCAGCAGGGCACGTCCATGGCTTTGTCCAAGAATTTTTCGGGGGTTAATTATAAAAATTACGCATTGTACGGGGTGAAAATCGACTAAACCTTTGATAAAGTACTGAATAACAACTTCATGGAAGATAATCAACCTTTTAACATTGTCGATCTGCTGGAAAAAGCGGCGCAAAAAACGCCGGATAAAACTGCATTGATCTACAAAAATAAAAAGGTCACTTTCGGCGAATTTGCTGCCTCCATAGATCAGACGGCGGCCTATTTCCTAAAAAAAGGCATTCAAAAAGGTGACAGGGTAATGGTGTTTGTACCGATGAGCGATGATTTGTACCGGATTGTTTTAGCCTTATTTAAAATCGGTGCAGTGGCGGTTTTTCTGGATGAGTGGGTTAGTTTGAAAAGGCTGAATGTTTGTTGCAAACTCGCTCATTGTAAAGCATTTATCAGTACGACCAAAGGCCGGATTTTGGCGTGGTTTGTCCCGGGATTGAGACAAATTCCGCTGCATCTGGGTGTGGATTTCGATAAAAATCTAGTCGCTGCGAATCTTCCAAAAACATTAGAAAACGACATTGCGCTGATCACTTTCACCACCGGCAGCACAGGAAACCCGAAAGCCGCAATCCGCACCCACGGACTCCTGCGTGAACAATTTCTGGCTTTGCAACCGATCCTGGAATTCGATCCCGCGGACATCTGCATGCCCGCACTGCCGATTGTGCTACTCCTCAATCTTGGCGCCGGTGTCACCTCCGTCATCCCCGATTTCAATGCCAGAAAACCCGGCTCACTGAAATCGGAAAACATCATTGACCAGATCGAAACGCATGCAGTAACCAGCATTATTGCCTCCCCATTTTTTGTAAAAGAGATTTCCAAACATTTGTCCAAAAAGCATTTAACATTACCTCACATTCAGAAAATCTTCACCGGAGGCGCGCCGGTTTTTCCGAGTGAGGCCACATTATATCGAAATGCATTTCCAGATACCAACATTCAAATCGTTTATGGCTCAACAGAAGCGGAACCAATTAGTTCGGTTGATGCGGATGTTTTGATTGAAAATCAGGATGAAAAGGGTTTGCTGGTGGGAATGCCGGAGCCGGCTGCAACCGTAAAAATCATTCAGATCAGAGAAAACCTTGAAATAAGCACACAGAAAGAACTGGAAGGGATAGAAGTTACGCAGGGTGAAATTGGCGAAATTATCGTCTCGGGAAAACACGTTTTGAGGGCTTACCTGCATAATGAGGAAGCGCTCAAACGAAATAAAATCTTTATTGGTGAAACCTGCTGGCACCGGACTGGCGATAGCGGTTACTTTGGGCCGGATGGAAATTTATATTTGACCGGAAGATGTAACACGCTCATCTTCAATCAAAATGAAATCGTTTCTCCTTTTATGTATGAAAATTATTTCCAAACCTTGGAAGGCATCGAAATGGGGACAATTTTAATGTTAGCCGGGAAAATTACCGCAATCATTGAACTGAAAAACAGCCGGTTTCACGACAATGTGAAGCAAACGCTTGAAAAGGAATTTGAAAAAATACTCTTCATCAAAAAAATTCCCCGTGACCCGAGGCATAACTCGAAAATCGACTACGAAAGGTTACGAAGACTGGCCGGACAGTACACATTCCTGAACTCCTGATCCTACGAAAACCGGTTCCGCGCATCATAAGCCAGCCCCAGTCCGACGCTGGACAATTTGTTTTCCTCCGACCAGTCGGCCTTGGGAAAAAGGCTGCGGAACTGCTCCTGGATCAGCGGGATTTCGGTAGAGCCACCCGTCATAATCACCAGGCTAATGTCCTCAGCACTAATGCCCGCCGCTACCAGACATTCCTTCGCGGCTTCGAGAATCCGCTCTGTTTTGGAAATAATCGCATTGTTGAAATCCTCTCGATCGACATCAATGCGCAGATCCTCGCCGATAAAATTTAGCGAGGCTTCATAACGCTCATTTCCGGCGAGTCCGATCTTCATTTTCTCCGTTTCAGCAAGTACCGCGTGGCCGGTTTCCTGTTCCAAAACATTGATCAGCCGACCATATTTAGCAGGTTCATGCGTCTCGCGCAGCAGTTGTTTCGCCTGAAAAACAATGCGATTGGTATATAAAAAATTGACCTTGCTCCACTCGGAAAGGTCAAAATAATGGTACGAAGGTACTTCCAGATTTTTGGCACCATACCTCGTCCTGAAACCGAGTTCAGGCATCATTTCGGCAAGGCTCAGGTCTTTATCAAAATCATTTCCACCCAGCCGCACACCGGTATTGGCCAGGATATCGCTGGTCCGGTCGTGTTTTTTGGCATTTTCCTTGGACAATCTAATCACCGTAAAATCGGAGGTACCGCCACCCAGATCCACCACCATCGCCAGCTTCTCCCCCACTACCCGCGCCTCGTGGGCAAATGCGGCGGCGATAGGTTCAAATTGAAATCCAATATGCTCGAAACCAAGCTTGGCTGCAATTGCTTTCAGCTCACTTTCAGCACGTTGGTCAGCCGCGGCATCATTATCTACAAAATGTACGGGCCGGCCCATCACCACGTGACTCAGCTCGGAACCACATTCGGCCTCGGCTTTGAGCTTCATCTTTTCCAAAAAAGCGGCGATGATCTGGTCGAATTTCATCAGTTCACCATTCACCATCGTGCCCTGGCGCATCGCGGTGCTACCCAAAACGCGTTTTAAGCTCCGCATCAACCGGCCGGGCTGACGCGACAGAAAACGCTCCATCGCATCGCGACCGAAAAATGCCTGGTTGTCTTTCCGGGCAAAAAACATGGCGCTGGGAATGGTGGTATTGGCGTCCTCGACAGGGATGAGGTACACATTATTTTGGTTTGCAACGGCCAGGCTGGAATTGGAAGTGCCGAAGTCGATACCGCAAAAAACAGGAGTTGTCATCTTTCAAAAATTGGGGGCGCAATTTCCGATTATTTGCCCGGCAATCCAAGTGTGAGCGGAAAGTTTACCAATTCCCACACGCGCTGGAACGCATTTTTTCCTGATATTCACGCACCTAGCACCATCGAACTTTATGAAAAATAACCTTACGTTCATCTTACTTCTCACAGTCGCAGGGGTTTCCGCACAGTCGCAGGACGGCCCAAAAATTTTCCAGACTTACTGCGCGGGCTGTCATGGGGCACAGTTGCAGGGCGGATCGGCGCCGGCGCTCATCAAAACAGATTGGAAGTATGGAAAAGGTGCGGGAGCAATTTCCAAAAATATCAAATACGGCATTGCGCACACGGATATGGCCGCATTTAAAACCACTTTGGACGATGCGCAGATTAAAGCAGTTACTGATTTTATTGTGAAGTCCCAAACCGTCGCGCCGAGCGCTAAAATGCCTGTTCCTGAGACCATTAACACAAAAGATTACGTACTAAAAGTCGAACAGGTTGTGAATTCCGGCCTGCACACGCCTTGGGGCATTGAGTTTATCGATTCAAATCATGCGCTAATTTCGGAGCGGACAGGAGCCATCCGGTTTTTAAATGATGGAAAACTCGATCCGGAACCGGTGACAGGCGTACCTGCTACCTTCACTAAAAATGCGACGAGCGGATACTTTGACATTGCGCTGGACCCGGATTACAAGAAAAACGGATGGGTATATCTCGCTTATAGTCACACGAATAGCAGTTTGGAAGACAAAAAATCGCTGAGTATGACGAAGCTCGTCCGGGCGAAAATCAAGGGCCTCGCGTGGACGGATGAGCAGACATTGTTCGAAGTGCCGGACTCACTGAAAGTTGTAGGCGGGACGCGCTGGGGCGGCAGGTTGTTTTTTGACAAATCGGGCTTTCTTTTCTTTTCAATCGGCGATATGAACCTGGCGGATGATTCGCAAAATCCTGGAAAACCTTCTGGTAAAGTATTCAGGATCAATGCGGACGGTTCGATTCCAAAAGACAATCCGTTTATAAATGACCCAAAAGCATTGCCGGCGATTTACAGCCTTGGCAACCGCAATGTGCAGGGATTTGCGCCCTCGCCGGTGACAGGTGAAATCTGGATGACGGAACACGGACCGATGGGCGGCGATGAGTTGAATATTTTGAAAAAGGGAGCAAACTACGGCTGGCCGAAAATCACTTACGGCGTCGATTACAGTGGCGAAATTGTTTCCAATGATACTGCGAAAGTAGGTATGGAACAGACGGTTACGTACTGGACGCCTTCGCCCGCAGTATGCCCGGCCGAGTTTGTGACGAGCAGTTTATTCCCGAAATGGAAAAATAATTTGCTGGTGGGCGCGCTGGCATTTGAGGAAATAAAGCGGCTGGTAATTGAAGGGAATCGCGTGAAATCGCAGGAAATTTTCCTAAAAGGATTTGGGCGTGTCCGCGAGATCAAAACCGGGCCTGACGGTGCGATATATGTGCTACTTAATGATCCTGATTTGCTGCTCCGACTTACGCCGAAGAATTGAAAACAGTTCACTATCAAACCTTTAACAACCCTCTGAAACCGCGGGCTGCATAGTAAGAATCAGCACCATTGTGATAAATGAAAACCCGGTCATACCGGCGGTCTCCAAAAATGGCGCCGCCGAGTTTTCGGACATTATCAGGTGTTTTCAGCCAGCTGGACGTTTTTAGATCGAACTTTCCAAGCTTTTGCAAATCCTGATATTCTTCCTCCGTGAGCAGCTCGACGCCCATTTCCTCCGCCAAATCCATCGCCGTATTTTCCGGCTTATTGGCTTTCCGCGATTCCCAAGCCGTACGGTCGTAGCATAAACTCCTGCGATTCGGACTTTCCGTAGAACAATCACAGAAAATAAACTCCCCGGATTTCTGATCCCGCCCAATCACATCCGGCTCACCACCAGTCACTTCCATTTCATCCAACGTCCAAAGCTTATCTGGCTTACTTTCCAGCCGCTCCTGCACCGCTGACCAAGCAATGCCCTTATGCCGCGCTTTATTTTTTTCGAAACGCGTTTGTAGGGTTTTGAGAAGCTCGGTTGTTTGGTCTTGGGATAGGGTTTTGGTGGTTTTCATGTTGATTTTTAGGTAATGTTAAATATATCCGGGTTCTGGTTTCAAACTTTCGGTAGGTTTCTCCTCAGACAACTTTAAAGCCGCACCGCCACAAATTCTAACCGCACAGGTACAATTCTACCTTGCGCCACTTTCGCATATTCTCCTATATTTGTCCTCGCGAACTTTTATTAAAATTTTTATGGAACGAGTATTAAAAGCCAGGAAGAAATGGCCTTGGAGAGGCATACGGGTGCAAGTCCCGAGACCTGACGAAAGTTCCATACTTTAGTGAAGTTCGCGGTGACCTCTCCTTATTTATTAACTTCAAACTTTTTAAAAATGCGAACTTTTGAAAGGCAGAATGTTGACTCCGATCCAGTCAACCCATCACGCAATGCACACCCCGCATCCGAAGTCGGCGATCCTCTGACTCAATCGCAGGCTGAGTTTTTGTATCTCATTGGCTGTCAAGGTTATCGAGAACTATCTCAGTCCCTGCAACTCGTTCACGATCTGGCGCTTTATCATTCGAACATTCCATTTGGAGACAGCGAAAAAGCCGCTCTTTTTGATCTGAAATTGTTGTGGGAAGGTTTTGAAAAAATGGCAAAAGCTTAAAATATTCGTGTGTTATTCACGGTCCGCCGCAGCGGTGTATTCGTGGCAAAAAAGTTGATGCCACGAATACACGAATATTTTTTCAGTCTTCTAATCCTTTCCCTTCAAATATTCGATCAATATTTTTCTCGATTCGAGCCTCGCGCGTCTTCGCTTGTTTGGCTTGCGAGAAATGTAGTAAGTAGCCGCGTTGCCGGCCCGGGGTTAATGCTTCAAATGCAGATTTTAATGCCGGATTTTCATTCAGTTTGATTTGGAATTCTTCGGGCGTATTGAATTCCGTGGTCTTTTTCATTTCCACTTTTAAACCTGCTCTTTCTACTTCAATTGCTTCAAAAATGTGCGCTTTTAATATAACTTCCAGATCATTGATTTGTTGCAAACTTGTAAACCGGATTTGTCTTGCAGCCTGCACATTCTCGGTTTGCTGGACTAGAATTCCCTCGGTATCTTTTAATAATACACCCTTAAAAAATAGTAATGCGCAATACTCATTGAAAGTATGGATCAGCACGATGTTATTTTTATGCTCCGTGTAGCATGGACATCCCCATTTTAATTCTTCCGCTAAACCGCAACCGAGAATGATTGTCCGCAATTTTGCGACTTCGTTTTGCCATTTCCCAGCCTTTTCGAAATACCAGTCAACCTTTGGATTTGTTTCCATAATCAATTAATTGAAGGAGAATTAAGATAAGTTAACCGCCGGTCTGCCGGACGAAAATACCAGGATACAATTGTCAGAATGATCAGTAACATTGGCCCGAAAAGCTCTTTTAAAGGATCACCGACTGCAAGATGCGAAAATACGGCGCCAGACATGGCAAAGAAAAACCCCGCATAAGCCCACTCTTTTACTAAGGGAAATCTGGGAATCAATACCGCTACCACGCCAAATATTTTCCAGACTCCGAGCATAATCAATAAATACGCAGGATATCCCAGCCGGTCGAACATTGTCACTTCTTCCTTCATTTTAATAATCTGAACAATACCAGTCGATACCATTCCCAATGAAAGCCAAAGCGTGGCGACCCAATAAATGATTTTATCTCTCTTCGACATGATATTAATGTTTCAATTGGTTAACAACCTGCTGCAATCTATTGTGCGCCATATTAATTCCCTGCGCAAATGGCAGGCTCAACATTCTGTCCCGATCTTCCACAGAGCGGTAGACGATTTGCATGGTTAGTTTGCTTGTTTCGTCGGTCAATTTTTCAAATTCAAGAAATTCAAGCTGAACCGGAAATGGAGCATTATCCATTTCAAATGTGCGAATGATCTTTTTGTTTGGGGTAAATTCATGCACCGTACCATGCGCACCAAATACAACATTTCCCTGCGGATCGGAAGTTTGAAACCGCCAGCTTCCGTGTTTCTTATTTTCCAGTTTAATCACCTTTGTACCCATCCACTGCTCCACGATCTCCGCTTCCTCATAAGCTTTAAAAAGCAGATCCAATGGCAAATCGAATTCCCGCGTAATTACCAAATCCTGTTTCCCATTTTCCGCATCAATTTTCGTTTTCCGTTCCATGTTTAATTCATTTCTTGGTTTTACATTGTCACCCTGAGCGCAGTCGAAGGGTTATTGTTTAGGTTTATAATTCTTCATAATACTTTCCAATTTATTAAACCGATCATCCCACATATTCCGGAATGGTTCGATGAAATCCGCGACATCTTTCATTCCTTTTGCATTAATGTGATAATAAACTTCCCGCCCATTTTGCTCCTGTTGCAGCAATTCACATTCTGTCAAAATCGCCAAATGTTTGGAAACCGTCGGCCTGGCAGTATCAAAATTGGCTGCAATCGCGCCTGCAGTCATGGAATGCGACGCCACCAAAAGTAAAATCGCGCGTCGCGTAGGATCGGCAATCGCCTGAAAAACATCTCGTCTTAAATTCATTGCGTAGTTATTTGGCTACGAATATATATGTAGTCACTTAACTACGCAAATTTTTATTAAAATTTTTTGACGGATCGGATTTAGATCAGTAAAAACGCAGGCTCTTCGTTTTACATAGAATTGAATCCCAAATACTTGACTATCAAACTCCATAGCCGTCCAAAAAGAAAAGCCCGGCATACAGCCAGGCTTTTCCTTTGAAAATATTTCAACTACTTCTTTACCCCACTTTAAAAACCTGCCCATTTTGCCCACCCACCACACTCTTCACATACGCCTGCGCGACGTGGTGCATTTGGTTGGGGATGTCGCCCGGGAAAAATGGGAAATAATGCGGGGAGTCTTCGACCACGCCAGGCGCTACCACGTTGATGCGGACACCATTTTCGAGCTCCATATAAGCCGATTTTACAAAGGAATTGATCGCTCCGTTGATGGCGCTCACTGCCGAGCCGAGAATGATCGGATCTTCGGCCAAACTGCCGGAAGTTAATGTAAATGAGCCTTTTGGATTAATATAATGCTGACCGATCAGCACCAGATTGATCTGTCCCAGCAGCTTGCTATCCACACCTACCCTGAAAGCCGCGTCCGTCATTTTGGATAATGGACCGAAATGTGCAGAGCCGGTAGTACTTACCAGCGCATCGAAAGGACCGACTTTTTCGAAAAATGATTGAATAGACGAAAGATCGGTAATGTCAATCTGGAAATCGCCGCTTTTTGAGCCGACTTCAATGATTTCGTTACCGGCTTCCAGCGCCTTTACAACATGCTTACCGATCGTTCCGGTGCCGCCTACTATGATGATTTTCATTGTGTTATACTTATTTTTAAAAGGTTAGATTGGGGCCGGCAATCATTTTTTCGAACTTTTGCTGCCACCTTTTCGAAAAACAGCATCATTGCAGGTACAGTTTCAAATATGGAGCACATTTCGGATACTTTTTGGGAAGCGACCTACCGCAAGAATATTGCGAAAATGATTGGCGTCTGCTGGCGATACACGCAGGATCGGCAGACTGCGGAAGATCTCGCACACGACGCATTTATTATTGCGATCAGCAAAGCTTATGATTTCGAAAATAGAGGTCCCTTTGAAGCATGGCTGCGGCGCATTGTTGTGAATGTAGCCCTACAATACGTGCGTAAGCAAAAAAATTTTCCAAAGACAAATCAAATTGCTGGGCCCTTTGAGCCAGTTATTGATATTCCGGATGACGAAGATGTAATTGAAAATGCAACATTCTCAGAGACACAGCTTCTGAGTGCAATTGCACAACTTCCGGAGCATCATCGACTTGTCTTCAACTTGTATGTTATTGATAATTTAACTCACTCGGAAATTGCCGACCAGTTAGACATCAGTGAAGGGACTTCCAAATCACATTTAGCCAGGGCGCGAAAGAAAATCAAAGAAATTCTTTTTGATAGCGTTAAAAACAAACGACAAAAAGCAATGCTCTGGCTAATCATTCCCTTCTGGAATTTTGATCAAATATTTTTTCGAACATTAAAGAATCTCTCGATTGACTTGAAAAATAAGCATCAGATTGATTTTATGAGAATTCCAAAAACTGATATCCATTTGTTTAAATTCGGTACAGCATCTGTAAACATTTATTCTAAAGTTGCGATCTCAGTAGGCTCAGCCGCGCTGATTTTTTCCGGTATAGTTATATTTAATGTCGATTCTCCTGAACATTTTGATACAAAAGAGTCTATCTTTTTCGAGGCGCCGGATTCAACACAAAGAACTATTCACATAAACTTAATTACACCAAAAACTGCAACCATTCCAAAAAATCCCATCATAGTTGAAAAAACTAAAACAGAAAAACCAATGAAAAATCTAAGCACTTTGGGTGGGTTATTGATTGCAGGATTAACTTTGGATTCGACAACAATAATGAAAGATCTTTCCAGTCGAATCAAAAGTCATGAGGTGGCAGCATATCACAATGAAGAAGCGGCCTCCGATTCGGGGACTTTTTACGCTCCCAAATTACTATATTCCGAAACCCACAATTTATACTTTTTAGGGGATAATGTGAAGGTCGATTTTGCAAGTAATAAGTTTTCGGGAAGCGGAAAGTTCGCTGTCATGGGCGAAGTATATTATTTAGTGGTAGAGCATGTGCCAATTAAAATGAATGATGCAATCAAACTTTCTAACAAAAAGTATAACATTGTTCAGTTAAATAAGGCTGATGGTGAGAAAAAATACGGGCAAAATGGAAAACAAGGCGTCGTGGAAATTACGTTAGCAGAATAAAACAAAAGGGCGACTGGTTAAACCAGTCGCCCTTTTTTATACCAAATTTAATCCAGCAATCAAGCCAGATCAAACCTATCCAGATTCATCACTTTATTCCAGGCTACGACGAAATCTTTAACGAATTTTTCGCCTGCATCTGAGCTTCCGTATACTTCGGCGATGGCCCTTAATTCTGAATTAGAACCGAAAACCAGATCGGCACGGCTGGCTGTCCATTTTGGCTGGCCGCTGGCGCGATCCGTACCCAGGTAAAGCTCACGGTCATTGCCCATTGCTTTCCAGGACGTGTTCATATCCAGCAGGTTGACAAAGAAATCATTCGAAAGAACACCCGGACGGGTTGTGAATACGCCTGTTTTTGATCCATCGAAATTGGCACCCAGGGCACGCAACCCTCCTACCAGCACCGTCAGTTCAGGCGCTGTTAATGTTAGCAGCTGTGCTTTGTCGATCAGCATTTCTTCGGTGGATACAGATAATGTTGCATTGCGGTAATTGCGGAAACCGTCGGCAGCCGGTTCAAGGTAACTCACTGATTCTACGTCGGTTTGCTCCTGTGAAGCATCGGCGCGACCAGCCGTGAAAGGAACATTTACAGCAAATCCGGCGTCACTTGCAGCTTTTTCAACACCGGCAACACCTGCCAGCACGATCAAATCCGCCAGAGAAACTTTTTTCCCGTCATATTGCGTACCATTGAATTCCTCCTGAATACTTTCCAGTGTACCGAGCACTTTTTTCAGCTGCGCCGGATTATTTACCGCCCAATCTTTCTGCGGGGCCAGACGTATGCGGGCACCGTTTGCGCCGCCGCGTTTGTCTGAACCACGGAACGTCGATGCCGACGCCCAGGCTGTGGTTACCAGCTCTGACACACTCAGTCCCGAAGCTAAAATATTGGCTTTCAGTCCTGCAATGTCGTTTTCATCAACCAGCGCGTGGTCTACTGCCGGAATAGGATCTTGCCAGATCAGCACTTCTTCCGGTACTTCCGGACCGAGGTAGCGGGCGCGTGGGCCCATATCGCGGTGCGTCAGTTTGAACCAGGCGCGCGCGAAAGCGTCCGCAAATGCGTCCGGGTTTTCCAGAAAAAGACGCGAAATTTTTTCATAAGCAGGATCCACACGTAATGCCAAATCCGTCGTCAACATTCTCGGCGCGTGCTTTTTATTGCTGTCGAAAGCGTCAGGAATGGTTGCATCGGCATTTTTGGCCACCCACTGGTGTGCACCGCCAGGGCTTTTGGTAAGCTCCCACTCGAAGGCAAAAAGGTTCTCGAAGAAATTGTTGCTCCACTGCGTCGGCGTGGTGGTCCAGATCACTTCCAAACCGCTGGTAATGGTGTCGGCGCCAGCGCCTGAGCCAAAACTGTTGCTCCAACCCAGACCCTGCGATTCTACATCCGCCGCCTCAGGTTCTTTGCCCACGTGATCGGAGGTAGACGCCCCGTGTGTCTTTCCAAAGCTGTGACCGCCAGCGATTAACGCCACCGTTTCCTCATCATTCATTGCCATGCGGCCGAATGTGACACGAATATCATTTGCCGCTGCGATCGGATCGGGATTCCCGTCCGGACCTTCCGGGTTTACATAAATAAGACCCATATGTGCCGCACCGAGTGGTTTTTCCAATGTGCGGGAGTGGATTCCGTGACCTGGATTTTCGTCGGAAGACACTACACCGTGACCTTCAACGCCAGCTACACCATTCGCATAGCGCTCATCATTGCCGAGCCAGGTTTTTTCCGAACCCCAGTAAATGTCCTCGTCCGGCTCCCAAACGTCAGGACGACCGCCCGCGAAACCGAATGTTTTGAAACCCATCGATTCCAGCGCAACATTACCGGTCAGGATCATCAAATCGGCCCAGGATAATTTTTTACCATATTTCTGCTTGATCGGCCACAACAACCTGCGGGCTTTATCAAGGCTGACATTGTCGGGCCAGCTATTCAGCGGCGCAAAACGTTGCTGCCCGGCACCTCCACCTCCCCGACCGTCGAAAACACGATAGGTTCCGGCGCTGTGCCACGCCATGCGGATAAAAAGAGGGCCATAATGTCCGAAATCGGCTGGCCACCACTCCTGAGAATCCGTCATGAGGGCATGCAGATCTGCTTTTACTGCTCCCAGGTCAAGACTTTTGAAAGCTTCGGCATAATTGAAATCCGGGTCCATCGGATCGGTTTTCGTCGAATGTTGTCGCAGGATACTGACCTTCAACTGATTAGGCCACCAGTCGCGGTTGCGTGTACCGCCGCCGCCAACATTGTGATTCATCGTGCCATTGTGGAACGGGCACTTGCTGATGTCATTTGAGTCTTTTTCCATATAATGAGTTCATGATTAAACGAAGTAATTATTGCATTAGCTAATGAGCCGGTCGGCAAGTTATGCGTTTGCAAAATATAATCACAATCGATTAATTCTATGTTTCCATAGTTAAAACTTATCGTTAAGAATAACTCAAACCTACCAGGGACTGATTCCGGTATCCGGCGCATTATCGTCACTAAAAAACTGACCTGTCAGACCGTCCGGGCCGAGCGTCGCAGCTTTAACAAGCCGTGCCGCTGCATCTTCCACGGTGCCGGGACCGCTGTGATGATTAAAATCGGTAGCGGTATAACCCGGATCTACTGCATTGACTTTGAACGCAGTATCCCGCAATTCGTAAGCAAGTACAATGGTAAAAGCGTTGAGTGAAGCTTTGGATGATGTGTAAACTGCGCCTTTCACTGGGTAATATTTCCAGGTAGGATCATTATGCAAAGTCAGCGAACCGAGGCCGGAAGTAACATTGACGATCCGCGGCTCAGGCGAATTTTTCAACAGATCCAGAAATGCCTGCGTGGTTTCGATCACACCAAAAAAATTGGTCTCGAAAACTTCCTTAAAAACGCTGATATCCGTTTCCTGGGCTGTTTGCGGAAAGCTGCCGCTGATCCCCGCATTGTTAATGAGCACGTCCAACACCTGGGTTTTTCGGCCAACTTCTTCGCGGGCCGCCTTGATGGATTCGTGACGATCGACGTCGATCACGATAGGCTCTACATTGTTCAGTCCCTCTGCATTCAGCTGATCCACAGCCTTTTGGCCTTTTTCCAGATCCCGGCTACCGAGGTAAACGTAGTAGCCTTTTTGTAATAACTGCCGGGCAGTTTCAAAGCCAATGCTCTTGTTGGCGCCTGTTATCAATACTGTTTTCATGTTTCATTTGTTTTTGATGTACAAAACTACTTTGTGCACCGCTGACATTTGAAACACATTTTCCGGCATTAATGGTACATTTCACGGATAGAGGCGCGGTATTCGGCGGGCGTCAGATCCGTTTCGCGTTTGAAAAAACGGTTGAAATAAGAAGCGTCGGAAAAACCGAGGTCGTAGGCAATTTCTTTCAGGGAATATTCGGTGTGGAACAACATGCGCCGTGCCTCCATCACCAGTCGCTCGTGAATGTGCGCGATGGCAGGTCTGCCGCTCTGGACCTTCACGATTTCGCTCAAATGTCCGGCGGAAACATTCAATAAAGATGCATATTCGCTCACCTGGTGCATTTCCCGGAAATGCTCGTCAATTTTTGCGTGGTATTTCTTCAAAACCAACTTGTCCGTTCCAGTAGCATCTTGTTCAAATTGTTCGGTATATAAACGGCTCAGGTAGGTCAGCAAAACGGTCAGGTAAGCTGTCAGCATTCTCTGCTGCCACTCACCGGGATCGTTGTATTCTTTATAAATTTTATCAAGCAAATCTTCGGTAAAAGCTGCGTCAGCCTCATTCAGGAGCAATTCATGCGCATTGTGCGGATTTCTGATCAGCGGCAGGCGGCCCAGCGACGCATTGTCCTGCAAGGCTAAAAATTCGGCGGTGAAAGCAAATGCAGTTCCCCAGATCGGCTTGGCTTCTTCCTTGACAATCAGCTGGTTTGGACCGGAAAAATAAAATGCGCTTTCTCTGATTGTGTACGGCCTCATGTCCACCCAATGTCGCCCCGTGCCCGTTTTGGCAAAAACCATCAGATAGTAAGCTTTACGGTGCGGGACCAAAAGCTCGGATTGATAGCTCAATGTGCCTTCCATCCTGATCATACTAAAAAGTTCGCCCGCCAGAATCGGGTCGTCGCTCAGGGAATGTACGGGAATTGGCTGCTCGTTTTGGATCAGGTTCATGAGAGGAATTACAACAATATATTTATAGTGAGCATCTTACCAGAAACGGATGCCCACTTTCACACCAAATTTATTTAAAACAGCGTCAACTTCGTGCTAACCCCAATCCCGAATTTGCTCAAAAATGATGCGGAAAACTAGTGTTGAGTCGCATGATAAGCTGTCGCAAACTCCTTCGCGAACTCGGAGAGCTTCGTTTTACCCATTTTTGGCTGGTTGCAGTGGAAGTTTTCGAGGGTCTTGCCGCTGTGCATGGCGGCCTGCATTTCGACCAATGTTTCGGCCAGCTTTTCGGGCACTTTGGCCATTTTCAGTCCGTTCAGCATTTCTTTGTCCGAAAGCAGCACCCATTTCAGCCAGGGCTTACCTACTGCGGTACCAATGATCTTTGCGGCTTGGTTGCAGGTCATTTCTTCGCTGCCAACGTAGCGGATCGTTTTCTCTTTTGGCATTAAAACCAGCTCCTCCGCCACGGCATCGGCGATATCTTTGGGCGATACAAATACGATCCGGTCATCACCCCCGCAGTTCCCCATGAGTACGCCGGTTTTCCCTGTTAGCAGCGCCCAAATTCCTGAATATCTGAAAGTCAGGAATTTACCGATAAAACCTTTGCCTTTGATCAAATCCATCGACTGGTAAAAGTTGGTATAAAACGAGCCAGGCCGCATGATCGTCAGGGATGCTTTGAGCCCATCAAAGTAATGTTCTGCATTTTCAGCTTTGACCAGGTCGGCCGCCCAGCCACTCATCAGTACCACGCGTTTTGTCCCTGCCGATTTCAGTGCCTGCGCATAATTTTGAGCCATCCGGCGCAGATATTCGGCCAGGTCGGGCTCGGTGAAACTCAGCGGGATCATGGCATAAACCGCGTCCGCACCTTTGAATGTTTCGGTCAAAAAGCCGACGTCAGAAATCGAACCGATCGCCGCCGTCGCCCCCAGTTTTTCAATCGGTCCCCGCTTTCCGTCGTCACTGCTCACAACCGTCACGGCATGACCCTGCCCTACCAATGCCTCAGCCAGCGGCCGGCTAATGTTCCCCAAAGAACCTGTTACAACAATTTTCATATCCTATCCTGTTTTGTTGAAACAAAGGTCGGACGCGCCAGTTAGGAGAATTTAGCCGATTCTATGTTTGATTTAGCCGAAACAGGAAAACCACAAATTCCCCGGTAGTAATGCCTGATCGAGCACTTTACAATTTGAGATATTAAAATCAGGGAACGATGACAAATGCTGTTCGACTTGCGTTGCTTGTGATTTCACTATGCGTTTTTTGTAGTGAAAGACCAGTATCGGCGCAGACACCCACCCGCATGGGGCCTGCATCGGACGAGGTGATCAAGAAAGCATTTGCGGCCGTTCAGGCGGATATAAATAGTTTCAAAGCGCATAGAAGCTACATTTATGCGATGGGCATGAAAAATCCGCATCTCTGGGAACAATACGAAACCTGGATGAAAGCTTATCCGGACAATGTCAACATTCCGATAGCGATCGGGAAAGTTTATTACATGGCTGCGATGCCTCAGCCGAAAGATTTCCTGCTTAAAGCGGCTGCACTTGCACCTGATAGCGCATCTGTTTGGTATATGCTTGCCGAAGACGCGAATATGGCGGCTCGAAACGATTTATTCCAGGAATATATCGGTAAAGCGGCGACAGCCGACCCTTCAAATGTCAACTATGCATTCGGCTACCTTAAATCTTTGGAACCAGGCAATCGCGATCATTACGAGCGAATGGTGTTTGATTTCGCAAATCGATTTCGAACAGATGAACGTGGCGCACAAGCATTGTTTGGACTAGGCCTACAAAAAACCGATCTGGAAAAGCAAAGGCAACTTTTTGAAATGCTGCGCGAATTGTACCCGCCGGAGAAATTTGGCGCTACCGTGCTCGCGATGACCCATTTAACTGATATCTATCTTCAAACAAATCCTGAAAAAGCCCTCCTGCTGGCCGAAGAAATGGGCGGAGAAGGTGATTGGAAAAACAGAAAACAGGCTGCGGAAACATTGATTGCAGTTGAAAACCTGGAACGAGATCAAAAATATCCCGAAGCTTTAACCAAGCTAGAAGAAGTGAAATTGCCCCGCGTCAATTTTACAAACGATATTATCCTTCTCAAAAAAGCGTCTTTATTGGAAAACACAGGTAATGTTGAATCTGCTTATGATAGCCTGGCTGCAAGGTTTGCAAAACTGCCAACCGATGCGGTTTTCCAGGCCCTCCAATTCTATGGTAAGAAAATGGGTAAGGAAAAAGATCAGGTTGATCAAGATATTCAATTATTACGGGCCAAAGCGGCTACACCCGCCTACCCTTTTGAACTGGGCACGTACACAACAAGCGACTCTCTGAAAATGGATGCGTTAAAAGGGAAAGTGATTTTGCTGACAATCTGGTTTCCGGGCTGCGCTCCCTGCCGGGAGGAATTCCCGCATTTTCAGCAGGTCGTGGATATTTTCAAAGGTGACAGTCTGGTTTACCTGGGAATCAATGCTTTACCGTCGCAGGATGGTTTTGTGTTACCTTTTATGAAAAACACCGGATATTCCTTCATCCCGCTGCGCGGCAGCTTTGCTTACACCCAGCAACATTTCGGCGTCAACGGTGCGCCTGAGAATTTTTTGATTGACAAAAACGGCAACATTATCTTCAAAAATTTCCGCATTGACAGCTCCAACCACCGGACGCTGGAATTGATGATTTCATCTTTGTTGGAGAAGGGACGCTAGGCGCATCTCTCATTCACTTTGCATTTCGTAGACGTCCGGTCCGGAGGAAGGCACGATAATTTTCCCGGTAATAGCAGATTATAAGGGGCGTTGATATGTATTCCTGCGGTAAAAGTTTTAAATTCAGCTTTATACAAAAAATTCACCATGACGAAAATCAAATTAAACATTAACAACAAGGATACTGTCCTGGAAGCTGATCCGCAAATGCCGCTGCTCTGGGCGATCCGCGATCTGGCCGGGTTGAAAGGGACCAAGTATGGCTGTGGCGTAGCGCAATGCGGCGCATGTGTCGTGCATTTGAATGGTGAGGCGGTGCGCTCCTGCGTGACCAAAGTGAGCCGGGCCGAAGGTAAGAAAGTGGTGACTATTGAGGGACTTTCGGAAGATAATAACCATCCCGTGCAGAAAGCCTGGCAAGATCTTGACGTACCGCAATGTGGGTATTGCCACTCCGGCCAGATCATGTCTGCGGTGGTGCTGCTGCGCGAAAAACCCGATCCGACCGATCAGGATATTGATGATGCGATGGCAGGAAACGTTTGTCGCTGTGGCACTTACCTGCGCGTGCGGAAGGCCATCCACCTGGCGTCTGAACTGCAAAAAACAGCCAGCAATGGTTAATCACCGACATTAAAATCTCACCATGAAATTTTTGAAATTCAGAAGAACTCCGCTCATTTCCCAGCGGAATGCGACATTGCTTTCGGTCCTGATTTTCTGCGGGGCCGTGGCGCTATCCGCATTTCGGACAACCGATCATTTGGTCACCATCCATTTTAAAACAGAAAATAAAGACAGCATTGAATCCGTGAAAGCATTCATGGATGTATACACGGTGCTGATGAGTCCGCGCTGCATGAACTGCCACCCGGCGGGCGACGTACCGCTGCAAGGTGACGACAGCCATCTGCATGCGATGGGACCCAAGCGTGGCGCGGACGGAAAAGGCGTGTATGCGATGAAATGTATGAACTGCCACCAGCCGACCAACACGCCCGGCCTGCACACGCCTCCCGGTAACCCAAACTGGCACTTACCTCCCGCCGACATGAAAATGGTTTTCCAGGGAAAAACGCCGCATGAGCTTGCTAAACAGCTTGTTGACAAAAGTAAAAACGGTAACAAAGACACAAAACAGCTTCTGGAACATGCCCACGATTCGCTCGTGCTGGCAGGCTGGGACCCGGGTGAGGGTCGCACATTGCCGCCGATGAGCCACAAAGATTTTGTAAAAGCCTGGAATACCTGGATCAAGAAAGGTGCTTACGCGCCCGCTCCTACCACCAACTGACCGCATTTAATATGGACAATACATCATTATCAAGAAGGAATTTCCTGAAAACAACCGGCGCTGCGGGTGCTTTTCTTTCGCTGGGATTTTACATGCCTGCCAGTGCCAAACAAGCCAAAATTGTGACGGCTGCGGAAGCCGATCAGTTTGGCGTGGAGCTGAATGCCTGGATCCACATTGACCAGTCGGGTAAGGTCACAATTTTCAATCACCGGGCCGAAATGGGCCAGGGATCTTACCAGGCTGTGCCGCAGATTGTAGCCGAAGAGTTGGAAGTCAACCTGGCTGATGCCAACATTGTTTCGGCAAAAGGTAACAAGGAAAAATATGGCAGCCAGATCACCGGAGGAAGTTCTACGGTAAGGGGTTCTTATAAAAACCTGTTGAAACTCAGTGCTACGGCACGCGAGATGCTGATCCAGGCCGCAGCCGCAAAATGGTCGGTGGACAAGGCTACATGTTATGCCGAAGGCGGAAAGGTTTTCCATAAACCGTCGGGCAGGCAAATGCACTACGGCGAGCTCGTGGAAGCTGCCTCCAAACTGGAACCGCCCAAGGATGTGGTTTTGAAAAAACGTGCTGACTATAAGTTGATTGGCAAGCCGCTGAAACGGATGGATACGCATTTGAAAACAAATGGTACCGCTGTTTTTGGCATTGATAAAATGCTTCCCGGTATGCTCTACGCCGCCGTGGAACGCAACCCGCGCATGCTGGGAAAGGTAAAAAGTTTTGACGATTCTGCTGCGCTCAAAGTACCAGGCGTAAAAAAGGTGGTAAAGATCAAAAGAGGCGTTTTCACTGCGTACCGCGAAGGTGTGGCAGTGGTGGCGGACTCGACCTGGGCCGCAATACAGGGTAAAAAAGCTTTGAAAGTGCAGTGGGATGATTCGGGTTTTGAACATCTGGACACCGAAGAAATTTATAAAAGACAGGCAAAAGCACTGGACACGCAGGAAGGTTTACCTTTTAAAAAACAAGGCGATGTGGACGGCATTCTGAGCAAGGCTTCGAAAAAAATCGAGGCGACTTACGAAACACCGTACCAGTACCACGCCTGTATGGAGCCGCTGAATTGCGTGGCACATTACCAGGGCGACAAGCTGCAAATCTGGGGACCGGTGCAGGCGCCCGAGTGGCTGCAGGAATATCTGAGCAAGGAAATGGGTCTGGACAAAAAGAATGTGGAGGTGAATATGACCTTCCTGGGCGGCGGTTTTGGCCGGAAAGCCCTGATGGATTATCCGCACGAAGCCGCAGAAATTTCGAAAGCGATGAAGACGCCAATCCAGGTGGTATGGACGCGGGAGGACGATGCCACCCAGGGACCTTACCGGCCGGGGATCACCTATCGCTGCGAAGGCGTAGTGAAAGATGGCGGGATCGATGCATTGAAAGTAAAACTGGCGGGACAGAATATCGGCCACGCGTCGGGTGCGCCGAAAGATAAACCAAATGGCAGCGCTTCCGAGGGATTTTTGAAACCTTATGCCGAATCCATCAAAAACCTGGCGATTATGGATGTGCCTTTTGAAACGCCGATTCCGGTGATCTGGTGGCGGTCGGTGTATGCTTCTACGAATGGTTTTGCTTATGAAAGTTTCCTGGATGAACTGGCCGCAGAAGCCGGAAAAGACCCGCTGGATTTCCGCAGGGCACATTTGAAAGAGGAACGTTTGCAAAAGTTGATTGATAAAATCGAAAGTGTTTCCGGTTGGAAAAAGCGGAAAAAAGGCGAAGGTTTTGGCGTTGCGATCACCGAATGTTTCGATAGCACGGTAGCGCAGGTAGTGAAAGTTTCGAAAGCTGCGACGGGCGGCGTAAAGATCGATAAAGTATGGGCCGTGATGGATTGCGGCTGGTACGTGAACCCGGATACGATCGAAGCGCAGGTGGAAGGTTCCATCGTGATGGGACTTGGCGCGGCGACCATGCACGAGGTGAAATTTAAAGATGGGATCCCCGTAGACAACAATTTCAGCACATACCAGATGCCGCGCATTACCGACATTCCGCCGATTGAAGTACACATTATGGACAATGATGAGAATGCAGGTGGCGTAGGCGAGCCAGGTTTGCCGCCTTTTGCGCCCGCACTGACAAACGCGATTTTCGATTTGACCGGAAAACGCATCAGAAAGTTACCATTCAATTTGGCGGCCGTTTAAGCGATCCTTGCATTTTTTGCATAACATTATGCTGGCAAATCTCTGAGCAGACTGTCCAGACCAAATAATTAAACCACAAAAATCTACACATGACGGAATCATTTGAAATCAAAGCATTTGGAAATGAGGCGGCAGAAGCTGACCTCGAACAACTTACCATTAAAAGAAGAAAAGCTACGCCTCACGACGTAGAGATTGACATTTTGTTTTGCGGCGTTTGCCACTCCGATCTTCACACAGCCCGCAGCGAGTGGGGCCCGACAATGTATCCCTGCGTGCCGGGTCACGAGATCGTTGGTAAAATAAAAAGCGTAGGTGATCACGTAAGCAAATTCAAAGTGGGCGACATTGTCGGCGTGGGTTGTATGGTCGATTCTTGCCGCGAATGTGAGTATTGTAAAGACCATCTGGAACAATATTGCGAGCCGGGTATGACAGGCACTTACAATTCGCCGGACAGTTATTTCCCCGGTTCCCCAACTTTCGGTGGATATTCTGAAACTGTGGTGGTTGATGAAAACTATGTATTGCGAATTCCTGAAAATCTGGATCTTGCGGCTACTGCGCCCCTGCTTTGCGCGGGTATCACCACTTACTCTCCCCTGCACCACTGGCAGGTAGGCCCGGGTAAAAAAGTAGGTGTTGTCGGCATCGGCGGTCTGGGTCACATGGCCATTAAAATTGCCAAAGCCATGGGTGCGCACGTGGTAGCATTCACGACGTCGGAATCCAAATTCGAAGAAGCAAAACGCCTTGGTGCTGACGAAGTTGTATTGTCAAAAGACAAGGAACAGATGGCGGCATTCAAAGGGAAACTGCATTTCATCCTGGATGCCGTGAGCGCTGAGCACGACATTAATACATACCTCGGATTGCTCCGCGTGGATGGTTCGCTGGCATTGGTGGGCGCGCCTGAGCATCCGCTGCCGGTAGCTGCATTCAGCCTGATCGGTGGTCGCAAAAGTTTTGCGGGATCTGCGATCGGCGGGATCAAGGAAACACAGGAAATGCTGGATTTTTGCGGTGAGAAAAACATTACCGCGGACATTGAAATGATTGACATTCAAAATATTAACGAAGCGTACGAGCGGCTGCTGAAAGGTGACGTCAAATATCGTTTCGTGATTGATATGACTTCTTTGAAAAATAGCTAAGACCTGAAAACGTGCCGCCGTGTCATTTCGTCCGGCGGCACTTTTCACTGCAATATTTCACCTCGTCCCACACTTTCTCCCACTTCTTCCGCCAGGTAAAAGGCCTGCCGCAAACTACACAATTCTTCTCCGGGAGGTCTTGCTTTTTGATTCCTTTCATTTTTGAAATTGTTGTCGGTTAGAAGCTTGGAATTATTTTTCATAAAGTTCGCTCCCAGCAACTATCCCATTAAATCCATTCCAATACAATCCAACAAAAACTTTCTCCGCATACAACGATTTGTAAACATTCCAGCCTCCTTGTTTCAATCAACCTGCATTTATTAGGTTGAACCTACATTGAAATATAGCACTGCCCAGAAATGTTAAAAATTTCTCCTTCGTTTTTAGTATTGATAAAAAATCTAATAACCCTGATTGCGATCATTTCTGCCGGAAATGTTTTTGCTCAGGAAAAAACTGCGGTAACATTTTCACAAGAGCCGGATACGCTTGTAAAACAGCGGTTTATCGACAGATATGAAAATGTCTTTATGACCAAAGTGCCCACTCGCAATATGTTTAAACTGGGATTGTCGCAATATTATCAGGCAGTCCCCTACCCGCTGAGCGATGATAAAACCCTCAACAATTTATCGCTTCATCTGGGCTATGAAGTAAAGTTTCTCCCCGCCTTTTCGCTGGCATTGTCGGGACATTTTCCGCTTTACGGCGTAAATGCGCCGATCAGGGAATCCTGGCAAAATACGGTTATTGATGCGCAGCTTCGCTGGTTTGTCAACATGCGCCGACGTATCAAGTCCGGAAAAAGTGCCAACAATTTCAGCGGAAATTATGCCGCATTATTCTTTAACATTCCCGGTACCGTTGAAAATGATCCGAAGGCAGGAATAAAGTTTGGATTTCAAAGACGCTTTCTAAATCATGGCTATATGGATTTTTCCTTTGCCCTTTTCAAATCAGTTTTTGATTACTCATACGGATTTGGAGCGACAGGTTTGCAGTTTTCGACGCAAGCAAGTATGGGCATTGCGCTCGGAGATTGGAAAAAATCGGCCACCGCGCCTTTTTGCGACATTTTACGTTGTGATGAATTTCAGGGTCAGCAGTGGAAGATCAGATTGCCGGAACTTACGGTGGGCTATTATTTAAACAGAATTCGGGTGGGTGTTGCATTTGAACGAAAAATCAAAACCTCTCCCTGGACTGTTAATGTGCAATTAGATGCTGCAATGAATAACGGATTTAACTATCTGAGACACGATAATCAGATCGAAATCGGCTATGACCCCAATACATACCTGCCTATTTACAGAATATTTCCGTATACACTCGTTTATTCCAGGGAAAAGATTGCCATATTCTCAGTACAGCCGCGATATTATTTCCTGCAAAAACAACAGCAAAGAAGAGGCAAAGGCGGTAATGGATTGTCCGGCTGGTATGCTGGTCTCCACACAGAATACAATTACTACAAAGGCAAACATTCCGACGTTCGGGGCGTGGATTTAAAAAGTGAGACCAACATGATTCAGGCTGGCCCACTTTTAGGTTTTCAGCTTCGCGCATTTCGCCGCGGCTATATTGATCTTAATACATCGTACAATGTGAAAGAGCAATTAAACAATAACAAAACATCGCTGGGATTCAGGACAAATATCGGTGTCGGTCTGGCGCTCTGATTGATTAGAAGCCTACTGCCAATTTCCACAGCAAACCCTCCGCCACTGCCTGGTAAACTGTCCGCACTTCCGGCTGAAAGCCCAGGTTCCGCGCCAATGAACTGTCGACTTGTAAATGCCAGGGATTGGTGAGCGGCTCCGAAGACGATTCCATGGTTACGCCGACCAATCGCAGGAGTTCGTAGACGGAAGTCGGGGCTTCGTCGGAAATGTTCACAATGCGCCCATCCATCTTTCCGGCGAACGCCATTTTGATGGCATTTGCGATGTCGCGGTGGTGGATAATACTCATTCTGGCTGCGGGATGCCATTTTCCCAAAACATGTTCCGGCAGCATTTCTACGTGCTTGTCGCCGTCGCCGTATACAAACGGAAACCGGAGTACCGACCAGTTGAGTCCGCTTGCGCGCAGGGCGTTTTCGGCTGCCAGCTTGCTTGCCGGATAAGCCAACTGCGGATTAAGTTCGTCGTCTTCCCGGCCAGGGTGCGGATTGTCTGCATTATAAACGTGCGCCGTGCTGGCAAGGATGAATCGGGCATTTGGCGCATATTTTTTTGCGGCGTCGATAAGATTCTGCGTTCCTTCCAGGTTACTTTTCCAGATAAGATCCGTATCAGCCGTGCGGAATACGGCAGCGAGGTGAATAATGGCGGATGCGTCTTTCACAGCTTCTGTGAGCGTTTCTGCGTCGAGGATATCTCCTTCCACGGCATTAATTCCCTCCGGAACCGGTTTACCGCCACGAACCAGGGCGTGACAATTCCAGCCCTCCGCTGCAAGCCTCGGAAGCAGGCGGGCACCTACCAGACCAGTGATGCCGGTAATCAATATTTTTTCTGATTTGTTGTCCATAACTCATGTATTAATGTGATGGACAAAGCTCGGAAGAGGAATTTTAAATGGGCCGGACGAAAAGCGGGCAGTTCAGGACAAATCCTGAAAAAAACCTGCGACGGTCTTGCCGGTCACTTTCTTGAAAAGCCTTGAAAAGTAATCCGGATCATTGAAACCCAGGTCAAAAGCCAGCTCTTTCACGGAAGTCCGCTCACCATAATAAAGCCTGCGCCGCGCTTCGAGGATAAGCCTATCAGTCACAAATTCCTTAGGCGAAAGTCCTGAATACTGCTTGACGATCTGGTACAGGCTGTCCTGACTCATCGCCAGCGCTTCTGCAATGTCACGGATGGTGGGATGGTCGGTCAGGTTATTTTCAACAAATACTTTGAAGCCGATAAACTTGGAAATACGGTCATCCACAGGCCTTTCTTGCCCGGCAAAATATGCGGTGTTGATCTCGGTCAGCAGGCTATTCAGGTGGGCCAGGATCAGGTCCGGTTCGGTATCGGGCGTACCCAGCAGGTTTTTTAATATTTCAAAAATCGAACAAAGTCTGGCTGCGGCAGCATGGGGAAATGCTATCTTATGCTGATTGAGCGGGTTTAATAGAAAAGGATATTGCCTGGGCAGCCGTGACAAACATTCCTCATCAAAACCTAATTTGTAATAATCCTTGCCATGCGCACTTTCCGGAAGCTGCTGCATCTGATGTGGCAACGAAAACAGCAATTCATTCTTCCCGATTTCAAATTCATCCAGATCAACCCCGTGGCGGCTCGTCCCTTCCAGCACAAAAAGGAAAAAATAGTACGGCAGCCGGCGCGTAAGCCCATATTTACCGATCACATCCTTTGGCAAATGACCAAAATCGGGCGATACGATGCGGATCGGCAGCTGGTCGTTCTGGCTAAAATCCGGCGGCAGTGAATGCTTGCGGGTTGTCGTTTTCATGGTTCAAAGGTACTCGGGTCGTATTTACGAAATTAGCTACTTACGGCAAAGTATCTTAGTCGAAATGCAAATCAGGGGATTTACAAACATCTGGTTTGCAAATCCCCTGATTCATTTTTTACAAAAACGCTGATTCAAGCACTTGATTAACCGTTATAATTCGGGTCAAAATCTACGATCCACTCGATACCATATTTGTCCCGGAACATACCTGCATAAGTACCCCAGGGACTGTCACCGATCGGTCCTTCTACACTACCCCCGGCCGATAATCCGTTGAAAAGCCTGTCTGCCTCTTCACGACTTTCTGCACTGATTGAAATTTTGGACCTGTTTTCATTTTCATTTACCCGTCCCATAAATTCCGGAACATCGTTGGCGAGCAGCACATTGTGCTTTCCGATAGGCAAAATGATGGTCATGATCTTATTCGCCTCGCTTTCCGGTATGGTAAATTCATCGCTTGCCAGATCTTTGAAGCGAACGATTTTTGAGAATTCTCCGCCAAAAACGGATTTGTAAAAAGTGAATGCTTCCTCCGCATTTCCGTTGAAATTGATCCAGGGATTAATTGTCCTCATAGTTTTATTTTTTTAGTTTTTTTGACATTGCATAATGCAAAGGTGGAATATAATCCTGCCACCGAAACTGTGTAAATGCGACATCTTAGGGGGTGAATAGTGCCAAAGTTGGGTTTGCCCATGAATTTAGATCCCGAGAAAATCCGGATACGTTTTCCCCGGATCTGGATAATCGCTGCTGCCGGGTGCTTCCTAAGTTTGTGTCATAAAATTTTACTTTATGATAGCTGCAAAAGGATATGCGGCGCAAACAGCGGAAAGCCCGCTGGCGCCCTGGCAATTTGAAAGACGCGACATCGGCGCGCACGACGTACAAATCGAAATTCTGTACTGCGGGGTTTGTCATACCGACATTCACCTGACCCGAAACGAATGGTTTGAGGGCATTTTCCCGATGGTCCCCGGCCATGAAATTGTTGGACGCATCAGCGCTGTGGGCGCTCACGCCAGAAAGTTCGGCATAGGCGACCTTGGCGGTGTCGGCGTAATGGTGGATTCGTGCCGGGAATGTCAGGACTGTAAAAATGGCCAGGAACAATTTTGCTCCGTGTCGCCAGTCCAGACGTACAATAACCTGGGTCACGACGGTTTGCCGGTTTACGGAGGTTACTCAAACACGATTGTGGTGAACGAAGACTTTGTGCATCACATTTCAGAAAAGCTCGACCTGGCTGGCGTAGCACCGTTGCTTTGCGCCGGAATTACTACTTACTCGCCATTGAAACGTTGGAATGTGGGCAAGGGTCATAAGCTGGCCGTGGTCGGCTTAGGCGGATTGGGTCACATGGGCGTTAAATTTGGGAATGCTTTGGGAGCCGAGGTAACGGTGCTGAGTACTTCACCAGGCAAGGAGGAAGCTGCACGGAAGCTTGGCGCATTACATTTTATTATTTCAAAAGATGAGGCGCAGATGAAGGCGGCATTCAAGACTTTTGATTTTGTACTGGATACGGTTTCCGGCAACAGCGATGTAAACCCCTATCTTTCTGTGTTGAAAACAAACGGCATTTATGTGAATGTAGGTATGCCCGCCAAGCCGTGGGAAGTGAGCTCATTCTCTTTGGCAATGGGTAACAAGGTCATCGCCGGTTCAGGCGCAGGTGGGTTGCCCGAGACGCAGGAAATGCTGGATTTTTGTGCAGAACACGGCATTGTGTCCGACATTGAACTGATCGATATCAAAGATATCCATACCGCATACGACCGGATGCAGCGTGGCGATGTCAGATATCGTTTTGTCATTGACATGAAAACCCTGTAATTTCAATAGGTGAACAAGCCATATCTCATCAATTCCATATCCGAGCAGCATCGCCTGCTCGGATTGCCCAAGCCGAAGCATCCGCTGGTCAGCGTTTTCCGGCATGAACATGCTGCCTACGATAGGCTCACTGAATTACAGCATTTTACACTCAATTTTTTTTGCATATCCATCAAGAAGAATTATGACGGCAAGCTGAAATACGGGCACCGGCATTATGATTTTGATGAAGGGATGATGGCATTTATCTCTCCACATCAACTGCTGATGAAACTTAGCCCGGGAACGAAACCACCGGGTGGTATTACGCTGATGTTTCACCCTGATTTCATCGCCAATACGCCACTGGCAGCCAGGATTCGGAACTTCCATTTTTTCTCGTACGAGCTTCACGAAGCGCTGCATTTATCGGAAGAGGAGGAGGCAAAGATTGAAGGCATCTTCACCAACATTGAAAGTGAATACCAGACCAGTATAGATAATTTCAGCCAGGACGTGATGATCGCCCAGATCGAGCTTTTGCTGCAGTACAGCAGCCGTTTTTATGCCCGCCAATTCATTACACGCAAAGTAGCGAATGACGAAATCCTGACCCGCCTCGAAACCGTCCTGGATCAATTCTGGGATCAGCAAAAAGGATTGCCTAGCGTGCAGCAAATCGCAAAAGAACTAAACCTTTCCCCCGGTTACCTCAGCGACATGCTGCGAATCACCTCCGGCCAGACAGCCCAGCAGCACATTCAGGCCAAGGTAATTGAAAAAGCCAAACAGTTGTTGTCAACGACCAACTTACAGGTAAGTGAAATCGCCTACCAGATGGGATTTGAGTATCCGCAATCGTTTCACAAGCTATTCAAAAACAAGACAAATATGTCGCCGATGGAATACCGGAGTAGTTTCAATTAAAAAAAGGGTAGCAGCGCTTTTAAGCAAAGAAAAGCTTGCCTACGAAATTTGAATAACAAATGCCGTCAGTTCAGCCATTTTGCCGTCCTCAAATCGCCAAACGTCGCAATACGAATAATTGACAAGATTTCCATCCGCATCCTTCAAATCGATCTTGCCAATCGCGGTGACGTAAACCCCTCCTTCAATCATATTTTCCACATCAAATTGAGGCGGCTCCAAATAAGTTTCGGCCATATACTGCCGCACGGCCTCCTTCCCTCTTAAAGTCTGATCACCGACAAAAGTCCATACGACATCATCCGTACAGAAAGCCAGGAAACCTTCATTGTCCCCTTGCATCACGGCGTTGTTGGCGGCTTGCAGGATTTGTTTGTTGTTCATTGGAAGTGGTTTTTTTGATGAATTGGTAGTTAAGTTAATGTGCGGATCCGGCATGATTACGCATTTCAGCTTCTTCTACCTGGATGCAGAAGATGCATCGCTTCCAGTGGCCCTATTTATTTTATGGGAGTGATAGCCTCTCCATCATAGCGAAACAGACCACTTAAAGTGCCAAACCAGATGCTTCCATCTTTCGCTTCTGCAATGCCAAAAATCATATTTTTATAATCTTCATATTCCGCCATTACATCGGTTACGTTCGGTTTCTGGTCAGACAATGTTTGAACGTCATAACGTGAAAGTGCCCATCTGTCGCTTCCGTTATACGGAGGTTTTGAACTAGTCCAGATGTTCCCTTTTTTGTCTTCATAAACATACCCGGTAGGTTGCTGTGAAAAATTGGTAAATGTATTACCACTGATGCGCCAGAGGCCGTCTTCTATGCCTGCCAGCCAAATATTACCTTTTGTATCCTTGATTATCTTTCGGACATTAAAAAGAGGCTCACCATGATTTGTAACAACGGTAAACTTCTTCCCGTCAAAAGTGAAGGTATTGCCCCTTGTGCCAAACCAAAATTTTCCCGTATCGTCTTCAACAATTGAATTAACATCGTTATCGTAAGGATCAAAACGTGACGACCCCGCTCGGCGGTCCGACTCATTCATCTTAAATGTTGTAAATAATTTTTCCTTTGCCCCAAGCGTATCTGACTTTTGAGCGTCCGAATTGGACCGCCGGGCAGGATTGTAGCGGCTTGCACCGGCTTTTGTCCCAAACCAGATATTGCCATTTTTATCCTCATAAATAGCAAGAACCTGATCACTCGCGAGCCCGTCCTCGATCGTAAAATGCTGAAGAGATTCTCCTCCTGCCCGCCCGGGTTGGTAATAGTATACTCCTGAGTAGGTTGTCGAAAACCAAAAGTTCCCTTCCTTATCTTCCAATATATCAAAAAAACGGGCTGAGCTTATTTCGCTAGTAATGTTCGTAAAAGACTTTCCTGCTGCCTGTGTGGAATCCTGCCGAAAAATACCATCAAACGCGGCAACCCACATATTGCCCTTACTATCCTCCATAATATTACGGGTGATTGTCTTAGGTACGCCGGAGACAATCAATTCTTTCGGTTCGGGCTTCGTCTCATTTGGCAGGCCAACTTGCCCTTGTCCTTCACAGAAAGTGGATAGAATCAAAATGAAAAAGACACTGATGTGCACGGATTTTGCCATGTTAATGAATAGGTAAATTGTTTTTAATTTAACAAGTCCTAATGTAGACATCCGGTTTGTTGCTGCTTGTAAATCAATTGTAAAAAGATGTAAATGCATGTAAATTTTTCTGCACAGGTTCGAAAATGAATTTGTTTTTAACCACGACTCGCTCGTGATCCTGGCAGAGGACTTGCTCACTGCATCACAGTTTCCATCTGGTTACACCGTCACAGTACACAAAAATTTCGGTGAACTGATTTCCCGAGAAACGCTGATGCAGGAAATCTGGATCAATGAAGCGGTTTTCATCGGGCGTAGTCTGGACATGTTTATTCCAAACTGCGAAAGAAATTAAGCGCTGATCCTGAGCTGAGAATAACGAATGTTCATGGGAAGGGATACAAACTGGAAATACCGGAAAGACAGATTATTTGAAGTCTATTTATTATACTCTACATTAAGGTTCTTTTTATATAACGCCCTCGATACTGAGACAACTGTTTTGCACATAAGAACGAAAATGACAAAAGTTAAGAGCCGGGCTTTATTGCTAGCCGATATTGTTCAAATAAAAGGTAACTTAAACAGCTTGAAAACGGAGCTTGATAAGTATCCATGGGATAGCGAAATAGCACTTATAACTGTCTCTAAAGGTGATTTTACATATCTTATTAATCGGGCCATTGCTGGTGATATCACGTTCGAAACCGTAGAAGAATGGGCAAATATCCTCGAATGTCGAGACGATGTAGCTTATGAAAATCAGATGATGGAAGACATAATTTTTGAACTGGCTAATCCTTATTTAAATGGGGAAATAACGAAAGGCAAGTTAGAGGAGATACTTGACATACTACAAGGTAGTAAACTCATTTAAATGGAATTTACCAACTCACAGTCCATATATTATTAATTGTAGAAACTCTTTACTAAATATTTTGACATTATGAATTCTCGGGAAACCCTCCAATCTGAGATATTCTATCCTTGCCACTTCTACTTCCGAAAGGGCCACATATTTGGGAGGTTTCATGAAAACAGCACCATGGACTTTCTCGACAAGAAACTAAGGATGCTAGCGCAGATATCGCTATTGCCTTTGGTTTGACAAATGTTTCGCTGACCTTCCGTAGTATAGGTAAATCAGCGTCCCTAGAAATGGGAAGAAAAGAATTACAATTAACCAAAGTAATTTTGGGATTGCGGGTAGATCTTTATTAGAAAATAGATCGACGACCGTCCATATCACAACTGAGTAAAATAGTATGGCAATCGAAATCAGCAAAAGCTCCTGATTTCCTAGCCCAAACAATGTGGTCAATATGGCCATACTGATTTATAAGTAGTTGGATAATAGCATAAATATAAAGATTGGATACCTCTTTCCAAATACTCTTTCATCTTTTATGACTACGGGCCATCAAGCATTCCCGTTTTCAGATTGTTTAATGTTTCGTGTTATCAGATACGCAACCAACATATTAGGGAGCCAACATAGCCACGCTACAAGTATATATGCTTTGGTAAAATCCTGATAAACAGCGACTAGAACCGGTAGCAAGATGCGGAGTGTTACAGCAGCAAAGCATGCGGCGTAGCTGTAAGTCATGAACTTTTGATGCTGATTAATCTTCCCCTTTAAAATACTGGCATAGCCTAGCAGCGTGCTGGTAAACCAGACAATAGCCAGACATAGAAATCCCATTGCAGCCATCCAACCTCCCTGTGCGTGCAGTGCCAGATACGCAGCAGAAGCCGAACTGCAAAGTGCAAGTAACAGATATAGTTTTCCAAGGTTGCGGTGGAGTACCGGGGATGACATTCTGATCCTTTGATTAAATTGAACCCAGCCGCAAAGCAGAGCCAGTCCTCCGGCGGTAATGTGTATATAAAAAGCGGAGCTCCATACTAAGCTGGCCAATAGCGCGCTGTTCTTACTGCCCAGTATTCCAAAATTGTTCTGGAAAAAATAGAATAATGGGTACAATCCTATGAACGTGGCAAGCACGGCGATCGTAATCCGGGAGATTTTGCTACTCAATGAAGGGCTTGATTTTTGTGTCATAGATACCGTTTTCGTGTAGGATGCCTTTATGGGCAGCAAAGTTGCTTTTTTACTTCTATACAACAGTTATTAACTTGGGTTACAAAAGACTGTTCGCATGAAAATACTATTTGGAATAATGATTGCCACATTGATCGCAGCTGAGTCTCCGAGACAGGTACTGCTTTTCTATACAGACAGCGGTTTAACAAAGCAGAAATCGCAGATGGCTATCTTGGATGCACATCAAAAAGATATGATTGAGCGTGATATTAATGTGCACAAATTCCCTTTCTCCGGGAAAAATTTGTCTGCTTGGAAGAAGTGGGACATCGACAGCGCCAGCTCCTTCACTTTTATATTAGTTGGCCGCGATGGTGGTGAAAAGTTTAGATCCAGCGATGTGGTGAGTGCCGAGAAGTTGTTTGGCCTGATTGACGCGATGCCGATGCGAAAAAGTGAGGTCAAGCGCAGCCGAGGTAATAATCCAAAGTAGCAACAAATGGGTCAGCGTCAATCAAAGGAAACGCCATCTTATTTAAATTTTGACGAAGGCGCCTATCCCTGGAAGCCGGACATTGACTACAAAAAACATCCGGAGCTGTACCGTGTCGGCAAAGGCGAGCAGGGTGTTTTGATCTGCGAGCCTTACAAATCGGAGATCGGCAAATTTTGGCGATTTAAAACTAAGGATATAGCAAAGGAAAGCAGCAGCAAGATTTATGAACTATTCCTTAGTTACTTGAAAGAAAAAGATTTTGTAGGCGCAGATATGGCCCGCAAATACCTACAAATGGGATTTACCAGGGCGCGGCGCTATGCCAATTATAAGGGCGGCAAGAAATACGATAAAGACAATCAATACGCGCTTCTTGAAAAAGGCACAGGGCAACAAGAAAAAGCCGAAGCCGCTACAGTATTTTATGAGAAGTGGAAGCAAGCAGAAAGTAATGAGCAGTATGCGCAAATGAAAAAGGCTTGGAAAAACAAGATTGGCTGAATTTGCACATTGCTTCATCCCAATTCTGACGAGTCGTTTTTGGTGAGTCAGATTAGTGAAGGTCTACACGGCTATAAAAGCCCGCCAGAAACGGTAATCCGCTCACCTGTTACCCAGCCTGCCTCATCGGAAGCCAGAAATACGGCAACCTTTGCGATATCTTCCGGCTGACCGATCCGTCCCAGTGGTGTGAGGGGAAGCATTTGTTTTTCAATGTCGCCGCCAATGATACCCATTTCGTGGTTTCCTTCGGTGTCGGTCACGCCCGGGGCGATGGTGTTGATGCGGATGTTTTTAGGACCTAATTCTTTCGCCAATGTTTTTGTAACATTGTCGATACCAGCTTTGGCTGCAGAATACACCATGACACCGGGGATCGGGTTTTGACTTACCGTTGAACTGACATTGATAATGCTCCCGCCCCTGTCGCCAAATAAACTGACGGCCTGCTGAATCGTCAGAATCGGTCCCATCAGATGGGTATTGACCTGCAAATGAAAGCTCTCTTCCGTTATTCCGTCCAGCATTTCTATTTTGAAAACACCTGCATTATTGACCAGAATATCGAGCTGACCATACGTCTTTACCGTCTCGTCGAGTAATCTTTTGATATCATCAAATTTGGAAATGTCCGCTTGTATGGCCGTGGCAGTTCCGCCTTTTTGGATGATATCACTGATAACCTTCTCAGCATTGGTTCTGCTGGATGCATAGTTGACAACCACTTTCGCGCCTTCTCTGGCAAATGCTTTTGCTATTCCTGCACCAATTCCTTTGGATGCACCGGTCACTACGGCGACTTTATCTTTCAATTTTAAGCTCATCTTATTTTCTAATTTTAATGAGCTGCAAAGCTAGGGTGTACATTTCCTTACGTCAAGTATGTACTTTTTTGTATCTTACATACTATTTAGAATCTATTGCTGATTATCAATCCATTAAAATGAAGAAAAATAAACACGAATGTCCGGATATGCCGACATGCTCCGTCGATTACGCATTCAGACGGATCGGCGGAAAATACAAAGGCCGGATCCTGTGGTACCTGCATGAACATGCTATCCTGCGCTACGGCGAGCTCGGCAGGACTTTACCCGATGTAACAACCAAAATGCTGACACAAACTTTGCGGGAATTGGAAGCCGATAACCTGATCAGCCGGAAAGTGTACCACGAAGTACCGCCAAAAGTTGAATATACCTTGACCGAAGTTGGGCAGGAGCTGATCCCGTTTATTGAATATCTCCGGCAATGGGGCGAGAAACAGATCAAAAAGGAAACCGAGCTGTCGATTCAGTATCAAGCATCATAATCCGTCGATTTTGTCAGCACTTCCCAATCCTTGTAAGAGGAAGACAGCAGGTCTAACTTGGCGAATGCGCGCGCATAAGCATCGCTACCCAAAAGTAAATACAAAGGTGGCTGTGCCATTTCGGTCACTTCCATCATGGCCTTTGCAGCCTTTGCCGGGTCACCGGCCTGTGTGCCGCTCTTGGCCGCAAACTTTTCCTGTAAGGACCGCACTTCCGAATAAGCATCGATTTTGCGCTGCGATAATACCAGCGAATCCGGATTGTTGAAGTTTGTGCGAAAAGCGCCGGGAGCAACCAGCGTTACTTTGATGCCCAGGTGACGGACATCGTCAGCCAGCACTTCGGTCAGGCCGATCACCGCGTGTTTTGCAGCGCCGTAAACCGACCAGCCTGCGCTCGGGGCAATACCAGCAATCGAAGAAATGTTGATAATATGACCTGATCCCTGCCTGCGCATCACAGGCAGCACGTGGCGGATGACATTGATCGTACCAAATACATTGATGGCAAAACTATCGCGAACTTCTTTGTCTGTCAGCTCTTCCATGCTCCCGCCGATGCCGTAACCGGCATTGTTAACCACCACGTCGATTCCGCCGAAATGTTGATCCGCCTGCCCGATGGCAGCCGCCACACTTTCGTCGCTGCCTAGTTCCACACCTAATGGTAAAAATGCATCTCCCTGAAAGCCGACTGCCTCAATGAGGCTGGCCGTGTTGCGGGAAGTAGCCGCTACCTGGTGGCCTGCCTGCAATAATCGCTTCACTAATGTCAATCCCAGGCCTTTTGAAGCGCCTGTGACAAACCATGTTTTTCTGTTTTCCATATCCCGTATTTTGATATGGCAAAAGTAGGACGGCTATCCAGTCCGGGCATTACCGCAATCAAACGGATGCTATCGAAATTCAAACATCCCGCACGGCGCTGGGCGTAAGCTTGGTTTGCTTCCTGAAAAAATAGGTGAAATGGGCTGGTTGCGCGAAACCAAGACAATAACTGATTTCGGACACAGTCCAATCCGTATGCTTTAACAATGCGGTGGCTTCGGCTGTGATCCGCTCCGCAATGTGCGTTGTCGTCGTCTTTCCGGTGGCCGCGCGGACAGCGCGGTTCAGATGGTTTACATGCACGGAAAGCCTGTCGGCAAAATCTCCCGCTGACCGCATCCAGATGCATTGATCCTTGGATTGAATCGGAAGCTGGCTTTCAAGCAGCTTGATGAAAATCGAGGTAATCCGTGCATTCGTATCCGGATGTTGGTATAACTGCTCGTCAGGCAACATTTTCAATGCCAGATGGATGAGTTCGGACACATGGTTTCGGATCAGATCAAACCGGAAACGATAATCTGAATGAATCTCATTCAGCATTTTCTCAAACAGCACGGCCACTTCCTGATCCTGCCTTCCATCCAAATGGTACACCGATTTATTTTCAGGCTCAAACATCCGCAGGTGACCGATGCCATTTCTCAGATTTTCTATGAAAAAGGCTTCTTTAAAAATGCAAAAGAACCCGGTCGATCCGGCATCCAGCCGTTCAAAACTGTAAGGCGTCGCAGGATTGAAAAACAGAAGCGTACTACCATCGAACTCGATGCTCTTGGCTGCATAATGGCAGCGGTGCCTGCCGCGGATGAGCATAATTTTGTAGAAATCGTACCGGGCATAGGGCATGGTATGGGAAAGCCCATTGGAAAGATCCAGTCGAAAAACATTAAAGTCCCCGGTACCTGGTTCAGGCGGTGCCTCGTCAAACTTCAATGCGTAAAAGGCTTCCAGGGTTTGAGTTTTCAGCATATTATAGCTAATCAATTCGTCGCGTATCAGCAACAGCCTGTTATCTAATTTGGTGCCAGGTAGTTTCTATCCTGACAACCGTCCCGATCCGCCCGCACGTTTGTCTTGTATCCCCTACCCTTGTCAATGAAGCAGACATTAGCTTTGTGAATCACAGATGCTAAAAACCAATGAACACGAAAGACCTAACCGATAATACAGAGGTAACCCAATTTCTGGATGATCTTGCTCATCCGCTCAGGAGCGAAATTGATGCGCTGCGCTCCATTATATTGTCAGCGGACACCCGGCTTAACGAAAACATTAAATGGAATGGCCCCAACTATTCGATTGGCGGCGAGGATAGGATCACGATGAAAATCTTGCCACCGACCAAAATCCAACTCATCTTTCACCGGGGAGCAAAGGTCAAAGAACAACCAAATGCCCGATTAATCGAAGATGAAAATCACCTTTTGCTTTGGAAGGAAAATGACAGGGCTATTGCAACCTTTAACACGCTCGAATCGATTGAGACGAGCAAGGACGCCTTAATCAAGATTATTCATGATTGGATTTTGAAGAGCATTTCCTGAACCTCACTACAATACGTGGGGCTTGTTTCCAACATGATCGCCCAGTTTTATACATTGCAATCCCTACGCGGGCCGGCCGTAAGATATTCGGGCACATCCCGGCAGATTTATATAAATTGCTTTTTTTAACCAAACACCCTTTCCACATGGCACATACTACCTCCAACCCGAAGATCCACGAAGGCCGTAACTTGAAGAGATTCAGGGAACTTTTCGGACTTAAGCAAGACGCCATGGCGTTTGAGCTCGGCGACGACTGGAACCAGCAAAAAATCTCTCTACTTGAACAGAGAGAGAAGATCGATAACGACATTTTGGAGAAGGTTGCGGCGATTTTGAAGATTCCTGCTGAGGCAATTCGGAATTTTGATGAGGATCAGGCGATTAATATCATTTCGAACACTTACAACGATCATTCAAATGATAACTCCTTTAACCAGGGCACCTTTTATATAAATCCTATCGAAAAAATTGTTCAGCTTCATGAGGAGAAGATTGCTTTGTATGAGCGGATGTTGAAGGAGAAGGATGAGATGATGGGGCGTTTGGAGCGTTTGATTGGGGAAAATAAAAAATATATCGTATAGTTTATAGATATCATAGTGTCTAACAAGAACTTATACATTATTGCAGGTTGTAATGGAGCTGGAAAAACTTCTGCTTCCTTCACAATTTTACCGGAAATTATAGAATGTAAGGAATTTGTAAACGCCGATGAAATTGCTAAAGGCATATCGCCGTTTCAACCTGAGAAGGTTGCAGTTGAGGCAGGAAGAATCATGTTGGATAGAGTAAATGAATTACTGAATAACAACGAAAGCTTTGCCTTTGAAACAACATTGTCGAGCAGAAGTTATAAGCAGAAAATTGAAGAAGCGAAAAACAAAGACTATACAGCAACATTGATCTTCTTTTGGCTTGATAATATTGATCTTGCCAAAGAACGTGTTAAAACAAGAGTGGCAGAAGGCGGCCATAACATACCACCTGACGTGATTGAGCGCAGATATATTAAAGGGATAAAAAATCTATTTGACATTTATTTACCGATTGTGCATGGTGCATTTCTGTTTGACAATTCTTTCGGAGCTCCGGAAATTGTCGCACAAAAAACAATAAACAGTGAATTAGAGGTTATTGATACAAGTAAATATGCTCAACTAAGAAAAACCTATGACAACAATTAAAGAACAGCTCGAACTACGCGACAAAATCATTTTTGGTCTCAAAAAGACTTTTGACAATGTTGTAGAGTTTAAAAAACAAAGGGATAGTGCGCTTGTGGTTATGAGGGATAATAAGATTGTGAAGATAAAGCCTTGGGAGAAATGAAACATTAAGAATAACGATTGATGGCTTGATCCTATAATTAATTCAAATCTACTTACTATGCTTTCTAAATGCGAATATCAATTGATAAATTAGATACGCAGATAAAATTCGCCAAAGACTATCAATTACGTTTCCCCAAGCAAGAGCATACTCAACTTTATTTTCGATTTTCACTCTCGCTACGTTTTCAGCAAAATCCTTAACAAATCCAAGCTTGTGTATAGGGTTTAAATATTCAATGAAATAAGAAAGTGACAAGACAAAAACTCTGAAATTCTCCGCTGGGTCAACCTCAATTTCAAAAAATGGCAAACTGACTGTTAGCCAAGATAAGACGCCATAAAATAAAATTCTACCAAGTGCTTTGGTCCAACTCTCACCATGACTATTTGACCACTGATTTAATCCGAGTGTAAATCTTTCGCCCCTATCACTCCTAGATAAATCCTGACGGTAGGCTTCCAACTCAGCTGCTCTGTGTCGCCTCGCCCGATCGTTGTCCCCACTGGCCTCATAAACCTTCTTTAGTTGAAATAGTAACAATCTTTGCTGACTAGTATTCGTATTCTCTGCCCATCTGTTTATCGGAAAGTCATTTCCAATCAATGCTATCTCATTCAATTTTGAATTTTCGAATGACACTTCCGAAGAGAAGTCGCATTGAAGAAAAATCATTTTGCCCAGATCTGAGTTCTTTATGGTAAATATTGAATTTGCGTGTATCTGTTTTGCTGCAGGCACCTCCCGCAAGCCTGGTTCGTAGCTAGCTAACACTTGTGGCCATATTTCTGGATTGCTTGAAGTATGAAATGCTGAGTTATAGTATTCGCTGGAATTTAAGGCCTGGGCTCTCGGCACCAAATCAATTGAGAAGAAGTCCTTTTTGAAATTGATAAATGAAAGCCGATCAAACTTCACGGACCCTAGTGAAACAAAGCTATTAAACGTTAGCGAAGTTACTTTGCAGACATTAAAACTTATACCTGATTCTCTTGACAACAACCCAAGAAAAGTTAATTCATTAGTATTTGTGTTAACTACTGACAATTGCAACTTGGAAACATTTCGAGTATTACCTATCTCTAAAATGCTGTGATTTCCATAACTTTCAGAAATCTTCCCACCACAATACTGCGATCTAACAAGGGAGAGCAAACCATGAATATCCACATCACCTTGCTTAATATCCACAAGAAATGTATTCTTAACTACTATATTCGATAGTACTATTTCAATCTCGCTCTTTGATGTCAGGCGTAAGTTTTCAAAAATACCACTGACAGTGGAGGTCCACGTTTTCACTCCGCCTGGCGGCGGCAAAAACGGAACTTCGTTCGGAAATAAATTATTATTTCCTAGAAAGATACCGTTCTTAAACTCACCTCCAGAAATTTCTATATTGCCATAGATACCACGCTCGAAAGCAACAACCTCTTCAAATATCCCGCCCAAAATTTTTACGTTACCAATTCTAGAATTAGTAAAGCGGATAGGCCCTTTGAACCGGCCCACTCTAATCTCGATGTTCAAAAGTGCTTCGTTCGGTAAGTTTGCAGTTTCGCCAGATGTCTCAGCCCCTTTAATATATTCACTTTTAAAGCGACTAAAATGAATTGCACTATAATCACCACCATTAAAAACGATGTGCGGAACTGTATGATAATATTGGAATCCTGTAAGCCTACTTAAGTTAGACACTGATGTTCCACCGAACATCGCGACGCCAAATTTTATGGGTACTTGAAATTCAACATCATCAAAAAAAGTTGATGAGATAAATTATCGCCACCCATAGCCCGCCTTGTTCGATAAACTTTCAAGAATTTGGATGACTCTTCAAAAACATTTTTAACATCGGCTTCTGTCGCTATTTGAAACACAGAAAGGGAATTTTGGTTGTATAACAAATATACATATATGTTGACTTTCTATCATCGCCTCTTAATAACCTGTCGTTCTGTAGAATTTCACCTACACATAATCACCCTACCCTAACCCCAATCAACTCAACTCCCAAAACCTCCTCGATCCTGACAATCGTTTCAATCATAAAATTACTATTCCCTTTCACCCAAGAATTAATAGTTTGAGGTGTTTCCTGCAATTTCTCCGCCAAATCCTTTTGGGTCATTCCAAGCTTTCGCAGTTGGGCTAAAATATTAATTGCAATAATCCTTGACTTTTCTAGCGCTTTCGGATTCCCGGCTTTGCGGGCTACGCGCTCTTTCCATTTGCCTGCCTGTACTTCTAATTTGTAGATCAGCTCAATTTCTGCTACCTGACACAAATTTGAGACATTCTCGAAGCTTTCCATCATTACCTTGATTGGGATAGTATTGAATGAATGATGGTGCTTAATTCTGGCACTGGTCAAACAAATAGTGGACATCATCGATACAAGAAACGCTGATTGTCATTGCATTGTCCTTTACCATTCATACATTGATATGTACTTGACGTTTGTTTTTTAATGAAAACTTTCACTCAAAAACTCAGCTACATCTTCCTCCTTGCCGTTCCCGTCATGGTGACTTTGATGGCTTTCGTTTTCGGGCACCAATCCCATTGGGTTTACCTGCCGGGCTGGTTCCTGAACATGCTGCTCATGTTCCTGGCTGTGAAGGCACTGGGAGATGCAAAAAGTGAGACTGTTCGCGGCATCGCATGGCCCTTAATCATGTCCTGGGCGCCTATTTCTGTTTTTGCCGGAATGGGCCCGCCGCCTGAAACTGCCGAGGGATGGGCAGCGCTGGCATGGGAGCAGCAATTGCGATACTGCATTCTGATCGTGAGCGGTACGTTCACCACTATAGGTTTTCTGAGAATGTATGATATGCTTAGAAGCGGCCCGGGTGTGCGTTTCGCAAAGGTCGGCAAGACGATGTTTGTAATAGCACTTCCCCTTTTCATCACAAACATGATTTACTGGGGATTTTTTCTGACGAATGTATTTGTGAAATATTCTCAACCAGGGGCGCCCTCCAAGCCCGACTGGCTTCAGACAGTATCCACCGCCTTCACTGCTGTAAGAATGGTAGAAGTAACATTGATCTACTTAGGCACAGCCGTGTTCGCTTATGCGCTAAGCAGATCGGGCCATCTCAGTCGGCTTGCCAGTTCTGTTTACATTTTCTTCTGTTGCTTGTGCGCGCTATTAAACCTGCTGCCTGCCAACCTCCCCGCGCCGCTTTCGATTGCCAACTATGTGTCCTATATCCCGGCTATCACCCTGCTTATGCCTTATTTAATTGGGGTGAATTTTTTAAGTAAGGTAGAATGACCTGTTGTTGCTCACCGGATTACTCACCAAACTTCCGTTAAATAGCTTGACCTACCTAATTCACTTGTTTTAATATCCAACTAGACATTTCTGATAACGCCGTGGGTGAAAAAGTTTGATCGATGGTTGCATATTCATCCGGCGATCCCGTTTCACATTCCTGAAAAAAGTGGTTGAGGTTAGGTATTTCTTTAACTTTTACCTGCTTATTACCAGCCTTATTTGGTTAGCTCAGCCTTCAGGGAATCGCGATTCTGTGATTTCAGAACAATGTCATAAAGACCCGAGCCCTGATCCAATGTTTTTTGAATATTCTCTTCCGACATTCCAGCAGCCCTTCTCATTGTTTCACCCTGAAGCAGCATCAGCGTATCCCCTCGTAATCCGGGTCCAGCCAATAAAACTATAAATGCTGTGTTACCGGGCCGGGATGCAACAATCGAAGCAACTGTTGCTCCTTCACTATGTGATGAGACACCTGCTTCCTAGCCACCGATAGTATTATGCTTGGAATACCGTTGTAAATAAATAGCGCCAAATACGGATATACGTTTCGGTTTTCTCGCAGGGAACTCAGAGCTTTACAAAAGCTTCTAAACTCCTCTGTCACTTCCCGTATGTATTTAACGCTACTTCCTGCAAAGATCAAAAAACCCTTATTTTTTGTCCTCTCCCGAACATTTCTTATCCTTTTACTCCTCACCTCATTACCATCTGTTGCTTTTGCTGCAACGCGTTATGTGAAACCGGACGCAACCGGTACCGGCGCAAGCTGGAATGACGCAAGCGGCAACATTCAAAATATGATCAATGCCAGCAGCAGCGGCGACCAGGTGTGGGTGGCTGGCGGAACTTACATTGCCGATCGCGACCAAAATTTCAACCGGAGCTTCAAATTGAAGGAAGGGGTGGAAGTCTATGGTGGCTTTGCGGGAACAGAATTAATGCTTGCGGCACGTGATTTATCAGTTACTGCCAATGCAAGCATCTTGTCGGGTACAGATGCTACTGGTTCTGTGGTAAGTAATCTCAACAACGGACTGACGAGCGCGGCCGTGCTGAATGGCTTTACGTTGACGGGCGGGGCATTTGTCGTCAGAAACACAGCCTCTTCTCCCATGTTTGTCAATATATTAATCATCGGGCGCTCGGGCGGCGGTACCGCAATGACCAACGACAATGCATCTCCGGTTTTGGTAAACTGTACAATTTTCAATAGAGGAGGCAGTGGTCTTTACAATACAGCATCTTCCCCGATCCTTACCAACTGCACCATCGGTAGTTCAACCACATCCTCGATAGACAGGATCGGGATCGAAAACGTTTCCAATTCTGCTCCGCAAATTCGCAACAGTATCATTTTCGGCAATAAAAATGGCATCGTCAATGAAGCAGGTTCTGTTCCGGTTATTCGGTATAGCCTGGTTAAAGGATTAAATGACACCGATCCGACTCATCATAATTTTACTGGCACTGCCACCCCGCTTTTTGTTGACGTAGCAAATGGAAATTTCCGGCTTCTGGCATGCAGCCCCGGGATTAATATGGGCAGCAATTCCTACTATGCCAGCGGCCAAACACCTGATTTATCTGGCATTACCACCGATATGGACAGCCATAGCCGCCTTTACGATGGTGTAGTAGATATGGGCGCTTATGAATTTCAAAACGAAACACCCGCTGGTGTTGCAGGTGTGTGGTATGTAAAAGAAGGCGGAACAGGCTCGGGAGTAAGCTGGGCCTGTGCTTCGGGCAGTTTGCAGATCACGATTAATGCGGCCTCAAGCGGTGACCAGGTTTGGGTAGCCGGCGGCACTTACACCGCTGAGCTGGATGAAAACTTCAACCGGAGTTTCAAAATGAAGGAAGGAGTGAAGATCTATGGTGGCTTTGCGGGAACGGAATCAACGCTTACGGGACGTGATTTGTCAATTACTGCCAATGCCAGCACCTTGTCGGGACGCGATGCGACTGGCTCTGTGGTAAGTAACCTGAACACCGGACTTACGAGCGCGGCCGTGCTGAATGGCTTTACGGTGACGGGCGGCGCATTTGTCGTCAGAAATACGGCTTCATCTCCCATGTTTGTCAATATATTAATCATCGGGCGATCTGGCGGCGGTACTGCCATGAACAACGACAATGCATCTCCGGTTTTGGCAAACTGTACGATTGTTAACCAGGGAGGTAATGGCATTTACAATACAGCATCTTCACCGATCCTTACCAACTGCACCATCGGTGGCAATAGTCCATCTTCGATAGAAAGGATCGGGATCACCAATGTGGCCAATTCTGCTCCCATAATTCGGAACAGTATCGTTACGGGGGATGCAAATGGCATCGTGAATGAAGCAGGCTCTGTTCCGGAAATTCGGTACAGCCTCGTTACAGGAACAAATGACTTCGATCCAACCCATCACAATTTGCCAGGTAGTGCCAACCCGCTTTTTGTTGACGAGAACGGAGGAAATTTGCAGTTGTCGGCGTGCAGTCCCGCTATCAACACGGGCGACAACGCCTACTATGCAAGTGGTCAAACTACTGACCTGTCGGCTGTTACCGAAGATTTGCTGGGTAGAGCCCGATTTTATAACAATGGTATAGTAGATTTGGGCGCTTACGAATTCCAGGCCGAACTCTCAACTTCAGGTATTGCGGGTGTCTGGTATGTAAAGCCAGGCGGAACCGGCTTGGGCAAGAGCTGGGATTGTCCGCTCGGAGATTTGCAACTGGCAATCAATTCTGCTTCCCGCGGCGAGCAGGTTTGGGTGACGGGCGGCACCTACTCTCCGGGCACCGGCCCGCGTTACAGCATGAAGGAAGGTGTGAAAATTTATGGCGGGTTTGCCGGAAATGAAACAAGCCTGACCCAGCGCGATCTTTCTATTACTGCCAATAAAAGTATCCTTGATGCCAATAACGGCCCCAGCGTGCTGATCAATAGTCTTACACTTACCAATGCTGCGGTACTCGACGGCTTCACCATTACAGGTGTCAACAACGGACCTGCAATCCAAAACACCACCGGATCCTCGCCGAAATACGTCAATTTGACGATCCGCGATAACCAGTATACGGGTATGTACATTTACAATTCCTCACCCGTTTTGGTCAATTGTACTTTTAGTGGCAACACGTCCGGCTCGGTTGGCGGCGGAATCCTGGTATCAGATGCATCTCCAACGCTGATCAACTGCCTGATCAGCGGTAACATGACCAGCGGTAATGGTGGAGGGGTTTTCCTTTCCAATTCGGTCACCAGCATGATCAATTGCACGATCGTCGACAATGAAGCTTCCGGTCTGGGAGGCGGTATATTCAATGAGGGCAATGTTTCTCCCAAACTTTATAACAGCATTGTGTCTGGCAACAATACCGGTATTTTCGATCCCGGCTCCAGGCTGGACATCCAGTACAGCCTCGTACAGAAAGACCCAGTCCCAGGCCGGCCTGCTCCTGTGAATGTTGATCCGCTTTTTGTAAATGCTGACGGTGGGGATTACCGGCTGCGGCCTTGCAGCCCCGCCGTGAATGCAGGGTTTAACTATTTCAAATCTGGCCTGACCCCGGATCTCTCCGACATTATGACTGATTTGGACAATGAGTCGAGGCTTCGTGAGTACATCGTCGATATGGGCGCCTACGAGTTCAGCGGCGCATCCCGCGGGCTGGCGACTGATCTGGATGAAGCGTCCGCCAACATTACCAGGGATTATGTGCTGACTTCTTTTAATTCAAACTGCCGGTTAGTGGCCTACATCAATCCGAGTGGCGTCGTGAATGGCCTGAATGCAGTATCAGGACCAATTTCCGCGAAAGTGTGGGTAGCAAACTCCCAACCCGAAGACTTCGTGAAAAGACATTACCAGATCACGCCTGGCGACAATGCGGCCAGCGCCACCGCGAAAGTTACCCTGTTTTTTACCCAACAGGAATTCGATGATTTCAATGCAGTAAATTCTACCAAACTTCCTTTAAACGCAACCGACCCGGAAAATTTCAAAGCGAACCTGCGCATAGAAAAACGTCCGGGTTACAGTACGGACGGATCCGGGCTGCCCAACTCATACGTCGGCCCCGTCTCCACATTCAAACCCTCGGAAAGGAATGGAAAGGTAGAATGGAATGCTGACGGCAGTTATTGGGAAGTGACTTTTGACGTAACTGGTTTCAGTGGATTTTTTGTAAAGACAACTCAGTCCGCCCTGCCGCTGAATTTGATCAGCTTTACAGCAACCAAAGAAACGGGTAGCAACTTGCTAGAATGGAGCACAGCAGCGGAAGTGAATACGGATAATTTCGAGGTCCAGCGTAGCGGAGATGCCCGGAAATTTGTCAAAATAGCGACGGTAGCTGCCAGTGGCAGCGGGGACCATCAATATAGTTACAAGGATGAATCAGGTTACAAAGGCACGATTTATTACCGTTTGAAAATGTCTGATCGGGCCGCGGACGGTATTGACGGAACATTTACATTCAGCAAGATTATTTCTCTTGCTGGCGAAGGCAATTTCGTGGCTATTTATCCAAACCCGGCAGGAGAAAGTGTCACTTTCCAGGTAAATAATGCGCTGCTAAAAACAACAGCTATTCTTTACGATATAACAGGCCGGCGCATCCAAAACGTCATGATCACCAGCAACAAACAGCTACTCCAGACAAAGTCGCTGCCGAGTGGCCTGTACATGCTGAAATTCGCTGACGGTACAGTTGAAAGGTTTATGAAGGACTAATCCGTTGAACCTAATGCGAGCTGTGCTTTCTACCCTTAGGTTTCTGATGTTTGAAAGTCATTCGTCAATCATGGGCAGATACTTTTTCCTGTTTTCAATCATTACCCAAAGAATAATCGCGACCAAAATAATGGCTACAGGAAGCCCTGCCGGGGCCATGGTGATGTGGGTCAGCAGGATGCCTGCTAATACAGGTACGAGAACGACCGCCCCCAGCGCCCTGGTTTTTGGAAATATCAGCAATAATCCACCCAGAATTTCTACTGCGCCAACTAGTGGTAATAACCAACCGATCACCTCAAACGCAGCGCCCACCTTCACCATCTTTTCTGGCAAATCTTTTGGCACCGGAATGTAATGGAAGAATTTATCAAGTCCTGAATTGATGAACATCAGGCCTGACAACAGACATAAAACGAACAGGATTTTATTCTTCATAACCGCAGCTGTTTATATTAGAAACCATCTGGTTGCTAATATAAGCGCAACCAGGCGGTTTCTCAAAAGATTTTTATATTTATTTCCGGATCGCTCCTCGGATCCGACATTACATGACCAGGATCAGCATTGAAGATTATCTCACAGTAGCTCCAAGCTGAGACAGATGCTAAAGTTCTCGCGGACAGCTAGTAGGCTCTCACAGATCGGGCGTTTGGGGAAACGTCTCTAAACTCGATGCTGAGACACGTAGCCACTTATTAAATACATCCAAACCAGTCGCAACAATCGGAGGGTTATTTGAGACTTATTCAATTTTGCAATAAGATAGTTGAAGAACTACTAACCTGCTTGTCCAAATAAATACATTGCTGTGATAATTACTATAATTGCGAGCGGCCAAAACACTAAATTCTTCGTGCTAGGCTTTTGCCCGTCTGTCAAAACCTTTTTTCCTAATGCAAGCATTGCGATTAAGAGTCCTATTGAACAAATAATTGAGAATGGCGAAGCGCCTTTAAGTACACCGAGCATCAAGCCCGACATTAAGCCCAAACAAATAGATTGGATTAAATTTAACATTCCGGATCGATACGTGCCCATTGCCAGAATGATCCAGCCGAACATAATTGCAGCAGATAGGGTAGAAACGACGTGGAAGGCACCGTATGAATCTCCAATAGCCTTCGTGGCAGATTGGAGATTTTGCACATTAACAAGTTGAAATGCCATGTGATTTATCCCGTAGTGAAAAGTACGTGCGAACAACCCGAACATCACCAGGGTTCCGCCCACTAAGCCCAACATAGGCTCCTTCTGACCTACATATCGAGCGATAGTTGCGGCTGCCGGCCAAAGCAAAATGTTGCCTGCCAGGTACAGGCTGTATGCAGTTATGAGCAAATTGGGATGGTCGTAATACGCTTTCAGCTGATAGGGGTAGAAAAAATCGAATTTCACAAGAAGGACTTGGGAGACTAACATTAAAATTGGCGCGACTATCATTGACGTGCCACCTATCCACCTGCCGGGAAACCAAAATTCGGTTTTGTTCATAGAGATGTCTTCCATAAAAATAATTTCCCAAACTAAATACTATACAAGGTACTATGTTATACATAATACATAGACGGATACATTGCTATATCTTTGGTAAAATAGGATTTATCTGTTTTACTTCACATTTATGAAGTCTCACAAAAACGTCTGATCGGCGCGACTAATTTGAAGCAGGGTAAGTTGTTAGGGTGAGCGTCTCACGTTCGAGCGATTTTTGAGACAAAGCGCTTAGGACCAACTAGTAATCAACTTTGGCTTTGGGCACCGATGGGTGTCTGCTGTTAGTCAAGAGAAATAATCGACAGCCAATACTCTCCCATCTGACCTCGGCCAGCAAAGTCACTGTGCCTAAGCTGCCACATGACGGCATCGTGGGTTAGAGGACTATTGAGCAGCCTCATAAGGTTCCTTGAAGCGTGAAATCTATCAAAAACAAACTTCCAAGCGGAATAGTAACTGACCATCGAGCGAAGTTCAGCATCAAATTCATTTACAGAAATTCGGTGATCTAAGATATCTATGATTCGCTTCTCTGATAGTGGGTTAACATGTATACCACTTAAAAAAGGAGGTTCTACCATAGAATACCATTGAAGAAACAAACCTCGTTTTAGAGCTTCACTGTCATATTCAGCAAGAGCTGCATAACAGTTATGTATTCGGCTATACCTATCGAGTATCCCTGCAGCTGTCATTTGGTTTGACTTTTCTTCGATTGTACCCTCCATGCCGTTGATTTTAAGAAGCAGCTTGTCTTCTTCTTCACCTAACTCATAAACACTCATGATTACTGCCAAAAATTTTCATGAATTTAATAAAACTGCACCTTTATGTATGCTCCGGCTGCTCATAAAACGGCGAAACAGTAATATATTATCAGTCTCACAAAACGCTCGAACGTGAGACGACTGTTTTGCGTGGATCTGTTGTCTAGACCAGCCATATGTTTCGGACGTTTTTTGAGACAATTTGCTAGACTGTTGCTAGTTCTTATCGGTTGTGGAAAGTATCTCCTTTATTTTAGCAGCAGCCCCACTACTAGGACGACTGGTAAAATTCTCCGCAATAGTACCATCGGGCGCTATAAGCACATAGTGAGGATAAACATTAATTCCGAATTTCTGCTCTAACTTTCGTCCCCAAGATGAGTTGGCGTATAGATTGAGTGTTTTAAGACCATGGCCGTTGATCATTTCCATCCACTTTCCCTTTGGACTTCGTGTGCAAATACTGATGATTTGAACGCGCTTATCTTTAAAGGTTTCTACAAGTTCATTTTCGAATGGAAACTCCATAATGCATCCCTTACAACCAACAAACCAGAAACTCAAGTATACTACTTTCCTTTAAATTGGTCGAGTGAAATAAGTGAATCCTCACTGTTGACCAGAAAAAAATTCGGGCTGCTTTTTCCGGCGTTAGAAAGAAACTTGTAGATAGTAGCTCGTGTATGTTCCCGGCAAATGTATTTTTGCTGATTGGGTCAACTTGCTCAGTTAGACCATTATGCGTTTCCAGGAACATTACTGCTTGTTTAGGAATATCCGACAAGATAAACGGTGAGTGTGTTATAAAAATTAAATTGATTGCTTCTATATGTTGTAGTTTTAAGGCAGAGATATATGCCAGCGTCTCTTCGATAAAGTTTCGTTGAAATTCTGGGTGATAGTATAATTCTATTTCGTCAAAAATAATATTAACATACTTGTATCGAATAAGCTCTTTTGAGTGGTAGGTGGCACTGGTTCGTTTAGTCGAATATGCTGATTCAAGATTATTCAAATGATATAAGAGTGACGAAGTGCTGTAGACTTTTTGGCGTTCGCCAGAGTTTAAAGTATTGAATGTATGATTTGAATTCTTGAAAATAATGTCCATGGATAAAAAAGAGGGTGGTATAGCTTCAATAACATTCAAACCTCTATGGCTACTTAAAATTTCTTGGATCACATTGGCTAGCTTGTTGATAGAAACAGTCGACTGGCTACAAGCTTCCTGTAATTCCGAAAAACGTAAAAAATTAAGGGCCTGTCGTAATTTATACGTAATATGGCTACGATCCTCCTTTAATGTATCTACGTATTTCTTAAGCCTAGACTCTGACTTTCTTCCATAAAAAATCGGAATTGTAAATAGTAAGGATAATTGACAATAATATTTCTCTTTTTTTGGAGAATATACTCCTGAGTCAGAATGGCTAGACGGGTGCTTGAAGGAGTAAAAGATTCATCGTCGAAAAAGGTTTTGAAGAGCGTAGGAAATACTCGGTGGGCATATGAATTAAAAAATTCTAGATTTACATCTCCATTACGCTTGAGTTGAAATTTCGATAAATCTACGTTAAAGGAGAACTCAGCTGCTTCATGGTAATTAAAAAGACGCAGTATTATATCCTTGTTTTGATAATTATAGACTAAGATATTAGCCATCATCCGTGAGCGAACTAGATAACTCTCGTTATTGATATCTATAATGCCTTTCTTTCGATATGGGTTTAGAACTATTGGTACTTGATATGCATCGTTCTTATGAAAAATAGCGTTTACCCAAGGTCCTACTTCTTCTGAGTTTATGGAGTATTGTGAGTAATTGATGATGATGTTATAAAACAAGTATGTCAGACGGCTTTTTCCAGTTATCCTTATTGCCTTTTTGAAGCCAATGCCATTTTCGGCGAACTCATAAACAGTAGGAATGACATCGTCAAATTGTATCTTGTAATTGATTCCCTCCACTGAAACATATAAATCAAACTTCATATCCTTTTCAAATTGAAAGTAGTTGCCATTTTCATCACGTTTCTCTAAAAGCTTGAGGGACCTAGAAAGATTATAAAATCCAACGTAGATCAGCTCCATCAGTGTGCTCTTACCAGAGCCATTCTTTCTTACCACAGCTGAGATATTGATGTAAGGTCTTTCACCGAAAACCCGTCAGGCATTGTTTGCTTGTAAAGGATACTTTCCTCGCCACTTGCCATGTCAAATTCATAATCTTGTATAAATCGATATAAAGTTCCTGGCCGTAATGACTTAAAGTATTTTGTATTGCAGCCCTCGTGAGGTCTGAGTACAATTATTTTAAAACCAACTTGTTTCATAGATGATCCTTAGATATCCTTTTAAGACATGTCGTAAGATATAGAACTTCTTTCTCTTAACAAGAATCTCGAGAAACGCAGTCAAGAATTCTTTTGCTTAGGTACATGTATCGCCAAATTCATTCCATTCGTTTCGATTATGGCAATATCGTGCGATTTCAAATTATGTCGAAAAAGAAAAGAAGCAGGGGCCGGAACCTCAATGGTTCGATTATGTTTGCAGACGTTAATAATGCAAATTTGGCTAAATTTTTTCACCTTCTCTCTCGCGATCCCCTCTCACAAATAGTAGGGGTCGTGAGAGAGAAGGTGCGGCACTAACCTTCCGTGCCCGATCGTTTGGAAAGCCGCCCTTTCAGAGCCTGCATATCTTCACTGACCTTTGTATCCAGAATCTTCGCATAAATCTGTGTCGTACGAATGTTCGTATGCCCAAGCATTTTAGAAACACTTTCAATAGGAACGCCATTCTGCAAAGTTATAGTCGTGGCGAACGTATGCCTGGCTACATGTGAAGTGAGAATTTTGTTAATCCCGCAGATCACAGCAATCTCTTTCAAATAGTCATTCATCTTCTGATTACTCGGCACAGGCAACACGAGGCCGCGAGATTCATATAGCGGATGGTCTTTGTATCTGTCGATGATTCGAAGTGCCTCCGGAAGCAACGGAATATGCGACCTGACATTTGTTTTAGTCCGCTCGCTGAAAATCTACTGCTCACCGTCAATCCCTTGGGCTATCTGGCTTTTTTCGATCTTTTGGACATCGGAGTAGGCCAGGCCGGTGAAACAACAAAGAAGAAAGGTGTCCCGCACCTGTGAGAGCCGGTCACTGGCGAATTCTTTGCTAGCCATTAGTCAAGTTCAGCGCGGCTAAGGATCGCTTTGTCAACCTTCTTAAAGTTGCCTTTGAAGTTCAAATAAGGATCAAGGTTCATCCAGCTGTTGCCCAGGCAGATGTTGACGATTTTGCGAAACATCTCATGTGCTTCACTACAGCATTATTGCCCATCTTGCGAACGGAACGTAGGTGGAAATCATAATCGGCGATGAAAGCGAAATCGATGCGGCCGATGTCAAAATCGCTCGTATTGAAGTGACCTTTCAAGAATGCCAGTGTATGACGTTCAAGCACTTTGTAGCGGTTAATTGTGCCGATAGCATATTCTTGTCCCACCAAAGCCTTCATCCGCTCATTGTGATCGGCAATCACCTCCATCAATAGCCGCTTTTTAGGACCGACGCTCAGAAACTTGTTTTTGATTGTCTCTGCCGTTATCCAATAGTTGCTGTTCTAAGTTGCCGAGATAAACATTGACGGACTTCACAGCCTCCTTTGCACCAGTAACCCTTCCCGCGACCGCATTCCACCGACCGGGCTCACATTCGCGCCCGGTTATGAACTCAGCTCTTTTACTTTCAACCGTAATCCGCAGGTAAATCGGTACAGGCCCTTTTTGATAATTCTTCGGCTTCTTCAAATAGAAAAGCAGACTGGTCTTTGTTTTCACACCCTTTTTCAGGTTAAAAGGTTGAACAAAAGTAGTCTTGCAAGCCTAATCAGCACAAGATGTTTACGTCGTAAACAGGTTGTTAAACAATGAGTTGTAGCGATTCTGGTGAGTAAAATTTGCAGATCTGAGAACTCACCGAATTACTCACCAAAAATTTGTAGAAAATTGAATCTTTTGGCACAAACGGCAAACAAAAAGGCCTGCTAATCTGTTGATTTGCAGGCTTCTGATCCTTTTTGTTATTTCTTCAAGTGATCCCGCTGGGATTCGAACCCAGGACCCATACATTAAAAGTGTATTGCTCTACCAGCTGAGCTACGGAATCTTGTTTGCTGCTATCTTCACCTACTAGCTGGGATTCGAACGGCAGCGGCCGTCCGCCCAGGACCCATACATTAAAAGCGGTCCGCCGCGCGGTGTCGGTTCGCCGAAGCGATTGCTCTACCAGCTGAGCTACGGAATCAATTTCATTTCCGGTGACCGGGTTTGAAAAGGGCAATTTGTTGGATTAACCGGGGGCTTTTCCGTAATTGCGATGCAAAAGTAGAATTCTTAATAGTATAATGCAAGCCTTGCGGAAGAAATACCTGTTGCCTTGGATCGTGTCTGTGCTGGCTTTGTGCTTTCAACCCGCCTTTTCGGCTAATAAGCGGGAGCTAAAAACGGCTGATTCTCTGTTCGCTATATCAAAGTACCCCGAGTCGCTGGCGCTCTATAAAAAAAATTTCAGCATGGGCGAAAAAAATAGCCCGAACCTCCTGCTCAAACTCGCATTCCTCTCTGAAAAGACAAATAATTATACGGATTGCCTCTTTTATCTTAGCAAACTGGCCCTCACAAACCCGTCCAGACGGCTTTTTGAGAAAATGGATAAGCTTGCCCAAGAGCAAAACTTAACCGGCTATGAATTTGATGATTACAACTACTTCATCATTTTTTATAGAAGATATGGCGATTACATTCCAATATTGCTCCTAACTTTGGGCACCTACATTGTTGTAATCATGGTGACGAAGGCGCGGCGCATGGAGCCGATCCTGCAAATTCACAAGATATCCATCGTCGTGTATTTGCTGCTGTTGCTGGGGATACTGAACATTCCGTCACTCTACCGGACTTGTATTATCGTCAACGAAAATACATTTTTGCGCGAGGAACCTTCCTCCTCCTCTTCGGTAGTGGAGCGGGTTGGTAAAGGTCACAAACTCACGATTGTAGGCTCTGTGGATCACTGGAACCGTGTGATCTGGGGCAACAAAATCGTTTACATTCGCAAAAGTGACCTTTGGAATATTTAGCCGGAAGGTGGTATTATTTTTGCTGGGTATAAGTTTATAATCTATATTTAATGGTCAAATTTTTAAATTAAACGCTGTATGAAGAAGCCAATGAAAAGTTTTTTACTATTGATCGCGGGGGTTTTAATGTTAGGTTTTGTCACTTCCTGCAAAGAGGAAGGTCCTCACAAAGATGACATTGTGAAATTCTCGGCCGTTATAAATAGTGGTCCGACTATTCCAAAAGCAACGTCATCAGGACAGGGCACCGGGGTTTTCGAATACAACAAAACGACCATGGAGCTGAAATACAACATTACTTATCAGAATATTACGCCTACGTCGGTCACCATCAACAGCGCTAATCCGGCTTGGGAAGCAGGTCCGATATTATTCAATCTGGCAGATATGCCTACTGGAACGCAGGTTCAGGGCACGCAGAAATTGAACCTTGAACAACAAACGATGTTGATCGAAGGTTTGCTGTATGTGAACATTCCAACCGCGGTAAATATTTACGGTGAAATCCGTGGCCAGATCCTGGCAGATCCGTTTGAGGAATAACATTCCCGATCGGCGCAAAAAAAACGGCTTGCAGAATATTCTGCAAGCCGTTTTATTTCTTCTTCTTTTTCCTTTTAATACTTTCAAAATCCGCCACTTCCTGCATCAGGGCTTTCAGATCATCGCTCGTGTCAGACGTAAAGTCGAGCGTTTGAGAGTAGTCGGTTGGGCTGATCGTCAGTACGTCGATGGGTTTGTCGAGGTAAGTCTGGATTTCGTCGAGCACCGGTTTTTCTTCTGGACTGCAAAATGATACGGCCAAACCTTTCTGCGTGCCTCGCCCTGTCCGGCCAACGCGGTGGACATAATTTTCTGGTTGTTCGGGCAGATCGTAATTAACTACGTAATCTACACTTGGAATATCAATGCCGCGGGCACTTACATCAGTGGCGATCAGCACTTTGACATTGCCTTTTTTAAATTCATTCATCGCGATCAGTCTGTCGGCCTGTTCTTTGTCGCCGTGAATGGTAATGCTTTTGATTTCCATCCTTTCCAGCGCATTGAAAACCCGCTCTGCCCTGACTTTTGTCCGGACAAAAACCAGGATCTTGCTGTCCGGATTTTCCTTGATCACCCTTTCCAGGAAAAAGCGTTTATCATCCATCGAGACAAATGCGACGGAATGGTTAATGTTCTTCGCAACCGGATTTTTTGGAGAGATCTGGATTCGGATCGCATTCCTGACCAGTGAATAAGCCAATTTCTTGATCTTCTCATTGATTGTTGCTGAGAAAAAAAGCGTCTGCCGGTTTTTGGGAAGGAATTTGATCAAGTCCTGGATGTCTTTGATAAAACCAAGGTCCAGCATGTGATCCGCTTCGTCCAGGATCAATACTTCAATTCTATTGAAATTAATGTGTCCCTGACTTACCAGGTCAAACATTCTTCCCGGCGTCGAGACCAGTATATCGATTCCTTTTTCTACCCGTGCAATCTGCGGGTCTTGCTCCACACCGCCAAAAAGCGCAAATGCCTTGACGCGGGTATGTTCGGATAGCTTATTGAAAACTTCGGTGATCTGGATTGCGAGCTCGCGGGTCGGGACCATCACCAGGCATTTGATGCCTTCTGAGCGGCTGGATGATTTCTTTTTATGTAGTTGATCAATGACGGGGATCGCAAATGCAGCCGTTTTTCCAGTCCCCGTTTGCGCGATTGCCAGCACGTCTTCACCCTTTAAAATTGCGGGAATGGCTTTGAACTGAATATCCGTCGGGCGTTTAAAGCCGAGGGAATCCAGGCCTCGTTTTATTTCAGGGGCAATGTGATAATCTTCGAATTTCATAAATAATTGGTTTGGCTAACCGACATTCCGCCGGTTTTGCCATCATTAAAAAAACAAAGATACATCCGTTATTTCCGAAAAAGCGGCCCGTCTTACTGCGGCGCCTCGTAGAAGCGGAGTTTGTTACGAAGCAAAACGATTTCCCGATCGAGCGAATCGATGCGATCGAGCAAGGTATGGATGGCGCCGAGGCCTTCCGGGTTAATGTCCAGATCGTGATGAAGCCGCACCATACGCTCTATTTTTTGAAGCTGCGGGAGCTGGATAAACTGACTTTCGTTTACAAAAACTGTTTCTATCAAATCATTATGCTGCAATGATTCGACAAAAGAATATTCCACATTATAGTAAGTGCAGAATGTTTCAACCGCTATCAACTGATCATTTTCCATCGCTTCATGGATTAGGATTTAGATAATTCTGTAAACAATTCTTTTTGCCGGTCGGTCAGGTTTGTCGGGATTTTGATGTCGAATGTGACATATAGGTCGCCGAACTGACCTTCTTTTTTGTAAACCGGAAAACCTTTTCCTTTCAGCCTTACCATGCTGCCATTTTGCGTTTCGGGCTTTATGGGAAGTTTCACTTTTCCACTCAATGTTTCGATCACCAGCTCCCCGCCCAAAATGGCCGTATATAAGTCCAGGTCCACTTTATAATGCAGATCATTGCCCGATCTCCTGAATTTTTCGTCGGGCTGAATCGTGAATGTCAGAAATAAATCACCGTCGGGACCACCGTTTGAGCCTTTTCCACCGTGACCCGCAATCTTGATCGTCTGTCCGTTTTCAATCCCCGCAGGCACCGTGATGCGAATGTTTTTACCATTCACTGTCAACGTTTGCTTATGTGTTTCGTAGGCATCACGTAAAGTTAAGTTTGCCTCGGCCTGGTAATCCTGACCACGAAAACGCGCCTGGCGACTGCCGCCTCCGCCAAAGCCACTTGAAGATCCAAACATTGATTCGAAAAAATCTGAAAAACCACCGGCGTCGCCGCCAGAATACCATTGTCCCTGCTGCTGTCCGGCACTACCGCGTGCCTGGCGGGCCCTTTCATATTCTTCGCTATGCTGCCAGTTTTCGCCGTACTTGTCGTATTTTTTCCGTTTTTCAGGATCGCTCAAAACTTCGTTTGCTTCGTTCAGCTGCTGAAATTTTTTCTCGGCCTCCTTATCATTCGGATTGAGGTCGGGGTGGTATTTCCTGGCCAGTTTTCTGTAAGCATTTTTAATCGCTTTTTCGTCAGCGCTTTTATCCAGGCCCAGTATCTGATAGTAATCTACAAAAGGCATAATGTTCGACTTGATTAATGTATCAGTGTGATTTTACGGTTACTATTTTCGTTCCTGCATTTTAATGTAAAGGTCCTCTACTTTCTGTCGCGCCCAGGGCGTTTTCCGCAAAAATTTGAGACTCGATTTAATGCTGGGATCATTTTGAAAACTATTGATATTAACATGATAACTCATTTGTTCCCAGCCATAATAGTCCAGCAGTTCGGTCAAAATGGCTTCGAGTGTCTTTCCGTGCAACGGATTATTGGGTTGCGTTTGCATATCGCCGTTCAAAATGTTTGCGTGTTGAAGAAAGTAGATTTCCTGCAATAAATAATTATTAAGCAGATTGTTTAGTTCAAAATTTTACAAGCTTATCATGGATCAAATCAAATGGGGAATCATTGGCTGCGGCAATGTTACCGAAGTCAAAAGTGGCCCTGCATTCAATCTGGTGGACAATTCGAGCCTTGTTGCCGTGATGCGCAGGGACGCGGAACTGGCTGCCGATTACGCTTCCCGCCACGGTGTCCCGAAGTGGTACGCCAATGCCGACGAGCTGATCAATGATCCTGAAACCAATGCGATATACATTGCCACGCCGCCCGATGCCCACGAAGAGCTGGCTTTTAAAGCGATGGCGGCCGGTAAGCCGGTTTACATTGAAAAACCGATGGCCAGGACAGGCGCCGAATGTGACCGGATCAATGCGGAAAGTAAAAGAACTGGCATCCCGGTTTTTGTTGCGTATTACCGCCGCGCGCTCGACTACTTCCTGAAAGTGAAGGCGTTAATCGATAATAAGGTGATCGGCGATGTGCGGTTTGTGGACATTTGTTTGCAGTGGCAGCCTTATGATGAAGAAGTGGGCGAAAATCCGAAACCGCGCTGGCGTGTCGATCCTGCAATTTCCGGCGGCGGACATTTTCATGATCTTGCTTCCCACCAATTTGATTTTCTGGAATATGTTTTCGGACCGATAAAAACTGCAACCGGCTTTGCAAGAAACCAGGCCGGTTTATATGAAGCCGACGACATTGTGGTCGCCAATTTCGAATTTGAATCGGGTATATTAGGCAAAGGGAGCTGGTGCTATACCATTAATAAAGAGCAGCGCGAAGACAGCGCGCAAATTGTCGGGTCAAAAGGCCGGATATCTTTTTCGTTTTTTGAAAAATTTGATATTAAGGTGGAGACTGCCGAAGGTACAGAAGTTTTTCACATTCCGTATCCCAAACATGTGCAGCAGCAGCTGATCGATTCGATCGTGAAGGAATTGCGGGGCGAAGGTAAGTGCGTGAGCAGCGGCGAAACGGGTGCAAGAGCCAGTCACATCATGGACTGGATTACGCAAAAACAATAATTCACTTACCTGGATACGGTTTTCAATACGATTTCAGTTTATTTGTAAAACACCAATCTCAAAACCCGATAGTCATGGCAAAAGGTAAAAATCTGGACAAAGGCAGCACGAAAAAGGAAGCTGAAAAATCCCTGAAAGAAAAACGCGCCGACAAGAAGGCGAAAAAAGACAGCAAAAAGGATTACTGATCCGATAAAAAAAGAGCTCCACCCGGAGCTCTTTTAGTTAGTATATCTCGCGGTTGGTTTTATACTTCGCAAACCGCTTTTTCGACTTGATGATCTTCGAGTGGATCTGTTCTTTCGTCAGTGGTTTTGTTACCCAGGAAGATTTAGTTTCTGGTCATAGTTATGAGCAAGTTTCAGGTTGACGACCTTCAAATTATAGGCCAAATTTGTTCATCAAATTAATCATCCAATGGACCAGCAAACTTATAATTACGAAAAAATCGCCCGGGCAATCGAATACATTGTTGCCAACGCAAAGACCCAGCCGTCTCTGCTGGATGTTGCGGACGAGGTGAGTATCAGCCAGTTTCATTTTCAAAGGGTTTTCACTGAGTGGGCGGGCGTGAGTCCTAAGAAATTCCTGCAATACATTACCGCGGGTTACCTGAAAGAAAAGATCCGGGAATCGTCGAATCTGATAGAGCTGGCAGAGCAAGCCGGACTTTCCAGCCAGAGCCGCGTGTACGATCATTTTACGGCCATCGAGGCCGTGACGCCGCAGGAGTTCAAAAGCGCAGGAAAAGGGCTCGACATTAGTTACGGCATCCATAACACGCCTTTTGGAGATTGTTTTATCGCGGTAACCGAGCGTGGCATTTGCGCTATGGCATTTATCGACGATACCTCGCGCGACGAGCAACTGATTTTGTTAGCGAAAAAATGGTACTATGCCAAAATCAGCGCCGATCAGTCCGTGACCGCTGCTTACATTGACCGCATCTTTAATCCGGCTAAAAAATCACTGGAAAAACTTCCGCTGCTTGTTCAGGGGACCAATTTCCAGGTAAAAGTATGGGAGGCGCTGCTCAACATTCCAAAAGGTGCCGTGACGACTTACCAGCAAATCGCCAAAAGTATTGGTAACCCGGCAGCGGTGCGGGCGGTAGGCTCGGCGGTGGGTGATAATCCGATTGCGTACCTAATCCCCTGTCACCGCGTGATCCGGAAAGAAGGTGTTTTGGGCGAATATCGCTGGGGCAGCCTCCGCAAAAAAGCGCTCATCGGCTGGGAGGCAGCACAGCAACGTGAGGAATAATTTGCACAACAACTTTCTAACAGTTTTAGCACAATTATCATTAGCTAATGCGTTAATGTATTGATAATGAGCAAAAAAGATTAAAATCAGAATGTATTATTCCCGGGATGGACTAATATTGGTGATGCCGAAAACATTACCAAAACATTAGTACAGACATGAAAAAAACAGTATTTCGTTTGATGGCGGTCGTAGCATTAGTTGCGACGATGAGTTCGGCAAGTTTTGCCCAGTTTTCTTTGGGGCTTCAGGGAGGTATAGCGAAATCCGACGTGAAAGATTCTAAAACGGTAGCGGGTGGCGGCGTTAATTTAAGAGTATTTACTTCTTCGCAATTTGCGGTCGGTGTAGCTGGTAAAATTTATGCGGACGGCAGCGATTACCGCGTGGCTGGACAAACATTGAGCACCAAGGGAACATTGATGCCCGTGACTGGTACCGTCGATTATTATTTTGCAGACGGCATAATCCGCCCATACGTGGGTGGTGATGCAGGTGTTTATTTTTCAAAATATGACGCCAAGTTTAATGGAAATACAGTCCTGGAATCTTCCAAACATAGCAATTTCGGTGCTGCGCCGCGTGCCGGTCTGGTTTTCGCTTTTGGAAATATCGGTATCCAGGTAGAGGGTATTTACCACTTTGTATTTGGCAATAAAAACCACGATTCTACCACAGGTAGCGCTAATAACATTGACTTTGAGTCGACTTCTAAATTCGGCGGTGTGAATGTCGGAGTGATTTTTGGGCTTGGAGGAAAATAATTTTTGCCTGAACTAACATGGAGAGAACGCGCTGAACAAGCGCGTTTTTTTGTTCCTAAACTACGCCCGACCTAACTTGCCGCCAAAAATGTGATCACTTTGACGCGCAAAAATTCTTTCCCCGACGAGGTATGCGACTGGCTGGCCGCGAGCGGATTTGGTAATCTTTTGTGGGGAGAAAGGGAAAAGATCAGTACGATAAAAGTGGTTGCTGATGCCAAAATCGTGCTTGATATAGTTACCGTCCAAATTTCTGCGCCAAACGTTACGCTAGAAGAATTAAACATTTATTTCCAACAAACGCAGTCAAACCGGACATCAGGAGTTAAGAGCATTGTGATCTGGGAAGATTATTGGATTACAAAAAGAGACATTGTCAAATCCCGCATTTTAGCCATGCTGGGTAAGTCACAAAAAATTCCGGGGCGACTTACGCAGGTGCGAAGAATTAACAAAGAATTAACAAACAGCTTCTTGGAAGCCAATCATTTAAATGGCGCGGTATCTTCCAGGATTCGCTTTGGTTTATTCTTGCCAAAACGGTATTACCGCATTTTAAGCGAATATTTTGAATATGATCAACACACGGACGAGCTACTTGTGGCCGTCGCGACGTTTAGTAGTCCGCGTGTATTTCAAAGCGATACTCTACCTTACAAATCTTACGAGCTGATCCGTTTTGCGAGTTTGTTGCATACCAATGTCGTTGGCGGGCTGGATAAACTTTTACATGCATTTATCGAAGAAAAAAGTCCAGGGGACATCATGACTTATGCGGACCTGGACTGGTCGGACGGCGCGAGTTACACCAAGTTGGGTTTTCACTTGACAGGAAAAAGAGAACCAGAAACTTACCGCCTGGAACCCGCAACATTGAAAAGAACATTAGCTCAGCCAGAACATTCAGACGCTGACGAAACATTGGTTTACAATATGGGCAGCCTGAAATTCGTAAAGCGCATCGGTTATTGAATATGGAAAAAGAACCATCCAAACTGCCTTTGCTGATTATTCTCGGCCCTACTGCTTCCGGAAAAACCCGATTAGCTACCAAAGTTGCATCGCAGATCGGCGGCGAAATCATCAGCGCAGATTCCCGGCAGGTTTACCGCGATATGAACATTGGTACCGGGAAAGATTTGGAGGAGTATCAAGTTGAGGGACAAGCGATTCCTTATCATTTGATCGATATTCTGAATGCCGGCGCGCAGTATAATGTCAACAATTTCCAGCATGATTTTCAAAAGGCGTATGATCTGATCATTTCGCGCGGTCACATTCCCATCGTTTGCGGTGGTACCGGATTTTACATTTATGCCTTGTTAAAAGGTCATGCATTTGCATCGGTCCCGGTCAATGACAGCCTGAGGGCCAGTCTGGAAACATTATCATCCGAAATGCTGCTGGAAAAATTTGGTCAGATGCATACAGCCTACCATGAATTTGCAGATACTTCCACCAGAAAACGCTTGATCCGCGCGATTGAAATTGCCCAGTTTTTGACAGAAAACCCTGAGAATGAACTTGCATTTAATACTAATGATAAAAACTACGACGCGATCATTTTCGGACTGAACCCGGCCGTAGAAGTCCGGCGGGAAAGGATCAGCAAAAGGTTGAAAGATCGGCTCGAAAATGGGTTGATCGAAGAAGTTGCCTCGCTGCTGACCCGGCTGACGAAGGAGCAGCTGATATACTATGGTCTTGAATATAAATACATTACGCAATACCTGACCGGAGAAACCAGCTTTGACGAAATGAAAACCCGGCTGGAAACTGAAATCCATCGTTTTGCCAAACGTCAGATGACCTTTTTCCGAAAAATGGAAAAAGATGGGCTGGCGATCCACTGGCTGCCGGATGCGTTGCCGGAGGAGCAAAAAATCACGCACATTATCTCGGCTTACAGGGAATTTAAAAGCTAAACGACGGGTATATAGTAGGTGTATTAGGTTAAAAATGACGTCGTATCAATGAACAGAAAGTTGACCAGCCTGATCCTGCTGCTGGTATTAAGTGTAACGGACGCGTATTTGCTGGCGCATCCGAATCTGATCGGGAAAATCGGAATATTGGTTTATAAGCATTCCTACATTCAAAATTTCCCGAGAGCTTTGGTGACCGTGGCGCTGGTGGTAGCGGTTTCCCTGCTAATCTGCGAAGGCAGCTACCGGTTTCTGAGCAGACGGATTTCGCTCGGGATTTATGGCACGCTGACGGCTGTGGCGCTCGTCTGGTTTATGTACGTGTACATTACTTTTTCGAGTTTTTCGTACCGGATCACGGGCAAAGCTTTTATCTATGGCGCACATTTGCTGCCGGTGATTTTGATGGGTTTGTATACGCGTTATTTTCTCAAGAGGATTTTGATAAAAGAGGATAAAAATACGGCTGTTGCGCTGGGTGAAAGTGCGGAAAAGTCCCGGATTTAGGTGGTTGAAAAATGCTTTTTTTGAACAATCTACCTAAACAGTAGAATATTATCATTATTCCTTCATATTGTGAAATATTATTGTTTTAAGCCGGAATTTTCACAAATAAAACACAGATTATAATAGAAAGTACACGCATTTTTTAGGATATTGCGGCTTGTGTTGGCCTGGGAAATGGTTAATCTCGGGTGGTTTAACACAAAATTAATTTGTTGGATAAGTAAAACAGTTGTTCGTAAAATCTTTGATTCGAATTGGCCTGATTTACAATATCTTGTCATTAACCTTTTTAATTTTATTCTTAATTTCTATGTCCGAAATAGCTGAATTAACCCTTGATGGTAAGAAGTACGAGTTCCCTATAATAGAAGGAAGTGAGCAAGAAAAAGCGATAGATATTGCCAAGTTACGTGACCAGACGGGGTACATTACGATTGATGCAGGTTACAAAAATACCGGTGCTACAAAGAGTGCGATCACTTTTTTGGACGGTGAGGAAGGAATACTGAATTACAGGGGCTATTCGATTGAGGATCTGGCCGAAAAAGCTTCTTTCTTGGAAGTTGCTTATTTGCTGATCTACGGAGAGCTGCCAACCGAGAAACAATTCGCGGATTTTGAACATGAAATCAGAACGCATACCCTTGTAAATGAGGATATGCGCAAGATTTTTGAAGGGTTTCCGGTGAATGCGCACCCGATGGGCGTACTTTCCTCGCTGGTGAGCGCGATGAGCTCTTTTTATCCTGAAACTGCGGAATCAAATACGGAGGAAGTTGTGCAGCTGCATATCATTCGCCTGCTTTCCAAGTTGCCAACCATAGCAACCTGGTCTTACAAAAAATCGCAGGGACACCCGGTAAATTATCCGCAAAATGACCTGGATTATTGCTCCAACTTCCTGAATATGATGTTTTCGCTACCCGTAGCGAAATACAATGTTGATCCGGTGGTTTCGGCAGCATTGAACAAACTGCTGATTCTCCACGCTGATCACGAGCAAAACTGCTCGACTTCGACAGTGAGACTGGTAGGTTCTTCCCATGCCAACATTTACTCTTCGATTTCCTCCGGTATCAGCGCATTGTGGGGCCCGCTTCACGGGGGCGCCAACCAGGAAGTGATCGAGATGCTGGAAGCCATCAAAAATGACGGCGGAGATACGCAGAAATACATTAACATGGCCAAAGACAAAACCAGCGGTTTCCGTCTGTTCGGTTTTGGTCACCGGGTTTATAAAAACTTTGACCCAAGAGCGCGTATCATTAAAAAAGCGGCTGACGATGTGCTTAACAAGCTGGGTATCAATGACCCGGTTTTGGAAATCGCGCAGAAACTGGAAAAAGCGGCTTTGGAAGACGAATACTTCGTGCAACGCAAACTTTACCCGAATGTGGATTTCTACTCAGGTATCATTTACCGCGCGCTGGGCATTCCTACCAATATGTTTACAGTAATGTTCGCGATTGGCCGTCTGCCAGGATGGATCGCGCAGTGGAAAGAAATGCGTGCGAATAAAGAGCCGATCGGCCGTCCGCGTCAGATTTATGTAGGTGCTCCCAAACGCGACTTTGTTGCGATGAGTGATCGTTAAAAAATAGTTACAAACGAGAAAAAGCCGGCTTGTCCGGCTTTTTCTATTTATGGTGATAACCTTTCAATTTTCCAGCTTCCGTCTGCCTGTTTTGAGTATGCCAGCCGGTCATGTAACCGGCTCGGCCGGCCCTGCCAGAACTCCATGTAATCCGGTATCACCCGGTAACCTCCCCAATGCGGCGGCCTGGGTACTTCCTGGCCTTCGAATTTCTGTTCCAGTTCTCTCGTTTTGTTTTCCAAAAATGCACGATTTGGAATGTGCTCGCTCTGCGCAGAAGCCCATGCGCCGATCTGACTGCCTCTTGGTCTCACCGCAAAATATTCGCTGGATTCTTCCGGCGATACTTTTTCTACCAATCCTTCGACTCGCACTTGTCTTTCAAACTCCTTCCAGAAGAATGTCAGCGCCACTTGCGGGTTGGCTGCCATTTCCGCTCCCTTCTTACTTTCGTAATTGGTAAAAAAGGAAAATCCGCGCTGATCTAGGTCTTTCAAAAGTACGATCCTGGCAGAAGGACGTGACGCGGAAACAGTGCTCAATAGCATCGCATTTAACTCGGAAATACCGGATTTAACCACTTCGTCAAACCATAACTTAAACTGTATCAGGGGATCAGCATTCAGATCATCTTCATGTAGTCCTTTGAGCTGATAGTCGTGACGTATTTTTGCAATATTATGGTCCATCCGGTGCGAATATGTTCAATGTTAGGATTTCAAAAGTAGCCATTTCAAGGGAAAGATTATTAGATTTGTAATTCCAGAGGAGACGTACGTACGAAACAAAAATCACGATGGCACAAGAACAACAAGAAGGGGTCAAAGGCGAAGAGCAGGACGACCTGGAACAAAAGACGGTTGACACCCTCGAAATTGATCTTAACAGCGAGTTGACGGAAGAGCATGAGGAGGAAACGCCTGACGTGGATTACAGCCAACTATCAAAGGAACAGCTGATTAACTTGTTAGAAAACGAACTTGCGTCGATTCAAACCGAGGGCCAGAAGCCTGCTCTTCTGAAAAAAGCCGAAGCAGTTTCCCGCGAAATCCGGCCTGTTCTGGATCAAATTAAATTGAAGGAACGCGAGGCAGCATTGAAGGCGTTTGTGGCCGATAATGGCGATGAAGAGGGCTTCGAGTTTAAGTATGACGCCGAAACCCAGAAAATCGATTCGCTGAGCCGTGAGATCCGCGGGCTGAAAAACTCTTTTTACCAAAGTCAGGAAAAAGAAAAAGAGAAGAATTTTAATGTAAAAACCGCCCTGCTGCAACGATTGCGGGCTTTACTGGACGATGAGGGAAAAGAGACGGATGCTTCAAATCTGAAATCCAGCTGGGAGGAATTTAAAAAGATACAAGACGAGTGGAAGCTGGCGGGTAACATTGCTTCGCCGCATAATGGTACACTTTGGGCTACTTATAATGCTTTGATCGACCGCTATTTCAGCAACCGGAATATCTATTTTGAGCTGAAAGAACTGGACCGACGCCGGAATGCCGAATTGAAAGCGGAGCTTTGCGAGAAGGTCGAAGAATTGGGTAAATCCCTCGCGGACAGGCCGATGACCAAAGAGATCCTGAATGAAGCCAACCACATTTTCGAAGACTACAAACATTTAGGTCCTGCACCGAAAGAAGATCAGGAAAAACTTTGGCAGCGTTTCAAAGAAGCATTGGATGTGCTTTATGATGCACAGAGAGGGCAGTTTGCCGAGCAGAAAAAATCGATGCAGGAAAACTACGATCAGAAGCTGAAAATCTATGAAGCGATTGTACCATTCACAACCTATAACTCTGGCAGCATTAAAGAATGGAATGGCAAGACCAAGGAAATCATGGCTTTCCAGGATCAGTGGGTTGCTTTGAAAGGCATTATGCCGCGTGAAGAGGGTAAAGAGCTGAGCAAGAAATTCTGGGCTGCGCTGAAAACGTTTTTCAATAATAAAGGCGAGTTTTTCCGTCAGCTGGAATCGAAAAGAGAGCAGAACCTGACATTGAAAAATGAACTTTGCGCGGAAGCAGAAGCGATCCTGACAACCGGCGAAGATAATCCTGCTACCACGCAGAAAGTGATCGAGTTGCAGAAAAGATGGAAGGGTATCGGGCAGGTTCCTGAGAAATATAAGGATACCATTTACGACCGTTTCAAAAAAGCCTGTGACGCTTATTTCGATCAAAAACGTTCGAAAAACAAGGAGGTTGAGGAAGAGTTTGAAAACAACCTGAAACGGAAAATCGACCTGATCGAGCGCATTGAAGCCGCTGCGAAAAGCAAGGATGAATCGTCACTGAACTTGCTTAATGCATTTAAGAGTGAGTGGTCTTCGATCGGTTTTGTTCCTAAGAAGGACATGCAGACGGTTCAGAAACGCTACATCGGTGCAATCAATACGTATGTCAGCGCAATCGGCCAGCTTTCCAGCAAGGAGAAAGAGCAGGCTGTTTTGGCAAGTGAAGTGGAATTGGTTCGCGATGGCGGAGACAACAATCGTAATCTTTATCGTAAGGAGAGCGATATCAGACGCAAGATCACACAGCTTGAAAATGACATTGCGCTTTGGCAAAACAATATTGAATTCTTCGCGAAATCAAAAACTTCGGATAAACTGAAAGCGGATTTTGAAAGAAAGATCAATGCAGCCCTGGCTCAGCTGGATGAATTGAAACATCAACTAACTATTATTCAGGAAGCTATCTAAAACCTGTTAAAAAGTGCGGAAAAAATACTTTGAATAAGTTGCATCGTATAACCTGACGCGCTACTTTTGCACCACGATAACGGAATAACAAACGCTATCAGAATAAAGGCCTCCATAGCTCAGCTGGTAGAGCAACTGACTTGTAATCAGTAGGTCGTTGGTTCGATCCCGACTGGGGGCTCTTGAAACAAAAAAACCTGACTTTTCGGTCAGGTTTTTTTGTTTTCAGAGGTTTTGCTAATTACGACTGAATTTCTTTCTGGTTATATTTTTGTCATTTTCTATTATCATGATATAATTCCCCTTTGGCAGGGAGGTAACATCCAGGACTGATTTGCCTCCGGAAACCTCTTTGGTAAGAAGTTTTGCTCCATTGACAGCATTATAGATACTTACTGATACATGCTGATCCGTTTCCTGAATATTTAGATTCAAATTTTCGGTAGTTGGGTTGGGATAAATAGTCGCCTCTAGCGTTTCGCTATTAATATCCATCAGCATTTCTTTTCCTGTTGATACCAAATCTTCACCGTTGCATGGAGGCCCGTACGTTTTCTTGACAGTAACAGTCTTGGTTGTAGCAGGGCTAATTCCACACGGATTTTTCGCTTTGACTGATAAGGTAAATGTTTTTGTAATGCCAGTAGCAGTGCACGTAGTACCCGAAGCATTAGGGTGCAACACAACCGAAGGATCACTGGCAGACCAAACGTAACTGGCGGCACTCGGGACAGCATTGATAGTAAAGTACCCATCGCCTTCACCAGGACAGATTTGCGAGGTACCCAGTATAGCGCCTGGCTGATTTATTGAAGTAAAAACATCGAAAGATAAACATTGAGAAGTGCTCAATTTACCAGGTACTGGACTAGTTGCAGTGACGCTTACCATTTGTTCAGTCTTAGACGAGTTGATAGTGACTCCTCCTGTGCTATTCCAAAAACCAAATTGTCCTCTTGAATAAGTGGCGGTGCTACCAACGCAAAGATATTTGGGGCCAGTAATTGGCCCTGTGTTCGCGCCATGTAAAATTCTTACGGCAGAGATGTCCTGGTCGCTTAAAGAATTATTGTCTGTAGGAGAGTGATACATAATCGAGTTAATAGAATCTGAGTGATCCAATCCCAATGCATGTCCTATCTCATGGATCGCAATGCGGAATACATTATACGTTCCAACTGTAATTGGAAAATAGCTGGTAACCCATTTTACTGTTGAGCTGAAATAGATAGGTATTGGCACAGCGCAGGGAGCTGTTTGGCCGACAGCACTACTGCCGACAGTTCCGCCCCACTGAAACGTTATATCAGCCTCAGCTTCGTAATTTGTCTTCGTAAACTTGCGGTCAATTACAGCAGCCCATGCGTCAAATGCTTGCGCTATTGCGGCATTCTCATCAATAACATCATCCGTGCCGTTCTTGATGAAATATTTAATTTCGCATTTGTCGAGTTTGTCACACATTCCTAGTATGGTGGCATTTCCTCTTTGGGAAACATATCCACAGAAGGCTTCTGGCTTAGTCTTAAGTCGGTTCTGCGCGGTCCCCAACTGGCCAATTAGCGTTAGCAGCAACAGTAAAGCGATAAACTTTGTCTTCATAGGTCAAACAGTTTTAAGTTTTAAAAATCAGGACAAAGCTATCTTGGAAGGCTTGGTACATCATTTCCCTTAATTAACCCATATTGACCGGTAGATAAATGAGTCGTGTCGGCTACTACATCTAGCATTAATCAAGGGGATTTTTGCACCCTACTTCAAAATTCTTTTAGCATACTACTCCTTAACAATTCGATAACGTCGTAGTAACATTCAGGAAAACATGGAAGGCTTCTTTTGCGCCTAATTTTTATCACAATAAATATTTATCCATGCGCAAAAAGTTTTTACTACTCATCAACGCAACTTTGATCCTGACCCTGCTGAGTTTCTCAGCGGTGATTGCTCAAACTACCCAGGCGTCTATTTCCGGTATCGTCACCGACGACCAGAATACCGAACTCGCCGGCGCTACCGTCCAGGTGAAAAACGAATCGACAGGTTTTACGACAGGTACTGTTTCCAATGCAAAAGGCGAATATGCTTTTAAGGAGCTTCCCCTGGGCGGACCTTATACAGTAACCGCTACTTATGTTGGTTTTGGTGAACAAAAACAGACAGGCTACATTTTGCACCAAGGCGATGCTATTAAGGTGAAAATGAGCATGAAAGATGCCGGTCAAACACTGGAAGTAGTGAGCGTAGTGGCTTCTGGTATCAAAAACAAAATTGAAAACCTGGGCGCTTCTACCTCGATCTCGGCTCGTGACATTACGCGTCTGCCGGTGAACGGTCGTAACTTTACCTCTCTCATGGACCTTTCTCCGTTGAGCCGCGGTGGTAACATTTCGGGTCAGCTGGGTTCTTCTACGGGCTATACGATTGACGGTATGAGTGCAAAAAACCCGACTTCTGCCGGTGCCACAACCAGCCGAAGCGGTGCTCCGTACTCAATCTCGATTGAAGCAGTGCGCGAATTTCAGGTAGTTACCAACCAATACGATGTTACTTACGGTCGCAGCGGTGGTGGTACCATCAGCGCGGTTACCAAATCGGGTACCAACCAACTGAGCGGAAGTGCATTTAATTATACGCGCGCTGACTGGTTATCAAGCCCTTATGATATCCGTGGTAACAAACAAAACAACAATTTCTCAACGAACCAGTTTGGTTTCTCGCTTGGCGGGCCGATTTTGAAAGACAAGCTGCATTTCTTTGTGGCCTGGGATCACCAGCAGGACAGCCGTCCATTGATCATTGCGGACGTGTTGAGCCCTGTGGATGAAAACCGTTTCAATGTTACCCGCAATACGCTTGATCAGTTTGTAAGCATTGCCCGCAGTAAATACGGTGTTTCCAATGATCCGCAGTTTGGTTCTTTTGACAAAAAACGCGGTTCTGATGCAGCATTCGCACGTATCGACTGGCAGTTGAACAACCGTAACCTTTTGACGATCCGTAACAACTATACCAATGACCGCAACAAACTGGGTCTGGCGGACAATACCACGATCAACATTTACGAATCTTACGGAAACGATTTTAACCAGGATAACAGCCTGCTCGCGTCACTTCGCTCGACATTGAACCCGAAAGTGACCAATGAATTGAAAGTGCAGCATTTGTTCACAAAACAAAGAAGCGCACCCGGCGACCAGCTCCCAGCCGATAACATTCCAAGAGCGATCGTGGAAAACATTAACTCGGTACTCAGCGACGGTTCTTCCCGCTCGACGAACATTCAGATGGGTGGTCACCGCTTTGCACAGGAGCGTTTTACCAACAATGTACTTCAAGTGGTTGATAACCTGTATTTTAATACAGATAAAGTCGAGTACACATTTGGTGCGGACATTATGATGACGCGCTCACATTCCACTTATGGTTCGGAGGTTAACGGTCGTTTTCACTACACGGCGGATGCAACTGCAGGCAAAACTGCCCTCGACCAGTTCAACGAGCTGAAACCATATCGTTATTACCGCGAGGTACCTTTGATGGACGACTGGTCGGTAAAAGGAACGATCTGGAATGCAGGTATTTACGGTCAGTTAAAAACAACTTTGGCAACTGGTCTTGATCTGGTAGCGGGTGTTCGTCTGGATTACGCACATTATCCAAGCTCGCCTTTGAACCAAACCTTGTACGATGCCTTGCAGATCCGTACCGACAACAAAATCAAATCGTTTGTGGTACAGCCGCGCGCGCAGTTTACCTGGGATGTGAACGACCAGCATAAAGATATTTTCCGTCTTGGCGGCGGTGTGTTCGCGTCGGATATCAACAACTATGTGGTGATCAACAACCTCACATTTGACGGAAAACACCTGGCGACCGTGGACGTACGCAGCCCGAACATTCCTACGCCGGACTTTGCAGCGTATCGCGCTAATTACAACAGCATTCCGTCACTGGCTCAGTTCCAATTGCCTACGATCAACACAAATGGTAAGGATGCCCGCGTACCCATCATGTACAAGGCCAACATTTCCTACAATAAATATTTGACTGATAAGCTGAAAGTGGGGGTTGCCGGTTACATGACTTTGGGCCGCAACAACTATATGTATGTGGACAGAAACATGGTGGACGAGCCTTTTTTCCGCCTCGCAAACGAAGGTAGCCGGGGCGTATTTGTACCGGGTGGCGATCAAATGCCAACCAACGGTGCAGGTGACTGGCTGAAAGGTCGCAAAAGCACGCAGTTTGGCCGCGTCCTGGAACTGAACAGCCAGGGTAAAGTAAATTCGTTCTCTTTCGTGGCTGATGTGAAATACCAGTACTTCCGCGATGGCGAAATTACTTTGAGTTACACGTACAACGATATCAAGGATAACACTTCCTTCAATGGTAACGTAGCCAACAGTGCGACGCTTTCGCTGCCGGTTCGTGACGATCCGCGTAACCTTAGCCTGATGTCGTACTCCGACAACCAGTTCCGCAACAAAATCGTGTTCTACGGCTCAGCACCAAGCTTCTGGGGCGTAAATGTGGGTGTTCGCTACTCCGGCATCGGCGGTACGCGCTACACGCTGCTTTCGGGCGGTAATACCAATGGTGACTTTGTAGGCACCAACGACCTGGCATTTGTATTTGACAAAAACGATCCAAGCGTACCCGAGAACGTTAGAGCAGGGCTTCAAGCTATCCTCGATAATCCAAACGCAAGCCAGAGCATCAAAGATTACATTACAAAAAATTCAGGCAAAATCGCGGAAAGAAACGGTGGTATCAACGGCTTCTACGGTATTTTCGACATCCGCGCATCAAAGCGCATCCGCATCGCCGGAACCCACGCCATCGAAATTTCCGCTGACATATTCAACTTCGCGAACTTCCTGAACAAGGAATGGGGCCGCACCAAAACATTGGGGACGCAGGCATTGTACGCACTCGGCGTACCAGCAGCAAACGGCAACCCCGCGCAGCCAGCATTCGACAGAACCAAAAACCAGTTCGTCTACCGCGTAAATACGGCCGGTGTAGTTACGCCGTCAGGAAACCCTTACCAGGTACAGATCGGTTTACGTTATAGCTTTTAAATTAGATAATGCATATAAAACCCGGCTTGCGCTGATGCAGCCGGGTTTTTGTTTTTCCCTCCTTTTATCTCCGGATTATTTTTCGCTTTTTTTCAGAATATAAAATTCTAGTTTACAGCCACATTGCCCGCTAGCGGCTTAAAAACACTAAAAATCATCGTCCAGAAATTTGGTTCGTTACATTAAAATTGTACTTTTGCACCACGATAAACGAAACGGTTGTCGACGATTCCGTAGCTCAGCTGGTAGAGCAATACACTTTTAATGTATGGGTCCTGGGTTCGAATCCCAGCGGGATCACTAGAAGAAATAATAAAAAGCATCAAAAGCCTGCAAATCAATAGATTAGCAGGCTTTTTTGTTTGCCGGATTGTACTGAAAGATTCAATTTTCCATAAATTGCTGGTGACTTATCTGGTGAGTCAATAGACCAGCGAATTTCACTCATCAAACCCCCAACACCAATTCAATCCAAAACCTACCGAATTCATTTTTCTTTATTTTCGTCGAGGGTCGACTGCTTTACTTGCGGAGAATTTAAACGATCCTGGCGTATGATGAAGTTGATAATTTGTTTTTTCCTGTTTTTGCCGTTTGCATTACTTGCGCAAAATGACCAGCCGATAATGGTTGTCAAAAAAATAATAAATGGGAAGGTTTGTGATTCCTGTTTGGTTAGCAGGGCTGGGAATCTGGATTTGCTGGGTAGCAATAAGCAGGTTTCTTTTCTTACTCTGAACCATGAGAATCAATTTCTTTATACAGATTCTGCGCTAACAAAAAACTTTTTGGGTACTTCTGCCTCCCGCTTTTATATCTCAGTAGCAAAGTTCTCGCTGGATTTCTATTCATTTATTCAGCAACAGCAATTACTTAATTCAAAGCAAAGAAGCGTAAAATCAGACCTTACCGACCTGCAATTCCGGATCGCAGTAAATGGCAAATCCCATGACGATTGGACTGATATCACGAGCTTGGATCCAGACCATGAATTTTACATTGGTAATTCGAAACTGGGTGATCTTTCGCAATTTGAGGATCAGCCTAAAACTATTCCTGTACAGAACTTTCATGCTGGGCAATTTACACTAGCGGTCGGCGACTCAATCGTTGTTTTTATTCGCAGTAAAATTGAGAAGGAGAAATCGTATCAATTTTCAACACATCGGGTCAAAAGCGTTCCGGATAGTTTTGACTTTATACAATTTTCATCAACCGCCAGCTTTGAAGACATTTTAAATAATGAAGTAAATAAGCGGCGAACCGAGCGGACGCGTGTAAGCGACTCGCTTGAAATGGAAGCGGGAAACTCTGCTTTTTTGAGATTTGATAAAGATTACCAGTTTCAATTCTTTGGACAAACGCAAAGAAATAGTGGAATCGAATATGCGACAAGCTATAATCCGAACGATTGGCGTGACCTGGGTGGGAAAAATACAAGGCTTATTAGTGAATACTCTTATATCTACATTCATAATCCAAAAGCAGATCAAACAATAAAAGTATTTTTGAGATACAAGCACCAGCGTGAAAATAGACACACCGTGACGATACGGGTTAAAAAAGCGCCTGGCATGGCCAAATGGATTTATTGGGCAACGGGATTTGTCGTGTTGACATTTCTTATTTTAATAGTGTATTTCATGCAAAAACGACTTTATGCCAGGAAACTCCGTCTGCTAAACCGCAAGAAGCGGGAGGTTGAAAACCAACTACAACTGCTAAACGGCCAGCTCAACCCCCATTTTCTTTTTAACTCGCTCAATGCAGCTCAGGGTTTGATCCGCAAAAACGACGCTGAGGCGGCTAGCGAATATATCAGTGAAGTGGCGACCTTTTTGCGCACCATCATGGACTGCAATAAAAAAGACTTTGTTTCCTTGAAAGAAGAGTTACTGATGAAGGAATAGTATCTGGTAAATGTAATTGCATCTGCTCGAAATTCGCGGCAAGCGATTGAAACTTTAATGTCCGAAAATATTGAAATATTATTCCTGGATATCCGGTTACAGAATGAAACTGGTTTTGATCTGCTTAAACAAATTCGCAACTATCGTGGCAGCATTATTTTTGTAACGGCGTTTGACGAATATGGTATTCAGGCAATTAAATTTTCCGCTACCGATTACCTGCTCAAACCTTTGGACACACAGGAATTATTGCTTGCTGTTGAAAAAGCCGCTGTAAAGAAAAAGGAGCGGCACCGGGAAATGCAGATTGATATGCTCATTCAGTCTTTTGAGAATATACAAAATCAGGGTCAGAAGAAAATTGCATTACCGGAAGCTTCTGAAATTCGATATGTGCCGATCAATGAAATTATTTTCTGTCGCTCCGATAATAGTTACACGACTTTTTATATCAAAAGCGTGGGCCAAATTACTGTCAGCAAACCCATAAATGAATATGAAACTTTGCTTGCACCTTATGGATTTGTCAGGGCGCAGCGGGAGTTGTTTCACTAGTCACTCGAATATAAGCCCCTCAGCAAAAACCTCTCGAAAAGTACTTTCATCATTTAGGGTAACTTTGTAGCTTGCCGTACTGCCACTAACCTACCCTTTTTAGGCTTTTCGATTTGATGATATCAGTAAAATTCTACCAAGAAACATGCTTTCTCTGCAAGTTCACACTGATCTTACCAATCATTTTGACGCTGGCTTTTGTGGGTGCAAGCGCACAAAAAAACAGCCTGCCGCTGCGGATCACTGGCTATAAACACATTCAGAAAAACCAGCCTAAGGAAGCGGAGATGGCGTTTTTGAAGGCGATTAAGGTTGAGCCGAAGGATCCGGCGAGTTATGCGGACCTGGGGGAATTGTATCTCTCGCAGAAGAATTTTGTCAAGGCGGAGAACATTGCCAAAACAGGCTTGAAGGTGAAACCGGCCAGCATTGAATTGCGGACAATTCTCGCGGCTGCTTACGCAGGAAAAAATGACAAGCAGAATGCGATTTTGCAATTGAATGACATCGTTAAAAGAAGCCCGAAAAGTGCCTTTGCGTATTATAAACTGGCCAACATCAATAAGGCGGAAAAGAAAAAATATCTGTTTGCTACTTTGAGGTATGACCCGGCGAGCGTGGTCGTCAGGCTGGATTTGGCGCAGTTGTTTATCCAGGAAAAGAAATCGGATTCGGCAACATTTTATTTGCAGGGAATTAAGAAGGTATCCCCTGCCCTCTCGCCTGTTTTAAACAGCCAATATGCCAAGATTATCAGCGAGTTGAAGAAAAATCAGTTTGCAAAAGCATTGCCCAGCCTCGAACATTTCCGCGACCTTTTTAAGATCACCAATACATACATTAAGAGCCTCTCCGTTTTGCAGGAGCCGAAATTACCCATCGGTTACGCCGAATTTACGTCGAGTGAGTTTATGAATACGCCCATGCCCACGGGCCGGCAGGAAGGATTACAAGGTTTCCGGTTTACGGATGCCGCCGATTTATTTGGCACAGAACCCAAAAAAGTGGGAGAAATCAGCAACCCGATTTTGGCGGTGACCGATTATTCCGAGGGTGGCGAAATGTATGTGTATACCAGTTCCGTCACGGGTGGAAATCAGCGGTGCAGGCTGCTCGTCAGCGGGATTGGTAGCTTCCGGGAAATCGCTAATCCACTGATGCACAATGAGAAAGATCAGGATGCGGCTTTTTGCGATTATGATAATGATGGCTATCAGGACTTGTTTATCGCTACATCCAAAGGGATTTTGGTGATCAAAAACAAAGGGGATGGTTTTATTTTTCAGAAGGATAACATCGGTCTTGGTAAGGCTGTAAATGTGCGGAAAATGCTATTTGCCGACCTTGATCAGGATGGTGATCTTGACTTATACGCTGCTACCGGTACCTCAAATTTGTTTTTTAGAAACAATAATAACGGGACTTTCACTGAGCAGGCAAGTGCGATGGGACTGACTGCTGCGGGCGGGACCTACGATTTGAAATTTGCTGATTATGACGTCGATGGAGACCTCGATATCCTTGCGTCCAGCGGGTCAACAGGCTTGAAACTATTTAATAATAACCGTCACTCGCGGTTTACAGATGCTAGTTCGTCGGCTGGGCTGGAAAACGTGAAAGGGGAAGTTTCCGCATTTGGAGACTATAATAATGATGGTTTGACGGATGTTTTCGTCGCGGGCGCCGGGAAAAGTCAGTTGTTGAAAAATACAAAGGGACGCACATTTAATGCTGATGCGGCAACGGAAGTGATAGACAATGCGCTTCAAAACCTGAAAGTGCGGGACGCGGTATTTTTTGATTTCGACAACGATGGTTATCTGGATTTGCTGGTGGCCGAAGTTCTTGCAAATGTGTCAACGAAAAGCCTTTATCTTTTTCATAATGAGAATGGTAAGAAATTTACGAATGTCACCAACCTGCTGCCGCAGAATATTGCAGAAGCTTATAGGATCGGCATCGCCGATTTTAATGAGGATGGGGATGATGACATTTTCCTGGACACTTCCGATGGGCCGAAGATGCTCCGGAATGACAGTGGAAATTCGAATAACTTCATGATTGTCAAGCTGAGCGGGCTGGGTTACGGGAACAATAAAAACAACCGGCTGGGCATCGGGGCACAACTGGAACTGAAAGCGGGCGACCTGTATCAATTGAAAACAGTGACGAGGGCGGTGACGACATTTGGCGTCGGGAAGCGCAAGACGTTGGATGCTGTCAGGATTATTTGGCCAAACGGTACCCCGCAAATAATCAACGATCCGTCGAGCAACCAGCGGATTGTCGAAAATGAAATGCTGAAAGGTTCCTGCCCCTTTTTGTTTGTCTGGAACGGGACGAACTACGAATTCCTGAAAGATATGATGTGGCGGAGTGCGCTCGGGATGCCGTTTGCGGTCAAAGGAAATGATACAACTTACGCATTCTCAGATCCTTCCAAAGAATACCTGCTGATCCCCGGCGAAAAAATCAAGCCGAAGGACGACAAGTATACCATAAAAATCACAGAGGAATTGTGGGAGGCAGTGTATTTCGACAAAGCTGAGCTGATCGCCATCGATCATCCTGATTCTGTGGACGTTTTCGCCGACGAGCGTTTTGTAGCGCCGCCTTTTCCAGGTAAGAAAGTTTATCCACTGGCAGCCAAAAATTTACCGGTATCTGCGGTGGATGAAGAGGGAAATGACGTCTTGCCGAAGATCAAATCTTACGACTTCAATTATGTTTCCAATTTGGAGCCCGGGAGTTTCCAGGGTGTGGTGCATGATCACGACATTGTGCTGGATTTGGGGGATAAGGCATTGAAAGATAGTCTTTTCCTATTTTTGAGAGGCTGGATTTTTCCTTCCGATGCCAGCATCAATCTATCCATGACGCAGTCGGATGACATTAAAAGTTCGCCGCCAAGCTTGCAGGTGATCAACCAAAAAGGTGAATGGGAAACGGTGATCCCGTTTATGGGTTTCCCGATGGGCAAGGACAAAATGATGATCCTTGATCTGACCGGAAAATTCCTGACGACTGACAACCGGAAAGTGCGGATTAAAACGAATATGCAGATTTATTGGGACGAAATCTTCTTCGCCAACAGCATTTCCAAAGCGCCTGTCAGCATGACGACCTTGAATATGACTAGCGCTAACCTGGCATTCCGCGGCTACTCGCAGTCTTTCACCAAAGGCGGGCCTTTCGGACCACATTGGTTTAAATATGAAAATCCTTCAAAAGGACAAAAATGGCGGGACCTGACAGGAAATTATACCCGCTATGGTGATGTCCTGCCTTTGCTACAATACGCTGATGACGAATACATTATCGCAAATTCAGGTGATGAGATTACGATTGATTTCGACGCCAAAAAGCTCCCGATATTACAAAAAGGCTGGAAAAGGAACTTCCTGATTTACAGTGAAGGCTGGGTCAAAGATGGCGATTTGAACACCGCAAACGGACAAACCGTCGCGCCGCTGCCTTTTCATGCAATGCCATCATACCCTTACAGCAAGAATGTCGCTTATCCGGCTGACGAAAAACACGAGCAATATCAGCGGCAATACAACACACGGACGGTTGATACCGAGCTTTTTAAGAACACATTAAAACCCTGAGCAAGCATCTTATTCGTAGTGCCAGTACATATTCTTTGCAGCAGGATCGAGTAATCCGACCGTGTTAAACGGCTGAATTCGTTCTCTCACCCGGTTTGTAAATGCCTCAATGTCAGCTCCTGATATAACCGGACGAGCAAGTATATCCATCAAATCCTGATAAGTTTCCGTGACGATGGCTTTGACGGCTTCTTCACCGGCGCAGAGGAAATGATCTACCGGCAATTTCTGTAATCGCCTTTTCTCGTACGTGATCGTACACGTGAAATACAACATCGACCACGACCGGAAAAGCCCGAAATAGGGCATCGTTTTATAACATCCTGCAACCAACATATCGATCAGTTTCAGCTCATCAAAAACGGCATATTCATATTTTTGAAGCTCCGCATAAAGCTTTTCCTGATCATCGAAATGTTCATAAAATAACCTGCAAATCTTTTCCAGGCCAATTAATGAATGTGCAATGCCACTGCTGAAAAGCGGATCGACAAAACCTGCGGTATGCGGTAATGCCAGCCAGCCGTCGCCGAAGCATTTGTCGGCTTTTCGCTGCAAACGTCCGAAGCGAAGTGTTTTTCCCGGAATTGCAGCGTGCCTGGCGTCTTTTAGAATGTGTTGAATGTCAGGGTATTTAGCCATCATCGAATCCCAGATTTCCTCTGATGATCTTTCCGATAGCAACTTATCCGAACCATCCAGCGCAAATCCCCAGCTTGTCACAGCATTATTAAACCGCAGCACCCAAACCCAGCCCTCATCCAGCAAATGGTGAAGTGCTGAATTGTCGGGATTATAGGGATACCCTGCCGTAGAAATATTCTTTTCAGCCAACATATCAGACCATTTGCGAAGGTGATCAAAATGTGAAAACACTGCGAAAGAATTTGTGAGAAAGCTTTCTGATGACGAGCTCACCGAAAAAAAGTTTTTGAGCAGCACGTCGCCGCCCGTCGCATCAATGAAAAATTTTGCCTCCAAGTGCCTGGCTTCTTCCAATCGCGAAGTCCTCATTTGCCATTTTCCATTTTCGCGCGCGGCGGATTGAATGTCAGTATGGTCAAAATAATCGATGCCGATTTCCTGCACTTTACCAACCAAAAAAGCGTCAAAATCGGCCCGGAGCCAGTTGGTGTCGGAGCGCTCGTCATTGATGCTTGCGGCCACCAGCAGTTCATCGGAATGATCTTCGTCGGTAGAAAACGGTTTTTCCGGATAATGTTTAAAATAACTAAAACCCCTTTTCAAACCACAAACTACCTCAGGATGTGTACGTTGCCAACTTCCGTACTTTGAAAAATCTGCCAGCCAGTCCAAACCATATTCCGCGGCCAGATCGCGCAGGAGCATGTTGGCGATCGGCGTGGAAGACTCCCCGATCGCGAACCGCGGATGTTCACCTTTTTCGACCAGACAAACCTGGAAACCTTTGCTATGTAAAATGAGCGCGGCCAGCGATCCGGCAAAACCGGAGCCGGCGATTAAAATATCGTATTCTTTAGACATGAATCAGTGACACGTACACAAAACAGGAAGTTCAATTTGCTGGTGAAGGTTCATGCGATCGAGCCGCTGGGTTCGGGCCTCGAAACATTTGGGGCAATCGCTGAGAAAACCAATGTCCCAGGTATCCACAAACACCTGACCCTTATTGTGTTGAAGGCATCGATCGAAAACTTCTTCCAGCGCCGACAATGTTGGCGGACGGTAGTGGCCCTGCGCTTGCAGCAACTCCATCACACCATTCCCAGACCGCGTCGGGATTATCGTACAGCGGTCCGCGCCGCATTCAAATGCGAACTGCACGGATTTTACCGCCCATTCAATGTTCTCCCGCTGGTCGGTCAGGTACGGCGGATTTAGTAAAACAAAAGTGCGGATATCCATGTCGTGGTTCCGCAAAAATGTGGCTGCCCGCTTGAAATCGTCGGGCGTCATATGTTTGTTGAGCTGCTGCGAAGATTCCGGGTAAATCGTTTCCAGACCCATCGCCACTTCCAGTCTGCCCGATAATCTTTTGGCAAAATCAACCACCCGCTGCTCGCAAAGTTTGGGATGATTTTCGACGATCACCCGCGAAAAACCCTGTAATCGCGCGGCAATCGCAGCGTGATCAGAGAATGGTACGGCCTTGGGATCAAAAAAGTTACTGGCATTGTACAGCTTGATAGCATCGGCCTTCGGCAGCTGGGAAAGTGCGTAATCAATTTGCTTTACGATCGCGCCCGGCGGTGTCGGAAAGTCCAGCGTATTTTTCCATAAGTCGCACATCAGACACTTAAATGCACACTCTTTGCCCGTGAGAAAGAGCGTGTTAACCGTCTGTAATTCACCGTCCAGGCCGGGCTCCTGTTCATGCAAAAAATGATAGGGAATGTTCTCGTCGAATACGTTCTTGGCAGGCCGTAATTTTTCGATCAACAGGTTACCTGGCATATAATGAATTGAAGTAGGTTCGATAACCTATTTCGTCATTGGAAAAGATTTGCTGGAAACTACTCTCCGAAGCCGCCCCCTGCTGAAACCTGCGCTTTTCGAAAACAGGCATCTCAAAGCCGGTCACCGCCTTCACGCCCCGGCTCACGATCTCCCCTTTCAATGCATATAAAGCCTCTTCGTCCCAATCCGTCAGCGCAATAAATGGAATTCCCTCCGCAATCTCGATAACATTTGGCAAAGAATATGGACTAAATCCCTTAAAACCAAGCGCTTTCAAAGGAGCATAAGAACGCACAGCTCCGCGACTCTGTCCGCCCGAATAAGTGAGCGAATGTTTGATCTTGTCCACGCCCCAGCCTTCCTGATATAACATCACATTGTTCAGCACGCTGCGGATCGTCAGCTCGGCATTTTGCTCGATCTGGTAATCTTTCAGGTTTTCATCCCCGCCGTCGCCGTCTGCCAGGTATTTCCAGGTAGGATACGCCTTTCTGATTTTCTTGCAAAGCGCAAGTGCCATCGTGGCCGATTCCAGGTCCAGCTGCTTATAATCCTCAATAATTTTAATCGTCTCCTTATAGTCTATTTTCGCTTCGGCCACATCCATCACTTCCAGAAAAAGCGACAAACCGAGCTGATCTACAAACTGATAGGCCTGCTCTGCATCCGGCCCATTGTTCACGGAAAGTGTAAATGCTTTCAGCCGCTGCGGCGACAAGCCCATTTTCAGCATGACATGATATAGCACCAAAAACACGGATCCGCTGTCGATTCCGCCGGAAAAAAGTACGCCGATCGGCTCTGTCTCCGGAATCGTTCTCAGCCACTTTTCACATTCAAAAGCCAGTGCGCCAATGTATTTTTCACCGATTTCATCCAGGTTGGTCGATAATGTATTTTGCTGTGGAGCAAAGAAACGGGTGTAAACCGGATTTGGATCCGGGCAGCCGATAACATCCACGCGCACAACGAAGTGCGCAGGTACCATCCGCGTATAGGAAGGATGAAACTGCCGGTGCAGCCCCCGCCCTTTCAGAAATTCATAGATCTCATCAATACGCTCGGCCACGATCAGCAGCGGCCCGGCGGTTTGTTTTGCCAAAAAATAACGCATCGGCCTTCCGATCGATCGCGCCATAAAGACCTGCTGACCAACCTTTTCCACGAGGGCGAAATGTCCCCCGATGTTTCTGACGCGCTCAGGATCACCCGAAACAATAGCGGCGCGCGCTTCGTCGGCGGTCACATTGAAAAAACTGTTGCTGTCGTCATCAAGCAGACTCACAAAATCAGCCAGGTACTGGTGCATAGGATTTAGAATTTGGTAAAAACTACATTAGCTCACTCTAAAAAGCGACGGACTGCCGGTTTCTACGCCTTAACCTTCTTCTTATGACGGTTGATTGAGAAGTTCTACGGTACCGCCTACCCTACTTTGCCGATTGTTAGATCATTCCTGCCTTTGAATCAATTCTTTGGGATAATTTAAAATCACAAATTCATATTTGCCAACCGACCCACTTTGATTTGACATATTAATAGCGTTGAAAATATTTGGAATGACCCACTGAAAAATATTGGACACTATACACACAACATTCTTTTTATTACCTGCCTAAGACTCAACTACACCTCATTTTTTCATTCAATGCGCATACCCGCTCTTTTTTCGCGGGAGAAATGTTTCCGTTGATTTTGAGTTAAATAAAATTAAGCCATGAAAAAATTTGCCTTTGTAGTGCATTTAAGAGAAAATTATAGCAAGGATTTAAGTCAACTAGCCGCGCCGCTCGGCTGGATTCCTGACAACATTTACGCTCTTTTTCTTCGTAACCGCCCTATTAAGCCTTTCATTTGGAGCGACATAACACTTACCCCGGGCGCCCGCGAGCCAGAAGGCCACGTGATCATGCTGCCCTACTCCGGCGAGCAGATCCTCCGGCAACAAAAACACATGGTCCCGATGCTGGAAGGGGCGATGAAACTCGCGCATTCGAAAGGTGCGCAAATCATGGGCCTGGGCGGACTGATCTCTCCGATCAGCCTCGGCGGCAAACTCATCGCCGATAACCCCTACCTTGCTATCACGAATGGAAACGCTTTCACGGCGGTAGTCACTTACGAGCGCCTGTCGAAACTGATCAATAACCATATTTTTTCTCCGCTAACCATTGCCCTGGTTGGCGCCACTGGCAGTGTCGGCACGCTGCTCAGCATGCTGCTCGCAGGAGAAGATTCTCAAAATGAATTTCTGCTGGTTGCCCGAAATGAGCAGAGAACGAGAGACTTAGCTGCTAAAATGAAAGCCATTAATCCTAAGGTCAGGGCGTCGGTATCTCAAAATCTCCTTGATGTAAAACGCGCTGACATTGTGGTTTTGCTTACCTCCGCCACCGAAAGCGAACTCACTTCCGCACATTTGAAACGGGGCGTAATCGTCCTCGACGACACCCAGCCCAGAAATACCCATCCCAGTCTATTGAAAAAGCGGCCCGACGTAGTTGTCATCGACGGCGGGCTGGTGACGGTCAACCAGTTGAGATGCACAAAAGGCGGGATCGGCCTGCCGCAAGGATTATCGTACGCCGGTCTGGCCGAGACCATCTTGCTCGCAAAGGAAGGATACGAGGGGAATTTTTGCATCGGCAATCCTACACTCGATCAGGCACATTATATCAAGGCGCTCGCCAACAAATACCGCCGGTTTGGTTTCCAGGTTGCCCCGGATTACAGTTTCGGCAAACTCGTCGACTATACGGTTCCCGAAGCGATCGGCATTAACGGCCAATTCGCCGAAAATAAAAGCTGGGAAGGTTCTTACTGAGAGATTGGTCTGACGGAAAATGTGAGGGAACGGCTGATCCTGCGTGCTGCGTGCAACATTTAAGTTGTAACCGGCTCTTTGTCACCAAGTAGTCACCCGAACTTTTTGAAAAATCGGCGTGGCTGTTCCTAAGTCACTATTCCGATCGCTCTATGAAAATTTCTCCAAATCAAAGTGCATGGTTGCGCCTGCTCCTCTTTATTCTCTCTTCGCTTTCTTCCCAAATCGCCAGCGCGCAATCGCGACCCGCAGTCGATAGCATGGGCGCTAATATGGGCCGACAAAATTGGAAAGCGGCTTTCCACTGGGCTTTGAAGGCTGCCGAAAGCGACTCAGCCGACAGATATTGGCGATATCTCAACGCCGCACATTTCGCCAGTCTCGACAAAAATGCAGATATGGCAATCAAATATGCTGGGCTGGTCCTGGATTCCGACATCGCACCAAAGGCTGCGTTTGGAAAAGACTTTGATTGGCTGCGGGATGATCCACGCTGGAAACAGCTGATGAAAAAGAAGGAACAGGTAGTCGAGGATTTTAGGCAAAAGCGTATTCAGGAAAGTTTACCATTCCGGTTTTATCAGAAAAGGTTGCTTGACGAGACAAAACAACAGCTAGCAGCATTGCCCCGAGAATCATCTGGCCGCGCGCTTTATCAAACTTTAAAAGCGATGTACCCTGCGCACAATTACACCCGTCATGACCGGTATCAATATGCCTGGGTGAAACTGGCTGATTCGCTGGAATTCCCTTATCTGATCCAGTTACCCAAAGGATTTGATGCGGCTAAAAACTATCCGCTGGTGGTGATATTGCATGGCGCAGTGGCCTACCAAACTATGCGGGACGTCGCCGACAGCAGTGCTGCGACTGGCTTTTTTGGACACAATTTTGTGAACCTGGCATACGAAGCGGGCACGATCGCTGTATTTCCGTATAGTACAAAAAGGTATAATTGGATGATGCCCGACGATGGTTTCGGGCTGGTACCAACGCTGATCCGGGAGGTCAAACATATGTATCCGATTGACGATAGCCGGGTGTACGTGACCGGGTATTCGAATGGCGCGACAGGCGCGTTTTCATACCTGATGAAGCAACCCGGACTTTTTGCAGGATTTTCGGGAGTGAACAATCGGCCGCAAGTACGCACGGGCGGCACTTTTTTAAAAAATGCGGCGAACCGGTCATTTTATAATGTGGCCACTGACTATGATTATTACTACCCGATTGAGGGTCACAGAACGTTCACGGCACTTGCAAAAACGCTGGGGATCAACTGGCAAAACATTGAAATAACCGGTAAACGCAACCATAGTTACCTTCTTTCCACAAGAGACAGCACGATACGGCAAATGTATCAGCGGCTTTTTGCCGATATGTTATCCAAAAAACGAAATCCTTTCCAGCCCAACCTCTACTGGGAATGTGATGATATCAAAAACGGCCGATGCGACTGGCTGGAAATCAACGAACTAGATACACTGACCGCAAAAAGTAGCTGGCAAGTTTCCGTGAATGCGACTATTGAAGGCTGGCGGCAAACTATGAATCCGTCGGTTTTGCTGGACAGTACTTCACAAGCTTTCCACTTTCCGCGACAGTCAGGAGCCGTCAAGGCGAAATATTCCGGCAATACATTCGATCTGACTACGTCACGGGTCGGGAAAATCACGTTATACTTTTCACCGGAAATGGTCGATCTAAATAAACCGGTAAGCGTGATTATTAATGGGAAGCAAATTTATCACGGCCCGGTCCGGTATGACCGCACTTTTTTAATGTCGGAATTTGAAAAAGAAATGGATCATCAGGCTTTGTGGGTGAACAAGATGACATTTTGGGTGAACCGACTTTCCTCGTCCACATCTGGACAAAATAGCGTTCGGAAACGGACGCGGCAAAAATTGTAAAATACGCCCCGGTGCCTGTTTGAGGCATTTTATTATATTCTCATTAGCTGGTGTCAGATTTGCTATGCAAAGTGAGAGGATACCTTTGATAGGCAATAAATGAATCATAAAAACAGTCGAATCGCGGGCAGGACGATCATAAACATTAGCCGCCACCTTTGTTGAAAGCTGCGGAAGCGTGTGGCAGATCCGCACATCCGTGAAGAATCCTGGGCGCTCCACATGAGCTGTTCCGGGCGCGCGGGCGGCGCTTCGGCTGCTTTGCCGCAGGCATCATATACTTGCTTGACGCGTTGCTACTCCTGCATCCTCGGCTCTGGTAACGACTGCCTGAAAGCATCCAACATCCTCCCACCCTTTATTCAAAACCAAACCCAGCAGCCATGCTTCGAAACCATTTTAAAATTGCATTCAGAAAACTCAGTCGCCAAAAGTCCTACACCCTGATCAATACCGTGAGCCTTAGCCTCGGCATTGCCTGCGCGATCCTGATCTTTACACTGGTGAAGTACCATTTGAGTTTTGATAATTTCCATGCAGACCGTGACCGCATTTACCGGGTTTATACGGAAATGCATAGTGAAAAGATCATTTATAATACCGGCGTCCCTAACCCTTTTGGCGAGGCGCTCCGAAATGGTTACAGCGTGGCCGAGAAATTGACCCGGATCACCTTGATGCCCAAAAGAGTGGTATCCCTTTCGCCTGAGAAAAAATTCGAAGAAGACATTGCCTTTGCTGACCCTGAGTTTTTCAAAATCTTCCATTTCCCTTTGATCGAAGGCACTCCGCAAACTGCATTAAAGGATAAAAACACGGTGCTGATTACCGAAAGCATCGCGCGAAAATATTTCGGAAATACGGATCCGGTGGGCCAAATGCTGCACATTGATCAATCGCTGCTGGTGCGAGTGGCGGGCGTGCTGCGCGATTTGCCGCCAAATAGTGACTTTCGGTCCCAGATTTTCCTGCCCTATCCCAATCTGGAAGATCACAGTCCCTGGATGGTCGAAAAGGATTGGTGGATGAGCGTCAACAAGGAAATGCAATGCTACGTCCGCCTGAAACCAGGCATAACCGCCAGGTTTGTAAACGAAACAACCTTACCCAGGATTTCCAGCACACATTATGACAAGGAGATGGCCCAGTATTTCCGGTTTAAGTTGCAGCCTTTGTCCGATGTGCATTTTAATACGGACCTGCGTGGTAAAACAGATAAAAAGAACCTTCGGACTTTTGCAGTGATCGGCTTTCTCCTGGTGGTAACCGCCTGCGTAAATTTTGTCAATCTGGCGACTGCCCAGGCGGTTGGTCGCTCAAAGGAAATCGGGGTGCGGAAGGCGCTGGGCAGCGAACGTGGGATGTTGTTCTGGCAATTCATTATCGAAACTGCCGTCATCGCCTGTTTCGCCATGCTGGCTGCGCTCGGACTAGCTTACCTGGTTTTACCGGTTGTAAATCAATGGTTTGAGATTCAGCTCAGCATTAATCTTTCTACAGACTACTATTTGCTCACCTTCCTCGGCGGGCTGCTGCTTTTTACTATTTTCCTTTCAGGTGTTTATCCCGGTTTGATACTGGCACGTTTTCAGCCGCTGGTAGCATTAAAAGGCAAGCTTCCTCAACGAACGGTGGGCGGCGTTTCGCTCCGGAAAGGGCTGGTGGTGACGCAATTTGCCATTTCCCAGCTGCTCATTATCGGCACGCTGGTGATTACCAATCAACTCAGGTATTCGCAGCAGTCTAATATGGGTTTTGGTAAAGATGCCGTGGTCATCTTGCCGGTGCCAGATAACACCAAGGCGAAGATCAGCACATTAGGTAGTGAAATTTCTCAAATGGCAGGTGTGGAAATGGTAACATTTTTTGATACGCCCCCTGCATCGGAAACGATCGGCAGTACGGGGATTACCTATGATTCCCGTCCCGAGCACGAGAACTTTAATATCTCCGTAAAAGCGGTTGACTACCAATACCTTCCAACATTTAAGATACCGCTCGCAGCCGGCCGCAACCTCAATCCGTCGGACACAATCCGCGAATATCTGTTAAATGAAACGACCGTGAAAGCGCTCCGGCTGGCTTCCCCACAGGAAGCGCTCGGGAAAACCGCGAGCATTAACGGATACCCCGGTACTATCGTGGGTGTAGTGAAAGATTTTCATTTCAAATCGTTCCGGGCTGCCATAGAGCCGCTTTGCCTTACAACCAAAAGTGAAAATTATGGAAGCTGCGGGGTGAAGGTACGGCTTTCCAACCTAGCTTCTACCCTGGCCGGGCTGGAAAAATCGTGGACGAAAATGTACCCGTCGTCTATTTACACCTATCGCTTTATGGACGAAGAAATCGAGCGTTTTTACAAGCTGGACAACATGCTCCTGAGGCTGATTCAGGCTTTTGCGGGCATAGCGATTTTTGTTGGCTGTCTCGGTTTGTATGGACTGGTTTCTTTCATGGCCGCCCAAAAAACCAAGGAGATAGGTGTCCGTAAAGTATTGGGTGCGAGCATGCCTAGTATTCTCTGGCTGTTTGGAAAAGAGTTTGTCCGCCTCCTGGTAGTCGCTTTTCTGCTGGCTGCCCCGCTGGCATGGTGGGTCATGAATAGCTGGTTGAACAACTTTGTGTACCGGGTTGAAGTGGGTGCTGGAATTTTTATTGTTGCAATTTTGGTAACCTTCGTAGTAGCGCTGGCGACGGTCGGGTTTCGCAGCATGAAGGCGGCTTTGATGAATCCTATCAAAACATTGCGGTCCGAATAACGGGCCTGATGAATGTGTTGTTTGTTTTTAGTAATTTGCAATGCTCATCTGCTGGCCGCCCTGGCCCGGTTAAGCACTTCAATATACTCAACGATCGATACATTAAGATGACCGCAAACACGCGATCTGAGGAGTCACGCGACTCGCAAGCATTCCTGCAATGTTTGCAGATGGCTGATATCTGGCTTTGGGACCTGAATCTCCCCGACAGTCAGTGGGCCGATCCTTCCCTCTGGCAGGCCCTCGGATTTCAAACCAATGAGATTGCGGGCGTGACATCCGACTGGTCGAAATTTATATTTGAAGAAGATGTGGCTACCGTCCAACTGGCACTGGAAGTTCTGGACCGCGATCCGAAAGCGGGATTTGATCAGTTAATCCGGGCGCGAAACAAAAAAGGTGAAACGGCCTGGCTGAAATGTAAAGGCAAGTTATTGCATGTGCTGATTGACGGCCATAAGTTTCTGGCTGTAAGCTTTGTAGATATCTCGGAAGAAAAACGGAATGCATTCAGGCTGCACCAGGAATCGATCATTTCCAAGTGCATCCGCGACAGCAAAACGCATTATGTGGCCAAGGCCGATCTGGAAGGTTATTTTACTTATATCAACAAATCTTACGCGGAATCTCTCAACATTACCGAGGCCGAGCTGATTGGAAAATCATCCAATTCTTTCTTTATCGACAAAGACATTGCGTCACGGCTGAACTCCTTCGAACATTGCACGCTCAATCCCGAACGGCCGCATACGGTGATTTTGTATCCGAAAAACAACCACGAATCGGCCAACGTACAGGAATGGACGTTCTGCGGATTGAAAGATGTGCATGGCGTGGTCAACGAAATTCTCTGCCTGGGCCGCGAGCTGTCCCAGGGAAATAGGATGGCGGACGACAAGCCGGTACACTCGGCGGGCTTAATGTTGTGGACGATTTCTTTCGATGGTAATGTCAAATCGGTTTCGCCTTCTTGGGAGTACCATCTCGGGCACAGCTTTCCGCAGATAGCGGGTGATATGCTCGAAAATTTCGTCCACGCAGGCGATATCGGGCGGACTATCCAGGCAGTGGGCAGGGCAATCAAAGACCATACTTCGCAGGTGGAGCACCGTTTACAGCATGGAAATGGTTCGTGGATCTGGTGTTTGACACACATTAAAAAGAATGAACTGACGTCCGAGCTGCATTTCAACAGTTATGATATTACAGATAAAAAGCTGACGCAAAATCAGTTGGTTCGTACCAGTCAGATGCTGGAACAAACTTCGGAGATTGCGCGCGTAGGTGGCTGGGAATATGACGTGTTGAAGAAAAAGCTCTACTGGTCGAAAATTGCGCGGGAAATCCATGAAGAGGAGCCCGACGCGGACATTTCGCTGGACTGGGCGATGCAGATGTACATTTCGAAAGAAGACCGCGACCGGTTGCTCGATGCCGGGCAACTTGCGCGCACCGGCATTCCCTGGGATATCGAAGGACAGATCAAAACGGCAAAAGGCAACTACCGCTGGGTCAGGAATATTGGCAAGCCGCAGATCGAACATGGGATTTGTGTGCGGCTCTACGGCACTTTGCAGGATGTGACCGACCGGAAGAAAATTGAGCAGAATATCGAAAAAGCACGCATTCTGGCCGAATCTGCCAGCAAAGCAAAATCGGGTTTTATGGCCAATATGAGCCACGAGATCCGGACGCCGCTGAACGGTATTTTGGGAATCGTGGAAATGTTGGAAGGTACGGATCTGGACAAAACACAAAAGGAATATTGCCAGATGCTTTCGAACTCATCGCAGCTGCTGCTGGACATTGTGACCGACATTCTCGATTTTTCCAAACTCGAAGCAGGTAAAATTCAGCTCGCCGAGCAGAAAACGGATCTGGAAGAAATTGCGGGACAATGTATTGACGTGATCCGGCCGCTGGCGCAGAAAAAGAACATTCAGTTGCTGCTGAATCTTTCGGCTGCGGCGCCCGATTTTGTTTGGGTGGACAAAATCCGTTTGAAGCAAATTTTGATCAATCTCCTCAGCAATGCAGTCAAATTTACCAATACCGGAAAAGCTGAGCTGCTGATAGAAACGATCTCGGCGGGTGACGACCAGGCAACATTACAGTTTGCGGTGGTGGATACGGGCATTGGCGTGGCCTATAAAAATCGGAAACGGATCTTTGATGCTTTTATCCAGGAAGATCTTTCGGCAAGCAAGCGCTATGAAGGTACCGGACTGGGACTGGCCATTTCAAACCATTTACTGGGATTGATGAACAGTAAGCTGGAACTGAAAAGCCGGCCCGGCGCGGGAAGTACATTTTCCTTTATAATAAACCTGAAAGCTGAAAATGGCGGAAAGATCAAAAGAAATAATCTGAATGATCTTCATACTTTGACCAAAAAGCAAATTCCTGAACCTGAGCCGATATCGCTACCAAAAAGCCTGCGTTCCGTTATGATTGTGGAGGATAACCCGGTGAATATGATCGTGACGAAAAGAATGATCAGCCTGCTTTATCCTGATTTACAAATCATCGAGGCGAAAGATGGGATCGATGGTTTTGAAAAGTACAGGCAGCACATTCCGGACATGATTTTAATGGACATTCAAATGCCCGAAATGAACGGCTACGATTGCACCCGGGCTATTCGCAATGTGGAAAAGGCAGGGCGCCGGGTACCGATCATCGCCGTCACCGCCAATGCTACCGACGGTGAGGCCGAGAGATGTTTTCAGGCGGGTATGGACGCATTCATCACTAAACCCATCGTGAAGGAACACTTAAAAAGTGAGCTCCGGAAGTTTGACCTGCAATTTGCCCGGCAGGAGTGAAACCTACTTACCGGTGGGTACCGTGGTCGAATTGCCCAGCAAACCGTGGTAGTAAGCCATGTAATACGGCAAAAGGAAAAACGTACCCTCATGCTCGTCATGCCCGTCACCTTCCGACGCCAGCAACGCAAATGCATCGCGGTCCTGCCGCACATGCCCGCGCTCGTCAATCGGCAGCGCATATCCGTCTACCCGCCAGCCCATATTTTTTTCCTGCATCGGCGACCTGTCAAATACCACATCCAGCCGGTGCGTGTTGTCCATCGTGTAGCCAATCAGGTCCAGCGGGACTTTTTGCAGGTTATCGAGAATAAAATCTGTCCGGTAATTTCCTTTATAATGTGCCTTCACCACTTTGGATGCGTACAGCCGGTTTTCAGGAAAAAGACCTTTGTTATCAAACATTTTCTGGTCGGCTTGTTTGGTAAAACCATCTGCAAGCGCCGCATAAATGATATCCCAGAAAGCATTTTTCTGTTTGCTGATGTGCTGCCACGCCACTTCAAGACCTTGACGGTACATAAGCAGCAGTGAAGGATCCGTCTCATAATTGATCAAACCATACAAACTCATCAGGCACAAATTGTTATCCCAGGGAACCACATTTTCGGGCGGGAAAAATTCTTTGGGATGCATGGCATTGATGTGGTAACTGTACTTATCCCGAAGGACTTGCGCTTCACGATCGTACTTTTTGTCGCCCGTCACATGCTTTGCCACATTCAGGAATGAAAGCATCAGCATGGAGTTAAGCCCTTTTTGATCATATCCATAAACTGAATTGAGGTACTCGGGAGAAAAATCGCCCCAGCGGGTTACTTTTCTGTCATGGTCCACCAGCTTGTATCCATGCCGCACGAGGTGATCAGTAATGTCGCCAACCACTTCGCGTACCGCCTGTTTTTCTGCTTCGGTTTTTGCAACCAGGTCATAATAAATACCATAGAAGAAAAAATGGCCTGCCAGCTCATCAGAACTGGTATCGCATTTCCAGTAATATTTACCATCCTTGCTTTTGGGAAAACGCGGGTAAATGTCCTTCCACATCGGGTCTTCCTCCTGGCGGCGGAGATTGTTTTCGTGGCTGTTCTCCGCATTCACATCCTGGTGCCAGTCGACCGGGACGATCACCCTCGCCGGGAAACCTTTTTCATGCGTAATGTCGACCAGCCATTTGCACGCTTTGAAACTTCTGTCGGCCAGCATCTTCGCCTCGGGATCGCCGGTAGCAGCGTAGCGAAATGCCTGCGCAGCGCCGTACATCGAGGTGTACATGCCATCATTATCAGAAATCGCCAATTGCGAAGTCGCAATGTTGAACTGTTCCGTCATGTGGCTTTGGGCAACAAAACCCATGCGGTTGTGCCTTTCTTCAACTTGTTTGGTAAATAAAGCAGCTTTTTGTTCCAAAGAAATCGGTGTGCGACTGATCTGGCTGATGCCTTTGTCGGTTCCGATCCAGGCAGTACCATTATCAGCCTGGACTGCGATCGTATTCACATGATCATCGGGCAGCCAGCGTCGGCTAAACCGGTACCTGAACTGGTCTTTCTCCACTTCAATTACGCCCCTTTCTGTACCAAACCAAATAACCCCGTCAGGCCCGAGCGCGGCGCAGGTAAATTTGTTATAAGGCACGCCTTCATTTCCGGTGAACAGCTTCCATTTTCCTGCATTCAGGCAACCAATCCCCTCTTTCGCGCCAATCCAAAGCCCGCCTTTCGCATCCGTTACCAGCGCACCAACATTGCGCAGCGACCAGCTATATTTCTCATTTTCAGGAAAAACCCGCACCGGTTTTGAACCGGCTTTATACAAATACAAACCATCATCGCAACCCAGCGCATACCCATCCTGGAAGCTGGTAAAGCTCAATATTTTGGTACCCGGAATGTTCGGAAAAGCGGGAGCAGCAGCAGGTTTTGCGGACGAAGCCGCAATCCAGCGACTGTCTGCCAGCCGGACTGATTTTCCCGCAATGTCAGCCACGGGAGAGCTGCCAATAAATGTAATACGCGAAACTTTACCCTCCGGAAGGCCCTGAGCGGACGCATGTATCGTAGCGGTTTCCTGGATAAATTTCTGGTCTGCCACGGGTTGCGCAAACAAGTAGAGCGGGCAGAACAGAAGCCAGTAAAATGTGAATTTCATGGGAGTAGTAATATATAACCGGTGCACGCCCAACCGGGGGCTACCAGTTATACTTGGCTTAGCGGGAAAAGGGCTAGTATTTTTTGATCAAGCGTCATTCGGCTTTCTGAACCTTGTGATTTCCAAGGAAATGTAGCTCAGCACCTGCACTTACGTCAATTTTTCTGGTAACAATGTCTTCGTCAACTTGAATGATGTGTTCTTTGTTAATTCGCACTGCATCCTCTGGCCCCGGCACATACCCGCCCGACCATAAACCAGGCTGGTCCCAGTCGCCTGAACCCGTGCTTTCAACAACGCTTAGCTTAGGAATGCTCACCAGCACCACGCCGCTGTACGCGGGGATTTTCACATTGGAAGAATAACGTTTCACGGCAACATCAGAGTAAAGCGAGCTGATCGGTACAGTCGATTCCTGATCCGAATAATTGTACTCAAACCGGATGTTCGAATCCTGATCGGTCTTCACTTTTGATTTGACAGAATTGGCATCCATCGCAAAACCGGCCTTCCATTCATCGAGTGATAAGTTGGTTTCCATCCCGCCTTCGTAGCCTTTAAAAACCGTAAATGTCTGATTATCATCTATTGGCCTTGCGTAAATGTTATTATCAAAAACACCCATCTTTTTGATATCGTCTTTTACTGCCAGGTTGATCTGTGCTGTTTTCTGCGAAGCTGTCCGTGCAATAAACCGGTTACCTGTAATTATAAAATTCCGGTTTATGTCGGCAGACTCCACGACAAAAAGCAGTTGCTGCGCAAAATTATACACCAGGTTGCTCGTCACTTGCACGTCGCCGGTGTTATGCAGAAAAATTCCGCCCCAGTTACCATTGGCCACCGTATTCTGGTCGATGATCGTTCCCCGGCTCCGGTCGTCCAGGTAAATGCCCGCCGCCTTGCCAAACGGTTCCCAGAAATGCCCCTCGGCACCTGCAAAGGCTCCTTTTGCATTCAAAACAATGTTTTTTCTGACGATCCGATTATACGACCGGTCGCCCGGATTATAAGTGTAAATGCCCGCCCCGTCGTCCTTCACGTTCGAAAAAGTATCTACGTAATTTCGCTCGATCAGCACATTATTTCCTTCAAAATTAATTCCGATATAGCCACTGTTGACGATGGAACTATTGGTCACTGTAAGTCCCTCCCCCACCAAAAAAATACCTTCCTGCGCTCCATCGCCCGATTTTGCAGCTCCGGCAATGTTGCCCGTATCGCTAATCTTTACCTGGTCAACCAAAATGGATTTTCCTTCCTGTTCCAGGTGGATACCATTGTTAAGACTATGATGAATCGTCGAATTCGTAATGCTGAGATTGGTTATGTAGCTGCCCCAAATGCCATTTCCGCCCTGGTTACGCACATTGCAGTGATCGATTTTGACATTACTCGTACCGATCAGGTAAATCCCGTGAATATTCCCTCCTTCAAAATCCAGATTCCTGAACTGAATATTGGTCCAGTAGTTCAGATACACATTTTGCATCTGCGCGCTGGCTTTCACTACCCGGCTTTCCACTGCCCCTTCGAAATATACGTAGAGCCTTTTGGCCGCCTTATCATAGAACCACTCGCCGTCACTGCTCAAAGTTTCCAGGTGGTTTTGAATAAAAAAGCCGTTTCCATCCACAGGACTATATGATGCATTGCTGCCATAATCACTACTGGTAGTATAAGTTAAGGTACTAGCATTCCGCGACTTAACTAAATGCCTGTCTAAGATCCAGCGCGTCTTTCTGATCACCACCTCACCACCCGCCGGGTCAAATGGCAGCTCCGCGACGGCCGCGCCGCCAATGGCTTCATTGCCGATATGTGAGGTGTAAGGCAGATAACCGGTATCGGGAAAGCGCCCCATACCTTTCACCGCACCATCTACCGTGACCAGGTTCAACGAAGGCACATCAAGCGGTACGTAATAAATATTTCCACGCAGCTGCTTCCAGCCCGAATGTTGTGAAAAACCCGAAATGACCGGATTTTCGCCGTTTCCGTAAGCATCATAAATAATCGGATTATCTGAGTTACCGCCGCTGTTGCAGGTAATGATACCGTAAAAAACATCCCCTCTTTTAAAAAGCACACGGTCGCCGGGCGCGAGTCGGGTTGCATTCAGTTTTGTGAGGTTCCAGGCGTTGGCATCGTCGAGACCACTGCCCGATCCGCCGCCCGACTTGACGTAAAACGTTGAGGCATAGGAGCATTCCGCAATGAACATGCAGAATAAAACTAATATTGTCCGCTTCCTGCCTAATGTCATGATGTTCCGACCGATCTTACCGTATTGTGACTTGTTTCAAAATGCTAACCATCTGTTTCTCAAAGTGTGACAGTGTGAAATGTTGGTTAAACCGTTCTTTTCCGAGCGCGCCCATTTTCATTCTCAGCTCAGGATTTTTGATCAATATTTCAAGTTGATCCGCGAGGGCCGCGGCATTTTTTTGCGGCACCAAAAAGCCGGTTTCACCATTTAAAACAATGTCAGGGATACCGCCCTCAGTTGTCGAAATAATAGGCAGCTGGTGCTGCATGGCTTCCAGAAGTACAAGCGGGAAAGCTTCATAGTGATAAAAAGTGGGGAAAATAAATACGTCGGCGGCATTCCAGAACTGGTCTTTATCGCTCCCATATTTAGGGCCGTGCGCAATAGCCATGTCGGTTAAACCAGCATTTACAATGCGGTTATTAAATTCGCTTTCGGTAATGTCGGACCAGCCGCCTACAAAATTCGCTTTAAAAAGAATGCCGCGCTTTTTCAATTCAATCAGTGCATCCAGCAAAACATAGGCACCTTTTTCCTGCAACATATTCGACAAATAAAGCAATTCGCACACACCTTGCTCCGACATTTGTTTATGCCTGATATTTGTCACCAAAGGAATTCCATTCGGACAATAAAACACATTTTCTTCCTTCACAAAATTCCGGATATCAGGATATAAATGCGGCGATAAAAGAATTGTTTTTGTATTCTTAAAAACAAATTGATAAAGCAATCGATTGATCACACTCGCACTTGCATTGGCCACACCTTTATTATGAAAATGATAAACCAGCTTAACGCCAAACAATTTGATCAGCGCCACAATGACTAAATCCTTGTAAAACCCTGCCCCGCTGGAAGTCAATGTCATGTAACAGGCATCCCACCGCTTTTGTGATAATGCGGAGAAAACGCTGGCGATCATTTTCAGAAATGTGACCGCTTTTCCAAGGCCACCTTTTCCTGTTTCGTCGAGCTTTTTAGTAGTAGATAAATTGACAAAAAATGAATCTATCTCTTCATTCACCAGCGCACTGTTTTTGATAAAACTCCCCATCATTGCGGCGCCATGAACCGGTGGAGGAAGGTGCAGAATAAAGAGTATTTTGGGTTTTGACACGATGCAGTATTTAATGGAAAATCTAAAAATCAAGCAATGTGAGAAAACAGTCCGGTGAATGTTCACGGTAGAACCGGTTCCCATCTATTTTTCTGTCGGCCCTGACATCCTGAAACGCCGCAACCATTTTACGGCCGATCTCCGCCGGAGAATATGGGTCGCAGGTGTAGCCGAGGCCGTAATCCCTGCATAGTTCCGACATCAGCCCCACATTCGGCGTTAAAGATATCACATTATATTTCGCGGCCCGGCCGAGCAAGCCACTGGAACCGTAAAATTTTGGATAAATGACCAGGGATACGTGCGTGTTCCGAAAATAATACTCCATTTGCCCGTCCGTCACGAATTCATTGATCATGACCAGCTCAACGTCCGGGTTATCCGTTTTAAAATTCCGAACCAGCCCGGCAAACTGTTCCGAAAAATGTTTGGGTATCTTCCCGACGATCAGGAGAATGAAATGTTTGTGCAGGGTTTTATCGATCGTACCGAAAGCGGCGAGAATATTGTTGATATTTTTCCGCCAGTCCAGCGAGCCGAACACGGTGAAAACCACTTTTTTCTTGTCAAACCTCACAAGCTTTTCAAGTTCCTGGCCTCCCGGTTCAATGTAGTCAAATATGGGGTCGCGGGTATATTGGAATACGCTGGATTTGTATTGGTGGTTTAATATTTGCGCACCTTCCGGATCGTTTAAAATAAATATGCGATGCAGAGAAGACGACCTCAAAAACAGGGATTCGAAGAAAAACCTTTTAAAGTGTTGGTACCTGGCAGACAACCGGTTTGATAATTTTCCTTCCTTGATAATGATCCGGTGCGAAGGACGAAACTCAATTCCCGAAATGAGAAATGGTGATTTTTTTAAACCAATCTGTATTTCGTACCGGGTTAATTCCATGATGAAGACCTCCTCCACACGCAGTTGCGCGGCGTGCGCAGTGATTACTTTCCATTCATCGAATTTAAGCCGGCTCGACCACTGTTCCTCACTGAAATCTCGGTCTGAAAAATAGAAATGTGTAGCATCCAACGCCGACTTTTGAATATCGATAAGTTCTCTGGCCTGTTTATTGAACAAAAAATAAATAGTATCTCCTTCCTTTTCCTGAACGTGATCGACAATGTATTGCACATACCCGGCATTATGTCCGCGGAGAGAAATGTTCAGGTCACAAATTAACTTAATCATTCCGTAAAATATTAACTATGCTATCAATCGGTTTTTGACAGGTTATTACCTATCATTCAACACTTACAAGTGTATCTGGAACAATGGATTTTTTCCTGAAATATATAACTCTGTATGCAAAGCCTGCAAACAGAAACAATAAGGAAAATTGAAAATTGAAATAAGGTATGTTCTCAAAGAACATGAGAAGCAACTCTGTCAAAATGTATATACTGATATAAAATGCAATCGTCAATTCAGAATGCCAGAATATCCCGCGAACCGCTATGAACCAGAGTGGAAATGTGTAGAGGAAATAATAGACAAATCCACCCTTCAATATCAATTGTAACACGCCCACTTCTATTCCAAATCGCTGATAAAAATCTCCGGTGTCATCCAGGTTCTCCATCAGCATTAAAAAATAGTCGCTGAAATATGTCCCCAAGAATCCACGGCCAAAGAACAGTTCGGTCGTACTGAAATCGGCGAAAAGCTCCTGATAGAGAAATGAGCGCGTATCGTCTCCGTCAAAATCCTTTTTACCAAGAATCCCTTTGAACATGGCAAGGACATCCTGTAAATTGTTCAAAGCAATAAAAACCAACCCACACGCCAGCAGGATAATCAGAAATTTCAGATAATTATTATTTTTAACAGCACCCAGCGAAAAGAATAACCCAAAGAAAAACAGCAGTTGTAATAGAACGATCCTGTAATTGGAAAACATACTAAAAACAGCAGCGGCCGCCAGCAATGTGATGGCAAATGCCATTTTCTTCTTATCGACGAAAGAGATCAGAAAAAACGGCAGGATTGCGTGCGAGGCAATGTATCCCGGATAAAAAGGTAGCCGCCCGGGAAGCGTGATTACCCAGGTCATGAGAAAGAAGATACAAGCCAAACGCAGCACTTTGAAAACACCGGTAAAATCCTCGGCATAACGGCCTATCAGAAAAAGGAATACAGGCACAACCGATAACATTGCCTGCGGATTATTTATCAGGGTGACGAGGTTCAACCTGGGATTTCGCAGATCAACAAACACATTAAACAATGTGAAAACGATGATAGTAACAAGATGTGTCTGATAAAATGAGGGCATTTCACGCATTCGACGCTCCTGAATCCAGTTCCACGTAAACCTTCCCAAATCAAAAATCGCCCAGTAAGTCAGGATGGAATAAATAATTCTTTTGTAAATGAAGAGCCCATTCTCTTCATAAAAGAAATTGGCGAAAAAGATCAGAAGCAGTATGCGGGCAGAAAGTATTTTAAACATTTTTTATTTCTTCCGGTTCAGCATTATTGCCATATTCTTCTTAGCACTTCCCCGGACATGACCTTTTTGTACTGCATCTTCCATAAAATCGTCGACACGATTACCCAGAAAATGTTCAGCATCAACAAACCTGATATTCCGAGATCCATTTTCTCAATAAGCAAATATGCCATGGGAAACTGAACAGCGATGATGAGAATGCTGAGTAAGGTTTGCAAATTCAACGAGCCGATTCCATTGATAAAATATACATAAGTTTGCATATACAAATAGCAGGCAAAATAGATAAACAACAGCAAATCGATTTCAAAAGGAATGATAATATCCTTACCGATCCAGAGATCGTAAATGGTTTTATGAAGCAGGAAAAACAAAGACAAAACTACGCATAAACCGAGATTCATTTTATTGATCTTGATAATCACACCTCTGATCCATTCAAAATCTTTGAGAGAATATGCATGTGTAAAACCTGACCAGAGTGGCTGCAAAAACATTAATTGAAAAATCGAAACAATGCTGTATAACCGAAAAGCAATGTTGTAATAAGTGACATGGTCATTGTCCACAAAATGCGCGATCAGGAAATTGTTGGCCGTAAGTACCACAATCACACTTACCTGTATAATGAAAAACTTTGCACTGAGACCAAACAGGTTCTTGCCGTGCGACATATCGATCTTACTGATTCGCGGACAAAATTCCCGGTACTCGAAAGCGAAGAGATAAATCGAAAAAAGAAGAATAAAAACAGGATAAGAAAAAGCCAGTACGCTGCTAAAAAATATAAGCTTGTTATTGGTGATCGCGGGTCCCAGAAAGTAAACCAATACCAGCGCAGCCAAATTGCCGGACACGAGGATAATGCTGGCAAGGAAATGTTTCTGCCGGGCCATCAGTAAGGATAAGACCGGTTTCAAAACAAAAAGCATCCCGAAAGAGGCAAATGCAATGTTGACCGTCGAACGAAGAGTCGTGGAATCCATTTTTGTGCTGAAAACACTGTTCCAATCAATCCAGGGCGAAACCAGCAGGTAAACCATCACGAGTACAGCCGTGATAATCAGCAGAATAAAATAAGTTGTGGACAAATAAACGGTTACCAAATCGTCCTTTTTTGTCGCGAAAGCTTCCGTAAGGCGGTTAGTCAATCCGGTTGATAAGCCGAAATCGAAAACACTGAACCAGGTGATCACCGAAGCGATCGTCAGCCAGACGCCGTAACTCTCCTTTTCGACATAGTGCAGCGAAACCGGAATGAGCGCAAGCGTTACCACCATACTTATGATTTTGACCACCAGCGACTTAACGATATTCAAGATAATCTCCTTCGATCTTTCGTCGCTGCGGTTGATCCTTAGTAGAATGTTTCGAAAAAAACTGTTATAACTTTTCAGATGTATCATTAATCAATTACATATTTGAAGACACGGCTCCATGCAGAAGCACGGCCTAAGCGTAGAAGCCGCCTAGAAGCGGTGCCAGAAATCACTAAAAACAGATTCTTTTTTGCCGGGACTGTAGTAGCTGTAATCGTAGGCATAACCGTAGCCATATTTGGATCCTTTCACGCCGTTGAATACGATCTGCAGGTTCAGCAGCTGCTTTTTATTAGCTAGTTTTGAAATAAAATCCAGCTCCGGCTTTTCGGTGATCCCCTGCCTAACCACATATAAAGTCACATCCGTCAGCTGCGAAAGTATCATAGCGTCGGGCACCAGATGCACCGGCGGGCTGTCGATGATCACGTCGTCGTAAAATTCCCGGAGTTGCCCGATCAATTCCGCCAATTTAGGTCTTTCTAGCAGTTCTGAGGGATTTTTGACCATACGGCCGCTGCCAATAAAATGCAAGCTTTTTTCCGTTTTCGATTGCTGCACAATGTCTTTCAGGCCCGCTTCTCCGTTCAGGTATTCACTCACACCCGGCCTGTCCTCTGACATTTCCAGCGAGGCGGCCATTTTGGGTTTGCGCATATCCAATTCAACGATCACTGTTTTCCTGGACGACAGCGCCAGAGTGACTGCCAGGTTGCTGCTGACAAAGCTCTTTCCATCACCTGGTAAGCCGGAAGTGACCAGGATAACCCGCGCGCCCTGATTTTCCTTTAACAAATAAAACAGCTTGATACGCAAGGCCCGGAACTGCTCCCCAATGAGACTGGTAGAAAGCCCGGAGACGGTGATCGCGTTCTTTGAACCCTCAAAAGGTAATTCTCCAAGTACAGGAATGCTGCTGAGGTCTTCGATTTCCTGCGGATCTGTAATTTTCGAACTGAAAAAATCGCGTATAAACACGAACCCTACCGGCACTGCAATGCTGAAAATCAGCGCTGCCAGCATTGCCAGGTATTTCAAAATGCCTTTCGGAGCGATGGCATAAGGAGGATCGATAATTCGGTCGTTGGCTACCGCACTTGCATAGCTCACGGAAACCTCCTCTCTTTTTTGCAACAAATAAGTATACAGGCTCTCCTTAATTGACTGCTGTCTTTTAATGCTGATAAATTCGCGTTCCTGTACGGGAATATTTTTGATCGACGATTCGAAGCGGGAATTGAATGTCTGCAACTTGGCGCGGGTACTAATCAGGGTGGATTTCAAGCTGCCGACTATCTCTTTCAGCGAAGCTTTGGTTGACGCAATTTGTCTGTTGATCGGCTCGAATTCCGGGTTGGTCTCCGGCATCATTCCCAGAAGCCGCTCGCGCTGCAGTTGCAGATACGAAAGTTTTTCGATCAAGCTGTTCAGCGCCGGATCGGATATGCCTAATGTGGCGGGCGCTTTGCCAGTATTAACATTGGAATTAACGTAACTTTCAATACCCTCAATAATGCTGAGCTTCACATTCACCTCGTTGAGCTGAGCGTCGTTGGTCTGCATGTTTTCCAGACTTACTTTCGAGTTTGAGCTGATATCAGTGAGTCCCCTGCTGCTTTTGAATGTTGCAATTCCTTTTTCAGCATCACTCAGCTCGCCCGACAAAGACGCGAGACGGTTATCGATAAAAGCCAGCGTGCTTTGGGTTTCATTATTCTTCGCGGTTGCGCCGGCCAGGTTATAATTGAACATCAGCCGGTTTAAAACATCGATACCGCGCTGAGCCACCTCGTCCTTGATCGAAAGCGCGACGGTTGTGGACAGTTTGCTCGGCAAAACTGCGCTGATCTTGTCCTGGTACTGGATTGCCAGCTTACCGGGATCAGCGATTGCAATCTGTATTTTATCTCCAATAAATTGACCGAGATTCATCGCCGGTTCCAGTTTCCACTCTCCAAAGCTGCTGACGTAATGTTTGTTAAATGTCATCTCCCTGGATTCACCGCCCACAGTTTCCAGAAGAAATCCATTTTTATCCTTGATCAAAATCCGCATCTTGCCTTTCTCGTAATTCCCGGAGGGTTTGATCAGGGTAAATTTTACTGGGCCCGCGTTATAAAGGTCATTGGAAGAAAGCCCGTCAATTACTTTATAATTAATATCAAGGTTCAGATCCTCGATTACCCTGCCAATCAGCTGCTTGGATTTCAGTATTTCAAGTTCATTTTCAAGCACCCTCGCCGAACTGATCAAATCAATTTCATGCAACGGAGACTTCTCACCCGATCTTTTTTCTTCATCCTGAATAAAAAACGACGCCCGGACTTCATAGGTTGGGTTAAACATTTTTAAATAAAGGAATAAAACTGCCCCCGAAATCACGAGGGCAATTATGAATAAAGGCCAGTGGTAAAGATATTGCCTGGTTCTGTTTTTAACGTGAGTAGTCCGGGCAGACATCTCCGGAACTGTGAAGGAGGTGTATCCGGGTTTCTGTACATTCATAATAAGAAATCGGCTAAAAACTATTCATATCAATGCATTTCATATTGCATCGAATGTTCATTAATTAAAGAAACGGTTTGTTTAATGTTGCCCGCCGAAGAAGCACCAAACAGAATTGACTCAATGTTGGGAAGATTACAAACATATTCAATTGCTTCACGCGGAGGGATTGCACCACCGGCTAAAACCTGCATTGCCATCACCCTTACTTTTCTCGTCCGCAAAGCTTTTTCATAAGCCCCAATTCCGCCCGACATTCTAAATCCGGCCTTATTAATAGACGCGCAAATGATCGGGTTTTCAATGCCTCTGCTTTCTAATGCAGTAAGCAGCTTGGGCAAATTCATTGTAATGAATCCAGCCTCCGCATTGTATTTCTTTTTGACGTAAACGTGAAATGCCGCAAGTATATCCACCATTCCCAGACCCAGGAGCAAATCGGTAATTACATTTTGCAAAAAGATGACAGGTGTTTGAATTCCCTTAAACATCTTCATTTCGGAATCGACCAGCAATTCCATAATAGAAAGATAATCTTTGGAAAGAAATGCCATCCCGCCTTTAAAAAGAGAACCCATAAAATTGCCTGGCACGAAATGTTTTAATGTACCGGCGTAACCCATTTCCGTCACCGCATTGGCATATTTATGTGCATAAGGCATGCAGGGATACATCTTGAAATCTTCGTACCGCTTTGGATTTCTGCGGATGTGATCACAAATGTTTTCAATCCGGTCGTGGGTAGTGCACATAAACGTATCGACACCATTGTCGATCGCCAGGTCCAGCGTTTGAATAATCGCACTATCGTCTTTAAATCTGATCGACTGCGCGCGGGATTTTTCGTCAGAGATGTGATTAACAGCGAAAAACTGATTATCACCAAAAATGATCCTGTCCATCATAATGATACTATCTTAAGGGTTGGTTTATAGAATACTATTCTTTTTAATGAGCGAGATCGCATGGTCGGTTTGCCATGCACTGTAAAAGTCGTTGATCGGACTCGGCGTCTGGTTTTGAACCGCATTGATAAAGTGGTCGATCTGTGCGGAATATTCTTCTCCGCGCAAATAAAAGTCCACAGAATCAGTCAGATCCGTCACATTCCGGATGTTCCATCCTTTGGTGTAGCCTTCCGGGCAATCGTGTGATTTGAAGTATACTTTCAATTCGTTTGCGTCGCAGATGATCTTGCCTTTTTTACCCAGAATGGTGATAGAGGTAGACATTTTCCGGTAGGTTTCATCACTCCAATTGACAGACAAAATGCCCGTCACTTCGGTCGATAATTCCAGCATACAAAAGACCGCATCTTCCACATTTTTGGAATAAATAGATTCCAGCATGGCACCTTTCACACTGGTAATCGTGCCCAGCAAATAATTAATCAAGTCGATTACATGTGAGGCATAATCCATCAGGCATCCGCCGCCTTCTTCCGGATTAGAACGCCAGGTTTCAGCCTTCTCCCGAATAACAACCGGACCATAAGATTCTCCCGTGAAATGCACCACTTTTCCCAGTGCATTCATATCCAGGATACGCTTTACTTCCTTGAATGTGCCAATGAATTTGTTATGGTAGCCAACCTGGTTTACAAGCTTTTTTTCTTTTGCCAGTCCGGCTAGCTCTTTGCCCTCTTCGGAAGTGAGACAGAAAGGTTTTTCAGCAAAAACATGCTTTCCGCTTTCCAAAACCTTGCGCACCATGGTGGCGTGGTATTTGGTTGGTACTGCAACAAAAACGGCATCCGGCTTCGTTACTTTAATCATTTCCTCATAGTTGGTAAAACAGGGAAACGAAGAATATTTTCCAAATACATCCAGTACCATTTTAGATGTATCACTCACGCCCACCACCTCCACATTGGGATGAGCACCAAGAATTGCCAAATGAGAAATACCCATTTTGCCAGCACCGATTAAAGCAACTTTGACCATAAACCAGAATTAAATCATTAAAGTGAAAAGGGTTAAAGACGACTATCTTAAATGACTTCCAGCCTTTAAATGAAAAGCATGGGTCACTTTGGGTTACATAAAATTTTGACAAAAAAGATCTCTGGTCAAGCGGTTTCCCGGCGACAGATTCTTTTAACAAACAATTCTTATGATAGCGTTAAATGTTGTTCCCGGTACTTACAAAATCGGAAACAATGTGGGGTATTGGAAAACAAAATCTTTTAATTGCGGATACCCGTATTTATCTGAGTAGAAGAAATTTTCACACAATAAATATAGAACAACGTAGAGGATTTGGTTTCAAACAAATATAAAGAGTAAACCATCTTAAAAAAATAATTAGCAACGTATTTCAGAACAAATTATCCAATAAAAGGTGATTTTCGTTATAAATGATGGCGTAAGTCATAATATCGATATTTTATTTCGCTATTTAGTTTCGTCGAAAAATAAATTAAATTCTACGATAGCAATACTACACGCTTATACCTATACGAAATACTTTGAATTGCACCCGAACCGCAGGTATTCTTGCCGCGTAATACTCAGCTATATTTCACAAAAAAACACCGGCGCTAAGAAATTAGCACCGGTGCCGGTTATATATCATTTTGCTTTTTATTCCGACCTGAGAGATTTTACGGGGTTGGCCAGCGCCGCTTTTAAAGACTGATAAATTACCGTCAGCCAGCAAATGACGAGCGTCACAGCGCAGGCGCCGAGGAATATCCAGACATTCATTTCGGTTTTGTAGGTAAACCCTTGCAGCCATTTATGCATGGAGAAATAGGCGATCGGGATCGCGATCGGGAAAGAGAATAGTACCAGCTTCGTGAAATCCTTGGATAAAAGCAGGACCACGCTCGTCACTGAGCCGCCCAGCACTTTTCTTACCCCGATTTCCTTCACCCGCTGCTCGGTCGTGAATGTGGCGAGGCCGAACAATCCTAGGCAGGCAATCAGGATCGTCAATGCCGAAAATGCGGTGAAGATCTTGCCGCGGAGCTCATCGGCCTGATAAGCCGATTCGAAATCCTGGTCGAGGAAGCGGTATTCGAAGAGCCGGCTCGGGTATATTTCCTGCCATTTCTGGCCGATGTAAGCGAGTGTCTCTTTGGTATTTTTGGTTTTGACCTTGATGTGCATCACCCCGCTGCTCCGGCGGTAAATCATAATCAGCGGCTCGATCGGATTGTAAAGCGATTGCTGATGGAAATCACGCACAACCCCCACAACCTGCGCCGTCGGAGGCGGATTTTTGCCATCGGCGGGCACCGTGCCCAGCATTACTTTTTTGCCGATCGGATCTTTCCAGTTCATCCGTTTTACGGCCGCCTCGTTTACCAATACGCTATTGGCCGTATCGGCAGGCGAATCTTCCGAAAAATTCCGGCCTTTCACGATTTTCATGCCCATCGTATTTATGTAGTCGTGGTCGATCACCGTAGGTTTGAAAGCCATTTCTTTCATGCCGGTAGAAGATTCAACATTGAAAATCACCCGCCCGCCAATGTTGCTCACCGGCGACGACGCCGTCGCAACACTTTGAATGTTAGGGTTATCCAGCAAAGCTTTTCTAAATGCATTGTACTTGTCATGCGGCTGCTGGTCCTGGTAGTCGATTGTGAGCACCTGGTCGCGGTCGTAACCCATATCTTTCGTTTGCATGTACCGCAGCTGCTGGTACACGATCCAGGTGCAGATCAGCATGACCATGGAAATAGAAAACTGCGTTACTACCAAAGCTTTCCTGAAAAAGCCTCCGCCACGTGCCTTGAAGGATCCTTTTAAAACCTGCGCAGGCTCAAATGCAGACAGGTAAAACGCAGGATAACTGCCACTTACCAGCCCGGTAAATACCACAATCGCCACGCCGATCAGCATGAATTTCGGGCTTAATAATTCCAGATAACCGATTTCTTTACCCGAAACCTGATTGAAAAACGAAAGCAGCGCCGCGACCATAATAAGGCTGGCGAAAAGCGAAATCAAGGTGATCAGTACCGATTCGGTCAGGAATTGCGCGATCAGCGCACCTTTCAGCGAGCCCATCGTTTTGCGCAAACCGACTTCTTTGGCGCGGCGGGCCGATTGCGCCGTGGCGAGGTTCATATAATTGATACTGGCGATCAGCAGCATAAAAAACGCTATCGCACTAAATGTGTAGACGTACCCGATGTCACCGTTATTCTCCCCGTCGAATTTGGAATAGAGGTGAATGCTCGTCAGCGGCTGCATTTGGTAAGTAATGTGGATACCCATCCGCTTGAAAATCGACGACATATATTTGTCATACAACCCGGGAAAACCTGCTTCCAGCTTCTTGATATCGGCATTTTTGGAAAGCAGCAGGTAGCTGTTGATATAAAATCCACCCCAGCCGTCGGCGTTGCGCTGGTTGCTGTTGAGCGACATCAATGCATTGAATGTAAAATGCGAATTTTTCGGCACGTCTCTGATTACACCCGTGACCTTATACGAAGTGGTATCGTCGGTGCGCAGGATCTTTCCTACTGCCTCATTTTTTCCAAAAAAGCGTTTCGCTACTTTTTCAGTCAGGACAATGCTGCCTGGTTGCGAGAGTGCCAGTTTCGGGTCGCCTTCCAGGAATTGATAGGTAAAAATATCGAATACCGTCGAGTCGGTGGAGTACACGTCTTCTTCGTAAAACTTCTGCTCGCCGAGCCGGAACATGGTACGTCCATTTCCGAAAAAACGCACGTAGCTCTCGACGAAGGGATAATCCTGTTTCAAAGTCTTCACCAGCGGCGGCTGCGTGCTGGTCCATTTGTTGATCTTGTCCGGCTCGCGGATGTAAGAAACAATCCGGTAAATGCGGTCAGCTTTTTCGTGGTACTTATCGTAGCTCAACTCGTCGGCCACGTAAAGGAACAGCAGCATGCCACAGGTCACGCCGATTGTCAGCCCGAGAATGTTGATCAGGCTGTAAAATTTGTCCTTGACCAGGTTGCGGAAGGCCAGGACCACGTAGTTTTTGATCATAAGAAAGAGATAAGGAGATAGACCATGACAGCAACTTTCATGCCGTGTGGTAACTTCCCGTTCCCCAATTCGCTACAGCCTTTTACACATATTTTTCTGTCCGATTTCGAACAGTTTACGTACGTTGACGGACGGTGAATTTGGGTTTTATCCGATTAATTAAAATATAAAGCTCGATGTTCAAAAGCATAAAGAAGGGAACGGAGGATTTTGGTAAAATCAAAAAAGAAACCTTTGATTTCTTCCGCATCGAAAAATTCTTCAAACTATCGGATAAAGCAGGTTTTCACCAAATCATTTCCGACCGCACATTCAGCGACCTGGACATGGACGAAATATTCATGTTCATTGACCGCACAACTTCGAAAATCGGCCAGCAACTACTATATCACACGATCAGGACCATTCCGCGGGACGGGCAGCACGCACAGCGTTTCGAAAAATGTATTGAAAGTCTGAACAAGAATCCCGAAACCAAGAGCAGCATTTTGCTACAATTATCCAGGCTGCAAAGTGATGATGCCTACAACCTCCCCGCGTTGTTTCTGAAAGAGCACATGCGAAAACCAGCTTGGTTCGGGATTGTCCCGGCACTTTCCGTAGCCAGTGTGCTTGCTGTTTTAATGTTATTCTTTGTTCCGCAGGCATTCATTGCGCTGATTATCTTGCTGGCCATCAATTTTGGTTTTCATTACTGGAATAAAAACAACCTTTACATGTATCGCAGCTCGGTTTCGCAGCTATCATTATTGACGCAGGTTGCGAAAAACCTCGCCGAATCGAATGATCTTGGCAAAACGGAGCCGGAGATTCAGGATTCCATCTCGGCGATTGATAGTCTTGGGGCGGCTATGTCGCTTTTTAAAATGGAAGCCAAATTGCAAAGCGAAATCGGGCAGTTAGTGGATTATCTGCTGGAACTGGTCAAAGCGCTCTTTCTGATCGAACCGCTGGTGCTTTTTCACGTGCTGGACCAACTGGACAAGAAGCGGAAGGAGATCGACCAGATTTTTAATTTTGTCGGAGAGATCGACGTCGCGTTATCGATTGATTTTCTTCGGAAAGATCTGCCGCATTTTTGTATTCCAAATTTGGAAGGAAATAAAAATACATTGACTGCCAGCGACATATATCACCCGCTAATCGACCAGTGGGTGCCTAACTCGATTACGCTTGCACAAAAATCTGCGCTGCTTACCGGTTCCAACATGTCGGGCAAAACGACATTCATCCGTACGATCGGGATCAATGCTATCCTGGCGCAGACGATCGGTACTTGCTTCGCAAAACAGTTTGAAATTCCGCTCCTGAGGGTGCATTCTGCCATTCGTATCTCGGATGATTTGCTGAGCGAGAAGAGTTACTATTTTGAGGAAGTGCTGGCCGTCAAAGCATTACTGAACGAGAGCCGGTCGGGTGATGCCAATTTGTTTTTGCTCGATGAGATTTTTAAAGGCACCAATACCGTGGAGCGCATTGCAGCCGGGAAGGCGGTACTGGAATATCTAAGCGGGGCGGATAACATTGTTTTTGTAACCTCACATGATCTTGAACTGGCCGATTTGTTGCGGGATACATTCAGCGCCTACCATTTTACCGAGGTAGTCGAAAATGATGACATTCATTTCGACTACCAGATCAAACCCGGCGTGCTGACTAATACGAATGCGATCAGGATACTGGAATTGAACGGTTACCCGGCCGAAGTGACGCAGGAAGCCTTTAAACTGGCGAGAAAATCGGGCAACATTAATGTAACCGGCAGTGGTATTTGAATGGCTGAGTTTTTTATATTAGCCACTTAGTTACCATCAATTTCCCTTTTTTGATGTTTCAATCGGCATTTCGGTATTTCATTTTTCTGATCATCTTACTTCATGTGCAGCCCGCAGCGGCACAACCCGGCCCTGCCGACAATAAGCCCTGGCTAAAAGATTACCAGGAGCACCGGCAGTATGGGAATGTTTTTGTGGTCAAAAAAATCACTGTGAAATGCGAAAAATACGAAACCTGGCTGGTCGATCAGCAAGGTAAAAAGTTGACGCCGGCATTCAAGGACATCGGGGATTTTGCTGACGGGCTGGCTGAGTTTGTAGCCATGGAAGGTGATCCGAATGCAGGTCAGCACGGATTTATTGATATGTCCGGGAAAGTAATTGTGCCGCCGGTTTATGTTTCTACCGACCGTTTTCGTAATGGAAAAACCTGGGTCATTTACCGCGCGGGAAAACAATTTGGATTGTCTTACATTGATACCAAAGGCAATACGATCTACAAAATGCCGATCCAGTATTTCAAAAATGACTTTCTGATTTCCAAAGCCGAAGTAAGGCACCTTTGCGGCAAGGATACGCGGGAGGACGTGCTCTGGGGAAAGGGCCGGGATTTCTACATTCTTAATTTCAATTTCAGCCCGTTTATCGAGAAGGAAATCAAGAGCTCCAAATACATTTATCATTTCAGCTACCAGGGCAAGTTCGGCATCATTGATAAAAACATGATCCTGAAAGTGCCCGTGGCGCTGGACGACATTGACCCGACCTACGAGTTTTCCGGGCAGGGCATGGAGCGGGTGAAATATGGTGATAAATTCGGCTACCTGAATGTTTTCACCGGCGACATGGTCACGCCGTTTGAATACACCGATACCCGCAAGCCAACCAACGGTTTGTTCTGGGTAAAAAAGAATAATAGATGGGGCTGCATTGACAAAAGCGGCAAAACCCGCATCGCATTCCTGTACGACGAAGCGACGGGATTTACCAAAGAAGATCGCTCAGCAGTCGCGATAAACGGAAAATTTGGCCACATTGACAAATCCGGGAAGATCAGGACGCCACTTAAATACGACTTCGCCTCCTACTACAACAATGGCCGTTCGATGGTGCGCATCGATGACAAATACGGCTACATTGATACCACTGGGAAATTTATCGTCGAACCGATTTACGACGAAGCCCTGCCTTTTGACAAACCGACTACGACGGTAGAGCGTACCTGGCTGCGATATAAGCTTGATTTAAAGGGAAATGAGGAATTTAATGGCTTTTCTTACAAGCTGAATGCGGTTTTCATTCTGATCGGTTTGCTGATCTTTATCCGGATCAACAGCTTTTTCTTCGATCGCTTCCGAAAAGCACGCGCGGCAAAGGCGGCGAAAAAGGGTACCCGTGTTTAAAATTATTTTGGCAAATTGTTTTGCCTCAATTTTCTCAAAATGGCATGCTTCTCGGTTTCTGTTTTCGCCAGGGCCAAAGCCTTTTTAAAATGTTCCTGACCATTTAGCGGATCGGCAGGAAACGATAATTCACCTAAGAGCAGATGGTAAAAATGATTTCCAGTCAGTCCGAGCTTTTCGGCCTCGCGGATCGCCGCTTCTTTTCCATGTACTTTTGAAAACGCATAGGTTCGGCTCAGGGCCGCTGCGGGCGAATAATGCAGCTGCAAAAGCTGATTATAACACTGTAAGATATTCTCCCACTTTTCAGAACCCTCTGTTTTAACTGTATGCCAGTACGCAATCGCCGCTTCCAGATGGTACCGCGATAATGTTTTGCCACCCGCAGCGCAGCGCAGAAAATAACCACCTTTACTCACTAGATCCGTATTCCAAAGATCGGTATCCTGCTCCTCGTAAATGACCAATGCGCCCTCGCCATTTAAACGGGCTTCGAACCGGGATGCGTGAAAGCACATTAATGAAAGCAGTGCATTTACCTGAGGTTCATTGGTTTGCGCATTTTCAATCAGCATCGTACAGAGGCGCATGGCTTCCAGGCAAAGATCTTTCCGCAGTACTTTATTCTTGCTGACCGAATAATATCCTTCATTGAAAAGCAGGTAGATGGTAGTCAGCACCGGTTCCAGCCGTGCGCTAATTTCGCCGGTATCCGGCATCTCTATCGGAATGTTAGCTTCCCGCAACTTTTCCTTGGCCCGCAGCAATCGTTTATTAATGGTATCCTTGCTCAGCTGGAACGCGTCAGCAATCTCTTCAATCCCGAAACCACACAAAATCCGCAGCGAAAGCGCAATTTGCGATTCTGCTGAAATGGCCGGGTGGCAGACCGCAAACATCATTTGCAGCTGACTATCGTTAATGTTCACCGGCGACAAATCGATTTCATTTTCATCGAATTTTGATTCCCAACCCAGCATTTCAGGCAAAATCTTATCATTTAAAATCGACTGCCGGTGCAGATAATTCCTGGCTTTATTCTTCGCTACCTCGTAGAGCCAGCCTGCCGGGTTCGGCGGCGCACCCTCAATACCCCACGACTGCGCGGCCGTCAGAAAAGTATCGCTCACAATGTCCTCCGCGGTTTCGATTTCCCGAAAACCGAACCGGCGGCATAGCACTGAAACGATTTTCCGGTATTCGGTGCGGAAGAGGTGCGGGATGAGTGTGGTCAAGGTGTGGTTTCGGGATTGTTTGAAGTTCTTTTTTTGGATAAACTAAGCTTGCGGATGCACGGTGGTGATCATCCTGACTTCCACGCTGTTACCCTCACCTTTCAAAATCGGACAGGCGCGGGCCATTTCGGTTGCTTCTTCCAGGCTCTCCGCTTTGATAATGATGAAGCCGGCGATCGATTCTTTGAGTTCAACAAAAGGGCCGTCGGTTACTACGTCGTTGAATGTTATTACTTTACCCTCGGTGGAAAGTCCCTTACCGCCTGCGAATTTGTTTTGGGCAGCGATCCCTCCTACCCAGTCCTGATATTGCTGCATGTAAACCTGCAACTGCTCTGGTGACGGCTGCGCATCTTTCGTGATGAGGTCTAGCCTCATAAAAACAATGTATTCGTCCATTTTTTCAAAAAATTTAGTTGATCAAAAATCATTTTCACCATCATTACAATTGGGCCTGACGGAATAAGACATTGATTTAAAAAAAATTTGAAAAATATCAGACTACCGCAGCAAATTCACTGTGCCGTCGTAATCCAGAAACGAACCATTGTTCAGCTCTACCTTGATTTTATAGGGATAAACTCCTGCCTGGGAAAGCTGGCCGTGGAAGCTCCCATCCCAGCCGAAAGCAGGGTCAGAGGCGGCGAAGTTGGATTTCTGGAAAATGACCTGGCCCCAGCGGTTGTAGATTGCCATTTCGCGGATCATTTTTACACATTTATTTCCGTACACAAAAAACACTTCGTTGAGATCGTCGTGATTAGGGGAAAATGCACCAGGGGCGTCGATGCCGCATGGTTTCACGTACACCTGCACTTTGGCGGTTTTGTTGCAAACCGCATTCGGGTCGGTTACCTGCAACTCAAAAACCGTAGAAGTTACCGGGGATGCCCAGGGGTCGGGGCAATCGGTGCAGGACAAACCTGTTTGCGACCAATGATACAGATACTCGCCGGTCGGATTGACAAATGATTGTACCTGCACGCTATCACCCTGCGTGATCGAGAGCGTAGGCGAGACAGACAATGCGAGTTCAACAACTTCCAAAACGGTTGTTACCAGACTATCGCACCCTGTTCTTTGAGGAATATGATTGGTGTAAGTGCCTGATTTTGAATAAATGCTATCTCCCACAGCCAGAGTTTCGCCCTGGCAGATCTGTACTTTCTGGGTGTAATTCCCTACCGGATTTACTGTGAGCGTTAAGGTCACAGTGCTGTCGCAAACATTACTTTTACTCACATTCCGGACATACACGCCGCTGGTCCTCAGGATGGTATCTCCCAAAGCATAGGTATCCCCCTCACAGATCGTATCGGAAACTACCGCCGTACTTTTTTTATATGTAACCGTATAATCCAGGCTCAGCGCGCAGCTTTCGTCGAGACTGCCAAGCGGCGAGAATTTTACATTGAATTTTTCACCCACATTCGCTTTTACCTGCGCATTCTGGGTCTTGGCACCATTGCTCCACAGATAGTTTGTAAATCCCGACGGCGCCATCAAAGTCAGGAAACCGTTTTCGTCGGGACAATTTGAAGCGGCTTTTATTTCAGATTTCAAGCATTCCGCATCGAAATAAGCGTAACCAAAATGCCGCATCCGCGTGCAGCCGTGCGCGGTTACCACGATGGTTAATGTTTTGCCAACCGAATTTCGCAGATCGATGGCGCCGGTGGTCCAGTTGCGGTACTGAATATCGCCGGATGCCTGGAAACCGTCGACCGTAGCGGCACCCTGCAACTGAATGTCGTAGCTGCTGCACGGCAATTCCTGGCCGTTATTATCAAAAATGAGGATATCAAAACCAGGCTTTTGATAAGGTTCGTGATTGGCGCGGCCTTCGGAACCCGTGTTTTGAAGTACCACTGCGAACCTGTATTGAAAAAGCGAATTATCCGCCGTCACTTTATAATTGGTACGGATCCTTGAATAATGTCCTCCCTCGTTCACATTACCGATGCGGATGGAATGCGTGCTGCCAGGCGCCACCATCGGTATCGAGGGAATCTTCGGATCGTTTCCGTCTCGGATATTTGTGATTACATGTTCGCTGTTCTGCGTCCCGGTGATTTCCGGGGAGAAGTTGGTCTGCTGATTTTCGTCCGAAACGGTGCCGTAACTCAGTGTCCAGCCCGCAGTGGTTCCCTGTTTAAAACCCACATTACTGCAATCGACCTGGGCCAGCGCCGGGCATGTAAGCAGGAACATTATGATCAGAAGTAAAGGGTTTTTCATAAACAGCAGGTTTGCAGAGTCATTACGCATGGTGCAATCCGGCTGTTGCGTCGGATTCCAGTAAAAACTACATTCTTTTATTGGTAAAATATGGCACTTACTGATGTTTTGTATTTAATGTTTACAAAAAAGCCTGTACTTTCTTTCGTGAAAATCCAGAAATGAAAATAAATGTAGTATAAGGATGGGGGTTTGACTTTGTTTTCTATGTCCTGATTTCAAGGATCGCTGACCATTTTCAGGGATCACATTATTATACTAAACCCATGAACAAATGATGCGCTTACGCACTTTTCTACCCTTTTTGCTGCTTTTATTTTTGGTTAAACCCGCTTTGTCGCAGCAGAAAAAATACAGCATTGTGATCAAAGGCGGGCATGTGATCGACCCCAAAAACAACATTGACGCCATCATGGACGTGGCGATTGAGGGAACGCCCGGCGGTACCGACGGCAAGATTGCGCTGGTAGCCAAAAACATTGACAAAAACCTCGGCGAACAGGTGGTAGATGCCAAAGGTTTATATGTGACGCCAGGCATTATTGACATCCACGTACATTATTTCTGGGGCACTGATCTGGCAGGTACCTATCGCAACGGTCCGAATGGTTTGCAGCCCGACGGATTTACCTTCCGCTCCGGCGTGACAACCGTGGTTGACGCAGGAAGTTCGGGTTGGAAAACCTTCGAAACATTTAAAAAACAAACCATTGACCTTTCCAAGACACGTGTTTTCGCCATGCTGAACATTGTGGGCGAAGGTATGGCGGGCGGTAAATTCGAAAACAGCTTGGAAGAAATGGACCCGGCCAAGACGGCTGAAATGGCAAAAAAATATCCGGATAACATTGTCGGCGTAAAACTCGCACACTTTAACGGTCACGACTGGACACCGACAGAACGCGCGCTGGAAGCCGGAAAATTGGCGAATATTCCGATTATGGTTGATTTCGGCGGTTCCAATCCGGTTTTACCTTTGGAAGAATTATACCTGAAAAGGTTACGTCCAGGCGACATTTACACGCATTGCTTTGGTGGTAACAGCAACAACAGCGGACGCGGCCGCGAATCTATCGTGGATACCGAAACCAATAAAGTGAAACCCTATGCAATCGAAGCGCAGAAAAAAGGGGTCATTTTTGATGTAGGGTTCGGAGGCGCAAGTTTCTTGCTTGCACAGGGCCAACCTGCTCTGAAACAAGGTTTTTTTCCAAATTCCATCAGCACTGACCAGCATACGAGCAGTATGAATGGGGCGATGAAAGATATGAACAACATTATGTCTATGTTTATGGCAATGGGGATGGACCTGAAAGGCGTGATTGCCGCCAGTACCTGGCACCCTGCAAAAGAAATCAGACATGAAGAATTGGGCAACCTCTCGGTGGGCGCTCCAGCCGATGTAGCTGTTCTGAATGTGCGTGACGGTAAATTTGGTTTTTACGCACGTGACGGAAAAATTGAAGGCAAGAAAAGACTTGAAACTGAATTGACGATTAAAGGCGGCAGCGTTGTGTACACATTGAATGCGCTTGTCGATCCGATCAACCTGCCACCGCGCGAGCGTCCCGCTGGTGCACGCCAGGGCGGTGATCAGCAGCCCGCCAATCGTCCCTAGCTCTCATTAAAATAGTAAACTCATATCCGAATGAAACGCAGAGAAATATTAAAAGAATTGGCTATGGTGCCCCTGGCCGGTGGTTTGGTGAGCGGGCTGGAAGCGAAGGCGGAGAGCAGCATGCCAAAGAACTGGTTTAACAAAGCGGCCGCGGCAGTATCGGCCGGCGGACCTTTAAAAGCAGGGCCACAGATTTATCAATCCATTGGTGTTGAACCCATTATCAACTGCCGGGGAACATTTACGATCATTGGTGCTTCGATTGAACTGCCGGAAGTAAGACAGGCGATGGAATTTGCCTGCCAGTACAATGTGCAGATCGACGAGCTGGCATTTGGTGTGGGACAGCGTCTTGCAGAACTTACCGGTGCAGAATGGGGCATGGTATCTGCCGGTTGTGCGGCGGGTATGAATGAAATTACGGCAGGCATCATTTCAGGCGGTAACCCTGAAAAACTGATCCGCATCCCGAATCTGGAAGGTTTTGAGAAAACAGAAGTGATCATTCCGAGAAATTCACGCAATGTATATGACCACGCGATCCGCAACTGCGGTGTAAAAATTATCACTGTGGAAACGATCGAAGAATTGCAAAAAGCGATCAACCCGCGCACCGCGATGATTTATATGATGGTGGGTGAAGAGCCGTGGACGGTGGCTGCGGTGGCAAAAATCGCGAAGCCTGCCGGTGTACCTGTTCTGGTAGATGCTGCTGCTGAGCGTCTTACAATGAACCCGAACATTCACCTGGCAGCGGGTGCTTCCGTAGTTGCTTACAGCGGCGGAAAAGTGATCCGCGGACCGCAATGTGCCGGTTTAATGCTGGGAAGTAAGGATGTTTTGATGTCGGCTTGGCAGGCCAGCGCGCCGCACCACGGACCTTGCCGCGACAATAAGATCGGTCGGGAGGAAGTGATCGGAATGCTGGCGGCAGTGGAAGCCTGGGCAGTGCGTGACCACAAAGCGGAAATGAGAACGTGGGTATCCTGGCTGGATACGATTTCCAAAAAACTCACGGGTATCGACAGCGTGCAACTGGCTGTGAAAGAACCGGCCGAAGGTGCGCTGGACAATGCTACCCCTACCCTCACCGTAAGCTGGGACCCCGCAAAACTCAACATTACAGGTCAGGAAGTTGCCGACGAGCTTCAAACGACCAAGCCGAGGGTGGCCGTAGGAACGGGTTACAGAAGAGGACAAGATAACGCCGGGCCGCAACTGACTTCGATCACGATCGCCGCTTATATGATGGGGCCAGGTAATGACAAAATTGTTGCGGAAAGAATTCACGGAATATTGACCCGTAAACGCAGTGCCCCAAAAGCCGCAGCGGTCATGAAGGCTCCCGCTGGCGACATTCTCGGTCGCTGGGATGTGGACATTGAATTTTACACCAGTACCAGCAAACATACTTTCCTGATCGAAAAACAGGATGGGAATTATCTGTACGGAACCCACAAAGGTGAATTCGCAACCCGCGAGCTCATGGGAAATATCGACGGCGACGAAGTGCGTTTCCAAAGCCGGTACAGCGTTCCGGGCGACAATGTGGTAATGACATTCTACGGCAAACTTTCCGGCGACACAATCACGGGGGAAATTGACATGGTAGAATATGTCACTGCAAAATTCAAAGCGAAAAAAGCAGCATTCCCAACCGGGAAGCAAAGGATCAACATTCCGGCAGGGCGGCCACTATCGACCTAGGAATCATAAAAAATCCCGGATTTTCATCCGGGATTTTTTATTTAAACCGCTTTCACAATTTTCATCTCATCCGGGTTCCAGTGTACTACTGTGCTCTCAAAATAACTTTTGTTTGACAGCAGTGCTGGCCCGGCGGCCCTGAGACCAAAAGTAGCGTCTTCTATGATGGTCCGGTTTCCGCGCATGGCATCGAAGAACAAAGCAAAGTGATCGAGGCGGTCGTCGTAGCCGTTTGGTGCTTTGTATTCCTCCATTTCAGGATCCGACATTTCAGGGATTGACGGATATTTTGCCTGATATTCAGCCAGGAATTTGTCTTGTAACTCTTTTGGAAAAGTGTCGATGGTATAACCCGGCGCTTTCGCCATTTTCTTTTTCTTTACTGTCACGGTGTTTCCCTGCAAGGTGATCTGCCCGTCGGTACCCACAAACCGGAAACCAGAGCCACCACCTGAGCCATCGGCAAAATTCACACGCAATGTCAGGTTGAATGCTGGGTGCGAAGCGGTTTTCGGATAATCATAAATTCCCACCATCACATCCGGCACATCACGACCGTCCTTCCAGTACCGGAGCCCACCGCTGGTCATTATACGCGTCGGGCCTTTGCTGTCCAGAATGTAGTGCATTCCTGAAAATAAATGGACAAATAGATCGCCTGCTACACCGGTACCATAATCCTGATAATTTCTCCACCGAAAAAAGCGGAGCGGATCGTAAGGCATTTTTGGCGCTTTGTTGCTGAGGAAACGGTTCCAGTCAACGGTTTGCGGCGAGGCGTCCGGCGGGATGGAATATTGCCAGGCTCCCTGGGCGGAATGCCGGTCATAGTATACCTCCACAAAGTTGAGCTCGCCGATCGCACCGGCTTTGTAAAGCTCTTTTACTTTGGCATAAACAATAGAGCTAACACGCTGGCTACCAACCTGAAAAGTCTTTTTGGAATCGCTCTGCGCTTTAATCATATCATAACCCTGCTCGATCTTGTGCACCATCGGCTTCTCGCAATAAACCGCTTTCCCGGCTTTCAAAGCTTCAATTCCGATCTGCGAATGCAAATGATCCGGCGTAGCAAGAATGATCGCATCAATGTCTTTACGGCCGAGGATTTCGGAATAATCACGGGTGGTTTGAATGTCTTTTCCAAACAATTCCTTGGCACGCACCAGGTGGCCGTCGTACACGTCGGCAACTGCCATCAGCTTCACACCGGGCACCATTAATGCCGTGCGGGTATCGCCCATTCCCATAATACCGGTACCGATACAGGCAATCTGGATCTGGTCGTTGGCCGCGATTTTCTGGTTGAGCCAGGGGAGTTCGTGCGAAGTTGATTTGGGTGCATTTCCGGCAAGCAGCTCATGCACCGGACTAGCGGCAAGCATGGCGCCGCCTGATAATTTTTTAATAAAATCCCGTCTGTTGTTTTGAGAGTGGTTAGGCATAGGTTCAGAAGTGAGATATACATTGTACCAATCCTGAAAATACTAACATTTCAGGCAAGTCGGTTAATTGGCACAACAATAAATCAATTGCTGGAAAAAACATTTAGCAAGCGCTTGCGTCAAAAGAGATAAATACTACTTTTGCATCCTGAATCCTCGGCCAGGTGGTGGAATTGGTAGACACGCTACTTTGAGGGGGTAGTGCCTTCGGGTATAGGAGTTCGACTCTCCTTCTGGTCACATTGCAAACTGCATTCGATTTCTCGGATGCAGTTTTTTTGTGTTTATACTAACCATCAAGATCCAGATTTTCAATTCGTTTCCTCTTCAAAGTCCTCCGATATTCAGCAATTTCCTGATCAATTTCGAGCTGCCTCGTTTTACTCTTGCCGAGTATCCGCTTCTCGCATTCCAATTCATGGATATACAAATTGAGCTTATATGTCACAAGCTTCAAATCCAGAAAACTGTATAACCTGATCCATATAAACTGCAAGACATAGCTCAATGGCGCAGCCAGAAACGAAAATATTTCTCTGGGAAAGCGATCCGGAAATTGATAAACGATGCCGCTAAAAAAAGTTGTCAGGAGGGTAACTGTCTCAGTTCTGAATTTTGAAGGCTTTTTCTTTTTTCTAGCCTTCACTTCCATTACTCTACTACTTCAAGGATTTTTTTAGCCAAACCGTTGTAGTGATGCCTGGGAAGTATCACTGATTTGCCGGTTTCACGGTTTGTGAGTCGGATTTCAGGACTGAAAACCTTTTTGACTAGTGTAAAAAGAGAATAGAAGGCTAGCCCGATTGTGGCTGCGGAAACCAAATAGAAAAGAATCTGGAAGGTGTGCATAGATTTCAGGAGTTTTATAATGTGAAATAATTGTCACAATAATAATGAATATTTTCAAACTGAATCATAGAAATTTCCTGTTTTCGGGAAACGTTTCTGGATTTCTATTAATATCTTTAAACCTTCAAAATACTCAACTCAACCCTCTAATTTGGTTTGGAAACGTTTACAATCAAAAGGATGATCGGGACGCTTGTCCTGCTTTGTTTGGTTTGTCGCTTTGATGGTGCCTGTTTTGCGCAATGCAAGGAGAAAATAAGCGAGTCGAATAACGAAACGATTCATTATCAGAATATTCCGCTTGGCGGTAAGAACGAATACCTGACCTTGTCGAGCCAGGGGGATGAGAAAATGTTCAGTTACAGCAATGAGAACATTGACCTCGTTTTTCACGTCCCTATGTTTACTGAGGTGAAATTTACCACCAAAAAGGGGAAGTTCTCGCTCTACGCCACCACCTCAAACCGCACACGCTGGAAAACCTGCTTCACCTTATCCGCGCCGCTGAGCCCTCGCGAGATTGAAAAAATGCGGGATGTTACCAAAGTCGAGATCCTCCTGCCAGAAGATCACAAGGTTTTCAGCCTGGATCAGCAGAAATCGGTCAAGTTCGGGCAGGCGCTGGCTTGTCTTTTCTAATTAATCTGCATATCCTCAAACTCAGTTTAAGCAAATTTGGAATTTGTTTTTAAACATAAAACAATTCCTTGTTTAACCTGGTAATAATCGATTGAAAATCGTCCGGGTTTGCTGCGAAATCCATTTCGTTTACATCAATTTCAATGATCTTTCCGTGATCATAACTTGCTACAAAATCATTATAGTAATTGTTCAGCGCGGAAAGATATTCCAGTGAAATTTCCGCTTCAAAGTCCCTCCCCCGCTTTTTGATCTGTGAAACCAGTTTTGGAATATCTGCTTTGAGATAAATGAGCAGGTCGGGCTGCGAAACGCTACGGATAATTGAATCGAACAGCAACTGATAAGTCTGGTAATCGCGGTCGGTCATGACGCCCGACTCGTGGAGGTTGCGGGCGAAAATGTAAGCATCTTCATAAATCGTACGGTCCTGAATGATGGTCGAATACGTGGTAGCACGTATTTTCTGGACCTGCGCAAAACGGCTGTTCAGGAAAAATATTTGCAGATTAAAGGCCCAGCGCCCCATATCCTGGTAAAAATCAGCGAGATAAGGATTGCCTTCAACGGCTTCGTACATGACTTCCCACTTATAATATTCACCCAGCATTTGGGTTAAAGTCGTTTTTCCGGCACCGATATTTCCGACGATCGCAATGTGCATGAGCTGGTAAAGTTTGAAGCGAACGTGATGAGTCGCGGACAAAAATATCCTATTTTGTATATTTGCGGTCGATTTGAGGAACAGAACTGCGTGGAAAATCCGTTTTTCCTCCATTGAGATTTAAAGACCAAAGAAATGAAGCCTTACCGGGTTATCCTTTATTATTACTACGCTCCGATTGCCGACACTGAGGCTTACCGGGACGAACACCATATTTTTTGCGTTGAAAATAATTTGCTTGGGCGCATCATTATCGCGCCGGAAGGGTTAAATGGTACCGTTTCGGGCACGCCTGAGGCTTGTGAGGCTTATATGAATTACGTCCGGTCGGATGAGCGGTTCAGGGATGTGCAGTTTAAAATAGAGGAGCACGATCAGGTGGCTTTTCAAAAATTGCATGTGCGTGTAAAGGATGAAATTGTGAATTCTGATTTGGGTGTAGATCCGCTGGTACGTACCGGTAAGCATTTGGAGCCCTCGGAATTTAAAAAGCTGATCAACGATCCCGATGTGGTTTTGGTGGATATGCGCTCTGATTACGAGCATGAAGTGGGCAAATTTAAGGGGGCGATCACATTTGATATGCATAACCTCCGCGAGCTGCCGGAGCACATTCATGAGATCGCGCATTTGAAAGAAAAGAAAATAGTGACGTACTGCACCGGCGGTATCAAATGCGAAAAAGCCAGCGCATATCTATTGGAGCAGGGATTTCAGGATGTTTACCAGCTTCACGGCGGCATTATCCGCTATGGACTGGAAGAAGGCGGCGAGAATTTTGATGGTAAATGCTATGTTTTCGATAATCGCATAACCGTCGATGTCAATAAAGTAAATCCGACTGTAATTTCGCGCTGCTACATTTGCGACGAGCCCTGCGACCGGATGATCAACTGCGCGAATGCGGAATGCAACACACACGTGCCGGTTTGCCACAAATGCGGCGAAGAAATGGAGGGCGCCTGCTCACCGGAATGTAAGGCGCATCCCGGCAAAAGAACTTACGACGGCACCGGCTACTACGTGAGCCAAAGCAATCATTATCACCCACTTCAAGGTTTGAAAAGCCAGAAAAAGAACATTAAGAAAATGAAGCTGGCCCAGCAGGCGCAGGTTAGCTAGCTTTTAAAACAGTTCTTTTTCCAGAATAAAATCATTCATCCAGTACGGGCCGATGGGGATATCCTTCTCGGCCACAACCTGGTAGCCCATCCGCTCATAGAAAGTCCTGGCCTTGTTGTACCGGTTCACATTCAGGGCCAGAATTTTTCCCGACCGCGACTTCACATAGTTTTCAGCCTCAGCAAGCAAATATTTACCAGCCCCGGTTCCCTGCGTCGAAGGAAGTACATAGATTTTATGTAATTTGAACTTTCCGGCACCTTCATCCGAGACGGATGCGAAGCCTTCCGGCGTATTGTTGTTGAGCAAAATCAGGAAATGCTGGCCTTCTGTCATCTGGCTTTTCAGGGCGTCACTCGAATATATTTTTTCAAACATATAGTCGATTTGTTCCTTGCTAAGGATTTCACCGTAAGTCGGTTCCCAGGTTTTTTCCTGTATTTCAATGATCGTCGGGATGTCGGTCTCAACCGCAGGCTTTATTGTGAATGAAGGCATATTGCTTAAATTTGGCGCTTAAAACTGCAAATAACCATTTTATCAACCTAAAAACCAGCGTACTTTATCAGGGCAACGCGGCTCCGCTTCCGGCTTTTGATAAGTAGAAATTTATGAAACCCCTCATTTTAGTTACAAACGACGACGGGATCACATCCAAAGGAATCCGAACATTGGTTGAAATCATGCAGGAACTCGGTGAGGTCGTTGTGGTGGCGCCCAACAGCCCGCAATCTGGTATGGGACACGCGATCACGATCGGCGAGCCGCTGAGATTGTACGAGACGCATATTTTTGATAATGTTGTTGAATATGAATGTTCCGGAACGCCGGCAGATTGCGTAAAAATCGCGAAACATTACGTTTTGCTCGATCGTAAACCTGACCTGGTCGTAAGCGGCATCAACCACGGCAGCAATAATTCGATCAATGTGCTTTACTCGGGTACCATGTCTGCCGCGATTGAAGGCGCGATTGAAGGAATTCCGTCGATTGGATTTTCGCTTTGTGATTTCAATGAAGATGCGGATTTCAGTCACGCAGTTCCTTTTATCAAATCGATCACGGAATCGGCGCTGGAAAATGGTATTCCGATCGGTATTGCGCTGAATGTCAACATTCCGGCAAGATCTGACCTACCGATCCCGGGCATAAAAGTTTGCCGGCAGGCGCATGCCAAGTGGCAGGAAAAGTTTGATTACCGGGTCGACCCGAATGGTCGTGGTTATCTCTGGATGGCTGGCGAGTTTGTGAATTTCGATACGGAAAAAGAGGATACCGATGTCTGGGCACTGGACAACAATTTTATTTCGGTGGTGCCATGTCAATATGATCTGACGGGATATGAAGCATTAGAAAAGCTATCGACCTGGGATTTGTAATTTAAACATCAGCTATGGCATTAGTAGGGAGTTTATTAAAAAAAGGAATTCATTTTAGTAACATTGTTGCTAACCGTCGCAAGGCGAGCCTTCATCAGCAGCAGAAAAAGACCCTGGCCAAATTGCTGGCCAAGGCAAGATATACCGAGTTTGGAGAGAAATACAACTTCGACGAACTGCTTTCCAGCATTCTTTTTGGTGACAAAGGCGCCTTCTACGAGGAGTACAAAAAGAATGTCCCCATTTACGACTACAACAAGATCTTTAACGAATGGTGGCATAAATCTCTCGAAGGAGAAAAGGACGTATGCTGGCCGGGCCAGATCAAATATTATGCATTGAGCTCCGGCACCTCCGAGGCCGCTTCCAAGCACATTCCCGTGACGAAAGCCATGTCGCGTGCGATACAAAAAACCAGTATCCGCCAGATTTTGTCACTCGGACATTATAAAGACCTTCCGCCCGATCTGTATGAAAAAGGCTTTCTGATGTTAAGTGGTAGTACCAATCTCAAAGATCAGGACAAACATTTCGAGGGAGATTTGAGCGGTATCCAGATTGCGCAGATCCCCTACTGGTTCCGGCCTTATTATAAACCTGGACAAAAAATCGCCGCGCAGCAGGATTGGGGATTGAAACTGGAAGAGATCACCAAGATCGCCAAGGAGTGGGACATTGGATTTATTGTCGGCGTGCCGGCTTGGATCCAGTTGTTGATGGAAAAAATCATTGCCTATTATAATGTAAAAACCATCCACGATATCTGGCCGAACTTGCAGGTTTTCGCGCACGGCGGGGTTTCCTTTGAACCTTACCGGAAAGGTTTTGAAAAACTGCTGGGCAGGCCGCTTTATTACATTAATACCTACCTCGCTTCCGAAGGTTTTATCGCCTACCAAACCCGCCCAAATGCGCCGGGAATGGACCTGGTTTGCGATAATGGTATCTTTTTTGAGTTTATACCATTCAATGAGAAGAATTTCGACTCGGACGGGACGCTGCTCGCGCATCCTGAAACATTGATGATCGATCAGGTGGAGGAAGGAAAAGAGTACGCGCTGCTGCTTTCGACCTGCGCGGGAGCATGGCGGTACCTGATCGGGGATACAGTCAAATTTGTTGATAAAAGCCGTGGTGAAATCCAGATCACCGGCCGTACGAAACATTACCTGAGCCTTTGCGGCGAACACCTTTCGGTGGATAATATGAACCGGGCGATTGACCTGGTTGCCGATGAAATGAGCCTTTCTGTAAAGGAATTCACGGTTTCAGGTATTGAATACGGTACCATGTTCGCGCACCACTGGTACATCGGTGTGGAGGAAAAAAATGTCGATACCGAGTTGTTAAAGAAAAAACTCGACGCAAAACTGGCCGAGTTGAATGATGATTATGCAGTTGAAAGACGTCACGCTTTGCAGGAAGTTTTCGTGACGATTTTGCCGAATGAAGCATTTTACGCCTGGATGAAATCGAAAGGCAAGCTCGGCGGCCAGAATAAATTTCCGCGCGTTTTCAAAAGCTACCTGCATGACGACTGGAACAACTTCCTGAAAACCGAGGGTTACATCACGGAGTAAACTTATTTAATAAAATTACTATAAGCGATCTGACAGGCGATTAGGATAAAAACTACGCCTGTCACTTTGTTAAATAGAGTTACCACTTTTGGTGTAAAAACCTTTTTAAGCCTTTGTGCAAAAAAGGCCATCGCGCATTCCACTAAAAAAACTGCGATTACGCTGGCTGCAAAAAATATCAGTACCTGGTGAAAGTTATAATGCAGGTTGGTCCGGATGTAAGAAGCAATTGTGACCCAGCTGATAAAATTGACCGGGTTCAGGCCATTTAACAAAAAACCCGTCGTGAAATAATAGACCAGGTTTCCAAGACTTGTTTTGGGGTAAGCAATGTTAGGCTGGCCGCGGATGAGGTTGTTTAGGCCCATGATTATCAGGAAAACGACGCCAGTTCCTGCCATCCATTGTTTGAAATTGGGAATGTCGGGCAAAAGTGCTGTCCCAAAAATGGCGAAGAAAACGAAGATAATGTCGCAGACAAAAACGCCGACTGCAATTTTGACACCGGCCTGGTAACCATTATCGACACTGTTTTGTACCAGCGAAAAAAATACGGTACCAAATGTGAGGCAAAGCGCGATGCCGGTAAGCAATCCAAAAAAAAGGGCTTCGAGCATATCAGATACCTTTCAGCCGCGCTGTCATTAAAATGGCACAAACAGATAGGGAATCGGTAATTTCAGAGCGCATCACCATTTCGACGGCTTCTGACAATGGTAATTTCCACACTTGCAAGTCCTCTGTATCTTCCGGCTCGGCGTCCATTTGCGTGAGTTCCTCGGCCATGAAAAGAAAGCCTTCTTCATTTGTGGCAGAGTTGGAGGTATGTATGCGGGCAAATTTGGTCCATTTTCCGGCAACCAAACCGGTTTCTTCTTTTAATTCCCTCTGGGCCGCTTCCAGCGCATCGGTACCGAGCAAGCCGCCGCCTTCCGGAATTTCCCACGAGTATTCGTCGATCGCGTACCGAAACTGTCCGACCAGGTAAATGTTGCCTTCCTCGTCAATTGGAATGACGCCGATGGCCTGATTTTTAAATTTTACCAGTCCATAAATTCCTTTGTTGCCCGATGGGTTAATCACGTCACGGTGACTGAGTTCCAGCCAGGCGTTCTCATAAACGGTTTCAGTAGTAAGCGTCTTCCAATTATTTTCAGTGGACATAACCCGCAATTTCTTAGTATTTTTAACCTCCGAAGTTAAACTCCGACATGCAAATAAACCAAAATAAGCTCAAACAACGACTTATACTACTGTCTTTTGTAGCAAGCATTGTGCTGACGGGCTTGAAGTTTTTTGCCTACTACATTACCTCTTCGAATGCCATTCTGAGTGACGCGCTGGAATCGATTATCAATGTAATCGCCAGTGGTTTTGCGTTTTACAGCATTTATCTTTCTGCCCAGCCCAAAGACCGCAACCACCCCTACGGCCACGGCAAAGTGGAGTTTTTTTCCGCAGGAGTGGAAGGCGCGCTGATCATTATTGCAGCGCTATTTATTGTGTATGAGGCAGTTCAGAAACTCATGTACCCCGCTCCGATCGAGAACCTTGCGCGGGGATCTCTTTTCATCTTATTTACAATCCTGGTCAATACGGCGATTGGCTACAAGCTGCTGGTCGAGGGCAAAAGAACGAACTCACTTGCATTGGTGGCCGATGGCAGACATTTGATGACCGACAGCATTAGCAGTGTGGTTCTGATTTTGAGCGTAGGATTGATCATGCTCACAGGTTATGTCTGGATTGATAGTGTGGCCTCCATCCTTTTCGGGGGTTTTCTGGCATATAATGGTTTCCAGATAACAAGCCGGTCGGTGGCCGGGCTGATGGATGCCGTGGATGATGTGCTGCTCGAAAAAGTGGTGCAAACTTTGCGGGACAATAAAAAGCCGGATTGGATCGATGTACATAATTTGCGGGCGCAGCAGTATGGCTCGGATTTGCACATTGATTGTCATTTAACATTACCTTATTATTGGGAACTGCAAAAGGTGCATGAGACCATCCATAATTTTGAGAACATCCTCAAAAGCAGCCACACGGGTGAGACGGAAGTTTTTGTACATGCCGATCCCTGTCTGTACCAATGTTGCTATTTTTGCCGGATCGAAAATTGTCCGGTGCGCGCACACGATTTCGTGCAGGACATTGCGTGGGATGCAGCCAAGCTGGTGAAAAATGAGAAGCTGTACACCGAAGCGAAAATCAATATCCAAGAATAAACATAAATCTAAATTCTAACCACAATGTACGTTTCACGACGCGATTTCCTCAGACAGGCAGGAGCAACTGCGCTGGCCGCCGCCACATTCACCGACCTTTTCGCTGAACCTTCCAAAAAACTCTGGTTTGACATTTCCCTCGCTGAATGGTCGCTTCACAAAGCGCTTTTCGCGAAGAAACTGACGAACATGGAATTCCCTGAACTTGCCAAAAAAGAATTCGGCATTTCAATTGTAGAATATGTAAACCAGTTTTTCAAAGACAAAGCCGAAGACAAAACTTACCTGAATGATCTGATCAAAAGACAGAAAGACAATGGCGTAACAGCGCATTTGATCATGATCGACGGCGAAGGCGGCTTGGGCGAGCTGGACGATGCCGTGCGCAACAAAGCAGTTGAAAATCACTACAAATGGGTAGAAGCAGCGAAATACCTGGGCTGCAAAACCATCCGCGTAAATGCATTCGGAAAAGGTACCAACGAAGAAATCGCGAAAGCGGCGGTACAGGGACTTGGCAAACTGGGTGAATTTGCTTCGAAAACCGGTATCAATGTGATCGTTGAAAACCACGGTGGATCTTCTTCAAACGGTCAGTGGCTTTCGGGCGTGATGAAGCAGGTAAATATGAAAAACGTAGGAACATTGCCTGATTTTGGTAACTTCTGTATCACCAGAAAAGACGGCGGCTGCGCGGAATCTTACGACAGGTACCAGGGTACAAAAGAATTAATGCCCTTCGCAAAAGGTGTGAGCGCGAAAACCTACGACTTCGACGAAAAAGGAAACTGCATCGAAACGGATTATACTAAAATCCTGAAAATCGTGAAAGATAGCGGCTTCAAAGGCATCGCGGGGATTGAATATGAGGGAGGTAAGCTATCGGAATATGATGGAATTAAGGCGACTAAGGCGCTGCTGGAAAAAGTGGGGCCGATGGTGTAACATTGGCTCTGTCAAAAACTTTGTCACCCTGAGCGTAGTCGAAGGGCGCTGTTGGCTAGGAACAATGCTTAGTGCACAGTGCCTAGCCAACAGCGCCCTTCGACTCCGCTCAGGGTGACCAAGTATTACACCCGCTCAGGGTGACAAGTATTACATCCCCAAATAACTCAAAAACTCCTTCTTCCTAGCTTCCTCCTCAAACTTCCCGCCATAATAAGCCGTCACTGTCGAGCTGCCTGAATCTCTGATCCCCCGTGATTGAACACACATGTGTTGCGCGTCGATCACAACTGCTACGTCTTCGGTTTGTAAAGCTGATTTCAACTCATTGGCGATTTGTACGGTGAGTCTTTCTTGTACTTGCGGGCGTTTTGAGAAATATTCTACGATCCGGTTCAGTTTTGAAAGCCCGATCACTTTGCCGCTCGAAATGTAGGCGACGTGGGCTTTTCCGTAGATCGGGACAAAATGGTGCTCACAGTTCGAAAAGACAGCAATGTCCTTCTCTACGAGCATTTGGTCATACTTATATTTATTGTCAAAAAGCGTTACGGCAGGCTTGTTTTTTGGATCCAAACCGGCGAAAACTTCCTTGATGTACATTTTTGCAACGCGTTTAGGCGTGCCTTTTAGACTGTCATCCGTCATATCCAGGCCCATGATTTCCATAATGTGCCGGAAATGTTTTTCAATCAGTTCCATTTTCATATCATCCTCCAACGCAAAAGCATCTTTGCGCAGCGGTGTCTCGATGGTAGAAAATACGTGATCGTCCCCAACCTCCTCAATGTCAACCAATTCAGTCGGCTGGATATTCGACAAAGTTCCGTTCTGTTTCATATAATCTTACTTTCAGAGCGAGCTCCGAATTAATTTTTGATCTTAAAATAGAATAAATAACGATCGCGATATTCTCCGCGGAGGGATTCAGATTTCTAAATTCTTCGACGTCCAGGTTCAGGTTTTTATGGTCAAACCGATCAATCACCGATTCTTTTAAAATAGCGCTAAGCACCTTCATGTCAACAACATAACCCGTTTCAGGATCCACCGGCCCAGTCACTTTAATGACTAGCTCGTAATTATGCCCGTGAAAATTCGGATTGTTGCATTTGCCGAATACGGTTTCATTCTTTTCATCCGACCAGGCCGGATTGTGAAGACGATGAGCCGCATTAAAGTGTTCCTTGCGGAACACCGCCACCTTTTCAGCCATATTTTAGTATTCTTGGTTAATGTCGCCTTAAATGTCGTAACAAAGTATGTGTCCAACACATTTAGGGCCTTAGAGCCAGCGTGAAATGCTCACAGGGGTCACTTGCAAACGGTTAACGCCTTAACTTGTGAATTTGTTCAATCACTTTAAAAATTGATAGCAGGCGAATGTCAGACATCAACCGATTTTTTAGTTAATAAAAAAATTAAAAAAATGGCGAATGAGTGTAAATTGCGCACTTTGACCGCAAGGCAAAAGAATATTTGGAAATTAGTCCGAAAAAGAAAAACTAAGTATATAGATCAGGCACCTAACATTTTAACCCATAACTCCCGACTAATCAGAAAGTAAATGAGCAAAAAGAACAATTACCTTGTCCCCCTCCTCATAATAGGTGTCATATTTTTCATCATGGGTTTCATTACCTGGGTTAATGGAACATTGATCAGCTTCTTCAAAAAGGCGTTTACACTGGATAATACCAGCTCTTACCTTGTCACATTTGCATTTTTTATTTCCTATACCTTAATGGCCGTGCCGTCGTCGCTGGTTTTGAAAAAAACCGGTTTCAAAAACGGTATGTCGCTTGCATTGCTGGTAATGGCTGCGGGCACGATCATTTTTATTCCGGCTGCCGAAATGGCTTCCTATCCCCTATTCCTGGCCGGTCTGTTCACGATCGGAATCGGGCTTACGGTGCTGCAAACCGCTTCTAATCCTTATGTGACCATTCTAGGGCCGCGTGACAGTGCTGCGCAGCGCATCAGTTTTATGGGTATTGCCAACAAGACGGCAGGCGTGATCAGCCAGCTGATTTTTGGAAAATTACTGTTAGCCGGCGCGGAATCTGCGGATCCCAAAGATGAGCTCAATAAAGTGGTGATGCCGTATGTGGTGATGACTGTGGTGCTGATCATCCTTGCGCTGGTGATCCGAATGTCAAAAGGCCTGGTGGAAGTGAGCGAGGAAGAGGAAGAAACGCCGTCGGTTTCAACATTGGTACCGGTGACTAAAACGAGCGTTTTCCAGTTTCCAAACCTGGTTTTAGGTGTAATCGCGATATTCTGTTACGTGGGTGTGGAGGTGATTGCGGGTGATACGATTATCAATTACGGTATCTCGCTGGGCTTCCCCGAAAATGAGGCGCGGCTCTTTGGTACCTACACCCTTTATGGAATGATGTTCGGATATGTGCTGGGTGCGGCTTTGATCCCGAAATATGTTTCTCAGCAAGCTTACCTTAAATTCTGTGCGGTACTCGGACTGCTTGTCACGTTGACTGCACTTTTCACAAGCGGCTTTACGTCAGTCGTTTGTATTGCGATTTTAGGTTTTGCCAACTCGGTGATCTGGCCTGCATTGTGGCCGCTGGCATTGAGTGGTTTAGGTAAATTCACAAAAGTAGCCTCGGCCCTGCTTGTGATGGGTATCTCCGGCGGCGCGGTGGTTCCGCTGCTTTATGGTGGCATCGCTGATGCAATTGGCAGCACCCAAAAAGCATACTGGATTATGATCCCGCTGTATGTTTTCATTCTGTATTTCGGTCTGGTAGGCCATAAAAAGAAAAGCTGGTAGTTCATGAGGATTTCAACTCCCGGCCGTATTTGTTTGTTTGGTGAACATCAGGATTATCTTGGGCTGCCCGTCATCGCGGCGGCTATTTCCCGGCGCATCAGCATTGACGGCGATTATCGCCCCGACGATAAAGTGATTCTTCACCTCCCCGATCTCGGGCTTAAAGAAGAATTTTCGCTCCGCGACACATTTCCTTATGTAATACAGCGCGACTATTTTCGCAGTACAATCAATGTGCTGAAAAGGAAAGGATTAACTTTTTCCAAAGGATTTGAATGTGTCATTCATGGAAACATTCCGATCAATTCCGGCACTTCGAGTTCGTCGGCGCTGATTGTCTCCTGGGCGCATTTCCTGGATAAAATGAGTGATAACCCTTTGAATTTTTCGCAAAAAGAATTGGGGGAAATCGCGAATGCGGCCGAGGTACTGGAATTTGGCGAACCGGGCGGCATGATGGACCACTATTCTACGGCCATCGGAAATGTGATTTACCTCGAATCCACGCCGGAAATCTACGTTGAAGCACTTACGCCGCAGCTCGGTACATTTGTCCTCGGTGATTCGCTGGAACCAAAAGATACCTTGGGTATCCTGGCCCGCTGCCGGTACGGTATGGAAGATGTAATCCGGAAAGTGACTGCTTATGATCCGGAATTTTCTATTTTTTCAACGCCATTTGAAAAAGCGGAATACTACCAAAAAATGCTCAGCGAGGACGAATTCAGTCTTTTAAAAGCCAATATTGAAGACCGAGACATTCTGCGACAGGGTAAAGAATTGCTGACTGAAAATACGCACGATCCGATCAATGAGCTTTTTGATGAAGCTTTCGGTGAATTACTTTATCTGCATTACAAGAACCTGCGCGACCACAAGCGGACTTCAACGCCCAAAATCGAGCGAATGATGAATGCAGCTTTGAATGCTGGCGCGCTGGGTGGAAAAATCAATGGTTCAGGCGGGGGCGGCTGTATGTTTGTGTATGCGCCCACGCGTGCAGAGGAAGTAGCCGAAGCGATTGAAAAAGAAGGCGGAAAAAGTTATATCATCACGGTGGATTCGGGCACGCGGATTGAGCCCTGAGGCATAAATGCACGATTGTAATTCCGATTGTGTTTTTGTTTTAAGACCTTTGCAGTGTACATTGTAGCAACTACAATTCCATGACATTGATTACGGATTCAGAACAAAAAACCAATCTCTACTGTCCTTCCCTGACAGCATACAAGCGCCGCGAAACCATCACGATCAACATTGGCGATTTGCCGATGGGCTCCGCCTACCCGATCCGCGTCCAGTCGATGACCACCGTGGATACGATGGATACGCAGGGCTCCATTGATGAGGTGATCAGGATGGTAGAGTCTGGCTGTAAGTACGTTCGCATCACGGCGCCGAGCGTAAAAGAGGCGCAAAATCTTGAAAATATCCGAAATGGTTTGCATAAGCTGGGCATTCACGTCCCGCTGATTGCCGACATTCACTTCACCCCCAATGCCGCAGAACTGGCGGCCAGGATCGTTGAGAAAGTGCGGATCAACCCTGGTAACTATGCTGACCGTAAGCGTTTTGAAGTAATTGATTATACCGATGCTTCTTACGCCGCCGAACTCGAAAGGATCCGCGAAAAATTTATCCCGCTCGTTAGAATTTGCAAAGAGTATGGTACCGCAATGCGGATCGGGACCAATCACGGCTCGCTTTCCGACCGGATTCTGAGCCGATATGGCGATACGCCGCTGGGTATGGTGGAATCTGCGCTGGAATTTCTCCGGATCTGTGAGGAGTTCAATTATTTCAACATTGCGCTTTCCATGAAATCCAGCAATACGCAGGTGATGGTGGAAGCATACCGACTTCTTGTTCAGCGACTTGATGAGGACGGTCTCAAACCTTACCCGCTACATTTGGGCGTGACCGAAGCAGGCGAAGCCGAAGACGGCCGGATCAAATCAGCGGTGGGCATCGGAACATTGCTGGAAGACGGATTGGGAGATACTGTACGTGTTTCGCTCACCGAAGCGCCTGAGAAAGAGGCTCCTGTAGCAAGAGCATTGATTGAAAGATACACCACGCGTTCCGGCCATGATTTTATCCAGCCAATCGATCATTGTCCGATCAACCCCTTTCAATATATTCGCCGGGATACGCAGGAAATTTACAACATAGGACATTTGAATGTGCCGCGGGTGATCGCCGATTATTCCAACATTCACGTGGACAATCTCGCCGCGCTAAAAAGTATCGGACACTTCTTCTTGCCTGTCCCCGATAAGTGGGCGATGAACGATCAGGGAGCGGATTTTATTTATACGGGAAAGATGCCGGTACCATTTATGTTACCAAATGGTTTGAAAGAAATTCTTGATAGCGAGCAGTGGCTGATTCATGAGGATCGCAATAATAAATTTCCCCTCTGGACGGTGGAAAGCTGGAATGCGGCAATTGAAACTTCTCAGCAACTGAATTTCATCAAAGGCGATATCCACACATTCGATTATTATTTCCTGGGAAAAATAGCGGAGCAGAACAATGTCGTGCTGGTGCTCAATACTACAAATGAGCACGCCATGCCGGAAATGCGCCGCTTCTTTTATATGCTTACTGAATTGAAATACAAAGTGCCGGTGATTATTAACCGGGCTTATGCAACTAATATGGGTGACAAGTTAACTTTGTTTTCAGCAACCGATATGGGCGGCTTGCTCGTAGATGGATTCGGGGACGGTGTAATGTTATCGCCTGTTTTTGAAGCAGATAGTATCCTGGATGATAAGCTGAAAGCGGCGGCTTCCTACAATTCCATTGCATTTGGAATTTTACAGGCGGCAAGGACGCGAATGTCGAAAACCGAATATATTTCCTGCCCGTCCTGCGGACGTACCTTATTTGATTTACAGGAAACTACGGCCATGATCCGCAAGCATACGGAACATTTGAAAGGGGTGAAAATCGGGATTATGGGTTGTATCGTAAATGGTCCCGGCGAAATGGCCGATGCGGATTATGGGTATGTGGGTATGGGAAAAGATAAAATTGCTTTATACCGTGGCCAGGAGGTGATCAAACGATCGGTAACTGCTGCGAAAGCGGTCGATGAGCTGATCGAGCTGATCCGGGAAGATGGCCGGTGGATCGAACCGAGTGAGCAGGAAGTTTTAATTTAAAAAATGGATAGAGGGGTTAATCAGACAACATTATGAAAAGGTACTTTCAACTGGGTGACGTGTTTTACTATTTCGTCAGGGTTTTCAAGAAAAAAGACCCGAATGCGCCCGATTCATTCAACCTGCGGATGATGCATGGCATTAACCGCATTTCCATCGTCATGTTTTTGATTTGCGTGATCATAATGATTGTTAGAGCATTTACCAGATGAACCTCGAAACCCTGCGAGACTTTTGCCTGAAACTTCCCGGCGTAACCGAAGAACTGCCTTTCGGGCCTGATACGCTAGTGTTTAAGGTAAAAAACAAGGTTTTTTTGCTGACGCCGCTGGATTCTGACAAACAGCAGTTCAATGCAAAATGTGATCCGGAAAAAGCGGAAGAGCTGAGAGAAAAATATCCGGACGTAAAGCCCGGATATCACATGAATAAGAAACATTGGAATACCGTATATGTCACCGGCAACATTCCAAGCGAAATTTTGTTTGAGTGGGTCAAAGATTCCTACGATCTCGTGGTAGCAACATTGCCAAAGAAAGATCAGGAAACATTAAAAGCGACGAAGTAATTATTTTGCCGCCTTCATTTCTTCGTCAAGACGTTTGCTCAATGTCTCGCACACAGCCTCAATCGTATCGGCCATACCGCGATCATTTGTAGCAGTTAGTAAAGTATCGGCGATGCCACTCATCAGCTCGATATAAAAGCGCTTCATTTCGAACACTTCCATATCTTTTGTCCAAAGATCAATTTTTAATGTTCCGCGGTGGTAATGGTCCCAGACCGCGATGGCGATGGCGCGGGTATCATTAATTCCCTCATTCGGATTATCGGTAGCTTCCCAAAAAATCTTTTCTGGTATATTCTTATCGTCAAGCTCAACGGTGAAATGTATTTCTGATTTTTTCATAGAGGTTAATTTTTCCCAAAAGTAAGCATTTGACGCTTACGCCTGCCTGATAAGTCACTTTGAGGATTTGCTAAATACTTTTTTCAAAAGATCGGTTACACGCGCTTTCGGATTATCGCGGATCTTTTTTTCTTCCTGCGCGATCAGCACATACAGCCCGTCGATTGTTTTTTGGGTTGCGTATTCTTTCAGATTAGGATTCACCTTTTTGACCAGCGGCAACTCGTTGTATTTGTTCACAATGTCCGAATAATATTCCGTCGCTTTGTTCAGGTTTAATGTGCTGTCGACCACAGGGAAGAAGGTTTTGAACAAATCATCATTGGTGGTCTTTCTCAAATATTGCGTAGCCGCGTCGTCCTGACCTTTCAGAATGCCAAGTGCATCGGGGACGGTCATGGAAGTAATGGCTTTAACAAAAATCGGTTTTGATTTCTTGGCAGCATCTTCGGCCGCGCGGTTGAGCGATAATGTAAATTTGTCCACTTCATGGCCCAGTCCCATTTTCCTCAAAGTTTCGGCAACCTTCTGCGCCTCAGGCGGCACCGCGATTTTTATTAACTCATTTTTAAAAAAACCATCCACCTTCGAAGCCTCGGCAGAACCGTTGCTGATCCCGACATTTAAAGCCTCTTTCAGTCCGGCGACGATCTCGTTTTCGCCTAAACCCGTATCATTGCCGCCCACCTTGTCCAGCACTTTGCCCAGATTAAATTGCGCCTGTGAAGTCGTGGCGCAAAACGCCCAAAATATGATGATAGATGCGATTTTTCGTTTCATTGTAAATGGGTTTCTAATTTTTTGACTATGGTTCAAACGTACTCAATAACGATTAATTTTACTTATTTTTGGGAAAATAACGGTCCCTATTAACCCCTTTTCAGATGACTATTTCCTCCCCAAGGGCAGAAATTTTAACCATCGGCGACGAGATTCTTTTCGGTCAGATTATCGACACCAATACGCAGTGGATTGGCACGCAACTAACTGATATCGGCATTCGTCCGGTGCGAAAAACGTCGGTCGGCGACAACAAGACGGACATACTGGACGCATTTAAAGCCGCCAGTCTGCGCGCCGATGTGGTCATTGTAACCGGTGGTCTGGGACCTACGCGGGACGACATTACCAAGCATACTTTCTGCGAATATTTTGGCACCGAACTGGAAATAAACCAGGAGGCGCTTACCTTGATTACGGGATTTTTCGCAAAACGTGGCAGGGTGATGACCGAGCTCAACACGCAACAGGCGGCACTTCCCAAAAACTGTACCTACATTCCTAATCTTTGGGGTACCGCGCCGGGAATGTGGTTTGAAAAGGACAATGTGATTTACGTTTCGCTGCCAGGTGTGCCTTTTGAAATGAAGAGCCTGATGGAATTTGAGATCCTGCCAAGGCTGAAAAAGATCTTTTCTACGCAAATTATTCAACATAAATCGGTCCGTACGATTGGCATCGGCGAATCTTTTCTGGCCGAAAAAATCGCTCCCTGGGAAGACGCGCTGCCTGAGAACATCAAGCTGGCTTACCTCCCGCATTTTGGTCACGTCAAGCTCCGGCTGACTGGTACCGGCACCGACCAGGCTTTATTGGATGAACAATTGCAGGCGCAGGTTGAAACTTTGCTTCCTTACATTTCTGAGCACGTTTATGGTTTTGATAATGATGAAATGGAAACCGTAATCGGTTCATTATTAAAAAATAACAATGCTACGGTCGCGACTGCGGAAAGTTGTACCGGCGGGTTTGTGGCGAGCCAGATCACAAGCGTGCCGGGTTCATCGGGCTACTTTGAAGGCTCGGTTGTAAGTTATAGTAATGAGGTGAAAATGAATGTTTTGGGTGTCTCAAAAGAAACATTGGAAACATTTGGTGCAGTAAGTGAGCAAACTGCCCGCGAAATGGCCGAAGGTGCGCGAAAATTGTTGAATACCACCTATGCTATATCAACAACCGGCATCGCCGGGCCGGATGGCGGCACGGCGGAAAAACCGGTTGGTACGGTCTGGATTGCCTGTGCTACACCGGATGAGACTTTTACACAGCTACTTACATTAAGAAATATCAGAAAGATCAATGTGGAGATGACATCTTCGTACGCATTGAATTTGCTGCGAAAAACGATTCTCAAGAGCAATCTTGAAGTCAAAAACTGAATCTGACACTTACAGGTAACCTGGCCCGCCAGCATAACCTGCGAAAATTGAAAATATGAGAATAGTTGAAATGGTGATGCCTCCGATGGGCGAAAGTATAATGGAATGCACGGTGCTGCACTTGCTCAAAAAAGCCGGTGACCGTGTTTCTTTCGACGATTCGATCCTGGAAGTGGCGACGGATAAAGTGGATACCGAGGTGCCCTGCCCTTACAATGGTACCATCGCCGAGTGGCTTGTGAAGGAAAATGATGTGGTGGCGATAGGCAGTGCGGTGGCTAACATTGAAGTGGAAGATGGCGATTTTACAGAAGCACCTGTACTGCTGACTCCCGCCGGAGAAGAAAAGGAAGAGGAGGAGCTGCTGGAAGTTGTGGAAACGGCGAATCAGCTGGAAGCGGATTTTCAGCAGGTTGTGAGCAAAAAATCAGCGCATGAAATTGAGGAAGGTACGAATAGCAATTTTTACTCCCCGCTGGTTTTAAACATTGCGCGGCAGGAAAATGTAACCTTGGCCGAATTGTCCCGCATTCCAGGTTCAGGTTTGGATAACCGGGTTACCAAAAATGACATTCTTTCTTTTCTGGATAAAAGAAAAGAAAATCTCACAAATACAGTCGACATTCCGCACACGCCTGCTGTCACTTCATTAAATGGCAGCAGCGAAATCATCGAGATGGACCGGATGCGCAAAATGATCGCGCAGCGGATGATCGAATCGCGCAGAATTTCGGCGCACGTCACATCTTTTATTGAGACCGATATGACGGCAGTGGTGAACTGGCGGGAGCATGTAAAAAACGAATACCGGAAAAAAAGTGGCGATAGCATCACATTTACGCCGATTTTGATCGAAGCCGTCGTGAAGGCGATCAAGGATTATCCGATGATCAACATTTCGGTTGATGGCGATAAGATCATCAAAAAGAAGGAAATTAACATTGGTATGGCCGTGGCGCTGCCCGATGGGAACCTGATCGTACCGGTAATCCACCACGCCGATCAATACGACCTGCCTGGCCTTGCCAGAAAAGTAAATGAGCTGGCAAAACGGGCGCGGGAAAATAAACTGAAAGCCGATGACCTGGCGGGCGGAACTTACACCGTCTCCAACATTGGCGCTTTCGCCAACCTGATGGGCACGCCAATCATTGTTCAGCCTCAGGTGGCGATCATGGCATTTGGCGCGATCAAGAAGAAGCCCGCAGTGATTGAAACGCAGCACGGCGATCTGATCGGGATCAGGAGCATGATGTTTATTTCACATTCCTACGATCACCGGGTCGTGGACGGCTCTCTGGGTGGCTTATTTTTGAAGAGAGTGAATGATTATCTTGAAAATTTCGACGTTCACAGAACCATTATTTGATGCTGAGACTCACGCTGGATATGGACGACGTCCTGGCAAATACGCATGAAAAGCTGGTAGAGATCGTCCTGAATGATTTTGATACTGCTTTAACTGCCAAGGATTTACATTCGAAATCATTAAGGGAATTGCTGCATCCCAAACAACTCGGCAAAATCAATAAGATCATCGACTCGCCAGGTTTTTTCGCTGACATTCAAGTAAAAGAAGGCGCCGAAGAAACCGTGTACCAGCTCTCCAAATATTACGAATTATTCATCGCGACGGCCTGCATGGAATTTCCGACGTCATTTAATGACAAGTTTAACTGGCTGAAAAAGTATTTCCCTTTTATTCCCTGGACCAACATTGTTTTCTGCGGATATAAAAGCATCATCAACTCGGATTACCTGATTGATGACCACGTTCGGAACCTCGCTGCATTCAAAGGAAAAGGCATACTTTTCTCGGCCCCACATAATCTGAAAGACAAGACCTTCAAACGCGTATCCAGCTGGAAGGAAGTTTCTGACCTATTTTTACCGATCGCATGAAGTTATTACTCATTGAAGACGAGCCGAAGACATTACAATCCATCAAGCAGGGGCTGGAAGAAAATGGCTACGAGGTCGACTTCGCTTACGACGGTCTGATCGGTCGCCAGCTTGCCAAAAATAACGTTTACCAGCTCATCATCAGCGATATTATTATTCCGGGGATCAACGGGATCGAGCTTTGCCGTGAGATCCGCACCTGGGGCGACGAGACGCCGATCTTAATGCTGACGGCACTCGGCACCACTGATGATAAGGTAACCGGACTGGATGCAGGTGCTGATGATTATCTGGTTAAACCTTTTGAATTCAAAGAGTTACTGGCGCGCGTACGTGCGTTGACCAAACGCGGAGCGACCGTTTCGCATACTGCCCAGGTTTTGAAATTTGCCGATCTGGAAGTGTCACTTGATGCGAAAACGGTTCATAGATCGGGAAACAAGATTAACCTGACGGCCAGGGAATTTAATTTGCTGGTTTACCTGATCCGTAACCAGGGAAGAGTTATCTCGAAAGTGGAAATTGCAGAGCATGTTTGGGACATTGGATTTGATACCGGTACCAATGTGATTGAGGTTTACGTAAATTATCTTCGCAAAAAAATCGATAAAGACTATCCTGTCAAGTTGATCCACACCTTGTTTGGGATGGGCTATGTGCTTAAAGTAGAATAAGATGCAGATCCGCACCCGGCTTACGGTTCAATTTTCCCTGCTGGTGAGCGGTATCCTCCTGATCACTTTTCTTGCGATCTATTTCTTCTCGTATTACAATGTTACCGAGGATTTCTACGACCGGCTGCGGTCGAAAGCGAAATCCCAGGCCGAACTGCTTCTTAAAGTGCAGGTCCCGCTGATCAACTCCGATGTCCTCAAAGCCCTCGACGAAACAAACCGCGACCTGATCTATGACGAGAATGCCTACATTTTCGACGAGAAAAACCGCTTGATTTACAGCAACCGAACCACCCACCAGGAAAATTCCATACATATATCCAATTATTGGCTGGACGAAATCCGGAAGTCGGGGCAGATCCGGTATCAGGATGGTGATTATAAAGTTGTCGGGCTCTATTATAAATATCCTTTCAACCGTGCGGTGGTTTTGCTGGGCGCGAAAGATTTGTACGGACAGGCCAATTTATCCAACCTGAGCACACTTCTAACAGTGTTATATTTTATTGTGACGATTGTCGTCGCCATGGTTGGCTGGATATTCTCAAAACGTGCCCTACGACCGATTTCGAAAGTGATGAATGAGGTGGAAGGAATTCTGCCCCAAAAACTGGATACCCGCTTACAAGTACCAAATCAAAAAGACGAAATCGGGCGATTGACAACCACATTTAACAAGCTCCTGGACAGAATCGAGACAGCATTTCAAATGCAGAAAATCTTTGTTGCCAATGTTTCGCATGAGCTGAAAAATCCTTTGACGAAAATGCGCTCGCAGCTGGAAGTGAGTATGTTAAAAGAGAGAAATACAGCCGAATATCAACTGACGATTAAATCGGTTCTGGAAGATATTCAGGAACTGGCGCAGCTTTCCAATACTTTGCTGGAACTTGCAAAAGTGAGTGAAGATCAGCGCGACTTACTGACCGAAACAATACGCGTCGACGAGCTGCTGCTCGATTGCCGGATGAATCTCGCGGAAGCAAACCCGGCATACAACATTCTCCTCAATTTCGATGAGCTGCCGGAAGACGATACCTGGCTGGAATTGCCTGGAAACACGACATTGTTAAAAACGGCTTTCCTGAATTTGATGGATAATGCCTGCAAGTTTTCCGACGATCAGACGGTGAATGTCAGCCTGCAAACTTCGCGGGGTCAATTAAGCCTCACATTCTCTGATAATGGAAAAGGAATTCCGAAGGAAGATCAGAGCTTGATTTTTCAGCCTTTTTTCAGAAGTGAAAGCACGGCCAACATCAAAGGATATGGAATCGGGCTATCGCTAGTGGAGCGGATTGTGAAATTGCATAATGGTACCGTCTCTATTCAATCCAACAAACCGAAGGGTACCGTTTTTAAAATAACTTTTTTGCGTCTCTAAGCAAATTCTAAGTCCAATTTAACGCCATCTTAAGTATTACATGATTTATTTGTATTGTCGCAACAGTCTAGCAGACGCGACTTTCCAAAGATTTCATTTTTTGTGGTGTTAATAAGCAAACTTGGCAGGCGTCCTTCACGCCTGCCAAAGTTTTTTTAGTGCTTCTTGCGAATCTCAATAATCTTCAACTTATTCAGCAGCTTGATTACCGGATAAGTTGGATCCACTTCGTACCAGCGTGAGCCGAAGTTAATGGAATTGGGCCTTTTGTGGTGGTTGTTCTGGAAAAGCTCTCCCATCATCAGGAAATCGAAGATCAACGAGTTTTTGGATTTGTCGTCGTTGTCGAAATTCTGGTAGCCGTATTTGTGGCCGCTCCAATTCACGATCGCGCCGTGGATCGGGCCCATCAGCAAGTGGATTGGGATTAAGAAGAAAAATACCCAGTGCATATCCAGATAAACGTAGGCCAGCACGTAGAAAGCGATATATAATACACCCCAGCCGATTCTTGAAACCCACGAATCACCCAGCTTTTCTACAAAATTCCACTCGGGATAATTTCTTTCAAAACGCGTCTCGATAGCGCGTTTGCGGCTCAACACAGCATTATAAATGTTCTTGGTTTCCCACATCATTGTGAAAACATTTTTTGTATGATGCGGTGAATGCGGATCTCTTTCTGTATCACTGAATGCATGGTGCATCCGGTGTAAAATAGCGTAAGCTCTTGGGCTCAGGTAGGAAGAACCTTGTGATAGGTAGGTGAGTAAATAGAAAAACCGCTCCCATGGTTTGCTCATAATGAACATTTTATGAGCAGAATAGCGGTGTAGGAAAAAGGTTTGACAGAACAATGATAGATACCAATGTAGAGCAAATACAATCAGAACAATATACATGAAAGACGTGGAATTTTAGAAGGAACTTTGCACAAAAGTAAGGTGGAAAGGTTAGAAAACCGCAATCCGGAAAGGCATTTTTGCAATATATTTATAATCTACAAACGCTAACTAATTGTTAAAAATCAACATTACTGGATCATAAAAGCGTAGCTGAGCAGGTTGGCGCCCATTTGCAAAGCCTTCCTGCGCATTTCCTCAGGATCATTATAAACACTCTGGTCTTCCCAGCCATTTCCGAGGTCAGTTTCGTAGCTGTAAAAACATACGAGCCTGCCCTGCCAGATCAGCCCGAAACCTTGCGGCTGCTTTCCGTCGTGCTCGTGGATTTTGGGCAAACCTTCCGGAAACACATATTTAACGCGGTAGATCTGGTGGTCAAAAGGCAGTTCTACAAAGCTGAGCTCCGGGAAAACTTTTTTCATTTCCCTGCGGATAAACTGGTCGAGCCCGTAGTTATCATCGACGTGTAAAAAGCCGCCGGAAAGCAGATAATTTCTCAAATTTTGCGCCTCGGCATCCGAAAAAACCACATTACCGTGGCCCGTCATGTGTACAAATGGATAGGTAAAAATATCCGGGCTGCCCACTTCCACCACATCCTCAGCCGGGTTAATGTTCATTTTTAACTCCGCATTACAGAATTTGATCAGGTTCGGCAGCGAGGTTTTATTGGCGTACCAATCGCCTCCCCCACCATATTTCAGCTTTGCGATTTTCAATGACGATTGTGCCTGTGCCGAGATTCCGACCAGAAGCATTACCGCCAAAAAGGACATACGGACACTGAAAATCGTTTTATACATATAATAATGTTGTTTTTAAGAAAGACCTTGTGCCAGATTGATGGCGTGGCAGCCTGCTATCGCGGCGGTTTCCGTCCGTAATCTTGTCGGGCCAAGCGACACCGTTGAAAAACCCTGCTCTAATGCCAGCTCCACTTCCCGGTTACTGAAATCGCCTTCGGGACCGATCAATAATAAGGTACTACTATTTTTCCGAACCCTGCTAAAAACGTGCTCCACTTTATTTTGTTCGGGCACATAAGCGATCAGCCTGGAATCTTCCGATGCATCTTTAATAAACGTATCGAACTTATTATTTACTGTGATCACCGGCATATAATATTGCTGCGACTGTTTCATGGCGCTCGCGGCAATGCGGTTGAGCCTTACCTGGTTCACGACACGGTTAAGTGTTTCGGGATTGGTATGTTCAGAGACCAGAAAATCAATGCGCTCCACTCCTATCTCAGTCAGTTTCTCCACCATCCACTCATTTCGCTCAGCTTTCCGGGTAGGCGCCACCGCGATCACCACTTCAAAATTTCGTCTTGGAATAAGTGATGATTCAACCACTTCATAACCCACTTTTCGTGCCTGCACATTCAAGATACATTTTTGCAAGAGCCCCTTTCCATTTGTTACATAAATGATGTCCCCAGACCCTAGCCGTAGCACTTTCGAGCTGTGTTTTGCCTCTTCTTCATCGAGTTCAAAAAGGTTTTCGTGAGGCTGATAAAATAAATGCATTTGTTACTAAAAATTAATTCGACCGGCTAAATCCGGCGTCCAAAAATATAGAAATTTCCTACATTTATTCAAAATTGATAAGCTGTAAAATGCTATAAATCTAAAATTCGATGCTCTCCACATTTCTGGCACTTTTCGATTATTTATTAGTTTTATAGTCACATTTTCACCTGATTTTTCTCAATTATTAATAAAAAATGGGCTAAACGCGCCATACTGAAACCGGATCCACTTATAAAAAAAGTACATTTTTTACTGACAATACTACTACGCGCGCAATATTATTCTGTATAAGGTTAATTTTTCTTATGTTTTATTTTTGGGAAATACATTTTTACATTAATATTGTGCCGTTATAATAATTCGTCACCACTTTATCTAGTCCTATTATGTCAAAATCCAAGCTGGAATACATTTGGTTGGATGGCTACAAGCCGACCCAAAGTCTAAGGAGCAAAACCAAGATCGAAAACGATTTTAGTGGAAAACTGGAAGATTGCGCGCAGTGGTCGTTTGATGGTTCATCTACTGAGCAAGCACCGGGCGGTTCGTCTGACTGTTTGTTGAAACCTGTATACATTATTCCAGACCCACAGAGAAAAAATGGTTACCTCGTAATGTGTGAGGTTTTGAATGCTGACGGAACTCCTCACGAATCGAATGGCCGCGCGACCATCGAGGACGATGACAACGATTTCTGGTTTGGATTTGAACAAGAATACTTCCTTTGGGATAACGAGACTAACAAACCACTTGGCTTCCCTGCAAACGGCTATCCTGCACCACAAGGACCATATTATTGCTCAGTTGGCGCTGCCAACGCTTATGGTCGCGAGATCATCGAAGAACACCTTGACGTTTGCCTCGACGCAGGTCTGAATGTAGAAGGTATCAATGCAGAAGTTGCTGCTGGTCAGTGGGAATTCCAGATTTTCGCGAAAGGTGCGAAAGAAGCGGGTGACCAGATCTGGCTTGGCCGTTACCTGCTCGAAAGAATCGGTGAAAAATATGGCGTATCTATCAACTGGCACTGCAAGCCTCTGGGCGCGCTTGACTGGAATGGTAGCGGCATGCACGCAAACTTCTCAAATGGTATTTTGAGAACTGCCGGCAGCAAAGCTACTTTCGACGCAATTTGCGAAGCATTCCGTCCGGTTGTGAAAGAGCATATCGAAGTGTACGGTGCTGATAACCACCTGCGTTTGACTGGAAAGCACGAAACTGCTTCTATCCACGATTTCAGCTATGGCGTTTCTGACCGTGGTGCTTCTATCCGTATCCCGGTAATGGTTCCTCAAAAAGGATGGAGCGGATATCTGGAAGATCGTCGTCCAAACTCGGCCGCTGATCCTTACAAAGTTGCAGCCCGCATTATCAAAACTGTGAAATCTGCTGTCATCTGATCAGCGCACAGGATATAGCTTAAATAAAAAGACCACCTTTATCGGGTGGTCTTTTTGTTGTGATTCATTTCAAAAAGTTCTTTGAAAATCAGTCTTCGTCCTCGCTTCCTGTGAATGAATACAAGGTAGGATCGAGCTGCAAATTGCCCGCATTGAAAGCTTTGATAAATTCGTCAATCACCTTGTCCGTGATTTCTGTTTTGTTCAAACCTACTTCCAGACCGATTCCGTATTCAAAAGTTTCGTCCGTCTCCACGTGCTCGCGGACCTGGATTTCTTCATTTTCCTCAATCTCTTCGATAAATTCGGTCAGCAGCATTTCTGCTTCTTCTTCATCTTCAGCGCTGATGTTGTAATTGTCGGGGCGCTCGTCCTGCGAAATGTAATGTGGCATTTCCTTCTTGGTCCTTTCCAGCGCCTCGTCGTAAACCAATGTTGAATGATGCAGCCTGAGCGTGTAGATCAGCGCATCGTAGATCACTTCCGAATCTTTATATGTCCCAACAAACTGAACATGTGCATGTTCGTTGTTTTCTTCCTGTTCTTCAAATTCATCCTCGACATGGATAAAGTTTGTCCCCTCTTCCTTGCATTCGCTTTTGAGCTGGGCAATTTCTTCTGGATCAAATCCGGGATTCATAGTTTTAATCGATTGGTAATAAAATAGTTATTTAAAAATTATTCCAAAAATAACATTTCACGGTATTTTGCCAAAGGCCAGTCTTCATCATCGATCAACAATTCCAGTTTATCGACGTGGTAGCGTATCTCTTCAAAAAATCCTTTTACCTCCGAGCCGTAGTACTTTGCGCGTTCAAAAAGATCGTCAATGTTATTGGCTGTCTTACGTCCCTCGGTCATTTCGCCTACCAGCTTCTTAATCACCACAATGTGCGACGAAATGTCCCTGATAATTTCCTTGATCGGCTCGGCCTCGGCCAGCATTTCCAGGTCGGTCAGCGAGCGGGCAGTTTGTGCCAGTTTGAATTGGTATTTCACCACCGTCGAAACAATGTGATTCAACGCCAGGTCGCCGATTACGCGGGATTCGATCTGTAATTTCTTCACATAATTTTCCAGCTCGATCTCATAGCGCGCATGCAGCTCGCGGGAGGTCAGCACACCGATTTTTTCAAAAACAGAAATCGTTTTCTCTGTTTTATAAGCGTATAACGCATCGTACGTATTTCGAATGTTGGTCAAACCACGCTGCTTCGCTTCCTCGATCCACTCGTCGGAATAACCATTTCCTTCAAACAGAATGTCTTTTGACTCCGTAAAGTACCTTTTCAAAATCTCCACCGTTGCCACTTTTTTCTCCTCACCGCTGGCCAGTCTTTCGTCCATTTCTCTTTTGAATTCCAAAAGCTGATTGGCTACAATCGTATTCAGGACGATCATCGGCGAAGCACTATTTTGCGAACTTCCTACCGCACGGTATTCAAATTTATTTCCTGTAAAACAAAACGGGGAAGTCCGGTTACGATCGGTATTGTCGCGCTGCAAGTTTGGAATGCGGGTTAATCCTAATTTATAGTAGAAGTTCTCCCCTTTTTCCAAAGTGATTTCACCTTTGTTGACCAGCTCTTCCAGCATTTTCGTCAATTCATTTCCAAGAAAAACAGAGACGATGGACGGCGGGGCCTCATTTGCGCCTAGTCTGTGTTCATTTCCGGCCGAGCAAATCGAGGCGCGCAAAAGATCCGCGTGATCGTGCACCGCTTTCACAACATTCATTAGAAATGTCAGAAAACGCAGGTTTTCTTTGGGTTTCGAAGTCGGTGCCAGCAGATTAATGCCGGTATCCGTCGATAGCGACCAGTTGTTATGCTTGCCGCTGCCATTGATTCCGGCAAAAGGTTTTTCATGAAATAAAACCTGGAAGTTATGACGGTCACCTACTTTTTGCATTAAATCCATCAATAATGCATTGTGGTCGATGGCCAGGTTGACCTCTTCAAAAGTCGGTGCACATTCAAACTGACCCGGCGCTACCTCATTATGCCGTGTGCGTACCGGGATACCCAGTTTTAGTGCTTCAAATTCAAAATCCACCATAAATGCATTCACCCTCGGCGAGATTGACCCGAAATAATGATCGTCGAGCTGCTGGCCGCGCGCCGGGCTGTGGCCGAAAACCGTTCTTCCAGCCATCAGAAGGTCCGGTCTGGCGTAGTACAATGCTTTGTCGACCAGAAAATATTCCTGCTCGATACCCAATGTTGGCGTGACTTTGCCGACGTCCCGGTTGAAAAACTGGCACACGCCGGTCGCCGCTTTATCCAGCATCACCAGCGAGCGGAGCAGCGGCGCCTTGTAATCCAGCGCCTCTCCGGTATACGAAATGAAAACGGAAGGGATACACAATGTTTTGCCGCCTCCCCCATTGTCCATCAAAAATGCGGGCGAGCTCGGGTCCCAGCCGGTATATCCCCGTGCCTCGAATGTAGCACGTAAACCGCCGCTTGGAAACGAGGAAGCATCCGGCTCCTGCTGGACCAGCGCGCTGCCTTTGAATTTTTCGACGGCCCGGCCGTCTATCGTTAAATCGAAAAATGAATCGTGTTTTTCGGCAGTAGAGCCGGTGAGCGGCTGAAACCAGTGCGTATAATGTGTGGCGCCTTTCGAGATCGCCCACGATTTCATCGCAGCGGAAACTTCGTCGGCCACTTCGCGATCGATCGTTGATCCGGAGCGGATCGCATTGGAAATCTTTCCGTAGGCTTCTGCGGAAAGCAGGGTTTTCATCACATCGTCACTAAAAGTATTGCTTCCATAAAGGTCTGCAACTTTCTCTGTGGGAGGGGCTATCGTGGGGGAAATACGGCCCTGCGCAATTTCAAAGGCCTTCGAGCGAAACGTCATTATTTATTCATTTATATTAATTCTCCTCAAAATTATTTATTTAAACATAGCAACCGCAAAACGCGTATACATTTTCACGAATAGTCTGTCAACTAAACAAAGGTTAGCGCATTTTTCGGAACTTTGCAGATTCGAGACCGACACCAATGCGTAAAAGAATAGAATTTGCCGTCTTATACGGGCTTATCTGGGTTGTGATTTTCCAGTTTTACCGGATCATTTTTCTCGCCTATCATTATAAAAAGGCGCTGGAACTCCCCTCTTCACTTTGGGTACAAAGTGCCTGGCATGGCTTGCAGATGGACATTTCCTTTGCAGCTTACATTCTCGTCATCCCCACACTGCTCCTTATTTTTTCCGCCAGAAAATGGAATTGGTACCGGACGACGCTCACCATATATAGTATGATCATTTCCACATTGATCAATGTGCTGGTGGTGGTCGACCTGGAACTCTTCCGCGCCTGGGGCTTTCGGATTGACGGAACTTCGTTACATTACCTCGAAACACCGGTTGAAGCCTGGGCATCGATGGGCGCGGCGCCGGTTTTTCCGCTGCTGCTTTTGCTGGCACTTCTTATTTTTCTTATTTCAAAAATCCTGGTGACGCTGGTCAGAAAACTCGTCGCCTCATTCACATTATCCTCGTACATTTTCACTGCACCGATTTTTCTGGCACTGACCGGAAGTCTTATCATTCCCATCCGCGGCGGTTTGCAGCTGGCGCCGATGAATGAAAGCGCTGTTTTTTTTAGTGATAAAAGTTTTGCGAACTACGCGGCGGTGAATGTTCCCTGGAATTACATGAGCTCGCTGATCAATGCTACGTATTCTCAAAACAACCCTTTTAAGTATTTCCCTGAAGAGGAAGTGGAGAAAACGATCGCCCCACTTTACCAGAATGATAGCCCTACCATTCAAATGATCGACAGCGCGAAAAAGTTGAATGTGGTCGTAATTATCTGGGAAAGTTTTACGGCGAAAGTTGTGGGTAGTATGGGTGGTGTCAAAGGCATTACGCCTGAATTTGACAAGCTGGCGCAGGAAGGGATTTTGTTTGCCAAAATGTATGCGACCGGCAACCGGAGCGACAAAGGGATGGTTGGCATTCTTAGTGGATATCCTGCCCAGCCTACCCAATCCATTATCAAGATCCCGAAAAAGACGATGTCGCTGCCTTCCCTGCCGAAGGAATTTCACAAGGCTGGCTGGTACACTTCCTTTTATTATGGTGGGGAAACTGAATTTGCGAACATGAAATCATACTTCCTGCAACAGGATTTTGACAGGATTGTTGACAAAAATGATTTTGATGAAAAGGATATGAACTCCAAATGGGGCGCGCATGACCACATTGTTTTGAACAAACTGCTTACTGATCTTGACAATCAAAAACAGCCTTTTTTCACTACACTTTTTACATTAAGCAGCCACGAGCCTTTTGAAGTACCGGTAAAAACGGTGATCTCAGGCAACGATCCCGAAAATTTGTTTTTAAATGCACATCATTATACCGATGCTTCAATCGGGGATTTTATAAAAAAGGCAAAAACAAAATCCTGGTGGGCGAATACATTAGTGATAATTCTGGCAGATCATGGACATCCTCTGCCGGAGACTGACAAATCAAAGCCAGCCGAATTTCATATTCCGATGCTTTGGCTCGGCGGCGCAATCCATAATAAAAAACTGAAAATCGATTCACTATGCTCACAAACCGATCTGGCGGCGACATTATTGGATCAAATGCATTTGCCCTCGAAGAATTTTGTGTGGAGTAATGCTATTTTTAAAATCGGCCGAAAACCGTTTGCCTATTTTGCTTTTAATAATGGGCTGGGCTGGATGAAACCAAACGGTTTCCTGATTAGGGACAACATTGGCGGAAACATTACCGAAAAGGCCGGTGTTACCAATGCGGAAGATGAGAAACTGGGAAAAGCTTACCTGCAAGCTTCGTTCACAGAATATTTAAAGCGTTGAGTATAAAAGATGTAATTTTGCAGGATATTCAAAATCAATGAAAAAAGTCGCGTTTTATACCCTGGGCTGCAAGCTGAACTACTCCGAAAGCTCGTCGATCGGGCGGATGTTCGCGCAGAAAGGCCATACCAAAGTGGAGTTCAACGAAAATCCGGACATATTTATCATTAATACCTGCTCGGTGACGGAGAATGCGGATAAGAAATGCCGCAAGATTGTCCGCGAGGCGCAAAAAATTAATCCGGACGGTTATGTAGCGATCATCGGTTGCTATGCACAGTTAAAACCAAAGGAAATTTCGGAGATACCTGGTGTGGATGTGGTATTAGGCGCGGCTGAGAAATTCAGGCTGGCGGATTTGATCGATACCTTTGAAAAAACAACCAGCGGCCAACCTGCACACGTAATCGCCTCCCACATCGACCAGGCGATCGAATACCATACTTCTTACTCACTGAACGACCGCACGCGTACATTCCTGAAAGTCCAGGACGGCTGCGATTATCCCTGCGCCTACTGCACGATTCCGCTCGCCCGCGGCAAAAGCCGGTCGGATACCATTGAAAATGTGGTGAAAGCCGCCCGCGAAATCGCTGCCAGAGATGTGAAGGAAATCGTATTGACGGGTGTCAACATTGGTGATTTTGGTTTACAAAACGGAGAAAGAAAAGAGACATTCCTCGAATTAATCCAGGCCCTGGACGAAGTGGAAGGCATCGAGCGTTTCAGGATTTCTTCGATCGAACCGAATCTGTTAACCGACGAGATCATCACATTCGTTGCGCAGTCAAAAAGATTTGCCCCGCATTTTCATATTCCGCTGCAATCGGGTTCTAACAAGATTCTCGGATTGATGAAAAGGCGCTATAAAAGAGAATTGTATGTAGAGCGCGTCGTGAGAATCAAGGAATTGATGCCCGACTGTTGCATCGGCGTAGACGTAATCGTCGGCCACCCCGGGGAAACCCAGGAGCATTTTGAAGAAACCTATCAGTTTTTAAATGAGCTGGATGTTTCTTACCTGCACGTTTTTACTTATTCAGAAAGAGAAAACACAGCAGCGCTCGCGATCCGGCCGATTGTACCGAAAAATTTAAGAGCAGAAAGGTCAAAAATGCTGCACATTCTTTCAGAAAAGAAGAAACGGTTTTTCTACGAAACACAAATCGGGAAAACCGGGAAGGTGCTTTTTGAAGATGAAATTCAGGACGGACAAATGCTGGGCTTCACAGAAAATTACGTCCGGGTAGCTGTGAAATACGACCCGCTGCTCATTAACGAAACCAAAGAGGTGCGCTACGATTATATCAATACAGAATCTTTGATGGAAGTTTCTGAGATCCATGAAGAAATTCTAGCACATTAAAAGCCCATCTTTTACCGTCGGCTTAAGCCGACGGCAAGTAAAAGAAAAAGCCCGGGACAAGCCCGGGCTTTTCTGCTATACAACGTTGAGTAAATTATGCCTCTACAAGGAACTCGTCGTGCTGGCTAACATCCAGACCAGCTGCTTCATCTGCCTCAGTTACACGAAGTGGCAGGATCAGGTCAACAATTTTCAAAAGCAGGAATGAACCGGCAAAAGCGAATACCGACACACCTACCAGCGCAATCACGTGGTTGATGAACAATTTGGTTTCGCCGAATGCAAGTCCCTGGTCAACTACCAGTGAGTTAACACCGCTTGTTGCGAAGATACCGGTCATCAACATACCAACCATACCGCCTACACCGTGGCAAGGAAATACGTCCAATGTATCGTCCAATGTGGAACGTGTACGCAAATGTGCTACGTAGTTAGAGATGATCGCAGCCACCGTACCGATGAAGATCGAAGCAGGAACTGTTACGAAACCAGCCGCTGGCGTGATTGCCACAAGACCCACAACCGCACCAATACAGAATCCAAGCGCAGATACTTTTTTACCTTTCGCAGCGTCGAAAAGAACCCAGCCAAGACCGGCAGCACCAGCAGCCGTGTTGGTAGTAGCGAAGGCAGATACAGCCAGAGGACCAGCAACAAGCGCAGAACCCGCGTTAAATCCAAACCATCCGAACCAAAGCAGACCAGTTCCCAAAAGAACGAAAGGAATGTTTGCAGGTGGCAATACATGGTCTTCCATCAAAGACTTACGTCTTTTCAGGTAAAGCGCACCAGCCAAAGCAGCCCAGCCGGCAGACATGTGCACTACGGTTCCACCAGCGAAGTCAAGTACACCCATTTTGAACAGGATACCTTCCGCATGCCAGGTCATGTGGCAAAGCGGCGCGTAGATGAAAATACAGAACAGGATGATAAACAGTACGTAAGAACGGAAATTCACACGCTCAGCCATAGAACCGGTTACAAGTGCAGGTGTAATTACCGCAAACTTCATCTGGAACATAGCGAATAGCGCGAAAGGAATTGTTCCCCAAACCGGACCGTCCAACACGCCTTTAAACATAAAGTGCGTCGTAGGGTTTCCGATGAACCCGCCGATATCGTCACCAAATGCAAGACTAAAACCAACAACAACCCACAACACGCTGATTACGCCCATCGCGATGAAGCTTTGAAGCATTGTGGAGATTACATTTTTGTTGTTTACCATTCCTCCGTAGAAATAAGCAAGTCCGGGAGTCATCAATAAAACCAGCGCGGCAGAAACTAGCATCCACGCAGTGTCTCCCGAATTAACGCCTTCGGTGACAATTTGCGTCGGAACATTGGGCACGAAGGCACCGAGGATGGCGATTACCAGCAGGATAATCAGCGGGATGAAATTACCTTTTTTCATTGTTGTTAATTGTTATTAAAAGTAGATTAAGAAGGTATAATTAAGATAGTTAGAATTTGTAAATAAATGCAAGTCCGAATGTAGTCTGGCTGTTTTTAGTCCAGTTACCATCTGAATCCTGGAACTGCTGCTCCTCAGATGCACCTGAAAGTTTAGGATAAGCATCCAGGCGGAATTCCGGTTTCACCAGGATATGTCCGTCGGCCAGGCTGATGTTACCAGTCAATGTTACTGAGTTCACCTTTGTACCCATTCCACTGCGGGTCAGTAAGCTACGTACACCATTATCATTATTGAAGTATTCGTAACGTGCGCCGATTCCGAAGTTGTCTGTGATCGCCGTGTTGGCATATACAGCAAATCCACCCCAGGTTTGCGTATCGATCGGGCCGCCAAAACCTTGATAATCTCCTTTCTGACTTCCGTACGCAGCATTCAAACCAAGCAGGAATTTCTCGGTAATCTGAAAGCTGGTGGTCAAATCAAATACCTGGTAGAAACCGTCTGGCTGTTTTCCAAGGCTGTCTGTATTCGCTTCATTACTTCCAATGTAGTTCAGATAAACATTCCAGTTCTCAACCGGCTTGAAGTACAATTGGCTGATGATACCTTTTGCGCGGTTGTTATCGCCCAGTCCATCCACATTGTTCACAACACCCACCATCAAAGAAGCCCTGTCAGAAAAAGCGTAAGTCGCTTTCAAACCGGCGTGGTAAAAAGGTCCGTTGTTAAAAAGATTGGAAAGTGAGTAGTTAAAGTTGGCCGGAGCATCGATCACCTCGTAACCAATATGTGTCCCGAACTGACCTGCGGTCATCGAGAATTTGTCTGTGAATTTGTAAGTAAAATAAGCCTGCTTGATAGCGAGTGCTGTGTTGAACAAGGAGTTACCGTAGTTACCCAGGTTGGCATTCGGACCAAATGTCAGGTCTACGACAGCTTCTGATTTATCGTTTGTGTAAACGACTTTAGTTTGGACCAAACCCAAAGAAAACTGGCCTGAACGCTGATCAAAAACACGTGCATTGGTAGCACCCATGTTTGAGCGTGATGCCGGCTTGTTGAAGTTGGCCATGTAATAAGAATCGAGGTAACCGGAAAAGGCAAATGTACCTCTCGCTTCCTCTTCCACTTCTGCAACCACTATTGTATCTGCCTTTACCGCTTTCTTCTCCTCACCGGACTTCGCAAAACCCAAAAACGGAACCATCAAAGATAATACTGTACAATAGACTTTTTTCATAATTATATTCTGTTTAAGTTAATACTACTCTCCGGCGATATTTATGGATCAAATATTATTCAAAAATTATATTTATCAAATATTCACAGCCCAATTTATCTGGAAAAATCCAATAATCATTTTTTTGTGCTCTTTTTTATTGTTTTTGAAACATAAAAATGCGGTTTTAGCAGTTTTCTACAAAAAATTTATATTCTGTGATACCTACTATACACAGAATTTTCTAAACTTTTGACGATTCTACTTATTAAGAAATTTTATTATTTAAATGACATTTCTAAAACGGGAGGGCACAAAAAAAACCCCGCAGTAAGCGGGGCTATGAAATCTTGTATGTCAGCTGGTGCTATTCTCCGTGCATCCAGGCCTTTTTAGCCAGCAATGTTTCTTCCTCCTCCTCATTATCCGGATCGGGAACGCAGCAATCTACCGGGCAAACCGCGGCACATTGTGGTTCTTCGTGGAAGCCTACGCACTCGGTACACTTATCACTTACTATGTAGTAAAATTCATCTGAAACAGGGGTTTGCTTTTCCTTGCCGCTCACGACAGTTCCATCGCCAAAATCCACATCGTCCAAACTAGTCCCGTCGCCCCAGGTCCACTCAACTCCGCCTTCATAAATTGCTGTGTTGGGGCACTCTGGCTCGCACGCCCCACAATTTATGCATTCATCGGTTATCATTATAGCCATAGTCGCCGGATTGTTTATATTTGTTGCTATTTCTTATGATTAAGGTAACAAATATAACTATTTATAGTTTCCCAACAATCAGAAAAATAAATACGGCGGTGGCCATTTAACTTTTTAGAGTTCATTAGAATGTTGTCAAGAGCGCAGAGGGTCCAGGCATTTATCCAGCTTGGGGATTTTATTAACAATGCTGAAAATGAGGAGATCATCTACGAGTGGGCCGCCCTCGCCAACAGCCGGAACAACTGGTTTACGACCGTCAATGTGCTCAAATCCCTTCGCGCCATCGCCAGTCAATTTCTGAATGCCAAAAATCTGGAAGCGTGGGTCGGTTCGTATCCTGAGATACACAATGCTAAAAAAGTAGGTGTCGTGATGGCGGGTAACATTCCGGCCGTCGGGTTTCATGACGCGATGAGTGTGCTCATCAGTGGACACAACCTCCTCGCCAAACCCAGTTCCGAAGATACCGTGCCTATTTCTGCACTTTTGAATGAGCTCACCGAAATCGAGCCGGGATTTAAAACTGCAATTCAGTTTGCCGACCGGCTCAATGAAGCAGATGCGTACATTGCCACCGGAAGCGACAATACTGCCCGTTATTTTCATTATTATTTTGGTAAAAAACCGAATATCATCCGCAAAAACCGGACTTCGGTAGCCGTGCTCACCGGGGACGAAACCCACGCAGAACTGGAAGCGCTGGGCCGGGATGTACTTCAATATTTTGGACTGGGCTGCCGCAATGTGTCCAAGCTTTTTGTACCGGCCGGATATGATTTTACCAAGTTTTACGACTTGCTGCAATACGTAGAAAACGACTACCTGCACCACCATAAATACTTCAATAACTACGAGTACAACAGGTCGGTATTTCTGGTCAACCGTGAGCCGCATCTCGACAACGGTTTCCTGATGATCCGCGAAAATGAAGCGCTGGTATCCCCTATTTCCGTGCTGCATACCGGTACTTATCAGCACATTGACGAGCTTAAAACCGAGCTTTCGGGATTGCGTGAAAAGATTCAATGCATCGTGGCGCGCCCGGACACGGGCTTTGAAAATTCAGTTGATTTCGGGGGATCGCAGACGCCCGGATTGTTTGATTACGCGGACAATGTAGACACGATGCAGTTTCTTGCGGAATTGGAGTAAATCGCCAATCATTTCCTGGAAACCCACTTTAAAAATGCCGGAAGTACCTTTGCCCAGGTTTCTGTATTGTGCCGGCCGTCTATCACTTCTGTATAAAAAACTTCTTTGTTCCAGGCATAACCCTTCTTTTCCAGCTCGGCCATACATTCCAATGTATCCTGGATAGAATCGATCACACCATCCCCATCGCGGTCATCATACTCGTCAAGCCCGCCGCATTGAAACCAGAAACGCAGATCAGGCTTCTGCGCTGAGTTCCTGATCTGCGCATGCATGATCCTATCAGAATCGTCATAACCTGCATCCAACGCTTTTTGCCGCCACCACAGCGAGCCGGAAAAGACGCCCACTTTTGCAAATATTTCGGGATGATGCCATGCCATATCCAGCGCCATTAACCCGCCAAGAGAAAATCCGGCATAAGTAATGTTGTGATTTTGAACGTCATAATGTTCTCTCAAATGCGGCAGTAGTTCCTGCAAAACAAAATCCGTAGTCGCTGCTGCCTTGTTTCCCCGCCCGGCGTAATCAGCCTGGGAAGCAGTACCATATTCATAGATCCGGTCGAAATTGGCATGAATGCCTACGATGACATGCGGCACTATCAGCTGCTCCGATTGAAGAAATGTTAATGTATCAACCAGGTTCAGCGCTGGAAAATCCTGACCATCATTGAAAAGAATCAGCGGATAATTTTCTTCCAGATTATAACCCGCCGGCAGTACCACGGAAAGGGTAACTTCCCGGTCCAGATAGTGGGAAAAAATTGTTTTGGTATCCAAAAAAATGGCCGGTAAAGGCTGGCTCAAACTCACTTTCGGGGCGCTTTAACTGAAAATTAAACGCGCAAGTTATTAATTTGCTTACTATGAATTGTTTTGTATATTTCATTTATCAATCAAAAACGCGCTCCATTTGGAAGAGAAGCATATTAAATATTATTCTCACCATCTCGACCGGGATGTTGAGATGCTTGTCTACGGTAACTGGGGCTATCCCATTTTACTTTTTCCCACAACGCTAGGAAGGTACTACCAGGCGAAAGACATGGGCCTCATCGATTCGGTGAAAGGACTGGTGGAGTCAGGAAAATATAAGATTTATTGCGTGGATTCCATCGATGCCGAATCCTGGTACGCCAAGCACCTGAACCCGCAGTACCGCGTCCTCAATCACATTCAATACGATAAATTCCTGAACAACGAGCTGGTACCTTATATCAGGCAGGAATGTCATGTTGGAAAAATCGGCGTGGCGGGATGTAGCTTTGGCGGGTTTCATGCGGCCAATTTTGCTTTCAGGCACCCGGAGCAAGTCGCTTACCTGGTGAGTATGAGCGGCGCGTTCGACATCCGCACTTTCACCGACGGCTTTTACGACGATACGGTTTATTTCAACAATCCCGTCGATTACATGCCCAACGAGCAGGGCTGGCGGTTTGGTCACATGAAGATCGTCCTCGGCACTTCCGAGTGGGATATCTGCCGGGACAGCAATGTTAAATTATCCAACATTTTGAATAACAAGGGAATCGACCACTGGCTCGACATCCGCGGCTGGGAAAAACACGATTGGCCGCTATGGAACAAGATGTTTCCGGATTACCTTTCCCGCATTCTTTAAATTAAAAACAAAACGAAAAACCTTGATATGAAAAAGATTGGAATTTTGTACGGAATGGAAAACACCTTCCCGAATGCATTCATCGAACGAGTTAACAGCAAAGGCGAGGAAGGTATCATTGCCGAAGCCGTATCCATAGACAAGGTAGTGCAGGCCAGTCCCACAGAATATGCCGTAATCATCGACCGCATTTCGCAGGACGTGCCATTTTACAGGGCTTATCTAAAAAACGCTGCGCTTTCAGGGACTGCGGTGATCAATAATCCTTTCTGGTGGAGTGCGGATGAAAAGTTTTTCAATAATGCCTTAGCAGAAAAGATCGGCGTGCCTGTGCCTAAAACAGTGCTTTTACCTTCCAAAGAACGTCCCGAAAATACATCGGAAACTTCCTTTCGTAACCTCGCATTCCCGATGGCTTGGGAAGAAATTTTCCAATATGTCGGCTTCCCGGCTTATATGAAACCGCACGATGGCGGCGGATGGAAGAGTGTTTACAAAGTGGTAAACCCGCAGGATATGTGGTACAAACACGAAGAAACCGGCCAGCTGGTGATGATGCTGCAAGAGGAAATCGAATTTACCGATTATGTGCGTTGCTACTGCATTGGTCTGAAGGACGTGCTCATTATGCCTTACGAACCAAGAAATCCGCATCATTTAAGATATGCGTCCGAATTGAAAGCGACCGGCGAAGAACGGGAAAAGCTTTTGGAAACCATAAAAGATTATACATTAAAGCTCAATGTTGCGCTGGGCTACGATTTCAACACCGTAGAATTTGCCGTGCGCGACGGTATCCCCATCGCCATCGATTTTTGCAACCCTGCGCCGGATGCGGACATTTATTCGGTAGGGCGCGACAACTTTGAGTGGGTGGTGGAAGCAGCCGCGAATATGGCGATCGAACGTGCGAAAAAGCAGGTTCCGGGACAGGTAAATCTTACCTGGGGTACATTCATCAATAATGCTGTGAATGCTCCGACTGCCGCGCTTCCGGTTTTGGAATCGGCGAAAGAGGTGAATGTTAAAAATGTGGTTGCGAAAAAAGCCGCAAGATTGGCCAAACCCAAAAGTGAAGAGCCGGTTTCCGAACCCGAGCCCGTGATACCTACCCAAAATGCTGCTGCCACGAAAGCGCCGGCTAAAAATTCCAAATTGAAAAAATCTTAATTTTCTGATTAACAGCTTATATGGCCACTTTCACACTGGGAATTGAGGAAGAATTTCAGACCATCGATCCGGTTACACGCAATCTACGCTCGCACATGTCCAAGCTTGTCGAGGACGGAAAAATTACCTTGCAGGAACGTGTAAAGGCGGAAATGCACCAGGCGGTGGTGGAAGTAGGTACCAATATTTGCCACAACATTCAGGAAGCACGGGAGGAAGTTTCCTATCTCCGGAAAATGATCCTCGATCTGGCCGAAAAACAGGATTTGCAGGTGGCGGCCGCCGGTACCCACCCTTTCGCCGACTGGGCCGACCAGCTCATCACCAACGATCCGCGGTACGACCAGATCATTGACGAAATGCGAGACGTAGCCCGGGGAAACCTCATTTTTGGATTGCACGTGCACGTCGGTATCGAAAACCGGAACGAGGGGATCCAGATCATGAATGCGGTCAGATATTTTTTGCCGCACATTTATGCATTGTCTACCAACTCGCCTTTCTGGTGTGGGCGAAATACCGGCTTTAAATCGTACAGGAGCAAGGTTTTTGACAAATTTCCAAGAACCGGCATTCCCGACTTCTTTTCCAGCGCGTCGGAATATGACGAGTATGTGGAATTACTGATCAAAACTAAATGTATTGATAATGGTAAAAAGATCTGGTGGGACATCCGCGTGCATCCATTTTTTAACACGATAGAGTTCCGGATGTGCGACGTGCCGATGCGTACCGACGAGACGATTTGTCTCGCTGCGATCATGCAGGCATTGGTTGCGAAAATTTACCAGCTGCATCGTAAGAACCTGAATTTCAGGATTTATGATCGCATGTTGATCAATGAAAATAAATGGCGCGCTGCCCGCTACGGGATTCACGGTAAGCTCATTGACTTTGGTAAGCAGGAAGAAGTGGAGTACAAATTGCTGGTGGCCGAGCTGCTCGAATTTATAGACGACGTGGTGGATGAACTCGGCAGCAGAAAAGAAATCGACTACATCCATCAGATTTTGGAAATGGGAACCGGCGCAGACCGCCAGCTTGCTGTTTTCGAAGAAACCGGAAGTTTAAATGCGGTGGTCGACTACATTGTTCAGGAAACAAGGGTTGGCCTTTATTAAAAATTAAAAGCTGACAGTGAGCGCTGTTAGTTAACAAAAAATGACACCTGATATTAAACATTTCCGGATCGCGATTCTGGACATGTACGACGGCTTCGAAAACGAAGGAATGCGTTGTATTAAGAAAATCATCGCGCAATTTGCTGAAAGAGAGTCTATTCATGTTCACTACACGGTTTTTGATGTAAGACAAAAACTGGAAGTGCCGGGCATGGATTTCGACGCGTACCTATCCACTGGCGGCCCGGGAAATCCGTCTCCGGTCGGTGAAGCCTGGGAGAAAAAGTTTTTTGGCTTCCTCGATCAATTATTAGAATACAATAAAAAGCGCCAGAACCGGATCAAGAAGCATTTGTTCCTGATTTGTCACTCTTTTCAAATGGCCTGCCTGCATTGGGAACTGGCGGGTGTGAGCAAAAGGCGGAAAACTTCTTTCGGCACATTTCCGGTACACAAAACAAGTTTAGGACGAAAAGACCCGCTGCTGAATCCGCTGAATGATCCTTTCTGGATTGTCGACTCCCGTGATTTCCAGGTGATTCAGGCCAATCAGTATATAATGGAAAGTATGGGCGCAAAACTGCTTTGCCTTGAAAAAATCCGTCCGCACGTGCCGCTGGAAAGGGCAATCATGGCGATCCGTTTTTCGAATGAAATTATTGGTACGCAGTTTCACCCCGAGGCTGATTCGGAGGGAATGCTGCGGTATTTTTTGAGGGAGGACAAAAAAACCAGCATTATTGCTGCGCACGGTGAAGCCAAATACAATGATATGATCGCGCATTTGAATGATCCCGACAAAATTATGATGACGGAATCGGTGATTTTGCCCACATTCCTCAAAAACGCACTGGATAAAACTTTTCCCCTGGCCTATGCATAAGCAAGCCCGAGAAACATTCAACCGCTCGTTTACCGAAGAAAAATACGCGGCATTCGTCGCCTCTTTCGAAGATACGTTCCCGGGCCAGCTCGATTTTCGTGTTGCAGAAACGCCGGTTTTTGTCCCCAAAGCATTGAAAGAGAAAATCTTGCAGGCTTCTGATGAAATTATCGAAACGTTAGCTTCACCGGATTTCAAAGCAAAAACCGATCGTGCAGTTCCACAGGATCAAAATGTGCCGGGCGAGAATGCGCATACCTCTTTTTTAGCGATTGATTTTGCGATCTGTAAAGATGAAAACGGCAAACTGGTGCCGCAGTTGATTGAGTTACAAGGCTTTCCATCAATTTTCGGTTACCAGGCATTTTTGTCTGAGTCTTTTAGAAAATACTTTGACATTCAGGAAGGTTTCGAATATTTGCTGGGAGATAACTCCTACGATGAATATGTCCGTACTTTGAAAAACCTGATACTCGCGGGTGAAGATCCTGAGCAGGTAATCCTTCTCGAAATTTTTCCCGAGAAACAAAAAACGAGAATTGATTTCGCGGTAACTGAGAAAATGCTGGGTATCAAAGCGGTATGTTATACCAAGCTGATCCGCGAGGGCAGAAATTTATTTTACGAAAAAGACGGGCGAAAAATCCAGGTTAAAAGAATCTACAACCGCCTTATTTTCGACGATCTGCAAAGTTATCCCGACTTAAAAACAAGCTATCATTTCACAGATGATGTGAATGTGGCCTGGGTGGGCCATCCGAACTGGTTTTTCAGGATCAGCAAGTTTTCTATCCCATTTTTATCAAGCCCCTACATTCCCGAAACGCGGTTTGTAAGTGACTATAACGGAGATTTCCCGGCTGATTTAGAAAATTACGTCCTGAAACCACTTTTCTCTTTTGCCGGTTCGGGCGTAAACCTGCACATTACTAAGGCTGATTTGATATCCCTGCCCGATCCCGAAAATTACATTCTGCAAAAGAAAGTCGTCTACGAACCTGTGATCCAGGCGCCGGATGGGTTGGTGAAATGTGAGATCAGGATGATGTACGGCTGGAAGGACAACGCGCCAAAACCTGAGCTGCTGATCAGTTTAAGCAGATTAAGCCGGGGCGAAATGATCGGCGTCCGCTACAATAAAGATTTTACCTGGGTGGGCGGGAGCGCCGGATTTTTCGAAAAATAATCTGTCTCCCAGCATTTAGAACATTTAAAAAATAAGATACTTTCAAAAAGTATTAATAGTATATAATGTACATTACGCATCGTCAACATTTCTTTGATCATTTAGCACAAACTTCTGACTACCCGCTGGCTTTGGAAATAGAAAGAGCCGAGGGCGTTTACATGTATAGCCGGGAGGGAAAATCTTACATGGATTTGATCTCAGGTATTGCCGTCAGCAATGTGGGCCATCGACATCCAAAAGTGCTTTCGGCGATTCATGAACAGCTTGAAAAGCACATGCATTTGCTCGTTTACGGCGAATATGTGCAGGGAAGTCAGGTGCAGCTGGCAAAAGCTTTGACAGAAACATTACCCCTTAATATTGCCAACCCCTCTCCTTTCGGGCTGATCGATAATGTTTATTTTACCAATTCGGGCACCGAGGCGGTGGAAGGGGCGATGAAACTGGCGAAGAGATTTACCGGCAGAAGTGAGTTTATATCCTGCTACAATGCTTACCACGGCGCGAGTCAGGGCGCATTAAGTTTGGCAGGAGCTGAATTTTTTAAGCGAAACTTCCGCCCGCTGCTGCCAGGCATCCGGCACATTCAGCATAATTATTTACCTGATCTCGAATGCATTACTGAGGAGACAGCTGGCGTAGTAATTGAAATAATTGGCGGAGAGTCCGGAGTCAGGATCCCCACGGTTGAATATCTGATTGCCTTGCGGGAAAAATGTACGAAAGTTGGCGCGCTGCTGATCGTCGACGAAATCCAGACTGGCTTCGGGCGGACGGGAACATTCTGGGCATTCGAGCAATTTGACATTTATCCAGATGTCCTGCTCAGCGCCAAGGGTATGGGAGGCGGTATGCCGATCGGAGCATTTATGGCGTCGCGGGAGATTATGCAGGTTTTTAAAAACAATCCGATTTTAGGGCACATTACCACATTTGGCGGACATCCTGTAAGCTGCGCGTCGTCACTGGCAACATTGAATGTGATTCGGGATGAAAATCTGGCAGAGAATGCCAAAGCAAAAGGCAAGCTTTTCAAATCTTTGCTGGTTCACCCTGACATTCATGAAGTTAGAGGTAGCGGATTGATGCTGGCAGCCGAAATGCAATCTTTTGAAAAACTGAAACAAACCATCGACGCATGCATTGAAAAAGGTGTGGTGACGGATTGGTTTTTGTTTTGCGACAATGCCATGCGGATCGCTCCACCGCTGACGATCACGGAAGAAGAAATCCGGCAGGCTTGCGCGGTGATTATTGAAGTCTTGAATTCTGCGCCGACGATAAACAATGTTTGATATTTTTAAAAAATACCTGACCGACAAAATTACGCTGACGGAGGAAGAGTTGGCGTTGATTGCCTCTGTAAGCCATATCAAGCATCTCCGGAAAAGGCAGTATTTGCTACAGGAAGGCGATGTTTGGCAGCTACATGCGTTTGTTTGCAAAGGATTTCTACGGACGTATTCCGTCGATAACAAAGGCCAGGAACACATTATGACATTCGCGCCAGAATATCACTGGGCCGGTGACCGCAGCAGCTTAACCTCGGGGCTGCCTTCGAAATTCAACATTGAAGCGCTGGAAGAATCAGATATTTTATTGATCAAAAAGCAGGATTTTGAAATGTTGTGTACAGCTATCCCTGCATTCAACGATTTGATCAACAACATTTTGCAGCGAAGTTTCGTCGTGAACCAGGACCGGATTCACGCCAACATTACCTACACCGCGGAAGAAAAATACCAGGACTTTGTCTCCAAATTTCCCGCGATCGCCAACCGCGTCCCCCAGCACATGATCGCCTCCTACCTCGGCATTTCTCCCGAAACGCTCAGCAGAGTCAGAAAACCAGGTACTTCGAAATGAAACGTTGACAAATGTCAATGCCTTTTTCCAGCAAAAGTCAATGGATCGAGGGGCTTCTCGGCTGCAATTTTGCATCATTAAAACATAAAGATGATCGCAAAATGAAAAAGATAATTTTTGTAACAGGAACAAGTACAGGCTTCGGAAAACTGATAACCATCACATTGGCAGAAGCGGGCCACCAGGTAATCGCCGGGATGCGCGACATCGCCGGAAAAAATCAAAAAGTCGCCAGCGAGCTTGGCGCATTACCAAATGTGGATGTGGTAGAAATAGACATTACCAGCGACGAATCGGTTAAAAATGCTTTTGAAAAAACGCTTGAAACATACGGACACATTGATGTTCTGGTCAATAATGCGGGTGTTTCGGGATTTGGTCTGTTGGAGGCCTACTCGATTGATCAGGTAAAAGCGATGTTTGAAATCAACTTTTACGGCGTGCTGCGTACTTACCAGGCGGTGCTGCCGGCGATGCGTGAAGCGAAAAGTGGCCTGATTATCAATTTAACTTCCGGCGCTAGCGGCCACACATTGCCTTTTATGATCCCCTATCTGGCTTCCAAATTCGGCGTTGAGAGCATTACGGAAGGCTTACAGGACGAGTTGAAACCCTTCAACATTGAAAATGTGACGATCCAGCCGGGCGTGTATCCCACTGAAATGAACAATGGTAGCAAGGCTGGGATTTTGGCCGACAAACCCGAGATAGCCGCTCATTATGAACCGTTTGCGTCAGAAAAATTCAATGGTCTGGGTAAGGCGCTCTTTGGGAAAATGGAACAATTTGAAATGAACCCGCAAACGATTGCCGACGGTGTTTTGAAACTGGTGAACATGCCAGCCGGTACCCGTCCACTGCGGTTTCCACTCGACGCGGCGGCGGAAGGTACCGACCAGGAGTTTATCGATGCGCGCGCAACATTAAAAGCAAAGTGGCTGGAAAAATATAATTTCTAACTTTACAGAAATGCCTCCCAGGTCCGGGAGGCTAATCTTGTAATGCGATGGATTATTCAGTAAAAAATGAACATTTAAAAATAACAGTTGGTGAAACCGGCGCGGAATTAAGTCAGATCCAATCGGTGGTCACGGGGAAAGATTATCTCTGGGATGCTGATCCGGATGTCTGGGCCAGCCATGCGCCGGTGCTTTTTCCGGTTATCGGCGCGATTAAAAACGGCTTCGTTACTTATCAGGCGAAACAATATGCACTGCCGCGTCATGGTATTGTGCGAAACAATAAAAAAGTCAGGCTGGTCAACCAAACGGAAGACAGCCTGACTTTTGGCTTAAAATATGATGAAGAATCACTGGCGATTTATCCATTTCAATTCGAGTTTCTCATTATCTATAAGCTTGATGGAAACAAATTGATCGTCCACCACAAAGTGATTAATCATGGTGAAAACGAAATGCTTTTCTCCCTCGGCGGACATCCTGCATTCAAATGTCCGCTGCATGAAGGTGAAACGTATGAAGATTATTATCTGGAATTCGAAGCGGTTGAAAACGATTCGACCTGGCTTTTATCAAAAGACGGACTGGTAAAGAACGAAACGCGGGCCGTGCTGGAACATACCAATATTCTTCATTTGAATGAACATTTGTTTGATAACGACGCACTCATTTTCAAGCATTTAGTCTCAAAACAAGTAAGTCTGAGAAGCACAAAATCCGGCCAGGTCATCACCGTGCACTACGAAGATTTCCCATATCTGGGCATCTGGGCTAAGCCAGGCGGCCATTTTGTTTGCATCGAGCCCTGGCTTGGAATTGCAGATTCAGAAGAGTCAAATCAAAACTTTGAAGAGAAAGAAGGTATTTTGAAATTAGCACCTCACGCTAATTTCGAGGCAAGTTTTGTTATTGAGATTTATGAATGATAAATGAATTGTTGGCAGTGAATTATAGTTTCACTGCCAACAATTCATTACCCAATTTATGTAAGGCATTTTCTATTTTTTTTGCCTGAGCAGGACGTGGCTTCTTTATCCCCGAGGCATAATGATTTAAAAGCTTTTCATTAATACCGGTCAACTTTGCAATACCCGTCTGGCTGAAAATGCCCTTATAATATTGAAGAAAACTCCCTACGTCAAGCTTCCATTCAATTTCGTATTCTCCCTTCAATGCTGCTGGAATATTCTTACTATCGAATGTTTTGACTATTTCAATGCATTCTAAAACAGAGTTTTTAACTTCTTCTATCGTATTGCCGCCGCCGTATATTTTATTCACATTTTCGGCGTAAGCTCCGTAATGGTCTTTGCTTCGCCCGATGATGACTTTGATTGTTTTCATAACATTTTAATTAGTTCAATGCCATTTGTTTCGAAATCCTCTTTCGCAAAGGCTCATACATTTCCTGTGATCCGTGAAACGGTACTGTAACATTGACCCCATCCTTTGAATAGGTATAGTGACTACCACGAGTCCGGATACGTATCCAACCATTCCGCCGGATCAGGCGGTGAAACTCCGAATATTTCATTAGTTGTGTGAGTATAGTTGTTCTTATCAAAGGTATATAAAAATATACCTTCTGAAAAACTTCACCACAAAAAAAGCCCTGTAATCAGGGCTTTTGTCAATGTCAATTATTTAACGGCAAGAGCTATACAGTAGCTTCGATCTGCGCGTTTAGTTTATCTTCCAAAGTAGTTTTAGGAACAACGCCCACTACTTTATCAACTAATTGTCCTCCTTTGAAAATCATTAATGTCGGGATGCTGCGGATACCGAATTTGGCGGGAACCGAAGAATTCATATCCACATCCATTTTCCCAATCACGGCTTTTCCTTCATATTCACCAGCCAATTGCTCTACAACCGGTCCGATCATTTTACAAGGGCCACACCATTCTGCCCAAAAATCTACAAGTACCGGTTTATCGCCCTGGATCAGTTCCTCGAAGGTGCCATCGGTTATTTCAACTGCTTTTCCCATGTTAAAAAGTGTCTAATGTTTTTAATAATAATCTGGTATGATAAGGATTATTGACGTCTAAAAGTTCCTGGTATGAAGTGAATAACACAAATCAGTTTAATGAGAATTTAACTCCGTGAAAGCCGCTCAAAACTTTAAAAAGTTCATTGGTTGGAGCGATGCGGTAGCCCCGCGAAAGCATTTCCACTTCCAGGTGCGTTTCAGGATCAACAACCGTCATGTTCACAAGGCAAGAACCAGGATGGTTACTGAATGTATCATTCAGCATATGAATAAATTGCGCATCAATCTGATCCAGCGTCAGGTTAATCTTGATTTTCTTGCACATTCTCTCCCTGATTTCCGGAAGTAATTGTATCTGCGAAATTTTAAATTCGAACTGGTCTTCCTGCTTCCAGCGGTTTTGCACCTTACCTTTAATGTACAGGAACTGACCAACTTGCAGGTAATTTTTAAACCGGATATAATCTTCCCCGCCGAGCAACATTTCCATCGAACCCTGGTAGTCTTCGATTTTGAAAATCATAAAACTGCTGCCATTCCGCGACATTCTTTCCTGCGCGCTGGTTACAATGCCTGCCACATTGATTTCCTTGCCAAAATAACGCGGCGACCGCTCTCCCTCCGCAATTTCCATCACCTTTTGCACAGTACAAGTGCAAAAATTATCGAGCTCGACCCGGAATGTATCCAGCGGATGCCCCGAAATGTAAAACCCAACCACTTCCTGCTCATACCGCAATTTTGCCAGGTCGTCCCAAGGCATAATATCGGCTGCTTTGGGTTTTGCAAGTGTCGTATCGCCGCCGCTCATTGAGCCGAAAAGTGAAGCTTGTGCAGACGATTTTTCGGCGTGGTGGTTGTTCGCATAGCGAATCAATTTTTCAATAAATGTGCTGTTCTCGCCGGCTTCTGCGGTAAAATATTGCGCGCGGTGATATTCCTGGAAACAATCGAAACCACCAGCGTACGCCAAGCTTTCCAATGTTTTCTTATTTACCGTCCGCAAGTTCACGCGCGTCATGAAATCGAAAATATCCTTGAATGGACCATTTGCATTTCGCTCCTCAATGAGCGATTCAACCGCCGCGTCGCCGCTACCTTTTACCCCAGCCAGTCCAAAGCGAATCTCACCTCTTTTGTTGACATTAAATTGCCTGTCCGATTCATTGATATCCGGACCCAAAACTTTGATCCCCAGGTTTTTACATTCCTCCATAAAGAAGGTAATCTTGTCAATATTGCCCAGCGAGCTAGTTAAAACCGCCGCCATATATTCAGCAGGATAATGTGCTTTCAGATAAGCTGTCTGGTACGCGACGAAAGCATAGCAGGTCGAGTGCGATTTGTTGAACGCGTAGGACGCAAATGCTTCCCAGTCAGTCCAGATCTTTTCCAGTTTTTTGGCGTCGAGACCTTTTTCTGTCCCGCCTTTCATAAAGTCGCCTTTGAGCTTGTTCAGGGTTTCGATCTGCTTCTTGCCCATCGCTTTACGCAATGTATCCGCCTGACCTTTTGTAAATCCCGCCAGCTTTTGGGACAAAAGCATTACCTGCTCCTGGTAGACCGTAATTCCATAAGTGTCAGCCAGATATTCTTCCAGCTCAGGTAAATCGTAGGTAACTTCTTCAAGGCCATTTTTTCGCCGGATGAAGTTTGGAATGTAGGCGATCGGGCCGGGACGGTATAATGCGTTCATCGCGATCAAGTGCTCAAACCGGTCGGGAATGAGGTCTCGCATGTACTTTTTCATCCCGTCGGATTCGAACTGAAAAATCGCGTTTGTTTCACCTCGCTGGAAAAGCTCAAACACGAGAGGATCGTCGAGCGGCACATCGTCGATCACAATTTCTTTGCCGTGATTTTGCTTGATCAGCCGCAACGCTTCCTTAATAATGGTCAAATTTCGGAGACCCAGGAAGTCCATCTTGATTACCCCCGCATCCTCAATGATTTTTCCCTGATATTGGGTGATCAAAAAATCCGAATCCTTGGAGGTACTTACCGGAATAATTTCGGTCAGATCACTCGGCGCAATGATGATACCTGCGGCATGGATACCGGTATTTCTGACAGTTCCTTCCAGCCTTCGAGCTTCTTGCAAGACGCTCGCCTGTAAATCGTTACCAAGCGCGATCGCACGCATTTTCTTGACATTATCAAGTTCCTCAGGCGCAATACCCTCCTTTTTCATCAGACTTCCTTCGCCTTCGAGCGGCGCGGTGAAAATCCGGTTGAGGGTCATGTTATAAGTCGGCTTATCAGGCACCAGTTTAGCCAGTGCATTTGCGTCGGGCAGCGGCAAATCCATCACACGGGCCACATCCTTGATCGCTGATTTGGCGGCCATCGTACCATAAGTCACGATCTGTGCAACCTGGTTGTAGCCATATTTTTTTACCACATAATCAATCACTTTCTGGCGACCTTCATCGTCAAAATCCGTATCAATATCAGGAAGTGAAATACGGTCAGGATTCAGGAAACGCTCAAAAAGCAGGTCGTACTTGACCGGGTCAATGTTTGTGATACCCGTAGCATAGGCCACCACCGAGCCAGCCGCAGAACCACGTCCCGGACCGATGAAAACGCCCATTTTTCGTCCGGCATCGATAAAATCGGCCACGATCAGGAAGTAACCCGGAAAACCCATATTCCGGATCGTATTCAATTCGAAGTTAATCCGCTCCTCGACCGCCGGGGTAATCGTGCCGTATTTCCGGTGCGCACCTTCGAATGTGAGGTGTTTAAGGTATTCCCACTGGTTCAAAACGTCCGCCGTCAACTCTTTTTTTCCCACCATTTCCGACAAGGTATGGGTCTTAAACTCCTCTGGGATCGGGAAGTTGGGCAGCAAAATATCTTTTCTCAGATCAAGGGTTTTGATCTTGTCAACGATCTCATTGGTATTGTCCAGCGACTCAGGTAAATCGTTGAACAACGAGAGCATTTCGCTGGTCTTTTTGAAATAAAACTGATCATTGTAAAACGCGAATCTCGAACCTTTGGGGATACCTTTATCGTCGTCAAAATCTTTGGCAGATGGCGTACTTTGTTTATCCCCTGTGTTGATACACAGCAAGATATCATGCGCATTCCAATCGTCCCGATCCACGTAATGTGAATCATTGGAACAAATAATTTTTACATTATACTTTTTTGCAAACCTTACCAGCACTTCATTCACAATGTACTGGTCGCGGATCTCGTGACGCTGTAATTCGACGTAAAAATCTTCCCCGAACAGATCCAGCCACCATTTAAATTCGCGCTCCGCCGCCTCTTCGCCCTGCCGCAAAATCGTCTTCGGAATCACCGCCCCGATACAGCAAGTCGTTGCAATCAGCCCTTTATGATACTTGACAATCAGCTCTTTATCAATCCTGGGATATTTCCCATACATCCCCTCGATAAAACCGAGCGAGCACATTTTGATCAGGTTTTTATACCCGATCTCGTCCTTCGCCAGCAGCAGCTGATGAAAACGCACGTCCTTTTTATCCTTAGTAAACTGCCGCACATGCCGGTCTTCCACGACATAAAATTCACACCCGACAATCGGCTTGATTCCCTGCTTGTTCCCCTCCGCCACAAACTCAAAAACCCCGAACATATTCCCATGGTCGGTGATGGCCACCGCAGGCATGTTGTCCTCTTTGGCCTTCTTAAATAGTTTTTTGATATCAGCAGCCCCATCCAGCAACGAAAACTGGGTGTGGCAATGTAAGTGGGAAAATTGCATTTTGGGGTATTTGGGGTTTAACCGAGTGGATAATAACCTTCGCGATAAACTGAGAATTTGAAAAGGTCGCTTAACGAAATATAAAGTATAACCGGCAAAATGCCTGTCAAAATTCCCCGCGGGCTCTACTCCTTTGAGGAAAACGGAAAAAATTTACTTACTCCCCCTGATTATAAAGCACATGGTTCATATAATCCGTAAAAGGTTTTAGCAGCTCAATCCCTTTTAAAACCTGTTTGCCAAAATCTTTGGATGAAACTTCCTTGTCTGTGTATTGATGCATGAAAAAGAGTTGCTTTCTTTTTAGGAGCTCGATTTCGGGATTGTCTTTGGCGTAGCCTTTGGGGACGGTTTTGAGCGCATCGCCGTGGATTTCAGGGAAATATGCACGGAAATCTTTGTCTTCGATGATGGTTTTCAGCTCCTGTGCATTGTAATCCACTTCCTGCCGGTACCTGGCGATTTGCTCCGGCGTTGTTTCCCACATCCCGCCGCCCAGGAATGTCTGGCCGTGTGGCTGTATCTGAATGTAGTAATCGATTTTGCCTGAACTTTTGCCGCCGGGACCGATGCCGGCGCTCAGGTTGTTTTTATAAGGCGCCTTGTTTTTTGAAAAACGGATGTCGCGGTTGATGCGCAGCAGACAGTCTTTGACCTGAATATTCCCCAGGTCCTGAAACTTGCCTACTTCCTGAATCAGATATCCCACAAGTTGCTCCATATCAGCCTTTGCGGCGTCGTAAAGTTTACGGTTTGCCTGAAACCAGTCCCTGTTATTATTCTCTGCTAACTGACTTAAAAAGTGAAGTGTTTTGGAATCCATCAGATCTTGATGAAGCTATTAAATTCGAATTTGCTACGTTTTGTGATCCAATTTAGCGAATTTTGGAGATACGAAAGGAGACATTTTCAGCAACAAAATTTTAAATGGCCAGAATTCTTACAGGCATTCAGAGTAGCGGCAGGCCGCATTTAGGTAATATTCTCGGGGCGATCCAGCCGGCAATCGAGCTTTCAAAAAATCCGGAAAACGAATCTTTTTTCTTCATTGCAGACCTTCATTCGCTGATTACAATTAAAAATGGTCAGGAGCGTGCTGAATATGTGCGGGCTATCGCGGCAACCTGGCTTGCGTTTGGTTTCGATGTCAGTACGAATGTTTTCTGGCGACAATCCCGTATCCAGGAACATGCCGAACTGGCCTGGTATCTGAGCTGCTTCACACCTTTCCCGATGCTGGCCAATGCTACTTCATATAAAGAAAAATCAGAAAAACTGGCCGATGTAAATGCAGGCTTGTTCACATACCCAGTGTTGCAGGCGGCTGATATTTTGCTTTATAACGCCAACATTGTTCCCGTAGGAAAAGACCAGAAACAACATCTGGAAATGACCAAGGACATTGCGTCGCGTTTTAATGCAGCGGCCGGTGAAGACATTTTAGTACTTCCCGAACCACTGATCGATGAGCGGGTGATGACTGTTCCGGGCATTGACGGGCAAAAAATGAGCAAGTCTTACCATAATTATATTGACATTTTCCTGCCGGAAAACGAGCTTAAAAAAGTTATTAAAAAAATCGTTTCGGATTCCACGCCGCTGGAAGAGCCCAAAGACCCGGAGAGCGACATTACATTTAAATTATACAGTCTCGTAGCCTCAGCGGAAGACGTTGAAACAATGCGCCGAAATTACCTGAATGGTGGTTATGGCTATGGCCACGCGAAACAGGCTTTGTTTGAATGTATGCTGGAAAAATACGCCGAGCCGCGCCGGATTTTCAACTACTATATGGAAAACCGGGCCGAGCTGGAAAATATTCTGATTGAGGGAGAAGCGAAGGCCCGCGAAATTGCCCGGGAAACTGTCGCAAAAGTCCGCAAGATACTCGGCTTTGCTTCATGAATGACGCCGTGGACACGCTGATACATTCCGATCAGGAGCTGTTTCTCTGGCTGAACGGCATGCATACGCCCTGGCTCGACGCGATTATGTACTGGGTCACATTTAAATACACCTGGGTCCCGATGTACATTCTGCTGATTTTTTTCTCGATGAAACCTGGCCTGAAAAAAGGTCTCGCTGCCATCTTAACCGTGATCATTGCCGTCGTCATTGCAGATCAGATTACGTCCGGGCTCATGAAACCCTATTTTGTGCGATTCCGCCCCTGTCACGAGCCAACATTAAATGGCCTGGTGCATGAAGTGACGGGTTGCGGCGGGCTTTACGGATTCGCTTCCTCGCACGCATCCACAAGTTTTGCATTGGCAGTGACGTGGTTCGCTTTTTTAAGGAACAATGTCAGATATATCGGTTTGATCTTTGTCTGGGCGGCCTTGTACTCTTATAGCCGGGTATATGTTGGAGTCCACTACCCGGCTGACATCTTCGTTGGGGCAATCGTCGGTACACTTGTAGGCTTCATGTGCGTCCTGCTGTATCATACTTTTTCAAAAAGATATTATCTTAATTGAATCATTTTAGTTAATTTTGCGGAAATTTTAGTCTGGCCAATGGGATCATTTAATACAGTAAAAATATTTTCGGGGAGTCAGTCCGAATATTTGGCCAAAGACATTGCCAGGTATTATGGTAAGGAGCTGGGAGGCTACACTTTACGCAAGTTCAGTGATGGCGAACTGTCTCCAAGTTTTGAAGAATCAATCAGGGGATGTGATGTTTTTCTGATCCAATCCACATTTCCGCCAGCTGATAACTTGCTGGAATTATTGTTAATGGTGGATGCCGCACGTCGCGCATCTTCACATTATGTAACAGTGGTACTTCCCTATTTCGGCTACGCCAGGCAGGACAGAAAAGACAAGCCGCGCGTAGCGATCGCTGCGAAAGTGGTGGCCAATTTGCTTACTTCTGTTGGTGTGGATCGTTTGATTACAATTGATTTACACGCCGGACAGATCCAGGGTTTCTTCGACTTACCGGTTGATCATTTAGAAGGTACTTCGATTTTTGTTCCTTATATCAAGTCACTGAACCTGAAAAACTTGCTCATCGCTTCCCCTGATATGGGCGGCGCGGCGCGGGCAAGAAACTTTGCCAAATTCCTGAATGTTGATATGATCCTTTGCGATAAACACCGCAAACGGGCCAATGAAATTGCCAGCATGCAGGTAATCGGGGATGTGGAAGGAATGGATGTCGTACTAGTCGATGACTTGATCGATACTGGCGGTACACTTTGCAAAGCGGCCGAAATCATCATGGAAAAAGGCGCTAATTCGGTCCGGGCAATCAGTACGCACGCGATCATGTCGGGCAATGCCCACGAAAATATTGCCAACTCCGTTTTGGAGGAATTAATTATTACGGATACGATTCCTTTGAAGCAACACAATCCAAAAATCCGCGTATTGTCGGTTGCAGAGCTTTTTGCAAAGGCGATCGGTCGGATCAGAGATCATGAATCTATTAGTTCATTATTTATAAACTATCAGTAAATTTTATTTTATTTCACTTATTATTAAAAATTCTTATGAAAAGTATTGAGATTGTAGGGTTTAAAAGAGCGAATCTCGGAAAGACGGAAGCCCAGGAGTTACGCGCACAAGGTTATGTGCCGTCTGTGTTGTACGGAGGCGCCGAGCAAGTACATTTCTACGCGCCATCGATGTTGTTCCGTGAATTGCTTTTCACGCCGGATATTTTTAATGTTACCCTGAATATCGAAGGTGACTTATATAACGCCATTCTTCAGGAAAAACAATTCCACCCGGTAAACGATGCATTGATCCACGCGGATTTCTTGCAGATTGTTGACGGCAAGGAGATCAAAGTGGATGTACCGGTGAAGTTGACAGGTACTTCTACGGGAGTAATGAAGGGTGGTAAAATGAATCAAAAATTGCGTAAATTGCGTGTACAAGGATTGGCGCAGAACATTCCTGACTACGTGAATGTTGATATTACGGAACTAGATTTAGGAAAATCTGTTAAAGTAGGTGCACTGAAAGCTGAAAATTTTGTTATATTGACAGCCGCAAGTAATCCGATCGCATCAGTAGAGATCCCACGTGCACTTCGCGGTACACTTGGTAAATAAGTATTTTATTTTTCATGGCTAATAGATGCAAACGTGCCGACCTTTGGTCGGCATTTTTGTTATATGCCAGTTTCGATTTGCGATACCAACACTTCATTGATCCGAACGTAACTCTCGTGCGTCCAGCCGCCGATGTGCGGAGTTAAGACAACATTATCCGAGGTTCTCAGATAATCGAAAGTTTTTTGTTGAGCCTCACTTAACTTATCAATCTTCTCTTTTTCCAGTACATCCAGACAAGCTCCTTTGATTTTACCGCTTTTCAGGCCTGCAACTACTGCGCTCAGGCTGGCGGTTTCTCCTCTTGAAAGATTTACGAAGTAGAAAGACTTCGCGAATTTTTCGATAAATGTGTCATCGATCATTCGCTTGCTGATTTCAGTCAGCGGGATGTGCAGGCTCAGAATGTCTGCCTCAGCCATAATCCGTTCCAGAGAAGATGCCTCTGCAAATTCGTCGCCATAATTGTCGCGGTACTTATCATAGGCAAGCACCTTACAGCCAAAGCCGCTCATTCTTTTTGCAGTAGCCGTACCATTATTTCCATAGCCGATCAATCCAACGGTTTTTCCCATCAACTCCACGCCGCGATTTCCCTCCCGGTCCCAGATACCGCTCCGGACTTCCCGGTCGGCTTTCAGAATGTTGTTGAATAGTGCCAGCAACATCCCCAGTGCATGTTCCGCCACGGCATCGCGATTTCCGGTACCTGCATGGAAAACCTGAATGTTCATTTCCTTCGCCACATCCAGGTCGATCAGGTCCAGCCCCGCTCCTGCCCTGGCGATGAATTTCAGGTTTTTGGCATCTGCAAGCATTTCCCGGTCCACGAAAGTCTTGCTACGGATCACAAGTCCGTCAAACTCCGGCAGCGCGGCTTTAATTTCTACTCTACGGTATTCGGGTTGGTAGTCATATTCCCAGTTCCGCTGTTCCAGCATATTGAAAAGAGACGAATGCATGGAGTCCGCTATCAGGATTTTCATAGGAGCACAGGATTTTTTGTAACTTGCCGGTCAATTTTTTGGCAAAAGTAATATAGAATTACTCCGCAGAATAGATTCAACCGCATTTTACGTACATGAGCGACCAACATAGCGACAAACCCATCATAGGAATTACAATTGGCGATTATAATGGTATTGGACCAGAAGTAATCCTTAAAGCACTTGAAGGAAACCAGTTAACAAGATTGTGCACACCCATTATTTATGGCTCGTTGCGGGTATTGAACCAGTATAGAACGCAACTGGAAATGAAAGACTGGGCGCTTCACGGCATCCAGAAAGCAGATCAGGTAAATCACAAACTAACAAACGTGATCACTTGCTGGCACGATCACCAGACCGAGATAGAGCCGGGAAAAATTACCGCCGAAGCTGGCCAAGGTTCACTGGCAGCATTAAAAAGAGCCGTGGAAGATTTAAAAGAAGGCAAAATCCACGCGCTGGTGACCGGGCCGATCAACAAGGACAACATTCAAAGCGAAACTTTCAAATTTCCAGGACACACCGAATTCCTTGCGCAGGCATTTGAGAAAGAGGATGCATTGATGTTTATGGTTTCCGGCGATTTACGCGTAGGGGTGCTGACCGGCCATATTCCTTTGGAAAATGTAAAAGCAAACATTACAACAGAAAAGCTGACGGCCAAGATCGAGCAGATTTTACAATCATTAAAAGGTGATTTTGGCATAAAAAAACCAAAACTGGCGGTGCTGGGGCTGAATCCGCATGCCGGGGAAAATGGTTTGCTGGGTACGGAAGAAATCGAAATCATCCAGCCGGTAATTAAAACATTCAAGGAAAAAGGCCACATCGTTGTCGGACCTTTCCCGGCGGATGGATTTTTTGCGGCAGGTACCTACAAACAATATGACGCCGTACTCGCGATGTACCACGATCAGGGATTGATACCTTTCAAAACATTGTCTTTCAATGAAGGTGTCAACTTTACGGCAGGACTTTCTGCTGTGCGCACTTCGCCCGATCATGGCACTGCCTACAACATTGCCGGTAAAAATCTGGCGGAACCAGGCTCCATTTTGCAGGCGATTTATATGGCTTGCGACATTTCCAGGTTCCGAATTTTTAATGCGGATATGGATAAGAATGCACTGATATCTAAACCACAACCATCTGAAAGCCAACATCCTGCCAAATCCGGCGGGAAGCAACGTTTTAACAACTAACAAAAATGCTGAAATCAATGACCGGATACGGTGTATCCAACATCGAATCCGACTCGATCAATGTTACGGTCGAAATTAAAACCCTGAACTCGAAATTTTTGGATATCTATTGCCGCATACCCAGAAACTACTCGGAAAAGGAAATTGAAATACGGAATCTGATCACACAATCGCTGGAACGCGGCAAAGTGGAATTCACGCTGACCGTGCAGCCGGTAGGGAAAACCATTGCTTCCACTTCGGTAAACCGTCAGCTGGTAGCCGCTTATTACCAGGATCTTTCCAATACCGCGAGCGATCTGGGCTTCACTCCCGACTTCACGGAATTGCTGAGAATCGCCCTTCAAATGCCGAACGCGTATAATAATGAGACTGTCGACGATTCGAGCAAGGAAAATGACTGGTCGCAGATCAAAGTCGCCGTGATGGAGGCTTTACGTAAATGCACGGTTTTCAGGGAGCAGGAAGGCAAAATGACCAGCGATAAATTTTCTGAATACATTAAAACGATCCAGACGCTACTGGACAGCGTGGGCGAGCAGGACAAGCTGCGTATCCCCGCAGTACGTGAGCGGCTCGAAAAACAAGTGAGGGAATTGTTATCAGACGATAATTTCGACCCGAACCGTTTCGAGCAGGAACTGATTTATTACGTGGAGAAATTTGATATTTCAGAAGAAAAAATACGTCTGGCAAATCACCTGACCTATTTTCTGGAAACCATGAAGGCGGCGGAAAGCAATGGTAAAAAGTTGAATTTCATTGCACAGGAAATTGGCAGGGAAATCAATACCATCGGTTCCAAGGCCAATGACGTTTCGATCCAGCATTTTGTGGTCCAGATGAAGGACGAGCTGGAAAAGATCAAAGAGCAGACGATGAACATTATCTGATACCGATGTCCACGACAAGGCTGTCGCAATCGTTTTTTGACGCGCATGATACGCGCACGCTTGCACAAAAATTACTGGGTTGTGAGCTTGTTCACGATAGTCCCGACGGTACCACCGCCGGGATTATTGTTGAAACGGAAGCCTATCTCCGGGACGACCCGGCCTGCCACGCCTACAACCGCCGTACTACCCGTACGGAGCCGATGTACGGTGCTGCCGGTACGATTTATGTGTACCTGATTTACGGTATGTATCAGTGTTTCAATGTAGTAAGTAACGAATGTGGGATCGGGGAAGCTGTGTTGATCCGTGCATTGGAGCCTACACGCGGCATTGAAATTATGGAGCAGCGACGCTCGTTAAAAGTTGGTAAAAGCGGGGAATCGATCCGGAAAGGCAAGATTAAGCTGGAAGATTTGTGCCGCGGTCCTGGCAAGCTGGTGCGCGCTATGGGTATCGAGCGCTCGGCTCACAATCATTTGCATTTGAATGATGCTAATATTTTCATCACGCCCCCGATTATTTCCGGTTTTGAAATGGAATCTTCCCCGAGAATCGGCATAAATGTGGGCGCTGATCTCCCCTACCGTTACTTTATCAAGGGTAATAAATATGTAAGCCGCGGTTGATTTTCGGGCACTTAATGCTTCAAAATATTCAATTCAATCACAAATAACCACCATGGTTAGAGATGTATTTTTTATATTTGAGGTGATAACCCCGAAATCTCAACGAATACCATGAAATTCTTTCATTCTTTCCGGCCCTCCCGGAGACATTGCCGACATGGTATCAGGACAGTATGATTGACTTTTGCAAGCTTCTTTTTCCTGTCATTTTCATTGCGCTCCTTTCAGGCGGATGCTCTTCCAGCAACTCCGATGTTTTCCAGTCGGATAAAGATGAAATTCCGGAAGCTGTTCCCCGCGAAAATTTTGAAGAGGATACCGCGCTCGTCATCAAATACTACAAAAAGGGCGCTTCCTACATTTTTATCGACGCAGACAAGTCGATGTTCTACGCAAAACACATTCTTTTTCTTTCCCAAAAACATCAGTGGAGTAAAGGTAAAATACTGGCGTACAACCTATTAAGCACCTATTACTTACTCGACGGGAGCTACGATATTCTGCGGGAGCTTTCCAATGAAACCATGATCCTTTCCAAGCGGATGAACATGCCGCTTTACACTGCGCACGCAAAAAGATTCCTGGCTGAAAGCTTTTCCGAATACCGCCAGTGGGATTCGGCGCGGGTCAACTATGAGCAAGCGATTGAGATATTTACGCAGCTGGATGCGGACAGCGCGAGAGCTTTAACGGTTGAAAACCTGGCCAATGCCTATCGTGAGAAGAGCATGTACGATGTGGCCATCAAATATTATGACCAGGCATATACACTTTTCGATAGCCTCGATTCGGACTGGGGCCGGGCGTCTATTTTGCAAAATAAAGGTTACATGAAAGTGAGAATTCATGAATACGCCGAAGCTGAAAAATACTTTCAGCAAAGCCTCGAACTCTCACGAAAAACCAACAGCCGCTACGGAGAGCTCAATACATTAAACGACCTCAGCAATGTGTATTTCAGAATGGGGCAATTCGACAAGGCGATTGAGGAAGGAAAAAAAGCCCTGGCACAGGCCAAGTTGTATCATTCCAACCAGCAGACAAACTGGGCGCTGATCACACTTTCACGCGCCTATGCCAGCAAGGGAATGTATAAAGAGGCGCTGGAATACAATATCCAGGTGAATTACAGCTGGCGTATGGTCCATAACGACGACGTGAAAAGGCAGTATACCATGTACCAGCTCACTTACGAAAATGAGCTGATGGACTCCGCGATGCAGCAAAAGATTATCAGCGAACAGAAAAATATCCAGCGCGTACTTATTGTTTTTACCTGCCTGATCATCGCTTTTGCTGCATTTCTTTGGTTTAACAACAAAAAGCTGAGAAGGAAAAATACGGAAATCAGGGAAGCGCTTATCCAGGGACAAACGATTGAAAGAAAGCGTGTTGCGGCAGAGCTGCACGATCATTTGGGTGGAACATTGGCATCGCTGAACTGGTATTTGTACGGAATTGATAAAAAAGTCCTTTCACCGGAAGAGCAGAAAATCTACAACAGTGTGCACCAGATGGTCGGCTCAGCCTATCGTGAACTCAGGAGCCTGTCACACAACCTGATGCCTGCGGAGCTGGAAGAACACGGGTTGATCGTAGCATTGAACCGGTTGGTCGATAAGCTGAACGAAAACAAGAACATTGATTTCAAATTCAATCTGACCGGCCTAAAGAACCGGATGAATAACAAGATTGAATTCGAGTTGTACAGCATTATTCTGGAACTCGCCAACAACATTATCAAACATTCAGCAGCCAGCCAGGCCAGCATTGATCTGGTTGAAAACACCAAAACGATTACGCTGGTGGTGGCGGATAATGGCAGCGGGATGATCGATCCTTCGCGGCAGGGTATTGGTCTTAAAAATGTGAAAAACCGCGTGGAAAGTCTTCATGGCAAAATCCAGATCCAGAGTCAGGAATCCAAGGGTACGCGGGTGGAAATCGAGATTCCCAAAACTGTGGCGCGCTAGTTTTCCTCCGCGATTAAACTGCACCGTGCTTTTTGGTGTTAGCTTAAAGAACAGAAAATAACATTCATGAACATTACCGAAAAGGTAGAAGAATTCCTGACTGCATTTACGCAAAGCCTTGCCGATCAAACATTTGCCAAACTTTCACTTGGAAATTATAAGGGGCAGGAAGAAAACCTCAAAAGCATTTACATTAAGAAGGTCCTGATTAAAAAGGAAGAAAAATTAAGCTTCACTTACCGCTACAAAACCAAGGACATTGTAAAAAATTATTCGGCTGCCGAAAGCACGGAACTTCTGAATAAATGGCTCGGCTCCGACTTTCATGTAGCCACATTACTTACCACGGCTTTTGACCTGCAACTGGAAATCCACGGAGGCAAGAAAATCACATTAAAGAAGATGTCTTCGAGCGTACAGGAAGTGCCTTCCGCTGAGCATGATAAGACAAAAAACCGGCTGATTTCTTCTCAGAATAAAAAGTACCTGCACGAGCTGAAAATCACGGACGAAAGCGGGAATGTGCTAAAAAATGCCCAGGACAAATATCGCCAGATCAACCACTACATTGAGATACTGAGCAGCCTGATCAAGGAAATTCCAACAAAGGAGAAGCTGAAAGTAGCCGATATGGGCTCGGGAAAAGGGTATCTGACATTCGCTTTGTACGATTATCTAACCCAGGTGCTTCATCTGGAAGCCGAAGTGACCGGCGTCGAGTTCCGGCCGGACCTGGTGAACTTATGCAACACAATCGCCTGGAACGCTAATTTTAAGCACCTCCACTTTCAGGAAGGAACCATTGAACAATTTGAAAGTGCCGGGACGGATATCCTGATCGCGCTGCACGCGTGCGACACGGCGACCGACGATGCGCTTTTTAAAGGTATCTCCGCCGGAGCTGAGCTGATCGTAGTGGCACCTTGCTGCCACAAGCAGATCAGGCGAGAAATGGAGAAACACAAGGCACAAAACGATGTCCAGTTTCTAACGCGATACGGCATTTTCCTGGAACGACAGGCAGAAATGGTTACTGACGGAATCCGGGCGATGGTTTTGGAATATTTTGGATACAAGACGAAGATATTCGAATTCGTTTCTGACGAGCACACACCGAAAAATGTCATGATCGTGGGTACGAAGGATCACAGGAACAAGCCAGATCAGGGAGCGATCCTGCAAAAAATCGCGGAGGCGAAACAATACTTTGGCATTGAATACCACCATCTGGAAAGAATGACGGGCATTTTAAACTTGTAAAAAGCCCCTTTACTCGGCAGCGTCCCTATATTTGCAACTTTTTGTAGAACCTGATTAAAACCTTATGTGGAATAAAATAGCAACTTACATTATCCGGTACCGGCTGCTGTGGGTTGCATTAGTGTTAGTGTCAACCGTCTTCATGGCTTTCGAAGCCAGTAAAATTGAGCTCTCCTACAATTTTGCCAGAATCTTGCCTTCCAATGATCCCGTCGAAAAGGAGTATCAGGATTTCCGAAAACTTTTTGGGGAAGATGGCAGTGTGATGGTGATCGGCTGGCAGGATCCGCAGCTTTTTGAGATTAATAAATTCCGTGACTGGTGCAAGCTATCGCAGGAAATCAAGAATACGGAAGGCATCAAGAATGTGCTTTCAATCGCGAATGTTGCGAAAGTTGTCCGGAATGATAGTCTAACCCGGTTCGATTTTCAGCCGGTGATCAAGGAAATCCCGACTACACAGGCAGAGGCTGACAGTCTCAAAAAAGAAATTTTAAACCTGCCTTTTTATGAAGGTTTGGTCCTCAACAGCAAAACCAATGCGACGCTTATCGTCGTGACATTCAATGATAAAGAACTGAATTCCAAGCGCCGGCTGACTATTGTCGATGACATTGAAAAGTTGTCGGAAGAATTTGCCGTCAAGTATAAAACCGACCTGCACTACTCCGGCATGCCCTACATCCGGACGGTAAACATGAAAAAGATTTCCGGCGAAATGGAGCTTTTCATGGGATTAGCAGTATTTGTTACATTACTGATCCTTTGGGCGTTTTTCCGCTCATTCCGACTCACATTATTATCTATCATCGTAGTGCTGATCGGCGTGGTTTTCTCTGTCGGTATCCTGCATTTATTTGATTATAAAATCACCGCATTAACCGGACTGATCCCGCCCCTGCTCATTGTAATCGGGGTGCCGAATTGTGTTTTTCTGATCAATAAATACCAGGCTGAGCTCATTCTGCACAATCGAAAGGACGAGGCTTTAAGGGAAATGATCCGGCAGATCGGCTTGTCGACCTTCCTGGCGAATATGACGACCGCGATTGGTTTTGGGGTGTTTTATTTTACAAATAGCATCCTGCTGGTAGAATTTGGCGTTGTGGCGGCGATCAGCGTTATGGTTACGTATGTGCTCTGCCTGGTACTGCTCCCGATCACACTACATTATATGAGTGTGCCGAAAGCGCGACATTTAAAACATTTGGAAGGAAAATGGGCAATCGGATTTTTGCGTAAAATCGACTTTCTGGTGCACAACCGCCGCCGTGAAATATACATTGTCATGGTGATCATGATCATCGTTTCAGCCTTTGGGATGACCAAAATCCAAACGATCGGATATGTGGTGGACGACTTGCCGAAGAAGGACGTCGTATACACTGATCTGCGATTTTTCGAGAAAAACTTCAACGGTGTATTGCCTTTCGAGGTGATGGTGAATACCAAACAGCCCAATGGTGTTTTCGCCAATCAGGCGCAGACCCTGTACAAAATCAAGGCTTTTCAAAACGAAATGGCCAAGTTTCCCGAGTTCTCGAAGCCGCTCTCGGTGGTGGAGGCTTCGCGCTTTTTGTACCAGGCGTATCGTGGCGGAGATTCCAAATATTATGCACTGCCCGGCGTGCTGGAACTGAACAAAATGAACAGTTACATCCAGGGCAACCAGGGCGCAAATAAGCAAATTAATGCGTTCTTGAGCGAGGACAAAAGTACCACCCGGGTGAGTTTTCAGATGGCGGATGTAGGTTCTGAGCGCATCAAGGTGTTGATGCAAAAGATCCGCCCGAAAGTGGATTCCATTTTTAATCCCTCAAAATACAAGGTAAGTCTCACGGGCCACAGCCTCGTGTTCCTGAAAAGCAATGATTACCTGCTGTCAAATCTGTATGAAAGTCTTCTGATCGCGATTGCGCTGATTGCGATTGTTGGTATGGCGCTTTTTCGTTCCGTACCTATCATTCTGCTTTCCAAACTGCCCTGCCTTATTCCGCTGGCATTAACGGCCGGGATCATGGGCTATTTCGATATTTATTTTAAACCAACTACAATCCTGATTTTCAGCATTACATTCGGGATCGCCTCAGATGGTACGGTGTACTTTTTAACGAGATACCGCGAGGAACTTTACAAAAATGGCCTGACGCCCTCGGCAGCGGTAACCAAATCGATCTATGGTACCGGGCTCAGTATGATCTACACGGCGGTAATTCTTTTCTGCGGCTTCTCCATCTTCTCGGCGTCGAGCTTCGGCGGTACTGCGGCGATGGGTGTGATGGTTTCGATTACATTGCTGGTGGCAATGTGTACCAACCTGATCCTACTTCCTGCATTACTTCTATCGATTGCCAAGAGGCAAGGGAAAGAAGTGAAGCCTGAATAAAAAGCATTGGATATCGCATGAAAAAGGCCGGCTGAAAATTTATCAGCCGGCCTTTTTCGCTTTCAGCATTCTAAGGTATTTTATCAAAGCTTTGGTCCATCCACTCTTCCGGAATGTCGTCGAGTGCCTGTTTCAGCTTGTCGGCCCAGATTTCCGAGATTTCTCGCAGGTCTTTTTCTTCGTAGCGATGCTGGACGATTTTGAAACTGTCTTTTTTATATAAAACCACATCAATCGGAAAGCCCACATCATTGTTACTGACGCGCGTGGAATCGAAAGAGAGAAACCCGGCTTTCAGCGCCTGCTTCATGGTGGATTCTTCATTCAAAACCCGGTTCAGTATCGCTTTTCCCTGACCAGAATTTCCGATAATCACGTAGGGAGAACCTTCGTCGAGCTCTACCCAGTTTCCTTCCGAATAAAGCAAAAACAGCTTGTGGTCCTCATCTTCCCGCAGCTGGCCGCCGACAATCGTGTTCAGGTTAAACTTAAATCCGGACTTTTCCAGGTTGGCCCTGTCCTCTTCGGCAACCCGCTTGATTTGTTCACCAAAGGCATTTACAGCTTTGTAAAGCCTGTCGTAAACCGCGCCATCATTGATCAGTTCTTCAAAATAATGTACCGCCTTATCCCGCACCGACCGCAGTCCGCTCGTCATGATGAACATGGAATAATTGTCCTTCTGGGTGACGTACATTTTCCTTTTTACCGTGGTATTGGTGCCTGCTGTGATTCTTGTATCGGCAATTGCTACCAACCCTTCTTTCACTTTTATTCCTAAACAATAAGTCATTTTTTTTCTTTTAAAACTCCGGAAGAACATTACAAATGTGCTGCAAAGCATTTCCGGCAAATACGCAAAACAGCCTCAAAAGTACCAAATTGAGCAATGGATCAGGTATAAAAACGGGTTTTTCATGATAATTTTTTGAAATTGTTAGACATCACCAGCTTCAAAATGACACGGCGAGTCGATCCAAAACAGCCGATTTATGGTATATAAGCGTATGAAAACAATCACACAGATTTTCGCATTGTTAATGTTGCTGTCAAGCTGCAAAAGCTCACCGGATCCTGCAAAACCCGGAAATAACGATACAGGCAGCGGCCTGACTTACCTTGCGCTCGGAGATTCTTATACCATAGGTGAAAGCGTTTCGAAGGAAGATCGCTGGCCCATGCAGCTGGCCGCCGCGCTCAGAGAAAATGGTGTAGCTGTGCAGGAGCCTTATTTTATCGCAAGAACGGGCTGGACGACCAAAGACCTGCTCGACGGAACCCAAAATTACCATCCGGATAAACCTTATGATGTGGTTTCGCTGCTTATCGGTGTGAATAATCAGTATCAGGGACGCAGCATAGAAGAGTATCGTTCACAATTTCACGATCTGCTGGTCAGAAGCATCGGGTACGCAGGTGGAAATGCGGAAAAGGTTTTTGTTTTGTCCATCCCGGATTGGGGCGTCACGCCTTTTGGTGAATCTGTCAGGAAAAGGACCGCGAAGGAGATTGACAATTTTAATAAGGTAGCGAAAGAGGAATGTGACAAGGAAAAAATCCTTTTTATCAACATTACCGACATCTCACGCACCGCATTGAACGATGTGTCCATGGTTGCTTCAGACAATCTGCATTTCTCGGCAAAAATGTACCGGCTTTGGGTAAACGAAACCATTCCGGCGATTAAACCTAAAATCTAACCGGTTTATTCGGTAATGATAAAGTTGAGCATGCCGGGCAGTATCTCGATTTCGATGTCAACCGGCGCCTCAATTTTAATCCGCTCATCATCAACATGCAGGTCTTTCCAGTCCGTCATAATTTTAACATGCTTTGCGTGGATGGTGGTAAAATTAAAGTCATGTACTTCGCCATCGATATGGCTTTGCAAAAATGATTGAAAACGTTTCCGGTGATCTTCCGTCACCAGCACCACTTCAAATTCGCCATCACCAGGATCAGCATTAGCAGCCAGCACCAGATTTGGCCCGATGGACCTGATATTGAGCACTTCCACCATCAGAAAATTGCCGGTATGCTCCGTACCGTCTGCGATGATGGTGCAGGGTTTCGCCTCATATTTACTCACCAGGTCGCACAAAACGTTCCTGGCAACATTCAGCTTTTCAGGGACCGTTTCCCCGAGATGCTCAGGCGGCACTTTGCCCATTTCTTTCATCAGCTTTGGAAAAATCCCAAGTCCGAGACCTTCCAGAAAAAACAGGTCGTCGCGTAGGCCATGGACTTTGCCAACATCCATTGGTTTCAAATGATAGTGGTGCCAACGCTGGATGATGCTTTGGGCCTCGCCGTCTATGCCCAGCGCGCAGGCAATGTTGTTGGCAGTTCCATGCGGAAGCAACGCCAGCGGAAATTGTTTGTCCAGCAACTTTCTTTTCATCAATGCTTTGGCCACGCGGCGCACCGTCCCGTCACCTCCTGCGATTGCCAGAAAATCGGTATCGTCTTCAAATTGATCCCAGCCCTCCTCTTTTACCGACGCGTAAGCACATCCGAAACCTTCGCCTTCTATGAGCTTAATAAGTTGCTTTTTACTGAAATCGTTATCTCCCGCAGTGGGATTGTGCAAAAGAGCGGCCTTTTTCATACAGTGATTTTTAGCGTACCATCAGTTTTATAAAAAACATACCAGGCATAATTTTATTAGCTCCCCGGGAAATCAATGATTCATGCTATGAAAATCCTGGTAACAAACGATGATGGAATATACAGTCCTGGCATCGCTGCGCTAGCCAAAATTGCGGCAAGGTTCGGGGAAGTAAAGATCGTGGCGCCTGATGTGGAGCAATCCTCTATGGGTCACGCAATTACCGCCTCGCGGCCGCTTTCCTATAAAAAATCACCGATCGATTTTGACGGTATTGACGCCTATCGCGTCAATGGTACGCCTGCCGACTGCGTGGCTTTGGGCCAGCATTTATGGGATAAACCGGACGTGGTGCTGTCGGGTATCAACATGGGGCCGAACCTGGGAAATGCCATGTGGCACTCGGGTACATTAGCGGCAGCGAAGCAGGCCGTACTATTTGGAATAAAAGGTATTGCATTGAGCACGCCGACCGAAATCGAGCCGGATTTCACTGCACTAGATCCTTTTGTTGAGAAAGCTTTGAAGCTGATCTTTGAAAACCCACATTTGAACCTGGTCAACGTAAACTTCCCGCCCAATCCGCAGGGTGTACGCTGGACCCGGCAATCGGTGCGGCTTTATGACAATAAGATCGTCCCCGCGCTTGACCCGATGGGCCGCAAACATTACTGGTTTACCGTAGTACCGCTGGAAGCTGCGGAAGAAGGTACCGATCGCTGGGCGATTGAGAACCAGTTTGTATCGGTAACCCCGCTGCGCCTCGACCTGACCAATGAAGATGCGTTGATGAAAGCGCAACTTGCATACCCGGTGGCAGAGTAGATACGTTTTTTGATTACCTTTATGCGTAAATCGCCACCAGGCGAAATGACTAATTTACTCATACGGCTCCTTGATTACTTAGATCCTGCCAGAACAACTAAACATTGTGAAGGCGGGATTTTTTATGAAGTCTTTGCAGAGGTTTTAAGGGGTAGAATGGTACAAATGCAGTCTTATCCCCGGGCAGCCATTTTTTCAACCATTTTCCTGAATCCAAGAATTCACCAAAATCCTCGCTATGAAACAAACTGACAATGGGAATTACCGCTGGGTCATTTGCGGATTACTTTTTTTTGCCACCACAATCAATTACATCGACAGACAAATTCTTGGATTATTAAAGCCAACCCTGGAAGTAGAATTCAACTGGACGGAATCGGATTATGCCGACATCGTCATGATTTTCGCGGGCTGCTACGCGCTGGGCTACATTGTTTTTGGTAACATTATTGATAAAGTAGGCTCCAAAATGGGCTACATTATCTCCATCATTATATGGAGCGTCGCTGCAATTGCGCACGCTTTTGTGAAAAGCACATTGGGTTTTGGAGCGGTACGCGCGGTTTTAGGTTTGGGTGAATCTGGAAATTTCCCGGCGGCGGTGAAAGCTACGGCGGAGTGGTTTCCCAAAAGAGAGCGCGCACTGGCGACCGGTATATTCAACTCCGGTACCAGCATCGGAGCCGTGTTGGCGCCCATTATGGTACCCTGGCTGCTAGGGACTTACGGCTGGCAGGAAGCATTTCTGATCACGGGTGCGCTGGGTTTCATCTGGCTGATCTTCTGGTGGATTTTCTATGAAATCCCCTCCCGGCACAAAAAAGTTACGCCCGAAGAATATGCCTACATTCACAGCGATAATGAGGCAGGTGATGGTGAAAACCAGGCGCCCATTCACTGGACAAAGTTGCTTCAACTGCGCCAATCGTGGGTTTTTATTATCGGTAAATTCCTGACGGACCCGATCTGGTGGTTTTTTCTGTTCTGGCTTCCCTCCTACTTCGCGACCACATTTGCCCTCGATTTGAAAAAGCCAAGCTTGCATTTGGCTATCGTATATTCTGCTACTACATTCGGCAGCATTGCCGGTGGATATCTTTCTTCCTATTTAATCGGGAGAGGCTGGCAGCCGCTGAAAGCCCGGAAGGTAACCATGTTGATTGTGGCATTTCTGGTGCTACCGATCATTCTTGCGCAGTTCGCTACCAATGTGTGGGTAGTGGTCGGGATCATCAGTGTGGCGACTGCCGCACACCAGGCTTGGAGTGCCAACATTTTTACAACGGTCTCGGATATGTTTCCCAAAAGAGCGGTGAGTTCTGTGGTAGGTATTGGCGGTATGGCCGGCTCGCTGGGGTCCACGTTTTTCCCGCTGCTGGTGGGCGCGCTGCTAGACTATTACAAAGGTCAGGGCAACATTGGTGCGGGGTACAATATCCTGTTCACAATCTGCGGGCTCGCTTATTTTTTAGCATGGGGTATCATTCATTTTTTGACCAAAAATATGAAACCCGTTGAAGAATCGTTAAAAGTCTTATAGTCTGATTAACAGGCTGATCTATTCTACTAATTTTTGCAGAGCTAAATCCTGAAATGAAAAAGTACCGCTATCCTTTTCTCTTTCTTGCTGTTTCTTTCACATTAGTTTATTGTAAAACAAACAAGCAGACAACCGCCGGGCAGACGACGTCAACAACCGCGGAGGTAACAAAGCAGGAAATTCCGGCAGCCGGCACACCCGGCAAATCGCCCTTTATCCCCGCCGGAAATACCATCGCCAAAATGCAGGTGGAGGACGGTTTCGAGGTAAAACTCGTGGCCTCCGAACCGCTGGTAAGCTCTCCCGTCGCCATGGTTTTTGATGACAAAGCCCGGATGTGGGTGGTGGAAATGACGGGTTATATGCCTGATACAATTGGTACCGGCGAGGACATTCCAAACGGTAACATTGTAATCCTGGAAGACAAAAACAAAGATGGCGTGTACGACGACCGCAAGGTAATTATCGATTCGCTGGTTTTGCCAAGAGCTATTTGTTTGATAGAAAATGGTATCCTCGTAGCTGAGCCGACAAATTTGTGGTTTTATGAAATCAAAAATGATGTGGCTGGAAAAAGAACATTGGTCGACCCGAAATACACCGAAGGCGGCAATGTGGAACACCAGCCAAATGGTCTGCTGCGTGCGATGGACAACTGGATTTATAATGCAAAATCGGACAAACGTTACCGGAAAGTAGGCAATAAATGGTTGATCGAACATACGCATTTTCGCGGCCAGTGGGGAATTTGCCAGGACAATTACGGAAGACTTTATTACAACAATAACTCCCAGAATTTGCTGGGCGACTATTTTCCGGCCGGCTTGGGCGCGTGGAACAAAAACCAGCGCACAGTGGCAGGTTACAATGAAAAATCAGTAGCCAACAACAAGGTATACCCGCTGCACCCGACGCCTGGTGTAAACCGCGGATATATGAAGAACATTCTCGACGATAGCCTGCGGCTGAATGATTTCACTGCAGCAGCCGGCCCGGTGATTTATCGGGGTGATCTATTTGGCAAACCATTCGATTTCAATGCGTTCGTGCCGGAGCCTTCGGCCAATTTGATCAAAAGAAACATCATTGATGAAAAAGGGTACGTCGTGAAAGGCGAGCAGGCTTACAAGGGAAAAGAATTTCTGGCAAGCACCGACGAGCGTTTCCGGCCGGTGAGTCTTTACAATGCTCCCGACGGAGCGATGTACATTCTGGATATGTACCGCGGGATCATCCAGCACAAAACATATCTAACGCCTTATCTGAAAGATCAGATCGGAAAAAGAAATCTTACCCAGCCACTTTCCGCTGGTCGGATTTACAAAGTGGTGCCAAAAAAATCCAATGCAAAACCCGTCATGATTCCAGACGGTGCAAATGATCTAGTCAAACTGCTGGGACATTCAAATGGCTGGGTCCGCGACCGGGCGCAGCAAAAGCTGATCGACGGAAAGTATAACCAGACGGTACCTGCTTTGCGGGAAGCATTGAAACAAACTGCCAATCCCCTACTCGCCATCCACGCGCTCTGGACTTTGGAAGGCTTGAATTCTTTGAAACCAGAGGAAGTAATCTCCTGGCTCAGACAAAGTAACTGGATGTACAAAATGCAGGGCCTGTACGCTTCGGCCACTTTGATGACGCCGACTTCTTACAAGCAGTTCGCTTCGAACTTCGAAGGGATGATTGCGGAAAATGACACGCTATCAGCGCCTTACATTGCCTTGAACTGTTACAGCCTCGCCAAATTTGACACCACCGTCTCGCAAAGCTTGCTGACCAAACTGGCGACTAAATATCCGAACAACCGCTACGTGTCGGATGCCGTCATCAGCAACATGCAGGACCGTGAAGAGTTGTTCCAAAATAACATCACCGCATCGCTTGGCAACCCGGATTTGCTTTTGAATAAACAATTGCAGAAAGTAATTGCTGGTGTCAAAAGCGCGCAGGGCAACCGTAACCCGGATATGTTGAAAAAACAATTCCCGAAAGGTGAAGCACTTTTCACCTCGATCTGCCAAACCTGCCACGGCCCCGACGGCGGTGGCGTACGTTCCCTGGCGCCGCCTTTGAACCAGTCGGAGTGGGTGACCGGTAACAAGGATAAGCTCATTTCCATCGTACTTTTCGGCTTGACCGGCCCGGTGAAAGTGAATGGTCATGTATACCAAACTCCCGAAGTGAGCGGGGATATGCCTGGCATCGGGTACGACAAGGATATGCCGAGCGAAGACATTGCGCAGCTGCTCAGCTTCATCCGCAAATCGTGGCGAAATAACGGAGATAATGTGAGCACCGAGGAAGTACTAAAAGTGCGCACAAAGCTCACAGGACGTGAGAAAGCATTCACTGAGTCCGAATTAAACGGTATCTGACAATCGGCCAATCGCCGCAAAATGGCATTTTGGATGGCATCGCAATGCCATCGCAATGGCATCTCATGCCGTCGCAATGGCATCTCATGCCGTCGCAATGGCATCTCATGCCGTCGCAATGGCATCTCATGCCGTCGCAATGGCATCTCATGCCGTCGGCTTAAGCCGACGGAAATAGAAAGAATAAGAAAAAAACAATAGGGTAATGTCACAAATCTGAGACATTGCCCTATCTTTGTTTTACAGATATGAAAGACACCGAGCAAGATATCATCGATTCAGCGATTCTGATCTTTAATGAAGATCTGTCTGCACCTTTGGAAAAAGTGGCGGAGCAGGCCCAGACCACGCGCCGGACGTTGCACCGGTATTTCAAAGATCGGAAAGAATTGATGGATTCGTGCCAGAAGGAAGTGCGCAAAACCTGCCATGCTGCCATGCTGAAAGCTTACAATAGTTCTGACGATCCGATGGAAAAGCTGGAAAGAATGTTTTACGCCGGCGTCGACTGCGGCACCAAACATTCGTTTCTGCACAAGCTCCATACCATGCACGACCATTCGCACCAGGCTGGGAACGAGGAATGTTCAGGTTACGATAACACTTTTCACGTCTGGAAATCGCATTTGCAATATTTGCTGGAAACCGGAAAAATTAATCCTGTCCTGACATTGGACTGGATCCATCATTTACACCACGGAATCGTGGCGGCTTCTATCGCTACGCAAACTGCACGGAAAATGCCGGATGCCGAGCTAAAAAAGCTGGCGTGGGTTTCATTTAGCCGGGCAATTAGTATCTAAAAAAAATTTATCCAACCATGTCTCACATTTGAGACAAAATTAATTTTTGATTATGAAAAATGACTCTCCATTTGAAGTAATTATTGTTGGCGGAAGTTATGCAGGATTGTCCGCTGCATTGGCACTGGGCCGCGCACTCAGGAATGTGTTCATCATCGACAGCGGCGATCCCTGCAACAAACAAACGCCACACTCCCATAACTTCCTCACCCGCGACGGAGAAACGCCGGCGGCCATCGCCGAGGCAGCATTGAAGCAGGTACTCGCCTACCCCACTGTCACCATCCTCAAAGATAAAGTCACGCAGGTAACCGGCACGAATAATGATTTCACTGTTGAAACCGAAAGCGGCAACCGCGCCAAAGCCCAAAAAATCCTTTTCGCCACCGGCGTCCGGGACATTATGCCACCGATACCGGGTTTCGCGGAATGCTGGGGCATCAGCGTGATACATTGCCCCTACTGCCACGGTTATGAGTATCGCGGACAAAAAACCGGGATCCTTGCTAATGGTGAAACAGTGCTGGAAATGGGTAAACTGATCCGCCACTGGACGGAAGATGTAACCATTTTTACAAATGGCGCAGCGACTTTTGACCAGGATACCAGGGAGAATTCGCTGGCTATGAACATTGTGATCAACGAACACGAAATCCAAAGCATCAGGCACGACAGAGGTTATTTGAGCCAACTCAATTTTACAAACAATACTTCGGAGCAACTCACGGCTTTATACGCCCGCCCCGCCTTTGTCCAGCATTGTACTATCCCGCTGGAACTGGGTTGTGAAATCAATGAAAAGGGACATCTCAAAGTAGACGAAATGCAGAAAACCAACATTCCCGGTATTTACGCTGCGGGAGATAATACCATCATGTTCAGAGGAATATCCATGGTCACTGCCGCCGGGACGAAAGCCGGGGCGATGATGAATTTTGAGCTAATCCATGAAGGGTAACATTGAAAAATCAGGGCTTGCCGGGAATCGACGCCGGGTGAGCCACTATTTTTTTATCTGAATGTTGGCTTTGAAAAAACTTTCGTAAGTCGTCTTTACTGCCTCTTTCCCATAAATCCTTTCCAGCCGCCGCACGGTAAAATGCCCCCGCGCCATTTCCTGGAAGTGATTGATAAAAATGGTATTGATGAGTGCGCCGCCGGCAGCGCCTATTGCCGGGATCGCCTGGGCGGCTACTTTTTCTGAAATCTGCAAGCCAAAACGCTGTGCAATGCTGGCAATAAACCGGACAAATGCCGGAGAACCTTTGTCGGATAAAGTTCTGGTCACATACCCCACCACTTCCGAAACCGAGGTAACAAGCGACAGCCGCACCGCATAATATCCGCTCTCGGAGTGATCGTCTTCAATGCTTGTCCCGCCAAGTGCGAACACTTCCAGACAAGCCAGCTTGGTCTCAGCATCGGCAATCGATTCGCCCTGTGAGCGGGCAATGTCCGCAATCGACCGCAACATGATCGTGGTAGATACCGGCAGCTCAACCGCCAGCGCTGCAAATCCAAAAAAGCCGCCTACGCCGCCGGAAACTGCCACACCTACCTTGTGCAAAACATTCGAAGCCTTCCCTCCGGGCTTATCTTTCATCGTAAAAATCGCGGCATCCGAAGCCTTTATCAAAGCCGTCCGCGTAATGTCGCCAACCTTTTCGTTCCAGTTTTTAGGGAGTAAATCGAGTGCTTTCTGGATCGGCATACCAATAAAATTAGTGATTTTGGCGGCTATACCCGGATTTTCCAGGGTTAACATTGCCTGACGCAATTCTTCCAGGTGATTGTCGGTCATTTCTTTTTGCATGGCTTATCGTTTTATTCTTTTCCTGTGAGAATCCTCACCGGCCCCAGCAGACCCGATGGCACTAGTTGCCACCAATCCTGGATCGTAATGTTGGTTTTGGTAAACCGTTTTTCCTGCGGCTTGCCCCGGTCGCCGATCAGCCGGTTGCGCCAGGTGTTCACCACTTCTACTTCCAACTTGTTATCTTTCTCTTTTAAAATACCTTTTACATTGACCCTCAGCGGCGGCGCCCAAAGAATTCCAAGGTCTTTTCCGTTTAAAATGACCTTCGCGATACCGATATCCCGCACTTCTCCCAAGTCCACAAAAACCGATTCTGAACTAGCTATGCTACTATTCACGTCAAATGTTTTGGTGTAAACTGCTTTGCCGGAATAAAACTTAATGCCCTCCTCATTCCGGTCCGTCCAGCTGGCCAGCTCGTTGAAAGTAGCATTTTCCGGCCCGCCCCATTTCGGATCGAACACAACCTGCCAGGTACCGTGCAATGTTGTCTCAGGTTGAAGTTGCGGATAGTTGGTCGGCAATGTTCCTTTCTGATCTTTCGGAATGTCATCTTTAAAAACCACGAAAACAGAACCGTAAGGATCTAATTCCAGGTCTATGAATGTGCGGCCGTTTTCCTGGGTAAAAGATTTGGCAGGTCGCGTCTCGCCAGTCACTGGGTTCCAAAGCTCCGGCTGTTTGCCCATGATCCTAAATGCTGCGCGGATTTTTGACGCCGCTTTATTCTGGCTGCTGATAAAATAGAAATTTGCATTTCCGGAAGCCCTGTGAATAAAATCATATTTGCTACCCGGCTCATGATCCACTATTTCCAGATCATCCGCAATGCCCGAAGACCTCAGATAATCAGCCGCCGTCTTCCCCCAAACCACTTTTCCTAAACCCACTTTTCGCTCGCCCGCTTTTTCAGTCACATTACCCCAAAGCGCATCCGCAATCGATTTCAGCTTCGATTCGCTGCCAGGATATTTGACAAGACTCGCAGTAGTGCCGGGTTTTTCGCCAATCACCGTCGCACCGGCTTTCACCAGCGTCTCCACTTTTTGCATCGCGGCCATGGAAAGCGTTTTATGATTTGGTAAAACCAAAACCCGATAAGAAACACCGTGCGGCAATGTGATGATACCGTTTTTTACTTCCAGCGCCAGCAGCCGGTCCTCATTAATCAGGTCATAATCATAACCCGGCATCGCGCCTGCCGGATCATCCTCCTTGTACCGGCCAATGTTAGGCGAATGGTCGCCGTAATAATAAAGCACATCCGCCACTGAAACGCCGGTTTGGTGCATGTAGTGACAGCGGGTTAAGTACTGGATAAATGCCGTCGAATAATTCCACCAGGTAACCTGCGGATTGAAATGCGTCCCGGCAAAATATTCCTGGCCGGGAATGCCCATTGCTTTCGGTGAAGCGGTGAATGTGTGCAGATAAACCAGGTTCAGCCCGGCGCAGAATTCGTGGTCGGCGCTAGGCTTCATATCCGACCACATTACATCATTCCAATGCGGCCCGATGGTCGTAAATGATTCGGCACCAACCAATTGTTTGTTATAAATCTTCGCTGCACTCGCTGCCTGTTTCACAAAAAACCGGTCGATCGGTCGCGGCCTGTGCGGCGATAGCGACCAGAATTCGCTCATCATGATTTCACTGTAACCATAATTTTTTAGCCCGTCAAAAGGCCCCGCGTGCGGCCCGGCGGATTCTGGCTGGATACCGATCCCGTATTCCCGCGCTCTTTTTGCAAATGTTCCGTAATGTTTCTCGGCGATCAGATCGGCCAGCGTCTTTCTTAAATCAGACAAAAATCGGTTACTGACTTCCCGGTTTTCAATAATTTTTCCAGCCAAAACCGATAAGTACGGGATCGGGTCATAGCCACGGCGTTTCAGAAATTCTTTCTCAAAACCCTCAGTCCAATTCATGCCGCCCGCTTCAAAACTATCCGTTTGCAGGTATTTCAATGTCTTCCCCGCCATCGGTCCGATCGCTTTCAAGAGTGGGTCCACATTCGTATCCCAATACCGGTTAAAGTTCTTATCGCTCAGATAATCAATCACATGTCCTTGCCACTTGCCGCTGGAAGTCGATACTTCCGCGGTAGTGGGCGTGTAGCCGATGCGCAGGATTGTCCACTCGCCTGCCGGCGCTTTCCAGTTTAGTTTTCCATTTTCGAAATAGCGGGTAATGTTAATGACCTGCTTCAAAGTAGCATCCTCCTCACCAGCAGTTCCGGCAATATCTGCAAGCAAGCCTCGCGTTTCAGGCGCCGAGCCACCTACCTCCCGCATCGCAGCTTTATTTTCAAACTCCCTGATCGGCAGACGATTGGTAAAAGTCTTGGCAGGAATTGCCAGCACAGCAATGTCGCGGTAATAATCGAACCTTACCTTCGGCAAAGACAAGTCTTGCTGAATCTGTGCACCACCTCTGACTTTTGTTTCCGAAATGACGACCTGCTTGGCAGTTTCGGCTGGCGTAATGTCCGGCCCGCCCAGATTCCATCCACTCTGAATGCTCATCGACATCACAAGTCCCAGTCTGTCAGCTTGTTTGATTGCGTGAACATATAATTCCTTCCACTCCGGCGAGCCAAAAAGAGGCCCTTCGGGGACCTGCGCATTATTCCGCTGTTCGGCTCCACCCGCATCAAAAATACAGGCGCCGCTGAAACCTTTGGCCTTCATTTCTTCCAGGTCGCGCGTGATGGTCTCTTTATCAATGTTGCCATTCAGCCACCACCACCAGCAACGGATTCCATACTGGGAAGGCGGATTTTGAAATACCGCATTTTCAATAATGGCGGTGCTGCGCTGGGCTTGCACATGGTCATTGGTACCATTCACCTTCACAAGCCTTTCCTGCGAGAGAGCCGGATGTGAAAGAACCGTCAGGAGCAACAAGACGAACTGAAAGTTTTTTAGCATTTCCTAAAATTTTAATCTAAAATGTCGCCTCCAAAATGATCCTTTTGAACGGATAAAAAACGGGGTGCGCGTGAAACCTTGAATCCAAATGCTGTTTGTAGGCTTCGATAAATTGTTCGCGCATTTCACCGTCCAGTCTTTCGACGAAAGGTATCAAAGCCGTCCCCGAAACCCAGTCGAACAAGGCATTCGAATCCTGCAAAATCAGGGGATATATTTTTTCAAAAACAGTCATCACGCGCGCGCGGTTTTGAAACAAAATCCTGGCATAATCGTCGATTTCCAAAACAGGCGATTGGCGGACATACCCTTGCAAAGCTTCCGAAAACGGCTCTTGTGCAGCCAGTTCGTTCAACATTATGTTGGATACATTGTGGTTTTGCGCCGGCATCTGGATGAGCAGCTGCCCGCCCGGCTTGATCATCGCAATGATCTTCGCGAAAAGCGACTCGTGGTCCTCCACCCACTGTACCGCCGCATTAGAAAATACGAGATCAAATTTTTCCTCCCGCCCGACCTGCTCCTCAATCGACCGCTGGATAAAACCCAAATGTTCACCTGCAAAGTTTGAGCAGCCTGCAAGCATTTCGGACGAAGAATCAATGCCGAGTACCGAACAATCGGGCATGGCATCGGCCAGTTTTTTGGTCAACTCACCGGTGCCGCAGCCGAGGTCAATAACTGACATGCCGGGCCTGGTTTTCGCCAGCGCCAGCAAATCATAAAACGGCGTAAACCGCTCAGATTTGAATTGATTATAGGTATCGGGATTCCAGGCCATTTGTTGAAGTTTACTTAAAAAAGAAACATCCCCGCAATTCTAACATTGCAGGGATGCCTAGTTTGTTGATGTTTGTAAGATTCGTCTGCCTGTTCCGGCATCTAATTGACGCTCAATTTATTGTCGTTCTTTCTTTTTCTTCGAGTTATCTACAATTGCCCCGGTACCAGCTCCGACGCCAGCGCCGATGAGGCTACCAATCAATGCGCCTTCGCCATGTTTTTTATTGACGATCGCCCCGGTGATCGCGCCGGTTCCTGCTCCTACTACCGCACCTTTAGCGGTATGGCTCCATTTGGTTTTTTTCTTGGAAGTTGCTACCGGAGCAGCGCTGGTTGCTGACGCGACCTGTTGATTTTCCTCCTTCAATCGTTCCTCACGCTCAGCCATTACGGCCTTCATGGAATCAACAACCGCCTTTTTCTGCATCGCTACCTTCATCGAGTCAATGGTAGCCTGCTGTGCTCTTAACGTTTCTTCTTGTTGGTGTGAATTACTGTTACAAGCGCTCAAAAAAACGACCGCACATAACATTGACATAATCGATTTCATCTTTTTGTTGGATGGTTATACGCAAAAAAGAAATAAAATCGTGCCAGTGGGGTTGTTTCTAGACAAGAGAATTGTCTTCGATGTCCCAAAAATTATTCACCGAAGTGAAAAGGAAGTTCGCTGCTCGCAGAAAGCAGATTTTAGCATTGCCGGATCGGTACTTTTCCCGATATAAGCGCCCCCTGTAGCTTTGTTATTACTTGATAATGCTTGTTGCTTTGTCAATCTCACTGGTAAAATTTTTCAAAACTTCGCTGATCCTCCCTATCCCTTCCTCTGCTTCGGCCCAGTTTTTCTGCTCGATTGCTTCGCGGATCATGGGTAATGTTTTAACGCCATAACCGGTGTAAAAGCCCGGCGCGTAGATCTGGTGGCGGTACCACGGGCGTTTGGGGAGGCCTTTTTCGTTGATCAGGAATCTCTCGGTTTTGTAAATGATCTGGTTAACCTGCGCCAGCTTTTCTGCTGGAATGTTCTCGGATTTTGCCAAAGCTTTGGTGTAAGCATCGGCGCTTTCCTGCAATTGTGTCAACGCATTTTCCAGGGGCGCGAAATTAAGATAAGGTGCTACTGGCATGGATTTGAAGATTTGCTTCGGCTCTTTGGGATCCGCTACCGCCTCGAAGCGACCTTCCGCCAGCAACTTATTGTGTTCCTCGGCTGTGGCCCGGCTCGTTTCCAGAAGCTTTTTTACGTCCGCGGCATACATACTCACCGTGTTGGAAAAATTGCCAAACTCAAAAGGCAATATCTCTGCATTTGCGAAGCGCAGGATCGAGCGCCCGGCCGTTTTTGAGAGTGCGATGCCATAGGAAAAATCTGCATCCTTGAAACGCACATAATCATCATAAGAGTCGAAAATGGTATGGTAATCACCACCATCATCCTCGCCGCCAAAACCCAGATTGAGCGACGCAATACCCAAATGCTGGATAAAGGGTGTATAGTCCGAACCGGAACCCAATGCGCTGATCCGCAGATCGGTACGGCTGCGGGCTTCCTGTCTGGCCGTCGGGTTACCGTCGACGATCATTTTTGACCGCAAACGTTCCAGCACGCTTGTACCTTTCTCAGGATCAGTCACATCACGACCAACCTGGTTGATAAATTTCTCCAAAGTATGCGAGCCACCCGCACTAAAATATCCCCGACCATTTCCATCGGAATTGACATATACCACGGCTTTTTCTTTCAAAACATCCTGGTATTTCTCCACCCATTCCGTCGAGCCGAGCAGGCCGGGCTCTTCGCCGTCCCAGAAGCAATACACCACGGAACGTTTTGGTTTCCAGCCGGTTTTCAATAATTCTCCCAGTGCCCTGGCCTCTTCCAGCTCTGCCACCGCGCCGCTTACTGGATCAGCCGCACCAAAAACCCAGGCATCGTGGTGGTTGCCGCGGATCACCCACTGGTCGGGAAATTCGCTGCCTTTAAGCGTACCAATCACATTGTAGCAAGGCACAATGTTGAAATTAAAATCCAGCTTCAAATGCACTTTCGCCGGTCCGGGGCCAATGTGATAAGTAATCGGCAAAGCACCCCGCCAGGCCGCAGGCGCTACCTGGCCACCCAGCGCTTTCAGCAGCGGCAGCGCATCGGAATAGGAAATTGGTAAAACCGGGATTTTCATCATCGCGGGTGCCTCTTCCACCGTCAGGCGTTTTTTGTCGCCGGTGGCGTAAAAACCGTTGGAAAGCGGATCACCAGGCGCCTGGGGAAGGTCTACTACGGAGCCGCGCTGCGCACCGGTCTCATTTTTATAGGCACCTTTCGGATACACATCTCCCTGAAAATAACCGTCTTCCTTCGGATCGGAATAAATAATGCAGCCGATCGCGCCTTTTTCGTACGCAACTTTTGGCTTAATTCCCCGCCACGAGTTACCATATTTGGCGATCACGATTTTGCCTTTTACGTCGATTCCCATTTTCTCCAACTCCTCATAATCGGCGGGAATTCCGTAATTGACAAACACCAGCTCGGCAGTCACATCACCGGCCGCCGAGTAGGCATGGTAGGGCGGCAAAACGTCTTTGGTTTGAGACGAAGTCGCGTCCTCTTTAAATGGTTTTTCGAGTAATGTTGCCTTGAACTTGGTCGGCTCTACGAGTTCGACTACCCGTAATTTGGGCGTAGGAAAAAGCACATGCACCGTGTCAATTTTTGCTTCAAAACCCCAGGAAGCCAGTTTATCCTTTATGAACAAAGCATTTTTCAACCCATAAGCGGACCCAACCTGATGCGGATAGGCGGTCATGAGCTTCATCCACTCTTTCAGATTATTGGCTTGAAGCTGCTTGTCGAACGCAGCTTCAAGATCAAATTCTTTTTTGGTTGATTCCGATTTAAAACCGAGAAGTTGCTGTGCATTGGCTCTGATCGTGCACGTTGCGATGGTCAGCAGAAAAACGAAGGAGGCTTTTCGGAAGGAATGTTTCATCAGGAAGTTTAGCGTTAGGACTTCCCAAGATAATAATTTGCAGGTAAATGCCTTATTAAAACTGCCCTACATTCTCCAAACCCCTTTTATTCACTGCTCCAAGATTTCTGCAGGCTACATGTAAATTATTCCTCAGCGATACGCCCAAGCTTTACCTTCCCGTCAGCCTCATAGGTACTGACGATCACACCTTTATCAGAAACAACATTTTTGGTCAGCTTGAAATTACCCGGCACTGCCGCGCCTTCGAAAAGCCTTTTTCCCTTGCCCAACACGACCGGGTAGAGCCAAATATTCATCTGATCGATCAAACCATTTTGTAATAAAGTCTGGACAAAATTACCGCTGCCCCAAATTTGCAGATCAGGTCCGTCGGTTGCTTTGAGCTCTTTAATTTGTTCGAGTGTATCTCCATTTAACAAAATCGTGTTGCCCCAGCTGGTTTCGGTCAGCGTTTGGGTTGCCACATATTTTTTAATGCTGTTGAATTTGTCCGCGATCGGCCCGCTTTGAAAAGGCCAGAATGGTTCCCAGATTTTGTAAGTTACCCGACCCAATAATAAATCAAATGGCTGTTCAAGGGTCGCCATCACCGTTTTTCCGGTCACCTCATCCCCAAAGGGGGCCGACCACCCGCCCAGCTCAAACCCGCCAGAAGTATCCTCATCCGGCCCGCCGGGCCCCTGAATTACGCCATCCAATGTCAAATGCTCATTCATGATAATGCGTCTCATAGTTGTATTTGGTTAAAGGTTCGTAAATGTTTGAAATGTTTGACATTGCAAATCTACCCCCACTTTCCCAATCCGGCGGGCGCAGAAAACGACATTCATACGGGCTGTTTGCGGCAAATGCTGGAAGGTGTCTTGATTTCAGTAAAAAAACTGCTCGGAAACAATCTGCCCGTCCTGCACATGATACAGCATAATTTGCTTCATCTGCACGCGGCCGTGACCTTCTACTTCAATGTCCACTTCCCGGCCTACTGAAAAATAGTCGCCGCCGACGACAGGAGAAGTGGTGCTTGCGCTGTGGAAGCCTGTGATCTTTTTAATAAAATCTTCCCCTTTTTTCCGAACATCCGCCTTGCCTTCTGCGTACCCAAAGTAAGGTGAGTGCGACGGATCAATGCTCTTCACATCGTCCGCGAAAAATTCGTCCTGGATCTCAAACCATTTTTCCTGCTGGGCCAGCTCATCAAAGCGCGCCGCAATTTCCTGAGTTGTCATTGTTGAATGTTTAGATGTTAGGCTGCAAATTTAAACTCAAAACACCCCGCCGAAGTGGTGCAAAACAGACATTACCAAGGGCCAATTGAGACAAATAAAAACGACACCTGACAATACCTGACTACCAATGGCAACAAGTGACAATACCAATTAACCTCAAACCACACAAATCCACTTCAAATATTCCCAAATCACCTCATCCCAACTTCAACTCCATCTGAAAATTGGCCCGCTCATAAGGCGTCGGCCGGCCTGTCACTTTCTTAAATCCCAGCTTGTGATACAAACTAATCGCCGGCTTCAAAATCGTATTACTTTCTAAATAAAGGCTCTTCGCACCCAAAGACCTGGCTTTTTCAATTGCCGCATTACCCAGCAGCCAGCCGATATTCTGTCCCTGCGCCTTCGGCGAAACCGCCATCTTGGCCAACTCGAAATCACAATCCGGATCATCCATTTTAATCAACGCACAGACGCCGACTGGCTCGCCGCGGTACAATGCGACCAGAATGTGCCCGCCACGGTCCAGTATATACGAGTCCGCATGATCCAGTGATTTATAGTCCGCTTCCTCCATTTTAAAATACGTCGAAATCCACTCCACATTCAACTCCCGAAACGCCGATTGATACTTCGCTTCATAAGGCACAATCTCCACAAATCCACTTTCCCGCTGTTTTCGACGCTCGCGTACGCGCTGGAATAGCGACTTTTGTTCCAGCAAAAACTCCCACTCTTCAATCGCCTTCCAAAGATCATGGTTTGCCTCAGCCGAAAGTTCTTCCACCGCATCATTCACATCCTGATACTGATCCTGAATCTTAACAATAATCGCCTTCCCCGCCGCAGAAAGCTGCACCACATTCCGCCGCCCGTCAGCCGCATCCTTCTTTTCAATCACCAAACCCTTCGCCGCCATCTCCCGCACGATCTTGCTCACCGAAGGCTGCGAATGCCCGATTTCCACCGCTATTTCCGTAATCGTCACATCGTCCCGCTCCGACAGCACATAGAAAACCGGAAACCATTTCGGCTGCATGTCAATGTTGTAAAGATTGTAAATCGACGAGGCATCATCCGTGAATTTCGCTGTCAACATTCTCAGGCGGCTGCCTAGCGCCATCTTGCCGGTTCTTTTGAAAATATTCATTTACAAAAACTAATTACATAACTGATTATGCAAATATAAAGATGTTTTCAACTTACCTAATAATTCTTTCCATTTTTTAAGGCTCTATTTCTTCAAAGCCTCTAACTTTTCCCTCGTTTCCGGATGATCTTCGATCGCGAGAGACTTTTCATACTGCGCGATCGCAGCGGCTTTATTCTTTCGTGAAGCGAAAAAATCGCCATAAGAATCGTAAACATTCCAGCTGCCGGGATAATTGATGGCATTCAATTTGAAAAATGCATCCGCCATCACATCATGCTTTTCCTGCATCGCCTGGTAGCCGAGAGAGTTGACCATTTCCTCGGGCGGGAGCACCGGGTAGCCCATTTGCCTGGATATAGTGTTGTAATGCTTCACGATTTTCTGCGGAAATGCAATGCCGTCTTTTTCAAAATCTGAATCGCTGAATTTCAAATTGTAAAAATCAAAAATGAACCGAAGACCGTCGTACTCAGTAATCAGCGGTGCCGAACTGTGCGTGTCCTCAGCATAAAACTTGCTTTTATACCGGAGCCCAATTTGCGGGTTGGCTTTGATGTACTTGTCAAGGTCGACAATAGAGCGAATGTGTCGAGAGAAAGCGCCGGTATCCTTGGCCACATTCGCCAAAGTGATTCCCTCGCTCAGCGTATTGGCAATGCCCATATAAAGCGAAACCCCGTTGTATTTGGTCTCACTGAGTGCCTTCTTCGTCGTTTCCAAAAACTTCGCATGATCAAACCACATGCTCGGCTCAATGCAGATATAAGAATTGAAAAGCCTTGGCCGTGTAATCAGCGCATTCATCACCACCAGTCCACCCAGCGAATGCCCGATCAGCATTTTATAAGGCGCCGTCGGGTATAGCGAATCCATTTGCGGCATCAGCTCTTTTTCGATAAAATCCAGAAACGCATTGCCCCCACCCGTCTGCCGCACAGCCGCACTGTCCATAAACGGTGGATCCACCGAAGCCTGGTTCGGCGTCATATCCCGTCTCCGGTTCCTATTCCGTATCCCCACCACAATCATCTGCGGCACAACCATATTCCCATTCACCGAGCTCAACTGCTGCACCATCCCCACCACCGAATTAAAATGCGACTCACCGTCCAGCAAATAAATGACAGGATACCTCTTCCTGGAATATTGCCCATCACCACCGTCTGGCACATGCACCATTATCTCGCGGGTTTGGTTTAGGATTTTCGATTGAATTGTATCGATATGGCCGATTTGAATGGGCGTTTGGGCGGATGCTAGTGCTGAAATGAAAAGAAGGAATGCAGATAGAAAATATTTCATGGTCTGGCGATGTATCAGTTTCTTATACAAGTAAATTTTTTGTTGAAATACTTTATGTTTTCGTTCAAACCCTTATTTGTCATGCTGAGCGGAGTCGAAGCACGAGCTAGCTCACCAACTTTCTTATCATCAACAAAAGCACCGTTATCTACTTGAAGCACTTTGTTAGCCACCGCATCTGCCCTTCGACTGCGCTCAGGGTGACAAAGTTTGGTTGCCCCTTGGCAAACTTTTAATACCAAAAACCGCCAAACACCAAACTCATGCTTCATCAAAAAACCATCACCGACCTCCTTACCATCCACAAAATCTACCTGGAACCCTCCGTCCCCACCTACGAGCGTGGCCGCGAGATCCTGGCAAAATACCCCAATGCCGAGCGCATTGAAGTGGATTCCCACTGGAAAATTCCCGAACTTTTCGGCTTCGAAGGTTCCGTCGACGACTGGCTTTGGAACAAAAAGAACGTTCTTATCCTCGGCGCCAAGAAAGGCCTCACTTGCCGCCCGAATACCCGCAGCTCGCATTGGGTGGCGCCTTCGCAGTCCAATGGTTGCACCATGTCGTGCTCGTATTGCTACGTGCCGCGGCGGAAAGGTTATGCCAATCCCATTTCCATTTTTGTGAATATTGAGCAGATCATGGGCTACCTCAGCCGCCACGCTGCCAAGCAGGGCGTCAAAGCCGAGCCCGATGCCATCGACCCGGAATATTGGGTGTACGAAATCGGCGAAAATGGCGATTGCTCGGCCGATGCGGCCATTTGTGATAATGTGAAAGACATGATCGACCTCTACAAAACGCTGCCTAATGCCAAGCTCACCTTCGCCACCAAGTTCGTGAACCGTGAAATGCTCAGCTACGATCCGCAGCGCAAAACACGTATCCGGTTCAGCCTCATGCCGCATCAAATGTCCAAACTTGTCGACGTCCGCACCACGCCCATCAGCGAACGCATTGCCGTCATGAACGAATTCCGGGAGGCTGGTTATGAGGTCAATGTAAGTTTCGCGCCGGTGATATATTACGAAGGCTGGCTCGACGACTGGTACGCGCTTTTCGAGGAAATGAACCAGGTCCTCGATGAACAAACCAAAGCCCAGCTCGCCACCGAAATCATCTTCCTCACCCACAACGACCGCCTCCACGAAGTAAACCTAGCCTGGCACCCCAAAGCCGAAGAAGTCCTCTGGCGGCCAGATATTCAGCAGGTTAAATACAGCCAGTCGGGGCAGCGGAATGTGCGGTATAAGAATAATATTAAGAGAGAGATTGTTTCTGAGCTTGTTGAAGCTGTGAAGAAGGAGTTACCTTATTGCCAGATCAGGTATGCTTTCTAACTTGGCAGGACGCCTTGTCATGCTGAGCGGAGTCGAAGCAACGTGCACGATGCTTCTTACATGTTCGCGACATCGTGTATGCCCTTCGACTCCGCTCAGGGTGACAAAGCCAGTAAGTAAGCCCTATTAACCCCTTTGTCATGCTGAGCGGAGTCGAAGCACGAGCTAGCTCACCAACCATGAACAATAACAACACCACCCTCCCAACCAAACCCCACTACCAAACCCTAGACGGCCTACGCGGCATAGCCGCAATAATAGTCCTCTGCTTCCACCTCACCGAGCCCCTAGCAGCAACCCGGCTGGAAAACGTCATAAACCACGGCTACCTAGCCGTCGACTTCTTCTTCCTCCTCTCCGGCTACGTCATCGGCTATGCATACGACGACCGGTGGGACAAACTTACCGTCGGCGCCTTCCTCCGGCGACGGTTCGAGCGGCTGCAACCACTCGTCGTGCTCGGCATGACGCTCGGCGCCATCGGCTTTTATTATACCGACTCCCCCATCTGGCCCCTCATTCACACCGTGCCCCTCTGGAAGCTGCTCGTCGTGATGCTCATCGGGTGGACGCTCCTGCCCGTCCCGCTTTCGATGGATATCCGCGGCTGGTTCGAAATGCACCCGCTCAACAGCGTCGGCTGGTCGCTCTTTTTCGAATACATCGCCAACATTCTCTACGCCCTAGGACTGAGGAAGTTATCCAACCGGGCATTGGCCGTTTTCGTCGCCCTGGCCGGCGCGGTGCTTTTGCATTTCGCCGTCACGAACCCGAACGGAGACGTCACCGGCGGCTGGACATTGAATGCCGAACACATGCGCGTCGGCATCACGCGGACGATATTTCCGTATTTCGCCGGCCTGCTCCTCTCCCGCGTCGCCCGGCCCGTCCGCATCTCGAATGCCTTTCTTTGGTGTAGCTTCCTCGTAGCGGCCGTTTTGCTCATGCCCCGCATCGGCGGCACAGATCGCCTCTGGCTCAATGGTTTGTACGAAGCATTTTGCATCATCATCGTCTTCCCGGCCATCGTCTACCTCGGTGCCGGCGGCGTGGCGCGCAGCCCGGCCGAAGCCAAAATCTGCAAATTCCTCGGCGACCTTTCCTATCCCTTATACATGACACATTACGTGCTCGTCTATTTCTACGTCGCCTGGGTCAGCCGCCACAAAGGCATCACATTATCCGAAGCCTTCCCCGCCGCCCTGCTCACCTTCTCCGGCGCGATCGTGCTGGCGTACATCAGTTTGAAATTTTACGACGAACCCACCAGCGCCTGGCTCCGCAAGAAGCTAAAATAGCGAAGACTAAGAAAGCACCTCGCTGCGCCGCGACCGCCGTTTCCGGACCGGCGCAGGTTCCGGCTCCAGCACCGGATTGAGCGTAATCTCCAATTTATTCCCAAAACACCGCACCGTCACCTCATCCCCACATTCAAAACCGGCATCCAGCAGCCACTTCCCGCAAAGCCTGATCTCCGGCATCACCACATACCGATACCAAGCCCGCGGCACATATTTGCTATAAACTGTCAACTGCCTTTCCAAAGACGAAGAAGAATTTTTTTCGTGTGTCATAGTTTTTCTTTTAAGTTTTTACATTAACTGTTTAGCAAATATAGTAAACTATTTGATGTAATACGCTATATTACGTAAATTTCCATTTTGGAGCTATTGGTTAAGGTTTTAAATAGCATTAGATAGCATGAAATATGCTTCTCATGCCCAAAACACGCATTAATAGATTGAAGATAGTTCTGGCCGAACAAGGAAAAACGAATAGAGACCTAGCCCGAGATTTAGACAAGGCTGAATCGACGGTGTCTCGATGGTGTACTAATGACGCTCAGCCTTCTTTGGAGATGCTTTATGAAATTTCTATTGTATTGAAGGTTGATATAAGGGAGCTGTTAGTAAGTACAAAGGAGTAGTACAGAATACTGCCAACCTAGTATGTTCAATTTTATTATGATTTTATGGCGAATCAAGCACGTATAACTCCATGCGTTTTAAAATGGGCTCGCAAATCTGCGAAAAAGTCCAGAAAGAACGTGGCAACCGAATTGTCAGTATCCGTGGCGAAGATTCATGAGTGGGAAATGGGTACAAGCTTACCGACTATCGGTGAAGCTCAGCTATTAGCAAAGATATATAAGAGGCCTCTTGCAGTGCTTTTCCTACCGAGTATTCCCAAGGGTTTTCGGGTGTTGCAGGATTGTTGAAGAATTAAGTGTATCTAAATCTTAAACTCTCTTCTCACCAAGAATTGCTTCCCTGAAGTTGTCGACAGATAGTGCCTCACCTCTATGCTTTTTTAGAAGTCTGATTTGAAATTCCAAAGCAACTTCGATTTCAAGAACCCCCTGCTCTATACTTGATATACGCTGACTTTTAGAAAGTTCGATAATTTTATGCAAGAAGATATCTAAATAGTTATGAAGGTTTTCAATCAAGATGGATATGAAACTCGGATATTTTCCAGAATGTATTATTTGGCCCCGAGTCCTATATATACGTCGGAGATGCCAATCAATTTTCATTTTATGAGTCTCCAGCAACTTTTCGATATTATCTACGGACTTCAAAGATTCATGAATAGAATAAACTCTATTGCGCAATAATGGAAAATCTGTAAGCTCATTATAAAGTTCTTGTCGCAATGGTTTCGACTGTTCCAAAGATACCAGTGCGGCTATTTTCTCTAACGCCGAATAGTTCGCACCCGCCCCAATCTTTTCTAACATGCTATTTATGAAAGCCTCATTCCAAAGATTTAAATCTTTGTGGAGTTCGCCTAGGATTTTGTGAATATAGTTAAGTTGAAGAAAAGGCACGAGTCTATTGCATATCTGCACGATACGATCCTTATCTGACTCCGCTATTTTCGGCAAGAGTGTTTCTAGTGCTGCCCAAAAGTCCAAAAGTTGATTTTCCAACGCTGTTGTTGAAATGGCTGCGCTATGCAAATCGATACTTCTCGCAAAGCGATGAGTCGATTCAGTATCGAGATGTAAATTTCCTAATGTACTTTCAACTGACCTTGCAGCTTCCATGGCCCCTTGCTCGTACTCACTTCTAAGCACTGATTTAGACAGCTTGTCAATGACGACAACGTAATTATCGGAAGACCGGCTAACGACTGCCTTATCTAGTATTTCCGGTTTGTTTTTATGATGGTAAAAATTAAATATATTGCTAACCTGCGCCAAAACGTTCTCCGCTGAGGCGCGAGCAGAATGGTGATCCAGTGCTTCAATTTTAGAACAAATTATGAAGCACTCGTTTACCTTTAATTCTCTTTTAAAAGCCGCATCGTCTCGCATTTTAGAAAAACAGCTGTAATTTCTTGTTACAACAATATTAAATGCATTCAATGTATCACGGAAATTTTGGAAGATCATCCCACCTTTGAAGACAGCCGTAAACTCGTGCCTCTGAAAGTCGAAAATTTTAAAAAAATCTTCAATATCTGCCTCTGATTTTATTTGCTTTCGCTTTTGCTTATTAAAAAAGAAATTAAAATTCTGATAATATATATAATTTTTGTTGTAGCCATAATTAATTAACTCCGTCACAAAGGACCCTGTCAGCGAACGAATTTTCTCTTTTTTCGATCCTGTTTTTACAAAGTCCGATAAACAAGTAATAATACTTGCTAGATACTTTCTATCATTGAAAGAATTGTATAACAGATCAACAATATTTTCCAGTTCGTAAATTTTTAACTCATTTGGTTTAAGCCGCTCAACGTAATTTTCAAACTTGACTCCAAAGAGAGATTTAGCTGCAACATCTCTATTTAAGCTCCATTTTAACTCCTCTACCACAGACTGTAAACTCTTTTTTGGTATAAATCCTTCCTTTATCTCCTCCAATGTCTCGAAACATTCAATACAAAGAAGACGAGAATTAAGAGCCGAGGGTTTATAGGAATCCAATGTGTAATCAAAAAGCATCTCATCAATCAGCTGAGCAAAAAAAAGTACCCCCTCTAATTTATCGATGTTCTCCCAGTGACTATAATTAGCTTTTCTCATAACACAAAATCAAACGTAATTGACAAGAAACATCACTATTCATCCAAATACATAAAAGATTGCGGGGGATACTGAATATTAAAGTCCTGTTTTAAGCATAAGGGATTTTCATATCTAACTGTTTTAGCAACTTTAATGGCAAATCCAACTTCTCTTTCTTTGAAATACGATTCGAAATAGTCAACAGAGATTCCAGACAACGCACTAGTCTTCTCCCACAAAATCTCCGGTGGATGCGAAAGAATTTGCTCTACTAAAAACTCGCCTATTACCTTTTGTACGGGATAGGAAGCATAGACGACAATTGTTTTAATATTTTTATTTTTATAAATAGCTTTACGAAACTCATATTTCTTCGTGCCCGCAAATATCTTTTCTGCGAACTGCGGCTTAATAGACAATAATACTTTCATTTGTATTGGTTTTTTCAATTATTGATAAAAAATAATCGGTGCTAATCTTTTCAAAGCCACGCGGAACATTATAAATACTAGATATGACTCCGATTTCTAATAACTGTTTTAAATTAATTCTCTTTGGAAACGAATAAGTATATAGAAAGTTCACAATAAATGGTCTACTATTCTCTTTATGGTTCCATTGAGCTCTCAGTTGATCGTCTGTAAAAACACTTCGTTTTCGACATAATCTAACAAAATCGTTTTCGTCGGCGATGTTTGTTACGACCGACTCAACAATCCCTATTGTGCTTATCACACTTGTGTATAACTTCGGATCAGTGTCGCCGGTGCGGTAAAATATAATATTATCTCCAACTTTCAATGACCGATTTCTCCCTCTTGACACATACACTTTGCTGATAGAATTCCTATGTGGCTCATTCTCAACAAAGTCAAGCGGACTTTCAGTCTTTAATATTGAATCTGGAAGCAAATCTGTATGATAAGATCCATAGATAGGGATAATGTAGGTATCTGAGTGCACACTGATATTTGGGTAGGAACGCTTTGGATTTTTTGAATCATAGGCTTTCGAAAAATCTCTTACGTAAACTTTCTCTTCACTTGATCCTGATTTCTTTGCTCCCCAATGATCAAACCCCCACTCTTCCAGTAGTTCTATTAACCTTTTCTGCTCCTGTGTATTTTCAAAAATGGTAACGTAAATCTCGTCAACCTTTTGACTTACAGCATTATCGAATATGATTTTCAAGAAACGTTCACCAAGCTTAAACCCATTTAACGTTACCTTAAACGTTCCAATCTTTAAGCGTCTCTTACGGGGAAACTCTGGCGTTATATCCTTGTAGTTTTCGCCTTTTTCTTCCGCTTTAAGAAAAAGAAAGGCCATGACCTGATCTTCCTCATAACATATATAAGCGATCTCATCAGACTTTTTCCCAAACCATTTATCAAAACCATCATAATCTCTTCTGAATGAATCAAAAAAATGATCATTTACGTCAATATTGCCGAAATATTCCTTTTTGACGGCCAGCACTTTATAATTTACTAAATCAGGATTTTCACTGTTCATTTTTTCGAGGTATCGTTCGATAGTAAATATTTTGTTTGCAATTTCTTCTCCCAGCTTTTTACCCTTCTTATGGATATTTTTGTCCTCAGTGATCAAAATATCCACGCGGTCAGCTAATAGCTCATTGAGCAATTTTGAATCATTGACATCATTTTCTGTTTTATCTGACTGACTAATAATCTCTTGAATTCTCGAATCCAGGGGCGCGAGAGTTTTTAACAAATAATAATTGTCAAGCTTCACAGACATCGTTTTGACAACATTTGCATCTTTATGGGTCTGAATTTCTTGAACTGTTATTGGGTGAATTGACTTTCGATGACCAAGCTTGTCAAACCAACCGAATAACTTTCCTATTCCCGGGTTGACTATCTTACTTGTTTCTCGATGAATAACAATATTGGTGTCTAATAAAACTCTCATTGAATGTATGTTAGAAGGATTTCGTGAATGTCAGATTTACTATCCGCAGGAAGGATATGGATTGGTATGTCTAGCTTGGCTGACAATATTTTAGCATACTCAATTTCCTCTTGCTGCATTTCAGCCAGATGGGAATCAATATACTGCCGATTATCTCGCTGTTTGAGCCTGGTCGCTATTACTTTGGGATCATTCACTACGACAAGGAAAGCAGCAGGGTTCATTTGAACGAAGGTAGACTCGGGTATTCTTGTAACTGTGCCACTGGCGTCAAAAAGACAAAAATGCCCGTCGAGAATGTAGGTCTTATTCTCTTCAATAATATTTTTCAGTCCTTCCACAAGTCTATCCTGCGTAAAACTTACGTTCTCGACATTTTTGTTTTCTATACTGGTTGAGATTTCCTTCCAGCGGAGAACTTCGCTAGCAGAGAGGTATTCTATTCCAAGGATTTGAGCTTCCGGAATACATAATGTACTTTTCCCGACACCATGAATCCCGCCAACAAAGATGATATTTTTGAACATTGCAGAGGGTTTTCTGCCATCAAGTCATATCTTCTAACCTTTTACTTAAAACATCAAATCCATTTATTATTCGGTAAGATTTCGGAAATATTCGGTTAGACACTTAGTTCGAGAATTACGTGCTCACTATCCAATCCAAATTGTCCTCCGTAAAGAATATGTTCAATTTTCCTTTCCAATTCCCTACCCAGATAGGAATTTTCAGCTAAATCGTACTCTCGAAGTACTATCCTATCCCCAATCTGAAAGTTTCTGTCATTCAGCCTAATTTCGTAGTTTTTCAGTCCGGAAGCGCTTCTATTAAAGTGTTCAGGAAGACATTTCAGGTAATGGGTCGTCATAGTTGCTGTTGGTATTGGTAGAATAATAGACCACAAAGCTACTACTCTCAGAGACACGAATGGCAAAAAATTGTCGGTCATCAGCAGACACCAAAGATGCATTTTTTACTTTCGATTTAGCTACTGAACTTGTATCCAAATTGCACTATTCCACCAAACATCTACAAGATCAGAAGAACTTTCGCCTGTGTGGGAATTTTCTTAAACTATTGAAATACAAGATGCGTTTATGGTTTTGAGCGGCACGAAATGCTGGCTTGAAACTTTAAACATCTCCGTTCATTTTATCATTTTTACAATAAGCAGATTAAGCGAACACCAGAACGGAGACAAAACACAGAGATCATGAAAAAATTGCAAAATTCCCTCAGACAGAACAAGCAGAAAGCGCAAGGAAACGAATTTTCGAAAAACCGTTACTCGGTACTATATACGCTGAAAGGGCAGTACCAGCACGTGGGCTGCTCGTCGCAGGAAGAGGCGCAGCACGTCCTGGGCACGCTTCAGACCGACGGCCACCGCATCCCCATCGGCATTTACGATTCCCAAACCGACACTTTCGAGTGGGAAATCATCGGCCAATACTTTCACAGCCAAAACCTCATGAGCGATCCCGAGGGACGTTTGGAAGAAGTGCTCACCGTTTCACGGGCATTAAGAAGGCGGGATGGCAGCTGGCAACCCGGGGTGCTGGGGAGAGCGAGCTTTTTTGCTTAAAATGAGAAGGTCGCCGAGCAATCCCGGCGACCTTCTTAATTCAATTGAAGTAGTATTTTGAGTTTTAAGTCCAGTTCGGTCAAATCCGAGTTGGACATTCTCCCGAGAAGGCCCTTCGTATGTCACTTAATTGTCTACTACTTTCAGATCCGTGACAGCGTAAAGCTCTTCTTCGTCATTCAGAAATTCAAATGACGCACTTTCTGCGACCATCTTTTCGATTTCCTCAGTAAGCCGGTTTTCTTCATAGCGTTTCCTGACAAAATCTACAAAATCTGATATCTCCTCAGCTTTGTCTTGCGGAAGCTGGTTAATTGCTTCAACGGTACGTTCTATGATTGCTTGAATTTTCATGATTGATAGTTTGTGTGTTCGAATATCCATATTTTTAGTCAACTCAGCTCGTATCTCTTGATTTTGCAAACTTAGTTGCTTGCTGATGACATCAACAACGTCCGAGAAAGACAGGCCTTCGCCTTTCAGGCCCAGGTTATTGTACTCGTTCTCGAGATGGTGATTTTTAGTGTGTGCATAAAGGTAGTACCGTTCCAAATGACGGATCAAAAATCACCTCATACTGCCGTACAATATTAGCGTGAAAGCTTGATGGAAGCCTGGACCAATCGTGCAGTTCAACCAAGATCGGGATGTTGCTTTCTCGAATCCTTTCTTTCAAATCAGCCAGTGTATCCCAAGGCAGCGGTTTAAGGTCTTCTGAGCGTATCACAAGGTCAAGGTCGCTTCCATTGTGCGCAGTACCATTGACACGACTTCCATACGCCCAAACCTCGACAGGCGCATCAGCTGACGTGAAAATTTCCTGTAATGTTTGTCTGTCCTTTTCTCTCAAAAGCATGTCTACGAAACGTTATGTTGACGGATTATTCTGGCGAGTGCATTTGCGTCTTCAATAAACTCCGGCAATAGTCTTAATGTTTCCTCAGCAAAATTCACGCCGTAATCGTGCGCAGTGTTATTCCTGTTGTCTCTGTACAAAAGCCAGCGTTCGCAACTTTCATCCGTAATCACGCTTCTCAAAACAGCGTGCCGAAATATGTCTTTAAAATACAACTGGTCGACAGCCTGCGACGAATGAAAGTATGGCTTCAAAACTTTCCGCAGCAGCTTTCCGCTTTGTTCCAAAATAATTTCGAATTCCTTGACGCTGGCAGATCGATACATATCGTAGTCGATACTTTCCACGTCCGATTTCAGCAATAATTCATACGCTTTTTCGAGCGTGCTGATGCACCTTTCATAGTATGTGGTATCTACATTCATGGCAAATGTTTTTACCAAAATAAATGATTTTAGGTAAAATGCTGATATGTGCTCCTAAAATCGTCCTTAAAAGCGATCCTTCAAACTAAACCAACACCGCCCCGCCGTCCGCCACCAAAACCTGCCCCGTCCCAAAGGTTTGCTCCATCAAATAAACATAAGCCTGCGCAACTTCATCGGCCTGCCCGACATGCTTCACCGGCAGCGCCTCGGCAGTGGTGGCGTAAAATGTGTCACGGTCAGCGGCTGGCATGTTGCTCCAAAGATCCGTCTCGACTACGCCTGGCGAGACAATGTTAACGCGGATTGGTGCGAGTTCCAGGGCTAGCGCGCGGGTGAAGCCTTCCATGGCAGCGCAAATGCTCGCGCCCAGCGACCAGCCTGCATTGGGGCGCTGGCTTACGATGCCGCTCGTGAAGGTGATCGAGCCACCAAGATTGATGTGTTCTTGCGCATGTTTGGCAGCGGTAAATGCGCCCCAGTAGCGGATGTTCCAAAATTTTCGGGCATCAGTCAGTGCGGTATCGCGGACGTTGCTGAATATCAGGTTTTCCCCCGCGGTGTAAACGAGGTGATCGAAGGCGCCGATTTTTTCGAAAAGCTCGTGAATTTGCTCTTCGTCAGTCACGTCAAGCGCGTGTCCTGCGCTGTTTTGCGGCAATTTTTCAAGCGCGTTATTGACCCGCTCCTGATTACTGGAAACAATCACAACCTGTGCATTTTTGCTGGCAACCGCCTGCGCCACCGCGAAACCAATACCCGCACTTCCACCGATGATAACTACTTTTTTACGCTCTAAAAGCGCTGATTTTGAATCCATTGTTCCTGAATTTTGAATTAAATAAATAACGGGAACAAAATTAAAATGCGGCTTTTCGGAAGTATTTAACAATTGTTAAAAAAGCGTTTCAACGCACATTACGACGGATGCGGCTGAGCGATTGTTGGGCGATACCAAGATAGGAGGCGACGTCCCCCAGCGGCACGCGCAGTGCGATTTCGGGCTGGCGGGCTAGGAAAGTTTCGTAGCGTGAAGCAGCATTCTCGCCCATGTAGGCATTGCGCACGGCGATTTTCGCAAGCAATGCGCGGCGGGTAATGTTTTGAATCAATTCTTTGAGGTAAGGCAGTTGTTGATACAGTCTTAGCAACTTCTGCTTCTGCAACACCACCAGCTCACAATCTATGGCAGCAACAATGCTTTCCTGCGCCGCGACACCATTTTCAAAACTATCCAGAATGGTGCAAAACTGGTTTTCTTTCAGGAAAAACTGGGTTACCGCATTTCCCTTTTCATTGTTCGTCACAATTTTAAGAATGCCCTCGCAGATGAAGAACATTTCCTGGGCCGTGGCTCCTTCGCGGAGAAGAATGGTTTTGGCTTCGACCGTACGGGTTGAGAGGTGATTCGCGATGATTTGCAGGTCGGATTTGGGGATTGGGTAGTGTGATTGGAGGAAGGTTAGGAAAGTGATCGGCATTTGGGCTATCATTTTTTCATTGACCTAAAAATGCAAAACCACCAGCGTCACAATTGCCGGCAGTGCCTGTACCCAGAAAATCTTCCGGCTAGCCGTAAACGCCCCATAAATGCCAGCCACTATAATGCACGTCAAAAAGAAAATAGCGACGTGGAATCGCCAATGATGCTCCTCGATAAAAAATGTCCAGATCAGACCGGCGGCGAGAAAACCGTTGTACAAACCCTGGTTCGCGGCCAGCGTTTTGGTAGGCTTGAAAAGCTCGGGCGCCAGGCTGCCTTTAAATGTTTCTTTGCCTTTCGTTTCCCAGGCGAACATTTCAATGTAGAGAATGTAGATGTGTTCGAGGGCGATGAGACCGATGAGGATTTTGCCGAGGAGTTCCATTTCGTTTCGGTTTAGTTGCTGGAAGTTATAAAAAAGCCGGATCAAGGAGAACTTGTCCGGCTTTTGATTTTTAGATATACTTTTTAAAACTACTTTAACCCCCTCCCGGTAGCCGCCCAGTAAATTCCTCCGTACAAGTGATCCAGGTACGATTGGTCTGAGTAAACCAGGCCGATATGTCCTAATCCGGTATAAAATGCCCGGCCACCATCGTAATTGTGGTACCACGACATCGGGTGTTCTGCTCCCATGCCTGTGCCTTGGTTGGTTTTTGGGTCGTAGGTTTTTTCGTCCAGGGTGATCAGGATTTTCAGATCGTCGGCATTGTATGGTTTTTTGTATTCGTACCATTCGTCTGTCCAGAGGAGACGTTTTGGAAAACGTTCCAGACCGGGGAAATTGCTGTCTTTTACGTCAAGAAATGCTGTTTGCTGTGCCGGGTGGGTTTTGAAATACATGCCTACCAACTTGCCGTACCACGCCCAATCGTACTCGGTATCCGCCGCGGAGTGGATGCCTACCCAGCCTTTTCCGCTTTTAATGTATTTTTCAAATGCAGCCTGTTGCTCGGGGTTGAGAATGTCGCCGGTTGTATTTAAGAAAATGATTACCTGATAGTTAGCCAGACTTTTTTCATTAAAAACATCCGCATTTTCCTGCCAGTCTACCGAAAAATTGTGACGTGAAGCCAGATTGCGGATGCCGGTAACACCTTCGTGGATCGATACATGGTGGAAGCCTGCAGTTTTGGTAAAAAGCAAAGCCTTGAACTGCTGTGCATTGGAAGTAGCTGCGCACGCGACAAAAAGAGCGAGAGCCAGTAATTTTTTAAACATAATGTTTTGGGTTCTGTTTGAATGGGATGTTTTTGATTAATACAAAAACCAAAACTGTTCAGAATATACTTTTCAAACAACATTCGAAAGGTTCTGCGCCGGGTAATTACATGATGCGCCGGTAACAGCTAGGAAAGAAAATCAGCAATCTTTACGATTTTCGTCCCTTCAAATTGCCTTAATTCCAATAGATCATTATCCCCTGTTAATAGATAATCTGCGGAGCTGTCGGCTGCCAGGGACAATAGGAAATTATCTTTTGCATCCCGACAAATATCGATCTGGCTTGTAACCCGGACAAATTTAGCATACTCATCTATTGTTTCAAGAACGCTCTCAATATCCGATTGCGAAAAGTATTTCCTGAATTTTGGTCTTTTGACCACTGACAGGAATTCTTCCAGTAACTCGCTACTGAAAATTAAAATGCAGTTTCCAGAAAAGAGAATATCGTCCAGTCTGGAATAATCATTTCTAATCAGAAAACTAATCCAAAGGTTGGTATCAATAATAATGCGGAGCGGTTTTTCAGGCATATCGTTTAGCTCTTACCAACTCAACTTCTGAAGTAATTTCTTCTAACGTTGGTGCTGAGCTTGCCTTTGAACGCAATTTTTGCAGAACATCCCGAAAACCATTTGATGGAATATCCTGAATTTCAATGAGCTTCATATCCGCCAGGTCTTTAAGAAGACGGGCGGCTTTGGGATTAATGATATTGACTCGCATTGTGTTCATAAACCAAATATAAAAAATTATCCCTCTAAAACCGCTTCCACAATCCCCCTTTTCATATCCTTAAAAGCCCAGGCCGCCATCGCGCTGATCACCGTCTCCAGCTCTTTTCCTGCTTCCGTCAAAGTATAAGTAACATAGGGCGGCACGACGGGTTTGGCATTGCGGATCAGCAAATTATCGGCTTCAAGTTGTTTCAAATGCTGGATCAGCATTTTTTCGGAAATATGCGGCATGGCCTTTTTGATCTCGGAATAACGTTTTTCGCCGCTCAGCAAATGATACAGAATGATCGGTTTCCAGTGTCCGCCAATCTTTTGCATCACATAAGTGACCGGACATTCCTGCAAAACAATTTCGCGGTTGGCATTATAAGTCGAACTTTCTTTGATCTTCGTCATGATACATACTTTGGGGTAAGTACTTGTCTAAAAGTAAGTACAAATATAGCTTTGTCCCATCAAAAAACAAACAACGTATCATGAAATACATCATCACAGGTTCATTGGGCAACATCAGCTTGCCAGTAACAAAAAACTTAATCGCAGCCGGTCACAACGTCACTGTCATCAGCAGCAACCCGGATAAAAAATCAGAAATCGAAGCATTGGGCGCACATGCTGCCATCGGTTCCGCGACAGATTCAGATTTCGTAAACAATACATTCAAAAACGCAGAGGTAGCCTACCTGATGATCCCAAGCAGCTTTGCGCTGACGGATTACGAGAATTTCCAGCTCGAAGTTGCCGACGTCTATATTGAAGCTTTGAAAGACAGCAATATTCAGCATGTAGTCCTTTTGAGCAGCCTGGGCGCACATTTGCGTGAAGGCGCAGGACCGATCGACGCGCTGGGATACCTGGAAGAAAAGCTACTGGCCTTCCCCGATTTGAATGTTAAATTCCTCCGTCCGTCCTATTTCTTCTCAAACCTTTTCGCATTCGGTCCGATGATCCTGCAAGCAGGGATTGCAGGTAGCAACTTCGGCGACACCGACGAAAAGCTGGTTTTGACCCACACCGACCACATTGCAGAAGTCGCAACCCAAACCTTGCTGGATCTTTTCACAGGAAAATCGGTCACCAACATTGCCAACGATGAGCGTCACCCGACCGAGATCGCTGCTATTTTGGGAAAAGCCCTCGGCAAAGAAAATACACCATGGATTCCATTTTCAGACGAACAAGCGCATGAAGGCTTGCTGGGAGCCGGCCTGAACGAAAGTTTCGCTTCTCTCTACACGGAAATGGGACAAGCTTTGCGCAATGGTAAAATGCAGGAAGAATATTGGAAAAATCGCCCTGCAACGTTGGGAAGCTATAAATTGGAAGATTTTGCAAAGGACTTTACGGGAGCATTTGCGCACGCTTAATATCGATTTTTAAACAAAGAAATACCCGGCAGATCAGCTCTACCGGGTATTTCTTTGTTTGCAAATACCTTATTTACCCATTTTCAACCGCGTTTGCGCGCCGCCCGCGGTGTCTTTTAACTCCACTTTCAGGCCCTGCTGCTTCAATGCGTCCCTATCAATCAGCAACGTGATCGTATGCATGCCCTGCGTGAGATCAGCGGTAATGTTGCCGTCGGAAATTTTCAATGGTTTTGAATCTGCCGAAGCAGTAATGCCATCAGCGGCGTTTAATGCTAAAATTACATTGCCTTTGGTCAAAACTTCAATGTCAAAACGGACTACACTTAGCTGCTTTCCGCCTGCGCCAGCAACTTCCGGCAGATCTCCAATCGGGAGTTCGCCCGAAACTTTGCTGTAAACTGATGTCCACACTATCTTCGCGTTTTTAGCCACTTTTCCAGTCACCGCAGCCGCATTTGTGGTTGTTTCCCAGCGTCTTACCAATCTGATATTCGGCACTCGGAATGCACCCGGCTCGCCCAATTTTGAAAGATAACCTACCAGGTTAATGAATTCCGTTTGGTCCAGACTGGCCGTCAGCCCCGGAGGCATCAGCGAGCCCGGGACTTTTTCCATCACCTGCACCTGGCTCTTGGCAATTGAAACTTCTTTGCCTGTCACGTCGCGGATCACGATCTCGTTTGCGCCGTCGGAAGCCAGGTAGCCCATCATGTCCGAGCCGTCCTTTTTCACCACTCTTTTCAGATCATAACCTTCTTTGATCGAAGCACTTGGGGACAAAATCGAGCGGATAATATTTTCAGCCGGCGAGCTGGTACCCAAACTGCTCAGGTCAGGCCCGATCAGACCACCGGCCCCTCCTATCGCATGGCAGGTCGTACAGCTTGATTCCACCCGGCGGAAAATTTGCTCTCCTTTTACCGGATCACCATTTTCGCGCACCAGTTTCGCCAGACCTTCAATCTGCTGATCATTCAAATCCTGCGGCATTTTTTGCGCAGGTAATCCGCCGCCCGATGCTTCCAGGGAATTGTTCAAAACTTTCATTTCGTCTATGGCCTGTCGTGTCCAGCCCGCGCGCTGGCGAACAAGCTGACGTCCTTTTTTAGCAGCGGCTTCCGGAATTTTCTTAGCCGCAATCGCCTCGCCCAGCGCCTGCGCGCCCGGATTTGTGGCAATAAATGCGACGAACAAATCCGTCAGATCTGTATCGGCAGGCAATGTGCGCATCAGCTCAGTGGCTACGGGCGCGGCTGCTTTCGGATCGACCACAGCTAATTGAGAAGCCGCAATGACGCGTACCTCCGGCGTATTTTTTGGCCCCGTCAGATCCTTCATGAGCTGCTGCGCCTTGGCTTTATCAATCGTCGCGAGCGCACCTAATGCTGCCTTCTTGGTATCCGGAGAGCCTTTTTGGATCAGTTCCGTCAACTTTCCATTCAATGATTCTATTTTCCAAAGTCCCGCCAGACGTATCGCCGCCTGGCTCACCGCGTCATCGTCGCTATCAATCAATGTTGCAATGCGCTCAGCGCCTTTGTCCGGCTTTATATTCCGCTGACGGCCAGCATCTTCCAGGGCCGCCAGTTGCGACGCTGTGTTTTTACCTTTTTCCGAAGCAAGGTCGAGCAACATGCTCAAATCAGCCGGTTTACCCGTCGCGGCGAGATTGGAAAGTACATCTTTCTGGTATTCGTCGGGCACCTGGCCTTTTTGGTAAAGCTGCACCAGCAAAGCCGCCGCATCCGGGTTCACAGCCGATTTCAGCGCATAAGCAGATTTCTTTGCATCACCCAAAAACCCGGCATCAGTCTTCAATTTGGCTAACCAAACCGGCTCCAATTCCCGCACCGTTTGCCACAATGCAAAATCCAGAAATTCATCCATCTGAAAATCCAGAACAGACAAAGCAGCTTTTGCCGCTTCGGCTGTTTTGGTTTTCCGCAAAGCAATCACCGCTTCCAGGCGCACCTGCGCGTGCTCATCTTTCACTGCTTTTGCCAAAAGTGCAGGCACATTCTTCAACTTCGGATACCACAATTCCAGCGCACGCAATGCTGCCGCACGTGCATTGTGGCTTTTTGCATTCAGCAATTCCAGTAAAATCGGCTCGTTTATGGTTTCCAAAGTCTGGTAAAGCCAAAGGCCTTCCAGCAGGTTATGCTCGTAGTTCGCATCATTTTTGTCCAGCGCAGCCACCCATTTTTGCAAAGCGGGAACCACATCTTTTGCGCCTTTCGCCTTTAATGTTTGCTTTGCCTGCAGGCGCGTCCATTCTTCCGGCACTTTCAGGTAGTCTAAAAGCTCGGGAATGCTGGCAGTGGTCAATTTTGGTTTTGGCACCAAAGGACGATTTTTCGCCACCACACGCCAGATACGTCCATGCTGCTGATCGCGGCGGGGATCGTAGAAATCCACTTCTCCGTGCTGAATGATCGGATTATACCAGTCGGCTACGTAAATCGCGCCATCGGGACCCACATTGATATCCACAGGTCGGAAAGCCACGTCGTCGGTCCACATTAAATCGTCGGCTTGCTTTGAAGCGTAACCTGCGCCTTGTTCTTCCAACCTGAAACTATTGATCCGGTTGGCGCGGAAATCATTGGTGATCATTCTACCCTGCCATGCGTCGGGCAAATGTTTACCCGAGACCACGTCGATCCCGCTATGTTTCGGCTGGCCGGGATTCAGGCCGCGCATAATGCGGGCAGCATTGGGCGCCGTTACGAATGTTGCACCCGGGAAACCGTAGTTAATACCTTCACCCCCAGCACCATCGGTCAAAAACGATTGTCCCCATTTATCAAACTGGATACCCCACGGATTCACCAATCCTCGCAGATAAACTTCCATATCCAGGTTCCGGGTGTTCAAAGCCCAGGTACCGCCACCTTCCAGACGTTTTATTCCGAAAGGCGTTTCTACGTGGCTATAAATGTAGATCGACTGGTTGAAATACATCCGACCCTCCGGCCCCCAGCGGAAAGTATGGATCAAGTGGTGCGTATCGCCCGTACCGAAACCATTCAGAATGCGGCGTTTTTTGTCGGCTTTCCCATCGCCATCGGTATCAGCAAAGTGCAGGATCTCCGTCGAGTTAGCCACATAAACCCCGCCGTCACCAGGCAGGATACCGGTCGGTTGGAACAAACCTTCGGCGAAAATGGTAGACTTATCCGCTTTCCCGTCGCCGTCGGTATCTTCTAAAACAAAAATCTTATCATTAGCCGATTCCCCGGTTTTCAAATGCGGGTAAACCGTGCTGCTCACCACCCAAAGCCGCCCCTCGGCATCCCAGTTCATCTGGATCGGCTTAGCCACCATCGGGTCTGAGGCAAAAAGTGTCACTTCAAAACCGTCGGCCACCTTAAATGACGCCAGCTCCTTTTGCGGATCCGGGTCCTGGTTTTCCTTGGTGGTATCGGTTTTGGTAGAAGAGGTCGTAAGGAGTACCGCCGCAAAAAGCGTCGCCCCGTATAGTAATTTTGATGCTTTCATGTTTGTTAGCTGTTAGCTGTTAGGCGCTTAGCTTTTAATGTTTAAATTTTTCTGTCTCAATTTGAAGCTTTCTTTTGCATTGTCATGCTGAGCGGAGTCGAAGCACGCTACTGACTTGGCAAAACGACATATGCACTTTGCTTCTTAACTTCCTTCCCAGCCAGAACAACCCTTCGACTCCGCTCAGGGTGACGGTGCTATTCCAGCTTCCGCAATTCATAAGTCACTTCCTTCGGCTCGCTGTTCAGGATGATTTGTCCCTCCAAAAACTTGATCAGAATGTTCTGGTCTTCCAGGCCTTTCACGTGGCGGCCCTGTTCATATTTACGGAAGCCGGTAATGTAAGTCTGATTCATCGGGCGGTATTGGAAAAAGTGTATCTCGTTCTTTTTCAAGATCATATTCCGCACTTCTTCCGACTGGCTAAACTGAGGCCCCTGCTTAATTTCGACGCCACTCTCCCATTCCCTTGCAGATGCAGCCGCCACTTCCTTATTCTCGGACATCAATACATAATATCCTTTTTTCAAACCCGCAATCCGCAACATCCGCGCATTGTCCACGATCCAGCCGCCCGATTTTGGAGTCGGGAGCGGCAGATACTGGTTTTGCACGGTGAATTTGACCAATGCTGATTCATCATCCGCCGGGATCACTTTTCCATTGGAAGCCGTGGATTTTTCTTTGGCGTAAGTGATAGCCGTCGTCGCTTTCGCAGCATCCAGCCCCAATGCTTTTTCAAGGATTGTCGCCAAGTAATAGTAGCCCAGCTCATTCAAATGCACGGTATTTTCAAGGATCACCGATTTCTTGCTGGTATTTAAAATCGGGTTGTAAATGTCGATATACTGCTTGTTGCGCAGGCTCGCCACTTGATATATCGCCGTAGAGTAAAGTTCAAGATCAGCATTGCGCTCGGCAACATGCTGGGCGGTATCATTAGACGCCACGGGGATGGTTGAAAGTAAAATCGTCCTCGCGCCGAGCTTGTCCAGCGTGTCCAGAAGTTTTTCTAAACCTTCTTTAAAATGCGGGATACCAGCTTTTCCGTCCTGCGCTTCCACGCCTCCGTAAGCCAGAAAAACCACCGTCGGCTGCGCCTTGGTAATGTCTTCCATCAAATGTTGATACGGCGTCGGCGGGTTGGTGTAGGTGCTGCGGCCTTCTCCCCAGACATTATCGCCTGTCCAGCCGAGGTTTCGGAATGTGATGCCTTTGTCCGAAAACCGGGTGGTCAGCGCCATTTCGAGGTAGCCGTATTGAAAATCGTTCTCGAAAATGGAGTTCCCCAAAAACACGACACGATCGCCGTCTTTGAGGTCAAACTTGGGTGCATTTGCAGTCGTGGAGCTTTGTCCCGATGCAAACCCACCCGCGAGGGTAAGAAAAAATAGAACAATGTAACCGGCAAAAACCGGCACTTTCAACCTAATCATGCAATTTGGGTTTAGAATAATACAATAATGAGTACTTCGGCGGGAAATTAATTATTTGTTGCTAAAAAGCTAACCTGTACTGTCAGTGGTCAAAAGCTTTTTACTTCGGGCTGCGCGGCGAGCTTCCGCCCGGGAGCAGGAATAACCGCGATCGTGATGACCGTCGCCAAAACCAGTGCCACGGACATTAAGGTATAGGATGCATTGAAGTTTCCGGTTTCGGTATTGAGATAACCTACCAGATAAGATCCTGCAAACGAGCCCAATGCGCCCAAACTGTTGATCAGACCAATCGCCCCGCCAGCTACATTCTTGGGAAGAATTTCGGCGATAGCCGCGAAAAACGGCCCGTAAGGCGTATATAATGCGCCTCCCGCTACCACCAACAATGCGTAAGAAAACCAGAATTTATCCGGCCCAAGCCATACCGCTCCGTACAAACAAATCGCCGCGATCAATAAAAATGGCCAGACAAAAACTTTCCGGTTGCCGCTTTTATCAGAAAAGTAAGACGCCGACAACATGCCGATCACTGCAAAAAGATAAGGTACCGCCGACAGCCAGCCGGTATTCACCATATTCATGTCCGGCGCCGCTTTAATGATCGAGGGCAGCCACATCACAAAACCATAAACTCCGACACTCCACAACAAATATTGCAGACAGAGTAAAATCACCTTGGTCGATTTGAATGCCTCTGCATAGTTCTTCACTGGTTTGATACCCGCCTGCTCCTCCTGCAATTTATTTTCGACGGCCAGTTTCTCCTCGTCCGTCAGCCAGGTGGCTTTCATCGGCCGCTCGTCGATCACTTTCCACCAGATAAATGCCCAGATAATGCCCGGCACGCCCTGTAAAATAAACATCCACCGCCAGCCCATCGAGTCGATCAGGTAGCCCGACAAAACCGACATCCAGAGCACCGTAACCGGGTTTCCGAGGATCAGAAATGTATTGGCGCGGGAGCGTTCTTCTTTCGTAAACCATTGACTCAGAAGAATTAACATGGCCGGCATCACCGCACTTTCCACCACACCCAGCATGAATCGAATGACGATCAATGTGGTCGTATCATTCACCATACCCGTCGCGGCGGCCAGTCCGCCCCAGAGAATTAAGGATATAAAAATCAGCTTTTTAGCGGTCCTCGTCGCCGCATAATGTGCCCCCGGAATTTGGAAAAAGAAGTAACCCAGGAAAAAGAGCGAGCTCAGCAGCGTAGAGGTATTAGGGGTAATTTTGAGGTCGTCGGCCATGCCACCGGCTACGGCGAAACCAAAATTCGCCCTATCGAGGTACGCGAGGCTATAAGTGACAAAAACGACTGGGATAATTCGGAACCATCTGCGAGGAGCTAATTGCTGCGTCATGGAATAATCAGAAAAGGAAGTGGTCAATGTCTTTTAAAAACATTTTGTCAGCCGATTCTACCGGGATAGGATGGTTTGCAATTAGTAAATACGCAGCCTTCAAATCTTATTTTAAAAAACTAATCCCTGACCACATGCGAAATGCTAAACTTTTCACCTGGCTACTGGCGGGTGTGACATTGACTGCCGCGCCGGGCTTTACTTCTGATGAAACATTTGAAAACCCGCAAAAAGAAAAGTGGGTGACATTATTCGATGGCAAGACCCTCAAAGGCTGGCATAACTACAACCAAACTGGCGTAAAAGGCTGGGTGGTGGAAGATGGCGCGCTGATTTCCGAAGGCACCGGCGGCGACCTCGTGACTGATAAGGAATACGGGGATTTTGAGCTGGAATTCGAATTTAAAATCCCGACCGGGAGCAACAGCGGGGTCGTATATAAGGTTGTTGAAAAGCCAGAAATCGCCCGCACGATTTTCTCCGGACCTGAATACCAGATCATTGACGATGCCAATTATAAAGTAAAAAACGCCGACGGAAAAGAAACCGGTCTGCATCCCGGCCAGCTCAGCGGCGCCAACTACGACATGAACCCACCATCAGACCCGACTGCATTCAAACCAGCCGGAACCTGGAACACCGGCCGCATCGTCGTGAAAGACAACGTGATCAAACATTACCTCAATGGTAAACTGGTGGTAGAATACACCTACGGAAACGATGAGTGGAAGACGAACCTGACCAAAAGCAAGTTCAAAGACTGGCCGTACGCGACGCCGCACGCGAAAGGAAAAATCGCGCTGCAAAATCACAATGCAAAGGAGAAAGTTTACTTTGGGACGATCAGGATTCGGGAAATTTAAGTCGGGGTCTTTTGCAGGATATACTTTTTGTAAACAAGCATTTTGCGGTTTGGTTGAAAGGTTAGGGCTCGGTCTTAACCTTTCAATCAATTTCGTAACACACGCATAATCTGCCTTTCTTACATTTGAATATTCGCTCTTAAACTTTCCCTCCGATGCGCATATTTCCCCTCCTTTTATTGCTGTTTATTTCTGCCTTTTCTTTCGGTCAAAGTCTGCATTTGGAGAATGATCCTGCTCAGTATCAGAACAATCTAAATGATCTAATCAAAGACAAAACCTTCGGCGGAATCTCGGGAATCGAATATGTGCCGGGGTTGAATAAATGGTATTTTATCACCGACGGCGTGGGAACCGGTCGTCCCAGCTACCTTTTTGAGATCGATGCAAAAACGCAAAATGGCCTACCTGACTGGACGAAATCGGCCGGGCATCCGGTGCAGGGACTTACCCAGTCGGAGGCGATCCGGTTCGACGGCGAGAAATTCTGGATCGGCACCGAAGAAGGTATAGAGCCGGGCGTGGTTAATCCCGACAGCAGTTTTGAAAAGGGCGCGTTCTCCATGATCATGCAGCAGGGACAAAACTGGGCGATGGACAAACCGTCTTTCGAGTACAGGTCCAAACTGAACAACCGCGGCTACGAGTCGCTGGCGATTGCCGGAAATGATACCGTGGCGACGATCAGCGAGTGGCCTTTTTCGGAAGACGGTCGCTATGCAAGATTGAAATTGATGAATTGCAAAACGGCGCCCTGCGAAATGATCGCCGAATATGCCTATGAGCTGGACATTAACTCCTGCAACGGAAACGGCCAAAAAGTGGACGGAAGCCTGGGAAATGGCATTTCCGAAATACTGTACATCGGAAATGGCCGCTACCTGATGATGGAAAGGTGCTTCACCGGCAGCAGCGGCGATGTTAAATTATATGAAACCCGCATTACCGCTGATGCCACGAATGTTGGCACGCCGGCTTTCAAAGAACTCGCGAAAGCGCCTTCATTCCGTCCGCTGCCGAAGCAGGAAGTTTTCAATTTTTCTTCGATCAAAAACATTAAAAAAATCGACAATCTGGAAGGCATGACCTGGGGGCCCGACCACAAAACAATCGCCGTCATTTCCGACAACAATTTCGAAGCAGACACTACGAGACAAAAAACGCAATGGTTTGTCTTAAAGGTAATTGGAGATAAGTAGAATGTAACCGAAGGTTGATTTTTAGTAAAAATCCAAAATTAGCCTGAAACATGAAAAAGCTCCTGATCCTCACTTTGGCTGTGGTTTGTAACAGCTGCTGGCTTGATCCATTCTACGATCGCTCTGCGGGAAAATTTTTGAAGGATGTTGTGCCGCTGGAAGAGTTCAATTCTGAGTTTGATGACTACAATTCGGATCTTCCCCACAACAAATCCGGTCATGTTTTTCTGACATTTTCCTCCAAACGCGAAAAGAAAGATTATTTCAACCTGGTATATATTCCGGCCGAATTGAAATATGACAAAAGGCTCAGTATCCAGAAAATTTCGAAAAGCGGCATTATCTATGACGATGTGACCGACAATGCGACCACAGCCGTATTTGCAAATACTGCTAATGGTAACTTTAATGTTTACGGTCCACGAACCATTTCCATGCGAAGAGACCTTGCTTCCGATGGGAACACGCCCGACGACGTACTGTTTTTCTACGCCGATGATTCTGAGGGAAATATGGAAATCAAATACATGGTCCGCGGCGCACATGGCTACGAAGGTCCGTTTAAATTCGACTTGCTCAACTCCCAGAAAGACGACGGTTATCCCACTTTTTCCTTCGACGGCGATAAGATTTATTTCAGCTCAAACCGGGACGGAAATTTTGACATTTATGAAGTGAGCATTGATGGTGCAGGTTATGATCGCCTGTCCACGGCCACCTTTATCAAACCCGAGAAATTTGCAATACGAAAAGTCGAAGAACTCTCCTCCCCCGCCGACGACAAGTGTCCTTACCTCTACGGCGACATCATGGTATTCGTCTCCGACCGTCCAGGCGGAAAAGGCGGCACCGACATTTACTACTCCAAACTCGAAAACGGCAAATGGTCGACGCCTGTCAACGCAGGCGACCGCATCAATACGTCCTTCAACGAATACCGGCCTATTTTGCCCTCGCTGAATCATTTCAATTATTATTTAATGATCTTTTCGTCTGATCGACCCGGGGGAAAAGGTGGGTTTGATTTGTATATGACGGGTTTAATCGACAGATGGTAAGCATCCGACAAATGACCATTGCCGACCTGCCGCTATGCCGGCATCTCGTCACCGAATCAGGCTGGAACCAGCTGGATGCCGACTGGCTGCGGGCGTTGGCGTTGGAACCGGACGGATGTTTCGTAGTCGAAGTAAACGGTGAGGGCGTCGCCACAGCTACCACGGCACGTTTCGAGAATATTGCCTGGATTGCGATGGTTTTGGTAGACAAAAAAATGCGTGGCCAGGGCATTGCGAAACAGCTTTTACAGCACACGATCAGTTATCTGAGAAATTTGAATGTGAAAACAATCCGTCTGGATGCGACAGCTTTGGGGCAGGGTTTGTATGAAAAATTAGGTTTCCAGGGAGAATATGAAGTCGTGCGGTTTGCGGGTATTTTGAATGTGGATTTACATTTTGACCAACACATTCATGAGTTGAAGTCCAGCATATCGATTCGTGATTTTGATTTTGAAATTACTGAAACTGCACGCGAGGAATTGCTTCAACATTTGATCGATGAAGCTGAAAAACCATTTTTTTATTCAACTGAAAATAAAAAAATAATCGGCTACGCAGGATATCGGGAAGGCCGAAATGCGGTACAGATCGGGCCGGTGATTGCTGTAAATCCAGTTGCTGGAAACGTGCTTTTGAATGCGATAGCTGCACACTTTCCCGGCCAAAATGCTTTCCTGGATATTCCGCTCGACAACAAGCCTGCCATCGACTGGGCGGAAAACAATGGTTTCACCGAGCAGCGGCGGTTTTTGAGAATGTATTTGGGAGACAAGGTTAATGACCAACCTGAATCTATCTGGGCAAGTTTCGGACCGGAAAAAGGTTGAAACTTGCCTGAGCGCTTCCATGAATTATTCGGTCCGCAAAGATTTGACAGGATCGGTCAGTGCGGCTTTCACCGATTCGTAAGCTGCGGTAACACCCGCTACCAGCAATGTTACCAACACCGAAATGAACAATATCCCCGGTCCGATCGGAATCCGGTTTTCATAGTCCTGCAACCAGGCTTGCATCACATACCAGCCCAGCGGCGCCGCGATCAGGAACGCGACACCAATCAGCAGGCCGATTTCTTTCCCAAAAATGCCCAGTATCCCCGACAAATTCGCTCCCAGCACCTTCCGGACTCCGATTTCTTTGGTTTTTTGCGACGCCATGAATTTAACCAGACCATACAATCCGAGACAGCCGATAAAAATTGCAATCACCGAGAAGGTTCGGATCAGTTTCAGCATCGTGTTTTCAAGTTCGTAGCTCGTCGCAATTTCCTCGGTCAAAAACGATTGCTCGTACATATAATCCGGAAAATATTGGCTCCAAAGCTGCTCAACCGATTTCATCGTCTTTCGCACATTGTTGGAAGTCAGCTTGATACCGCAGGTGTAATGAAAGTCGCGGTACGTAAAAATCGCCACGTGATCGACGCCATTTTTCAGTGATGTATTGTTCCAGTTTTTCAAAACTCCATAGATCGGCGCTTTTACGTCCCAGATCGACAGCATCTTCCCGATCGCGTCCTGCGGTCTTTTTATGCCCAGTTTTTCCAAAACCTTTTCATTCACCAGGTAACCACGGATCGTGTCGCTTTCGGGAATGTTCTCGCCGGCCAGCAAGGTCAGCCCGAAGGTCTGAATGTAGTGATTATCAGCGTTTTTTGTATTTATCTGCAAGAGTTCATCCTTCGGACGGTTATCATAATTGACGTTGGTAGAATTATTCGAGTTGGTTGTTGGCGAAAAAATGAAGAAACTGGCATCGGCCACGCCCGGGATTTCCATTGACCGCTGCCTAAAAGTTGTCTGGTTCACCTTATCAGGCGCCGGAATGCGGATGCTGGCAAGGCCCCTGGTTTCGTAACCTACCGAACTTGACAGCATATAATCGACCTGGTTATTGACGACAATCGTACAAATCACCAGCAACTGAATCAGTACAAATTGAAAAACGATCAGCCCGCGACGGAGCGAAATGCCGCCGATGTGCCGCGTGGTAACATTGCCTTTGAGCGCCAGAACCGGGCGAAAACCGGCCAGAATAGTGCCCGGATAAGAACCCGCCAGCAGCACGACAATGAAAAACAAACCGGCCAGAAAAACCCACAACATCGTGTCGGTAAAATTGACCTGCGCCGGCCAGCTACCCGGCTGTCCGAGCCAGTCGGATATGTGCGGCAGCAAAACGTAAGCGATCGTAAAACCGGTAGCCATCGCAAAAAGCGTGATCAGCGCGGTTTCGAGCATAAACTGGATAAAAACCTGGTGCCGCGTACCGCCAACTGCTTTACGCACACCCACTTCCTTCGAGCGGCGCAGTGCCTGGGCCGTCGCCATATTAATGAAATTAAAACAAGCCGTAATGATCAGAAAAATGCCGATCGCGCTCATAATGTAAATCCATTTCATCGGCATCGAACCGCGGTACCGCTCCGAATGATGCATTTCCTTGAAGGGTACGAGGTAGTGATCGTACGATTTGTAATCGTTGCCGTGGTATTTTTTACTTAATGCAACCAGCTGTTTTTCAGCAGTTTTAATATTATAACCTTCGGGCAGAAGTGTGAAACATTGTGTCCCGAAACTCACGCCGCCCCAGTGGTCCAGGCCGCTGCCACCGTAGCTGTATTTCGGATTGGCAACCAGCGTTTCGAACGAAACAAATGAAGTATAAGGCATATCGCTGGCCTCCGCGGGCTCGTCCACAATGCCGGTCACTTCCAGATCCAGCTGGTTGTTAAGCCTCACCCGCCTGCCGATCGGATTTTCCTTTCCAAAATATTTATCAGCAATCTTTCGGCTCAGCACAATTGTGTTGGGGCGCGACAACGCCTTTTTTGCATTGCTAACCTGCCATTTTAAGTCGAAAATGGAAAAGTATTCCGGCTGGACATATGCCATCGATGGGCCTTCTTCCTTGAATTTCTTGATCACTTTCCCATCATTGCCGAGCACGGAAAAAAATTGTCCCCAACCGGCAATGCACATACTGGTGGTAAACGATGGCATTTCCGTCCGCATGGCTTTCCACATCGGGGCGGGTACGCCGCGCGAGTAGGTGGTGCCGTCGAAGTGAAACTCGGTGGTTACCTGATAAATACGGTCAATGTTCTTATGAAAATGATCGTGCGTGGTCTGAAACCGGATAAACCAGAAAACCACCAGCGCGCAGGCCAGTCCTACCGACAGTCCGGCAATGTTAAGGATTGTATACAGGCGGTTTCTGAGCAGGTTGCGCCAGGCGATTTTGAAGTAGTTTTTGATCATGAGGAACGGGAATATCTGAGGCAAATCCGGTTTTATGACTTTGACAGTGTTCGCGTAAAATTTATGCCATTATCTCAATAAATTGTGTATCAATACTTTAATCCTAAAAAGCTGTTCATTTCTGAACGTGCATGTCCGGTATATGTTGAGAAGCTATTAAAATTATGATAAATTGGACTCTTCCTAAACCTGATTATGAAAATTCCATTAAGCTGCCTGGCATTTGCCCTGGCTTTCCTTTGCATTTGCAGTAGCCAAAAAGCCGCCGCCCAGGCGCCCAACCCTGGCTTTTCGCCCAAAAAAGCCGACCATATCATTCTGCTCGGCAACACTTTCGCCGACCGGATGCGGCACTACGGTTATTTCGAAACCCAGCTTCAAAGCCATTTTACGGAAAAAGAACTGACGATGAGGAATATGGGATGGAGCGCGGATGAAGTCGGTTTGCAGCCGCGGCCGCTGAATTTTCCCGGTTTTGGTGAAAAAACAACAAGACTTACCGAAGGCCAGAAAGAGATCAATTTCAAAAGTTTCACCCACGAAACCGAGAAGATCGTCATGCCAGTCGCGCTGAATTTCGCGGGGCTGAACCAGGATTTGAGAGACCAGAAAGCCGACATCATTTTCCTTTGTTTTGGTATGAATGAGGCATTTAAGGGCGCCGCCGGGCTGCCGGAGTTTGAAAAGGATCTGAATGTTTTCATAAAAAATCTTTTGTCAAACCAATATAATGGACGATCTGCGCCCACATTGATCCTCGTCTCTCCTATTGCTCACGAAAACCTGAGTGAGCATTATCCTGATCCTGCGGAGCATAATAAAAATTTGGCGCTCTACACCAAAGCAATGCAAAAAGCGGCTTCGGTGCAGAAGCTTTACTTTATCGATTTGTTCACGCCTTCGCTGGCGAAAATGCAGGCCAAAAACCAGACGCCACTCACCATTAACGGGATACATTTGAATGATGCGGGTTACCGCCTCGCTGCGGAGTGGATGGCCCAGTCGCTGGGTTTTGGCGGCAAGCCGGATTTTGATTCTTATTTTGGTAAAAAGCTGCGCGAAGTCGTCAAAATGAAGGATGCGCATTTTTTCTATCGCTGGCGGGCGGTAAATGGTGAATACATTTATGGCCGTCGCCGGGAGCCTTTCGGGGTGATTGCTTTTCCGCCGGAGCTGCGCAAACTGAACCAAATGACGGCTGCGCTGGATTCGGTGATCTGGGAGTTGGCCAAAACCAAAAATGTAAATGCCTATCAAAAAGCGCTGGACATTGTAGACCGTCGCGGCAAACCGGCTGACCCAACGTTGGTTACCGACATTCCGATGACGGGCCGGCAGGGAGAAGCTGCGAAAAAGATAGCCCGGCAGGAAAATTTGTTTTCGACTTCCACCGAAAAATTCACGCTGCCGAAAGGTTATGAAATTAACCTTTTCGCTTCCGAAAAAGATTTTCCGATTGAAAAGCCGGTCGCAATGAATTTTGACGCAAAAGGCCGCCTTTGGGTCGCTACGATGCCGACTTACCCGCAGTATTTCCCCGGCATTCCGGTGCACGACAAGATCGTGATCCTGGAAGATACTGACGGCGACGGCAAGGCGGACAAGCACACCATTTTTGCCGACGACCTGTATTTGCCGCTGGGTTATGAGTTTGGAAATGGCGGTGTTTTTGTCTCGCAGGAGCCAGATATTTTGTTCTTAAAAGATACTGACGGAGATGGGAAAGCGGATGTAAAAGAGGTGATCCTCAGCGGCTTCGGCTCGGAAGACAGCCACCACGCGACGCACGCATTTACTTACGGGCAGGATGGCGCATTGTATTTCAACGAAGGTACTTTCCTGAACACGCAGGTGGAAACACCTTACGGCCCTGTCCGTTCCTACGCCGGCGCCACTTACCGCTACGAACCGCGCACGGCGAAGCTGTTTCACTACATTTCTTACCCCTATTATAATCCCTGGGGCAGCATTTTCGACAAATGGGGCACGCACCTGATCGGCGATGCCTCCGACGGTTCCAACTATTTTGCGCCGCCGATGACCGGCAAAGTAGATTATCCCGACAAGCATCCGAGAACCGAAATGTTCACCGAAACCCGAGTGAGGCCGACCGCCGGAATCGAAATCATTTCCAGCCGGAACTTCCCTGACGACGTCCAGGGGGACTTTTTGGTTAATAACAACATTGGTTTTCAGGGTACGAAGCAACACCGCATCATTCGTGATAGCTCCGGCATTCGTGGCAAAGAAAGAGAAAACCTCCTCCAATCCTCAGACCCAAACTTCCGCCCGATCGACCTCGAATACGGCCCCGACGGAGGCCTCTACATTGCAGACTGGTACAACCCACTCATCTCCCACGGCGAAAACCCACCCCGCGACCCCGCTCGCGACAAATCCCACGGAAGAATCTGGCGGATCACTTACAAGGAAAAGCCGCTCCTGAAACCCACGGACATTTCGGCACAAAGCATTCCAGACTTACTCGAAAACCTGAAAGTCTACGAAGACCGATTCCGGTACCGCACGAGAATCCAGCTTCGAGAAAAGCCTGCCTCAGAGGTTTTACCAGCATTGAAAAAATGGACTGCCGCGCTCGATAAGAATAACCCGGAATACGAGCATCATTTGCTGGAAGCATTGTGGCTCTACCAGGATTTTGATATTGTTGAACCTGCTCTGCTAAAAACACTTCTAAACGCCAAAGAACCGCAGGCAAGAGCCGCAGCGACCAGGGTTCTACGTTTTTGGAGCGACCGTATCCCGGAAACATTGACATTAATGCAGACGAGACTAAACGACGAATCGCCACGGGTAAGACTGGAAGCGATCGTCGCCATGAGTTTTTATGAAAATGAAAAGGCAGTTTTGGCCGCAACCGACATTTTCAAATATCCGACCGACAGATACCTTGATTATGCGATCAGCGAGACTTTCCGCCATTTAAAACCAGTTTGGCTGGCGGCATTAAAACAAAAGAAAATCACCGGAAAAGCTGAAACGTATCTGCTGGCGTCGCTGACAGCCGAAGAACTTGCCGCGCTCCCGAAAACACCCGCAACATTAGCCGCAATCCGAACAAAAGCCGAAGAAGCAAAACAAAAAGCCGACGTTGCGAAAAAACCTGCCAACAAAGATGTTACTGAGCTCGTACTGAATACCATCGAGGCAAAAATGGCTTTTGACAAAAAGGAATTTCAGGTTCCCACAGGCAAAAAAGTCATCCTAATTTTCAACAATACCGATATGATGCCACATAACGTGGTGATCGTCAAGCCCGGAACCGAGCAAAAGGTAGGCGAAGCCGCCGACGCGATGGCAAATTTGAAAGACGGTTTCGAGAAAAATTTCATCCCGAATTCCGCGGACATTCTTTTCTCCACCCCGCTCGTGAACGCAGGCAAAAGTTTCCGTCTGGAATTTACTGCGCCGTCCCAACCCGGGGCGTATCCGTTTATTTGCTCGTTTCCGGGTCACTGGCGTGTGATGCAGGGGGTGGTGAATGTTGTTGATGCTAAAAATCCTTGAAGGTGCGCAAATCTTTTGTTAGATTACCTAACAGTTCATATCTTTATAAAATAGGTCGTGAAATTAAAATCACTCGACATGGAAGAAAGTGCTGATGTAAGCAAAAAAGTCGAAGCAATGCTGGCGGAGGGCCGGGTTGCGATCGATGATGCCCGTTCCTACCTGATCAGTCGCGGGGAAGTGGTTGATCTTTCGGAGTGGGTTACCATCAAGGAATATTGTAAGCGTTTCAATATTAAGAACATTGAGACGGTTTTGAATTGGATCAATCGCGGAATTGTGCCAAAAGAGAATGTTGTGATTGTCGAAGAGTTTAACAATACAAAGTTGATTAAAGCCATTCCATACCAGGTAGCCGCCCACGTTTCCTGAATGCAATCCTTCAAACAATCAGGGGTTGTGAGGGCTTTTTCAGCCGATTTTTGTGCGTCAAGTTCAAAAGCCATGCATTACTTCCGCACATTCCTTTGTTTCATTTTCGCAATCATATCTCTGATTCTACAACCGGTCAATGCTCAAAACAGCCGCAAATCGCAGGAAATTGACCAGTATCTCCGCGAGATACAGGCTAAAAGTAATATTCCCGGTTTCGCGATTGCCGTTGTCACCAAGGATTCTGTTATTTTTTCAAAGGGCTACGGCGCGGATAGTAAAGGCATACCGATTAATTCAAGATCGCCATTTGCTATCGCTTCGCTGAGCAAAGCTTTCACAGCGATGGCCGTGATGCAGCTCGCGGAGCAAGGAAAAATGAACATTGACAATTCGATAAATCAATACATTCCAACATTTAAACTCGCCGATCCGCGCGGCGCGAAAATGACGGTCCGCCAGGTTTTAAATCAGGTTAGCGGATTGAATGACAAGGTTTTTCCCGAACTCGCCTTTAAAACAGAGCCTGAAAATCTGGACAAAGCGATCGAGCGTCTTAATGATGTGAAGCTTGCGGATGATCCCGGCACCCGGTTTACCTACCATAATCCTAATTATCAGATTCTTGCCAAAGTCGTCGAGCAGGTAAGCGGCCAGCCTTTTGATAAATACCTGGAAGCGAACATTTTCAAGCCGCTTCAAATGTCGGGTACAAAGTCTGTTTCATCGACAAGTGCTTTAAGCAGTTCAAGTTCAGGCTTTTCTGATGGACACATTTTCGCATTTGGAAAAGCAATACCCTTGCACGAACCCGACTGGTTTATTGAAGGCGCAGCAGGCGTTGTTTCGACGGCGGATGATATGGCAAAATGGCTGCGGTTACAGTTGAATCAGGGAAAACTTGGAGATGTGACATTGCTGGACAGCACAACATTGAAAATGATGCATAATGCACCCACCGGGAAGCCTTACGGCATGGGTTGGTTTGTCGGAAAAGACGGTACGCTTTCACATAGCGGCATTTTGTGGACTTACAGCGCCGAGCAGATTATTACCAAAAATGGTTATGGCGTGGTGATATTATTTAATGGAGGGATAAATGCTTTTGAGGATTATCATGCATTTATTCAGGGAGTTACTGATATTTTGGAAAACAAAAAACCGGAAGTGCCCACATTTCCTGCGTGGGTTTTCCCGATTACATTAAATGTGGCTTTGCTTATTGGGATTTTCTTTGTCATCCTGAGGCTGTTCAGAATAGAACAATGGTACCGAAATCACCAAAAGAGACCTCGCTGGAAATCGCGGTTATTGCTGTTTTCACGGCTCGTGCCTATGCTGATTTTGGTTTTGCTCCCCGTACTGGTAACTATGCTAAGTGGCCGGGTTTTGAGCTGGCGAAGGATTTATCTGATGGCACCAGATTTTCTAACACTGTTCAGCATTGTGGCCCTACTGAATCTGGTGCTTGTTTTTAGCCGTTTGCTCAGTTTTAACGCACGCCCTTTAAAGCCAAACTAATCAACTCTGCCGTATTTTTAACATTGGCCTTTTTCATAATACTTGCTCGTTGATTAGCAACCGTATTTGAGCTGATATTGAATTTTTCACCAATATCTTTGCTGCTCATGCCTTCGATGAGGCATTTTAAGATCTGCTGCTCGCGTGGGGTGATGATGTTCCAGATTGATTTTCCTTTGATTTGCTCCACCACCGGACTGGGTAGCTGGTTGATGTTGCCGCCGTCATTAAGTAAATGCCTGATAATGACTGATGAAGCATAGGGAGGAAAGTAAAGTTCGCCTCTGGCAATGCTGCGGATGGCCGCCAGCATTTCGTCACGGCTGGTATCTTTTTGCAAGTAACCCGAGGCTCCATTCTTCGCGGATGAAATCATATAATCCGGGTTATTGTGCATGCTGAAAACCAGGATGTTAGCATCGGGGAACTCAGGAACAATCTGCCCGATCACTTCTATACCTGAGACGCGCGGCATCGTCAGGTCGAGTAGGATTACGTCTGGTTTTGTTTTTTCGACCATATCCCACACCTCGTCACCATCCGCAGCCTCACCGGCGATTTCAATGTCGTCCTCATCTTCCAGCAAAGAAATTATCCCCTGACGGACCACAGAATGGTCATCCACAACTAAAATCCTGATCGGCATGTTGGAAACGTTTTTTGCAAATATTAGAAATCCACCTTAACGATCAACCTTGTCCCACTGTTAATTTCCGAGATAATTTCCATTTCCCCATTCATCAGCTGCGCCCGCGTGCGGATATTTTCCATACCGTTGTGGTTATACGAAAAATCCTGGTACGGTTTCAAACCATTGAGATTGAAACCCTTACCATCATCACGCACTTCCAGCACCGCCCGATTTTCGTTCTGTTCCAATTTGATAATAATGTGATCGGCCTGGGCGTGTTTGACGGCATTGTTCAACGCTTCCTGCGCAATCCGGTACAAGCCCGTTTCCATCGCGCGGCCAAGTTCAGGCTCTCCTGTTGTTTTTTCTTCAAACTGAATGTTGATTCCCGATGAATTTCGCGTCTGCTCACACAGTAACCGCAATGCTGCGGCCAGCCCGAAATCATTTAATACAGAGGGCATTAGATTGAAAGAAACCTGTCTCGTCGTCTGGATCGTATCGTGAATCAGCGATACCAATTGGTCGAACCTTTTCTGATGCTTTTCGTCCGCAAAAGGCATGGTTTTGAGCTTTTCGGCATGTAGTTTAAGGCCGGTCAGCATCTGGCCGATGCCGTCGTGCAGTTCAAGCGCAAACCTTTTTCGCTCGTCCTCCTGCCCTTCGATCACCGCCGCCGCCCTGATTCGCTCCTCGGCCATTTGCAGCTGGTATTTTTCTTCCTGTAATTGTAAAAGGTCATTTTGGGCCGCTACCAAATGTTCATTCGCTTCTTTCAGCTTTTGGTTCGATAGCTGTAAAGCTTCTTCGGATTCGGTGAGCATGCGCACAACCCGGCGCGTCGTGTTCACTACCGGCCTGAAAATCAGCAGTCCTTCGGCCAGCAACACGAGGATCGTCATGATATCCAGTATCCACTCGATCCTTTCCAGATTTTCCAGCTTGGCAAAACTTTCCTTGTCAAACTGAAAGACAATGTTGTCCATTTTGGCAAGAAAAACCGGCTCATTTTTCAAAACAGCAACCAGCGCCTGATTTCTCGCGGGTTTGGAAATCGAATCTGTTCCGATTAATGCAAAGTCCTGATAGAGACTATCGAAAACCGGGGCAATTTCTCTGAACATCGAATCCAGTTTCGCGCTTTTCCAAGTCACAAAATCTTCATCCACAGGCAGTTTATTTTTTAACAAATGGTCGTGACTTAGTTTCCAAACTACCAGCAGCGAATCAAAACTCGCCGGATCATTTCTCGTTTTTCCGTCCGTTTCGATGATCGCCAGCTTGGTCAGCCTTTGACTTAACATCCGCTGCCTCCCCGCCACATTCACCACGCGGCTGTCGTGATTGAGCCCACTGATTGTCCTGCGGATCAGGAATAATCCGCTGATTGTCAGCATTGCTACCACACACAATGCCACCACATAGAAGCGGGTGAGGCTGCCGGCTACCCGGTTGTCGAGTCTTTCCATTCAATCATATCCCGATGTACACCAGGTTTTCTTTGACCATCACCGGAAACGTGCCGATCTCGTAATTTTCATCATTGAGGCACTTCCCGGTCTGCAATGAAAAGGTTTTTTTGTGAAACGGACAAGCGACTTTCGGCTCACCGTCCTGGCTTCCGATCATTCCCCGCGAAACCGCCATCTGCTGCCGGTGCGGGCATTGGTTATCCGTCGCAAACCACTCGCCGCGCCGGCTAAAATTAAAAATCGCGATTTGTCGCCCGTCAATCAGCGCGCAGCCGCCGCCATCTTCGGGAATATCATCGACGTGACAGGCTTTGTGCCAGGTTACTTTTTGGGTTGTTTCGTTTGAGTACATGGGAGTGGAATTTTGAATGATTGAATTAGTGAATGAGTGAATGTTAGACCCACTCGGCTGCCTTTTTCTGGCCTCGCATTGAGTCGAATTCTACTGTTGGATCTTTTTCGGGTGTGTTTACAAAGTGGGTGAACCGCTTTCTGAGCTCTGGATTTTGTACTACCTCTTTCCACTCGCATTGATACACGTCGATGAGCTGCTGGATGTCGTTTTCCAGTTCAGCGGCGATGCCGAGGGAATCTTCGACGACTACGGCTTTGAGATAGTTGATGCCGCCTTCCATTTTGTTGAGCCAGGTGGCGGTGCGGGTGAGCGGGTCGGCGGTTTTAATGTAGAACATTAAAAAGCGGTCGATCAGGCGGATGCAGGTTTCTTTGTCCACGTCGGTGGCGAGGAGTTGTGCATGCTGGGGTTTGGAGCCACCATTTCCGCAGACGTATAAATTCCAGCCTTTTTCGGTCGCGATAATGCCAAAATCCTTGCTTTGCGCCTCCGCACATTCGCGGATGCAGCCCGAAACCGCCGATTTCAACTTGTGCGGCGAGCGCAAACCTTTGTACCGGTCCTCCACTTCGATGGCAAAACTCACAGAATCCTGCACACCAAACCGGCACCACGTGGAGCCTACGCAGCTTTTTACAGTCCTCAGCGATTTTCCGTAGGCATGCCCGCTCTCAAAACCTGCGTCAATCAATTCTTCCCAAATGTTTGGCAAATCGCCCAAATGCGCACCGAACATATCAATCCGCTGGCCGCCGGTAATTTTGGTATAAAGGCCATATTTCTGAGCCACTTCCCCGATCACGATGAGTTTTTCAGGCGTGATTTCGCCTCCGGGAATTCTCGGCACCACCGAGTAGGTACCCCCTTTTTGAATGTTGGCCAGGTAGCGATCATTGGAATCCTGGATCGGTGCGCGGTCTTTTTGCAGGATATTTTCATTCCATAAACTGGCTAGCAGCGAGGCGACCAGCGGTTTGCAAACTTCACAGCCATCGCCTTTTCCAAATTCATCGAGCACGGCGCCGTACGTTTTCAGCCCGTTCATTTTCACGAGATCGAGCAGCTCCTGGCGGCTGTAATTGAAATGTTCACACACCACATTCCGCAAGTAAACGCCTTTTTGATTCATTACCCCGGCGATAATGTCCTTCACAAGCGGCACGCAGCCACCGCAGCCCGTCCCGGCTTTGCAGCTTTTTTTCAGCGCATCAACGGTATGATGCCCAAATTCACCGATTTCGTGACACAACATTCCTTTGGTTACCGCCTCGCAGGAACAGATCAATGCATCGTCCGGGAAGCTCATCACGCCCGCGCCCGCTTCCTCGCCGCCGCGCGATCCCAGGATCAGATCTTCCGGGTCGGGCGGTAAAATGGTCTTGTTTTTGAATGTCTGCAAAAGCATATTATACTGGCTGGCGTCGCCGACGAGAATTCCGCCGAGCAGCGTTTTACCGTCCTCGCTCACATTCACTCTTTTGTAAATTCCTTTGGCTTTATTTTCATAACGAATTGTCTTACAGGTTGGCTCCTCAATAAATGCGTCCCCGAAACTCGCCACGTCGGTACCGATCAATTTCAGTTTGGTCGACATATCAAAAGGCAAAAATTCCTTTTCACCCCCAGTCAGTTTCGCCACAACCACTTCCGCCATTTCATATCCCGGCGCGATCAAACCATAGATCATGTGATGCGCCAGTGCACATTCACCGATGGCAAAAATGTTGGGATCGGAAGTTTGTAAATGGTTATTAACTACTATGCCGCCCCTGGGATGCGTTTCAAGACCGGCGATCTTGGCCAGCTCGTCACGTGGGCGGATACCTGCGGAAATCACCAGCATATCCACTTCCAGCAGGCTGCCATCGGCAAACAACATGCCTTCAATGCAATCGCCTCCTGTAATTTCCTGCGTGCTTTTGGCAAGATGCACCTGTAAGCCAAGCGATTCCAGCTGATTTTGTAGTGTGCGGGAACCGGCCTCGTCGATCTGCCGCGGCATTAGCCTGGGCGCAAATTCCACCACATGCGCTTCCTGCAAACCAAGGTCCAGCAATGCTTTGGCAGCTTCCAGCCCCAATAAACCACCGCCCAGCACAGCGCCTTTTTTCGATTTTGCTGCGTGAGACTGTATCAATTCCAGGTCTTCAATCGTCCGGTACACAAATACTCCCTCTTTCTCCACGCCCGGAATCGATGGGACAAATGCGCCGGAGCCAGTTGCCAAAATGAGATAGTCATAATAAACTACATGCCCATGATGCGACCGGACGCATTTTTGTTCGCGGTCAATGTCCACCACCGGATCTGACAGGAGCAGGAGGATATTGTTTTCGGCGTACCAGTCCCTGCAGGCCAGCGACAGATCGTCTGCACTTTTTCCGGCAAAAAATTCACTCAAATGTACCCTATCGTAAGCCTCGCGCGGCTCTTCGCCAAAAACAGTCACCTCGAAGTGCTGCTCGGTTTTCTTTCGTGCCAGCAGCTTTTCGCAGAATTTATATCCTACCATTCCGTTGCCGGCAACTACAATTCTGATGTTCCTAATGGAGTTCATAGTATTTTTTAACTATTAAATTATAAATACAACAAAATATTATATAAATATTCGAATAAAATCAGCTTTTGGGAGCATTGCCAACTTTCAAATGTAAATGGCGATTAGTTATTTTCCTAATGTATTATTTGTCGATATAGTTAATTTTAAATATAAATTTTGGTTAAATCATTGTTTTGTAAAATTTAGCCTCTAATTTTGATGCCATAGTTAATATAGTTACTACATACTATACATCATAGGATCCTATCATTTAATCACTCCATTATATGAATACGCCAAAATTGACACTCGTAGGGGCCGGACCTGGCAATGCGGAATTAATCACCGTGAAAGGATTGAAGGCATTGCAGCATGCAGATGTCATTTTGTACGACGAACTGGCCAATACGGAACTGCTGGATTTCGCGCCTGCCGATGCATTGAAAATGTATGTTGGAAAGAAGGCAGGCAACCCTTCTTTTTCACAGAATGAGATTAACGGGTTAATTGTCAGGCTTGCACGTAAGCGTGGACACGTCGTGAGACTGAAAGGCGGCGATTCATTTGTATTTGGCAGAGGCTATGAGGAACTGGAATATGCGCGGGAACATGCTTTGGAGGTGGAAGTTGTGCCCGGCGTTTCGAGCTGCATCGCGGTGCCAGCTTCGCTGGAAATTCCGGTTACGAGCCGCGGGTATAGTGAAAGTTTCTGGGTGATCACTGGCACAACGCGGAATGAGGAGCTTTCGGAGGATATGCAACTTGCGGCGCAGTCGAAAGCGACGGTGGTGGTTTTGATGGGGATGAACCGGTTGAGGGAAATTTGTGATCTGTATAAGAAATTTGGCCGGGCGCATTTGCCGATGGCCATCATTCAAAATGGCACCCGCGAAGACGAAAAAAGTTTGATCGGGCAGGTTTGGGAAATGCCACGACTGGCAGAAGAAAATGGCATCGGGACACCTGCGATCATGGTGATCGGCGAGGTGGTTTCGCTGCATCCATCCTACACCAGGGAGTACCTGCAAAGCATGCAACTGATCTGATTACCAACTTATAACTCCTGTTACGATGAACAAAAACTTTTACCTGCTCTGGGCGGGTATCATCGGCATCGCCATGCTTTGCCCCGGTGAAATCTTCGCCCAATTGAATGTTTCGGGCCAGCTCCGTACGCGCACCGAGCTACTGCAAGGCCAGGGCTCGCCGCTCGCGAAAGGTGAAAAACCGGCCTTTTTTACATCACAAAGAACCCGGCTCAATGCGGGTTACAAAGGTTACCGCTACCAATTTTTTGTCGCCGTGCAGGATGTCCGGGTGTGGGGACAGGATGCTTCCACCAATAACCGCATCACCAATTCCGCATTGAACGGCCTGATGCTGCACGAAGCCTGGGGTGAAATCAGCCTGCTGGATACGTCAAAAACGAAGCTCGGCAAAGAATTCGCCATCAAAATCGGCCGCCAGGAACTGTTGTATGACGACAGCCGTCTCCTCGGAAACCTTGACTGGCTGCAACAGGCACGGCGTCACGATGCGGCGGTTTTGAAACTCGGCGCCAACAATTTTACAGCCCATATCGGCGCAGCGTATAACCAGAACCGTGAACTAAAAACGGGCACACTGTACGAAGGAATTCCCAACGGATATCCAGCTGGCACGAACGGAATTGGGACGATGTACAAGTCCATGCAGTTTGTTTATCTGGGCAAAAAACTGAATGTTGGAAACATTTCTTTTCTCGCATTAAAGGATGATTTTCAGAAATATACATTGAATGAAAAAAGTGAAAGGGTCTTGCAAAAAGGCACCTGGAACCGGGTAACATTTGGGCCGTATCTGCAAATTAAACCGCATAAATCTTGGAACCTGACGGCCAGCGCATATTTGCAAACCGGTAAAGACCGGGACGGTAAGTCGCTGAATGCCAATATGTATTCCGTCCGTGGGCTCTACACGATCAACCGAATTCTGAGCGTCGGCCCCGGCTTTGACCATACCTCAGGTACCGGCGCGCATGCTGCCAAAAACAGAACATTCGACCCGCTTTACGGCACGCCGCACAAGTTTTGGGGACAGATGGACTACTTCTATGCGGCCAATGGTTTCGGCAGGGGCGGACTCTCGGATTTGTACGTCAACAGCATTCTCAAAACCTCCGAAAAATTTTCTTTATCCGCTGACTATCATCACTTTTCAAGCGCGGCAACGATTTACAATGCCAATGATCAAAAGCTGTCTTCAAGCCTGGGCAGCGAGCTGGATTTTATCGCAAACTATAATCTGACAAAGGCGATCAGCTTTCAGGGCGGCTACTGCACCTACTTCACCACAGCCACATTAGGGCAGGTTAAGAATGTCGCCAATCCTTCCAAAATGGCCAACTGGGCCTATCTGATGATTAATATCAAACCAGAGTTCACCAAATAGTCAACTTCACTCTTTCAACTTCTATTACGATGGAAAGCACAAACAAGCCGCTGGAAAAACTCAACATTCTCAGCTTCAAAGGCATCCAGATGCGCACATTTCATTTGACCTGGATGGCATTTTTTCTCTGCTTTTTCGGCTGGTTTGGACTCGCGCCACTGATGTCGGTGATCAAAACCGACCTCGGCCTGACGAAAAGCCAGATCGGCAACATTATCATCGCCTCCGTAGCGGCGACGGTCGTGGCGCGCATTGCAATCGGAAAATTATGCGATACCTGGGGACCGCGGAAAACATATTCGGCTTTGATGGGAATTTGCGCTTTTCCGGTGATGATGGTCGGGCTGGTGCACAGCTATGAGGGCTTTTTGCTTTTCCGCCTCGCGATCGGCGTCATCGGCGCATCATTTGTTGTCACACAATACCACACTTCCGTGATGTTCGATAAAAAGATTGTTGGCACCGCCAATGCAGTCGCTGGCGGCTGGGGTAACCTGGGCGGCGGAGTGACGAATATGGTCATGCCGCTCATTTTCGCGGGTTTCGTAGGTGCAGGCTACCTGCCGGAATCGGCCTGGCGGATGGCGATGGTCATTCCCGGAGCGGTTTTGCTGGTTTTTGCATTCGTGTATTACTTTTTTACAAAAGATACTCCGCAAGGAAATTTCGAAGAGCTGCAAATTGCTAATCCTAAGTCAGTTAAAACAAAAGGAACACTCGCTGCTGCAATGAAGGACAAACGTACCTGGGCACTTTTTTTAGCTTACGGGGCATGCTTCGGAATTGAAATCACCTTTGACAATGTAGCCGCACTTTACTTCTTCGACAACTTCCAGACTTCGCTCGCAACCGCAGGTATCCTTGCCGGAACATTCGGTTTCATGAACATTTTCGCCCGGGCAGTCGGCGGGATTGTGGCAGATAAAGTAGGAAAAACCTTCGGCCTGGCTGGAAAAGGCAGATTATTAGCCGGCCTGCTGGCAATGGAAGGAATCGGCATCGCACTTTTCGCCCAAAGCGGCAGCATTACCATCGCGGTACTCACAATGTTAGGCTTTGCGATGTTTTTGAAAATGGCCAATGGTGCCACTTATGCGATTGTACCTTTTATCAATCCAAAGGCATTAGGCTCTGTGAGCGGCATTGTGGGTGCGGGTGGGAATGTGGGCGCAGTGCTTGCGGGTTTCCTGTTTAAATCCGAGAACATTACTTACTCACAGGCATTTATGTACATCGGCGTCGCGATTGCCTGTGTGGCTGCTGTGGTGGCTTTGATTGATTTTGACAAGTCGGCGCGGGTTGTTACCGGGGCGGAAAAGCTGGAAGTTGCGGAGGCTTGATTAATCCATGTCACGCTGAGTTCGTTATGTTATATCATGCTTCTTTCCTCATGTCATGCTGAGCGGAGTCGAAGCACGCTACTGGCTTGGCAGAACGCCTTTTTGCACTCTGCTCACCAGTAAAGTGCTTCGACTCCGCTCAGCATGACATGGAATAATAACAAACAACACCGAACCCCTCCAAACCACATCCCAACTAAAAACCACCCACCCCATGAAAACCCAAACCAACACCTTCCAATCAACCTGCTGTTACTGCGGCGTCGGCTGCGGGGTGGTGGTTACTAAAGAGGCGAACGGGCAACTCAGCCTGGAAGGCGATAAGACGCATCCTTCAAATAACGGAATGCTTTGCTCGAAGGGTATGAACCTACATTACACGGTGATGGACCAGTCGGACAGGCTGCTATATCCGCAAATGCGGCTGAATAAATCGATGTCTTTGCAGCGGGTAAGCTGGGATGAGGCGCTGGACAGAACTGCGGCGGTTTTTAAGACTTTTATCAAGAAATATGGGCCTGATTCGGTTGCTTTTTATGTTTCAGGGCAATGTTTGACGGAGGAGTATTACCTCGTGAACAAGCTGATTAAAGGCTTTATCGGATCAAATAATATCGATACCAACTCGCGGCTGTGCATGAGCTCCGCCGTGGTCGGTTACAAAATGTCGCTGGGTGAGGATAGCGTGCCGGTGACTTATGACGACATCGAAGCGGCCGATGTCTTGTTTGTAACTGGCGCGAATCCCGCCTGGTGCCACCCGATTATCTGGCGACGCGTCGAGGCACACAAGGCTGATAATCAACATGTTAAGATCATTTGCGTTGATCCGCGCGTCACGGATACGGCCCGCTCTTCGGACTTGCATTTGCAAATTAATCCCGGCACTGACATTGTGCTGAACCACGCGATCGGCAGGTTGCTGATTGAAAATGGCAACATTGACATTGATTTTGTTACCGATCATACCGATGGTTTTGAGACCTATCGACAAAAAGTAATGCAGCGATCGGTGCACGAGGCGGCGGAGATTTGTGGGATTGACCCGCATGACATTGAGATTGCTGCGCGGCTGATCGGTGAGGCGAAAGGTTTCCTTTCTTTCTGGACGATGGGTTTGAATCAGTCGGTCATCGGGGTGAATAAAAATCTTTCGCTCATTAACCTGCATTTGATAACCGGCAAAATCGGGAGGGCAGGAAATGGGCCGTTTTCTTTGACGGGCCAGCCGAATGCGATGGGCGGACGCGAAACGGGCGGATTAGCGAACATGCTGCCGGGCCACCGCGAAGTTGTGAATGCCAAACATCGCGAAGAGCTGGAAACATTCTGGCAGACTCCCGTCAACATTGAGCCGAAACCGGGATTGACCGCGACGGAAATGTTCGAGGCGCTGGCCGACGACAAGCTGAAAGCGATCTGGATCATTAATACCAATCCAATGGTAAGCATGCCGGATGTGAATGCTGCCGAAAATGCTTTGAAAAAAGCCCGGTTCGTTGTCGTACAAGATGTATCCAGTCGGGCGGATACGGTTCAAATGGCGGATGTAGTCCTCCCAGCCGCCGCCTGGCTCGAAAAAGATGGCACGATGACGAATGCCGAAAGGCGTATCACCTATCTCCCCAAAGCATTGGACGCGCCGGGAGAAGCATTGCCCGATTCTGAAATCATCTGGCGATTCGCTGCCAAAATGGGTTTTGGCGAAGCATTCAACTACAAAAACACTTCCGAAATTTATGATGAATATGTCAAGATCACGGCGGGTACCAGCATTGATATTACAGCCGTCAATCATGAACTTTTAAGGAAAAACAGAAGCATCCAGTGGCCTGCGCCGGCGTCGGACAATGCTTTTGAAAACATTACATCAACCAAAAGACTTTTTGAAGACCATCAATTTTATACCCCCAATAAAAAAGCGCAAATCCACGCCGTAGATGATGAAAATGCCTCAGAACCGACTGATCCAGAGTTTCCACTGGTGTTGACAACCGGCCGGATCCGCGACCAGTGGCATACGATGACCAAAACCGGGCGCGTGGCAAAATTGAACAAACATATCCCCCAGCCTTTCCTGCAAATCCACCCGGACGATGCGAAGAAGCGGAATTTGAATGACGGACAACTTGCGGTAGTGGCCGGGCGGCGGGGCGAGGTGCGGGTGAAAGTCCAGCTGAGTACGGATGTGCGGCCCGGGCTTTGTTTCTTGCCGATGCACTGGGGCAAAATGCTGGGCAGCAATCTCAACCGCGCCAATAATCTCACCAGCACATTGGTTGACCCGAAATCGAAAGAGCCGGATTTTAAATTTTCGGCGGTGCAGGTCTCGGCTTATGTCAAACCGCTTGAAAAAATCATCATTATCGGCGCGGGTTCTGCCGGTTTAGGATTTATCAATCAATATCGCAGCCTTAACCAGAGGGACGAAATCCACGTTTTTTCCAAAGAAATTGATCCATTTTACAACCGCGTGATGCTGCCGGACTATATCAGCGGCGCACAAAAATGGGAACAGCTGGTGAAGTTGCGCGAAGATCAGTTTGCAGAAAATAACATTACGGTTCACGCCGGCATCGGGATCGCTAACATTGACCGGAAAAATAAAATTGTGGTGGACGATCTGGGGCGCCAGCATCATTACGACAAGCTGATCCTCGGCATGGGCAGTCGGGCTTTTATGCCAAAAGGCGTCCCGAACCTGGCCGGCATTTTCAACATGCGTTCCCGGCCGGATGCCGACTCGCTCCTACCCTTTTTGCGGCAGCCTGGCGCGCATGCGGTGATCGTCGGCGGCGGGATTCTGGGTCTTGAACTTGCCGCTTCCTTCCGGGAAATGAATGTGCAAGTGAGTGTCATTCAGCGGAGTGGACGACTGATGGAGCGACAACTGGATCCGCTGGCAAGCGAACTGCTGTACCAGGAACTCGCCGACCGGAACATTAACATTTACTTCAATGATGAAATCGCCACTTTCGATGGCTCCGAAAAAGTGCTGGGTATCCGCCTGAAATCGGGACGGAGACTGACTTGTCAAGCAGTGATTATTACCGCCGGAACTGTGCCCAACATTCAGCTTGCGCAAGCTACCGGACTGGATTGCAAGCGGGGCGTGACGGTTAATGACTATCTGCAAACTTCTGATCCTGAAATCTTTTCGGCGGGAGAAATCGCCGAGTGGAACGGGCAAATGTGGGGCATTACCCTCGCCGCCGAGCAGCAGGCCGAAGTGATCGCGACCTACCTGGCCGGGGACATTTCGATGCCTTACAAAGGAAGTCTCTCCATGAATATCCTGAAAATGGACGGCCTGCATATGTGCAGCATGGGGCTGATAGACGTCCCGGCGAATGATCCGGCGTACGAGCAGATCGTTTTTACGGACAAGGCAAAGCGGTTTTACAAAAAATGCATTATACACCGCGACAAGCTGGTGGGTACGATTCTGATCGGTGATAAAAATGAATTTGCGGAGTTTAAAGTGCTGATTGCAGAAGGTACCGAGCTGTCGGAGAAGCGTTTACAGTTGCTACGATCGAGCCAGAAAGTGGAGCCGATGCTGGGGAAACTGGTATGTTCGTGCAACCAGGTTGGCAGCGGGAACCTGGAAAATGCGATCGAAGCGGGTTGTAAGGATTTTGCGGCGCTCTGCCAGAAAACCGGAGCGGGAACAGGTTGCGGATCGTGCAGGCCGGAAGTAAGGTCGATTTTGGAAAAAATGAAGGAATCTATGATGGTTTGAGGGTTATGAGGGACTATTATCACATCAAAATCAATCTGCCGGGCGGCATTGCGTCGCCGGGATTTTTGAAAAAAATACTCACTGCTGCGTGGGCTGCAAATGTCCGCAAAGTAAAATTCGGCTCGCGGCAGCAAATGCTGATGACGGTGCATTACGAGGACATGCGGTTCCTGGAAAGCGATTTGAAAAAGCTGAATGTGGCGTATGAGACCAATACAAACCGTTTTCCAAACATCATCAGCTCGTATTGTGGCGAGGAAGTTTTCAGGACGGGACATTGGCTGAATGCCGGCGAATATCATTCAATCCTGGATTCCATCGATTTCCAGCCGCGGCTCAAAATCAACATTTCGGACTCGAACCAGAGCTTCACACCCTTTTTCACAGGCAACATCAATTTTGTTAGCTCCAATGATCCGCATTTCTGGTTTCTGTATATCCGGCCGAAGCAGAGCAATGTCGTTTTCAAATGGAAGGATTTGGTATATACCAATGAAATCGGGCGGGTAGCGAAGGTGATCGAGGAGGAAATGCTTGAAAATCAGGATTTAGACGAATCCGAACTTTATAAAATCATCAGAGGAAATCTGCATTATGTATCCCTGCCGGCCAGCTCGGATTTGGAACTACCTTCTTTTTCGCTGCCTTATTATGAAGGTTTTAATCGCTACGAATCGCGGACGTGGCTGGGTTTATATCGCCGCGACGAGGAATTTGCGATTGATTTTTTGCTGGATGTCTGCACCATTTGCCTCAAAACACGTATTGGCGAAATCTGCACGACACCCTGGAAATCGCTGATCATCAAAGGAATTGAGGATCAATATCGCAGCGAGTGGAGCGGGGTTCTGGGCAGACACAACATTAATGTTCGGCACGCGGCAAATGAGCTGGCGTGGCAAACCGAAGATTATCCCGGCGACGGCAACACTTTAAAAAACCGGCTGATCCGGCATTTCGAAAAACATGATACACGCACATTCGGCTTATGTTTTGGCATTCAAACCCGCTGTAAGTCAGAAGTATTCGGCTCGGTCTTAGTCAAAAAAAGGGCATTATTGAAAATCGGCGGGGTCGGGTTTTTGAATGTCTATGACCTTTACCACACTGAAAATTTCAACCCAAACAGCCGAACGCATATTTTGTTCCAAAAAGGTTTATTCGGCATCCACCTCGGCTGGCAGCTCGAAAGACTTTGCAGGAGATTCAACAACCTCCGCGCACTGGAAAATGGGAGAAGCCTTTTAACGGAAAACATTGAAACTCCGACCGCAACGCAAATTGTAAAATTAGTCCACCAATGTCCTGACTGCCTGACCATTTACGATCCGGAATACGGCAATCCAGGACAAGATGTCAGCCCCGGCACCGCCTTCAAAGAACTGCCGGAACATTACTGCTGCGGCACCTGCGACAATGAAAAATCATTGCTGCAACCCGTCGAAATGACGTTGTCCAACTCACTAACATTGCATATATGATTGCAGAAAATCTTAAACTCGAAAACCCGCAAACCGAAAAAGTCGACGTAAAATTTTTTCAATTTGAAAATGACTTTGTGGGGACATTGAAATGTGTTCCGATGATTGTGCGCTACAAACTGGACGCGTGCAGGGTAAAGCTAAAACTTGCCGATTGGGTGAAATTGAGTTATGCGGAGAAGGATGATCTGGCTCAAATGCCCTGTTATCTGGATTTTGAGGTGGAGAATTATGGGCGGTATGTGCGTGAGTTGGTTTGGAAATATACGGGTGTTTATCCTTCGATTTTGCTGGACTTGAATGATATGTGGTCGCAGGCGAATCTCGTTCCTGAGGAAGTAAATGAGAAAGCTGCGGAGTGGGAATGTGCCGAGATTACAATAAGACAATGGGCGGCGTTGGATTTTCTGGAAAGATTTGCGTTGGTGAAATTGAGCCGATCCGGGCATGAAGGGAAGAATTTTCCGGCCGCGGTGCGGGAATTTTTCTAATTCCTGGCACTCCGCTGAGTGAATTTCCTGATATTTAAATATCTAAAAACCTAGTAAAAATGGCCTTGGAGGGGCATACGGGTGAAAGTCCCGAAGCCGGATCATGCTAACATCGTGATGAAGTTCGCAGTGACCCCTCCATTTTTCTTCACTTCAATCCATTTAACATGCGAACTTCGGATGGAACAAATCCCGGCTCAGCGGAGCATTCAGCTGGCAAAACGTTTGATGCACGTCACGTATCAGAAATTTTGGTACAGGTAACGCAGTCACAAGCCGAATTTCTTGACCTCATTCGATCTCATGGTTACAATGAGCTAATCGGATCATTGAAAAAGGTGCACGATCTGGCGCTTTACTTTACCAGCCTTAGTTTTGGTGATACTGAGAAAACGGCGCTTTATGACCTGAAAGTGCTCTGGGAAGGATTGGAGCGGCTAGAAACAGAGTGATCCAAATTATCAGGAGTTGTGGTTTGCAACTCCTGACTTTTAGTCTTTTCTAAATGGACTGCTCCTTTAAATCTTTGTAAGAACATCACTAATAACCCGCCTTTCCCAGTAAATCAATACTCCCCTTCTTCCAACTGAAACAAAACTTCTACACTTGTATCAAACGCCTTTGCCATGCGCAGGGCGAGGATGGTGGACGGGATGAATTTTCCGGTTTCGATTGAATTCAGACTTTGTCTTGAAATGCCAATATGCTTTGCAAGGTCGGCCTGGGTCCAGTTCTTCTTGGCGCGTTCGACCTTAATCGTATTTTTCATATTCCGTATTTCTTTTTTGAAACCAGCCAGCCGATAAAATAGAACAGCCAGCAAAAAATGACCAGCTGCGAATATCCAAACCATTCGGGGTACGAAATGTCGGTCAGGCTTAGCAGAAACAGCGCGATCAGCAGCATGACAGTCAGTGAGAATCCGATGATGACCGCTTCAAACTGTACACGTTGCCGGACTTCGTCCATGTTTGCAACTGCTTTGACATACTTGAAAATGAAAAAGGCGAATGCTATAACCGGCAGGATGGCGATGAGAATCGAAGCGGTTTGTCCCAGCAAATGACGCTTCAAAAGCAATGTGGCCAGTAAATAAGTTGCGGCAAAAATGAGGGAAAATATGATAGAGGCCCGCCCCTCGGTCTTTTTTGATTGTTCCATTTGATTATAGGTTAAAGTCCACACAAAGATAAGCTTGCATATCCTATTGTCAAGTTAAGTTGACAAAAAGTAAAGCTAATTTATTAAGCAGCTTACGTGAAGCACGATCTCTGTGAGCCCCGCTCGCGAACTCGGGGAAATAATGCTTTGAATATATATATGCTTCCAGTAATATTGAAAATCGTCAATCTACGCAAAATTTATGGCTAATTGGGTAAAGAATTTATTGGGAAAACAGGCCGCTGACCAGCAAAATGCAGCGCAGCGAGGCACCGAAAATGTCATGAACTACCGCGTGCTCGGCAAATGCGGTCTGCGGGTTTCGGAGGTTTGTCTGGGCACGATGACATTTGGTACCGACTGGGGCTGGGGTGCGGAAAAGGCGGCTTCCAAACAGATTTTCGACGCTTTCATAAACGCAGGCGGCAACTTTTTTGATACCGCTAACCGATATACAAATGGTACCAGCGAGCAGTGGCTCGGCGAATTTATCAAGGCGGATCGTCACCGGCATGTGGTGGGTACCAAATATTCTTTGAAAGACCGGCCCGGCGACCTGAACTTCTCAGGTAATCATCGTAAAAATATGGTCCGCTCGCTGGAAGACAGCCTTAAAAGAATGGATACGGATTTTGTAGACATTCTCTGGCTGCACAGCTGGGATTTTACGACGGCGCCGGAAGAGGTTTTGAGGGCGATGGACGATCTGGTGCGTAGCGGGAAAGTTTTGCATCTCGGCATTTCCAATGCGCCGGCCTGGGTGATCAGTCAGGCGAATACCCTGGCGGACTGGAAAGGATTGAACAAATTTGTCGCTATCCAAGTGGAATACAGCCTGATAGCCCGCGCGGCGGAGCGGGACCTGATCCCGATGGCGGAAGAGCTGGGCATTTCGGTAACGGCCTGGGGCGGATTGGGAAACGGGGTTTTGACCGGGAAATACCTGGAAGGGCAAACTGGCAGATTGAGAGAAAACAGTCCGCGGTTTTCGGAGCGGAACATTCATATTGCTAGGGAATTAAAAGCAATTTCGGAAGAACTGAATGTTGCTCCGTCACAAATTGCGTTGGCGTGGATGATGCAACGCCGCTCCCCAGTAATTCCGGTTTTGGGGATTAAAAACGAAGCCCAGCTGGCGGATAACCTGGGAAGCCTGCGGATTGCATTAAGCGAAGAAACGGTAAAAAGGCTGGACGACATTTCGGCCATCGAGCTGGGTTATCCGCATGACCTTCTGGGTTCAACTGGCTCTCAAACTGACCTTTACGGGGGTCTTTATGGCCACTTACACTTCTGACAAACCGCTTTATTTAGAAAAATTCCAACAAAATGATTTATATCAGTTTGTGAAAATTCTAATTGAAAGACAATTACAGTACCTTTGACCATCTATTTTAATAGCCTTTTAAAACAAAATTGGGAAAATACACATGGATAACGTTAGCTTGACAAACGAGGCGCCTGTCACCGGTGCGGACATCAAATCACAATATTTTAAGGACGGCTACATTGTAGTGCGTAACTTTTTCACTCCGGAAGAAATCAAAGCCATTTTCGACGAAGCGCGCGGCGTCTTCGCATATCAGATCGAACGCACACTGGGCAGAAAAATCGATGTTGACAATCAGGACGAGTTTGAAGCTGGCATGTACGAGTTCTTTCAAAAGGATTTCGATGCATTTGTCAATACCGGCAAGCAGGTTCAGCATTTGGTATCCCTGCACAGACTGGGCACCGACGACCGGATCACAAAAGTTTTGCAAAGCATTGGTTTAGAATATCCTATCATCGCGGTACGTCCTGCAATGATGTTCAACAGTCGCAACCTGGCCAAAAAACAGGATTACTGGAAACTGGGCGCACACCAGGACTGGCGCGGCGGACAAGGTTCGCTGGACAGCATTGTGATGTGGTTCCCACTAGTGGATTGCGATACGGCTTTGGGCGGATTGCAGGTTTTGCCAGGCAGCCACAAAAGAGGTTTGTTTGAAGGCAGCGACGTGGATTATATAAGCAGCATTCAGGAAGAACTGCCTGAGGATGAATTCGTTCAGCTGGAATTGAAAGCGGGAGATATCCTGATTTTCTCCACATTTACCGTGCACCGTTCAGGAACCAATGTAACGCCGCACATCCGCTGGACTTCACAATTCCGTTTCAACAACTTGGTAGAGAAAACATTCGTGGACCGCGGATTTCCCCTACCCTATATTTATAAACCTACCCCTGAATTGTTGTTCCCGGGATTCCCGAAACAAGAGGAAGTGGAAGCGGTTTTTAAATAAAATAAATTATGATCCGAGTGAGTGTTTGCGTGATTACCTACAATCACGAAAAGTTCGTAGCGAAAATGCTGGATTCCCTGCTCATGCAAGAAACCACATTTGATTATGAGATTGTTGTAGGTGACGACTGCTCCAAAGACAATACCGCGGCCATTCTCAAAGATTACGAGCAGCGCTATCCCGGTAAAGTCCGGTTACTTTTACAAACCAAAAACCTGGGTCTGAATGGCAAATTTAATGCCCTTCAGACCTTTGCTATTGCTAAGGGTGAGTACATCGCACAGTTTGACGGCGATGATTATCTGACTTCCCCGCACAAACTGCAAAAACAGGTTGAAATGCTGGATGCGAACCCGCATTATTCGGCCAGCTTCCATAATGCGATGGTGATTTACGACGATAATTCTGCACCGCCGCATTTAGTGAATACATTAAAAAAGACAGAATACACGGTAGATGACCTGATCGGCGAAGACGAGCTGACCTTTATCGCAACTTCCAGCTTAATGTTCCGCCGCGAGGAATTTGCAAAGAATCCCGATCCTGAGTGGACTAACCTTTCTACCAGCGGCGATATTCCGCGTAACATTATGTTCGCCAGCCGCGGGCCGATCGGTTATATTGACGAGGTGATGTCGGTTTACCGGAAAAACCGGGGCGGTGCTAGTTTTGCCGACAATCATTACAGTTCCGATTTCTTATTCAACCGGATCCAGCTGTATTCCAACATTAACCGGCATTTCGATTACAAATACGATGCGGTGCTGCGGAAGAACATTGCTACTTACTATTACAAATTGCTTTTTGCGAAACAGTACGAGGGGGATTATTTCTCGAAGCTGAAATATGCTTTGAAATACCTCAACCTGGCCAAGCCGCAGGGAGAAAGGAAAAAAGAGGTAATACGGGATTTCGTACTACCCCCATTTCTTCAGAAGGTTTACAGTTTCATCGCGATCGGCACTTACAAGCTGCGCTCGAAAGTTTAATTTAAACATTGCCTCAGGGGCGGATAAGCTTCATTCCCAGCGAGATACCTACGCGGTACGGCTGATAAAGGAATGGGTTATTCGCTCCTGACATTTTCAGCGGGCTGAATTCTGCATAAGGCCCGACATGGATCAATACATTCCGGTTTACAGCAAATTGCCTGCCGATTGAAGCATTAATCCAGCCGATGTGGCTTTTAGATTGGATTGCACGTGAATATTCCAGCCCGGCGGATGCATAATATTTCCGGAAAGGCGAATTTCCCCAGAGTACCTGCTTGCTCAGACCAATTCCCAGCAAATCCATTTTATTGTTTTCCGTCACCACAGTTCCAGGGCGTACAATGGTGTAGCTCTGGCCTTCATTCTGTACAATGTATTCATTCCCAGCAATTTCGTAGGAAAACTTTAGCCTGAATGTGCTGTAATGCAGTAAAGCCTGGAAACCTTTCTTTTCCAGCCCGACACTAAATTTGTAGCCCACACTTTCCAGTGAAAAGACCGACGGGAATTTGAAATTCTGGAAATCCTGCCCCGACGATTTTGGAACAGTCAGGATCTGATACGATTTCAAAACGGCCGCATTTACCAGCCAACTTACTTTCGACGGATTTTTCTGTTTATAATAAGGTGAATCCTTCTCCGGGACCGCAACGCCCGGCAGATTCATTGCCGTAGACTTCATTTGCTCGGATTCCAGCTTGGAAACTTGTATCGCTAATGTTGTTGCTGGCGCTGGTTGCCTGATTTCTTCTGCATTGTTTTCAGCAATTAAAATTTGCGGAGAGAGGTTATGGTCAGCTTCCTGGAAAAGGTTTTCCTTCCTATTGCTTCTCAAAACCTGCGCCGGAAGGTTTGACTCAATAGCCTGCGCCAGAAGCTTTGATTGCACATCCTGGTGCTTGTTTCGATTTTTGAAAGTCTGCCGCGGGATATTCAGATCTGCGTCGCGGCGTGAAATTTCTGGTTTAGTTTTCTCTTCATTTTTAAGTGTTACGACTTCCGGTGCCACTCTCGCTTTCAACTCAGATTTAGTGAGGCTTATATGATCCTTACGTCCAGCAACTTGCGGTCCAGCATTTTCACCCAGATATTGATTAAAAAACAAACCCGTCCCAACTAACCCTATCAGCAAAAGACTCAAAAACAAAAACTTATAATTCCGTGGCTGCTTGATGTGCGCACGGATAATGTTGAAGGAAGCCGGATTGGGCGTTTCTTCAAAATCGTCAAATTTGCGTTTCAGGGCGGCCCGCAATGCCTCATTGAGCTTTTCCTCAGATTTCATGATGCACGATCCCTTTTAATTCCAACTTTTTTAAAAGCATATTCCTTCCTCTCATAAATTGAGACCTGACGGTCGCGTCCGATAAAGACATCATTTCGCCGATCTCCACGTGGGTATATCCATCAATTAAATGCATGTTGATCACCGTCCTGTACTTGTCAGGCAGCTCGTTGATCAGTCCGAGCAAATCTTCCACATTCAGCTGGTCCATCAGTTTCTCATAATCGCCCGAATCCAGCTGCATTTCCGTATTATCCAGCGAAGAATGCAAGGTTTCGCTTTTTGTAGTGCGATGGTAATAATTAATCGCCGTCCGGATCACGATCGTTTTCACCCAGCTATCGGCCGCTTCCGGCTCTTTGAGGTCGTCGATATGATTGAAAATCCTGATAAATGCTTCCTGGAAAATGTCGTCTGCCTCCGCTCTGGTTTTAGCGTACCGGAGGCAAATTCCCGTCATTTTGTTTTTATACCGGTCATAAAATACAGTCTGCGCAGCCTGGTCGCGCTTTTGACAAGCGCCCACAAGTTGGGTCAGTGATTTGTATTTGTTAGAGGTAAAAAACTTCATTCTATTTCTCAGAAAGACACAAAAGCACGGCGGTTTAAAAGATTTCCATCCTGGTCAAAATATAGCTCGCAAAGTTCCGACGGCGTAGTCCAGTCACCTTGCTGCATCGACAGATAATAGCTTACAACTCCCTCATACTCACTTCTCCACTTATATATTTTTTCAGGTTTTGAATTGAATGTTGCCAGCTCCGGAGTTTGGTCAAGGTAATTTTGGATAGGCTCTGGCAGCGTGTCAATGTTGGAGGAGGCATCATAATTTGGCGGAAGATTGAAATCCTTGCTCGACCAGATCAGCTTGCCTTTTTCGTCCAGCAACAAATACCCCAATGCTTCCTTTCCATACAGCATGAATGATACCTGCATCCAGTAATGTTTTTCGAAATTCAACTTTACGCGCGCCTCACCGGCCCGAAAGGTAACGTTCTGGCGGACACTCAGAAAATCGCGGACTGCGGCTGGAAAGTCATCCACTTTTGAGAGATGAATGTGGTATTTGTAATTTTCAAAATTCACCACAACCGGTGTGTAGGGAGCTGCCCTGTTTCGCACAATTTCGAAACTATAATCCGTGCCATTTAGATTGTAAAGCAGTCGGTTACGCCAGTTATAGTCCTGATATGTGCTAATATCCTCACCATTATCCGAAAACGTGCCGCCTTTAAAAGTCGAGCGCGGCATGAAGGATGTAAGCGGCTGCGGCAGCGTATCCGGTCTTAGCTTAAATGTTTCAAACATTTTGGTCCGGTCAACCAGCGAAAGATATTTTTCATTCGTGTTGCTGAAAGCCACCTCCCACACATCCCCCGGCATGATCGCCTTGAAAACCACATCGGATGCATTGGGAAACCTGGTTTTAACAACCTGCAAAGCTTCCGTCGGCTCGGTTGAAGGATCAACCGGTTCCAGATTGACCTGATTGCAGGAGAACATCCAGAGGAGACCGATAAAAAGCAGGGAACTGACTCTCATTCTGATATCAATAAAAACGTTAATCAACTTGCAGACAGTCGTTTACATACGAATTTAAAAAACCACAAAATCCGCAAACACCTGCTGCCCCTCTTGTTTGTAATACTGCCACATCGGTCGCATTTCAATCACATAATCTTCAAAAGTGAATGTCATACTGCTCGGATGCGCGGCATTCTGGTCTTCTTCAAAAGTATGGTTAAGGTCAAATTTCTTCTTGTCTAGCATCGCCTTTTTACCCGAAGGAATGATCGGGAAATAGCTCGACGTACCCTCTGATTCCACCACAACGGTTTTCAATTTTTCGTCCCAATAATATTTCAGATTGGTCGGCAGCGAAATGCGATTGTTTATTGTAAATGTCCTGGCGGAGGCTTTGAATTTTGTATTGGGAATTTCTCGACCGCCGTAAAAGAGCACCGGACCATCGAAAAACGCCAGGAAAACGGCTTCGTTGTATTCTTTATAAATCGGATCTTTCAGTAAATCCAGCGTGTCTTTTCCAACCAGCTTATACGCTTTCGCCACAATAAAAGGCACGCGGCGAAGGTATTTATTGAACTCCTCCATCGTGAAATTATCTTCTTCCTCCGGTTTCACTTTTTCTTTGTGTGAACAGGAATTGATGGCGAAAGTGGTGCTCAGGAGCAGGAGAATCAGGGAAAACTTTTTCATTATGTGCTGTTTTAAATTTCAGTTGGCAGAACCATCAGCTGCCTTCAAAAACAAAGACACAACCTTTTTTACTCAGCGTTGCAAACCCTGAAAAAAAATGGTAACGATTTGAAAATGAGTTTACAGATCAGAGGCTGAGAAAGCCAGCGGCAAGAGATGCGCTGCGTTTTCGAGGAGAATCAGCTTACCGGACGGGCTCGCGAGTAAAACCCGGATCGGACTCTGCTGCCGGTCGGTGGCTTCGAGGAGGCTCTGGCGGCATATACCGCAGGGAGAAACAATGTTGTCCGCCTCTTCTTCCGCGGATTCGTTGTGGTAGGTGATCGCGATCGCGATGATTTTTTCTTGTGGAAAAACCGAGGAGGAGGCTGAAAGCGCAACCCGCTCGGCGCAGATGCCAGCGGGCGAAGAAGCATTTTCCTGGTTGCTGCCTTTTACAATTTCACCATTTGAAAGCAGCAGCGCGGCACCTACATGAAATTTGGAATAGGGTGCGTAAGACAACCCGACGGCTTCTTTGGCGGCCGTGAGCAACTTCTGCAATGATCCTTCCAGCTCCTGCACATTGCCAAACAACTCGTACTCGAAAGAAACATTGCACTTCATCAGATGTCAGAAAAATAGTCCCAAACCGATTTGGGTACCCTTACTGCAATCTAACGCGTTTTGAAGATAATTGCAGCAGATCCACGCCGGTTTTTCGGCAGGTAAGGCAGATTCCCACTTTTTTTCCGCCGCCGGTATCCAGCTTTTCATCGATCTGGCGGTTTTCGTAGAAATCCCTGCGGCAGCTGGCAATGAAAGATTTCAATGTTTCACCGGTTGCCTTGATCAACATTTTATTCATGTTGTATTCCGACAAATTGAGCTCGTCGGCGATATCCCTGATCGTAAATTTTCTGCCCAGCTTCACCTGGTTTTTGATGTATGACTGAATACGGGTCAGTGGCGAGTTGGTCAGCTCGGCAGATTGAAGGTTTTTAGTTTTGTCGATGAATGGCATTCTGACTTGAATTAGTAGATATAATTACTAATTCCAAATTAAACGGGAAGTAGTTTGATATAAAACCAAAGTCGTCGAATGCCCTGTTTTTGCCTGCGAACTGCCCGATTTACCGGAAGAAAGCCAAATTCCTGTTTACAAAAAAGCGGCTTATTTGCCCAGCCAGAGCTTAAAATCTGAAATTCTATCGGTGCTGACGTACACTTCCAGCTGCGGGCTGGGTGCCAATTCGACTTTGAGCCGACCAGCGGACAGTGCGTTGATGGAGCGGATACTGGACAGGGAAATGATGAGAGACCGGTTTATGCGGAAAAATTGAGCGGGATCAAGTAGTTGAAAAAGTTTGTCGAGACTGTAATCCATCGCCAGATGTTTGCCGTCGAATGTCCTAAGAAATGTCGCTTTTTGCTCGACCATAAAATAGGCAATGTCGGCGGTTTTGATGCTGAACATTTTGGTACCGGCCGTAGCCAAAAAACGTTCCTTGAAAACCTCCTGCGCATTCGGTGACTGAAACATCGAAATCAGCGCTGACAAATCAGGCGCCGCCGACTTCGGATGCAATGTTTTAAATTTTTCCAAAGAGGCACCCAGCTCTGCCGGATCGACGGGTTTGAGCAGATAACCTATCCCATTTGCCTTAAAAGCCCGGATCGCGTACTCGCTGTAAGCCGTCGTAAAAATGATCGGAATGGTCAGTTTCAGGTCGTCAATAATTTTGAAACCCAAATCGTCTTCGAGGTGCAGGTCGAGAAAAATCAGGTCGGGGATGACGTGGCTGCGGTCTTCCAGCCACTGGATACTTTCTTTTACGGAAGGAATTTTGGCTAAAACATGGATGTCGGGGTTATGCCGGTTGATCAGGGTTTGCAGCCGGGTGGCACTCAGGGCTTCATCTTCGATAATCAGAACATTCATTGGAGGAGGGGAATTTTTACGGCAAATATGCTGTGCTCAGCGAGGATTAACACGGGCTTGTTGACCAGCAGTTTATACCGGTCCACAATGTTCTGCAAACCAAGCCGTGTCGAAGGTTCCGACAATTGCCTTACCCTGACCGGGTTACTCACCACCAGAAAATCGCCCTCACGGGAAATCGTGATCACCAGCGGATTACTCGTGGACATTTGATTATGCTTGACGGCATTCTCTATCAGAAGCTGCAAAGAGAGCGGCACGATAGAATACTGGTCAATTTCACTTTGCGGGATCTGAATATCGAGGCGGATTTTGTCTTCAAAACGTGTTTTGAGCAAAAACATATAGGTTTCCAGAAAGTCCACTTCCGTCCGCAGTTTAATCAACTCAAAATCCGATTGTTCCAGAATGTACCGGTACGCCTTGGAAAGCCGGTTGACAAACTCCACCGAGCGTTCCTGGTTTGTTTCGATCAATGTGGAAAGCACACTGAAATTATTAAAAAGAAAATGCGGGCTGACCTGACTTTTTAATGCAGTAAAATGCGCTTTAATGTTCTCCTTTTCAAGCCGCTCCTCGTTGACATGCACTTGCTGCAACTTCTGATTGGCGCGTTTATTGGAGGCCAGATAATAGGCGCCCATCAATGCCAGAACCGTGATGGCGGTATTGGCCCGGCGACGGTGCAGACGCCCGCTGTCCATGATCACCGGCGCCCATTCAAAAGGCTGGTTTTCCCAGATCGCCTCCATGTAATGCCACACGATCCGGAACCAGGCGTTGAACAAAACCGCCAGTCCGAAAGCGATAATTAAAGTAAAAAGCTGGTTCAGGAATTTGAAATCGTCAATAAACTCCTCACCCAACATTCTTGAAATATATTGGTGCAGCCATTCGATGACGTGAATCCAAAGTGTAAATAGACAGACACTTACAGAAAGCTCAACGACCCAAAGCGGCAGGCGGTTCAAGAACATGCCCAGATCGATCGTCAGGACGTTCATGTATATACGCAGCGGCAGGTACATGAGCGCAAAACCGAAACCCAGCCGCCATTTCTGGTAGGTTGAAAGTCTGTCGCCGGATCTGAACAAAGTAGAAGTTTGTGCCATTGTATTGAAAAAGATAGAAGACAGTGGTTCTACTGATTGTCGCTCATCGCCGGCATTGCTAGCGCGAAGATCCATCTTCGTGCTGACTATTAAGAGGCCTCCGGCCGAAAAGCACAATGCTCATCGGCCGGAGGCCTCATCATATCCGGTCCGAACGTGACGTTCGAACCAACTTTATTTTAAACGCCCAGGCTCCATCCCTCGCGGTAGTTACGTCTTACGAACTGGTTCACCTCGTCGTAATTCGTCACTTTCATGTTTTGAGCGTCCCAAAGCATTTTCATGTTACTTCCAGGGTACGTGTAGCCTTTTCCGTCTTCACGGGCTTTTGGCATATCTGCACCGCGGATCGCGAGGTTAGCACCCAGGATTGCCTCGGTCAGAGGACCGGCCAATTCGAAGGGTGAGCTCAGCTCCATTTTACCGTAACCAGCGATACAGCCTTCCACCCACTGGGCATAGTGACCTTCTGCGCTACCTGGCACACGGGCAAATTTTTGCTTAACCTTCACTTCCTGCATTCTGCTCAAAGGAAGTAAGCGAGGGTTTGCCGCATATTCGCTGGCCATCATTTTACCTTTTGTACCAACAAACAAAATACCGCTGTTACCGTCACCGAACAATTCGTTTGGTCCCAGCTCTTCCGGACGTTCCGGCTTGATACCACCGTCCATCCAGTGCATAATCACCGGACCTTTTGTTTTGGCAGTTTTCGGGAATGTCAATGTTGCGTGGCTCGATGGCGGGCAGCTATCAGGGAAGATACCTCTCTTGCCAAAAGCCGTAAAAACACTGCCGACGCTGGCTTGCATGTCCGTCGCATATTTCAGTCCCAGCACGCGGAATGGCGCTTCCATCAGGTGGCAGCCCAAGTCGCCCAGTGCACCGGTACCATAATCCCACCAGCCTCTCCAGCTACCCGGGATCAGGTTGTCTACGTAATCTTTTTTAGGCGCGGTGCCCAGCCAGAGATCCCAGTCAAGTTCTTTCGGCACCGGTGGTTTTTCGGTCGGCCAGGGGATACCTTGCGGCCAGATCGGCCGGTTGGTCCAGATAAATACCTCGCCTACATCTCCGATAATGCCGGCATCGTACCATTCGTGCAACTGACGCACGCCATCGCCGGACGAACCCTGGTTACCCATTTGCGTCACCACTTTGTATTTGGCGGCCGCTTCAGTGAGCTTTCGGGCTTCGTATATGTCGTGGGTCATCGGTTTCTGCACATACACGTGTTTGCCCAGCTGCATAGCACCCATGGCGACTACGGCGTGGGTATGGTCAGGCGTAGAAACGGAGACCGCATCGAAACTTTTTGATTCTTTTTCAAACATTTCCCGCCAGTCTTTATAGTATTTGGCTTTGGGGAAACTTTCTCTGCTTGTCGCAGATCTTCTGTCGTCCACATCGCAGAGAAAACCGATATCGGCTTTTCCGCTTTTGAAAAAATTGGCAAGGTCAGATGTTCCTTTTCCTCCAACCCCTACGCCTGCTACGACCAATTTGTCACTGGGTGCCAGAAAGCCTTTTCCGCCCAGCACATGCCTGGGAACGATCATGAAACCTGCTGCCGTAGCAGCCGATGCTTTGATGAAATCCCTTCTGGTGGAAGCTGATTTCTCAGAATTTGTAATCTTTTCTTGCATAAAACGGTTTGGGTTTAATTGAATTCAAAGCTGGTTAAGTGAAGTAATTTTACTTTGTTAAGCCACCGGCTTTCTGTATTTACTCGGAAAAGGCAAATTGTGACTATCAGGTCTTAGGGTTAAAACCCTCGGCTATGGAATTTATATGACAGCCGCCCAAAGCGGCTTTGCTGCCAGCACTTCGTGATATACCTCGCAATCCTCAGAATGTGCTCCGGGCAGGTAGCCGATACTCATCAGAAATTCGTTCACAATTTCGCCGCCGGTGAAGCGGAAGGTTTTTTTAAAGAGCTTTACCCACTCCAATTTTGTTTTGGGATGATTCGCTTCCAGCCATTTTTCGAAGGAACCGTGTTCCTTTTGCAATGCTAAAATGGTCTTGGCATTTTCGATTGCGGCATTGATTTTAAGGCGGTTCCGGATAATGCCTGGGTCGGACATTAACCTTTCAAAATCTACCTCCGTGTAAGCAGCTACTTTTTGAATGTCGAAATTGTCGTAAGCAGCCCGGAAACCGGCTTCTTTTTTTAAAATCGTTTCCCAGCTCAATCCTGCCTGGTTGATTTCCAAGACGAGGCGGCAGAATAATTCATTGTCGTCGTGGATGGGAAAACCGTATAAATGATCGTGGTATGCTTTGTGGAGGGCCTTCCGGTCGGCGGCCATGAAATCTATTGCACTGCAATATGACATGTGGATGGTAGTTGATGTTGGTGAGCGGCAAAACGCGTCAGTAGGAAAGCGAGAATGTCAGTAAGTAGTTCCTTTCGCCGAGTATCCGTTTGCAATCACATTTTTCGCCCGTTTTCTGTAAATGTCCGGATCGGTCGGCGCCGTGGTGGCGAGACCGTCGACATACCGGTTGAACATACAAAATGCCGCTGCGATCAAAACCGTGTCGTGAATTTCCAGGTCAGAAGCACCATTTGCTTTCGCAGCCTCCACTTGTTCGGTCGTCACATTCTTGCCGCCTTTTTGCACGCTGCCCGCGATCGCCAGCAGGGATTTTAATTTGGGAGACAAAGTTGTTTCTTCATAATTATCCTTCACACTTTTGACAAAAGACCAATCCTCATCGCCCAGATAATCGCTGGCGATGGCGCCGTGGATGGTTTGGCAAAAGAAACAGTCATTTTGAGAAGAAACATAAGTGGCGATCAGTTCACGCTCTCCCCGGCTCAAACCCTCATCGCTTTGCATCAATGCATTGGCCAGCAGGTTCATAGGCGCTGCTGTGTGCGGACTAAATAACATGGGGCCTAGGATTCCGGGCATTCCATTTTCCAGATTGATATGTGCCATCGCAAATCAGTTGCCCCCGGACTTAGGCCCGGGGTTTAATGAATTTATTTTTTCCAGATATCTTCGTACTCGTCTGCGTGGCGGCGAAACTGCATTAGTACATACTCGCAAAGCGGCATCACCTGCAAGCCTTTTTCACGGGCGTAACCCACCATTTCGTCCAGCATTTTCTTTGCGAAACCTTTGCCCTCCATTTCCTGATCTACTTCGGTATGATACACGGTTAACGTCGTTTCACTGATCCCGATCACCATTTCACCTACTTTTTTTCCATCGCTTTCGATATAAAACCCGCCGCGCTTCCTCTCGTCCAGTTTGAATTTTACTTCTTCCATAAATTGGTTTTAAATGTTTCAGATATGCAAATGAAGATACGTTTTACCTGCCCTCTTCCTTTTATATATTTACTTTAACCAAATGCAGCGGCTTTAAATGCCTTCCGCTACCTGCTTCATTTTTGTTAAACCTGTTTTTGCCACCACCAGCGGGTCCTGCGCATAATATCCCTGATTAAACACTTCAAAAGAAAGAATGACAGGCTTTTCCGGATTTTTAAGTGATTTCAACAAATCTTTCAATGGCGCCACACCATCCCCGGCATATACCCGGTCGGCATCTGTGATGGTTTCACGCGGTGGCGTTTTGGGATAATCATTCATGTGGAAAATCTCGATCAGAGGCTTACCTACATCTTTCACCGCTTCCATGCCCGAGCCACCTTTATGCAAATGATACACATCCATCAAAACCCGCGCAGAAGGATGGCCCGATTCCACAGCCACATATAATATCTCTCCCACCCGGCTCAGGTTTTTAGAAAAACCCCACAGTTCCAGATGCGGCACGACACCGGTTTTTTCTCCCAGTTCCAAAATAGTACGGTATCGCTCAGCCACTTTCGCCAGATCAAGCGAGGCGCCGGTGGTAGCGCCCATCGGCGGGGCGGCCACCCTCGGACAACTGATTGCCGCCAGTTGCTCCATTTCCATTTTTAATTGTTCCAATGCTTTCGAGCGGGCAGCTTCATCGTCCACAATCCAAGTCGCGAAACCGATCGCGTCTTCCACTTTCAGGCCCAGATCGGTAATGATCTTTTTGGCATCGGACAATGTGCCGCCGGTTTTGAGATAGTCCTGCAAGGTGTTGATCCAGATTTCAACCGATCCGTAGCCCGCTTTCGCAGCCACTTCGAGTTCTTTTCTGAAACCCAGTTTATGGCCTTTCAATGTGCTCATGTTCAATGAGTAAATAAAGGGCGATGCTTTTGCTTTTAAACTTTCCGGAGATAACAACCCGGTTCCGGTGACGGCGAGCATGGAAGACAATGATTCCCGACGGTTCATTAATGAGATGGAGTATGTTTCCTGTTAAAGAACCGGGCGGGAATTTTTTACCGCAACAATGCGTAATTTGATTGTTAAAATCAGCTCAAAACAAGCCTCTACATGGAACCCGACGACTATAAAGTACCGGCGCAGACGCGCATCGGTCATGTGCATTTGAAAGTGGCGAACCTGGATCGCGCACTGGATTTTTACTGCGGGCTGCTGGGATTTGAGATCACGGCTCGCTACGGCGACCAGGCCGTTTTTATCTCGGCGGGAGGCTATCACCACCACATTGGCCTGAATACCTGGTACAGCAAAGATGCTCCGCCAGCTTCCCAACGCGGCGTGGGGCTTTTTCATACTGCTATTTTGTATCCGACCAGAAAAGACCTGGCGTTTGTTTTGAACCGGCTTCTCAAAGCCGATTACCCGCTCTCGGGCGCCAGCGATCACGGCGTTTCCGAAGCATTGTATTTGAATGATCCCGATAGTAATGGCGTAGAATTGTATTGGGACCGGCCGAAGGACTTATGGAGCTACTTACCCGACGGCTCGATTGAAATGTTTACCAAAAGTCTGGACCTGAGAGATTTACTGGCAGAATTAACTTAAAATAAAAGGCGAACATTCAAATATGTTCGCCCTTCGTTTTCAATCTACGGTGATCCAGCCGTGTGATCCGTTTACCAGTCCTGGTAACTTTTCCCGGTATCCCTGGATCGGTTCAAATTTTTTGTCTGTCAGGATCAGCGTGGAGGTGGTTGCTCCCTGCACCTCGTCAAATTCGTGGTAAGACGTCAGCGAGCCCGGAATCCAGCTGTCGGCATTTCTGCCTCTCCTGAAAAATGTTTCCAGCAGGCAAAAAAACATATAACCCATCGGGGTTTCTCTTATTCCATAGGTGTGATAGTCGTCCCTGCTGGTTTCATTTTCGTATCGGATAATTCGTTTGGTGCGCATTGCCTCCGAAAAAAGCGCAAAATACTCCTGTCCTGTCATCCCGATTCTTTTCGTGGTCGAATAGTTTGTCGGAAAGATATACGACACGCCATCCGCGCTTAGATCGGTCTGGTTTATAATTTTTTCAATATTTCATCATCAGTTCCAGCAGCTTTCTGTCGAGCTTCTGGCCGTGCCAATCTTCATAAGCCACATCCTGCCGCCGCGAATTCATCACCCCGAAATCACCCGAGAATTCCCAAAGCGCAAACCCGATACCGTTTGAAGTGAGAATATCGAGGACATCGCCAAACCACGCCAGGAAAACGTCGTGTGGCGTTTTGTTCCAGCTGCCGCATTCCCCACAATGTACCCCTACCCCTTTGTTGACCAGCTCGATCCAGGGTTGATAAAACTTTTCCAATATCTCCCGGCCGAGATACTTGTCGCCTACCTGCCCCGGCCATTTCGGCACCGGCACATTCGTCGTGTCTTTCATTGCCCAGGGCGCTTTGTAATGTGAGATAATGCCCGGGTTGTAACCGCGGCAGCTCTGCGCAATGTCCAGGTCCACCAGCTCCGGGATCACCGAGGAGCCGGTATCATTTCCGTCCGCAATGATCAGGTGTTTTGAATTTTCCCGCCGGATGGATTCCGACGCGGCAATCGCCACTTTTCGGTACACATCACCTGGTACTGAGGATCTTTTGGAATGCTGATCATTCATATCCGCCCGCATACTCGGCTCATTCAGCAGGTCGAAACTGATTTTTTTGGAAGAAACATTCTTATACCGCTTCGCCCACATATTCCAGTGGAAGCAAAATGCGTCGAGCGCTTTCTGGTCCGTCCAAAGATTGTAGGGTTCGTTAAAACCCGCATTCACGCAATAACCCGGCGCACGGTGCAGGTTGAGACTTACGTGCAAATTATACTTATGGGCGGCCTGCACCAGTTTATCGATCTTTTCGACTGCCTGCTCGTCGATCTGGTAAACTTCGTCTGGCGTAATGTTGTGGCTGCGGTCAAACTTGACGTAGGCCGGGTAAGCGATAGGGATCCTGACAAAATCAAAACCCCAGTCGCTCATCCATTTTAGCTGTTCGTCGGTAGTTGCCTTGCGACCCGAAGCGGGGTCGGGCGAGAAGAAATCCAGGAGATTGAAGCCCTTCCATTTGGGAAGCTTATTTTTTGCTTTCGGGGTTGGAAAAGCCAGTTCGTGACCTCCGATGGCACCTGCTGCCAGTACGGCCCCGCTATTTTTGATGAAAGTCCTGCGATGCATGAGTTGAGCATGTTTCGTTACTACTTTCAGTAAAATGCCGGGGCCGTGGGATTTATACTTGCTGCTTATTTCGAATAAGTCGTCCCGGTCCTGGTATACCCGGTCCTGCCCTGATATTTGTATACCATTTCAGAACCCTTTTCGGTCAGATATTTGGACTTCATTTTTTCATGCAAAGCGGCTGGTTGCTTGGTACCATTCACAATCAGCTCATCGTCGCTGAGCTTGTAGGAGAGGTTGCTGATGCCTTTGATGATCCCTGCTCCGAACAAATCGTCGATCAATCCATCCTGCTTTTTCTCATATTCCTTACGTTCCTGGTCGGCAATAATTCTGTATTCCTCCGCCTTTTTCCTGGACACTTCCGCCTCGGCGCGAACCTTTTCCGCAACGCCGCGCTGGTTCTCTGCATCAACACGCATCACATTCGCCTGCTCGCGCATTTTTTCGGCCTGCACCCGGTTCTGGTTTGCCATCTGCCTGCCCACTTCCGCCTCGGCCCGCTTCCTTTCAGCAAGGATACGCTGTTCCTCCGCCTGCAATCTGACCTCGTCTGCCTGTTTCCGCATCGCTTGCGCTTCGTCCCTGCTTTTTTCCGCATTACGGCGATCTAGCTCAGCCTGCTCCTGCGCCACCTTGACTTTTTGCATGATCTTCTCTATTTCGTCACTGTGCGAAGCAATTTCGTTTTCAGGGATCGTTTTCCCGTCAATGCTCAGCGCAGTCGTTTTGCCATTTTGCTGAATAAAATCGTACTGCTTTCCATCTACGTTAACATTGAAGGTACCCACGCCCTGTTTTTCGGAATACACATTTGCCGAGTGAATTCTGATGTCGTCCGACTCTTTTTTCTTCTTCTTAATCGTATCAACCGGCGCGACCACCGCAAATTCCGGCAACATAATGGGCGTGATCATTTCAACTGACTTCGCGACGTGCGCTACCGGCCTGAATTTTTCCGGGGCTACGTGAGATACTGCGGCCGAGAGCGCTGCTACCGCGACCAGACTTACTGTTACAAATAATTTTTCCATGGCATCTAAAGGTTTATTGTTGTTATTGATAATTCGCTTGATCCTGTCCAGCAAATGGTTACGTTTTTTGGAAAACGTCATACTAAATGCGGAAGCAGACACATTGTACTCCTGAAATGAAACCAGTGCGTGAATAAATGAAGTCTTGTTTTGCATGACCGAGATCGCGAGATCGTCGCAGCAATGTTCCCTCTCTTCTTTGATTAAATGTGAAATCCAGAGCACGGCCGGATTGAAAAAGAAAACATTCTCGCAAAAGATCTGCATCATGTTCACCAGATAATCCCGGCGGCGGATGTGCGCCAGCTCGTGTAATAAAATGGCTTCGATCTGCGCGGCCGGTAAACTGGCCAATAACCCCAGCGGAACCAGCACAACCGGTTTGAAAAAACCGATCACCATCGGTACGGTCACATGCCCCGATTCCAGCATCGAAATCGCCTGACCGATCTGCATTTTCTCCGCCAGCTCGCGGAACTTCGTTTTCCAGAATGTTGAGGGTTCATAAACATTTCGCGTGCGGATTTTGCGTAGATAATGCACACCAGCCACAGCCTGCACACTTTTTAACCCAAAAACCAGGAACCATATCGCCACAATGATCTGAGCATTTTGCTTGCAGAACTCAGTCAAATATTTGATCCAGCTAACAGATTCTCTGGCCTGAACTACGGTCAGTTCTTTGTTTAGGATCAAACTTTTATTACTATTTATAAATGTCAAACCCGGATTCGAAACTTTACTTAGATTCTGCACTTCCAGGAAAAACGTCAGCCCGACGCAGCTGATAAAGACCAGCAAAACCGCGCAGAGTACATGATACCGCAGCGCCGGTTTTTGTTTATTAGTAAAAAAAAGTACCGCTCCTGCCAAAACGGCCGAGATCAAACCCTGCCACAATGAATGCAGCAGCGTGAGGCACAATGCCTGAATCAGCTTTTGAAAATCGGGGTGAGAAAAAAAGTTAAAATCCATGGCTCACAGATTTTATGGTTATTGATCTAGTTTGTTCAGGAAATCCTTGATTTCGCTCAAATCCTCCGCAGAAGTTTTTTTGTTCCCAAAAAGCTGCATTACCAAACTTGCCGCCGAGCCTTTATACATCGAATCCACGAAACGTTCGAGCAAGGCATTTTTCGTCTTATCTTCTGCCTCCGCCGGGCTGTATACGTGCTTCATGCTGCTTTCGTCCCGCAGCAAAATCCCCTTCTCCGCCATAATCTGCATCAGCTTCAATGTGGAAGAATATTGTACCGCCCGTTTCTGCTCATTCAGGGTATCATTCACAAACCTGACCGTACTCGGCCCATGCTCCCAAAGCACCTGTAATATTTCCAATTCCGACTTTGTAGGCTCCATGCAAATCTCGTTTTCTAACTAACGGATCAAAGGTAGGAAAAATTTCGTACGAAAAAATATTTAGCTATAATTTATTAGAAATCAAAGCAACCAAGAGCCATCGGCTCGACCGATATCCTATGGACGGATTTAAATCCGTCGAAACCACGACGATGGCGACGGCGCGGCTATCCATCAAAAAAGCCCCGGATTGAAATCCGGGGCCAGTAAATCGGTCGAGCCTCTGGCTCTTGGTTGTTGGTTTTGTTTCGGCGTTTTATGCTCCCAGCGCTTTTTTCGCGTATTCTACGCATTTGGCGGTTTCTTTTAGCGGATCGGAGCCGGCAGGGATTTCGTATTCCAGCTCGATGGTCGCGGGGAATTTATATTTTTTGGCACGCATTAGTTCCAGGGCTGCAACGATCGGGGTATCTCCGGTGCCCCAGGGAACATTCTGGCCGCCGTGCTCTTTGTTTTTACGGTCTTTGACGTGCATGCTTACAATGTGGTCATGCTTGCTTTCGATGAGCGGGATCGGATCAAAACCTGCTGCAACATAATGTCCCATATCGAAATTCATCGCATTGTATTTCGATTGCTCCAAAGCGGTATCCCACCAGGTGGCCGTCTGCTGCAAATGTCCGTGGTAACCCACATATACCTTGTTTTTCGCCGCAATGTCGCCCAATCTTTTGGTTTGCGCCGGATCGTTTGGTTGCTCCACGGTCGCCTGGTTCGCACCCAATGCTTTCGCTGCACGGAAAGCGTAGTCCACTTCTGCGTCGGTACTGTTAGCATTTAATGCATTCGGCTTGTAAGCGTAAATGCTCACGCCGGCATCATTATACATTTTTTTCAGCTGCACAAATTTGTCCATGGAAACCTTCGAGCGCCAATCCGCCATTTTGGTCTGGTATTCTTTCATGGCTGCTTTTTGCTCGTCCGTCATTTCCGGACGCTGACCATTTGCTCCTGGCGCCATGCTCGGGCGTGGCGGTGCTTCGGGTGCGCCGGCAAAAGATTCTCCGGTCGGCCCCATAAGCTCGATCGCGCTGATGTTACATTCAATGCAGTATTTCAAAATGTCCTCGGCACTGCCCGGAAGGCTCCGCCACGAGTAAGTAATAGCACCCACCTGCACGCCATTGAACATCGAATTGGGCTTGCCGAATTTTTTGATATAGGCAGGCGCACCGAAAACCGGCACTTTTACCAGCGCAAAACCGGCAGCGGCCAGCGCGGAGGTACCCAGAAACTTGCGTCTTGAAATGTCCTGATCTTCCATTATAGTTAGAGTTTTATTTGAGTGCTTAATAGTACCGGCCTACATATTTATTTTCGACAATCAGCTTCTTCATTTTCGCCGGATTGATCGGCCCCTGCGCTGAGTAAACGATCTTTCCACCTGGTTCTACCACCAAAGTATACGGCAAAGCGCCCTGCCATTTCGGATCCACCGCCTCGATGAGCTTGTATTTGTCTTCCACATTAAAAATGTAGTTTTTATTGGAAGCAAACTTGCCTTGCAAAAACTTCAGTGCTTTCGGTTTTTTGTCGGGGCTATCGGCACTGATTGAAATAAATTCAAAATCGCGGCCGCGGTACATGTGGTGCATGGTCATGAAATCCGGAAATTCGGTCACGCAAGGCCCGCACCAGGTTGCCCAGACATTAATCAACCTCAGCTTGTCTGACTTATTCTGAATCAGTTCTTTAATGCCTGCTTCATCGATCGTTTCCAGACTTACCGGCTCCTTTGCCCAGCCTGCCTGCTCATCCTGCGCACCATGTTCCTTGGAAATCCATTTCATCGAGCAGCCGAATGTTTTGGTCGTCGGTACCGGCACCGGCTTTCCGGCCAGCATGGCGTCGAGCGCATTTCTTGCGTCTTTGTTTTTGGGCGTACCGGTCGGTTTTTCCACGTCGTCAATGCGACCATTGTATTGGAGTTTCCGGGCTTTGTCAAAAATGAAAATGTGCGGTGTAGCGACCGGGCCGTAGAGATTGGCGATTTTCTGATCGTCGCCATCGTAGAGATAAGGAAAATTGTAGCCCATATCTTTTGCGCGCAACTTCATTTCAGCGTAAGTATCGCTCATATCGGTGTAGCCCAGCTCGTCAAGACGGATCGCCTTCGGATCATTGGAAGAAATCACGACAACTGCTACTTTTTTGGCTTTATAATCAGAAGTAATGTCCTTAATCCGCTGCTCGTAAGCCTGCGCGGTCGGGCAATGATTGCAGGAAAAGACGATTGCAAGAATGTCGGCTCCGGCAAAAGATTTTAATGTATATCGCTTACCATCAATGCCCAGCAAATTGAAATCCGGCGCGGAAGCGCCAATTTTTAATGTGGCCGGCTGCTCCGCGTGAGGCTTGGCGGCCTGCAATGCAAAAACCAAAAGAACAATGAAAACCTTGTAAACAGCGCGCATAGGATTTGCTTTATTTATTCGATAATATACAAAAGCCAAAAGGCTATTCACTGCAATTAATTACTGATTTAGTACTACTTTTTAGGCATATCCACTTGCTTGCTGGTTTTCAGGTAGGCGATCAGCTCGGTAACTTCCTTATCCGACAGGTTTTCCAAAAGCCCTGTCGGCATCATCGAAGCCGCATTTACTTCCCTGGTTTGAATGTCCGATTTGTTCACCACCACCGCATCCTGCCCGACCACCCGCAAAGTCAGCTGGCGCTCCGTCTCTTTGGCAATGTTACCAACGTAAGTCCGGCCGTCGCGCATCGTCACAACCACCATTTTATAATCGTCCTGGATCTCGCCGCTGGGGTCGAGAATGTTGCCTAAAAGATAATCCAGGTTGGCACGGTTGGAACCCGTCAGTTCAGGACCGATAATGCCACCTTCACCATAAAGCTTATGACAAGGCGCGCAGGTTTTTTGGAAAACCATTCTTCCCTGCACCTTACTCGCATCCGCTACCGATTTGTCTGTCAAAAGATTACGGTATTTTTTATAGGCCTTTTCATCAAAGGCGACATGATCAATCGGCCCCCAAACTTCCACAAAGCCGCTGCCTACCACCCGCCGCAACTGACGCGCCACATAAGTCGGTACCTCTTTTTTCGGAACAACATTCTTGGAAATCGCCTGCGTAAGCAGCCAGCCCGATTTTGGCCGGGAAGCCAATGTTTGCACTGCTTCTGATTTCTCGGCAGCATTCAGTTTGGGATATTTTTCAATGATCGACTTGGCTAATGTCTCATCGTCAAAAGCGGCTACACTTCGGATTGCATCGAGGCGTAAAGCATTGTCGTCCAGTAATGCTGGCAGCTCAGCGAGTAGCTCCTTCCGCTGGCGGCTGGTTAAAGATTGCAATGCTTTTTTCCGCTGATCGACAGGCGCGTTTTTGTTTTTTAATGTAGCTAAATCTGTTTTCGCAGCCTCGGTATCGCCGAATAACCGGCTTACCTCGGTGGCTAATGTGGCAGTTTGCTTGTCAGCTTGTTTGAGTTTGATAAAAACCGCATTCCAGTTCGCAGGGGTTTTAATGTCAGTTCTCCCCTCCAAACCATCGCGCATGCCTTCCAATAAATTCACCCGGTTCATAGTCGCTTTCCCGATCGCAGCCACCAATGTTTCAAACTGATCGGCATCGGAAGCGCGGCGCGCGATGAAATTGGTGACCATCGGAATTTTACTTTTTTGTGCCAATTCGAGTGCTTTTGCAGCATCTTCCTTCACCAGCGCCTCAATCCCAAACCAGATCATTTTCGGCAAATTATGGTCAGCAGCGTCCTCGGCATGCGTTACCAAACCATCCGCAACGCTCCATTTTGAAGCACTTCCCAATCTTTGCAAAGCAGAAGCCAGGTACAATCGCACCACCGCAGATTTATCTTCAACCGCCATTTTATTAAAACTCGCCAGCACTTCCGCCGAAGGTTTTCCATCCTCGCAAAGAAATTGCACCGCCCACGCGCGGACATAAGGATCATTATCTGTAAGTGATTTTTGCCAGAGCGCTGCATCGGGATTCACAGCATTCAGCGCCCACATCGCCCGCAATCGAAAATCTGCATTGGTCTCCGATTTGAACATGGTGCCCAACTTTGCCAAGGCGGGCTCGGAGATTTTGCCTTTCGTCGCTCTATTTTGCAAGATTATTCGGGCACGACGCGCATGCCACTCACTTTTGCTGGTTTGCAAATCCACCAGTTCCAGGTCAGACATTTTATTCAAATCAGCGTATCTGCCCGTCCAGTTTTCGGCCAGCGAATTTTTAGGCATAACCCTGAAAATTCGGCCGGTTTCGGAGTTCAATACGTCCGATCCGCAAATGTCCGCATCGTGCCAGTCGAGCACATACATAGCCCCTTCCGGCCCGATTTCCATGCTGAAACCCACCCACTGGGCATTATTTGCCATCAGAAAATCATCGGAATGTTTGCCCACAAAACCCGAACCTTTCGGCACCAGCTCGTCCGACAAAATGCCGTGCTCGTGAATGTTGGCCATGAAAATTTTACCGCGCTCTGTCTGCGGAAAAGCGTCGGACAAATAGATCCGCGCCCCGCCATGCGCCGAGCGGTGGCTGTGATCGGCGATTGTTTTGATATCATTATACACGTACGGATTGAAATGCTGGCCGCCCTGCCGGTGATAAATACCGCCGGGAATGACGTGCCACAAATGCGGGATCACGCAAGCCGTGATGAACATTTGCCCTTTTGCGTCAAAATCCACACCCCACGGATTGCTGAAACCATGCGCCACCACTTCAAATTTATTTTTGGTCGGATGATACCGCCAGACGCCACCGTTGATATCCACCCCATCTTCCACCTGAATGTTATCGGGAAATGGATCATTGTGTTTGTAAAGTTTTCCTTTCCCCATAGGCTTGCCCACTTTTGAGGGTGTCGCAAAACCTTGTAAACCATATAGCCAACCGTCTGGCCCCCAGTGAAAACTGTTCAATGTTTCATGCCGGTCGCGAATGCCCCAGCCGGTCAGACGTACTTCAATGTCGTCCATATCTGCCTTGTCGTCACCATTTTTATCCGGGACAAAAAGCAAATTCGGCGGCGCGCCTACAAATACGCCGTCAAAACCGACAGCAATGGCGGACGGGAATGCCAGGCCTTCCATGAAAACCTTTTTGGTATCCGCTACCCCATCGTGATCCGTGTCTTCCAAAATTAAAATGCGGCTGGTACCGGCATTGGAAAAACCTTTCCCGCGCGATTCGTAATCCTTATTTTCAGCAATCCACATCCTGCCGCGGTCGTCCCAGCAAAATGCCATCGGCTGGGTCATCATCGGCTCAGAGGCGTACGCATTTACAAGGTATCCGTCCTTCACAGTCATCGCCGCCACGGCTTCCTGCGCACTCAGAAATTTCGCTTCCCTACCCTCTTTCTGCGCCAGTGCCCACAATGCCGTACTGTTATACTGACCTGTGTTTCCGATAAATTCTCCGAATGTTTTATTTAGCGCAACATCTTTGAAATCACCCGTATAGACCACCAGCTCATGTTTGATGACTTCTGTTTCGCCTTTCTTAATGTGCCAATCACCCTTTCTTGCACGCGCCGGTCCTGCGCCCAGCTGCCCATCGACGCGCCAGGTTTGCGGGTAACCTTTATTTTCAGGATGATCTAAAATCGCAATGTGCGCGAGGTCATTTCGTCCCGAAACCTGCATCCCAATGTCCACCCACATCGCAGCCTGACCCTCCGCTTTTTCATTTTTTTGCCGCGCCGCATTCACCACTTCTCCCTTGATACCTTCTTTCCACGGCATGCGCACAAACAGTCCGCCGTAATCATATTTCCCGATCGTCACATCCGTTTGCGCCTCGCCATTCCATTCCAGATCAAGGAGATACTGCCCATTTTTTTGCCGCATCGACCAGTTTTGCGTTTCCGTCAGAACAGCAGTACCTGTCGAATCGAGCAGGTTGTAAACGGTCTGCCACTTCACTTCCGCCCCTTTTGCCTGGACGACTTTGGCCGAAACCTTTTTCCAGTAACCATCAGAAGGATGATGAAAATAATCGCGACCGTTAACCCGGGTGTAACCCCAGTAAATGCCGGTCTGGTGTTTGTGGTGACCGGGGCTGTACTCGGTCAACACACCTTTGCCGTCGGGCGCGATGATGGGATGCAGAAAAGGACGAAAATCGGCTTTTGCATTTTGTACCAGAATCGGTTTGGTTTCGCTACCCCTGAAAATGCTGATGGTCTCTGCCGATTCATTCTGCACCGCCCGCAGCTGCACTTCCGGCGGGGTCTGAATGGTGACTTGCTCTTTCGGCGTGACAAAATGGTAACCGAAGTTGAGCAGCAGGAAAATAAAAAGTAGTGGGGCAGATCTTACAAATCCCATATCAAAAGCAGCTGTTAATGTTCTGGTGGCGAATAAATTGTTCGATTTTACTTGGCTAGCATAAGCAGAAAAAGCCCGGGAATTACTCAAAAAAGTGGTTTATCCGCATAGATAAGGCCATATCAAGTTGGAATTTTCAAGGGTATTTTGTTAATTTCAAATTACTGCCTGCCTGTAAAAGCTGTCGTCATGACCTTCATCAAACTGCTGTTTCTCTTCATTCTGATCACCTTAATGCAGCACCACGGCATCATTAACCGGACCGGGAAAAAGGAAGGAGCAAGTTTGAAAAACCGTGTGTTACCAGACAGTAACCTCTCCGGTCAGAAACTGGTAGAGGGGACCTGGCGGTTGGTGGGCGTCAGCAAAGACGAGTCAGCATTAATTTTTCCGTACCGAGACCGCGAACGTGCGGGTTCCGGTGACAGCAAAGAAATGCTCTTTTCGTTTTTCCAGGACAGTACCTTCACGCAAATCGGGACAAAAGGTGAGTACGTACCCGGCCGCTGGGCTTTTGATGATAAAACGCAATCGGTATTTTTCACTCAGGGCAGGAATACGCAGGAAATACCGCTGTCATTCGATAAAGCGGCAAATGGGATGCGTTTTATGAGCATTGAACTCAATAATTTGCAGGTACTATCCCTTGCTGAAAACGGGAAACCGGTTTTGAAGTACGAAGATGACCCGTTTTATTATACCCAAAATAAATGGCGCACAAAACCCACGCAGCCGGAAAGTAAAAAACAGATCAAGCTGCGATTGCTCAACTACATTCTTCATACCGCGCAAGTCCTAAAAGCAGCCCAGATCCGGAAGCAAAGGCAGGTTTCGCTGGAATTTTCGCAGGGAATTATTCAGCTGTATAATGTTGGGATTGGTATTGTAAAAAAAGACAAAATTCCGGCGACGTGGGTCGATAGCTTTTATTCCCACGAGGATGCGATGAAAGCCTACGACATTTTTGAAGATTACCTGATCACCGCTCGGCACAAGAAATTCAATACCGGAAAATGGGTGCAGGATGACTATAACATCCTGATCGACATTCATAACGGCCTGATAAAAAGGAAGTAACCATCTAAACATTCCGCTGCTCCTCTTGCATCATCTGTTCTAAATCCCGCTCGGTGTTTCTGGAAATCGAAATTCCCTGAGTATCTGTCTGCTCGGCCGTATGGATCAGATCGGTGTTGATCATCGTGATTCCAGCTTTTTGCAGGATCGGGAAAGCATCCATACTTGTTTTGTTGAGTTTGGGGAAGCCGTGGTTTTCGGAGTATGCGATGAAATTCACGTCGTGGTATTCGAGGAAATTGCGCAGCGCTGCCAGCTTGTTCCCGTAGAAAAAATCAATGCGGATACTGATCAGTTTCTCGGAATAACCGTCTTTCAAGACTTTGCAGTCCGACCAGAAATCTTCCGAAACCAGCTCATATTCCTTGTCACGCGTATTTGAAAAAAGCAGATCCTGAATATCGTCCGCGATGTGAAAGAAATGGGTAAAAACAATTTTCACATCTTCATCCATATTCCGCACGATCGACTCGGAGGTCAGGATCGACTCGTGGCTGAAATCGGATGGAATCATAATCGTCTTCATGTCGTCTATCGGTTTGAATAACAATGTCTTTGGCAAAACTTAGAACAATGCAATGTTACCGCAGCAAGGTTAGGACGCGCTAAGAGCTAGATTATAATGTGGTGTGAGGGAAATTAGAACGGGATAAGAATGTTAAAAACGAATTAGAAAGCTCGGAATGGCAGAAAAGTCGTGAAACGGGTGCCCGCTCCTACCCGACTTACCACTTCCACCTTCCCCTGGTGCAGGCGCACAATATTGTGGGCCAGGGGCAGCCCGATGCCGTATCCTTTATAGCGCTCGGTATTGGAAGCGCGGAAAAATGGCACAAATATTTGCCCGATCTCCCGCTCGGGAATCCCGATTCCTTCGTCCCTAATTTCCACAATGGCGTAAGTCCCGTCTGCCCGGATAATGATTTCCACAGGTTTGTTATCCGAATATTTGCAGCTGTTTAAAACAATGTTGGTAAAAGCCGCCGTCAGCAGCGTTTTGTTTCCAACGACAATCAGTTTCCGGTCATCTTCGGGCAGGCTGTCAAAATTGATACCGACTTTATTATCCGCGATAATTTTATCAACCGCTTCTTTCACGGAAAGGATCAACTCGTCGATCCGGATATCATTCCACTCTTCTTTTTTACCGTCAAAACCCGTCTGCGCCAGACTTAACATGCTGCTGGCGAGATGTTCCAGCTTTTCCGATTCCTGGTAAATGTTGCGGAAAGACACCAGCGCATTTTCGGGGATTCCGGGCGTCCGAAGTCCCAGTTCCGCCTCGCCGCTGATGACGGTGAGCGGTGTTTTAAATTCATGAGAAGCATTGCTCACGAAATTATTCTGCATCTCAAAAGTGATTTCAAGCCGGTCGAGCATTTCGTTGAAAGTCCTGGAAAGTGCCTCCACGTCATCATTACTATCGTCGATCGCAAGTCGCTGATGGAGGTTTAATGCATTGATTCCCTTCACATTACGAATAATCCGGCGGATCGGTTTAAAAACTTCTTCGGAAAAAAGTTTTCCAAAAGTGAATACAAAAACCATCGCGATGAGAAAACCTATGATTAACAGCTTTCGCAGCTCCGCCATTTCTTCCAGACCATATAAATCGACCGCCGAAGAAATCACAATCAGCTCTTTACCAGCTTTTTCAATTTGCACGGCGACGTAAGAAGTGTCATTTTGATAAAACCGGACAGGCACCGCTTTGTTGATTTCACTGTAAAATGAAGCGGGCATCGGGAAAATTTTACGCTCCTTTTCGTCCGGTAAGTCGGCGGAAATGGTGTGCTTTTCAAAAGGCAAGTCGCCAAGGTGCCGCTCTTTGATTTCGTAATAAACGGAAGTGCGGTATTTGTTCTCTTCCAAAGCCGCGTGGCCCACAATGTCGGCCCGGACTTCCAACCGGTGGAAAAAGCTTGCGGAAATACTTTCAGAAGTGAAAATATAGATGAATACGCTCAGCGCCAGAATGATACCTGCGGTGAGCGCCATGAAAAGCAGCGTGATCTTATTTTGGATCTTCATACACCTGCCGGATCACATATCCCATCCCGAAAACCGTGTGGATCAACTTGATAGGATGGTTTTTATCGATTTTCTTCCTCAGGTAATTGATATATACATCCACCACATTCGTCCCGAGATTGAAATTAATGTCCCAGACATTTTCCAGGATTTCCATGCGGTTTAAAACCCGGTTGGTATTAGAAAGCAGGTATTCTAGCAGCCGGAATTCCGTGGCGGTGAGCTCAATGTTCTGGTTATCACGACGGACAGTTTTTGTGATTTTGTCTAAAACCAGATCGCCGATGATCAGCAAGCCTTCGATCCGCTCCTTTTCCGGTTCCTTGCCGCGGCGGGTCAATGTCCGCAGCCGCGCTTCCAGTTCCGCCAGTTTGAAAGGTTTTGTCATGTAGTCGTCGGCGCCTGCATCGAGACCGGAGACGATATTTTCCGTTGTACCTAAGGCAGTTAGCATTAAAATCGGCGTCGTAATTTGCGCAGTCCTGATCCGCCGGCAAACTTCCATCCCATTGATAACAGGCAACATTAAGTCGAGGATAATAATGTCAAACGAATGCTGCAAAGCCATCTGCAGGCCCGACTGCCCGTCCATCGCCACAGTAATTTCGTGCCCCGAAGCATTCAGGCTGCGCTGTATGACAGAAATTACGCTGGGTTCGTCTTCGATGAGCAGGAGCTTCATAATGTTGTTTGTTGCCGGCTCCAAATATAGGATGTCGGCTTGAAGTATGGCTTGCTCCGGCAACAAAAAAAGGGGAGAATAAAATTCTCCCCTTTTTGAAGATTACGGTAACTAATTACTTCGTGGTGTTGCTTTTCAATTGCAGACCTACGATTGCTGCTTTCTGTGCAGCAGTGTGCTTATTGGTGTCAACGGTCGATTTTGCAGCCTGTGGTGCAGGGCTGTCCAAAACTGGAAGCGATGCTGGCAAGGCACTGCTCAAAACGGTAACTCTTGCTTTTTCTTCAAATTTATATGTAGAATTCTCAGCGTTGGCATAAGTTGCGATAGTCATGGCCATCATGGCGGCTACTATCATTGATTTTGCATTTTTCATTGTTAATAGTGTTTACGTTTTTTCTTTTCTTTTTGTCTTAATTTCTTGTACAAAGATACTACAATATTCTGAATACAAACGTTCAGGGCAGATTACACCAAAAGAATATTCGGCCAAAATCAATAAAAAACCAGAAAATGCAGGGCAAGATAGCTCAACAATTATGGTACTATTTCAATATTGTAAATCTAAAAGTCACTGATTTTTTAAAAATTGTGACTAAAAACATTCTGTATGGAGGGCCACTAACAAAGTTTCGTACTGCCCCTAAAAAAAGTCGTTAGTTAAATTTGGCATAAATGACATTAAGTAAAATTTTATTCGGAGTGGATTTAACCAATGCGCCATTTTGCCAAATAATTGCAGGAAAAAAGCCGTAATTGGAGAAAATATTTTCGAAAATTTTTTCAAATCAGGGCAGGAAATGATTGAACGGTAGGTTTTACCGATTGAACGGAGGTAAAAATCGGCCGGTTTCGGAGCTACATCGCCATTTTCTGGCGTGACATTTGTGTGCCATTATTTTTTCACGAACCTCACACCAGCTATGAATCAAATCGCGGGCTGGTTGGTTTTAAATGAACCATCTTAATTAAATCATCATGGCAAACACAACAGAAAATACGTCCACATTCAAAATTGGCGGCGATATTGAAATAAACAGACTGGGCTACGGCGGAATGCAGCTGACCGGCCGCGGCGTGTGGGGCGATGCGCCCGATCGCGAAACAGCCAAGAAAGTATTGCAGGCAGCCGTCGAAGCAGGTGTGAATTTCATTGATACTGCTGACTCTTACGGTCCGCATACAAACGAAGTGCTGATCGCTGACGCGTTGCATCCTTATCCCCAAAATTTACTGATCGCCACAAAAGGTGGCCTGGAACGCACAGGACCCAATCAGTGGCCGGTAAATGGTGATCCCAAACATATCAAAGAAGCAATTGAAGGTAGCTTGCAGCGACTCAAACTGGACGTGATCGACCTTTGGCAGCTGCACCGTTTTGACACCCGCTTTCCTGTTGAGGAAACACTGGGGCCGGTCGTAGATGCTGTGAAAGCTGGGAAAATCCGCCACGTCGGTTTATCGGAAGTGGATGTGGAGCAGATCGAGCGGGCCGAAAAAGTGGTGCCGATTGTGTCTGTACAAAACCTTTATAACCTGGGAAACAGACAGTGGGAAAATGTGCTGGACTACACGGAGCAGCGCGGCATGGCCTTTATCCCCTGGTTCCCACTGGCTTCGGGACCGGATAAAATGAAAAGCAAGATCGACAACATTGCCAAAAAACATGGCGCTACCACTGCGCAAATCGCGCTTGCATGGCTTTTGAAGAGAGCTTCCAACATTCTGCTGATTCCCGGCACCAGCTCATTGAAACATTTGGAAGAAAATCTGGCCGCAGGTGATATTCAGTTATCTGACGAAGATTTTGCAGCACTTTCGGAGTAGCATGCGAATTATTAGAGCGAATATATTAACCTATGAACATAAATTGCCCCCGACGCTGAAAAGCACCGGGGGCGATTTTTTTGTCAACTAGCTCAATACTGACACATTCTGCGCATTCTTCTGCGCTTTCAATGCCAGCTCCGTAGCCAGGAAACAATGTTCCTGCGACATCGCGGTTTCAGTCCGGTTCAATACATCGTCGACCAGTTGGCGACCATAAGGCAATTCAACCTTGCTGCAATCGACATAAGTTGTTTCTTTATTATTAACCAGGAAAAGGTGGTTACCGCCATCACGGCCGCCGATGTCTACATTCTTGCGGATTTCAATAAAACCTTCGGTACCCAAAACGGTCAGACGACCATCGCCCCAGCTTTTCAGTCCATCCGGCGTGAACCAGTCGACGCGGATGTAACCTGCGCCGCCGTTTCCTCTTAGCATTGTATCACCAAAATCCTCGAATTTAGGATACTGCGGATGGTTAACATTACCCACCTGCGAGGCTACGACCTCCGCTTTTGTTGAATTGGTAAAAAACAAAAACTGGTCAAACTGGTGGGACGCAATGTCGCAAATGATACCGCCAAAACGCTTTTTGTCAAAAAACCACTCGGGACGCGTATTGAGGCTGATCCGGTGCGGCCCAAGTCCGATCGTCTGGATCACTTTTCCGATCGCGCCTTCTTTTACTAGTTCTCCTGCTTTGATCGTCGCGCGGTTTTCGAGGCGCTCGCTGTACATAATAGAATAGATGCGTTTGGTTTCTTTCTGCACCTTGCGGACTTGCGCCAGTTGTTCCAAAGTTGTAATTCCTGGTTTGTCCACCATATAATCCTTGCCGGCCTTCATCACGCGGACACCCAGCGGCGCGCGCTCGTCGGGGATACCAGAACTCAAAACCAGCTGAATGCTTTTATCATCCAGGATTTCCGCTTCGCTTTGGGCTTGTTTCGCCTGGGGGTATCTTTTAGCAAATGCGCTCGCCAGGTCCGCTTCTTTAGCATAAAACGAAACCAGCTCGCCGCCGCCGCGCGTCACCGCTTCTACCTGACCATAAATGTGTCCGTGGTTGATCCCGATGACGGAAAATTTAATGCGCGAGGCCATAGGCGTTTGAGGCTTATCTTCAACATTTACAGGCTTTTCCGCGGCCAGCACTTCCTGTGCTAATGTAGGGATCATCATCAGGCTGGCGGCAGTATTGACCGAATTTCTCAGGAATTGGCGACGGTTATCGAGTTCTTTCATTGCTGGGATTGGAATGTTTGGATTATGGGTAAAAGCACATTTCCGGAAGATTTAATGTACCGCCAACATGGACAGCGTTACGCCCTTCTTTCCCTTACAAAAAAAAAAAATTCCTGATACTTACTTGTTTCCGACGGAGATACCGAATGTAATCCGCGAATCATTCCGCTTTCTCGTCGCTTCCACCACACTCTCGAAAGAGTTTTCAAAGCTCGTCCGCAACGTAATCCATTTATTCAGCGGCAACTCCACCGACATGATCGTATTCCAGCGCACATTGGAAATGTCATTCAATGCTGGCTGGATAAATGTTAAATGGTTAAACCGGATCTTATCATTCAAAAGTGAATGTTTACCCTTGATCCTGAAAGAATTACGGATCGTCATCACCGTGGCGATTTCCTGGAAGTTGGTCGATTCATATAAAATCGCATTGGTCAGGCTCAGGTCGTTCGTTTTGTTTTTGAGCAGCCGGTAACCGATACCTGCTCCCGCCATCTGCCGGAGATCAATCTTACGTAAGTTACTCGTTTCCAAAGCACCTAACCCGAAAACGTAAGTCCTCCGCTTTTTAAAAATATCTACAAAAAGGTCTCCGTAAGAATCTCTTTCGGCGAGAATGCCATTTTGTTTACCATAAGTAAACCGCGGATTGGTGGAAATGTTGATCACCGGGCCACTGAAAACCAGCTCGGCGCGGAAAACCATCAAAGTGCGGTTCACATTTCCCTTGGTAAAATTCCCGTCCCCATAAAAACGGTAGCGGATCGTATCGATTAAAACCTTTGGCTTCGGGACTGAGTCGGACTTAACCGAGTCAGGTTTGATGGCGCCGCTCCTGACGGAATCTGTTGTGACCTTGTCCGGTTTGGCGGTGGTTACTGAATCTGCCGGAAGGATTTTCGGGCCTTCCGGGGCTGTTTCCTGGGCAAAAACCCGGGAGCAAAAAAGGACTAAAAAGAAAGCGGCAAGCTTTAAAAAACGGTGGCAAGTCGGATTTTTCATTACCGCCGGGCCGCAAAAGAATAATGCCAAAATGTTCTGATTTATCGGTTTTGACACTATTTCTCCAACTCTTTTACCTTCCCGAGGCGGCGCATGTGCCTTTCTTCACCGGTAAATTCAGCCTTTAAAAATGACTCGACCAGCTCCTTCGCGGCCATATTTCCCGTCACCCTGCCGCCGAGGCACAACAAATTCAGGTCATCATCTTCCACGCCCTGATGCGCCGAAAAATGATCATTAATCAATGCCGCACGCACACCGGTGACCTTATTTGCCGCCACGGAAGCGCCTACCCCGCTGCCACATACGGCAATGCCGCGGTCGAGTTCTTTGGATGCGACCGCCTGAGCCAGAGGAATTACGAAATCGGGATAATCATCCTTGCTATCGAGCAGGTAGGCGCCGAAATCCGTAATGTGGTGACCTTGCTCAGTCAGTATATTTTTCAAAAATTCTTTCAGCTCGTATCCGCCGTGGTCTGCTGCCAGTCCGATTTCCATGGTAAAATAAGGTTAAGATGTACATAAAGCCGGGAGGCGAGGATGCCCTCCACGGCGGTAATTTCGTTATTTTTAACAAAATTCGCCGCATGAGAAAAGATGAAACTGCCGGGACCGCAAGCCCAAGCCTGCACAATTTTACGTTTCCGGACTTCAACATATCTGACCTGACGACCACACACATTTTACAAAATAGTGCGGAACTGCCTTCCACAGAGCGGCGCGGCTTTTTCGACATTCAACCTTATGAAGTAGACGTCAATTACGCCGCATTTCGCATCGCGGGTGCTGCTGCTGAGCCTTTTAAGGTGGTTGTAAAACAAAATGAGCAGCACGTAAATCTATATTGCTCTTGCGCCACGCCTAAAAAAAATCTTTGCGAGCATCAGATCCAGGTTTTGTATAACCTGATGCGGAATAAGGATTTACGTGCCTTTTTTGATAAAAAGCTGCGTTTGGAGAAAATCCGGCCGGTAGCGGTGGATTATGGCCTGGAAAATGAGCCCGATCCGGACATATATTTTCAAATGTCGCTGTCCAATAAAGAGCTGGTGATCAGGCCAAAGCAGAAAGAAATGATCCCGGTGAGCCCGAGTTTTGTAACGCAACTGGCGGAGCAGCTGGCAGCCAAACCTACCTTGCAGTTGCCTGGCGCGAAATCTGCGGATGATAAGTTAAAAATCATCGCCGTTTTTGGTATTAATAAATATTACGAGCATTTCTTTATCGAGCTTTACGAGGCCTCGGTGACGGGAAATGGCAAGCTGAAAAACCCGCTGATACTGCTGAATCCGCTGGAAAAAATCTGGGGCTCAGAGGAAACTGCAATCATTAAATTTCACACGGCGGTATCTGCGTTTCAAAACAATTTCAGGAAAAAGAAAACGGAGACAGACATTGCGGGATTGAAATCAATCCTTAAAAATCCGCTGGAAATCGACTTTTATTACCACGACAGCGGCTTTTCCGAGAATGTGAGCGCGGCCTCGCTGATACCCGTCCGGCTGGAACAGTCGCCGATCGATATGCAGCTGCACATTGACCGCAAGGAGCAGTTTTACCACATTTCCGGCTACCTCATCCTCGACGGCATTTACCTCGACCTGGAAAAGGTGCAGATGCGCTACGACTATTTCGTGCTATACCAAAGCTCTCTTTATCTTATTGACAGGGAGGACATTTTAAATGCAGTTTCGTTTTTTAAGCAACACAACCAGAAGATCATCATCCACGAATCCAAGTTTGAGGAATTCAGGCAAAATGTGCTTGCGAAGATCGAGAACCGGATCGGGATCATTTATTCTTACCTGAAACCCGCCACTGAGCAGCAGAAAGAAGAGCAGGGTTTTGATAACGAAATCGGAAAGATCATTTACCTGGAAGATTTCGGGCAATATGTGCTGATCACGCCGGTCGTGAAGTATGGAAAAGTGGAGGTTGCGCTGTTTTCAAGGAAGGAAATTTACTCAGTGGATAGTCACGGAAATCCTTTCACAGTGGCGCGTGACAATGATCTGGAAAACCGATTCGGCGCCGCTATAATTCGCCAACATCCTGATTTTGAGGAGCAGCTCGGCAAAAATTTCTTTTATCTCCATAAAAATCAGTTTCTCGATGAAAACTGGTTTCTCGATGTTTTTGACGAGTGGCAGGAACAGGGAATCTCAATTCTCGGCTTTAATACGCTGACCAAAAATCGCGTGAACCTGCACAAGGCAAAGGTTTCGGTACATGTAATCAGCGGGATCAACTGGTTCAACACCACAGCAAATGTGAAGTTCGGCAAGCAAAATGTGACGCTGAAAAATTTGCATAAGGCGGTCAAAAACCGGAATAAATATGTCGAGCTTGGCGATGGTACGCTGGGAATTTTGCCTGAAAACTGGATTGAAAAGTTTGCCAAATTCTTTGAGGCAGGGGAAATCGTGGAAGAAACGATCCGCACGCCGAAAGTGAATTTTATCTCGGTCAGCGAAATGTACGACGAGGAATTGCTGGACCGGGAAGTTCGTGAGCAGATCGCATTTTACCGTACCAAGTTTGAAAGTTTCGATACCATTCCGTCTGTCGCTGAACCGGTTACCTTGAAAGCCACCTTACGCGATTACCAGAAACAAGGACTTAACTGGCTCAACTTCCTCGACGATTTCAACTTCGGCGGCTGCCTGGCGGATGATATGGGCCTGGGAAAAACGGTGCAGATCATCGCTTTCTTGTTATCCCAAAAAGAAAAGCACGGCAAGCAAACCAACCTGATTATCGTACCTACTTCGCTGATTTTCAACTGGCAGGACGAAATCAAGAAGTTTGCGCCCGACCTGGAAGTACTCACGATTTACGGCTCCGACCGCATCAAGGAAACCGGACGGTTTGATCACTTCGACATTGTGCTGACTTCCTACGGAACGTTGCTGATGGATGTCAATTATTTAAAAAAATACCATTTCAACTACATTATCCTCGACGAATCGCAGGCCATTAAAAACCCTGAATCTCAACGTTATAAGGCTGCACGGCTGCTGCAATCGCGGAACAAACTGGTGCTGACGGGTACACCAGTGGAGAACAATACATTCGATTTGTACGGTCAGCTATCATTTGCGTGTCCGGGACTATTGGGTAGCAAATTTCATTTCAAACATCATTTTTCCACGCCAATCGACCGGTTTAAAGAAAACGACCGCGCGAAAGAATTGCAGAAAAGGATTAACCCCTTCATTTTGCGGCGCACTAAAAAGCAGGTTGCGACTGAGCTGCCGGATAAAACCGAAATGGTGATCTACTGCGAAATGGGCGACGAGCAGCGGAAAGTTTATAATGCTTATGAACTGGAATTTTTCACATTCCTGAACACACGGAATGAGGTTGATATTGAGCGAAGTACGCTGCACGTCTTGCAGGGATTGACCAAGCTGCGCCAGATCTGTAACTCCCCTGCCCTGCTCAATGATGACGCTTTTTACGGCAACGCTTCTGCGAAAATCGACACCTTGTTGGAGCAGATCGAGATGAAATCGCCGCAACATAAGATCCTGGTTTTTAGTCAGTTTGTGACGATGCTGGATTTGATCAGACCGGAGTTGGAAAAACGCAACATTGGCTTTGAATATCTGACCGGACAGACGAAAGACCGGGCGGCAAAAGTGGAAAATTTCCAGAATAACCCGGATGTGCGCGTTTTCCTGATCAGCATGAAAGCGGGCGGTACAGGACTAAACCTCACCGAAGCCGATTACGTTTACATCATCGATCCGTGGTGGAACCCGGCGGTTGAAAATCAGGCGATTGACCGGAGTTACCGCATCGGGCAGAAGAAAAATGTGATCGCCGTGCGGCTCATTTGCCCGGATACGATAGAGGAAAAGATGATGGAATTGCAGGAATCGAAAAAAGACCTGGCTAATGATCTCGTGAAAACGGATACATCCATTTTGAAATCATTGACCAGGAGTGATTTGCTCGCGCTGGTTTCTAATCCAAGTCCTTACTGATCTCAGTCAGCAGATATTCCTTGGGATCGCTGAAATATTCCCAGAAGAATATCCCAGCTAATTTGTTCTTTTTGACATACTTACACTTATCCTTGATGGATTTTTCGTCTTCGTAAGTGATCAATGTCCGGGTACTTTCATTAAACAGATAAGGTGCGCGGGCCTTTTTGTCGTAGTATTTTTTATAACCATTCTGGTCTATCAATGTGTCTTTCAGCTTGGTGTAACCGCCTCCCTGCACGGCTTTGATACGTTTTTCACCCAAACCATTGTTTTTTATCGTTTCTGCTTCCCAGCCTTTTCCATAAAATGCAGCGCCGAGGCCGATTTTGTTAGCCGGTACGCCAGCAGCCATGAAATTTTTCACAGACCTGTCAGCCGAAGAGCCTTCCTCCACACCGTAATCGTACAAATTGGTGTGATGGCCGACTGTCCCGTTTTTGCCGCCGTAGTCGTACGTCATAATCAGAATGTAGTCGAGGTACTGCTGCGCGTCGCCCATTTCAGTGTTTTCTACAAAAGATTTGGAGCCGCCGACGGCAGTGGTTAGCAGGAATTTCCGGCCCTTTTCCTTTTCCAGCATGTTCAGCTCGTCACGCAAAGCCTTGAACATTAATGTGAAATTATGTTTATCCTCGGGCCGGTAAATATTGCCTTCCTCGCCGCGCATCGCAGGGTATTCCCAGTCGATATCCACGCCATCGAGGTTGTATTGGCGGATAATGTCGACGCTGGATTTGGCAAATTTTTGTCTGGAAGTTTCGGTCAGAACCGCGTCCGAAAAGTTTTCACTCCACGCCCAGCCGCCAATCGAAATGACAATTTTCAGGTCCGGGTTGATCAGTTTTAATGCATTTAATTTCCGGAAATTGATGGAGTCCGTCGCCAGATTGGTAAGCGTCGCCAAGCTATCCTTCACATTGACGAAGGCATAATTAATATGTGTCAGCTTATCGGCATCAATCTCCTCAGTTTTCACCAAACCCCGAAAACCGCCGACATAGGCATTCACAATGTATTTTTTCTTCGATTGCGCCTTTGCAAATTCGGGACTAGAAATGACTAGCGCGGCCACTGCCAGCAGAAGTAGACAGATTTTTTTCATAGGTCTGGATTTAGGTTTTTTCTAAGTAGCTGCTCAATAAAGCAGGATTTTGCGGGAAATTACTTTTTGCGGAATTTCAATCACCACAATGTAAAGTCCAGATGGTAATGCTGACAAATCCGTTCTGGATGAAGCGGTTACTGCAATTCTTTGGCGCTGATTTCCTCTCATGTCATAAACGGAAAGTGTGGCCCGCGACTGACTTTGGATTTCAGTTACCAATGTTTTTCCCGCCGCAAAAATCAAATCACCAATTTTAGCTGGCTCTACACCGGTAATAATCGTCGATGCTCGGACGATGGAAATTGTGCTGTAAGGCGAGCTGCCACCGGCATTGATTGCTTTGATCCGATAATAATAATCAGCAGTCTCCTTTTTCCCCCGATCCTCAAATTGCAGCACGCTGGCAGCCACTTTCCCGATTTGCACAAAACCCTCATCATTATCCTTCGACCTTTCAATAACTGTTTCAGTAGCGCCGCCCGTCACTGCCGACCAGCGCACCTGGATCAGCTCTGGCTCGGTCGGTACCGCCGTAAGATTCAGCGGACGGTCGGGCGCAGGAATGTTCTGGGTTTTGATGGCGACCGCATTGCTATATGCCGACGCCCCGACGGCATTCACTGCGCGGATGCGGTAAAAATATTCGGTAAATGTCGTCAGACCGGCATTTTGGTAAGTTGTCACATTGGCCGCCAGGTCCGCGATTTTCGAAAAGGAATTTCCGTCCAATGATCTTTCCAGCTGAAAACCGGTCTCATTAGTCGCATTGTCCGTCCAGGTCAGATTGATTTGCGTCGTGGAAACAGCGGACCCCGCAAGTTCGTCTGGCGCGGCAGGCGGGAGTTGTAATGTGGTGGCTGATGCAATGTTGGAATAAGTAGAAAAGCCACTGGCATTTTTGGCGCGGATACGGTACCAGTATGAGGTGAAGGCAGTTAAGCCCGTGTTAATGTATGTTTTGGTATTGGCAGGCAGGTCTATAAGCTTCGTGTAAGTCTTGTTATCCAACGATCTTTCCACCTCAAAACCGGTTTCATCCACAGAGCCGTCCTGCCAGGTTAATGTGATTTGCGTCGCTGAATTCGCAGTAGCCAGCAGGTTAGCGGGCGGCTTGGGAACTGCAAACGGTTCAGCAGCGGAAATTTCCGGGCAGAAACTCCTGATTAATAAAAGGGAAAGGAAGAAGAATAATCTTGTAGAACGTTGATTCATATACTTAAAAACACACTTTGAAAGCAGGTTACTTCAGAGCCAGCCGCGCCTTTTGAACCAAGTATAAATCCCGATCGTGATCAGCCCCATCAAAATCATTACGCCCGGATAACCAAATTTTAGCCTGAGCTCCGGCATGTAATCGAAGTTCATGCCGTAAATGCCGACGATGAAAGTAAGCGGCATGAAAAATACGGAAAACAGCGTTAAAACGCGGACTATTTCATTGGTACGCTGCGAAGAAATCGAGAAATAGATCATCACCAGCTGGTTCATATTTTCGAAAAGCGTATCGTAAATGTTGTGCAGCTTCACGTACAAATCCCTGGTATCGCGGGTATGTGTGTTGGAATGTTCCTGATTGTCAATCTTGTCGATGATCTCGTGCGAAAGCATGATCACCCTGCGCGTCACTTCGGTACGCCGGCGCAGATAATAAAGTCCTTTCAGCAGCGTCGGTTTCCGGTTTTTCAGGAACATATTCTGCTCGTAATACTCAATATCCTCCGTCAGTTTCACCGATGGCGCCTCGTAGGTAGAAAGGCAACTTTTTACGATTTCATTCACCAGATCGTGGGTCGTCTGGCAATGATGTTGTTCCAGCTGGTTTTCCAGGATCGCTTTTGGCGCGTCCCATTTTTTTTTGTGGAGCGTGATCACCCGCTCATCACTCATAAAAATCACCACTTTATCGGTCAGTTCGGGGACAGTATCTGCCTCCTCCGGCACCTTGTGGCAATGTATCCTGAAAATGATCAGCACATAGCTGCCTACATTTTCATATTTGGGCAAATGATCGGTTTGCAGCCAGTCTTTGATGGAAGATTCGTGCAGCTTGTATTTCGCCGCAATGTCTTTAAGTTCTTCGGGCTCAGGGTCTAAGATATCCAACCATTCAAATGGAAACTTCTTCTGGTCGGTGATGGTCTTGATCATAAATGTGGATTAGCCTTTATTTTCGGGTTTGGCATCAAGGATAAAACGCAGTGACTGGTCTCTTGTAAAAAACAACACCATCCAGTTATACAATGTTTTTACCTGGTTCCGGTAGCGGATCAGGGAGAATAAATGCACCACGAGCCACAGAAAATAAGCGATAAATCCTTTGAAATGCAATCCGGGCAGATCAGCCACCGCCTTATTGATCCCGATAATCGCCATCGTACCCTTATCGGTATACTTAAATGGCTTCTGTTCCTTATTTTCTGCGATTCGCACCAAATTTTCCGCCAGGTTTCTTCCTTGCTGGATTGCTACCTGCGCCAGCTGCGGATGTCCGTCCGGAAATTTTTCATCGGTGGTCATCAGGCAAATATCGCCGAGGGCATAAATGTGATCATAGCCCATCACGCGGTTGTACGCGTCCACGATCACTCTTTTTCCTCTTCCCAGCGCTTCTTTGGGTATCCCCGGCAAGGCAGTCGCCGTCACGCCGGAGGTCCAGATCAGCGTTTCAGTTTCAATCTTTTTTCCATTTTTAAATGAAACTATGCCATCGACATAATCGCTCACGGCGTGGTCCAGCAACACATTGATGCCCAATTCTTTGAGTTCTTCCAGCGTTTGTTCCTGCGATTTTTTACTCATCGGATTCAGTACCACAGGCAACGCATCCACAAGGTATATCTGCACTTCTTCGCGGTTCAGCTCGGGGTAATCTTTCTTGAAAATCTTCTTGTGCATCTCGGCCAGCATGCCGGAAACTTCCACCCCGGTAGGCCCGGCCCCCGCCACCACAATCGACAGGATCTTTTTCCTTTCATTCAAATCCGTGATTTTCGTGGCCCGCTCCTTATTCATGAGAATGTGATTTCGCAGCGCCAGAGCATCCTGCACCGTTTTCATCGGCACCGAATTCTTCTTCACATTTTCCATTCCAAAATAATTGGTTTCGGTACCCGTGGCAAACACCAGGTAGTCGTAGTAAAGGTCCCCGCTTTCCGTGGAAACCCTTTTTTCTTCCGGGAAAACTTCCAGAAACGCGCCAAGACTGAAATGCAGGTTTTGGCTATCCTGAAAAAATTTGCGGAAAGGATAGCTAATGTTCGAAGCTTCGAGAAAGCCAGTCGCTACCTGGTACAACAGGGGCGGGAAAAAATTGTAATTATTTTTATCGACAAGTGTTATCTGAAATTGCTTGTTCTTCGAAAGCTTTTGGGCGAGGTTAATCCCCGCAAATCCGCCGCCAATGATCACTACTTTCCTGAAATCCATGTTTTTCCGGTTTTGTCCGCGGCTTAGTGACATTATAATTATGCCGGTCGGATTTAATCAGTTTTTGAAAGTCGGATGTATCACTTCGGGTGGTTCTTCTGTGCAAATGTTTGCGCATTTTTCCCTTTTTGTATTTTATAAAAATCAGCGTCCCGGGCTGTCCGGGTGACTATTTGCTGCTGGCACGCCCTTTTTTCAAAGGCACGGTTTAAAAAATCATTAACTAAAAAAAGCTGATCATGAATTACGACATAGATACGAAGGGACAAACGCAGGATGTGCGCCCGGGAATTGAAGAGGAAATGGACCCAAAACCCATCTATATCCGCGAAAATTACCGGGGAAGCGGCAAGCTTCAAGGTAAAACAGCACTAATTACGGGTGGAGATAGTGGAATCGGACGGTCGGTGGCGATACATTTTGCCCGGGAAGGCGCAGACGTCGCGATTGTTTACCTGGAAGAAAATGAAGATGCTGATAAGACTAAATCGCTCGTGGAAGCGGAGGGAAAGGCTTGTCTGCTGATTCCCGGCGATATCCGTGATGAAAATTTTTGCAAAGATGCTGTAAAGCAGACGCTGGATCAGTTTGGAAAAATCAATATCTTGGTCAATAATGCCGCCGAGCAGCATCCAAAAGATGATGTACGCGAAATTTCGACGCAGCAGCTGACGGACACTTTCACGACTAACATTTTCTCCTTTTTTCAGTTCACGCAGGCCGTTTTATCTCAGATGGAAGAGGGAGATTCAATCATTAATACCACGTCGATCACAGCGTATCACGGCAGTCCGTCGCTACTTGATTATTCATCGACAAAAGGTGCGATTGTCGCCTATACCCGATCGCTGGCTGATAATCTGGCAGATAAAGGTATCAGGGTCAACGCCGTAGCGCCGGGCCCGATCTGGACGCCGCTTATTCCTTCTACATTCGATTCCGAGCGTGTGGAAAAATTTGGAAAAGATACACCTTTCAAGCGCCCGGGCCAGCCGTGCGAAGTAGGGACTTGCTACGTATTTCTGGCAAGCGAAGACGCATCTTATATGAGCGGCCAGGTGTTGCACCCGAATGGTGGCCAGGTGATAAATAGTTAACGCTGGTTATTAAAAAGCCACTTTCGGATCGCTTTTTCGAGGGTGTCTTTTAAAACGGGTTTGGTCAGATAATCGTCCATTCCTGCCTCTAGGCACTTTTCACGTTCGCCCACAACTGTACCTGCTGTCAATGCAATGATCGGCACGTGCAGTTGGTGGGCGATTTTTCTGATCGTCCTCGTCGCCTCGTAACCATTCATTTCCGGCATTTGAATGTCCATCAAAACAATGTCCGGAAGATGCTCCTCGTAGGCATGCACGGCTTCCAAACCGTTTGCCGCCTCCACCAGCTCGGCATTCGGTACTATTTTCCCTAGCATCGATTTCACAAGCAGCATATTGATCCGATGGTCCTCAGCGATGAGTACCCGGTAATTTTTTGAAGCAATTTTATCTTCCAGCTGCGGCTGCTCGACAGCCTTCTCGACACCCGCCCGCTTTTTCAGACCCAAGTTGGACAAGGTAAAAAACAGCTGCTGGATCTTGACAGGTTTTACCAGAAAGTGATGAATGTCGAGTTCATTTCGCATCGAAACAAGCATATCTTCCTCGAAAGAATCGTTCAGCAAAATGATCGGCTGGTGTTCAAACTGCCCGCCCAGATCCCTGATTTCCACGATCGTTTTGATCCCGCCCCAGCCGGGCATCTGACAATCCATCAGGATCACGTCGTATTTTTCTCCTGATTTCAACAAGTCCACCGCATCTTCTCCGCTGCGCACATAATCGGAAGCGATCTCTTTATTGTTGAGCATATCACTGAGAATGTGACAATTATTCTCGCTGTCGTCGACAATCAGGATACGGTGAATGTCATCCACATTGTCCCACTCAAACTGATCTTTGCCCTCAACCATCGGGAATTTGACGTCGAAATAAAAAGTGCTGCCCTGGTCGGGGGTACTGATGAGCTGCAACTTGCTGTCCATCAGGCCCAACAAATTATTTGAAATGGTAAGCCCAAGCCCAGTGCCGCCAAAACGTTTCGTGGTAGAGGCATCTTCCTGCGCAAATGCTTCGAAAATCCGCTGCTGATTGGCGGGATCAATGCCAATGCCGGTATCACGAACTGAAAACCGGAAATGACAATCATTGTCGCCGTCAATCTGAGAAAGTTCGATTTTCAGCTCGATCTCACCTGCGAGGGTAAACTTCACCGCATTGCTCAGTAGGTTCACCAAAATCTGGCGTAGCCTGACCGAATCCGCCCAAACGAAATGTGGAATGTCGGAAGGAATGTTGAGCAACATTTCCAGATGCTTTTGCTGCGCCTGGTAAGTCACCATATCCGCTACCTGACCGGAGATTTCGAGCAGATCCGTTTTTTCAAATGATAATTCGAGCTTACCTGCCTCGATTTTTGAAAAGTCGAGAATGTCATTGATAATATCGAGCAGCGAGTTGGCCGACTGGAAAACCATGGACATATACTGCTGCTGCGTCTCGTCGAGATTGGTCTTCATCAAAAGATCCGTAAATCCGACCACACCATTCAGTGGGGTTCGGATTTCGTGGCTCATATTGGCCAGAAACTCCGATTTGAGCTTATTAGCTGATTCGGCGTGCTCCCGGGCTTCCAGCAATTCCGCCTCGGCTTTCTTCCGCATCGTAATATCACGGATCACTGACTGGATTATCTGCTCATTATTAACATTGATCAATGTCAGCAAAATCTCGGCGATAAACGGTTCTACACCCGCATAGCCACCAAAACTCCACTCAAAGGTATGTGAGCCGTTTTCGTACAACGCATTGATATGATCTCTGAAAATTATCTGCTGCTCGGCAGATTCCGGTGCATTGAACCCTGACAAAACACCCAGCTCCAATGTCCTCAGCTCGTCGGTATCATTCAATCCGAACATGCGCAAAGCTGCCCGGTTGCAGTCCAGGTATTGTTTATCGTTGAAAAGGATTACCGCGTCGCTGGTGGAATCATAGAGGCTCCGGAACTTCGCTTCCGAGCTTTGAATAGCCATTTCGGCACGTTTGCGGGAGGTAATGTCCTGGAATGCGCCATATATGCGGATACTCACACCATCAACTACCTCCGACTTCCCGATCGTCCTCACCCACACTTCATTTCCTTTGGCCGTGACAATTTGAAGTTCTGAGTCCCAGGATTTACCGGTCGCGATTGCTTCGTTGACGACGCGGGTGATCAGATCCCGGTGATAACCTTCTTTGTAAAAGCTGATGGCTGTGCTGAGGTTTGGCTCGTAGTCGCCGGCCACCTCGTGCAGTTCTTTTGTAATGGGCGTCCAGTATAATTTATCTGTCTGCAAATTCAACTCCCAGCCACCGATCCGGGCTACGGTGTTGGTTTGTTCCAGCATATATTGCATCCGCCGCATTTCCTCCTCCGACCTTTTACGCGCCGAAATGTCCCTTTCCACAGCGATAAAATGCGTGCAGATTCCTTTATCATTAAATACAGGTGTAATCTTAATGTCGACCCAGTAAGGCTCGCCGATTCTGGTGTAACAAAGTACTTCGGCCTGCACCACGCGCCGGGCAACACATTCATTGTAGATAAATTCAATGGTTTCCGGGTCGGTATCCGGCCCTTTCAATAAATCCATCGGGTTCATGCCAATCACTTCCTTCACGCTGAGCCCAGTTTTACGTTCGTACGCTTCGTTGACCCAGGTAATCTTTCCTTTGTTGTCAGCGATGACAATGTAGTCCGTCGTATTGGAAGCAACGATCGCCAGCTCCCGAAGCTTTTCGCGCGAGTTGCGCAGCTCGGTGATGTTGTGGCTCGTAAGAATGATATTACCGCTCGAAGGGTCAATGTTGGCACTGGTATTGCTCCAAGACCAATCCCCGTTTTTGTGAATAATGCGGTGCTCGATGCCGCCTGGAACCGGCTTACCGGTTTCAGAAGCGGTTTTCAGGGCTTCAAAACATACTTTGAAATCGTCGGGATGAATAAATTCCGTGAAAGGGTGACCTACCGTTTCTTCCACCGTATATCCATACATGACAGTCCAGCTGGGCGACACGTAGGTGAATATTCCGTCGGATGTGATGGTAAAAAGGACATCCTGCATGTTGGAAACGAGTACCGACAAATCTTCTTCCACTTTTACGTGCTCGGTAATGTCGTAGCCGATACAAAATAGTTCGTACACCTGGCCATTTTCATCCGCAACGCCTGTAAATTCCCACTGGGTTACCTTAATGCCTTCGACAGACATTTTCCTCAGGATTACAGAATTGGGTGTCCCGGGGTTTTTGAAACAAAGGTTTCCGACGTGCAAACACTTTTCAATGTCCTCGGGAACAACGCCGCTCAGCGAAGATTTACCCAAAACTTCTTCGCGGCTGAGTCCGTAAAACTCACAGAAATAATCATTTACATAAATGTAATTCCCTTCCACGTTGATCCCGACCATGTAAAGCCAGTTACTTTTCAGGAAGGAATTATATAGCTTGGTATTGGTGAGCTCGCCCGGAATGTACGCCACCTGGCGATCTACCTGAAAGCCTGTAATTACCAATTTTCCTCCGCTTTCCGGATCGTATCCGATGATTGAATTGAGGTCAAGCAAGAACGTCGGCTTACCCTCTTCTACTACTCTGATCCTGCCCGCGAGAGCAGCATTGTCATCTGAGAAATGTAAAAGCGCACTCTTCTGATAATTTTGGAACTGCTTATTTTCGAGGAAATTCTCTAAGGTTTCGTCCAGTCCCGCAGGATTCGCGGTATTTGCCAGTGTTTTCAGCAGCCTTTTGTCCGCCCAGTATTGCTGCGGATTTTGATATTCCCAGATCAGAAAACCGTCGGCGGCAGATTCTTGCACAAAATCGAAAACGCCCTCATCTTTCTGCTGCAAACCAAATAGCGCTTTCCTTAAAATGTCCTTCATTTAAAACACTGACAATTATAACGTCTGAGTAGCGGATCAAAGATTGACCCACAATATAGGTTTTTTTGAGCTCTGTTATACGCGTCGTGTAGCGGTACGTCTACACAGTTCGACATATAAAAACCTTTTCACCATCGAAACGGCCTGGTAAAAAGGTTTGCTAAATGTTAACGATTTTTAATCCTTTTTCTTCGGCACTTTTGCACCTTCTTTTCTAGCCTCCGAAAGACCGATCGCAATCGCCTGTTTTTTGGAAGTAACTTTCTTACCGGAGCCGGATTTGAGCTTTCCTTCTTTTTGCTCGTGCAGGGTCTCCCCTACTTTTTCACTCGCTTTTTTTGAATATTTGGCCATGATTTCAAAACTTAAGAGATCGGATGCTTAATTTACTTTTTGATAGTCTTTATAAAATTATTCCACGAATTGTTTCAAATTCTATACCAGACGGCAGGCATTTTTTGATGTAACCAAAACATGGTCTGCATATATCTTATGAAAAAAATCGACATCATTTTTATCCTGTTTTTAATGCTCTCCGCGGCTTTTCGTACGCAGGCGCAGCTGTCACCGGTGCTTTTGAAAAACGTGACACTGATTGACGGGACCAGGTCGGCACCGAGGCAAAATATGGACATACTGGTATCGGGCGGCCGCATCGCTGAAATCGGCAAGGGCCTGAAACCCGGCAACGCGAAGGTGCAGGACCTCTCAGGAAAAATAGTGATCCCCTCGCTAATCTGCGCTCACGCGCATATCGGGACATTGAAGGGAAATACTTCGTCGGCCGAAAATTATACGCGTGAAAATATTTTGCGCCAGCTGAAAAAGTATGAAGATTATGGCGTGAGCGCAGTGCTCGTGATGGGTACCGACCGGCCGCTCATCTTTGAAGGCCTGCGCGATTCTACGGTGGCTGGCAAGCTGCCGGGTGCCCGACTTTTTTCAGCGGGATATGGTTTCAATGTGCCTGATCCCAATCCTGGCTCATGGATGAATTTGCTGCTCCGTCCGGCTACACCAGCCGAGGTTCCGGCCATGATGGATAAGCTGGCGGCTGTTAAACCGACGGTGGTAAAAATGTGGGTGGATGATCACGGCGGCGCACAAAAAATGAAACCGGAAATTTATAAAGCGATCATTTCAGAAGCGCACAAAAGGAACATCCGTGTTGCTGCACATTTGTTTTACGCCGAAGACGCCCGCGCGCTGGTGGATGCGGGGCTGGATATCATCGCCCACAGCATCCGCGACAAAGAAGTAGATGCCGATTTGCTAGCGAAAATGAAGCAGAAGCATGTTACTTACATCCCGACGCTTTCGCTGGATGAATATCTATTTGCGTACGGCGGAAATCCCGATTGGGTCAATGATGATTTTTTCAAAAACTCTTTGGAACCGGGCGTTTTTGAAATGATCTCCGACAAAAGCTATGGTGAGAAAATCCGGAACTCGCCGGATTATGCCAAGAATATGGAGTCTCACAAAATCGGGATGATCAACCTGAAAAAGATTTTCGATGCCGGCATCACCGTAGCGCTGGGAACCGATTCGGGCGCCTTTCCGATACGTACGCAGGGTTTCACCGAACATCTGGAAATGCAGCTCATGGTTGAGGCCGGCCTTACGCCGATCCAGGCCCTCACCGTCAGCACCCGCAACGCCGCCCAAACATTAAAGATCGACACCGACTTCGGCACCCTCGAAAAAGGCAAACACGCCGACCTAGTCATCCTCAGCGCCAATCCCGAAAAAGACATTAAGAACACCCGGACCATCGAGGCAGTTTGGAAAAATGGCATTGAAGTAAGTAAGGGGCCTTTAAATAAGTAACTTACGGGATGCAAGACAGACCTGATATATCCACCATGACCAACCCTCAAACCTTCTTCTTCAAAGATGACGGGAAGATTCCGAATAGTAAATATCCACTGCTGGTTTATAAAAATGTGTTTGCTGAGCGGGGTGTGAAAGGTGCGGGGTGGTTGGAGGCGCTTTTTGCGAAAAATCAGTGGACGAATTCCTGGCGGAATGGGGTGTTTACCTATCATCATTACCATAGTATTTCACATGAGGTTTTGGGTGTGTTTGCCGGAAATGCCTTGCTGCACATGGGCGGGGAAAATGGTGAAAAGATCCGGGTAGAAGCCGGAGATATACTGGTAATACCTGCCGGCGTGGGGCACAAAAAACTGGAATCGTCCGGCGATTTTGGTGTGGTAGGTGCTTATCCGGACGGACGGGACTACGACATTCTCCGGGGCGAGCCTGGCGACCGGCCCAAAGCAGACCAGAACATTGCCAAAGTTCCAAAACCTGCATTGGATCCGTTTTCCGGTAAATCGGGCGGATTGATCACCTTGTGGGTTTAACATTAACATGACCGAAAATCTCCAACCATGAAAATTGAATTTAAAAGACTCGATCACATCATGCTCTGCATTCCCGAAGGTACGGAGGACGAAGCACGTAAGTTTTATGGCGACATACTTGGCTTGCCGGAGCTGACGGATATGGGTTACCCGCTGCCAAATGGGGCGATATGGTTTCAGATGGGCGATATTCAGCTGCATATACGGGCGGAGAAAACGCATGATATTTCAGCGCGGCACCCGGCTTTTGAAGTACATAATTTGGAAAATGCACGGGCTATTTTGCAAAATCATGGGATCGCGATTTCCAATGAAAGCAAAATTCCTGACCGAAACCGTTTTTCGTTCCGCGATCCTTTCGGCAACCGCATCGAATTTATTGAGATGCTCGCATAAAAAAGGGGCAGCACATGACGTGCTGCCCCGGCTTCCCCTCATCCTATCGCCTAGGTCACAATATCTGTATATGGGTTGCTGATCGTCACGACTTCCTGGTTGATAAATTGCACCAGGTTTTCGTTCAGCCTTTCTTTATGTGTAATAAACAATCCGTGCGGAGCACCCTCATAAATAATGTATTCTGCACCCGGTAGCATATCCGAAGTCCTTTCGCTGCTCGCATCGATGGGCACTGTTTTGTCGGATTCCCCGTGAATGATCAGCACCGGCACGTCCAGCAGCGAAACTTCATTACGGAAGTCCGTCGCGCTGAAACTTCTGATACATTGGGTGGTAGCCCGTCCCGATGCCTGCAATGCCAGGCCGCCGTGCCAGGTCAGGATTTCGTCGCTTACGGCATTGTTGAGCAGGGAATTCCCATAAAATGATTTGGCAAAACCGGCAAGAAATTTAGGCCGATCGTCTTCAATTTGCTGCACAAATTCGTCGAACATTTCCTGCGGTAAACCCTCCGGATTGTCCTCGGTTTTCAACATATAAGGAACTACCGAGCTGATCAGTACGGCTCTGGAAACTCTTTCGCTGCCATAAGTGCTCAGATAACGCACCACTTCACCGCCGCCCATCGAAAAACCTACCAGCGTAACATCGTGCAGATCAAGTGCTTCAATCACAGCGTTTAAATCAGCCGCCAAAGTATCGTAATCATATCCGCTCCAAGGCTTATCGGAGTGCCCGAAACCGCGGCGATCATAAGAAATACAGCGGATCCCATGTTTTGGAAGCACATTAAACTGGTATTCCCACATTTCGTGGCTCAGAGGCCAGCCGGTAATAAACAGGGCAGGCTTACCCTGGCCTACTTCGTGTACCAGCAATTTCACCGGCTCACCCGTGGTCCCTGCATTTGATTCAATGAATTTCATAAGGTTGGTTTTTAGCGAATGATTAAGCATCAATGCTTGTGTGGCGGCTATCTTTAAATTATCGTTCCAAGATGAAGCGTGAGAGCCAGTGGCTCATTATTTGATGATGCAAATATCAAAAAGTCGGTTTTGGAAAAAGTAATCCTAAATTTGCGCACTCAAACGACTCAGAACTGACCCATATTTAATGTCAAAGTACCTATACGGCTTTTTAATCAGCATTGTCATCCTTGCCGCGGTAGCCGAAGTTGTTTTGAGAGTGGCATTTGGCTTCTGCAATTCCCCCCTTTACATTTCAGACCCCGATTTCGAATATATCTACGCGCCTAATCAGGACGTAAAACGCTTTGGCTCAACACTTCGCACCAACCATTTTTCCATGCGGAATGAAGAAATCGCACCATCCGACAGCATCGTTATTTTATTGATCGGCGATTCGGTCGTCAATGGCGGCAGCCTCACAGATCAGGATAGCATTGCCTCCACGATTCTGGAAAGGCGTTTTCTCAAGGATTATCATAAAAAAGTGCGCGTCCTGAACATTTCGGCGGGCTCTTGGGGGCCGGATAACGTGGCGGCTTATCTCAAAAAATTCGGCACATTTAAAGCGAAGCTCATGTGCCTGGTGACGAGCAGCCACGACGCACACGATATCATGTCGCACATTAGTCCGGTGGGCGTCGATCCGGGTATGCCGAACAAGCAGTACAAAGTGGCGCTGTATGAATTGTGGGACCGGTACCGGTGGATTTTCTTCTATTATCTCGACCGGTTTTTCAGGCCAACACAAGAAACTGCTGAGGAAAAGCCCAGTACAGCGAAAGTGGATTCTACGAGCAAAATTGATTCAGTTAAAAAGGAGGTTCCTGCAAGTCAAACACCTGATAAAAAGGATATTACAGAAGACGAGAAGCTGAATAATGCCGGCATCCGCAAGCCGGGCGTCGGTTTTAATCCGGGCTACGAGCAGTTGTACGAAATTGCCCAAGCGAACAACATTCCATTTTTTATTTACCTGCACCCCGAAATTTCGGAAATCGATATGGGGCATTTTAATGATCAGGGCGACGAGATAATCCAGTTTGCGGCAGGAAAAAATATCAGACTGATCAATGAATTTCAGTTTCGGGTTTCCAAAGATCTTTACCGCAAAAATGACGTGGTGCATTACAATGACCAGGGCCAGCGATTTTTATCCAATAACCTGTATCCGTTGTTTCAGGAATACTTAAAACTTGAAAAGTAATGCGCGTACTGGTGGTTCACAATCAATTATGGGCACATTATAAGTCGTGGCTTTTCAGCGAGATACATCGGGTTTTGCTGGAAACCGACCCGCAAAGCGAATTTCTGGTGGCGCAAATCGCGTTAAACGAGGCGAGCCGTAGCAACATGCAGCCCGACGATACCGTCAAATATCATTATCCTTATCAGGTACTTTTCAACCGGAGCCTGGACAGCGTGACTTTCCAGGAGCGGCGCAAAGCATTGTTCCGGATTTTCAAAGAATACAAACCGACCGTCCTCAACATTACCGGCTATTTCGATATGGCGCAGGTGCTGCTGATGTTTTATGCGAGACTGAAAGGCGTGAAAGTGGTCATTTCCTCCGAATCTTCCCCGGCCGATCATGAGCGCTCGGGCTGGCGTGAATCGGTTAAGAGTTTTATCGTGGGCCGGGGGAATGCGTTTTTTTGTTTTGGAAAATCATCGGCCGAGTATCTTGAAAATCTGGGAGTTAATCCCGCTGACATTGCGGTCCGTAATGCTGCGGTGGTGGATGAAGATTTGATTAGGAGCCGCTACGAGGAAGCAAAATCTGGTGAGGCAAATGTTGAAAAACTGTCGCGCAGCTTTATATATGTAGGGAGACTGGCGCCGGAAAAAAATCTGGAAATGCTGCTGCGGGCGTACGATCAAATGTTGAAAGCAAATCCAAACTCATTGTGGAAATTGACCTTGGTCGGTGACGGACCGGCAAGATCTGCGCTGGAAAAACTGGTTGATTTGCTGGAACTCAAAAATAAAGTTTCCTTTCCCGGCGGCTTCCCGTGGTACCAGATACCTGATTTCCTGGCGAAAAGTGACGTGCTCATTTTGCCAAGCAAATCGGAACCGTGGGGACTTGTGGTAAATGAAGCGATGATTTGCAGTATGCCCGTGATCGTTTCGGAAAAATGCGGCTGCGTGCCGGATCTGGTCAAAAATGAAGTAAATGGTTTTACGTTCGATCCTGCGAAACAATCCGAGCTGGTGTCCGCGATGCAGTTTTTTGAAAAAAAACCTGGAAAAATCGCGGGTATGGGTCAGGCATCGCTTGAACTAATCGCCCCATTTTCGTCGCGCGACGTAGCGGCGGAAATGGTAAAATGTTATCAAAAACTGGACGGTGCATCCTGAGGACGCAGTTCCAAAATATCAATTTAAAGCATGCGAATCCTGAATATCTGTGCATACACTTGGGCCATCGGAGGCCCCGCAAGAATTATCTACGACCACACGACGGAAGTGCTGGCGCAGGGGCACGAGGTGGATATCCTCAGCCCGATGACACCCGGCGAAAAAAGTTACACCGTCCCGGCCGGCGCACGGCTGATCGAATGCAAGCGCACGACGCCAATCAGCAACTTTTACCGCGAATTTTCCGTGGAAATGTACCGATACCTGAAACAGCACATACATGAATACGATGTGGTGCACATGCACGGAATCTGGCATTTCGGCGCGCTGGCGCCGTTTCTGATTAAAAATAATGCTGTAAAAGTCATCACGATTCACGGCCTGCTCGACAAATGGGCCGTGGCGCACAGCAAGTGGAAAAAGCAAATCGTGACGATCCTTTACCAGAAAAGATTACTTGGCAAAGCCGACCTGATCCAGATCAACAACACCGACGAGGAAGAAGACGTGATCCGCTACCTGGGTTACCGGCCGAAAAACATGGTGATCGTGCCGAATGGTATGAAGCTGTCCGATTACGAGAATTTGCCGCCCAAAGGTATTTTCAGACAAAAACATCAGATTGGTGCCGAGCAGCAGTTGATCCTTTTTATGGGAAGGCTTAACATTAAAAAGGGTCTCGACCTGCTGCTCCCGGCATTTAAAAAAGTCAGTGAAGTTTTGCCAAATGCCGTGCTGATCCTCGCCGGCCCAGATGACGGATACCAGGCTGAAACCGAAGATTTTATCCAGAAAAACAACCTAGGCGACCGGGTTAAACTGGTGGGATTGCTGACCGATACCAATAAAAAAGAAGCATTTTCAGATGCTGATCTTTTCGTGCTTCCCTCCTATTCCGAAGGCTTTTCGATCGCAGTCCTCGAAGCGATGACTTGTAAAATCCCGACGGTGGTGTCTGATCGCGTGGGATTTGGCGATTACATTAAGAAGCACAATGCTGCATTTTTGACGACGCTGAATAGTGAAGGCGTAGCAGAAGGAATTCTTAAAATATTACAAGATAAATCGTACGCTGCCGACATTGTAAATCGCGCCTACAAGATGGTAGTGGAAAATTTTGACATCAAAGTGGTTGCCAATCAGTTATTGGAAGAATACAAGAAAGTTAAGAAAATTGGCTAACTTTGAAATATTGAACATCACCGCGAAAGCCTATTTTTTTAACGTTTCAGACTGGGTATGATTGACTTATCTGTCATCATTTTGACACACAATGAATCCAGGCACATTGAGCGTTGCATAAAAAGCCTGCTGCTGATCACCGACAAAATCTTCATTGTCGACTCTTTTTCCACTGACGATACGGTAACAATTGCCCGAAACCTGGGCGCTACGGTGGTTCAGAATCCCTGGGTTTCTTACGCATTTCAATTCAATTTTGGTATTCAGAATAATCCGTTCAAAACGGAATGGCTGATGCGGATGGATGCCGACGAATACATTACCTCCGAACTGGCGCAGGAACTGAATATGTCGATGCGCAGTTTTCAGCAGGATGTTTCAGGGTTATATGTCAAAAGAAGGGTCATTTTTATGGAAAAATGGATCCGCCGTGGTGGGTATTATCCAATCTGGCTTTTGCGGATCTGGCGAAATGGACAAGGTATTTGCGAAGAGTTGTGGATGGACGAACATATCAAACTGAGCAGCGGCAGAACCGAGCAATTGCAACACGATATCGTCGATCACAACCTGAATAATCTTACCTGGTGGACTCAAAAGCATAACAATTATGCAATAAGGGAAGTGATTGATTTATTGAATATTAAATATAATTTTGATAGCAAAGAGACGGTTGAACCCAGCTTTTGGGGAAGTCAGGAACAGCGTACCCGGTATCTCAAAGTGAAGTACGCCGACCTCCCGCTCTTTACCCGGCCGTTTGTTTATTTCGGTTACAGATATATTTTAAAAGGAGGATTTCTGGACGGGACAAAGGGGCTAATCTGGCATGTATTGCAGGGATTTTGGTACCGCTTCCTCGTCGACGCGAAAATATATGAAGTGTATCACCGCGTAGGAAAAGATAAAGAGACGATTATATCGCATTTCAGGACAGAATATGGAAAAGACCTTAGGAACCCAAACCAATCTGTCCGGGTATAACATTGACTGGTTCAATCCGGGCGGCGGCTTTGTGAAGCTGCTTTCGTGGTATATTGTTAACCGGCTGTTTTTCAATACGTACATTCCCTACCCATCTTCATTTAAAATCATGCTGCTGAAAATGTTCGGGGCGAAGATCGGTATTGGTATCGTGATCAAGCCGAAAGTGAACATTAAGTATCCCTGGTTTTTGAAGATCGGAAACCATTGCTGGATCGGCGAAGATGTGTGGATTGACAACCTCACTTTGGTGACTATTGAATCAAACGTCTGTCTTTCGCAGGGTTGCATGCTTTTGACCGGAAATCACGATTATACCCGCAGCACATTCGACCTGAAAGTGGGACCGATCACATTGGAGGACGGCGTGTGGATCGGTGCGAAAGCGACGGTTTGTCCGAATGTTACCGCTTACTCGCATGCCGTGCTGACCGTCAATTCGGTGGCGACAAGCAACCTGGATGCCTATGGAATTTACCAGGGTAATCCTGCCAAATACGTTAAAACAAGAACCATAAGCCGTTGAAAGTAAGTATACTCACCGTAGTTTATAATGGCGCTGCCACGATCAGGTCGTGCATCGACTCGGTTTTGAAACAGGATTATTCTGATATCGAATACATTATTGTCGATGGAAATTCAACCGACGGTACCCAGGAAATTGTGACGTCTTACGGCGATAAAGTGGCCCAATTCATCAGTGAGCGGGATTCCGGGATTTATGATGCCATGAACAAGGCCATCCAATTAGCAACCGGCGAAGTTATCGGAATCTTGAATGCCGATGATTTTTACGCATACCCGTCGGTGATCAGCGAGGTGGTTAAGACGATGCAATCTGGTGATTTTCAGTGTGTTTACGGAGATCTTGAATTTGTTGACGGGGTTGATGCAACGAAAGTCACGCGAAAGTGGGTCTCAGGAGAATACAGGAAAGGTTCTTTTATTAATGGATGGATGCCGCCGCACCCGACCTTTTTTGTAAAAAAAGAAGTTTACAAGAACAACGGAACATTCCGTCTTGACCTGGGAACAGCCGCTGATTACGAGCTGATGCTCCGATTTATTCACAAATTTCAGGTCAGGATCGGTTATTTACCAAAAGTGTTAGTGAAGATGCGGGTGGGTGGTGTAAGTACCAGTACTTTGAAGAACAGGCTGGCCGCAAACCGCAACGATTTGAAGGCCTGGAAAACTAACAATCTGACGCCCAGGTTCTACACATTATGGCTAAAACCTTTGAGGAAGATTTTACAATTTATTTAGAACAGTGTTAGAAAAAATTATCGATGTCCAGTTAATAAATATTTTGAGTATCAATGATTTGCATATTTTTTATATTGATTAATTTTACGTCATTTGAATTAGATTATTCCTTTATATACTTAACGCACTTCCTAACATTCTTGCAGACACTATGGATTTAAAACTACCCTTACAGATTTTGAGCGAGGGAGACTTTAGCAACATTATACATCACGATGTATATCAGTGCTTACTCTCCTTCCTGATTGCCTGTTTCCTGTCTATTATTTCCATCCCGATCATTATCAATCTGTCAAATCTCTTGCATTTGACTGCCAAACCGGGATTCCGCAGCTCCCACGAAACGGAGACTCCAACATTGGGCGGTATTGCTATTTTCGCAGCGACATTAATTGCATATTTCCTTTGGCCGCATTCTGAGAACATTCTCGATTCCAACCTGATCAGCCTGGCGATGACCGGCGTGATCATTTTGTTTTTTCTAGGTATTAAAGATGATATTCTGGCGGTTGACCCGACTAAGAAGCTGATTATTCAAATCTTCGCCTCGCTGATACTTGTCGCGATGGGCAATTTCAAGGTGGATAATTTCTACGGGATTTTCGGGATTCATCAGGTTTCCGATTTTGTGAGTATACCACTGACCGTTTTCATCTTCATCGCGATCATCAATGCGGTTAACCTTATTGATGGGATCGACGGTCTGGCGGGTGGAATCAGTCTGATTGCCGGTCTGGGTTTTGGGATCTGGTTTATTTTAAATGATCACTTTTCCTTCGGCTGTCTGGCTTTCGCGATGTCCGGATCTTTGCTCGGCTTCCTGAGATTCAACTTCTCCAAAACCAGTAAAATCTTCATGGGCGACACTGGTTCGCTGATCGTTGGCTACCTGCTCTCGATTTTTTCAGTCGAATTCCTGTCCCTGAATGTGGGTTACCTGCATGATCCGAATGCTTATTTCAATGCACCGATTATTGTGATGGTGCTGCTGATCGTCCCGATTTTTGATACGCTCCGCGTGTTTATTGTCCGGATTTTCAAAGGAGGGTCGCCTTTCGTGGCTGATAGAAACCACATGCACCACATCCTGATCGACAACGGATTAAATCATTTCTGGGCGTCATTCTCACTCTGGATGGTGACGATCATTAATACCGCCTTATTCTTCACATTCCACGGCGACATTACCAATACCGCGTCACTTTACATTTACATCGGGATGTTTGGAGCATATATGTTGTTTGCGCACATGCTGAAAAGACGGGTTGTTTTTGTGAAGGAGAAAAAAAAATTGATGAATAGTCCATCATTCAACGAAAACGATTTGCATTCATCCGGCAACACGCTGAGGGACATTTAATTACACTTTTTATATTAAAGTGAAAGGGACTTTGCAAAACTGATTGTCAGCTGCAAAGTCCCTTTGATTTTTAAGCAAGTCTAATCCAGATCCTTATTTCAAATTTACCCAGGAAGCATTGTAGAGCGGCGAATGAATCGCCTTCATTTTGGCTTCCGGAAATTTGATTACCTTCCTGTCGTAAGTCATCAAACCATTGATTTCCACTTCTACGTCCGTAGTTTGCGTGTAAACCGCAGCCGATAAGCCTTTGCGGATCAGCGCCTCGAATTTGCCTACAAATGACGCGTACTTGTCATAAAGCTCTTCCTGGCTTTTGAAGCTCTGATATCCCCAGTTGTCTTTTTGCTGCCAGGTATGCTGGTCTACCGGCAAGCCCAGCCCGCCAAATTCTCCTAAAACAATAATCTGCTTTGCGCCGAAAATCTCGGGACGTGGCATCGCTGGTGCGGGATAGTTGTGCAAATCCATAATATGTCCGACAGGGAAGAAATTGCCTCCGCTGGCGCTGTTTACCAATCTGTTTGGATCGTACTGCATGGTCCAGTTGGTAATTTCCTCCGTTTTGAACTGGCCCCAGGCTTCATTGAACGGCACCCAAACCACGATAGACGGAAAGAAACGATTCGCGTCCATGATCGCCTTCCATTCTGTTTTATAAATGTTTTCAGATTCCGGTGTGCGGTCCTTTTCAGTTTCAAGTCCGGTGATAGCAGGGCGCGGTTCCCAATTGTTGCCCATGTCGCCGCTCGGCATATCCTGCCACACCAGCATGCCCAGCTCGTCGCAGTAGCGGTACCACCTTGCAGGCTCCACTTTTACGTGCTTCCGGATCATGTTGAAGCCCATTTCCTTGGTTTTCACAATGTCAAACTTTAAAGCTTCGTCGGTCGGTGCGGTGTACAAGCCGTCGGGCCACCACCCCTGGTCGAGCGGGCCGTATTGGAAAAGAAATTTGTTGTTCAATGTCATCCGCAGAGTACCATTCTGGTCAGGCTGCATTGCGATTTTACGCATTGCAAAGTAGCTTTTCACATCGTCTACCGATTTTCCTTTTCTCAAAACAGTAGCCGTCAGTTCATACAAAAACGGTGAGTCCGGCGACCACAGTTTCGCATTGCTGATCTGAATGACCGCATCGCTTCCTGGCGCAACTTCTTTCTCGCCTACTTTGGTTGTACCATCCCAGGCAGTAACCCTGATTTTATCATCGGCACCTGCATTTTCCAGGTCAACTTTGACGGTAACGTTTTGTTTATCAATATCAGCAGTTGGTAAAATGGACGCGATGTAGCTCGTGGGAACCGTTTCCAGCCAAACTGTCTGCCAGATTCCAGTCACCGGCGTGTACCAGATACCGTGTGGATTTTTGATCTGTTTTCCGCGTGGCTGAGGACCGTCGCTGCTTGGATCCCAGACTTTTACGACGATTTCCTGCTGCTTCTCTTTTATCAGCAAATCTGTAATGTCGAATGTAAAAGGGTCATATCCGCCCTGGTGCGTGCCCGCAGGTTTACCATTTACAAACACATCACATTTCCAGTCCACCGCACCGAAATGCAGCAATACTTTTTGATCTTTTAATTTGGGTGAAAAGTCCACGAGCCGCTGGTACCAGAGCACGCTATCTTTACCCACCGTTCTGCCGACACCCGATAATGCCGATTCGACCGCAAATGGTACGAGAATCTGACCTTCAAATGCCGTTGGCGCGGCGTTTGCAGCATTGGCTGGTACGATTGAATAATTCCAGAGACCATTGATATTTTGCCAGTTTTGGCGGATCAGCTGCGGCCGCGGATATTCTGCATGCGGATTTTGCGCGACCACCTTTTCGGCCCAGGGCGTCACAATTTTCCCTTCTTTTACTTTCCAGTCCGCAGATTTTGGCGCCTGGGCAAATGCCTGCAGCGTCGCCATCAAAACTCCTGCGCAGAGTATTAATTTTTTCATCCTGTTGTTGGTTGCTTAATATTTAGGTTCAAAATAAAAGTAAAGGCAGATTTGCTCTCACTCCCAAAAAAGCGGCAAGATAGCATAGAAATCGATTCAGCAGTGATGACGTAATGTGCTTCTTAATTTTTAGATTTGATCATTCACTCAAAACTCAGCCTGATGAAATTCTTCCTTACAATCCTTTTTTCAATCTGCTGTTGCATTTCAGCGCAGGCACAGCAGCCGGGCAAGATCACCCTGGTAATCCACGGTGGCGCAGGCACAATAACGCGCGCCAACATGAGCCCCGAGAAAGAAAAAGCGTATCGGGACGCTTTAAATGAGGCTTTGCAAAAAGGTTATGCAATATTGAAAAAGGGCGGCACCAGCGTCCAGGCTGTCGAGGCGGCGATCCACGTAATGGAAAATTCGCCACTTTTCAATGCTGGCAAGGGCGCAGTTTTTACCAATGAAGGGAAAAATGAAATGGATGCGGCTGTTATGGATGGTAAGTCGATGAAAGCCGGGGCTGTGGCTGGCGTAACCGTGATCAGAAATCCGATCAGCGCGGCAATTGCGGTCATGGAAAAATCGGAGCACGTCATGATGGCCGGGACCGGAGCTGAGAAGTTTGCAAAAGAAAAAGGTCTTAACATTGTTGACCCATCCTACTTCTATACCGAGGCGCGCTACAAAGCTTTGCAGAAAGCAAAGGAAGACGAAAAGGTAGAGCTTGACCACAATGCAAAAGAAGAAAAGGATATTAAGAAAGGCCCTAAGTCAGGCGCAGTGGATGATCTCATTTTTACAGAAGGCAAAAAATTTGGTACCGTAGGCTGTGTGGCGCTGGATCAATTTGGCAATCTTGCCGCCGGAACGTCGACGGGCGGCATGACAAATAAAAGATATGGCCGCATTGGGGACGCGCCGATCATTGGTGCCGGTACTTATGCCAACAATGCTACCTGCGCCGTGTCTGCCACGGGCCATGGCGAATATTTTATCCGTTCGGTAGTTGCTTACGACATTTCAGCATTGATGGAATACAAAGGTCTGTCCGTTAAAGACGCTGCCAATGAAGTGGTTATGAAAAAACTGGTAGAACGTGGCGGCGAGGGCGGCGTGATAGCCCTCGACAAAAACGGAAACATCGCAATGCCGTTTAATAGCGAGGGAATGTACCGTGGTTACATCGACAACACCGGCAAAAGCGAGGTCTTGATTTATAAAGATTGATGAAGATAATTTCCGACTAAACTGCCGTAAAAATTTCACCTTATTTCGCATTTTGTAACCGCCTAAGCAATACAAATTCAGCAGGGTTTAACGTTAAAAAGAAAGTAAATCATCAGCTGCTTCCTTTTCGTTATATGAAATCAATTTACGGGATTTTCTTATTCCTTTTTTTCCTTTCGCCGCTTTGTAAGGCTAGCCATATCCGAGGAGGTGAGATTCTGGCCGCCCATGTTTCGGGGCAAACTTACAAGATAACCGTGCGTTTATACCTTAACACGCAAGTTGGCGCAAGCGCGAGTGCGGCCCAACAATCGGTTTTGGTTTGTTTTGGAGATGGAAATACGAAAGAATTTTCAAGAACTACGGATACTCCGGTGATGCTTGACGGAGACATAATGGCATCAGATTACGTGGGAACATACACCTACGGTTCTTCCGGAATCTTCCAAATTTCAACTCTACTTGAAAATCGTGTCGGGAACCTTCTAAACCTGCATAATTCACAAAACACGCCTGTTTTTCTCTGGACGGTGATCAGCACGCAGCTGGCCAATTCTACGCCGGTATTACCTTACCTTGCATTCGAGGCCGGCGCCCGCCAGGTTTTTTCAGTTGATTTAAAACCAACTGTCACAGATGCCGATAGCATGAATGTTAAAGTATACCGGGCCAGCAGACCTTCGCCGGGAAGCTGCGCAGTGCGGATGCTGGACCATACTTATATGTTTCCGAATGAAGTCAGCAGCAACGGTACTTTTAAAGTAATTGCCGCTACAAAAAAATTGGAATGGCGAGCGCCAGAAGTGGTGGGCGAGTACCTTTTTGCTTTGCTGGTGGAAGAATGGAGAGATGGCATTTTAATTTCGCAAAGTTATCGCGAAGGCGTCATTGCGGTCACCGACAAGCCAGGCCCTTCGGTGGAAATCCCGCCTTATCAGAATGCCGAAACAGAGTCGTCGCAATTTGGCAACCCGATCACTTCTACGCCGGATTCCGATTCACCAGAAGTTTCCCTCTCGGTTGAGGCCTTCCCGGTTCCTACGCAGGATTTCGTGACTGTCAAAGCATATAGCAAGAATCGGTCGGTTATTAAGCTGCAATTGATAGATATGAACGGAAGGATTATTCGTGAATCATCTACAAGCAATCCCGAATTTTCGACGCAGCAGCAGTTTGATATGAGAAGCTTGTCGAGTGGCCTCTACCTGATCAAAGCCAGCAATGCCTTTGATTCCGTATCACAGAAACTGGTACGCTGAGAATGCTAATCGATTAATTTCCCAGCTGGCCTTCATTGGTATGCGTATCAACAGAAGAAATTTTGTCCTGAAACAGCCTGTTTTTCAGCAACATTTCTTTGATCATCGACAAATGCGTGTAAGTGATCATGTGGCCCGCATTGTAAAGGAAAATGTATTGTGCGCGTTTACTTTTGATGTGTTTCTTGGCGAAATCAATGTTAGTAGGATCGGCAATCCAGTCATTTCCTCCCTGGATTACAGTGGTAGGAACTTCCAAATTATGCCAGACAGGGATCAGCTTTTTCAGTTCGTCGGCGTGGGTATATTTCTCGGCCGTGGCTGTATTGAATTCTCCCGGTAAGAAAAGCTGGATGAATGAATTTCGTCCCCATTTTGAAAACCAGTAAAATTTTTCCTTTTCCGGATCGATCACCGGCGAAACCATGATCAGCTCCTTCACCTGATCCGGTCTCATAGAAACGAGTTTAGCCGCAATCGGCGCACCATAAGATCTTCCCAGGACAGTTACTTTTTCGTCGCTTTTATTTAAATCAAAAATCGGAAGCAGTGCATTGGCCTGCGTTTCGATTGAAGTCACATATCTTTTCTTTTTTAATCTTGATTTCAATTTGGACTTGCCATAACCCACCCGATCCACTGAAACAATGTGAAATTGCTTCTGCAAATCCTCATCATCCAGCAGGTTCATATATCCCCACAATGACCCAGGCGCACCGTGGATCAGCAGCAGCATAGGTAATGTATCAGCGCCGATACTGGCGATGCTCAGCGAAAGTGTATCGTTCTTGATGATCTGCTCGACGGGCTTTATTTTTCGCTCAGCATAATGTTTTTTCACCTGTTTTGCGGAAATAATGTACCGTGAAAAACATGAGCTGAGTGAGGTGGCCAGGAGCAAAAAGAAGAATGTGGACCGAAGGAATTTAAAACTTAACATACACCTCAAGAATGTTACTCTATTTTATAAATTCACAGTATATTCAATATACGACATTACCGGGGCAAACGGTGCATCCTTTCGGATTTTTTTAAAGAACGCAGGCAAATCAAATTTTTCCGGGCTAATCTGTGTTGCCTGTAAAACGTTTACCTGCTGTACCCAACTTCCCGGTTCAAATTTTACCTTTAATGACAGCCAACCACCAAGAAGTTTTCTTCAAACGTCTTTCGGGACAAAATGAAAAGTACCGCTATAAGTTGCCTTCCAGGGACGATGCGGGCACATTCATTCAAAACCTGATCAATTTTCTATTTCCTATCAGTCAGGATTGCCCAAGTTGTCCTTCCAAAGACCTTGCCATGAAATATGCAGACCTCCGGAGGGACCTGAGCTGCATGTTGCAACCTTTGCTTCCACAACTTGAACGGGATACGGAAGTAATCCTTGATGATATTTTTGCCCAGGTGCCTGAGATTTATGAAGAGCTTTTGAAAGACGCCAAGTCGATTACCGATAATGATCCCGCGTCGGTCAGCATTGAAGAAGTGATTTCGGTTTATCCCGGGTTTATGGCAATTGCCACGTATCGTTTTGCACATTCATTTGCCAAAGCCGGTATCCCGCTTTTGCCGCGCATGCTTACCGAATTTGCGCATAGCCAGACCGGCATCGACATTCATCCAAACGCAATCATTGGACATTCCTTTTTTATCGACCACGGAACTGGCGTCGTGATCGGCGAAACGACAAGAATTGGAAACAATGTGAAGCTCTACCAGGGCGTAACATTAGGCGCCACGCATGTTTCCAAATCGCTGGCTTCCCGTAAGCGTCACCCGACGATTGAAGATAATGTGGTTGTTTATGCCAATGCTACGATCCTAGGCGGAGAAACAGTGATCGGGCATGATTCGATCATAGGCGGAAATGCCTGGTTGGTAAGAAGCGTACCTCCATTTTCCCAGGTTTATCACCAAAGTAAAATAGAGATACGCCCGCAAGTAAAAGCCACCGAAGCACCTGCTACATAATGCTCCGGATAAATCTCCGGATGCCTTCCATGTAAACCGGCTCTGCCTGTGAAAAGGCGTATCTGGGCTGTGTGGTCATGGTAATGCTCACAAACCCGTAGGTCAGGCACCACCATTCATAGTAAGTCTTTGTAACTGCTTCGCCGGATTTCGGACGAAGGCTCGCGATCATTTCCCAAACCGGATTTCCCTTAATGCTCATCGCGTGAGAATAAGCCTTTTTGGAATCGCAGTAAGCGCCGTCGAGGTTGAACATCACTTGAAATATCTCCGGATTTTCTACGGCGAAATTCCAGATACTTTGTGCAACTTCCACCAGCTGTTTCTGGGGGTTGCTGAAATGTCCTTTGATTTTCACAAATTCCGATTGGAGAAAATCAAACCCTTCCAGGCGAATTGCTTCCAGAAGTTTGTCTTTGCTATCGAAATATTCGTAGATAATCGGCGGGCTGTATTCAATCACTTCCGCAATTTTCCGAATCGAGACAGCCGTCCACCCGTCCTCGCGAGCGATGTCTTTGGCTGTTTTAACGATGTCCGAACGTACCTGTATTTTTAGTCGTTCTCTTCGTTCAACTATCCCCATGCTAGAATGTATGTTTAAGGATTGAGTCAGATGATATGCTTTCAAATATACTCATATAGCACTTATGTCTCAAGGGCTTACAAGGTCTATTATGTAAAATTTCTTCCCGTTTTTTCATTCTCTATTCTACAAAGTGCGTCAATGAAATGCAGGCGGCGATTATCAAATTTTGCCAGCGGAAAATTTTTTTAACCCGTAAAAAATGCTTAATCACTCTTACGGGAAGGCGCTGCTTTCTCTATTTTTTCTACCAACCGGTAGTTTGCGTCCTGCGCCCGCACCTTGCCTTTTCCATCGTCAGGGATCCGCAAATTGTTTTGATACAAATCAAGACGCACGGCTTTCTGATTATCATTGACATAATTTCTAAGTACCAGGCGCATCTGGTTTTTCAGGTTCTCATCCACGATCGGAAAACATATATCGATGCGTCGGTGCAGGTTTCTGTGCGTCCAGTCGCAGGATGTCAGAAAAATCTCGTCGTTTCCCCGGTTGCCAAAATGAAAGATCCGTGAGTTTTCAATGTAGCGGTCTACGTGGCGGCTTACGATAATGTTATCACTCAGTGCCGGCAGCCCCGAAATAAGCCCGCAGCTCTCGCTGACAATCACATGCACCGGCACGCCGGCCTGCCCAGCCTGGTAAAGTTTATCGATCAGAATGTGATCCTGTAACTGGTTGATCTTGATCGTGATAAAGGATTTTAGCCCGGCATTACAGTTTGCAATCTCACGGTCGATCAATTCCAGTAGCTTTTTTTGTAATGTGAATTGGGTAACCTGTAAAAAATTGAAAGGCAGGTACTTATACTTCTTTGGTTCATCTTGTGTTGACAAATAGCCAAAGAGCAATTCTAACTCATTAGTGAGTTCTCTATGGCTGGTCAGCAAAGCGTGATCTACAATTTCGCGACTCGTCAATCTGTAAAATCCGCCGGTACCCAGGAAAGCATACCGCTCCCACCCTTTTTGCACTTTCCTTTTTACCAGAGCCATTTTTGCATGCACTTTCAATCCGGGAACACTCAGAACGATCTTCACACCCGCATCCCGCATTTTTTTCGACCACTGCAAATTCTCCTGAATATCCATTTTGGTATTGAGCTCTACGTAGGTAGTAACTCTTTTTCCGTTTCTGGATGCGCTGATCAGGGAATTGAGAATGAAAGAATTAGGGCTGATCTTGTAAAGTGAAACATGGATCTCTCTAACATGCGGATCGACCGCCGCTTCGTTGAAAAACCGGACGATCGGCTCATAAGATTGATACGGCAGGTGCAACAGCTGATCCGCTTTTTGAATTGACTCAAAAACAGAAGTATTTTCATCAAAACCCGGATTCTGGATCGGGCGCTGATAAGGATAGTCAAGCCGCCGAGATAATGCCGGAAACTTGGTAAGATCCTGCATATAGATGTAGTCCCCGCGCTCATGGAATTCATTCATCGGGATTGCCACCTTATTGCTCAGATATTCACGCACATACAGCGGCATACCCGACTCGTGGAAGTACTGGGAAGGCTGCACGAAATTCCGTTTTTCCAGCTGCTTCAACATGCGCTGGGCAATTTGCATCGGGTAATCGTCCTCGATCGTCAGCTCAGTTTCACGCTCAACTCTCAATGTATAGCTTTCCAGAATGTTGTAACCCGGAAAGAGCACCGGCAGGTTTTCACGGATCACATCTTCCATAAATCCCACCTGCCGCTTGCCGTCCAATTCAGGCAATTCCAAAAAGCGGCCAAAAGGCTCGAAGGGCACATTCACAGACGCATACCAGTCTTCCTCCGAATCCTCCCGGTGCTGCATCCGGACTACGAGATACAATTGTTTAGATTCGAAAATGGATGTTTTCGAGCTCCGTCGGGTATCCAGAAAGATGGGTTGCAAATACCTGAAAAGCTTGTCTACAAAGAATTTGCGAAGAAAAAGAAGGTGATCGGCTGCAAATGCTTCCTTGTAATATACATGTACGCCCTGCTCGATTAGTGTAGGCAAGATACGTTTTGTAAGTATCTCGTTAAACTCACCAAGCTGGTTCTCAGTTGTTTCGTAAATGTGTTCGAGCAGGGACTCTGGAAAAATGTTCAGCTTGGTTCGAATATCGTTGCTGACCTCCGCCATCGCCAGTAAATTGGGCACACGAACCCGGAAGAATTCTTTGGTCTGATAAGCATAAATACCCAGCAGCCTGAGCCGTTCCCTTACCGGTACGGTATCGTCGTTCGCTTCCAGTAGTAACCGGTAATTATTAGAAAGCCAACTTAGATTCGTATCGAAATAAGGGTAGGCAACATCAATCATTCAGCGTGGTGAGTAGGTTCGAATTTTGTCACAATATAAATACATTTGGCGGCTAAGAATATAACTTTGCAACACAAAAAATAACATTGTACGATTACCGTCCGACGTTATATTGCCGACGAAAATCTTAATTTTATTACTATGCGCTATCAATTATTAGGCCGGTCTGGTCTTCGGGTCTCAGAGCTTTGCCTGGGTACCATGACCTTCGGCAAAGAGTGGGGATGGGGGGCAGACAAACACGAAAGCTTTAAAATATTTGAAACATTTGCCAGAGAAGGAGGCAACTTTATCGACACCGCCAACCGCTACACAGAAGGTTCTTCTGAAAAATTTGTCGGTGAATTTATTGAAACTGACCGTGATCACTGGGTACTGGCGACCAAGTTTACATTAAAAGACCGCAATGATGATCTGAACTTCGCAGGCAACCACCGCAAGAATATGTTTCGCTCTGTGACGTCCAGCTTAAAACGCCTCAATACGGAATACATTGACCTGCTTTGGGTGCACATGTGGGACAATACCACGCCTGCCGAGGAAGTAATGCGCGGCCTGGATGATCTGGTTTCGCGGGGAATCGTACATTATGTTGGCATTTCAGACACACCCGCCTGGGTAGTTTCGCAGGCGAATACGATCGCTGATTTCCGAGGTTGGAGTGCATTTGCGGCGATTCAATTTGAATATTCACTGCTGCAAAGAACACCCGAGCGTGACCTTATTCCGATGGCAAAAGCACTCGACCTGGCGGTAACTCCCTGGGGTGCAATCGGTGGCGGCGCATTGACCGGAAAATATTTACGCGGGGAAAAAGGCAGGGTGCCCGAAAACAGCATTCGGCGGAACGAGCACAGTAGCATTATTGCACAAACTGTGGTAGAAGTCGCCGACGAATTGGGTGTAACGCCTGCGCAGGTTGCCATCAACTGGACGCGCCACCGCAATCAGGTCATGATCCCCATCATTGGCGCATCCAAAGAACATCAGATGCTGGATTCTCTGGGTTGTCTGAATTTCAGCTTACCCGAAGAAGCGATCAACAAACTCAATGCAGTAAGTCAAATCGAGCTAGGGTTTCCACACGAATTTTTAAAGTCCGATGGTGTAAAAGAAGAAGCATTTGGGGGACTTTATGAAAAGCTGGACAACCATCGGGTTTAATGAAAGAGAGTCAATGATTTAAAAATCAGCCACATAAAGCGTTAAATATTTAGGGGTTAAGATGAAATTCAAAAACGAATTCACCTTAACCCCTCATTTTTAGTATTTCAGTCTTCTTCTATTTGCCCCAACTATCGGGAGCTACCCGCCAGGCGCTCAGGCTTTCTACCTGCGATTCAGTGACGTAGTTGTGTTCCAAAGCAGTTTCGATCAATGCGTTATAGTTGCTGATCGTACTGAGCTTTACATTTTTCTCTTTGAAATTATTGGCGGCGATTTCGAAACCGTAGGTAAAAATGGCGACCATCCCTGCTACCTCAATACCTGCTTCTCTCAACACGTCAACCACTTTCAGCGAACTGCCACCGGTTGAGATCAGGTCTTCGATAATGATCACGGGCTGCCCTTTTTCAAGCCGGCCTTCTATCTGGTTTCCCATACCGTGTTTTTTCGGCTCCGGACGGACGTAGGCGAAAGGTAGTTCCAGTAAATCGGCTACCAGCGCTCCCTGGGCAATACCGCCGGTTGCGACACCTACTACCGCCTGAACATCAGGATATTCCCTCTTAATCAGCTCGGCAAGTGTCTTTTTAATAAATGTGCGGGTGTCGGGATAGGATAATGCTACGCGGTTGTCGCAGTAAATGGGCGAGAGCCAGCCCGAGCTCCATTGAAATGGTTTATCAGGGCTTAGTTTGATCGCCTGCGCTTCCAGCAGCAGTTCTGCAATCCTTTTTGTGATATCCTCGTTGTTCAGCATTATTCTTCGGATTCTTCCTTTTTATTATGATTAGTCACTAACAATTTATCGATCCGGCTGCGGTCCATATCGATGACCTCAAACTCGAAATTCTTCCACTTGAACTGCTCTCCCACTTTCGGAATGTTTTCCAGGATATGCAAAACAAACCCACCTAATGTATTGAAACCTACCAGTTCCCGACGCTCCGCATCCTGAATATTAATTTCAAAATATTGCAGGAAATCATCAAAAGGAAGCTGAGCATCAACCAGATAAGTTCCGTCTTCCCGGCGCACGATTTCCGAAGCTTCTTCAATGTCCTCCGAAATATCCCCTACCAGCGCATCCATAATGTCATGCATTGTAAGCGCCCCGAGGATGCCGCCGTACTCATCGACAATAATCCCAAAATACACCCGCTGCTCCTTGAACTTTTCCAGCGCCTGGTAAGCGCGGTTGCTTTCGGGCAGATAAACCGGATCACGCAAAACAGCCTGCAAATTAGCCAGCTGCGCTTCAATGTCTGTGGCGATCAGGTCTTTAACATACACCAGCCCCACCACGTCATCCACCGTACCGCGGCAAACCGGGTAAATAGAATGTCTTGCGTCAAAAATCTTCGCTTTATTTTCCTCGACCGTATCTTCCAGATCGAGCCAGATTATTTCCTGGCGGTTGGTCATCAGTGAAGTCACTTTCCGGTCGCCGAGCTGGAATACATTGTGTACAATTTCCTGCTCAATTTCTTCAAAGACACCACCCGAAGTACCTTCCTGGATAAGGCTTTTAATTTCCTCCTCCGTCACGGCATTTTCGCTTTGACGAATGTTCAGTACTTTAATAATGAGATCGCTGGAAAACCCTAGTAACCAGATAAATGGCGCGGTCGCTTTTGACAGTAAATTCATCGGCCTGGCCATCACTTTCGAGATCGATTCGGGGTTGGCCATCCCGATACGTTTCGGTACCAGCTCACCCAGAACCAGGGAGAGATAAGTGATTAAAACCAGCACGCCGCCAACGGCCAGCGAATGCTTGTAAGGCGCTAGAAACGGTATTTGTGAGATTGTCTGCTCGAAATCGACCGTGATTTTATCGCCGCTGTACATACCTGTTAAAACACCTATCAGTGTTATACCGATCTGGACGGTTGATAAAAAGCGGGTTGGGGAATTGGCAAGATTGAGGGCTGCTTTGGCACTGGAATCGCCATTTCTGGCTGCTGCTTCAAATCGTGATTTTCGGGAGGACACGAGTGCTATCTCGGACATGGAAAAAATACCATTGAGAAGCACAAGAAGTAGAATTATCAGGAGTTCCAAGAACTTTTTATTTGATATCAGTGCAAATTTATCAATAATAATCTCTGTCTAAACTAAACTCTTTACTTAATTTTGGCAGCTATTCACGTACCATTTGAAAAATGATCATTTTTTTTGACGACCGTCCATTCAAAATTGTACGGACCAATCAGCTCAAAGCAGAGACGGCACATTTCGACCATATCGTCGATTTGCGGCTGGAAAAATTGCAGAAGAGCATGCTTCAGGGCCACGTTTTATTCCTGAATTCCACGGTTACCACGGCTTTTCAGGTAATTCAGCTACTGGAAAAGCAGCTACCTACTGAAATGCTGTCCATTACGATGGCGACCAAGGAAAAATCGCAGGTAGAAGCCAGCATTAAAGGATACTACAAAGTAATCAAAGCCGCGGGCGGCGTGGTCGTGAAAGAGGGGAAATGGCTGTTTATGTTCCGCCGCAAAAAATGGGATTTACCGAAAGGAAAACTCGATAAAGGTGAAAATTCAAAAGTCGCTGCTACCCGCGAAATCGAAGAAGAAACAGGCGTGAAAGCCATTATTCGCAATAAAATCTGTACTACCTGGCATACTTATACTCTCAATAATAACCGCATTCTGAAACGTACCAAGTGGTATCTGTTTGATTGCACCGACGACTCCCACATTCAGCCACAAGCCGAAGAGCAGATCGAAAAACTGGACTGGTACGATCCTGCCGATGCCAAAGCGTTGCTCATTAATTCATACAGCTCTATCCGGTATGTGGTAGATAGTTTGAACAAACAGCACAAAATCAAAGAATTATAATTTTCAACTTTCGCGGTTAAGCCTATTCAGTTCCGTCAGGGAATAAGGTAAAAAGTCATCGACGCCCTGTCCGTAACGGTGCAGGTCTCTGATGATGCTGGAACTGATGGGCGCAAGATGGGGGGAAGTGATCAGGAAAACCGTTTCGATTTCTTCATAGAGGTATCTGTTTACCTGCGAAATGCCGTTTTCATATTCAAAATCCGTCGTGTTTCGAAGGCCGCGCAACAGAAATGTTGCGCCTAACTCCCTGGCTGTGTGTGCAGTAAGGTCTTCGTACGTAATTACTTTAACATTGCCTCTATCCTTGAAAGTTTTCTCGATCATCTCTTGCATGACGTCGAGTGGAAAGTAGCGCTTCTTGGTGGCATTGTTTCCGATGCCGATTACAACCTGGTCAAAAAGGCGTAACCCTCTCAGAACGATGTCTTCGTGACCTTTGGTAAAAGGATCGAAAGACCCCGGAAACAATGCTACGCGCGCCATAAACTGGTAACTCTAAGATGATACAAGATAGGTATTGAACAGGCCGAAATACCGGTGACCAGGAACATCAGCACATTGCGTACTGTATTTCAGGGTTGTGGGCCTGCCTCCCAGCTGCAAATTGGGAAAAAATCTCGAAAGCTCGTGGTAGCTTTCCGACGACGAAGCAATTTCTCCGTAGCACAGGACTTTTATTTCCTCGGGAGAAAAGTCCAGCTGCCCCAATGTAAAGAGGACAATGTAAACCAGCTCCTGTATCTGTCCGTACCTGAACCTGTTACACAAAATCAACCGCTGACTTTCGCTTACCAGCAGTGTGAAATAATCTTTTTCAAAATAAATAGAAGCGATCCGGAGTTCCTGGTGCTCCACGTGGCTGACCAAAGCACCGATTATTAGAGGGCTCGTGAGGTGGTAAAATGCGATGGAAGAATTACCGAAATGGTTCACGATCCAGTCGTACCAGATTCGCGGAACGCTGAATGCATTGTGCCCGTGGATGATGGAAAGATCATGCGAAAGTATGCGCTCCTCGGGCGATACCGGCGAGCCCAAGGCAAAAGAAAGATAATCGGCCGTAGCATTGCTATCAAAAATCAAACTAGGTACTAAACTGAATGCGTGAGAGTTAACTGCAACTCGGACATTCTTCCAGTTAGCCGAAGACCAGAGCATGTGGCCTGCAAATATTTTTTTCAGCTTCTCAAAAATCTCGTCGGCGCTCAGTGCGGTATCAAAACCGTAATCTTCGAGCCAGATACATTCCATATTCTCGTCCCGCACAATGCATAACCGGATCCGGCGCTCGTCAATCTCAATGCATAATGTACAGAGGGGAATGCTGGTAGCATCAAAGGAACTGTCCCCGACGAGCAGCGTAGGAATGATCTCAATGACTTGATTTTCAGAATTTGCCACAATTAAGGGTTAAGTTTTCTATTATTTTTCTAAACCGGAATTTTGTCCCGGAATGTAGTTTTGCAGGTGGAAAACACCGTCCAATGAGCCAATCATCGAGAATATCCGGTGCAGCTGATTGGGAGCGAATTGGGTCAATTCATCCCAGCTCAAAAACTGCACCTGCTCAATTACCTGCCCCTCCGCCGAAAGCTCTGGGTCCTCCCCTGTTTTTAATGTTCCTTCAAAAGAATCGATCTGAAAAAACATTTCAACTGCGTGCAGCGGTGCCTCGATATGTTCATTGATAAACAGCAGCTTACCGACTTTCACCCGCAATCCGGTCTCCTCCAAAAATTCCCGTTCCAAAGCTTCCGTGGCCGTTTCGCCAAACTGGACACCACCGCCTGGCGGACTCCAAAAGAAGGTATCTTTCCCATAAAGCGAATGATTTATAAGCAATATCCGCTCGTTTTGAATGCAAATCCCGCAGACGCGCAGACGCACGTTCTCGCCGTACAAATTCCTTATTTCATCATGAATGCCTTCCAAAGTCGGATTTTTAGGAGCGGCAAAGATAACCATCCGGCCATAATTGGCAAGCAGGAAACAAAAACCAAAGGCTTGCAGCGTCTTTCTATACACCGCAAGCCTTCGCAAAAAATGTTATAAAAATCTCAGGAATAAGGACTTCCGGAAATATAGCTTTCCAAAGTGCTGATATGTTCCTTTTGTTCGTGAATAATTGCCGATACGATGTCATTGATGGATATAATGCCGATCAAAATCCCGTCGCGGTTCACGGGAAGGTGGCGAATGTGCTTGTCGGACATGATCTGCATACATTCTTCGATCTTTTGGTCCGTTTCAACCGTGATCACCTTGGCGGTCATAACTTCCCTGATCAGCGTGTCACGGGAGCTTTTTCCTTGCAGGATCACTTTTCGTGCATAATCCCTTTCAGAAAAAATCCCGATCAAAACATCATCTTCTAGAACCAAAACCGCACCGATGTTTTTTTCAGCCATGAGTTCCAGCGCCTCAAAGACTGTATTGTCCTGCGTGACGGACCAAATCGCGTTGAAAGGCTTGTTGCCCATTACATGTTGTACCAGCATAGTTCTCGAAGGTTTTGGGAGTTGTAAGAATACAGGAATCCTAATATATGGAATGGACAAGTAAAAGTCCAACTAATTCTGAGTATATTTTTGTGAATTTCAATGTGTTTTGATTTTAGTATCCGGTACAGTAGATTCGTTACCATGGATGCCGACAAAATTTTACCTTCCCAGCTTTTACGCAAAAAATTCCCTTTTAAACCTACTGACGGCCAATTTCGCTTCTTCGAGCAGACCAACGATTTTTTGGTTGAGGAGAAGGGATTGGAAAGGTATCGCGACTGCTTCTTGCTGAAAGGTTATGCGGGAACGGGTAAGACCACCATTATCAGCACATTGATTAAGGTCCTGGGCAGTTTCGGTTATAAATCGGTTTTACTCGCGCCAACTGGCCGGGCGGCGAAAGTGATGTCGGGCTATTCCGATAAAATTGCGCTGACGATCCACAAGAAAATATACAAGCAAACTGCCGATGCATTTTCGGGAACATTGGCATTTCAGCGGCAAAAAAACTTTCACGATAATACCTTATTTATTGTGGATGAGGCTTCTATGATCACCGACGAAGCTGATTTTGGAAGCCGAAGCCTGCTGGCCGATCTGATCGAGTTCGTTTTTGAAAATCCAGGAAACAAGCTGATGCTCGTAGGAGATACCGCGCAGCTACCGCCGGTTGGTAAAGAGTTAAGTCCCGCGCTGGACCGGGAATATCTTGAAAAAACATTCTATATGTCTGTTTTCCAGGAGGAATTAAAAGAAGTCATGCGGCAGGATGAACAATCAGGGATCCTCTTTAATGCTACCACGCTCCGGACGCAGCTCGCGGCTGAGAAACCGGAGATTAAAATTACAACCCGCTCATTCCGTGATGTTTTCAAGATGACCGGCGACCGGCTCGAAGAGGGCTTGCGCTATGCTTACGACAAATATGGACAGGAAAACGCGATCATTCTGACCCGCTCCAACAAGGCGGCCGTGCAATACAATGAGTACATCCGGCGCGTGATCCATTTTTCGGAAGACGAGCTTGATGCGGGTGACAGGCTGATGGTGGTTCGTAACAATTATAACATTCTCGACGAAGATTCGCCGGCTGGATTTATCGCAAACGGGGATTTTGTAGAACTCCTGAAAATCCGGAAAACCCAGGATATGTATGGCTATCGCTTCGCCGACGTCACATTGCGACTGACGGATTACGAAAAGCAGCCGGAATTTGATGCAAAAATTTTCCTCGACACGTTACATTCTGCATCGCCGTCGATGTCTGCGGATGACAATCGGAAATTATATGAAAGCGTTTTGGAGGATTATATGGACATTAAATCCAAGAAAGAAAGAGTGGAGGCGCTACGAAAAGATCCGTATTTGAATGCATTACAGGTGAAATTCGCTTATGCGCTGACCGTTCACAAAGCACAGGGCGGACAGTGGGGCTCGGTTTTCATCGATCAGGGTTATCTGCCTGACGAACAGATCAATGCTGAATTTATCCGCTGGCTTTATACCGCCATCACCCGCGCCACGGACGAAGTTTTCCTGATGAATTTTCATCAAAATTTTTTCAAATAAACATCGCTTAATGTGCGCTTCCCGGCACCGAAGCTCTTTGAAGCCGGTCATTTATCGCAAGCCCTAATCCAGTTGCAGGCGCAAATTCCGCGTAAATATTGTCAATCGGCAAACTGTCCAGCTCCCGCAGATAAGCAAACAAATGATGCGCAGCTTCCCGCAAATCGCCCGACGGGCTGAGTACGCGCTGGTTTTCCCTGTCAACATTGTTTATATATTGGTCAAACAAAAGATAGCCTGAAGTTTGATTCTGGCGCGTTTCTATTGTTTCTCTTTTTTCCAAAAAAAGCGGCTTGCGCGGCGCGTAGTGACTTTTCAACATTCCCGGTGCTTTTGGATTCGATGAAGAATTTGGCATTACTTCCACCTCTCCTACTACCCTTTCAATTTCTGAAATTTCCAAACCACCGAGCCGGTAAACGATTACTTTTTCGTCTTCAAAACCCACAATCGTAGATTCCAGACCCACTTCACATTCACCGCCGTCGAGAATGTAAAGAATTTTTTCACCGAGCTGCGCCTGCACGTGCGAGGCATTCGTCGGGCTGATGTACCCGAAAGGATTTGCGCTCGGGGCAGCCAGCGGGAAGTCCAGCTGCCTTAATAATTCCGATAAAATCGGATGATTAGGAACCCTTACTGCCACAGTATCAAGGCCGGATGTGACAAGATCGGGAATGATCTGTTTTTTTGGCAATAATAATGTGAGTGGCCCCGGCCAGAAATTTGTTGCTAGTGCGCGCGCTTTTTCTGAAAATTCCGACACATACAAACCGATTTTTTCAACCGAATCAGTGTGAATGATGAGTGGATCGAAGGCCGGGCGGTTCTTGGTTTCGAAAATGGACAAAACCGATTTTTCATTCAATGCATTTCCCGCTAGCCCATATACCGTTTCTGTCGGTATTCCTACCAGTTCTCCTTTGATTAAAAACTCCTTTGCAATGCTGATATCGCTTCCTATGGTCGCCAAAACAAGTAATCTTTTAGTGTGCAAAAATACGGTCAGTTGAGGTAAAGTCCGCGTATTCTTTTTTAGATTGTTTTTAAATAACCTTGAAAGTCAGCGCCGACCACCCCCGTTACATAATCCGTGTTTATATTTATTGATCTAAAAATACCATCTTAAAAACCCTTTAATTATGTTTCAAATCAAAGAACAACCTACTGTTTTTGATGTTGCCATTGTAGGCTCGGGAGCAGGAGGCGGAATGGCGGCTTACCAACTTGCAAAAGCAGGTGCCAAGGTTGCACTTTTGGAAGCCGGCGGATACTTTGATCCGGCTGATCCTAAATACATTACGCAATTAAAATGGCCTTACGAATCACCCCGGCGCGGTGCAAGCAACCATCGGCCGTTTGGCGATTTTGATGCGGCCTGGGGAGGCTGGGAAATTGAAGGCGAACCATACACGCGTAAAAATGGCACCCAGTTTGACTGGTTCCGTTCCAGGATGCTCGGCGGCCGTACCAACCACTGGGGACGGATTTCACTGCGTTTCGGCCCAAAAGATTTTAAAAGAAAAAGCATCGACGGACTTGGCGACGACTGGCCGATCAGCTACGACGATGTAAAACCATATTATGATCAGGTTGACAAACTGATCGGTGTTTTCGGAACGGTGGAAGGTATTGAAAATGAGCCTGATGGTATTTTCCTACCTCCTCCCAAGCCGCGTTTGCACGAATTATTTATTAAACAGGCTGGTAAAAAGGCGAATGTACCGGTTATTCCTTCGCGACTTTCGATCCTGACAAAACCGATCAACGATCAGCGTGGGGTTTGTTTTTATTGCAGCCAATGTTCGCGCGCCTGCCAGGCTTACGCGGATTTCTCGGCATCTTCCGTGCTTTGTATCCCTGCGATCAAAACCGGCAATGTAACATTGATCAACAACGCGATGTGCCGCGAAGTGATCACCGATCCAACCTCCGGACTTGCTACCGGCGTTTCTTACATCGACCGTGAAAAACTGACCGAACATACGATTAAGGCGAAAGTGGTGGTTTTGGCAGCAAGTGCTGCGGAATCTTCCCGGATCTTACTTAACTCGAAATCAGAGCGTCACCAGAACGGTCTGGCCAATTCCAGCGGCGTTGTTGGACATTATCTCCACGATTCTACCGGTGCTTCGCGCGGCGCATTCCTTCCGCATTTGATGGACAGAAAACGTTATAATGAGGATGGTGTGGGCGGCATGCACGTTTATACGCCGTGGTGGCTGGACAACAAAAAACTGGATTTCCCGAGAGGTTACCACATTGAATATGGCGGCGGTATGGGTATGCCGAGCTACGGTTTCGGTTCTGGTATCGAAAATCTGAATGGTAAATACCCGACCAAAAGCGGCGTAACCAAGCCCGCTGGTGGCTACGGATCTTCGCTGAAAGAAGATTATCGTCGTTTTTATGGTGCCAACATTGGTATGGCTGGCCGCGGTGAAGCGGTGCCTGATTTTAATAATTATGCCGAAATCGACCCGAATGTGGTAGATAAATTCGGTATCCCGGTTCTTCGTTTCCACTATAAATGGTCGGATTATGAGATCAAGCAGGCGAAGCACATGCACGATACTTTCGAGGAAATGATCCATGCGCTGGGTGGTGTGGCAAATGGTGTGAAACCAGGTGCAGATACCAATTATGGCCTTGCGGCTCCGGGAAGGATCATCCACGAAGTAGGAACTGTCCGCATGGGCGACGACCCGAAAACTTCTGCGCTCAACAAATTTTCGCAGGCCCACGACGCGAAAAATGTATTCGTGGTAGACGGCGGATCATTTGTATCTCAGGCCGACAAAAACCCGACCTGGACGATCCTTGCATTGTCGATGAGAGCGTCGGAGTACATTATTAATCAGGTTAAACAAAAGAATATTTAATGTTTGAACACTGTTTCAAATCAAGCTATATATGAAACGTAGAGATTCACTCAAAGCATTAACACTCAGCTCGCTCGGCATCACGGCACTCAGTCCGCAGGTGGCATTGGCCGAGCAAAGGGAACTGGATTTGCAATCCCCACCTGAAACTCCAATTAAGATCCCCGGCGGACGGACCAAGGAAGAAGCAATCCGCGATGCGAAACTGATGCAGGAGAAATTCTTGACGGCGCCGGAGATGGCGACGATCAAAGTTTTGGTTGACATTATCATTCCCGCGGACGATAAATCAGGCAGCGCGTCACAAGCTGGCGTACCGGATTTCATCGAATTTATTGTCAAGGATATGCCGCAAAACCAGACGCCCCTACGCGGTGGCTTGAAGTGGCTCGACCGGGAATCGAACAAAAGGTTTGGAAAAATCTTCACGCTTGCGACCAAAGCGCAGCAGATCCAGATCGTGGATGACATTGCCTATCCTGAAAAAGCGAAACCTGTTTACAGCCAAGGTGTTGCATTTTTTAATTTAATGCGCAACCTGACTGCTTCCGGCTATTATACTTCAAAAATCGGTATTGCCGATCTTGGCTATATGGGTAACACACCCAATGTTTGGGAAGGTGTTCCGGCTGATGTTTTGAAGCAATACGGCCTCAGTTACGAATAGTTTTAGAATTATTTAAAAACAGAAAACCCGCTCGACAATGTGCCGAGCGGGTTTTTGTTTTTATGCTACAAAGAAATTAATACAACTTTGCTCTCTGCTGCTTCACGGTTTCATCTTGCAGGAAATCGTCATAGCTCATCAGCTTATCCAGAATTCCTTTTGGCCCGATTTCAATGATCCGGTTTGCGATGGTATGCACAAACTGGTGATCATGGGAGTAGAACAAAAGGCATCCGCTAAAATCGATCAAACCATTGTTCAATGCTGTAATCGATTCAAGGTCAAGGTGGTTGGTCGGATCGTCCAGCACCAGTGCATTTGCTCCGGATAACATGGTTCTAGACAACATACATCGCACTTTTTCACCGCCGGAAAGTACTTTGGCTTTCTTCAAAGATTCTTCACCCGAGAAAAGCATCCGGCCCAAAAACCCGCGGATAAAGCTTTCATCTTTTTCCTCCGAATACTGACGCAGCCAGTCAACGAGGTTTAAGTCAACATCGAAAAATGGCGTCGGATCTTTTGGAAAATACGATTTGGTGATGGTCACACCCCAGGTGTAAGTGCCTTTATCTGCTTTTTGAACTTCATTAATGATGTCAAAAAATCCACTGATCGCATTAACATTGCGACCAACAAAAGCAATTTTATCTCCCTTATTGATACTGAAACTCAGATTGTCAAAAAGCTTGGTACCATCCTCGGCAGTCTTGGATAGACCTTCAACCCTCAGCAGCTGGTCACCCACTTCCCGCTCCGATTTGAATGCAATGTATGGATACTTCCGTGATGATGGTTTAATGTCATCCACGGTCAGTTTTTCCAGCAATTTGGCACGAGAAGTCGCTTGTTTGGATTTCGAAGCATTGGCGCTGAACCTTCTGATAAAATCTTCCAGTTCTTTACGCTTATCCTCCGATTTCCGGTTTGCATCCTGCCGCTGCTTCAATGCAAGCTGGCTGGATTGGTACCAGAAAGAATAGTTACCCGAAAACATTTGCACTTTACTAAAATCAATATCCACGACGTGTGTACAAACTTCGTCGAGGAAGTGGCGGTCGTGGGAAACAACGATGACGGTATTTTTGAAATCAGCCAGGAAGTTTTCGAGCCAGAGCACGGTTTCTACGTCCAGGTTGTTCGTAGGCTCATCGAGCAGCAGCACGTCCGGATTACCAAAAAGTGCCTGCGCGAGCAGCACGCGCACTTTATCGTTTGAATTAAGATCTCCCATCACTGCATGATGCTGATCCTCGGTCAATCCTAATCCACTGAGTAGCTGCGCCGCTTCGGTTTCTGCTTCCCAACCATTGAGGTCAGCAAATTCTGCTTCAAGTTCTGCTGCTTTTTCGCCGTCTTCGTCTGTGAAATCTGCTTTTTCATAAATTGCCTCACGCTCTTTCATGATCTTGTAGAGACGCTCGTGCCCCAAAATCACCGTATCCATCACCGGATACGAGTCAAATTCAAACTGGTCCTGTTTCAGGAATGTCATCCTTTCGCCAGGGTTCATGCTTACATTCCCAGTCTGCGGCTCGATTTCACCGGAAAGGATTTTCAGAAAGGTTGATTTCCCCGCACCATTCGCGCCGATCACGCCATAGCAGTTCCCAGGGACAAATTTTATATTTACTTCGTCGAACAATATCCTTTTACCGTACCTGAGCGACACGTTTTGAACCGTAATCATCTTATTAACTGATTATTAATGAATGAGACCGCGAAATTACAAAAATCGGGTCGATTTAGCATATTTGAGTAAACTTAAAGCAACAAGGCAGGCCTGATTACAAGCCTGCCCTGCACATTCAAATTGGAATTTTATTATGGAATAACCCGCAAAGTATGCGCGCCTTTTCCTACGCTGATCTTCGCGCCTTGTTTTTTCAATGCAGGTGCATCTCCTTTGGTAACCGTCCAAAATTCGACGCCGCCATTTCCTAAACCGTATTCAAGGTATTCATACACAGCTACTGCCAGGTTCGATCCGTCTTTGTCGAATGCCACGCTCTGCGGATAAATTCCTTCAAATGGATAGTCCGAAACTTTAGTAAGTGCGCCAGTCGGGGCAACTTTGAAAACAGTCAGCGAAGCACCTGATCCGGCGCCGGCCTCGGTCCATGGAGAACCGCTTTTGGCCGCGTTAACTGTCACCAGCAATGTTCCGTCAGGGCTGATCGCGAATGAACCCGAGTTGGTACCAGCCGGTACCTGGCTTGCCACCTTATGCTCGGCCGAGCCGTCCATTGAAAAATCCACTACCAGAATTTCACCCTCGCCCGCCGCTTTGCCTGGGGCACCTTTTGCATCCAGCACGAAATAATGTTTCCCATCGGGCGAGAATCTACCAAATGATGGATCAGTTCCCACTTTCACTGGCTTGCCCACAGGCTCCACATTTTTCAGCTTGCCTGCTTCGCGGATTACTTTGTACAGGCCCACTTCATTGGAGTTATCCAAGGTAAATGCAATAAAATCACCAGACGGATGCCAGGTAATGTCAATGATTTTGTTGGCGGTATCAATCGCAGCCGGCAAATTCAGAAAACGCGCTGGCTTACCATCCGGCCCTGCCTCTATGAATACCAGTTCCTTCCCTACCTCCGTGGTAGTAAGGATCAGCTCATTTTTATTGACATCGATGGAAGTCGGTTTTTTACCTACCGGAAAACCAAATTTTGCTTTTGGGGCGGCAAGGTTCACAATGTCAACTACGAACAATTTTTCACCAGCCGGGAATTCCTTGCCAAGGTCTTTGTATTCAGCTACGCCGTCTTCGGGCTTCACCCTGTTTTCCAGTACATAAGCCAGGCCGCCGTTTACAGGTACGGCCAATGTCTTGGAGTAACCCAGCGCAGAGTTGGAAACCAAAGCGGTCCCCAATCCTTTGGAGCCTCTTTCAACTGGAAATTTGATGGTGGTAAGCTGGTCTTTGGATGTGTTGTCTCTCAGTAACTTTCCATCTACCAACGCCGAAGCCGACATATCCCCGTCCGAAATTACCACGAGGCCGCGTGCATTGAATGTGATGGGCGATTGGGCATAGGATGAAACGCATCCCAAAGCTGCCAAACCAGCGAATAATGCCACTTTTTTCATAAAAAGAATTTAGGTTTTAAGGTGGTTAAAATAAAAGCCAAAGTTGCAAGATACAAAAAAACAAAACCCCGGAAGCGAAGCTCCCGGGGCAAAATGCCTTGTAGAAGAAAAAATTATGCTGCTACTGCAAGCGAATTAACCAATCTGGCCAATTTCGATTTTTGGTTAGAAGCTTTTTTCTTGTGGATAATATTTTTCTTTGCCAAACGATCCAACATTGAAGATACAGTTTTGTAAACTTCAACAGCTACTGCCTTATCAGTCGTTTCACGCAATTTCTTAATGTATGAACGGGTAGTTTTGTGTTGGTAACGATTACGCAAACGCTTGGTTTCGTTAGCGCGGATTCTTTTTAATGCTGATTTATGATTTGCCATTTGCTCTTAATATTTTTCTATCTTTCATTTCGGTGTGCAAAAATAGAAATTGCTTCCTGAAATGCCAAATTTCATAGTAATATATTTGCCAAAATCTTACTTACGCATCCGCTGTACGTCGGACGCCAGATACTCTTCAATGCGGCTTTCCAACTCATTATAAGGAATGTTGCTATGCAGCTCACCTTCCACGGCCAGTGAAATTTTACCCGTCTGCTCGGAGATCACAATGATAATAGCGTCGGTAGCCTCGCTCATACCCATGCCCGCCCGGTGCCTGAAACCCAAAGACGAAGGAACATCTACCCCATCCGCCACCGGTAAAACGCACCGCGCTGCTTTCAAAACACCATCTACAATCACCACCGCGCCATCGTGCAGCTCGCTATACTGATTGAAAAGCGACACCAGTAAAGGTTTCGAAACGCGCGCGTCGAGCAATTCACCCGTCTCTACAAACTTCGTCAGGTCGTCACGTTTGTTGACGACGATTAATGCGCCTGTGAAATTCGCTGCGATGGTTTTGCTTGCGTCCACGATCTCTTTCAGATTTTTTCCCTTCAAATCAAGGGCCGAGTTACCCATCATTTTTTTCAAAAAACCATTATTGGTATATACCGTGGATTTACCGATGATGAGCAAAAAGCGGCGGATCTCCTGCTGAAAAATCACGATCAGGGCCACGGCACCCACACCCATAAAATATTGCAGGATCGCGGTCAGCAGGCCAAGCCCAAGTCCTTTGACCACCAGATAAAACACATATACAAAGAGATAACCCAGAAAAACCCGGCTCGCAATGCTGCCCCGAACGAGGATATATACCTGATACAGAAGAATTGAAACTAAAAAAACATCCAGGACGTCAGCCCAATTGATGTTCAGGAAACCCACACGCATAGGAAAATCAATATTATTTCGCGACTAAATTACTATATTAATGCTTAAAACTGCCAGCGTGCATCCATAGTTTTATGGCTTCCACGGCAGGTTTCACGTCGTGAACCCGCAATATCGAGGCACCTTGTTCCAATGCAAGGGTATTCAGCACTGTGGTACCATTGAGCGCCTCGTCAGCAGAAATTTCAAGTGTTTTATAAATCGTTTTCTTCCTTGAAATGCCTGCGAGCACTGGATAATTGAGCAAACCAAACTCCGACAAATGCCGCATCAGCTCAAAATTCTGCTGAATTGTCTTGGCAAAACCAAATCCGGGATCGATGATTACATCGGCTACACCTGCATTTTTTAATGCTAAAATCTTCTGCTGCAAATCCTTCAAAATATCGGAAACCAGGTGCTGATAATCCGTCAACTGGTTCATGGTTTCCGGCGTACCGCGCATGTGCATCAGAATGTAAGGCACTTTCAGTTTGGCGGCGATTTGAAACATTTCATCATCCAATGTTCCGCCAGACACATCATTAATAATGGCCGCACCTTTCAAAACCGCCCGCTCCGCCACCATTGAACGAAATGTATCGACCGAAATAATCAATTCAGGGAAAAATTTATTCAAAGGCTCTATTGCAGACTCGACCCTTTCGATCTCTTCATCGGTATTGATCGCCGCGGCACCAGGCCGGGTGGAATAACCTCCTACATCAATCATCGTCGCACCTTCTGCGATCATTGTCCCAGCTTTTTCTACAAGCTGATCTTGCGAGCCTACCCGGCTTCCTTCGTAAAAAGAATCGGGGGTAATGTTCAGAATTCCCATGACCACGGGCGTGGACAGATCGAACAGCCTTCCCCGGATGTTGAGCGTTTTTTTGCTAACTTGCATCATTCATTTAGTCTGCCACGGCTATGGAAACGCACATTATACTTGTCTCCAACACTTACGAAGCAGTTAACTTTTATCATTACAGTGAAATCCACAGAAGCGGAATATCAGGAAATCATTCAGTATTGCCAAGATCTTTTTACTAAAAAAAACAAGGATTACGGAACCTCCTGGCGCATCCTGCGCATTCCTTCGATCACCGACCAGATCTTTATCAAAGCGCAGCGAATTCGTACGATCCAGGAAAAAGGCGTCCAGAAAGTGAATGAAGATGTTTCTTCCGAGTTTATCGGGATCATTAATTATTGTGTGATGGCGCTGATCCAGATTTATGCTCAGGAGCAAAATCAGGAGATTGATGACGCCGAACTTGCCAAACTTTACAATATCCAGGTGAACGAAGTGCGTGAACTATTGTTCAATAAGAACCACGATTACGGGGAAGCCTGGCGGGATATGCGAGTCAGCTCGATGACCGACATTATCCTGATGAAGCTGCTCAGGATCAAGCAAATTGAAGATAACAAAGGGTTAACCCTGGTTTCAGAAGGTGTGAAAGCGGGCTACCAGGACATTATCAACTACTCCGTTTTTTGTTTGATCAAATCCAACGCATTGCAAACCAATTGAGCGTAAATGCTTATTTGTCAACTACTTTGAAATGAAAATCGCCGCTCAGATTTCACGTGTCCTCGTCGGATTGCTTTTTATTTTCTCCGGTGCTATCAAGCTGAACGATCCGATCGGCACGCAATACAAGCTTGAAGAATATTTTGAAGTTTTCGCCACCGATTTGCCGGCTATGCACCATTTCTTCATGGGGCTGGTGCCGCTCGCATTATATCTTTCGGTTTTCCTATGTACGGCCGAGGTTGTGCTCGGAATCGCGCTGCTGGTAGGTTATAAACCGAGAACCATTTCCTGGCTGCTGCTGCTGATCATTCTCTTTTTCACATTCCTGACATTCTATTCTGCTTATTTTAATAAAGTGACGGATTGCGGCTGTTTCGGCGCGGCGATCAAGCTAACACCCTGGACTTCATTTGGAAAAGATCTTTTCCTGCTGATTTTGATCCTGATCATTGTTTGGTACCGAAAGAAATTCAAGCCGCTGCCGACCGGGATTGTCGTGGTTTTGTCAACGGTTGCCTCACTTGGAATCGCAGTTTACGCGCTCAGACATTTACCGATTATTGATTTGCTACCTTACCGCGTCGGCGCCAGCATTCCGGCGCAGCTCACACCTTCTGAGCCGCTGAGGTATCAATATGTTTTTGAAAAAGACGGAAAAACGTTTGAATACGAAAAATACCCAAGCGATACTACCTTGGTTTTCAAGGAAATGAATATTCTCAATGAAGACGCGAAGCCAAAAATCACAGATTACAAAGTCTGGAATGATGCAGGCGATTTTACCGAGGAAACATTCAAAGGGAAAAAGCTATTTCTGATCATCAAAAGTTTGACGGATATTAATACCGCAGCGCTTCCCGACATTAATAAGCTGCTGAATAATGTTAAATCAAAAGGCATCGAGCCTGTCATTCTGACTTCCGGAAATAGTGATGAGATCGTCAGTTTCCTGGCTGCGCATCAGTTGACTGCACCATTCTATTATGTAGATGCGACGGTTTTGAAAACGATTTTGAGGTCAAATCCAGGTTTGTGGTTATTGAAAGATGGCGTCGTGAAAGGTAAATGGCATTACAATGATACGCCCACACCCGAGGAAGTGATAGATTTAGTAAAATAGATGAAGAACATTATTCTTGTCGGAATGATGTCTTCCGGCAAAACTACCCTGGGGAAAAAGCTGGCGCGCGCATTGAACTACCGCTTCGTCGATCTGGACAAGTTGATTGAAAGTGACCAGGGAAAACCGATTTCACAGATTTTTTCTGAAAATGGCGAAGCTTACTTCCGGGAAGTGGAGAGCAGATTATTGAAAGAAGTGACTGCACAGCGGGATATTGTACTAGCTTCTGGTGGCGGAACACCATGTTTTTTTGATAACATGTCGGTGATCAATGCGATGGGCGTGAGTATTTATCTCGACGTACCCGCTGCGGAATTAGCCAAGCGGATTGAAAATCATGGAAAAGATGACCGCCCGATTTTATCGGGAGCCGCTTCTTTAAAAGATACCCTCGAAGCTAAGATTGCGGAAAGGACGCCATTTTACTCTCAGGCACATTTTACTTTGCAGGGAGATATTGGGCTGCATCATCTGCTGGAAACGATTCAGCCTCTGTTATAGAAAACAAAAGCCCGGTTATCCGTGCTTTTGTTTTCTACATTTATTTTAAAATATCAGAACAGCATTCCCAAAGTCAACACAGCATTGACGGGTTTGTTTGTGATCCTCACCGAAGAATAATCCTGTACATTACTCAATGTGTAAGGCGTAAAAGCCGATTCATACATTGCCAGGCTGCCCGACAGGTCGGCGAAGAACTTGTTTCCGCGGACGCCAAGACCAGCCGAAACGAGGAATTTGTCACGCTGGATACCATCGCTGTTTTGATACGGGCTCATCAGATAAGCACCACCAACGCGGAACCGCATCAAATTAGCCCGATATTCAGCGCCCAGTCGGAAATTCACGGCATTTCTAAATGAGTCTGTGATCTCATTTTTTGTATCGGTTTTGAAAGCCTGGTTATCGGTATCATTCAAATATTTAGTCCGGACACTCATACCACTGTAACCTACATATTCGACAGTTCCTGTGATAAAACCTTTGTTTTGAAGAAAAACAGTGGCTCCCAAATTTCCCCTGAAAGGACTGGTCATCGAGTACTCAAAATCATTCGGCGCAATCGGGAGCGAAGTATAAGGCGGCGTGATCAATGTTCCATCCGGGCCAGTTACTTTGCCATCCACATACTGGGCAGATACATTCTGCGTGAATGTTTCTTTGATGCTCGTAAATGTGGGGCTCATGATCGTACCGCCAAGCTGAAACATCGGACTGAATTTATAGATAACGCCCAGCGAAAGGTTGATCCCGCTTCCGGTTACATCAAGACCTTCGCCCTGACTCACTGAAATCAGCTCAGGACTATCGACGTAGCTATCTTCAAATGTCCGCGTGTATTTGTACCGCAGCCTGCTGAAACCAATGTTACCGCCGATATAAAATTTATCGTCCAAGTTTCCGGCGTACGCAATCGTCCACTGCGTATTTGCCCCGCTGGCATCCAGCGTACCAAATTGATTTACAACACTATTCTTATCGACCGCCGAATAAGGAAAGCCCGATGTACCCGACGGATTAATGAGGTACATTTGATAGTACGCCGCAGGAACCGAGTAGGCAACCGGGCCGCCCGTGACCGAGCCATTTGCCTCAAAATCAGCTTCGAGCTGTGATACCGGCGTACTTTTACCATTCGCATCTGCAACAACTTTGTCAACGTAAGCGCTGCGGTTGTTCAAGCCGCCGTAATTATAGGTATCATGAAAAGACTGCTGACGCGAAAAGGAAATTCCCAAAGAGGATCTTTTCCACCGTCTTTGAAAACCCGGCTGACTTGCAATCACCAGCGACGCCTGCGAAATGTTGCCGAGCGATTTGCTATTGGAATATGACTGGCCGAGATAATTGCCTTTTGTATTAATGCTGGTAAGCCCCGGGCTGAATGTAAATTCCGACCGGCTGTAAAAGCCAAGCCCTGCCGGGTTGCCGTGAATTGAGCTGGGGTCGCCGCCGAGCGCTGCGTGATTTCCCCCAAGTGCCTGAAAACGAGCCGAACCTGTCTGGTTCATTTCCGAATATCTTAACGCATCTTCTGCATACTGGGCGTGAGAAAGAAAGGGTATGCAAAGAGCCGTCAAAAGTGCTGCCCCTACGTATTTTTTCATCATTGAATTAAGTAAATAGCTGGTTGGGTAAATACTTTTTAAACGAAAACCCTGCAAAATTATGACATCTTGCAGGGTTTGAATTTGCTTATTTACACGAACGCAATCACGTTAGAATTATCTTGGACCTCTTGAAGAATGGCCTGTTGAACCACCACCACCGCCGCCACCTGACGGAGCGCTGTAACTTCTTGATGGCGCACTGTAACTTGGCGCGCTGTATGTCCGGCTAGGCTGGCTATACGATTCGGACCTGGTAGGTGCTGAATAGCTGCGGGTTGGCGCGCTGTAATCAGATTGGCTTCTTGAAGGTGCACTGTATGACGGTGCGCTGTAAGAGCTTGTTCCTCTTGTAGACCTTGGCGACGCGTAGCTGCCTGTGTTGGCATTTCCATCTGAGTAATTACTTGCACCGGCTGAACGTGGACGGGAATAATAAACATTATTTCCTTCGCTCGCGCCCCTTGAACTATAAGTCTCAGCGCTGGTTCTTCCGCCAACATTACCTGCATCACCTCTGCCATAAGATCTTGCTGATCGGGGAGAAGAATAAGTATCATTAGCCGAAATCGTGCTGGATCCTCTTCTACCGTTCCGATCACCGCCACTTGTTGCAGCTGATCTTGAAGAATTTACAAAGTTCGAATTGTAACGTTCGCTGCTGCGTGAGCTTCTGCTGTTATCCGCAACCCGCGGTCCGTAAGTTCTTGAAACGCCTCTGTCATAATTGTTATTAACTACAACAACCGGACGGCTGTAAGCCCATGGTGAATATCCGTAGCCACCGTAGTAGCTGTCGTAGCCACCGTAGCCATAACCTCCATAACCACCGTAACCCCAAGGACTATAACCAAATGGCGAGTATCCGAAAGAATTATAGCCGAATGGATCATAATAACCCATCATATTACCGTAGCCATACATGCTGTTAAAGCCCCATGGCGAATAACCCATTCCCATCATAGAACCCATCCCCATCATAGATCCCATACCCATTCCGAAGCCGATGTAAGGACTCATTCTGAATGAATTGCCAAATCCCAACCGGAAACCGATTGAGGTACCTGGCCAGTAAGAGCCGAGGTTGCTATAATAAGGATTATTGAATGCGCTGGCCTGGTTGTAGCCATCCACAAAACCGGCATTGTAGCCGACATCATTTGAAATAGTGCGTTTTACGCTGCGGGATGAGAGATAATTTTCGTCGTAATAGTCGCTGGTGCCTTGCTCTGAATTTTTACCGGTATAAGTGTAGTCCGGATTATCAGAACGGGAATATTCTTGATCTGCACCTGCTCCTCTTGTCACAACTCCGACACCGGGGTTACCACCGTAAAGGTCGTCATAACCACCTGCCGAACGCGAAACATTTTGAGTGTTAGTACATCCCCAAGCTCCCAACAACACCAGCAAAGAAAGATTTTTTGCTTTATTGATCGTACTCATGGCTTCAAAGGATTTAAATGTTTGTTGCTAATATATATAAAATTTCGTTCCATATAGTATGTAAACGGGCGTCACAATACATTAATTCCAAAGTTAACATAAAAAACTATCTTTGCAACTCGTCGAAAAGAGGTGTCTCAATAGTGATTTTTTCCATTTCAATTATCAAATAATCCTAATAATGAGTAAAGGACTGCCAACACGAAGTGAAAACTACTCCGAATGGTATAATGAATTAGTCAAAAGGGCCGATTTGGCCGAAAACTCTGCGGTTCGGGGCTGTATGGTGATCAAGCCGTATGGTTATTCGATCTGGGAAAAGATGCAGCGCGCACTGGACGATATGTTCAAAGAAACAGGACATACCAATGCTTACTTCCCGCTATTTATTCCCAAATCCTACCTGAGTAAGGAAGCCTCACATGTGGAAGGCTTTGCGAAAGAGTGCGCGGTTGTTACCCACTATCGATTAAAAAATGACCCCAACGGAAAAGGTGTAATAGTAGATCCTGACGCCAAGCTGGAAGAGGAACTGATTGTTCGGCCGACCTCCGAAACCGTTATATGGAGTACTTATAAAAACTGGATTCAATCCTATCGCGACCTGCCTTTGCTGATCAATCAATGGGCGAATGTGGTACGCTGGGAAATGCGTACCCGGCTTTTTCTGAGAACCGCAGAATTCCTTTGGCAGGAAGGACATACAGCGCATGCAACTTCTGCTGAGGCGATTGCGGAGACAAAACAAATGCTGGAAGTCTACGCGCAATTCGCCGAAGAATGGATGGCGCTGCCGGTTGTGAAAGGTGTTAAAACTGCAAACGAACGTTTTGCCGGTGCGGAAGATACCTATTGCATTGAAGCATTAATGCAGGATGGAAAAGCTTTGCAGGCAGGAACATCGCACTTTTTGGGACAGAATTTTGCCAATGCATTTGATGTGAAATTCCAGGATAAGGACGGCAAACTGGAATATGTCTGGGGAACTTCCTGGGGCGTAAGTACCCGCCTGATGGGTGCGCTCATCATGGCACATTCCGACGACAGCGGCCTGGTTTTACCTCCGAAACTGGCGCCCATCCAGGTAGTGATTGTTCCGATTTATAAAAATGAAGAGCAGCTTGAACAGATTTCTGCAAAAGTGGCGGAGATCGTGAAAGCGCTGAAAAAATTGGGTATCAGCGTCAAATATGATAACAGTGACGCTTACAAACCTGGCTATAAGTTTGCTGAGTATGAATTAAAAGGCGTACCGGTGCGGCTGGCGATGGGTGCCCGTGATTTGGAAAATGGTACCGTGGAAGTAGCGAGAAGAGATACAAAAACGAAGGAAACCGTTTCCATCGAAGGCATTGACGGATACATTCAATCCCTGCTGGACAACATTCAGGAATCTATATATAATAAGGCCCTGGCTTTCAGGGAAGAGAATACTTTCAAGGCAGATACCTTTGAAGAATTCACCCAAATCTTGGACACAAAAGGTGGTTTTGTGCTCGCGCATTGGGACGGTACTTCCGAGACAGAAGAAAAAATCAAGGAGGAAACCAAGGCCACTATACGCTGCATCCCGCTGAATCAGGAGCAGGAAAGCGGGGTTTGCATATACACAGGCAAAGCATCTGCTGGCAGGGTTGTTTTCGCGAGAGCGTACTAACTTTATTTTCCGGGTGCGAATCTTGAAGACCCGGTCATTTTTAACCATTTAAGAAAAACACAATGAAGCAGGCACAGGCAGGGGACCAGGTTCAGGTCCACTATAAAGGCACATTACCCGACGGACAACTTTTCGATTCATCCGAGGGACGCGATCCGTTACAGTTCACATTGGGCAGCGGTCAGGTAATTAAAGGTTTTGATGATGGCGTTACCGGAATGGAAGTGGGCGATAAAAAGACCATTCACATTCCAAATGAAGAGGCTTACGGCCCGATCAATAAGGATATGATCATCAACTTCGATCGTAAACAAATTCCGGCCGAAATTCCCCTGGAAATCGGCGGTACGTTGAATATGCACCAGGACGGAAACGGTCAGGTGATTCAGGTGGTGGTGCGTGAAGTGGGCGATGAAATCGTCGTACTGGATGCCAACCATCCACTAGCCGGCCAGGATCTGATATTTGAACTGGAACTGGTAGGAATCAACTAGTATAATAAAGAAGGCTGACCACTTGGTCAGCCTTTTTCATTTGGCCCACTTCAAGCTGAATGCTTCCGGCTTGCCGCGATTGATTTTTAATAAAACTTGCCGCGCAGCCAGATCGTGCAACATTCTCTCCGCACGCTTTTCCGAAATGTTGATAATTTTGGAAAATATTTTTGCCGTCACAGAATCGGTCTCTTTGAGGTAAGTAATCAATGTCTTCACGTGCTTATTAGAGAGCAACTTTTCGGTTTCAGTATCGCCATCCCCATAAAGCAATAGCCTCGGTATCGGAATGCTTTTGTCTTTTACCCGAATATAAATGATGCGGTCACCCCGCTCATTAACAGCATAATGTGGTTTGCTTTCACTTTCGGCCACTTCGATCCAGAGCAACTTTTTCCCGTCCAGCAATTCTGATTTAATACGGATCAAAATCTGTGGCTCGATCAAATCACGGGTTGCTTTTTCCAGCTTTTCCAGTTCCCGCAGTTCTGATCCTACGCCGAGTAATGCACCATTGTCCATCACGCCCACCAGCAGATTTCCGCCAGCGGTATTAGCAAATGAAACCAGGGTTTTGGCAATTTTAAATGGACTATCAATCGTCCTTTTGAACTCGACGGTGAGCCCCTCCCCTTCCTGAATGATCTGAAATATTCCTTTACTCATCAATTTATATTAACCCGTATTTTTTGCCCGGCAGGGACCTGACCATTCCCTGAAATTCCAGGTTTAGCAAGATCGATGCCAGCTTGTTCAAATGCATTCCCGACTGCCAGGCCAGCTCGTCGATCTGCAATGTTCCTTTTTGTTTTAAAATAGCCAAAACCTGCCCTTCGTCCTGGGTGAAACCATCAAAGCTAACCGGCTCTGAAACAGGAACGACTGTTTCAACCGGATCATTTAAACTCCAACCCAGCGAAGTGGCCATATCTTCAACCGAAGTAAAAATCGTTGCCTTATGGTCCCGGATAAGCTGGTTGCATCCTTCCGACTGATTACTTCCGATCATACCAGGCACGGCAAATACTTCGCGGTGATAGTTTTGAGCAAACTCTACGGTGATCAGGCTTCCTCCTTTTTTACCAGACTCCACAACCAATGTAACATCACTCAGACCTGCAATAATTCGGTTCCTGGCCGGAAATCGCATAAAATCCGGTTTGGTACCCAGCACATTCTCTGTCACCAGCCCCCCATTTTCCTGCATTTCCATCGCAGTCTTTTTATGTGAAGAAGGATAAAGCACGTCGATCCCCGTCGCCATCACGCCGATTGTCGCCAGACCATTTTTCAAACACGCCCGGTGCGCGGTAATGTCTACGCCATAAGCCAGACCGCTGACAATGAGCGCCTGATATGGCACCAAATCTTTTATCACAGCCTCGGTGACCGCCTTTCCATAATCACTGATCTGCCGCGTCCCGACAATCCCGACAGTCCTGCCAACATTGAAATCAATGTCGCCGTGAGAATATAAAACAACCGGGGCATCGTAAAGTGGTTTTAGTCGGGCGGGATAAGTGGGATCGGAGAAAAAATGAAGCGTCACATTCCCGTCCATACATTTCTGGAATTCCTTTTCTGCAAGCGCAAGATGACTCTTGTCAAGTACCGCTTTAACAACTTTATCCCCTATTCCCGGGATCTTAATGAGCTTTTTGTAGTCGGCCTGAAAAACATTTGCGGGACTGCCGCAGTAGCTGATAAGCTGGCGAATGGTAACCGAGCCAATTCCCGGAGTGTGGATTAATGCGAGGATACAGACCTTGTCTGTGTCGGAGGTGGGTAACATATATAGTGTGTTTTGAGTAAAAACCTTCCTGAAATACCCTGGCACAAGATTTGTCCCTATACGTCAAAAAGTAGTACCTCAAAAATAATAATAATACTCAAAGAGTATATGGAAAATTTACAAACTGAAAACCCTGCGACAGAACAGCATTTTGAAGGCATGGGAGCAACTTGTTATCCCGAAGGCGTTTTTTACAGAGTGTGGGCGCCGCATGCTGAAAAAGTGTTCGTAATCGGTAGTTTTAATGACTGGAATGAAACCGCAAATCCGCTTAATCAGGAAGAAAACGGACATTGGGGTGCATTAATTGAAAATTCAAAAGAAGGTGACGAGTACAAATTTTTGCTGCAAACCCCGGCGGGTGCTTTGCACAGAAATGATCCATACGCACTGAAAATGACCAATTCGGCCGGTAACTGCGTAGTTTACAATCAGCAGTCATTTGACTGGCAGAATGTTTCATTTCAAATCCCAAGCTGGCACGAGATCGTTATTTATGAGTTGCATGTCGGGACTTTCCATGTGAAAGAGGGCGAGCATGTAGGTACATTGTATACTGCGATTGAAAAGCTGGGTTATCTGAAAGATATGGGTTTCAATGCAGTGGAATTGATGCCTTGCTCAGAATTTCCGGGTGATAAATCGTGGGGCTATAATCCCGCGAACCCCTTTGCGATAGAATCGGATTACGGCGGGCCGGATGGATTGAAAGCTTTTGTAAAAGCGGCGCACGAAGCTGGAATCGCAGTGATTCTGGATGTGGTTTACAACCACTTTGGGCCATCTGATCTTGATTTGTGGCAGTTTGACGGTTGGAGCGAAAATGACGGCGGGGGTATCTACTTTTATAATGACTGGAAAGCCGAAACGCCCTGGGGAAGCACCCGTCCGGACTACGGTCGCGGCGAAGTTCGTCAATATATCCACGACAATGCCATGATGTGGCTGAGAGATTATCAAGTCGACGGTCTGCGCATGGATATGGTACCTTACATCCGTAATGTGAAAGCCGACGGAAATCCTGGAAATGATTTACAGGAAGGTATTTCGCTGATGCAGTGGATCAACAAAGACATTACCGAGCAATTCCCCAATTCCATCACGATTGCGGAAGATATGCATTCGCTTGATTTTATCACAAATGATGTAGAAAACGGAGGCTTGGGCTATGGTTCTCAGTGGGATGCGGAATTCGTACATACCGTACGTGACGCAATCATCACGGCGAATGATCAGGACCGCGATATGAATAAGGTGGTCGACGCGATCATGTACCGTTACAACACGGATTCATTTCAGCGGATCATTTATACAGAATCCCATGATGAAATAGCAAATGGTCAGGCGCGGGTTGCAGAAGAAATTGCGGACGGCGACGTAGATAACTGGTACTCTAAAAAGCGTGCTGCGCTGGGAGTCGCATTGGTGCTTACCTCGCCTGGTATACCGATGATTTTCCAGGGACAACCGCTGCTGGAAGACAAATGGTTTTCAGACAGCGACCCGATCGACTGGTCACGGCTAGAAAGATTCAGCGGTTTTGCAAACCTGCATAAAGACATGATCCACCTCAGAAGAAACTGGTTTGGTGTGACCAAAGGTTTGCAGGGACAAAATGCTGAAATTATTCGGGTGGATAATGAGAAGAAGGTGATTGTGATGCACCGCTGGGCTGAAGGCGGACCGAAAGACAGCGTGATGGTGGTTTACAATTTCTCAACCGAAACCTTCTCCGACTATAAAATCGGTTTCCCAAGACCTGGAAAATGGCACATCCGATTCAATAGCGACAGCGAACATTATGACGCTGAGTTTTCAAACCAAGGTTCAGGCGATGTTGAAACTGCGGATGGAGATTTTGATGGCAAATCAGTTTATGCTTCTTTGGAAATCCCGCCTTACAGTGCACTGATTTTCTCCCAGGAAGATTAAGTAATAACATACTAACAAAAAACGAGAGGCCGGTTTCGGTCTCTCATTTTTTTTGTTATTGGATAATCCTGAATATCCGATCCCAGCGAATTTTTCCCAGCAAACTGGTTGGGTTCGGATCTATCGACATCCAGACAAAAACCGCCTTTCCTACAATGTGGTCTTTCGGCACGAAACCCCAGTAACGTGAATCTGCTGAATTATGGCGGTTATCCCCCATCATGAAAAAGTAATCCTGCTTGAAGGTGTATTCTGTGAGCGGCAGGCCATTTTGGGTGATCTTGCCATTTTCAAAAACCACATTATCATTACCGTCATAATTCTGAATGACCTCGCCATAGAGTGCAATGTTGACGTCGGTAAGCGCTACCTTTATGCCTTTTTTAGGTACGACGATTGGCCCATAATTGTCTTTATTCCAATCGATCAAATCCGAAGAAGGAAAAAGAAAAGGCTCTTTCAAACCCTTGCTCAGCAGGATCGGCTCTATCCTTTTTACAAAATCGTAGGTTTTGATTTTTGCTGCTAAATCCGGCGTCGTTTTCACAATGTAACCAGACTCATCATTGGCAGCGATTGTGTCGTCGAATGTTTCGGTGAACTGCGCATAATCCGTAATGCCATTTTTGCGGAAGATATTTTCCTCATTTACAGCGGTATTAACAGAAATAAAATACTCGTTCTGCATGCGTACCGGATTTTCCTGCGCCTTTCCATTGACATATACCTGCCCTGCCCTGATTTCAAGTTTATCACCGGCGATGCCTACACACCTTTTAATGTAGTTGGACCGCAAATCGGCCGGATGGGGATGCAGGTCGGGCAGTACATTACTATATTTCTGATAAGCCTTGGGATGCTCGACGGGCAGATTGAAAACAACCACATCGCCATTTTTAACTTCGGAAAAACCAGGTAAGCGATATTGCGGCAGCTGAATCCAATCCAGGTAAGAAGGAATCTGCGTTCCCCAGATCGTCTGGTGCGTCAACGGAACCTGCAAAGGCGTAATCGGCGTAGTTGTACCATAATTTAACCGGCTGACAAACAAATAATCTCCGACCAGCAAACTGTTTTCCATCGAAGGCGTCGGGATGACGAAGGCACTGAAAAATAGCCAGCGGATCAATGTCGCTGCAACAACGGCGAATAAAACGGAATCGAGCCACTCGCGAAGCGGTGTCTTTTTCTTCTTTTGTTCTGCGGGTTTTTGAAAAACTTCTGTGGATTGCATAGTTCAAATAATTGTCCACGCAATATAGGCGAAATCAGAATAGCAAATATTCAGTCATATTAAATTTATTTATATATAAACAAAAAAAAGGAAGCCAAATTGACTTCCTTCCTTTATGACTTAAACCGTACTTTACTCAATGACACGAAACAACCTGTTCCACCTGATTTTATTAAAAAAGCTGGTTGGGTTCGGATCGATTGACATCCATACGAAAACCGCTTTTCCTACAATGTGGTCTTTCGGTACAAAGCCCCAATATCTAGAATCGGCCGAATTGTGGCGGTTATCGCCCATCATAAAATAGTAATCCTGTTTGAAAGTATAGCTGGTAATTTCCTTCCCGCCAATTTTTATCAATTTCTCACCCACTTCCACACCTTCATTTTCCTCATAATTTTTGATCACAGGCCCATATAACGCGATATTTTCTGGCGTCAGCTGCACAGTCACTCCTTCTTTTGGCACGGTGATCGGCCCGTAGTTGTCGCGGTTCCATTTGAACTGCGAAGAGTTGGGATACAGCATCGGCTCGCTGATATCTTTGGAAGATTTCACCAACGTAATGCTTTTCACGAAATCATACGTCTTCAATTTCGCCGCGATTTCTACCGTCGTGAAAACCAGGTAACCCATCTGGTCATTTCCGGGAATGGTATCATTATAGCTTTCGGTGTAAGCATTATATTCCGAAATACCATTTTCCTTAAATACCTTGGTTTCATTCACAGAGGTAGTGGTCGCTACAAAGTATTCATTTTCCATTCTCGCCGGATTTTCCTCGGCCTTGCCATTTGCATAAACCTGTAAATCCCTCACTTCCAGCTTATCTCCCGGCAGCGCGACGCAGCGTTTAATATAATTCGTTTTCAAATCGACCGGATGCTGCAACTCAGGCGGATAGTTAAATACCACCACATCCCCGCGCTTCACTTCGCTGAAACCAGGTAGGCGGTACTGAGGTAGCTGAATTGCATCGGAGTAGGAAGGAATGTTCGTTCCCCAGATAGTCTGGTGCGTCAGCGGCACCTGCAAAGGTGTTTTCGGGGTACGTGTGCCGTAATGCAGCTTGCTTACAAACAAAAAGTCACCGACCAGCAGACTGTTTTCCATCGATGGCGTCGGGATCGTAAATGCTTCGAAAAACAGCCAGCGGATCAATGTTGCCGCGACTACTGCAAAAAGTATCGAATCAAACCATTCACGAACCGCCGATTTCTTCTTTTTATTTTGTACTGGACTGGAAGTCAATTCCCTGTTAATAGCCATGCCAAGCGCTTGTTGGGTGTTTTTAAGTATTTAATCTAAATTTTTAAGGAGGTCATTCATGCCGAAAACGCCATATCGTCCCGGCAGCCATTCTGCCGAAACCACCGCCCCCAGCGCAAAGCCTTGCCGGTTATGCGCCGTATGCGATATTTCTATGGTATCTACTTCGGATTCGTAGCGGACAATGTGCGTACCAGGAACTTCGTCGCGGCGCTCTGCGGTAATTTGCAAAAAGCCCTCTTCGTCCTCCGGTGCCAGTTTCCAGCCTTGCAGGTCTTCGGTTTCTTCAATAATGCCTTCGGCCAATGTAATTGCGGTGCCGCTCGGGGCATCCAGCTTATGAATGTGGTGCACCTCTGTCATCGAGCGCTGGTAAGCCTGACCATTCATCAGTCTCGCCAGTTGTTTATTCAGGCGAAAGAAAAGATTGACACCAATGCTATAATTCGAAGCGTAAAAGAAGGCGCCGGCTTGTTCCTTGCAAAGCTGCTCAATTTCCGTCCGGTGTTCGAGCCAGCCGGTTGTGCCGCTCACGACGGGCCAGCCTTTTTTAAGGCAGTAAGATATGTTGTCAAATGCTGCTTCGGGCGAGCTGAATTCAATAGCCACATCTACGTCCGATGCGGATAACTTGTGCATTTCATCGCGGTTTTGCACATCTATTTTTCCAACAATTGAATGTCCCCGGTCCAGGGCAATTTTTTCAATTGTCTTCCCCATCTTGCCGTAACCCAGTAATAGTATTCTCATTAACTAAATATTTGAATCGTAATCTTGTTATTTTATATTAAAAACCAGCCTCACGCCCGGTGTAGGGGTTTTCATGGCTGGCTGCTGTAATTTCGGTTCTATCCGCAATGTCAGGTCTTCCGACAAATCAAAGGTCTTCAAATGCGCTGCAACATTGGCCTCCACAATCGACAGCGAGTACAGCAGCCCGGTTACGATCAAAGCAAAACCCCGGTTTCGCCGCCAGTAATTCTTGCCCCGTGCTGCCTGGTCTTTTGTCGCTGGTAAAAGTTCGCTGCTGGTATTCAGCAAGTTTCTTACCCTCACCTGGACGGTGGAATCAATAAGCGACTTTTTCGGCTGACCGTAAGTACTGCTGCTCTTATCCAGATCAAAGAACTCCTTATAAGCATTCAAATAATCATGGTATTTCAGCGAATTCAGAAAATACACATATAAACCGCCACCGACCGCCAGGTATACAATAGGTGCTTTCCAATAGTCCCGGTTATAGATCTGCCCCATGCCGGGGATCAGTGCCATTTTTGTCGCTTTTTTGGGTATCGGATAAAATTTCGTCGAATCAACTTTAACTATTTTTAACGTATCCGTACCCAGCAAAACTGCACTATCGGCCACCACTACGGGCAAATTCTTTAAAATGACAGAATCTTTTTGAGTCGTTTTTTGCGCTGAAATCTTATGTGAAATCAGCAAAATAATGCCCAGCAAAAACCAGTTTTTCAAGTGTTATTTGAATTTAAGCGTCTCCAATATCTTGTTCAGTTCATCCTGAGAGGTAAAAGGGATCTTAATTTCACCCTTGTGCTCCTCATTACTTTTCACGGAAACCTTCGCCCCGAAAAAGGATGATAATTGGAACTGTAACGCCTTAATTTCCTGATTAATTGTTGGCTGCTTTTTGGTCTCCGTCTGGATATTGGCCATCATTCCCAATTTCCTAACCTCCTCTTCCACCTTCCTGACGGACCACCCTTCTTCAATGATCTTATTAAAAATTTTCAGCTGGCTCTGATCGCTATTAATGGTAATGATCGCCCGCGCGTGCCCCATACTGATCTGGTTATCACGCAATGCCGCCTGGATCACCGGTGGTAATTTCAAAAGCCGAATATAATTATTGACTGTCGTGCGGTTTTTACCAACCCTAACTCCCAACTCCTCTTGTTTCAGGCTACATTCCAGAATTAGCCGCTGGTAACTCAGCGCAATTTCTATGGAATTAAGGTTTTCACGCTGAATGTTCTCGATAAGCGCCATTTCCAGCATTTGCTGATCATTGGCGGTGCGGACGTAAGCCGGGATCGATGTGAGCCCGAGGGAGCGGGAGGCTTGCAAACGCCGCTCGCCGGAAATCAGCTGGTAAGAATCTTCGGAAAGCTGCCGGACAGTGATAGGCTGGATAATGCCCTGAACTCTGATGGAGTCTGCCAATTCCTGCAAAGCTTCCTGGTCAAATTTGGTCCGCGGCTGGTAAGGATTGGCTTCAATGAGATTGACGTCAATTTCGCTCATCGAACCGACTACTTCGGCGGCCGACACGCGGGAATTTGACCTGGGGGTATTTATTTTCTCGGAATCCTGCAGAAGAGCGCCCAATCCCCTGCCCAGTCCGGTCATCTTTTTTGTCTTGCTGCTATTCTCCATTTGTGGTGTCAGTTCGTGCTATTCAACCGATTATCAGTTTACGCCCATCTGTCTGTCAGAAGATAGCAAACCATTTTTAGTGAGAATTTCTCTTGCCAGATTTAAATAGCTGATAGCGCCTTTGCTGTCCGAATCCTGCGCCATGACCGGGATACCGAAGCTTGGTGCCTCACTGATCCGCACATTACGGGGAATAATCGTATTAAAAACAAGTGATTCGAAATGGTTGGTAACCTCATTCACAACCTGATTGGACAGGCGTAAACGTAAATCGTACATGGTCAGCAGGATACCTTCAATAATCAATGCAGTATTGAGGCGTGATTGAATAATGGTAATTGTATTCAATAATTTACCCAGACCTTCCAGTGCAAAATATTCACATTGAACCGGAATAATGACCGAATCCGCTGCGGTGAGGCTATTAATGGTAATCAAACCGAGGGAAGGAGAACAATCTATAATGATGAAATCATAGTCATCGCGCACTTCCGCGATCGCGTCTTTCATGCGGTGCTCGCGGTTTTTGAGGTTGATCATTTCGATCTCCGCGCCGACGAGGTCAATGTGTGAAGGCAGTAAATTCAAGTTGGGAAAATCGGTTTCGAGGATAATCTCCGAAGTTTTTGCCTGCTCCACCATGCACTCGTAAATACTGTTGTGCATTTCCTGCGGGTTAAACCCCAGCCCCGAAGTAGAGTTCGCCTGAGGGTCCGCGTCGATGATCAGCGTCCGGAATTCGAGCGCTGCCAGGCTGGCGGCCAGATTGATGGCAGTGGTGGTTTTTCCTACTCCTCCTTTTTGGTTTGCAATCGCAATTACTTTGCCCATGTATTCATTAGTGTTACTCAGTTCAAATTTCAGTTATTCGGGGCAATTCACCAAAAAATGTTCCACGGAGATTTGATCAAAATAGTCAACACATTAAATGTCAGTTTGTTAACCAACATTATTATTTAGTTAAAAATATAATTTGACTGGAAGTTTGAAAAGTGTTTCACGCCCACACCTGCGTGCCTTCTGTGCAGTTTTTGCACATTTCGATCTCCGAGCGTGACCGGATCAGCGATGCACGGAAGTCCTCGTATTTCTTTCCTTTCCATAACTGGCGGAATGTCTGGCGCTTCATATCGCCGAGCTGGTATTCGGCGTCTTTGTCAAAACAGCAAGGTACCACAGCCCCGTCCCAGGTGATCACACACGAATGCCACATTTTCCAGCAGTGGTCCACAAATTTGTTTTTTATAGAGAATTTTCCGTCTGCCTTTTTCTCGTAGCGGGCGTATTTTTCAATGGTCGGGATCAGGTCCGAACCTTCTTCGTAATCATAGATCTGCGCGGTCTTCAAACCAACTTCATCCACGCCCATTTCTTCCGCCAGTTTTTTCACATCATCAATCTGATGTTCATTCGGTTTTACCACCAAAAACTGGAAAATCACATGCGGCGTGCTCGATTTCAACTCCTTTTTCCATTTGATAATATTGCGCGTTCCTTCTAAAACCTTTTCCAGATTTCCGCCGATCCTGTATTGCTGGTACACATCCTGCGTCGTGCCGTCGATGGAAATAATGAGCCTGTCCAGCCCGGATTCGACTGTTTTTCTGGCTTTCTCGTCTGTCAAATAATGTGCATTGGTGGAAGTGGCCGTATAAATGCCTTTGTCATGCGCGTATTGCACCAGCTCGAAAAATTTGGGATGCAGGTAAGGCTCGCCCTGGAAATAAAAAATGAGATATAGTAAGGTATCAGCCAGCTCGTCGATTGTTTTCTTGTAAAGTTTTTCTTCCATCATTCCCGTCGGGCGGGTGAATGAGCGAAGGCCGCTTGGACATTCGGGGCAGCGCAGGTTGCAGGAAGTGGTCGGTTCAAAGGAAATCGCGATGGGCATGCCCCAGTGTACCGGCCGACCAGTCGCTTTTGAATAAAAATAGCTTCCCAGGATCTGTATCGCATTCCAGGCCCTTTTCGGCGTCACTTTGGACATTAAATTCAGGCCGTCCTTAAAATTTTTGTTCATTATGAAAGCATTTAGCTGCTAGCTGGTGGCGCCTGGCCCATGTTGTGTGAGTTGATTTTCGAATAGCTAAAATCAGATCACGGCAATCCCGGTGGTGTACTTGATCTCGGAAATTACGAAATAACTACTGATGTGTAACACGCTTTTCAGTGCGGAAAGTTTATGCTGGTAGAATTGATTATAAGCCTCCGCATCCTCAACAACCACTTTTAACATATAATCAAAGTTGCCCGAAACCACCGAACATTCCAGCACTTCGCTCATTTTCACGATCGCCTGGTTGAAATCCTCGAAACTTTCCTTCCGCTGTTTATCCAGGGTAACATTGCAATACACCAGCAATGTTTTTCCCAGTTTCCGCCGGTTGAGCAGACAAACATATTTATCAATAAACCCCTCTTTTTCAAGCTTCCGGATCCTTTCATGGACTGGCGTGACCGACAAATTGATACGGCTGGCGATCTCTTTGATCGTCATCTGGGCATTGGTTTGAAGAAGATCCAGGATTTTGCGGTCGATAGGGTCTGGCTGCATTAGTTTTTTTTATGGTAAACCGGCGGATTGAATATTCCCGAGCAGAAAATTTTCTCATAAAACCGGTCAAAAATAGTTTTCTTTTCCAACTATCACAGCTTGGGTAGAATGTTTTTCGGCAGAAAATTACTTTTGCACCTCTTAAAACTATCAACACTATTTCTATCAAACCATGATCATTGGCGTCCCCAAGGAAATCAAGAATAATGAAAACCGCGTGGCACTCACCCCGGCCGGCGTAACCGAATTTCGCAAGCACGGACATATCGTTTATGTCCAGACCGAAGCTGGCAAAAGCAGTGGGTTCAGCGACGAGCAATATACCCAGGCCGGTGCGACCATTCTTTCGACCATTGAGGAAGTGTACGGCATTGCCGAAATGATCATTAAAGTTAAAGAGCCTATCGAGAGCGAATATGCGCTCATTAAAGATGATCAGCTGCTATTTACCTATTTCCACTTCGCTTCATCAGAACCCCTCACACATGCGATGATCGATCGCAGAGCGGTCTGCCTCGCATACGAAACCGTTGAAAAAACAGACAGAAGTCTTCCTTTGCTCGTGCCTATGAGCGAAGTCGCGGGTAGAATGGCCGTTCAGGAGGGTGCAAAATACCTGGAAAAACCGATGGGTGGATTCGGGATTTTACTGGGAGGAGTAGCGGGTGTGAAACCTGCGAATGTCCTGGTTCTGGGAGGCGGAATAGTGGGAACACAATCGGCAAAAATGGCCGCCGGATTAGGCGCAAATGTGACGATTGTAGATATCAGTTTGGCGAGACTTCGCTACCTGGAAGATATTATGCCTGCAAATGTGGATACGGTCATGTCCAACGAATACAACATCCGCGAACTGGTAAAAAGCGCAAACCTGATCATAGGCGGCGTGTTAATCCCCGGCGCGAAAGCACCATCATTGATTACCCGCGACATGCTGAAACTGATGAAACCCGGCACCGTGATGGTGGACGTGGCCATCGATCAGGGTGGATGCTTCGAAACTTCCAAAGCTACTACACACGAAAATCCGATTTATGAAGTAGATGGCGTAGTACATTATTGCGTAGCCAACATGCCGGGCGCAGTTCCGTATACTTCCACATTGGCTTTGACCAATGCAACATTGCCATATGCATTGCAGCTGGCAAATCTGGGCTGGAAAGATGCCTGTTCCAAAAATGAAGAACTTCGTAAAGGCCTGAATGTCGTGAACGGTAAAGTAGTTTTTAAAGGCGTATCTGATGCCTGGAACCTGCCTTATACCGACGTAAAAGAATTATTCTGAATCAACAAACCTAATGCACGGCCTGGCGGGAGCATATCCCTGCCGGGCCTTTTTGTTTTCTGGAAATATTACAATTATTTTCTCAAATGCGTTGTGAATTTCAATATTAATCTTACTTTTGCATAAAATTTGAACGAACATCCGTTCGCTTCTCTGCCTCTCATACGGTCCAGCATTTTATCATTACAGCTGCCAACCCATTTTGTCCGGTTGGAATTTCCGTTCCCGCATGCAGAGCCCCACGGATGGTTGTGGTGGGCTTTGTGAAATCCCCTTTTAACTAATTTGTTTGTTCCGGCTTTTACCGGCTGATCCGGTGTATTGTATTGCGCTATCAACTCCTCGGAGCCTGTGATTGCTGTGTTCCTGAAACGACGTGATTAAACTCATTTGACGCACCCATTTTTTCCAAAGTATTAATACTAATAATCATATAATGACAACTGAAATTTTCGAAACTTTCGCAGAGCTTGGTCTCAACGAAAACATCCTCAAAGCCTTAACTGAAATGGGTTTTGAAAAACCCTCACCGATACAAGCACAAGGTATCCCTGCTGTCATGGAGGGTTCCGACGTAATCGGGCAAGCACAAACCGGTACAGGTAAAACCGCCGCGTTTGGTATCCCCGTTCTTGAAAAAATTGACCTTACTAATAATGCCGTTCAGGCACTGATACTTTGCCCGACCCGTGAACTGGCCGTACAGGTTTCCGAAGAAATCGGACGTCTTGGCAAATACATTAAAGGTCTGCGCATCGAAGCGATTTACGGTGGTGATTCTATCGACCGCCAGATCCGTTCCCTCAAAAAAGGTGTACACATTGTGGTAGGAACTCCGGGCCGCGTGATGGACCACATGGAGCGCCGCACATTGAAATTCGACGAAGTACGTATGATGGTACTCGACGAAGCGGACGAAATGTTGGATATGGGATTCCGTGAAGACATTGAAAGCATCCTGGCAGATATGCCGGAAGACCGCCAGACGATCCTTTTCTCGGCAACGATGTCGAAGCCGATCATGTCGATCACGAAGCGTTTCCAGAACAATCCGGTATTGATCAAAGTTGTTCGCAACGAATTGACAAACCAGAATATCGAGCAGGTTTATTTTGAAGTAAAACCGCAGGCGAAAGTCGAGGTAATGACCCGTCTGATCGATATGCACCACATTAAATCCCTGCTGGTTTTTTGTAATACCAAAAGAAAAGTAGACGAGATCGTGGAAGACCTGCAATTGAGAGGCTATGCCTCAGAAGGTATCCACGGCGATTTGCGCCAGCAGCAAAGAAGTAATGTCATGAGCAAATTCAAGGCGGGTGTTACTACCATTCTTGTTGCGACAGACGTTGCTGCCCGCGGTATCGATGTTAGCGGACTGGATGGTGTGATCAACTATGACATTCCTTTGGATGAAGAATATTACGTACACCGTATCGGCCGTACAGGTCGCGCCGGGATGTCCGGAAAAGCATTCTCGCTGGTAGCACGTGACGAAAAATATCGTCTGAAAGCCATCGAGGGATATACCAAAGTTAAAATTGAGAAAGGTGTAATTCCTTCTTATGAAGATATCGTAGGTGTTCGTAAAGCCAGGTTCGTAGAAAAAATTGCCACTTCTATCAAAGAGGCTGACGACCAAGACCTGTACATTGACGTACTGGATATGCTGCACCACGCAGGTTTTTCTACCGAGCAGATCGTCGGTGCGATGGCCAAGCAAATTATGGGCGTTCAGAAAAACGAATACTCAGAAGGTAACCTGGCTTGGGAAGAAAGACGCAGCGATCGTGACGGTGGACGTCGCGAAGGCGGCAGTGACAGATTTGAACGTCGCTCTGCTCCTGGTGGCCGTTTCGAAAGAGGCGGAGACCGTCGTGGCACGGAGCGTACGGACCGTTATGCACCGGCTTCAAGAGGTGAATCGAGGCGCTCCGAAGGTGGCAGCCGCGATGAATCCCGTCGTCCGTCGGCTCCGGAAGCTGGTATGACCCGCTTATTTTTGAGCCTGGGCCGTAAAGACCACATTATGCCGAAAGACATTGTGGGCGCGATCGCCGGCGAAGCCAACATTCCTGGAAAAACCATCGGTGCGATTGACATTTATGACAAATTCACATTTGTAGATGTGCCTGAGCGTGATGCCCGCGCGGTATTGCGTGCGATGGACGGAAATACCATTAAAGGAAAACCGGTACAAATTGACATCGCCAAGTAATATTTGGCAAATAGTTTAGCTAAAAAGGGACTTGTAAAAAGGTCCCTTTTTTGTTTATTTTCGGTGATGAAAAACATGGAACAACCCGAAGTCTGGCTCCGTGGGCCGCTGCCGGAAGTCCCCGCATTGTTGCAGCCTGTGGCGCACGCACTTTTGCAGGCAGGCGAAGAAATAAGCTTGTTCGACGAAAAATTCCCGACCAAATTTCTCTGGGAAAAACCATTCGGCGTCGCGTCGGTAGGCTTTCATTTGCAGCACCTCACCGGCGTCCTCGACCGGTTGTTTACCTACGCCCGCGCCGAATCACTCACCGAGACGCAACTCGCCTATCTCAAATCCGAAGACAAAGCACCTTTCGACGGCTGCACGTATCACCATTTATTGGAGCAGCTCAATCAGCAAATCAAGCTCGCAATCAAACAGTTGAAACAAACCGACGAGGAAACATTAACCGAAATCCGGTACGTCGGTCGCGCTATGATTCCTTCTACACAAATTGGTTTGTTATTTCACGCTGCGGAACATACCCAGCGACATGTAGGTCAGCTGCTGGTTACCGCTAAAATTTTGCTGGAAAAAGCAAGTTAGTTAATCCTCGGGCTCCGGTCTTGCAGGAAAAAGTCGCTTCAACCAGTTTGGGCTTTCCTCCCCCTGAGTAGGATCAAGCGCATTTTTCAGGTCACTCAAATCGGGCTGCCCGGCATTGACCCAGCAGGTATACCACATATCACCCACCATTTTAATCGCCGCCCTCATCCGGCGCTCTACCTGCCTGTCCAGCATTTGATGGTATTTTTCGGCAAAATCGTGGGAGTAACTTCTCGTCAGCACATTATTTCTAAGTTCGTAGCTGTACTTTTTATCCTGTTTAAAATTTTTGCTCAATTCTTTTTCAAACAAAAAAACAGAATCCAGGCAGGCATGCGACTCCCTTACGACATTCCAAATCGCATTGGCAATGTTCTCCTGATATTCTGCCGAGCCGTTCCAGACATCATAATCCCCTGCAAACAATTCCGGCAGCCGCGACTCCCAAAACCCATGAATCCCATCCTGGTTTGAAAATTGACCATTATAATTCCGCGTGGTGTGCAGCGGCACGTGTGCATCTGCAATATAATGTCCGAGGTCCGCTGAGATGCGCAGAATCCTTTGTGCGTCCTTCGCCTTAAAAGCCTCAGTAAGCTGATAACTGGCCAGCTGAATGTGCCAGGGCGCGATGCCATGTTTGCGCAGGCTGTCCTCCCCTATTTTCCCGACAGCTTCCCGCCAATATTTGGGCAATAAAATCAGAGCACCATCACCATAAACATCCAGATCGATAAAATGCCGCTCCGCCTCGCCGACGACGGAATACCTTCGCTTGTCCGGATTCACAGCATTCTCTGTGAGGTAGTCAATGTTGGGTTTATAAAAAACCAGCATTTCAGGCGGCAGACGAAAAACCGCGAGCCGGTTAATCCGCTTATGTGCCCAAAATCCCCACTGATGTTGAGAGGAAGAAAATATTAAAAATGTAACTACAAGACTGAAATTCAGGCATAACCTAAAAAAATACAGACATTTTTCTCGTTTTTTCCTGCCCGACGCACAAATAGGAGCCATATAAAATTTGGAGTGTTGGAATATCTGCTCTACTCCTATTTAGACGTCTATTGCAAAAAAAGTAACAGTTTAATCCAGTTTTTTAAACTGAAATTTTTACTCTCTACAAAAATCGATGCGCGCAGGCTCATTTTTAAAACCCCGAATGTTTACTTCCCGCACGTTTTCTTAAAAATATGTCACCAAATTTTATTTCGTTAACCGACCGGTCACTATATCTTAATTTTATCTGTATTCATTTTGACAGAATAAATTATATTTTATATACAAATAATACAATTATTAAATTTTGTTTTAACTTTGTTGCATCAAATTTTAGAAAGTGCATTTACTGATTTTGCAATAATGAAAACGAGAAATAAAACATTAGGATATCTGGTACCAGTCTTCGCGCTTTGCGTGTTTATGCTTGTCATTTACGGAGCTTATGTACCCCACAAACCTGCTGAAATCCAGCGCGTGGTTTGTATCAAATTCAAACCGGGCACTACGCCTGAGGACATCGACAAACACATGCGTGACTTTGCGACGATGAAAAATGCAGTGAAAGATGTGGTAGCTTATACCGCTGGTCACGTTCAGAATTCGCAGCCGGAACAAAATGAGTTTGATGTGATCCACTACCTGACATTCCGCACGAAAGAGGCAGCTCAGGGATACGAGGCTAATGCAGACCGTAAATTATTTAACAAGACCAATGAAGCGAATTGGTCCAAAGTGCTGGAAATGAATTCCAACATTGAGAAGTAAAAGAATTAACAATAGTAATAGGAGTGAAAATTTTAAAAAGAGTCGGGGATCCCGACTCTTTTTTTATCACCAGTTAATCGGTTCCAGGCCTTCTTTTTCAAGGTAAGCATTGGCCTGGCTGAAATGATGTGTACCAAACCAGCCGCCACTATTGGCCGACATAGGCGAAGGATGCTTGGCTTTCAGGACGTGATGTTTTTTCTCATTGATAATCGATCCCTTATCCTGGGCGTAACGACCCCAAAGCATAAAAACAACATTTTCTTTTTCGTCGGAAATGCATTTGATTACAGCATCCGTGAACCGCTCCCAGCCTTTATTCTGGTGCGAGCCCGCCGCGCCGCTTTGTACGGTTAATGTGGCATTGAGTAGCAGTACGCCCTGTTTTGCCCACCTTTCGAGGTTTCCGCTTTTGGGAAAAGGCTTACCGAGGTCTTCCTGGATTTCTTTGAAAATGTTGATGAGCGAAGGTGGCATCCGGACACCATCATTCACTGAAAAGCAAAGTCCGTTGGCTTGCCCGACGCCGTGGTAAGGGTCCTGGCCTAAAATCACTACCTTGCAATCCGGGAAGCTGCAAAAGTCAAAAGCGTTAAATATTTGTTTCGCAGGCGGGAAAATCTGTTTTGTTGCGTATTCCTCTTTGATAAAGGATACCAGATTACCGAAATAATCTTTTTGAAACTCGGGAGCCAGCTTTTCTTTCCATGACTGCTCAATTCTTACTTCCATAACTCAGTTTTTAATTTTGGAAACCAAATTATGAGATTTTGATTTGCTTTTCTCACCTATTGGTGACTATTTTCGTTTAAATCGAATATTTACACAGACGCAGAAAACCCAGCTCAATCTTTCCCAAAACCCGCAAACCCGCACGTTCCGTATGGTTTCCAAAGTGACAGATGGTGTCAAAGTCACAGTTTTAACGGAGTTTCAGCCCGACTATTCCAATCCGGGGCAAGACCATTACGTGTTTACCTACAAGATCCTGATCGAGAACCACAGTGAATATACCGTCAAGCTGCTCAGGCGGCACTGGCATATTTACGATGCAAATGGTACGGTACGGGAAGTGGAAGGTGCAGGAATCGTTGGTCTGCAACCGATCCTGGAACCTGGTGATGTGCATGATTATGTCTCCGGATGTAACTTACGGACGGATCTGGGCAAGATGGCAGGCACTTACCTGATGGAGCGCGTACTCGACGGCCGGCAGTTCAGGGTAATTATTCCCGCATTTTCGCTGGTGGCTCCTTACAGATTGAATTAGATCCGGCGTGACCTCCGGTCTGCTTTTTAAATTGACATTATTTTGATCGCCGCTTATATTAAGTACCTCCTGCGCTCGGGAAACGAACATTCCATCCATTCTCCGTTTTTATTTGAACTTTACAACAATGTCATTTCTGTAAAAAGCGGTCAAAATCCGGATTACGAAACGATCAAAAAATTAAGGAAAGAACTCCTTCGCTCCAACGAGGAAATCGAAATCCTGGATCTTGGCGCAGGTTCACGGGTTAACAAATCCAATCTTCGCAAAATCCGCACGATTGCCAAGAATGCGGAAAAGCCGGAAAAATTCGGAAAGCTTTTTTACCGATTAATTCAAAGATTTCAACCCAAAACAATCCTTGAATTAGGTACTTCACTAGGATTGACCACATTATATCTTTCCAAAGCAAATCCCGAAGCCGAGATAATTACGCTGGAAGGTTGCCCACAAACTGCCGCGAAAGCTGGAAAACATTTTGCAGCGCAGCGCGCGAAGAACATTCACATCGAAGTAGGGAACATTGATACAACGCTACCGGAAGTCGTTCAAAGTCTGATAGGTAGTATTGACTTCGCTTATTTCGATGCGAACCACCGGTACGAGCCGACAGTCCGGTACTTCGAAACCTGCCTGCCGCACATTCAAAATGATTCCGTCTTTATTTTCGACGACATTTACTGGTCTGACGAAATGACCGAAGCCTGGAAATACATCAAGGCACACCCAAAAGTTACCCTGACCGTCGACCTCTTCTGGGTAGGGCTGGTTTTCTTTAGAACTGAGCAGGTTAAGGAAGATTTTGTCCTGAGATTTTGATCGTCCGCCACTGAATAATTTATTGTTCCGTTGAATAAATGAGAATGTCCTTTCGCTCTTTATTTTGGTAAAGTTGCACCATCAACTGACCTCCCCCGAATTTACACGCATGTCAACCCCAGCTATTCTGAAAGCTTTGACGGAAAAAGAAATTATTTCCGAAGAACAGGCTTCCATCATTTCCAGCTACGAAACTTCGAAACCGTTTTCGCTGCATTGGGAACTCCGCTCGATACTTTACCTCGGCATTCTGCTTTTCACGTCCGGCGCGGGAATTATTATTTATGAGAATATCGATACGATCGGTCATCAGGTGATCATTGCCATCATCGCTTTTCTCACAGCGTTTTGCTTTTATTATACATTTAAACACAGCCTGCCATTTTCCTGGTCGGAGGTCCGGAACCCGAACAAATTTTCTGACTACGTGCTGCTTCTGGAATGCACATTATTTCTCGCGCTCGAAGGCTACCTTCAATTCCAATATAAGTTTTTCGGCTCACGCTACGGACTGGCGATCATCATTCCTACGATCATTTTCTTCTTTTCCGCCTACCGGTTCGACCACCGCGGCGCGCTCTCGATGGCGATCACTGGGCTGGCTTCCTGGCTTGGATTGACCATTGCCCCCATGTCGATCCTGGCTGAAAACGATTTTGGTAACGAGCGTTTGCTTATTTCGGCCATGATACTCGGATCGCTGCTTGTCTTGATAGGCTGGCTTTCAGAAGAAAAGGAATTGAAAAGACATTTTTCATTCACCTATTTTCTCCTTGGTGGAAACCTGGCAAGTATTGCCTCATTAATAGGTTTTTTCACGAAAGATTATGGTATTATTTGTTTTATTGTTAGTATCTGTCTTTCCGGTTTCTTCATTTTCAGAGCTAGAAAAGCGCAATCTCTGGTATTTCTCCTCATGGGTGTCGTCTATGGTTATTTAGTTCTAAGCTATTCCGTTTTACGTCCTCTTGGAGATGCCGCAGCAATTGTAGGTGTTTACTATGTACTGTTATCTAGCGCAGGAATAATTTACTTTCTTCTAAACTTCAAGAAATTCCTCGGCATCAAAAAATGAGAAAAGCCTATAACATTACCTGGATCGAAAACCTGCATATCGTCCAGACTGCTGCGAAATGGAAGTCGAAAAACCTGCTGACCAGCGAGCAGGAAGCACTGGTTAAAACAAAGTTTCCCGAGCATTTTTACCGTCCCGGCTTATTTGTAAAATCCGGTCTTTTCATTTTTGGGTTAATAGGCTGTTCTTTTTTCGCAGGTTTCCTGTCCATTTTCGTGGCGGATATGGCCAGCGAGAATACTTTTTCGGTGGTGAGCCTTATCGCGGCGGTTGCCTATTTTTTCTTCCTCGAACATTTAATCAAAAACAATAAACTATACCACTCCGGCATCGACAATGCGCTGCTCTATGCCGGGATCGGGGCGGCGATGACACCTGTTTTCCTGCTTTTTGAAGGTGCCGGTTTCGCAGTTTATTGTATGCTGGCCCTCATTATTCTTACTGTCGCCACATTGCGTTACGCAGATCTGCTGACCACGTTAGGCTGCTTTCTGGCACTTTTCGCGCTCGTCGGTGACCTGATGATGAAGTTCCCGATCGGTAAGGCATTACTTCCTTTTGCACTCATGATTCTCTCTGCGATCGTCTTCTCCCAGGTCAGACTGATCCGCAACATTTATTACCAAGAATGCAAAATGTTGCTCCAAGGACTTTGCATGGTAGTTTTCTATTTAGGAGGTAATTATTTCATCGTCCGCGAAGGCAATGCCATGCTGAACGAGCTGCATTTACCAATTTCCCCTCAAATCGACTTTGCGCCGCTTTTTTATCTTTTTACCACCGCTATACCCATCGGCTACATTTTCTTCGGCCTCAAAAAACACGACCGGCTTTTCCTGATCATCGGCTTGTTTTGCTTCGGTTTTTCCATCTACACTTACCGGCATTATTTCAGTCCGCTTACTCCGGCGCAGGAACTGCTGGTGGCCGGCGCGCTGCTTATTACTATCGCAGCGAGCGCGATAAAATACCTCCATACGCCGAAATTTGGCCTGTCAGACGAGCAGGACGGTCGTCGGAAACTGGCTAATCTGGAAGCGATTTTGGTGGCGCAAAATCTGGGACAGACGCCCGCCGAAAAAGGATTCGAGTTTGGTGGCGGTAATTTTGGTGGCGGAGGTGCGGGGGAAGTCTATTGAATTTTGGCAAAAATTAAGAACTTTACAAAGGTTACCCAGCTACGCTCAAAATCTTTGTAATGAAACAAGCCATCATCCTAACACTGCTTTGCATTTGCGGTTTTCAATCTTTTTCTCAGTCCAAAAAAACGCCCGACGCGGTCAAAACATCCGGTAATCCAGTTTTTCCAGGCTGGTATGCTGATCCCGAGGGGATTATTTTTAACAAAACTTACTGGATATATCCTACTTATTCAGCGCCTTACGATGAGCAGACGCATTTCGACGCGTTTTCTTCCAAAGACCTCGTCACCTGGGAAAAACATAACAACATTCTCGACAACAATGCCATAAAATGGGCGAAGCGTGCCATGTGGGCGCCTTCTATTATTGAAAAAGACAAAAAATACTACTTCTTTTTTGGCGCCAATGACATTCAAAGCGATAACGAATATGGCGGAATCGGCGTCGCTGTGGCGGATAACCCTGCCGGGCCTTTCAAAGATTACCTCGGCAAGCCGCTGGTCGATAAATTTCACAACGGAGCCCAGCCGATCGATCAGTTTGTTTTTAAAGACAAAGACGGCCAACATTATCTTTTCTACGGCGGCTGGAAACATTGCAATGTTGCAAAGTTGAAACCGGATTTCACAGGTTTCGTACCTTTTGAAGACGGTAAGACATTTCGCGAAATCACCCCTGAAGGCTACGTGGAAGGCCCTTTTATGTTTATCAGAAACGGTAAATACTATTTTATGTGGTCGGAAGGCGGCTGGACAGGCCCAAATTATTCTGTTGCCTACGCAGTGGCTGACTCGCCTTTTGGACCATTCAAAAGAGTAGACAAAATTCTTCAACAGGATCCCGCGGTCGCCCGGGGCGCCGGCCACCATTCTGTAATCCAGATTCCCGGCAAAGACGAATGGTACATTGTCTATCACCGCCGGCCATTGACCGAAACAGACGGCAATCACCGCGAAACCTGCGTAGATGTGATGACATTTGACGAAAAAGGCATGATCAACCCTGTCAAAATTACCCGTGAAGGTGTGAAAGCGGTGCCGCTCAAATAATTGCCTGAAATAATCCTCCCGTACTTTTTGCTGAACACTATGAATTTAAAACATCTACTGATTGCGGCCGGTATTTACCTCCTCTCTGTTGGCGCCAGTCCTGCTCAGCGGTTCAATTCTGTGGTGTTCAATAAGCTTCCGCAGGATTATCAGCTTTATCCCAGAAATGCCGAAAATGAAGCCACGGTACCGTTTTCCGGAATTGTGGAAGGAGCGGGCTGGAAATACATATCCATCCAGGTTACCAGGGAAAATGCGGCTTACAAGTATTTGCGGGCCAACATTACCTATCAGAATAACATTGGTAGATTTTCGGCAGAGCAAAAGATCAAGGCTGAACTCGCAGGATACGACTTTAAAATCTACGTTTGCAAGGATGGTGATTCTGCGCTGGTTGTGAACCGGCAGCAGGTGGTGAGCGGGGATGTGTATGTACTCTCAGGGCAATCCAATTCCACCGGATTTTTTGGTGAGCCCGATACCAACCGTTTTTGCAGAACATTCGGTAAGATCACCCAAAACCTCAATACCGACCCTTACAATGCTGCAGACACGCTCTGGACCTACTCCAATAAGAATTCATACGATAATGGTGTGGGTACGATGGGCTTTGAAATACAAAAACAATTGATGCAGAAATCGGGTATTCCGAACTGTCTGATCAATGCTGGTTTTCACTGGTCCTCGGCTTGGAGCCACGCGCAGCGCACGGAAAATAACCCAGCGGACCTGACGAATGGGTACGGGAGAATGCTTTATCGCTTGCAAAAAGCGGGGGTGGCGAGCGCTGTCAAAGCCTATATGTTCCGGCAGGGCGAAAGTGAAGCTTATAATGAAGGTTCCTACTGGGAAGACAATTTCGATAAGCTGCGCAAAAACCTGAAAATGGACCTGGCCGGTTTACAGAAAATATATGTTTTCCAGATCGACATTATTTATTACCCTACATTGGTGGGTGCGATATTGCGCGATTACCAGCGCAGGCTACCGGATATCTACCCGGACGTGCGCTCCCTCGCTACCGTCGGCACCAGCGAGTTCGACGGCTTGCATTATGGCCATGGCGGCAATGTGCAGAGCGGGCAGGAAGTTTCCCGCCTCATCGAGCGTGACTTTTACGGTTTGAAAGATACGCTCAACATCAACTCGCCGTCACTCAAAAAAGCTTTTTACTCGGAAGACCGGACCAAAGTGATCCTTGTTTTTGACGAGGGCCAGGAGCTGGTTTACCCGGAGCCCTATAAACCCAATGGTAATGTTACCCTCGATCTTAAAGACCTTTTCTATACCGACGGCTTCACAGGCTTTGTAAGCTCGGGCAAGGCGGAAGGAAACCGGGTAATACTGACCATGACTGGCCCGCAGACTGCAAAAATGCTGGATTACCTACCCAATTTCCTCGAACAAGGCGGCCCCTACTACCCTTTCACCGGCCCCTATATCAAGAACAAGCTGGGCATGAGGGCTTTCACATTTTACCAGGTACCTATCGCAGCAGGCATGAAAACGCCGACATTGACAGCCGCTGCCAAAGAAGACAAAAGCATTTCCCTGAACTGGGAATCCGTAACAGGCGCCACGGAGTATAAGCTGGAAAGAAAGTTGCCCGGCGCCAATTCTTACGTTGCCCTCGAAACCCTTTCGAGTTCAGTTTTGACATTCACAGATAAGCCGGGACTGGATGCAGGAGCCATTGAATATCGTTTGAAAGCTGTCAGCAAAACCTCCGAATCCGCCGATTATGCTTATGCCAAATATGAATTCCCGGTTATCACAGGTGTGGAGCAGGAAGCCGACGCGCCGTTTTCAGTTTATCCAAATCCGGTAGTCAGAAATCAGCCGGTAAAAATTTCCTTCCCAAAACCGGTCGCGGGGCTTATTTCTGTGCGAAATGTACAGGGGCAGCAGCTTTATCAAACCCAGTTAAAGAATGGTGCAGAAACTACATTCACATTGCCGGAACTTACGCCCGGACTTCACGTAATCCAATTCGAATCAGGCGATAATCGCTGGAACCGGAAACTGCTGGTGTATTGATTTACATATAGGTATCATCGTTTCGCACGGAAAATAGCATAGCATCCCAAATTAGCTTGTCAGACGGCTCAATTTACTTGGAATGATTTTTGCTAAACAAGGGTCAGAGCCGGTTTTTTCCCGCTTCTACCCTATCTGAATTTACCGTGCCCGATATGCATCTCACCACGTATGAGGAAAAAGTAACGCAGGACCTGCTGAAATGGCGGCGGAAAATGCAAAAGCAGCCTAACCTGGCCGACAGAACTTCCAAGGCTGTTCAGGACAAAATCAATGATATTATCCCTGATAAAATACACGAGGCCATCACGGCGACAATCAAGCAAATGACCCGCGCGGTGCTGACAGGCGCCGAATTTACTACCTCTTCCCAGCCGATGGTTACTTCGCTCGAAGAAATTGAAACGGCAGTTCAGCGACGCATAGATTTTTATAAAAAAGCCGGCGCTGCCGAAGGTGGAATAACCGGAGCCGGCGGTTTCTGGCTTGCGCTCGCCGAATTCCCGATCCTGATCGGCATTAAAATGAAGCTGCTTTTTGAAATCGCGGCACTTTACGGCCGGCCGATCAACGATTACAAGGAACGACTTTTTATACTCCACATTTTCCAGCTCGCCTTTTCCAGCCAGAAACAACGTCAAAGGGTTTACGACCAGATGACCGACTGGAATGTAAAAAGCAGCACCTTACCCGACGACATTCACCAGTTTGACTGGAAATCTTTCCAGCAGGAATACCGGGATTACATCGACCTCGCGAAAATGGCGCAGCTCATTCCCGGTATCGGTGCGGCGGTGGGCGTGATCGTCAATTACAGGTTGCTGGACAAACTTGGAAAAACCGCCATGAATGCTTACAGAATGCGCTGGCTCGAAGATAAAGCGCTGCCCGACGGCAGATCCCCGGCTACCTTGCCACTGACATTTTAAGGAAAAATCCACTTTGCAAAAAAATTGAATGAGCGCTAAAAGAAAGGATCAGGTTTACACTAAAAAAATAGATTCCGCCCTTCTGGCCGTATATAACGGGTATAGCTTCTTTGTACGCTTTTTCCGGGAAGCGTTCAAAGGGAGAATGGAATTGAGTGAAATCATCAAACAATGTTACGCGATCGGTTATAAGTCGCTGCTGCTGATCAGTTTGACGGGCTTTATTACCGGAATGGTTTTTACTAAACAATCCAGGCCGTCGCTGGCAGAATTCGGTGCCACTTCCTGGCTGCCCTCGCTGGTGGCGATCGCGATCGTGCGGGCGCTGGCGGCATTGGTTACAGCATTGATCAGCGCGGGTAAGGTTGGGTCCAGCATTGGTGCCGAGCTGGGTTCCATGCGGGTGACCGAGCAGATCGACGCGATGGAAGTGTCTGCGGTAAATCCTTTCAAATTCCTCGTGGTAACCCGCGTGGTGGCTTCTACGATCACCATCCCGATACTGGTATTCTATTGTACACTCGTAAGTCTTCTGGGCGCCTACCTGAATGTGGCTTTGAATGAGGGCACGAGTTTCAGGGCTTTTTTCGAAAATGCCTTTGAGCAAATCACTTTCCTGGATATCGGAACATCGGTTGCAAAGGCGGTCGCTTACGGTTTTACGATCGGCATCGTGGGCTGCTATCAGGGATATAACGCCAGCAAAGGCACCGAGGGTGTGGGTAAGGCGGCCAATTCCTCCGTCGTCATTTCCATGTTTTTGATTTTTATAGAGGAAGTGATCATTGTACAGGTATCGAATTATTTTAGAATATAATGATGGAAGATTTTGCCAAAACCGGCGAGCACGTAATCGAGATCAGGGATTTGTACAAATCCTTCGGTGACCTGCATGTACTCCGGGGTGTGGACCTGACGCTGGAAAAAGGGGAAAATGTGGTGGTACTCGGTCGTTCCGGTACGGGTAAGTCGGTGCTGATCAAGATCATTGCCGGATTGCTCAACCAGGACCGCGGTGATTGTATCGTGCTGGGAAAAGAGGTGTCGCAACTGAACGAAAAAGAGCTGCGCGAGCTGCGGCTTAAAATCGGTTTTTCCTTTCAAAACAGCGCTTTGTACGACAGTATGACTGTCCGCGAAAACCTGGAATTCCCGCTGGTAAGGAACATTGCGAACCTGACCCGCGCGGAAATCAATGAACAAGTGGAGTCGGTACTGGATGCAGTCGGACTTTTGCAGACGATCAACCAGGTGCCGTCGGAACTTTCGGGTGGTCAGCGGAAGCGGATCGGCATTGCACGCACATTGATTTTAAAACCCGAGATCATGCTCTACGACGAGCCTACCGCCGGTCTTGACCCGATTACCTGCCTGGAAATCAACCAGCTAATTGTCGAAGTGAAGGAAAAGTATCACACCAGCTCGATCATTATCACCCACGACCTTACCTGCGCCCGCGAGACCGGCGACCGCATAGCCATGCTGCTCGACGGCAAGTTTCTCAAAACGGGAACATTTGAAGAAGTATTTGAATCGGACGAACCGAGGATCAAAAGTTTTTACGATTATAATTTTATTCAGTAATAATGGAAACATCAGCAAGAAAACGCTCCATAACCGTAGGCCTCTTTGTCATTTTCGGCATTATCATTTTTGTTGTCGGGATACTGACCATCGGCAGTATGAAGAAGGTATTCTCTTCGAACATTACCGTCAAAACCATTTTCAACGATGTAAATGGTCTGAAACAAGGCAACAATGTCTGGTATTCAGGCGTCAAGATCGGCACCGTGAAATCGATCCGGTTTCTCGAAAACTCCAAAGTGGAGGTAATGCTGAACATTGAAGAGAAATCTCAGGAATTTATCCGTAAAAATGCCAAAGCCAAGGTCAGCACCGACGGTTTGATCGGTAATAAGATCATTGTTCTCTACGGCGGCACACAGAAGGTACCTTCGATTGAAGACGGCGATGAGCTGGTGGTTGAAAAAATCGAAAGCACGGAGGAAATGCTGGCGGTTTTATCAGAAAATAATAAAAACCTGCTGGGCATCACGAGTGCATTCAAAACCATCAGCAAAAATATCCTGGAAGGAAAAGGTACCGTGGGTATGCTGCTCAACGATGAAACGCTTTATAAGGATGTAGACCAAACCCTGGGTGCATTGAAAAAAGCGTCTACCAATGCGCAGACATTGACCGCCTCACTGGCAGGATTTACTGAAAAGCTCAATCAAAAAGGGGGGCTGGCGAATGATTTTGCTACTGATACGACCATTATGCGGGATTTGAGAGGTACCATGGCGCGCCTTAACGAAACGGTTTCTTCGGCCAATGTGATGGTGAACAACCTGAAAACGGCCAGCGCCGATCTCAACTCGAATACGACAAGTCCTTTGGGCGTATTACTGCACGATGAAGCGACGGCTGCCAACCTGAAGGGAACATTGAAAAACTTAGAAAAGACTACCGGCAAGCTGGATACCAATATGACAGCATTACGCTCCAATTTCCTGTTCAGACGTTATTTCAAGAAACAGGCGAAAGAAGCGGCCAAGCAGCAACCAAAAGACTCCTTGAAAGCACAGGGGAACTAATAATTGCATAGTTTTGCACAACTTGAAAACGCTATGAACCTATAACCTAAACCTGATGGCCCTAGAACTCAACCCACTTCTTGATTCAGAATACATTGACCAGGCTTACGGCGAAGACCCGGTGATTCTTTACATGATTTTCGATGCTTTCCTCAGCGACTCGCTTCCCCGCTGGCACGCCCTGGAAGAAGCTTTGAAATCGGATAATAAAAAAGAGTCCGCCAGCATTGTCCACGGCCTGAAACCCTCATTTACCATGACCGGTCTCACCAAGATCCGGAAAAAAGTGGACGAGCTGGAAAAAGCCATCAAAAGTGACGCCGATAGGGCTGATCTGGTGAGCAGGTACGACGAAATATCCTCAGAACTGAATGTGCTGGTGCCGGTACTTGAAGAAGAGTCGGCGCGGTTGAAAGAACTTTAAGATTTTCAGGCACTCATAAAAAGCGCATTACCTCACCGGTTCTGCGCTTTTTCTTTTGGCTTTGTCCCAGGCAGCGCTCTGGTTTCCTTTATAATATCTGCCGATTCCTGCGATTACTGCATAGTTCATCATGCAAAAATAATAAGGCACAAAAAGCGCTTTCACCTTGATTTTTCTCCTTTCCAAGATCCAGCCGGCGAAAGCCAGCCCGTAAAAGAAAAGCTGTCCAAGCAAAATCAGCCAGTAAAACCAGCCACCCGAAGTAGCTACAATCGCAATGTTAAGGATTACCGACAGGATCATCAGAAACGGCGTGACCGTCCAACGCAGCACCCGGTGACTGACGTATTGAAATGATAACATCGGATAGCCAAACGGACTCAGCAGACTTTTAAGCCGCATAATCGACTGGATACCACCCGCCGCGATCCTTACTTTTCTTTTCAATTCTTCCTGAATGTTCTCCGACGAAAGCTCCGAAGCATACGCCTCCGGCTCATAAATAATGCGGTAACCCTGCTGGGCAATGCGCATCGAGATCATAAAATCATCAAGAATGGTATCAGGCTCCACCTCTTTGTAAAGCGACCGCCGCACACTGAACAACTCCCCTGCCGCTCCAACCACAGAATAAAGCTCGGAATCCCACTTTTTAAGCGTCGATTCATATTTCCAATAAAAACCTTCCCCGGCGGTGGCATCAGACACAGCGTCCTGCATCACGCGTTTTTCGCCGGAAACTGCACCTACGGTCGGGTCGGCATAATGTCTGGCGATGAGCACAAGGGCGTCGCGGTTGAGAAATGTGTTGGCGTCTGTGAAAACCACTACTTCACTGGTCACTTCATGCATGGCGCGGTGCACGGCCAGAATTTTCCCGCTCCGGGCGGGGGTATGCATCAACCTGATCTGCGGGTATTTGCTCACCAGCTCCGGCGTGCGGTCAGACGACCCGTCAGTGACGAATAATAAACTCAGCTTTCCGGCTGGGTACGAGAGTTCGAGCGTGTTCCGGATTTTTTCTTCAATGATACTTTCCTCATTATACGCCGCAATGATTAGTGTCAGCGTCGGGAAATCCTGGTCGAGACCGGGCGCGAGCCGCTTGCCTTTCATTGCCCGGCGAATGCGGACGAGGATGTACAGCACAATGCCGTAGCCCAAAAACGTGTAAAAAACGATGAACAGACTGAGCCAGAAGAGGATTTCCATAAGTTAGCGGATCAACGGATAGCCCAGGTTTTCGCTATCCGGCTTATTTTTAAAATGCCAGGTGATTGATCTTATAAAGACGGGAATAAAGCTGAATTCCCGGTTTTTAATGTATTGAATAATGTTGCGAGGCACCACGGCCACCAGGAAGTAGCAGCAGAAAATGAAGAATGTCAGCCCCGGCGCATTTTTGCGGATAAACAAAATCCGGTTGCGGTTCATGAAATATTCCTTCAATGCCGACCGCTTACCAACAGAAACGGATTCTTTGTGATAAATCAATGCGGACAAATCCACGTGGATCTCGTACCCGGCTTTTCTGATCCGCTCGCACCAGTCGAGTTCTTCATAGTACAGGAAATAATTTTCGGCCATCCCACCAGCTTTTTCCAATGCTTGGCGCCTGATCATCATGGCCGCGCCGTGCGCGTAGCCGGTAACTCCGCTCAACGAATCGTATTGTCCCCGATCCTCTTCAAACTGACCGATGCAGGCATTCCGCGCCGTGTAGTAGTTCATCGGCGTGTAGCCCGTGTATTGCAGCATTTCGGGCTGGTCAAAATAATGGATCTTGGGTGAAATGATTCCGATTTTTGGGTTGGCTTCCATATCGGCTACAAGCTTTCCGATTAGTTCGCCGGTTACTTCGGTATCGTTGTTGATTAAAAAAAGATAATCGCCGGTCGCCTTCCGGATGCCAATGTTATTGCCGCCCGCAAAGCCGGTATTTTTTTCAGAACGGATAAAAATGATCCCGGGATAAGCTGCCTCCCAATTCGGGACGGAATTTACCTTACTGCCATTGTCTACGACGATGATTTCAAGATCGGGATACGTATTTACCTCACTCAATGATTTTAGCAAATCCTCGGTCACCTGAGGCTGGTTGAAATTGACAGTTACGATGGAAACTTTTTTCATTCTGAAAAATGACCGCTAAAAACCGTTCTGAATAAGGGATTATTTTTGTTGATTTGTAGAACTATTTCAAAATTAATAATAAAAATATAGCTTTAAGAAAAATGTAGCTTGAAGCACCGGATTTTGTCCAAACTAGTTCGGAAACCCTCTCCTGATCGGTTAAAATCTAATCAATAGTTGGTAAAGTGAAAATATCATCGCACGACATTCATTTCGTTTTGGAAAATCCCGGAAATCAATTCTTAAAAAGTGATCCTGAAAAGAATATTTTGGCCGGTAAAGTTCAGGAGCTGGTAGAATTGATTGGAAGGTCTTCGGTAGACGGCGAATTGTCGCGTAGCTATCAGCAGCAGATCTCGGATGCGTTCCGGAAATCGGCCTCGGCACAGAAAAAACTGGCGCCTTTTCAGATGCTCGACGAGGACAAAAGTCTCTCACGCGAGCAGCTCCTGGACGGGCTTGAAAAGCTTCTGGCCGAGAACCCGATCGATAGTAAGATCAGCAGCGAAAACAAAACGACGCCGCTGCAAAAAGGGGTCATGATGATATTGGCGGTGATCCTGATCGTGGCAGGTTTGTCGATGATCATTATGCCGGCGCCACCCAGTTTCGAAATTTTTACGGTTTATTATTTCAATATCAATGACGGGGTTACTGTCATGGACCTGTTTTCGTTGCTGATCATTTTTGGCGGGGTCCTGATGCTGGTGCTAAACTTCAACAAAAAATGATCGCATATACCGATGCCCCGGCCGCTGTCAAAAAGATCCTCCTCGTGGAGGACAGCCGGCTTTTCAGCAGGGTGGTTGAGGCTGCGCTGATGCGTGCAGGGTATCAGTGCGTACTGGCGGAGTCGGCTACGGAAGCATTGCAGCTGCTTGTCACGGAAACGCCGGACCTTATTCTTTCGGATTATGATATGCCTGAAATGAATGGTTTCGATTTCAGGCAGGCGGTACTGATGAACCCCAACATCCGCGACATTCCTTTTGTGTTTCTAACATCATTTACCGATAACTCGCTGGTTTTACAGGGGTTAAGCATGTACGCCCTGGATTTTATCAACAAGGAAACGCCGATCCCGGTGATCATTTCCAAGTTGAACAACATTATCACTTCTCTGCAGAACGAACATTCACGGTCGGTGCGCGAGCTGAAAATTGCTGCCGAAACATTGAATGTTAAATCTATTCCGGTGCGCGAGCCGGAAGTACCCGGATTCAAAGTGCATTTCTGGCACCAGGGTTTCCGCGGCTATCCGGGAGGTGATTTTCTGGATTTCGTGCAGGTCGACGGCCGTTTTTGCTTCGCTTTTTTGGGCGACATCATGGGAAAAAAATGGCAGGCTTGGTTTTTCACCTTCGGCTTTCTCAGCTACATCCGCGCCGCAATCCGTTTTTGCGTGCTTGACAATGATTTCAACCTCGATACCATCGTGCAGAAGATCAATAAGCTGATTTATTTGGACGAAAGCTTACAAAATATCCTATCGAGCCTGTCGCTGCTACTGCTTGACAGCGAGACGGGCGAGGCACATTACACGGGCGCCGGCGATTTGCCGCTGATCCATTACAAAGCCGCAAGCCGCTCCGTTTCGACCATACAATCATCGGGGCTGCTGCTGGGATTGCTGGAAGACGGCTACTACGACAAGCGCACGATTGCTTTGCAGCCCGGCGACAGCCTCATCATTTTTACTGACGGCATGATCGATATCCCGTCAAACGGTAAGAAAAAGAGCGATTACCCATTTTTTGTCGAGAGAATCAGCCCCTACCTCAGCAAGCCCGAAAGCTTTGCACATATCAGAACAAAGGTATTGGAGCGCATCAACGACAGTAACCAGCTGGACGACGCCAGCATTATTTTCATTGAAAAAAACTAACCCAGATGATATTAAAAACACGCGAAATAAACCACGTGATCCAGGCGACGATTGTACCGGACGAAGCAAGCCTGGCTAATTCAGAGAGTTTTAAAGAGGAAATGATCAGCCTGATGGTGGGTGGTGCGAAGCTGATCATGGTGAGCTTTGAAAATGTCAATTATGTCGATAGTTCTTTCCTGGGAAGCCTGGTGGTGGCGCTGAAATATGCTTTGCCGAGAAACATTGACATTTACCTGGTATCCTTAAAACCCGACGTTCACAACCTCTTGACGCTGATCAGGATGGATAAAGTCTTTAAGATTTTTAAAGACTACGCAGAGGCGATGGAAGTTATAAAATAGCGCATGAACGAGGATCAAAATAGGTTTGAAACAGTCTTTGAATGTGACCTGGAAGCGATTTCAGACACGGTAAGCCTTTGCGTTGCATACATTGAGGGCCAAATCGGCCAGCAAGATCTGGAACTGGGCGTATCCACAAGGATCAAGTGGGTGATTACGGAAATGCTGACGAATGCCATCAAACATTCGGCGGTGGAAGAATGCCTGCTGACGATCCGGATCAATGACGCGCAAGTGTTTTTCGAGAAAAAAGACAGTGGTAAACCCTTGACCCTCAAAAACTACGCGAGCAGCGGTGTTGCTGATCGCGGCCCGATTACCTGGCCTTTGCAGGAGGAAGCCTTTCCGCAGCATTTCCAGGTTTATCACAATGGTTCGGAGTCTTTAACGGTGCTGGCGGAGAGCCCCAACAGGGTGGTTTTTTATATCCAGGAAATCGAAAGTGAGGAAATGCCCATGCTGCTGCTCAATACCAGCGAACATTTCGGGCTTCTGATCCTGACCAAGGCATCGGACCATTTCGAGTACGAGTATGAGCCTGTGACGGGCATCAACAGGTTCCGGAGCACTTTTAACCTCCAAGGCAGCTGAATATGAAACATCGGTTTGAAGTGCTCGATATTTTTCGCGGGTTATTTGCTTCGCTGGTATTTCTGTACCACCTGAGCCCTTTTGCCAAGACCGTCATCATCAACAATGCTTTTGTTGAAAATGCGGATATGTTCGTCGATTTCTTCTTCGTGCTTAGCGGATTTGTGATCGCATACAGCTACCAGGCAATTTCCAATTTCGGGGAGGTAAAACTGTTTTTGAAGAAGCGTTTTTTTCGGATTTACCCGCTGCACATTTTTATGTTAATGTTGTTTGTAGGCGTGGAAATAGCCAAAAATATGTTGACGGCCTACGTGAAAGTCAACAATCCGAATGATCCCGACAACAACATTTATACCTTTATTTCTTCACTTTTCCTGCTCAATTCCACGCCGATTTTCAACCCGAAAGATGTCAGCTGGAACATTCCGAGCTGGTCGATCAGCGCCGAAATGGTGGCTTACATAGTTTTCGCGCTAATCACGCTCGCCATTTTTTCTTTACGTTTTGAAAAAATGAAAAACTGGATCTACTTCCTGCTGGTGATCGCCGCGAGTATGGCGCTGATTTCCATCCAGGATGGTTTTAAGCTGGATTTCACATTCGATTACGGGTTTCTGAGAGGTATTATCGGTTTTTTCCTGGGCGCGATTTGCGTGAATGTCTTCCGAAATACTTACTCGTCATTCTCTAAAAGTCCGTCGTCACTTTTCACTGTACTGGAAATCCTGTCCATAGCGGCCATCATTATCATGATCAGCGCCGGGCATATTTTGAAAAAATTCGGATTTGTGTACGAATTCCTGTTTTTCGCGAGCATTTACATTTTTGCTTTTGAAAAAGGGATCATTTCCAATGCCATGAAACAGGTGAAGCTGCTGCATAACCTCGGCAAATATTCCTACTCCATTTATATGAGCCACGCGCTGATGATCAGCTTGTTCAATGTGGCTTTCATCCGGATTTTGAAGTTTCCCGAAACCGCCTACTCCTATTTGTTCATTCTCAATTTCCTGGTGATCTACATTTTTTCCATGCTGACTTACAAGCACATTGAAATGCGGTTTGCCTATAAATCAAAACCGCGGACACCGTCGCCCGTGGCTGGTCGTACCTCTGAATTGAAAACTCCGTAAAAGCCTATCTAGTTATAACTTTATTTATATGAGCATTAAAGACACAATAACCATCGTCGTTGCCACGGACAACCATTACGCGATCCTTCTGGGCGCGCTGATCAAATCCATCGAGGTCAATCACAAAACACCGGAAAAAATTGACCTGCACATTATCGACGACGGCATTTCGGAGTCAAGCAGAAAGAAGATCATCGGTTCGAGCAACCCGGCGATGACGACCATGCACTGGCATAAAACCGCCACGGTAATCCCGCCGAACGTGAAAATCCCGGTAGACAAATCGGCTTTCCCGATTACTTCCTACCTCCGTCTTTTTGCGCCTTATATCATTCCACAGGACGCAGAAAGGTTTTTGTACCTCGATGTAGACATGATTGTGATCGAGGATATTTCAAAGTTGTGGCATACCGACCTGGGCGATAAATTATTTGCCGCGGTACCCGATCTGGCCAAAATATTCGCGAGCGACTGGGGCGGCGTGCCGAATTACAAAGAACTCGGTTTTGCGCCTGATACCCCATATTTCAATGCAGGTATGCTGCTGGTGGATCCGGTGCAGTGGCGGAAAGACGACCTTTCCAACAAGGTGATCCAGAGCATTTTCGACAACATCTCATCCGCCAGTTTCCCCGATCAGTATGGTCTGAATATTACCCTGGCTAACCGCTGGGTAATCCTCGATCAGCGATGGAATACCTTTGCAATCCTCGACGTGAAAGATCCCTGGCTGATTCACTACCTCGACATCAAGCCGATCTTCAAGTCGTACAACTGCAACGTGGCGTACAAGGATGAGTTTTACAAATACTTGCGTATGACACCGTGGAAAGACCACCAGCCTGTGCCGGACTGGGTGAGGCTGAGCCGCAAAGCTTATAACAAAATGAGAAAAATTGTTTCAGGATACCTTAATTAGATCCTCACGGAAATGCCACATTTTGATGATATAACTTTACTTGTAACACATTATAACAGAAGTACTTCACTCGAAAGATTGCTGAAAAATTTCAGCGACCTCGATTGTAGTTTCGGAGATATTGTGGTGTCCGACGACGGCAGCAAGCAGGAGCATGTTGACTACATCAACAGTTTGAAAGGCAAATACAAATTCACGCTGGTGACCACGCCGAAAAACAAAGGTTTGGGTAACAACATTAATAAAGGCCAGGATGCTGTCAAAACGCCGTACACTTTGTACGTACAGGAGGATTTTGTGCCGCAGCAGATTTTCCCCGGAAACCTGAAAAATGCCCTCAGTTACATGAATGAGCGGAAAGAGCTGGACTTTGTGCGCTTTTATGCCTACTTCAAATACCCCTGGCTGAAACCCTACAAGAATGGTTTTTCGGATATGGTTTTTAAAATCTGGAACCCAGGCTACAAGAAATTCTACTATTACAGCGACCACCCGCATTTGCGCAGAACCACTTTTTTTGAACGTTTTGGCCGGTATCCCGAAGGTTTAAAAGTAGAGGTAACCGAATACCGGATGATGATGCAGGTATTGAAAGCCAAAGGTAAAGGTCTTTTTTATGACGACTATACGGCCAATTTCGACCAGGTCAATTCTTCTGCGGAGCCCAGCACGGTAAGAAGAAATTTCTGGCGTGAAACGGAAAACCCGCTGATCTCCCTATCGAGGCACTTGTACCGGCATTTGAAATTCAATTTCGACTATCTGCTGGGCAAATAACCGGCAAATAAATTCTTAGTAACTGCATTTATGGCAAGCGAAAAATCGGGTAATGACCAGTACTGGTTAAAATCAGGGGTAATCAATGTACTGCAAAATCTCACCGGCGTTCTCTTCGGCTTTGGTGGATTTTACCTGATGGTGCGCATGCTCGACAAGCATTCTTTCGGGGTCTGGACGCTTTTTATGGCTACCACCACCATTTTCGAAATGGTACGCAGCGGACTGATACAGAATGCTTTGATCAAATATTTGTCATTTTCTGACAAAAGTGAGCACGACAAAATCCTCTCCGCATCCTTCGCGCTTTGCGGCGCGCTGACATTGCTTTGCATTGTGATCAACCTGATCATCGCCAACTTTCTGGGGCAGATCTGGAAGGCGGAGGAAATCGTTCCGCTATTCATGATGTACAGCATTGTGTACCTTTTTTCAGGCGTACTTTCACAGTTTCACTGGATGGAGCAGGCCAATTTCCGGTTCAACGGAATTTTCATCACCAATTTTGTGAAGTCGGGCGTTTTCTTCGCTTTTCTTGCGATCTGCTTCATTTTCAACATTAAAATCAGGCTGATTGAACTGATTTACGTGCAGGCTATTGCGCTTTTCCTGGCGATTGTTCTCGAATACTTTTTTGTAAAAGACCTGCTCAAATTCACTTTTCAAGTCACCAGCGAGTGGGTAAAAAAGCTGCTGAATTATGGAAAATACGCCTTTGGAACTTCTATCGGCTCTATTCTTTCCAGCACGATTGACCAGATGATGCTCGGTTCGCTTTTGTCGCCGGCGGCTTCCGGAGCATTCAACATTGCGGTCCGGATCATGAATTTGGTCGACATTCCGACCAATGCGATTGCGGTGATCGTTTTCCCGCAAAGTGCACGCCGGCTGGCCACCGAGGGCGAGGGCGCGATCCGGTATTTGTATGAAAAATCGGTCGGTACCATTCTCGCGGTGCTGATCCCGGCACTCGCCTTTCTCTTTTTATTCCCCGATTTCGTGGTAAGCTTTATCGCCGGAAACAAGTACGAAGAAACCGTTCCGATCCTGAAAGTCACAGTGTTATACTGTATGCTGATCCCTTTTGCCCGGCAATGCGGCACGATACTCGACTCGATCGGAAGACCAAAGATCAACTTTATGCTGGTAGTGCTCAATGCAGTGATCAACCTGAGCCTGAACTACGTACTCATCAGCCGCATGGGCGTGATGGGCGCTGCTTACGCCACATTAACTTCCAATGTTGTCAGCTTTGCAATCGCGCAGACCATTCTGCATCGGATTTTGGGAGTAAATACCTTTCACACGTTCATTTACGCCTACAAATTCTATCCTGAATTTTTTACCAAATACATCAAACCCCGTCTGACCTGACGGACTGGACTTTTTGCTCACGTATCTAAGACACATTCTCCAATGTCATTTTTTACCAATCCGGACTGGCTCAAACAATACAGTTATCCTTTCGAATCCTTCGATCAGATTCCGGAGAGCGCATTTAACGAAATCAACCAGCGGCTCGATGCCAGAAAAACGTCGGACCCGCTGATTACCATTATGATAGCCGCCTGGAATGAGGAGGTGAATTTGCTGCGCTGCGTCGCCACATTGTCGGCGATGACTACGACCCGGCCTTTTGAAATATTAGTTGTGAACAACAATTCCACTGACAAAACACAGCAAACTATTGACAAACTGCACGTTAGAACCGTTTTCCAGGCTATCCAGGGTCCTGGCCCGGCCCGGCAAATGGGTCTGGAAAATGCGCGCGGCAAATACATTCTCCTAGCCGACGCCGATTGTTTTTATCCGAACTGCTGGGTGGATGAAATGATGAAAGTCCTCACGCAGCCAGATGTAGTCTGTGTGTACGGTCGATATTCTTTTATCAGCGAGGAAGGTTATTCCCGCTGGCAGCTCTCACTGCTGGAAACCGCCAAAGATCTGATCGCCGAGTACCGCCACATGAACCGCCCGTACCTGAATACGTATGGAATCAGCATGGGTTTTGTGAGAGAACCGGCTCTGAAAATCGGTTTTGTGATGAAGAATGTCCGGGGCGAAGATGGCCGATTGGCTTATGCCTTAATGAGTTACGGAAAAATTAAGCAGGTAAAAAACAACGCTGCCCGCGCATGGACCGGGGCCAGAACATTGAAAAGGGACGGGAGCTTTATCAGTCTTTTTACAAAACGAGTGATCAAAGAAATCCGCGGACTGTTTTTCAACCTCCACTCCAAAGCCCCGAAAGAAATCGAAAAGTTGTAGTTATTTCTTGTTGGCGAGCGCCTGGGCCAGCAGATCCGCAATTTGTTCAACCCGTTTTTCCCAGGTATTATCCGCCGCTACCCTGATCCGCTCCTTCCTTTTTGCTTCGGTATCGTGATTCAATGCATCCGAGATTGCTTTTGAAAAAGACTCAGGATCACCGCAGTACGGTACTGTATCTCCCGTAAATTCTTTCAGATCATCATTGAAATTGATGGAAACGAGTGGCTTACCTGCACCCAGGTATTCAAAAAGTTTCAGCGGAAAAATCGTCGCGCTAACCTCATCCTTTTTAAAAGGCAAAAGTGCCACATCGAAACCTTTGATCACCGCAGGCATTTCACTATAAGGCACGCTGCCGGTAAAAAACACATTTTTCGCGCTGAAAAACCATTCCGGAATATAGCTTTTATCGGAAGGCCCGACAAAAACGAAACTTTTGTCCGGGTTTAGTTTGATCACTGCTTCGAGCATCACATAATCCATCCGCCGCTCAATGTTGCCAAAATAGCCGATGACCGGCTTAGGAATATTGGCCAAAACAGCTGCTAAGGGCAGTTTTTCATTCAATGCTTTCTGACTATGGGTAATGTCGGCAGCATTCGGGACGAAGAATGTATTTGGGTTCAGCTTCTTGCTCTGCACATATAATTGTCGGCTTGTACAGAAAACGATATCGCTTTTTCTTAGCAGAACATTTTCCGAAACCGCCCCGTGGCGTGCATCAAAAGGAACAATGATCGGGTCGACGCAGTGATAGGCCGTCAGTTTTGGTCGCAACCCTTCGGCCACGTCGGGATAGTGAAAGTTGAAGGAATTGATAAAAATAAAATCCTTGATCTTATAGCGGCTGATCACCCGCCGCAGCTTTGTCCGTAAGAGGAACTCATTGAATTTCAGCGCGAACCGGAACAGTGCACCTTCCGGTAAAAAATTGATCGACAGCAAAACCGGCGGAATGATCACCTTGAAATTGGGATTGTCCGTGTCCATGACATCCGTATTCATCAGCGGAAAATAATCGTCCCTCCTCTCCCGCTCCGGCGAGCCTTTGGAATTCAGATAATCCTTGATGGTATGCGGATGTTCCAGGTAATACACCTGGTTTTCCCGCGCGAGCATTTTCGCAATGGTGTAATTGGTCGACTCGATTTTGGCGTCAAACCGCGGGAGCCCGAAAACAATGATTTGTTGTCCTTTTAATTCCATGTCAGCGGCTTTGGACGAAATCTTTTGAGAAAATTTCGTCAACATACCGCTTTACCTCATCCTCGGTTTTGGCATGAATGATTTTCGCGCCCGAAAGTTTCGGATACAGTTTTTCGTAACATTTAAAATGGTGCTCCGGGCCTTGCTTGGAGAGGATGAGATTGGTGCCTCCGAAGTAGCTGGCCAATGTTGCGGTACCGCCGTGAATAGAGATAAATTTTTCGGCATTGGCGTATACCATCAGTTGCAAGTGGTTGAAATTGTTGGCCTTACCTTTATTTTCCCGGAATAAATTTTCCATCAGCAGCACGTCGGGATGTTCTTTTTCCAGCCACTCGTGCTCGTTCATATCGTAAATATCCGAGTTGTCCATGGTAATATGGTGTGGGCGCGGCCTGTTATAAATGACCGTATAATTTTGCTTGACCCTTTCGAGAATGTAGGCGAGAATTTCAATGCTGTAAAAACTGATCGGAGGACCGCCCCACTCCATATTATACCGGTTGGCAATAATTAGTATAGGTTTGTCATACTGATAGATCTGGTTCTGATAATGTTCTTTCAAAGGCACCGGCAGCCATTTTTTCATGTCATAATTCTGGCTGTACAAAATCCGCGGCATCTCAAAATTGTAATTGCCCCGCTCCGTCCGAATGTCATAAGCCTCGGTATGCTGCGGTGAAAAAAAGTACATTTCCTTCGTGTACTTGGCGCCCTCGGTCCTTTTTAATGTTCCGTTTTTGTAATGCCAGTAGGCAAAAGGCAGCACAAACTGTAATTCCGGCGCAAATTCACCTTGAAAATCAATGTCTTTATACTTCTTTTTGAAAATGTAATCTCTGAAAATGTATTTCAGTTGAGTGAGCTGACAATAGTAAGTATCCCTGTAAAAATAGCGTAAATCAATCGGTAACTGTCCGTATTTGGCCAGGACAATCAAGCTAAGTATTTTGTTTAGCATGTTCTAGTCATTATTCCTTCACTCAAGTAACGTTTTCCGTCAGTAATTTTCCAGCGTATCAGCCATGATATGCGGCAAATTCAGCCATTTTACAAAGATAACTGAGTTTAAAAATCGCAATATTTAGCCACATTATCAGGTCAATCGGGATATTTTTTTTCTGGCTTCAAGGATTTCTACACCGAAGTAGAATGTCTATTCCCGAAATATTAATAAAATGAATCAGTTTTGTAATTTTATCACGATATTTGTTATCCGCTACCCTCGTTATCAACTTAACACATCCCGTTCCAAAGTTCTTCAATGAAATTGCCTTATAACCTGCATTCTATCAAAAGAATCCATTTTTATTCCGCACTACTCATCTTTCTTTGTTTCATTCCCACCGTCATTTTTCGGGTTATTCTTGCCAAAAGTCACCACTCCGATTTAGGCGGTGTTGAGCAAAATGTCATTTACAGCATTCAGAAATTAATTTTTAACGGAGACCTCTATTCCGATCCTGCAAATATCCCGTTTACCATCACCCAATATTCGCCATTTTACCATTATCTCTGCGGTTTAATTGCTTTTATTACCGGCCAGGATCCGGGTGAAAATATTTATCAGCTTTATGTAATCGGGCGTGGGCTGAATATCATTATCAATGTGCTGCTGGCATTCACGGTTTATAAAATTGCTTTTCAAAGATTAGGGCTCTCCGCGGCACTTTCCGCCGCCATCGGACTGGCCTGTTTCGTCTGTGTTTTCAGGCAGGGATTTACGGTCAGGCCCGACTCGCTGATGGATTTCATGATCATCCTGTCGGTGTATTTTTTCCTGGGTTATCTTCAAAAAAAGGTACTAAATTCCCAGTCCGTGAACCTGATAATCGCGTCCTTTCTATCCGCCGCAGTCATATTTGCAAAGCAAAGCGGCATTCAGATCCCTGTGATTTTACTCGGTTTTTTGGTCTTTACCGGAAGATGGAAGGACCTGATTAAAAGCGGATTAACATTCAGCGTTTCCTTCGTGGCCTTGCTCGGGCTCATGCTGTTACTTTATAAAGATGCGTTCCTGAAAAATGTGGTCGGCGGTGTGGCGAATGGTATAGACACCAGCTGGTTTTTTCTCTACGTCTTCGGAAACGGCTTCAAGATCAAAATCCTGATCCCAGCGGCGATCGTCCTGATCATCACTTTTTATAAATGGGCCATTTTCAAAGGTGATATCATCACGCGTTTTCTTGCCTTTTGCGCCTGCGGAATGTTTGCATTTGCGGGAATTACCGTGCTGAAAAGCGGCTCAAATGTGGCTTATTTTTCGCCCTTCTTTATTATTTCTTTGCTTCTTTTTGCATGGAAACTGAAAAATTCAAACCCGGTTTACCAGGCAAACTTTTTACTGAACATTGCATTTATATCCTACATTTCAGGAATATGTATTTTAAATGTGATTTATCAGTATTCAGAAGTAAAAAAGACAGAAATTGACGGTAAAGAAGAGGTAATCAGAAGAGAAAGTTTAGCGGCCAATGTTGCCACTTTTGTAAAAAATCAATTAAAAGAAGACGAGTATATTTTCGCCAATTTGAATGATGAATCGATTCTTCAAACTTCCTACGGCAGGAGGGGAATAAATAATATCTTATTTAAAAATAGCCTGATCCCGGAACTGGACATTTTTAAATCATCTAATGTAAAATCAGGTGTGCTGGGTTATGATCTTTTCAGGCAAACATTACTTTCCGGAAAAGCAAAATTTATCATTGAATCCACCTCTGTATTTACCTTCAAGATTATCCCTGATCTGCCTGAAATCAAGAAAAGCAATTATCATTTATTTAAAGAAATTGATGAGTACCAGATCTATCGGCATAATCTTTACAAGGCGGCAGAATAATTTAATTTTAAATATTAAATTTGTTTACATCTACCCTATCACATTTAAAACAATTACCACTCATGGACATGACTGACCCCAACAACAATCAAGCAGATTTGGATTCCATGATTGATCACGGTTACCTCAATGAAATTACTGGCGGCGACGCTGAATTAAAAGGTGAATTGATCAGTATGTTTGAAGCCGAAACCGACACGCAACTCGGAAATATTTCCGGTGCATCCAATGCAGGTAATTTTGATGCTTTAAAACAGGCGATTCACAAATACCGCTCTTCACTTTTTTCTGTGGGCCTTCTTAAAACCGCCGCCAAATACAAGGAAATTGAAACTGCTTTGAAGCAGGGCGGAACGGTCAGTAACCTGTCCGGCACCCTCGCCGACCTGGAAAGAGAATCGAAAGTCGGCCTCACCATCCTGAAAAATCTCTAAGCTTCCGGCGTACTCACCGGAAGTGTTTCTTTCGACAACTTCTTGTCGGTCAGGTAGCAAGTGTGTAGCATGGCCGCCGCAATGTAAAACAGGATGTTATTCGGAAATTGCACGATCGCCTCCTGCGGAAAGTTGCCGACATTTAACGCAAAGACAATCAATGTCATAGCCAGGCAGTAAGTCCGGAGCTCACTATTCCTGATCCGGTAGTAATTGTTGATCCCCATTTTGAGTACCTGGTACATCAGCAGACAAAAAATCAGCATCCCGACCCAGCCGGTTTCCACGGCGACCCGCATATAACCGCTGTCTGGTGGGAAACTTGCCAGAAAAGAATTCGGCGCAAACCGCGCACCCCACGCCCCGGTCGATCCGAGCCCTCCACCAAAAGGATGCGTTAAAATATAGGGCTGAATGCGTTTTTGGTTATATTTTCTAACATTGAAAGAAGGGTCATCCGATGGCCGGAAAGCAGTTTGGAACCGTGCCAATGTGGGGTTACCCGTTGGTATGACAACCAGGAAGGCGATAAAAACCGCCCCGATGCAGGAAACGAGCATAATTCGTTTGCTGAAATTCAGGATTGCAAAAGGGATAAGCGCAACCGGTACCAGTACGTAAGCACCCCGCGTACCCGAAAACAGCATCGCCATCAGAAAAAGGACGGTAAAACTGCCCAGCAAAATCTTCATTCTCAGGGTCGTTTTCCCGGAAAGCAGCGCAATGCAGAGGAGGCTCGCTCCTACCATGGTGTAGGAGAATGATACCGGATCTGAAAAAAGTGAGTATTTCCGCCAGGCACCATTGATAAACAATAAGCTGACCATCTGTGGGTTAGCCCACAAACCAGCCAGCTCGGATGGCGCAATACCGATATATTCCTGCTTGAAACCGTAAATCGCGCCGCAAAGTCCCAGAATGATCCAGGCCACCACCACTACCCGCATGGACTTGATCGACCGTAAATGATAAATGAAAACAAAATACATCAGCGTCACAATCGCCACGGTCCGCACGGTGTACACCCAAGCCATTCGCGACTCGGACCAGGGATTGGCCACCTGAAGAACATTGTACCCGATCCACACCAGCACCATCACTGACACCGGACTTTTATAAATGCTGAAATCCCAATTCCCCTTTTGTTTGATCAGAAAACCGAGTATGAGCATCGCCTGCAAACCGTCCATGGCGGTTCCCATAGGAAAATCGACGCCGAGGCGGGAAATGAAAAACAGGAAAAAAGCCATCGCCATCAGCACCACGATCCCGAAAATCGGATAAACGATAATCGCATACACTGCCGGAATTGCCACCATGGCAATAAGCAGCAGCAGACCCACCACAATCCCGCCATAAATCGACCCGATGCCCAAGAAAACGGCGAGCACCGCGAGCAGGATCAGCCCAACGGGGCCGGTCAGCCTGTCTATCAGCGGAACTATTGGTTTGTGGCTAAGCGAATCGGTTGATAATGAGTACTTCAATGGTGTTGATATCTAGAAAAATAAAATCTTGAAAAAGAAAACAAAGACACTCACAAAGGCCAGAATCAGGGCAATCGTCCGGGTAATGGTTTGTAAACGTGTCAGTTCAGGTTCGCGCAGTTTTTTCCTGGGCTTTTTGGAGGGGAGAACTTTCATAACGCCGATTTTTATGGTGCCTTTCTGTAATTGTGCTTGGTAGCCACCGAAATCTTGTTCGCCTTTTTGGCTTTCAGTAAGGAAACTACCTGGTAATACATGAAAACCGGGATCGAGGTCAGCGATCGGATGATCCGCCGGTCCACAGATTCATGGAAAAGAGGAATCAGGAACCCGGTTACGAAAAGCAGCAGCCCCCCCAGCCACAGCAGGCTGACCAACGGATTGATCAGCAGGTTCAGGAACATAAAAAAGACCGAAATGATCAGGAAAATGAACAAAGGCGGCCGCAGCAGCACAAAACCGAATAAAAGCTGGTTCCAGTTAAAACCGGTAACCCCCTTGAAAACCAGCGCAAAACCAAATTTGAAATACCTGAACCAGGTGTTGATCCAGCGAGAACGCTGCTTCACCAGCTGGTCCGATTCCGATGTTTTTTCATCATACACCACCGCGTGCTCATTGAACGCAATGCGTTGGCCGCGGGTCACAATGGCATTTTGCAGGATCTTGTCAAAACCAGCCCCGCTTACGTCCAAAGCACCCAGCGCCTCCTTATACAATGCAACCGTGAATGCCATCCCTGAACCGGAAAGCGTCGCCGAAGAACCGTCTTCGAATAGCAACCGACCGTCGTAAAAATGATAATAAATGTCGCGGGCAGCGTCTAGGCAGGCATATACCGAATCGAGGTTTTTAGCTTTCCTAACCCCTTGAACCGCGGCATATCCCTGATCAAAAAGCGGGTTCAGCTCATTCAGAAATTCGCTGTCCAGCAGGTTGTCGCTGTCAATGATCGCCAGTCGCTCGTGCGGTCTTCTGAAATGGTTGATCGCATAAAAATGTGACCGCGTATTACTAGCCAGCACCGTTTCAGGTCGCAAAACAATTACTCTTTCGTCTGCAAAATGCAATGTCGAAATGTCGCAGTTGTCGGCGACAATGTACACCAGGTAGTTGCTGTAATTGATCCGGAGGATGGACGCCACGACGTCGGGAAGCTGCTCAACCTGCTGGTAAGCCGTCACGATCAGCGCATAATCCGCCTCGGTAACATTTTTTGATGTTACCGGTTTTCGTTTTGGCACAAACAGGTGGATCAATAACAAAAGGATCGGGAAAATGAGATAAAATCCGATTGCTACCTGAACCAGCCCCCATAAAAACCAAATGATACTCATTCAGTTACGTATTTAGATACTTTACCTGTCTGTTTCAGAATTTCATTTGCGCCGGTCAGTACCCAGCCCGCCATTTTACCATTCAAGCCTTTCAGGTATTCAATTTTGGACCTGTCGGCGTAAGAAATAGTGTGGCCGCTTTCGAAAACCGCTACCACCGTATCGGAGAAAGTCACCCATTCTTTGGCTTTGTTCATCGCCACCAGCGAATCGGCTTCGATCAAGATCACGTCGAACATGGATTTCAGTCGGCTCAGCGCGTCGCGGATCTGCGCTTCATTGCTGAGCTCGTACAGGGAAACATCACCGCCTTTGTTTCCCAGAATACTGATTGCACCGTGCTGGTTATCAAGCGAAACACCATTTCCTATGGACAGAAAATCTTCCAGGTACTTGGCGCCGGTATTCAATTTGGTAATGTCCGAATCGGTGAAATTTCCGTCGATAATCAATACACGTTTGTTGATCTTGGAATAGGCCCAGGCAAGACTGATCGTCAGCAATGTTTTGCCGCTGCCTTCTGCGAGGCTCGTCACCGAAATGATCTTCGGGTCGGGATATTCATTGTCGAGCTCGAAGCGTATCGAGCGGATCAGGTTCCTGAACATTTCCACTTTCCGCTCGTGCGAAGTTTCGTTTTGCAGCTGCGTAAGGTTGAACCCGCCGCTCACGTGGTTGACAAAACCCAGTACCGGCCTGTCGGTGGCATTGGCAAGCTGCTGCGGAAACCGGATCGAGTTGTCGAAGAAGTAAAGGATGAAAAGTACAAACAGGCAGAAAGCGAGACTGATAACACCCGAAAGGATGATCAGGACAATCTTCTTGGAAGGCTGGATTGTTCCCGGCAACGCTTTTTCAGCCACTTTCAATTTAGCCGGAAAGCTCGACTGCAATCTTGCATCGTTGTATTTCTGCAAAGCCTCCATGTACTCGCGGCCCGCAATGTCGATGGCGGTTTCAAATTCCTGCACCTTCGCTTCGTTTGGTACCAGTCCGTCGAATTTAGAGTTCAGTCTTTTCAGCTCCGCCTCGATCGTCGCAACACTGTTTACAGCCAGGTCCCGCGCGATTTCCATCGTCAGTTTCTCGCTAACCAGGTTTTGTTTTACGGTCAGCGGGCTGTACAGGTATCGGTCTGTCGACTCCGTGATTTGTCTGGAAAGCAATGTTTGCGCGGAATCCAGTTTTGCCTTGTATTTCGGGTCAAAATTGCTTTTTACATAAGCTTCGTTTGCCGACCGGATCATTTGCTTGGTAGCCACAATGTTCTGGTTGATGGTCGAAACTGCGCTTTCAAAATACTTGCGGTCGTTGCTGCTGAAACGGTTATCAATGTTGCGGATCGCGACGCCGTAAGCGATGATATCTTTTTTGGCAACCTCACGTCTCAGCTCAAACTCAGAGATTTGGCCATAAAGACTTTTCGCCTGCTCATCCAGGTTTAGCACCCGGTTTTTGATTTTGAAATCACGCAGACCATTCATCTGCTGGCGGAGAGCTTGTCGCTTCTGTTCCAGGAAATCGGCCAGGAAGTTGATCGTACGGTCGTAATTGGTAGCCAGCCGCGAGGAGTACATATTGATAAACTCGCTGCTCAGCGTATTGATCACGAAAGCAGTCAGATATGCGTTTTTCCCCTCAAAATCAATGTTGACATAATCACTGTTGGAAGCCCGGTAAATGGTCAGCTTCTTCTGCAGGTTGCCCGCATCAAACTCCATGTCCGCCAGAATGTTCTGGATTTTCTTTTCAAAAGGCTTATCCGGTAAAAGCTCCTGCTGCGCCTTGTATTTCTGACTAACCACGTTCATCAGCTGCTGGCGCTCCTGCTGGCTCATTTCGGTCAGCAATTTGGAAGGCTTGGCAAAATCCGATTTTTCGTCCGATTTCAGATCGTGCATCAAAAGCTGGTACGAAACCTGGTCAAGCACCTTTTTCTGCGTCATCATCTGAATGATGTTGTCAAACTTCCGGGCAATCTCGAAATCCTGCTCGGTGCCGCTGCTCATCAAACCCTGCTCGGTTTTGTCCACGAGCCCGGTGGCAATGCTGCCATTGGATTTGTACTGGTCGGGAAGTGCTTTCACGAGGAAGTAAGCCGCTACCACCGTGATCAGCGGTACGAAGATCAGGATAAGCTTATTCCGGTATAATATTCTGAGAAATTGGGAAAGTTCTGTCATTGGATGTCTTCCAGTTTTTGGCCTAATAATTCTTCTAGTGAGCTTTTGGAGATCAGCACATCCGCTTCTGCGGAGATTTTTGCCTGCAATCTGTCCGATATGACCACCTGAGATCTGTTGTATTCTTCAAAAGAGCTTTCGCCTTTTTCAAATCTTAATTTCAGTTCTTCGGCCATTTCCATCACATCCTGCAAAGCATTCGCTTTGACTCGCAGCAGCATTTTGTATTGGGCATAGGCAAAATACCTTCTCTTGACATCCGCTTCCAGATTCAGCAGGTAGCTGTCCCGGTCGAATTCCAGGGCTTTCAGTTCACTTTTGGCTTGCCTGATCAGGGACGGCTTTTGCAGCAGCGACCCGATATTCACAAAGAAACCAAACTGGTACCCGTTCAAAAAGTTGGGGTTGATAGAGCTCGCAAGCCTGTCGGGACTGTACAGATAGGAAAACGATAGGATCTCGAAGTACGAAAGTCTCGCTTTTTTTTCCGCATAACTTCCTGCTTCTACGCGCGACTGATACTGTTTCAGTCTTGGGTAATTTTTCTTGGCCGTCTCGATCAGTTTTTCGAGATAAGGATAAGAAATTTCCTGAGTGAGGAGGTCCTGGGACCTGAGGGGGGAAAGTGAGGTGATTAAGAGTAGCAGTGCGTAAATGTATTTCATTTAAAGGGGTTATGAGGTTGAAAAACAAGTTGAAAATGACACGTCGCGATGGATTGATCAGACATTCTCCGATTGCAGAAGGGCCGGGAATGTTTTAAGGATGATCTGCATGTCCATTTTGAACGAAAATTCCTTCGCATAGGTAATGTCAAGCTGCGTACGCTCCTCCTCCGACATATCAGCTTTTCCTTTACCACGTTTCGTCACCTGCCACAGCCCTGTCAGCCCGGCTGGTCCCGCGAAACGGAAAATCTTGTCATCTGTAGTCATTTTTTCAGCCTCATAAAGGGGCAGCGGGCGGTTTCCCACAAGCGACATATCGCCTTTGAGAATGTTGATCAGCTGGGGCAGCTCGTCCAGACTTGAATTCCGGAGAAATCCGCCGATGCGTGTAATACGCGGGTCATTCTGAAATTTCATGAAAGCCGCTTTCTGGTCTTTCTGGAAGTGATAAAGCTTTTCGCAGATTTCTTTTCCGTCGTGGAAAAGCAGGTTTTTACATTTGTTACCAGCCTGACATTCAGCGCATAAGCCAGTAGCTTCGATTTCCTGCGCCGGCTCCGTGTTTTTGTTGTACATGTTCAGGGCAGCCATTTTGCGCATCTGCTGATCGGCATCGGTACGCATGGTGCGGAACTTGTAGAGATCAAAAATCTTATAGCCACTCCCTACCCTTTTTGATTTGTAAAAAACGGGCCCCTTGGAATCCAGGCGGATCAGGATAGCGACCAGGATAAACACCGGCGAAAGCAAAAGCACCGCGCCGCCCGTCGTAATGACGTCGATCGCACGCTTCCATAAAGGTGTTTTAGTGCCCTGAGAACCAATGATCTGGGATGCCTTGTTGGCAACATACCATTGTCTTTTCTTGAAATACTTGATCCGCGTCAGCAGATCTCCTTCCTCAAATTTGACGGAGAAAATATCGTCGGCGTGCTTGTTGCGGGCCATGTCGATGGCATCCTGCGAGAGGCGGTCAACCATCAAAACGAAAGGAATGTTACCGTAGCCGGTGCTTCCGCGGACGATATCCAGCAATTCGAGGCCGCCGCTGGTGGCATGGGCGACGATCACATCGGCCGGAAAATTCTCTTCCAATGCTTCCAGTACGCCTTCTTTAGTCCCGAAATATTCGACCTGCAGGGACTCTGCAAACTTTTCGGAGAAATAGATATAATGCTCAAAGTCAACATTCAGGTAGATCACCCTGAACTGTGCAATGTAAGGTTTCGCCTCGGCAGGGGTTGTCTGTGAGGTCATCGTCAATTCCATAATAATATGACTGATTAGGAGTATCTTTTACTTCTGCGCAAGATCGCGTTGATCTTTGCATGCACTTCCATGGGATTGAAGGGCTTAACCATGAAATCATCTGCGCCGAGGTTGAGGCACTGGATACGCTCGCTGCTCTCATCGGAGCCCGACAGGATGATAATCGGTATTTCAGAATACAGGTTGCTCGCTTTTGCCACTTTCAGAAATTCCTTTCCGTTCAGGTTGGGCATATTCAAATCTGCGATGATAAAATCTGCCTGATTACCCTGTTCCAGCCACAACATCCCTTCTGACCCATCATTTTTTATGATAACGTTGAAATCCTTTTTCAAAAAATGCTCCAATATTTTGGTGATACTGGGCTCATCATCTATAATCAATAGGCTTTTTCTACTGTCCATGGGTTAAGTATAAAAAAATCAAATACGGAGTATTAGCTAGTTAGTGAATGGTTACTTAGGGTGATTTTCTTTTCCAGGGCTATATGGCGTACTATTTGATGGGCAAATTATTTTGTAGAATTAGTCATAATACTTGCCAATACAAAATATGCCGGAAAAAATTGTGAATTTTCTAGATTTGCCCACGAACGAATAGGATGAAAAATTGCTTAAAGACGTCCTGACGGCATTTTTACGCGTTTAGATTGAGCGTTATGTTTAGGTTTCGTGGAGGTAGGTGTTCTTGAATTGCTAGTAAAAATAATTACTGGAATCTATATCACAAAATCTCAACCGCCGAAAAGCCGAAAATTTTATAAATTAGTTCTACAAGACTTATGTAACCGATGCGATTATTCTATTATTCTGGGGAATGAAAATGAAGTGTAACCTCCTGGGGTGAAGGTCTGCGGGAGCCCTGCAAACTCGCTGGCCGCCAGGCTGGGCCATCCTTTACAATCCGTACTGCGCGCTCGGATAAAGCAGGCTGGTTACCAGTGGCTTTCACGTCCGACAAGGTCCCGTCGGCGTTTACGGTGAAGCGTACTATGATCTCAGCATGGCCGATTTTCAGCTCAGTATTTTTTTGGAGATACGCCTGATAGGCCTCCCAGCCGACGCTTGGTGCGGCTGCCGAATCCAGGTTTGCGAGGGCAGATCTGGCCGCCATTTTTGCTCCCTCCCGGCCCGACTTCGCCAGGCCCGGATTGGCTGATTCTGCTTTATCCGCCAGCACCGTCGCCGATGCCGAGGGAGCAGCCGGTGCGGAAATAGCAGGTGCCGGTGCTGCTTCGGCGGCTACAATCAATTCCCGGTTTTTTATATCAATGTTTGTCTCATTAAAATCCGTCTGCCCGGCGGCTTCTGTTTCAGCAAGCTGCTGCGGCCGCGCCGGTTTTTTCTCTGGCGCAGGAGCCGGTATTGGTAAAATTTTCTCAGAAGTTGGCGGCGGTGCTTTTTGTGAGACGGACTCCTGCGGATCAACTTCAATGGTCATGGCCGGAATTTCTGACCGGAAGCCGGGCAGGGTTTCGCGGGCATTGAAAAATACCAGCCAGGAAGCACCCAGCACCATGATGACGGAAGCCGCCGCAGCGTAGTACCACATCGGGATTACCTTTCTTTTCCCGCTGAGCCGGGCGTTTAATGTATCGGACAATTCTCCGCCAACCTTCAAAGGATCAACATTGGCGGCTTTCATGGACAGGTAGCCTTCATAAGCCTCCGCGACAAGAGGGTCTTCCAGCATACGCTTTTCCAGCGCATACTGCTCCTCGTGCGACATTTCCCCGTTTTCATACCGGTCAAATGTGGCGAGGGTTACGGGTGAATGTTGATCAGATGCTGCCATTTTTCTCCATGCAAATTTTCAGGTTTCGCTTGCCATTCTGAATGTAGCTTTTCACTTTACCCAGCTCAAAACCCGCGATCACCGAAATTTCTTTATAACATTTCTCTTCCTTATAAAACAGCTCCACCGCCAGTTTCTGCTCGTGGACCAATGTTTCCAAACATTTTTCCATGACATTCAACTGGTTGTCTTTAAATAACTTATCGCTCAAATCGTCTGGCTCGACGGACATATTTTGAAAAATCTCCCCCACATCCTCGGCCGCAACAAGCAGGTGCCCGGCTGGAAGCCCGGCTGGAAGCCCGACAGCCTGCCGGCTCCTGAGCTGCATCAGACAATGGTTGCGCGCCACACTGTGCAGCCAGCTTTTGAAGTTATCGACTTCGTGATTTTTTAAATCGCTCACCAGCTTTTCAAAAATCTGCATCACCGCATCCTTACTCTCCTCCTCAGCCCGCAGATATTTGAAACACAGCGCATAAACCATTTCCATGTAAGGCTGATATAGCGCACCCAGCAGCCCGATATCCCCGTTTTTCCTGTATAGGCGCAGCTTGTCGCCTTCCGACAAAGCGTCCTTCATTATCCCGGGAAATATTTTCAAAAACTTCACTGGCCGTCGCTAAAAGCTGAAATCGTGCATGCCTGACATTCACTGGATGCGGTGTGATCAAAATTCCATAAAAATTTTTAAAAAAAGTTTATGGAATCCCTTTGCCCGGTGCATCAAGCGGTTAAAACTAAAACTTGATTGACCATGAAAGGAAAATGGATTGTACTCCTCGCACTGCTTTTCAGCGCAGCATTTGTCCTGGTACCAGACCGTAACATTACAGGTACCGTACTGGATACCAGCTCAAAACCGATTTCTAATGTACAGGTTTCGGTGAAAAGCGGCGTCGCCAAAACGAAGACGGACGCCGCGGGTAAGTTTTCGATTTCGGTGCCGGTTTATGCCAAAGTAATCGTCTTCACGCATCCCAATTTTAAAACCAGTGAAGTAAACATTACGTCTGAAAAAGAAATGACGGTAACATTGTCGCCCGGCGAAGTAGAGTCAGAAAGCCTCAGCGATAAAGCGATGCAGTCCCTTAAAAAAGTAGGGTTACCTTTTGCCCAGCTGGCCTCAGCGCCCGCTCCATCTGGCGTAGCAATGGAAATAATGGTACCACAGCAGGGCAATACCGAGGACTATAACGTGATCAACGAAAACGGCTTCCAGCTCACCGGTCAAAGCCCGCTGACGACGTTTTCGGTTGATGTGGACCGGGCGGCTTATAGTAATGTGCGCCGGTTTTTGAATGCTGGCCAGATGCCGCCGGTGGACGCGGTAAGGATCGAGGAAATGATCAACTATTTTGATTATCAATATCCGCAACCCACTGGCAACCATCCGATTGCCATTAATACTGAATACACGGATTCACCCTGGAATCCCGGTCTGAAATTGCTGCACATTGGCTTGCAGGCCAGGACGGTTTCTGCCAAAAATTTGCCCGCCTCCAATCTCGTTTTCCTCGTCGACGTGTCGGGCTCGATGATGGCACAGAACAAGCTGCCACTCCTAAAACAGGCATTCAAGTTGCTGGTTGACCAGCTGCGGCCGGAAGATAAAATTTCCATCGTCGCTTACGCAGGTGCCGCTGGCGTGGTGCTACCAACCACTTCCGGTGATGAAAAAATGAAGATCAAAGAAGCGCTGGATAACCTCGAAGCCGGTGGCTCCACAGCAGGCGGCGAAGGTATTGAACTGGCATATAAGCTGGCAAAACAAGGGTTTCTGGAAAAAGGCAACAACCGCGTGATCCTCGCAACCGATGGCGATTTCAATGTTGGCATTTCCAGCGAGGGCGGTTTGCAGCGGCTGATTGAAGAAAAAAGAAAAGGCGGCGTGTTCCTGAGCGTTGTGGGTTTTGGAATGGGTAATTACAAAGACAGCCACGTGGAAACGCTGGCCGACAAAGGTAATGGTAACTACGCTTACATCGACAACATGCAGGAGGCGCGAAAAGTATTCGTGCAGGAATTCGGCGGGACATTGTTTACGGTTGCCAAAGATGTGAAGATCCAGATCGAGTTTAACCCTGCGCACGTGCAGGCTTACCGGCTGATCGGGTACGAAAATCGGGCGATGAAAAATGAGGAATTTAACAATGATAGAAAAGATGCTGGTGATATGGGCGCCGGCCACACGGTTACGGCGATCTACGAAATTGTGCCCGTAGGGGCAAAAAGTAGCTATATCACGCAAACCGACGCTTTGAAATACAAAAAAACAAATGCATCGGATTTGGGTAGCAACGATGAAATGCTGACTGTGAAGGTCCGCTATAAAAACCCGGAAAGTGAGAAAAGCGTGCTGCTCAATGTGCCGGTGAAGAACACTTCGAAACCCTTAGCACAATGTTCCGAAAACCTGCGTTTCGCAAGTGCAGTCGCTGAGTTTGGTCTTCTTTTACGGGATTCGGAATTCAAGGGAAATGCCTCTTACAACCATATTATTCCTCTGGCAAAAGGTGCTTTCGGGACGGATGAAGAAGGTTACCGCGCCGAATTTGTACAGCTTGTAAAGGCTGCGCAATCCCTCGACGGTCGGAAAGAAACTGCCAGGAAAGAATAAAGAAATGATCCCGGAAATGATCCGGGATCATTTTAATGCTTTGAATTTCAGAGAAATCGAAGTTTCGCGCGGATAGTCGTACGCCGTACTTTTTGTGCGCATGATAAATGCATCTTTGGTCACATCCCGGGGCGCGATCGTCCAGTCGCTGCCCCGGGCCCGGCCTTCCAGCCCAACCGTAATGTTCTCACCATTGACCTTCCATTTCATTTCAAAAGGCTTGGGATCACCTTTGAAAACACCTGAAAACGTTCCGTCTTTTTTCAGCTCGACTGTTTCCATGTAGCGCTCAAAATCAATCCCGCCAAACTGTTTCGTCATTTTTCCATCCTTGAATGTCACCGCATCATTCACCGTAATCTCGTCAATCGCCCACTTTGGCGAAGCTGTCAGCAGCTGCGACGCCTCTTCCGGATTCCCCGCCGATCCGCCGCAGGATTGCAGCAACAAGACGAAGGAAAACATAAACGGACCGAGAAAGGCTATTTTGCGCGACATATCATATTCAGGTTGGTGAAATGCAAATATAATTTCTGATCTCTCAGATCAACGCGTATTAATCCCGGTTAAACAAAACCGCCAGATCAGCCAGGAATTGCTGATGCTCCTCTGTCACCTGGCCCGGCAATAACCGCCACGACCAGTTATTTTCGCTTGATCCCGGCAGATTCATTTTAGCTGATTCATCGAGGTTAAGTACATCCTGAATGGGCAAAATCGCGGTTTTCGCTACCGAACCGTAAACCAGCCTGGCCATTTCGATGTAGGCGTTTTCCTCGTCGACAGGCTTGCCAATGTATCTTTCCAACTGTTTCTGCACACCTTCCGCAGCCGATTGTTTAAACCAGCCCCGCGTTGTATTGTTATCATGTGTACCGGTGTATGCAATGAAATTCGCGGAGTAGTTATGCGGAATGTGGTCCGATTGCGGCATGTTTTCGTCGAAAGCAAATTGCAGGACTTTCATGCCGGGCAGCGAGAACTTATCGCGGAGCTTATATACCTCCGGCCCGATCTCACCCAGATCTTCGGCAATGAAAGGTAGATTCCCGAACACGCCTTTGATCTTATTGAAAAATTCTTCGTCCGGCCCAAGCTTCCACTTCCCGTTGATCGCCGTTTTTTCATCACCAGGTACTTCCCAGTAATCCGCAAATGCCCTGAAATGATCCAGACGGATCAGATCAAAAAGCTCAATGTTTTTCGCCAGCCGGTCGATCCACCACTGGTATCCCTGCGCTTTCACGGCCTGCCAGTTGAAAACCGGCATACCCCACAACTGACCATCATCCGAAAATGCATCCGGCGGCACGCCTGCAATTCCTGTAATCTTACCTTCATCGTCCACGCAGAACAACTCTTTGTTGGCCCAAACATCCGCCGAATCGTAGCTGACATAAAAAGGAATATCGCCGAGCAGCTTGATCTCCAAATCGTTACAATACTTACGCAGCTTTTTCCACTGTTTATCGAAAACATATTGCTCCCACTTTACAAATTCCAGCATCTCGGCATCCTGCTCCCGCAATTCAGCCAGCGCAGCCTCGTCACGCAGCCTGAATGGCCCGTCCCAGGTATACCAGGGTGCGCCGTCGTGTTTTTTCTTCAATAACATGTATAGGGCGAAATCTTCCAGCCACTCCTCATTTGCAGTGCAGAAAGCTTCAAAGTCCGCCTGCTCCGCACCGTTTTTCGGCCGGTTTTGAAATGCTTTTTCCAAAATTTCCGACTTGATTTTCCCTGCCTTTTCAAAATCTGTCTGGGCGCTGGCTTCCACTTTGAAATTGTCCAGCATTTCAACCGGGATCAAACCTTCTTCCGCCAGCACTTCCGGACTAATAAGCAGCGGATTACCTGCCCGGCTGGACAATGCACTGTAAGGTGAATTGGATTGCGCTGCTTCTGTCGGGTTCAGCGGCAGAATCTGCCAGTATTTCTGGTTCGCTTTTTCCAAAAAATCAGCAAATGCATAAGATTCCGGCCCCAGATCGCCAATCCCGAAAGGCGAAGGCAGCGAGGTAATGTGCACCAAAATTCCGGCACTGCGCTCATTGTCAGGCTTCGAACCCTTCAAGATCGCGAAAGGCAGCTGTTTGAATAAATCACCTGGAAGCAGCTTGCTGTGACATTCAAATGTCTCGCCGGTTGCGGCAGATTCCCACTCCGGCGAAATGTTGTCGGGAAGTACCACGGTCGTATCCGCCCAGTCGAGCTCAAAGAAACTTTTACTCTGGGCTTCACACATTTGTGCGGCGTGCAGCGGTACCACAGTAATGTAAAATGACTTTTTAAACCTGCGGGCAAAGGCCAGTAAATGATCTTTGTACTCACCGCGGGTTTTAAGCGGAATATAATCTCCTTTTGAGAAAAGGATCGGGTTTTCCTTGCGCAAATGATACAGCTGCTGCGTGAGCCAGAGCTTGATCTGGCCGCTGCTGCGCTCGTCCCAGAGTTTTTCCAGTAACCTTTCCGGCTCATAATTTTCAAATGCCTGCAAGGCATCGATCCGATTGGCAAATTTTACGGCACGACGGTTATCCGGATCCACCAGGCTCAGGTCCCAGAATTCGCAACCCTGGTACACGTCCGGCACGCCCGGACAAGTGAACTTCAAAATCAGCTGGGATAGGGAGTTAATGATCCCGAAGTCAGCAATTTCAGTCAATAATCCTTGAAACTCCTGGAAGAATGGCTGGTCTTTTTTTAATAGATTGGCTGCGAAATCCTTGGCACTCTGCTCGTAAGCCTCGTCCGGCTCCGACCATGTAGTATTTGTTTTCGCTTCACGAAGCGCTTTTTGCAAATATTCCGAAACCCGCTCAGAAAAATCGTCCTCGTCCTCGCCCGGCATCGGATGTGCCCCGATCAATGTTTGGTAGATCAGGTACTGGTCATTTGCTGTCGGTTTTTCAGTTAAATCCGCATGCTGATTTTGCCAGGCTTCCACTTTTTGCAGCCACTTTTCGCTCAGGTCGGTCAGCACATTCAGCCGCGCCCTTACGTCCTCGCCCCTTTTTGTATCGTGCGTCGAAGTAGCATTCAATGCGAGCGGCCAGTCTTTTTGCCGCGATTTCATAAACTGATGAAATGCCTTGGTAGTCACCCCGAAACGATCCGGAAAATCACCGACATCGTTGTGGCCGATGTAGCGGTTGTTGGTGTACATTAAAGTATCCTCACCACCTTTCGCCATCAGCGGGCCGGTAAACTGCATGCAGCGCTGATAAAATTCAGTCACCCGAATGTCATACTCCTCGTCGCGCTCGCCAGCTTTCGCCAGCAATGTTTCTTCCAGGATACCCACGCCGTTTTGCAGCTTGGGGTGGTATTTTTTTATCTCTTCAAAAATGCCCTGAACCGCCGCAGCTTCCTCCTCAGCCAGCGGAATTGTTGCGCCGTAATATCTGTAAACCGGGCAATGTATGAGCATTTCGCCGATCGCTTCCTTCAATTCTCCTTCCTGCAGGTTGCCCGCTTTTTCCAGGTCCAGCAAGTCGAGTTCAATAAAAAGCTGGTACAAATTTTCCAGCTCGCCGCCCATGTGACCGTAGAGAATCTCCGATTTTTTGCTGATCAGCTGGTCGTGGATTGGTTTTTCCTCTCCACTTAACTTTTTATAAAAAGCATCAAAAGCCGGTTCCGCCGCCTGATTGGTAAAAATATTATTCACCATCGCCAGAAATTCATAGCCCGTCGTGCCTTCGATCGGCCAGGATGTAGGCAGTTCCTCGCTTTTTTCCAGGATTTTTTCAGCGACAATATAGGTGTCCTCCCCTACCAGCTTCCGCAATTTTTCCAGATAGCCCGTCGGATCGTAAAGCCCGTCAATGTGGTCGATCCGCAGTCCCTGGAATGTGCCGTCCGCCACTAGTTCTTTAACGAGTTCATGGTATTGGTCAAAAACCTGGTCGTCCTGCATGTTCAGGCATATTAGCCCATTAACTGTAAAAAACCGGCGGAAATTGATTTTTTCTTCGGTTTGTTGCCAAAAGCAAAGTTCGTAGGCCTGCTCATCGAGGATTTTTTGTAGCTCGGCCTTATCATTGTTGAAATGTTCCAGTGCCCGGTCCAGGTAAACCCGGATCTGCTCATTTTTTGCGAGCGACGCCAGTTGCAGCAGGAATTCACTCCACCGGCCCGAAAAGACTTTAGCATCTTCCTCATCCGTAAGCTCCCGCAACTGGCTCAGCAGCTGCTGCACCGATTCCGACTGACCTTCATGATCAAAAGAAAGCAAGGTGATATAAGAAAGCGGATTGAGCGGATAGGCAGCACCTTCATAGCTGACCATGAAGCGGTTGTCCTGGTATTTAAGTTTGATTCCGTCCGCTTCGATCACATCTGCGAGCTCCTGGCCCAGGAAAGGCACCATCAGTTTGCCCTTAAAAAGCTTGCTGTTTAAGGCGGTGTCAAAAGCGGGGGCATATTCCGAAAGTTTGCCTTTTTCCAGGACATCCATCAGCCACGGATTGCCCGGATCAAAAGCCATGTGGTTGGGCACAATGTCCTGCAACCAGCCGATACCGGACTCTTTTAAGTTTCCGCTTATATTTTTAAGATCTTCCAGCGTGCCCAATTCCGGATTTATTTTCCCCGGATTGACGCCATCGTAGCCGTGGGTACTTCCCGGGACAGATTCCAGGATCGGCGAGGCATATATGGTCCCTACACCCAGTTTTTGGAAGTACGGAATGAGATTTTCGAAGTCTTGAAATGAAAACCCTTTATGAAATTGAATGCGGTAAGTAGAAACAGGATTAGTCATACGAAGTGATGATGATTCAAAATCCTGCGCTTTAAATATTATGCCAGCAAAATGCCTAACATTCGTTTAAAAGCCCTTTCAAAACCGGAATTTCCAGCGGTTTCGACAATAATTTAATGATGTGAGGATTGGATTCGGCTTCGTCGATGTCGGAAGAATCGACGGTGGAGGAGATCATGAAAAGGCGGATATGACCGCGTACTTCTTCCGGTAAGAGCCCGTATCTTTCCGCAAATTCAAAGCCGTTCAATTCGGGCATTTGCAAGTCTACTAAAATTACGGTATCGCAGATCCCGCTGCTGTGGCTGCGCAGATGTTCCAGTGCCGTCTGCGGTGAAAAGAATGTCTGGACCTTGGAGGCCAGCCCGCTCTTCAAAAGCAGCTTTTCCTGGGTAAAGAGGTCAAATGCGCTATCGTCTATAATTATAAATTCCATGCAGGCGGGAAAAAAGCATTTTCACATAAATATATCCACGAACAAGCGGTTATTTAAATGTAGAAAAACAATTTTTTTTATACATTTAAAATTTAGTTGTAGAAATAATTTAGTTAGCGAGTTACAACTAAAACCTGAATAGGCAAACTATTTGGTAAATACTTTATACCCTCTATGAAATAAAAATGAAAGTATTTTTCATAAATAGTTTCTTCCTCTTCCTACTTACCTTTTCAGGTTTACAAGCCCAGCATAAAAGCTACATTTTCCGCCATCTTACTACCAATCAGGGATTATCTCAAAACAATGTGACGAGCATTTTGATGGACCGCCGCGGTTTTATGTGGTTTGGGACGCAGGATGGCCTCAATATGTACGACGGATATAAGTTTACGGTCTATCGGAATGACCCGGATAATGCAAAAAGTATTGGATATAGCTACGTCAACGTACTTTTTGAAGACCGGGAGGGTCGCCTCTGGATTGGTACCGACGATGGCGGCATCAGCATGTACAGCTATGAAACCGACATTTTTACAACTTACAGGAATGATCCTTCAAATCCGAAAAGTATCAGCCATAATAAGGTCATGTCCATCAGCCAGGACAAACAAGGAAATCTCTGGATCGGGACGGGCGGAGGCGGGCTGAATTATTTCGATGTGCGTGCCAAAACATTCAGACGGTACCAAAACACGCCCGGAAACACCGCCAGCCTCAGTGATGATTTTGTAAAAAAAGTGCTTGTAGACCGCGCCGGCGTAGTTTGGGCTGGCACCAAAGATGGCGGGCTGAATAAGCTTGATGTTGCGACAAATACGTTTTCAAGATATATCAACCTTACCACCGACCACAAGTCGCTGAGCAAAAATGAAATAAATACTTTATACGAAGACGTCCGCGGTAATTTCTGGATCGGTACAGAAGGCGGCGGGCTCAATTTAATGAACCGTACCCGCGGAACGTTTACAGCCTACCGCAATATTCCCGCCGACCCTGCAAGCATTTCACATAACGACATTATTTCGCTGGCGGAGGACAAGACCGGCCGGCTCTGGATCGGGACACGAAACGGCGGGATCAACATCCTGGAAAAGGACGGAAAATTCACCAGGGAAGTTTTTAATAAAGCCAATGCTGAGGGGCTTAACAACGGTTCTATTTATTCCCTTTTCTGCGACCGGGTCGGGAATATGTGGGTAGGGACATTCAGCGGCGGGATCAATGTGGCAGACCATGCGCCGCTCAAATTTCGGCGCTACCGGGCCAACCCAAGTCTTCCAAACGGATTGAACAATGATAATGTGCTGTCGGTGATCCAGGCACAGGACGGTAAGCTCTGGATCGGGACCGATGGCGGCGGCGTGAATGTGTGGGACAGAAAAACCGGCAAATTTGAACATTATCCCCACGATCCCGGCAACCCCAATAGTCCGGCCAGTGCTTTCATAACCGCGCTTTTGCAGGAGCCAGACGGTACTATGTGGGCGGGTAATTTCAAAGGCGGGCTCAGCCGGTTTGTGCCGGGCGCGAATCATTTTGATAATTTAAACAGAAATCCGAAGGTCAAATATCCGATACCCCTGAACATTTATTGCCTCGCCAACGATCAGCGGGGATCGATCTGGGTCGGGACCTCGGAAGGACTTTTGAGATATAACACTACCAACAATACCTACATCACCTACAAGCACGATGCCGCGAATCCCGGCAGCCTCAGCAGCAGCACGATCCTTTCTGTTTACGTTGATAAAACCGGCAGCGTTTGGATCGGAACGGAAGGTGGCGGGCTGAATCTGTTTAATCCCGAAGAAGAAACCTTTACGCATTTTATCCGCAACCAGAAAAATCCGAAAACAATCAGCAACAACCTGATCAACTGCATTTTCGAGGATAGTAAAAATCATTTCTGGATCGGTACCAGCGGCGGGCTGAACCTTTTCGACCGTAAGAAAAGAACCTTCACGCACTACAACCAGAAAAACGGATTGCCCAATGATGTGGTCTGGGCAATTGAGGAAGATGCGCACGCCACTTTGTGGGTCAGCACCAATAACGGACTTTGCAATTTTAATCCGGCCGCCAGGACCTTCCGCAATTTCGACAACAGCGACGGTCTGCAGGGCGCCTCATTCAACCGCATGTCAGCATTCAAAAACAGTGAAGGCACATTGTTTTTTGGCGGGCAAAACGGGCTGAATGTTTTTCATCCCGACAGCATTCACTATAACCGCAACATTCCACCGGTTTTTATTACGGATTTCCAGATCTACAACCAGTCGGTAAGTCCGCACACAACGGATTCACCCCTGAACAAGCACATTACGGAGGTCCGGGACATTACGGTTTCCTATGAGGATCTGATGCTGTCTTTTGAATTTACAGCATTGAACTACACCATTTCGCGCAAGAACCAGTACGCGTATAAAATGGAGGGGTTCAATGATAACTGGATCTACTCGAACACAACGCGCAAAGCCACCTACACCAACCTTGATCCGGGGGACTACGTTTTCAGGGTGAAGGCTTCCAACAATGATGGGGTATGGAATGAAACCGGCACGTACATCCGGCTGCACATCATCCCGCCATACTGGCAAACATTGTGGTTCAGGGCCATGTTGGTGCTGCTGTTTTTTCTGGCAGTTTATCTGTTTTACGAGGCGCGGGTGCGGGTTATTGAGAATCAGCGGGAAGAACTACTGAACCAGGTAAATCAGCGGACGCGGGAAGTAACCGAAAAAAGACAGGCATTGGAAGCGCAGGCGCTGGACCTGTACCAGCTGAATTTTGATTTACAGGAAAAACACATCCTGGAACAGCAGGCACGGCAGGAAGCCGAAAAAGCCAACCAGGCGAAAAGTGTTTTCCTGGCAACCATGAGCCACGAGATCCGCACGCCGATGAACGGGATCCTGGGCATGGCGATGCTGCTTTCGCAAACCGACATGTCTGAGGAGCAGGCCGAATATACCGACACCATTATTGGCTGCGGCGACGGGCTGCTGACGGTAATCAATGACATTCTCGACTTTTCGAAGATCGAGTCGGGCAATATGCAACTGGAACACAAGTCTTTCGACCTGCACGAATGTATCGAGGAAGTGCTGGGTATTTTTTCAAGAAAAGCGGCTGATATGGGCCTCGACCTCGTGTACCAGATAGATCCCGAAGTGCCGTCGCAGATCATCGGGGATAACCTTCGGCTGCGGCAAATTCTGATCAATCTGGTCAGTAATGCGGTGAAGTTCACCCATGGCGGCGAAATTGTGGTGAGTGTACAATGTGAGAAGAAGAATGAAAATGGTGGCATTGAGCTGACATTCCAGGTGCAGGATACCGGTATTGGTATTGCGGCCGACAAGCTGGATCTTTTGTTCAAAGCGTTCTCGCAGGTGGACTCTTCGCACAGCCGGAAGTATGGCGGTACCGGGCTCGGCCTGGTGATCAGCCAGCGCCTGGTGCAGCTGATGGGCGGCAGTATCCGTGCCGAAAGTGTTGAAAGAATGGGGACCAGCTTTTTCTTTACCATTCAAACCGAATCGGCGCCGGGCGAAGCGGACAGCAGCACGAGTACCAATCCATTTGAAAACGATGGAAAAACGGTGCTGGTGGTTGACGACAACAAAACGAACCTGCGTATCATCGAAACCCAGCTCAAATACTGGAAACTGGTGCCGATCCTGGCGTCTTCGGGCAGTCAGGCGCTGCAAATCCTGGGTGAGAACAACCGGATCGATATGTTGATCACCGACCAGAACATGCCGGAAATGAGCGGGATCCAGCTGGCCGAAAAAGTAAAAAAGAAATTCCCCGACCTGCCTATCGTTTTGCTGAGCTCGGTCGGTGACGAGACGCGCAAGAACAATCCCGATATTTTTTCCGCCATTCTCACCAAACCGGTCAAACACCAGCGGCTGGGCGATGTGATCAGAAAAGAGCTGTCGCGGCAGGTGGTGGAACCGAGGGCTTCGGAAGGAAAAACTTTGCTGTCGACTTATTTTGCGGAAGGTTACCCCATGAAAATTCTCATGGCGGAAGATAATGCCGTAAATGAGAAGCTTTTTGTGGCGGTACTGACCAAGCTGGGCTACGCGCCGAAGGTAGCCCGCAATGGTCTCGAGGCGCTGGAAGAAGTAACCCGGGAATCTTTTGATTTAGTGTTTATGGATGTGCAAATGCCGGAAATGGACGGGCTCGAATCTACCCGAATGATCCGTAAGCTGCCCGGCCAGCAACCCTACATTATCGCGCTCACCGCCAATGCTATGGCCGAAGACCGGGAGATTTGCTTACAGTCCGGAATGGATGATTATATCGCCAAACCGATCCGTTATGAGGAAATTAAGTCCTGTCTGCAACGCGCCTTCGCCGCAAAACAGTTTGTTTGAGTTCGGGGTTAAACGTTACCCCCCTACAATTTTCCAATTCTTTTATTTACAAACAGTTAAATAACCGTTTGTAGCACTGCTCCCTCCCTATACGCGTCCGAAATGATTGCGGGAACCGTTCTGCAGGCATGATTTTGATTAACGTTGAGGCATTCAACAAATGAAATGCATCAATGGGAATTCAGGATGGAAGAAAGCGTGTCGTGATCAGCAATGTGGCCCCGCAAGTTGAAGAGGGCAGGTTTCAGGCAAAACGGGCGATCGGCGAAAGCGTAGTCTTTTCGGCCGATATCTTCGGCGATGGCCATGATTCCCTGGCTGCCAGCGTGATCTTCAAACACGAATCCGACCAGTTCTGGGGAGATGTTCCGTTACAATATGTCATCAACGATCGCTGGCAAACGACCTGGACACCAGAGAAACCCGGCATTTATGAATACCGCTTCACAGGCTGGATCGACCATTTTACTACCTGGAAGAAAGGTTTGCTCAAAAAATTCCAGGCCGGACAAGACATTTCAGTAGAAATTCTGATCGGTGCCGAGATCCTGGAAGAAGCGCGGTCGCTGGCAAATCAGGAATATGTGGATGACTTTGATAAATGGATTGACGGGCTGAAAAATACCCACGATCCCGAGTGGGCGCTGAACCTGGCCCTGAGCGAAGAAGTCGAATCGGCCATGTCCAAAATTCGGTATACAGATCGCATCACCGTTTTTGACCAGACATTTAAATTAGAAGTCGAGCGCAAGAAAGCAGCATTCAGTACCTGGTATGAGCTTTTTCCACGATCGGCCTCTACCCTGCCTGATACGCACGGAACATTTAAAGATGTTCAGAAACTGCTACCGAAAGTAGCGAAAATGGGTTTCGACGTGCTATACTTTCCGCCGATCCATCCGATCGGTGAGATGAAGCGGAAGGGAAAAAATAACTCGCTTACCCCATCAGAAACCGATCCAGGCTCTCCCTGGGCAATCGGTAACCGGCTTGGAGGCCATAAATCGGTGCACCCGGAGCTGGGCAGCATGGAAGATTTTGAGGCGTTGATAGCGGATGCGGACAAGTTAGGAATCGAAATTGCCATGGACATTGCCTACCAATGTGCGCCTGACCATCCCTATGTGAAGGAGCATCCGCAGTGGTTCAAATGGCGTCCCGACGGCACGGTACAGTTTGCCGAAAATCCGCCGAAGCGCTACGAAGACATTCTACCTTTTGATTTTGAAACGAAAGACTGGCAAAATCTCTGGAACGAACTGAAAAGTGTGATCGATTTCTGGATTGAAAAAGGTGTGCACATTTTTAGGATAGACAATCCGCACACGAAGGCATTTGCATTCTGGGAATGGATGATCGGTGAAGTGCGTAAGGTACATCCCGAAGTTCTTTTCCTGGCCGAGGCATTTACAAGGCCGAGGGTAATGGAGCGGCTGGCGAAAATTGGTTTCAACCAGTCCTACACCTATTTCACCTGGCGGAACAGCAAGTGGGAGCTGGAACAATATCTCTACGAGCTTACCAAGACGGATCAGCAATATTATTTCAGGCCAAATTTCTGGCCCAACACGCCTGACATTCTCCCGCATCATTTGGTAGAAGGCGGCGAGAATGCGCACATTACGCGATTCATCCTTGCGGCAACATTATCTTCCAATTACGGCATGTACGGCCCGGTTTACGAATACGGCGTCAACACGCCGCACCCCGGCAAGGAGGAATATACCGACAACGAAAAATACGAGATCAAACATTGGGACTGGGACAGGTACAGCCGCACCCGGGAGATCATTACCCGGGTAAACCGGATCAGGAAAGAGAATCCGGCGCTGCAAACGACCTGGAACATCAATTTTACAGAAACCAATAACGACAGTGTAATTGCCTACACCAAGACCGACGAAGCCAGCGGAAACAGGCTGATCATTGCTGTGAACCTGGACAACTGGAACACGCAGGGCGCTCATATTAAAGTACCTATCCATCAGTTCGGCATTCACTGGGACCAACCCTACACCGTCCGCGACATGCTCAGCGGGGAAAGATATCACTGGCGCGGCGAATATAATTACGTACAGATGAACCCTTACGAAATGCCGGCACACATTCTGAAAATCGAAAATCACTGAACACCAAGATGATATGGAATATAAAAAGGGAGTACTAGAAAAGAATTTGCAGTGGTATAAGGACGCGATTATTTACGAGCTGCACATTAAGGCCTTCAAGGACGGCAACTGTGACGGTATCGGGGACTTCAAGGGTCTGATGGAACAGCTGGACTATCTGCAGGATCTCGGCGTGACGGCGATCTGGCTTTTGCCATTTTACCCCTCTCCCCTGCGCGACGATGGTTATGACATTGCGGATTATTATTCCATCAATCCGTCTTACGGCGACATTCACGAGTTCAAGACTTTCCTGAAAGAGGCGCACAAACGCGGTTTGAAAGTGATTACCGAACTGGTAATCAACCACACTTCTGACCAGCACCCATGGTTTCAGCGGGCACGGAAAGCTCCGAAAGGATCAGATCACCGGAATTTTTATGTGTGGACGGATGATCCGCGGCAGTTCAAGGATGCCCGTATTATTTTCCAGGATTACGAAAAATCAAACTGGACATGGGATAGCGAGGCTGAGCAATATTACTGGCACCGTTTCTTCCACCACCAGCCCGATTTGAACTATGATAGCCCGCTGGTGCAGGAAGAGATCTTCAAGATCCTGAATTTCTGGTGTAAAATGGGTGTCGATGGTTTCCGCCTGGATGCTGTGCCGTACTTGTTTGAACGCGACGGTACCAACTGTGAAAACCTGCCCGAGACACACGCTTATCTGAAAAAATTAAGGAAATATGTCGACGAGCGCTACCCTGGCACATTGCTGCTGGCGGAAGCGAATATGTGGCCGGAAGATTCGGCATCATATTTCGGTGAAGGCGACGAATGTCAGATGAATTACCACTTCCCGATCATGCCGCGGATGTTTATGTCGCTGCAAATGGAAGACCGGTACCCGCTGACGGATATTTTCGACCAAACTCCTGCGATCCCAGATAATTGCCAGTGGGGTATTTTCCTTCGTAACCATGATGAGCTTACGCTGGAAATGGTAACCGACGAGGAGCGTGACTACATGTATAAGGTATATGTCAAGGATCCGAAGGCGCGGATCAACCTCGGTATCCGTCACCGGCTTGCACCTTTGATGGAAAACAACCGGAAAAAAATTGAGTTGCTGAACTCACTTCTTTTCACATTCCCGGGCACACCGATCATTTATTATGGTGACGAAATCGGGATGGGCGATAACTTTTATCTCGGTGACCGCGATGGCGTACGTACGCCGATGCAGTGGAGCCCGGATAGGAATGCAGGATTTTCGCAGGCAAACCCACAGCGGCTATATCTGCCGCTGATTTTGGATCCGCAGTATCATTATGAGTCTGTCAATGTGGAGCTGCAATCGCGCAATTCTTCCTCTTTGTTATGGTGGATGAAAAAGGCGATCAGTACCCGGAAAAAATACAAAGCATTCAGCCGCGGCGACATTCAATTCCTGAACTCGGAAAATTCGAAGGTTCTGGCATTTACCCGGACATTCGAAGACGAGACGATGCTGGTGATCGCCAACCTGTCACGTTTTCCGCAGCCGGTTGAGCTGGATCTGGATCAGTACAAAGGATACCAGCCGGTTGAGATTTATAGTAAAAATAAATTCCCGTCGGTAAAAGACAGCACGCCTTATTTCTTTACGCTGGAAGCCTATGCCTGCCAATGTTTCGCGTTGACCAAAACGCATCCGGAAATTGATGAGACTGCCGAGTTGCCTTTGCTGGAACTGGAAAAGTGGGGTGATCTGATCGACCCCGCAGTGATCGAAAGACTCGAATCGAGCTTCCTGCCCAACTATCTGATGAAGATGCGTTGGTTTGGCGGAAAAGGGAAAGGGCTTGACAGCATTCGTGTGGTATCGCACGCCGCAATGCCGCTGGGCGACAACCCACCGGCATATATTTTCCTCCTGGAAGCTTCGTACCAGAGTGACCTGCCGGAAATGTACCAGCTTCCGCTGGCCTTTGGAAAAGAACCTTTTTCTTATAAAGTGAAGGAAAACTGCCCGCAGGCGGTAGTGGCCAGGGTGAAAATTGACGGTGAGGAGGAAGGAGTACTTTTTGACGCGATTTATGGCCTTGAAATGCAGCAGGCGCTGATCCAGAATATGGCTGGGAGTGAAAAGCTGCATGCAAAAGACAGCGAAATCCATTTCTCCGGCAATGCTGATCTGGAAAGACATGTACAGGAGTCGGATAAGATAAAGCCGCGTGTTTTGTCAGGCGAGCAAAGCAATACTTCCATCACGTACGATGGTAAATTCTTCTTCAAGCTATACCGTAAAGTAGACCGGGCGATCAATCCGGATGTCGAGATCACGCAGTATCTGAGCAATAAGGCCAAATTCCCCAACATTCCGGCTTATGTTGGTGCCGTGGAGTGGAAATACAAAAAGGACTCGATGGTGCTGGGAATGATGCAGGAAATGGTCAATAACAGTACCGATGCCTGGGCGAATATGCTCGACCGCCTCGATAGCTTTAATGAAAAAATCCTGTCGGGTAGCGAAATGGAGCTGCCTGAAATGATGGGTACATTGACGGAGCCGGTAGGATACGAAGATATTCCGGACCAGCTGAAAGAGTTGCTTGATGTGCCGGTGGCTGAGCAGGTTGCATTGCTGGGCGTAAGGACTGCAGAGATGCACCTGGCCCTGGCGGCGGGTACGGATACGCCGGATTTCAAACCTGAAGATTTCTCCCTGCATTACCAGCGGTCGGTTTATTCTTCGCTGCAATCCCTGGTGCGGGTAGCCTTCCAGAGCCTTAACCGGAACATGAAAAAGCTGGAAACTGAGGTAAAAGATGAAGCCAATGAAATTCTGGCAATGAAGGAAGACATCCTGGCCGAGCTTAAAAAGGTATACAGTCGCAAGATTGATACCTCTAAAATTCGTATCCATGGTGACTACCATTTGGGCCAGGTGCTGTTTACCGGAAAAGACTTTGTAATCCTGGATTTTGAGGGCGAGCCAGCGCGCAGTTACAGTGAAAGAAGGTTAAAAAGATCGGCACTGCGCGATGTTGCCGGTATGATCCGCTCGTTCCACTATGCGGCTTATGGCAGCTTGTTCCTTGATAATCAAATTCGTAAGGAAGATATCGGAAAATTGATCCCCTACGTGGAACAATGGTATCATTACATGAGCGGCTTCTTTATGAAAGCTTATCTGGAAACGGTGAAAGACAATCCGATCATCCCGCAGAATAAGGAAGATCTCAACATTCTGATGCAGACATTCCTGTTGCAGAAAGCCATTTACGAGCTGAATTACGAGGTAAACAACCGGCCGTCATGGGTCATGGTACCACTCAGGGGAATTAAATCGATCCTGAAAAAGCATGAAATTTTGACCGCTTAAAAACAGATTATGACTGAGATCCAGAACGATGCACAATCGTTGATTACCCCTTTTGATGTTGAATTGTTCAAATCGGGTACGCATTATCATATTTATAACAAGCTCGGTTCGCACGTGGCGGAGCGGGACGGTGAAAAAGGGACTTTCTTCGCGGTTTGGGCACCCAACGCGAAGGAGGTTTCCGTCATCGGAAATTTTAACGGCTGGAACCGCGGCAGCCACACAATGCAGCCGCGCGACGATCATTCCGGGATTTGGGAGACATTCATTCCGGGCATCGGCAAAGGAGAATATTACAAATATTTTATCCGGTCGATGAATGGTTATGAGGTCGAAAAGGGTGATCCTTATGCGATACATTGGGAAACGCCGCCAAATACGGGGTCGATTGTGTGGGACGCCGAGTATGATTGGAAGGACGCAGCCTGGCTTGGTGAAAGGAAATCGAAACCTGCTATGGAAAAAGCGATTTCAGTTTACGAAGTGCACATTGGGTCGTGGCGGCGGGTGCATGAAGAAGAAGGCCATTTCATGACTTACCGCGAGCTGGCGGCGGAACTTCCTGAATATTGCCAGTTTATGAATTTCACGCATGTGGAATTCATGCCGGTGATGGAACATCCGTTTTACGGTTCGTGGGGTTATCAGCTTACGGGTTACTTCGCCCCGAGCAGCCGTTTCGGTACGCCGGAAGATTTTATGTTTCTGGTAGATGCGCTGCATCAGGCCAACATTGGCGTGATCCTGGACTGGGTTCCCTCCCACTTCCCGACCGACCAGCACGGCCTGGGTTACTTCGATGGAACACACCTTTACGAGCACGAAGATCCCCGCAAAGGTTTTCATCCCGATTGGAAAAGTTCTATTTTCAATTACGGAAGAAATGAGGTGAAGGCATTTCTGATTTCGAATGCAGTTTACTGGCTTGATAAATTTCACATTGACGCATTGCGCGTTGATGCAGTTGCGTCCATGCTTTACCTTGATTATTCAAGAAACGAAGGTGAATGGATACCAAACCAGTATGGCGGCAGGGAAAATCTGGAAGCAATCGATTTCCTGAAAGAGTTCAATTCTGCGGTGCATAAATATTATCCCGATGTGTTCACGGTTGCGGAAGAATCCACTGCCTGGCCTGGGGTTACGCAGCCGGTCTTCAATGGTGGATTGGGCTTTGATATGAAATGGATGATGGGTTGGATGCACGATACCCTCTCCTATTTTCAGAAGGATCCTGTATATCGGTCTTACCATCAGGGGCAGCTGGCATTCAGCATTCACTACGCTTTTTCCGAAAAGTTCACGCTGCCGCTTTCGCATGATGAGGTGGTATATGGCAAGAATTCGCTGATCAATAAAATGCCGGGTGATTACTGGCAGCAGTTTGCCAATCTTCGCATGCTCTACGCTTATATGTTCGGGCATCCGGGCGCAAAGCTCATTTTTATGGGCGGTGAATTTGCCCAGCGGCATGAGTGGCGACACGATTTCAGCCTGGACTGGGACGAAAATCTGAACCCAAGTCACCAGGGAATTCAAAAACTGGTGAAGGATTTGAACGAACTTTACCAATCACAGCCAGCGCTTTATGAAAAGAATTTTTCAGGCGAGGGCTTTGAGTGGATCGATAACCAGGATGCGACGAACAGCGTTTTCAGCTGGGTCAGAAAAGGAAATGATGAAAAAGACAACTTGATTTTCATCGCGAACTTCACGCCGACTGTCAGGGAGAACTATCGCATAGGTGTTTCAAAACCAGGTTATTACGAAGAGATTTTAAATACAGATAACCTGAGATATGGCGGTTGTGATTTGATTCTGAGGGAAAACTTAGAGAGTTATCCGATCCCGAAACATCGCCGCGGACATTCTTTGCCGCTCGTCCTTCCTGCGCTGAGTGTCATTGTGCTAAGGTATGCAGGAGAGTTTGACTGGCTCTGATATTTACAGGATTTATAAACATTCAGGTTCTTAAAGACAAGGCCGGCTTCACATTGTGAGGTCGGCCTTGCCTTTGAATAAATCATCTGTGCCTTTGAATAAACGGATTTAGAAAAGCGGTACAAGGGAGGAATATTGCGGATATCAACAACTCTGTAATACTTACCTAAACATGATCAAAGCACTAATTATCGACGATGAGCAGCGTGCCCGCAATGTGCTGGCGCATTACCTGATCTCCTTTGTAACTACCGAAATGATCATCCGCGAAGCCGGTTCCGTCCACGAGGCACTCGCCACAATGGAAGATTTTACGCCGGATGTGGTTTTCCTCGATGTTGAGATGCCTTATCAAAACGGTTTTGATTTTCTCGCCACCCAAACCAATCCGCCATTTGACATTATTTTTATCACCGCCTACAATCACTACGCCATCCAGGCCATCCGTTTCAGCGCGCTGGATTATCTTTTGAAACCGGTCGATATTGAAGAACTTAAAATAGCCGTGGACAAACACATGCAGCGGGCCATCAGCCGCATGCCTCCCGCCGACCAGCAGCAGCAGCTTTTACAACAACAACTTTACGAAAACCTCACCCGCAACATTGCCAAGAAAGATATACGCGAATTCCGGCTAGCCGTACCTTCCAGTGCCGGCGTGTACTTTTTTGGTCTCGATGAAATCCTGCGTCTCGAAGCGGACAAGAATTACACAGCTATACACCTCGTCGGAAAAAGGCCGTTTTTGTCCAGCAAAACATTGAAGCATTTTGATGATATGCTATCGGAATTCAATTTTCTGCGCACACACAAATCACATTTGATCAACCCGAGACACATCAAGCATATCAGCCACAATAACCAGGTGATCCTGCTCACAGACGGAACAGAAATTGAAGTTTCCCGGAGAAAGAAAGATCTTCTGAATCAATATGTTAACCCGCATAAGCCGGGCTAAGAGACCTGCTGGTTGAACAATGCTGCGAGGGTTAAATCTGGATCTTCACAAAAACCAGCATGTACTTTTGAAGCCTGGATAACCGTACTTCTGGTAGCCGTAAGCCAGCGGAACCGGGAAGAAACCGGGAGTGCGCCGATGGTACCGCCTTCTTTTCTGCCCTGGCAAACCTGCTCCAAAGCACGCAGGTAATGTTGAACTTCTGTAAAATCAATAGCAGGCGAAAATGCGCTCAGCCGGGTTTCGTCCAGCCGAGTTTTAACCCGCAGGAAGTTGAGGCTGGAACAATACAAAATGACGCCCACATTCATAAACTCTTCGCGCTCTACCCTTGGCACCACGCGAATCACCGCATATTCAAATAAGTGCTTTTCTGGCATCGCTGGCTCCTTTTACAAATAAATCTGAAACGGAGAGCCGGGTCTCCAAAAATTCCGCATACGCATTGCGATGTTCCTCGGCAGTCGTAAAAGGTGCATCCACGAGGAGCCACTCATCCGGGATCAGCGCAGTAATTTTTTTTATAATATCACTCGTGATCAGGGATTTAAATTCTTCATCAATTTCGGCCAGATCATTTGCCTGCCACAGCAGCACATGGTCTTTGACTTGCGGAAATGGCCGTTTTGCCTGTTCCTTCCAGTTATCCCAGGAATGATGAAAGTACAAAGATGCGCCGTGGTCGATCAGCCAGAGTTCCTTGTGCCACATCAGCATATTGGTATTCCGCGCCGTGCGGTCCACATTGGTAAGGAGGCTGTCGAGCCAGAGAATTTTCGAAGCGAGCCGCGATTCCAGCCGTGTTACCAGCGGATCGAAGGTGATGGAGCCGGACAAATAATGCATTCCGAGGTTCAAGCCGACGCTGGCTTTGAGCAGGTCCTGGATTTCCTCGTCGGGTTCTGTGCGGCCAAATGCTTCATCGAGATGCGCAAAGACAATCTCGGGAATTTTCAAGCCCAGGTACCTTGCAAGCTCACCACCAATGACTTCGGCGATCAGCGCTTTTGGCCCCTGGCCTGCGCCGCGAAATTTCAGCACATATAAAAACCCATCATTTGCTTCTACAATCGCCGGCAAAGAACCTCCCTCCCGGAGCGGTGTGAGGTAGCGGTCTACATGAACATTTCGCAGCTCGGAAATTTCGTTGGCCATACAATTTTTGGTTAACGAGGGCAATTTAGGCAAAACCCCAAAAAAATTTTGCAACCGTTTAAACGTTTCAGCATACTTAAATTGGACACTTGACAAGTGCATTCAGATTATTCTACAAAAATTATTTTGTATAGACAAAACAAACCCTTTTCATTTGTAGAACTAATTCACACAGCAACACCTCTATCCAGTTCATATTTGAAAATTTTTTACTCAAAAATCGCACGCACTTTTGCGCTGCTTTTGTTGAATCTCTGTGCACACATTTCACACGCCCAGCCAGCAGGAGCAGTTTATGCAAACAGTCAAACAACCGGAGGTACGGGAGGTACTGTAACCGGAGAAACCAATGCCATCAATTCCCAGGAAACCTATGCAACCTTGACCGCGACGACCGTTGTGGGAACGGTTACGGCGTACCTCAATCTGGGTTTTGCTGATGAGATTACCAGCAGTGCGGCCAGTCCGTCCACCGTTTACGTCAGAGTCAACAACAGCGCTTCCACCAATTTGCTTGCAGGCGGTGTGGCAGTTACGGCTTACAGCGGAACAACGTTAGTATCCTCGACCTCAACTACTTATTACACGTCAGACGGAAAAGTGTTCATCGCAGTGACGCCTACCGGCAACTTTAAGACCGTCAGGGTAACCTTGTCCTCTCCACTCGTAGTAGCCAGCAACACGTTGAATGTTTACTATGCTTTCCGTGCGGCAAACCCGTCCAATGAATCCAATCCATACCCTTTCAACGCCGCAGATTGCGGACAACCCAATGCGTCCACCAAAGGTTCGTCGGGATTGACACTGGGTAAATTTGACGTCACCAATCCGTCCAGTGCGATCGATAACGACCTCAGTACCAAGTCGTCTCTTGTTTCCACCGGGGCTGCACTATTGACGGGACACATTACGCAGACATTCATTTTCAATGGTAAATCGAACAACCGTGATGCCGTGCGGATCGTGCTTTCTCAAAGTGGATCGTTTGTAAAAGCCAACCTGGCGGGCAGTGTCAACTTAAAGGCCTATAACGGGGCGAGTCAGGTGGGGGCGGTTACGCTCATGAATTCCCTGCTCGACGTGGCGCTCCTCGACCTTCTCGGTGTAAATGACTCACAGGTAGCATTTTACTATGCTCCAAAAGAATCTGACGGTACGCCGGTGATCTTCGACCGGATCGAGATCGATCTGAACATTGCAGGGCTGGGTGCAGGACTTGGCGCTGCGGGAGTTAACATCCACGATATCAGGCGCGTGCCCGACGAGACGAGTATGACTGCGCCGGATATGCAAGCCTGTACCAATGTCGGATCTGTGTCGCTTTCGGCACTTTCGCTCCAAGCCGGGATTTCGGACATCGGAACATTCAACTACGCGTGGTATACGGATATCCGTTCGGGAACTTTGCTCTCCTCCGCGCAGAACTTGCTTGCCTCCGGGCTCACGACAGTCGGGACGAAGACTTACTACGTCCAAACTCAGAAAACCGGGTCGGGATGCCTCGCATCGCCCCGAAAGAAGGTTACTGTGACCGTACAAACTGCTCCTATCCTTCCGGTCGTGTCGCTTAATCCCTAGTTTTCAGCTTAGTTTTTTTCAAATTCCCCTGGTTGCGAATATACACAACCGTTAGCATCGTATTGCCCAAATTTTTATAACCAATTCATCTATCAATTTTTTTAAACAAAACACAACACATGAAAAAGTTTTTCTCAATCCTCGCAGTGTTTACCCTTGTTGCTTTCGCTCAAATCTCAAAAGCAGCGCCTATTGCTAACTACTATGTTGTTAGCGGAGAACCTTTTAAGCTGACACCTACTGGTGGCGGTGCACTGTCCAAGCTGATCTGGACGATTGATGACGTAGATATTCAGGAAATTCTGGGTTCAGTTGGAAACGGCGTATTGACACATACGTTCTCAGATGCGACTACCGACATTAAACTGCACAAAATCTCCTTGAAAGTATTGGAAATTGCAGGTGGATGTTTGTCCGACGTGGTTGAATATAACATCGTTGTATTGCCAAAGATCACAGTTACGATCACTCCCGACGGCGAGACAAACTTTTGTTCGGGAACATTGCCGAATGTAGGTCTGACCGCTACCATCAATACGGTATCCAACCTGGGTACTTATGGCGTAACTGTATCTCCTTTTGTCTGGAAAAACGGTGCGACCACATTGAGCGAAACAACCGGTACTTTGGTTGCCAAAGCTGCCGGAACTTACACAGCAGTAGTATCTTATGTACTGCCAACATCCGGTACTTTCCCATCAACTGCATCCAACCTGACCAACTGCGTAGTCCTTGGAACGCAGCAGATCCTGAACAACCTGCCAATGCCAAGCGTGCCTACTATCACACTTAACTAATCCGGGCTCAACCGGGTTACCCATTACTATGCGCACTTATCCGCTCATCTGGATGATGCTCCTGCTATCTGGCCTCGCCTTCGGGCAGGGCCAGACCAGGGAAGTCTCCATGTGCAAGGCCGCAACGCTCCGGATCAATGCCGCATCCACAGGCGCCACACGCTATGAATGGTATCGTAACAATGAGATCATCGTCGGTTCATACGCCAGCGAACTGGTTGTCAGTGAGGAAGGTACATACAAAGCGTTTGGTGTAAACAAGGATGGGTGCATATCTGACGAGTCCATTAAAATTATTGTAAAACATCACAAGCCGACTGCGGTCGACGACATTGCAACTGGAAAGGTCAACACAAATGTCCTGGTGGACGTTTTGAAGAATGACCAGTCGGTTTGTGCAGAATTCGATGCTTCCACATTGGTGGTTATCCAGCAGCCTCTAAAAGGCGCTGTAACCCGGGTGGATGGAAAGTTTAGTTTTATTCCGGCGCGCGATTTCGCCGGCGAGGTAACATTCACTTACCAGGTAAGTGACAAAACCGGCCAGCAGACGAACATCGCGAATGTAAAGCTGGACATTGTGACCAATCCGCTCCCTGTGACGCTGACCCATTTTGATGTAACAAAACTGGAAACAGCAGCAGAAGTTACCTGGGGCACGTCCGAAGAATCGAACAGCGATCATTACGACGTGGAACGCAGCCAGGATTTGAAAAACTGGAAGAACATCGCAAGGGTTGAAGCTGCCTTTGAAAGCAGGGAATCGAGGGAATATGTCTCGGTGGACAGTTTGCCTGAATCAGGCTTGAACTACTACCGGCTTAAAATGACCGATGCCAACGCAACATTTACTTATAGTAAAATCAAATCGGTGCATTTCCCGGAATTCTCGTGGGCAGAGCTGTATCCCAATCCGGTTAACGACATGCTGCATGTGGTAGTGCGCAACAAAAAGGTGAAAAATATGCGCATGATCAGCAATTCGGGGATTGTCAGGCTATCGAAGCCGGTTGCAGAGTCTTCATTTACGATCAGTATGAAAGAATATCCAAGCGGCATGTACTACATTCATTTTGAACAGGAGGACGGTACCGTGAAGATCTTCAAGTTGATGCATAATTAAATCTGAACACATCCCGGTCTTTGACCGGGGTTCGTTTTCCAAAACACATACTACAAATCTAAAATGCCTGGAAAACAGTTTTGTTACCCGCATTCAGAGCGATGTCTTTGACAGCACCGGTTCCCTGAAAACCAAAGGCTAGTCCCAGTACGCGGATGTGCCTTTGAGGAGCAGGAAATTCAATCGCCAGCCTGTCGTTTACATAGTACCGTATCTTTTTTCCGTCGCCTTTGCAGGAAATATGTACCCACTTTGCGTAATCGACACCGAATGCCGACAAGTCTGTTTTTTTGCCGGAAGCGAAAGAATCGACACAGCGTATATTGAGCTCCGACACACACCCTTCGATCGAAAGCGGGAAGAAAATGGGAATGTCATCTGTAAGCAGAGAAACGAATGAATACTGACATACCCCGGCTCCTTCCCCGAATTCATTTTTGAGAGACACACTAAAAGAAAAGTCGTCCAGAGGCACCGGCGGAAAGTTTCCGACATTGAAAATCCGTGCAAACGGTGGCTGGGGCTGCAAGGCAATGTTGTTCTTCCGTATCACTTCAACTGGTATACGGAGCAGGCTGTCGTGCATAAACTCCCGGTCTTTGAGATAAACCGGCACTTTGTCGGAGCCTATGGTCGCAACCCATCCGTTGGTCGGGATCACCAGCTGATGTTCTTTTACCACCTGGTCCCCCACAATCAGTTTGGCCGTATACACACCAGGCTCGTAATAAATGGAAGTATGCTTTGTTGTGTTTTTGTCGACCCTAGTTCTCGTACTGCTGTCCCACGACTGTTGTATGAAGACCGAGTCGGTCGGCGAAGCCGAGGCATCGTAAGTAAAAATGACCGAATTGGGCACGCCCCGCGTAACCCGGTGGCTCCGAAATGCATACTGGTCTTTGCTGACCATTTGTGACCGCTGAAAGGCCACAATGCAAAATGCGGTAACCGCCAGCAAAACCAGCGCGGGCCAGATGAGGTTTCTCAGGGCAAAAGGTTGGCTTACTGTCCGCACCGGGGCAATTGTTTCCGGTTCGGGCAGCGGGGCCGGCCTTTGTTCTTTTGCGAAGGTCCGCCAGTCGTGGTAGCCGGCAAATTTTGCCAGTGTATTTAATGTCGTGGTGCTGGGCAAATGGTTATACTCCACCCGGCCCCAGATCCGGCGCAGGGTACTGATGCTGAGGGAAACGCCGGTTTTGTCGAGGATCAGCTGGCTCAGGTTTTCAAAATCCAAAGTCTGCCAGGTTTCCCCGGCCCCCCAGTCCAGATTTTCTTCAATGATCTTTTTGCAGCGTTGCAGTACGATTAAATCTGAAGCCATTTAGGAATCGATGCGATATGACTTAAAAGCTACAAAACTGCAAAAATAATGATCATGCGCCCTAATGATGTGGCTGGAATAATATTTGATTGGTTTTAAAGTAAAATCAGGACTGGACCGTCAACATTAACTAAAACCAGCTTACCATGAAAACGCATCAACTTATTATTGCCCTGGCGCTTTTCGCCGCCCCGACTTTGACCTTTGCACAAAAAGGAAAATCGTCTGAAAAATATCACGAAGAAAAAATGCGTGTCCGCAAGGCAAAGACGGACACTTCCGATGTTACCGCCATCTTGAAAGACTCCGCCAATGCCGAAACCGGCCCTATTTTGAATGATAACGGCAATGTAAATTCCACCGGTACCATTGATGGCAGCCGAAGCAGCACCGGTCGCCCGGATGCAGATACAACTACCTCTTATACGGTTAAAAAAACGGTGAGAACTATGACGCCGGCACAGGCCGACAGCTTGAAAAAACGAAAAAAGCCCTGATAATCAAACATGTATCCAGTCCTGATTTTTTCACATTCCATTGTCCGGTGGTTTGTGGTTGTTACTCTTCTTTTTGCCATTTACCGCGGGATCAGAGGTTGGTCCGGGCGAAAACCCTTTACAAAGTTTGACGATTCTGTCAGGCATACGGCGGCTACATTCTCACATATCCAGCTAATGATCGGGTATGTGCTGTACTTCAATAGTCCGTTTATTACTTACTTCCGCACACATTACAAAGAGGCGGTCAGTCAGTTTGAATTTGTGTTTTTCGGAATGATCCATATCACGCTGATGACGATCGCGATTTTTGTGCTCTCGGCAGGATCGTCGATTGCGAAGCGAAATGAAGATGATCTGGCAAAATTTAAGACAATGACAATTTATTACATCATTGCTGCGGTAATCATTCTGATCGCGATTCCCTGGCCGTTTTCACCGCTTTCTGCGCGACCTTATCTGAGAGATTTCTGACGACAAAGGCAGCTTTTTTTATTGAAAGCGCCACTCAAAAGCTCCTTTACGCAGATTGATCCCATATTCCAGGTAAGCTTTTAAACAGGCTAAAAAATTGGCCCAGCCTTCGGTGTTGCCTTTCAGCCACGCGATGCCGGCCTCGTCGTTTTCCATTTCTTTTTCAGAAACTTTTACCACCGTCGCGTCCCGGAAAGGTTCCAACGAAATCTCTACCAATAATTCCCTGTCCTTTTCGCCCCAGTAAAAAGACACATACTTATCCTGCTCGATTTTACCGACTCTCACAGACACATCTACGTCCATTTCCGGAAAATGCCAGATCAGTTCTGCGCCTTCTTCCATCCTGCCGGTACTATTGGCAATAAAATAGTTAGACATTTTCGCAGGGTCTACGATGCCCTCGAAAACTTCGTGCTGCGATTTTGAGATTTGGATCGCATTATCGGTTTGCAATTTTAAATTTTCCATGCTGGTTGAAGTTTTTGAAATAGATGATAACTCTAAACACATGATTCAAAGCTAGGAATCAATCACTTTTCCTCTGCGGTGAAAATCGGACTTTGAGAGGGTGATTCGGGACGAAAAAAATCCCGTCCGGAAGTCGGACGGGATTGGTCAAGCTATAACATTGAGTAAATCGGAATTTCTGATAAGTGGGCTTACCATCTGTACTAAGTAGTACTACAATGGCAAGATTTACGACTATCGTAATCCGGATTTTTTGCAATTATTTTTTCTGCTGTGATAAAAATGTCACCAGAGAAGCAAATTCCTGGTACGAAAGCTCGTTGGCCAGTCCCTGCGGCATCATGGAATTTTCCATTTCCTTGCGGGAAGTCACATCCGACATTTTAAATGTATACACCGCGCCCGTAATGTCCCGTAGAACTAGTTTCTCCGCCGATTCTTCCGAAACAAAACCCATATAAGATTGTTTGTCCTTGGTAGTCACCAGCACCGAAGCGAAACCCTGCGAGATAGAAGCATTGGGTTTCAGAATCGATTCGGCAATTTGCTCGCGGTTCATGATCGAGCCGATCTGTCCCATGTAAGGGCCTTTCAGCGGCCCGTTTTTGGTAATGCTGTGGCAGGCGATGCATCCTTGTTTGGTAAACAATTGTTTGCCCAAAGCCGGGTCACCTTCTATTTTGGCGATAGCCAGCATCACATCCTCGATCGAGTTATCCCCTACCTGGCCTTTTTTATTCTGGATTTTGCTCAGATCGATACGCTGTTCGGTTTTCTCTACCACAATTTCCTCACCACCAAATTCATCGATCCCCATCCGTTGGCGACCATTCAGATCCGCGAAGAATTTCTTGCCATTTTCATCGGCTTTGCTCCACTCCTGCATCAACAATGTTTTGATAGCATCGGAAGAGCCCCAGGTAACTGCCTTATAATAAGGACCGTGGGTATCCGGCCGGGTGCTCCACCACCAGGAGCCGTCGTAAGGGGCTTCTTCTTTATATAACCTGCCCAATGTGGTCAAGATTTGTTTTTTAGCGTCCAGATCTTTCGCGTTTCCGTAAGCGGCAATCAGTCCTGAAACTGCTTTCGGGTCGTGCATGTAGCGCAGCGCCCACAATGCGATCGTCGAATTTTCAGTACCAATCGCTTTCACGCAGGCATCTACGGCATTGATCGCCACCAGCGCACGTACAGCCAAATGCGGCGGTACGATAGCCGAGTTAGGTGTCGCGTGCGGGCCTTCGGTGCCTTTTTCGGGAGATTTAAATGAAGAAGGTACTTTCACCGCGAGCAATGCCGGCGCTGCTTCTACGCGTCCCAAACGTCCCAGCCCGATCGTCGCCACGGATTGAACCCTTGGATTCGAATCTTTCATCGCTTTCAGGAAAGGTTCGGTCGGTACTTTATCCAGGAAAGTTTTCCGGTCGGCCAATGTCCGCAATGCGAATTCTTTTACATTGGCATCGTCCGTGAGTTTCACCAGGTTAGTGATTCCATCTTTCCCGGCAGCCTGCCCGTAAGTAAAAATTCCCGCTGCACGAATGTGCAAAGGCAGGCTTTTATCCGACGCAATTTTCCAGGAAGCCGTCACAGCTTCTTTCGGGAAACGTGCCAACAATTCCTGCTGACCGGCCAGACGCTGCACCGCGCTTTCCGATTTCAAAAGTGCTTCCAGTTCCTTGGCAGACGATTTTTTTACATCTTTAAATGCGGTGTACTTCCAGCCTTTCGGAATTGCGCGTACTACAAAACCCTTGCTTGGGTTACCCGAGTAGCCGGCACCGTCCCAGGCAGCGAGGTACATTCTTCCGGATGCATCCACGTCCAGATCCGTTACCTGCGCGAGCTTGATAAATTCTTCTTCTTTTTGAGTGAATGTCGGGCCGTCGGGTGTGACGCGATGGACGTAGACCTGACTTCTTCCCCAGTCGGCCATCATCGGCACGTGGTTGTATTTGGCTGGCCAGGTTGGATCGTCCATAAACAAAGAACCAGTTCCCGAGCCGCCGCCGAGGTCAATCAAAGCGGGGATGATTTCTTCGGTGAAGTTTTTAAACAAAACCGGATAACCATATTCACCAGACTGGATCTGGTTACTGAAACGAATGTTCCAGCCGCCGCCGTCATTGGTGTTATCGCGGGTGAAAACATTCATATAAGGATCGATCGCCACATCATATATGTTTCGCAGACCGTGCGTGAACACTTCCATCTCGGTACCATTTGGTCGAACACGGACAATTCCTCCGCCAAGCTGCGTCAGCTTTTTACCAGAAGCATCCACCGCTTCATGAAAACCAAAATCACCCACAGCAATGTAGATCCAGCCATCGATACCCATGCGGATACCATTTGTAGCGTGGTCGGTACCGCGGCTTTGCAGGAATTTCGGGTTGCTGATTCCTTTAATCAATTGTTTCGAAGGACCGTCGGCTTTTCCGTCATGGTTTTTATCTTCAAAAACAACGAGATCCATACCGGAAGCTTTTCCGTCGACGAATGTGGTATGCAGCACAAAAACCTGGTCGCCCATCGCAATGATCCCGCGCGGATCATCCACCATCGCGAATGTGGAATTCGCATCTATTTTACCATCATTATTAGAATCAACGAGACGGACAATGCTGCCTTTCCCCGGCTCTTTGCCCAAAGAACCGATCATATCCACGCCCACATATACTTCGCCGGTAGCGGCCACCGCCAGACAAGCCGGGCTCGGCGTCAGATTCGGGCCGGCAAAAGGGGTCACATCGAGTTCGGCGGGCCAGCCGGAAGCGTTCGGAAGAGAGTCGGCCGCAACTTGTAAAGAACGTTCAGAAGTTTTGTTGATCTGTAAATTCAGGCCATTCCAGCAAAGAAGCAGGAACGCTGAAAACAGGCTAAATGTAATTTTTAACATAATAATTTGTAATACAGGTGTGGCTGGTGAAAGCCTGTTTATTAGTAGATAAAGTAACCGGATATTAAAATGAAAAAGTGGGCGGAACTACTCTAAATGCTGTCCGCCGCGAAAATATTTTGTCCGCATCCGAACACTTGAGTTTTTGAAAAACCGCTTAAAATCACTGCAAAAAGGCATTTTGAAATGTGGCACCCTATTTGTTATACATTTACAGAAGTAATGTAGCACAGTCCGCTTTTATCAATGAAAGGAACATACCTGGGTGAATTTGAAGAAATCGTTTTGCTGGCCGTCGCGGTGCTGGCCGGGGACGCTTATGGCGCGGCGATCACGAATGAGATTGAGCAGCAAATGGGACGCTCGGTAAACCTGGGCGCGGTACATGCGGCCCTGCACCGGCTGGAAGAAAAAAGCCTGCTTTCGTCGCGGATGGGCGGAGCTACTGCCGAGCGCGGCGGCCGGAGCAAGCGACTTTTCACCATCACGATGGCGGGTACCAAAGCACTTGATAACATTCGTGAGATCCGTAACAGAATGTGGGAAAATATTCCAAGACCTGCCTGAAAAACCTTTATATGAACAACAAAAACAACAGCAGCCCGCCCAAGTGGCCTAACCGCTTACTGCGTATTTTCTGTGCGCCACACCTGGTGGAAGAACTGGAAGGCGACCTGGAAGAACTGTATTTCCAACGCGTCAAAGCCGGAGATGTCGGGCATGCCCGGTGGCGCTACGCCGTGGACGTGCTGAGTATGATCCGCCCTTTCGCTTTCAAAAAAGAAAAATCGAGATACCCTAAAACTTATCCCTACCAACCGGCCATGATCAGGAATTATTTCAAAATCGCTCTGCGGAATATGTGGAAGAACAAGGCTTTCACATTTGTCAATCTCACGGGACTGGTGGTGGGCATCACTGCCTGCCTGCTGATCCTGCAATATGTAAGCTTTGAGCTGAGTTTCGACCAGTTCCATAAAGGCAGCGACCGCATTTACCGCGTCACAAACGACCGTTTTCAGCAAGGAAAACTGATCCAGCACGGTACCATCACCTACCCGACCATCGGAAAAACGATGGCAAAGGATTACAACGAAGTGGAGGATTACACCACCATTTCTAATCCGGGTACATTCAAGTTGCAAAAAGACCGGAAGATCTTTGAGGAGAAAGGCGTTTACGCAGACAATCATTTTCTCTCCTTTTTTACCTTCCCGCTGCTGGCCGGCGATGCAAAAACCGCATTGAAAGCGCCGCATTCCATGGTTATTTCTGAGAGCAGCGCGCAAACCGTTTTCCATGCAAGCCCGGACGATTACAGTAACCTCATCGGACAGTCGATCAAGCTGGATTTGGACACGGAGCCCTACCAGATTACCGGTGTCATGAAGGACTTTCCGGCGACCTCACATTTGCAGTATAATGTGCTCATGTCGTACGAAACACTGGTGGTGACTTGGGGCGATTGGGTGAATACCAGCTGGGACGGCTCGGATATGTGGCATTATCTCAAACTGAAACCAGGTACGGACGCAGCGAATTTGGAAAGGAAGTTTCCGGCATTCAGCCAGCATTATTTCAAAGGCGACAAGGTATCGGGCAGCATGGAGAAATTTCATTTACAACCTTTAAATAAGGCCCACCTTTTCTCGGATTACGAATACGAAATCGGCAAAGTCAACAGCGGAAAAGCGGTATGGACCATGCTGATCATCGCCGCATTTATCCTGCTTATTGCCTGGATCAACTACATTAATTTGTCGACGGCCCGCTCGCTCGAACGCGCCAAAGAAGTAGGTGTACGCAAGGTTGCCGGGGCGACCAAAGCGCAGCTGATCTGGCAATTTCTTTCCGAGTCGGTACTTTTGAATTTCATGGCATTGGCGCTGGCTGTGGCGCTGGCACTACTAATGCAACCGGTTTTAAATCAACTCATTGAAAAACCGTTATCATTCTCCTTGCTCACCGGCCAGGGTTACGGCGGCAGTACGATGGCGCTGGCGCTGGGCGCGATTTTCATCTTCGGAATTTTGCTTTCAGGCTTCTACCCTGCTTTCGCATTGTCGGCTTTTCAGGCGATCAGTGTGTTGAAAGGTTCTTTTAAGCGCTCGGCCAAAGGTGTTTGGGTACGCCAGTCGCTGGTGGTTTTCCAATATACCGCCTCTATGGTGCTGATTGTCGGGACTTTTATTGTTTTCAAACAACTGCAATTCATGCGGAATGAAAGTCTGGGCTTCAACATGGAACAAATGCTCGTGGTGCGCGGCCCCGAGCTGACGCACTGGGATTCGACTGGAATTGACCGGATCAATGGTTTCAAAACTGAGCTGCGCCGGTATCCGTCGGTCGCGGCGGCGGCTTCTTCAGGTAATGTTTTTGGAAACCGGCTGAGCCGCAACTTCAACATTAAAAGGCTGGGATCGAATGATCAGAAAGGTGTGACATTCAGCCGGATGCCGGTTGATCTTGACTTTTTTGAAACTTATAAAATCAAAATGCTGGCAGGCCGTGACTTCCTCCCGACCGACTCAAATCCTGACGGCCGGAAAGTGAAGAATGTGGTGCTCAATCTTTCAGCGGCCAAATTGCTGGGTTTTCAAACTGCGGAAGAAGCGGCCGGGCAGAAGTTTTTGCTCTTCGGAAAAGAATGGGAGATCGTCGGTATCGTGAGCGATTTTCACCAGCAATCTTTGAAACACGCCATCGAGCCGATCGTTTTTGCGCCTTTCTATTCCATGGGCGGATTTTTCTCGGTCAAAGTTGCGAGCAAGGATATGCAGGCGACGGTGGACCTGGTGCGGCAGAAGTATGAAGAATTCTTTCCGGGAAACCAGTTTGACTATTTTTTCATGGATCAAAAATTCAATGAACAATACAAAGACGACCGCATTTTCGGACAGGTATCCAGCTTTTTCTCGCTGCTGGCAGTCATGATCGCTTCGCTCGGAATTTTCGGCTTGTCATCCTACACGATTGCCCAGCGGACGAAAGAAATTGGCGTGAGAAAAGTGCTTGGCGCAACAGTAAGCAGCATTGTCACATTACTTTCGCAGGATTTTTTGAAATTGGTTCTGATCGCGATTGTCATCGGCTCGCCGATTGCCTGGTACGGGGTGAAGCAGTGGCTGGACGATTTCGCTTATAAAATCGACATAGAATGGTGGATGTTTGTGCTCGCAGGCTTGCTGGCTGTGGTGATTGCATTCGCCACGGTAAGTTCCCAGGCGATCAAAGCCGCGCTGACCAATCCGGCGAAATCGCTGAAAAGCGAGTAACATAGCGTGCTTCCGGGCTTTTCAAAACATGATCTTTAGAAGAAACTTCCTGAAAAACTCACTCGCTGCGGCGGCTGGCCTCTCCCTCGCGCCCGAGCTATTATCGGCTTCGGATTTTGCTCCCAAGAAAACCTGGACGGTTCAGCAAATCATGGACCTGATCATGAAAGAGGGTAACCTTTCTCCGATCCCGAACACGGTCGATACATTGAAATCGGGCAGCGCAGACCAGCAGGTGACCGGTATCATCACAACGATGTTTTCGACGGCAACCGTGATCAATGAAGCCGTGAAACAGAAAGCCAATTTTATCATTGCCCACGAACCGACATTCTATAATCACCTCGACAATCCTGAGTGGGTCAAAAACAATCAGGTAGTCAAGAAAAAGCAGGAGCTGCTGGCAAAAAATAATATTACGGTCTGGCGGTTTCACGATTATTGTCATTCGCTCCGGCCGGATGCGGTCAGTTTTGGCGTCGCAAAAAAGGTTGGCTGGGAATCATATTATAAAACCGGCTCGCGGATCCTCACGGTTCCGCCCGTGGCATTGGGCGACCTGGTAAAAAAATTGAAAACCGCGCTGAACATTAAAGAGTTACGGGTGATCGGCGACCTGGATCAGACATGTGCCAAGGTAGCCTTGCTGCCTGGCGCGTCGGGCGGGGTGTCTCACGTTTCTGTGGTTGAAGCGGAGAAACCGGATGTGCTGATCGTGGGTGAAGTTTCGGAGTGGGAAACGGCCGAATATATCCGCGACAGCCGATTAATGGGCGGCAAAACCGCGCTGATCATCTTGGGACATTCGGTCAGCGAAGAGCCGGGGATGGAATATTTCTCGGAGTGGCTGCGGCCGAAAGTAGGTGATTTGAAAGTGACGCACATTGCTTCAGGGGACCCGTTTAAGTGGCTTTAAGCTAGCGCAGCGTTTTGAAAACAGTCATTTGTAAAACTAATATTCAATAGGTTACAACTATTTTTTGTAACTTTTACTCTTGACAATGCTACTCAAAACCTGACACAATTTAGCCTCATGAAAAACCTCTCTCTTTGCCTCATTTTAACATTATCTGTTCTTTTCAGCTGCAAAGACAAGCCAACCGAGCCGGTAAAAGAAATCGAAAAGCCGGAGACCCTTGCGCCGCTGAAACCTTTGGCAGATACAGATCTGGTGGAGCTTTCGCCTGAGTTTGAAGCCTTTTTAATCAAAGAAAAAATTGACCCTGATGCGAATGCTAACGGAAGCATTCGATATGGTCTGGTTAAGAATGTGGATAGCCTCAACATTTTTATGTTGGGGAGTAAAAGATCTGTAAAAGGCCTCGAATATTTTACGAACCTGCGCTCCCTGAGTTTCGATTTGTACCAGGTTCCTACGGACAATTCTAATAATTACTCGTGGGCGACAGGCGGGGCAAACAAAGAATATCGTGCACCGATCGACACCCTGGATGTGCGCTACAATGTGAACCTTGAATATTTGAATGTTTCCGGAAAATCTGACGGTGGCGGTTACAAAGCATCAATCGGCTTTTTGAAGTTGGGAGATAATACGAAATTGAAGACGCTGATCTCGCAATTCGGAATGATGAACCAGATCGACCTATCCGGCCTCGTAAATTTAGAAAACCTCGACCTGAGCGATTGTTACAGTTTAAAAAGTTTAAGCTTTTGCACGAACAGCAAGCTTAAAAATCTGATTGCACACCGGGCTGAGAAATTGTACGTTCCTGATCCGAACAAAGTTGACCCAGCTTTGGCAGAAAGAGCCGCAGGAGCGACATTTTATAAATGCCTTTGAGGTTTCGCAGGAATATTTAATGTATGCTCAAAGACATTTTTTGCTTCATACTACCAGCGCTGTTCCTTTGCTCTGTGTCGTCGCCGGGAGAAATACGTTTTGAAGAAAATCCAAAAACTATTCTCTGGAAAATCAGTGGGAATGGTCTCAAAAAACCTTCCTATTTACTTGGTACGCACCATTTGCTGGATTCCGCGTGGCTGTTTCAATTTCCTAAAATCAAGGCGGCAGTGGATAGCTCCGAGTTTCTGCTGACAGAAGTTTTTAGTACAGACCCAATCAATTTACCCGTAAAATCTGCCAGATCGCTGAAAGCTGTTTCGATTATTACATCTGAACAGTATCAGACGCTGGATTCGTTTTTTGTAGTCCGCGTCGGCGAAGGTATCAAGAACAATACTGACGCAGCGGAAATGAATGTGGCGGAAATGTGGGATGTAATCATGCAAACTTTGGTGGCCGACCGCGCAGGTGGAAATGGCGTCAACCGGTCCATGGATCAGGATCTTTTTAATTATTTCAAATCAAAGGGTAAGAAAGGCGATCATTTGGACAAGGTCAAGAACTATGATTTTGATTCAAGCCGGATCAACGATGCGCGGAACGTGATGCAAAAGGCGATCGCACTAATTCCCGGCAGTGACAAGCCAGGCTGGAATATTTACTCGCGGAATATTGACATTCAGCACGTTATAGATTCTTACAAACAAATGAATGCGCCGTACGAGCTGGAAAAAACCGATACACCCGATCAGCCGGTAGTCCTGAATGACTACGGAACCCTGGAACAAAGAAACCGATACTGGATCCCAAAAATCGAGAAAAACATGACCGGAAAGTCCTGTCTGATCGCCGTCGGCTTCGCGCATTTGAAATACAAAACCGGCTTGATTGTGCTCTTACGGGAAAAGGGCTACCGCGTCGAGCCGGTACTTTGATTTCTCAAATGCACATTTACAATACATTTATCTTCATAAAAAAAGGGCTGCATTCATCTATGCAGCCCTTTTTTATCACTCTAAAAATCCCCTAAGCAATCATCCCGTGTGGATCGATCACAAATTTCTTTGCAGCGCCTTTATCGAAATCCTGATATCCCCTCGGTGCGTCCTGCAAGGTGATAACTTCCACATTGACAGCCTTCGCAATCTTGATTTTGTCGTACAGGATCGCATTCATGAGCGGGCGGTGGTACTTCATGACTGGGCACTGGCCAGTGTAAAATGAATGTGATTTGGCCCAGCCCAGACCGATACGGATACTGAGGCTGCCTTGCTGGGCGGCGGTGTCTTTCGCGCCCGGGTCGCCCGTCACGTAGAGGCCGGGAATACCGATGGCTCCTCCGGCGCGGGTGACCGCCATGGCAGTGTTGAGTACGGTCGCCGGCCTTTCTTCTCCTGCGTCCGCGCCGTGACCACGGGCTTCGAAACCGACGCAATCCACGAAACAATCCACTTCCGGCACGCCAATGATCGCTTCGATCGCTTGTTCGAGCGGGGTATCTTTTGTTAAATCAATCACCTCACAACCAAAGCTTTTCGCCTGGTCGAGGCGCTCCTTGATCATATCGCCGACGATCACCACCGCTGCGCCGAGCAAGTGGCAGGATGCTGCGCAGGCAAGTCCCACTGGTCCAGCGCCTGCCACATATACAATCGAACCTGGGCCAACACCCGCAGTAACTGCGCCGTGAAAACCGGTTGGAAAAATATCAGAAAGTAATGTCAGATCTTTAATGTAAGCCATCCCCTGATCTTTGTCGGGGAATTTCAGTAGGTTAAAATCGGCATAAGGCACCATCACGTATTCGGCCTGTCCGCCAACCCAGCCGCCCATATCCACATAACCGTAAGCGGCACCGGGACGCGAGGGGTTTACATTAAGACAAATCCCGGTGCGGCCTTCCTTGCAGTTCCGGCAACGTCCGCAGGCAATGTTGAAAGGCACCGACACCAGGTCGCCGACCCGGATAAACTCCACGTCCCTGCCTGCTTCGAGCACAATCCCGGTGATTTCGTGACCAAGTACGAGTCCCGCCGGGGCGGTGGTACGCCCGCGGACCATGTGCTGGTCAGAGCCGCAAATGTTGGTGGAAACGATTTTCAGGATCACGCCATGCTCGCATTTCCGGTCGCCGAGCGCGAGTTTTGGATACTCAATTTCCTGCACCTGCACTTCGCCGGGCTTAATGTAGGCCACTCCATGATTTTGACACATATAGCTAAAATTTAAGGGGTTAGTTCTAATTGAAGCTGACCGTTACTAAATTTTACTCTAATTTGTCTTGAATAAATCAAATTTTTTAGCCACGAATACACGAATCAACACGAATGCATTCGTGCGGATTCGTGTATTCGTGGCTACACTTTCACTGCCAAAATAATCCCAGTTGCCCAAACCTGTTTTGTGATCACAAGGTCATTCCGGCTATCAAGATACTCGACCAGATTCCGCGCTTTCACATCATGGCCCTCGGGCCAGTTGGGTTGTGGGAGCATGTCGTCGATGATGTAAAAGCCGCCGGGTTTGAGCATATCCAGCACTTCGTCAAGCAGTAGGTATTTTCCGTGCCAGGTATCGGCGAAAATGTAATCGTATTTTTTGCCGGCATTTGCAGCTACCCAGTCGGCGCCATCAGTTTGAACCAGCGTCAGACGCGGATCGCTTTCGAGGTAATATGCTGCTATTTTGAGAAATGCTTCATCATAATCGATCGAAGTTAAAGTCGCATTTTCATCCATGCCATCGAGGATCCAGGAAGTAGATAATCCTGTACCCGTACCTAGTTCGAGAAAGTTACCGCCCGGCTTGGAGGCGGCGAGGGTTTTTAATAAAGAGCAGGTGTAAACGTCGGACGCCATTGTGAAGCCGGACTCCTTCGTAGCGGCGTCGATGGCCAAATAGGCTTTGGGAAAAGGTTGATTAATATCTTGGGTCATCGGAAAAACGAAATTTTATATGGAAAAAGGATGGAAAAATATCGGATTTCCAAACATAAGACCAATAATCGGCTTCTTAACTCTTTACAACATAAATGTTACCGGTAAATAATTACGGATAGCTAAATCTTGCTATACGCAGCAAAAATCGGCCTTTAAATAATTAAATTTGGATTGTGTGTTTTTAAAGAGCACAGATTATTATCCAACCAACTTCCATTAAACCTTTGTTATGAAAAAGCGTTTTTTACAATCAACGGCTGTTTACCTACTCCTGCTCCTGGGCGTTTTCGCCTGTACCGACCATGAAATTCCCGGAGGCCCGATTCCGGAACCTACTGCGCTGATGTCCACTCCTTTCGCTTCGGGATTGCGTGCGCCGCTGGGCATTGACAAAGATGATAAAGGCAATTTCTGGGTATCGGAAATCGGTACCGGAAACAACGATGGCGCAGTTGTGATGATCGCGCCAGATGGTACAAAAACTACTTTCGCTACTGGTTTCAACTCTGCTGGCGGCCCGGAAGGTCCCGAAGGCATGAGTCACGTGCTTTACCACGACGGCAAACTTTACATCCTGCATGGTATCGACGGGAAATTGTACGTTGCTGATGTAGCTGGTTTCAAAACAGGTGATGCTCCGAGACCTATTTCTTCTTTCAAAGTATATGAGTACGGAAACGAAATCAGGGCAATGCACCTGGCTACGCCTGACAACTCCAACCTGTACGCTTTGACTATGGGCCCTGACGGCGACATTTACATGACAGACGCTGGTTCAAACGCGATTTTCAGAAGAGACAAAACCGTGGGCACCATTAAATTGTACGCAAAATTGCCAAAAGTAGGTACTGGTCCGATCGTGGATGCGGTTCCAACCGGCATCGTTTGGGATGGCAAACAATTCCTGATCAGCACATTGTCCGGCGGACCTTTTGTGCCAGGCAGCGCGAAGATTTTTGCAGTGGACAACATTGGAAATGTAAGCGTTTACAAATCCGGCTTCACCACGCTGACGCACATTGCGCTGACTGCCAACAACAAGCCGTTGGTGTTGAAATTTGCTGAATTTGACAAAGGAATGTTCAAGCCTGGATCGGGTGCGGTGATGAATGAAGACGGAACACCACTTTTGAGCGGTCTTACCATGGCAACTGACATCAAACGTACGGGAGATCGTGAGTTTGTTCTGGTAAATATGTTTGCGGGAACTGTGGACAAACTGACTTACTAAGATTGATTACAGCTAAAAAAGGCGCCACTCTTCGCAGGGTGGCGCCTTTTTTTTGTTTTGGTAAAAATCAAAGCAGCGTTTTCGTATCATCCTCAGCTTCCCGCGGATCGACAACTTTCGGCGGTGCATGTTCCGGCATGGTATCTCCCAGTAATTTTCCCCAGGGTTTCAACTCCTCGATACGATCGAAGATAATCTTTAAAACCGCTGCAAACGGAATGGATAAGAACATGCCGCTCACGCCCCACAATGTTCCGCCGAGTAAAACGATGAGAATGGAAATCAGCGCATTCACCGAAACTTTAGAAGATACGATACGCGGGACGATAATGTTGTTATCCGCGAACTGGATCAATGTATATGCACCTATAATCAGCAGCGGGGTTGTGAAACCGTCGTTTGTAATAAATGAAATCAGTACCGGCAAAATGATCGCGATCAACCCGCCGATGTACGGTATCAGGTTTAAAATCGCACCGATCACCCCCAGCAATACCGCATATTTCACACCCAGGATCAGCAATGCAGTGGAATTTAAGACTGCGATAATGGTGGTTTCTATCATTAATCCGACAATATAGCTTTGCACCGCACCTTTGGTTTCCTGCAAAATTTCAGCTACCCGCTCAGAGTTATGTTCGTCAAAAACTTCAAATACGAAGTTCAGGATCAGCGGTTTATAAAACAATAATAGGAAGATATACAGCGGAATAAGAATGAAAAAGCTCACGACCCCGAACACGGTATTCAGCGTTTTCCCCACGTACGTCTTGCCACTGTTCATGGCTTCGTTCAATGCATCATTCACCATGCTGGTCTGCTTTTCATTGGAGACATTAAACTTGGCCGAAAGCCAGGATTGCAGGTCGTGGATGAGTGAAACCGCCTTGGTTTTCAACTGAGGCAGCATTTCGCCGAACTGGGCGATTTGGGAAGAAAGGAAAAACATAATCCCCGCCACGACAAGCAGCGCTAAAAAAATGGTACAGACGATGGCCAGTATTTTATTAAAATTCCACCGCACAAAACGGTTATAAACCGGATTCAGCAATATTGAAATCAGCCCGGCGAAGGCGAAAGGAACAATAATATCTTGTAGCAGATAGAGGAAATAGAAGAATAAATACAGCCCGATCAGCGTCATCGGCGCCTTGATGTAAAAAGGATATTCCTTTTCATCGAGGCCGATGGAGATGGGTGCTTTTACTTCTTTGGGTTTGCTGGAAAAAAATCCCATACGTGTTGTGCGAAGTTAAAATGAGTAATTCGGAAATGCCCGTGGCGCGCATTTTTTACGGAACCCGGCAAGTTTGACAACATAATAAGTATGCCATGCCGGAAGGACCGTCGATTGTGATATTGAAAGAAATGGTTTGTGACCTCCACCTTCGGAGAAAAGCTGTTCAGCAGGCCGAAGGTTATGCCAAAATAGATATGGACCGGCTGGTTGGCGAGACGGTCCTTGACTTCAAATCTTGGGGAAAACATTTCCTGATATGCTTTAAAGATTTTACCGTGAGCATTCACCTGATGCTTTTTGGCAGCTATACCGTCGACGAGCGAAAAAAGCAGAATCCGCGCCTCAGGCTGGTTTTTGACACGCACGAGATCAACTTTTACGTGGCGAATATTAAGATTCTGGACAAGCCGGCCGAGGAACTTTACGACTGGTCGGGCGATATCATGTCCGAACATTGGTCGCCAGCGACAGCATTAAAAAAACTGAAAGGACAGCCCAAAGCACTCGCCTGCGACGCCCTGCTCGACCAGGATATCTTCGCCGGCAGCGGCAACATTATCAAAAACGAGGTGCTCTTTCGTGCCCGCGTGCATCCAATGAGCAAGGTGGGCGAAATCCCTGATAAAAAGTTGAAAGAAATCATTAGGGAAACCCACAAATACGCGCAGGAATTTTTGGAATGGAAAAAAGCGGGTACATTAAAGAAACACTGGGAAGCCTATACGAAGAAAACCTGCCCGAGGGATAAGGTGCCTTTTCACAAAGAGTACATCGGCAAAAACAAGCGGCGGAGTTACTATTGTGAGGTTTGTCAGGAAAAATTTTGAGTAAAACTTAATAAAAAATATGAACACCACACCCGATCATTCTAACTACGGAACTACGAAAAGTCGTGAGGAATCGTTTGATAATGAACTCTATCTGGACGCATTACCCCGCGCCGTACTTCGTCCCAATGAGCACGTGCTACTGGACGGCGAGTGGAAATTTGACATAGATCCGGGCGATATCGGGGTGCAGGAGATGTGGTCGATCGGCCATCAGTACAGCCAGACCGCACATTGGCCGGGCAGTGTGGAAGAACACATCGGACAGGCGCAAAAAAGTGCTGCCTCCTGGCGCGACAAGATCGTGGTGTGGTATGAGCGTGAATTTAACCTGCCTGAGCAGCATATCGGAAACAAGCCCGACTCGCTGCTGCAACTGACTTTTGGCGCCTGCGGCTATGAAACGCGCGTGTGGCTGAACGGTCATCCGCTCGCGACGATTGAAGGAGAAGAAGTGCACATTGGCGAGTATACTTCATTTTCCTATGAGTTGGACGACCGGATTTTACAGCCTGTGAACCGGGTGACCGTGCGGGTTTCCAGCACGATGGACGCAGATACGACGCGCGGAAAACAGGAATCGCATGTGTATAAACGCGGTGGAATCTGGTACCAGACTTACACCGGCGCAGTCCGCAGCGTGTGGCTCGAAACCGTGGAGAGAAACCGGCTGCGGTCGCGCGTGCGGGTGCTGAGTACGATGGAAGATAACCTGGCGCGATTTGATCTGACGACCCGCATCCACGATCCGGGTTTGTATACGATCCGGTTGAAAGTCTACAACATTGCCGACCACCCTACCGAGCCGATCGCGACAGACGAATTTCCGATTTCGTTGGAGGCCGGACAAAAGTCGCAGCGACTCGTACTGGCGATTCCAGATCCGCAATTATGGTCACCGGAGTCGCCTTATCAGTATAATCTGGTGGCGCAGCTGGTGGATAAAAACGGCTATGAATCGCAGATTGAGACAAAATTCGGGCTGCGGAGGTTTGAAGCCCGCGGCAGTCAGATTTATCTCAACAACCAGCCGGTATATCTCGATGGTATTCTGTACCAGCCCGGTGCTTCGACTTACCGGCAAATCCAGAAACACATGTATGCGATGAAGGAGCTGGGCTGTAACCTCGTGCGCATTCACATTGCCGGCGTGGATCCGCGGATTTACAAGCTAGCCGATAAAATCGGAATGATGCTTTGGGTGGAAGTGCCGAGCCCGCACCAGTCGAGCAAAAAAAGCCGTGAGAATCACAAGCAGGAGTTACTGAGAATGCTGGCGCTGATGGGCACGCACCCTTCAATCGTGATTTGGAGCTTGTATAATGAAGACTGGGGCGCGCAGGATATTGCTTCCAATCAGGATACGCGCCAGTACATTATGGATATGTATCATTATATGCAAATCGCTTACCCACAATTCCTTACAGTCGATAATGATGGATGGCAGCACATTTCGCACGAAGGAAAACTGAAATCGGGGCTGCTCACTGCCCACCTTTACACGCCGGATCTCGAACGCTGGAAACAAGTGCTCGATGAATTGACGGCAGGAAACATGCAGAGCGTGGCGGCATTTCCGCTGGTGGTAGGCGATCCGTTTTTTTACCGGAAACAGGTGCCGCTGGTGGTGAGCGAGTGGGGTGGTTTTGGGTTCAGCAACTATGGCGGACCGGAGGACGAAGCGGGCCGCGCCGATCAGATCCGGAAGTTCAAGGAAGAGCTGCGGAAAAGATCTATTTCCGGCGACGTATATACGCAAGCGACCGATATTGAGGACGAAAGAAACGGTTTGATAGATCCTGAAACCGGCGCGCTCAAAGTGCCGGCAGGAATATTGAAATCACATTGATAATCAGGGCTGAAATAAATCCAGCTGCAAAAAAGGCGTACTTTCACGGGCGAGTGGAAGTACGTCTACCACATCATACTGTCGCCGCTTTTCATTGTATTTCCTGATCGCAAACGCGTCGCACAAAAAGCTGGCATTATAGTCTGTAAACATGGAATGCGCCACAGCAACCCACTCACGCGTCAGCCTCCGACCAATGGTCATGTGCGGGTTTTTGGATTCGTCGGCCCACTTCTGCATGTATTGTTTTTTGAGTTTTTTATCAAAACCCTTCATCACCGCCGTACTCCTCTCCCGGATCGCGGCGGCAGATTCATCGGTAAGCTGAATGTAAAAGGCCGAGAAATTCCCCCGATCAAAATCAGCAAATCCGGAAAATCGAATCTCAAAAGCAGTCAACTCCAAAACAAGCCGCTGATATTCAGCTAAAACCAGAGGATAGTCCGCCTCAGCCGCCTCAAATCCATCCAGGGAAATGTGCCCATCTGCATTCGCACTCCCGTAGCTGCGGCCAAGCGCGATGCGGTACTGCTGCTTCATTTCCTGCACCTGCTCCGCAATGTCGAGGCTGGGCATAATGGCTAGGGAGTAGACGGAAGAACCTACCATTTAGGGAAAATTAAATACATACAAACTAATGTTGAATTAATCATAATATACAACGGTTACTTCTTACATTTGTGGTATACACAACTAACTAAAGGCTTCCATGAAAAAAATTTACCTGGTGCTATTGACTGTTATCGAAAGAAGCGCCGACGGCAAAAACTGGCAGATAATAAACCGGATAACAGCCCAGCACGAAAGCAGCGCGACGCATTTATATACCTTTACCGACGAAAGGCCAGCTCCGGAAACCAATTATTACCGGCTCAAAATGGTCGACCTTGATGACACTTATGCCTATTCCAGGATTGTGAAAGTCGATCTTGGAAATCAATTAAATACTGGAATTTACCCAAATCCTGTTTCTGAAAAATTCCATATCGGAGCGAACGATATTGCCAATCTTAAGCAAATTGAAATCTTTAATCTCGAAGGCAAGCTCGTCGAACAAATTTCCGGTCAGATTAAATCAGCGGTTGATATTAAGCATTTGCCGGCAGGGCAATATGTAATCCGATTAAAAAAAGAAAACGGAAATGTTATCAATTACAAGCTGGCGAAATTGTGAAGCTTTTCTTCATCTGAACTAACTTCTTATTTCTTTTAATATAAAAATGTTCACAACATTACTTCTCTCGATTCTGCTATTTGCCACCCCCGACATTACAATCACGGGACATTGCTATAATCTCGCGGATAATTCCGTGGTCAAAAGCAATGTGACCGCGGTTTTCAGGTCAAGTAAGAAAAAGTTAACCGCAGCAAGATCGGGTGAATTTAAGTTTGTGATTCCGGATTCGACATTATCGCTCACATTTGAGGCGGAAGGGTTTGAGACACGCAGTGTTCCGGTGAATTTTGTTCAAAAGCCAGAGCAGGATGCTACGTTTGAAATCACGGTTGCAATGCTTGGAACGGGTTTCGATCAGTCAGTTAAAGACGATGAAACATTGTTTCCGCGCAACATGCTTTTCCTGCATTATGACGTTCCGGACAGCATTATATCCCACATTGTATTGGACGATGAAAGTGCTCGTAAGATTTCGGAAACCCGTCCAATTCTAAACAGTTACCGTCGCAAAAATCTGAAAGTGAATTACATATCAGCCGGTCCATACACGCTTTCAAAAGGTATTTATCTTCCGAATGAAAATTACTTCACAGCTACCAGCAGTGAAAAAGTAGTACTGAAAGAGGGCTTCAATTTCCTGCCAATTCATTATACAAAATCGGATATTAACGAAGCCATTTCCTCCCGGACACAGCTAACAATGTTGAGGCCGAGAACATTATACTTCGATCAAAGCAGCTACCAGCTTCGAAAAGACAGCCGGTTAACATTGGATTCCATTTGCCAGGAACTTGTGCGTCGGCACAACCTCATCGCCCAGGTCACCGGCCACACTGATAATGTTGGGAAGCGAAATCTGAACATGATTCTTTCTGAATACCGGTCACGCGTTGTCCAGCAATATATGAAAACAAATGGTGTCCCTCCCGGGCAAATTCGAATTGATTGGAAGGGGCCCGATGCGCCGGTAGTTGCGAATGATAGTGAGGAAAATAAAATTAGAAACCGGCGTGTAGAATTGAGATTTGTAAATAACAACAAGGCGTCAAATCAATAATACATTGCATATGAAGTGTCTCATGTTAGTTATTAGTTTAGCTCTTTCCAGCATTTTTAGTTTTAGTTTTACAGACAAAATCCATACGTTAAAATCGGGCGAAACAAGTTTGATTTTAAAGGCGGAGAAGGATACCAATTCCATATTCCTGGCTGATATGACTGGCAAAAAATTAACATTCGACGATATCAAAAAACGTCACGCCGGAAAAATACTAGTAGTCGATTTCTGGGCCAGCTGGTGCGGACCATGTCGTGAAATCATGCCGGAATCGACGAAACTAGTCGAAGCTTTAAAAGGCAAAGACATTGTTTTTGTCTATCTCTCGATCGACGACAATGTTGAGAAATGGAAAAAAGCAAATGAGCAAGAAAAGCTGACAGACTACACAGAAAATTATCTCATATTAGACTACCGATCTTCCCGCTTTTTAAAAGAACAAAAGCTCACATTCATCCCCCGCGCCATGATTTTCGACAAAGCCGGGCGGCTTAAAGTTTCTCAGACGATTGTGGATGGCATGGGTCAGTTAGGATATTTTACCAAGATGGCCGATTCGCCGGTGAAGTAATTTACTTGTCATAAACCGCAGGATAAGTCTCAGCGGCCATAGAATAAGCAATAATTTTAAAGTCGTAGGCAGGTGTCATATTTGGTTTTAATCCAACCAGATATGCTGCAAGAAGATGTCGACCAAGTTGTAATTAGCCTCTCGGCTCATACAAGAAAGGCTCGTTTAAACGCCTTTAAGCGAATGGTGAGAGGAGCCGAACCGGATCTTTTAATATTTCTTCTAAAAATCTTAAAAGATATACCAGTATCAAATGGCTATGCAATAGTTATACGTGAAATGGGAAAATCTGGCAACCCGATATTTATAGATCCGATACTCACATCGACATGGCGCTACCATAACGACGGAATAATCATGGATGCACTAATTAAATTAGGCGCTCTGGACTATTATATAAATCAATTTCCGCCAAGAGAACACGCTATACACAACCTTCGCATGGCAGCTCATAAATTTGGTCTGAGCTTAGTGTATAATTGTACAGATGGGACTTTACAAAAGAGTAAGACTTACAAAAGCGAAATAGACAGATATTATCTTAGAACGTTCGAACCCTTAAATTACAATTACAAGTAGGTTTCAATCTTCATCCACCCGAAAAACCCACTCCGACCGCATATGTGCTTCCTGCCTCAGCAACATATTCAGCTGCGCGGCGTGATGTTGAACATGCCGCAAATTGTAAAGTAAAATTTCCAAGACCGCGTAATCCATATCCCCGCTCGGCTCGATCCAGCGCTCGCTTAATTTCTCTTCGGTCAATCCGAAAATTACATTCTGGCATTTAATGCGCACTTCGTCGATATAGCCCAGCATTTCTGGCTGGGTGTAATGCTTGTCAGGCACCATGTCCCCCAAAACGCCGTCAGGTATTTCATCAGGTTCAGTGAAAGAGAAGGGTAAAATCGCATGAAATTCCTCTGGCGATGGAATGGTGAGATAATAATCCGTCAGGATTACGGCATGGTACGCAATGTAAAAGAAGCGTTTTTTATCCTCCCAGACTTCCAAAGGGCAGCGTTCGATGGCGTTGCCTAGGGTGTTGATGCCGGCGCCGAATTGCTGCCAGAGGCTGGATTTGATGGTCATCATAAGTGTGTCGCTATTCGATATCATTGTCATTCGATTTTAATGCGATTACATCGGCAATATCTTGTGGTCTATTAGATGCCTTTTTGTTTGCTATGAGCTGGCTGAGGCCAATAAAAGGCACCTTTATTGAATCTACTAAAATTACTTTTCGATGCTCAACTGCCTCGCTGAATGTCACTCCATCTATTGAGGTTAGAATGTCAATTCTCAGTGGGGGATAACCAATCTGATTAATGATATTTTCCTTCAAAAAATCATCCTTTTGGTAACCTAATGAAGCGAAGCCAAACTCAACCAAAACCACAAGCATCTTTTCTGCATTACGGTCGGATATATTAATCCAGATATCGAGATCACCTGTAAAACGAGGCCGGCCATGAAATGCCATCGCATATCCTCCGACGACAAGATACTCTACCGAATGTTTGTTCAGAAGCGATATGAAATCCTCAAAGTCCGATGCCAGCTGCATTATTTCATTTTTCGTTGAGTAAAGAAGGTCTTATCCATTCGCTCAGAAGGCTTCAAGCGCTGATTCACCAGGAAAGTCACCGCCGCAATTCGTTCTTGCGGCGTTTTGCCTAACCAGTACCTCAAATCATCATCCGCTTGATCGGCAGTTTTCATGTCAATCTGCCGCTTAACCATTGCAATTTTCCGATCCATTTTCGCTTTGATTTTATCAAATATATTAGGATATGTGCAGAAAGATGATGCCGAAGAATGCATATTTTGATTTCAAGAATGCATAATTCTATGAAGGTTAAGAAAATTTAAGGTAAAGAGAGTATTAATGCACCCAAAACCAATCTTTATAAAAACCACATTTCACTCCATGCGCCTCAAACAACTCCTAATCCTCGTACTACTCCTAATCATATCGAACCCAACATTCGCCCAGCAAACCACCAACAAACCCGACCGCGTCAAATGGTTCCAGGACTTGGGTTTCGGCATGTTCATTCACTGGAATGTGGATGTTTCACTTGGCACCGTGATCAGTCACTCGCTGGCCGGGGCTTCGGATGAGTATGTAGAAAAATATATTAATGAACTCCCTACGTTTTTCAACCCCAAAAAATTTGACCCCGACGAGTGGGCGACGATGGCACGACTGGCAGGGATGAAATATGTGGTTTTCACGACCAAGCACCATGCCGGTTTTTGCATGTTCGATACCAAAACGACGACGTTCAATGTCATGAACACGCCCTTCAAGCGCGATGTTTTGAAGGAGATTATCACCGCTTTCCGCAAGCAGGGCATTGCGATCGGGCTGTATTTTTCACCGGAAGATTTTCTGTTTTTTCATCAAAACAACATTCCGCTCGGCCGGTTGCAGGACAAGCGACAGTTTCCGATGAATAACCCGAAACTGATGGAATACGACAAGGCGCAGATCAAAGAACTCCTCACCAAATACGGCAAAATCGACATTATGTTCTTCGACGGCCCCGGCGACGGGCTGCGCGAGTATGCATGGAGCCTGCAACCCGAGCTCGTGATCACCCGCGACGCCATGAACACACCCGAGCAAAACATCCCCGACAAAGCCCAGCCGCGCCCTTGGGAAGCCTGCTACACGATGGGCACCGACTGGCAATACAAACCCACCAACGATCCGCACAAATCGGGCACCGAGATCATCAACATGCTCATCGAAATCCGCGCGAAAGGCGGTAACTTCCTACTAAACGTCGGCCCGAAACCAAACGGCGAAATCCAGATCGAGCAGGAAGCACTTTTGCGGGAAATCGCACTCTGGAATTTCGCCAACGGGGAAGCTATATACGCTGTTAAACCGCTCCCCGTCATCCGTGACAAAGACATCTGGTTCATCCAATCGAACGACGAAAAACATATCTACGCCTTCATCACCAAAAAGCGCGACGACGAATGGAAATATGGCCAGCGCCGCGAATTTCTCTTCCCAATGATTGAAGGGAATGCGCAAACGAAAGTGGAAGTACTCGGCTACAAAAGTGAGCTGGTAGAGTACGTCAACAATTTCGACGCATCCATCAAATCAGCACCTACGCCGCTCGGGCTGGCCGTGAGCGCGGTGAATGGGCAGCGGTTTTATACCAATCGCACCTGGCCGAATGCGGTGGTTTTGAAGATTTCTGGGGCAAAGTTTAAGGTGGCGGAGGAAGTTAAGACGTCCAAATCGGGGATTGACGGGGCGCAGTGAGGAAGGCGAAGCGCCCAATCGACTTGTCATGCTGAGCGGAGTCGAAGCACGCTACTGGTTAAGAACAACGCTTTTTGCAATGTGCCAAGCCAGTGACGTACTTCGACTGCGCTCAGCATGACAAAGTGCATCATTTACTTCACATTAAACCCAACCATCCGATGCAGCACCCCGGGATCATAAACAACCCCACCCTTTACCACCACCTTCACATTACGCACATCCCTGATTCTGGTGAGGGGATTTCCGTCAACAATAATCAAATCAGCATCTTTCCCTTCTACAATTGAGCCGGTTTGCTTGTCTTTTCCCATGATCTCGGCCGGGGTGATCGTAGCAGTTTTCAGCGCCTGGGCTGGGGTGAGGCCAGCTTCGACGTAGAGTTCAAGTTCTCGTGGCAGGCTGTATCCGGGAAAACCCATGTCGGTGCCGGCTACGATCGGCACGCCCTGGTCGTATAGTTTTTTGACCAACATTCCCATACTTTCCAATGCAGGCTTGTACCGCCGTGCCGTCGCGGAATCGACGCCGGTGCTTTTGAATTGTGATTGTAAAGTGAGCGGTAGCGTGTAAAATGCGGGTTCGGAGAGGGTAATATCTTCGCTCAGGCTCCGCGACCATAAGGTGTAAACGCCGATGGTCGGGTCTACTACAAGGGGTTTTTGCTTTACAAATTCGATCGCCGAAATGCTGGCCGTATCCGCAAAATCGATCCTGCGCAACGTGTCGCGCTTCATCAGCTGGGTGACATACGGCAGGTGGTTAACCATATCCATGCCCAGCCCGGCGGCCTGCCGGAGGTTCATGCCCTGCGGCACGTGCCCGGTGACGGTCAGGCCCAGGCGGTGGGCTTCGTCGCTGATCACTTTCAGGATTTCAGGCTTGATGGAGCTGTAAATTTTGATCTGATCGAAACCCTTTTCCTTGTAATTCCGCACCGCTTTTATCGCCTCATCGGGCGTATTGGCCTGGATCACGCCCAATGCGATCGGCCCTTTTCCGTCGATGATACCCGCCATCAAAATCTTCGGGCCGACTCCTTTGCCGGTGTCGATCGCTTTTTGCGTGGCGGCGATGAAGCCGATTTCGTTGCCACAGTCACGCACGGTTGTTACGCCGGCGGCGAGGTAGGCCGGCCCCCACTCCGTCTGCTCGAAATGCGCATGCATGTCCCAAAGTCCGGGCAGCACCGTTTTTCCGGTCGCGTCGATCACCTTTGCGTTTTTCGGCGCTGTCAGGTTTTTACCGATTTTACTGATTCGCCGGTTTTCGATCAGCACATCATTTTGCGCCGCCACGCCATTGATTATGTCGATCACCTGGCCTCCGCGGATCAGAACCGGCACATTCGCGTTTTCAGTTTGGGTCATCGTTTTGGCAAAAGCGGCCATGCCATAAGCAGCGCCGCGGCTGATAAATTCATCGAGCAAAGGCTCATAAACCTCCCGCACCATCTCGGTTTTGTCGCCCTCGGCATCGATCGTCAGAATGCACGCAAGGTTGTCGTCGCCATCGGCCCAAAGCATTTCATTGCCCCAGATCAGCCCGCTGACCATATATCGCGTCAATGTGACTTTCTTCCCGGCGAGGGTAAACTGGTCGGTTCCGTCTTTCAGGATCTGCAAATCGCCCGCTGGCAAGGTGGTAATGTGGGCAGGCTGACCTCTTTTTTTCCAGAATTTCAGCAACAATTCCTGCGCTGTGGCCGGGGAATACCCGTCGATGGGAAATGTATTTTTATCTACTTTTTGCGTAAAAACCGTATCAGCCGCCGAGACAAATGCGGTACCATTTTCAATGTGAATGGAATCTTTGATCTGCGAAAGCCGCGAAGTTTTACCCTCCGCAAAAAAATCCACCGGCTCAAAAGCCGCATTCAAGCGAATCATGGCAGTAAGCGGCACCGGACTCCCGCGATCAACAAACTTAAAATCAACATCATACCGCATCGCGCCATTCTCCCCCGAAACCCGGTAAACCTCCCGCCCAATGCGCTGCTGAAACTTATGCAAAATAAAAACCCCGCTATCCGCAGGCATGCCGCCAGCCAGAACCACCGGGGTAAAAGAAATGAAAATCAGAAGTGTGAATAATGTGAGCTTTTTCATTTTGTTGAGAAGTAATAGAAGAACGTGAGTATCAAAACATTCACTCATTCAGTCATCCACCCACTCGCTCATTTCTCCTTCATTCCTTCAAAGAAAAAAAGCAAATCACGGAATGACCAAAAGACATTGGGTGCTTCTGCGCTGTAACCCAACTCTTTCTGAGCGAGGACGTAACCACCGTACATTGACCAAAGGTGATCGCACCAAGCGTCGGGCGAACTTGCGCTAAGCAATTCTTTTACTTGTTGGCCGTAGGCCAGGCATTTCGAGTCGGCGGACTGCGCGTCGGCGGACTCGGGATTGGTTTGTTGGTTGGACATAAGACTATTTTTTTGGATGGATAAAAAATGCCCTGCCTAAGGTGTCCAAGCGAAGTAGTCATCGCTCGAGGTGCTTTCGCGGTCCTCACACCATAACAGGGCAAAACTTTCAAGATTTTTCATAAAGACTATTTTTTTGGAGGTCGCATATCCGGGAGAAATTTGGTGGGATGCAAATTGGGGGCGGGGGAATTTTTTAACGGTATTCATTGCTATCTAGAATCTGGCTCACCTAATTTTTCGATGCTCTGCTCGCCATGAGACTGTTGTAGATACCCTCCATTCCCTCAGCATATATGATAAAGTCTGTTACGCGATAAAAATCTTCAATACTAACAGACAACTTTCCAAACTTCCTTTCACTTTCGAGATATATAGCCGGCATCCAGAAAATCTCCACTTGTCCAGCCTCAATCTTCCTAGTGCCACAACTTTCTGGCACCAACAACCTATTAAATCTTTGATCAAATTGTAAATCAGTATCCCAGTACTTTGTAGCATGGATTAAGGAATTTTGCACCTGTATTTGCCGAAGTGTATCCGGCAAAAAAGTTATTACAACCCGGTGCACGAGATCTTGGTCTTGTGGAAGGTTATCACACAGAAAGCGCACAATAGCTTCTTGCAATTCTTGTCTTGCCAATATAAATCTATCTAATATGTGATTTGATTTCAAAAAATCAATCTTCTCCTTATGCTCCTTACAAACAGAATAGAAATGCTGATCCCACAATGCATTTGCCAGTTCCTTTCCCCAACTCCCATATCCATCAGCAAGGCCAGAATTTATCTCGAAACTAAGGGTCAAGGCTTTTAAAGGATCTGTTTCTTTCATCACTAGTTCCAAAATGTCCATAACTTCTGACATCTCATACATAGCATTGGAAACGATACCTTTAATAATTCCAAACTGTTCCGGAATATCGCCATAAGTATTATCAAGTGGTTCACAAAATTCAGGTGAAGTAGTCGCTAGACTTTCCATCGAATAGTCGTACCTCTAAGATATAAATTGTCTATTTCTAGTAAAATCCGCTTGCCTCAATTGATTTTCAATTCTGTCCAGCGCCAGTTTACTAGATGACACTAAAAAGTTTGAATCTTTATGAAAGCTTGTATAAGGAAGTCTATATGCTACAACTCCCTGATAATCGGACAAATTAAAATTCTTCAAAATTTCGTCCGCTGTAAGAATAAATGTTTGAGCCTGACCCTCATCACCCGAATGACATAGTACAAAAAAATCGTCACGAGCAGAATCATCCTCATAACAAACATATTCCTTTCTAATGTAATGAGACGTATTTACCGAGCCGAAAAATTTAACTTGGACGAGTCCATATCGAGGGTTTTCCCTATCATATCTATTTTGCCTCGTAATCCTTCGCTGAATGAGCAAATCGACACCGTCAATATCAACTGATCTTTCTAAGATCCAAAAGCGGTCAATCAAGAATGCTTTGGCCCTAGCTTCGCCGATTGTGCCGTTTTGCATTCTTACTAACCAATCGGGTAATTGTTCTGCCATTTCAATCAACAACTAAATAATAGAAACATTATGCAACTAATTTATCACATTGATTCATATTTTACCTGGACACATATTGATCCCCATTCAAAATTTACGTTAAATTCGAACAACTCTAGGTTTCCTTGACCCGATTAAACTCATTCTTACTTACCATTTAAATTCCTATATTTAAACTATGAAACTCTTCGAAAAATACGCCAAACTGCGCCAGAAAGCCTACGTCACTTCCATGATCACCGAATCTGTAAGTGGCAGCATGGCATTGGAAAACCAGGAGGTGCCCGAGGCGCAGGTCAAGGCTATCGTGATCGCGTTGTTGCGGGAAGCGGAGTTAAAGGGGCGTAAGTTCGATTAAAATCAGGTCAGTAAGTGCACGCATATCGCCCTGATCTGCCTTTCTCAAAGCTTCCAATGTACTTCGTTCTAGCCTCTCCCTCACGGTGATATAACTTAATCGGCTCAAAGCCTTTGAGCATCGCAGCAGCATTTAAAAGTAACCGCGCCGTTCGTCCATTTCCATTGTTGAAAGGGTGAATCCACACAAAACGGTGATGCAAATAGGTTAGTAGCTCAGCAATCCCCTGCTTCTCTTCCACCCTTTTCAACCTGTAATTGATGTCGTCGGCAAATTGGTACATCAACGCCGGAACCTGCGATGGATGCGGTGGGGACAACTTACCAACCTGGACCTCAATGTTTCTCCATTTACCAGCCCAACTATACAATTCGGAAAAAGCTGTCCTATGAATTTCCAAAATCAGGCTAATATCAAGATCCGTCGCCAAATCCAGTTCCTGAATCAAAATCTCGCATTTAGCAATTCCGCTGGTTTCGTACAGGTTCAACAGTTCCTTATCAGAAATATCCAGCAGATTATCATCAATGGAAGGCGTGTAGTCGGTCCCGTCGTTCATCGGAATATTGAACTATTCTTCAAGAAAGCATTTTTGCATGAAAACGGCAATCTTTCTTTGACCAGCTTTCCCGAGCTAACAAAACGCCCATTCCCCAACCTTCCCCAAAACCTCCCGATACCGATTCGGCATTTTATTCCGGCGGGAGCCTAGTAATGTTCTGGGATGCTTGGTTTGGAAAGTGCGGGGCGGCAGCGAGCCGTCGGCGGTGGAGAGCTGATACAAATATCCTTCGGGCAAAATGATTTTGCGGATGGGATTGAACACCGCATCAATGCGGTTGTCGTATTTGGAGCCAGTGAGAAACACCACCACATCGGGTTTCAAAATGGTGATTTCGGCTTTCAACAATTCAAAACCTTCCTTGTTTCGCTCTTGCAGATCGTACGATGGCGTGGTACTGTTGCAATCGAATTTGGAAATGTTGGTCCAGAGGAAGCCGTTTGTTTTGTTAGTAACACCACCGACATTACGATTCAAATCATAAAAACAACTGCGGCAAAAATTCCAAAACGGGCTGGACAGAATGCGCTGTTTTCTTCCCTCTCGCAGCTCGCTGGGCTTGCCAAGTTGAAAGCCTTTGTACATTAGCAGCAACTCCGAAACGTTCGGTTTTGCAGACATAGAATGCCACCCGAATGTTTCTTGCCCCACGAAAAGAATCTTATTTTCCATTTCGCAGTACTCATCAAAAACATGCATTAGCAAGGGCGCTGAAACATTGTCTTCCCAGGTTTGGGCGTAGATGGAGGCGGTGTATTTTTGGTAGAGTTCGAGGAGTTGGGTGTTGAGGGTTTGGGCTGTCATGATAGAGAGTTTGTTGAGCCTTCAGTTATAACATTGTTAAAGTTTCCGAGCCAGGAAGCAGGTTTGAAATTTACCGTTTAATCACCCAAACTCCCACGCTGGCTAATTCGTTTTTTTGTAGGTAGTAAAAGCCGTATTCAATGAAGTAAAGAAGGGAAAACTTTACTGGAATGAAGATAGAAAGATTGATGTCGCTTTTACGAGAAAAGGAAAGCGTGCGACTAGAATTTAAGGAGGCTAGATCCGACCTTCCCGGGAGTCTCTTTGAAACAATTTGCGCAATGCTGAATTATGAGGGTGGAGAAATTTTGTTGGGCGTAAATGATGCTGGCGAAATCACCGGCATAGAGCCCGAGCAGGTAAATAGAATGATCGTTGACCTCGCTGCGCTTTCGAATAATCCGACAAAAATTACTCCAACGTTTATCCTTTCTCCACATAAACATTTTGTAGATGAAAAATGGATCATCCACTTACAAGTACCTGCGAGCTCCCAGGTTCATAAGACATCCAATTTTATATACAAAAGAAGTGGTGATGGAGATTTCAAGGTAACTGAACCTCAACAAATTGCAGAGATATTCAATCAAAAGCGGGCACACTACACCGAGAACATTGTCTACCCGGAACTGAAATTTGAAGATTTTAACCCGGCGCTTTTCTCGAAAGTGAGAAGCTTAATTCGCAGTAACAATCCCGATCATCCGTGGCTTATACTAGATGATAAGCGACTTCTAACCACTGCCGGACTCTGGAAAAAGGATTTTCACACAGGATTGGAAGGATACACCCTCGCGGCTGCGCTGATTTTCGGAAAAGACGACACGATTAACCAGATATTACCTCATTATAAAATTGACGCGCTGGTCAGGATAAATAACAAAGACCGGTACGACGACAGAAATTACATTCAGACAAACTTGGTAGAAGCGTATGAGCAACTTATGAGTTTTGTTGAAAAGCATCTACCTGACAAGTTTTATATGCAAGAAGATCAGCGCATTAGCTTGAGAACCGCTATATTCCGCGAAGTCGCTGCAAATATCATTGTGCACCGAGAGTACACCAACGCCTATCCATGCACATTCATTATCGGAAATAATTATGTTGAAACTGAAAACGCCAATAATCCACATGGAGAAGGCTTGATTGACCCCGACCGCTTTACTCCGTTTCCAAAAAATCCTGTTATCGCAAAGTTTTTCATACAGCTGGGGCGCGTTGATGAACTAGGTTCCGGAGTTCTGAACGTAAATCGTCTGACAAATCGCTATGCGGGAAACAGATTGCCGATATTTATAGAAGGAATCACATTTAAAACCAAGATTCCGATACCAGCTGGTAAGACTGAGGGAGTAAATGAGGGAGTAAATGAGGGAGTATTTGAGGGAGTAAATAAGTTTTCTTTAAGGGAGCCGGAAGCCCGATACTACACTGTTCAGGGAGATCTTCGTCTTTTATCAACACTTATTTGCCGCCTACTTGAAGTTGAAGAAGACAAAACCGAAGATTTCTCTGAATCAATGAAATTTGAAATGACGCAATTGACCTTTTTAGTTATTAAAAATGAGGGTTTAAGATCGGATAAAATTGCTTCGTTAATGGGAAAATCCCGAGCGACAGTTGAGCGGCACATAAAGAGACTTAAAGCATTGAACGTGATCCGATTTGTTGGCCCACCAAAAACCGGAGGATATTACACAACTGAATTTTTTGAGAATAGACTGATTGAGACTGATAACTAAGCGAGTTGTCAAGCAAAACTTGACAACTCGCTTTCTTCTTTAATATGGTAAGAACTTTTACTTCTTATTTTCAACCCACTCCCGCGCATTCACAAACGCCTCCATCCACGGACTCACCTCATCCCTCCTCCCATCCGGATAATTTGCCCAGTGCCACTGGAACAGCGACCGCTCAATATGCGGCATCATCACCAAATGCCTGCCGGTTTCATCGCAGAGCATTGCGGTGTTGAAGCCGGAACCGTTGGGGCAGGCCGGGTAAGTTTCGTAGCCGTATTTGGCGACGATGCTGTAACGGTCTTCGGTATACGGGAACTCGAAGCGACCTTCGCCGTGAGATACCCAGACGCCCAATGTGGAGCCTGCCAGTGACGACAGCATCACCGATTTGTTGGGCTGGATGGTCAGGGAAGTGAAAATGCTTTCGTGCTTGCCGCTGGCGTTGTGCAGCATTTTCGGTTTCACGTCGTGGCCGATGTTGATCAAGCCCAGCTCGACGAACAACTGGCAACCGTTACAAACGCCCACTGACAAGGTATCTTCACGTTTGAAGAAATTTTCCAGCGCGATCCTCGCCTTATCATTATATAAAAATGCGCCCGCCCAACCCTTTGCAGAACCAAGTACATCCGAGTTCGAGAACCCTCCTACCGCGCCGATGAATTGAATGTCCTCCAAAGGTTCACGGCCCGAAATTAGGTCCGTCATGTGGACGTCTTTGACATCAAAACCGGCCAGGTACATCGCATTGGCCAATTCCCGCTCGGAGTTGCTGCCTTTTTCGCGGAGAACTGCTGCTTTGGGACGAGGTTTTGATTCGTCGATAACTGGTTTTTTACCATCAAACTGCGCAGGAAATTTGTAGCGCAACAAGTGGTGTTTGTAGTTGTCGAAACGCTCTTTTGCCAATTCCGGCTTGGTTTGTTTTTTATCCAGCAAATACGAAGTTTTGAACCAGACATCGCGAAGCTGGTCAATGTCAAAATCCCATTTGCCAGCCGCATCTTTCACGGTTAATGTGGAAGCCAGGTTTACAGTCCCGATTTTATGGAAGTTGACACCGCTGGCTTCAAGCGTGTTTTCCACCGATTCATCGGCCTGGAAGACGATTCCAATATTTTCTGCAAAGAGTTTTTCAATGATATCCTGATCGCCGAGACTTGACAAATCGATCGATGCGCCAAGATCGCGGTCTGCAAAACACATTTCCAAGAGAGTCGTGATCAAACCGCCGCTGCCAATATCGTGACCAGCCTGAATTTTGCCTTCTTTGATTAGCTGTTGGATTACATTGAATGCATTTTTGAGATCATCTGCACTTTGAATGTCAGGTGTTTGATCCCCAATTTTGTTCAATATCTGCGCAAAAGACGAGCCGCCCAATTTGTAAGTGTCACCAGACAAATTGATATAATAAATCGACCCGCCCGTTTTTTTCAAAACCGGCTCAACTACCGCGCGGATATCATCGCAATGTCCAGCCGCGGAAATGATCACCGTGCCCGGCGCGATTACCTCGTCGCCTTTGTATTTTTGCTTCATCGAAAGTGAATCTTTCCCGGTCGGAATGTTGATTCCCAGACTGATAGCAAAATCAGAGCAGGCTTTCACAGCTTTATATAAACGTGCATCTTCGCCCTCATTTTTGCAAGCCCACATCCAGTTGGCAGATAGCGACACGCTGGCCAGGTTATCCTTCAAAGGCGCCCAGACAATGTTAGAAAGCGCCTCGGCAATGGCGTTGCGACTTCCGGCCGCCGGGTCAATCAATGCCGAAAGCGGTGCGTGACCGATGGAAGTTGCGATGCCATCTTTTCCCTGGAAGTCCAATGCCATTACGCCTACATTGTTTAAAGGTAATTGCAATGGTCCGGCGCATTGCTGTTTGGCAACGTGGCCGCCTACGCAGCGATCTACTTTATTTGTCAGCCAGTCTTTGGATGCAACTGCTTCCAATTGAAGCAGTTGCTCCAAATACTCGTGAAGTTTTTCAACTTCGTAAGTGACAGGCTCATAATTTCTATCAATGGTTTTGTCAGCCATCACCGTTTTGGGCGAGCTGCCAAACATATCTTCCATTTTCAGGTCCATCGGCTTGGCACCGGTCTTCTCCGATTCGAATGTAAACCGATGACTGCCAGTCACTTCCCCTACCTGGTAAAGCGGCGCGCGCTCGCGGTCGGCAATACGTTTCAAGGTTTCAAGATTTTCCTTGCCGATCACAAGTCCCATTCTTTCCTGGGATTCGTTACCGATGATTTCTTTGGCAGAAAGCGTCGGGTCACCAACCGGCAATTTGTCCAGATCAATATTTCCACCGGTTTCTTCAACCAGCTCAGAAAGACAGTTCAAGTGTCCGCCCGCGCCGTGGTCATGAATCGACACAATCGTATTGTTGCCACTTTCAACCATCCCGCGAACAGCATTGGCTACACGTTTTTGCATTTCAGGATTGGAGCGTTGGATCGCATTTAACTCAATTCCAGAACCAAATGCGCCGGTATCCGCAGAAGAAACCGCCGCGCCGCCCATTCCAATCCGATAATTTTCACCGCCCATCACGACGATCTGGTCGCCAATTTCGGGTGTATGCTTTTTCGCCTGATCCGCCTTTCCATACCCCACTCCGCCAGCCTGCATAATCACTTTATCGTAACCCAGCTTGCGACCGTTTTCTTCATGTTCAAATGTCAAAACCGAGCCTGCGATCAGCGGTTGGCCGAATTTGTTTCCAAAATCCGTCGCACCATTTGAAGCTTTGATCAGAATGTCCATCGGAGTTTGGTACAGCCACTGGCGTTCTTCCACGCCATTTTCCCACGGACGATTTTCTTCCAAACGCGACAATGCCGTCATATAAACCGCAGTCCCCGCCAGCGGCAAAGAACCTTGTCCACCCGCTAATCTATCCCGAATTTCTCCGCCAGAACCTGTCGCAGCACCATTGAATGGTTCAACGGTTGTTGGGAAGTTGTGTGTTTCGGCTTTCAAAGAAAGTACCGATTCAAAATCTTTGATCTCGTAGTATTCAGGAACATCCGGTTTTTTTGGCGCAAATTGCTGGATAACAGGGCCTTTTACAAAAGCAACATTATCCTTATATGCCGAAACAATTGAATTTGGATTGGCTTCGGAAGTTTTGCGGATCAATTTGAAAAGCGAAATCGGCTGCTCTTCGCCGTCAATCACGAACACGCCATTGAAAATCTTGTGACGGCAATGTTCGGAGTTCACTTGAGAAAAACCAAAAACCTCTGAATCAGTCAATTTGCGATTTAACTTCTCAGCAAGATTATTCAGATAATCCACTTCCTCATCACTCAGCGAAAGTCCTTCCTGCTTGTTATATGCCGCAATGTCATCGACTTCCAGGATCGGCTCAGGCTGGATATTAATCGTATATATATCCTGGTTCAGCTCGCTGTATTTTTGCGAAAGCATGGGGTCGAAACCAGAGAAATCCTCATCTACTTTTTTAAATTCTTCAATGCGAATAATGCCCTGAATGTCCATATTCTGCGTGATTTCCACGGCATTGGTACTCCACGGCGTGATCATCGCGGCACGGGGACCAACAAAAAACTCCGTGATGGTTTGCTCATCCCGGAGTTCTGCGCCGCCAAAAAGCCAGCTTAATTTTGAGATATCGGTGTCTGTCAGCGATCGTTCAACTTGTAACGCAAAGACAGTGTTTTGGGTGTCTGCAAAAAAGTATATCATGGTATCGTATTATGCCGCAAAGGTAGGGCTTTTTTGCTACGGATTAAAATGCGTAGATAGGAGATTGGTCGCATCCGACATAACACACCTTTTCTCCTATATTTGTCGACTTAACCATTTTACATCCGGTTTGAAACATTTCATTTTTATAGCTCTGCTTCTTTTTTCAGCTGCCCAGACATTCGCGCAGGATGGCTTACTTCCGCTTGATCAGGAAAAGAACATTTATTATTCCGACTCCGGGAAGCCGGAATTGTCTAAAAATGAGTTGTATAAGAAAGTCCAGGAGTGGGTTTCGAAGACATTTGGGAACTATGAAAATGCCGTCTCTTTTGAGGATTCTGTGAAGGGGGTTCTGCGGGTGACGAGCTATGTGCCGCTGATTCATTCACAATATGGTTATGTGCGCTTTGACCTGACTGTCGAGTCCGCTGACAATCAGTATTTCGCCAAAATCACCAACCTGGATGGCATTTCAACATTGCACAGCCCTGAGCGGCTCACTTCAAAAGAAAATGACAACATTACTGCTAAAGAAGTGATTGTCAAGGCAGAAAACAACAAGAAAAAACGCGCTGAACTTGAACAGGAATTAAAGGTGATGAAGGCCGAAAATGAAGGCATCAATACGGCGCTTTATAATCTTCTAGGCAGCCTCAAACGGTCGCTTATTTAAGACCTTTCAATTTGTCAATCAACATATTGGCAATAATTTCGTAGCCTTTGTCCGAAGGGTGAAGGCCGTCGTAAGTCATGTTACTCGCTTCGGCGGGATATGGATATTCGTCTTTTTCAGGATCAAAGGGAATGTTGACGTATTCAGGATACGTGTAGTTTTTATATTCACCCGTTTTCGGGTCCTTTAATCTTTTGAAATTCACCATATTATCAGGCGTAATGCCGCTTTCGTGGTACAAATCCATCACCTGATAATTTTCCAGCTTGCCAATCTCTACAATTGCATTCGCAAACTGTTCCAGCGTTTGCTCTTTTTTAGGCTTGTAAGAGCCGTATGCATTGTTTTTTGAATTGTTGATATAAACAAAATCACCCCGCTGCATAGGTGTAATCAGGATCACCTGCGCATCGGGGTTCAGCGTTTTTAATTTGTTGGTAATCACTTTAAAAGACCCAAAAACAGTTCCGGTCCCAGTTGCATTCTGGTAATCCGAGATAGTACCCAGCGATTTACCTTGCCACCAATCATTTGTACCTAGAAAAACAGTATACACATCCGCTTTGACCAGATTCAGCGCCTCTATTTTCTCCGCAATATTTACCGAAGTCCACCCATTGTGCCCCTGGTTAATGTACTCAACATCAGGATATTTCTCCTTGATTAACGTCAGATAACCTTTCGTGACCCGGTTACCGGTTTCGTCTTTGTGATCATTCAGATAAGTAATAGAATCGCCGATGGCGACCCAGGTGATCTGGCGAGGGAGGAATGCGGTACTGATAAGCAAAAGTAAAATCGGTAGCAGGAGCTTTTTCATGTTGACTAACTAAATAATAATCCTGCACTATAAGTCAAAACGCGTGGTAAACTCCTTAAACGCGCCTCACGACCAAAGCCGGATTTCGCGGTTTTCACTGAATTTTAACAAAAACAAATAAACCGCCGCCGGGTAAATGTGGTGAAAAAGCCGGTCGACCGAAGCGCCGAGATGCCAGTCGAGATCGTGCGGGGTTGTGAGATATACAAGGATGTATCCTACCAGAACCAGGCTGATCGCCATAAAAGGCAATGTTCTTATAACCGGCATTTTGTTGATCAAAACAATCATCACCAGCAACAGCATGATCCAGTAATCGGTTATCCCAGTCATAGTAAAATGCTTGATGATAAGCCAGTAGCGATTTGGATCGCTTATCAAGCTCAGCAAATCCTTTTCCCTGCCGCCGTGAATCAGATCATTGGCTGGCGCGAGTTTTAGTTTAAAATGAATGACAATTATAAAAGGGATCAGTGCCCCCAGGATGTACCTGAAAATGACGGCTGGCTTTTTGAAATGAAAACACAAAAATGAAAAAGAGAAAACCAGGAAAAATAACATTCCCTCATTCTTAATCCAGCTCGTGCTTCCGGCTACAATTCCCAAAACAAATACAAGTCTGCGATTACTGCTAACCTTCGTTTCCTGGTAAAGCACAAAAGTCATCAGCACAAAAAATGCTACGAGTGTATCCGCATATTGGGAGCCTCCAATGTGAATGAATGTGGTATCAACGCAGAAAATCAAGAGGCTTAAAAGTGCTGCAAATGAATGCATTGCGCGTTTCAGGGCCAGGTATACCGTCACTGGTATGGCCAGCAAAACCAAATGTGCGATTGCAACCGGGACCAGCGGCGTCACAAATCCCAATCCGCGCCAGAAGAGTGCGATCAGCGAGGGAAGCATCAGGGGGTAATCGGGATGGGTTTCAGCCAGGCTGGCCGTAAAAATATTTCGCCAATGTTCGGGGTAAAAAAGAAATTTGGCGTGCAGGTTCCAGATCGCCCAGGCGTCCCAGTCGCCCCAGCGATACACATATTTGTTAAAACGGATCGTCAGAACCAGTATCGCCAGGAGTACAGCCAGGTTCTTACTACCAATCTTTTTTGGAAAACTCAGATTTAGCTGCCTGCTTTTATACTTTTCAAAAGCCAGGTACAAGATGGGCGGCAGGCCAAGGCTCAGCAGCAGAATTCCTATCTGAATTTGAAACAACAAACCAAGATAATAACCGTAACTGAGTATCACCAAAACCAGTGCAAAAGCCACAGGAAACCGCAGCGGGCCGGATAATCCGCAAGTTTTGGTCAGTGACAAACTGGTTCCCGCAAACAAAACCAGCACGCAGGCAAGCATAGCAAAAAACAGCATATCAGTTTCGTCTGCGCATCAAACAATAATTCAGCTCCTGGTTGCCGCCACGTTCCAGACATTCGTAATTTTTATCCAAAACTGGCTGTAAATGAGGATCCTCGATCAACAGAATGGTGTCCCGGTCATTGTTTTCCAGGATTCTTGGTGCAAGTATCAATGTTGATTTAAAATAAAGTACCCCTCTCCTGCCCGGATCGATGTTGGTCCTGAAACCTATCTTGGCATCCATCGGCAGCTTGTCTTTTATTCCGGCCAGCATCTGGTCGATTTTATCGAGTTCGACATCGGATTTGGCGAGTGAAAGTTTTCTGTAATTGGCGGCTGTAATCCAGCAAAGCCACAAAATCACCGCGAGGGGGACGAAAGCCAATTTCAATGCAATGTATTTTAAAGCGAACAAAAGTATGGTCGCAATATAGCGCAATTTGGCGAGAGGAATTCTCAGTTCGTATCACATCTGTCTGTTCAAAACCTGGCCAAAAAATTATTTTACATACAAAACCAAAATAAACCATTTCATTTTACATACATTTGGTGAATTAACATTTGACATTCGTTATAACTTCATGAAGGGGGCCAATTTAGGTGAATTTGAAGAGCTTGTTTTGCTGACGATTGCGGCACTGGCGAGCGAGGCTTACAGCGTTGCGATTTGTGATGAGCTGGAAAAATATACGGGTCGCGCCGCCAAGTTGGGCGTAGTACATTCGGTACTTAACCGATTAGAAGACAAGGGTTTGGCAAAAAGTAGGCTTGGTGAAGCCACCAGTACACGCGGCGGTAAGAGAAAACGCTTTTATGAAGTGAGCCACACGGGGAAAGTCGCTTTAATGAAGGCCAAGGAAATGCGTGAGAACATCTGGCGCAACATTCCCGGCTTTAATCTCGAAGGTTCGATATGAAGAAACAGCAACAAGCCGCGCCGCCAAAATGGGCTACCAGTTTCCTGCGATGGTACTGCCGCCCGCGTCTGCTCGAAGACCTCGAAGGTGATCTCAACGAATTTTTCGACCGCAATGTGCAGCGCAAAGGCGTGCGACGGGCGAGGCTGATCTATGTCATCGACGTCCTCAAATTCCTCAGACCTTATACCATCAGAAAAATAGAAATCTTCCACTTTTTCATTCACTGGATCATGATCGGCAGCTATCTCAAAACATCCCGGCGAAGCCTCGTCCGCAATAAATTATTTTCTTTAATCAACATTATCGGCCTGGCAGTCAGCATGTCTGTGGGTTTGTTGGTGATCGCGATCCTGACTGACCTGAAATCGTACGACGGCTTTCAGGAGAAAAAAGATCGGCTTTACCGCGTCATCACGACTACCACTGAAAAAGGCAATGCGAATGAAATGAAGCTCGCATCCACCTCCGTCAAAATTGGCGACAGGATCAAGGAAGCGGTGCCCGCGATTGAGGACGTGACGGTGATCAGACAGGGACTTTGGGGCGATGCCAAGGTAAACAAGGGTACATTCCCCATTTCAGCGTTGTACGCAGACAATTCCTTCCTCAAAGTTTTCTCTTTCCCGCTGCTCAAAGGCGACCGAAATACGGCACTGAAAGATCCGTATCATCTGGTTTTGACAGAAAAAACCTCCAAAAAGCTTTTTGGCGACACAGACCCGATCGGCAAAAGTATCCTGATCGACACCACGAATTATGTTGTCAGCGGGATTGTGCAGGATGTGCCCAAACTTTCGCACCTGACCTTCGAGGCGCTGGTTTCGTTCTCCACTGCCGACGCAAGAAAAATCGACGCCGACCTGCACAACTGGGCGAGTATCTGGTCCAATTACGTTTATGTAACATTTCCGAAAAAAACAGATCCTGAATCCATCCAGCCTGCCCTCGACCGGCTCAGCAAGGAGGAAAACAAGGCGCTCACCGCCCGTACCATCTTCATTTCGCTACAACCGCTTAAAGACATTGTGCTGGGCGGAAAGCTTTCCAACAACATTGGCCCGGCCATAGCGCCGTCCATGATTTGGGTACTGGGCGGCCTGGCACTGGTAGTTATCTTATCGGCCTGTTTCAATTACACCAATCTTTCTGTCGCGCGGTCTATGCGAAGGTCCCGGGAAGTTGGCATCCGAAAGATCATTGGTGCACAAAAAAGCCACGTCCTGGGTCAGTTTATGGCAGAATCGGTCATCATAGCTTTGTTGGCGCTGCTATTTTCCTTTGGGTTGTTTCTGGTTTTAAGAAATCAATTTATGATGCTCGACAAGCACATGCCTGATCTGGTAGCGCTTGATCTTCGCTTCGAAACCATCTTCTACTTTCTGCTGCTGGCCGTCGCTACCGGACTCGCTGCCGGCTTGCTACCCGCTGTGTTTTTTTCAAAAATCAATGCGCTGACCGTCATGAAAGACGCGTCCAATTTCAAAATCTTCCGCCGGATCGGATTCCGCAAGGCTCTGATCGTCACCCAATTTACATTGTCCCTCATTTTCATCGCGGCGACGCTAGTCGGGTATAATCAGTATAAAGGCTTACTATCTTTCGATCTTGGTTTCAAAACCGATAACATCATCAACATTAAGCTAAAAGGCAATAAAGCCGACCTGCTTTCCAGGGAAATTACGCAGATACCGACTGTCAAAAAGGTGTCCCAGTCGATGATGGTGACCAGCCTGGGCAGTATGTACGGCGAAAGCTTCCGCTACAAAATGGATTCCGCCTCGATCTGGCAAAACCGGGTGGATGAACATTATCTCCCGATGCACAACCACAAATTTCTTGCGGGAAGCAATTTCAAGCTCAGACCGGAGGAGGGTAAAGAGAGTGAAATCATTGTGAACCAACAGACTTTAAAACATTTTCACATTGCAAACGGTGATCCGCAGAAAGCGATCGGAGAGGTTGTGAAGATAGCGGCGCGGGATTTGGTGATCGTGGGTGTGGTCAAAGACTTTCACTATGGGACCCTGGAAAACAAGATCGAGCCGGTGGTATTCCGCTACGCGACGGATGTGCCGGGCGGTTATCTCAATGTGAAAGTGGAAACCAACAACCTGGCAGCAACGATGGAGGGCATTAAATCGGCCTGGCAGAAAGTGGATAAAGTGCATGAGATGGATGCCAAATTTTACGACGATCAGATCGAGGAAGCGTACAGCCAGTTTTCGGTTATGATCAAGATCATCGGGTTCATCGCATTCCTCGCGATCTGCATTGCGTCACTGGGCTTATTCGGCATGGTGGTTTTCACAACTGAAACAAAATTGAAGGAGATCAGCATTCGTAAAGTATTGGGCGCCAGCGAGGAAGGACTGATTTATTTATTATGCAAAAGCTTCCTCGTCTTGCTTGTCATCTCCGCACTGATCGCCCTGCCTGCGACTTACCTGTTTTTTGACAAAGTGGTTTTGACCCGGTTCGCCTACCACCAGCCCATCAGTGTAGTCGAAATGCTGGGTGGTGCCTTTACGGTCATGCTGCTGGCGTTTTTGATGATCGGCTCGCAGACGGTGAAGGCCGCAAGAAACAATCCTGCGAAGGTTTTGAAAAGTGAATGATACCGGACCGGTCAGGCGGATTATAAATATGTATATTGCCTGAATTCCTTTTGACCGGTTTTTTATTTTGGCTAAAAAAAATAATTACGACTCGATTGCCGGCAGCTATGACCTGATCAGTCGTCTGGTTTTTCAAAAAGCGATTGTGCGCTCGCAGCAATCGCTTTTGCCATATATCACCACACCGGCCAATGTGTTGATCGTGGGCGGCGGCACGGGTTGGATCCTGGAAGAAATCGTAAAAATCCATCCCGCCGGATTGGTCATCACTTACCTTGATAACTCTACAAAAATGATTGCCCTGGCCCGGCAGCGCAACTGGAAACAAAATGAGGTAACATTCCTGGAAATACCCGTCGAGGATTTCAGAACCATCCACCAGTTTGACATTATTTTCACGCCTTTCCTTTTTGACAATTTTAGCCCCGACAATGCAGCATTGAGTTTCAACTTGTTAAAGAAATTGTTGAAACCCGGCGGCAAGTGGCTTTTTGTCGATTTCAACATTCAAACAAATCTCAACCGCATCTGGCAAAAACCACTGCTGCAACTCATGTACCGTTTTTTCAGGATCATCGGCAATGTCGAGGCCAAGCAGCTGCCGGATATGGAAGGACTTTTTATGGCTGCCAGTTTTAAAATTGCGTTTGAGAGCAGACATTATGGTGGGTTTATTCTGGCCAGGGTTTTCGAGTGGATGGAACATAAACCGAGGTCATAAGATCTGGGCCGCAGGAACACAAGTCTCAGGAACCCAAGATTTAAGCCTTGGGTTAAAGACAGAGAAACATGAGATACTTCAAGACTATAGCGTCCCCTGTCGGAAAGCTGACACTGATCGCAAGCGATACCGCGCTCAAAGCCGTGCATTGGGACCGGGCGGATTTGCTGGCCGGCGTAACGGAGGATTTTGTTTTGGATGAAAACCATCCGATCCTGCTGGAAACCGAGAAGCAGCTGAATGAATATTTTGCAGGAAGCCGAAAGGAATTTGATCTGGTACTCGATTTTGAAGGCACCGATTTTCAGAAAAAAGTGTGGCTCGCGATGATGGAGATACCTTTTGGAGAAACAAAAACCTACGGACAGATTGCAAAGGAAATCGGCATTCCGGATGCGGTGCGGGCTGTCGGCGGCGCAGCGAACAAGAATCCAATCCCGATCATCGGCCCCTGTCACAGGATCATCGGCGCGAATGGAAAGCTGGTTGGTTTTGGTGGCGGACTTGCCCACAAAAGCATTTTGCTTAATCTCGAAAAACCGCCTGCCCAGCTTTCTTTATGGGATTAAAAGCTGCATTTAGTAGGTATCAGGAAATTTGGCGATTATCTTTTCTCATGTTATTATATTCCGTTTGAAAGTATTTTCACTTTTTTATTATTTGCAGTATAGGGAAAAGTGGTAATTTTTTGTCTGGGTGGTGTAATACGAGGCGAGCACTGTGAACACCATTCAAATGAGTACATTTTCCTACCGCAATCCCCACGAAGATCTGCCTGTTCCGGCTCAGGAAAAATTGTTGGACGATACCCTCGTCACCGACGACGAATTTCTACTGCGGAAAGAATTTGGCACCAACCCCGAAAAAGGCTGCGAGCTGCTTTTCAGGCGGTATTATGTCAACCTCTGTAACCACGCCGTACGTTTTGTACATTCCAAAGAGGTGGCGGAGGACATTGTTTCTGAAATCTTTACGGTGTTTTGGCAAAACCAGACTTTCCTGCACGTGACCACCTCCTACCGCGCTTATTTGTACAAATCGGTCAGACACCGGGCGTATAATTATCTGAAATTCCAAATGAAATTTTCGCATTCTCCGGAAGATCAGACCAAATGTTCGGATAGTTTGAATCCAGATGAAGCATTACAGTTCACCGAGCTGCATCAGAAAATCGAGCACATTATCCGCGAGCTGCCGCCGCAATGCCGCCGCGCCTACATCCTCAAACGCGTCGAAGGCAAGAAATACCACGAGATCGCGGAGGAACTGAAAATCAGTTCGAAAGCCGTCGAAGCACTGGTGAGCCGGGCCTTGATCCGCCTGCGAAAAGAGCTTTCCTCGCATTGGACGCTGCTTTTACTTCTTTTTTTATATTAAAAACCAGACACTGCCAGGCCGTCTGCAGCGGCCGCGCTATTTCCTGTCCATACCATGAAGGAACCGATCATGAAACAGTTACTATTTGATTTTTTCGACGGCAAAACCACCTCGATGCAGCGAAAGCTCGTGGAGGAATGGCTGGCCGACGAAAATAATCAGGACACATACTATAAGTATCTCGACGAGTGGGAAACCGCACATCCTCAGTTCGAGCCGGATGCAGAAAGCGCCTTGCAGCATTTCCAGGCAAATCTTGCCGGAGTAACGTCCTCAACCGCCCAGCCGGAAGCTGACAATGTGGAACACAATGCCATTTTGATACCCTTTTTAAACCTGAGTAAGTGGAAATGGGCCGCCGCAGCCTGTTTTTTGATCGCCTCCTGTTTTGTGTTTAAAAAACAAATCCTGTATCGTTCACTTGAATCCGTGATCGGCAAAACGGCTTCCTATCAGCTTTCGGAGGGTACCCGGGTGGTGCTCAATTCCAACTCAACCTTGCTGGTACCGAGGTTTGGTTTTGGCAGCGGCAGTCGGGAAGTGTTTCTGGACGGCGAAGCGGAATTTAAAGTAACACACACTCCGCATAACGATCGTTTTATCGTGCATATCGGTGAGAATTATGAGATCGAAGTGCTCGGAACCGAGTTTGTTGCGTTTTCGAGGGCGCGTGGAAAAAGGGTTTTTCTTAAAAATGGCAAGGTTAAATTGAAGTTGCCGGAAGGAAAACAGTTGTACATGAAACCGGGAAATCTCTTTGTTTCTGACAAAACCGGCGCATTTAACCTCACCAAAGAAGCCGATCCCCGCCCCTACACCGCCTGGAAAGACCAGACTTTTTACTTTGACAATACCCTGCTCTCACAAGTGGCGCTGCAAATTCATGAGCAGTTCAATGTCAATGTGCGTATACCGGATACGTTGCTCGCGAACCGCCGCATTGCCGGCACTTACAAAGCGACCCAGGCGGACGATTTATTACAGATTTTGTCCGAGCTGATGCAAATCGAGATTACCCAGAAAGAGGATTACATAGAATTGTCTACCCCCAAAATTCCTTGATTTATGTCTAAAAAATTACTTCTGAGATCGGGGCTGAGTCTCTGCATGTCGCTGGCGGCGCTCGCCGGAATGGCGCAGAACATGGCCTTCGTGCAAACTGCCCGCCCGCAGCCTGCGCCGAGAAATGTGCCCGAAGCGCAAAAATTACGCGATGTCCTGCTGGAACTCGGTCGGAAATACCAGGTCAACATTGTATTTGAAGAAGCTACTGTTCAAGGCATTACCATCCCTGCCGCGCCCGAATCGAACACCGGCAAACTGGAAAAGCGGCTCGAAGGCTTGCTCAATCCCAACCAGCTGGAATTTAAAAAATCTGGTCGCGATACGTATCTGATCGTTAAAAAACCGGTGAGAAAAACGGCTTACGAAGAAGAAAAGCCCGCTACGCCCGGCAGCGAAGAGGCCATGCTGCCCGCGCCGACAATTCCGGCAGAAGTACGTTTTTCGCCTCAGCGCCAGGTAGTTGAAATTCCTGTCAAAGGCCGCGTCCTGGATTCAAAAGGCGACGGGCTGCCTGGTGTGAGCATTGTGGTACGGGGTACCAATCGCGGGGTGATCAGTGATAATGCGGGTAATTATACCGTTTCGGTCGATCACGCGAATGCAGTTTTGATATTCAGCTTCGTCGGTTTTACCAGCCAGGAAATTCCCGTCGGCAACCGTTCGACGATCGATATAACATTGGCTGAGAATGTGAATGCGCTGGAAGAATTTGTGGTGGTAGGTTACGGCGAACAGTCCCGGAAAGACCTTGTCGGCGCTGTCGGCGTGGTTTCACGCAAAAGTTTTGGCGACGTGGGCGTGAGCAATACTTCGCAGTTATTGCAGGGAAAAGTCGCTGGCGTGCAGGTGATCAACAACAGTGGCGTACCAGGTTCCGGCGCGCAGATTGTGGTTCGAGGCACCGGCTCCTTCACCAACTCGGCACCGCTTTATGTAATCGACGGAATTCAGAGCGACGCGACGATGTTCAACTCGCTCAGTCCTTATGACATTGAATCGATCAGTGTTTTGAAAGACGCTTCTTCGGTGGCTATTTATGGCGCCCAGGGCGCAAATGGTGTCGTGGTAGTCACTACAAGATTACCCAAAACAGGCAAACCAAAAATCACTTATAATGGATATGTGGGCTTTTCGAGGCCATGGAAACAGTTTGATATGCTCAATGCGCAGCAGTATACCGATCTGGTAAAAGAATGGTACACCAACTACGGTCAGCCGCTGCCACCGAGACTGGCGACGCCGGAAGCCAACATTACGCAGACGGATTGGCAGAAGGAAATGTTCCGCACCGGCAAGATCAGCGAGCACCACATCAACATTGGCGGCGGTACCGAGCATGTTACTTACAGTTTTTCAACGGGTTATACCAAACAGCAAAGCCAGGTGGTGGATATGAGCTTCACCCGCGCCAACTTTCGTTTTAACCTGGAAGAATTTGTAGGAAAACGCATCAAGCTCGGGCAGCAGCTCAACATTCGCTACCAGGTTACGGATGGGAATGTGGCCAACATTCTGAATGGCCTGCGGATGCCACCTTACATTTCGGTACTTGACCCGACTAACCCGCTCGGCGGCTACGGCATTGCGACCAGCGCAAAAGATGGGAACGACTCGCAGAACCCGCTCATCGTGCCCAGTTTATATGATACTAAAAACCGCAACCTGAACAACTACCTGCAACTGTACGGCGAGCTGGAAATTCTGGACGGTTTGAAATTCCGGACGCAGTTTGGCGGCACTTACAATTTTAACCAGAACTATTCCTATAACCCGACCTACGCCGGGAACCAGCTCGTGACGCAAAGCCAGATTTCCGAAGGTTACGGCTTCAACCTGAGCTACATTCTTGAAAATTATTTTACCTATAACAAACAATTCAAAAACCACGGAATTACCATAACGGCCGGAAATTCGTACCGAGACGGCTACTTGTCGCGCTCGGTCAATCTGGTCGGCAGCAATTTTGCCAATGAGGAAATTCACCAAATCGGTGTAGCGAAAACCGTGAATTTCAGTTCGGGATTGGCTAATTCCAATGCCAGGTTCATCTCTTATTTTGCCAGGGTCAATTATAATTTCAAAGAAAAATACATCCTGACATTGACTGGCCGCCGCGATGCTACTTCGCTTTTCAGCAAGGATAACCGGGTGGGTTATTTTCCCTCGGCAGGTCTAGGCTGGCGGGTTTCGGATGAGGAATTCATGAAATCGGTGGATTTTATTTCGGACTTGAAACTGCGCGCGAGCTGGGGTAAGACGGGTAACTCCAACATTAATGGTTTCTCCTATCAATCAACGGTTTGGACCGGAAGTGGCAACAGTGTGGTATACCCGCTCGGCCCCGGCGAAACCTTGAATAATGGTGCAACAGTAGCGGTCCCTTCTACGCCAAATTTGAAATGGGAGGAAACATCCACATTGGATTTCGGCCTCGACGCGTCGTTTTTCAAGAAAAAACTGACATTGAGCGCAGGTTACTACAACCGGCTGAACAAGGATTTGCTTGTGCAGGTACCGCTGCCTTTGTCGACGGGTTACGGCGGCGTGGCGGGCGCTTCGAGCAGTCAGCTCATCAATGCTGCCTCTGCATTCAACCGCGGATTTGAATTGACTGTGGGTTATAATGGAAATACCGATAAAGGACTGACTTACAGCATTAACCTGAATGGTTCTTTTAATAAAAACCAGGTAAGGTCGCTGGGTACGCAAAATGCGGTGCCTATCATTGATGGCGCATTCTATTCGGTGCCAGCAATGTCGCGTACGGAGGTGGGTCAGCCGATCGGCGCTTTTTACGGTTATGTGTATGACCACGTGGCAATCGACAATGCGGATGTGGAGAAATACAATGCTTTGGCAAGATCTGCTTCGGGCAATGCGGATGCGGTTTACCAGGCAGGCTTGCTCCCCGGCGACCGGATTTTCAAGGACGTTAATGGTGACGGCCAGGTAACCGATGCCGACCAGACTTTTCTCGGCAGCCCGATCCCGAAATTTACCTACGGCGTTGATATCAACCTGAATTACAAGAATTTCGACCTGATGGCTACCTTGCAGGGACTGGCTGGCGTGGACATTATCAATGGTACCAAATATTATCTTGAAGGTATCGCGCTGCCTTTTAACACCAAAACCACCGTGCTAGACCGCTGGCAAAATCCGGGTGACGTTACCGACATTGCCCGCGCCGGGCAAAACTACGGTACGGCTGCCAACCTGCGCAACTCTTCCTGGTATGTCGAAAACGGTGCTTATGCCCGGATCAGAAACCTGACGCTCGGCTACACGGTGCCTGGGACGAAGATCAAACCCTTCACGGGCAGTATTCTTTCGAGCCTGCGAGTGTACGTTACCGCGCAAAACCTGATGACATTCACCAAATATTCGGGTTACGATCCTGAGGTGACGGGCAGCGGTAACTTCATTTTCGGCAGGGGCATCGATACCGGCCAGGTACCGCAGCCGCGGACAATTATGTTCGGTCTGCAGGCAGGATTTTGAGTTTTTGAAAAAAATGGAATGTTGTAAAAAATCAAAACAACAATGAAAAATTTAAAAATACTGGCACTCTCCATCCTTTTTCTGTCGGGCTGCAGCGACAAGCTCCTCGACGTGAAAAACGAGAATACTTATACCGACGAAACGTATTTCAAAACCCAGACACAGTTCAACGAATCCATTTTGGCGACTTATGCGGTGTTTAGCCACATGGGGATGATGTCGCGGGAGTGGTATTTCATCTTTGACCTGCTTGCCAATGAAGCCGAGCGTTCCAGTGCGCTGGTGGGTACCGAGTTGCAGCTGACAGATTACAGTTTTACCAATAATAATGAGGATATCGTAGGTCTTTGGGCGTCACTTTACCGCATGATTTTCCGGGCAAACCTGGCATTAAAAGTGATGGAAACCTGGCAACCCGGGGATGATTCGGAGGTTGCTTTGAAGGCGCAGTACATTGCCGAGGCACATTGGCTGCGGGGTTTTGCGTATTTTAATTTGGTGACGAACTGGGGCCGTGTGCCGCTGAAAATGACTTACGACGATTCCAAAACCAACTCGGCGCCGCGTGCTTCTGTGGAAGAGGTTTGGAAAGTGGTTGAAAGCGAATTTTCCCTCGCGATCCCCGACCTGCCCGTCGCCTACCCTGCCGACCAGCTCGGCCGCGCGACGAAAGGTGCAGCGGTGGGATTTTTGGGGAAAACCTATCTTTTCCAGAAAAAATACGACCAGGCAGCCGAGCAGCTTGTGAAGCTTACCGCCGCGCCTTACACGTATGCGCTGGACCCGAAATATGATCATTTGTTTGGCGAGGACAACATCAACACGCCCGAGGTGATTTTTGCAGTAAACCATACTTACACTACGTCGAACACACAGTACTATATGTTTGGCGGCCAGGAAGGTGAGGATGGAAAAACATTCCACACCGGCCGGGCGCAGGAATATGGTTTCAATGACTGGGAAAACGTGACAATTTCGAATGCATTGGTAGCGGCCCACAAATACAATGATCCTGCGACAGGCGCAGCAGGGTACATTGATCCGAGAGCGAAATACACTTTCTATGGAGCGACCAGCAACGGCGGCGACACCCAATATTGTGATTTCTGCGCCGCCGGCCCGATCAAATATCCCTACGATTTTTACAGCAACCGCTACCGAAAATACGAGCCATATGAATTTCAAAAGTACACCGAAGCACCGATGAGCGGCATCAACACACACGTGATGCGCTACGCCGACGTACTCCTGATGCTCGCCGAAGCGAATATTGAAAAAGCTTCACCTAACATCCCCACGGCTATCGGCTACATCAACCAGGTGCGTAACCGCCCGGACGTAATGGCCAAAAACTACCCGACAACATTAACCCAAACAGCCGCCCGCGAAGCCGTACGCCGCGAGCGCCGCATTGAGCTTGCCGGCGAACAAGTCCGCTGGTTCGACCTCAACCGCTGGGGTATAGCAAAAGAAACATTGAATGCAGAACACCCCGCCGGACCAGGCCAGCAGCCGTTTTTGGATAAGCATGTGCTCCTGCCCATCCCGATTGCGGAAAGGAATTCCAATCCGGCGATTGCGGCGGATGTGGCCGGGGATTGGAATTGAGAAAAAGGGTTGAAGTTTAGTCTTTTTGTCAGCCTGAGCTTACCAACCCTTGTCACCCTGAGCGGAGTCGAAGCACGCTACTGGCTAGGCACAACGCCCTTTTTGCAATGTTCCCAGCCAGTAACGTGCTTCGACTCCGCTCAGCATGACACGAAAGCGCATTACATATATTATTTAAATTATCATAGCAAAGTTGAGCAAAACAACAGTCCAAGTGAGCCGCATAACGCTAATACATTTAACCACCTTAATGTTGCTTTTAACTTCCAGGCAAGACCTCCTTGCCCAGAAGTCAAAAACAACTTTCCCAATCCAAAAAGAGGGAAAATTCGAAATAAGCCTTGGGGACCAGGTGATGCGCATTGACCCTTCAAAAGGGGGCAGAATCTCGAATTTGATTTTAAGTGGAGAGGATTTTTTGACTGACAGCACCATTAACAATTTCAACTGGGGATCGACTTTTTGGTTTAGTCCGCAAAGTGACTGGAATTGGCCGCCTTCGGCTGAGATTGACAATAAGCCTTACACTGCTTCTATGGTAGGTGATGTTGTTAAAATGATCAGTCAGAAAGATTCTAAGACGGGATTGGTTGTTACCAAGGAAATTTCGGCGGATGCGAAAAGCGGGTCTTTTGTTTTGAAATTTATTATTACCAATCACTCCCGTAAACCTCAGAAAGTCGCGCCCTGGGAGGTTACCCGGGTGAAAACGAATGGCCTTGCGTTTTTTCCGGTAGGAAAAGATTCCGCGCGGGGCGGCTTAATGTCGTCTACCGAGATTCAAGACGGGATTTTTTATTATTCATATCAAAAAGACAAGTTGCCTCTGAAAGGCGACCGGCAGATTTATGCCGACGGCTCCGAAGGATGGCTGGCGCAGGTAAACGGTGATGTAATTCTGGTCAAAAAATTTCCGGATATATCCCTCGAACAAACTGCCCCGAAAGAAGGCGAAGTCGAGCTTTTTGCCAGCGAAGTAAGCGACACCAATCCCGGATATGTGGAAATTGAGCATCAGGGGCCTTATTCAGAACTTGCGCCGAATGCTTCTTCTGTGTGGGTCACGCGCTGGTTTTTGCGAAAATTACCTGCAAATATACCGGTCCAAGCCGGCGGAAAACCGCTGGTCGACTATGTTAGAACATTAGTAAAATGAAGCCTTTGCTGCCTTTTATCACCGGCATGAAAAAATTCAACTTCCGCATTTTCAATTCGCTTTCCGGCCTCCTGATCGCCAGTTTTTCTTTCGTTTTTTTTGTGGCTTATCAGTCTGCAAAAGACGATGACCGTACGTGGAGCGTCTACAAAGCCGACCCGTACAGCACCAGCTACTCCCCGCTCGACCAGATCAATACGGGCAATGTTACCCAGCTGAAACCAGTCTGGACATTTGCATTGAAGGATATGAAAGATGGCGGCCGCCCGGGCAGCAGCGAATGTAACCCGATCATTGTCGACGGCGTGATGTACGCCACTTCCGCCAAACATTGGGTATATGCGGTGAATGCTACGACCGGAGAGAAAATATGGGAATTTGATCCGTTTTTCGGTGCGGAAGGCGGCGGCGTGAGTCGTGGGGTGACTTATTGGGAAGAAGGGGAAAAGGCGAATGCTAAAAATAAGCGGATCCTGGTGACGGGTGGGGATAACCTTTTTGCGCTCGACATTAAAACCGGAAAACCGATCCCAACTTTCGGAAAAGACGGAAAAGTGAGCATGAATGTGGGGTTAAGGGACGACCCGGCGGCGATTTCGGTGATCCCAACTTCTCCGGGGATTGTTTATAAAGATCTGCTGATCATGGGCGCGGAGGTGTCAGAGCTTTACGGCGCGCAGCCGGGTTATATCCGGGCTTACAACTGTAAGACAGGCAAGCTGGTCTGGACATTTCACACGATCCCTCTCCCAGGCGAGGCGGGCTACGAAACCTGGCCGAAAGAGGCGTATAAATATGCGGGCGGCGCGAATGATTGGGGTGGTATGAGCGTGGATTTGAAACGCGGAATGGTTTTCCTGGCGACGGGCTCTCCGACTTACGACTATTATGGTACTGACCGGAAAGGACAGAATTTGTATGGAAACAGCGTGGTAGCCCTGGATGCGGCGACGGGCAAACATATCTGGCATTTTCAGACTGTGCATCATGATCTGTGGGATTACGACCTCCCCTGTCCGCCTAATCTGGTGACGGTTGAAAAAGACCATAAGAAGGTGGATGCAGTGGCACAGGTGAGCAAGCACGGTTTCATTTTTGTCTTTAACCGGGAAACGGGCGAGCCGCTTTTTCCGATCGAGGAGCGGGCAGTACCAAAGTCGACCATCCCTGGCGAAGAATCCTGGCCTACGCAGCCTTTTCCATCGAAGCCTAAGCCTTTTGCCAGACAAATTATGACCGAGACAGACCTCACACATTATACCGATGCAGGGCATGATACGATCGTGAAGAAGTTTCGCTCGATGCGGTATGAGGGACTTTTCACACCGCCGGACTTGAAGGGAACATTGATGTTGCCTGGTTCACGCGGCGGCGCTGAGTGGGGCGGCGCGGCGATTGATCCGACTTCCAGTGTTTTGTTTGTTAAATCAAATGATTCTCCTGAGATCGAATCAATGAAAAAGGTGGATCCGGAAGAGGAATCAAAGAATATGTCGGTTTTTCAGCAAGGAAAATCGCTCTACATGACTTATTGCGTGGCTTGTCACGGGAAAGATAAAAATGGCGATGAGCCTACATACCCTTCGCTGGTTGGCTTGCGCAACCGGATGACGCGTGAGGCGGCTTTGGATAAAATCAAAAAAGGCGGCGGAAAAATGCCTGCATTTGCCAGCGTTGTAAAAGGAAAAGAAAAGGCGATCATCGCGTTTTTATATGAGCGTGAACAGCAGAGCAGCGATGCGGTAACGAAATTTGAAACAGGTAAAACGAAAAAAGGCGCAGACAAATACCTGAACCTGACGGCCTACGGCCACTTCCGCGACCCCGATGGAAACCCGGCATTGCGCCCGCCGTGGGGATCATTAAGCGCCGTAAATCTATCGACCGGCGAATACGAGTGGCAGATCCCGCTGGGTAATGATGAAAAACGTCAACTTAAAGACGGCCCTGAAACAGGTCAGGAAGGTTCTGCCGGCCCGATCGTCACAGCCGGCGGCCTTGTTTTCATCAGCGGGACCAATGATAAACAACTCCGGGCCTTTGACAAAAAAACGGGTAAGCTGCTTTGGAAAACAGCATTGCCGGGCGTCGCCAATGCTACGGCTTGCACCTATATGAGTGGCGGCAAGCAGTTCGTGGCACTTTCGGTCGGCGGGACGAAGGAGAATCCTTCCGGGTTTATCATGGCATTTGGGCTGCCGTGACAGTTTGCTTTGAAGGCCGGCTTTTTTTAGGTTTGCCGGATATAGCAAACCTTCTCACACACTTAAATGGCTACAACATTACTAGTTAAATACAAGGAAAATTTCGAGTCTGCGCAAATACTGATCGACCACGCAAAATGGAATAGCAGCGTTCATTGCTCTTATTATGGATGTTTGCAGTATATTAAAGAGCTGCTTTACAAGCTGAAATCAAAGAGGGTTATTGACCAAAGTTTGAAGAACAATTCTGCGAGTACGCATTTACTTTTGATCAATTCCCTGATGTCAGAGCTAGTCGGCAAACTTTACAGGGATAACATTGCGCTTTCCGTTGATATAAACACTGCCCTATCGGATTTGAAACAAATAAGAGAAGTTGCCGATTATACTCCGGACCTCATTGATGAAGTAACAAGCAGGCGGGCGCAAGAATCTGCTTTCGAAATTGTTAACTGTCTGGAAAATATTTATAAATTGAGTATATGAATCCGATCACACATTTACTATCCAGTTTAACAGGACTTTCGGCAAAATTCAGCCAGGCGACTATTAAATTAGGCTACGGCGAAACCAGTGATGTTTTTTTGGCAAATATTTATCCAACCGAGCTACTCAAATCTGATCGTGAATTCAGAGCTGACGCAGGAGCATTGTTTGCAGAATTTATCCGTGAATTTGAAGGCAAAAATCTGGTCTTTATTACAGACGATAATTTCACAAAACTGGAAGAACCACTTTTCGAGTGGCGAGCAGGTATCATGACCTCTTCTACTGCTGATCAGCCCCCACAGGTTCTGATCGGAACACATTAAAGTTGCAAATTCCACTTACGATATGTTTATTACTCATTCCAGCCGCTACCCGGCTGGAATAATTTTTTCCAGTCAACCTGCTCAATCAAACGAACAAAACAATGGACGAGCAAAAATTTAAGGCTGGGGATTGGGTGAAGGAAAAGAATGGAACCACAGGAATGAGCGTGGTGGAATATTCGGTCGGTGGGTCAGGAGATGGCGGCCGGGTGAAGGTGAAGTATAAAAATGAAGAAAACGAGGAAGTAGAAGGAGAATTCGCGGAAGATGAGCTGGTTCCGCTCTGAGAACCGGCAAATGGCATAGGATTTATAGCGAGTGAGGTATACTAAAATCAAGCGAATTCTATGAAAATGCAGGGCAAAAGCGTAATCATTTATGATGTTTACGCGCCTACCAATGTGACAACCATGCTCCGCCCACGTCGCCAGGACGGCCAATCTGTGATCCAGGAAGGTTTTGAGGTGAGCCCGTCGGTGCCTTTTTCGGAATATACCGACGTTTATGGAAACCCGTGCCAGCGCTTTGTGCTGCCCGTGGGACAGGTGACGATCTCAACGCAAGTGCAGGCGCAGGTGAACATTACCAAACCGATCCCGACGCCTCCGCCCTCCTATATGCTTGTCGGCGATTTGCCCGACGAAGTAATGATGTACATTCTGCCAAGCCGCTACTGTGAGTCTGATTTGCCGGAAATTGGCAAGTTGGCGATGGAAATAGCCGGAAACTTCGTTCCTGGCTACGATCAGGTGGAAGAAATCCGGAAGTGGATCCATAACAATGTGAAATATCAATATGGCGTTACGGATTCGACGACTACGGCGCTGAACCTGGCCCGCAACCGAATCGGCGTATGCCGCGACTTTACCCACTTGGCGCTCGCGCTTTGCCGGAGCCTCAGCATCCCTGCGCGGATGACGGTCGGGTATCTTGACAAGTTGCAGGAAATGGATTTGCATGCGTGGTTTGAGGTATATATCGGCGGCGAGTGGTACGCGTTTGACGCCGTACAGGAACATACCGAAGGTTACCGCATCGAAATTGCCCACGGCCGTGATGCCGCAGATGTGGCGATGGTGACCCAGTTCGGGAATGCCACATTGAAATCATTGCATGTTGAGGTACAGCTTCTTGAACCGGAACCAGCGCAATAGTTAAAGGTTTTGAATAAAAATGTCTGCCGGAAACGACAGACATTTTTTGTTTTAACAGAAACCAAAAAGAAAATCAGCTACTCCGCTTGTCTTTCAGTAACATGGCGAGCGCGTCATCCAGTGAGCCGGCGCGGTTTACTTCTCCGGAGTTGACAAAGAAAATTTCATCTGCATTCTCGATGGTATTGAGCCGATGTGCGATGATCACCTGCGTGGTTGTTTCAGGTAATTGTTTCAAAATATCGCCCAATAATTTTTCCGTGACGGTATCAATGTTGGCAGTAGCTTCGTCGAGGATCAACACTTCCGGGCTGCGCAAAACGGCGCGCATGAAGGCGATGAGCTGTTTTTGTCCCAGGCTAATGCTGTCTCCCGAGGCAGTTACCTTTGTTTCCAGACCGTCTTCAAAAAGGGATAGTATCTCACCAAGATTGGTGCTTTGGATGAGTTGTTCCAATTTTTCGGACGAGTAATCTTTCAAATGCTCGTTTCCATACAGAATGTTTTCGCGGATGGTGCCGCTAAACAAGAAGGGTTCCTGCAAAATGAAGCCGATCTTGCGGCTGCGTTCTTCCGCGCTATACTCCCGAATGTCCTTTCCGTCGAGTAGAACTGTGCCTTCTTTTGGATCATACAAACGGGCAATGAGCGACGCAGTGGTGGTTTTTCCGCCGCCCGTCGGGCCGATGAGCGCGTAGGTTTTACCGCGCTCCATTTTGAAATTAATGTTATGCAGGATTTCGCGGCTATCGTAGCTGAAATGCACATTCCGGAATTCGAGCAACGATCCGGCGGCCGCATTTTTGGTGGCGGGGAGCTCGACGAGATTGGTTTCCATCGTCAGAATGTGCGAGATACGGTCCCAGCCGGCCATCGCTACCTGGAAGTTGGCCCACAGTGCCGCAAGTTGCCGCAGCGGATTGTAAAAGTTGGTCGCATAGGCCAGGTAACTCACCAGCAAGCCGACACTGAATTCGCCCGTACTGATCAGGTAAATGCCGTAACTGAGCACCACAAGCTGGGCAATGTTGGCAAAAAGCGTGTAGACCGGCATAAATAGGTTATTCGCCAACCCGGCACGCAGCGCGGTTTTGTAGTTATCCAGGTTCACTGCCTGGAAACGCTCCCTGAAATAATCCCGACGGTTAAATGCGATCACAACTTTGAAATTGTTCAAGCTTTCCTGGATTTCTGCACTTAAACCGCCCGTACTCTTCAAGTTAGCCGCATTGGTACGCTTCACCCACGGCGAGAGCACCATCGTGAAAAACAACATAAATACCGCAGGTACCAATGTTGCGGCGCCCAGTTTCAAGTTGATCGACAACAGAAAAATCCCGGCACCGAGGATGGTAAAAATGCTGCCGATAAACTGCATGAGGGACTGCGAAAAAAACTGATTGATTTTGTCCGTGTCATTATTTACCCTCGAAATCAGGTCACCGGCTTTGTTATTATTAAAAAACGCCATCGGCAGCTCCTGTAATTTGCTGAAAATGGCATTACGCAAGGTAAAAAGCAGCCGCTGCCCTACCCCGCCCATCAGCTTGGTCTGGCTGTAAGCGGTGACAAGCCCAAGCAGGTACATCGCCAACAGAATGCTACCGAAAACCAGCAAGCCATGGAATTGTTTGGTAACCACATACTTATCGATGGCATGACCTATCAAAAACGGCCCAAACAGGTTAACGCACGTATTGAGAATGATCGCGACCATCGCCAACATGAGATTCCCCCGCTCATGCGCGATCAGTTTCAGCAGCCTGCCCAACGCCTTGTAAGTAGAGGTTTTTTCCTGCTGCTCCGAAAGCTGGTTAAGATCGTAATTCATAATTGCTGGTGCTTTGTTGTGAATTAAAAATCTGTACGTATTCCGGGCTGGTTTCCATCAGTTCATGATGCGTGCCGCTGCCGATCACTTCGCCTTCCATGAGCACAATAATCTGGTCATAATGCTCGATAGCGGAAATTTTCTGGGTGACGGAAATCAATGTAATGCCTGGATAATTGCGCTCAACATTGGCCAAAATGCTTTTCTCGGTATTGCTGTCGACACGGGCTGTAAAATCGTCGAGCAGGAGAATTTTCGGATTGATAGCGAGTGCCCGAGCCAGCATGATCCGCTGTTTTTGTCCGCCTGAAAGACTTGAACCGCGCTCAGAAACGATGGTATCCAATTTGTCTGGAAGATTCTCTATGAAAGCATTCAGCTCAGCGGTTTCAATGGCTTTTTGCAACAATTCGTCGGTGACTTTTGAACTGAATGCAATGTTCTCCCGGATGCTCATATTGAAGACAATGCTGTCCTGAAATACAAATCCAACCTGACTGTGAAAAGACTCGCTATCGTAAAAATCGATGGGTTTTGAATCGAATTCCAGGGTACCTTCCTGTGGCGTTGTGAGGCCGGTTAACAAATATAAAAGCTGCGTTTTCCCAGCGGCAGTGGGGCCAATTATCGCTGTTTTTGCACCTGCTTTGATCGACATGCTTACATCTTTCAGCGCCGGTTTTTCACCATATCTCACCCACACATTTTGAAGGTCGATATTACCTTTTAATTCTGTTTTTTGACCGGGATTAATTACTGGATCGGGGACATTTAAAACGGCGGAAATGCGCTGAAATGAGGCGGTGGACTGCGCGATTACATTGCTCATAAAACCGATGATGAGAATCGGGAAAATGAGCAGGGATAAGTAACTGTTGAATGCTGCAAAACTACCGAGCGTCATCGTACCCTCGATCACAAAATGCCCGCCGAGTACCAGAATCGTCAGCATGGACAAGTTGGCGACGAAGGTGACGATCGGGATCAGACCGGCAAAAAGGCTGAGGATAGCGAGCCCAAAACTTTTTGCTTTTGTATTGGCTTCCAGGAACTTGGCATATTCAAGCTGCTGGGAATTGACGACCCGGATGAGCGCGGCGCCGAGAATACTTTCGTTAATAATCTTGTTCAGCCAGTCGATCACCTCCCGGCTCTGCACGAAAAGCGCCCGCACTTTTCGCAGTGTTAAAAAGAATGCACCGCCGATGATGGGGATGATCGCAATGACAGCCAACCCCAGTTTCCAGTTGATACTCAACAAAAGAATACTGGCCCCGACAATGATAAAAACAGAAGATACCATTGACACAAATGCCTGGGAGACAAACAGTTTTACAGAATCTGAATCCGCGGTAAGATAGGTCAGCAGCCTGGAAGGATTTGATTTTTCAACAAAAGCATGACTTTGCCGGGAAATTTTGTCCGACAACCGCATCCGCAGATCACGGGCTACTTTTTCTGAGGCGTAAACCTGGATAATGCTTTGGATGTAACCAAAAACGAAGACCAGCACGACCGCAATTGAGAATTTGATGAGGATGGCATGCAGGTCGAAACGCTGGTGGGTATAGGCATCGATACCATCGGCAATGATTTTTGGGAGCCAAAGATTGATCCCGTTACTAAGCAGCGCGCAGAGCAGGAGCAAGACGATCAATCCCCTATACGGCGTCAGCAGGCTGAATATTCCCGGTTGTGCGGCGTCCGGGCCTTTTGCTTTTTCAGACATGTGGTGGATATTTAATCAGTCCGCAAATATAGCAAAGTGGGCGGCGCAGGGTCATTAAAGTTCAATTAATACAAGACCTCGACACTTAACAAAATAGATATATTAAATCTTCGAATTTTACCAGACCACAAAATCTTTCAAAAACGGTTTCCGGCGGCAGGCCAAGGTCTTTGTTACCATGGGTAGACCTGTTTTTTCCGGAATTGTCTTTTTTTAAGATTTTTGGTTCGAATCGCGACATTTTAATCCCTTTTTAACTTGCTTTTAACACCTTATTAAGAGAAATGTGCGGTTTTTGTAACCAATTACATAAAGCTCACTTCTATGAAAAATTATAAAACAGGGATTTTAACAGCCTCGCCGAAATGGCTCGGAGGCACTTACCCACAACCTCATAGCCCTGCTTTGAAATGATGAAGGCGCTGGGAAAATATGTGGTGTTCCTGTTTATCCTCCTGCTGGTGGGACGCGGTACCGCTTCGGCGTATTCGCACCGGAGTGCAGCGCGTCAGAGGTTGCAGAGACGCCTGGAAAAGTCAGGGGAAGCCACATTAAACGATGCTTTTCACCGCCAGGCCGTCATCCGCGCCGAGCTAAATACCGACACCAAATCTCACGACGGAACTTATCCCGAAGAGAAAGAGGAAGAGCTTTATAAATCTGCGTTTGCAAAAACGTATACCCAGCCTTGTAACGATCTTTATTCATTTTTTAACCAGATACCTGTCCACCTTTTTGACCAAGTCAAGGAGGTTTTGCCATTTTTTACGCACTGGTTCTATTCCTCTTCCAGCAGGTATCTGAGGCTTCGGGTTTTACGGATTTGATCCCAACCCTTTTTTAAGCGGAAACCCCGCAAATGTCCGGCGATGAGGCCGGGCGACACAACAGGAAAATGTCAGAAAACTATAATTTTTAAATATCTAAAAATGATCATGAAGAGAATTCTCATGTTGATGAGCTTGTGCGCTTTGTTTCTGCAAACAGGCTGTGAATCAAAAAAAGAAGAGAAGGAAGAAGAGGTTGACTACCTCACTACAAGCCCCTTACAGAAAGATACATTGGTCACCAAGGAATATGTTAGCCAGATCCGCGCGATCAGCCACATTGAATTGAGGGCGCTGGAAAGAGGATATCTGCAAAAAATATATGTGGACGAAGGTCAGACCGTGAAAAAGGGACAGATGATGTTCCAGATCATGCCGATGGTTTACCAGGCCGAAGCACAGAAAGCAGAAGCGGAAGCAAATTTTGCCGAGATCGAATTCAAAAACACCAAGTCGCTGGCCGACAGCAATGTGGTTTCGAAGAACGAGCTGGCGCTGGCAAAAGCGAAACTCGACAAAGCGAAAGCAGAGCTGGGACTGGCGAAAGTGCACCTTGGGTTTACCGATATCCGCGCACCTTTTGACGGTATCATGGACCATTTTCAGGTGCGGCTGGGAAGTTTGCTCGACGAGGGCGATTTGCTGACAACCCTTTCGGACAACAGCAAAATGTGGGTTTACTACAATGTTCCCGAGGCGGAATACCTGGATTACAAAACGAAGATCAGTAAAGACGGAGGCCTGAAAGTGAACCTTCTGATGGCCAACAATAAGATTTTTGAATATCCTGGGGTAGTTGAAACGATCGAGGCGGACTTCAATAATGAGACGGGTAACATTGCTTTCAGGGCTACATTCCCAAACCCGAACAGGTTGCTGAGACATGGAGAAACAGGTAACATCCTAGTAAAGCTTCCCTACAAAAATGCGCTGATCATCCCTCAGAAAGCCACTTTCGAGGTACTTGAAAAGAAATATGTTTTTGTACTGGATAAAAACAATGTGATCCATTCAAGAGAGATCAAGATCGCCGCCGAGCTGCCGCATATTTTCGTCGTCAGCTCTGGTCTGACCAAGGATGATAAGATCCTGCTGGAAGGTTTGCGTCAGGTGAAGGAGAACGAGAAAATACACACCAAGTTCGTGAAGCCTGATTCTGTGATCTCGAATTTAAGTCTGTACGCCGAATAGTCAGGTATCTTAAAAAGCACAAAAAGACATGTTCAATCAATTCATAAGAAGACCTGTTTTTGCGATTGTGATCTCGATCATGATCGTCTTCATAGGCATTCTGGCGATTGAGAAATTACCCATTTCCCAATTCCCGGACATTGCCCCGACGACCGTAAACATTTTTATTGCCTACCCTGGTGCGAGTGCGGACGTACTCGTAAAATCCACGCTGATCACCCTTGAACAGGCGATCAACGGGGTGCAGGACATGCGTTACATTGCAACTGATGCAACCAGTGCGGGGGAGGCGACGCTAAGGATCATCTTCGAGCCCGGGACCGACCCCAACGTGGCCGTAATCCGGGTAAAAACAAGGGTGGACCAGGTAATGCCACTTTTGCCGGAACTGGTACAACGTGAGGGGGTTATCATCACGCCGGTACAGCCTAGTATGTTGATGTACGTCAACCTGTACTCGAAAGCGGAGACGATTGACGAAAAATTCCTGTTCAACTACGCGACCGTAAAAATGATCCCCGAGCTGCAACGCACAAAGGGTATCGCGCGGGCGCAGATCCTGGGTAGCCGCCGGTATGCGATGCGTCTCTGGCTGAACCCGGAACGTATGCGTGCCTACAACATTTCTACTGAGGAAGTGATGAAGGCGGTGGGCGAACAAAGTATTGTAGGTCGCCCGGGCCGGATCGGACAAAGCTCCGGTATCGCAGCACAATCACTGGAATATGTATTGACCTATAAAGGCCGGTACGATAAGCCGGAAGAATACGAAGGGATCATTATCCGGGCTAACGCAAACGGGGAAAGTATCCATTTAAGGGATATTGCAAAAGTGGAGCTGGGTAGCGAGTTTTTTGATATTTATTCTAACCTTGACGGCCACGCTTCTGCGGCGATCGTACTACGCCAAAACTATGGTAGTAATGCGAGCGACGTGATTGAAGAAGTAAAAGAGAAGCTCGCCGTGATGAAGAAAACCTTCCCTCCGGGCGTGGATTACAAGATCAGCTATGACGTATCGAAATTCCTTGACGCGTCTATCGAGCAGGTAATCGACACATTGCGGGATGCATTTATCCTGGTAGCACTTGTGGTATTCGTCTTCCTGGGCGACTGGCGTTCCACATTGATCCCGATCCTTGCGGTACCGGTTTCGCTGATCGGGGCATTCTTTGTCATACAGGGTTTCGGGCTTTCGATCAACCTGATCACGCTCTTTGCATTGGTACTTGCGATCGGTATTGTGGTCGATGATGCGATTGTCGTCGTCGAGGCCGTCCACGCGAAGTTTGAGGAAGAGCCTGGGATTTCGCCTTTTAATGCGGTGAAAAAAGTATTGGCAGAGATCAGCGGCGCGATCATCGCGATCACCGCGGTCATGGTTTCGGTATTCCTTCCGATCTCCTTCATGTCTGGTCCGGTCGGTACATTCTACCGCCAGTTCTCGATCACGATGGCGAGCTCCATCGTAATCTCGGCACTTATCGCCTTGACATTGACGCCGGTACTTTGCGCCATGCTGCTGCAAAACCACCACGGACATCCTAAAAAGAAAAACATCCTGACAAAATCGCTGGACGGTTTCAACCGGGTTTTTGACCGGGTAACCGGAAAATATGTAGGCTTGCTGAAAAGGATCGTAAGCCGCCGGGTGGTAACCTGGGGCGTGTTGCTGGCATTCTGCGCAGGTATTGTTTATGTGAACAAAGTGCTTCCAGCAGGTTTTATTCCAAACGAGGATCAAAGTACGATCTACGCGATCATCCAGACACCTCCGGGATCGACTTTGGAAAAAACCAATGAAGTTTCAAGACGTCTTCAAAAGATTTGCGAGGAAGTGGAAGGAATCGAATCGGTATCTTCTCTGGCAGGTTACGAGATCATGACAGAAGGTCGCGGTTCTAACGCAGGTACCTGTTTGATCAACTTAAAACCATGGCACGACCGTAAGCTGAATGTGAAGGAGATCATGGAAGAGCTTGAAGGTAAAACCAGAGGACTTGGAGCCGTGGTTGAATTTTTTGAACCACCAGCGATCCCAGGTTTCGGTACTTCCGGTGGTTTCTCTATGCGTTTGCTGGATAAAACGACTGATACCGATTACGCGGAATTTGACAAGATCAACAAGAAATTCATGGAAGATCTGGCCAAACGTCCCGAGCTGACCGGTTTGTTTACCTTCTTCGCTGCCAACTATCCGCAGTACGAATTGCAGATTGACAATCAGCTGGCGATGCAAAAAGGCGTATCGATCGGAAAAGCGATGGATAACCTGAACATTATGATCGGTAGTACTTACGAACAGGGTTTTACAAGATTCAACCAGTTCTTTAAAGTGTATGTGCAGTCCGACCCTAGTTTCCGTCGTCTTCCATCTGACCTTTTGAAGCTTTTTGTAAAAAATGATGCAGGTGAAATGGTGCCTTATTCTTCTTTTATGAAATTGAAAAAAGGACAGGGACCGAATGAGATCACGCGTTTCAACCTGTATAACTCCGCTGCGATCCAGGGACTTCCTGCCAAAGGATATACCACAGCGGATGCCATCGCGGCGATCCGTGAAGTGGCTGCGAATACATTGCCGACAGGTTATGACATTGCATTCGAAGGTCTTTCATACGATGAATCGATCCGCGGAAATGAATCGCTGGTAGTATTTATGATCGTTTTGGCATTCGTTTACTTCGTACTCGCCGCACAATATGAAAGCTTCATCATTCCTTTCGCGGTAGTGTTGTCGCTGCCGGTTGGGGTGTTTGGTTCATTCCTATTGCTGAAATTGATGGGCCTGGAAAACAACATTTATGCACAGATCGGTCTGATCATGCTCGTCGGGTTGTTGGGTAAGAATGCGGTGTTGATCGTCGAGTTTGCCGTCCAGAAACGGCACCAGGGTGAAACGATCCTGAATGCGGCTATCGAGGGAGCAAGAGTACGTTTCCGTCCGATTTTGATGACTTCCTTCGCCTTCATCGCCGGTTTGATCCCGCTGATCAGCGCGACAGGTGCAGGTGCGATCGGTAACCGTACCATCGGTGCTTCGGCGCTCGGCGGTATGTTGTTCGGTACCATTTTCGGGGTTATCATCATTCCAGGATTGTACGTCATCTTCGGCTCTCTGGCCGACGGCAGAAAAATGATCAAAGATGAAGATGACGGCTCGTTGTCTGAGCAATTTGTTCACGCGGTCGACGCTTTCCCTCAAACACAAGAAACTCAAAACGATGCGCAATAAAAGAATATTAAAGTGGGTCGGGGTGGCATTTGTCGCCCTGACATACTACGGATGCCATGCACCAAACTCGGTACAAAGAACGCCCAACCCGGCACTGACAAGCAGCTATAATGCGACGCAGGGCACGGATTCGACTAACACGGGTAAGATAAAATGGCGGGATTATTTTACAGATCCCTACCTCAGCGCCCTGATCGACACGGCTTTTAGCAATAACCAGGAGTTGAACATTACTTTGCAGGAAATCGCGATCTCTAAAAACGAGATCCGTGCCAGACAAGGGGAATACATGCCTTTTGTCGGTCTGCGCGGCGGTGCCGGAGTGGAAAAAGCAGGTCGCTACACGCAGGTAGGTTCGAGCGAAGCTACAACCGAGATCAAGCCGGGAAGAGAAACGCCCGAGCCGCTTCCGGACTTTGGGATCAACCTTTTTGCACGCTGGGAAATAGATATCTGGCACAAACTGCGGAATGCGAAAAAAGCGGCCATGTACCGGTATCTAAGCTCGATCGAGGGCCGGAATTTCACGATGACCAACATTGTAGCCGAGATCGCCAACTCTTACTATGAGCTGCGCGCCCTGGACACACAGCTGAACATCGTGAGCCAGAACATTGAGATCCAGAACAATGCATTGAAAATTGTGAAGATGCAGAAAGAGGCGACCCGTGTTACTGAACTTGCCGTGCGCAGGTTTGAAGCGCAGGTACTTAACACCACAAACCGCCAGTATGCCATCAGGCAGCGGATTGTGGAGGTTGAAAACCGGATCAACTTTCTGTTGGGACGCTACCCGCAGCCTGTTTTGAGAGATACCACCAGCTTCGAGAGCCTTGTACCGAATGTCATGCAGGCTGGTATCCCGGCGCAATTGCTGCAAAACCGCCCGGATGTGCGTCAGGTAGAGCAGGATCTGATAGCCGCAAAGCTGGACATTCAGGTCGCAAGAGCGAATTTTTATCCTTCTTTGGGAATCTCAGCGGCGATTGGTTTACAAGCATTTAACCCGATTTATTTAGGTAATGTACCAAAATCGCTAATGGGTGCGCTGGTAGGTGACCTTGCAGGACCGCTGATTAACAAAAATGCGATCCAGGCAACATATTACAGTGCCAATGCAAGACAAATCCAGGCAGTTTACAACTATGAGCGTACTGTTTTGAATGCTTATATCGAGGTGGTAAACCAGCTTTCGAACATTAATAATCTGGGTTTGGCTTACGATACCAAATTCCGGGAGGTGCAAGCTTTGAACGAGTCGACCAACATTGCAAACCGACTTTTCACCTCAGCCCGCGCCGATTACATGGAAGTATTATTAACCCAGCGCGAAGCCCTGGAATCAAAATTCGACCTGATCGAAACCAAAATGCAGCAAATGAATGCCACGGTCAATATTTACCGTGCACTCGGCGGCGGCTGGAATTAAGGTTTTTAGTTGATTTTAAAAATAGGAAAGCCAGATCTGTTGATCTGGCTTTTTTTTGGTTTGACAATTTACGCATCAATTAACTGCACTTCGAACTGCCCGGGTTTCATAAGACCTTGCCGCGTAAGGTTGGTTTTTTATCAATTTCAAGCCATTCAGTTCGGGTATGACAATTAAATTCCCATTTGGAACAATACCCCGCTCAATCCAGTTAGAAAGCCGCGAGGGCTTAATCTGATACTTCTTACAGTAGTCGGAAAGGGTCATCCACTCACGCAGCTTGTATTCCTTATCCATGATAATCAGCTTGCTGCCTGTCAGTTCCATCAATTTAGATTCTACATCATCAAGCAGCTGGCTAACTTCTTCAAACACTGTATTAGTCTTATTTATAGATTTCATTTCAATACATATTTATAAGTAACCATTGCCCTCACATTTTCAATACATTTTTCAATGTTTCCCGCAGGTATTTAATCCTTTCTATTGCATGTTGATATTCTTCTGCTGTCACATTATTAGGTGTGTTAATAAGCAGACTTTCTGCCTCATCGATCATTTGCTGCAATTCTTCTACTAATTTTTCCCTTCTAGATTTGCTCATTTATCCTAGCGTGTGATAGTTTTTTCCAAATATAAATTTTGTGAATTGATTTCACAAATACTTAAAAAGTTGTTGCATTTTCGTTGATTTGCTTTTCCAGCCAATTCTTCCACTTTACCTAAATCCAACATGCCTCAGGAATACATTGAAATTCGCGGTGCGCGGGAGAATAATCTCAAAAATGTGTCTTTAAGCATTCCGAAACGGAAGATTACGATCTTTACCGGCGTGTCGGGGTCCGGAAAATCTTCCATTGTTTTTGATACCATCGCAACTGAGGCGCAGCGGCAGCTGAATGAAAATTTCAGCATGTTTATCCGGAACTTCCTACCGAAATATGCCCAACCTCACGCCGACGCGATCGAAAACCTGAGCATGGCGATCGTCGTGGACCAAAGGAGGCTTGGCGGGAATTCGCATTCAACATTAGGTACGATCACCGACATTTCTCCGGTGCTGCGGCTGCTTTTTTCGCGGATCGGAAAGCCCCACATCGGTGGTTCCAATGCGTTTTCTTTCAATGACCCGCAGGGAATGTGCCCGGAATGTAACGGGCTAGGCAAGAAAATGGGTGTTGTATCCGATACTTTCCTGGATATGAGCAAGTCGCTGAATGAAGGCGCCGTGCAAGTGCCGACGTTTGCAACCTGGGAAAAAGCCAGCTACGCCAGTTCAGGATTTTTTGATAATGATAAAAAACTGTCGGATTTCACGCCTGAGGAAATGAACTTGCTGCTGCATGGGAAGGATTTGAAATTCAAGCTGCAAGTGGGTGGCGGGACGATGAATGCGAGTTATCTCGGCGTGATCGAGAAATTCGAAAGGGCATATATAAAACGGGATCTCAAAACATTATCCGAGCGCACGCAGAAGCAGGTCGCGCCCTACATTGCACTCCGCCCCTGTCCACTTTGCAAAGGCGCAAGGCTGAGCCAGGCGGCACTGGGCTGCAAGATTGAAGGCCTGAACATTGCCGAAATGTCGGCGATGGAAGTTTCGGAATTACTGGATCTGATTAAAAAGATAGAGAGCCCTTTGGCCGCTTCCATGGTCACAACTTTGACTGAGCGGATCGGACATTTGGTCAACATTGGTCTGGAATATTTAAGCCTCGACCGCGAAACCAGCACATTATCCGGCGGCGAATCACAGCGGGTGAAAATGGTGAAACATCTCAGCAGCAGCCTGATTGATGTGATGTACATTTTCGACGAGCCGAGCGTGGGCCTGCATCCCAGAGATGTACACCGCCTGAATGAGCTGCTGGGAAAACTGCGGGACAAAGGCAACACCGTCATCGTCGTCGAGCACGATCCGGATGTGATCAAAGTCGCGGACCACATTGTCGACGTCGGCCCGCATGCCGGTACAAAAGGCGGTCACATTGTGTTTGAAGGCAGTTTTACTGATCTCTCGAAAGCAGATACATTAACCGGCCGACATATCAAACAATCCTTGCCGATCAAGGGAAAATTCCGGAAACCTTCGGGCCAACTTTCTGTCGTGAATGCGAATGTCAACAATCTGCACCATGTAAATGTTGACATTCCAAAAGGTGTACTCACCGTGGTGACGGGCGTTGCCGGCTCGGGAAAAAGCTCTTTAATTCACCAGGTATTTTTGGCACAGCATCCCAAGGCAGTAGTGATCGATCAGTCGGCCGTGGGCACCTCTACCCGCTCTAATCCAGCCACTTACACCGGTGTGATGGACGATTTTCGGAAAGCATTTGCCAAAGCAAACGGCGTGAGTGCTTCTTTGTTCAGTTTCAATTCCGAAGGTGCGTGCCAAACTTGCCAGGGCACGGGTGTTATTTATACCGATCTGGCTTTTCTGGATGGCATCAAAACGCCCTGTGAAGTTTGCGAGGGAAAGCGTTTCAAGGAACAGGTACTTGCCTATCATTTGGATGGAAAATCGATTTCCGATGTACTGGAAATGACTGTTTTACAATCACTTGAATTTTTTACCCAAAAAGAAATCCTGCAAAAGTTACAGGCGATGAGTGACGTCGGCCTGGACTATCTTACGTTGGGTCAGCCGCTGAGCACATTATCCGGCGGCGAATGTCAGCGCATCAAACTCGCCAGCGAGCTGCACAAAAAAAGCGGCGTTTACGTCCTCGATGAACCCACCACCGGCCTCCACATGTCGGACATTACCCACCTGCTTTCCATCATGAACCGCCTCGTCGACGCCGGCAACACCATGGTCGTCATCGAACACAACCTGGATGTCATCAAAAATGCAGACTGGATCATTGATATGGGCCCGGACGGCGGCACCAAAGGCGGAAAAGTCGTTTTTGAAGGCACGCCGGTGGAATTATTGCGCGCGGAAGGATCGATTACGAGTGTCTATCTGAGGAATTCGGTTTAATAACCTTGATACCGTTATCTCGGTCTGTCACAAGGCCTGACGGCAGCCGGTGGGTTTCATTTATATAGTAGTAAAAATAAAAAACGCTGCTACCATTTAAACGGTAACAGCGTTTTTCAAATCGTTATCTCCGATCGGTTAGTTTGACTCTGTATATTCTTTAAAGTTGTTTAAAATCGCCTGCCAGCCGGCTTTTTGCATTTCGACAGGGTTTTCTGTTTCCGCATCAAACGTCACATTTACATTTGTCTTGTCGTCAGCAGGTTCAAAAACTACGTCAACTTTTCGGCCATTTGGCATGCTATAAGCAAAACTTTTGCCTGGGTTAACTTCGTCGTAAACCGCTTCAAAGTCGAAGCCGAAGCTTCCGTCTTTTGCTTCCATCCGGGCGGCGTATTTTCCTCCTACCTGCATGTCGTTCGAAGCGGAAGGGCAGCACCAGGACGGGTCCGCAAAATTCCATTTTGTAATATGCTCAGGCATTGTGTAATAATCCCAAACCTTCGCCGCATCCGCATCAATTGTTGCATTAACCGTCACCTTGTCGCTCATTTTTTTGTCTGTTAAAGTGTATAATAGTTCATCAAGTTTTTCGAGTGTGCTGGTCATTCCATCTTCCATTCCCATTTGGATAACCGCTTCGAGATCTGACAGCGATTTGTAGGTGACGACCGTTTCGACCAATGCATTGTCTCCTTTATCGGTAAAGGTCACGAGCCACTCAGCGCGTGGAAGGCTTTCGTTGATTTCTCCTTCCGCATTAGAAAATGCGTCGAGGGCCGTATAATACTCAACTGGCTGGATTTTTACGTAATCGGTCCAGCCCCAATATTCATTGCCATTCGGTTCCAGCATGGCATAATGCCAGTGACCGCCCTCCCGAAAATCGAAGGACTTTGTCTTTGTAGACAGCGGTTTGGGCGCAAACCACTGGTCAAGGAGCTCACTTTTTGTGTAACAGTCCCAAACTAAATGACGATCTGCCTGGAATTCGCGCCGGATTGTAAGCTGTTATTTTGCTTGTCTGCCAAAAAATCAAATTGAAGATTAGGTTTCATTGCTGTTGTTTTTTAAGTGTTGTTAAAAGGTCGTCCAGACGTTCGAAGCGGCTTTCCCAGATTTTTCGGAATTGTCGCAGCCAGTGGTCTATTTCATCTATTTTTTCAACTTCAAGCTGATAGTAAATCTGCCTGCCTTGTTGTTGTGGTTTAACCAGCTCACACTGTATAAGTACCTTCAAATGCTTGGAAATCGCTTGTCGGGTGGTATCAAAATGCTCGGCAAGCGCGTTGGGTGTCATGGCTTGTACCGCGATCAGTAAGATGATTGCTCTTCGGGTAGGATCGGCGATGGCTTGGAAAATATCTCTTCTCATGAAATGTTTGTTGATCGTTATAAAAACCGTTTGATTAAGATCTTCTTGTATAGACAAAAAGAAACCAGTCGGTTGCAAATATAATACAACCGACTGGTTTCCCAAATCTTTGTAATGAATGTTTGATTTATTTAATGCCTTAAAAAATAGCTCATCACCCACAGTGTAACGACGGTCCCTCCGTGAATAAGCATGGCCCACAGATTACTGCCTGGTGTTTGCCAGACAGTGATCATGTCAGCCAAAGGAATGATGGAGCCGGCCAATAAGGTCAGAAATAACGCTCTGCGGTCGTGCGACCAGGCGAAGAGCACGATGAGCAGTCCCGAGAAAATGTCCCGGATGCCCTTAATGCTGTGGAAAGCATAATTCGGCTGGTCATAGTGCAGGCCAAATCCGGCTTCACCGACTTCCGGGGCAATCAGGAAACGGGCGCCAATAAATAGCATTCCCAAACCAAGTAGCAGGCTTATCAGCCTGAGTGAAGAAGAAATAGGTTGTGTTGACATGATCTTGTGCGTTTTTAAAGTACAGCACAAAATTGGTCAGCAGCCCCTGCCTGTGCATTCACTCAGGTGAAGAAAGACGATTGTAATCCTTCCCCGCCCATCGCGCCCGTATCCGGCTCAGCGATTGCGGTTTGACCCCAACAAAGGAAGATATATGGTATTGTGTAATCCGGGGCGGCAGCGTTGGATACTCATCTAAAAATGCCTGGTACCGGCGCTCTGGCGAATCCGTGTAAAGTGAGACCAACTGCCCGATCGTCCTGACAAAAACCTGCTCGATAGCGATCCGGCCAAAGCGCTCACCATAAGTAAGTTCGGAAAACAGACGTTGCAGATTGGTCCATGAAATCACCCAAAGACTGGAATCTTCAATAGCCTGAATGTCGCGCCGACAGGGCTTTTGCGGGACGAAGCTTTCATAGTCACAGACAAAGTCGTTTTCCAAACCAAAGTCATAGATCTTTTCGTCGCCGTCCTGGTTGACAAAATACCGGACCAAACCTGATTGAATGAAGCCTACATGTTGACAAACTTGTCCGGACTGAACAAAATATTCGTTTTTCCTCAGCAGCAAAGGCTGGAACAAAGTCTCGATAAGAGTAACATCTGCCGGAGTCAGCGGTACTATTGATCGTATGGTCTCGATAAGCGGGTTGAGCGAAGCATTCATTGAAACCAATTTCGGATTAATCTGAGACTTTTCATAAGTCCCGCCTAATTTGGAGCCCGGTCGATAAAATTTGCATCTTTGCATTTATGCCGTATCTTTTGGCAGAGATCATTACCATGTTTGAAACGTCCATCACACCTGCAGAAATAGAAAGGCTCGCCGCTTTAAAAGGATATGATATTCTCGACTCACTCCCTGAAAAAGAGTATGAAGATATCACCAAGCTCGCATCTGAAATTTGCAAAACACCCATTTCCCTAATAAGTCTGGTGGACGATTCCCGCCAGTGGTTTAAGTCAAACCATGGCTTGGCTGTCAAAGAAACGCCCAGGGAATTTGCATTTTGCACCCATACAATCCAGAATCCATCCCAGGTTTTTATCGTACCCGATTCCCGCGAAGACGAGAGGTTTGCACAAAACCCGCTCGTAACCGATGACCCGAATGTCATATTTTACGCCGGCGCACCGCTCATAGACAGCAAAGGATTTGGCCTCGGCTCGCTTTGCGTGATCGACCATATACCCAGGGAGCTGACGGAACAACAGCTTCTCGCGTTGCAGATATTGGCCAGGCATGTTGTAAACCTGATCGAATTGAAATCCGCTGACAAAGCGATGCGGGCAATCCAGCATGCACTACAGGAGCGACATGCGGAAGTTGAAAACCTTCATAATTTGATTTCCGAGCATGTTTCCGATGTTTTGCATGAGCTGAAAACAGATAGCGAAGGGAATAATGATACTCCTTCAAGCACCTTTAAACCCAGCTTCGCAATAAGCAAGTTACAGGCAACTCTTGACTTGCTGGCAAATTCCTAATTGTCTGTAAAAGCTCGGTAACTTGGGCTGTCGTTGAAAAACGTCAGGTACCCGGAAAGTAAGTTGCTTTCAGATACTTCCGCAGCGATGTGGGCTTGCGGCCCAGCAGACGCTCCACAATGTCACTGGTTCCCGCCAGCATGCCATGTTCTGCCGCAGCGGCCCACTGGCCAATAAATTTGGCAACGATTTCTGGCAAGCCTGCAGCCACTTTCTGCGCAACAAATTCTGACTGCCCGATGCTTTTGTAAGAAATAGGCCTGCCCGCCAGTGCAGATAATTCCCGGGCAATGTCGTGAAACGAATACGCTTCGCTGCCTGACAGGGTATACTCCTGATTTTCATGTCCTTCACTGGTAAGCAGCGCGGCAGTGGCAGCAGCCAGTTCGCTACGCCTCACTAAGGCGATCTTGCCTTCTCCCGCCGGAACCTGTATCTCCGCTTCCGGCACTTCGCTGCCAATCATATACCCCAGTCCTTCAAAATAGTAGCCGTTTTTGAGAATGGTGTAAGCAAGTCCGGATGCTTTCAGGTAGGCTTCCGTAGCCAGGTCACTTTCTGTAACCTCCATCATGACAAAATTCGTACTGCGCTGGATGCTGGTGTAAAACAGATGCTTTACACCGGCTTCTTTGGCGGCGTCGATGACATTCCTGTGCTGGCGTGCCCGGTCGGTAAAGGCTACTGCCGAAACCAGCAACACCTTATCAATGCCCTGGAAGGCCCGCACCAGCGCAGCCTCATCAAGGTAGTCGGCTTGCCGGACGTCTACACCACGCTCAGCGAGGTCCGTAGCTTTGTTAACATCCCGTACCAAAGCTGCAATCTGTGAGGCCGGGGTAGTATTGAGCAAAAATTCGATGGTTTGGCGTCCTAAACCGCCTGTGGCACCTGTTACTAAAATCATAATAAAAGAATTAAAAAAAACAGTTTATATTTACTTGCGATTTGCAAGTGTAAAGTTAAAAAATAATACTTGCAAAAAGCAAGTAAAAATGAATTCATTTATTATGAAAGAGCCAAAACAACGTTCTGCCTGCCCGATCAGCACCTCGCTCGACGTGCTGGGGGACAAGTGGACCCTGCTCATTCTCAGGGATATGGTGTTTGCAGGAAAGTCTACTTACGGGCAGTTTCTGCAATCAGCAGAAAAAATCGCGACCAATGTGCTGGCCGATCGTCTGGCCGTCCTGGAATCGCAGGGCATCTTGACCAAGGAAGTAGCCGCTGATAAAAAATCAAAATTCACATACCGATTGACGGAAAAAGGGTTAGATATCGTGCCGATTATCGTGTCGCACATCCTGTGGGGAGCCCGGCATTATACGACCGACATTGACCCTGGCCTGCTGGATGAACTTCGGACTGGCAAAGATGCGGCGGTGGAGAAGTACCAGCAGCTTGCCCGCAACGCCTGACGTAAGCCGGCGCCCATCAGGGAACATTGCCGATGGCTCAGAAAATTACTGGCAGCTGCTTTCGAATGGTTCGTTAGCAACCACGTGAGAGAATCTTCTGAAATTCTGCCTGCACTGCCAATAATTGCTAGGACCAAAGATCCAGTTTAGGAAACTTATTACCAAGAATAGCCTGAGCGTCTGCATTCAGCCAATCTGCAAGCAGGGTTGCATAAATGCTCCGGAAATCAACAGAGAATTTCAAATCGCCCTCTTCTAGATTATCCAGGTCTGGCGGCTGGTTGTAAATATGGCCGCTGCTGCTGAGACCCCCTCCTACCAGAAAAACGTTGTTGGCGGTGCCGTGGTCCGTACCATTACTCGCATTCTGCTTTACCCGACGACCAAACTCTGAAAAAGTCATCACCAAAACATCATCCTGGCGATTGGTTGCCTTCATATCATCCATAAATGCCTTTACCGCCTCGGCATATTGCCGCAAAAGCCTTTCTTGCTGACCTGCCTGGTTTACATGTGTATCGAAACCCGAAATGGAAACATAATAAACCCGTGTAACTGTGTCTGACTGAATTAGTTCCGATACCGTTTTCAGTCGTTTCCCCAACTCATGCGCGGGGTATGTCCCTTTTGTCTGGTGGACAGACTTCGCCGATTGATCGTACACATAGGCTGCGGAGGATACGGTTTCAGCCAGCGTTTTGTACAGATAACCCAGGTTATCCGGTGTTTTTGAGCTACTGGTTTGCGCCAATTCTTTCACCATTCCGCCGCGGGTTTGATTATACAGTTTTTTGGGATTGAGCAAGGCAAGGCCATTTACCGCATTTCCTTTCAGGCTCAGACTGAGCGTATCGTCCACCTCCACCGCCCGGTGCGGTGCACAGCCGCCGGCACCCGAGCAGGCAGCGTCCATGTAGCGTCCTACCCAGCCGGTTTGCAAGTATTGGTCGGAACTGCTGGCTGTCTGCCAGATGTCCATGGAGCGGAAATGTGACCTGTCGGGATTTGGGTAGCCAACATTGTTGATCACCCGCACCAAGCCTTCATCATAGAGTTCTTTCAATGGTGATAGTGCCGGATTGAACCCCATCTCGTCATTCAGCGCCAATACTTTTTCGCGAGCAATTGCCAGGGAAGGCCTTTCCCGGTAGTAAATGTCATTTCTGAAAGGTATAACCGTATTAAGTCCGTCATTGCCGCCAGAGAGTTGAATTACTACCAAAATTTTGCTACCTGCCGCACCCACATTCATCTGCCCCAGTTCATAAGCCTTCAAAAAAGAAGGAATCATCATGGTTCCGGCAGTCGTTAAAGCCGATCTTTTTAAAAATTCCCGTCGTTTCATTTCCAATGCCATTTAATTGATAAAACTAAGAACGCACACACTTATACGCAGCTACGAATTTCCATCTAGCAAAGCTGATACTCCGGCAAAGCCATCAATGCGATGGTGAGATTTTTGATCCGTTCACCGCGCGAGCTGCTTTTTCCGGCGGTTTTCAATATGAGCTCTCGCTGTGTTTTTTCCAGCGGTAACGGAATCAGGCAGGCCGCCAAAGCTTCGAAGAGTTGGTCAGATTTAATCTCCGAAAATGCGGACTCAAATGCATTCCAGTCCAGCTTTACATGCATCAGGTCACTGCCGCGCCTGGCCAGTAATTCTGTATTGACGTCGCCGTCCTGCTTGGGCTGCAGGGTTACCTCGCCGGACTTCAAAACCAGGTCAGGCAATTTCATCCGGAACAAGAGGCTTGAAGAATCAATCCAGTTTCGCCCGCCTGGCCACCCGGCTACATTGGGGGGATAAAGCAAGACCTGCCCCAATGTGCGCTGGATAAAGATCAGCGACTGCTTTTGTTCAAAAACCAGCCCTAAGGTATGCTGCATGCCGGCGACAAGTTCAACGGGTGATTTGATGCGGCTGCCCCGGATTTTCGGGTCGTAGAACCAATCGGCGGTCAGAATGCTTTTCAGAAGCCCCGCAATGTTATAGTCCGATTTGTAAAAGTTTTCAGCAAGCATTTTGATCCGTGATCTTACTTCCGGACTATTCGTCTGTTCGCTGACCAGAAACTGATATATTTTGCCTGTAATAAAATTGGCTGTCTGCTTTTTTTCGAGCAAAAGCCGGATCACATCTTCGCCTTTGAATTGGCCGGTCTGACCAAAGATCGTTTTCTCACCATCGTCATGCTGATTTTGCCGGAAAATGAATTCGCCGCTGACATTATATCCCCAGCCTGTAAAAGCCCTGGCAGCATCTTTGATATCGGCTTCGGTATATTCTCCGGAACTGCGTCCCAATGTGAACAATTCCATTACTTCCCGGGCAAAATTTTCATTGGGCGCATTCTTCCTGTTCTGCTGATTATTAAGAAATTGAAGCATCGCAGGCTCTTTTGAAACGGCCATCAGCAAATCTGCAAAATTGCCGAGCGCATGTTGCCGGACCGTATTCAGATAATGTTGCACCGCCACCGGATTGAGCACACGGCAGGCGAAATGCCCATGCCAGAACAAAGCCATTTTCTCCCGAAGAACATCCTCGCCCGAAGCCATCTTTTCCACCCAGCGCACATTCAGGTCACGGATGTGTTCCGCATTTTCCTTCACACGCATTTTAATGGCGTCTCGATTGAGCCCGCCCTCAGCGATCCGTTTTTTGGGTGTCTTGTTTCTCACAAACTGGTCGGCATCTACCACCGTCAGTGGCTGAAAGCCATGCTTGTTACCCAACATTTCTTCCACCACTTTTTTAACAGGTCGGTCTTCTTTCAACCATTGCTCAGGGCTTGCCCCGAACCCAGCCCGCCAGTACAGATGTCGCAACCGCTCCGATTTGATGATATTTTCCATGAAGAAAAATTTGCAGGATAAAATATTGCCTTGGTTTTCAGGTCTATGACTTTAAAAACCGCACAAGGTTTAAACTGCAACTTCACAGAAATGGTATCAAGCCCGCAGACGAGCCGGCGAACCTACCCTATTTTTCACTGGCCAGCGCGAGATCTTTCTGCGCGTCCAGTGCTTCCAGTCTGGCTACCAAAGATGCGCGGACGTCCCGGTAAGCATCGCCGCCCAAAGCTAGCCTGAGTGGCGCGGGATGCACATTGACGCTGTCGATGATGGCTTGAACCGTAACATGCACGTCGTTTTTGATCGGGAATGCGCCCTCGGCGATGGCTCTTCTGACGTCCCCGGCGGGCGTCTGATCGTAGGCTTCCATTACTGGGGCGGTAACCATGGCAGAGCCAAAGGAGGTGTGATGTGCGCCGGGTTCTACGATGGTAACGCCAATGTTGAGCGGTTTGAGCTCTTGGGAAATGGTGTCACAAAAGCCTTCAATCGCCCATTTGGTGGTGTGATAGTAACCGAAATTCGGGTAGGTCGTTTGCCCGCCAGCGGAGGAAATTTGCAAAATACGACCGTAACCCTGCTTTCTGAAATAAGGCAGAACAGCACGGATAACCTGGATGGAGCCTATCACATTCGTATCTATTTGCTGACGAATCTGCTCATCGCCGGCTTCTTCCACGGCACAGAATAGCGCATATCCGGCATTGTTTACGACATAATCAATGCTGCCCGCTGCCCCAAATGCCTGACGAACCACCGATTTGATGGCCGCAGTATCCGTGACATCAAGCATGTAAACCCATAATGTATCCGGGTATTGCGATTTCAATTCGTCCAGCGCATTTGCCTGCCGGACTGTTGCAACCACCCTATCTCCTTTTGCCAGTAATTTTTCAGTAAGTACTTTTCCCAAGCCCTTTGAGGTGCCTGTAATAAACCAGGTTTTCATAGTAAAATCGCTTTGTAAGTTTTGAAATACAAAACTACCAGCGGGAGGAAACGAGCATTAACCATGATCAAACCAAAACTGACCTCGGTCAAACCATTGCTATAACTGGCGCAAAGAAGAAGGTGGGACGCCGGTATGATTCCGGAAAGCGCGGGCAAAATGCGTCGGCTCGTCAAACCCGAGGCTGTAACTGATTTGGCCGATCGTCCAATTGGAATGAATAACCAGCGCGTGCGCTTCCTGCATTAACCTTTCGGTCAGGAGCTGTGAAGTGGTTTTGCCAGTCACTTCTTTTACCACGCGGTTGAGATAATTGGTATGCACGGCGAGCTTGTCGGCAAATTGCTGGGGCGAGCGCAAGCCGATCTGTTGATGCGGATAGGCGATCGGGAACTGGCTGGCAAGTAAATCCTTGAAAGACCTGACCAGGCTTGCTGCCGCATTTTGGGGACGCGGCTCGGTTGCAGGTTGCAGCTTCATCGCGCCATGAATGCATTCCAAAACGTACAGGAAAAGCAGGTCATACTTGTGCGTGTAAACGGAAGCTTGTTCTGCCAGCATTTTTTGAAAAATTCCTTCAAAATGAAGCTTCTCTCTTTCATCTAACTTAAAAACAGATTGCGCATTTCCGTTGAAAACATCCCAGTCTGCCGGGCGAATGTGTGTATGCAGGGGCAGGAAATCTTCTGTAAACAAACAGCTGAAACCCCGGCATTTCTCCTCGTGCAGGTCCCAGCGATACGGTATCTCGGTGTTTGTAAAAACCAAAGCCCAGTCATTGGGCCGCAACGGGTAAACTTCCCCACGATAATGGTAATCCGAGTGCCCGGTGATGAGGGAGATTTTGTAAAAATCCTTGCGGCTGTAAACCGTGCTCGCCACCAGGCTTTCCTCCGAGAAATCGTCCAGCCTGACGGCGATAAAGTAGCCAGCAGTCGGATCTTTCACATCGGAAAGCTCCGGTGCAAAAACTTGTATTGGTTGTGTTAAAATCATTTCGAGTAACGAGAAACAATGTCCCTGTTCCCGAACGCATTTTGAAATGAAACAATTCGGATCCCACGCGAAACACGGATTCCAACATTTAGCAGGACACGATCACCCCGAAGTCAGGCACTCCTCCTCCCCGGTTTACTTTACCTCAGCAGGCTTCAAATCTTCCGCATTTTTCATTGCCCAGAATAGCGCGATCGCAATTACGGCTAGTGTGGATTCGATCAGTAACCACTGCTGGCCGAATGATCCGAGGGGGCCCTCTGAATATATTGTGATGATTCTTGACAAGGCATAAAAACCCCAAAGCAAAGACAAAAAGGCTAATCCGCCGGTGACATGATGAAACATCAGGTAAAGCAAACAAATAACCAAGGTGAGGCTCACGCCGCCGTAAATGCCTCTTATTGAGCTGAATGCATCATTGTTGGTAAGTTTGACACTTACCAGGTCCATGATCGACTGAGGGTCTTTTAAAGCCATGGCACTGACGGAAAGCAATGCCAATGCGGATAAGAAAATGAAGCCCTGGGCGGCCCTTTCGAGAAGTTTTGGTCTGCGCATATTGATTGATTGTGATTGAGACGATGAAAAGAATTATCGATTCAAAAGTATCAAGGACACGCAGTTGTTAGAAGGGTTAACCCGCCAACCGGCGATTTCGATGGCTTAGTTGTGGGAAATTGGAGCTGAACTGTGAATCGATAGCAACACGCGTAACTGCCAAATCCGTATTTTAATTTTCAAAACAATTCCCGGAATGTAGAACGCATTACACGCGCACATTCGAAATTTCGCCGATTTAGAATGCGCACGTATTTTGTTTATCTGCCCGGCCAGAATACATATTTATCAACAAACAAACGAACATGGAAAACAATTATGGGATTTGGAAATGGATGGGGAAGGCTAGCATGCTGGTACTCATTTTGGCTGTCGCAGTGACCGGGTGTAAGGACGGTGACAGTTTTTGGGAATCATTTATCCCTGAAACGGATGAGGAACCGACGTCGACGCAGATTGAGGGTTATGTGTTTTATCCGGCGGTACAACCTGCTACCGATGCCAACATTGCACAGCTGAAAGTGCCGGCAGGATTTGCTGTGAATAAGTTTACGGATGGAGTCGGCAAACCAAGGATCCTGGTAGTCGGTGATCAGGGACAGGTATATGCCTCTGACCGGGAAGCAGGGATCGTAATGATGTTTACAGACAATAATAATGATGGTGTTGCTGACAATAAAAAGACAGTGGCAACCATCAAGCAGGTGCACGGGCTGTCGATTCACAATGGAAAAATGTACATGGTGGCGGTAAAGGAGGTTTATGTAGCGGATATGAACCCGGATGGTACACTTGGGCAGCCGCGGATGCTGATCAGCGACTTGCCGGATGGTGGCCAGCACCCCAACCGGACGATTGGCTTTGGACCGGATAATAAAATGTACCTTACTGTCGGCAGCACTTGTAATTCCTGTCCTGAACCAAATGGTGAAAACGCGACCATCCTGCGGGCGGATGAAGACGGCTCCAACCGCAAAGTTTTTGCAAAAGGTTTAAGGAACACGATCGGTTTTGGCTGGCATCCGCAAACGAGCGAGTTGTGGGGGATGGACCACGGAATAGACTGGCTGGGCGACGACGAGCAGAAGGAAGAAGTGAACCAGATCAAACAAGGCGCTGACTATGGCTGGCCATACATTTATGGTGAAGGCAAGTACAACCCGGGCGACCGGCCCGAAGGTGACACGACTTACCAGCAATATCTGCAAAAAACCACCTTGCCTACCCTCACGTATCAGGCTCATTCTGCGCCCATGAGTATGGCATTTTATAATGGTTCAGGATTTCCTGCGGAATATCAGAATGATGCATTTGTAGCGATGCGCGGCTCCTGGAACCGCAGCAAGCCGGTTGGTTACAAGATTGTCAGGATGCATTTTGAGAACGGAAAACCTGTAAGGTTTGAAGACTTTGTGACCGGTTTCATTGTCAATAATAACCGGGCACACTTCGGAAGACTGGTGGGCGTAGCGGTACACAAAGACGGATCACTGTTGTTTTCCGACGATACAAATGGTGTGGTATACCGGGTTTCCTACACAGGTAAGTAAGGGCAACAAAGTGCGGTCAATAAAAAATACGAGACATGAAAATCGGAGAAAAGCTGCTCAAAAAACTGAGCAAAAAATACGCACCCGGACAAATGCTTCATCAAAAATTTGAGCGATATGATATCAGTTTCAAAACAGATGAGGAAGGAAATCCGGTCATGTTATTCATCGGCAACCGCGATGCACAGGGACGTGTGAGGGGCGAAAGGTTTGTGCGTGTTTTAATCCGTGACCAGGATCAAAACATTATTAAAGACCACTGGGACGCAAAAGGCAATTCCTGACAGCGACCAGACTTTAAAAAAGAAACCGCCCTGAACAATCAGGGCGGTTTAATGCCTTCTAAATCCGGCTTTTGCTGAAATTAAGCCTTAGCCGCGTCGCGCAAAAGTTTGATTTTGTCATGCGCTGAGTTGATATCCTGCGCCTGGCTTCTAACGATTTCCTGTGCGTCAAAAGGCAGTTCCGCAGAATTCAATGCATCCTGATATGCTTTTTTAATTGCATCTTCACCACGCTCAGCTTCTGATAGAATGCTGGCACGGTCGCTGCCGCCAAAAAGCGCCTTTACATCGATCCATGCGCGGTGCAAAGTACCTGCTACACTGTTATCATCTTCTAAATGTGGGGCAGAACCCGCGATAGCGGACAATTCCTGCACATTTTTTCTGCTCTGCTGCGCATATCCTTCAAAGATTGCTTTCAGGTCGATGTTTTCGTCATTGATATCGGCGATCACTTTTTCAAAGCCGGCTACGCGGTCATTGTTGATTTCGATCAGTTCATGTAATACGCCGGTTGCATTTTCTGTAGTTGCCATGATGGTTTTTTTGTTTGTTTAAAAAATGCTCTAAGAATATCATGCCAGAATCACCGCCTCACTCACTCTTTAAGCTCTTCACAGGATCCAGCAGTGCGGCCCTAATTGCCTGATAACTAACCGTAAGCATGGTGATCAGCATTGCCCCGGAGGCAGCAGCAACAAAAACCCACCACGAGATTTCGGTACGGTATTCGTATTTTAAAAGCCAGGCGCTGAGGAAATAATAGGCTACTGGTGCCGAAATGACACAGGATAAAATCACCAGTTTCACAAAATCGCCGGATAGTAATGCCCAGAGGTTTGCCACGGACGCGCCCAGGACTTTCCGGACGCCGATTTCCTTGGTCCGCTGCTCCGCCGTAAAAGAAGCCAACCCGAATAATCCCAGACAGCTGATTAAAACCGCAAGGATCGCAAAGGCTGAGGCAAGCTTGGCAATGCGCTCTTCTGTTGCAAATTTGAGCGCATATTGCTGATCGGTGAACTTGTAATCAAACGGGCTGCCGGGATTGAACTTCCTGAAAACGGTGGCCACTTTTGCCAGGGAACTGGCGGCGGACTGGTGCGGGTTCAGCTTAATGTTGATGACATTAGCCCAGTTGTAGTTGAGCATAAATACCGTCGGATAAACCGGCTGAAAAGGCGAATCCATCACCATATCCCTGATCACCCCTACCACGGTAAATGGCTTTCCGTTCCATTTCATGATTTTACCGACGATTTCGGAAGGATGTTTCAGGCCCATGTATTTCACCGCTTTTTCATTCAGCACCATTCCTGACGAGTCTGTGGCATATTCCCTTGATAAATCGCGGCCACTGATAAATTCCCAACCGACTGTTTTACCAAAATCATGGGTCACCCCGATCGTGCCAAAGTTTTCCTTCAGATTCGGATCCTTGCCCTCCCATTCAAATCCGCCGTTGGAAGAATTCATATCCGTGGCCGGCGTGGATGAAGTGGACATATTTACCACGGCGCCGGTTTTCAGCAAATCATCCCTCAATGCATTGTAATGCCCATACAACTCGGGCGTATTCATATTTACGGTAATCAGTCCGGCGCGATCATAACCGATAGGCCGGTTTTTGGCATGCTGGATTTGCTTGACCACAATGATGGTCCCGATGATCAGGGTAACAGAAACGGTGAATTGTAAAACAACCAGCACTTTGCGCGGGATGGCGGCATAGCGACCGACATTGATCACGCCTTTCAGAACTTTTACAGGCTGAAATGAGGAAAGGTAAAACGCGGGATATATTCCCGAGAAAATGCCGGTAACCAATGTAAATGCCAGTCCTGACAACCAGAACCAGGCATTATCGACCGGAAACTTGATCTTCTTGTCTGCCACCTCGTTGAAAAAAGGCAAAATGATGATGACCAGCGACATGGAAAGTATAAAAGCCAGGCCCACAACCATCAGTGACTCCGTAAAAAACTGGTTGACCAGCTGCGTGCGGTAGGAACCGACTGCTTTTCGGATACCCACTTCCTTGGCACGTTTTTCGGACCTGGCCGTACTCAGGTTCATGAAGTTAATGGAGGCAAGCAGCAGCACAAAGACACCGATAATGCCAAAAAGCCAGACATATTGAATGCGGCTGTCCAGGTTTCCGGTTTTGTCCCAGCCAGTATACAAATGCCATTTTTTCATGGGCTGAAGAAAAAGCTCCGGCTTGTAAAATGCCGTCTCGGGTGCATGTTGCAGCTTTAAATTCCGGATCTTTTTCGATACCGCTTCAAAGCTTGATTTTGGGCTGATCTGCACCAGCGCCTGCCACGAATTGTTGTTCCATTGATTGTTGTCGATGGCCGTTTTGACCCAATCCTGCGTGGCAACATACAAGCTCCACGGTGCGATAAATGAAAGGTCCCTGAACTCGGTGTTATAGGGAAGATCCTCGTAAACACCTGTAACCCTGAGGTTCATACTATTATCCAGCTTCACGATCTGATCTATCGGATTAGCCGTCCCGAATAATGCCTGTGCAACCGACTCTGACAACATGATGGAGTTCTGATCTTTCAGCCCGCGGCGCGTCCCCTGTTTCATGTTCAGGGAAAACAAATCGGGCGCTCCGGCGCTCAGGTAGTTACCCTTTCTGGTGAATTTCTTTTCTCCATACGCCAGGATATGCTCGCTGGTCCACGACGACATGACCACGTGTTCAAAGTCATCCGCAAACTTCGCAGCAAGCTCATTTCCCAGCGGTGCCGGCATGTACTCGTTGTAGAAGACCTCATTGTTGAGAGCACCTTTCTGCATGACCTTAGCAATGCGATCGTAATGTTGATGGTACCTGTCGAAGGCGAATTCATCGTAAACCCACAACCCGATCAGCACGGCCACAGCCATGCCCAAGCCCAGGCCACCAATATTTATGGCCGAATAACCTCTGTTTTTCACGAGGTTCCTGAACGCGATCTTTAAATAATTTTTTAGCATATCAATACCGAATAAAGGGTTATAAGAATAATCATCGTATGGCTGGCGCGCCGAATTTTTTCGCCTGATATATCTGGGCTTGAAAAACCCCAGTACTTCCCACCAGTAGTCGCGGCGGGCTTTCTCTATGCCGGCAGTTTCGGCTTTATATGCAAAGGCTTCGTGCAGGTCGCCCTGAATCGATTCCAGTAAATGCGGCGCACAAAAAAAGCGAAGGAGCTTATCGGCCAGCCGCGGTGGTTCGGAAAGTTCGTCTTGCCGGCTCATAAATCGGTGGAAAGCTTTAACGGATTCAAGAGTCTGTCCCAAAAACTTACGCGTACATCCTGAATTTCGCGCAGGGTCCGCTGCCCCAATGCCGTCACTTTGAACAACCTTTTGCGCCTTCCGCCCCTTTCGGCGGTGGGCTCGCCCATTTCGGATTTCACCATCCCCTTTTCTTCCAGCCGCTGCAAAGCCGAATGAACCTGGTTCAGCCTCACTTCCCGGCGAGTCTGTTCCATAATTTCCTGCATCAGCACCACGCCGTATGCCCGTCCCTCCATCACCGCAACGGTCAGCAGAACGATCTCTTCAAACTCACCTAAGTATGTTCGTTTCATCGGTTTTTATTACTTCTACTTTTGCTGATTAAAATGTCAGGCCACAAATGTTTATTGTTTATAATGTATTGACTAATAGATATTTACTATCGACACCATTTCTGTTTCCTGTCCGATACCGGACATTTGAATGTTCGCTACCAAAACAACATTTCGCAGATATGACTTACAGTCTATTTGAAAATTTGCCTATGCTCAAACTTGTTTTGCTGTGATTTTAATCCAGAAATAATACAGATTGTGGACGAATATTTGGTATTTGTAAGCAAGCAAGCCAATCCATGAAATTACTGGTTATTGAAGACGAAAAAGAGCTTTCAGACAGCATTTGTACCTATCTCAATTCGGAACAATTCAGCTGTGAAACGGCCTACGATTTTCCCACTGCGCTGGATAAGGTGGTGATCAACGAATACGCCTGCATTATCCTGGACATTACCTTGCCGCGCGGCAGCGGGCTGGATATTTTGAAAGAGTTGAAAGCGATGAACAAGTCCGAAGGTGTGCTCATTATCAGCGCCAAAAACTCACTCGACGACCGGATCAAAGGACTCAATACCGGCGCGGATGATTATCTCACCAAACCTTTTCACCTGGCCGAATTGGGTGCGAGAGTGGCGGCGATTGTCAGGCGAAAATCTTTCGATGGCAAAACCCGGGTAGCGATCGGCCCGCTCACCTTGGACCTTTCTGATAGGGTTTTGAAAGCAGGCGAGCAGCCTGTCGCGCTCACTAAAAAAGAGTATGAACTGCTGCTGTATTTTCTGAGCAACAAAAACCGCGTGGTAACAAAAGAGGCGATCGTCGAGCATCTTTGGGGTGATGATATTGATATGGCCGACAGCTACGATTTCATTTATTCACACATTAAAAACCTGCGCAAGAAACTGATGCATGCGGGTTGCGATGACTACATTAAGGCCGTTTACGGCATGGGCTACAAATTCAGTTTTTGATCTTCCGGCGGATGAAACTTTTCACCAGATATAACCGCATTAACCTGACTGTCATGGTCTTGCTTTTCGTGTTTTCGGGTATTTGCTATTATTTCCTGGTAAACTATGTGCTGGTACATGAGCTCGACGAGGCGCTGGATGATTACAAGATCCGCATTGAAAAATATGTAGAAAAGGAAGGCAAGCTGCCACCGATCAACACGATGGATGAGACGCGGGTTGCCTATCAAAAGACCATTCAGGCAGACAATTACGCAGATTTGTCGACTGTTTTTATTGCCGAGCGGGTTGAGAAACGTTCCCACAAATACCGCCAGCTGACCTACATTCAAAAAACGAAAACCGAAAATTTCCGGATCACCATTGCCAAGCCGATCGAGGGTGTAAAGTTACTGACACGGACGGTGGTTGGGCTGACGCTGGCAATGCTGCTCCTCATCATCGCAACTTCCATTTTTCTTAACCTGATCATTTTAAAACGTTTATGGACGCCTTTTTACAGTGCGCTGGCGGCGATGAAGACATTTAAATTAGGCAAAAACAACATTCCCGACTTTCCCGCGACAGACATTGAGGAGTTCACGTACATGAATGCGCTGCTGGAAAAAACCATCTCGAATGCGGAGACCGACTATCAGGTCCTGAAAGAATTTACTGAAAACGCGTCCCATGAGATACAGACGCCGCTGGCAATTATCCGCTCGAAACTTGACCTGGTGATCCAGGAGGAAGGCCTGTCGGAGAAACAGATCCAGGCTTTGACCAGCGTGTATTCGGGTATCAAGCGGCTCACCAAACTCAACCAGTCGCTTTTACTTTTGGCTAAGATTGAAAACCAACAGTATGCAGAAACCGGACAGGTGAATCTTTTGGAGAATGTGCAGGAAAAGCTTTCTCAGTTTCAGGAATTCTGGCGGAATAACGAAATGCTGATCACCTCCGAGCTGCATCCCGCGACGATCACTGCAAACCCGCAACTGATTGATATCCTGCTGACAAACCTGATTGGAAATGCGGGCAGGCACAACAAGGAAGGCGGCGTGATTGCTATAAAACTGTTACCCCAAGAATTTTACATTGAAAATTCCGGCCCGGAAAAGCCGCTGGATACCGACCGGCTTTTCCGCAGATTTTACAAGGAACAACAGCACAGCCAGCACAATGGTCTGGGCTTGTCTATTGTGAAACAAATCTGTGAACAGCTTTCGATTGACATTCAATATCGTTACAATGCTGGTTTGCACCGGTTTACATTAAGGTGGGATTAGTTTTATAAAAAAACAGCTACGCGACGGCTTCTCTAAAAATTCTCCAGAATCGCATTCTAAGTTTGCTTCATAACATGCCATCCCGTGAAGCAACCCATATTCTTATCCGTCCTGCTCCTGTTTATCTGCGCGAATGTTTTCGCCCAGAGCAAATCAAACCTTAAAATCTCCGGAAAAATCACCGATGCCGCAACCGGTAAAGCAGTGGAATACGCATCCGTAGGCGTCACCGACCAGGTTTCCAATAAAGTGGTCAACGGTGCGGTGACAGATTCGACGGGGTACTTCGAGGTCACCGGTCTCAGCACCGGCACATTCACGGTGAACATTGATTTTATTGGTTATGAAAAAAAATCGGTCACCAACGTTCAGATGGGCGTAAGTGGAAAGACGGTGGATTTGGGTAACATTGCCTTGACACCCACCGTGAAAACTTTGGCGGAAGTGACGGTCACCGGACGGGCGGCGATCATTGAAAATCAGATTGATAAGATCGTTTTTAATGCAGCGAATGATGTGACTTCGCAGGCGGGCGTAGCGCTGGATGTCCTGAAAAAAGTGCCGCAGGTATCCGTCGATATCGATGGCAATGTAGAGTTGCAGGGCAATCCGAATGTGCGCTTCCTGATCAATGGCAAACCTTCCAGTGTTTTTGGGAACAGTCTGACGGACGCACTGGCTTCGATTCCCGCCAACCAGATCAAAAGTATTGAAGCCATCACCAGTCCGGGCGCTAAATACGATGCCCAGGGTACGGGCGGGATCATTAACATTATCCTGAAAGACAACCGGTTGCAAGGGGTAAATGGCAGCATTAACCTGGCCGCCGGCACCCGCCTTGAAAATGGCTCTCTGAACCTGAATTTCAGAAAAAATAATTTTGGACTTAATGCCTTTTTTAGCGGCAACAAGCAGCTCAGTTCCCGGACGCCCAGCGCGCAGGACCGCCTTTCGACTAATGTGGCGGACAACACGCAAACGCATTTGCTGCAAAATGGTTACCAGGATTTTCAGCGGAGCGGCTACCGCTCGGGCATCGGTTTCGACTGGAATTTGTCGAAAAAAGACAACCTGATCGGTGCCGTAGGTTACAACAATTTCAGCAACAGCAGCAGCGGGGTAACCAACATTTCGCAAACATTGCTGGGCCAAAATGGTGTGCCAATTGCGGCGTCAAACATTTTACGCAATTCGTCCAGCAAAGGCGGTATCGGCGCGATCGATTGGAGCCTAAACTACATCAAGAAATTTGCCAAAGACGGCCAGGAACTGAATGTGCTTTACAGTTCCAGTTTTGGCAAGCCGCGCGCCAGCTACAACCAGGTCCAGAACCTGGCGTCGGAGCAAATTCCTTTCGCCGGGACTTCGGGAAATACGCCCGGCAATGACAAACAAACCAACATTTCCATCGACTACGCCCACCCGATCAGAAAGAATTTCATCATTGAAACCGGGGTAAAAACGGTTCTGCAAAACATCAGCAGTGTGGCTGACATCCGCGTTTTTCAGCCAGCATTAAGCCAATACATTCCCGATCCGGCACAGTCTTACGAGCTGGGGTATGACATGAAAATTTATGCGGGATACCTGTCGACCACTTTTTCGCTTTTCAAGTTTTTAAATGTTAAAGCCGGGGCTCGTTTTGAGCATACCGACGTAAAAATCGACTACCCGAATACGGCGATCCCGTCTTATAACAACCTGGTGCCCTCGCTGATTTTCTCACATAATTTCAAAGACGAGCAGTCGCTGAAACTGGCATTCACCCGCCGCATCGAAAGGGCCGAGTACCGGGACATTAACCCATTTATGAACCTGAGCGACCCGTACAACATTACCACCGGCAACCCGCTTTTGAAACCGGAGATCGGCAATAATTTTGAATTGGGCTACAACAAATCCTTCAAAAACGGCGGCAATGTCTACATCGCGCTGATCGAGCGGATCAACACGGATGATGTAAAACCCTACACCATCCTCTACCCCACTTATGTGATCGGCGACTCGACGTATGTAAATGTGTCGGTCACCAACCGGCAGAACATCGGGATCGAATATAATTCGGGTGTAAGCATCTCAGGTTCAATGCCGATTACCAGTCAGCTGAATTTGCGCGGAAATTTGATGGTCACACAGAAACGCGTCGTGAATGACCTGCTCGGCGGCAATGTGACGAATGGTACCAACTGGCGCTTCAACCTCAATGCGACTTACCTGCTGCCGAAGGACCTGGTTTTAGAAGGTTTTGGAAATTATTCTTCGGCGATCAACACGATCCAGGGTAAACGCCCGCAGCAGCTGACTTACAACTTTGCTTTCCGCAAACAGTTTTATCACAAAAATGCCAGCATCGGGCTCACCGCCACCAACCCTTTTACCAAATACATCAGCCAGGTAACCACAATCCGCACAGGCAATTACATTTCAAAAAACACGGTACTAGTCCCCTACCGCTCATTCGGCGTGAGTCTCACCTACAAATTCGGCAAGCTGGAATTCAAGAGAGGCAAAGAACAAGGCAACGACTTCCTGCACAGCGCCCCGAGCGGGGATAATTGAGTTGTCCAGTTTCTCAACAACGCCGTCAGAATATTACATTGACTACGGCAATGCCTTCTTGGAAACGTATACCACACCCCGTCCCCCTTTGCTATTGCAAAATTTAAATGACTCTTCCGTGCCGCACACCGCATCACTTCCGACGATGTATAGCCGCTGCTGATCATCGAAGTAGAGGCTTTGGAGCTGATGAAGCTGCGGAAGATCAATTCTTTCGCCTGTTGACTTCACGACGCCGGGAGTGGTAAAGTTTCCCACGGTTGCATTTTCGTCGCGGAAGGCTTTGAAGATTTGGTAGGTAACTTTTGTTGGCGCAACAATCGGGTTTATCAGAAATTTTTCGGGTGAATCGAATTCGGGGATTTCTCCCAAAGCAGGATTTATCGCGGTGTATTTCTGCCAGGTTTTGCCATCGTCGGTGCTGAAATTATCGGCCTGTACCAAAACCTGCTGGGATGATTTATCCCTGGTTTGGTTGGACAACCCGCTCATGGTGAACAGCGTGTCCTGATATTGCACAACGCCAAACATCCCTGTCGACTGCTCGTGAACCAAGTCCCAATGCTTTCCCTGATCGGTAGTCCGGAAGATTTTCGACATGGTTGAGATGAGCACCGTTTTGTCGTAATTGCCCCAAACACCTTCAATCTGGCGATCTACCGGGGATTTTAAGGTATACCAATCCGGATATTCACTCAAAACCGTGTCGCTTTCAACGATATCCACATCGGATTTTTTACAAGACAATGCTGCAAGCAGCAAGAAAGCGTAAAGAAAGACCTTCATGTGTATTCAGTTAGTTTAGTTGCCATTAAGTTACATATTTATACTTCAAAAAAGATAATTAATTCAACACCACAAATCTTTTTAAGTGACCACCGGCGTACATAAGGGAAATCTAAAACTTAACGTCTTCATCATGAATAACACGCACAATTTGTTTGACCGTTTCGACAAGCTTGACACTGCCATCAACAAATGGCTCGTAGCCAACAGCATTAATGTTCTTCGCTTTTCGATGGGGCTGGTTTTTGTGGGATTTGGTGTCCTCAAATTTTTCAATGGCATCAGTCCGATCCAGTCGCTGGCAACACGCACTACAACCGTCCTGACATTGGGCATCTTTTCCGGGCATACAGCCATGATATTCGTAGCTGGCCTCGAATGTGTGATCGGCCTCTGCTTTTTAACCGGTATGCTCCTGCGGGTTGGGGTTTGGTTGCTTGCTTTACAAATGATAGGGGCTATGTCGCCGCTGCTTTTGTACCCGGCAGAACTTTTTCCCGGTCCGGTTCACGCGCCAACTTTGGAAGCCCAATATATTATTAAAGATATTATTCTGATTGCAGCAGGAATGGTCATTGCCTCCACCTGGACAGGCGCAAGGATAGTCGCAAGGCCTCAAAGCCTGCGCAGCACGTTAACTAAAAGAGTACCTGGCGTTTATAGAGAGGTGGCCAGTGCGCGAATTTAAAATAAAGGAGCTACACGGCTCCTTTTTTTTTAGTTGTAAAATGTCCAATTAATTTGAAGACCTTATATCTTCGTCCTGGACATCTTACTCTCACCTCTCATGATCGAAACTTTTACTCCCCCTTACCGTGTAGTTTCTAAGAAAATTGAACGGTTATTTGGATTAGATCTCGTACGTGCCTGTTGCGTAATAATGGTTTTTTTAGCACATTCCGTATCAATCAATCCATTCACAAACATCTTTAACTACTTCGGTTATCTGGGATTTGGTGTAGAAGCCTTTTTCGTACTCAGCGGCTTTCTGATCGGACGCATTATACTTCGCACCATGTTTAAACCGGAACTTAACTGGCAAGCAGTCCGGGTCTTTTGGGTTAATCGATGGCTGCGGACTTTGCCCGCTTATTTTGCGGCTTTTGCCATCTACAATTCTTTTTCAGGATCTACCCACAACAAGGTTTTCTATTTATTTTTTATTCAAAATATCATTACGCCTGTTCCCGGCTTTTTTCCACATTCGTGGAGCCTTGCCGTGGAAGAGTGGTTCTATTTGTTGTTTCCTTTGTTAATGATAACGGTGGGATATTTAATATCGGATTTCAGAAACAGGGACCGGATTTTCCTTACAGTAGTATTCGCCTTTCTGATTTTCGGATTATTTACCAAGCTGATTTACCATATTGTTTATCAGCAAGATTTGATCAACTATCTTATTACTGAAAATTTCATCTATCCAAGCTGGAAAACTTTCGCAACACCCGTAGGCGATTGGGATCAAATGCGAAAGATTGTCCCTTTCAGGCTGGACGCAATTGCTTACGGATGTCTGACCGCTTTTTTAGTTGACAAAAATCATTACAGTGAAAAAATAAGGAAAATACTGCTCGGTGCTGGTCTTGCACTTGTCCTGATCTGCTTTGTAATTGTCGACCAGACTGTCGCAGGCGGAAAGGCTAATATTTTTATTGATGTATTATTTCTTCCGCTATTTTGCTGTGGTTTTGCACTTATATTGCCTTACGCATCGATATGTCCGCGTCCGGGAAAAATTACCGTAAACATAATTACCAATATCAGCAAGACGTCGTACTCCTTTTATTTGATGCATTTATTAATGATAGATTTAGCGACAGACTGGTATAACGCGGAGGGACTTGAATTAGGCATTTCAAAGGCTGCCGTTTTTGCCGGAACATATTTTTTCACCTACATAGTCGCTTACCTGATGTACCGGTTTATAGAATTGCCTTTCATGAGTTTGAGACATAAGATATTTCCTAATGTTATTCCTGTCAGCCATTCATGAAACGAACATTACTTGTTTTTATCGCCGCGCTGAGTCTGGCTTGTGAAACTCATCATAGTGCCCCAAAACCGGTAGATACCATCCCCGATGTCACCACCCCAGTAGTCATTAATCCGGTCGATAGCACGTGTGTAACCTGCAACGCGGAACTCGGTTTGGTTAGTGATTCCGTCTCAGCATTTGGAACAGACCGCGATCTTCAAAACCTGATGTTTTTGAAACCGTGCAATAACTTTCCGATTAACGCACTTTCAAATTCAAAGGCAAAATTTCGCGGTTTCCTCGATGCAAATGCCCAGAAATATGATAGCAATCTGGTTGTTTATATCGGGAGGCAAGGTTCCACCTTATTTTGTTATCAGAAAGGGATTTATAATACTGAAACCCCGTTGCCCATTTTCTCTGCTTCAAAAACAATTACGGCTGCGGTGATCATGAGTATTGTGGAATCGGGAAATTTGGCACTTGATGATAAGGTGAGTAAATACATTGCCTCTTTTCAAAATGACAAAAAAGACATTACGATCCGCCAATTATTAACCCACACCTCCGGAATTGTCACGGAATCAACATTCGATACCCGCAACAATATAACGCTTTCACAAAATATAGATAGTATTGCGATCAGGACTCCATTATTATTTGCACCCGGCACGCAGTCACATTATGGCAGCGTATCTTTCAGCGTCGCATCGCGCGTGGCAGAGATCGTTGAAAAAAAACCGTGGGCGCAAATCTTCTGGGAGCGAATTGGCTCTAAATGTCAAATGGGAAAAGCCGTTTACAGTCCGGAAAACGTCGCCAATCCAGCAACTGGTTATGGGGTTGTTTGTTCTATGAATGAATACCTTCGATTTTTGACAATGATGTATAATAAAGGCACTTATGGGGGAGTAAGAGTGCTTAAATCCAGTTCAGTTGACATCATGGAACGCGACAATACGAACGGTGTGGATCAAACCTATGGATTAGGCATGACAAGAGCCGAAATCTCTAATAAGGTTGCGGAAGAAGTGGTAATCATGAGTGCAAAGGGAATCCATGGCTGGATCAATCGAAAAAGAAACTTCTATGGCCTCATCTTCACCCAAGCCGGGTTCGACAAAACCATCCAACCAAATTTAGATTTTCGACAGTTGGTAAGGTATAGTTTTTGAGAATTTTGGGATTTAATTATGAGTACTTCAACCTCACCTCACGCAGTATGTTGGTTAAGCATACCCATAATTCTGCTAGCAGGGCTATTATTCAAACAGCATGCGATCGATTTTCAGCTTTATGATACCTACTATGTACTCGGTATCATTCAATATGCTGGTGCGGTAGCTATTTTGATAGGTTTTTTCGGGCTAATTTATTGGATGATGCGCAAGGCCGGCAAGAAGCTTAATTATTCAATGTCCTTCTTGCATATTGCAATAACCATCGTTACACTCACCATTATTGCGCTACTGGCGTCCAATGCTAACATTGCATTCCAAACTTTTTTCGCGCTTTTGTTTACATTCGCGGCAGCTCAGATCATTTTTCTAGTCAATGTTATCCTCTCGTTTTTCAGGAGGTGATTCATGTTTTTTATGTTTTCTAACCCGCATTTAACCTCCTATTATTCATTCTGCCATTTACCTCATTCCGGGTTTGACAAAGACCCTGTTGATCTCCTCGTAAAATGATGCGATTCCTCGAATTGAACTGCCTTGAATAGTTAGTTGGGTTTTCATGATGTCGGCGCTATCGCCTTATGGCGCGTTTTCACTTTAAAAGTTTGAGGCAGGGCAGTAACCCAAGGTCTTTATCTCTGTCTGGTATAATTTGTTTAAGGGCCGTATCCACCACACATCAACAAAAATTTGTAAGCGAGGTGTTAGGATATTTTCCGAAATGCAAAAAACCAGAATCATGAATAAAAATGGCACCATTATCATCATTGAAGATGACGAAGACGATCAATTTATCTTAGAGGAAGTCTTCAATGAGCTCGGTTATAGTAACCAACGTCTTTATTTTCCCGACGGACTATCAGCATTGGAGCATCTGCATACAACCACAGACCTTCCTTTTCTGATTCTGTCTGACATCAATCTTCCCAAGCTCGACGGACTTGAACTAAGGCGAAAATTACACACTGATGCAGCGCTCAGCCTTAAATGCATTCCATATATCTATTTCACGACGGCAATTAATCAAAAGGCTGTTATTGACGCTTATAGTACTTCCGCACAGGGCTTTTTTATAAAACCGTCGAAAATGGAAGATATTAAAAATACAATCAGGCTGATAGTCGATTATTGGAAACAGTGCGCAGCTCCGAATAATTTTGCGGCTGTCCCGTAAAATGGCCACTTATTCAGTCAGTCTTCAATGATCCCGTTTAATGTACCATTTTCACGAATTTCTGCACTTGTTTTTTACCCGTCCCGCTAAGCATTTGAATGGTGTAAATTCCAGTGGGCAAGGCTGATGTTTCAACCTGGTAAGGTTGTCCGGAGAACTTGACGTCTTTGGATAAAAGCATTTTGCCCGCTGCATTGCAAATCCGAAGTTTACTAGCTGTGGTTGCACCGCTTGCTTCCACGGTAAGCTGGTCAGCGACGGGATTGGGATATACCGAGAATTCATTCGGCTGGTCAATGTTGACGCTACGGATTGTACTGAATGCAAACGTTTTATCCAGATCAACCATTTTCAAACGGTATAGATTCTCGCCTTGCGAAGGGTTAAGGTGGATAAACTCGTAATTTTTTGCTTCGGAACTCTCCCCACTCGACCGAATCTGACCCAGCGTTTCCCAGGATTGGCCCGCATTATGGCTGTGCTGTATATCAAAATGGCTGCTATTCACCTCACTGCTGGTAGACCAGATCAACTGCACAAAACGCTCTTGTTTCCTGGCTTTGAACTCCACCAATGTAACCGGCAAATTGCCACATGATACTTCTACTTGTTGCTGAGAGTTGCATCCAATGCTATTATTGGCGATCATGACGTCGTCGGGGCTGCTCGTTTTTAAGAAAGCACATATACCCGCCACGGCGCAAGTGCCCAGATTTTCGTTATTCGTAATGGTGAGTGTCTTCAGCAGCGAAGTAAGACTGCTCAAATCGTTTAGATTTGAAAGCATTGGGTTAGAGTCCAATACAAGCGCACCGCTGATGGTTGTCAGGTTCTTCAATCCTTTAAGAGAAGTAAGTGCGCCATGGCCGCTTACATCGAAGTACAGTGTCACTGTTTCCAGCGTTTCAAGACCGGATAAATCGGTCAGTAAGTCATTATCGTCGATCACAAAAACATCCACGCTTTCAAGATTTCCAATCCCGGCCAGGCTTGTTAATGACGGATTACCCGCAATATATAAATAAGAAAAAGGCCCGAATGATTGTATGTTGTTTAACCCGGCGAGGCTTACCAGCGCACCATTCTCGGAAATTGCAAATCCATTGTTCAAGGTTGTCAAAGCGGAGAGAGCACTGATATCGGCGAGGTCCGGATTGCCCGTAATGGTCAAACCAGGCCCATTAAAATCTGTCCCGTCAATCGCTGTGAGGCCGTCCAATCCATTCAAACTAGTTAATCCTTGATTTTGCAAAATCAGAACTGGCCCGCTAATGGTCGTTATATTTTCCAAACCCTGTAAATCCGTCAGTGCGCTATTTGAGGCGATTTGAAGCCCGAAATATCCGGGCAATGAAGTGATTTTTGACAGCGCCTGAATGTTGTTTAGGGCGATATTATTAGCGATGATCATTGAACCGATCCTGGTCAAACCAGCCAGCTCGTTCAGGTTTGTCAGCCCATCATTATCGATGATTGCTAAATTCTCTTCCAATGTGGTAATATTCTCAAGACCTTTCAGATCCGTGAGTAAATCGTTGTTTTCAATCGTTATAGCTTGCGCACTTGTTAATTTCAGATCACTCAAAGTCGTCAATGCAGTATTGCCGTCAATGTAAAGACCACCTACCGTAGTAATATTTTCCAATGCTTTTAAATCTGTAATCAACGGACTTTCGCCGATACGGAGTGTGCCGCCAATTTCGGTGAGGTCTAAAAGCAGCGAGAGATCCGAAATCAATGTATTGCCAAGGATAATTAAATCGCCAGTGTAGGTTGTAATATTTTCGAGACCGGCTAGACTGATCAGTGACGGATTGTAAGATATTTCCATATCTTCATTTACAACTGTAAATCCAGAAAGGGCTTGAAGGCTGGTCAGGGCATCGTTATTCGATATCAAAAGATCGTTACCAAGCGTGACAATATTTTGAAGTCCCTGCAAATCCGTAAGCAACGGATTGCTCACAATGTTGATGTCTTCGCCCACAGACGTTACGGTCAGACCGCTTATTGTGGTCAGGGCATTATTAGCAGAGATATTCAGGTCATTACCTATGGACTTGACATTATTCAGGCCAAACAATGTTGTAAGCGCATCATTGCCATCAATCGAAAGTCTGTCCGGCACACTTGTAATTTGTGAAAGCGCTGATATATCCGCTAATACCGGATTGGAATAAAGTTCCAGCTCGCCACCAATTGAAGTAATGTTTTGAAGGCCGTTCAGGGTTGTTAATGCACCCATGTTTTGGATCAGGATGCTACCACCAACACTCGTAAGAACCGATAACGGAGACAGATCGGAAATGTCCGTAGGTTGGTCCCCTCCTATTAGGTACAAACTTTCGGGCAGCGTTACACAACCGGGATAGGTGCTGGGAAACGAATTCACATCATCTTGCGTGCCAAGGAAAACGGTGCTGGTGGGGCATTGAGCGAACGAAGCAAAAGGAAGCAGGAACGCAATGAAGCAGTAAAGTTTTTTCATAAAAAGGATTAGAGATGTCAAGGAATAGCTGAGTCAAAAAGAGACCATGATCTCTGGGGAAGTAGACTTTAACTCATGAAGTTCTGAAAGAGGAAATTGAGATTCTGCAAAGAACAATCATTAAATCTGATTTACCCAAACGTATAATGCAGCAACTGGAAACTTTATTTTTTCGGCTAAAATGCGGCAGCAGCTTGTTGAATAATGCTTATCACCATTTGCATACAATCTGCATTAAGCCTGGAAATTATTTCATTTTTCTTTAAGTGTATACCTCTTGTAAACCTCTATAAAACGGTCTGATGACGTTTTGTACCCTTCACTTTATTGTTGCCGCTCACCGCCCGCTTTAAGTTTGCATTGTCTTCCGGAACGTCAACTAGTGGCCCGGAAACACTGCATTCTCAATTACCAACATTCATTTATTAGTCATGAAAAAAAGATTTACCAATAATCACTTTTTAATTTTCCGCCAGACATTGTTGTCTCTTGCCATGCTGTTCTCAACATTCATAGCAACAGCACAAAGCAATTGGAATTTCGCCAGCGCCGAGTTGACAAATCAAATTCGCGACATTGCCTACGGTAATGGAAAGTATGTCCAGGTGGGCAACAGAGGGCTCATCAGAACTTCTGTCAACGAGCGCGTCTGGGACATGCAACAATCAGGTGTGGGCCAATCTTATGCTATCAATTCCATCACTTTTGCGAATGGGAAATTTGTCACGGTCGGAGAAAATGGCATCATCCTGTCATCCACGGACGGCGTTTCCTGGAACAAACAAAATTCAGGAACGCAAAAAGAACTGAAAGGCATAGCCTATGGAAACGGTGTTTTCGTTGCTGTGGGTGAAGAGGGCACGATCGTTTCCTCCACCGACGGAAGCAACTGGACAAAGTGCACATCCGGAACTACGAAGCATTTGAACGACGTAGCTTTCAGCGCCATCTTTTTCGTTGCCGTGGGAAGTGATGGCGAGATCAGGACTTCGCGGTTTGACAATATCGGCGTATGGACAAAAAGAGCCTCCGGAGCAGTTTATTCACTAAAAGCCGTCACAGCCGGTAAAGGCACCAATTTTGTGGCCGTGGGTACCAACGGGGCGATTATGTTCTCCTATAATGCATTCGACTGGACTCTTAGACAGGGACCAGCTAATTCATCTGGCTTAAACTGGATCGGCGTGACCTGTAATCCCCTGACGGGCATCTATGTGGCGATCAACGATGGATACAAGGTGGCAACATCTTCCGATGGAAGTAACTGGACTGCTCCACTGATCAATTCAGGTTCAGACTGTACTAGCACGCGGGTCCGATTTCTAGACGGCCACTATCTTACCTTAGGGGTAAGTCCGAGAATTCGCGCTTCCTACAACAATGGCAAATCATGGAGCTCGCCTATGCCCAATTTTGGGAAAATGAGCTTGAAAGGCGCCGCGTATGGTAATGGCCGGTTTGTGGCTGTGGGCACGGAGCCGCTGGGTAACATTTATGGCAATTTTGGGTACGCCAACCTGATCATCAATTCAGCAGACGGCATTCATTTCAGCGCATCAGAAACCAATCACCTGGTTGGCGGCGCGAAATGTTTTAATGATGTGACTTTCGGGAAATCGATGTTCGTGGCAGTGGGTGACGATGCATTCATTCAATATTCGGCCGATGGTATTTCCTGGAACTATGGCCAGGTAACATTTGGTAAAAAGCTGACGGGTGTCGCTTACGGAAACGGCCGGTTTGTCGCGGTCGGTTTAAATGGCTTGATCCTCTGGTCGGTGGATGCGAAGGTCTGGTATAAATCGAATTGCCTGGGAACGCTTTCGTATAGTGGCGTTGGGTTTGAAAACGGACAGTTTGTACTTGTGGGCGAAAAAGGGGTGCTGGCGACGTCTCAAATGGGGATGAACTGGGATTTTAAAGCGACCGGAACTACGAACGAACTTCGGAGTGTGGCTTATAGAAATGGCAAATGGGTAGCGGTGGGCACCAATAATACCATCGTCACGTCACTGAATGGTTACGGCTGGAAATCGAAAAAGCTTCCAAACAGCGCGGTCAGTTTCAATGACGTCTGCTATGCAAATGGACAATTTGTCGCTGTGAGTGCATCGGGAAACGTTTATACTTCTGCGAACGGTGATTTCTGGATGAATGTCACCAACTACGGGTTCAATTTTATGCTGAATGCCATTACGCATGGTAACGGTCAGTTCTTCGCGGTAGGCAATACTTCGCTTTTGATGACATCTCCCGACGCACCTGCCCCTGTACTTTCCGATCCGCCCAAAGCAATGGACTGCGTGGGCTGCCGCACTTCGGGAGAAGAGTCAACGGTAGAAGAAGGATCAGAGAATGAAGTTGATTTTAAGGTAGTCACTTTTCCAAATCCGGTAGTGGACGAGTTTCAGGTTGATATCCAGGGTGCTACGGGTGAAACCGTCAGGTTGACGCTCTTTGATCTGTCTGGTCGGACCATTTCAGACAAAACACTTCGCACGGGATCCGCTGCATTGCGCGAATCGATCTCAATGGGTCAGAAGCAACCGGGTAATTATATGCTCCGCGTGAGCACACGCACTCAAATGCAGACGGTCAAGATTTTTAAACAATAACTAAATCAATCTTATTTTTTGGGCCCGGATGCCAGAAATCCTGGTCCAAAAAACTATCCAAATGCAGCGCCACAAAATTTAAGCTAATCTTAAGGCCGACTTCATACCTTCAACAATTATATATACCGAATTTGCAGCTTAAAGAAGCAGTGGATAAATACCGGGCTTTTGTAAATTTTTAAGCGCATGAGAATCCTGATTATTGAAGACGAAAAGGGAATTCTTAATTTTCTTAAACAGGGGCTGGAAGAAGAATCCTATGCAGTCGATACGGCGTCGGAGGGAATTAGCGGGCTTCAAATGGCCTTAACCGGCGATTACGATTTGTTGCTGGTCGATTGGATGCTGCCCGGAAAAAGCGGGATCGAGGTATGCCGGGAGTTCAGAAAACAGGACAGAAAAACGCCGCTTATATTTTTAACGGCACGCGACACGGTGCAGGATACCATTTTTGGCCTGCAAAGCGGCGCGAACGATTATAACGAAGGTGTAAAACGAAATCCCGACCGGCAGGATAATGTCCGGCTTGGTCGCCTGGTAAGCGATGCCGACGCTGTTGAGAATCGCAGTAAAGTTTTCAAGAATAAACCCGCGCCTGTCTTTACAATTGAACTAAACCCTACCTTAGAACTGTAACTTATGGAGTGATCAATTTTAACTAACATCAATGGCGTCGGGTTTCTTTGCAGTTTTGGACGATATAACTGCGTTAATGGATGATGTTGCTGTGGCTACAAAAGTAGCGACACGGAAAACGGCCGGTATTCTCGGGGACGATCTGGCGGTGAATGCGGAAAAGGCAACAGGTTTTCTGGCCGAAAGAGAATTGCCGGTTTTATGGGCAATTACAAAAGGCTCGCTCGTCAACAAGCTCATCATTGTTCCTGTATCCCTGCTTCTGAATGCATTTTTCCCAGTCGCAATTACCTATATTCTGCTGCTCGGTGGCTGTTACCTCGCCTACGAGGGTGCCGAAAAGATCATTGAATATTTTTTTCACAAAAACGGTAAAGACGCGGAAGTTCCTGTCGCAAGGCACCAAGCTCCGGTGGTCATTGACGAAAAAGCGAAGGTAAAGGGGGCTATTATGACCGATTTTATTCTTTCCGTCGAAATCGTGATCATCGCACTGGAATCGGTGGCGACCGAAAACCTGACGATACAAATCATCACCGTCGCGACAGTGGCTCTGCTTGCGACCGTCGGTGTGTACGGCCTTGTTGCATTGATTGTTAGGTCAGATGACGCCGGTCATAAGCTGATCAACCGGTCGGATAAAAAAGGATTTCTTTTCAAAATAGGGAAAGTACTTGTTGGCGCGTTGCCTGTGATTATCAAAATCTTAACCGTCGTAGGTACCCTCGCTCTGTTGCTGGTTGCCGGCGGGATCTTTGTTCATAACATTCACTTCATCCACGACCTTTTCCCTGCTTTACCTGCCACATTAAAGGAATTTATCGTCGGGCTTGCCGTAGGATTGATCGTAGCCGGGGTTGTTACGCTGATCCAAAAGCTTGGTTTTTTCAAAAAACGTACACCGGCTGTCTAGGTCCTGATGTTCCCCATCGCATATCATTCGTGCTATAAATATCCTGTTCACAAACAGCATCGCTTTCCCATGGATAAGTACGAGCTTTTGCCGCAACAGCTGCTGCGGGAGGGTATTGCCGAGCCAGCTAATTTTTTCAGCTCTGATCCGCTCGATATGCAATCGGTCTACGCCGTTCATGAGCGCGAATATGCGGACCGTGTTGTGCAGGGAAGGCTGACGGGCAAGGAAATGCGGCGGATTGGTTTTGAACAAACGCCGATGCTCGCCGAACGCGAGCTGCGCATTGCAAACGGAACGGTCCGCGGTGCATTGATGGCATTTGAGACAGGCATTGCATTCAACATTGCCGGCGGTACGCATCACGCGGGACCGGCTCAGGGAGAAGGATTTTGCATGCTTAATGACCAAGCTATTGCCGCGCAATACCTGCTCGATCACGGGAAAGCATCCAAGGTACTGATTGTTGACCTGGACGTACACCAGGGAAATGGCACAGCGGCGATTTTCGCGCACGAGCCACGCGTTTTTACATTCTCCATGCACGGGACAAATAATTATCCTTTCCGAAAAGAAATAAGTGACCTGGATATTGGTCTGGAAGATAAAACAGGTGACAGCACCTATCTGAGGATTCTTTCCGAAACCCTGCCTGCATTAGTCGCCAATGTAAAACCTGATTTTATCTTCTATCAGGCTGGTGTAGACATTTTGTATACGGACAAAATCGGAAGAATGTCGTGTACGCTCGAAGGGTGCCGGCGGCGTGATGAAATTGTGCTGCAGCTCGCCCACAATCACAATATTCCCGTTCAATGCAGTATGGGAGGTGGCTATTCCGAACAGCTCCGCCTGATTATCGAGGCGCATGCGAATACCTATCGCGTTGCTGCAAGAATTTTCTGATTGTTCAGCATTATTACCGTCCATGCTTAACCGGGTAGCCAAGTTGTGCCCAAACCAGGATTCCTTCGTCAAGAATGGCCGTATGTTTATAGCCAAAGCGCTTCAAGGTATTGACAACCTGGACGGATGCAGCATGTGGGCAGGCGCAATACACAAACGCGGGCATCGGCGTGTGGTCCCTTCCCTCCGTGATCGTGTAACGCAGGAAGGCGTCGCTTGCCGTGGCCAGCAACATCGGATGGGCGAGCGCCGGGGCACTTACTCCCTCTCCTTTCGCACCGTGGCATGCTGCGAATTCTTTACATCAAAACGCACCGCATAAACACCCTGGCCGCGTTTTTTCAAAAATTTGCTGAATGCATCACCAGGTAAATTGGGCGCTTTTAAATGAAGCTCCTGCCCATCTGCTACTTTAAAACGAGCCAGGGTATCGCTATCTTCCAGCTCTTTAAAGCCAATTTTCCTAAATTCATCGCGCGCCGCTTTCAGATCTTGTACCACAATCAGCAAAGAAGCGATCCCGACTGCACCATTAGAATTATTCGGATAATAGTTGCGCCACATGACCGGGTTCCACCCTTCAACTTTCAATTCCTTATATGGAAAACCCACATACTCCATAAAATTGGGAAGATGAGCGGGCGGGTTAACCGTATCAAAATCAATCGTGCGCCATTGCGCTCCCCCATCGTCATAACTCCAACCTTTTGGCTTGCGCATAGCATTGCGGCCAGGCTTGATGGAATCGGTTTTCAATCCTCTCGACGAAAGTTGAATAAGTGGGGATATAGTTAGCCGCAGGATGTATTTCTCACTAAGAGAGGAATTTTGATCCCTTCCATGATGATCCCCAGGCCTACGATTTCGATAAGTTGGATGCTAAGCAATCGAGAGTTGGTATTGGTCAACTATATTTACGATATTCGAACGAATTAATACTACGTTTTGAGTGCTCCGACATCCTCTTTGCTTTGAATGAATAGGAAAACCAAGTTTATGCTACGCTTCCTGCAGGAGAGCCGATTTTTGCATTTGCTTTTTTTGTCCCTTTACGGGTTGACCATAGCCAGTGCGCAGAACCGAACCTTACAGCTAGCGCCGCTGAGCGGTTCTGAAAATTTTTCCCAAAATTCCATTCACTGCATTTTGCAAGACAGCTACGGATTTATGTGGTTTGGGACGCAGGATGGCTTAAATAAATATAACGGCTACGGAATTCAGGTTTTTAAAAACAATAAAAATGAGCCAACCTCGCTTTCTGCAAATCACATCACGAGCATCTGTGAAGACCTTGATGGAAATTTATGGATTGGAACGCGCACCGGAGGACTCAATAAGTATGACCGGGCCAAAGATCATTTTACCCGTTTTGTCAACAAAGAGGGCGATCCTCATTCCATCAATGGGAATCAGATCAATGTTGTCTGTAAGGATAGTCAGTCAAATATCTGGGTCGGTACGCCCAGTGGCTTGAACTTTCTCAAAAGAAATGCAAGATCTTTTCAGAACATCCCTTTGGGGCCATTGGATCAACCAGAAGAAGTACGCGCCATTTTTGAAGATAGCCGACAAAATATCTGGATCGGTACCAATCGCGGCCTCATACTTCGGAAGAAAAATGCCACTTCACTACAATATTACCGGGACCATGACTTAAAGAACCAGGACAACAGCGTCCTTTCAATTTCAGAGGATGACGGCGGAAATATCTGGATCGGATGTGCCGGCGGCCTCAAATTATTGGATAAAAAAACAGGCACCTTCCGGCAGTACGCTGTTGAACCGGACAAAAATTCGGTCGGCGGAATTAATCCGATCATTTGCTTGCTCAAAACCCGAAATAACCAGTTTTGGCTGGGCTCTAATACGACGCTCCAGCTGTTTGACGCCACCGACAAAAAGCTTGTTCAGCTGAACGATCGGACTGATGGCGAAAGCCGAATGCCCAATGACGGAATTTATTCACTTTTTGAAGACAAATCCGGCGTGCTGTGGATCGGGACATCCAGTCAGGGAATTTTAAAATACGACCCTAACCTGACCACATTTGAGTCCTATAAGTCCTCTCTTGCCAACATTCCATCCGCAAAAAATATTGTCCGGGCGTTGGCTGAGGACAAGGCAGGCAACATTTATCTTGCAACAGACGCAGGATTTGAATATTTCGACCGCACCCGGCTGACTTATAAAAAGTACACACACCAGCAAGGTAACCTGAATAGTTTGTCGAGCAATTACACCACGAGCCTGGTTTACTCAAAGAAAAACGGTCAATTATGGATCGGGACATCCGGCAATGGCCTGGACCTATTTAATCCGGGAACAGGTACTTTCAAGCATTTCACGAAAGGTCCCGGAGCGAAATCGATCAATAACAACTCCATCGATATACTGATCGAGGACCGGGCCGGCAGGATCTGGATCGGGACCGATGGTGGCGGTGTGAACCTTTACGACCCGGCTAGCGGCAATTTCGTCAAATATCTGCATCAGGAAGAAAACCCGTCCAACAGTCTCTGCGACAACACGGTTCTCGCGCTTCATGAAGACCGGAAAGGCAACATCTGGATTGGAGGGTATTCAAAAGGGATCAGCATTTTTGACCCGGTGCGAAATACCTTTTCGCAACTTAACACAGCCAACAGCACGCTGACCAGTGACGTTGTGGCCTGTTTCTATGAAGATTCGAAGGGTGACATGTGGATCGGGACGCAGGGCGGCGGACTGAACCGGTACAATCCCAAAAACGGTGCGATCACCAGCTTTACTGAGGAAAATGGGCTGGTCAACAATTCGGTCAATTACATTTCGGAAGATAAATCCGGCATTCTCTGGATCAGCACAAACCATGGAATTACCTCTTTCGACCCGATCAGGGGCACTTTCAAGAATTTCGGAAAAAATAATAATCTTAAAACGACGGAATTTAACCTGGGCGCCGGGATCAGATTGGCAAGTGGTGAAATTGCCATGGGGAACATCAACGGTTTTACAATCGTCGATCCTGCTCAGCTTACGTACAACAGCAACAAACCCAACATTGTACTGACCGGTTTGCAGCTCTTTAATAAGCCGGTCAACCTGAAAACGAGGAACGGTCCTTTGAAGCAAACCCTGTTAACATCAAAGGAAATAGTGCTGGATCATTCGCATTCCGTCTTCACGGTTTCATTCGCGGCCCTCGACTATACAAATCCCCAGGACAATCAGTATGCTTACAAGCTGGAAGGCTTCGATGCCGATTGGAATTATATAGGAAACGCACATAATGCTTCCTACACCAACCTTAATCCCGGCACTTACACGCTGAGGATCAGGGGATCCAACAACGATGGCCTTTGGAGTGACAAGGAAGCGAGCCTGGTCATCCGCATCAAATCACCTTATTGGATGACGTGGTGGTTCAAATCGGCACTTGTGCTGTTTTTTGTCGCTGGCGCTTACCTTTTCTATTATTATCGTCTGAAATTCGAGAGAAAACAAAAAGCAATGCTGGCGTTGCAGGTCAGGCGCAGGACGGAGGAAATCAGGGACCAGGCTTATAATCTTCAAAAGCTAAACCGGGAATTAATGCAAAATACGGCTACGCTCGAAGAACTGAATGACCGGCTCCTGGAACAAAAAGCGCAGGAGCGGAATGCCAGGCTCATTGCGGAATCGGCCCAGAAACAGGCAGATGCAGCTAATTCCGCAAAAAGCACTTTCCTCGCAACCATGAGCCACGAGTTGCGAACACCCATAAACGGTGTGATGGGGATGGCATCGCTGCTGACGGAAACCAACCTTGACAATGAGCAGAAGGAATATGCAGAGGCCATTTTAAATAGTGGGCAGTCGCTGCTGAGCGTCATCAACGATGTGCTTGATTTCTCAAAAATCGAGTCGGGAAATATAGAATTGGAAGCGCATCGTTTCGAGCTCCGGAGCTGTATCGAAGATGTGCTGGAATTATTCGGGCCGAAAATTGTCGAATCGGGGATTGATCTGCTTTATCTGATCGAAGACAATGTTCCGGCCTTTGTTTTTGGAGACAGCTTCCGGCTGAGACAAATCCTGATCAATATGGTGGGGAATGCAGTCAAGTTTACGCACCACGGAGAGGTACTGATTAAGATAATGCTTGGAGAGGTTTCTGATAACAAGTTTAAACTTAGGTTTGAAATATCAGATACGGGGATCGGCATACCTGCGGAGCAGCAGGGCAACCTCTTCAAAGCATTTAATCAGCTGGATTCGTCTGTTACCCGAAAATATGGCGGCTCCGGTCTGGGGCTGGTCATCTGCGAACGTCTGGTGAAATTAATGGGCGGACAGATTGAAGTCCAGAGTGAATTTGGACACGGGACAAGCTTTCACTTTGAAATCGACTGCGAGAACATTGAAACGCAGGAGCCTAACCTAAAAGCGCCGGAAAACTTATTTTTTAATGATAAGCTGGCACTGATCGTAGATGACAATGAAAACAGCCGGGCAATTCTTAAGAGTCAGGTTTCATCCTTAAAAATCAATGTGATCGCCGTCGGCTCTGGAACGGAGGCACTGGAAATCCTTTCGGGCGAGGCGCGGGTCGACCTGGTCATCGCTGACATGCAGATGCCGGGTATGGATGGACTGCAACTGTCTAAAAAAATCAGGGAGACTACAAGTGCAATGCCGATCATCCTGCTGGGATCGCTCAGGGACGAAAATCAGCGTAACTCTCAGTCTCTGTTTAGCTCGATCATCAGTAAGCCGGTACGGCAGGCGCAACTTTTTCGCTCCATCACAAACCTGCTCAAAACACAGGAAGCACCGAAACCAGAACAGCGGAAAACAGCGCTGTCGACCGAATTTGCGGGTCAATATCCATACAACATCCTGATTGCAGAAGACATTTTACTGAACCAAAAGCTGATCATCTGGATCTTAAATAAGCTGGGATATCAGCCCGACCTGGCCAATAATGGACTGGAAGTGATTGAAATGATGAAGCTGAACACCTACGATTTGATCCTGATGGACTTGCAAATGCCTGAGATGGACGGACTGGAAGCAACCCGGATCATCAGGCAAACTTATGGCTCGCGACCATTGATTGTGGCATTGACGGCGAATGCAATGAGCGAAGACCGGACGAAATGTATCGCGGCAGGGATGAATGATTATATGTCAAAACCCATCAACCTCGAAGTACTCACAAAATGCCTTACAAACCTGTACAACCAGCAGATAAGTGCCTCCTGAAAATATGTTCCACGTTCCTTTGATCAGCCTCGGCTAATATGAAAGTCGGCTTCATGGCTCTTCTTTTGATGATTTACGCTTCGGCGGGTTTGTCTGCACAAAACGTGAAAGGCACACTGGCAGGTAAGATAACGGATATCAACGGACTGCCGCTGCCGTTTGTGAGCATTGCAATTAAAGATTGGAATGTCATTACAAATACCGACGAGCAAGGCAACTATCTGATCAAAGCAGCTGCGGGAAAGCACTTGCTTATCGCCACAATGCTGGGCTTTGGCACAAAAAACCTTCCTGTGGATGTCAAGGCCGGCTCGACTGTGACCCTATCTTTCAACATGACCGAAAATCCTTTGGCTATCAGAGAAGTCGCCATTTCCGGCGTCAGGACGAAATCAGCCACTGCCACCCGGACACTGATCGATATCCGGGACATACCCCAATCCATTGCGGTAGTCGGTCAGAAGACCATTAATCAGCAAGCGGCTTTTGACCTGACCACGATCGTGCGCAATATCAGCGGGATTACTTTCTCGGGGAATTATAGTGGCGCGGGCTCTGCACAGTTTTTCAATGCCCGGGGATTCGACCTCAATGACGCGCAGAATTACCGGTGGAACGGGATGATGATCTGGAACTGGGGCAACAACTATGCGGACAACATTGAACAGGTAGAATTTTTGAAGGGCCCGGCTTCGATATTGTTCGGGGATGTTGCTCCCGGTGGGGTTTTAAACTTTGTTACCAAAAAGCCTCTTGCTGATTTTGGCGGCCGTTTTCAGCTAAAAACCGGTTCCTGGGGACTCGCCAGGACATCATTAGACCTGACAGGCCCGCTGACAAAAAGCCGGAATTTGAGGTTCCGTGTAAATGCCTCACTTGAAAAAAGCAAAAGTTTCAGGGATTTTGTCGGATCCGACCGAAGTTTCATTGCGCCTGCCCTATCCTGGGCGGTCACGCCGAAGTTGTCCATCAGTACCGAATCAGTGATACGTGCATCAAGCGCTACCGACGATGCGGGATTGGTGTCGCCGGATGGGACCATAACAGGTCTCAGGAAGCTCAGTCCATCCTTATATTTTGGAGAGCCTTCATTGAAATACCGGTTCAAAGATCAGAGCCACTTTTTGACAGCTAAATATGAATTGAATAATGCCTGGCGAATCGCGTTAAAAATCTTCGTCGCAAAAACAAGCAACCGGCCATTTGGGATATGGTTTGATCAGCCCGATGAAAAAGGTGATTTTGCCCGCCGGATTTATGGATTTAATCAAAAATCAAAAAATGGGACTGTCTCTGCGGACGCTTATGGCACCTTTTACAGTGGAGCGGTCAAGCATCAGCTTCTGGTAGGCGCCGATTATCAGGCTACCCACTATCGCTATACAAACGGGGGAGAACTAAGCGTGCTGGATACCAATAACATTTATAGCCCCAAACGTGCTCTGGAGCAGATTGAGGCCCCTGCTAAGGCTCCGCTCCGCCCCTATGTTTCCCTCATAGAACGTACCGGGTTTTACTTTCAGGACCAGCTGATTCTTTGGGACGAAAAATTGCAGATATTGCTCGGTATCAGGGCGGGTTTGACCCGACAAGGCAACCACTATTACCAGAATGAGCTTGCCGGCACAGCGTACGAAGGCTACCAGGATGACATTATTAACAAAAAAATTCTGACCCCCCGGGCGGGCCTTGTTTTTAAGCCCGGTCCCGGTTTGTCACTCTATACATCCTATTCCAAGGGTTACGAGATCAATTCGCCGGATGTTTTTGCAAAAAACTATAAAGACTACGCGACACCTCCGGCTACGATCAGCTCGCAAGTTGAAGCCGGTGCGAAAACAAACCTGCTCTCGGAGAAGCTTGGAGTTACGGTTAGTTTATTCCAAATCGACAAGCACCACCCGTACGGTTACGTGTATCTTGATCCGGTCAATCCCAATTACGACGAATACAATGTTTATTACGAAGGTCACCACCGCAGCCAGGGGGTAGAAATCGATGCAGACGGATTGCTGCTTCCGTCACTATCTCTCACGGCCGGCGCTTCTTTCATGCGAACCAGGGTAGTTTCTGATCCTGGCTATCCAACCGGCAATCTTCTGCCAAATGCGCCCAAAGTTGCCGCGAATATCTGGCTACACTATTCCCCTGTTAAAACATGGAAGGGCCTTTCTATCGGATCCGGATTGTTTTACAAGGGAAGGTTCTTCTCCGGCATTGCCAATGACCCAAAATTGCGAATCCCGAAAAGTTATACCTGGGATGTAAGTCTGGGCTATAAGTTCAAAAGTTACGAACTTCAGATAAATGCAATGAACCTGACCAACCAGGTCAGCTACCTCAACCCCTGGCAATTCAACCTGTTCGATGTAAGGCCGCTGAGGCAAATTATTGTAACGTTTAATTACAGGTTTGGCAAAAAGTAATGTTGCGTAATGAGAGAAAGCGCTTTCCAAGGCACTGACCTAGCAGGACAGATCACCATTGTAACCGCCGGCAATACAGGCATCAGCCTGGAAACAACGAAAACATTGGCAACCGCAGGCGCAACCATCATAGTCCCTGCAAGGGATATAGAAAAGGCCACGAAAACCTGGCGGGCATTGCCAACGTAGAGATCGCAGCCATGGACTTAATGGCGCCAGGGTGATCAATTTATTTTTTCACGGCATCAGCGTCTCGAGCTGGGCCATTACCAGCTAATCACTTCCCGATACAAAATTTAACACGCTCATTATTAAACAATTATAGATTTAAGGGACAATTGGGGGACAGGAATTATACCTACAACGGACAAACAGGTGTAAATATCGGCAGGCAAAAAAATCGGCACTCATTATGGCTGCACCAAATGGTACAACACTAGAACTTTCTGTTAGAGGATCCGAAGAAGTTGGCTGCTCTGGTGTGCGAATGAAATCTGGGATGCCTCACGCCTAATTATTCCTTATAATTTAACTATGTAAATAGACTTAGAGGATCATGTCACGTTCTCAAAAACTCACTAAGATGAATTAGGCAGAGGCATTGATTTTTGAGATAACAATCTAAGACCGATTGATTTAAGGTTAGCGTGTTCCCATTGACGTTAATATTTCTTACCCATATCCGACGTTTCATGAGACAGGCAGTGTCGTAATAGCATAGGGCTTGATTTTAATGGCATGCAACTCTTAGTCCTTAAATGCGTCTTTTTGTGAAATCATCTGATTGAAAGCTTATATGAGAAACATATTACTATTAATTGTCCTACTATTGTTAAAAAACGTTGTATTGGCTCAGCTCGTAACTCCTGATGGTTATGGGTTGAAGGAATACTCAATAACAGACAAGAACTTGGGCCTGATCCAATTCTATGTTGATACTGTACATATCCTCCGAAAAGCGCCTTTGTTTATTGAAGTCAATGGTAGCGGGGGACTTCCTTTATGCCTGTATATTCAGGGAAATAAATTTGTAACGACACCTACTACTTTCAGCGAAGAATTATTCAGCAAGACGAAAAATAAATATCACTATATCATTCTAGGCAAACCAGGCACCTCCTTTTGTGATACATTAAACCTCAATGTAAGTGTTGCAGAATATCAAAAGAATCCGTCACAGGTTGTATTCGCACATAAACCTTCAAAGGAATATACGAAACGCCTTAGTTTGTATTGGCGTGTGCAGGCGACCAAGATCGTTATAAGTTACTTAATTGATCACGGCTTTTGGGATAAGACAAAGATAGTAGCTTATGGTTACTCCGAAGGTGGTCAGGTGGTTCCCTCTCTGGCCGTTGAAGACAAGCGGATTACTCACATTGCTTCCGTCGTTGGAAGTGGGCTTAATCAACTTTATGATGGAATCATTAGCTGGCGCATCAAAGCTGCCAAGGGTGAGCTAACCCAGCAACAGGCACAGGATAGCGTAAATGTTTCCTTTGGGCGCATTGCAGAAATTTATAAAAATCCGACGGCGACGGATAAAGAAACAGGCGGCCATTCTTACCTACGCTGGGCAAGTTTCGGTACACTCATCCCCTTTGAGCAGTTACGCAAACTGACGATCCCAATATATATGATTGCTGCAAGCCAGGATGACAGTTCTCCCATTTACGGGCTTGATTATGTTAGGCTTGAATTTCTGCGTCTAGGGAAAACAAACTTAATATATGATACCTGCGTAGGCTGCAATCATTATTTAGGTGGTTCGGAAAATAGTAAGCCAACTAGTGGCAGCTACATCGATAAAATATTGGCCTGGGTAGAACAGTGATAGCTTTTTGTTTTTTTATTTAATCGAAACTATGGAGAGTTCTTCTCACATTTCCCGTTCTCATGAAACCCTCGAACGTGAGGCACCTGTCCATTATCCATCCTGGTTTTAACAGCAGCAGTGATCGGACTTTTTTTACAACAAACTTTCTTGAAAGTCTACTATTCATTTTATGCGAGAGCTCCAAAGAAGCTTTCTGCCGTCAGGAGTGGTTTTTCGTATGCAGTCAATATCTCCTGCTTCACAAAAAGATGTACCGTCACATTTGAAGAATGCTGGAACAGAATTCATGTTTGGGCAGCAGTTCCCAACTTCAAAAATGGTTTCGCCATTGACGTCGCCTCTTGCGATATAGAAGCAACCTTCTTCCTTGTCGCTACATTTGAATTGAGCACTCTGCTTTGTTAAATCATTCACTTTTTCTTTTAACCAGGCCACTTGCTCCAATGCATTATCAGATTGACATCCGAGGCTGTCAGTTTCATCTACTTCCTCAGTATGGCAGGAGGCTGCCGATAACACTACAAATAAAAAATAATATGCAAGATATTTCATGTCGGCAGATGGGTTAGTTTGTTATTGGATACTATTCCGCTGCCAATAGTTGGAGCTTGTGCAGTTTTTTAGGTAATCTCACAAAATGCTCGAAGTTAAGATTGTCCAGCCGCTTAACTCTTGTGCCATGTTGCGATAGTAGTATTGAAGGTTTTGAATGCAATTAACGATTTGTGTCTACATCGCTGACTGCGTTTCTAATATACATGGATGGTGTATGCTTTATTATATTTCGATCAGGCGAAGGATAAAGGCAGGGTGATATAATTCGTACGGGTCCACAATTAGACCAATGTAAACTTTGCCTTTGAACGTCTGGATCTCATAGATCAGTAAGTTATCCAAAACACTCTGATTGGCATCCGAAAGATGCTTGAAAGTGGAAACTTCTTTGGTTCGAAGTATATCGTCAATTAAGACGAGATTTTCATCTGAATAACCGAGGCCACTTAACAGATGTGTTTGTTGGATACGATCTTCAGAGAATTCAGGTGTTAGAGAGAACAGTTTGTTAATGTGATCGTGAAAATTCCCCATCTTATGATTGAGATATCTTCCAAAGTTACGTCCTGCAACGGATCTCACAAAACCCTCCAATCGTAAGACACATTTTCAACCTCAACCAGCAGGCTGCATTACGGGATTCTTTTGATCGATGTTATTTTGAGTAGCGGTTGTGAGGGCAATAGGGTTGGCCCACTAAAACATGGTATTCTCACTTCGCCGTTCAAAATATAGTTTGGCAATAGTGCATCTTGGCTTTCAGCCAAAGTATCGAGCCGAGTGCATAGCCGCGGAAAGCGAGATTAATTGCAGAACCAACACCATCCACAAAGTAGATTGCCGACGGCATATATCTACCACAAACAACCTACTTTTTTGTAAAGGATATTTTTTGAACAACCAATGCCAGGCTGGCTACATCAAGCGGATAAATACGTAGAGAAGTTTTCAAAAGAAGATGTTATTTACATAGCCAAATGAAAAATCTATGCTGGTATTTTAAGTAACTGAAAATAATATACTTACAAGGGAAATGCGTCTTCCAGATTGTTCAGAAGCGAACATTTAAATCAAAATACTCCGATTAAATTTGTCACTTTCGAGACAGTGCCACTTCACAGCGCTTCTCCCGAAATATAAAATACGTTGTCATCGAGTTTGTCGTATCCTTCCAATGTGAAACATACCGATGTTTGACAGTCACTACTGCGCTCGAATGCAACGCTCGTTTCATTATTCTCCTCTTTTGACTAATCAGTTGTGATATCATCAATCATTAGATTCGGTAATTACTAAACCCAACATGACTAGTCAAATGAAAATTTCTATCCACCTTTTTCTAGGTATCATTTTAAGCATCTTGCTGCCCATCCTTAGCTTTGCACAATCGCGAAATCCTGCGGTAGATAGCATGGGCGCCAATATGGGCAGGCAGAACTGGGGTGCTGCTATTCAATGGGCCCTGAAAGCGGCGGAAGCAGAGCCTGCCGACAAATATTGGCGCTACTTAAATGCAGCTGATTTCGCTAGCCGGGACCATAATGCGGATCTAGCAATCAAATATGCAACCCTGGTTCTCGAATCGGATATTGCAACTAAAGTATTTGGAAATAAGAGTTTCGATTGGTTGCGCCAGGACGTGCGTTGGATTCAGATCATGGACCGCGTAGAGCAGCTCAAAGAAAAACAACGCCAACAGCGGATCCAGGCGAGCCTCGTTTTTCGGGAGGACCAGCGACAACTGCTTCGCCAAAATAGTGAACATCTTGACTCTTTGACCAAAATCTTGCCTGTCGACATGCTCTACAAACGGATGCGAGAAGCTCGTTCGGCACATACCTATTCCCATCCGGGCCGGTACAAATCCCACTGGCTTGAAATGTCGGACTCACTGGAATTCCCTTATCTGGTACAACTGCCATTAGGTTTTGATCCCAATCGTCATTATCCAGCGATAGTAGTGCTGCACGGCGCTATCAACCGACAGACACAATTTCCGAATATGGTCGATAGTACTTTGACAGGATTCTTTGGCGAACCATTTGTTGAACAAGCATACCAGTCGGGTCTCATTGCCATATTTCCGTATGGCACCAACCGTTATAACTGGATGATGCCCGACGATGGATTCGGGCTGGTTCCAGAGCTGGTTAAGCAGGTTAAGAAAATGTACTCGATTGACGATCGTCGTGTATATGTGGCTGGGCATTCCAATGGCGCTACCGGCGCATTTTCATATCTTATGAAACAACCAAGCCTGTTTGCAGGGTTTGCCGGCGTTAACAACCGCCCGCAGGTACGCACCGGCGGTACTTTTATCAAGAATGGCATTAATCGGTCCTTTTACAATGTGGCTACGGACTTTGATTATTATTATCCGTTGGAAGCTCACCGGGCCGTCGCTAATCTGGCGAGTCAACTAAAAGTGAACTGGGAAAATCAGGAACTTTTGGGCCACCGAAAGCATTCCTATCTGATCAGTTCAAAGGACAGCGTCACGAAGGAAGTTTACCAAAAACTTTTTGCCAATCTCGTGGTCAAACAACGTGACCCGTTTCAGCAAAACTTGTATTGGGAATGTGATGATGTGAAACACGGACGCGTCGACTGGCTGGAACTGAATCAATTAGATACAATGGCACAAAAAATGCCATGGCAAATCAATCAAAATTTATCAGTTGCCGGATGGCGCCATGTCGTTAATCCGGAAGTTGTCCTGGATAGTACTTCTCAGGCTTTTGTATATCCGCGCCGATCCGGTGCCGTAAACGCTTCCTATTCAAACAATCGGTTTGAAATTGAAACCTCCCGCGTTAAATTGTTAACAATTTATCTGTCACCTGAAATGGTCGATTTTAGTAGACCTGTTCAAGTTGTAATCAATGGAACTTTAGTTTTTAACAGTGCCACCACAGCAGATCGTAACTTCATGCTTGGTACCTATATGCGTGATACCGACCATCAAGCGATTTGGACAAATCGTTTACAACTTACAGTTCCATAGGATCACAAACTGAAATCAATCTTATTCTACCGCTTTCATAGCATTCCTATGCTTGGATTCTCACATAATCCTCCCTTGTAAGACACCCAACCAATTTATTTTAGACGAATTGGCTTTTCTGTCCTACCTACATTTTATGAAGTCTTGTCTGTCAGAGCCGCTATTTTCCAGAGTAAGTATGCTGTCTGAAACAACAGTAATTTGGTAGCGGATATCTGGAATGGTTACGAGTCCGTTCGATATTCCGACATATCTCGCATGGAAGGTTTTTTCTGTCACTCGATATTCCCAAGGCTGTCCTTCGGCTGAGCGACAACTAAGCGAAGAATCGGATGCTATATAAAGGTAGTCTTCGTCGAATGTCCAACGAATTTGAGACGCGGGTGTTGACGAGCGTAATTTCCAAGTCCCAATCAAGTTATTTGTATTTAATGATACCTCTGATTTCTTGCAGCAACAAACCAGCACCATCAAAAGTAAATAGAGTAAAGCCTTCATCTTAGATAACAGTTTATACATGAGGACACTAATTATGGTCGAAACGTTGAATTTAGTTGAAAGGAGACCAGATGGATTCAGTCTCCTAAAACGCTCGACCACGAGACTAACTTCACTCGCCTGTCTGTGTTCTTATTAGCCGGAAATTTCGGACGTTTTCTGAGACAAATAGGTATTTTAGGGCTTGTATTACCTCAGGAATTTTGGATTAAAGCCGGTAATAAACTGATGTTAAGTGAGTATAACTATTTTTATATAACTTTATGTTGTCATTCGTTTTCGTAAGTTGATTAGCTGTTACGATGGTAGATTTAAAGACAAAAAAATACAATTCTGCAATCGGGCCTGAGTTATCTATTTCAATTTCTGGTCTGTCCATAGTTGTTAGCATATTACTTATCTCGAAAGGAGGTTGGGGCGGTTTTGCTATTGTTGCGTTAATAGGTGCTTTCTTTCTGCACTTGTTTTTGACTACATACTACCAAATCATTGGCGATCAGATCAGAATTAAATCTGGCTTTATAGTGGACAAGACGATACCTATCAGATCGATTACAAGGATAGTGGAAACAAGAAACCCCCTGAGCGCGCCAGCTCTGTCATTGAACAGATTAGAGTTGAAATATAATCGATATGACAGTATAATGATCTCTCCCAAAGACAGGATTAATTTCATAGCTGATCTTCTCAAAATCTCAGAACACATTCATGTTCAAGTATCTTATACGCCAAAGCACTGAGTTTTTATATCAATAGCTCTATTACGACATTGTAAGACTAATAGATTTGATACGTTTAGTAGCAGTCAAAAAACACAAAAGCGTTATAAAATTTTCGTTCAGGACTGCTTCTACCTAGTTCAGCAGCGGATCCGGAACGCAATGGGAAAAAGTGGGTTCTCCTTGTACAAAACCAAGAACTTTCACAAAACCCCTCTCACCCTCTTGTTCTGTGTTTTGTTGTTTAACATAAAATGAGTTATTCGAGCCCGGACTAACGATTCTCACAAAACCCTCGAACGTGAGACACTCATCCCGCCGCCCCGTCGAAGTCTGATCGGTCACAACTATCGGACGTTTCATGAGACAAGTAAAAAGAAATATTAGTCTATTGAATTTATAGATTATGAGCTAGTTTTGCCTGACAAACTAATTTTTTGTGTTCAGGCAGACCTATCCAAATCCTACAACGCTTTATTTGATAGCGTTTCTACTTCTGATTTTTGGAGCCGGTGATTTGCTTGCACAATCGGCTGATACCTTGCGCCGGGAATTGATCATTGATTTCGAAGTAAGACCCAGGGCTGAATATCGGGATAATTTTATGTGGACAGCTGCCGATACGGTTATGCCTGATCTATATACCACCCAAAGGAACCGGCTCAGCATTACTTATAAGACAAATTGGCTTCGTTTACATGCTTCGCCGCAGGAAATCCACGTTTGGGGTGAAACTGGACGCTTTTCCCATGTCGGGAGTATTAATTTTTTTGAACTGTACGCTGAACCTACTATTACTAAAAACTTTTCTGTAAGGGTCGGCAGACAAGCTTTGTCGCTCGACAATGGCAGGATATTCTCTGCTGCGCCCTGGGGCCAGCAGAGCCGCTCGCATGAGGGTATCCGGTTACTTTATAAGAAGAAATTGGAGACAGACCTAACATTAGTATTCACCAGGCCATATGGACAGCATTTCGATCCAGCCTATTCGCCGGTTGGCTCTCACACCTATAAATTTCTTTTTGTCCATCACTTAAAGCACAAGTTCAATAACAACATTACACTTACAAACATCAATGCAATGGATGTATTCCGGAGAACAACCGGCGACCGGCAATACTATCGACGTATCACCAATGGCGGACGACTTGAATACACCCAGGGCAGCATTTTCGGGACAGTGAACGCATACTATCAGTATGGCCAGAACGCAGCTTCGGAAAAATTACGCGCTTATTACATCCAACCTGAGATCAGTGCGAATACAGGAAGAACGTTGTTCCGGTTGGGTGCTGAAATATTGAGTGGTGAGAAAAATACTCCCTCTAAAAAGATATCCAATTCGTTCGTGCCGCTCTACGGAGTAGCTTGGAAATTCATGGGCAACATGAACCTGTTCACCCGGTTCCCGGCAGATGTCAATGAAAAAGGACTGATCAATCCGTACCTCTTTATTATTTACCAGGCTGGTAAAAGGCTTTCTTTGCGAGGCGATGCCCACCTATTTTACTCCCAATATCCGCTTATAAGTGAAGGCGAGGAAATCGCCGGTAAATATCTTGGCTTTGAAAGTGATTTGTCTTTGAATTACAAGCCCATCAAAGGAATAGAGATCATTTATGGCTTTTCGTTCACCATTGCTGACAAGCGCATGGAGCTACTCAATAAGGTTCCGGATGCTGGAAAAATACCCATATGGAGCTATCTGATGGTATCCTATACACCCCGCTTACTAAGCCGTAAATGGTTCAAACTTCAATAACCGTCTGGCAGTTACTTCCTCACAAAACCCTCGAACATGAGATAAATCGCCTGCACATTCTCGGTTGCTTCCGTGCATTAGATTTGGGATGTTAGGAAACAGCTAGAATACTAACTCATTGTTTAAACCTAATATGGCCACACGGAATTAAGGTTGAATCCATTTGCTCGCTAAGGCTAACTTTATAAAAAAGGGCTTTCTCTGTTAAGACGACCCCGGTTCGTATGGCATCAATATCGGCGAGAGCTTTTCTGACGGCGAGGTTGTCTTTTAAGACATCTCCGGTTTGTACGAGACCGCAGTCCACTCAAGAGCAAGGCGGTATAGAACAAAAACTCTTCCTTAGGATTGATAGTTCTTTGCAAGCTGGTCAATTTATAGAGGGTGATGCGCGCTTATAAAAACGGGAAACTGCTCAATAAGACAAGTGAAATTAGCACCGCCTACGATGAAGGAAAATCGTCAGGCAGCGGCTTTGAGGGCAGTACCTTCATTTTACCGATCAGGCTGGGGATCAACGCAGACGACGGGGTGACGACGACCGTCCGGTAGCTCCTCTGGTCGACGGCGACTCCGTTTATGCAAAGATTCATTCGATTAACCTGGTTTCCTTTAACTATTTGGCTGAGGTCATTTCTCAAGCCGACCGGAGAGGCGGCATCTCGGAGCTGTTCACCTCTGCCCCGCTGGCGAACGTATCCATCAATATTGTCAACTCAAAGGCAAACGGATCGACCGTCGTCGGATTTTTCAATGTCGCTGCAGTGGCCGGGCAAGGGAAGAAATTTACTTCTGACCCAAGCACCTCAGCACCGAAGCAACCATTAAAACCATGTTAATGTCACGGAACAATGGCTAGCTGGCCACGTATTTCTCCGCCGGGATACATCGGCGTGTGAAGATTTGTGTAAAGGTTTCCGGTCTGCAAAGCTGTCACCTGAGCATCTGTGAGGGCCACTTCGTAGACAATCGGACTTGTGGCAACAGAAAGAAATGGAATGGTCACGGGTCCATTGGTACCAGCTGCCCCGGTATGAATATGCCCGGCTGTGGGAACAAGTCCGGTGTAGGTGAGGCTGAATTTTAATAATTTGGTGGTTGGGTCAAATGTCCCTGAAAACTTGCCGCTTGCTTGCGTATTATTGGCCGGGACCTCATTGGCTCCGGATAGGGTTGTTTCTACCTTCTGGATTGCTGGCAGATCATGATCGTCGCATTTTAAAGCAATGAGTGGTAATAAAAAGAGGAACAGCAGAGTAAACTTCTTCATAGTAGTAAGATTTATTTGTGTAAATGAAGACTCCAATTCAATCAGTATTAACTAACGCGCTCCTAATCAGCCACTCTACTCCATAAATATAGTGTAAAGTAATAGACATCACACAACTGTCATCCAAAATCCGCGTGTCGGCAATGAAATCCACTTACTCGTCGCCATCCACTTGCGGGCCTGAAAACTTAACCCAGATTAAAGGGATTTTCAAGTTTTTCGGTACATGACAAGCAAGCTGACTTCCAAACAAAAAATGGCAACTGGCGATTAAGCTGCTGCTGAGGTACTCGCATCTGCTTTTTTATTTAAATATGCACTGGTGGAAGCTATATATCGATAAAATATTGGCCTGGGCAGAACAGTAATATGGTTTTGTCGATTATTTAATCGGAAACATGGAAAGTCTAGCTCATTTTCCGTTCTTGCAAAACCCTCGACGTGAGACAGAAACCCCATGGCAACTTATCCAGATCAGCCGCAATATTCGGACGTTATTTGAGACAGGTACTATGGGTTTCTTCGCCCAGGAACTAGCTATACTGGCGCAGATATCGCTATTACCGTTGGTTGGACAAATGTTTCGCTGACCTCCCGTAATATAAGTAAATCAGCGTTCCTAGAAATGGAAAGAAAAGAATTACAATCAACCAAAGTAGTTTTGGGATTGCGGGTAGATCTTTATTAGAAAATAGATCGACGACCGTCCATATCACAACTGAGTAAAATAGTATTGCAATCGAAATCAGAAAAAGCTCCTGATCTCCGAGTCCAAACAATGAGGTCAATATGGCCATACTGATTAATAAGTAGTTGGATAACAGCATAAATATAAAGATTGGATACTTATTTCAAAATAGCATCTCATCTTTTTATCATTATTGTCTGTTCTCACAAAACGCTCTTTTGAAGCGGGGAATAGTATCAATCCGCAGTAGCTGAGTTCCGAAGAGCTACAGGATAATTGTTGAGTATAGCGATAATACCTATTGTCTCAGTTACTTTTACGACAACACCAATGCTATTAATTTTATCCGCCCATAACATGGCAATTTGGCAATACCATTTCATTTTAGTTCCTGCGGCCAGTATCGATACGGTCAACTTTGATGATTTTCAAACTTCTGATGGACTGGTGGATGATGAACGCTTTTGGACAGTATTCCCAATGGATGTGTCAGCTTTCATGCCCATAAAGACATTTATACCGCAAAAGCAATCATGGAGTGAAAACATAGTACAGTTTGGTGAACTGGACAAAAGTTGTTGTGAGATTTTTATGGAAGACCAGCGCGTAGTGAGCGTTCGCTTTCGTGTAGATTTTACATCGGACTACTCAAGCTTACTGGATTCAATGATAGAATTCTGCTTATTCAATGGTATCTCAATTCTTGATGAGCATCTTTCTTCGGTGCCGCTTAATGCTTTGGCAATAGCGTTGCTAATGCAAGATTCGCCTCAATTTCATATGATGAATAAATTGAGAAGGTAAGTGTCGTTGCGCAAATGATCGATGCGCTTACTAAATCCAGCTGTAGATTCGAGAACAAAGGAGAGATGAAAGCCCTCATTTTTCAAAGCAGCCAGCTATATTGAAAAGACAATATGCCCTCATTATGAGTTCTTTAGCTGTTACGCGGAATTAAATATCCTAACAAATCGATCAATCTCACAAAACGCTCCAAGATGAGACAGCCATCCCACCCTCAACGCATGCCGAGCAATCGCAAGAACGGGACGTATTGAGCGACGGTATTGCCCTGAGGCCCAGATTCGCAAGCTTGTCGGCGGTTCTCGGGCAGAAAAAGAACTTGTCATTACGATAATGGGGCACCAAGAATATACGAATAGCAATTCTGTCCTAACGATTTGTCCCCGGTCGTTTTTGATGTCTTTATTAAGCCGAAATAACCTCAAAGAATTAAATTTTAGCTGCAATTTTCCTTTTGATCCTGAAAACAAAATAAGCTGGGAATAATGAAAATGCGACAAGACACGAGATGTTGATAAGTGATTCTAAGTAATGCATAAGATGCAGGCCAGGTTCGACGAAACTGGCAAATACGGACAGTCCGGCCAAGCTCCAAGCAAAAAAGGTAAGGAAGAACATGCGGAACATGTCGCTCCAATTGGCCGAATAGGATTGGCCGCATATCCACCTGGCCGTATACACGTTTCCCAAAACCAGAAAATAACCAAAAATACTGTGCTGCCAGTCTACCAATGGCTGCCCCATAAATAGTAAAAATGTTACCAGCCAAAACAGGACATGTAATTTGATTTGATTGCGCATAATCTGGATATTTTAAGACCTTAAAATACGAATTGTCGGTGGAATGGAGAGAACTTTTTTTAACAATTATTCCTCCTATTTTGCAACGAAAATATTGCATTCGCCCCCTTGGTACAATTTAAAAGAACTATTAAAGAAAAGGAAACAGATCAGAGTAGGAGGATAAATAATGGATGTTGAAGGATATACCAATCTATAAATTACTTCTCTTGCCCAGGGCCCAAAGGCTAATCAGTATACCAAGCACATACAATAAGAAGCTCTTTCCCAAAATAGGATAATCCCACTTCTGCACGTCCAGTGTAAAGTTCAGAAATACAAATGGCCACAGGTATGGAGAAAAATGGCTTACCTGAAAACTTCTTGCGATCGCACCTGTCAATGTCGCAAAAAGGCCGAACCCGGCCGGAACTATAAAGCTTTCGAACCAAAGGCTGATTAACAATTGAATAACCGTCATCCCAAGGCCGCAAATACATATCCAAATGCAAGCCTGCGGCATGAATGTTGGCATCGTGAAATCCTGGAATCCGTAAGCAGGTTTTAACACTCCCATCAGGTTCCCTGCCAATGATCCCGATACAAATAAGACCACGTGACTGAGCGCGATAAGCGCTGTCAATACCACAAGCTTGCTCAGATAAATACTGCTTTTTAACATCGGCAAGCTATATATGTATCCCCACGCCCTGTTCTGATGTTCGATACCTGCATAAAGTGCGGAAAGCAGCGAGACGTAAATCGGAAAAATAAACAGGGACCAGCCTGCCAGGATGTGTTCCGAAAAATTGAACCAGGGATTGACTCCGGGTTTATAAAATTTTTCGCCGTCCGCATAGCCTGCTACAAATGCCACAACCACCACAAAGGCCGGCGCAAACACGGCCAACCAGACGACCATTGTCCTTTTTATTTTCAGCCTTTCCATGGCAAGGCCTGAGAGCAGATGTGCCGCAATATTCATATCGGCTCATTGGTAAGGTTCAAAAATATTTCTTCCAGGGTGGCCCCGGCGGCAAAATCCGAATGAAGCTGTGCAACCGGCCCCTGGAACAGCATTTTTCCATGGTTCAGTATGCCTACATGCGTGACGAGCTTTTCCATTTCATCTAATAAATGACTTGAAATAAAGACCGTTTTGCCATGAACCTGGCTCAGTTCAGCCAATAACCTTCGCATTTCCCTAATACCCGCGGGGTCCAGACCGTTCGTTGGTTCATCCAGGATAAGCAGTTCAGGATCGCCCAACAGTGCCAATGCAATACCGAGCCGCTGCCGCATGCCTAGCGAATAAGTTTTTACGCGTCTTCTCGCTTCTTCCGCAAGGCCAACCATTTCAAGTACACGGCCAATTCGCTCACGTTCAACCCTTCGGGCCAGTCGTCCTATTTCCATATTTTCCCCGCCTGATAAATGTGGATACAAAACAGGGGCTTCAATGAGAGCACCAATCTTTTGCAGTATTAACAACCGTTGGTCATTGAGTTGCTGTCCAAACATTTGAATGCAAGGCCCTTGTGTCGGGATCAATCCGAGCAGTAGGCAGATTGTAGTCGTTTTCCCGGAGCCATTCGGGCCAAGAAAACCGAAGATACTTCCAGCCGGGACCTGTAGGCTGAGGTTGTTGACAATCAACTGCCCCCCGTGGGAGTAGTTTAGTTGATCGGTTTGGATTGCGTAAGTCATCAGATTTGATTTTCTCCAAAACAAATCCGCGAGTTTGACTTCAAAAACAAAAAACCGCCAATGCCTTCCTGAAAACACCTGGCATATCTTTCAGCCCACTGCGCGTCTTGAAGGCCTTAAAAATGGCGTCTGATATACTCAGAGGGCAGTCTGAGGGTAATTTAGGAAAAGGAAAGGCTTATTCGGTAATTTTACCAATTATGCAAAACCGGTTTCAACAGCTTCTTCACAAGCCTCTGCCCTACTATTTGCCTGCGCTGTTTCATGGCATGGTTTGGCTGATCTATCTGTTGTCCGCTATTTATATCAATAATTATCAGGGAGTTAACTTTTTGATTGGCCACCCAAGCATTCATCTTGTCGCGGAGATGATCGTTTTCTACGCCAATTACAGCTATTTTATTCCTACCCTGTTGGCAAAGATGAAAGTCCCACGGTTCCTGCTGCTGAATGTTGCCACAATACTGGTCCTGGTAACCATCTTTATTCCCGCCTACCACTCACTGCGAAATTGGTATCTTGGCCCGGACGCTACGTTATTTCCATTATCTTACGATGAGCAGTTTGTTTTGAGGTCATTCGAATTGTTAATGTTTGCAGGAATTGCCTGTATCGTGCGGTTTTCTGTCGACTGGTTTTCATTTCAGCAAAAAACAAGGGAGCTCGAAAATGCGTATTTGAAAACAGAGCTGGCATTCCTCCGGTCACAGCTCAATCCGCACTTTCTTTTCAATACACTAAATGCGCTTTATGGGTTAGCTATCAAACAGTCGGTAGAAACTTCGGCGGGTATCATGCGGCTTTCCCAACTGATGCGGTATGTACTTTACGAAACCAATAACGACCAGATAGGCCTTGCCAAAGAAGTGGAGATGATCGAACATTTTCTTGAGTTGCAAAGACTTCGGCTACCGTTGGACTTTCCAGTGCATTTCGAAATACAGGGAGATGTTGAAAACATATTCCTCGAACCGCTGCTATTAATGCCGATCGTCGAAAATGTATTTAAACATGGGTCCGGATTTGCGTCCATTTCTCTTTCCGTGACGGAAAGCAGTATCAGGCTGCTAACCGATAACGGGATTGGCACAAAATCAATGGCCGCAACAGGGGGGATCGGACTAGCCAATTTGGAACGGCGCTTGCTGCATTTGTATCCGGACCGGCATCAGTTGTATTTTAACGAAACCAATAAAAGCTTTCAAACCACACTTTCCCTGACCTTTTGATCTGCAATGACGAAGATTCAATGCCTGGCAATAGACGATGAAAGACTGGCCCTCGAAGTAATGGAGGCTTATATCGAGCGGATACCATTCCTGCATCTCGCTCAGCTGTGCGCAAAACCCATGCAGGCACTCGAATTTTTGGCAAGAAACCCAATTGACTTGCTTTTTCTGGACATTGAAATGCCAGGCCTGAATGGATTGGAGTTTCTTCAGGCCATAAAGACCCCGCCTCTTGTAATCCTGACGACAGCTTACCCCCAGTTTGCAGTGGATGCATTTGAACTGAATGTGGTAGACTATCTGCTCAAACCCATTCCATTCAGTCGGTTTCTGACGGCGGTGCAAAAAGCACAAGCACAATTATCTGAAAATCAGCAGCGAAACCAAAATCTGACTGAAACAAAGCCGTTGGACGGAAATATTTTTATCAAATCCGGCAGCAAAACAGTCCGTGTTGATGTACAGGAAATACTGTTTATTGAGGGTAAGAAAGATCACGTCATGCTACATACGCGCCAGAGCCAGATCACAACACAGCTTTCCCTGTCTAGCCTGATGGAAAAATTGTCAAGCGACCAGTTTTTAAGAATACACCGGTCGTTTATCGTTGCTTTGAATAAAATTGAAAGCATTGAGCGAAACCGTGTTATGATCGACAAAAAGGAGATTCCAATCGGCGAATTTTACCGCGAAGATCTTTTTAAAAGAATCAGCTAAATCATTCATCCGCTGGTTGCTGAAATTAAATATATAAATGTGGGGGCAGTGCGGACGATACTTTCATTAGACATTTTGTCCAAACATGCCCCTGATAATTTGTAAACACAATCGAAGGCCATAACCACTTTTTTGCAATTCACGGCATTATCATTGGATTCTCAAAAAAACCTCTATCCTGGGACGACACCACCCAAGTTGATCACCAGGCCAATGCTGGAAACAATGCAAAATAGAAGTGTAGAAAACCTTCTATATCCGTTAGAAAAGTTTAATATTAATTTAATGACATTTATAATTTAAATAATTTAATCTAAAGTAACTTAGGGAGACAATTAATGTTCACGATAAACTTTAATATCAATGAGAAATTTGTTTTACCTAACAGTATTCTTTTTATTTTCTTGTTGTGCCGCAGTTTTTGCTGTAGCTCCTTCAAGAGTACAGGTAAATGGCACCTGGTATACGAATGGCCAGGTAGCTTATATCGAGTGTAGCAAGACCAGTGTCGCACTTATCATAGATGTCGTTACAAATGGCACCGATATTCTAAAAATGCGAGCAACGTCATCGTCTAATTTAAGCATAAGTAACACTGCTTCAGATGTTCAAAAAACACTAAATCTTGATGCTGCACGCCAAAATGGTTACATCGATGTCGGCTATGTAAATAATACTGGCGAAATAAGGGTATATATTCAACAACGACCTCCTGCTCCGACGGTTACGGGATCAAATGTCTGTGCTGGCCATTCTGCAAGCTTCACTGCAAATAGCAGCTATGCTTTCCAAAGTACTAAACCAATGAATTTTGTTTGGCAATCAACAGGTGGGGTAACTGTCAACGGAGGAAGTATTGTCACGGCCTTACCAGGAGTTTCAAGTACTGTGACAATTGCCAATAGTTCCTCTGGGACTTACTCTGTTAAAGCTGTTGTTCCGTCGTGTAGCAACTTGGAAAGTACTTTAACCAGCGCGAACTTAGGTACACCTGTTATTACAAATCCAAGTTATTCGCTATTTGATCCAGGCTCGAATATGTGGCAGTTTACTCAAATCTCGGGTTATCCGTCCGTAACGTACGCTTTCACTGTTACTTCCGGTTCTGCTTCAATTGTTCAAAATTATGGAGATGCATACATAACAACATCTTCAGGCGCAACAATTTGTGTGAGTGGTACTAATTCGTGTGGAACAGGAACATCATATTGTTTTTACATCCCAGGCGCAGGTGGAATGCTAAAAACCATTTATCCAAATCCGGCTTCTAATTTGCTGTCACTTGAATTTGCTGATACCGAATCTGCTAATTCCATTCCTTTCCAAGTAGTTCTATACTCTGAAAAGTCCGGGGAGGAGATAAAAAATATTTCGGCTGACGAGCTAAGTAGGCTCGAATCATACAAGGCAAATCACAAGATAGAAATGGATGTTAGTAAGTTTCCTCGTGGAACGTACTATATTCATGTAATTTCGGACGAAAAATCGAAATTGCCCGTGCGGAAGGAAAGGATAATTCTTGAATAATATTTGCACCCCGTCAGTTTAAAAGAGCTGGCGGGGTGCAGAGATGTGCACGGCTACAATTAATTCCTTAATGCGTTGGATTAAATATCATTTAGTGGAAAGCTTAATAGAATACAGATTTCAATTAAGCGCTATTTCAATCTACGATTTGCCAAATGAAATATGGCAATTGAAAATCAGCTCTCAGGCACAGGTCTTATAAAATGGATTAGTCTGTTGATTGCGACGTTCCAATTATTTAATAGCGTCTATGCATCTGACTTAAAAAGCACAATCGTAGTAGTGCTTACAGAACCGCAGTCAGCACATACCGATTCTATCATTCTGCAATCGCCGGATGTAACTTGCCGCGGTGGTAGCCCGGTGCTCAATGTGACTGGAATAAACGTAACTTGGTATGCAGATTCCTCGAGAAATGCTTTTCTTGCCAAAGGTAATACCTTTCATACGGCGCCACTCGACTCCACCACAACCTTTTATCTCACACAAAATCTGGGCGGAGTTGAGTCTGTCGTTACTCCCATAAAAATTGAAGTGGTGGACGCCATTCTCGTTAAAGTCACAACAACGCCCGCCAGTTGCGGGAAAAATGATGGAACTTTGAGCGTGGTAGGCGATGGTGGTTCAGAACGTTACCCACTGAAATACAGGCTCAATGATGGCCCTATGCAATTATCTGGCTTTTTTGACAACCTCGCTGGCGGAGATTACAAGATTTCTGCTCAACCGTTATCGGAGGGATGTATAGTCAGTGATAAGGTAAAAATCGAAAAGCAACTTTCTCCCAGCATTCTTTCAGTTGACTTAACTGACCCCAAATGTGGAGATGCAAATGGTCTAATCCATATCGAAGCTTATGGCGGAAATGGCATTTTAACCTACTCGCTCGACGGCAAAAATTTCAGCGAAAACAACTTGTTTGAGCAGCTCAAGGGAGGAGATTTCACGGTTTGGGTCACGGATGACTCTCTATGCACCGTGTCACAGAATGTCTCTTTAAAGAAGAGCCAAAAGTTGCAACTGAATCAGATAGATGTAGTAGCGACATCCTGTGGGATTCCCAATGGTAAGGTAAAATTACCGATGGCTACGGGCAATGGTAACTTGTCTTACACCATTACCGGCAGGCCTGAACAACATCTAAACGAATTCGACAGTTTGCAGGCTGGCAAATATCAGCTTTTAGTCAAAGACGAAGGTGGGTGCGCCGACTCAACGGACATTACGATAAATAAAAGCATCGGGCCAGTAATTAGTCAAATAGATGTACAAAAACCGGCTTGCGGCATGTCTAATGGCCAAATAGTGATTGTAGCAACCGGAACGGGCGGTTACTCTTACAGTCTTGACAAGACAGAGTTTCAAAACGAGGCCGTATTTACTCAATTAGCGCAGGGAAGATTTACAGTTACCTTGAAAGACGATCAGGATTGTGTCGTTGAGCAAAATGTAGATTTAGTATCGTCCTGCAACCAGTCATTCTTTTTACCATCAGCGTTTACTCCAAACAAAGATGGAATCAATGACAGATGGGAAATTTTTTTTTCAGACGCAAAGCTTGAAGTACAAGAATTGACACTTTATAACCGGTGGGGAGAAGTTATTTTGCAGAATAAACCCGGAGTCATTTCTAGCGGTTATTCACTTTGGGACGGCATCTATAAAGGAAGTATCATGCAAGGTCCCTTCGCTTACAAGATCCGAATCCTTATGAGGGGTGGAAGCAGCTACGTTTACTTTGGTAAAGTGTTCGTCCTGTGAGGCTCTATGATATCGATAAAAAAATGGGCAAAGTTATGAAAGGGCTATTTCATGGTACGTGGGGAAAAGTGAAAAAGGGAAAAAGATTAATCAAACGTGAAATCAAATCAGACGGTAGTTCTGACCGCATCGGTGCTGACTTTCTTATTGATGAAAGTGGAAAAATTAATATGGCCCATTACGGAAAATTCCTCGGTGATCATTTGCCGATAACTGAGATCAAAAATTCGTTAGACTAGTTAAACACCAACACTCCTCAGACAACAAAGAATATTTTTGACCAGAAATCATCAACTATTGATTTTTTTGCAACTGTTTTAGAAGAAAAAAATACGATTTATATCGTTTTTCCAGTTCCAGCTTAAGGTATTTGTGATGGCGGAAAACCAAACATTTTTTTTAAAAGCATAAGAGAAATGTGACAGGTCTTGGAATCCAACATCTATGTATACCTCAGACGTATGTGCGCCCTTTTCTTTAATAAGATAATACGCTTCCTGGAGCCTTTTTTGCTGCAGCCATTTCCTGGGGTTTGCTGCAAAAGTCTTTTCAAAATCGAGTTGAAATGTAGAAAGGCTTCTGCCTGTCAGGTAAGCAAAACGTTCAAGTGAAACATTAAAGCGAAAATTGCGGTTCATGAAGGCCTCCAGGTCAATTTTTCCAGGTTCGGTAAAATCAAACAAGATATCCATTAAAAAAGGATTCGTCTGGATCAGCACAATAATAAGTTCCTTTAGTTTTAGGTTTTTTAAAATTTCATTGCCCGGTTTATTGAGTTCATCATAGGGTTTTAGTGACTCAATATAACCAGACAGCAGCTCATTGGATGTTATATGGAATGCAGGCTCGCTCCGGTGACTTTTAGTTCCTCGGTAGCCATATTCCAGACTAATGTTTCTCAGAGTGTTCTGATCCATGAAGACAGAAACATTAGAATATTCACCGTCCTGTGAAGGAACCTTGTTGAACTTGATAAGCGTGTTCCTCCTTGTTAACCGAAAGCTATCTTCATCGAATAAATATTCATTTTCGCCGTCGTTATAGATGAGCTTCCCGGAAATCTGGTAACTAAATACGTGTTCCGGAATAAATTGTTCACCTTCTCTTATGCTGTTCGAATAGCAAGTGTAGGTAATTTGACGTAAGGTCCTGTGTTCTATCTGGCTGCCCATTTTTCGCATAATTACAGCATGGCAATTATACCATGCTGTTACTAATGATATTATTATTTACTATCGTCTGCATCAGTCGACAGAGTCACCGGTAGCCACTTTTCGTATTCTTGTTTCTTCGTCGCTTCTGCCTGTTTGAGTATACCCACGGCGTCGCTGCCAAGAACCAGGTGAATCGGCGGCTCAGGGTTGTCGGCCAGCTCTATCAATACCTGTGCAACTTTATTCGGGTCGCTTTTGGCTACAAATTTTCCGCTTTTAAATAATTCAACGCGGGCGTCAACCGTCGATTCATAGCCTTCAATATGAGGTGCGAAAGACATGGACTGCCCCGCCCAATTCGTGCTCATTCCGCCTGGCTCTACTGAAGTCACTTTTATCCCGAGCGGAGCCGTTTCTTTTGCCAGCGCTTCGCTAAACCCGGTGAGTCCGAATTTCGCGCTTTGGTAAATGGACAGGCCAATGCTTGCCACCAATCCGCCTACTGAGCTTAAATTTAAAAATCCTCCCGGCTTTTTGTTTTCTCATATAAGGCAATACTGCCCTGCAGATCTTGACAGGAGCCAGCAAATTTGCAGTAAACTGGTTCTTTACCTGATCGTCGGTAAAAGCTTCAGTTGCGCCGGTTACGCCAAAGCCGGCGTTATTAACCAGAACATCGATACGGCCGAACTTGGCAATCGTGTCCGAAATAGCGGCCTGGATTTGCTGCTGGCTTGTAACATCTAACTCCAGTGTCAACAGGCGGTCCGTATATTTAACAGCCAGATTATTTAATTTTTCAGTATTTCTTGCCGTAGCCGCAACAATATCGCCCTTTGCTAATAATGCTTCTGTCAAGCTTCTGCCAAAGCCGCTCGAACTACCAGTTATAAACCATACTTTTTCCATAGCTATTTGATTTTTATAAGCATGCAAAGATACGATGTTGCTTTGAAGTGCGGTTTGTTCAAAAGGTCAATCTAACTTTGTTCTATGTGTCAATGCCCTCGAAATCAAGTACTAATGGCTATCAATCAAGATTGGCGGCTGGTTTAAAGCAAATAATTATGAGCATATCGTTGCAAAGACACTCATTAAATTAATGGATCTGAATTGAGAAAGCAAAGTTATAGATTGCCAGTTGTGAGGATCTCACTATCGGCATCATCGGTACCAGAAACATGATACCCGTTCGACCCTTTGTTGATTTTAAGTTTAATAAGGAACCTCATATTTCCGTTTAGATTTGGCTGATGTTAATTGGAAAAATACGATCATCTAAAACGATTTTTAATTGGAAGTGTAAGAAAAATATTTTTATTGGAGCAGACCGACGAGCAGAAAATGGAATCCTACCTGCAAAATATAACGACCCACTGCCGGTGGATTATTAAATCACTTTTCTATTTGCAGCTCCCAATTGAAACGCTGATGGAAACTATGGGCTGGAAAAATAAGCATACAGCCAATAACCAAAATACAAGTGTGTACAAATGATTCGTAAAGAAATGATCAAACAGTCAAAGTCTTGATTTGATTAGGACCGTAGTAAGCTTCCAGTCTTTCTCGCCAATCTTGTAGTCTACTGCCTTTCCTCGTGCCTGGCCACAAGTTTCCATGATGATCCATACACAAAGCCCTGATGGCCGGCTCCGGAGAAGAGTCTCAAAGTTGATAGTAATGTTTCTGTTGGTGAGCTAAATTATAGCCGGTTGTTACAACCAATCCACCTATTCATGACCTGTGCTTGCTAACGAAAATTCCGTGGATGATTAGCTGTTTTAATGAAGGTTTTTCGCGATTAAAAGGGCTAATTAGTTTACGGTATCGGTGTTATCTTCCGTTTCGCACTAACTTGGATGCCATTTCTCGAAAATAGCGCCATGGAACTTATCGAAAGAGCTGAATTCTTAACCACGCTCCATTCCAAATTCAAACAAACATTAAGCGATGAAGGGCATTGCATTTTTGTGACTGGTGAGCCAGGTATCGGAAAGACCACTTTGGTCAACGCATTTTGCAAAGAGATCAAACCTGATTACAAAACATACTGGGGAACCTGTGATGCACTGTACAGCCCGCGGCCCCTTGCACCCCTATACGACCTTCTGATCCAGCTGGGAAAAGGATTCTCAGAGGTTCATACCGATGCCGAAGACCGGACGTCGCTTTTTTTGAGTGTTTTACAGGAACTGCATAAGGAGCGCAAAGGCATGGTGGTGGTTTTTGAAGACATTCACTGGGCGGACGAAGCTACGCTTGATTTTATCAAATTTCTGGGCAGGCGTATCGGTCAGCTGAAATGCCTTTTTATCCTGACTTACCGTGATGACGAAGTGCATGCGCGGCACCCTTTGCGGAATGTGCTCGGACAACTTTACTCCCATTCTTTCACCAAATTTCAACTGGCGCCCTTCTCGCGCGCAATCGTGGAAAAACTGGCCGCTGAGAAGGGTTACAGCGGCGAAGAAGTGTACAATATTACGGGTGGAAACCCTTTTTACGTCACAGAAATCCTTGCAAGTTATAGCAACGGAGTCCCCGAAAATGTCCGGGATTCTATTTTGTCGGTTTATCATCAGCAGGAAGATGATACGAAAACACTGTGGGAAATGCTCTCCATTTTTCCTGCGGGTTTCGAATTGAAATACCTCGAGCAGATACAGCCGAGGTATAGGGAAGCAGTTAAATATTGTTTTGGATCCAGAATACTGATTGTAAGGGACGGGCTGATTTTTTTTAAGCATCAGCTTTATAGTCAGACTATTGAGGCGTCATTATCTCCCTTACTTCGCATCGCACTCAATAAACAAATCCTGGCCATGTTCCTGGAAGTGTTTGAGCAAAACCAGGAAATTGAGCGCATCGTTCATCACGCCAAAAATGCGGGCTCCGATGAGCTGATTGCACGCTATGCGCCCATCGCTGCTGAAAAGTCCGCCTTAGCCGGGGCCCATGCAGACGCAGCGAGGCTGTATTGCCTGGCTATCGAATGTGAAAAGTTTATCGGTAAGGAAAAACTTGCAGCTTACCACGAATTATACGCCTACGAATGCTATCTGATCCACCAAAACAAAGAGGCAATCGCATACACGGAGCGGGCGCTGGAATTTTGGCAGGAACAGCAAGATGCGGAAAAGATAGGGAAGAACCTGCGATTTTTGTCGAGGCTCTGGTGGTATGAGGGAAATCGTGCACAGGCAGAAAAGCTGGGTATCAGGGCAGTAAATGAACTGCAAAACGCTCCTGCTTCCCGCGCCAAAGCAATGGCTTACAGTAACATGGCAGCGCTGAAAATGCTTGCAGACCAAACAGACGAATGCCTGGCCTGGGGACAAAAAGCAAGTCATCTGGCACGTGAGATTGACGATCAGGAAACACTTGCGCATGCTTTGAACAGCATTGGGTCAGCACTGATGACAGACCATCAATCAGTTGCGGAAGGGATGTCCTATTTGCAGGAGAGCCTTCAGATCGCACTGGAATACGCATTTCACGAACACGCCGCCCGTGCATATACAGCCATTGGTAGCAATGCGATATCAATGAAACTTTACGATGTTGCCAGGGAACATCTGGATCTGGGAATTGCCTACTGTCAGGAAAGGGATATGGACTCTCTTCGCCTTTACATGGTGGGGTACAAAGCGAGGCTTAACCTGGAAACCGGAGCCTGGGATGAGGCTTTTAAGCTGGCGCAGAGTCTTTTACAAACCGAAGACCTGCTGCCTGTGATCAAAATCGGCTCGCTGATAACAATCGGGCTTTTGAAATTGCGCCGCGGGGAGGATGGGGCACTCGATTTGCTCTCCGAGGCCAAGACGATTGCTTTTGACACAATGGAGCTGCACCGGATTGTGCCGGCTTTGTCTGCATTGCTGGAGTATGAGTGGCTGCTGGGTACTAGCCTCATAGAAACAGCCGTGCTCGATCAGGCGGTAGACATGATCCGGCAGGTAAAGAAAATCACAGATGATAACAAGTTGTATTTCTGGTTGAAACGGGCCAGAAGGGATTATGTTTTGACGAAAGAAATTGACGGTCAGTATACAAATGAAAAGGGAGCGGCCGCTTATTGGGAAAGAACCGGCTGCCCGTACGAGTATGCCCTGACATTGTTCGAGGGGGACGAAGAGGATATGAGGAAGGGGCTGAAAATGGTTGAGGAGCTTGGCGCGGAGCGGGTTTATCAAAAATTGAGGCAATCCATGCGCTCCGAGGGCGTCAAAAAAATTCCGAGAGGAAAGCGCCTGAGCACCCGTTCCAATGCGGCCCAGCTCACCAGCCGGGAGCTGGATGTTTTACAACTTTTGCAGACGGGGATGCAAAACAAAGAGATAGCCGAAAAGCTTTTCATTTCAGCAAAAACGGTGGATCATCACATTTCCGCTATCCTGCTGAAACTCAATGTAGGTACCCGGTCGAAAGCCGTCAATGAAGCATTGTCTATGGGAATACTAAAATAGGGAATTGGGTTTGGTAATTTAGGCAATACCCCCCTGGTTCTCCCTGCTGGCACCATATATCTTTGTATCCTATTCTAATCACAAAGACTAGCCATATATGAAAAAATTTATCATCGAGCGGACGATCCCGGGACTGGGTAATCTGTCAGGCGAAGAGTTGAAGGCGATCTCGCAGGCGTCATGCGCAACTGTGCGCAAGCTGGGCGTACCGTATCATTGGATCCAATCATTTGTAACCAATGACAAGCTTTTTTGTATTCACATTAGTGAATCGGAAGAAATGGTCCGCGAGCACGCGCGTCTTGGAAACTTCCCGATTGATTCCATTACCGAAGTTAAAACCATCATCGACCCGGCCACCGGGGCCACTTACTAGTTGCCGGTTCACCTTCGTCGTCAATAATTAGGTTTGTTATGTGTCATATCCGTCGCGGAGGTTTCCGCGACGGATTTTATGCACCGCTTCTGCCGGCTTAACATCTGGCAGTCAGGAATTCTACGCAGTTTCCACACCAATTTATCAATCACAAAAATCAAACAATCATGAAAATCATGAACAGGGCACTCGCCTTTCAGGTACTTATGTTGCTTGCTTTAAATACAGAAGCAAAGGACAACAGCCACAAGAACATCGGATCATTAGAATGGACCATCTTTCCGCTGAAAGACGGAAGACTCAGGGTAAACATCAATAACAATTTGAAAATGAAGCTGATAGTGATGGTTAAATCTTTTGAAGGAAAGACAATCCAGCAAAATTACATCGGCAAAAGGCCGGTTAAGACTGCCATTAACTACGACATCTCCGAACTGAAAGATGGCGACTACGAAATTTGTATTTACAGCAAGCGAATGATGGAGAACAAGCATTTCCATATCGAGAATATCTCAGTGCAACAACATCGTCTGCTGAGCGTGAGATAACGTATATATTTATCCGTTTGATTGTTAAAATGTAATACAAAAAGAGAGCGTCTCATACATTTGAGACGCTCTCTCGCGTTGGGCCGACAGGTTTCTACTGTCCCTGTTTTACCTGGTGAACTTCAACGGGGATAAGTCCGTGCGCCTCCTTGTGCGTGCTTATCACAGAGTTGGCATCTTTGGCTTCGGAAAGACACATTACCGCCCCTGACTTTTCATCAACCCAATAATTGATGAAATTGACACCATACTTACCCTGAACGGCAAGATCTTTCACATGCGCATCTGCAACCGCTTTGGCGGTCACATTGCCAGCACCGAGCTGGTGAATGTCTAAAAATAAAGTAGGTTGAACGCCAGCCACAGCTTCTTTGCCGCTGCTCACGGGTTGCACCAGATCCGGAACCAGGCCGTGTGCTTCTTTGTGAGTTCGGTATACCGCCGCCGAATCCGGTGATTCGGACAGGCAGTACACTTTACCTGCGGCTTCGTCTACCCAGAACTTGACAAAATTAACACCATACTTGCCCTGCGTGGCGAGGTCTTTTTTGTGGGCATCCGCCACTGCATCAAACGTTACCTTACCTGGTTCCAGATTGTGCACGTCCAGGAACATGCTTTTTTGTTGATTGGAATCGATACTTTGTGATTCCGATTTGCAAGAACTAAAAAGTACTGCTGTTGCAATCAAAGCGTAGCTTAAATTTTTCATGTTGTTTTGATAGTTTTAGATACGGTGCAAACTAAGGTTGCGGCAGATGATATCATTTCAGTGCTTTTCCCTATTTTAGATTGCAGATGCCCTATTTTATCAGGTTCAACAAGCCTAGATCATGCTAACTTACATTCCATATATACATTAAAACAGCTGATCCCTGTTTACCAGCTTCATGAATGTCTCCCGATACGTTTTGCTGATCGGGATTTCTTTTCCTTTCAGATCAACCACGGTGTAATCCGGCCACAGCCCACGCGTAACGACATCGGCCCGGGGTGGGGACTACGAAACATGGGTTCCTATCGTGATATTCAGCATAATGGCAGTACGCCGGGGTTTGCCGCGCACATCTCAGCTTTCCTTGAGCCAGGCAGTGGTTGTGTAATCCTGACGAACAGTAAAGCGAACTTGGGTACATTAATCCTGGGTACGCAGGCTCTTTTGAAACGAAAGAAGTAATACAAGATTCTCACAAAAAACCCTCTGACTGCGAGACAGGCCCCCCCACAGCAACTTATCCAGATCAGCCGCAATATTCGGAGGTTATTTGCGCCAAGTCCAAAATCACTCATGCACAATAACCAAGACCGCCACTATGCATGATTGATTACAACGGACATGAAGTCTTTTAATTTCTTTACATCTAATAATCCATTTGAACGAACTCCGCTACAGATATCTAACCCGAACGGTCCTACCTGATCAATCGCTTGTCTCACGTTCAGTACATTTAGCCCACCTGCCAAAAAAACCGGAATACTTGAACTTTCAGTCATTTTCCTGCTAATTTACCAATTATGTATGCGGCCTGTTCCTCCTAATTCTTTTATTGCCAAATTGGGATTTCCTGAGTCTAACAACAGAGCATCTGCACCATATTCTGCGGCCATCAAACCTTGCTCAATACTGCGTTCATCAATCACGTGAATTACCTGTACCAATTTGGTGTTGAAAAGTGTTTGGCGCAGCTGCACATAAACTTCTACTGATATTTCATCCACCAATTGAATTGTTGTTGGCTTTACTATCTGGTAATGTGAAATTATACCCTCGTAAGTTATTTCACTAGTCAGCATAAATGTAGCAATTGGGGGTGGTGTGGCCAGAGCAATTCAGCAGCAGTAAGATCATCCACCACGCAAGGCCCACTAGGCATCTTGCCGACTAACCCTATCGCATCAGCTCCATATTCTATTGCAAGCTTTGCTTCTTGGAGACTGCTTATACAGCATATCTTGACTCTCACCTTTTGAGAAGCGTACATATTAAGTTCTTTTATTTATCAATAAACATATATCACTGTCATTTTCGAGAAACAACGAAACAAGGTGCTAAGCCTGGCTCCGAAAACTTGAACGGGAAAAACAGATCAAAATTATCGAATCTGCGCCCTACGAAAAGCTTTTCCCACTTGTAAAGGCCGTTGTGTATCACGGAGGCATTGGTACCACGGCCGAATGTATGCGCGCCGGAAAACCGTTTTTAGTATGCCCCATCCTGTATCCCACCGGCGACCAACATTTCTGGGGGCAACTTGCCAGTCAGAATGGATATGGGATCAAACCAATCCCCCTGAAAAAACTCGATGAAAACCGGTTCGTCGATTCAGTCGACAAATTAATGACCTCTGAAATCCTGTATCAAAACGCAGTGAAACTGGCCGACAAACGGAAAATGTACTGGAAAACGCGATCCAATTGATTGAGGGGCGGGAGTGAGTTGACTCTGCAATTACAAGAAGGCTGGTTCAATCACAGCAAATACCGACAAGATCCTACTAAATTCGAAATTTCGTACATTGGCGAAAATTCTTTGTTCACGACTTCAAATCGTTTGTCCTGGAAATAACAATTAGTTATTCCGTCTACACGCTGCCCACACAATCATGAAAACCTCCCTCTCCCACCTCCCCAAACCCAAACAAACCGCCCTAAAAACCCTCACCAAAATCATCCAATCCAGAGTCCCGGCCGAAATGATCATTCTCTTCGGAAGTTATGCCCGTGGTACATGGGTAGAGGATTATCAGGAAAAGTACGAATACGTAAGTGACATCGATATTCTTGTCATTACCAAAGACCGCATTTCTGCAAAGCGAGATAAGAAATGGCGAGATCTAGACAGGGAATTGTCTGACAATAAAGACATTAACAGAACCAGCATTATTCAGCATAGCATCGGGTTTGTAAATGATAAAATAGAGCGGAATTATTACTTTTTTGTTGACATTTTAAAAGAAGGAATTATGCTTTTCGATTCCGGAAATTTTAAATTGTCCGAACCAAAAGATTTGAATCCAAAAGAAAGACAGAAAAAAGCCAATGATGCTTTTAGTCATTGGTTCAAATCTGCAAGTAAATTTTTGATAGGGTTTAAACTCTATTTCCAAGAAGGAGAGGAAGATTCAGATTTTTACACGAACGCAGTTTTCGAACTTCACCAAGCGACGGAAAGATATTACACCGCTATTCTTCTTGTTTTCACTGATTACAAACCCAAAATCCACGATATCGAGGAACTTGGCAACCGGGTGAAAAAACTTCATTCTGATTTCGCAACTATTTTCCCGAGAATGACCGCCGAGGAAGAAAGATTGTTTCAACTCTTGAAAAAAGCTTACATCGATGCCCGATATGAAACGAACTACAAAATCGAAAAAGAGGAATTGGAATATCTCGGCGAACGGGTGAAACTGCTGAAAGAATTGACCGAACGTATTTGTAACGAACGCATTGCGCAGTTTACGGAAGGTTGAGAAGAGATACGATGACTACAATAACACCATTAAAGACAATTGGCCTTATTGGCGGCCTTTCCTGGGAATCCAGCGCGGAGTACTATCGCATCATTAACGAGGCAACACGTGACAGGTTAGGAGAATTCTATTCGGCCAGAATTTTGATGTTTTCGGTCAATTTTGCCGAGATCGAGCAATACCAGCATCTCGGGCAATGGGATCTGGCGACGCAGGTAATGATCGATGCAGCTCAACGGCTTGAACGGGGCGGCGCGGACTTCATCTTGATCCTTTCCAACACCATGCATCGCATGGCCGACGAGTTGCAGCAGCATATTTCCATTCCATTATTACACATTGCCGATCCGACGGGCCAGGCCATTCGGGAGCAAAACATTACCAAAATTGGACTGCTGGGAACTGCTTTCACAATGGAGGGCGATTTTTATAAGCGTCGCCTGCAAGATCAGTTCGGTCTCGAAGTACTCACTCCTGATGCGGAAGACCGTGCGATTGTCCATCGTGTCATTTACGAGGAATTGGTCCGCGGAAAAGTTTTTGCATCGTCGAGGGAACAATATAAAAGGATCATCGGGGATTTGGTTGAGCGTGGTGCTCAGGGTGTTATTTTGGGATGTACGGAGATCATGCTCTTAGTGCAGCAGGAAGATAGCCGCGTTCCTTTGTTCGATACGACGACATTACACGCTCTGGCAGCGGTCGAACGAAGTTTAAAGGGGAATTAAGTTCACTGGCTTATGAATGTCAGTAGGCTTCTAAGTGGTCTTCAATAAATAGACAATCAAGAGAATACTGATCAAAAAGATGGCCGCAGTCATCAATTTGATCAACAATGTGGAGTGGTAATATTGGCCGCTTTCCAGCAGCTTCTTCGTATTCATATAGCGGATGTAAGAGAACAAAGTTGTCATTGCCCCTAGTACAACAAGCAAAATCCCGATCACTGGTGAATAGCCGGTCCTCGGGATTTCTGCCTTTTGACCCAAAACCGCAGTTATTTGTCTGACAAAAAGAGAGAACTTAACGACAACGAAACCAAAACCCATAATACCGATGCTCGTCCGTATCCAGGCCAGAAAAGTACGCTCGTTAGCCAGGTGATCACCAGCATTCATGTTGCTCATCCTTGTTTACGCTCTTTGTTTAAAATCAATGCAATGCAATGTACGCTACAATATCGATTGATAAAAACAGCGTATCATAGAACAAAGTCAGCAGGAAAGATAATCTTAATGCGGTATTAGAAACTACTTGCGGACCGATCAGAAGACATTTACTAAGAGCCAGCCGGCCTAATGAGGCAGGCTATCCCTGTACTTCCCATAAACCCAGGTCCCGGCAATTGCACTCAATAATGTCACAATTACAACCGTGGCTCCCATACCTATTTGCGTAAACAAGGGTCCCGGACAAGCGCCGGTCAAACCCCAGCCCAGCCCGAACAACAATCCACCATAAATTTGTCCCTTGTTGAATTTTTTATCGGTGAAAGTGATAGGCTCCCCTGAAATGGTCTTCAAGTCAAACCGCTTGATAAGCGAAACCGAAATCATTCCGACCACCACTGCGCTGCCGATAATGCCATACATGTGAAACGATTGCAGCCGGAACATTTCCTGGATCCTGAACCAGCTGGTTACTTCTGCTTTTACAAATAGCACTCCAAATACTAATCCAACCACAAGGTATTTCAAGTTGTAATACCATTTGTGCTGCACTTGACTTTCGTTGATACACATTGAATCCGTGGCGCGGATTTCGTGCTCGTGGTGCCGGATAAAATTGACCTGTTTTGAATTTTCCATGTGTTGATTACAATGTTAATATGAAAGGCAATATCCAGTTGGCCATCGCAAATCCGCCGATCATAAAACAGATGGTCGCTACCAGCGAAGGCCATTGCAAGGTTGAAAGTCCCATGATCGCATGCCCGCTGGTGCAGCCTCCGGCATATCTTGTTCCAAATCCTATCAGAAACCCGCCACCGACTATCATGATAAATCCTGGGAGAGTCAGGAGTTTGTCCCAACGCATCAGATCAACCGGCACAAGTGATGAAAAATCCGTTATACCATATACGCTGAGCTCTTTTGCCAGTGCTGGATTCAGCTGCATTGGGTTTGGATTGGCCAGAAATGTTACTGCGATCACGCCTCCAAAAAAGATACCCGATACGAAAAACAGGTTCCACATTTCCTTTTTCCAATCATATTGAAAAAACGGGATTTTCGCCGGAATACACATTGCACACACGTGCCGGAGCGAGGAGGATATCCCGAAAGATTTGTTGCCCAGGATCAACAAGGCGGGCACCGTAAGCCCGATCAGCGGCCCGGCCGCATACCATGGCCAAGGCTGTTTTATGATTTCCAGCATCGTAGTTATTATAAAAGTGTACTTGGACAAACGTAGTTACTCACGGCAAGCTTCCCTGATTCCTTGATCGCCGCAAACCCTCCTTTCACATCGATCAGGTTATCATACCCTCTTGCTTTCAGGATAGAATTGAAGATCATCGAGCGGTACCCGCCTGCACAGTGGACGAAGTAGGTTTTGGTCTTATCGATCTGTGCCAAATGCTCGTTCACGTAATCGAGCGGCATATTTTCAGCGCCAATGACATGCTCCGACTCGAATTCACTGGTCTTGCGCACATCCAGGACTAGATTTGATGGATCACTTTCCAGCCGGTCTTTCATCTGTTGCGGACTTACTGATTCGATCCGATCAACTTCCTTCCCAGCTTTAACCCAGGCATCGATCCCGCCTTTCAAGTACCCGATCGTACGGTCGTAACCCACGCGGGCAAGACGCGTTACCGCTTCCTCTTCCCGGCCCGGATCGGTGATCAGCAAAATGTTCTGTTTGATATCGGGAATAAGCGTCCCTACCCATGGCGCAAAGCTTCCATTGATTCCAATGTTGATCGAGTTAGGCACAAATCCCTTTGCAAAGCTTTCAGCATCCCGGGTATCGATCATCACTGCGTCCGTTTCATTGGCGGCTGCTTCGAAAGCTGCCGGTTCCAGCGCATGCGTCCCGCGATCGAGTACGGTATCAATGCTCTCGTAGCCGCGGATATTCATCAAAACGTTTTCGGGGAAGTAAGCCGGGGGCGGCGTCAGGCCATGGGTAACCTCTTTGACAAATTCCTCTTTGCTCATATCGGCACGCAGTGCATAATTGGAAGCTTTTTGACTGCCCAATGTATCGGTCGTTTCCTTGCTCATGTTCTTACCGCACGCACTGCCTGCGCCGTGGGCCGGGTAAACAATGATCTCATCGGCCAGCGGCATAATCTTATCGCGCAAAGAATCGAAAAGGTACCCGGCCAGCTTTTCTTGCGTCAGCTCGTCGGATACTTTTTGTGCCAGGTCAGGACGCCCGACGTCGCCAATAAACAGGGTATCGCCCGTAAAAATACCCACCTGCTCTCCCTGCTCATCGCTTAAAAGATAGCAGGTACTTTCCATGGTATGTCCCGGTGTATGCAGTACAGTTAGTGAAACATCGCCCACTTTCAGCACCTGACCATCCACGGCGACGAGTGCATCAAAGCCAGGCTTCGCGGTTGGACCGAAAACAATCTGCGCGCCTGTTTTTTGGGCAAGATCAATGTGGCCCGACACAAAATCCGCGTGAAAATGCGTTTCTAACACATATTTTATTTTTGCACCATCCTTTTCAGCACGGGTTATATAAGGCCTCACTTCACGGAGCGGGTCGATTACCACTGCTTCCCCATTACTTTCGATATAATAAGCTCCTTGCGAGAGGCAGCCGGTATAAATTTGTTCGAGTTTCATATTTTGTTGTCTTTGATAAACTCTGTTTGAATGAATGATATAAATTTCGGGATGCGAAACTGGCTGGTCAGTGACATCTGTCACACGGGAAAAAAAATTGAATGCCATATCACATAGATTCCCATCGCCAGCACAAACCAGCCAAAACCTTTTTTTAAAGAACCCGCACTTACCCTTTTGGCCAGGATGCTGCCGATTAAAATACCAGCGACGGCGATACCCGTGATTTTGAACAGAAAAATCCAGTCGATCACCAGATGACCTAAGTCCCCGGCAAAACCGATCAGTGAATTCAGCGCGATAATCAGAAGCGAAGTGCCCACCGCTTCTTTCATGGGCACTCCCAGGACCAACACCAGGGTTGGTATCAGCAAAAACCCGCCCCCTGCTCCCAGAAAACCGGTAGTAAGTCCGATCCCGACGCCACTTAAAAGCATCCGGATCACATTACCCTTCAAATCACACTCCATACACCCGGGTTCCCGTTCTTTGCTTTTGATCATGCCCACGGAAGCCGCTAGCATCAGCACGGCAAAAAGCATCATGGTTAACAATGGTTCGGTGACCCGGAATGCGCCAATGCTGAATAGGTCATGGGGGATTAAAGGAATCAAAAACTTGCGCGTCAGGAAAACCGTTGTGATCGATGTGCTTCCAAACAACAGGGCAGTTTTTATTTTGACCGTGCCTCTCCGATAATTGCTATATGCCCCCACAAGGCTGGTTGACCCGACAATAAAAAGCGAGTAGGATGTCGATACCAAAGGACTCATGCCGAACAGGTAAACCAGGACCGGCACAGTCAGGATGGAGCCACCCCCGCCGATCATACCCAGCGAAATACCAATAAATACCGACGCTATGTAGGCGATGATTTCCATTTTTTGTATTGATTACATGACAAAAATCAGAAGTATCGATCGGCTTGAAAGTGACAAAGGTCACATACACGCAACATTATTGTTGTGAATTTCGCTAATGAAAGTTAGGTCGGTCACCGAATGCTTTTGCAGAAAAACATCCCGGAACGTTTTGGACCGGCTTTATTTTATCACATTACGCATCGCTAATCATTGCGCTATCATGAGTGAAGATATTTCGTACTATCTGGATACCGTTTTTCCGGATTTTGAGCCTGAATTGAAAAACCGTTTGATCAGGGATTGTATCCTGAAAAATATTCCGGCCGGGGAAGTCATCATGCGGACCGGACAATATATCAAGCATACTTTACTCATCGGGAGCGGCAGGGTAAGGCTTTACCGGCAGGGTGACGATGGTGAAGAAGCTTTCATTTATGATCTGGAACCCGGAAATGCCTGTGCGCTGTCGATGATCTGCAATACCAAACAGGAAGCAAGTGAGATCATGGCCAAAACAATAGAAAACACTGTTGCGATTATGGTACCGATCCAGCTAATGGACGAGCTAATGCAGCAATACAAAACCTGGTATTACTTTGTGATTGCCAACTACCGCGCCCGCTTTGAAGAGCTGCTGGTGGTGTTCGACAATGTAGTCTTCAAGGCCATGGATGAAAGACTGGAATTTTATCTGAAAAACCAATTTGCCAACAGCAAGGGAAACCAGATATTCATCACCCACCAGGAAATTGCCAATGATCTCAATACGTCGCGGGAGGTTATATCAAGATTGTTGAAGAAAATGGAGCAGGACAGGAAAATCCGGCTACTCCGAAATAGCATAGAATGGCTTGATGGGATGTAATTAAAGTTCATTCCCTATTCGAGGTTCCAATACGGTATCTAAATACAGCAGATTAATTCTGTGCAACCTGTGCCCCGTTTTTCATATCGTCGCGCGGGTTGACAATAATCTGATCCCCATCGCGAAGCGCGCCAAAAACTTCTGTTTTGTCATCAGATTGCATTCCTTTTCTGACGTCCACAAATTCTGCCTTCCCCTGATTGATCTTGATCACATATTGGCCTTCGGTCGAAGTTACCACAGCCTTGCTCGGGACTGTAAGGGAACCCTGTGTGCCTTCCGGGGCAAAAACCACCTCGGCAAACATGCCCGGCTTAATGGTTCCCTTTGCGTTGGCGACATCTATTTCGACAGTTTCCGAGCGGAATTTCTGGTTCATGTTCCCCGAACGCCGGCTGATTTTGCCTTTAAACTGCTCCCCAGGCATTGCATTTACAGTAAATGTTACGGCTTTGCCTTGCTTTAAACCAACACTGTAAGTCTCCGGTACATCCACGACCAGCCTGAGCCGGTTCTGTTCTTGCAGCATCAGCATCGGCCCCTGCAACCGTACGCCTGAACCGACCAATGCGCCGGGGTGTACATTCCGTTCCGTAATCACGCCATCGAAGGGCGCGCGCACGGTCAGATAGGATTTGATTTTGGTAAGCGCATTGAAATTAGCCTGCTCCCCCATTGCCGCCGCGCTGTCGGCCATCATCTTGGCATTGGCGCTTTCCAGGTCAAGGGCAGACACGGAGCCACGAATACCACTACTTGCTTTCAGGCGTTTGTAATGCTCCTGGCTGGCCACCAGCATGGCTTTGGCCTTCAGGTAATTCGAGCGTGCCGCCACCAGCTGCTCTTCGGTTTCGGGCGCTTCCAAAACCATCAGCACCTGGCCCCTGCGAACATTGCTGCCACGGTCTACAAGCACCTTTTCGACAAACCCATCGGCTTTGGGATAGATATTCACTTCCTGGAAAGCCAGGAACTCGCCAGGCAACTGAACCTCTTGGCCTACTTTCTGCGAGCTAACCGTGCCAAGCTTCACAGCCGGTTTACTGCTGGTCTTTTTTTGCGTTTTGTTCTCAGCCGACTCCGATGACGAGCAAGCATTGAAAACTGTTAGCCCAAAGAGAAGGGCAATACAATTATATGTTATGTTTTTCATAGGTTGTTGGGTCTGAATGGCCATTAGAATGCATATCCGGTGGGCTAACCAGTTCGTTTTCAACAGGTAAAAGCGATGGATCTTTATAAGCTGTTTTATTTTGCAGAAAAACGTAGACTTGCGGCACGATATACAGCGCTGCCAGCGTAGAAGCGATCAATCCCCCGATCACGGCGCGGCCAAGCGGTGCAACCTGCTCTCCGGCTTCTCCTGTACCCAATGCCATGGGTACCATGCCTGCCACCATCGCAAAGCTGGTCATCAGTACCGGCCTTAGCCGGAGCCCCGCACTTTCCAGCGCGGCACGGCGCACATCGCGGTATTCCCAGCGGAGCCGCTCTGCGTTGGTTACAATGAGGATAGCATTAGCCACCGAAATTCCCGTCGACATAATGATGCCCATATAGGATTGCAGGTTTAGCGTGCTGCCCGTCAGGAGCAGAAAAGCAATGGAGCCCACGATCACGGCCGGCACGGTCGACAAAATCACCAGTGATAGTTTGAACGACTGATAATTTGCAGCCAAAAGCAGAAATATTACCACAATGGCAATGCCCAGTCCCAGTTGCAAACTGTCAAGGGTTTCGGTTAAAAGTGATGACATCCCCTTGACTTCTGTGACCAATCCTTTGGGAGTCTCTCCCAGCCCGGCAATGACTTTCTCCACCGAGCGGGTTGCCGTGCCCAGATCCTGGTGATGGATATTGGCCGACACGGTCACAAACCGGCGTGGCCCGATCCTCGCATACTCGCCTGGCAGTGTATCGACTGAGAAGGTCGCTACATCGGCCAGTACTGGTCTGGGCTGACCTGCTACCAGCGGGATTTCCTGCAACTGTGCCATGTTCCGCATAGCAAATTCGGGGATCTGAACCTGCACCTGATAAGTATATGCCGCTTTCTGATCGAGCCACTGGTTTTTTTCCGTATAACGGCTCGATGATGTTGACGCAGTGATCGAGCGTGCGGTTTGCTGCAGGCTCAGGCCCATGGTCGCCAGTTTCTGACGATCCAGCTTGATATTGATCACAGGGAATTTGAGCGGCTGGATGATGCGGACATCTCGCAAATGGGCCTGTTCGGACAATCCCTTTACCAGTTTATTAGCATACCCTTCAATTTCTTTCATATCCCTTCCCGCAACCTGTACTTCAATGGGCGTGAAGGCGCCGCCGCTCATGAGCTTTTCAGTCAGATCGGCGGGTTCAAATGATAAGGTAATCTCTGGCATCTGCTCGGCCACAGTTTGCCGGATCCGCTCTTTCAGATCCTGCATATTGGTTTTATATTCCGGGTCAAGGCCTACTTTGATGACCGCATCATTGGGGCCGCTGGTGCTTACATACAAATTGGTCGTAGCATAATTGGTAGGCACAACGCCGACATAGGCAGATGAAATAGCCAGGTGGTCATCGGATACCTGATTGACCAAAGCCAATAGCTCACTTACTTTTTCCTCAGTCCTTTCAAGCCTTGTCCCGTCGGGCGTTTTCATACGGATCACCATTTGCCCTGAATTCAGCTGCGGCAGCATATCTGTCCCAATCCAGAAAAACCCTGCCGCTGCCAGCGCAAAAATGACCACGAGATACACCCCAACCACGATTTTATTACTTCTTACGAAACGCTCATTCTGGCGCATGAACCCCTGGCGCACCCGCTCGAAAAAAGTGACTTTGCCCTCGGCTTTAACAATATGTACATGCTCTTTCAGCATCCAGTTAGCCAGGATGGGAACCAGGCTTTGGGCCAGAAAATAGGATACCGTCATGGCAAAACCTATTGAAAGCGAAAGAGGCAAAAACATCGCCCTGGGTACACCGGACATAATAAAGGAAGGTGCAAAAACCGCGATGATACAAAGCAGGATCAGAAGCAATGGCAAGGCAACTTCCTTACAAGCGTCATAAATCGCCTGCTTTTGGGGCTTGCCCATCTCAATATGCTGGTGAATGTTTTCAATGGTCACCGTGGCCTGGTCTACCAAAACACCGATGGCCAACGCCAAACCCGACAATGTCATGATATTGATCGTTTGGCCAGCCAGGCTTAGCATGAGCACAGCGGCGACGATAGAGACAGGGATCGTAATGATCACAATCAGGGAAGAGCGCCAGTCGCCCAAAAACAGCAGCACCATCAGGCCGGTCAGGATAGCGCCCAGCCCTCCTTCAAAAAGAAGACTTTTTACAGAGTTGATTACAAAAACAGATTGGTCAAATTCGTAAGCAACCTCAATGTCATCAGGAAGAAGGCTTCGCATTTCCGGCAACCGCGCCTTCAGGGCAGTAACCACATCCCAGGTAGATGCATCGGCGGTTTTCACCACTGGAATGTAAGATGATCGGCTGCCATTGACCAGCGCATATCCGGCCGTCACATCCGACGCGTCAGCCACATTTCCCAGATCGCGGAGAAAAACGGTCCGGTGCCCGTCGGTCGTGACCGGGATCTGACCAAAATCCGAGACCTGGTCTTCCAGCGAGTTCAGCGTGGTGATATAAGAAGTGTTGCCAATGCGGATGTTGCCCGACGGGGTCATAGCATTGTTAGCAGCAAGGGCTTCGACCACTTCATCGGGGGAAATGTTCAGGCTGCGGACTTTCTGCGGGTCCAGATTGATGACGACCGTACGTGAGTTGGTACCGATCGGTGGCGGCGCTGTGAGGCCCGGAACGGTTGAGAAAAGTGGCCTGATGCGCGTTACTGCCAGTTCATGGATTTCCTTCAAAGAACGGGTTTTGCTGCTAAAAACCAGATCGCCGATCGGCACTGAAGAAGCATCGTAGCGGACTACCTGCGGCGGCAATGCGCCCGGTGGAAAAAACTTCATCGCGCGGTTGACCTGGATAGCCACCTCTGCTGCGGCCTGCGCCATATCGCTTCCTTCATAAAAGGCCAATTTGACCACCGTCAGACCCTGCACGCTTTTGCTGGATATCTCCTTGATCCCGCCAATGTACAGGAACTGGTCCTGCATACGCGTGGCAAAGAAACCCTCCATCTGCGCCGGGGACATACCACCATAAGGCTCGATCACATAAATCACCGGGGAGTTAAGCCGGGGAAAAATATCGATGGGTATTCGCGTAGCCGACATCACCGAGAAAACAACAAGCCCTGCAATAAGTACCATAACTGATACAGGACGCTTTAATGAGGTTGATAGCATATTTCGAGTGGGTTATTGCCTCCTGAAAAGCGCAAAGAATGGTTCAAAATCACTGGTCGCATAGGCTTTTTGCAGCCTAACCGAAACTGCCCGGCGCTGCACATCGATGACTTGTTTTTCAACTTTGGTCAGCAGTTGCAAGGCGTCCGTGATACCCAGGATATTTTCAATCCCATTATTATAAAGGGACATGCGTTGCTGGTAGGCAAGTGTTGCTGATCTTACCGTGACGGGGAGCTCGCGCAAGGATAGCCGGATAGAAGACATCACAGAATCTGCCATCGTCAAGGTGTTTTGCAGCTGCACCTGCTCGACGGTCAATAAGCTCTCCGCCTCCTTCACCCGCCACTGCTGCTGGGTGGCGCGCGTTTTTACCCTCTTAAAATCAATCAGGTTGACAGTGGCGGCAGCTCCGAGCAGAAAGTTGGTGCGGCTATACCCGAAGCCCTGGCCGAGCGGGCCGAAATTATTATTAATGTCAAGGCTGGTACCCCTCGCCGATATGGCCGTAAGCAGCGTAACCCTGGGCAGGGCCGATTTACGGATCATATCAATTTCCGCATTCTGACGAGTAAGCAGGTTATTTCTGTACCTGAGCAGTGGATGCGATGTCAGCACCGCACTCGGCGCCGGCTCGACCAGTAGCAAGCCGGCATTGAAAGTGGTATCCACTTCCAGTTCGCTGACCTGCCTGCCAGTTAATGTGGCCAACTGTACATTGGCCCTTCGGTACTCTTCCTGCATCTGATAGTAGCTCAGCTTAGCGCGCGATAGTTCTACGGATGCCAGCGACGAATCCAGTCCGGGCCGGATACCGTTCTGCACCAGGTTATTGATAATGCGCCGGACGGTATCAACGCGGGCCAGGTTTTGCTGCTCGATTTTGAGGTTCTGCCTGAGCCAGACCAGGTCAAGAAATGTATTGATAACTACCTGACGAAGTGCAAATTGCTCGCGTTCCAGTCCCGACTCCCCCACGGCGATATCAGCCCGGGCCAATTTATTTTCAGCGCCAAAGCGGCCGAAATTGTAGACTTCCCAGTCGGCAGACGCCAGCGCGATATTGCCCGATGCCAGATCCGATGCATTTTCCGGCCTCCTTCCGCCAGATGTGGGTACGATAAGACCCATAGAGAAATAGGAACCTGAAAGACCGTTGGCAGTCCCCAGGTTAACCTGGTCATGTACCTTGACATTCGGCAGCCTGTTGTCGCGCAGCACCTGCAAGTTGGCGCGGAAAGCTTCCAGCGCAGATCGTTGGGCGGCAAGCGTCGGGTAATGGTTGACGGTGGCTTCAACGGCCTCCTCCATACCCAGGGTTTGCCCGAGTGCTGATGGATGCTGATAAAAGACCAGTATTAAAAAAAGGGTTAGGAACAGACAGCGGTTCATACATTTAATAGTCTTGCGACGCCCTGTTTGGGGCAGCGGTACATCTTACCGGTTTCAAAGTAAATGGGCACCTGGTTAGAGGGTATTGAGAAGGTTATTAGAATTTGGTGAGAAGGGGTCGTTTTAAAGTATTTTCTGGTTCCGATCCCTAATTTTACCCGATCAATAGCCATCCAGATAAGCATGAATGTCTTAGTTGTAGAAGATGACCTGGAACTTACGCAGTTCATTCAGAAAGGCCTGCAATCAGAAGGTGCTGCCGTCTCGGTTGCATTTGACGGGGTGATCGGAAGAAGTATGGTCAATGAAAACAAGTTTGATGTGGTCGTGCTGGATGTTAATCTGCCGGGCCTGAACGGCTATGACCTCTGCCGGTTTATCAAGCAGAACTGGCCGGCCGTTCCGGTGATCATGCTGACTGCACTGGGAAGCCTGGACAATAAGGTCATGGGTTTTGAAGCGGGCGCTGATGATTACCTCGCAAAGCCATTTGCATTCAAAGAGCTGCTGTTCCGCTTGAAGGCCCTTGCAAGACGGCATCCTTCCCGCGCCCCAAGGCCAAAGCGTCTGCAACTGCTTGATCTGGAAGTTGAAACGGATTCACACAGGGTGTGGCGGGCAGGTGAAAGGGTTGAGCTCACTGCCAGGGAATATGCGCTTTTAGAATATTTTATGCTTAACCAGGGTAAGGTAATCAATCGAGTTGATTTGCTTGAAAACGTCTGGGACGTGCATTTCAATACCAATACCAATGTAGTCGATGTATATGTGAACTACCTGCGCCGTAAAATCGATAAATCTGAACCGCGGCTGCTTCATACGGTTTTCGGGGTTGGGTATTTAATGGGCTCTGAGCCATGAGCATCAAGCAACGCATTACCATTGGATTTGGCCTGCTGGTAGCACTGCTGCTTTTACTTTTCTCTATTTTTATTTATCAAACCTATGAATCGTACCGGCAATCCCTCATGCGTAACCGCCTCCAGCGCAGGGCAGTGGCCGGCCAGCTCTATTTTGAAAACCGGCTTGAATTTCACCGGTCCAGCTACCTTACCCTGCCCGAACAACACGAGTTCCTCGTCGATAGCAGTAACAAGATCATCTATCAATCTTCGGGAATCAGCGACTACAAGCTGACCACTGAACTGCTTGCGGATGCCCGCAAACAAGAAGTTTATTTCAGTTACACGGGCAAACCATTAAAAAGATTAAAAGAAGGTATTGCCTTGTCCTTCACAGTTGATGGGAAGCGTTACGTTTCTGTTGTCACCGCGCACGATGTTACAGGAATACAGGCAAGTGAAAGCCTGTTTTTCATTTTGGCCAGCGGCAATGTCATTCTGCTGGTGATCGTCGCATTTGCCGGATTTCTGTTTGCAAGCCGCGCAATGCGTCCCTTCGACGGCCTGATCGCGCAAATGGACCCTGCGTCGGTAAGCGATTTTTCTTTCCGGCTGCAAAGCCGCACAAACGCCGACGAAGCGGCATATCTCACAAATTCTTTCAATGAGCTGCTGGGACGCTTGCAGGGACTAGCCATCAGTCAGGAACACTTTGTTTCTTACGCGTCACACGAAATCCGGACTCCATTAACTGTTGTAAAAGGGATTTTGGAGACATCGCTGGCATACGACAAAGAGCTGGGCGATGTGAAGCAAAGCATGGAAAAGGCTTTGGTCAGATTAGAGGGCGCTATCGAGCTTGCCAATTCCCTGCTCCATTTAGCCGAAGTCGAAGGTTTGCAGTCGGCCAGGGTGCGTGACGAAATCAACATCGTCGACACAGTGCTGGATACGATTACCTATTTTAGTGAAAAGCGCCCGGAGCAGCAAATTGACCTTGTTCTGACAGATACCTTTACCCAGCAAAGCTCTAATTTCAGTATTCTAGGGAATGCGACGCTACTGCGTACGGTGCTGACCAATATCCTGGATAATGCAAGCAAATACTCACGGCAAGAGCCAGTCGAGCTAAAAGTTGATCTGGAACCTTCATGGGTTATTATTACAGTCACTGATTTGGGTATCGGTATCCCCGGCGCGGAGCTCGATGATGTATTTTTACCTATGATGCGGGCTGGCAATGTGGGAAATGTGCCAGGCTTTGGTTTAGGACTTACCATTGCAAAAAAGATTGTTGACATCCACAAGGGGCAACTCGGTGTAAAATCAATGAAAGACAAGGGCACCGCCATTTCAATCAGGCTCCCTGCCCTAGCCCTGGCATGTTAGCGTGCTGCGTACCTGCCACACATACCTTAATAACAAACCTTAATTCCGATTTATAATTAATAAATCGCTCTGTTTTAAGTGAACTTTTAATCGATAAAGCCCGACGCAAACAATTCGCCGTCCTTCAATATATAATCTACACGAAAACCATTTGAATGCACATTATGACCTATCATCTCCTTTTCATTTTTAAACTATCAGCAGGATAGCTATTTTTCAGCATCTCCATTTGCTGCTTAGCCCAACTGATTAAAATCCTTCTTTGCTGATCAGATAGATCTGCATCCTTGTGCAATCCAAAAAAAGTATACGATTCCAGCGGCATTTCCCTTTCCTCGATCATTTCAATGATCTCATCGAATTTATGGTTTTGAACAGCAACGGGAAGTTTGGTGAATGTAGAGAAGTTAAGCTCTCTTTTTCCTTCCTGCACGTGATGGTCCAGAAACCAGGCAACTGGCTGAATATTTACATACCAGGGATAGGCTGTTTTATTACTATGGCAATCGTTGCAGGCAACCCTGAGTAATTCTTTCACTTCGCCCGAAACCGGATATTTCATTTCAATACTGTGAGTCTGGTCGTCAGACAGGTTTTTCTCTGGCTTGACAAATTGGATGATTACCAGGATAACAAGCAGACCTATTAGGATTTTCTTGAACATGATTACGAAAGGTTATCGTGAAAGAATGAAAAGCTATTTAACCTGCTACTGAAACGCCAATCAGCTTTCCAATACCAAATGTGATCGCAGCAGCCGCAAGCCCGAAAAGAACTTGTCTGAAACCTGAAAACCAAACACTTTTTCCCGTGAACAAAGTAATGGCCGCGCCAATCAGAAATAACCCAACTGCACTGAAAACCGTGCTTGCCAAAATAGCAGGAGTGCCGCTTAAAAAGAAAAGGGGTATCACCGGGGGATGATAGCGCCCACAGAAAACAGCAGAAAAGAAGTAATGGCCGCCTCCATGGCAGACCCTTTCAAATCCTCCACATTGATGCCCAGCTCCTCTTTAATAAGAATGGCCATGGCATTGTCCTTATTTGAAATTATGTCACTGGCCATTTTTCTGGCCTGCTCCTGTGGAATTCCTTTGGCCTGATAAATAAGTGCAATTTCCTTTTCTTCACCCTCAGGATTGGTTTCCAGCTCGTCCATTTCCAGTTGCATCTGATTTTCACTAAGTTCCTGCGAGCTTTTGACCGAAATCCACTCTCCCAAAGCCATCGATAGTGCTCCCGCGAGCAAACCAGCCAATCCGGTCAGCAGGATTTCCTTTTGTCCAATCGCCGCACCCGCTATACCCATCACCAGGTTAAAATTTGAAACCAGCCCATCATTTCCACCCAACACTGCTGCACGCAGCGCATTACCGCCGACAGACCTATGTCTTTTCTCGAACCTGGTCAATGTTGACCCTGACACATTTGGGTTATTCTCCAATATGTTCTTCAATATCGCCACATGGGCAGTATCTGAAATTGAACCGGTTGATTTGAGTTTATTTCTGGAATTTTTAACCGAACTGGAAATGCCCTTTTCAGTATCCAGCATGACACCCAGAATGTAGTCGTAGCCAAAAATTTTTCCAATTAAATGCAGGATCTTCGTTCTGTTGGAAGGGTCCGGTAACCTGGAAGAATGCAGCTCATTCTTAGCCATGAATGCCGCTGCGTGCCCGCGCTCGATCTCGCTCATCTGGCGAAATACACTGGCCACATTTTCATCCTCTTCGTTATCTGCCAGTATCCCATAGAGAAAACTTGCATCAACTTCTGTCTGAATGTTTTTAAGATTTACCATGATCGAGATGAGTGGTTAGCTTGGCTTTAACACCGGATACTTGATTGTCCTTAATCCTCCGATTTATTTTTCAAAAACATCAAAAGGGAATAAGCTCCCTTGACCACGCACAACTGATTTTCCAGTTGTTCACCGCTAATTTCAGTAAAGCCATTTTCAGATGTTCCGGTTTTGACCTGTTTCATCTCAAAACTGTTTTTCTCTTTTGGAATAAATATAAACTGCTTATCCTCAAAAGTGACAATGGCATCGTCAGGAAGCACCCATACCACACGGCTGTCGAGCTGAATGTCCCCATTCATGAACATGCCGGGAAGAAGTCCGAGCTCGTATTTTTCAAAATGCGAATGTACCTCGGCAGTCCTTTCCGGGGACAAATCCTTGCTGACCAGAATGATTTCGCAGGGATATTTTTTATCGGGTGCATTATTGGTATAAGCCATAACCTGCTGACCGATTTTGATCTTGTCCAGATCCTTTTCAAAGACTTTCAGCGCCAGATGGATATCCGTGGGATTAATCAGCTCAAAAAGCACATCGGTGGGCGAGACGTACCGGCCAATGTTGACATTGACTTTGGAAACATAACCATCGATCGGCGAATGAATGCTGATACTTCTCGAAATGTTATCTTTGGTCAGTTTTTCCGGATTAATACCCGCCAGTTTTAGCTTTTCAAATAAAGATCTCATCATCACCTGCTGGCTCTGGTAATCTGACTCAGCTTGCTGAAAGATCTTGTCGCTGCTTGATTTGTTTTTATTGAGCTCTTTTTGACGCAGGTAATCACTTCCCAGAAAGGACAGCCGCGCTTGTCCCGTCAGATAATCCTGTTGTAACTGAATGTATTGCTGGTCTTCCATCACGGCCAAGACCTCCCCTCTTTTCACCTTTGTTCCAGGCAACAGCCGGGTGGTTTTAAGATATCCGCCCAGCGGTACGCTGATTGAAACAATGTTCTGAGGCGGCACATCAATTTTCCCGTTCAGTTTTAAAACCGAAGAAACCTGCTTTTTTTCGGGCAAAGCCGTCACAATCCCCGCATTCTGAACCTGCTTGTCGGTTAGGGATGCGACATTCGTAGTTACCGTACTTTCTGTTGTCTCAGGCGCATTCTCAGCCTTTTTTGAGCAGGAAATAAAAAGGCCAACAAGCGCACTATATATCAGATATTTCATCCTTGCGAAGTTAATTTTGAAGATAATAATCCAGCTCAATCGCCTTGCTATTCAGGTTCATGACTTCATCCAGGTACCTGCTCCGGATGGAGGTGGCATGGTTGATCAGCTGTGCCCATTGCAGGTAATTAATGCTGCCGCCCGCCAGTTGCTCATTCGCAGTTGTAGTGATTAAATCCGCATTCCTGAGCCCGGTATTTTCATAGTAACGCACCGTCGTCATCAGCTTGCGGTACGCTGCCCATGCAGACAGGTATTCCGATTGAAGTGTCTGTAACTCGGCCTGGTAACTATGCTTGCTGATGTCCTGATTGATCCTGGCACTTTTAATGCGGGCTTTCTGCGCACCGGCAAAAATTGGGATCCCTAAGCCCAGTTGCGCCGATTGAAATCTTTGGGAAGCATTGTAAGATTTATCGTCGGCACCCGTACCCCGCATGCTCATGTTGTTATAGCCTAAGCTTAGCTGTGGCAAAAGTTTAGCCTTTTCCACATCAATGCCCGCAGCTGCAACCTGTTGCTGCTGCATCAGCAGTCGCATCATCGGATGGTTGTTCACTTGCATGGAATCTGAAATAGCTGCCGGAATGTAGACGTTATTTACAGGTCCGGGCTCCGGCTTATCCGTGGTATTCAGCAATAGCTGAAATTGTAGCCTGGACAAATTGATATCCGCTTCCAGCTGCTGGGATTGCATTTGAATTTCTGCGAGCTGGGTTTCGGCCGTCGTTTTTTCAAGCACATCACTTTCCCCGTTCTCGAAACGTTCCTGCGCCCTCTTGTAAAAACCTGTGTACAGACTGTCCAGCGATGTCAGCAAGGCTTCTTTCTGCTTTTGGTACAAAAACAAATAAAATACTTGCGCAACGTTTCTTTTCAACTCACTTTCCCTGACAGCCACATTCAAAACGCTGGCAGAAAGCTCGCTTTGCAAAAGTGTTTTTTGCCTGGCATAAACAACCGGCAGACTAAATGACTGCGTAATATTAAACCGTGTATCTGTATAAAAACTATTGATCTGGCCCGCCTCGACCTGAAATCCGGTTTGCGGCAATACGACCGCTGTTTTGATAAGCGATTTCTGGTATTCGGCCCGGAGCCTTTCGGTTTTCAATTTCTGATTGTTTTCCAAAGCAATGCCCGTAGCCGTTTTTATGTCCAATCTAGTCTGTGCAAAACTGTTCATACTGCCCAGCATAATCAAAGCAGGAATAAACCAAAGAGCCACATTTGATCCGCTCCTGATGCTGAACTTAAAACCATTTTCAAAAAAGAGATATAGAACCGGAAGGACGAACAGCGTTAAAAAAGTAGCGACCAGCAGTCCGCCGATCACCACCGTAGCGAGCGGCCGCTGCACTTCGGCACCTGCTCCATTGCTGATAGCCATCGGGAAAAACCCCAGCGACGCTACAAAAGCGGTCATCAATACGGGCCTGAGCCGATGCTGCGTTCCTTCCAGGACTGCTACTTGAATGTCTTTCTGTTCTTCTTTTCTGATCCGGTTGAATTCTGCAACCAGCACGATGCCATTTAAAACCGCCACGCCAAAAAGCGCGATGAAGCCAATTCCGGCGCTGATGCTGAACGGCATACCACGTAATGCCAGAAAAAATATCCCGCCGATCGCAGACAATGGTATCGCCGAATAAATCAATAACCCGTCCTTCACCGAGTTGAAGGCAAAAAATAAAAGCACAAAAATCAGGAGCAGTGAAACCGGCACCGCGATCATCAACCGCTGTTTGGCCGCATTCAGGTTTTCAAAAGAACCACCGTAGGTAATATAGTAGCCTGTCGGAAGTTTCAAATTCTGATTGACTTTCGTTTGCAGCTCATTGACAATGGTTTGCACGTCGCGACCGGCTACATTGAAGCCAACTACGATCCGCCTTTTTGCATCTTCCCGCTGGATCTGGTTGGGACCATTCTGGATCTTCACTTCGGCTAGTTGGTACAAGGGAATCTGCGATCCGTCAGGCGCGGCTACGAGCAGGTTGCGTATATCTTCCAGGTTTTTCTTGCGCTCGCCGCTCAGTCTGACCACCAGTTCAAAGCGCTTTTCACCTTCGAAAACCATTCCGGCACTTTGCCCGGCCAGTGCTGCATTGACGGTTTTATTAACTGCCGAAATATCCAGACGGTATTGTGCCAAAGCATTGCGGTTGTAGCGGATGGTGATCTGCGGCATACCGGAGACGGCCTCCAGGTACAAATTTCTGGTTCCCTGTACACGGCCAGCCAGCGCGCCAAGTTTTTTGGCATACAGTGCGAGCGTATCCAGGTCCTCCCCGAAGATTTTACAAACTACATCCTGGCGCGCGCCGGTCATCAGCTCATTAAAGCGCATCTGGACAGGAAACTGGAACCCGGCCGTGATGCCCGGCACTTCTTTGAGCGCCTCTCCCATTTTTTCGGAAAGCTCCGGGAATGTTTTGGCAGACTTCCAGTCTTTTTTGTCTTTTAAGATCACCATCATATCACTCGCCTCCATCGGCATCGGATCGGTAGGCACTTCGCCGCTCCCGATTTTAGTCACCACTTTTAAAACCTCCGGAAACTGTGTTTTTAGAATGTGCGCTGCCTTCTGCGTGTTTTCAATGGTCGTCGTCAGGCTGCTTCCGGTGAGCACGCGGGTATCGACAGCAAAATCACCTTCTTCCAGCGCCGGAATAAATTCTCCGCCCAATGTGGTCAACACATATACCGCCGATGAGAAAAGGATCAGTACCGAGAGCAGGATCAGTTTCGGATGCCGGATGACACCTTCCAGCGTGTGGCGGTATTTTCTTGCAAGCCTGTCCATCACTCGGCCCGAGAACCCGGGCCTGGTTTTTATTTCTTTGCTTAGAAAAACCGCGCTCATCATTGGAATGTAGGTCAATGAAAGAATGAATGCGCCCAGCAATGCAAATGCAACGGTTTGCGCCATCGGCTTGAACATTTTTCCCTCGATGCCTTCCAGGGTGAAAATCGGCAGGTACACAATCAGGATGATAACCTGGCCAAAAACAGCGCTATTCATCATCCGGTCAGCGGATCCGTTCACCTCTTCGTCCATTTGCTGCTGACTGATCCGCGCAAGTCCCGCGAACTTTTTATTACGGGCGATCTGGTGCATCACTGCTTCCACAATGATAACCGCGCCATCTACAATCAGGCCAAAATCCAGCGCGCCCAGGCTCATCAGGTTCCCGCTCACCCCAAATGTGTTCATCATAATGACGGCAAACAGCATGGCAAGCGGGATTACGGAAGCGACCAGCAAACCCGCACGCACATTCCCCAGGAATAGCACGAGCACGAAAACCACGATCAATGCGCCTTCCAGCAGGTTTTTCTCAACGGTCCCGATCGCATTGTTCACCATCTTTGTCCGATCCAGAAACGGCTCGATCACCACACCCTCGGGCAGCGTTTTCTGGATTTGGGCGACCCGCTCCTTTACATTTTTAATTACTTCACTGCTGTTGGCACCTTTCAGCATCATCACCACCGCGCCGGAAATTTCCCCTTTGTCATTGTAAGTCATGGCGCCGTACCGGGTTGCGAAACGCGTTTTCACATCGGCCACATCCCTGATAAACAAGGGTTGCCCGTCGGTCAGGGACTTGACGGATATGTTCTTGATGTCGTCTAGGTTTTCTACCAGCCCTTCGCTTCGGATGTAAAGCACAGTCGGCCCCTTTTCAATGTAGGCGCCCCCGGTATTCTGGTTGTTATTCTCTAATGCGGTAAAAACATTGTTGATCGTGATACCATAGGACAACAGTTTTTGCGGGTCAATTTCGATGGAGAATTGTTTGAGTTTCCCACCAAAGCTGCTTACTTCCGCAACACCTTTAACGCCCAGTAACTGGCGGCGCACAATCCAGTCCTGAATGGTGCGCAGCTCGGTTGCATTGTACCGGTGTTCATAGCCTTCTTTTGGCCGGACCACATATTGATAGATCTCACCCAGTCCCGTACTGATCGGCCCCAGCTCGGGTGTGCCAATTCCCTTTGGGATTTCATTCTGCACTTTCAAAAGCCGCTCCGAAACCTGCTGCCTGGCCCAGTAAACATCCACATTATCTTCAAAAACAATGGTTACCAGCGATAATCCAAACCGGGAAAAGCTGCGGATTTCCTTTAAACCGGAGATGTTGCTGTTGGCCTGCTCAATGGGGAAAGTGACCAGTCTTTCAATATCGGTCGCTCCAAAGGAAGGCGCAATGGTGATCACCTGCACCTGATTGTTGGTGATGTCCGGTACAGCATCAATCGGCAGCCGGGTCAGCTCATAGCTTCCGTAACCGATTAATGCCAATACAAACAAGCCCACAATGAGCTTGTTTCCGACCGAGAATGCGATGATCTTATTGAGCATAATGATTTATTTCCATCCGATTTTCGGAGTCGGTTTTTGCATTAGGGCTTCTTGGGCAACAAAACAAACTTGTTCTTCACGGCGATGGCTTCTGCGATCTTGGCAATCACCAGGGTCGGTACTTCTATTTTATGATCGGCCAGTTTTACGTCGAAATCCGAGGTCAGCGTGATTTGTCCTCCATTGATCAACATCTGACCTTTGAGGCTGCGATTTTGCTTTACGCCATGCATATCCAGCACACCTTCCGCGTGAACAGGATAGCTTCCGTCTTTTCCGTAATCAACTGGCTCCATGATCTTTCCCGTAAATACAGCGGCCGGATACTTCTCGGTTTCCATGTAATTTTCATTGAAATGTTCTTCCATGAGTTTATTTGGAAAATGAAAATTCTGTTGCTGCATTTTGATCGCAATCTCACCATTTGCCGGATTCAGGATTACCAAAACCTGTTTGTTGACTGCGGCAATATTTTCTAGGGGCGTCTCCGAAAAAAAGCTGGTTTCACCCGTCTTGGTCATATACAGTTGTCCGTAAGAGGCGATGGCAAGCAACTGGCTGATCATCAATATCAGCATCACTCTAAAAGTTCTAGTATCCACTGGTTTTGCTTTTTTTACTCTTGTCAAAACTGAATGTTCTGGATACATTGAAGCCGTAGAAAATATCCCCGCTGCTCCATTTGCCGGTTGTTTGGCCGATAAACTGCTTTTCGATCATACCCCTTGAATTGGTCAGGTGAAGCTGAAATACGTGACCACCAGTTTCGATATCAAAGCCCAGCGAGAGGGTGTTTGTGAACCTGGGATCTCTCTGTGTAGTGCCTGCGAAGGTTTTAGGCGTGTACCAGTATTCGACATTGAACGACGTTCGCTTGGTTAATTTGTAGCGTCCGCCCATTCCTAATGCATACAGGTTGTTCGCATCGATCTGGTTCTCAGCCAAATTGCGGTGCATTACTGTGGGCGTCAATTGCAATGAAAGTTTCTCGTTGAATTTCCGGGCGATCAAAGCCTGAAAAGTGTAGGTCTGCCGCTGGGCGATCGTGTAGAAAGGAAGCTCCGTTGTGGATGTGCTGGAATTATTGGCGTCGCTCGCAAAGAGTGTAACCGATACGGGCATATTCCGATAACCCGACGACTGTCTTAATAAGCGGTATTTGGCAAATACATCAATCGTTTTCTGGTAACTGCTCCTGCCGATCCCCACCATCAACCGATCCGTTAAACCATATTCCAAAGCCAGCCTGATCTGCGATTCGTCCAGCCCGAAAAAGTTATTTGCACCTGAATTCACTGCCCCGAACCGGTGGGAAATGATAAAGTCCATATTGTTTTTCCCGACCGTTTCAACAGAATGACCGTTGATGATCCGGGTCCCTTTAAAGGTGGCGGCGCTGTATGTGATGACCGAATCCTGAACCTGATCCAGTTCTTTCAGCAGGTCGTCCTGTGCAAATGCGCATGAGCTGATCATGGCCATCGCAATAGCTAAAATCATTTTCATCAGGCAGTAATGGTTAAAATGTTATCGGTCAGACTTGTCGTGTATGTCCTGATCCCTTTTTTTCCTTCACTGTTCAGCCCTTTTCCCGCATTGTCATATTTGGCCCCATGCACGGTGCAGTAGAAATGATCGGTCTGGTAGGTAATCTCGTTTTTCCCCTCGTGGCTGCATGTGAGGGTTGCGGCAATGTACGCGCCGGTGTTGCTTCGGGCGATCACGACCCCGTCCTTGATCACATATCCTCCATTGGTTTTCAAGGCAGCATTGGCCTGATCTGTCAGATCCAATGTCAGGTTAGTGGGTTCCGGACTTACCCGGTCGTTGGTGCACGATTGCAGATGACCGGCAAAATAGACCGCTGCCAGCGCTGAACCGGCAAAGCCAAGTTGTCTCAAAAAGTCGTGTCGGTTGATATTGGCAGTACTTTTCTCAAAGCTCATAAGAATGTATTGTTTAAAATTGCTTTTGTCTGAAAGACAATTCAAAACTAAACCTGGCATTCTTAGGGTATTCTCAAGGAAATCTTAAGGTTTGCTTAAGACTGAAAAATGAGTCGGGCTTGCGTACCAGCTCCGGGCCGACTTTCAATTTCGAAACGGATTGCCAGCAGTTCACACATTCTTTTTACGATCGAAAGACCCAGGCCATTTCCTGTAATCTGCGGGTGTTGTAAGGGATTTGAACGGTAAAAGGGTTCTTGAATTTTAGGTATGTCACCTTCGGCGATGCCAATTCCTTTGTCGAGCACAGTATAGGTGATCTCTGAATTTGATTTGCTGATCTCAATTCGGATGCTTTCATCAGGATTTGAATATTTAATGGCATTGGAGATCAGGTTTTCAATAATGATTTCCACCATGTACGGATCACTATAAACGTCGTACTGCTCCCCGGTTTCAAGTTCAACAGAAAGGCCTTTCTCCAAAATATGATTCTGTTGCCTTTGCAAAATGGTCGCCGTTAAGTCGGCCAGGTCGGTGCTACGGCTGTCTAGCGCCTTTTTCTGGCTTTCAAACCTGGCCAAAAGCAGCAGCTGATCAACCAGATAGCTGATCCGGTCAATTTCTGTAATACAATACGCCACCTTTTCTACATACTCTGGCGCGGTTCGTGGCTTACGGATCAAGACTTCCAGCGTCCCTTTGATCACTGCCAGCGGCGTTCTTAACTCGTGAGATGCGTCGGAGGTAAATTGCTTTTCTCGATCTACAGCATTCGCTATCCGGTCCAGCAGATCATTGATCGTAAGGACCAATTTACCCAGCTCGTCTTTTCCCGGCGGCAATGGTATCCGGGCAGTCAGGTTTTCATTGGTGATCTTGCTGGCGGTATCGATGACGCTCAGCACGGGCTGAATGCTTTTGCCTACAATGAACCTGGTCACAAAAAACAACACCAGCAGCACAATCGGAAATGCGGTCAGCAACACGTTTTTCAGCGTATCTAAAACCCGCTCCGATTCGGCTATCGGGATCGCAACTACCAGATATCCAGCCAGGTTATCCCTTTCTTTCAGGCCAATCTGGATCTGGGCAATGGAAAGGCCTTTTAGTTTGCTCCTGAAAAACGTCTTGTCTTTTTTGGAAAGATCTGTCGTCAATGCATCCTGTTTCAGATTGGGGGATTTTTCAATGGTAACACCGTTTTGATCAGTAATCTGCACAAAAACCGGGTTCACTTCCAGCTCTTTATGCTCTCTTTCAAACCATTCGGCTTTGTCGGCAATGTAAGGCGCCCCACCCTTTACGCCAACCTCGTAAAAATGCTTGTCGGCTTCAAAAATGAGACTTTTTTGCAACCCATTGAAAACCGCCAGACTGACGACATAGTAGATCACAAAAAAAATGACCGTCACCAGCAATGCGGTGCTCAGCGTAAAGTTGGCAGCGATCTTGTTTTTGTAGGAACTGATCATGGTATAGGCTGGCCGATCTCTTTTGCAATGTAGCCCATACCTCGGACGGTCTGGATGTAATCTTCTTCTTTGGCCAATTTCAATTTTTTTCTCAGCGAATTGATATACACATCAATGACGCCGGTATTATACTCAAAATGAATGTCCCAGACACTTTCAATGATCCGGGTTCTCCGGCACACCTTTCCCTTATTGCGCAACAGAAATTCAAGCAGGCCAAATTCTTTTTGTGTCAGCTTGATCTCTTCGTCTCCCTTAAAGACCTGATGGGATTGTGTGTCGATGCGGATAGGCCCGAGCGTGAATTCGGCTTGTTCACCTGAAACAGGCCGCAGCTGTACTTTGATCCTTTCCAGAAGCTCGTCAAAGCTAAACGGCTTTTTAATGTAGTCATTGGCGCCGGCCTGCAATCCAAAAATAGTGTCTTGTACGGTATCTCGGGCGGTAAGAAAGATCAATGGTATTTTTGCAAAATGTTTTCTGAATTCCCGGCAAATCTCCACACCACTTTTTCCGGGAAGCATCCAATCGACCAGCAGCAAGTCGTAATTGCCGGAGAGCGCCATATCCAGGCCCGTTGCTCCATCCGAAGCCGTATCAACTGCATAAGATTCTTCCTCTAATCCTTGTCGAAGAAAATTTAAAATACCCTTTTCATCTTCAATTATAAGGACTCTCATACATCTTGATTTTTTCAGATTATGCGCTAATATAAACCTGGATAGCCGTTCCTGGTTTCAACTACGAAGTAAAGCATGCTTGCCTGCAGCCTTTCTTAAAACTTCCTTAAGATATGCTTAAAAAATCGCAAGCATCCGGCTATGACTCTGCCTGTGCGCCTTACCTGTACCGGTTTGATCCCGTGCTCACATACCATTTTCAACTTACTCTCAATTCCACTCGCGTACCAGGCATTCCGTCACGTCTAGCGGCGGCCGGCTTAAAAGTAAGGTTTGATTGCGCCTGGATAATCAGCAAAGGCAAGCTCAGGTTCCGGGATTTCGGGATGCCACATTTTCTCCCATTCAAAACTGTAATACCCTTTGTACCCACCTCCTTCGAGTGCATTGATCGCTTCGGTGAGCGGGGACTCGCCTTTGCCGATGAAAGTGCACGCCAGTTTGTCATCGACCTGCCTGCCGTCTTTGATATGCGTGTGCCGGATGTATTTTTTTAGGGTCGCATACACTTCCGTCGGTGACTCTTTGGTGATCGACCACATATTATAGATATCCCAGATCAGCCCCACATTCGGGTGATTGGCCTGTTTCATGATGCGCAGCAGCACATCTTTCCAGATTACCTCCCCATGAGATTCCAGCAGTACGGTAACATGCTTTCCTTTGGCATAATGGGCAAGTTCCAGCAGCCCCTCTCCAATCATATTGATCGTTTTCTCGCGATCCTGATCTTGGGAAGATCATTGGGGAACACCCGCACATAAGGACAGCCGAGCTGCTGCGCGAGGTCGATAAAAGCCCGCGCTTCGTCCAGGTTCTTTTTGCGTTTTTCGGGGTCGAGATGGTGCAGGGCAGTGGAGGCGCCCAGGTTGCAGATCTTGATTTGATTGTCGGCAAAAAGCTTGCGGGTTGTGGCAATCTGCTCCGGCGTGCTGAATTCAAGACATTTAGGCAGATAAAGTTCTCCCTGCAATCCAGATCGTACTGCTTTAATCAAGCTATCTGACGAGAAATTCTACTTAGCAACCTAAATCTGGGCTTCGCATTCAATTGTTCCGGTTTTGAGAAGGCTTTTTAGAAAATACGTAAAGCTGGCATGGTATGTTGTGCGCCGCGAAATGTCTAATATTGTCAAAATTACCCTAACTGTTATCTATGAAATACCTGTCTCTAATTATGCTTCTCCTTCTCATCAATAGTTGTAAAAAAACAGAGATAGAGCAGCCTTCTGAATTTCCCTCAACGCTTTACTTAAATCGAGTCAGCATAAAATCGCAAACCCGGCTGTTTACTGACAAGAAGGAAATAACAAATAAGGTCGTGATAGAGAAGTTCTTAAAAAATAATGGTGGATTTAGACTAAAAGACTCCTCATTTATCAGCGATGAAAACATCAAATTCTTTTCAACCGACTCCGCTGAACTATCAAACTCATTTAACTCTTTACTAGTCACGAAAAATGGTAACCAATTAATATTCAAGTCGACGAACAGATTGATTGTAACAAAAGAAGCGATTCAACACGGCTATAACATGTCGAAATACAGGGCTGAGTTTGAGCCTGTATGGGATGGTAAATTCAGCACCTACAATATGCTAGTGGGTTACGGAGACTATTCCGAACTGAATCTGTCTGTGTTTGAGTACAGCCGTGTATCGTGGAATATATTCTATGACCCGGATTATTATTATCTCCATCCGAAACTATATAGAGGTTCCGCATCCGGTACAAGCTTTAATGAATTTGATGAATCCTATGTAAATTCAATCAGCAAAGCGGATACGTTAGCCATTCGTGAATACTTCTATTCATTCAAAAAAAGATAATTGCTGGCTGGACTTCTTTCAACAATGGAATAAAATAGGTACTCGGCAGGATCAGAATGCACAAGCCTTGCGCCTGCCAGATGAAGTTGTTGCAGATAATTTCATTGTAAAAAAACTGCGTTTGCCCGAATATAGGTTGAAAACATGCAGTAATTGCGCCAGTGAGGCTTCCTAATCCTGAGCTGCATTCACAATGTGCGGTCCAAGGTGTGTGTGTCAAGGTATTCGATTTCGAAGCCACAGCCCTTGTTATAAAGATTAAAAAACGCTTTATCGTAAGGTTGGCAGAAAAGAAAACGATTTTCATGTCAGGATTTATAAATCAACAATTACTCAGCCAGCAAGATATCCCCCGTCAACCGGGTAGTAGGCACCGGTAACAAATGACGATTTAGAGCTGCTTAGCCACAATACAAGCTCAGCAACCTCCTCAGGTTCTCCCAGCCTGCCAATAGGGTGTTTGGTAACTAACCAGTTTAGTGTATTCTCGTCCATATCTTTTAGCAACGGCGTTTTGATAAAAGCGGGCCCTACTGCATTGGCCCGGATGCCCTTCGCCCCATATTCCACGGCTATATTTTTTGTTAATCCGACGACGCCGTGTTTTGCGGCTACATAAGCTGGGCTACCGGCAAATCCTACATTGCCCAGGATTGAGGCCATGTTTACAATCGTGCCTCCACCAGTGTTCAGCATTGCAGGAATCTGATAGCGCATGCCATAGAACACACCCGAAAGATTAATGCTTATTACTTTGTCCCACGCCTCGATCGGATACTCTCCCACAGGTGCCGATGCACCACCAATTCCTGCGTTATTACAAGCAACATGCAAGGCGCCGTAAGTTGTGACTGCCGCATCGACAAGCGCGGCATTGTCAGTTGCAGAAGATACATCTGCCTTGAAAAAGAAAGATTCTCCACCTGCCTGCCGTATCATCTCAACGGTTTGCAACCCTTCCGCTTCCTGAATATCGGAAACAACCACTTTCGCCCCCTCAGCTGCATAGGCCAGTGCAACGCTTCTGCCGATACCGGAGCCTGCCCCGGTAACTATCGCAACTTTATTTAGTAACTGCATATTGCTTGATATTAATTGAAAGATGCAGCGAAGGTATAGGGTGCCATAGCAACATTAATTGACTTTGGCATCCATTCAATATGATATTCATCAGGTTTTACATGTTTTTAAGAACCCAGAATCTTAACACAAGCATAATCTGCTTTATATCATATTCTTAACTGATAAAAGTCAGCAGAAGCTAGAATCTGCAATTACATATTACATGCGCTTTTGCGACTTACCTACTGCGTTCTGTTTAACAATTTGAATGCATTAACCAACATTAATCTTATGGAAACAGCTTCGTTAGCCCACTCTGTGGTTAATCACATTTCTGCTATGATTGCTTACTGGGATAGGGATCTGGTTTGCAGATATGCAAACGCGTCATACCTTGAATGGTTTGGTAAGAAAAGTGAGGATATGATCGGCAAAATCACGCTTAGAGAATTGCTCGGCCCGCTTTATGAAAAAAATCTACCTTACATCGAGGGTGTGCTTGGCGGCGAGGCGCAAACCTTTGAGCGCGAGATTACGCTCCCAAATGGAAAGCCAAAATACACGCTGGCTAATTATTATCCAGATATAGTCGATGGGCAAATACTTGGGTTCTTTGTACATGTAGCTGACATTAATGATGTTAAGTTACTGCAAAAAGAGCTGTCAAAATCCAATGATGTAATCAATCAACAAAACAAACTCCTGGCAACTTTGCAAATGTCGTGACCCATGATCTCCGGTCTTATGCAGGTAATTTGCGCTCGTTGATGATGCTGTACGATCAGGCTGAAGATCAGCCAGAAGCAACAAAATTGATCCAGATGGTCAAAGACCTGTCCACAGGGTTTTCATCAATGGTCGAACATTTATCAGAGATGGTCAAAATTCAGAACCTGGATAAAGAAAAATATCAGGCATGTAATCTGCTCTCACACGTTTCGGCCGCGATAAATTCTTTGAGCCTGCAGATTAGGTCGTTGAACGCTTCGGTATCAACTAATATTGATCCTGAGTTGAAGGTCTTAGCACATCCGGCATACTTGGAAAGCATTATGCTAAATCTTCTTAGTAATGCATTGAAGTACCGGCATCCTGTCAGGGCTCCAAAAATCGATATTGACACGCTATCCACAGATAACTATCTACAATTACGAGTTATGGATAATGGTGTCGGAATTGATTTGCAGAAACACGGCAAGGACCTATTTGGAATGTACAAAACTTTCCATGGCAACGCAGATGCCAAAGGCGTAGGGCTTATTTATTACAAAGTTTCAGATTGAGGCGTTGGGAGGGTATATTCAGGTTGACAGTGAAATAGAACAAGGGTCTTGTTTCAAAGTGTCCTTAAAACCTGGCTAGCTACCATACGTTATCGCAGAAGAAAACTGATGTAAATCATATCATTACCTATTCACCATCAGCTTATTCGAGCATTGCATATGGTTACTTTGATGCAGAAATCAATAGACAACCATGCGCTCCATTTCCCTGATACTAGCTTTACTGCTAACTGCTTGGATCAATCAAAGCCTGATCGCTCAAACGCATTTAAGTTGGAATTCTGCCAGCTTAATGGCCGGAATGGACACACCTGGCAAATTATCCGATAGTGCGGAATTAAGTAGGGTACTATATACCATCGCATACGGTTCGACAGGTAAAAAATTCCCAAAACAAGTTCTGGAAAAGATTGATTCTGCCCATATAGCCCGGATGGTTGGGTTGATTATAAAAGACACTGCGCAATGGCAACTGCACGCTCGGGCCATTGAACCATTGGCAGAACCTTACCAAGACCTCAGAAGAACTGTTGATTCCATTTCACTGGCAGGAAGTGATTCACTGCTCCAATGGACAACAATTTCCCATGCTTTGAACGAATACCGGATTGTCAACCGGCTGGCTGGCCAAATGACTGTATTGGTTAATATCCCTTCGGCTACACTCAGGGTCATTGATCCAGCAGGGCACGTGCTTTTAAAGTGCAAAGTGATCGTGGGAAGCCCGCACACACCCACGCCTATCTTTGTTGCAAACCTGACCAGGGTGATAACCTATCCATATTGGAATATACCGCGCTCGATTGCGGTGAAGGAATTTCTTCCGAAAATAAAAAAGGATCCAAGTGGCTACTTGAATGCCATGAAACTGCAAGTGATCTCTCCACAAGGCAATATAGTTGGTCCGGAAATTATTGATTGGAAACGTTTGTCTGCCAAAAACTTCCCATACCGTCTAAGGCAGTCCACAGGATGCGATAACGCGCTCGGCGTAATCAAATTTGATCTGGACAGCCCGTATGACGTGTACCTGCACGATACAGACCATCGTGAGCTATTCAGTAAAAAATACCGCTTTCTTAGTCATGGGTGCATCCGGGTCGCCGAGCCTGTCAAACTTGCTAACTTATTGATGGGAAAAGAATGGCTCTCCGATGCGTTTACAGATGAACGTTATTGCAATTTGCCTTCCAAATCTTATCCGTTACCTAACGCCGTTCCGGTTGTCATCACCTATGCAATGGTGGAAGCTGAGGCCGGACTGGTTTATTACCAGGATATCTACAAAGCATTTGCAAATAGGCCCGTCACTTTCAATAGATAAATCATGGAAACATACGGAATATCCCCGCTTGCATTTTGGGCTGCATACTCGACAAGCAATCTAATTGCTATCACCCTTATCTGGTCTGCTAAAAAGTACCCCGTATTTACGAGGGCCGCCTTCTTTGTTATATTTATCGCGGCGGCCGCGGCGAATACCTACATCGCCATTGACTCTCCCTGGGCTTACCAGGACTATGCCGATACAGCTGTACCTCTTTACAAACAATTTATTCTGGGTGCGTTTGAAGCTATCATCACGCCGATGATCCTGATCATCGCTCTTGCTCAATTGACAATCGCCGCAGCCATGTTATTTAAAGGCAAATTCCTGAATGCCGGGTGCTGGGCTGGGATCGTGTTCGGGATCAGCATTGCCCCGCTGGGACTATATGCGGCTTTCCCGGCAACCATATTGATGGCAGTCGCCTTATTTGTTCTGCAAAGAAATCAAAGTCCGTTACCGGCAAAGAAAAAACCATCCAAGCTGGTACGCATTGCTACTCACGCTTTAAAGTAATACCGATGAAACCAGACTTATCACGTATCGGCAATGCATCCTTGACCGGAAAAATTATGGAGGCAGGCCCTGCCGCTTCATTTATTCAGGATGGCATGGTAGTGGCTAGCAGCGGCTTTACCAAGTCGGGAGATAGCAAGGCCGTACTTTTGGCCTTATCGGAAAGGGCTGAATTTGATCCTCTTCAAATTACGCTGATCACGGGCGCATCTCTCGGCCAGCAAACTGACGCGCGTCTGGCCACTGCCGGGGCCGTTTCACTACGTTTACCCTTCCAGGCCGATCCAGTTATGAGGACATTAATTAATGAGGGGCAGCTGATGTATATTGATGAAAACCTGGGTGAGACAGCGGCGCACCTGAAAACCGGCATATTTGGCGATATCGACATTGCGATTATTGAAGCATCATCCATCAAAGCGGACGGGAGTATTGTGCCGACCACTTCCGTGGGTAATTCCGCGGTTTTCGCCGCGCTAGCCAAGCAAATTATTGTTGAAATCAATCTTGCCGTCCCTAGTGATATTGAGGGTATTCACGATATTTTTCTTTCTGGAAACTTTCCCGACAAAGCGGTAACACCTATTACCAGCACCGGGCAACGTGTTGGTCGTGGCAGCATTCCATGCAACCCTGACAAAATAATAGGTATTGTATTCACGGATAAAAAAGACAGTCCTGCAGATATTCTTGCGCCCGATAAAACAACTGTACAAATCGCTTCCTACATTCTGGACTTTCTTGGCAGTGAAGTGCGCGCCGGTCGCCTGTCCAACTCTCTTTTGCCGCTTCAGGCTGGTATCGGGAAAGTCGCCAATGCGGTTTTGCAGGGTTTTGCCGAAAGTGATTTCGAGCATTTGACCATCTATTCGGAGGTTCTGCAGGACAGTACCTTCGATCTTTTTGATGCTGACAAACTTGATTTCGCATCCGGCTCCTCCATTACCGTTTCTGAAACTTGCTACCAGCGGATTTTTCAAAATTGGGGAAAATACAAAGACAAAATCCTGCTTCGCCCTCAGGATATTACGAATTCCGCCGAAGTAATCAGCAGGCTGGGCGTAATCGCAATCAACACTGCATTGGAATGTGACATCTATGGCAATGTTAATTCCTCCCATATTTCGGGGACACATATCATGAATGGGATCGGCGGGTCGGCGGACTTCGCCCAAAACAGCTATTTGAGCATTTTTGTGACCGAGTCGACCTGTAAGGGAAAAACCATATCCCGGATTGTCCCGATGGTACCCCATGTGGATCATTCCGAGCACGATGTAGATATTCTGGTTACAGAGCACGGACTGGCCGATTTGCGAGGCCTGGCTCCACGTCAGAAAGCAGAGGCAATCCTTAAAAATTGCGTCCACCCCGAATACCGGGACATGCTACAGGAATATTTTACAGAAGCCTGCACACGAGGCGGCCAGACGCCGCATGTGCTCGAAAAAGCCTTCAATTGGTATCAAAACCTGCGGCTAACCGGGTCGATGAAGCGACATCACAAGTTTCAGGAACCTTCTCCGGATTTGTCTTAACTGAATCCCAACAAAACTAATTATGAGAACTTTGCCCATTGCCATCCTTTCAATGATACTGCTCGCATTTTCATGCAATGACCATGTCATCCCAGATAGTCAGCTATCCATTAGAACATTGCCTTTCGAATACGTTGACACCACGACTATATTTAGAATTCAGGTTGAAGATCAGGGCAATAAGCCTGTGAGAGAACATGGAATTGTATATACAGCCTATTTTCGGGGGGTTGGCAATCACAACCTAAATCCCACCATTGAAGATAACAAAATAAGATTTGACAATGCTCTCATGCTGGGGATCAACCAGTTCGCATATACAAAGGATTTTATCAACGGAAGAACATTTTTCTACTACCGGGCCTACGCAATTCTGGACGATGGATCGATCGTCTATGGCAACAGGATCAATTTCACGGTTTAATAACCAGGCATATCTACATCAATACGATTATGAAGAATATTCTTTTAGCTATCAATCCGGAAAGACCCAGTATTCCCTGTATGCATTTTGGATGCTATCTGGCGCAATTAACACAAGCCAGGCTTACAGCGGTGTTCTTGCAAAAACATTTGGCGGACAAAGCGCCCGCCTTAAAGACAGTGTACGGCATTCCCTACGTAGAGACAATTGTTGCCACGGATCTTCCCGGTTACACGGAACACGAAGAAATGCGCGCGGTATACATCGAGACATTCAAGAAAATCTGTGAAGACAAGGGTATACGCCACAGCATAAATCAGGATCTGGACGACCCATTCGAAGGATTTATTGCTGAAAGCAGATTTGCGGACCTGCTGGTCATAAATCGAAACACAAGTCTGGAAGAAGATACCGGCCAGTCACCAACAGATTTTGTGAAAAATATTATTGCAAAAGCCGAATGTCCTGTCATCACAGCTCCAATCACATTTAACAATATCAACGAAATCGTGCTCGCCTACGACGACAGCCGCTCCTCAGCTTTTGCCGTCAAGCAATTCAGCTACCTTTTTCCGGAGATGGATGATATGAAAATAACAATGCTACATGTCGATGAAGGTGAACATGAGAATGACATACAAAGGGAGAAACTTTCTAACTGGATTAGTGCGCACTACTCGTACCCTGTTTTTAAAACTATGACCGGTAAGGCAAGCTCCGAACTTTACAAACACTTGTACAATCAGAAAAAGACATTGGTCATCATGGGGTCTTATGGACGAAATGCACTATCCACATTGATATCTCCTAGTACGGCGGATTCCTTATTAGAAAACCTGGACCTGCCATTCTTTTTTGCACATCATTAAATCAAAAGCCTATGAAAAAGATCATCGCCGCCCTCGATGGGCTCAAATATTCGGAAAGCACTGTCGAATTCGCCTTGCAGATAGCCCGTGAAACGCAATCACACCTGGTCGGGGTATTTATTGAAGATTTCAGTTATCATAGTTATAACATTTACGAAATAGCGCCAAGGCTTGAACCCTGGGAACAGCAACTTCGCAAGCTTAATCAGGAAGATGTTATTAAGCGGGCAGAATCCGTAGAAAAGTTTACCGCGCTTTGCAAAAAGGGCGAATTGGAATTCAGTATACATCATGACCGGAATTTTGCATTGCCTGAATTGCTGCACGAAACGGTCTATGCCGACCTGCTGGTTATTGGCAAAAACGAGACGCTGTCCCCGTTCCCGCAGGTGCCCCCCACCGGATTTCTTCGCGACTTACTTGGCGATATTCAATGCCCGGTACTGGTGGTACCGGAAAACTTTGAGCTCGTTGACAAAACGGTATTATTGTACGATGGACAGCCTTCTTCCATGTTTGCGATCAAGATGTTCAGTTATCTGCTGCCTTTCATGAAAATGCAGCCTGTGGAGATATTATCCGTTAAACCACAGGATGAGAACCTGCACGTACCGGATAATCGCCTGATGAAGGAATTTTCGAGGCGGCACTTTAACAATGCCAGCTATCATGTCCTGCATGGCATCCCCGAAGAAGAAATCGTGAAGTATTTAAAAGTAAGTGAAAAGCCGCCGCTGGTCGTCATGGGAGCTTACCAGCGGAACCTGGTTTCGCGATGGTTCCGCAGAAGTATGGCAGATGTACTGATGGAAAAATTGGATAACCCGCTCTTTATAGCCCACACGTAGGGCCATATTCCGGGCATCGAATGCCCGGAATTTTGTTAAACCGGTTGCTTTACTGGTTGCTGGATACAGGTCCAGGTAAGTAAATGCGCATGATTGACGACATCGGCCGCAATGCTTGACATATACAAATGATTAAGGTCGGCCGCACCCCGAGTGGTCATCGCGATCATATCTGCCCCTAACTGTTTGGCAAAATGCAGGATCGCTGCTGTCTCGTCCGTATCTGTAACGATGTTAATGGTGTATTTTGAAAGGCCATGAAATATGGCATATTCCTTTATTCGGTCATAGAGCGTTTCCCGGCTCAGGAAGCCTGAAGTATCGATTCTGAGCAGATGAAGCGTCGCGCCCAGCTCGGCCTGAATTTTTTTTAGCCGGGTCATTCCATAATGTTCTGAGAGCATCAGATCGCATGGAAAAACGACATTCCTGATTCCGGCGAGGTGGGTCTTCGCTTTTACCGCGAAGACAGGGACTGGCGAGACCTTGATAATTTTTTCAACGTTAGACCCCATGAATGGACCTTCCCAACCCCGTGAACCCCGGGTACCGATCACAACCAGATCGATGCGTTCCTCGGCAATAGCGTCTATGACAGAGACCGCGAATTTCCCAAGCCGAATTTTGTGACAGATCGGAATAGGCAGCCTTAGTTTGATAACCTCATTTTCAAAATTCTCACGAAACCCTTCTGATACCAGAAATTCGTCCATTTGCTGCTGCAGGCTTATCACCGAAAGCACGGTGATTGCTGCCGAGGTAGCAGCGGCAAGTTCAACCGCAAAGTGAAGCCCCTCAATTGCTGACGCGGAAAAATCACAGGGTACAAGAATTTTTTTCATGTTATGATACAGAAACGGGCTTTTTGGAAAGCTGTCTTGAAAAGGTGAGATTATTGGTTATCCCGAAAACGCCCAGGATATCTTCTACACAGGACTGAACCACACGCCTGTCAGTCTCCCTGCCTACCCTGCCATCCAGGGACACCCATCCTTCATCTACTGATATGTGGATATCACTATCATTTAGCTGGCTGTTTTGATGCAATGCACTTTTGATATGATCAGCAAGTGCCGAGTCACTAATACAGGTTTTCATAGCGGCATTCTCGGTTGCATATAGGTCCATTACTCATCCTGTGATACATATGTCCATACAGGCTCGACGGCGTGATTGGCCACATCTTCGGCCACACTACCCCTTAGCAGGTGCTTGAAGCCCTGATAGCCATGCGTGGACATTACAATGATCGAATGCGGCACTTTACCGGCAAACCGGATGATAGCCCCGTCCAGATCTGCACCCCTCCTAATGTTGAGGGTATACTTTGTCAAACCGTAAAATTTCACAAAATCATTGAGGCTTACTTCCACTTCCTCGTCCCGGATGAGGCTGGTAGGGAAATTATTCACATACAAAACATGGATGACGGCATCAAAGAACTGCTGCATAGCCTGCACCTTTTTAATAAGCTCGCCCTGTGTCAGATCAAGACATGTTGGCAATACAATGTTGCGAACATCTTTGAGGTGTAATGCTTTAGGAAGTACAAAAACTGGCACAGGAGACATACGTACAACTTTTTCAGTATTGGAACCAATGAAGAATTTTTTGAGCCCATGCGCACCTGAGGTTGCCATCACAACCAGATCAATATTTTCTTCCGTTACCGTTTTAAGTATTAGGTCTGTCAAAGAGCCTGTTTTTATGGAGTACTTCACCTTGGTAGCACCAGGCCCTAATGCCTCCGCCATTTTCCTAAATTCATCTTCGGCGTCACGGCTGATTTCGGTAATTGTATGAACAGAATCAAAAGCCACATAGGGTTGCCCTGGCATGCCATTACCAAACAGATACTGTACTTCCACGACATGGATAACATGTACCTCGCCGTCATTTGCGACTGCAATTTCGCAGGCAAACTGGTAGGCATGGTGGGCGACAACGGAAAAGTCGAAAGGGACCAGGATCTTTTTCATAACTTGTTGATTTCAGGACTTCGCGATAGTGAATTACTGATTCAAGTTACGCCGTAAGACATTGATTATTAATGACATTTGAGATGAAAGGAAGTGATTTTAGTCAGCTTTTAAGGATCACATCAGACACTGACTTAGCTTTTATGGAACTTAAAAAACAGAATTTTCAACCAGTCGGCGCTCATCATATACAGGATCAGAATGCCTGACAAAATCAGCATTTGCCTGGCGGGTACTGCCATCAGACCAAGAGTCTGTGCAACAGGCGACCAGGGCAGAATGAGCGCTAGTGTCAGCGAAAACAACGTAATTAGTAGCAGGGCTTTCCCAGGTTTGCTTTTGATAAATGGCGCCTGCGTGCGGATCACCAGCAAGATCAGCAATTCGGTAATCACAGATTCCAAAAACCAGCCCGTGCGAAATGCTGCGCCGGTCAGCTCGAAGTGAAAATAGAGGACGTAAAAAGTCAGAATATCAAAAATAGAGCTGTGCAGGCCGAAAACCATCATGAAATTGCGGATCAGCTTCATGTCCCATTTACCGGGCGAAGCCAGTTGCGCCTGATCAACATTGTCCGACGCGATCGCCAATGCGGGCAGGTCTGTGATAAAGTTGGTCAGCAGAATTTGCTTGGGCAACATGGGCAAAAAGGGAAGCAGCAAAGACGCCGCGGCTACGCTGAACATATTCCCAAAAGTTGCCCCAGTTGTGATGAATATGTATTTCATCGAGTTCGCAAAGGATTTCCTACCTTCTTCAATGCCGTCGGCCAAAACCGAAAGATCTTTTTCCAACAGGACAAAATCCGCTGCCTGCTTTGCCGCGTCCACCGCATTGCTGGTCGAGATACCGGCATCCGCTGCATTGATCGCTGTCACGTCATTAATCCCGTCACCGATGTAGGCAACCACCTGTTTGGCCAGCTGCAATGCCTTCACGATCCGTACTTTCTGATGGGGTTCGATCTCTGAGAATACATCTGTTTTGAGCACCCTGATCTGCAATGCCTCGGGCGACATTTTATTCAATTCATCGCCTGTCAATACCTGTGGTGCGTTAATTCCTAGCTTTTGGGCGATTTGTGCGGCCGCATAACGGTTATCGCCGGTAATGATCTTGAACTGCACATTCATTCCTCCGAGCCGCTTAATGGAGGCTGTGCTGGATTCTTTCAGCGGGTCTTCCAATAGCAGATAACCCATGAATGTCATCGCATTTTCATCGTCGCGGCCTATTTTCTCGCCCTGAAAAGTCTTTGAAGCAATCCCTAAAACCCGGTAACCTTCTTTCGAATAAGCTTCGAAACGATCATTAATGGCTGCCCGCGTCTTTTCATCCAATGCCTGCAAATCCCCTGTTTCTGCATTGATAAAACTGCATACCTCCAAAATGTTGGTCAATGCGCCTTTGCTGATAATACTTTTCGAGTTCTGATGACTGATCAGGATACTCAATCTTTTTCTAATGAAATCGTAAGGGATTTCGTCAACCTTCGCATATGTTTTTGTATCAACTTTCAATTTACAGATCGCCTCGTCCACAGGATTGGAGAAACCCTGCTGCATGGAAGCATTCAGGTAGGCAAACATCCGGACCTCTTCGTCCGGTTTTCCATATACGTTGACGAAATCTTTCACACACACCGTGCCTTCCGTAATCGTGCCCGTTTTGTCGGAACACAGCACATTGACCTCGCCGAAATTAAATATCGAGGAGAGTTTTTTAACAATTACCTTCTTTTTCAACATCCGGCTGGCACCAGAAGACATGGAGACCGTCATAATCGCGGGCAGCAGTTCCGGTGCCATTCCCACGGCCAGGGCCAGGGAAAAAAGAAGCGAATCCAGCAGCGGTTTGTGGAAATAGATATTGATCGCAAAAATAACCAACGTCAGCGCGGCAGTGATCTGAAGAAGGAAATACCCAAAGTGTTTGATCCCTTTTTCAAATGCCGTTTCAGGGGTTTCGGAAAGGCTGGTCGCAAGTTTTCCGAAAATTGTATCCTTTCCGGTGCGTACAGCGACAGCCGTGGCCGTACCGCTCACCACATTGGTCCCCTCCCAAAGACAATTGAAGGTTTTGGCAAGGGCGGTTTGCTCATCGGTTTCACCGGGCATTTTTTCTGCCGGGTAACTCTCGCCGGTCAGGCTGCTTTCATTGACGTGCAGCTCATTACTTTCCATGATCCGGCAATCGGCCGGAATAATGTCGCCCGCTTTGAGGCGGATAATATCGCCCGGAACAATCTCCTTTAAATTGACCAATACCTGAGCCCCGTCGCGCACCACAAGGCTTTTGAGCTCGATCATTTGCCGGAGCTTTTCAACCGCCTTTCCGGCATGCAGTTCCTGCCAGAAGCTTAATAATCCGGTAATAATCAGGATAAAGAAGATGATCAGTGTATCAGAAACCTCTCCTAAAACCGCAGACAGTAAAACGGCAATTACTAGCAGTAGTACCAGCGGACTTGTAAACTGCCTGACAAATATTTTCAGCCCCTTTTTGAAGTCCGATTCATCGATTGTCTGCTGCGCGCTTTGTTTCTGGCGTTTCTTGACCAGGTCAGCGCTCAAACCTTGTTCACCGCTTTCCAGCAAATCAAGGATACTGTTTATAGGTAACCCGCGAATATTTTTTACATACATGATTACTAAGCAATTAAATGTTTGACAGGCATCTAATTGCAAAATTGGGCAACTGGACCAACCGTAATTATGACGATCGTCAGTTATCCTGATGAGCTAGATTAGCCTCGGGAACACTGGTCATCAGAAGTCTAAAATTTCACGTTATGGGAGATATCCTGTATTGTAAACCGGGCATAAGGTTGGTACAAACCACTGATCTCCCACCCTGCCTCCAAAACCGTAGGGATTAGCATACCATTCCAGTTTTGATACCGGCCCAATTTCGTGACCCAGGGCTGTCTGGGTCCGTCCCCCATATTACGCAATGCCCGCATTTCGATGATCTCATGCCGGTCATTGAAGAATACGACAAAGGAAACAATCAAATTCCTGTGCTCGTATTCGAGTACCGCCGAGCTATTGTTGATGGGTAACCATTTCAGATTTTCACGTGGCAACAAATTCGTAGGGAAACAAACACTTTCACCAAGCCAGCGCATTAATTCACCTTTATCATATTTTTCGCCATGCTGGTTTTCGATGGTAAAAAGCGAGAACAAAGAAACGACCAGCCTGCCCTGATCAGCGATGTACATATCCCTGGCAGTGAACATTGCTGTCTTACCTTTCCAGACGAACCCTGGCTTATCCGCAGTAAAATACTCTTCACCCGAAATATCAATCCAGCCCTTTTTTAAATCGGTTTTGAATACCCCGTTATGACGCAGGTACACCGTGCTCGTATAGGTCTGCCCGTCTTTAAGTACGTGCCGGAAATATTGCTGGACAGGCTGCGGAAGTCCTTCCAATTGTCGCACCTGATACTTTTTTGATGTAATCTCCTTCGCGCTTATAAATAGCTGCGCGACCTCATCACTGAATTTGAGATACAGGTTCAGCCGTCCCATAAAAAATATGACAAACGATAAAGTAATAAACGCCAGCCCCAGTTTCAGTGTAACGGAATAGCCTGTTTTTTCACTTACAGTCGTAGCGACTTCGGAATAAATGTGGGTACGTGATGTGCTCATAGGATCTCTGTCTATTTTCATGATAAAAATAAACCTGTCGGATGTCGGAGCATATGACCCTTACCTGCCTGATTTTATGAGATTAATCAGCCTTGCCCTGTATTTGCATGACATAGTCGTTCATCAGCCTTAGATATTTCTCGGCAGCTTCCAAATGTTCCTGAAAAGGTTCACTTCCTTCTGACTCCCAGGCGCTGACCGCATTCACTTTTGCCCTGATATTAGCGCGCAGGCATTTATAATAGAGGAAAATCTGATTGTCAGCCGACTGCTGAAAGGCGGGAAACTGATCGCAATAAATAGTGAGGAAGATTTCAGAAAGCGATCCCTGGCTAGCAGCTTCCAGATCCATGCACAGGAAAGCGATGTCGCTCAACACATCAATCTGCCTGAAAGCGTCATTAAATTCAATGCAGTCAAAGATTATAGGCTCTTTATCAATAAAAATATTGCCGCTGTGAAGGTCGCCATGCACATCCCTTTTAAATCCCAGTCTCACCCGCTCTGCCATCCTGTCGGCATAGTGATGGATAAACGCGTTTCCGGTCGAGGTCGCGTTGTCAATAATGTTCAGGTAATCTTTTGTTAAGTGCCTGGCGGCAAAAAGCTTTATACTCTCAATATCATTGAATGTTGCCATTTGCACATTCGGGTCAAACGCGGTTGAAATAACTTGGGCATTGCGATGCAAATCGGCAATTTTTTCTGCCAGGGCAACCATATCCTCGCTGGTAATTTCCTTAACAGCAAGAAGGGTGTCCATTTTCTTTGCGGCCGACAGCCGTTTCATCATTACGGCATAGTCAATTATCTGGCCAGATTCACCACCAATTTCATATCCATCTACCTGCTTAGTAACCGGGAGTACGTCCAAATAAATAGGTGAAAACCGTTTATTTAACCTCAGTTCTTTCTCACAAAGCGTTTTTCTGGTGGTTAGTCCTGAGAAATCGAGAAACGAGAGCTTCACTGGTTTTTTGATTTTAAATACCAGCTCATTGGTCAGTAATATCCAGGATATGTGGGTTTCTTCAAGCTTTGCACCAAGGGGTTTGCCTTTATAGATCCCATCTTTTACAAGTATTTGTAAGTCTTGCTCAGTCATATTGTTGCAGGTAAGCAGTGGCTACTGCGAGCATCTCTGAAAGATTATCGTTGCCTGAATGAAGTTCCAGATGTTCGGTGGTATAGGGCTCAAAAAGTCCTTTCATACTTTCATAAACGCCAAAATCTGCTTCACTGTCCTCTCTTGGGCTGGCCAGCCGCTGACGTATCAGTGCCTCGGTGGCTATAATTTCAATAAAGGCGATATTTGCATAATGCTTTGATGCGATTTCTGAAAACAGATCGCGCATGATATGATGATAGAAAGTAGCATCTGCAACCACGGGTTGACCTCTATCCAACTGTCGGGCGGTCATTGCAGCCATCACATGATAAATGTGCATTTTATCCTCTAACGCATACTTTCCCCTGGCTTGCAGCGAATTCCGGATCTTGTCGCTGCTAAGATAAACCGCTTCTAATGCCTCAGCCAATCTTTCGGCAAAATAGCTTTTGCCTGACCCGGGTAAGCCCGACACTACAATTACTAATCCGGATCCAGGCTCTTTCATTGCATAAGTTTGTTTTTAAATGTAAATAGTCAGGTCGTCACCCTACTGTATTACCGTTGGTCAGCACCACAAACTGGGCAGGTCCCAGTTTCAGTTTAATAAAATGTCTGTTCCCTTCTTCGTTCAGAAGCACATTTACGCTGCCTTTATCGCCATAAATAAACCGGAAAACACTTCCTTGCGGGTTAAGCATCGGGTCCACCAGAACATACTCTGCATCTTCTTCATTCTGGGAACTGTTGTAGGCGACTATTATTTCTTCATCGTAGAGCACCCGCGAGAAGGCGAGCAGACACTTCTCGAAGGTGGGCAAAATGAAATTCTTGCCATCCACCGAAAGTTTGCGCATATACATCCGGCCGAACCTGAGCGGGGCATTTTCCTTTCTGACCCGGGCCAAGGCAGCAATTTCCTGGTATATCCGGCAGGATTTGTTCAATGCATTCAATTCCGGATTTTCAAGGCTGAACATCGCCTCGCGCACATTAAAATCCTGCTCGCCAGATCCCTCAAACCCCTGCTCGGTACCATAGTAGATGCATGGGGTGCCTAGTGCGCACAGCAGAAAACCGATTCCCGCGATGATCTGATTTTCAGAAGCTTCTTTTCCAAACCGCCTTTTAATTACCTGGCCTAACTGGTCATGGTTGTCAATAAAGGTGACCAGAAACTCGCCGAACTCACCGCGTCCCAGGGCATTTTTGCGAAGCGATTCGTAACGCTCGATCAGTCGCTCCGGCTTAGAAACCCCGCGGATCACATCTGCAAGAATGTGGTAAAGCGGAAAATCCAGGACGGAGTTCAAACCAAAGTAAATCGCCTTGTCTTCCACTACCACGGACGTCTTGGGGCCGATGTAGCGATTAAACATTTCCTCGGGCCCGACAAATTCACCAAACAGAAAAAAGTTACGTTTCCCGAGTTTGTAGGCATACTCGCGCACGTGAGAGCAAAACTGGCTTACCGTTTCCTCCCCCATGTGCTTGACCGCGTCGATCCTGAACCCATCGATATCCGTCTCCCTAATCCAGTAACAATGTATTTTGGTCAGTATCTGCTGTACCAACAGGGCCTCGGGAGACGAATCATTTTTGAAGCTTTTCAGGTTTTCAAAATCACCCTCCCGGGTTTCCGGATATACGTCAAAGTTTCGGATCTGTCCCTTCCGCCAATAAAGCTCCGGGTTTCTTAATTCGATTGGCACTGGAAGTTCCGGCGAGCGCCAGGACTCAAATGGGAAAATTGCTCCCTGGTAATAGAAGTATTTGTCATCTCCGGGATACGTCCAGTTATCCCCGGAATGGTGTAGTACAATGTCGAGAAAGACCTTGATATCATAACCGTGGGCTTTTTCTACAAGGTCCTCCAGGTCTTTTTTTGTCCCAAAGCGTGGATCAATATTCAGATAATTTTCAATGGCATAGCCGTGGTAGGAAAACGCATTATTTTCAAAAACCGGGCTGAGCCATACAGCGGTGCAGCCCAGATCACGGATATAATCCAGGTGCTGTGTTATCCCATTAAGTGTGCCGCCGCAAATTTTCCGAAGTTGAGAAGCGTTCCCGAAACCCGGCTGCCGGTCAGCTTGATCCGCCGGTTTCCTGGCAAGATCATCGTGAAAACGATCAACCAGCAAAAAATAAATAAATTCCTCCCGCCACTCTCGATTGCCATCGACCCAGTAAGTTTTTCCCGGCTTTGCGGAAAGCTCAATGTCAAAAATGGAATTGATCATGCCGTTAGCAGTCATTTTACCGGCTTTGTTATATGACAACAAAACTATCAAGCTACCCATTCGATTCGACTGACCAGGCTTTTGAAAAGATATGATTTTTGTCATTCCCAAATCGGATGGCGGCCTTCAACTTTGTAACACGTTGAAAATGAGTCCACCCTAATCAACCTATTCATTATTATGAAAACAATCCTGGTACCTACCGACTTTTCCAAAAATGCCGACAAAGCGCTGATTGCCGCCAAGCAGATCGCAGGCAGAACCGGCGCTAAATTATTGATCATGTATGCTTATCAGCCGTACGTAGGCGATTATATGGTTCCTGAGTCGATTACGAGCGCTCCCATTTACCAGCAACTGGAAGATGATTACCGGTCTAAACTCAATGAACTTGTCTCCACTGCCCAGCGGGAAGGCTTTCGTTCAGATGGTATTTTCGAGACAGATGGTGTGGAAACTGCCGTATTAAGGCAGGCTCAGGAAACCTCTGCTGATCTGATTGTGGTTGGCCGCACGGGGCACGGAAAGTTTTTGGATAAAATGATTGGCAGCTCGGCAACTGGTATTGCGCTGCATGCCCAATGCCCTGTTTTAATTATTCCCCCGGACAGAAGAACTGAGCATTTTGACTACATCGTATACGCGACGCAGCTTGAATTCGACGAGAAAGAAATTTTAGTAAGCGTTATAGCATTAGCTAAACAACTGGGCGGCAAGCTCAAACTCGTGAAAGTGAATTCTGATGAACAACTGAATATCCAGCCAGACGGGCAATATGTTGATGAACTTGGGAAAGAACTAGGCATTCGCCGGGAAGATATCATCATTCTGACCGGTGACCATTTAATGGATGCCCTCGAAGGTTATTGCGAGAGAATAATGGCTGATCTGCTGATCGTTTCGCACCGACACCGGAGTTTTTTTGAAAAGATTCTCAATCCGTCCATGACCAAAAAGCTCACAACTGAAACCCACGTACCCCTTTTAGTTTATCATCACAGGTCTTCCCACACCAAATTCAGAGTGCCGATGGTAATACTAGACTGAGCGATGTGACCGATTGGATGGGGGCACAGACAAGAGTCACTACGGCGGCTGATCAATGTCATTCATCAAACAACCGAGTTAAAATAGCTTTGTAACAAGGCAATAAAATTCGCCGATGTATAACTCAAAATATTTTCAATCATGAAAACCGATCTGGAAATTCAAAGAAATGTAATGGACCAATTACGCTGGCAACCAATTCTGGACGCCGCTGAAATTGGCGTATCTGTCAAGAACGGTATTGTGACCCTTTCGGGCCTGGTGAATTCTTATCCTAAGAAACTTGCTGCGGAAAAAGCAGCGAAAAAGGTGTCGGGTGTCAAAGCTGTTGCAGAAGACATCGTTGTTCGTATATATCCGGAAAAACAAAAAACCGATACCGAATTGGCGGAAGCTGTAGCCAATGCGCTAAAATGGAATTCGGCTGTTGTGAGCGAAAAAATCAAGATCAAAGTCGAAGATGGTTTTGTTACCCTGTCTGGTGAGGTTGATTGGTCTTACGAACGTTCGATGGCAATAAATGCAATTGAGAACCTATCTGGTGTTCGCCTGGTCGTCAACAATATTAGCTTGAAACCCAAACCAATGGCTGGCGATATCAGTAGGAAGATTGAGTCTGCCTTCCAGCGCCATGCTTCTATCGATTCGGGAAAAGTGAAAGTGTCCGTTACTGGAAACAAAGTCACTTTAACAGGTATCGTCCGTTCCTGGAACGAGAAAGATGATGCCGAAGAAGCAGCCTGGGCGGCCACAGGAGTGAGCCAGGTCATCAACAATCTAACGGTGGAAGAGGAAGAGTTTGCTTTTTAAGAAGATTGAGCTAGGTATTTTGCAATAAGCCTGCTTGATGCAGGCTTATTTTTCTGAATTCCAACATAATTGAAATATTCCTGGACAAAATATGAACGCTGTCGCCGAAGTAGGACTCACTGATACCCAAGTTTTGGCGTCAAGGGACAAGTTTGGAAGGAATGTTCTCGAAGGTAAATCACAAAGTGGTTTTTTAGCGGCGCTATTGTCCCTGGTCAAGGAGCCGATGTTGATCTTACTGATCGCCGCCGCCAGCATTTATTTGCTCACAGGCGCCGATCAGGAAGCTTTGATGATGCTGGTCGCTATCGTGTTGATCTCGGTTATTTCGCTATACCAGGATACCAGGAGCAGGAGCGCTCTGGAACACCTCAGGACATTTACGCAGCCTAAAAGCCTGGTCATCAGAAATGCTGTTGAAACCCAGATTCCGGTGGAGGATATTGTTGTAGGAGATCTGCTGGTCCTTGAAGAAGGCGTACGGATCGCGGCAGACGGCATCATCGTGAAAGGGCATGATTTTTCTGTCAATGAATCGGTGCTGACGGGAGAGTCCATGGCTGTGTTCAGATATATTTCCGACACAGTGTATCAAGGTACATTGGTAGCAAGCGGCCGAGCTGTCTGCGAAGTAAGAGGAACCGGCCAAAATACAAAGCTTGCCCGGATCGGCGAAAGCCTTGATTCCATTGAGACCGAAAAAACACCCTTGCAGGTTCAGGTGGGACATCTGGTCAGGAATATGGCATTGATTGGAGGCATTGTGTTTTTATTTGTCTGGACGATCAATTACAGCCGGTCGCTCAACTTTCTGGACAGCCTGATGAAAGCACTCACGCTGGCCATGAGCATACTGCCCGAAGAAATTCCGGTCGCTTTCACAACGTTTATGGCTCTGGGTGCATTTCGACTTATGAAAACGGGTGTGATTGTTAAAAACACCCAGACGATCGAAACACTAGGAAGCGCCAGTGTGATCTGTACCGACAAAACAGGAACCATCACCGAAAACCGTATGTCGCTGGCCGGGATCTATCTGCCCGACCGGGACGAAGTTATCAACTCCCCGGAAAAATCTGATGACGAGGCTGTTCATCTCCTCTCCCTGGCAATGTGGGCCAGCGAACCCGACCCTTTTGATCCGATGGAAGTTGCGCTTCACCAGGAATACCAAAACTTGTCACCCAGCGACGAACGGGGCGTTTTCGAAATGGCATTCGAATATCCGCTGAGCGGCACGCCACCGATGATGACACATGTGTTCGAAAATCAAGCGGGTGTTAGAATTGTCGCTGCGAAGGGTGCACCGGAAGCGATTATTGCGGTTTGCAGATTGACTGACCAGGAAAAGGATCACATTCTGAGTGCAGTGGATGGCTTTACCAGGAAAGGGTACCGGATTTTAGGTGTTGGCGACAGCGCTTTTTCTGGAAAAGAGTTTCCGAAAATGCAGCAACAGATCATGTTTCGTTTCGCTGGTCTGGTTGCTTTTTACGATCCACCCAAAAACAACATACGGTCGGTGTTGCAATCCTTTTACCAGGCCGGGATTAAAGTAAAAATCATTACCGGCGACAATGCAGCAACCACGCAAACCATCGCAGAACAGATCGGCTTTCAAGGAGCAGAAAATGTCTTGCTGGGAAAAGATCTGATAGGATTGACTGACGACCAACTTAAAAAGACGGTGATGAAAACCCAGATCTTTGCACGTATGTTTCCCGAAGCAAAACTTCGGGTCATCAATGCATTGAAAGCAAACGGACAGATTGTTGCGATGACTGGCGACGGCGTAAATGACGGTCCCGCACTAAAAGCGGCACATATAGGCATTGCCATGGGGAAAAAGGGAAGTGAGATCGCCAAGCAGGCTTCTGCACTTATATTGCAGCATGATAATTTATCGGGTATGGTCGACGCAATCGCGGCTGGTCGCAGGATATATGCGAATCTGAAAAAGGCGGTCAGGTATATTATTTCTATTCATATACCCATTATCCTGACCGTGTTTGTGCCGCTCTTACTCAAATGGAAATATGGCGAGATCTTTACACCGGTTCATGTCATCTTTTTTGAGCTGATCATGGGGCCGACCTGCTCGATCGTTTACGAAAACGAACCTGCCGATAAAGATATACTTTCACAACCGCCACGTCCTTTCAGCAGCAGCTTATTCACATCCAAACAAATGCTGGTCAGTATTCTCCAAGGACTGGTCATTACCCTTGGATTATTTAGCATGTACTGGTTTGAAGTTTCGGGCGGCAGCCCGGAGCAAGTTACCCGGTGTTCCGTTTTTATTTGCCTGATCGCAGCCAACTTCTTCCTGACGCTAGTCAACCGTTCATTTTACAAATCACTTTTCGTGACATTGAAATACAAAAACGCAATGGTAGGCTGGGTATTGGCCATCTCAACTTTCCTGTCTGTTTTGATCATGCTTATTCCCGCATTGAGAACGTTATTCGGTTTTGGTATTCCCGGTCTGTCACAGATTTTACTTAGCATGCTGGTTGGTTTTGCTTCGGTACTTTGGTTTGAGATATATAAGTTATTAGCGCACAGGTCTTCTCGCCTGCGCCACATCTGACAAGGATCATTTTCTGGCCAAACAGGCATCACGGCGCCAGGTTAACCTGTGATGTAATTTTAAAAAGAATAACATTTTGATCAGTCCGTAACCAAAACTTAGGTCTCATGAAGAATATACTTGTTCCCTGCGATTTCTCCTCAGCCTCCGAGCATGCACTTCGTTTCGCTCTTGATATTGCTTCAAAAAGCCTTGGCGAAGTAACTGTTTTACACGTAGTCAATCTCACACCCGATTACATAGAAACACTGGAAATTAACCCATACTATGCGGATTCTATGTCTATTTTGGTAGAATTGAAGCATCAGGCGCTTGCAGATTTTCATGAGATGACCAAAAAGATGGTTACCGGCGATACCCCGGTCAAGTTCGTCGTGGAACAAGGCCTGATCAACCAGGCGGTGTTAAAGTCAATCCATCAGCACAATATCGATCTTGTGGTCATGGGAACAGAGGGGGCCAGCGGTCTCCATGAACTTTTTGTCGGCTCCAACATCGAAAAAATTGTTCGGAGCTCGCCGGTACCGGTATTTGCAATACACAAAAACCAAAAGGTGGAGCGTGTCAAAAACATCATTTTCCCAACCACCATCGAGCTGAACAAAAATGCATTGATCAAAAAAATAAAGACCCTGCAAGCATTTTTTAATGCAAGGCTGCACTTATTGCTTGTAAAAACACCTGATTCAAAACAAAAAGACCAGGAGCTGAAAATGGCCCTGGAAAACTTCGCGAAATTCTACGATCTGAACAATTATACGACTGTGGTCAAACAAGGCAAGACAGAAGAAGACGGTATTATCAAATATGCCCGGCAACTGCAATTCTCAATCATTGCCATGTCGACCCACGGCCACACCGGACTGACACACCTCATGCTGGGCAGCATTGCAGAAGACGTGGTCAACCATTGCCCGGAGACAGTCTGGACGTATGCTGGTTCATAACGCTATCTGCTTGAAGACAGGCAAAAATTTGGTGACCCTGCATCATCTGGGTCCTCTGTGCAAACATGGCTTTTTTAGATTGTTACCACAGAATAGGCCTGATAGTCTCCTTTTTAACCTGATATGAGAAAGGGTTGCTTTCGGTTCAAAAAGTAAAAACCATACCGTACCCCTCTCGGTGTAATTTATATTATCACAACAATTTTTATGCTTTTGTTAAGCGCTTGTTCTGTCGCCGCTAAAAACGTATATTGTCATGTTTAGTGACTTATTGGTTCAAACCAGAGTAGTAACACGGCAGATTGAAATGCTTGATGCACTGTTTAAACATGCCACTGAAGGGATTGTCGTAGTAAAAAAGTCGGGTACAATAGTCATGGTAAATCCAAAAGCCAAAGAGCTTTTTGGTTATAGTGAACTAGATCTGATCGGCAAGCAAATCGAAACGCTGATCCCCCCGCGTTTCGCAAAGAACCATGCGCAGCACAGGAATCAATATATGGAAGCGCCGCGGGCCCGGGGTATGGGTCACGCGACGGACCTGTATGCAAAAAGATCTGATGGAAGCGAGTTTCCGGTGGAAGTAAGCCTCAGTCCTTTCCAGACAAGCGATGGTGAATTTGTGGTAAGCTTCATTATCGACATCACCGAGCGAAAAAATCAGGAGGATCAAATCAGGAAAGCCAATCTTGAAATTCAAAAATTAAATACTGATTTAGAAGAGCGGGTTGAGCAAAGAACCAGCGAATTAGCAGAGGCAGTAAAAAAAATCCAGGAATCACAAGAGGAGGTAGTTCGAGCTTTGCAAAAAGAAAAAGAGCTCAACAATATGAAAAGCCAATTCGTGAATATCGCCTCGCACGAATTCCGGACACCGCTTGCAACAATATTATCTTCTGCCTCTTTGATAGGTCGGTACAACACCACCGAAGATGAAGAAAAAAGGCAAAAACATGTTGCCCGTATCAAATCGGCAGTCACTAATCTTACCGAGATTTTAAACGACTTCCTTTCCATTGGAAAGCTTGAAGAGGGTCACATTCATAGTATACCTGTACTTGTAGACATGGAAAAATTTTGTGCAGGCTTAGTTGAACAGGTTCAGGGAACCTGTAAAGACGGGCAGCAAATTCACTTCAAACACTCAGGCATTTCGGAGGTTTGGCTGGATAAGCAACTTCTTAAAAATATACTTTTTAACCTGCTGTCAAACGGTATCAAGTATTCACCGACGGACAAACCGATCTTTGTGAATGTACTTGCGCAAACTGACACGGTCGCAATCGAAGTATGCGATCAGGGAATCGGAATCCCGGTTGAAGACCAGTCAAATATCTTCGACCGGTTTTTTCGGGCAGATAATGCAGGAACAGTGCAAGGCACCGGTTTGGGGCTAAATATTGTTAGGAGCTACGTTGAACTCATGGGCGGAGCCATTTCATTTATCAGCGAACTTGGAAAAGGAACAACATTTTATGTAAGCCTGCCTAATAAGGAAGCGGGTCCAGAAAATCCGAAACTAGCCACCGCCGCCACCTCGCGAAACTGATCGAAGTCAGTTTCTTTTCTGATTTAGCTCCTGCGTTTAAAGTGTTTTGAAGCTGAATTTTACAAACGAAAGTAAATCAGTGTCCGAAAACTTTATAACAATGCTACCAAATAAAATGAAAGCTGCGGTTGTCCGGGAATTCGGAAAACCATTGCAAATTGAAGAAATGCAGGTCAAAAGACCTGGCGCTCATCAAATCCTTGTTAAAGTGATCGCCAGCGGTGTTTGTCACACAGATTTACACGCAGCTGACGGCGACTGGCCAGTGAAACCCAAGCTCCCTCTGATTCCAGGACATGAAGGCATTGGATATGTAGCAGCCGTCGGCCCGGAGGTAACTAATGTGCGAGAAGGTGATATTATGGGAGTACCCTGGCTGTACAGCGCTTGTGGATGCTGCGATTACTGCACAACAGGTTGGGAAACATTATGTGAGACCCAGCAAAATGGCGGCTACAGTGTCGACGGTGGTTATGCCGAATACGTTCTGGCTGATGCCCGCTATGTGGCACATTTACCTGCCGGAACCGAAATGATCGAGATGGCCCCAATCCTCTGCGCAGGTGTGACTGTTTACAAAGGGATCAAAGAAACAGACACCAAGGCTGGTGAATGGATAGCGATTTCCGGAATTGGAGGACTGGGGCACCTGGCTGTGCAATACGCCAAGGCAATGGGTATGCATGTAGCAGCCATTGACATAGCTAATGATAAATTGGAGCTGGCAAAAAGCCTGGGCGCTGACCTCGTAGTAAATGCTTTGGAAACAGATCCAGGCGAATATCTCAAGAAAGAAACAGGCGGGATGCATGGGGTACTTGTCACGGCTGTATCTCCGATTGCTTTTAAACAGGGCATCTCGGTGATGCGAAGGAAGGGCACCCTTGCATTGAACGGACTTCCCCCTGGTGGCTTCGACTTACCTATATTCGAAACCGTTCTCAACCGGTATACCATTCGGGGATCCATCGTCGGCACCAGAAAAGATATGCACGAAGCCATCGATTTTGCTTTGGATGGAAAAGTGAAAGCGACAGTAAGAACTGCTAAACTGGAAGACATTAACGAAGTGTTTGGAGAGATGAAGGCCGGCGAGATCCAGGGACGTATTGTAATGAAGATTGCCGATGCCTAACGTGCAGATTATGTCGGAAGCCATCGTTGATTTCGATAATTTGGCCGATCAGCCGGTCATGCTGCCCGTCATTCAGAAACTAAAATTAGCCCTGGATCAAATCCGTCAGGAAGAACTGGCACGTGCATCCAAGAAGCTTAATGTTGTCGAGCGTGAAACACTGGACCTCATATCCGGCAACATGATGCAAAAAATTCTCAAACAGCTTGTCATGCAATTGAAGGCTGCCTGCAAACGAGGAGAAGCCGAAACGCTGATCAATGCGCTGCATGATCTTTTCAATCTTGAAATAAAGGAGGAAATCCTGGTATGATGAGAATTGTCATCTTTCAAGTGTGCTAAAATCATTACAGCTTTTCAAACCTTGAAGTAATATTGTATAGTTAACGTATAAACCTGAGAGTTACAACGAAATCTATATCACAATATGACCTACAAACCCAACTCCCGGCAAGTAACCTTCGTCTTACCAATTTATTTCACTAAGGCAGAAATTGTATTTACAAAGTCCTCGAAAAGCCTGGAAAATATCTCTTTCAGGATTGCGCCATGCAGCAAACCGATACATGCCGTCTCCACCGAAATTTTAGAAAAGGGCCAGTGGCTGGCCCAATTGATTTGGTCAGAAGGTAGGTCGCAGTTTTGCAGCGAACAGTTAATTGATATAATATAAGCTGAAAATTAATTGCTAGCAACCAGGTGGTCAGCATATTTCAATATAATCGCCAGCTGCCCTCCATGATGTGCGGTATGGGAAATTATTCTCCCCAGAGACTCTGCTTTGGTTTTGACACCAAATTCCTTAGTGACGACGTCCGTTTCCCAGTCCTGATCATTTTGAAGGCGAATGGCAGCTTCCAGGGCGTCGGCTGATTCCGATATATACTGCATTAGGGCAGGCAGGTCAGTCCATTCACCGGTATCTTGCTGTGCAATCAACGTTTTTGCACTTACCGTTAATCTGCTGCCAAATACGTTTTTAGCGAAGAGCAGTTCAACATCTCCAATGTGCCTGATCAAAAATCCTACACTATTTTGAGTCTGAGGTAATTTTCTTACCAAGTCCTGCGCAGTTAAGGCGGACAACTGATTAGAAAAGCGTGTCCGGGCTTCTTTCCAAAGAGCCAGCAAAGTTCCAGTTTTCGTTTTTACTTCCATTTCAATGTGTTTTTCGACCAGATACCACTAATTTGCGTTAATAGGCTCTGGTTGCGATTAGACCAATATTGGTTGGCAAAGCAAATACGAATGCGCGCTTCCACGAATGACCTTGATCACCCTGCTAACTGATTTAGGTGAATTAGCTGACCAATAATTTTATTCAGATGAATACCTGGAAGACTATCAACCTGTTTTATCCAGATCATCATTATGCCGATGTTATCAATGGTAGGTACCATCATTTTGAGGATAAAGATTTGCCGGGGGACATTCCATTTGGATGTTGTTGGCTGCTGGTGGGTTGCTCTGATGGACTGACTTAAAGCTGACTACGATCATTTCCGTCAATGCGGCTAATCATTCAAAGCCAACAGCTTACCGCCTATTTTTACATAGTTGATTATTTACTGTTCAAACTTAAAAGACAAAACTATGTCACTGGTAAAAAGAAATGGAACCACGTTTCCAAGACTACTTCTAAACGACTTTTTTGACACTAATGTCCTGGGTCTTCCAGCCCTGTTTGACTTTGAAGGAAACCTTTCCGAGCTTGGTCTGGCAGCAAAATTCCCGTCGGTCAATATCACTGAAAACAATGAAGAATACACCATTCAGCTGGCAGCACCCGGGCTTGAAAAAAAGGATTTCAAGATAGAGGTAGAAAACAATATGTTGACCGTTAGCGCTCAGAAAGAGCAGGAAACAAATGAAGAAAAGGGCAAATACAGAAGAAGGGAATTTTCTTATCATAGCTTTTCCCGCTCCTTCCAATTGCCCGAAAATTCTCATGGTGACAAAATTGATGCGCACTACCAAGATGGCATTCTCAAGCTGACACTTCCTAAAAAGGAAGCCACTTTGCCGGCGCCTAAAAAGGAGATTGCAATATCTTAACTAAATGAAAAGCTGTACACTGCAAGGCAACACAGTTATTTGAAGGCATTTTATATAGTGTTAGCCTTGCAGTTGCGGCATCAATTTGAGACGACCAGTCATGAAAAACGGAGCTATCGTATTTAAGGGAAAGTATGGGGCTACCATGCAGTATGCGCATTGGCTGGGGCAGGAGCTGGATCTTCCATATCTGGATTCTGATCAGGTCTCAGATGAAAAGCTGTCAGGTTTTGATTTTATCATTCTGGGTAGCTCGGTGTATTACGGGAAACTTTTGTTACGACCTTTCCTGACAAAACACAAAGCGGTCTTGAAGACTAAAAAGCTGTTCATATTCATCGACTGTGCTACTCCTGATTCGGACGAAAGAGAACAAAAAAAAATCCTGTCAGAAAACATCCCTAAATCTCTTCTAAAAAAAGACAATTTTTTCTTTTTGCCAGGAAAATTGACTGTCAATACCCTGGATCTGGTCGACCGCACAATGCTTCGAGTGGCCGCTTTCTTTGAGAAAGATCCCGAACGAAAAAACGTGATGACCCATGGGGTCGACGCTGTGTCAAAAGATAATCTCATTGATCTGGCAATTGCTGTGGAAGCATTTATGCTGGCCTGAAATTAACTGACTTATTATCGTCAGAAAGATGACCAAAGTCATTCTTCTGCAACGGTTGCCAGTTTACTTTTAGTCTTTGTCTATATCACCTATGACCGCTTATACACGTGAAAATCAAACAGTTACTCAAACTTCTATCATTCTTGGCAATCCTGCTAACTGCATTGGCCATTTCGTGCGCCGACCATGATATCACCGAGCCGGAGAGTAACTGCGAGCGCGCAGACGGAACGCCACGTCTCTATCCCTGCGAGTTCGAAATCGTCAAAGCGGAGTTCGCCAAAGGGTTAACGATCAACGACATTTTTGCAACAATAACCCCTCAAAATCCGGATGTGGTACTGCCCATGCAATTTGCCTGGTACCGTTTCAGTCAGAACCCTAATACGATCGACATTACATTTAAAATCAAGCTTTATGTAAAGCGTATTGCCAACGCTTCCGTCCATGCCAGCTCAGGATATATACTGGACAAACCAACCGGCTGGCCCTCAACGATTGCGTCACTTTATTCGACGGCATTCTTTCCACCGCTACATCCGCAGGTACCGATTGAGCTTCTATCACTTCCTTTGGGAGAAACAACCGTGGTCATTTCCGATGCCGCCTATCATATTATGGTCGAGTATTTGCCGCCACTTAACACACCGGTATATACTAAGTTCACCGGCAATGTTCTATACGCATTTCACAATATTGAAACCACAAAGGTCCTTACTGCTGCACCATACGATTATTCGTTAGGGGTAGATGCGTCGGAAGCACACATCGTGATCAATCCTGCAATCACCGAGTAACAAACTCGTTAAAGAAACACAACCATGAAATTAGCAAGGTTTATCCTCTGTACATTATATGCCGGGTTTACATTAACATTCATTTCCTGTACGGATCACCAGGTCCCCGAAGAAAGTCAGTGGCGTGTAAAAAGTTTGACGAGGGTACTGCCTGATAGTCCCGGGACCTGGTTTATCAGTCAGTTTTCTTACGATGCGGATGGAAAAATTGGTTCTATATTTACTTATCAAACCCCCGACAGCGCCAGTTCTCAGACAGAAAAAAGTATTTATAAGTACGATCCTTGGGGAAGGCTTTCTCAAATGGAGCGCACCCTGAGCACGTCGGGATCTGAGCGTTATGTTTACAATTATGACCAATCGGGCCTTTTGTCCAAAATTAATTACACTGGCGCGCTTAACGACTTTTATGACGTGACATTTACCTATGATAGCTCGGGAAAACTCTTGTCCAGCAAGCGTTCCTTTCATTTTTTCAGCGCTTTCTCGTACGAACAACTGATTAACTATTCGTTCAGCACAGACGATTTGAATTCAATCCACTCCGAAACCACTTTTTCCAAAGGTGTATCCCAAACTAGCATTGTTAATTCCCTCCTTGTTTTCGACGGTCATAAAAATCCTTTTTATGGTAATTATATCATCCCGGCGCCAGTGAAAATAGCATCTCCAATCACAGGTGATTTCCAGCACTATACTTATTACGGCGGCATTGACAATTTTCTGCATCTAAATAAAAATAACTTGGTTTCTTCACTGGTGAAGGGACTAACACAAACCAGTTATGCCTATACCTACCATGCCAGCGGCATGCCGGCCAGCCGTAAAACTTTGGTTAAGGTAATGCTTGACCGACCAGAGGTCCTGGAAGAAACACTGTATTACGAGTACGAACAATTTTAACCGGGACGCCCAAAAAATGGATTTATCAGATTATATGTACGCAATGGTACTCGACAAACCGGGAGATCCGCTTCAATATAAAAGTGTCCCGATCCCCATCCCAGGTGGAGATCAGGGCCCAAATCGCCATCAGCCAGGGCAAAAAGATCTTCGCGTTCGCACGGGACGGCGATATTAAAAGTCAGAATTTCGCAATGACATTAGGGGCTGTATGAGCAGGGAATTCCTGTGAAATGCCCCCTGAAAAATTGGATGCTGCCCTCATTTTTGCTCCGGCTGGCGAGCTGGTACCTATCGCCCTACGGGCTGTCGACCGGGGGGGAATTGTCGTCTGTGGCGGGATACACATGAGCGATATCCCATCATTCCCCTACTCTATTTTGTGGGAGGAAAGGGCGCTAGTATCCGTGGCCAATCTGACCAGGCTGGATGCTCAGGAATTTATGGAAGTATTCGCTCAGACACGGGTGAAAACTGACGTACGGTTTTTTCCTTTAAAAGAGGCCAATAGTGCGCTGACCGCGCTTCGTGACGGGTCAATAACAGGCGCTTCTGTACTGCTTGTAGACTAGCTTCTAACGACCCTTATGATGTTATTCTATCCTTCAAGCCAGACAATTTGATTCCGAAAAAAGCTCAATTCCTTGTACTGCCCCAACTTTTCAACAGCCTTGAAATTAATTTAAAGTAACGGTGCTATCCTTGTCCACACCTCGTTCAGGCAGATTTTGGAAAATCTTCGAAACTGCCGACCTGATTAAGACATCGGTGTCTTTCGTGTCATAAAGTACCACTTCCATGGCAGCTACCGCCCATCCACGCCAGACCAGGCTTTTGTGTTTGGTATTCATAAGGTCAAAGATCAACGTCCCCTCGCGGTAGGTAAAAATGTTCGATCGAGGCCTCATAAAGTAATCGCCGTACATGTACCCATAAGGATCAGGGCTTAACATAGATCGTTCCTCGATGACAATGTGGTAATGTAATGTGAGATCAGGATCCTGATCGGTAAGTATGTATCCCTTTACCCGTAGCAGGTCATTAGCCGCAGCCCGTATCCGTTTGTCGTTTAGTTCACTGTAATATAAGGGATTGCTTTTGACTTCTTTAAGATCTTCCGTCCCCCAGGCATAGGTGATATACTTCCGAACATTGTCTTCTTTATCAAAATCGTAATACGAGCGTATAGCGGGGCTGCAACCGTAAAAGCCAGTCAGAATTAGTATCACTATTTTTTTCATAACATGTTGATTTTGGACAAATTACTTTGTCAAAAATCGTGGGAATGCAAACAGATTAATATGACTGCCACCAACCTATTTTAATGACCTTTATCATGCCTGTATGGCATTCTGTGACATTTATTACTGACAGTGAAAGTCGAATTTTTCAATTTTGCATTAAAAAACAACATGGTGATGCTCTCCTACCCTTGCTATATTTCCGGTCGGCATTTCGGTTGGCGTGATCGGTGGTGGCTGTTCCACGCCGACCCTAACAATATTAGTTTGAGGCAGCGGCGAATGCTCCATTGCATCAAAAGCACCTACCCTGTTTAAAGAGGGTAACGCAACTATCACATGCTTTCAGAGCAAGCCAGAAGTGGAATGGCGCAATCCGTACTCAAATTAAAAAGTATTGAAAACTACAATGGTGGTGCCCTGGGACTCGCTCGACCAAAAATTGAATTAATAATCCTGTTTCGATGCAGAGGACATCGATCACTTGGTCTTATGACGCAAATCATTCATTGGCTGGCGGCTGATTCCTACTTTTATCAAACGAAGCATTTATAGCCTATCGGCCAATGATGGTAATGAAAGTGCAAAACAAGACTGCTTTTATGAAAATTTACATCCTACTGGCACATCCGAACAAAGATACTTTTAATGGGGAGATCGCGGACGCTATTGAAAGGCAGAAGTGCGGAACTGATCGCTACATCCGATGCACCCTGGTGGTGGATCTGGCTTCAATACAGGAACAGTGATTTTGAAATGCTTAAAAATGCTACACTTCAATTTTGCGGAATCATACCGGTCAAAACAACGTGGATCTCCGGCATGCGCACCTTAAAGGAAGTTGAAAATAGTCGTACGCTAAAAAGAATTTTAGACAAGATCCCGATCAGTTTATACCAGGAAAACGATGAACCCATTACCCGAGATTCCGCCAAGTCCCGAGCAGCCTGAATTCATCCCGGACGCTCCGAACTTCCCCTATTTCCCTGACCTGCCGGAAATCACGCCCGAGCATGAACCTGATCCAGTGCGACCGCCGGTAGAGCTGCCATCGATTGCGGGATTGTAGGTGAAATCACAGGATTAAAACTGCATCAAATGCATGCGACAGATATTTCCTCCTATATTCACCAATTTTCCTATTGGGGGATTTTTTTATGGTTTTTAGTCATAGAACAGCTCACACCAATTCCCGAAGAGGTTTCACTTATCTCGTTGGGATATATTTGCATCCACAATCATCTTAGCCTGCTGGTTGCAGGCGGCGTTTCCCTAGCCGGGCTACTTATCACCGACAATGCCTTGTTTTATCTCTCTGTCAAAAGCCGCCGTTATACCGGTCAGCTGACTAAAAATTACAACGGGAAACTTTTGTCCAGGCTAAAAAAGGACCTCAAAACACATACTACACGCACATTGATTCTGTGTGCGTTGCTTCCAAAAGTCCGGTTTCTCAGCCCAATTATTGCCGCGACATCTGGAATTGGCTGGAAAAAATTCTTTATCGTCAATAGTCTGACCACATTATCCTACGTCGCCGTCTATGTCTGCAGCGGCATAATTTTTCATCATGGCTTGGCCCGTGTACTTTCCCAAATGCAGATGGTTCAACACCTTGTCTTCATCGGAATTATTGTTGTCATCTTTATTTCCGTTTTGATAAAATTCAGGAAATATCGTGCTAATCCATAAAATTCACATTCACCGATGAATTCAAATAATTCATTCATCCCTTGACAATCCTTCCATCCTGCATTTCAATGGTACGTTGGGTCCTGGCGGCAAATTCATTGTCGTGTGTAACAATAAGCAGCGTCTGACCAAATTGGGTGGCCAACTCCTGGAAAGTCTCAAATACAATATCGCTGTTCTTTTTATCAAGATTGCCTGTTGGCTCGTCTCCCATGACAATCAGTGGATCATTGATCATCGCCCTGGCAATCGCTACCCGCTGCTTTTGTCCGCCGGAAAGCTGATTGGGCTTTTTCAGTGCTTCTTTTTCGATACCGAGCATTTTAAGTTTCTCGTAAGAACGATCTTCGATTTCCCTGGCTGCATATTTCCCCAGTTTCAAGCCGGGCAGCATGACGTTTTTCAGAACAGAGAATTCGTTAAGCAAATAGTGAAACTGGAATACAAAACCAATTTTCTGGTTCCGGACAATAGCCAGCTCTGCTTCGCTCTTTCCCCTCATGCGCTCGCCCTCAATCAATAGCTCTCCCTGATAGTCCGTATCCATGGTGGAAAGTACATAGAGCAGCGTGGATTTGCCGCAGCCCGATTTCCCAATGACTGAGATAAATTCGCCCTGATTGATGGAAAGGCTGATATCAATCAGAACCGGGATTTCTACCGGATCCTGGAAAGATTTATAAATGTTTTTAGTCTGTAAAATGGTACTGCTCATTTTCCTCGAATGATACTGACGGGATCTATTCTGCTTGCTTTTCGGGAAGGAAAGTATCCGGCCAGATAGGTAGTGAGTACGGAGAACATCCCACCGATAAGGTAATATTTCAAGCTATAATTGATCGGATATGTTTTGATTGTGGGAAGCGACGGCGTATTGAAGGGAATGTGATCGATGATTACTGAAAGTCCAAAACCAAAAGCCAAGCCCAGTGCCCCACCGAAAATACCGATACTAAGGGCAATGGCCGTAAAAATCCGATTAACGTCCCTGCCCGAGAAACCGGTTGCTTTCAGGATCGCAATCGAGTCCATCTTTTCGTAAATCATCATGTTGAGAATGTTATAAATACCAAAACCCGCTACGATCAGCAAGGTAATGCCGACCGAATAAGAGATCAGGCTTCTGATCGAGCTGCCCGTTTCGTACTGGGAATTCGCTGTCTGGATATCAATAGCGTCCACATCAAAAAGCTTTTCGTATTGTCTAGCAAGCTCCGGGGCCAGCGAAAGGTCTTTAAGCTTGATCTGGATATCGGTGATATAAATGTCGCTTTCGCCCAACAGCTTTTGCGTAGTACCGATCGACGCATAGCTTTGAATTTTGTCAATTTCTTGCAAGCCTGACTCGAAATAACCTACAACCTTCAGCTGTATACGTGCTCCTTTGGGCGTTGTGATCTGAATGACATCGCCTATGTCGGCCAGCATCTTTTCAGCCACGCCTTTCCCTAGAATAATGCTGTTGGGGACATGGATGAGATCCTGATAATTGCCGCCGGTAACGTAATCCTGAAACCGGAACAACCTGTTTTCTTCCTGTGGATCGATCCCATTAATAATGCCTGTCAAGCTCACTACCCCAATGTTATAGAAAACCTGTGCAACGATCTTGGGTGCAACCCCTGACACAGCCGCGTCGCTTTTCAGCTTTGCAATAATGGGTGTATTGTTATAGATTTCCTGCCGCCGATTTTTGGGTTTGACCGAGTGAACGAAATTGTAGTATCCGTTATATTCGGCTGCCAGGTCGACGGGTTGTTTACCAGATGCTTTAACATCATTATACAAACGGATGTGCGGGGTACGGTTCAAAATCAACCCGTCCAGAAGATCATTCAGGCCGGACATAAAACTCAGCAAACCGATAAACATCGTAATACTGAATGTAACGCCAATAGCGGCAACGAGCGTTTGCTTCCACCTGGCCAGCAGCAAAGCGCGCGCAATATCCAGCAGCAGGGAGTACTTCATTTCACAGGTGCGATTAATTCCTCATCCGCGCTGACGCCAGAGATAACCTCTATTTTATCATAATTTTTTAATCCAGTTTTGACGATTCTCTGTCTGCCGGTTTTATCAAGGACGACTGAGTCGTTCAATACAAAATTCCGTGGCACGAGCAGGGCATTCTGCCTGGTTTGAATCACAATACTGGCCTCAAAAGTGATATTCGGGTAAAGCGGAGCGGGAGGACTCATAAATTCAGCTTCGACCAGAAACGTTTTGCTTTGCGGGTTCATCATAGGAAAGATCCTGGTCACTGTGGCATCGAAAACCTTTCCCTTGTAACTATCCATGGCCACCACGACTCGCTGACCTTTTTTCACTTTGAGAATATCATACTCGTCCACCTGCATTTCCAGAATGAAATGATCGGCTTCGCCCAGAATCGCCAGCGGCGTCTGAGGATTTACTATTTCCCCTTTGTATTTTAAAATACTGTAAACTAGTCCGTCAACTTCACTTTTCACCGTAAAGTCTTTTGCCTGCCTGGAAGAAATCAACAGGGAATTTCTGGACTGCTGTGAGTTAAAATCTAATTGACGCCGCAGGTCATCATACGTGATGACAGCCGAACGGTAGGCTGACTTTGCATTCTGGTAGGCCAGTTCCCGCTGTTCCAGATCTATCAACGTTCCAGCATTTCCTTTCCAAAGGTTTTTTTGCCGGAAATACAATACCGAATCATTTTGCATAACAAACAGAGCCTGTTCTGCTGCAAGCTTAGCCTGCTGCAATTTCCCCTGGTTTGCATTAAAATCCAGGTAACGAGCGGTAAGCTGTGCATTGTCTTCTGAAAGTCTTTGGGTTTGATTCGATATGGAGAGTATAGGAGTACCTTTTTGTACACGGTCTCCTTCAGAAACAAACACTTTTTCGATAATGCCGCTCACGACCGCAAAGGCCTGGTATTGATTGCGGCTCTTTACAATACCGGAGGCGTAAACGGATTCCGAAATGTTCGACCTCAAAGGCTTTAAAGTTTCGGTTTTGCTTTGGCAGGAAAATAGCGCCAGGCTGAATATAACTGGGAAAAACTTATTCATGATTTCTTTTGGATACCTGAAGGGTTGCATGAACACGCTGTCAGCCGGTTGTGGCGGTAAATATTTTTCCTTTAAGGATTGCCTGGGCAGCTAGAATCCTGTTAGCCTTGTTTTGACGTTTTACTTCTTTGGCCAGACGTCTCTCTTCCTGGGAAAGCTTCTTTTTGATCACAACATCGATATCCGCTACGAGACCCTTTGCAATTTTCCGGATCTGCTTTTCGAGCTTTTTTGTGTCTTTATCGGCTTCGTCGATTTTTAGCTCTTCATTCAAGGCCGTGACAAGCCCTTCTACCTGTTCCAGTTTTTCAGCTTTCATGTCGATATAAGTTTTGGTAATGCTTTAAGATCGAATGAACAAAGCTAGATCTGACTGTGCTTGATGTTGATGACTTTCAGACACTTGCGAATATGACTTTGGTCATGTCTGAATGCGTACGGGCCGCGACGCAATCGAAGTCGTATGCCAATCCGATTATTGACATTTGTCATTTTCTTGACAAACCACGATCAACATTTATCGTAGCAGGCAGAGCTATTTTTGAACCCGCTTCTTGGGAAGCTTGGTAAGTGTCAAAAGAGTAACCAGATGAAACAGTCGGCTTCATATATCCTCAGCTTAAACTGCGGTTCATCCAGCATCAAGTTCTGCGTCTTTTCAGCTTCGGATCTTTCCCAGTGTCTTGTGAAAGGGACTATTGGGAATATTGGCCCCGGCACATCTTCCATGAAAACGGCCGGAGGTAATATTCGTAGCCTGGATGTAGCGGATGTTTACGAGGCGGGACAATTCTTAATGGACTGGCTTGAAAGCCAGCTCAACTTCACAGATGTCGTGGCTGTTGGTCACCGGATCGTGCATGGAATGAATCACACCGATACCGAAATCATTTCAGAAAGTACATTGATGGCATTGCAAAATGCAACCGCCGTGGATCCGGACCACTTGCCAGGTGCGCTGGCGCTGATCAAAATCATTGGTTCAAAGTATCCAAATCTAAGGCAAGTTGCCTGCTATGATACGGCATTTCACAAAGATCTGCCCCAAGTAGCACGGACATTTGCCTTGCCACAGACGCTTGCCAATAATGGGATCATACGTTACGGCTTCCACGGCCTTTCTTACAGTTACCTGATCGAGAAGTTGAAAAAGGAAATCGGGACAAACGGAGCAAGTGGCCGCCTCGTGCTGATGCACCTGGGTAGCGGGGCAAGTCTGGCAGCGGTTTGTGGTGGAAAAAGTGTAGACACGACGATGGGCTTCACTCCCACTGGCGGCGTCATGATGGGCACGCGAAGCGGAGACTTGGATCCGGGGATTATTCTTTACCTGATGCTAAAGGAAGGTCTGGACATATCGCAACTAAATAAGCTGCTGAATAAGGAATCTGGCCTGCTTGGTGTATCCGGGCAAACTTCCGACATGCAAAAACTTCTCGCCCTGGAAAAGACAGACGCCCGTGCCTCTGAGGCCGTCGAAATGTTTTGTTACCAGGTAAAAAAGGCACTATGCGCTTACATAGGCATTTTGGGCGGCATTGACGCAGTGGTGTTCACCGGTGGTATAGGCGAAAATCTTCCGGAAATCAGGGCCCGGATCTGCGCGCAGCTTGAATTCTTTGGGATCCAGCTGGATGAAAAGAAAAATGCGTCCGGCGAATTTCTGGTTTCAACAACTAACCAAACACCCGTTTACGTGATTAAGACAGATGAGGAGTACATGATTGCACTCCTTACGCGGCGATGTATCGAGAAATGAATTATTTAAATAAACCAGGTCAAGTAATGAAAACCGACCAAAAGACATTGGACCTCATTGACGCTTACTGGCGTGCAGCCAATTACCTCTCTGTGGGGCAGATCTACCTAAGAGACAATCCGCTCATGCGCAAGCCACTACAAGCCGAACATATCAAAAATATGATCCTCGGGCATTGGGGCACCAGTCCCGGACAAAATTTCATTTACGCGCATTTGAACAGGCTCATTACAGAAAATGACCTTAACATGATCTACATTTCCGGTCCAGGGCACGGTGGACCAGCCCTGGTCGCAAACACCTTTTTAGAAGGCACTTACTCCGAAGTTTATCCGAACATTGGCCAGGACGAAGACGGGCTCAGAAAGCTTTTTAAACAGTTCTCATTTCCGGGAGGCATTCCAAGCCACGTTTCTCCCGAATGTCCGGGTTCCATTCACGAGGGCGGTGAATTGGGTTATTCGCTCAGTCATGCATTTGGCGCTGTCTTCGACAATCCATCCCTGATAGCAGCTTGCGTGGTTGGCGACGGCGAAGCAGAAACAGGCGCATTGGCTACCGCCTGGCATTCCAATAAATTCCTCAACCCTGCAACCGACGGGGCAGTGCTGCCCATACTGCATTTAAATGGGTTCAAGATCGCAAATCCAACGGTACTGGCAAGAATAAGCCACCAGGAGCTGGATCAGCTTTTCCGCGGATATGGTTGGATACCATATTTCGTCGAAGGTGACGATCCGGCTGAGATGCATCGAAAAATGGCCGCCGCGCTCGACGAAGTGATGGATGAGATCCGGCAAATCCATTTTAACGCGAGGGGCGGCGCCGAAACTGAGCGACCACGCTGGCCAATGATCATACTTCGCTCGCCGAAAGGCTGGACGGGACCAAAATTCATCGATGGCAAGCGGAACGAAGGGACTTTTCGGGCCCACCAGGTTCCTATCACCGACCCGGCGACGAACCCCGGCCATTTGCAGCAGCTCGAAGAATGGCTGAGAAGCTACCGACCGGAGGAGCTCTTCGACGAGACCGGCCGACTGACTGGCGAGTTGGCCGATCTGGCGCCGAAAGGCGACCGCAGGATGGGCGCCAACCCGCATGCAAACGGAGGATTGCTTTTAAGAGATCTTGTAATGCCCGACTTTCGGGATTATGCTGTGGCGGTAGGCTCACCCGGTGAGGCATCGGCATCTGATACACTTGTAACGGGTACATTCCTTAGGGATGTGATCCGGTGCAACAGTAAGGCCAGAAATTTTCGGATTTTCGGGCCGGATGAAACACTATCAAATAAACTGAATGCTGTTTTTGAGGCTTCGGACAGGCAATGGCTCGGCCAACAAGCGGAGGAAGATGAATTTCTCGCCGCAGACGGCAGGATCATGGAGATGCTCAGCGAGCATCAATGTCAGGGATGGTTGGAAGGTTACCTGCTGACGGGCAGGCACGGCTTGTTTAACAGCTATGAAGCTTTCATACACATTGTCGACTCGATGTTTAACCAGCATGCCAAATGGCTGAAAGTCACGGCATCAATCGACTGGCGTCGAAAGATTGCATCACTGAATTACCTGCTCTCTTCGCACGTCTGGCGGCAGGACCATAACGGTTTCACCCACCAGGATCCTGGATTTATCGACCATGTAGTGAACAAAAAAGCGGAAATCGTGCGTGTTTATTTACCCCCTGACGCAAATTGCCTTCTGTCGGTCATGAACCACTGCCTGCGTTCCAAACATTATGTCAATGTGATGATTGCCGGAAAGCACCCGGCGCCCCAGTGGCTGGATATGCCCAGCGCTGAAATTCACTGCACGAAAGGCATCGGGATCTGGTCCTGGGCAAGTACTGATCAGGAGGACAATCCCGATGTTGTAATGGCCTGCGCGGGTGATGTGCCGACCTTGGAGACATTGGCAGCTGTTTCGATACTAAAAGCACATCTTCCCCAAATCAAAATCCGCGTCATCAATGTGGTTGACCTGATGAAATTACAGTCGAAATCCGAACATCCCCACGGACTCTCCGACAAAGAATTTGACCTTCTATTTACAAAAGATACCCCTGTCATCTTCGCCTATCACGGATATCCCTGGCTAATACATCGGCTGACTTATAAGCGGACAAATCACCATAACTTTCACGTGAGGGGCTACAAAGAGGAAGGCACCATTTCTACCCCGTTCGATATGACCGTGCTCAATGAAATGGACCGGTTTCATCTGGTACAGGATGTAATCGACCGCATACCAGCCCCGTCCAGTGAAGCGACCTACTTGAAACAGCAAATGCAGGATATGCTTATCAGGCACCGGATTTACATCAATGAACACGGCCAGGATATGCCTGAAGTAAGAGACTGGAAGTGGAAGCCATGAGTTGTAGGTTTCGCATCGTTCATTTTACCTTTAAAAATATCAACATGCAAAAAATGAATAATATCGGTGTAACTACAACCAGTAATACACATACCCGCCCTTATTATAATGACATTTAATTTTAAGCTGCTCTTCTAAACGGATGCCCGTACGGATTTAATACTTCGGGCAGGTTGGTATCAATCTGGTTGCTATAGACTCCATCAATAACCCGATATGCTGAGAGTTTATCATCTGGATACTGAAAATAAGTCAAATCCATAATCTCATTTTCGTTCAGACCTGGAATCATCCACGACAGTGCAGCATCTCCTTTTAATATTAATGGCTGGCGTTTTCCATCATTATGAATTGCCCCAACTAACGGGCTTGCGTCCTGTGTGACGATGGCAAAAGTGTTTATCCCCTTCCAGGTTGAATAGATTGCACCCATTGCGAAGAACTTCTTCTCCAAAGGCTTGATGTACCAGGATTCATAATTCTTCTTGTCGTTCAAATCAGGATAGTGCGGCTCGAAAAATCCTGTACAAAGTACCAGGCAGCGATTATGCTTCGCATATTTCCACCACATCTTGTCCCGGTTAAACAAGTCGTGATTAGTTGCATTTAGCGTATTGAACTTGAATGCCTTTTCATCAGTCACGTTCGATGGCACAAGTCTCCACCTGTATAAATCCAGAGACCTTGGAGTAGTCATAACTGGCAAGAATGGCTTTTCAAAGCCATTGAAATCGTATCTCTTCTTGAATTGTTCGAGCTTGTCAACAGGAAGTTTGAATTCTGCTTTCAGAGTTTCAACATCACTTTCATTCGACACATGATAGCACATAACTTAGAATTTTAGGTCTGAAACGTTGTTTTAATACATACGAACACTGGAAATATTCCCAAATATAATACAAATGGAATAAATCCACAACAATGGAAATATTCCATACAAGGTATTGATTTCTTGCTTTTCCCGTGCAACCTTTGTAAAAAGTGAAAAGTGATGGAGGAGATTTTTAGCGTTCAATCATTAAAAATTTATCGGAACGTTGCCAGCCAAAACTGGCTTACGGCCTTGATTCCCGCTATTAGTGCAGGTTTTCCGTCCCCTGCGGCGGACTTCATCGACCTCGAAATTGACTTGCAAAAAGAGATTGTCAAAAATCCGGCAAGCACATTCTACGGCAAGGTGCAGGGCACAAGTATGCGTGACGTGCATATCGATGATGGCGATATTATCGTCATCGACAAAAGTCTTCCATGCAAAGAAAACTGCATTGCCGTCTGTTTTTTAAATGGTGATTTTCTGGTAAAACGCGTGCGTTACGACGAGGGCGGATGTTGGCTCGTAGCCGAAAACGACCAATACGCGCCAATTTGGGTGGGCCAGGATACTGATTTTTTGGTCTGGGGAATTGTCACAAACGTCATCAAATTCTACTGATATGTTCGCACTGGTGGATTGCAATAATTTTTACGCAAGCTGCGAACGAATGTTCCGGCCTGAATTAAATGGTAAACCAGTGGTTGTTCTCAGTAATAATGACGGGTGCGTTATCGCCAGATCGAACGAAGCAAAAGCATTGGGCATCACCATGGGTGCTCCTGCATTCCTGTTTGAAAAGAAGTTCAAAGAACAGGAGATCCACGTTTTCAGCAGTAACTACGCCCTTTATGGTGATATGAGTAATCGCGTCATGACTCTTCTTGGTCGCTACTCTCCTGCGATGGAGGTTTACAGCATTGATGAAGCTTTCCTTCGCTTCGATGGAAATAAGCATGTGGATCTTCGGAAGCTGGGGGAAGATATGCGAAAAACGGTGACACAAAGCACTGGCATTCCGATTAGCGTGGGCATGGCACCGACAAAGGCGCTTGCGAAGTTGGCAAATAAAATTGCCAAGAAGTTCGCGGACAAAACGGGCGGTGTGCACGTCATAGATACACAGGACAAGCTACTCAAAGCAATCGCATTTTTCCGGATTGGCGATGTCTGGGGAATTGGTCGTCAGCATGAAAAGCGCTTGAAGGCGCTTGGAATTGAAACTGTGCTGGATTTCACTTTGCTGCCAGAAGACTGGGTAAAGAAAAATTTGAGCATCGTCGGACTGAGGCTGCAACAAGAACTGGCTGGCCAAAAAACGCTAGATCTGGAACCACCACAGTTGAAAAAGAACATAGCGGTGACCCGTTCATTCAATCAGAATTTTACCGCGTTCGAAGATGTAAAGGAGCGCGTCATCACATTCGCTTCGGTTTGCAGCGAGCGTCTTCGGGAACAGGATAGCTGCTGTAATGTGCTTCAACTTTTTGTTCACACCAATACCTTCCGGCCCGATCAACCGCAGTACAATAAATCAATTACAATCGACCTTCCATTCCCGACCAATTCAGCGCTGGAACTTGCTCACTTTGCTGTGGATGCCCTAAATAGAATATTCAAGGAAGGCTATGGATACAAAAAGGCGGGAGTAATTGTGATGGAGCTAACTCCCGCGAATGCAAAGCAGCAACAAATTTTTGAAAACTCCGATCCTCGTCACGGCCACCTGATGGCGGTTATGGATAAATTAAATAAATCAATGGGTCAGAACAAGGTGCTGCTGGCAAGTCAAGATTTGAATACGCGTTGGAAGATGAAGCAAGATAAACTTTCGCCCCGATACAGCACCCGGATGAAAGAGATCATCACTGTCCATGCAAAATGAAGGTTAGCAAACTTGCCTGCTGTAGAAGCGCACAAAAAATGGCCAGGAAAAATCCTGGCCCCATGATTGGCACATATCCAATTTTCTTGCCTTGTTCTAGCTAGTCGCCCTTTTTATGCTTGTGTGGTTTTAACGAAGGCGTATTACCCGGGGATTCTTTATTATCCCGTTGACGTTTATCTGGCTGTCCCGTTGACTCTGTAACTTTTTTAGGTCCTGGCTTGATTCCCATGTCTATGTATGTTATTTTATAACTAATCATTGACAAAGACAAAAAGCTATGCCAATTCAAAGCTCTTCAATCTGACGGGTCAGCTTGGCAAGAAAGCTAAGAAGTTGCTCCTTATCACGTCCTTCGACGGAGTAACTTTTTGACCTTAGACTCCCGTGGGAAATGTTTTCTTTGTACGGAGTTGATAAGTAGGGCGCGACGGCATGGAAAATAGCAGATAGCGACTTAGCTGCGATTATTTTTGACTGATCGGCTGCCTTGAAAAAAAGAGCTAACTGATCGACGGTTAATTTACAGAGCACCTTATCGGCAGTCTTTTTTATATAGCTATTCGCTTTGGGAGCCGTATACGGGGATTCACTACCTTTCCCAGTATTGCTTCTAGACCTGAATTCTATTTCACAAATGAACCAGTTGTTGATCGTCAGCGACAGGTCATCATGTTGTCGGTCGTAAGCCAATCCCTTGATTACCGGTATTTGATTGAATGACTTTTGTAAGTAGGCTAACTTTTCGATACTATTACCAGAGGCATCTTCCTCGATCTGGTTGGTAAAGCGATGGCTTAGATATTTGACGAATCTGGTAGAGTTGAAATTCCGCTCAATGAGTAGCAACTCTAAGCTGCAAAAATACTCGTCACCTGGATTTTGCTGTTCGCGAGTGCATATTTGGTCGTTGAGATCTTTAAAGTACTCTGCCTGTCGTGAGGTGATGTTTACCAGATTGCCTATATTAAATACTGCGTTGAATTCATCTCGTATTAAGGAAGCAAGCGCCGGATGAGAAGACAATAAGATGTTGTCTGTCGGTTGAGCAAAATCAATGGCTGGCACCTCTAAATTGTATTTTCTTAGTGGCTCATCTGGACTTATGCTAACTGTGTACCTGGTCAAAAGAAACGTATGGATGTCGGCCAGGCTGGCGACAGAAAGCTCTAGGGCTTTCTTCGAGATCACTGATTCGGCTGCTATCAGCTTCAAGTTGCGCTTTGCATTGTCAATCAGATTATTCAGCGCACTGAAATATGAATCCAGAACTTCCTGGAATTTTCGCTTTTTGGGATAATTAAAGGCAAGCTTCTTCAAATAAGCGATCTGTTTGGCCTTTTCATCCCGCACCTCCTCCGAAAAGGATTGAAAGCGATGATCTTCAAAATTCGCAGACTGCGTTTGTGTAGGGTTGAATTCATTAATTGTACGATCCAACCATTCTAAAATATACCCCTGTTCCATACCAATCTTCAATTCGTTTCGCATCCGTTGACTACCTGTCTGATGGTATGTAAAACTCGAAGATCTGGCAAGGAAAGTAAATACGAGAAAACTAGTATTTAGAGGATTGAACGCTACGCATAATAGCGTATTTTCGACTACGCATAAACACGTATATGACGGTTATCGACCGAATTTAGCCGTTTTCCCAAATTTCTAGCCGACTAAGTAATTCAATTTTATTGGAGACGCCGAGCTTTTCGAAAACGTTCTGAATGTGCTTACTTACCGTCCGCTCTGAAATGAAAAGTTGGTCTGCTATGGACTTGTATGACTTTCCTTCCCGGACTAAGCGAACAACATCTTTTTCACGGGAAGTTAACCCGACTGTCCCAAGATTAATCTCAAAACGTTGGGCAGGTGAAATGCCGCTGGCCTCCAACTGCCGGATCATTTGATCGATCAAATCGAGCTTGGACATTGACACCTCTTCATCTCCACTCGCCAATTTGCTCAGCCGATCGTATTCTTCTCTGCTCTCCTGGATTGACCTTCTGATGAAAAGCACGGTAATTACAATGAAACCTACATTGGTAAGTAGTGCTTCCGGTACTTGATGGATGCGGAAAAACGCGAAGAAGGGTAATGATGCCCAGGGGATAACTGCAAGATAAACGGCTGTTACTTCAAAGAAGCGGCGGTCTTGGATACGGAATAAGTGCCGGGACGCGCAGTCCCAAGGCTGGCGGCTAAACTTTCAGACCCTATTGAATAGAAAAAGCCGCCATTATGCCGTAAGCTTTTGGCGACTTAAGTAATCTTCCATAAATAGGGCCACTTATTTAGCTGCGCTTTTGCCGAGTTTGTTGGGCAAACAGCTTATAAGTAGCATATGTTTTCAATTAGCCCGACGCGGTTTACTTCTCATAGTTCTCAAATATTCGTCTGCCTCATTGTACAAGTCCTCAACTGTCTTCCTTTGACCTCCTCGGATCCACTCACTCAATTCCCTTCTTTCGAAGTACAATCGTTTGCCCTTTTTATGCACAGGAATCTGCATCTTGCACACCTTGCTGTAAATTGTTGAAGTTGAAAGGCTCAGAAATTTAGCTGCCTCAGATATCGTCATCATTTTGGTATCATCGAGACTGGCTGAGCCAAAGTTTTTTTCTAAATATCCCTCTATCCGTAGCAACCTGTCTCTAATTTCCCCGACCACATTCGGTAACTGTTCAAAAGTTATCAAATCCATAATTAGTCATCTAATTTTAAAAAATACTAGTTCTCCTCTTCCTATCTCACAGCTCCGTAAAACTATCAAACCTAGACAATCTGGGCGGTCAATGGCCTCACCAGTCCACTTAGATATGCTGGGAACGAATTGCGCTATTTACCCAAACCCGCCAATGAACAACCATAGCCGAAATTAATCATAATTATGATAAAATATATTGTTTATCATAATTTATTTAGAATTAGTGTACCTTTGAAAAAAATCCATTTTCCTAGTGAAGGATCATCCAAGAATCAGTTATCAAGTCTATCTGAATAAACGGTTAAAAAATGTTTGCTTCCATGGGATTCAAACCGCTCCTCTTTACATCAGATTGATACACAAGAAAAAACCGTTCTATTTCAAAAGCAGCTATTTTGACCAGCTCAGTCGTACAAAATATGGCGTTCAAACCGTCTTGGGATACCGAGCTCCGGTGTTAGACCAAGTGATAACCCTTGAAAATAAGATATTAAGCGTTCTATGTGAAAGGTATTCTTCCGATTTCCAGATTCAAGCCTTTAAGCGAGATTATTATTTACTATCTCAGGATATGCTTTATGCATTGGACGAGGGGTTTCAGCAATATATGATCACCTTCCTTCAAGACGAAGGCTTCTCTATTTTGGCGCATCTTGTGTCAGAAGGTGGAAAGTATTGTAGAGCTGAGCAGATCTTGAACGATTTGGACAAGTCTCTTAAAAAAGAACTCTTCAATAAACTGTCTAGCAATGCGGTCTTTTACGCCCCGCCATACATACCTTTATGCGCACTGGTGAAAGATTTGTGGAAAGAATCGCTTCCAGTTTTATCGATCCTCGACTATCAGAAAGCTAATTTCAGTCGTGTTTTGGAAGAATTTGTCCGAACAAATTATCCCGAATACAAGTACGATGTGATAGATCAATATTTGGGTAAGCTACAAGAGTCTTTAAAACCATGACCAAACCAAACCTTGGGCATGCATGGTTGAAAAATAATTCTTTAACCAAGATTTTTTAAGCTATGTGACCGCAAACAAGAAGTCTATCTATTCCGCTCGAAGGTATTTCTTTGAAACTAAATCCCCTTCAACCGTGAGTTTGATCCTATGCGAAGCGTCACGTTTAAGCTTATCCACGATTTTGACATAGATCATGGTCGTCTTGATATCTTTGTGACCCAGTAGTTTAGACAACGTAACTATATCAGTTCCAAATAGCAATTGAAGAGTTGCAAACGTATGTCTAAAACAGTGGAAGGTTACATGTTTATTAATACCGGCTTCTTTGATCCACTCCGGTAAGGTAGTATCGACGTGATGATATTTAAGTCCCACGAACACCTTTCCTTCTTTCGGCTGACCGAGGAGGTTATATGCTTGATCTGAAATGGGTAAAAACTCGGCGCTACCTGTTTTGTCGACTAGAAACTGAATACTGTAATTACCTGCAGATCCTTTCAGTTCTGACCAAGTCAACGTATTAATATCTGAGAACCTTAGGCCCGTAAGGATTGAGAATAAAGATGCTCTTTTAACAACATCCGATTTGCATGAAGTATTAACTAGTTGTTGTATTTCATCCTGAAATAGAAATTCGCGATGTGTATCTTTTACAGAAATACTATCAATAATCTCTCCAAGATTTACTGGTATAAAGCCTTTCTTGAATGCTACCTTTAAAGTTGCTTTGTACTTTGCGAAATAGCTGACTGCTGTATTCCTTGAAATTGGCCTACTGTTTCGTCCTATACCAGGAGCTGACAAAAGGTAATCCGCATATTCTTCGCTGAATGTTTCATTCAGTTGTGGAAAAAGTACCTTATCACCGGCAAAACTTTTGAAGTAAGCAATTGCCATTCTCCAGTTTTCAAGATTTGACCCCGTTCGTCTTTCCTTTTGATCTTCGAAAAAACGAATAAAATCGCCATTCATCATTCTGTTGGACAAGAAACCAAATCTCAGACTTTGCACTTCAAGTTGCCTTCTAGCGCGTACAGTTTCCGCAAGCTCGATTGTCTCTTTGTTATGTAACCGCTCGAGTTCATTTCGTGGCTTCTCAAAAATATAAATCCTCAGATAATGCTTTCTTGTCAAAATGCCGGTATCTGGATTTGGAACGGGCGGATAGATATCAAGAAAGAGGCTTATCCTGCCCTTCCCAATTTTCTTTCGCCTAAGTGTTACCTTGCTCACTGTCTACCTCCTCTCACCAAACGATATGCTTTATCAATATGCCTTTTGGAAATGTATATCTCCTTGCCCTCTTGAAATTTAGGTATTTTTTTCCTCTTGACCATGCTATATACCGAATCTCTTGTCACGCCAAGTGAGGATGTTATTTCTTCAACGGTGTAGCAATTATCTCTTGTTAGCGGCTCTTCGGCCAACGACTTCTTCTCCAAATGTTTTACCGCTAGTGCGGGCAGAGCAAACAAATTCAGGATTTCTGATTTTAAAATCCTTGTTTTCCTGACTCCCAAGTTTATCGCATTTAACTTACCCGATGCGATCATTAAATGAATCGCTTTTGTGGAACAGGCTAACAAGACAGCGGCATCTTTGACAGTTAAAAATTCTTTTTCAAGAACTTGAACTTTAGGTTTGTCGCGAACCAGCTGTGTATGTTTATTGCTCTCATTAATCTTTTCTTCCATTCTCTGTTGCTTGATATTCTTCTTTCTGAGCTTGTAATTACGCTTTGCGCAATCATCACCACAAAACCTTGTTACAGTAGTTTTGGCTGTAAACTCTTTCCCGCAATGTTCGCAGATACGCTTAATCTTAATATTGGAGCTCATAAGCAGAATATAACTATAAGGGTCAACAAGAACATTTAAGAGTAAATAAGGGAAGTAATCTCTCCGATTTTTTCCAGTCTCGTCATGGCTAATCTGTGAGGGACAACTGGGGGACAAATGTAAACAAAACAGCTCAAAAAAACTGCAAAAAAACTATGGAATTTATAGCATAAGCGACTGTTTTTAAGGGCATTATTTACAGTCTCTTGCAGCTACTTTGCCGTTCTACTTCCCGATACAAAATTTCGAAAAAATATTATCCAGCAAATCGTCAGTCACAATCGTACCTGTGATTTCGCCAAGATGATGCAGGGAAAGCCTGATATCCTGTGCCAGAAAGTCCCCGGTTATGCCAAGCGATAATCCGTTGATTACCTCGGTAAGGGCCTCATGCGTTTTTACGAGATGCTCGTAGTGCCGGGCATTGGTGACCACGGTATCGCCGGCCGCCTGGCCGTGGACGAGGGCGACCAGCTTGCTGGTTAATTGCGGCAAACCCGATTGCGTTTGGGCCGAAATCGGCACGATAATTCTGTCCAGTGCCAGCAATTTTTCTGCCTGGGCTGGGTCTATGTCTATCTTGTTCAACACATATAAAACTTCCTTACCATCTGGTAGCAGCTTTGCTAACGCTTGGTTTTCGAGCAAGGTGGCTTCGCTGTCAAACAGAAAAATGACGATATCCGCCTTTTCCATGGCGGCTTTGGATCTTTCAATTCCAATGGATTCGACCAGATCTGTTGTTTCGCGTATTCCTGCCGTGTCGATGAAGCGGAATTTGAGACCCTCCAAAACGATGGTATCTTCAATTACATCACGGGTTGTTCCCGCAATGCTGGTTACGATGGCTTTTTCCTCATTCAGCAAAGCATTAAGCAAAGTGGATTTTCCGACATTTGGCGAGCCGATGATCGCTACCGGAACTCCTTCCTTGATCGCATTTCCAAAATCGAAGGAATCGATCAGCGGCGCGATAGTCTCCAAAAGCGCATTGATAAGTCTGCGCAGATCTTCGCGCTCGGCAAATTCCACATCTTCTTCGCCGAAATCAAGTTCCAGCTCTATCAGCGATGCGAAGTGAATAAGCTCCGATCTTAATGATGCGAGTTTTTTGGAAAAGCCACCCCTTAGTTGATTTAAAGCAGTTTTGTGACTTGCCTGTGAATCGGCAGCGATGAGGTCTGCCACGGCTTCTGCCTGTACGAGATCGAATTGTCCGTTTAAAAATGCTCTTTGCGTAAATTCTCCCGGCTTGGCAATCCTCGCTCCTTTTTTAATCAAAAGTTTCAAAATCTGCCTGATAATGTAGTCGGAACCGTGGCAGGAAATTTCGACGGAATCTTCTTTTGTAAAGGATCGGGGCGTCTTGAAAACCGTGACCAGCACTTCGTCGATCACTTCTTCCCTATCATAAATAATCCCGAAATGCACGGTATGACTTTCGACACTTTCCAGATTTTTTCCTTTGAAAACCGAGTTAACCAGCGCGATGCTGCCCAGGCCCGAAACCCGGATCACGGCGATCGCACCCACGCCCGACGGCGTAGCAAGTGCACAAATAATTTCCTGCTGATGGATTGGCGTTGTATTCATTTTGCAAATATGCGACTAAATGAAGGATTGGGCCTATATCCTTCCGTTTTTGAAATGTGTACCTTTGTGGGATTTTTGAAGAACATTATTTGTTCTCCAACATTACTAACAATCTCTTTTTACATTTTGCTTACAGAAACTTCTCCTATCGTCACCAGCCAGCTTCCCGTCATGGAAGCTTTTTACACTTTGCAGGGCGAAGGGCAGCATAGCGGTCGCGCGGCTTATTTTATCCGGCTCGGCGGCTGCGAAGTGGGCTGCCACTGGTGCGATGTCAAAGAATCGTGGGACGCGAACATTCATCCCAGGTTTTCTATCGATGCGATCGTGGAAGGCGCATTGCAGCATCCCGGCCGCCTGGCAGTGATCACCGGCGGCGAACCTTTAATGTATAATCTCGACGCACTCACCGGCGCTTTGCAGCAGGCGGGTTTTAAAACCAACATTGAAACTTCCGGCGTGTATCCTTTTACGGGACATTGGGATTGGGTGTGTTTTTCTCCAAAAAAATTTAAAACTCCCCATCCAGACATTTACCAAAAGGCAAACGAGCTGAAAGCCATCATTTATAATAAGAGCGATTTTGATTTTGCAGAGGAACATGCGGCGCTGGTCTCCCCCGAATGTACCCTGTTGATGCAGCCCGAGTGGAGTAAGCAGGACGTGATGCTGCCTTTGATGATTGACTATATCAAAGGCAATCCAAAATGGAAAATGTCGTTACAAACGCACAAGTATATGAACATTCCCTGATGCGTTTTGCTGCTTACATATTTGGTCTTTTTGTTCTTCTGATCCCCCATTATTCGTCCGCCCAGGACGTCACATTATCCAAAAAAGCCCGCGACATTTACGATAAGGCGCAGCAGGCCTGGCAGGAAAGACGCCTTCCGGAAGCCGTGGCGCTTTTTGAAAAAGTACTGGTGCAGGAGCCTAATAGTTATGATGTGAATATCCGGCTCGCGCAGATTTACGAATTGCAGCGAAACCCGGACCTGACCAGGAAATACTACTCCAAAGCAATTCAGATCAAACCTTCTGCGCCGCAATCTGCTGCGGCATTTCAATGGTTGGGTAAATATTTTTTTGAGTCCGAAAAATACGATTCCGCGCAGGTTTACTATGAAAAGGCTTTCGCGCTTTTTCCGGCGAAATCGAGTTTGTCGAGATTGGCTGAGAAGTCGATTGCCTCTTCGAAGTTTGCCCAGAATGCGATTAAAAATCCTTTACCTATTGAGAAGAAATCTTTGGGGGATACGGTCAACTTTCTGGGGACACAGTATTTTCCGGTACTTACTGCCGATGACGAAACATTGATTTTCACCGGGTTGACAGAAAACCGCGACGAGAACATTTACGTCACGCACCGGAAAAATGATGGCGGCTCCGCGGACCGCTGGAATGTGCCGGAAGAGATTTCAAAAGTGATCAATACCATTAATAATGAGGGTACCTGCACGGTTTCGGCCGACGGGCGCACCCTGGTATTTACGGCCTGCAACCGCGCCGATGGTTTCGGAAGCTGTGACCTGTACATTTCCAAAAAAGACGGTAAAGATTGGAGCGCGCCGGTGAACCTGGGAGACGGCGTCAATTCCAGGGACTGGGAATCGCAGCCCTCACTTTCGGCGGACGGACACATTCTGTATTTCGCATCCGACCGCAAAGGTGGCCAGGGCAAGCGGGATATTTGGGTGACGACGCTCGACGAGAAAAAACAATGGTCGGCGCCGAAGAACCTGGGGCCGGTGATCAACACTTCCGACGATGAAAATGCGCCTTTTATCCATGCAAACGGCCGCACGATTTTCTATGCGTCCAATGGTTTGCCGGGCATGGGCGGCTTCGACATTTTCATCGCACAGCGGATGGATACGGTCTGGTCAAAGCCGGTCAACATTGGGTACCCTATTAATACGGTGGCGGATCAGGTGGGGCTTTTTATTGCTTCAAATGGTAAAATGGCATATTATACCGATGACAGTTCGGACAAAGGAAAAGGCCGCTCGCTGCTTTATTCTTTCCACGTCCCGCCCACATTACAGGAGATGATCGTCCCGACGCGCTATGCGAAAGGGAAAGTTTTTGATAAAAAAACAAATGCGCCCCTCGCCTCCGACATTGACCTTTTCGATTTAAAAACCCAGCAAAAAGTAGGTGCATTTACCTCCGACGGCAAAACCGGAACATTCCTGACCGTACTCAACAGCGGCGGCGAATATGCTTTTTATGTATCTAAAAATGGTTATTTATTTAAGAGTCTGTCCTTTACGGTTGGAGATGCCGATTCATTCGTCAATCTGGACATTCCGATGGAAGCGATAGAAAAGGACCGGGCGGAGGTTTTGAACAATATTTTTTTCCAGACCGGAAAATACGAGCTGGACGAAAAATCAAAAGTGGAGCTGGATAAAATGGCGGATTTCCTGTCCCGAAACAAAGCGATCAAAATCGAGATTTCGGGACATACGGACGATGTGGGCTCGGATACGGAAAACCTGGAACTGTCGAAAAGGCGGGCGCAGTCGGTTCAGCAATATTTGCACAAATCCGGTATTGCCGCAGATAGAATTTCCTCAAAAGGTTATGGCGAAACGAAGCCGGTAGCTGCCAACGATTCGGAAACAAACCGCCAGAAAAACCGCCGGATCGAGTGGCGTATCCTCTGAAAGGATTTGCATAAAGAGCTATAATTTCGCACTTTTGTCGATCTGCCAATGTTGTATTCATCGAGGACGATCATGGTATTGCTCCCTCATACACACTAGTAATCGCCTGTTCCAGGCCGCCCTGATTTTCAAATTATTAGGGTTGATTCGTTAATAAACATTTAGTATTTAATAAATATGTCATCTGAAAAAGTTTCTTGTTTGATCATAGGTTCCGGCCCTGCCGGTTACACCGCTGCTATATATGCTTCCAGGGCCGGACTGAATCCGGTACTTTACCAGGGTACACAGCCTGGCGGTCAGCTGACCATCACGACGGAAGTCGATAACTATCCAGGTTATCCCGACGGCATCAGCGGCCCGGAAATGATGATCAATTTTGAAAAACAGGCAAAACGTTTTGGTACGGATATTCGGTACGGACTGGCTACCGCGGTTGATTTTACTTCCTATCCGCACAAGGTAATTATTGATAACAAACACGAAATCACGGCTGATTCGGTAATCGTTTCCACCGGCGCTTCGGCCAAATGGCTGGGCCTTGAAGGTGAGGAAAGATTGAATGGTCACGGGGTTTCGGCTTGTGCGGTGTGTGACGGTTTCTTTTTCAGAGGACAGGATGTGGTGGTGGTAGGTGCCGGCGATACTGCCGCGGAAGAAGCAAGCTATTTGGCCAAATTAGCCCGGAAAGTGTATCTGCTGGTTCGCCGCGACGAAATGCGCGCTTCGAAGATCATGCAGAAAAGAGTTGAAATGCTGCCAAACATTGAGATTTTGTGGAACACCGACACGGTGAAACTGAACGGTGAACACGCGCTTGAATCGGTTTTGGTAAAAAATAATAAAACCGGCGAGGAGCAACTTTTGGACGCAACCGGTTTCTTTGTAGCAATCGGCCACAAACCGAATACGGATATTTTCAAAGGTTATCTTAATATGGATGAAACCGGCTATATCCAGACTGTAAAAGGTAGCTCCTGCACTAACATTAAAGGTGTTTTTGCTTGTGGTGATGCGCAGGATAATGTTTACAGACAGGCAGTTACAGCAGCTGGTACAGGTTGTATGGCTGCGCTGGATGCCGAGCGGTTTTTGATGGAACGTGAAGTTGAAATTATTATCGAGGAAACAGCTTAATTATTTGCCCAACCCCTAAAATTCTCAGACTATATGTATCATTTTCAGGTACATATAGTCTGATCCATTTTTGAACTATGAAAGTAAATTTTTTAGCAAGCCTGCTGCTTACATTGTGCCTCTTCTCCTGGAATGCACAAGCGCAAGAGCGGGGCAAGTTTAAAAGGAATCCAAAAATCAATCAATCCGGCAATAACGCCAACGAAGGCCCTACTACAAAAGCTACCGCGCCTCAGCCTGAGGATGAATACCAGGTAGAAACTTCCAATTTGAAATTTCAAAACCAGTTTGAACCCGTAAAACCGCTGAACCCGGTTGTAAACGAGGATACTACGACCATCGACGAAGGTGAAACGGAAGTCGTGATCGTGGAAGATTCGCTACAGGTGGCCGACGAGTGGGTGAAAGCGGCGGAATATTATGTAATCTGGGACGCACGGACGATCAATCCTTATGGTTTGAAAGCTTTGGAATTCGATGAGCCCGTCGATTTAACATTATATAATGAAGCGCTCAACCGTAAATGGAGCGCGCCGATGGCCCGCACGCCGACGACCTCGAATTTCAGCTACCGCTGGGGACGCTGGCATAATGGTACCGACCTAGATCTGGAAACCGGTGATACTGTGCGCAGTACGTATGACGGGATGGTGCGGATTGTGGCGTGGGACGGCAGCGGGTATGGAAAATTTATTGTGGTGAGACATTATAATGGATTGGAAACATTGTATGGTCACCTTTCAAAACAAATGGTGGAATCGGGGCAGATTGTGAAAGCCGGCGAGGTGATCGGGCTGGGCGGAAATACCGGCCATAGCTCAGGTTCACATTTGCATTATGAGAACCGGTATGAGGGTAACCCTTTCGATCCGCGGAACATTTTCGACTGGGATAATGCTTCGATCAAATCGGATCATTTCCTGCTTACGAGCAGCGTCTGGGATCATTTAAGAGGAAAATCAAATAAAAGTGAATTCGAATCCGGTGACGCGCCAGCCGCTTACAGCCGCTCGATTTTACATAAGGTAAGGTCCGGGGATACATTGGGCTCCATCGCTTCCAAATATGGCGTCAGCATTTCTTCGATTGCCCGCCGGAACCGGATGTCCACGCGTTCGACCCTGCGGATCGGGCAAAAGCTCCGCATCAAATAATCAGCATTCATCATGAAATTAGATATTTTAGCCATCACAGCCCATCCCGATGACGTTGAGCTGTGCTGCGCCGGCACATTATTGTCCCAGATTGCGCTCGGTAAAAAAGTCGGGATCATAGACCTGACCCGCGGAGAACTGGGGACGCGGGGTACTCCCGAAGGACGCATCCAGGAAGGAAAAGACGCTGCTGAAATTCTGGGAATTACAGTGCGCGAGAATGTCGGACTGGCCGACGGCTTTTTCGTTAATGACGAAGCCCACCAAAAAGCGATCATTCCTTTTATCAGAAAATACCAGCCCGACATCGTCATCACGAATGCTATAACCGACCGCCATCCCGATCATGGCAGAGGCGGTCAGCTGGTTGCGGAGAGTTGCTTTTACTCGGGGCTGCGAATGATCAAAACGTATGATGAGGCTGGAAATGAGCAGGAAGCGTGGCGGCCCAAACAGGTTTTTCACGCGATCCAGGACAGATTCATTCAGCCGGATTTCATTGTCGATATCACCGATTTTCATGATAAAAAAATCGAGGCGGTGCGTGCATTCAAAAGCCAGTTTCACATTCCGGAATATAAAGGCGAAGGCGAACCACAGAGCTACATTTCAACGCCTGAATTCCTTGAATTCATCATCGCCAGGGCCAGGGAAATGGGTCACGCAGTGGGGGTAACATTCGGGGAAGGTTTTACAACCTCCCGAAGGCTGGGAGTTAAGGACATTTCAGTTTTTATATAAACAACAAAAAGCCATCGTAAGTAAAATCACGATGGCTTTTTTGTTTTGCGACGCGGCGATGTCGCTACTCAGGACGAGAGGATCATCCAGAGGCCGAACATGGCCAGCCCCAAATAGAGGGCAGGGATTACTTTATTTTTCATGGCAAATAGATAATTCAGGCAAGTCATTTTCTTTCAGACTCCCTTCCGGAAAAATACGTTGCAAGCATTTTACAAAAAGCCGATAAAAAACTTTCTGGTTGCCGTTAAATAGATTTTTGTTTAAACGACAAGAATTTACAGTACAAAAAGAGGCCTGCTGACTTTCGGATTCAGTACCTCTGTTTATACTTAACACCAGAATTGTAAATGAAAAAACTTTTAAAAATCGTTGGCATCCTACTCGCCGTCCTCATCGTCTTTGCCCTTGCCGGAATTGCTTATGTTAAAACGGCGCTCCCTAATGTCGGCGAGGCACCCGACATTAAAATTGAGAAAACACCTGAACGGATTGAAAGGGGCAAGTATCTGGCCCACAATGTGACGGTTTGCATGGATTGTCACAGCAAAAGGGATATGAATCTTTACGCCGGTCCGCTCGTGGGCGAAGAACTTGGCGGTGGTGGTGAAAAATTCAGCAAAGACGCCGGATTTCCGGGTAATTTTTACGCAAGAAATATATCACCTTATGGCATCGGCGAATGGACTGACGGTGAAGTTTTCAGGGCAGTAACTACCGGGGTGAGCCGCGACGGTCACGCATTGTTTCCGGTAATGCCTTACCACGCTTATGGTCAGCTCGATCAGGAAGATCTTTACAGCATTATTGCTTACGTCCGGTCGCTGAAACCGGTCCAGCACGATGTGGAGCCTTCGGAGGCGGATTTCCCGGTGAGCGTGCTGCTGAATACCATGCCTTCCAAAGCAAATCTGGGCAAGAAACCTGCTGAGTCTGATACAGTTGCTTACGGTGGCTACATGACTTTGGCTGCGGGCTGCGTGGAATGTCACAGCAAATTCGACAAAGGTGCGCGTGTACCAGGCACCGAGTTTGGCGGCGGGATGGAATTTAAACTACCAACCGGCACTGCGCGGTCTGCCAACATTACGGCGGATAATAAAACCGGTATCGGCCTATGGAGCCGCGACCAGTTTGTGCGGCGGTTCAAACAATACAAAGACTCGACTTATGTGCCTCACAAAGTGGAAGCAAATGGCGCCAATACGCCAATGCCGTGGATGATGTATGCGGGCATGAAAGAAACTGATTTACAGGCGATTTATGCTTACCTCCGCACGGTTCCGGTACAAAATAATGAAGTCGTAAAATTTAATCCTTACTAATATTTCAGATCGAAAGCGGCGCCAGGTCCAGCAAATCGAGCATTCGTGAGAACTCGGACTGGATCGGCGCCGCGATCATGACCGGCGCATTATTTACCGGATGCCGGAAAGCCAACTGACTGGCGTGCAGCAACATGGTATCCATATTGAGCTGCTCCTTGAAATATTTGTTCTGCTTGTTGCAGCCGTGCGGCCGGTCGCCGATGATCGGGTGCAAAATATGCGCCATGTGTTTTCTGAGCTGGTGCATCCTCCCGGTGGTCGGTTTCAGTTCCACCAAAGAATACCTTGAAGTCGGGTGTTTTCCAACTGCAAAAGGGACTTCTGCATGCTTTAATGTTCGGTAATTGGTCAATGCTTCCTGACTTGTGCCGTCTTCTTTTTTGAGCGGATAATCAATAAAACCTTCACTTTCTGTAAAACCTCTTACGACTGCATGGTAAGTCTTCTGCACATTTCCTTCCTGGAATTGCTGCTGCATTAAGCTATTAACTTCCTCATTTAAAGCAAACAACAACACGCCGCCGGTCTTACGATCAAGACGATGGACGGGATATACTTTCCGGCCGAGCTGGTCGCGTAACATTTGTACGGCAAACTGATCGGTATCGTTGGCGATGAACGACCGGTGGACCAGTAATCCGTGCGGCTTGTTGATCGCAACCAGAAATTCGTCCTGGTAAATGATGGGAAGCAGAAAATCAATCAATGCAGGCACCTAGAAGATCGCGAGGTCTTTCTCGGTTTTTGAGGTGAGTACTGCGTAGGAATTTGGTTTTATTCCTAAAAAGTATGGGAACAAGCGCAGCAGGAAATGTTTCACTTTGGTGAGATAGAAGCCTGTCGGATTGTCTTTATAGATCGGTTTAATTACCTCATCATGGTATAAATGACATATATCTTTTTCAATCTTAAAATTTTCAGATTGAAGCAAAAAGCGGAATAATGCTGGTGTATAAATGTTGATATGCCCGTAGGAAAGAAAATGTTTCAGTTTTTTATCAACATAAAAAGAAAAGTCGATCGGTACTTCGAATATCTGATATTTGGAAACCCTTTTGATTTCCCGCAGCAGAATCCGCTCATGCTCAACATGTTCGAGCACGTGTGAGCAGATAACCAAATCGAAATGATTGTCTGGATACGGGATTTTATAGCCGTCGAAAAGCAGGATATCATTCAGGTTTTTAATGTTCTTTTCTTTGATCAGCTGAATGCCGCTTTCCGAAATTTCGACGCAATTCAAATCCTTGCAAAAATCCCACTGCGACAGCCAGCTGAGGATACTGCCCTCTCCCGCCCCCACTTCCAGCACATTTTTGAAGCTGATATTTTTTGCCAGCTCCACAATGTTCAGCGCTTTATACTTCGCGCCGGTATTGCGCCAGTCGACCACACTTTGGTCGTATTGGGCTGAGTAAGATTCCTTTACATTGTCAGAAATCTGCATGGATGTAAGTTTTTAGAGGTTTCGGGCAAAAGAAATCAATTTACCCTGATTGTGCTAGTTCTTCTTGCTATATCTGATCCTGAACCGGATAATTCCCCAGAGCACGAGGTACAGGATTCCCAAAAGTAACCCTATTTCAAAGCTGAAAACCAGCGCAGTACGGTCTAGAATGCTGTCGAGCAGATTATTGATAATGACACCCGGCTCGTGAATAATATCCCAGCTGTTCATCCGGCGAACCCTACCCAGGTATACGCCAAACCCCGCGGTAGGCAGGCTCAGCAGCAGCAGAATGTTACCGAACCTTTTGGAATACACCCGCCGCCACGACCGGTGGATCCAGTAAAGCGATACCAGACCATTGAAAAGGCTCACTTCTGCATAAAAAAATAGCATGATCGTGTCATGCCAGGTCAGATCGCGTTGATAATCAACCGTAAGGTGCGCGAGGTCGGTAATCATGTAGGGTGCATTGGGCAGGAATGCCAGCCAAGTAATGCTGAGCAGTGCGAGTGCAACAGGGATGTTTTCAAAACGTTTGGTAAGACTATCGGCAAAGAATGCGATGATCAGCGGAATCCAGCTGAGGAACAGGTTCCAGTCCATCGAAAAATCGACGGGTGCATTGAAAAGGATTCTGATCAGGTGGAAAAAAACTGCGGCAAGACTTAAAATTAAAAGTAGTAAAAGCGAAAACAAGCCCTCCATGGTTACAATGGGAGGATCGGAAACGCTAAACTTATAATTTCTTATCCAATCTATTAAACGGTCCAAACAATAATCAATTTAGGTTCATGCTAGACAATTGAAAGCAGGCAAATGAAAAGCAAAAAATGCATACCACATTGATAACATTGGTTACATTACAGCAAACATTGATATAATTACAATTTGCTTCGCCTGGGTGCTGTCAAGTCTGACAAACTCTGATTGCTGGCTATGCCTGCGAGGGGTTATTCTTTTCTTCCTTTTTCGGTTTTCGTCTCTTAGGTCTTCTTGATGATTTTTCATCACCTGGCTTGGCTGCCTGGCTGACAGGCCTGCTGCCCTGGTTACTACCGGAAGGTTTACGCTTCCGATCATTGGACGGCCGCGAACGCCTCGGCTCAAACGCCGGCGCCTCTCCCAGCCCAAGATCTTGGGTAATCGCCCTTTTTTCAACCTCGGTTTCAAAAAGCCGCTCTATTTTCTGAACATATTTCTGGTCGTGCTCATTGATAAATGTGATCGCAATTCCTTTTGATTCGGCACGTGCCGTACGCCCTATACGGTGCACATAATCTTCGGGGTCGCGGGGCACATCGTAGTTGACCACGTGGCTCAGGTTATCAATATCTATACCTCTGGACAAAACATCTGTCGCAACCAGGATCGGAAACTGGCGGTTTTTGAAATCGCGCAGCACAATTTCCCGCTCGCTTTGTTCCGAATCCGAAGAAATGCCATGCGCGCCTTTTCCCAGCTTTTTCAGGGCCCGGACAATCGGCTCGACGGTTGACTTACGGGAGGTGAACAATACCATGCTGGTACTTTCGACCTGACTAAGCAAATGTATTAGCAGCGGTAATTTCTGCTCGTCCTTTGCCAGATAAAATTGCTGATCGATACGATCGGCAGGCCTTGAAACAGCCAGCCTGATCTCCTCGGGATTGTGCAGGATTCTCTTGGCAAGCTCCCCGATTTTCGACGGCATCGTAGCCGAGAACATTAATGTCTGCCTTTTGGCAGGCAAAAAGCTCATAATTTTTAAAATATCGCTTAAAAAGCCCATATCCAGCATACGGTCCGCTTCATCGAGCACCAAATGTTTGATACTCTGAAAACTGACGTACCCAAGCTGCAAATGTGCAATCAGCCTGCCGGGCGTGGCAATGATAATGTCGGCGCCCTGGGTCAATGCTTTTTTCTGCTGGTCCCACTCAGGACCTTTATTTCCACCATAAACTGCAATGCTGGTTGCACCTACAAAATAACCCAATCCCTGGATCTGCTGGTCGATCTGCACTGCCAGCTCGCGGGTTGGCACGAGGATCAACGCGCCGGTGTGCACATTGGATTCATGCGCGACTTTATCGAGGATAGGAATGAGATAGGCGGCTGTTTTACCTGTACCGGTCTGAGCGCAGGCCAGCAAGTCTTTGCCGCTCAGAATGTAAGGAATAGCTTGTTCCTGGATCGGTGTAGCCTGCTGGTAGTTCATGGAATCCACGGCGCTAAGCACGTCTTCGTGGAGTTCAAATTCGTTGAAATTCAAAATTCAGCTTTTAAAGTCTGTGAAATAGGCTTTCACAAACGTGTTATAGATAGAGCTGACTTCAATTTCCCAGTCAGCAAACCGCTTGATTTCAACAAATATAAAAAATTCAGGCCGGAATGAAAAGGCGGGGGGCAGCTGAGGGGGAATTTCGAGTGGGAAGTTGAGTCATTGATTGTCATTCTACCAATGACAATCAATGACCAAAAAATCGTATGTTACTCCGTCAACGGCTTCACCATAATGTCCTTATAAAACACGACGCTTTTAGGATCATGTGCTTGTAATGCGAAGGTGCCGGTTTTCAGGAAGCGGTTTTTCATTTCGCCTTCGCGTTTGTCTACATCTGATTCTTCGTAGTCTACCACCACTTTATCATTGATTTTGATGGTAATGTGCTTGCCTTCCACTTTGATATATTCGGTATACCATTCGTTGTCTTTCGCATAAGTTTCTTTCACATCGATGACATTATACAAGCTACCGGTGCGTTTGTAATCGGTGTGCGACTGGTTTACCTGCACTTCATAACCTTGCGAAGGCCAGCCGTCTTCCTGATAAGTTGTGTGAATAAAAATCCCTGAGTTAGAGCCAGGCTTGGTCATGACAGTCGCTTTGAACTCAAAGTTTTTGAACATGTGATTTTTTACCGGCCCATCATAAAACAAATGCGCGCGTGGGCCAGCTACCTGGATCGTACCATCGACAACCGTGAAAGAACTGGCATTTGCGCCGATTTTCCAGCCGTCAAAATTTTTGCCATTAAAAAGCGAAATCCAGCCATCCTGGGCCAATACTGAGGTTGCATTTACGGCGATTAACAATAAGATAACACCAATTGAATAGAGACCTTTTTTCATATATGATTTTGTAGTTAATAAATTTGACACCATTTCTTCCGAATGATTTAAGAATCAAAATTCGAATTCGGGCAAAAACTACTGCTGCTAAATGAAGAATCCTTACCTGTCGTTGCTCGCCACGGCCTGGCGTTATGCACGTCAGCAACGAAAACGTTACCTGCTGATTTACGCGATGTTTGTGATAGCAAATGTGGTTTTGGCAGCCAATCCGCTCATTTACGGCTGGTTTGTGGAATCGATTCAAAAAGATCCTTCGAAGGTTTTAAATAATGTATGGATTTATGGGGCGGGTTACTTTTTTTTAATGTTGGCAGAATGGGCATTTCACGGACCAGCGCGCATTATGGAGCGTAAGCTGGCCTTTGATCTCAGCAAGAATTTTCTGGACGAAATGTACCACCAGGCGCTGCACCTACCAATTAAATGGCACCAGGACCATCACAGTGGCGCGACCATCAACCGGATACGCAAAGCCTACGAAGCACTGAAAGAGTTTTTCCAAAACGGTTTCATGTTCCTGCACGCTTTTGCAAAATTTGTTTTCTCGTTTATAGCCATCGTGTGGTTTTCGCCGGTCTTTGGAGGCATCGGGGTACTGATCGGCATCATCAATGTTTGGGTTATTTTCAAATTTGACAAACCCTTTATCAAAGCGCTCGACGAAACCAACGAAAAAGAGCATGTTGTTTCTTCCACGCTTTTTGACAGCCTTTCCAACATCATTACGGTGATCACCCTGCGCCTCGAAAAGAGGATGAAGTCGAGTTTAATGGAGAAAGTGCTCGACATTTTTCCGCCTTTTAAAAGGTCGATTGTGATCAACGAGTGGAAATGGTTTGTGGCAAGTGTTTTCATCGGAATTATCTATGTGGTGGTTACTATCGGTTACGTATATCAACACTACGTGCCCGGCGAAGTCTTCCTTGTCGGCGGTCTCGTGACCTTGCTGAGCTATGTCAATCAGTTCACGAGTGTTTTCCAGGATATCGCCTGGCAATACACTGAAATTATTCGATATAACACTGAGGTTCAGACTGCAAGGTCCATCGGAGAAGCGTATCAAAATCAGCACCGGCATGATGAAGCGGAAGATCTGCCTGTCAACTGGCGCGAGATCCGCATTGAAAACCTGAATTTTTCGCACAATGACATGTATGACGACGGCCAGCGGGCGCACAGCCTGCATAGTCTTAATATAAGAATCCGCCGCGGCGATCGAATTGCATTTATCGGGGAAAGCGGAAGCGGAAAGAGCACATTGCTGGCGCTGCTGCGTGGCCTCTACCAGCCCGAAAAAAGTACTACTATCAGCGTAGATGAAAGACGGAATGCGGATATCGAAATGTTGGCAGACCAGGTAACATTGTTCCCTCAGGACCCGGAGATTTTCGAAAATACGATTTCTTACAACATTACGCTCGGCTTACCATTTGAAGAAAAAGAAATTCTGGATGTCTGCCGGATCGCGCATTTCACGGAGGTTATCGAGAAGTTACCCAGCGGGTTAGCCTCAAACATTCAGGAGAAAGGAGTGAACTTATCAGGCGGACAAAAACAAAGACTGGCGCTGACACGAGGAATTCTGGCAGCACGGGGCAGCGATATAGTTTTACTCGACGAGCCCACCAGCAGTGTCGATCCGAAAACCGAAGCGCTGATTTACGATAAGATGTTCACCGAATTCAAAGGCAAAGCCGTTATATCAACATTACATCGCCTGCATTTACTGACCAAGTTCGATTACGTGTACATTCTGCGCGATGGTCGTGTGGTGGATGAAGGGACTTTTATCGACTTGCGTGAACATAGTACGGTTTTTCAGGATTTGTGGAAACATCAGAAGGAAGCGCAGAACGGTTAATAAGTATTTCGAAGAATATTTCAAAATATCGCTACTTTAAAACGGACAAGTTCCATTCCCACAAAACATCGATTTATCCAACTTTTTGTAACCGTTTGCGGACTTACAATCGCCTAATCGTCCCGAATGACCAGTTGAGGGGTTTGAAAAAACATAGCGGGATGCAAAAACCTTGAATGTTACAAAAGAATAATACAATTTTACATTTTTAGGGAAAAGCAAAATATTCCGTAGAAAATTCTGCATGAAGTCATATTTTTTATCTTAAATTTGTCCAACTTTAATAAAATCAAAATTCCGGCCAGCAGGCGCGATTTTCAATTCTGAAAAGCGAAGACTCAAAGGCTGAATTTCATATGCTCAACTGGTTATTTGATAAGAAAAAGGATAAGAAAGTAAGTTTAGACCACATCGGTATAGATATACATTCTCATCTCATTCCTGGAATAGACGACGGCGTTGAAACGGTAGAAGAGTCCGTGGCAATGATTACCAAAATGCAAGCGCTCGGCTATACCAACATTGTGACGACTCCCCACATTATATGGGATTGCTATAAAAATACGCCGCAGATAATTCGCAAAGGTTTAGAAGAAGTACGACAAGCCATTTCCGCTGCCGGCTTGACTGTTAAAATAGACGCCGCCGCCGAATATTTCATCGACGAACACTTCAACGAATTGCTTTCTTCCGGTCAGGAATTTCTGACATTACCTGGCAAAAGATTGCTTGTGGAACTCCCCTACTCCACGCCGCTGATGAACACTTCGGAGACGCTTTTTTCCATCATTCAAAAAGGATATCAGCCCGTTCTGGCGCATCCTGAGCGATATACCTACTTTTACAATGATCCCAACGTCTACAAAAAACTGGTAGACCAGGGCTGCGAGCTGCAAGTAAACATTCTGTCATTAAGCGGCTACTACGGCGAAAACATCACAAAAATGGCCGAGTGGCTGCTGACCAATAATCTGATCACATTCCTGGGCACGGACGCGCATAAGATTCAGCATTTGGAAATGATACAGAAGAGTAATCGAAATAACTGGATCATGAAATATCCGTTTCAAAATAAAAAACTTATAGATATACCATGACGATAATTGAATTTATTCTATATTTGTAAGAGATAACTCCCACACACTTCATTGTACAATACCAAGAAAATCCTGCCAGGCGCTTCGCGAGCTCTGTCGTTTCCCAAGAACAGATTTGCAGAATATTATCCGCTGGGCCTTGAATTCATTTAAATATAACATTGAAGATCAAGTAATTAATATTTTTTTGTTTTACTCACCGTTCTACTATGAATTCGCACACCAGGTTTTTTCCAAAGTCAGCCTGTTTTTTACTCCTCATCTCTCTCGTGATAATTAAAGGAACGACTTCCTGCGTATCACCAAAGACCATTGTATATTTCCAAGGGGATACGACGAAATTTTCCACATCTCCAATCGTTCAGAATTACGTTCCGACGATTCAAAAGAATGATATGTTATCGATCATTGTGGGGAGTTTGAATGCGGAGGCGAATGAAATCTTTAATGCTCCTAACAGATATGCTTCCGCTTCTGCTAGCTATGGAACAATGGCCACTGCTGCGGTTCAACCTTTCGGCTATCTTGTTGACTCTGATGGGAACATTGAACTACCATTGATAGGGAAAGTAAAGGTTGAGGGCTTGCAAATTAAAGTCGCTGCGGATACATTGAGATCACGTTTGCAACTATACTTAAAAGAACCTTCTGTCACAATAAGAAATATCAATTTTAAGGTATCTGTACTTGGAGAAGTTCGCTCTCCGGCTGTGTACAACATCCCTGACGAAAAAATCACTCTACCTGAGGTCTTAAGCCTTGCGGGCGATTTAACAATTTACGGTCGCAGGAACAATGTTTTAATTATTCGTGAGGAAAATGGGAATCGTCAATACGCGAGAGTGGATCTGACATCACGTGATATTTTTAATTCGCCCTATTACTATTTACACAAGAATGATGTGATTTACATAGAGCCCGCAAAAGTTAAAATAAACACTACCGACAGAACACTACAGTTGGCACCTCTGGTCGTAAGTCTTATTGCGGCGCTTTCACTAGCTTTTTACCGGGTTTCAAGGTAGCATATGACATTTTTAAACTTAACGTTGCTTCTATAAAAAGGCTTTAAAATGAATAAGAGACACGAAGATATTGACGATGACTATTTTCGACCAGAGCGTTCAAAATTTGATCTAAAGGGGTATTTGCTGCGATATCTCCGTTACTGGTACCTATTTCCTATTTTTGTTGCCCTTTCTTTAATAGCTGCATTTTTATATTTGCAAATTACAAAGCCTGTCTATTTATCACAAACCTCAATTCTAATCAAGGACGAGAAAAAGGGTATCGACGCTGGTGCTTCCATTTTGGAAGAAATGACTCAATTTGGTGGTGACAAGCTTGTTGAAAATGAAATAGAGATTTTCAAAGCCGAGTCGCTAATGGGACAAGTTGCGAAGGAGCTAAATTTGGAAGTTGCATTTTTTGCAAAAGATGGATTAAGAACTGTTGACTTATATAAAAACAGTCCTATTGTTGTTAAACCTGAAATCATATCTGAATATGCATTAGAGAATTCAATGTATATTCAAATGATTGATAGTTTACATTACAAAATCAATGATGAAGAGCAAGTGTATAAGTTTGGCCAGAGATTTCGTAATCCTTGGGGACTCTTTACGGTTGAAGCAGGGACTGCATCTGAATATAAGGACATAGAGGTGCGTTTTTTTAACCTACCCACGCTCACAGCAAGTATGCTCACGCGGCTTACTGTAAGTTTAGCAAACATGAAGAGTACAGTGTTGCAATTAACTTTTGAAGATCCATCAAAACAGCGTGGTAAAGACATTTTAAACAAACTGTTGGATGTTTACGTACAATCGTCTTTGAATGATAAAAATAGCGAGGCCAGCAATACCTTAAAATTCATCGAGACACGCTTGGGCTTAATAACCGGAGAGTTAGGAGATGTAGAGCAAGATGTTGAAGCGTATAAAACATCCAAGGGACTTACTGATATAAGTGCAGAATCTCAGTTATTTCTGCAAAACATAAAAGAAAATGATTCCAAACTCAGCGAGATTAATACGCAAATCAGCATTTTAGAAAGTGTTGACAACTACATAAAGAATTCAACGGATGGTGCAACGGCTCCTGCAACATACATGATTAACGACCCTGTATTGGTTTCTCTTTTGACTAAGTATAATGATTTAATTTTGCAAAGAGAAAAATACGCAAGAACGACTCAGGCCAACAACCCCCTACTCGAAACTATTAATACACAGCTTGCGCAAACGAAGCAAGCAATTCGTGAGAATGTTCAGAATTTAAGAAGAGGAATGGATGTTACAAAGCGTAATTTAGAAGGCATCAATACAAGATTTTCTGCAGGTCTTCGCAGCATTCCTCAAAAAGAGCGAGAATATGTTGGGATAAAACGTCAACAAACCATTAAGGAAGGCTTATATTTATATCTTTTGCAAAAAAGGGAAGAAACAGCATTAGGCTACGCATCCACTGTTACTGATAGCCGTTTAATTGACGCTCCTACAACATCCATTGAACCGATTAAGCCAAAAAAACTATTTATTTGGTCAGGCGCATTGTTAGCTGGATTTGCAATTCCCGTACTATTAATAAATCTTATTTTCCTCTTAAATAACACTATTCAAAGTAAAGATGACATTGAAAAGATCAGCGGTATATCTGTGCTGGGAGAAATAGGTACGCTTAAAGTCGATCCAGGTCAGGACGCGATCATCTCTATTACCAGCCGATCTGCGGTTGCAGAACAATTTCGAGCTTTAAGAACGAATTTACAGTATCTTGGAGATGGCAGATGTCGGGTGCTCATGTTTACTTCATCCATTGGGGGTGAAGGGAAAAGTTTTGTAAGTGTCAATTTGGCGGCAAGTTTAGCATATTCTGATAAGCGCGTAATTCTAGTGGGTCTTGATTTACGAAAACCAACATTACATGAACGCTTAAACATTCCAAATAGTAAAGGTGTAACTAACTATTTAATCGGTCACGGAGATGTGTCAAGTTTAATTCAATCAACTGGTGTCCATCCCAAATTTGACGTTATAACCAGCGGACCTATTCCACCCAATCCTTCGGAACTTTTGGGAAACGGTAGATTGCCTATACTTATCAAAGAACTTCGTGAAGAATATGACTATATTTTGATTGATTCACCGCCATATGGTTTAGTTACCGACGCATCAATTATTAGCGACTACGTTGATGCCAGTTTATATCTAGTTAGATTTAACTATACTCTACTTGATCATATTACAAGAATCGCCGAACTTAATAGGACAAAGCGTTTTGCTAACCTTTCCGTAATTTTCAATGGAGTTAATTACGGTACTGGGTACGGGTATGGCTATGGGTATGGCGGTTACGGTTATGGTTATTATTCAGAAGATGAGAAACCTAAACGCAAAGGAGTGGGGGAGAAAATCAAAAAGTTAGTAGGGATGAGCTGACAACCATTTGTTAATTTGTCTACTTTTCTCACTAATACAATAAATTTAAATACACTCAATACTCAACGACATATGAAAACTTATCTTAAGTTAACTCCTTATCTTCCCACTCAAATGGAAACTGCCTTCAAGTGGGCTCGATTTTACTTCAATAATTCGACATTCATTTTAAGAATGATTTTGTTGCCTACCATTTTTCAAGAAACGCGTTTATCAATTAGCGTAATTTGCGCGCCTATAAGGCATTGTTAAATACAGCTATAAAGGCTTTTGTCATTGACCTTTGACTTGTAAATAAGTGTTCCTAAACAATGAACATTTATCTAGTGTCGATGGCGCAGCTTCTCTATTTTTAGCACTACCTTTCAACGCTAACTAGTTGCATGCATTATGAAATCTATTGCGATTATACCCCTACGAAGAGGTTCAAAAGGAATTCCAGGAAAAAATAAAAAGAAACTTTTGGGAAGGCCTTTGTATCAATGGGTGCTAGGCGAAGCCATTAAAAGCGATTTGGACGAAGTTTATGTTTTTTCGGACGACTTCGAAATTAAAGAGCGTATCGAATTAGATTATCAGTGGGCACCAAAAGTTAAATATTGGACGAGAAGTGTAGAATCAGCAACGGACACTGCGTCTACGGAAAGCGGAATGCTAGAACTGGCCGAAGGTTTAAATTACGAATTCGACATCATCTGCCTTCTTCAAGCAACTTCACCTATCACTGAATTTAGTGATATTAATAATGTTTTGCAAAGTGTCACATCTGGCGCATCAGATTCGGCGCTAACTGTTGTTAGTGCAAAACGTTTCATTTGGTCTCATGATGGCAAAAGTATAAACTATGATTATCTTAACCGACCGAGACGGCAGGATTTTGAAGGTTTACTGATTGAAAATGGTGCAGTCTACGCTACGAACAAGCAACAATATTTGAAGACAAAAAATCGGCTAGGCGATAAGATTGCTACGATAGAAATGCCCGAAGAATCCCTGACCGAAATTGATGAGCCGTCGGATTGGCCTATTGTCGAACAATTACTTGTAGGTCGCCTGCTTAAACGTAAAAAATCAGGGTCAAAAGTTAAATATCTCTTTCTTGATGTGGACGGAGTATTCACGGAGGGTAACGTGCTTACCGGTCCCGAAGGTGAAATTGCCAAGTCATTTAGTTTGCGCGACGGAATGGGCTTTGAAATAGCTCGTGAAATAGGTCTCGAAATTTTTGTAATGACCTCCGAGAATAGTCCTATCGTCGACCGCCGAATTGAAAAATTGCGTATTAAAAATTACTTCAAAGGCGTAAAGGATAAGTATTCTTTAATGCAATTTCTGATCGGCAAATTGAATATTTCTGAAAGTGAAATAGGCTATGTAGGTGATGACATTAATGACCTGGCAGCGATGCTGGCAGCAAGCTGGAGTTTTGCTCCGGCCAATGCATTGGATATCGTCAAGCAATATGCTGACTTTGTATTGCACGCTTCGGGTGGAAATAAAGCTATCCGTGAAGCGATCGAAATAATTCAGAAATTAAACAATCGCATATAATTTACTCAAACGTATAATTAATTTAAACCAAAAAATAAAACAATGGAAAGGCCTAAGATTATAGCTGAGATTGGATGCAATCACAAAGGGGATATGGAAATCGCTAAGGAGCTAATTAAAGTAGCGAAGATATTTTGCAAAGCCGACGTAGCTAAGTTTCAGAAAAGAAACAACAGAGAACTTTTGACTGAGGATCAATACAATGCGCCCCACCCAAATCCGGCAAATGCGTACGGAGATACTTACGGTGCACACCGTGAATTTCTTGAGTTTACAGCAGATCAACACAAAGAATTGAAAGACTTTTGTGATGATTTGGGTATCATTTATTCAACATCAGTATGGGATCTGACATCGGCAAAAGAAATTGCACCGCTGAATCCTGACTTAATCAAAATTCCTTCTGCGTGTAACAACAATTACGAAATGCTGGGTTGGTTGGCAGATAATTATCAGGGAGAGATTCACGTCTCAACGGGAATGACAACTAAGGATGAAATTGAAGATTTGGTTGAATTTTTCGTGACAAAAGGCCGTAATAAAGATCTCGTAGTTTATAGCTGCACATCAGGATATCCTGTGCCTTTTGAAGATGTTTGTCTACTTGAAATCCAGACTTTAAAAGAAAAATATGGTGAGAAAGTAAAGGCGATTGGTTTCTCCGGACATCATTTGGGTATAGCTATCGATGTGGCTGCGCTTACATTAGGAGCTGAATGGATTGAAAGACATTATACCCTTGACAGAACCTGGAAGGGTACTGACCACTCTGCTTCGTTAGAACCAGACGGTTTAAGAAGACTTGTCCGCGATTTGGACGCAACTTCAAAAGCATTGAGTTACAAGAAGAAAGAAGTTTTGGATATTGAAGATGTCCAAAGAGAAAAATTAAAATATAGAAAGCAGGAAAAAAGTAATAACTAATTTGAGTTCAATGTATACAAGTTATGGATTACCAGTATTTATAAAGTTGGTAGTCCATAACTCTGGAAGGTAGAGTAATGGAATTTACAAAATCAACGCCAATCACCTGTGGCTGCTGAAAATAACAAGCGAATAGCGAAAAATACATTTTTTCTGTATATCAGGATGCTTCTCACCATGGGTGTTTCGCTGTACACAGTAAGGGTTGTTTTGAAGACAATGGGTGTTGTTGATTACGGAATTTATAACGTGGTAGGTAGCATTGTTACCATGTTTTCATTTCTAAGTAACACGATGTCTTCGGCCTCCCAGCGTTTTTTTGCTTTTGAAATCGGCCAAGGGAATCGTGACCAACTAAAAAGAACATTTAGTACTACCATGACTATCTATTTATTGATAGCTCTGGTGATACTACTTTTTGCTGAAACAGTTGGCCTTTGGTTTTTGAATAACAAGTTGGCGATTCCTGCTGACAGAATGGAGGCTGCGCATTGGGTTTATCAATTTTCAATTTTATCGTTGATGATGACCATGTTCACAGTACCTTACAACGCCGCGATTATCGCGCATGAAAACATGAAGGTATATGCTTATGTGAGTATTATCGAAGTGTTACTAAAGCTCGCAATCGTTTATTTGCTGGTATTGTTTTCATTTGATAAGTTGGAATTGTATGGAATTCTAACTTTTTCCGTAACCTGCATTGTTACCTTGATTTATCGCACGTATTGTCAACGGCGGTTTGAAGAATGCCGATTTTTATTTTATTGGGACAAGCAACTTTTCAATAAAATACTAAGCTATTCAGGCTGGAATTTATTTGGTGCATTGTCCAGCGTTGGAAAAAATCACGGCGTAAACATTCTCATTAACATCTTTTTTGGTCCTGCAGTAAATGCTGCGCGGGGTGTTGCCTATCAGGTACAATCCGTTGTTCTCAATTTCGGAAACAACTTTTTCACAGCAGTTCGTCCACAGATTATCAAGTCGTACGCCTCTGACAAACATGAGGAAATGACTCAATTGGTCTTTCAAAGCACAAAATTCTCCTTTTACCTACTATTTCTTCTCTCATTACCTATCCTTCTGGAAGCTCGATTTGTCCTGGGCTTATGGCTTGAAGAGGTTCCCGCTTATTCCGTCACTTTTATTCGATTAATTGTAATTGACACATTATTAGAATTGCTGGTTAACCCCATTGTTACACTTAATCAAGCGACTGGCAAAGTAAAATGGTATCAGATCGTAGTAGGGGGCACTCGCTTATTATGTCTGCCGATTGCATACCTGTTTCTGAGGTTAGGTTTTGGTGCCGAAATTGTATTTTACATTCTTATTAGCAATACGGTGGTATGCAACATGCTGAGAGTAATAATGATAAAGCGTGCAGTTGAATTTAGTATAGCAAACTATGTTCGGGAAGTCGTTTTAGTGCTTGCGCTGGTCTCTATAATTTCATACATAATTCCCAAACTCATTCAGGAATATTTGATTGGAAGATCACCGATTGAATCACTTCTAATGTTATTCATTTCAAGTAGCTGTTGCATGTTAACAATTGCAGTTTTTGGATTACGTAAGGAAGAACGTACATACGTGATATCAATAGTATCGACCAAACTAAGGAAAAGAACGAAGGTTCTTGTCTGAAGTTGCCCTGACACATTTGCCATTTAGAGGAATATTTACTCAACAACGCTATTTAAGCGAAATTAACGATTGATATGAATTTTTTCAAGGATTTAAAAAGTGAAGTTAAAGAGACTGGGTTTTATACTCTCTTCTTCTTGACATTCCTAAGAGTTAAATTGAGAGAAATTTTCATTAAGCCAAGCAAAGATCCTGTAAAAAAACTCGTCTGGTTTGGTGCGTATGGAAACACAAATATCGGTGACGACCTTATTTATTTCTCGCTTAAGCAATATATTCCAGAACACGTTAAAATAAGTCTATCTTGTCGTCAGCATACACCTACAACTAATTACGGTGTAGATACATTTTATAGATGGGATAAGACACAGATTATGAATGAAATCAAAAGCGGTGATTTCGTATTTCTGGGAGGTGGCGGACTATTTGAATATTACCGAAAACTTCACAAAAATAAGGTAACGCGTAACGTGCCGTCTTATCTATATACGCTTTTATATGCACGATTAAACGGCAAAAGATATGCAATTGTGGGCCTTGGAGCTGACAAAGATCCCTACCCTAATTTTATTCTTAGAAAAGTTTTTGGCGATGTAGCAAGGCATGCAGAATTTATCATCACCCGTGATCAGAAATCGTATAACGGGTTTCTTAAAAACGGTGGCAAGCCAGAAAATTTAATCTCAAATTATGATCCCGTTTTCAGCTTGCCAGCATCTATCGATACTACAGATGTTGAATCTGTAAGCCGGCTGACAACCGTTGCCTTTCTGATCTGGCCATTTCACTTGCATCCATTTTTTCACCGTGTGGAGGGTATGGACGAAATAAGAAAGCACATCTCAGCAGAAAAGCTTGAAAAATATAAGCAGTTCTGTGTGGAAATGAAAAAAACATTTGCATTGCTTAAAGAAGCTGGCATTAAATCAATATTTCCGGTATTTCATTTCTCGGATAAAATATTGCTTGACGAGCTTGGATGCGAATATGAGGAAGAAATCACCTTCGATACTTATTTCTCTCAATTAAAGCAATGTGACTTGGTCGTATCTATGAGATATCATGGGCAGATCACTACAATTTTGAATGATATTCCCCTTGTTTCGATTCCTGTGCAGGAAAAAATGACGGCTCTGGTTGAGAACTTTCAATTAGAACCCTATTCCATCGACATTGAAAACTTCAATGGAGAGCAAGCCGTGAAAGTGATTAAGAATGTCTTAGAAAACAAAGAGGCGATTAAGGCACATGTTAACGTCAGCTTCAATAAAATTTCTAAAGATGTGAAAAAAGTTTACGGAGAAACCATAGCTAACTTCCTGGCATCACCGGAAAAATCGTCTTAGTTTCCGTAAATATTGGAAGATTTTCATCAGTGGTAGAAAAGCAACTAGATTACAGTTCCTTTAATAGAACACTTCGATAGGAGTTATATGAGAGATCCACAAGAATTAGCCGTTTGGATAAACCTTCTTCTGTATTGCTGCCTGTTTCTTGGTTTTCAACTTTGGGCGAGGTCCGTCAGATTGGGTAGTTTAGCGCTTTTCATTTATGCTGTCTCTTCGATATTTGGACTAGTCTTTTTTAATTCTGTTTTATCTAACTTTTCGAATCTCAAGATATTTCCTGCGATCTTTCTTTTCGTACTTTTTTTAATTGTCGTTTACCCCATCATTAGATTTGACACCAGTAAGCTTTGGCGAATTACATTTAACTATAACGTCGTATATTGGTTGTCAATGGTAATCGGTGCCATCTCCATTCTACCAGCAATCGAAGTCACTTTTTTGCTCACGAAAGTTTCGCAAATGGACCAGTCGATCTTCGCTGAGATACACCGTCTTAAGAATGAAGGTGAGGGAACTATTGATACTTTACAACTGAGTGGGATTAGTAAAATTATGTATGTGCTGATTTCAAGATTTTCAGATGTTACACCGATTTTACTATTTCTTCAACTTGCCTCTCGTAAAAAGGACTGGAAGGTTATTATAGCGCTTCTTATACCTATTTACTGTGTGAATGCTATGGGTGTAGTTCAAGCTGGGCGAAGTACTTTAACATACACTGTTGTCTATTTTCTCGCTCTCTATCTAATTTTTAAAGACTTCCTACCACTTAACGCGAAAAAGGCTGTCAGAAGGTACGGAATTATACTTTTATCACTGGTTGTAGGGATTTTTCTTTTTATCACATTCGCTAGATATAACCAAAAAAGTGTGGCCGCAGATGTACCGGTAATCGAGTGGATCTCACTTTACGCTGGTGAGGGAACATTGTACTTCAATGAGTTCGTTTGGAATATGAGAGGGACAACTAATGGCGATTACATTTTTGCGTACTTCAAGGATTTGCTCGACTTTAAAGCGTTCACCGATGTTGTTGAAAGGCGCGATTATTGGGTATTGAAAACGAATATTCCTCAGCACGTCTTTTATACATTTATAGGGGCAGTTATCGAGGATTTAGGGAAGACTGGTGGAGCCGTCTTTCTTATCTTTATATCCTTCTTGATAACAAGGGCCACCAATCTTGCGAGGCGATTTTTAACGTTATCTAATATCATAATACTTTGCATTTGGTGTAAAATAGTAATTTCCGGGATTACATTTTATGCTTACGGAGGTCATAACAAGACTGAGCTATTAATTGTGGATCTGGTTTTTGCATTGGTGTGCGTATTTTACAGGAACGACGCCTCCATCCTTAATAAAACAATAGAAACGCTGAAGGCGCCAAAAGGTCAAAAACGTCCTGAGGTTATCCAGTAGCAAGATTAGGGTACCTTTACTAAAAAAAGACATTATGAATATTGCTTTTGTTGCTAACGGACATAAAAGCCAGTTTTTTGACCTTATAAGTAAGTCTATTATTACTAAAATGTCAGGGACAAAAATCCACTGGATATGTGCCGCAAAATTTCAATATGACTATATTATATCCTCTGGCTGGCCTGCCGAGGACGTACTTTTACTGAATTTAGCTCTAATTGAAGGTAATGTTGGCGAGATCATCGGCGAGTACAAATTGCACGAACTTGTTTACGGTGACAGAGTTCTAAAATTTAGGTTTAATGATGGTATGGCATATTTGAGTAAACTTCAGTCGCTATTTTACAATTTTGTAACGGAGAAAAAGCTACGTTATATCTTCGGAGAGATGACTTGGGCGCATGAGATATTGATGAACCGTATTTGTCAAGATAAATTTGAGAATTCCTGCTTCTATTTGCACCCCCAATCTATACGCATTCCTAATGGCCGATTTTCATTTATGGATACTGAATATCAGGATACATTATTTAAGAAAGCGGAATACATTCACGGTGAAGATGTTTTAAATGGATTTGAATTACCTCTTAAGCCGGTTGTTCCTCAACGGGTAGCTGATGTAGCAAAAGATGTAAAGCATTCTATTACTTTTAAATATAAAGTAAATAGAATTACTAAGTTCTTGGCTCAAAATCGTTTCATTGAGAGACCAAAAGACAATCCGCAATCATTGACAATTGGCAAAGCGGTTAATAAATTTCTTACTGTTTCGCAAAATCAATACTACTATACCAAGCAATTAAAGCGAGAAAATTTATCCATTTTGGAGGGAAAAAAATTTTTTCTCATAACGCTTCATATGCAGCCCGAAGCCTCGATAGATGTAGTTGGCAGATATTACGAAGACCAGTATCTAATTATTCGGGATGTTTGGCGTATTCTTCCTAATGATTACTATTTGGTTGTGAAGGAACACACCAATGCGATTGGAAATAGAGGTGAAGATTTCTTTAAAAGACTAAAAAATCTTCGTAATGTTATTATTATTCACGAGGAAACAAGCTCGCATCAGCTTATAGGGCTTTCAGAAACAATATTTACAAACAGTGGAACAGTTGCTTTAGAAGGCGCTTTGTATCAAAAGCATGTTTTTCTATTCAGTAACATATTTTTCGATAAGCTAAAATACTGTCATCGTATTACGTTGGAGGACTTAAAATATACATCTAACTATTTTGAATTACGGGAACGATGCATAGAAAGAGACAAGGAAAAAATGTCTTGCCAGGAGTATTCCGAATATATTATAAGAAGTAGTTTTGCTGGCGTAATAGACGGGCATAAAGGTTCTCCATATTATACCGATAAAGCTAATATTGAGAAAATCTCGGAAAGCTTTATAAAGTTTCTTGAACAGAAATAATCAAACGAAAGGAAGATATTGGCGAGAAAAAATCTACGCAATTGAAGCATCATTATCAAATTTAACAAACATGAAAGTACTAACCTCCCCCTCCTCTTTTGGGCAAGTCGGCAAAGAGCCTTTTCAAATGTTGGAGGAAGCTGGATTTGAAGTTATTAATAATCCTTATGGCCGGAAGCTGACCGAAGATGAGGCTATTGAACTGGCGAAAGATTGCATTGGGATCGTGGCTGGCGTTGAAACATTGAATGCGCGTGTTCTGGATGCATTGCCTAATCTAAAAGTAATCAGCCGCGTTGGGATTGGGATGGATAGCATTGATTTGCCTTACGCTCAACAAAAAGGTATCATTGTCAGAAATACGCCGGATGGGCCTACGCGCGCCGTGGCTGAGTTAACATTGGCGATGACCTTGTCGCTTTTGAGAAAGATTCCACAGGCGGATGCTTCCTTGAAAAATAAAATCTGGAAAAAACAGACTGGTAACCTGGTACTTAATAAAGTGATCGGTGTAGTTGGACTGGGACGGATTGGCCGCCTGGTTTCGGAGCTTTTCCGTGGGATCGGTAACCCGGTGATCGGTTATGATCCTTATGCTAATGAGAAATGGGCTGAAAAGACCGGTGTTAAGCTGGTGGATTTCAACACCGTGCTGAGCGACGCTGACATTGTAACATTGCATGTGCCTGGTAATGAAGACAAATCACCGGTGATCTCGGAAAAAGAATTGGCGCTTCTGAAAAAATCGGCTTTGCTGATCAACATTTCCAGAGGTGGCATTGTGGATGAAGATGCGCTTTTTCAGGCTTTGTCGACAAAACAAATAGCTGGTGCTGCGGTGGATGTTTTCGTGGAGGAACCTTATGCCGGTCCGCTCACTGAACTTGATAATATTGTGCTCACACCGCACCTCGGCTCTTACGCCGAAGAAGGCAAACTCTTGATGGAAATTGAAGCTGTGAAAAATCTGCTAGAAGAAATCAAGTAAGTGCTTATTTTTATAATGCTAATTATTTCATTTAAGAATTACTCAACTATTTAATTTATGAATTACAAAATTGGCATCATCGGCTACGGTGTAATGGGTAAAACCCGCCATACCGCGATCGACGAGATCAAAAAAGGGCAAGTTCTGATGATATCAGAGCCAAGTATTGGGGCTGATATGAATGGCATCCCTAATGTGAGCCACGAGGAGATCATCAACAATCCCGAACTGGACGTTATCATCGTTTGCACTCCCAACTTTTTGAATAAAGACCTTACCATTCGCGCGCTCAATGCTGGTAAGCACGTTTTTTGCGAAAAGCCGCCAGCATTTACCGCTGCCGACATTGTGGACATCAAGGAAGCTGAATCTAGAAGCGGCAAAACTTTGATGTACGGTTTCAACCACCGTCACCACGATAGCGTACTGCACATGAAGCGGCTCATTGACAGCGGCGAATATGGTAAAGTGCTCTGGCTTCGGGGACGTTATGGAAAGAGTGTAACCAAGGATTACTTCAATCAATGGAGAGCTAAAAAGGAGCTTGCCGGTGGCGGTATCCTGATGGACCAGGGTATCCACATGCTGGACCTGTTCCTGTTCCTTTCCGGTGATTTTGATGTGGTTAAAGCGGAATTATCCAATCTTTACTGGCACATGGACGTGGAGGATAATGCCTTCGTGATCCTGAAAGAATCGGCGACGGGCAAAGTTGCTTCCCTGCACTCGACTATGTCACAGTGGCGCCACTTGTTCTCTCTTGAGATATTCCTTGAAAAAGGTTACATGGTTTTGAATGGTTTGATTACCTCAACCATGTCTTACGGCGAGGAAACATTGTCGGTGGCGAGAAACCGCTCGACAGCCCCTGCGGCTACCTGGAAGGACGAGGTGATCACGAAATATGTAAACAACAACAGCTGGAGATATGAAATGGATCATTTCTTCGACTCCATCGATGAGGGTAAACCGATCGTTTACGGAAATTCGGATGACGCCATGAAACTCATGACAATTCTCGACAAAGTGTACGAACAGAAAGATTTTTAATTCAATTTTACTCAACCAAATCTAGAAAAATGGAAAGGACCGAATTAGCAAAAAACTATTTGAATGATTACGTTGGTCGTCTGACCGACATTTTGAACCAGATTGACCCTGAGAAACTGGGTCAGGTGATCACTACTTTTATTGAAGCTTTCAAAAGCGGAAATACCATATATGTTGTAGGAAACGGCGGTAGCGCGGCTACGGCGTCGCACATGCAGGCTGATTTCCGCTTCTTTGTTCGTTATTTCTCAAAATTCCGTCCGAAGATCATTGCATTGACAGACAATGTTCCGATGATCACGGCAATCGGAAACGATAACAATTTCGATGACGTATTTGTAGAGCAAATGCGCGGCCAGTTTACTTCTGGTGACGTTTTGATCGCGATTTCTGCCAGCGGTAATTCACCTAACCTGGTAAAAGCAGCTGAATTTGCAAACGAACTGGGCGGTACTACTATCGCATTTGTAGGCTTCCTGGGAGGTAGATTGAACGAAATCTCCAAAGTACCTTTGTACACGCCAAATCCAAAAGGTGATTACGGCCCAATCGAGGACGTACACATGATTTTGAACCACATCATTGTAAACTACCTGGCTACTGACGAGGAATTCCTTGCGTTGACCTAGTATCAATGTCCTATTACCCAGCCTTTTGCATTGTGTAAAAGGCTGGGTATTCCTACTGTCTCGGTAATATGGGACACCTATCTCATTATCTTCATTGCTGCTTTTTGCTTGGCAATGAAGCCATTTTTCCTAAGCGCTCATGAGCAGTCTATCAAACGTTTCCATTGATTTGACCGGCCAGCTTGCCCTTATTACGGGCGGCACAAGAGGCATTGGCAAAGCAATCGCCGCACGTTTTCTTGAAGCCGGGGCTACGGTGATCCTTACGGGTACCAAAGTCGAAGAAGTTGAAAAGTTAAATAAAGAAAACGCGGATCCTGAAAGGGTTTCTTATCTACAGGTTGATTTTACCAATCAGGATTCGGTAGCAACATTCACTGCTGCGATCCAGGATAAGAAAATTGACATTCTGATCAATAATGCTGGTGTGAACAAAATCGCGGTCAATACCGAGACGGCGACGGAAGATTTTGATTTCCTTTCGGACATCAATGTGAAAGGCCCATATATCCTTTGCCGGGAAGTCAGCAAAATCATGAAAAAACATGGTTACGGACGCATTGTGAACGTCACTTCTATATGGAGCGAAATCACCAGACCGGGCAGATCAATCTATACTTCCAACAAATTTGCGATCCGCGGTTTGACAAAAACATTAGCGATAGAACTCGCAGAGCACGGCATTCTTGTAAACTCAGTAGGACCTGGTTTTACATTGACCGACCTTACAGCAAGTACCAACACACCGGAAGAAATCCAGAAAATTTCTGACATCATCCCGATCCGCCGCATGGCCCAGCCTATGGAGATCGCGAACCTTATTTTATATCTGAGTAGCAACCTAAACAGCTACCTGACTGGTCAAAACTTAATCATTGATGGAGGATATACCAATGTATAATTTCACCGTAAAATCCGTAATCCACGATTATAGCGTCACGTTTATCGAGGATACCCAGGCTACACTTCTTGCCGAACTGAAAGAAGGCGATGTCATTATCATCGACAATAAAATCAAAGAACTTTACAAGGAAACACTGCAGCCTGTACTGGACAAGTTCAGGCACATTGGTATTGACGCCCACGAATCGGTAAAAAGTTACCAGGGTGTTGAGCCGATCATGCAGTACCTGATTGAAAACGGTTTCCGTAAAAACCATCGTCTCGTAGCGATTGGTGGCGGGATCACGCAGGATGCCACGGCATTTATCGCATCGATCATGTACCGTGGCGTGAAATGGTACTTCTTCCCAACTTCATTGCTGGCACAAGGAGATAGCTGCATTGGCAGCAAGACTTCTATCAACTTTAACAAGTTCAAAAATCAGGTTGGCGGTTTTTATCCTCCCAATCAGATTTTCATCAATCTCGAATTCCTGAACACATTATCCGATGCTGAGCTGAAATCAGGTCTGGGTGAAATGACACATTATTATGTGGTTTCGGGAGAAGAGGATTTTGCAAGATTGAAAAGAGAATATGCCGCTGCATTAACTGATAAACAAGTTTTGGCAGGCATCATTAACCGAAGTCTGGAAATCAAAAAAGGCTACATAGAAAGAGACGAGTTTGACCAGAATGAAAGGCTGGTTTTCAACTACGGACATTCCTTTGGCCACGCAATTGAGTCTCTGACAAACTATCGTATTCCTCACGGAATCGCAGTAAGCTATGGCATGGATATGGCCAATTTTGTTTCCGTAAAACTGGGCTACATTTCAGAAGAAACACGTCTGTATATCCGCGAGCTTTTGTCGCAGATCTGGGCTGGAACTTCGATTTCCGACATTGAGCTGGACAAATTTCTGGTAGCGTTGAGCAAGGACAAAAAGAATGTGGGTAAAACATTGGGTTTGATCCTCAATAAAGGCATCGGCAAAATTTTCCGTGATATGCGCCCTGCTGACGACGAATTTGTAGGCTGGATGAAAGAATATTTTGAAACTCAACTAACCGAAGCGGAAACCGTATGATCCTCGGTACACTGAATAACATTGATACTTATAAAGCATTGTCGCCGGACATTTATGCCGGGTTACAATTTTTACAAAATGCCCAGCCCGAAATCGAGGTAGGCACCTACCCGATCAGCAAAAATGTGAAGGCGATTGTAAGTGAATATGAGACGGTTGCAGATTTTACCAGAGGTTACGAGGCACATAAACATGTGATCGACATTCAGTATCCGGTAATCGGTTTGGAAAGAGTGAAATGGTCGCCGATTGAAGGCATGAATGTGAATATTCCTTACGACGAAGCGAAAGACCGGACTTTTTTCAAAGACCCCTCCCCTCGCGGCACGCATGTCGACATTGGTGAAGGCATTTTCGCGATCATGTTCCCGGAAGATGGCCACGGACCGCAGCATTTTGTTGATCAACCTCAGCTAATCAAAAAAATTACCATAAAAATTGCCATCAGCTAAAATGGAGATTCCGAAAATCACCGCTCTCGTTCCAATGAAGGGGCATTCTGAAAGGGTGCCGCACAAAAACATCCGGCCACTCGTAGGGAAGCCTGCTTTTCACTGGGTGATGGAAGCCTTGTCTGCAAGTCCATACATCTCTGAAATTTTGGTTAATACCGATTCTGATGAGATTTTTGAAAGCACCAAGGCATTCCCAAAGATCAAGGCTTTTATGCGCCCCGATTTTTTACTGGGTGATATGGTGAGCATTCAGCCGCTGATCGAGTACGACATTGAGCAAACGGATGCCTCCTACTTTTTGCAGACCCATAGTACTAATCCATTGCTGACGACGGAGACGATCAACGCGTCCATCGAAGCATTTTTCGCGCAAACAGAGCATGACGCCTTGTTTTCAGTAACCGAAACCAAGCAGCGTTTTTACTGGCCAGACGGCTCGGGCGTGAACCACGATCCGAAAAAGCTGATCCGCACCCAGGACCTGGAACCGATCTACCACGAAAATTCATGCTTCTATATTTTTTCAAGAGAAACCAATTACAAGATCAAAAACCGCCTCGGCTCCAACCCGATGATGTTCCCGATCGAGCGACTGGAAGCGGCTGATATGGACGATATGGAGGATTTCTATTGGGCGGAATTTTTGCTGCAAAGAAGGCTTGCGAATGCAGAATGATCCGGAAGCGGTTCGAAAATAGCTGAGGTAGAATTTAACTGATTATGAAAAACACGACATTAAAGCAACAGCTTAAAAATAAGGAAAACACGATCGGTTCCTGGATCACGATCCCGCACCAGGCGGTAATCGACATTATGGCCGAAGCCGGTTTCGACTGGTTAACGATCGATTTGGAACATACCTCGATTGACTACAACGAACTGCAAATTCTGATCGGTTTCATCCAGGCACGCGGTATGGCGGCGCTGGTACGGGTATCCAAAAATGAGGAAGTGGTGATCAAAAGAGCGCTGGACGCCGGTGCGGACGGTATCATTGTACCGATGGTATGCTCCGCAGCCGAGGCAAGACAAGCTGTTGATTATGCCAAATATCCGCCGGTCGGCAAACGTGGCGTAGGCCTGAATCGCGCGCAGCGCTACGGCTATGATTTTGAGGGATATAAGTCGTGGGTAAGCAATCACCTGGTCGTAATTGCGCAAATCGAACACATTGAAGGTGTGAACAACATTGATGAGATTATTTCAACAGAAGGCATTGACGGTATCATCATCGGACCTTATGATTTGTCAGGATCTCTGGGAATTCCGGGCCAGTACAACGAACCGATCGTGCAGGAAGCGCTCAAAAAAGTAGAGAAAATCTGCAACGACCGCCAGTTCTCGATGGGCTACCACGTGATCGACCCGAACGTTGAATTAGTAAAAGAAAAAAATAAAGCAGGATACAACTTCGTCGCATTCAGCACGGATTTCTTTTTTATGGGAAGAAAGGCGAGTGAGGAGATGGGGAAATTTAATTTATAAGCTATGAGCCGGTTACAATATATAAAGGATATGTCCCTCAAAGAACTTTCTTTGGAGCGGGTGATCAATGCTGTAAAGGTACGGGTCAAAGACATTCCTCATTACCTGTCCTGGCATGGTAATTCGTCCTTTGCAAAGCAGAATAAGGCAAAAATCGAGAAGTACCACAACATTCATAAAGGCAAAAGATGCTTCATCGTAGCCAACGGACCAAGTCTCAAAAAGACGGATCTTACACTGCTGAAAGATGAATACACTATTGGAATGAACCGTATGTACCTGAATGCGGGCGATATGGGTTTTATGCCTACGTATATTGTAGTTCAGGATATTGCGATCCAGTTAATGCAATTTCGCGACGATCTGGACGCCCTGGAACTACCGAAATTTTTCAATTGGAATGCCCGGAAGCATTTTACCAACAAAGAAAACCTTACATTTATAAGATCCGATTATTCCCCTCAATTTTCAACAGATCTTACCAAAACCACCTGGGCTGGTCACAGTGTCACGGTGATATGTATTCAGCTTGCGTTTTACATGGGTTTTGATGAGGTCTACTTGGTTGGCAAAGACCACAACTACGAACAAAAAGGCACCCCGGGCGCATTGGTTTACTCATCCGGAGATGAAAAGAACCACTTTGTACAAGGGTATTATAAAAAAGGCATGGCGTGGCGGATCCCTGATTACAAGGGAGAAGAGCTTGCTTACAGAATGTCGAGAGAAGCATACGAAAAACATGGACGTGTCATCAAAGATGCAACTGTGGACGGCCAGTTAAAGGTTTTTGAAAAAGTAGATTATAATTCTCTGTTTAAAAAATAGGACTGCCCTATGCAAGCACTGATTGACAAAGGACTCAACGTTATTAAGAATGATGGCCCGAAGGTTTTTACGACCAGGCTGTGGAACTATAACCTGGTAAAGATCAAGCGTTTATTTAGGAGCGCAAATGATCGGAACTTCCAGAAATGGGCTGCATTGAAGGATAAATACAAAGGTGAAAGGATTTTTCTGATCGGAAATGGTCCCAGCTTGAACCAAATGCCACTGTATTTACTTGAAAATGAGTACACCATGGCATTTAACCGGTTTAACCTGATGTTTGAACGTTTGAACTGGGTACCAGATTTTTACATGGTAACTGATGATTTGGTTATCAAAGACATGCACGAGCAGATTAATGAAGAAATTCTGCCGCTTGTAACGAATGCATTTTTTCCTGACATTCACCCTTCGAATGTTGAGTTTGACAAATATATAGATCACCGGGAAAATGTTTGCTGGCTTAATACCGACAGTCCCGAGTTCAGTGCTGACCTGCCCAATTGCGGCATTAATAAAACGGTTGTGAATGCTGCGATTCAGGTAGCAGCTTACCTGGGTTTTACCAACATTTACCTCCTGGGTGTCGACATGACTTTCGCGGATCAGAAAGTGAAGAAAATCAATTCACGCGACTGGGAAGCAGACGAACACGACCCAAATCACTTCGACCCTCGCTATTTTGGGAAAGGCTTGAAATATCATAATCCAACAGTCCACGAAATGCTCGAAAAATTTGAGCAGGGACGGGAATTCTTTGCAAGGCGTGATGTGAACATTATGAATGCAGGCTACGGCGGAAAGTTAGAGGTTTTCCCGAGAGTTAATTTTGATGCATTATTCGATCTGGATGAGCTGGAAAATGCTTCGCTGCTAAGTTCAAGTAAAATTTTGAAAGACCGAGGACTATCTCTCGAACAAATGCTGGCATCACCAGAAGTTATGAGCGAAGCAATCCTCTACCCGGATTATTTCAGGACAAACAGCATATTTGGTCTTACTTTGATCCCAAAATTGATCCTTTCTTATTTACCGGTAGGTCCTTTTAAAGGCCAGTATTTCTTTGCCAAGCGGTAAAAATTAATAAAATCCAAATTCTAAATTCTCAACGATGTTCGTAGATACACTTAATAATATCGAGTTTTATAAGTCTATTAATGATGACATTTACCAAGGTCTGCTTTTCATCAAAAATGCCGATCCTGAAATAGCATTGGGCACCTATCCGATCACTGACACGGCGAAAGCGGTAGTGATGGAATATGAAACCAAGCCGGAAAACGATTTCGGATACGAGGCTCACAAACATGTGATCGATGTCCAGTATTGCATTAAAGGCACTGAGCTGATCCCGTGGTCGAACCTGGAAAGATTAACTCCCAGCATGGAATACAATGCCGAAAAAGACTACACATTTTTCAATAAAATTGAAAAGCAGGGCGAAGTGGTGATCGGCAATAATGTTTTTGCTGTGTTTTTCCCACAAGATGGCCATGCTCCGGTTTGGGCAGATGGTGAACCCGGTTATATTAAGAAGATTGTAATTAAGGTAAAGGTTCAGTAGGTTGAAGCCTCAACGCGAGCTTTTTAATGGCTCAAATTAAGCCAAAAATTTCATTAAGTCGAAATCTATGAGAGGAGTTGTCATCCTTTGCATCCTGAATTTTATGGGTTATTTAGGTCATGCCCAATCCAATAAAGTTAATTTCAGGATCGAAGGACAGGGGTCTTACACGACACCTGATCACGTCCCTTTTTGGATGCGTACCAATCAATACGGAAGTGTTCCGTTATCCGGCGCATCCGCCAGTGCGATCGGACGTATCAGTAAAGATTACGATACGACTCGACATCAGATTCTGGATTGGGGTGCAGCTGTCGAGGGCCGTGCCAATGGTGGGAAAGGTTCAAACGCAACTCTGATTGAGGGTTATGGAAAAGTGAAACTCTGGATTTTTGAACTCAAAGGTGGAAGAACCAGAGACGTGATGGGTTTAGCAGATACGCTCTTAACTGCTGGCAACTTTGCCATTTCAGGGACTGCGCTTGGTATTCCCAAAGTTCAAATTGGTATTCCAGAGTTTTATGCACTGCCTATTCTAGGAAGAATTTTCGCGTTCAAGGGAAATTATGCACATGGCTGGGTCGGATATACGGAGGTGCGTAACCGCAGAATTCCAGGTGCAGATACTTACTTTCACCAAAAGTCGCTTTGGGGTAGAATAGGTAAAGATGATTGGAAATTCAAATTTTATGGGGGCTTCAACGACAACGCTTTCTGGGGCAATGAGCGTGCCCTCTTCTCAAGCTATATTCAAACCGACTGGGAAAGCTATCAATCAGTAGTGTTTGGTAAAAAATGGAATGGAAGTAAAGTTGGAAATCATGTCGGAGTCATTGACGTTCGCCTTGAATATGATTTCAAAAACGTGCTGGTAGCAGCATATCGGCAAAGCTACTATGAAGTAGGAGCTTTGTATCATCTTGCCAATATTGCTGACGGATTAAACGGGCTTTCGATTATCAATAAGAACATAGGTACCAAAGCGGTCAAATGGCGCAAGTTTCTGTTTGAATTCGTGTATACTAAAAATCAAGCGGGAGAGCCTTGGTCGAAGCCTACTAAGACGGGCAACGAGAATTATTTGAACCACTACTTATATACCGACGGTTGGAGTTATAAGGGGATCGGTTTGGGGTTGCCGTTTATCACAAGAGAAGCAGATGCTAGAAAAGGTCAGGTAACGCGCGAAGGCTACCATTTTATTAACAACCGGCTTTATGCCGTACATACCGGATTTACTGGTAGCCTTGGCCGTTGGGATGGATTGGTAAAACTATCCTATTCCCGCAATTTCGGAACGCACGAGACAAAGACATTCGTGCCGGTGAGCCAGTTTTCGGGATATGCCGAAGCACATACCAACTTGTCTCCAGACTTGCAGATAGGAGGAATTATTGCACTCGATTATGGCAAGCTACTTTATAATTCTGGCGCGTTTCTAGTCAAAGCTTCTAAGTCTTTCTGAACTAGCCACTCCCCACGAAGTTAAAAAGCATTTTACTCAACAATCCAATTATACTCTTATGAAAAGAATCACCATCGCCATCGACGGCCTGTCGAGCTGCGGGAAAAGCAGCACTGCCAAGAAAGTTTCAGAGCATTTAGGGTATCCTTATATTGATACTGGTGCCATGTATCGTGCTGCCACTCTTTATTTCTTACAAAATAATATCTCCTCAGACGACCAAACGGCCGTAACCGCTGCATTGGATAATATCCAGATTGGTTTTCACCGCTCAGAGGCGATGACCAATGACGTGTACCTAAACGGTGTTAATATTGAAAGTGAAATCCGGAAGATGTACGTTTCTGAGAAAGTGAGCCTATTTAGCGCGATTCCGGCGGTTCGCCATCTGCTGGTTGCACAGCAACAAAAAATGGGAGAGAACGGCGGTATCGTTATGGATGGCCGCGACATTGGAACGGTTGTTTTCCCAAAAGCTGAGCTAAAAATTTATCTTACTGCTTCACCCGAAGTTAGAGCACAACGCCGTCATTTAGAGCTTGTTGAAAAAGGCGAAAATGTTGGGTTGGAAGAAATCGCTGAGAATTTACGTCTACGGGATTTTAATGATATGAACAGAGCCGAAAGTCCATTGATTAAGGCTGAGGATGCGGTATTGATCGATAACTCTGAAATGACATTTGACGAACAGGTACAGCTTACCATCGACTTGGCCAATCAGCAAATCTACGCAGGAGAATTGTCGAATAGTTGAAGTGTATTTATCTAACTAACTCCGATTGTTTGATAGATTTTACTGAAAACGTAAAAATATAACAAAAACAAGAGCCAAACTTGTAAAAAATCGTTATACTTGTACGTCTATCTACTCTTTCAGTGCAACTTGGCTTTTGTGGTTTGAAATAATGCCAGCGAAAGTTCGGATAAGTTCACTCAACGTTCAACAATATGAAAAATAATTACTCTGGAAACCTCCCCAAGGCCCACTTATGGGCTGACGTGGTTCTTCTGAACCTGTGCTTCCTGACAGCTTACCTGTATCGCTTCGATCCGGATGATTGGGGAACTTTGGAAAACCGGTACGTCAATCTGCTTCTTGTAGCGAACTTGGTTTGGGTTTTTACAATCCACACTTTCAACACTTATCGTTTTACCAGGCTCTCTTATCACTTCAATACACAGCTTGGAAAATTCCTCAAAGCGGTCGTGGTCCACATTTTTGTGATCATGGCTTTTTTGTATCTGACCAAGCAAGGCGAAGAGTATTCGAGGTACCAGTTTTTGCTTACTTACGGCCTATTCATCGTTTCGTCAACGTTAACACGGGCTGCGGCGATTCTCTTTCTTAAATTTTATCGCCAGGCAGGCTACAACTACAATCGCTATGCGATCGTCGGAAAAGGTGATCTTGCCACGTTGATCCGTGAATTTTACAATGAGCGTAAAGAATTGGGTTACAGATATTTCGGAATGGTCGATCTCAATAATGATGACCATAATCTAAATTCGCTGGAATCTTTAGTTAGAGAAAAAGAACTGGATTACGTGTACTGCTGTCTTTCCGAAATGAGCGATGATCAGGTTCGTAGCGTGATCCAGATGGGCGAGCGCAGAAAAACGCAGATTCGTCTTGTTCCCGACTTCCGCGGTTTTATGACCAACATGGCTACAATCGAATACCACGATATGTACCCCATCATTCAGGTCAACACCAAGCCATTTTCCAGTTTTAACGAGCAGACGTTAAAGAGGACTTTCGACCTTGTTTTCTCGGCAATTGTGATGGTTTTGGGTGCACCAATTTTCTTCCTTGTTTGGGCAGCAATTAAAATAACCTCACCGGGACCTGTATTTTTCAAACAACAACGTTCAGGCAGATGGGGTGAAATGTTCTACATCTACAAATTCAGAAGTATGCGCGTAGATGCGGACAAAATGGGCTTACAACATTCAAAAGGCGACGACGATCCAAGGATAACGCCAATTGGTCGCATTTTGAGGAAATCACGTTTGGACGAGCTACCGCAATTTATTAACGTATTAAAAGGCGAAATGTCCGTAGTCGGCCCTCGCCCTCTCTACAAATACGACGTGGACATGCTAATGGAAGCTGCTCCTCACGATTTTCAGCGTCTTCTTACTGTAAAACCGGGTATTACTTCCATTGGTCAGATTAATGTTGGATATGCGGATACAGTTGCGAAGAATGTGGAACGTTTGAAATATGATCTTCAATACTTGAAATCGTATAGCGTTTTTGATGATGTGAGACTGATTTTCAGGACTGTGCAGGTGATGGTGCTGGGGAGAGGGCAGTAAAATGACGATAATAACGTAGCAAAGAGAAGCGTATAAGAGTAAAAGAGATAATAATAAAAAAGGGCCTATCTTGGACTGAACCCGAAAAGTTGGACGTTTTTAGAAATTAACTATTAGTGTGTTGAGCCCGGTATTGTACCGGGCTCATTCCATTTAAATTGAGCCTGATTCTGTCGTTGTTATAATAGTTGATGTAGCTCTTTATTTCAGTTTCCAGCTCCTGGACCGAGTTGTAAGCTTTCAGGTAAAACAACTCGGATTTGATCGTTCCAAAAAAGTTTTCGATCACAGCATTATCCAGGCACTTACCTTTTCTGGACATACTTTGTGTGATGCCTTTATCAGCCAAAATACGTTGATAAGCCTTCATTGATATTGCCAGCCCTGGTCAGAATGCAGTATCAGGTCTTTTTTACAATCTATTTTCTTAAATGCAGCTTTTAGCATGTCGGTAACCTGTTTGAAATTGGCAGATTTGAAAGGCTATAAATAACAATCTATCCATTGAACAGGTCTATAATGGGCGATATGTATAATTTTTGATCTTTAACCTTAAACGCTGTTACATCTGTTGTCCATTTCTGGCCAGTACGCTCGGATTTAAAATGGCGTTGTAAGGCATTGGGTGCAACCGTGCCGGTATCACCTTTGTAGGCACGGTACTTTTTGATGCGTAGCAATGAGCGCAATCCTGACTGCCTCATCAGCTTCAAAACCGTTTTATGGTTGGATCAGCCAGCCGATGTTTTTCATAGCTAGGGTGATCCTGCGATAGCCAAACCTGCCTTTGTGCTGGTGATATCAGTTGGATCTGGCTTTTGGCATCCCGGTGTTTGCTGAGCACTGACCTTGTTTGCAAATGGTAGTAATAGCAGCTCCTGGGGATTTTCAGGACCTGTAATAATAAATCAAGCGGGAATTTCTGCCTTAACCCATCAACAACTAACGCCTTTTTCTTTGCGTTGCTCCTGTTGGGCTAAGGCTTCCAGCTTTTTAGAACTTCATTTTCAGCGCACAGGTACAAATTCTCTCGTTCCAGTTCTTCCAACCGGGTTAAAGGACCGTAAATTCTTTTGAATGTGGTTTTTTTGATCATCTTGCTGGGCCGGCCACAGGCATTATTAAAACCATTGATACCATACTGCTCGTATTGCCTGATCCAGGTGAGCAACGTAATCTCACTGGGTATCTTGTATTTGAGGCAGCATTCATACAAAGATAAGCCTGTTTGCCGATAAGCCAGGACTGCCTCTTGCTTGAATTCTTTGGTGTAGATCCGGCGGTGGTGTGGTAAAGGCTCACTGACCCAACCTGTCAATAATGCCCGACCCATTTTCGCAGTAAGGACTGCCTTACTCCGAACTCACTGGACAATCCCCGAATATTAGCCCCTTTCAAGTGCAAATTGATGAGCCTAAGCTTGAATTCTAAACTGTGTTTCTGTTTTTGCCCATAAAAAATGCCCCCGAGAAGTGTTTAACTTCTTGGGGGCAATGCATTTTTTAGCCCTTTTTTATTGCTCAGCACTCTACGTGCTGGGAATCTATTAACATTTTCCGAGAATAAAGCTTGAAGATTCTCAGAAGTTGTTCATAAATATTATCTAAACAAAGAGAAAGGCTGCCGACATAATCGACAGCCTTATTTAAACTTTTAAGATTAACGCTTACTTCACCAGTATCACCTTCTTCGATTCCATTTTCATTCCATCATACCGTAGTTGAATTATATAAACCCCGGAAGGATTCGAGCTCAAATCGATTTCATGTTTTACTGTCTGTCCAACCTTTCCCATCAGCTCTTCCGTCAGGGCTACGACACCATTTTGCCCTGAAACAAATACAGTTGCAGCAGACTGCTGGGTTGGCGTAAACTCGATCCAGAATTTCCCTGAGGTTGGATTAGGTGCTACGACGACTTCAATTGCTTTTCCTTCAAACTCATTTCCGAACAGGTCTAGACTCTTTTTGACCGCACTCGTATCAGAATCGTCTGTCATTGATACGCGCGCAGGAGATGCGCACGTCACACTAAGTGGAGAATTAAGTAATACGTAACTGCTGCCTTTAATACGAGCACTCAACTGGTGCTGCTGTCCATCCTTTATTATAGCTGGGGTTGCCATCGTAAATCCACAATAACCATCTCCATATCCAGCAATTTTCCGATCTTCACGGTAAACATTTGCAGTCAGTGTTGCATAAATTGTATCCCCTTCGAAGAGCTCAATGATTTGCCGTACATCTGGAAAATTCTTGTCCCATAGCCAGCCTTTGATAGTTGTGCAACTAGCAGATTCGAAACGGCCCTTGTAGTCGTTGCTGGAGCAAGTTACACTTTTTGCTGTGCCTACAATAAAACTGGTACCCTTGATGCGGATGCTAAGCTGGTGGGCCTTGCCATCCTTCAATGCCTGTGGAAGTGAAAAGTTGAACCCATAATTCCCCGTACCGAACCCTGCAGCCTTGCGGTCTTCTCGGTAGATATCG
>NZ_VCEJ01000002.1:0-418288 GCF_005860805.1 Dyadobacter luticola | reverse complement strand
TCAATGTCGTTGCAGGGTAATTTTTGTTCCAGGCCCAGCCCTTAACAATACCACAGTCCAGGGTCTCAAAACGGCCCGCGTACACATTGGGCGCCGCACAGGTAACCGTTAACGGAGAATTGGTCAGGACATAACCGGTGCTCTTCACACGCGCACTCAGGGTATGCGGCTTCCCATCTTTCAAAATAGCAGGGATACCAAAGCTGAAACCACAGTTACCACTACCATTGCCGGCAGTCTTACGGTCTTCACGATAAACATTTGCAGACACAGTCGCATAGACCGTGCTACCTTCAAACAACTCTATCGTTTGGGTAGCATCCGGAAAATTCTTGTCCCAGATCCAGCCAGTGATCGTGCTGCAATTCGCAGATTCGAAACGGCCGTAGTAATCATTTACTGAACATGTTACATTGCGTGGAGAATTCGCCAGAATTACGCCTGTGCCTTTAATACGAACACTCAGATCATGCGGCTTACCATCTCTTAATACAGCAGGATACGGAAAATTAAATCCATAAAGACCAGATCCAAATCCTGACTGCCTGAGATCTTCTCGGTAGGTATCAGCTACAACAGTGGCGTAAACAACGTTTCCTTCATACAGTTCGATCACGAGTGCATCGTCTGGATTATTTTTATCCCATACCCAGCCTCTTACACCATTACAATCAATTCCGTCGAACTTACCATTATACAATGGATTGATACACGTAATTGTTTTAGGCGAGCCAGTTAATGTATAGTTGCTTCCTTTAATACGAACAGCTAGTTCGCGAGGTTGCCCTGTCTTTAATGCAGCTGGGATGTCAAAGTTGAATGCATATTTTCCAGTACCAATACCCTGGCTTTTCAAATTCGCATCATATACATCTGCGGAAAGGGTTGAGTGGACAACATTCCCTTCTATTAATTCTACAGTTAATGGCTCGTTTGGTTTATTCTTATCCCACGCCCAGCCTTTCGCAACGTAACAATCTGTTGAGCTAAAACTACCTGCATAAGCACAGGTAAGAGTAACAGGAGAATTCGTGAGGATATAGGAGCTTCCCCTGACGCGAATGTTCAACGTCCTCGATTTCCCATCCCTCAAACTGGCAGGAATCTGCATTTTAAAACCGTATTTTCCAGTACCAATACCTTTTGTCTTGAGATCTTCCCGATATTCATTTGCAGAAACAGTTGCACGAACGACGGTTCCCTCCAATAGCTCCAAGGTGACAGCTGATTCGGGGTAGCTCTTGTCCCATACCCAACCAGTAATCTGTGAGCATTCTACTGATTCAACGCTTCCTGTGAAAACTGAGGCAGAGGTAGCCGTAGTAAGCGAGGCCAGCGTATAAACAGAAAAAGCATCCGGTACGACGCTCTGCGTTGTTGTGATCGAACCAGTCGCTATCGAACTTGTACCGCCAAGAAGCGCCACTTCATCAACTGTCGATGAAAGAACGGTCCATTTGGAAGTCGCGTTGTTCCAGCCAACAATGCTTAGCTTTGATAATGTATTTTCTGTTAAGCTGGTTATATCCGAATATGAAGTATAAGTTAAGGTAATCCGGGTTGGCTTGCTGCCATTAACATCCCAAAATTCTTTCGAGCTCACTTTGGAAACGTCCGCCTCTTTATTATTAGCAGAAAATGGTGCACCTTCGGGTAAGCTTGTGCTCCCTGGATTAGTTCTAAAGTAAGCTCCGAATGTTCCATCCGCAGTTGCCGCAAATGGGCGATAAACACCCTTATGACCGACAGGGAAAATAAGAGGTTCACTACCATATTTTTTCACGTATCCATCAACATGATTGGAATTACTTATACCTGAAAGTTTCGAAGATTCAGAAAAACTAACGAGACCCAGAGGCTTTGCACGCTCTGTTATCACAATGCCCGCCTGCTGACCAACGCATAACATCGGAGCTAAGCATGCTGTTAAGCATATCGTCAATACTGTTTTGTAGAATTGTTTCATAATTGCTTCTTTCCAAATGGGAATTGCCGAATTATCCAGTGATCTTGACACCATAATTTCCTAAAAACTTAAGTTCTCCACCGGCTTCGACCTTCAACGCTTTTGCCGTGACATTCTGCCCAACCTCCACAATATGTCCTGCATTGACACGGACAATTGTTGTTTCCGATGGCACTCTTCCGTTCGACCAAATTTCTGGGTTGGGCCAGCCACCAGATGAAATGCTTTCAACTACATCCGAAAACAACGATGTTGTTTTGAAGTCCTTAAACAGAATGTTATCTGTCTTGCTGCGCGAAAGCCCAAACCAATCGATAAGAACATCCGAATAGACTCTTCTAAAGTCTATTTGCATTTTGATGTCACGGTTAACTATACCTCCCGTTGTAGACCCTTGGATTAGACCATTTATCAAGTCTGGATTGGTACCTACGACCTGCCTCTTTATCCCAGTTCCAAAAACAAACATGGGGGCGCCAACACCGTGGTCGGTTCCATTTGAAGCGTTCGAAGTTGCCCTCCTACCAAAGTCAGAAAAGGTCATCCCCAGGACTCTGTTTTCCGTGCCCTGTAAATTCAAATCACTTTGAAAAGCAGCTACCGCGTCCGATAATTTCCTTAAAAGCTGCGCATGCTTTCCTTCAAGGCTGTCAGACCCAATCTGGTCGGCATGAGTGTCAAACCCACCTAGCTCAACGTAATATATTTTTGATTTGAGGCCGCCATGTATTAGACGGGCAACAATTTTCAACTGTTCAGCCAACTCGTTTTTTTCTGACGTAGCAGGATATACGGCAAGGTTTTTCCCTGCGTCTGCAGCAGCTTTTACTTCTGCCGCGTAGCCAGTCGCAAGGATTTGTTTTTCCCGGATGTAAGAAATAAGCTCACCTGCATCGCAGCATGGTAAATTAGTTTCTGTGCTGGCAGTCGATTCACCAATGAGCTGGTAGAATGAACCTGGGTCCTGAAAAGTAACACCCATCGGTTCTGTATTACCTAGAAGCGCTGTTGTGCTGATCTGGCCAATCTGAATGGCCAGGGGATCTTCCATGCTAGAATTCGGATATCCTTGGGGATATGTCGCAAATCGGTCATTCAAATAACGCCCTGCCCAACCCGAGTTTGAGTACTTACTCGCATCGACACCAGTCATCCAAATATCAGTTGAACGATAATGCGATAAGTTCGCGTCCGGGTATGATACTGAATGAACAATGGCGAGTTTACCATCATCATACATTTGCCGCATTCCGGTCATAGCAGGGTGGAAGCCGGTTGCCAAATTACCTGATAGCCTTAGTACATTACTCTCGGGAATGGCAATATTGCTTCTAAGATTAAAGTATTCAGAGTAGTATTCCAGAGGTATTACTGTATTTAAGCCGTCATTACCCCCAGCTAAATAGATAATTACTAAAGCCCGATCATCATTCGCCGCAGCCATTTCCCGGAGTGACCGAACTAATGCGGAACTCTTTGACAAGGATTTCACATTGAACCCATTCAAAACAACAGGCAGCATAAGTGACGATGCCCTGGATATAAAATCTCTTCTTTTCATGCAGCTCAGAAATTAAAAAACTTGATATTCTGCCATGGTCAACATGTACTTTAGTAACGCCCGGCAACGCCAAAGGATCGTGTTTTGCCTAATTGTATCAGTAGGAACGGAGCGATACGAATCCCACTCCTTTACCCAAGTTGTTCTAGGGCTACTGTTCATCATCATGATTGTATCTATTAGGAAGTCTCGTTGTCCTTGGGAAAGGCTGGTCGCGAACAAATTCCTCGATAATGTTACAAGGACTTGCTCACATGAAATTGCCGGCGTTCCTGAGACATCTGAGAAATTTGGCTGTGCCGCTTTCAAAATGCCCAGTATATCAACGCCAATTGTGTAATCTGTTGAAACCTTATATGACGGATACACGATTGCCTCCATATATGAACCGCGAATTCCCAACGATGACTCGTTAATCCAATTTTTCGAGAACCCTGTCTGGTAGTATGGAAGAGATCCGAAAACGGTGGGCTGATCCAAAAAGTCTAATTGAAGTGTAATCATTCTGGTGCTGACAAAACTCATCATCTTACGAAACGATACGTAATCAACTGTGTAATCAGGTACGGGCTGATTAAAGAGCCTGAGAGTTCCTATTAAAAATTCGGAAGGCGCTTTTATGATTGCTCCTACATTTCTAGGATCAAAAAATATGCTACTTGTCAACATTTTTTTTATGACAGGCACTATCTGAAAATTATTACTGGGACTAGCAAAAAATGCAGCCAACGGGACGATAACCTGATCGTCTATTTCCTGCGTTACATTAGGATTGACAAACCATCTGTACAATTTTCGGCAGATAAACTTTGGACATTCAGAATGTGATAAAAGCATATTTACCAAATCGCCAAGCTCAGCATCACCAGCAGAGTCACTGTTCCTTCCCTGTATAATGGTGTTGTTATAGCTTGATGAAAAGGCCTTGTCACTTACATCGTGCCTGCTTAATGTAAAGACAGGATCGAAAGTCGTTGAGTTAGGTACTCCTCGATTCGTGATCTGCCAACCCGTAAGCACTCTGGCAGCAGCCTTTACGTCCTGCTCGGTGTAATTTTGATTACCTACAAAATCCTTTTGGCCAACAGTAAATAGCTCCTGCAACTCCCGCCCGTAATTTTCGTTAGGACTTCCTTTAGTATTCAAATTGCCATTTTGAAACACCAACATGCCAGGATCCTTTGTGATAGTAATTACAAAGTCCCTGAAATTTCCAAGCGCATTGGCTCGAATAGAACTTAGGTAGCGATACATATACCTATATTCCTGAACCGCACTATACGCAACGACAAAATGGTTTTGCCAGAAAGCGGCTAGTTTTTCTAGAATAGACGGCTTACCAGTTTGTTCGGTCATCAAGCCAATCCACCAATATTGAACGTAGTTGTATAGAACTCCTTTCCTACTAGCATCAAACGGCTTATTCAAAAACGGCTGCCCTGCATCCGACCTTGTCTCATCCATCTCCACCGGAGGCGGAGGACTCGCCCTATACGAAGCATTATTAATCAAAATATCAACAGCCTCACTGGCTGTTTTTCCGACGAAATCACTGATCTCCTGCTGCGTTGGGCCGAAGGTGGCCCGTCTTAGTAGATGTGCTGCTGTTTCAGGGGTTAACTTAGTTGTATACGTGTCTAAAAATCCCATTGGGGGTTTGTATGTTGACTTTTGCGAATAACTTATTGAGAACCACAAACAAAAATACTACACTAGCCAACAATCTACAAATTACTTCTACATAAATTATCAAATTATTATTAAAATACAATTGCAAATTTTGATTGTAATAATTCTACACTATAACTAAAACATTTTGACTAAAATATGTTCCGACTTTGTAGTACGGCGTAAATTCCACAATATGAGCATTTAAAAGCTTCGGAAGAGGCCCAATAGGCATGTGGAATTGTGGATAACTTTGGTAGAATTTGTAGAACTGTCGCTAGGCTTTATTTCCTATATTTGCCTGACTTACTCAAAAAAAATCCATGAAAATCCTTGTACTCGGTGCCTCCGGCCAGCTGGGCAGCTGCCTAAAAAAAGTCTCCTCCGAAAGAAATTTGACAGATATTTCCTTCCCTTCGGAAGAAGCCGGCAACATTCTCAGCAAAGACTTGCTCGACAAGCTGTTTTCAGAAGAGAAACCTTCTTATGTGATTAATTGCGCCGCATATACCGCCGTTGACAAAGCGGAAGATGACCAGGATACCTGCCGGAAAGTAAATCGTGACGGGGCCGCGAACATTGCTGAGATCTGCGCGAAACATCAGTCTGCACTGATCCACGTCAGTACGGATTTTGTTTTTAAAGGTGATGTGACCGGCTTGCTGGGAGAGTCAGACCCGACTGAACCTGAAAACATTTACGGTCTTACCAAGCTGGAAGGTGAAGTGGCTATTGCAGAAGTTTTACCGCAACACTTTACATTGAGAACCAGCTGGTTGTATTCGGAATATGGTAACAATTTTGTAAAAACAATGCTGCGTCTTGGCAGCGAACGCGATCAATTGGGCGTGATCGTCGATCAAGTGGGCTCTCCTACTTACGCGATCGACCTGGCGGGTGCGATCCTCGACATTCTCGAGTCAGGCAGCGAGGCTTACGGCATTTATCATTATAGTAATGAAGGTGTTACTTCCTGGTTTGATTTTGCCAAAGCGGTTTTTGACATTAGTGCAACGCAGGTGATTGTTAACCCGGTGAAAACTTCGGAGTATGTTACAAAGGCGGTGCGGCCTGCTTATTCTGTGATGGATAAAAGCAAAATCAAGAGCACGTTCGGCATTAAAATCCCTTATTGGAGAGATAGCCTTACCGTTTGCATCGACCGGCTGAAAGCGGAGTAGAACCGCCTACAAAGAAATATTTTTCCTGATTGCCAGCATTCCTCCAAAGGCGTTATCAAATAATTTACCCTGATCCAGGGAGATAGCGCCTTTGATGACTGCTCCTCCCAACCAGGTAACCGGCTTTTCCAGTCCGATTATACCTGAAAACTGATAGGTCTTGCCAGGTAACGCCTGGTCGTAAGTGCCCTGATTGCTGGAATAGGATAGTTTGGTCATCCAGATAGCGTCGTGCAACCTGCCTTTCATGCCCAAATGTGTCACCCAAACCCGGTTGTTGTTTGTAAAGAAGTCGGCGTATCTTGGCCAGTTGTTGTCGTTTTGCGCAGTGATGAAAGGAGTCCCGATACCGCGGCCGAAATAGGACCAACCGTCTCGCACCTGACCATTATTGAAGTAATCGTCCTTGCCGCGAATGCTGTTACCATCGATTGCCACGCTGCCTCCCTGGCTTTTGGTATATAGCAATTCCAGCGTCAGGCGATCGACCGTGAAAAACCTGCCATCGGTATTTTTTATCGTGAATGTCACACCATTCAATCCATCTTTGACATTGTTGAGATAAAAGAGTGAACCATCCTCCACAACGCTCTGGCGATAGAAAAACATGTTGACCGTTTTAAAATCCAACTCGATTCCTGCGTCGATACTCGCGACGTGGTTTCCAATCCGGTTATGTGCGTCGAAGGAAGATAAGCCTGATTTTTCTGAGGGTTTAAAACCCGATACCGCCAGCCAGTAATTCTTCAACCCATTTGGCATTTGGCCGTTTTCAGTAAAATAAGGGCTTTTTCCACCCCACTGCACAGCGTGATTAAAGCCTCCGTGCAGTTTCAGAATTCCGTCAGGTCTGCCCAGACGAATGTATAATGCTTTGTTATGCAGCTTCAAGTCGCTGGTGACGGGCCGGTGGTTATCGAACCAGCCATCGGAGTAGAAACCTTTGAAATACAGAAAATTACGGATCAGTGGGACGTATTTTTCAAAACCCAGCTGAATTCTTGGAATCGGCAGCGCATTTCCTGACCATAAATATGCGCCGGTCCCCAGTTCGTGATCATTAAAACCAACATATTGCTTCCGGCGGCCAACGGTCAGCTGAAAACTCCTGAATGCAAGTCCGACATAACCCTGGGGAATGAGAAATTTACTGTTCTCACTCAGGTTTCCAACAAGCTCTACACCATATGCGACGCTCCATTTAGCATTCGGCAGAGAATCGCCCGACAATGCTTTCCTGCCTTCAACACCCGCGCGCAGGCTTCCGATCTGACCCGAATTTGGAACGATCCCCCACTGATTGGCACGCAACCAGAAAGGCGTCCGGGATGCACTGGAAGCATATCCGGCTATTTCCACATAACTTTTCGTAGTGGTTTGAGCGAAAGATGAATCCTGGGTATAAGCCTGAAATGCAAGGGCCGGCGTGCAGTTTATTCCAGAAAAAAGTAGTGATAATGTGGCAAAGACGGTCAGGCCGCGCGTGAATAACGTTGAGTTAGAAGTCATCAATAGACGTGATATGAGCTTTCAGGGAAGTTTTTGAACCCAAAAGTTAAGAAATAAATCGGGAATGTCCCTAAACTGCTACTTCTCTGCTACAAACTCAAAAGTACCCGAACCAGCCTTGACAATCACATAACCTGCCTCTGAGCCAGTTACTTGAACGTCTTTTGAAGTTGCCAGTGTTTTGTTGTTCAACTTAACCTGGCCTGCATTTGATGCGGGTACATAAATGTTGGCGATCGTGTTAACGGGCACCATTACCTTCATACGCAGCGTCCCGGATTTCTTGCTCCACTCCGAAGCAATCAACCCATTCATTGACTGCAAGGAAGCTTTGAGTTCATTCACTCCATCGTTCCCCATCCCATCCGGTGCAATCTCCGGGCGAATGATGAATTCAGCGAAACCCGGTTTGACAGATTTGATACCAGCCGCATTTCCAAACATCCACTCACAAACAGCACCAAATGCATAGTGGCTAAAAGAGTTCATAGCAGCATTGTATTTGAAACCATCTTCTTTGGTAAAACTGTCCCAGCGCTCCCAGATCGTCGTGGAACCATTCGCCACCTCAAATCCCCAGGAAGGAAATTCTTTGCTTAAAAATAAATGATAAGCCTCATCGGAGTGACCGGTGGCCGAAAGGGCGGGCAACATCGGTTTTGCACCCAGGAAGCCGGTGCTCATTTTATTTCCATTTTCTTTTAAAAGAGCCGCCAGGAAGTTGCCGGCTTTCGTCTTATCAGCTGGTTTTACAATGTTCATATAAATCGCATTGGCGTAAACAGTCTGCGTGTGTCCTGTAAAACCGAGCGCGCCGTCTACATATCCTTCCCCATCGCCGTAAGCTTTTGCATTACATTTGAATTTGCCGTCCGCATCAGTATAATGTTCTGTGATGGCTTTTCTGATAGCTGCGGCGGTTTCGGTGAAGCGTTTTTTATCTTTTCCATTTCCGATTGCGCCAGCCATTTCGGTCATCAGGTCTGCGCAGTAGCAGTAGTAGAAGGATGCGAGCAAGTCGGGCGGTGTTTTTTTGCCGAATGAAAGCCAGTCGCCGAAGCCACCTTTTGGTGATATGTCGGTGAAGGAATTTTCTACGAATACATGCGTGCCCTTGCTTCTTTTTTCCAGAAAATCCATGAAACGCACCATGTAAGTCCACCCCTCGGCGATCATGCGCGTGTCGGCGTAGGCGCGGTACACCTGATAGGGACATATAATGCCCGCTTCCATCCAGCCGGGCGAGAATGTGTCGTGCCACCGGAGGTTCGGGCGGGGTGCATATAAAGGATAGGCGCCGCTTTCATACTGGCCATCATTGAGGTCGACGATCCATTTGGTAAAAAATGAGGCGACGTCGCGGTTGAATGTGGCGGATTTGGCGTAAACCTGCGCGTCGCCTGTCCAGGCAATACGCTCGTCGCGCTGCGGGCAGTCGGTTGGGATTTCGAGGTAATTGGCGCGTTGGGTCCAGTCAATGTTGCTATACAACTGGTTGGCCATTGCATTATCTGTTTCAAATGATCCGACTTTGGGCGTATCGGAACCGACTACCAATCCAGTCAGCATATCTTTTGATGGAGCTTCTTTCAAACCCTTTATCTCCACATATTGAAACCCGTGAAATGTGAACTTCGGCTCCCAGGTTTCGCCCGCGGCGTCGCCCCTTAATATATAGGTGTCGGTTGCTCTCGCCATCCGCAGGTTTTCGGTCATCAACCGGCCGTCGGGATGCAGTTTTTCGCCATACCTCAGCCGGATTGTATCCCCTGCCCTGCCTTTTACTTTCAGACTGATCACGCCCGCAAAGTTTTGGGCTAAATCAAAAATATAAGTACCGTCTGGCCGCGGCGTCACGGATTTCACCGCCAGTTCCTGCGTCACTTTTACCGGGGGGCCTGGATATACCTGCACTTTTCGCTCACCTTTGTCCGGAAAAATTTCTGCATTCTTCCAGCTTTTATCATTAAATCCTGTTTTTCCCCAATCCTTAAATTCCAGTCTCGCATCATAGGTTTCACCATTCAAAAGATCCGATTCCAGCAAAGCGCCCTGGCTGGCTTTCCAGGTTTCGTCGGTGCTGAATGTTTCGGTGGTTCCGTCGGCATACTGTATTTCCAGCTGCGCTTTTAATGTCGGTACCCTTCCATAAAAGCCTCGAACAACCGGATTTTGAACTAACAAACCATAACCCAAATACCCCGCGTACCAGCCGTAGGACAACTGTGCCGCCAATGCATTCGGACCTTCTTTCAGGCTGGTGGTAACATTGTAAGTCTGGTAATAAACACGTTTGTCATAATCAGTCCAGCCCGGTGTAAGTCTTGCGTCACCTGCTTTCTGACCATTCACATTCATTTCGTAAACGCCCAGTGCAGTAATATACAGCCGGGCTTTTTTCAAACCTTTTTTGATAAAAATTTCCTTCCGCAAATAGGGTGCGGGCGGCAAATGATACACTTTTCCTTTTCCCAAATGATCCAGGTCCAGCCCGATCCATTTTCCTTTCCACTCCGTTTTTGACAGCAAGCCCATTTCCCAGGTGGCCGCCTCGCTCCACGGACCAGCCACGCCGTTTTTGTCCCAGCTACGCACTTTCCAATAACACAAATCCCTTGATTTTAAAGGTTTACCATTATAAACGATTTGGTAAGTATCCCGACCATTGACTTTGCCGGAATTCCAGAGATCCGCATCACGCTCCGTCAAAGACTCTTTGGAAGTCGAAACCAGGATCTGATACGCAGTTTGCACCTGGTTGTTTTCGTCCGAAGCCAGCACCCAGCTCAGGCGGGGATTGCTCACATCCGTAACCGGGTCAACTTTGTACTCGCAGCGGAGGTAGGACGGATTGAGACCTTTGGCAAAAACATTTAATGTTCCTAAAATCAATGTAGCTGACCATAGGAAGGTGAATAAAGAACGAAGTTTCATCAGGTTAGGTAAGGTTGCGGGGTTAGCGGAGGACTTTCATTCCTTTTGGTGCGTCGATGGTCGATTTCACCGAGCCGTCGGGCTGTTTTTCGTGCCGCACTTTGACGATGCCCAGCGGCGTGGGATAGGTACCTTCGGCCCAGGCGAGGTCGCCCAGATTGGGCTGAATGCGGATGGTTTTTGCGCCGGGTTCTACAATACTGATACCCAGCACATGCTCCGAAAGCCAGGAAGTTGGGCCTGATGCCCAGCCGTGGCAGAGGCTATGGCGGAGGTTTTTGTAACAGTATGCGCCAAAATCACCGTGAATGTCATCTTTACCTTCCGGCACTAGGTCATCAATTGGCGCAGCATTCTTGGTCCAGGCCAGATCAAAATCTTCCCAGAATGTCGTCGCGCCCATATCCAGCATGCCGCCCCAGTAGTTGCGGATGCAATTTAATGCCCCTGTGTAATCCTTTGCTTTCGCTTTTGCCTGCAACATATAGTATCCGTAAAATGTCGAAAACCGCTCACATTCACCTTGTGAAATTACGTCTGCATTCGCTTTTTCGGCTGGCATTAAACCGGCCAGCGCCATCAACGAGGCTGCTTGTTTGGAATTGTTTGGATCAGGAACGTATAGTTTCAGTTGGGTCGCAGTGGCCTTACATTTAGCGGCTTGGGCAGGTTCGTCGAGGATCGTGCAAAGTTCAGCGCCTGCTTCCAGCGTCATCACAATCATGGCGTGCAATCCGGCGTGGATTCCTTTCGGATTTTCACTCGAAGGCCAGTCGAGGAATCGGGTACCATCGAGATTTTCCTTGTTGTCTTTTGTCTTGGAGATTAATAAATCCAGCAGAGCTACCAGGTATTTTTGTTGTTTTCTCAGATATTCCATATCGCCCTGATTTTTATATAAATCCCTGTGGATTAAAACCCACCACATGGAATAAGCGCTGATACCATTCATCCAGCCGGGTAGCGGCGTAATGTCACGCGCCTGGTCGAGGCTTTTGGCTACCACTTCATTTTTACCAAAAACCGTATTGATCGTCATCACTTCCGGATGCATATCCCCTACCCACACCAGCCGGTCGCGCTTGATACCGTCCCACAAATATTCCTGCATATTTAAATGTACCGTATAGGCGCCGGTGTTCCAGATCTTGTTCAGTCTTTCATCATTACTTTTAAATGAACCTAAATAAGGAATGTCGCGGTATTCAAAAATGGCCCGTACCTCTTTTAATTGCAGCTCACGATTCGGATCGACTAAATCAATTCTTGCAAAACGAAAACCTGAATTTCCAACATTCGTCATACCCAGCCACGGCACTTCGATCGTGAAATCACGCATGGCGTGATCATTCGTTGCGCCCTGAATCGTGTCAATGCTGGACATAGCCTCGCTAACGGATTCACCAAAACGGATGCGTATACGGATCGGCTTCTGGTTGGCAGGCTGATCGGTGATGAGCTGAATGCCGCCCTGGATCTCTTTGCCAAAATCAAACAATATCCCCGGCTGCTCCTGGTCGTTACTGATCAGTTTGCAAAAGTTCTTGTGTACCAGATCCGCCTGTCCTGTGCCTTTTTTGAGCAGATTTTGTGCGTCTATGACGCTGGTAGAAGTTTTATCCGACGTCCAGACAATACGCCGCGGCGTGAGGTATTGCCGCACGCGGGAGTCTTTCTGGCTATCGTAACTTTTGTCAAAAATCGGCGGAAGTTGCTGCGAATTAGCGTGTTGCGTCAATAATCCGCCGAGCAGAAGGAGAAAGGTAAAGAGCTTTTTCACAGAGAAAAGTTTGATTTACATTGTAATATTCCCGGAAAATAAATAATTATTAACTAGCTAACTAGCCTGTTGTATCCTGTCTGTGCCCAGGAAGCAACTCTTTCGCGGAGTATGTAACCTTATGCTAAAAGAATGGAAAAACCGTTCTAATTTTACCCAAAGTACAATCACCCCAATTTTTGATCGCCGAAAACCACCTTCTGCCATGATCAACCCGGAAAATAGTGCACAGGACCGTGACGGGCTTCCGCCTTTTGTCAGCAGCTGGAAGCAGTTATACATTTTAATGATCGGCACATTGATTCTGCTGATCGTCCTCTTCTATTTATTCATGACCCACTTTCAATGAACTACCTTGACTGGATTGTACTTTCCCTTACATTAATATTTGTCGTTTCGTATGGTATCTACCGCAGCCGCGAGAAACATACCATGGATTCGTTTTTGCTGGCCGGCAAGTCTATGCCCTGGTACAATGTTACCTTATCATTAATGGCCACCCAGGCCAGCGCGATCACTTTTTTATCGGCACCCGGCCAGGCGTATACTGACGGAATGCGGTTTGTCCAATTCTATTTCGGGTTGCCGCTGGCGATGGTGGTGCTTTGTATGACATTCGTCCCGAAATTCGGCCAGATGAAAGTTTTCACGGCCTACGAATTCCTGGAAGGCCGTTTTGACCTTCGTACCCGCGCATTAACATCCTTTCTTTTTCTACTCCAAAGAGGTCTATCTACCGGACTTTCCATCTATGCTCCATCGCTGATTCTTTCAGCGATCCTTGGCTGGGACATTACATTGACCAACATTATTTCCGGTGGTATCGTGATGATCTATACTATTTCCGGTGGCTCTCAGGCGGTTTCACATACCCATTTGCAGCAGATGGCGATCATTACCGTGAGCATGGTCGTGGCAGGTTTTATGGTAGTGAAATTCCTTCCAGCAGATGTATCATTTACTGACGCGCTGCATGTTGCGGGTAAAATGGGCAAAGTCAATCTCATCGATTTTACATTTGATCTCGACAACAGATATAATGTATGGTCGGGACTGATCGGTGGATTTTTTTTGCAACTCTCCTATTTCGGTACAGATCAGTCGCAGGTGGGAAGATTTATGACGGGTAGCTCGGAAGGACAAAGCAAGTTAGGACTGGCGATGAATGGTTTGATGAAGATCCCGATGCAGTTTCTGATCCTGCTCGTGGGTGTGCTGGTTTTTGCTTTTTACCAATTCACCGCGCCGCCGCTTTTCTTTAATAAAACGGTTGTTGATAAAATAAAGACCACCCAATACGCGGCGGAATATAATGCGCTGGAAAAGCAGCACGCACAGATCCAGACCGAAAAACGCCCGCAGGTGCTGGCGCTGACCAAAGCATTGAATGCTGGCGATGAGGCTGCAATCGACAAATCGCGGGACATTTTGTCCAAAATGGAAAAGAATGTGGGCAAAGTACGGGCGGAGGCGCAAACATTGCTTTCCAAGGCAAACGGCGGTGATACCAATGATGTGAATTACATTTTTCTGCGCTTTGTAATTGATTACCTGCCGGTGGGAATGGTCGGGTTGTTGATCGCGGTGATTTTGCTGGCGTCGATGGGTTCTGTGGCTTCGGCTTATAACTCGCTGGCATCTTGCAGTGTGGTCGATATTTACAAACGTATGGTCCGGAAAGACGACGAATCCCGCGACTATGTGAAGGCTTCCCGCTGGGCTACTTTTTTCTGGGGTATTTTCTGCATTTTCGTTGCCCAATACGCGGCCCGGCTGGGCAGTATGATCGAGGCGGTCAACATTCTCGGCTCCCTTTTTTATGGCGTGATCCTCGGTATATTTCTCGTCGCATTTTATTTCAAAAACATCAACAGCCGTGCGGTATTCTGGGGAAGTATCCTGGGTGAAATATTCGTAGTGATCAGTTACATCTACGATTTAACCGCATTTCTCTGGCTCAACCTGATCGGCTGCGTGCTCGTGATCACATTTGCATGGCTGATCGAAAAAGCCTGGCCTCAAAAAATAACCGGTTCTCCGGAGATTTAACATTCTCCTAAAATGATTAGGTATAATTCCCGCCAAAAATAAAATATTTCTAAGATAATGCGGGATTATAGGCTTTTTTTAGCCCATATAGTGAAACTATTCCGGCTTTTAAATCCTTAATACCATTAACCGGTAATAGGTGAGGTATCAACTACTTTATATTGTCACCGGGAGTTACGAAACGTTTTACCCTCCTGCTCGAAGAACTTTTCATTTCTCTATCCAAAACAAATTTCAATTCATGAAGAATTGGTCAAAGCCACAAAAAATAATGCGTTTGGCAATTGGCTCGGCATTCCTGTTAATAAGCTGTATTGATCCCGTTTTAGCACAACTCGTTCCCGAAAACACACAGACCGCTCCTACGCTTGAAAAGGCGACTTTGCAGGATGTGGTGTCTTATGCTGTCAAATACCAGCCGGTTATTCAGCAATCGGTGATTGACGAGCGCATTACGGAAAATCAGATCAGGAGTAAGCTTGCCGACTGGTACCCACAGATTAATTTTAATTACAACCTTCAAAAAAACTTCATCGTCCAAACCAGCATTATCGCAGGTAACCCGGTGAAATTGGGGGTAAAGAATGTTTCGGCAGCGCAGTTTACCTTGTCGCAGCAGATTTTTAACCGGGATGTGCTTTTGGCAAATCAAACCAAACGTGATGTCCAGCTGGCCGCTGCGCAAAACACCGTCAACAACAAAACGGACATTGCGGTGAATGTGTCGAAAGCGTTTTATGATGTGCTCGCCACTACCCAGCAGATCGATGTGGCGAATGAAGACATTGTACGGCTGGAAAGAAGCTTGAAAGACGCAAAAGCCCAGTATGAATCGGGCGTAGCGGATAAGATCGACTTCAAACGCGCCACGATTTCGCTGAACAATACGAAGGCAAATAAGAAGGGAAATGAGGAAATCCTGAAAGCGAAAACGGAATACCTCAAAAACCTGATGGGCTATCCGATTGATAAAGAGCTGACGATCAGCTATGATTCACTTCAAATGGAACGTGAGATCGCGCTGGACACTTTGCAGAATGTGGACCTCAACACACGGATAGAATACCAGATCCTGGCGACGCAGAAGAAGCTTTTGGAAGCGAATTTACAATACAACAAATGGAGCTACCTGCCCAATGTTTCGCTGAACGGCGCTTATAACCTCAATTTTCAAAACAACCAGTTTACGGACCTGTATGGTAAAAATTATCCCAACTCTTTTGGTTTGCTGACACTTTCACTGCCGCTCTATCAGGGTGGAAAACGCCGGGCCAATACCCGCCAGGCCGAGTGGCAGATCAAGCGGCTGGACTGGGATATCAGAGGTTTGCAAAACAATGTTAGCTCGGAATATGCTACTGCGCTAGCGAATTACAAGAGTTACCTGACCAACCTGCTCGCTCAGAAAGAGAATGTGGACCTTGCCCGGGAAGTGTATGACGTGATTCAGCTTCAATATAAATCGGGTATCAAAACGTACCTGGAAGTGGTTACCTCCGAAACCGACCTGCGTTTGGCGCGGATCAATTATTCCAATGCCTTGTACCAGGTGCTTGCCAGCAAAATAGATGTGCAGAAAGCGCTTGGCCAGATTAATTTCCAATAAACCCCATCACCAGTCGAACCAAATCGAAAATACTTTGCCGATATGTTTTTAAATAAGATCAAATATTACTCCGCTGCGCTGTTGCTTACCACCGTGTTATCCTGCGGAAAAAAAGATCAGCAGCAACAGCCTACAACTCCTCCGGCGATTCCGGTAACATTGGTTTCTGTGACCAGCACGGAGGCGCCTTTTTATGATGAGTACCCAGGTACCGTGGTCCCGCTAAATGAGATCGAGCTTCGTCCGCAGGTTACCGGTTTTGTTACAGGTATTCATTTCAAAGATGGTGCGCGCGTCAAAAAAGGACAGCTTCTTTATTCTATTGACGCTCAGCTTTATAATGCTAATTACGAGCAGGCCGTAGCCAATGCCAATGTGCAGGAAGCGAACCTGGCGAGGGCACAAAAAGATGCGGACCGCTACCACGAACTCGAAAAAAATGACGCGGTTGCCAAGCAGCTGGTCGACAATGCGGACGCTGCACTGGAAGTAGCCAAAAGACAATCCGAAGCTGCGAAAGCCAACATTAAGGCGGTGCAGACCAGCGTAAATTATACCAAGGTCACAGCGCCTTTTGATGGTGTGATCGGCATTTCTCTGGTAAAGGTAGGCGCGGCTGTTTCTGCCGGGCAGACGGTTTTGAATACGGTTTCTACCGATGGCCAGCTTGCGGTAGATTTTAATGTTGACCAGAAAGAAATTTACCGGTTTACCAATATGATGAAAGGTCAGAAAGATTCTGATTCAACATTTACATTAAAATTCGGTACCGACATTTATCCTTCTTCGGGAAAAATTGCTTTCCTAGACAGGGCCGTTGATCCTCAGACTGGTAGCATTAAAGCCCGTCTCGTTTTTCCAAACAAAGCCAACCAGCTTCGCGCGGGCATGAGCTGCACGGTGCGTGTGCTCAACAATGCTTCCGCCAAATCTATCGTGATCCCATACAAAGCGGTGACCGAGCAGCTGGGCGAGTTTTTCGTATATGTAGAGGGCGACAGCAGCAAGGTAAGTCAGCGCAAAGTGCAGCTGGGGACGCCGCTGGGCAACAACATTATCGTGAAAGAAGGGCTTAAAGAAGGAGAAAAAATCGCCGTGGAAGGCGTGCAGAACCTGAGAGAGGGCGCAGTTATCAAAGCAGGCGAAGGCAATGCGAGCCCGGGCAAATAATCAGTTCCTCCTTTACTATTTTCACTACAACTGGTAAAAAATGATTGCAGATATTTTTATAAAAAGACCGGTAACCGCGATTGTAGCGTCTGTCGTGCTGGTCTTGGTGGGCTTGATCGCTCTCACCACCTTACCCGTGGCGCAGTATCCGGACGTAACCCCTCCTACCGTGTCCATCACCGGTAACTTTACAGGTGCCGACGCCCAGACGGTGGAGCAAACGACCACTACGCCGATTGAAACGCAGATCAACGGTACGCCGGGGATGACTTACATGTCCAGCAACTCGACGAGCAGCGGGCAGAGCAGCATTAACGTGACTTTTGATGTAGGTACCGACGTAAACATTGCGGCGCTGGATGTTCAGAACCGCGTGAGTGTGGCTGAGCCAACATTGCCGGATGCGGTAAAAAGATTGGGTCTGACAGTAAGAAAACGCCAGCCAAGTATCATGATCGCCCTTGCGCTGTACTCGCCAAATGGTACGCATGATTCGCAGTTCATCGGTAACTATGCCAACATTTACCTGAAAGACGCCTTGCAGCGTGTAAAAGGGGTTGGTGATATTATTTCAAGGGCCGATGACTTTGGTATGCGTGTGTGGCTGGACCCTGAAAAACTGGCAAACCTTAAAATGACGCCTTCCGACATTTCGGCGGCACTTTCGGAGCAAAACTTACAGGTAGCGGCGGGAACCGTGGGTGGTACACCTCAGCCAAATCAGCAAAGTTTCGAATATAGCGTCTTGACAAACAGCCGTTTAAATACAAAAGAACAGTTTGAAGATATCATTGTCCGCTCGTCCCCGGAAGAGGGAAGTGTGGTGTACCTGCGTGACGTGGCGCGGGTGGAATTGGGAAAATTTGATTACGGTATCAATGCATTTGTGAGTGGTAAACCTGCTGCGTTTGTATTGATCTACCAGGCTCCCGGCGCGAATGCACTCGCTACTTATGAGGGTGTGATGAAGGCTTTGGAGTCGATGAAGAAGACATTTCCAAAGGATATCGATTACGTAATCCCGACGGAAACTGCGACGGTGGTCCAGGTTTCGATTGAAGAGGTACTGCACACATTTGCCGAGGCGATGATCCTGGTGGTAATTGTGGTGTTTTTGTTTTTGCAAAACTGGCGGGCAACCTTAATCCCTATCCTTGCGATCCCGGTTTCGCTGATCGGAACATTTATCTTCTTTATTCCTTTTGGCTTCACGATCAACACATTAACACTTTTTGCATTCGTACTCGCGATTGGTATTGTGGTGGATGATGCGATTGTGGTGGTGGAAGCGGTGCAGCATTATATTGATGATAAAAAAATGTCACCGAAGGATGCGACTGTTCAGGCGATGAAAGACATTTCCGGTCCGGTTATCGCTATCGCATTGATTTTGGCAGCGGTTTTCGTCCCGGTAAGTTTTGTTCCCGGGATTGTCGGCCGGCTCTACCAGCAGTTTGCGATCACGATTGCGGTGTCTGTGCTTCTTTCGGCATTTGTCGCACTTTCACTGACACCAGCATTGTGCTCGATCATGTTGAGACCTTCGAAAGGAGAAAATGATCAGAAAAACTGGCTTGAAAAATTCTTTGACAAGTTCAACAGGTGGTTTGAGCGGGTTTCGCATGGGTATACCCGGGGCGTCGCCAAATGGATCAAAGCCACGCCACTTGTTTTGGTGATGATGGTTTGTCTGTTCGTAGGTCTGTTCTTTCTATTCAAAAACAAACCTTCGGGCTTTATTCCGGTGGAGGATGAGGGTCGTTTGTATGTGACTTACGAAATGCAGGAAGCAACTTCTACGGTTCGTAATGTGGCAATGATCAAGGACATTATGCAGCGTGTTTCTTCCATCCCGGAAGTACGCGTGGTGGGTGGTTTGGCTGGTTTGAACATTCTTAGCTTTTCAAACAAATCAAACGTGGGTACTATGTTTGTCAACCTGAAACCCTGGGCTGACAGAAAAGGGGCTGAGCACCACGTACAGGCAGTCATCAAGGAAATTCAGAAACGCACGGCGAATATCAAAGAAGCGCGCGTACTGGCGATTGCACCTCCCGCGATACCTGGTTTGGGAGCGACATCCGGTTTTACTTTTGAATTACAACAATCTACGAGTACCGATAACATTCAGCAATTTGAAGGCGTGATGCGCAACTTCCTCGGAGCGGTGAACAAGCGGCCCGAAATTGCGATGGCTTATACATTTTTCAATGCCCGGACGCCAAGTTATCAGATTGATGTGGATAGGGATAAAACCAAAAAACTGGGGGTGCAGGTGAACGACGTATTCAGCTCGCTTTCCACATTGCTGGGTAGTAGTTATGTGAATGATTTCAACTTGTACGGAAGGAATTTCCGGGTAATGGTGCAGGCAGACAGCAGTTTTCGCTCGTCGCTTGACAAAATCCAGAAATTTTACGTCCGCAACCGGGCAGGTAATATGGTGCCGCTGAGTGCATTGGTTACTTCCAAAGTGGTGGAAAATCCCGCATTGATTTCGCATTACAACATTTACCGGTCTGTGGAAATTAACGGTACGCCAAAACCAGGATTCAGTAGCGGCCAGGCCATCACGGCATTGCGTGAAGAAGCTGCCAAGCTGCCAGCAGGTTACAGCTACGAATTCTCGGGTATGAGTAGCGAGGAAATCAAGGCAGGCGACAGTACGACCACGATTTTTGCGATCTCGATCATATTCGTATTCCTCTTCCTGGCGGCACTTTATGAAAGCTGGTCGATACCATTCTCGGTACTTTTTGCCGTACCTATCGGCGCATTCGGATCGATTTTGACATTGACATTACTGCCAAATCTTTCCAATAACATTTACGCCCAAATCGGTTTGATCACATTGATTGGTCTCGCCGCGAAGAATGCGATCCTGATCGTCGAATTTGCCAAAGAACGGGTGGATAGCGGTATGGAGTTGGTGAAAGCAACATTGGAAGCGGTGCAGCTGCGTCTGCGGCCGATCATTATGACATCTCTTGCATTTATCCTCGGCGTACTTCCGCTGGCATTCGCAAGCGGCGCAGCAGCAGAATCGCGGAAAACAATCGGCTGGACAGTATTTGGCGGTATGCTAGCAGCCACATCCCTGGCAATCTTTGTGGTACCGGTACTGTTCGTAGCGATTGAGAAACTCGCAATGGGCAAGAAAGGAACGCATGGCAAGGCCGATGATGAGACGGATAAGCCAGTAGTGGTAGCGTAGGAGTATCGATATCAGATATCCTGAAATAGCACAAAAAAAATAGGGACCGTAATGGTCCCTATTTTTTTTGTATAGATGTTATCAGAAGATTTATTCAACCTTCACATTCGTATAGTAAAGTTCTAGCTTAATGCCTGGATCGTTGCTTTTCTGGTCACCGAAAACCAAGCGATTCAAGCTCCTGGTAAATTCCGTGTTAGCAGCAGGATAGACTGTTGAAGCGCGTGGATTTTCATTCTCATTTGCTACATCGTTGAATGGAGAAGTCCTAAGCACCAATGCACCGGAATCGTCCGTTTCGCTCGTTAGTAGCTCCGCAACATAGGAAGTGATGTCCAGCAGATAATATTGCTTATTGTTAACGATATCGTTGATCAGGCTGCTCACGACAGGCTTACCATCAGATAATCTTGTAACGGACAAAGGAAAACCGTCTCCTCCAACGTAAAACTCATTGTTAGCATTGACCCGAAAAAGCCTCAATTGTGGAGGAGCCATAAACTGGCTAGTAACAGAGAGCCTTGTTGGTGTAATCCGAAGAAATGCTTTGTTCGCAGCCGTATATTGTATATTGCGTAATTGTCTTATTGTCGGCAGCTGAATCTTTGTCATAATCCCTGGACCGGCCTGAACGAATGCTTTATTACCGGTCTGAGCAGTCGGTAGCGAACGTCTTTGATTTGGAATTAAGTTAGCAATCTCAGTGCCACTTCTGTCTGCCAGTATCTGGTTATAGGACGCGGTGGCTTGAAAAACTGTCGAATCCCTTCTGACCGCGTCCGCACCGGGAACGTGGTAATGCATCTGAATTCTTGCACTATCCAACTTAAAACCTACCACAGCTCCATTGTCAGTCTCAGCACCTCTGATAGTAAGTCCTGCTACCATGTTGATCCAATCCTGATTTGAGGGCAGCAAATTTGTTTTTCCTTTTTCGAAAATGCTTTTCCCCAAATCGTCAGAAAGCTTGATAGTGAATGTCTTGTCCCGCTTTGGCATTGGGGTCAATTTCTTTTTACCAATAGCTACCGGATCAAAGGCCGTCGTATTCGTATTATAATAAGCATCCTTTGTAAGAATGTCCACCAAAAGCCGGTGCACCGACAAATTGATCGCTTTGGTTGTGTCCCCGTAAGAATATTTGTCATAAGACATAAACAACACGAGCGAATCATATTCTGCATTCTGCGGGATTGTTAGACCCGATTGGATAGTTGGCTGTATAAAGGTTGCCGTCTGCACCTTGCCAAAGTAGGGATCAATGTATCGACCAACCAGCAGTCGACGAGGTGCCCCTGTCATAACCGAGTCTGTCAGGATTGTGGAAAGCTGCACAGTGGCTGTATCCGAAAATAGCACGCCAAAATCATCTGGGTCAGGTTGCACAAGTGATTCAACTTGGTCGCCCCATTGGCATCCAACCAATGAGAATGAGAACCCGATGATGCAGAGAAATTTATAGACTATGGAAGATTTCTTAGAGGAAAACAAGCAGAATTTCATTGAATGCTAGAACAGTAAAAGGTGCAAAATTATCACATGCCGTTTGAAATACAACATGGACTTAAACAATTAGGCAAAATAGAAACTGAAACAGGATTTGCAACAAATCTCAAAATGCCTACGTAAAGGTTTTTAAAAGGCTTTCAAAACGATACGCTGCCAGTTCAGAAAAAGTGGCAAACTAGATAAAAACGTAAATCTCCGGTTGCTATTTTAAAAGTGCTTAATGTATACCCGGCAGCTACTGACATACGTAACAAACAGGCAACATTGGATGGAATTTGGCGTTACAAGTAACCCGTCGGTTAAAGTTTTGGACAAAAAAAACTTTATAATTTTTACTTAGCAGGTTCAAGATGTTATGTTTGCACAAAATTTGGATAAACGTAGCTTATCATATTTTTATCACGATTCATCTGTAACAATTAGTCAAACTATAATTTTCATGTTTAATACTTTAAGAAAAGCTTCCATAGCCCTCCTAGTAGCGTCTACTGCTTTCGTTCAATTGAGCTGTAAAAAAGATGCTGATCCTGATAAAATCGGTAACTGGTACCGTCAGGGGCTTCCTAGCTTTGGTGGATCTGGCCGTACAGGCGCCGTGAGTTTTGTAATTGGCGATGTTGGGTATGTCGGGACAGGTTTTACAAATGAAACTGTAGCACGGGTTAAAGACATGTGGGCTTATAACGCACAAACCAAAATCTGGACGCAAACTGCTCCTTTCGCAGGTTCAGGTAGAAATGGTGCGGTTGCCTTTGTTCTTAACGGAAAAGCTTATGTTGGAACTGGTTATGATCAGGTTGTTACTGTTGACAACGGATATAAGAAGGATTTTTACCAATACGATCCGGCAGGTAACAAGTGGAAGGCAGTTGCTGATTTCCCTGGAACGCGCCAATATGCAACTGCATTTGTTTCGAATAACAGGGCTTATGTTGGTTTGGGGTACAATGGCAGCAACTTTTTTCAGGACTTCTACGAATACAATGCTACTACGGACAAGTGGAATGAGATTGCTACATTCATAGGTGGTAAACGTTATGGCGCGCTATCATTTACAGTTAGTGGAAAAACCTATGTTGGCTTTGGAAAAAGCAATTCAACCGTGCCTACCAAAGATTTGTACAGCTTTGATCCTGCGGGAAATGGTGGTACTGGTTCCTGGACGCGCGTTGTTTATGCGGATAACGAAACATCTGAAACGGACTTCCCTGCCAGAGCATTTGGTTTAGCGCTTGTACTTGGAGACAAAGCTTATATCATTGGCGGCGAAAACAGGTCTGACGTTTGGGAATACGATCCCGCCGCTAATTCATGGTTGGAAAAAGCGCCTTTTGTAGGTAATCAAAGAGGATTTGCTGCTGGCTTCTCAATCGGTAACGTAGCTTACTTCGGTACCGGTAGTTCAAGTGGGTCTAGTGGCACAGATGATTTCTGGGCATTCGATCCAGGTACAGCTATTAACACTGACGACGATCAATAGTAAGTGATTAAAAAAAACAAGATCAGTCTCCTGATTATTTGTGTACTGGCCTTCGCAGTTGCAGTTTATTTCTTTCCAAAAGGGAGAAATAACTCAAACGGCGAAGGTCTTTCGCATTTTAGGGTTGAGACGTTTAAAGGTGCCGCAGGCTGGGCCTACCGCATCTATGAGGGTGACACGATAAGAATTGAGCAGTTATATATGCCTGGAATTGAAGGTACGAGCGGTTTTGCAAGCGAGGAACTTGCACGGAAAACCGGTGACTTGGTCAGGCAGAAGCTGGACCGGAACATCTTCCCTCCTACTATCACGCCCAATGAGCTGGATAGCCTGGGGGTAAAATTCTAGTAATTACTTTTTGATTAAATACTTTCCCATTACCGGGTAATGGTCTGAATAATTGACCTTGAATGTTTCAAAATCAAGTGGTGCCAGGCTTTTAGGCGTGTAAAACTGGTGATCGATGCGGATGAAGTACGGCAGGTTTTTAAATGTAAATCCAAAACCCCTCCCCTTTTCTTCGAATGCATTGTTCATGGTTTTCTTCAACCTTCCGTACACATATCCGTAGGGCACTTCATTAAAATCACCGCACGCGATCACCGGATACGGCGAATCCTCGATCCAGGATTCAAGGATGGCTACTTCTGTTGAACGCTGCAGGAAGCCACTTTTCATTCGCTCGAAAGTGAATTTACTTTCCCGCTTGATACCTTTCATTTTCTTCTGGTTGGCGAGCTTGCTGAGGTTTAGCATCATGGAATAAAGGTGCACCCCAATCACCCTGACTGTATCCTGCCTGATCTTTATATCGATCTGGATCATTCCATTCTGCGCTTCAAAGACCGTATCCCTCGAACTGATGATGGGATATTTGGAATACATGATTACCCCCTCGTAGTGGTTTTGCTGCTTGTGCTCGTCGATTTTGAACTTCGAATTGTATTTATAACCTGCATTAGAAAGTACTTCGCGCAGGTTGAATGTCTTTTTATGATCTTCATAATATTCCGGCATACAAAGCACATCCGCCCCTGAATTTGCGACCCAAGCCTTCATGACCTCAATCGCCTCTTTTACCTCTGGGTGATGCTGCGGCTCGGAATTTCGCATGAAGAAATGTGTGTTATAATTCATGATGGAAAATGTGTTCCCGCTAGCATTAGATTCAGGCTCGTGGCCGAATGCAAACGTTCTTGGTAAAAACAAACAGCCCAACAGCAGCATTGCGATAGGCAAAAGGGCTTTCTTTTTTCCGAAAATATACCAGACCGGCACGGAGATGACGTGGATAATCATCACGACAGGAAAGGACATCATCATAAACCCGGCGAGCCAGCCGTCGAAGGGAATCCAGAAGATCAGTGCATAGACGATAAGTGTGTAGAAAGCGAAACATTCATATAAAAACCATAAAAAATTCTGTAAACGCTTCATGGACTGGCTGAATTCTGTTTTTGAGGCTAAATTAGGTGATACATATCAATTTGGAAGACTTTTGCCAGCTTGTAGTTGTGATAAAATAGTTTTACCTTTGCATCAAATTCTATTTTGATCGATTGATTGAGGGGGCGTTAATCCCCTTTTTTATTTGTGCCAAGCCGTACATGACCCTTAAAGAACACTTAGAAGTTTTATTGAATCCCCTGCTTGAAGACGGAAATTGCTTCCTGATCGATATTTTGATCAAGGCTTCTAAAACAAGCAATAAAATCATCATTCTTGTTGACAGCGACGAAGGCATTACGATTCAGCAATGTACTTCAATCAGTCGCAGGCTGGCGAAACAGCTCGAAGAACTGGAACTGATGACGGATCCATACACACTGGAGGTTTCTTCTCCCGGCCTGGACCAACCGCTGGTACTGCCCCGTCAATACCAGAAAAATATCGGCAGAAATCTTAAAATAACCCTGAAAAGCGGAGACGCAATCACAGGAACTTTGACTGCGGCAAAGGATACGGAAATCAGCATTGAGCTGCCTAAGCCAAAGAAGAAATCGAAAACACCTGTGGACGAGAGTGCGTTACTCCGCACGATTAAGCTGGAAGAGATTTCAAAAGCTTTAATTGAAATCTCTTTTAAATAACTACAAAACGGAATCATCAACCGGCTTGTAATCAATTATATAATATGTCTAACTTAGTATCAGCAAATATTCTTTACAGAAGCAATGGATAGCGGAATATTAATTGAATCATTCGCGGATTTCGCAAACTCTAAGAACATTGATCGCCCTACCATGATCAGCGTTTTGGAAGAGGTATTTCGTACTATGATTCGCAAGAAATACGGCACCGACGACAATTTTGACGTAATTATTAACCCTGAAAGCGGTGACCTTGAAATGTGGCGCACCAGGGAAATCGTAGACGATAACTCGGAAGATATCTGGGATTATAACAAAATTCCTTTGGCAGAAGCGCGCAGGATCCAGAGCGATTTTGAGGTGGGCGAAGAGGTAGCCGAGGAAGTAAAGCTGGTTGAATTCGGCCGCAGGCTGGTTCAGACAGCAAGACAGACTTTGATCCAGAAAATCAAGGACATGGAGAAAGAAATCATGTTCGAGAAATACAAGGATCAGGTGGGTGAAATGATCACCGGCGAGGTTTACCAGACATTAAGACATGAAGTAATCATTGTCGACGGTGAAGGAAATGAACTTTCACTGCCACGTACCGAGCAAATTTCAAAAGATCGTTTCCGTAAAGGAGAATCCGTAAAATCGGTGATCCATAAAGTGGAAATGAACAATGGTTCACCTAAGATAACATTGTCCAGAACTTCCCCCGTTTTCCTGGAAAGGCTCTTTGAAGTGGAGATTCCTGAAATTTATGATGGAATCATTTCGGTAAGACGTGTTGTTCGTGAACCAGGTGAGCGTGCGAAAGTTGCCGTAGAATCTTACGACGACAGAATCGATCCGGTGGGCGCGTGCGTAGGTATGAAAGGTTCCAGGATACATTCTATCGTTCGGGAACTGGGTAATGAGAACATTGACGTCATTAACTATACCGATAACCTCGAACTGCTGATCAGCCGCGCACTGAGCCCTGCAAAAGTAAGCTCCATGCAAATCGATCGTGACGCAAAACGGGTATCTGTATTTTTGAAACCAGACCAGGTTTCTCTGGCGATCGGAAAAGGCGGACAGAACATTAAACTCGCCGGTAAGCTCGTCGGAATGGAAATTGATGTGTTCCGTGACATCGAAGAACAAAATGACGAAGATGTTGATTTGACAGAATTCTCTGACGAAATCGACGAATGGATCATCAGTGAATTACATAAAATAGGTTTGGACACTGCGAAAAGCGTGCTGGCATTGAGTAAAGAAGAACTCGTCAGAAGAACAGACCTGGAAGAAGCCACGGTCGATGAGGTCATGGAGATTCTTCGCAAAGAATTTGAATAATAACAATCTGGCAGGTTCGGCCTATGGTTGGGCCTGCTGACCACTGCAAAACTTTTTTCTACAAATTGCTAATATGGCAGAAGATAAAATGATGCGCCTTAGCCAAGTGGCACGGATCCTGAACGTAGGAATTACTACGATCGTGGATCATCTGTCTGCCAAGGGGTTTAAGGTGGAAAGTAACCCGAATACCAAAATTAATGCTGACCAAATAGAGTTTCTTGCAAAAGACTTCAAATCTGATGATCTGAGACATTCTCTTTCCCAAAAAGCGGCCCCACCTGTGGAGGCTCCGGCTCCTGTGGAAGTGAAAGAAGACAAGGTCAAAAGTGATGTTGATGGAATCCTTTATTTTCGAAATGCGCAGAAAACCGAAGACAAACCGGTTGTAGAAGAGGCCGCTGCTCCTGCACAGCCTGCTCTCGAAAACCGCTTGCCTGGAATTAAAGTAGTTGGCAAAATTGACCTGGATGCTAAGAGACCAGCACCAGCACAGCCCGCTGCCCCAGCCGAAGAACCGAAAAAAGAACCGGTTGTTGAGCAGAAAGTATCTGCACCAGCACAACCGGAGGTAAAAGAGGAAGTGAAACCGGCACCGGCACCTGTTGAAAATAAAACAGAGCCTGAGCCGAAAAAAGAAGCACCTGCTGAAACACCAAAACCTGAGCCGGTTGAGGCAAAAGTTGAAAAAACGCCGGAAGCAGAACCAGCAGCTCCAAGTTCGCCGACGGTTGAGGCAAAAGAACCAACCCCGGCTCCTGTCGCAGAAACCGCAGAGCCAAAAGCCGAAACAAAAGAAGCGGCCGAAGAAGCACCTGCGGGTGAGTCGGAGCTGATTGAGGCAAAAGGTGAGCAGTTGAGAGGATTGCGGGTGGTAGGTAAGATAGAACTGCCTTCCGATAAAAATAAAAAGAAAGATCCTGTCGCTTCGAGCGATCCTGCTGCCGACAAAAAACGTCGCAGGAAAAGGAAAAGAATCCGTGACGGCGTTGCAGTGCCTGGCGAAACCAGACCCGCAACTGCACCAGCAGGTGAAATTGATCCTGCTACCGGAAAACCAAGAGAAACAACAAATAGGCCTGCAGGCAATAACAGACCTAATACGCCTGGAACTCCGGGCACCGCTGCACCGGGTACTACCCAGCAAGGTGCCGCAAGATCAGGACCAAATAACCGCTCAAACACCAATACCGGCAATCGCAGGGGAGTGAAAAGAGAGGAAGTTTCGGATAAGGAAGTTTCGGACAACATTCGTGCGACTATGGCACGTATGGGAGGAGGAAGCGGAAAAGGTATGGCGCGTGGAAAAGCCGGTCGCCGTCGTGACCGTGCAGACCAGAACGATCCAAACGGATTTGGTGAAGAAGAAACAAAAGTACTTCGCGTAACCGAGTTTGTATCTGCAAACGATTTGGCGTCCCTGATGGACGTGACGGTTCAGGAAGTTATTTCGGTGTGTATGAGCATGGGTATGTTTGTATCCATCAACCAGCGCCTCGATGCAGAAGCGATTACATTCATTGCTGATGAATTTGGCTTTGAAGTGGCATTTATTTCTGCGGAAGAAGAAGTACAGAATGATGTGCAGGAAGAAGTGGACGACGAGGAAAGCCTGAAAGAAAGAGCGCCGATCGTTACCATCATGGGTCACGTTGACCACGGTAAAACTTCGCTTCTGGATTATATCCGCCAAGAAAACGTAGTAAGCGGTGAAGCGGGTGGTATTACCCAGCACATTGGAGCATATAGTGTTAAAACAAAAACCGGCAAGCAGGTAACATTCCTCGATACACCTGGTCACGAAGCATTTACTGCGATGCGTGCAAGGGGAGCGAAAATTACCGACGTTGTTATTATCGTGATCGCAGCTGACGACAGCGTCATGCCTCAGACACGTGAAGCGATCAACCACGCACAGGTAGCTGGTGTTCCTATTGTTTTTGCTTTCAGTAAAATCGATAAGAATGGCGCAAATACTGAGAAGATCCGTGAGGAACTTGCTAACATGAACTTGCTGGTAGAAGAATGGGGCGGTAAATACCAGACCCAGGAAATCTCATCCAAGTCTGGTTTTGGTATCGAGGAATTGCTGGAAAAAGTACTTCTGGAAGCAGAATTGCTTGAATTGAAAGCTAATCCAAATCGCCGTGCAATCGGAACGGTTGTGGAAGCTTCGCTGGATAAAGGCCGCGGATATGTAACTACGATCCTGGTTGAGACGGGTACCTTGAAAGTGGGTGATGTTGTCCTCGCTGGTGCGCACTTTGGGAAGGTGAAGGCAATGACCGATTACCTCGGCAAAAGGCTTAAAACAGCTGGCCCATCTACCCCTGTACAGTTGCTAGGCTTAAACGGCGCGCCTCAGGCAGGTGATCGGTTCAACGTTTTCGAAAATGAGCGGGATGCCCGCGACATTGCGGTGAAACGTGAACAGATACAGAGAGAGCAGTCGATCAGGACCCGCAAACACATTACGCTGGAAGAAATTGGACGTCGTAAGGCGATCGGCAGCTTCCGCGAGTTGAACCTGATTGTAAAAGGTGACGTGGATGGTTCTGTGGAAGCACTTTCGGATTCCTTGCTGCAACTTTCGACGAATGAAGTTCAGGTGAATATCATTCACAAGGCAGTAGGTCAGATTTCTGAATCTGATGTAAACCTTGCGATTGCTTCCGATGCGATCATTGTAGGATTCCAGGTTCGTCCTTCTTCCAATGCGAAGAAAATGGCCGAGCAGGATCAGATCGAAATCCGTCACTACTCAGTTATTTACCAAGCGATTGACGAAATCAAGGATGCGATGACAGGTATGCTCGCTCCGACGATCGAGGAAATCATCACCGGTAACATTGAGATTCGTGAAGTATTCAAGATCAGCCGCGTAGGTACGATTGCAGGTTGCTACGTAACCGACGGATATGTGAAACGGAACAACAAGATCCGCGTGATCCGCGATGGTATCGTACTTTACACAGGTGAGATCGACTCGCTGAAACGTTACAAAGACGATGTTCAGGAAGTGAGAAACGGCTACGAATGTGGTTTGAGTGTTAAAAACTACAACGACATTGAGGTAGGTGACATCATTGAAAGCTTCGAATTACGTGAAGTGAAACGGACGCTTTAATAGAGATTCATATAAATGAAAACGACCCGTATCTTGGATACGGGTCGTTTTTTTATGTTTCAGTAAAATAAAAAATGCGCTGTAAGAATTCATCTTATTGCGCATTACAAAATTTATCAGTAGGACGTAGCGGGTTCGAACCGCTGACCTCCGCCCTGTCAAGGCGGCGCTCTGAACCAGCTGAGCTAACATCCTGTGGTGACTTCCGGCTGAACCGGAACGCGATATTAAATTAATTTTGATTACGATCCAATTGGAAGTGGTAAACCTTCCGGGATGGTATTCGTGACAACAAAATCAGGCCGCAGACGAAGATTACCAGCAGGGCGAGAATGCTATTTCGCATACTTCCGGTTAAATGTTCCACTCCACCGTAGATGAATGTGCCGATCACGATCGCAATCTTCTCGGTCACATCGTAGAAGCTGAAATAGGAAGCGGTATCCGTCACATTCTCAGGAATTAATTTGGAATAAGTGGACCGTGAAAGCGACTGCATCCCGCCCATCACCATTCCCACTGCGCAAGCCACAATGTAAAATTCCATCGCCTCTGTGGTGTAATAAGCGCCGGCACAAATGCCGATCCATACCACCACACCAGTCATCAATGCATAAATGTTACCAATTATTCCCGACAACCAGGCGAATGTATAAGAACCAGCTATACCCACTAGTTGGATCAATAAAACTGTAATAATCAGACTTTGGGAAGGCAGTTTCAGCTCGGTAGCACCGAAAATGGTGGCCACATACATCACCGTGCGCAGCCCCATCGTGTAAATAAAAAAGGCGGTAAGAAACTTGGCGAGATAAGGCTGTTCTTTTAGCCGGTCGAAAACTTTTCTTAACTCTTTAAACCCGTTAAATATCCAGCTTCCGGATTTCCTCTTAACGCTATCGCCATCAGGCAGATAATGAAAAGGTATTTGCGCAAACAGAATCCACCACACTCCAACCGTAAAAAAAGAAATGCGTGCAGGAATTGCCTTGTTAGTGATCCCATAAAATTGCGGCGCCAGGATCATGCTCAGATTAAAAAGAAGCAGCAAAACGCTGCCAAGGTATCCAAGAGAAAAGCCGCGGGCACTATAATGATCGTACTTGTCCTCAGTGGCAATGTCGGGCAGGTAGGAGTCATAAAAAACGATGCTGCCGGCCCAGCCGATCAAACTCAACCCGAATAAAAAAACGGAAGGAATTAATGTGTCTTTGGTAAAAAAGTACAGCAGCATGCAGCTCAGAGCACCTGTATAGCAGAAGAACTGCATAAACCTTTTCTTCTTTCCAGTGATATCCGCGATCGCCGTGCAAAGCGGCACCAGCAATGCGGTGATCAGAAAAGCGGTCGAGACGGTGTAGGAAAACAGGACGGAACTTTTGATTTGAAAACCCAAAAAATCAATGTCCGAGGTTCCGGATGCGCCATGAGCAGTGGCGCTGAAATAAACGGGGAAAATACTGGAAACAATGACAAGGGCATGAACAGAATTAGCCCAGTCATACATGCACCAGGCATTCACGATGGTGCGGTTATTTTTTTCCATTTATTTAATTACCGGCTGGAAAACCATAATCGTTTCCTGATCGACGCCGCTCACAGGCATCGTGCTTTTTAGTCTTAATTTACTGTTACTCAACTCCTCCACACCAAATTGTCCAGAAAAACCGGAGATCTTGATATCCAGCGTTTTGTTATCGTCAATCAGATACCAGGTACCGCCATTGATCACCTGCTTGGAGTTCTGGTCGATCGCTTTGGTCACATTATTTTGCAAAAATTGAATGTCCATCACTTCTTTGATCGCCTGCGTCTGGGTATTTAGCTGGTTGATCGGAATATCCTTACCGGAAAGATCTGTCACGGTAGACATCCGCCAGGGATAGTTGATCAGTATTTTGTCCTTTTCTGTCGGCTGCGGCGTTTCGTTCTTATCTTTGTCGCAACCCAAAATGAGCATTGCGAAGAGCATTGGGACAAATAGAAGTAGTTTTTTCATCTTGATAATCACGGAAAAATCAAATTACACACATTGCAAATTAACGAATTTGTCTCGTCAATTCTTATGATCCACTATACTAAGATCCGGTTGAAGCCATTTTTAGCAACCATTATTTTATTTACCGGACTTTTATTCTCTGCAAATGCGCAGGATTGTCAGCCGGAATATGTGCTAAAACCGGTCACTGCCAACAATACGATCGAGTGGTCGAAGTTTCCTGAATTTACACTTCCATTTAAGATCATTTACAGCGGTCCCCGATTTGGTGATACACAATCGCAGCCTTTGAAGCATGGTTTCAGTCACATTTCGGCATTTTCAGGCCCCGAGCCGGGTTCTTTGAATGCTAAAAATCGCGCGATACTCTGGTATGGTGTGGCAACATCCAGCGGTAACCAGCCCTGGGCCGACAACACGTTGCGTAGCCCCTGGGGAAATGACACTGCGGCGTACAGAAGTTTTTGGGACAATTATGGCGAAAGCATTTTCGATGCTGACATTCTTTGTCTCGACATTGAACGGATGCAGCGGGAAGACCGGGACATTCTGGCGCTGAAAACCAATGCGCAGATTCCTCAAAATTACCGGAATTTGTCTGATGCCGATTTTCTTTCAACTTATAAAAGAGACATCCGGTGGTGGTACACAGAAGCAATTAACAGACTGAGGGCGAAGGGTGTAAAAGCCACCATCACCAGTTACAGCGATGTGCCAGTCAGAAATACCTGGCTTAACATTACCTCAAATAGCTGGCAGGACTGGACTACGAATTTGGCAAGAACGCACTATCTGACGCAGGATAATTCCGGAAAAATCGGTGGCAGCTTTTATAATGCACTCGATTTTCTGTCGCCCTCGCCTTACTATTATTATGGCTACGATCACCCGATCGGGAAGGATTACCTAACTTACCTGCTTTTCAATATTGAGTCCAACATTGCGTGGAGCAACAAGCCCGTGATCCCTTTTGTGTGGATGCGCGTGCACGACAGTTATGATCCGACCACGCCCCTGATTACCCCATTTATGGCAGAGGCGACGGCGATCTTTCCATTTTTTTCCGGTGCAAAAGGACTGTGGCTGTGGGAAAATCCATTTCTACCCAGCGGCCGCCAGGAAAATTATTCTACTTACGAACATTTCATTTATGGCCTTTATCGGTTATCCGCCTTCAAGGATATGTTAGAGGGGAGTTACCAGTTGGTAATTCCGGAAACTGCAAGAGATTTGATGGAAAAGCAGACGCCGGTTTGGCGCGGTGTTGTGAAAGGTTCTGACATTCTGATTGCTGCGCAGAATCCGTATGCGGCTGACGATCAAACTACAAACGTCGTGGTAACTTATCAAAAATGGACCCGGACGATCAGTTTGAAAGGCAAAGAAGTATATCTCTGCAAGTTCGATTTGAATGATGTGGTTAATGGAACCGAACCTCATAACTCCGAGATTTCCGTTTTTCCAAACCCCGTGAAAACGGAATTGAATATACTTCTCTCCGGCGCAAATGGCCTTGGGGATGTAGAAATGTCGATTATCAATACCAAAGGGCAGACCGTTTTTTCGAAGCACATTAAAGCTGCTGCGGGCGATACAAAAGACGTAGTGACGCTCCCCGCCATCCCTACTGGTATATATTTTGTCAGATTTGCGGGCAAGTCAAAAACAATCACAAAGAAGATTGTGATCAATCAATAGTTTCTACTTATGAATCGTCTCAGCCAGCAAACCAGTCCGTATCTGCTTCAACATGCACACAATCCTGTCGATTGGTATCCATGGGGCGAGGAGGCGCTGCAAAAAGCGAAAGACGAAAACAAGCCGATTCTGGTTAGCATTGGCTATTCAGCTTGTCACTGGTGCCATGTGATGGAGCGTGAATGTTTTGAAAAAGAGGCGATTGCGGAAGTGATGAATGCGCATTTTGTTTGCATTAAGGTCGATCGCGAGGAGCGGCCGGACGTGGATGCGGTGTATATGGATGCAGTGCAGGCGATGGGCGTGCGCGGTGGCTGGCCTTTGAATGTGTTTCTTTTGCCAGATTCAAAACCCTTTTACGGTGTCACATATCTTCCACCGCAAAACTGGGTGCAGCTGCTGAAAAGTATCCGGGATGCATTTGCCAATCATTATGATGAGCTGGCGAATTCAGCAGAGGGTTTTGTGCAAAACATGGTCACTTCCGATAGCGAAAAGTACGGTTTGACCGAAAATGCCAGCTCTTACCCGATTGAAGATCTGGACGTTATGCTCAGTTCGCTGCAACGGAATTTTGATCATTTCAAAGGCGGTATGGACCGGGCACCGAAATTCCCGATGCCGTCGATCTACAAATTTTTACTTCGTTATTTCGATATCAGTCAAAATCCCGAGGCACTTCGCCACATCGAGCTTTCCTTGAACCGCATTGCATTAGGTGGTATTTACGACCACGTCGGCGGAGGATGGGCGCGGTATTCGGTCGACGATGAATGGTTTATTCCGCATTTTGAGAAAATGTTATATGATAATGCGCAGCTACTGAGCATTTACGCGGAGGCTTATTCCATTACACAAAACCCTTTGTATGCCGACCGGATCAAAAAAACGATCAACTGGCTGCAAACCGAGATGCACAATGCTGACGGCGGGTTTTACTCTGCTTTGGATGCCGATAGTGAAGGTATTGAGGGGAAATTTTACATCTGGACAGAGGAAGAACTTATAACAATTTTAGGAGATGATTTCGCCTGGTTTTCGAGACTTTACAACATTTCAAAATCAGGTAACTGGGAGCATGGATACAATCATTTGCACCTGACCGAAACTGCCGAGCAGACAGCAAAAAGCAAGGGCATTTTCGATGAAAGTTTTTCCGAAAAATATGAGGCAGCTCTAAACAAACTGGCGGAAAAACGTGCGGAGAAAATCCGGCCCGGATTGGATGACAAAACGCTTGCGTCCTGGAACGGATTGCTGATCAGAGGATTAACGGATTGTTACCGGGCATTAGGAGATGAGAATGTACGCGACCTTGCGGTTGCGACGGGCCAGTTTTTACTGAGTAAGATGACTCTCAACAATCAATTGTCGCACAGCTATAAAAATGGTTCGGCAACGATTACGGGTTTTCTGGAAGATTATGCGGCTGTCATTCAGGGATATCTGGGGCTTTATCAGATAACTTTTGATGAAAACTGGATCCGGCACGCAGAGCAACTGGCCGATTATACCGTAGCCAACTTCTATGATGAATCCGAAGGCTTTTTCCACTTCACAGATGCCAGCGGCGAAACATTGATCGCCCGGAAAAAGGAGATTTTTGATAATGTGATTCCTGCTTCGAATTCGATGATGGCGGAAAATCTTTATTTCCTGAGCCTGATGCTCGACCGGGAAGATTTTGGAGAAATTACCGATAAGATGCTGTCCAAGATAACCCGCCTGCTCACGCAGGACGTGCAGTGGGTCACCAACTGGGCAGCATTGTACTGTCTCAAAGCCGTCCCAACTGTCGAAATTGCGATTGTTGGTGCTGATGCTGAGAACATTCGTAAAGATTTTGACCGGTTTTTTATACCAAACAAAGTCGTGATTGGCACAAAAACTTTCTCGACACTTCCACTGCTGCAAAACCGTACGGATATTCAAGGTAAAACTGCGATTTATGTCTGCTATGATAAAACCTGCCAGCTTCCGGTCACAGAGGTAGCGGCCGCTCTCGACCAGCTTTCAGGCTTATAAAAGTGGAAAATAGCGCTCACGGATCACATTCATGTGATGGAGCGGATGACCCAGAATCACAAAACCGAGCGCAAGGGGCGAGATGCTGGTTTGAAATGCGGTACCCAGCCGCTGGATCATCACATCGTCCATGTTGCGGAATAATGCAATCGTCGACGCTCTGACCAAAGCAAATTCCTCCATGAGGTCATCGACAGTCCGCTTGTTGGCAATCGTGTTTGCCGCTAGCAGTTCCTCTTCGTACCCTGGCAAAACCGTCTGGTCATTTCTGGAAAAACGCAGGGCTCGATAAGACATAATCCGCTCATTATCTATCACATGCTGTAAAATATCTTTCACCGTCCATTTATTTTCAGCATACACCTTATCACCTAATTCCCGCAACTTATCCATCTTGCTATAAATCTTTTCCGGCGCGTATTCTTCGAAGGCATTCAAAATATCAAGGTCGTCAACCAGGTTAATGTATCGGTCAAAAAAGGGAGGCATCGGCTGGATATCTGATTTTTTCATGAGCGAAAATGTTTTTAATGTTTGGACTAATATGATTACATTTGATTACAAATCCTCTTTATACATTGAAAAAACTGGTGCCGATAGGGTTGTTGGTCTTGCTCCTCTGCAATGCGTTTGGGCCTAGTCTGGCTGTTTTTTTCTTTGAAAAAAGTTACCAATCCGCCTCTGCAAGTGATGAAACCGGCGATTGGAAAACAGTTAAAATGTACCTCCCTTCCCTGCCCTACTCCGGTAACATTCAAATTTCAGAGCAAATTGAAGGTCTTGTCAGGCAAGAAAATAACTTCTATAACCCCACGGAGGTTTATCATGAAAATGACACGCTCTACGTCACATTGAAATCAAATCAGGCTGCGCGCGACCGCTTTTTTGAGCTGGCCAATGTGATGCAGAACAGTACTGATGCTGAGACAAATACTTCAAAAAGTCCGTTTGGAAAAGTCTTAAAGCAACTGACCAGCCTGGTGAAAGATTATATTCCCAAAGAATCTGACATTCAGCTTTATTCTACCATTTTTATTTCTTCAAAAGACTACAAACCAGCCTTCGTGCCGGAGACAAAATACCTGTCTTTCAAATCGCTGCTCTCGACGCCGCCGCCCGAACTTTCCTGAGGCGCCTAATTCAGATCGTACTTACGTTTTACAGTGTAAGGATCGCTTTGGCCAATTGCCGAAATGCGACATCCCATAATGCATGGTAAGCCGATCTGCAACTTCAATTATCCAAGAATTTTTGAAATTTTTAAAAGATACCTATGTTACATCGTTTACAAAAACGCGGAAACCGCCTTGCTGCGCTGCTGGCTATACTTTGCTGCACTGCTTCGCAGGTTTTTGCTCAAATGCCCAATGATGCCATTTATATGGCGAAAGGCACAGCCTGTTTAGCGGTTTCCTACACGCACAGTTCCTGGGATAAATATTGGGAAAATACTTTGCTGCGGGAAAACCTGAACATTGGTACCCATACGACCCACATTGTAATGCCGATGCTGGCGGTCGGCATCGTGAAAAACCTGAATGTGATCGTTGCCATGCCTTATATGCGGACAGAAACGAGCGCGGGAAATCTCAGGTGGCAAAAAGGGTTTCAGGATGCTTCCGGCTGGCTGAAATACCGGTTTTTGAATAAGTCCGGACTTTCACTCAACGCCATTGTCGGTGCATCTCTGCCTGTGACCAACTATGTCCCTGATTTTATGCCGATGTCTATTGGTATGCAGTGCAAAACGGCTACCGGACGGTTACTAGCGAGTTATCGCCACAAAAGCGGCGTATACCTGACCGCGTCAGGCAGCTATATTTTAAGGAGCAAAATCCGCCTCGACCGCGATTCTTATCAATCCGATGGAAAACTTTATAATACCAACCAGGTAGCCGTGCCAAACGCTTACGACGCAGCTGCGCGCCTGGGTTACCTGAAACATGGCTTGCAGGCAGAGGGATATGTGGAACATGGCGCCTGCGATGGCGGGGACAACATTCGCCGGAACGATATGCCTTTCCCAACCAATAATATGAAATCCACTTCCCTTGGTTTTTATGCCAAATTCCAGCCTAAAAACCTCGGTATCAATGCCCGCGCCGTGTACGTTTTGAATGGATCCAATGTAGGCAAAAGCACCACTTATTCAGCCGGAATACTTTATCAGTTCCGCTACGCGAAAGACAAAAGCAAACAATGACATTACCTTTTATGAAAAATAACAACTTTAAGATAGCCTGGAAAGCCTTGTTCTTCCCGGCAATCCTTTCGGTTCTAACCACATCTTGCAATAAAACAGTTGACGAGCCGGACGCGGGGATTAGTTCACCATCAAGTCTGGATGAGAAAGCAGGTACATGGAAACCATACATTCTTGCAAGCTCAGATGACATTAATGTTCCGGCGCCGGAGGCTGCTTCTTCCGAATATTACAAAACGGAGCTCAAAAAACTAAAAGAGCAGGTTGACGCAATTGCGCCAGTTCAAAGGGAAAAAGTGAATTACTGGGCAGCAGGCGCGGTTTATCGCTGGAATGAGATCGGTCGTGAACTTGCGGCGCGCTACAATACGCCCCCGGCTTCGAATGCGGACGGAAAGTATCCACTGCCCGACGCAGCTAACCCGCTGGCTGATCCGAAATTTCCTTTCGCCAATCCGCCTTACACGGCCCGGGCGCTGGCTTATCTGAGCGTTGCGCAATATGACGCGCTGGTATCGGCATGGAATTATAAATTCAAATACAACCGCAAAGCGCCTTCCAAAAATGACGAGGCGATCAAATCGATCTTGCCGGTGACAGATTTGCCTTCTTATCCTTCCGAAGATGCGGTTGTAGCAGAAGCCTCTGTGACAGTTCTCAAAGCCATGTTTCCCGGTGAAGTACCGTATCTGGAGGAAAAACTTGCGGAGCATAAAAACAGCAGAATGTGGGCTGGTATGAATGTGGAAAGTGACATTAAAGCCGGGGCTGATCTGGGTAAAGCCGTGGCCGCCAAGGTGATGGCCCGCGCAAAAACCGACGGAATGAGCGCAGCGAACAACCAGGCAAAAACTGCGGAAATGATCGCAACTGCCAAGTCGATCGGGACTACGGTGCCCTGGGTAAGCCAGGAATTCCCTCCTCGCCCGCCAATGCTGCCTACTTATGGTTTTGTATTGCCCTGGAATTTCTCAGCCGAGACAGTTCCAACGTTGCGTCCAGGCCCACCGCCGGCATTGGGTAGCGCCGAATTCAAGAAAAATATGGATGAGCTGCTGGACATTGCCGCAAATCAAACCAGAGAGCAGGCCAGGGTTGCAAATTTTTGGTCTGATGGCGTAGGAAGCTACACGCCTCCGGGCCACTGGCATAGAAAAGGCGCGAATTTGTGTAAGGAAAACAATTTCAGTGAGGTACGGACCGCCCGGACGCTGGCTTTGCTCGGCACAACCATGCAGGATGCCGGTATCTGCTGCTGGGACGCGAAATATTATTACTATTATCCACGCCCAAATCAGGTGAGCAAGCGTATCAAAACGTCGGTAGGTTTACCCAATTTCCCTTCTTATACTTCGGGACATTCCACATTCTCGGGCGCTGCTGCGGAATTGCTGGCGTACATTTTCCCTAATGAAAAACAAGCACTTGATGCCATGGCCGCAGAAGCTTCCGTTTCCCGCATTTATGGATTGATACATTACCGTTTCGATTGTGAGGCAGGATTGGAGGGTGGTCACAAGATCGGTTCATTTGCAGTGGAGCGAGCGAAAAAAGACGGCGCTCAATAACATTAGAAGTTTAGGGACAACATTTAAAATGCCCTGCTGCCATAGCAGGGCATTTTTTATACTATTTTTAACCCGCACCTAATTTGCTCCGATGATTTCCAATGATGCCGTTGTTCTGGGCATACTCCTGCTCATTCTTGCCGCGATATTTTACACCGCATCCTTGCCCGGCGGTTTCTGGAAACGTCTTTACAGCATTGTACCTCCTCTGCTTTTGTGCTATTTTATTCCCGGCGTGCTCAATTCGCTGGGAATTGTAAATGGTTCAGCCTCGCAGCTTTATCCGGTTATTTCAAAATATTTCCTGCCGGCATGTTTGGTACTTTTCACAATCGGGATGGATTGGAAATCATTGGCGAAACTTGGTCCGAAAGCGCTGATTGCCATGCTCGTAGGTACAGTCGGCATTATGATTGGCGGACCCATCGCGCTGTGGATTGTGGGTACAATTAGTCCGCAAACCGTTGCAGGCACGGGCGCTGATGCAGTCTGGCGCGGACTGGCCACCATTGCCGGAAGCTGGATCGGTGGCGGGGCGAATCAGACCGCATTAAAAGAAGTTTTCCATCCGAGTGATGCTCTGTTTTCGCAAATGGTCGCTGTGGATGTACTGGTTGCGGAACTTTGGATGGCGGCGCTGATTTATGGAGCAGGAATGTCTGCCAGAATCGATCATCTCCTGGGAGCCGATGACAGTCAGGTTACGTATGTAAAAGAACATTTAAATGCAGAACAACTTCAAAACGAGCGCATTCCACTCACCCGCGACTATATTTTCCTCGCAGCTGCCGGTTTCGGCGCGACTGGAATTTCACATGGCTTAGCCGATATCATCACACCTTATCTGTCAGAAAATTATCCGTCACTTGCTAAATACAGCCTGACTTCCAGCTTCTTCTGGGTGATTTCCATCGCGACTTTCATTGGAATTACACTTTCTTTAACACCGCTTCGCAAGCTCGAACATTACGGCGCATCAAAACTGGGGTCTGTGTTCCTGTATGTTTTAGTAGCGACTATCGGAATGCAAATGGATCTCGGCGCGGTCGCTGGTAACCCCGGACTTTTTGCAATCGGATTAATATGGATTTTAATTCACGGAATACTGCTGATCGCTGTTTGCAAATGGCTTAAAATACCATTCTTTTTTCTGGCAGTGGGAAGTCAGGCAAATGTGGGGGGCTCAGCTTCTGCTTCGGTGGTAGCGGCAGCATTTCATCCTTCTCTGGCTCCGATGGGCGTTTTGCTGGCGATCCTGGGGTATGCAATCGGTACTTACGGAGGTTATCTGACGGCGCTTATGATGCAGTGGGTCAGCCAAGGCTTGTAGGGTTGGAAACTTTAAATTGAACTACAAATCCAGGACGAGCCCGTCGTATGCCAATTTTACATTCGGCGGTAATTCGCTTTGAACCTCCGCATGCAGGCCGAGCTTGTGGCTGATGTGAGTCAGATAAGCCTGCGGAACATTCAGTTTGTCAATCAGTTCCAGCGCCTGCGAAAGTGTAAAATGCGACAAATGAGGCTCTTTTTGCAAGGTATCCAAAACCAGCACCTGCGATCCGAGAATCTTTTCCTGCTCTTTTTCAGAAATAAAATTGGCGTCGGTAATGTAGGTGAAGTCGCCGATGCGGTAACCATACACAGCCAGCTTGTGGTGCATGACTTCAATCGGAGTGAACCGCACGCCTTCTATTTCAAAAGGTTTATTTTCAATAGGATGTAGTTCGAAAGAAGGTACGCCGGGATATCGCTTCTCAGAGAATGCGTACGCAAATTCATTTTTGATCTGGTTCAAAACTTCCGGCCTGCCATAGAGTGGCATATCCTTTTGTCTGAGGTGATTGAATGCGCGGATATCGTCCAGTCCGGCGGTGTGGTCCTTGTGCTGGTGTGTAAAAATGGCGGCGTCCAGGTCTTTCACATTCGCCCTCAGCATTTGCTGCCTGAAATCCGGGCCGGTATCTATCACAAAAGATTTTCCGGCAACTTGTATCCAAACCGACGTCCGCAAACGCTTGTTATGTGGGTCGGTAGAACGGCAAACGGCACATTCGCAGGCAATAACTGGTATTCCCTGCGATGTGCCGGTCCCTAAAAATGTAATCCTCATCAGGTTTATTCTGTCAAATGCGCCACCACTTCAACCAGGCGGTCAAAATTCAAAGGCTTCATCAAGGCATCATCAAACCCTGCTTGTTTGAAATCTTCTTCCGAGTAATTTTTAGCATTCCCTGTAATCGCTACAATCGGCGTTTTGGCCTTTTTCTCATCCGGCAACTTACGAATGCTTCTTGCACACTCCATTCCATCCATCACCGGCATGTTGATATCCAGCAAAATGATATCAAAATCTTCTTTTTCAAGAAGTTGCAAAACTTGCTCTCCGTTTTTCACCGAAGTGATTTCGTAGTGTTGGAATTCTAGAATCTTCCTTGCCAGATTTTGAATAACAGAACTGTCTTCGGCAATGAGTACTCGCTTTGTGTATGACATACGATGGGTCAGGTATTGTGTTTAATGATTTGCCTGGGTCAATTTAGGGATATTTCGTTCAAGAACGCAAAAAGCCCCGGCGTGAAGTTTCAAAATTATTATAAAAAAGTAAATAACCGTCCCATAGTTTTTCAAAGCTGTCTTTCCATGTAAGTTTGCAGATTCATTACTCCTACTGAACTGCATTATGTTTAAAAATAAAGTAATCAGATATAGTACGATCGCGATGATTATTGCCATTCTGGGCTACTTTGTGATCGAAAATCTTTCCGATAACAGTACCTCTTCCGCTGAGGAAGAATTGGTTATCGCCAATCCTGAACAATACAAAACGAAGCTGCTGGAAGAGCGCGCGGCGAAGGACGAGCAGTTCAAAACCACCAAGGACTCCCCTATCAAAGACAAGGAAAATTTTCACGGCCTGCATTACTTTGAACCAGACCTTTCATTCCGCGTGAAAGCCAACATTTCACCTTATATGAAGGATGATAAAGAGGTAGTTGTAAAATATACCGACGGTACTTCCGAGAAATATGAAAAGTATGGTTATGCCAATTTTACCATCGGCGGGCAAACGCAAAAGCTGCTTTTATTGAAAAATGAGGCCATTCTGTCTGTTTTGTTTAAAGACGCAACCAGCGGAAAACAGACTTATGGCGGCGGCCGCTACCTTGATTATCCCCTCACGGCCGTGAAAAACAACGTCATTATGCTGGATTTTAACAAAGCGTATAATCCATATTGTGTGTACCAGGAAACCTACGCCTGCCCGGTGCCTCCTGCTGAAAATACATTGACCGTGCCCATCAATGCAGGCGAGGTCACGGAGGGTTTTGTGCACGAATAAGCCGCCGACATTAATTCTCAGTATTATTATTCCCGGAGTGCCGTTCAAATTTTAAATCATTAATTTTGTGTAAAGACAGGCCCGGCACCGCCTGTCTTTAAAACTTTTTAAAGCATTCGCATGAAGATCTCTTATAAGTGGCTTAAAGACTTAATTGAAATAACAGAAACCCCTGAGGAAATCGGTAAATTATTGACCGGTACAGGCCTTGAAGTAGAAGGAATTGAGGAGATTGAATCGATAAAAGGTGGATTGAATGGTGTGGTGATCGGCGAGGTGCTTACCTGTGAAAAACATCCCGAAGCCGACCGGCTTAAAAATACAACTGTTGATGTTGGCCTGCCCGAGCCACTGCAAATCGTCTGCGGCGCGCCGAATGTGGCCGCGGGACAAAAAGTGATTGTAGCCACTGTCGGCGCAGTACTTCACCCGACCGGCAGCGACCAGCCGCTGGTTTTAAAAAGATCAAAAATCAGGGGCGCTCTTTCAGAAGGCATGATTTGCGCGGAAGATGAGCTGGGTATCGGTACTTCTCACGATGGTATACTCGTGCTGGAAACCGATTTGCCCAACGGAACTCCGGCCAGTGAATATTTCGGAATGTCTTCGGATTATCTGATTGAAATCGGACTTACGCCGAACCGCGCCGATGCAGCTTCACATTATGGTGTTGCAAGGGATTTGAAAGCAGTTTTGAACCGTCCCGTAACATTGCCTTCGGTCGCGCAGTTTGTTCCGGGTAATCAATCGGACATTCAGGTTGAGGTGAGAAATGAAGAAGCTTGTCCACGCTATACTGGCCTCACTATTTCGGGCTTGACTGTGGCCGAATCTCCTGCCTGGCTCAAACAACGCTTGCAGGTGATTGGCATCCGCTCGATCAATAATATTGTAGACGTCACCAACTACATTTGTCACGAGCTCGGGCAGCCGCTTCATGCTTTTGACATTGATAAAATAACCGGCAAAAAAGTAATCGTCACGACGGTTCCTGGCAACACGCCTTTCGTCACACTCGACGGCGTGGAAAGGAAAATTTCGGACGGAGACCTGATGATCTGTAATGCAGGTACCGACGGAAATCCTGAACCGATGTGCATCGCCGGTGTTTTCGGTGGGTTAACTTCCGGGGTTACTAATGAAACTACTTCCATTTTCCTGGAATCTGCTTATTTCTCGCCGGTTTGGGTACGTAAAACGGCGCAGCGTTTCAGCCTGAAAACTGATTCTTCTTTCCGTTTCGAAAGAGGTACTGATCCTAGTATGCCTGTTTTCGCATTGAAAAGAGCAGCATTATTGATCCAGGAAGTCGCTGGAGGAACCATATCATCCGACATTATTGACATTTACCCGAACCCGATTGTGGATTTCCGGGTGGAAATAAAATACCGCAACATTGACCGGCTTATCGGGAAATCTCTGGATAAGGATTTGATCAAGACCATTCTTCAAAGCCTGGACATTCAGATTGAAAATGAGACGGATACCACATTCACCGCCATCGTACCGCCATATCGCGTGGATGTGCAGCGGGAAGCGGATGTGATCGAGGAAATTCTGCGTATTTACGGCTTCGGGCAGGTTGAATTGTCGGCGTCGATGAGCTCGGATTTTCTGTCTGATTTTCCGGTTAACGATCCTGAGAAACTGAAACTGCGTGTTGCTGAACTGCTGGTTTCCAATGGTTTCCATGAAATGATTAACAACTCGCTGACCAAGCCGGAATTTCAGGCAACATTGGGAGAAAGCTTGCTTGGTAACCCGGTCAAAATTTTGAACTACCTGAGCGAAGACCTTTCGGTCATGCGCCAGACTTTGCTTTTTTCAGGACTGGAAGTGGTAGCATACAATGCAAACCGCCGCCAGCGTGATCTGAAACTTTTTGAATTTGGCAAAACCTATCACCATGTCAATGAAAAGTATGTGGAAAAAGAGCGGCTGGCCGTTTTTCTGACAGGTAATTTTCAGCAGGAAAGCTGGTTCGAGAAATCGCGTGAGGTGGTTTTTCATGACCTGGCTGCATTTGTGAATCAGGTACTTACCTCACTGAAAATCAGGGAAGTTGAAAAACAGGAGGCGGATAAAAATATTTTCAAATACGGCATTACATTAATTGCTAATAAAAAACCGGTTGTTTCCTTTGGATTGCTGCAAACGGCAGTTACTAAAAAACTGGATGTAAAAGCATCCGTTTTCTTCGCGGATTTTGACTGGGAATATCTGCTGAAACAATATACCGCAGCCGTAGAATATCGGGAAGTACCCAAATTTCCGGAAGTACGCCGCGACCTTTCGGTGGTGGTGGAGAAGAAAATTACATTTGAAGAGCTTCGCCAGATCGCTTACAGGACCGAGAAGCAGCTTCTACGCTCCGTGAATGTGTTCGATGTGTATGAAGGCGCTAACCTGGAAGGTAAAAAATCCTATTCGATCAGTTTCATTTTGCAGGACGATCAGCAAACATTAACGGACAAGGTGATCGACAAATCGATGCAAAAACTGATTGCCGCTTATGAGAGAGAGTTTGAAGCAGTGATCAGGAAATGATGTAAAAATTTGCTTTGACGGAAATTTAAGGGTTCGAAAATGGAAAGGAGTATTGAACGCATTATTGAACATAAGTTATCCGACCTTGAGAAAAAGCTCGGGATCCTGATCAATACTAAAGAGAAGCTAAGCTGGACAAACTCAGAGCTTATGCGTGAAAATGCGGAGCTCCGGCAGGCAAATATCAAGCTCAAGGAAGAGGCGAAAGAACTAAGGAAAAAACACACTACTTTGGAAAAAGACTTTAATAAGTCCAAAAGTTTCGCTAAAATTGTCACTAGTAAACTGACACCAACAAGCGGAATTGCCGAGTTGAAAGATTCAGTTGAAAGATATATACAAGAGATTGATAAGTGCATCAAGCAGCTTGAAGATACCCTATGAGTAAGAGTAAGTTACCCAATCCAGATGTTTCTGTCTTTATAAAACTGCTGGACAGAGGTTTCAAACTGAGCGTTCCGGCGGATCAGGAGAAATTTTACAGGGATGGGTACGAGGTATTTCTGCAGCGCGTGCAGCAGCATAAATTAAGAGGAAAAGTATACGGTGATATCGAAGCCATAGCGCTGACTTCCATTGAATGTCTGGTAGCGTTACAACGTAACCAGGAACAGATGAACAATGTGATCATGGCTTTCAAAAACAGGGTCGAGAAACTGGATGAAACGGTTTCCGGCGCGATTGAAAGCTGAGCGGCTGATACCTGACCTTTAATTGATGTAATCTTCTTTATTTTTCTTTCAATTCTTTCCTTTCTGGCATTTTGACGCTGGTGTAGTTTGGTAAAACCAACTATATATAACCATTCATTGAAATGTTAACTTCTTCTTCAATTTTCATCATCCTGCTTTCGGATATCATTGCCGTGGGCGTCGGTATTTTCGCAGGTAAATACATTTTCAAAAAATCTTTCGACCAAAAGGAAAAAGAAGCCCAGGATCGGGCAGCAGAGATTATCCGCAATGCAGAAAGCGCTGGTGAGAACATTAAAAAAGACAGGATCCTCGAAGCCAAAGAGAAATATCTTCGATTGAAAACAGAATTTGAGGAGGATGCTAATAAAAAGCGCACCCTGCTTCAAAGCAACGAACAAAAACTGAAACAGCGCGAACAAAGCCTTAACCAGACCGTGGAGCAGAACAAGCGTCGCGAGAATGAGCTGGAAACATTAAAAAACAACCTGACCCAGCAACTGGACGTGGCGACAAAACGCCGGGAAGAAGCTGAAAAATCATTACAACAGCAGGTTGCCCAACTTGAAAAAATCGCCAATCTTACGGCCGACCAGGCACGCGAGCAACTCGTGGATGCCTTAAAAGCAGAAGCGGATACCAGGGCCGGATCGTATGTAAAAAGTGCGATGGAAGAAGCGAGGCTTACCGCAACCAAAGAAGCTAAAAAGATCGTTATTGAAACTATTCAGCGTACTGCTGCGGAACATGCGATCGAAAACTGCGTATCTGTTTTCAACATTGAAAATGACGATATCAAAGGAAAAATCATTGGCCGCGAGGGACGTAACATTCGTGCACTGGAAGCAGCAACTGGTGTGGAGATCATTGTAGATGATACGCCGGAAGCGATTGTTATTTCGGGATTTGATCCTGTGAGAAGAGAAATCGCCAGACTTTCATTGCACAGATTGGTACAAGATGGCCGGATTCACCCTGCACGTATCGAAGAAGTAGTGGCGAAAACCCGCAAGAATATTGACGATGAAATCGTCGAAATTGGTGAGCGGACGGTGATCGATATGGGAATTCACGGCTTGCATCCGGAGCTGGTGAAAATGATCGGCCGCATGCGTTTCCGTTCTTCCTATGGTCAAAATCTTTTGCAACATTCACGTGAAGTAGCGAAGCTTTGTGCTACCATGGCTTCCGAACTTGGCTTGAATACGAAACTGGCAAAAAGAGCCGGGCTTTTACATGATATTGGAAAAGTTTGGCCGGAAGAATCAGACCTGCCGCACGCAATACTCGGTATGGAGCTGGCTAAGAAATACAAGGAAAATCCGGAGGTATGTAATGCCATCGGTGCCCACCACGATGAGATTGAAATGACCAGCATTTTGTCGCCGATCATTCAGGTGTGTGATGCGATTTCAGGCTCTCGGCCTGGTGCACGCCGTGAAATGATGGAATCCTACATCCAGCGTCTGCGTGATCTTGAAAACATGGCGCTCTCATTTGACGGAGTTGAAAAATGCTACGCGATCCAGGCCGGTCGTGAGCTGCGTGTGATCATTGACGCCGATAATGTGTCGGACGAAAAAGCGGGCATGCTGTCATTTGATATCTCTCAAAAAATTGAAAAAGAAATGCAATATCCCGGACAGATCAAGATTACGGTGATCCGGGAAATGCGCTCAGTCGCGTACGCGCGTTAATCCATCCCAGAATACATGACTTACTCAAAGCTCAGCAGTTCAGAACTATTAAATATCCAAACACTTGGCGAGCTGAAAAAAGCAGGTTACGAGTCCCGCTCCATCAAACAGGAATTGCGTGACAACCTGATCGCCAGAATTAAAAACAAAGAGAGCATATTTCCGGGAATTTGGGGCTATGAAGATACCGTCATCCCCGATGTAGAACGTGCGGTGCTATCCATGCACAACATTAACTTCCTGGGTCTGCGAGGTCAGGCAAAAACACGCATCGCACGGATGATGGTCGGTTTGCTGGACGAATACATTCCCTACATTTCCGACTCGGAATTACACGATGATCCTTTGGCGCCGCTTTCGAGGTTTTCAAAAGACCAGCTTGCAGAACATGGTGATCATACCAAAATCAGCTGGCTGCACCGCGACGAACGTTATACAGAAAAGCTCGCGACGCCGGATGTATCGGTAGCTGACTTGATTGGCGACGTAGATCCCATTAAAGCGGCCACATTAAAATTGCCTTATTCAGACGAACGTGTGATCCATTTTGGGCTTATCCCAAGATCGCATCGCGGCATTTTCGTCATCAACGAGCTTCCGGATTTACAGGCTCGTATCCAGGTGGCACTTTTTAACATTTTGCAGGAAGGCGACATTCAGATCCGTGGTTTCAAACTTAGATTGCCGCTCGATATCCAGTTTGTATTCACGGCTAACCCGGAAGATTATACTAACCGCGGTAGCATTGTGACACCACTGAAAGACCGTATCGAAAGCCAGATCGTGACACATTATCCTAAAACCATTGAAACCGGAAAAAGGATTACGGAGCAGGAAGCGCATGTGAAGCCGGAGCAGAAGGGTTTGGTGAAAGTAAACGAGCTTGCAAAAACATTGATCGAGCAAATTGCTTTTGAAGCACGTGAAAGCGAATATGTGGATAGCAAAAGTGGTGTATCTGCGCGATTAACAATCTCGGCTTATGAAAGTCTTTTAAGTACCGCCGAGAGACGCGCGCTGATTAATGGTGAAGAGAGTACTTACGTCCGCATTTCGGATCTATACGGTGTGGTTTCATCGATTTGCGGAAAAGTGGAGCTGGTATATGAAGGCGAAGTGGAAGGCCCTGTAATCGTCGCTCAGAATCTGATCGGGAAAGCAATTCGTACACAGTTCCTTAACTTCTTCCCGGATCCTGAGAAAAGCAAAAAAAGCAAGATCAATCCTTATGCGAAGGTAATCGAGTGGTTTGGCGCCGGCAATGAAATGGAAATGCCCGGCGACATGACTGATCGGGAATACATGGCGCGCTTGAAAACCATTGACGGTCTGGACGACTTCGTGGATATGCTGAGCGCCTATTCAAGTGCCGAAGAGAAGCTGTTCATGATGGAGTTTGCATTGCATGGCATGGCAGAGTTTTCGCTGATTGGTAAGCAGCCGCTTGATCTGGGTATGAAATTCCAGGATTTGGTGAGCAGTATGTTCTCTGGTCCCGGCGATGAAGACTACGATTTCGACGAGGACGACGACGATCGCAAGCCGTTTTAAAATATAAATCAACAAAAATGCCCTGCTTCAAAAACAGGGCATTTTTTATTAGAGCTTACTCCAAATATCAGGATGGCGTTCCTTCGTCCACCACATTTGGTTCGCTGGTATCGATCAGAGAATCTGGTTCGTCGTTCACTTTCCCGCGAACTTTTGCTTCAAGCTCTTCCAGCAATTCAGGATTGTCTTTCAGAAGTGCCTTCACAGCATCACGTCCTTGTCCAAGACGGTTTCCGCCATAACTAAACCAGGATCCGGCTTTCTTCACAATCTCCAACTCCACTGCAAGGTCGATCACCTCTCCTACCTTGGAAATACCTTCACCGTACATAATGTCGAACTCCACGACTTTAAATGGAGGCGCTACTTTGTTCTTCACCACCTTCACCCGCGTACGGTTTCCTAGGATTGCATCGGCGCTTTCTTTAATCTGTCCAACACGACGGATATCCAGACGTACCGAAGCGTAATATTTCAGCGCATTACCACCGGTCGTAGTTTCAGGGTTACCGAACATGACACCGATTTTTTCACGCAGCTGGTTGATGAAAATACAGCAGCAACCGGTTTTGTTGATGACGCCGGTCAGCTTGCGCAGGGCTTGTGACATCAAACGTGCCTGTAAACCCATTTTACTATCGCCCATTTCGCCTTCAAGCTCAGCGCGTGGTACAAGTGCCGCAACGGAGTCAATGACAATGATATCCACGGCGCCGCTGCTGATCAAATGTTCGGCAATTTCAAGTGCCTGCTCACCGCTGTCAGGCTGCGAGATCAGCAAATTGCTGGTATCAATACCTAATTTTTCAGCATAAGAGCGATCGAATGCATGCTCTGCGTCTATGAATGCTGCGAGGCCGCCTTTTTTCTGCGCCTCGGCAATGCAGTGCATGGATAATGTTGTTTTACCTGACGATTCAGGACCATAAATTTCAACTACCCTGCCGCGTGGTACACCACCTACGCCAAGCGCAAGGTCGAGGCCCAGGGAGCCGGTAGAAATAACTGGAATGTCTAAAACCTTGCTGTCGCTCAATCGCATCACGGTGCCTTTTCCGTAGGCTTTGTCAAGCTTTTCGAGCGTAGTTTGTAATGCTTTTAGTTTGTTGTCTTTATCCGTGGTCGGTTGTGCCATAAAATGGTAGCGGAAAATTTAGTTTGTACAAAAAAAACGGCCTCTGCTGCACAAAAACCGCTTAAAACTGGTCTTTAATTCTCTTGTAAAAATACCAAATTTCGCGCACAAATACAATGTTGTTCTCCTTCGAAAATGTAAATATCTCTTGTAGAAAGTGCTATTCCACCCTGTTTTTTGACAATCCTCAAAATTTCATTTAGCCAAGGGTCAATATCAATTAACTAACGGTAAGAGCCATAAATCAGGCTTAATTTGCAGTAAGCTTTCACAACTTATTCACCGGTTTAAACGTATACCTTACGGCACCATTTACGATTTGTTTTTCAATAGTTTTACGAAGTGAAAAACGTCCCGCTCTGTAAATCTTTAATTTAATTTGAAGTCAGTGTTTAAAAAGATATTGCTTGCATTATTCGTGGCGCTCATCATTCTGGGCGCGTTTTACCATGAAATCCTAAGCTACGGCTACATGCAGGCCAAAGGCCAGATTGGCATATTAATGAATGTTGAGGATGTAGAAGACGTTTTAAATGATACGACATTCCCTGATTCATTGAAAGCACGGATCAAGCTGATTGAAGAAATCAAGAAATTCGGGGTTGATTCTTTGGGACTTACGCCTTCCAAAAATTACACGACATTTTATAACCAGCATGGAAAACCGCTGATCTGGCTCATTACGGCATCACCACGCTACAAAATTGAACCGCACCTGTTTCATTTTCCCATCGTCGGAACATTTCCTTACAAAGGTTTTTTTGACTCAACCAAAGCGGTTACCGAAGAAAAAGCGCTGATCAAAGAAGGTTTGGATACGGATATCGGCGACGTATCTGCCTGGTCAACATTGGGTTACTTTAAAGACCCGATCCTGTCGAGCATGCTGAGAAGAAAGGATGGAAGCCTCGCAAACCTGATCCTGCACGAATTGACACATGGTACGCTTTTTGTGAAAAATAACCTTGAATTAAACGAAAACCTGGCCAGTTTTGTCGGTGATCAAGGCGCTATACGTTTTTTGAAATACAAGTATGGTCTGGATTCCCCGCAATTACGTACATACCAGTATTCGAAAAAATTCAATGATGCCTATTCGGGGCACATGTTGCGTGGAGCGGTGAAGTTGGATAGCCTTTATAAAACATTCGGTAACAACCCGTTGCCGGACAAGAAGAAGGATTCATTGAAAAATCAACTGATTGCGACGATACTCGGTGACGCCGATACACTGCTTGCAGGTCGCAGGACGTTTACAACAAAAAAAGTCGCTGACCAGCAGCTGCCGAACAACGCGTATTTCATCAGTTACCTGACTTATAAATCGAAACAAAATGTGTTTCTTAACGAGTTTGAAAACAAGTTTGGAGGCGATTTTAAAAATTATTTAACCTACCTGAAATCGAAATACCCCTCTTTGTAATACCATGAGCATGAAGAGATCTTACTTAATATTAGCCATATCCTCCGTCATTTTATTTCTTTCTTTTCGTCAATTCGACGAAAAATTCGAGCAGACGCGTGTAGTTCCCAACCACAGTTTCGGCGCTGGTGAAAGAGTTGAATATCGCGTCCACTATGGATTTATCAATGCGGCAGAGGCGAGGGTCGAAGTGGGTAAATCGGTATCTGTGATCAATAGCAGGCCTTGCTACAAAGTGGCCGTGACTGGCCGGACGGTTGGCGCATTTGACCTGATTTCCAAAGTGCGCGATACCTGGCGGTCATACATTGATACCACCGCTATTTTACCGCACATGTTTGAGCGCCAGATCCAGGAAAACCGGTACAGAAAAGAAGAAACCGTATATTTTAACCACAACAAAGACCAGGCAATTTCTAACATTAAGGACGAGTCAAAGACATTTAATGTCCCCAACAACATTCACGACATTATCAGCGGATACTTTTATTTACGCACCATCAATTTTGATAAAGTATCTGAGGGTGAAGTCATTGAAGTACCCACATTCTTCGACGGACAAGTTTACAAACTGCGCGTCCGGTATGTTGGCAAAGATGTAATCAAAACGAAATTCGGGAAGACGCGCGTGCTGAGAATCAACCCGCTGATCCCGGATAATAAGTTTTTCAAAGGAGAAGGCGCGATGCGTTTGTGGGTGTCCGATGACTCAAATAAGATTCCGGTGAAGGCCGAAGTGGAATTAATGATAGGATCGCTGGAAATGGACCTCAAATCGTATAAGGGCCTTCGTAAAGAGCTCAACTGGTTTTAATCTTCCCAATTTTCTCAAATTTTGAAGTTGCCGAAAAGGTAGCCACAACCGGTTTTTAGACATGACCAAATAAGGAGTTCTCTCACTCCCAAAACTTTGGTAAAAACCTGAGATCGACTCCACTTCCGGACTTTCAAAATCAAACAGATTTTCGGTACCGGCACAGTCTGAGAAATACCGATCCAGCAGCCAGGTTCTTGCATTCAACTTTCTTCCCATTTCATCGGCTGCATTAAAAAGAAAAATAGCCCTGCCTGCGTAGCGGATCACCAGAATTCCTGCATGAATGATACCATCCCGATGCGCATACCAGATATCGGTTGATTTTAAACGTTTCATAATCTCAAAAATCCCTTCAAGCCTATTATAAGCCGAAGGGTCCACGCCACCGGAAATGTTTCGTGCGTGGTTTTGGACAAATAAAAATATCAGCGGATGTATCCTGTCACTTTTCAGAATTTCCCAGTTAGCGTTTTTAGCCTTCTTTAAATTAGCCCATCGATCTTTTGCGTATTTGCTAAAAATCTTTTCATAACCACTTCCCAGATTCAGCCAGTAAGTTGCGTTTTCAGTAAAACTGCACGCATTCAATTCATATCGAATCTTTTGCAGCGCCTGGAAATTTTCGGGATTGAAATGATAAGCCGATATGTAGGAAAAGTGGGCAGATAATGTTCTGCAAAATGCTGCTGCCTGCTCGATTGTCAATTCCAATTTGGAAAAAATCCCGAGATACTGACAAAACAAGGGTTGATAAACCAGTTCAATACCCAGCTTTCTTCGCACAGGTATCGGCATGACAATTTCATAATCCCCGTTTTCAGGCCATATAAGTGCCTTCCAGCTCTCGCAAACCAGATCGAGATAGAAGGTAAAACCATAAACAACTGCTTGTCCGGAATGCTCGATGAGCTTGTTCCAGGTAATGTCGCAGATCTGCGACCGGGTGATAAGTGTGGGGACCAAATGACTAAAAATCAGGATAAGTAATGTTACCTGATTCTTGGTACGTCAAATGTTATTTAAAGTAACTGCGAAGCTTCTGCAAAGTTTCTTCCACGTCGGGCGTTTCGTCCATCAGCAGGTTCACGCTTTGGATCGAGTGGATCACGGTGCTGTGATCACGGCCGCCGAAATGGTAGCCGATGGATTTGAGGGGCAGATCGGTGTATTCTTTTGCCAGGAACATCGCCAGCTGACGCGGGTAAACGACTTCCTTTTTGCGGCTCTTACTTTTCAAATCGGCGATGGTCACCTGGAAATAATCGGCAATCACTTCCTGGATCGTATCGATGGTTACTTCCTTGCTTTCATTCATGACAATGTTGCGCAAGGTATTCTTGGCCAGCTCCACATCGATTTCGCGGCGGGTGAGCGAAGCCTGCGCCATCAGGGACACAATCACACCTTCCAGTTCACGTACATTGGAATTCACGCTATGCGCAATGTATTCAATCACATCATAATCAATCGCAATACCTTCAGACTGGATCTTCTTCTGAATGATCGCAATACGCGTCTCAAAATCCGGCGCCTGTAAATCCGCCGTCAAACCCCATTTAAACCGCGATAGAAGACGGTCCTGCAAGCCTTGAAGTTCTCGCGGCGGCCGGTCGCTGGTCATAATGATCTGCTTACCAAGCTGGTGCAGGTGGTTAAAAATATGGAAGAATGTGTCCTGCGTTTTTTCCTTGCCTGAAAGAAACTGCACATCATCAATCGCAAGTACATCGACCTTCATGTAAAAGTCGGTGAAGTCCTGCAATGTGTTATTTTTAATGGAGTTGATAAATTGATTGGTAAACTTCTCGGACGACACATACAGCACCAGCTTGTTATCGAAGTGGTTCATAATGTAATTCCCTATCGCCTGCACCAAATGGGTTTTGCCGAGCCCTACCCCGCCGTACATCATCAGCGGGTTGAAGGACGTGAGGCCAGGACGCTGCGCCACCGCAAATCCCGCCGACCGTGCTAGCCGGTTACAATCACCTTCAATAAAATTATCAAATGAATAATTCGGGTTCAGATAAGTATCCAGGTTCATCGAATCCTGGTCTTTTTCCTTGTGGTTTAAACCGAGCCGGGGATCATTTACAAAGTTGTCGGGCTTGGCATAATTCGGCGATTTCTGTGTGGAAACATTCATCGTCAGTGGCTGATGCTTTTCGTTGCCGGTATCGACAATGATCGAATATTCCAGCATACCGTCCCGGCCGATCGCATAATCGAGCGCCTTCCGCAGCAAATTCACATAGTTATCTTCCAGCCATTCATAGAAAAATTGGCTCGGCACCTGGATCGTAAGTACTTTACCGTAAAGCTTTAACGGCCGGATAGGTTCGAACCAGGTCCTGAAACTTTCGTCAGGAATATGCTGCTGAATAATCCTCAGGCAGGCATCCCAAATCTGGTCGACTTCTCTATATGCGTTCGATCTTTCCAATGTGTAGCTTACCAATCTCCGTGCTTTAAATTTTTTAGGGACGGCAAAGATATAAAAATACCTGATCCCACAAGGTTGTCCAAGGGTTCAATTTAACATCAAAGGCATGTTTCTCCAAGCCTTGGAATAAAATACAAAAGGAATAATGTCGCCGCATTTTTTCGGCGTTTGCTAAGTCGCGGGCAGACAGATTTATAGCTTCAAATTTGTAGCTTTGCCAATACCAGAAACTTCTTTTTACGCTGCTAAATCGAAAAAATGTCAGCCTCGCTATTTTCAGAATTTGATCCGATGAATAAGGACGCCTGGAAAAAACTGGCGGCAAAAGAACTGAAACAGAAATTCGTTTCGGCAGCAAGCTGGGCAGTTGCGCCGCAATTGCATGTCGAGGCATATTACACCGGCGAAGAGCTTGACCAGGAATTGGCGGCAGCCATGCAGCAATGTCAGAAGAAGATGCCGGGCTGGATCTTGATACCAGAAAATGCGGGCGAGCCAGAGCCATATTTTGTAGAAATAACATTAAATCAAAAAGATAGCGACAATGTGGCGCGGCAACTGGCATCTGCGCTGGAAGCCTTTGTTGCACACATGGATTCTTTCTCGGGCGACGGAATTTCGGTCGGGCAAGTCTCCAATACAATCAAATTTTCTTTCCCGATCGGGCCGCAATATCTTAAAGAAATAGCCAAACTGAGGGCATTTCGGTTTTTACTTCGCAAGATTGCCTGTGCTTACGAGATACCAGACCGGATTTACAAGCCATTTATCCACGCCAGAACTTCTGTCTCTTACAATGTTGGTCACTCTCCCTACACCAACATGATCTCCGCCGCTTCGGAAGCCATGAGCGCGATCATTGGCGGCTGTGATGGACTTACTATTGATAAATTTACGGAGGAAAAATCCCAGCAAGAGTTCGCGGAACGGATTGGCCGGAATGTGTCACTGATACTGGAATTTGAAGGTGGCATGGGCGCTGTGGCCGACCCGGCTGCCGGATCTTATTTGATTGAAACTTTGTCAGTTAAAATTGCTGATGCCGCCTGGGATTTGTTTTTAGAGAACTACAAAAAGGATTCTCATCAACCCGATTTCCGAAACATTGGCACGCAAGAGACATTTGGGTCAAATATTGGCCTGGAAAGACGAAGAGGCGTTGTCACTTCGGAGGGTATTTTGGTAAAACCCACATTTACCAAAGAAGATATTCTCGACGCTGAACATTTGCATTTCGGAGCAGGAAAGGCGCCTTTTCTGCGCGGACCGTACGCCAGCATGTACCTCGAACGCCCGTGGACGATCCGGCAATATGCAGGATTTTCTACCGCGGCAGAATCCAACTCATTTTACAAAAGAAACCTGGCAGCGGGACAGAAAGGGCTGTCCATCGCCTTCGATTTGGCGACGCACCGGGGTTACGATTCCGACCACCCGAGGGTGACCGGCGATGTCGGAAAAGCGGGTGTGGCGATCGATTCGGTAGACGATATGAAGGTGCTCTTTGACCAGATCCCGCTGGATCAAATGTCGGTTTCCATGACGATGAACGGGGCGGTGATACCGGTGATGGCCTTTTTCATCGCGGCGGCGGAAGAGCAGGGTGTGGCGGCGGAGCAGTTGTCGGGCACCATCCAAAATGACATTCTCAAAGAGTTCATGGTCAGGAACACCTACATTTATCCGCCTGGCCCATCAATGCGGATTGTGGGAGATATTTTCGCCTACGCTTCCCGATTCATGCCGAAGTTCAACTCCATCAGTATCAGCGGGTATCACATGCACGAGGCGGGCGCCCCAGCGCACATTGAGCTTGCCTATACGCTCGCAGACGGGTTGGAATACATTCGCACCGGCCTCCGCGCAGGCATTTCCATCGACGATTTTGCCCCCCGGCTTTCTTTTTTCTGGGGTATAGGCATGAACCATTTTATGGAAATTGCTAAAATGCGAGCTGGCAGGCTGCTTTGGGCAAAAATTGTGAAGCAGTTTGATCCCGCCAATGAAAAATCGCTTGCCCTGCGTACACATTGCCAAACCAGCGGGTACAGCCTTACCGAGCAGGATCCATTCAACAATGTTGCCCGAACGACCATCGAGGCGATGGCCGCGGTGATGGGGCATACCCAATCGTTACATACCAATTCGCTGGACGAAGCGATGGCGCTGCCGACGGATTTTTCAGCCAAGATCGCGCGGGATACGCAGTTGTTTATCCAGCATGAAACCGACCTCTGCCACGCCGTGGATCCCTGGGGCGGTTCTTATTATGTGGAATATCTGACCAAAGAATTGGCGGAAAAAGCCTGGCAGCTGATTGAAGAAGTGGAGGCGCTGGGCGGGATGACCAAGGCCATTGAAACCGGGCTTCCTAAAATGCGCATTGAAGAAGCCGCGGCACGAAAGCAAGCCAGGATCGATTCGGGTAAGGATGTAGTCGTAGGGGTTAACCGATTCAAAATAGAAAATCCGGAACCGCTGGAATTGCTGGACATTGATAACCAGGCAGTAAGGCAGGCACAGATTGATGGTTTGAATAAAATAAAAAAAGAGCGTAATCAGGAAGAAGTTGTGCTCGCTCTGGCAGCGATCACTAATGCTTGCAGCCAACCAGGCGGCCGGGATATGAGCAGCAACCTCCTAGCACTGGCGGTGGATGCCGCGCGCAAAAGAGCTACATTGGGTGAAATTTCGGATGCGATGGAAAAAGAATTCGGCCGCTATAAATCGACGATCAGGTCTGTTTCAGGTATTTATCAAAGCGAATCTTCCGATGATGAGAATTTCAGGCTCGCGCTAAAAATGTCGGATGAATTTGCAGAAATGGAAGGCCGGCGTCCGCGGATATTGGTCGCTAAAATGGGCCAGGACGGGCATGACCGCGGCGCAAAAGTGATCGCTACGAGTTTCGCTGATCTGGGCTTTGATGTGGATATCGGCCCTCTTTTTCAGACACCACAGGAAACAGCACGGCAGGCCGCTGAGAATGATGTGCACATAATCGGCGCATCCAGCCTCGCAGCCGGGCACAAAACATTGATCCCGGATCTGATTTCCGAGCTGAAAGCTTTGGGACGGGAGGACATTATGGTAATTGCCGGCGGCGTGATCCCCGCGCAGGATTATCAGTTTCTGTACGATGCAGGGGTTAAAGGGATTTTCGGTCCCGGGACAGTCATTTCTATCGCTGCTCAGAAAATCCTCGCTGCTTTAATGCAGGAAGACTAGTTTACCGAGCCGAAAACCAGCGAAGTGCAGTTTCCGCCAAAACCAAAGGAGTTGGAAAGTACGTACCGGATTTCCTGGTTTTGAAGCAACTTATCAATCGGTTTTACATCAAAATTGCTGATCGGCATTTCAACATTCAAACTCGGATAAAGCTCCGCATTCACGATGCTCAAAATGCTGTAAATCGCCTCCACCGCACCCGCCGCACCCAATGTATGTCCGGTGTAGGATTTCGTAGAATTATAAGGCGGAACTTTTGCAAATAGCTGATTTAACCCAAATAACTCCACTTCGTCATTATTCCGCGTGCCGGTACCATGCGCATTCACATACCCGATTTCCTCAAAATCAATTCCTGAAACGGCCACAGCTTCACGCATGGAGCGGATCGCTCCGACAGCCTCATCTGACATTGCCGAGGGATGGTGCGCATCATTTGCATTCCCAAAACCAGCCACTTCGGCATATACCTTTTTACCTTTTACAATTTCTTCCGCTTCCAAAACCAGATAAGCCGCGCCCTCACCCAGATTCAAACCATTTCGATTGTCGTCAAAAGGTTTACACGCTGATTCGGAAAGGATTTTCAATGCATTAAAACCATTGACGGTATATTTTGCCAAACTATCCACGCCGCCCACGATCACGCGTTTAGCCCTACCCGACCGGATGAGCCGCACGCCCATCATGATCGCGTTTGCGGAGGAAGAGCAGGCGGTGTTGATCGTATCTGTGAAACCCCTGATTTTGTAGCGGTTAATCAATTTGAAGGTATGCGCCGAGCAGCTGTAAGCGTCCAGATAAGGTGAACCGGCGGATTTCAGATTGGCATCTTCATAAAGCTGATCGGTCAGGCACATTCCGCCGACGGTGCTGGCAGAAATCAGTGCCGTATCAAAAGAAGAAATGTCGTTTTCGAAAAGGCCTGCATCTTTTATGGCCTCAGAAAAAGCTTTGTCGGCAAGCAGGCAAGTACGGGTATAACCCGAGCTGTTTTCCAGTCCGAGCATGGTTTTGAGCTGCTCATTACTGATCCGGCATTCCCCGAAAGGCAATGTTCCGACATAATGTGATTGAAAATGAGAGGCTCTGCCGATCCCGGTGTGGCCTTCGCGTAAACTATGATGATTGCCTGCCAGATCTTCACCAATCGCCGAAATAATCCCCATGCCTGTCACCAGCGCCCTGCTCATACTCAGGCGGTTTTGGTGTTGGCAAGAATGTACTCTGCCATGTGGTTTACGTCGACGAGGATTTTCCTGCCTTCGGCGGGGTTGGTGATTTTGATGCCGTATTCCCTTTCCAGCAGCACAACCAATTCGAGGGAATCGATGGAATCCAGGCCCAGATCGCCGCCAAAAAGTGGCTCGTCATCTCTGATATCGGCCGGATTTACATCCAATAAGTTCAAATATTGTACAATTTGTCCCTTGAGGACGGGTTTTAAACTTTCTATGTCCATTCTGAATTGGTAATTTTCTTTGTGCGAATTCAAACTTAAATAATTCTTTCTAACCTCAGCTTAAAATAAGTGCCTATTTGACATATCAGGATAAAAACGCCCAGAAACGCGAACACATACCGCAGCTCCTGCCAGCTCCCGCCTTTGAGAAATAACACATAAAAACCTTCCAGACACCAGTGCAGGGGCGAAAAATTGCTGGCAAACTGCATGAAAGCAGGCATCACAAATGTCGGCACAAGGATTCCTCCGATCGCGCCAAAAATTATGATGGAGATTGCCCCGAAACCATTAGCCTGCTGTTCGGTTTTTGCAAAAGCCCCTATCATTAAAGCATAGCTCACTGCGGCCATACTGCTCATAAAAACCACCGCCGCCAGCGCCACAAAATTGTGTGGCACAGTGAGTTGTGGTAATCCTAGTTTGGGCAAAATCCAGATACCCATCGAAAATGTGAGCGTTACCTGAAATATAGCCACCACCACATACACTGCCATTTTACTGAACATGACCAGCATGAATGTGGTTGGCATTGTCTTCAATCTCAGAAAGCTGCCGCTCACCCGCTCTTTTACAATGTTGCTGCCGAGCGATACAACCATAAAAAACATGGCGAAAATCGTCCAGGCAGGCACATTATGCTGCGTAGAGTTTGGGATAGCCGTAGAATTGTTGTTGCTGGCAACAATCTGGTCGATGTGCACGCGGTTACTAATAATCTTTTTCTTTAAAATTTCCGACTTGCTCCCCAGATCCAGGGTCGCGTACATGTTATCGATCATCAGCGAATTTTCTATCACGCTCATGTACGACTGAATGATGCCCATCACCGAGTAGCTGTAATTTTCCTGCAAAACCGGATCATTGTAAAACGACAGCCGTGGCATACTGACTTTTTGCTGGCCGGTAGTGTCATGTTCCAGCCCCAGATCATCCATCAGAATGTTGCTGACGTCACCTGCATTGCTTTCCAGCCCAGCCGTAAATGTTTCGGGAATATAGAGTGCGAGCAATTTTCCGCGGGAGAGCAACTCGGATTTTAAAGAATTTTGTTTGATATCATTTTGAGAATCAACCTTAAACAAACCAGAACTATCCAGCAAGGATACCAGTCGTTTTCCGGCAGGGCCTGCGTCGTGATTTACCACCAGCAGCGGTATCTGGTTCTCATTCACCATTTTATATGCACTATCCTGAATAATGGTAATGATAAAAACCAGCAGAACCGGCATAACGAACATCAACGCCAGACCGACTTTATCATTGATAAGCAGGAGAAACTCTTTCCGTAAGGATGAAAATATTTTGAACATAGCTAATCCCGGTACTCCTCGCCTGTCAGGTTGATGAATAAGGATTGCAGATCCGACACTTGGTTTTCGGCTTTCAATCCCGCCAGTTCACCTTTAGCAATAACCTTTCCATGGTCGATCAGCGCAATGTGCTTGCAGAATTCTTCCGCCTCGGACATGTGGTGAGAAGTGTAAATGATGGTCGTACCAGCTTTATTAATTTGCTGCAGGTAGCGGATGATGGCATTGCGGCTCTGGACGTCCACACCTACCGTCGGTTCGTCGAGGAAGAGGATCTCAGGGTTGTGAATGATGCCGATGGCCAGGTTCACGCGCCGTTTCATTCCGCCGGAGAATGTTCCGACTTTCTTATCAGCGGACTTTGCAAGTCCCAAAACTTCCAGCAATTCCTCGCGGCGGATTTCAAGCTCTTTTTTTGGAATGTTGTACATCGCGCCGAAATAGTCCAGATTCTGGCGCGGCGTCAGTTCCTGGTAAAAAGCATATTCCTGCGGTACGAACCCGATAATGCTCTTCCGCTCATTTTCCGTAATAATATTTCCGTCAACAAAGTAAGTTACCTGGCCTGAGGTAGGTGGTATGATGCCGCAAAGGATTGAGATCAATGTGGTCTTTCCCGCACCATTCGGCCCGAGCAGACCGAAAACATCCCCACAGCTAATGTTCAGCGACACCTTGGTGAGACTGTCCTCGCCGGAAGATTTATATCTTTTTGAAACCTGTTGAATTTCAATGCATACCTGGGTTTCCATAGCGGTCACTTACCCAGGTTGAGGCTGGCGAGTTTTTGAAATGCCTCTTTCTCTACCAGACGCGTATCCAGCAGCATATCGGCAATTTCTTCAAAATCCTTTTGTTCGGTAAGCCTTCCTTTGTAAACCCCGGCCATTTTGATAGCACTTGCGCGCCACATATCACCAGCTTTTGTAAAGTCTTCTGAAATATTCGAAACGCGATCGTCCTGCAAATAAGCCGCTGCCTCTTCCAGAAATGCACCATAAAGAAAGCGGAATCCACCGCCGCCAGTACCGATTTCTTCTTGCATCCGGACGATCTGCCCAAGATACAGGCTGGCTTTTTTCAGCCCAAGCTTATCGCGCCACTTGCGGATGTGATTAGATGTGTGCCTGATCCCGTTTACACCGGCAAAATTTCCGGGAATGCGGATCATATCACGCACATTGCGCCTGATACCGCTCACGATGCCTTTGCGGATCATGTCGTCGGTGATCGGACGTATTTTTTCGGGGTAATAAATGTGCCCTTTCGGCGCCAGCGGGCCTTGTGCAAAACGCACGCGTGTCAATTCCGGGCGGGATAATGTGGTGACATCTTCCATCACCGGGTCGCTGATCTGGTATTGGTCGCCTTCCTTGCCGTACACGATAAGGTTATGGGCGTTAAAATGAAAGCGGTATTCTTTGGGAAAATAGGTCAAATGAAAAACACCGACCTGGCAGCCTACCGGGATGCCTTCTCTCACTTTCTGATCCAGAAAAGCCTCAGCCGCAGCAACATTCGAAAATTTCTTGCGTGTGACGTCCACCCCCAACGACTTGCAGGTCCGCTTGAAAATCGCGCCCGGCATCGTCCTGAAAGAAATCGCGGGACCATTATTGACGGTCAGAAATGGTATTTGTATATAAAAAAGACCGGAACCCATCCCGAAAGCGAGCGGCTCGGTCATAAAATCTAATCCATGGTACCGTAAAAGCGCAGTTGTCACGCCATTTTCGCAATGTGCGGTCTGTACGTGCCTGAACTCGTCGGTTTGACTTCCAATATCCACTTGCCTCAACCTTTAAAATTTTTTAATTCCTCCACTGTAACGTCGAAAGCAGTCGCGTATTTCGCCAGCTTCCGATCGCTTAAACCTGCGAAAATGGCTGGTTTTAAATGTCTTTTGATAAAAAACGGAAAAAATCCGGTGTACCCCGACAATACCGGCAAGTCCATCAAACGAAGTTCCATGAAATAATGTATCGGACTTTTTTCGCCGTTTTTAACTGCCTGCCGCGCCTCCTCGATCCGCGCATTTACATCTTCCCAGGCGCTGTCCAACGCCTGCGCCTTGACCTCCCACCCCTTACTCAGCGCCGTTTCATATTTACCGTCTTCGTTTTTGACGTAGCAAACTTCGCGGGTAAAGTTGTCCAGCGCGCCGGGATCCTGGGGAAGGTCTTCTTTTTTCATGTCAAACCACAGTTAGCATACAAAACATGTAGGAGAATCGTGAGCTTTCGGGCACGGCCAGCAGAATTTTTTCGCCTTTTTTCAGGGCACCGCTGTTAAAAACTTCTTCCAGCATCATGTAAATGGAAGCCGCACCTACATTACCTTTTGTGACAAGATTGGTATACCACTTATGCTTAGGTACGTCAATCCCGTTTTCCTTAAAAAAAGTCTCGATTTTGCTTTCGAAAAAATAGCTGGACAAATGCGGCAGAAAATACGTCACGTCATCCATGCTCATCCCCTTCTTATTCATGATTTCCAGGAACTTGGCAAAACCTAATTTAACGATTTTTTCGCCTAACAACTTCACATCCTGCTTGATACTAAAAACCGAATGATCATTGATCTCCTCGGCAGGGTAATCTTTATAGCTCTTCAGCGAACCGTCGGCCGTTTTGTCCGCCCCCATATACATGCAGGCTTCCTCCTCATTCGCATACGAACAACCTTCAATCCAGTCTATTTTCAGTGAAATGCCTTCGCTGTTTGGGTTGGGCTCAACTAAAAATGCACCCGCGCCGTCGGACAACATCCATCTTAAAAAGTCCTTTTCAAACGACAGATAGGGATTTTGTTCCAACTTTAAAAGCTGCTGCACTTCCTCCTCAAACTGGCTGGCGCGCAATACGGTAGACAATCTTTCCGAAGCGCAAGCCACCGCTTTTTCCTTTTCGCCCAGCTTCACTAGCATATAAGCGTACTTGAATGCGTGCATTCCCGCGCAGCAAACGCCCGAAGGTGATACCACCTCCACCGGACCAGATTCGGGCAGATAACCGTGCACCATAGAACCGTGCGACGGCATCAGCTGGTCGGGACTGGAAGTTGCGCAGCTGAGCAAATCCATTTCTTCGATTTCAGCCGGATTTTTTGCAAACAAACCCTTCACTGCCTCAGCCGCCATTTCTGCATTGGTGTGCGTCAGTGTGCCGTCTTTCCGAAGCGCATAGTACCTGGCTTTTATGCCATTATTCCTTAAAACTATTGCTTTTGACTTGGATGGCTTTCCGTTGATGAATCCTAAATATTCTTCCATTTCATCATTTGAAACGGACTCATTGGGTAAAAACTTGGCAATTCTGGTAATATATGCTTCTGACATTATTATTTGGTTTCAACACCACAAAAATATTCTTTTTTCTTCTTAATCGTATTTCTTGTAAACGGGGCGATCAGCAAATTGTAAACAAAGAGAATGATCGGCGCTATGATAAACAGGGCGATCAGCAGGTAATATTTGAAAAAGCCAACCAGCTTTTTTCGCTTTTCCGTGGTACTGCCTTTCTTTTTGATTAATCCTGCCCAGATCCGGAAAAGCTTTTTTGCCCTTTGTTCGATAAATAAAATATCCGTTGGAATTTCGATCAGGCCGGTTGCCAGGATCTCCTTTTGAAGATCCGCGTATTGCTGTTTTTCAAAGGCTGATTTGACAATCCCGCCAAACATTGATGCGCTATGAATGTCTTCCTGGCTCACACCTGGCAGTGGAAAGACATTCCATTTGCGGTCTTTGCGACCGGTAAGCATCCAGTGCAGGATCGTTACCGCACTCACCAAATTGGAGGTCCGGTCCATCAGCGGAATGTTCCCCACCAGTTTTCCGCCCGCTTCGCGGATCAATTTTTTAACGCTTTCCTGGGAATTAAGCCACATATTACGCCCGCCGATGATGGTTACGATGGGCGTGTTTCTTGCAATATTTTTAAATGTCGGATCTTTGAGCAGCGAAGTTACCGGGGGCGACGGCGATAAGAACCAGGGCTGATAACCAATCACGATGAGATCGTACCGGGTTTCCGAAAATGGCAGAGGTTTGAGCGGAATCGGCTCTTCGAGCACCGTCTCAGGCATTTTATCAAAAAATTCGTCGCTAGTCCAGGGGAAGATGTAGGGTTTTTCAGGAATGATTTGCAACCGGTCTACAATGTCACGGTCAAACGGCAACAAAAACTGGTCGATGATTTCATTCAGTTGTCCGCTTTGTGAGTAATTGACGACGAGTATTTTTTTCATTTAAGATCAATCCATTAAATCGATTATTTCAAATCGGCTTCTTTCAGAACTTTTGAGTCTTTGGCGTAGTCTGCAATGTAATTTTTCAAGCCCGGGTTCATCTTTCCGTAACCCGCCACCACCGCCTCCTTATCTTCGTCCAGCTGCTTGTTGTAGTTCAAAATCCCCGGCGCATGCTCCTGAATAGTCAATCTCAAAAAACGGTACTCAACATTGGCAGGATTGGCCGTAATCTCGTCTTCCAGCAGCCTCACCCCTTTTTTGAATGTCTTCAACTTCCCTCCCACGCCATTTACAAAGCCGGCCTTTTTCATCGTCAGCACACCTTTGTAAGCATTGGTTTTAGATGATACCTTTTCTCCTTCCAGTTCCGCCAGCGCCTTTTCAATCGTCTGCTCATCACTGCTGGACAATGCCTTGTACACGCCCTTATCCGTCTGTGCCCAACTGAAAGTGCAAGCGGTTATCAAACTCAAAATTCCGATCAATGCTATCCGCTTCATACCAACCATTATTTACGAATTATACGTGGAAAAGGATTACAACGATGCTCTTTTCCTGCATTCAAGAATGGTATGGTAACTATCGCCAATGAGCGGGTAAGTTTCAACCACCTCTAAACCAGCTTTACTGGCCAGCTTTTTCATTACTTCAAGCCGGTACATTTTACTGTTACCGTTGGCCATGATCGTAAAGTAAAGCGACGTGGCCACGAGGCTGTAATGTGCTGCAGGATAATTCTGGTTATCAAAAAATGGTTCCAGGATGAAGATCGTCGTGCCTTCTGAGGCCGCATGACACGCATTTTCGAGAATTTGCACAATCTGTTCTTCTGAAAAACAATCCAGGAACTGGCTCATCCAGATCACGTCCGCGCCCTGGGGTATCTGTTGGGCAGGATCCAGCAAGTCTATTGCGTGAAAACCGATCCTGTCTGTAAGCCCCCGCGCCTTCGCATTTGCCTTCGCAACCCTGAGCTGAACCGGCAAGTCGAGGATTTTGATCCGCACATCGGCATTATAATCACAGCAGGCAAAAGACCATTTCCCGGTGTTCCCGCCAATGTCAAACAACATTTTCGGCTTTTTCTTGAACACGATTTTCAATGCTTCCGGAAATGCATTGTCGGAATAATAATGATCGAATTCGAACCAGGAAGTTTTGGCAGGTTCGGGGAGTATGGATAATCCTTCGTAGATCGTCGGCCAGTCGCCCAGTACTTTCAAACCTTCCGGCTTTCCTTTGACGAAACTTTGCGTCATGTTTTTGGCACCGAGATAGCACACATCATTCATGAAATTCATGTTGACGCGGGTCATTTCGTCTTTTAAAAGAAAAAAACCGGTCTTGCTGATCTTGACAATCCCATCCTCCACATCCACCACTCCAATAATCTCAGCAGCCTCGAGAAGTAAAGTGATCGCATACTCGGAAACCGGCAGGCTCTCTACAATCTTTTCAGTGGTAACACCTTTGCGGTGCTCGCTGATAAACTGCAGTATCCCCAGATCCCTCATCGCAATCACCGATTGGAAATACATCGGCCCAAATGCTATTTTTTGTGCTTCATACTTGGCCTCGACGGCTGTTAAGTCTTTTTTCATCAGATACTATTGTGGTTCTCAATTCTGAACGGCGGGTATGGTGTTGTCTTTGTATTTTCTTTTCAATTTCTTGGTTTTCAGATCTTCCTCGTGCCACATAATGTACCTTCCCATGGTCCCGCGGAAGCGCTGGAAAAAATTTTCGCGGTCCGATAGCCTCTGAAAATCCTTGACCATCGCACTTTGCTGATCTACCTTCGGCTCATACAGGTTCATCACTTTCAGCGAGTCGATTACCGTCGGCAGCAATCCGATCGGCAGATCAAATTTCTTGATAAACCTCCGCATGTAGCTTGTCTGGATCGGGTCGGTTGAGAGCGCAATTTTTACAAAGCCCGAATCTTTTGCAAGCCGGTAAGAATAATATACGTTTTCCGTGCTGTGCTGCGCGCGCTCTTCTGTAAAGATATGCTCGCGGGGAACGCCCAGGGCAGCGGCGTAATTGGCCATCACCCGGCTTTCAATGTAGGGCGTGGCGACTGCTGCACCTGAAAAAATAATGTTTTTGGTATACCCTTTAGAATATAGGTAACTCGCCCAGTGTATCCGCATTTGGAGCACCATATCCCATTTTTGACCATTATAAGGAAATCCCGGCACGATCACAGCGTCGTAAGGCTGCTCTTTCAGACCTTTATTAAAGGCTTTTTCTGCGGAGCGATAAAGCATTTTACCGCATCCTGAAAATAGAAGGGATACACAAAGCGAGAAGATCAAAACGCTGATTCGCACGATAGTGGGTTATCAATTTAAACAGTAAGCTGTGAAACGTTCACCGAAACCGGCAAACAAATCACAGCCTACAAAAAAACGATATGGTATCGGTAATGTAATCTGATTTTAAAAATACGTATTTCTACGCACTTTTTATGCTTTATTGGCCTTGCTCCACTTTTTATAGAGCTTGTTGTCGATTTCCTGGTTGACCTTGTAAACACCGCCTGCCCAGTAATTACGGAAACCAAATCCGCCGGCCTTACCTTCCACTTTCTCGGTATAAAGCACTTTTTTTGTTTTCAGGTCGATGAATGTTACCCATGCATTCAACTTCTCCGTGGTTTTGTTCAAAGATTCTACCACGTAAACGATACCTACGCCATCTTTTTCGCTTAGCGAATATTTGGAAACCGATTTTTTCACCTGATCTTCCGTGATCGCATATTCGGAATCCGTAATGTTATCGGCCACATTTACTGACTTGTTATGCTTGATCATATCCTCCACTTTGGAAGCGTACATATCATCTTTCAGGTTGAAGGCCTTTTGGAGCGAAAATTTCTTCGGTTCCAGTTCGATCAGGTTATTCCAGCTCACCATGTGCTGATTCTGAATTGCTTGCGGATCGGTAAAACCTATCTTTCCGATGTACTTGGCTTGTGTAAAGTCCAAACCCAGGAACGTCAGCTTGGTTTTGCCGGCAAAAACGTCGGCCATCGTATTGTCTGCGAAGGCTGCTCCTGCGCTGAAGAGCACGAATGCAAGAATCAGTAATTTTTTCATAACGTGGAATTTATGAGGAACATTGATTATTTGAGCTTCTTATCCAGGAAGTTAGCCAGCGTTTTTCCCGCTTTCGCGTAAGATTCGGCCAGACGTGCACCCGTGTCGAAATCCATTCCCATCGCCATACTGCCTGGAATATTGCGCATACCAATCTCCGCCACTTTGTTCGATTTATTCGCCGATTCCACCACGTCAATCGTGTAGTCGATGTAAGCATTCTTCCGCATCACACCCACATTGAAACCCGGCTCCACAAATGTGGTGCGCACGATCATGGTATACTGCGCATCCGGTCTTGCCTGTACAACCTGAATACCTTTGTCTTCCATCCCTTTGTTGAAAAGCTCTTCAAACTTCGGCTCGAAACGTGCTTTGCGGTCTGCTACCCATGCCTTTTTCCAGTTGTCGCCGCGGCCTGCCTCCTTGGCATTGTACTCAGCGGATTTTTTGTCCAGGTACTCTTGCTCGGTCGCAAATTTACCCACGCCGAATTGCGAATAATCGTACTCAATATTGATGTTTTTCTGACCTGATAAAACGGCCACGTCACCGGATTTCACTTCAACTCTTTGCGCGGTTGAAACTTGGGCGGACATTACAAAAATGCCCAAAAGGGATGCGTAGATGAACTTTTTCATGCAAGTAATTTTAATTTAAATGGTAATAGAGGCTTCAAATATAGACCAATTTTTCAGGTTTGCGTTTCTCCTGTTTGTAGATCCGGAAGTTTAGTTCTTCAGCGGTCACGAAGTCAAAACCAGGCGTCACCCTAAGCCTCGATTTGAACAAAGAGTGCAGCATTTCCTTGAAAACCGTAGTCTGTAAATTCATCGGCAAAAGGATGGTGATTTCATCATTCCCAAACTCATTTTTTGAGACCACTACCTGATAAAGCTCAATCTCCTTCACCATATCCAGCACATCAAAAAGTGCCGGCGGGAAAATTGTCGTCCCCTTGAATTTGATCATTTGCTGCTTCCTGCCCACCACCGGTCCCAGTCGCGGACTGGTACGCCCGCACCCGCACGGACTGTAATATACATGACATAGATCGCCGGTTTTATATCGCAGCAAAGGCATTCCCTCCACACCCAATGTCGTCACCACCACCTCGCCCAACCCGCCCTCTTTCACGGCATTTCCCTCCTCGTCCACTACTTCCAGAATCAGCAGATCAGGGTTTAAATGTCCGCCTTTTCCCTCGCCGCACTCGGTAAATGCCGCACCCATTTCCGTAGAAGCATAAGTCGAATACAACTTCACATCCCACTGCGACGTGATCCTTTTTCCCAATTCATTATAAGTAAAATCAGGATTGCGGATTGGCTCGCCGATGCAAATGATGGATTGAATGCTGGAAGACCGGAAATCAATGTTGTTCGCGATTGCGTAGTCGATCAGTCTCGGAATAAATGAGGGGATTGCGATGATGACCGTGGGTGAAAAACGCTGGATCGATTCCCACTGCAAAAATGGCGCGCCCGGCCCGACCCGGATCATCCCCGCACCGATTTTCCTGGCACCCATCCAGTAAGCCAAACCCGCCATAAACCGACGGTCGATGGTCGTCATCAGCTGATAAATGTCGTTTTCGGAGCCTCCTGCACATTCGAAAGAGGCCGCTTCATTGGTAGCCAGCCTTTCAATATCAGAATCGGTCAGATAAAATGCGACCGGATCGCTCAATGTGCCGGATGTGGTTACAAAATCGGCAATCCGACTTTTGGAAACACACAGAAAATCATCATTTGCTGCCGCCAGATCGTCTTTCGAAGTAAATGGCAACTTCGCCAGATCTTCCACTTTTCGGATCGGTTCAATGTCGATGCCCTGCTCGCGAAAAACCCGCTGGTAATAAGGTGAATGATCACTGACGTACGACAACAAATATTTCAACTTTTGCTCCGGCGTTTCGTGGGCGTCTGTGCTCATTCGTCTCTTTATTAATGTTTTACAAATTTAACTCTCCTGCAATCCTTTATCTTTTCCTCAATCGACTCCTGCTCATTCAAAGATGAAACGTCATGTTTCAGGCTTTCCTGAAAGTAAGATATTGCCTTTTTGAAGTTCTCTTTTTTCTTAAAATAGTCACCCAAGAGTAGATAAGTGAGAAAACTTTGCGGATTATTGGCAATAAATGCCTTCTCCGCCTGCGGCGTCAATTCAAACGGAATGTCGATCAGCACATATCGCGTGATGTCCTGCCTCGTTTTTTTGAAAGCCTCAAACTTTTTGTACTCCTGTGAATCGAGAAAAGGATCTTTGCTGATTTGCAGCGAATCCACCGACTGAAACTTACCATTTGTGGAAAAAACCTTATTCAGATCGTAACAAATGAACTCTCCGAGCTGGTAAGGCGGCGTCGAAATCCAGAATTCCTTTTTTGCCGGTTTAAATAAAATCCCGTGATGCGCAATCAGTTGGTTGAGTGATTTCGGATTTCCGTAGCCAATGAATTTATCATTCAAACCATTTTTATCCCGCAAAATGCCCGCCGCCTCCTTCACATCCATCGGATACGACCGCCCCATAAGCTGCGTCATCCGGTCAAAACGCGATTTCGAATCGGTATCCTTAATGTTATCAATGTTGACCGAATCTTTGATAAAAGCCTCGCCCTGGTAATGATTGGCGCAAACCAGAAAATCCTTCCCGGAATCATACACGTCCATTTTTTGCGGCGATTTCTCAATGATCACCGCCTTATCATCTGCTGCTGAGCCAATTAGCAAAGACTCCGAGACAAATGTTTCACTCTTCGCCGCAATTTTGTGCGCCTCTTCAATTGTCCCTGCATACTGCAAAATTTGTCTTGCCAAAATAGAGATCGGCTCTTTCGCAGTAAAGGGAACATCTGATTTTGAGGCGTTTAATGTTACCGTGATCCCTTTTTCATTCATCCCGGACACCACGCCAGTCAGCCCTGCCCAGGCATAGGATGCAAACTTGTAGCCTTTATCCGGTTTCATGAAAACGATCAGCTTGTCTTCCGCAAAATCATCGCCCATATAAAAATCAAAATTGCGGGCAATCAGCAATGTTGAATCTTTTGAAAGTGAGTGGTTTACGGCAAAAGAAGTGCAGGCGACAATGTTCAAATCTGTGAGCGCGTGACCAATGTCATGGGCGGCGTGGTAATTGAGTATCCGGTAATATTTGGGTCCGATATAATCAAACTGATCTGAGAATGAGCGGGATACTCCATAAATCTCTTCCTGGTTTTCTTTCGGAATATATTTATAAATGTCCCGGTTAAACCAGCCGACAAAACCTTTTAAAACTTGCAAAAAAAGCGAGCTCGGGATCATTTCCTTGATCTGACTGATGAAATGCACCTCCTGCTTCTCCATCAACTCTCGGGATAAAATGCCGTAAATCAGCCCGCGCTCGTACGGGGAGCCTTCGAGATACATCTCCCAGATACCGTATTTATTCTTTTTTAACCAGCAATTCCCGACAGCAAAATGGTTTTCGCCCAATTTGACGCGCTTGTAACTTTCGATAGTTTTGGTACTTTCAAGGTCAGGCTTGGGGATGCTGATGCGCCAGAGGAACAGTCCGAAAAGGATTCCGATGACCAGGAGGAAAATGCCAAATGTTTTGAGAACGTTTCTGAGTATTTTATTCTTGGGCCACATATCAGGGAAAACAGGCAAAAAATTTGGCCCGCCGGATTCAAAATTAACAATAAATGGGGATCAGTTATATAAAAAAGCCGTCCGATCATACAATGCTTGGACTTTGGAAAATGACAGAATCCTGGCCGGAATTGATGGAAATGCTTGATTTGTCAGCAAATGACGAGCAGATTTTGAATAATAAAAAAAAGGATATCCGGAAGCAGGAGTGGCTTGCGTGCAGGGTTTTGCTGAAAAATATGCTGCAAAAAGATGTAGAAATCGGGTATCATGATGATGGCAAACCCTTTGTTAAAGATCTTGACCTTTTTCTTTCCATGTCACATTCCGGTGATTTTGTGAGTGTTTATATGGATAAAAAAAAATCAGTAGGAATTGATATCCAGCAACTTAAACCTGACATTTCGAAAGGCGCTGACTTTTTCCTGAATGAAGCCGAGCAAATCTGGGCTGATCTGGAAAACAATGTGCAGCTGCATACGATTTGGTCTGCGAAAGAAGCAGTTTTCAAATACGCCGGTAACATTGACCTGGATTTTAAAAAACATATTATTACAAATCCGTTTTCCGGCAACCAAAACGGGCAAATTGAAGTTAAGCTTTTGAATGAAAACGAGACTGAGACTGTGCAGGTCCAGTATGAAAATTTTGAAAATTACGTCCTGACCTGGACCATTTGAACCACCACAAACCTAGCCCGACATGCCGAGATTTTTTACGTTGCTTTTGCTCCTTGCCACATTCAAATTATCCGCACAAGTCCCCTCGCTTTCTTCCAGCGAAATTTTTCAAAACATTAAAAAATTGAATGTCGTCGGCTCCGTGCTCTACATTGCCGCGCACCCGGATGATGAAAATACATTAATGTTGTCTTATCTGTCAAAAGATCAGATGGTTAGGACAGGATACCTTTCTCTGACGCGTGGCGATGGCGGGCAAAATCTCATCGGTGCCGAGCAGGGATACAACATTGGTGTGATCCGCACGCAGGAATTATTGGCCGCGAGGAGAATTGATGGCGCGCAGCAGTTTTTTTCAAGAGCGTATGATTTTGGTTTTTCTAAAACCCGTGAAGAAACATTGAATTTTTGGGACAAAGACAAAGTGCAGGGCGACGTCGTGTGGATGATCCGCAAATTTCAACCCGACGTGATCATTACCCGCTTCCCACCCGATCCGCGCGCCGGCCACGGTCATCACCAGACTTCCGCTTACCTCGCAGAAGAAGGTTTCAAGTTGGCGGCAGACCCCAACTCCTACCCCGATCAACTGAAATTCGTAAAACCCTGGCAGGCCAAAAGACTGGTTTGGAATAGCTATACACCGAATTTCACCAACAACAAACCGTCGGAAGAAAAGCTGCCCTACATATCTATTGAAATCGGCGGGTACAACAACATTCTTGGTAAATCCTACACTGAAATCGCCGCCGAAAGCCGCAGCCAGCACAGAAGCCAGGGTTTCGGAAGTTCACCGCAGCGTGGTTCGAGAACAGATTACTTTTTGCATAAAGAGGGCACACAGGCTGAAAAGGGACTTTTCGACGGCGTGGACATTTCGTGGAAACGTGTAAAAGGAAGTGAAAAGGTGCAGGCCCTGGTGACGCAGACGATCAAGAGCTTTGTTGTGAGCAAACCGTCCGCTTCGATCCCTGACTTACTGAAAATTAATGCAGAACTCAACCGGCTTGATTCTTCCAACATTTATGTAAAAGCCAAAAAAGAGGAAGTAAAAGATTTGATCATTCAATGTGCCGGGCTTTGGTTTGAGACCAATCCGAATGATTTTTCAGCCGCCGCCGGGGATAAGGCGCCTGTCAGGATTTCAGTTGTGAAAAGGTCTGACTATCCTGTAAAACTGGTTTCGCTGAAATTTACAGGCAAAGACAACGACAGTCTTACCAACATTAACCTTGAAACAAATAATTTGTACAATGTTCCGGTCATCGCAAATCTGCCGGCAACATTAAAGATCAGTCAACCTTACTGGCTGGAAAAACCTTTGGAAAAAGGCATTTTTCAGATTGATAATCAGCAGGATATCGGTTATCCTGAAAATCGCCCTGAAACCAAAACAACATTTACTTTTGAAATTGGCGGACAAACATTGGCTATCACCAGGTCCTGGATATATAAATTCGCTGATCCGGCAGAGGGAGAAATTTACCGCCCTTTCGAAATCCGGCCAGCCGTCACCGCCAACATTGCTGAGCCGGTTTACATTTTCCCTTCTGCTGATGCGAAGACAGTCAGCATCATTGTCCAGGCGCAACATGAAAAAGTGAAGGGCTCAATCAAACTTCAACTTCCGGCTGGATGGAAGTCGGTACCAGAATCGGCAGAATTTAATCTAAACAATAAATATCAGCAGCAATATGTCGCTTTCGTCGTAACCCCGCCCGCTGGTAATCAGGAAATTTCAGTAAAAGCCATCGCGACGGTAGATGGAAAAAGGTACGACAAATCCATCCGGACAATCGCGTACCGCCACATTCCAAGCCAAACCATTTTCCCGGTAGCCGAAGCCAAACTGGCAAAAATCGACGTTAAAACCACCGCAAAAAACATCGGCTACATTGCCGGCGCCGGCGATGATGGGCCGACGGCATTGCGGCAAATGGATTGCCAGGTGACGATGTTGGGCGAGGCTGGTTTGTCAAAAGATTTAAGTATTTATGACGTGATTGTTGTGGGCGTAAGAGCTTACAATACAGAAGATTACCTTCCAAATTATCAGGAAAAACTGATGGAGTACGTCAAAAATGGTGGCACGATGGTCGTCCAGTATACAATCCCCGGACAAAAAGTGAAGCAAATCGGGCCTTACAACATAGAACTTGGTAGAGAAAGGGTAACCGAAGAAGATGCCGAAATGCGGCTGCTGATTCCGGATAGCCCGATTTTAAACTTCCCGAATAAAATTACCGAAAAAGATTTCCAGGGTTGGATCCAGGAAAGAGGCTTATACTACGCCCAAAACTGGGATAAGGAAAACTACAAGGCGATTTTCTCGGCGAATGATAAAGGTGAGACGCCCAAAGATGGCGGCATGCTGTATGCACAATATGGCAAAGGACATTACATTTACACCGGCTTGTCGTTTTTCCGCGAGCTGCCTGCGGGTGTGACCGGCGCCTACCGGCTTTTTGCCAACATGATTTCTGTCGGCAAAAAGTAGGAAGCTATTTTACGTTTTTCCGGCGGTTGCGCTGGAAATCTTCGAGAACAAATCCGCCCAAACCTTGCAGGTTGCTGTAATAAGCGCGGCCGTTATTTACCTGCGTGAAATTCTGCACGAATTGTTTCAGATAAGGGTCCGTCGCGATCATGAATGTCGTGACCGGAATGTCCAATCTGCGGCATTGCGCGGCGAGCGTCAATGTTTTGTTAATGATCTTTCGGTCAAGACCAAAACTGTTTTTATAATAGCGGATACCTTCTTTCAAACAAGTCGGTTTTCCGTCGGTAATCATGAAAATCTGCTTGTTACGGGTCTTTTTACGGCGCAGAATGTCCATCGCCAGCTCTAAGCCAGCAACTGTATTGGTATGGTATGGCCCAACTTCCAGGTAAGGCAAATCTTTGATCTGGATCTGCCAGGCGTCATTTCCAAAGACGATAATGTCGAGCGAATCTTTGGGGTATTTGCTTCTGATCAGCTCTGCAAGGGCTAATGCTACTTTCTTGGCAGGCGTAATGCGGTCCTCGCCGTACAGGATCATTGAGTGGCTTATATCGATCATGACGACCGTCGCAGTAGTCGTTTTTTGCTCGCGCTCTACCACTTCCAGGTCATTTTCCATCAGCATAAAATCTCCGATACCGTGGTTCACCTGCGCATTTTTGATCGATTCTGTCATCGCGATCTGGTCCAATGTGTCGCCAAATTGAAAATCGCGGATGTCACTGCTCAGCTCGTCGCCCACGCCCATGTGCGGCGTGTGGTGGTTTCCACCGGTCTTTGATCTTTTGAGTTTACCAAAAATCTCATCTAATGCACTTTTGCGAATGCTTTTTTCAGCTTTCGGCGTCATAATGAGCTTACCCTCACCTTCCTGCTTCTCCTCGGTGATATAGCCTTTCTTTTTCAGATCGTCAAAAAAATCCCCGATCCCGTACGAATCATTGGTCAGGTTATACTGTCGGTCAAGTTCGCTCAGCCACGACATTGCTTCGCTTACATCGCCGGAAGTCATCAGCAAAAGCTGCTGAAATATGTCGAAAAGCTGGTCAAATTTGCTGTTTGCGCCTTGTTCAGCTGGAATGAATTTCGAAAAACGATGTCCTTGCATGGTAAGCGGATTGAAATGTATCGTAAAAAAGTGCGGCTACTTTCAAGATAGTAGAAAGTAGCCGCAAATCAAAAACTGGCAGAATTATGCTTCCTCAGCACAAAATTCTTCAAATGCCATTTGCAAATGTTGCGCGATCATCTCAGCAGAACGACCTTCAATGTGGTGACGCTCAACGAAATGGATCAGCTCACCATCTTTGAAAAGCGCTACGGCTGGCGAAGATGGCGGATAAGGCAAAGTATACTCACGCATTTTAGCGGTAGCTTCCACGTCAGCGCCTGCAAACACAGTCGCCAGATGATCCGGCTTAATTTCGCTGCGTGACAACGCCGCTCTCACGCCCGGACGGGCCGCTCCTGCCGCACAACCGCACACTGAGTTGATAACAACCAGGGCAGTACCTTTTGTATTTTGCATGAAGTTATCAACTTCTTCCGCTGATGTAAGGTCTTGAAAACCAACATTCACCAATTCGGCTTTCATTGGAGCCACTAACTGTGGTGGATACATATTCTTATTGTTTAAAGTTATTATTTACATAAATCCTAATTCGAGCTTCGCCTCTTCCGACATCATTTCTGTTGAATAAGGCGGATCGAAAGTCAACTCCACACTCACGTCATTTACACCTTCCACTTCCCTGATTTTTTGCTCCACTTCACCCGGCAATGTCCCGGCAGACGGGCAGGAAGGAGAAGTTAATGTCATGGAAACGAACACATTATTCACCGGAAAAACTTTCAAATCGTAGATAAGCCCCAGTTCATAAACGTCCACCGGAATCTCCGGATCATAAACGGTTTTGATCGCCCGTACTACTTCTTCCTTCAAATCTGACTCTGACATTTCTTATTTAGTTTAAAATCTTAAACTTCCAGTTGGGAATAAACCGTCCCGAAACCCTTCATTTTTTGGATCATCGCCGCCAAACCGCCTGATCTCCGGGATGTTACCAAGGCTCCCATACCAACTCTTTCCATAATGTAAAGATCTGCATTGGCAATATCCTCAGGTTTCTGGCCTGATAAAATTTTGATCAGAATGCTAATCAAACCTTTGGCAATCTGCGCAGTAGGCTCACCATCACCTAAAAAATACAACCTTCCATCCCGAAACTCCGCAGCAAGCCAAACTTTGGACTGACAACCATGAATCAGATATTCATCGGTCTTGTATTTCTCATCAATCGGCGGCAACTTTTTACCGAGATCAATAATATATTGTGTCTTGTCCAACTGTTCATCAAACAATTCAAAATCCGAAATTAGTTCGTCCTGTATCTCGTTAATCGTCATTGTAATTTTAAATTATGCAGTCGCAGTTCTGGTTTCAACCCAAGTAATAATTGATTCGGCCAAATTGATACCCGCTGCTGAAACGCCTGCTGCCTGATTGCCATCATAACCCATCGCTAAATGCAAAGTATCATAAGCCGCATTGAATGAAGCCAGGAGCTTTTTGTCGGTTTTTCCAAGATTTTCCAGGTACCAATCTACATTTTTGCGCCCTTTACCTTTCCGCTCAAATAATCCATCCAGCGCAACCAAAACTCCGGTATAGGCAGCATGCCCCGCCAGTTTTACATATTTTTTATCCTGATAAAACCCATCCTCTTTCTTTGCTTTCTCTCTTAAAATCTCCTTCGCGTTATTCAGGTACCGCTTTGCTTCTCGTACTGTGTTGGGCATATGTGTATATAGTTTTAGTTTAAAATCCGAGGGTTAATTTAAGCAAAATTATCCAAGCATCTTTTGCACTTTATGCAAACCGACGATCAGCTTGTCGATTTCTTCGGTTGTGTTATAAACGGCAAATGAGGCGCGGGAGGTTCCGGTGATATTAAACCGGTTCATCAAAGGTTGCGTGCAGTGGTGGCCTGTTCTTACTGCGATTCCCTGCTGGTCAAGCAAAACACCAATATCCTGGTGGTGAATACCGTCGATTACGAAAGAAAGCACGCTTACTTTTTCCTTCGCGCGACCGATGATTTTAAGTCCCGGAATTTCACTGACAGCTTCCGTCGCATATTTCAGCAGCTCATTTTCATAAGCCGCGATGTTTGGTTTACCCAGCGTATCCACATAGTCCAGCGCAAATTTAGCAGCGACTACATCCGCAATGTTAGGCGTGCCTGCCTCAAATTTATAAGGCAGCTCATTATAAGTGGTTTTCTCAAATGTAACTTCTTTAATCATCTCACCACCACCACGATACGGTGGCATTGCGTTCAGCAAATCTCTTTTGCCATACAAAATGCCCATTCCGGTAGGGCCGTAAATTTTGTGCAGCGAAAGTGAATAAAAATCGCAATCCAGATCCTGTACATCAATGGTCAAGTGAGAACTGGCCTGTGCACCATCGAGTAAAACCTTGGCGCCTACTGCGTGCGCTTTGGCGATGATTTCTTTCACCGGATTAATGGTACCCAGCGAGTTCGAAACGTGCACTACAGAAACAAACTTCGTGCGCTCCGTCAGCAGCTTTTCGTACTCATCCATCAGGATTTCACCCTCATCATTGATCGGGATCACTTTCAGGACACAGCCTTTTTCCTCACACAACATTTGCCAGGGCACAATGTTGGAGTGGTGCTCCATGGTAGAGATAATGATCTCATCACCCGCTTTCAAAAACGTCCGTCCGTAACTGGACGCTACCAGATTGATCCCGTCAGTTGTTCCATAGGTGAAAATAATCTCCTCCGCATGAGCCGCATTCAGAAACGCCTGCAACCTGTGGCGCGATTGTTCGAAAGCCGAAGTTGCCTTTTCCGCCAGGAAATGAATCCCCCGGTGAATATTGGCATTGTAATGCTCATAATATCCCGAAAGCGCATCCAGAACCAATCGAGGTTTCTGAGTCGTGGCAGCATTGTCGAAATAAACGAGCGGCTTTCCATTTACCAGCTCATTTAAAATCGGGAAATCATTTCTGATGGCTTGTATATCAAGAGAGTGGCTCATCGCAAATCAAAGTTTAGAAAAAAACCCAACCCAAAGAATTGTAGGTTGGGCCACACCGGTTGGGTGCAATAAATAGGTCCAGGCAAGCCTGATATTTCTTATGACGCCAGTTTCGCTGCGATCACTTCTTCCAGGTAAGTCCGGATAGAATCAATTTTAATCTGCGAAACCACGTCCGCGCAAAAAGCATACATTAAAAGCGCCATCGCCTCAGGCCGGGAAATCCCGCGGGAACGCATATAGAAAAGTGCTTCCTCATCGATCTGGCCGGTAGTCGTACCATGCGAACATTTCACATCATCCGCAAAAATTTCCAGCTGCGGCTTCGTGTTCATCGTCGCATCTGGCGATAGAACAATGTTTTTGCAGGACTGAAATGCATTGGTTTTCTGCGCATCGGGACGTACGAAAATCTTTCCGTTGAAAACACCTTTCGACTTATCCCGCAAAATGCCTTTGTACAACTCGTTGCTTTCAGAATTCGGCTTGCGGTGATCGGCTACGGTATGGTTATCAACATGTTGCGTTCCGTCTGGAAAGTACAATCCATACATGTGCGCGTCGCAGCGCTCGCCGTCGAGTACAATGTTCAGGTTATTGCGGGTGAAACGTCCGTTCAAAGTGACGGTGCCTGCATAGAAGTGCGAGCGGTCCAGCATCCTTACGTGCGTAGTGCCGATGTGATACGCATTTTCGCTCTCATTCTGCACTTTATAATATTCTACACCAGCTTCTTCGCCGACATATATTTCAGTCACGGAATTGGTAAAAGAACGCTCGCTTCCCAAAGTCCTGAATGCCTCGGCCAGCTTCACATGCGCATTCCGGCCCACATGAATAATGTTACGTGGCTGGCTTCCCACATTCTGGCTGCGTGCGTCACTAACAAAACGCAGGATTACCGGATGCGTAACAGTCCGGTTATCAGGTACATTAATAAAAATCCCGTCTTGGGTAAATGCTGTGTTCAATGACGTAAATGCATCCTGATCTTCCTTTGTCAACTCATTGAAATAAGAGTTTACCAAAGCAGGATCTTTTTTGTACGCTTCCGAAAGTGAACTGATCGTAATTTCAGATTCAGGAGAAATGAGCCGGGACAACTCCGAAGAATAGTGTCCGTTGATAAAATATATGATATTCGCCTCCTGCTCAGGGATTTTCAGATCTTCCAAGTCGGAAAGCGCAATCGAACTTGCTGCATTGAACTGGTAGGAAGCGCTGATCAGATCTTTGACATTGCTGTACTTCCACTCTTCATTTTTCAAGCTGGGAAATCCCAAACGCTCAAACTGCGCCAGCGCCGCACGCTTTTTCTGATGAAATTCGGACGAAGCTTCACCATTCATCACCGCCTCGCGGGCGTGGAAGTCAGAGATCAGCTTGGTTTTTAAATCTATTGTTTCGGTAATCATTGATAAGTCTTTGATACTAGCTTACTGCTTCAACTTCTGCTTTGATCCAATCGTAACCTTTTTCTTCCAGCTCAAACGCCAGTTCTTTCGGGCCCGATTTCACAATCCTGCCTTTGTAAAGCACGTGCACAAAATCAGGGACGATGTAATCCAGCAAACGCTGATAGTGGGTCACAACGATGGTCGCGCGTTCCGGAGAACGAAGTGAGTTAACACCTTCTGCAACAATACGTAAAGCATCTATATCCAGACCAGAATCGGTCTCGTCTAGGATGGCCAGCTTGGGTTCAAGCACCGCCATCTGAAACACTTCATTTCTTTTTTTCTCACCACCCGAAAAGCCCTCATTCAAAGCTCTTTTCAGTAGTGAATCATTCATACTCACCAACTTGGCTTTTTCACGCACCATTTTCAAGAACTGTGCGGCGTCCAGCGGATTTTCACCCCTGTACTTACGGATTTCGTTGACAGCTGTTTTCAAAAAGTTGATGGTTGTCACGCCGGGGATCTCTACCGGGTATTGGAACGCGAGAAAAATTCCCTCTGCAGCTCTTTCCTCAGGTGCTAACTCCAACAATTGCTTACCATCAAACACTACGCTTCCTCCGGTAACTTCATATTCCTCCCTACCTGCCAAAACAGACGCCAAGGTACTTTTTCCGGAACCATTTGGCCCCATAATCGCATGCACTTCACCCGGCTTTACTTCCAGGTTGATGCCTTTTAATATTTCCTTACCTTCAACTGAGGCACGTAAGTCATTAATAGAGAGCATAATTGAATTTATACTTAGAATGTAGTTCCTGGTAATTTACCGCAAAAGTAACACGGATTGCCCGTAAAAGAAAATCGTCGAAACCCTTGAAATACGTAAGCTACCTCTATTCTACAACCCTTTTAAACTTCCACTCGTTCCCGCAGAAGCGATATTTATGAATCAAATACCCACAGTGCCAGGGAGTTGAATCTGTCCATATTTTTATTTGAAAAAGAAAGATTTACTTTGCACACATCGCATTCCAACACTTCATTCATGACCACTGAAATACAGTCCGCTTTGCCAATTAATGTCAGCACTGAAACAGGTACCTTAAAAAGACTGCTCATCCACAGCCCTGATCGTGGACTTGGAAAGGTGGTGCCGAGCAAGGCGCAGGACTGGCTTTTCGAGGACATTGTGCACCTGGACACCATGCGGCGGGGTGAATACGACTTTTATGTAAAACTGCTGCTCTATTTTCTGGATCCCGAAAAAATCAAGGGCCGGCTCGCCGAAATAGACAGTGACCCGACGCGCTCCTTTTTCATTCCCGGCTCCGAAAATTACTTCGCTTCGGACTATGTGGTAGACATCCAGCGACTTCTGGAAGAAATCCTGGAAAACCAGCAAACCCGTGTAAAGCTCACGGCGGCAATATGTGGTATTGAAAGATGTTCGTACCAGGTCCAGGAAGAACTGAACACCTGCGCCCCGCATGAGCTGGCCAAAATCTTCATTTCCGGCTCATTTTCGGATAAAAGAATGCTTTTTGCGCCGCTGCCAAACCTAATTTTCACCCGAGATATCGGCATCGTCATTAATGATCATATATTATTAAACAAACCTGCGAAAACAGCCCGCACTCGAGAATCCATCCTGGCGCAGTTTGTTTTTTTCTATCATCCGATTTTCGGGCATATCCGCAAAAACCTGATCGAAATTCCCGAGAATGAGCGGCATTTTCTTTTACCGGATGATGAAAAAGCGAGTGATTTTCACCGCTGTACATTGGAAGGTGGCGATGTGATGATGGTCGCGCCGAATCATTTATTGATCGGTTGCAGTGAAAGAACTTCCCTTTACGCGGCGCAGCAGGTGATGAAAATTCTTTTTGATAAGAACATTGTCCAGAAAATTTCCATCATCAAAATCCCGAAAAAGCGGGATTACATGCACATTGACACAATTTTCACCCAGGTTAAAAAGAATGTGTGGGTGCTGCTCGCGTCACTCGCCAGGCTTGGTGACGAGGCCAGGAAAAAAGACGTACTGCATTTTTTCGCGCCGGCCGATCATCGTGAAGCATTCCGGATTTTACAATTTACCAAAGGAAATGAGCTGCCACGCGAGATTGAAAACCTCGAAGACTTGCTTTCGGAGATCAGTCGCGACGATCTAGGCGTGACCGAACCCGTCAAATTCATCTATTCCGGCGGCAACGAATTTCCTTACGGCGAGCGCGAGCAGTGGACCGACTCCTGCAATTTGCTGGCATTGAAAGAAGGTGTTGTGATCGGTTATGACCGGAACGATAAAACGCTGGACGCTTTCAGGAAGCAAGGTTTTAACATTATCAGCGCCAAAGAATTACTTCAAAAATTTGAAGCAAATGAACTATCACCGGACACATTGACCGACACGTTTATCATGCTTCCCTCCGCCGAACTTTCCCGCGCGCGGGGCGGATCACATTGCATGAGCATGCCGCTTTTGCGGGAATTTTGATTAAATTTAGACTTACCAAAAAACGCCTATGCGAACCATCACTTCATCCGCCCAGATACAGCCGCAATCTACGGCCCGGATCATGATGATCAGGCCGGTCAGGTTTGGCTTCAATGCCGAAACTGCTGCGAGTAACGAATTTCAGCAGGAGCATTTTGTCCTTCAAAACGGCGAAAGCGCGCAACAAGCCGCACAGGAGGAGTTTGATTTGATGATCGAGCAGCTTGCGCGGATTGGGCTTGACGTCCAGGTTTTTAGCGATAATGACGAGCAGCACCGCCCCGATGCTATTTTTTCCAATAACTGGGTATCATTTCACCAGAGCGGAAAAGTCGTTTTATACCCAATGATGGCGGAAAACCGTCGTTTGGAGCGGCGGGACGACATTATTGCTGCATTAAGGAATTCCTATAAGGTCGAGGAAATCATTGACCTGACGCACTTTGAGTCCGAAGGAAAATACCTGGAAGGTACCGGAAGCATGGTGCTCGACCGGCGGTATAAAATCGCTTACGCCTGTCTTTCGCCGCGCACGCATCCCGAGGTATTGGATGCATTTGCTGATGCGATGGGATATGAAATCGTGGCATTTACCGCCTCGGATGAAAATGATAAGCCGATTTACCATACCAATGTGCTGATGTGCATCGGTGACATTTTCGCGGTGGTCTGCCTCGAAGCGATCAAGAATCCCGACGAAAGATTGATGGTCAGATCGGCGCTGGAAGAAACCAACAAATACATTGTAGAAATAACACTGGAACAGGTGCGCCATTTTGCGGGCAATATGCTGATGGTGCGGAATACCCGCGGCGACAAATTTCTGGTAATGTCCACCCAGGCCTACGATAGCTTGACCCAAAAACAAAAACAAGTCCTCAGCGACTACGCCCGGCTCGTCCACACCGATCTTACTGTGATTGAGGGATATGGCGGCGGATCGGCACGGTGCATGATGACAGAAATCCACCTGCCGCGGAAATGACTACAAACAAAAAATGCTCCCAAGAGGAGCATTTTTTGTTATTTCCTAACCCTAAATATTCTTAATTCTACTTAATCTTTCAAATCTGCTTTCACCTTGTCAAGCTTCGCCTGAGTTTTGGCTTTGAAGTTATCCCATTTGTCGGCTGTTTCGTTTTCAGTCTCTTTCCAGGATTCTTTCAGATCTTCTTTTTCTTTATTTAACTCAGCTTTGCGCTCTTTCCATTTCGCTTTCTCCTTTTCAGCAGCCTTATCCATTTTGGCGTCTGCCTCTTCAATCTTAGCGTCAATTTTAGCTACGGCTTCGTCGATATTTTCTTTCAAATCCGCCTTGTCTTTTTTCACTTTTGCCTCAAAGTCATCGCCTGCCTCTTTGATATCTGCCTTTGCATCCGCTACATTCTCATCCATATCATCTTTGGCTTCTTCAACAGTTTCGTTTGCCGAATCCTTTGTTTTTTCTGAACAGCTTGTAAATGTTACGGTTCCCATCAGCATCAGGGAAGCTACCAACCAGGTGATCTTTTTCATAATTGAGATTAAATTTGGTGTTGATGTTTTGTGACAACTCGTCTGTGCTGCCAATAAAAAAATCCTACCAGACCACTATACGCCGCAAGATCCTGCGGTTGTAGAATTTTATTCTCAAAGCAGGCGGATTTGAACTTCGAAATACCGCAGTGGGTTTAATTCAAGTAGTGAAGGCGCCTATGGCCCTTTAATTATAGCTTACATTTTTTCGACCTATGACTAACCCCTATGTCCCGATTTTACGTTCCTAGCCTGTTCCTGACATTTTTTATTTCGAATACACTTGTAAATGCGCAGGTTGCTGAGGATACACTCAAAGCCCGCAGTTTGCAGGAAGTCACCATCAACGCATTCGAATCCAAAGCCAATCCGCTGACTACCACGGCCACCGTCGCACTGCTCACGCCGCGTACATTCGAAAGATTTTCGAGCTATACCTGGGCCAATGCTGTCAACACAGTTCCGGGTGTGAAAATGGAAGAGCGCTCGCCGGGCAGCTACCGGTTTTCAGTCCGCGGAAGTCTGATCCGCTCGCCGTTCGGCGTTAGAAATGTGAAGTTTTACTGGAATGGTATTCCGTTTACTGACGCCAGCGGCAATACACCGCTAAACTCCCTGGATTACAGCGCTGTACAGAGTATGGAGGTGATTAAAGGGCCGGGAAGCAGCATTTATGGAGCAGGTACCGGCGGGGTTGTTCTTTTGCAAAGTCATACCGATAATGCTTTATTAAACCGCGTCGAGCAAAGTGTAAGTGTTGGAAAATATGGTTTTCAAAGCCGCAATACGACGGTTCAAGTAGGCGATATTTCTTTGCAATATGGTCATAGCGAGCAGGATGGTTACCGCAACCACAGCGCGATGGCCCGCGACGCGCTCCGTTTTACTTCTTCTTCCAAAATTGGCGAAGGTACATTGTCGCTCCTGGGCATGTACTCCGACCTTTACTACCAGACACCCGGCGGAATTAACCTGGCACAGTACCAGACAAATCCGAAACTGGCTAGGCAGCCCACGCCAACATTACCCGGCAGTGAAGCCCAGCAAGCAGCGATCTATACCAAAATGGCGCTTCTTGGCGGAAATTACGTTCTGCCGCTTTCAGATTCCTGGACACAATCCACAGCATTATACCTTACTTATACCGACTTCGCGAATCCTTTTATTTCCAATTATGAAAAAAGAGATGAAAATGGCATCGGTGGCAGAAATATCTGGCAAAACAGGTCGCAGTTTGGCGATGTGAAAACCAACTGGACGAGCGGCTTTGAATGGCAATATGGAAAATCGGCGCAGCGGAATTACGATAACATTGGCGGCGCGCCGGACAAGCAGCAGACGGTGGAAGATCTGAGAACCACTAATCTTTCAGTTTTTAGTCAGTTGGAAGCAACATTTTTCACTGACCTGACATTGAGCGCGGGCGTGAGCTACAATACATTTAAATATAAGTACGAAAGATTTTTCCCGCTGCCGTACAACAAGGACCAGAAGAACTTTGACGGCATTTTTGTGCCGCGGTTTGCTTTAAATAAGGTTTTTGCAAAAAACTGGGCAGTTACTGCATCTTACAGCGGCGGCTTCTCCCCTCCTACCTTGCAGGAAGTTCGCCCCTCGGCAGGCGGTTTCCGGAAAGACCTGGAAGCCGAGCGCGGCAAAAACGCAGAAATCGGCATTCGGCGTGTAGGGACGCGGATTTCGGGGGAAGTTAGCTTGTATCAATTTGGCTTAAGACAATCCATCGTGCGCCGTACGAATGAAGCGGGTGCGGAATATTTTATCAATGCCGGAAAAACCAAACAAAGAGGTCTGGAATGGACAGTCGCTTACGACATTATCAATTCATCAGACTCACCTTTAATGCTGAAATTATGGAATGCAGGCACCTGGACGCGGTATACTTTTGAAAACCTGAAACAAGCGGATGTTGATTTGTCAGGAAAACTGATCCCCGGCGTGCCAAGATTCAGCCAAACTACCGGCCTCGATATGTTGTTCAAATACGGCTTCTCACTCTTTGCAACCTATCAGTCGGGCGACTCATTTTATCTGAATGATGCCAATACCATTAAAAATTCGGCTTATAACCAGTACATCGGCCGTGCGAGCTGGAAGAAAAGCTGGGGCGGACATTTTTACAGCGAGTTGTCGGTCTCCGCGGAAAAAGTGAAAGCTGATATTTACAGTTTGGGCTATGACATTAATGCATTTGGAAACCGGTTCTACAATGCTGCGCCTAAAAACAACCTCTGGGCGGGCGTGAAAGTCGGCTGGGAGTGGCGGAAAAGTAACAGATAATGCATTTATACATCCATATTCCCTTTTGCAGGCAGGCTTGCCACTACTGCGATTTCCATTTCAGCACCAACCTTGCCAATAAAAAAGCGATTGTAAATGCGATTGCAGCGGAAATCGGACTGCGGAAATCCTACCTGCCAGAGGGGAATATTGAAACCATCTACTTCGGCGGAGGCACACCTTCCATGCTTGATAAAGAGGAATTTAACCAGCTGATCGGCACCATTTACCAGCATTTTAATGTTGCCGAAAACGCCGAAATAACCCTGGAAGCCAATCCCGACGACCTTAACCGGGAAAAGCTGCAACAACTTTTCGACGCAGGAATTAACCGTCTGAGCATTGGTATCCAATCATTTAATAACCAGCATTTACAGTTCCTAAACCGCATTCACTCCGCCGACGAAGCTGGAAACTGCGTTAGGATTGCGCAGGAAATTGGGATTGACAACATTTCTATCGACCTGATTTATGCGATTCCGGCCGACAACCATGACGTTCTGAAAAGTGATCTGGAAAAAGCCTTCGAACTGAATGTTTCGCACATTTCTGCCTACTGCCTCACCATTGAGCCGCAAACTGCCTTCGGCAGTTGGTTGAAAAAGAAAAAGATCAAGCCGATCGATGAAGAATTCGCAGCCCAGCAATTTGAGATTCTGGTCAAAGCCCTGGCAGAAAATGGCTACGAGCAATATGAGATTTCCAATTTCGCCCGCGACCAGCATTATAGCCGGCATAACAGCTCCTATTGGAAACAAAAGCCATATCTAGGAATCGGACCAAGTGCACATTCCTACAATGGTGTCAGCCGGGAATACAATATTTCCAATAATGCGAAATACCTGGAAGCGATTTTGAAAAACGAAATCCCGGCAACATTCGAAACATTATCCCCAGCCGATCAGACGAATGAATATTTGCTGACTGGCCTCAGAACAAAATGGGGCGTGAACAAACAAAAATTGGAGACATTGTCGCAAGGCACATTCTACAGAACCCACCAAAACGACCTGGAAAAAATGTCGGGACTGAACTGGATTTGGGAAGACAGCGACTCACTTTTCCTGACCAGCGCAGGCAAACTTTTCGCCGACCGCATCGCCAGTGACCTTTTTATTGACTGACATGCAGCGATTACTCCGAAGCCGGATACACCTTTTTGAGCAGCGCCGACATCTCACCCACCGTAATGATGAAGTTATTGTCCTTGGCCAGATTGGTAAATTCATTAGGATCTTTCTGGTGATCGTAAAGTTCCACACCAGCTTTTCCTTCATCCCACTCGGTATATCTAAACCGCTCATTCCGAACGCTCCGGCCCATGATCTGCCCTCTTTTCACTTGTGTGTAAGCTGCTTTGTCCCATATAAAACCGGGATCTTCCAGCAGCGGCACCAAGCTTTTTCCCTGCAATTTCTGGTCGGCTGTCAAGCCGCACAGCTCGGCTAACGTGGGATAAATGTCGAGCAGCTCCACCGTTCTTGCAGAAGTTTTCCCTTTTGTCCCGCCTGGAACTGAGAAAATCAATGGTACCCTCGCCGAATTTTCAAACAAGCTCTGCTTCATCCACTGCCCGTGCTGGCCCACATTATAGCCGTGGTCACTCCACAGCACGATCACCGTTTTTTCAGTCAGTTTCAATTTATCCAATGCGTCCAAAACCTTCCCTACTTGCGCATCCATGAAAGAAATTGTGGCATAGTAACCGCGCAGAGCCTCTTTCCGGTCATCCACCGACAAGCCCCAATGCGGCGGTTTGGTAAATAATGCGGCATCGGGCACATCGTCCAGATCATTTGGAATTTCCTTTGGCAGCGGCACTTTTTCCACCGGATACATATCAAAATATTTCTTCGGAGCCACATAAGGCGTATGCGGCCTGAAAAATCCGACCGCCAGAAAAAAAGGTTCCGACTTTTTCTCCGTCATAATTTTTATCGCTTCATTGGCGATCATCCCGTCCGTCTGCTCATCATCTGTTCCCTCCGATGCTCGCCACGAAAGTGCGCTGCCCAGCGCGCGGTCAGGTGTCAGGTTCTTGATCAATGCTTCCTCCGTTTTGTCGCGGCCTTTCGGATTTACCCTTTGGTCCCACGAAATCGGATCGTCCAGCCCATCCGTACCGATTTGCCCCGGCACGCCGTAATGAAATATTTTCCCGACGCGGGCGCTGTAATATTTGTTGTTTTTAAAAAGCTGAGGGATCGTCACCGCATCCGGCAAAGTCTTCCGGAAATGCGTCTGTAACTCGTAAATCTTCGTCACATCCGGCCGCATACCTGTCAGCAGCGAAGAGCGGCTGGGGCTACAAAGCGGAAACTGCGTATAGGCACGATTGAATTTCACGCCGCGTTTCGCCAGCCGGTCAATGTTAGGCGTTTTTACAAATGTATTTCCGTAACATCCCAGATCATTATTGAGGTCGTCCACAGCAATGAACAGCACATTGTATTTCGGTTTAGCCTTCTCCTCTTCAATCTCCCCCGCGTAGCTATTCTGAACATGTAAAACCGGCGTCAAAGCCAAAACAGATAGGATTGCCGTAGCAAAACGGTAATTTCTGATCATAAGATTTTAAGGTTTATTCTTTGCCTTCTTTCACGGTGGGCGCGTCTTTGGCATTTACGGCAGGCAATGATTTTGCCAATTGCGCCTTCACAGCGGCATATTTTTCGTCTTTTGCCAAATTTTTCCACTCCTGCGGATCAGTATCGTGGTCGTAAAGTTCTTCCGAGCCATCATTATAGCGGATATACCGGTACTTTTCCGACCGTACCGCGTGATTCCCGAAACCGTGCGTCGTCACCGAAGAGTGGTCCCAGGCCGTCGCTGGATTTTTCAGCAGCGGCACAATGCTGTTTCCTTCCAGGCCTTTTTTCGTAGGCAAATTACACAGTTCGGTTAATGTTGGGTAAATATCCATCAGATTCACAGTGCGTTCCGAAACCGCGCCAGGTTTGGATAAACCCGGTGCATACACGATAAAAGGGACGCGCGAAGCTTCTTCCCACAAGGCAAACTTCCGCCAATGTTCCTTCTCGCCGAGATGCCAGCCGTGGTCGCCAAAGAAAACAATGATCGTATTTTTGGCATACTCACTTTTTTCCAAAGCATCCAGCAGCCGCCCGATCTGTCCATCCGCGAAAGTTGTGCTGGCGAGATAACCCTGCACCGCTTTTTCCCACTGTTTATTTTCCAGGATAAACTTGTGGTCGCCTTCCGGCTTTGCAATTTTTATCCCCGCCGACGGGACATCGCCCAGATCATTGTCGATCACTTTCGGCTTTTTGATCGATTCGAGCGGGTACATATCAAAATATTTTTGCGGTACATACCACGGCAAATGCGGACGCGTAAATCCGATCGCCAGGAAAAATGGCTTTTCGTGTTTTTTACCAAAAAAATCAATTCCCTGACTGACAATCTTGTAATCCCCCATATCCTCATCCTTCGCATCCACCGGACTCCAATCGAAATTCGAGAAACCATTCACAGGCTTGGCAGGCGGCTGGGGAGATTTGGGAACACCGAAATATTTTGGCCACGAGGCTTCATCATTGAAAACATCATGATAGATTTTCCCTGCACCTTCCACTTCATAACCATTGGCTGTGAAATATTGCGGCAAGGTCACGGCATCCTTCAAAACCGGCCGCCAGGGCTGATTATTATGGTAAACCCCGGAAGTAGAAGGCCGCACGCCGGTCAGCAAACTGGCGCGGGAAGGGTTACAAGCCGGCGCCGAGCAGTACGCCCGGGTAAAAATCACGCCCCTTTTCGCCAGCTTATCAATATTCGGTGTCTTGATGCCGGGATACCCGCCAAAAGGACCAATCCAGTCGTTCATGTCATCAACTGCGATAAAGAGGACGTTGTATTTCGGTTGGTTTTTCTGGGCAAATGTTTGGGTAAAAATCGCAAAGGAAAATGTCAGCGATGCTAAAAATGCATATTTCGATTTCATCTGATTCAATGTTTAATGCTGTTAATCCGCTTTATCCGCAAATGCCGGATCCGGCTCTAATCCCGGCAGAATCACCTTTGGAATGCCTGGATCGCCAAATTTCCAAGGTGGTAACTTGGCCAGCTCAGCCTGAAAAACTTTACGACGCTTCTCTCCCGCGGCTCCCGCTTTACCTTCTGCAACCGGATTTTTCTCTTCAATGTCTTTTTCCAAATCATAAAAACGACCATCAGAATACAGCTTGAAATGATGGTCCCTGATAAACCGCGCCGACTGCTTGTTTGCCGCCTCGGAATGTATTGGCTGGTAATGTGAGAAAATCCAGTCGCGCGGCTTGCCCTTTTCTCCTTTGATCTGTGGCAAAAAGCTGTGACCGTCAGTGTCCCATTCCGCCGGGACTTTCACCTGCATTGCCTCCGCCAGGGTGGGTAGCATATCGGTAAAATCGATCAGGTTATCGGTTTCGTGGGTTTTGTATCTGCCGCTTCCCCAGTTCACGATCAGTGGCACGTGGTGGCCGCGGTCAATCGTCAGTCCTTTGCCGCCTTTCACCGTGCTGCCATTTTTCATCGGCGTCACAATCGGGCGACCGGTACCATTATCCCCGGTAAAAATGATGATCGTGTTTTCATAAATGCCCAGGTCTTTCAATTTCTGGATGATCTTACCCACATTCTTATCCGAGTAAGCCACCATATCGCGGAAGTTCAGCGTGTCACTTTTCTGCCTGCCCGCCACATCCGATTTCCAGCTTTTGCTGTCGGGCGTCGGGTAAAAAGGATCATGCACCAAAGCCATCGGATAGTAAGCCAGGAACTTGCCGTTTTTATTTTTTTCAATAAAATCCAGCATATAATTCACGAAAATGTCGGGGCCGTAATCGTCATCCGTCGCTTTCAGGATTTCACCATCCTTGTCGATCAAAGGTTTGGCATAACGCTCGCCGTCACGTCGCGGCTTGTCGAGCTGCCAGAGGCAATACTGGTCAAAACCGAAATGTTTGGGCAGCTTGTTATTCGCGCCCAACTGCCATTTTCCGGCAATCGCCGTAGCATAACCTGCCTCTTTCGCTAGGTGCGCAAAGGTTTTCTGGTCTTGGTTCAGATGCCCGAACTGCGAGTAATTCTTGTAATTATACTTCCCGGTCATAAGTTGCACCCGCGTGGGCGTGCAAAGCGGCTGCGCAAATCCGTAATTGAATTTCAGCCCCTCTTTCGCCAGCTTGTCAATGTTGGGCGTCTTATAAGTACTCCCATAAGCCCCGATACACTCCCGCCCCATGTCATCGGCGAGGATGAAGACAATATTGGGGGATTTCTTTTGGGCAAAAACAACTGCCGGGGTGAGCAGCAGGAGGAATGTTAGGAATGGGCTAAACTTGGTCATATGTTGTCAGGTATGGTCAGGTGTTGTCTTTTTAATTTCCAGCTTGCTGCTTCGCCTTGTCATAGTCATAAAACCATTTGAATGTTTTATCATATTCCTCCGCTCCTACCCGCTTGTACCATTCCTCGTATTTCGCGACTAGCTTTTTAGCGATTTCAGGTTGTCTTTCGAATTGGTCATCGAGCTCCGTGCGGTCTTTTTCCGTGTCGTAGAGTTGCCATTTTTCGGTTTTTTCCGCTACGAGCTTCCATTTTCCGTCGCGGATGGCGCGGTTGCCTTCGTGTTCCCAGAAGATCGGGTTTTTGCGGTTGATGGGTTTTCCGGTGAATGCCGGTTTCAGGCTGGTGCCTTCCAGAGGTTGAATGTTGTTTCCTTCAAATGTAGTCGGATATTTCGCCCCGCCGAGATCGACCAATGTTGCCATGATATCGACAATGTGCGCAGGCTGTTTTTCAAATTTTCCGTTGCGCGCAGCCGGAATACCATTTGGCCAGGAGATAATGCCCGGCGAAGAAATGCCACCTTCATGCGTGTGGTGCTTGTAAGCCCAGAAAGGCGTGCAAGCTGCTTCCGCCCAGCCCTGACCAATGAAAACAGCAGATTGTGAGTCACCCGGTTTGTCGCCTTCGTACTTTCCTTCGATCCCCGGCTCAGCATTTCCACCATTGTCCGACACAAAAAGAATGACCGTATCATCAAAAACGCCCCGCTTTTTCAAGCCAGCCACCAGGTCGCCGACACTCTTATCCAGCCGGTAAATCACCGCCGCATAAATCGCCATCATGTCATCGTAGCGCTTTTTCTCCGCGTCGCTCAGACTTTCCCATTTAGTAACATTGGGATTGATCGGCGGCAGCTTCCAGGAAGGATCGATCAGGCCCAGCTTGATCTGCTTTTCATAGCGCTCCTGTCTCAGCTTTTCCCAGCCTTTCAGATACTTACCCCTGAATTTGGCAATGTCTTCCTCCGCAGCCTGCAAAGGAAAATGCGGTGCATTGTGTGCCAGGTAAAGCATAAATGGCTTTTTCTCACCAATCGCCTCATCAATAAATCGCAACCCGTAATCCGTCCACAAATCCGTAGAATACCAGCTTTTTGGCAGCTTATCCGAATCATTTGGAATTTCCGCACCATTCAAAAACACCTTCGCATTTTTTCCATCGGGATAATAAAACCCACCCACCGGCGCATGCAAAGACCTTTGAAAACCACGGTTCGAAGGATACACCCCATGCTGATGCCCCACATGCCACTTCCCGGTCATCGCCGTAAAGTACCCCGCCGTATTCATCACCTCCGCAATCGTCACGCTATTACGGTTCAGCTGCCCCCGATAAGCCGGATGCTCCGCACCCTTATCATCCATCATATGCCCAATCCCCGCCTGATGCGCGTACACACCCGTCAGCAACGTAGCACGCGTCGGGCAGCAGCGGGCTGTGTTATAAAAGTTCGTCAGCCGCACGCCATTTTGGGCAAGTTTGTCCAGGTTAGGAGTCGGGATTTCACTTCCGTAGCAGCCGAGGTCGGCGTAGCCCAGGTCGTCAGCCAGGATGACGATGATGTTTGGTTTTTTTTGGGCGAAAGCGATATTGAGCGTGAAAAGCGTCAGGAGTAGTATTATGCTATATTTTTTCATGTTGATTTTATATTTATGGTGTTTTGCTTTTTTCCTTGTCATGCTGAGCGGAGTCGAAGCACTTTTACCGGTGAGCACAGTGTAAAAAAGGCGTTGTGCCGAGCCAGTAGCGTGCTTCGACTCCGCTCAGCATGACGACGTTAACACAGCAAGACAAAAGGAAATTAAAATTTAAGCGACCTTCATTTCACGGATAAGCAATCGTCACCTTCCTCAACCTCCCCGTAAACCAAAATGGCACCTTATACAAATCCGAAACCGCATTCTTCTGATCGCGTCCCACGTCCGTACCATCCAAATTCCTCGGCCCCTGAATCTGCGCCTGGGCGGCGGTAAAGGATCTTTCCCCTATTTTTTCATCATTGATATAAACCGTTTCCTTGCCGACTGACTTACCAGCCTCAGCCGGGCCGGAATGTTCGTAAACCAGCTTGAAATTCACTTTTCCTTTCGGGATAACATTAGCGGAAGAGACATTGAAAACATCCTTCGCAGTTTTATGGGTATAGTGGAATTTGCCGTCTTTCACGAACAGGCTGATCCCGCTCTTTTCCCCTCCCACCGCAAACAAAACGCCCTCTTCATTTCCGGTAACAATCTCAGCCTCCGCATTCACCGTAAATGATCGCCCGTCGTAAAGCGGACTGCTCACGCCCACCAAATTATCCACGCCGGGGAACAAGGTAATGTTCGGCATTTTGCCATAAACCGTCCGACCCGAAGGCATGTCGTGGGCGGTGAAATCTTTGAGTGGATATACATTATATTTCTTCGCTTCCTGGTCGAAAACGGCCTGCAATTCTTTCAGTTTCGCAGGATTTTTGGCGGCGAGGTTGTTGCGCTCGTTGAAGTCTTCATTCAAGTTATAAAGCTCCCAGGTATCCCGGCTGAAATCCACTTTCCCGCCCGTCGGGTCCGCTTTGCCGGTGCCGGCTTCCAGACCTTCCCACACATCATGCCCTTTCGAAGCCTTCCATCCATCTTTGTAAATCGAAAGCGCACCGGCGATCTCATAATATTGAATGTTATGTTTTGACGGCGCTTTCGCATTGTCGATCGCATAAGCCAGACTGGTTCCCTCGATCGGCTCCTGCTTGTAACCATTCACCAGCTTCGGCGATTCTCCTTTGATCATTTCTAATGTGGTGGGCAAAATATCGATCACGTGACCATACTGATTACGGATGCCACCCTTGTCCTTGATGCCTTTGGGATAATATAAAATCATCGGGTTGCGCGTGCCGCCCTCGGTATTGGCATCGGCCTTCCAGTAGCGGAAAGGTGTATTGGCCGCGGCAGCCCAGCCAATCGGATAATCGGTGCTGGATTCGTCGGTGCCGATTAAATCTCTTGCATTCAGGATCGCATCAATACGCGCCTCGCCTTGCAGCCGGTTGATCTGCGGGCTGATCGTACCATGCTCGCTACCCCCTTTGCTCGCACCATTATCGCCCAAAATCACTGCAATCACCGTATTATCCAGCTGGTCAATCTGATCCAGATAATTCACGATCCGGCCGATTTCGTAATCGGTATAAGAATAAAATGCCGCATACACCTCCATGAAATGCGCATAGGCTTTTTTCTCTTTTTCAGATAAGGTAGCCCATTCTTTCACGCCCGGATTTCGCTCTGGCAAAACCGCATTTTGAGGGATAATGCCTAGTTTTTTCTGGTTTTCGATCACCACTTCACGGTACTTATCCCAACCCGCATCGAATTTTCCCTTGTACTTATCAATCCACTCCTTTGAAACCTGGTGTGGTGAATGTGTCGCGCCAGTCGCGAGGTAAAGGAAAAATGGTTTCTCCGCATCGACGGATTTCTGATTGGCAATGTACTTAATCGCCTTATCCGCAAGTAGTTCGTTTAAATGTTTGGTATTTGGCTCAATGTCCAGCTTCGTCGCATCTTCCCAAAGTTCGGGATGCCACTGATCCGTTGCGCCGGGCAGAAAACCGTAATAATGATCAAAGCCGCGACCGGTCGGCCAACGGTTAAATGGCCCCGCCTGCGAATTTTCGACCACCGGCGTCAAATGCCATTTTCCCAGTGCAAATGTGCTGTAACCGTTTTCCCGCAAAATCTCGGCTGCCGTCGCCTTTTCAAAAGGCATAAAAGTATCATAACCCGGATAATCCACCGCAGCCGGTGTCAGCAAACCGACGTGCGCAGAATGATGGTTCCGGCCGGTCAGCAATGCGGCGCGGGTTGGCGAGCAGATGGCCGTCGTGTGGAAATTGGTAAAACGCAATCCCTGGTTCGCCAGCTTGTCAATGTTAGGTGTTTCAACAAGTCCGCCAAATGCAGTCGTCGCGCCAAATCCGGCATCGTCGATCAAGATCCAGACTATGTTCGGCGCGCCTTTCGGGGCTTTGGGATTGTGCTCGATCTTATACGGCGTCGATTCCTGCAAAGTTTTTCCCAGCTTTCCATTCCAAGGTTGCTGCGGACTGTTTTGCGCCAAAACCTGCCCGGCCAGCAAGCTGCCTGCCAGCGCGGAGGCTACAATTTTTAGAACTGTTTTCATGGTATCATTTATTTTCCTGTGGATGCGGGGGCAAATTCGGGGTTAAGCTGGGTCGGGATCGGCGCATTGGTTTTCGCGATCCAGGCATTCAACTTATCTTTTAACTCTTTGGATTTGACTGGATTAGACTTGGAAAGATCTTTTGTTTCACCAATATCTTCCCGAATGTTATACAGCTCAACCCGCCCATCTTCATAAAACTGGTGCAGCTTGAAATCCCCCGACCGTATCGTGCTCACCGGCCGCGTCCGGAATGCATCGCTGTTCCGTTTATCACCTTTGTAAGCTTCGAGGTAAGCGGGAAAATGCCAGAAAATGTCTCGGGCAGGAGTTTGTTTTTGTACCAAAATCGGCGCAAAACTTTGCCCATCAAACTCCTTATTCATCGGCTTCTGAATGTTAGCGATTTCCAATAATGTAGGATAAAAATCGACCCCGATCACCGGTGTATCTGTGGTAGAACCCACTTTGGTCTTGCCTGGCCACTTCACAATCAGCGGCACGCGGACTCCGCCCTCATACAACATTCCCTTCGAGCCGCGCAGCGGATAATTGCTCGTATTCGCGCCCTGACCACCATTGTCCGAAAAGAAAACGACCAAAGTATTTTCGGTTAGTTTCAAAGAATCCAATGTTCTCAAGACCCGCCCGATCCCTTCGTCGGCACTCTGGATCATGGCGGCATAAGTAGGGTTATTGTGATTTTCATCCCCCTTTTTAGCCCGGTATTTGGCAATGATCGATTCCTTCGCTTCCACCGGCGTGTGCACCGCGAAATAGGATAAGTAGAGAAAAAATGGCTTTTTCTGATTGGAATCGAGGAATTTAACGGCCTCATCGGTCAGCCGGTCGGTAATATACTCACCTTCCTTGCCCGAGGTTATGCCTTCATGCGGCGTAGGTTTTCCGTTTTTTGAATAAGGATAAAAATAAGAAGGCGTGCCCTCACTGTTCCCGATCGCAAAATCAAAACCCTGGGCATGCGCATCGGCATGCTCCTCCTTCTCACCCAGCTGCCACTTACCAATCAAACCAGTTTGATAACCAGCATGCTTAAACTCCTCAGCAATCGTCGTAAAAGCCGGATCTAACACTGTATTATTTTTGATCGGAACCAACTTCCGGTCCACCGACTGCCCGCGATCCGAGTTTCCAACCGTATAGATCCCATGTCTAGGTGTATATTTCCCCGTCATCAGCGAAGCCCGGCTAGGCGCACAATTCGGCCCGACGGAATAAGCCTGGGTAAACTTCAAACCCTGCGAAGCCAGGCGGTCAATGTTGGGGGTCTCGTAGTATTTACTTCCCGCAGAACTCAGGTCCGTCCACCCCCAGTCATCGACGAGGATGAAGAGTACGTTGGGACGCTCCGGCTTCTGGGCTTGCTCGGTGATTGTGAGAAGGAAGGTTAGGATTAATGCTATGTATTTCATTTAATTTTTTGGTTCAGGCCAGATCTTTTGGTTTTTGCAGCGTTTAAATTGTCTTGATAAGTGCTGTAATATTTTAATTGCGAAAGCCCTAATGCTATCATCATGAACGCCTTATTTTGTCATGCTGAGCGGAGTCGAAGCACGTTTCTGGCTGGGCAAAATGTAAAAGCGTTGTGCTTAACCAGTAGCGTGCTTCGACCGCCCGGCGGCCCGGTCCGCTCAGCATGACAACTTTAATCACCCCCACCCCGGATTCTGCACCAGCTTCGGGTTCAGATCCATTTCACGCTGAGGGATCGGATGTAAATAATGCTTCTCGGCAGCATTCGTCTTGCCAGCCTTATGCAGGGCATCGATCATCCTCCTTGTCCGCACAAGGTCAAACCAGCGCTGAAATTCGAACATGAGTTCCAGGCGTCTTTCCAGGTAAATGGCTTCGCGGAAGGTGTCTTTTGTTAAACCAGCCAGGTTTGCGAGCCCTGCTCTTTTGCGGACGCGGTTGATTGCGGCGTAGGCGTCGGCGGTTGGGCCTTTGGATTCATTTACAGCTTCGGCGTAAATCAAAAGAATTTCGGCGAAGCGGATTACGGGTACATTCTTGGCCGATTCGGTCGGGTTACCGATTTGGGCCGGGTCAAAATATTTGTAAAAACGCGGCGGGAATGTGACTTCCTTGCCGGTGGTAGGACTTACGAGTGATGTGAAGAATGTGACGTCGCGACGCTTGTCGGTGGCCGAATAAAGTGCGTATGCGTCAGGATGCGGCTCGTCGGTGCCTGCTGCAGCTACACCGGGTATCCCTACCGGCGTAGCCGACGAAGCAAGCCGGTTTCCCTGACCGTTGACATTGGATTTAAATTGTGCAGAGAAAATATGCTCCTTCCCATTCTTGGTCGCGACATTGAAAACGTCGGCGAAATTTTCAAAAAGATCATAACCATAAGGTCCGTTGATCACCTCCAAACTTTTCGCCGCCGCCTTATCCCACTCCTGGCGGGTTAGGTATACTTTCGCGAGAATTGATTTCGCTGCGCCACCAGTCGCGCGGCCCGCATCGGCACCGGAAAATGAAGTCGGCAATGCTTCGGCGTCGGTCAAATCCTTGATAATCTGCTGATATACTTCTTCTTTCGGCGTGCGCGAAACCTGGATCGCATCTTTGCCCAGCGAAGTGTTTTCCAGAACAATCAGCGGTACATCGCCCCACAGCCTTACCAGATTGAAGTACATTAAAGCACGCAAAAACTTCGATTCATTCACCAGCCGCGTCCGCAATGTCGGGTCCATATCAATTTGCGGAATGCGCTCGATAGCAATGTTTGCCCGGATGATGGCGGCGTAACTTTCTTTCCAAAGCTCGTCCACACGGTCATTTGTCGTGGAATGTGCCAGTACCGAAATCGTACGGACATCGGCATTGGTTACTCGCAAACCGGCAATCGCATCATCGGACATGATCTCGAAAGCCAAATGCACGAGACGGTTGTACATCGTCAGCCCGCCGTTGTTCAGCGCAGCATTGTAGACGCTCGTCACCGCTGCGATAGCATCACTTTCGGTTTTGTAAAATTGTTCGGAAGTGATGAGGGAAGACGGATTTTCATTCAGATCCGTGCAGGACGTAAAGCTGAAAATCCCCAATAATATATAGAGTACTTTTTTCATGATTTTCAATGTTAGATCAGGCCTTAACCTTAAAATGAAATGCTCAAACCTGCCAGAAATGATTTGGAAGAAGGATACACGCTGTAGTCGATTCCCTGGCCCAATGTGCTCTGCTCGTTGCGGCTCACTTCGGGATCAAAACCGGTGTATTTCGTCCAGGTAGCCAGGTTGGCAGCGGAGATATACACTTTGATTTGGCTCGAATGGATTTTCGAGGTGATGCTCTTCGGCAGGTTGTAGCCCAGCGTAATGTTTTTGAGCCGCAGATAAGACGCATCCTCCACATACCGGCTGGTATTCACCGGGGCAGGATCTTCAAATGCACGCTGCACTTCATTGCCCGGATTTTCAGGCGTCCAGCGATCGTATGCCGCCACCGACGCATTCTGCTGACCCGTCAAGAGTTCGAGTTGTTGTCTGTTCTGATTGAAAAGTTTGTTACCATAGCTACCTTGCAGGAACACGCTCAGGTCAAAATTCAGGAAGGACAAAGTGTTCGTAATCCCGCCCTGGAACTTTGGCTGGGCATTTCCGATTAATGTGCGATCGTCGGCCTGGGTGATTTTGTTGTCACCGTTAATGTCCACATATCGCCGGTCGCCGGGTTTGGTTGTGGCCGGGTTGATTGTTGGCAGATTGGCAATATCGTCGCCGCTCTGGAACAAACCATTTGTTTTATATCCATAAAAAGATCCCAGCGGCTGGCCCACTTTGGCAATGTTGGCACCGGAGATAATGTAGTCCGCGCCATCGCCCAAAGTCAAAACCTTGTTGCGGTTCACAGAAAAAACAAAATTGGTATTCCATGACAACAAGCCGGTTACATTCTCAGTATTGATCCCCAGCTCAATTCCCTTGTTTTCTACTGAACCATAATTCTGCAAGGATGTGCTCTGCCCGGTCGTGTACGGAAGCGGCACATTCAGCAGCAGGTTGGTCGTTTTCTTGTAATAAGCGTCAAAAACGAAATTGATGCGGTTTTTATACAGGGATAAGTCGATACCGCCGTCGTACTGCGCGGTCGTTTCCCAGCCCAGATTCGGGTTTGCGATGCGGTTTGGCGCGAAACCAATGTAAGTCTGCCCACCAAAGAAATAGGTGTTAGAGCCCAATGTAGCCAGCGACAAATACTGCCCGATTTCCTGATTACCTGTGATTCCGGCGCTCAGGCGCAATTTCAGGTTGCTGATCGTTTTGAACGATGATAGAAAATCTTCCCGCGAAACATTCCAGGCCACTGCGGCAGAGGGGAAGTAGCCCCATTTGTTGTCTTTTCCAAACCGTGAGGAACCGTCCGCGCGGCCGCTGATGGTCACAATGTATTTTTGGTCAAAAGAATAGTTGATCCTGCCCAAATAGGAATTTAATGCCCAGGAAGAAGAGCCGGAAGTGGGCTGCGTGTACACCGACCCGCTACCTAAATCATTGTAAGTCAACTGATCCGTGACAAAAGCCTGCGAACCTGCAATCGCACTTTCCACTGAAAATGCCTGCTGTGTGTACCCAGCCACCACGCTGATCGAATGTTTTTGATTGAATGTTTTCGAGTAACTTAATGTGTTCTCATTCAGCCAGGTGTTGGCAAATTTGGAGCCTACGTAAGCCTTTCCGGTCGGGTTAGAGTTGGCGCCCTGGTAAATGTCCGAAGGAATGTAGCGGTTTTGTTTGTTGTTCAAGATGTCCGCGCCGAAGGAAACTTTCGCCACCAGCCCGTCGAAAAATGTGTATTCGCCATACACATTCCCCAGCATCCGGTACGTGGTCGTTTTGTTAATTTCTTTTTCCAAAGTCGCGATAGGGTTGCCCAGCGGCGTTTCGAATTCACTTTGATAGGTATACTTTCCCGAGGCGTCGCGCACATTTACGGTCGGCGGCATGGAGAGCAATGCGTTTACAATGCCATCATTCGCCACTTGGGAGCTGATTTTGCTGGCAGTTAAATTAACCCCTACTTTAAATTTGGAAGAAAAATCGCGATCAAGGTTGATCCGTCCCGAGTATCTTTCGAAATCGGTGTTGAGCAGTACACCATTTTGTTTGAAATAATTACCTGAAATCGCATACCGCGTGCGGTCGTCGCCGCCGGTCAGGGAAATCTGGTGGTTCTGGATACTTGCCGAGCGGAATGCTTCGTCCTGCCAGTCTGTACCTTCACCCAATGCATTGATCTGATCCTGAGTATAATATGGCGCTTTGCCGGAATTGGCGCGGGCTTCGTTTTTTAGGACCGCCCAATCTTTCGCGCTGGTCATCACGTCCACCCGTTTCAGTACTTTTTGCGTGCCGTAGTAAGCGTCGTAAGTCAAAGTATTTTGTCCGGCCTTTCCTTTTTTGGTGGTAATCAAAACCACGCCATTTGCGCCGCGCGAACCATAAATCGCCGTCGCAGAAGCATCTTTTAAAACTTCAATCGACTCAATATCACTTGGATTCAGGCTGGATAATGCATTAATGCTCGGCCCGGCAGTCACGCCCGCGCTGGCATCGGCGTTACTATTATAAACCGGAAATCCGTCAATGACATAAAGTGGCTCATTCCCACCCGTAATCGAATTTCCCCCACGTATGCGGATGCTCACCGCCGCGCCCGGCTGGCCCGAAGTCTGCGTCACCTGCACACCTGCCGCTGCACCTTGCAGTGCGCGGTCAAAGGAGCTGATCGGCTGTTTCAGAACGAGTTGCGGCACAGAAGATACGGAGCCGGTAAGGTCACCTTTCTTCTGCGTACCATACCCGATCACGACTACTTCATCGAGCACATTCGCGGTTTTCAAGGTAATTTCCGCAGGTTCTTCCGACAATTCATAAATATCGATCTCCTTCTGTTGGTAGCCAGTAATGTTGACTTGCAGGGTAAATGGAAAATCTTTCGGAGCGGCAATGCTAAACTTTCCGTCTACATCACTGGCGGCATATTTGGAAGTTCCTTTGAGGATAATGGTTGCGCCCGGGATGGTCTGCCCCGAGGCGTCTTTTACAATTCCGGTCACTACTTCCTGCGCCTTTGCCGATGTTAAAAACAAGGCAAGGAGGACCGTGAGGTACACGTACTTTTTCATTCAAATGTAAGCAGGTTGAAAAATGGTGGTTGTTGGGAATTTAAGAAGGGCACAAGAATTCTTCCGCCGCCAACATGCAAGTTGACGGCACACGCTATACGTAAGCTCGGATTATTTTACAGCAGCGAACCTTTCCAGCTTTTCTTTTTCCTGCTCCAATCTCTTAGCATCAGGTTTCAGATAACCAAACTGGCGCAGATCCTTCTCTGCATTGGCAGCCACCCAAAGCAGGAATTTCTTGGCTTCCGGGTTAGAATTGTGTTTGTCGATCGAGAAATGGACATATTCAATCGGCACATTCTTGATTTTCTCCGCTTCCAGACTTGTCAGCACCTGATCCAGGTCGCCGAGTGATTTTTCTTCTTTGGAAACGCGGCCGTTTCCGTCCAGATCGACAGGAATAATGGTGATTCCGTCCAGTGGTTTTCTGGTTTGAAGATCATACGCCAGGCCGGGCGTGGTGTAGCTGATGCCGGTTTCATCTTTTAAAAGCGCTTTAATCAAATGCTCGTCGGCACCTGCAATGGCCTTTCCCTTGATTTGCTGCTGCTCGTAACCGAAATATTTAGCGAATGTCAGCGGTGCGCCGGCTTTTTGGAGGCGGGTGTAAATGGTGTAATCCTGGGGAAGTGATTTGTCTTTTTCAGCATAAATGTCGTGAAAGAAAATCTGCTTGTAAGTCTTCTCTGTCAGGCCTTTATCAGCATATTCCTTCGCAAAGTTCGACTTAGAATTTGCGACCGGCAGCAGGGCATATCTCCCAACCGAAATGTACTCACGCGAGTCTTTCACTGCTTTTTCCTGTTCATAAGCTTCGATCAGCAGGTCATATTTTTGCGGGTCGGTGATCGTCCGCGTTTCGATCACAATTTGCGCCTTTGGATTTGCAGCCGTGTAGTCTTTGATCCATTTTTCTACCAGCGGGTACGCAAACCGTACGCCGGTGATAATGACTTTGTTGTCGGCGGTCTCCTGTGAAAACGCGCGGCCGGAAAATAACGTGAATACAAGTGCCAGAAATAAAATCCGGCGCGAAGAAAAGTTAACCACCCTGGACGCAAGTTTTCCTTGCGACGAATAAACATCCATCGATTTCATCAGTGAAAATGATTTTGTTAATTCTCTTATGCTGGTGGTTAACAAAGAGAAATCTACTAATTTGATAGACAAAGTAAATTTAAAGAAATTTAAATAGCAAGAAGTTTCTTTAAATTCAATGAAATGCGCTTTTCAAATCTAATTAATGCGTTTTGTGAGTGCATTCAACTCGGCATCGGTGGGTGTAGCTGACGGAATTCCGCCGTCGGGAATGTCGATTTTGGCCGACCAGGAAATTGCGTTAAGTACGAGTTTTCTAATGTTATCATTCTTCCAATTTTTATGCGCATGTCCGCCGGAATATCCGAATCCGCGACCTCCGTCGGGACGCTCGTAAGTCCAGGCCAAAGTTTGCGGCTGCTTTTTGGTAATCACGGCTTCCCGCACTGCCGGGTTACTGGAATGTGTGCCTTCGGGCCGGTTCAATGTTTTTTCGGGAGGTAATGCTTGTAAGATCGGCGTGATGTTTTTTTCATCTTCCGTGAACCGCATGTGGTAGTACCATTCATCCTCCACCGCAAATGGTTTCAGTCCGCGGGAAACGGGATGAACGGGAAAACTGGCGAAATTCGGCTCCCAGGAAGGATTTACCGACCAGTTGATTTCAAAATACCCTCCTATCCACTTTTTAAAATCGTTTCCAGCTTCGCCCTGCGGCACTTCCAGCGCGAAATGCAACACCACCAACCCGACGCCTTTTTGCATGAGCTTATCCATTTCGGCCAAATGCGGAATCACCATATGACTGTCGCCGCCGTCGGCATACATAACAATTGCGTCGGCATCGTCCAGGATGCTGATATCCTTTGGCCAGCCGCCGTCAAAAACGATCGCCTCCGCATTTGGAACGCTATCATTGATCGCTTTTGCCAGCAAAGTACAGCCTCCTTTGTGCTCGTGATCACCTTTCCCGTGACTGTCCGGGCCTGCTATGAAAACAATCTTTTTCTTTCCGCCCGCTACTTTTTCTATCTTCTGGGCAAATGATTTGAATGTAAAAACAGCAAGCAATACAATGAATATCAGCACAATCCTTTTCATGGTCCGCAGGTTCTAGTTTTGAAAATAAGTAACCTTATATCAAACATGATTCCCACATATACATAAAAATCAAGCCAAAACAGGGCTGCGGCTTTAGACTTATTCCTTTAAAAACCGGACGGTTTGAACAGGTTTCTGATCATCGGTTGACAGCACCAGCAGGTATAAACCCGAGGGCAGCGAAGAAATATCAATGTCGTTTTTAGCCCTGACGAGTATGTTTTTCAGACCTGCACTTGGCTGTGCGCCGCTCACCGTAAAAATCGCAGCCTGCAAATTTCCGCTACCGGGATTATCTGCATCAAAAATGAGGCGGTTTTTAACCGGATTGGGTTTAATGGTCACATGCAAACAGTCTGGCTGACTTTCGGCACCCAGCACGATGCACGAGCTGGCGATAATCCGGGTGTACTGTTTTGTCCCGTCCACATCGACTTCCAGTAATCTGTAATAGCTCCGCTGCGCACCAGGGGCCGGATGTGTGAATTCATATTTGTTTAAAACCTTTGAATCACCCACAGCTTTCACAGTACCAATGTTTTCCCAGTTGGCTGCATCCGCACTTTTCTGGATTTCGAAACGATCGGCGCCGGTTTCTTCCGAAGTTTCCCATTTCAATGTCACCCCATTTCCCGCACATTCAGCCTGGAAAGAAACAAATGTTACTGGCAGCGGCCCCGACTCTTTAGTAATCGTATTGTTTCGGGTAACCAGCCACACCGAGGGATCAAAAATGACAGTATTCGGAACAAAACCAAGTTCCTCGCTGAACATTTGTCCGCTGAAAGTATGATTAAGCGTAACCAGCTTTTGCTCATTGGTGACTGTATTTCGGAACAAAAGCGGCACAGGCAGACGGAAAAAGCTCACGGACGGGTGGGAAGTAGTCTGGCTAAGTTTAATCTGCACCTTGTTGCCCACCGGATACCATTGAACCTGGTAGGAAGGATATCCCTGTCCCGTATACCACTGATCGAAAAAATAGGTAAGGTTTCTGCCGCTGGCCGCTTCCAGGTGACTTTTCAGATTTGCCGTAGTAGCGTAACCATAGGCCAGCGCAGGATCATTCAGATAATTATTGATCGCGGTTTTAAACACATTATCACTCAAAATCCACCTCAGCATATACAGCAGATACGAGCCTTTGTAATAACTGAGCCGGTTATCGAAAATCCGGTTGATATCATTCACATTATCCACCCGCACCGAGCCGTCCGGCGCCGAAGTAATGAAATTGACTACCGCAGTACGGTTGGAGGTCGTATTCTGCGGCTGCTTGTACTCCGAATACATATATTGTAAATGTGTGGCAAAACCTTCATTCAGCCAGATATCCTCCCAACTGGCGCACGTTACCTTATCGCCAAACCACTGATGCCCCAATTCATGTGAGATCAATCCCTGGTCCATCGAGGTCATAAAAGAATTTGTCTGGTGCTCCATCCCGCCGCCGCCATCAAACTGCACGTGGCCATATTTTTCATTTTTGAACGGATATGTGCCAAATTGGGCGCTAAACAGTGAAATGGCATCCATGGCGATGTTCGCGCCATTTGTAAAATTTGCCAGCCCATCGGCATAGCAGAATGTCTGCATTGCAATGTTGTCGGCCCCTACCATTACGGAATTGTTGAGTACCGTATAGTCGGCAACAGCCAGGCTCACCAGGTAGGAAGCAATCGGATAGCGGTGTTTCCAGTGCGTGACTGTTTTGCTGCCCGCAATATTGGTTTGTGATACTTGTATACCATTTGCCACACCTTTATAAGCCGATGGATGTGTGATGTAAACATCGATGGAATCGGCTTTGTCGTCCAGGCCATTTTTACACGGCCACCATTCACGGCTACCAAAAGGCTCGCTCAACGTCCACAAAACCGGCTTGGCCGCGGCGGCGCTGCCGTGCGTCGAAACCGTAAAATAGCCATCTGCACCTGTCGGTTGCCCGGCGTAAACCACAGTTACCGAATCTTTCACCCCCGTTCCGAATGCTACCGGAAAGTTGATTGTCAATGTGTTATTGCCCTGTGTGAATGGTATGGCTACATTTCTTTGTGTTACCGAAGAAACCGTCAGGTTGTTTGCGAGGTCAAATGCAATGCTGCTTCCGGCGGCGGTAGTCTGATAGTGGCTGGTCACTTTTCCGGAGATAAACTGGACGGTAGGCGTCACCTCCCACTCGCAGCGATAATAGTTAACATTGAAGTTTTGGGAAGCACTGGTCAGTGCAGAAGTTCTTTCAGCACGGTGCAACTTTTCATGCGCACGCTTTTCAATTTTTGCAATTTCAATCATGCGTGTGATCGGGTCGGCCTCCTGGGCTTTCACCGCTGAAAAAAAGACCAGAAAAATAAGTAGCAAATGTATTTTCATGCACGCAGGATCATTTCAGTTTGGATTCTACTACTAACTTACGACTTGTTGCCCACATCAAGCGAAATTGTCAATAATTATACAAAAAGAATTTTAAGAGGGATTATTTGAAGAATTACTACACATTGTGTGGACGAAATAGGTCTACATGTAAAAAAGCCTGCCAAATTTCTCTGGCAGGCTTTCATATTTAGTTTGGTTACAATAACATCCGATCCAATTATTTTCTAGGAATCGTTCCGCCGGAAGTTGTCGATGGCGAAGTAGAAGTTCCTGGCAATGCTGTCGACGGTGTAGTGCTTGTAGGCGATGTCGTCGATGGATAAGTGGTTGTAGCTGGTACGTTTGCGTTAGGAGTTGTAGTACCTGGAAGTGTTGATGAAGGTACTGTTCCTGGCGACGTAGTTGACTGTGATCCGGTTCTTGGAACGTTGTTTGATGATTCTGGCGTCGTTACCGGATTAGTGGTAGTCGGCGATGTAGACCTATCAGGCACGGTTCCCGGTGGAACTGTTGATGGCTGCGTCTTCATATTTGGTGTCGTCGAGTTACCTGGCTGCGTTGTGGTGCTGCCTGGTTTAGAAGCTCCCGGCAATGTTGAAGGCTGCAGATTGCTTCCTGGAACTGTTGCCGGCTGCGTCGTAGTCGAGCTTGGCGAGCTGCTGGAAGACGATGACGATGAAGGCGTTGTAGTAGTCTGACCGTAAGCTACTGCCGATCCGAAGATCGTTAATGCGATGAGATTGAATTTTAAGGTTTTCATGATCTGTATGTTTGTTGATTAATCTTAACAATTATGTATTCTGCCAGGGAATGTTAAACAATCATACCAGAAGCGTCTCCACCAACCGCACATTGTCTCAAATGCCCCCCAAATTCGGCTATTTCCACACTGTTTATTATATAATTAAATGTGAGATTTGTATAAAAAACAAACTTTTTGAAATCATGGAAAAGCAACAGGAAATGCTGAGTGATATTTCAGAGGAAAAGTATTCAAACCATCCTGTGGTTTCTCAGCAGGATTGGATTACTGCACGTAAACAGCTGTTGGTCAAGGAAAAAGAGTTATCGAGGCTGCAAGATGAGCTGAGTGCCGAGCGACGCGCGCTTCCGTGGACAAAAGTGGACAAGAACTATACTTTCGAAAGTACGCATGGGCCGGTAACATTGTCGGGCCTCTTTGGGAAGAACAGCCAGCTGCTGATTTATCATTTCATGTTTGCCCCGGAGTGGGAAGAAGGATGCCCGGGATGTTCATTTCTAGCCGATCACATTGATGGCGCGAACCTGCATCTGGCGCACCACGATGTGTCGGTCGTGGTAGTTTCGAGGGCGCCGCTGGCGACGATCTTGCCTTTTAAAAAGCGGATGGAGTGGAAATTTGAGTGGGTATCGTCTTTCAGCAGTGATTTCAATTACGATTATCACGTTTCTTTTACTGATGAACAGATCGAAAAAGGGCAGGTTTACTATAATTACGAGTACGCCAAGCACGATTCAGGCACCGAGTCGCCGGGGACAAGCGTTTTTTATAAAGATGAGGAAGGTAACATTTACCACACCTACTCCGCCTACGCACGCGGCGGCGACGTGCTCATCGGCGCCCACAATTTCCTCGATTTCACACCCAAAGGCCGCAATGAAGACGTGATCATGGACTGGATGCGTCACCACGACAAATACGAAGATTTCAAAAAAGACCCCGGCAGCTGCTGCCACTAACTTTTTTCGCTTTCATATCTGTTTTTGTTTACAACAAAATTACCTATCTTTACTAACTAAATATTAGTAGTATACAAAAGGTTAGTGGTGACCTTTTAGATTGCGAACAGATATGCGCAAGCACCAGGAAGATTCGAAACCCACGGTTGTGGAATGCAACGGAAAGTTGGCCGCGATGGGTGATGCCCTCTACGCGATTGGCGGGAAGTGGAAATTGCGGGTGATTTTGGCCCTCTCAGAAGGAAATATGCGGTTCAATGATTTGCAGCGGAGTATTTCCGGCATTTCGGCGCGGGTGCTCTCCAATGAATTGAAAGAACTCGAAATGAATGGTTTTGTAAAACGGATCGTGTATACCGATCCGACAGTTATCATTGAATATGAACTGACGGATTACAGCGACACCCTCGATCCAGTGCTGAGCTCGCTCATCAACTGGGGTGAAATGCACCGGGCCAAAATCAGAAGCGATGCAAGAGCGGAAGCGGGCGTTACTGCTCGGGCAGTGTTACAGTAATGTGCCACATATCGCCGGAATTCGTCACTTTTTCTGTTCCCCAAACGCCCTGACCGCCGTCGGCCCGCAGATAGACCCCGAAAATCAAAGTCGTGATTTGCGAGCCTTTCACTACTACGCTGCCACAGGCTGCACCGGTATCGCAGCCGCCGGTGATGATGGTTCTAGCGTGAAGGATTTTCTTTTTTGAAGGATCAATCAGCATATCCTTGTTTCCTGACAATTTCGTGAGGGTAAGACCCGGTGTTTGAAGCTCCAACTCAGTAGCAAAACCCAGTTTTTTATTGGCAAAATTGGTGGTAGCGCCCAAGCCCATGAAGGAAATTACCGGGTCTGTTACCGGTCGGCTGAACTGCAAACGCAATTTTCCATAATAATACCGGCTCGTATCGGACTTCGGCGCATTCGACAGCAGCAGCGGCTTCGCGGAAAGGAAAATCTGTAAACCCGCATTGACATATAAATTGATCCCCCGCCCGACCGGACCATTCGGATGCGCCGTGAAAATTGTCCGGGTGGTATCTACATAATAATAACTGCTGTTCACAACCGGAACCGCCTTTATCTGGCTGCTGCTCGCCCCCGATGCAGCACCGAATGTAAGACCGGTAACATGCTGCGGAACTGTCACATACTTCTGATCGTCGAAGCTGAATGTGACAGAAATGTTTCGAGGGGCCTTCTGAAAATAGATGCCGTCGTCGGTGCTGCCGTTGTTATTCAGAAAAAATGTGAGCGTCTGCGGAATAGAGGTCGGCCCTTTGGGGACGGGCAGCGGATAACTGTTATTGATTCCGTCCTGCACAAATTCCAGCGTATTTTGTGCGTACAGCGGTGTAACAAGGAGCCAGTATGCGCATAGCAAAACCGGTATAAATAACCGAATTGAAGAAGTAAGCATGTGTAAAAACTAAATATGGTTGAGATATATCGGTTGCAAGATAAGTTTTCACAACTTCGGTTCCCAGCATTTTTCTACACAGTTTTGATATATAACAACAAAATCCATAACATTCTGGATTTGTTACCATTAAGAAATTGCGAAGCTTTTAATGCACTGATTGTTAAGCAAATATGAAGTTCAGGAATTATCAAACTCCATCAATAAATCGGCAATACGGTCGTCCAGCGGCGGCGTGAGGGTTGCAAAATGCCACCAGGAGTGAATTTTTGCTCCTGCCTCGATCAGCTTTCTGATGATTTCTACATGGTCCGGGCTCACTCCGCGGTTGATCGTGGCCCATAGTGTCTGGTCCAGTACCGTCCCCCCTATTTCATGCCTTGCTTCCAGCGGCGCCCGCCTTTTTAACAATAGATCGACAATTTCCAGGTGACCCAGGTAAGCCGCCCAATGCAGCGCTGTCCACTGCTTATGATCACGGGAAAGCAGGTTAATGTGATTGTCAAGCAAATAAGAAACAGTATCGACACGGTTCAACATCGCAGCCCATACAAATCCCAGTTCAAGGTTTTCCTGAGGTGTTTTCATCCTGGGCAGCCAGCCAACATTCAGTATCGGCGCGTCGGCAGTTACCTTTCCATTTTCATCGAGGTATTGCGCCAGTATTTCACGCCTCCCCATCGCCGCAGCAGTTACCACATTGTCGATCCTGGCACCGCGAGCTGCTAATGTTTCCGCAGCTCCGGCATGTCGGTGATACAAGGCGGTGACCAGCGGAGAGCTGTCGTCGAGCACACCATTCACTTTTGCGCCATGATCCAGCAACTTTTCAACCAAAGCCGACTGCACGCCTGCCGCGGCAGAATGTCCACTGGAAACGGTTAATTCCAGGGTTGTTGCCAGGCGATTGTCGAATACCTTTGCCAGCGCATCCACCTCGCAGCCTTTTGAAAGAAGCAGTTCTGCTATCTCAACAATGTTCGCCGGCGTTTCCTGGCGGTAAATTTCAAGTCCGTTTGCGGCCACATAATGCAGCAAGGTAGCTTCATGCGCCCTGGAAGAGCGTGAGCGCACAATTCTTGGATCAGAGGCGATGAGAAATTCCAAAGTTTCGGCATCGCCGCGAACGATCGCGTCCACCGCCCGCTCAAATTTCTGCACCTGCGAGCCTTCACGAGCTAACTCACAAATGTGGGAAATAAATGTTTCCAGATCAGAAAATCCGTGCTCGCGTGCCAGTATCAGCCGCGCATCGTCGAGGCTGAAATTTTGCAGCAGCCGGTTTACGTCAGCCAGTTTATCCGGGTCGGGATGATATTTCCGGATATGTTGAATGGTATAATTACTGACTGTTTTGCAGGATTCGAAAAGCTCGCAGGCTTTACTTTCATAATAATCCAGGGTCGGCGTTTCTATCAGAGGAAGTACGTCTGTGGTATTCATATAAGTGAGTCGTAAAAAAACCGCATCATCCAGTCTGAGTTGGATTAGTCCAATTTGAAAAGAACGATTTGGTGTGGTGTCAAACAAAAAACCTGCGCAATCCTGCCTCATTTTGGAGGCCTATGCTTTGTACAGATATTCCTAAAAAGCGCCAAAAACTAGTTCGATGTGAACAAAGTAGCCCGGCCTGGGCGAACGATCAAGATAGAGGGTAGTGGATTATTTTGCCTATAAAAATAAATGGAAAAATAATATTTTCCTGGCTTGGCTGTGTAGTATTTACTAAATAATTATTACAAATGTATATCGACGAAATTAGCCGGTGCAAGCGCGGAACCAGCGATACCCGTAAGCTTCGAGCGTAATGGTATGCCGTCCTTTTTCATCGAGCACACTTTCAATGTTGTTCATCAGGTCTACAAGCCTTCCCGTGCGCGCTTGCTCCTCAGGTACAACAAGTTCCAGGGACTTCTCCTCGAAATTATGCCAGATCAGCAGCACCCTGCTTTTCCACGTATATTTCATCCCCAGGATTTGCTTGTATCCCGTCTCCATAATCTCCCAGTTACCGTATCCGATTTCCGGACATTCTTTTCGGAGGCGGATCAGCGAAGTCATCCAGTTGAGCAGAGAAGAAGGGTCACGGCGCTGGTTTTCCACATTCATGTGATCATAGGCATAATATCCTTCCTTGATGACCGGATTGACGAGGTGGCTTGCTTTGGAAAAACCGCCCTGGCTTTCGGACGACCATTGCATCGGCGTCCGCACGGCTTCTCGCTCTGGCAGCGAAAGATCATCCCCCATTCCTATCTCGTCGCCGTAGCGTATTACAGGCGTACCGGGCAGCGAAAACATGAGACTGTAAGCTAGTTCCGTCTGCGCACGATTGCCGAGCATGGGCGAAAGTCTCCTCCGGATCCCGCGGTCGTAAAGCTGCATTTCTTTCTCGGGGCCAAATCTTTCGAAAACTTTCTGGCGTTCTTCGTCGGTAAGCCGGCCCAGATCGAGCTCGTCGTGGTTACGCAGAAAGTGCGCCCACTGGCTCATTTGAGGAATTTCGCGGGTGGCCTCGAGCGCTTTGATCAGCGGCGTGGAATCCGAGGTCGCGAGCGCGTAGAATGTATATTGGTTAACGAAAAAATTGAACATGAGGTGAATGCCGTCACCATCCTCGCCGAAATATTTTTTGCTTTCTTTCGGTAGCACGTTTGCTTCTCCCAGCAACACGGCATCGCCCCGTCTCCACTGCAAAAAGCTGCGCATAGCTTTGAGATATTCAAAATGCAGCGGAATTTCCTTACCATCAAGCGACGGCGATTCAAGAATAAAAGGTACGGCATCCACGCGAAACCCGGCTATGCCAAGTTCGAGCCAGTAGCCCATAATGCGGTTGATCTCCTCGCGAACTTCCGGGTTATCCGTATTCAGGTCCGGCTGGAAATCGTAAAAACGGTGGAAATAATAGGATTTGGAATCTTTATGTTTGGTCCAGGTCGCCTTCTGCACACCGGGGAAAACCATTCCCTTGTTCCAGTTCTTGGGTCTTTTATCCGACCACACATACCAGTCGCGCTTCGGATTGTCTTTGGACGAGCTTGCTTCCTTGAACCAGCGGTGCTGGTCGGAGGTATGGTTTACAACCAGGTCAATGATGACTTTGATCCCGAGCTTTCTGGCTTTATGTATAAAATCAACGAAGTCGCCACTGGAACCGTGGCGGGGGTCTACGCCGTAAAAATCACTGATATCATATCCGTTATCGCGGTTGGGCGTCGGCTGGAAAGGTGCCAGCCAGATGGTGTCGAGGCCCAGCGCGTGCAGGTAATCCAAGCGGTTGCAAAGTCCTTCAAAATCGCCTACCCCGTCGTCGTTTCCGTCCATAAACGTTTCGAGATCGAGGCTGTATATCACTGCATTTTTATACCAAAGTTCTTCAAGCATGGGTCAGAATATTGTGTTTCTGACCCATGGTAAAAAAGCAATGCCATCAGGCGACCGACGTTATTTTTCTCCGTCGTACATGTTAAATGCGAGCAAATGTTTTTTGAAAATGGCCTCGTACTGATCCGCTTCCTTCACCTGATTGGCCCGCCGGCATTCCTGTACAATACTTTGCAGGATAAACAGATCCACATTCACATCCCGGTTGCGCTGGCCACCTTGTTCTTTGATCCAAGTCAGGTTTTCATCCGAGCGCAGCGCCATCGTCCTGGCCGAGTCCAGCGCCTTTTTATTTTCACCCACCTCAAAAAGCGGCCCTATAAATCCGACGGATACCTGGTCAAATGGAATGGTATCGTCAGGCATAACGGCCATCGCCTTGTCCACCACTTTTTTGGCCTTATCCAGTTTCTTTTCCGCGATCAGCTGCTGCGCAAGCCGCAAAAATGAAAGCCTGGCGGTCACTACCGGCGCACCTTTGTAAGTATCATCGTAATATACTTTCGGGTTGTTCATTTCGCGCCAGAAAGTCTTGTTCATGAGGTTGTCATACATCACGTCGGAATTGACATATCCATCCGTCGCGCCCTCGACACGCACGGGAAGAAGCCGGTACACGTAGCCTTCCTGCTGCAAATATTCCTGCAAGCCGAGGTTATGCGTCGAGCCCATCGTGGAGGAGAAATAGATCGGGCGTTTCCAATTATTGCTCGCGATGACATCCAGCATAACCAAATCAAATTTAAAAAGGTCTTTGTCACCAATGTTCCAGCTCATGGAATCGGTGAGATAGGGTTCCAATTCTTTTTTCACGATACCCATCGCACCTACTGCTTTTTTATCGACAGGAAGAAATAAAGTGGATGAAGGTAAAATCGAAGTCATTTCGCCGGAGGTCAGCGGCACCTGTATCGCCTTATTTTCGTGCTTGATGAGATCCAGGTATTCTTTGAGGTTGATACCATTTTTCACCGACGCGATTTCGTAGAAAGGCACATACTCGTTTTTTCCGGTGAGGTATTGGCTGGTATCCAATGTGAAAGGCAGCGCGTCCGATTGATTGATCTTTCGTTTCAGCTGCTGAATGTACCAGTCGGCTCCCAAGAAAGTCTGCACGCAAACCCGCACATCCGTCCTGAAACCCTCCACTTCCTGTACATACCAGAGCGGGAATGTATCATTATCCCCTCCGGTAAAAAGTATGGCATTCGGCGCGCAGGAGTTCAGCAGGTTCCTGGCGAAATCAACTGAATGATACCGGTTACTGCGATCATGGTTATCCCAGCCCGCCGCGATCATAACCACCGGCACCGACACACTTGCAGCAACCGCCATGCCGGCTTGTAAGGCTGGTTTCTTAATGATTTTATTTAAAAAATTCGCCACGGCCATCACACCTACGCCCACCCACATACAGAAAATATAGAACGAACCGACGTAAATGTAGTCACGTTCGCGCGGTTCAGAGGGCGGTGAGTTGAGGTAGACAACCAATGCTGCGCCGGTCAGTACAAAGAGCAGCCCGAGCACCAGCAAATCTTTTCTAGATTTGGAAAACATGAAAACGATCCCGAAAAGCCCCAGTAAAAAGGGCAGCATAAAAAAGTTGTTGTGGCCCCGGTTTTCCCGGATCGAAAAGGGATATTTTTTCACAGAATCCCACGGCAGCATTACGCCCGCACCTTCCTGGTCGCTCTCCCGGCCGACAAAATTCCAGAGAAAATAACGCCAGTACATGTGCCCGAGTTGATGGGAAAACAGGTAGGTCAGGTTTTGTTTCATGGTGGGTTTTTCACCAGGCGCCAAACCTGTCATTTGCTGATAAAGCTGCGGATGCCCCGGCTGCGAGCTGTACATTCTCGGAAAAAGCATACTGCTGCCAGGTTCGTAGCCGTACACCGGCTTGTAGTCGATAATTACATACTTACCGTCTTTTTGAATATAAACCGGCGAGCCCCGGTCCTGACTGACGGGACGCGAAATAAATGATGGCCCGTAGAGTAGCGGGCGGCTTTCATACTGTTCTCTTTTTAAATAATAAACAAACCGCAGCACGCCGCTCGGATTATTTTCATTGATGGGCGGATTATAAGCGGAGCGCACCAGGACCATCGCGTAGGAAGAGTAACCCACCAGCACAAACGCAAAAGACAGCAATGCGGTATTGAGCATCACCCTGCCTGTCCGATGTGAAAAGCGAATAGCCCAGACCAATGTGCCCAGGAAGAGCACGATAAAAAACGTTACGCCGGAATTGTAAGGCAGCCCCAGCGAATTGACAAAGAAGATCTCAAATTTGCCAGCCAGCTCGGGAAGCCCCGGAATAATGCCGGAGTTGATGATACCCAAAATGAGCAACCCTGCCAAAAATGCCACCGAGCCGCCGAAGAATGTTGGTTTTGGATATTTTTTAAAATAATAAACCAGGGCTAATGCGGGGATTGTGACCAGATTGAGTAAGTGTACACCGATGGAAAGTCCTACCAGATAAGCAGTTAAGATCAGCCAGCGATTCTCTGTAGCCGAATCTTCCACACGCTCCCATTTAAAAACCGACCAGATCACGATCGCTGTAAAAAAGGACGACATGCCGTAAACTTCCGCCTCGACAGCCGAAAACCAGAATGAATCGGACCAGGCATAAGCCAGCGCGCCGATCACGCCCGAGCCCATGATCAGTGCCATTTCTGCATTGTCCAGCGCATCAGTCTTTTTACCTACCAGCTTGACCGCCAGCATCGAAATGGTTTTGTACAGAAAAAAAATAGTGAATGCGCTGCTCAAAACCGAAACCATGTTCACCCAATAAGCGACCTGCATCACATCACCCAGGGCAAGGAGTGAAAACAAGCGGCCGATCAGCAGAAAAAATGGTGCGCCGGGCGGATGCGGCACCTGCAACTTGAATGCGCAGGCAATAAATTCGCCGCAGTCCCAGAAGCTGGCCGTGCGCTCCATGGTCATCAGGTAAGTGACCAGGGCGACTGCAAATACAGTCCAGCTGGTAATGTTGTTCCATTTTTTAAAAGGCGTTGTCATGATCCGGGTGTTTTAGGTCGCGTTGGAAATCGTGCCCAAAACTATCGACACTGCCCGGAAGCGCAGGCAGGCGCATTCTTAAAAAAAGTTAACGCAAACGGCCGGAATGTGCGGTTTAACTTTCTTTAACAACCGCGATATACATGACAAGAAAATGAGTCGTCCGATTTTGCCGGGCGACTGATTTTGTAAAGAACAAATGCGGGAACTACCTGATGAGCAAGAGGTAGTAAATAAAATAAATGAATGAAGTCCAGAGTGCGGAGCCCATTGTTACTGTAAGTATAACAGCGCCAAAAAAAGGCAATTCCGCCGATTTGGGATAATTGACAGCCCTTTCCATGAAAATAAAAAATCGTTGTTGTTGTGAGGAGATTTTTAACTGTTACCGGAGACGATCCGGGTTTTTAAAAAAGCCTAACGTTGAGTGTCAATGTATTCTTGCCTTCTGTTTTTTATAAATTTCCACTTTTTTGAACAATTCCAGAATGTTGGTCACATCCAGCTTCTCAAAGATCCTGGCCTTGTAGGTACTCACTGTACTTTCCTTGATATTCAGGTCAATAGCAATGTCCTTTGTCCATTTACCGATCAGCAGCATATCCATAATTTCCAGCTCGCGGTTCGATAATATTTCCAGCGGACTGTCCTTGCTTTCTCTTTCAAGCATGCTGCTGGTGATGAGCTGGCTTTGTACAACATGACTGATATACGTACCACCATTCAATACCGAGGTGATTGCTCTTTCCAGTTCTTCATTCGAAGAATCTTTGGGCAAATAACCGCTTGCGCCTGCTTTGAAATAATGGATTGCATAAAGCTCCTCATCCTGTGACGAGAAAATCAGGACTTTCACCTTGCTTTGTATCGCCTTGATCTTATCGATCATGTTAAAGCCTTCGCCGCCCGGAATTTTGACATCCAGAATCACCAGATCAAAATACCTGGACTGTAAATGCCGCAAAGTTTCGTTAAAGCTGCCGGCTTCAATGACGTTAACAGATGGCAGAAAATCCTCTATGAGCAACTTTACCCCCATTCTCACGATGGAATGGTCTTCCACCAATAACACTGTCTTCATTAACGCAAGTAAATAGTACTATTTCTTATTTAAAGGTAAGAGAATATCCACAAAATCTCATGTAGAAAATTCACTACTTATACTATTTTTTGAAAAAATGATATGAACCGATGTTCCTGAGGGCAAATTGGGCTCCGCCAGCAGCTTCGCACCGACCAGTGAACTGAGCTCTTTCACAATGAGCAACCCCATCCCGAAGCTTTGCGCATTGTGCTCCGTACCCGGAATTTTGCTCGGGCTGTTGATCCAGCCCATGATGCGCGGGTCCATGCCGGTACCCGAATCTGTTACGGTCAGGTGCAGCTCATTCCGGTGATCGGTACAGCTAACGGTGATTTTGCCGTCGTAAGTTACCTTGATTGCGTTGTCTATCAGGTTGTGCAGGATAATGCTGATGAGCTGGGGATTACTTTTGAGGATGACACCGGGTAGCACATGATTGACCAGCATAGCCGAGTTGCCTTCCGCCTCGGTAACGAATATTTCGAACTTCTGCTGGACGAGTTCATTCAGATCGAGGTATACCAGATTCAGTACGCTGTTTTTATACCTCAGTTCCGTGTATTCCAGCAGGTTTTTCATGAAGTTATAAAGCCGGCTGCTCGACTGGCTGATCGCCCGCACGGTCGGTAAATCGGGATAATTCCTGGCAAGTCGCGCGGTGGTTGTCATCAGAAACCGCAGCGGACTTTTGATATCATGGGAAATGCTGGCGAGCAAATGTTTCTGGTGCCGCAACTCGTCATCCTGCCGCACCCGCGACTGTTCTAGTGAATTGAGGCTGGCGGTCAGCTCGGTCGTTTTGGAATCCAGCGCCTGTATGGTGTCGTAAAACGAATTGAAGAAATAATAGTTGATCAGTACCAGGAAGATGAAGTTGTGAAAGAGCAGTACGGCCAAACCAAAATTACCCGATCCTTCCGGCCCCCAGGGCACCATCAGCCCAACCGAATGTCCAAGGATAATGTAAAGGATAAATGGTGTGATCGCGAGCCCCGAGTACGAGAGTCCCCATTTGTTTCCCAAACCATAAAATGAACAGGTACTTATTATTGCCACATATTGCAGCGTGGCCAAGTTCAAGCCGCCTTCGAATGCGAAGAGATTTGTCCAGATTATTGTTAAAAAAATCAGTACTGCCGCGTGTATAGACCGCCGCCAATTAGCGCCCATGGACACCACAATGTAAAACAAGATCGCGACCGCCAACAGTACCGAGATCCGCACGATCTGGACTTTGGCATCCTGAATCACATAAAAAGCAAGAAGGAGTGCGGTTGTAACTAACCTTAAATGCAGTGCGTAAGACAAAATTTTGATGCGTGCCCGGTGCAAATTATTTTTCTCCTGCGCCAACTGCTTCCTTACAGGCCACTCCAAAAATGAAAAATTCATGTGTGCGGATTTATAAGCTATCCAGTTATACTATGATCTGTATACGAAAAGGCAGGTTTATGGAAAATTCACAAACCTTGCAACCCCAAAATATGGCGATAACGCCAAATCTAACCAAAAAACGAAAGTACGGGTGTAGAGAAATTGCTACAAGATAAATAATCGCAAACTACACCCAAATTATCTTTTGTCTTGTATAATTGTAACCTATTTCTGGTTCTGCAGGACGAAGCGAAAGATATGGAGGTTCTGATCCGGGAAGCTGAGATTGTTATAAACGTTGAGTATATCTTACACCTTCCGGTAGCTGTTACCTGAAGGTGTTTTGTTTTAAGAGGTATGGCTGTTTCGGTGTGGAGTAACCGGGGAATTAACTTGGCAGGCGACGGAGGGGTATCTGGCGCTATCACGAGAATGTGCTAACACCTGATTGTATTGGGGAAAATAATAAAGGAACGTTGGATATTTAGTGTGTAAGGTCGGGACGAATACTAGTTCTTTTCCTTCGCTTTTTTCGCTTTCTTCACTTCACCCGGTGTGAACTCACCATTGATCCATCTCACGAAATTTTTTGACTGAACCTGATAAACCTGTGCTGACAGCGGTTTCAGATCCGACTTTTCAATTTCAAGGAGGTAATCAGCGAGCAGCCGGTTGATTTCATCCAGGTATTTACTTTGCGTTTTCATAACAGGGTAATTAAGGTTTAAAAACATAATGACTCTTTAACATTCATCTTCAAAGACACTGCTCATCCAACTGGCTGCAATTATAATTTAATCATTTTATACGGTGCATTTTTTTGTGGTGACACCGCTGGTTTAAAGGGGTGTAACCTGCTCTCACTGGGGACAGCATTTACGGTTGGAAAATTGGTTGGCAGCATTGCTTAACCGTTTGTAACTGCTCTGAGGGCATATGTTACGCAGCAAATCATGGGCCGGCGATTCGTGAGAAGGGGGCTTTCAAGCCTGTTTTAAAAAATGGGACAAATCGAAGAACCACTCAAAATCTTCTTTTAGTCCCAAAATATATTTGAACCGACACAAAAAAAGGAGCCTTCGCTGGAAAGCTCCTGAGACATTTCTGATCAAACCGGTCATTCACAAAGACAATCACAAACCATTTTAGCGCCGCCAGGGACCATGTCGTACTCATGCAAAGTACCGTAGGCGATGAACGAGAGTTTGAGTTTGTTACCGTCCGGCGAAACGATCATCGTGATTTTGACTGGCTCATTCGTGAAGCCAGCGCCGGTGAATGAATGGTATGTTCCGTCGACGGTCACCGTTTTTCCCTGCCGGAAAGAAAGATTGGGAAGATCGGTGTATTCGCAGCAGGTACCTGAAAACTGGTAAGCACCGTTTTTGGGTGCCAGGGTACCGCAGCCGGCCGACCAAATTGTTGTAGGAGCGATCTTATCGCCATCCGTACAGGCTGACAATAAGATCGTTATGATAAAAATAAGTCTGGTAATTCTGAACATAACAAGTGTTTTAAATCCGATGGTAGACAGGCAAAATCTCACATTGGTTGTAACATTAACCCTTATTATGACGAAAATCAATGGTCATTTATTTCTTTCTCAGATAAACATCATTGCTGATCGATTCCAGCTTCACATCCGGGCCGCCGCCGTTGGACGTTCCTTCCAGCATATACCCGACGATCGGGTGCGACTCTTTCTTACCTTTCAATACAATGTCAAAATCGGAATAAACTTCGCCGGTGATGGTTTTCATCGCTACATTGATACCCTTTGCTTTCGGCCAGCTCATGTCCACAAACCCGCTGATACTCTTCGCGAAAATGGGTGTGCCTGTGCCCTGAATGTCAATGTTACCGTCGATGGTTTCCAGTTTGAGTTTTGCATTTCGGGGCAGAAACACCTGGTATTCAAGCTCCTTGCAGATGTAATGCTGGTTTTTACCATCATTGCTCCAACTACTCACCTTGTCACTCGGACAATCTTCCCACTTCCCCTGTTTAACCATTTCACGGTCAAAATCAACTTCCAGGCTTAGCTCGCCGGCAGTGCTCTTATCGGTAACTACGAGCGCATCATTCAATTTGTTATTGTTAATTACCACCCTGATTTTCACATACACTTCGGCTTTGTCCCAGTACCGCACCTTAATGCTATCGGCAAATTTCAGGTTCAGATTGGCTACCTGCCCGTCTTTGTAAGGCAAGTGCTTTTCAATGATTTTCTGGGCGAACAATGGGCTGGCGATCAGGGCCAGCAGGATGATTAAGAGGTTTTTTTTCATGGCTACAGATGCAAAAGTGATGGCTATTTTTTACGGATATAAATGTTGCTGCTAATTGTTTTTAATTGAAATTCAACCCCTCCGCCATTCGTCGTACCCTCGATATCATTTCCCCCGCCCACTTTCGACAGGCCGTTTTTCGAACTTTTCACACCCAGGTCGAAGTCCGTATACATTTCCCCGTTGATCGACCGCAGTCTCATATCCGACTTCACTGTCGCCGGTAGCGTCACATCAATTTCGCCGCTGATCGTAGAAATTGCCGTGGGTTTTGTTTGGTCCAGTGCAGTGAAAGTAGCCGTCACATTTCCGCTCGTCGAGTTGGCTACGACGGGGCCGGTAACATTGGTCAGGTTAATGTCTGTATTGTTGGTTTTGATTTCCAGATCTCCATCCATCCCGCTGATATTCAGTCTGGAACCGCCCTGCCAGTTCACTTCCTGGAAGAAAACAGCCACCTGCTTCGGCACTTTAATGGTGTACTTCGCTTCCTTCCGCATCACTTTTTCGATCTTCACACTATTTCCCTCCGTGATCACAGAAAGCCCGATCCCGCTGTTATCGACACCCGAATTATACAGTGGTTTGAGACCCTTGGCCCGCTCGGGCGCCACTTCCATATTTTTTGCCGCCTGAATGATCACCTCGTCACCCGCATATCCTTCGATTTTGACATCGCTGGCAGTCATCTCGATGATCACCTTTTTATCCTTGGTATTGGCAAGCTTCGCTCTGAATTCCTGCCCCTGCGCCCTCATTTCGGTAAGGCACAGCAGGGTCACTATACCCGTTAAAAGTACTTTTTTCATGGTTTTTGATTAAAATATGTAATTGATTAATTCTCTTAAACGTCGGCCGAAGTCAGTTCACTTACACCTTCCTTGGCTTTGGCCCGCACCACTTCCATCACTTTTTCATCGCGCAAAAGTTGCTGAAAAGGTTCGACGGCACGTTTTTCCTTGATCGAAACCAGTACTTCAATCAAAGTGATTTGAATGTTCGGATCTGTCTGGATAGCAAGGGATTGCACCAGCGCTTCGCTCACCTCAGGCTCATTAATAAAATGTTGCAGCGCCTGGCAGGCCGCAAGCCGCACATTCACATTGGGGTCAAAATTCAATGTATTTACCAGCAGTCTGGTAATGTCCTGGTCCACTTCCGAAAGCTTGTAACTCTGATTTACAGCCTGAATGCGCTCGCTCGCCGAAGTCTCGCTTACTTTTTCAAAGGCCAGTACACTTTTTATTGCCTGATGGGAAACTTCATCTTTTGATTTAGGCAAAAAAGCGATATCTCCCTGATCCTTACGCTGCTGCAACAGCAACCCGCCCGTAAACCCGACGATGAGCAATGCTAACCCGGCCGCGATCCGCACCAGCCAGCTGCCAAACCGGCGTATCGGCGCCTGCTTTGGTGGCTCCAACAAATTAGCCAGCTGACTGTTAAATGTCAGCGATGGAAGTTCATTTCTTGCCGAAACAAAATAGCCGAACTGCGCGCCGTGGGTTTTCAAATGTTCGGGCACCACCTCGTTTTGGAAAAAATTTTTCAGCACTTTTTCCTCCTCAATGGTCGTTTCGCCCTCGTAATATTTTTCTAATAACTTTTCAATATCCTGATCCATAGTCGTTTGCTTTAAGGTAACTCTCGCGCAGCTTCTGCCTCGCCCGCGAAAGAATCGTCCGAATGTTGGCATTCGTCAGCCCGGTTACCTGTTCTATTTCTTCAAAAGAATACTCCTCCACATCCCGCAAATGCAGCACCAGCTTATGCTGTTCCGGCAACTCACTTATCAGCTTGTAGATCAGCGCCTCACTGTCCGCATTTTCCAGCTGCCGGTGCGGCGTCATTTCTGCGGCCTGCACTTCCGTCATATCCACATTATACTGTACCTTCTGCTTGTGATGCGATTTCAGCCGGTCCAGACACAAATTCTTGGTCATCTGCACCGCCAGCGCGTCGATACTCTGGTACGTTTCCAGCTGCTGCCGGTTGGTCCACAGCCTCATCAACACATCCTGGATGGCATCTTCCGCCTCCTCGCGGTTACCAAGAAACATTTGCGCCAGCCTGAAAAGGCGTCCCTGCACGGGAAGAATACGTTGTGTGAAGGCTTGTAAATCCATTTCAATTACAAAGACGACCAGCCCTCCTATTCGTTACAGCCAACTGGAAAATATTTTCAAAAAATGTCCGCACCGTTAACTTCCTGTCCGATTTCGAACAAAGAATTTTATCAAAAACATCATTTAGAATGCACCAAGGCACATTTGCTAATCTGGCTCACTATTTGTTTTGCATAATTAAAACTAATACCCTTTTCAAATATGAAGAGAACATTCCTGGGAGAATTTGAAGAAATCGTCCTGCTGGTGGTCGCGGCAAGCACCGAAGAAGCGTATGGGGTGACGATTTGGGAAAGTATCCAGCAAACCACCGGCCGGTCGATCACATTGAGCGCGGTGCACGCCACCTTATACCGCCTCGAAGAAAAAGGATTCCTTACCTCTGAGATGGGCGGCGCCACGGCTGAGCGCGGCGGCAGGAGAAAACGGTTTTTCAAGATTACCAATTTCGGCAACCGCGCCCTACATGAAATTCAGGACTTACGCGCAGAGCTCTGGAAAGCAATCCCGCATGACAGAATGCAGCCGAAACTGAGCTTTTCCTGAGCCATGAAAAATCACGAAAAACAACCGCCACGCTGGATTGACGCCATTTTAAACACCGTCATCGCCCCGCATTTCATTGAGGACGTGCTGGGTGACCTGCATGAAGTTTATGCCAAAAGTGTAACTCACGAGAACCACGCGAAAGCCCGGATTACCTATCTGGCGATGGCGCTGCGCTACATTCGTCCCTATTTTATTAGAAGAAAACCAAGTCCCTATTCATCCACTTATCTGTTTAGCTCTGAAATGATCAAGAACTATTTTAAAATCGCGCTCCGTACCCTTGCCAAAAACAAGGCGTACAGCTTTATCAACATTACCGGTCTCGCGATGGGAATGGCCGTGGCCATGCTCATCGGCTTGTGGATTTATGATGAGATTTCCTTTAACAAGAATTTCAAAAACTATGACAGCATTGTGCAGGTCATGCAGCACCAGACCCGCAACGGTGAGATCATGACGCAGGAGGCGATGCCCTACCCGCTCGGCGAAGAGCTGCGCCGGACCTATGGCAGCGATTTTAAACAAATCGTGATGTCGACCTGGACCAGCCCGCACGTACTGTCAGTGGGCGACAAAAAACTCAAAAAGCTGGGAAACTATATCGACGAACAGGCACCTGAAATGCTGTCCCTCAATATGATACGCGGCACCAGGGCCGGTTTGAAAGATATCAACTCGATCATGCTGTCGGAAAGCGCCGCCAAAGCTGTTTTCGGTGATACCGATCCGATGGATAAAATTGTCAAGGTCGACAATAAAATGGATTTGAAAGTGACGGGTGTCTATGAAGACCTGCCTTACAACAGTTCTTTCCGGCAGCTCGAAGTGATCATGCCCTACACTTTATACGAAGCCAACAATGCGAGCCTGAAAACGATGGAAGATCCCTGGCGGCCAAACAGCCACCAGATTTTCGCGCAGCTGAACGACCACGTCAACATTGACCAGGTTTCAGCAAGGATCAAAGATGTGAAAAAGAAACATATCCGCCCCGAGCAGCAGAAATTCAAGCCGGATGTTTTCGTGAACCCGATGGCAAAATGGTATCTCTATTCAACATTTAAAAATGGCGTACGGGTTGGCGGAAGGATCGAAAATGTCTGGCTTTTTGGGGTGATTGGCGCATTTGTACTGCTGCTGGCCTGCATTAATTTCATGAACCTGAGCACAGCGCGTTCCGAAAAACGTGCTAAGGAAGTAGGTATCCGTAAAGCGGTCGGCTCGGTCAGAAAACAGCTTATTACCCAGTTTTTCAGTGAATCTTTTCTGGTCGTCGCATTTGCTTTTTTCATTGCCATCCTGCTCGTGCTGCTCATGCTCCCATTCTTCAATGAAGTGGCCGACAAAAAGCTTACAATGCTGTGGACAAAACCTTTATTCTGGTTCATAAGCATCGTGTTCAGTGCCGTGACAGCGCTCATCGCTGGAAGCTATCCAGCATTATATTTATCTTCATTTCAACCGGTTAAGGTTTTAAAAGGAACATTCAAAGCCGGACGACTGGCGGCACTTCCAAGGAAGACATTGGTGGTTGTACAGTTTACGGTTTCTATTATTCTGATCGTCGGTACCATCGTAGTCTACCGGCAGATCCAGTTTGCCAAAGACCGGCCCGTCGGCTACAACCGCGAAGGCTTAATTACCGTTTATCTCTCTACGCCCGACATTATCAATCATTTCGAAGCCGTGCGCGATGAGCTCAAAAGCAGCGGCGCGATCCTGGAAATGGGCGCATCCAGCAGCCCGGCAACCAATTCCTGGTCCAGTACCAGCGGGTTGGTCTGGAAAGGAAAAGATCCGGCCCAGTCGTCCGACTTCGATTACAATGAAATTTCCTACGATTACGGAAAAACGGTCGGCTGGAAATTTGTCGACGGACGCGATTTCGACAAGCAGCTAGCTTCCGATTCAATCGGCCTGGTATTCAACGAGACCGCTATCAAATTCATGAACCTGAAAAACCCCGTCGGACAAGATATGAAGTGGTTTGACGAATCTTTTAAAGTGATTGGTGTGATCAAAGATATGGTCACCGGCTCGCCCTACGAGCCTGTGCGACCACTGGTTTTCACGATCGGAAAAGAAGGTTTTGGTGTGGTAAGCCTGCGGATCAACCCCGCTACCAGCGTCAGTTCTGCATTAACTAAAATCGAGGCTGCCTTCAAAAAATATGATCCGGGCGTTCCTTTCGAGCACAGTTTTGTGGACGAGGAGTATGCCGGCAAATTTTATGAAGAAATGAGAATCGCGAAACTCACAACCTTCTTTGCCATCCTGGCTGTACTCATAAGCTGCCTGGGATTGTTTGGCGTAGCATCGTTTATCGCCGAGCAGCGTACCAAGGAAATCGGTGTACGAAAAGTACTCGGTGCCACAGTTGCCAATGTTTGGGGCATGTTGTCCAAAGATTTTGTGATCCTGGTAAGTGTCGCTTTTCTGATCGCCGTGCCGGTGTCGTACTATTTTCTGAGCGGCTGGCTCGAAAAATACACGTATCGCACCAACATTTCCTGGTGGATTTTCATCATAACCGGCCTCTGCACCATGCTCATCACGCTGCTCACAGTCAGTTTCCAGGCCATCAAAGCCGCTTTGATGAATCCAATCAAGAGCTTGCGGTCTGAGTAAGACTTACTGGTGACAACATTTGAATTTCGATGCCAATGAAAACACTACTAATTCTAATTTTCCTAGCAACTACTCATTCGGCATTTTCTCAAAACAATTCCAGCTGCATCTCCAAAACTTACCAGGACAGCCTCTTTAAAGCATATTCCAAACGTGCGCATCAGTTTGCTTTCAACGACAAAGAGTGGTTGCAAACGTACGATTCGCTGATTGCGATTTGCCCCAACATTGCGGAGGCGTACCAGGCGCGCGCGCTGGCTTACATTGCATTGAGAGCCCCTGAAAAGCTTTTTCAAAACATCGACAAAGCCGTCGAGCTGGACCAGCAGCGGTGGCTGCCTTACCGGGGATATCTGCATTGTATTTTTGCACAGAATTATGAAAAAGCCATTGCAGACTTTGAGGAAGCCGAAAAGCTTATGCCGAATGCTTTCACGATGGACCACTCATTTTCATTTTTTATTGCGATGGCCTACACCGGTTTGGGCAACTATGAAAAGGCGGAAACTTATTTTTTGAAAGACATTGCTACGCAAAAACGCGGCGAAGGCAGGAATGACATTCATTACAACACGCTGCTGTACTTCGGCATCATGCACTACCTCAATAACGAGCTGGACCGCGCCGAGGGGCGACTGATTGAATGTTTGCAGCTATATGAGCAGCATCCCACTGCCAATTATTATATGAGCCTGATCAAAAAGGCGACCGGCGATAAGCAGCAAATCCAGTATTTCGAAAAAGCCAGGCAGTATGTGCAGGAGGGCTACAAAATTAATGAACCCAATGCATGGCTGGTGCCCTATCCGCGGCAGGTTACACTCGCAGATCTGGGCATTACAGCAGAACAAAACTAGAATTTTGCTTCAACCCAAAGCACTGCAAAACAAAACATTAACCAGCAAAACCAGAACCAGTCCGGCAATTTCCGATCAACATTTTGGGCTGTTCGAAGTTCCTTACGATTCAATGTGTCCGAGACATGATTTGCATTTACAAAGTCACGCATTTGGGCGATTTTGAAGCCAGGCGAGTTGCTTTCGACAAATATTTCGGTGGGAATCGAATCTTTTAATGTTACCCAGCCGCTTTCGCGTGGCACCCACAGAGCCGCGCCCGATTTCTCATTGAATGCGGACTTCTCAACATAAACGGTATCAGTGCCAATCCGCATTTCCTTTCCCAAATCAGGGAAACCGTTCAGATCAATTCGGGTCGGCAAACCTGCAAAAACTGGCGCTGGCACTTCCAAGTTTTTCCCCAAAACCGGCCTAACCAAAGCCAAAATCGAGTTCCAAACCCGCTCGTAGGCAACACTATCCCCGGTCAGCTGCATCGGAAATGTTTCGTTCAACAGACTGACTCCCACTTTCCCCTTTTGCTTTTCGATCACGACCGGATATCCAGGTGTGGTCAGTTGGTAGGGCGCTTTCGAAAATTGGAAAGGTAGCGCATTGAACTCGGATGTAACTTTCACATTCGGCTCGTTGGAGATTTTTTTGACTTGAAACCGCGTCCCGAGCGCCCGGTTGATTGTGGCTATTTCAGTTCCGGGATTAGTCAGATTTACAAAAAGAATGCTCCTTCCTGCATTCAAGGCTTTTTTCACCAAAACATTCCCCGCATTTCCCGCATCCGTCACAACCAAATCGGACTCTTTCGCCGCATTGATGTTCTGGCTCGATTGCACCCCCTTCGACAACTTTGCTTCATATCGGACGCCATGCCCATTTTTACCCAGCCAGGTCGCCAGCGCGCGGGTTTCAAAATCCGGATTGTCCAGAAGAAAACTTACAGTGAGTTTTTCTGCTGGCCGACTGAAAAAACGCAGCGTATCTGAAATTTGATCGCCCAACAAGAGCTCCACAGTATTTCGGCCTTGTGCGAAGACAGGAATTTCCAGCTTAAAATCCTGGAAGCCAGGGTGCAGTGCGACACTATCAAGCGTTTGCCCACCAAATAATAGTTTAATGACCTGCTGCTTTGAAGAAAACAAGCTCCCCCGGACACTTTGCATTTCGCCTTTTCTTACCACTCCTTTCCAATTCAAACTTTGAAATTGATCCGTCGCAAAAAACGGATTCCATTGAAGGACAGGCTGATATTCCAATTGTTGAATCGAAGCAAAGAATGCAGGCTCAAAGTTTTGGCCGACAATGAGCAAGGTATCCGCAGATGATTTTGCCAGCGCGCCGACATTAATGGTTTCAACCTTTAAGCTATCCCGAATTTTCTGTACAATGTCAGAAGACACATCTTTCGCAACCAGCATCCGGCTTTTTGAGCTAGCTGGCAAAGACAGATAAGGCTGTGTAATAAATCCTAAAATGCTGATCCACAGAATAATGTTGAGGATTAATTTTAATGTTAACCTGCGATCAAAACCATTTTTCCCAGCTGCCCGATTCCTGAAAACCAGCAGCCACAATTGCAGCGGCAGTATGAACACAGCCACTGCAAAAATCAGTTTGTTCAGTAAATCCGACCAGTCGAAATCAAAATGGATCATTCGTATTATTCAATTTACAAATCAGCGCAAATGCTTCCAGAATGCCGCTTCCAGCTTCTGTTCGCTGGAATGTCCCGACTTACTCAGCATTGATTTGCCCGAATATTTATATAGTTCTGTTTTTAAAGCCTGTTTTTCCAATGGGGTTAATGTCTTGCCGCTCACCAATTTTTGCAGCGATGCGATCACCGGCCAATTCTGCAAACCACCATTCAGAGGCCCGCTCTCCGCCATCCGCTGACTTAATGTACTTCCCGCCCCCTGTAAATGTGACCGCTGATCTGGATTTAAAACCGGATATTCCAGAAAGCCAAGTACCTCAGCCACAAGCTGCTGGGTTTGCTTGTCCGTATATATTTTTTTAGAAGTCAAATCCGTAGCGAGGTCCTTCATTTCGCCTGTCAGCCTTTTTTCCTGCTCCTTGATCGGCGGCGGGTCGTAGCCGCTTTTTTTCACATAAGTCCGTGCTTTTTGCTGCGCCGATTTCAGGTATTCCAAAGCTTTGTTCTCAAACGGAAGTGCCTTTTCCGGCTCATACATTCGCAAATGCAGCTCCGATTGCCACATTTGTTCCAAAGCCATTTTCAGCAAAGCCCGCGTCGACTGCTCGTAAAAGGTATTGGTTTCCGCATTGTCGTGTGCATGCGTGTACTGCTCCATCAGCGCCGCCAGCGGGTCCTTAGTTTCCGCCGCTTTCGAACTTTCGTGATCGTGATGCTCGGTCGGTTCAGCGGCCCGCTGCTCGGCGCCTTCCCCGGTCCCATCAGAATGGTGCGTGAATGCGTCGACGATGTTTCCCTCCTCCGCTTGCCCGCCAATGTTGGTTTCAAATTCTTCACCCAAATATTGTCCGTAGCGCAGCCGGAGCACTTTTTGGTCAAAACCGATTTCGTTGGAAGTGGCATTAAACTCCTCTTTTTTCAATTTTTTACGCTTTGCAATCAGCTTTTCGGTATCAATGATAATCTGCCGCTGGCTCCTGAAATATTCCGGCATGATGTTCACTGCCATCGTTGCCAGCTCCGCTTCCTCGATTTGCGTAGTGTCTTTAAAAACCAAGAAATAGGTGTCCGACTTACTAAAATTGGGCTCCGGCTGCTTGTTATCCATCGCCGCCCAGTAATAGTAAAGCTCGTCACCAGGCGAAAAATTGAGCTCGTCGAGGTTGATGGTTTTTTGCAGATTAGCTTCCCTGAAATCAGCCGACAAAGGAAATTTCACTTCTCTGAACTTCACATTTTCCCCGGCACCTCGCGCCACCGTGGCCACAATAAATGCCTGCTTTACCCGAAAATCGTCGGATATCTTTGCTGAAATTTTGAGCTGCTTGCTGTCTTTTATAGTATGATATTGGTACAATTCCTTCGAAGCCGGCTCAATTTTTGGTGCGAGATCCGGCAATGCTTCCAGCTTGTAAAAGTCTGACTGATAGACCAGTGAATCTTTCCAGTAAGCCTTGATTGAGTACAAACCGGAGCCCGTCAGCCGGTCGCTGTACGAAAAACTTTGTTCACTGGATTTGAATGCCGCTTCCTCTCCCCGACTGTTCGCGAGCCGCACCGCCAACTGATCCGAATGATCAAACCGGATTTGCCAGCTGATCATCGACCCATAAATCGCCGATACATTCAAATCCGCTGACTGCCTCTTTGGCAACAAGGTATAGCCTGGCGGCTGCACCAAAACTTCGGAGGATTGAAATGTCGGCGGCGACGCTTTGTTGACTTTAACGCGCGGGGTAGCGACTTTTGAAACTTGCTCATTTTGAGCAGCATAAGTCTTAATTTTTGGATAAACAAAATAAAAAATCAGCGAGACTAAAACCGCAGCAGCATACCAGCCAAGCCCGCTATACAACTTTTGAAAAGGGAAATCAGCCTGCCGATCCGCGATGCGTTCAAGCTGCAACTGTTCGGCCATGTTGAGGTTATCCTTTTCCAGCAAATGAAGGCTGTACTCGGTATCGCCGGAATATTGATGGATCAACCTGACCGCCGCCGGTTTTTTGTTTTGGTAAATTTTGGTGATACCAACCCCAAGAAAAAGTGCCAGAATAGCCCCAAGAAAGCTCAGGAGAGCATTTTGAGAAAAAACAAAAACCAGCAGAAATGCAGCAATAGCCAGAGATATGCACCGCAATGCATCGGTAAAATAAAGTTGTCCGGTGACTGCTTTAATCAGCTTTTCGAGTTTAAGCATAGCTGTTAACCCGGTTTTTACGCAGTGAAATTACCCTTTCCAAAAAAGCTGTCAGCACAAAAAACAGCAGAAGCCATTTTCGCATTTCACGAGCTTCGGTTTCCAAAGCCGGTTTCGTCCGCACAAATAATGCACCGAGTTGCTGATTGCTTAAAGGAACATTACTTTTCACAAGACAATGATGTTTCGCAAAAACCTCTCCCAGCCACTCCGGCAACCTGCCGCTTTCTACGAATTCCGAGGACGCCAGCAGCAGAGAATCAGGAACTTGCTTCACATTAACTGGCATATCAACCCCCGCCGGTTTTCCGGAAATGACATATAATGCTTTCGGATCAATTGGTTTTGTTACATGATCAGCCAAAACCAAATCATAATTTTTCCCAGCTTCTAACTTTAAATCCATGTTAAATGTGAATCCGTAAACATCTTTAAGCGCATTCAGCGCAGCAGATGCAGTTGTTTGCTCATCCGGATTTTGGTAAGCCACCAACACATTCCATTTTTTATTTTGATCAAAAAGGAGCTGATCTTTCGAATTTTTGGAAGAATCCGGCAGTGTAAAAAGCTGGAAAGAACCGGGGACATATATTTTAGAAAGTTCTGCCAATTTTTGTTCAGCGAGCAGGTAAAAACGCAGGATACTGTGTGCTGAGGCCGTTTTATTGATGTTTTGCTGTAAATTTTCCCCGGCATTTTGTGAGTTGGAAATGTCTGTTAAGTTGCTGACAGGCGTGACATTCTCCCCAATCCAAAACAACTTTTCGCCCTTTTTCAAAGCCGCCTCCAACTCAAACCGAAAATTCTCAACCAGCCGCCGATCTGGTTGAACCAAATGAACAGTCTGACTATCAGCTGTTTCATTCAGCCAATTTATGACCGGCTGTCCCAAAATCAGCGCCAGCAGCGCGACCAGCAGGCAACGGAGCAACATTAAAGGGATTTCGTGCAGCCGGATGCCGCGGTGGTTTAGTGAAGTTTTGTCTACAAGCCACCTCGTCGCCGCCCACTCAATCGTTTGGCCCTTTTTCTGGTTCCAGAAATGTATCGCGACAGGTATCGCCACCGCCAGCATTCCCCAAAGCCAGTAAGGTTGCAGCAGCTCCATCAGCCTTTTCTTTTGGTCAAAAATGTTTTCAGAACCATCCCGATCGGATCGCTCAATCTTACTTTAACTAATTGAACGTGTGGGATTTGCAGCTGTTCTTTTAATCCTGCAAGATAATCATCCATCGAATGCTGGAAACTCTCCCGCACGGATTCCGCATCCAGCTCAATTTCCTTCCCGGTTTCCAGATCGGTAAATCGGTAGAAGCCTTTTAAATTAAAATTTGCCTCCCGATCGCCCAGAATCTGGAAAATCACCACTTCACGATTCGGATTTGCCAGCGAGCGAACCAATTTCAACCATTCATCGTCGACTTGCAGCAGGTCACTCACGAAAATGAGCTGCTCCTTTGTTTTTGTTTGCAGTTCGGGAAATTTCAAAAGGCCCGCAGCATCATTTACCCAGGCACCTTCTGCTACGGTTTTCTCCAAACCCACCAAAATCTTCTGAAAAGCCTGCCGCCCCGAAGTGGCTGATCCCGTGGCACTTAAAGTTTGCACCATACCATTTTTCAATGTGTACAAACTCATCTGATCATTCTGTATGTAACACAAATAAGCCAGCGAAGCCAGTAAGATCTGGGCATATTGCAACCGGCTCACGCCATTTTCGGTATAGTTCATCGAGCCGCTAAGATCCAGCACAAACCTGATTTGCCGGTCGCTTTCCGTCGAAGATTCGCGGATCAAATGTTTGTCCGTCCGCGCAAAGAGTTTCCAGTCAATGCGTTTCGGATCATCGCCCGGTTCGTAATGCCGGTACTGCTCAAATTCAATCCCAATCCCCGACCGTTTGCTCCCATGAATACCCAGCATCAGTTCCTCGCTCACCAGCTTGCCGGTCAGTTGCAGGTTTTTGAGCTTGATCAGATTGGAAGCGAGCAAGGTGGCTTTTTGCATTTCCGGCAGGATTTTGTTTAAAGTTTGACCCCTTTCAAGAGCTCCTGAATTACCTGGTCAGCCGTAATGTTCTCCGCTTCCGCCCTGAAATTCATCGCGATACGATGCCGCAAAACCGGATAAGCCAGCTTTTGAATGTCCTCGGGAATGACTGAAAACCGCTCGTTCATCACCGCCCGGGCTTTGGCACAAAGTACCAGCGCCTGCCCGGCGCGCGGGCCTGCACCCCAGTCGCACCATTCTTTCACAAAATCCGACGGACTACCTTCCGGCCGGGATGCTCGTACGAGTTTGTTGATCCAAATAATCAGTTCTTCGCTGATATGCACTTCACGCGTCAGATTTTGCAGTTGCCCGATTTCAATGTCTGTCAAAATGCGATCAATCTGGGCTTTGAATGATCCCGTGGTGCCTTTTAGTACATTCAATTCTTCCTGCTCGTCGGGGTAGCTGAGTTTGATATACAACAAAAACCGGTCGAGCTGGGCCTCCGGCAGCGGATATGTACCCGCCTGCTCAATCGGATTTTGGGTTGCGATGATCAAAAACGGGCTCGGCAACTCGTAGTTGGTACCGCCGTAAGTCACGCTCTTTTCCTGCATCGCTTCGAGCAACGCCGCCTGCGTTTTTGGTGGCGTCCGGTTGATCTCATCGGCCAGAACCACGTTGGCAAAAAGCGGCCCTTTGTTGAATTTGAAAAACTTCCTGCCGGTTTCGTGGTCCTCTTCCAAAATCTCGGTACCCACAATATCCCCGGGCATCAGGTCGGGCGTAAATTGGATCCGCTTAAGGCTCATGTGCAAAGCCTCCGACATGGTCTTCACCATCAACGTCTTAGCCAGTCCTGGCACCCCTTCCAGCAAACAATGCCCCCCAGCCAGCAGCGAAATCAATATCTCATCAATAGCTTCCTGCTGCCCAATGATGACTTTAGCGATTTCCTTTTTTAGCAAAGGGAGCTTGGTGACCAGGTATTTGTAATGTTCTAATGAAGTATTCAAATTGAGTGACTTTTACTTGTCACCCTGAGCGGAGTCGAAGGGCGTTACTGGCTAGACGAAACGCAAACGTGCATTGTGCCCAGCCAGTAGCGTGCTTCGACTCCGCTCAGCATGACGATGTTAATAAAGCTATATTTAACAATACCCGACAACAAATAACAACTCCGAACCTATTTCGAACAACCCCGATCCAAAATCAAGCCGTCAGCGCATACATCACAATATTTACTCCGAACCGCGTATTATCTACTGCCAGAAACCTTTTATTCCGAAAATCATAGTCCCATTCACAGCCGTAATCCTTGTTGCTATACAAAACCCCGATGCGGCCGTTGATGGTGATCGCTTTGAGGTAATCGTGCACGAGGTCGTCGCCCCAGCCATTAAGCTCGAAGGAGGTGGTGGGTGGGCCGTCTTCGAATTTGAAGAAGCAATTGTAAATCGGGTGGTTGTTAGGGATTTTTTGTAATGCTTTTGGGCCAAATGTCCGGTCCATTTCCTGTTCAAAGGATTTGGCAAAAAGTCCGTCGATGTCGTGGTTGCAGTCGTCCACAAAAACAAAGCCGCCATTTTGGACATACCGCCGGAAATGGTCACGCTCCTGGGCCGAAAATTCGACGAGCTTATGCCCGCTGAGGTAGCAGAACGGACTCTTGAAAATTTCGTTGCTGTTTAGCTGGACCACTTTTTCCTTTTCATCGATGGGTATCGTGGTGTACTCAACCAGCGAATGCAGCAGATTCGACGGCATCCGCTGGTCAGTATCCCAGTTACCCGAAGTGTATTGTAATCTTGTAAAGAAAAAAGGTTTCATGCTTCCTCGTCAACCCATCAACCTAAACCGCATCGGAAAGTGATGAAAATGTAAACTCCCTGATTTTCATAGGCGGAATCAGATAATTCCGGTCCGATTCTGTACTTACAACCCGCTCTGGCTTACCCAGCGTTTCGATGTTGTTGAGCATAATCACCGGACTTTCGTTGAACCGGAAATTTTTGATCGGATATTTGATCACGCCATTTTCAATGTAAAAAGTACCGTCGCGGGTGAGGCCGGTTTGCAATAATGTTTGCGGATCTACCTCACGGATGTACCAGAGTTTTGTGACCAAAATTCCTTGTTTCGTAGATTTAATCATATCCGCAAGCGACGCAGTTCCACCATCCATGATCACATTACTCGGAAATGGTACCGGCTTCACATTGTTCTTTTGTGCCCAATAACGCGAGTAGAACATGTTTTTAACCACCCCTTTTTCAATCAGGCTCATTTTATTGATCGGCTGTCCATCGCCCGACCACGGAGAAGACGGTAACTCGGGATTGGCCGGATCCGTATAAATATTGACGCGCTCATCGACGATCTTTTCGCCTAATTTTGTTTTGCCGCCGGGTTTGCTGAGGAATGATCTTCCTTCGTCGGCACTCCGCGCGTCCATGCTGAAAAAGATATTTTCCAAAAGTACCACCGCAGCCGTGGGCTCCAAAATGACGGTATATTTTCCGGGTTCCAAAGATTTGGCATCCACAGAACCTTTGGATTTCTGGATCGCAATGTTGGTTGCTGCTGCCGTATCCAGTTTTTTAATGTCGCTATACCCGCGCGCTACATAACCCGATCCTTTCCCATCCGGCGTTCTCACCGTTAGCGAAAAGTTGACATTTGTGCTCGGATAATATGCAAAAAGCCCTTTTGAATTCATCATCGCGCTGTAACCTTTCCGGTTTTCCAGAAAGCCAGCTGCGGTAAGGTTTTGCGCACGCGACAGTTCCAAACTTTTCGCCACTGCATCGGCGCGAACATCCGGCGTCACGGCTGCCGTCGATTCGAAGAAACCGTTGGATTTACCATAAGTCTGAGGTTCCAAAACGCTCACATATTCAGGATTTTCAGGCGCCAGCTGGGCCAGTTCTTCCGAGCGACGAACACATTTTTCTATGGCCTCATCGCTGAATTCATCGACGGTCGCGACGCCCACTTTTTTGCCAAAAGCGGATTGGACCTGCAAATTCTGGTTGACCAATGATCCTGAGGTCGACACTTCGTTTCGGGCATAACGCAAATTACCCCGCTCCTCTCCCAGAATGTTGATCTCACATTCATCGGCTTTGGAATATTTCAGCACTTTTTGCAAAAGTGCTTTTGCTTCTGCTTCTGTTAATATGATTGACATGGCTGGTGAGATTTAAATTTTTCTGGCGGTATTAATCACATTCACCCCATTAAACCGGGCTGTCGAACTTCCGTGCGAAACTGCGCTCGACTGGGAAGGCTGGCCTTTTCCGTCGAAGAAAGAGCCACCCAAACGATAATCTTTTTCATCGCAAACCTGCACGCAGGAATTCCAGAACTCCTGGGTGTTAGACTGATACGCCACGTCTTTCAACATGCCGACAATTTTTCCGTCTTTGATCTCATAAAAAAGCTGGCCGCCAAACTGGAAGTTATAACGCTGCTGATCGATCGAGAAAGAACCGTCCCCGATGATGTAAATGCCTTTTTTCACATCCTTAATCATATCCTCCACACTCAGTGCAGCTTTGCCGGCTTCGAGCGAAACATTCGGCATCCGCTGGAATTGTACCGAACTCCAACTATCGGCATAGCAGCAACCCTGCGATTCTTTTCCTCCGATAATGTGCACCTGGTCACGGATTGCCTGATAGTTCACCAGCACGCCGTCCCGCACCAGATCCCACTTTTTGGTATTCACCCCTTCGTCGTCCCAGCCCACTGCTCCCAGCGAACCAACCTGTAATTTATCCGCAACCAGGTTTACCTGCTTGCTGCCATACTGGAATGTTTTGGACTGCCATTTATCCAATGTTGCGAAAGAAGTACCGGCGAAATTCGCTTCATATCCCAGCACGCGGTCCAGTTCCAGCGGGTGGCCGACCGATTCGTGAATGGTCAGCCACAAGTGCGACGGATCCAGGATCAAATCATATTTTCCAGCTTCTACCGACTTCGCAGTCAGTTTTTCCTTTGCCTGTTTGGCGCCGGCAGTGGCATCTTCCAGCATATCGTAACCCATTTTATAGCGGGTGGTCACGCCGGCTACTTTGTCCGCAGGATTTGTTTGGAGATAATCATAGCCCATCCCCATCGGTGCACTCAATGCATTCCGCGTCTCGAATTTCCCGGATTTAGGATCGATTGCCGTAATGTTGAAAATTGGCCAGATTCGGTGAATGTCCTGGTCAATGTAGGAACCGTCGGTAGAGGCGAAATATTTTTGTTCGTTTACCAGAAACAAAATGGAATTCACATAGTTAGCCCCATTGGCCATTGCCGCAGCATTCACGCCCAGCAGCAGGTCCGCCTTTTCTTTTACAGGAACTTCAAAAGCATTTTTCTTGATCGGCGCCTTCCAGCTTACCTCTCCAAAACCTTTTTGCGGCGCCAGTTGCACCGGCTCTTTCATTAATTTTGCATTGGCTTTCGCAATCGCCACAGCATCTTCTGCGGCTTTCGCCATCTGCCCCTCATTATTTACATCCACCACCGCCGCAAAACCCCAGCAACCGTTGGCGATCACGCGCACCCCGACACCATAAGATTCGGTATTGACAATGTTCTGGACTTTATCTTCCCGCGTAACCACATATTGGTTGAGATAGCGACCGATCCGCACATCGGCATAGGACGCGCCTTTGGATTTGGCCGCATTCAATGCAGCGTCGGCCAGCCTTTTCTTGACAGCAACGTCGACGCCGGAGTCCAGAAAAGCTTCGGGAGAAACATTCCTGCCCATCGCCAGGCCAGGCAGCAGGAACGCTCCGGTTCCTAATCCAGCCAGTTGTACAAAATCTCTTCTTTTCAAAGTGTATAAGTTTTAGCTAATAGTGATACAAAGTAAAATGCCTAGACTGCGTCGGATAAACTGGTGAAAGTGAAGTCCCTGATTTTCAGTGGCGGAACAAGGTTTCCAGCCGCCCGAACAGGCTTGCCGATCGCCTCCACATTGTTGAGCATGATCACCGGACTTTCGTTAAACCGGAAGTTTTTCACTGGGTATTTGATCTGCCCGTTTTCAATGTAAAAAGTCCCGTCACGGGTCAGGCCAGTGTATAACAATGTCTGCGGATCGACGGCGCGAATGTACCAGAACCGGGTGACCAAAATGCCTTTTTCAGTCCCTTTGATAAGGTCGGCGAGAGATTCCGTGCCTCCCGCGAGAATGAATCCGGAAGGAGCCGGCACTGCTTTTACACCCTGCTTCTGCGCCCAGAAACGTGAGTAGTACATATTTTTTACGACGCCTTTGTCAATCCAGGTCACTTTTTCCTGCGCACGGCCGTCTCCGGCAAAAGGCGAAGTGGGGATTTCAGGATTTGCAGGATCGGAATAAATGGTAATGCGCTCATCAAAAAGCTTTTCGCCCAGCCGGGTCCCACCTCCTTTTTTGCCCAGGAAGCTGCGACCTTCGTCGGCATTCCGCGCATCCATGCTCCGCATCATATTCTGGAGTAAATCCACCGCAGCCGTCGGTTCGAGGATCACCGTATATTTTCCTGGTTCCAACGCTTTGGTGTTCACCGAAGCCAGCGCCTTTTGCATTGCAATTTCAGTCGCAGCTTTGGTATCTAATTTCGACGCATCATTGTAATCGCGCGTTGCATAACCCGACCCTTTCCCATCGGCGGTTCTAACAGTGATAGAAAAATCGACAGAGGTAGATTTATTGTAGGCAAAAAGGCCCTTATTGTTCCCTATGGCCGAAAAGCCAGCGCTGTCCTGCAAAAATCCGGCAGCAGTCAGGTCTTTTTTAATGCAGGGATCAATGCTGTTAAATGCAGCTTGCGCACGAAAACCAGGATTGATGGCGGCGGTACTTTCGGCAAAAGATTGCGTTTCCTGAAATTGCTGCGCGCCCAGCATCGGCATATACTCCGGATTATCCGGCGCGAGTTTTGCTATCTCCTCGGCCCGCCGCACCGTCTTTTCCAGCGAGGCATCATCAAATTCGTTAATTGTCGCCGTCCCCGATTTTTTGCCAAAAACCGAAGTCACCGAAAGCGATAGATCCGTCGTCTCCCCGCTGGTAGAAACCGAGTTACGTGCATAACGGATATTCCCGCTCCGGTCCCCGTTTAGCCCAACACTGATCTCATCAGCCTTAGAAAACGCCAGAACTTTATCTATGATTTTTTTTGCTTCTTCTTTTGATAGGATAGCCATAAGTAAATGTCATTTGCAGAACTATATCTTCCTCCCTGTATTAATCACATTCACCCCATTAAACCGCGTCGTGCTGCTTCCGTGCGATACTGCGCTGACCTGCCCTGGCTGGCCTTTGCCGTCGAAGAAGGAGCCGAAGGTGCGGTAGTCGTCTTTGTCGCAGAGCTGGGCGCAGGAGTTCCAGAATTCCTGGGTGTTAGATTGATAGGCCACATCGTCGAGCATGCCGGTGATTTCACCATTTTTGATTTCGTAAAAAACCTGCCCGCCAAACTGGAAATTATAGCGCTGCTGGTCAATCGAATACGAGCCTCTACCGATGATGTAAATGCCTTTTTCAACACCTTTGATCATATCCATCACGCTCCGCTTCTCTGTACCCGGTTTTAGCGAAATATTGGGCATACGCTGAAACTGCACCGAATTCCAGTTATCGGCATAGCAGCAGCCATGCGATTCTTTTTCACCGATAATCTTTACCTGATCGCGGATAGCCTGGTAGTTGACCAAAATCCCGTCTTTGATAATGTCCCACTCTTTGCAGGGCACGCCCTCGTCGTCATAACCCACAGCGCCCAATGTGTGCGGCTGGGTTTTATCAGCCACAATGTTGACGAGCTTGCTGCCGTAAGCGAATGTTTTCGATTGCCATTTATCCAAAGTAGCAAAGCTGGTACCGGCATAATTGGCCTCGTAGCCTAGTACGCGGTCGAGCTCCGTCGGGTGGCCGACGGATTCGTGGATAGTAAGTCCTAAGTGATTCGGATCAAGGACCAGGTCGTATTTCCCCGCCTGGACGGTTTTAGCCGTGATTTTTTCTTTCGCTTGTTTGGCCGCGGTGATCGCATCTTCGACCATATCATAAGAATTCCGGTAACCGACCAGACCATTCGGCCCGGCGATTTTTTCGGAGGCAACGCCATCGAGATATTCGTAGCCCATGCCCATCGGCGAGCTGATTGCGTCGCGGGTTTTAAATTTTCCGGAAGCTTTATCCGTCACCGTCACCGTGAATGTTGGCCAGATGCGGTGCACGTCCTGGTCGATAAATGATCCGTCGGACGAAGCGAAATATTTTTGTTCGTTTACAAAAAAGAGATTGGAAGTTACAAAACTGGCCCCGCCGTCTAATGCTTTACCATTGACATTCATGAGAAGATCGACCTTTTCCCGGATCGGGATTTCGAAGGCATTTTTAACGATCGGCGTTTTCCAGGTTTTGTCCCCTACCCCCTTTTGCTCAGCGAGTTGTACCGGTTCTTTCTGGAATTTTGAGTTGGCTTTTGCAATCTCTACGGCAGTCGCGGCGCATTTGGCAATACCGTCGGGCGTGACGTCGCTGGTGGCCGAAAAACCCCAGGTACCATTTGCAATCACGCGGATCCCGATGCCGTAAGATTCTGCATTGACAATGTTCTGCACCTGCCGCTCGCGGGTAAAAAGAAATTGCTGCAGATACCGGCCAATCCGTACGTCGGTATAAGTTGCACCTTTGCTTTTTGCCGCATTCAGCGCAATTTCGGATAGCTTCTTCTTGGCAGCGGCGTCGATACCCGGTTCCAGGAGATGTTCTGCGGAGACCGCCTGGCCGATGACCGGTACGGAAGGCATCATCAGCGCACCTATACCCATCCCGGACATTTGCATGAAATCTCTTCTTTTCATTTTCGAATGATTTGGCCTTTCGGCAAAAGATGAAGGATATAGTCAAACATTGAAATCACAATGTAGCGAATATAATTTCAACAAATATTCGTAAAGCAATTTTTTTCTGACCCGAATAGCGCATTATACGAAGAATACAGAGGTATTCCACGGAAAGACAGCAAGTTCGGTGCACGCGCTGCGGCGTTGCAGAAAAAAATTCAGAAGTAGATTTGAAAATAGCTTACCGCAGGTGCGATAGCATGAGATGACGCAGTTGCTGCTCATCCCAGGGCTTGTTGACGTATTTATGAAAATAACCTTTTCCGGCCGCAAACCTGAACTCGTCTGTATAAGCCGTACCGGTCAGTAGTACACGAACTGCGGCAGGATACTGTGTGGAGGCAAGTTTCAGAAATTCCAGGCCGGTCATTTCGGGCATCTGGTGGTCGGCAAAAATGACGTCGATCTTTCTCTCTCCCAATATTCTGATCCCCTCGGCTGTCGAACTAGCAACATGCACTTCCGCATCTCGTCTGAAAGTTGCTTTAAAAGAATTGAGGTTATTGATCTCATGATCAACGTAGAGTATACTCATAGCCATTTTCTGCCGGGGTTTACGGAACGCGTAGTAATTAAGTCAAGTAACGGGAACGTGGGCTTATGTTGCCATAAGCATTTTTTTATTCAATATTCAATGAAATTCGCCACAGGCTTTTAGCGAAAACCTATATCATTAGTAATCAATGGAATGATTTTGATTAATCTTAGTCAACGGTCAAATTTCAAACCAAATTTCAATCTTTTTCTTCACTTTCATCCCGAAAACGGATTTAATTTTTTGTGACGCTGATCTAACCGGTAGTCGGCCAAATGTTCTCCGCCTGATAGCGAAGCAGTTAGTAGATATACTTCATAGGGTTAATTTTTTTGTTCCGTATTTATTTGCCCTTTTGCTTGCATCATCTCACTTTTAACATTAACAACACGAGCGGTTACATATAAAATTTTATATTTGGATGTCGAACATCAACCGCTCATTCATGAAACTACTACTACTCTCCATCACGCTGATTTTAGCCAACATCTGCCAGGCACAGATCAATTTCGTAGCCCCTGAAACCAGCTGGGAACAGCTTTCCAAAAGAGCCAAAGCGGAGAAAAAACTGATATTTATTCACCTGGAAGACAGCAAATGCGAACAGTGCAACGAAGTCGCTACGCAGGGTTTTTCCAATTCACTTCTGAAAGAGAAATTTGAGAACAATTTCGTGTCGATCAGAAGCAATGTGGAGACTGAAAACGGACGGAAACTGGCCGAAAAATTTCAGATCCGGGGTGCACTTTTATCGCTTTTTGTGGACGGCGACGGCAATATCCTCAACCGATACAACGGTTCGACCAACTCCGCTATGATCTATGCCGAGCATGCAGATGCCGCATTGGGCCGGCGGGGCGCGAAAAAGCTCCTGGATTACGACAAAGAATACAGCAGCGGCGAGCGGGGCGGCCAGTTTTTAAAAGAATATATACTGAAAAGACGCGAGGCAAAATTACCGGCGAATCAGTTGCTGGATGAATATGTCACCAGCCTACCCGTCGATTCGCTGAATAACTTTCAGACAATCAAGTTTATATACCTGCAAGGGCCGTCACTGGATAGCGAAACCTATAAAAAAATAAGGACGAACACCAGGCCGACTTTACTGGACAGCATTTACAGGCTTTCAAGCAAAAACGACGCCATCGCGATGAATAACAGCATTATTGGCAGCACTTTCAGAAATGCCGTGGTAAAAAAGGACGTTCAGTTGGCGCATCAGGTCGCGCAGTTTACGAGAACGTCTTACATGCCCGACGACAATCTGGGTACCAGGGCTTTCCATAACACGATGCTCAATTATTATCATGCGGTGAAGGACACGGTCAATTATATGTCGGAAGTGATCATGTTCATCAACCGGTACTATCTCAATGTTAAAATTGACTCCCTGATTGCGATGGACGATCTGGAAGTCAAAAAAATGATGGCGCAGCGGCCCAACTTCAAAGAGGGGAACGTTACACAAAGTTTTGGCATAGCCCCTCCGTCACAATATTTTCATTTGGAATTGAACAATCAGGCCTGGCGGGTGTATGAGTGGGCAAATTCCAAAGAAATGCTAGAACGTGCACTGACGTGGTCGCAAAAGTCGATGGAGCTTTTTGATGCGGTGATGGCGCACAAAACGCAGAAGCCGTCTACCGGAAATCCGGGCTATCTGGACACTTACGCCCACATTTTATACAAGCTCGACCGCCGGACTGAGGCAGTAGAGTGGCAAACCAAAGCTTTGGAAGCGCAAAGAGCCACGGGTATGACTTCCAATTCTTTTGAAAGTACGCTCAATAAAATGAAGTCAGGGACCTTGTAGTTTTTCAAACAAAAGCGCTTTCCCCGGTAATCGCCCGGCCGACAATCAGGGAATTGATTTCTTTCGTGCCTTCATAAGAATAAATGGCTTCCGCATCGGCCACAAACCGCGCAATGTCGTATTCGAGCAGAATACCGTTTCCGCCGAACAACTCACGGGCGTGGTCTACGATGGAGCGCATTCTTAATGTACAAAAAACCTTCGCGAGCGAGGCATGTTCGTCGGTGAGCACGCCGCTATCCTGTAATTGCGACAGGCGGAAAACCATCGTTTGCATTGCAGTCAGGTCACCGAGCATGGTTACGAGCAGGTCTTGTACCAATTGAAAACCGGCGATGGGACGGCCGAATTGCTTTCTTTCCAAAGTGTACTTCAATGCTAATTCATAGGCGCCGCGGCCACAACCCACTGCCTGCCAGGCTACTCCGGCGCGTGTCATCCTCAAAACATTAGCTGTATCTTTAAATGAGTTGGCATTTTGAAGGCGGTCAGCCTCCGCTACCCGGCAGTCTGTCAAGGTAATCAACGCATTCTGGACCGTCCGAAGTGCCATTTTATCCTCCATCTTCTCCGCCTTAAAACCAGGATTCTCTTTTCTGACAATAAACCCTTTGACCTGATTATCAGCCAGATCTCGTGCCCAAATGATGGTAATGTCGGAGAATGTTGCGTTGCCGATCCACTTCTTTTGTCCGTTGATCACCCACTCTTCGCCCTCACGTTTGCAGATAGTAGTAAGTCCGCCGGCGGCACCAGAGCCGACTTCCGGTTCGGTCAAGCCAAATGCACCGATAATATCCATTCTTTGCATAATGGGCAGCCAGTATTGCTTCTGCTCCTCGGAGCCGCAGAGGTAAATCGAGCCCATCGCCAGGCCGCTGTGCACGCCAAAAAACGTAGAAATCGAAGAATCCACCCGGGCCATTTCCATCGCAATAAATCCTTCCAGCAAAGCCGAGCGACCGGCGCATCCGTAGCCTTTGTAGGTAAGCCCGCAAATGTTGAGCTTCGCCATCAGCGGAATAATGTGCATCGGAAAATGGGCATTATTCCAGTAATGATTGGCGATCGGCCGGATTTCGGTTTCCATAAATGCGCGCACCTTGGCTACCGTCTCTTTTTCCTGGGGCAGAAGCGTTTCGCCCAGTTCATAAAAATCCCCGTTGACCGCGGGCGGCGCATGTTTTTTCCCCGATCCGGCAGACATAAACTTCAACATTTTCCCCAGATCTTCCTCACTCATTTTGGAGACGATACCCATCATTTTACCAAGATCAACCTTCTGGGAAAGTTTTGCTACGGCGTTGATATCGACTGTTTTAAGAAGTGTTCGGAGGTGAGAAAATGATTGGAATATGCTCATGGCGGAGATTTTTTATCTGACTTAATACACATATAAGACCGCGCGACGCCAAATCTATTCCGCTGCCCGGTAGGGAAACGCGAAGCACGGGAACAGATTTTGTCAATTTTCACAAAAACACCATTACCATGAGCAAGCAAACCAAAAACGAAGAGGAAGAAATTGAAGGATCAACTCCGTCACCATCAGGGCCACACGACGAAAGCAGGCATGACGACGACAGCCGGAAACCTGCAAAAACCCTCAAAAAAGAGGCGATCAATGAGTCGGAATCGGAAAATATGACCGATAATAAAGGTTATAACGAAACACCGCCGACGGTTTCCGTAAAAAAAGGGAAGCCCTGATTATTTTGCATCCATCAATGCTTCGATGGCGGCTGCAAGGTACACCATCGGTGCATTCCAGTTGATCGCGATCTCGTTGGATGCGTACGAGCAATCATTGTCGGTGAACGATTCATCGGCAAATTTGCTGGTATAAGTTGTGCATTTGTCCTGCTGACCCGGGTTAGGTCCGCCGGAAAGTAAGCCAGGAACCGGGTCCACAATTCCGTCCGCAATCGATGGCCGGTGGTGCGGGTGCATCACCCGTTTCGAGCCAAAACCCGTCAGAAAACAATATCCTGTCGCATTTCTTCCCAGCAGATAATCCAGGTTACCCAGGGCCGCCTGCCTGTATTTCGGGTTTTTGGTAAGGTTGAATGTATAGAGCAAGGCAACACCCTGGTTGGCGGCGACGGAGCTGCTTCCCCAGGAATAATCTTTTGCATTTTTCCCCATCACAGTGTGATAAGGCTGTTTTTCAAGATCGATCAGCAGCTGATCGGAGAACTGGGTGACAACCGTTTTAAGTTGTTTAGAAAGCGCACTTTCGACCTTTATTTTGTCACTGAATCTTAGCAAAGTATAATAACCAAGCGCCTGCACCTGACTCCACGTAGGCAGCGGCATCGGTTTGTCGGTTTGCAGTGCAATTCCTTTCAAATAATCCGGCTTCCCGGTAGTCGCATACATTTCAGCAGCTGCCCAGATCCATTCGTCGGCAGCGCTGCGGTCGCCGTAAGCGCCGGTAACAATGTCGGGATCGAACTTCTTATTCAGCTCATCCTGGTTGTAATAAATGTCCGGATTCTTTTTAGCCCACTCCCACGCTTTCACCGCTGCGACAATGCAGGAATCGGAAAGTCCAGGAAATTTGTCTTCAAAATTTTTCAAAATGCGCCCCGCCTGCGCTGTCACGGCTGCGAAATCCAATGTTGCCCCTGTGTTTTTCTGGACTACATATCGCGGATTTTTAGCAGCATCCGGCATCACCATTCCATCAAAACGCGTGTTGGTTAGTTTGTGGTAAACACCACCGTCGGCCGCATCCTGCATGGTCAGCATCCAGCGCAGGTTCCAGAGCGCCTCGTCGAGCAGGTCAGGCACACCGTTGTTGCTTTCAGGAATGTTGGTATTGAAATCGTCAAAAAACGTTGGATAATCCTCGTACAGCGAGAGCAACGTACCCATCGTGATCCCGGAATTAACAATGTACTTGTTATAATCACCGGCATCATACCAGCCTCTTGGAGAGCCGATTACTGAATTTTCCGGACGTTTTTCAGAAACTGCGGAAGCATGAACCAATACTTTGTCGTCGGGATGCCCGGCCGGCCGCGCCCATTTCCCGGCAAGTTTTTCTGGTAAATCAATCGAAACGCGCTGGTAATAAAAGCCTTTCAAAGCAGCTTCCGCAACCTGGCGGTGAATGTGCTCCTTCACTTCAAAAGGCGCCGATTTTCCCAGACCAGCCACCTCAATCTGATATTTTCCGGACTGTTGAAACTTCGAAAAATCGGCAATCCGACTTATTTTTCCTGAATGCTGACTAGTTCTTGGTTCGCTCAGCTTTCCTTTAAAGACCGATTTACCAGTTTTAAAATCTTTTACTTCGAAAGCGGTATTCTTTTCCCCGACAACCACCGCAATTTTCTCAGCTTTGGGATAAAAACCGATCTGGTTCAGTCTGATATCCGCAGCAAAATCCTGTGCGTTAAGTATTTGCGCACACACCAGCATTACAAATATCAGAATAAGAGTTTGGGAGAAGCGCTTCATGTTTTCAGGGTTTTTCGATGATAAAAAGGAAAGACATTTCGGGCAGCTCTTTACCTTTTTATCCGATTGCAAGCTGTAATAATGAAAGTGTTGGCGGCAATCACTAAACCTTTTTTGGCCCTACGGAATCATATACGACCACTTTTTCCCATAAGCCGGAGTAATCTTTGATAAAATCGAGATGGATTGGGTGGGTCTGGTAAATCTCTTCTTCAATGATATTCTTAAAAAAACACATCCACGAAAACGTATAATCCCTGACAATCACCGGCCGGCTCGTCTCGGCGGGCTTACCAATGTGGACATACGCAATGTTGGGCACTTTGGCCAGTTTATGGAGGCCTTCCAACAGCTTAGCCTCATCCTGCGCGTTGTTGGGATCTTTTAGATAAAACAGAACGTGGTGTATAAAAAGCTCTTTAACCCGCTCTGATTCAGCAGCCAAAGGCGAAACTGCGGCGAGAGTGGCTATACCGGCATTTTGTAAAAACTGGCGTCTTGATTTCTTGGTCATAAGATGATTCGCGGAGGTCAGGAAATATTTAAGATTTTAGGTAGATCATTTGGCCAAGGATACTAAGGAAACGAAAATTAAAGCCTGATCGACAATTCCAGATGCCCGCCTAAACCCACTTCTACAATCCGCTGCAATGTCGAAAGCCTGGCTTCTTTAATGTTATTTTCAATTTTCGAAATATAGGATTTGGTTGTGCCAACCTTCGCAGCCAGTTCTTCCTGAGTCAAACCCTTGGCGCGGCGGGCTTCTTGTAAAAGAAAGCCTGCTTTAAAATATTCAAACCTTGCTTCAAGCGCGTCGCGTTTGGGAGTACCAACAGCGCCGTAATACTCTTCTACAAATTCGTCGAGAGTGGTAATATCAGGATCTTTCGCTTTCATATTCTGATTTAATTTTAAGTGCTTTCTTAATCTCTCTTCGAGGTGTTTTCTGGTCTTTTTTCTGAAAACCATTTGCCAGAACAACCAGATTCCCTTTGTCAAAAAAACAGAAAATTCGAAAAATGTCACTACCAGTTCGAAGCCGGATTTCATACAATCCTTTTGTACCTTCCATGTGCTTAAAAACTGATTCTGGTAATCTAGGCGTCGACTCTACTACTTTCAGCGCTAAGATAATCTTGCTCCTAACCGCCTCTTTTCGCTCTCGAAAAAAGTCGCGAAAATAATTTTTGTAAAAAATGATAGTGCGCTCTTGCTGTTTTTCTGTCCTCATACAAAGGTAGTCCAAGTTGTCCGAAAGTGAAACTTTTTAGATAAGAGATTTTCGGTCTCTATGTTTAGACGTTAGGCTGCACGAGAGGTAACGGAAAAAATTCAGAAATTTTTTGGTGGACTAAGTTCTCAGAATTTAAGAGTAGATGCGGTCGGAGTTTTTTGCAAGAACCTTGAAGTAGAAGAACATCGCATCGCTACTTTGTAAATACACGCTCCGTCCGGCTGAAATCAAAGTACCGGTATTTTCCCAGAACCGTCATTTCAAGCGACAGATTGTAAGTACCCCAAGGATATTTGACTTCGGTTTTAACGATTTCCCTGGTCGCATTTCCCGGAGATTTGCCCGGCTTTCTCAAAAGTTCGAAAATCGGCCGACCGTCCATTTTGGCGGGAACGGGCAGGTTGTAAATGCTCAAAATAGTCGGTACAATGTCAATGTTGGAAGTAGGCAATTCCGTCGTCGCGCCGTCCTTAAAATCCGGGCCTTTCGCGAAAAGCGCGATGTGGATTTCATAAGGACTTGAACCGCCATGCCCGGCTTTTCCTTTTACATAATCCGAGCCATCGTAACCTTTGTCGTTTTTATGATCATTCCAATCCATCGCTACCAGAATGTCGCCGCTGCGCTGAGGGTGGTTGAGGTGGACCGCGTCCAGGGACAATGTGCCTTCTACCCAGCCCTGGTTATCGCCCGGCGTTTTCGCTTTTGTGAAAATGGCACCGAAAATCTCTTCCTTCTGCAAGGCTGCAACGATCCGCTTAATCTTCTCAGGATCGCGGTCTTTGACATAAATGCTACCTTCTGCCAGGATTACATCGTCCGAATCTTTATCTTTTTTCAAACCTTCCTGAATCAAAAAATCGCTGAGACTAATACTGCCGACCTGCGTCACGAAACCATGATCCGTTGAGATAATAATGTTGTAGCGATCGGTCAACTTCCGTTCATTCAGCGCATTGACAACCCTTCCAAACTGCTCGTCTACAAATTTCAGCGCCTCAATCGCCTCTGGCGAACCGATGCCATTTTCGTGCGCCGCGCCATCAGGGTCCGACAGCCAGATCGCACTCACCAGCGGGCCGGTCTCAGTCAAGCCATATTTCAACAATGCATCGGTCACCCACTTATGCCGGTTGGATTCTCCCGACGTGCTGGTAGGCATTTCGCCCAAATCAGCCATAACCTGCGGCTTGAAAGTTTCCGGGAGGATCAGGTCGGGATTGATGATCGCACCATTCACTTTATGATTTTGCAAAAAGGCCTGCCCGGTAGTTCCGGAGCTGAAAACCATCATTTTCTCGCCAGCCGCCTGCAAAGCTTCCCCCAAAGAAACTGCGGTAAGTAGTGAGTCATAACTGGCAGAAACCCGGCTCAGATCGTTGAAACCCGTCCCAATGTTTTTGGCCGGATCAACTTTTGGAAAATAGACTGCATTGCCCAAAATACCGTGCGTGCCGGGATAGGAGCCTGTCGCGTAAGATGCTGAATTGACGCGGGTTACTGTGGGAAAAACGCTGTGGTGATTTTTGCTGAATGATGCTTTTTCTTTAAAAGCAAACAAATTCGGCATTTGCTCTGCGGTAATGTAGTCGGGCCGCAGACCGTCGAAGAAGAAAATGAGTGTTTTGTTTTTAGCTTTTGCAGCGGCTTTTTTGCTTTGTCCAAATGCAGTAAATGTGCACGAAAGAATGAGAATGGTGGCTAAGATCCTGAATTTCATTACCTGAAAGTTTGGTTAATTTTCAAAATACATCCAGTCGAGGTGAAAGAGTTGGGCCTTCGTCTTTTCATTTTTAAAAACAAAATACAGGTCGTGTATACCCGCCGCGCCGCTCACAGGCACAACAACTTCCTTCCAACCTTGCTTTAAATCCACAATATTCCCCGCCGGCAAATCCACTTTGCCGACCAATGTTCCAGACTTACTATGTTGCCGTATTTCAATTGTTCCGCCCGCCCCATGCTCCTGAACGCGCAGCCGCACCGATTTCACATTTTTCAAATCAATTTCATTGAAACGCGCATACTTGCCATCGGTAATGTTCGAAATGTAGGACACAAAACCCGTATTCTGCGTCGCGATCGTCACGCCCACATTACCCTCCTGGTAATCTTCAAACTGGATGAGCGGATTTTTCAGAACCAGGTAGCCCGAAGTTTTCAGCGGTTCGATGCCATTTGCGCCTTTGTCGGTGTAAGACGCCAGCAAAACGTATGCACCTTCATTCCCTTTTCCGGTATGTTCATTTAAAGCAACGGTACCAGCCAGCGGAGTCGTTTTTTTATTTTTGGTCAATGACAAAATGTAGCCTGCCAGCTCATTTGCGTCTTTTTGTGCTAAATCGGCGTGAGGCGGCATCGGGTACGAACCCCAGCTTCCGCTGCCTCCCAAAATGATTTTTTTAGCCAGAAAATCCTGCGCATCTGCCTGATTTTCATACTTCTTCGAAACTGCATTCAAAGCCGGACCGATGGATTTGGTCGCCATCGTGTGGCACGACTTACAATCGAGCGAGGCAAAAAGTTTTGCGGCAGAAGCAAACTGCATATCCTGACCATCCGAAGCCAGCGCGCTCGCCAGGTCTTTTCCAAACGATAAATAGTTGAAGCTGGTCTTCACTTTTGCAGGATCAATTTTACCATCCTCGCGATCGGTGACCTGGATTTTATAGGTCAATGATGCATTATCCCAGTAAAAGCTGCGATTGCCCGTTGTTTCAATTTTCACAACCGGCGGCGCGTTCCCCACTTTCACCTCCGTCGTCGCCGTCGACTTACCACCGTTTTGATCGCTCACAGTCAGCACAATCTGGTAGTTACCGGGATTTTTAAAAGTCAATGTCGCCTGCTCACCCTGCGATTCGCCCGCCTTACTTTTCCACTGATAGCGCAGTTTATCCCCCTCGTCAAAATCCTTGGAACCCGCTGCCGAAACCTTCAATGTAAGCGGCGCTGGCCCGACTGTACTACCTTCCACATGCATTTTGGCCACAGGATTGCGGTTTCCCTCGGAATATTCGACCCGGATAATGCCGGAATCGGTATTTCGGGCAAACCAGTTGGTACCATAAGCCAGCAGGTAAATCGCCCCGTCTGGTGCTATGCGCATATCCATCGGCGCGACCACCTTCAACTGCGGCAAAAATGGCTCCATGCTCACATAATTTCCCTGCGCATCCATCGTCACGGCCATGATCCACTTCCTGATCCACTCGTAAATGAAGAGCTTTCCGTTGTAATAATCAGGCAGTTTGTAGGGAGCATTCGGGTAGCGATCGCTGTAATAAACCGGCCCCGCCATCGCGCTCGCTGCACCTTTTCCCACCATCGGCCACTTTTTGGACGGGCCTTTTCCGTACCAAATAAAGGCTGGCTGGGCAGGCGGCAACTCTTTTAAGCCGGTATTGTTTCGGGAATCGTTGATCGGACGGAGCGGATCTTTCCCCGGACCTTCTTTTTTTGTTTCAAAATCATAATCCGGAAAAACCTCATTGTCGCCCAGAAAGTACGGATAACCGAAAAATCCGGGCTTCCGCGCCTGGTTGATTTCGTCATAACTCAACTTTCCTTCGCTGGCTGGAATTTCCGTATCCGGCCCCACATCGCCCCAGTAAACAAATTTGGTTTTGGGATCCACTGAAATGCGGAAAGGATTCCGGACGCCCATCACGTAAATTTCCGGCTTGCCTTTCGAGCCATCTTTTGGAAAAAGATTGCCATCAGGAATGCTGTATCCACCATTTGCTTCGGGCTTGATACGCAGGATCTTACCCCGAAAATCGTTGCTGTTTGCGGTCGCTCCCTGATCGTCGGCCAGTTCATGTCCCGGTCGCTCGTCCGTAGGGTTATGTCCTTCTATTTCTTCGGCATTGGTATTATCACCGATGGATAAATATAGAAGTCCGTCAGCATCAAACGTCAGGTAACCCGCTGAGTGGCAGCAATATTTTCGCTGGGTAGGCACTTCCAGCAAAACCTTTTTTGAAGACTGTACCAATTCTTTTCCTTTCAGCTCAAACCTCGCGAGATGGCTTACGCTTTTGTCGCCCGCGACGCCGTAATAAAAGTATAGCCAATGATTATTCCTGAAATCAGGATCAGCAGCAACGCCCAGCAAACCATCTTCAATCCCGCTGAAAACATTGAACTGCGCGATGGTCGAAAGCTCTTTGGTCGTGTTGTCAAAATACCTGACGCCCCCCTTCCGCTGCACAATCACAATGTCATAATTCGGCAGCAAAGCGATCTCCATCGGCTCATCAAGCCCGGACACCAGCGTCGTGTAGGTAAACCGGCTCGAATCCGGCCCGGTTAGGGATTGGGATTGAATATGGGAGGTTTTGGAAGGATTCAGTTTGTCAAAGGTGAGAAGTTGTTTCCTGGAAACAGACGCCAGACAAAATAACCCCGCAATCAACAAACTGGCAAAGGATCGGTATTTTTTCACAAGATTAGGAGATGCGTTTAGGAATTAATGGCAGAAAACTAATATGAATTCGACCATGTGCAATTTCCTAAAAATGAGGGAAAGAGCTAAGTAAAATCAAAATTTGTTATCTTGCTGTAACCTACAAAAACATCCTGATGACCATACAAGAACAAATTCAGAATGATGTGGAGCTGATTTCAGAAAACAGCAGCCTACAAACACAACTTTTCGATTTTCTAAAACTGCTCAAAGCCAATATGCCCGTTAGAAGCAATGTTGACCAGGTTTTGTCTCATGCCGGGACTATCGACAATGATGCTGCGAGGGAGATCACTCAGATTATCAATGATGAATTTGGCAAAATTGATGGCGAATGGCATTAAGAAAAATTGCGATGGACACAAACATTGCCATTGAAGTCCTGAATAACAATGCCGCTACTATCGCGTCCCTTAATCAATTCGACCTCATTTTTCTTCCAGTGACTGTATGTGGAGAATTACTTTTCGGAGCAAGAAATTCAAGCCGTGTTTTATACAATTTACCCAGATACGAAGCATTTATCGCTGATTGCGAAATTTTAAATACCGTCGAAACAGTTGCGTCTGAGTATTCAACTATCAAGAAACATTTAAAGGAAAGCGGCAACCCCATACCTGAAAATGATATATGGATTGCCGCAATTTGTGTCGTCTACGATATGCCACTTTTTACAAGAGACGGGCACTTTAAAAGTATCCCGGGCCTTCGGCTGCTTATCTAGGCTTCTTTCTTGATAAATACCTTTACTTGATCGTATACCAATCCTTCAACCGCACGTCAATCTTCGAATCGCCCTCGTTCACCAATTTTTTGAAAGCCGCCGTATCGCTGAAGCCGTTTTGGCCTCGGTAGTGGTAGGGATATACGATTTTTGGTTTGAAATCCAGCACCGCTGAGGCCGCTTCCTTGATATCCATCGTGTAAGGCAGGTTCATGCAAACGAATGCTACATCAATGTTTTTCAAAGCACGCATTTCAGGGATACCCGAAGTATCGCCGCTGATATAGACCGACTTATCACCAAATTTCAACACATACCCGTTGCCGCGGCCTTTGGTATGTTTGGCATCCGCCGCTTCCGGCAGATTGTACATCGGTATAGCGGTAATGCTTACGCCCAGCTTTTCAATAGTTTGACCGTTGTTCAAAACCGTCGTTTTTGCTTTCAATTTTTCAGACATCATATCCACAACTGCCTTGGGAGCCACAATAACGGCTTTGCCCAGATCGATCGCGTCCAACGTAGCGACGTCGAAATGGTCGCCGTGAATGTCTGTGATGATAATCAAATCAGGCGTAGCGATGCCAGTAAAGGTTTTTGCGCCGCCGTAAGGGTCAGCATAAATGGTTTTTCCGTTCCAGGTTAGTGCCATCGTCGCGTGGTTGAGCGGCTGCACTTTCAAATCCCCTTTTGAAGTTTTTATCGCATCCGGCGACGGAAGCTGCGCCTGGGAAGCTGTAACAATAAAAGCTAGTAACAGAGCAAATAACGTTTTCATATTTTTTGATGATTTTGTTTTTCTCAAAGTTAAGTTTCTAAGCGGTTCCCGGGCAGTTTCGGCCATTTAAAAATTAAACGTTTAATTTCTGTTACTTCTGAATAAGTGTATCGTCTAAAAGAAGATTGTAGAATCAAAAAAAAGAAATACATTTGTTCACTAATAGTAAACTTTGTTATGTTTAATATTATCGCCCGCAAAACCCTGCTCGCCTATTGCATGTTGTATCCGCAAGCTTCAAACGCACTCAGAGAATGGTATAAAGAAATGACGGATGCTGAATTTGGCAGTTTTCACGATTTAAAATCAGTGTATCCAAATGCCAGTCTTGTTGGAGATAATCGGGTGGTTTTCAATATTATGGGTAACCATTACCGGCTGGTGGTCAGGATGGTTTTTGAATATAAATCAATCCAGATCAAATGGTTTGGCACACATGCAGAGTATGATAAAGTGGATGTTAAGACAGTGAAATATAAAAGTTAACCTAAAAAACCGATGGAATTAAAACCGATAAAAACAGAAGAAGCGTACGACACCATGCTGGCCTGGGTGGACGAGCAATTTGACAAAATGCCAGATCCTGAAAGCCACGAAGGCAACCAGCTTCAAATTGCGCTACTGCTGATCAAGGCGTACGAAGATGTACATTACGTGGTCCCGTCACCTGATCCGATTGAAGCAATCAAGCTGAAAATGGACGAAAAAGGCCTGAGAAGCAAAGATTTGGTAGATTGGGTTGGAAGCAAAAGCTACGTTTCTGCACTACTAAACAGAAAAAAGCCACTTACATTGAAACTGGCAAAAATATTTCATGAGAAGCTTGGCATCCCTGCGCAAGTTTTGCTCAGCTGATCGAATGTAGTTTCGTTATAATGTTTAAAAAGGGAGTTAGTTGCAAAAAAAAGACTGCCCCGATCAGCAGGACAGTCTTTCTGATTACCCTATTTCAGAGTTGGTTTTTAGTTGGTCTGAAAGAATTTCACAGTGCCGTCGTCCTCGTTGCTTGTTACGAGAAGACTTTTTCCATTAGGGCTTTTATCAGCCGGGATAAACAGCACACCCTCAGGCGCTTCCCCGGTTTTAACGATTTGCAGGAACTGCGGATCGGCCGGATTGCTTAAATCATAAATTGCAATCGCGTCTACTCGTTCCATCGCGATAAATGCGATAGGCTTGCCGCCCATCCAACCCACAGTAACACCCTCTGGCTCAACGCCTTTATCATCAGAACGATCATCATCATAAATTCCGGCTTCCACTACTTTTTGTTCAAAGCGTGAATCCGACTGATGCACCGTTTGCATGCTGGACGCATTGAAAATGCTGAAACCACGTCCGCCAAAACCGTATAGCACATCGTAATCCCCGTCCTTATCCGTATCACCCAGCGTTTTGGTCACGCGCAGACGACCGAATTTTTCAGGCAACTGGAAGTTAGCAGCATTGGGAAAAAGAGTTGGTTCGAGTTTCAGGGAAGAAATGCGGGCCTGCTCGTCGAAAGACGCATATTCGCGGGCGTCACCTTCATTGGCAGTGATCAGATAATCTGTTCCGTTTACCGAAAAGTAAGAAATCGCGTCAGGCAGATAAAGTGATTTTACCGGTCCGGTCGTGAAAGCCACCTTACCATCTTTGTCGCTCGGGTCCATCGCGTTTATGAGCTGGCTGATATCCTTGCTCCCCAGCGGATGGATTTTCAAGATGTTGCCACCGATAAGATCCACCTCTGCGATACCATTGTTTTCCTGCAATGTTACAAACGCCTTTTTGGAGTCGCTGGAAACCGCAACATATTCAGGCTCAATGTCCTGTGCAAAACTTGCTTTTGGTCCGAAAATCCGGAAATCCTTTTGCGCCAACATCGCAAAAGAACTTTCAAGGGCATCAAATGTCAATGTTTTCACACTGAAATTGTCCGCGACATTGATAATCGAAATCGAGCCTTTCGGATCAACGGTGTAGTCTGCATTCGGCTCGCCTTCGTCGGCCGTCACAATGTACTTTCCGTCCGGGCTGAATGTTGCCATATCCGGCAACGCGCCCACAGGTACCTGCTTGATTGTTGCTAATGTGCTGGTGTTCACCACGATCACATTGCCATTTGCTTGTTTGTTGGTACCTTCCAAAGCAATCGCCAGCATTCCGTTGTGCACGGCAACACTGTTCGCCACACCGCCGAGCGCCGAAATGTCAATCGGTTGCAACCTAGTGATCGTAGGAAATGCAGAAAGATCCAGCACGTCGACCAACGCTTTCGATTCGTTGTTGACGGTGAAAAGACGCTTTGCCTGCGGGTCGTAGGCCGAAATTTCGGAAGCAGCCGCACCGCCCAGATCCACTCCGGCTACTTCCTTAAATGATGATGGATTTTCTGCGGTCGGATTATCAGGAATGTCATGGTCCGAACATCCGTTTAGCAACGCCGCCAGGGCAATGACCAAAAAGTACCGTTTTTTCATTTTGAGTTGGTGAGTAAGTTAGAATCTCCAAATGTACTCTCCGTCAAAATGTGGGGTTTACGGGATTTTGAATGTTAACAATTTCATAATTTCCTCAAACGCACATATTTCTCAACATTCACCCGCTCAATCCCTAGTTTCGCTACTTTTTCCACGCCCCGCTGAACCAATGTGTCACCTTTGATCTCAATTGTGAAAGTAAAATCATTCCCCTCCCAGTCCCGCGCGCTGCAGTATTCCAGATGTTCCGTGTAAGTGCTGTCTTTCAGCGTATAAGCACCCCCGCCAGCTACAAAAACAGCCGAAGAGTCCTTGCCTTTGGTCAGGTCGTGCTGTAAAAAAGAGAAATGCGTGTCATTCAAAATTTTGATAAACGAAATGTTCCCGGCATACCTGGTGACGGTCGTATCGCCTTTTTCAATCAATGTACCTTGCAAAAGTTGCCAGGTTCCGGTAATGGGCAGTTTGTCGGCGGATTGCGAACTTTCTTCCTTTTTCGAATCACAGGAAGTCAAAAACGAAATTACGAGCAGGATCAGGGAGAAATGCTTCATCAAAATAGTTCGGAAAAGATGTTCAGGGAAATGAGTTTTTGCGAATATAAGCGCAATTTTTAAACGTTCATCGCCTATATTGTCCGCAAACTCGAACGTTCGTAACATTAGATGCATCCTGCCAAACTTGGACTTGAAATCGCCGGAGGGCTTATTATTTTATTTACACTCATCCCGATTATCAAAAATGACTACTGGACATTCCGGGTTTTCGAATATCCGAGATTACAAAAACTGTTTCTTAACATCCTGATTGCCATCGTCTTTATTTACCTCGGCCTGGAAACTTTTTTCGACGGACTTTTTCTGGCGATGCTTTCGGCCAATGCTATTTACATTTTTTCGAAAGTCTTTCCGTTCACGTTTTTCGCCAAAAAGGTCCTGCTGGCTGCGCAAAAGCACGAACCCAAAAACCGGCTCAGGATTATTTCTTCCAATGTTTTTCAGGATAATAAAAATACCAAGGGTTGTCTGCAGATACTCCGGAAATACGATCCCGACATTATCCTGCTGCTGGAAACCGACAAGTTTTGGTATGAGGGCACAAAAGAACTGGCCGAAAAATATCCGCATCAGGTACTGGTACCGCTGGAAAATACCTACGGAATGTTGCTCTATTCACGTTTGGAGCTGATTGAGCCGCAGGTGAGGTACCTGGTGGATGAAGAAATACCCTCTATTCTCACGAATGTCAGGTTGGAATCGGGGCAGGAAATTGTGCTGTATTGTGTGCACCCTACGCCGCCCGTGCCGGGTGAAAATTCGCATTCGACGGAGCGGGATAAAGAACTTTTGCTCGTGGCGAAGGAAGTGAAGGAAAACCAGCTGCCCTGCATCGTGGTAGGTGATTTGAATGACGTGGCGTGGTCGTATACCACCGAACTGTTTACCAAAATCAGCGGAATGCTGGATCCGCGCGTTGGGAGGGGTTTTTACAACACATTTCACGCCAAATTTCCCTTCCTCCGCTTCCCCCTCGACCACGTCTTTTGCTCGACAGATTTCAAATTAATCGACCTTAAACGCCTTCCGAATTTTAATTCGGACCACTTCCCAATCTTGATTTTCCTGCAATATGAAGCCCGGGCGTCCGAGCAGCAGGAAGAGCCCGTGCCGGATCAGGACGATCTGGAACTTGCGGAAGAAAAAATCAACAAAGAAGTGCCTGAATCGTGATTTTAAGCTGTTTGCTGGCTGGCTGGGTTGGATAATTTTTTCAAAAACCGCTCGATATCTTTCAGCCCGGCCTGTGTGGCGTAGGGCGTAAACAAAAATGCCTTCATGCTGAGATAATGGTTTTTCTGGCCTTCCAGGGTTTTCCGGTTACCATCCAGAAGCGCCTCCGACATCCAGAACCGGTTTTGCAAACTATTGGTCGAAACAAGCAGGAGTTGTTCGATAGACGATTTGAATTTCAGGTAGTTATTCTTCGCGAGCAACGCGATTTCTTCATTCAGCCTGGTTTCATAAGCATTTCCGACCAGCGAATTATTCGCGCCAATCTTCGGGTTTTGTTCGATCAGATGCACCATGCTCAGCGACAATGCTTTGTATTTCAAACTATTATCAAAGAGCAGTGCATTCTTTAACAGAAAATCATAAAGACTTTTGACTTTATTGGCTTCGTGGATCGCTACGTCGGCGGCTGAGAATGTTTCCAGCAGCTTCAAAACCAGATCATCCTTGGTCGGAAAATAGTAAGTAAGGTTGCCGATGCGCATATCCAGCGCGGCCGCAAGCTCACGCATACCCACATACTCAATACCTTTCTCGTTGAAAAGCGCCACACTCTTATCCAAAATCCGCCTGCCGGTATCTTTCATTTTTTTTAGCTGACAGCTTTAAGCCCCAACATTTCGCTTTTACCTCTTCAACTTTTACCTACAACCAACACTATTTATTTACCTTCTCTAAATACCCCAGCGCCGCCTTCACATCCCCCATGTTATGCTCCCAGTTCGCCTCGCGCTCGACATAAGCGATACCGGAAAAGTTTTGACGATTGAGTTCTTTAATGATCGCAGGATAATCCAGCACGCCGGTACCAACCACTACATCATTGGCTTTCAAATTATTAGCGACATCCAGATCTTTTACATGCACCGCAATCACATTACCTTTCAGCATTTGCAGACATTTTACCGGATCGAGTCCGCTGCGCACCCAGTGTCCCAGATCCGCGCAAGCCTTAATGTTGGGGTGACCCTTCATGGCAGCGATCACAGAATCGGGGTGCCAGTAATAACTTAATCCTTTGCCATGCTCGTGGATCGCGATTTTCAACTGGTATTTGCCGGCCAGACTATCAATCAGGTCCCAGTCTTTCCGCTCCGGTTCGCAGTTCAGAAATTCGAGCCCCATCTTTTTTGCAAAAATAAAATTTGCCTCCCACTCTTTCGGCGTTTTACCATTTGCTGCATATAACGACTTCATTTGCAAACCCTTGGCACTGATCATGGACTTCATTTTGGCAATTTCTTCGTCCGTTAGATTAGGAATGCTGTGCCCGTTGAAGTCCTTTCCAAGATTGTGAAAGAAAAACGACTCCACATATTTGGCGCCCGCGCTGTCGGCTTTATTCAAAGATTCCTCGAAAGAAAACTTGTTGAAAGAATACAATGCTACGCCGGTTTTCCATTTTGCAGCTTTTTGTTTTTTTATAAAACCACAGAAAATTCCTGCAACCAGCAGTATCGCAGCGAGGCCAAGTATTTGATTTTTTCGCATTTCTTTAAAAGTGAGTTTCGTATCGAATTTAAAATACAAAAAAGTCCCGCGATATACTGTCGCGGGACCTTTTTATTGATGAAGTGTTTCTTTGACTACGACATTTTTTTGAAATAAGAGACATTTCCGCTCATATTGACCATAAGCACTTCTTCTTTATCACCTTTTGTTACGGTTACAAAAAAGTGGTCGTTTCCGTCAAATTCGTGGCCGTAAAGGGTCATACTGGTCGTGTTGGCCTGGTTGTCTTCAAAAAGCACCACAGCGCCGGTTACAAAACCCTTGTATCTTTTCTGTATTTCTTTTTGTGCGTTAGCTGGCAGGTCGGTAAATTTTTTAATGTTGGTAGTGCCTACGAGTTTCGACGAATAATCGTAAAAAGCAGTCGTTTTCTGGCCGTCCTTGATGAAGACCGCCTCGTCAAACGGAGCTCCTTTGATCCATTTCACGTTAGCTACATTTCCGAAATCCGAGTAAAAATTATCTTTCGTGAGGGTGCCGACACCGTCGCTACTTTTAATATGGCTTTTCTCAGTGGCTACTTTATCAGCTTTTAATTCTTTTTTGGAGGCACGGGCTACGGTTTGCGCGTTCACGGTAACGAATGCGAGTACTATCAGGATGGCGGATGCGGTTAGCTTTTTCATTGTGATTTGTTTTAAGTTCTTGTAAATAACTGTGTCAAAACTAGTTCAGGGGCGTACACCGGGAAATACCGGATCGGCAGAAAGGCAAAAGCTGTCGGTGAACTACCCCGAAGTATCTTTATAATTGCTTTTCTTTACATGCATTTGAAACCCCGCCCCCATCATGAATTGCCTCATCATTGACGACAACCTGATTGCCCGCACCACGCTTAAACAGCTTGTTAAAAAAGACGCGGGGCTAATCCTCCTTGGTGAATGCGAGAATGCGGTGGAGGCGTACCAGATGATCATAAACGAGCCGGTGGACCTGCTGCTGCTGGACATTGAAATGGAAGGAATGACAGGTATTGAGCTCGTGAAAAGTCTGGGCGCGAAGCATCCGATCATCATTTTTACCACTTCGAAAAAAGAATACGCCGCAGAAGCCTTCGAATTAAATGTAGCCGATTACATTACAAAGCCGGTCACCACCGCGCGCTTTTTACAGGCCATCGAAAAAGCCAGGGAAATTTATAAAAGCCGGAAACAGGAAGTCAAAACCAGCGACGATTCTTTCATTTTCATCCGGGATTCCAACATTGTCCGCAGGCTGAAAATCGACGACATTCTTTACGCAGAAGCGATGGGTGACTATGTAAAACTCTACACGACGGATAAATTCTACTCCGTGCATTCTTCCCTGAAAGAAGTGGAAAACAAGCTGCCCGAAACGCATTTCCTGCGGGTTCACCGGTCATTTATCATCCAGGTAAGTAAAATCGATACCATCGAAGGAGGCACACTGATCATCAACCGGAAGATGGTGCCGGTGGCGGATACCTACCGCGCCACGCTCAACCAGCGACTGAATATTTTATAGACGAACTGCCCGGTTTTACCGACAGTTTTCCCTTTTTTAACGACCAAAAATTCCTATCCGGCTCCCCGGCATTGCGGCAAGACTGGCGACTTGTTACATTTATAATATGAAAATCAGGAACCTCGTCATATACATTACCGCCGGTTTTATTGTCGGGATCATTGCTTTGGTCCTTGCGCAATATGTGACGCGGACGAATGTGGAGGAGCTGATCAGCGGGAATGAAAGTTTGCTGAAAGAATACCGCCTGAGCAAAGAACTCATCGGTCTTCAAAAAGATTTATTGCTGCTTGACAACACCATAAAAACCGCAGCCACGACGGGCGATTCAGGCAAAATCACTGATTTTGAAAAAGACATTGCCAAGATCCGCGAAGACGCCGAAACTTTAAAAAAAAGCCAGGTTGCAGCTCGCTACACGCAAAATCTTGACCTGCTGATCGGCGAAAAAATTATGCTCAGCAGGCAGCTGGTTGATAGTTTTTACACAGCTGGCAAACCTTTGCCAGAGCAATTCGTCGCCCGCCACCGCGCCTTGCGGCTGTCGGAGCAGATTACAACATTGACCCACCAGATCGATACGACGGGAAGGATTGCGCTGGCCGAAAAACTGAAATCGGTAGACCGCAGCGGGCAGAAAGTGATGAACTGGAATGTATATATCATTGTGCTGGTGCTGGTCCTGCTGAGCGGCGTTTTCGTCATCATTATCCAGCGCATGAAAAAGCAGGCAGAGCTGATCAATCAGCTGAACACCAGCGAGAAAAAACTTAAAGAAGCGGTTTTGGTGAAGGAAAATTTTCTTGCCAACATGAGCCACGAAATCCGCACGCCGCTCAATGCAATCCTGGGTTATACCGATCTGTTAAAAAAAGAAAAACTCGAAGACGAAGCCCGGCTCCACCTCACGACCGTCCACCAGTCCGGCGAAACTCTGCTGGCGATCGTCAATGATATTCTGGATTTGTCCAAAATCGAATCCGGGATGCTGCGTATCGAGCAGGTACCCTTTGATGTGCGGAATCTGGTCAAATCTTCCGTAGCCATGTTCCGCCACAAATCCGATGAAAAGGGCGTTGCGCTGCATTTGGACATATCTCCCGACATTCCGGAAACATTAATAGGCGACGCTACAAGACTTACCCAAATCCTGATCAATCTGATCGGCAACGCGGTGAAATTCACTTTAAAGGGACAAATCACAGTAGCTGTCCGGGCGCAAAATATTGATTTAGATAAAATTGAAGCAGTTTTTGAAATTATTGACACCGGCATCGGCATTGAACCTGGCAAGCTTGAAACAATTTTCGAGCGGTTCAGGCAGGCGGAAGATTCAACGACCCGGCAGTTTGGCGGCACCGGCCTGGGACTTTCGATCGTGCGGGACCTCGTTTTGCTTCAAAACGGCGATATTGACGTGCATAGCAAATTGGGTTCAGGCACATCTGTTACCGTGATTATACCTTATCAAATCGGCCAGGTTCCGGTTTCGAAAAACAGCGAACATTTACCGGCAAAACCACTTGTGCTCAATGATCAGAAAGCATTGATCGTGGAAGACAACCCGATCAACCAAGGGTTGATGGCCAAGTTTATGCAGGAGTTCAGCATAAAATATGCGATCGCTGAAAACGGAAAAGAGGCGCTGCAAATCCTTCAAAATGAAACATTTGACATCATCCTGACTGACATTCAAATGCCGGAAATGGACGGTTATACATTAACAACGCAGATCAGGCAAACATTAAAACTGGGTATTCCCATCATCGCCATGACCGCGAATGCCATGCCTGGCGAGCGGGAAAAATGTATCGGCTATGGAATGAATGATCATCTTCCAAAACCGATCAGAGAGGCAGATTTGCAAAGAATTTTCTCGGAATACCTGCACATCAAATCAGCCAGTCATGCCCATGCCAGCCACAGTAACCCTACCGATTTTACAATAATCGATCTCGGTTATATGCGGGAAATCAGTGGAGGCGACGAGGAATATGAAAAACTGGTAACCAGTCAGTTTTTGGATCTGGTACCGGCGCAGTTGGAGGCACTCTCAGCAGCATTTTATCACAGAAACAATCCGGAAATCAGGCACATTGCGCACAACCTGAAAACCACCATTTCGATTATGGGGTTGGATGAAAAGTTGTTTACAGAACTGGATAGCCTTGAAAATGAGGAACTGGACGAAGATCGGCAGGAAATATTGATCAGAAAAGTGGCGCTCGTTTGCGAGGAGGCGTTGGCAGAAGCACGGTCATTTCACAGCCAGTTCACACCCTGACGCGAAATGACAGAGAGCAAGCCATAATAGGCAGCGAAAAATTGCGTTTGTTTTGAAATTATGACGACCCTGTTTACCCCGCTCCTGACAAAAACATGCCGCAGCTTCACCGCCTGCGTTTGCGTGCTTTTGTTCTCAGTCAGGGCGTTTGCCGGAGAAAAAGATTCTTTGGCGGTCACCTCCAATCCGCGTTTTGTACTCAGTCTCGATTCCCGGAGTACCATCATTGCCGGGCGTCCGGTAAGGATCAATGGCGTGCTGACGGGTTTGAGTTTTGGTCAAAAACATTATAAAATTACGGTAGGCTATTACTGGCTGGGGTACGATGCCTCGCGGAAGCTGATCAACTGGCACCGGAAATTATCGCAGAGCATTAATCTTTCTTATTATACCAAAACCGACGTGCAGTTTGTAAGCTTTGCGTACTGGCACCCGGTCATCCGGACCAACAAATGGATCCTTTCGGTGCCTGCGGAGCTGGGGATCGGCCAGGAAACCGCCCGGTACCGCCAACTTTCCAATGACAGCTCGATCCGCGCTAAAAATTTCCACTTCGTGCCCGCACAAATTGGCGTCTATGCCGAGTACCGCGTCACCAACTGGGCCGGCCTCGACGCCCAGCTTGGCTATCGCAACGCCTTTTCCAACGGCGCCTTCCGCAAACATTTTTCCGGTGTGTATTACAGTTATGGAATCACATTGTACCCGGGCAACATTTACCGGGATGTCAGGAATTACTATGCGAAACGGCGGGAGTAGGGTTATATCAACTTCTCCAAAGTGATCGGCAGCTCCCTCACCCGCTTTCCGGTCGCATGAAAAACAGCATTGGCCACTGCAGCAGCTACGCCCACAATAGCGATTTCGCCTAAACCTTTGGAGCCGATGGGGTTGACGAGCATGTCCGGCTTGTCAATATAATGTACTTCGATTTGCGGAATGTCGGCGTGGACTGGAATGTGGTAGCTCGCGAGATCACTGGTAATGTAGCGGCCATAGCGGTGATCCATCACCGATGCCTCCATCAGCGCCATGCCGATGCCGCCCACCACCCCGCCGATTGACTGGCTCCTCGCAGTTTTTTCATTGATGATTTTGCCAACATCGGCGCAGGTAACCACCTTTTTTACATGCACTTCGCCGGTCAGCGGCTTCACATGCACCTCCACAAAATGGCAGCCAAATGAGTACATGGAATACTGGTCACGCTCCGGGCCGGATTTGGATTCTTCCGTCGCTTCCAGCTGCGAAAGATTGTGGTATTTTAAAATATTCGCATAAGATGGCGAAGTGCCGGGCATACCCTCTGCAAGCGTAACCAGCTTATTACGAAGCGATTCACACACAACATGGACGGCAGAACCAACGCTGGGGATTGTGGAAGAACCATTTTGTCCAGGCGCATCGGGCAAACTGGAATCGCCCATTTCGAACCGCACCTTCCGGGGATTCACGCCCAAAACTTTTGCAGCAATGCGGCTCATGGCGGTACCTGTCCCCGGCCCGATATCCATCGTAGCGCTTTGCACCACCACCGAGCCATCAGCCAGCATGATCGCCTTCGCCTTGGAAGGATGCCGGTGAAATCCGTATAAACTGGAAGCCATGCCGTACCCCACCAGCCAGCCATTCGACTTCATGGAACGCGGCGCCAGCGCACGATTTTTCCAGCCAAACTTCTCGGCACCAAGCAAATAACATGCTTTCAGCGACTTGGCCGACCAGGGCAAGTTGCGCTCCGGGTCACTGTCCGCATGGTTTTTCAAACGCATTTCGAGCGGATCCATGTTCAGCGCGAAAGCCATTTCGTCTACCGCCGATTCCAGCGCAAACATCCCGGTAGCGTCGCCCGGCCCGCGCATCCAGGTGGGCGTGTTCACATCGAGGCTGAGCAGCCGGTAGCGGGTTGAAACATTCGGGCAGGCGTACATCGCGCGGCTCGCAAGGATGGTCCGCTCCAAATGCTCCTCATACTGAGACGTTTGCCCGATACCTTCATGCGTGATCGCTATCAGCATACCCGCTTTCGTCGCACCCATTTCTATTTTTTGCACCGTATAAGGCCGGTAACCCACCGAAGTGAACATCAGCTCACGGCCCAAAACCAGCTTCACCGGCCGGTTCAATTTTTTGGCTGCCAGCACTGCCGCCACCGTATGTGGCCACACGCGGATTCCTGAGCCAAATGCACCGCCGATGAACTTGGAAATCACTTTCACATTTTCGCGCGGCAATTTGAAAGTTTGCGCCAGATTGCCCTGCGCCGATTTTACACCCTGATTTTTATCGTAAACCGTCAGCTTATCCGCCGCTTCCCAAACCGCAATGATGGCGTGCGGCTCCAAAGGCTGGTGGTGCTGCGTGGGAATGGTGTAGGTCGCCGAGATTTTAACTTCCGCATTTTTCCAGGCATCCGTCGTGCCACGATCATAGTCCTGAAAAGGTGAATTTTTGCTTCGCCGGACACTCGGCGCCATTTCAGCCTTGGATATATTAGCCTCAAAATCAGTTTGATGCTCCTCCACTTCATACACCACCTGAACCAGAGATGCCGCATGCACCGCCTGCTCGAATGTTTCCGCGACCACCATTGCAACCGGCTGACCATTGAAATAAATCAGCTCGTCATAAAATACCCGGAATGCTGTCCCGAGCGGCGCCCGCTCGGCAGGCTGCTTCACGACTGGGTAACCCGGGATGCCGGGGCTGTTTAAATGATGGATGATCGTCAAAACGCCAGGCGCTTTTTCAGCTTTCGAGGCGTTAATGCTTTTAATTTTCCCTTTCGCGATGCTACTTGTCACCAACACGGCATAAGTCAGTTGACCGAACTGATATTCAGCAGAATACTTCGCCGTACCAGTCACTTTTACAGGACCATCAACCCGGTCGAGAGACGCGTCGGGTTCGGAAGCATGGATGTTTTTTGGATTAATCATAACTGGGTTCTAATCCTGCGGCGTTCATCAAGGCTTCGAGAATTACATTGGGCAAGAGCTTTATTTTAAAGGCATTATGCTCAAATGTTTTGGCATCCGCTACGGAAACAGCCGCTGCATTTCTGAATGTGTTTTGCGAAATGGGCTTGCCCGCCAGCGCCTTTTCCACATCAAACAATCGCCACGGTTTGTGGGCGACGCCTCCCAGCGCTACCCTGGCTGCGCGTATCTGATCCTGCTGAACATCCAAAGCCACTGCCGCCGAAACGATCGCGAAAGCATAGGCAGCCCGATCACGGATTTTCAGGTAATGTGTATGTTGCTGGAATGTATTGCTTTTCAATTCGACTGCGAGGATCAGTTCACCTTTTTCAAGAATGCTATCCAGGTCTGGCCGGTTACCGGGCAGTCTGTGAAAATCCTGAATCGGTATTTTCCGCTCACCTTTCGGTCCGAATGTGATAATTATGGCATCCAGCGCTGCTAGTGCCACGCACATATCGCTGGGATGTACGGCTATGCAGGATTTTTCAAGATCATTTTTTTCCAAACCAAAAATGGCGTGCATGCGGTTGATACCGCCGACGGCCGCACATCCCGTTTCTAGCTGGCGCTTGTTGCATGGAAATGCCGTGTCGTAAAAATAGGCGCAGCGGGTTCTCTGCAAAAGATTTCCGCCCACCGTCGCCATGTTGCGCAGCTGGCCCGAGGCGCCAGCATCGATGGCTTTTGCCAGCAAAGGAAACCGCGAATTGACGATCGCATGCTCGGCGACGTCGCTGTTCAGCGCCAAAGCTCCAATCCGCAATGTACCGGAGTGATATTCTATTTTTTTGAGCGGCAAATGTGTGATATCAACCAGTTTGTCAGGCGTTTCGATGTTTCTTTTCATCAAATCGACCAGATTGGTGCCACCGGCAATAAAGCGCGCATTTTCTTCCAACGACACCATGTCCACTGCCTCCTTCACATTTTTCGGACGAATGTATTGGAATGGTCTCATACCTTCTGCCCGCTGTTTTTTACCTCCAAAATTGCGTTGACAATGTTCGGATAAGCGCCGCAGCGACAAAGGTTCCCGCTCATATATTCCTGAATTTCAGCTTCTGAACCTGCTTTACCCTCGCGAATGCAACAGGCGGCCGACATAAGCTGGCCGGGTGTGCAGTAGCCACATTGAAATCCGTCGTGCTTGATAAATGCTTCCTGCAAAGGATGGAGCTGATCGAGTTTTCCCAAACCTTCGATGGTTACAACTTTTTTATCCTGCTGCATTACGGCCAGGCTCAGGCAGGAAAGTACACGCTGTCCGTCCACATGCACCGTGCAAGCCCCGCACTGACCAAAGTCGCAACCTTTTTTGGTGCCTGTCAGCGCAAGTCTCTCCCTCAATAAATCCAGTAATGTTACCCTTGGATCAATGGAAAGGCTTTTTTTGACGCCATTGACGGAAATGCTAAGCTTGACATTTTCAGCATCGCCTCCCGGTATTTCCTCCACATTCAATGCAGCGGGACCGAAAAAAGGCGTCGGCGCCAATGCGAGCCCTGCGAGCGTGACGGATTGTTTCAGGAACAACCGCCGGTTTTCGTGCAGCAAGGCAGGTTCGTTTTCCGCAGGAAATTCTTCGGCCATTTTTCTATTGTTTTGAAAAAATAAAAGAAAGAATCCTGCCTCTTTTACTTCAATCGGCCAGTTCGATCCACGTCGGCGCGTGGTCGCTCGTTTTTTCCCAGCCTCTCACATCTTTATCCACTCCACCAGAAACAAGGCGGTCGGCAATTTGTGGACTTAGCAGAAAATGGTCAATGCGGAGACCGGCATTTCGAGGGTAGGCATTTCTGAAATAATCCCAAAAAGTGTAGATGCGGTCATCGGGGTATAATTTACGAAGCGCATCCGTCCAACCCTGGTCGACAAGTTCCTTGTATGCCTGCTTCGATTCCGGAAAAAACAATGCATTATCTACCCAGCTCGAAGGCTTGTACACGTCCTGATCGGTCGGTATCACATTGTAATCGCCAGCGAGAATGACGGGTACTTCCTCGGAAAGCAGGTAGGCGGCATGCGCTTTCAAACGCTCAAACCAGCGTAGTTTATAGTCAAATTTCGGTCCGGGGGCCGGGTTACCATTCGGCAAGTAGAGGCAGCCGATCAGGACATTGTTCACGATCGCCTCGATGTAGCGGCTGTGCAGATCCTCCTCGTCGCCCGGCAGTGTATTTCTCACTTCCTGCATTTCCAGCCCGCGGGTCAAAATCGCTACACCATTCCAGCTCTTCTGACCATGCCAGATCGCATTATAACCCGCATCTGTAAAAGCCTGCTCCGGAAATTTTTCCTGCGGCGCCTTCAACTCCTGCAAACACACCACATCCGGCCGCGCCTCCCCCAGCCACCGCAAAAGCACCGGCAACCGGCCATTCACCCCATTAATGTTGTACGTTGCTATTTTCATGGATGTTATAATTGCACTTTAATCCCTCACCCTTCCGCCAGAATCCCTGTCAAAATTGCCCCGGAAGCTTCGTCGCAGAAATCCAGACCGGAATAATCGGGATTATAGCCGCCGATATATGGCACTGCCATCATGTAAATCCGGGAATTAGCCTCCTTTTTACTGTTAACAATTTGGAAGTTATCATTGATGGTGATGCCGGAAACTTTCAGGCAGTAACTGCCGTCGGGAAGCTGCTCCACCATCTTATTGTCCTTGGCCAACTCCGCCGCGCCGCTTTCAGGATCACGGAACATAATCCGCGCCGGACTAACCGATTCATTGACTAACAAGCCTTTATAAGGAAAATCTTCATAAGACAAATGCGGCTGACCGACGCAATCCACATACGTTTTGTAGTAAACTGCCTGGCCTTTTTCCTCATCATCAATGTAGTGATAAGTAACCCCGCCCTTGCTTTCAGCTTCCACGCGGCTATCCTCTCCCACCGACACAATTTCGAGCCGGCCGGCGTCGTGCAACGCAAACAATTCTTCACACGAACTTTGCGGCACAAACGCAATTACAATTGAAATCAGCGGCATCAGTACCTTTTGTAGCCGTATCATATCCTCCGCCGAAAGGTATTTCGCAGGATAATTCATCGTAAAACTCAACACCGCCAGCACCTCTTTCCAGTAAATGGATTCCCGCTCCGTAATCGATTTTTCGGCCTCTTTATATTCCTGCCTGAAAAGCTGGAAAGGCTCTTTATGATCGCGATAATCCATCATCGCGCTTACAAAATCTTCCAGGCTCAGGTCCTTGATTTTCTCATAAAACCTGGGGTCCTTTTTATGAAATTGTTTTTTAAAATTTTTATCAAAAACATAATCCAGTGACAGATAACCACCATTTTCATCCATATTCTTATGAAGTTCCTCCTTTGTCAGCATGGAATCCTCCGACAATAATGGCTCCTCCAAATGGAACCGAATCGCGGGCAACATACCGCTGCGGGAATGCATCACGATCTTGAAATCAGGCGAATCTTTGGCGGGATGAAATACCATTTTATGATCTTTTACCTGCTCAAAAGTCCCGTTACTCCGCGCCATGGTCCTGATCGCATCAATCGCCGTGAGCGATGAACCTTTGATGGCGATGGCGTGGTTCAGCTTTAACCTTAGTTTCGAAGGTGGATAAGGCGAATCGAAAAATCCTGGTACCGCTCCTTCATGCTTACGCGGCCAGTTATGCCCCGTGCAAACCACTACCTGGTCAAACTGGTGTTTCTGTTTCCCCTCGACTTCTACCTGAACTTTCCCCAAAGAAGGCTGGTCGGAAATATCCACAATGCGGCTTTCGAAGTGTACATTCACCGTAAAACCCTTAACTTTTGCTTTTTCCAGCAACAACTCAAACTGATCGGAGAGATACCGGCCAAAAAGCAACCTTGGCAAGACGTGGTATTCCGTCAGTTTTTCCCTTTGAAGATTAAAGTCGGCGAGCACATTGTCGGGCACCGTCTGTACCCACTCCGAGATGGAGGTTACCAACTCCGGGATTTCGTTGTCTGAAACATTGGTAATATGCTCACGATTAGCACCCTCCGGGCTATACGGCATACCTGCACCGAGTTGTTTTTTAGCCTCAAAAATGTCGATCCTGAAATCCTTTCTGCCGCTTTCTATCAGTTTTTTTAACATGAATAATGCACTGGGGCCTCCTCCGAGGATGGCAATATGTCGCTCTTTTTTATTAATGGTCATTGAGGCGTTAATTATGCTCTTAATTTTAAATGTGTTGAATATAAAAATTTACTTATTGCCGGCATTTCCGAAACGCATAAGCAATTTGCGGATGCCGCTGATAATACCGCCTGCATAAAAGACACTGAGAACCAGCAAAATAAGACTTAATCCAAGCAAAATGATGTAGCCGAGAAAGTCGCTGTGCAAGGCACGGTTGAGCAGGTCTCCAAGTACCAAAATCACCGTAATCAGGATCGTAAGTGCCAGCAGCAAGATGACACCATAATAAACTGCCGGAGAAACCACTTTTAAAACGATGGCTTTGAATTCCGCCCTCACCGCCCTGATCTTCTCTTCGACAGGTTCCATGAAAAAGTCGATCACCTTGTTTTTCACGTCCTTTGCTTCTTTTACTTTTTCTTTTGCCGCCGACGCAGGTGCAGTGGTTTCCGCTTCCCGCCTGATCATCAGTACTGCATGTTCATTTGGCGAAATGGCTTCCCCGTCGGATTTAGCATAAACTTTGGTAAACTCGGCCCCGAAATAGAGGATGATGGACGAATAATAGATCCAGGTAAGCAAAATGACGATGGACGCAGAGGTGCCGTAAGCCGCTCCCAGGTCGGACTGACCAAGGTAAAAGCTGATGGCGAATTTGCCGATTGCGAACAAAACAGAAGTAAAGGAAGCGCCTACGATACATTCTTTCCAGCGGACGTGCCCATCAGGTAATACCTTGAAAATCACGGCAAAGAGTGCTGCAATGATGACCAGCACCAGGCCTACATTCAGCACGGAAAATAAAATGACGGATACTTCGGAAAAATAACGTTCAAGCCGGTTGCTCAACGCATCTACCATGGCATTGACACCCAATGATACAATCAGCAAAAAGCCCAGTGTAAGTATGAGAGAAAATGATAAGAGCCTGTTTTTCAGGTATTGCAGCCAGCTTTTTTGCGGTTTCGATTTGATAGACCAGATGTAATTAATGGAATCCTGGATCTCCGCAAAAACCCCGGTGGCACCGATAAGCAATGTTATCCCGCCGATTGCCGCAGCCACATTAGACTTATTGGTTATCGCCGCATTCTTGATCAGTTCCTGCACCTGCGCGGCTGCCTGCTTGCCTACCAGGCCACTTATCTGACCAAAAAGCTCTCCCTGAAATGCTTCACGGCCATAAAAAATGCTGACAATCGAAATGATCAGCAGCAACATCGGCGCAAGTGAAAATATGGTGTAATAAGACAGCGCGGCGCTCAGTTTGAGGGCATTATCCTCCGTGAATTCCGAAAAGCTTTCTTTTAGCAGAGAGATTACAAATTTGATCCGGTTCATGAGATAGTAAAATAGGAGACCATAAAAAAGGCTGCCTGTTTGCCTGAAACAATTGTACCAATGTTACCGGCAGGAATGATTTTATTGCACAAAGGGTACTCACAACTCAGATACCGCCTATGTTCCTTTCCCAAATCTGGATCTATCCTGTAAAATCGCTGGGGGGAATTCGCGTAAAAGAGGCGCAGGTGGAAGAGCGTGGCCTGCAGTACGACCGCCGCTGGATGGTGGTCGACGAAAACGGTAAATTTTTGACGCAGCGGGTCAATGCAAACATGGCGCTGATCCAGGTTGGAATTGAAGCGAACAACCTGACCCTCAAACATTCCAGTCATCCGGAAGATAGGATTGAAGTACCTTTTCATCCGGATTTTCGTGAGCCGGTGAAAGTGCAAGTCTGGAAGGATACTTTGACCGCTTATACGGTTTGTGAAAAGGTGGATGTTTGGTTGACGAAGCATCTTAAAAAGCATGTTAGACTTGTAGAAATGACTGCGGCCAGTGAGCGAAAAATGCCGGAAGAAAAGGCCGTAAACGACGAATCCGTCAGTTTTGCGGACGATTTTCCCTATTTGCTCACTTCCCAATCTTCACTCTTAGACTTAAATAGTAAACTTTCGGAACAAGTTGAAATGAAACGCTTTCGTCCAAATTTTGTCATCGCGGGCGCCGAACCTTTCGATGAAGACACCTGGAATTCGATTAGGATTGGTAATACGTGTTTCGAGGCTATGACACTTTGCGAGCGCTGCATCATGATCAACATTGACCCTGAAACCAGCCGGAAAGATTCGGAACCCCTGAAAACGCTGGCCTCCTACCGACGCGAAGGAAAGAAAATCTTCTTTGGGCGTAACCTTATAGGCACAACTTACGGAGCTGTGCGTGAGGGAGATCCGGTCATTTCTCACCCAATGTAACTTACCTGAAATTTCTTCCGGATGGAAAAATTTCGGTCTGCACCTCTCTCTTGCGCTGCCCTCCTCTGGCAACAGCCTGGGAGGCATATTCGTCTTTTTCATCTGCCCGTGCAAGGGTCCGCATGTCGGGATCTTCCTCCTCGGTAGCGGTCAGTTTGCGCAGTAAAACAGACATATCAAAACATTTCCGGACGATCACGTGCGTCACATCACCTTCCCGCTGCAACTTCCCTTCTACCATTAACAGCCTGGAATACAGTATTTCTTTTCGGTATTGCGCAAATATTTTTTTAAAAACCACCAGGTTGGCGCATCCGGTTTCATCTTCAATGGTGATAAAACATATACCGCCCGCAGTACCCGGACGCTGCCGCACCAACACCAGCCCGGCCACTTTTACGGGCATCATATTGCCGATTTGGTCCAGGTATTTCGCCGAGTACACATTCGCAGCAGTGAGTTTTTCCCTGACAAAACTGACGGGATGCGCCTTCAAAGACAGTGATGTGGAAGCATAATCCTGCACCACATGCTCGGAGGCGGTCATCAGCGGCAGCTGCACCACCGGCTCACTGGCACTCTGGGAAGGATGCCCTTCGAACAAACCCATCGGCCTGTCGCTCAATGCAGATACCTCCCACAAAGCTTGCCGCCGGTCCATTCCAATCGACCTGAACGCATCGGCATCCGCCAGTTTTTCTAATGCAGAAAGCGAAATACCCAGATCTAGCAGCGTGTGAATGTTGGTATAATGTTTCTTCCGGCCCGCCACCAACAGTTGCATTTCATCTTCCCGCAAGCCTTTCACCTGCCTGAAACCCAGCCGTATCGGGCAGTAATCCTTATCACTTTCCTTCTCCCTGATCTTTATATTATTTTCTTCAAGCAGGTTATCCCAGGTAGAATAGTTGATATCTATCGGTAGCACCTCCACGCCGTGATTTCGGGCATCTATAATGATTTGCGCGGGATGATAAAAACCCATTGGCATACTGTTCAGCAATGCTGTGGCAAAAACATCGGGATAGATACATTTGAGATAGCAGGATACATACACAAGCAGGGCAAAACTGGCGGCGTGACTTTCGGGGAAGCCATAGCTCCCGAAACCTTCGAGCTGCTTGAAAATGCGCTGCGCAAATTCCTCTGTGTAACCGTTCGCAGTCATGCCCGAGGTCAGTTTTTTCTGAAATCGCTCCACCATACCTTTCACTTTAAATGTGGCCATACTCCGGCGCAGCTCATCCGCTTCGGTGGGAGTAAAACCCGCAGCCACGATGGCAATTTTCATGGCCTGCTCCTGAAATAGCGGCACGCCCAATGTTCTACCAAGGATTTCTTCTAGGGCCGGCGAAGGATAATTGATTTCCTCTTCCCCATTTCTACGGCGTAGATAGGGATGCACCATATCCCCCTGAATCGGCCCCGGGCGCACAATGGCCACTTCTATAACCAGATCATAAAACACCCTTGGCTTCAATCTGGGCAACATCGACTGCTGCGCCCGGCTTTCAATCTGGAAGACACCAATGGTATCCGCTTCGCAGATCATATCATACACATCTGTCCTGTCCTGCGGAATATTGGCAAGGGTGTAATCTTTATTGTAATGTTTTTTTGCCAGATCAAATGCCTTCCGGATACAAGTGAGCATTCCCAGGGCGAGCACATCGATTTTTAAAAATCCTAATGTGTCGATATCATCTTTGTTCCACTCAATGTTGGTACGGTCCTCCATGCGGGCATTCAGTATCGGGCACAGGTCCGAAAGTTTTCCTTGCGTGATCACAAAACCGCCGGTATGCTGCCCTAATTGTCGAGGGAAACCTACGTACTGACCTGTCAGATCGAGGATTTTAATCAAATGCGGATCATTGGGATTAAAACCCTGCTCTGCGATTCGCTTACCCTCAAACCACTCATCAGTAAACTCCCAGATTGAATTGGCTAGCCTGTTTATCGCATCGAGCGACATGCCCATTACTTTCGCCACGTCCCGGATCGCGCCACGCTGGTGTACCTGGGTAACGGTTGCAACTATACCTGCCCGGTCGCGGCCATATTTTTGATAAATATATTGAATAACCTCCTCCCTGCGCTCATGCTCAAAATCGACATCAATGTCCGGCGGCTCATTTCGGGCGGAAGAAATAAAACGCTCGAAGAGCAGGTCAATTTGCGTAGGATCAACTGAGGTAATGCCCAGGCAATAACATATCGTGGAATTAGCGGCGGACCCTCTGCCCTGACAAAGAATTTTTTGCTTTCTGGCAAAGCGGACAATATCATAAACAGTAAGAAAATACGGCGCATAATTCATTTTCCGCACAAATTTGAGCTCATACTCAATCGCATTGATGACTTTTTGCGGGATACATTCACCAAACATTTCCCAGGCGCCTTTCCAGGCCAGCATGCGCAATTCCTGAAAAGGCGTACGTCCTTCGGTGGTAATTTCCTTTGGATAAATGTATTTCAATTCATTCAACGAAAACTGGCAGGCATCTGCAATTTCCTTGGTCCTGTGCACTGCATCGGGATAATGCCGGAAAAGCCTGAGCATTTCCTCATTCTTTTTCAAATATCTTTCCCCATTCTGATGCAGCCGGAAACCTGCATTATAAATGGTGCATTTTTCACGGATACAGGTCAAAACATCCTGCAACTCCCTGCGCTTGGGATGGTGGTAGTACACATCATTGGTAGCCACCATCGGAATGTTGTGCTGTTCCGCCAGCTGCGAAATCCGGTACAACCTTTTGGTATCATCACCCTGGTAAGAATGTGCGGCCGCCATGTAAAGGTCTGCCCCAAATGCCCATTTGTATTCGATTAATGAATTCTTAAAATCTTTGTCAAAATCAAATTGTGTATTCAATGCCGCGGGTGGAATGACGATCAGCTTCATGCCTTTCGCCTGCCGGTACACATCGCTTTTATACAAATCACATTTACCTTTTTCCGTCCTGAGATTCCCCTCCGTCAACAATGCAGAGAGCTGTTTATAAGCCTGTTGCGTAGTTGGATAAGCCAGTAAACTTGGCCCATCGAGCAGATCCAGCCTGCACGCCGGGATAATCTGAATGTCTTTATTTTTCGCTGCCGCATGTGCGCGTACAATGCCTGCCAGCGTATTCCGGTCGGTAACTGCTATTTTTTTATACCCGTACTCCAAAGCCTGCTCCACCAGTTCTTCCGGATGCGAGCCGCCGCGGAGAAAACTGAAATTGGTGGTTACCTGAAGCTCGGTGTATTGCATATTTCTCGCAGGTTAAACAAAAAAACCGTGGATGTACCATCTCGATTGATGCTCATCGTAATGTCCCAGCCTGAAAACCCAATATCTGGCGCCGTTTTCGTCCTCTACATAATAGTAATCCCGGTGAAGCCCGTCTTCCAGCCACCATTCCCGCTCAATCCGCTCCGGCCCGTCGGCTCTTTTAATGTTGTGCTGGTGACCATTGTACCCAAAACTCATAGGAGGATAATCGGGCACCGGCGACATCGCATAAATCGGCTGGGGCTCATTCAGCAGCCGCATCGGCCTGGGCTTGTCGGTCCGCCAGTGTATTTCCGGTTTGTCTCTTACCGATTCAGCCATTTTCACAGATCTCTCCGGCCAATAATGTTCATCGGGCACATAGCGATGTACAATATTAAGCCCTGCCCTACCAGCTAGCCTGTCGAGCAATTCCATTAAGCCGACGTCATCCACATGACCGTCCATATTCCAGAGCGTTTCCTGAAATACGTCCACATCTTCCACCACAGGCGCTTCCAGCATGAAAAGTTCAATACCCAGATCTGGTTCGATCGTAGCAATTTTCAATTCAAAAAGCCTGAATAAATGCTCAATGTGGCAGGAACCTTTGTTGGTAACAATGTCGATCTGCTCTATTTTACCATCCACGCGCAGCCCTTTGAAAACCGCAGTCCGAATACCTTTACTCTCTTTTACTAACCGGCAACAAAGCATTTCAAGCAGTTTCCGCAACGCAATCTGAATGCCCACGGCAGTAACAATCGGCTCCATACACGGCAACCTTTCCTGATAGGGCACCTGCGGTATCACTGGCTGAATGATCTCAATCGCTTTCCCCAAAGCCTGATCAACCCTATCCAAAAGCGATTGTCCAAACCGCCTCCGCAGCACAGAACGCGGCATTTTGATGAAATTCCGGATCTGATACAGGCCCAGCTTGTTCATCCTTTCCACAAACTCCGGTTCCAGCCTGAGTGCGGCAGGTGGGAGTGACAAAAGTGCTTTTTCATGTCTTCCCGGCCCGATCAGGCAAAATTCCCCGCCATAATGTGCCATTGCCCAGGCGGCGCCGATGGTATCCGCAATAGCAGCACGAACCTGATACCCTTTTTTATTGAGCCGGCATACCATGTCTTGCAGGTAGCTGGCCTCTCCTCCCCACAAATAAGCACAGCCGGAAATATCCAGAATAAGCCCATCGCCTGCGATCACAGCCACTACCGGCGTATAACGTATACACCATTCCGCCAGCGATTTCAGCAATGCTGCCCATTTTTCAGGCTGGTCATCCATAACTTCCAAAGTAGGATAAATCGCCCGGGCATCTGCTATCACCATACCCATCCCAACCCCATTGCGTACCGCCTCCGGACTAGCAGCGCTCACAACCATCCGCCCATGGCTGGGAACCGCCAATACAAAGCCTGTATCAGCTAATTCAGGCCGCTCAGCAACCAGGTAATCGGTTGTTAAACGAGGAAACCATAGATGGGCGTAGCGTATGGGCATTTTTAACTTATTCTTACATTAAACAATTCATTTTCAATGTATTAAGTAAATAATGATATTTTAAGTATCTATATTTTGATCACAATAATATCAAAACACTTGTTTAACTGCAAGACTTTTTTGAATTTTGTGACAGATAAAATTTTTTGTTTACACACTTAAAAAGCCACTAAACCTAACAAGTGATTTGCCAATACCATCACTACTACTCAACAACTAAAAAGGAAAACCAACAATGCAGCAACTAATGCTATTTGATGTTCGGGCGCACTTGTTGTTGCCTGAACATTTGATGACCTATGAACCGGGATTTTTCAGTGCAGAGGATAGCGAGCGCTATCTGAAAACATTTTTGAAAACCGTCCCTTTTCAACAAAGCAAGGTAATGATGTACGAGAAAGAAGTGCTGACGCCGAGATTATCGGCCTGGTTTGGCGACCGGCCGATTCGGGATGGTGACCAGCGACCTCCGATTAGGTGGACGCCGGAATTATTGGAAATAAAGGAAAAGGTGGAAGCCAACACCGGAACAACATTCAATGGTGTACTGCTAAATTATTACCGTGATGGCAATGATTCCGTGGCCTGGCATAGTGATAAGGACACCATTCCCGGCCTGAAAACCGAGATTGCTTCCGTCAGTTTCGGGCAGGCGAGAAATTTTGATTTCAGGAACAAGCAAAACCACAAGCAGCAATATTCACTGGAACTGGGCAATGGTTCGCTGCTTTTGATGAAAGGTGACTTGCAGAAGTTTTGGGAGCACCGGATTGCAAAATCGGCCAAACCGATGAAGGCGAGGGTTAATTTAACGTTTCGGAAGATTCCATAAGGCTGTGCACCTGGAAGTGCTGGCAAATATTTTATTCACGACAGGAAAACAATCAAAATATGGGAGTTGGCTTTATATGTTTCAAAACCGCCTTCCGATATTCAGCGACAGTGACGGGAAAAACGCGTCTCCGTTGGTGTCGACCTGCAAACCGGTCAAGGCACCAAGTGACCAGGTTTTGTTGAAGGTATAACGTGCGAAAAGTTGGAAAACGCCTCCGACGGACACAGTTCGTTGGGGATCGAAGTTGCGGTTTATGGTGAGTGGAAGAGGATACCCCGTTGCCAGTGGAAATAAAACTGCCCGCTCGCTGGCGACGGAGGAAGATTGATAACGGACGAGCCCACCTAGTTTAAGACCTACGTCGATGTGCTCAGATTTTGCAAAATGCCAGCCCAATTTCCCCGAAAGCTGCGCCCCGGCTGTGGTGTAACGGTAAGACAAATCCTGCTGTCCGCCATCGTCCGTCGTCACAATCAGCAAATCCTCGCCATCATGGATCGTCATGCCGAGTTCGGACGACCAGGAAAGTTTCGGGCGAAACCTTTTTTCATACTCAACTCCTAAAACCAAACCCCGCATATCCCCGGTGCCAGCTTTGCTTGTTCCAATGTTCACGGCAAGCATTCTGCCGGGTTGGGGCTGCGGACTTTGGGAGAAGGATTTTTGGAATGATAGCATTCCTAAAATTAATAGTAACAATTTATTTCTCATGATCGTAAGGTGAGTTAGCATTTACCGTAATATGAGAATAATTATCTCCGGAAACGAAAGCGTTTAAATAAAGGTCACTGCCTACCTGGAACAATAATTGTAATCTACATTTTCATCATCACTAAAAACCTAATAATGAAAAAGATCAACCACATCGGGCTTGCAATTTTTGCTGTTTTTGGACTTAGCTACTGTTCGAGTTCTGACAAATCAGCCGGAGAACAGGATAGCCTCAGCGCCGACAGTTCCATGGAGGCAACGCAAGAAATGGCCGAGGACAGCGCCAAGGCACAGGGTGACGACCCCAAACTGGTATACGACCTTGTTGAAAGTATGTATGCCGGGATTGCGGTAATGAAACAAGGCGAGGAAAAAGCCACTTCGCCCGCGGTAAAGGCATTGGCTATCAAGCTGGTAAAAGAACACACCAAGCTCACGGACCAATTGAAAGCACTTGCTACGAAAAAAGGCTGGACGCTGCCAGAAGGAGAATCCAAGGACGATAAGGAAAAACGGGAGGACCTTGCCAAAAAATCCGGCAAGGATTATGAAAAAGCGTGGCTGGAGGCATTGGCCGACCGTCATGAAACCAATGCCAAAAAACTTGAAAACGCAAAACCTGAAGATCCGGACCTGAAAATGGCAGGAGAGAAAGGTCTTCCAAAAATAAAAGAACTTTTGGGCAACATCGAAGCGGTTCAGAAAGAGATAAAATAAAGGATGTTAAGTCTTAATGTCGCTAGCTGCGCTACACTGGCATATTCTCATCACTAAGGTGTGACTGTCGATATTATTCCAGTGCAGCCCGCCGAAACTGATTCAGTTCCGTTAAAACAACAAAGCCAGACGATCTTGATTGATGTCTGGCTTTGTTACTTACTAGCAAAAATCTCACTTTTTCATCTTCTCAATGCGCTGAAAGAAAAATAGCAGCTCCTTGAATGATGCGAAAATGTCACCGGCGCGGAGGTTGTGGCCTAGATCCTTCTGGGCCATCATGTAGCCGCTGTAAATGTCCCAAAGGTCATTGATCCAGGTGGAGGCGTGGCTCTGGCTGAGCAGCTCTGCGACTTCCCGGCCATAAGCCAAGAGCTTCTTCGAATCTTCCGATTCGTCGGAATTTAGTTGTGTTTGCATTGTGTTACATTTTTTAGGATAAAAAATTAAACTGGGGCGCCCTGTTTTAGGTGTCCTAGCAGATGTAACACCGCTCGGGGAGCTTTCGCCGACCCCCACCATAACAGGGCATTTCTTGCAAGATTCTTCATATGTTACATTTGATTAGGAGCTCGAAGGTTCAGAAGAAATTTGGAGAAATGCAAATTGCGGGAGGGGGAGATCTGGAGTGTACTTAGATATAAAATAGCTGATTCATGAATTGAAAAATGGCACTATAATTATGCAGTCCAGTCGATTAACCAGTGCGCGATGTCAAACCTGAAATTTTCCGAGCCAATATAAATTTGCTTATTGATTGCTCATTTTTCATCTTGTCACATAATAAAAAAATGAGTTCCTATGATATCTGAGGAAGAAGTAAAAAAAATTCTACCTGCCCTCGAAGCTGATCGAATCGAAAAAACAATATCAAAAACCGATGCAGATAAGTTTGGCGAAGCCATCTGTTCCTTTTGTAATGACATGCCAAACCACAAGCTGCCTGGTTACCTTATCATTGGGGCAAAAGATGACGGCACCCTGAATGGAACGATAGTGGACGAACAACTGATGCAAACACTCCTAAATTACCGAACTGATGGCCGGATTGTCCCTCCACCCGCAATGGTTGTTGCAAAGTTCACATTTGACGAAGGAGATGTAGCGGTAGTAGAAGTACAGCCCTCGCTAGTGCCTCCAACCCGTTACAAAGGAAAAGTCTGCATTCGTGTTGGTCAAAGAAAGGGAGTTGCAAACGAAGCAGAAGAACGCATATTAAGTGAGAAACGCTCGACTTTTGACAGATCATTTGATACCCAACCAGCTTATGGGTCGGATGTAAATGAAGTCAGCTTGGAAATCTTCAAACTAACTTATTTGCCTACCGCAATCGATGCCAAGACATTAGAAGAAAACGGAAGAGAAATTAAAGAGCAGCTGGCTTCATTGAAATTCTTTGATCTGCGAGACAATGTTCCAACATTTGCTGGAATTCTACTGTTCGGAAAAAATCCGAGATATTACCTTAGCGGGGCATATATCCAATATGTTAGATTTGCAGGAGATGATGAAGTAAGTGATTTTGAGTATGAGCATAGATTTGAAGGCGATCTAACAACACAATTAAAGGTCTTGGATGACTTTATTAAATCACAAATCGAAAAAAAAGTACAAAACAAACTTGGAGAACAATATGAATCTGCATATCCAGCTTCTGCTATTCAGGAACTGCTATATAATGCTATCATTCATAGAGACTATCAGTCGAATGCCCCAATCAAATTCTATGAATTTGCAGACCGAATAGAAATAACAAATCCAGGTGGGCTATTTGGCGATGCGAGACCAGAAAATTTCCCAAATACAAATGATTATAGAAATCCTACATTAGCGGAGGCAGCAAAAAACTTGGGTTTTATAAATGCTTTTAATGTTGGCGTAAAAAGAGCGAAAGCATCTCTGAAAAGAAATGGATCTCCGGAGCCGGTCTTCATTCTAAATCAATCGACTAGCTTTGGCGTAATTATCTACAAAAGAAAATCATGAAAACAATAGCCTTTTTCAATAACAAAGGTGGCGTGGGGAAGACAACACTAGTATATCATTTTACTTATATGCTGTCTGAGCTAGGATTTAGATGCCTTGCGGTTGATCTTGATCCACAGACTAATTTAACATCCATGTTCCTTAGTGATGAAAGGTTGCAAGAAATATATGACACAGAGTCATCGAGGCCAACAATTTTAGAAAGTATTAAACCATTGAACAGGGGTATCGGTGATATTACTCCTGCTCACATCGAGCAAATCAAAGGTAATATCGGACTACTTGCCGGTGATTTAGAGTTATCCCTTTTTGAAGATAAATTAAGTAGTGGGTGGGGTCAATGTTTGAATCGGGACGAAGCTGCTTTTCGGGTAGTATCTTCATTCTTTAGAGTGATAAAGGAAGCTAGTGAAAGATGGCAAGCAGACTTTAATATAATCGATATCGGACCTAATTTTGGCGCGATAAATAGGGCTACACTGATTGCGGCAGACTATGTTATTGTGCCGATGGCAGCAGATTTATTTTCTCTCCAAGGCCTTAAAAATCTTGGAAATAGATTAGGAACTTGGCAAGAAGAGTGGAAAGACAGAACGAGCAGGAATCCCGAGCCGTCATTGATATTGCCAAGTGGTTTGATAAGTCCATTAGGTTATGTTGTTATGCAGCACGGCATTAAGGAGAGCAGGCCAGTAAAGTCATATTTAAACTGGGCTAACAGAATTCCTAACGTCTTCAGGGAGTTTGTTTTGAAGAATACAGATGAAACTAATCTTACTGTTAATGATGATGAATATTGCCTGGCTCTTTTAAAACACTATCATAGCTTAATACCCATGGCTATGGAAGCCAGAAAACCTATTTTTCTTTTAAAACCTTCTGATGGGGCTATCGGCGCACATTTGGGGGCTGTAAAAAATAGCTACAACGATTTTTACACTTTTACTCAAAAAATAATAAATAAAATTTCAATTGACTGAGTGGTAGATGGTATGGGATTGGTAAAATTAGAAGTTGAATTGTGTAATGCTACTACCTACGGAAACTAGGGTTTTCGAGCTAAAAAGTAACTTTTTCATCTTGATTTCAAAATTTGGACTTTAAAACAATGCTGCCGGTGGCTGAGTGTGTCGTGTGCTAAACCGAGTCGATCTTCGAGCGGAACTCAACATTCTTTAAGTCTTTCACCACACTCATCATGGGTACACAGCCCCAGAACTCCGCAAATGATATTATAAGACGCTTACTAACTAAATCCCCTTTCTGTGTTTACGGCTAGGCCTGGTGCGATGAAAATATTATTTTCATTATCAAAATCGCACAACATAATCCGTTCAACATGAAGCATTTATTCTTGTTTGGCCGCGCCTTCTGGCTTGTTATCGGCCTGCTTTGCCTGCATTCTTTGACATTCGCGTCGCTCCGGTCGGTTAAGTCGAAAGACGCTGCTGCTTATCCTGCCGACGTAGTCACTTCCTGGACAACTGTTTTACTAAAAATTGCCCGTACCACCCCCGCGCCGCCGCCGGTAACATTGCGCCGCTGCGCTTATACCAGCATTGCATTGTACGAATCGATTGCACCCGGATTCTCAGGGTATCAATCGATCGCACCGCAGTTGAACGGGCTTGGCAAGTTGCCGGCCATCAAAGCAAATGCAGATTATTTCTGGCCTGAAAGTGCGAATGCGGCGCTGGCGGCCATCACCCGCAGCCTGTATCCCATGACTTCGGCCGCGAACAAAGCGTGTATCGACTCTATGGAGGCCGTGACGGTGGATTCATTTAAAAAAGGCAACAAGGAAGAGGAGCTGGCCCGCTCGGGGGAATTTGGAAAAAGCATCGCCGCTGCGATTTTTGAATGGTCCAAAACCGACGGAAGCGAGAGTAAAAAACCTTATCAACTACCCATCGGAAACGGTTTGTGGGTGCCGACGCCACCGGCATTGATGGAGGCGATTTTACCGTTTTGGGGCCAAAACCGACAGATGATCCTGGGGAGCGATAAGAATGCCGATCTTGAAAAACCTATCCCCTATTCCACCGATCCGTCTTCGGCTTATTATGCGCAGGTCAGGGAAGTGTATGACATTGCCGAGCACATTACGCCTGAGCAAAAGGCGATTGCGCTTTTCTGGGCCGACGATCCGGACGGTAAGAGTTTCGGCGGCGCACATTGGTTTTCGATTTTGAATGATATTTTGATCAAACAAAAATCCAATCTCGGTATCGCGGCAGTTGCCAATGCTTATCTGGGCATCAGTTGCTATGAGGCGACGATCAGTATTTTCAAAGGCAAGTATAAATACAACGGGCTGCGACCGGTAACATTCATCCGCTCGGTGATGAAAAAGCCGGAATGGGCCCCGCTGATCGCCACGCCACCCCATCCCGAATATCCGTCGGGCCACGCCCTGGTCTCGGCTTCGGCTGCCCAGACACTCACTTTCCTCTTTGGCGACCATTTCAAATTCACGGACGATTCCTACAACTGGCTCGGCCTCGGCCCGCGTAGCTACACCTCCTTCGAAGAAGCCGCAAAAGAAGCCGGCGACTCACGCGTGTACGGCGGCATCCACTACCGCCCCACCTGCGATGCGGGCCAGCGACAGGGCAAGAAAATCGCGCTGAATATTGACGGAAAGCTGAAATTCAAGCGGGGCCGGAAATAACTTCCACGCCGATTTTATATCTCAATCGTACATGGCCAGGTCCTGGGAATGCAAATAATGTGTAAGCTAAAATCTGTCAAAAGACATTAACTTGACGGGCAGAACAAATCATTGATAAGCCAAATGAGCGAAACCAAATTCAACATTGCAGTATTGATCGACGGCGACAATGCACAGGCGAAGTTCATGAAGGAAATGCTTGAAGAGGTTTCCAAATACGGAAAGGCCACGATCAGAAGGATTTATGGCGACTGGACGAGTTCAAATATGAATAGCTGGAAGGAAACAGTCAACAATTACTCGATCAGCCCGATCCAGAAATTTTCGTACACCACCGGCAAAAACTCAACGGACAGCTCGCTTATTATCGACGCCATGGACATTCTGCACAGCAAAAGCGTGGACGGATTTTGCATCGTTTCCAGCGACAGCGACTATACGGGTCTGGCGAAAAGGATCAGAGAAGAAGGGCTTTTTGTGATGGGTATCGGCAGAAAAACCACACCGATCGCTTTTGTAAATTCCTGCGAGATCTTCACATTCAGCGAGAACCTGATCGCGGAACTGGACGTGGTTATTGAAGAAGCCGAGGCTAAAAAGGTCGATATTGTCCCACAAGGAAAAATTCAGAAGGCAGCTAAAAAGCCGGAGGCAGAGACGCAATTCCCCAAAATAGATATGAACATTATCGACAAAGCCTTTGAGATTTCTACGAATGAAGAAGAGGAAGCATTGATTTCAAAAGTGGGCTCTTCTCTCCGCAAAATCGACCCCAGTTTTGACTCCCGCACCTACGGATTCAAGACTTTGACGCAGCTGTTGAAAAGTCTGTCGAAATATAAGATTGTTAATAATCATATAAATGGGCTGAACCATCCGCTGATTAAGCTGAAATAGTATTTTTCAAAAGGCTCAAATTTACTGATAACTTTATGGGCGTGAGATCAACCCACTCATTTCCATAAAATCCTGCTGCCATTGCTTCACCGTACTACTGACTGGCCCGTTAAATTGCCGGATGCATTTTTCTATTTCATTAATCGCTCCGGTTACCCTGCCGGCTAACTGACTTTGGCCGTAGGCCACAAGAATGGTCAGACAATAGTGATCCTTTGGACAAGTGGGGTCTGAGGCTAGCTCCATCAAGATCGGCACATATCGATAGTCGTACAATATCAGGTCTTCATCTTGCTCCGTGAATAGCACATCTTCATCATAAGCCCAGAGACGGACTTCTTCAACATTCGGATTGACATTGTTTAAGCATTTATACATAGCGTGTTATTGTGTTTCGGTTTCACTATTCTATTGGCTCAGAATTTTTCTAATTTTTCCCTTTTTGTCTATCAGAACGTGCTTTTTGTCTTTTGTCCATGCCTCAGCATACTTTTGCTCAAAATACAATACTCCTGCAAATTGCGGTGGGATCACTTCTACTCCTGTTTTGTCAATAAATCCCCACAAACCCCCTTCCCAGGTTGGGTGTTCCGGATCTCGGTATTCCGCGTGTCCGCCAACATTAAAAGCTGCCAGGCCATTTACAAAAAAAGAAACACACTCGAAACGTGCGGGAATAATCTTCTGCCCTTTGTTATTTGCAAAACCAATCAGGCCATGCTCTTCAAATCTAAAAAGGCCTTCCCTCAATTCATCCGGACCATTATCATAAATATAGGGGCTCAAAAGAACGCTATCTTTTCTATTAATAGCAATCCATTTGAACTTGTAAGTCACTAAAGCGATGTGATACATTTTAGCTGTTCCAACAATTTCATATTTCGGTTTGATGATCACTTTGCCCTTTCTGGATTTAAAGCCATAGAGCTCTTCCCCGGAGGTTTTGTCGGAAAACGGCAAAAGATAATCACTACTACTTTGTGCATAGCCGGTAAAGTGAATCAGGACTAACAGCACAATCAGAAAAATTTTCAGCATAATCGATAACTTAGGTGAGAACAACGCATAAGTAAGCTTTGAATATATGAAACTTTCTTATACTTCCTGAGCCGCGTGCGGAAAGCCTGGACGGGCGCCAGGTTAATAGAATATCAAGCGTGTCTGGCACAACCATGTCATACGGCAAGATAAATTTTATTGCGCAAAACATCTTTTAGTGAAAAATGTAAGTTTCCACCTCTTCCTGCGACTAATATTGAAAACATTTCAAAGTCGATGGAAAAACAGTTTGTGGCAGTTCTGAATCAAAATAGGGCCGCACTTTTTAAGATCTGTAAAATATACTGCGCCGACCCGGAAGACCGGCGCGACCTTTTTCAGGAGATCGTGATCCAGCTCTGGCAGGCATTCCCGACATTCCGCGGAGAGTCGGGCGCGAGCACCTGGGTGTACCGGATCGGGATGAATACCGCCATTTCCAATTTCAGAAAAACCACAAACCGGCGCTCAACTTCCCCGTTTTCCAGCTTTGACATGGAAATCCCCGAGTTGCAGGACACGGCTGAAAACCCCATCGATACCGGGCCGCTTTATCAAGCTATCGATCAGCTCAATGTGATTGAAAAGGCCCTAGTGCTTCTGTATCTGGAAGACAAAAGTTACGATGAAATGTCCGCGATACTGGGGATCAGCAAATCGAATGTGGGTGTAAAACTGAACCGTGTAAAAACGAAGCTTGAAAAATTAATCAAAACGCAAACACTTTAAAATCAATATTATGAACCTGGAAGAATGGAAAGAAAACTGGAAAACTGTGGACCAAAAACTGGCTGCTTCGAATGTATTGAGCGAGCAGCTGGTGCTGACGATGATCAAAAATCAATCGCAAAGCACGATCTCAAAATCGCAGGAAAAAATGAGGGCCCTCATGCTCTATTTCCTCCTGTTAATGTGTGTTTTTATAGCGATCCTGGCCGGCAATCCTTTTGATTTTACGCATTGGTACCAATATGCGCCCTGCGTGATTTACGCCCTGGTGATCGCCGCCGGGTTAAAAATTATGTTCACGGATCACAGTACCATCGCGAAAGTGACAATTTCAAAATCGAATCTGCGCGAGAGCCTGGTGGCAGTCATTTTCGTGCTGGAAAAATGCCGCGCGGCGATGGACCGGGTTTGGCAATTCAGTATGGGGGCTGGTCTTTTGATCTGCATTTCCTTAATCAGCCGCAATTTTGAAAAGTATGGAATTGAAAAATCATTATTGCTGACAGGCGCGAACATTGCGGTGGTTGGCGTGCTGTATCTTCTTGCGAAACAATATTTCAAAAAATTTCCGGACAAGAATGTGCAGGAGCTTAGGACGCAGCTGCATGAATTGGCGGAGATGCAAAACGATTCGTTCGGGCAGCGGTAGAGATTTGCATACGAAAAAATCCAAACCCTCGGGCAAGAATGTATAGAAAAGGTTACATCTTTACTTTAAATACTTCTTTCTCACTACTTAACATTCTTCTATGCGCTCTAAAATTTTACCTTTTGCAATTTCCTTGCTGTACCTGCTCTTTATTACAAAAGATTTATCTGCTCAGGTCAAAATCGGGACGAATCCAACCGTCATCGAATCAAATTCCAATCTGGAAGTAGAAGCGTCAACTACTGGCAGAAAATTTAAAGTTGATAAAGCCACCGGGAAAATTACCATTGCCGATGGCACACAGACGAACTTCTCTGTTTTGACTTCCGATGCCGATGGAAAGGCGTCATGGACAAAATTGAGTTTCCAAAGCTTTGGATCGTTCCCCAGAATGATGGTTACCGGAGCTACAACAGGTGAATTAACAGATGGTGTCAGGGTGAATCTTACGTATCCGAATATTCAGATTGTGATGAGCGGCTTTACTTATCAGTCCACAGATGGGCAGGTTCGTGCTGTTGAAGGTTCGTATATCGTTGAAACGTTTCTTACTATTGAGAACAGTGAGGGCTGCACAGGTACATCGGTAATGGGGCTGGAAGTCGAGTTGATGAGAAATGGAGAGGTAATCGATTACCCGATTCTGGATGAAAAACTTACTCCTGTATATCATGATAAGTATATCACAAAAGTCTCAGAGGTTATAGGCTTGGTTACCGGAGACTACGTTTCATTTTCAATACTTCCCACTATCAAGTCGCCGCAGGCAGGATGCACGATAAAAGTGACAAAAGGCGACTTAAAGATGACCTATATTCCTTAATCATCTAGATAACGTCATGGAGAGTTACAAAAATTTGCAGCTACGTAAATCGCAGGCCTGCAAGATCGTTGCAGCGGTGCTTTTGTCCCTTTTTTGTTTCAGTGTTCGCGCCCAGCAAAAACTGTACGGAAATATATCTATCCCCTCAGGCGCGCAACTAACATTGTTTGGCAACCAGACATTTGCGGGAGGAAGTGGTGTTTCGTCGGCGATTGTACGTGTAGGTCGCGCTATACCTGTCGGGTTGCTTAATTTTCCTCAGAACACGCAAATTACCGGGGCAGGAACGGGTGGTTTTATTGATGGATATGTGCGAAAATTTGGCTCTGCATTATTTGTCTTTCCGGTCGGGCACAACGGCTTTTATGGCCCATTTGCCGCAGCCGCAGACAAGACTTATGGTGCTTACTACCATGCTAATCCATCAGCAGCGTCATTTCCAACCAGCTCCAAAGATCTGTCTGTTGCAGCTGTGTCGGGGACTGAATATTGGGATATAAATGGTCTCAATCCAACAAAAATTACCTTGACCTGGAATGCTGATAGCAACATTAGCTCGTTTGCGAACCCAATCGGTAATCTCATCATAGTAGGGTGGAAAAATGGAAAATGGGAGAAAATCCCTTCTAAAATAGACGCGATTTCAGTACTTGGCGGAAGCTCTACAACGCTTGGCGGATCGATTACCACGGCTAATTCTTTGCCGCCAAATAACTATGAAGTTTATTCCCTGGGCGCTGATGGCGCACCTTTGCCCGTTACGCTTACCCGATTTGTTGCAAAATCTGAAAACAATATCGCCATACTTGATTGGACAACAACGTTTGAAGCGAACAGTGACTTTTTTGAAATTGAAAGAAGCCAGAACGGAAAATCATGGCAAAGTATTGGAATACTTACATCGTTCAAGGAGAGCGTCGTACTCTGGAACTACCAATTTATCGACCAGAAACCGCTAGCCGGAGAAAATTTGTACCGATTGAAAATGGTGGATACGGATGAAAGTTTCGCATACAGTAGCATTCAGTCGGTCATTTTCAATATGTTATCGAATGAAAACTTTATCTACCCCAATCCGGCAACCACAGTTTTAAATTTTCAGCAAAATGTTACCCTGACTAACAAACCGAAGATCAGGGTCACAGATTCAAATGGCCGCGACCGTACATGTTCCGTTGTCTGGATTGAAAACAGCATAAACATTCAAAGTCTCGAAAACGGCTCGTACATCATTTCCGTTTTCGACGAAAAGGGCGACGAAAAACATTCTAAAATCTTAGTTTTAAAATAATTTAATATGAAATGTTTCACACTTGCTTGCGTCTTCATTATCTCGTTTTTCGCGACAAATTCGCTGTCCGCCCAACAAACACTACAAGGCTCCGTCGAGCGCATTAAAGTGCATGGAAAAGGCCTGGAAGGAAATCTGGAAGGAAATTCGGCCGATCCGGAGGTGTCTGTTTACCTGCCGCCGAGCTACAAAAAGGAGTCCAAAAAGCGGTATCCGGTGATTTATCTGCTGCATGGATTTACTGACACCGATGCGCAATGGTATGGGCTCATGAAACATTGGATCAGCCTGCCTGCGGTGGTCGATCCAATTTTTGCAGCGGGGAAAGTGAATGAAATGATCATTGTGACGCCGAATGCGTATACCCGCAGCGGCGGCAGTTATTATTCCAATTCCATCACAACCGGCAACTGGGAGGATTTTGTGTCCAAGGAACTGGTGGCTTACGTTGACCAACATTACCGGACGATTGCCAAAGCTGCAAGCCGCGGCCTGGCGGGACATTCGATGGGTGGTTATGGCGCGATGCGCGTCGGGGAGCGAAATCCCGGAGTATTTTCGAGCATTTATTTACTGAGTCCGTGCTGTCTGGCGCCGGGTGCGCGTTCGACGGAATCTTTGGCAAAAATTGAAGCAGTCAAAGAGCCGGGTGATTTTGCAAAAGCTGATTTCGGAACGAAAGCCGCCCTCGCCTATGCTGCTGCCTGGTCGCCGAATCCTTTGAAACCACCATTTTTCACGGATCAGATTATTGAAAATGGAAAACAGCGTCCTGAAATCGAGGCAAAGTGGACTTCCAATATGCCGCTGGTAACGGTCGATCAATACATTTCAAATCTGAAACAGTTGAAAGGAATTGCCTTTGACGCAGGTGATAAGGACCAGCCGATTGCCTCCAATATCAAAATTTTGCATGAGGTTTTGGATAACTATAAGATCCAGCATTCCTACGAAGAATATCAGGGCGATCATTTGAACCGCATCGGCGAACGCATCGAGCAAAAAATGCTACCGTTTTTTTCTGAGAGGCTTTCTACCAAGTAATTAAAAAAACACCCTACCATCAAATTCATGAGCGGGGATCTCAAATTGGCATTATTGCGGGTTGTTCCTTTTTTACTGGTCATCATGGTTGTTATCATCCGGACACGCCAGGGGGACATCAATCCCGACGATCTTTTTCTCAATAAACCTGTGTCGAATTCCCGGTTTCTGGCTTGCGTGGCGGGTTTTACGTCTTATGTGCTCCTGGTCGAATTCGTGCTTTATCAAATGGGGATGCTGGAAATTAACCCCTGGAATCATCCCATGGCTTCTTCCTTCATCCGGATTCTTGGGGCGGTAATTCTCGCGCCGATCACGGAGGAGCTCATATTCCGGGGACTGTTATTAATGGTTTTGACCAAAAAATTGAGCAGGCACATCTCCATATTGATACAAGCCCTGATCTTCGTTTTGCTGCACAACTTCGCTTATGAGAATACCATGACCGCCAACATTGGTATCGTCCAAAGCTTTATCGACGCCTGCCTGTTTGGTTACGCCAAATACTATACGCGTTCCATTTACACTTCCATGGCCATGCATTCGATCGGAAACCTGGTGGCTACCCTGGAAAGATTCATACTTTAAAAACCGTTTCTGCCTAACTTGCCGCTTCGTATCTACCATCATTTTTATGCTCAAATATCTTTTTTTAGCCACTATTTTATCGCAAAGTTTAGCTTCCAAAGCGCAGTTTGTTACGGATTCTTTACTGATCGACAAGTACCACCGCGTTTTCATGTACAATCCATCGACGGCAATCAAGCCGGGTGCTAGTTTGCTTTTTATCATGCACGGGTCTGGCGGGGATCCAAAAAGTATTATCAATCATGCGACGAAATTGCAGGCAAAAGCGGATGCTGAAAATTTGATCCTGGTTTATCCAGCTGGTTATAAAAAATATTGGAATGAATGCAGAAAAGCATCGACAGCGGTTGCAAACACGGAAAATGTCAATGAGGAAGCCTTCTTCTCTGGTATGATCGATTTCTTTTCAAAGAAATATAAAATCAACAAAGCACACGTTTTTGCGACGGGTTTTTCGGGTGGCGGGCACATGGCTTATAAGCTTGGGCTGACAATGCCGGATAAAATCAAAGGGATCTCGGCCATCGTTGCCAACCTGCCAACTCAGGATAATCTGGATTGCAGCCCGATGAATGTGGCGCTGCCGGTCATGATCACAAATGGTACGGCCGACTCGACGAATCCGTACAATGGCGGAGAGGTGAAAACGCCCGGCGTGACACTCGGCCAGGTACGCGCCACCGAGCAATCCTTCCAATATTGGGCCAAGCTAGACGGTTACAGCGGCGAGCCAGTGAAAACGATTCCCACCGACCAAGATACTTCGAACGACATTACCGTCGAAAAATATACCTACGAAAAGAAAGGAAAACCCGAAGTAACTCTTGTAAAAGTCATCAACGGCAAACACGAATTCCCAACCGATTTCGACGTTTTCGAAGAAACCTGGGCGTTTTTCAAAAGGCAGATGAAGAAGTAAGCTACCATCTCAAAAAAATACAATAGCGTTTCGCCAAAATCACCCATTTTGAATTAAATTTGATGTAGAATAAAATTAATTGTACATCAAAGGATTAAGATGATTAGAATGGGTTTGGTGACGGTTTGGCTAACATTGCTTCTCTCGTCCGTTGGAGCGCTGTTTTGGTACAACGACTGGGTATATCAGCTTCCTACGCCTATCCCCGCGCACTACAAACTAGTTTCGCTTGGAACGAAGATAAACCTGCCCGAAAAGTTTCTCAGCAAGAACGAAAAACCCGTTTTCCTTCACTTTTACAATCCCGAATGCGCCTGCTCCCGTTTTAACAAAAGACATTTTCAATCACTGGTAAAGCAATACGGCAAGGACGTCGACTTCCGTGTAGTAGTTTTGACCGACAAAAAATATACGGTTGAATATATCCAGGATAAAATCGGACTTGAAATTCCAGTTTCATTTGACCAGTCCGTGGCCAATACCGTCGGCGTTTACTCCACACCGCAGGCCGCACTCATCGATCAATCTCAAAAACTTTATTACCGCGGTAATTACAATGCAAGCCGCTACTGCACCGAAGAAAAATCGGCTTATGCCCGGATCGCATTGGCCGGTTTACTGAAAGATCAGTCGCTTCCGATGCTAAGTGCGCGGGCGATGAAGTCTTACGGCTGCACCATACCTGTTTGTAAAAACTAACTCCTCTATAAAATTTAAACTCCTCTTTGAAATTTAATGGAAATAGAAAATACCTTAACAAACACCCCTACCGACCATTTTCTCCTGGGTGTCAAGGATCGGTCCGACCGGCTGATGAATTTTTTCCTGCCGGGGTATTTTGCAATTGGGCTGGTGCTTGCGCTTTTTTATGATACCTGGTCGATCGCATTGGGTGTGGGTGGGATCCTGCTGGTGGCCTATTATTCTGCAAAAATTGCCCTGCCGGATTCTGATCTGTACCAATATGTGCTGAGTACGGTGCTGGGAATTTACATGGCCCAGTTTATCTATCAAATGCACGGGCTCTTCGAAATGCACTTTTTTGCCTTCATCGGCAGTGCTGTTTTGATCACTTATCAAAAGTGGAAATTACAGATTCCGATCATGATCGTGGTGCTGGTACACCACGCCATATTTGGTTATCTGCAAAATACGGGTCTGGAAGAAGTTTTTTTCACTCAGCTCGGCTATTTCGACCTGCTGACATTTACGATACACATCCTGCTGGCAGCGGCAATCTTCTTTATTTGCGGACTGTGGGCATTTATGCTCAACCGGTATTATGAGCAGCACATTGCGAGCACCCTCGAAATGGCCGAACTCCAAAAAGAAGCACAACTTTCGCTGATCCGCAAGCAAAATGAGGAGGATCAGAAAAAGGCAAACGAAACCCTGCGTGCAGCAAATGCAGAATTAATCATCGCCAGACAAGAAGCCGACAAGGCGAATCAGGCAAAAAGTGTATTCCTGGCCACAATGAGCCACGAAATCCGTACGCCGATGAATGGCGTGATCGGGATGGCGGCCCTTTTGCAGGAGACGCCGCTCAGCGAGGAACAGCGAATGTTCACCGAAACTATTGCTACCTGCGGGGACACGCTCATTAATGTGATCAATGATATTCTTGATTTTTCCAAAATAGAATCCGGAAACCTGGAACTTGAAAATCAGGACTTTAACCTTCGTCAGAGCATTGAGGATGTATTGGATATTTTCGGAACCAAAGCTGCCAAAATCGGGCTTGACCTGGTTTACCAGATTGAAGAAAATGTGCCTGACCAGATCGTGGGCGACCAGCTGAGGCTGCGTCAGGTCCTGATCAATCTCGTGGGAAATGCCATGAAATTTACAGAGCAGGGCGAAGTTTGCGTATTTGTAAGCCAGGACGAGGCACTGCCAGGCGGACAATTGCGGCTTCGTTTCGACGTACGGGATACCGGAATCGGCATTTCGGAAGATAAGCTGAACCGGCTTTTCAAGGCCTTTTCGCAGGTCGATTCGTCCACTACCCGTAAATATGGCGGCACGGGCCTTGGACTTGTTATTTCGGAAAAGCTGGTAATACTCATGGGCGGAGAAATCAGCGTAAGCAGCGAGGTAAACCGCGGCTCCACATTCTCGTTTACCTTGCTGACTACCAGAGGAAACAAGATTTTGCCGGTTGTTGTACAGCACGATATGCACGAGCATATTGGAAAAAGAATCCTGATCGTAGACGATAATGCGACAAACCTTGCGATCCTGAAACGTCAGATGGAAAACTGGAAATTGCAGCCTGTGATGGCTTCCTCCGGCAAAGATGCACTGTCTATTTTATTTGAAGATGACAAGGGAATTGATCTGGTGATCAGCGATATGCAAATGCCTGAAATGGATGGAGTTACGTTAAGTAATGCGATCCGGCGGTATATGCCGAAGACGCCGATTATTCTGCTGAGCTCGATCGGTGAAGAGGTGAAAGAGCAGCACCGCCATCTTTTCGCGTCAGTGTTATCGAAGCCGGTGAGGCAGCATGTTCTGGGAACGCAGATTATGCATGCGCTGCAAAAAACCCTTCGTGCGAAAGTGGAAGCAACAACCCAACACAAGCTTTCGGTTGATTTTTCAGACAAATATCCTTTCGATTTACTGGTGGCCGAAGACAATCAGATTAACCAGCGCGTGATTGTACGGATTCTCGAAAAGCTGGGTTACACCCCGGATATCGCCAACCACGGACAGGAAGCACTGGAAGCCGCGAACCAGAAAAATTACGGTTTGATTTTGATGGATATGCAAATGCCGATCATGGATGGCCTCGAAGCTACCCGCCTGATCCGCAAAACGGTTGCGAACCAGCCTGTGATCATCGCGCTGACAGCCAATGCGATGGAAGGCACTCAGCAGGAATGTCTGGATGCCGGGATGGACGATTACCTCAGCAAGCCAATCAAATTGGAGGAGCTGATGTCGAAAATAAGGAAGTGGTATCAGAGAGCCGAGGTATAAAAAATCAGGATTTAATGTCTTTGCAGAGCCGCCCGCAGTTTTTCGGGCGGCTTTATTTTTGTAAATAAGTGAAGCATTGGCAGGAAAATTTTAACATTTCATTACCAGGCGTAAGAAGGAAGTTGATCAGTGGCTGGAAGAGTTTGCGTATCAATTAACTTAAAACCAAATGATTATGAAAACTGACCTTTTAATGAATTTCACAGTGGACAAGGAAACCAAAAAAGTCCATGTGGAAAGGGAATTTGCTGCGCCGGTAGCGCGCGTATGGGCTGCATGGACACAAAAAGAGCTGCTAGATCAGTGGTGGGCGCCAAAACCCTGGAAGGCCCGGTCGAAAGAACTGGATTTTCGGGAAGGTGGTCACTGGCTTTATGCGATGGTCGGGCCGGAGGGTGAGGAACATTGGGCGCGCATGGATTACAAGTCCATCGAGCCGCAAAAATCTTTCTCGGCGCTGGATTTTTTCTGCGACGAAACCGGTAAACCAAGTGATTTCCTGCCCGGTTCCGGCTGGCTGACGTCATTCAATGCAGAGGGTGACCATACAGTTGTCAGCATTGTTCTGACTTTTAATGAACTGTCGGATCTGGAAAAACACCTTGAAATGGGCTTCAAAGAAGGTTTCACGATGGGTCTTGAAAATCTCGATGAGTTGCTGGAATCGCAGCAATAATGTTAAATGTTAAATAAAAATGCTCAAAGCCCGATTCGAAGGACTTTGAGCATTTTTATTTCTAAAATCATTACTTACCCGCTTCTGCAAACGTCCCCGCCGCAAAATCATCTGGTATCTTTTTAAACCGCAAGTTCATCACGCGTCCGTTCGACATTTTCAGTCCCGAAACATTGCCTGAAGCGTCTCGGATCATATCAATGCTTCCGACAAACCACCAGGATGAAGAAAGTTTATCTTTTGAAACCACATTCAAATCGGCCTCTCCGTGATGCACGTGACGGATTTTGAGTGCTTTGTCTTTTGCTTCAATGATGTAGAAGGTTTCCAGTTCAGGACTATAATATCTTCCGGCGTATTGTTCAAGCGGAAAGGTCGCAGCAACTTCCGTTTCGGAGCGGGTGGCAGGATGATCGCCGTTTTGATGTAATGTGATGCGGCTCACCTGCTTGTCTTTGGATTTGTGAAAAGTCACCGCAGCATCGACCACTTTCCAAAAAAATGTCGAGTCCGACGACGGAAAAATTGGAAACCAGGGCTGACCGGTCACTTGTGCAGTATAAGTGCTGCCCTCTTTTTTGAATGTTAATTTAACACCCGGCGCTTCCGTCAATGCATAAGTACCCATGTAAGGCCCGAAAAGCAGCGAGTCAAATTTAACTTCCTTTTTCTCAGGGGTTTTAGCAACTGCTTTGTCTTCTTTTATTGAATTGGGCAACAAAACATCGACCATTTCAAAGACCTTTTTGCCTCCGTCAAACTCCGCCTGATTACTCAGTACAATAAAGCCATAATCCTCTTTTGGAAAATAGGCAATGTTGGACCGATACCCCGCATCCGCGCCGCCGTGGCCGAAATAAGATAATCCTTTATACATTCCATGCACAAGGCCGAAGGCATACTGGATTGTATCACCTTTATTGAGGCGCCCTTTTTCCAGCATTTGTTTGATCGTCGCCTGCGTACCTACCTGCGGGTTTTTGAAATTGTCGATCCAGAGCGCCATATCATTTACGGTGGTGAATAAGCTGGTGGCGCCGACATTGCCGTAACTAAGAATACTTTTGCTGAACATGGTCGGGCCCATGGCGCCGGGTGTGCGGTGAAATGAATAGGCGCGGCCTTTTACGATTTTTTCCTGGTTGTCGTAAAACAGCGTATTCTTCAGCCCAAGTTGCTTAAAGACATTGCGTTCCATCCAGTAATCGAAGGGCTGCTTGGTAACCCGGCTGACAATTTCGGCGAGTAAAGTGTAGCCCGTATTGCAGTAGGAATGCGCCGAGCCGGGCTCGAAATTCAGTTCTCTCTGACGAGTAATGAGGTTAAAAACGTGTTGTTTCGTGATGACGTCGTCGAGTTGCCAGCCGGCCATCGCCAGCAAATTCCACTGGTCGCGCAGGCCGCTGGTATGGTGCGCGAGCTGGCGGATGGTGATGGTTTTTCCAAAATCCGGAATTTCGGGCAGGTATTTTCTGATGTCGTCATCCAGCGATAATTTACCTTGCTCCGCCAACATTACAACTGCAAAAGCCGTAAACTGCTTGGAAACCGAGGCAACATGGAAAATCGTTTCAGGCGTAATTTTCACGCCCGTTTCCAAGTCCGCCTCACCGAATCCTTTGGCATAAATAAGTTTGCCGCCATGCACCACGCCTACTGCGACGCCTGGCATTCCCGCCTTATCCCACTCCTTAAAAAGCGCATCAATTTTATCGGTGGGTACCGGGGCTTGGGCCTGGCCGTGTACCAGGTTCTGTAAAAGAAGTAAACAAATTAAAAGTAAAGGAAATCTCATTGTGAAGGAGTTAAGGTATGTTGTGAATGTTGTCTGGGAAATTACGCATTTACACAGAATTTCGAACCGATTAAAATGATAAACGGCTCTTAATCAACCAACCTTCTGCAACCCTTCACGTACTACCACAGCCGCTTGCTCAGGGACCAGATGGAAATCGCCTTCGGACCATTCTATATTCCACTCGCCGGGTTCGCCGTTGCGGACTTTTAATAATTGTACATTCCAGCGTGGGTGTCCTACGCCCGGCATGCCAGGTTCGAGCTGACTAGGAATCGGCGTGATTTTCCAGCGGGATACACTTGCCAATGTGTTGGCATGTCTGGGATTCGGCCGGTGCAAAAATCCCGTAACACGGCTCTGTTCCACAGCTAGTTGCAGCCGCCGCGACTCCGTCAATGTAATTTCACTGATCTCCCCGACCACCGCCGAAATCGCTTCACATTTCAATGACTCTTCTATCGCCCACAGCAAATCCTGCTTCTTTTTAATATCAATAAAAATAACCCTGTCCGGTTCCACGCCGAAAAATTTGAGAGCTGGCGGAAAAATCATCCGGTCCATACTGATCCACAAACAAGGCCCTTTCTGATGCATCAGCTTTCCCAGCAGTCCCGCCATAAAACCGCAGGTAGATGCCGCATCCTGGTCGGCCAGACTCGTGAATTCATGCACGGCGCCAGTCGGGAAAACGCCGTTTGGAAACGATTTCTCAATCTCGCCCAACCCAAACCGCTTCTGCTGCCCGTCAGACGGTGCATGAAAGCCTTCCAGAGAAAGTATATCCTTCCTCAGCCTTTCAGCGATTTCGCTTTTCGCAGCAGATTGTTCCATAGAATGTTGAGTAAATTGTTATTTTCAGTAACAATTATTTGATTCCAAAAATAACAATTTACCCAAGTACGTGCAATCTTTTGCTTAAATGATTTTCAGATAGATACTTTCGCAATCGGTGTGCAAACCGGGATGTTATGCTTCATCTGATTGAATGTCAGCTTTTTTCTGGCAAGTTTATAACCTTCGACACTTCAGCATTGTTAAAAAATTATTATCCGGTATCTATTTGACGCTTACGTCTTAAACTTGCAGCGCAATCATTTACGCTTTACAAACTATGTCGGGATACAGTTTTTTTAACAGGGATATCAGCTGGCTTTCTTTTAATGAAAGGGTTTTGATGGAGGCTGAAAATGAGGCTTTGCCGCTGATGGAGCGGATCCGGTTTCTCTCTATTTATTCCTCCAACCTCGACGAATTTTACCGCGTACGCATGCCGGTCCTGCAAAAAAATGTGGAAGGCCATGATGAGTACGAGCATGCCGCCGAGATCATAAACCGGCAGCAGGACCGCTACGGCGCAAATCTGATCAAATCCATCATTCCCGAGCTGACCAAAACCGGTATTCATTTTTGCTATCGCGAGGAAATCCCGGCAGATCTTATTCCACAGACGACGGAGTACTTTTTCAGTCAGGTAGCAGGACTTTTGCAACCCGTTTTCCTGACTGCCGATTCCGTCATTTTTCCGGAAAACAATGTGCTGTATGTGGCTGTGATCCTCAATCTCGAACCCGGCGGCGAGCGGCTGGCCTTTGTCAATGTACCTACGAATAATCTCAGCCGTTTTTACAAAATTAAAGGTATCGATGGAGATTACATTATTTTCCTGGAAGATATTATCCGTCAGAATCTCCGCTATCTTTTTCCAAATGCGGTGAATATGAAGGCTTTCAACATCAAAGTCACCCGTGATGCCGAGCTCGACCTGGTCGATGACGACGGGCCCGATATGACGGAAAAGTTTGAAAAACAGCTCAGCAAGCGCGACCGCGGCTATGCTACCCGGTTTTTGCACGAGCCCGGCCTGCCGCTCCGACATTTACAGAACATTGCGATTTCACTGGATTTGAAAAACGCCTCGATCGTGGAAGGCGGTGTGCACCATAATTTAAAAGACCTGGCCGCACTGCCCATTAATAGCACCGCCCTCTCCTACCAGCCCTGGCCGCCGCTTCGCGGTTTCGACCATACCGATCGTGACCATACGTTGTTCCAATCGCTCGCCCGGCAGGACTTGATGGTACACCCGCCGTACCAGAGTTACGACACGATTTTGCGTTTTTTCAACGAAGCCGCCATCGATCCGTCGGTGAAGGAAATTTATACGACTTTGTATCGCGTCGCCAATGATTCCAGGATTGCCCTGGCGCTGATCAGCGCGGCCCGAAACGGAAAGCAGGTAACTGTGCTGATAGAGCTGAAAGCGCGTTTTGATGAGGCCAACAACATTCAGTGGGCGAAGCGGATGAAATCTGCGGGTGTAAAAATTGTGCACAGTATCAATACTTTAAAAGTGCATGCAAAGCTGGCGCTCGTTCGGCGGAAACATGCAGAGTTGCCTTACCTGGGCCTCCTTGCCACCGGCAACCTCAACGAAAGTACCGCACGGTTTTACACCGACCACATTCTGCTGACCTCTCACCAACCGATGCTCGCCGAGGCCGAAAAGCTATTTTCCTTTTTGAGCAAAAAGAAAAAACCGGAGATCACTGATAAAATTTCGTTTTCACATTTGCTGGTGGCGCAGTTCAACCTGCAAACGGAATTTGTCAAACACATTGACCGTGAGATAGATCATGCCCAAAAAGGGCTGCCCGCTAACATTACCATCAAGCTCAATAACCTGGAAGAAGAGGTGCTGATCAGCAAGTTATATGATGCTTCCAATGCCGGCGTGAAAATCAATCTGATTGTCAGAAGCATTTGCCGGCTGATTCCGGGGGTGCCGGGTCAGAGTGAGAACATTATTGTAAAAAGGATTGTAGACCGCTACCTCGAACACGGACGCGTTTTTATTTTCCATAATAGTGGTAACCCGCTGGTTTTCATGGGTTCTGCCGACTGGATGAACCGCAACATTTACCGCCGCATCGAAGTCTGCTTCCCGATCTACGACTACAAATTGAAAGAGCAACTTATGCACATCATTGCATTACAGTGGGCCGACACCGCCCAGGCCGTCCTGATCGACAGCAGCCTGAACAACGTCAAATTACCCAACCCAGACCAAAGCCCCGCATCCCAGGAAGCCATATATCACTTCCTAAAAAGCTAGCTGCATATGCACCTGCCCGCCCAGGGACATTGGGTTTGATGGCGCCGTCTCGGTGCAGAGACGAGCAGCGAAGCCTCTCAAATACTGCTGATTAAACGGTATAAATTTGCCGGAAAATCATTTGACCTCGATTTTCATACCAAAATCCCGAACTTTGAAAAGATACAAAATCACTTTCAAACCCGCCAGTTTCATACCATGAAACGATTTTTGCCAGGTCTTTTTATCGTTATCCTGAATGTTGCAGCAGCCTTCGCGCAGACAGAAACGCCGCAACATTCGCTTAATAATTACATCGAGTTTTTGAACCGCTCCACGGCGGAGCTAACCGGGCGTTTTCAAATGGTAACCCGGTATACAGAAGACGTGGAATTGTACCGTAAAAGGCCGTCGTACGGACTGCGGCTGCCCTCTTCCGGGCCGCTAGAAGAATTTTACTACAAAAAAGCGCTCACTGCCCAAGGTTTGACAGCCGCTGAAAAACAAAAGCTGAACAAAGGAGCAAACGCCGTTTGGGACATATTAAATGAACTGGATGAAACCGCCAAGGCGCTCGAAACGCACGTCAAACTGAATGCCTATCAAGAAGATGACCTGAAAGAATCTGACCGGCTGGTTTCAAAAATACTGTCGGCATTTTGGAGATACCGTGCTGAAAAAGTGGCTTTTTATAAAGAAATCAATGGTTTGGCATTAAAAAAACAACCCTATCTCGCGACAGATCCCTACATGGCGACGGAAAAGGAAATGCGTGACATACTGATCCGCCAGCAGCAACTGCTCGATTCATTGCCATTTTATCTCAACCGAAACAGTCAGACGGAGTGGCCGCTTGCCATGGTGAAGCGCAGTATGCTGGCCGATGAAAAATCGCTGGCGGATTTCGGAAAATTGCAGGCCCGGCTGCCTTACCCTGCCTCGGCTTCTGTGCCCGACTTCAAAGAGGCGCTTTATGCTTTGCAAAAAATCAAACGTACTGCCGTAGACGACCACAATTTCGCTTCCCGCCAGTCTGCCGAACATGGAAATAAGGTGTATTTGTCGCTGATTAACCAATACAATTTCGACCTGATGGCCGCGCATCAGGCTTTTGTCAATTACAGCCAGGCGGCGCGGCCGATGATTTATTTTCCGGCATTTAGTCCTGTGATGGTGCAGGAAAGTGCTTCGGAAAAGAGCGCAACAACCTCTCCGACACCTGCTTACGAAGACCTTGCTTTGATCAGATTTGAGACAAAACGCAGCGCAACACCAGCTCCCACGGCGACCATTGAAACGTTGAACGGATATGTTGAGCTGATCAACGAATCGCTGCGGCAGATGCATTTGCTTCAACTTTTGGTCAGGAATTACCAGTCTTCTGCTGAATTTTACCGTGATCCGGCCCGGGCTGGCAAGCGGGGAAATTTGACCTACTCACATGCTGAATTTAAAGTACCAATATCTGCTTATCAGCTACTTACGAATGCCAGCAACAACATTCCGGCGGCCTATCGGGCGTCCATAAATGGCCAGGCGAAGGTTCTTTTAAATATTTTAAAAGAAATGGATGGGCTAAGTGTCGAGCTGATCCGGTATACCACGGAAAAAACCTATCTAACCGACCAGTTGAAACGCTCCGACGCGATCCTGGACCGATATGTGGTGCTATTTGATTTGTTTGACCAGAAAAAAGAGCAGCTGTATCAGGACATCCGTCGCATTCACGAGAGCTTCCCGAATATGGATCCTGCCAGTTCCTGGACCGTTTCAGGAAATGCGCTGCTGCAAACCATGGATCAGGACCACGACATTTTGTTTGGTTTAAAAGATTATTTCAAAGGCAGGAAAAGCAATTTACCCCCTACTGAAAAGCTTGCCGAAGACGCCAAAAAGCTGATTGCCGATGAGTATAAAAACATGAAGGGCCTGAAACGTTATGGTCGCGCCAACGGAAACTGCCCCTACTCGCCTTATGAAGATTTACCGGCCAATTCCATCCGCCTCGCCGAAATGGTGCAAAAAATCAAACCCAATAATTCCGCCGGCCAGCAGCATCCCTTTGAATCTTTTTACTACTTCTACAACAACGCATTGGTCTACGAATACAACAAATTCATCGACCTCTCGCAAACCGGATTATTGAAGACCATCAACCAGCCTGATCTTTTTGCATTTCAAAGGATTTCCGCCCAAAAACCGGAAAACCCGCAGATTTCGCCGCCTGCCAAAACAGAGAAACCCGCTGATGCTCAGCCAATATCTACCATTACAAGTAACGAAACAATCCCCAATGCTCAGCCGGCAAAACCTGTCGCTGCGACTACTGAGAGACAGGCGGAAGTGAGGCGAGATACGGTATACATTGAGCGTGTGAAAGTCGATACCGTTTATGTAGATCGCGGAAATAATGGACGGGAAACGACGCGCTCGCTGGAAGGTTTTGCGGCCAATAATATGGTACTGCTGCTGGATGTTTCGTCGAGCATGAACTCGCCTTTGAAAATGCCTTTGCTCAAAAGATCCATCAAATCGCTGCTGACTTTGCTGCGGGCCGAGGACCAGATTTCTGTCATACTTTATTCGGGCAAGGCACGGGTGGTGCTGAAACCAACTTCCGGATCCAAGTCAGCCGAAATTGCACGTATGATCGATTTGCTGAAATCTGACGGCGATACCAATGGAAATGAGGGAATTAAACTGGCCTATAAAACGGCTAACAAACAATACATTCGCGGCGGCAACAACCGCATTGTCCTCGCTACCGACGGCGAATTTCCTGTGAGCGAAGAAGTGATGCAAATGATCGGCCAAAATGCCCATCAGGATCTTTATCTAACGGTTTTTACCTTCGGAAGAAATGAACATACCGGCCAGAAACTGCGAAAACTCAGCGAGCTCGGCCAGGGAACTTACGCCCACGTCACAGAAGAAAGCGCCGACCTGCAACTAATCCTCGAAGCGCAGGCCAAGAAGCAGGCTGTGCGATAGTAATTCATTTTTAAAACCAGCCTGAAACATTAAAACAAGCGCGAATATGCCTTATTAAGGAACTACCCAACATTCCTTAACCTGCTAATCCTTTTCCCCAACAATGAAAACCAAAAAATTCCTCCTGGCCACCGTCGCCATAGCCTTCATTATGGTAACATGCCAGGTATCCCGGCAGGGCACTTCGGATAAGATGCTGAAAACCACCGACGAGGACGTCAGCGCAATCCCGACTTTTACCGACAATCCGTCGCCAAATTACCTGACGCCCGAGCAGAGTATCAAGACATTTAAGCTGCCCAAAGGTTACCACCTTGAACTTGTGGCGAGCGAGCCGATGATCCACGAGCCGGTGGCGATTGCCTGGGACGGAAATGCGCGGATGTACGTGGCCGAGCTCAATACGTATATGCAGGACGTGGAAGGTACCGACGAGCACGCGCCGACCAGCCGCGTCATGTTGCTGGAAGACACCAATAATGATGGCAAAATGGATAAAAGCTCGGTGTTTATCGACAAGATGCTGCTGCCCCGGATGCTGCTTTGCGTCGGCAGTGAGCTACTGGTGAACGAGACCGACACGTACGACATTTTCAGCTATAAGGATACCAACAAAGACGGCGTGGCGGATGTGAAAAGGCCGGTGTATACGCCTGGTAAAAAATCGCCCGGAAACCTCGAACACCAGCGCAGTGGCCTCGATTGGAATATCGATAACTGGATTTATATGGCCGTGGACCCCGTCAGGTTCCGCTACAAAAAAGGCATGCTGGTAGCGGATTCCATCCCCAGCGGGTCGAGCGGGCAGTGGGGATTGACGCACGATAATTATGGCCGGCTGTACTTCTCCTCGGCAGGTGGCGAAACCCCGGCGCTGGGTTTCCAGATCAACCCGGTTTACGGCAGGATGGAATTTGACGACCAGTATTCCGAGGAGTTTAATGCGGTGTGGCCGATCATTAAAACGCCCGACGTGGAAGGCGGCCTGAAACGCCTGCGTCCCGATACCACATTAAACCATTTTACGGCCAGCTGCGGCCAGGTAATTTTTCGCGGCGACCGGTTACCTGTTGATTTACAAGGTGATCTGCTCATCAGCGAGCCGGTGGGACGACTGATCCGCCGCGCCAAAGTAATCAACAAGAACGGAAAGATTACCTTGGAAAATGCCTATGACAAATCCGAGTTTGTGGCTTCGGTGGACATGAATTTCAGGGTGGTGAATATGTATACCGGCCCCGACGGCTGCCTCTACCTGGTGGATATGAACCGCGGCATTATCCAGGAAGGAAACTGGACCGGCCCCAAAAGTTACCTGAGGCCGCAGATCCAACGGTTGGGCTTCGACAAGAACATTCAGCACGGACGAATCTACCGCATGGTGTACGACGGCATGCAGCCCGGACCGAAACCGAAAATGCTGGACGAATCTTCCGCAAAACTGGTCAGTTACCTTGCCCACCCCAATGGCTGGTGGCGCGACAATGCGCAAAAGGAGCTGATCCTAAGAAACGATCCGTCAGTGATCACGGCATTGAAAAACATACTCGACGGAAAACCAACTGGTTATCCAAAGGAAACGTCGGCGCTGGGAAGACTGCATGCCCTGTGGACGCTGGAAGGCCTGGAAGCATTAAACCCGGAACTGCTGGCCTTCGCGATGAAGGACGAGGACCCGGAGATCAGGAAAGCGGCGGTAAAACTTTCGGAGCCTTACCTGAAAAAGGATGCGCAAATGCTTAGCGGCCTCGCCTCCCTCAAATCCGATCCGAGCAACGATGTCCGCATGCAAATGATTTTCTCGCTGGCGAACAGCAAAGCGCAGGAAGCCAGAAAGTTATCGGACGACATTGTGGCAAGCGGCCAGGGAAATCCGGTTTTCAGCCGCGCGGTGCGGAGTATTGAAAAGAACAATGATGCCAAACAATTTGGTCAGAAACTGGGCAGGCTTGATGCCGTGGACAGAACATTGGTTATGAATGGTTCGGTCATTTATAAGTCGCTGTGCGCCACCTGCCACGGGGCTGACGGGAAAGGAGTGGCAAGCAAAACTGCTCCCCCGCTTGCAGGCTCAAAAAGGCTGTCACGAAACACGGATGCCGCTGTCTACATCCTGCTGCACGGCCTTTCGGGCCCGGTTGAAGGCCAAACTTACCCGACCGAAATGCCGTCGATGAAAGACAATGACGACCAATGGATCTCAGCCGTAGCGAGTTATGTGCGCTATGAATTCAGCAATGCGCCCGCGATCCGTCCTGAAGCTGTGAAATCGATCCGCGAAAAAACGGCGGCGCGGGACAAAGCTTGGACTTTGGAAGAGTTACAGAAGTAATTCGAATCCTGATTCCCGGAAAGCGTAAATCTGCCCGTTAGTTCACTCATTCCTGCCGTTAGTTAAACGGATTAGGACAATTTTTGAAAGCCTGAACATATTTGTTTCAGGTTTTCAAAAACACATTTCTAATCCACACTAAGAGGCATTAAAATGAGACAGAACTATACCAACACCCGCACATTCACGCCACCAAGCGTACACGACAATCGATTTTCCCTTCTCTTCATTTTTCTACTCACTTTCCTCTTTTCTAAAAATACATTTTCACAGGGTGTTGGGATCGGGACGACCGATCCCGATCCTAGTGCAGCACTGCATATTTATGGTAATTTCAAAAAAGGGCTTCTTATTCCTAGTGCACTTCTACTCAGCAAGTCAGACAAGACCAGCGTCCCCAATCCAGCAACTGCTCTCCTAGTTTATAACACAAATGCGGCGATGTACGCTGGGACAGGATTTTACTACAATAGCGGAACAACGGCAAGCCCAAACTGGCGAAGCCTTAATCAGTGGAGCCTACCTTATGAAGGAACAGGTGCAGAGGATCAACTTTTAAACTTTGAAAATTACTCAAACAACGCTAACTCTGCTACGCTTCGGGTTCATAATGTTCAGGGTTACGCTCTTAAAACGAGTGGAAAAATTCAGATTGCGGGATCAGCGCAATCACCTGGTGCTGGAAAGGTTTTAACAAGTGACGCGAGTGGGAATGCGACATGGGAGGGGGCAGTTGCTTTTCGGGCAAGTGGGGTGAAGGGTAATGGTGGGCAAAAAATTGCAGGGCAAGTTGAAACGCAGATTCCGTTTGCAGGAAAAGATTATGATTTAGGAAATAATTATAACGATTTCAACGGGAATCCAAAGAACTCTTTCGTAGCCCCAAAAAACGGTATTTATCATTTCGATGCAATGCTCACACGTTTAACTAATCTCGGTGCAAAAGTGGATTTTGCTCTAGTTGTAAAACGGGGTGGAAATAGCACAAAAATTTCGGAAGCGAGCAGCGAGCTACTTTCAACAGATGTCTATTTACTCGAAGGTGATCAGGTATATATTTCAGTTTACAGTTCAACCAGTGATTATTACGAATACTACACTCAAGAGCGAGCTAACTTCTTCAGCGGTCATCTTTTGATCAAATTATAGATTCCACTTACATTGTCAACACTGTATTATATGGTTTTAAAAATAGAAGATTTGGTTAAATTAGGCATCACTCTGTCCTTATGTATTATAGAACGATCTAATGCTCAATTCGCTTCCGGAGAAAGTTTCTTCGTAGCTGCAAACTCGACAATAGCAATTGACGGTCTCATTTTCAAACCAACATTCAACAATACTATTTGGGAAAACAAAACAATAAATGTTTTAGACGAGCCGGTAGCCGGATCACCGAGTGGGAGTATCAAAAGAGTTTACACTTTCAATGAGCCAATCAATTTCAGTGGTAATATTGGGATTAAATATGAAGAGATTGAGTTGAATGGAATTGCGGAGTCTGATCTAAAAATCGCATACTTTAATGAAACAGAACATTGGGTAACAACTGCAATCGGAAATGTAAGTACCTCAGATAACATTGTTGACCATAATTTTTTCACACAAGATTTATTAAAAATTACAGCCACAGGTACAAACAGCATTTTACCAGTAACCTTAATCCAATTCACAGCAACCAAACAAGAAAACATTGCCGTATTAAGTTGGGAAACAGCAGAGGAAAGCAACAGTGATCATTTCGAAATTCAGCGGAGTGGCGACGGGAAAAGCTGGGAAGCGCTTGCAGAAGTAAAAGCCCGGGGCGAAAGCAAAACAAACGTCAGTTACAACTACACCGACAATGCTCCGCTGAATGGAGAGAACCTGTACCGCCTGAAAATGATCGATAACGACGGAACATTTGCATACAGCAGGATCGCGTCGCTGGAATTTGAAGAAGAAGAAACATTAAGCGTATATCCAAACCCGTTCACATCGAAATTACACATTGAGCTGCCGGACTGGACGAAATATCATCAGATAGAAATTTACACTGCAAACGGCCGGGCGCTCCCTATCGCTCTCGTGCCCGGCCCGGATGCAAACAAAAAAGCATTTGACCTGGGCAACGCCCCAGCCGGAGTCTACCTCATCAAAGCCACCCGGCAAGACGGAACTTCGGTCACCAACAAGGTGATCAAAAGATAGTGTGTGTGCAGTGCTTACAACGTAGCTTGTTTTGCGTTGAGATAGTGTGTGTTGTGAATGCTTAAAAATGGCGGGTTTTACCTGCCATTTTTTTTTGTAATTACCCCTGTCATTACCGTTAGTTCATTAGTCCTACCGTTAGTTCAACGGATTCGTTTTTGGTGAATGAGGTTTTGGAAGTTTGGGGTTAGTAATAACTTCTAAACATTTATTTATGAAACAAGTCTATTGCGGGTTGAAGCATCAACACTGGTTGCAACTTCTATTTCTATGTTGTGTTTGTATGATCAAGCCAGCTGCCTACGGGCAACTATTGTATGAACCTCAACAATTTATCGAACCTAATTCACCCATTATTCCTGGAAGACTTGGCCAGCTTTACGATCCGGTTACTTACTTGATCACAAATGTCCCAACAGACTTTCACGGAAATCAGAACGTATATGGTCAAGCTTACCTAGTTACCCCAAATACTGAGTTCAGCTCAATAGATCCCAAACCGTTTGATCCAGGTTATACTACAGGATTGGCTTTGTCATCACCAGTTGACCATTCGCTCGCCCTTTACGGCCCAATTCAGGTTGCCGGTTTAGCCAACAGCATCTTACGTCCGTTTGCTGGCATTATTCCGTTAGGTAATAATCAAGCAAATTACCAGGGACCATTTAATACGCTGATAAAAATAAATTCTACGGCTGAAAATCCTGTGAAATACTTTAATGATCTCACGGCTATAAGCGCCCTTGAAGCGGCCCAAAAATTTAACAAATTCCTGTTTGAAACTTTCAAAGATGAATATGGTGAAGGTTGGAAGGGAATAGATGGGATTGGACAAACACCACTTTCTATCATCATTGACGCCGACAATGCCGATAAAACTACATTGGCTTATTTTGACAATGAAGAGGTTGAAATTCATATCCCACGTAATCCTTTTTTGAATGAGTTTAAAATTACCCGTGTGACCGTCGGACACGAAATGACGCATGGAATCATCCAATATGCAACAACTATTTTGAACCAGGGAGACCCGTCACCGACAAAACGAGAGCTGGATGAAGGTTTTGCAGATATATTGGGGCTCTCTTTTAGTGACTGGGCTGAGGTTGGCCATTTGAATGGAGGACATTGGCAAACAGAATGGGAGCTATCATCCTATAACATTAATTCTAACCCATTCAACGATCCGTTAAGTTACGGCCTGCCTAATTATTTTCAAGGCCAGTACTATCAAAGTGATCCGAGTGCTGCCAACTACGAAGAACATACCAACGGTAGTGTCGAAACGCTCGTCTTTTATAGCTTAGTCAACGGCGCAACCAATAGCGGAATTAACGTTCAGCCTCTAATCCAAGGCGATATTGAAGCTTCATATCTTCTTGCCTTAAAGATTTTTTTTAAATCCTTCACAAAAAAACTGACAACTTCGGCGACTTATGCAGATTTGCGCCGCGCTACTTTAGATGCCCTGATTGAGTACGGATATGGCTATAACTCATACGCATATAACCAACTAACAAATGCATGGAATTCTGTTGGGGTATTTCCAGAGATCTCCAATATCGCCTGCTCTACGAAGAACGTTACCACCTCTTTGGGCGTTTTAACAAACATTAAGTCAGCAGACGGTTCTATCAATATCAATTCTCAAATTTCTCAGGTTTCATTTCTTCGTGACTGCGAAAATCTAAATCCAATCAATGTATTTTACGGAGCGAGAGGAAATGACATTATTGACTGGGAAGGAGACGGCATATTTTCTGATGGCAATAATTTAGAGATTTCAAAATACGGTGTCAGCATTTTTAAGTTTACTCAGTTGTGCCGAGATTGGTTCGAAAATCGATTCGGCCAAAATGGTGCTGACGGAAATGGCAATTTCCACATGAACATGATTGTTGAACCAGGCAATGTTTCAATCATCAAGTACAACCCCTCAGAAACACTGGAAAAACGCTTTGAAATACACTTGCCGATGAGTGAAATATCAGTTAATAGGGATCATCTAAGCAAGTCCTACTTTAAATTAATAGACTTTTTTCGAAAGTCTCAGGATAAGCAATCCAGTTCAGAATGGAAAACGATCGTTGCCGGCCTAGGTAATATTTTCGCTTTGCAAGTTAAGAGGGACTATGAGAAATTCGTGCAAAACCCTCAGGCAGATGACATCTGGACTTTGTTTTCTGATCAAAGCGATCCCAGCTATTACAAAGACTTCTTTTCTCCAAAAAGTTATGGACAAGCCGCTGTTTACAAGGGCCAATATTGGGACGATAACTTTGCTGAAAGAAATGCGGGTATTTTAGAAAAACTTTACGAGCTATTGGGTAACGGAGCAGAGCAATACAGTACGGATGAATACCCGGAACTGAAATACACTATTTTTCCGCAGGATTTAGATCTGGTAGTTAAAGTTCTTTGGGATGCCTATATGGCTTCCAATGTTAATTCCACCATCGAAGAATTCCGCGCCATTACCCTGAAGGTTCTCCACGACGTGGTACCTGGCGACTTCATCAATTCGAAGCCAAAAGAATATATTGCCTTTTACGATGCCTGGGCAGCGGTTTTGGGCTTGCCTGATTATGCTTCGACATTGAAACATACACCGGATGAAGGCGACTCTGAATATCCTTGGACTGTGAAAGTGGGTACCGAAGTTGAATATCCGCTTTACGAGAGTGAAAGGCTTTTTGAAGTGAGTAAGAGCCCTACGTTCAATGATAGTGAGGCCCCTGTTTACCAATTTGTCAGCAGCGCTGCGCCCAACCAAATGAGCTCAATGGTATATGGTTATGTCAACCTCGAACCCAACCAGACTTACTACATTCACTCGCGATTGAGCAAAAGCGGAGACCCAAGACTGGGTTGCCCGGTCACCGATGATCCGGTTTTTTGCGAGCAGTTGCAGAGCAAAATTAAATGGACAATCACCTATGATTTCAAGACCGATAATGTGAAGGCAGTTTCTAATTTGGTCCCTCAGGGTGGGACCGAGATACCAGCCTGGAAGAGCCCTATCAGTTGGGAAGTCGTAAAGGGAGCGGATGGATATGACCTAAATGTTACAGATTTAAGCGGCAAGGTCACTCCCCAAACCATAACACATGAATCCCTGTTTGATCCCGATAATGCTCAGGAAGTAATCAGCAAAACGCTCGCGCTATCAAAAAACACTTCTTACAACTGGAATGTAACGGCACGTCGCCGGCTCGGGTCTGAATGGGCGGTACATGTGCTGGCCGATGGCAAGACTTTGCCTTTTCAGGAAGAAGAGAAGGAAGCGTTGCCCAATGCTTATGGAGAGGTAAGCGCCATAGAAAATTTTAAAACTGATACGCCCAAAATTCAACTTTCTCAACCGGCGGATGGGCAACATGTCCCTATGATTGGCAGCCTTCAGCTGACAGCTGATCTGAATGATAGGGCGGACAAATATTACCACCGTTTTTATTTTAATGGAGACCAGGACGACGCAATGGATGTGGTTGATTCACGCGAAAAGCCGTTTTCAGAATTTTGGGTAAATGGCCTTAAACTCCTGGAAGACAAGCATATTTACGCTTGGACATTCGCCCCCATGCATTCGGCGGTAGAACCTTTCATGCCTGAGGAAGAAACTGGCGAGATACCACCGCGCTTTCACTTTAAAGTTGACAAAGACTTGATAGCAAAACCAGCTATGAGCCCTGAAAACTGCATCGACCCCGGCGTCACGGTATCGCTGGCATGGGGAGAGGTGAAAGGTGCTACAGGGTATCAATATAGAATAGTCAATGCATTAAATAATCAGGAAATAGCCAAAGGTATTTACACCTTCGGATCCAGCCCCGTCCAGATAAATGGCGCCAGCGAGTATCCAGGCCAATATCTGAGAAAAATCAGTGCTGGCGTGAAAGATATCAATGACAACTGGGTATTCGGACCGGAAGCTGTGGCGGGGTATAAAGTAAGCCCGCCTGCCGTGACTACGCTATCTCCTTCGGCCCAAACTGTTCCTTTTGACAATGATAACAGCATTCATTTTAAGTGGCTCGACCCAACCAACACTGGCAGCTATCTATTTTCGCTCGCCAAAGTCAAAAACAACAATGGTTTAGAAAACATTGTCACTGATATGGAAGTTGGGAATGTGGGCGCTACAGTGCCTAACCTGGAATTTGAAAAGAATTACAAGTGGGGAGTCAGAACCAAAAGCAGCTATGGCTGCATTGGTCCCTTAGCAGCTTCACAGTTCCAAACGGAAAAGGAGCCTGACGAATTTGACCTGGGGTTCACCCTCGAAGTTGAAGACCTTCTTAAAGATGGCACAGGTTTCCATAATTTTGATTATTCAATTAAAGTATTCAGGCCTGATGGGAACCTCGATTTTGTAGGCACTGGCATGTCTAACACTGACATGTGGTTGCAAGTAGATTTTGTGCCGGGCGAGGGACAACTATACAATGGCAATATGAACGGGCAGATCAAAGACCAAACTGGTGACTACACCGTGGAGTTAGAAATTACCAGCATGTGCCAGAACTGTGCTGATCCGGCAGCCAGCCCGAAAATTATCTTGAATGCCAAGGAATATAAGCGCCCTGCAAGCGGCGGAAGCTGGACTTTAAACAAGACAATCCCAACCGTACCAGCTGACCCACACTTCCCCGGTCGTGTGAAGAATGCAAAAAGAACAATTCAATTCCACTATCAACTCCCATGAAAATGAAAAAGCATTTCATAATTACGACCATTTCAGTATTATCAATCCTGAGTTGCGAAGTACTTGCTCAGCAAGCGCAGGACAAGTCAAAAGATGAAAATGAAAGACTATATTTTTACCCAAGCTACGATGTCTCGCGTATTATCAAAGGGTCGCTGGCTTTGTATCCCAATCCAGCATCGAAAACAGTGAAAGTTGCTTTGGGCGACAGGGCTGAATTTGTTGACATTAACGGTGCGATTTTACTCGTCTATGACGAACTTGGCCGAGTTGTCGTGAACAAAAAGTTTGACGATGAATATCTGGATGTGTCCACTTTTCCGGCAGGTCAGTACATTGTATCGCTTCGAAAAGACAAACTTGTTTATTCTGAAAAACTAGCCGTAATCAAATAGTAACGCCCGACGCAAAATCCGAGCCTCTGACCAACCAGTCGGGGGCTCTTTTTATTTCATAATCCCTTCTTGCCTACCTGTTGCACTTCCATCTCCCTTACCTTTACAAAATGACGCGATGGGTACTGATCTTTTTGTCGGTTTATACGATGCTGCTGGCTTGCATGCCTTGCCAGGATGAAGCTTCGGAGAATGCGCTTGTCTCGGTCAGTACGGTTGCAGCCAACACGCATCAAGGGCATCCTGCCCAAATGGATCTTTGTTCCCCGTTTTGCATTTGCGCCTGCTGTGCCGGGGTTACTTTGCAGCCGCAGCTTCCTTCCGTACCATTTTTATCTTCCTTTATTTCTTTTGAAGAAATCACTTTTGCATATCTCCCGGGAAAATTAACCGGCGATCTCACCTCTATCTGGCAGCCGCCCAGGATTTAGCACTATCTGTTTTATTGCTCTCTTTCATTTTCCGTCGGCTTAAGCCGACGGCAATGGTGGCTCATTCTCACATGTTGGCTATTTTCTCATGCTTGATAAAATCATTCATTTTTCCATACATAATAAGCTGGTGATCGGCATTTTTACGGTTGCGCTGCTTGTTTGGGGAGGTTATTCGCTCACGCAGCTTCCCATCGATGCCGTTCCCGACATTACCAATAACCAGGTGCAGGTCATCACCACCAGTTCGTCGCTGGCGGCGCAGGAGGTGGAGCGGCTGGTGACTTTCCCGGTCGAGACTGCGATGGCGACCATTCCGAATATGGAAGAAATCCGCTCGATCTCGCGGTTCGGGCTGTCGGTCGTGACCATTGTATTTAAAGAACAAACCGATGTTTACTGGGCGCGGCAGCAGGTTTCGGAGCGACTTTCGACTGCAACCGCGCAAATTCCAGCCGGTGTTGGCTCACCCGAGCTGGCGCCCATCACCACGGGTCTCGGCGAAATTTATCAGTATGTGCTTCATACCAAGCCGGGTTTTGAAAAAAAGTATCCACCCATGGAGCTCCGCAGCATCCAGGATTGGATCGTCAGGCGGCAACTCCTTGGTACCGAGGGCGTCGCGGATGTGAGCAGCTTCGGGGGATTTTTAAAACAGTATGAAATCGCCATCGACCCGCTCAAACTGAGAAGCGCACAAATCTCCGTCAGCGAAATATTCGACGCCCTCGAACAAAACAACCAAAACACCGGCGGCGCTTATATCGACAAAAAACCCAATGCTTATTTCATCCGCAGCGAAGGCCTGATCGGCAGCTTGGCGGACATTGCCAAAATCCGCGTCAAAACCACTTCCAACGGATTACCCGTACTCATCCGCGACATTGCGACGGTACAATTTGGCAGCGCGGTACGTTACGGGGCGATGACCCGTAATGATGAGGGCGAGGTAGTGGGCGGCCTGGTATTGATGTTAAAAGGCGCAAACTCTTCCAAAGTGATCGGGAATGTCAAGAACCGCATCGCGCAAATTCGTAAATCGCTGCCAGAAGGTGTTGTGATAGAGCCTTTTCTGGATCGCACTAAGCTGGTAAACAATGCCATTCACACCGTTTCCAAAAACCTGATTGAAGGTGCGCTGATCGTCATTTTTGTGCTGATACTCTTGCTCGGCAATTTGCGGGCCGGGCTCGTAGTGGCTTCGGTGATTCCCCTGGCGATGCTTTTCGCGGTGGCGATGATGAACCTTTTCGGTGTTTCGGGGAACCTCATGAGCCTTGGTGCGATCGATTTTGGGCTGATCGTCGATGGCGCGGTGATCATTGTCGAGGCGACATTGCATCACATTGTCAGCAAAAAGTATGCGCCCGGTTCTTCGCCAGGGAGGCTAACCCAGCAGGAAATGGACGAGGAAGTCTACCAATCAGCGTCCAAGATCCGGAATTCCGCAGCTTTCGGTGAAATTATCATTCTGATTGTCTACCTGCCGATCCTCGCGTTGGTCGGGATCGAGGGAAAAATGTTCAGGCCCATGGCGCAAACGGTCAGTTTCGCGATCCTGGGCGCATTCATTTTATCATTAACCTACATTCCCATGGTTTCTGCCCTGTTTTTAAGTAAAAAAATTGAACACAAACCCAATGTGTCCGACAAGATCATGGGCTTTTTTCACAGGCTGTACCTACCTGCTCTCGGGTTTGCGATGCGCAGGCGAATAATCATTGTCGGATCGGCACTTGGGCTTTTTGGACTGAGTATCTGGTTGTTCCTGAATATGGGAGGCGAATTTATCCCACAGCTCGACGAAGGAGATTTCGCCGTGGAAACGCGTCTTTTAACCGGCAGCTCCTTGTCCGAAACCATCGATGCCGCTCAAAAAGCCGCGCGGCTGATCAATAAAAATTTTCCTGACGAGGTAATTGAGGTAGTTGGAAAAATCGGTTCCTCGGAAATCCCGACCGACCCGATGCCTGTCGAAGCAGGCGATTTGATGATTATCCTGAAAGACCGGTCGGTGTGGAAGAAAGCGGCGAGCCGGGAGGAACTCGCCGGAAAAATGCAGGAAGTGCTCAATGAATCGATTCCAGGTGTAACATTCGGCTTTCAGCAGCCAATTCAAATGCGGTTTAATGAGCTGATGACGGGTGTAAAACAAGATGTTGCGATCAAAATTTTTGGTGAAGACCTGAATACGCTGGCGGCTCAGGCCAGTAAAATCGGGAAGCTGGTGCGCGCAGTGAAAGGTGTACAGGATGTGTACGTCGAGGAAATCAGCGGGCTTCCGCAGATCGTCGTTACCTTCGACCGCGACCGTCTTGCCACATTCGGGATCAGCATTGCGCAGGCGAACCGTGCCATCAGTACCGCATTTGCGGGCAGCAGCGCCGGGCTGGTTTATGAAGGCGAAAAACGCTATGACCTGGTTGTCAGGCTAAAATATGCCGACCGGCGCGCCGTTTCGGATCTGAGCGGTTTGTTTATCACTTCGGAAAAGGGCGAGCAGGTACCGCTCAGCCAGATCGCCGAAATACAAATGAAAACCGGCGCCAACCAGATCCAGCGTGAGGATGCCAAGCGGCGCATCACCGTGGCATTCAATGTGCGCGGCCGGGATGTGGAAAGTATTGTAAGAGAAATCCAATCGAAAATTGATCGTCAGATCAAGCTGCAGACCGGCTATTACGCCACTTACGGTGGACAATTTGAAAACCTGCAGGAGGCCAACACGCGTCTCAGCATCGCAGTGCCAATTGCTTTGTTATTGATTTTCATCTTGTTATACTTCACATTTAACTCATTGCGCCAAAGTTTGCTGATTTTGACGGCTATCCCGCTGTCGGCCATCGGCGGCATCATTGCCCTCTGGCTGCGGGATATGCCTTTCAGTATTTCGGCGGGAATCGGCTTCATCGCACTCTTTGGCGTGGCGGTTTTGAATGGTATCGTGCTGATCGCGGAGTTTAACTTTTTACGAAAAGAGGGTGAAAACGATTTGAAAAAGATCATTTTGCTAGGCACCGAAACCCGCCTGCGTCCGGTTTTGATGACGGCCCTGGTGGCATCACTGGGTTTTTTACCGATGGCATTATCCACCAGCGCAGGCGCGGAAGTGCAGCGGCCACTGGCCACAGTGGTGATCGGAGGGTTGGTTTCGGCTACTTTGCTGACATTGCTGGTTTTGCCGGTTTTATATTTGATGATTGAAAAAAGATTTGCGCCTGCTGTGGCAAAATCGCTTGTAGTTCTCGCTTTGATTTCTGCGGCAACGATGGTTTCCCCACAGGTAAAAGCGCAAAATTTAGCTCCTGCCGCAAGGAAGATTTCTCTTGAACAAGCTATCAAAGAAGCAGTTACCAAAAATCTTTCTCTGAAATCCGGAGGTTATCAGGTGGATTACCAAAAAGCGCTGACCGGTACGGCTGTGGACCTGGCGAAAACGGAAATTTCATGGATGGGCGGTCAATATAACAGCCGCAAATTTGATAACCAGTTGAACGCATCCCAAGCTTTTCAGCACCCGAAAGTGGCTGCCAGGCGTCGGGAGCTGCTTTCCGAGCAGGTGAATGGCGCGCAGGCCGGGGCAGACCTGACCAAAGCAGGACTAGTACGAAAAGTAAAAAGTGTCTATTATCAGTTGCTGGCGGTTTCGGAAAAGCAGAAATTATTGGAAGAAGAAAACCTGCGTGCGCAACGATTTTTTAAGGCTGCAACATTAAGATACAAAACAGGAGAAGCCAATCAGCTGGAAGTTTCCGTAGCCGAAAGTGGCCTGGGTGAAATCGAAACGCAGGTACTGCAAAACCGCGGACAGAAATCGAATCTGCAAAAGCAACTGCAAACACTCGTTTTTAGCACCGAGCCTGTTGAACCTGAGGGAGATACATTGTCCCGCAGAAATTTAGGAAATATTTTGACCGATACTTCGGGCATGTCGGCGAACCCATACCTGCGCTACCTCTACCAACAAATTCTGATTGAACAAAAATCTACCGCAGTCCTGCGCACTTCGCTCCTGCCCGGTTTTACGGTCGGTTATTTCAACCAGTCGCTGATAGGTTTTCAGAATACGTCGGGGCCGGAAGTTTATTATGGCGCCAGAAAACGGTTCCAGGGTTTTCAAATCGGCGTTTCGGTGCCGATTTTCAGCGCTGCGCCCAGAGCGAGGATCCGCGCGGCGGAGTTGAGCGAAAAGTTGGGGCAAACGCAGCTGGCCAACGCGCGACTGGAAATGAGCAGCGCATTTCAGCAGGCCTTACAATCTTTCCAGAATGCCAGTGAAAGTCTTCGGCTGTTTGAAGAAAAAACATTGCGACTCGCTGATACCCTGAGAATTAACGCCGCGAAAGGTTATGAAGCCGGCGAAATTGGTTACGTGGAATACGCCCAGGCCCTTAACCGCGCGCTGAACATTCAGTCGAGATATGTGGATTTGCTGGACACATATAACCAGTCGGTGGTGGAAGTGGAGTATTTGGCAGGGTTAGCGGAGTAGCAATTTCAAAATATTTTAAGCTAAAAAGATGAAAAAAATAATCGTATATCTGCTTCTCCTGACCACTGTTTCCTGCGAAAAAAAAGCGGAAGAAACTGAGAAGACCGCCGAGAAACAGCCTGAAAAAGAGCTGGCTACGAACATGGTGGAGCTTACCAAAATGCAGTACGAAACGGTGGGAATCGAGATAGGAACAACCACAATCCGCAACATCAGTGACGTGGTGGCAGCAAACGGGGTGATCGACATTCCGCCGCAAAATCTCGTGAGCATTTCGGCTCCGATGGGTGGGTTTGTCCGCAAAACCGAATTGTTGCAAGGCATGAATGTTAAAAAGGGCCAGATCCTGGCGACGGTTGAAAATCCGGATTTTATCCAGATCCAGCAGGATTACCTGGAAACCGGGAGCAGGCTGGAATACGCGGAGCTGGAATTTGAGCGGCAGGGGCAGCTGAGCAAAGAGAATGTGAATGCAAAAAAGGTATTGCAGCAGGCGGCGTCGGAAGTGAAAACACAAAAGGCCCGGCTGGCAGGCTTAAAAGAAAAATTGATCACGGCAGGTATTAATTTAAATATCCTGGAAAAAGGCAAGATCGTGAACCACGCCAACATTATTTCTCCCATCAGCGGCTCGGTGACGACGGTGAATGTGAACCTGGGTAAATATGTTAATCCGACCGACGTCATGTTCGAAATCGTCGATACGGACCATTTGCATGTGGAGCTTTCGATTTTTGAACAAGATATTCCGAGAGTCAAACTCGGTCAGCTTGTGCGGTTTACAGTGAACAATAATCCGCAAAAAGAACATTTGGCCAAAGTTTATCTCATTAACCAAAAAATAAATGAGGACCGTACTGTGCGTGTACATTGCCACCTTGAGCACGATGATACGGGTTTGCTTCCCCAGAATTTTGTCAAAGCCGTGATCGAGACCGGGGCCAATCCGGTACCTGCCCTGCCCGATCAGGCGGTAGTAGATTATGAAGGAAAATCATACGTTTTCTTACAGCGCGCAAGGCAGGCCGACGATGAGGGCGAAAATGAAGGTCTTACTTTCGAAATGACGGAAGTGGCCCGCGGCGTGTCGGAAAATGGCTTTTCACAGATCACATTTCCGGATAACCTCAAAGACCAGCATCCCAGAATTGTGGTCAAAGGCGCTTATGCACTTTTATCCAAATTGAAGAACTCGGAAGAGGAAGAAGAATAGAAAAACCGCGCCCAGCGGCAAAAAAAGGCTTTGTATACCTTTTGTACACCTCGGTTTGCAGGGTATCAACCTTTTGTATACGCCCGAAAATTGCTGGCAATTTCGATCTGCCCTACGTTTGTATCGTCTTCCACGGCACCATTTCAGCCGTGGCTCTGACAGCCAAATTCAAACCATTTACCAACCAGATCGATTACCAATTGCCATGAAAAATTTAATGAAGTGCCTCACTGCCATGTCCGTTTGTTTCGCCTCCTGTCAGCAGGGTAACCTCGTCAATCCCGACGATTCCTCGCTGCCATCGTCGCACAACATGCGGGAAGCTGCCATGCCCACGACGCCGAAATTTTACCAGCTCGTGAAGCATGGCGGCTCAACATTGACCTACTCTCCCGACGGCCTGCTTGAAAAAGTGACTTTCGAAAATGAAAGCCGGAGCAATTTCCCGACTTACAAAGTCTACACCTACAACGCAAATTCAATCGTATCGAAAAAGTACAGCAACAACAAGCTCGAAGAGGTAATCACCTATCTTCTGGATCCGAACACGGGCAACTGTTATGAGTCACAGCACAAGGCATATTCAGTTTCCGGCCAGATTCAGACCAAGGCGAAAGAAAGTACTTACGCCTATTTTTACAACATTAAAGGCCAGCTGATGATGCGTGAGAACAAGCATAACCCAAAGGATTATACGCTGTTGAATTATGATACGGTTTGGAATCTGATAAACGTGACCACGTATGGCGATGCCGGAAATGGCGCGGCGAAAGTCGTAGCGGAATCGAACCTGAGCTATAACCAGCCGACCGGCGACCCGCTGCTCCTGAATTTACTGCCGATCAACTGCGAAGTAGCCAACCTGCCCGACGCTTACCTGCGCATTTTTGGAAAACCGACCAAGTACCTCGTGAAAATGATCACGGAAAAAGGCGCACTGGGCGGCCGCTACTTTTCATACAGCATGAATGCCGACGGTTACCCGACAGCCCGCCAAATGTACAACCTGTCCGGCGGCGACCTGACGCAGACCGTCAACTACGATTACCTCGTCACCAACATTGGATTGAGCCTCTGAAATATGTTCAACGTCATCACCTATCTCAACTGGCTGCTGATCTGCTTTTACGGCTCTTCGGTAGTGTGGGCGCTGGTGCAGCCTGTGTCGGTGAGCCACGAAATGCCTGGCGTCGAATCGAAGATCAAAGTGGTCGGATTTTTACTGCTGATCGTGATCATCGCACTCAATTTATCCTCCTACCCCTGGGCGAAAGTTGCCTCAATGGTCCTGGTAATCAGCATGCTGGGAATTATCCGATGGTTTTCTGACAATTAAACAAGTAGCTTTCAAACAAAGACCGCCGGGCTTTAAAAGCCCGGCGGTCTTTGCATTTCAGGCCGCAGCCCTGATCATGGAGGTGGACCAGATGTCGTAAAGCTCGGTCCAGGCCTCACGGGTTTCTTCGTCCCACTGGTCACCTAGTCTTTGTTCCAGCACCCACTTCAGCGCGTCGCCGACGGTTTTGTAATGCTCCGGACGAACGCCGTAACCAGCATGCCGCGCGGCCATGGCGTCGATATCGCGCTGGACATTTTCCATCGCTTGCAGATGGCTTACCATGTAGGTGATCATGTCGATCAGCTTGCGGTTTTGCTGCTCCATATCCGGCGGAAACATTGCCTGCAGAGACGGATCAAGCTCAAAAAGGCGCTCGTAGAAGAGCTCACCCGTCATTTCGGGCAGGCCGATGGCGTAGCTCCACGTGGTTTTAATAATCAATATTTTCCTGCTTGTCATGTTCATGGCTGGTTCCCGTTTATCAATTCAAGTTGAAAATTTTTCAGGGCAAAGGCAAAAAACGAAGGTATACAAAACGTAATCAACCCTCAGATCGCCATTAAATAATCGAGAAGGTTATCGTCTTCGCCCATTTTCAGCTTTTTACGCAGGCGATGGCGGGCAGTTTTCACACTATCCGGCGAAATGCTCAGTAGTGTGGCCGATTCTTTCAAATTCAGGTTGAGCCTTACTAATGCGCAGAGTCTCAGTTCCCCCGCGCTGAGTTCGGGATTTGATTTTTTCAGTTTGGTAAAAAAATCGGGATGGACACCCTCGAAGTAGGTTTTGAATTCGTCCCAATCCTTGTCCAGGTTAAAACTGTAATCGATGAGGTTAATCAGCTTACTGAAAAGCGGCGTATTCTCGTCGCGCTGCCCAGATTTGAGTGCCAGTGAAACCGTCTGGCGGATGTCTTCGAGGATACTGTTTTTCTGGATCAGATTTAATGTGTGGGTGGTCAATGCTTTGTTCCTGAGTTCCAGTTCGGTACGCAGATGCTGTTCCTTTTCCAGGCTGCTTTCTCTTTCAATGTCAGCCAATGTTTGCTGCGCCGCATGTAACTCCTTGTCTTTCCGCACTTTCAGCCGCTGCCGGTTAAATGCCAGCGCCACCAGTACAAGCACCGCCGCCAATCCGATCACGATCGTGTTCCGCGTCGCGTAACCCAGATCTTTTTCCTGTTGCAAAAGTTTGATCTCCGTTTCCTTCCGCTCGTTTTCATAATGCACGCGGAGGTTGGTCATTTTGATCGTATTTTCTTCGTTAAACAAAGAATCCTTCAATGTCGTCGCCAGCTCCTGGTAGTGGAAAGCATTGGCAAAGCTGCCGGTTTTCCCGTAAACCGTCGCGAGTCCTTCATAAGCCACTTGCAGCGCCGGTCGTATCCCGTTTGTTTTGGCAAGATCTTCGGCCAGGTGATAGCTGGAAAGCGCTTTGGGATACTGGTTGGTTTTGGAATACACATGTCCAAGACCATTGTATGAGCTCACCATCAAAGGTTTACGCTGAAATTCTTTATTGATTTCCAAAGCTTTCTCATACTCGGCATTAGCCGAAGCATATTCCCCTTTCTGGAAGTAAATCTCGCCAAGGTTATTATGACAAATGATCTGACCGTTCGAATCTTTCATCTGCTCAAATAGCGCCAGCCCTTTTTTGGCGCTTTCCAAAGCCGGCCCGAAATTTTTCTTTTTAATATAAATGGTAGCAATGTTGTTGTAAGATCCGGCAATCGATTTTTGGTCGCCCAGCCTGGACCAGATCTGCTGCGCTTTTTGATAGAAATCCAGCGCTACGTCGTAATTTTTTTGGTTTTTATGAACATTCCCAATACTGTTCAGGATACCTGCACTGCGTTTTTCGTCCTTTAATTCCTGAAAGATAGCCAGTGCACGCAGGTAATTTTCCAGCGCCTGACTGTAATTTCCCTGCTCGCCGTAAATGATACCCGCACTGAAAATCGCTTTCCCGATGCCCGTCTTGTAATCGTTTTTGCGGGAAATCTCTTCGCTTTTTGAATAATGTGCGAGCGCCTCGGGATAATTGTTTTTTTGCCAGTAATAAACGCCAAGTACGTGTTCACCAGCGGCTTCTCCCTTCGGGTAATCGATTTTTTTAGATATAGCCAGCACTTTTTCCGCACTCGCCAGGGTCTTTTCCGGAGCCGAGCTCCACACCTCCATAGCGAGTTCGACCAGCAGGTCGATTTTGGTAGTATCTACGGTGGTTTTATTTAACAGATTTTCCAGGCTATCAGCGCGCTGCGATTGGCCAAAAACGGGAAAAGTAATAATCAAGAGAAGGTATAGAGTAATTCTCATCGAGCGTGTCCGCCAGTCGTTTAGGTTTGCGCGAAGATAAGTGAAAGATGGAACCCTCCGGCTGATTAGTTATTTTTTGGAAACCGAATTAACAAAAAAGAAAATCTGTGTAACTTACGCTATACTTGTACTCAACCCTAACTTCCTGTGCGTGACCTCTATCAGCTTCTATACATAGTGAGATTATGACGATTAAGTAACGTCCATTAAACCAACACCGAACTCTTATATCAGCCATGCGAAATCTTTATCCCATTTTACTCCTCTTCTTATTAGTTACCTGTAAAAAGCAAGACGACTACGAGCCGCTACTAAAAGTCGTAGAAGGGTTACCGGCCGGAATTACGTCGTTTATGATCGATGAGGTACCCAAAGAAAATATCCGTTTTGTGAACCTCATGCAAACGGATCAGGTGGTGGTGACCTTACCCCAAAATTATACGAAGGGCGAGAAGCTGATCACCCACTTCAAGCTCGCCAAAGGCATTGTGGTTTTGGATTCTTTTCAAAAGGAATCCGATGGCAGCACCGTGGAACTGAATTTCGACAAAGCCGATGTGCTGACATTGATGGTCTATGATAAGAAACTGGATGCGCCCGTCGGCCGCATTAATATTTATGTCGATCCGACCACACCATTAACTGCCGTTTCCAAGGGCAAAAATTATGAAGAAGTGTTGGAAGGCGAACTTGTTTTAGTGCCGTTTACAGTTCAAAATCTAGGTACGCTGCAAACGATTACGGACAAAAACGAACTCAGCGAAAATATCGGCGTTTCAGTCAAAAACAAGAAAACCGGGGTTATCACCGGGACATATGCTAACCGCTATAATAGTGATCATGGCTTGGAATTGCTGGCAGTTATCCCGCCGGACCTGGAAGCCGGAGAATATGAAGTAACGGTCCAGAAACAAAACCGTAAGGTTGTTCTCCCCGACGCCCTGGTCCTGAAATACGGAGAACCGCTTATTCTTAATCAAATTGTGACAAGTACCAGTAAGGACGGAGCAAAATTGATCAGGTTCAATGGCTATAACCTGTTACCGGAGCGGAAATATACGGTCGAATTGAAAAATGACTTCACAGCGCCGCAGCAGTTGACCTTATTCCCCGAAAATCAACTTTCTATTAAACAAACTTTGCCGGCTTCCCTTGCCGGCGGCAACTACGAGGCGACACTTTTCATAGATGGAAAAGAGGTGCCATCTTCATCAAGCTTCGGCGGCAATCTTTTAGCCGTGAAAAGAGAAACCGGCCAGCCAATACTTGTGATGGTTTCCAATAAGAGCAATGTTGTAAATGGAGAAGTAACCTTTTATAAAGCCACGACGACATTCAAAAAGAGTGAGCCGATCATTGCTTATCTTAGAGATATTGAGAGAAAAGACATGGCATTACTATTTAAAAATGTGGTCGGAGGCAAAACTTACGAGCTAAAATTCAACGGCACAACCGAAACCATGTACGCTTTCTCGTATTTCGATATTCCCGAAAATGTCCCAGCTGGCAAATACGAGGTTTATCTCCGCGACGGGAACAAAACCAGCGAGCGCTACCACAAGGTTGTTACGATTGAGTGAAGCTTTGCGTACTATTTTTTTTCGATCACTGCCGTAATCATCCCCCGCGCCGGGACCGTGAAGCGGATACCTGCACTGCTTTGCGCGGAGCGGGGTTTTAATGTTGCGTAGTCTGCCGGGCCGCCGGCGATACCGCTTGGAGCTGAGCCGTTTATCAGGACTTTGCGTGAGAATTCGCCATTATCGCTACTGCCTTCCAGGCTGTACCAATAAAATCGCTCACCTGCATTGAAGTTTTTCAGCTTTACTTCTACCGTCTGCGCCGAGCTGGTAAGGTTTACGAGGTTAACATTCAGTTGGCCGGACGAGAATGTGGACGCGTAAGCTTTTCCATTCACATTGCCTGAATTCATTTCGCAGGCTACCAGCCGGTCGCCCATCATTTTTTGGAGAAAATACAAATAGTAAAAAGAAGGTCTCGGTGTCCATTTCGGCACGCCGGGCTCGTTGCCGTCGCTGAAAAGTCCGTGATCGTCGCCCTCTGCCCAGAAATTCAGTAAGTCCCAGCGGCCTGCGAGGCCATATTGATTGGTTAAAGATTCACCCAGAACCAGTACAGCAAACTGGCCGCTGACATTGGAAACCTGCTGTTTGGAGCTTCTGGCCCACATATTCCACTCCGTCATCGCAATCGGTTTCTGGATTGCACCATTGTCGGCGATGGTTTTCGTGACAAAGTGCATCATTTTGGCAGGCTGCGCCAGGGCGGAACTGTATATCGTCGCCGCATTTGAATTCTGGTCGTAGGGCGTAAAATAGTTGTGGACAATGTAAAAATCCGCTTGGTTTTGCATTTCCGGCAGCATGGTCGCATTCCAGGTTTTCGTGGTGTTTACCTGCCAGACCTCGGTTTCCGACTCATACATTACTGCGCCAATGTAGATCTTCGCTCCCACTTCCGCAGCTGCTTTTTGCATAGAATCGGCGAAGACCTTGAAATGTTGCGCATACAATTTGCCAGTCAGATACTCGGGCTGGCCGTCCTTGTTCTTGGAAACATCAATGCGGTAGCCCCACTCCCAGTCGGCATAATTTTCATTTCCAATTTCCCAATATGCCGTGCGGCCCTTATCATATCGCACCCAGTCCGCGGCCAGATGCGCCGCCGTCGCCACCGGGTTTGCGCTGGTACCGTACCGCGCGTAGCCATAATTGACCGTGATAACACCCTTATTACCGCTTTGCTGCCGCATTTCATAATAATTGTCCAGCGACGCGCGCCAGTCATCATTCGTTTGTCCGTACCCAAATCCCGGATCTTTTTTTGTCCCGTCGGCAGCAGTGAGCTGCGCCGGAACATCTGCCGGCAGCTTGCCGGGTGAGGCATTCCAGAAATATACATCACTGCCGCTGCCCGCCGGGAAACGGATCACATTCGGTTTTAGATTGGTGATATGCGTCATAAACAGCGGCTGGTCGACCATCCGGCTCATCCAGATGTTGGCATTGTGCCCGAAAATCGTCGGCGGAATTTTGGTGATCACTTTTGACGCATCGATGGTAACAGTGCCCGCAGCTGACGTAGGCACTTTTTCTTCTGTAAAAACGGGTTTTGCAAAAGACTTTTCTACCCAGTTATCCAGAAAAAAGCCAATCGATTTTGCAGTTTCCGGATCCACGGCTGGTTCTGTCACCACAACATCCGGGTCGTCCACTTTTGCAGGGACCGTTTTATCATCGCAGGAAAAAAGAAGAAACAGTGGGAGGAGGTACCGGGTGGCGCTCCACCGGGTGGCGCCCCACCCGGTGAGCGCCCCTCCGATTCGTTTTTTTACCATAAAAATCATTGGAAAAACTACTGTAACCCCACGTGGTCAATGTAAATGGTACCCGCCCAGCCTGCGTCCTGAAATACCAGATCCGTAAGCGTCGCCGGATTGCCCAAGCTTGCTTTGGTAAGTTTATACTCCGTCCAAACACCTTCCTTTACCGTGATCGGAAACGCTTTTCCACCATTTGCAGATACATTGATCACCTTATCCTTGCTGCCCGCCCCTCCGAAAATAGAGAAGGTAAATGTTGAATAAGCCGAAGTAGCAACCGTTCCATTGGCGAATTTCAATGCTCCGTACGTTCCGGCGTAAACTACTTTCGCCGACGCCGCGCCGTCGCGTACCCGTTCGGTATTGGCAAAATCGAATGTCGCGCCCCAGCCCCAGTTCTGCCAGGAGTTGAGCAACGCGTCTTCGTACATCGCATATTTCAATGCTGCCAGATCGGGCAGATCGTCCGTAAAGCGCAGGATTTCAGTTGATTCAATGTTAATTCCTGAAAAAGCGACAAGCGTAATCGCGCCTTTGCTGGCAGCTTTCGGGATTTTCACCACCAGCTGCGTCGCGGTTTTACTCACAAATTGCGTCACCGGAGCCGCCACGCCTTTGAAGAGCACGCCCATCGTCAGGTCCAGGTTAGTACCGGTAATCGTCAGATTTTTCTCTTTCTCAGCCACTGCCGGGGAGAAGCTTTTTATAGCAGGCAGTGCAATGTTTAAAGGTGATTCCGACTCAATCGTAAGCGGCTCGGTACCGCCGGTAGAAAAAATCAACGCGCCGGTCTCAGCACCAAAAGGTACCGTCACCACCAGCTCATTTACTGATTGACTCACGAACTTCGTCACCGTGGTATCCTTCGCAAATGTGATCGCCTTCACCCAGTTAAGGTACTCGCCCGTAATGGTAATATTGTCGCCGGGACGCGCCTGAGCAGGGATTTTGGTGATTTTTACTGCTACTTCAAAGCTCAGGATTGTCTTGGAAACAATGTCTCCCTGGGCGGTTTTCAATGTGACCTTGCCTTCCGACGTTTCAGTCGGCACTTTCAGCACGATCAGTTCGGGGGATTGTTTGATAAAAGCCGAAGCCGGTACACTCGCGCCGGTCAGCTCCACGGACGTAACCTTATCCAGGTTGTTACCGATAAAACTAATGTCATCGCCTGGCTTCACGCCCGACGGCCCGAAACTCAGCAGCTGTACTTCGTCGGTCTTCGTAACATCATTATTGTCGCAGGCGGCGAGGAGCATGATAAGCATACAAAAGCCTATCACGGCGGAAAACCGCAGTTGGAATCTGTTTTTCATAGGAAAGATTTGATAGGCTTATTTTTTGAGAACTTTTGGCACCACCCTGAAATTATCCAGCGAGATATCTGCATTCAGGTCGCCGCCGCCGTGGAAAAGCAGGCGGGTATAATACCCTTTCGCGCTCACGCTCGGCTTCACGCCCAGTTTTTCATAGCTCGCCATAATTTCCTCGAAAGGAATAATCACCGTCCGCCACTCGCCTTTAGTATCATAAGGCGGCGCCCACAGATAAGCATCATTTACAAAATCATTCGACAGCCCGACATTGATTTTCAGCATGTTGTTATTGTAAGGCTTCAAAGTGTTCACCTCGAATTTGAGATTGTAATCCGACGGTTTCAGAATCGCCTCGTCCGGTACATTCTTGCTGATCGCCCCCATCGCATCCGGTGGTCCTCCTGCCACTTCTTTCCACTGCCAGCCGCTGATGGTTTCTTTTACGCGGATGTAATTTCCGTTGATCGCCACCGGATCGCCCGGCCCGGGCTTGGTTACCACGTAAGCCTGGTTCCACCAGCCTGTGAAAGGATCGCTGCTAAGGAAAATGTTGCGGTTATCCCTGAACCAGAAGTCGGATTTGGTTTCGCCAAAATTGGTTTTCACCGTCACCTGTCCCGGTACCGCGCCGTCCGGCACGCGCACCTGGATGATCTTATCCGTCACGGAAACCAGTTCGGCCGTTTTTCCTCCTGCAAATGTTACCGTTAGCGGTTCGTAAAAAAAGTCACCATTAATGGTCGCTACGGATCCTGTGGGCACAAATTCACTGTTCATACTCGCCACCACCGGCTCGCTGATCTGCACTTCGAAATCGTGTTCCAGCACCCGCCCGTCGGAGAACATGATCTTCATTTTATTGGTAATATCCTTCGGGACCATCGCCGGTACGCTCACGAGAATGGTGGTATTGGTAATGTAAGTAGGCGTCAAAACCGCCCGCTGGTCATTGAACCAGATCTCCGAAGCGCCCTGTAAATTTTCACCTACGATGGCAATCAGGTTACTTTGAAATGCGCCAACCAGCAGGGAATCAGAAGATTCTGGTTTTGTAATGCGAATGTATTTAATGATCGGATCACCATTGTTCGGGAGGTCTTTCTCCGAGCAGGAGATCTGAAACGCCGCCAGCAAAGCCAGCACGGCAAATAGGAAGACCGATCTATATCTGTTTTTCATTGGAATGTCATTTTGAGGTAAACCCTTGATTTACTTGGCGTAATAATCCACCGCCGGTTTTTGCAGGTTAGGCGCCTGACTTAGCTCGGCCGAAGGGATCGGCAGCAGAAAATTCCCGCTGTTCGCATCAATCGTACGCTCGGTGGTGGCCCAGGAAGTCTTGGTAAAAGTCCAGGACGTTGGGTTTGGAAAATGATCCGGCGCGGCAAAGAACAAGCCACGGTCCTGACTGTTCAGGATCGAGTACGCTTTGGCAGCATTGTAATAATGCAGGCTTACCAGATCGTACCAGGCCATGCCTTCCATCGCAAATTCCACCAGCCGTTCTTTGAAAATCACGTCGAATGTGAGCGGCCCTTCAAAAATCGGGAGCCCGGCGCGCATGTGTACCAGATTGAAATATTTCAATGCAGTTGCATCATTTGTCGAAGCATTATTTCCCAGAACTGCCTCAGCGTAAACCAGGTACATTTCGGCCAGCCGCATCATATAGGTGTCATTTCCATAATTCTGCGAAGCCGATAATCCACCTACATCTTTGGCTTTCCCCGTCAGGTATTTTTTTATTGCGACAAAATTGTTGTCTGTCCCGTTAAATGGATAGACCAGACGCTGCTCGCCGCCGGGAATGGTCTGCGTGATCTCGGGGTAAGAAGCGCCAGGCAGCATAAATGTAGCTTTAAGTCGCTGATCCACTGTGCGTCCCTGCAAACCCGTCGCAGTCGCTTTGATACCTTCATACTGGCTGATCATCCACCAGGTAGCGCCCTTATCTCCACCCCAGCCGTCGCCATTTGCAATGTCGGGACTGTACGCGAGGTAAGCCGGTGTGGAATTTTGCGTACCCCAGGAGCCGGGCGAATAAACCCATTGCAGCGAGAAAAGCGACTCCGAATTATTGTCATAAGGGAACAAAAACAAATCGCCATAATTTTTCAGCAGCGAAAGTCCGCTTTGGGTGATCACCCTTTCTGAATAATATTTGGCACTGTCCAGGAAAGTCTGGTTCCGAGGCCCCGATCCGCCCGATTCTACACCGGCGCGCGTCAGGTAAAACCGCGCCAGCATCCCCTCCGCCGACCAGCGTGTAACCCGGCCGGGACGTAGCGGCGTTTCCGGCAGATCTTCCGCTACCTGCCGCATTTCGCTCGTCAGAAATTTCCAGACACTTTCAGGCGTATTCCGCGTCACCGAAGTATCCGAAAGCAGTTCCAGGTTATTCTCGATCACCGGCACCGCACCCCAGTTCATCACCAGCGAGCGATAAGCCACTGCACGCATGAAACGCGCTTCGGCGATCGCCATTTTCTTTACCGTTGGAGAAACACCCGCGCCGGCATACTGGTTAATGTTGCTGATCGCCAGGTTGGACTGGCCCACGACGATAAAAAATGACCGCCAGGCCGAGCCGTTTTCCGGCGTGTTTCCAGTGGTATTGAAGAGCACATTACCACGGTCATTATAAGCCGAGAATGCAGTTCCCGCCCGGAAGTCGCCCAGGTTGTAGGATGCTTTATCATTATAATCAAACCATACTTTGCTGTAAAGCAAGGCAGTAGACGCCAGTACCTGGTCGTCGGTTTGGTAGAAACCGGCATCCACGATGGAATCGACGGGTGGTCTTTCAAGAAAATCTTCCGAGCAGGAAGCCGCCGCGATAACCGAAACCAGTAAAAAAGTCCTGAAAAGTAAATGTTGTATGTTTTTCATCTGTGTCAATGTTAGAAGTCCAGACCAAGACTGAAAGTGTAAACCGGCGTCAGCGGGTAGCGGCCATAATCGAGGCCGATCGCCTGGTTGGCTGGACTCGAATCCCTGGAAACGTAAGCGCCTACCTCCGGATCAAAACCTGTGTACTTGGTGAATGTCAGCACATTTTGCGCTCCGACGGACAATCTTGCGCCTCGGATTACTTTCTGTTTTGCCATAAAAGCCGCAGGCACATTGTAGGTCAGCGAAACATTTTTCAAGCGGATAAATGAGCCGTCTTCCACCCATTTGTCGGTGTGCCGGTTAAAGTTTCCGTTGGGTCCGTTGGAGATCCGCGCTACGTCGGTACCCGGGTTTTCCAGCACTACTTCGCCGGCCGTGTTGGTCGTCGGGCGGGCGTAGTCCATGGCGTGCACCAGCAGGTTGCGGCTCAGGTTAATGTTGCTGGCGTTGGTATTGAGTTTTCCTAAATAATTGTAAATGTCGTTTCCGTAGGTGCTGGTAAACAGCAGGCTCAGGTCAAAACCTTTGTAGGAGAAAGTGTTGGTAAAACCGGCGAACATTTTTGGCCAGGGGTTACCAATGTTGGTCAAATCGTTTTCGTCAATTTTTCCGTCACCATTGATATCCTTGAATTTCACGTCTCCTACCCAAATGTTGTTCACATTCGTTGGTAGCCTGTTTCCATTATTATCCACCGGAACCGCGCTGCCATCGATTTCCGCTACGCTTTGGAACAACCCTTCCTCTACATATCCCCTGAAAAGCCAGGGCGCCTTTCCTACTTCCGACCGCTGCGTCCAGTCCTGCAGCCACCACGAAGTCCGGTCTACAAAAGCACTTTCGGAATAAAACGATTTGATTTTGGTCTTGAAACTCGAAATGTTCAGGCTGCTTTCCCACTTGAATCCGCCGCGGTTGATGTTCACGGTATTGATCGTAAACCCGAAACCTTTGTTTTGCAGAGCCCCAATGTTCACCGTAGGTGAGCCTACCGCGCCGGTACCGTTTGTACCCATATACCAGGGCAGCGGTTTCTCCATCAGCAGGTTATCCGTGTTTTTGATATAATAATCCAATTCAAACTGGATCCTGTTTTCGAGCAGGCCGACATTAATACCGAAGTTATTGGTTTTGGTTTCCTCCCATTTCAGGCCGGGGTTGCTGTACTTGGTAGGTAAAAATCCGGTGGAAGTCGGGGTTGCGCCGGTGCCCATCGGGGAATAAATGCCGCCGCTGCCCTGGTTACCGGTGACGCCGGTTTCAAAGCGCAGCTTCAACTCGCTGACCGCGGGAATATTGAAAAACGGCTCCTGCGAAACACGCCAAGCCGCCGATACCGACGGGAAGAAACCCCATTTGTTTTCCTTACCAAAGTTGGCCGAACCATCGCGGCGGACCGTCGCCATGACAATGTAGCGGTCGGCGTAGTTATAGTTCAACCTTCCCAGGTAAGATTCCATCGCCCACTCGCCGCTGCCGCCTGAGTTACTGGAAGTTAACGCGTCGCCAGCTGCAAGGTCAAGAATATCATTGGTCAAAAATCCGGTACGTGTCGCGCCCACATTTTTCCAGGTCGAAGCCTGCGCCTCGTGGCTCACCATCACATTAATGCTGTGCTTGCCGATTTGCTTGTTGTATTCCAGCAGCTGGTTCCAGTTATAGTAGGTATTTACGCCGGTACCGTTTGTGAGTGAAGCAGTTACGTTTCTCGCCCAGCCGATGGCATAGGTTGGAATGTAGTAAGTGGAGTTTGAAAAGCCCAAATTCGTATTAAATGAAGTCCGCAAATTCAGCCCCTTCATTATTTCAATCCCAAAATTTAATCCGCCCAAAAATTGCCGTCTTACCAGCTTATTCGTCGTCAGGTTGGCAATTGCGATCGGGTTTACCGGGGCAAACTGGTTCGCACCATTATTTTCGTCACCACCACCCCAGGAGCCGTCGAGATTCCGCACAGGTACCTGCGGCGTGAGCTGTAATGCGCTGGCAATGATGTTTTCCTGGCTGGTTGTAAGGTTATCATTGGTTTGGTTAAAACTCAGGTTCGCCCCGATCGTAGCCCATTTTCTGGGTTTATTATCTAAATTAAGCCTGAAACCATATCTGTTAAAACCGGAGCCCAATGCCACGCCATCCTGTTTCAGATATTCTCCCGACAAATAGTAAGTCGTTTTATCACTACCACCGCTGAGGCTCAGCTGATGCTTGTTCATTGGCGCACTTTTGAACAATTCCTTCTGCCAGTCGGTACCGGCTCCCAGTAAAGACGGATCAAGAAATTCCTGCGGTGTTTCTCCACCGGCCAGCGCGTGGTATTCGCCCACCATCTGCGCATATTGCTGCAAATTCATCACCTTTAGAGGTGACGGCGGCGTTTGCAAACTATATTGATAACCGTAAGTAAACTTGGTATCGCCCGATTTTCCTCTTTTGGTGGTGACGATCAAAACCCCGTTTGTAGCGCGGGAACCATAAATAGCCGTCGCCGACGGTCCCTGCAAAACTTCGATCGATTCAATATCCGCAGGGTTCAGACCCGCCAGCGGATTAGAAGAACTCTGCGACCCGAAGGAAACCGATTGTCCCGGAATCTGCACGCCATCCACCACATACAAAGGTTCGTTACTGCCGCTGATCGAGTTCACACCACGAATGTTGACCGAAATCCCTCCACCCGGCTGACCCGAATTTTGCGTCACATACACCCCCGCAGCCCGTCCCTGGATCGCCTGCTCGATCGTCGTATTCACCGTTTTGCTAATGTCTTTTGCCGAAACCGAAGTCTGCGCCGTGGTCAGGTCGGCGCGTTTCATTTCACCATAACCGACTACCACCACTTCCTCCAAAGCCTTGGTATCCACCGCCAGTGTCACATTGATGACGCTTTGCGTGCCCACCACCACTTCTTTTGAAATATAACCAACAAAAGAAAAGATCAACACCGAGCTGTTTCCCGGCACCGCGAGCGAAAACTTACCATCTGACGCAGAAGTTGTTCCTTGTGAAAGTCCTTTAATCACAATGCTCACGCCCGGCAGCGGCTCGCCTTTATCGTCCGTCACTTTACCCGTAATGTCGATCACCGGGAGCTGGTAGGAAGTCACTTTATTTGCCAGTAAGTCAGGCGCGCCGAGGTCATTTTTGCCAAATGTCGGCTCCGGCAATGTTTCCTGCCGCATCAAAGGCACGTCAGTTTGTTCTGCACTGGTTTTCCTTTTCTTAACCACAATGGTTTTATCAATGATCGAGTAGCTCAGCGGCTGGTTTTCGAAAACCTGGTCGAGCACCGATTTCAGTTCTTCCCCGTTTACTTTAATGTTCACCGGGGCTGTTTTTTTCAACAAGCGGTTGTTATACAAAAAATTATAGCCCGTCTGCTTCCTGATTTCCGTAAAGATTTTTTCAAGTCCGCTATTGCGCTCGTTCAGCCTCACGGTCTGAGAGTATACGCCGGCGCTGACCTGCATAAAAACCACGAAAAAGAGTAAGGCCGTAAGCTTCATGATCCTTGCGATTTGGGTATACGGGTAATCCGGAATGCGCCGGGTACAGCCGCATTGAATTAGTAAAGCATATTTCATACTTTTACAATGTTTGGGTTTAATGATGTCCTGGATCTCTCAAAATTTTCTGGCTGCGTTAACCTGAATTTTGTTACACTGAGTCCGGCCAAAGATTTCAGTGTACATCATTCACTTCGGATTGCCGTCCGAAGTGTTTTTTTTGGTCAACCAGCGAGTTTTGCTCAGCTGTCGTTCATATCCGATGTTGGGTTTAGATAAATAAAATGACTCCTGCGGCTGCTACTCGGCCGCCACTACTTCCACGCGGTTATCCTTCACATTGAACTTCACGCCCCCACCCTCTTCCAGAATGTTCAGCACATTCGATACCGCCACTTTTTTGGAAACATATCCGGTAAACTGGTCCTGCGGCAGCGGTCCTTTGTAAACCACTTCCAGGTCGTACCAGCGGGAAAGTTGCCGCATCACTTCCTGAATGTTCGTATCCCTGAATTTGAAATAACCTTTCTGCCAGGCGATTGCACTTTCGGTATCTGCTTTTTCTACTTTCAAAGCGGTGCTGTGCGAAGCATTTTCTTTTAAAATGGCCTGCTCGCCAGGAAAAAGCCGCACAACGTCCTGATTTTTGCCCGGCCGCGAATCCGCATGCAGCGCATATACTTTCACGCTGCCTTCCAGCAATGTCGTTTTCACGGCGCCTTCGTCTTTGTAAGTATTCACATTGAAATGCGTCCCCAGTACCTCGATGACCTGATTATTGCTGGCGACCATGAAAGGAATTTTCCGCCCTTTGACTTTATAAGGCGCCACTTCAAAATACACTTCACCAGTGATTTCAACCCTGCGCGCGTCGCCATCGAATGTGGCGGGAAAGCGGATCGAGGAAAGAGAATTGAGCCAGACTTTTGTTCCGTCGGAAAGATTCACCTGGTACTGTCCTGCCTTCGGCGTACTGATCTGGTTGAAGCTGGCGGCACCGCTTTTCGCTTCTTTTGCCTTTAATGCTTTGGAATAAACCAGCTGCCCATCTTTCACTTTGTAAATCTGAATATCCGACTGGCTGGCAATTTGTCCGGCGCCGGCATCATTAAGGTTAATGCTGGACCCGTCGCCCAGGGTGAGCAGCGCCTTGTTCCCACCGGGAGCACCGGCAAGTTTGGCGGGTGCCTGCTGCTCGGAAACAGGTTTTTGAAGTTTGTTGATGAAGAGATAATATCCGCCCAGCCCGATCAGTACGAAAACTGCCGCGGCTGTAAATCTTCTGAGATATGACCAAAGGCTTAAAACCGGCGTTTCAGCCACATTGGGCTGGCTGGCCTGATCCAGTCGGGCTTCGATTTTGCGGATCAAAGCATCATTCTGGTTCTGCGTTTCCAGCACCGACCACAGCGGCGCCATCTCGGCGTACTGCTCCATCAACCGCTCGGCTTCCTGTGGCGAAAGCGTATTAAACCAGCGCAAGAAAAGCGCGTGCTCTTCCGCAGAATGCCGGTTTTGAAGGTACTTTTCAAAAAATGCCTGGTAGTCGTTTTCTTCCATATGCCGAAAGACGTACGTGCATCGAAAAAGAACCCCTCGACTTTAAAATTATTTTTACTTTTTTTTGGACTTATTGAACAGGAAGGAAGAAATACATGAATATCACCACATTAGCTGTGATTTCTCCATGTTTGCGCAGGTAGTCACGCACAAAATTGTTGGCAGCATAGAGCTGTTTTTTGACAACAGATTTAGAAATTCCCAGCTTTTCAGCGATCTCGTCCAGCGAAAATTCTTCCCTGGTTTTCATTTCAAAAATCTGCTTCCTTTTTTCCGGAAGCCGGTCGATGGCGTCGAGGGCAAGCTGGTAACATTGGCCGTAAATGAGCTCGCTATCAGCATATTCCTCACTCTCCTCTGTTGCAGGCGACGACAGGGAATGATATTTCAGCTGCGTTTTTTCTTTTCTAAAATAATCAAGCAGGAGATTTTTCGCAGTTTTGAAAAGGTAAGGTTCAAAAAGCTGCACTTCTCGGAGGCTTTCGCGGTGGTCCCAGATTTTCACAAATGCCTCTTGCACAATCTCTTCGCTCAGGTCCTGCGATTTCGTAAAAAGGAAAATGTATCTGAGCAAACCCGTCAGGTACGACTTGTACAAAGCCGTATAAGCCTCCCTATCCCCACCGGCACAGCGATCCATCAACACCCTCTCATCCAAAAACTCCCTCATCTAGTAGGCTTATTTTACCATTTATTCTATGCAAATTACTAATAAAAGGGTGGTTGTTCCAAATGTTTTGATTAGTCATGCTGAGCGGACCGGGCCGCCGGGCGGTCGAAGCACGTTTCTGATTAAGCACAATGTTCATTGTCATGCTGAGCGGACCGGGCCGCCGGGCGGTCGAAGCACGTTTCTGGTTAAGCACAATGCTCTTTGTCATGCTGAGCGGACCGGGCCGCCGGGCGGTCGAAGCACGCTACTGGTTAAGCACAATGCTCATTGTCATGCTGAGCGGACCGGGCCGCCGGGCGGTCGAAGCACGCTACTGGTTAAGCACAATGCCTTTTGCAAAGTGCCCAGCCAGAGACGTGCTTCGACTCCGCTCAGCATGACAACATTAATTATATTTTATCCTAGCGAAACTAACCTAACCATTCCGCACCTTGCTTACTTCATCTTTACCTTTAAATATCCCATTCCTGCCGGAGGATAATTCCAAATATCTCGTAGCACTTTTGCGTAAGTAAATCAACTGAATCAATACTTTTCGATTGCAAAGTCCATAATCGAAAAGTGTGTACTTCATCGAAAACAAATTGCCATTTGAATTCTCCCGAATGACTAATACTTATTTAAACGGCATGAGGAGAGTCTTAAATCTTCGGAGCTTATTGATTTTATAAGAAATTACTTTCACTAAATAAATATGAAAAAGGAAAACAGATTAGTTATCAAACTCCTTGACGCCCTGGCGGCCAAGCACAGCAATATGTCATTTGTATATGGCTTCCATGAATGGGCAAATCAGCATGTGATTGAGGTTACCCCGAAGGAATGTTTCGAAGATGACCAATATGTACTCGACGAGGCATTTGCCACAAAGCAATTCGTCTCCAAGTTCCCTTATCAGGGCATTCTCTTCCTAAGCGAAGATCCTTACATAAAAGTTGAAAATCCGATTTATGACAGCACGAAACGCATTAAAAAGATAAAAACTTCAAAAAGATCTGCCGCGCCTGGAATTTTTCAGCCAACCCCAGCTAGGTCCGCGGCGAAGTGACCAACCCGAATCCCTTCCTCCTCCACACATAACTTTAAAAACCCTTTTGCAGACCGCTCCGAATAATCATCCACAAAAAATTTCGCTGAGCCGACGTCCCTAAACTCAGCCACCCGTTCGACCATCAGCTCAACTCCGGCTGAATTGATTACAAATGCTGAAATTCTGACAATTTCTTTTCCATCTTCACCGCAATCACGATGTAGGCATACGTCGGTTTGACTTTCCGGGAGATTGATGATTTTAAAGTTCATAGTATTATTGATTTGGATTGGTTAAACGATCGCAAAGCATTGATGACAGTAGTTTTGTTACTTTTACTACCATTCAACAAAAGCTTCCAATATAATTTCCATTTGGGAATTTTTATACCAAAATGAAATAATTTTTTCATTTCAGAATAATATTTAGCAGAATCAATGACCGATCGTATAAAAGCTGTTTTGAGGACGAAAAATTTGAATCAAAAACAAGCTGCGGAATTGTTGAAGTTATCTCAATCAAAAATGAGTAAAGTTATTTCTGGCGAGCAGACCATAACTCCTGAGGCATTAGGCACTTTGATCAAAGAATTTGACCTATACCCAAATTGGATTTTCGGCTATGAAGGAACCGAAGACGAAGTCATGTACATGAAAGACCTAGTCCCAAAAAGTGAAGTTGAAAAAAGAGACCAGCTCATTCAGGAGTTACGGAATGAGCTGGGGGATGTTTATAAACAGCTGGCGGAAGAGCGGCGGGGGAAGTAATCTCACGAAAATTTACGTGCTTCAAGCGTGTTAGACAGTCGTTCAAACGCAGCCATAAAATCTTTATTAAGACGTAATTCGAAAAATATGTGCTCGACATCGTCTGCAGCTTCTACAACGTCATCTACCAGATATTTAAAGTCTTCGAATTCATCCTCCGACATGCACTTTTTCAGGTCTGGAGCAAGTTTGTTTAAGTTTTCAACAAGGTTTCGCACTGACTGAATGACTACTTTTATCTTCGGATGGCCTTCCTCAGGAACATCCACATGAGTCAACATTTCTAATGCATAAATGAGGTTTTCCAACGCTATCATTGGCTTGAGTTTTAATGTTTGCAAATTTCATCCAATGGAACGTTAGTAAAATGGGTAGCTAATTTACATAACTACCCATAAGCAAGCAAACCGCTACCTACCACTCAGCCGCGCTCCCATCTTCATGCCTCCATAGCGGATTCTTCCAGTTATGCCCTACTTCTGCCATCCTCCTCACCTGCGCCTCGTCAACCTCGATGCCTAATCCGGGCCCGGATGGAATGTCCACAAAGCCGGTTCCGTAACTAAAAACGGACTTATCCGACAGATAATCCATCAGGTCATTGCCCTGGTTGTAATGTATTCCGAGGCTTTGCTCCTGGATGAAGGCGTTGTGGCAGGTGGCGTCTACTTGCAGACAAGCTGCGAGGGCGATCGGGCCTAGCGGACAATGCGGGGCGGCGGCTACGTCGTAGGCTTCGGCCATGGAAATGATCTTTTTACATTCGGTAATGCCGCCGGCGTGGGATAGATCGGGCTGGATAATGTCGGCGTAGCCTTGCGAAAGCAGCTCTTTGAAATGCCAGCGGCTGAACATTCTTTCGCCGGTGGCGATGGGGATGCAGGTATGGTTGGCAATTTCGCGCAGGGCCTCGTTGTTTTCGGGTAATACGGGTTCTTCGATGAACATTGGGCGGAATTGTTCCAATTCTTTCGCCAACACTTTGGCCATCGGTTTGTGCAATCTGCCGTGAAAATCCACACCAATGTCCAGCCCGTAACCCACCGCGTCGCGGATCGACCCTACCCTGGCGAGCACCAGATCTATTTTTTCATAAGAATCGATGTACTGCATTTCATCGGTCGCATTCATTTTGATCGCCTTAAAACCGCTTTCAAATGAAGCTTTGGCTGCACTTGCCACCTCGGCCGGACGGTCGCCGCCGATCCATGAGTAAACCTTTATTTTGTCCCGGCATTTTCCGCCCAGGAGCTGGTAAATGGGCGCATTGTAAAATTTCCCTTTTATGTCCCAGAGCGCCTGGTCAATCCCTGCGATGGCGCTCATCAGGATGGGCCCGCCGCGGTAAAAGCCACCCCGGTACATGGTATTCCAGTGGCCTTCAATGTCCATCGGGTCTTTGCCGATCAGCGTGTCCATCAGCTCTATCACAGCGGCTTTTACCGTAGCAGCCTTCCCCTCGATCACGGGCTCGCCCCAGCCGATAATTCCCTCATCGGTTTCTATTTTTAAAAACAACCACCGTGGAGGTACCTGGAACAGTTCGTAACTTCTGATTTTCATTGTATCGTGAATGGTTTAGATGCATTTTTCCTGGATCGAAATGTACCACTCGTTTCCCTCTTCACCCAAGAACTGCGCTAAAATCTTATGGGCAATGCAGCCTGAAAGCACCGACGTTTTGATAGTATTTCAGTTTTGCGGACTTTTGTAAAACCAATTCCTCAACAGTGCCTCAATGAATGATAAGATTATACTTTTAGCAGATGACGACGCCGACGACCGCTTTTTTGTTCAGCAAGCCATCGCATCTTCCGGCGTATCTGTAAAAGTTATTGAAGTTGAGAATGGTCTTGAACTGATTACATTTCTCAAAAACAATCTCGTGCCGATTTCCCTCATTCTGGTCGACATGAATATGCCGAAAATGAACGGGCTGGAAGCGATTTCTCAGATCAAGGCAATACCCTCTTCGGCGGACGTGCCGGTGGTGATGATCTCTACCTCGCCGCACCAGTCGCTGGCCGAAAAAGCTTACCAGAACGGCGTAACGAGCTTTATGCCGAAACCCAACACATTCGATGAGTTTACAGACCTGATTATGTCACTCTACAAACGTTTTCTGAGTTGATTTTCAATAATAAACTGCGGGGCGGCTTGTGGTTACAACAGATAAAAGGGCATGATATTTGTACTGCCCAGGCAAGCCTTAAAAGGAATTTTAATAAAAACGTCACTACAACACTCACATGAATACTGGCCCCTCTGAATCGAAACCGACACTCACTTTATTACCCAAATCACCGACAGGCATCAGAGGCCTGGACCAGGTGACAAATGGCGGTTTGCCCGCCGGACGCCCTACGCTGATCTGTGGCGCGGCGGGATCGGGCAAAACACTTTTTTCGATGGAGTTTTTGGTGCATGGCGCTAAAACGTATAATGAGCCGGGTGTTTTTGTTGCATTTGAAGAAAAAACCGATGAGCTGACAGTCAATGTTGCCTCGCTGGGTTTTGACCTGAAAAAATTGCAGGAAGAAAAGCTCATCAAACTGGATCACGTGCATGTGGAGCGTAGTGAAATCGAAGAGACTGGTGAGTACAACCTCGACGGACTTTTCATCAGGCTGGGGTACGCAATCGACAGTATCGGCGCAAAACGTGTAGTTCTTGACACAATCGAAAGTTTGTTTTCAGGCCTTACCAATCAGGCGATCTTGCGCGCGGAAATCCGACGGCTTTTTGAATGGCTGAAAGAAAAAAAGGTGACAACGATCATCACCGGTGAGAAAGGCGACGCATCCCTCACGCGCCAAGGATTGGAAGAATATGTTTCCGACTGCGTGATCCTGCTAGACCACCGGGTAGAAAATAAAATATCGACAAGAATACTTCGGGTAATCAAATACCGCGGCTCGGTCCATGGTACCAACGAATATCCTTTCCTGATCGACCAGGAGGGCATTTCCGTGCTGCCGGTCACTTCGCTGCTGCTCAATCACGAAGTTTCTTCGGAAAGGGTTTCATCCGGTATTCCGGGGCTGGACAAAATGCTGGGTGGCGAAGGATTTTTTCATGCGAGCAGCATTCTGGTATCGGGTACTGCCGGCACTGGGAAAACCAGCATTGCAGGCAGCTTTGTAAACGAATCCTGCAAAAACGGCAAGAAGAGCATTTATTTCGCCTTCGAGGAATCCCCGATGCAGATCATCCGGAATATGAAGTCCATCAATGTGGACCTGCAGGAACATATCGACAATGGTTTGCTCTTGTTCAATGCGACCAGACCAACATTAAGCGGTTTGGAAATGCATTTACTTTCGATCACCAAGCTGGTTGATAAATTCAAACCTGAGGTAGTCGTGCTGGACCCGATTAGTAACCTGGTTACGGTGGGTAGTACCAGTGAGGTCAAAAGCCTGCTGACCAGGCTGATCGATTTTTTACAATCCAGACAAATTACCGTCATGTTTACGGCGCTGGCGCTGAATGATAACAAGGCGGAACAGATGGACGAGGGCGTTTCTTCGCTGGTGGATGCCTGGATTTTGGTAAGAGATATTGAATCGAATGGTGAACGGAACCGGGGATTGTATGTGATGAAATCGCGTGGGATGAAACATTCCAACCAGGTGCGGGAGTTTGTCATCGCCGATGACGGACTTAAACTGGTAGAAGTGTTCCTCGGACCGGAGGGTGTACTGACCGGCTCGGCCAGGATAACGCAACAGCTCATGGAAAAAACATCAGTAGCCTTGCGTGACCACGCCGTAACGCGGAAAGACCGGGAAATAGAGCGAAAAAGAAGCGTGCTCGAAGCGAGAATTGCCAGCCTGCAGGATGAGTTCGAATCCATCCAGGAGGAATTGAACAAGACCTACGTCGAGGACGAGCTCAAAAAGAGCATTATGGAAGAAAACCGCAAAGAACTTACCCGGAAACGGGACGATTTGCAATAATCACCCTTCACAAATAGTATGGAAGAACAGGACGAAATTTGGGAGCTAAGACTCTATGTTGCTGGTAAAACGCAGCGCTCGGTCGCGGCCCTGACCAATTTACAAAGGTATTGCGAGGAGCATTTGAAAGACAAATACGTGATTGAGGTGATAGACTTGCTTGTGCAGCCGCAGCTGGCAGAGGGAGACCAGATCCTGGCTATCCCGACCCTGGTGAAAAAAGTACCGGAGCCGATCCGCAAGATCATCGGAGATTTGTCTAATGAGGAGAAAGTATTGGTAGGGCTAAACATCCGGCCGGCTGGCAAATTATGACTAAATGGGATCTAGAAGGTGAACAAGAATGGAATGACGGCCAGCAGGCACCGCAGCATTATACGCTGAGGCTATTTATCACGGGCGCATCCACCAATTCGATCAGGGCGGTCAACAACCTGAAAGAGATTTGTGAAACTTATATCAAAGACAGGTATACGCTCGAAATCATTGATGTTCACCAGGAAAGATCCATTGCAGAAAAAGAAGAGCTTATTGCCCTCCCGCTTTTGAAAAAACTGACCCCGTATCCTGAAAGACGGCTGATCGGGGATATGTCGGACACCGCGAAAGTCCTGAAAGGACTGGGCATCCCTGAAATTTAATATGAACGGATCAAAGACATTTGAGGAACTCGTCAGGGAAAATGAAGAACTGACCATGCGGCTCGAAGAAGCGACCGAAACAATCAACGCGATCCGCAACGGACAAGTGGACGCGCTGGTAGTGAACGACGCCGGCTCGGGGTTGCAGTTATATACCCTCAAAACCGCTGACCAGACGTACCGCGTTTTTATTGAAAAAATGAATGAAGGCGCCGTCACGCTCAACGAAGACGGTATTGTCCTTTATGCCAATTCCAAATTTGCTTCGATGGTGGATCTGCCTCTTTCCAAGGTGGTGGGGCATCCTTTCGAACTTTTTATTGCCGAAAACGTCAAGGAACATTATAAGCAGCTTTTCAGCATTGGCTGGAAGGAAGATACGAAAATGGAACTGACGATCAAGCGGGCGGACGGCACGGTGCCCTGCCAGCTTTCGGTTACAACACTTCTGCTGGATGAAGGTCAGGCACTGAGCGTGATCGTGACGGATATGACTTTCCAGAAGAATGTGCAGTACCTGTTGAAAGAAAATAACCGCCAGCTCGCGCGGATCAATGCTGAGCTTGAAGCCAGTAACTACGATTTGCAGCAGTTTGCTTCCGTGGCCTCGCACGATTTGCAGGAGCCGCTGCGTAAGATCCTGATCTTTTCGACCATGCTCAAAAACAAGCACCGGGAAGAGCTGCCAACCGAAAGCCGCGAGCATCTCGACAAGATCATTTCGGCCTCCCTGAGGATGCGGACGATGATTTCGGACATTCTCAACTATTCCCGGCTTTCTACCGACGACGATCATTTCGATACGGTCAGTCTGCGGGAAGTAGTGGAAGAAGTGCTGGACGATTACGAAATCCTGCTCAAAGAAAAGAACGTGCAAGTGGTGCTCGGCGAGATGCCTAAAATTGAAGGTAACCGCGCACAAATCAAGCAGGTTTTTCAAAACCTGATCAGCAACTCCATTAAATTTGGAAAGGTAGGTCTGCCCCCGATCATTGAAATAGACTGCAAGCCGACACCCGACATGCCAGGCGCCATGTGCGTCATCACGGTCGACGACAATGGTATCGGTTTCGATGCGGCGTACCAGGAGCGGATTTTCTCGCTTTTCGAGCGGCTCAATGCCAAAGACAAATACGAAGGTTCGGGAATAGGACTGGCCATCACCAAGAAAATTCTTGACAAACATAACGGCAGCATATCTGCCGAAAGCCGCGAAGGCCAGGGCGCCAGGTTTACCATCCGGCTACCGCTTCATCGCGGGCGGCCCGTGGAGTAGGTCGTATTCTTGGTTTTTTCCAAATTTTATTTTGCAAAAAATCATCGAAAAGCCGCTAAATAACTTCTCAAAAATCTATTAAGCGGATGTTTACATGAGTGACAAAAAATGAGGAATTTCATATCCTTAAAAATTGCCTAACTCTACGTTAAACCTATGAGCAATATCCATCTCTACCGGCAGGAGTACATCCGGCTACTGTGGGTACATACCCAGCAAGTGAGCAGCCTGTCTGCGAAGGTCACCGAGCAGCGCAGGGCTTTGAAATTGCAGCAAAAAAGAAGAATCCAGTCGTCCGGAATGTTGTTGGGGCTAGTCAAAAAAGCTTTCCTGAAATTCACCTACATCTCGAAGCTGCGGGAACTCAACCAGGCTTTTGAACTGGACCAGGCGAAACTGATCAGCATGCAGCAGGAAGAACTTAGAAAACTGAAATCGAGCTGGGAAAGTAAGTATGCGCTGATCGGCGGACCATTGTTTCAGGCTTCTTAAACCTCCTTGCCATTTCTGATACCGTACGCTTTTTCCAGCGCCGCTTTGATCGCATCCACCCTGATCGGCTTGGATAAATAATCGTCCATACCCGCTTTCAGGCAAATTTCGCGGTCTTCCTGCATTGCATTAGCCGTCATGGCAATGATGTAGGGCTGCTCGATATCTTCGAGACGTATCCGGCTGGTCGCTTCCAGACCGTCCATTTCCGGCATCTGCACGTCCATAAATATAACTTCGTAATATTTGCCGATCGCTTCGTCCAATGCTTCCTGACCATTGTGAGTTACCACCGGATCATAACCCAGTTTCCGCAAAATGCTCACAAAAAGCTTTTCATTCACGGGGTTGTCTTCCGCGATCAGGATTGACAGCGGATTTGTGGCGGCAAATGTGTCCGAAAGTTTTGCAGTGACCGGCTCGGGCACAGGCATCGCGGTTTCGCGCTGCAGTTTCAGCTGCATCTGGATCAGCTTCCCGAGGTGATTATACCTGACAGGCTTTGTCAGGATAGCAGCAAAAAGATCCTTATTGCTCCGCCCCTGATCGTCGCCCACCGAGCTGAGCAAAAAGATGGGGATAGTCGGATATTTCTGGCGGATGCGCAGCGAAAGGTCGATCCCGTCCATCACCGGCATTTGCTGATCGGTAATGATCAGATCGAAAGTTGAATCTTTGTCCAATATCTGCAAAGCCTGATCTGCCGACGAAGCCAGCGTGGGGCTCAGCTTCCACTGCTCCATTTGCGCCTGAAGAATGCGCAGGTTCGTATGGTTGTCGTCCACCAGCAAAATGGATTTCCCTTCATTTCCGGTAGAATTGAACACGACATATTGCCTGGTAGGCAGATTGCCCAGTCCCGCAACAATAGTAAAATCAAAGCAAGTACCCTGGTTCACGGCACTTTCCACGCCGATATCTCCGCCCATGAGTTTCACCAATCTTTGACTAATAATCAGCCCCAGCCCGGTGCCACCGTATTTCCGGGTATGTGAAGAATCGACCTGCGAAAATGCGACGAAAAGCTTGTCCAGCTTGTTGGCCGGGATTCCGATGCCGGTATCCTGGATCGAAAACCGCAGCTCCACTTCCTGGTCGTCGATCAATCGCAGCAGCTGTACCCGGATCACGATCTCGCCTTGCTGCGTGAATTTCACAGCATTACCCACCAAATTGATCAAAATCTGCCTGAGCCGCTGGCTATCACCGATGATCTGGCTCGGCACTTGCGGATCGATCTCATACACCAGGTCCAAACCGATCGTCGCGGCCTTGGAAGAAAACAGATCGAGCACACCTTCAATACAATCACGCAGATCGAAGCTGATCATTTCCAGCTCCATATTCCCCGATTCGATCTTGGAAAAATCGAGAATGTCGTTGATAACGGTAAGCAGGCTGTCGCCACTGTTAATGATCGTATCGGTATATTCCGCTTGCTCCGGCGTCATTTTCGTTTGTGAAAGCAGCATCGCCATACCGATTACACCGTTCATCGGCGTACGGATTTCGTGGCTCATCGTAGCCAGGAACACGCTTTTGGCCAGGTTTGCCTTCTCGGCCTCTTTTCGGGCGAGCTGCTCCTGCTCATTTTGTACCTGCAACTGGTGGTTCAGTTCCAGCAGCCGCTGCGACTGGGCCGAAAGCTCCTGTTTTTGGGTGATTACTTCGCCTGTGCGCTCCTGCACCTGGATTTCCAAAAGCCGCTGCTGGCTTTCCACCACATTAATCCTGATCCGGTAGACGGTATAAATCAGTCCGAGAACAAGCAAAATCCCAAATACCCGGAACCAAAAAGACTGCCAGAAAGGTGGCGAAATGTGCACCAAAATGCTCATGCCCTCATCATTCCACAACCCATCATTGTTAGCAGCTTTTACCTGAAAAGTGTAAGTGCCCGGGTCTAGGTTCGTATAAGTAGCCCGGCGCGTCGTGCCGCTGTAAATCCAGTCTTTGTCAAAACCTTTCAGCTGGTAGGCATACTGGTTTTTTTCCGGCATCACGTAATTCAGTGCCGCAAATTCGAAAGAGATTACTGACTGGTTATAACTCAGGTTAATTTCCTTCGCAGCATTGATGTGCCTCTTCAAAGGTGACTCCTCCCCGATTGAAACCGGTTTATTAAATACCTGAAAATTAGTCAGGTACACTGGAGGGACGATGGAATTATAAACCAGTTTTTCGGGATAGAATGTGCTGAAACCTTTCACTCCGCCAAAAAAGATCTCGCCGTCGGGCGCCTGGTAAAAAGAGTTGCTCTTGAACTCACTGCCCTGCAAGCCGTCGGCCACCCCGAAGTTACGGAATACACCTTTTTCAGGGTCGAATTCCGAGATTCCGTTATTTGTACTGAGCCATAAACGGTTCTTTTTGTCTTTTACAATGCTATGGATAACATTGCTGGGCAGCCCGTCCTTTTCCGTAAAAGCAGTGAATGTCTGTTTTTTTGTATCAAAATAATTGAGACCGCCGCCCAATGTCCCGATCCACAAATTGCCATCATCGGCTTCCTGAATGGTCTGAATCTTATCGCTGGAAATAGAACTTTTGTCCGTTTCCTGGTTTTGATATCTTTTGAAATGCTTACGGTCGCCCGCGAGCAGATTTAGCCCGTCGAATGTTCCTACCCAAATCCTGCCCGCTTTATCCTGGAAAATCTTGGTGACAATGTCACCGCTGATGCTCGTGGGATTCTGCGGATCGTTCCGGTAATGCGTAAACTTGTTTGAGACAGGATTATAGAAATCCAGCCCGCCTTTCCACAAGCCCAGCCAAATCCCGCCGTCACGGTCGCGGAACATGTTGTTGACGTCCGAAACCGCCAAACTGTTGGTATCCTCCTCCTTCGGCATGAAATGCGTGAACTTACCCGTTTGCGTATCGTAAATGTCGAACCCGCCAACGTGGTACGCCAGTCCCAAAACCGTATCCGAAATTTTGATCACCGAAAGAATGTAATCGCTGCTGGGCGAATTCACATTGGCCTTGTCGTGCCGTATGGCTGAGAACTTTTTTGTTTTCCGGTCAAACACATTGATCCCGCCGCCATCAGTACCGATCCAAACCCTGTTGTTGTCCGCATCGCCGCATATAGATAGTATCAGGTTATTATTCAGCGAATTGTCAGCCTGGTCAACCTTCCTGTACGTGGTGAATTTCTTTCCAAAACGCGGCATCAGGTTTACCCCGCCGGCATAGGTCCCGATCCAAAGATTATCCGTTTTGTCACGATAAATGCTGTAAATCGAGTTGTCGCCGATCGAGTTGGTGTTGTCCTCGATATGCCTGATGGTACTGAACTGATCCGTCGACTGATTGTAAATGCTGATACCGCCATTCTCCGTCCCGATCCAAAGCCGGCCGTCGCGGTTTTCCGTAATCGTCAGGATGTCATTGTGCGAAATGCTGGCCGGATTCTCCGAGTCGTGCATAAATGTCCGGAAAGAGTCGGTGCCTTTAATGTGCATCGAAAGCCCTCCCCCATAAGTCCCGATCCAGATATTGCCCTTTTTATCTTTGTACAAGGCCTTGATCCAGTTCGATTTCAGCCCGTTTTCTTCATTGTTTTTGAAATAACCCTTGTACTTGTTGGTTTGCGGGTCAAAGTTGTACAGACCGGTTTCCGTGCCCACCCACAGCGAACCATTCGCATCCTCGGCCACCGTCGAAATGTTGGCTGGCGTCTTAAATTGCCGGTGTTCGTCCACCCGCAAATATTTCCGCAGCAGCTTTTTCTGAGGATCGAAAAGCATCAATCCCTGACTGGTACCCAGCCAGATCCTGCCCTTACTATCCTGGAAAATATCATTAACGCTGTGTTTGGGAACATTGTCAAAATAATGCTCGAAGCGGTCGAGGTCGCGGTTGAATTTGTTTAACCCGCTGGATGTAGCAATCCAAAGCTCGCCATCTTTTGATTCGAGGATATCGAGGATATAGCTGTCGTCGATGCTGTGCCGGTCGGCTTTTTCGTGTTTGTAATGCTGGAATGTGTAGCCGTCAAACCGGTTGAGGCCATCTTCACTCCCAAACCACATAAAGCCCTTTTTGTCCATCAAAATGGAGCTGATATGGTTTTGCGAAAGTCCCTGATTGGTCGTGAATTGTTCGAAAACAGGCCCCTGCGCTGAGGCTAGCGCCGGGAGAAGGAAGGCAGCAAACCTGAAAAGTGTAGCCAGGGATCTTTGCCAACAATATTCGATTCGGAGATGCGGAGCCAGAGTAGGTCTACGTTGAGTTAGAATTAGTTCGAAATATAATGCATTTACGCAAATTCCACCAGCTTTGCCGCGGGAAAGGTTAACAAAAACCGGGAGCCCTGAATCGAATCTACTTCCAGTGTTCCGTTTGCCTGTTTTGTCAAAGATTTGATCAGCCGCTTGCCAAACGAGCTGCCGCCTTTCTGCCATTTTTCCGGATCAATCCCCGGCCCGTTGTCTTTGATTTCGAGGTACAATTTGTCCTCCTGCCAGAGTCGGATGTGCAGCGCCGGCGCATCCACGTTTTTGTAGGCGTGCTTAAATGCATTGGTAACCAGCTCGTTCAAAATCAGTCCCAGAGGTACGGCCAGCTGCACGTCCAGCATAATCGGGGCAATGTCCAGGCGGAGATCGAAGTTGTCTTTGTATTTGAAAGACTGCATCAGACCCTGCGCGAGATCGCCGATATATTCCTGCATATTCACGCCGGTAACATTGTCGGTTTGGTATAACTGGTTATGGATAAGCGACATCGCCTCAACCCGCTGCTGGCCTTCGAGCACCGCCTGCGCCGCCTTTTCATCGTCGAGCCGGTTGGCTTGCAGCGATAACAAGCTGGAAACGATTGCCAGATTATTCTTCACCCGATGGTGCAACTCCTGCATCAGCTCCTTCAACTGGCCCGACTGAATGCTGATCCGGTGGTTCGCTTCGGAAAGCGTTGTGTTGGTGACGCCGAGCTGCCCATTCACTTTACGGATCGTACGGTACTGCCATAATGCGATCCCTAAAAGTAATGTCAGCAGCGAAACACCGCCGTAAAGCCACAAAAGTTGCCGCCGTTTTTCCAGATTTTCCTCGTCCAAATGCTGGATCTGCTGCTGTTTTTCGCGGGTCTGAAAGCGCGTTTCCGTTTCGATCAGTTGTCTGCTTTTCTCCTGATTGAAAACACTGTCCCGATACATTTCCAGCTTTTTCTGAAATTCAAATGCCTGCTCAAACTGCCCGCGTTTCTCGTAAATTTTTGTCAGCGCACCATACGCCTCCACAAAAGTTTCCATCCGCTGCGGACTGAAATTCACCATTTCAAGCGCTTTTTTGGCATACATTTCCGCCTGGTCGAGGTCGTTCATCAGCACCAAAGTGTTGGGCAAATTGGTGTAAATCATCGCCTCAATATACTTATCCGAATTCTTAATCGCCTTTTCCAGACCTGCCTTATAAGTCGCGATTGACTCTTTGTATAGCCCGGCATTCTTGAAAATAATACCCTGGTTAAATTCCGTGGCCGAGTAATCGTCGCCTGTTTTTTTCAGTATTTCAATCGCTTCCTGGTTGTAAGAGAGCGCCTTCGTATAATTTTTCTTAATATCCTCGATCGTGGCCAGATCGGTGTATAAAAAAGCGACTTCACGCGGCATCTGCTGATCCCGCGCCAGTTTCAGACCTCTTTGAAGATAATGTTCTGCCAATTTAAGGTCTCGCGTGGAAATATAAACGCCCGCAATACGCTGGTACGCACGGATTTCCCGTCGGAAATCTTTCAGGTTATGAAAAATTGTCAGTGCCTTTTGGTAGCTGGCCACGGCCAGGGTAACATTATTCTGTGCCCGGTCCAGGTAGCCCATCGCCATATAAGTCCGCCCGATCAGGTCCCTTTTCCGGCTTGCCTCGGCCATCCGCATCATTTCCGCCGCCGCCTGCCCCGACTCTACCAGCTTGAAGTTATCTGCCGTTTCATAGGTATAATCATATAATTTTTCATAGCGTGCAGAGTCGGTTTCGTTTTTCAGTTTTTCTAAAAAAGCATCAAAACTCCCGGGTTGCGCAGCCGCGGAAAAATGCAGGATCCATGTTAAAAAGAGCGGATATAACCGGCAGCTTTTCATAAGTAAGAGACTGGTTATCAAAAAAATTAGCGGAATTTAAACTGCCCCATAAAGTCTTCCTTGTACTGGGCACCAAGCGGAATAGCAACCTGATCGATGAAAAGCTCACGATCATTAAACCCGGTCACCTTTTTGAAATTCACAACAAAAGAGCGGTGCACGCGCACCAGCGAAGGGTACGACAGCCGCTGCTGGGTATTGCCCATCGTGAGCCGGAGCGTGTATTTTTGGGATTTTGTAATGATATGCGTGTGGGTATTGTCGGCTTCGAGTAGCAGGATATCGTCGAGCGAAATCCGGACAAACTGGTAGTTATGTTTGATAAAAACCTGATCGTCAATCAAAAGGATCGCTTCCCGGCCGGCGTCTTTGTCAGCGGTTTCGGGTTTCTTTTCGGATACGGGTGCGGCGGGTATTCTGGATAAGACAAAATTGTGGATGGCCAGGTCTACGGCAATGTTGAGGTTATCGGGCCGGACCGGTTTGGTAAGATAAGCCGCCGGGTGAGTCTGCTTGGCACGTTCTACGGTATCCTTATCCGAAAATGCCGTTAAATAAATAACTGGCACCGGTTTGAATGCGATGATCTGCCGGGCGGTTTCCACGCCGTCCCAATCTCCCTTAATGTGGATGTCGCAAAGCAAAAGATCGACCCGGTTTTGCTGGTAAATGGCAAGCGCCTCGCGGCCATTATCGGCCACCTCAACCACATCATACCCCTGTGCTTCGAGCAAATCGCTGACGTACATTCCGAGCACCGCCTCGTCCTCAACAATCAAAATCTGTATCCGGTCGTCTCGCATTATGGTTGTTTTGAGGGAAGTAATTAAAATTCACTTACAAAAATGGCCGGTTTCACTGCATCCGGCCCTGTTTTCACATACAATTTCCGGCTTTGCCTTTCTGCCCGAACTACTTTTACAGCACAAATCAGGGTCGGTAGGCCGGTTAACTTTTGCCACTCAGAACCAAAAGAAGCTGAGGGGTAGGTTATAATGATTTAAAAGATCTTTTTACTCAACGTTGAAAAGCTGGCCCGTGAAGTCGATTCTTCTCTGCAGAAGAGTCGGCCGATCCGGGCTTGGCAGATTTCAGTTTTAGGTTGCCAAAATAAATTCAATGTAAAAACGGACTAAACTCCGAATCAACCTGAAAACCTGTAACGCCAATTTCAAGCATTCGCTTACAATCCTCCCCGGCATCATTCATCAGGTCCACAGACTTTCGATAGTGAAATTTATTGATCGCAGCCACCAACAGGATGCGGTTTTTATCAGCCCAGTCAACATCGTCTTTCGTAAGTTTAGCTGGTCTCTCAAAGAAAAAGTAATGTTCCGGCTGGTAGTCCGGCCTTTTCATATTCTCCTCCAACTGCTGGCGGGTGCAGCTGAGCTTGATTTTTCCAGTAAAAAATGCGGTAGATTCATCGGTACCGATCATTAAGGCTGTTTTTCGTAACTGATATTTGTCCAGCATTTTCAAAAGTTGATTGAACAAAACCGTATCCAGTCCAGCAATCTTATTGTCGAGCATCACGCTCATTTTGTTTTTCTGACAAAACTGAAAAACGTCTTCCAGCTTCATCGGAACATTACCATCCAGCGCACTTTTCAGCTGACTGATTTCGCTCCAATTGAGATCAGTGACTTTTTTGTCAACATGATAATATCGTTTAAAATCGGCGTCGTGATTGGCAAACAATATCCCATCCTTTGTCACGCGCACATCGGTCTCGATCATGGCATATCCCTCCGCGGCTGCTTTTTTTAGCGCCGGAAGCCCGTTCTCCGTATAGGTACTGTCCACGACGCCACCCCGGTGGGCGATGAGCATGAGCTTCTGCTGCGCGAATGTCTGATCTGTCAACATGAACAGACAAAAAGCCACTGTCACCCGAATACAATTCATAAGTCTACCTGACTTTATCATTTTCATAAACTAATTCATTTTCAAAAAAAGGCAATTTAAAGGCTGCGCGATACATTTTAGTTTTTAAAAAAAATGACAACAGATTAATAACATGCTTTTGATTTATTGGAAAAGAAAAAATTCTCGTAAATAGCATTCCGCCAATTTTCTTTTTAACCTGACTAATCATAATATGAAAAAACTGCTTCTCTCCGCATTGCTGCTGATCAACTTGCTATCTGCGCAAAATGCGACGGCGCAGCAGGAAAAATATCGTCCGCAGTTCCATTTTTCGCCCAAAGCCCACTGGATGAATGATCCGAACGGGATGGTTTTTCATAACGGTACCTATCATTTGTTTTTCCAATACTACCCGGAAGATAAGGTGTGGGGACCCATGCACTGGGGCCATGCTACAAGCAAGGATATGGTGAGCTGGCAGGAGCAGCCGATCGCATTGTATCCCGATAGTCTCGGGTATATTTTTTCGGGAAGCGCGGTGGTGGATACGAAAAACACTTCCGGTTTTGGCAAAGATGACAAGGTGCCGCTCGTCGCCATTTTTACCCATCATAATCCTGTTTTAGAAAAACAAAAAACCGGCAGACATGAATATCAAAGCCTTGCATACAGTCTCGACGAAGGCAAAACCTGGACCAAGTACAGCGGAAACCCGGTGCTTCCCAATCCCGGTATCACCGATTTTCGTGACCCGAAAGTAAGCTGGTACGAGCCGCAGAAAAAGTGGATTATGACATTGGCCGCCAAAGATCGGATTGCATTTTACTCGTCGCCCGATCTTAAAAGCTGGAAAAGTGAAAGTGACTTTGGTACGGATGCCGGTGCGCATGGCGGCGTGTGGGAATGCCCTGATTTGTTTCCGATCATGCACGATGGAAAACAGGTGTGGGTACTGATTGTGAACATTAATCCCGGCGGGCCAAATAAAGGCTCGGCTGGCCAGTATTTTCTGGGCGATTTTGACGGAAAAACCTTTAAATCATACTCTAAAGAAACAAAATGGCTTGACTTTGGTGCAGACAATTATGCCGCCGTCACATTTTCTAACACTGGTAACCGGAGCATTTTGCTGGGCTGGATGAGCAACTGGCAATATGCCAACCAAGTCCCGACCGATCCCTGGCGGAGTGCCAATACAATTCCCAGGGAATTGGGCTTGAAGACTTTTGGGAAGGAACTATACCTGACTTCTAAGCCTATCAAAGAGCTGGATATTTTGAATGGTACTGCTTTTACAGAAAAAAACTTAATGGTTAAAGGACAAGTTGATCTGAGCAAAAAGGCAGGCAACCCCACCGGCTTGTTCCGGCTGGATTTGAACATTCAAAAAGTAACTGACTTTTCAATCGTCCTCGCCAACAAAGCAGGCAATGAAATGATCATCGGCTACGACAAAGCCACCAACCAATTTTACACCGACCGCTCCAAATCTGGCAAAACCGATTTCGAAAAGGGCTTTGGCGTAAAACACACTGCCCCGAGGTTCTCTACCGACCCAAATATTCCTTTAACATTAATCGCCGACGCGGCTTCGATTGAGCTATTTGCAGATGGAGGGCTGACGGTCATGACAGAAATATTCTTCCCTGACCAGCCAATGTCAGAGTTATTTTTGAAGTCGGTTAATGGGGTTGTTGTGAGTGAGTTGAAGTATACGGCTTTGAAGGCAGCAAGGAATCAGTAAAAGCAATCTTTGAGGAATCGGCTTTAAGCCTTGTAAACAGTATCCCGGACCAGCCTCTTGCCAAACTTCCCGACTTCAACATAATCATTTTCGGTAATTATTCCCCGCTCGATCCATTTCGATACAACCTGTGTTGTGACCCCATACTTTGTGGAATACTCCGCAATTGTCAGCCACTTGTGCATTTCCAATACCTTACCTTCGCTCATTATAAAATCTTTGCCTTCTTTAATGAGGGCATCGGCTCTTTTGAGCAGGTCATCAATGTTAATCTTTTCTGTAACGTTCATATTGAGTATCTACAAATTGCAACTTAATTAGCTTCGAGCTTTCTCAAAATGCCCAAAAGAAATCCCAGGCGATCCAGGAGTGCATCTACTTGATTTTCTGTAAGCTCAGCATCATCAGAATCATTTAACGCTTGCCTGATCGCCGCTACTTCCATTCTAATTGCAAAAATTAACTGCTTTTCATTCATATATAGCGGTGTAAGTACATAAAGATAGGGCTTGACACTCAACGTGTCAAGCCCTATCTCATATTTATCTTGCTTGCCTAAACCCTTTTATAAACCGGCTTCTCCATAATAAACCGGCGTTTTCGGTTTTGATAACCGTGGACGCTAATATTGATAAAAACCAAGATAGCAGCGGAAATGGCGGCGTAGGCGACGGTGCGGGCGTCGTCCCAGTTGGCAACGGCGACAGCTATGAGCGCCCAGACTCCTACCACAGCTGATTCACGCAGGTTTCGGATCCAGATCATCAGGATATTGATAACCGCCGCGACGCCTATCATAATGATGGTCCAGTTGGCTTCGGGAATGCCGAAACCTTCCCATTTGATTTTAGTCAGATAAGCTGCTACATCGGCGATGAGCGCCACGGTGATCCAGCCGAGGTAAATCGCGAAAGGCCAGCTTTCGAACGAAATCTTTTTGAAAGTGATCAGATCCAGCTCCATGCGCGTCTGATACATGATATACAAAAGCGACAGCAGCAAAACGACCATAATGACGACCGAAGTACCGGTGTAATCATACAGCCAGGCAATGACCCACAGCGAGTTAGCAGCGCAGGAAACAACAAAACTCCACCCGATCTGACCTACGACAACTGGCGTCTCGCCTTTGTGCAAAAGCCCCCGGCTCTGATGCCAGACAAACGCGCCAAGCCCAATGTAAATAAAAAGCCAGATGGAAAAGGCGTAACCTGCAGGAGTAAAAAGATTGTGATATTGATCAGATACGCTGGCCATCGTGGCATTGTTGAAAATGCCGGTGTTTGACAAATAATTAATAATAACTGTGACGATCAGCGCTATAATGTTGGCGATTTGCAGGGTCCTTTTCATTCGCTAAAAGATTTATTTAGATTCGGTTGCGTTTGCCAGCACCTCCTTTACGGACGTCCAGCGGATTTCGGGATAACGTGTATTGTCGAGCGGCTGCAATTTAGGCAAGCCGCTGAGCATATTATGCAAATATTGCATTCCTTGCCAGGCCGGAAAAACCTCTCCTTTTTGCGGCGCCAGTGTTTTAGCCATTTTGATCATCAAATTTAAAAACCCAAGGCCGCCCGCACGAAGTATGCGAAATTTGTTGCCGCTGGCTTCTTCGGCCGACTGGCGAAGCTGCCTGACGGTCGCTACCTCTCCGGCAACTCTCAGATACCTGGGTGTTTTAGGATCAAGTGCTGCCGCTGCGGTGAATTCCGCGGTGTTTTCAATGGTGGTAAAATCCATCAGCTGATCGGCGCTGCCCCAGTGCAAAACCAGTTTTGGTCCCGACAAGATAACCGGCGCCTGGCCGGTAAGCAGATCGGTGAACATGCCATTTAAAATAGATGTAGCCTGGATTGGCGCTTTATCCAGAATTCTGGAAAACTGCCTGCGCAGATCCAGATTGCGATTAGAGCCGTCGGGCAATTTGGTGAAATCAATAGAAAAATCGGAAGGGATAAAACGCGGGACACCAACTTTCACAGCCGCTTCGAGCAGCTTCGTTTGTGCATCCACGATCACATCACCCAAGCCAGAAACCGCAGAAATGAAACAGATACCGCCCTCGCAAGCCTTTGCCAGCTCCTGCGGATTGTTATAATCGACTTCCACAACCATTATCCCAGCCTGCTTCAATTCGTTAAGCTTCCGAATGTCGGCACCTTTCCGCACCAGCGCCCTGACGGTCGCGCCGCGTTGCAACAAATAATGGGCAATGCGCCCGCCAAGATGGCCCGTCGCACCAGCTAAAATAATGATTTTGTCCGTTTGTAAATTCTCCATTTTCCAGGCCGTTTGAATTTGCAGCGCATGTTGGCTCTACAATGCTGACCTGGTTGAAATGTTATAATTATTGTTCCTATGGCAAGAGTTTAAGTTTTAAAACGTAAACCCAATCCCAATCTTTGAACTAATATACGGTCTCGTGCCGCCCGGGAACCAGCTTTTGTATTGCTTTTGCCAGAAAATTGAGCCGTCGACGTAGATGCGTTTGAAGAGACGCTGCTGATATCCCAATGCGAGTGCACCTGTGGGTGTGGCAATATCTTTATCAAAATTCCACTCTGGCTGGTACTGATACCGGACCTTATCGGTTGTCATTGAATATCCGCCTCTCAATCCCGCATACGGCCCGGAAAAGTTGTTTCCGGCCTTTCCATGTCGCAATAAAAATGATTGCAGAAAATAATACCGTAATTCTAACTGAGCGTCCAGCAATGCCACGGTCGACTTGGAAGAGAAAATTTCATAATGATAATATCCAGCATTCAGTCCTGCTGAGACCGAAACGGGAAGGCTGGCGATCTTCCGCTCGTAAGCCGTAGAAATCGATGCTGTCTGATTTTTTAATCCAACAGCAAGTCGGGGCAATTCCACTTTCCACTGGCCCTCAATCGCTTCATCACAAACAAGAACGTCACAAAAAGGGGCTGCACTAGTCCTCTTCCAATCACCAAATGCCAGTCCAACGTTGGCCTGCGTACCGATAGTGAAATTGCGGGTCGTGAATCGTTCGCGGTCTTCGTATATGTAATTCGGGCCAGCTTCTTTCTGAAACAAACCTACCGAAAAGTCAATGTGCCCACGGTTGAAAAAGCGGCTTTGGAAACCATACAGCAGACCCATCCTGCCTACCTTGGTAGTTCCAAAAGTTGACATTTGCGTCAATCCGAGCGACTGCTCATAGGAAAGTGCAACATAAGTACCGCTGAAATTATTGGCACTTAAACCTTTACTAATCCGCTGGTCCATATTATAATACCAGCGCGCCTTTCCGTTAACCCACAAACTCACCTGCTTCCAGTTGAAATGCAGGAGTTGCTGCGCAAGCCCCTCGTCAAATCGATCTAATTGCGAATACAGCGACGCTTCCAGGGAAAGCGATGGCAAAACCTTGTACTCGTAAGCAAAATTGATCCCGGATCCCTGAATCTGAGAGCCTACCGTGGTGACTTTAAAGATTTGCCGCGTCGGCACCTTTGTCATAAATACATTTTCATAACGGTCAATAAAATGCTGACGAGTGAGGGTGTCTTTCTCCTGGGAAAAAGATACCTGAAGTGTATCCTGTGCATTCGCTCTGCTTGTTAAAAAAAGCGCCAGCATAGTCAGCAAAAGCCTGGCTACCAGCTGTGAGTAGCATTGATATTTTGTCATGATGATTATTTTTTCAAAATGTAAAGCCAAAAGCTACCCGGATGGATAACATTTTAGGGGGGACCAGGTAGGTTGAAGAATCGTTCAGGATGTGCGAATAGCTCAAAGAGCCGTCGACATAGATCCTTTTAAAAAGTCTTTGCTGATAGCCCCACGAAGCTGTCGCGGCGTGGTACCACGCATGATCTTTGTATTTTCCCGAATCGATATTTGAATCAAAACCTGGGATAAATGTGGTCGCACCTACGCCCAGATATGGCCCCGAGAGATTTCCGCCGCCAGTTCCCCGCCGGACCTGCGCTTTCTGGATGTAATAGTACCGGAGCTCTACCCCACTGCCAGCCTGATAAGTTACCAGTGAAATAAATGGCCCCGCGTTCCGGACCGCCTCGGCATGGACGTCCGCCTGTACCCAAAACGGGCTCTGGCCGATCCGCCTCTCGTACGCAATGCTGGTATTCCCTCTTTGCAGCCGCAAACCAAGGGTAATGTTCGGAATTTGCAGTTTCCATTGTCCGCTCACCTGTTCATCACATAAAAGCACCTCGCATGCAGGCGAATGCCGGGACTTTTTCCAGTCGCCCAGGGCAAATCCGAAGGAAGATCGTGTAGTGAGTACAAAATCTTTTGCCGTAAAATATCTGCGGTGCTCGTACAAATTCACCCAAAGCAGGTCGCGGATATACCCCCTGTTGAAAAGGCCGACCGACATATCGATATATCCCCGATTAAAAAACCGGCTCTGAAAACCATAGAGCAAACCAAATCGCCCCCTCTCCTTCAACTGAGGTCCATCGCTGGCATAATGAAGGGCTTGTTCATACGAAAGTCCAAAGTAACCGCCGCTGAAATTGCTGGAACGCATTTCCTGGTTCACCCTTTTTCCCATATTATAGTACCAGCGCGCATTTGCATTCATCCAGATGTCGCTGGTTTCACTATAAGAAATCGGGATAGCGTTATATTGGTTTTTGGTGGTAAAAACCGCCGCTTCGAGTGAAAAATTTGGCAAAATTTTGTACTCATAACCTATCCGGAAACCAACCCCGCCAAAACCGGAATACCCCACTTTCAACATCTGCCGAGTCGGCACCTTTGTCATAAAAACATTCTCGTACCGGTCGATAAACCGTTGTTTTACAAGCGTATCGCTTTCCTGTGAGTAGGTCACCCGGATGCTGTCCTGGGCGTAGGAAATCTGGAAGATGCCCAAAAAAGCGAGCAGCAGGAAAAGTTTTTTCATGGCTAATATTGAAGGATGGCGGCTTGCTAGCGGATCGTCACATTGCCAAACTCGGCATTGATATCAACGTGCGTCAGCTGGTTTTTCTCGAAAAATGCCTCTTTAAAATCGCTCGTATTGCGTTTCCACCTAAAACCGTTCGGTAATTTCATGGTGGCGTATGCACCCTGAATGTTGTAGTCAAAAATCTGCCAATTCTTGGTCAGCAAGGTGATTTCAGCTTTTTTGGATCGGATACCGAGGCTGGTTAGCCCTGTGGCAGGGTAAATTTCCACCTGCCCATACTCCGCATCCAGCTTCACGGCACCGGCGATTTGCGAGAGGTGGATTTTGGTGTGATCACTTGTAAATGAGAATGTTCCGGCAATTTCAGTTCCTTTCAACTCACCGAAAGCGGTACTTACCTGCCCCTTTCCATTAATTCCGGTAAGGTTGGTTGTGCAAAAATCGGCTTTCAGCTGAATGTTGTTGGTTAACCCCTTCAAATTGATCGTCCCGAAAGAGTTTTTCAGATCGATGGCGCAGGACGCTGGCAAATGAATGGTATACCGCGCTTTCAGATTGGAAACCGGCTTGCTTTCGCCTTCTTTTAGCAAAATGTAATTTCTGAGAAAATAATCCCTGCCATTGCGGTCGGCGATGTACTGCACTTTCGCCAGATCACTGGCGGCAGTGCTCCGGTCGGGATGCCGTGCCGAAAGCTCCATCACCACCGAAATGTCACTTTTCTCCCAGGTAATCATTTCAATGTCAGCCTTTTCTGCATTGATGTGCAGCGTGCGGACAGCCGGTGAGCCCACGGTTTTTTCAATGGTCTTCGTCGCCACCTGCAACACGCCCTGCGCCGCTGCCTGCCCGCCGATCACAATAAGTATCAGCAGGAAAAGCCCCGTTAAAATGTATTTTTCAAAAAATCGCCCTGACGGTTTCATATTTTTCCTGTTAAATCATTTTGGCCATTTCGTTCAAAACTTCGGCCTTTTGCTCTTCCACCGCGCTAAACTGTCGCACCAGCTCCGGCTCCGTATTATATGCCCCGATCGCTTGTTGCAACTGGTCCGCCGCAGCGTCCAGCTTCTCATATTCCTGCTGCAATCGTTTGTAATTCTTACTGTTACACACCAATGTCTCCGTTTCGCAGTAGGCTTTTAAATGCGCATATTTTTCATCGGTCAACAAAGAGCCGTCAGCTTGAAGTCGCTCGTCGGCTTTTTCCTGCGAGTAGGAAATGGATTGATTAGCAGTTTTTTGAAACAACAGATTGCCAATGATCCCGATCAAAATCGCAGCCGCGGCATATCGCCAGGTTGCACGCAGGTTTGTCTTTTCAGGTCTGTGTACAATCAAATTCCAAAGCTGCTCATCCGGCTCATACAGCGGCATTTCCGACAAAGCAGTTTTCAGTGGCAGCTCGTCCATATTTTGCGAAAGCGCCGACCAAACCTTTTCATCCGGTTCATAATCATTCATTTTCGCCAGTGCATTTTTTAAATTATCCTGGTTCTTCTCCATAGCATTTTTCATTTTGAGGAAAGAATACTTCGCAGCCGTCGCTTGGCGTGATGCAGCTGCGATTTCGAGGTACCTTCCGAAATTTTCAGCATGACGGCAATCTCACGGTGCGTATAACCTTCCACCTCGGCCAGCACGAAAATCGTCCTGAACCCATCGGGCAGCGACAGAACCGCCGTTTCCAAATGTGCCGAATTGATTTCGATCTGGCCCCAGTCGATGCTTTCACCAGGATAGTCATCCAGGCTTTGCCAGGTCACCAGCCGCTTTTTCTTGGTCGATTTCCTGACTACGATCTGCTTGATCCAGGCACCGAGCGTCGCGTCGCCACGGAACTGGTCGAGATGCCGGAATACTTCCAGAAACGCGTCCTGCAACACATCATTGGCATCGTCAAAATCACCCGTAATGCGGTAAGCGAGGGTATACATCGCCTTTTTGTACCGGTCGTACAACTGCCGCTGCGCAATGCGGTCGTGTAAAAGGCACCCTGAAATCAACTCCGCCTCCGACGTCATAAGTGATTTTTAAAGTATTCGGGTTAAAGAGGATCGTCGGAGGCGGATTGGTTGTATGAAGAAGAAAAATTTGCAAAAAATGTGAAGCTACTCGCTTAAACCCCAGGTTTTATTAGGTTTGGGGCCCATTTCCAGTTCCAAAGTTCCGCCAGCCATCAGCTGCTCGTGGGTAAAAGTCGGCTTGCTCAACACCTTACCATTGAACTTCGCGCTTTGAATGTATTTATTCACGACGGATGCTTTGTTGGCATTTACCGTAAAGGTTTTTCCATTTAACAAATTGATCGTCGTTTTTTCAAAAAGCGGGCTGCCGATGGTATACTCAGGGATTCCGGGCGTGAGCGGGTAAAAACCCATCGAAGAGAAAACCACAAATGCGGTCATCCCGCCGCCATCTTCATCACCGGGAATACCGAAAATGTTGTCTTTAAACCAGACATCGAGCAAGAAGCGAATGTGCTTCTGCGTTTTCCAGGGAGCCACTGCATTGTACAGATAGGGAATGTGAAAACTTGGCTCATTTCCCATCGAAAACTGCCCCACCAGCCCGGTAGCGTCCGGAAACTTCGCCCAGAATTCATACTTGCTGCGTCCCAAACCTTCCCGGAAAAGCTGGTCCAGATCTGCCTCAAACTTTTGCTTTCCGCCCATAAGCCCGATCAGCCCCGGAATGTCGTGCTGCACCTGCCACTTGTAGGTATATCCGTTGTTTTCATCATAAAATTCCCTGCCGCCCATCCCGCCGTCAAATTTCGGGTCGATTTTGATCCAGTTACCCTTACTATCTTTCGGGATAAACATGCGCTGCTGATCGTTCCACAAGTTTTTGTAATTCAAAGCTCTCTTGCTGAACACATTAAAATCATTCGTTTTACCAAGTTCCTGCGCCATCTGCGCCACAGACCAATCGTCGTAAGCGCCGCCCAATGTTACCGCTACCGCCTGCCTTTTTTCAAAAGGTGTCACCAGTTTAACCGTTTCTTTTTCATTTTTTGCCAAGGCCGGATAGTAACCTTTTTTGTGATAAAAGTCATCCAGCTCGCATTTCGGACCATTTACCCAGGGTAGCATTGTCGCCTCATTCGCATTTTTGACCATGCCTTCGTAGGCTGCGTTGAAATCGAAATTCCGCAAACCTTTCCGGTAACCATCCAGCAGGACGATGGACGAGTGGAAACCATTCATGCAGGGATTATCGCCAAAAAGCACCGGGAAGGTCGGGATCCAGCCGCTTTGCTTGTACATATCCACAAAAGATTGCAGCATATCTTCTTCCTGCACCGGGTTAAGAATCGTACGCAGCGGGTGGTGCGCAAGATAAGTGTCCCACATCCAGTCATCTACAAAAAACGGACGGGTTGTTTGATGCACTTTCTTATCATATCCTGAATAATACTGCCCATCCTCGGTAATGTCTACCATTCGCTCGTAAGTCCGGTAAAGCGATGTGTAAAAACTGCGCTTCTGTGCTTCCGTGCCGCCTTTAAGGTTGATCTGGCCCGCCACTTTCGCCCAGGCTTGTTCACCGGCAGTTCTTAATGTTTCAAAGTCAACGTTGTTCAGCTCGTTATCGAAATTTTTCTTTGCTTGTTCAGCCGAAACGAAAGAAATCGCATACCGGAACTCGATCTCCGATTTGCCCTCAGGAAACGAAATGTAAGCCCTCGCGCCTTTGCCGGTCAGCTTTTGCTGGCTGGAAATACCTGCCTTCGTGCCCGTCCCCGCCGTACCTTTCTCGCTGAACATTCCATATAAATGTATCTTAATGTCAGACGCATACGTTTCGGTGCCAATCAGCTCCTTACCATCCTTAAATTCCCAGCTTCCTTCACTATTATATAGCCCAAACAGCACATTTCTGGCCGATTTTTCAGGAAACTGAAAACGGAAAATGCCCGCCTTTTTACCCGGCACAAAAGACAATGTCACCTCATCATCAACCAGATAAGCCGAGTAGTACCACGGACGGATCATTTCCAGGTCATGGTCATAAGTCATTTTCTCGTCCCAGCTGGCCGGCGTAATAGCAGAGACGGCGGGCTTCATTGAAAAAACCTCCCCAAGCCGGTGCGAAACGATTGTCAGCGGAAAGCTGGAAATCTGATCATCGAGGTAATTTCCCCGGATCGGTGCCATACGGATCACCTGGTTTGGAAGCTGTACCGTTGGCCTGGTAGGTTCCAGCAGCTGGCCTACGTTCCCAATTTTCGGGTCAATATATTGCAGGTTTTCGGTCGGATATTTTTCTGTTTTGTTTTGGCCGGAAACCTGGTGAAGAGCGATCTTGAAAATAAAACAAAGGAGCGTAGCATGATGAATGCGCATAAATTCAGGTAAATTTAAAAATGTAGTTTTGTGCACGGGAGGCGTAGGCCGACAGTGACTGATTTAGCAGCGAATTAAGTAAATAGCACTTAAAAAAAGCTTAATATTTAGTTAACAAGCCCTGGCAAAAATCCATAAGGCAACATTGATACTTCAATTCAGCAAACTTTTTCTTTTTTCATTCCGGCATGCGTGCGCGTTTTTTATTCCTGCCAGTACTTGTATTGATCTTATCAGGTTATAAAAATAGCACCTGCGCACAATCTTATGGTCTTGGTTTTGAAAGCTTTGAAGTTGTTCAGGATAAAAGGACCGGCCTTGATCTGAGCCCCGATCAGACGCTTTGCTTCAACAGTGATTTCGAAATCTCTTTCGAAATGTCCTTCCTGGCTGACCGGAAAAATTACTTCGGGTACATTGTGCGCCTCATCGAAAATGACACGCGGAACATTGATGTACTTTATGACAATTCCGACGCCGTCACCCAGCATTTTAAAGTAGTAATCGGCGATCGGTTCTCGACCATCGCCTTTAACATTCCCGAGGCGGACCTTTATAGCAAGTGGAACAAAATCAGGCTGCTTTTTAATAAAAAACAAAAAACGATTATCCTGATTTCCGGGTCAAAAAGCTACCGCTACCCCTTCAAGTCGGGCGAAAAAAGCTGCTATAAAATGCTTTTCGGGGCCACCAGATACAAAAATTTCACCACGACGGACGTGCCGCCGATGAAGCTCCGTAATGTTGTTATCAGCGAAGACGGCACCCGGAAATATTACTGGCCGCTGGACGAAATGTCTGGAAACAAAGCCCCGGAGATGCTGGCAGGGAGAGATGCATTTACCAATAATCCGTTGTGGATCAAGAAAATGCATTACGACTGGCAGCCGCTCAAAACCTTTGTGTTGCAAGGGCCTGCACGGGTAACCTGCGACCAGGCCGGCGGAAATGTGCACATTGTAAGCCGCGATTCGCTGATCAGCTACCGGATCGCGACCAGCCAGATGACTTTTACGCCGCACGCGCCGCAGTCGATTTTTATGGATGATCAGGTGTTATACGAAAAGTCGCTGGACAAGGTTTTCAACATTCATATTAATGAAAGAAAAGTTACTGCCTTCGACCTCAAAACCAGAACCTGGAACCGGAACGAACCTGATTCCACACTAAAAACGCACTTTTTACACGCAAACAAATTTTACTCAAAACCCGACTCAGCGATTTATCTGCTCGGCGGCTACGGGCACCTGGAATATAAAAGTAATGTCCAGAAATACAGCCTGGGCAGTGGAACCTGGACGGATTTACCGAAAAAAGATACTGTCTTTACACCGCGCTACCTGGCGGCGCTCGGCGCTGCAAAGGGCGGCGCCTACCTCATTGGCGGCTATGGCAGCACCACGGGAAAGCAAATCCTGAACCCGCGTAACTGGTACGATCTGCTATTTTTTAATGTTAAAAACCAGACATTCAAACGAATATATCAGCTTGAAACGCCTTCGGAAGACTTTGTTTTCGCAAACTCGATGGTGATCCGCGAAAATGAGGGTTCGTTTTATGCATTGATACACCCGAAAGACAAATTCAACACAGCGCTGCAACTTATCCGCGGATCGCTGACAACCCCCGGATACGTGACGGTAGGATCTCAAATACCCTATCAGTTTCTGGATACCGGCTCTTTTGCCGACCTGTATTACGACCAGCACAGCCACCGTTTTGTGGCAGTGACGCTGAACAAGCTGGATAAAAACCAAACCAGGGTTGCCATTTATTCACTGTACTCGCCGCCGCTGAGCTCGTCGCAGGTGAATGTGCAGGAGCAGGCGGGGACTGGAAAACAGCTTTGGATCGGGATTGCACTGCTGGTTTTGGCTGGCGGGTTTATTTTGTATCTCCGGAAAAAAACACCTGCGAAAGCAGAGTTGCCCACTGAGCCAGGGGAAGTTATCCCCGCGCCTGAAATGGATGAAGCAGCTGTTTCAAACCGGCAGCCGGTCAAGATAAAGCCGATCCCGCAGCTGAACAGTATCCTGCTTTTTGGAAACCTGCAGATCTTCGACGATCAAGGCGTTGAGATCACGAAATCGTTTACGCCGCTTTTGAAAGAGCTATTTCTCGTGCTGCTTCTGTATTCTACACGCCGGGAAGGTATTAGTTCTGAAAAACTGAAAGAGCTGCTTTGGTTTGACAAAACCGCGGACAGCGCGCGCAACAACCGGTCGGTGAACATTGCGAAATTGAAAACTGTACTGGATAAGCTGCAGCATTGCACGATTTCCAAAGAAACCGGCTATTGGCGGCTGAATGTGGACCATGAGCACATTCTGATCGATTACGCGCTTTACCTCGACCTGGTTTCCGGAAAAAGGACGCTGACAAAGCAGGAAGTATCTGAGCTGGCGAACATTACAAAACGCGGCAGCTTTCTGGCCAACCAGGAGTATGAGTGGCTCGATAGCTTCAAATCAGAGGTTTCGAACGAAATTGTCGATGCCTATCTGCGCTACGCCACCTCGGTCGATATCTCCGACGATCCGGAATTTTTGATACGCCTGGCCAATTATATCTTTTATTTTGACCCGGTCAATGAAGAAGCCATGACCCTGAAATGCAAGGCGCTGGCCCATTTAGGCAAACATTCGATGGCGAAGGCGACGCTCGAAAATTTTGCACGTGAATACAGCCGGATTTACGGCGAAGAGTTTAACAAAGATATGCCCGAGGTGCTGCATTCGTAGGTCAGTTATATTTCATCTGTACGGAGCGAATGTCACTTTTCCCCTGCTTTTTACCCGACACGTTGATACCCACGCGAGGCGCCCGGTCCCAGCGCGGCAGCCACGAAGCTTCCATTTTCACGGGACTTGCAGAATCCACCTTTTGCCCTTTCACGCCCCAGCTGAACTCGTAGAACCGGCCAAACCGGCTGTTCAGTTTCAGGTCGATGATTTTGTATTTGTCGGGAATATCCTGCTTGTTCAGCACTTTATATTCACCGTCTTTGATTTGCCAAAGTTCGATCTGACCTTCCCTCACACCAAAGCCCAGCGCATTTTCGCTATCACCGTAAACCACAATGTTCTGGTTCAGATCTTCAAGGACACCTATCTGCGCGGTGAAGTCATAATTGCCTTTTTTTACAACAACACCCAGAAAGTTACTGACCGGCTGATGCTCATTCGCTGTAATCCGCAGGGCGTCGCCTTCAATACTGTAAGATGGCTTCTGATATTTTACATCATATACCCAGGGTATCTGCAGCGAATCCTTTTCATAATTGACGGAAAAATCGGCCTGATCGATTGCCAGTATATTACTTGGCGACTCGGCCTGGGCGGGCGTCGTTTTTCCATACCTGAATGCCGGCCACTGCGTAGTTTCATCCCAAACGAGCTCACTCAGCACACCCTGCCGTCCGCCAAATGTGAAGTCGGAGCCGCTGTAAGCATGATGCAGGTAAAAATACCGCTTGTCAGGCGTCACTACTACGGTGCCGTGACCCGGACATTTCCACGTATCATCTCCAAAAAGCACCGGGTTACCGGAGAATTTTTTCCAGGGCCCCTGTAATTTTTCAGCCCGTGCCATCCCAACCTGGTAATCACATTTTTCACCGCAGCAAGCATTGCCCGAATACAGCATATACCAGTAATTTCCACGTTTGAAAATTGTTTGTCCCTCCGCACCCCCACCTTCCCAGCCAGCTGCATCCGCTTTTATTAGACTGAACTCCTGACCCACCATTTTCAACCCATCCGCGGAAAGCTCTGCGCCGAGCAGCTCAATGTCTTTTCCCTTATCCAGCCCGTAGGCTTTCCACGTGATGAACAATTTGCCCTTATCTTCTACCACAAATGCATCGATCGCCTCATTTGTCCACTCAATGATGATACCGTGGTCTTTGAAACCCTTTTTCAGGTCTTTGGTGCTGGCGACGCCGATGAAGGATTTCTGATCGGATTTGCGCCGGGCGGTATAGTATATGTAGTAGGTATTGTTTCGGTAAAAGAACTCCGGTGCCCAGAAGCTGCCCATCGTCCAGTCGGGCATATCCAGAAATACCGGTCCGATGTATTCCCAGTTCACCAGATTTTTGGAAGTATACATCGGATAGGCCGGCCCCCACTCCGACGAAGTGCCCACCGCGTAATACACATTGCCGACCCTTATCACCGAGGGATCTGCAAAATCACCGGCAATGACGGGATTACGATAGGTGATGACCGGCGCCGGAGCGGGTTTCTGGGCAAAGGTACAGGTCACAAAAAACAGCATCAGGCTGACAACAAGGGAACAGGACTTCGTCTTTTTCATGGGGCTAAGAAAAAGAATTATTTCTAATATCGGAAGCCTGTTCCCCTGCGCCTGTTACTTTCGCACGGGCCGCTGGGCCGTAAAGCCGCTTTCGCCGTGGAACCATCTGGCCGCTTGTCCGGTGAGCCAGAGGTAATGATCAGAGGGAAGATCCGGCTCGATGCCGACAAATTTGCCATCGGCATTGAGCGGTGTTTCGCCTTCTTTTTTGGTTTTAAAAATCGCAGTACCCTCATCCACCTCGTCAAACATAGCGACATACAATGCCTCCGCACCCGACAATTTAGCGCCGGCTACCTGCTGCCAGAGAAAATCGCCTTTGCCGCGCGGGATTTGATTGTAAAGTGATTTATCGTTTTTCAGGTTTCCCCAGCTGAAACCCGGGAAGACGAGCGGCGCGTAGTCAATGTTATTAGTCTTGCACCAGGCAATGTCCGCCGGCAAATGTGTCCCCGCAATGTCGGTATAGCTCGACGCATTGTACCTACCCACAGCCCAAGGCATAATTACGTCGGCGCTTTTGATCACGGTGTGAAGCAGCTGCGAATTTTCCGTGTCATTACCAAGAGTCCGCCAGTAATACGGCACACCCAGTAGTATGGAAGCTTTTTTCGTCGGGCCTTTTAATTTTTCTACCAGTTTCTGAATGTCGGCGATCGTGTATTTCCGGCCATCATTGAAGCCTACGCCCCAGATGGCGAGGAGCGGCCGGCCGTTGTGCCGGAGGTATTGCGGATATTCCTTGTTGTCAAAAAGTAAAAATTGCTTTTGCAGTTCCTCCCAATCTTTTACAATAAAATCCATATCCGCCGAAGCCGATCCGCTCAGATCGTACATGATGCTGATCGCGCGGCCATATTTTTTGGAAGCCTTCAAAGCATTGGCAAGCACCTTGTTAAAGTGCTTTTTACCGCTTTCACCTTTCACCTCCCCCACAAAACGCTGCATGTAAACGCCGTCGATATCGTGCTCCTGCATCCATTTAAAATGCAGGTCCACACTTTCCTCGTCATACGGACTATATACTTTGGCGGCTGTGCCGTCAGCGTATTTAAATGCGGTATTGTAGGTTTTGGAATACTCGGTCACATCCGGCCAGAAATCAATCGAAGTAAAACCTGGCTCAAACTTTCCGTTTTTCTGATAATGATGCCAGCCACGACCCGCACCATCGCCCTCAGCGGTAAACCAACCCTGGTAACCCGCCATCACAAGCCCTTTATAGCTCTTGAAAAGCACACCGGTTTCGTCATATTTCACTTCTTCAACGGGTTTCGGTTCAATCGGCTTTTTATCATCATCATCCGCCCCACGGCAGCTGAAAGAAAGAAAAGGTAAGAGTAAAAAGAGGTGTAGTAGTCTCATAGTTAAGCATTTGATTCAATGACAAAAAAAGGCCGCTGGCTTGTGGTTCTGAGTTAGAGTCCGAGCCTTACGGCTTTGGCATAGTTGAATTTGGACTCTGGCGCGTCTATAATGGCTCCCGCGCGGAAAAAGTATTGATTGCCGGCTTTCAGCACATTGCTGTTTGCTGCTACATCCAGTTCCAGCTTGTATACCTTATTCGGGTCCGTCGCCGCATTAATTTCCTGCTCTGCCAGGGCCGTGCGCATAGGCTCGCCTACTGATGGTTCAGGGTGGACGTAAAGACCTATTTTCCGTACGTTATTGATTACAGTCTGCTGCAGTTTGAATGTTGCCACCACCTTGCTGCCGACCTTTTCAATTTTCACGTCCTTTAAACGAATGTAAGGCTGCACCTTGAAATCGAGCTGCGTCTCTCCTTTGACCGTCACTTCCTGCGGTGTCAGCGGAACGAAATTTCCGCGTACCGGCGTGATAGTATAAGTGTTTGAAAAAATGAGGTTATTCCGGTATGTACCATCGTTTTTCACAAGCATCGTCTGCTTGGTTTCCGAGGAATAGCCATGCTCGATAAACTCGATCTGGCTCCCGCGGATAATGTCCTGTTCAACCGGCTCATTGGTTTCACTATCCAGGAACGTCCCGTAAAGTTGCGCATCCGGTGCCGGATAATTGTCGATGCTGCAAGCCGAAGCCAAAAATGCCACCAGCAGCGCAGAAATGTATGTTTTTGTTTTTTTCATGATCATTGATTGTTTTAGGCAACAGCTTCTCAATACTGCGGATTCTGCACAAGTCCGTTGGCCCCTATTCCCGGGATTGCTCTGTAATATTGTTTGTAGTCGAAGGTAGACGGGTTGCTTCTGGCGACGTTGGTACGGATAAAAATGTACTTCGCCGGGGTTACCCGCAAGTCCAGCACGGGAAGGATGGCGTGTCGCATGGTATTGTTGAAAACCGTGTGGTATTCACGTCTTCTAATCAGGTCCCAGAAACGCTTGTTTTCAAACGCCAGCTCTACCCTTCTTTCACGGATCACATTGTCGATCGTCAGCGGAATGTCTGTTTTATGGGCTGCGCGGTGACGGATATCATTCAGCGCCTTAGCACCTTTCACCTTGTCGCCGGTACCACTTTCGACGATTGCTTCTGCATAATTGAGCAGGACTTCGGCATAGCGGAACTCCGCGAAATCGGTCGTGGTCTGGTTCCATCCCGGAGCAATGTTAACACCCTCATTCAAAAACTTCTTGAAACTGACGCCCGTCCGCGTGTTGTTCCCGCCCCAGGTATCAAAACCCGAATACTGCGTCCGGTCCGCTGAGCCATAGGTGTAGTAGGTTTTTCCAGCCAATGTGAACGGATCGCCGCCCATGATCTGCGCGCTGCCGTCGGGTTTGACGAAACCAGCCTGAATAACAATTTTCTGGCCTTTCCAGCTTGTACCCGGCAAAATCATCGTGGCCCACATCCTGGCATCTTTCCCTTTGAAAATATCATTGGCTTCATCAAAACGCTTGTACTGTTTGCCCGCATTGAAACCGTTGTAGTCGGTAATATCATTGCCCGCCACAGTCGTGACTACCGGCGAGCTGACGCCGGGCTTGTCGTAGCTTTCGTAAGTGTCCATCAGTTCCAGCGTCGGGTTCATGCGTCCCGGGTGCGGCCAGCCGTTCGCGGTTTGGTTGGGCTGGTACCAGATACCGTAATTGTGGCCGGTACCGGAACCTGGTCTTGCATAGCCTTTGATAAAAATCACTTCCTCCGGCGCATTGTTCGGATCTTCGAAAAGCAGGCGGTAATTATTAGCAGCCTCTTCCGGTGTGGCAGGAGCAGGCTTGTACAATGCAAATTTTCCTGAGGCGATGATCGCCTCGGAGGCGTCGATCGCCGCTTTGTAGTACTCAGCAGCAGCCGATTTATCCAGTCCTACGAGTTTCTGATCGACGGCCGTACCAGAAATCGGGGAGCGGTCACCATATTTGGCGAGGGAAGCGGCGTGGAGTGCTGCGCGCGATTTTAAAGCGTAAGCCACCCATTTCGTAGCCCGTCTTTCGCCGCCCGGCCAGGAATCTGAAAGGTTGGCAATGGCAATATCGCATTCCTTCATCACGAAATCCCAGGTTTCTTTTTCGGTGCTCCGCGGCACTTTCAAAGCGTCCACATTGCCTTCGTATTTTTGCACCGAGGTGATCAGGGGCACTCCGCCATATCTTTTTACGAGGGCAAAATAGGCGAATGCACGAATAAATGCACTCTCACCCACCAGCGCCTTGTTTTCCTCGTCGGTGACATCCAGTGTCGGGATAATGTCGATCAGGATATTGGTATCCCGTATCAGCTTGTAGCCCTGGTCCCACCATTGAAAATCACCGTCGCCGATAAAATCGCCAAACTCGGTATGCACCGCCTCGTCGGTGACCATGGCTGGCGCAAACCCACCATTATTGGGGTCGCCGGTATTCCAGTTGAAACCCTGTCTGAAATAGGTAAAATCCTCGATCGGCAGCTGGTAGTACAGGTTGGCCATGTACAGCTTCACGCCCTCCGGATCGGAAAAAAGATTTTCGCCCTGCAATTTATCAAGTGGCTGCTTGTCAAGCACATTCCCGCAGCTTATCGCGAAAAAGAATGTGAGCAGCAGTACGGTATTTTTAATCCATTTCATTTTTCGCAGCAATTAAAATTTAACATTGATACCAAAATTGTAGCTCCTCGTGACCGGGTAAGTCAGCCCTGCACCAAACAATCCTTCAATTTTTTCCGGGTCAAAAGGTTTTACAAAAGGGTCGGCCCAGGTGAAAATGTTGTGGGCGTTGGCATAGAGCCGCACATCCTGAATGCCGATTTTTTTCAGCCAGCCAAGTTTAACCGTGTAACCCAGCTGCGCACTTTTGAAGCGGAGATATGAAGCATCTTTCCGCCAGGCAGAACTTTCGGCATACATCGCACCCACATTGTAGTTGAAGCGGGAAGCCGGCCATTTACCCGGAATCCACTGGTCATCATCTGACAGATGCCATCTGTCGTAAAAATATTCAGGTGTGTTTCCGCGGAACGCAAATACCTCGGCATATACCTCACGGAAACGCACGCTATATTTTCCCGAACCCTGGAACAAAGCTGTAAAGTCAAAGTTTTTCCAGGATGCATTGAGCGTGACACCGTAGTACATTTTCGGATCGCCACCGAAGAAAAGCGGGGTAGCATCATTCCCATCTATCACACCGTTTCCGTCCACATCCTTGTAGCGGAAGTCGCCTGGAAGTTCACGGGTGTTGCCGAGATCGCCATTTTGGATCGGCGCGTAGATCACCTCGTCCTTATTCTGGAACTGGCCTTCGAGCTGGTAAGCCCACACCACATCATTCCAGCGGTTGGCAGCACCATTGCGCCACCTGTCCATACTGCTCAGGAAATCGCCCCGCTCTACATACCGGTTCATGGTGCGGGCGTAGTTGAAGTTTCCTGAAATGCCATATTTAAAATCGCGGATCTGGCCGCTGTAACCGGCTGAAAATTCAATCCCACGTACCCTGTCGCTGTTCAGGTTTTCCTCGGGCAATGTTCCGCCGAAGGTGTTGGGCAAGGAAACATTCCTGCGCGCCAGCAATCCTTTCCGGTCACGCTGGTAAATGTCAAATGTGAGGTCAATCTTATTATCCCAAAGTCCCACATCGATACCTACGTCCTGAATGTTAGACTTGAACCAGGTCAGGTTTTCATTCACGATCGCCGGAGAAGCAGCCCCTGTGGTATAATTTCCATTGGTAAACTCATACCCTCCCCCGCCAGTCAGCGAGAAACCTGGCACATACTGGAAAGGCGCACCTGCATCCGCTCCTACCAAACCGTACGAACCTCTCAGTTTCAGCATTGAAATAAAAGGGATCCGCTTCATAAATTCCTCTTCCGAAACCCGCCAGCCAGCAGACACCACGGGGAAAAGTCCCCAGCGACGGTCGGGATGGTAGCGGTAGGAGCCATCGTAGCGGGCAGCTACTTCCAGCAGGTATTTTTCTTTAAAATCATAATTCAACCGCCCTACGTATGATTGGCTGGCATATTCGCTTTCCGATCCGCTCGTCGTCTGGTTATTCAGGCCAGCCTGATCAATCTGGTCATTGGTGTAGAAAGCATATTCCCTGCCCAGTCCAGCCCAGCGGTTTTTCGATTCCTGCTGCTCGTATACCAGCGTGGCGCCGATGTTGTGATTTTTAGCAATCACCTTATTGTAAAAAAGCTGCCCCTGAAATGTTACCCGGTTATTGTCGGAGAAATTGTTGCTGATCCGTGAGGGGTTTCGCTGCGTATGCGCCGTGTATTTGTCCGTCGCGGCATCATAGGTGTAAAGGTTATAGCTTTTTGAGAGCGACTTGTTGCGATAATTGTTGCTGTCATACCCTACCTGGCCTTTGATCCGCAGTCCCGGCACAAAAGGCACCGTGTAAGTCAGTGCAAAAGTGGATTGGAAAAACTTGTTCACATCCTCTGAATAGCCTGTCAGGTCACCATTTGCGAGCGCCACCGGATTGTAGCCTCCGCTCAACAGTGCCGGGTATTTGGGGTTATCATTGGCATAAGGCCGCTCGGTGGCCAGCGCAACGCGGGTACCTTTGAAAACATTGAAAAAATTATCGCCGGGCTGCGTCCGCTTGTCGAAAAGTCCTGAGAGGATAATGTCGGCGTGCAGATTCTTATGCAGGTCGATGCCAACATTGGTACGGAAAGTGTACTTCTGATAGCCCATATCGTTGCTTTTCAGCAAACCGTTTTCTTTCTGATAGCCAAAACTTGCGAAATACGAGGTTGCGCCCTCTGCGCCCGACGCCGAGATAAAATGCTGCTGCTGGGATGCCGATTTGTTCAATACCTCTTTATACCAATCCGTTCCCTGGTAGCCCGGCGCGCCAGTCCTGAACTTCTCAATTTCCTCTGGCGAGTACACCGGATTTTCACCCAGGTTTTTCGCCGCATCATTCCGCATTTCAGCCCACTGCAATGCCGACGTCATTTTCGGGACATCCGTAGGGCTCTGGCGGCCGTACACTGCATTGTAGCTAAACTGCGGCTTGCCCTGCTTGCCTTTTTTAGTCGTGACAATCACCACCCCATTTCCGGCGCGGATCCCGAAGATTGCGGCCGAGGCGTCTTTCAAAACCGAAATACTCTCAATGTCGTCCGGGTTGATCTTCTGAAATTCATAGCCACCGTCCCGCGCAATCCCGTCGACCACATAAAGCGGCTCGCCAAATCCGCGAATGTTGATGTTCGTACTGAACGACCCTGGCTCGCCGGAATTCTGGCGGATCTGCACGCCGGCTACTTTTCCCTGCAGACTTTGCGCCAGGCTGGTATGCGTGGTCGTTTTGATCTGCTCCGAAACAATGTTGGAAATGGCACCGGTCAATGTCTGCTTGCGCTGGGTACCGTAACCCACTACCACCACTTCATTCAGCTCGTCGGTGCTCAGTTCCAGCTTAATGTCGAAGCTGGTGCGGCTCCCTACCGTAATTTCCTGCCGCTTGTAGCCCAAAAAACTGACAATAAGCACAGAACCCGATGACGGAACCGACATGGAAAATTTCCCGTCGACATCCGTGGTAGTACCTTTTGTGGTTCCCTGCAAAACAATGCTGGCGCCGGGAATAGCCAGATTTTTCTCATCGCGCACGTCGCCGGAGATAGCCGCTTCTTGCCCGGCATTCTGGGCAGAAGCCATGTTACCGAGTAATAACATCAGGCACCATAAGGTCCCGATCCAATGCATCTTCCGAAAGCTCCCGGAGTCTTTCCGTTTTAATAAAGGTCGATTTTCCATATCATCTTTTTAAGTTCAAGTACAAACCCTCTCTGCCGGCCTTTCCTGCGAAAAGCTGTCTGCTGCCTCTTTCCATAATTCAAATCCAAGTTTAACGCGTTACATTTTGGTCGGCCTAACCATGTGTCAAAGAAAGACGGGGCGTATTAAGAAATGGTTAATAAATGATTAACGGAGCCACAAAACCCATTAATTTTTTAATTATCCGGATAATTAATTGAGAATTTTTGTGTTTTTTAAATCCTTTTGCAAAGATGCGCCTCAGCCCGTACCTTCGCAATCGTGAAAAGGTTTATACTACATATCCTCTTGACCATCGTCATACTTGATACTACTTCCCTGTATCAGGTTCTGAAAGTACCTTCACTGATAACACATTTCGTAGAACATAAAGCATTAAACCACGAAATCAGCTTTATGGATTTCCTTTCCATGCATTATTGGGGCGACGATCTCAATGATGACGACGATGAAAAGGACATGCAGCTTCCCTTCAAAAAGTTTGAAATACAGCATACCAGCTTCCTTTTTGTACCTTTTGCCACTTCTTTTACCTTCAAAAATCCCGATTGGCCTATCCGGGCTGACTACGGCCCCGACGAGCCGCAGGTGCATTACAATGCATCATTAGGTGCTCTTTTTCGCCCTCCGCGAGCTTAAATAACTACATACAGCCGGCGCATTCCGCCCTGGCAAAACCATGCCTGCGCAATCCTGTGCAAGCATAATCCTTTTTGCTATGTATTTATTTATGAACTCGTTATGCTTAATAAAATCATTCAGTTCTCCGTCAGGAACAAACTGGTTGTGGGCATTTTCATGTTGCTGTGGATCATCTACGGTATTTATGAAGTGACGCAACTTCCCATCGACGCCGTCCCCGACATTACCAATAACCAGGTCCAGGTGATCACGACCGCGCCAGCACTCGGTGCCGAAGATGTTGAACGCCTCATTACATTTCCTATCGAGCAGGCTATCAGCAACATACCAGGCCTGAAAGAAAGTCGCAGCATGTCGCGGTTCGGACTCTCGCTCATTACCATTGTTTTTGATGACGGCTCCGATGTGTACTGGGCAAGGCAGCAGGTTACCGAGCGGCTTTCGCAAGTGCAGATCAATGAAAATGCCAATACACCTGAGCTGGCGCCGGTTACGACCGGTCTCGGAGAGATTTATCAATACGTGATCAAGCCCAAAGATGGCTTTGAAAAGAAATATTCCCTCGCCGATCTCCGCACCACGCAGGACTGGATCGTACGCCGCCAGCTCCTGGGAACCCCGGGCGTTGCCGATGTTTCCACTTTCGGCGGCGATCTCAAACAATATGAGGTGGCCGTCAATCCCGCCAGCCTGAAATCGCTCGGACTTTCGATCAGCGATGTGTTTACGGCTTTGAGCAAAAACAACCAGAATACGGGTGGTGCTTACATTGAAAAAGGCCCGTCGGTGCTCTATATACGCAGTGTAGGTTTGGCCGGGTCGAAGGATGATATCAATAACATTGTCGTGAAAAACACGGCAAATGGTACGCCGGTGCTGATCAGCCATGTAGCCGAGGTGCGCATCGGCTCGGCGATACGTTATGGCGCGCTGACGATGGCCGGAAAAGGTGAACTTTCGGGCGGAATTGTGATGATGCTGAAAGGCGGCAACTCTTCCGACGTGATTAAAAATGTCAAAAACCGCATTGCCGAAATTGAGAAAACACTGCCCGAGGGACTCACTATCGAGCCTTTCCTCGACCGTACCAAAATGGTAAACAATGCGATCGGGACCGTGGAGCACAACCTGCTCGAAGGTGCGCTGATCGTCGTCATTGTCCTCGTTTTGTTTTTGGGAAACCTGCGGGCGGGGCTGATCGTGGCGTCGGTGATCCCGCTTTCTATGCTTTTTGCGATTGCGATGATGAACACTTTCGGCGTCAGCGGAAACCTGATGAGCCTCGGCGCGCTGGATTTCGGTTTGATTGTCGATGGCGCGGTGATTATCGTGGAGGCGATTTTGCATCATTTACATTTCTCCAAAAAATACGCAACCATCGACCGGATTTCGCAGGATGAAATGGATGCAGAAGTTTCCGGCTCGGCAGCACGGATGATGAATGCAGCGGTTTTCGGGCAGATCATTATCCTCATCGTTTACCTCCCAATTCTCTCCCTGTCAGGCATTGAAGGTAAAATGTTCAAGCCCATGGCGCAGACGGTTGCTTTTGCGATCCTCGGTGCATTCATTTTATCGCTGACCTACGTGCCGATGATCAGCGCAATGTTTATCAGCAAAAAAATCCCGCATGCTCCCAGTTTCTCGGACCGCATCATGCTGCGGCTTGAAAATGTATATCAAAAACTACTGACCCGTGCACTGAGAATCCGCAAAACGATGGTCGTAGCAGCTTTTGCACTGTTCGGCGTGGCGGTTTTTCTGTTTATGCAAATGGGCGGCGAATTTATCCCGCAGCTCGAAGAAGGCGATTTTGCTACGGAAACCAGATTGCTTGTAGGGACCAATTTGAGCACGACCATCGACGCCATCAACCGCATTTCGGAAAGACTTGAAAAAGATTATCCCGAGGTGGAAAAAGTGGTTTCCCGCATTGGTAGTGCAGAAATTCCTACTGATCCGATGCCGATCGAAGGCGGCGATATGATCATTGTTTTAAAAGATAAATCAGAGTGGACAACTGCTAGTACTTTTCCTGAAATGGCTGAAAAAATGGCCGCTACTGCCCAGGAAGTGGTGCCGGGCGTCACTACGGGCTTTCAATATCCGGTGCAAATGCGTTTTAATGAACTCATGACCGGAGCAAAGCAGGATGTAGTTTGCAAAATTTTCGGGGAAGATCTGGACAAGCTTGCCGGCTATGCGGAACTACTCGGTGCGATTTCTAAAACCGTGAAGGGGACAGCCGACTGGTACATTGAAAAAGTAACCGGCATGCCGCAAATCGTCATCGAATTTAACCGCAGCGAAATTGCCAAATATGGCCTGAACATCGACGAAGTCAACCGCACGATCAATGCTGCTTTTGCCGGAGCTGCCGCCGGCCAAATTTATGAAGGTGAGAAAAAATTTGACCTCGTGGTGCGCGTTGGTGACGAAGGCCGCAAGAATATCGATGATGTACAAAACCTGCTGATTTCCACGCCGTCCGGCATTCAGATCCCGCTTTACCAGGTGGCCAGCATCCAGGAAGTGGAGGGCCCGAACCAGATCCAGCGTGAAAATACGCGACGCCGGATCATTGTCGGTTTCAATGTCCGCGGCCGGGATGTGCAGTCCATCGTGGAGGAATTGCAGAAAAAAGTAGATGCGAAAATGAAGTTTGACGCCGGTTATAGCATCACCTACGGTGGCGCATTTGAGAATTTACAGCAGGCAAAATCAAGACTCAGCATCGCGGTACCTGTCGCATTACTGCTCATTTTCATTATGTTATACTTTGCATTTTCATCAGTTAAAGATGGTGCGCTGATTTACACCGCGATCCCGCTTTCGGCCATCGGAGGCGTTTTTGCGCTTTCGCTGCGTGGGATGCCTTTCAGCATTTCGGCCGGGGTTGGCTTTATCGCGTTGTTCGGCGTGGCTGTTCTAAATGGTATCGTGCTGCTTTCGGAATTTAACCGGATCAAAAAAGAAGGCATCATCACCGATACCTGGCAGCTCGTGATGACCGGCACGCGAAACCGCCTGCGCCCGGTATTGATGACCGCCGCCGTAGCCTCCCTCGGTTTTTTGCCGATGGCATTAAGTAACGGTGCGGGTGCCGAGGTGCAGCGTCCGCTCGCGACGGTTGTGATCGGCGGACTGATCACCGCAACATTACTTACATTGTTTGTTCTGCCAGCCCTTTATCTTTTGGTCGAAAGCAAAGTAAAAGTGCGCAAAGCGGTTGTAGCGGCCTGCCTGATTTTCGGAATAGTGAGTGTAAGTCACGCACAAACGCCTGTGCAGCTGGACGATGCAATGAAAATTGCTTTGGAAAAGAACATTCAGGGCAAAACTTCGAAGCTGAATGAGCAAAGTCGCGAAGCTTTGCAATCCACGGCTTTTGATCTGGCAAAAACCAATTTGAATGCGGATTACGGGCGGTTCAACAGCATTAACCATGACAACCGGTTTGGCATCAGCCAGACTTTCAGTTTTCCGGCGGTCTATTCCAATCAAAAAAACGTCCTGAAAGCCAATCTCCTGGCCGCTCGTGCGCAAACGCGGCTTACCGAGCAGGAAATCAAATCGGGTATCCGGCAGCTTTTTTATGAATACGCCGTTTTAAATGAGCGTAAAAAATTGCTGACCTACGCCGACAGCATTTACCGGCTTTTCGAAACCAAATCCAACCTGCGTTTTGAAAAAGGCGCCACAAACTTGCTCGAAAAAACGACCGCAGAATCGCACAGGCAGCAGATTACGAATCAGTTAAGCATGGTTGAAAAAGACCTTGAAATTGTTTTGAACCAATTCAATTTTCTGGTTCAGGATGAAGAAAGATATATTCCCCAGCCAGGCAATTCCAAGATTCAAAATCTGCTGGCAGCTGCTGATACAGCCAGTCTGAGCCGGCTTCCACTCGTCGAACTCGCTCAGCATGAGCAGGATGCAGCGCAGTTCCGCTGGAAAACCGAAAAGTCGAGAATGTTACCGGATATTACCTTGGGGTATAACAATCAAAGTTTGATTGGTCCGCAGACGGTCAATGGGCAGGAGCGGTATTTCAACAGTGGAAACCGGTTCAGTTATGTCAATGCCGGGATTTCGGTCCCGATATTTTACAAGGCCCACTCGGCCCGAGCCAATGCCGCCAGGCTCGACTGGGAAAGAAGCCGCCAGCAAACAGGCCTGGTGCAGCTGCAAGTTAAGGCTGAGCTGATCAGTGCGGGAGAACAGGTTCGGAAATACCAGGAAAGTCTCCAATACTTTGAAATGCAAGCACTTAAAAATGCGGATATCATCATAAACACGGCCAACGAACAATTTCAGGCCGGGGATATCGACTATCTGCAGTGGGTGATTCTGGTTGATCAATCTGTGACCATCAAAAGCGAGTACATCGGCGCGCTGAACAGCTACAATATGTCGGTGATCCAATTTATGAAACTGAATAATCTTTAAAAATACAAGGATGAAAACATATCAAATCGTTTGCATTTGCCTGATTGTCATGGCTTCCTGCAAAACAGAACCCAAATCGGAATCGACTGAAACCCAGGAAAAATCGGATACCGCTATGTCCGCACAAACGGTTTCCTTCAACCCGGCCCAGATGAAAAATGTGGGCATAGAAGTGGGGACGCCGGCGGAGGAAAATGTGAGCGGCGTTTTGAAATTGCAGGGAAAAATCGACGTGCCGCCGCAAAGTACCATCAGCCTCAGCTTCCCGCTGGGCGGTTACCTGCGGTCGACCAAAATGTTGCCGGGGATGCACGTCAGAAAAGGTCAGGTCTTGGCCGAGCTGGAAGACATGCAATTCATTCAGTTACAGCAGGATTACCTCACAGCAAAAGAAAAATTCTCCCTCGCCGAAACCGAATTCCACCGCCAGCGCGACCTGAATACCAGCAAAGCCAGCAGCGACAAAGTGATGCAGCAGGCGAAATCCGAGATGGAAACGCAGCGGATTTTGATGAGCGCGCTGGGCCAAAAACTGGAAGTAATCGGCATCTCCCCTGCCAAATTAAGGGCTGACAATATTTCAAAAAGTGTCTCTATCCTATCGCCGATCAATGGTTTTGTTTCAAAAGTGAATGTGAATGTAGGCAAATACACTTCCCCGACAGATATGCTGTTCGAGCTGGTCGATCCGGGTGACATTCACCTGGCGCTCAGCGTGTTCGAGAAGGATCTGAACGCTTTGTCAGTCGGACAAAAGGTTATCGCCTACACCAATAGTGACCCGGATAAAAAGTTTGAAGCCGAAATTATTTTGATCAGCAAAAACCTCGACCAGGACCGGATGGCGGAGGTACACTGTCATTTTGAGAAATACAGCCCGACTTTGGTGCCGGGGATGTTTATGAACGGTGAAGTTTCCGTAGGTAACAAACCCGCGCTGACCGTGCCGGAGGAAGCCGTGGTGCGCTGGGAAAATAAATTTTATGTTTTCACTGAAAATCCAAAGGGAAGCTTTGAAATGCAGGAAGTTACAACCGGCGCGTTGCATAGCGGACGTCAGCAAATTAGCGGTGACAGCATTCGTCCGGACACGCGGCTGGTGGTAAAAAATGCCTACGCGCTTTTGATGAAAATCATGAATACCGATGATGAAGGGTAGCAAATGTTGCCCGCAATCCTGAGAAGTCACTAGCAACCGTTCCAGACTTCTTTTCGTATTGATTTTAAATCTTCACATTCACCCCAAACAATGTTTATGAAAGCCAAATCCTATTTGTCACTGCTGCTTTTTTGTGTCGCACTGCTCACTTTGAGCGCGTGTTCGAGCGATGATGATGATAAGTCACCCGAAATTTCGACCGCGGCACCCGGCGCGGGATGGAAAGTTTCACTTTTTAAAGAGCCCGGAGAGGACAAAACCGCGGATTATAGCGGCTATACTTTTGAATTTGCTGACTCCGGGACGATCAAGCTGACTGGAAACAACAAAGCTGTGTCAGGAATCTGGCAACAGTTTCAGAATGATGGGGTTACAAAGTTTAAAATCGGCTTGAATGTGCAGGATAAGGACCTCGAATCATTGAACCACGACTGGGTGATCGTAGCCAAAACGGACAAGCTGATTTCGCTTAAAGATGATAATAGTTCAAGCAACGAGCAGCTCCAATTTACAAAGAACTAACTATAAGAGAACATATTAAGCTGGCAGGTTACATTTCCGGATGTGGCCTGTCAGTTTTTTATGAGCGGATCCAGGCCTTGGAGCAGGTGGCTGGCGGAGATCTCGTGCCAGTTAAAATCATCATGAATGTCTCCTCCGGTTTGGGTGACGGAAATCCTATTTTCGGCCCGGTAAATAAAGGAAATCCTTGTGCGCGGCTGACCAATGTTGAATGCTTTGGACCCGATGGTTGGATAGGAGTTGATCAGCCTTTTCAAAACGTCTGAATCCCTGAATTCCAGGCATTTCAAGGTATAGCCAAGGTCATCGCCGTCGGAATTGAGATAGAGCAGGAAACGTTCTCCGGGTTTTATTTCAAAATAAAAATTGAACCTCGGATGCGTAGCAAAGCTCTCGGAAAGTATCAGCTCCGAGGATTCTGGGAAGTATGCTTTGATTTCTTTACGAAAGTGGGTTAATGCATTCATGCAGTCCGTTGAAGATCAGTTTCGAGTTCGCGGCACGAGCAAATATATCGATGCCAGGTTACAAATTCAATTGTAAAATGCCCTTTTTTGAAACGGGGAAGCATGTTTTTTGAATTGGATCATCTCACTGAACTTCCAAAGATGAAAATGACCGGATCAGAAAAAATTAACCGGACGCAGCTGTTCGGTTTCGTACATGCATTTTAATACAAACATCTTAAAATCAGTAGATTAAAGGTAATATTTTCGTCGGCATGATAATTTATTTATCTTGAAACAAAGAGCGCAAACCTGACGAATCATGCTGAAAAACTACTTTAAAATCGCGTGGCGGAGCCTGCTGAGAAGCAAAACGTACAGTTTACTGATCCTCGCCGGCTTGTCCTGCGGCCTGACCTGCGCGCTCGTGCTGGGTCTATATGTGCAGGACGAACTTAGTTTTGACGGTTATCACCGCCAGGCCGATAAAATTTACCGGCTCAATCTCGACATTAAATGGTCTGGCAATCAGTACAATATGGCAACTGCCTCCGCTCCTTTCGGGCCGACATTGCAGCGCGAGTATCCTGAAATCCAAAGCACATTGCGTGTAAAAACCGGCAGCCAGGTTTTCCGAAATGGTGACAATGCCATCAATGTCAAAAAAATGATTTTCGCCGATTCCACGCTCTTCACTTTTTTCGATTACAATTTTGTCGAAGGCAATGCTAAAACCGCGCTGAATAGTCCAAACAAGGTGGTTTTGACCGAAAACCTGGCGCATACTTTATTTGGAAAAACGGCCGGTCTGGTCGGAAAAACGGTTCTTGTCAAAGACAACATGCCTTTTGTTGTTGCGGGCGTTATCCGTGAGTTGCCGGGAAACCATCATTTAAAATTCGATGCGGTCCTACCCTATTTTAATTACCAGGTGAATCGCGTCACGGCCGACAACTGGGGCAATTTCAACACCCTTACTTACCTGCTTTTAAACGACCCTGGCACTGTGCAAAAGCTCAGCAATAAAATGCCGGCTTTTTACAAAAAATATATTGCCAAAAGCATTGGTGATGAGGGTAATAACAAAGTGGTTTTTAAAATCTCATTTCAGCCGCTTCACGACATTCACCTGAAATCGGCGCATTTGCTGGGTGAAGAAAATGGCAGCACGATGCGCTACGTATATACGATATCGGCGATTGCATTTTTTATTCTGCTGATCGCGATCGTAAACTATATCAACCTTGCTACTGCCCGCGCTACCGGCCGGGCGCGTGAAATTGGTGTCCGCAAAGCGGTAGGTTCTCAAAAAAGGCAGCTGATCGCGCAGTTTCTGGCAGAAAGTATGCTGGTATCCGCGCTGGCTATGGCTGCGAGTGTGTTATTACTCGAAATTTTACTGCCGCTTTTCAATACCATCGCGGACGAAAAACTGGAAGTCAACTTATTGAGCTTCAAAACAGTCGGCATTTTTATGATACTGACGTGCATCGTCGGTCTGGCCAGCGGTTTGTATCCTGCATTTATTCTCTCAAAATACAATCCGGCGGTAGTACTCAAAGGTTCTGCGGGGTCAAAGACGCAGGGTGCATTTTTGCGGAAATCACTGGTAGTCTTGCAGTTCTCTATTTCAATGGTGATGATCATCGGTACCATCGTGGTTTACCAGCAGTTGCAATACATGACCCACAAAGCGCTCGGTTTTAACCAGCAGCAGGTAATCAATGTTCCGCTTCGGTCGCCTTCGGCACAGCAATTCGCGAAGGTTTTGAAAAATCAATTATTACAAAACGCACAGATCCAGCACATTAGCCTCATGGACGGAACGATTGGCGGAGAGCTTAACAACAAGAGTACATTTTCTTTTTATTCAAAAGGCCAGGAAGTGCCGGTGAGCGCCGAATACTTTCATGTGGACCAGGATTTTGTGCAGGTATTGCAAATGCAGCTAAAAGAGGGCCGCGATTTTTCCGCGAACCTGGATAATGACTCGACCGACGCGGTGCTGGTGAACAAGGCAATGCTGGCGCGGCTCGGCTGGAAAAGTATCCATGAAGGGCTGATTGAGATCGATACGCGGAAGGTTCCTATCACGGGCGTCATCAACGATTTTCACCTCCGCTCGCTTCACAACCAGATCGAGCCGCTGGCGCTGATGCTGCGGAGCAGGGATGCCGATAATATGCTGATCCGCGTTTCGCAGCAAAATATGCCCCAAACTCTCGCCGCCATTGAAAAAACATTCAGGGAAATCAACCCCGGCCAGCCTTTCGAGTATGCTTTTCTTGACCAATCCTTCGCCATGCAATACCGCTCCGACGAGCGCCGCGGAACATTGTTCCTCACATTTTCGGGCATTGCCATCGTGATCGCCTGCATCGGATTATTCGGTCTGGCCACATTCACGGCGCAGCAGCGGACGAAGGAAATTGGCGTCCGGAAAGTGCTCGGGGCATCGGTGGCCAGCATTGTGGCATTGTTGTCCGCTGACTTCTTAAAACTGGTTTTCATCGCTATGCTGGTTGCCGCGCCTGTCGGCTGGTACCTGATGCAAACCTGGCTGCAAAGCTTTGCTTATCAAATCGATATACAGTGGTGGGTGTTTGTTTTAGCAGGGATTTTATCTGTTTTAATAGCACTGCTTACCGTCGGTTTCCGGAGTGTGAAAGCAGCATGGATGAACCCGGTTCAAAGTTTAAAGACAGATTAATGGGCGACAAAATGCACTGGCAGTTTATTTCCCGGATAAAGATTTAATATACAGGATCACCGACTCAATATCCGGATCGGAAAGCACACCCACAAACGACGGCATTTCTTCATTATATCCTTTTACAATGTGTTTGGAAGGCGTCAGGATCGACTCGCGGATGTAGCTTTCGTCGGCCACGGCTTTGGTACCATCGTCAAATGTTCTTTCCGATTTATATAAATTCTTGAAGGGAGGACCGTACATTCCGTCGGTCTTCGTTCCGGGAGAGTGACAGCCTGCACAAGCCATTTTCTGGAAAATCTGTCTTCCTTTTTCGGCTGACGCCAATTCTACTTTCGCGGGCTGCGAAGTCATTTCCGCCTTCTTGGCTGTCAGTAAATTAAGGTCAACATTCTTAAAACCAGCCTTTTCCAAATCAATATCATCCGAGCTATTGACCGTGAAATACAAATGATCATTCACCTTTTTTCCGTCCTTCGCCAGCAGCTTGTAACCGACTTCCATTTGCATCACCTCCTTCATATCGGGCACCAGTAGCAAAATTTTCTTGCTATCCGCCGACAAATAGGATCCCGCCACCGGCAATATTTCCTCGCCGGTACTTCCATCGAGCTTGAAGTGGCCCGAACCGTACTCCTCGGTGCGCTGATAGTTATACCTTTTTACTTCAAAATTAGCCGCATTCACGACACTGCTTTTTGCTAATTCCGAATCAAAACCAATGATAATTCCCTGGTTACCAGCTTTAAACTGGTTCGCCATATAACTTGGCTTGCCCGTATACCGGAGCCTCAGCAGCGAACTGATGCCCGTCGAAGCCGAGCCCCAGAGATTGAAACCTGTCACATAAAGCTGCTCGTCGACCGGGTTCATCACGCCTTTGGAAGTCGGTGCCGGGTAGTTTGCATTGATAAAAGAAACTGCCCCCTGCGTGATTTTCGACGTACTGTCAATCAAAACCCTGAACAAGCCGGGCGTGCCGAAAGAAAAGTGTATCAGGCTGTTATTCAGCGGGCCCATCTTTGTACCGGTAATCCATGCCTGCCCCAAACTCGACCGATCGACGCTGTGAGGGATCCAGGTCAGGGGCGGCGCAATCTGCGGATTATCGCTGCGGTGCATGGTGGGGATCACGCCAAAATAATCACCTTTTTTAATGATGTAAATCGGACTGGAAGGAACAAAATTGCCCTGCTGGTCGGTGGCGGTGAGCATTCCAGATTTTGGGTTATAACCAAGATACGGGCCGCGCAGGCCGGTAGCGATCATCTCAAACCTCCGGCCGTCGGGGGAAATCTGCATGATGGTACCATTCTGGTCCGAGCCCGTCCTGAAACCTTTCCCGAAAGCCGCCTTCGTCATCCCCGGACCATTGCTCAAACTGCCGCCTTTGGCAATATAAAAACTACCATCCTTTGCATGCACCAGATCCGCCGCCCACTCCCGCGACTCTGCGGATTGCGACATCACATTGGAAAAATTCTCATAAAAATCCGCATTACCATCATTATTCAGGTCGTGTAATTTCACAATCCCGCTCCGGTCGAAAACATAAATCGTGTCCTTCACCACCTCAATGCTCAGCGGCTCGTGCAGGCCGGAGGCGAAGCGTTTCCATTGAATGTTCTGTAAATCTTTGTCGATACCTTCCACTTTCCAAACATCGCCCTCAAACGTCACAACCGCCGCGTGGCCGTCGGTAAAAAACGCAATATCGGCCACGCGCACATTGCGTTTCCAGGGATTATTCAATGGTAATGTCAGCTGGTCTGTCACAAATGCGGCGGTATCCGGCGCGGTTTTGCCTTTCGTGACGATGGTTTCTTTCCACGCTGCCGGGCCGCCTTTTTCAAATGCAGGTAATGTTTCCGGTTTCGCCCGGCAAAGTTTTTCGAATGCTTTCAAAGACTTTACCGGTCCTTTCCAGATCAAAACAGTTGCTTCTGTTTGCTTTTCGGAAGCTGGCAACTTCACTGTCAGATATTTACCTTCCGAAACTTCCGGCTGCCAGTTACCTTTTCCAGCAATACCCAGGGCAGTCACACTGTCTTTATTTGCGCCCTGAAAAACATACGCGATTTTGCCTTTCACCTCGCTGGAAGTGGCATTGCTGATTTCCGCAGCAGTCAAATATATTTCTTTGCTAACCTGGCTCGCGCGCAATGTTCTGGTAAAAGCTACCTGATTTTCAAATCGGGTGCTGCCGGGCAATTCATAAATTTTAGCATCGCCGACGGTGTAGTGTAAAATCGCCTTGTTACCATATACATAAGCTCCGCCCCACCGCGCCTGCTCCGCCGGTAATGCTTTCCAGGTGGGTTCAATTTCCGTTTTTCCATCTCTGAAACCGGGCTTTCCGGTCGTCCAGCCAGCATAAGGCCCCGTCGCGATTTTAGGCTCACCAGTCACATTTGCGATACCATTATTTTTATTAAAAAAGTCTTTGTAAGAAATCTGCGCCATCAAAACCATCGGCAAAAACTTGCCTGTCCACGCCACCGACCAGCGCAACAAATCGGTATCAAAACACGCATAAGCGTTGTCGCCCAACTGCAAAGCCAATGTACGCGCAGCCTGATTGTCAGCTGGAAAACCCGCACCCAACTTCCGGGCATCCACAGAAGTAGAAATGTAGGGAAAACCCGGCTCGACAAAAGACGCAAGATGCAGGGAATCAGGTATATCGGATTGTTTCTCAAAACGGGTATAACCGGTCAGCAAAACGGTGGTCAGGGCCAGGATCAGGATTGAAACAACTCCCCACTTACGCACCCGGTTTTTAGCAATTTGACTCATGTAACGATAAATTGATAGATCAAGGCTAAAAGTCGGGCACCGGCAAAACCTCCTCATTCGATTTAAATCAATATATTTGAAAGAAACCGCGCTCCTATGTTTTCTTTTTCCTCCCTAAAAAAAGAACAAACTTCCGTCTCCACTGAAATCCTGGCCGGGGTATCTTCCTTCCTCGCAACTGCCTATATCATAGTCGTTAACCCGTCGATTTTAAGCCAGACCGGCATGCCATTTTCGGCGGTTTTGACAGCCACGATCCTCGTTTCGTTTTTCAGCAGCATGATGATGGGGTTGTATGCCAACAACCCGATCCTCGTAGCGCCAGGCATGGGGCTGAATGCTTTTTTTACATTCTCGGCGGTTTTGACGGATAAATTGAGCTGGCAGGTAGCGCTGGGGACGGTTTTCTGGTCTGGCGTTTTCTTTCTGTTGCTTTCTATTTTCAATGTCCGCTCCTACATTGTCAAAGCTATTCCAAAACCTTTGAGATACGCGATTGCGTCGGGTATCGGACTGTTTATCACCTTGATAGGTTTTGCAAATGCCAAGTTCATCGTCGCCAATCCCGCTACGATGGTGAGTTTGGGCAATCTGAATGCCTCAACGCTCACATTCATTGCCGGACTTCTGATTACGGTCGTTCTGCTAATCCGGAATGTAAAAGGCAGCATTCTCATTGGCATCGTCGTCACAAGCCTGCTCGCCTGGCCGATCGGCAGATGGTGGGGCGGAACCGAACCTGTGATCACCATTAATCAGTTAATCGCAAAGCCGGATTTCAGCCTGTTATTTCAGCTGGATTTGGCTAACTCCCTGAAATGGAGCCTCGCACCAATTATTTTGGCTTTTGTTTTCACCGATATGTTCGACAGTCTTTCCACATTCGTGGGGCTGGCGGAAGCTTCCAATTTGCTCGACGAAAACGGAGAGCCCAAGAACATTCGCAAATCTTTGATCGTCGATGCATTTTCGACGACAATTGCTGGACTGACCGGCAGCAGTCCGGGAACAGCTTACATTGAATCGGCCGTCGGGATTGAGCAGGGTGGAAAAACCGGGCTTACGGCTATCGCAGGGGCGGTTTTGTTTTTGCCTTTTCTCTTTTTGTCGCCGGTGTTGAGCGCAGTACCAGCGATTGCCACGGCTCCGGCGCTGGTGTTGGTGGGTGTTTTTATGATGAAACCGGTTATCAAAATCGACTGGAATAAACTGCACGAAGCATTTCCGGCATTCATGGCGATGGTGCTGATACCTTTTACCTATTCTATCACCCAGGGTATTATCTGGGGTTTCCTCAGCTGGACCGCCCTGCATTTGCTGACGGGCAGAAGCCGCCAGATTTCCCTCGCACTCTGGATCATTGATTTCTTTGCCATTTTGGCACTTATATTTTAAGAACAAATGAAAAAATCACTCCTGCTAAGTCTACTCCTTTTCCCCTACCTGGTTGCTGCACAAGATGTTACCGGAATACTGGGTGCATTTTCACCAGAGTTGGTTTTGCTCAAAAAGAAAATGGAAAACCCGAAAGACACGCTGATTAGTAATGTCAGATTTACAAAAGGCAAACTCAGCGGGCGGCCCGTGGTGCTAGCGGAAACCGGCGTTGGCAAAGTGAATGCTGCTATCACGACCACCATCATGATCGAACATTTCAAGCCGAGGGAAATTGTCTTCTCAGGCATCGCAGGCGGGATTGATCCGGCATTATCTCCGGGCGACTTGGTCATCGGAACACAGATCGGCTACCACGATTTCGGCGCATTGAGCGATGACGGAATGAAATACTGGGCGACCAAAAATCCTTTAACCGGAAAAGAAAACCCGGCTTTTTTCAAATGCGACTCCATGTTGGTAGAAAAGGCATTGGCCGTCTCTAAAAAACTGACATTCAGAAAAGTAAACCGCGAAGAAGGCAACATTGCACCCGCCGTCAAAAAGGGCATCATCGTCACCGGCGACGTTTTCGTCTCCTCCGAAATCGCCACCAAACGCCTGCTAAAAGACCTAAACGCCGATGCCACCGAAATGGAAGGCGCCGCCATCGCCCAGGCCTGCTACCAGCAGCACATCCCGTTTCTGATCATTCGAAGTTTAAGCGACAAGGCGAATCAGAAAGCAAAGGCGGATATGGATACTTTTTATGAGATCGCGGCGGAGAATGCAGCGTTGTTGGTGATGGGTGTGGTTGGGGTGAAGTAAGCAGGCCAGTTAAAGATGGCTTTCGACATCCATACTAACGTGAAGAATACGCATGATCTCTATAGTCCCGTCGAGGGTTTCCTGGAAGAAAACGTGATGCCTCATAAACGAAATTTCTTTGTAATTTTTTCTGATCAAGTCGATCCTCTTACCCTTAATTTTCCTGTCTGCTAATGCGTTAAAAATGGATACCAATCCGTCCAAATATTTGTCAGCCTGACGAATAGACCATTCATCTGCTGTGTACTCCCAAATTTTTTCAAGATCATTTTGTGCGGGTATAGTCAATCGGTATTCTGGCATATTTTAAGTTAAATGATCTCGCCTCAATTTCGCTTTGAATTCTTCCGGGTCGAAGTTCTCAACCCAACCGCCCTGCTCGCCCTCAATTAGAGCTTGCCTTAACGCTTTTAATTTTTCCTCTTCGCGTTCCAGCAATCTTAGAGCTGCGCGAATAACTTCACTGCCTGAGGCATAGCGCCCTGTCTCAATTTGACTTTCGATGAAGGAATCAAAATGAGGGCTAATTGATATTGATGTATTTTTCCCCACGAGTATATATCTATTAATATCCTAAAAATACCAAAAATTGGTAACAATCTAAATTTATGTTAGAAAATCCATTATTGCCCGGTAGATGCGTGACATACACTCTTTCTATTTCCTGAGAACCATACACAAAATCACTAAACTAATCAGACTATGAAAAAAATGTATTTCGTGCTGGCTGTGATCTGCGCCGGGGTGGTGCTTCTGGCGAATACCAACCGGTTGGCGGGGAGCAAATATGGGTTTAAGGTGGGGACGCCGGAGATTAAATCGATCAGCGCGCTGGCTTTCGGGCCGGACGGGGTTTTGCTGATAGGGGATTCGAAAAGCGGGACGGTTTTTGCGATGGATACGAAAGATGCGGTAGCAAATAATGCAGCTACTCCTGTGGAAATCAAGAACATTGACCAAAAAATTGCTTCGCTGCTGGGTACTACTGCCGAGAATGTGACCATCCAGGATATTGTGGTAAATCCGGTTTCGAAAACAGTTTACTGCGCGGTGCAGAGCAATGATGGCACGCCGGTTTTACTCAAAATTGCGGGTGAAAAAATTGAGGCGGTAAGTACCAAGAATGTACCCTTTTCGAGCCTGGCGCTGAATAATGTTCCTTCTGAGACGGATAAAGACCAGCGCGGCAACCCGATCCGCGTTTCGGCGATTTCAGATATTGGCTTTGCCGACGGTAAAGTACTGGTGAGCGGCTTGTCGGGCCAGACTTTCAGCTCTACTTTCCGCAGCATTCCTTTTCCTTTTACAGATAAACAAGATGCTGCAACATTAGAAATCTACCACGCCGCGCACGGCAAATACGAAACATTGGCGCCGATCAAAACTTTTACGACTGCTGAAATCAGTGGAAAAAAATACCTGGTAGCGAGCTACACCTGCACGCCGCTGGTTCTTTTCCCGATGGATGAACTGAAACCGGGCACTCATGTGAAAGGCCGCACCGTAGCGGAAATGGGCAGTGGAAATCAGCCGATTGATATGGTAACGGTCAAAAAAGGCGGCGACTCTTTTTTAATGATGGCGAATTCAGCGAGACCGGTTTTCAAAGTGAAATATAAAAACATTGAATCCTACCAGGGTTCTCTGACGACGCCGGTGGAAGAAAACTTTGCTACCGCAGGCGTGAACTTTGTGTCACTGCCGGTGACGAATGTGATCCAAATGGACAAGCTGGACGATTCGCGGATGATCATGCTGCAACGCAGATCTAATGGCAGCCTCGATCTTTGGACTTCCAGTGAGCGCTATTTGTAAGATATTGAATTTCAGGCAAGTCAGGTTGTACATCATGTGCAGCCTGACTTTTTTTGTATTAACTATAATTATTTCCTGCCAGAAAAACGACGAGAAAAAAGCGGTTTCCATCATCTGGAAAAACAAAAAGGCAGTCGCGGTTTCCATTCCAAACCAGCTTGCGGAGGGCACGAAGCCCATTTCTGTTCGGGTCGATGCGAGCTATGATAATGAGCTTACCATTTTTGGCGACATTGAAAAACAGGAAGATAGGCTCATTTTCACGCCGTTGATCCCGTTCACCCGCGGACTTACTTATGAAATTTTTGAAGGCGAAAAATCGATTGCCCAATTTTCGATTCCTCAGCCCGACGCCTCAGACGCTCCGAAACTAACCGCCATTTTTCCGACGCAGGATACCGTCCCCGAAAACCTGCTGAAAGTTTATCTGCAATTCAGCCAGCCGATGCGCGAAGGAAGATCGGCGCAACATGTTGCTTTACTTGACGATCAGGCAGATACGGTTAAAAACGCATTTCTCGACTTGCAGCCGGAACTCTGGAATGAAGACCGCACGCAGCTCACGCTCTGGCTCGATCCGGGGAGGATCAAGCGCGATTTACAACCGAATAAAAAGTTAGGCGCGCCCATGCTTAAAAATCGAAAGTACAGCATTATCATTTCACAACATTGGAAGGATGTGGACGGTAGCGCGCTAGCGAAAAGTTACACTAAAACATTTGTGACCACAATCCGCGACAGCCTCTCTCCTGTTCCCGAAAGTTGGAAAATCAACCCGCCAAAATCTGGCACTCTTTCAGCACTAATGATTGATTTTCAGGAACCGCTGGATCATGGACTTCTCGACGAAGCATTTGAGATCACACATGAAGATGGCAGTAAGATTGCAGGTGAATGGCAGTTTGTCCGGGAAGAAACGCGTGAGTTATTTATTCCAAAAGACCACTGGAAACCAGGAACTTATCATTTAAAAGTCGATGCTCGACTGGAAGATCTGGCTGCGAATAATGTAAACAGGCCTTTTGACCGTGACATTACGAAAGGTGAAGAACAAAAAGGCCCGCAGGCTTTTGTACTGGTTAATTTTCAGGTTAAATAACCCGGTTTACGCCTGGCGATTTTTATCCCGCAACTTGCTATTGACCACTTGATCCCATAGAATCCACGGTTGACGTGTATTGGCCGACAATTAACATTCAAAAGCAATATTTCAAGCCAGCGCAATGCCGGTCGGAGGCGCATTTTTCTTTGCATTTTCAGGGTACAGCAACTTCAATTTTTTGCCCTGCTCATCGGCCTCTTCCAGTAGCTCAAATGTTCGGCGCTCACCCACCATCAACAGCGCCTGAAACAAAATTCCGGCATAAGTGCTCTCTTTTGTGCCCGGCCCTTTTGCTTTTGCCAAGTCGTTATAGTGCCCAAAAAGTTCTTTTCCCTTCCCCATGATGCGTAATGTTCTTTAACTATTTCAATACTTTTTACTAAAAAATTTATGCCTTTTTGATCAGGCAAGCATTTAAAGTCGAAAGCTTACTTCGTTAAAGTCCTACTTATCAATTTTTTGGGTCAAAATTTCGCTGCGGTGCCACTCAATAACGAACCGAAGTCCTTTTCCGCAGATTTTGCCTGCCGGAGTTGCAGCTCTTTTTTCATATTGGTAAATGTTTCAATCGGCCCCTGGCAGGCAAAAAGGTTAACAATATGGGCGGGAATCGCGCCGCCAGGATCAACCTGTAAGGTGTATTCCACTTTGACTTTTTCGGTCGCGACCGGCGTAATAGTCCAGGTACTGACGGATTTTTTGATACGCACGAGTCCCTTTTTCTCAGGCAAAAATCCGGGAACCGCAGGCGCTTCGACGGTCACAACTTTCGTCAAAGGATTTTCAGAAATTGTAAGATTTGTAACAAAATCGCGGTTATCGAGCGGCCAAGGCAGGCTTACCTCCGTATAATAAAAAACTTCGCGGTCGGAAACCTTGCGAAGGATCGTGCAGGACTTGGCATGGCAAACCCATTTTGTGGCAGCGGGAATATCCAGTAGCAGATCAACCACTTCTTCGACGCGGGCATTCAATACACATTCCGCCTTCAAAGCCTTGACTTTAGAGCCGGGAACGAGCCGATTATAAACCTTGATGTCGCCCTTTTCAGCAACCAACTTCCATTGGGACGGCCTCCCGGGGGACGGCTCCCCGAGGTACGGCTCCCCGGGGGACGGCCTCCCACCAGACTGCCCGAGCGCCGTCCCAATTTGAGTAAAAATGAGTATAACGAATAAGAATTTTTTCATGGCAATACAAAATTGTCAATGAAAATCCCTTTCCGAAATATTTAGCTTCCAGGCTGTTATAAAGAATGTCTGGGTTGCTGGAAATGCTGTTTTAATTGAATTGTGATACAGCTTAAATATTTTTAAATTTGTTAAAACTGACTTTGTCATATATGATTAGTGTGCAGCTTCTGGAAAAAGTAAAAAAGATCCCACCAGCCTATGAAAGCGAGGTGGAATCTTTTATTGATGCCATTTTGGAAAAAAAAGTGGATCCGCCAGCTATGACTAGTCCAAAACGAGTGATCGGGCTGCTAAAAGGCAAAATGAAAATGAGCCCTGACTTTGACGATCCACTTGAAGAGTTTAAAGATTATATGTAATGCAAGGATTTTTATTGGACACACACACTTTACTTTGGATGCAGGACGACAGCAAATCACTTTCTCTTGTCGCCCGTCGCATTTTGTCAAACCCTAATTCCAAGTTACATGTTAGCATTGCAACATTTTGGGAGATCGTTATCAAATCTTCTATTGGCAAAATCGAACTACACTATACAATCGACGATTTGCATTTAGCGTGCATGACCAATGATATAACCGTCCTCCCAATCGAAATTTCCACACTTAGTCAACTTAAATCGCTTCCCGGCATTCACAAAGATCCATTTGACAGGATTATCATTTCGACAGCAATTGATCACGATTTGCAGGTGATAACATTAGATCCTGAAATCAAAAAGTATGACTTGGATTGCATTTGGTAATATATCCTGTCGTATAAAATTCAACTCCTAAGACTTCTTCCCAAAATACGCCCCAAGACTAATCCGGAAAGTCTGCGCAATCGGATCGCCTTCTGTTAATGAAAACAGGTAGGCGAAATCTGCGGTGTAGTTATGAAGAACTTTAACGCCAGCGCCGGCCGTGAAGAATTTCCGGTCTCCTTTGTTTTTGTTTTGGGCGTTGTAGCCGCCTCTCAAAGCGATCATATCATTGTACCAATATTCTGCTCCCATCGCCAAAGCTATTTCCTGCATTTCCTCTTTAAAACCGCCGGGCGCATCTGAGAAAGAATGTAAGACGCCCTGCCAGGATGATTGTAAACCAGGGCTTGCAGTGCCATTTGGCGTGGGTACCAGCAACTTGCGCAAGTCGGCAATCACATTCAGCCGATGCTTTCCGGTTGCCGTGTAAGAAATTCCGCCGCCCACTCTCAGCGTTGTCGGCAGGAAAACTTCACTACCTGTCCCATAATTGATTTTCCCTCCCAAATCGGAAAGTGTGGCGCCCAGCGACCAGTTAAAATCTTCTCCGCTCGTACTAGTCACGACTTGCTTGTGATAATAAGCGCTTAGATCCGCCGCTACCGTGCGGCCTGGTGTTAATGTATTGGCGTTGATTACGCCGGACCCGATACTGGAAGAAATGTATTTCAACCCCACTCCCATCGCAAAATTTTTGCCTAATTGTCTCGAATACATGCCACTGATAGCCAAATCATAAGCGTGCATAGAGCCACCGCTAGCGAAATAAGCTTGGCTGTTGAAGTATTTGACCGAGGCCGCTACCGCCTGCTTTGTCCCAATCTTTTTGTACGCACTGGCGTATCCCAACCAATTATCATCAACCAATGTACGCAGCCAGGGCGCATAAGAAGCAGATACGCCGAAATCATGTTCGGCAGTCGGAAGTTTTGCTGGGTTCCAGAAAGTTGCATTGGCATCGGCACTTAGGGCTACTCCCGCTTCACCTATCCCCGCACTCCGGGCATCAGGAACAATCGTCAAACTTCCCGGCTCGCCATTCGGGATTCTCGTACCATAACTTTGAGCAAAAACATCGGAACACGCGAGGGCAGCAAAGCAGATAAATAAGAAATTTGCTTTCATGGATGTTAGGATTAAGTTGAAGGATTTGTAACCGCAGTTACAAAATCGAGAACGTGGCCTAACAGAGAATTAGTATTAAATTTCTAAGATTTAATACTTTGCTTTCCCCGGCACATTTACCACCGATCCAGCCCCAGCAGCTTCCTACCCAAATCCGACAATTCCGCAGTCTCATACTTCGTCTTTTCCCAATTTCTTGGGTCGCCTGGAAATGCGTATCCTTCCGGCGCCTGGCGCTCTTTCCATGACTTGATGCGCCACTGACGCAGTTCCTCGTCGTCTTCCTGAGCCGGCATCATCGAAATGTATTGCGCGAGGCGGACTTTGTTTTCGCTGCGGTTGGCGCGGATGCCGTGGGGTTGCGAGCTGTTAAAAATCAGGAGGTCGCCTGCATTCATTTTTACTTTAACTAATTCAAAACCAGTCGTATCGGGCTGGAAATGATTGCGGTCCTCAGGCTGGGTCAGCTTCCAGGTATCATAAGTCCTGAAAAGCTCGGGGATACATTGAAAACCACCCATGTTTTCGTCGTCCTGGTCAGCCAAAGCCAGCACGCCCTGAACATTCTGCGGCTTGGTTTCGGGATCGTAGTCCCAGTGAATGAAGCCTTTATAATCGAATCCAGGCCGAAGTGGCAGGTTGAGATTGGCGCGGTCTATCGTCACCCAAAGTTTCTCAGTTCCCCAAATATCCGTAAAAGCCTCATGCACTTTCGGAAACTGGCGGTTGTCCCACATATACTGATGGTTGTAAACTTCCACCATGCCTGTATTGGTCAGTTCCTTCATTTTCATCTCAGCCCGCGGCGGCGTATACCAGGTACCGGGATCGTTCGGATCTTTCTCTTCAAACTCCCAAAGAAAATCAGCCAATTTCTTCACCTGTTCTTTCGGAACTGCATTTTTGACTACGATATAACCATTTTCAATCCAAAACTTCCAGTCATCCTCACTCAGCAATTTCAGCGGCTTTCCATTACTCCTGTCATTCAATTTAATGTTGCTCGATTTTGCCGTCGAAGGATTGCCGGGAATATCTTTATGTGCGTTTGCGGGTGCCATCGTGGGCGCCATGGTTTGATGCTCCATATTTATCACTATTTTTTCGTGAATTAATAAAACAAAATTAACTGTCATTGAACCCACTTCTCCACCTTTGAGATAACCACTATTTGCTCTGTATTGATATTATTGCCAAATTGAAAAGCGACTTCTGCAAATGAAGGTTAGAAATGAAGGTTATCCGAGAAGAAATCATCCCCGATCAGGGCAGCTCATTTAAGGTGCTGCTGACTCCCGGTTTGAATGATACTTTTCTTTGGCATTTTCACCCCGAGTACGAAATCGTGTATGTCGAAGGCACGAGCGGTACCCGTCACGTTGGCGACCATACGTCGGTTTACGAGGGCAGCGACCTGGTTTTTATTGGTCCGAACATTCCGCATTTGAATTTCGACTATGGCGTCCGTACAGAATGTGAGCAGGTGATTATTCAAATGAAAGAGAATTTCCTGGGAAAAGATTTTCTGGAAATACCTGAATTTGCTCCAATTAAGGCACTTTTCAACCAGTCACATTATGGCTTGTCGTTTTCTGGTACCACCAAACAAATCGCTGGCGAGAAATTGAAACAGCTTCCTGGCCTTGACCCTTTTGAACAACTGCTTTCACTTTTGCAAATTCTCAGATTACTGGCTGGCTCAGAACACGTTGAGATTTTAAATGCTGCGCCCGCCGCGAATAAATCGCTGCAAAAAGAGCAGCACCGGATGGATGCTATCTATAAGTATGTAGAAACGCATTTTGACCAGAATCCGGATGTCAACTTTATTGCGGAGCAGGTAAATCTCACTACCGCAGCATTTTGCAGGTTTTTTAAAAAGAACACGCGGATGACGTTCACCGATTTCGTGAATCAATATCGGGTGAACCAGGCCAAGAATTATTTGCTGCTGGATAGAACGGTGTCGGAGACTTGTTTTGCGGTTGGTTTCGAAAGCCTATCCTATTTTAATAAGCTGTTCAAAAAAGTTGTCGGCGAAAACCCTTCCGATTTCAAAAGGCGCTACCTCAAATAATTGCCTTTTCCAGCTACTATTGCCACAATCAGCGCCTCATCAAGGTGTTATGAAAAATATTTTAGATATTTTTGAGATCATTTGTTTGATATTAAAAATACCAATTACTATTTTTACAAAGTAGTTACACTTCATCAACATCATAAAATGAAAAGCGCTCACATCAACAACAATCACTGGAATACACTGGTGAACATTCGTTATCACATGTATGAGTATCTGCTGGTATTTTCATGTGATAAGGTTACCGAGGCGTTGATCCACAATGTAAAAAGGTATTTCGAGGATAATTACGGCTGTCACTACGCGGCCAATCTTATCCCGCATCTGACCCTTTTCAAATGCACCATCCACGAAAACAAGGTGGATCGGATCATTCAGGGATTTTCAAAAGTGGCGAAACATGCTTCGCCACTTCAAATCGACCTGACCCAGTTTAACAAGTATGAGCATGGCACATTCTATGTCGACCTTGCTTCAAAGTCTTCCGACCATGTTCTTGACCTGGTCCGAAAACTCAGGAATGAAGTTGGCACGCATGTAAAACAATGGGCACCAGCGGAATATATTTTCAGCGAAGACCCGCATTTTACAGTAGCCCGGAATATGACCGCCTCGCAAATTGAAAAAGCAGTGATGGATTGGCTGTACCGTGAATTCCAGGCATCATTTCAGGCGACAGAGATGAAGTTGTTGCGGAGGTCGCTCATCCACGGGGCCAAATATGAAACTGTGGCTACCTTTCCGCTGCTTGGCCTGCCGGATGGGCAGTATATGCAGGGTTCATTGTTTTAGCAGCAGGGTTTATCGGGCTACCAGGAATTTCGAGCTGATCGATTTTCCTGACTGATCCTGGAAGGAGATAATATACATTCCCCGGATCAGGTTGCCGATATGCAGATCGTCTTTGATCCAATAAACGGCGTCCGTGCGGTCCCGGCCGAGAATATCCGTGATTCGGAGGGTTTCTTTTTTAAATGGTTTCGCAGTTTTTTCCTGGGCGAGTTTCAATACTTCGCTGGCTGGATTTGGGTAGACTGTCAGGTTTGTGAGTGGAGAGTCGATCACAATCGGCGGATCGGCCTTACCTGCCAATGTGTAAACTTCAAAATCGTTGGGGGCGATTGCATCAGCCGTGGTAATGGAGCCGGATTGCAGATCTGATCTTTTTTTCAGGATAGAAATAGAATCGACTTTGGAAGGGATTGTCACCCACATACCATTTTTCCAGCCGATGATGGTAAGCTTGCTGAGCTGGTCAACCAGCGTGTCTACTTTACTGTCGGCATCCCAGGTGAGTGAAATTTTGGTTTTGTTTTTTCCGTCAATGTCCCAGAATTCTTTCAGGTTCACAGGGCCGATGGTTTGATCTTTGGAACTCGCGCGATAAGAAGCGTCGGAAGGGTTTTGACGGAAATATGCACCGGTAGTACCATCCGCTGTCGCCGAAAATGGGCCGTAAAACCCTTTGTTGCCGACCGGAAAAAGAAGGTTAGCGGAGCCAAATTTCCGGACGTAGCCGTCGACGTGAGCTTTGTCGCCACCATTGACAGAATGAATATTGGCAGCAAAGTTCACGACACCATAAGGAAGCTCGCGGTCTGTGCGGATGATGGCAGAGAGGCTGCCGTCAACACCGAAATCGAAATTTTTCAAAATCGTGATTTGCCCGCCACTGGCGACATAGGCTTTATTCCGGCGGGTTTGAGCTGACAATTCAGCTTGAAAAATGGCGAATGTCAGAAGTATCGCAAATGCCTTTCGCCACAACGAAATGCTTTGACAAAACAGTAATTTTCCAATCATAACAATATCATTTACACTACTACACGCTCACGATCAATCAGTTAGTCATGAATTCGTATTAATATAAATATAGTCAGGTTACATTGGTTTGGGACGTGGAGGAATCAATTTCAGCAATCTTTTACATTGGATATTAGCATTATCCTACGATTGAAATGTACTTCGTCGAGATGAATACGAACTATATTTATCTACCCTAAAACTTTATCGCACGTAATATTTATAGAAGCTTTAAGCTTGTTGTAGACTGTTAGCCTTTTTGCGTAGCGTTTTTAGGAAGTAATTATACCGGCGAAATTTTGATGTCGACTTCGGCGTCTAATCGGTCTTTGGGTTCGATTTTGAGCCAATCATTGTAGTTGCTGTGGAATGCTGCCGACCTTTTGCCTGGCTCTCGTGCAAGTTGCGCATTAAAGATGTTTGACCAAAAAATGATAGAACATTGGAGAATGCTAAATAGCCGTTTCCACATAATACTTCTTCCAGTTCAACACACTGAACATTGCTACGAGCAACAAAGTCCCGATTTCGGCTAGTCCGCGAGCGAGCCAGATGCCGTCGAGCCCGAACCACCGCGGTAGCAGAAAAGCAAAAAATGCGATCAGCACACCGCCTTTTGAGATATTGATTAAAATCGAAACCACCGACTTTCCGATACTTTGAAAATAGGCGGCCAGAATAAAATTGGGACCAGTAGCAAGAAAAAGCAGAAAGTAAATTTTCAGCGCGTGCCCTGCTTCGCGCTGAAATGCCTCAGGCTCGTCGCCCGAAAACAGGCTTACCAGTAAATCAGGAATTGCGAAGCCGACCCCGGTCACCACAAAGCCAAGTATCAATGTAAAGCCCAATCCAAAATGCAATGTTTCTAAAACCCGGCCCGGCAGTTTTGCACCCATATTGAAAGAAATGATGGTCAACGAGGCGATCATGGCAGATGTGAAAAGCCGGATAAAAATAAAACTCATGTAATTAATGATCCCAAAAGCCGCCACCGCCGACTGACCATACGGAACAACGCTGCGGTTGATCACGAGCAAACCGGTTGAAAATGCGATTTCGGAAGCGAAGGAAGGCAGGCCAAGATTCAGCAATTCCCGCCACTCTTGTAGCCTGATTGTCAACCGAAAACCATTAAGTGTTAAATGTCCTTGCCCTTTTTTAATATGGAAAAACAAATACAGTGCTCCGCCGAAAATCGCAAGCGTGGTGGCGATGGAAGCGCCGGTAACTCCAAAAGGAAAAACAATGATCAACAAAAAATCCAGCAGCAAATTGATTACTACGGCGAGCACGGCAGCATTTCTGGATGCTTTGGGCGCATTATCATTGGCCACGAAGTTGCCCCAGAAAATCCGGATGCAGAAAAATGGCAAGCCCATAAACTGCCAGAACATATAATCGGAAGTACTTTTAATGATCTCGGTATTTTCGTTCCCGGCTAGAAATCGCGCGATGGGGGTGACAATAAAGGGCGCTAAAAGCACAGCCATAAAACCTAAAACCAGTCCAATCGTTGTCGCAAACCGAAAAACTTGCTGAGCCTTCTGGTAATTTCCAGCGCCGATATTTTTACCGATTAAAATCCCGCCGCCAATTAGGATCGGGAGATTGAGCGCTGTGAAAACCATCAGAACAGAACCATAAAGGCCCACTGCCGCGATCCCCTCTTTTCCGACCTGACGGCTGAGAATCAATCCATTTACTACCTGGTGCAAAAGCACGGACGCAATGCTGGTCAATGTGGGAATGTAATACTTGAAAAACAGGGACTTAATAGGAGCGGTACTGAGCGGATTAGAAGCGTTCATGGCCGCGAATTACCGCAAACATTCGGGAAAATCTGGTGCTGTTTTAAAGATATTTGTAAAAAACAGTATCCTGCGCACCGATGCGCGCGGTTGACGCCTTTATCTTTTCCTCTATTTTATTTACATTTAGAATTGGCATATCGGATATAAATCATTCCCAAATCCTGCAAATACTCCTTAACCACCGCATTTATGAAAATAAAATTCCTCATCTCTTCCCTGCTATTCATAGCGGTCTGCTTGCAAATCCAAGCGCAATCATTTAATAATTTTCCGGTCACCACGCAAAAGCCGCCGCTGCATGGCAAACATTGGATGGGGATTACGGGGAAACCGCTGGCGGCTACGGCGGGCGCGATGATTTTTAGCAAAGGCGGAAACGCGATAGATGCTTCCTGCGCAATGCTGGCTGCGACTTGTACGATGTGGGACGTTTTGAGCTGGGGCGGGGAGACGCAGGCTTTGATTTATAATCCGAAAACAAAAAAGGTGATCGCCATCAATGCGATGGGTGTGGCGCCGACTGGGGCTACGCCTGAGTTTTATAGAGGAAAAGGCATGAAATATCCGCCGGAATATGGTCCTCTGGCGGCAACAACACCGGGTACTGCGGGCGGGCTGATGACCATGCTGGCCGAATATGGTACAATGAGTTTGAAAGATGTTCTGGCACCGGCCATGTCTATGGCAGAAGGTTATCCAATTGAAGCTCAGACGGCTAACTCTATTGAGCGGGGAAAAGACGAGATCAAGAAGTGGCCTTATTCTACCAAAGTTTTCCTGCCGCATTTGGGGCAAAAAAGAGAAGCGCCCGATGCCGGAGAAATATTCGTGCAGAAGGATTTGCTGGCAACATTACAGAAGCTCGTAGATACCGAGCAGCAGGCTTTGAAAAAAGGAAAATCGAGAAAAGAAGCGATTTATGCGGCTTATGACCGGTTTTACAAAGGAGATATTGCAAAAGAAATTGCCCGGGGGACGCAGGAACAAGGCGGGCTGATCACAGAGCAGGATTTAGCAAACTGGAAAGTGAAGATCGAGGAGCCTCTAATGACAAATTACAAGGGAATAGAGGTGTATAAAATGCAGCAGTGGACGCAGGGACCGGTGATGTTGCAGGCGCTGAACATGCTGGAAAATTTCGATTTGAAAGGTATGGGGTACAATTCGTCGAGATATGTGCATACCCTGTACCAGGTGATGAATCTGGCATTTGCCGACCGCGATTTTTATTATGGCGATCCTGCTTTTGCACCCGCGGAGCCGATGAAAGGTTTGCTTTCCAAAGAATATGCAAAGGAGCGCATTAAGCTAATCGACCTGGAAAAGAATGATCCGAAAGTAATGCCAGGCGACCCCTACCCTTTTGAAGGCAAAAAGAACCCTTACAGCGACCAGATCAAGTCTTGGGGTAACTTCCAGGCTTCGGTAAACCAGAATGAAAATGGCCCGGGCGAGCGGTTTATGAAGGAATTTACGGCTGGTACTACGTCCGTGGAAGCGGCGGATGAAGAAGGCTGGGTGGTGAGCATCACGCCGAGCGGCGGCTGGGTGCCGGCGTGCATTGCCGGAAATACGGGCGTCGGTCTGAGCCAGCGTATGCAGTCTTTCGTGCTGGATGCGAAGGAAAATCCTTTCAATGTGATGGAGCCGGGCAAACGTCCGCGGGTAACCCTCACGCCAAGCCTTGCTATGAAAGATGGTAAGCCATTTTTATCTTTTGCGAAACAGGCAGGCGACGAGCAGGACCAACTGCTGCTCCAATTTTTCCTGAACATTGTCGAATTCGGCATGACTGTGCAGGAATCCACCGAGGCGCCAAGTTTTAAAACATTACAGATGTACAGCAGCTTTGGCGCGCATGAAAAAATCCCCGGCGGGCTGATTCTCAACGAAGCCATGCCCGACTGGACGAGAAAAGAACTAGCCCAAAAAGGCTACAAACTAAGTTACCAGCCCCGTACCAGCGGCCCCATCAATGCCATTTGGTTCGACTGGCAGCACGGCAGCTTCTGGGGCGGGTCCAGTAACCATGGCGAGGATTATGGTATCGGCTGGTAAATTTCGGCTTTGATAGCTAGTCAAGATCCAGCCGCATTTCCGTCAAAATCTTTTTAAAACCAACCTTTTCATACGCTGCGATTGCCGGCGCATTGTCGGAGTAGACGTGCAGCCGGATTTCTTCCAGCCCACGGTTTTTAGCCCACTGTACGAGCGCGTCGATGATGAGCCGGTTGACGCCTTTTCCGCGCATTTCGGGCACTACATACATGAACCCGAGAAATGCATATCGCTCAAATTGATTGAAGGGTTTCGCCTCCATGATCCTGGCGTGACCGCTGCCTATCAGCTTATCTCCCTGCACAGCTACGACGACCTCAGTCTCCTCATTTTCAATCATTTTGGCCAGATCATAATAATGAAAATGTCCCGGCAGAAGCGTTTTATCAAAAGGCCGCTCGGCCAAAATAATACCTTGCTCGAATTCCCATAGCACTTGAAGTTCGTCGGGACGCGCAGGACGGACCTGGATATCGTTCATAGAAAAAATGATTGTTTTTATCGTTGCTGCAAATCTATGATTTACGGCCCGAGGAGCATTGCAAAAAATGTTCCCCTGACCACAATTCTGGGTAAAAGAATCACTTTCAGGAATTTTTCCACATTTGTATATACATGTATCCACACATTGATAAAACAAGACAAATTTCCCTGAATGCCTGTACGCGCCAATTTGGCATTTTTTACACCTAATACTACGTAAATTGTAGTATTTATTCTAAAAATACTGCTCTTCTGGTATGCTATTAATAATTAAACCGTCAGTTACATACACTTTTTTTAAAACTTAAACATTGGAAATCATGAAAACGAATAGTCAAAAACATGCGGTGATCTCTCTTAGTCATGAAAGTTTTAAACATTACCTGGTGCAGCGCTACGCCGAGAACCCTGAAAAAGAATACACGACCAGGGAAGATTGGATCAATCTCTACAACCACGCGAAAGAGGATATGGAGAAGAGCGGCGGCCGGATCATCGGTTATGAGCTTGTAGATGAAGAGCTTGTCAGCCATGAACGCATCAATTCCTACTGGCCCGCGAACTGGATGTGGGTACTGCAATTCAACCAACACTGATGATCGTACGTTTCTACGACTGCACAAATAACCCGCTGATTGCCGGGCCGGAAACTAAGCTCCGGCCCGTTTTTGTACACAACTATATGTAAGGAGTGCACTTTTGTCTATATTCGGTAGTAAATCCTTAACCTAATATAATGACGGGTACGCTCCCTGGTATACGCTTTATCGCAGTCGACGACAGCCCGCTTGACCTGCTTTTTATTTCCGAATTTTCAAAAGCATACCCGTTTCTGATTCCCTGCGGCACATTTTCGAATGCTGTTGAAGGTTATGGCGCGCAACAATATATCAAACCCGATCTGGTGTTTCTGGACATTGAGATGCCTGGCTTCAGCGGGATAGACCTGCTCAGAAAAATCCGTGAGGAAGTGGTGATGGCCGTTTTCATCACGTCACACCCAGAATTTGCGCTGGAAGGTTTTGAACTTTCGGCATTGGATTACATTCTCAAACCCCTCACCGAGGAACGTTTCGCGCAGGCGGCGCGCAAGATCCAGGAATACTGGGAAATGAGGCAAAAATCCGCGGCTTATGAGGTAATGTTTGAAAAAGATATGCTCACGATTAAGGAAGGGCATAACCACGTCAAGCTGGCGCAGCGGGACATTATTTACCTGGAAGCGATGCAGGATTACACCAAAATTGTGACCTCTAACAAGAATTACATGACGCTTTCGTCGCTCACGTACTTCATGGAACAACTTCCCGCCGACCGTTTTCTCCGCGTGCACCGCAGTTATGCCGTGTCAGTCGGGCAGGTGAAAGAAATGCGGTATTCTGAGCTGGTATGCAACAATGCCGTGATTCCGGTTGGTAAAACCTATCGCTCGGCCGTCGCCAAAATGAGATTCTGACGATGGGAAAAACGCTACTCCTGGCGATGCTGCTTCTCACATTTGCCCAAAATATTTATGCGCAGCAAATCCCTGATCTTTCAAAATACAAAACTGCCCACCAGAAGCTGGAAGCGCTGGCCTATTTGTGCGACACATTAAATAATCAGGAAGATTATGCGCGTGAGAAAGTCGTATCCCGGTACGCACTTTCCATGATTCCGGCGAACGATTACTACTATTTATCGCTTTTCAATTTCAATCTGGGTGTTGCTTACGAGTACGATGGCGGCGATGACAGCAGTCTCTACTTTCATGAAAAAAGTTTGGATTTTGCCAGAAAAGCAAAGAGTCCGAGGCGCATCAAGGAAGCTTTGGGGCGGTTACTTTATATATATACCAATACGGGTGGTTACACGGCGCAGAGCAAAGCGACCTTCAAGGAAATTCTGGGCATTGTGGACACAACCCGCTCTGAGCGGGAAAAAGTGGGCTTGTACGTAACCATCGCGAATTATTACTCAATTCAGGGACAATACGAAAATCAGATTAAATACCTGCTGGCGTCGATCGAAGTGACGAAGAAATTGATCGCGACAGGAAAAATCAAGGACCGGGAGCTCGTAGTAGCCGATATCATGAACCTGGCTGAGCTCTATATCAGTCTGAATCAGCCGGATAAGGGCATTAGCTATTCCCTGGAAGCGAGAGGGTATATCGTAACTAACAAGACTTTTCTTTCGCATCATTACAAAGATATGACCGACGCTTACCTGTCGATGTCAAAGCCGGAGAAGGCAAGGGTGTATTACGACAGTCTCACCAACATGGCGAAAAACGACTATGCGAGAGGTTACGGCAACAAGATTTCGGTCGATCTGAGCTTTGCGGATTTTTATCTCCAACATAACAAACCCGATAGCGCACAGATTTACATGACGCAGGCCAATCAATTGGCTTCCAAATGGGCGGGCACGAACCTGATGTCGCAGGTGACATATATGTCCGGCGAGGTTTTCATGGCGCAAAAGCAGTATGAAAAGGCACTTCCGCTGCTGAAAGCGTCCGAAACGTTTTGTGAAGGCTGGGACAGGCAAATATATGTTTCGCTGCTGCAATCGCTGGCGCGGTGCTATGCGGCAACCGGGAAATGGCAGCAGGCATACGAATACTATGAAAAATATGCGCCGCTGAGAGATTCTTTGTATGTTGAAGCCTCGAAAAAAAGCATTGCCGACGCGGAGGCGCTTTATCAAAACAAGGAAAAACAGGCGCAGATCGAGATCAAAAACCTGCAAATCGATGAAGCGAAAAAGCAGCGGCTCTGGCTGATTTCGGGTGTTTCCTTTCTGGCAATTTCGTTGGCGCTGCTGGCGATCATTTACCGGAACAAACGAAAAAATGCTGAGATACTCGACGCCAAAAACCAGGAAATGGCCCAGCTGATCCACGAATTGGAAGAAGCAAACCGCACGAAAGCTAAACTCTTCAGCATTATCAGCCACGACCTGCGCTCGCCGATCAACCAGGTATATCAGTTTCTAAAATTGCAGCAGCTCAACCCTCAACTATTAAGCGAAGCTCAAAAAGCCGAGCTGAATGAAAAGATCCAGACCGCGACCGGCTCACTGCTGGAAACGATGGAGGATCTCTTATTGTGGTCGAAAACGCAGATCAACCAGTTTAAGGCCGACATTCAGCCTGTGGAAGTAGCACGGGTAACTGAGCAATGTATCAAGCTTTTACAACTAAATTTGGTAGCGAAACAGATCAGCATCATCCATGATGTCCCGGCTAATGTCGTCGTGGAAACAGATCCTTATTATCTGCAGGCCATCGTCCGCAACCTGCTGCAAAACGCGATTAAAGCCTCCTCCGAGCAAAGCCAGATCCGCCTTGAACTCACCGAAAAAGCCGATCAGCGCGCACTTGCAATCGAAAATCCTGGCCCGGCATTCAGTCAGGAAGCATACGAAAATATCCTGGCACAAAAGGATTCTAACCAGGGAATGAATGGCTTGGGATTGAGGCTGGTGGACGAATTATCCGAGAAAACGGGGCTGAAAATCAGGTTTGAAAATCCGGCAAAGGATGTGACCCGGGCGCTGGTTATTTTTTGATTTTAAATAAAAACAACACAACATCATACATGCGTAAACATTTACCCCTCTTTATCTCCTTTTTATTGATCGCAGTTTTTTCGGGTTTAAAAGTCTTTGCCCAGCAAAAACCCGTACACAAACTTTTCCTACGCAGCGGCACCATCACCCCACCGGAAAACATTGCCACTATCTCCGCAAACCTCAGGAAATCAGCTTCTTCGGAGAAAACATTTGTTATCATACAATTCTACGACATTCCGACGCAGAGCCAGAAGGACTTGCTTAAAAATGCAGGCATCGAGCTACTGGAATACATTCCGGATTATGCCTATACGGCTACCGTGATGGGTAATGCGGATGAAAATGTTTTGAAGGAAGCGAATGCACGGTCGGTGGTGGAGCTTGCGCCGGAGCAGAAGATTGAAAAGGGTTTGCTGGAAAAGATAGCTGCTGAGAAGGCAGATACGGTACAGGTGCGATTGAGCTACCCGGCAGGTTTTACTTTTGAAGAAGTTTCAAAACAGTTGAATGACAATAACATACCAATTGTCTCGGAGGCTTTTAAAACTTACCAGATTTTAGAAGTCAAAGTAACCGCAAACCGTTTGACAGAACTCGCTGAGTTGCCATTTGTCCAATATTTGGGGCGGATACCTGAAAAACCACAGCCGCTGAACGATAAAAGTATGGCGAATACCAAAGCCAATCTGTTGAGTTCGGAAATATATGGCTACAACCTGACAGGAGAAGGCGTTACGGTAGGCCTGGGAGATTTCGGTGATCCCATTACACACCGCGATCTCAGCGGACGGGTTATTCTTTATCAAGGTGGAATGTCCTACGATCACGGAATTCATGTTGCAGGGACGATGGCTGGGGCTGGTATTATCAACGAAAAATATCGGGGATATGCTCCAAAATCTCAAATCATATCCGCTTCTACTTCCTCCATCTGGCACTATGCTCCCGGTTATGTAGCCGACTACGGAATGGTCATTACCAATAATTCTTACGGAGGTTCCTCCGGCTGTCCCGAATACGGAGAATATGATTTTGACGCCTATTTGCTGGACCGCCAGGCGTTTGAGCTGCCGTCTCTTTTGCACGTTTTTGCGGTCGGTAACGATGGAGCAAAAAATTGTCCCGATTATCCCGCCGGCTTCGGGAATATTTCCAGCCCGTATGCAGCTGCCAAAAATGTGATCTCGGTAGGTCAGGTGCAGGTAAATGGCAATGTATCCCTGGAATCGAGTAAGGGACCGGTGCAGGATGGGAGAATAAAACCGGAACTAACCGCGCCAGGAACACTTATCAACTCAACCATTTCCGGCAACAGGTATGCGACAGGAACGGGCACCAGCATGGCAGCGCCCGCCGTTTCTGGCGGACTCGCTCTGCTTTATCAGCGCTACCGGCAACTAAACGCGCAGCAGAATCCACGAAATGCTTTGATGAAAGCGCTTGTCATGAATGGTGCATTTGACCACGGACTGACGGGGCCGGATTACAGTTACGGTTTTGGCGGGATGAACCTATTTCGGTCTTTGAATATGCTGAATGCAGGACATTATGTAAGTGGGCAGATCGGTCACCAGGGGAAAAACCAACATCAGATCATCGTTCCAGCCAACACAGCGAAATTAAAGGTCATGTTATATTGGAATGATCCTGCACAATCCCTGCTTACCGGCGAAAAAACGCTAGTCAACAACCTGGATTTAAAACTCATTAAACCAAATCAGACAGCCAAATTACCTCTGGTACCGCTTCCGGCAAATGCTGCCATCACGGCAGTTGAAAGCATCGACGAGGTGAATAATGTTGAGCAAATTACCATCGACAACCCGGCAGCGGGAAGTTACACATTAGAAGTAACCGGTAAAATGATCCCGGCGGAAGTTCAGGAGTACTTTTTGGTATATGACCCGATTGAAAGCTCGACCATGATGGCTTATCCGGCCGGAAAAGAGCGGCTGGCCCCCGGCGATGTGGTAAATGTGGTGTGGGAATCTTATGGGAACGAAGCAAGTAAGTTCAGTCTGCAATACTCATTGAATGGGGGCGGCACCTGGACGGCCATCGATAACAATGTGGCGGCCAATTTGAGACAAATCAGCTGGACGGTGCCCTCGACAGCCACGACCTCGGCCAAAGTGAGAGTTATTCAAAACCAGACGAGCGTAACTCACGAAAGCGGCAATTTCACCATTCTCGGCGCGCCAGTGGTTTCACTCGCACCCGCTCAATGTGAAGGCTATATTGCTTTGAAGTGGACCGCAGTAACCGGCGCAACGGATTACGAGGTCTTGCAGCTTAAAGGCGAAGAAATGGCACATGTGACTTCGGTCACCGGACTCGCCTACACATTTTCAGCCTTATCCAAAGATTCGACCTATTTTGTCACCGTGCGGGCGCGGAAGGATGGGACGCCGGGCCGACGCGGCGTAGCCGTAAGCCGGAAACCTGACGGTGGAACCTGCGCCGGCAGTATTTCTGACAATGATATGCTGATGGAATCGATTATTTCGCCGGCTAAATCAGGTCGGAAATACACCTCGACAGACCTGAACGCCGAGGAGCCCATTAAAATCCGATTGAAAAACCTGGACGATCAGCCAACCAACGGCCCGATCGAAGTAGGTTATGCACTCGGCGATAAATCAGCACCGGTTTACTGGGAAACGATCAATACCAATATCGCGGGAGGTCAAGCTCTCGAATACACATTTACAAAAAAGGTCGATGTGCGTGCATTCCGCTCCTATCATTTAAGGGTTTATGTGAAAAAAAACGGCGACCAGGTAGAGACAAACAATGCGCTCGAACGGGATTTCAAGCATCTGGATAATGCGCCGCTTGCATTGCCCTATTTGGAACAGTTCGATGCCATGCCGGATCAGGAAATCTATGGCCCCGTAATTGGTCTGGATGGTGCGGAAAAATTTGATTTTTCAAACTCGCGGCCAAATGGACGGCTTAGGACAGCCATGTCACCCGGTAATGCGTATTCGGGAAACAGGGCCATAACCCTCGATGTAAAAAAATATTTGCCCGATGCAGGCGCTAATCAGAATTTCCTGACCGGAACCTACAACCTTTCCGGCTACCATGTTGATGCCGACGATATCCGGTTAAGTTTTGCATTCAAAAGTCATGGAGAATACACTTATGATGGCAACTCCATCTTTATTAGAGGCAACGAGACAAACAACTGGATTCAGATCTTCGGCCAACAAAATCAGCTTTCTTCTTCCCAGGGTTATCAGCTCTACAAAGCCAATTTAAGCGAGTTGCTAAAATTGAACAATCAGGAATTCTCGCAGACTTTTCAAATTCGCTTAGGGCAATATGGATACAGCCCAGCTCTTCCCGACGAAAGTGGAGATGGCTACACGTATGACGATATACGGATTTACAAGGTAGAACAAGACATTGAATTGGTTGAGATCATGCAGCCATCCGTCAAGTCGTGCTGGAACGAAGAAGTCCCGACCATTTCGATTAAAGTGAAAAACAACGGCTCAGAAGATTGCTATGACATTCCTGTAAAAGCCCAAAGTCAAGTAGGGTATTTGTACGAGGGAACAATCCCATCGATCAAGGCGCATACCGATACAATTTTTGAAATTAGGGCGAGATATGTCGGATACTATTTCAAAACCTACAAGGTCAAAGTCTGGACGGAGAAATCATATGACAACCACCCTGACAACGATTCCAGCGAGGTTACCCTCAGGATGTCGCCTCAGATAAACCAGTTTCCTTATCTGGAAAACTTTGAAGATAGTGATGGCAACTGGTTTTCTGGCGGTACTAATAATTCCTGGGAGTATGGCACCCCAAATTCGGAACATTTAAAAAAAGCCGCAAGTGGTAAAAATGTGTGGAAAACCAATTTGAAAGGCAATTATAATAACAATGAGCTTTCTTATCTGTACTCGTCATGCTTTTACTTGGGGAATGTCAGAAATCCTGCATTGAGTTTCAGTGCGTCCATCGATATTGAAAATTGCCCCGGTGGTAATTGTGACGAATTTTATGTTGAATACATTACAGATGGCGGCGACTGGACCCGTCTGGGTTCCAGGGGTGATGGCACGAATTGGTACAATGTGGAGAGTAACGGCCTGGGGAGCTGGAATGTTTCCGGTTATTCCAGATGGCATGTTTGTTCTGTTGTGCTGCCTAGTTTTAATTTCCCGGTTGTCAGGTTCCGTTTTGTTTTCAAAAGTAATAGTGCTGTGGTTAGAGAGGGAATTGCAATTGACGACATTCACATCTATGAATTTGAAAATGAAATCAGCGAAGGTGTAAACACAGTTCCGGTTACTAAATCAGAAGTCCTAAATTATTACTATGAAAGTTTCATTAGTAACGATAATAAAATAATCGCATCCCTCAAGTCAGAAAATCAGTTAATATCAAATGTCTCGGTGCGCAGTTTTCTGAATCAGCAGGCTGTCCGGATCAGCAACGGGCAATATTATCTTGATAAAAACTTTACTATTGTTAAAACCAGCGGCGACTTAGCAGAGCCCGTCACCGTCCGCCTCTACATTACCGACACCGAAATCGAAAGACTCATCTCGGCCCCGGACAAAACCGGCGTCCAAAGACCCCAAAACGCTTATGACCTGGCGATTACGCAATATTCCGGGACGAATGAGGATGGAAACCTGCTGAACAATGCGGCTAAAACCTGGACATTCATCCCTTCGGCGCAGGTTACGAAGGTGCCTTATGGGAAAGGATATTATTTTGAATTCAAAGCCAAAAACTTTTCGGAATTCTGGTTTGCAAATGATTATATCGGGCAGGGCTCGTCGCTGCCGGTGGATCTGATCAGTTTTTCGGCGAAACGGGTCGGCGGCACTGACCTTTCCCATGATGTGCAGCTGAAATGGACGACGGCTTCTGAAAAAGATTTCAGCCATTTTGAAATTGAGGTGGCGGAAGATGAAATGCAGGTCAGGAAGCAGCTTTTTACTAAAATTGGCGAGGCGAAAGGGTTTGGACTTTCGGTGGCGCAGCAGGTTTATACATTTACGGATCGTGTTAAAAATCCGGCGGGGACGAGGTATTATCGGTTGAAAATGGTGGATACGGATCAGACATTTAGCTATTCTGCTATCCGCTCCGTGAATTATCAGGATATTGTCTGGAAATTGTATCCGAATCCTTCGCGTGATTTTTTCCAGGTTGAGTTGAAAGGTGAAAAAGATCAGGAAGTGAAAATCAATGTCTTCGAGACAGGCGGACGGTTGGTTAAAAATGAAACATTGAATGCTACTGGCTCTGTGCAGGTCAAAACCATCGATCTATCAAAAGAAAAATTACCGACAGGAATTTACTTGCTGGAAGTCATCGCCGGGGAGCAGAAGCAAACTTTTAAAATCCTCAAACAATAACCCCTACAAAAACTTTACCTTCAACCCATTCACATCCAGCAAAATCGCCTTCAACTGCGCGATCTGCTCGGGTGTGAAAATTCGTTTCGGGATCATCTGTCCAGAACCTTCGGAGGTTTTCAGGAGGAAAAATTCTTCGGTTTCAACTGCGGAATGCATTTTTTCGTAGGTGAGCCTGTTGGTGAAATTTTCGCCGGTGAGCACGTAGTAGGTTTTGTGGACAGACAATTTCATCGGCTGCACGATAGGGTTTTGGGATTTAACCATCGATGGCGCCTGGATTCTAGCAGAAATTTCGGGCAGGAAATAACCGTACACTGCAAGCAGAAGCGTCACAACATATCCCGAAGTAAACTGAAAGTTACCGTCCTTAATCATCACCACCGTAATGAAAACCAACACGGCCAGTAAGACCATGCCTAAAATCCGGAACATTTTGGTAATAAGCCGCGTCCGGGCCAGGGCGATCAAGCCGCGGTAAAGCTCTTCTGCGGTTAATTGGAAGGGGATTTCATTCATATAGGAAGTGGGTTCGAGGTAGTTGCCATTTGTTGTCAATTATAGTCAGGTGTAGTCATTTATTGTTTAGAGGTCGCTTTTACCTTAAAGTTCAAGACAACATCTGACCATACCTGACAACAAATAACTACAAATGACTATCAATGACAACAAATGACCATAAAATGACAAAATTTGAACAAGCGGACTACCTTGCTTATTGTCACAATTCGCGATATTTAATTAATTTTTAAAGAGGAGTTCAACCACTAACAAGCGTATCATGAAAAACAAAATGATTTCAAAAGGAATGATCCTGGGTGCATTGTGCATGTTTTTGTCGGTGGCTGCCTGGGCGCAGCAAGATAAGGCTAGCCGCCCAAGCCCGCCGATGACCGCGTCGGGAAAAGTGGGTGGAGCTACCATTACCATCAACTATTCCAGTCCATCGGTGAAAGGACGCAAGATATTTGGTGAGCTGGTCCCTTACGACAAAGTATGGCGCGCTGGTGCAAACGAAGCGACCATTTTTGAAACCGATAAGGACATTATGGTGGAAGGCAAAAAACTTGCTGCCGGCAAATACAGCTTGTACGCACAGCCAGGCGAAAAAGAATGGTCATTTATTTTCAACTCCGAAACCGGTCAGTGGGGTATCAAACGCGGCGGGGACACTTCGAAAGACGCATCCAAAGATGTGCTTACCGTGAAAGCAAAACCTGCGAAAAGTGCTTCCATGAACGAAAAACTGATGTATGAGGTAACTTCAAAAGGCTTCGTGCTGCGCTGGGAAAACACGGAAGTACCGGTGGCGATCAAATAATGATGATTAAATAATGTTCGCTCGGGTAGGTGTCGAATGTCTTTACAACCGTCCTGAATGCGTGCGTTCGGGACGGTTGTATTTTGAAAACGCTTGCAGCCTTCGTTTAAAATATTGACATTTAATAGCTATATTTTCCTATTTATTGCCTTACGCTATTAACTTTGAGCAGGCTGTTTCTTTCCAACATTGAAAATCGATTCCTTATATAGTGAAACAGAGCTGCTCGCACAGGCAGCATCGGGCAGCGAAAAAGCCTTTGCCGCGCTGTTTCATGGGTATCGCAACAAAATTTACTCCGTCGCGCTCCGCCTTACCAGGTCCACATTCCTGGCTGAGGAAGTAGTCCAGGATATTTTTCTCAAACTCTGGGTTAAAAAAGAAACACTCCCTGAAATCCAGGATTTTGAAGATTACCTTTTTATCATGACGCGAAACCATGTTTTTTCTGCGATGAAAAAAATGGCGCGCCAGCAGCAGCTTGTCGACGACCTGCAACTGGAAATGCCGTCGTCCGAAGACAGTACCTACAACCGCATCATTGACCAGGAAATGGACCAGATCCTGCATGAAGCGGTAGAATTGTTACCGGCGCAGCAAAAACAGATCTATCTTTTAAGTAAAGAACAGGAATTGAAACGCGATGAAATTGCAAAAATGCTGCGCATTTCATCCGAAACAGTCAAAACCCACCTCTCCCGCGCCTTGCGCCACATTCGTGCTTATAGTAAATTAAAACTGGGAATGACCCTATCCTGGCTACTGCTCCTCTTGGTAAAATAATTTTTTAACTTTTTTTAATCTTATTGTCCCCCAAACTTCCGCGGCGGGAGTCTTTATGGGTGAAGGTCTGAAAAAGCTCAGATATTACCCCGATTCCACCTATGCAAAGCCAGCGCCTGGACGATCTGTTTTTCCGGTATTGTGAAAAAAACATTACCGGCCAAGAACATGATGAGCTGATGTCCCTCTTGTTACTTGACGAGAACCGGGAGCAGATCAACGGCCTGATCGATCGGCTGATCCGCGACGACCATGCGGAACATCATTTGTCGCGCGAGATGGCCGATGATATCCTTTCGTCCATTTTTACGGCAACTTCTCCAAAAATAGAAGAACCAGAAAAAAATGAAGAATATGCCGAATCACCCGCGCCGCTCCGGTATTTGTGGGTGGCCCGCCTCGCCGCTGCGGCGGTAACATTGCTGCTGCTGTACGGAGGTTATCAGTGGCTCAATAAAAAAGAGCAAAAGCAGCTTCCGGTGGCCGTTTTGAAAAGTGTTTACGGCGAAGATGCCCCGGCGGGTGGCACCAGGGCAAGCCTTACCCTGGCAAACGGTGATTCCATCGACCTTACCACCGCGACCAGCGAAAACCTGGCCGGGCAGCCGTGGGTAACTATCAATAAAACTATCGGCCAGATCACTTACAGTACGTCACCTGAGAAACCGGACTCGATTACTTACAATGTACTGCGGACGCCTCTTGGGGGTCAGTATAAAATCGTGCTGCCCGACGGCACACGTGCGTGGCTAAACGCAGGGTCGAGCCTGCGCTATCCTACTGCTTTTACAGGCAGCATGAGGCATGTGGAAATGAGCGGAGAAGTATATTTTGAAGTGGAGAAAAATAAGAAAATGCCTTTCCAAGTGCGGATACTCGACCGGCGGAACAATGATCGCCCCACTGAAATCACTGTCCTAGGGACACATTTCAACATTTCATCGTATTGTGAAGAGGCCAACATTCAGACCACCTTACTAGAAGGTTCGGTTAAAGTGGAAAAAGGTGATGTGGCTAAGATCTTGTCGCCAGGCCAGCAGGCGCGGATTGCGTTTGGCGAGCAGCAGCCGAACATTGCCGTGAAACTGGTAGATACCGAAAGTGTGGTAGCCTGGAAAGAGGGCCGTTTTGAATTTAATGGCAATATTAGGGAGATCATGCGGCAGATTTCCCGCTGGTACGACCTCGACGTGACTTATGAAGGCAATGTGGAGAAGAAATCTTTCGCAGGAACGATTTCGAGGAAAAACAATGTGTCGGAAGTACTTAAAATGCTGGAACTGACCGGCGGCATCCAGTTCCGGATCGAGGATAGAAAAATCACCGTTAAAAACACAGACTGACAACGATTCCTAACCCTAAACCTCTCATTATGAAACCTGTAAATTCTTCCTGAAGAACATTACCGGATGAATCAAAAAGCCGGATGCGTTGCGACCGCACCCGGCTTCACCTGATTGATCTTTGATCATTGGACAACGAAACATTAACCTTAATCAAGCATACAAAACTATGAAATTTGTATACAAGGGCAAAACCGTCCTTGGGGTAGCGTATATACGTAAACGTTCCCTCAGGATCGGTGCCGCCATCACGGGCCGGGTAAATCTCGGCAAAGTATTCCTGACCATGAGATTAACCGCGATACTGCTCCTGATTGGAACGCTGCAAGTGCTGGCAGACAACACTTTCGCGCAACAGGTGAGCCTGCAAAAAAAGAACGCCTCGCTGCTGGAAGTGCTCAAATCGGTGCGGAAGCAGACTGGCTATCTTTTTATTTGTGACCTCGATATGCTGGAAAAGGCGGAGAAGGTCAATATTGATGTGAATAATGCGCCTTTGAAAGAGGTGCTGGACGCATGTTTTGCTAAACAGGCATTGACCTATAACATTGTAGATAAGACAATTATCGTAAAAAAGAAGAAAGAAGCTAACAAGAAACCGGTCAGCTCGACGGAGGTGAGGTTGCCGATGGCTTATTTCAGTGATCCGGGCATTGAGCAGCGGATGCTGGAAAGCATTCAGGAGAAGATCCGGCCAGAAAATATGTTTGATATCAATGTGCAGGGAAAGGTTACCGACGAAAAAGGTGAGGCTTTACCGGGCGTAAACATTGTGCAAAAAGGCACGCAGCGAGGCACTTCCACCAATGAAAACGGCGCATATAACATTGAAATCTCCGATCCGGACGCAGTGCTAATCTTCTCTTTTGTGGGTTATACATCCCAGGAAATTGTGGTAGGCAGGCGGGCGATGCTGGATGTGACGCTGAAAATCAATGACAAAGCGTTGGAAGAAATTGTCGTGGTAGGTTACGGTACGCAAAAACGCTCCGACCTGACCGGCTCGGTCTCTTCTGTTAAAGCCGAGGATATTAAAAGTCTGCCTGTGCGCAGCGTCAGCGAAGCATTGCAGGGACGTGCGGCAGGCGTGCAGGTAACGCGGACGGACGGTTCGCCTGGCTCGGGTTCGGACATTGTGGTGCGCGGGGTGGGTTCAATCGGTGGCATGGCGCCGCTGTACATTGTGGATGGAATCCGGATGTCGGCGGGCAACAATTTCAATTTGCAGGATGTGGAATCCATCGAAGTCTTAAAAGATGCGAGTGCGGCGGCGATTTATGGTGCGCAGGCAGCGGGTGGAGTCGTTTTGGTGACCACCAAAAGAGGTACCGGTCTGGATAAAATGAACATTAATTTCAATGCTTATTACGGTGTACGCCAGCCGAGGAATTTGTATAAAATGCTTAATACCGCAGATTATATCAAGGCAAAATCTGCATTCGGCGTGAATACCAGTAGCTGGGGCGACCCGAATACATTGCCCGACAACGACTGGGTAAATGACCTTTACCAAAACGGCAGCGACCAGAGTTACTCACTCTCCCTGTCCGGCGCGACGGCCAAAACCAATTATTACCTCTCGGCCAACTACCAGCGTGAAGGCGGTACCATTATCGACAACTATTTTGACCGCTACGGTATCCGCTCGAATGCTGATTTTAAAATAACAAACCGATTGAAAGTTGGCGAAACATTGTACGCCTGGCGGACGGGTGTTAATCCTGTGCAAACCAGCACATTCCCATTTCGCTCTGCACCTTTGATCCCCGTTTACGACGCCAGCAACCCGGTAGGCGGCTGGGCCAAAACGGGCACCTTCTTTACCGGCCCCAACCTGGTCGGAAACGAGTTGATCAACCACGCCAAGAACATTCAGTACGCGCTTGAAGGAAATTTATACGCTGATCTGGAAATTTTTAAAGGTTTGAACCTGCGGGCTACATTCGGATCATCGATTTACAGTGGCACCAACTACAAATTCACGGAGGCCTACGATTTTGGTACATTAAAAAATGTGAACGCATTCCTGAGCCGCGACCTGAGCAACTCGCAAAACTATACCGCCAACTTTGTTTTGACGTACAGCAAAGTTTTTGGCCCGCATGAAATCAAGGCCATGGCGGGTTATGAAGCTTACAAATCGGATCTCAGCAACCTGCACGGAGAAGCGCAGGGTTTCCAGGTGATCACCTACAATTTGGGCATGACCACCAACCCGAGCACGTACAAAGCGAGCGGCGGCGAGTTTCCTCAGACGAGGTTATTGTCCCAATTCGGCCGGATCAACTATACTTATGCCGGCAAATATCTGCTGACCGCCAATGTGCGCCGTGATGGTTCCGACCGGTTTGGGCCAGCGAACAAATGGGGCGTATTCCCTTCTTTTTCAGTTGGTTGGAAAATGAATGAAGAAGCCTTTATCCGTGACAATTTTGAGCAGGTATCGAACCTTAAACTGCGCGGAAGCTATGGAAAACTGGGAAGTACCAGCAGCATTCCGCAGTACACCTACCAGGCGTCTTTCGGCGGAACCGGCGGAACGAACATTCTCGGCTTGCCCGATGGTAATCGCTCAAAAGGCTACGCACTGACCGCCCAGCTTCCCAACCAGAACATTAAATGGGAGCAGGTAAACCAGACAGATATCGGCCTCGACCTCGGGCTTTTCCGGAACAGCCTCAACCTGACGGCCGACTGGTACAGCCGCCAGACGCAGGATATGATTTACCAGGTGCCGGTGCCTACCTCGTCGGGTTTTTATGGAAGCAGTGTGTATACCAATGTGGGCCAGATGAGCAACAAAGGCATCGAGCTGGCGATTGATTACCGCGGCCGGGTGAAGGATTTCACCTATGCTTTCAGCGTAAATGCGTCTTTTAACAAAAACCTGGTAAAACAACTCAGCGGCACCAACAATAACCCGATCAACGACGGCGCGGCGGGCGATTACCTCGAAAGTACCGTGGCACGCACCCAGGCCGGACAACCTTTGAGCCAGTTCTACGGATACAAAACGGACGGTATTTTCAAAACCGATGCGGAAGTAGCAGCATTGAACCAGAGTGCGCAGGAAAAAGCGGCCGCCTCGGGGCAATCGTCGACCGGCGTGTTTTACCAGGCAGCAGGAACCGGCGCGGGTGACCTGAAATTCAAGGATTTGAATGGTGACGGACGTATCACGATCGATGACAAAACATTCATCGGTAACCCGTGGCCGAAAATGACCTACGGATTTTCCATCAACCTCGGCTGGAAAGGTTTAGACCTTGCTGCGATGTTCCAGGGAATCCAGGGTGTGGATGTTTTTAATGGAAATAAATATTACACCCAGTTTTTTGTGGGTGACTACAACACGACTTCCGATATTTTCAAAACCTCTTTCTTCAACGGCGGCGGACTCACCAGCCAGCCAAGGATCGGGACTACCGACGCATCGGGCAACTATGTGCGCGACCCGAATTCGAACTACACCCGTATCTCGGATTTTGTTGTTGAAAACGGTTCTTTTCTGAAACTGCGCAACCTGCAAGTTGGATATACCCTGCCCGCTTCGCTGACTAAATCCTGGAAAATGACCGGGTTACGGATTTATTTTCAAGGACAAAACCTGCTGACTTTCACGAAATATTCAGGCCTTGATCCTGAAATTGTCGGACGAAATGGTACCACTGCACGCGGCATCGATACAATTTATTCCTACCCGCGCACGAGGCTGGTTTCCATGGGTATCGACCTGAATTTTTAATTCATTCAAGACAAAACAGCTATCAAAGCGATGAAAATATTAGTTAAAATCTCTCTGTTCGTCTTGCTCGCAGGTGTTTTTTCCTGCAAAGAAGACTTCGTGAATGTCGAAAACCCGGGTGCGCTTTCACCTACCAATTATCCCGGCTCGGTCACCGATCTTGAACAATTACTGACCGGCGTTTACGCCACGCAGCACGCCAACGGGCTTTTCGGGCACACAATGCTGGCCAAAAATACCTGGCTCTGGGACCATACCACCGATCTTAGCTGGCAGGGCACCCCGACCTGGATCCAGCTTGCACAAAACAATTCCCAGCCGAACGACAGCTTTTTGTACGATACCTGGCGGGAACTGTGGCGCGGTGTACAGCGCAGCAATACCCTGCTGGCCGCCGTGGAAAAGTACCGTGAAAAAGCGCCGCAGGACCAGGCAGCTATCGACCTGATCAAAGGACAAGCATTGTTCCTCCGCGCCTGGTACTACTATCATTTGACGGCACTTTGGGGCGAAGGCTTTATCGTAAACGGACAAGGCGGCGACAAAATGGGCGTCCCCATCATCACCGACGCGGCTACCAGCCTCGAAGCGACGCAGGTAGATCGCAAAACCGTAAAAGAAAACTGGGATTTCATTATTTCTGATCTGAAAACCGCAGAAACCTTGCTGGCAACTACCACCTGGACCGGCGCTACGGACAAATACAAAGTATCGGGCTGGGCTGTGAAAGCATTTTTGGGTAAAGTATATGTATATCAGCAGGATTGGGCCAATGCTAAAACGTATCTCAGCAACGTGGTAGCCAACAGCGGCAAATCTCTGGTGCCTTTTGATGTGTACAAGGATATGTTTAATGGTAAAAATGAATTCACATCCGAGTCGCTTTTTGAAATAAGCCTGAATGTGGACATGACTGCCCGCGGCGGTGACGACCAGTCGATGGGATCGAGCATCGGGATGGTGATTGCGCCGACTTATGTGGGCGACAATGGCGGTCAGGCTGCTTCGGCTTGGTCCAATGTGTTTCCGCATGCCAAAAACATTACGCGGTTTGGCTTCAAGGAGGGGCATTATTTCAAACCAGGTACTACCGTTGCCAACATTGCCAATGTGGACCCAACTTACATTGCGAAATCAAAACTGGCTAAACAAAACAAGACCGTCGATCCGCGGCTTTGGGTAGCCTGCTACCAGCCTTATGTCGACTCGATGGTGGTGAGCGGCAAGCTGCGCCCGATTTCACATTATCTGGATGTGACTGAGACAGATATGGAAGCATGGAGTTTCCGGAAATTCCTCAACCCGAACGGAACGGAAGCTGAGATCAATATGGCCGACGGCGCCAACATTCCTTGGCTGCGACTGGCCGACATTTACCTGCTCTACGCCGAAACGCTGACACATTCGGGCGATAACACGACAGCTTTGGAATACATTAATAAAGTGAAGCGTCGGGCTTATGGTTACCCGGTCAACACCGTCTCGGCCGTCGATTACAAAAGCCTCACCGCCGCCACCATGGCCAGTGACGATGTCCTAAAAAACGACCCGCTCAAATACGAGCGCTGGGCCGAATTCTTCGGCGAAGGCCAGTGGTGGTTCGACGTCTGCCGCTGGAAAATCGGCGACAAGGAAGCGGCCTACTACCAACGCATCCGCGGCGGCGCCATCCAGTGGAACAACACGGACTACGCCCAGCCGATCCCGATCAATGAGATTACGTCGAATGTGAACATGCGGCAGAACCCGGGGTATTGAGGTTGTGAATGCTACTTTTTCAATGTTGTAATGTTATCATGATGTTTGTCATGCTGAATTAGCGCCGTCATGCTGACTTTACGTGTCATGCTGAGCGGAGTCGAAGCACGTTTCTGGCTGGGCAAGATGCCTTTTTTGCACTCTGCTTAACCAGTAGCGTGTTTCGACTCCGCTCAGCATGACAACGTTAAAACAGCATGACAACGTTAAGACAGCTTGACAATGTTAAGACAGCTTGAAAGCATCAAGTCAGCCCGACAACACTAAGACAGCACACAAAACGCAAATCAAACGAGCTTCAAACCAAAAAATCAAAACCGTGAAGCCAATCTTTTCATTTAAAATACTATTGTTTTCGATAGTCACCACCCTAACCCTATCCAGCCAAAAAACCACCGACGAAAAAGACACTGACTGGAAAACTTACGGTGGGAACGCTGCCGGCAACCGTTACTCCGCGCTTTCCCAAATCAATACCGGCAATGTTGCGAAGCTGCAAGTTGCCTGGCAGTATGATGCAGCTAAGAAAGCGGAAGGCGCGCCGGCGCCACGTCGTCCGATGGAAATTCAGTGTCAGCCGATTGTGGTGCGGGGAGTTTTGTATGGGACTACGCCAATGCTAAGTCTTTTTGCGCTCAGGGCTGATACTGGGGAAGAGCTTTGGAAGTTTGATCCATTTAAAGATACCGAGCCGAGGTTTCATGCCAACCGCGGGATAATGTATTGGGAAAATGGTGCGAAGCAGCGGATTTTGTATACGGCTGGGGATCATTTATTTGCATTGAATGCGAAGGATGGAAAGCTGGTTGAAGGCTTTGGAACCAATGGAAAAGTTGACCTGCGTGATGGCGTTACCGGCATTCCGGGGCGTGAAAATGTTACGGTTTCGGTGGATGCGACGAGTCCGGGGGTGATTTACAAGGATATTTTGGTGATCGGGTCGCGGGTTTCGGAGTATGGGGATGCGGCGCCGGGGTATATCCGGGCTTTTGATGTGCGGACTGGCAAGCTAAAATGGGTTTTTCATACCATTCCGCAGCCGGGCGAAAAAGGTTACGAAACCTGGCCGAAAGATGCCTGGAAGCAAATAGGTGGCGCCAATAACTGGGCTGGCATGGTGCTCGACGAGAAAAGAGGGAATGTATTTTTCGGTACTGGCTCGCCTTCGGTGGACTTTTATGGCGCGGCAAGGGAAGGCCAGAATTTGTATGCCAACTGCGTGATCTCGCTGAATGCGGAAACCGGAAAATTGAACTGGTACTACCAAACCGTCCACCACGATCTTTGGGACCGCGACATTCCCTGTCAGCCTAATCTGGTGACTGTCACGCAAAAAGGCAAAAAGATCGACGCGGTCGCGCAGGCTACCAAAGATGGACTTTTGTTTTTATTGGATAGAAATACCGGTAAACCGCTTTTCCCGGTAGAAGAACGTCCCGCCAAAACTTTTTACACATTGCCCGGCGAACATCCCTGGCCCACCCAGCCCTACCCTACCAAACCAGCACCATTTTCCCGCCAGCTTTTTACTGAAAATGACATTACCGATATTTCGCCCGAGGCTACGGCTTTTGTAAAAGAGAAATTTGCCAAATCCCGCTCCGGCAGCAAGTACCAGACGCCGAGCAAGGAAGGCACCTTGTACCTCGGCTTCGGCGGCGGTGCAGAGTGGGGAGGCAATGCTGCTGATCCGGATGGGATTTTATACCAAAATGGCAACGAGATGGTCTGGGACCTGACGATGCTGGACTACACCGGACAAAGAAATACCTCCGACGGCAAGACGCTCTACATGCGAAATTGCGCCGCCTGCCACCGCGCCGACCGCCAGGGAAGCGGGCAGGAATATCCCAGCCTTGTTAATGTTGGGAGCAAATTATCCAAAGATGAAATCGCGACGATCATCAAAAGCGGCCGCGGCAGGATGCCTTCCTTCCAGCACATTCCAGACCGTGAGCGAGCGGCTTTGGTGAATTTTTTATTGAATATTGAAAATAAAAATACCACTGCTGCTGAGGAACATAGTGCCACCGCCGCGCCAAAATCAGCCGAAAACAATGTCGCATTCCCCTACATTCCACCGTACATTAACAATGGTTGGACAAGATTTTTCGACCAAAATGGCTACCCGGCCATCAAGCCGCCCTGGGGAACATTGAATGCCATCGACCTGAACACCGGCGAGTATCTCTGGCGCGTGCCGCTCGGAGAATTTCCGGAACTGACCAAAAAAGGAATCCCGGTCACAGGCACTGAAAACTACGGCGGCCCGATCGTGACGGCAGGCGGGCTGGTGTTTATCGCCGGTACGAAAGACGAGCGGATCAGGGCATTTGACAAAAAAACAGGTAAAATCTTGTGGGAATACCAATTACCGGCAGGAGGTTTTGCTACCCCGGTTACTTATATGGTAAATGGCAAACAATATATCGTCATCGCAGCCGGCGGCGCCAAAAACGGGCACAAGCCGGGGGGAAGTTACATTGCCTTTGCGTTGCCTTGAAAAAAAGCTATTAATGATGAGTTGAATTAACGTTGTCATGCTGAGCGCAGTCGAAGCACGCTACTGGCTTGGCACGACGCCTTTTGCACTCTGCCAAGCCAGCGACGTGCTTCGACTGCGCTCAGCATGACAATGTTAACAACGTTTTAAAAACCATTCTAATTAAATCCTAACCATAATGAAAGAAGCTACAAACGACGCGCGCAGAAATGCGCTGAAAATGCTGGGTACCGGGTCGGCGGCGGGCTTATTTGGCTTGCTGGGCGGTCCTTCCCGGGCTGAGGCCAGGGAACATTATACCACGCCGGATTACCAAAAAGGCATGGCGCCGGTGAAGATTAAAAGCGTCAAGGCGATTGTCACGGCGCCGCAGGGTTCCAATTTGATCGTGGTGAAAGTGGAAACTACCGAGCCGGGATTGTATGGTCTTGGCTGCGCGACATTTACCCAGCGGGCGATGGTGGTGATACCCGCTATCAATGTGTATCTCAATGAGTTTTGCGCCGGGAAAGACGTGGACAACATTGAAGATATGTGGCAGGCGGCCTATGTGAGTTCGTACTGGCGCAATGGTCCGGCGCTCAACAATGCATTGAGCGGGCTCGACGAGGCGCTTTGGGATATCAAAGGAAAACGCGCCGGGATGCCGGTTTACCAGCTTTTGGGCGGAAAAGTACGTTTCGCGATCCCCTGCTACACCCACGCCAATGGAAAAACGCCGGATGAAACGGCCGACGACGTGCAGCGCATTCAGGAGCGCGGCTTCAAATACATCCGCATCCAGCAGGGCGGCTACGGCGCGGTGGGCAGCACCGAGCAAAAGCCTGATTTCAAGGAAGCAGGTTTCGGCGGCCCGACGGATAATTATATGAATGAGCGCACTTACCTTAAATCGGTGCCAAAATTATTCGAAACCGTTCGCAAAAAAGTCGGGGATGAAATTGAGCTGCTGCATGATATTCACGAGCGGGTGCAGCCAATGGACGCGATCAATATGATCAAGGCTTTGGAAGAATACCGGCCGTTTTTTATCGAAGATCCGTTTTCGCCGGAAAATATGGGCTGGTTCAAACAGCTCCGCCAAAGCACCACGGTACCGATCGCGATGGGTGAGCTTTTCAACAACATCAACGAATTCCGCGACCCGATGGCAAACCAGTTGTTCGACTACATTCGCTGCCATGTTTCGCAGATCGGCGGCATTTCGCCTGCTATGAAAGTGGCGCGTTTGGGTGAATGGTTTAATGTAAAAACTGCCTGGCACGGTCCCGGCGATGTTTCTCCCGTAGGCCACGCCGCCCATGCGCACATTGACCTGGCGATCTGGAACTTCGGGATTCAGGAAGCTGTAAGTTTCAATGAGCAGACGCAAGCGATTTTCAAAGGCTGCCCGACGATGAAAAACGGATATATGTCGGTGAATGAAGTGCCGGGGCTGGGCGTGGATATTGATGAAAAGGAGGCGGCTAAGTATCCGATTACTTCGAAGTCTAACTGGCAGGTTCGTAGGTTTGATGGGACGATTATTCGGCCATAATGTTTCGAGCCACGAATACACGAATGTTCACGAATATCAATATTTATTCGTGTGACATTCGTGCATTCGTGGCTAAAAAAAGTGATGGCCATCAATTATAACAAATGATTAAATTCCGCCTCTTTCTTTTAAAAACGGTTACACTATTTATTCCACTGCTTCTACTTGGGCTTCTGGAAATTCTACTGCGGGCATTTGATTATGGCCATAATCTAGACGTTTTCATCAAAGCCCCAGACCACAAAGGTTACCTGGTCCTCAACAAATATGCCTCCGAGCGTTACTTCTCAAACCAGAAAAATGCTACGATTGGCAACTACGAGCCGTTTTTAGAAAAAAAAGATCCTGGTACGACGCGCATTTTTGTGCTTGGGGAATCTACGACGATCGGCTATCCTTACATGCACAATGGTTCGTTTCACCGGTGGCTGCAATATCGGCTGATGCATACATTTCCTGAGAAGAATTTCGAGATCATCAACCTCTCGCTTACCGCAGTGAATTCGTGGACAGTGCTTGATTTTGCGAAAACCGTCGTGGATTATGAGCCGGATGCGGTGCTGGTTTATACCGGGCATAATGAATATTACGGTGCGCTTGGCGCTGGCTCGGGAGGTAATGTTTTTGTAAAAAAGGTTTTGATCAAACTTCGTGAATTCAGGCTTGTGCAGCTGCTATCCAATGCATTTTCGGGTTTCGGTGAAATGGTTTCCGGGCATCAAGTGGACCTCCGTGAAAATCTGATGAAGCGCATGGCGGCGAATCAACAGATTTCATTTGGAAGCAAGAAGTATCAGGCTGGTATTGAGCAATTTAAAACCAATATGGATGCGCTCTGCAAGCTACTGAGCGACAGGAAAATCCCGCTGCTGCTCAGTAATGTGGTCAGTAATGAAAAGGATTTGAAACCGCTGCTGAGTCTGAAAGGAAATGCAGAAATCTCGGCTGATCAACATTACCAGGCCGGAAATGTTCTGCTTTCAAAAGGCGATTCGACTGGTGCCAAAAAGGAATTCGTAAGAGCAAAAGAACTAGACGTGCTGCGTTTCCGCGCGTCGGAAGCGATCAATGTTATAATTGAAGAATTGGTAAGAAAGTATCCCGGCATCACGCTGGTCGACTCAAAAACGATTTTTGAAAAACATTCAAAAAATGGCATTCTGGGCTCGGAGACGCTTTTGGAGCATGTTCATCCTAATTTGAAAGGATACGGTCTGCTTTCTGAAAGTTTTTATGAAGCATTAAAAAAGGCGCGGATAATCCCGGCTTCAAATGTGAAGGAATTTGATTTTAAAACATTACAAAAACAAATGCCGCTGACCACCGTCGATTCGCTGAAAGGTGCGTACGAAATCATGATTTTGAAAGAGGGCTGGCCTTTCAATGTGCCGATGCCTGCGGAAGAAAAGCGAGAGAAAACCCTGGAAGAAGAGCTGGCCGGCGCGCTGGTAGTGAAACAAATTTCCTGGCGGGAAGCGATGAACCGGCTGCAAAATCATTACGTAACAAGCCACGATACGGCCGCGGTTTTGAAAGTCGTAGAAGGACTTATCCTCGAAAATCCGCTGGAAATCCCTCTATATGATCAGGCAGGGAGGCTTTCGCAGGCATTAAATCAAAATGAAAAAGCAGTCACTTACCTCTCCCACGCATTCCGGAAAGAAAACAGTTTCGAGAGAGCGCGGCTGCTTTTTGTGGTTTTATTGAAAATGGACAAACCGGCCGAAGCCCTACCCTACATCCAATACGCCGCCGCCAATAACCAATCCAGATTCAACCTGAACGAGCTCCTCAATTTTGTCCAGCAACTCATCGCCGCAAAAGCGCAATTCACCAAAGACAGCACCAATGTGGCTTTGAGCAACCAGATCGCGCTGGGATATTTGAAGTTTGCAAACCAGGCGGCCGCGGAGAAATACGTGAGAAAATCTTTGGCGCTGGATCCCAAGAATGCAGAGGCGCGGAAGATGCTGGGGGTTATTCAGGCAGCGAAGTAAAAGTAGGTCGCGCAAAACAACCCAGCCCCCATTTCCAACAACTCACCTCCCATTTCTGCGGATTAAACTTTAACGATTTTCAATGTCGGCGGCGTACTGTTATTTTTAGGTTTTGAGAGTTTCTGATGGCGCTGCAAGTATTGTCTTTTGAAAAATACCTTGATTCCGTGCGGCGGAACCGGTTGCGCATTATTGTCACGTTCGTGATCCTTTCGCTGATGCTGCCGCTGGCAGGTTATACCTTTTGGGGCGCGGCTTATTTTTCAAACACCGCTATGCTTCTGGGCGGCGGCGCGGTTAATCTGGCTGCTTGTCTGGTCGCTTACCAGATCAGCCGACGCAGCACCGGGCTGATTTCCAATCTTTATCCCGATACCCATCAATCCATTTCGAGGGTACTTTCCTGGTTTCTCTTTTACGCCGGTGTACACGTGGCGATCCTGTTTTTCCTCGTCGCTATTTATGATCGTTTTACGGTTTTCGGCTATCATTTGAACATTTCACCGGCGTTGTGGGCGGCTTTTTCGCTTGTCGGCGGCTCGCTGGTGGGCGCCGGGCTGACGGAAATGTCTTACACTTTTGCGCAGTGGCGGATCAACCAGCACGAGTTGCAGCAGATGGAGCATTCGCAGCTGGAAACCGAGCTGGACATTGTAAAACAGCAGGTTAACCCACACTTCTTGTTCAACTGCCTCAATTCGCTCTCCATTTTAATCTCGGAAGCACCGGGTACCGCCGAGAAATTCGTAGACGAAATGTCGAAAGTATACCGGTACCTCCTGCAAGTGAATGGGGTGGAAAAAGAAAGCAGCCTGGTGTCGCTCGAAGCTGAGCTGCGTTTTATTAAATCCTATATATACCTCCTGGAAACGCGGTACGAAAGCGGCATCCGCTTCGATTTACAGATCTCGGAACCTTGCCTGGCCGGGCAGATTGCGCCTTTGACCATCCAGACATTGATCGATAATGCGACGCGGCATAATGTGGTTTCCGTACATAATCCGCTGGAAATCAAGATCCGCACTACGGCCACCGGGCAGCTGGAAGTCTCCAATAACCTGCAAAAGAGGGTCGTGAATATGCCTGTCAACAATGCGGGACTCGCCTCGCTGGTTTCGCGGTACAGGCTGCTTTTCAATGCGGCGGGAACTGTGCAGGTGAAGCAGGATGACGCCTCATTTACAGTCACTTTGCCTTTGATATACACATGACACACATGCTGCAAGTGACGTCGATCGGCCGGTTTATCTGGCTCAGCTTGTTTGGCAGGTGGATGTTCGCGCTGCTCGTGCCCTGGTTTGTGCCCACGATCAGCTACCTGCTCATCGGCGATCCTTATCTGGCCAGTTTCCAGAATTTTCTGCTGGGCACATTGATGATCCTGACCATGACGATCCTGGCGTTTGTCCCGCACGACTGGGCGGCGCAGTACATTGCCCGGAGATACCCGTCTTTTCACTCTTCCCTGAAAAGGGCATTTCTTACGGCGTCGGCTTTTTGCGTGCTTACCGGCGTTTACGTGACGGCTTACGCATTTTTCATCATTCATTTCCGCCCTTTGAATGCCGATCTGGATTTTTCAAAAATGGTCAATGTGTATCTTTTCGAATTTGTGGCCGTGCTGATGCTGACCTGTTTATATGAAGTCAATTATTCGCTGACGAAGTGGAAGGAGATTAAAGTAAACAAAGAAGCAATGAAAAAGGCCGGGATGCAGGGACAGCTGCAAAGTCTTAAAAGTCAGGTCAATCCGCATTTTTTATTTAACAGTTTAAACACATTATCGGCCCTGATTACCGACGAGCCGGACCGCGCGGAGCAATTTGTGGACGAAATGGCGCGGGTGTACCGCTATCTTTTACAAACCAACCAGCACGAACTCACAACGCTCTCGACTGAAATCCGGTTTATCCGCTCCTACTATCATTTGCTGCGCACGAGATATGACACCGGCCTGGAACTGGTGATCGACATTCAGGAAGCTGATATGGATAAATTTATACCGCCGCTGACCTTGCAGCTGCTCGTCGAAAATGCCGTGAAACACAATGCGATCCTGGAAAAAAAGCCGCTGCTGATCGAGATATGTTCGATAGAAAATAATCTTTTGAAGGTCCGGAATAATATGCTTGAAAAGTCGACGCCGGTGGTTTCTACGAAGCTGGGATTGAACAACATACGCGCCAAATACGAACTGCTCTCCGTGGATATGCCCACATTCGAGATTGAAAATGGACATTTCACCGTCATGCTTCCCCTACTCACCGAAAAACCCGAAAACAAATGAATGTCCTGATCGTAGAAGACGAAAAACTGGCCGTGCGCAAGTTGACAAAACTGCTGGAAGAAACTGCTCCTGAGCTGGTTATCAAAGGTGTTACCCCCAGCATTGAAGCCACTGTGGAGTGGATTTCGGAAAACCGGGCAAAAGGTGAGGAAGAGCCGGATATTATTTTTCTGGATATTGAACTGGCTGACGGTCAGAGCTTTGAAATATTCAATCGGGTAGAGATTAAAAGCACCGTCATTTTTACCACTTCCTACGACGAATATGCTTTGCAGGCTTTTAAAGTCAACAGTATTGATTATCTGTTGAAACCCGTACAAAAGGAAGATTTGCAGCGCGCCATCAAAAAATTCTACGATCTGACCCGCTCTGTAAAAACACAACCTGCCGAGCCGCTGCCTTCCAGCCTGGAAAACATCTTGAAAAGCCTTCAAAAACAGCAGCTTCCGCCCGAGTACCGGAAAAGGTTTCTGGTCAAACATGGCGCTCGGCTGCTCTCGGTGGAAGTTTCGGAGATCGCTTATTTTTACATTGAGGACGGTATCTGCATTTTTAAAAACCAACAGGGACAAAAATTCGTCGTGGATTACCGCCTCGACGACCTCGAAAGCTCCCTCGATCCCGATCGCTTTTTCCGCATCAACCGCGGCATGATGGTGACGCACCAGGCCGTGACGCAGATCCAGCCCTACTACAACAATCGCCTGGCACTCACATTGAAACCAGCATTCGACAAAGAAATCATTGTCAGTCGCGAGCGGGCGCAGGACTTTAAAAACTGGATGGGGAAATAAATTTATCTTTGACCAGACAAAAAAGAAAGAAATTGCCCACATGATCTGGATCACCCGCGAACGTCCAAAAATCGACCGGATAGCATGTCCCTGGCTTATCAAGCGGTTTATCGATCCCGAAGCGGAGATCATATTCGCTCCGGAAAACCTTGTGATCGACCTGGCCCAATCTACCGGCGGCACGCCTTTCGACATCCCGGGTGTGGCGTACACGCATTATGAAGACCGCTGCACGTTCGACTATTTTGTTGAAAAACACCAGATTACCGATCCGGCAATACTGGCCATGTGTCCGATCATCCGCGGAGCTGACACGGACGACCATTTGCTGGCGGCCCAGTCGGCCGGTCTATGGGCCATTTCGGCCGGGCTCGCTTACAACATTGCGGACGATCAGCAGCTTTTAGCACAGGGTATGGTCATTTATGACGCCCTGTATAGCTGGGCCAGGCATCTTCAATCGGTGAAACATACCCAAAGCCCCACTGAACAGTTGTTACTGGCGGTTTTGCACGCTTACACGGATTCTGCCAACCGCAAAAAACCGCCGGTTTGGGTCAGGGAATTGAAGGCAATGATCCAGGACCAGATCGACATGAACCTTGCCCTGAGCCTGACCGAACTCTCAGAGAGCCTGGCTGTTAACCCGGCTTACGTTTCCAGGACATTTGCCCGCTATTTCGATGATCTTTCTTTTGGAGAATACATCCGCAAGCTCCGGATCGACAAAGCGATCCAGTTACTGGAATCGACAAACTATTCCCTGACGGAAATAGCCTACCTGACCGGCTTTTCGGATCAGAGCCATTTTACCCGGATTTTTAAAAAACAAATCGGCAAAACGCCTTCCGAACACAGAAAATCACTTAAAAAGTAAAATCGGTTCTAACGCGGCAATTTGATTCTATTTTTAGGCTTTGTGAAACGGTAATCTTGGCATTTAAAAGATTACCGTATGAACATCAAAACAAATTCTACCAGTTTAAAAACCGGCTTGATTTTTATCATTTGCTGGTTTCAAATGTTTCTCGCCGCGCCCGGCATCAGCTTCGCACAGACAGCCACGCCTGTGACTACCTATCCAAAAATGGTGGGTTATCAGGGCATTCTGCATCCGATTTTGACGGTTGATAAAGCAGGTACCGAAACCAATTTCAGCGACTACTACGTGGTAGGATTTCCGATTGGGCTGAATCTCTGGAAGACGAAAAAATTGGGGTTTTCTGTTGAAATCATTCCTGTGATCCGCGCACAGCATGGCGACAGCCGGGTCGCTAATGTGGTTTTTCATCCCGGCGTACTGGTCAACCTGGGCCATGATTTCACGTTTGCAGGGCGAATTGCTTTTGAGACTTCGGGCAGGTATGGCGTGACACCGGTTTTTAACAAAATCGTCAAAAAGGGCGCTACCAACAGTTATTTTGTCGCTATCCCGCTGCCGGTCCGGTTTGGCAACAATCACCCGGTTTCGTTCACGGCGGGCTTACAGTTCGGGATTGTGTTTTAGCGGATTTAGAAAAGTAAAAATGCCCGCCCGGAAATCCGGACAGGCTAGCTAGTGTGCTCTGCGAAACAGGGTTCCTGACAACAGGGTTCCTGGCGACAGGATTCCTGGCAACAGGTCAGTTCCTGACATTTACGTTGAAACTTCCCTCTGTCAAAGTGCGTGTGATTTTGCCTGTTGCGTCCTGGGCCGTGAAGCTGAATGTGCCCATGATCTGCGTCGCAGTCTTTTTGGTGATGGTAACCGTGCCCGTACCGCCGTTTACGGTCGAAAGTTCTTCTTTGTTATAATTTACGATCCCGAAGTTGGTTGCGTTGATCGGGTGTGTGCCTTCGCCGAGTGTGTTTGGCAGTGCGATGGCGATGACGTCGCTGGTTTTGCTGTCCAATCCGTAGATCGTATAGTAGTTGGCAGTTCCGGGCGATTCGGCCAGTGCGTAAGCATAATCAGGGGCGTAAACTTTGCCGTCCACTTTTACTTTGAAACCCACCACTGTAGCAGGATCCGGGGTAACATCATCTGATTTTTTGCTGCATGAAGAAAAACCTAAAAGGGCAACGAATGCGAAAAACAATACAAACTGAGAAGCTTTCATGATAATAAGTTGATTTAGTTATGTGTTAAAAAGTTTTGTTAGTTGTTGGAAATCCGTCTGTGTTTCCGTTTGACATTTCAAAACTACTACATCAACTTACCCTTAAAATCACGACTGTTTGTAAGGGGCGTTTGGGTTTAAACGCGGCAGGATTTGGGTTAAATTTGGTTGGAATAAGAAAAGATCCATCGCTTAAAGAGCATGTTTCATTACAAACGATGACGCAGGGCAAAGCCCGCTGAACTGAGCGGTTTGCTGAATAGCTTCCGGCGCCTGAGCGCGGGTGATCGGGTGAAAGCCTTGGCGCAGAAAGTATTGATCGGCGGTGTTTGTAATGAGGTAAATGTCCTCAATACCGGATTCTTCTGCATGCCTTTTTATTTTCTGTAATAACTTTTCTGCAATGCCCTTTTTCTGAAAAGCAGGATCCACTGCCACGGAACGAAGCAGTCCGATTTTTCCGAACATTTCCAATCCTGCTATACCAACTATTTGACTTTCAAAATTGGCAACAAAGAAATTGGACAAACTTTCGGGCAGATCGGAGATTGGTAGAGATGCATTTTTGAGCATATTTTCAATAGCCTCCCGATCGTCCGGCGTGGCTGACCTTACTGTAATGTCCGATTGTTCGGTCAGTTTTGACGCGATAAAATTTTGTGAAAACGTTTTGATCTCGTCGCGGACCTGCCGGAAGGAAGTAAGCGCATCCACATTGGGCTGGTGTCCCGGGTCGGGAAAGCTCTGGTGGATCAGCTCAGCGGAAGAAGGAAAATGCGGACATTGTTCACGCGCGTTGTCGCAGACGGTAATCACAAAATCGAAAGCAGTGCCAGCGTACTCATCCACGTGATTGGACGTGTGGTGCGAAATGTCGACGCCATCTTCGGCCATCACTTGCACTGATAACGGATTGACGCCATGCGGCGCGACCCCGGCGCTGTAAACTTCGGCACGGTTTCCGGCGAATGCCTGTAAATACCCCTGAGCGATTTGTGAGCGGGCAGAATTGCCGGTGCAGAGAACCAGAATGCGTTTCATAATCCGAAAAGTTTAATTGCAGCAGTCAGGTCCGCAGCAGGATTGAACAGGTTTTTCAGCAAATACGGTCACACTAAAAATCCCGAATGACGGATGGTTTTTGTCCTGATTGCGGTATGCAGCAATTTCATTGTCAGTCAGATAACGCATAAAAACAGCATCAGGAATATGTATTTCTCTTTGCTTTTGCACAATGATATGGGTAAAACCGCAATCGGCAATCGTTTTGAGATACGCATCTTTTTGAATGGCGCCCGACACGCAGCCCGCATACATTTCAGCGTCCTGGCGCAAACCTTCCGGCAAATCGCCCAGCAACACAATGTCTGAAATGCTGAAATGGCCGCCCGGCTTCAATATCCGGAATGTTTCTGCGAACGCTTTCGCCTTATCCGGCACCAGGTTCATGACGCAGTTGCTGACAACCACGTCGGCCAGATCGTCGGGCAGCGGCATATCTTCAATGTCGCCGTATACAAATTCCACATTCTTGAAACCCCGCACTTTCGCGTTTTTACGTGCCCGGTCAATCATTGCGGGTGTCATATCCAGGCCGATCACCCGGCCCGTTTCGCCCGCTTCTGCTCTCGCTACAAAGCAATCATTTCCTGCGCCGGAACCGAGGTCCACCACGATATCTCCGGGTTTTATCTGTGCAAATTGTGTTGGCAACCCGCATCCAAGACCCAGGTCTGCATCCGCTACATAACCGTTTAATTTTTGATAATCTTCGGCCATCGCAATCGGCACATTTGCTTCCACATCCGCATTGCAGCAGGAAGTCGGTCCGCAGCAACCCTGACTTTCAAGCGTTGAAGTAGATTGTCCGGCGATTTCGCCATACTTCTGGCGCACAGTTTCTTTCAATTGATCAGCTGTTTCCATTTGTTTAATTGTAATATTGCGATAGATAAATCCAAAAAAATAGCCGCGCTAGTTGCAGCAGGTAACATTGGTAATCGTTTCAAACATTTGCCCGAATGTTTGTCTGGCTTCCTCCCACACTTCGGGGTTGATACAGTAGCATACACGCGGCGGGTTGATTTCGCCCTGAATGATACCGATCCGTTTCAATTCTTTCAAATGTTGGGAAACCGTTGCCTGTGCGAGATCCAGCTCATCCACCAGATCGCCGCAAACACAAGCCTTTCGTGCCACGAGCAACTGCAAAATGGCTACCCTGGCCGGATGCGCAAATGCCTTGGCCAGGTCGGCGATGCTGTTTTGCTGTTCCGTAAATACCTCTGTCTTTGTGGCTCCCATGTGCCAAAGATAGTAAAGGATTTATCAATCGCAATATTACGATACAAAATAAGAATATTTCCTCTCCTACAATTCATCCACTCATATTCTCACCTCATACAACGCAACATTGCCTCTGACGTACGCCAAAGCCATTTTTGTTTTGAAGTTTAATCTAAAAAAAACAAAAAGTGAAAGCTATGAAAATCATCGGCAAGGTGCTTGCCGGCTTGTTGCTCGTTATTGCGGCGGCATTGACCTACGTCAAACTTGCATTGCCCGACACCGGCCCTGCGCCGGACATTAAAATTGAAAGAACTGCCTCGCGCATTGAACGGGGTAAGTACCTGGCCAACAGCGTGACGGTCTGTATGGATTGCCACAGCACCCGCGACTGGTCGAAATACGCCGGGCCGATGGCTGCCGGCGGTTTTGGCGCTGGCGGTGAGGCATTTACCAAAGAAATGGGTTTCCCTGGAACATTTTACGCGCCCAACATTACTCCCTACGCCCTCGGCGACTGGACGGACGGAGAGATTTTCAGAGCCGTGACGACCGGGATAAATAAGGACGGAAAAGCATTGTTCCCGGTTATGGGCTACCACCGTTTCGGGCAAATGGATCAGGAAGATGTGTACGCGATCATCGCTTACATCCGCGAATTGCCGGAAGTAAAAAAGGACATTCCAGCCTCTGAACCGGAGTTTCCTGTCAATTTTATCATCAACACCATGCCCCACGAGGCGGCTTTCACCAAGTTACCTTCGGAACAGGACCAGGTTGCTTATGGCAAGTACCTCATCAATGCCACCGGCTGCGTGGATTGCCACAGTAAAACCGACAAAGGAGCGGTGATACCGGGCACAGAATTTGGCGGAGGAATGGAATTTGCCAGTCCGAACGGTATTTTAAGATCGCCCAACATTACGATGCACAAGGAAACAGGTATCGGCAAATGGACGAAGGAAGCATTCGTTGCGCGCTTCAAAATTTGCGCGGACAGCAACTATGTTTCTCCGACTGTGAATGCGGGTGATATGAACACGCCGATGCCGTGGACGATGTATGCCAACATGAAAACGAAAGATCTGGAAGCGATCTATGCTTATTTGAATACCGTGAAGCCAATTGATCATCAGGTGGTTAGGATGGAGAAGAAGGCAGCACATTGAAAACATTTCATTGTAGTTTTGGTAAAAGCGGGAAGCGATTTGCTTCCCGCTTTTCTTTTTGCTAAAAAAGTTGACGCACAAAAAAACCCGCAATCGTGACTGCGGGTTGGTAGCGTGTGTCTGGAAACCCTGGGCTTATTTGATAGCCAGTGTTTCGTGGGTTTCCCTAAGGCGCCGGCGTGCGATGGTAATGTCCTTGCCGCAGCTCAGCTGGATATGTGAGAATAATCTGGACTTAATGTGCTGACGATTAATAATGTACGATTTGTGGACACGTACAAAATCGTTTCCTACCATATCGTGGATGGTTTTCAAACATTTTGAGATCAGGTACCTGCCGTTTCTGGTGCAGGCAAATGTGTAGTTTCCTACGCCTTCAAAATGGGTGATTTCTACCGTCCTGATCGAAAATGCCCGTCCCATGTTATAGACCGTGATGGAAGTTTGGTTAGGGATTTCGATGGAGGGTAATGTGGGTACCGGGAACGTTTGATTGAGTAGCGCTTTCATTTTTGTTTGTTTTTCTTGGCTAATAATAAATTTGACTTTACAAAAATGGCCTCAGAACGCTGCCCTGGAAACTACATTCACGCTGAATTGAAATTTTAGCGGGTTGAATCTCACCAAACCGGTGGTCAATTGCATTTCACATTTACTCCGACCGCAGGCTCTTCACCGGGTTGACAAGTGCAGCCCGGAGGGTTTCGTAACTGACGACAAAAACCGTGAGGAGCGCTACAAGCAAAATGCTGGTCAGGAAAATGAATGCGTCGATATCGACCCTGTAAATAAAATCCTGCAACCAGCGGTTCATGGCAAACCAGCCCAGCGGGATCGCGATGAGACAAGCTACACCGAGCAGCCGGAAAAATGGCGTGAAAAGCAGCCGGAGGATTTGTAGCAGCGATGCACCCAATGTTTTGCGGATACCAATTTCTTTGGTACGCTGCTCGGCGAGATAGGATGAAAGTCCAAACAAACCGAGGCAGGCGATTAAAATGGATAAGATGGAAAATGACTTGAACATGGCCGACATCCGGTTTTCGCCTTCATACATTCTGCCGAATTCTTCGCTCATAAACCAATGTCCGAAACCTACGCCGGGCAGCTCCTGCTTCCACTTGGCCTCGATCTGGGCCGTTTTCTCCTGGAATTTGCCAACCGGAAGTTTCACATATAAAATGCGGTCTTCGGGATCGGGGCGGCAGCTGATTGCCAGCGGGGAAATGGCGTGGTGGATGGAGCGGTAAGGAAAATCGCGGACGATACCGATCACCGTACCTTCCCGCCGCGTACTATCAGAGGCGCCGGGGCGGTTGATGGTGAGCCGCATACCGAGCACTTTCTCCATCGGTAACCCCAGCGATTTTACAGCGCTTTCATTTAAAAGATAAGTAGAAGAATCGGCCGCACTTCCGATTTTGAATGTCCGCCCGGCGACCAGTTGCAGGTTAAACGCCTTGGGCAGATCGTAGTCCCCGCTCATTTGTCCCCATAAATGCGCTTCATTGCCTACCTCGGGAAAAACGACATCGTAATCCATCGAGCCAAAATAATCCTGGTTAGGCAAATGGTTCGCCAGCGTCACCACATCCAGTTCCGGATCTTCCTGAATCCTTTGTTTTAATGCTAAATACTTATTCAGGGATGCCATTCCCGACCACCGCACCGAAAGCAGCTGGTCACCGCTCAGGCTCAGCGCCGACTGGTGTATAAAATTCATCTGCCGAATCATGATAGCCGTCGAGACGATCAGCAAAATTGTGATGGTGTATTGCATGATGATCAGTCCCTTTCGCAATTTGTCGGAACCGCGGCCGCCCGCTTTGGCATTTTTTAAAACGGTTAAAGGCATTAACCCGGACAAAAACAGCGCAGGATAACTTCCCGATAAAAGCCCGACAAGCAATGTTGTACCGAATGTGAAAGCAATGAGCTTAACCTGCACCAAATGTGCCAGGCTGAAATGTTTCCCTGAAACATGATTGAATGCGGGCAGCAAAAGCACAACCAATAAAATTCCGATCACCATGGCGATGAATGCTGTAATCAGCGACTCGCTCAGAAACTGGCCGACAAGTTGCGCCCGCCTGCTTCCCAAAACCTTCCGCAGCCCGATCTCCTTCGACCGCCTCAATGCACGCGCCGTGGCGAGGTTCATATAATTAATGCTGGCGATGACGATAACGAGCAGCGCAGTACAGGCGAAAATGTAAAGGTACTTTTTGTCCCCGATCCGGCTGTTGTTGTAGCTCGACCGCAGTTCTTCCGTGAAATGCACATCTTTCAGCGGCATGATCATCGGATGGATAATGCGGTTCAAATCTTTCGGAAGGTTAGACTGAACCGTCCGGTTGAATGCTTTAACAATCCTGCTGATATCGGCGCCGGGCGTGGTATGCAGGTAACTCAGGAACCAGCCCGAGCCCTGGCCCCAGTTGTCCTGCCAGTTTTGTCCGTTCGAAGTCATCATATTCCGCAGCATGCCCATACTTACCAGATAGTCGGGCTGAATGTGTGAGTTGGCGGGGTAATCTTTCAGCACGCCTGTGATTGTCAGCGGGACATATTTATTGTCGGTCGCATAAATGTGGCTGAGCTCCAATGTTTTACCGACCGGATCCTGGCTGCCGTAAAATTGCTCAGCGATGGATTCACTTATGACAATGCCGTTTGGTTTGAAAAAAACCGTTTCAGGGTTTCCATATTTTAAAGGAAAATAAAAAACCTCCTTAAAATCGGACATCACCCAAAAAACATTCTCCGAAAGCAGGATCTTGTCTTTTTGCCGGTCGCGAAAAGAGGCGGGATAACCCAGCGAGATCAAGTGTGTGCCGCCTTTAACTTCCGGAAACTGGCTTTTTAAGGCATTTACCCAGGCACCAGGCGCATAAGCCGAGGAGTACTCTTTGCCATTCATTTTGTTTTTCGAACCCAGGATGTAAAGCTGGTCGGAGTCGGGATGAAACTGATCGAAGCCCTGTTCATCAATGATAAACAAGTAGATGAGCATGACGCTAGCGAGGCCGATTGCGAGCCCCATGATGTTCAGAAATGTGAAACCGCGCTGCTTTCGGAAGGTGCGCAGGGCGATCAGGAAATAGTTTTTGAGCATGGCTGGTCGGTGTTTTTTATAAATCTAATAACCGGTAAGTTTAGGATGCACCCCGACAATTGTTCAAGTTTTACCAAGTTTTATCACATTGATTTACAATAACTTGAATATTATTTCAAAGAAAATTAGCCGGCTAACCCTTTACGCTAAACGCCGTTGAAAATGCGGGACAGCTATGAAATTCCTGGGGTCTTGACAAAGTGTATCTTTTCAGGTATGGATTTTTATGCGAGGATATCTGACAGGATTATTCCTGCATTCTGACGATATTTTTACAGACCATTCAATGGCCACTTCGATAAAACCCTTCAGTCCTGACGATCAAACTGAAATCACGCGGCTGGAAGCTGCGCTGACTGCCGCGGGCGTAGGTACCTGGGAATTTAACCCGGAAAAAGATGAGTTCAAGCTTTGCGAACGCTTCAAAGCCATTTTTGGCTTTCCGTTCCAGGATACCATATCATTTAACGAGCTGCTGCAACAGATTTCCGAGGAAGACCGGGAGCTGGTCAGGTCCAGGACCGAGCAGGCTTTTGAAAAAGGGGATCTTTTCGATTTCGAATTCCGGATTGTAAGGGAAAAGGAAGGCGAACCGGTCTGGCTCAATTTCAAAGGGCAAGGCAGCTCAACTGCACATACCCTCGCCGGCATTGTGACCGACGTAACCAAATTTATCAAAACCACCCAAGAAACCGCCGAAGTTACCCGCCAGCTGCGCGCGCATGAGGCGGAACTGAACAAAACCATTCACAGATTTGAATCCCTGATTGCAGAAGCGCCGGTCGCGATTTGCCTTTTCACGGGAAAAGATATGATCGTGGAGCTGGCCAATGCGCCGATGGTGGGTTACTGGGGCAAGGATATGTCGGTGATTGGCAAACCGCTTCGGGAAGCGATGCCTGAGCTCGACGGGCAGCCTTTTCACCAGCTGCTGGCGGATATTCTGGTGACCAAACAGGCGCATGTTGCCAAAGATGCACGGGTCGATATTGAAGTCGATGGCGTGCTGGGCACCTATTATTTTGATTTTACCTATAAACCTTTGCTGGACGAAAACGGCGAGGTATATACCATTATCAATATTTCTATCGACGTTACCCAGCGTGTCCTTGCCGAGCGTGCGCTGCGGGAAAGTGAGAATAAGTTGCGTTCCATCGTCAACACGGCGCCAGTCGCGATCGGGCTTTTCGTAGGCCGCGACCTGATCATCGAAATGCCGAACCAGTCTTTCATCGACATTGTCGGGAAAGGACCGGACATTACCGGGAAATCTTTGAGCCAGGTCATGCCGGAGCTGGAAAGTCAGGCTTTCCTTGAAATCCTCGATGAGGTGTACACGACCGGAAAATCCTATAAAACTTCTGGTACCCAGGTGGAAATCGTGCGCAATGGTGAGTTGACCCAAAATTTCTACAACATTACTTATACGCCGATTTTCGACGAAAATGGTGAAGTATACGCGATTCTGGACATTGCGATCGATGTCACGGACAAGATGCAGGAGCAAATGAAGGTGGAAGAAAGCCAGATGCAGCTGCTCACTTTGTTTGAACAGTCGCCCGCTGCGATTGCTGTGATTGCAAAAGAAGACCTGACTTTCACGATGGCCAATCCGTTTTATGCGCGGCTGGTAGGCCGTACCGTGGATCAAATTGTGGGAAAACCCATGCGGAAGGCGCTTCCTGAGCTGGATGGACAAGGGTTTGACGCCATTCTCGAAAGAGTGATTGAAACCGGCGAACCGTTTATTGCTACGGAACAGTCGGTCGATTTGATGAAGGACAATGTACTTCAAACTTTATATGTGAACATGACTTACCAGCCAAAGCGTGATCTCGACGGTCAGGTTTCGGGTGTGCTGGTGGTGGCTACGGATGTGACGACACAGGTGGTTTCCAGACAAAAAATTGAAGATGCCGAAAATACCTTGCGCGGCGCGGTGGAACTGGCGGAGCTGGGCACCTGGCAGATAGATCTTTCGACTGGGATGATTGAAGTTTCAGACCGGCTGAAACATTGGTTTGGTTTGGGCGAAGAGGCTTTGATCACGCCTGAGCATGTTTTCGATGCGATCTACCAGCAAGATCTGGATCGGATACAGAAGAAGATTGCCACGGCGATCGCTGATCATGGTGACCAGATTTACGATATTGAATTCACCATTAAGCCCGGCGAAAAAAGGAACGAAAGAGTGCTTCATACGCAGGGTCTTGTTTTATATAATGCTGAAAAAGTGCCTTATAAGGTGATCGGAAGCGTACAGGATGTGACCGTGCAGCAAAAAATGATGCTGGCGCTGGAACAGCAGGTGCAGCACCGTACCGAAGAATTGGAATCGACAAACGAGGAATTGGCGGCCATCAATGAGGAATATATGGCTTTGAATGAAGATCTGAGCCTTTCCAATGATCTGCTTTCGCGCTCCAACGAAAATTTGCAGCAGTTTGCCTACATTGCTTCGCACGATTTGCAGGAGCCCCTACGGAAAATACAGTCGTTTGGAGATTTGCTTAAAAACCGTTTTGCGGGCAACCTGGGTGCGGGTGCCGAATACATCGATCGTATGCAGGCTTCTGCAAAACGCATGTCTTCTTTGATCGATGATTTGCTCTCGTTTTCAAGGGTTTCGACAAATAAAGACTTGACCACACCGGTAAACCTGGACGAGGTAATCTCCTCTGCCCTGCTCGATCTGGATCTGGCGATCCAGCAATCGAAAGCCAAACTGAGCATTGGCGCATTACCGACGGTGCACGGCGACAGTTCGCAGCTGGTGCAATTGTTCCAGAATATCATCAGTAATGCTTTGAAATTCCAGGAGCCGGATTCGACGCCGGTCATTAACATTTCGGCAAGAACAATTCCCTCCCAGGACCTGCCCGAGTCGGTAAGGCCCGCCAGGCAATGTGAAGCATACTATCAGATCGACGTGGAAGACAATGGTATAGGCTTCGACGAGCGGTATACAGACCGGATCTTCCAGATTTTCCAGCGTTTGCAGGGACGCAGCCAGTTTACCGGCACCGGCATTGGGCTTGCTATTTGTCAGAAAGTGGCCATCAACCACGGCGGCGCAATTACGGCTAACAGCCAGGTGGGCCAGGGCTCTACTTTTAAGGTATTTCTTCCGGTAGAATGACTTTGGGAATAAACGCCTGACGTCTATTCTTCCGGAGTATGAAATACCTGACCATCACCACATTCCTGCTCTTTTTATTTGCCGGATTGGCTTCTGTTCCGCCCGTGCCCGATACCAATTGGGCCGAATACAACGGTGACGGAGCCAGAAGCCACTTTTCCCCGCTGTCGCAAATTACGCCTGATAATGTGGGGCAGCTGAAAGTTGCCTGGACGTACGCTTCCGGCGGTGCGGATACCGTCCGCAACCGTACTCAAATGCAGTGTAACCCAGTTATTATCGACGGCATTTTATATGGTGTTTCGGCTGGCACACAAGCTTTTGCACTGGATGCAGCAACTGGTAAGGAAATCTGGAAAACAGCCTTGACAGATAATGGCGGCACAACCAGCCGCGGGGTAACTTACTGGGCCGACGGAGAAGATAAACGAATTTTTTTCGGGGCTGGAAAATGGCTTTATGCGCTGGATGCCACTACCGGAAAAACGATCTCAACTTTTGGAGAAAATGGCGGGATCGATCTTAAAATTGGCATTGAGCGGCCGGGGGCTGATAATTATGTGCAGGCCAACACGCCAAATGTGACTTATAAAAACCGGATCATTGTCGGCGTCAGGGTTTCGGAAAGTGAAACTGCTTTGCTGGGAGATATCAGGTGTTATGATGTAAAAACGGGAAAGAGAAAATGGACTTTTCACACCATTCCGGAACCTGGCGAGCCGGGCTATGAAAGTTGGTCGCCTGCGAACCCGCGACAGCGGCTGGGCGGCGCAAATGCCTGGGCAGGTATGTCCATAGACCGTGCGCGGGGCATTGTTTACGTCCCGACCGGCTCCGCGGCTTACGATTTTTATGGTGGAAACCGGAAAGGTAACAACTTGTATGCCAACTGTTTGCTTGCATTGAATGCGAATAATGGTAAGCTGCTTTGGCATTTTCAATTTGTGCACCACGATATCTGGGACCGCGACCCACCTTCCCCACCCAATCTGCTGACGATCACACAGAATGGAAAGCGCATTGATGTTGTAGCCCAAACCACGAAGCAAGGACACATTTTTGTCTTTGACCGCGTCACAGGAAAACCAATCTTTCCGATTGAAGAGAAACGTTTCCCTGTAAACGCTGTGGAGGGCGAGCAGGTGAGCATTACGCAGCCAATCCCGCTTAAACCGGCACCTTTTACCCGGCAAACATTTACGGTGGATGACATTAATTCGTGGGCTTCAAATAAGGATTCAATCAAAATTTTGCTCCAAAAAGCCCGTACCGGCAGTCCTTATACGCCACTCACATCCACGATGACACTTTTCTTTCCCGGAACGGACGGAGGTGCCCAGTGGGGTGGCTCGGCGGTGGACCAGGAAGGTGTTATTTACGTTCCGGCCAAGCAGAATCCGGTGTTTTCATCACTGATTCTACGTGAGCAGCCGACGGATAGCAAATTCGTCACGGGCGCGCAGCTTTACAGCCAAAATTGCGCCGCCTGCCACGGTCAGGACCGCCGCGGCAACCACGACGGATCATACCCTTCTTTACTGAGCATTGAAAAGCGGCTCTCCGAACCCGCCATCCAGCAAGTTCTCGCCAAAGGCCGCGGCATGATGCCTTCCTTCTCGCACTTGCCCGAAAAAGAAACGAAAGCCATCATCGACTTCCTGATAAGCAAAGGAGAAACGTCACAAACAATCGCCAGCACCCAAAAATCAACTGAAATCCCTTACCAGCACACCGGATACAACCGTTGGTACGACAGCAAAGGCTATCCGGTAAGCACACCGCCCTGGGGCACCATCACCGCCATCGACCTCAACACCGGCGAACACAAATGGCAGGTTCCGCTGGGAGAATACAAAGAATTAACAGCCAAAGGCATCCCACCAACCGGCACCGACAATTACGGAGGACCCTTAGTTACAGGCAGCGGCCTCCTTTTCATAGCCGCCAGCAAAGACGAACAATTCCGCGCAATAGACAAACGCACCGGCGCAACCCTCTGGAAAACCCAACTCCCCGCCGCCGGCTTCGCTTCGCCGAGCACTTATGCGGTGGGCGGGAAGCAGTATGTGGTAATAGCTTGTGGTGGTGGGAAGTTGGGGGGAAAATCGGGGGATTTATATGTGGCGTTTGCTTTATAAAGTAAAGGGAGAAATTTCATTTCTCCCTTACCCCACACTAACAGCATTAGATAAACTGTGCTAGTTTGTCGCCACGTTAGTAATAGATTGGTTATTGGTTGCATTTGTTTCGCCGCCAGAGCCGCTTACAATTGTAGTTGTGATATTCTGGACCAGTCCTTTCGCCTGCCCTGCTTTTCGTTTCAGGGAAAATCCCACTGTTGATTTGCCAGAACCAGCAATCCCGGAAGACAAGACAGCAGTTACGAAATTAGCATTCTCTGAAAATGTCCATTTACTATTTTCGTTCAGAGTTTCACCAAACACATTAGATGTGCCACTTGTGGTAGGGTATAAAATATCGAACGCTTTTAATTTCGACAAACGGAAAGTGATATTTCCAATTGTTGAAGCCCCTCCAACTTCATAAATATTGACGACAAAATCGCGCTCTACATTTTCATTAAAACCAAGATTGTCGATATCAATAGTAGGCGTCAAGTCAGCACAAGACGGGTCTAGACTGACCGTGACCTTTGCAATGGAATTGTCCGTGTTATAGCAATTATTTACACTATAATAGTAAAATGCATAATAATCACCTGGCCCCGCCTTGGTCGGATCTGAAACAAGGTTACCAGAATGGCTTGAATTATCAAACCACCTAACGACTGCTCCATTTGGAGGGGCGCTTGTTAATACCGAATTCAAATCGCCGCTTTTGGAGATACAGGAAACGAATAGTGTCGTAGCATTAACCTCCACCAGCTTGGGTGAAACTACAACCTTCGCATTTGAGCTTGAAGTATTATAGCACTCCATAATAGCATCGTAATAAAATGCATAATAGGTGCCTGCCGCAGCCGCGTTAGGTAGGCCATAAGGAGATCCGGTGTGCTCCGCATTAGTAAACCAGACCAAGCTAGCACCACTGGGTGTTTGGCTGGTAACCAGACTATTCAGATTAACGAAAGTATTCAGGCACTTAGAAGTCAGGGAATTTGCGCTGAGTTTAACCTGTTCCGTTCCTGAGTAGCAAGACCTGAGTGCATTAAAACCAATGTCGAAGTTTACATAACCGCCGCTTCCACCATCAGCAGCAACGGTTAATCTTGCTGTGGGAGACGTGGCTTTAAACACCAGAATGTTTTCAATCCACTTATCAGTATTTACATTTGGTGTAAATTCAGTTTTCTGGTAGGCGTCCCCTCCGTTACTGACTAGTACAGCACCTCGAATTGCATAATTCGTGGTTGCCGTTTTAGTAGTCATGACGTTGTATCGCAAATAATAAGTGACTCCGGGCGTGAGACCTGTCATAGTTGTATGGCAGGTCTCATTTACAATCGGCGAATGGTATACACTTAGAAAGTTATTTAAACCGGAAGGGATTGGTCCCTGAGGTGCGGGTGTCCATGGTTCAAAAGGGTCGCCTCCCCAATGAATCATATCCGAAATACCAGGATCAAAGTTAGAAGTGTTGGGCCTTACCCAACCTTGTGGAAGACAATATTTGCAAGTATTTGCACCGTCGGTAGGTTTAATACTTTGCGCTTTAACAGTGCAGGAACTTATAATGATACAGATGATAATAATTGTTTTCAGAATCGCTTTCATAACATGGCTTACTTATTGGTATTTAGTGTGTTATAATAATCTTATGACTTTTTGAATCTCCGTTCTTATAGTTAAGACTTACTATATAAGTCCCTGCCGGAAGGTTCTTTGTATTGACCGTTTTTTCTGGAATCTCAGGAGATTTATAAACCGCAACGCCACTTGAATTTAAAATCGCAACTGTCTTTATCTCATTCCAATCGGAGTTTTCGATGACAAAATAATCCGAGACGGGATTGGGATAAATTTTCCCTTCAGACGACTTGAAAAATACATGACGGATTGAGCTATACGTATTGCTACCATCCTGGTCGATCATGTGCAATCGATAAAAGTTTTCACCGCTAAAGGGGTGTTCATCTACGGCTGAATAATCGTGTTTCTCCTTGCTTTCTCCAAGAGCTTGGACGCTTTGGAATGTCTGCCAATCCTTTCCATTACGGCTTCTCTGCACGTCAAAATGATCGCTGTTTACCTCATCCGACGTTACCCATTGCAGCTGCGCCGTTTTGCCTTCAGCTTTTGCTTCAAAACTGGCAAGCGTTACCGGAAGATTAACCTCGACAGGAGTTGTGGCCGTACTATTATCGTTTGCTGGATTATTACCAGTAGTTTGCGGACCAACAAAGCCAAGGGAAGCAGTTATAGGTCCTGTGCCAACCGCGTTACCTTGGAACTTAATATGGAAAGAAATACACTGTGCATTAGGGAGTGGAACTTGGTAAAGAACTCGAACGGAATGATCTCCCTCAATATTAGTCATTTTTTGCAATTGGAAATTCGTAAGTGGAGAACCGTCGGCGTTTGTTACATCCAACAGCGTCAAATTATCAGGAAAGCTAATCAGTGGTCGTAACTTATTTGCCGGTGCCGCAATGTCAGACGGATCTTCATTACACAACGTCACCTCTAACTCCCCCGTTGTGTAATTTAAAATTGAAGCTTGCAAAGGAGTGACATTTAAACTTACATCTTGAGAAAAGGAATTGTAAGAAGCAGCCGAAGCGCAAAAAGTCAAAAGTGAAAGTAAAAGTTTTTTCGTTTTCATTTTAATAAAGTTGTTTAGTTGGAATTAGCTATCTGACCTTATTCCAAGCTGAGGAATAAAGCCAGATAGCCCTGAAAGAAATTAATTTGTCGATACACTACGTATTGCCTGGTTGTTACCTGAATTGGTTTCCCCGCCAGAATTACTGACAATTGTTGAAGTGATATTTTGGGTTACTCCTTTGGGTTGTCCTGCCTTTCGCTTGATGTTAAACCCAATCACCGCGGCGCCATTGGCTGAAATAGGTAATGACGAAGTAGCAGTAATGAATCCTGCATTTTCAGTAAACGTCCAATTACTATTGTCGTTTTTCTGACCGCCATCGACATCAGATGTGCCGCTCACCGTGGGATAAGAGATTGTGTATGATCCCGATTTCGTAATCCTAAATGAAACTGCACCTGAACTTGGCGCCCCATTTATCTCGTATATGTTGACGGTGAAATCGCGGGCAGCCCCTTCATTAAAATTAAGATTGTCAATTTCAATTGTCGGGCTAAGGTCGGGGCACGTTTCTCTTGTTACTGTTATTTTTGCGGCTGAATTGTCCGAGTCATATGTTCCGGTTACGCCGTAATAATAAAAGGTGTAAAATTCACCTGGTTGCTGAACATTTGTTGGAGTTGAAATTGGTTCTCCTGAATGGGTTGAATTGTCAAACCACCGCAGTTCCGCACCACTTGGTATCAGACCAGAAAACAAAAGTGGCAAGTTAACCGTACCTCCCTGGCATGGCAATGAAGCGTTGTCACTTTTTACACCTGGATGACAGATATCGTTATTAATACCTACCGAAACCTTCGCTGTCGAAGTTGTTACGTTTTTACAATTCGCAGCTTGATCATAAATAAAAGCGTAGTAATCGCCTGACTTCGCTATGTGTGCAGGGTCAGTAACCCATGGATCCTGTGGCTGAGGATTTGGCTTTACATACCAAACAATGAAGGTACCAGCTGGGGCACTACCTACCAAAGCGTCATTTAGATTGACAGTGCTTGACGGACAAATGTTTTTTAAAGAAGCCTTTACGCTGACTTGTGATGTTCCCGCTTTACAAGATTGACACGCATTTATTGATACAACTACCTTTGCTTTTGAATCACTTGTATTATAGCAGTCATTATTAAGATCATGAAAAAAGGCATAATATGTGCCTGGGCCAACCGCAGAAGGGTTATTAACAATCTGATTCAGACTATGAGCTGGGTCTTTAAACCACACCAGAACGTTGTTACCAGATGGGGGATACCAACCGGTAAAAGCATTATTTAAATTTGCAGTAGCCGATGGACAAGTATTAGTTAATGTTGAATTGACCTGAACTTGTGCAGTTCCAGCATCGCAAGGATCCATTGTCAACCATGCACCAGCTATATCGACATTTATGAATCCACCTGAGTACGTTTTCGTACCGTTGACAATAAGCAATGTTTGACTGCTTGCAATAGCGGTAAATTTAAGATTTCCTAAAATCCACTGGTTTGTATTGACACCTTCTGTAAATGTATGAGTATTAACTACGTTGTTTGTACTAACTGCTGCTTTTGTGGCAAATCCTGTTGGATCACCGTATGCATCGTCTATATCTGCTTTGGAGGACATTACATAATATTTTAATGTATAACTCCTGCCAACTATTAATCCAGTCATTTGACTGCTCAACGAATTCTCAACACTTCCAGAGGCATAAAGTGACAAGAAATGCTTACCTCCGTCGGAACCTATTGGATTTGATGGAGGCGAAGGCACGACACCAGTGGGAAGCCAAGCATATTCTCCTCCCCCTTTAAATGCATTAGATATCCAATAGTTACCGGATCCAATCCATCCTATCTGTGAACATCCTGTGTAACAGTCATAAGCGCCCGCACCAGTGGCAGGCACGGTTTGCGCTCTCAGCACTGATGCTATGCTCATAAGCATCAGGACCATAATTAATAAAAACTTTTTCATCATGAATAAGTGTGATTAAATAAGAAACTTTCATAGTAATGGAGGGAATTTCCTGAATTAATGAATAGGTTCTACCAGCCCGCGGCCCGTCCCTTTGCTGTTCGTCTTTTCATAAGCTTGCCTGTTTAGAAGGTGATAAATTATACAACAAGCCAAAAGTAACCTGAGCAAAACAGTTCATCGTAAAAGAGCGAACTAACGGCACATATCATTTATCCATCGGAACACAGCGTGTTCAAAATGAAATAATTACAGGAGGAATCGTCGAAATATTTATAGATACCTAATTTTTAAAAATGGTAGAAGTGGTAGAGAAGCAAGGCCTCAAAAGAATACTAACTTTAATATATATACGTCACAAAAAGCGGTGTTCGTTTGTTACTGAAATCAACTTAACCAACATTTCCGCAACCGCCTTTGACGAACATTCAGTAGCTTCGCTCAACCTTAAATTCTGAATAATGAAATATCTGGCTGGCGGGACGCTCTTTTTGCTGGTTTGCTCCCTGATAAACTTTTCGGCCCTAGCGCAGGGCAGCCGTAACTACATTTCAGTATCCTCGGGTTACAGTTTACCCGTCGGGAAGTTTGCCAAAGCCAAGCCTGATGATCCGCTTTCTGGTCTGGCAGGCTCGGGGTTTTATGTCCAAGGCAATTATGACCGCCGCGTTACCAGCCGGTTTGGCTTTCGCATTTCCGGTGATTTGAATAAAAATAAAACCAATTCCGGACCGATCGTCGACAAAGCCAACACCTATACCGTGGGCACCGGGAAAACGTACACCTGGAACAGCAATGTCTCGAAATGGAACCTGGGCGCGCTGCTGCTCGGCCCGGCTGTTTACCTGGATTATGGAAAACTGACCATCGAGGGCCACATTCAGGGTGGTATTGTCACGGCGAAAACGCCTTCGGTGAGGCTGGTCGGCAATGTGCTTAGTGCCGACGGACAGATCGACCCGGCCAGTAAACAGATTATCATTACGATGGATCAGAAAACGGTCACGCCTTTTGGATTTGCAGGTGGCATAAGTTTGAGGTACCCTATTTATAAGATGCTGTTTGTCAATGTAAATGCGGATATGATCGGTGCACGGGCGCAAGTCAAAAATCTGGCGATCCATGCCAATGTGGCCGGGCTGGAACTCACTGAGCAGCTTACCGACAAACGTTTTATAGGCGTAGTTAACCTGGGTGCAGGGCTTGGGATTGCATTTTAGTCTCTTCCAAAGGTCTTTTCACAGCCATTTTTGACTAGTTTTACCTTATGGCGAAACTCTTCAACATCAAACCTTTTAAGGAATTTTTACGCTCGGAATCACTCGGAAGTATCTTTTTGATGAGCTGTGTGGTCATCTCACTCATTATTGCCAACACTTCGGCCGCGCCCGGTTTTGAACATTTGCTGCAATCGGAACTTGGCTTCGAAACTGGTGCCGTCCACCTGCGCTACCCGCTTTTGTCGTGGATCAATGATGGATTAATGGCCATCTTTTTTCTGCTTGTCGGACTGGAAATCAAGCGTGAACTGGTGGAGGGTGAGCTTTCGTCTTTCAAAAAAGCTTCTCTGCCGATTGTCGCGGCACTGGGCGGTGTGCTGGCTCCGGCGCTCATTTATTTTACATTAAATAAAGGTACCCCTACCGCAGGCGGCTGGGGCATACCCATGGCGACGGACATTGCATTTGCCATCGCCGTGATTTCGCTGCTGGGTAAGAAAGTCCCTTCCTCGCTCAAAATCTTTCTGTCGGCACTGGCTATCGTGGACGACCTGATGGCCATTCTTGTCATCGCGATCTTCTATTCTTCCGATTTACATTACGCATTTCTTGGGTATGCACTGGGGATTTTTGTTTTTCTTTTAATTCTTAACAAATTGAAAGTTAAGGCATTGGCTGCCTATCTGATTCCCGGCGCGCTGATGTGGTACTTCATCCACCATTCCGGCGTGCATGCGACGATCGCTGGCGTGCTTACCGCTTTTGCGCTTCCTACCACGCCAGATGCAGTCGAGTCGCCACTCGAAAAACTGGAACATATCCTCGTGAATCCCGTCAATTTTGCGATCATGCCGCTTTTTGCGCTGGTCAATACCAACATTACTTTTGAAACGGAAATGCTCGGCGGACTGACCACGACGCTCGGTCTGGGAATTATCCTTGGACTGGCACTTGGGAAACCAATCGGTATCTTTCTTTTTTCCTGGTTGGCAGTGAAATCCGGCGTGGCAAAAATGCCCAAATCAGCTAGCTGGCAGCATTTAATCGGTGTCGGCATGCTCGGCGGCATCGGTTTTACCATGTCGGTCTTCATCGCCCTCTTATCCTTTCCCGGCGAGCAGCTCATCCTCTCCGAAGCCAAATTCGCCATCCTTACCGGCTCGGTCCTATCCGGAGTCTGCGGCTATTTGTTTTTATCGGCTGTTTCAAAGCGGCGGAAGAATGTAGCAGGGAGGTGAGATCGTAGGCTGGTAACGGTTCTCGCTACATTATTATCTTTAAAAAAGTACACATTTACCTTAAAACCAACCTGTTTAAAACGCTGGAAAAAATTCTTCCCAATTCTGGAACGATTGTTCCGGAATGTTGATTCTATACCGGAACGATCATTCCGAAATTTAATCAAAAAAAGACAAAATGGAAAAGTTAACAAATAAGGTTGCAGTTATTACAGGTGCTTCTAAAGGAATTGGAGCTGGTATTGCTAAAAGTCTGGCGGCAGAAGGCGCTGCGGTGGTTGTGAACTACGCTTCGGCCAAGGAAGGTGCGGAAAAAGTGGTTGCAGAAATCGTAAAAGAAGGTGGTAAAGCCATCGCGATTCAAGGTGATGTCTCGAAACAAGCGGACGTAGACAGCATTTTCAGCCAAACCGAAGAAGCTTTCGGCAGCGTGGATATCCTGGTGAACAATGCGGGCATTTACCAGTTTGGCAATATTGAAGATGTTACTACTGAGGAATTTAACCGACAATTTAATACCAACGTGCTGGGCTTGCTGCTCGTTACAAAAGGTGCGGTAAAAAGCTTTGGCGAAAAAGGCGGCAGCATCATCAACATTGGCTCGACCGTATCCAGGATCACCCCTCCGGGAAGCTCCATTTACACGGCTACCAAAGGTGCCGTCGATTCTATTACACAGGTTCTTTCCAAAGAACTTGGCCCGAAAAAGATTCGCGTGAATGCGATCAATCCGGGTATGGTAGAAACCGAAGGCGCGCACGCTGCGGGAATGATCGGTAGTGAATTTCATGCAAATGCGGAAAAATCTGCTCCGCTGGGCCGCATTGGACAACCCAATGACATTGCGCCGATTGCTGTTTTCCTGGCATCCGACGATTCCCGCTGGCTGACCGGCGAAACCATTATCGCCAGCGGCGGTATCAGGTAATCGTTACCCGGTAATCATTACCCGATAAATATTATTTAAAATTGAATAGCTTTGCCCTGAACGGGTAAAGCTTTTCTGCGATGGCAAGAACGAAAGATTTTGATGAGGCGGAGGTGTTGAACAAAGCGGTATGTCTCTTTTGGCATAAGGGCTATAATGGTACGTCCATGCAGGAACTGGTCGACCATCTAGGTATCAGCCGGTCGAGCCTCTATGATACTTATGCCGACAAACATACGCTGTATATCAAGGCATTGGAATTTTATCAGAATACATCCGGCGCGCGCATTTTTGAAATTGTGAACAACAATTTGCCTGCCAGGGAAAAGATCAAAAAACTACTTGAATTCGTCTCCGCCGAGCTGCTCAATGACGATCAGCACAAAGGTTGCTTCATGGTCAACGCGGAAGTGGAAGTGGCGCCGCACGATACCGAAGTCCGCGACATTGTGTGCCGGAATGAAATCCAACTTGAAGAAGCTTTTTACGCCGTCATCGACCAGGGTCAGAAAAATGGTGAGATCCCCAACAACCAGGACGCCAGGGCGCTTACACGTTTTATTATCAACACGGTGAAAGGTATCCGCGTGTCTGCCAAATCTTCTGTTGACAATGCGTTTTTCGGCGACATTATCCGCATTACCCTCTCTGTGCTGGACTAAAATCAGTTCAATATTTTATCGGCAAAATCATTCTCGCTCAAAGCAACAAATTCGAAATGTCCGACGCCCTGAAAATCGAACCAAAACCGAAGATCGTTTACATTGATCACCTGCGGGTTGCACTGACGGCGCTTGTGGTCCTGCATCACGCCGCGGTCACTTACGGCGCGCCGGGCGGCTGGTATTATTCCGAAAAAACGGAAACTCTCGGTGCGATTATGCCCATGACGCTGCTCGTTTCGGTCGATCAGGCGTTTTTTATGGGCTTTTTCTTTTTGTTGTCAGCCTTATTTATTCCTGTTTCGCTCGACAAAAAAGGGCCTGGCAAATTCATGTCCGACCGGCTTGTGCGGCTGGGCATTCCGCTCATGTTTTATTCGTTCGTGTTTTCGCCCTTCGTGATCTACATCGTTTATTACTGGCCAAAAGGTCACCACATTTCGTACGGACAATTTCTCAGCGGCTTCGATGAGTGGATCAATTTCGGTGTGATGTGGTTTGTGGCAGCGTTGCTGATTTTCAGCTTCTTATATGTACTATTCCGAATAATTTCTGGCTCAGATAAGCTGGTCATGGACATTCCGACAACCGGTCAGATCCTGATTTTCGCGACGGCAATCGGTATCATCAGTTTTTTTGTCCGAATTGTTTTTCCTGTCGGCCGTACGCTCGACCCACTTGGCTTTCAGCTCGGTCATTTTCCGCAATACATTGCCATGTTTATTTTCGGGATCATCGCTTCCAGGAACAACTGGCTCGGTCAGTCTGATTATAAAATGGGCAAACAAATGCGGCTGATCGCGATTTTGCTGGTTGTCATCGGTTTTCCGCTGTTTTTTATTGCAAGAAAAATCTTTGACTTCCCGATCGCTTATTTCAGCTCAGGCATGCATTGGCCGCAACTTTGGTACGCGGTATGGGAGCAGGTGCTCGGTTTCAGCATTGCGACGGCCCTGCTTTGCATTGGAAGGGCAAAATGGGACGTCCCCTCGCCGCTCCTAGCCCGTCTCGCCCGCTGTGCTTTCGCAGCCTACATTTTTCACCCGATCGGACTGGTTATACTTTCTTCTTTATTAAAAGACTGGGCGGTCGATCCAGGCATTAAATTCCTGGTTGTAGGTCCGCTGGGTGTGGTTGGAGCGTTTGCGCTGGCCGATTTACTGGTAAAAATTCCAGGAGTAAACAGGATACTCTGATCAAAGGCTGCACTGATAGTTCAAATACTATCTCTTCAATTTTAGAATGGTATAAGAATGCGGAGGGAAATCATAACCCGGCGCATTTCCCGCCAATGTTCCCTTTGATTCAATCGTCCGGTATGCTTCCGGTTTTTGGGGAGAGTTCTCGGCTGTCAGTTCGCCGGAAAGCGTAAATATCTGAACATTACTTCTATTACCGTCAAATCCGGTGATGCTAATTTCCGCCTGCCGCGCTTCCACTCCGGTGTTGACCACATGCAGCGCCAGCGTTTTTCCATCCTCGCTTCTGGTCGCCGTCACATCCAGCCCACCTTCGGACGCACTGTGGACACGCAGTGGCAAATGGTTTTCCGACTGCATTTTTTGTGAATAAAAAGGCGGCATGCCCCAAACTTGCGTGGGTGTAAAAAAGATCTGCCCCTGGTTCCAATCATTGTCATTTTGCAGATAAGGCTCCAAAGCGTTGGCCGGGCTGGAAGTTAGTACATATTCATTATGTCTTCGGATTGCATTCAGATTTGTCGCGTGGCCGAGTGCGCGTTGCATTCCATGTTTGCTACCATTTTCCTCAAATACAGCAATTTGCATTTTCGTAGCCGGGTCCCATTTCCGGAACATACCGATCATTTCAGTCAATTTTTTATCGGTTTCCAAACCTTCATTTGGATTATCCCCGCCTACGTGCAGGTCCCAGTAATCCGCCTTTCCATTTAATTCTTTGAAAACATATTCCATATTCGGAGAAGCCGGTCGCCACCAGGCAGAATGTATCAATATCAGCGCGTTATCCTTCTGCTTCATCGCCTGATGCAGCAATTTAAACCGCGTCACGTATTCCTCGTACCCTTCTTTGCTGTCGCCATTAAAAAGCACTTCTTCATTCCCTATTTCAATGTATTTCACACCATAGGCTTTCGGATGACCATTTTTCGCGCGGATTGCGCCCCATTTTGTTGAAGCATCACCATTGAAATATTCGACCATATCCGCCATATCTTCCGGCGTTTCGTAAATGTTGATAGCGAAACAAGGCGTAATGTTGGCCGCTTCGCAGTATTGCAAAAATTCCTCTATGCCAAAACCATTGGTACTGTAATGGTTCCAATGCCCCCGGTAAAGCGGGCGTTTATCCGGATCGCCAATCATTTTCTTAAACCTGTATTCCGGCGAATTCACCATCGTACCGGCATACCGAAGGAATGTTAACCCCTGCGCTACCAGCGCATTACCAATGTCTGCACGAATCGGCAACCCGGCAAACTGGTCTTTCCCGGTACCCATCAGCACCACCTGATCAACCCATAACTTTCCTTTCGAAGACAATGTGATCGTCAGTTTTGCCTTGCTATCCGCCTCGCTCGCGGTGAATTCGAAAGGAAACTTCTGCCAGTCCGCGCCAATATTGGTCAGCGTTTTTGAAGCGTACGTTTTACTTCCATCCGCACTTTGCAGCGCCACCGTAACCGGTCCGGAAAGTTGCGTCTCTTTCAGATACAATCGTCCTTGAAACTTCTGCCCTTTCCGCACCGCGATACCCCAGCGGTTTAGCCCGCGGTTGGCAACTCCCACCTTCCCGCTGCCGCTTTCGAATGTGATCACCTGGGCATTTTTTCCATTATAACCGGCAGTACTATCAATCGCAAACGATGCCTTCACACCCGCCGGACGCAACATATCCCAGTTGTAGCTCACCTGCTCGGAAGGTTCAGTAAAAACCCTGGGGGACATCATTTTGCCATTTTTCTCAAAACGAATATTCCGAAATTCAATTCCGGCTTTCCAGGTACGAAGTCCGATTAAACCCGCCATATATTTCATGGTTTACATCTTCGATATTAGAGCCGTAAATCAGCTTGGAAAGTTTGTTTTCGACTTTGTCGGCATTGACGGTGATTTTGGCCTTTTGGGCGTTTGCGAAGAGAGAAAATAGGGAGAATATGAGGGTTAGTTTAAGTGGGTTCATGAGAGGTTTATGAGATTAGGAATTTGCGTAACAAAATTTAAAAAAACGCTTTTTTTTATTGTCATGCTGAGCGGAGTCGAAGCACGCTTCTGGCTTGGCACAACGCTTTTTACACTGTGCTCACCGGCAAAGTGCTTCGACTCCGCTCAGCATGACAGGCTTAAACTCCGCTCAGCATGACAGGTACGAAGCAAGCTACTGGCTAGGCACAACGTCTTTTGCACTGTGCTCACCGGCAAAGTGCTTCGACCGCCCGGCGGCCCGGTCCGCTCAGCATGACGATGGTATTGATCATTTCTTGGTACTTTTTAGCCAAACCCGATACCCCTCCCCTTCCCGATTCCCGGAAGCAAAATAGGGTACTGCCAAAAATTGCACTTTCTTCCCACCTCTTTCCGTCCCATTCCCCGTCAGCACATTAACGCCATTCAACAAATTCTTCCGGAAATCTAGCTTCAAGGCCGAACTACCAATTTCCAGCGAGTCCAGCGATGCATTATCCACGGCTTCCAGGCAATAAATCAGCGGCCCGGAGGCGAGGGCTACCTGGTTTTTTAAATCTTTTACCTGCGCATTGGCGGTGATCATTCTTGGCTCCACAGGCAAGTCCAGCGTGATCTGATCCGCCTTTTTCCATTTTCTTTTAATCACCGCATAGCCATTTTCAATGTTCGCTTTCACCGGTTTGCCATTCACGCGGATTGTGTAATGCCCGGCGAGATTGGAATGGTAAAGATCATACGGATTTTCCTTGCCGCGTGCCCAGCCAGGAACGCGGACGAGGACGCTGAAATCGCTTTTCTTATGCGGGTTAACGCTGAGCGCAATGCTGCCTTTCCAGGGATACTCCGTTTTTTGAGTAATATTAACTTGATTATTATCAGCCAATTGAATCGACGCATTACTGCCGATAAACAGATTTACATAAATCCTGTCAGCCGCCGAAGAATAAATAAAATCAGGCAGCGACGATACCATCTTCAGGAACATTGGCGGGCAGCACGGGCATGAGTGCCACTCCCAGCGCGCATGTTTGTGCGCATTTAAAGGATTTTGGTAGGTATACTGTCGGCCCGAAAGCGACACGCCGGTGAGCACATTGTTATAAAGTACCCGCTCAAATTCGTCCATATACTTGCCATTCCCGGTCAGTTCGTTCATGCGCTGACTGAAAAATCCGGCACCTACTGCCGCGCAGGTTTCCAGATAAGCATTGGTCGGCAGGAAATAATCGGCGCCAAACTTTTCGTCATCGTGGATTGCGCCAACACCGCCTGTAACGAACATGCGCCTGCCCACCATGTTATCCCACAGACGGTCAGCAGTTTGCATGTATTCCGGCTTGTGATTTTCCAGTGCCGCAGCGGTGATGCCGGTCGCGAGCAATGTTGCCCGAACCGCGTGGCCTTCAATGGTTTTTTGTTCAAAAACAGAAATGGAATCCTGCGCATAGTCGCCCCAGGTAGGCCGCGCCTTGGCAGCAGAAAAGCCCTCCTTGTACTTTTGCTCCCTGATCCACGCCTCCGATTTATCATTTCCCCAGCTCAGCCACAGCGGATAACCCGAGTTCCGGCCGCGATTCTCGATCCAGAATCCGTCAAACCAGGGTAAACCGGCGTGTCCACCTTGCCCCTTTTTACCAGCCGCCACCTTATCAAAGTTTTCCAAAACATTGTTCAGATCTTTTTCCTCGGCGGTTTTCAAATGTTTTCCTTCAAACTTATCCAGTACATCGGTAGCCGTCGTATTGGCCCAGAGTTCCATTTTCGGATTCCAGAAAGGATCATTGATCACCGCCCGGTTTACCCGATGCAGTTGCGTGACCTGCGCCTGTGACGAGCCCGAAAAATAACTAAGTTGCAGCAAAATGAGCGCGACCAGAAAAATCGATTTCTTTTTCATATCCAGTTTTGAATGTCCAAATTTATATAAATGTTTAACACTGGTACGAACTGGTACGACTTATTTTTTATTTTTGTTCAAATGAAAATGTAGTGATAGAAAATAAATCCAAATACAAGCTGATTGTCAGTCACGTAACCGATCGCATTCAGTCGGAGGAATATGGAAATGGTGACCGGATTCCCTCGATCAACGAATTCAGGAGTTTATATAACTTGTCGAGAGATACTGTTTTTGCTGGCTTGAAAGAGCTGATTTCCAGGGGAATAATTGCCTCCAATCACGGTGTCGGCTATTTTGTGACGAGTACAAAGGTGAAAGCAGGTCACAACATTTTCCTGCTTTTTAATGAATACAATGGTTTCAAGGAGGTGCTATTCAAATCCTTTGTAGAGTCTGTGGGCAATGCTGCTACGGTGGACCTGTTTTTTCATAACTACAACCGAAAGGTTTTTGAAACGCTGGTGCGCGACGCCAATAATAAGTATACCGACTACATTTTAATGTCCGGGAAATTCCAGGAAATCGACGACTTGCTCGAATCGCTTTCCGGCCGCGTTTTCCTGCTAGACCATTTTATGCCGGAGCTGAAAGGCAGGTATTCTTCTGTTTCCCAGGATTTTGAGAAAAATACTTATGACGCCCTGGTTTCTGGATTAGACCTACTGCGTAAATATAAACGCATTTATATGGTTCAAAAAGAGGAAAAAGAGCCGGATGAAAGATACGATGGCCTGAAAGCCTTTTGTGACAAATACGGCTTCGAGCACAACTACATTTCTGAAACCGCAGGCCGGCAAATTGAGAAAGGGGATATTTTTATTGTAGTAAAAGACGAAGATCTGGCCGATCTGATCAAACAAGCTGCCGTGCAGCAAGTCAGGCCCGGTGAGGATTTCGGTATTATTTCCTACAATGATACGCCGCTGAAAGAAGTCCTGGCCGGCGGGATCACGACGCTTTCGACGGATTTCCGGCTCATGGGCAAAACCATGGCAAGGCTGATCGATACCAAAGCGATCCTCACAATAGAAAATCCCTGGCAACTAAACATCCGCAGCTCACTTTGATTTGTTGATATCTGCTTTTAAAACCGACAAAATCCGACCCACCTGGCGACTGTAAACCAAATGTTTAGGCTCACCGATCAGCTGAGAACCGTAAATGCCGCGGTGCCCGGAAAACAGGTAGGATATCATGCAGGCGATCGCCACGTAAACACCGCAGGGCGCTCCGAACAATTCGATCGCCATTAAAATACAGGCTAGCGGCGTATTGGCAGCACCGGCAAAAACCGCCACAAAACCCATCCCCGCCAGCAAGCCGACCGGGAGCGGAATGAGGTAAGAAAGTGCATTACCCAATGTGGCACCAATAAAAAACAAGGGTGTCACCTCGCCTCCTTTAAAAGCCGCACCTAATGTGACAGCGGTAAAAATAATTTTGAGTAAAAAATCATAAGGCGGCAGCGGTCCCTTGAAAGATTCCAAAATCACCGGGATACCCAACCCGATGTACCGCGTACTGCCCATCGCAAAAACAGCCGACGCCACAAGCGCACCACCGACCACCGGGCGCAGGGGAGGAAATGCAATGTATTTTTTGAAAAAATGGCCGATGGCGTGGGTCAGGCTACTAAAAAATATGGCACAAACCCCGAAAGCAATACCAGCCAAAACCGCGTAAAAAACAAAGAGCGCCGACAATTCGGGCACAACCGGAATGTGGTAATGTGTATGTCCAACCTGCCAGGCGCGGGTGGTCAGATCGGCGAAAATGGACGCGGCGAATGCGGGAACAAGTGCGTCATAGCGTATCCGGCCGATTAAAAATACTTCCAAACCAAAAATTCCCCCAGCCATCGGCGTCCCAAAAACAGAGCCAAAACCAGCTGCGATCCCGGCGATGAGGATCAATCTTCGATCACGCGGCCTGAATTTTAAGAATCCCGTAAACTGGTCGGCAATCGACCCGCCGATTTGTAAAGCTGTCCCTTCCCTGCCTGCCGAACCGCCAAACAAATGTGTGGCAATCGTGCCAATCAGCACAAACGGTGCCATTTTCAGTGAAATGATCCCGGAAGGTTTATTGATATTTTCGAGCAAAAGATTGTTTCCCGCCTCCACTTCCTTGCCAAAATAATGGTACATACAGCCAATCAGGAAACCCGCCACGGGCAGCAGGGCAATGATCCAGCGATTTGCTTCCCGGAACTGCGTCGCCCAGTCCAGCGATACCAGGAAAAAGGCCGAAGCCGAACCGACTAGGATGCCTACCAAGCCGGAGAGGATCAGCCATTTAACCGTAAAAAAGAGAATAGGATGCTTCCAGAAAAGGGAGACTAATTTTCGGTGGAGGCGGATGCGGGATCGGGGCATTTGTAAATATAAACCAGCGAACAAAAACCTCCATCATTTTCACGGCTCGAAAATCACCCTGACCATGAAACTCATCCCGTTTTCGTGGAAATTGGTAGGGATACCGGTCAGCAGGCCGAGCGCCAGTCGCGGGGTGAGGATCAATTTGACCTGCGGCCGTAAAACCGTCTGCCGGCTCACCGCCGATCGCTCATCATTCACCTCAATTCCAACAAAATTGCCCGACGGAAGCACATAATGCATGCTGGCATTGGTCTGATAAAACAGCTCAGACTTGTTTTCACCAGCCGTAACTTCCCACTCCGGCCCGGTATAAAGCATGGTATTGATGCGGCTCCCCCACTTTTTGGCCACAATAAAAAACGGGCTGACCGAATGTCCTTTCAGCATCCCACGGCCGTGATCAATCGAGTAAAAAGAATGTGCGCGGAATTCGTGCATATACCCCGCCGCCATCGACATTTGATGTTTCTTGGAAACTAGAAAAGTGTACTGTGAGGCCAGTTTCAGGCCTTCTATGCGGTTTCGGGGTATCTCCACATGTTCATTTGAGGCAGCCGACCGGTAGAATGCAAAAGGAACTTCCACTTCCAGCCCCAGTCGGTTGACGGGCGAAAATTCGTATTCCACAAAAGAGTGATTGATCGTGTAATCCTTGTGGCCCTCAATCCCATAGCCCACATTCCATTCCTTTTCGCCTTTGCGCGCACCCAGGTCGCGGATGAGGTCCATATATAAAGGTTCGGCGTGACGGATTTTCAGCGGCTTCGGTTTTTCGGCCGGAAAAATGCTGACCGAATCACTACTGGTTTGCGCGATGGCTAACTGGCTGATTATCGCGAAGATGAAGGTATAAATGCTGTTCGTTTTCATGCTCTTAACATTTGTTTATGCAATGTTAAAAGTGAAAACCGGAAGGAATTGGGAATAAACCCGATGAGCTCAGCTTTTTGGCAAAACCTGGAAATGAATACGGATGTTGTGTTTTCCTGTAAACCCGTAGGAAATCGAAAAGCTGTACAAATCGATGATCGCTTTGACGATGGCCAGCCCCAGACCGGTGTTGTTATGATCGCCGGAATCTTTGTGAAACCGCTTGAAAATCTTGTCCGGATCCAATGCAATTGCTGATCCTGAATTAGAAATCAGCAGATAATCCTCGCCAATTTCCATTTCAACCGCACCATTTGTATGGTTATGCACGATCGCATTTTTCAGCAGATTGGAAATCAGGATTGTCACCAAATCTTTCTGCATAACCACATACAGATCAGCCTTTTCCTTCACCGAAATCGTGACATTTTTAAACTCTGCAAAATCAGCAAATTCTTCTTTCAAAGCATTTACTACCTGATTTACAGAAACTTCCTCCACATCCTCAAACTGCCGGTTTTCGATCTTCGACAACAATAGAAGCGACTTGTTCAGGCGCGTCAGGCGTTCCAATGTTTGTATCACCTGCCCCACCGTTTCCAGCGTAGATTCGTTCAGCTCGTTCTTCTCCGCCAGTAATTCGAGCCGGTTAATGCTGATCGCAATCGGCGTTTGCAGCTCGTGAGAGGCGTTTTCGATGAATTGTTTCTGATTATTGTAAGTTTCCAAAGTGTGCCGCACCAGCGCGCCCACGGTATCATTCAGCACATTAAACTCCTTCACGCTTGTTTCAACTGACTGAATGTTCTGGTTTTTCCCAAGCCGGAAATTTTTGAGCTGATCCACTAGTCCGTAAAACGGTTGCCAAACTTTTTTCAGCAGGAAATTATTGACAATCAGGATACTTGCAAGCAGAAAAATGTACAGCCAGATGAGTGAATAAAACAGGTCTTCGATCAAATCATCCTCTTCCACCATCGACGAAATGACTTTGAGCTCGTAATGCTTTTTGTCCATTTTAAAGGTCGTCGTCAGCATTCGCACGGGTTCGAGGTCCTTTTCATTGGCCATATACATCAGAGTATCCTGGTACACCTCCTTCGTCCGTTTTGCCTGATCTTTCGAAATTTCCCGGATCTCGTAATTCCCCTCCGCAAATTCATTGCGCGTCAGCGTACCCGGATCTTCGTGCGCTTTCTCAATGATCAGCAGCTTGTAATTATCCAGGCCGTCGTCCAGGCTGTCGTACACTTCATCGAGCATATTCACATAAAAAATCACCGCCCAGACGCTGATGATCCCGAACAATGCGATAGCAAGATATTTGAGCGTGTAATTAAGCAGGTTCATAACCTAACGAGTTTATAACCAATACCATACACCGCCTGTATCTCCACGTCCGCCTGCCTTTCTTTGAGTTTTTTCCTAAGATTTTTTATTTGAGAATAAATAAATTCGTAGTCGTCGGCCTGGTCCATGTGATCGCCCCACACGTGCTCGGCCAGCGAAGTTTTGTTCACCAGCCGGTTTTTGTTCACGAGCATATAAGTGAGAATGTCGAATTCCTTGCGGTTCAGCGGCAGCGGCTCGTCGCCGATCGTCAATGTTCGTTCCTCTGGGTCGAGTTTGAGGTTTCCGATCACGACCAGGTTTTTGCCCTGAAAGGATTTCCGGCGCAGCACGGACTTGACACGCGCGGTAAGTTCGGCTATATGAAACGGTTTGGTGAGATAATCGTCGGCGCCAAGATTAAGCCCGGCTAGCTTATCATCCAGCGAATCTTTGGCAGAAATAATGATCACATTATCAGACTTATCCAGGTTTTTCAGCTCCCGCAAAAGATCCAGGCCGCTGCCGCCCGGGAGCATGATATCCAGCAAGATACAGTCATAATCAAAGTCCACAATCTTATCCAGCGCAGCAAGGTAAGTCCCCGCCGACTCGACCAAAAAATGCTCCATTTCCAGCGACTGCCGTATCACATCCAGCAAATCCGGCTCATCCTCAATGATCAGTATCTTCATAGCGCACAAAGTTGCGTCGCAAAACTGAAAAGATTCTGGAAGATTCCCTGCTATGGCAGGCTAAATGTTCCCCTCACCTGCTTTTTTATCGTCATTCGAAATCCGTTTTTTCTGGCGCGGCGACCCGTTCATTTTCCCAAATTCATATTTCAGGTTGATGCGCCAGCCTCGGCGGTACATCGATACATGCTGGACCTGCACAAAATTCGGCCCGACAAAATCATTTCGCCAGCTGACCGTGCGGTTAAACGGATTGTCGTAACCGACGCCGATCGTACCTTTTTTCTTCAACACTTCCTTCTGAAACACAATGTTATAAAACCCAAAACCGCCGTACCTGCCCTGAATGTTGACGCGCGGCGAATTGTAAAATCCGAAAAATTGCGCCTTGTAACCTTTCCCCAGATCGACCGTCGAATTGAGGTTCAGGCGATACATCCAGTCCGCATTCCGCGTTTTCAGCTCGACACTTTCGAGCACATTGTAAAACAGGTTGAGCGAACCGTTGACCGTCCACTGCTTCACGATTTTCGTATTTGCGCTCAGGTTCACGCCATAAGCCACATTTTCAGCAACATTCTGAAAAATCTGCTTCAAAACACCCGCGCTATCCACCGAGCTGATGTTCTCTATCGCGTTTTTTGTTTTTCGCAAAAAGAAAGAAGCATTGATGCTCGTCTGGCCAATCGAAATGCTATAATTCGCTTCTGCCGAGTGGGTTAGCTCAGGCCTTAGGTACGGATTTCCGCCGTATTGGTTTTTAGAATCCGACTGATTTACATACGGATTGAGGTAATAAAATTGCGGACGCTGGATACGCTGGGAATAACTGATGCGGATTTGCTGGTTCTTCGGCAATGTGCGGGAGAGGCTCACGCTGGGAATAAAATTGCCGTAGTTATTTGAAAACGGACGGGTACCATTCAAGAAATTGGCATTGATAAATGTATGCTCATACCGCGCGCCGAGATTGATACCCCAGCGCTTTTTAGGAGTGCGACTGTAAACCACATACGCCGCCGCGACCTGCTGGTTGTAATCAAAAACATTCGCCTGCTCGGGCACATCCTGGAAATTTGTCGATCCATCGGGCGCGCTGGCGAGACGGTAATCGCTCAGGATTTGCCGGAAAATGGATTTTGCGCCCATTTCAAGGGTACTGATACTATCGATCGGGTTGGTAAAATCGAGCTGAAAAGTGGCTTCCTTATTGTTGCTAATATTGTAGCTTTTTTCGCGATAAAATATCTGTGCTTCCCTGTTTTGCACATTCGCCCAATAATCGCTGTCTTCGCCCTCGAAGGAATACATACTCAGGAAATTCAGTTCTCTTTTTGGTTTTTTAAAAAGGCGGGTATAATCCAGATTAATTGTCGCACCCGACCAGTCGTAAGTCCGGCTCATATAGCGACGAAAATATTCACTGAGCATTCCATTTCGGGTTTCTTCAAAATCAATGTCAAAACCGTTGGTATTCTTACCATTATAATAATTGATGCCCGCGCCGATGCGGTTCAGCGAATCAACGTCCCAGTCGGCATTAAACGAGCCCCAGAAATTCTTCCCGCTGCCTTTGATCCACTGCTCCTGGTTTTGCAGGCTCAGCGTGTCCCCATTTGTGGACGAGCGCACCTGGTCCATCAGTCGCTTATTGCGCCAGTTGCTGAAACCCGCGTTGCCGGTGAGGCTGATACCTTTATTCCGGTGGTTAATTGTTGCATTCGGCCAGTTATTCCACTGCCCGAAATTGGGACTTACAGATCCGTTCGTGCCTTTTAGCGTATTCTTTTTCGTGATAATATTAATGATCCCCGCAGTGCCTTCCGCATCGTATTTTGCAGAGGGCGAAGTAATTACTTCCACTTGTTTTATAATGTCGGCCGGAATTTGTTTCAATGCATCCGAAATGCTGCGCGCCACGACGCTGGAAGGTTTGTTGTTGATCAAAACCTTAATGTTACCACTGCCCCGCAGTTGCACATTGCCTTCAATATCAACTGCTATGGAAGGTATTTTTTTCAAAACGTCCGTCGCATCGCCGCCGCGGATACTAATATCTTTTTCAGCATTATAAACCATCCGGTCCGAGCGCTCTTCAAACAATGCCTTCTGCTCGGATACGGTCACCTCCTTCAAATTTTGGACAGAGGCTGCAATGTTAATGCTGCCCAAATCAACATCCTTTGATTTTACCGTAAAACTTTCACTGTTTTTGGTAGTATATCCAATCAGCGAAGCCTGGACAGCATAATGTCCGGGCGAAACTTTGCCGAATTCAAATACACCCTTGGCATCGGTCGTGGTTCCTTCCACTATTTTCCCGCCCTGCATCAGCGCGACGGTAGCAAATTCCGCCGGCTTAGCAGTCGCCGAATCGGCAAGTATACCTGAAACTTTGAATGTTTGGGCCAGCGTCAGGCCGAAGGAAGTCGCCACCGCGACAAGGGTGAGTAGTAATCGTTTCATATCATGGCTAAATGTTCGTTCGGCAGCAAAATGCTCCCATAACGCAAAGACGACCGACCCCTGATAATGTTGCAAACTTGGCAACGTGAGTAATGAAAAGTCATATCACTGAACAGAAAATGCCGATATACCGAGAACTAGACACTTTTACATTTCGGAAAGAAAAGTACACTATATATTGGCATTACAGTATTGACGAGGATTTGGGAGAAAAATATACCACGCTCGAACTGGATGAGTTAAATGTGGCGCAGGTGCACAACCAATACCGCGAAAAATACCGTATTCCCTTTCCGGAAGTGAACAAACTGGTTGCGAAAGCAGAGCAAATCATTGCAGAGAATAATAAGAATCCTTGGGACCTGCTTTTTGTGGACCAGATCTTTGAAAATCAGGCACCTTCCAAATTCAATGGCTACCGTCGTCCCGATTTGGAGCGGATATCCAACATGATTTCTTTTTTTGATTCAAAAGTAAAAGGCCTTTATAAAACCAAGCTGAACAAACTTCTCTTCTACGCCGATTTCATGGCGTATTCCCGCACCGGCTTTGCCATTTCTGGCATTTCGTACCGCGCAATACAGTTTGGGCCGGTGCCTTCGCAATACCAGAAAATGTACATCAAACTTTGCGATGACGCGAAGCTGACCGTAGAGCAAGTGGAAGTCGGAAATGGAAATTATGGCGAGCTGATTACCAGCAAAGACCATTTCAACGATGCGCTTTTCACAAAATCCGAAATTGACGTTTTACAATCGGTTTGTGACACTTATGGTAAAATGCTCACCACCGAGCTGGTAGAGGCCAGTCACCTAGAAAAAGGATGGCTGGACAACCAGGCAGCCAAATCATACATTAATTTTCAGGAGGCGGCATTTGAAATGCTGGACCGACCGTATCCCTCTGAACATTCTTCGCCTGATACAGCGTCGCAAGTGTAATTGCGCAAAAATCATTTGCAGCAAAATACTGTGTTTCAAGAGTAAAATCCTTCTTAACAAAACCCTATCACATTTGATAACATTCTTATCAAAATGATAGGGTTTTATGCAGACAAAGCATCCCTCAATTTCACTTAAAATACTATTAATCAGCAGTTTAAACTTAAAGATCACTTCCTGGCACATCTTTGAAACTACTTAGGCAAACATTCACCTAAAAAGTTGAAAGCATGTTAACAATCCTCTTAGTTACCGCCGGCTGTCTCTGCTTCGCGCTCTTCTACAAAACCATCTCATTTTTTGAAAAAATCTGAAATCATGGCTGCATTATTCATCGTATCGATCGGCGTGTTTGGCTATATGTGCTACGTGCTGGTCAAACCCGAAAAATTTTAACACCTCACTCCAATGAACACTGAAATATTTGGCGTCGTCGCCATGTACGCACTCACAATCCTGCTGGCGGTTCCGTTTGGCAGGTACATTGCGAAAGTCTACGCAGGTGAAAAAACGCTGCTGGACCCCATCTTCACACCACTCGAAAACGCATTTTTTCGTCTTGGCGGTATCGAACGAAAAGCTGAAATGAACTGGAAACAGCACATGGTGGCCATGCTTACTATCAATTTTGTCTGGTTTTTGCTCGGCATGTTTATCCTCATGAACCAGGGCTGGCTGCCGCTCAATCCGGACGGTAACCCCGGGCAAACCGCCGATCTGGCATTTAATACCAGCATTTCCTTCGTCGTCAACTGTAATTTGCAGCATTACTCTGGTGAAAGCGGCGTGAGCTATCTGTCACAAATGTTCCTGATGTTCCTGCACTTCGTCAGCGCCGGTACGGGTATGGCCGCGGCTGTAGTGATTTTTTTAGCATTAAAAGAAAAAACCACCGACAAGCTAGGAAACTTCTATAACCTGATGCTGATTTCCTGCACGCGGATTTTGCTTCCCGCAGCAATCATCGTCGCCAGTATCCTCGCCTTTAACGGGATGCCGATGACTTTCGAAGGAAAAGACAGCATGGTGACAATGCAGGGTGATACGGTCGGCGTCTCGACGGGGCCGGTGGCAGCGTTTGTTGCGATCAAACATTTGGGCACAAACGGCGGCGGATTTTACGGCGCCAACTCCGCACACCCGCTCGAAAACCCTAATTACCTGACCAATATGGTCGAAATGATGTCGCAGATGATCGTGCCGCTCGGGATGATTTTTGCACTCGGTTTTTTCCTGAAAAGAAAGAAAATGGCGTGGATGATTTTCGGGGTAATGACTGTGGGATTTCTGCTGCTCTGCCTTCCGACGATCGTCTGGGAAATCGAAGGTAATCCTGCTATCGCCAAAATGGGCATTGATATGGGTTCAGGTGCGATGGAAGGAAAAGAAACCCGGATTGGAAGCGCGGCCTCAGGATTTTGGAGTATAGCCACCACCGTCATATCGACCGGTTCGGTCAACTCGATGCACGACAGCGCCATGCCCCTGTCGGGAATGATGCAAATGCTTGCGATGATGACCAACGCTTTTTACGGCGGCTGCGGCGTGGGGATACTGAACTTCCTGATATTCATCATTCTGGCCGTTTTTATCAGCGGATTAATGGTAGGTCGTACTCCCGAATTCATGGGTAAAAAAATCGAAGGACGTGAGATGAAAATCGCGATGATCGTAGCCTTGCTTCACCCGCTGCTGATCCTGGCTGGTACCGCGTTGGCGGCAGCATTTCCGGAAATCACCTCGGCCAATCTGAACAATCCGGGCTTTCACGGTTTCAGTGAAATGTTGTATGAATATACTTCTTCTGCTGCCAACAATGGTAGTGGTTTTGAGGGACTTGGCGACAATAATCTCTGGTGGAACATTACTACGGGTTTTGTGCTGATACTCTCCCGCTTCATCCCGATCATTGGCCCGGTAGCGATTGCAGGACTTCTGGCACAGAAAAAATACATTCCCGAAAGCGCCGGCACCCTTCGTACCGACTCTGCCACCTTCGGCATGATGATCCTGGCCGTCATCGCAATTATCACCGCATTATCCTTCTTCCCGGCCCTCACATTAGGCCCGATTGCCGAATATTTCAGTCTGTAAATCCAACATAAAACGAGCGAAACTAATAGCTAAAAGAGAACAGCTAAAAGTCAACTCACCACTCCAATGAAAAATCAAAATGCATCCTTATTCCAGAAGGATCTCGTAAACGAAGCACTCAGGCAGTCGTTTATCAAATTAAATCCCAGGTTTTTATTCAAAAATCCGGTCATGTTTACCGTCGAAATCGGCACATTGATCATGCTCGTTGTCTGCCTCTGGGTATTATCGGGCGAGCGCAGTCAGGGCACTTTTGGCTACAACCTGGTTATTTTTGTGATCTTACTGCTAACGTTACTGTTTGCCAATTTTGCCGAAGCCATCGCCGAGGCGCGTGGAAAAGCGCAGGCTGATAGTTTGAGAAAAACCCGGGAGGAAACGCCTGCAAAACTGGTCATTGACCAAAAACCTGGATTTTCGGTCGCTACCCAGCATGTGATGTCGGCCCAGATGAAAAAAGGCGATATCTTCATTTGCGAAGCCGGCGACAACATTCCTACCGACGGCGAGATCATTGAAGGACTTGCCACCATCGACGAAAGCGCGATCACCGGTGAATCTGCGCCGGTGATCCGTGAGGCTGGCGGCGATAAAAGCAGCGTCACAGGCGGTACCAAGGTACTGTCGGACAAGATCAAAGTCATGGTCACCACTGCACCGGGCGAAAGTTTTCTGGACAAAATGATTGCACTGGTGGAAGGTGCCAGCCGCCAGAAAACGCCTAACGAAATTGCGCTGACGATCCTGCTGGCCGGTTTTACGCTGGTATTCATCATTGTTTGTATCACCTTAAAACCCTTCGCCGATTTTTCCGGCACGCCGATCACGATCGCCGCATTCATTTCACTCTTCGTCTGCCTCATCCCGACGACGATCGGCGGGTTGCTTTCTGCGATCGGTATTGCCGGGATGGACCGTGCACTGCGGGCGAATGTGATTACGAAATCAGGGAAAGCGGTGGAAACCGCCGGAGACATTGATGTTTTGCTGCTTGATAAAACGGGTACGATCACCATCGGGAACCGGAAAGCCACGAAATTCCATACCGCCGAAGGTGTAAATGAGCAGCATTTCGTTAAAAACGCCGTACTCAGCTCTATCGCGGACGAAACACCGGAAGGAAAATCCATCCTCGAACTGGCCAATGCTACCCCAGCGACTTACCAGCTTAACGACCCTAAATTCATCAAGTTTACAGCTGAAACGCGCAGCTCCGGGGTTGATTTTGCAGAAACCAGGATCCGGAAAGGCGCATTTGATTCGATCAAAAACCTGGTCACACAGGCTGGAAATGCATTTCCCGCAAAAACAGAAGAAACTGTAAAAGCCATTTCGAGCAACGGAGGTACGCCGCTGGTGGTATCGGAAAACGAGCGGATTTTGGGTGTGATCGAATTGCAGGATATTATCAAGCCGGGCATCAGCGAGCGGTTTGAAAGGCTACGGAAAATGGGGGTCAAAACCGTGATGGTAACCGGGGACAACCCGTTGACTGCCAAGTTTATCGCTGAAAAAGCCGGGGTGGACGATTTCATTGCGGAGGCCAAGCCTGAAGACAAAATGAACTACATTAAAAAGGAACAGGAAGCCGGCAAGCTCGTCGCGATGATGGGTGACGGTACCAATGATGCGCCCGCACTTGCGCAAGCCGACGTGGGCGTGGCGATGAACAGTGGTACCCAGGCCGCCAAGGAAGCCGGCAATATGGTCGATTTGGACAATGACCCAACCAAGCTGATCGAGATTGTCGAGATCGGGAAACAGCTTCTGATGACCCGCGGAACGTTGACCACATTTTCCATCGCGAATGATGTTGCCAAGTACTTCGCCATCATTCCGGCGCTTTTCATAGCCAGCATCCCGGCACTGAAAGGCCTGAATGTCATGGGACTTAGCAGCCCTGAAAGCGCTATCCTTTCCGCAGTCATTTTCAACGCCATCATCATTCCCTTCCTGATCCCGCTGGCCCTGAAAGGTGTCGCCTACAAACCCATCGGCGCCAGCGCGCTACTCAGAAGAAACCTGCTGATTTACGGCCTGGGCGGTATTCTGGTTCCTTTTGTGGGGATTAAGGTGATTGACTTACTGGTAAGTATCTGGCTTTAAACAATATCAAAAATGAAAACGAACATAATTCCTGCGATTAGATTAACGATTGTGACGCTGGTGTTTTTTAGCGTGTTGTATCCTGGGTTGATTTGGGGGGTGGCGCAGCTGGCGCCTAACAGAGGGCATGGTGAAGTCGTGGTGGCAAATGGTAAGAAGTATTACACCAATGTGGGTCAGACTTTTACGGAAGACCAATTTTTCAATAACCGCCCCTCGGCGGTGGATTATAACGCAGCCGGAAGTGCAGGGAGCAACAAAGGCCCCTCGAATCCGGAGTATCTGGCGATGGTCAAAGCGCGGATCGATACATTCCGTGTACACAATTCGGACGTTGACCTAAAAGACATTCCTGTCGAGCTGGTGACCGCCAGCGGAAGTGGCCTGGACCCGGATATTTCTCCCAAAGCAGCATTGGTACAAGTGAAAAGGATTGCCGCGGTGCGCAAAGTTTCCGAGGACGCTATCGTAAACCTGATTGATTCTCATACTGAAAAACCACTTTTCGGCATGTTCGGCCCTGCAAAAGTAAATGTGCTCGGTCTGAACCTGGCTTTGGAAAAGCTTTAAATGTTGATTTGATTATTCTTGATTTGAAAAAATGAAAAATTTAATAGTAAGGGCATTTGTAGTCAGCACATTAAGTCTGATTATTCCGACGATGTCGCTGGCACAGGATTCCACCGAAACCAAAAGTCCGTTCACAATTAGTGGCTATCTTGAAGCTTACTACAGCTATAATTTCAGCAGGCCGGTCAATAATACAGCACCTGGATTTTTGTACAACTTCAACCGGACCGGCGAGGCGAATCTCAACCTTGGACTGGTTAAAGCAAATTACAATACTGACCGCGTCCGGGCCAATCTGGCGTTCGCTGCGGGTACTTATGTGAATGCCAATTACGCCGCTGAACCGGGTGTTTTGAAGAATATCTTTGAAGCAAATATCGGTGTTAAACTTTCTCAAAACAGCAATCTGTGGCTGGATGCAGGGATTATGCCTTCGCATATTGGCTTTGAAAGTGCGATCGGGAAGGATAACTGGACATTGACCAGAAGTTTGGTGGCTGAGAATACACCTTACTTTGAGTCCGGGGTAAAACTAGGTTTCACGACCAAAGACGAGAAGCTATATCTTTCTGCCATGTACTTAAATGGCTGGCAGCGGATCCAGCGGGTGGATGGAAACACGACGCCGGCATTCGGTACGCAGGTGACATTTAAACCTTCATCCGTTATTACATTGAATTACAGCACTTTTATTGGAAACGACAAACCCGACAGCCTGCGCCAGATGCGTTACTATCATAACTTTTATGGCATATTCCAGCTTGCGGAAAAATTCGGTGTAACATTGGGATTTGACTACGGGATGGAGCAGAAATCGAAAGGCAGCAGCAGTTATAACAAATGGTTCGTTCCGGTGATTGTTGCGCGGTATACGATCTCGCCGAAACTGAATGTAGCGGCACGGGGCGAATATTTTCAGGATAAAAATGGCGTGATCATTGCCACCGGCACTAACAACGGTTTTCAAACATTCGGATATTCGGCTAACATCGATTATGCGATTTTTCCCAATGTGCTCTGGCGGGTTGAGGCGCGAAATCTGAGCAGCAAAGACCGCATTTTCGCTCAGCGTAGTGATGCCGGTTTTGACAAAAACAATGTTTTTCTAACGTCTTCTTTGTCCCTCGCATTCTGATTTAGCCAATCTTTTTGATATAAAAACATCAATCTTCCACCCCTTACCATGTCCGAAACCAACCCCAGCGCCCAGCATTTTCTCGACCTGATCCGCAAATCGCGGCGGGGAAAATTCAAGATTTACATTGGTATGAGCGCCGGGGTGGGCAAAACTTTCCGAATGCTGCAGGAGGCGCAGGCGCTGCTCCGAAACGGGATCGACGTGAAGATCGGGTACATTGAAACGCATAACCGCAAGGAGACGCACGACTTGCTGGAAGGCTTGCCGGTGATCCCGCGCAGAAAACTTTTTTATAAGGGAAAAGAGCTTGACGAGCTAGATGTGCAGGCGGTGATTGGGCTTCGTCCTGAGGTAGTTGTGATTGACGAGCTGGCGCATACCAACATTGAGGGCAGCAAAAACGACAAGCGCTGGCAGGATGTGCTGGAAGTACTGGAAGCGGGAATCAATGTGATCAGCGCCGTCAACATTCAGCATATTGAATCCTTAAACGAGGAGATCAAAAACATTACGGGCGTGGAGGTAAAGGAGCGGATACCTGACAGTGTTTTGGGGGCTGCCGACGAAGTGGTGAACATCGATCTCACTGCGGATGAGCTGATTACCCGACTAAAAGAAGGCAAAATTTACCGGCCCGAAAAGATTCAGACGGCACTGAACAACTTTTTCAAGCCCGACCATATCCTGCAACTCCGTGAGCTGGCGCTGAAAGAAGTGGCGAGCCAGGTGGAGCGGAAAGTGGAGTCGGAGATACCGCGGCTGGTGGCTTCGCGCCGTGAAAAATTTCTGGCATGCATCAGCAGCAACGAAAGTACTGCCCGTCATGTGATCCGGAAAACCGCCCGGCTGGCGAGCTACTACAATAGCAAATGGTTTTTGCTTTATGTACAGACGCCCAAGGAAAGCCAGGATAACATTGCGCTGGACAAGCAGCGACATCTGATCAACAACTTTAAGCTGGCGACGGAAATGGGTGCGGAGATTGTGCGGGTGCAGAGCTCCAACATTTCGGAGGCGATCATAGAGGTGGCCGAGCAGCGGGAAATCACGACTATTTGCATCGGAAAGCCACATATCACACTGATCCGGGTGATTTTAGCGACCAATCTTTTCAACAACCTTTTGAAAAAGCTGTCTTCTTCCGACATTGACCTCGTGATCCTTTCATGACATTTTTAGCAAATTTCAAGTATGAAAATTAAAACCAAACTGCGGCTTGGGCTCGGGCTCCTTTTCCTGATGATCCTGGCATTATCGCTCATTGCCGCGCGGTATGTGTATGTTTTGAAAGAAGACACAGAAAATATCCTGCAAGACAACTACAAAACTTTGGACTATACCCGCAACATGCTGCTGGCCGTAGATGATGCAAAAGTCGACCCGAAAGCGTGGAAAGTTTTTGAACAAAATCTTGAAAATCAGCTGAAAAACGTGACGGAACCTGGCGAAGGCGAAATCACGCAGAAGATAGCGGCACGGTTTAAATCACTTAAAATCAATACCAATGATGAAGCCTTGCAGGTAGCAATCCGACGGGACCTGGCTGAGCTGACGCGGATCAATATGCAGGCGATTTTGGCTAAAAGCGACAAGGCGCTGCTGACGGTCCAGTCGGCTTTTTTGTGGATTGCGGTGGCGGGGACGATTTGTTTTGTGATCGCGCTCACATTGCTGGTAAACCTCCCTGGCAACATTGGCAACCCGATCCGCGAGCTGACGGAAAGTATCCGGGCGATCGCGGCGAAAAATTATTCCGAGCGGCTGCATTTTGCTGGTAATGATGAATTTGGCGAGCTGGCGAGTTCATTTAATACCATGGCCGAAAAGCTGGAAGAATATGATAACAGCAATTTGTCCCAGATTTTGGTGGAGAAAAAACGCATCGAGGCGCTGATCAGCAACATGCACGAGCCGGTGATCGGGTTGGATGAAAATAAAAATGTATTGTTTGCGAATGAGGAAGCAGTTAAAATTTCTGGTCTGGCTGTCAGCGATTTACTGGGAAAGTCAGCCACGGAATTGGCGGTGCAAAATGATCTGATCCGGGTTTTGATTGAAGAAAACCAAAAACTGAATGGACAAAACCATCCTGCTTCCCTTAAAATTTACGCAGATAATAAAGAAAGCTATTTTGAAAAAGAGGTCGTCGATATCACGATCGTACCGACGGGCGAGCGGGTGAAGAAATTCATCGGTCAGGTAATTTTGCTTAAAAACATTACGCCTTTCAAAGAACTGGATTTTGCAAAAACCAACTTCATCGCGACAGTTTCCCACGAGCTGAAAACGCCGATCTCATCTATCAAAATGAGCCTCCAACTGCTGGAAACGCAGCAAACCGGTACTTTGAATGATGATCAGCAGCAACTGGTTTCGAGTATCCGGGAAGACAGCGACCGCCTGCTGAAAATCACGGGTGAGCTGCTGAGCATGTCGCAGGTGGAGACCGGCAACATTCAGCTCAACATTCAGCAAAGCAGTCCGTATGCCATCCTGAACTACGCCGCCGACGCCGTTAAGAACCCGGTTGACCAAAAACACATTGAGCTGGTGATACAAGCCGACGAGCTGCTGCCCGACGTGAAGGCGGACATGGAAAAAACAGCCTGGGTACTGATCAATTTTCTGACCAATGCGGTGCGCTACTCTCAGGAAGAGGGCAAAATCCACATCCGGGTAGCCGATGCGGGAAACAGCATTCAGTTTTCGGTGCGGGACGACGGGAAAGGCATCGACAGCCGCTACCGCACCCGCATTTTTGACCGGTATTTTCAGGTCCCCGGCAGCTCCAAAACTGGCACCGGGCTCGGCCTGGCTATCAGCAAAGAATTCATCGAGGCCCAGGGCGGGAACATCGGGGTCACCAGCGAAATCGGGATGGGAAGTACTTTTTATTTTGAGCTTGCCAAAGCCTGACACAAATTAATATCCGGTTGTGGCTTCCCATTTTCTGCCTTGCACAAATTTTGCTGGCATGAAAATCATAATCAAACGGCCATTTTCCACCTAATTGACTAAAATGGACTCACACATTGAAAACGAACTAGAAGAAACCGAGGCAGATGTAGACCTTAGGGCACTGCCAGGCAAGCCATATCCGCTGGGAGCACACTGGGATGGACAGGGCGTCAACTTCGCCGTATTCTCGGAGAATGCCGAGAGCATCGAACTTTGCTTGTTCGATGAGGAAAATAAAGAGTATGCCAAGATCAGAATTGAGGAAATTACGCATCACGTTTGGCATGTATACGTCCCCGGTCTCGGCCCTGGACAACTGTACGGTTATCGCGTTTCCGGACCTTACGAGCCGGATAATGGTCACCGGTTTAATCCGGCGAAGCTCGTAGTAGACCCTTACGCAAGGGCATTGAGCGGCACGCTGGAATGGAACGATGCGCTATTTGCCTACCGCATCGGTGATCCCGAAGAAGATTTGAGCATGAATACCGATGACAGCGCCCCGTATATTCCCAAATCGGTGGTCGTGGATGAATCTTTTGACTGGGAAGACGACCAGCGCATTGACCGGCCGTATCACCAGACGATCATTTATGAAGCGCACGTCAGGGGTTTTACCAAAATGAATGAGCAGATCCCCGAGCAGCACCGCGGCACCTATGCCGGTATGGCGCACCCGGCAACCATCGAGTACCTTAAAGCGTTGGGCATCACCGCCATAGAGCTGCTTCCGGTACACCAGTTCCTGGCCGACCGACACCTTTGCGATCAGGGCCTGACCAACTACTGGGGTTATAACACGCTCAACTTTTTCGCGCCCGACCCGCGCTACTGCTCATGCTCGGAGCCGGGCGAGCAGGTGAAGGAATTTAAAGCGATGGTAAAAGCGCTCCACAAAGCCGACATTGAAGTGATCCTCGACGTGGTTTACAACCACACTGCCGAAGGAAACCACATGGGGCCAACACTCTCATTCAGAGGACTTGACAATGCTGCTTACTATCGGCTGATGGAGGACGATCCGCGTCATTATATGGATTATACCGGTACCGGAAACACGCTCAATGTGCAGCTGCCGAATGTGCTGGCGCTGATCATGGATAGCCTGCGTTACTGGATCACGGATATGCACATTGATGGGTTTCGCTTTGACCTGGCCGCGGCGCTGGCCCGGACGCTGCATGATACAGACACATTGAGCTCGTTTTTCAACATTATTCACCAGGACCCGATCATTTCGCAAGTGAAGCTTATTGCCGAACCCTGGGACATTAATGAGGACGGATATATGGTGGGTAAATTTCCGGTTGGCTGGGGTGAGTGGAACGGGCTTTTCCGTGACCAGGTGCGGGAATACTGGAAAGGCGGCGAGATTAAAATGACCGCTATGGCCCAGCGCCTCACCGGCAGTCCCGACCTTTATTATAACAGTTACCGCAGGCCTACCGCAAGCATCAATTTCATCACAGCGCACGACGGTTTTACGCTCAATGATCTGGTGAGCTACAACGAAAAGCATAACGAGGCCAATGGTGAGGATAACAAGGACGGCGAAGAAAACAACCATTCGTACAATTATGGTGTGGAAGGTCCAACCGACGATCCGGAAATCAATGCGCTGCGGGCGAAGCAGAGACGGAATTTTCTTGTTAACCTACTGATTTCCCAAGGAGTACCGATGCTGGTAGCAGGCGACGAGTGGGGCCGAACGCAGCAGGGCAATAACAATGCATACTGCCAGGATAACGAAATTTCGTGGCTCGACTGGAACAAGGTAGACGAGCAGCAGCTGACATTTACGCAGCAGCTGATTGCTTTTATCAAAAGTCACCCGTCATTCCAGCGCCGGCGGTGGTTCCAGGATATGCCGGTGAAAGGCAGCGACATCAAGGATATCATGTGGTTTTTGCCCGACGGCAATGTGATCCCCGAAGAAAGCTGGGGCGAGGCGAATGCCGGTCCGTTTTCAGTTTTTCTAAATGGTCTTGGTATCCGCTGCGTGAACATGGACGGTCAAAAATTGTATGACGATCATTTTCATATCATCTTCAATCCCACCGAAGAGTCAATCGAATTTCAGATGCCGTCGGAAGAATGCGGCGCGTGCTGGCGCGTTGTGATCGATACGAGCGAAAGCTTTATCGGTGAAAAAGAGGAACTTATCCCCTCTTCCGGCAAAGTACCCGTAGCCGATCGCTCCATCACGATCCTGCGCTGCCCGCGGTAGTGGGGATCATATTTCAGTAAAAGGGCAACCAGTCAAATACTGGTTGCCCTTTTATTAATTTCTCAAACAGGCCTCAGTTCCTCTTTCATTTTCCCGACTTAATGGATTTGAAAAAGCCCTGTCTAAGGTGTCCTTAACGCTTACAACAAGCGCTCCGGGGGATTTTCACCACTCCCGCACCATAACAGGGCAGAACTTACAAGATGTTTCATAACAATGTTGTGATTTATTAAGGAATGCGAATATTCTCAGGATTTTTCTGACAAGCAAATTTGGCACGGGGGATATTTGCAGCGAAGTGCCAAAAAAGCCGCAGCGCGGCAACCTGTTTCTAGAAAAAACATTTGACAAAATTTCCATTGCCCCGTAGGGGCATCCTGGAAATGCCTTGTTTGCATTAAAATTAACCGCGCCCGGGCTTTAATAATTATGCCCCGAATCTGCCTGTTATTTTTCCTAACCTTATTCTGCCTCGCCTGCGGGCAGGATCGCAGAGAGCTGCGTCAGCGGAAGGATAAAGTGGTGGAAACAATCGCGGATCTAGGCGCGTTGCCTAAAGAAGTTACCCACCCAAAAGACAATCCTTCGAGTGCCGAGAAAGTGGAACTCGGCAGAATGTTATTTTTTGATCCGGTGCTCTCCGGAAATAAAGATGTTTCCTGCGCAACTTGTCATCAGCCGGAGTTTAATTACGCGGAGTTTCTGGAAACTTCGATCGGCGTAAATGGCTTGGGTACAGGCAGTAACCGGCGTTTTGCAGCAAATAATACGATTCAGTTTGTAAAAAGAAATTCGCAAAGCGTGCTGAATACGGCCTTCAATGGTATTACAAATAACCAGCCGTACGATCCGGAATCGGCACCGATGTTTTGGGATTTGCGGGCAAAAGGTCTTGAAAATCAGGCTTTGGAGCCAATCAAAACATTGGAAGAAATGCGGGGCGCTACCATTGAAGATCACCGGATTCTCGAAGAGATCGTGGAGCGGATCAGGAAAATTCCGGCATATAATCAACTGTTTTCCAAAGCATTTGCAGGTGAGCCACAGCCGGTCAATCACAAAAATCTGTCAAAAGCCATCGCCGCCTACGAGCGGACATTGATCGCCACCAACACACGCTTCGACCAGTACATGCGCGGCGACAGCAATGCATTATCGACCGGCGAAAAAGAAGGATTGAATGCATTTTTGGTCACAGGCTGCGCCAAATGTCACTCCGGACCGATGTTTTCCGATTTCAAACTCCACACATTGGGCGTACCCGACACCGAAAACCGCAAAGAAACCGACGCCGGCGCCACTAAAAAATACGACTTTCGCACGCCCACATTACGAAACCTGCGGTACACCGCCCCATACATGCATAGCGGCAAATTCGCCACTTTGGACCAGGTGTTGCTCTTTTACGAAGATGTAGCTGGCGGCAAAATACTGAACCCGCACGTAAAATCCGGCCAGATCGATACGCTTGCGACCCACATGGACGTGAATTTCAAAGACATCTCCCGCATCGTGGAATTTTTAAATACGCTTAATGATGATGAATTTCACAAGACGGTACCGACGTCGGTGCCAAGTGGGTTACGCGTAGGTGGATTGTAAGGTATTACATCAAAATAACATTGAAATGAACCGAAGAAAATTTCTGACCGTCTCCGCCAGCGCCACTTTAGCCACCGGACTTCCGACATTCCAATCCGAACAAAATCCGCCGATCCCGATCATTGATACGCACATTCATCTCTTCGATCCAAACCGGCCTCAGGGCATTCCCTGGCCTGAAAAAAAGGATAAAATTCTGTATAAACCAGCAGTGCCAGAGCGATATGGTAAAATTGCCAAACCATTGGGAATCAGCGGCGCAATTGTCGTGGAAGCAAGTCCGTGGCTGGAAGATAATCAGTGGGTGCTGGATACTGCGGCGAAGGATAACATCATTGTCGGTGTGATTGGGAATTTGGAACCGGGCAAGGCGGACTTTGGAAAACAACTGGCACGTTTTCAGGCGAATCCACTTTTTCGGGGGATTCGCTATGGCAATCTTTGGGGGAATGATTTGGCCAAAGAAGTGGAAAATCCTGCTTTCATCACTGACATTAAATTACTTGCGCGGGCGGGAATGGTGCTCGATACTGCAAATCCAAACCCGGAGCTGCTTGCCGCAATTGTAAAGCTCACAGACAAAGTGCCTGATTTGAAAGTTGTGATCGATCACCTGCCGCAAATGACAATTCCCGAAAGTCAGATGGTCAGAAAAGGTTATTTGACCGATTTGAAAGAATTAGGTCAACGCCCGAAAGTATATAGCAAGGTCTCGGAAGTTTTGCGCCGGGTCGAGGGAAAAGTGCCGACCACGTTGGATTTTTATCGTGATCACCTGGACGAACTTTATGGCATTTTCGGCGAAGACCGGTTGCTTTACGGAAGCGACTGGCCCAATAGTGATCAGTGGCTGCCTTTTGAAGATGGTTTGAAATTGGTGCGCACTTATTTCATGGAAAAAGGCGAGAAAGTAGCGGAAAAGTATTTCTGGAAAAACTCGGTTGCTGCTTATTCCTGGAGAAAACGCGACGCTTCCCAGCCAGGTTAAAATATCGGTCGGGAAACGTATCACATTGATTCACTATAAGATATCGCCCCAAATGCTTTTGTCTTTCAGCAAAACTTCCCGTAGCAATCGCACGGGCGGCATGCCATTATCCAGTATCAAATCATGAAATTTTTGTTGGGAGAAATTGGCACCTTCCTGCTTTTGATAGTCCGCCCGGAGTTTCAGAATTTGCAGTTTGCCGATCGTATAATAAAGATAACCTGGGTCAAAAGTACCCCGAAGCGCCTCCTGCCGCGACGGCTTGTCGCCCTGGTACCAGTTGTCCATGAAGAACTTCGTGCCCTCGTCGATTGTCATACCCTGGCAATGTGTTTTCACTGAAACGCACAGGCGGCATAACCTCAGCAAAGCCTCTCCCGACTGCGCCAGCCGGTATTTCGCCGCATGTTTGGCATCCCCATTGTTGCCAAAACCATCGTCCAGCATCATTTTTTCGGTATAATGCGCCCAGCCTTCAACAAAGGCATAGCTCGCAAATATCTTTTCAATCCGGCTCGCCGATGATGCATTCAAATGTAAAAACTGTGTGTAATGTCCCGGATACGCCTCGTGAATCGTGACCACATCATTTGAAAAATAGTTGAATTGCCGCAGCCAGTCCTCCTGCTGTTTGGGCGTCCACTTATTATTGACCGGCGTGATATAGTAGTAAGCCTCCGTCGATTTTTTCTCAAAAGGCCCCGGCGAATCCATCGAAGCCGTACTCGTTTCGCGGGCATACTGAGGCGTTTCCTCCACCTTCACCCGAACCTCCGAAGGCATGGTAACAATCTTTTTATCAATCAGATACTGGCGAATCGACTCCAATGTTTTGCGCGTATCGGGCAGCAATTTCTCGGCCGTCGGGTGTTCATTTTGCAGATCATTATAAACTTCCACCGGCTTTTTGGCAGGGTCAATGATTTTCGCCGCCGCATTGAAAATCTCCTGCTCCTTTTTCAATTCCCGCAAACCAATCTCCAAAATCCGCTCCGGCGTCAACGTAATCCCCTCGTTATAAGTCAGCATTTTCTGATACTTCTCCCGCCCGATCGCGTACCGGTTGTGTGACTTTGGCAACTTTTCCTTTTCCAGATAATCGGCATAAGCATTGATTGCGTCGATCGCTTTTTTATTAGCCGCTTTAAATGAGGACATTAACGTATCATTCTTCACATCCTTGATCGCCGTCACCAGATCGCCACCCAAAAATGCCGTCGAACCTCTCGCGATCTGGATCGCAGTTTCCACATAAGGTTTCGCGAGTGTATCGAGCAGGTTTGCTTTGGCATTTTCGTACAATGCCGGCGCCTGGTTTTCCATCGCAATGATCGCCTTCAACCGGTCCTCTATCGGTGCGTAAGCCCTTTTGATATAAATATTTGCGTCAATTGCACCGGCATAAGTCATCGGATTTTTAGTAAAAATCCCAAGCTCTTCCATATTGAAAATCTCCGTCTTGATCCCGTGCTGCAAAATCTGCAGGTCATAAAAGTCCCTGGTACTCAATGTAGAAGAATCGATGGCAGACAATTTCGCGTCCATCATTTTGAGCCTCGCCAATTCGGCATCGATGGATGCTTTGCTGAGGTCCGTCATTTTGCCGTCATACTCGTGATAACCCAGATAAACGCCATATTGCGGACGCCAGGCCAAATAATCGTTCACAAGACTATCCGACATTTTCCCAAAATCGCCGGAACCGGTTTCAGATTTTTCTTTACAGGAAAGCAATGTGCACGCAGCGAACAGAAAAAGCAGAAAGTTTTTCATCGGTGAAAAGAAATTGGCGGTTTACAATGCCTGAATATATTGATTTCAAAGCAATGCAACCGCCAATTTTATCAAAATCAGAAGCAAACTGATATTATTACTTCATCTCCCTTCTTCTGGTTATTTTAATCTGTAAACCGACCCATTTTTAATGGTTAGTTTATCAACCAGATTTTGCTCGAAAAGCTTATCTAATTGTTCTTCGGCCTCTTCAAAAGAAATAGCAGTAATTGTGGCAAATTCTTTCGGCGTCAACGTTGGATAATGTTCAAATAAGGAAATGTCCGAGGTCAAATTGACCGGCTTTTTCACGGCATCGGGGTAAATCGCCAGCAACGCATTTTCAAAAGTTTCGTAAGGTTTAAACCCATAGACTTTCAGCTGGTTACTATCCTGGTCTGTGAATAACATGGTTGGAAAACCGCGCACTCCGAGTTCCTTAGCGAGCGCGAGATCTTCTTCAAACAAATCATTTCCGAGACCTTCAAAATCAGTTTTCAGCTGATCCACATCCAGTCCTACTGCGGCAGCTGCCTCGCTGATCACTTCCCAGCGCGTAATGTTTTTTTTCTCCAAGAATACCGCTTCCCGCAGCTTCCGCATAAATGTGGCGGCTTTGATTTCATCCTGCAAAGCGGCTGCTTTCACCGCAACCGAAGGCGGAAAAGAAGAATGCAAAGGATCTTCCAGCCAAACATCCCCGTCGATCGGCATCTGATAATGCGCGCTCACCTCATCCCAATGCGGCCCCACATCCGAAGGTTTGCTGATTCCGCCGCTGTTGTAATTCCAATCCGGCAGCAGCCCGCCCATTCGGTAATCAATGTCCAGATAATCACCATATTCCAGCTTCAACTTTCGCAACTGCGGCTCAATCCCCCAGCAAGTCGAGCAAATCGGATCGGTGAAATAAGTCACTTTTACAGGCTTATCCGACTGCATGTTAATCCGGCCTTCCGAAGAAACGTCAAGTCCAGGAATCTCGCAAACGCCGGTCGCCGGGTCGCAGAGGAGGGGGTTAATGGTTGAGCTCAATTTTAAATTGGGTTGGTTTAAGTCTTCGAATGGTATTGAAGTTAAACCGCAGTCGGCTATTTTTTGTTCTTCAAAAATTCCTCCAACGGAGTCCACTTCCCATCCCAGCCAGGCCAACTACCAAGAATTTGTCCGTTTTCCTTCTCGGCACTAAGTCCCCAAACCTCATGATTCGCAGATAGCTAGAAGCCGCCGCCGTAAATACCTCGTCGAAACCGAAATCCGGGTCAGCGGGAAGGTGCTGTACGTCACGCCGGAGCTGTGACCGTGGAAGAATATTTCTTCGGCTTTATTCCGGCGTACTCTTCAAAAACCCGCGAAAAGTGGCTCAGATTGGTGAAACCCAGCTGATAACCCACTTCCGAAACGGTTAAATGTTTGTCTTTCAGCAGCCGGGCGGCTTCCTGCATCCTGGCTGACTGGTAGAATTCAAAAACACCTTTCCCGAAGGTTTGCCTGAAAAGTTTCCGCAATTTCGGCTCGCTCATCCCTGCTTCCCGCGCCAGCGAGGAAATATTGGGCGGCTCGGCCAGGCGGGACATTAACTTTTCCTTGACGGCATAAAGCGCTTTGATCTCGTCGATATGCATCCGGCTGGCGGGTATTGCGTCCCTTTTTAGTAACAGAGCAAAAATGTGACAAAGCAACTCCTCGCATTTTAGCCTGTAATATTGATTTTCAAGATCTTCCGGTACCGGTTCGTTCAGCATATCGCTGGCGGCGTTGACAATTTGGGGCGAAATACCGGTTTCAAAAACAAAACTATCACTGGCTTCCAGGATGCTCGTCACCAGCGGGTGGTCCAGATGTCCGAAAAGCTTGTGCAGAAATTCCTGGGATACCCCGATTGTGACACTACCGAAAACTGTGTTCGACGGCATGTTGACAACCGCCGAAGACAGCTGCCCGCAAATCAGCACATTGGCCCGCTCGGGCGACAGCTCGTCAGACGGAATCATCGAGGGAAAAATGCCGCTAAGCAGAAATACCACATGCTTCTGGTCGTCGATCGACTTATTGGTCCACTCAACAAAAACCTGCTCTTTTAAATAGAAATTCCGGATCAGCATACGCAGGTCGCTCCCCCAGTTGAATCCTGTGATGTAGCCCGCCCCTTTGCTTTCAGGGATCTCAATAAAACGTCCGCGGACATGAGCACCTATTCCCTGGGTAAAGTCCGCCATCATACCCGGCCCACTGGCTTTAATTTTCATTCACGACTATTTTAAGATCACAGCAGACTATTTTATCCTTAAAAATAGTAAGAATTTTGTGTTCAGATAAAAATAAGAAACACAGATATGTTATTGGACAACAAAAAAATAGCCATACTAGGCGCCGGTCCGGGTGGACTGACGCTCGCCAGATTATTGCAGCGCAAAGGCGCGGACGTGAAAGTATATGAGCGGGATACCGACAGAAATGTACGCGTGCAGGGCGCGACGCTCGATTTACATTTTGAATCGGGCCTGAAAGCGGTGGAAGCGATGGGATTGATGGAAGTTTTCAAAGAAACCTACCGCCCTGGCGCCGATCTGGGCCGCGTGGTGGATAAAGATGGAAACATCCTCTACGATGAGCACGAACGGAAATACGAGAACGATTTTGGCAAAGAAGCATTCAGGCCGGAGATCGACCGGGGCGACTTGCGGGATATGCTGCTGGATTCGCTGGAACCGGAAACGGTGGTTTGGGACAGCCAGTTTACCGGCATGACGAAAGCGGGCGATCAGTGGGAACTGACATTTAAAAATGGTAAAAAGGTAATCGCGGACATCGTTGTCGGCGCGGACGGCGGTAATTCCAAAGTGCGCCCTATGGTGACGGATGCGCGTTATTTTTATGCGGGCAGCACCATTTTGCAGGGAAACATTGAAAACGCCGAGACTACCGCACCAAACATGCACGCGCTGCTGAAAGGCGGAAAAATCTATACGCATGCCGACGGGCTGTTTTATCATGTATCAGCGAAGGGCGATGGCAGCATTGATTTTTATGTGAGCTGCCTCGTGGATGAACATTGGGGCAGTGAAAACAAAATACGTTTTTCTGACCGGGCGCAGCTACTGGAATGGTTTGATGAAAAGTTTGCGGGTTGGGCGCCAGTCTGGCGGGAAATGTTTGAGAATGTAAGCCTGCCGCTGCTGATCCGTCCGCAATACAGCATTCCGTTTGATCAAAGTTGGGAGCCGCAGGCCAATGTGACGCTGCTAGGCGATGCGGCACATTTGATGCCTCCCTCCGGCGAGGGCGTCAACCTGGCCATGCTGGATGCGCTGGAATTGTGCGAATGCCTTACCAATGAGGAGTTTACCGACGTACAAGCCGCCATCGCTGTCTACGAAAAACCAATGCAGGAAAGAGGTACCGCCGAAGCAAAAGTTTCGATGGAGACCGTCGGCTGGATGCACCTGGAAAGCGCGATGGGGACTCTGATAGATATGTTCAGCGAACCTGCTTCCTGACAAAGAAAAATCCCTTATCGTACCCGGCTTTGATACCGTCGATTTCCATTTCCTGCTCACCATCGACGTAGGAGGCAAATTCGGTTTTCAGTTCGTAGTCTTTGAAATGCGCGAGAAATATTTCTTCATTTAAAAACCAGGCAGGATAGCGGGCTTCGTAGATTTCGGGCGGCACGATCTGTAATGTGAGGCGGTCGGGCTGGTTGTTTTTGGTAAATGCCGTGCGGTCGATAATGATGTATTGGAAGCCGTAGGTTATCATTTCTTTTAAAAATTCGTGCGGCTTAGGAAGATATTGCACGACGCTGGAAAGCAGGAGCACATTGGCCTGCTTTTCAGCCATGCTTTCCTTTACAGTAAAATGAAATTTCAGGGTATCATCTTCAAACATTTCCTGCCCGCAGCGCACATAATTTTCCTGCTCCACGACACTCCAATTTAGCTTTACGGAAGTCGGGATTAAATCGCGCACCTGGTAAAATGTGCTCCCCAGTGAGCCACCGAAATCAATGACATTCAGTACATTATCACATTCCAGCGCAGCATACAGCAATGCCGAGATCACAGCATAGGGATAGATTTTTTTGTCAAACAAAACAGAATCCCGCTCGTAAGCCGCGTCCCCGTTTTTAACTTTCAGTAACGCATTTTTGGTGATATCCAGAATGCTTGCCGCTTCATATCCGCCTGAAAGTGACGTCAATGCCTCCCAGCTATCGTAATTTCCAAACCAGCCCCACTGGTTTTTGACGTCTTTTTTACGTTTGAAAAATGACATTTTCTTTGATAGAGTACTCGCGCAAGTTAGCTTATTGCCTCAAAACGGCACGGGTTTCGGGATAATCTTTGATATTTGTATTTCAAAAAATCCTTCCGCTAAGTACATTTTTGAATGCAGAATTTTTGCACGCTTTTCAATTCGTTTTATCTCTCGCGTGGCGTGGCGATGTACCAATCGCTATTAAAACAAACCACTGATTTTCAGCTCTATATCTTCGCGTTTGATGACATCAGCTGCGATTTGCTACGCCGGATGAACCTCTCAAATGCGACCATCATTTCCCTGAAAGAATTTGAAACACCGGAGCTGCTTTCGGTAAAAAGCAATCGTACCGCCGCCGAATATTGCTGGACGTGCACCTCGTTTACAATCTGGCATTGCATTCAACATTACGACCTTGATCACTGCACTTACCTGGATGCCGACCTGCTTTTTTTCGAAGATCCAAAAGTGCTGACGGACGAAATGGGCGAAAAATCCGTCCTTATCACCGAGCACCGGTATAGCCCGGAATATGACCAGGCGGCGCTCAGCGGCATTTACTGCGTACAATTTGTGACATTCAAAAATACCCCGGACGGATTGACAGCATTAAAATGGTGGATGGACGCCTGCCTCGAATGGTGCTATGCCCGCTTCGAAGACCGCAAGTTCGGTGACCAGAAATACCTCGACGACTGGACGGAGCGCTTCGAAGGCGTACACGTGCTCGAACATCCCGGCGGTGGCGTAGCACCTTGGAATTCAACACAGTATAACTATTTTACCGAGTCTGGCAACGTATATTTACGGTCGACCGATGGCGCAAAAAACCGGCTCATATTTTATCATTTTCACGATTTCAGGTATTGCGTTGAAAACAGCTTCCGACTTACTGCCGAACAATATGTGCTGGGGAATGATCTAAAAAAAATCGTTTACGGAGCTTATCTCAAAGCATTGGCAAACGTGGCGGCGCAAGTTCAGGCGTTAGACCCGGCTGCGGTTTTTCATGAAAACTTATTGCCTTTGAAATGGATCAAGGTAAGTCTGTCGCGGCGTGTAAAGTTCTTGTTTAAAGGACATTATAAAAATTATGTCAAAAGTAAAGCATTGAACTTGCGCGCAAAATGTCCCTGAATCTGCCCAGAATCACCGTCGTGACGCCCTCCTTCAACCAAGCCAGTTACCTGGAAGAAACGATTCGCTCCATCCTGAATCAGAGATATCCCAATCTCGAATACATCATTATCGACGGCGGCAGCACTGACGGTTCAGTGGAAATTATCCGTAAATATGAAAATCAACTGGCATTTTGGGTGAGTGAAAAAGATGGCGGATTATATGATGCGATTCAAAAAGGTTTTGCGTGCTCGACCGGCGAAATCATGACCTGGATCAATGCTGACGATCTGCATCATCCGAAAAGCTTATTTACCGTGGGTGAAATTTTTCAGCATTTCAAGGAGGTAAAGTGGCTGATGGGCGCAAATTCTTTTTTCAATGAAGCCGGGCAATGTTTTTTGTACGATGACCTAAACTATACCCAGCGCTGGTCGCGGCGGCGGCTTTTGATGTTTGACGGAAAGTTTATCCAGCAGGAATCGGTTTTCTGGCGGCGGGAATTGTGGGAAGAAGCCGGGAGCTATATGGCGCGGGATTATTCGCTGGCAGCAGATTTCGAGTTATGGCTGCGATTTTCGCGGTACCAGAAGTTGTACACCACGTCTTTTCTATTGGCCGGTTTTCGATTTAGGTCAGTGAACCAAAAAAGCTACGAGCAGCGCGATGAATATTTAAAGCAAGTGAGGAATTTGTTAGAAAAAGAAAGGAAAAGTGGCACTACGCCAGCATTTTACCGCTTTTTAGTTGGTTTAATAAAAATCGTCCCGAAAAGAAAGTGGCGGAATAAACTCCTGGCCAAAATCCTGCAACTCCCGCCAAAGATCATTTTCGACCGGGAAAAAGGAATGTTACTCAGCAGTAAAAATGACTTTTAGCGACCCGAAATCCGCTCCTTCATTTTCTTAAAAACAAACCGCAGGTAGATTGCCAGCCCGAAATGTTGCAGGATCAATCTGCCTTTTTCCTTTTCAAAAATCAGATCCTTTTGCGTCGACGAAATGCCGGTATCATTGAAAACCGCAATGTCAAAATCCAGGAATCTGAAAGCGTAATCTTGCAAATTATTGCAGCCCATATTGAGCACGTGATCGGCGGAAATCGCGTAGCGGGTGTCGTATCTGCGGTTTTTGAAGAAATAAGCCGGGTAAATGATGGCTTGATGGTTGATCCCGGTTTTAGCCTGCTGATACGGAGAAAGCTGGCCGAGATATTTCTTGCCGGACTTGATCACATTCCCATAGTAGATCAGATTGGGATTTGCTAAATGCTCAGCAAACTTTGAGAATTCGGGTGTCAGCACATCATCTGCGCCAATAAAATAGACCCAGCTTCCCTGAATGTGTTCCAGCGCCTTGTTCATCGCATCGTAGATCCCGGCGTCCTTTTCACTCTTCCAGAAAGCCAGTTTCTTCGCGTTTTGCTGCAGGATCTGGACAGTACGGTCCGTACTTTTTCCGTCCATGACAATGATCTCAATGTGCGGAAATGCCTGAGAAAAGATGCTATCCAGGCACCGCTGCAAATACTCCTCTGCGTTGAATGTGACCAGAATGATGGAAATCAGCCGACTTTTTTCCATTATCAATTAAACCAAAACTTCATTTTCAACCTGCATTACCGGCGCCAGGCTGCCCATATACTGATGCAATCCCTGCGCACAATACACCGATTTCCGCAGCACACTTTCCAGTAAATGTTCGTCCGTTTCGCGAAAACGCGCCCGGTCGGCTTCGGGATGAAAAATATGGAAAACCACGCCGCCGAACTTGATCGCGCGTTTTTTCAAACCGGAATTCAGAAGCCGCACGGCGATTTCGTTGTCCTCCCGGCCCCAGGCGTGAAAAACCTCATTGTAACCATTTACCCGCACCAGATCCTCTTTCCAGAAAGCCATGTTACAGCCACGCAACGTAAAAATATCCTGATTTTTATACCGGTCGGCCATGTACCGGCTCAGCCAGCGGATGCTGAAACGGTTGCAAATGTTCTTCAAACCCGGCTGGAACAAATCGACCCGCGGCCTTTGCAGCTGTACCAGTTTATCAGATAAAGGCTTGTCCATGAGTACCCTGCTTCCCGCTACGAATGTGCCGCGCTTCCGCATCGCAAGGTGGTCTTTGATAAAATGTTTGTGCAGCACCAGGTCGCCGTCGATCTGGATCACGTAATCGCAGGAGCTGGTGGCGATGGCTTTGTTCCGGATCTTGGAAAGGCGGAAACCCTCGTCTTCCTGCCAGATGTGGATGAGCTTCACCGGGAAATCGGCCCGAATCGCCTCGATGAGCTCGGCCGTTTGGGCTGTCGATCCGTCGTCGGCCACGATCACTTCGCAGGGCAAAACGGACTGCATTTTGACGCTCAGCAGGCATAGCCGCAGCGCCTCGGGCCAATTGTAAGTGGAAATAATAAGCGAACTAGAGAAGTTCCTGGTATCCATTAGTACATCTTTTAACTTTCTTATCCAGCGTTTTTTCAATCACTTGCCGATGATGCGGCTCGTTAGGCTTTGGTAACTCGGTATGATGCAGGTGAAACTGGACCGCGCCCAGCTTCACGATCTTTTTTTCAATGTTGTTATTGATAAACCTTGCCGCAAGTTCCTCATCCTCATGCCCCCAGCCACTCAGATCGTTGTTGTAGCCATTGACCTTCACAAAATCGTCCTTCCAGAAAGCCAGGTTACTTCCCCGCACGCTGCGGCTCTTCATTTCCTTGCGATAGCCGAGGCGAGATAAGCCTGGCATGCGCAAAGCATTCAAGCGGTTATACACGCCGGGAGAGTAAAATTTAAGGTTCACATCGGCATTTTGGAGCAAAGTTTCGGTTTTGGCGGCGGTAATCCTGGCGCGGCTACCCCGAATAAAAACAGCCTGCTCGGCGGCCGCCAGGTGATCGGTTACAAAAGACGGGTGCAGCAGCACGTCGCCATCCACCTGGATCACGTAGCTGCCTGTACTTTGCGCGACGGCTTTATTGAGTATTTCGCTTTTCCTAAAACCCTGATCCTCATGCCATACATGCACCAGCGGTACAGGAAATGTTTCCTGCATCCGGACGATTAAACTGTGCGTTTTATTATCCGACCCGTCGTCAGCAATAATCACTTCCTTTGGTAAAATCCTTTGTTTTGCAACACTCAAAAGGTTACAATACAATGCTTCGGCCCAATTATAGGTAGCTATAATGAGCGAAGTTGGCGGAGCATAGCCCATCAACGAATCAAACTAAAAACTTAAAAAAGAAACAGGTGGTGACTTAGAAGATTATACGTTGGCAGGTCGGGGGGATGTGCATGCGATAACACGCGCAAATTTAAAATGCTGATAGCGATCATTGCTCTAATTATTGTTAGGGATGAATGTCAAAAGGGTTTGATACAAGGTAAGGAGCGAAAACTAAACTTTTCAAGTCGAAATGGAAATTTATTTTTCAACATTAAGTCACCATTGTATCGCTAAATGTCAAGATCCGGTTACTATTTAGTGCAAAGAGATTGCCGCGGGCCAATAGGTTGGACGCGTCGTGAAATTTATTTTGCGAACGGATTTTTGTGCTTCACCAAACCGGATTTTTAGTGCCCGGTTCGGGTATAGACTTCGAGCCTCCCCGAGTTGGCAGCACCAATAATCAGCGATTTTTTACTTGGCATAACCAGCTCTGCCAGAGCACGGTTATCGCCCGAAAGCCCAAGCCCGGATGTGGCGGAACTGACAGTTTTGAAGTTCCCTTTTCCATCGCCTTTCAGGTACCGCCCGGTCATCGCGTCAAACCGCCCGATGGACGCATCCGGGGCGTAGGAGTTGCCCGAGAGGATGAGATCGATGTTGCCGTCGCCGTCGATGTCTTTGGGTAAAATGCCCTGGACCGGAGCAAACTGCGCCTCCACGGGCAGCGGCCGGATCCGGAACTTGCCTTTTCCCAGGTTTTCGACGATGGAAGATGAGAAATAACTGCTTTTAAGCACGGCAGCTTTATGCAGAATTTCGGGCGAAACCACATCTTCCACCGTCGCTTTGGCATATTCATCGTATAAAAAAAAACGCTTTCCCAGCCGCGGCATCTGACGTAGTAATGCGTCGCGGGAAGGCCAGGGATAATTTTTTCCCTGAATGTACCAGGTCAGCAGCGACTGGTGGATTCCGCTACCGTCGAGGTTACCGCTGTACATCGTCAGCGGCTCTTTTTCGGTCACGCGGAAAGGCAGGTTTGCACCGAGATTTCCGAGAATGTAATCCATGTCGCCGTCGTGGTCGAGGTCCGCGGCGGCCATGCTCCTCCACCAGCCTGAGGTTTCGCCCAGACCGGCAGAAGCGTTGACATTCACCAACTTACCATTCTTATTTTTAAAAAATGTGATTGGCATCCACTCTCCGGCTACCAGCAAATCCGTTAATCCATCACGGTCAAAATCTGTCCAGAGTGCAGAAGTTACCATACCAATGTTTTTCAAACCGGCGCAAACCTGGGCGGTCACATTCGTGAACTTCCCGCCGTCATTTCTTAAAATGTAGCTTTCCGGCGCGGAGGGATATTCTCCCGGCAATAATCGCCCGCCGACAAAAAGATCCAGGTCTCCATCTTGATCAAAATCCGAGGCCGTGACGCAGGCTTTGCTCGCCAACATTTTGGGCAGCGCGGTGATATCTTTGGTGAAATTTCCTTTACCGTCATTTTTATACAACCGGTCCTGGTACAGCGGCGAATCTGCCTTGAACTCATTACCACCGCTCGCGACATACAAATCCAGATCGCCATCACCGTCCGCATCGAAAAGCAGGCTGCCGGTATCTTCGCAAGCCAAATCCAGAAAAAATGCCTTTTTAACAAAACGACCATTGCCCTGCTGCAAAAAATAGACCGCTGGAATGCCCGCCGCACCACCGATAAAAAGGTCCTCCAAGCTATTACCATCGATATCGCCGACCGACATTGTTGGCCCCATCGTCGCGTACGTTTGCGGACTGAGAATCTGCGCTGCTACGTCGTAATGCTGGTTTTCAATGTGTGTAAAATCTAGTCCGTGCTCTTGTGAAACTTCTGTGAAAATCGGACTTAACTTTTTGGGCTTGCCGGTAGGCGGAGAACTTGCATCTTTTTGTTTCAAAACCAGCCGCTGGTTTGCATTGACATTCCGCATTTGCTGCACGCGACCGTCCGGCCAGCGAATTTCCAAAGTATCAATCCGGTTTACATTTCCCAAACCGAAATGCGCAGTACTCCCCACCGTCGATTGAAAACCACGATATAAAGTATGCTCATAAACCTGCATTTGACCCTGGTAGCGCAATGTTACCTTCGCCCCCAGCCCGAGCCGGTTCAGCGAATCGCCTTGCAATGCAAGTTGCAGCCAGTTATTTTTTGACAGCTTTTGCGATTCATTTTTGTAGAAAAATGGTGCTTCATTCACATTATTGACGACCAGGTCCAGGTCACCATCATTGTCCAGATCTGCAAAAGAAGCGCCGTTTGAAAAAGAGGCTTTATCCATCCCCCAATCTTTTCGGTGGCTGAATGTCAGGTCTTTATTATTCTGAAAAACATAATTCGTTACCTTCACGCCCCGCATATCATTCATGAGTTTCAATAGCTTTTTATCAATCACTTCCTTCTCCTCAAACATCGTGGACTGCTGGCTGTATTTGATAAAATCCTTGTCAGTCATATCCTTCAAAAGTCCGTTGCTGACGAACAAATCGCGATAACCGTCATTATCGAAATCGGCGAAAAGCGGGCTCCAACTCCAATCGGTTTTATCGATGCCCGCCAGCTGACCGATCTCGCTGAAATGTCCATTACCGTTGTTCAGCTGTAAGGTATTGCGCATATATTGAGGCTGATAGCCGGTTTGCAGCATGAGGTCAAACTTTTCATTAGACATCCCGGCGGCCATGATTTTCTGCCGGTAATTATCCTCGGGCAGCATGTCCAGCACCACAATGTCCTGCAAACCATCATTATTAAAATCCGAAACATCCACGCCCATCGCATTATAGCTTTGGTGCTTGATGTACTCGCCGATCCGGTTTGTAAAGGTGCCGTCGTGGTTATTGATATATAAAATATCGTTGCTCAGAAAATCATTGGCAACATAGATATCCGGCCAGCCGTCTTCATTAAGATCATTCACCGCCACACCCAGCCCATAGCCCTCAATCTGAATGCCGGCTTCGGCAGACACATTTTTGAAAACAGCATGACCCTCCGGCCCGATGCCTTCATTCCGGTATAATCTGTCCGTATTGGCTGCCTCGCCGTGCGTCCGGATCGGCATAAGGTTGGAGACGGCTTTTGGTGAATGATCGTGGGTAAGCACGTACGCGTCCAGGTCGCCGTCTTTGTCGTAATCCAGAAATGCAGTCTGCGTCGTGTAACCCGTATCTGCCAGCCCGTAAGCTGCGGCGGATTCGTTGAATGTATTATTTCCCTTATTGATAAATAGCAGATTAGCCCGCTCAGCCGGATCAGGACTTCCCGCGCGACTGACGTAAATGTCGAGCAAACCATCCGCATTCAAATCCACCATCGCCACGCCCGTGCACCAGCCTTTGGTGGTAATGCCGGCTTTTTCGGTAATGTCTTCAAACTGTAAATTCCCTTTATTGAGATATAACCTGGACGAAACCATGTTGCCCGAAAAGAAAATATCCGTCAGTCCATCATTGTTGATATCCCCCAGCCCCACGCCCGCACCATTATAGAAGTACATGTATTTCAGGATGTTCAGCGAATCGGTCTGGCGGATATCATTGGAAAACGTGATACCGGTTTCTGCCGGCGTCATCAGGCTGAACAAGACATCGGGTGCCTTTTTTTTACAGGCCGAAAACGTGAGTAGCAGTAAAAAGCAATGCAGGTAAAATCTTTTCATGAAGAGCTAAGTTAATCGGTTTAGCAAACATTCACAAAATTGATTTTTTATATAAAAACAAAATAAGGCAGCGGCTCAGGAAAACTGATTTTCAAGCTCTTCCAGCGAAATACCGCGCGTTTCGGGCATCAGAAAAAATACGAAAAACCACTGTAAAACCATTAGGAAGGCAAAACCGGCAAAAATGACCCAGGCATCAAACTGATTGATCAGTACTGAACCGAAAAGTGTGATCAGCCCGGCGAAGACATTCAGCATCCCCGAGCCCCAGGCCTGCCCGAATGCGCGAACTTTGGTAGGAAATATTTCAGCCAGGAAAACCCACAAAACCGCCCCCTGCCCGATAGCGTGGGAGACGATAAAACTTAGCATAAAAATCAGCACAAACCAGCCCGGCCATCCAATGTATAATCCCAAAGCCATCATCGACAAACTCACCACATACCCCACCGACCCGGCAAACATCAGCTGCCGCCTGCCGACTTTATCAATAAAATACATCCCGACAAACGTCCCCAGCAAATTCACGATCCCGATAGATACCCCGCCAAGCAGCGACTGCGACATGCCCAAACCTGCTTCCTTCAAAACCTGCGGACCATAAAAAAGCACAAAACTGATCCCGGAAAACTGGTTGAAAAACACCATCAGCAAGGCTATGAGCAGGATTTTAGTATACTTTCCTGAAAAAAGGCCGGAAGGTTTTGTTTTCAATGTCAATGTTTCGGTGCGCGTCAGCCAGCGCGGACTTTCGGTAATACCCGTAGCTAGTAGGGTAAAAATCAATGCAACTACGCCTGTCGCGCCAGCCATGAGGCGCCACTCGTGCGCGCCGCCCACGCCGGCCAGTGCGTAATTGGAAATGTAAGCCATGAGAATGCCGGTAACGAGGTTAACCTGGAACAAAATGCCCAGCCTGCCGCGGTCTTTGGCCTGGCTCACTTCGGCAATGTAAGTCGGGGCAGCGATGGTACCGATGCCCGAAGCCAAACCTCCGATAAATCGAAAAAATGCAAACATATAAGGCGAAACCGACAGCGCCGTGCCGAGCGAGGCCGTCACAAAAAGTGCCCCGGTGAGCAGCAATGCCCTTTTCCGGCCCCAGCGCTCCGTCGGATACCCGCCAATCACCGCGCCAGCCACCGAGCCCCACAAGGCGATGGAAATGATGAATGTGCCGTGAAACCAGTCGGAAGTGTGCCAAAGGTGGCGGACGGGCAGGTTGATGCCCGAAATGACGATGGAATCGAACCCGGACAGAAAGCCGGTGAGCGAGACGATCAGTACGCAGCGAAAAATTCGGGAATCCATGTTCAAAAATCCGCTCCCCCAGCTACTCCCCATACACTATGATGATGCTCTGACAATCAGCGACGTAGCCAATGTAATCACCTCTCCGGCGGGCCTCGTACCCACCGGGCTCTGCAATTTCAGCATCAGGGTATCGATCACTTTCTGCGCAATCGCCTCGATGGGCTGCGCGATGACGGTGATGCCCGGGCGGTGAATGCGGAACAGATCATGGTCGTCGAAAGAGATCATCGCCATATCGTCCGGGATTTTCAGGCCCATATCATTGATCACTTCCAGCCCGGCAATGCCGAGGTAGTTGGTACCAAATACCATCGCGTCCAGCTCCGGATTTTTCTCTAAAATGTCCCGGATATCCTGCAAATAAAATTCATATCCCCCTTTAAATGGCATGGGGAACACATAACTCGGTAAACCATGGTCTGCAATCACTTGCTTGAACCCAATGATCCGGTCTTCCTTTTCGGGATCGTCCAGCGCCAGCGCCACCAGCCCGATGTTCTTCCTGCCCCGCGCTACCAGATGTTCCACTGCCTGGTACATGCCGCCCTGGTTGTTCACCATGATCGCCTCCGCACCCTCGTTGCCAAAGATCCGGTCGAAAAGCACCAGGTTTTTACCGCTATCCAGCATGCTTTGGATTTCCTGCTCCATCCCCTGCGTGGGGGCAATGATGCAGCCGTCGACGCTCAATGTCGAGAACATGGTCAAAAATTCTTTACCGCGCGCCACGTCGTTTTCCGTGCTGCAATACACGATTTTATAGCCATTCTGGTACACCTTTTCCTCGATAAGCTTGGCAATGCTGGCGAAAAACGGGTTGGAAATGTCCTCGACCATCAGACCGATAATGTTGGTCCGGCCGGTGCGCAGGCTTTGGGCAAACTGGTTGGGACGGTAGCCCAGGCTTGCGGCCTCCGCCAGCACCCTTTCCACGAGGGATTCGCTGATCCGCTTTTCCTTCGCTTTTCCGTTCAGGATAAATGATACGGTGGTTTTTGAAACATTGAGCCTCTTGGCGAGGTCGCCCATCGATGGTTTCGGATCTGTCATTATTTTCATTGAGATTACCTGGCCGGGCCGCAGTTGCCTGGTGCCCAACCTTCGAAAATACGCAACAAATGCGAATATACGCTGCTGCGGCGCAGGACGTCACTTTGCAGGCGCAGGCTCGGGCCAGTTGTCACTACGGAATTGCAATGCCGGCAGGCCGTCTTTGTTTTGTAAATTGGTCACCGGAAAGTTGGTAAATGCATACCGCACGGCCACTGGCTTTTTCACTTTTGAGCTGGTCAGCACCAAATGTTTACCTTCGATTTTGGCAGTAGCCGGATAAAATTTCTGGTCAGCTCCTGCGATGAAAAAGTGCTCCGGTGCCTTGGCATTATTGGTTTCCAATCCTTTCAAAACTGTTTCGGGACGGAAGTACACCTTCACTTCTTTGCTCCCATACTCGGCATAGTCAAACTTCGGGCCCTGATAAGCTTCGTCCAGAAGCCCGTAAGTACGGTTCAGGGCGGTTTTTGCCAGACGTAACCCGATCGGCTTTTTGTTTTTCGGGTGCAGGTCCCTGGATTCGCCCACGTCCATCGTCACCACCATTTCGGTGTTTCCCAAATCGCTCACACGTTCCTGCGCCTCCCTGAAAAACGCATAATCCGCCAAAGTTGAATCGGGCTTATCGTACCAGAACGGTGCGACCTGTACGTAATAAAATGGCAGATTTCCCTGCCCGAACGCCGCCCGCCAGCTTTGGATCATGGTTTGCGTCAGCCGCGTATAACTTTCGCGCTCGCCGCGGTTGGACTCGCCCTGGTACCAGATAAAACCTTTGACAGACAGATTAATAAACGGATGGATCACCGCATTATACAGTAAAAATGGCCGCGTCACCTTCTCAAAAGTAAAACCGCCATCCATTTTTTCCTTCGATTTCGGGCTGTCCAGATAAGGCTGCAAATACACGCGGTTCAGCATTGTATCCGCTGCAAGCACCTCGCGGGGCACATACGCCTGCGCTGCCAACGCACCTATGCCGGTAAAAACGAGGCCGATCGGCACATTCAATTTTGCAAAAAGCTCCCGCCCGAAATGGTAACCCACCGCGCTGAATTTGTACACTGTCGCCGGTGTACATTCCTGCCAGGTGCCTTGAATGCTGTCCAAAGGCTCGTTACTGAAATTGAGACTGCCGCTAAAAAGCCTGATCTGCGGATAATTTGCCGCCGGTACCTCCCTGGCCGAATCCAATGTTTCATGCATCGAAAATTGCATATTCGACTGGCCGCTGCAAATCCAGGTTTCGCCGATCAGCAGATTGTCCAGCACCCGTTTTTCATCCGGAGTGGAAACCGTGATCTGGTGTTTTGAAAAATCACCTTTCCGCGCGACCGGCACCGGGATAATGCCTACAAACCGGTTTTCGGCATTGGCCGCCACACTTAACGGCGCTGCTTGCCAGTCGGCCTGAATGGAAATCACCGTCCCGGCAGGCGCCTGGCCCCACACTTTGAAAGGCTGGTTTTGCTGCACCACCATATTATTTTGCAAAACCGGGCTCAGTTTGAGTTTCTGCGCGTAAGCCGAAAATGTCAGGCAACACAATGCGAGAATGATCTGTATCTGCTTCATATTTTATTTTTTTCCAAAGCTAAAAATCACTCCGCTACAAAGTTCGTCAGGCGGATGGTACGGATGCCAAACCGCGGCATGGCTACATTCAAAACCGTTTTGCCATCCTTGTTACTCATTTTCAATTCTTCTTTTACTGTTCCGTTCAACTCCACCAAAGCTGCTGAATCTGCCTTGCCGCCCAATACAATTTTCTGGGCGCTATCATCGCCATCGGCATTGAAGAGCCTGATCAATAACTCCTTTCCGGCGATTGAAATCGCCGGCAATTGATAAGGGGTGGTCGATAAATCGACCAGGGATTTGTCCGCTTCTTTTGACCTGTCGGTTATTTGGGCTATTGCTGGTTCGTTCCAGTTTTGGGATTCTTTGGAAATGTTTGCTTTGTCCCATTTTTCGGCGTGGGGGATCAGGGCGTAGCGCATTTTGTTCGGGCCGGTCAAGGTATGGTTTCTGCCCCAAAGCCCGGCGCCGGAATATTGCACATTCAGTCCTAGCGGGAAATTTTCGCCGTGGGTATAATTTGTTGTTTGGTCGGAAAGTAAGGCCAGGCCTACATGGTTTTTGTCGTCATACAAATCTACCCAGCTCACCATCAAATTGTTCTTAATGCTATCCCAGCGGCTGAAAAACGTATTTTCCAGCTTGCTTTCCGTCACATCAAAAGGCGCATCCTTATATATTTTTTGTGATTTAAAATTGACTGGAAACAAGGCGAGCAGCTTCTGGCTGTCGTCATAAAAAGGTTTGTGAACATCTTTCGGATCGATCTTTTCGTGCTGCTTGTAATCGCTGCCGATCCCGATATTTTTCTGCCAGTCAATGTTCAGCTCACAGGCAATTTTACGGTCGCCCTGTTTGAGGGTAATTGTCTGAGTGTAAGGATTGGACAGCAGCTCGCCTTTGATCTGCGCCGTCACCACCAGCGGACCATTTTCAATAATGCTGATCGTCACCGGATTTTCGGTCGTAGAATGAAATCCGCCGTCATCGTAGAAATTCCCACGCAGTTCATTAAAAGACCGTTCGCTTTTCACATCCACAAATTCCTTGTTACCCAGCGATTTCACGATCAGACTTTTTATGCTGCCACCTTTCGCTTTATTCAAAACCAGTTTATAATGGTCATTTTCCAAAATCACATCCCCGGAAGCCGTGACGCCAGCTTTCGCGCCCCCAGTTTGCGAAGGTTTTTTGTTTACTATTTTAAATTGAGAAAAACCCATCGCAGGAACATTCACCTTAAAATAAACAGCCTGATCCGCGCCGATTTGCACCGGTATCTCCTTGTTTTTTGAATCAACCAAACTGAATGTTTTCGCGTCAATTCCTGCCGGTAAATGCAGGGTTACCAGCTCGGTTCTGGTATTTCCAGTTGTATTAAAAACATTGACATACTGCTCACCAGCCACATTCGTCTTCGCAGCTGTGATAATGCCGTCGCTGATGTGATTGGTGGTATCCGTCCAGGCGACTACTTTATCGGCCCAGGTGTGACCGGGTTTACCATTGTACGGTACGATCCAGCAGTCGTGGTGCTGGGAAAGCATGAGTGTCCGCCAGGCTTCGTCGATGGAAGTTTGCGGGACCGGGATGCCGTAGTACACTTTATTGAATGCGGCGACTTTCTCCGCCATCACGATTTTATTCTCCGAAACCCGCACCTGCTGGGCAATTTTCTGCAAAATCTGCGAGCCCCAAACCAGGCTCACCTGCATATCTTCCTGTGAAAATTGCCAATCCTGTGTCGCTTTTCCGATGGAAGCATTAGCGAAATAGTCGCGCCAGGTTTTGTATTCTGTTGGCTGATAACCTTTTTCGCCATTCCCGATCCACGGCCCATTTCGCCAGCCCGCGTCCTGCAAGGTCATCGCCACCGGATTTTTAATGCCCGATTTCAATGCATCATTTATGTACTTTGGCGCATTCGTCCAGCCCTCGGTTTGCCAGGTCGAGTTCGGTTCCAATCCTTCACTGCCGTAGCGCGGCACGGTCGTAATCCTTGACCCATCCGGCCCGATCCAGTTCACCAGTTCCCCGCCAAAAGCCCGCGTGTAGCCGCCCCAACAGGTATTCGGGTTTTTCAAAGAGGCATATTTGTAGCCGAAAGAATTCAAAATCTGCGGCAGTGCGCTCGTGAAACAAGGTTCTTCGGAAGAGTAAGTTGTGAAAACCGCCGTCGGGAAATGCTGGCGCACCTTTTTCATCCCGTAATCGAAATGCCGGATAATGCTCTCGCCCGAAATATTGTAGAGGTAACTCTGCCCATAAGCCGGACTTACATACTCCACGCGGCCAGCAATCGACTGGTCTGCAAACAGTTTCTGAAACTCCGCCAGCGCCTCGGGCTCCCGTACTTTCACGGAATCCCAGGTTTCCGGCTCGATTTCCAGGTTCACCCGCCAGTTGGGATTTTTTTTGAGCTGGTCTACCACAAACTGGGTGTAGCCCACCGGGTAATGTCCGTAAACACCGCCATGATAACCATCGATGAAATAGGCTTTTTGCGCGTGGGTTTCTGTCGCCAGCAATGTCAGCGGCGCGGCGATTAAAAGTGGGTTTAGGAATGTCAGAAAGTTATTTTTCAAGGGTTTAGGATTAGTAGTTAAAGGCTGCCTGTACAGGGCCTAGGAATAGAAATTATTTACGGAATTTTTGGTTGGGTTGAGGTCCCATCGTCAGTTCCAATGTGCCGCCCGCGGCGATATCGTTATAATCCAAATAACATTGGTTATGTGCTTTTCCGTTAAGTTTTGCGCTTTGGATGTAGACGTTTTTGGGAGAATTTTCGTGGGCGATAATGGTAAAATCCTTGCCTTTTGCATAAGCCGGATCAAGGCGTAATGTGACTTTCTCAAAAACCGGACTGGTGATTTCAAAACGGTTTTTTCCCGGACATACCTGGTAAAGTCCGCTGGCTGCCAGCACATACCAGGCCGACATCTGGCCCACATCTTCATTCCCCACAAGCCCTTCCACCGAGTTGTGGTAAGCCCGGCGGCAGATTTCACGCGTCCATTTCTGTGTCAGCCACGGTTTTCCCACACAATTAAACAGAAACGGTACGTGATGCACCGGCTCATTGGCGTGGTTGTAGTAGCCGTTCCACATCATGTTTTCAGGTACTTTATCAAAAAAAGTGGTCAGGTCAGTGGCTACTTTTTCGCTACCGCCCATCAATGTTACCATGCCCGGAATGTCCTGCGGAACAAACCAGCCCTGCTGGTAAGGATTGCTTTCGACACAACCATATCCGTCCTGCATCCGACCTTCCGCTGGCCACGGCTGCCAGTTACCTGCTTTGTCTTTCGGACGAAACCAGCCTTTTGTTTTGTCAAAAATATTCCGGTAACTCTGCCCGCGCTTTTCAAAAACCTTCGCTATATCACTCTTCCCGAGTGACTTGGCTAATGCCGACGTGCACCATTCGGTATAAGCATATTCCAATGTATTCGAAATCCCGAAAGGCTCCACCGTAAATCCGCGCTCCCCATTCCCGAACTCGTTGCTGGTTTGCACGGCATACTTCAATGCTTTTTCCTTGTCAAACCGGGCGATACCTTTTGAATTGGCGTCGGCGATGACCGACAAGGCCGGATTCCCGATCATGCAGCCGCTGTACGCATTCAGCATTTCCCAGCGTTCGAGGTACGGTTTCTTGCGCTCGTCGGCGAGGGAAAGCAGGGAGTGCACCATATCATTTACCAACTTCGGATTGATCAATGTTTGCAGTGGAAACTGGCTGCGGAACACATCCCAGCCGCTGAAAATCGTCCTCCGCGTGTAGTCATTTGACTGATGGATTTTTCCATCCCCGCCGGTAAAGCTTCCATCCACATCCGCAAACATCCGCGGGTCGATCATCGTGTGGTACAAAGCTGTATAGAAAATGTGCTTGTCCTCGTCGCTGCCGCCGGAGACATTCATAGCGCTTAAAGCATTGTTCCAAAGCCCCACTGCCTGCTTGTGCAGCCCGTCGAAATCCCAGCCGGAAATTTCCTTTTGCAGGTTTTTCTCCGCACCGTCCATGCTCACAAATGAAATGCCCGATTTGAACAAAATCGGATCGTCTTTCCGGGTTTCATATTCTGCAAAAACACCCAGGTGATCGCCTTCCAATGTGGTCACCGAGTCCAGAATCGCGGCTTTTGCCACGCGTTCCTGGTAGCGGTCGCTTTCAATGTCTTCACGTTTGCGCGTCCAGTTTTTGGGAATGTCGGCTTTCCAGGCACCCAGTTTTTTAAATGGTTTGCTGAATTGTGCATAAAAATAAACCGTGTAATCGGCATGTCCATCGCCATTTCCCCAGCCGCCGCCGTCGGGCGTACATTTCATCCAGCCTTTGATCGTGTGATTATCCACCACCTGCACATACTGGCGCGTAGAGGTACCCCCTACCCTGCGCGCCAGGTCAATTTGTATCCGCGACTTTTTGTTTTCTGGAAATGTAAACCGCAGCATGCCGCTGTGAGGCGCGGCCGTCATTTCAGCCTTAATGTTGTAGTCGGTCAATGTGGCCGCATAGTATCCGGCGGCAGCTTTTTCCTCTTTTTTGGAATAACCGGATCGATAGCCGCTGCCTGCCACACCTTCCTTGCCCCGCGCAGTATGCAATGTTCCGGTCGTAGGCGTCACCAGGAAATTTCCCAGATCCCCGTACCAGCCGATCCCGCTCATTTGGGTAAATGCAAAACCCTCAATGGAAGTATGCTCATAGCTGTAACCCGAACCATTATCGCCGCCGGTGATCGTGTTGGGACTTACCTGCACGAGCCCGTAAGGCGTAGTTGCGCCAGGAAAAGTCTTGCCTAAACCATGGTAAATCCCGGCCTTACCGGTGCTGGTACTCGCACCGATAAGCGGGTTTACATATTCGGCCGGGGTAAGTTCCTGCGCGGCGGCATTTTGCTTTTCAGCAGTTTTCCCCGCATCACGATCGGTGCCGCAGGAAGATGAGAAAAGGCCGACCAGGGCCGCCAGGGCAATAATCCGATGCTTCATTAATATCCAGGGTTTTGCGGCAATTTGGTATTTACGTCGCGCTCACGCTGCGGGATCGGGAACAGATCGTAAGTCGATTTTACGGCAATCGATTTGGCTTTTTGCACCTTGGCTGCCAACGTCCCGGTCCGCACGAGGTCGTACCAGCGGTGACCTTCGGCCACAAATTCCTTCCGCCGCTGGTCCAGGATCTCCTCTTTTAAAGCAGCCGCGCCCGCCAGGTTAACCTTTGGCAGGTTCGCTCTTTCCCGCACCAGGTTCACATACTGGTTGGCCACCGCGAAATTTCCCAGCTCAGCCTGCGCTTCGGCGTAGGTCAGCAGCACGTCGGGATAACGGATCACCGGAAAATCCTGCTGCGAATCACCGGCAACCGGCTCGGCAGTGCGGTCCCAATATTTTTGTATATAAATGTCTTTCAGCTTGATCGTCGCGCCTTTGTCATTCTGAAATTCCGTCAGAAACGTCACTTTCTTGCGCTCGTCCTGGTCCGAAAAAGAATCGTACAAATCCTTCGTAGCTGCCTGCCAGCCCTGGGTATTCCGTATTCCGGCAATTTCCTTTGAAAGCTCCGGCGGCAGCAAACGCACATTAAACTGCCCGAACTCCCAGAAAGAAATGCTCCCGCCGCCATCGCCAAAACTCACAGAAAAAAGCGCCTCCTTACCATTGCGGCTGGTATGCTTGAAAACATCCCCATAATTATCCCAGAGCGCATATTTGTTGGACTGGATCACTTCCAAAGCCTTCGCCGAGGCGTTCTGAAAATCTTTTCTCGTCAAATATACCTTCGCCAGTAAAGCTTTCGCGGCACCGCTGGTGGCACGTCCTTCCTGGATCGCGCCGTCGAGCGGCAGGCCTTCCGCTGATTTTAAATCGCTGATAATCTGGTCGTAGATCGTATTCACACCGGCCACTTCCGGGTCGAGGGGCTCCTCTTCCGTCAGCAGCAAAGGCACATTGCCAAACATTCTCACAAGGTTGAAATAAGACATTGCCCGCAGGAATTTCGCCTCATTCACCAGGCGCGTCCGCAAAGTTTCGTCCATATTGATCGGCGGGATGCGCTCGATGGCAATGTTCGCCAGCGTAATGGTTTTATAATGAATGCGCCACATCGTGCTCACGCTGCTGTTTTCCGCATTCCACGAAAACGTTGCCAGCTGATCATTCGCAATCGCGCCCTCCTGCTTGTTGATCAATTCGTCGGAAGCCAACCCAGCCGAAATCCAGGTAGTGCTGTGGTAAATACCTTCCGGGCCGGATGACGTTGAGCCAAGATTGGAATACACGGAGTTAACGGCCGCATTCGCGTCTTCGGCAGTCTGGTAAAAACGGTCCTGCGCAATGCGGTCCTGCGGGTTTTCTTTCAGGAAATCCTGGCACGAGCTCAGCCACAAAATCGCCGCGCCCAGCACCATTCCGGATGTTTTTATAAGGTTATATCTTTTCATTTCAATCATTGAAAAATCTGTGGAACTAAAATCCAAAATTGAGGCCGACCGTGTAAGTCTTCGCCTGGGGATACCCGCCAAAATCGACGCCGACAATGTTGGTCGTGCCGCCATACGCATTGCCTTCCGGATCATATCCGCTGTAATTGGTCAATGTCCAAAGGTTGGTTGCGCTCACATACAGCCGCGCATTTGCCATCCCCAGCTTTTTCAGCACACCCGCATGGAAGTTGTAGCCCAGCGTAATATTTTTGAGTCGCATATAGGAAGCGTCTTCGATAAACCGGGACGAAAACACATTGTCATTGGCCGTAGAAAGTGCGCGGGCGTACTTGTTGCTGTGGTTTTCCGGTGTCCAGCGGCCCAGGCCAGGCTCGGCCAGCACATTCTGTTTTCCGTTCACATTAGCCAGGTCGCCCAGGTTTTGGTTCACCATCTGGTTTCCCTGCGAGCCCTGCAGAAAGAGGGATAATGTAATGTTCCGGTAAGTCACGGAATTATTCAGTCCCCAGGTGAAATCGGGCTGGGCGGAACCGATAATGGTACGGTCGAAATCGTTGACGATGCCATCGGGTTTACCACCCGGGCCGCTGATATCTTTGTAGCGGCGGTCACCGGCGGCAGGCGTCTGCCCTGCAATAGCGGGACTGCTTTTTGCATCTTCGTCGGTCTGGTAAATGCCGTCAAACACGTAGCCGAAAAACGTTCCAATCGGCTGGCCTTCCCGGAGAATGTTGCCGCCCACACCTAGGTTCACATCACCGCTCCGGGCCAGGTTCGTGATTTTGTTGCGGTTCATGGAAACATTCAGCGAAGTGTTCCATTGTACTTTTCCGTCGAGGTTTACCGAGCTTACCGCAATGTCTATCCCACGGTTTCTTACATTCCCGATGTTCAGGAGTGTATTTTCAAAACCTGTGGTAAACGGGATTGGCGTATCCAGGAGCAGGTCAATGGTATTTTTATTATAAGCCTCCACCGTCAGGTTCAGCCGGCCTTTCAATACAGCGAGGTCGACGGCCGCATTCAACTGGTCGGTCGTTTCCCATTTCAATTCTTTATTCGGATAGGAAACCGGCTCGCGGCCGCGGATCACTTCCTGGCCCGTCGTCGAGAAGACACCCTGCCCGATCGCCGCGATCAATGCCAGTGAGCGGTAAGGCGGGATCGACTGGTTACCCGTGCGGCCGTAGCTGGCGCGAAGTTTCAAATCCTGGATAAATGTCGCCGATTTCATGAAATTCTCTTCGGTAACCTTCCAGGCAAATGCCGCCGAAGGGAAGAAACCGAATTTCCGGCCTTCGGAAAACTTGGAAGAACCATCACTGCGGCCTGTGACGGTAAACAAGTATTTGTTTTTCAAAGAATAATTCACCCTTCCAAAGTAAGACAGCATACTCCACTGTAATTCACCATTTGTCGTCGTCTGCGGATTTTCGGCAGAACCGATATCATGCCAGCCGGTGCGCGAATCGGGAAAACCGAAGGCATACGCATTGACCGATTCGTTCCTGAATTTCTGCGTTTCAAATCCAAGCAGCACGTTGATACTGTTGTCTTTGTTGAGCTGCCGGTTGTAGTTGAATGTATTGGTGTTCAGCCAGGTAAGTGCCTGTAATGTCGTTACCGAAGCCTCGCCCATGCTGTTTTCTGTCCTTTTCAAAAAATTGGGACCGAATGTGTTGGACTTGGTATTCAAAGCGTCTATGCCAAAACTCGATTTGAATGTCAGCCCCTGGATGATCTGGTATTCGGCAAAAACAGAACCCAGCATCCGCGAAGTAGTCGTGATCGCCTGATACTCTTTGGCCTCAGCGATCGGGTTGGCGACGGCGTCCTTGCGGTCGTGCTGGAAAGTGTAGCCGCCCGGCCGGGTCGGATCATATACCGGCAGGATCGGGTTGAATTGCAGAGCATTGGTCACCACGCCCTGCACCACATTGCCCGGCCCCGTAAGCACCCCGTTCGTGGACATTCGATTGAAGGACAGGTTGGTACCCACTTTCAGTTTTTTGCTGACGTCGGTATCCAGGTTAAGCTTAAAAGAATAGCGGTCGAAATCCGAGCCGAGCACAATGCCATTTTGTTTAAAATAACCCCCACCCACGGCATAGCGCGTCTTGTCATTGCCGCCCGTGAGCGAAACCTGGTAATTGGCGATCGACGCTTTGCGGAAAAGCTCTTTCTGCCAGTTGGTACCCTCGCCCAGGCTGGCCGGATTGGTGTATACCGGCGCCAGTTTAGCATTGGTTTGCGCCTCGTTGACCAGCGTCGCAAACTGCGTCGCATTGAGCATATCCAGCGTTTTGGTCACCTGCTGGCTGCCGTAATAGGTTTCAAAATTGATAGAAGCCTTGCCCGATTTGCCTTTCCGCGTCGTGATCAGGATCACACCATTTGCGGCGCGTGAACCATAAATCGCCGTGGCCGAGGCATCTTTCAACACTTCGATGGACTCGATATCGCTGGGGTTGATGGTCGAAAGCGGGTTCAATGATGGCCCGCGACCACCCGCCGACATTTCAGCAGTATTGTTGTTTATTAACATGCCGTCGATCACATACAGCGGCTCGCTGCTGGCGCTCACCGACGTTGTACCCCGGATACGAATGTTGGTCCCGCCGCCCGGCACACCATTGGATTGCACCACCTGCACACCCGCCGCGCGGCCCTGCAAAGCCTGGTCGAAAGTGGTGACTGGCGTAGCTTTCAGCTCTGCCGAAGTGATGGAAGCAACCGAGCCGGTCAGATCCGATTTCTTGACCGTACCATAACCTACCACCACCAGTTCGTCGAGGTTTTGCAGGTCCTCTTTCATGGTGACATTGATACTCGTCTGCGCGCCTACCGGCATTTCCACGGGCGCGTAGCCGATAAACGAAAAGAGCAGCACGGCGTTCTGCTCCGATACTTTCAAGGCATACGTCCCGTCGACATTGGTGACGGTGCCCGTGGAAGTATTTTTAACGATAATGTTGACACCGGGCAAAGGTTCTCCCCGGGAATCGGTGACCTTGCCGGTCACCTGCTGCTGAGCAGCCGCATCCGTCCAAAACAGGGCGAAAAGCAGCAAAAAAGGTAAAATGACTCTCATAGGTTACAGGGTATTTAGTGATTACTCCATCGATTTATGATTACTAAACCGATTTAGTACGCTAAATAAACCGGTTTAGCATTAAAATAAAAATCTTTCGCGAAATATTTATAAATAGACTTTACAACCACTGATTTTAAAAAAAACAAACACCCTGAAAAGCCAAGATCAGCACCTCTGCCGCCGGAAAATGGCAGGTCAGAAATACTGATCGTGGGAGGGTAAAAAGATGCATCGGGTTTTAAATTTTTAACCCGATGCATCTTTTAGTAAGGCTTGTTCGTGCCTTGTATCAGCCACATTTTGGCGTAATGATGGTCTTTGCTTTGGCCGGCGGGGATGTAGTTGGTGCTGCCCAGCTTGTTGACGGCGTCCGTGTAGTTGGCGATGTATTTCGGGTCGAGGTTCGGGGAGGGATACATGTAGCGGATCGGTAATGCCGGGCCGAACTGTGCTACGGGACCGGTTTTTAATGCCGGGAAACCGGTGCGTCTCCAATCGAACCATGACTGGATGCTGAACCAGGAGGATATCCATTTTTGCTCCAAAATCCGCTCCTGCTTGTTGGTGGCGCTGGCGTAGCTTACACCCGGCTGTGCGTAGTAATTTTCAAAATTGAATGTCGCAGCTGTCAATGCACCTTCCTTATCCATAGAAGCCTGCACTGCTTTTTTATAATGTACCTCTGCGTCTGTCGCGCCAAATCCACCGAGCAGGGCAGCTTCTGCGAGGATGAATTCTACTTCGGGATAGTTCATGAAATTCATTGCCACATACGGATCGATGTTTTTGCGGTAGCGGTCGTGGATGAAGGAAATGTAGGGATTCTGCTCGTTGGGGTACACCGACACATCATTTCCTTTGTTATAAACAATTCCCTGCGTGATCGGCAAACCGACCGGCAGGCCCACGTACAGACTGGTATCCGCGCTGGAAGCAACTGCTGGCACATAAACGACGGAGTAAGTTTCGCCAAAAAGGTTTGTATAGGATTTCGTGGTTTCCGTTTTCACCGTCGCGTCCCATTTTCTTTTTACCGGGTTCGCCCAGCGCTGTAACCGGGGATCATTCAATTGGATCAGCTTGTCTACCAGCGGCTTGGCTGGTTTGGTCAGCCAGTTGAATGTGGCCGAGGCGAGCGGGCCGCCTGGTTGCGAGTTGTCGGAGTTGGTACCGAGGAAGGCGATCGAGGCGTCGTCGGATTTGCTGGTAAATGCATTGGCGGACGCTTCTTTAAATTCGGTTTCCAGGTTGATACCCAGTGCCGCCATTTCCGCTTTTTTATCAGCCAAACGAAGGGCGTACCGCAGTCGCAGCGAGTTGGCAAATTTCCGCCATTTGGTCACATCACCTTTGTACATCACATCCGAAGTAGCACTCACCGCATCTTTTGCCGACAGGTTTTGAAGTAATCCATCCGCGGTTTTCAGGTCCGTCATAATGCCTTTGTAAACGTCTGCCTGCGCGTCATATTTTGGAAAAAACTGACCGTTACTAGCTTGCAGGGCCTCGCTGTAAGGAATGTCGCCGTAAAGATCCGTCAGCAGACCGAAAACCATCGACTTCATCGTCAACCCGATTCCCTGGAAAAACTTGTTATCATCGCGCACACCATTGTCATAAATGATCTGCACATTCCGCAGAATATCATAGTAACCGGCCCAGCTTTCCTGCGTCCAGGCGTACTGGTTGGTTTCGGCAGCGCCTTCGTTGGTCCCCGCCTGCATATATTGCATGGCGGCGGCGATTTTGGAGCTATTTTTACCCAAATTAAAAACCAGCTTGCCACTGTTCACCAGCGAGTAAGTCAGCACATAATTGGAAGATACATTCTCCGGACTATTCGGATTTTTATTGATTTCGGTCAAATCCCCGCATGCGCTCAGCCACAGACACATCGTCGCAAGGAAGGAAATTCTTAATGCTTTTATCGTTTTCATTTTCGCTTGCAATTAAAAGTCTACATTCAATTTAAGACCGAAAGAACCGGTGAAAGGAAGTACATTATAATACTCCACCCCCTGCGACCAGCCGACGCCATTTGGCCGGAAAGCCCGCTCCGGATCGAGGCCTTTGATGCCCGCCGCAGTCCACATAAAAATGTTGTTCGCCACAAATCCTAGCGACGCATTCTGCAAATGCAGACGGTTTACGAATGTTTTGGGGAGGCGGTAAGTGATCGAAACCTCCCGCACTTTTACATAAGTCGCGCTGTACATATTTTTTTCGGCAAAAGGGCGGTTAGCGTAGCGGTAGGCGCTGAAAGGGTCGAGCCACTTGCTGCCGGGCCCGCCGAGGTTTTCGGTATAAACTGTTTTTCCATCCGCATCTTTGGTAGCAAGTACGCCGGGGTTCAGGCTGGCATCCTGCACCCTTCTGCTGGCCTCCACGCTGCCTTCCGGCCAGGCAAATCCGTGGTACTCGGCATTGCGGCCGCCTACCCAGCTGCCCAGGTATTTTTCAGGATTGGCCTTGATCTGCTCTTCCAGGCTCTGGTTCGGATCGTAGCTTTCGCCCGTCAATGTTTTTTCGAGCTGACCATTATTCCCGAGGAACATCATGGTATTGGAATAAAATGAGCCGCCCAGGCGCCAGTCTACATTCGCGAATAAGGTCACATTTTTATAAGTGATCGACGGCTGCACGCCCATCAGGAACTTGTGGTTGAAGTTCCCGATCTTTTTCAGGTTGTTCACATCATTGTCGGTCTGGTAAAGTCCGCCGTTGGTGACGATCGGGTAGCCATAATAAGGCGAGCTGGTATCCTTCACTTTCAGGATCGGCGCTGCATAAATGTCGCCCACCTGGCCGCCTTCGTAGGTGCGCACCTCGGCGCCGGAGTACGATGCAAAAGAAAAATATTTGATGCCCTCGGCCAGCCGGGTAATGTAAGTACGGTTGCGGGTCAATGTGAAATTCATGTCCCAGCTGAAATTTTCCCGCTTGATCGGCGTCGTGTAAAGCGCCAGCTCAAAACCTTTGCTTTCTACCAGACCAGCATTGATCTGCTTTGTGTTAGCGCCTGATTCAATGGGCGTCAGGATCGATAGCACCTGGTTTTTATTTCCTCTCTGATAAAATGTCGCGTCCAGTCCCAGGCGGTTACTGAAAAATTTCAGATCCACACCAATCTCGCTGGAAGTCGCGATTTCCGGTTTCAGGTTGGCGTTTTTGAGCGTACCGTCCATATACATATTTTTGGCCGAGCCCCAGTCGAGGGCAGTTTGGTAAATGCGGCTGTAAGCGTAAGGCGCCACATCATTTCCCACCTGTGCGTATCCGGCGCGGATCTTGGCAAAGCTCACCCAGCGCGGCATTTCAAACATTTCGGAAGCGATCACGCTCAGCGAAGCCGATGGATAGAAGTAGGAATTGTTCCCTTTCGGCAAAGTACTCGTCCAGTCATTGCGGGCGGTCAGGTCCAGGTACACCATATCTTTGAAACCCACTGAAGCCGAGGCGTAGGCACCGTACAATTTTTTTCTGTTCAAAAGACTATTGTAGGAAACCGCACCCGGCGCACCATTTGAAATGTTGTACACGCCCGGTACCACCAGTGCCGTAGCGGCTGTGGCAAGGCTGCGTCCGTACTGTTGCAGGCGGTTCACCCCAGCCAGCGCATTTACGCTCCAATGTTCACCGAAGTTTTTCTTGTAGCTCAAAATCAGGTCCAGGTTCGTCTCTTTATTATAGTTGTTCGAAACCTGATAGGCACCGTTCACGGCCTCGAAATTGTTGTAGGCTTTTTTGGCTTCCAAAATTTCTTCATAAGAGTCGCGCGAGAAGCGGCCGGTGATCGAAAATTCCTTGGAAATTTCGTAATCGAGCTGGATTTTACTCACGATCCGGTCGCGTTTGAAACCCGTCGGGTTTTCGTATACCAGATAAAAAGGGTTATTCTGTTTGTCCTTGTATTTTCGCTGCGCGATGCCTTCCTGGCCAGGCAGCCAGTAGTCGCGGAGATCGTTAATGTTCACTTGCGCGCCGGTTTCATAGACGCTGCGAACTACATCATTACGGCTCTGGTCAATGATAGGCCGGTTGTCGGAGCCCGATTCGGTAATGTTCATATTCACCGAAGCCCGCAGCTTGTCAGTCAGGTTGTAGGTTGTATTTAAAGCAAGCGTCAGGCGGGAGAGATCGGTATTCGGGATGATGCCGGTATTTTTCATGTTCCCGAGCGACAACCGGAAATTTCCTTTGTCGTAATTACCATTCACCGAAATGTTGTTGGTGTTGGTAATGCCGGTCCGGAAAAAATCCTTGAAACGGTTGGGATAAGAAACCAGTGGCACTTTCTGACCATTGCTGTTCCACAAAACCCACTGCTCGCCTTTGTCCAGCGCGGCGCCCCAGCTCTCATTTTCAGGTTCTTCCAGAATATGCGCCCCGGTTTTACCCGAGCCGAATTTGTTCTGCACCTGCACATATTGCAGCGGCACATCAGCTACCACCGAAGTGTTCAGCGAAACACCAATGCCTTTTTTACCCGCCGCACCGGATTTGGTTGTGATCAAAACCACACCATTCCCTGCGCGTGAACCGTATAATGCTGCTGCGCTGGGGCCTTTCAAAATCGATACACTGGCAATGTCGTTGGGGTTGATGTCGGAAATCGGGTTACCCATATCTGCACCGGCAAAACCATTGGAAAGCTTGTTGGCCACCGGCACACCGTCGATCACAAAAAGCGGCTGGTTGTCCCCGTTCAAGGAATTTGCCCCGCGAATGATCATACTTACCGAAGAACCGACGCCGCCGCCCATTTGTGAAATCTGCACCCCGGCCACCTTACCCGCCATCGCATTCAGCACATTATTCTGCGGCGTTTGCGTGATGGCAGTGCCTTCTACCGTGCCGACAGAGTAGCCCAGCGATCTTTTGTCGCGCTTGATACCCAGGGCCGTCACCACCGCTTCCTGCAAAGTTTCCACACTTTCCATCATGATGATATCCAGCAAATTGCCACTTCCCACCGGCACTTCCTGCGTCTGGAAACCGATATAAGAAAAGATCAGCACCGCGCCGTCGCCATTTACATCAATCGAAAATTTACCGTTGGCGTCCGTGGTTGTACCGGTTTGCGTCCCTTTCAGCATCACATTTACGCCCGGAATCCCTGCTTTATCAGCATTTGCCAACACCGAACCCGTCACGGTTTTTGCCGGAGCGGGCCGAACTTCCGCCACCGAGATCGACATCGGGCCGGAGGATTTGGGCACATTGCCTACTTCTTTGAAAAGCAAAATCTGCTTTCCGGTGGCTTCGTACGAGATCTGCAACGGGCTGAGCAACTTGGTGAGCACCACGCTCAGCCGCTCGTTACTGGCCGAAACATTCACTTCCAGCGAAGACTGGATTTCGTTTGGGTTGTACATGAAGCGCGCATCCGAGCGATTTTCCAGCGCGGATAATGCTTTTTTCAATGTGATGCCCTCCATTTGCAGGCTGATCCTTTTTTCCAGGATTTCCTGTCCCTTACCGGTGCTGGCAAAAGACAGGCTGGTAAAGAACAGCATGATCAAAAGGTGCAGCACCGAAATTTTGGTGACTGCAGTGCCCCGCCCGGCGCACCGTGCACCAAAGCGCCTTGGGTTTAGGAATAGTAAGGTTTTTGTCATAAAAAGATTAAGCGGGTTTAGTGAATAGTTGGTGGTTTTGGAAAGGTTACGGGCCGGTTTCAATGATGACTTTGCCTTCTTCGATATGATAATTTCCCTTGATAATGCGGCAGATTAGTTGCAGCTCGTCGTGGAGGCTCATGTCGGCAAATGTGGCAGTGAGCAGGTATCCGTCGATTTTTTCAGGTTCGTATTTGATATCGATCCCGTACGCTTTTTCCAGTGCGGTGAAAACTTCCGTAACCGGCGTTTCGTCAAAGGAAAATTCAGGAGAATGGTATAGCGTGACCAATCCTTCTATTTTGGATTTGGTCAGTTTGGCAGCATTTTGCGTGAATGTTGCCTGCTCGTTCGGCGACAGCACCACGTCGCCGGAGGCGGGCGGGTTCGCTACCCGGTCCGTTTTTTCCAGATCTTTTTTGGCAAAAACCGTCACCTTCCCCGTGACTACACTCACCGAGGCCTGCTTTTCGCGGTTATAAGCTACCACCCGGAAAGAGGTACCCAAAACCCTGGTTACTAATTGATTGGTATAAACAAAAAACGGATGTGCAGGATCTTTTACCACATCAAAAAAACCTTCGCCATCGAGGTACACGATGCGTTTCGAAGCCTTTTCCATCGCCGGGCTGAATGATAGCTGGCTGCCCGGTTGCAGGATCACGGTACTTTTATCGCCCAGCAGCACCGTCATGGGTTTGTCCGTATTGTTCTTGCGCTCCGTCCTGATTTCGTCAGAAGTTGATTGCTTTGAAATAACATTGGAAGAAGAACCGCCCGGAAATTTGTGCACCAGCCAGCCCAGCCCGGCCACCAGCACGATGGCGGCAGCAATCCGCGAGAGTATGAAATAGATCCGTCTGCTCGAAGGTTTTTCAGTAACGTCCGCATTACCCAGCCGGCCCAATGTTGCCTCCACGATCTTGCCCAGTTCTTCATCAGAAACCGTCTGCCTTTTTTCCTGCATCGCCAACAAAAGCGCCCGTGCCGCCTCTACCCTTTCGGAGCGATCGGGATTGTCTACCAGCCAGTAATGCCAGAATGCGGTTGCCTCGGGATCAGCATTCAGCACCCACGCCCGGAAGAGCGCGTCGGTCAGGAGATCTTCAGTCGTATAGTTGCGGTAGTCGGTCATGATCATGCTTCAATTAAGAGATGCAGGGGACGCACCTCAGATACCAGATTTTTGTATTATTTTTTTAAAATTTATAAGAAAGTGCCTTTAATAGCCCAGAAACAGCGTTATTAAAGCACAAAGACTGATGGCGACCGTCTTGATCCGGTCGCGCAGGTTCATGAACGCCTGCTGGATGAGGTTGGAAACGGTTTGGGGTGAAATGGTCAGGACCTGCGCAATTTCCTCGCGGCTGAGTTCCTGGTAATATTTCAGATAAATGACTTCGCGCTGGCGCTTGGGAAGTAGATTGAGCAGATCGCCCATTTTGCGGGTGCGCTCGGCCAGGCTTTCTTCTTCGATCAGCCACCATTCCGGAGAAAATTCAATGTCCGTGCTGCCCGTAGTTTCAGCGTCGGCCATGTCGTGGTGTTCAAAAAGTTGGAGCTTGTGACCCTCGCGGTAAACTTTCCGGCGGAGCGAGGTAAAAAGATAGGCGCGCACATTGTTGGGACTGGATAAGGCGCCCCGGCGGTTCCAGACTTCAATGAACATTTCCTGGATGCAGTCTTTGAGGAATTCTTCGTCCTTGATAAATTTCTGGCCATAATTGACCAGCGACCGGTAGTGAATGTGCATCAGCGCGCCCAAAGCCTGCTCACTGCCGAGCACCAGCTCTTTCCAAAGCTGGGCATCTCGCAATCTGTTGTTTTCAGACAGATGGGGCATATTCACAAGTTTAGCCGATGTTAACAGGTCGTCAGGAAACTCTTATCGGAAAAGCGTGTGGCTGGCAAAGCGCCGGTTTTCAGTTATATTTTTTAACTGTTTAATGCTATACTGGATTAGGCGGAAAACGTACCTCTGGATTTAGAAGATGGCAGAAATTTATTTTTTGTTTGGATAGGACTATCCGGAGAGATTTTAAACTCAGGTGCGGATTGATTACTTTTGTTCACTCGAATCGTCTAAACAGAAACGGGTTACCAACATTCCTTCATAAATAACACCATGAAAAAAACAGCAAATGCCCCGGAAGTAAAAGTTGCTGATGGTGCAAAAAATCAGGTGAGACCCAAAACGCTCTTTCAACAAATGTTGGAAGACAAAAAAGTTTTATCCGACCACATCAGAGGTAAGGTAACAGAATCAGATTTAAACGCGAGAGGTATCAAACTTGTTAAACCCATATAAAATTGTTGATACTGGTAAACACACATACTGGTTTCAAACAGATGCAAAAGTTGAATACGTTGCATATTTTTCCGATTCATCGGGATATTTTTTAGACTATCCGGAATTCAATAACAACATTTTAGGCTTCACGTTCGAACCCTTTGGGGAACATCGTGAAGCCATTTATTTAGGAACGAGGGTATCAAAAACTTTAAATCAAAAGCATGACCCAAGAATTATTGACACCGTTTCATCAATCCTGATCGAGCTTTTTGAAAGCAATCCGAACAAGGCAGTTTCAATGATTTGCGAGGATACTGACGGGCTTGCCAGATGCAGGAACAGGCTATTTAACAGCTGTTTGTATGTACCCCGTTTCTCAGACAGCTATTAGTTGTTGTATTTCCTTTTTCATCAGCAGGTCTTTCCATTCAAAAGGTGTCATATTGCTGAGTCCTTCGTGAGGTCTTCGTTGATTGTATTCTTCT